>CAWBYD010000001.1:0-192059 GCA_963792915.1 uncultured Solirubrobacteraceae bacterium
GCGCACCTCGAGGCGACGATGCTGCTCGGCTTCGCGGCCTACAACCTGGATCGGCTGGGCGAAGGCGCCGCGCTGGTCGAGCGGGGGCTCGCGATCAGCCGCGCATCAGAGCAGGGGCAGTACTACGTCCCGATGCTCCTGCTGCTGGGGCTCACGCGGATCGCCGGCGGGGATCTCGCCGCCGCCGACGTGCTCGGACGCGACGCCGAGGACGTCGCCCGGCTCGCCAACAACACCCAGTGGCTGATCTGGTCGCTGACGGTGCAGTGCACGACGGCGATGCTGACCGGCGACCTGTCGCGCGCCTTGCGCTGCGGCGAGGAAGCCGTCGACGTCGGCAGCAACCTCACGCAGCACTACTTCTCGCTGCTCGCTCGCAGCTACCTCGCCGCCGCGCGGCTGGAAGCCGGTCAGCCCGATCGCTGCATCAGCGAACTGCTCGCCATCTGCAGCGGCTCGATCGCCCGGCCGTTCCGGCCGATCCCCTACGAGGTCCTGACCCGCGCGGAGCTCGCCCGCGGCGACATCACCGCGGCCGCGAGCTGGGCACGGCGCGCGACATTCGCGGCCACGGTCGTGCCGATCCCGTCGCGCGTCGCCGAAGGCCTGCGCAGCCAGGCCGAGATCGCGCTCGCGCAGGGCGACCCGCTGACCGCGGCCCGGCTGGCCCGCTCCGCCGCAGCGGCCACCGAGCCGGCGGGCCGCGCGCTCGACACGGCGCGCGGCCTGCTCCTCGCGGGTACCGCGTCCGCCGCGGCAGGCCAGCGGGACGCAGCCGTCAAACAGCTCCAGGCGGCCCAGCGCGGCTTTGCCGGCTGTGGCGCCCGGCGGCTCGACGATGCCGCTGCCAGCCGGCTGCGCGGACTGGGACGCAACGTCGCGCGCGGCGGGCGCCCGAGGGGCGCGCGGCGCGACGCCTCCACGCTGAGCCGGCGCGAGCGAGAGACCGCCGAACTGGTGTGCCAGGGCAAGACGAACCGCGAGATCGCCGACGCACTGTTCATCAGCGAGAAGACCGTCGAAGGCCACGTCGCCAGGCTCTTCGAGAAGCTCGGAGTCTCGCGCCGTGCGGCCATCGCGTCGGCGCTGAGCAAGTCCAGCGGCTAGAGGTTGAAGCCGCCGGACGCTTCGATGTTCTCGCCGGTGATCCATGCGCACTCGTCCGACAGCAGGGCGGCGATGACCTTGCCGATGTCGTCGCCGTCGCCCAGGCGCCCGAGCGCGGTGCGGTCCACGAGCGAGGCGATGACGTCGGGGAAGCGCTCGACCACGTCGTCGGAGATCATCCGCGTCCGGGTCGGGCCGGGGGCGATCGAGTTGACGCGGATGCCGCGCGCGCTGAGCTCCTTGGCCAGGCAGCGGGTGAGGACCGTGAGGCCGCCCTTCATGCTGGCGTACGCGGAGTAGCCGGGTTCCATGCCGGTGGGCAGCGCCGAATTGCTGGTCGTGTTGACGATCGCCCCGCCGTCGGCGAGCAGGGGCAGGAGCGTCTGGGTGAGGAAGAACGGCCCCTTGAGCAGGACGCGGTGGAAGCGGTCGTAGAGCTCCTCGGTGGTGTCGGCGAACATCGACATCTGGCCGAAGCCGGCGTTGTTGACCAGGTAGTCGAACGACGTCCGCTGCCAGCGGTCGGTGAGCTCGGCGGCAACGCGCTGGGCGAAGGCGCCGAAGGTCTCGCTGCTGCCGACATCGAGCAGCAGCGCGACAGCGGTGCCTCCGCGCTCCTCGATGGTCGCGGCGGTCTCCTGCGCCCCCTCCGGGTTCGTGTTGTACGTCAGGATCACGCCGGCGCCGCGCTCGGCGATCCGGATGGCGGTGTGCCGCCCGATGCCCGAGCCGGCGCCGGTGACGATCGCGATCTTGGTGTCGTGGTTCAGCATGCAGGGAGCGAATCAGCGCCTGGGCATCGAGCGTGAGAACAGAACTGGCGTGTCGATGCACAATCCTGCTCGACACCCGGCTCGCAGCGCACCCGCCCCGCTCTGCCAAGCCGTGGTGCATGTATGTTCCTGCTCATGCCCACCGACGTCCTGCTCGCCGAGCTGCGGGCGCTGATCGCCCGGCACGCGCGGCCCGACGACACGACGGCGATCGACGGCGTCCTGCTCTCGGCCGCCGACCGGCCGGGCGAGCCGCGAGCGTCGACCACGGGGACGGTCATGGCCATCATCGCCCAGGGTGCGAAGCGCCTGGCGATCGGCGACCGCGTGTACGACTACCGGGCCGGTCAGTACCTGGTCGCCTCGGTCGACCTGCCGATCACCGGGCACTACACGCGCGCGCCGGCCCTGGGGTTCGGTCTGATCCTCCGGCCGGCCGCCATCGCGCCGCTGCTCCTCGACGCGGACGCGGCGGCCGCGGCGCCGGCGGGGATCGGCGTCGCCGACGCCTCGCCCGAGCTCCTGGATGCCGCCGTCCGCATGGTGCGCCTGCTCGACAACCCGGGCGACCGCGAGATCCTGGCGCCGATGCTCGAGCGCGAGATCATCTGGCGGCTGCTCAACGGTCCGCTGGGTCAGAGCGTGCGCCAGATCGGGCTCGCGGACAGCAGCCTGACGTACGTGAGTCGCGCGGTCCGCTGGATCACCGAGCACTACGACAGGCCGTTTCGCGTCGCAGAGCTCGCTCGCTCCTGCGGCATGAGCGCGTCGGCGTTCCACCGCAACTTCCACACCGTGACCGCGCTCAGCCCGATCCAGTTCCAGAAGCAGATCCGGCTGCAGAAGTCGCGCCTGCTGCTGCTCACCGGCGCTGACGACGTCGCGACCGTGGCCTACCGCGTGGGCTACGACAGCGCCTCGCAGTTCAGCCGCGAGTACCGGCGGCAGTTCGGGCTGCCGCCGGGACGCGACGCCGCCCGTCTGCGTGCCGGCCAGGCGGCCGCCTGACGCGATCTGGTCACGCCGGAGCAGCGGCGGCCTCGATCTCAGGCCGCACCCCTGAGGGCTCGACGCGCAGCAGGCGGGCCGGGCGGCGCGGCAGCCACCAGTTCCACGAGCCCAGGAGCGCCACCGCGGCCGGAGCCAGGACGCCGCGGATGAGCGTGGCGTCGAGCAGGATGCCGCCGCCGAGCGCGGTCGCGAACATCTTGGCCTCGGTGCCCGGGCCGGCGCTCATGGCGACGAAGGCGAGGCCGAGGATCAGCGCCGCGCTCGTGACCAGGCGGCCCGTGCGGCCGATCCCCTCGACGACGGCCGTCTCCGTCGAGCCGCTCCGGTCGAACGCCTCGCGCATCCGGCTGATGATGAACACCTGGTAGTCCATCGAGATGCCGAACAGGAAGGCGAACACGACGATCGGCATCTCGACGTTGATCGAGCCCGTCGCGCCGATGCCCCAGATCGCCTCGGATCCGATGCCGTGCTGCCACACGAGGACCATCAGCCCCCAGGCGGCACCGACGGAGAGCAGATTCAACGCCACGGCCTTCAGCGGCAGGATCAGCGAGCGGAACGCCCGCGCCAGCAGGACGAACGTGAGCGCGGAGATCAGCGCGATGACGAGCGGGAAGTTGCCGTAGACGGAGCTGAGGAAGTCGGCGCTCTGCGCCGCCTCGCCACCCGTCACGACATCGCCCGGCAGCTGACGGGTCGCTGCGCGGATGCGGTCGAGCGTCGCGCGGCCCGCGGGCGAGTTGCCGTCCTGGGTGGGGATGACGGCCACCAGCGCCGTCCCGTCGCGACGCCAATCGCTCGGAGCCACCGCGGCACGAACACCGTCGACGCCGCCCAGCGCGTGTGCGACGACCTCGGCATCACCCGAACTGACGAGCGTGTCGAACGGCGACAGCGGGCCGGTCCCGATGCCGGAGCCGACGAGCTGGTCGAGGCCGGCGCGTGCCGGGCCCGCCTGCGCCAGCGAGTCGGCGCGCGGGTTGCCGAGCTGGATCGTGGAGGCGGCGAGAACGAGCACGCCGAGGAGGGCGGCTGAGGCGACGGCCGCGGTCCAGCGGTAGCGCACGATGATGCGGGCCCAGGCCGACCAGCCGCGGCCGGCGCGATCGGTGCGTCCAGTGTGGCGCCGGTCGAGCTTGGGACCGATCGTGGCCAGGACGACCGGCAGCAGGGTGACGGCGACCGCGACGCTGACGAGCGGGATGAGCATGCCGGCGATGCCGAGGCTGCGCAGGAACGGCACGGGCAGCACGACGAGCGCGAGCAGCGAGATGGCGACCGTGCTGCCGCTGAAGACGACGGCCCGACCGGCGTGCTGCATCGCCTCCACGACGGCGGCCTCGTTGGTCGTGTTCGCGCGCAGGCGCTCCTCGCGCCAGCGCACCACCACCAGCAGCGCGTAGTCGATGGCGATGGCCAGGCCGATCAGCGCAGCCAGGAACTTGACGATCACCGAGACGTCGGTCACGGTCGCGAGCGGCCAGATGGCCAGGAAGGTCGTGGGGATCGCGACGATCGCCATCAGCAGCGGGACGACCGCCATCCACGACGCGAAGACGAAGGCCAGGACGAGGAGGGCGCCGACGCCGGCCACCAGGGCCTCCACGGCGAGGCTCGCTCCACCGGCCTGCTTGCCGTCGGCGGCCGCTG
Organism: uncultured Solirubrobacteraceae bacterium; assembly: GCA_963792915.1. Classification (GTDB taxonomy): domain Bacteria; phylum Actinomycetota; class Thermoleophilia; order Solirubrobacterales; family Solirubrobacteraceae; genus Solirubrobacter. Next base: position 4,545 of record CAWBYD010000001.1, read on the forward strand.
CGCGGAGCGCGTCGAGCCCGGTGGCGCGGACGGGGGCGCCGGCCACGGTGACGCCCGCCAGCGCCGCCTGCGCCGCTCGAGCCTCGGCCTGCCCGGGGTTGACCCCGCCGAGCGCCGGGATCGAGACCAGCGCGAACGTCGTGCGGCCGTCGCGGGACACGAAGGCGCGGTCATGCGTCGACGCGTAGGACGCGACTCGGGCGGCGGGCAACGCGGCCTTGACCTTGGCCATGGCGGCACTCAGCTGTGCGGCGACGCCGGGCGAGTCGACCGTCGTGCCCCGGGGCAGCGTCACGACCGGCACGATGGGCGCGACGTCGCCGCCGTTGCCGTAGACCGCGGCGATGCGGCTGTTGGCGCTGAAGGCCTCGCTTCCAGGGATGTTGAACGAGGTGGACAGCGCGTCCCCGGCGGGCTTCATGGCGGCGAACCCGCCGAGCGCCAGGGCGATCCAGACCCCGACGACGAGCTTCTTGTGACCCAGCACCCAGCGGGTGAGGGTGGCCATCGCGTTGCGGTTCGACATCGCGTTCCGTCCTTCCGAGACTTACGTTGTAAGTTGCTGCCGGGAGTTCTACACTTACGGCGTAAGTAAGTCAAGCGAGGAAGCGTGGAGATGGCCGTCAGGAGCGAGCAAGCACCCCCGAGGCGGACGCCGCTCAGCCGTGAGCGGGTCCTTCGTGCCGCGATCGCGCTGGCCGACGAACGGGGGGCGCAGGAGCTCACGATGCGCAAGCTCGCCAAGGAGCTCGGCGTCGAGGCGATGTCGCTCTACAACCACGTCGCCAACAAGGACGATCTGCTCGACGGGATGATCGATCTCGTCTTCGGCGAGATCGAGGCGCCTTCGCCCGGCGGGGACTGGAAGGCCGAGCTGCGCAAGCGAGCCGTCTCGACCCGCGAGGCGCTCAACCGGCATCGCTGGGCGATCGGCGAGATGGAGGGCCGGACCAGCCACGGGCCCAGCAACCTCCGCCTCCACGACGCGGTGCTCGGGTGCCTGCGTGGCGCCGGCTTCTCGATCGAGATGACGGTCCACGCCTACTCGGTCCAGGATGCCTACATCTATGGGTTCGCCCTCCAGCAGAGCGACATGTCGTCCGAGACCCCGCAGGATTTCGCGGCCGAGGCACAGCGACAGATGCGCGACTACGCCGCCGCCCTCGTCGACTACCCGCACCTCGTCGAGGTCGTCGGTGGGTACGTCGCCGAGTCCGGCTACGACTACGAGGCCGAGTTCCTGTTCGGGCTCGACGTGATTCTCGACGGCCTGGAGCAGCTCCTCGGCGAGCGCTGACCCGCCCCGGACGCGCTCACTGCTCGCGCCGGGCGAAGCGGTCGGTGGCCAGCGCGAGCAGCAGGAACGTCGCTGCCGCGGTCACGAGCACCGGGCGCCACAGCTCGTCCTGGCGCTGCGCGAGGAGCGCGACGCCGTCCGCGAGCCGGGTGGGAAGCCAGGACTTGAGCGCCGGCAGGACCGCGATCGCCAGCAGCAGCGCGACGGCGGCGCCGATGGCGCCCGACACGCCGCGGACCAGGGACGCGGCGGCCGCGACCACGGCCGTGACGAAGCCGAACCACAGCGCCTCCAGCAGGAAGCCGCCGAGCACGTCGGTCGCCTGCAGCGATCCGAGCAGGACCGCGGTCTCATACCAGGCGCCGAGCGTGCCGAGCGCGAGCGTCCCGACGACCGCCGCGGTCAGCGTGGCGTAGCGTCCGAGCAAGAGCCGCGGGCCGTGTTGGCGCGTGCGGTAGAAGGCGGCGAGGATCGGGTGCGCGTCCAGGCAGAGGGTGCCGGCCGCGACGACCACGACGATCAGGGTCCCGAGCTGGTCGAGGTTGCCGGCGTAGCTCTGGATGCCGTCGATGGCGGTCTGCTTGGGCACGACGATCTGGACGCCGTCGCTGGCCGAGTGCTTGACGATGTCCGGAAGGTAGTACGTGAGCACCGGGCTGCCGAGGCCGAGGATCAGGAAGGTGCCCAGCAGGACGATCAGCCGCCGGGTGCGCCAGACGCGTAGCCATTCGAGGCGCCAGACGCTCATTGCGTGAGCTCGAAGAAGACATCCTGCAGGCTCACGCGGGCGCGGGAGACCTCGACCAGGCGGCTGCCGACGAGCAGCTGCGGCAGGTTGCGCTCGGCGGCGTCGGGGTCGTCGACGGTGATCGTGAGCTCGCCGGGCTCCTGCTCGCCGACGGCGCGCACCCAGGGCGCGTGCTCGAGCGCCTCGCGCAGCGCATCGGCGGGCGGGCGCACGACGACGCGCAGGCCGGGCGAGGCCTGCGCGAGCAGCGCGCCGACGTCGCCCTGATAGGCGAGCTTGCCGTGGACGAGCACGCCGATGCGGTCGCAGATGCGCTCGACGTCCGCGAGGTCGTGGCTCGAGACGATCACCGTCACCTCGCCGGCGAGGCTCGCCAGCAGGTCGATGATCTCGACGCGCCCGGCGGGGTCGAGCGCCGCCGCGGGCTCGTCGGCCAGCAGCAGCCGCGGCTCCCCGATCAGTCCTGTCGCGAGCCCGAGCCGGGCTCGCATGCCGCGCGAGAAGCCGCCGACGCGGCGCGTGGCCACGTCCTGCAATCCGACGCGCTCCAGCATGTCCACGAGCGCGGCTTTCGGGCGTGGGTGGCCGATCAGTCCGGACGCCGCGTCGAGCACTTCGCCGGCGGTGAGCCAGGGCTCGAACTCGGGCGCGTCCGGGCAGTAGGCGACCGACCCCGGATCGAGCTCGACCGTGCCGGCCGTCGGGCGGCGCAGGCCGGCGAGGATGGCGAGCGCGGTCGTCTTGCCGGAGCCGTTCGGGCCGACCAGCCCGTAGATCGCGCCCGCGGGCACGTCGAGGTCGATCCCGGCCAGCGCGGCCGTCTGACCGTACGTCTTCGTCAGGCCGCGGGTCCTCATCGCCGGCGCCCGACGAGCAGGTAGACGATGCCGCCGAGCGGGATCGAGAGCAGGCAGATAATCGCCCATGCCCAGCGCGGGAGGTACCGGGCCTCATCCGCCTTGACGAGGTCCACGAGGCAGAACACGACGAACGCGACACACACGATCACGACCGGGAGCAGCGCCGCTGTTCTCATGTTTGAGAATGTTACTAGACTTGGGAATGTGACCAGCGCCGACCTCCTCCTCCACCCGGTGCGACTGCGGATCGTGCAGGCCTTCCTCGGCGAGCGGGCGCTCACCACGGCGGAGCTGCGCGACGAGCTTCCCGACGTCCCGCCCGCCAGCCTCTACCGCCACATCGCGCTGCTCGTCGACGCCGGGGTCCTCGCCGTCGCGACCGAGCGGCGCGTGCGCGGGGCGCTGGAGCGCACGTACATCCTGCGCCTGGCCGCGGCCAGCGTCGGGCTCAACGACCTCGCGCAGATGACCGCCGGCGACCACCGCCAGGCGTTCATGGCGTTCGTGGCCGGTCTGCTCGGCGACTTCGACCGCTACCTCGAGCGCGGCGACGTCGACTTCATCCGCGACGGCGTCAGCTACAACCTCGCCGGCATGTGGCTCAGCGACGCGGAGCTGCGCGAGCTGCTGATCGAGATCCAGGCGCTGTTCCAGCCCCGCCTCGCCAACGGCCGCAAGCCAGGCCGCAAGCGCCGCATCATCGGGAGCGTGCTGCTTCCGGGCGAGGGGTGATCGGGGCGTCCTGATCCTGCGGCGGTGCCGGCGCCGGCGGCGGTGCGCAACCGCCGCCGGGGCCGTCGTGCCGCCCGGTGCTCAGCTCACGTTGAACGCCGGCGCGGCCTGCTTCGCCGGATGGGCCGACGGCGTGCCGTCGAGGTTGGTCTGGGTGATGTGGGCCTGGAGGTCGTGTGCGTTGGTGCCGCTGTAGACGCCGGGGAGCGACACCGGCGTGGTCGCGCCACTGGCGTAGACGTAGAAGCCCACGAGCTGGTAGGGGACCTGGATCGCGGACTCGGTGACGGCGATCGTCCCGGTCACCTCGCTCATCGGCGGCACGCTGATCGGCTGGTTCCAGGTGAACGTCGTCGTCGTGGTGGTCGAGCGGCCCCACGTGAACTGCTCGGAGAAGTCGACCTCGACACGGCCGTTCTCGACGAGCGGGAGTCCGGCCTCGCCCGAGAGCTTGACGGTGAGGTTGAGCTGGTTCGACCAGCTGTGCGTGTCCGCGATCGACGTCGAGCGCTGCATCGACGTGCTCTGCGTCACGCTCGAGTCGTTGCGGGTGGTCTCGCGGGCGAGCGTGTCGAGCTGCGAGTTGAGAATCTGCGCGTGGTCGAGGTCGTAGTCGATGTCGTTGACGTCGAACTGCACGATCGCGTCCATGTTCAGACACGACGTCAGGTTCGAGCCGCCGCCGACGTTGAAGGTCATCGCGCAGATGAGATGGGCGTCGCTCGCCGCCGGGAGCGTCAGGTCATAGCCGTGGTTGGGGCCGAACTGCGGGTTGGCGGCGCCGACGTCCGGCCGCGGCTGGTCGGCCACCACGTCGCGCACCACCGCGCCGTCGACGGTGAAGCGCACGGTCAGGGCCGTCTGCGGGCTGTCACCGTCGGCCGTCCAGCCGCGTACGTGGACCGACGCCTTGTCCGCGCCCTGCTGGGCGATCTCGAGCCGGCCGCTCGGGTTGATCGGCGGCCCCTCGGGCGGAGCGATCTTCACGCACTCGCCGTCTCTGAGCGCGTACCCGGGCGGGCAGTGCACCGGGCCTCCGGGCGGGATCGCGAGCGCGGCCGGCGCGAGCGCGAGCGCGGCTGCGGTGGCCGCGGCGAGGCCGAACCAGATCTTCATTGCGTCCTCCTGAATGGACGGAAACGAACTGTTCGGACAGGACAGAACGGTCGTCCGCGCGGGCAGATACACGGCCGCCGCGGCGATCTCATCTCCTTCGCGGCGCGTCCCCGTGGCATGCGAAATCGAACGGTGCGCAGCCGGTCCGGTGAGTGAGTTGCACCGCTCCGACTACGTCGAGCGGTCGCATCGCGACGATGTGCGGCATCCTCGCAACGCCCGGCGCCGACTCGCGTTGAGTCCCTTCGATGAATGCAACGAGCTGGATCGCCGCGATCGCTGCCGCCGCCGCGCTGGTGCTCCCTGCGGGCCGCCGGCGCCGACCTCTCACCAGCCGACCGTGAGAAGCGTGCTGCGCGACTGCGTCGCCGACGGGCGCATCGACGGCCACTACTCGACAGCGCTGCTGAAGCGCGCGATCCGGTCGCAGCCGGTTCGTCGTTTCACCCTCCGCGAGGTAGCCAAGCGCGGCATAGAAGCTCGCCGCGTTCTGGCGAGCGACCAGCGCTGGTCAAGCACGCCATTCGCGGTGCAGTCGCGAAGCACCGCGCGGCGGCCGCCACGACCGGGAACTCGCCCGTCGCCGCCGCGGCGCGAGTCAAGTAGCGGTTCGTGGTGTAGCTCGGGATCGTCGGGGAACGATTCGTGCCCTCAGGCGGCGAGGGTGGTCGTGACCTCCGTCTTGCCGTTGCCGTTTTCCTGTGTTTGCTGATAGTCACCCATGGCTGGGTCGGTGAGGGCTGAGAGTTCCGTTTGCTCGACCTTGGGCGCGGCTAGGGAGTCTTGGGAGAGGTAGCGTCGAGCGACGAGCCACTCGTCGTCTGGTTCGATCCGCAGCATGCCGGCGAGCCGGATCAGGGCGTGGTCGTTGGAGAAGATGCCGACGACGTCTGAGCGGCGGCCGATCTCGCGGTTGACGCGCTCGAGCGGGTTCGTGCTTCTGAGCTTGCTCCAGTGCTCGGCGGGGAAGCGGTAGAAGGCGAGCAGGTCGGGCTCGGCGTCGGCGAGCAGCTCGGCGACCTTGGGCGCGTGTGGCGTGAGTTGCTCGAGCACCGCGCTGACGCGTTCGCGCGCGCCGTCGTAGCCGTCGGCGTTGAAGACCTCTCTGAGCGCGGCGGAGACCATCGAGCGCTGGCTCGGTCGGCAGTGCTGGTGCATGTCTCTGACGAAGTGCACCGTGCAACGCTGCCACGGGCAGGCGAGCACCCGGGCGATCGCGGCCTTCAGGGCCCTCATGGGCATCAGACGCACAAGCGGACGCCGTCGAGGCCGCGGCGACGCAGTGAGCGCAGGAACTCGCGCCAGAACGCTTCAGACTCGATCTGGCCGACGTCGAGCCCGATCACCTCGCGCCGGCCCGTCTCGTGCACGCCGTAGGCGATCACCAGCGCCTTGGAGACCACGTGCGCGCCGTCGCGCACCTTCTCGTGCTTGGCATCCAGCCACAGGTACGGGTAGGCGCCCTCCAGCGGGCGCTCCCGGAACGCCCGCACGTGCTCGTCCAGCCGAGCGCACAGCCGGGAGACCTGGTCCTTGCTCATCCTGACCCCGAGCTGCTCGACCACGCGGTCGACCTTGCGGGTCGAGACAACCAGCCGCACAGACTGCATGAATCGCGCTCCTCGCCGTTGCCGGCGGAGGTGACGGTGACCGCGGCGCAGCATCCGTTGTGCGGCGAGCGGCTGGTGGTCGAGGGCCGCCGGCGGGTCGGTGGCGCGGCGTGTCTGATCGTGCGGCTGCCGGATGGCACGCCGGGCACGATCGAGGTCGAGGCGACGAGCGCGGGCGTGGCGAGGAGCGAGCCGGCGGCGGGCGTGTTGCTGTCGGCCGCGGGAGTGCGCCGGCTGCGGCGGTTGCTGGCGGTGCCGATCGCGGCCAGCGACGACGGCAGCGGCACGTAGGCTCGCCTCCCGAGAAGCGCCAACAACTCGTGGAGGTGAACCTTCGTGCGCGGGCTTGAGTCTACGCCGCATCAGCTTGCCCTGCCGCTGGATGCCCGGGATCGGATCGGCGGGAGGTGGGAGTCGTTCTCGCCCGCTGCGCGGGAGCGGATTCTGCGGTTGCTGGCGGTGGCGATCGCGCGCGTCTTGAGCGATGTCGGGGAGGAGCAGCGATGAGCACGGTCGAGCGTCGGCACCTGCAGCGCAAGGCCTACGTCTACGTGCGCCAGTCCTCGATGGCGCAGGTCGAGCGCAACACCGCCAGCGGCGAGCGTCAGTACGAGCTGGCCGCGCGGGCCGTGGCGCTGGGCTGGGCACGCGAGGAGGTCGTCGTGATCGATGATGACCAGGGCCGCTCGGGCAGGAGCGCCGACGAGCGCGACGGCTTTCAGCGGCTGGTCGCCGATGTCGGGTTGGGGCGGGTCGGGATCGTGCTCGGGATCGAGGTTTCCAGATTGTCGCGCCGCAACGCCGACTGGTACGGGCTATTGGATCTGTGCGCGCTGACCGACACGCTGATCGCCGACGCCGACGGCATCTATCACCCGGGGTTGCACAATGACCGGCTGGTGCTCGGTCTGAAGGGCACGATGTCCGAGGCCGAGCTGCACGTTCTGCGCGCCCGGCTGCGCGGCGGCAGCTTGCACAAGGCGGCCAAGGGCGAGCTGCGGATGGCGCTGCCGGCCGGCTATGAGCACGACGCGCAGGGCGCCGTGCGGATCAGCCCGGATGAGGCGGTGGTCGACGCGATCGCGACCGTGTTCGCGTACTTCGAGCAGCTCCAGAGCGCCCGCCAAGTGATGCTCCGCCTGCAGGAGCAGGGCGGCAGGCTGCCGCGCAAGGCGACCAGCGACCGCCACGTGCGCTGGGAGACGCCGAAGTACAAGGCGATCCACGAGATCCTCACCAACCCGATCTATGCCGGCGCCTACGTCTACGGGCGCAAGCGCACCGAACGGCGCGTCGAGGACGGCGTCATCCGCGAGCGCCAGCGCCGCGCGCCGCGCGAGCAGTGGCAGGTGTGCATCCGCGAGCACCACCCGGGCTACATCAGCTTCGAGCAGTACCTGGCCAACCAGCAGCAGCTGCGCGCGAACTGGTCGCCGCCGCGGGGCGAGGGCAGCGGCGCCGCCCGCGAGGGCCGCGCGCTGCTGCAAGGCCTGATCCGCTGCGGACGCTGCGGCCGGCGCATGCAGGTCGGCTACAGCGGCAAGACGCTCGTCCCGCACTACCGCTGCATCCGCGCCAACCAGCTCTACGGCGCCAAGCGCTGCCAGTCCGTCGGCGGCCGCCGCATCGAGCACGTCGTGCTCGAGCAGGTCTTCGAGGCGCTGCGCCCGGCCGGCATCGAGGCCACCCTGCGGGCGATCGAGCACACCAACGACAACCACCATGCGCGTGTGCGCTCGGCCGAGCTCGACCTTGAGCGAGCGCGCATCCACGCCGACCGCGCGCGCCGCCAGTTCGATGCCTGCGAGCCCGAGAACCGGCTCGTGGCGCGCACGCTCGAGCGCGAATGGGAGCAACGCCTCGCCGATGTCGCCCGCGCCGAGCGCGCGCTCGCCGAGATCGCCGCCCGGCGCCCCGACCCGCTCACCAGCGAGGAGATCGCCTGGTGCCGACACGCGGGCGCCGACCTGCGCGCGGTCTTCGACGCGCCCACCACCAGCCACCGCGAGCGCAAGCAGCTGCTGCGCGCCATCCTCGCCGAGGTCGTCGTCACCGTCGACCGCCAGAGCGACCCGCACGTCGCGCGGCTGCAGATCACGTGGGAGGGCGGCGCCGCGACCGAGCACACCGTCAGCCTGCCGCACACCGCCAGCCCCACGCGCGCCACCGACCACGACACGATCGCGCTCGTGCGGCGCCTGGCCGAGCACTACCCCGACAAGCAGATCGCCGCGATCCTCGCCCGCCAAGGCCGCCGTACCGGGACCGGCAAGCCGTTCACCGCGCACCGCGTCGCCGGCCTGCGCAACTACCACGCCATCCCCGCCGGTCCCGTCCGAGCACCCGCCCAAGATCACAACGTGGTCACCATCGCCACCGCCGCCCAAGAGCTCGGCGTCTCAACCGCCACCGTGCACCGCTGGCTACGCGAAGGCTTCATCACGGGCCAGCAGATCACGCCCGGCGCGCCGTGGCAGATCCAGCTCACCGACGAGCTCCGTCGACGCGTCTGCGAGCAGGCACCCGACGGCTGGCTGCCGCTCGCCCAGGCCGCGCAGGCGCTCGGCGTCGCCCGCCAGACCGTGTTGCACAAGGTCCAACGCGGCGAACTCGCCGCCGTCTACGTCCACCGCGGCAAGCGCAAAGGCCTACGAATCCAGGTCACACCCGACCAAGCTGGACTGTTCGAGAACGACATCCAAGAGGAGGCGCAGTGCTAGACCAACGCCACGCCGTTGACGTAGGCCTCCGGCACGACACAGACCAGCGCCTGCTCGGCCCGCCGGCGCGGCTCCAGAAACAACGGGAAGTACCCCGGGCCCGAGCGCAGCCTCGGGATCGCCAGCTCGATCGCGCCCACGCGCGTGTCCCAGACCCGGTCGCGATACCCATTGCGCCGCTCCGGTGCCCGCTCGCCGAACTCGGCGCCGATCATCGCCGAGACCTCGGCCTCCATCAACGCGTCGACCAAGAACCGGACCGACTCACGGATCACGTCAGCCTGCTCAGAACCCATCAGCTTGTCGACCGCCTGCGCAGCGGTCATCCTGCCCTCCTCGGCCATCGTCGCACTTCTCCTTCGTCAGTCGCTTGGTGGTGACCGACGATTCGAGGCGCCCGGTGGCCGACCCTTCCCCAGGACGCCGCCGAACGCGCTGTTACACCACTTCTACCGACTTGAGCGCGGCGCGGGGCCGCCGCGAGCGCGTGAGCACAGCCGCTGCCCTGGTAAACGATGAGAAGCAGACTCACGCCGCGCGATCCGAGGAGACGAACGCAACGAGGCGAGCCCCGGGCTCTGTAAGCGCCGGCGGACAGGCGGACCGTCTGATTCGCTCGGCGCCGGACGGCGCCCGCCGGACGCACCCAGATCCTACGTGGGCCCGAACGGCGCGCTGGCGAGGGCGATCGCCGCGTACTCCTCGCTGGCGGGCAAGCTGCTCGGACGCGAGTAGCTCCGCCAGAGCACGATTGCATTGCCTCGCGTTGAGGCTCCGGCGCTGAATGTGAAGTCGTACTTGCCGGTCGCAACCGTCTCGGGCGCCCCGAGTTCTGCCTCCGCGGAGCGACGGACGACCCGAAGCCGCACCGTTTCGTCGGCTTCGGAGATCGTGACCTCCGACCATGCGATCAGCGCACCGCCGCCGGACAGCGCCACGCTGATGTGAGGGACCGCCCACCCCTCGTCGAGCGGGACCGCTCTCGGCGCGCCCCAGTCCTGGCCGGGCCGGCGCACGCGGACGGCGAGGGCGTTCGCATACGGGTAGACGGTGCCCGGAGCGGCCATGACCCTCCGCCATCCGTGCCCGCCGCCACCGGGTTCGCGACGCGACGGTTAAAGTCAAGACTAGCCTTTTGATCAGGGATAGTTCATATAGTTTGCGCTCATGGTCCGTTTCACGCTGGCGGCGTCTCTGACGTCCGCTCTCCTCGTTGTCCCCGCGGCGGCGCGCGCGTCGACCGTGTCGGAAGTCCAGACTCCGGGGGCCAGCTACATCACTGAGCAGTTCCGCGCCGCCAATGGCGAAGCCAATGACCTCACCGTCACGCGAGACCTGCTGTTCACCGACGATGGCGCGTTCCTCTCGCCGGGCAAGGGCTGCGGAATCGTTGGTGGCGGCGTACAGTGCACGACCTTCCCGGTCGGACTGGTCGACGTGCAACTCAAGGACGGCAACGACCAGGCGAGCGTCATCGGGTATCCCGACGCTCAGACCGCAAACGTCTCGGGCGGCGGGGGAAACGACACCGTCTTCGCGGTCGCCGGGGGGAACACGACGGTCACCGGCGACGCGGGCGACGACAGCGTCTCAGCTGAGAGCGACATCCTCGCCACCGTGGACGGTGGCAGCGGCAACGATGTCGTCTCGGTCGATCCATACATCGCCACCGGCAGGGCGACCGGCGGCTCGGGCGACGACCAGCTCTATTTCGATCCGCGCGGCTTCAATGCCTCCACCTACACGATGGACGGCGGGACGGGCGATGACATCGTCGTCGCCAGCCCCGACGCGACGAGCGGCAGCTCGATGACGGGCGGCGACGGCGACGACGTGCTGGCGGTCAGCGGCGCGGGCGTCGGCGCCGGCCACGGCGTCACGGTGACCGGCGGCAACGGGAACGACACGATCATCGGCGGACCGTTCGGCGACACGGTCGACGGCGGCCCGGGCCGCGACGTGATCGACGTCGCCGGCGGCGGCGCCGACACGGTTACCTGCGGCGACGGCGTCGACGTCGTCCGCTACGACTCCAGCGACACGATCGCGTCCGACTGCGAGGTGAAGCTCACGCAGTGACCGCCTGACACGCGGTTCGCCGATGTCCCCAGCGGCGCTAGCTGCGGCGACGGTAGGTCACGTGCAGGTCATCCTGCCAGTCGCCCGGGGTCTCGGCGACCCGCCACAGGCCCTCGAAGCCGTCGTGCCCGAGCACGGCGAAGAAGCGCTGGTCGAAGCCTGGGGCGTCGCGCCAGAAGCGCAGCACGCCGTCGTCGAGCGACGCACCGTACGTCCGGCGCACGCCGCGCGAGTCGAAGTACTCCATGACCAGCCCGTCGCCGGCCTCGGGCGCGCCGAGGACGCAGATCGCGTCCGGGAACAGCTCGTGGTCGTTGTGGGCGCGCTGGAGGAGGAAGTGCCCGCCCTCCAACCACTCGAACGTGACGCTGCCCGGCACGACGGCATCGAGTGCCGGGTGCGTCGCCTCGGTCGCCCAGGTGCCGATCAGCGCGTCGAAGGGTTCGAGGGCGGGATCTCGCTCGGTGGTCATGTGGCTAGGACGATCGCACCGCGCGCGACTCATCGCTCGGCGAGCCGTCGAGTTGCAGTGCTCGACGCTGCGCGTGGCAGGCTGTGCCGATGCCCCCCGGCGAACGCCCGTCGAGCTCGTTCCGCCTTGATCATGTCGTCGCCGCCGACGCGGCGGCGGTGTGCGAGGTCGTCGTCGCGCTCGAGTCGTCGCTGTACGGCCAGAGCGCGTTCTCGCCGTCCGATCTGGAGGACGAGTGGTCAGACCTCGACCTCGCGCGCAACGCGCACGTGGTTCGCGACGGTGACCGCATCGTCGGCTACGGCGCGGTGCGCGAGCTCGGCGAGCTGTGGCGCGCCGAGGGGTACGTCCACCCCGACGCGCACGGACGCGGAGTCGGGACGCTGATCGCGACCGGGCTTGAGCAGGCTGCGCGGCGCCGCGGCGCGCGCAGGATCCAGAACGGCGTCCTGGAGGCCGACGCCGCCGCGCGCCGGCTGCTCGAGTCGCTCGGCTACGGCGCCGTGCGCGTGCTGCGCGAGCTGCGCATCACGCTCGAGGCGCCGCCGCCGGCACCCGAGTGGCCCGACGCGCTCCGCGTCGTCGCGTTCGACCCGGAGCGCGACGCGCGCGAATTTCACGCCGCGCACCAGGAGGCGTTCGCGGATCACTGGGACCACGCGCCGCGCGACTTCGATTCGTGGTCGAACCTCCACCTCGGGAGCGAGCGCTTCGACCCGGCGCTGTGGTGCGTCGTCCGCGCCGGGGATGAGATCGCCGCGGGAACGATCTGCACTGGTGACACGTACGGCGGCGGCTTCGTCCACGCGCTCTTCACGCGTCGCCCGTGGCGCAGGCGGGGCGTGGGAGCGGCGCTCCTCGGCGACGCGTTCGCGCGCTTCTGGGAGCGCGGCGAGCGCAGCGTCGGGCTCGGCGTCGACACGGCGAGCGATACCGGCGCGTTCCGTCTCTACGAGCGCGCCGGGATGCTCCCCGCGCTCGGCTGGGTGATGTACGAGAAGCAGCTCGCCGCTTAGAGCCGGCGAACCGGATCGCCGACGCCTCACAGCGGGATCTCGGCGCGTCCCGCCGCTGGGCGGGCTGATCGGCGACACGCTGCCGTCGAGCGCGGCCACCCGGTCCGACAGGCCCGCCAGGCCGGAGCGGCGGCAGCCGGCCGGCGCGGCGCCGCCGACCCCGTCGTCGCTGACGTCGACGACGGGCGTCACGGCGACTGTCGCTCGGCTCACGTGGGCGTGCTTGACGACGTTGGTCAGCGCCTCCGCGACGAGGAACTAGACATCGGCCGCCAGCGCGTCACGCAGGTGCGACCCCCCGCTGCACGTCGACAGCGACGCCGTCGCCACCGCGGTGGCTCATTGGCGGCGTTCGTGGTCTCGACGCTGCTCGTGCCGAGCCTGACCGCGCTCGTCGGTGGGCGGGCCTGGTGGCCGGGCAATCGCCGCCGTGCCGAGCACCACCCGCGGGCCCGTCGCGGAAAGCGAGCCGCTCGCCGCCTGGTCCGTACTTTCACAGTGCGCGGTATGTGGCGGCGGACGGATGTTTCGCCGCCCGCGGTGCGCATACGTTTGGTGCTGCGATGGTGAACTGGCGCAGCCGCGTGAACGTGGCCGCTGCGGCGGGCGGGTGGAGCGCGCGCCATCGCCGCAAGGCGATCCTCGGCTGGCTGGCGTTCGTGCTGGGCGTGTTCGCGGCCGGTACGGCGGTCGGCCAGCGATACCTGACGGACGTCGAGATGGGCAACGGGCCGTCCCAGACGGCGACCCGGATCTACCAGCAGGCGTTTCCGTATCACTCCGGCGAGCAGGTCCTCGTGCAGGCCGGGCGGAGCGGCGACCTCACGGCCGCGGTTCGCGATCTCGTCGCGCGGCTGGAGCGGCTGGGCACGGTCGGCGACGTGCGCTCGCCGCTCTCACCCGGCGGTCGCGCGCTGCGCTCGGCCGACGGCCGCTCGATGCTGGTGACGTTCAACGTCGCCGGTGACTTCAACCAGGCGCAGGAGCACGTCGCCGGCGCGCTGGCCGCGACCGCGGCGACGGCGCGCCGGTTCCCCGGACTGCGGGTCGAGGAGTTCGGCGCGGCCAGTGCGAACAAGGCGCTCGCCAAGGCCTACGTGAGCGATTTTCGCAAGGCGGAGTACACGTCGATCCCCGTCACGCTGGTCATCCTCGTGTTCGCGTTCGGCGCGCTCGTCGCCGCGGGCGTGCCCGTGCTGCTGGGGATGACCGCGGTGCTCGGCGCGTTCGGCCTCGTCGCCGCGCTCAGTCACCTCGTCCCCGTCAACAGCGGCCAGATCGACGCGGTCGTGGGGCTGATCGGCCTCGCCGTGGGCGTCGACTACTCGATGTTCTACCTGCGGCGCAAGCTCGAAGAGCGCCGGAAGGGGCGCAGTGGGGAGGAGGCGCTCGCGCTCGCGGCCGGCACCTCGGGGCAGGCGGTGCTGATCTCGGGGCTGACCGTGATGACCGCGATGGCCGGCATGTTCCTGGCCGGGAACGCCGTGTTCACCTCGCTGGCCATGGGCACGATCGTGGTCGTCGCGGTGGCCGTGATCGGCTCGGTGACCGTGCTGCCCGCCGTGCTCTCCAAGCTCGGCGACAAGGTCGAGCGCGGGCGCGCGCCGGTCATCGCCCGCCGGCGCGAGCGCGGCCGCTCGCGCGCCTGGGAGTTCGTGATCGACCGCGTCCTGCGCGCGCCGGTCGTGGCGCTCGTGCTCTCGGCCGGCGTGCTGATCGCCGCCGCGGTGCCGGCGCTCGGCATGCGCACCGTCGATCCGGGGATGGTCGGCCTGCCGCCGGGCCTGGCGATCATGCAGACCTACGCCCACATCCAGAAGGCGTTCCCGGGGGGCCCGATCCCCGCGCTCGTGGTCGTGCAGGCCCGGGACGTGACGGCTCCCGGCGTGCAGCGCGCGATCGCCGCGATGTCGCGGCGCGCGCTCGCGACGGGCGAGCTCGCGGGGCCCGTCGTGTGTCGATCAGCGCCGACCGGACGGTCGCGACGGCCACGCTCTCGCTCGCCGGCCACGGCACCGACAGCCGCTCGAACGCGGCGCTCGCGGCTCTGCGCAACGACGTGATCCCGCCGACGATCGGGCGCGTTCCGGGCGCCCGCGCCTACGTCACCGGGACGACCGCCGTCTCGGCGGACTTCAACGCGACGATGCGGGCCCATCTGCCGTTCGTGATCGCGTTCGTGCTGGGCGTCGCGTTCGTGCTGATGCTGGCCGCGTTCCGCTCGATCGTGATCCCGCTCAAGACGATCGTGCTCAACTGCTCTCGGTGGGGGCGGCCTACGGCGTCCTCACGCTGATCTTCCAGCACGGCGTGTCTCCGCTCCCAGCTGGGCGCGCAGGACGTCGGCGGCGTCATGGACTGGCTGCCGATCTTCCTGTTCGTCGTCCTGTTCGGGCTCTCGATGGACTACCACGTCCTGATCCTGAGCCGGGTCCGCGAGGCGCACGAGCGCGGCATGAGCACCGGCGACGCGGTCGGCGACGCGCTCAAGTCGACGGCCGGCGTGGTGACGAGCGCCGCGATCGTGATGGTCGCGGTGTTCTCGATCATGGCGGCCCTGCCCGAGATCGCGTTCAAGCAGCTCGGCGTCGGGCTCGCGGTGGCCGTGCTGATCGACGCCACGATCGTTCGCGCGGTGCTGCTGCCGTCGGCGATGAAGCTGCTCGGCGAGTGGAACTGGTACCTGCCGCGGTGGCCGGCATCGCTGCACCGCCGGCGTCCGGCGCTGCGCAGGTAGTCCCGGCGCTTGCGGCCCGGAGCCGCGCTGCGGCTGGCCAGCTGCTCGCGCGCGGCGCGCTCTCATGATCCGCGGCAACCCCCTGATGCCCGCGCGGACTTTCCCACGATGCGCCGGAAGTCGGTACGGACATACGGTGTATCTCACTGAGGTGTGACAACACTCGAGCCTGCGCGGCTCCGCTAGCGCGTGGTGCGAAGGAGGAGGATGAGATTGATCAGCAGACTCCCTTCCCATTTCCGGATGGGGGCCGCGGTCGTCGCGGCCGTCGCCGCCGCTCTGGCGGCGGCACCGGGCGCGTACGCGCAGGCTCCTACGGTCGTCTCCCCGGAGGTGACGCACACGGCGGCGGCGCCGACGGGCTACACGGTCACGTTCCGCATCTATGACCCGGCGGCCACGCGGATGCGAATCCGCGGCGAGTGGTTCTTCTCCGGGCTGGCCGACACGACGACGACGACGTCGGCGGGGCGGCTGCCGTCGCAGTGGCAGCTCGGCGACTTCCCGATCGCCAACCCCAACAACGGCGCGCAGGCGAACTGGCCGGTCGCGGACATGACGCTCGACGTGGCGACCGGCATCTGGTCCTACACGACGCCGATGCCCTCGGGCAGCTTCACCTACGGCTACTACCGCAACTGCGACGCCAACCCGCCGGGGCTGTCGGGCTGCACCGAGCTCTCCGATCCGAGCAACCCGCCGTTCAACACGGTGGGCGGCGTCACGAGCGGCGCGGTCGAGCCCACGAGCCAGGTCTACGTGCCGTCCGATGCGGCGTTCGGGACGCGCGATCTGTCCCAGGAGGCGCCCAACGCCGTCCACGGCGCGCTGACCGATCTGACCTACACCGATCCGGAGTCGACGAACCCGGCGGGCCAGCACTACGTCGCGGTCTACACCCCGCCCGGCTATGACGCCAACCGCGCGCTTGCGTATCCGACGCTGTACATCAGCCACGGCGCGGGCGGCAACGAGGCCGACTGGTTCACCCAGGGCGTGGCGAACCGGATCATCGACAACCTGATCGCGGCGGGCAAGATGCAGCCGGCGGTCGTCGTGTCGACGAACTTCAACGGGCTCCCGAACGGCAACGCGGGCTACCAGACCGACGTGCTGACCCGGGTGATCCCGTTCATCGAGTCGCGCTTCAACGTCTCCCACCGCGCGGCCGATCGCGCCTTCGGCGGTCTGTCGGCGGGCGGGTCGCGCGCGAACCAGCTGATCTTCAACGCGACGACGTCGTTCGGCTACTACGCGACGTGGAGCATCGGCACCGGCGGCGCGCCGGCGGCCGGCAGCCCGCTGTATGCCAACCCCGACCTGAAGAAGCTGCTCGGCCTGGTCGTCGGCGGCGGACGCTTCGACTCGATCACCGTCAGCAAGTCGACGCTCGAGCAGCGGCTGACCGACAACGGCGTGCCGTTCATCGACGCGCCGATCGACGGCGGCCACGAGTGGTACGTCTGGCGCCTGCTGGTGCATGACTTCGCGGGATCGGTCGCCTTCCGGCAGACGTCGACGACGGTCGGCGTGAGCGGCAGCACGGTCACCGCGACCGTCACGCCGGGCACGGCCGAGCCGATCGCGCCCACCGGCACCGTCCAGTTCTCCGCCGGCGGCGTCGCCCTCGGCGCGCCCGTGGCGCTGACCGGCGGCACGGCGATCCTGCAGGTGCCCAGCACCGGCGGCGCGACCTCCGTCACCGCGACGTACAGCGGCGACGCCTTCTACAACACGTCCAGCGCGGCAGCCACGCTGGAGTCCACCAGCGTCACCGGCAGCCCCTCCGGGACCGTGTCGCCGACGCTGTCGCTGACGCTCGGCCCGGCGGCCACGTTCGGCACGTTCCTGGCCGGCGTCACCAAGGACTACACCGCGGCCCAGACGGCGACCGTGATCTCCACCGCGGGTGACGCGGCGCTCGCCGTCAGCGATCCCTCGCCCACGGCCACCGGCCATCTGGTCAACGTGGTCAACGGGACGTTCAGCCTCGCCTCGCCGCTGCTGGCCGGCGGCGTGCCACTGCCGGCGACGGTGCACACGTGGAGCGCCCCGGCGTCCAACGACCAGGTGTCGTTCGACTTCGGGCAGCACATCGCGAGCACCGACCCGCTGCGCACCGGCACCTACTCCAAGACACTCACGTTCACGCTGTCCACCACGACACCGTGAGCGTGCGAGCGCGGGCCGGGCATCGCCGCCCGGCCCGCGTTCAGCGCCGCCGGGTGAACGCGCCGCCGAACGCGCCGAGCAGGGCGCCGGTCGCCGGCCCGATCCACAGCTGGTGCACCGCCGACGCCATTGTCTCGCCGACGGCGTACGTCGTGAGATCGCTCGCCCCGCTGGCCCGGAACTCGGCCGCGTAGACGGGATCGGCGGCCACGCTGCCGGTGCTCAGGTAAGTCACGGCGAGGATCACGATGAAGCCGCTGAGCCCGATCGCCGCGCCCACGCGCAGGCCCGCCCGCGCGCCGCCGTCCCGGCCGACCAGGGCGAGCAGCACGAGCGACGCCACCCACGCCGCGCCCGCGAGGACGAGCGAGCCGTGGAAGCCGAGCGTGCGCGCGACCAGCGACAGGCACGAGCAGGCGACGGCGAGCGAACCGAGGCGCCCGAGCGCCGCGGGAGCGCGCAGGTACGCCGCCAGCAGCAGCGCGAGCGCGACCAGGTAGGCCACCGCGACCGCCACGCCGTCGGTGATCACGCCCGGCCAGCGAGCCACGCCGAAGGCGATCAGCCCCGCGGCCGCCGCGACGGCGAGCGCGGTCTCGTGTGCGACGGGCGGAAACGCCGCCACGCGCGTGGCGCCGAGCGCGAAGCTCCAGCGCGCCCGGGCGCCCTCGACGTGGTCGAGCTCGGCCAGCATGGCGCGCCCCCAGTCTCCCGGCGTGGCGCGGGCCACGAGCGCGGTCAGCCGCCGCGGCGTGTCGTTCACCATGCCGGCCTCGCGCGCATCGGCGGGGGAACGTCGAGCTCCGCCGCGAGCTCGAACCCGGCCGCGGAGAGCCGGTACAGGTGCCGTGGAGGGCGGCCGCGCGGCGGGTCCGCTTCCCATGTCGCCTCGAGCAGCCCGCGATCGGCGAGCCGCATCAGGATTGGGTAGAGCGAGCCGGACGGCATCCGCAGCTCGGTGGCGAGGTCGTAGCCGTGACGCCACTCCTCGGGTTGTGCGGCCAGCGCTTGGAGCACGGCGGTCGTCTGGGGGGAGAGGCGACGGGCCATGAGATGAACTCTACCTATGTAGAATTGAATGCGCAAGGGCGCGCACGGTCACGGTGCCAGGGGCGACCTCGGTCAGGCCCGCATCGGCCACCTCGGCGGCCAGCGCGCGGTGGCGCGCAAGCGCGTCGAACGCCTCCGCGCCGGGCGCGATGACGTGCGCGCGCGCCACGTCGATCCCGCGCTCGGCGACCATCACCGCCGCGTGGGCGATCTGGGCCAGCGTCTTGCCGGAGCTCATCGGCGCGCGCGGGTTGAGCGCGTAAAGCAGCGGCGCCTCGGCGTGCTCCGGCGGCGGCTCGAGCTCCGTGGCCATCGCCTGCAGCTTGGTGAGCGTCTCGCCGCGCGCTGACCGCCGGCGCGGCGGGAGCGCGACGACCGCGTCGTCGCCGGCGTGCGGCTCGGCGAGCACGCGCTCCCACTGGCTGGGGCTGCGCGCGCGCAGCACGACCTTGCCGGGTCGCGCGCGCCACTCCGCGGGTGCGGGAAAGGCGCGCAGGCACGCGACGGCGGCCGCGCCGGCGCGCACGCCGCCCTCGTCGAGCGAGGCGAAGGCCCCGCGGCGCACGACGATGTACATGCGGAACGGGTCCACGCGCTCAGTATCGTCGTCGGCCGTGCGCGCCTTCGCCTCCGACAACTACGCTCCCGCTCTCCCCGAGGCCCTCGCGGCGATCGCCGCCGCCAACCACGGCCACGCGATCTCCTATGGGGCCGACCCCGTGACCGACCGGCTCGCGGCGCTCGTGCGCTCGCAGTTCGGCGAGGACGCGGTCGGCTTCCCCGTGTTCAACGGCACGGGCGCGAACGTCGTCGGCCTGCGCGCGATGCTGCGGCCATGGCAGGGCGTCGTGTGCGCCGAGAGCGCGCACCTCAACGTCGACGAGGGCGGCGCGCCCGAGGCACTGGCCGGGATCAAGCTGCTGACCGTCCCGACCGCTGACGGCAAGCTCACGCCGGAGCTGGTGGAACGCCGGATCGTCCGCATCGGCGACGAGCACGTGGTGCAGCCGGGCGTCGTCTCGATCACGCAGTCGACCGAGCTCGGCACGCTCTACACGATCTCCGAGGTGGAGGCGCTGGCCGCGCACGCGCGCGGGCATGGGATGCTCTTCCACATCGACGGCGCGCGGCTGGCGAACGCGGCGGCGGCGCTGGACGTGGGGCTGGGGGACGTCAGCGCCGGCGCTGACATCGTCAGCTTCGGCGGCACGAAGGTCGGGCTGCTGGCCGGCGAGCTCGTGGTCGTGCTCAACCCGGCGCTGGCCGGCGCGCTGCCGTACCTGCGCAAGCAGTCGATGCAGCTCGCGTCCAAGATGCGCTTCGTCTCCGCGCAGCTCGAGGCGCTGCTGACGGACGAGCTGTGGCGTCGCGCCGCGGGGCATGCCAACGCGATGGCGCGCCGGCTCGCGGAGGCGGTCGCCGGGCACGTGACGATCACGCAGGCCGTGCAGGCCAACGCGGTCTTCGCGATCCTCGCGCCCGAGACGACCGCCGCGCTGCAGCGTGAGTTCCGCTTCTACGTCTGGAACGAGCACACCGGCGAGGTGCGCTGGATGTGCTCGTGGGACACGTCGGAATCTGACGTGGACGAGTTCGCCGCGGCGATCGCCGGCGCCGCCGTGACGTAGATCGTTCACGGCTTCTTCGAGACGTCTTACAGCGTTCTTACGCGCAGGTGACTTCCTTGCGGCGGGTCACGGATGCCAGCTGCCAAGAAAGTTCGAAAAGTCAAGAAGAAGCGCCCGGCTCCCGCGCCGCGCCCGCGCGGCGGGCGGCCGTCGCTGCTGACGGGCCTGATCGCGCTCGTGTTCGCGGGGGCGGTCGTCGCCGCGGTGCTGACGGTCGGCAGCTCGAGCAGCGCGATCCAGGTCTCAGAACGGACCGTCACGGTCACCAAGGGCGTCGTGCAGAGCGTCGTCTCGGGCAGCGGCAACCTCGCGCCGGCCAACCAGTACGACGTGGACTTCGCCACCAGTGGCCGCATCACCCACATCTACGTCGATGAGGGCCAGCACGTCTCGCAGGGCGAGATCCTCGCCAAGCTCGACAGCGCGAGCCAGCGGGTCGCGCTCGCGCAGGCGCAGGCGAGCCTGGTCGACGCCGAGGACGCGCTGACCAAGGCGCAGGAGGCGGCGAGCACGGCGACGACGGCGACGACCGCGACCGCCGCGACGACGACCCCGGTCGCCTCGATCGCGGCGGTGACGCCCACCACGGTGGCGGCGATCGCGCAGGCGACGCCCACCGCGACGGTCCCGGCCGCGCCGTCGGCGACGCCCAGCGCGACGCCCACCGCGACCGCCCCGGCGGCGACCGCGACGCCGCGTGCGAGCGCCACGCCGGCCCCCGCGGCGACCGCGACGCCGGGCGGCTCCCGCGGGGGCGGCGGCGGCGGCGCGTCCGGCGGCAGCGGCGGCGGCGGCGCGTCCTCCGGCGGCGGCGGCGCCTCGTCCTCCGGCGGCGGCGCGTCCTCCGGCGGCGGCGGCGCCTCGTCCTCCGGCGGCGGCTCGACCCAGAGCGTCGAGTCCGCCAACGCCGCCGTCGAGAGCGCGCAGCTCTCGCTCGACGAGGCTCAGGACGCGCTCGACGCGACGCTTCTCCGCGCGCCCACCAGCGGCACGGTCGCATCGATCTCCGCGGCGGTCGGCGACACCGCGGGCTCCTCTTCCTCCTCCTCCGGCGGCAACGGCAACAGCAACGCCAGCGCGCAGGGCCAGAACGCCGCTGCGAGCAGCAGCTCCTCGAGCGGCTTCATCGTGCTCGCTCAGCTCTCGCGCCTGAAGCTCGAGCTCGCGCTCAGCGAGTCCGACATCGGCAAGGTCAAGGTCGGCCAGCCCGCGACCGTGACGATCAACGCCGCCTCCGGGGAGGAGGTCGGCGCGCACGTGACCAAGATCGGCGTGCTCTCGAGCAGCTCGAGCTCGAACTCGAGCACCAGCAGCGCGGTCAGCTACCCCGTGACGGTCACGCTCGACCAGTCCACGCAGGGCATCCGCTCGGGCATGAGCGCGACGGCGGACATCGTGATCTCGCAGGCCAGCGGCGTGATGGTTCCCAACCAGGCGCTGCGCAACGGCACGGTCACGGTCGACACGAACGGGAAGCGCTCGACGCGGCGCGTCCAGACCGGCGTCGTGGGGGACAGCGAGACCCAGGTGGTCAGCGGCCTCGCCGCCGGCGACCACGTGATCGTCACCTCGACGAGCGCGACGGTCGGCGGCGCCGCGAGCCAGACAGGCGGGAACCGCACGGGCTTCGGGGGCGGCCTGGGCGGGGGGTTCGGCGGCGGGCTCGGAGGCGGCGGCAACTTCCGCGGCGCGGGCGGCTTCCGCGCCGGCGGGCCGGTCGGCCCATGAGCCGGCCCGTGATTGAACTGCACGACGTGTCGCGCGTCTACGACGTCGCGGCCGACATCGTGGTGCGCGCGCTCGATGGGGTGTCACTCACGATCGAGGCGGGCGAGTACGTGGCGATCATGGGCAGCTCGGGCTCGGGCAAGAGCACGCTGATGCACATCCTCGGCTGCCTCGACTCGCCCACGGCGGGCAGCTACCGGCTCGACGGGACCGACGTCCGCGACATCGCCGAGGACGACCTCGCCGACCTGCGCAACCGCAAGATCGGGTTCGTCTTCCAGTCGTTCAACCTCGTGCCGCGCACGAGCGCGCTCGCCAACGTCGAGCTCCCGCTGACCTACGCCGGGCTCCCGCGCGCCCAGCGCCGGCTGCGCGCCACCGACGCGCTGCTGAGCGTCGGCATGGGCGACCGGATCAACCACCTCCCGTCCGAGCTCTCGGGCGGCCAGCAGCAGCGCGTCGCCGTCGCGCGCGCGATCGTCACGAACCCGTCGCTGATCCTGGCCGACGAGCCGACCGGCAACCTCGACTCGCACTCCACCGCACGACGTGCTGGAGGTCTTCGCCGGGCTCAACGAGGAGGGCCGCACGGTCGTCCTGATCACGCACGAGGAGGACGTGGCGGCGCGGGCGGAGCGCGTGATCCGGCTCGCCGACGGCGCGGTCGTCGAGGACGTGCGCACGTGAGCGAGACGCTGCGGATCGCGATCGACGGGGATCGCCGCCAACAAGCTGCGCAGCGGGCTGACGATCCTCGGCATGACGATCGGCGTCGCCGCCGTGATCATCCTCGTGGCAGTGGGCAACGGCTCCAAGAAGGCCGTGCAGGCGCGCATCAACGCGCTCGGCTCCAACGTCCTGCTCGTCCAGGCGCAGGGCGGGCGCTTCGGCCCGGGCGGCGCGGCCGCCGGGATCACGTTCACGCAGAAGGACGCCGACGCGCTCGCCGACAGCTTCAACGCGCCGGACGTCAAGAGCGTCTCGCCGGTCGTCAACGCCGACGGCACCACGCTCACCAGCGGCTCGGAGAGTTACCAGCCGAGCACGTTCGTCGGCACCGTGCCGGCCTACGCCCAGACGCGCAGCTACTCGATGGCCGCCGGCTCGATGTTCACGCAGGCCGACGTGCGCCAGCACAAGCGCGTCGTCGTGCTCGGCCCCACGGTCGTGCAGAACCTGTTCGGCGGCGCCGACCCGACGGGGCAGAGCGTGCGCGTGAACGGGACGAGCTTTCAGATCCTCGGCGTGACCGCGTCGAAGGGCTCGAACGGGACCCAGGACCAGGACGACGTCGTGTTCGCGCCGCTGACCGCCGTGCAGGACACGCTGACGGGCTACGCGGACGGGATCAGCTCGATCACCGTGGAGGCGAAGTCGGCGGGCGCGCTGGACGCCGCCCAGGCCGAGATCACCACGATCCTCGACCAGCGCAAGAACGTCACCGACCCCACGAACCCGGGCTTCCAGGTCATCAACCAGGGCGCGGTCCGCGAGGCGAGCGACGCCTCGACGAACGTCTTCACCACGCTGCTCGGCGCCGTGGCCGCGATCTCCCTGCTGGTCGGCGGGATCGGCGTCATGAACATCATGCTCGTCTCGGTCACCGAGCGCACGCGTGAGATCGGGATCCGCAAGGCGATCGGCGCCCGCCGGGCCGACATCCTGGCCCAGTTCCTGACCGAGGCGGTGCTCGTCTCGATGCTCGGCGGGCTGACCGGCGTGGCCGTGGGCATCGTCGGCAGCCAGTTCAAGATCGCCGGCGTCCAGCCCGCGATCGCGCTCTACTCGATCTTCCTGGCCTTCGGCGCCTCCGTGCTCGCCGGGCTGTTCTTCGGCACCTACCCGGCCGGGCGCGCCGCGGGCATGCGCCCGATCGACGCCCTGCGCTTCGAATGAGTGAGGTCATGACAGACGAACTCCCCCGCCGGACGCGGCGCCGGCTCGTGACGCCGCTGACCGCGGTCCTGGCGTTCGCACTCGTCGCCGTGCTCGGCTTCATCGGCGGCGTGCAGGTGCAGAAGTCGCAGGGGACGCCGACGACGGGCGGCGGCGCCGGGGCGGCCGGCTTCGCGCGCGGGGGCTTCCAGCTCCCGCAGACTTCCCAGCAGCAGGACGACTCCACGCAGGGGACGGTCAAGAACGTCAACGGCTCGTCGCTCTACGTCACCGACCAGAGCGGCACGGTCGTGCACGTGAAGACCGGCTCGAACACGAAGGTCACGCGCACGGCCGTGTCGAGCGCCAAGGAGATCCATCCCGGCGACAGCGTCGTCGTGCAGGGCAGCAAGGCCAGCAGCGGCACGGTCAAGGCCACGTCGGTCACGGCCACCGCGAAGAACGCAAACGGAGGACAGTGATGAGCGACCACACCACGACCATCGAAGAGGAGGAGTACGAGGAGGTCAGCTACGGCCGCCTGGTGGCGATCGCCGCCGTCGTCGCGATCGTGCTGGCGGCCGGCGCGTTCTTCGCCGGCAAGGCGCTCGCGGGCGGCGGTCCTGCCACGCTCGCCGATGCCGTCAAGCAGGCCCAGGCCGGCACGCTTCCCTGCGGCGACACCGGCGCGGCGCCGACGCAGCAGCCGCAGGGCGGCGCGACTCCCGGCGCCAACAGCGACTTCCTGGTGCGCGCGGTGTGCGATCGCGGCGCCAACGGCCAGGGCGGCGGCTACTTCGGCGGTCGCGGCACCGGCGCGCAGGGGCAGGGCGGCCGCTTCGGCGGCGGGCTCTTCGGCCCCGGCTCCCAGACCGGCCAGGTGGCAGGCGTCAGCGGCTCGAACCTGACGCTGTCCGGCGGCCCCCAGGGGTCGCGCACAGTCAAGCTGGGCTCCGCGACCAAGGTCACGAAGTCCACGTCCGGCTCGCTGTCGGATCTCAAGGCGGGCGACACCGTGATCGTCTCCGGCCTCGGCCAGGACGGCTCGGGGACCGCCACGAATATCTTCATTCTTCCCTCATCATCGGGCCAGTAGGTCATCCTGGGGCGCGTGCGCGCCTCCAACTCCGCGGGCTATGAGTCGCCGATCGGCCTGACGGCCGACCCGGTCGTCTTCACCCTGCTCGACAGCGAGCTGTCCGTGCTGCTGGCGCGCCGGCTGGAGGAGCCCCAGCGCGGCATGTTCTCGCTGCCGGGCGGCTTCGTCGGCGCGTCGGAGTCGCCCGAGCAGACCGCCGAGCGCAAGCTGCGCGAGAAGACCGGGGTCGGCTCCGTGCACCTCGAGCAGCTGCGCACGTACGCCGATCCGTCGCGCGATCCGCGCGGCTGGCTGCCCTCGATCGCCTACATGGCACTCGTGCGGCCCGAGATCCTGCCCGAGGAGCGGCCGGCCGACCGCGACGCGTCCTGGCACCCCGTGGCCGCGCTGCCCGACCTGGCGCTCGACCACGCTCGCATCGTCGACGACGGGCTGTGGCGGCTGCGCGCGCGGGTCGCCGACAAGGCGTGGTTCATGCAGAAGGCCGCGGGGCTGCTGAGTGAGCCGTTCACGCTGCGCCAGGCCCAGCGGCTCTACGAGGCGCTGCGCGGAGAGGAGGTCGACGCCGCGAACTTCCGCCGCGACGTCCGCGCCACCGGGTTGCTCGCGGACACCGGCGAGCTGCGCTCGGAAGGGCCGGGGCGGCCCGGGCGGCTCTACCGCCGCGCGCCGTGACGTCCAGGGCTGCGCGGCCTTCCGCCTCGTGCGGGTCACGGGAAGCGCGGCGCGCTCGCGCAGCCATGTGTGGTGGCGTTCGCTGGCGAGGGCGATGAGGCGCGCGCCGGTGCGGACGGCAAGCTGGACGGCGAACACGCCGACGCCGCCGCCTCACCCGCGGCGGGGGCAACGGCGCGCACGGTGGCGGTCCCGGTCGCGCCCGCTAACGGCGACGGCGTGCGCGAGCGCATCGCCGCGGCCGCGGCGGAAACGTCTTCGTTACCGGGCGGCGACCGTGGATTCTCCCCGGCGGCGCTGATCCCGAGGAGGTGGTGCCGGGTGGTGGCGCGCTACCCGACGGGTGCGCTGCGATCACATCCCGCCGCGCCGGCCTCAGGCGAGCTGCCGACGACGCCTACGGAGGTGATCGCCCGGCCCGGAGGCCCGCTCCTCGTGCGCGGCGACCTCCACGTCACCGGGACCGAGGGCGTCGACGAGCGCGAGTTGCGCGCGGCCGGCCAACCCGCCGTATTGCGACGGCGGCGGGACGTGTGCGGACTGGCCGCATCCCCGTGGCGAGAGCTCGAAGCGGATCGCCCCTCTCGGCGTGCGTGCTCCTCGGACTCCCCTCCGACGAGCAGCGCCCGCGGGCGTGGCATGCCCGCGACATCGAACGCGTCCTGCGTGCGCCGCGGCACGACAACCGCACTTCCGTCGGCCAAGTGCGTCGCCAGCCCGGGCGGACAGGGCGCGAGTCTCGAGGCCGCGGAAGGTCGCGCGGCCAACGTCTCACGCTCCACCACCGCTCAGCCGTCGGCGTAGCCTTTGCCGCGCCGAGATGGACCAGTCCGGAACATCGCGCGAGGGCGGAGCAACCAGCGCGTCGCTGGGGCGCCTGATCGCGGATCCCGCCCAAGGCCCGCTCCCGGCGCTGATGCTCGTGCTCACCGTGCTGACCGGAGTCGTGGACGCCGTCAGCATTCTCAGCCTCGGGCGCGTCTTCGTCGCCAACATGACCGGCAACGTGGTGTTCGTCGGCTTCGCGCTTGCCGGCGCGAGCGGGTTCTCGCTCGCGGCGTCGCTGTCCGCGCTTGCCGGGTTCCTGCTCGGCGCGGCGATCGGTGGGGCCGCCGGCGAACGTCTCGAGGCGCACCGCGGCCGGCTGCTCGCCGCCGTCGCCGGCCTCGAGTTCCTGCTGGTCAGCGGCGCGCTGCTCGCCGCGGCATGGGCGGGTGCAGATCTCGGCCCGGGCGAGCGCGACGGCATCGCCGCGCTTCTCGCTCTGGCCATGGGCGCGCAGAACGCCGCCGTGCGCCAGCTGAAGGTCTTCGACCTCACCACGACGGTGCTGACCATGACGCTGACCGGCGTCGCCGCCGATCTGCGCCACGGCGACCGCTTCGCCATCGTGCGTCGCCTGTTCGCGGTGGGGGCGATGCTCGCCGGAGCGGCGTTCGGGGCGTGGCTCGTGCTCGACGTCAGCACCGTGGCCGCACTGGGCCTGGCCGCGGCGCTCTTGGCCGTCGTCGCCGCCTGCGCCGCGGCGGGAAATCGCTCTCCCGCGCAATGGCACACCCCGCGGTGAAGCCGCTGAGCCCGAACCCTTCGCACGCCCCGCCTCGGCCAGAGCACACACGGACAGGCGTCAACGCTGGACGCGAATGAACTCCTCGAGCTGCTCGACGTTCGCTTACCGCGTGCAGGCCGGTGCGTGGTCGCGGTCGGGTAGTGCGACCGTCCACTCGGTCTGAGCGAGCGTGCGGCCGGCCACGTCACAGGCATGTTGCGCCCACGCAGTCGTGCGCATGTCCCAGCGGTAAGCGCGTCCGGCGTCGGTGATGACGAACAGGTACCTGCCGTCGGGCGTGAATTGCGGGACGGCCTCGTGGTTGGGCAGTGCGGGCAGCGGGGCGCCGAGCGGCCGGCGGGTGGGCAGGTCCCAGAGCCGGATGGCTCCCTCCGGGCCGCCGGTGGCGAGCGTGCGGCCGTCTGGGCTGACGGACTCCCACTCCACGCGTCCGGCGTGCCCGATAGCGTGCGGCTGGCCGGCCTCCAGGTCTTGGTTGACCACAGCCTGGCCCAGCCCTTCCAGCTTCCGGCCAGTGATGGCCAGCGTGCGGCCGTCGGGGCTCAGCGACACGTCGGCGGCCGACAGGTAAAGCAGTGGGCCGCCGACCGGGCGGCCTGAGGGCAGCGCCCACAGGGTGAGGTCGTCGCTGAGCGTGGCCATGAGGCGTCCGTCGGCGCTGAAGCCGGGCGTCTTGACCGGGTGGCGGCCGGCGCGACGGCGCCAGATCACCTGCCGGCGATCACTGTCGACCAGGGTGACGGAGCCGTGTCGTCTCCGACGACGAGCAGCCGGGCTATGTGGGACGAACCCCATGCCGCTTACCGGCCCGTCGCGGAGCAGGCGGAGGGGACCCGACACGGATTCGACACCGACCTGGCGCGCAACGTGCCAGGTGGCGCCCGCCGGGGTCCTCAAGCGGGCGGATTCGGCGGCATCGTCCTGGCGGGTCGGGGGGCGTTGTCGACGGTCACCGTCGGCTCACCCCAGACCGGTGCCTTCCGAGCAGCTCGCGCGACTGCTCGGGCAAGCGGCAGAGACGCCGGGCAAAATCGGGGCGACCAACCTGTTCGCGCCCCACCCCCGAGCATCCGCGACCGCGCAAAGTGGGACTACTTGGCGAGTCTCCCCATGCCGCTTGGGTCGAGGCAGCACCAGCGACTGGCCAACATCGGCGGCAGCAACGCGGTTCGAGACGATCGCTCGATGCGCGGCCGTGGGCAGGCCGTTTCATGATTCGCCAGCTTGGGAGCCGACGACTACCCTCGCGCGAATGCCCCGTGGGATCAGCGCCGCGGTCGACAGGCGCCTGGAAGATCTGATCGTGGCCTGGACCCGCCGTCAGTATCCGGCTCTGCAGTGGGTTCCGGCTCGATGGATCCGGCCGGCCGTCGCACCGGCGGCAGTGCGACTGCGCCGGTTGCTGTGGCGCGGCGTTCTCGCCGCCGCGACGCCGATCGGCATGATTCTCGTGCTGCTGATTGTCAAGCTCTAGCAGTTCGGCGAGGCAGCGAGACGACCGGCATCGCCGGGTTCAACGCTGCGATTCAAGGTCGCCACGAATGTTGACAATGCGCAGGTACGCGGCGTGGCGGGGACGGGCTGATCCACGCGGGCCGCGACGTCCGTTCGCGCGGCCGGGTGACGATCCGTTTACGGGATGGCGTGACCGACGGCGGTGATGTCGATGTGGGCCCTCGCGAGCCGCGGCAGGACATGGGCGTCCAGCGTGTGCTCGGCGTCGTCGGCGCCGAAGATGAGTGTGTGGTCCACGTTGTCGCGTGCGAAGTAGTTCTGCGGAAGGTGGGGCAGGACCTGGTACAGAGGTGCGGCGGCGCGGGCGTAGCGCGGTTCGGGCATAGTTTTCGAATCGGCGCACCGGCGTCGCTTGAAGAGCGGAGAATCCCGCAGACGTGGACGGGCGCGTGACGCTGAGCGACGGCTCCTCGGTGCTGATCGGGCCGCTGGTGCCGGCCGACAGCGTCGCGGTTTGAGCGGTCCTCGAGCAGATGGGTGCAGAGCGCGCTGCCGCCGCGTGCTGGAGTCCAAGATCCGGCTCTCGGCGCGGGAGCTCGAGCGGCCGACCACTATCGCCACGAGGCGCTGCTGGCGGTCGGCGCGTCGTCCGGGCCGCGGTCGGCGTTCGCTCGCATGATCCGGCTCGCGACGCGCCCGGACGCGGCCGAGGCGTCGGTCGTCGAGCCTGGCAGGGCCGCGGGCTCGGCGGAGCGCTGTGGGCGCGGCGAGCGCGCGAGGAGTACCTGCGGCTGGTACA
This sequence comes from uncultured Solirubrobacteraceae bacterium, assembly GCA_963792915.1. Classification (GTDB taxonomy): domain Bacteria; phylum Actinomycetota; class Thermoleophilia; order Solirubrobacterales; family Solirubrobacteraceae; genus Solirubrobacter. The sequence continues at coordinate 33,983 of CAWBYD010000001.1, forward strand.
CGGCCGTACTGCGACGCGCAACCCGACCATGCTGCACCGGTTCGAGCGCCCGGCGCCGTCCGCGTCACGTCGCCCGACGGCGCGCTGCTCGAGCGCGAGGCGGAGCTGTCCTTCGCGACCGACGCCCCGCAACAGGCGCCGCACGCCGCCGCCGCGGGCGAGGTCCACGAGCGTTACTGCGCCCCGCGGCCGCCGCCACGATCGGCGCGCCGCACCGAGCGGGAGGGTCAGCGGAGATCACCCTGGTGTGCTGTGCCACCGGCGAGCTCGGCGATCGGATCGCTTGTCGGCCCGGGGAACGTGTCCTTCGGGAACCGCTTCGATCGAGATCGAACGAGCCCCAAGGCCAGAAAGGCCCCGCTCTGCAGGGATTACGGCGACGCCCCCGGTTGGATTCGAACCAACGACCTGCGGATTAGAAGTTGCCGATGTGCAGGTGTTTTCGGCTGTCATAGGCCGATTCTACTGCCGTGAGTGGGGCTGAGTTGCCCACACTTGTGCTCAGTTGGAGACGCCGTTCGGGACATCGTCCTCAAGCGCTAGCGATAGCGGCGATCAGCTCACGAACCAGTTCCGCAGCCTCGTCGACGCCTGCGGGCAAGCCAGCGCCGAGCTCAGCTGCGGTGCGGGCGTACGGCTCGCGCCACGGGTCTGGAACGACAAGCTCCGGCGGCCAGGGGTTCTTGCCGCGGCCGGCGAACACCGCCTCGGCGGCCTCACGCACGCGCGCGAGATCACGTCCGAGGAGTTCGGCAAGCAACAGAAGATCGACAACGTCCCAGAAGCGCAGATTCCGCCGGTCGCGGGGCTGCTCGGTGACGGCGTGGAGCTTCTGCGCGATTTGGTAGCGCAGCGAGAGGCAGGCGAAGCGTTCGGGACCCTCGAGCCCGAAGTCCGAGATCCCAACGGCGACCGCGACCAGCTCGATCTCGTCGACCTCCGGACGAGCGATCTCGACCTGGAGGGTCTGCCAGTCGCGACCGCCGAAACTCAGCTGCACCGACATGCGCCGGCTCTCCGTGTCACGGATGTCTTCGATCTCTCCCTTGCGGCGGAACGCGAAGTGTCCGAGGGGATGCTCGAACGCCTCGTCCAATGCGTCGAGCATCTCGTCCGGGTCGCCACGGAAGACCAGATCGAGGTCTCGCGTCGCGCGCACGCGTAGACCGAGTCGCAGCTCAATCGATACGCCGCCCTTGACAAGGAACCGCGGTCCGTCGTCGGCCCGCACGCGATCCAATGCGCCGATCAGCGCCATCACCGACACCCAACGGCGCGTCCGCTCAACCGCGAGGCCGTGGGTCTTCCCGTAGCTGTCGACGAGCCGCTCCAGATGCCCGCGCTTCGTCGGCGGGCGCTTGGGCGGCTTGAAGTCCGGTCCGCTCAGCGCCGTACTCCGATTCCGGGCTCCACCCCAAGTTCTCGCCGAAGCGCATTCGCCTCACGCCGGGCCAGACGACCGTCGCGTTCTCCATTGTCGATCGCCTGCCCAACCAGCGCCGGACCGAGATGCGCCGCGTGCACCTGACGGATCGCGCGCGCCGGAGTAACGATCGGAATGCCCTCGAACGAGGTTACGTCGTCGCTTGCGAGATCCTCGTGATGAACCCGGTACGACGCTGGTATCGCGCGACGGATGCGATATGCCTGCGGCAGCGTCAGGTCGATCTTGGCCGCGCTGACATCGCTCAGGCCATAAAGATCGAGAGCCGTGTCGTGCGACAGAACACCGCGCATGCCTCGTCCCGGCCAGAGCACGGCCTCCATGTACGCGTCGAAGCGACTGGGCGGCGTCAGACGCAAGCGATAGACCCCCGTCGCGCGGCGCTCGAGGTGCCCGCGCTGGAACATCCGCACGAGATTCATCGGGTCGATATCACGCTCGCGCGCATCCTCCGGCGTCAGAAAGCCGTACTGCTCGTTCGCGATCTCCGCCAAGTCGGTGTAGACGGCGCCCGGCACGTGGACAAAGTAGCACGAATCGTGCTAGTTCATCCAACAGCAGAGTCTCCAACCCGCGCCCAGCAGATCCGGATGAACCAGCACACATTGTTCTAGTTCATCCGAACTTCGCCCTCGACGGCAGTAGGTGTGCACCTGTGTGCCCGCCTCTTCGTCGTTTCGATCGGAGCTCGCTGACCAAGCAGAAACTCCAGCGCGCCGTATGGTCCGGAATTGATGCCTCCGGCGCAGTTCGAAGAAAGCAGTACGAGCAAGCGGTCTGCAGCGAGTTGAGCGCCTCAGTCGACGGCGACTACGGGTTCTTCATGAGCGCCGGACAGGTCCTCGAAGCGATCGTCGGGTACGACGCTGTCTCCGCTCCGGCGCGCAACCACCGGATTTGGCGACTCCTCGAAGTTCCTCGTCCGCGCGGCGTTCGTCTCGTTCCGGACTTCTGGGACGCCACAAATCAGCCCGCTCCTGATCGCCTTCCGATAACACCGATCGGTCTTGTGAAAACGATGGCTTGCGGTGGCCCCGGGGCGATCCATCGTTCTCACCAGCCGGTGGCCGGCCGCGCGACGTCCAGGCCGGGCCGATGGTCTTCTGGACCTGGCGGCCGTCGGGCAGGCGGTATTTCGCCCGCCAGACCGGGCGGCGCTTGCCCTCGACGCGGAAGACGTGGCCTGAGCCGGGGCAGCTCATCGCGCTGCCCCACTTAGCGATGAGCCGCCGAAGCCGGCCCCAGGAACCGACCCCTCGGGACACATTCGGGACACGATCGACGCCCGTCGAACAACGGCGCGACCGCAAAACCGTCCGCACGCAGGGGAAAAGCGAGCGCCCCCGGTTGGATTCGAACCAACGACCTGCGGATTAGAAGTCCGCTGCTCTATCCAGCTGAGCTACAGGGGCCAACGCCCGGAGCTTAGAGCCGGACGTGAGGCCAGGCACCCCATGTGGATCCGCGCTCAGCATGCGCAAGGCTGTTGCGGCACCCGGCCTCAGGCATTCCGTTGCCGTGGCGGGTCGCGCGGTAGCTGTAGGCGAGGGTGACGTCGAGCGGCGTGGGCGGCCGCGAGAGGCTCTGAAGCGGGGCGTCCGCGCCGTCGCAGTTCTGGTCGATGCCGCCGCGAACCCGCATGCTGCGCGCGCCGGGCGCGAGGCCGCAGACGGTCGCCGGGCTCGGCAGGCGTGAAGCCGGACGTTCGCGTTCACGAGCAGCGACCCGGCGAGCAGCCAGTGCTCGCTCGACGGCGCCACGGTCTGGAGCGCGTTCTGGCCCGGACCGGGAGGGTTCCCACCGGCGCGACGGTGTCGACGGTTCAGGCGAGGCTCGCGGGCGGCTCGCTGGGATTGGCGGTGGGGCTGAAGTTTGCGCGGCCCGGCGGCGAGCCCCGACCCTCGTCGCACCGCGAGCCTCAGCCGCGGCGAGCGCGGGCAAGGCCGCCTGATCTGACGACTGCATCGTGACAACGGTGTTTGAGAACGACGGCTTGCGCTGGCCCCGGCGCGATGGTGGGAATTCCAGCCAACGTCGCAACAGAGGATTGCTCGATCGTAGTCCCCTGAGTTCAGCTGACCCCGGGTTCTTCTTGTTGAAGATCCAAACTCTGAGATGACCTGAGCCGCGAAGCGGCGAAGCTGGTTCAGCCATCGCAGAGAGTGCTGTTCTCGAACTCTAGGGACGTGCCCGTCTTCGAGCGGCGCGTTGTGTCGAAGAGGCGGTCCGGACGATCGCGTCGTGACGGGTGGTTGTGCGGTGCGTTCAGGCGGCGGCGAGCGCGGTGTCGAAGAGCTCTGCGGGCCGGCTCCAGCCGAGCGTCTTGCGGGGGCGGTGATTGATCTCCAGGGCGACGCGCTCATGTTCTCGTTGCTGGCGCGCTGCCAGGGTGCGTGGGCGTCGCAGAAGAACACGCGGATGCCGGTGCTGGCGGTGATCTGCTGGTGCAGCGCGAGCTCCTTGCCGTGATCCCACGTCAGGGTCCGTCGCAGCCCGCTGGGCAGGCTCTCGAACGCCGCGCTGATGGCGTGGCGGACGGCGTCGGCGGTCGGGATGGCGCCGGGAAGGGCCAGCAGGATCACGAAGCGGTGTCGCGCTCGATCAGCGTGCCGATGGCGCTGCGGTTGCTGGGGCCCATGATCAGGTCGCCTTCCCAGTGCCCGACTTGGACGCGGTCTTCGACTTCGATCGGGCGCTGGTGGATCATCGTCATCGCGGTCAGCCGCCCGCGCCGGGAGCAACTGTCAAATGTTGTGGATTTGGCGATGAAGAATGATCAGGCGGCGACCCTCTCGTTCGTCGTGGTTTCGTCGTCAGTGATCTTGATCCCGTCCTTGAACCTCACTCCGTCGAGCACGTCGCCGACGAGCTCGTGGCCGTTGAACCGTCGCCAGCGCTCCTGGGCGGCGTCGAGCAGCTTGTAGGCCATCGCCAGCGCGGCCTTCTTGGAGCCGGCGCCCTTGGTGACCTTGGTGCGCAGCTTGACGGTCGCGAAGCTGCTCTCGATCGGGTTCGTCGTCCGCAGGTGCCGCCAGTGCTCGGCCGGGAACGAGTAGAACGCGGTGAGCGCGTCCCAGTCCTTGTCGAGCTTCGCGACCGCCTTCGGGTACTTGGCATCGAACTCGCCCCGGAAGCGCTCCAGTGCCTTGCGCGCGTCCGCGCGGGTAGGCGCCTCGGCCATCTCGTGCAGCAGCGTCTTCGCCCTGGGCTGCAGCCGCTTTGGGAGCGCGTCGAGCACGTTGGCTGTCTTGTGGACCCAGCAGCGCTGCTCTCGCGTGCCGGGAAACACGCTGCGCACCGCTGCCCATGCGCCGAGCGCGCCGTCGCCGGTCATCAGCTTCGGCTCGTTCATCCCGCGGTCGCGCAGATCGCGGAACACGGCCGCCCACGAGTCCTCGCTCTCGCGGTAGCCGTCCTCGACTGCAAGCAACTCCTTGCAGCCGTCCTCACGGACGCCGATCACGACCAGCAGGCACAGCTTTGAGTCCTCGCCGAGGCGGACGGCCACGTTGACGCCGTCGACGAACAGGTAGGCGTAGCGGTGAAACCGCAGCTGCCGGGTGCGGAACGCGGCGTGCTCAGCCTGCCACGCCTCGGTCAGCCGCTGGATCGAGCTCGACGACAGCCCGACGCGTCCTCGCCCAGCAGATCCCGCAGCGCCGGCCCGAAGTCGCCGGTCGAGAGCCCGTGCAGATACAGGATCGGCAGCACCTCGGTCACCTTCGGCGAGCGCCTCGCGTACGCCGGCAGGATCCGCGAGCTGAACCGCTTGCGCTCTCCGGTCTCCTCATCGACGCGCTTGTCGTTGACCCGCGGCGCCCGGATCGGCAGCGTCCCCGACCCGACCGTCAGCTTGCGCTCCTTCGCCTTCCCATTGCGGACCACCAGTCGCTTCCCGTCCTCGTCGCGCGCTTCGACCAACGACGCGACGTACTCATCGACCTCCGCCTCCAGCGCCGCCGCGATCATCCGCAGCGCGCCCTCGCGCGCGAGATCATCGAGGGTGACCCGCATCTCGTTGTCCTCCCCGACGGGGAGCCTGCGAACATCCACCATTGGCGTGCCTTCCTGCCGGCCAACACCGGCTTTCGGTCTTCAATCAACCGGGAAGGTACGCCGCCTTTCTCTTCACCCGCATCCACAACTTCTGGGTATAGCTCCCCGCGCCGGTGCAGCCCGGCCAACCGGCGACGGCGACGGCGTCGGCGAGCGGGTCGGGTGAGCTCGACGGCTGGGTCATAGATCGCCTGATAGATCGACTCTATGCACAGCCAGCGGCGGCGCTGACCGGCGAACAGGACCCGCAACTCGTGCGCGACCTGCTCAGGGCTCCAGCGCTGCCCCAGCAGCCTTGCCACGACCCCCGCCAGCACCGCGTCGATCGCGATCCGCCGCAGCCGCGGACGGCACATCCGGGCTCGGGCCGCGTGCTCGGCGTGGTGAGGTCGGTAGCGCCCGTCACGGTCACCGTTGCGGCGGATCTCGCGACTGATCGTCGATGGTGAGCGTCCCAGCTCACGCGCGGTCGCGCGGATGCTCTCGCCGCGGTTGAGAAGGTCGGCGAGCGCGATCCGCCAGCTCCGACAGATACCTCGGGCTGCGCGGTCTGGACTCGGAGATCTTCACCGCCGGATAGTGCAGGGGCTCCCCGGCGGAATTGACGACCGTCCGGCCATAACGCCAGCGAGTGCCCGTCTTGCGGTTGATTCCGACGATCCGGCAGGCCTCCGAGTTGCTGATCCCCTGGGCGATCAGGCGCACGTAGCGATGCTGCTTCTCCGCCTGCACCCCACCTGCCGGCGTCCGTCGCCTGACTCGTCGCTCGCGCATCACAACCTCCAAACCGCGTTGGTGTTGCGACGCTCACTGGAATCCGCCCCGTCATTCCCAGGTGTTCGGGGATTCGATCGCCGCGAGGCCCCGTCGGTCGGCTCGACAGCCATAGCCCGCCTCCCGGACGTCCGCACCCCCGCCGGCGTCTGGCCTCAAGGGCCGCTGGGCGTCGTCGCCGCGACAGGCGCCCGTCTATATCTCCGGGTGGACGCAGCACGTTTCCCAGTCGAACGTCTTCGGCAGGCCCGCGACGATCTCGCTACATGATGGACCTCCATGAGTCGGCACCCAGTCGGGCCGCACGTGCCGCCCAATCGCCACGAGGCCGACCTTTCGCGCGCCGGCCTCCTTGAGGGTGAACCCCGCCGACTGTGCGTGCCCACCCGCAGCCCACGTGTCATCGACGAGCAGCACGTCGAGGCCGTCGAGCGACTCCGTGGCCGTATAGCGGATCGGGTCGAACGCCCGTCCGGGGACCGTCTTTCCGGTCGCGCGCAGGACCCGCTCATACCGCTCGGACGTCGGTCCGCAACCCTCTCCGACGATCCAGCGCAGCATGGAGCGCTGCTCATCCCTCTCGGGTGTGCTTGAGGGCACCGTGACGACCACGTCGAAGTGGCCCTTCTGCGCCTCGGCAGCGACCGCGACGTGGCTCTCGTGCGCCTCCAAGAAGCGCCACAGAATGGCGGCCAGCCTCGTCATCATGTAGGCCCTCGCCTTCGGCGCGGCGGCGTCCTTGTACTGGCGAAGCACCGTGTGCATCTGACTCAGGTGCTCCGAGTAGGTGATCGGCACCACCGCGTCGAGCTCCGACGGCTGATTGCCGCACCTGTAGCAGCGCGAGTACTCGCGGTCGATGAACGTGTGGCAGACCACGCATATCCCCGGACCGGCGGGGAGGACGTTGCGCATGGCCTTCTCGTACGTCGCCGCTGCCTCGCCGACCGTGAGGGCCATGGTCAGCGAGTCTAAGGCGGGAAGTGGCGGCTACCGGGTCAGCGACATCTCGTCTGAGTACAGACGGTCGAGGTGCTCGACGACCTCGCGCCCATCCTTTACCACGTAGACGCTCGGGTAGGGCTCGTAGTTGCGCGCCCACGCGTGCTCCATCATCGACTGCAGGAGGAACACCGGCCGCCCATGCTCGAGCGCTAGACGCGCCTGCATCCTCGCCCCGCTTGTGTGGGACGCCTCCACGACCACCGTGGCACGCGCAAAGCCGGACATCACGGCGTTGCGCTGGGGGAACGTCCACTTGCGCGGCTCTTGACCCGGCCAGAACTGCGAGATCACCGCATGATCGCGGGCGATGCGCTGCTGCAGCTCGACGTTCCCCTTCGGAAAATACTCGCGCAAGCCGGTGCCGATAACTGCGACGGTCCGCCCGTCGGCGTCAAGTGTCGCCGTGTGCGCCGCCGTGTCTATCCCCGCCGCCAGTCCGCTGACAACGACATATCCGGCCTCGACGAGCCCCCGCGCGATCGACCGGGCCTGCTCCACTCCGCGGGCGCTCGCCTGGCGCGTCCCGACCACCGCGACGGAGCGCTCGTCGGTGTCGAGCAGCTCGCCTCGAACGAACAGGAGCGGGGGCCTGTCGTGCACCATGCGCAGGTTCACGGGGTATGCGGCGTCGAGCACGGTGACGACGTGGATGCGCTCCTCCTCCCATGCGCACAGGTGCTCCTCTAGCTGGTCGAGTGTCACGCGCTTCTCGTCAACCACGAACAGGCGCTCCGGATCACCCGCCTCCGTCCGTTCCAGGAGTCGAAGCGCGCTGCCCTCTTCCTCGATGGCTCCGGCTAGACGATTCCACGGCTGATGTCGCCCCGCCATGAGGGCAAGGACACCGGCTGTCTCTCGTGTGCTCACTAGCGTCCTCGAATCGAACATGTGTTCGGATGATACGGCCCGGTTAGGACGGATAGGAGTGATAGGACGACCATACGGTACGAGCAGCGGCGGCGCGACGCGAGCGAGTCCCTCGGCCTGCTCGAGCAACACGGACGATGCATGAGACCTGCCGGTTGAGGCGGTAGGCTCGGTCGTTGTGGAGTTCAGAGGGAGAGTCGTGGACGTGAGCCCTGGTTCGGTGATCGGCCGTGCGTGGGAGCTCTACACGCGCCAGTTCGTGACGCTCTTCCTCGCCGCGGCGGGCGTCTCGTTGGTCACGCTGCTCGCGGGGCTGGTGCTGGGGCCACTGAGCGGTCTGGTCAGCCTGATCGTTGACCTGTTCTTCGTCGGCGCCGTGGTCAACCTCGTCAAGGATCTCGAGGACGGTCGTCGCGACGACGAGCTCAGCGCGCTGTTCGCCGGGGTTGCCCCGGTGTTCTGGCGGCTGCTCGCCGTCGCGATCCTGGCCGGGATCGCGATCGCCATCGGCTTCATTCTGATCATCGTGCCGGGACTGATCCTGATCACGATCTGGTCAGTCGTGGTGCCGGTGTGCGTGCTCGAGCGCCCCGGCGTGTTCGCGTCGTTCGGGCGCAGTCGTGACCTCGTGCGCGGCCATGGATGGTCGGTATTCGGCACCATCGTCCTGGCATGGCTGATCTCGATCGGGATCGCGATCATCGGCGGCATCATCGCCGCGCCGCTCGGTCATGGCGGGCGGGCGGTGGTGGACTGGATCATCACCGCGCTGACGATGCCACTGTCGGCGCTCGTCATGTCGGTCCTCTACTTCAGGCTGCTCGGGAACCGAGTGGACATGCCAGCCCAAGCATCAGGTCCTTTCTGACGCGACCGGGCGCCTTCCGTCAACCGGCGCGAGAACGCAACGAGCATGGTCACGAGGTGGAGCTCCAGTCGGCGGCGGCCGCAGGGCGCTCGGCGTCGGCCTCGCCGTCGGCCGGGGGCTCGTCGTCCGGCCGATCGGACGGGCGAGGCTTCCGCGGCGCACGGTACACGCCGAATCCGCCACCTGGCGGACGGCGCGGCGTCAGCAGCTGCGCGTCCGGGAGTTGTCCGCCGTCCTCACCCTCGGGGGTCCGCAAAAGAGCGATCCGCATGTCCTCCGGTGTCTGGTACCGGTCGCCCGGATCGTGGGCGAGCGCGCGCGTGACGACCGCCCGCAGCTCGTCGGAGATGTCGGTGAGCTCTGACGGGTCCGCCGGCTCGCGCCTGACCCGCAGCAGGACTTCCGTGAGCGTTCCGTTCACGTCGCGCAGTTTTCGCCCGACGATCGTCTCGTACAGCACGACGGCCACGCAGTAGAGGTCGGACCGGATATCGACGTCGGACCCGGCGGCCTGCTCGGGTGACATGTACGCGGGCGTGCCGACGGGCGGCGCCGACACGTGCGTGGCGGCGAACGTCGCGAAGCCGTGGTCCTCGACGAGCATGCGCTTGACCAGACCGAGATCGACGATGACCGCGCTGCTGCGATTCCGGAACACGATGTTCTCGGGCTTGATGTCGAAGCGGGCGAGGCCGCTCGCGTGGGCTGCTTCGAGCGCGGTCAGCAGCTGGCAGGCGACGATCACGGCCGCCGGGGACTGCAACGGGAGGACGTCGCGCAGCGTCGGACCATCGATCAGCTCCATCACGATCGCGGCGACCGAGCCTTCCTCGACGACCTCGTAGGTGCGCACGATGTGCTCGTGGCGCAGCTGCATGGCGATCTCGGTCTCGCGGCGCCAGCGTCCGCGCGCCAGGTGATCGCCCAGGTACTGCTCGGCCAGCAGCTTGATCGCGACTTCGCGGCCGGTGACGAGGTCGATCCCGCGGTACACGCGTCCGACCCCGCCGATGGCGATCAGGTCGCCGCGCTCGTACCGCCCCTGCTTGAGCCGTGGCGTGCCGACCACTGTCGCCCAGGGTGCCGCGCCGCCGGGCTGGTCGCTGCCCTGTTCCGCGCGCTCGATCTCGTTGCGCTGCGCGAACTTGGCGAGATCCTCGATCACCGACGCTCGCAGCCGGAACGAGTTGGCCTGCGAAGCGTCGCCGACGAGCGTGTTGTCCACGTCCTGATACCAGACCTTGTCGACGATGCCATGGCCCACCAGGTGGCGGACAAGCCGTTCCACGCGTTCGGGCGACGCGTGCATCAGCGGGCTCGGTTTGGACTCGTCCTCGAGGATGTCCGCGATCGTGAATTCGGCCGGACCGCGACGCAGGATCCAGTCGGTGATGTAGCAGGCGCCGAGGCGCCAGCGGTCCTCGTCGATCTCCATCGTGCGCATCTGGCGGTCGATCGCATTGGCCACGAAGTCGTCGACGGCCTGCTGGATGCGCGCGTAGAACCTGACCCGGATCGCCTCGAGCTCCGACACCCGCAACCGCGCCTCGTCCCCGGACCAGTGGACGAAGCTGTTGAGCTCCCGCAGCAGGAGTCGGGGAATCCCGCGCGCCTTGAAGTCGAAGTACTGGACGAGCTCGTCGAGGGCATCGGAAGTCGCCTGGCCCTGCACGACCTTGCTCACGAGCAGCCGGCTCGAGGCCCAGAGACAGGGCACGTAGAGGTGGTAGGCGAACACGCTCTCGTACACGCTGTTGCCGCGGGCCACGTCGCGCACGAACTCATCGTGCAGTTCCGGCCCACCCACGAAGACGAAGTGCACGTTACGCGCGGTGAGCAGGTTCTTCAGGCTCATGAGCATCTCGCGAACGGCGTCGATGCCCTCCTGGTCGGCGGTCAGCTTGTCCAGCTCGTCGAGGACGACGACGAGCCGCCCCCGCCACGGTGGCGGCGGGCGCCGCCGAAACCGCCGCGCCGGCGTCGGCACCACGGTCCCGCTGACGTCGAGCAACGAGACGATCCGGAGGAAGTCATGCTCGACGTCGGCGTGCGAGTACGCCAGGAACGTCGCCTCGCGCCCGAGGCTCTCGGCGCGCTTTCGCGACACCCCGAGCTTCGGGCCGACGCCCACCGGCATCAGCTTGGCGACGTCGACGTTGAACGATTGCGATGTCTCCCGCGAGTGCGCGGCCGTCTCCTTGAGGTTGAAGAAGGTTCGGGCGTACGCGAGCAGCATCGCCTGACGGATGTCGGGCTCGAGCCGCTCGAGCACGCCGCGGTCGGTCAGCGCTTCGAAGAGCCGCCGCATCACTTCGAACAGCAACTGGTCGACCGACATCGGCCGCGCCACGTTCAGCACGATCGGCACGAACTCGACGGGAGCCGCACCAGCGGCCTCCAGCTCGTCGAGGGCCCGCAGGACGATCGTCGTCTTGCCCACTCCGCGGAAGCCGGTGACCAGGAACGAACCGCCGCGCGAGTGGATCAGGCGTTCCTTGAGCTTGCGCACGATCCGGCGGTTGCCGAGCAGTTCGACGCCGCCCTCGTCGACCACGAGCGGACCGTGGAGGTACTGGAAATCGGCGGTCAGCGGCGCCTCGAATGCCGCCGGCTCCGATCTCGCGGCCGGCGTGAACACGGACGCGAAGTCGGAGTCCGACGGAGGCGGCGTGTACGGACCCGGGACGGGCCGCACGGCGGTGGTCGGCGGCGGCCGGGAGCTCGGCACGGGCCGCGCTTCGGGCAGCGGCGCCGGGTCGACGGACGCCGGCGGCGGATCCCATGACGGCAACGGGACTGGGTGCGTGCCGTCGCGGATGAACGTGATGAACTCGTCATCCGCGCCCGTCTCGTGTGGCGGTGCGGGCTCCGGCACGGGCAGCGCCGGAGGCGGCGTGTACGCCGGAAAGCCCGTGATGTGCGTCGAGGTGTGGCGCTGGCTGGACGGCGGCGATCCCGCCTCGAGCCCGAGCCCGGACTCACGCCGCCACCGTGGGCCGAGGAGCTCGAGGACGATCTCCTCGAGCTCCTCCCACACGGCTGCGGGCGAGTCTGGCCGGTCGTCGGGGTCCTTCGTCATCAGCCCGGCGATCCAGGCCGAAAGCCCCTCGCTGACGTCCGGGCTGACCGACCGAGCGGAGGGGACCGGATCGCTGACGTGCTGGAGCAGCAGCGCCATCGGAGCGTCGGCCTGATACGGAAGTCGCCCGGTGACAAGCTCGAACGCCATGCAGCCGACCGCATACAGGTCGCAGCCGGGACCCAGCGCGCGACCCATCGCCTGCTCAGGCGCCATGTAGGCCGGCGTCCCCACCGTAATCCCTTCCGCCGTGTCGAATTCCCCGGTCTGGAGCCGGTCGACGGCCTTCGCGATCCCGAAGTCCGTGATCTTGATCCGCCCATCGGCGGTGACGAGCAGGTTCTCCGGTTTGAGGTCCCGATGGACGATCCCGCTGGTCGCGGCGTGTTCGAGCCCCGCCAGCACGTCCTCGAGCACACCGATCGTCTGCGCGAGAGTGAGGGTCCCGACCCACTGACGCAGCGACCCCCGCTCGAGGTACTCCATCGCGATGTACGGCGTGCCGTCGAGCTCGAAGTAGTCGAAGACGGTGACGATGTTGGCGTGCGTCAACGAGCCGGCGAGCCGTGACTCGCGCAGGAACCGCGCCGCCCAAGCGGGGTCCGAGGACGACCCGGGCGATGCCAGCTCCTTGACCGCGACGAGCCGGTCGAGGTCCACCTGCCGCGCGAGGTACACGATCGCCATGCCCCCGCGCCCGATCTGCTCGAGGATCTCGTAGCGCCCCAGCTCTCGACGTCGTCGCACGACACCACGCTCGCGGCTGGTGGCCGCGACCGTCAAGGGGTCTGCGCAGGGCTACGGCGCGGTTTGTGGACTCCCAGGCCCGGAGCTACACAGAACGCCCGATCTCGGTTTGTTCCTCTGCTGACTCGGGGAACCGGCCTCCTTTGCGCGTGACGCGTTAGCGTCCGAGCGTGTGGAGTTCAGCCGCGAGCTGCGCGATGACGTCCTGGCCGGCGATATCACGCTGTCGGTGCGGCTGTGGAAGCGGCCGCAGGTCAAGGAGGGCGGCCGCTACCGGGTCGGCCTCGGGCTGATCGAGGTCGACGCCATCGAGCTCGTCCCGTTCGCGGCGATCACCGAGGCGGACGTCCGGCGAGCGGGTGAGGCTGACCGCGAGACCCTGCGCGACCGCGCCGCGCACGCGGGACCGATCGACGAGGACACGCTCGTCTACCGGATCGAGCTCCATGCGGTGAGTCTCGAAGACTGAGCAGGCATGTTCAGCTAGTCAGCCCACCAGTCACGCCGGCCGTCGACGTCGTCGCGCGGAGCGTCGCCGAGATTGGGCGCGCCGATGACGAGGATCTCAAGGCCCTCCGGCCCGGCCTCGTAGCCGCGCCACATACCGGGTGGGACGCGCACCGCGTCCCATTGCTTGAGCGCGACGATCTTGTCGTCGACCTTCATCCGGCCGCTCCCGCCCACGACCACGTACACCTCCTCCTGCTTGTGGTGCGTGTGGCCGTACGGAAAGCGATAGCCGGGCGGGACGCGCTGGTAGCTCAGGCCGGAATGCTCGAGCTCGAGCGCCCCGGTCGCCAAGCGGAACTCCAGATCCGGCGCGCCGTCGAAGTTGGACCCGACGTCCTCCAGGTCCTCCTTGAGGTTCCTGAGCGTGAACGGCACGGCGGAAATCCTATGGCACCCCTGAGCGGCGCACGGAGGCGCAGTGCGCGCACGAGCCCGACAGGCCTAGGCGCGCTGGGGCGCGGTCTCGGGCTCCCGGCGCGGCCTGCGCGCCAGGCCCGCGACTGCCGCGAGCGCTCCCACGGCCGCAAAGCCGGCGCCGACCCAGAACGCGGCCGAGAAGCCGCCCGTGAGCGCGACCGCGGACCGGTGGCCGTCATGGATCAGCGCGGCGGTGCGCGACGACGCGATCGTGGCCAGGATCGCGAGGCCGAGTGAGCCGCCGAACTGCCGCGACGTATTGATCAGTCCCGAGGCTAGACCAGCCTCGTCTCGGCGCACGCCGGCCACACCCGCGATCGTCACGGAGACGAACGACAAGCCGATCCCGGCCGCCGTGACGACGGCAGGGGCGAAGACGTCCGACCAGTAGCCGCCACCTGCGTCGATGAACGAGAAGCCCGCCATCCCGAGCGCGATCAACGTCATCCCGCCCGCCAGTACTCGCCCGGCGCCGACGCGGTGCGACAGCCGGCCGGCGAGCGTCGATGCGATCGCAATCGCCACCGTCATCGGCAAGAAGGCAACGCCGGTCTGGATCGGGGACAGGCCCAGCACCTGCTGCAGGTAGAGCGACACGAAATACCACATCGCGAACACGGCGCTGCCGAGGAAGAAGACCGTGATGTTGGCCACCGCGACGCTGCGCACCGCGAACACGTGCAGCGGCATCAGCGGTCGCGGTGAGAAGCGGCCCTCGATCACGAGGAACACCGCCAGCAGCGTGAGTCCTACGGCCATCGGCCCGAGCGTCTGCAGCGAGCCCCAGCCGTATTGGTCCGTGCGCACGATGCCGAAGGTCAGGATGATCAGGCCTGCGGTGACGGTCACGGCGCCGAGCGCGTCGTAGTGGCGCTCGCCGGAGGGGGAGGGGGCGCTCTCCACGATGAAGCGGCGGGCGGCCAGCACGGCGACCACGCCGATGGGGACGTTGATGAAGAGGATCGACTGCCATCCCACCAGGTCGGTCAGCACCCCGCCGATCAGCGCGCCCGCGGCGCCGCCCGCGGCGCCCATCGCGCCCCAGGCAGCCAGCGCCCGGTTGCGCTCGACGCCCTCGGTGAACGTCCTGGTCAGGATCGACAGGGTCGCCGGCGCGACCACCGCACCGCCCAGGCCCTGGATGGCGCGCGCCACGATCAGCTGCCCCTGGCCCTGCGACAGGCCGCCGACCAGCGACGCCGCGGCGAACAGCACGAGCCCCGCGATGAAGAGCTTCTTGTGGCCGAGCAGATCCGCGGCGCGGCCGCCGAGCAGCAGGAAGCCCGCGAACGTGAGCGTGTACGCGTTCACGACCCACTGCAGATCGACCACGGAGAAACCGAGATCGTTCCGGATCGACGGCAGCGCGACGTTCACGACCGACACGTCAAGGATCACCATGAACTGGGCGAGACAGCAGAGGACAAGCGTCCAGCGCTTGCTGGTGTCGGCTGATTGCACGGGCAATCACGGTAGCGCGTGCTCCCGGCGGGAGACGGTGGCGGGTGTCAGGCGGCCAGGTCGATCGTGACCGGGTCGGCGAGCAGGCGTCCGCGGAGGGTCAGTACGGCGCGGCCCGCGGCATGGTCGGCCGGTTCGAGGAGCCCGCGGACGACGTGATGCTCGGCCGCGGTCCGTCCCTCGCGGGTGAGCTCGGCGAGGGCGACGCCCGACCGCAGCCGCAGGCCGAGCATCACCCGCTCCAGGCGAACCCCCGCCTCGCCGGGCAGCTCGCGCGCCGCCGCGGGCGATGTCACGGCTGCCAGCCGCTCGCTCCACGCCCGCGGGTGCAGCACGTTCCACCACCGCACCCCGCCGACGTGGCTATGCGCGCCCGGCCCGGCCCCCCACCAGTCGCCGCCCCGCCAGTAACCGAGGTTGTGCCGGCAGCAGGCGGCTTCACCAGTCGCCCACGAGCAGGTCTCATACCACGCCATCCCGGCCTCGCCGAGCACGCGGTCGGCGGTCTCGAAACGGTCGACGATCACGTCCTCGCCCGGCACCACGAGCTCGCCGCGGCGCACCTGGGCGGCCATCCGCGTGCCGGGCTCGACGACCAGCGAGTAGATCGAGAGGTGGTCAGGCCCGGCGCTCAGCGCGGCGTCGAGCGAGGCGCGCCAATCGCTTGCGGTCTCGCCCGGGACGCCGTAGATCAGGTCGAGGCCGACCTGCTCGAACCCGGCCGCGCGCGCCTCGGCGACGGCTTGCTGCGGGCGGCCGGGCGAGTGCACGCGATCGAGGATCGCCAGCACCCGCGGCACGGCGCTCTGCATCCCCAGCGAGACGCGCGTGAAGCCGCCCGCGCGCAACGCCTCCAGCTTGCGGAGATCGACGGACTCGGGGTTGGCCTCGGTGGTGACCTCGGCGCCCGGCTTCAGGCCGAAGCGCTCGTCGATGCGGCGCAGGATGCGGGTCAGCCCGGCGGCCGGCAGCAGCGTCGGCGTGCCGCCGCCGAAGAACACCGTGTCCACGCCGGGCAGGGGGCCGCGACCGCCGCCCGCGAGCACCTGCGCCGCGAGGTCGATCTCGGCGAGCACGGCGCCGACGTAGCCGCTGGTCTGCTCGGCACCGGACTCGCCGGGCACGTACGTGTTGAAATCGCAATACCCGCAGCGCGACGCGCAGAACGGCACGTGCACGTAGAACCCGAACGGGCGCGTCCCGACACCCGCCAGCGCCGCGGCCGGCAGTGCGCCATCGGCCGGCGCGGGATCTCCTGCAGGTAGGCGGGCCACGACGCGGGGAGTCTAGGCAGGCGGTATCAGGACCGGCCGCCGTGGCTCCAGAGCGCTATCCCGACCTCTGACCACGGAGTCACCGCATGCAGCGCGCACTGATCAACGGCGTCGAGCTCGAATACGAGCTGGCCGGGTCCGGCGACCCGGTCGTCCTCATCCACGGCGGCCTGCTCGCGGACGAGAACGCGATGCTGACCCGGGAGCCCGCGCTCACCGGGCGGCACCGCGTCCTGAACTATCACCGCCGCGGCTTCGCCGGCAGCGGCCAGGGCGCGGAGCCCGCGGACATCGGCACCCAGGCCGCCGACTGCGTCGCGCTGCTGCGCCACCTCGGATACGACAGCGCCCACGTCGTCGGCCATTCGCTTGGCGGTGCGATCGCGCTCCAGATGGCCCTCGACGCGCCGGAGGCGGTGCGCTCGCTCGTGCTGCTCGAGCCGGCGCTGATGGGCGCCATCGCCAAGGCCGAGGCGGCCGGGCGCCCGGACGCCGTCCGCAACCAGCAGCAGTTCGCGGCCAACATGGCCGAGGTCTGGGAGGTCCGCAAGACCGGCGACAAGCGCGCCGCGCTGCTCACGTTCCTGCGCTCGCGCGTGGGGCAGGCGTTCGCCGGCGTGCTCGAGTTCCTCCAGGCCTCGGGCGAGTTCGACCAGGCCGTGCGCGACGCGGACACGTTCCTGCAGGTGGAGATGCCGGCCGCGTTCCGGTGGTCGTTCACGCCCGCCGACGCGGCCCGCATCAGGCAGCCGGTGCTCTCGATGCTCGGCAGCGACAGCCCCGAGCGCCCGCAGAAGGTGCACCGGGTGCTGTGCGAGTGGGTGCCGCAGACGCAGCTGCTCACGCTCGAGCAGGCCGAGCACGCGCTGCCGATGATGAACCCGCCGGAGATCGCCGCCGGGATCGCGGCGTTCCTGGCGGCGCAGGCGATTGCGGAGGCTGCGTGATGCGCATCCTCGTCGGCTTCGAGCCGAACGCGGGCGGCAGCGCGGCGCTCGCCCACGCCGCGGCGCTCGCGCTGCGCGAGCGGGCGCAGCTGACCGTGCTGTCCGCGGTCGCGCCGCCGCCGTTCGCGACCTTCTGGGCGCAGGCGCCGCTGCCGGAGGACCCGTGGCGGATCGCCGACGACGTGAGCAGCGCGCGCGTCGTAGCCGCGGCCCGCCGGCTGCCGGCCGAGCTCACCGTGCGGACCCTGATCCGCCGCGGCAACCACGTCACGTCGCTGCTCGCCGAGCACCGGCGCGAGGCCTACGACATGCTCGTGGTCGGCGCGCGCCGGGGGCTCCAGCGCCGGCTGCTGCGCCACAGCGCCATCCCCGTCCTCGTCGTCCCCAGCGGGAGGTGAGCGGCATGCCGGCGCGCAAGGGCCGCGTCGTCTTCCTGATCGACCTCAAGCCGGGCAGCCAGGCCCGCTTCCTGTCCGCCTACGAGCGCATCCGGCACGACGTCGCGCGCGGCGTCCCCGGCCACCGGCTCGACCAGGTCTGCCGCCGCCGGGACGATCCGGACGGCTGGATGATCACGAGCGAGTGGGAGAGCCTCGAGCACTTCAAGGCCTGGGAGGCCAGCGACGAGCACCGCACGCTCGCGGCGCCGTTGCGCGACTGCATCGCCCGCGCCCAGTCCCTGCAGTTCGACGTGGTCGAGGAGACGTCGGCGAGCGTGGAGCGACGCGCATGACGCCGACCACCCAGCGCGGCGTGATCGTCGCCCGCATCAAACCCGGGGCCCGCGACGTCGTGGCGGCGCTGTTCGGCGCGTCCGACGCCGGGCCGCTGCCCGCTCTGGCCGGCGTGCGCCACCGCAGCCTGTTCGCCTTCGGCGACGTCTACATCCACCTCGTCGAGATCGAGCGCGAGTTCGCGTCGGCCGTCGAGGACATCCGCGAGCACCCGCTCTTCCGCGAGCTCAGCGCCCGGCTCGAGGCGTTCATCGAGCCCTACGACCCGGCGACCTGGCGCTCGCCCAAGGACGCCATGGCGGTCGAGTTCTACCGCTGGGACGCGGCGTAGGACGATGATCGCGTTCCTGTTCGCCGGCGACGGCTCGCCCACCCGTCCTGCAGGGCTCGCGCACGCCCTCAGCGTCGCCGACACCGCGCGGCACATGGGCATCACGCCGGCGCTCGTCGCCGGCCACGGCGCCGGCGAGCTGGCCGCGGCGGTCGTCGCAGGCGCGCTGGACGCCGACGACGCGCTGGACCTCGCGCAGGAGCGCCGCCGGCTCCTGGCCGCGGCGCGCGACGAGCAGCGCGGCGCGCGCGGCTTCGTGCTCGGCGTCGCGCCCGCGGAGGTCGAGCGCATGTGCGCGCAGACGCGCCAGCGGCACGGCTACGTCGCGGTCGCCCACGTCGACGCCGAGCAGCGGGTGCTGATCTCCGGCAACGCGTCCTCGGTGGACGAGGCGCTGGCGCTCGCCGGGCGCCTCGGCGCGCGCGCCGTGCGAGCGCCGGGCGGCGCGCTGCACTGCCTGCTGATGGCCCGGGCCCAGGCGCAGTTCGCGCGCGCGGCGCGCGACGTCGCGTGGCGCGATCCGCGCGTGCCGCTGGTCGCCGACGGGCGGGTGCTCACGTCCGGCGCGGAAATCCGCGCCGCGCTCGCCGCGCAGCTCACGCGGCCGGTGCGCTGGACGCGCTGCGTCGACGCGCTGCTCGACCAGGGCTGCCGGCACTTCCTCGAGCTCGGCAGCGGCCAGGAGCTCACGCGGCTCGTGCGCCGGCGCGCCGGCGGCGTGCTCGCCGCCGCGGCCGACGGCCCCGCGAAGATCGGGGCCTTCCGCGAGCGGCTCGCCGCCGGCGCCGCGCCGGTCTACCGGCTGGCGAGCTGACGCGTCGCGGCGTCAGAACGCGCTCGACGCCCAGGCGCGCTCGGTGTCGGACGCGTCGTCGGCGTCCACACGCAGGTACTCGGCGGCCAGCGCGACCAGGTGGCCGTCGGCCCGCAGGCGCTCGAGCGCGCGCCCGCGGGTCGGGCCGATGCTGCCGATCGGGATCCCGAGCACGCTCGCGATCTCGTCGTAGCTGGGCGCGTCCTCCGCGAACAGCGCCAGGAGCAGGCTGCGCTGGCGCGGCGACAGGCGCTCGAGCGCGGCCTGCAGCACGGCGCTGAGCTCGGCGTCCACACTCGCGGGCTCGAGCTCCGCCGGGGCCGGCAGCGTCTCGAAGACGTCCGTGCTCAGCGGCCGCTCGCGCGCCGCGCGCCGCAGGTGACGCAGGCTCTCGCGGCGCGCGGTCGTGTCGAGCCAGGCGGGCAGCGCCCGCGGGTCGCGCAGCGTGTGGATCTGCTCGTACAGGCGCACGAACGTGATCTGCACGATGTCGTCCACGTCGGCGGACGCCACGCGGTGCGCTCGCACGATCCGCGTGAGCCGGCGGGTGAAGCGGCGCACCAGCGACTCCCAGGCCTGGCCCTCGCCGCCGGCCGCAGCGTGCACGAGCCGTTCGATCTCGTGCGCGCCGGCGGCGCGCCGCTCGGCGTCGACGGCGTCGACGTACGCGCGGTTGTGGTGATGCGTGCCGATCATCGCCGGCGGCCCCGGTCGACGAGCAGCAGGCTCAGGCCGACGAGGCGCCGCTGGCGCTCGTGGCGCGTGCGTGCCGCCTCGAGCGCCTGCAGTTGTGGGCGGCGCGCGGTGGTGCCGCGCACGCGGTCGTCGTCGAGCACCTCCGCGAGGTGCGCAGTGGCAAGCCCCATCATGGGTGGCCCCCAGGTGGTGGATGGAAGAGGACCTGCCGCTCGGCGGACCGGGTCGTTGAGGGCCCGGTTTGCGGTGGTGGCGGCTGGTGGATGGGAAGCTACCGGCGGCCCTGAGACCCGACGTCCGCGGGATTACGTATCGCTACGGGTCCCGGCCACGTATATGCGCGACGGCGATACGTACGCGAGCTCAGCTGTCGTCGCCGTCCTGCGGCGTCCAGCGCGGAACGCCGGCCGGGAGCTCGCGGGCGAGCTCGTCGTGGCGGCGGGTGAGCGCCGGGTCGGTGCGGCGCGGCTCCGGCCGCGGCGACCGTTCCTGGGGGGCGTCGTCGGGATTCATCGCGGCGTGGCCTCCATCGGGGCGTGGGTGGCGACCGTGCCGACCTCGCGCCACAGGCCGGTGAGCACGGGGCGGTGGAGCAACCGCGTGATCGTCGTGGCGTCCATGCCATCCCAGAGCCGGGACGGGCTCCGGCAATACGCGTATCAGGCACGGCCTGCGCGCATCTCTGCCGCCATGACCGCGATCGCCCCCGCCACCGGCGCCGAGTTCACCGTCGGCGTCGACCTGGTCGACGTCGCCCGCTTCGCCGCCCTCGACGGCGAGGCCGTCGGGCGGGCTGGGGTCCTCACCGATCGCGAGCTCGCCTACTGCCGCGGCCGGCGCCGCCCGGCGCAGCACATGGCCGCGCGGTTCGCCGCCAAGGAGGCCGTGCTGAAGGCGTTCGGCACGGGCCTGGCCCGCGGCATCCGCTGGACCGACGTCGAGGTCGTCAACGCCTCGGGCGGGCGGCCCGTCGTCGTGCTCCACGGCGCCGTCCGCGAGCGAGCGGATGCGCGCGGCCTGACCCGGCTCGAGCTCTCGCTCTCCCACACCGACCAGCTCGCGATCGCCCACGTCATCGCCACGTGGGCCACGCGCTGAACCCCGAAAGGACCCCATGACCGAGACCTTCCAGGTCCGCTCCCTCGACGCCGTGCCGCCCGATCGCCGCCGCGGCGGCGAGGTCCGCGTGCTGCTCAGCCCGAAGACGGTCGGCTCGACCTCCGGGTTCATGGGGACGGCCACGCTCGCGTCCGGCGAGCGGATCGCCGAGCACTACCACCCGTACTCCGAGGAGTTCGTGCTCGTCACCGCGGGCGCGATCGTCGCGCAGCTCGACGACGTGCCGCACCGGCTGCAGGCCGGCGAGGGGCTGCTGGTCCCGCCGCGCGTGCGCCACCGGCTGGTCAACGACGGGGCCGGCGCCGCGTCGCTGGTCTTCCACCTCGGGCCGCTGGCCCCGCGGCCGGAGCTCGGCCACGTGGACACGGAGTCCGACGGTGGCCCGGGCACGGTAGAGCGGTGAGACGGAGCGCGATCACCGGGATCGGCGTCGTCGCACCGGGCGGCAGCTCGCGCGACGCGTTCTGGGACCTGCTCGTCGCGGGACGGACCGCGACGCGCCGGATCAGCTTCTTCGATCCCTCGGGGTTCCGCTCGCAGATCGCGGCGGAGTGCGACTTCGACGCCGCCGCCGCCGGTCTCTCCGCGACCGACGTCGAGCGCATGGACCGCTACGTGCAGTTCGCGGTCGCGAGCGCGCTCGAGGCCGTCGCCGACGCCGGGCTCGAGCTCGACCCGGACGCGACCGACCACGTCGGCGTCGTGCTCGGCTCCGCCGTCGGCGGGACGACGCGCCTCGAGGCCGACTACGTGGCGGTCAGCGACCACGGGCGCGAGTGGCTCGTCGACCCGGCGGCGGCGGGACCGCACCTCTACGAGGCGCTCGTCCCGAGCAGCCTCGCCGGCGAGGTCGCGGCGCGCTTCGGCACGCACGGCCCCGCGGTCGTCGTCTCGACCGGCTGCACGTCCGGGATCGACGCCGTCGGCTACGCGCACCAGCTGATCCAGGACGGGGAGGCCGACGTCGTCCTCTCCGGCGCCGCCGAGTCCGGCATCTCGCCGATCTCGATGGCGTGCTTTGACCCGATCCGCGCCACGTCTGCGAACAACGACGCGCCGCAAGCGGCCTCGCGGCCGTTCGACGACGGCCGCGACGGGTTCGTGATGGGTGAGGGCGGCGCCGTGCTCGTGCTCGAGGAGCTCGAGCGCGCCCGAGCCCGCGGTGCGCACATCTATTGCGAGATCGTGGGCTACGCGGGGCGCGGCAATGCGTTCCACATGACCGGGCTGCGGCCCGACGGGCTGGAGATGGCCGAGGCGATCGCCGACGCGCTGCGCCAGGCCGCGCTGGCGCCGGAGGCCGTCGACTACGTCAACGCGCACGGGTCCGCCACGCGCCAGAACGACATCCACGAGACGGCGGCGCTCAAGCGCGCGCTCGGCGAGCATGCCTACCGCGTGCCGGTGAGCTCGATCAAGTCGATGGTCGGGCACTCGCTCGGCGGCATCGGCGCGATCGAGATCGCGGCCAGCGCGCTCGCCATCGAGCACGGCATCGTCCCGCCGACCGCGAACCTGACCACGCCCGACCCGGCGTGCGACCTCGACTACGTCCCGCGCGTCGCGCGCGCGGTGCCGGTCGACGTCGTGCTCTCCACGGGCAGCGGGTTCGGCGGCTTCCAGTCGGCGATCGTCCTCGCCCGGGTGACGTCGTGATCACCAGCCTCCCCGAGCGCGCGCGGCGCGCCGTCGTCACCGGCATCGGCGTCGTCGCGCCCAACGGCGTCGGCACCGACGCGTGGTGGTCCGCGACCCTCGACGGCCGCAGCGGGATCGGCCCGATCACCCGCTTCGACGCCTCACGCTACGCGACGCGTCACGCCGGCGAGGTCAGCGGCTTCGAGGCGTCTGACTACATCGACCGGCGGATGATCGTGCAGACCGACCGCTGGACGTGGATGGGCCTGGCCGCGACCGAGATGGCGCTCGCCGACGCCGGCTTCCGCCCCGCCGAGCACGACCCGTTCGCGATGAGCGTGATCACCGCGAGCTCCTCGGGCGGCAACGAGTTCGGGCAGCTCGAGATCCAGAAGCTGTGGGGGCAAGGGCCGCGGTTCGTCGGCGCCTACCAGTCGATCGCGTGGTTCTACGCGGCCACCACCGGGCAGATCTCGATCCGCCACGGGATGAAGGGCCACTCGGGCGTCGTCGCCGCCGAGGGCGCCGGCGGGCTCGAGGCGCTGGCCCAGACGCGGCGCGCGCTGCGGCGCGGGCTGAGCGCGGTGGTGAGCGGCGGGCTGGAGGCGCCGCTCGGGCCGTACGCGCTCTGCTGCCAGCTCGCCAACGGACGGCTCGCCGCCGACGCGTACCGCCCGTTCGACGAGCGCGCGTCCGGCTACCTGCCCGGCGAGGGCGGCGCGATCCTGTTCGTCGAGGAACTCGCGGCGGCGCGCGAGCGCGGCGCGCCGGTCTACGGCGAGCTCGCCGGCTACGGGGCGACGCACGACGGCCGGCTGCCCGGCACGCCCGCCGGCGCGCGGCAGCTCGCGCGGGCGATCTCGCTCGCGCTGCGCGACGCCGGCATCGGCCCGGAGGCGATCGACGTCGTGTTCGCCGACGGCGCCGGCACGCCCGACGCGGACGCCGCCGAGGCCGACGCGCTGCGGCTCGCGCTCGGCGAGCACAGCGCGACGGTGCCGGTGACCGTCCCCAAGACGATGCTCGGCCGCAGCTACGCCGGCGCAGCGTCGATCGACGCCGCGGCCGCCCTGCTGAGCCTGCGCGACGGCCGCATCCCCCCGACCGTCAATCTCGAGCGGCCCGCCGCCCGCCACGGGCTGCGGTTCGTCCGAGACCGCGCCGAGGCCGCCCCGCTGCAGACCGCGCTCGTCGTCGCGCGCGGCTACGGCGGCTTCAACAGCGCGCTCGTCCTGCGCCGTGATCCCTGACCCGTACCCGAACCAGGAGACCGCATGTCCTCCCCGCAGTTCACCGCCGCCGACCTCCGGCGCATCCTCACCGACCGCGTCGGCCTCGCCGACGACGACATCCCGGACGACCTCGACACGCCGTTCGCCGAGCTCGGGCTGGACTCGCTGGCGGTCGTCGAGATCCAGCTCGCCGTCCAGCAGGAGCACGGGTTCGCCATCCCCGACTCCGACGCGGGCGTCATGACGACGCTCGCCGACTCGATCGCGTACGTCAACGGCCGCCTGGCGGCGCTCGAGGTGGCCTGACGTGCCCGGACACACCGACAACGCGATCGTCATCGCGGCCCCGCTCGACGTCGTGTGGGAGACCATGAACGACGTCGAGCGCTGGCCCGCGCTGTTCAGCGAGTACGCCTCCGCGCAGATCCTCGAGCGCCACGGCGACACGACCCGGTTCCGGCTCACCACGCACCCGGACCCGGAGCACGGCGGGCAGGTCTGGAGCTGGGTGTCCGAGCGCACCGCCGACCCGGCGGCGTACCGCACGCGCTCGCACCGGGTCGAGACCGGCCCGTTTGAGTACATGCACATCGAGTGGAGCTTCGCGGCCGTCGACGGCGGCACCGAGATGCGCTGGCAGCAGCACTTCGCGATGAAGCCGGGCGCGCCCGCGGACGACGCCGGGGCCGCGGACTACCTCAACCGCAACACCCGCATCCAGATGCAGACGATCAAGGAGCGGCTCGAGACGTCACTGCGGGCCGCGGCCTGAGCGACCGGCGGCCCGGAGCGCACGGCGCGCTCCGGGCCGGGCTCCCGACATGACCCGACTCGCGTTCCTCTTCCCCGGTCAGGGCGCGCAGCGCCCCGGCATGGGCGCCGCGCTGGCCGCCAGCGACCCCGAGCTGCTCGCGGCCCGGCTCGCCGGCGCCGGCGCCGCCTCCGGCCTGCCGATCGAGCAGCTGTGCGCGGACGGCCCGGCCACCGCGCTGATGCGCACCGAGGTCGCCCAGCCCGCGCTGTTCGCGGTCTCGCTCGCGCTCGCCGACGTGGCGCACGCCGCCGGGCTGCGGCCGCACGCGGTCGCCGGCCACAGCCTCGGCGAGTACACCGCGGCGGTCGCGGCGGGTGCGCTCGCGGTCGCCGACGGCGAGGCGCTGGTCGCCCGGCGCGGGCGGCTGATGGCCGGCGCGCAGCGCGAGCGCCCGGGCGCGATGGCCGCGGTCGTCGGCCTCGACGCCGAGACCGTGGGCGCGCTCTGTGCCGACGCCGCGGGTGGCGCCGCGCTCGCGCCCGCGAACTTCAACGCGCCCGCCCAGACGGTCGTCTCCGGCGACGCGGAGGCCGTCGAGCGACTGCTCGCGCTCGTCGCCGCGCGCGGGCTCGGCCGGGCCGTCCGGCTGCCCGTCGGCGCCGCGTTCCACAGCCCGCTGATGCGCGCGGTGGCGGACGAGCTCGACGGCGTCACCGCCGGGCTCGCCTGGCGGGCGCCGGACGTGCCAATCGCCGCCAACGCGTCGGGCGGGCTCGTCGCGACGGCGGAGGGCGTGCGACGCGCGTTGGTGACCCAGGTCGCGGCGCCCGTGCGCTGGGTCAGCTGCGTGCACGCGCTCGTGGACGCCGGATGCCGCCACTTCCTCGAGCTCGGGCCCGGGCGCGTCCTGAGCGGCCTGGTGCGGCAGATCTGCCCCGGGGCCGACGTGGCGGCCGCGGACTCGCGCGCGGCGATCGAGGCGTTCGCCGCGACGCGGCCGCACCTGCTCAGCGCATGACGCTCAGCCCCCCTGGCCCGAACCTCCGCAGCGCTCGGCCACGAGCCGCGCGTTGTAGCTGCCGGTGCTGTCGAGCTCGGTCAGCGTCTCGGTGTGCACGTTGAGCTTGCGCGCCAGGTGCGACGCGATGCCCGCGGCCACCGACTGCAGGCTGACCGGCGCGAGCTGCGCGTCCCCGGCCTTGGCCTCGGTGTCGATCTCCACCTCCGCGACCAGGTCGTACCGGCCCAGCGTGCGGACCAGGCTGATCAGCGTCGCGTGCGCGCGCGCCAGCTCGGTCACGACGGTCTGCCGCTCCTGCTCGAGGTAGTCCCGGTCGGGCACCGCCGCCCGCAGGCTGCTGTCCGCCCGGCTCATCAGTACGAAGTACTTGGTAGCCACCGCCCGTCCCCTTGCTCGTTCCCGCCGAACCCTCCCGACGTCCGAGCGCCTTTGTCAAGGCTCGTCCAGGACGCCCAGCCGGCGGGCGGCGGTCGCGGCCTCCATGCGGTTGCGCACGCCGAGCTTGGCGAGGATGTGGCGCACGTGCTCCTCGGCGGTGCGCACGCTGATCACCAGGCGGTCGGCGATCTCTGAGTTGGTGTCCCCGGCCGCGAGCAGCCGCAGCACCGTCACCTCGCGGTGGGTGAGGTCGGCCGGCCACTGGCGGCGCGGCGCCACGCGTCCGTCCGCGGTCGTGACGGAAAACCGTGCGTTGCGTTCGAGCGCGACGATCTCATCAAGTAGTGGGCGTGCCTCCAACCGCTCGGCGAGCGTGTGCGCGCGGGTCGCCGCGCGCTGCGCCGCCCGGCGACTGCCACGGGCGTGGAGTTGCCCCTCGGCCTCGCGCCACGCGGCATAGGCGCGCGGATAGGGCTGGCCGGCGCGTTCCCACGCCGCGCCGGCCGCCTCCCACAGCGCGGCGTCGGAGCGCCGCGCGGCGCGGGCGACCTCGGCGCGGCACGTCGCCAGGTGCGCCACGGCCTCGGGCGGCGGCCGGCGCACGGTCCGCATGAAGACCTCCAGCGCCTCGAGATGGCCGGCCGCCAGCCCGGCGCAGCGCGCCTGCTCGGCGGAGGACCGCACGGCCGCCGCGGCGGCGTCGGCCCGCGCGCGGGCCGCCATCGAGAACAGCATCGGCGTGTTGAGCGGATCCGCGCTCCCGCCGGTCAGCGCGAGCCCGCGCAGCACGTGGGCCTGCGCGGCGTCGAGCTCGCCCGTCCACAGCGCGAGCTCGGCCCGGCCCGTGTAGAGCGCGGGGAAGTACTCGGGCGGCGTGTCGTCGTCGCACAGCTCCTGCGCGCGGGCGAAGTGCGCGCCCGCCGCCTCGAACGCTCCGCGCGCGGTCGCCAGCCGTGCGGCCAGCGACGCGTGCAGGAGGCCGCCGGTGGGCCCCAGCCGCCGCGGCGCGAGCCGCTTCAGGCCGGCGTCCGCCTCCGGCCAGTGGCCAAGCCGGAACTGGTCGCCGGCCGCGTTGATCGCCATGAAGTTGCCGAACGACTCCTGGGCCCCGAGGCGCCCGAGGCGCTCCTCGCCCTCCCGCATCAGCGCGAGCGACTCGTCGAGGCGCCCCTGCAGGCGCAGGACCTCCGCCAGATCCAGGTAGGCGCGGCCGAGGTCCTCGGCGCTGCCGACCTCGCCCGCCAGCGCGAGCCCTTCGCGCAACTCCCGCTCGCCCGCGTCCGGGTCGTCGAGGAACGCCAGCGACACGCCGAGCACGACCTTCGCCGAGGCGATCTCCGACGTGGCGCCCGCGTCGCGCGCCAGCGCGAGCGCCTCCGCGGCCCGGTCGCGGGCCTCCGGCCAGCGCCCGAGGAACGTCAGCGACAGCGCCTCGTCGCCGAGCAGCCGCGCGCGCTCGGCGACGCGCTCGGACGGCAGCAGCCGCTGCGCCGCGCGGTAGGCGTCCAGCGAGGCGAGCATGTTCCACGGCTGGTAGCGGCCCAGGCGCTCGTACAGGCGCGCCGCGCGCAGGGGCGCGGCGGCATGGTCGAGCTCGCCGAGTGCCTGGCGGCAGAGCGCCTGGGCGCGGTCGTAATCGCCGCTGAAGCGCGCCGCCTCGCCCGCGCGCGTGAGCACGTCGACGAGATCGAGGTCGCCGGGTAGGCCGTCGCCGCCGGCCGCGGGCAGGCAGCGCAGCAGGCGCTCGAAGTGCGTCAGCGCCTCCGCGTACGCGTGCACGCGCTCGGCGGCGAGGCCCGCGCCGGCGGCGGCCACCAGCGCGCGCCGCGGGTCGCCGGCCACCTCCCAGTGGTGCGCGCGCTCGGGCAGCGTGCCGGCGGGGTCGAGCTCCTCCAATTCGGCGGCCACCGCGGCGTGCGCCAGCCGGCGCTGCGGGAGCAGCAGCTGGGCATAGACGGCCTCGCGCAGCAGGGCGTGCCGGAAGCGGTAGCTCACGCCGCCCTCGTCGGCGACCAGCAGCTGCTGGTCGAGCGCCTCGAGCAGCGCGTCGACGAGCACGTCGTCGTCGAGCTTGGCGACGCGGGCGACGAGGTCGTGCCCGGCCGGGCGGGCGATCACCGCGAGCGCGCGCAGCGCGGTCACCGCCGCGCCGCTCAGCGGCTCGAGCCGCAGGTCGAGCACGTCGCGCAGGCGGGCGGGCAGCCGGCCGCCGGCGTCGGGGCCGGCCGCCAGCAGCTCCTCGGCGTAGAGCGGGTTGCCCTCCGAGCGCGCGTAGATCCGCGCCGCCAGCGCGTCGGGCGCCGGCTCGCCGAGCACGGCCTCCAGCAGCGCCGCCGTCTCGGCGCGCGAGAGGCCGAGCAGTTCGCGCCGCTGCGCGCGGGCGTCGCGTTCGAGCTCGCCGAGCATCCGCCGCAGCTGGCTGTCGACCTCCTCGCGGCGCACGGTCGTCACCACCGCGATCCGCTCGTCGTTGAGGCTCTGCATGAGGAAGCGCACGAAGTCGCGCGACGACGCGTCGGCCCAGTGGAAGTCCTCGATCACCAGCAGGACCGGGGCGGCGTCGGTCAGCACACGGACGAGCGCGAGCAGCGAGCCGAACAGCCGCGTCTGGGCGAAGCGCTCCGGACCGGGCTCACGCGCCGGCGCCGGGCCCGCGCGTCCGAAGTCCGGGAAGACGTGCACGATCTCGGCGCGGGCGGGGCCCGGGATGCCCGCCATGGCGCGCTCGAGCGCCTCCCGATCGGCGCGACGGAGGGCGCCGCCGATCGCCGCGTAGGGGAGCTCGCCGCCCGAGAGCGACAGGCACTCCCCGTGCAGCACCAAGTGACCGCTTTCCCGCGCGAGACGCTCGACCTCGAGCACGAGCCGGGACTTGCCGATGCCCGCGTGGCCCTCGAAGACCGTCAGCGACGGGTGCCCGGAGGCGGCGACGGTGAGCACCTCGCGCATCGCCTCGAGCTCCGCGTTCCGCCCGACCAGCTCCGACGGTGACCGCCCTGGCACGCTCCGATTATCGCGGGCCGGCGGGCGGGCTTGACGGTTTCGCGGCGCGGTGGGACCTTCGCCGACATGGCCGCACCACCGCAGAACCCGTTGCTCGGTATCAGTCAGATCACCAAAGCGGAAGACTTCCGCAAAACGGTGGAGCGGCGCGAGCATAGCCGCGACGACGCCGAGCGCCTGATCGACATCGCCGAGCGGCTGATCTCCGGGCTCTACGTGCACCTGCCGCTCAAGCGGGTGGCATTCGCGGTCAGCCCGATCGAGCGGCTGCGGCTCCTGCGGGCGAACCTCGCGGGCGGCGATCCCGGCGACACGCTCGTCGGCCTGGACTTCGTCCCCGAGCTGCTGAGCATCTTCGCCGACCTCCACGACCTGCACACGCAGTACGTCGCGCCCGCGCTGCTGCGCAACCGCGTCGCGTTCCTGCCGTTCGTCATCGAGCGCTACGAGGACCCGCCGGGCACGACGGTGTACGGGATCACCAAGTTCGACGAGGCGACCGTGGGCGGGGTCGAGGGCGAGCTCTTCCAGCGCGCGCGCGCCGACGGCGACCTCAGGCGCCAGATCGTCGTGACGGCGTGGAACGGGGTCCCGATCGACCGCTTCGTCGCGCTGCGCGCGCCGCGCATGGCGGGGGCGAACGCGGAGGCTGGGCTGGCGCGCGCGGTCGACACGCTGACCTACCGCTGGCTCGGGACGCTGCCGCTGCCGGACGAGACCCGGGTCGAGCTGGACATCGCGGTCGGCGCCGAGTCCGGCCGGCTCGTCACCGACTGGCTCGTCGGCCGTCCGGCCGAGCTGCCGTTCAACGGCGAGTGCGCGGACGGCCACCAGGCGCTGCAGCAGGGTCAGGACATCACGGGCGAGCAGCACCGCCGGCTGCGCCGGGTCGTCTTCAACGGCAGCGACGCGCCGTTCTACGAGCGGCGCGACGAGACCGTCCCGGTCTACGGCATCGACACGCCGGTCCGCTACATCCGCATCTGGACGTTCGCGACGGCCGACGTCGACGCCTTCGTGGACGGGTTCCGGCAGCTGCTCACCGAGGAGAACCCACCGGAGCGCCTGATCATCGACGTGCGCGGCAACCCGGGCGGCAACGTGCTCGCCGCCGAGCGCATCCTGCAGCTGCTCGGCGCGAACGTCGTGATCCCCGAGGAGCTGCAATACATCAGCACGCAGGCGACCACCGCGTTCACGGCGGGGCTGCGGGAGGAGGCCAACTTCGGCGTGTCGCTGGCGTTCTCGCGCTCGATCGCGCAGGGGCTGCTCGCCGCCCGCGACTTCTCGCGACCGTCGCCGATGTACACCGACAACGTCTACAACCGCATCGGGCAGGTCTACGACGGGG
Organism: uncultured Solirubrobacteraceae bacterium; assembly: GCA_963792915.1. Classification (GTDB taxonomy): domain Bacteria; phylum Actinomycetota; class Thermoleophilia; order Solirubrobacterales; family Solirubrobacteraceae; genus Solirubrobacter. The sequence goes on from CAWBYD010000001.1 coordinate 64,503, forward strand.
CCGTCGCGGTGCTCGTGGACGCGCGCACGTTCAGCGCGGCCGAGGTGTTCGCGGCCGGCGTCCAGGACAACGGGCTCGGGTCGATCCTGGGCACGGCGTGGCGGACTGGCGGCGGCGGCGCCGTGACCGCGCAGTACGGCTGCCTGCGCCAGCTCGTCAACGCCGATGCGCGGCGCGAGCTCGGGCTCGTCGAGCTCGGCGCCCAGGGGTCGTTCGCGATCGCGCTGCAGCGCCTGGTGCGGATCGGCAACCACCCCGGCGACCTGCTGGAGGGCGCCGGCGTGGAGGTCGACACCGACCCCGTGCCGCTCACCCGCGCGGACGTCTTCGAGCGCAATCGCGACCTGATCACCGCGGTCACCACCTACCTCGTCGACCACCCGTCCGCCGGCGCGCGGCTGAGCGTCGAGCACGACGCCGCGGACCGCCGCAAGGTGCGGATCGACGCGACGAACGTGGCCCGCGTCGCGGTGATCGACGACGGCAGTCGTGTGGATGCTGCTGGACGCCGCGCAGCCGGCGCCCGAGTGGGTCGACCTGAGCGCGGTCCCGACGGACTACGTGCGGCTGGCGGGCTACGACGTGCGACGGTGCCCTCGTCGTGTCGCGCTCCATCGATCTGCGCTGACGGCCTGCGGCCCGTCGACGGGTCGCACGTATCAGGCCCGCGAACGGCGCTCTTAGCCCCTCGATGCCCACTTCTCTCCAGGAGAACCATCGATGACGCTTCCGCAGACCGCCGGCCGCGCGCTGTCCGTGCAGGGTGAGATCAAGACGATCGCGTGCCGAGAGGGCTCGAGCGGGATCTTCACCGGCAGCCTCGAAGGCCTGTACCAGGGCTACCGGTTCGGCAGCACCGAGCCCGACGAGCGCCAGTACACACTCGACGCGCCGCACGGCACGATCGCCGTGACCCTGCGTCAGGAGATCGTCACGCCGCTCCCGCCGCGCCCCTTCACGCACCCGTTCGCCGACGGCCGCGACCCGTTCGCCAAGCGCCCCGCCACCGTGGCGCACGCTGAGCCGCCCGGGCGCGAGAAGGGCGAAGCGATCTTCAAGCGCGTGCACTACATGAAGACCTCGCTGGTGGTCGACCCCGGCGCGAGCACCGGCATCTTCGCCGGCGCCACGGGCGAGACGGAGTTCTTCTCGCCGAACTACCAGATGGCCGGCTATCTCGTGATCGAGACGGCCGACGGCGACCTCTGCCTCACGTTCCTCGAACAAGGACGGCGTGACGCGCTCAACGCCCTCCTGGAGGTCGACGGCGCTCGCAGCAGCGGCCGCTATGCCGGGGCCGCCGGCGACCTCGAGTTCGCGCTTACGGTGACGCCGCCGTTCTTCGGTCAGGGCGTCTACTCAGGCACGATCATCCTCGCCGAGGAGCGATCGGCGTGAGCGCCATCCTCCTCTCCGGCGCGACCGTCTCGGGCCTCGGCGGCGAACTGCTCGCGCTGGATGCGTACCGAGGCTCCAGCACGCTGGTGGTACTCGGCAACCAGCGCACCAGCAAGCAGCTGCCGGCACTGGTGGAGCGCCTGTTCGCCCAGACCGGCGGCCGGCTGCCGATCGTGCAGATCGCGCACCTGCGCGGGATGCCCCGGATGCTGCACTGGATCGCCGAGCGCGACATCCGCCACTCGGTCGAGCGCGTGCGCGCGACGCTGGTGGGCTCCGACGACGATGCGCACCGTCGCGTCGCGATCGGCCTCGACTGGAACGGCGACATCACGTCGCGGTTCGGATTCACCGCGCGGTCCACGGAGGCCGTCGTGGCCCTCCTCGACGAAGACCTGGTCGTCGTCGCCCGCAACCCGGATGACCGACTGCTCGCGGCGCTGGCCGCCCGGAGGGAGCTCGCATGACGATCGAGTCGTCCTACCTGCCGGCGGACCCGCCCGACCCCGCGCAGCTGCCCGAGCCGGTGCAGCTCCTGCTGATGGTCGGAGGCAAGTGGTTGTCGCAATGCGTTCACGCGGTGGCGAAGCTCGGCATCGCCGACCTGCTGATCGACGGACCGCGGTCGGTCGACGCTCTCGCCGCGGCCACCGGCTGCCGGCCCGATCCGCTGTACCGCGTCATCCGCCTGCTCGCGGCCCACGGCGTCTTCGCCGAGCTTTCCGACGGGACGATCGCGCTCACGCCGCTCGCGGACCATCTGCGCAGCGATGTCGCCGCTTCGGCGAGGCACATGGCGATCCTCACCGGCGACGAGTCGATGTGGCGACCGTACGGCAGCATCCTCCACACGCTGCGGACCGGCGAACCGGCGTTCGACCATGTCCACGGCGAGCCCGTCTTCGCCTATATGCAGACGCGCCCGGACGTTGCCCGGGCCTTCGACGACGCCATGACCGCGTTCAGCCGCCGGGACGCGCCGGAGATCGTCGTCGACGCGGACTTCTCGCGCTTCTCGGTCGTCGCCGACATCGGCGGCGGCCACGGGTTCCTGCTCAGCGAGATCCTGCGCCGCAACCCCGGCGTCCGGGGCATCCTGTTCGACCAGCCCCACGTCATCGAGCGCGGAGCGCTCGACGCGGACGTCGCCGGCCGGATCGCCCGCGTCGGCGGCGACTTCTTCGACGCGGTCCCGCCCGGCGCCGACGCCTACCTGTTCAAGACCGTGCTGCACGACTGGTCCGACGCCGAGGCCGAGAGCATCCTGCGGTGCGTCCGGACGGCGATCGGTGACAACCGCGACGCGCGGCTCCTGCTGTTGGAGCCGGTGGTCGCCGACGGCAACGACTGGGACGTCGCCAAGTTGATGGACATCGAGATGCTCGTCAACGTCGGCGGGCGCGAGCGCACGGGTGCCGAGTGGCGCAGGCTGCTCGCACGCGCCGGCTTCGAGCTCGCCGGCGTCTCACCGACGATTCCGCCGCTGTCGATCATCGAGGCGGTTCCGGCCTGATGCGCGTTCTCTGCACGACGCATCCGGGCTACGGCCACCTGCACCCGCTCGTCCCGCTCGCGCGCGGGCTCCAAGCGGCCGGACATGAGGTCGCCGTCGCGACGGCGGCCTCCTTCTCCCCGGCGATCGAGACCGCCGGGTTGATGGCGTTGGCGGCCGGGCCGGACTGGCTGCAATCCGAATCCGAGGCCTCGATGCCCGGTTTCATGCACGCCGAGGGCCCGGCGCAGTTCCTGACGCTGGCCGAGCTGGCCACGCAGGGGACGGTCGACGACCTGCTGGCGATCGGCGACGAGTGGGCGCCGGACGTCATCCTGCGCGACGCCACGGAGTACGCCGGCTGGGTCGCCGCCGAGAAGCTCGGCATCCCACACGCCGCGTACGGCATCGGCATGTTGATCCCGCCGCCGATCGTGCGCATGTGGACGGGCGACACGCTGTCGACGCTTCCGACCCGGTACGGGCTTCCGGCCGACGAGGCGCTCCAGCGCATGTACCAGCACCTGTACTTCAATCCGGTCCCCGAGACCTTCGAGCTCACACCCGCAGACGTCGTCGCCGCGCTGGCGAAGAGCTTCAAGGCGGTCGAGGGCTTGACGATCAGGCGCTTCGCGCGGGCGCTCTTCCAGGCGGCGACGGGCCCGAAGCACCTTCCCGTCAGCCACCGCCTCCAGCCCGTGGCCTTCGACCGCAGCGGGCCCGAGGGAGTGCCGGATCGGCTCCGTCAGCTCCCGGCGCAGCCGACGGTCTACGCCACACTCGGGACGGTCTTCAACGAGCAGCCGCGCATCTTCGAGGCGATCCTCGCCGCGTTCCGTGACCTGCCCGCCAACCTCATCCTGACGGTCGGGCGCAACGTCGACCCGGACCGCTTCGGCCCGCAGCCGTCCAACGTGCTGGTCGAGCGCTACATCCCCCAATCCGACGTCCTGGCGGGTTGCGACGCCGTGATCACGCACGGCGGCTACAACACGCTGATCGCGGCGCTCGGGCACGGGCTGCCGGTGTGCTGCCTGCCGATGGCGGCCGACCAGCCCATCAACGCGCGACGGGCGGTGCGGCTCGGGGCGGGGTTGAGCTGCGCCAACGCGCGGCGCTCGAGCAGCCCGTTCGGCGTCGTCGACCCGGAACGCCTGGATCCCGCCGAGATCCGGCGCGCCGTGCAGCGGCTCCTGACCGAGCCGGCGTACCGCACGGCGTCTCAGCGTCTTCGCGACGAGATCGACGCGCTTCCCGGGACGGAATCGGCCGTCGCGGCGCTCGAGCGCCTGGCGGCGGCGACGACGCGGAAGGTGATCGCATGACTCCGCGCACCGACCGGCGGCCGCTGGCGCGACTCGCGTCCGCGGCCGCGCGCCGTCCGCGCCGAGTGCTCGTGGCCTGGCTGTTCGTCCTGGGCCTCGCCGTCGGCGTCGGACCGCAGCTGGCCGGCCAGTTCAACGTCGATTACGCGACCGCCGGCTCCGACAGCAGCGCCGCGGCCAAACTCCTCAAGACGGGCTCCGCCGACACCGTCGAGCTGGTCTGGAAGGCGCCCGCCGGTGTGCGCGTTCCGTGGGTCCAGGCCCGCGTGGACACGCTGCTCCGGCGCGCCGAGGCGCTCCCCGGGATCGGCGCCGCCGAACCGCCGCGAGTGTCCGCGGACGGGCGGACGGCGCTCGCGCAGCTCCCGCTCGACCGTCCCGCGTGGGACACGCCGCGCGACAGCGGCCGTGAGCTGATCGTGCTCGCACGCGACGCGCGCCGTGACGGTCTCCAGGTGGAGGTCGGCGGCGCCGCGATCCAGCAGGCGCAGGCCGCGGCCAGTCCTGAGGCCATCGGCCTCGCGGCCGCCGCGCTGATCCTGCTCGTCGCCTTCGGCTCGCTGGTCGCCGCGGCGCTCCCGCTGATCGTCGCGCTGATCTCGCTCGGCATCTCGGCGTCGTTGATCGGTGTGCTCACCGCCGTCCTGGCCGTCCCCGACTGGGCCCCCGCGGTGGCCGGCCTCGTCGGAATCGGCGTCGGGCTCGACTATGCGCTGCTCATCCTCACGCGCTTCCGGGCTGAGCTCGCGCGCGGCGCCGGCGTGGAACGGGCGGTCGTCGAGGCCGTGCTGACCGCGGGGCGAAGCGTGCTGATCGCGGGCGGGATCGTGATGTTCTCGCTGCTGGGACTGTTTCTCGTCGACCTTCCCTACCTGCGCGGCGTCGCGGTGGCGGCGAGCCTCGCCGTGCTGGTGGTGATGTCGGCGTCGATCACGCTGCTGCCGGCGCTGCTCGCATGGTGTGGCCCGCGCGTCAACCGCCTGCGCGTGCCGGGCATCGGCCGCGAGGGGAGCGGCGCGCGGACGGCCGCCTGGATCGGCGCCGTCCAGCGCCGGCCGAGGCTCGCCGTGTTCACGGCCTGCGCTGTGCTGCTGGCGCTGATCGCACCGGTGGCCGGCTTGCGCCTGGGCTTCCCGGATGCCGGCAACGATCGTCCTGGGACCGACACGCGCGCTGCCTACGATCTCGTCGCGCAGGGTTTCGGACCCGGCGCCAACGGCCCGCTGCTGCTCGTGGCCGACCTGCCCGACGCGCGCGCGCACCAGGCGTTCCGGCGCGTCGTCCACGACGTCCGCGCATTCCCGGGCGTCGCGTCGGTCGGACCGGTGAGGGACGGCGCCGTCGGTGTGGTCTCCGTGGTGCCGGCGTCATCGCCACAGGAACGCGCCACGCTCGATCTCGTCCGCTCGCTTCGCAACCACGTGATCCCGCCCGCGGTGGCAGGCAGCCGGGCTTCGGTCCACGTCGGCGGAGCCACCGCCGGCACCGTCGACATGGGCGATGCGCTCGCTGCGCGGCTGCCGGTCTTCATCGGCGGCGTCCTCGTGCTCGCGTTCGTGCTCCTGCTGGCGGCCTTCCGCGCCCCGCTGATGGCGCTCAAGGCCGGCGTGCTGAACCTGCTCTCGATCGGCGCCGCCTACGGTGTGGTCGCACTCGTCGCGGAAGGGGGAATGCTCGGCGGCCTCGTCGGCATCACGCCCGACACGCCCGTGCCGCCGTTCATCCCCGTGATCATGTTCGCGATCCTCTTCGGGCTCTCGATGGACTATGAGGTGTTCATCCTGGCGCGCGTCCGGGAGGAGCTCGCGACGCACGGCGATCAGACGCGCGCGCTGGCCGGCGGCATCGCCAAGACCGCGCGCGTCATCACGGCCGCCGCGGCGATCATGGTCGCGGTCTTCAGCGCATTCGTCGCCGCGCCCGAGGTCTTCCTGCGCCTGATGGGCGTCGGCATGGCGACGGCGATCATCGTCGACGTGACGCTGGTCCGCCTCGTGCTCGTGCCGGCCATCATGCAGATCCTCGGGACGCGCAACTGGTGGATCCCGCGCTGGCTCGAGCGCCTCATCCCGCAGCCGGTGAGCGTCTGACATGGCGACAGACGAGATCCGACGACTCGACCCGGCGGAACGGTGGACCGCGGACATCTTCCGCGTGTCCGCTGCCGCCGGCGCGTTCGCCAGCGTCGAGGCCGACATGTCGCGCCAGCGTGACCGGCTGGCGCAGCTGCGCGAGCGCGGCGAGCGCGTCACCTACACCGCGGTGTTCGTGCGCGCCTGCGCGCTCGCGCTCGCCCGCCACCCGGACCTGCACGTCGTCGTCGGCGCCACCCGCCGGCTGCGTCCGGGACAGGTCGACATCGGGCTCTCCGTCGCGGGGGAGTCCCCGTGTGCGCCGGTGATGGTGCTCGAGGACGCGGGCTCGCGAACGCTGCTCGACCTCGCGAGCGAGATCCGCGAGCGCGCGCCGCAGGTCCGTGACAAGGAGCGGCGCGACCTCGCGACGCTCCGCCGCTGGGGCTGGTTGCTGCCGTGGTCGTTCGCGCGACGGGCGGTGCTGCGCTCGGCGTTGCGGCGGCCGCGGTTCCGGCGCTCGATCGCCGGCACCTTCCAGGTGACGACGGTCCCGGCGGTCGGCGCCCTCGTGCCGCTCTCGTTCGTCACGACCGGGGCACTCGCCGCCGGGGGCGTGACCGACCGCGTCGTCGCGGTCGACGGCACGCCGCAGGTCCGGCCGATGGCCACGCTCACGTGCGCGTTCGACCACAAGGTGTGGGACGCGATGCGGGCCGCGACATTCCTCGGCGAGGTCCGGCGGATCATCGAAGACGAGGAGCTCGCGCCGGACTGCACACGACCGTTGGCGGCCACGCTGTGAGCGCCGCGCGCTGGACCCCAGCGGACTTCTATGCCGCGTACGAGTGCGCCCGCGACGAAGCCGCGCTGGCGCTCGCCGACTGGAACGCGGCGCCGACGGGAGCGAAGGCGGAGCGGTTCTCGGTCTACCGTGCAGCGTCGGACCGTGAGGACGCGGCCGCCGTCGCGTGGCTGGAGGCGTGCACCGCATACGACGCCGTGGCGTGAGCATCGGTTGACACGGTGGCGGGGGAGCCGGGACGCTTCACCGCGTGTGCACCGCGCCCGGCGAGTCGATGCGTGACTGAGATCCGCGGCGAGGCGCTCGCGCTCACGGTCGCCGCCGGCCCAGAGGTCGGGACGTGGAACCCGCAGCCCGGCAGCTACGACGCATGGCCGGGCGAGACACGGCTGCTCGTCGGCACGCCGGGCAGCCCGCCTGCGCAGGTGCGCTCGCGGCGGGAGATGACGCGCGCGAAGTACCTCGTCCCCGGCCTGCGGTTCCCCGTCACCGTCTCGGCCGGTCGCGTACGCGTCGAATGGGACGAGATCCCGACGATCGACGAGTTGATCGCGCGCGCGGACCCGTTGTTCACGGATCCCGACGCGACCCGCGCGCTGCTCGAGGAGGCCGGGCTGCGTCAACCGACGCCGGAGACGATCGACGGGCCGAACGCGCGCGTGATCTCCTTCGGCGACGACGGACCGGGGACGTCGAGGAACCACAAGGTCGACGTGCTGCTCTCGGTCGCGCTCCCCGGGCGGCCGCGCTTCGGCTACCGCTGGCAGGGCAAGGCGCCGCGCGATCGCGTCCTGCGCCCGGGCATGAACATCGCCGTCACACCCGGGCCGTCAGGTCAGATCGACATCCCGTGGAGCACGCCGCGCCCGCTGGGCCGGAGGTTCGCGTCCGCGTTCGGCGTCGACCTGGACGCCCTCCAGTCGGTGCGGGCGAGCTTCGGGCCCGCGGGCGCGATGCAGCGCCTGGCGCTGACCGGGATCGAGCTGCCCGCCGCGATCCGTGCGTTCTCGCCCGGCCCGCTCGCGGGCGGCGCCCGGCACGTGCAGTTCCAGGTCGAGGTCGAGCCGTCGTCCGGCCGGCCCTATCCCGCGGCCTTCGGGCAGACGCTGCCCGAGGCGGTCGTCGCGACGCTCGCCGTCGGGCAACGCGTCACGGTCAAGGTCGCGCGCGAAGATCCGCGAGTCGTGATGCTGTGGAACATCCCGCAGGCACCCGGAGGCGTCGACCCCGACACCGGCCGGCCGCTGTCAGCCGCGGCGGGTGACGAGCGCGCCGCCCGCCTGCACGCACTCGAGGACCTCCGGGCGTCGGGATGGATCTCCGAGCCGGACTACCAGGCGCGCCGCGCCCAGCTGCTCGACGTGACGTAACGCCCCCTCCACATCCAGATTATCGCGGCCCGGGGGGCTTGTTTCAAGCCCCGGGGTGTGCTCCATACTCGCTTGCCGCAAGCGATGAAGGGAGCAGTGCGATGGGCACGGAGGGGCATGCGGCGGTGGTCGCTGGAGGCGATCCGAAGGGGGTCGACACCGACCGCTACGTGTTGGGTCTCCAGGAGATCGACGAGACGCAGGTCGCGCTCGTCGGCGGCAAGGGGGCGCGCCTGGGGGCCCTGTCGGGGATCGGCGGCATCCGTGTGCCGCCCGGCTTCTGCGTCACGACGGACGCGTTCCGGCAGATCGTGGGCCCGTCGATCGACGATCGGCTCGGCCGGCTGTCACGGCTGAGCGCGAGCGACCGGGAAGCGATCCGCACGCTCAGCGCGGAGATCCGCGGGACCCTCGAGGGGATCGCCATTCCCGACGCCATGGCGGCGGCGATCACCCGCGCGCTCGCCCGTCTCGGCGAGCACGCCGCCTACGCCGTCCGATCCAGTGCGACGGCGGAGGATTCGCCGGCGGCCTCCTTCGCGGGTCAGCACGACACCTACCTGAACATCGTGGGGCCGGCCGCGATCCTGCAGCACGTGAGCCGGAGCTGGGCCTCGCTGTTCACCGAGCGTGCCGTGACCTACCGCCTGCGGAACGGCTTCGACCAGCGGAAGGTGAGCATCGCCGTCGTCGTGCAGCAGATGGTCTTCCCGCACGCGGCCGGCATCCTCTTCACGGCAGATCCCGTCACGGGCAACCGGAAGGTCGCCTCGGTGGAGGCGAGCTTCGGCCTCGGTGAGGCCCTGGTCTGCGGGCTGGTGAACCCGGACGTCTACAAGGTGCGCGACGGGGAGGTCGTCGCCAAGGCGCTCGGCAACAAGCAGCTGGCCGTCCACGCCCTGCCGGCGGGCGGGACGCAGGAACAGTCGATCGACCCGGCGCAGCGCCGGCAGCCCGCGCTGACGGATGCGCAGGTCGTGGAGCTCGCGCGGCTGGGCCGGCGGATCGAAGCGCACTTCGGCCGCCCCCAGGACATCGAATGGTGCCTGGTGGACGGCGGCTTCCAGATCGTCCAGAGCCGGCCGATCACCACGCTGTTCCCCATCCCCGTGGCCGACGACCGGGAGAACCACGTCTACGTCTCCGTCGGTCACCAGCAGATGATGACCGACCCGATGAAGCCGCTGGGGCTGTCCCTGTTCCAGCTGACGGCCCTCCCGCGGATGTATGAGGCGGGAGGGAGGCTGTTCGTCGACGTCGCCGGGCGCCTGGCTTCGCCGACGACCCGCGCCGGTCTGCTCGAGGTCATGGGGAGAGGCGATCCGCTGATCGGGGACGCGCTGCAGGCCATCCTCGACCGCGGCGACTTCATCCCGTCGCTCCCGGACGACGGTCCCGGCGGGCCGCCGGCCGGCGGTGCGCCGGCCCCGATCGAGATCGACCCGGCCATCGTGACCGAGCTGATCGGGCGCAACCAGGCTTCGATCGACGCGTTGAAGCGCGACATCCGGACGAAGTCCGGAGCGGCGCTGCTCGACTTCATCCTGTCCGACATCCAGGAGCTCAAGCAGATCCTGTTCGATCCGCAGAGCCACCAGGTGTTCATGGGCGCGATGGAGGCCTCGTGGTGGCTCAACGAGCAGCTGGAGGCGTGGCTCGGCGAGAAGAACGCGGCCGACACGCTGACGCAGTCGGTCCCCCACAACATCACGTCGGAGATGGGGCTGGCGCTCCTGGACGTCGCGGACGCGATCCGCCCGCATCCGGACGTGGTGGCCTTTCTGCAGGGCGTCGAGGAGGACGACTTCCTCGACGAGCTGCCCGAGCTCGCCGGCGGGCGCGAGGCGCGCGACGCCATCGAGGCGTACCTCGACAGGTACGGCATGCGCTGCATCGGCGAGATCGACATCACGAGGCCGCGCTGGAGCGAACGCCCGACCACGCTCGTGCCGCTGATCCTCGGCAACGTCAAGAACTTCGAGCCGGGCGCCGGCGAGCGGCGCTTCGAGCAAGGGCGCCAGGAGGCGTGGGAGAAGGAGCAGGACCTGCTGGCGCGCTTGCGCGCCCTGCCGGGCGGAGAGCGCAAGGCCGAAGAGACCAAGCGGATGATCGACCGCGTCCGGACCTTCATCGGGTACCGCGAGTATCCGAAGTACGGCATCGTCAGCCGCTACTTCGTGTACAAGCAGGCCCTGCTGGAAGAGGCCGAGCGCCTCGTCCAGGCCGGCGTGCTCGGTGAGAAGGAGGACAGCTTCTACCTCACGCTCTCCGAGCTCGCCGACGTCGTGCGCACGCGCCGGGCGGATGACCAGCTCATCTCCCAGCGCAAGCAGGCGTTCAGGTCCTATCAAGCGCTCACACCACCCCGGGTGCTGACGTCGGACGGCGAGGCCGTCGCCGGCGCGTACCGACGCGACGACGTGCCGGCCGGCGCGCTGATCGGCCTCCCGGTGTCCAGCGGGACCATCGAGGGGCGGGCCCGCGTCATCCTCGACCTTGCGCAGGCCGACCTCGAACCCGGCGACATCCTGGTCACGGCCTACACGGACCCCAGCTGGTCGCCCCTGTTCGTCGCGATCAAGGGTCTGGTGACCGAGGTGGGGGGCCTGATGACCCACGGCGCGGTGATCGCAAGGGAGTACGGCTTGCCGGCCGTCGTGGGCGTCGAGCACGCCACGGAGCTGATCGCGGACGGGCAGCGGATCCGCGTACACGGAACGGACGGGTACGTGGAGCTCCTGCCGTAGCCGGCGCCGGCCGGGGAACGCTCCCCCGGCCGGCGCCGCGATCCTCAGGGAGTCGTGGTCGACAGCGTGAACGTCAGGGTCTTGCTGTAGGCGCCCGTGCGCGGCACCCAGCGCAAGATCACCCGCCACATCGATGCCGGACTCCCGTTCTCGGTGACGACGGACGAGGCGCCGCAGCTCTACGTCGGCGACGACCGCGACGGGCAGCTGCACCGGCGCAACTCCACGAGCGGCACGCCGCGCTGAGCGTCCACCTCGGCCGGCACCGGTCCATCGCGACGGGTGCCGGCCGACCGTCCTGCCGCGTCGCCGGGTCAGGCGTCCTCGGGGCGCACGGTGAAGCGCCAGGCGGCGAGCGTGCGGCCCAGCTCGAAGAAGCGCACCACCCAATGGCCCGGGTGCAGGTTCACGAACTCGGAGAAGTCGATCTCATCGACCCCGTGGGCGTTCGTGCGGCCAGGTTTGCACTGGGAGACAGCGTGGGCATCGCGGAAGATCACGCACGCGCCGTAGGCCACGCGGCCGCGCCGGTGCTCCTCGAAGCGCGCCCGCCAGAGCACCCCCTGCTCACCGGAGTGCACCGCGCCGCCGCCGTTGGTCATCACGCCGCGGTAGACGCTGGCCGAGGCCGCCGGAGCACCGACGGCGAGCGCGGCCGCGAGCAGCGCGGCCACGACCCCGCCGCGTGCGATCTGAACTGATCCGCTCACGATGACCTGCGTACCCGCGCGGGACGATCGCGACGCGTCCGCGCGGTCAGGTCCCGAGCGTCGCCAGCCGGCTGTCCACGGCCCTGCGCACGAAGCCGAGCGCGGCGGGGTTGCCGGCGGCGACGAATTGCATGTTGCCCAGGACCATGAAGGCGTTGAGCTCGAAGGCGATCTGCGACGGGTCGGCGGCGGGCTCGCGCTTGCCGGCCGCCTGCGCCGCCGCGACCTCCTCGGCGAGGAGCTCGAGCCAGTGCTGGCTGAAGGCCATCGCAGCGTCGCGGACCGGGCCCGGATGGGTGTTCAGCTCGCTGACGGCGGAGACGAAGAAGCACCCGCCGGGGAAGACGCCTTCCTCGACGTGGTCCAGGAACAGTTTGACGTAGGCCCGCAGCCGCGGCACGCCGGCCGGGACCGTGCCGGCCGGCTCGATCACCAGCTCCTCGAAGATCGCGCGCGCAGCGTCGATCGTGGCGAGTTGGAGCTCCTCCTTGGAGCCGAAGTGGGCGAAGAGCCCGCTCTTGCTCATGCCGACCGCGTCGGCCAGGCGCGCGAGCGAGAGCCCGTCGAGCCCGTCCACGGTCGCAAGGCGGGCCGCCTCGCGCAGGATCGCCGCGCGGCTGCGTTCACCGTCGGATCGCGGGCGGCGGACCGCTGGGCGCGACGTGATCTCGGCAGCCATGCCTTGACAAGTTAGCACGACCGGTCGTAATGTTCCGTAGTTAGAACGACCGATCGTGCTAATTACTCTCAGCGAAAGAGCCCGCCTCATGATCACCGCGCCGACGCACACGACAGACGCCCCATCGGGCCGGCTCCACGTCGGGCCGATCGGAAGGCTCGGCCACTGGACCGCGACGCACTTCGCGGTCGTCGTCGCAACCTGGGTCTTGGTCGCGGTAGGCCTCGGCTTCATCGCGCCGCGCGTGGAAACGGCGCTGTCGGGAGCGGGGTGGGAGGCGACCGGGTCCGAGTCGGTTCAGGCGCGAGCGCTGATCGACCGGAACTTCGACGGGCGAGGGAGTTACGGCCTGACGATCGTCGTCCACTCGCCGAACCGGACGGCCTCCGACCCCGCGTTCGGGCGAACGCTGCGCGCGGTCGAGACGCAACTGAAGGGCAATCCGGCGGTGGCATCGGGGCCTGCGGGCGTCTCGGTCTCGCCTGATCGCCACACCGCGGTGATCCGCGTGGGCGCGGCCCGTGACGTCAACGACATGGTGCGCGCTGCCGGCCAGCTCAAGGGCCCGCTCGCGAAGCTCGGCGCCGACGGGATACGCGTCAACCTCACCGGCGCGCCCGGCATGTGGTCTGACTTCAACGAAGCGAACCGTTCGGCGATGATGAAGTCGGAGCTGATCTCGTGGCCGGTCACGCTCGCGATCCTGGTGCTCGCGTTCGGCTCGCTGGTCGCCGCCGGGCTGCCGCTGATGCTGACGATCGTCGGACTGGTCGCCGCCGCAGGCTCGCTCTGGATCGGGACGCGGATCGCCGACATCTCGATCTGGTCGATGAACTTCGCGTTGATGTTCGCGCTGGCACTGGGAATCGACTACGCCCTCTTGATCGCGTACCGCTTCCGGGGAGCGTTCTTCGGATCGCCGCTGACCGCTGCGGAGGCGGTGGCGGCGACGATGGACACCGCCGGCAAGGCCGTGCTCTTCTCGGGCGCGACGGTGCTGATCTCGCTCAGTGCCGTGCTGCTCGTGCCCAGTCCCGCCTTCCGGTCGACGAGCCTCGGGATCATGCTCTCGGTCGTCTTCGTCCTGGCGGCGGCGCTCACGCTCCTGCCGGCGGTACTCGCGAAGCTCGGGCCGCGCGTGAACCGGTTCGCGCTGCCATGGGTCCACGCGGGCGAGCAGCGTCCGCCGCGCTCCGCGGCCTGGGCCGAACGTCTCTGGCGCCGCCCGCTGCCCTACGGCCTGCCGGCGCTCGCGCTGCTCGTGGCGCTCGCGCTGCCGGTGCTCTCGCTGAAGACCGGCATGCCGTCGATCAAGGTCGTGCCGAACGGCGACAACTCACGCGAGGGCTACGACGCCGTCCAGAAGGCCTTCGGCCCGGGCGCGACCGCTCCGCTCCAGATCGTCGCGCCGGGGGCCGGAGGCGCACAGGCCGCAGCGGCGGCGCGACGCGATCCCGGCATCGCGCGTGTGCTGCCGGCGCAGCCGGGCGCGCACGGCATGGTGCTCGTGCAGGCGATCCCGGCCACCGACCCGTCGGCAACGCTGACCGGCACGACGATCGACCGGCTCCGCGAGGCACTTCCTCCGGCGGCGCTCGTCGGTGGCGCGGCGGCCGAGAACCACGATCTGGAGGCGGCGCTGTCGGCCAAGACGCCCGTGGTGATCGGCGTCGTACTCGGCCTCAGCTTCCTGCTCCTGATGGTCGCACTGCAGGCGCCGCTGATCGCCGCGCTCGCCGTCGTCACGAACCTGCTGGCAACCGCGGCCGCCTTCGGGGTCGCCAAATGGATCTTCCAGGACGGCATCGGGCACGCGGCGCTCGGCTTCGAGCCACAGGGCTTCCTGGACGCGTGGGGACCGGTGTTCTTCTTCGCGATGATCTTCGCGATCTCGATGGACTACACCGTGTTCCTGCTCAGCGCGGCGAAGGAGCACTGGGACCGCTCGGGCGGCGACGCCCGGGAAGCGATGATCGGTGGCATGGCCCAATCGGGACGCGTGATCTTCGCGGCCGGCGCGGTGATGGTCGCGGTCTTCTTCACGTTCGCGCTGAGCGGCCCACTTCCACCGAAGGAGATGGGCGCAATCCTCGGCGTCGCGGTGCTGCTCGACGCCGCGCTCATCCGACTCCTGCTCGTTCCGGTCATGCTGCGCCTCCTCGGCAGGTGGGCGTGGTACCTCCCGCGACCGCTCGACCGCCTCCTGCCCGACGTCCGTTTCGGCCACGCCTGATCGGTGTAAGCCAGCGGCCACTTCACCCGCGTCATGCCGCCGCTCGTTGACCGAGTGCGGGCCGCCGTCCCCGTCAGCCGATGATCGTCTCGACAGCGGCGAGCCAGGCCGCGGGCGCGTCGCGGTGCAGGCAATGGCCGCCGTCGATCGTGATGACGTGGCCGGCGGGCAGGCGCAGGGTGAGCGCTTCGCGGTCGGGCCGGCTCAGCACCGAGCCGCCGTCGCCGCCCAGCTCAGCGGCGAGAACGAACGCGGCGGGCGCGGCGGCCGCGATCCGTTGCGGAGCCGCGACGCGCAGGCGTGCGTCGTGCGCGAGCGCCCTGAACCGGCGCGCGAACGGGATCGGGTCCATCTGCGCGATCCCTTCGACGGCCCAGTGGACGTCCTCGTCGCTCCAGCGGGGATTCTCTCGGCGCACGCGATCGACGACCCGGCGGCGGTCCTCCCGCACCGCTGCTGCGTCCGTGGTCACCGATGCGGCCAGCGCCAGACAGGCCTCGGGCGCGAAGCGCGACGGCGGCTCCTCGAGGATCACCGTGTCAGCCCAATCGTTCTGCTGCTCGAGCAACCCCAACGCCGTGACGGTGCCGAGGCTGTGCCCGACCAGGACGTCCGGACCGTCGGGGTAGAGCTCGCGCACCGCATCCGCGAGCACACGCGGGGTCGCCTCACCGCGCAGCGAGCGGCCGCCGTGGCCGGCCTGATCGACCGCGGTCACGTCCCAGCCGCGAGCCGCGAGCGCAGGTCCGACCCGCCACCACGAGTCAGCGATCCCCGCCAGCCCGTGGACGAGCAGAAGCCGGCCCCGTGCCGGCCGCGTCCTCGATGGCCACGACTGCGTCGCCACCGCGGCGACGCTAGCAATCACCACACTGCCACGCCGTTCCCTGATCGTCGTGCCACGGACCGGCGTCGCTATCGGTGGCTCGTTTCAAGTGCGTTCCTCTGCGGATCGCCGGCCGCGTGCGCGGTAGGCGGCGACGGCGTTTCGATTCGCGCACGTTGTGCTGCAGTAGCGGCGCGAGCGGTTGCGGGAGAGATCGAGCACGAGCCACTCGCAGCGGTCGTCGATGCATACAGCGAGCCGCGAGAGCTCGTCGGCGCGGATGACATCGATCATCGCCATCGCGACCTCGACGACGACACGGCGTGCGAGCGGGGCGTCGGAGGGCACGGCGCATGGCGCCGCAGCTGCGGCACGACCTGTGCTTCGGCGAGAAGCGCATTGACGAGCCCGGTGGCGCGGTCGCGGTCGGCCGTGAGCAAGTCGCGCAGCACTGGGCGCAGCGCTCGCACCGACTCGAGCTCGGCCTCGTCGGAGTCGTGCCGGCCGGTGAAGCCGTGCTCGGTGGCGGCTGTGGAGCGAACCCCTTCACCTGGTCCACCCGTCACGACACACGGTTCGCGTCGAACGGCGAGCGGATCCGACGGGCTCCGGGCACCGGACCCCACCTCCACGCGAGCCAGCGCTTCACGACACCAGCGCCTCATGTTCAGCGTTCGCCAACCTGCTGTGTGTGGCGGTTTGCGACGGCGGCGGCCGCGGCGCCGGCGGCCAACGCGACTACGACCCGCCGGGCGCGGTGCTTGGGCGCCGGCTTGTCACGTCCGGTGAGGCGCCGCGCCGCGAGTGTCCCCGCCGCGGCGGCGCGGCGCAGGTTGTCGTAGACCTTCTTGTCCTGCACTGCGTCCTGGGGCGAGAGCTTGCGCGCGCGCCGGACGGCATCGCGGGCCCGCCCGGCTGTCGTCCTCAGCTGCGCGTGCACGAGATCGTCGTCGAGCAGGCGTTCCAACATGTTGGTGGCCATCTGATTCCTCACTCGGGTTCTGGTCGTTCTTCGCCCGGCCACCGGCCCGTCACCGACGCGAACCCGCGACGGGCGACGTGGTCGGTGAGGCCTCGAACGAGCCGGAAGATCGCCCCCTCGATCACGAGGGCGACGAGCGTCTTGGCGAGCGGGACGTCGCGGTGCTTGGGCCGCGGCGCCTCCTCGTCGTCGACCCAGCTCCAGACCACGTCGAACACCTTCTTCGACAACTGGCCGGCGGCCAACGCGAGGGCGATGCTGATCGGGGTGAACGCAAGCTTCACCGGCGCCCCCTCCGGCGCGTGAGCAGGACCGTCAGCACGAACGCGCCCGTGCCCGCCGCGAGCGGAACCGGGTTCGCGCGTGCGCGCCGCTTGAGCTCGTTGGCCTTCTCGCTCGCGCGCGACTTCACATCGGTCTTGGCCGCGAGCGCCGCGACGGTGTCGCCGAGGTCGCGCCGGGTGTCCTCGATGTCGCCACGGAGCTCCTCCGCGGTCACTGCTTGCGCGCGCTCTTCGCCCGTGCCTTGACCCATTCCAAGTCCTCCTTCGTCGTCTCGACAGCCTGCTCGGGTACGGGTGGCGTTGCCCGCCTCACCTGCCGCCGGCCAGCCAGCACAAGCGCTCCGGCGATAGCGGCGTACACGACGCCGACGATCAAGGCGGCAAGCCACGCCGCTGTCACCGTCGCGAGCGCGAGAATCAGGCACGCCGTCACGGCACCGAACGCGAACGCCGCGAGCAGCGCCGCGCCGCCGAACAGGCCGGCGCCCGTGCCCGCCCGCTTACCCTTCTCGGTCAGTTCGACCTTCGCCAGCTCGATCTCCTTGCGCACGAGCGCTGTCGTCTGCTCGGACAGCTCTCGCAGGAGATCGGCGGTGGGGCGCTCACGCGCCTCCGTCTGTGCATCCCTCATGGCTCCACACTCGCCGCGCGAGCGCGAGCGCAACCCTCGCGCGTCGATCTTCTGACCTTGCGGCCGCGATCTGCTTCTTCGTACGCGCCGCACTCGCGGAGCTCGGCGCGTTCGGGAGCCGACCACGAGCCGTCGCGGCGCTATCGATCCGCTCCGGGGTGGGTAGCTCGGAGTCATGACCCCGCAACAGACGCATCCGACGCATGCCGAGCCGACGCCCCCGTTTCCCGAGCAGGAGCAGGAGCCGCCGGGCCGCGAGGCCGACATGCGGCCGCTCGCCGACCACGGCGAGGACACCTACGTCGGCCACGGCCGGCTTCAGGACAAGGTCGCGCTGATCACCGGCGCCGACTCCGGCATCGGGCGCGCCGTGGCCATCGCCTTCGCGCGCGAGGGGGCGGATGTCCTGTGCTCCTACTGGGAGGAGGACGAGGACGCCGAAGACACACGCCGTCTCGTCGAGGACGCGGGCCGCCGCTGCGTGACCGTGCCCGGCGACATCGGCGATCGCACGCATTGCCGCGCGCTGGTCGAGCGGGCGGTCGGAGACCTCGGCAGGCTCGACGTGCTCGTCAACAACGCCGCGTTCCAGATGGCCTACGACTCGTTTCTGGAGATCCCGCCCGACGAGCTCGAGTTCGTCTTCCGCACGAACATCATGGCCATGTTCCACCTCTGCCAGGCCGCGGTGCCGCACATGCAGCCCGGCTCGACGATCGTCAACACGACCTCGATCCAGGCGGCGCAACCGAGCCCTCAGCTCCTCCACTACGCGGCGACCAAGGGCGCGATCAGCACGTTCACCAAGGGACTCGCCCAAGAGCTCGCCGAACACGGCATCCGCGTCAACGCCGTCGCCCCGGGCCCGCTGTGGACGCCCCTGGTGACCATGAGCTTCCCGGCGGAGAAGAACGCGCAGTTCGGCGCCGACACGCCGCTCGGCCGCCCTGGTCAACCCGCTGAGCTCGCGCCGCTCTACGTGTTCCTGGCGAGCGAGGACTCCAGCTACATCAGCGGCGAGGTGATCGGCGCCACCGGCGGCAAGCCGTTGCACTGATCGCGTCCATCCCGCCGACTCGCGTACGAAGCGTGACCCGGCAGCGATGCCTGCCGCGCACGATGGGAAAGAGCACGTCCATGAGTCACGACCCGACGATCCGATGAAGACTCCCAAGGAAGTCCGCGAGTGCAACCCGCACGATCGCGGGGAGACGAGCGCCGAGGACGGGTCCGACGCGGCCCGCAAGCCCCCTGCGGCTCCGGCGGGCGACGATCGCTCGCCGATCGGCGACACGGACCAACATTCCAGCGCGGACGCGTAGTCCCGACTGAGCCGCCCAGTACGCCGTCGGAGGTCGGTCAGGCCACGGCGACCGCGCGGGTCTTCGGGCGCGCGAGGCCGATCGTGAGCGGCCGGACGATCGGCGGCATCGTCCGCCAGGCCGCCTGCTGCGCGTCCAGTTCGAAACCGCAGGCGCGCATGTGGTCCACTGTGGCGCGGTTGCAGTGGCAGCCGCAGGCGAAGCGCCGCCACGGCTCGCAGAGCGCGTCCTGCAGGCGAGCCAGGCGCACGGACCCGGATCGGACGTGCTCGACGAAGAGCAGCTCACCGTCCGGACGCAGGATGCGAGCGATCTCGCTCAGCGCCTGCTGCGGGTCATCGACCGTGCAGAGGACAAGTGTCGAGACGACCGTGTCGACCGAGTTGTCGGCGAGCGGCAGCCGCTCGGCGACCGCGTCCACGATCTGCGCGCCGTTGCCGTGTCGCCGCACACGCCGCGACAGCCGCCGGCGCATCGCGGCATCCGGCTCGGCCAGGATCAACTCCTCGAGTCCGTCCGGGTAGTGACGCAGGTTCAGGCCGGTGCCGGCGCCGAGTTCGAGCACGCGCCCGCGCGCGCGGGCGAGCAGCCGCCGTCGGCGGCGACGCAAACCGGTCAGCTCGCCGAGCGTGAGGGAAGGGTCGTAGACCGCGGCGAACACACGTGGCCAGAGGGCCGGCCGCGCCGGTGAAGTGGGATGTGCCGACATGCCCGTGACGCTAACGCGGGAGCCACCGCGCGCGCATCGCCTGCAGCGGCCATCTTTCGAAGATGGCCGGTTTGGGTCAGAGCAGCCCGAGCCGCGCCGCCTCGGCGACCGCCGCCGTCCGCGTTCCCCGGCCGAGCTTGTGGCGGATGTTCGCGACGTGGCGGTGCACCGTGTGCGGGCTCAGCACCAGCTGCTCGGCGATCTCCTTGTCCGACAGCCCTTGCGCGACGAGCGCGAGCACCTCGCGCTCGCGCCGTGAGAACGGCGCCTCCGGCGTGGGGTCCCCGAGCTCAGGCGCCGACACGGCACGCAGCGCGCGGATGACCGAATCCGCGTCGTCGAACCACGGGAGATGAGCGCTGCCCGCCAGCGGGGCAAACGTCGCGTCCGGAAGCGCGGCCGCGAGCTCGCGCCCCAGCCGGTAGGGGATCGCGCGGTCGCCCCGCCGGTGCACGACCAGCGCCGGCGCGCGCACCCGCTCGAGCTCCGCGCGCACGTCGAGCCGGTAGATGAACTCCAGCAGCGTCGCCGCGGTTTCCGCTGACGCGGCCTCGCGCTGCAAGCGTGCGAAGCGCTCCTGCTCGGCGCTGCCGGCGTCGCCGAGAAAGATGTCGGCGAGCATGCGTGAGCCGAGGCCCCAGTGTGCGCGCACGGAAGCGACGATGGCCTGCCGCACGTCCGGCGTCGTGATCTCGCTCCCGTCGGCGTACGTGCCGTACAACAGGAGTCGCTCGACCAGCTCGGGCTCGCGCGCCGCGAGCGCAATCGCGGCCGCGCCGCCGCCGGAGGCGCCGAGCAGCGTCACGCGCTCGAACCCGAGATGGTCGATCACCGCTCGCAGCAGCGCGACGCTGTGATCGAGCGTGAGATCGTCCTCACGCACGTGCCGGTCGGACATCCCGACGCCGAGCTGGTCGTAGCGCACGAACGTGAAGCCCCTCGTCAGGGCAGTCCAGAACCGGGCGACCCGCTCCTCGCGGCGATCGAGCTCCAGGTGGCTCACCCACCACGCGGGCGCGACGAGCGGCGGCCCCGCGCCGCTCAGCTCATACGCGATGCTCCGACCGTCGAAGCGCAGGAAGCGGATCTCCACCACGTCTCAACCCTACGAGCGACCGGGGCGAATTACCCGGAAGGACGTCCGCGCGGCGTGCCCTGGGCGTCCGCCGGGCTGCACGGGCCGCGCGACGAGCCGGTAGCGCCCGGGCCGCAGCGTGCGGCCGGCGACGCGACCACGCAGCCGGAACGCGTTCGCGCCGGCGCGCGAGCTCTGGGTGAACGAGCCGACTGGGGAGCAACGATGCGCGCAGCGTTCGACGGTGAACCGGACCGTGCCGGCGCGGGATAGGCGGTAGGAGACGAGGGCGCCCGTGCGGGCGACGGTCGCCGCCCGGAAGCGCCCCGGCACGATCCGCAGGTGGCTAAGAACCAGCGGTGCCGCCGGCGTGACCGGTGCCGCCGGCGTGACCGGTGCGGCGGGCGCCGGGGCGCCGCCGCCGCCGCCGTGGATCGCCGCCAGCGCCTGGCCAATGACCCGCTGGTCGCTGAGCAGCTCACTGAGCGGCGGCTCGCCGTTCGGCGTCGTCGCAGGCCCGGGAGGCGCGCCGAGCAGCCCGATGCCCGCGCCTTTGAACACCAGGTGGGGCCAGTCATCGAAGCCGGCGAGCGGGGTGAAGGAGCCGTCCCCGTCGAGATCGGCACGCACCGGCGCCGGCGCCGCCACGCCGTCACAATCGAAGTCGACTGGGCCGTCCAGCACCCACAGCGACGCCCCCGGGCAGGGGCCGAGCGTCAGGTAGCTCGCCGCCGGCGCGCCGGCCGCCACGCCGAACCCGGCCTGCTCGTTCAGTTGCGACTCGTCGACGCCGACGGCGAAGCGGCTGTAGTCGAGCGTCGACGTCCCGTCGGTGCGCGGCAGCCCGCTCAACTGGAACGTGTAGTTCATGATCGACAGGTAGTTCGGCTTGTGGTTGCGGTCGTCCCCGCCGCCGTGCTTGAGACCCAGGTTGTGACCGAGCTCGTGCATGAACGTCCCCGCCTGCGCCAGGTCGGTGCAGCTGGAGAGCCTCGGGTGACAGATGCGGCCCAGCGAAATGATGAGGTCGCTGCCGGGCGTGCCGCGCGAGATGCCCGAATGGCCGGCCGCGTCGAACGCGTCCGCGGCGATCACGTAGTGGAAGGCCGGCTCGCGGTTCGCGGAGAGGTGCTGCACGCGCAACGCGTCGAACGCGGACCAGTCGTAGTCGCCCGCCGCGTCGTCGGCGCCCAGCACGGCCGCGTGCGGGACCGCATCCTGCTCGGAGCGTGCGCCCCACTGCTCGCCCGTACGTGGATTCATCACCGATCCGGGGCCGTTGTCGACGTGCAGCTCGACGCCGCTGGTGCCGTCGGGGTTGCCCACCGGCGCCGCGGCGAAGGCGGCGACGACATCGTCGATGGCCGCCTGCCGGAGCTCGTCGCCCGGCATCGCGTCGATCTCGACGAACACATCCTTCTGGCGCGGGTCGGCGCCCATCGCCGGCAGGTCCAGGTCGACGCGGCCGTCGCCGTCGGAGTCCACGCCGTGCGTCTCCCATTCGTCGGGCAGCCCGTCGCCGTCGGTGTCGGGCTCTGTGGTCTGCCAGTCCGGCTCCGTCGCGTTCGGCACGACAACGTGCTGGCCGTTTCCGTCGGGTTGCATCACGAAGACCTGCACCCCGGTGAGCGTGCCGTTGGCGGCGAGCGTGACATGCGAATAGGCGAGCCGGGTGCCGTCGGGCGCCCAGCTCGGGCGCTCGTCGGAGGCGGCATCGTGCGTGAGCCGCACCGGCGCGCTGCCGTCCGCCGGCATCACATAGATCTCGGCCCCGTTCGCGAAGTTATTGCGCGACAACGTGTCGCGGTTGGACTCGAACGCGATCCGCAACCCGTCCGGCGACCAGTTCGGCCAGGCGCTGAAGGCACCCTCCGGGTCGGTCGTGAGCTGCGTGGGCGAAGACCCGTCCGCGTTCATCACCCACACCTCACCCCGCCCGGAGCGCGTGCTGTCGAACGCGATCCTCGCGCCGGCGGGCGACCAGTTCGCCCGGGCGTCGCTCGCCGTCGACGCCGGAGTCAGCGCCGTCTCACCGCTCCCGTCGGCGTTGATGATCGCGATCTGCGACCCGGCCCCGGCAATGGCCCGGGTGAACGCGATCCGCCTCCCGTCCGGCGACCACGCCGGATCGCTCGCCCCGGACGCCGCCGTCTCATGCGTCAGCTGCGTCGGGTGACCGCCGTCGCCGTCCATCACGAAGATCTGCGACGCGCCGGACGCCGTCGCGGAATAGGCGATCCTTGCCCCGTCCGGCGACCACGCCGGGGACCTCCCGCTGGACAGCGGCCCGGACTGCCCGGTTCCGTCCGCGGCGACCGACTCGATCGCCGGCGACGGACCGCCGGTGCGGACCAACGCGAGCCGACCGTTCGTGCCCGCAACCGTCGCTGCCGCCGGCGCCGCACACAGGCTCGCCGCGACCGCCGATACGGCGGTCCACCGGCACGCACGGCGCCACGGCGCTGACATGACGCGACACTACAGGGACCAGTGCGGTGACCGAACCCGATCGGATCGAAGCCGCTCCGCGCCCGATCGCGTTCCTGCGCCCTCAGTGCCTCATGGTCATCCGGACGGGCTCGAAGTTCGACGGGTCCGAGGGGTCGTAGAGGACGTCCATCCGCGTGCCCTGTGTGGGCATCGGTCCGTCCCCGACCGCAAACGTGCCGCTGACGATGCCATCCCCGGAGATCGCACCGGGCAGACGCACGCTGAGCCGCAGCATCGGCCGACCATTCACGCGTACATGCCAGTTGATGTCGGCGCGAACGACCTCGGCGGCGGCCCGCAGACCCTGCCGTCGCCTGCGGCGACGCCCGACCTCCCGATACTGCAGCACGACGAACGCGATCGCGAGGCCGAGACCGGCAAGCGCGAACGGCACGCCGATGTAGACGAAGGCCATAGGCCGGCCGCGGTCGGGATGGTCGACCACGAGACCCACGACCACGAACGTCACGCCGAGCGGCAGGAACGTGGCCGCCAGAATGCCGGAGAGCAATCTGAACAACACGCCACGAGTGTCCTGGCAGCGCGGCCACCAGCGCAATCGGGGATCGACCCCGAACTTATCGCGCACGGGGCGGGGGTCCACTTCGCGCCGAGTCGGTCGCGCGTCTTAGAGCGTGATGGTGGTGCCGACGGTGCTGATGGCGAAGGCGTCGGGGAGGCGTGTGGCGATGCGTTGCACGGCTTTCCATCCGGTGCAGTGGGCGGGAACGAGCAGCGCGGGGGAGAGGGCGGCGAGCGCGTCGACGGTCGGGTCGATGATTGGCTCGAACATGGGGCCGCTGAGGTGAAAGCCGCCGATGATCGCGGCGATCGCGCCGGTGCCGGTGAGCTTCTGCGCATAGCGGACGGTGTTGACGATGCCGGCGTGACCGCAGCCGCTGATGACCACGAGTCCGCGCTCGCCGAGGCTGAGCACGAGCGCCTGATCGTCGAGGATCAACGGGTCGGCGTGCCACGCGCCGTGGCGTAGTGCCTCATGGCCGTGAAAGCCGGTTTCGAAGCTCGTGGTGCGGTCGACTTCGCCGGTGATCAACGCTGCCCCGTCGAGCAGGAATGAGGGTTGACGGTCCTCGATGATCGTGAAGCCCATGTCCTCGAGCGCGGAGCGGCTGGTCGCGGGCAGTTGTGCAGGCTCGAGGCCGGGGAAGCGGATCCGCCGCCGGTTCCAGAACTCGGGGTGGATCATCACCGGCATCTGCGCTGCGCCGAGCGATCTGGCCAGGCCTTCGATCCCGGTCACGTGGTCCCAGTGGCCGTGGCTGAGCACGACCACCTCGATCTCGGCTGGGGCGATGCCGAGTCGGCGCATGTTCTCGACCATGCCGTTCGGGGACACCCCGGTGTCGAACAAGAGGGTGCGCCGGCGCCCGCCCCTGTCGATGCGCACCAGTGCCGAGAATCCGGGTTCGGCGATCAATGCGTCCGGCACGCCGCTGAGCGGGCTGGTCCGCGAGGTAGCGGTCGCCAGGGCGCCGGCGAGCGCCTTGGGCCAGTTGACGCGGGTGACGGCGTCGCGGTCGACGAGCAACGGATCGGTCAGGTTGTCCACGAGGATCGTGATCTCGACGTGATCGACCGGCGCGAGCTCGATAGGGCTCATCGCTACATGATCGCGCTCGCGATGAACAGCTTGCGGGTCGAGGTGATCGCGGCGCCGGCCCAGCGAGCACCGCGATGCAGCGCTGCCGCGAGGTCGGCTGCGTCGGCGACGCCCGCCAGGTCGCGCATCGATCGCCGCAGGTGATCTCGAAGGAACGCGCGTGTCGCGCCGTCGTCGGGCGCCGTGACGGTGCCGCTCAGCGTCTGGGCGACGAGGACGTCGAGCCCGGCGGAGGCGAGCATGCTGGGGTAGCGCTCGGCGTTCAGCGCGCCCGGCAGCGTCGATCGTGCCCGCTCGAACCATTCGGAACGGGCGGCTTCGAGGCGGTCCCAGATACCGGGGCGCCCGAGGTCGTCCGCGAGTCGAACGACCATCGGGTCCGCGCGTTCGAGCACGCAGAGCAGGCCGACGGGAATGCCTCCGCGAGCAGTGCCGTCCCGACACCTGGCCCGCATCCGAGGTCGATGACGCGGCGGACCGTGGTGCCGGCCGCCGCGAACCCGTCAGCGCAGAGCGCGATCGCCTCGTCGGCGAGGCGCGCGGTCAACTCGCCCTCCACCTCGAGGGCGGCGGCAACGCGCTCGACGTCGAAGGCGCCCCCATGGGCGTGGTCGTGCGGCATGCGGGACACGCTACGGCGCCGGGGCGAGCACGAGCGTGACGACCGCTCCGCCGCCTGGGCGGTTGGCGGCGGTCACGTCGCCCCCGTGTGCGCGGGCGAGCCGGCGGGCGATCGCGAGGCCGAGCCCGGCGCCGCCGGTTCGATCGCTGCGGAAGAGCGGCTCGAAGGCCCGGTCGACCTCGGCGAAGCCGGCCCCGTCGTCGGCGACCTCGACGCGCACGTCGCCGCCGTTGCGGACGCTGACGTCGACGCGCGGGCCGCCGTGGCGCACCGCGTTGTCGATCAGGTTCGTGAGGATGCGCTGCACGGCGGCCGGATCGCCCCGCACCCACACCGGCTCCGGCGCGTGCACGTACGCGCCCGCCGCCTCGGCGGCCTGGGTCGCGAGCGCCGCCACGTCGACGGTCTCGTCGCCGGCGCCCGCGTACTCGGCGCGGCTGAACGCGAACAGCTCGCCGATCAGGCGATCGAGGTGCGCGGCCTTGGCCTGCGCACGCGCCAGGTGCCCGTCGCCGATCCCGTGCTCGGCCGCCTCGAGCGAGCCGCGCAGGATGAACAGCGGCGTGCGCAGGTCGTGGGCGATCGCGCTGAGCAGGAAGCGCCGCTCGCGCTCGGCGGCCGCGGAGGCGCCGAGCGCGCTGGCCAACCCGTTCGCCATGCCGTGCAGCGCGTCGCCGACCTGCGCGACCTCGCGCGCGCGGGTCGCGACCGGCTCGATCGCCAGCTCGCCGCCGGCCACGCGGTCGGCGTCCGACGCGAGCCGCGCGAGCGGGCGCAGGACCCACCGCCGCAGCAGCGTGATGGCGAGCGCGAGTGCCGCGCCGAGCGCCAGCGCTCCGGCGCCCATGGCGATCGCGACCCGTGCCGCCGCGCTCTCGCGCCGCACGAACAGCGTGCCCTTGGCGTTCTCGAGTGGGACCTCCTCCATGATGTAGTCGTTCTGGAGGTGCTGCTTGTCGATCCCTGACTTGACGCCGGAGAGACCGCTGGTCTGGATCAACGGCGCCGACAGCATCTGCTGTTTGTCGATGATCGCCCCGCCGAAGGCGACCTGCCCCTCGACGCCGAGGTCCGCGAGCCGCGCGGTGACCGTGTCGCGCTGCGCCTGCGTGTCGAGCGGTGAGGTCTGCAGCAGGTCCAGAGCCGACCGGTAGCGGTCGCGCTCGCGCCCCGCCTGCCAGCTCCCCGCCGCCGCCCACGCGCCGGCGAACGCCAGCGCGGGCATGCCGACGATCAGCGCCAGGCCGAGCGCGAGCCAGATCCGCAGCGAGAGCGTCACGGCGGGTCGAAGCGGTAGCCGACGCCCCACACGGTCACGAGCAGCCGCGGCCGGCGCGGCTCGTCCTCGAGCTTGTCGCGCAGGCGGCGGACGTAGACGGCGACGATGCTGCGGTCGCCCCACGAGCCCCAGACGCGCTCGAAGAGCTGATCGCGCGTGAGCACCTGCCGCGGGTGGTCGGCGAACACCGCGAGCACCTCGAACTCACGCGCGGTGACCGCGATCACCTCGCCGCGCAGCCGCACCTCGTGAGCCGCGGCGTCCACCTCGAGCACGCCGTCCGGGCGGCGCGTGCGCCGCAGCACGGCCTTCACGCGGGCGACGACCTCCGCGGGGGTCGCCGACTTGACGATGTAGTCGTCGGCGCCGAGCGCCAGCCCGCGCAGCTTGTCCTCGTCCTCGCCGCGCGCGCTGAGGAACAGCAGCGGCACGTCCGAGCGCTCGCGGATCCGGCGGCAGACCTCGAAGCCCGAGCCGCCGGGCAGCATCACGTCGAGCAGCACGCAGGCGATCTCGTGCGCGTCCAGCGCCTCAATCGCCGCCCGCGGGTCGCCCGCGCTGACCACGCCGAAGCCCTCGACGCCCAGGAAGTCGCCCAGCAGGCCGACGATCTCCGGCTCGTCCTCGACGAGCAGCACGGTGGACACGCCGCAAGTCTCGCGCGAGCGAGGCCCGGCGGGACGCGATTTCCACAGATGTTCATGATTGCGACCCGGGGCAGTCAGACCCGCGCGGTGGACTGACGGCATGAAGCGGATTCCCACCACGCTCGCGGCCATGGTCGCGGCCGCCGCGGTCGCCGCGGCGATCACCATCCCCGCCGTCGCGCAGAGCGGCGGCGACCAGCAGGACCCCGCGCTCGCCAAGGTCACTTCGTGTCTGACGGCGCACGGCGTCGACGTACCCGCGGGGCTCGACGGCGCCGGGCTCAAGCAATGGGTCGGCCAGCACCAGGACGACGCCACGATCCGCGCGGCGCTCGATGCGTGCGGCAGCGGCGGCCGGGACTCCGGCTTCGCCCGCTTGTACTCGTGCCTGAAGGCGCACGGCGTGGACGTCGCGAACTCGCCGGCCGCCGTCAAGGGCAAGGTGCTCGAGCTGAGTCAGACCGACGCGGGCAAGGCGACGCTCGAGGCGTGCAACATCCACCTCGACGACAAGCCCGCGGCCGGTACCTGCGGCGGCGGCAAGAAGGCGCCGTCGAGCGACTACCCGGCCGACGCCGCCAAGAAGGAGAGCGTCACCCGTCGATGAGTTTGCATGGCGTCGGCCGTTTGACGTGGTGCCCGACGCAAACCTCAGCAACGGAGACGCAACGATGTCCTTGGCAATCGCAGACAAGACGGTGCTGGTGACCGGGGCCAATCGCGGCCTGGGCCGGGCGCTGGTCGACGAAGTCCTGAGGAGGGGCGCGAAGCGCGTGTACGCCGCCTCGCGCCAACCGATGGTCGTCGCGGATGAACGTGTCACGCCCTTGACGCTGGACGTGACCGACGCGGCGCAGATCCAGGAGGCGGTGGACAATGTCGAGTCCCTGGACATCCTGATCAACAACGCCGGTGTGTCCGTCGCCGATGACCTCAGCGATCGCTCCGCGTTCGAGCAGCACCTGGCGGTCAACCTGTACGGGACCCTCGACGTCACGCAGGCGTTCCTGCCGTCGCTGACGCGCAGCCGCGGAGCCGTCGTGAACGTCGTGTCGCTCGGCGCGGTGGCCGCGGTGCCGGTGCTCCCGGCCTATTCGGTCTCGAAGGCGGCCTCGCTGTCGGTCACGCAGTCGCTGCGCGCGCTGCTGGCTGGACAGGGCGTGCGCGTGCACGCCGTCATGCCCGGTCCGATCGACACCGACATGGTGCGGGCGCTCGAGATCCCGAAGACGCCGCCCGAGGACGTGGCGCGGGCCACCCTGGACGGCGTGGTGCGGGGTGAGGAGGAGATCTTCCCCGACCCGCTGTCGCAGTCGCTGGCCGAGGGCTGGCGCGCGGGCGTGGCGAAGGACCTCGAGCGCCAGAACGCTGCACTGGTCCGAGCCGAGCCGACCGCCGCGTAGCGAGGACATGGATCAGCGTCTCCTGCTGGCGGCCGCGCAGGCCGGGGATGAGCGGGCGTTCCGCCGGCTCGTCGAGCCGTACCGGCACGCGCTCGAGGTGCATTGCTATCGGATGCTGGGGTCCGCGCAGGATGCCGAGGACCTGGCGCAGGAGACGCTGCTCCGGGCCTGGCGGGCGCTCGACCGCTTCGAGCCCAGGGTGCAGTTTCAGACGTGGCTGTATCGGATCGCGACGAACGCCTGTCTGGACGAGCTCGAGCGCCGGCCACGCCGGCCGGAACCGGTCGATCCCTTCCCAGACCGGCGGTCGGATGAGACGGCGTCGCCGACGTATGACCCGGCTGCGCGTTACGCGATCCGCGAGGGGATGGAGCTGGCGCTGTTGCGCGCGATCCAGGAGCTGCCCGGACGCCAGCGTGCCGTGTTGATCTTCCGCGATGTCCTCGGTTGGACCGCCCCGGAGGTCGCCGAGGTCCTGCAGTCAACCGTCGCGGCGGTCAACAGCGCGCTGCAGCGGGCACGCGGCACGATCGAGCAGCATCTGCCCGAGACGATCCGCCCGTCACCCGGTCCCGCTGAGCGCGAGCTGCTCGGCCGCTATGTGGCCGCGTTCGAGCACGCCGACATGGACGGGCTGGTGGCGCTGCTGCGCGAGGACGCGATGCTCCGGATGCCGCCGCAGCCGCCGGTGCGCGGTGGTCTGGAGATCGCGCGCTTCTTCCTCCGGGCCGCCGACGGCGATCTGGCACGAGTACGGCACAGGCCGACCTGGGCGAACGGACGGCCCGCCGTGACGATCGAGCTGCGAGGCGAAGCTGGCATGTGGTCGCCGTACGGGATCAGCGTGCTCGAGATCGAGGACGGGTTGATCGTGGCGATCCAGGCGTTTCTCGACCCCGCCCTGCTCCCGCGGTTCGGCGTCCCGGCCTGACGGACCGCCGCGCACAAACTTCGGGGTGCGGTCCCGATTGTCGCGCGGGACGCGCGGCGGCACCATCGCCGGCGATGACCATTTCAGCGACGGGCGTCGCGTTCACTCCTTTCGAAACGCGCGTCGACACGATCGTGCGGCTCGCGCGGCAGGCCGATGCTCTCGGTCTCGACCGCGTCCAGGTCGCGGAGGCGTGGAGCCACGACGCCACGGTCGTGCTCGCGGAAGTGGCGATGGAGACCTCGCGGATCGGGGTCGGCACCGGCGTGATCTCGGTGTGGGGGCGGACGCCGGCGAGCATCGCGCTCGCCGCCGCCGGCCTGCAGCGGCTCTCCGGCGGGCGGTTCTCGCTCGGCCTCGGGGCCGGTAGTCCGCCACTGACCGAGGGCCTGCACGGCCTGCGCTGGGAGCGCCCGGTCGCGCGGGTGCGCGAGACACTGGTCGGGGTCCGGGCGCTGCTCGCGGGCGAGCGCCTACCGCTCCCCGCGTCGGGCGCCCGGTCGCTGCGGCTCGGGGTGACCCCGGACGTCCCGGTCCCGATCGCGCTCGCCGCGCTGTCGGACGAGTCGATCCGAGTCGCGGGCGAACTGGCGGACGAGTGGGCGCCGTTCCTGTGGGCGCGCGAGCGCCTGTCGGACGGCCGCGCGCTGCTCGACGAGGGCCAGGCGCGCGCCGAGGCGCCATGCCCCACACGCGTCACGGTCGCCGTGCCGGTGGCGCTCGGCCCGGACCTCGAGACGGCGCGCCGGATGGCCTCGTGGTGGCTGTCGACGTACGCCACCCGGATGGGGCCGATCTATCCGCGGCTGCTCGGGCGCTTCTCCAGCGCGCAGACCGTCCAGGCGCTGCAGGCGGCGACCCAGGAACTTCCGGCGACCGCCGAGGAACTCGCTCGGGAGGTCACGATGTTCGGCACCTACGACGAGCTTCCCGAGCTCATCCGGGCATGGCGGGACGCCGGAGCGGACAGCGTCCAGCTCGTGCTCCCTCCCGGTGCACCGGAGGATCAGCTGGCCGAGCTCGTCGAGGGTGCGGCGGCCGCGGAGCGGGCGGTGGGCCTCCGATGATGTTTGACGAGGTCACCATCGCCCGGCGGTTCAACGGTCCGCCCGGCACGGCCAACGGCGGCTATGCGTGTGGGGTCGTTGCCGCAGCGGTCGGGCCGAACGCCTGCGTGCGGCTGTTTCACCCGCCGCCGCTCGACGCGCCGCTCGAGCGGCGCCGTAGCGCTGACGGCGTCGTGCGGCTGCGCGCGGGGGAGACGACGGTCGCGGAGGGCCACGTGGAATGGCTCGAGGTCGACGCTCCCGCCCCGCCGAGCGTGACTGACGCTGCGCGCGCCGCCGAAGCCTACGCGGGCCGGGATCCTGGACGCCACCCCTTCCCGACGTGCTTCGTGTGCGGCCCGCTGCGAGCCGATGACGGCTTGCGCATCTTCCCGGGGCCCTTCGGCGACGACGGCATGCTGGCGTGCCACTGGCGGCCGCCCGCAGACCTCGCGCTCGACGGCGCGGTCGACCCGCGCTTCGTCTGGGCCGCACTCGACTGCCCCTCCGGCTTTGCCTGCATGCCGCCCGGAACCCGCGCCGTGCTGGCGTCGATGACGGCCGGCCTCACGGGCCGGGTCGAACCTGAGCGCGACTACGTGCTCACCGCGTGGCCGATCGCCAGCGAAGGGCGCAAGCACCGCGCGCGCTCGGCGATCCACGACGCTCACGGCCACCGCGTGGCGGTCGCCGAAGCGCTCTGGATCACGCTCCGCCACGACGGCGAGTAACCGCGAACCGCTCGTCGGTGAGGACGAGCGCCCGCGAGATCGCCAGACTTGGTGTCGTGCGAGTGATCGTGCTGACCGGCCCGCCAGGAACCGGCAAGACGACGGTGCTGACGGCGCTGATGAACCTGCTCGAAGCCGACGACGTGCGGTATGCGGCGGTCGAGGTCGAGGCCTTGGCGCTCGTGCATCCGTGGCCTGACGACGATGCCGCGTTCGCGCACCTCGAGTTCGTCGCCGGATCGTTCCGCCGCCGCGGCTACCCCTTGCTGGTGGTCTGTGCGACCGTCGTCGACGACGCGTACTTGGCGCGCCTGCGCGGCGCGCTGGCGTCAGACGACGTGCTGCTCGTCGGACTCGATGCGCCGGCCGCCGTGTTGCGCGAGCGCATCGCGCGTCGGGAACCGCCGGACTGGGTCGGCCTTCCGCGTTTGCTCGACGCCGCGGAAACGCTCGCCGGGTCTGCGGCGGCGCTGTCCGGCGTCGACCTCGTCCTCAGCACGGTGGACGCCGAGCCGGCGCACGTGGCCGCGTCGATCCGCGCGACCTTCTCGGAGTCCGCTTGAATGCCTCAGACTGGACCGAACACCGAGCGTCGGAAGAAGGAGAGCGCGATGCGCGAGAACACGGAGACCGCCATCCTCGCGGGAGGCTGCTTCTGGGGCGTACAGGAGCTGCTGCGCCACCGGGATGGAGTCGTCTCCACCAAGGTCGGATACACCGGTGGGGAGAACGACCACCCGACCTACCGGAACCATCCCGGTCACGCGGAGGCGGTCGAGATCGTCTTCGACCCCGCGCGCATCTCCTACCGGGACATCCTCGAGTTCTTCTTCCAGATCCACGACCCGACGACCAAGAACCGGCAGGGCAACGACGTCGGCTCCAGCTACCGGTCGGAGATCTTCTACACGAGCGACGAGCAGCGCCAGGTGGCCGAGGACACGATCGCCGACGTCGAGGCCTCAGGACTGTGGCCCGGCAAGGTGGTGACCGAGCTCAGCGAGGCCGTCCCCTTCTGGGACGCCGAAGCCGAGCACCAGGACTACCTCCAGCACTACCCGAACGGCTACACCTGCCACTTCCCGCGGCCGGGTTGGAAGCTGCCACACCGCGAGACCGCCGCCTAAATAGCATCCCCCGCGATGCATACGCGCACGCTGGGGAAGACTGGCCGCGACGTCTCGGAGATCGGGTTCGGCGCCTGGCAGATCGGTGCCGACTGGGGTGAGGTCGCCGAGAGCGCCGCGATGGAGACGTTGCACGCGGCCGTGGACGGCGGCGTGACGTTCTTCGATACCGCCGACGTCTACGGCGACGGCCGCTCCGAGCGGCTCGTCGGCCGCCTGCTGGCAGAGCGACCGGACGCGGGGCTGTTCGTCGCCACCAAGATGGGGCGCCGGCTCGAGCAGACCGTCGAGAACTACTCGCCGCGCCACTTCCGGGAGTGGAACGACCGCTCGCGAGAGAACCTCGGGCTGGACACGCTGCCGCTGGTCCAGTTGCACTGCCCGCCGACCGGCCTCTACTACCGCCCGGACGTGTTCGAGGATCTCGACGAAATGGTCCGAGAGGGTCGGATCGCGCAGTACGGCGTGAGCGTGGAGCGCGTCGAGGAGGCGCTGAAGGCGATCGAGTACCCCGGTGTCGCGACGGTGCAGATCATCTTCAACCCATTTCGCCAGCGACCGGCCGGCCTGTTCTTCGCGCAGGCCGTCCGGCGTGGGGTGGGCCTGATCGTGCGGGTCCCGCTCGCCTCGGGGCTGCTCTCGGGCAAGTACACGCGTGAGACCACCTTCGGCGCCGACGACCATCGGAACTTCAACCGCCACGGCGATCAGTTCGACGTCGGCGAGACGTTTGCCGGCGTGCCGTTCGAGGTCGGTCTGGACGCCGTCGACGAGTTGCGGCCGCTCGTGTCCGGCGACGCCACGCTGGCGCAGTTCGCGCTGCGCTGGATCTTGATGCACGAGGCGGTGACGACCGTCATCCCTGGCGCCCGCTCCCCGGAGCAGGCGCGCGCCAACGCCGCCGCCGACGAGCTTGCGCCGCTCGACGACGCGACGCTCGAACGCGTGCGCGCGGTCTACGAGGAGCGCATCGCGCCGTACGTGCACCAGCGCTGGTAGGCAACCGTCCGACGCTGGGCGCGTCACGGCGCCTCGGCACCCTGCGTGTAGAGGAGCGGGGCGAGCTGCGCCCTCGCGCGTTCGAGGTCGCGTGGGGCACCGCCGGCGGCGAACCACCGCTCGGGCTGTGCGGGGACGAGCAGCGTCGCGGCTCCGAGGCGCTCCGTGCGCCAGAGCGACGTGGACGGGACGCGGCCGTCGAAGCTCGGCCCGAGCAGCTGCGCGCCGAACGCGTCCGGTATCCAGAGGTCCTCGAAGGCTTCGCCGGTCTGCCCCGGGCCGCGCGGGCGATCGTGCGCGCGTCGCGGCCAGGTGCTCCAGCCGCGCACGGCGCGGGCGTAGGTGATCGCGCCGGCGTGCTCGCGCAGCCAGGCGAGGAGCCGGGCGAGCTCGGCCTGCCAGGCGTCTGCCGTGACGCGGGTTCCGAACGCGCTGAGCGTGCCCGCCGAGCCTTCGGCCGCGAAGCGGCGGCCGCCCCCGCGCGCGGCGCCGACCAGCCAGGCGCGTTGGCGGCGGTCGACCGCGTCGAAGATCTGCTCGAAAGCATCGCCCCTCCACGGGACGCGCACGAACGAGCCGGAGTCAAGTGAGTAGGCAGTGTCGTCGCCGAGCGCGAAGTCGTCGGACTCGTAGACCGTGACGATCACTCCGTCGGGCGTGCGCAGCCAGTCCCAGCCGCCGAACAGCGGCGGGTTGTACTCGAGCTCGGGGCGTCCCGCGAGCTTGTCGAACTCCGCGCCGACCTCGCGCAGCGCGGTATTCAGTGCGCCGGCGAGCGCGCGCGGGTCGACCGGGGAGTCGAGCGCGAGCGTCAGCGCGCTCTCGGCGCCGTTCTCCTCGAACTCCTCGCGCCACGCCTCCCAGACGGCCGGGTCGATCTCCATCACGCGCCGCTGATGTCGAGTTGATCAAGAAGGCGCTGGCTCAGCGCGGCGAGCGGAGCGTCCCTTCTGAACCGTCGCTTCCGGCGCGCGCGTGCGATCGCGTCGCCCAGCAGGGACCGCTCGAGCGTGTCGAGCTCGGGTAGCATCGCCTGCGCCAGCAACAGGCCGTAGTACTGCTCGAAGAGGCTGTGCGGCGCGTCGATCGTGTGGACCACCGCGAGGAAGTCGCGGTAGCGCTCATCGGCGAGCATGAGGTTCAGCGCGATCACGCGCAGAGCGTCGGTTCCCTGGTGAAACCAGACGATCACTTCGGCCGGATCGAATTCCGCATCGCGCCCAGCGGCTTGCATTCGCGAGGCCAGCTGGCCGAGCACCGCGGTCCGCCGCGGGCCCGGCGGCTCGACACGGCGTATGTGCTCGTAGAGCCCGTGGAGCCCGACCAGCTGCTGCAGCACGGCGGCCTCGTGGCGCAGTGCCGCGGGGTCTGCCGGTTGCACGCGTGCGGAGGACTCGGCGAGCTCGAGCCGGCGTTTGACCACGTCGCGGACGCGGGCCTTGGCGCCGAGGATCTCGAAGCCCTCGAGCTGAATGCGCCCCCGGAGCAGCGCGAACAGCACCAGCGCCAGACCGAGGGTGAGCAGGAACGCGCTGCGCGTGTCGCGGGTTGTCGTGAACAGCGCCGCCACGCCGGCGCCGAGCAGAATGATCCCGACCGCCCCGGCGAACCAGTGGAGCCTGCGCTGCCAGCGACGGCCGAGCGCGAGCGTACGTAGGCGAAGTGAGGGAGTCATGGTGAACCGATGAGCCGTCGCCATCCTATGCAGAGGTCTCGCACCTGGCGCGACCCGCACCAGGGCGCGAGGCTGCGACCGGCCACGGCGCCGCACCTGGACCGTTGCGATAGTTCCCGGCGTGTTCCTCTTGGTAACCGGCGCCAGCGGCGCCGGGAAGTCGACGGTGCGAGCGCTGATCGAGCCGGAGCTCTCGCCGAGCGTCGAATGCATGGAACTCGCAGAGATCGTCGCGATCCCCCCGCTGCCGACGCTGGAGTGGAGGCAGTGCGCGACCGAGGCGGTCGTTCGCCGCGCTCTCGAGTTGCAGGAGTCCGGGCGACACCTGCTCCTCTCAGGCGACCCTGTGGCGGCCGGCGAGGTCGTCGCCGCGCCCTCCGCCGTGGCGCTGGACGGGCTCGCGATCTGCCTGCTGGATCTCTCCCCCGCGGCGCAGGCCGCGCGTCTGGCGGTGCGCGGCGACGATCCGGCGCTGCTGCCTCATCACCAGGCGTTCGCCGAGTGGATGCGCCGGCACGCTGAGGACCCGCTCCACATGCCGCACGTCCTCTCCACCGGGGGTTGGGACGAGATGCGCTGGGACCGCCTGATCAGTCTCACCCCGAGCTGGCGGATAGAGCGCATCGACACGACGGAGATGACCCGCAGAGCCGCCGCCGACGCGGTGCTCGAGTGGTGCCACCGCGCACTCGCGGGGGAGGGGCCGATCGTCAGATTCGCGTGACGTGGATATAAGGCTGGACATATATAAGCCGCTCGTTGTATAACTCGGAGGTGCACGCGTTCGACGTCCTCGGTGACCCGGTCCGCCGCCGCATCCTGGAGCTGCTGGCCGGCGGACAGCGGTCCTCGGGCGAGGTCTGTGCGGTCATCCGGGAGGAGTTCGGCATCTCGCAGCCCGCCGTGTCGCAGCACCTGAAGGTCTTGCGCGAGCATGGGTTCGCGAGCGTGCGGCCCGAGGGCACGCGCCGGTTGTACGCCGTCCGCCACGAGCCGCTGCGCGACGTCGACGAATGGCTCGGCCGCTTCCGGCGCTTCTGGACGCCGCCGCTGATGGCCCTGGAGACCGAGCTCGCGCGCGGGCGCAGGGGCGCGCCGCACACACCGGAACAGGAGGAACGAGGATGATCGACGTCGATCACCAGATCAACGCAGTCGAGCGCATCGTCGGCGAGCGCGTGCTCGCCGCGGGCACCGCTCGGGTGGTCACCATGCGTCAGAGCTACGCTGCGACGCCCGAGGAGCTCTGGGACGCGTGCACGTCGGCCGAGCGGATCGCGCGCTGGTTTCTGCCGGTTTCGGGCGACCTGCGCGTCGGCGGCCGCTACCAGCTCGAGGGCAACGCGGGTGGCACGATCGAACGCTGCGATCCGCCGCGCTCGTTCGCCGCGACGTGGGAGTACGGCTCCGAGCTGACCTGGATCGAGCTGCGGCTCGAGCCCGACGGCGACGGCCGGACCCGGTTCACGCTCGAGCACGTCGCCCGCGTCGAGGACGAGCGCTGGCTGCAATATGGCCCGGGTGCCGTGGGCGTCGGCTGGGACCTCGCGCTCGCAGGCCTGGGACGTCACCTCGCCACGGGCCTGAGCAACGACCCGGTCGAGAGCGCCGCCTGGGCCGGCTCGCCCGACGGCGCCGAGTTCATCACCCGCAGCAGCCGCGGCTGGGCCGACGCGAGCATCGCCGCCGGCACCGAAGCGTCCGAGGCACGCGCCGCCGGGGAGCGCACGACGGCGTTCTACACGGGCACCGGCAGCTGAGCCGGGGACGGTCAGGCGATCGGCTCGACCAGCCCGAGCTGCATCATCTGCGACAGGACGTCGACGACTCCCCAGGTCTCGGCGACTTTCCCGTCGACGAAGCGCAGGATGAAGATCTCGTTGTAGGTGACGGATCTGCCGGTCGCCGGCAGGCCCAGGTAGTCGCCCTGGTGGGTCCCCGTGACCACGTTGCGGCTGACCACCTTGTCGCCCTCGGCGATCAGGTCCTCGATCGCGACGTGAAGGTCGGGGAAGGCGCGCCGGAGCCTCGCGAACACCTCCTTGACGATTGCCGCGCCCGTCAGGTCGATCGGCACGGGGGTGCGGATAAGCGCGTCCGGGTGAAACACCTCGTCGATCGTCTTCGAGATGAGCTCCGGATCGCCGGTGTTCACCGCCGCGTGAAAGCGTCGGCAGGCGTCCTTGTGCGCGGCCCGCGGGTCGTTGACAACGCTCATAGGTGGCCGAGCTTGTCGGGGTTGCGCACGATCCGGACGGTCTGGATGCGGCCGTCGACGACATCGACGGTGAGCACGCTCCAGACCCGCAGTGTCGTCTCATCGGCTCGGGGCGCGCGCTCGTCGGCGGCGTTGCGCGCGCGCTTGACGAGCTCCGCGAATTGCTCGGCGTCGACGTCGTCGGAGCGCAGGAGCGCGACCGCCTGCTCGGCGGCGCGCCCGTCGGCCTCCTCGAGCGGCGGCTCGGCGGGGCCTCGCAGCACGCGGCCGGGCTGGCCGTTGACCCTCACCCGCCGGCTCTCGAACTCACCGGCACGTGGGCGCACCTGTGCCACGGCGGCCATGAACCGCGCGATCAGCGCGGCGCCGACGAGCGGCTCCCGCGGCGCCATCGCCTTGCCGCCGCTGTCGGCGTACAGCACGGCGTCCTTGGCCAGCAGCTCCTCCAGCGCGGCCAGGTCGCCCTCCTCGGCGGCCGCGAGGAACCGTTCCAGCAACGCGTCGCGGGCCTCCTCGTCGGCGTCGAAGCGCGGGCGGCCGGCCTCGAGATGCTTGCGCGCGCGTGTCACGAGCTGACGCGAGTTCACTTCGGTGCGCTCGATGATCTCGGCGATCTCCGCGTACTCGTACCCGAACACCTCGCGCAACAGGTAGGCCGCCCGCTCGACCGGGGTCAGCCGCTCCAGCAGCACGAGCAGGGCCAGCGACAGCGAATCCGCGAGCTCCGCGCGCGAAGCCGGGCCGGGCGACGGGTCCTCGAGCAGCGGCTCCGGCAGCCACGGCCCGACATACGACTCGCGACGGGCCCGCGCCGACTTGAGCACGTTGATCGAGAGCCGCGTCACCACGGTCGTCATCCAGGCGGCCGGCTCGTCGATCGGGCCGTCCTGGCGCGTCAGGCGCAGGAGCGCCTCTTGGGCCACGTCCTCGGCTTCCGAGACGCTGCCCAGCATCCGGTAGGCCACGGCGAACCCATGCCGCCGCAGCGCCTCGAGCTCCCTGTCACCCATCTGTGTCGATCGCCGTCCCGTTCGCGCTCAGCAATTCTCGTGTCATGACCCATAGACAACGAGCGGTTCCCGGCTGTGACACCCGCGAGCCCAGATCCGCGTCGTGCGCGGTCGCTCACACCTATAGCGCCCTCCCGAGCTCGCTGAGCGCCCGCGCGTTGAGGACGTCCGTCTGCGTGGCGCCGCCGCGGCGCGCGGTGTGGATCGCGAGCGGCATGTTCGCGAGCCCGCGCACGGAGTGCGCATCGGTCGAGCACACGATCCGGACGCCCGCCCGCAGCGCTTCGCGGACGTGCTCGCCGCTGAGGTCGAGCCGGGCGGCGAGGCCGTTGACCTCGAGCGCGACGTCGTGCTCGCGCGCGACCTCGAACACCCGCTCGAGGTCGAGCGCGTTCTCCGGCCGGCGGCCGATGAGCCGGCCCATGGGATGGCTGAGACAGCGCACGGCGGGGTGGCGCAGCGCCTCCTCCACGCGCCGGGTCAGCTGCTTGCGGGGCATTCGCTGCCCGCCGTGCACGCTGGCCTGCACCCAGTCGAGCTCGGCGAGGACGTCGTCCGGGAGGTCGAGGCGTCCGTCGGGCAGGATGTCGCACTCGATCCCGCGCAGGATGCGGAACGGTGCCAGGCGCTCGTTCGCGGCCGCGATCTCCTCGGCCTGGCGGCGGACGTCGTCGGCGCTCAGCCCTCGCACGGCGCCGACGGCCGGCGTGTGGTCGCAGACCGCGACATAGTCGTAGCCGCGCGCGCGAGCCGCGCGGCCCATCTCCTCGACGCTCGACCGGCCGTCGGACCACGTCGTATGGCAATGCAGGTCGCCGCGGATGTCCTGCTCGGTGAGGAGCGCCCCAGGCGCGCCGCGGAATGGCGTCTCGCGGAGCTCCGGCGGAGCCCAGGGCAGCCCGAGCGCCGCGTAGACGCCGGCCTCCGAGGGCGCCGCGGGAAGCGGCTCCAGCGCCGCGACGTACTCCGCGGAGCCGGTGGCGCGCACGAGCTCGGTGCCGAAGCACTCGGGGGCCGCGACCACCAGATCGACGGGCACGCCCTCGACGGTCAACCCGCGCGTCCGTCGCTCACGCTGCTCGATCGCCGCGACGATCTGCGGCAGCGCGTGGAAGCGGGCGAGGACGGGCGCCGGGTCGGCGGCCGCGCAGACCACCGCGAGCCGCTCGCACGTGTCGCGCCAGCGGCGCGCGTCGCCCGCCGCCTGGCCATCCAGCGCGGCGGCGATGCCGTCCACGAGCGCGCGCGCCCGATCGAGCGTCACCCCGGGCGCTCGGCCTTCCTGCGCGAGTGCGTCGATCACGCGCGCTTGGAGGCTGGGCCCGACGCCGGCCACGGTCCGCAGCCGCCCGGCCGCCACCGCCGCGCGGAACTCCTCCGGCGTCCGCACGCCGAGCGCCCGCGCGAGCTCGAGCGAACGCCTCGTCGTCAGGCCGAGGAAGCGGCCCAGGCCGACGAGCCCGGGCACGAGGTCGCGCTCGAGCTCGAGCTGCTCGGCGATCTCCCCGGTCTGCACCAGCTCGCGCAGCCGCGCCTCGATCCCGGATCCGATGCCGCCCAGCTCGCGTACGCGGCCGGCCCGAACGAGCTCCTCGATCGGCACCGGCGTCGCCCGGATCGTCTCGGCCGCGCGGCGGTAGGCCCGCGGCTGGTACGGGTTCGCCTCGGCCAGTTCGAGCAGGGTCGCGAACGCTTCGAGGCGGTCGGCGATCCGCGAGTTGTCCACGCAGCACAGTCTCCCGGGTCGAAAACTTCAGGGTGCTGCCCTGATTGTGCTGGGGGTGCGCACGGCGCAGGATGCGCGCATGGTCAGGGGGAAGCTGCGCGTTGCGCTGGTGGGTGTGGTCGCGATGGTGGCCGGTCTTGGCGTGAGCCAGGACCCGGCGGACGCGTTCGTGAGCTCGGCGTCGATCGATGGGTCGACGGTGACGCTGAACCTGGCCGGGGCGGTGAACATCATGACGGTGTCGGTGGCGGGTGGTCTGCTCGTGCACGATCAGACGACGCCGACGGGCGGTCTCAACAGCCGAGCCGACTGGGACAGCGCGCGCGACGGCGACCAGACGGTGCCCGCCAACGGCGCGTTCACGGTGGTCGTCAACGGGAGTGGGGGCCCGGATGCGCTGACCGTGGTCGCGGCGCGTACCGAGGTCGCGGCGGTCGTGCTCAACGGCGCGGGCGGCGACGATGTGCTGGTCGGCGCGGACAGCGACGACACGCTCAACGGCGGCGACGGCAACGATCGTCTCGTGGGCGGGCCGGGCGCCGACGTGCTCAACGGCGGGGCCGACGACGACACGCTGGTGTGGAACAACCCGGACGGTTCGGACACGATGAACGGCGACGGCGGGGACGACGAGCTCGAGGTGAACGGCTCGCCGCTACAGGGCGACGCGTTCCTGCTCGAGCCGGTGGCGGGGCGGGTGCGGCTCACGCGCCTGAACCTGATCACATCGCGACTCGACGTCGCGACCGAGCGCATCCAGGTCAACGGGCTCGGCGGCCCGGACTTCCTCGACGTCGACGGCGATGTGAGCGGGCTGACACGGCTGTCCGTCGACGGGGGCACCGGGTCCGACACGATCTTCGGCAGCGAGGGTCCGGACCTGATCCGCGGCGGCGAGGGCGCCGACGACCTCAACGGCGGCGGCGGCGACGACCGCATCCTCGGCGACGGCGGCAGCGACACGATCGACGGCAACGCCGGAGACGACACCCTGGTGTGGAACGACGGCGACGGCGCCGACCTGATCGACGGGGGGGACGGGCGCGACGACGTCGAGGTCAACGGCGCGCCGACGGACGGCGACCTGTTCACGGTCCAGCAGAACGGCGCACGGATCCGGCTCGAACGCATCAATCTCGCACCGATCACACTTGACATCGGTTCAAGCGAGAGCCTGCACGTCAACGGGCTGGGCGGAAACGACGAGGTCATCTCGGGCACGCTCGACGCCGTCTCGCTGATCGCCGCGGGCGATGCCGGCAATGACGCGCTGGTCGGCGGCGGCTCGCCGGACACCCTCTTCGGCGGCTCGGGCAACGACACGATCAGCGCGGGCGGCGGTCGCGACGTCGTCTCCGGCGACGACGGCGACGACCTGGTCGACGTGCGCGACGGCGCCCCCGACCTGGCTCGTGGCGGCGCCGGACAGGACACCGTCGTCGCCGACCCCGGTCTTGACATCCTCGACGGTTTCGAGGTCGTCCACGCCGCACCGCCGATCGCACCGCCGCTGGAGTCCTCGCCGGCGCCGACGCCGGCGCCTCGCCCGGCGCTACCGTCTCCGCCGCACCGCCAAGTCACGATCCTCGGCGGCACCGTGAAGTTGCATCGGAGCGGAACGACGGCAGCGATCACGCTGAGCTGCCCGTCGGGGTCGGGCGACGACTGCCGGGGCCGGCTCGCGTTGCGTACCGCCGCGTCGGTGAGGCTGGCGGGTCGCACGCGCGTCGTCCAGCTCGGCCACGCGACCTACACCATCCGCCCGGGAACGTCGGCGACGGTCAAGGTGACGCTGACGATCCCCGCGACGC
This sequence comes from uncultured Solirubrobacteraceae bacterium, assembly GCA_963792915.1. Lineage (GTDB taxonomy): Bacteria > Actinomycetota > Thermoleophilia > Solirubrobacterales > Solirubrobacteraceae > Solirubrobacter. The sequence goes on from CAWBYD010000001.1 coordinate 106,499, forward strand.
GCGTCGCCGACCGCCACGGCCGCATCCGAGCGCTCGCAGTCGCCTCGACCGAGACCGTTCCGCAAAGCTCGCAACGCCTGACGCTCGCGCTCCACAGGGCAGTTCCCGGGCAGCCGTAGCCGGCGGTCGTTTCAGATTCGGGCGTCGAGCGATGAGCTCGGCGCCGCGGGAGCGTCCTAGGTCCATGAGTGATCGAGATCGCATGCTCGCGCCGCTGGAGGCGCTGATCGGCACCTGGTCCACCGAGGCGACCCACCCCGCGGTCGACGCGGTCGTGCTCGGCAGCGCGACGTTCGAGTGGCTCGAGGGCGGTCACTATGTCGTGCTGCGCTCCCGCAACGACCACGAGTTGTTCCCCGACGCGATCGGCGTCATCGGCCGCCCCGAGGTAGGCGAGGGACTGGTCATGGAGTACTTCGACTCGCGCGGCGTGCGCCGGACGTACGGGGTGTTGTTCGAGGACGGCGTCATGCACTGGTGGCGCAGCCACCCCGGATTCGACCAGCGTTCCAGCGCGAAGCTCGCTGACGACGTCGTCGAGTTCCTCCACCAGGTCGCGGAGCGCCCGGGCGAATGGCGCGACGACCTGAGGGCGACGTACCGCCGTCGCGCGTAGGTCCTCGGAGCCGCCAGCGAGCGCCGGGGCTCAAGCACAGGAGCCGGCGCGTCGATCTCGAGAGGTATTGGAGCGACCCTGGCGTCGAACGGAGGCACGCGTGAGCACTCATGGCAGAACTGACCGGAGCCCGCGACGGCCCTTGGCGATTGCTCGGGTGCTGGCCGTCACCGGCGCCGCGGTCATCGGGTGCGCAGATCGCCGGCGCGCCCGCCGCGGCACGGCCCGCGTCAGGGGGCAGCGCCAGCGACTACGCGAACCGGAGCAACTGGCTCGCACGGCCCTCCTCCACGACCAAGCCGGTCGACGTCTTCTACCTCTACCCGACGTCGTACAGCAAGGCCGGGCCGACCGCGCCCAACATCGCGAGCATCGACGACGCGGGCATGCGTACGAAGGCTCAGCAGGCCTTCGCCGGGCAGGCCACGGCGTTCGAGACGGTCGCGAACCTCTATGCGCCCTACTACCGGCAGGCCGACGCCGTGTACACGCTGACCTCGCCGCTCGCCAAGCAGGACCAGATCATCGGAGGGGATCCCGACGACCGACGCGAGCGCAGCGCTGGACTACTACCTCAAGCACGACAACCACCGGCGCCCGTTCATCCTGGCCGGCCACTCCCAGGGCTCCAACGTGCTGCTGTTCCTGTTGAGCGGATACCTCAAGCGCCACCCTGCGGCCTATCGCCGGATGATCGCGGCCTACGTCATCGGCTATGGCGTCACGCCGACGTTCCTGGCCAAGAATCCCCAGCTCGAGTTCGCGAAGGGCGCGAATGACACGGGCGTGATCGTCTCCTACAACACGGAGGCGCCGGGTCTCACCGTCCAGAACCCCGTCGTGCAGGCGGGCGCGATCGCCATCAACCCGATCAGCTGGACCCGGACCACGCAGCTCGCGCCCGCCACCATCAGCCGCGGCTCGCTTCTCCCGGATGCGACCGGCAACCTCGCGCCCGTCGCCGGCTACGCGGACGCGCGAGTCGATCCGAGCCGCGGCAGCGTCGTGTGCAGCACGTGCGACGTCTCGGCGCTCGCTCCGGGCGTCCCGGGAGGGTTCCCCAGGGGCGTGTTCCATCGCTCGGACTACGCGCTCTACTACTTCAACCTCCGGCACAACGCCGAGAACCGCATCGACCGCTATCTCCGCCGCTAGCGGGCGTGCGGTCGGCCGGGTCGCTGTGGGTCTAGTGTCCCGCGCCTTAAGTTCGTTGTAGAAGTCTTTTGATGGATTCGAGGATCTCTTCGGCGGTCTTGGTCCAGATGAATGGCTGGGGGTTCTCGTTCCAGGCGCTGACCCACTGACGGATGTCGTGCTCGAGGGCTTGGACTGAGCGGTGGTCTGAGCGCTCGAGTAGGTCGTGGGTGAGGTAGGCAAACCAGCGCTCGACCTGGTTAATCCAGCTGGCGTAGGTCGGGGTGTGGTGGACGTGGAAGCGGCGGGTGACGTTCCAGCCAGGCCTTGATCGCCGGGGTCTTGTGGGTGCCGTAGTTGTCGCAGACCAGGTGCACGTCGAGATGATCAGGGACCTGCTTGTCGATCTTGCCGAGGAACTTCTTGAACTCGACCGCGCGGTGGCGGCGGTGCAGCGAGCTGATCACCGTGCCGTCGGCGGTGTTCAAAGGCCGCGAACAGGCTCGTGGTGCCGTGGCGCAGGTATCGTGGGTGCGTTGCTCGGGCATCCCGGGCATCATCGGAAACGCGGGCTGGGAGACGGGCGAGCGCTTGTACCTGGCTCTTCTCGTCCACGCTGAGCACGACCGCGGCCTCGGGCGGGTTAAGATAGCAGCCCGACGATGTCATAGACCTTCTCCACAAACAGCGGGTCGGGTCGAGAGCTTGAACGTCTCGGCCGCGGTGCGGCTGCAGCCCGAACGCCCGCCAGATCCGCGCCGATCGTCGAGGCCGAGAGCCCCGAGCGCTCGGCCATCTTCTGACGCGACCAATGCGTCGCGTTGGCCGGCACCGACTCCAATGTCGCCACCACCACGTCCTCGACGCGCTCGGCGCTGATACTCGGCGGGCGCCCACGGCCGCGGGCTCATCGCACCAGCCCGTCCAGGCGCAGCTCGCAAAACCGTCGACGCCACTTGCCGACGGTCGCCGCCGAGACCCCGCAGGCCGCTGCCACCTCCGTATTCGAAGCGGCCCTCCGCGCACGCGAACACGATCCGCGAACGCAAGGCCAACGCCTGCGAAGACCGACCGCCGCCGCTCCCAGCGCACCAACTGCGCACGCTCATCCTCAGCGAGCTCAACGCCGCCTTCGGCCGACCGGTTCTGCGCCATACGGCACCCTACCACACTTATCTACACGAACTTAAGGCGCGGGACACTAGGAGCCCGTTGAAGAATTCCGGTACGCCCGCTGCGGCACATCCGCGGCGCCTCGCGCCACCCACGCAGCTCAACGTGCCAGAGGCACGCCTTCGCGGCGCGCGCGGCCCGAGGCCCGCACGGCTGCACCACATCCGTCGGACCGACCATTCTTCAACGAGCCCCTAGTGCCGTGCATGTGTCCGCGCGGGCGTGCCGACCCCGCCGCCGGTGGCGCAGACCGGGCCGTCGGTGGCCGCCTGCCCTAGGCGCTGGGCGAGGTTCCACCACGCGTATCGCACCGGACCGATCCCCGACGACGTGTTCGACGTCGTGTCGGGCACCACGGCGCCGGAGGTGGACTCGGGCCGCGTCGAGCTGTGGGCATTTGCGCCGGGCGCGAGGCGGGCGCGAGTCCTCACCGGCTGAGCATCGCCTCTTCGTCGAGCCGGGCCAGCTTGTGCGGGTTGCGGATCGCGTAGATGCGGCTGATCCGGCCGTCCGCGACCACCAGGCTGACGGCCGTGTTGAGCTCGCCGGCGAGATCGACCCGGACGGCCGGCGCGCCGTTGAGCCACACCGTTGCGAGGACCGCTTCGGGCGCGACCGTCTTGAAGCGGGAGAGGAGGGCCGCCACGCGGTCGCTGCCGAGCACCGGACGCCGGATCGCGGCGACCTGGCCGCCGCCGTCGGCGATCAGCACGACGTCGGGTGCGAGCACGTCGAGCAGCACCTGGAGATCGCCGCTCTGCAGCGCCTCGAGGAACCGGTCGACGACCTGCTGGTGCTCGGCACGGTCGACGTGGATCCGCGGCCGTCGCGCGGCCACGTGCTCGCGCGCCCGGTGCGCGATCTGCCGGACCGCGGCGGGCGTCTTCTCGATCGCTGCGGCGATGTCGTCGTGGGGCAGGTCGAAGACCTCGTGCAGGACGAACACCGCCCGCTCGGCGGGCGTGAGCGTTTCCAGCACGGTCAGCATCGCGATCGAGACGCTCTCGGCGAACTCGACGTCCTCCGCCACGTCGGGACTGGTGAGCAGCGGCTCGGGCAGCCACTCCCCGACGTACTCCTCGCGCCGCCGCGCCAGCGTCCGCAGCCGGTTGAGCGCCTGTCGGGTCACGATCCGGACCAGGTAGGCCCGCGGCTCGCGCACGTCGGCGCGGTCGACCTTGGCCCACCGCAGCCAGGTCTCCTGGACCACGTCCTCGGCGTCGGCCGCGGAGCCGAGCATCTCGTAGGCGACGGTGAAGAGCAGGCTGCGGTGGGTGACGAACGGCTCGTCGGTCATGTCATCGACGGTACGGCGAGCGGCTTCAGGTCGCAGGCCGCGGACAAGCCCTGGGACTCGATTCCGAGTGCGGTGTTGGTGCGGGTGTACAGGTTCGCCAGCGCGATGAACGCGGTGAGCTCCACCAGCGCGGCCGCGCCGAGCCGGTCGAGCAGCCCCGCCGACAACTCGTCGGTCACCGTGGGCGGGGTCTGCGACATCGCCTCGGCGTACTCCATCACGTCGCGCTCCAGCGGCGTGAAGACGTCGGACTCGCGCCACCGCGGCACCTCGCGCGCCTTGGTCACGTCGAGTCCCTCGTTGTGGGCCATGAAGTAGCCGAGGTCCAGGCAGAAGCTGCAGCCGACCAGGCTGGCCACCGCCATGTGCGCGAACGACTTCAGGCTCTCGTCGCACTGGTCCCACTTCTGCGCCTTGCGGCCGACGAGGAAGGAGAAGTTCACCACTTTGCGGTTGTGCCACGCCACCTCGACCGGTTCGGGCACGTCGCCGAGCATCCTGCGGGACATCCGCTTCACGATCGCGCCGTAGATGCCGGTCAGCTCGGCCTTCGGGATCCGGGTGGTGGTCGCCATGTCGTCCTCCAGGGGTTTGCCTGCCCATCCAGACACCGGCGGGCGATCGTCTGTGACAGCTCAGGCTCGGAGCTCGAGCTCGAGCGCGACGGGGCGCCGGCGGCGTGCCGGCGCGCGACGGTGTGCGGCCGCGAGCCGCCGGCGCGGGCGCGCGGAGCGGGCGATCTCGTCGATGTAGGCCGACACGACCGCCTCGGCGACCACCTGGGCGCGGTGGCCGGTCGTGGCGGGGGATGTGGGGTTCGTGGGCATGCGGCTCCTAGTCGAAAAGGGGGTCAGGCGGCGACGCGCTCGAGGTCGCGAGCGGCGGCCGGGGCGGCGGGCGTCGCCGGCCGCGGGCGCAGCAGGACGAGCGCGCCGACCACGGCGGCGGCCACGCTGCTCGCGCCGATGACGAACGCGAGGTGGTAGCCGGCGAGCAGCGAGTCGTTGATGGAGTGGTGGGTCGCCTGCAGCGCGTGGGTGCGGCTGCTGGCGATCGTGCCGAGGACGGCGAGGCCGAGCGCTCCGGCGACCTGCTGGGAGACGTTGACGATGCCCGAGCCGAGCCCGGCGTCGGCGCTGGGGACGTCGGCCATCGCGATCGAGAGCAGCGGCATGAACGCGCTCCCGATGCCGAGGCCGATCAGGAAGTAGGCCGCGAAGACGGTCGGGAAGAAGCTCGTCTGCGCTCCGGCGGTGGTGAGCAGGCCGAGGCCGACGATCACGGTCAGCATCCCGGCGATCAGCACGCGCAGCGTGCCGAACCGGTTGACCAGTCGGGCGGTGATCCCGAGCGAGAGGGCGCCGACGGTGATCGTCCAGGGCAGGAAGGCCAGGCCGGTCTGCAGCGCGCCGTAGTGGCGGACGTGCTCGAGGTAGAGCGTGCCCAGGAAGAACGTCGAGTACATGCCGGTGACGAGGAAGCCGCGCACCAGGCTCGAGCTGACGAGGCCGCGCAGGCGCAGGATGCGCAGCGGCATGATCGGGTTCTCGATCTGGCTCTCGAGGATCAGGAAGGCGGCCATCATCGTCGCTGCGAGAGCGCCGAGGTTGAGCACGCGCGTCGATCCCCAGCCGTCGCTGCCGGCCTGGACGATCGCGTAGATCGCGGTCATCAGCGAGCCGGTGACCAGGAGCGCCCCGAGCCAGTCGACACGCCCGCTGTCGCCGAGCTCCCCGTCGGCGGGGATCAGCGCCCGGCCGAGCGCGATCGTGGCCGCACCGATCGGCAGGTTGACGAAGAAGATCCAGTGCCAGCTGAGGATCTGCGTGAGGGCGCCTCCGGCCAGCAGCCCGAGCGATCCGCCCGCGACGGCGACGAACACGTACGCGCTCATGGCGCGGGCACGGTCGGCGGGCGCGGGGAACTCGGTGACGATGATGGCGAGGATCACCGACGCCTGCATGGCCGCGCCGATGCCCTGCAGGAAGCGCGCGGCGATCAGCGTGCCCTGGTTGGGGGCGAGCCCGCACAGCGCGGAGGCGGCGGTGAAGAGCGTGACGCCGGCGAGGAAGACACGCTTGCGGCCGAACAGGTCGCCGAGCCGGCCCGCGAGCAGCAGGAAGCTGCCGAACGTGACGAGGAAGGCGTTGACCACCCAGGTCAGGTCGCCCTGCGTGAAGTCGAGTTCACGCTGGATGGCCGGGAGCGCCACGTTCACGATCGTCGTGTCGAGCACGATCATGAGCTGCGCCAGGCAGACGACGCCGAGCGCGAGCCAGCGGCGGCGATCGCCGCGGCTGGTGGTGGAGGAGAATGTGGCTGAAGGCATATAGCTTTCCGGGGAGGAGGGCGCTAAAATGGAGGAACCCTCCGGAACTAAGTGGAGGGTGCCTCCGGAACAGAACTATAGCGGAGGGACCCTCCGGTTTGTCAAGCGACTTCACCTGAACCCTCATGAGCACCACCGACCCCATCGAGCAGGCCCTTCCCCAGCGACCCAAGCGCGCGGACGCTCGCCGCAACTACGCGAAGGTCGTCACCGCCGCCCGCGACGCGTTCGCCGAGCGCGGCACGTCGACGTCGCTGGAGGAGATCGCCCGCCGGGCCGAGGTCGGGATCGGCACCCTCTACCGCAACTTCCCCAACCGCCAGGCGCTGCTCGAGGCGGTGTACGTCGAAGAGCTCGAGAGCCTGTGCCGCTCGGCGGCGGAGTTCGACGACATGGCGCCCTGGGACGGCTTCGTGCGCTGGGTCCACGGGCTGGTCGGCTATCTCGCGACCAAGCAGGCCCTGGCCCACGAGCTGCTCGAGTACCTGGACCGCGACGCGCCGCTCTTCCAGAGCTGCCGCGCCATGCTGTTCGCCGGCGGCGAGCCGCTGCTCGTCCGCGCGCAGGAGGCCCAGGCGGTCCGGTCCGACACCAACCTCGGGGAGATCATCCAGATGGTCGGCGGCATCGCGAAGATCCCGGGCGCCGAGCCCGAGCAGGTCCGGCACATGCTCGAGATCGCGCTCGACGGTCTGCGCTACCGACCCTAGGGACCGGGGTTTCCCCGATATACCGGACCGTGTGCGCGGCTTAGCGTCGCGCCATGAACCGCATCCCCCTCCGCTCCCTGACCGCAGCCGTCGCGGTCGCCCTCGCCGGTCTCGTCGGGACCTCGAGCCCGGTGCTCGCGGCGCCGATCGGCGACGGCACGTCGAACACGATCCAGGTCGCTGTCACGTCGGCCACGCTGGATGCCGCCCACCACCGCGTCGTCGTCACCACCGCGACGCCCGGCGGCCTGACCGCGGGGCGGCACTTCGCCACGGCGCAGGTCGTGACTCCGCACTCCTCGTTCGTGTTCGAGAACGTGATGGTCGAGAGCCTGACCGGCACGTCGACCGCGCTGTCGCTGAACTTCACCAAGGTCGAGTTCGTCCCCTCCGACGGCGGCGCCTGCCGGCCCGGCGTCGGCGCGTGCCTGATCGAGGAGGACGGCACCTACCCGCCCGCGCCGTAGACGAGCGCTTCGCCGGCCGGGTTCGCCATGATCGTGCGATGGTCGAATCGGAGCTCCCGCGGATTCCCGCCTCGGCGGGCGCGATGATCTTCGACCGCCGCGGGCGCCTGCTCGTGCTCAAGCCGAGCTACAAGAAGCGCTGGACGATTCCGGGCGGGCAGGTCGAGGCCGGCGGCGAATCGCCGTGGGAGGCCTGCCGGCGCGAGGTGCGGGAGGAGTGCGGGCTCGAGGTCGTGCGCGGCAGGCTGGTGTGCGTCGACTTCCTGCGGCCGAGGAGCGAGCGGCCCGGCGGCGTGCGGTTCCTCTTCGACTGCGGCGTGTCCAGCGACGACGAGTTGGCGGCGATCCGGCTGCAGGAGGGCGAGATCCTCGAGCACCGGCTCGTGGAGCTCTCGGAGGCGAAGGCGCTCCTGAGCCGGCCGATCCGGCGCCGGGTCATGGCCGCGGCCGGGCGGCGGCACGCCGTCTACCTCGAGGACGGGCGCCCGGTGTCCGGTGTGCGCGCGTAGGCCGTAGTGTCCGAGGCCGACGCGATGACCGCTGACTCCGCCTCGACGCCGGGCGCGCGCACCGCCCGCGCTGCGAGCGAGCGGGAGCTGGTGAGCGCCGCACGCGGCGGCGATCGCGAAGCGTTCGGCCGGCTCGTCGAGCCCTACCGTCGCGAGCTCCAGGCCCACTGCTACCGCATGCTCGGCTCCCACGCCGACGCCGACGATGCGCTGCAGGAGACCCTGCTGCGTGCCTGGCGCGGGCTGCCGGGGTTCGCGGAGCGAAGCTCCCTGCGCGGCTGGCTGTACCGGATCGCGACCAACTGCTGCCTGCGCGCGATCGAGCGGCGGCCCAGGCGCGGGCTGCCGATCGACTACGCGGCGCCGGCCGACCCGCAGGACGGCCTCGCCGACCCGGTGCGCGAGCCCATCTGGCTCGAGCCCTACCCGGACACGGACCTCGGCGGCCCGGACACGCGATACGAGCAGCGCGAAGGCGTCGAGCTCGCGCTGATCGCCGCGCTCCAGCACCTGCCCGCGCGCCAGCGGGCCGTACTCATCCTCCGCGACGTCCTCGGCTTCTCCGGCCGCGAGACCGCCGACGTGCTCGAGGCGACCCAGGACGCCGTCGACAGCGCCCTACGGCGAGCGCGGAAGACCGTGGACGAACGGCGGCCGAGCCGGACCCAGCAGCAGACGCTGCGGGCGCTCGGGGACCGCGAGCTGCGCCGGCTGGTCGAGCGCTTCGTCGCCGCATGGGAGCGAAACGACGTCGACGCGGTCGTCTCCATGCTCGCCGAGGACGCCCGGATGACGATGCCGCCGCTGCCGAGCTGGTACCGCGGCCGCGACCAGGTCGCCGCGTTCCTGCGTGGATATGCGCTCGACGCTCGCAAGCGCTGGCGGCTCATCCCGACGACGGCGAACGGCCAGCCCGCGCTCGCCGGCTATCTCCGAGAGGAGCCGACCGGGGCCTTCACGCCGTACTGCCTCTACGTGCTCACCGTGCGCGCAAGCCAGATCGAAGACATCACGGCGTTCGTCACCCCGGAGACGTTCCGGCGCTTCGATCTGCCCGAGTCGATCGCCGGCTAGCGAAGAGCGACGGTTTCCGCAGCCCGCGCGGATCTCCATCGGAGAACCCGAGCAGAAAGGCGGCATGATGAGCACGCAACGGATCGGAACGCGGGAGGAGTGGGTCGCGGCGCGCGCCGAGTTGCTCGCGCGCGAGAAGGAGCTGTCCCGGATGAGCGACCGGCTCGCCCGGGAGCGCCGGGACCTTCCGTGGGTGCCGGTCGAGAAGGCGTACACGTTCCAGACCGCGGACGGGCCGAGGACGCTGCCGGAGCTCTTCGACGGCCGCTCGCAGCTCGTGGTCTACCACTTCATGTTCGGCGCCGGCTACACGGCCGGCTGTCCCACGAACTCGTCGATCGCCGACAGCTTCGACGGCCTGGTCGCGCACCTCAGGGCTCGTGACGTGACGCTGATCTGTGTCTCCGGCGCGCCGATCGAGCGACTGCTCGCCTACCAGCGGCGAATGGGCTGGAGCTTTCCCTGGGCCTCCTGCGCCCAGAGTGACTTCAATTTCGACTTCGGCGTCTCGAGCACCGCGGAGGCGACCCGCGAGTGGGTCACGCCGCTGCTCGACGGGGGCGGGCTGCCGCCGATCGCCGCCCGCAACGCCCGCGCGTGCGGCACCGACATCGTCAGCTACCTCTCCGAGGGGTTCGGCGTGAACACGTTCGCGCGCGACGGCGACAGCGTCTTCCACTGCTACGCCGGCGGCGCGCGCGGCGTGGAGTTCCTGATGGGCTACTACCCGATCCTGGACCGCACGCCGAAGGGCCGCGACGAGGGCGACGCCTTCCAGCTCTGGATCCGCCGCCACGACGAGTACGGCGGCGAGTGACGGGTGCGTCAGCCGGTCGCGCCGCACGCAGCCATCGCCGCGGCGACGCCGGCCGTGACCTTCCCGGACGCGTCCTTGCCGCCCGCGCTCACGATCGTGGCGATCTGGTCGTCGCTGAGCCGCGTGCGCAACTCCCGCTTGACGCACCCGATCGCCTTCGCGCCGGCGCCGCCCTTCTTGAGCGACTCGGCGATGCCCTCCTCGAACTTGTCGCGCAGCACCTTCCCGGCGGTGGTGGTCTTCGAGCTCCCGCCGGACGAGCTCCCGGCGCAGTCCCCGAGGTAGGACGTCAGCTGGCGCTGCGACGCGCTCGTCTCGCCGATCGAGCCGTACGCCAGCTTCGTGAACGCCGCGTCGTCGAGCGCCAGCACCTTGCGGCCGAGGCATTGCTTGAGCTCGGCGGCGAGGTCGTTGCTGTTGCGCATGCCCGCCTCGAACTCCGAGCGCAGGAAGGCCACCGACAGGTCGCTCACCCGCCAGCCGCTGCCGGCCTCGTTCTGGAGGCTGATCGCGCCCCGGGCACCGTCCTGGTCACCGCCGGCGAGGACGACGAACGCCGTCGCCTGCTTGCCGTCGACCTGGACGTTGGACACCTTGACCGAGCGCGCCTGGTTGCCGTCCGCGGCGTTCTTGGCCTCGACCTTGTGGCAGTTCGCGGCACTGCCGTAGAGACGCTTGATCATCGCCGCGCTCAGCGTGCCGTCGCAGACGACGGTCGCGTCCTTGCTGGTCATGCCGGTGCTCAGGACCTTGGTGATGTCAGCTTGGTCGTTGGCGCTCCCGCCGCCGCCGCCTCCGCCGCAGGCGGACACCCCCACCGCGAGTCCGAGGGCGACGGTGACAAGGGCATGAGAAGTCGAACGCATCCCCCAAGCCTGGCGACCCGCACCGCCGGCACCAGCGCGGAAACCCCGCAGAAACGAGCGGCGAAGTACGGACGCCGGGCCCTACATTGAAGGCTCGCGATGGCGGATCTCAGCGGTACACGGGCGCTGGTCACGGGTGGCACCGACGGGCTCGGACGCGCGATGGCGCAGGCGCTGGCGGCGGCCGGCGCGAGCGTCGTCCTGACGAGCCGCGACCGTGCGCGCGCCGAGCGCGCCGCCGCCGAGCTCGACAGCCACGCCGTCGGGATCGCGCTCGACGTCCGCGACGCGGACGCGGTCGCGGCCGGGGTCGAGGAGGTGTTCGCGCGGCTCGGCGGCCTGGATCTGCTCGTCAACAATGCCGGCGTCGGCCCATCGGGCGCCGCGGTCGAGGCGCTTCGAGGAGTGGCTGGCGGAGCGTTAGAGCGCGGCGAGCGCTGCGGGAGACAGGCCGTCCAGGCCGAGCGTGCTCACGGTCCTGACCGCCTCGCCGCGGAAGTCGCGGGCGAGCACCACCGACGCGAGTGTGATCACGGCGTCGATCACCGGCGTGGCGACGCCGAGCCGCGTCGCCAGGTCGGCCAGGAAGCACAGCGAGTAGCCGACGTCCTCGGTCAGGTAGCGGTGGTCGAGCTGGCTCTGCGCTCGGATCCCCACAAAGCCGGGCGCGGTGCTGTAGCCGGTCGAGTAGTTCTCCTTGCGCATGTATCCCTGTCTGACGCCGAGGGCGGGTTCGGAGAGGACCGTGACCCCGAGCGCGGCGGCGATCGCGAGCCGCTCGCGGTCCACCGCCTCGATCAGCCTCCCGACGCTCTCGGTCACGCCCTCCTCGTAGAACAGGAAGTCGCCGCCGGTCCGCTCGAGCAGGCCCGCGTTCAGCAGCGTGACCGCCGGATGGATCACCGGGTTGCCGTTCTGCAGCGTGGTCTGGAACACGCTCTCGGCCTTCTCGACCGCCGGCCAGACGTCGCGGACGAGGTCGTACAGGCGGTCCGTTCCCGCTCGCGGGAGCCCGGCGAGGTACACCCCGGTCATGAGCTTGAGGAAGACGTTGACGACGCCCGGCTCGGTGACTCGCACCGCATACGGCAGCGTGCTGGTCTCGCCGACCACGATGCGATCGTCGTCGAGTTCGAGCCCGGCCGCGCGCTTGAACGCGATCGCGCCGGCGCACGACCCGGGGCAGACCAGCACGGCCATGCCGTCGTGCAAGTGGCGCCCGGCGGTGGCGGCGAGCGGCTCAACGCTGTACGCCGGACCGACGAGCACCACGAGCTCGGCCCCGGCCATCGCCTCGGCGGCGTCGTGCCCGGCGTACCGGACCGGTGCGAAGCCCGCGAGGTCACCGCTCGCCGTGATGCCGCCGGCCTCGTGCACGGCCACCACGTTGTCGCCGAACTCGCGCGTGGCGTACAGCGACACCTCATGGCCGTGCTGGGCGAAGTCGAACGCCGACGCAACCCCTCCGTTACCCGCTCCGAGCACTGCGACGCGCATCCCGACCTCCCGATGTGAACGTGGACCCACCCTAGACACGCGGCGCGGCAACAGACGGGCCGCACCGCGGGTACGGTGCGTCTCGTGAGCGTCTTCAGGGAGGCCGAGCTCCGGTACCTCGCCGGCGGACGGCAGCTCGGGCGGCTCGCGACGGTCGGCGCGGACGGTACGCCGCACGTGGTGCCGGTCGCATGGATCTACAACGCGGTGCGCGACACGATCGACGTCGGCGGCTACGAGCTCGAGCAGTCCAAGAAGTTCCGCGACGTCGCCCGCACCGGCCGAGCCGCGATCGTCGTCGACGACCTCGCGACCACCGACCCGTGGCGCCCGCGCGGGATCGAGATCCGCGGGCGCGGCGAGGCGATCGCGCTGCCGACGCCGCTGATCCGGATCCACCCGGAGCGGATCGTGACCTGGGGGCTCGAGACGGGGTCCAGCGCGCGGAGCGTGACGAGCTAGGAGACGGTGCGCATGGCGAGCAGCTCGAGCGCACCGTCGAGCTTTGCCTGGTAGGACGCGTCGAGCTCCGTGTGCCGGCGATAGACGTTGACGGCCTCCGCGGCGGCGGCCCGTGCCTCGAACGGGCGGCCGGTCGCCGCGAGCGCCGCGGACAGCTGCGTGAGCGCTTCGGCGAGATCCGGCCCGCCTCTCTGGCTGCGCAGCACGGCGACCGCGTCGCCGGCCGCGATGCGGGCTCGCTCCCAGTGCCCGGCCGCGCCGAGGCTCTGCGCGAGGATGCTGAGGCTCACGCCCATCCCGGCTTCGTAGGTCGGGTGCGCGGTGCAGATCCGGCTCCACAGCCCGACCGCGCGTTCCGACGTGGCGACCGCGTCCTCGTTGCGGCCGAGTTTGAGCTGATCCGCGGCCAGGTCCCACATGCCCATGCCGAGGAAGGTGCCGTCGAGCAGCGGGTCGCCAGGCGCCAGCTGCTCATGGATGTCGATCCCCTCCTGCTGGGCACGCACGGCCTCCTCGAGATGGCCGTGGTCGCGCAGGCGCCCCGCGATCACGTCGAGGGATTCGGCGAGTTCCGCGGCGTACTTCTGGCGCTTGCGCGGGAGGAGCCGCTCGATCAGCGGCACCGCCTCGCGCGAGAGCTCCAGCGCCTCGGCCCGCTCGCCGGCTTCGTCCAGCGCGTCGGCGAGCCGTGCGAGCGCGGGCAGCAGCGCATGGGCCCGGTCCGGGTTACGCCGCTCGAGCTCGACGGTTCTGCGTCTCAGCCGCATAGGATCCATGCGGCGACCGTGACAGATCGCGGCGGCGCCGAAAATCGGGGCGGCTCCCTGGCATTTCAGACGCGCGAGGCCCGGATGGCGTCCACGCGCCTCGGGGTCACCGCGCGGTCGACACCGAGATCACGATCGCGTGGACGCGTCCACCGCACGCGACGACGGTGATCGTCACCCGCGAGCTGCCGATATGGCGCGAAGCCTACGTCTCCTCCGCGCGCCGCGTGATCGCCTGCAGCGTGCGGACGGTCGTCTCGATGTCGTCGAGCTCGAACTCGCCCAGCAGCCGGGTGGTCGCGCCGCCGATGTACTCGCGCAGGCTGCGGTGGAGCGTCTGCCCCGCGGCGGTCAAATCGACGTTCGCGCCACCGCGGATCAGCCCGTCGGCCTCGAGCCCTGCCAGCAGCTCGCGCGTGGAGTCGGCGTCGAGATTCGGCGAGCCCTCGAGGTCGCGGCTGAGCTCCTCGCGGGCGAGCCCCGGCCCGCGCGTCGCGATCAGCTGGAGGGCGTACCAGGTCTCGGGCTGGGTGTCGCGCTTGGCGAGGTGCTCGCGCAGCGTCGCGGTCAACGTGCGCTCCGCGAAGGCGAGTGCCTGGCCGAACTGGCCGAAGACGGCCGGTTGGGTGGTCATGTCATGCTCCGTCCCGTAGGATCGACAGGTGCCTGTCCACCATAGCAAGTAGACAGGTAGCTGTCTATATCATGGACGACGCGAGCCTTCCCGCCCGCCCGCTGATCGGGCTCCTGCTGCGGCTGGTCTACCAGCACTACGCGCAGCACATCGACGCCGCGCTGCGCGACGCGGGCTTCGACGACATCCGCCCGGCGGCGGCGAACGTGTTCCCGTTCGTGCCGCCGGAGGGCATCACGGTCTCGGAACTCGCCGAGCTGGCCCGCGTGCGCAAGCAGACGATGGCCCAGGCCGTCGACCAGCTCGAGCGCACGGGCTACGTCGAGCGCCGCCCGAACCCGAACGACCGCCGGTCGCGACTGGTCTTCCTCACCGAGCGCGGCACGTCCGTCCCGCCCGTCACGCACGCCGCCGCCGCGGGCGTCGAAGAGCGCTGGGCGAAGCTCACCAGCCCGGATGAGCTGGAGGTACTGCGCGCCGCCCTGCTGCGCCTGCTGACCGAGCTGAGGGGCCAGTAGGGGGTACCGTCAACCGCGATGGCCGCTCGCCGCATCCGCTCCACACCGAGGCGCCCGTGAACATCGTGTCGCGCATCTTCGGGGCTCGCCGCCACGTCAGGCCCGAACCGAGCGCCGAGCAGGTCGCCGCCGTCGACGTGCCCGGGATGTTCGCGCTGGCGCGGGAGCGCGGCGACCGGCGACCCGACAACGAGATCGCCGCGGCGCTGCTCATGGGCGCCGATCTCACCGCCGAACGCCACCCCGACCCTGACCTGCGACTGCGCGCCGCGGCGGCGTCGGTCGCGACCCGGAACTGGCTCGTCGCCCGCGTCGGCGACGACGAGGCCGCGCGGCTGCTGGCGGCCTCCGGCGGTCCGATCGGCGCGGACGGCACGACGCCCCGGCGGGCCCGCGCCAAGCGACCGCCGCGCCGCTGATCGTCCTCCGGGACGCGAATGCCTGGACACGTGGCGGCGACTGCACGGCGATGACGGGGGCGCGACTGGCCGACCGGATTGCCGCGGCGCTGCTCCAGCTGGCGCTCGCCGCGACCGGTCGCGGGTCCGTGCTTTCCCGCGAGGCCCCGCGGTCCATTACCGATGGCGCGGCGGCGCCGCTGGTCGACCCTTGCGCCATGACGACCGACTCGACGCCGCAATACGAGAGCGAGGAATCACGCGCTCACGGGTGGCGCGCGCTCGTGCTCGTGGTCCTCTATCCGCTGCGCATCGCTGCCGGGTGCGTCGCCATCGATCGTGCGCCCGCGCCGAGGTCGAGCGAGACGCGCAGGAACCGCTAGGAGCGCGGGTGGCGCTCGAAGCTTGGTGCGCAGCCGCTCGCGGCTGCGTCAGCCGATGAAGGTCTGCTCCATCGTCGGGGCCCCGTGGATGGCGACGCAGCGAAAGCGCTCCGGGCCGACGGCGGCGAACGAATGCGGCGTGTGGGGCGGCACCACGACGACGTCGCCGGCCGCCGCGACGAGCTCCTGCTCGCCGCGAACGAAGCGCGCAGCGCCGGCCAGCAGGACGAACGTCTCGGCGTAGGGATGCCAATGCAGGGCCGGGCCTTCGCCGGCGGCGGCGTCCACGACGAACCCGGACACCGGCGACCCCAGCGCGGCGCCCTCGAAGCGACCGTGCATCGCGTCGGGCTTCGCGCGCCAGGACGGGAGCTCGGAGCGGCGGGCGTCTTCGGCGGTGGAGGAAGTCATCCACCCAGAATCCCGGCGCTCGCCGGGTACCGCGATGGGGGAGTCCGCACACTCGTGCCTGCGGCTGCCCGTACGCCCCGGCCGGTGCGGAGGTGATGGGCCGGCTCGGCCGCGGCGGTGAGCAGCTCCCGGCGCGGGTACCACGTGCCCGTGCCCGTCACGCTGCTGATCGTGGGAGCCGGCTCGCGCGGGACCGCATTCGCCGACTACGCGCGGCGCCACCCGGACGAGGCGGTGGTGAGCGCGGTCGCCGAGCCGCGGCCCGCGTACCGCGAGCGGCTCGCCGAGCTCCACGGCATCGGTCCCGAGCGCCGCTTCGCCGGCTGGCGCGAGGCGCTCGCCCAGCCGCGGCTCGCGGACGCCGCGGTCATCGCCACGCCGGACCCCGAGCACACGGAGCCGGCGCTCGCGCTGGCCGCGCGCGGATACGCGCTGCTGCTGGAGAAGCCGCTCGCGACGAGCGAGCGCGACTGCCTGCGGATCATCGAAGCCGTCGAGCGGGCGGGCATCGTGTGCGCCGTCGCGCACGTCCTGCGCTACACGGCGTACACACGGCTACTGCGGGAGGTCATCGACGCCGGCGCGGTCGGCGAGATCGTCAGCGTCGACCACCTGGAGCCGGTCGGCTTCTGGCACCAGGCGCATTCCTACGTGCGCGGCAACTGGCGCCGCGCCGACCTCGCCGCGCCGATGCTGCTCGCCAAGTGCTGCCACGACCTCGACTGGCTGTCGTTCATCATCGGGCGGCGCTGCACGGCGGTCGCGTCGTTCGGCTCGCTGGCGCACTTCCGTCCCGACCGGCGCCCGCCCGGAGCCGGCGAGCGCTGCCTGGCCTGCGCGATCGAGCCCGCCTGCCCGTACTCCGCCCGCCGGCTCTACCTCGGGATGCTCGAGCGCGGCGAGACGGGCTGGCCGCTCGACGTCGTCGCCTGGCCGCCGACCGAGGAGAACGTCGGCGCGGCGCTGCGCGACGGGCCCTACGGGCGCTGCGTGTGGGCGTGCGACAACGACGTGGTCGACCACCAGGTGGTGTCGCTGCGCTACGAGGACGGCGCCACCGCGAGCCTCACGATGACCGGGTTCACCCGCATGCGCGACCGCGAGACGCGCATCTTCGGCACGCGCGGCGAGCTGCGCGGCGACGGCACGTCGATCGAGGTCTACGACTTCCTCACCGGCGACGTCACCCGCCGCGAGACCGGCGTGGCCTCCGACGGCGAGATCCCGACCGGGCACGGCGGCGGCGACGACGGCGTGATGGCGGACTTCGTCGCGGCGGTGGCGGCCGGCGACCCGGGGCTGATCCCGACCACCCCGGCGCACACGCTCGAGTCCCACCGGATCGCCTTCGCCGCCGAGACCGCCCGCCGCGAGAGCCGCGTCGTCGAGCTTCACGCGCCGCCGAGCGACGGGTAGACGCTGCTTCCGAACTGGTGGCCGGAGGCGTCGCGCGCGGGCGGCAGCAGACGGTCGACGAGGTCGCGCGGCTCGAGGCCGAGCTCGTTGGCGAGCGCGATCACCGCGGGCGGGGGAGCGTCGACGACGGAGGCCAGCCGCGTGCGCGCGTGCAGGTGATCGGCGCGCTGCCCGATCGGCAGCGAGCCGGTCGCGGCGAGCAGCATCAGCAGCTCGGCGTCGCGGCCCTCGGGCGGCGCGGCGCGACCGATCGTGGCGCGCACGCGCGCCGTCCGCCTGGCGAGCTGCGCGCGCGGCGTCGCGGTCCCGTGGTCGAGCAGCCCGCGCTGGCGCAGCGCGCGCACCGCGGTGTCGTAGTCGCGCGGGCCGTCGGGATAGGCGCGCCCCACGATCCGCACGACGTGGCGGGGCAGGCGCCGCGGAGCGTCGAGCGACAGCAGCACGACCTCCTCGGCGAGGCTCAGCGGCGGCTCGACCGGCGGCGGGAGCGGCGCCGGGCCTTCGCTGAACCCCTGCAGCTGGCTGGCCGAGATCCGCATCGCGTCAGTGCATCCGCTTGCCGGTCGGCAGGCCGCTGGCGGCGTCGCGCGGCGACACGATCTTCGCCAGCCGGACCCGGGGGCGCTGGGGGGCGGTGCGGCTCGCCGCGACCAGACAGGCGGCCGCGAAGGCGGTGGTGACGAGCACCAGGTGGGCTGAGCGTCGCAACGCGACTCCTTTCCTCGGAGGGGCCTGCGACTCTCGCCCGCCCGCGCGCCGCTGACAATCGGTGGCGCGCCCTGAGATTTAGCGCGGGGAGACGCGCTCGGACGAGATCCGCTGGGCGATGTAGACCGGGATCACCGACAGCGCGATCACGACCACCGCGACGACGTTGACGACCGGCAGCTGGTTGGGCCGCGAGAGGTTGTTGAGGATCCAGAGCGGCAGCGTCTCGCGGTCGCCCGCGGTGAACGTGGTCACGATCACCTCGTCGAAGCTCAGCGCGAAGGCCAGCAGGGCGCCCGCGACGAGCGCCGAGCGCAGCTGCGGGAATGTGACGTACCGGAACGTCTGCCACGTGTGGGCGCCGAGGTCGGCGGAGGCCTCCTCGAGCGACGCGCCCATCCGCCGCAGGCGCGCGACGACGTTGTTGTAGACCACGACCACGCAGAACGTGGCGTGCCCGACGATGATCGTGAACAGCGTCAGGTCCACGCCGAGCACCTGTGTGAACGAGGAGTTCAGCGCCATGCCGGTGACGATGCCGGGCAGCGCGATCGGCAGCACGACCAGGAACGAGATGCTCTCGCGGCCGAAGAAGCGGTAGCGCCCGACCGCGAACGCGGCCAGCGTGCCGAGGATGACGGCGATCGCGGTGGCGCCGAGCCCGGCCTGGATCGAGGTCCACAGTGCGTGGCGCACCCCGGGGTTGTGGAACGCACGATCGAACCACTTGGCGGTGAAGCCCGGTGGCGGCCACACCGCGGTGCGCCGCGTGTTGAACGCGTAGACCGCGATCACCGCCAGCGGCGCGTACAGGAACGCGAGGGTCAGCCCGGTGGCCGCGCGCAGCGCCCACCTCATAGCTGCTCGAACGCTCCCAGCCGCCGCGCGACGAGCAGGTAGAGGACCATCACCACCACCGGCACAGTCGCGAACGCGGCGGCCAGCGGCAGGTTGTTGGCGACGCCGACGTTCGCGTAGACGACGTTGCCGATGAACTGCTTGGAGCTGACGAGCTGGGGCGTGATGTAGTCGCCGAGCGTCAGCGAGAACGTGAAGATCGAGCCCGCGACGACGGCCGGGAACGCGAGCGGCAGGACGACGCGCCGGAACGTCATCGAGGGCCGCCCGCCGAGGTCGCCGGACGCGTCGAGCAGCGACT
Source organism: uncultured Solirubrobacteraceae bacterium (assembly GCA_963792915.1). Classification (GTDB taxonomy): domain Bacteria; phylum Actinomycetota; class Thermoleophilia; order Solirubrobacterales; family Solirubrobacteraceae; genus Solirubrobacter. Next base: position 125,844 of record CAWBYD010000001.1, read on the forward strand.
CCGGGATCCGCTCGAGCCCGGCGTAGATCGGCAGGATCATGTACGGCAGCCAGAGGTAGCTGAACACCAGCCAGGTTGCGACGATCCCGTAGCCCGGCCCGTGCACGCCGAGCGGCTGCAGCGCCCAGTTGAGGATCCCGTCGGCGTTGAGGATCGTGCGCCACGCGTAGACCTTCACGAGATAGCTCGCCCACAGCGGCATCAGCACCGCGACCGCGAGCAGCGCGCGCGTGCGCGGCGTCGCCACCCGCGCCATGAAGAACGCGACCGGGAACGCCAGCACCGCGTCGGTGACCGTGACGGCGGCGGCGACCCCGACCGTGCGCAGCACGATCTCGCGGTAGACGTGCCCGCGCCACAGCGTCTGGAAGTTGTCGAGGCTGTAGCTGTGGACGATCTGGCCGCTGAAGTCGTCGAGCGTCCAGAACGCCGCCACGAACAGGACGGCCAGCGACCCCAGGTAGGCGAGCACCAGCCAGCCCAGCGGGGCCGCGAGCAGCAGCGACGCCTGCAGCCCGCGGCGGCCGTGGAGGAGCTCGGCGGAGCGGCGGCCGGCGCCCACTCAGCCCTTGATGTCGGTCCAGGCCTGGACCCAGTCGGAGTAGTCCTTGCAGACCGTCCCGCGCCCGTCGCCGCAGTCCTTGCGCGGCGTGGTCCAGAACGACACGCGGTCGAAGTAGGCCTGGTCGTCGGCGTGGAAGATCTTGCAGTGGTTCTTGTCGGCGGTCTCCGCGCAGGCCTTGGCGTTCGACGGCGCCTCGCCGAACCACTCGGCCACCTGGGCGTTGGCCTTGGGCGAGATGATCCAGTTCATCCACATGTACATGCAATTCGGATGCTGGGCCTTGGAGGAGATCATCCAGGTGTCCGACCAGCCGGTCGCGCCCTCCTTGGGCAGCGTCGTCTTGACCGGCACCTTGTCGCCGGTGAGCAGGTTGGCGATCACCTGCCAGGTGGTCCCGACCTCGGAGTCGCCGTTCGCGAACGCCGACTGCTCCTTCGTGTAGTCAGACCAGTACTGGCCGATGTTCGTGCGCTGGGCCTTCAGCAGCGCCACCGACGCGTCGAACTGCTGCTGGTCGAGCTCGTAGGGGTTGACGATCTTCAGCGCCGGCTTGGTCGCCTTCAGGTACAGGGCGGCGTCGGCGATGTAGATCGGGCTGTCGTAGGCGGTGACCTTGCCCTTGTAGGGCGAGGCCTGGTCGAAGACCGCCGACCACGAGTCCAGCGGCGTCTTGATCTTGTCCGAGCGCCACATGAGGATGTTCGCGCCGCGGCCGTGGGGGATCCCGTACATCTGGCCGTCGACGGAGTTGAACGGCTGGTTCTTGAGGCCCGGGAAGACGTCCGCGTAGTTGGGGACGAGGCTCGTGTTGACCGGCGCGACGTCGCCGCCGGCGATCAGCCGCAGCGTCGCGTCGCCGGACGCCGAGACGCCGTCGTAGCGGCCGGTGCGCATGAGCGTGACCATCTCGTCGCTCGTGTTGCCGATCTTGGTATTGACCTGGCAGCCGGTCTGCTTCTCGAACGGCGTCACCCAGTCGACCTTCGGGTCGTTGGAGCCGTCCTCGGCGTAGCCCGCCCAGGCGATGATGTTGAGCTTGCCCTCGCCCGCGCCGAGCTTGGCCGGCGGCTTGAGCTTGCTCGGCGGCTTGACCGTCCCGCCGCCGGACGTGCCGCCGCCGCTCCCGCCGCAGCCGACGACGATCGCGGCCGCCACGGTGGAGAGCATCAACCAGTACCTCATTGCCCTTCCTCCTCTCCGGCGATCGCGGAGGTGTGCTCCGGCCGCCACGCCACACTGACCTCGCGTCCGCGCTGCTGGAGCGCCTCGGCGGACGAGGTCTCGAGGTTCTGCGCCACCGCCTGCAGCTCACCGCCCGCGTCGAGCGCGACCACGTAGCGCGTGAGCGGCCCCGCGTAGCTGACGTCGGTCACCCGGCCGTGCTCGACGTGGAGCCCGTCGGAGGCGGCCGTGCGCTCGAGGATGCGGACCTTCTCGGGGCGCACGGTGAAGCGCGCGCCGTTGCGCTCGAGCAGGTTGCTGGTTCCGACGAAGCCCGCCACGAACGCGGTCGCGGGGTGCTCGTAGACCTCGGCGGGCGCGCCGACCTGGACGATCCGGCCGTGGTCGAACACCGCCAGGCGGTCGCTCATGGTCAGCGCCTCCTCCTGGTCGTGCGTGACGTACACGAACGTGATCCCGACCTCGGCCTGGATGCGCTTGAGCTCGCCCTGCATCTGCAGCCGCAGCTTGAGGTCCAGCGCCCCGAGCGGCTCGTCGAGCAGGAGGACCCGAGGATGGTTGACGATCGCGCGCGCCAGGGCGACGCGCTGGCGCTGGCCGCCCGACAGCTGCGCCGGCTTGCGCGCGCCGACGTCGGGCAGGCGCACCATCGCGAGCGCCTCGGCGGCCCGCGCGCGCCGCTCGGCCCGCGGCACGCGCTTGATCCGCAGCCCGTACTCGACGTTCTCGCCCACGGTCATGTGCGGGAACAGCGCGTAGTCCTGGAACACCGTGTTGACGTCGCGCGCGTAGGCGGGCGCGCGGCTGACGTCGGCGCCGGCGAGCTCGACGCGGCCCTCGTCGGGGAGCTCGAAGCCCGCGATCAGCCGCAGCGTCGTGGTCTTGCCCGAGCCGCTCGGGCCGAGCAGCGTGAAGAACTCGCCGGCGGCGATGTCGAGGCTGACGCCGTCGACCGCGCGCACGGCTCCGTAGCGCTTGGCCAGGTCGATGAGCCGGATGTCGTAGGCGCCGTCCACCCTTGCGGGAACCTCTCATGCCGGCATTCGACGGTTTGGCACATCTTCCTACCTTTGGCTCGACGCGAGAGACTGCGCGCATGCTGCTCGACCGCTTCCGTCTCGACGGCAAGGTCGCCGTCGTCACCGGCGCCTCCTCCGGGCTGGGCGCCGCCTTCGCGCTCGGTCTCGCCGAGGCCGGCGCCGACGTCGCCATCTGCGCGCGCCGCACCGACCGCCTCGCGCAGACCCGCGACGGCGTGCTGGAGCTCGGCCGGCGCTGCATCGCGGTGACCGCCGACGTGTCCTTGCCGGCCGACTGCACGCGGGTCGTCCAGGAGACGCTGCAGGAGCTCGGGCGCGTCGACGTGCTGGTCAACAACGCGGGCGTCGGCACCGCCGTCCCCGCCTCGATCGAGACGCCGGAGGAGTTCCGGCGCGTGATCGACGTCAACCTCAACGGCTCCTACTGGATGGCGCAGGCGTGCGGGCGCGTGATGCAGCGCGGCTCGAGCATCGTCAACATCGGCTCGGTGCTCGGCTCGACCACCGCGCGGCTGCCGCAGGCCGCCTACGCCTCGAGCAAGGCGGCGATCATCGGCCTCACGCGCGATCTCGCGCAGCAGTGGACGGGCCGCAAGGGCATCCGCGTCAACGCGCTGGCGCCGGGCTTCTTCCCGAGCGAGATGACCACGCAGTATCCGGACGGCTACCTCGACCAGATGCTGCACCGCGTCCCGGCCGGGCGGGCGGGCGACCCGGCCGAGCTCGTCGCCGCACTCGTCTTCCTGGCCAGCGACGCCGCGTCCTACGTGACCGGGATCGTGCTGCCGGTCGACGGCGGGCTGCTGACCGGGTAGCCGGCGTTGGACCCCGTCGAGACCGTCCGCGCGCTCGCGGCCGCGCCGCCGGTGCACGTGCGCGACCTCGCCGCCGCGCTGGGCTGCGACGTCGGCGACTGGCTCGGAGCCGGCATGGGCGCCGTGTCCGCACCCGGCGTGACCGCCGCCTACGGCTGGGACATCCATCACGAGCGTCCGGTCGGCTCAGCGCAGGCGCTGGCCGGGCGCGAGCTGACGTCCTACGCGCTGCACTTCGGGGCCGGGCGCGCGCGGCTGGGCGAGGTCGGGGGTGCGCTCGCCGTCTCCGCGCTCGCCGACGATGGCTTCGTGCTCAGCTGGCCGGCCCCCGAGCCGCTCGGCGATCCCGCCGAGCTCGCCGCGCGCGTGCGTGCCGCGGCCGCGCCCGGCGAGCTCTCGCTGGAGCAGCCGGTCGCCGCGCTCGCGCTCGCCGAGGCGCTGGGGGCGCTGGGCGCGTTCGCGCACACCGTCGACGTCCACATGAGCAGCTGGGTGGTCGAGCTGCGCTGCGCGGGCTGGACGGTCCGGGCGCGGCTGAGCGGCAGCCCGTCCGGCGAGCCCGTGCCGGGCGTGTCGCTGCCCGCGGCGCTCGCCCGCGGGCTGGGGCGCGAGGATGTGGTCCGGTCCATGCAACTGAGGAGGAGTGATGGCTGAGATCCGCGCGACGGTGGACGAGTCCGGGCGGGCATACCTGGAGCTCGGATCGACGGGCGAGATCCGGGACTCCGTCGAGCTGGGCGACCACGAGGAGTCCTCGCACGTGCCGGCGCTGCACTCGCTCGTGCTGCACTTCGACTTCTACGGCCGGCTCGCGGCGATCGAGGTGACCGACTCCGCGACCTCGGTGCTGCCGCCGGCCCTGCTCGACAGTGTCAACGATTCGCAAGGTTTGACTTGACAATCGTCAAAAGCTCGCAAGCTTTGGGTTGACCTGCGGGCGAAGCTTGTTTATCGTCGCCCAATCGCCATGCCGCACCACTATTCAGTCCCAGAGGTCCGCGAGATCGTTCAGCGCCCGTCGCAGGCGCTGACGGCGAGCGGGGCGCCGACGCCGGTCACGCAACGCGAGCTGGTCGCCGCGTCGCTGCTCCTGCGCCCGCCCGGCACGTCGTCGAAGAAGGTCTGAAAGCGCGGCGGGGCGCCAGGTCAGCGCCTCCCATCCTCCTCTCATGAACGGGCCGTAGCGTCGCGCGTCGCCGCCTGCGGCACGGGCGCCGCAGGGGTGGTTCGACTGGGAGGTCGAGGATGCCGCGTGTCCCGAGGGTGGTCACACCAGCCCTAGTAGTGCTCGCGTTGGCGGGCGTCACGGCACAGGCGGGAGCGAAGGCGCCGCCTTCGTTCCACAAGGGGCTCTCCCCAGGCAAGGTGCAGCGCGCCGCCAGAGCGGCGTCCAAGCGCGTCATCGTCGTGCTCAAGAGCCAGCAACGAGGCAAGCTCGCGACGGCGTCCGACGTGAAGGCCCGTGCCGCCGCGCAGGCGCGCCAGCGGCGCCCGCTGTTCGCCAAGATCAGCGACGCCGGCGGTGACGTGACGCGCCAGTACACGACCCTCAACGGCTTCGCCGCGACCGTCAGCGACGGCACGCAGCAGGCGCTGGCCGCCGACCCGTCCGTGGCCGCGGTGATCCCCGACGCGCCGGTCTCGCTCACCCAGCCGGCCGACTACCCGACAACCGCCGGGCTGACCCCGTCGCCCGGCAACCCGTCGACGCCGCTGACGACGATCTGCCCGAGCGACCCGTCGAAGCCGCTGCTGGAAGGCGAGTACCTGCAGACGATGCACGTCGCCTACAACGACCCGACGATCCCGCAGGCGGCGAGCCTGGCCACCGGCAAGGGCGTGCGCGTCGCGTTCTTCGCCGACGGCGTGGACGTCAACAACCCGGACTTCATCCGGCCCGACGGCTCGCACGTCTTCATCGACTACCGCGACTTCACGGGCGATGGCCCGAACGCGCCGTCGGGCGCCGCGTAGGCGTTCGGCGACGGCAGCTCGATCGCGGCCCAGGGCCGCCAGGTCTATGACCTCGCGAACTACGTCAACCCGGCGCACCCGCTGCCGCCGGGCTGCAACATCACGGTGCGCGGCGTCGCGCCCGGCGCGTCGCTGATCGGCATGAAGGTGTTCGGCGCCGGCGGCTCGTTCAGCTCCGTGATCCTGCAGGGCCTGGACTGGGCCGTCACCGTCGACCACGCGGACATCCTCAGCGAGTCGTTCGGCGGCTCCAACATGCCCGACACCGCCCAGGACATCGTCAAGCGCTTCAACGACGCGGCGGTGGCCGCGGGCGTGACCGTCTCGCAGGGCAGCGGCGACTCCGGCGCCACGTCGAGCCCGTCGCCGCCGGCGACCGACGACAACGTGATCGACGCGGGCGCGAGCACGAACTTCCGCGCCTACGCGCAGACGGTCTCCTACGCCTACCAGTTCGCGCACGGCTCCTACCTGAGCGACAACATCTCCTCGATCGGCGGCGGCGGCTTCGGCCAGGACGCCCAGAGCGTGGACATCGTCGCGCCCGGCGAGGCGGACTGGGCGCTGTGCACGCCCAATCCGGCCATCTACCAGGACTGCACGGACTTCCACGGCGAGCCGACCAAGGGCGCGCCGACGGGCCTGCAGCAGTTCGGCGGCACGAGCCAGGCGACGCCGCTCACCGCCGCCACCGCGGCGCTGATCATCGAGGCCTACCGCAACACCCACGGCGGGCGCACGCCGGCGCCGGCGCTGGTCAAGCAGATCATCACCAGCACCGCGAACGACCTCGGGCTCCCGGCCGTCGAGAAGGGCTCAGGCGAGGTCGATGCGCTGAAGGCCGTGCAGGAGGCGATGTCGATCAACGGCGGCCATCCCACCGGCCACAGCCTCCAGATCGGGCCCGGCAAGCTCACGATCACGGGCCGCGCCGGCTCCGCCGACGACGAGACCGTGACGGTCACCAACACCGGCGCGACCGCCCAGACGGTCTCGGCGCGCGGGCGCGATATCGCGGCGACGGTCGCCGACCAGAAGAAAGACGTGGGGCTCGGGCCGACCCCGACGTTCATCGACCAGTTCGGCGTCGCGCGGCCGTTCGTGACGACGACGTTCACCGTGCCCGCGGGCATGGACCGGCTGATGGCCTCCGACGCCTGGCCGGGCCCGAACGCCCGCGTCGGCCTCGCGCTGATCGACCCGAACGGCAGCTACGCGGCCTACACGCGCCCGCAGGGCGACGGCAACCACGGCCAGGTCGACGTGCGCCGGCCCGTGGCCGGCACCTGGACGGCGGTCGTGTTCATCCGCGACGGCACGTTCACCGGCCCCGTCCACCTCGAGTTCGCGTCGCAGCGCTACGGCGGTGCCGACCAGGTGTTCCCGGGCAGCCTGACCCTCGGGCCGGGCCGCAGCGGGCAGTTCCACGTGCGCGTCAACCTGCCGCAGAACCCGGGCGACGACTCGCACGACCTCGTGATCTCGGACTCGAGCGGCGACCAGACCGTGGTCCCGGTCGTGATCCGCTCGCTCGTCAACGTCGACGGGCACGGCGGGACGTTCAACGGCACGATCCTCGGCGGCAACGGCCGCGAGTTCTCGGCCCAGCAGAACACGTTCGCGTTCGACGTGCCCCCGGGCCGCGACGCCGTGTCGGTCGGGCTCGCGTTCGCCGACGACGCGGGGACGGAGCTGATCGGCTCGCTGATCGATCCCGACGGCAACGAACTCGGCTCCAACAGCACCGAGTTCGCAAGCGCGAACTCCGACACGGCGGTGCTCACCCACGGGCTGCGGGCGATGGCGATCAACCCGCGTCCCGGCCGCTGGAAGTTCGTCGTCACGGTCGCCAGCCCGGTGGGCGGGAACACGCTGTCGGCGCCGTTCGCCGGCGCGGTCTCGTTCGACACGCCGAACATCAAGGCCAAGGGCGTGCCCGAGGGCGACAAGGTCAGGGCCGGCCAGCCGATCACGGCGACGCTGACCGTGCGCGACGACGGTCCGGGCAGCGAGGACGTGTTCGCCGACCCGCGCCTGAACGCGTCCGACGCGCTGCCGCTGTTCGCCATCACGCCGACGACGCTCCCGCTGCCGGGGGCCAACGCGTCGACGTTCCTCGTCCCGACGCAGACCGACACGGTGTTCGGCATCGCCCAGGCGACCGCGCCGATCCTGCTCGAGATGGACTACGCGCTGCTCGGCGAGGGCGATCCGAGCGTGCTCGGGACGAGCTCCGGCAACAACGCGGCGGCGGCGTACTCCGCCCGCGAGGTCGCGAACGGCGGCTGGATCCTGGCGCCGGCGCTGCGCGGGCCGTTCACCGGGCCGGCGAAGGGCGCGGCGGCCACCGGGATGGCGGTCCACACGCAGGCGTTCGACGACGCCGTGGACTCCTCGACCGGTGACTTCTGGCGCCTGACGGTCGACGAGAACCCGCCGGACTACACCCCGCTGACCCTCGCGCCGGGCCAGTCCGGGAAGATCACGGTCACGTTCAACCCGCAGGGCCGCAAGGGCGACAAGGTCAGCGGCGTCCTCTACGTGGACGACTTCAGCCTGCGGACGCTGACCGGCAACGAGCAGCTCGCGATCCCGTACAGCTACCGGATCAAGTAGAGCCTGACGCGCTCGCGCGGCCCTGGGTGGCCGCGCGAGCGCGCTCGGTCCGGTTCTTGCCGGAGCGCTTGGCGCGGTAGAGCGCCACGTCGGAGGCCTGGATCAACGCGGCGGGGTCCTCGGTACCGGAGTCCAGCGCGCTGACCCCGGCGCTGATCGTCACGCGCAGGTCCTCGCCGCCGTCGACCGGCACGCGCAGCGCGTGGACGCCGCGGCGGACGGTCTCGGCGATCGTGTAGCCGCCGTCGATGTCGGTCTCCGGCAGGATCAGCGCGAGCTCCTCGCCGCCGTAGCGAGCCGGCTCGTCGGTCGCGCGGCAGCAGTCGTGCAGCACGGCGGCGACGGCCTGCAGCACGCGGTCGCCCTGGGGATGCCCGTAGGTGTCGTTGACGGACTTGAAGTCGTCGATGTCGAACAGCACCAGCGCGAGCGGGCGCCCCGAGCGGCGCATCCGCTTGAACTCGTAGCCGAGCGAGTCCTGGAACTTGCGGTGGTTGGAGAGGCCGGTGAGCTCGTCGACGGTCGCCTGGCGCTGCAGGCGCGCGTGCAGCTCGATGTTCTCCACCGCGACCGCGGCCTGCTGGGCGAGGTAGCCGAAGAGGCTCTGCTCGTCGGGCGTGAACGGGCGCCCGCGGCGCGCGACGACGAGCACGTCACCGTGCTCGCGGGCGTGCTCCTCGGCGAGGATCGGGTGCGCCATCGCCGCGTAGCCGTCGGCCTCGACGGTCGAGAGGCGGCCGTCGCGACGGGCGGCGAACTCCGCGGCCGCGAGCGCCGTCTCCGGATGCGCGCCACCGTCGTCGATCGCCCACGCGACGACGCCGGTGCCGAAGTTGGCACGGCCGCATTCCGCCTCGAGCGCCTCGCCCGCGGAGCGCAGGACGAGGTTGACGAGCGCGATCCGGTCGAGCTTGGAGGCGAAGGACTCGCCGATGCGGCGGATCGTGCGGTCCAGCCGGGCGTGCTGGCCGGCGAGCTCGTCCCCGCGCGCGACGGCCTCGGCGATGCGCCGGCGGCGGTCCAGCGCGAGCGCGGCGAGCAGCGGGAGCAGCGGGGCGCCGAGCAGGAAGGCGTAGGGGTGATCGCGCGCCGCGATCGCGACGGCGAGGCCGACGGGGGCGAGCGCGAGGTCGATCCGGTAGACGGACAGGACCACGCGCACGAGGTCGGACGGCGCGATGCCGCGGCCGATCCACTCACGCAGGGTCGAGGTCACGAGGTCCGTCGCGCACTGGCCGCCCAGCGCGAGCGCCAGTACGTACCACGACGAGAGCTCGGCGTCCGGTTCGCCGAACGCGAGGAACACCGCCGCGGCGCCGACGACCTGCCAGGCGTCGGCCAGCACGGTCAGCATGCGCTCGCCGTGGCTGCGGCCGGTCAGCATGTCGATCACCGCGGGGGCGGTGACGGCGAGGCCGGCCAGCGCCGGCACGAGGCTGACCGGCAGCAGGTAGAGCATCGGGACGAGCACGAACTCGTTGGCCATCGCGTAGCCGGCGCCCAGGTACAGCCGCACGCGCGAGGCGAACGCGTAGGTCAACACCAGCAGCAGCGCCACCCACGGGTCCAGGTGGCGCTCCGAGCTCGCGAACATCGGCATGGCGACGGCGACCGCCACGAACGTCCCCGCGAAGGCGAGTTCGACGTACCGCTCGCGGGTCGACAGCCGGCGAGACTGGAACGGCCGCCAGAATTCGAGCAGGCGTTCTGTGCGGGAATCCCCGCGCTCTTGCTGTGGTATTTGCCCTTCCAAAGCTCGGCTCCGCCCACTAGTCTGAACGGTGCACGTACCTATCGACGTCAGTCGCGTTGCGGTTGAGGTCGTGTCCAGAAACCAGGTCCTCCGGAAGGGATTCCCCCAGTGAACGCGCGTTTCTCGTACCGTCATCCGTCCAGTCGGTGGCTCCTTGCCGGAGTCGTCGCGCTGTTCGGTGTCGGGTTTGCGGCGCCCGCGCGCGCGGATGACACCGCTCCGCCGGCTGATCCGGTGGTTGTCGTCGCGCCTGATCCTGCGCCCACCGCTCCGGCCGATCCGGTCGTCGTGGTCGCGCCCGATCCGGCCCCGGCCGCTCCGGCTCCTACGCCCACCGCCCCCAGCACGGGGACGGACGGGTATGGCAAGGGCTCCACGGGGACGACTTCGACCCCGACGAGCTCGACCGACGGCTACGGCAAGGGCTGATCGCCGCCGGCCGCTTCATCGTCTTCGAAGGTCTTGACGGGGCGGGTACCACCACCCAGCTCGCCCGCCTCGCTCGACGCCTCGAAGACGCAGGGCTCGCCGTCGAGACGACGCGCGAGCCAACCGGCGGCCCCGTCGGCTCCGTACTGCGCCTGGCGATCGACCATCGCCTGGTGCTCGATCCCGTGACGCTCGCGCTCGCCTTCGCGGCCGACCGCGCGGACCATCTGTTCAACGAGCACTCCGGCGTGCAGATGCTCGTGCGCGGCGGGGCCTGGGTCCTGTGCGATCGCTACGTGCTCTCCTCGCTCGCCTACCAGTCAGGGGCCGGCGTGTCGCTGGAGTGGCTGCGCTCGGTCAACGCCTTCGCGCTCGAGCCGGACCTCACGATCTTCGTCGACACGTCGCTGGACCGCTGCCTGGAGCGGATCGCGGAGCGCAGCGCGCGCGACGAGCTGTTCCACAACCGCGCGGCGCTGGAGGCGACGCTGGCGGCGTACCGCACGGCGCTCTCGGACGTGCCCGATCCGCTCGTGGTGAGCGGCGACGGACCGGTCGACGAGGTCGCCGAAGCGATCTGGGCGGGCGTCCAGTCACGGTTTCGCCACATGTCCAGCTGACGAGTCTGTACACTCGCTCGCGTAAGGCCGGATCAAGGTGGTCCGGCGACGTAGTGCCAGCGCCCGCAAGTTGCTTCATGCTCCTCCGCGACGCAGTGCACAGATCCGTGGAGGACATCCAGAAATGGCAACCGGAACCGTGAAGTGGTTCAGCGACGAGAAGGGCTTCGGCTTCATCACGCCCGATGACGGTGGGAAGGACCTCTTCGTCCACCACACCGGCATCAACTCGCAGGGCTTCCGCTCCCTCGCCGAGGGCGCGAAGGTCACGTACGAGGCCGAGTCGGGCCCCAAGGGCCCGAACGCCGTCAACGTTCAGACGGTCTAAGCCGTCGCTCAGCGGGCGCCGCGACGCGTGTCGCGGCGCCCCGCGCCGTCCGTGGTCGAACGATGCACGGATGCGGTGCAGAGTTCGACCAGGCGAGCTCAGCGTGAGGCGCCGAACGCGCGCCGGTAGCCCGTCGGCGACGTGTGCATCACCTCGCCGAAGCGCTGCCGGTACGTCGCGGCCGTCGCGAAGCCGACGCGCGCGGCGACGTGCTCGACCGGCTCGGTCGACGCCTCCAGCAGCGGCAGGCTCGCGCGCACGCGCTGCTCGATCAGCCAGCGGCCGGGCGTGGCGCCGGTCGCGCGGCGGAAGCGGCGGTTGAAGGTCCGCACGCTCATGTGCGCCTCGCCGGCCAGCCGCTCCAGCGGCAGCGGCTCGTGCAGGCGCGCCAGCGCCCACTGCATGACGCGCGCGACGGGATCGTCGGCGGGGTGCGCCGGCATCGGCAGCTCCACCATCTGCGCCTGGCCGCCGTCGCGATAGGGCGCGATCACCATCCGGCGCGCGACGGCGTTGGCGACGGCGCTGCCGTGATCGGTGCGGACGATGTGCAGGCAGAGGTCGATGCCCGCCGCACTGCCCGCCGAGGTGAGCACGTCGCCGCCGTCGACGTACAGGACGGCGGCGTTCACGCGCACATCCGGGTGGCGCGCTCGCAGCGCGTCCGCGTAGCGCCAGTGCGTGGCGGCCTCGCGCCCGTCGAGCAGCCCGGCCGCGGCGAGCAGGAACGCGCCCGAGCAGATCGACACGATGCGCGCGCCGTTCGCGTGCGCGGCGCGCACGGCGTCGATCACGGTGGTCGACGGCTCGCCCGCCCAGCCGGGCACGACGACGGTGCCCGCGCCCTTCAGCGCCTCGAGCCCGTGCTCGACCAGGAACCCGAACCCGCCCGCCGACGCCCGCTGGACGCCCGGCCGCTCGGCGCAGACCGCGAACTCGTACCACTCCTCGAGCCCGAGCTCCGGCCGCGCGAGCCCGAAGACCTCGGTCACGATCCCGAGCTCGAACGGCGCCACGCCCGGCGCGGCGAGCGCCACGACCCGCCGCGCCCGGCCGGGCAGGTTGTCCTTTTCCGAGCGCATGTCGTCATTCGGGACACTGGCACGCCCGCCCGCCGGCCGCAAGGCTTCCCGCCATGCTCACTCCCGAACTGGCCCACGCCCACTTCGCCCAGCGCCTGGCCGTCGAGACCGACGCCGACGACGTCGCCGCCGCGCTGCGCGACCAGACCGCGGACTTCGTCCTGATCGACGCGCGCAGCCCCGCCGCGTACGCCGCGGCGCACCTGCCCGGCGCGCTCAGCGTCCCGCACCGGACGATCACCCGGGAGGTGCTGGACGCGCTCCCGTCCGGCCCGATCGTCGCCTACTGCTGGGGTCCCGGCTGCAACGGCGCCACCAAGGCGGCCGCGCGGATCTCCGCCCTCGGGCGCGACGTCAAGGAGATGCTCGGCGGCTTCGAGTACTACGCCCGCGAGGGCCATCCGGTCGAGGGCGAGCAGGCGGAGCGCTTCGCGCGCGACCGGTCCGGCCTCGTCGGCGTCGTGGACTGAGGGCCCGCTCAGCCGGGGCGTGCCGGCGCGCGGACGTCGGGCGCGCTGAGGCGCTCGAGGTCGGCGGCGAGGTCGTCGGGCTGCTCCTGCGAGCGGCGCTCGGCATCCACGCGCTCGCAGTAGAGCGCCACCTCGGCGGCCGTGCGCTGCTCGTCCCACCCGAGCGCCTCGGCCATCAGCCCGGCGGCGGCGCGCGAGGCCGCGAGCCCGCGATCCCAGGTCTCGATCGAGATCCGGGTGCGGCGCGTCAGCACGTCCTCGAGGTGCACGGCGCCCTCGTGCGTGGCCGCGTAGGAGACCTCGACCGCGAGGTAGTCGTCCGCGCCGTCGAGCGCCTGCGCCAGCGCCGGCCGCTCCTGCACGAGCGCCAGCAGGTCGCCGATCTGGGAGCCGTAGCGCCCCAGCAGGTGCTCGACGCGGGCGACGTGCAGGCCGCTGGAGGCGGCCAGCGCCGCGCGCCGGTTCCACAGCGCGTGAAAGCCGGAGGCGCCGACCAGCTCAGTCACGTGCGTGGCCGACGGCGGCACCGAGCGCTCCAGCCCGCGGGCGACGGTGTCGATCGCGTCGCGCGCCATCACCCGGTAGGTCGTGTACTTGCCGCCCGCGACCGCCACCAGCCCCGGTACCGGCACCGCGACCGTGTGCTCGCGCGAGAGCTGCGAGGTGCTCTCGGACTCGCCGGTCAGCAGCGGCCGCAGTCCCGCGTAGACCCCTTCGACGTCCTCGCGCCCGAGCGGTTGCGCGAGCACGCGGTTGATCTGGTCGAGCACGTAGTCGATGTCGCGCCGGCTCGCCGCCGGGTGGGCCTTGGACAGCTCCCAGTCGGTGTCCGTCGTCCCGATGATCCAGTGGCGCCCCCAGGGGATCACGAACAGCACGCTGATCTCCGTGCGCAGGATCAGGCCGGTGTCGAGCTGCAGGCGGTCGCGCGGGACGACGAGGTGGACGCCCTTCGACGCCCGCACCTTGAACTTCCCGCGCTCGCCGACGAGGTGCTGCACGTCGTCGGTCCACACGCCCGTCGCGTTGACCGCCACGCGCGCGCGGACCTCGAGCTCGTCGCCGGTCAGCGCGTCGCGCACGCGCACGCCCGTCACCCGCTCGCCCTCGCGCAGGAACCCGATCACGGGCGCGTTCGACGCGACCGCCGCGCCGTGCAGCGCCGCCGTGCGCGCGACGGTCAGCGTGTGGCGCGCGTCGTCGACCTTCGCGTCGTGGTACTGCAGCGCACCCACCAGCGCGTCGCGGCGCAGCGCGGGCGCGAGCCGCAGCGCGCCCCGCCGCGTCAGGTGCCGGTGGCGCGGCAGTCCCGCGTGGCCGCCCAGCGAGTCGTACAGCGCCAGTCCGGCGCCGTAGTACGCGCGCTGCCAGTGCTCGGTCAGCGGCAGCAGGAACGGCACCGGCCGCACCAGGTGCGGCGCCAGCACGTTGAGCAGCAGCTCGCGCTCCCGCAGCGCCTCCCGCACCAGCCCGAAGTCGCGCTGCTCGAGATAGCGCAGCCCGCCGTGGATGAGCTTCGACGAGCGCGAGGACGTCCCGGACGCGTAGTCGCGCGCCTCGACCAGCGCCACCGAGAGCCCGCGCGACGCCGCGTCCAGCGCGCAGCCGGCGCCGGTCGCGCCGCCGCCGATCACCACCACGTCGAAGACCTCGCCGGCCATGCGCGCCAGCGCGCCGCGACGTTCTGCGGGGCCGAGCCGGCTGCTGTCGTTCAGACGGAGCACAGGACCCGTCGAGGCTATCCAGCTAGGACGGTCGTCATCCTGTTCGCGGATGGCCGACTACATCGGCGCGATCGACCAGGGCACGACGAGCACGCGCTTCATCGTGTTCGACCGGGACGGCCGGATCGTCGCCTCAGACCAGCGCGAGCACGAGCAGATCAACCCGAGGGCGGGCTGGGTCGAGCACGACGCGCACGAGATCTGGCGCCGCACGCGCGAGGTGATCGGCGGCGCGCTGGCGAGCTCCGGCCTCGAGGCCGGCGACATCGCCGCCGTCGGAATCACCAACCAGCGCGAGACCACGGTGGTCTGGGACCGCGAGACGGGCGAGCCCGTCTACAACGCGATCGTCTGGCAGGACACGCGCACCGACGCGATCGTGCGCGAGCTCGGCGACGTCGATCAGCTGCGCGGCGCGACCGGGCTGCCGCTCTCGACGTACTTCTCGGGCCCGAAGATCGCGTGGATCCTGGACAACGTGGACGGCGCCCGCGAGCGCGCGGAGAGCGGCGAGCTGGCGTTCGGGACGATCGACAGCTGGCTCGTCTGGAATCTCACCGGCGGCGGGCTGCACGTGACCGACGTGACCAACGCCAGCCGCACGCTGCTGATGGACCTCGAGACGCTCGACTGGCATGAGCCCAGCCTCGAGCTGATGGGGATCCCGCGGCCGCTCCTGCCCGCAATCCGCTCGTCCAGCGAGCCCTACGGCGAGGCCGCCGGGACGGCGATCGGCGGCCGCGCCGTCGCCGGCATCCTCGGCGACCAGCACGCGGCGCTGTTCGGCCAGACCTGCTTCGACGCCGGCGACGCGAAGAACACCTACGGCACCGGCTCGTTCCTGCTCGTGAACACCGGCGCGCAGGTCGTGCGCTCGCAGCAGCTGCTCACGACGCTCGGCTACCAGCTCGGCGGCGGCGCGCCGACCTACGTCCTGGAAGGCTCGATCGCCGTCACCGGGGCGCTGATCCAGTGGCTGCGCGACCGCCTGCAGATCATCGACTCGGCGCCCGAGGTGGAAGCGCTCGCCCGCTCGGTGGACGACAACGGCGGCGTCTACTTCGTGCCCGCCTTCAGCGGCCTGTTCGCCCCGTACTGGCGCGACGACGCGCGCGGGATCATCGCGGGCCTGACGGCCTACGCTGGCCGCGGGCACATCGCGCGCGCCGCGCTGGAAGCGACCGCCTGGCAGAGCAAGGAGGTCGTCGACGCGGCCAACGCGGTCGCCGACGTCCCGTTCACGGAACTGCGCGTGGACGGCGGGATGACCGCCAACGAGCTCTTGATGCAGTTCCAGGCCGACGTGCTCGGCGTGCCGGTGATCCGCCCTTCGGTCACCGAGACGACCGCGCTCGGCGCCGCCTACGCCGCCGGCCTCGCGACCGGCTTCTGGGCCGATCAGGACGAGCTGCGCGAGCGCTGGGCGGAGGACCGGCGCTGGGAGCCCGCCATGGACGCCGGCGAGCGCGAGGCGCAATACGCGCGCTGGAAGAAGGCCGTCGAGCGCTCGCTCGACTGGGTGCCCTAGACCATCACCCGATCGAGGAAGCGCGCGAACGCCACGGCCTCGAGCGGCGGCGCGAACAGATAGCCCTGGCCGCGGTCGCAGCCGAGCTCCTGCAGGTGGGCGAGCTGCACGGGGTCCTCGATCCCTTCGGCGATCGTGCGCAGGCCGAGGCTGCGGCCGAGCTGCACCAGCGTGTGGATCAGCGGGTCGGGGCCGGAGGCGACGAACGTGCGGTCGATCTTGAGCGCGTCGACCGGGAACTGCTGCAGGTAGGCCAGCGACGAGTAGCCGGTGCCGAAGTCGTCGATCGCGACCTGCACCCCGAACGTCTTGAGCGTGCGCAGCAGCGCCGCGGCGCGGTCGGCGTCGCGCATCAGCACCGTCTCGGTGATCTCGAGCGCGAGCAGGTCGGGCTCGAGCCCGGCGTGCGTGAGCGCCCCGCGCACGATCTCGAGCAGGTTCGGGTCGTCGAGCTGGCGGCCGGACACGTTGACCGACACGCGCACGGGGAAGCCCTGGTCGCGCCAGGCGGCGGCCTGGGCGCACGCGCGCTCGAGCACCCACGCGCCGATCTCCACGATCAGCCCGCTCTCCTCCGCGATCGCGATGAACTCGTGCGGCGGGACCAGCCCGCGCGTCGCGTGCTGCCAGCGCAGCAGCGCCTCGGCGGCGGTGACCTCGCCGGAGTCGAGGTCGAGGATCGGCTGGTAGACGAGGAACAGCTCGTCGGCCTCGATCGCCCGCCGCAGGTCGGTCTGCAGCGCGAGCCGGTCGTGCGCCGCGATGTGCATCTCGTGGCGGAACTCGGCGTAGCGGTCACGCCCGGCGCCCTTGGCCTCGTAGAGCGCGATGTCGGCGTCGCGCAGTAGGTCGCGCGCGGCGACGCGGTAGCCGGAGGCGATGCCGATGCTGGTGGTGATGCTGATCGGTCCGTGGGCGGTGCCGAGGTCGAACGGCGCGCGCAGCACCTCGAGGATGCGCTCGGCGATCAGCCGCGCGCCGCCCTCGACGAGCACGACGAACTCGTCGCCCCCGAGGCGGCCGATCATGTCGCCGCTGCGCAGGACGCCGGCGATCCGCGCCGCCACCACGCGCAGCAGCTCGTCCCCTACGGGATGGCCCCAGGTGTCGTTGACGGCTTTGAAGCCGTCGAGGTCGATGAACATCGCCGACGGGTTCGAGCCGCAGCGCAGCATCTGCTCGGCGCGGTCCATGACGAGCGCGCGATTGGGAAGCCCGGTCAGCGCGTCGTGCAGCGCCTGGTGGCGCAGCTGGCCGGTCTTCTCCTCGACCATCCGCAGCGCGCGGGCGCGGCCGCGGGTCAGCACCTGCAGGAGCACGAAGGCCAGCAGGCCGACCACCAGCCAGCCCGAGAACACGAGCGCGGCCTGCGCGGTCGGCGACTGCAGCCCGGCGGGCGCGCGGCCCGAGACGGTCACCACCCAGCGCCCGTCGGCCTCGACCGCGAAACGGCGGCGCAGGCGCGGCCCGGTCCGAACGCGGCCGAAGCGCGCCACGGCGCTGCCGCCGAGCGTGCCGGCGAGCGTCCGGAACCCTGGCCCCGCGGGGGTCGACACGACATCCTGGGCGACGACGGCGTGCTCACGCTCCAGCGAGACGGCGATCCCGGGCTGGCCGGCGATCGCGCTGCGCAGCGTCGGGGTCGCGTCGAACAGCCCGACGATCCAGCCCGCGGACGCGCTACGGCGCTTCGCCATCGACCCGGGCACGACGCCGTCGCGATAGACGGGTGCGACGACCTCGAACATGTCGTGCCCGGTGGAGGACGTGATGACCGACACGCTGAACTGGCCCGAGTCGCGCGTGTCGTCGAGCAGGCGCGTGACGCGGCAGAGATCCAGCCCGGGCTCGGCCAGCTCGGCGAGCGTCGCGTACATGCCCGGCCCGGCGACGCCGAGCCGCGGCAGGCAGTAGATCGCGCGCCGGCCGGGCGGGACGATCTCGTAGCGCGCGACGCCCGTGTCCTCGCGCATGGCGCGCTCGAAGCGCTCCAGGCTCGCGTACGGGACCGCCTCGGTGTAGCCGAACCCCTCGACGCCGCTGAAGCGCCGGTCGACGCCCATCGCGGCGTACCAGCGCGCGAACTCGGCGCTGGTCAGGTCCGGGCGCGAGGACAGCAGCGTGCGCGCGGCGAGCGTGAGGTCGTCCATGCGGCGGACGGCCGTGGTCACCGACGCGCCGACCGTCGCGGCCTGCGCGTCGAAGGCCTGCTCGTCCTGCCCGCGCACCTGCGCGTTCCACGCCGCCGCGGTCAGCGCGGCCAGCACGACGAAGACCGCGAGCAGCAGCCATGCGGCCCATGCTCGGGCACCCGCGATCGGCAATCCGTTCCGTCGCACCATCCACGGTAGTCGGCCCGGTCACGGACTGCTTGAGGTCTCGAGCGCGGTGAGGCGCTCGCGCGCGGCCGCCAGCGCGGCCTCGGCGTCCATGCGCAGCTCGGCGAGCAGGTCGCGGCCTTCGAAGCGGACGGCGAACGCCTGCTCCATCAGCACCGCGAGCTCGGACGCGCGGGCCTCGTCGAGCCGCTGCTCGGCGTGGGCGATGGCCGCCTGCAGCGCCGGCGCGGCCGGATCGCCCCGGCCGGGCGGCGCGGCGACCGCGTACGGGGAGGTCTCCCACTGGCGCACGAGGTTGCCGATCGCGTCCGCGTCGCCGGTGCGGTAGGCGTCGTTGAGCCGCTTCATGAACGCCTCGGCGTGGCCGCGGCCGGCCGCGTCGTGCACGAGGTCGGGGTGCATGCGCTTGGCGGCGTCGCGAAACAGGGTCTTGATGTCCTCGGTGGGCGGGGGGCCCGCCGGCACCGGCACCGCACGCAGCGCGGTCGTGGTCTCCCGGAAGCGCTGCTCGGCCGCGGCCGCGGCGACCTGGTCGTCCGGCGTGCCCGAGCGCGCGGCGACCAGCGCCAGGATGCGCGCCTCGAGCTCCTGCACCTGGACGGCGACGACGCCCACGCGCCGCAGGTAGTCGGACTCGAACGCATGCAGCTCCCCGCGCAGCGTCGCGTGCTCCTCCTCGAGTTGCGCGAGCCGCTCGCGCAGGTCCATGCTCAAGCGCGCCCTCGCACGAGGTCGATCAGCCGGCCGAGGATGCGCTCGCCGTCGACGCGCAGGCCGTTGTGGTCGTACTCGCTCGTCACCCACGGCCGCAGGCCCTTGATCGTCGCCGCGGTCGCCTCGGAGAACGCGCGCTCGACGTAGAGGTCGTCCGTGTAGATCGCGGCGGCGGCCGGGACCCGGTTGGACCGCAGCACGCCCGCGTCGTAGAGCGCCGGCCACTCGCGCTCGGCCAGCAGCGACGCGGCCTCGCGCAGCGGCGCCAGCGCGCGCGAACTCCTCGAACATCCATCCGAAGATGTGCTCGCCCGTGAGCAGCTCCGCGAAGTCCGCCGGCAGCATGCGCTCGGCGGCCCAGCGCGTGCTCTGACCGTTCGCCCAGCAGGCCTCGTGCAGGATCGCGTAGAGCGGGTTGCGCGCGAGCCCCATGTGGTCGGCGGCGTCGTGCAGGAAGCCCGGCGAGTCCGGCGGCAGTTCGAGGATGTAGTGCAGCGCCTCCGGGCCGTCGCTCATCCCGAGCAGGTTCCCCAGCGTCCGCAGCCGCCGCCCGGTCAGGCGGTCGCCGGTCGGCAGCCGCACGTCCTGGGCCGTCAGTCGCGCGAGCAGAAAGCGCACGCGGTCGTGGTCCTCGGGGAAGCGTTCGAAGTAGCGCCGGTTGCGCTCGCGCATGCGCGCGTAGGTCGCGCGGTAGACGTCGTCGATCGACGCCTCGAGCGGCGGCAGCCCGCCGGTGACGAACGCCTCGGTCAGGCCCTCGGGATGCAGCGACAGGTACGTCGTCACGCACAGCCCGCCGAAGCTCTGCCCGAGCACGCTCCAGCGCTCGCCGCCCAACGCCGCGCGGATGTGCTCGGCGTCGCGCACGATCGAGTCGGCGCGGAAGTGCGCCAGGTAGTCGGCCTGCTCGGCCGGCGTCCCCGGAGGCACGCCGACCGGGGTGGAGCGGCCGGTGCCGCGCTGGTCGAGCAGCAGCACGCGGTAGTCCTCGAGCGCGCGGTCCAGCCAGCCGGGACCGCGCGGTGAGCCGGTCGGGCGGCTGGCCTCGAAGCCCGGCCCGCCCTGGAAGAAGACGAGCAGCGGCTTGTCGAGGCCGTCAGGATCGGCGACCTCGCGCGCGAACACCGTGATGTGCCTGCCGGCCGGGCGAGCGTGGTCGAGCGGCACCTCGAACTCGTGCTCGGTCAGGACCAGTCCGGGAGCGCGGTGGCTCACTCGATGCCCTCCAGGAAGCCGAAGAACACGTCCGCCCAGCGCTCGACGGCGTCCAGGAACGGCGCGTGGCCGGAGCCCTCGAAGAGCTCGATCCGCGCGCCGCAGCGCCCGAGCACGGCGCGGATCTGGCTGACCATCGGCTGCGGCGGGAAGCGGTCCGCGCCCGGCCAGCCCGCGACCGCGCCGAGCGACCCGAGCGTGCCCATCTCCCACGGCGAGCCGTCGGCCACCACGATGTCCTGCGTGCCATGCGTCCACAGCATCGGCGGCAGCGGGTCGAGCTCGGTGATCGCCGCCCAGTTGCAGTACTTGGGCGAGAGCGCGTTGAGGATGCCGCGCGTGCCGGGCGCCACGCCCGGCCAGTGCTCGGAGGGCGTCGAGTCGCCGGGGTAGCCGTCGTCGCCGGTGACGGACTTGAGCATCTCGTCGAGCAGCAGCTCCTCGCGTGCCTCGGTGTGCGTCGGCGGCCAGTAGGAGCTGCGCAGCACGCAGCGCGGCGAGGTCTCGGCCTCGGTCGACCGGTCGCCCGCGGCGAGCCGGCGCGTGAACTCCTGGCTGCCGATGCCGCCGCCGCTCCCCGCGTAGTCGTCCCAGCAGGGTGTGCCGTCCGCGCGGACGCCGCCGTAGCCGTACGGCCCGACCGGATCGATGAACGTCAGCGATGCGACGGGGCGGTCGAGCGCGTAGGCCGCGATCGCCGCGCCGCCGGTGGACCAGCCGGCGAGGTGCACGGGCCGCTCGATCCCCAGCGCGCGCAGCAGCGCGAACGTGTCGTCGGCCCAGTCGCGCACGCCGCGCGTGGCGTCGATCGGCACGCGCTCGGTGTCGCCGAAGCCGCGCATGTCGGGCGCGATCAGGCGGTAGCGGGCGCCCGAGAGGTCATACAGATGCTCGAAGAAGCGGCCCGTCGAGAGATTGCCGTGGAGCAGCACCACCGGGATCCCGTCCTGGGGCCCGGACTCGGAGACCTGCATCCGCAAGCGGTCGGTGTTCACGCTGTAGGAGCGCATCCGCGCGAGACTATCCGGATGGCGCGCGTCGTCCTCCGCACCCCTGAGCCCGCTCACGAAGCCGTGTTCGTGGCCGCGATGCAGGCGAGCCGGAGACTGCACCGGCCGTGGTTGCACGCGCCGCTCACGCCCGCCGCCTACCACGCGTATCTGGAGCGCCTGGACGAGCGCAAGCAGGGCTTTCTCGCGTTCCGCGTGCCCGACGGCGCGCTCGTGGGCTGGCTGAACCTCAACGAGATCGCCCGCGCCTCGCTGCAGAACTGCGCGGTCAGCTACGCGGCGGTCGCCGGCTACGCGGGCGAGGGCTACATGACCGATGCGCTGCAGCTGGTCCTGCGCGTCGCGTTCAGGCAGCTGCGCCTGCATCGTGTGGAGGCCAACATCCAGCCGGGCAACGCCGCGTCGCTCGCGCTCGCCTACCGCTGCGGCTTCGAGAAGGAGGGCTTCTCGCCCCGATATCTCAAAATCGGGGGACGTTGGCGCGACCACGAGCGGCTGGCGCTGAGAAAGGAGTCGTGGAGCGGATAACGTTCCGCGCCATGACGGGATCGAACGGAGCTGTGGGACACGGCGCGGCGGTCAAGCGCGTCGAGGACCCCGTGCTGCTGCGCGGCGCGCGGCCCTACACGGATGACTTGAGGGAGCCGAAAGATGCGCTCTACGCGATCTTCGTCCGCTCCGGGTACGCGCACGGCACGATCACCTCGATCGACACCGCGGAGGCGTCGGCGGCGCCCGGCGTCGTCGCCGTGCTCACCGACGCCGACCTGAAGCTCGGCGTGCTGCCGTCCGCGGCGCCGCCGATCCCGACACCCCGGAGGAGATGCGCCGGCCGATCCTGGCGTCCGAGCGCGTGCGCTTCATCGGCGAGCCGGTCGCCGTCGTGATCGCCGAGACGCGCGCCCAGGCCGTCGACGCCGCCGAGCTCGTGTGGGTCGACTACGAGCCGCTCGACGTGCTGATCGATCCCGCGAAGGCGCTCGACCCCGATGCTCCGCAGCTGTTCGAGATCGGCAACCTCGCCGCCGCCGGTCCCGGAGGCGAGGACGCGCTGGCGGACGCCGAGGTCACCGTCAAGGGCCACTTCATCAACCAGCGCCTGGCCGCCGTGCCGATGGAGCCGGGCGCCGTGATCGCCGCGCCGGACCCGGAGACCGGCGGCTTCGTCGTCTGGACGCCGACCCAGGGCCCGCACCCGGTGCGCGACCAGATCGCCAAGAGCGTCGGCATCGACCCCGCGCAGCTGCGTGTCATCTCGCCCGCCACGGGCGGCGGCTTCGGCGCGCGCATCCCGGCCTACCCGGAGCAGATCGTGGTCACCGCCGCGGCCAAGCACCTCGGCCGCCCGGTGCGCTACATCGAGACGCGCTCGGAGACCATGCTCTCGATGCAGCACGGCCGCGCGCAGGTGCAGGACGTCGAGATCGGCGGCACGCGCGACGGGAGGATCACCGGGCTGAAGGTGCGCGTGATCGCCGACTGCGGCGCCTACCCCGCCGACGCGTCGCTGATGCCGATGCTGACCGGCCTGATGTCCTGCGGCGTCTACGACATCCCGAAGGTCGACTTCCACTTCGACTGCGTAGTCACGAACACGACGCCGATCGGCGCCTACCGCGGCGCGGGCCGCCCGGAGGCGACGGCGCTCGTCGAGCGTGCCGTGGACATGTTCGCCCGCGAGCTGGGGCTGGACCCGGCCGAAGTGCGCCGGCGCAACTTCATCCAGGACTTCCCGCACCAGACGGTCACGGGCGCCAACTACGACTCCGGCGACTACACGCTCGCGCTCGAGAAGGCGCTCGCCAACGCGGGCTATGACGAACTGCGCGCCGAGCAGGCGCGGCGGCGCGAGCGCGGCGACGTCGTCCAGCTCGGCATCGGGCTGTGCAGCTACGTCGAGTGGACCGGCTTCGGCGTCGAGCTCGGCACGTGCGCCGTCGAGGAGGACGGCTCGGTGACCGTCACGAGCGGCGCCTCGTCGCACGGCCAGGGGCATGAGACGGTCTTCGCGCAGCTCGTCGCGGGCACGCTCGGCGTCGGGCTCGAGGACGTGCGGGTGATCCAGTCAGACACCGCCAAGGTCGCCCGCGGCATGGGCACGATGGGCTCGCGCTCGCTGCAGATCGGCGGCACCGCGATCCAGGCGGCGACCGACGACGTGCTCGACAAGGGCCGCCGGCTCGCCGCGCATCTGCTCGAGGCCGACGCGGGCGACATCGAGGTCGTGCCCGGCGCCGGACTGGGCGTCGCGGGCTCTCCGGCCTCGGCGATCCCGTGGGCGCAGCTCGCCCAGGCGGCCGTGGACCCGGCGCGCCGCCCGGAGGGCTTCGAGGACGGCCTGGCGTCGGAGAACGACTTCGCGACGCCCGACGCGACGTACCCGTTCGGCACGCACGTCGCGGTCGTCGAGGTCGACACCGAGACCGGTTCGACCAGGCTCGTGCGCCATGTCTGCGTCGACGACGCGGGGCGGATCGCGAACCCTCTGCTCGTCGAGGGCCAGGTCCACGGCGGCATCGCGCAGGGCGTGGCGCAGGCGCTCTACGAGGAGATCGCCTACGACGAGGACGGCAACAACGTCACCGGCTCGCTCGCCTCCTACGCGATTCCGAGCGCCGGCGACCTGCCGACCTACGAGACCGAGCGCACGCAGACGCCGACGACGCGCAACCCGCTGGGGGCGAAGGGGATCGGCGAGGCGGGGACGATCGGCTCCACGCCGGCCGTCTGGAACGCCGTCGTCGACGCGCTCTCGCACCTCGGCGTGCGCAACATCGACATGCCCGCGACGCCGCAGAGGGTCTGGCGGGCGGTGTCGGAGGCGCCGTAGTTCAGCGGGCGTCGGCGCCCGGCTCGCGGCTGGGTGAACTCGCCCCAGCTTCGCCCTCTGGGCGATGCGACCGCGAGTTCAGCCGGCGTCGCGGCCCGGCTCGCGGCTGGGTGAACTCGCCCCAGCTTCGCCCTCTGGGCGATGCGACCGCGAGTTCAGCCGGCGTCGCGGCCCGGCTCGCGGCTGGGCGAACTCGTCCCAGCTTCGCCCTCTGGGCGATGCGACGCCCAACCCGACCACAGGGGGGAGGGCGCGGCCGGCGGCGCCGGGCGGGGCGCCGCGAGCGGAACCGTCGCGGCGGGCTGCTGCCACGTGTACGGCTCCGTCCGCGGCGCGGCGGGCGTGGGCACCGTCTCGCGCCGCTGCCAGTTGTCGAGCAGCGTGAAGATCACGCCCCCGACCACGGCGGCCAGCAGGATCGAGATGGCGACGGTCATGCAAATCAGCGTAGAAGCGGGGGCTGTCCCGAACCTAAAGAGACAGCCCCGCACCCCCGCTGGGCAGTGCGTGCGATGCGACTATTCGGCGGCGATCCCCGCGAAGCCGGCCGGCAGCGTGGCGCCGCCGTCGGTGATCTGCTCGAGGCTGCCGTCGTTGCGCAGCTTGTACGCCGTCACCACGCCCGCGCCCGGATTGATCGCGTAGAGGTAGCCGCCGGCGATCGCGAGATCGTTCGGACGCGGCGTCGACGCCGTCCGGCCATCCGCGGTGAGCGGCGTCAGGGCGCCGTTGCGGCCGATCGCGAAGCCCGTGATGCTGCCGGTCGCGGCGTTGCCGGTGTAGGCATAGCGGCCGTCCGGGGTGACCGCGACCCAGCAGGCCGCACCCTGCAGCGTCGGGATCGAGGCGCTGATCGTGCGCAGGCCCAGGTCCGGGCCGATGCGGTAGGACGACGCCGTGCTGTTGGTGGCCTCCGAGACGACGAGCTCGCCGCGCGGATCGAACGCGAAGCCGAACGGCGTCGACCCGTTGGACGGCGTGCTGACCGGCGCGCCGGGGCGGCCGCGGCGCAGCGGGAACACGTCCAGGCGGTTCGCGGCCTTCTCGGTCACCACGAGCGCGGTGCGGTCGGGCGAGACGGACACCTGCGCCGGGCCGCCGGCCCCCGGCGGGAGCGGCTCGATGCCGCCGAACCGGGGCTCGAGGCGCCCGCCGCCCTTGAGCTTGAAGTCGATCACGCTCGGCGCGCCGCCGCCGGCGTTGACGACGTACGCGTGCTCGTCGGCGATCGTCACGGAGATCGGCATCACGCCGCCGGTCGGCTGGCGGTCGACGAGCGCGAGCCCGCCGCGGCGGTCGACGTGGAAGGACGCGACGTCGTTGGAGCCCGCGTCGACGGCGAGCAGCGTCTGGCCGTCGCCCGAGAGCGCCACGGCGCCCTGCGAGCCCAGGCCGGCGCCGGTGCCCGTGCCGCCCGTGAGGACGCTGCCGGCGAGCGTGAGGCGGCCGTCCTCACCGCGGCTGAGGACCTGGACGGCGTTGCCGGCGGGGGAGTTGGTCTGCGTGTAGACCGCGCCGGCGGGCCGGTTGGGCTGTGCCGAGGCGACGCCGCCGAGGGCCAGGGCGGCCACGGTGGCGAGCGGCGCGACGGCCAGGAAGCGGGAGCGCATGTGGGGAGGAACCTCCGTGTCGGGTGACATTCGGGCGCTCTAGTCGGTCCGCGGCCGCTGGCGTTACAGAAAGATGTGATCCGACTTGACCCGGGGCGCGCAGTTCGCAAGCGTGGGGCCCATGGACCCCGTGCAGGTCGCCGCGGACGAGCAGATGCTGCTGATGCGCCTGCGCGCCGGCGACGAGGCCGCGTTCATGGACCTCGTCGACCGCTATGGGCCGGTCATGCTGCGGATCGCGCTCATGTACGTGCGCTCCCGGGCGGTCGCGGAGGAGGTCGTCCAGGAGTCGTGGCTCGGCGTGCTCGGAGGGCTCGACCGGTTCGAGGGCCGCTCGTCGCTGAAGACCTGGATCCTGCGCATCACCGCCAACCGGGCCCGCACGCGCGGCCAGCGCGAGGCGCGCTCGATCCCGGTCTCGTCACTGGGTGGCGACGACGTCGAAGGCGAGCCCGCCGTCGATCCCGAGCGCTTCCTGGGCGCCGACCATCCGCAGTACCCGGGCGGCTGGGCGATCCCGCCGCGCAGCTGGGCCGGCCTGCCGGAGGAGCGGTTGCTGGCAGCCGAGACGCTCCAGCAGGTGCGTGCCGCGATCGCCAAGCTCCCGCCGCGCCAGCAGGAGGTGATCCTGCTGCGCGACATCGAGGGCTGGGAGCCCGACGAGGTCGCCGAAGCGCTGGATCTGACCGACGGCAACCAGCGCGTGCTGCTGCACCGCGCGCGCTCGAAGGTCCGCGGCGAGCTCGAGAACTACTTCGGCCACCTCGAGGAGGCGACATGAGCGGTCCCGGCGGCATCACCTGCCAGGAGCTGGTGGAGATCGTGACGGACTACCTGGACGGCGCGCTCAGCCCCGAGGACGTGGCGCGGCTGCGGGTGCACCTGAGCTTCTGCGATCCGTGCGTGGAGTACATCGAGCAGGTCCGGACGACGGCGCGGCTGGCGGCCGCCGCGGAGGCGGCACTCGACCGCCATCCCGACCGCGACGCGCTGCTGGAGACGTTCCGCGCCTTCAAGCAGGCGACGTAGCGCCCAGCTGCCCGGCGCCGTGCGTGTCGGCCAGCAGCTCGTTCGCGGCGCTGACCGTGAGCGGGCGGGCGAACATGAACCCCTGGCCCAGACGGCAGCCGACTTCGCGCAGCTGGGTCACCTGTTCGCGATGCTCGATGCCCTCGGCGACGACGTGGAGCCCGAGCGCCCGGCCGAGCTCGACGGCGGCGCGCACGACCGCCTGGCCGGAGTCCTCGCCGAGCGAGCCGATCAGCGAGCGGTCGAGCTTCAGGATGTCCATCGGGAAGCGCTGCAGCGATCCCAGCGACGAGTAGCCGGTGCCGAAGTCGTCGAGCGCGACGTGCACGCCGAGGGCGCGGAGCTCGGCGATCACCGGCTTCGTGCGCGGGTCGAGCACGAGGCTCTCCGTGATCTCGAGCACGAGCCGGCTGGGGTCGAAGCCGTGCAGCTTCAGCAGGTCCTGCACCTCGCGCACGAGCTGGGGACTGACCTGCGCGGGCGACAGGTTCGCCGAGACGCTGATCGGGTCGGGCCAGGAGGCGAGCTGCGCGCACGCCGTGGCCAGCACCCAGCTCCCGATCGGCAGGATCAGGCCGGTCTCCTCGGCGATGCCGATGAAGTCGTCGGGCGGGATCAGCCCGCGCTCGGGGTGACGCCAGCGGATCAGCGCCTCGAACCCGACCAGACGCTCCGATGCGAGGTCGACGAGCGGCTGGTAGTAGAGCTCGAGCTCGTCGCGAGCGACGGCGTGCTGGAGATCGCGCTCGGCGGCGAGCCGGGTGACGAGCCGGCGGCGCAGGCTGGCGTTGAAGACCTCGAAGCAGCCGCCGCCGGCCTCCTTGGCGCGGTACATCGCGGCGTCCGCCTCGCGCACCAGGTCCTCCGGCGACTCGCCGCCGCTGGCCGCGACCGCGATGCCGACGCTGGCGCGCACGTTGACCTCGTGGTCGCCGATCTGGAACGGGTCGGCGAACGCGTCGACGATCCGGCGCCCGATGTCGGCGATCGCCCGCTCTGACTCGGTGCGCGAGCACACGGCGACGAACTCGTCGCCGCCGAGCCGCGCCACCAGATCCTCGTCGCGCACATTGGAGCGGATGCGCGCCGCGGCCTGGCGCAGCAGCGTGTCGCCGACGGCGTGCCCCAGCGTGTCGTTGACGACCTTGAAGCGGTCGAGGTCGATCAGCAGCACGCACACCTCGGTGGCCAGGCGCGCGCTGTGGCGCAGCTCGCGCTCGAGCTGGCTCATCAGCAGCGCGCGGTTGGCGAGGCCGGTCAGTGGGTCCTCCAGGGCGCGGCGGCGGAGCTCATCCTCGACCGCGGCGCGATCCAGCGCGCTGCCGAGGACGTTCGCGACCGCCTCCATGAAGCGCGCGTCCTCGACGCCGAACGGGCGGCTTCCCGCCAACCCGAAGCCGACGATGACGTATCGCGGCCCGCCGCGCTCGGGGACCGGCACGCTGAGGCTGCGGTGCATCGCGGCCGCGCGGACCGTCGCCGGCACGTGGAAGCGGTGTTCGTTCGGCAGGTCGTTGCTCGTGACGGGCTGCATGACCCGCAGCGTGTAGGCCGTCTGCGACTCGCCCTCGACGTGCAGCACCGACGGCGCGAGCGCGTCTCCGGTCGTGGCGCACAGGCGGACGGCGCCGTCGGTCATGCGCCGCGCCGCGACACAGGCGTCGACGCCGAGGCCGTCGCGGACGATCTCCATCGCGTCCTGGATCAGGGTCAGCGGGTCGCCCTCGCTGAGGGCTTGGCGGCCGAGATCGGCGATGGCCGCGGTCTGGCGCTCGGCGCGGTGGCGCTCGGTGACGTCCTGCAACTGGGAGAAGAAATACGGCTCCGTGCCGTCGTCGGGCTCGATCAGCGCTGACGTCAGCTGCGCGTCGACGATGGTTCCATCCGGCCGCACGTAGCGCTTGTACATCGGCGTCGCGATGTCGCCGTGGGCGTGCGCGTCGCGCCGGGCGACGCTGCGGCCGAGGTCGTCGGGATGCGTGAACTCGAGCATCGAATGGCCGATCAGCTGCTCGCGCGAGCGGCCGAGCAGCCGGCAGAGCGCCTCGTTGATCTGCCGGATGTGCAGGTCCCTGCGCAGCACGGCCATCCCGATCGCCGCGTCCTCGAAGCCGCGCTCGAACGGGCGGCCGGCGGCTCGCCCGAGCCGCTCGCGCCCGCGCAGCGCCGCGCGGGCGGCCAGTCCGAGCACCGCGACGTACGTCACGCCGACGGCGAAGGCGACGGGTGGGCCGGCGTGCGGGACCAGCAGCAGCCCGAGCCCGGCCGCCGCGCAGAACGTCGGGAAGCCGATGAGCGCCCCGGCGACGGCGGCTCGCGAAGACCCGGCGGCCGCGCGCTCGCGGCCCGTGTGCGCGAAGGCACCCATAGTTACTCGGATAATCGGCAGCGCGCGCGGGAACTTCAGGGCACTGTCACGCGCGCAGCAGCGGGGCGGTCAGGCATGTCGGCCCGCCGTCACCCTTGAGCGAGAGCTCCGAGCCGTCGTAGGTGTGGACCTCGACGCCGCGCTGCTCGAGCGCGCGCTGCACGGCGGGCGCCGACCGGCCCATCACGACCACGCCCGGCCGCACCGGCAGGACGTTCGAGCCCATGCCGAGATAGCTCTCACGGTCGATCGCGATCCAGTCGATCCCGCGCTCGCGCAGGTCGCTCAGCAGCCGCACGGGCGCGAGCGGCTCGTAGACGACGTACAGCTCCTCGGTGGCCGCCGACAGGAACGACTGCAGGTGCAGGACGTGGCCCGGGCCCTCGTCGTGCGGCATGTCGTAGGTCTCGACGTGCACGCCCTCGGGGCCCAGCAGGTCCTGCAGCGCCTGCGCGCCGGCACGGTTGGTGCGGTAGCCGAGGCCGATCGCGACCGTCGTCGCGTCCAGCCAGAAGCGATCACCGCCGTCCGCGTAGGCGCCGCCGCCGAGCGTTCCCAGCACCGGGATCTCCAGCCGCTCGAGCTCCTCGGCCGCGTGGGCGGGCTCGCGCATCCGGGCCGGCTTGGCCATCTGCAGCGGGATGGCGCCGCGGCCGCTCATGATCACCGGATCGTGCATGTAGACGGAGTCGACCTGTCCGGGGAGCGCCGCGACGAGCTCGACCTCCACGCCGAGGCCGTCGAGCAACTCGACGAACGCGTCGTGCTGGCGTTCCAGCACCGTGGGATCGGGCACCCGCCACCCCGCCGCGTCCCAGTCTCCGGACGTGGCGGGGCGACGGACGAGCACCCGCCGCAGCGGGGCGACCATCGAGGTGACGCCGTAGCGGGGTGCGCTCATGGCGCGCATCCTGTCAGCGATCAGCGCGTGACGACACCCGCGTCGAGCGCATAGGACGCCCCCGGCAGGTGCGAGTGCGTGGGACCCGGAGCTCCGGCGGCGACGCCGACCCCGAGCTCGCGGAAGTCCGACGAGAGCAGGATCCTCCGGTGGGGCAGGCTGGCCAGCCACTCCGCGACCAGCGCCTCGGGCGTGGCGCGGCTGCCGGTCCCCCAGCCGAGCGCCTCGCCGGCCCGCCAGCCGCCGCCGTCGCCGTAGTTCGCGCTCAGCAGCCGGTCGCGCAGGCTCGCTCCGGTCGGGCTGGAGTGCGCGAAGAACGTCCGCCGCACCATGTCGGCGGCGAAGCGATCCGCGGCTTGCGAGAGGCAGGCGTCACGGCGGAGCGCGGGCAGGCCGCGGCTCGTGCGTTCCGCGTTGACCAGGCAGGTTACCGCGGCGGCGGCGGCGTCCGTCGAGTCTTTCGTCGGCACGTCGCCGGCGCCCGGGCAGAGGGCGGCGGCGCGCGCGGCGCCCGGAGCCGCGAGCAGGCTTCCGGCGAGCAGCAGCGCAGAGACGGCTCGGGCAATCTGCCGCGGCCTATCGGCGGTGAACGACATTGGGGTCCTCCGGCACGCCGCCCTGAATCGGCGCACAACAGTCTGGCCCGGTTCCCGGCGGGCGAGCGGATACGTCAGCGACCGGAGCGATCCCCTCTCGACTCCCGTCTCACCGCTTCATCCACGCGGTGTCAGTAGGAGGTACCCACTCTCTGGACGCTCTCACCTCCGAGTCGAGTGCGTCCACGCCCGGTTCACTTCCTGACGCTCGCGCCCCGGCGGCCGTCCGGCGGCGTCAGACTCCGGGTCCCCGTGTATTGCAACATGACGCACGGCTCCGCCGCTGCGTCGAGAATGTCGACGTCATCGACATCCGTCGGAACTGGAAAGCGTCGCGGTCAAGGCGGCGACCTTCCAGCTCGAGCCGGCCGGGACCAGCCGCCAGGTGACGTTGAAGCGGCGCTCCGCACGGTCCGAGCACAGCGAGTCGCGCGCGGCGAGGACGTTCGTGACGGTCACGGCGCCGGCCGCCGCGGGGGTGAGCGCGGTGATCTGGAGCGGCCGGTTGGACACGGTCGTCGCATAGCCGGCGCGCCACTTGGTGAAGCCGCCGAACCGCCGCTGGACGGCGGGCTGCAGGCGCTCCCACGCGCTCGTGTAGCGGCGCTCGCCGAGCGCGCGGTAGTAGGAGCGCACGAAGTCCGCGGGCGAGACGGCCGGCGCGCCGGCGCTCGCGGGGCTCGGCGTGGGGGGCTTGGCGGGCGCGCCATGCGCGGCCGGGGCGGCAGGGGTGCCCTCGGGCGTCGCGGTCGCGGTGTGCTGCGTGGCCGGGGCGGCGCGCGACGTAGCCGGCCCGGTTGCAGCGGACGGCGCCGGTCCGGCGTGGCCCGGCGTCGGGGACGGGGCAGCCCCGGCGGCGC
This sequence comes from uncultured Solirubrobacteraceae bacterium, assembly GCA_963792915.1. Classification (GTDB taxonomy): domain Bacteria; phylum Actinomycetota; class Thermoleophilia; order Solirubrobacterales; family Solirubrobacteraceae; genus Solirubrobacter. Next base: position 157,442 of record CAWBYD010000001.1, read on the forward strand.
CGGGCGTCGCGGACGGCGCCGGTGCGGCGTGGCCCGGCGTCGCGGTCGCCTCGTGCGACGTCGTCGGCCCGGTGGCGGTGGCGGACGGCGCGGCCCCGGCGGCGCCGGGCGTCGCGGACGGCGCCGGTGCGGCGTGGCCCGGCGTCGTGGACGTCTCGTGCGACGCTGCCGGCCCGGTGGCGGACGGCGCGGTCAGCGCGCTCCCAACGTTCGTGCCGCCGGTGAACGCCTCCGCGCCGGGCTCGGGCGTGCCCGCCGCCGAGTTCGCGACCGGGCTCGGCAGCGGGTGCTTCACGTCCGACGTGATCGCGCCCGCGAGCCCCGCGCCGGTCAGGCACGCGGCGACGACGGCCAGCGCCGCCGAGGTGGCGACGGTCGGCATGCGGGCGCCGCCGCGGCGGCGCCCCTCGACCGTGAGCACGAGCGCGAGGGCGAGCGTGGCGAACAGCGCGGCGGGGAGGGGGAAGCCGGAGAGCGGCCAGCCGAGCGCGAGCAGCAGCGCGCCGATGACGGTCACGGGTCGCAGCGGATGCCGGCGACCGCTGAGCGCGACGAGCGCGGCGGCGTCGGCGAACGCGAAGCCGAGCAGCAGCAGCACGATCGCCGCGGAGCCTGGATCGAGCTTCAGGCGATCATGCCCGGAGGCGACCAGGCGAATCGCCGCGGCGCCCGCCACGGCGACGAGGCCGATCAGCAGCGCGGTGGTCGCGAGGAGCACGCCGACCGCCACTGTGCGGGCAGCGGCGGCCGACGAGTGGTCCGCGGGCCGATTCACGGCCTGAGCGGACTCGCCTTCCACGGGGGCGGTTGGCGTCTCCGGTGCCGCCGCGCCGTTCTGGGGGGATGGGGCGAGGGCGGACGGCACTAGCCGACACTGCCAGCGTCGCGCGCGCGGGTCTATGCCCGCAAGCGCAGCTTTGTAGGCCGACCGGTTGCCCCAATGGACGCCCGACTGGACCTTTACCCGTCAGCTGCCCCGGTACGTGCTGTACGACCAGGGCGTGACGAGCAGCGGCACGTGGTAGCGGGCCGCGGGATCCGACACCCGGAAGCGGATCGGGATGCGGTCCAGGAAGGCTCGCTCGCCGAAGTAGTCCCCGACCGCGAACTCGAGCTCGTACTCGCCCGCCTCCACCACGTCCAGCAGCGGCTCGTCGGTGCGGCCGTCGGCGTTGGTGACCGCCGAGGCCAGCAGGAGGCCGTTGCGCCGCAGCTGCACCGCCACGCCCGCCGCGGGCCGCCCGTTGGCCGCGTCCAGCACGTGCGTCGAGAGGGTCACAGCGCGTCCTCGAGCCGCAGCCGCCCGATCTTGGCGATCTCACCCAGCGCGGCCTCGATCTCCTGCTCGCGCGTGTGGGCCAGCCGCCGCTCGGCGTTCTCGAGGATCGACGCCGTCGTGTGCTCGCGCACGCAGACCACGAACGGGATCTCGAACTTCTCCCGATACGCGGCGTTGGCGGCCATGAAGCGCTGGTACTCGGGCTCCGAGAGCCGGTCCAGGCCCGCGGCGCTCTGCTCGCGCCGCGACGCCTCGGTCAGCACGCCCACGCGCTCGCCGAGGTCCGGATGGGCGCGGATCAGCGCCAGCCGCTGCGCCTCCGGCGCAGCGAACACCGCCGCCCGCAACGCCCCGTCGAGCTCCTCCACGCCGGCGAAGCCGCTCTCGCGCCAGGCCGTCTCGGCGACCCACGGGGAGTGCTCGTAGAGGCCGCCGAAGCGGGCCACGAAGTCCTCGCGGGAGAGCGTGATCGGCGCCTCGAGCCCGACGAGCCGGAACGCGTCGACGTCGACCAGCCCGCGGTCGGTGATCTTCAGCGACGGGATCACCGACAGGGCGAGGAACGAGAGCGTCATGAACGGCGCCTCGATCTCGACGCCCTGGGCGCGCAGCAGCTCCTGCAGGCCCTCGAGCGCCTCGGCGACGACCTCGACGGGTTCGACCGACAGCAGCCCCGCGACCGGCAGCGCCAGCTCGCCGGCCACCGCCCCGCCGCGCGCGACGACCAGGCCGCCGCCCAGCGCCTGCGCGCGCTGCGCGCAGATGGTCATGTCCGCGTCGGAGACGCCGACGACCACGAGGTTGTGCGCGTCGTGCGCGACGGTCGACGCGAACGCCCCCTCGCGCAGCCCGAACCCGCGCACCAGCCCCAGCCCGACCCGCCCGGTACCGTGATGGCGCTCGATCACCGCGATCTTCGCGAGGTCCCGCGACGGGTCCGCGACGACGCGCCCGTCGACCACGAGCGGCGTGTCCACTCCTGCGCCGGTGATCAGCTGCCCGGGCTCGATCTCGATCACCCGCACCCGCGCCGGCGCGCCCTCGATGGCGAGCGACACCGGCACCGAGCGCATCGTGTCCGCGAGCGCCGGCGCCACCGCGGCCTGCGACAGCGCGGGCGGCGCGCCGTCCTTGAACACCCGCGCCACCGAGAACGTGCGCAGATCGTCGAGCAGCACGAGGTCGGCGACGTAGCCGGGGGCGATCGCGCCGCGATCGAGCAGCCCGTGCGCCCGCGCGCCGTGCAGCGAGGCCATGACCAGCACGTCCTCGGGCGCCACGCCCTCCTCGACGGCGATCCGGCACATCTGGTCCAGGTGACCCTCGCGGAACAGGAAGTCCGGCTCGCGATCGTCGGTGCAGAACGCGCAGTAGTCCGGGCCGTGCTCGCGCACCAGCGCCAGCAGCGCGCGCAGGTTGCGCGCGTTGGACGCCTCGCGGATCAGCACCCACATGCCGCGCCGGCGCTTCTCGAGCGCCTCCTGCGCCGTGAACGCCTCGTGGTCGGTATGGATGCCCGCGGCGACGTACGCGTCCAGCGCGCGCCCGCGCAGGCCGGGCGCGTGGCCGTCGACATGCGGCGCGACCATCCGCGCCAGCACGTCCGGATCGCCGCCGATGACGCCCGGGAAGTTCATCATCTCCGCCACTCCGAGCGCCCGCGGGTGGCGCAGGATCTCGCGCATGTCGGCGGGGGTGAGGGGCCCGCGCGGCGACTCGAACTCGCTCGCCGGCACGCACGACGGCGCCATCACGAACACGTCCAGCCCGATGCCCTCGGTTGCGCCGAGCAGCCAGCGCACGCCCTCGACGCCGGCCACGTTGGCGATCTCATGCGGATCGCAGACCACCGCGGTGGTCCCGCGCGGCACGACCGCGCGCGCGAACTGGGCCGGCGCGAGCTTGGAGGACTCGAGGTGCACGTGCGCGTCGATGAACCCGGGGACGAGCCACTTCCCGCGTCCGTCGATGCGCTCGCCGCCGTCGTACGCTCCCACCCCGGCGATCCGGCCCTCGAACAGCGCCACGTCGCCGTCGAGCCACTCGCGCGTGAAGGCGCTGAACACGCGCGCGCCCTCGATCACGACGTCCGGTGGCGCGTCGCCGCGGGCGACCGCGATCAGCCCCGCGCGGTTCACCGGCACAGCCCCACCATGTCGTCCGGGCGCACCGGCACGCGCGTCAGCGGCCGGCCGGTCGCCGCCCGCAGCGCCGCGACGACCGCCGGCGTCGAGGAGATCGTCGGCGGCTCGCCGATCCCGCGCAGCCCGTACGGCGAGTCGGGGTCGCCGAGCTCCAGCACGTCGAGCTCCACCGGCGGCATGTCGAGCACCGTCGGGATCAGGTAGTCGGTGAACGACGCGTTGCGGACCTCGCCGTCAGAGACCTGGATCTCCTCCATCAGCGCCAGCCCGAGACCCTGCGCGATCCCGCCCTCGATCTGCCCCTCGACCGCGCGCGGGTTCATGGCCTTGCCGACGTCCTGCGCGGTCGCGATCTCGACGACGCGCACGAGGCCCAGCTCCGTGTCGACGTCGACCACCGCCCGGTGCGCCGCGAACGCGAACGTCACGTGCGCGTCGCCCTGCCCGCGCGCGTCGAGCCGCTGGGTCGGGCGGTGGTGGTACTCGCGGGTGGCCTCGATCGGCGCATTCTGCACCAGCGCGACGATGTCGCCCGGCCCGCGCGCCTCGAGCTCCGCGCGCACCGCCTGGCAGGCGGCCTGCACGGCGCCGCCGGTCATGTGCGTCTGGCGCGACGCCGACGACGAGCCCGCCGAGCCGACCTGCGTGTCGGCGGGCAGCACGAGGACGTTCTCGACGCCGAGCTCCGTGCGCGCGATCTGTCCCAGCACGGTGACGAGACCCTGGCCGATCTCGCAGGCCGCGGTGTGGACCTCCACCAGCGGCTCGCCCCCCGCGGCGCTCAAGCGCACGCGCGCCGTCGAGTAGTCGTCGAAGCCTTCGGAGAAGCCGACGTTCTTGAAGCCGACGGCGTATCCCACGCCGCGCACGACGCCCTCGCCGCGCGTGACGTTCGCGACGCCGCCCGGCAGGCCGCCGCCGTCCGGCGGGAGCGGGCGCGCGCTCACGCGCCGCAGCAGCTCCTCGACCGGCGCCGGGCAGTTGATCGGCGCGCCGGTCGGCATCGACGTGCCGGTCGTCATCGCGTTGCGCCGGCGCAGCTGCACCGGGTCGAGCCCCAGCGCCGCCGCCAGCTTGTCCATCTGCGCCTCGTGCGCGAAGCACGTCTGCACGGCGCCGAAGCCTCGCATCGCGCCGCACGGCGGGTTGTCGGTGTAGACCGCGTAGGAATCGATGCGCGCGCTCGGCACGGCGTAGGGCCCCAGCGCGAACGACGCGGCGTTCGAGCAGACCGCGCTCGACGAGGAGGCGTAGGCGCCCCCGTCGAGCAGGATCCAGGCCCGAACGTACGCGAGCCGCCCGTCGGCGAACGCGCCGTGCTCGTAGCGCAACTTCGCCGGGTGACGGTGGACGTGGCCGAAGAACGACTCCTCGCGGCCGTAGACCATCTTCACCGGCCGTCCCGCGTGCAGCGCCAGCAGGCACGCGTGGATCTGCATCGAGACGTCCTCACGCCCGCCGAACGCGCCGCCCACGCCGGCGAGCGTGAAACGCACCTTGTCGACCGGCAGGTCGAGCGCCGCCGCGACCTGGTCGCGGTCCACGTGCAGCCACTGCGTCGAGATGAAGAGGTCCACGCCGCCGTCCTCGGCCGGCACCGCGAGCCCGGATTCCGGCCCGAGGAACGCCTGGTCCTGCATCCCGACCTCGTACTCGCCGGTCACCACGACGTCGGCATCGCCCGGCTCCGGCCCGTGCTCGATGCGCACGTGCCGGAGCACGTTGCCGGACGGATGAAGCGGTGAAGTCTCAGGGTCAAGTGCACGCTCAGGGTCGACGAGCGGCTCCAGCACCTCGTAGGCGACCTCGATCCGCGCGGCCGCGCGACGCGCGGTCTCGGGATGGTCGGCGGCGACGATCGCCACCGGCTCGCCCTGGTAGCGGACCTCGCCGAAGGCCAGCACCGGCTGGTCGTGGTGCTCGAGCCCGCACGTCTTGCGCCCCGGCACGTCGTGGTGGGTGAGCACGGCGTGGACGCCCGGGATCGCCAGCGCGGCGCCGAGCTCGATCGACCCGATTCGTGCGCGCGGATGCGGGGAGCGCAGCGTCGCCCCCCACAGCATGTCCTCCGCCCACAGGTCCGAGGAGTACGCGAATTCGCCCTTGACCTTGGGGATGCCGTCGGGCCGGGCGACCGAGACCCCGACGCCGCCCGCGACGGTCGTGATCGTGCTCATCGCCGCGCCGCCGCCAGCCGCACCGCGTCGAGGATCTTCTCGTAGCCCGTGCAGCGGCACAGGTTGCCGGCCAGCGCCTCGCGAATCTGCGCGTCGCTCGGGTCCGGCACGCGCGCCAGCAGGTCGTGCGTCGCGACCACGAGCCCGGGCGTGCAGAACCCGCACTGGACCGCGCCGGCCTCGAGGAACGCCGCCTGCACGGGGTGCAGCTCGTCCTCGCCGGCCAGCCCCTCGACGGTCACGATCGAGCACCCCTCGGCCTGCCCGGCGGCGACCAGGCACGAGCACACCAGCGCGCCGTCGAGGTAGACCGAGCACGAGCCGCACTCGCCCTGCTCGCAGGCATTCTTCGAACCCGGCAGCGCCAGCCGCTCGCGCAGCACGTAGAGCAGGCTCTCGCCCTCCCACAGCCCGTCGACCTCGCGCGGCTCGCCGTTGACCTCACACGTCAGCCGCACGGAACTCCTCCCACGCCCAGCTCAGGCAGCGTTGTGCCAGCACGCCGAGCGCGTGCGTGCGGTACGCCGCCGTGCCGCGCACGTCGTCGATCGGCGACGCCGCCCCTGCGACCAGCTCGCTGAAGCGCGCGAGCAGGTTCTCGCCCGCCGGGGTGCGCCCGTCCCAGTCCAGCTCGTCGGCCGCGAACGCCTCGGCCGCGGCCGCGCGGCGCGGCGTCGGCGCCGCCGAGCCGATGCACGTCCCGACCGAGCGCTCACCGAGCGAGAGCGCGAACGAGCAGACCGCGATCACCATCGCGTTGCGCGTCCCGACCTTGGCAAACTGCTGCGGGCCGGTCGCCGCGGGTATCCACGCCGCTGCGATCAGCTCCTCGGGGGCAAGGATGTTGCGCTTGGGACCCACCACGAACTCCGCGACCGGCACGCGCCGGGTGCCCGACGCCGACGCAAGCTCCACCTCCGCGCCGCTCGCATACAGCGGCGGCAGCGCGTCTCCGGCGGGTGACGAGGAGCCGAGGTTCCCCCCGATCGTCCCCCGGTTGCGGATCTGCGGCGAGCCGACCGTGCGCGACGCCAGCGCGAGCCCCGGCAGCCGCGCGCTCAGCTCGTCGATCACGCGCGCATACGTGACCCCGGCGCCGAGCCGGATCCACCCGTCCTGCGTCTCCCAGGCCGTCAGCTCGCGAACGTGCGTGAGGTCCAGCAGCGCGTCCGGACGCGAGCGCGCGAAGTTCAGCTCCGCCATCACGTCGGTCCCGCCCCAGATCGCTCTGGCGCCTGGATGCGCCGCCCGAGCCTCGAGTGCCCCCCGCCAATCGGAGGGTTGCAGGAACTCCATCCTCAGAGGATTACCGAGTGACCCCCTACTGTGCCACCCGTGCCCTCTGTGACCCAGCGCACGTTTCGCCGACTCGCCGTCGTAAACCGCGGTGAGCCCGCGATGCGTCTCCTCCACGCCGTCCGCGAACTGAACGCCGAGCGCCAAGACGATCCGATCACCGTCATCGCGCTGTACACCGAGCCCGAGCGCAGCGCGATGTTCGTGCGCCACGCCGACGAGGCGTACTGCCTCGGGCCGACCGCGACGGTGGACGCCGGCGGCAAGCGCACCGGGGCCTACCTCAACTACGCGGGGCTCGAGAAGGCGCTGCGCGAGACGCGCGCCGACGCGGTGTGGCCGGGCTGGGGCTTCGTGGCCGAGCATCCGGAGTTCGCCGACCTGGTGGAGCGCATGGGGCTGGTGTTCGTCGGCCCGCCCGGCGACGTCATGCGCGCGCTGGGCGACAAGATCCAGTCCAAGCTGATGGCCGAGCAGGCCGGCGTGCCGGTCGCGCCGTGGAGCAACGGGCCGGTCGTGACGGTCGAGGAAGCACGCGCGCACGCCGAGCGAATCGGCTTCCCGCTGATGATCAAGGCCGCCGCCGGCGGCGGCGGGCGCGGCATCCGGCGCGTCAACGACATGGACGGCCTGGAGAGCGCGCTGACCACCAGCCGCCGCGAGGCGGCCGACGCGTTCGGCGACGGCACCGTGTTCATGGAGGCGCTGGTCGGCAACGCGCACCACATCGAGGTGCAGCTGATCGCCGACGGGCAGGGCACCGCGTGGGCGGCCGGCGTGCGCGACTGCTCGTGCCAGCGGCGTCACCAGAAGGTGATCGAGGAGTCCTCCAGCGTCGTGCTCAGCGCCGAGCAGGAGGAGGAGGTCCGCGAGGCGAGCCGCCGCCTCGCGCTGCAGTCCGGCTACCGCAACGCCGGGACCGTCGAGTTCCTCTACGAGCCAGAGGCCAAGCGCTTCTCGTTCATGGAGGTCAACGCGCGCCTGCAGGTCGAGCATCCCGTCACCGAGGCCGTGACCGGCCTGGACCTCGTGAAGCTGCAGCTTCACATCGCGGCCGGCGGGCGCCTGGAAGGGGAGCCCCCGGCGCCCGTCGGACACGCGATCGAAGCGCGCCTGAACGCCGAGGACCCCGCCATGGGGTTCAGCCCCACGCCCGGCCGCGTGCAGGTGCTCGACCTCGCGAGCGGCCCCGGCGTCCGCGTGGACCGCGGCATCGCGGCCGGCGACGTGATCCCGCCCGACTTCGACTCGATGGTCGCCAAGGTGATCGCCTACGGCCGCACGCGCCGCGAGGCGATCGCCCGCCTGCGCCGCGCGCTGCGCGAGTCGACCGTGATGATCGAGGACGGCACGACCAACCGCGCCTTCCTGCTCGCGATCCTCGACCGCCCGGAGTTCCAGGCCGGCGAGGTCGACATCGCGTGGCTTGACCGCCTCGGCGTGTCGGGCGAGATGGAGTCGACGTCCGACGCCGACGCCGCACTGCTGCAGGCGGCGATCGAGCTCGCCGACGACGAGACCGCGACCGAGCGCGCGAGCTTCTATGCCTACGCCCGCCGCGGGCGCCCCGAGGCCGCCGCGCAGGTCTCGCGCGCCGTCGAGGTGCGCCATCGCGGCCAGGCCTACCGGATCGTCGTCTCCCAGCTCGCGCCCGGTCGCTATCTCGCCGACATCGACGGGATCGCCGTCGAGGCTGCCGTCGAGCGCTTGAGCGGCCACGAGCGCCGCATCACGATCAACGGCCGCACGCACCGCACGATGATCTCCCGCCAGGGCGTCGACCTGCTGGTCGAAGTGCATGGCATTCCGCATCGCGTCACCCGCGACGACGGCGGCTTCGTGCGCAGCCAGGGGCCGTCGGTGGTCGTCGCCGTCCCCGTCGCCGAGGGCGACGAGGTCGCCGAGGGCGATGTCGTCGCGGTCGTCGAATCGATGAAGATGGAGACGTCGCTGACCGCGCCGTTCGCCGGCCGCGTCCGCCGCGTGTTGACCGGCATCAACGTCCAGGTCCCGGCGCACACGCCGCTGCTGCAGCTCGACGCCGTCCAGGAGCGGGCCGCCGAGCAGGCCGCCGAGCGCGTCTCGTTCGCGTCCGACGAGGCCGGCCCCGTGACCTACGCCGCGGGCCTCGAACGCCTGCGCTGGATGCTGCTCGGCTACGACGTCGCGGGCGACGAGGTGCGCCGCGTGCTCGCCGATCTCCAGGAGGCCGAGCCCGACGCCGCCGCGCTCGCCTCCGAGCACCGGCTGCTCGACGTCTACAGCGACGTGCGCGCGCTCACGCGAGCCAGGCACGACCCGGAGCGCGAGCTGCTGCACAGCCCGCAGGAGTATCTGCACGCCTTCCTGCGCAGCCTGGACGCCAAGGCCGAGCATCTGCCTGAGCGCTTCGTGGCGCTGCTGCAGCGCGCGCTCTCGCACTACGGCGTCGACTCGCTGGACCGCACCCCGGCGCTCGAGGAGGCCTGCTACCGCCTGTTCGTCACGTCCGAGCGCGCCGACCTCGCCCGCGCCGCCGTGCTGGCGCTGCTGGAGCGCCGCCTCCAGGACGCCGAGGACCTGCTCGCGCGCGTCGGCGACGACTTCCGCGGCGTGCTCGACCGCCTGGAGAACGCCACCGAGCGGCGTGACCCGGTGCTCGCCGACCTCGCCCGCCAGCTGCGCAACCGCTACTTCGACCAGCCGCTGATCCGCGCACGCGAGGCGGAGGCCTACGAGGAGCTCGAGCGCCATCTGAGCGCCCTGATGGAGGACCCGGATCGCGCCGACCGCGCCGCGCAGATCGACGCGATCGTCGAGGCCCCGCAGCTGCTCGCGCCGCAGATCATCTGCCGGATGAAGGAGACCGGCGCGCGCGAGCACCCGGTGCTGCTGGAGATCATGACCCGCCGCTGGTATCGCGAGCGCGAGCTGGCGCCGTTCTGGAGCGGCCTGACCAGCGACGGCACGGCGTACGTGACGACGAGCTACGAGGCCGACGGCCGCCGCCACCACCTCGCGGCGGGCTTCGTCGACACGCAGGACCTCGACGACGTGGCGGGCGCGATCGCCCGGCGCGCGGCGCAATACCCGCAGGGCGAGTCGGTCTACGTCGACCTCTACGCCGCCGCGACCGCGGGCGCGGAGCTCGCGGGCGAGCTCAAGCAGGCGCTCGAGGACGCCGACGTCCCGCTGCTCGTGCAGCGTGTCGTGCTCGACGTGCCGGCCCCGATCCGCGGCGTCAGCGCCGCGGACGCGATCACCCTGCGCCGCAGCATCGACGGCGGCTGGGTGGTCGACCGCGACCTGCAGTTCGTGCACCCCGAGATGGGCGAACGCCTGAACCTGTGGCGGATGTCCGAGTTCCACCTCGAGCGCATCCCGTCGGCCGCGGACGTCTACCTGTTCCGCGGGCGCGGCCGCTCGAACCCCAAGGACGAGCGTCTGTTCGCGCTCGCCGAGGTCCGATCCCTGAGCATCGTGCGCGACGACCGCGGCCGCGTCGTTTCGCTGCCCGAGCTCGAGCACATGCTCGCCGAGTGCCTGGAGGCGCTGCGCCGCTTCCAGAGCCACCGACCGCCGCGCGAGCGGCTGCTGTGGAACCGCGTGCGGCTCAACGTGTGGCCCGTCATCGACCTCGGGCCCGAGGAGGCCGGCGCGCTGATCGACCGCTATGCGCGCGAGACCGAGGGTCTGGGCATCGAGATCGTGATCATCCGCGGGCGCATGCGCGCCGGCGGCGGCGAGGTGCGCGACCGCGAGCTGCGCCTGTTCGCGCCCGCCGGACGCGGCGTGCTGGTGGAGCTCGACGAGCCCGCGACCCGGCCGCTGCAGCCGCTCGACGAAGGCGCCCGGCGGATCGTGCAGGCCCGCCGGCGCGGCACCGTGCACCCGGCGGAGCTCGTCAAGGTGCTGGCCCCCGAGCGGCCTGACCGCGCGCGAAGCATCCCGCGCGGCGAGTTCGTCGAGCACGACCTCGACGAGGAAGGCCGGCTGGTGCCCGTCGACCGCTCGCCGGCGATGAACGAGGCCGGCATCGTGGTAGGGCTCACGCGCTCCTTCACGCGCCGCCACCCCGAGGGCATGCAGCGTGTGGTGCTGTTGGGCGACCCCACGAAGGCGCTCGGCTCGGTGGCCGAGCCGGAGTGCCGGCGGATCATCGCCGCGCTCGACCTCGCGGACGAGCTCGGCGTGCCGGTGGAGTGGTTCGCGCTCTCCTCCGGCGCCCGCATCGCGATGGATTCGGGCACGGAGAACATGGACTGGGTCGCCGCGGCGCTGCGGCGGATCATTGAGTTCACGCAGCAAGGTGGCGAGATCAATGTCATCGTCACCGGCATCAATGTGGGCGCGCAGCCGTATTGGAACGCGGAAGCGACGATGTTGATGCATACCAGGGGTATTTTGGTAATGACTCCGGAGTCGGCGATGGTGCTGACCGGCAAGCAGGCGCTGGACTTCGCGGGCGGGGTGTCGGCCGAGGACAACTTCGGGATCGGCGGCTATGACCGCATCATGGGTCCCAACGGCCAGGCCCAGTACTGGGCTCCCGACCTCGCCGGCGCCTGCGCCGTCCTGCTGCGCTACTACGACCACGCGTACATCGCACCCGGCGAGCGCTTCCCACGTCGCGCGGAGACGCACGACGCCATCCAGCGCGACGTCCGCAGCTCGCCCCACAGCGCGCCCGGCTCGGAGCTCAAGACCGTCGGCGACATCTTCTCGGACGCGACCAATCCGGGCCGCAAGCAGGCGTTCGACATCCGCTCGGTCATGCGCGCCGTGGTCGATGCCGACCATCGGCCGCTGGAGCGCTGGGAGCGCATGCGCGACGCCGAGGCCGCGGTCGTCTGGGACGCCCATCTGGGCGGCTGGCCGACGACCGTGATCGGCATCGAGTCGCACCCGATCGACCGCTTCGGGCCTGTGCCCGCGGACGGCCCGTCGCAGTGGACGTCCGGCACGCTGTTCCCGCGCTCGTCCAAGAAGGTGGCGCGCGCGATCAACTCCAACGGCGGCCGGCGACCGCTCGTGGTGCTGGCGAACCTGGCGGGCTTCGACGGCTCGCCGGAGTCGATGCGCCAGTGGCAGCTCGAATACGGCGCCGAGATCGGCCGCGCGATCGTCAACTTCCGCGGCCCGATCGTGTTCTGCGTGATCTCGCGCTACCACGGCGGCGCGTTCGTCGTCTTCTCGCAGCGCCTCAACGAGGGCTTCGAGGCGATCGCCGTGGAGGGCGCGCACGCGTCCGTGATCGGCGGCTCGGCCGCGGCGGGCGTGGTCTTCACGCGCGACGTGAATCTGGCCGTGCGCCGCGACGAGCGGGTCACGGCGCTGGAGGAGCGCATCGAGGCTGCCGACGGCGCCGAGCGCCAGAAGCTCCGCGCCGAGCACGTCTCGCTGCTGGAGACGGTGCGCGCCGAGAAGATGGGCGAGCTGGCCGCGAAGTTCGACTCGATCCACTCGATCCAGCGAGCGGTCGACGTCGGGTCGGTGTCCGGCATCGTCGCCGCCGGCTCGCTGCGGCCCTACCTCGTCGAGGCGATCGAGCGTGGCATGGCCAAGGCCGAGGCGGCGCACGCGGAGGTCATCACCGCATAGCGCCGACCGGCAGCTCGAGCTCAGCCGTGCAGGCGGGATCGCCGCACTCGCACGCGAACGCGCGCACGAACATCTCCGGATCGCCGTGCGCCCACGGGTGCGCGTAGAAGCCCCGGATCTGGTCGGCGAGCGCGACGTTGGCCTCGTGGATCAGCGCGCTGCGTTCCGCGCAGGTCGTGACGCCGCCGGAGAAGTCGAAGCGGCCGCTCAAGTCGTCGGTGCGGGCGACCTGCAGCTCCGCCGGGGCGTCGCGCGCGATCGCGTCGTAAAGCAGGCCCGCGAGCCGGTCGCGCGGGCGCGCGGCTGGCATCAGCCACACGCCAGGTCGCGCCGTGTGGGGCACGATCGAGCCCTCGGCGATCACCGGCGGATGCGACGGGAGCGCGCGCACGTCGGCGAGCGCCATCGGCCCGCGTTCGTAGTGCAGCGACATCGCGAGGAGTTCCTCGTCATTGCACGCGCTGAAGTCGTTGCGCGGCCGCAGCTCCTCCCAGCGGCGGGCGGCCGCGCTGCCGGACGACAGCGCGCGGGCACGGTGCGCCCACGTGCGCGTGTCGGTGCTGTAGAGCCGCAGCCCGTGGCGGCGCGCCAGGCGTGACGCCAGCGTCGTCTTGCCCGCGCCCGGCGGCCCGCCGATCCAGATCACACGCGGGCCTCGTAGGCTCACGCGCGTCGAGTACCCGGGAGGGCGATGCGCGCGCGCCAGATCACTACTACTCCTCATAGTCACTCGTCGTTGCCTGCTTTCCGACCCGCTTGCGGCTCGTCGTCGTCGTCGGTCGCGAGCGGGTCGCGGGCCTCGCGCGGTGCGGGGGCCTAGCCGGGATCTCCGAGTGGCACCGGGACCGGCCACGCGGACGTGAGCGGTCCCGGTCGGAGCCCGGCTTCGCGCGCGGCGGCGACCAGCGGGCCGATCAGCCGGGCTGTCGCCGATGCGTCGCTGCGGCGCACGCCGTCGCCGACGCCGTCATGGGCGAGCACGATCGCTCCCAGCTCCAGCCTGACCGGGGCGAGCATCGCCTCGGTGCTGTCGCCCCGCCAGTCGATCGTGTCGACCGTCCAGCCAACCAGTTCGAGCCCATTGCGGTGTGCGATCTCCGGAGTGAACTCGGCCGGCTGACCGAACGGAATCCGCCACCGGCTGGGCCGCACCCCGGCCCGCCCGAGCGTCGCGAGCGCCTGGGCGAGATCCGCCTCGATCTCCGCCTGGGGCGTCTCGGGGTGCCGCAGGTGCGCATGGCCGTGCACCTGGACGTCGTGTCCTTCCACGATCACGCGCGCGAGCAGCGCGGGATGGCGCACCACCTGCTCGCCGAGCACGAAGAACGTCGCCTTCGCGCCGGCCGCCCGCAGCGCGTCGAGCACCGCGGGAGTGCCGCGCGGATCGGGCCCGTCGTCGAAGGTCAACGCGAGCATCAGGCCCTCCCGACGATAGGGGATCGCCGCTAGACTGCCGCTCGCGTGGTGGGCGTAGCTCAGTTGGTAGAGCTCCGGGTTGTGGTCCCGGCGGCCGCGGGTTCGAGTCCCGTCGCTCACCCCTCAAGTCCCTGCAAACTGCAATGTGCCGTGTGTGGGTGCATCGGCGCGGGGCAAGCGCGGGGCAAGTAGAACTTTCCCCGCGCGTGGTCAGGCGGCCCCCCGAACGTTGACGCAGAGCCAGATCCGGGCGGCGGCCGCCGGGACCGCGACCCGGAGGTCGCCGGGCTGCGGGACAGGGCGCTCGGGCGTGCCGCGGGCTCGCGTCAGGCGACGTGAGCCGCCGGTGCAGTGCGGTGAGACTGGGCGCCGATTGCATTGCGGCGCGGTGGACGAACTCGCCGTGGATGACCACTCGGCTGGCCCCGAGTGCGGCTGCCACCGCTGCAAGCTGGAGAAACTCGCTTCCGTTCCGGCCGGGCGGGGTTCGTCGTCGGTAGACCTGGGGCAACTCGGCGGATCGGGCGCCCGCCTGGCTCGGCCTCGCCTGTCCTGTCGGAGAGGCGACGTCGTTGCGGGTAGTCGGGATCGGCACCCTGTGGTTGCGCGCGTCGATGCGTCCGCTACACGCGTCAGGATGACCGCGTGATCGCTCTGCACGCCGTGTGGTCGCGTGATTCGCGTCTGTGTGTCTGGGGCGAGGACGCGTCGTTGCCCGCGCGTGCTCCGAGGCGGCGCGGCCGGCCGCCGAGCACGCCGCGTGCCCGGGCGCATCCGTATGCGTGCGGGACGGCCGATCTGGCCGCGGGCCTTGAGCGGTTGAACATCGTGGAGTCGATCGCGGCAGCCGGGGAGCGGAAGTTGAGCCTGATGTTGCCGACGTCGATCGACGGGCCGCAGGCTTCGCCTCAGTTGCTGCGACGGCAGCACGGCAGCTTGGCGCGCGTGCCTGAGGGTCTCGACGCGTGGGAGGTTCCGGCGCTCGGGATCGCGCCGGGAGCGGCGGTCGACGTGCTGCTCGGGTTGCCGCTGGCGTGTCCTCCCGGCGTCGCGATCGGCGATTCGCTGCGCTTCCTGGCGGAGGTGGCGAAGCTCGGGCTCGAGTTCGTCGCTCGCGGCCGGCTGCTTCCTGAGCTGGCTCGCGGCGGCGAGGGGTGGGTCGCGCGCTGGAGGCCGGTCGCGGTGGATCCGGATGACGCCGAGCGGGTCGGCCTGCTCGTTCGCGCGCTGCCGCCGCTGCTGCGGGCCGACTGCTCCGTCGCTCGCGAGGGCGATCCTCCCGCTGCGGTCGTGGAAGGCCTGCTCGCCGCGGTGGTCGACTCGTCCGCCCGCCGGTTCCTCGCCGGGACACTGTCCGGGCGCAACATGTCTGAGGATGGATCCGGCCGCGCGTGTTCCGCCGTGGGTGCGTGGCTCGCGGCGCTGACGGGGCCGGATGCCGTCGTGAGCGGCGAGGAGCGGGAGCTCGCAGAGCTTGCCGAGGCGCTCGACCGGTGGCGTGACGACGGGCTCCAGGACGCCGCGCAGCGCTCGTTCCGGACGTGCTTTCGCCTATCGGCGCCGGATGCCGACGATGGCGTCCTCGACGAGGGCGAGCAACCGCATGCCGCACGCGCGTGGCGGATCGAGATCCTCGTCCAGGCCAAGGACGACCCGAGCGTGCTCGTCAGAGCGCAGGAGGTGTGGTCGGCGAACGGGAACGGGTTGACGGTGCTGGGTCGCCGGCTGGCGAACCCGCAGGAGCGCCTGCTCGGCGGGCTCGGGCACGCGTTGCGGTTGTGGCCGGAACTGGAGCCCGCGCTGCGCGACGCGGCGCCGACCGGGCTGGACCTGAGCCCCGACGCCGCGTTCCGGTTCCTGGGCGAGGCGGCTCCCGCGCTCGAACAGGCGGGTTTCGGGGTGCTCGCGCCCGCGTGGTGGAGCGCGCGGGTGCGTCCGAAGCTGCGCGTGTCGACGGACGAGGAATGGGACGAGCGGCGCGGGCTGCTCGGGATCGACGGTCTATGCGCGTATGAGTGGCGGGTCGCGGTCGGCGACGTGACGCTGACGCTTGCCGAGTTGCGTGAGTTGGCCGCGCTCAAGCTGCCTCTGGTGCAGTCCCGTGGACGCTGGGTCGCGCTGCGCCCGGAGGACGTGGAGGCGGCGCTGGCGTTCTTCGCGAAGCGCGAGGAGCGCGGACAGGCGGTGGTCGGCGACCTCCTGCGCGCGGGGCTGGGTGCCGACGCCGCGGAGGCGGGGATGGCGGACGTGGAGATCGAGGCCGGCGGGTGGCTGCGGGAGCTCCTCAACGACAACGGCGAGCGGCGGCTCGAGCGGTTGACCGCGCCGGCGGGATTCGCGGGCGAGCTGCGCCCGTATCAGGAGCGCGGTCTGTCGTGGCTGTTCTTCCTGTCGCGGCTGGGGATCGGGGCGTGCCTCGCCGACGACATGGGGCTCGGCAAGACGGTCCAGTTGCTCGCTCTCCTGCTGACCGAGCGCGAGCGGCGCGGAGGCTCTCGCAAGCGGGTCGCGCCGACGCTGCTTGTCTGCCCCATGTCGGTGGTGGGCAACTGGGAGCGCGAAGCCGGGCGCTTCGCTCCAAGTCTTCGAGTGCACGTGCATCATGGCCGGGAGCGGCTGGCGGGACGCCAGTTCGCGCGCGCGGCGCGGGCAAGCGACCTCGTTGTCACGACGTATGCGCTCGCGACGCGCGACGGCGACACGCTCGGCGCGGTCAAGTGGGACCGGATCGCCCTCGACGAGGCGCAGAACATCAAGAACGCGACCGCCAAGCAGACGCGCGCGATCCGTTCGCTCCCGGCGCGTCACCGCGTCACGCTGACCGGGACGCCGGTCGAGAATCGCCTGAGCGAGCTGCACTCGATCATGGACTTCCTCAACCCTGGGCTGCTCGGCTCGGCGAAGGGCTTCCGCGAGCGCTTCGCGACGCCGATCGAGCGCTACCGCGATGCCGCGGCCACCGCGCGCCTGCGGCGGGCGACGGGTCCGTTCATCCTGCGCCGGCTCAAGACCGACAAGGAGATCGCCGGCGACCTGCCGGACAAGATCGAGATGACGGTCGACTGCCACCTGTCGCGTGAGCAGGCGACGCTGTATCAGGCGGTGGTCGATGAGATGCTCGAGAAGGCGGAGCAGGCGGAGGGGATCGAGCGCCGCGGGATCGTGCTGGCCGCGCTGATGAAGCTCAAGCAGGTGTGCAACCACCCGGCCCACCTGCTGCAGGATCGCTCGCGCCTGGACGGGCGCTCAGGCAAGCTCGCGCGTGTCGAGGAGATCCTCGCGGAAGCGCTCGGCGGGGGCGACAAGGCGCTCTGCTTCACGCAGTTCGCCGAGTTCGGGCGGATGCTCGGCCCGTACCTGCAGGAGCGTCTCGGCCACGAGGTGCTGTTCCTGCACGGTGGCACGGCGAAGTCCGCCCGGGACGAGATGGTCGCCCGCTTCCAGTCGTCTGGCGGACCGGCGCTGTTCGTGTTGTCGCTGAAGGCAGGTGGGACGGGGCTCAACCTCACCGCGGCCAACCACGTCATTCACTTCGATCGCTGGTGGAACCCGGCGGTCGAGGATCAGGCGACCGATCGTGCATTCAGGATCGGGCAGCGCAAGAACGTGCAGGTGCGCAAGCTCACGTGCGTCGGAACGCTGGAGGAGCGCATCGACCGCATGATCGAGGAGAAGAAGGAGCTCGCGCAGCGCATCGTCGGTACCGGCGAGGCGTGGCTGACGGACCTCGACACGAGTCAGCTGCGCGAGCTCGTGACGCTGTCGAGTACGGCCGTCGCGGAGGGATGATGTCGGGCTGGAGCTACTACCCGGATTACGAGCCGACCCGGCCGCTGCCTGTCGAGGGCGGGCTCGCGGCGCGCAGCCGGCGCGGCGCGATCGGGGAGACGTGGTGGTCGCAGCGGTTCGTCGCGCTGCTGGAGTCCTTCGGCGTCGGCTCGCGCCTGACGCGCGGTCGCAGCTACGCCCGCGGCGGCCAGGTCGCCGAGCTCGAGGTCGAGCAGGGGATCGTCCTGGCGCAGGTGCAGGGGTCGCGCTACACGCCATATCGCGTCCGGATCCGGACCAAGGTTCTCACCGAGCACCAGTGGCGGCGCGCGGAGAAGGCGATGGCCGCGCAGGCGCTGCCGCTCGCGAAGCTGCTCGCCGGGGAGATGCCGCGCGAGATCGAGGACGTCCTCGGTGCCTGCAAGCTCACGCTGTTTCCGGCGTCGTATCGGGAGCTGAAGGCGACCTGCTCATGTCCGGACGCGGCCAACCCGTGCAAGCACATCGCCGCCGTGTACTACATTCTCGCGGAGCGCTTCGACGAGGACCCGTTCCTGATCTTCGCCTGGCGCGGCCGCACCCAGGACGAACTGCTCGAACGCTTGCGCGCGCGCCGCGGCGGCGGCGGAGCGGCACGGGAACGGCCGGAGGCGCCGCTCGCTGACGCCGTCGCCGCGGCGGTGCCGTTGTCCGCTCTCGTCGACAGCTTCTGGGCCAGCGGTCCGGGGCTCGCGGATCTCCGCGTCAGCCCGCTCGCGAGTGCCGCCCCGGACGCCCTGCTGCGCCGGCTGGGGCCGGCGCCGGTCCAGACCGCTGGGCACGACGTCGCGACCCTGCTCGCGCCGGCCTACGCGCGGCTCGCGCAGGCTGCGGAGCGACGGGGCCTCGCCTGACCGCTTCGGGCCGGTCGCCTGAGGCGATCGAGGGAGAACTCGCGCTGGTGCCAGCCTCTCAGCGTCCAGGCCGCGCGAGCGATCGACGCGCACGTCGCCGTCGCGGGCCACGACCCGTGGGTCACCGAGGCTTGAGTGTAATGTTGCGGTTTGTAGGCCTCGGGCCTACAAACCGCGTAGTATTTGAACGGTGTATCGGAGCGAGGCGCTGGAGGCCGTGCTCGAGACTGCCTCCGAACAGGGTGGGTACGCGACGGCCTCGCAGGCGACGCGGCTCGGGCTCGCTCGAGACGATATCGCTCGGCTTGTGCGCTCCGAGGATTTGCGGCGCGTGCGGCGGGGGGTGTTTCGGATGCGTCACGCGCAAGCGCAGCACGAGGACGAGATCGCGGCGTGGCTGCACTTCGAGCGCGATCGGCTTCCCTGGGAGCGGCGTGGCAAGACCAACGTCGTGCTGTCGCACGAGTCCGCCGCGGCGCTGCAGCGTCTCGGAACGATCATCCCTGCTCGGCCGACGGTGACGCTGTTGCCAGCGTCGGGACGGTCGCCGCATGTGACAGACATTGATGTGCGTCGTGCGCCGTTGCGGGACGACGATTGGGCGTGGTTGGACGTCGGTGAGCTCAAGCTGCCGGTGACAACGCCGGCGCGGACGATCGTGGACTTGTTGCTCGACAAGCAGGAACCTTCGTACGTCGTGCGGGCCGCGAACGAAGCGCTCGCTGAGCGGCTTACGACGCGCGAGGAGATCATGGACGCGGCTCACCATCGCAAAGGCCGTACGGCGGCGCTTGAGGCGCGTACGGCGTCGCTGCTGGATCTGCTCGCGTGACTTGGCCCTGGCGCTCGCCGCAAGCGACCCGGCAGGCGCTGACGGACCGCGTGAAAGCGCGCCACCCTCAGCACGAGCGACAGCGCCGCTTGCGTGAGATCGCCTACCGGCGGCTCCTGGCGCGGCTGTTCGAGACGCAGCCGGATCGCTGGGTGGTCAAGGGTGGCGCGGCGCTGCTGCTGCGCCTCGATCCAAACCGCACGTCGAACGACATCGATCTCGCCTACGTGGCCGAAGCCGGCGAGCACGCTGCGGCACTGGAGGCGTTGGCCGAGGCGGTTGCGCATGATGCCGGCGACTTCTTCGAGTTCGAACTCGCTCGCGGGAACGCGGTCGAGGTCGATTCAGACCATCCTCTCGAACGCGCGCTCAGCGTGCCCGTGATCGCGCGGATCGGCAGGACGGTGTTCGCCGATTTCACCATCGATCTTGCGTTGCCGCGCGACGGGGCGCTGAGCGTGGATTGGATCAGACCCGAGGCGACGTTGACCGGCGAGCCGGCCGTGGACGCGATCCCGCGCGTGGCGGTGCTGGCGTTGGGTGCGCAGGTCGCGGACAAGGTGTGCGCGCTGTTTGAGCGCCACGGTCCCGGCGGCCATGTGTCGTCACGGGCCCGGGATCTGGCTGACATCGCGATGATCGCCACCCAGGAGAACATCGGCGGAACCGAACTCGTGTTCCAGCTTCGGCGTGAGGAACGACGTCGCCTGGACGCGGACACGCTGGTCGAGGAGTTGCCCTCGTCGCTACGACTCGCCGACGAGCAGATCGCCGACTGGAAGCGACGTTGGCACAAGGCCACTCGCGGTGCTCCGATCGAGTTCGACGAGGCACAGGCGGTGGCGTCGAGGTTCATCGATCCGGTCCTCCGAGACTCCGTCGCGGGACAGCGGTGGAGCGCCACGAAACAGGCATGGAGTTGAGCCACTCAGACGCCCAGTCGCGGGCGCGGAGACTCCGACGGGTCGGTCGCCCACGGGGTCAGCGGCGGGGAAAGTTCTGAGCGCAAGCCAGAGCAACTCGAACGGCCTGAGAGCGCCGAATCCGGCCCCAGCTAACCGTTTGGTTCGGGTTGTGGTCCCGGCGGCCGCGGGTTCGAGTCCCGTCGCTCACCCCTCAAAGATGCCCTGCAAACGGGCACTTTTCGCGCGGAAGATCCGAATCCCCGTTCAGGGCTCACGGGGTCAATTCGGGGACAGATGCCGTGCAACTACCCCCGGGACCCGCGCCGATGGAGAGGGTGATGAGCCCCCACCTCGCCTGCGCGGCGACGAGGCTTCGCTCTTCGCCGCGGACGCCGATCAGCTCCTAAAGGACCTGTCCGTTAGCGTCACCGCGTCGCGCGAGGACGTCGAGGACGCGTGCAACTTCGCGTGGCTGCAGTTCCTGCGCTGTCAGCCCGATCGCGACCGCGAGTGGCAGGGCTGGCTGTTCAAGACCGCGCAGCATGAGGCGTGGCGTCTGAACGCCAGGCACCGCGGCGTCGTCCGGATCGACGCGAGCCACGACCTGCGGAACGTGATCCATGACATCGCGGATGCGCAGGATCCCTACGAGGCGCGGTTCGAGTTCCAGGCCGCGATGCAGGAGCTTCGCCGGCTGCCGGAGCGTCTCCAGGGTGTGGTGTTGCTCAACGCGCTGCTCGGGCGCCATCAGGACGTGGCCGACGTGCTCGGGGTGAGCCGGCAGCGCGTCGCGCAGCTCGTGCATCTCTCGGCGGCGCATCTGCTGAGGCTCACCGAGAAGCGCGCGGCCGCGGAGCGCCCGGTGGCTTCGCCGCGGCTGGCGCGGTTGCGCGAGCTCGAGGAGTTCTCGCCGGCGTGGCTGATCGACACGATCGGTCAGCCGCCGAACCCGGGCAAGTCCGCGGCGGGCGTGTCGCTGGCGTGGCGGCGGGCGACGTTGGCGATCGATGACCATCGCCGCCTGATGGGACACGCGTCGCTGCGCGACGCGCTCGGTCCGGTGCCGAGCGAGCCGGCGGCGCGGCGCAGCTACGCGCGAGCGCAGCGGGCGATCGAACAGGTCACCTGCGAACGAGAGCGGCGCCACCGCGGGCGCGCCATCGAGCGGTGAGCCGCGGTTTCGGCGAGAGCGTCGGCGGCCGATCGGCCGCCTACGCTCTCGATCGGCGAGTAGGCGCTCGACCGCCTCCAGGACGCGCGCGAGGCGATCCGCCCGCACCGTCTCGTCACCGCTGAGCGCGCGCGAGACCGTCGCGATGCTGACGCCGGCGAGGGCGGCGACCTGCTTCATGGTCGGGCGTCGCTCGGGGCGCGCGGTGCGTAACGGCTGGCTCATCGATGAGAACGATTGCAGACTTGGGTGGCCGGGTGGCGCAGTGGCCCGGATAGCGCCGTCTTCGGCTGCCCGGGTTGCGCTCTTTCGTGTCTGGCGCTACCTTGTGAAAACGTTCTTACGAGCGGTCGGATGAGAGGCACCGTCGTGGCGCGGAACCGCTTGCGCTCGGTGGTTCGAGGGAGGAGAGGGCAATGCATCGGAGTTCACGCCGTCCGTGTGACGGTCGGGTGCGCCGCGGCGCGCGGATCGTCGCCGTCGCTGCCGCGATCGTCGGAGGCGCCGCCGCGGCGCCCGCGGCACACGCCGCCACGACGTATCAGGAACTGTTCCGGCCGCAGTTTCATTTCACGCCGGCGCAGAACTGGATGAACGATCCGAACGGGCTCGTCTATGACAACGGCGAGTATCACCTCTTCTATCAGTACAACCCGTTCGGGAACACGTGGGGGAACATGTCGTGGGGGCACGCGGTGTCCAAGGACCTCGTGCACTGGACGCAGTTGCCGGTGGCGATCCCGGCCGAGGGCGATGAGCTGATCTTCTCCGGCAGCGCGGTGGTCGACAAGGACAACACGGCCGGCTTCGGCGCGGGCGCGATGGTGGCGATCTACACCAGCGCGCGTCCGAACTCGCAGGCGCAGTCGCTGGCCTACAGCCTCGATCACGGCCGCACGTGGACCAAGTACGCCGGCAACCCGGTGCTGGACATCGGCTCGAGCGAGTTCCGCGACCCGAAGGTGTTCTGGTACGCGGCCGGGCACAAGTGGGTGATGGCGGTCTCCAAGGCTCAGGAGCACAAGATCGCGCTCTACAGCTCGGCGAACCTCAAGACCTGGACGCACATGAGCGACTTCGGGCCGGCCAACGACACCAACGGGGCGTGGGAATGCCCGGATCTGTTCCCGCTGCAGGTCGACGGCGGCCAGACCAAGTGGGTCCTGGTCGTCAACATCAACCCGGGCGGGATCGCCGGCGGCTCGGGGACCCAGTACTTCGTCGGCGACTTCGACGGCACCCGCTTCACCGCCGAGAACGCCGGTGCCTACACGCCGCCGCCCGGCGACGTCTACCAGGACTTCGAGGCCGCCGGCTACGGCGACTGGACCGCTACGGGCGCGGCTTTCGGGTCCGGGCCGGCGCGCGGGACGCTGCCCGGCCAGCAGGACGTGTCCGGCTTCAGTGGCAGCGGACTGGTCAACTCGTTCCTGGGGGGCGACGGTGCCCAGGGCACGCTCACCTCGCCGACCTTCCGCATCAGCAAGGACTACGTCAACTTCCTCATCGGTGGCGGGGCGCACGCACACGATCCGGCTGCGGGTGACGGCACGCCCCCACCCGGCGATGTGTTGGGTGACTTCGAGAGCGCCGACTACGGCGGCTGGACGCCGACCGGCGACTTCGCTGGGACGAGCCCGCACGTCGGTGGTGACGGCGGCATCGGCGCGCGGGTCGTCGACACGTTCTTCGGCCGCGCGCAGGATTCCGATGGCAACCAAGGCACGATCGTCTCGCCCGACTTCACGATCGGCCGCGACTACCTGAACTTCCTGATCGCGGGCGGCTCGACGCCTGACACTGCGGTGCACCTCGTCGTCGACGGCGCGACCGTCCGCAGCGCGTCGGGCCAGAACAGTGGCACGCTCAACTGGGTGGCCTGGAACGTCGGCGACCTGCGCGGCAAGCGCGCCCACCTTGAGATCGTCGACCACTCGACCGGCGGCTGGGGCCACGTACTCGCCGACCAATTCATGCTCGCCGACGCGCCGGCGAAGATCCGCGGCGACGAGACGGCAGTGAACCTGGTGGTCGGCGGAGACGTCGTGCGCAGCACGGCCGGGCACGAGAGCGAGACGCTCGACTGGACGTCGTGGAACGTCAAGGACCTCGTCGGCCGCGACGTGCAGATCCAGATCGTCGACCGCAACAGCGGCGGTTGGGGCCACATCCTGGCCGACCAGTTCATGTTCGCCGACGCCCCCGCGCAGTCCGCGATCAATCGCTCCAGCTGGGCTGACTACGGCCGCGACTTCTACGCCGCGGTGACCTGGAACGACACTCCGGACGGCAAGCGGATCCTGCTCGGCTGGGTCAACAACTGGGACTACGGCGACCAGGTCCCGACCTCGCCGTGGCGCAGCGCCATGAGCGTCCCGCGCGAGCTCAGCCTCAAGACCATCGACGGGCACCCGCAACTCGTCTCACAGCCGATCGCCCAGCTCGACGGCCAGCACGCCGGCGCCCCCTACCACGAAGCGGCCCAAACGCTCAGCGGCGAACGGACACTCAACACCACCGGCACGCTGCTGGACATCCGCGCCACCCTGCACCCGCAGATGGCCACCACGAGCGGCATCAAGGTGCTCGCCGGCGCCAACGGCGACCAGACCGTCATCGGCTACGACGCCGCCACCGGCACCGTCTACCTGGATCGCACCCACTCCGGCACGGCGGCCGCCTCGATCGCCGGGTTCCCCGGGGTGCAGTCCGCGCCCGTGAGCCTCAACGACGGCGCGCTCGACCTGCGCATCCTCGTCGACAACTCGATCGTCGAGGTCTACGCCAATCACGGCGAGCGCGTGCTGACCGACCAGGTCTATCCCGCCGCCACCAGTAACGCCCTCAAGGTATTCGCCGACGGCGGCAACGCCAGGCTCGACTCGCTCGATGTCTACCAGATGCGCTCGAGCTGGCTCGAGACCCAGACCACCGGAGGAGTCGGCGGCACGGTGCCCGCCACGCTCAGCCTCAGCCTCGGCCCGGCCGCCGCGTTCGGACCGTTCACCCCCGGCGTCGCCAAGGATTACCTGGCCAGCACTACGGCCACCGTGACCAGCACCGCTGGAGACGCCAGCCTCAGTGTCCAAGACCCGAGCAGCACCGCGACCGGACGACTCGTCAACGGCAACTACGCCCTCACCGAGCCCCTCCAGACCAACGCCAACGGCGCCCCGTTCGCACCCCTCAGCACAAACGGCCTGCCGCTCACACTGCTCACCTACGCTGGACCCGCCAGCAACGACCAGGTCACCATCGGCTTCAAACAGTCGATCGCCTCCACCCAAGCCCTACGCACCGGTACATACAGCAAGACCCTCACCTACACCCTCTCGACCACCAACCCATGACCTGACCCCGCGGGCGGGCGGCGCGCCAACCGCGCGACACCCGCCCGCAGGCCTCAGCGCATCGGGAGAGCCGTCTCGGCGGCTCCCCGGGTCAGGGCGCTCCCAACATCGTCGTCCGATGACTGCCAGTCGGTCGCGCTGCTTCTGCTCGACGACAAGGGCAGCGAGGCGTATGCACCTGCTCATCTCGTCGACAACTGCAGCGGCTCACGCATCCACGGGCGAATGGCCTTCATGTTCAGCGAAAGCGTCGTCCCAACCCGCGGCCTCGACGTGTCCCACCCGGCCGTGAGGCCGGTTTCGCGCGTACCAACGAGCGACCCCCCGGCCTTCGCCCGATGCGCCAGAGCAACGCGCGCCTAGCGGCGCTCAGGGGCACCGCAGCATCCGCCACACGTAACTGCCGTATCGCGTCGTGGTCTTCAACCGCGTGTAGACGTAGCCGCCGACGCAGTCCGCCCACACCCGGCCGTATGCGCGGACTCGCACCTTCAGCCACAGCTCGTATGTCTTCACGCGCGTCTTGGCCGTAGCGTTTGCCGCCGTCTGACCCCAACCGCTCCAGCGCAGACCGTGAAGCCCGATCGACTCGGCCAGGGACTGAGTCGGCCGCAGCGTGTCACAGAACCCCGGGCGCCCCTTGATCGTCATGGTCGACGAGCTGGAGCTCTTGGCGCAGCTCGGTGTCGGTGGCGAACGCGCGGCGGGCGCCGATGCCGGCGTTCAGCGCGAGCGCGTCGACCGGCTGCCCGCCGACGCGCCGGTAGAGCTCCTCGACGCCCTCCTCGGTGGCGAGGTCGACCTGGATGGCCTCGGCGTCCAGTTCGGTGCCGACGTGGCGATGTCCGCATCTCGGCGGCGACGATGAGGGCGAAGTCGTGGGCGGCGAATTGCTTGGCGAGCTCATAGCCGATGCCGCTGGAGGCACCGGTGACGACGGCGAGCGGACTCATGGCTGCGAGGCTCGCCGGATGCGGGGCGGCGCGAACGTCGCGCGTCAGGGTCGCGACCGCGAGCCTGTTCCGCGGCTACGCGCCACGTGGCGAGCAACGTCTCGTCGGCGCCCACCGCCTCCAGCGAACAGCGCTTGTGCGGTCTGCTGGGTCGCCCTCGCGCGATCGCGCGTGTCCAGCCTATGGCTCATCGGCAGGTCGGCCCAGAACGCGTCATCCTGGCGCAGCGCCGCCTCGGCTACGACGCGCCGGCTGCACACATGGGCGGAGATCGAGATGCTCAGCGCCTCGCGATGTGATGGTCAAAGATCGTCGCGGTCAGCGGACTGGACGCCGGGTCACGAGACGCCAGGCTGTGGCGGCACCGAGCCGGATCTTGAGCCGAGTGACCTACTCGGGCAGGTTGGTCATGCCCGCTCCTCGGCGGCCAGATAGACGAGCTGGAGCCCGTCCGAGATCGCGTACATCGTCCACATCCCGGCCAGCAGCCGAGTGAACCGCGGCGCGCGCACGTAGCCGACGGCGAACCCGGCGGATGCTCGGCCGCTTCGGCGTAGTCCTCGCCGGCCGCGCCCGGCAGGTCAGTACTGCTGCTCACACCGGTCCTCTACCCCACAAGCGTGCCCCCATCACGATCACCGCGTCTGGCCGACTCATCGCCGCTACGTCCGATCGACTAACGCGTCCGACCCGCCCACCCCTGCGCTTCCGTCGCACTGCGGTAGCTCTCGCCTGGCGCCCAAGACGTCCCGTTCGAACGTCAGAGGACGACCACGTGCACGCGCGGATGAAACCCGACTTCCGAACCTCGCCGGGGCGGCCGTTGCCGTCGTCGCCGAAGGAGGTGCGTCGCCTGCTCGCGTGCTACCCACGCGCTGGCTCGAGACGGCTATGTCCTCGAACTGTCTCCGAGCGTCGCGCCCGACCAACGGCTGCCTCCCGAGGCGGGAAACGACGAGCAGACCCATGGTTCCGCCCGCGCCGGTTCGAGCGCTACGTGACGCCGAGGACACAACAACGCCTGCAGCGCCCCTTAGTGACCAAGCGTCAACCAACATGCGCGCACCCCTGGTCCTCGCGCGAGCCCCAATGGCCCTCAGCGTTCGGCAGTGTCGCGACACGCGGACCGCCCGGGCATCCGCCTCGCGTCGGTCGCAGTCTCGGAGCAGACGCTGCGGCGGCGGGCTACGGGCGGGGTCGGCTATGCGGTCTGGGGCAGCATTGACTGCTCGGTGCCGCGGCGCCATTCGACCAGCACGGCCGTGGCGTCGTCGTTGAGGGCGCCGGCCCGGCGTTCGATGATGGCTTCGCGCAGCCGCCGCAGGATTTCTGGTGCGGGTCGCGCGCTGGCTGCTTCGCGCGCCAGGAACTCGCCGAGCCGCGCGACGCTGAACAGCTCGCCGCCCGGTCGGCGCGCCTCGGTCAATCCGTCGGTGTAGAGCAGCATGATGTCTCCGGGCTCGAGCGATTCGCGCCCCTCGACCGGTGGGCCGGACGCGAGCTGAAGCGCGAGCGGCGGGGCGGGCGCGACGTCGAGCGTCTTGACGAAGCGGCCGCCGCGCAGCAGCAGCGGCGCGGGGTGGCCGGCGCTCACCCATCGCAGCTGCCCGGTGGCGAGCTGCAGTTCGGCGATCACCGCGGTGACGAAGCGGCTGGCCAGGTCCTGTTCGGCCAGCGCGGCGTCGATCGCCATGTAGGCCGCGGCGGGAGTGTCGTGATTGCGGCGGCTGTGGCGATAGGCGGAGAGCGCGAGGCTGGCCATCCCGGCGGCCGGGAGGCCATGCCCCATCGCGTCAAAGACCGCGAGGTGAAGTACGCCGTCGTTGAGTGCGTAGTCGAACGCATCGCCGCCGATGTCGTAGCACGGCTCGAGCAACGCCGCGAGCACGAAGTCCTCAGAGGCCAGGACCAGCGGCGGCACGAGCCCCCAGATCAGTTCGCCGGCCAGCGTCATCCGGCCGCCCCGGCGGAGCCGCTCAAACAGGTCCGTGTACGCACCCTTGCTCACCAGCAGCAGGGCGATGAAGTGCGCGTAGCGCTCGCATGCGGCCAGAAGCGCCTCCGGCACAGGATCGCCGCCCGCGATCGTCAGGCGCAGCACGCCGACGCGGTCGGTCCCGTCCAGCAGCGCGATCCAGATCCGCCGGCCGGCCCCAGCGTCGGCCTCGACGTCGCGGATCGCGATCCTGGCGAACGTGCTTCCGGCTACCGTGCCCTGGATCGAAAGCGGCTCGCTTCCGCTCGCATCGGGTGAGGGCACCGGGACGAGCGTCCGCTGAGCGTAGTCGACCACGTAGAGCACGAGCGACTCCACGCCGATCCGCCGCGCCTCCTCCGACAGCACGCGACCCAGATCCTCCGGAGCGCTCAAATGCACGCGGCGCAGCACCTCCTGGAACATCACGCCGACGCGCGCGTCGAAATCCGTGATTGTCGCGTGGCTCACCGTTCGGCTTTATCTACCCGCAGTGCCGAGCGCACACCCTCAGGCCGCAGCCGTGCGATTTATCGGCCGCGAGCTTGGGACAACCCCGTCGCATGCGCAGCACTGACACGCCGGACCGCTGGCGACGTGCGCCGGGACGTGCAACAACGCAGCGCCAAGGTCGACATGGTGGACGAACACGTCCTTGCTCTGATCGTCGGGCGCGATGAAGCCAAGGCCCTTGTCGTCGCTGAACCACTTCACGGTTCCATTAGCGGGAGGGGGACAGGTCCCCCTCCCGGCCTCCCCCTGGCGCGGCGGGCTCGGCGTTGGGTGGCAGAGCCGACCGTCCTGGGTGATGCTGCGTTGATGGCGAACGTGGTCAACATCAACGACGTGCTCGAGGGTCATGTGGCGCTCGATATCGAGTGCGTCGACCGGCTCTATCTCAACGCGTATGTTCCGAACTTGCAGGTCGGCGGGCAGGTCGTTCGGTTCATCACGCGGCGTCTCGGCAAGCCGATCGCGTCAGCGGCGCTGCTGGGCGCGATCGGCAATCGCTTTCGGCGCGAGGTCAAGGCGTTTGCCGCTGCGCACGGGGTCCCGATCCTGGCGCTCAAGAAGCCCGACCGGTCTCGCTGGGATGACCGCAAGCTCGATCATGTCCGTGTTTATCTGGAGGCCGCGGAGCGCGAGCGGCGCTTCGGGGTGGTGGCGATCGTGGCCTGCCAGGAGTTCCAGTGGGTCTTTAGCGCCCGCAACCGCGGCCGGGGCAAGGCCGTCTGGTTTGAGTTCTTCCGCGAGGAGCGCCGCGTCGGCGTCTACTACTTCTACGTGCTCGACCCCGACTTCGGGCCGGGCTTTATCAAGATCTGCACCTACTTTCCGTACCCGGCGAAGGTCTGGGTCAACGGGCACGAGTGGGCCAAGCGCCAGGCCGAGCACGCCGGCGTCGAGTACCGCGCGCTCTCGAACGGGTTTGCCGCCTGTGATCAGCCCGGTGTGTTGCAGTCGATCTGCGACAGCTTCGGTCCCGTGCACGTGCAGGGGTTCTTTGATCGCTGGATCGCGGAACTGCCGACGCCGTTCACGCGTGAGGACCGTGCCGCCGGCTACTGGTGGGAGCTCTCGATGCGCCAGGTCGAGGTCAGCCGCACGCTCGTGCTCAACGACCCGCGCCGCGCCCGGGCCTTCTTTGAAGCGCTCGTGGCCGACAACATCGGCATCGGCCGCCCCGAGCAGGTCGCGCTCGTGTTCGAGCGCCCGCTGCGGCGACCGACGCGCCACGACTACGGCACGCGCGTGTTCGCGACCGGCACCGAGGTGCGCATCGACTTCCGCTACAAGCACAGTCGCGTCAAGCAGTACCTCAAGGACCGCCGCGCGCTGCGGATCGAGACCGTCATCAACAAGCCCGCCGACATCGACGTCCGCGCCCGCCTGGAACACCTGCCCGAACTGATCGCCAAGGCCCGCGCCGTCAACCAGCGGCTGCTTATGATCGAGCGTGCCGGTCAGAGCTGTGCCATCGGCTCTGCGCTCTTTGAGCGCATCCACCAGCCCTGCCATCGAGCGGGCCAACGAACCGGAGCGCTGCGCTTCGGGGACTCACGCGCCATGGCTCTGACCGGCGCCCTCTGCCACGTCCTGCCCGCCGTCACCGGCTTTACCAACCACAGCCTTCGCGGGCTCGTCGCCGGACACCTCGGCCAACCCGACTACAACGCCACCAAGATGAGCTACGACCTGCGCCGCCTACGCCTACACGGCCTCATCCAACGACTGCCGCGCAGCAACACCTACATCCTCACGCCCGACGGGATCCGCGTCGCCGTCTTCTACAACAAGCTCCAAGACCGGCTCCTGCGGCCCCTGCTCGACGCCGACAAGCCGCCCGCCAAGCTCGAAATCCGCCGCGCCCTCACCACGCTCGAACACGCCATCACCGACTACATCCACACCGCCCGACTCGCCCCAACAACATGAAACTCGTCACAACGTCACGACTTCCGGCCCCCAAGTCGAACTAGCCATCGTCGGCCCTCCCTTGACGGTGTGCGAGCCGGCCAGGATCCGCGGGAACTGCTGCGAACGGCTCGCGCTGCGGCGGCGTCCCGGGTCCCCGGGGAAACTGCGGCCGTAGCTCCGCCGGTGTGTGAGTGAATTTACTTCATGGCGCAACTACCTCCTGATCGGCGAGGGAGGTGGTGAGCTTGGTCACGACCAGCGTGTCGCCCGCGCGGCACGCCGCCAGCGCTTGGCGTAGCCCGGGACGGTCGCGGTGGGTCCCGGTGAGGCCGTGGTCGACGTAGGATCCGCTCGGCTTTCACGCCGAGCGCCTCAAGCGCGTCGCGCTGAGCGGTCAGGTCCTGCGCGTCGGTGGAGACGCGGGCGTAGCCGATCTTCAGCTCAGAAACGTTGCGGGAGTATGCCGTTTAGGGCTCACGACGTAATTACTGACGGTGTGATGGTGTAGTTCCAGTCGCCGTGGAACGTGTGTCGGGTGATGTTGACGCTCGCGAGTTGCTCGTCAGTGATCTCGAGTCCGCGCTCGTAGGCGCGCTCATCGAGCTGCGCGTAGAGCTTGAGCCCGGTGCCGGTTTTGGTCGCTGCGATCAGGTTGATGATGACCTCGAGGGTCTCAAGCGGCTTGCCGCGCCAGTTGAGGCTGACGAAGCTGAACATGCGGTGCTCGATCTTGTTCCACTTGCTGGTGCCGGGCGGGAAGTGGCAGACCCGGATCTCCAGGCCGGTTCTGTCGGCGAGTCGCTGCAGCTCGTAGCGCCATAGGCGCGTGCGGGGGTTGTTCGAGCCGCCGGAGTCGGCGGTGATCGTCAGCCTGCGGGTATCGGGGTAACGGGCCTTGCCGAGGTGCTCCCACCAGCAGATGATCGTGTTGACCGCGAACTGCGCGGTGTCGGAGGTGATCCCGACGCTGACCCAGCCCTCGTCGGCGGCCAGGTCATAGACGCCGTAGGGGATCGCATGCCCGAGTCGCTTGTCCTTGAAGTCGTGCCCGCGGACCTCGACCGGCTTGCCTTTGGGCTCGAACTCGCGCCCGACGGCCTTGAAGTCGCCGACCAGCTCGCGCTTTTTGGCATCGATGCTGATCACCGGCTCGCCGGCCGCGACCGCCGCCCCGACGATCTCGTTGATGTGCTCGAACTGCGCGTCGCGATCAGGATGCTGGGCGCCCTCACGCGTCTTCTTGTTGGCCTGCAGGCTGTAGCCCTTGGCCTTCAATAGCCGCAGCACGGTGCGATCAACGACCGCGTGCCCTTGCCCGCGCAACGCCTCGGCCAGCTTCGCCCCGCTCTTGCTCGTCCACCGCAACGGCGACTCCGGATCCCCGCGCGTAACCGGATCGATCAACCGATCCAGGTCGGGCTCAAGATCGGGATCGCGCTCCAACGCCGACGGCCGCCCCGCACCCATACGCCGAACCCGCCCCGCCTCGAGCTCCTGCTCGCCGGCAAGCTCGACCAATCCCCGCCTGACTGTGGACTCCGAGATCCCGGTCGCCCGCACCACCGCCGCGATCCCTCCCCGGCCCGCCGAACGCGCCTCCGCCGCCGCCCAGCGCCGCCGCGAACGCTCGTTCAACAGCGCCCGCATCGCCTGATAGCGCTCAGCAATCGCCGCCTCGTCAACCACACCCCCAAGTTCTACGCCCGACCACAGACCCCTCCAGTAATTTTGTCGTGCACCCTTAGCTCCCCCGTCACCGGCACACATCCCCGAACCACCCTCACGGCACACCCCTCGCCGCGCTCGGGCGCTGTCCCTGCTCAGCGGCGACGGCGTGCCGCAAGGCGTGGGCTTACGGGGAGGTCGGTTGACCCGAAAATGTGTCGAACTCGAATGAAGGCGACGATCGGCGCCGAGAGCGCCGTGAGCGCTGCGTTCGGGATTTCGACGATCGTCTCTCGCACGAGCGCGCGTTCTGGAGTCGTCAGACCACGTGTGTTCACCTGGGTGGTCGTGGCCTCTGCGGCCGGCCTGGTGTCTTTGAAGGCGCATGGCCGCCGATCGTTCGTGACAACGATGGTTCGCGATGGACGCGCCGGGGAAGCTGTTCTGCCAGCGAACTCGAGGAGGCGCGGACCATGGCGAACCCAGCGATCAAGGAGCGGCGCAGTCCGGTAACGGCGGCAGGCGAGGGCCGGTCGGCGTGGCGAGCGGCGCTGGAGGCGGGTGCTGCGGTGCTGCAGGACATGACGCCGCTGAAGGACTTCGACATCTACGTGGTCGGTCTGCACTGCGCCAAGGGCGAGCCGGGGATGCAGATGGAGGCTCATCATTTCTGCCGGCAGGTCAACCAGGACTTCTTGCAGTGCGTGCTGTTTGACGGCAACACCAAGGACGCGAACCTGATCGGGATCGAGTACATCGTCTCCGAGCGGCTCTTCGACGGACTGCCCGAGGATGAGAAGGACTTCTGGCATCCGCACAACTACGAGATCCTGTCGGGCCAGTTGACCGCGCCGGGGCTGCCCGAGGTCGCCGAGCGCGCGTTCCTGAAGCAGTTGATGAACAGCTACGGCAAGACGTGGCACGCCTGGCACACCGGCCGCCACGACGGCGAGCCCGGCGATCGGCTGCCGCTGGGCGACCCGAAGCTAATGTGGTCGTTCAATCGCGACGGCGAGGCCGACGAGCGCCTCAAGCACAACCTCGAGCAGCAGATGGGCATCGACGAAGCCGACAAGCGTGCCCAGCGGCGGCCGTTTACCGAGCTGGCGCATGCGCAGCACGGCGTCGACGCGATGGCCGACCAGTTCGACGGCACGAGGCCGCTGCCGGGCGTCGTCGATGTCGCCGCCGGACGGTGAGCCGGAACCATGCCCGGCCCTCGAAGCAGCAGGACAAGACCTGGCGAGCGCAGAACCTGTCGCGCTCAGGGATGCGGCTGCGGCATTCGCGTGACGATCGGACCTGAGGACTGGCGTCGGCCGTAAGCTCACGTTGTGCGCCCCAACCGCTCGATGCCGCGATCGCCGGTCATCCCGGAGCTGGTCTACCCGGACGTCCGCGAGGCGGTCGCCTGGCTGTGCGACGCCTTCGGCTTCGCCGAGCGGTGGGTGGCCGGAGACCACCGCGCCCAGCTCGCCGTCGATGACGCCGCGGTCGTCGTAATGACAACCGACGTATGGGACCACGCAGCCCCACACGGCGACGCCGCCACCCACGGCGTCATGGTGGGCGTCGAGGACGTCGACGCGCACCACGCGCGGGCGAAGGCGCACGAAGCTCGGATCCTCGATGACCCGACCGACTTCCCCTACGGCGAGCGGCAGTACAACGCCGAAGACCACGCCGGCCACCGCTGGACCTTCAGCCAGACGATCGCCGATGTCACTCCAGAGGAGTGGGGAGGCCAGTCGAGGCCAGCACGGTGACTCAAATCGCGCACCGTTGCTCGATAGGCGAAGCTGCAGCGGAACGCCCGGCGGTGTCACGCAGGGGATCCGCGTGCGGCACGGCTTGAATCGATCAGGGGGATGCGCTGTCGTTACGACGTCATGTCTTAGCGCCCCAAGGAGGACGCATGCAGTTGCGTCTTGAGCTGGTCACCGTTCCCGTCGCCGACGTCGATCGGGCCAAGGCGTTCTACGTCGACCAAGTCGGCTTCAGCAGCGAGCAGGACGTGGTGGTCGATGCGGAGCACCGCTTCGTCGAGCTCATGCCGCCGGGCTCTCCCTGCTCGATCGCGCTCACGACGGGCTACGTTGACTCCGAGCCCGGCTCGATGAAGGGAATCCAGGTTAACGTCGACAACGTAGACGAAGTCCGCGGTTTCCTGCGGGACCGCGACGTCGACGTCTCAGACATCCAGGAGTACCCCTGGGGCCGCTTCTGCTTCTTCGCTGATCCCGACGGCAACGGATGGTCGGTCCACGAGCCGCCGCGCTTGAGCTGACCCAGCGCTGTGGACGAGGATCGAAGACGGCGGTCAGAGCCACTCGGGCGCCCGCTAGTTCGACTTGGGGGCCGGAAGTCGTGACGTTGTGACGAGTTTCATGTTGTTGGGGCGAGTCGGGCGGTGTGGATGTAGTCGGTGATGGCGTGTTCGAGCGTGGTGAGGGCGCGGCGGATTTCGAGCTTGGCGGGCGGCTTGTCGGCGTCGAGCAGGGGCCGCAGGAGCCGGTCTTGGAGCTTGTTGTAGAAGACGGCGACGCGGATCCCGTCGGGCGTGAGGATGTAGGTGTTGCTGCGCGGCAGTCGTTGGATGAGGCCGTGTAGGCGTAGGCGGCGCAGGTCGTAGCTCATCTTGGTGGCGTTGTAGTCGGGTTGGCCGAGGTGTCCGGCGACGAGCCCGCGAAGGCTGTGGTTGGTAAAGCCGGTGACGGCGGGCAGGACGTGGCAGAGGGCGCCGGTCAGAGCCATGGCGCGTGAGTCCCCGAAGCGCAGCGCTCCGGTTCGTTGGCC
>CAWBYD010000002.1:0-616950 GCA_963792915.1 uncultured Solirubrobacteraceae bacterium
ATGTATTGCTCTGAAGCGCTGCAGGCGCGCGCGGCGACCGCGGAGTTCGAACGCCTGCGCGGCGGCGAGCTCAAGGACTACCGCGTCGTGCTGATGCATGGCCAGATGCGCCCGAAGGCCAAGCAGGAGGCGATGGCGGCGTTCGCGGCCGGCGGCGCGGACGTGCTCGTGGCCACGACCGTGATCGAGGTCGGCATCGACGTCCCGAACGCGACCGTGATGCTGGTCGAGGACTCCGAACGCTACGGATCTCCGAGCTGCACCAGCTGCGCGGACGGATCGGCCGCGGCGAGCACGAGTCGCTGTGCCTGCTGTTCGGGCCCAAGGAGTCGCGCCGGCTGCGCGCGCTCGCCGAGCATCGCGACGGGTTCAAGCTCGCCGAGATCGACCTCGAGCTGCGCGGGGAGGGCGAGATGCTCGGCGTCCGCCAGTCCGGGCTCGCCGCGTTCCGCTTCGCACGGCTCCCCGAGGACGCCGCGCTGCTCGAGCGCGCGCGCTGGCACGCGCGCGCGATCCTCGACGCCGACCCGGCGCTCGCCGACCCCGAGCACGCGCTGCTCGAGGCGGCGATCGTGCGCACGTTCGGGCCCGCGTCACTTGAGCCGATTCCCGCCTGACCTCGGACTCATAACCCCGGATGTCGGCGCGTTCGCCGCCCAGTTCACGGACTTCATCCGTGTGATGTCCGAAGCCGCCGAGCGCCCCGACTCGGCGCTCGTCGAGCGCCTGCGCTCGCACCTCGGCGTCGAGCCGAACGAGCTGCCGGTGACCGTCGCCGATTTCGCGGTCACCGACCACGCCAACCTGCAGCTCGCGCTTGACGCGGTGCTCGCGGGCACCGAGGTGATCGGCTACAGCGCCCTGCACATGGCGTTCCAGGCGGTCGGGCTGTCCATCGTCGCCGGCGTCAGCGCCGCCGGGCCGATCAAGCCCGGGCCGGTGCAGTACGCGAACGTCGAGGTCGGCGACGGCCGCGTGATCCAGTGCGTGTCCGCCGGGCTCTACCTCGCCGAGCGCGACGGCGCGCCGGTCGTGCTCGTGGTCTCCCGCAGCGACCGCCCGTTCGGCGGGCCGGGGCTGCGCTTCGAGGGCATCTCGCCGGAGGCCGGCGCGCTGCAGGCGACGCTCGACGCGCTGCGCGAGGCGATGCGTCTTCACAACGTCTTCCGCGGCCGGACGATCTCGCTGCACGCCCACGACGACCACTCCGTCTCGGTCGTCTTCCACGCGCTGCCTTCGGTCGCGCGCGACGCGGTCATCCTGCCGAGGGCACGCTCGAGCGGCTCGAGCGGCACGCGCTGGGCATCGCCGAGCACGCCGAGCGCCTGCGCGCCGCCGGCCGGCACCTCAAGCGCGGGATCCTCCTGCACGGCCCGCCCGGCACCGGCAAGACGCTGTCGGTCAACTACCTGCTGGGGGCGATGCCGGGTCGCACGACGATCCTGCTCACCGGCCGCGGGCTGGGGCTGATCGAGCAGGCGCTGGCGATCGCGCGCGACCTCGAGCCGGCCACGGTCGTGTTCGAGGACGTCGACCTCGTCGCGGGCGAGCGGACGCTC
This sequence comes from uncultured Solirubrobacteraceae bacterium, assembly GCA_963792915.1. GTDB lineage: Bacteria > Actinomycetota > Thermoleophilia > Solirubrobacterales > Solirubrobacteraceae > Solirubrobacter. The sequence goes on from CAWBYD010000002.1 coordinate 1,560, forward strand.
GAGATCGGCTCCAACGGCGTGCTGTTCGAGCTGCTCAACCAGATGGAGGGTCTGGCCGATGACGCCGATCTGCTCTTCCTGCTCACGTCCAACCGCCCGGATCTGCTCGAGCCGGCGCTGGCGGCGCGGCCGGGGCGCGTGGACCTCGCGCTCGAGGTGCCCCTTCCCGATGCGGCGGCGCGGGCGCGGCTGATCGCGCTCTACGCGGGGGACATCGTGCTCGACGCCGAGGCCGAGCGCGAAGCGATCGCCCGCACCGAGAGCGTCAGCGGCGCGTTCGTCAAGGAGCTCATGCGCCAGGCGGCGCTGCGGGCGGCGCTCGACGGCCGCTCGCCGGTCGCGGGCGACGTGCTCGCCACGCTCGACGAGCTGCTCGCCGACCGCTCGGCGCTCACGCGGCGGCTCCTCGGTCAGGCCGGGGAGGACGGCGGCGCGCCGCCGTTCCCCGGGATGGTGCGGGCGATCGAGGCGGCCGGGCTGCCGTTCGGATTCCCGCCCGGCTGACGCGTCCAACATTAAGGGACCTGTCACCGCTGGCGGTCCGACTATAGGTTTGTGGCATGCGCGTGATCGCGGGCGAGTGGCGGGGCCGGCAGCTGCAGACGCCGCACGGCGACGCGACGCGCCCGACGGCGGACCGCGTCCGCGAGGCGCTGTTCTCGATCCTCGGGCCGATCGAGGACGCGCGTGTGCTCGATCTGTTCGCCGGGTCGGGCGCCCTCGGCATCGAGGCGCTGTCGCGCGGGGCGCAGAGCGCCACGTTCGTCGACGACGCGACGCTCGCGATCCGGGCGATCCGCGCCAACCTGAACGCGCTCGGAGCGGCGGCCGACGTACGCAAGGCGGACGCGGTGCGATTCCTCGGTTCCGCATCCGCCGGCGGGGCCCAATACGATCTGGTGTTCCTCGACCCCCCGTACCGACTCGCGGAGCAACTGGCTCCGCAGCTGTCCGAGGCCCTCCCCGCCGTACTGGCGCCCGGGGCGGTGGCCGTGGCCGAGAGCGAACGACGGGCGCCGTTAGCGCTCGACCTGCCCCTTCAAGACGAACGTCGCTACGGCGACACCCTGATCCGGATCTATGGCCCCTGACCCGCGCATCGCCATCTGTCCCGGCTCCTATGACCCGGTGACCAACGGCCACCTGGACATCATCGATCGTGCTTCGGGCATGTTCGACGAGCTGATCATCTCGGTCGTCAACGCCTCGGTGCGCAAGAGCAAGTCGCTGTTCACGGCCCAGGAGCGGATCGGCTTCCTCGAGCGCGCGACGGCCCATCTCCCCAACATCCGCATCGAGCCGTTCGACAAGCTCGTCGTCGATTTCGCGCGCGAGCAGGGAGCCAAGGCGATCGTCAAGGGGCTGCGTGCGATAAGCGACTTCGAGTACGAGCTCGAGATGAACCAGCTCAACCGTTCGCTGGCATCAGATGTCGAGTCCGTCTACCTGATGGCCTCGCCGCAGTACAGTTTTCTGTCCTCCAGCGGTGTCAAGGAGATCGCCACCTTCGGGGGCGATGTTTCGGGGCTCGTTCCGGAGGAGGTCGCCCGGCGCTTGCAGGAAGAGCTGGGGCGGTAGCGAAACGGGGATTCACCATGGACGTCCTGGTACTGATCGACAAGCTGGACGACCTCGTCCACAACGCCAAAGCGGTTCCGCTGACGGATACCGTGCGCGTGGACAAAGAGGAGATCTACGACATCCTCGACCAGATGCGCGCGACGATCCCCGAGGAGATCAAGCAGGCGCGCTGGATCGTCAAGGAGCGTCAGGAGATGCTCGCCGAGGCCAAGCGCGAGGCCGAGCGGATCGTCAAAGAGGCGCGCGAGCGCCAGGAGCAGCTCGTCTCCCAGCAGGAGGTCACCCGCCAGGCCGAGCGCGCGGCGGAGGACATCATCGAGGACGCCCGCGCCCGCGAACGCGAGATCCGGCTCGGCGCGGAGGACTACGCGGACGAGATCCTCAACACGCTCGAGGTCAACCTCTCGAAGTTCATCGCCGCGGTCCAGCGCGGCCGCGAGCGGCTCCAGGGCCGCGACGAGCCGGCCGAAGTCGGCTGAGCGCCGGACCCGATCAGCCGGCCGTAGAATCTCGCTCATGTTCGGTCGCAAGACCCTCGAAGGGCACGCGCAGGTGCTCGAGATGGGTCCGTCGGCGCGTGGCGCGCGGCAGACGTCCAAGCTCGACGTCGAGTACCGCTTCGGGCTGAAGGTGTCGGTCCCCGGGCAGGACGACTACGTCGTCGAGCACACCGAGACGGTCCCGCACGCCAAGTCGCCGGCACTCGGCAACGTGGTGCCGGTGAGCGTGTCGGCGAAGGACCGGAAGAAGCTGCAGATCGTCTGGAGCGGCGTGCCCGATCTCGCCGATCGCGCCCGCGCGTCGGCGGCCGCGGCACAGCGCGGCGACGCCGCCGGGGCGGCCGAGGCGCTCGGCTTCACCCTGCGCGACGAGCCGTGATCGATGCGCTGCTGGCCCGCGTGGGCTCCGTGTCAGGCTTTCGCCTGCGGCCGCGCGCCGTGTCCGTCGCCGCGTTCGCACCGCATCACCGCCGGCTCTCGACCGACCCGGAGTCCCCGTTCGTGCGCACACTCGTCGTCCAGCGCCCGTACGAGGACCGGATCGTGACCCTGCGCTCGCGCACGCTCTCGGTGCGCGGGCCCGCGGTCGACTCGTCGCGCGTCCTCGGTGCGGACGAGTTCGGGCTCACGCTCGACGGCGCGCGCGTCGAGCGCCTGTGGGCGCTGGCCGAAGCCCAGCACGCGGCCTTCGTCGCCTCGTGAAGGTCGCGACCCATCCGGGCAACTTCCACGCCGACGACGTCTTCGCGATCGCCGTGCTGCGCCTGGTTCACAGCGAGTTCGAGATCGTCCGCACGCGCGACGCGGCCGAGCAGGCGGCGGCCGATGTGCGCGTCGACGTCGGCGGTCGCTTCGATCCCCCGGGCGGCGACTTCGACCACCACCAGCGCGGCGGCGCGGGCGCGCGGCCCAACGGCGTCCGCTACGCGAGCTTCGGGCTGGTCTGGGCGGAGTACGGCGCTGCGCTGGCCGGCGACGCGGCGGCCGCGGCGGCGATCGACGAGCGCCTCGTCCAGGGCGTCGACGCCAACGACACGGGCCAGGAGCTCACGACATCGCTGATCGGCGACGTCCGCCCGATGAGCGTCAGCGGCGTGATCGCGGCCCTCAACCCGCCGTGGGACGCTCCCGAGGCCGACGACGCCCGCTTCGCCGAGGCGGTCGCGCTCGCCACCGGCATCCTCAAGCGCGAACTGGCCGGCGCGCGCGCGTTCCGCCGCGCGCTGGACCTCGTGCGCGCCGCGATCGGGCGCGCCGCCGACCCGCGGCTGATCGAGCTCGACCGCAATATGCCCTGGCGCGAGACCGTCGTCGCGAATGCGCCCGACGCGCTCTACGTCGTCTACCCGAAGTCCGACGGCTGGGGGATGCAGGCCGTCCCGGTCGAGCCGGGCAGCTTCGCGAACCGCCGCGACCTGCCCGCCGAGTGGGCGGGCCACAGCGGCGCCGAGCTCGCTGCGCTGACCGGCGTCCCCGACGCGATCTTCGCCCATCCGGCGCGGTTCTACGCGTCGGCCGGCTCACGCGAGGGGATCATGGCCCTTGCCGCCCGCGCGCTGCGCTAGGCCGCCGTGGTCGCTTCATACGTATTTCCGGCAGGAGAACACCACAGGCCCCGAGCCGCCCGCTACTCCGCGGCGTCCTCGTCCGTCACCGCGAGCAGCGCGTCGATCGCCGCCACGTGCCCCCGCACGCGCTCGGCCATGCCGTCGAGCACCCGGCGGGCCTCGTCGATCCCCGTGCTGGCGTTCGTCAGGTGCAGCTTGATCCGCCGCACCTCCTCCATCGCTCCCAGCGCGCGCTCGACCTCCGCCCGCAGCGCGCCGAGGTCGAGGCCCTCCGACCCGCCCTTCGCCATCAGGACCCGTGCCCGCGCCAGCGAGTACCCGACCTCGAGCGCGAGCCGCGACCCGTCCTCCGGGTCAAAGACGACGAACAGCTTGTCGCCGCCGACCTCGCGCAGCGCGGACGCCCGCGCCGGCAGGCGGTCCTCGGCCGGGACGACCCACACGCCGTAGTCCGCGGCCCGGGTCGCCATCGCCTCCTCGAGCTCCGCCAGCGCCTGCTTGCGCGACGCGCGGCCCGTCTTGGCCTCGAACACGATCCGGCCGCGCGAGGCGCCCGAGCAGCCGTCGATGTCGACCACCACGTCGCCCTTGCGCCCGCCGCCGCCGCGCACGTCGCCGACGGCGTCGCAGTCGTCGCCCTGCGCCACGGCGATCGAGTCGACCGCCTCGGCGACCGCCTCCTCGTACGGGCGGCCCTTCGCGGTCCCGCGCGCGGCCTCCAGCGCGACCGACGACGCCTTCTCCTTCTCGGCCTGGAGCTTGGCGATCTCCAGCTGCAGCGCGCCGATCTTCGTGTTCATCTCGCGCAGCGACTGGTGCTGCTGGTCGGAGGACTGGCGGATCGCCCCGACCGCGAGCCGCTGGAACGACGACAGCGGGTTGGACTCGTCGGCCGAGGAGAACTGCTTGAAGAGCTTCTCGCGATGGTCGGCGAGCAGCTCGCCGACGGCGGCGCGCACCTGATGCTGCACGGCCGACGAGGACCCCGCGCCGAAGTGGCGCTCGAGCACCCGCGTGACATGCCCCGAGTCAGGGCCGAACGCCGCCTCCAGCGAGGCGCGCAGCTGGCCCACGACCTCCGCGGTCGTCTTTTCCAGATCGCCGCGCAGGACCTCGACGGTCGCCCCGGCCTGCTCGCGGTCCAGCACCCGCGTCCCGACCTCCAGCGCGTCCGTGACGGCGCGCACCGGGTTCTCGCCCGCCTCGATCCGGCGGCGCAGGAAGTCGGCCGCGGCGGCGTCGTCGACCACGACGTTGTCGAGGATCACGCGGCCCATCAGGACCTGCACGCGGGGTTGGCGCAGCGGTGTCGCGGCTTCCATGGCCATCGGGTCGCACACTAGGCCCCGGAGGAGACGGACTCAGCGCACGGCGAAGCCCGACAGGCCCTCAGGCTCCTCCGCGCGCACGTCGACCGAGGACACCGACGCGTGCCCCGGACCCTCGCGGACGAACGAGAGCATCGCCTCGACCTGCTCCGGAACGCCCTCGAAGACGACCTCGACGGTCCCCGACCCGGTGTTGCGTGCCCACCCCGCCACGCCCCGGCGCACCGCCTCCCGGCGCGTTGCGTCCCGGAAGAAGACTCCCTGCACACGGCCGTGGGCGACGACGTGGCGGCGAACGGACGTCACCCCAGTACCGTAGAGAAATGACAGCGCTCGAGGCGGAGCTTGAGGCCTGCGGCGGCGCCGGCGCGCCGGCCACGGCCACCGCCCGCCTCAGGGAGACGCTCGCCGCCACGCTGCGCCACGGACGCGCCGAGATGGCCAAGCCGCGGTCGGGACGGGACGCGCCGGTCGAGGTCGCGATCGCCGCCCACAGCGAGCGCCTGCTGGCCGCCGTGCCGGCCGATCCGGCGATCCGCGCCGACCCCAAGGTCGCCACCGGCCGCGAGTGGCTGCTCGTCGCCGCCACCGTCGGCGCGCTGGTGGACCTCGCGGAGCCCGGCCCGCCGAGCGGCCCGCAGGACCTGAAGCTGACCGCCGGCGAGCTGCCCGGCGGCTTCCTGGTCCTCGGCTATCCCGCGCAGGGCTTCGATCACGAGCTCGTGCAGCTCGCGTTCGAAGGGCATGCCGCCGACCTCGATCGCCTGAAGGCGCAGGCGCTCGCGATCCCGCGCGGGGTGATCGACGAGGTCGAGTTGCGCGCGCCGATCGGCGCCGGCCATCCGCTGCGCGTCGCCGAGGCGATCGCGCGCCTCGGCGGCCGCCCGGCGGACCCGCGCGACGAGGAGGCGCACGAGGACGCGCTGCTCGCGATCCTCGGGCGTGACGATGCTCACACTCGCCCGCACGAGGACCCGGACCCCGGCAAGCGGGCCGCGCGCCGGATCCTGCAGCGGCTCGACGGCATGGGCAAGTGGGGCGGCTACCACACCGAGTTCTCCCACCTGGCGCGCGGATTCGCGGGCAACGACCGCGCGCTCGCCCAGGAGGTCGGCGAGGCGCTCCTGCAGGCCGGGCTGCTGGAGGAGAAGCCGTCGGTCGGCCAGCGCCACGTGTATCTCAACCCGCGACGCGCCGCCGAGATCCGCAAGATGATCGAGACCGGCGTCCTCCCCGCGGGTATGACGCTTCCGTCCAGATAGGAGAAGATCGTTGCCCACCTTGCCCGATCCCGGCAGGCTCGCCACCGAGGTCCAGACGAAGCTGCACACGCTCGTCACGCTCACCCGCGCCGGGATCGTGCACCCCGAACGCCCCGACCGGCTGTGGAACACCGCCCGGGCGCTGCTGCGCTTCGGCACCACGCCGGCCGCCGGCTACACGGCCAACGCCGGCAACTACGGCGACGAGCCCGCCGTGATCGACGAGCGCGGCACGCTCACGTTCCGCGAGGTCCACGAGCGCACGAACGCGCTCGCCCACGCGCTCGCCGCCGACGGGATCAAGGAGGGCGACGGCGTCGCGATCATGTGCCGCAACCACCGCGGCTGGATCGAGGCGGTCGTCGCGTGCTCCAAGCTCGGCGCCGACGCGCTGTTCCTCAACACCGCGTTCTCCGGCCCGCAGCTGGCCGACGTGGCCCGGCGCGAGAAGCCGAAGGCGGTCATCTACGACTTCGAGTTCGACGAGGTGCTCAAGGAGGCGACCTACCGCCGCAAGCGCTACATCGCCTGGCACGACGAGGGCGACCTCAAGGACCCGCTGCTCGACGACCTGATCGCGTCCGGTGACCCGTCTGACCACCAGCCGCCGGGCGCGCAGGGCCGCGCGATCATCCTCACGTCCGGGACCACGGGCACGCCCAAGGGCGCATCTCGGTCGATGCCCAAGTCGATCGATCCGATCGCGGCACTGCTGTCGGTGATCCCGCTGCACGCGCGGGAGAAGACGATGATCGCCGCGCCGCTCTTTCATGCCTGGGGGTTCGCGCAGTGGGCGCTCGGCATCAGCCTCGCGTCGACCGTCGTGCTCAAGCGCAAGTTCGACGAGGAGGCGACGCTGTCGCTCACCGCCCAGCACGAGTGCAGCGCGCTCGTCGTGGTGCCGGTGATGATCCAGCGCATCCTCGAGCTCGACGACGAGGTGCTCGACCGCTACGACCTCAGCAAGGTCCGCACGGTTCCGGTCTCGGGCTCCGCGCTGCCGGGGGCGATCTCCGACCGCTGGATGGACCACTTCGGCGAGAACCTCTACAACCTCTACGGCTCGACCGAGGTCGCCTGGGCCACGATCGCGACGCCGAAGGACCTGCGCGAGGCGCCGGGGACGGCCGGCAAGCCGCCGCGCGGCAGCATCGTGAAGATCTACGACGCCGACGGCCAGCCGGTCAAGACGGGCGACTCCGGGCGCATCTTCGTCGGCAACGACGTGCAGTTCGAGGGCTACACCGGCGGCGGCAACAAGTCCGAGATCGAGGGGCTGCTGTCCTCCGGCGACGTCGGGCACTTCGACGCGCAGGGCCGCCTGTTCATCGACGGCCGCGACGATGACATGATCGTCTCGGGCGGGGAGAACGTCTTCCCCGCCGAGATCGAGGATCTGCTGCACGGGCACGCGAACGTCGCCGACGTCGCGGTGTTCGGCGTCGACGACGAGAAGTTCGGGCAGCGCCTGAAGGCCGTGATCGTCAAGAAGGGCTCGCTGAGCGAGCAGGAGGTCAAGGACTACGTCAAGCAGCACCTCGCCGGCTATAAGGCGCCGCGCGACGTGGTCTTCGTCGACGAGCTGCCGCGCACCTCGACGGGGAAGGTCCTCAAGCGGGAGCTAACGTAAGAGCGGCAATGCCCCAGCGCACGGATACCTTCGATCTGGCGCGTCTCGGGCTCACCTCCGGCGAGGGGCGCCGGCTGGACCTGCACGTCCACGTCGACCCCTTCCGCTACGGCGGGCAGACCTACCAGGTCATGCCGGAGCTCGTGCCCGTACGCGTCGACGTCTCCCGCACCACCGGGAGCGGCTACGCGCTGCGCCTGCGCTTCTCGGCCACGCTCGAGGGCCCGTGCATGCGCTGCCTGGAGCCCGCGAACACGACGTTCAGCGTCGACTCGCGCGAGATCCACCAGCCCGGCGGCGGCGAGGAGCTGCAGTCGCCATACATCGATAAGGAACTCGACCTCGAGGCGTGGGTGCGCGACGCGCTCGCACTGGTGCTGCCGGCGCAGCTCACGTGCCGCGCCGACTGCGCCGGGCTGTGCCCGCAGTGCGGCGCCAACCTCAACGAGGAGCCCGACCACGCCCACGAACCGGAGCCCGACGCCCGCTGGGCCAAGCTCTCCGAGCTGAAGTTCGACTGATGGACCCATCCGGGACTCCGGCGTTGGGCCGCGGGATTACCTCGTAGTGCTGGACGCGTCCGCTACTCTTCAGCGCCGACTATGGCCGTTCCCAAGCAGAAGCAGTCGCACGCGCGCACCGCGCAGCGGCGGGCGCAGCACAAGATCACCGCTCCCGCGGTGAACGGCTGCCCCCAGTGCCGCCGCCCGCGCCGTCCGCACCGCGTGTGCCCGCACTGCGGGTACTACGGCGGTCGCGAGGTCGTGCACGTGCACGACCACGACCACGACCACGATCACTGACCCAGTCACCGTCGCGGTCGACGTCAACGGGGCCGATCTCGGCCCCGCCGAAGTCGCTCGCGGTGCCGCCCGCGCTGCCGCGGGTGGCATCCGCGTGGTCCTGTACGGGCCCGCGGGTGAGATCGGAGCGGTGCCCGACGGCGTGACCGTCGTCGACGCGCCGGTCTCGATCGCCAAGGATCCCGATCCGGCGCGCGCGGTCCGGCGCACGCCCGACGCCTCGATCGTGCGCGCGGTCGCGGCGGTCGCCGCGGGCGAGGCCGATGCGCTCGTCTCCGGCGGCTCGACGGGCGCCGCGCTCGCGGCGTCGCTGTTCACCTTCAAGCGCGCGCGGGGGGTCCACCGGCCCGCGCTGGCGCTGCTGATCCCCGTGCCGGGTGCGCCGTTCCTGCTGCTCGACGCCGGCGCCAACGTCGAGGTGCGGCCCGAGCACCTGGTGCAGTTCGCGCACATGGGCGCGGCGTTCATGGAGGCCGTGGGCGGCGTCGCCGCGCCCCGGGTCGCGCTGCTGTCGAACGGCACCGAGGCCTCGAAGGGCCCCGAGAACGTCGTCGCCGCCAACGCGGCGCTGAGCGGCTCGCCGGGCCTGGAATTCATCGGCAACGTCGAGGGGTTCGCGATCGGGACGGGCGTCGCCGACGTGATCGTCGCCGACGGCTTCACCGGCAACGTGGCGCTGAAGGTGATGGAGGGGACGATGGCGGCGTTGCTGGGGGCGATCCGCGCCCGCGCCGAGTCCTCGCTGCGCACCAAGCTCGGAGGGCTGCTGCTGCGCCCCGCGCTGCGCGGGCTGCGCGACGAACTCTCGCCCGAGGAACAGGGCGGCGCGGTGCTGCTCGGGCTGCGCAAGCTCGGCGTCGTCCCGCACGGCTCGTTCGGGGAGCGCGGCTTCGCGCGCGCGATCGAGGTGGCGGCGCGCGGCGTGCGCGAGGACGTCGTCGGCCGCACCCACGCGCGGCTGGCGGCCGCGGGCGCGCTGCGGGCTGCGTCCGACCCGGCCGCTAGCGTGCCGGATCCGTCATGACCCGTGAGCAAGTCCTGTCCTTGATCCGCGAGCACCTGGCCGACGAGCTGGAGCTCGATCCGGCGCGCATCGTCGAGGACACCCACTTTCGCGAGGACCTGGCGGCGGACTCGCTCGATCTCTACACGCTGGTGCAGGAGCTCGAGGACTCCTACGGGGTCAAGATGTCCGACGAGGAGGCCGCCCGCATCCACACGGTGCGCCAGGCGGTGGACTTCGTGCTGGCCAACGACCCCTCGAGGCCCTGACCGCTGCGCGCCCTGCACGACATGCTCGAACGGCTGCCGGACGAGCTTGCGCGGCAGGCGGTCACGCATTCGTCGTGGACGGAACGGCGCGCGGACTCCTACGAGCGCCTGGCGTTCCTCGGGGATTCGGTGCTCGGGCTCGCGGTCACGACGCACCTCTACCCGCGCCTGAAGCCCGATGCCTACGGCGCGGGGCGGCTGACCAAGATCCGCGCGCAGGCGGTCTCCGGCCGTTCCTGCCGCGAGGTGGCCGAGCGGCTCGGCATTCCGGAGCGATTGCGGACCGCGGCGCCGGCCGAGGTCGCGGGCCCGGCCACCGAGCAGCTCGCGCGCACGGAACGGGTGCTGGCGTCCGTGATCGAGGCGGTGATCGGCGCGTGCTACCTGGAGTTCGGCTACGAGGCGGTGTCGGCGGCGGTCGTCGAGGCCTTCACGCCGGAGATCGAGCAGGCGCTCGCGCATCCGGCGGACTTCAAGTCGGCGCTGCAGGAGCGCCTCGCGCGCCGCGGCACGACGGTGTCCTACGAGGTGGCCGCGGAGGAGGGGCCGCCGCACGAGCGGACCTTCGAGGTCATGGCGCTGGTCGACGGCGTGGAGATCGCGCGCGGCTCGGGGCGCTCGAAGAAGGACGCCGAGCAGGCGGCGGCCGAGTCGGCGCTGGATGCCCTGACATGACAAGGCAAGCAGCCCCTCCGCCCCACCCCGATCATCCGACCTTGACATGACACGCCGGCAGCCCCTCCGCCCCACCCCGATCATCCGACCTTGACATGACACGCCGGCAGCCCCTCCGCCCCACCCCGATCATCCGACCTTGACATGCATCTGAGTTCGATCACGCTCAAGGGCTTCAAGTCGTTCCCCGACCGCACGAGGCTGACGTTCTCGCCCGGCGTGTCGGTGATCGTCGGCCCGAACGGGTCCGGCAAGTCCAACATCACCGACGCGGTGCTGTGGGCGCTCGGCGAGCAGTCGCCGCTCGCGGTGCGCGGCGCCTCGATGCAGGACGTGATCTTCGCGGGCGCGCACGGCGTGCAGGCGCGCGCCGAGGCCGAGGTCGAGGTCGTGCTCGACAACGCCGGTGGTGGGGTGGACCTGCCGGCCGGCGAGGTCTCGATCGTCCGTCGGCTCAACCGCGCGGGCGAGGGCGAGTACCGCGTCAACGGCGCGAGGTGCCGGCTCGTGGACGTGATCGAGATCCTGTCGGACACCGGCCTGGGCAAGGAGATGCACTCCGTCGTGTCCCAGGGCCGAGTCGAGGCGATCGTGACGAGCAAGCCGCGCGACCGGCGGATGCTGATCGAGGAGGCCGCCGGGCTCGGCAAGCACCGCAAGCGCCGCCGCCGCGCGCAGCTCAAGCTCGAGCGCACGCAGGACAACCTGGATCGCGCGCTCGACGTCGAGCGCGAGGCGCGCACGCGCCTGCGGCCACTCAAGCGCCAGGCCGAGGCCGCGGAGCTGCACGCGCGGCTGGAGCGCCAGGTCGACGAGGCGCGGTGGACGCTCGCCCGCGACGGACTGCGCACCGCGCGCGAGGCGCTGGCGGCGGCCGAGGCGCAGGTCGCGACCGCCCGCGCTGCCGCGGAGGCGACCGAGGCGGAGCTCGGCGAGGTCGGCACCCGCCGCGAGGCCGCCGAGGAGGCGCTGGCCGCCCGCGGCTCAGAGCGCGAGAGGCTGTCCGCTCGCTTCTACTCCGCGCGCTCCTCGGGGGAGCGGATCGGCATGCGGATCGACGCCGCCGCACGCGCCGTGACCGAGCTCTCCGAGCGCGTGGGGCGCCGGCGCGCGCTGATCGCGCGGCTCGAGGAGGAGGCGGCAGCGGACACGGGCGACGACGGCGCGGGCGAGCGGATCGAGGAGCTCGACGCCGAGCTCGCGTCGCTGGCGGAGGACCACCGCGCGCGCCTGGAGCTGGAGCTCGCGGAGCTCGAGCAGCGCCGCGTCGCGGCCACCGAGGTGCTCGCGCAGCGCACCGCCCAGGCCCAGGCGGCGCAGGCGCGCCGCGCCGAGGGCGAGGCGGCGGCCGAAGCCGCGCGCCGCGCGCGCCGCGCGTTCGACACCGCCGCCGAGCAGGCGCGCCGCGAGTCGGCTCGGGTGGGCGCCGAGCTCGCCAAGGTCAACCAGTTCCTGCGCTCCCACGCCGGCGCGCCGGGGGGAGCCAAGGCGCTCGCCGATTCGCTGTCCGCCGCCCCCGGTTACGAGCTCGCGCTCGCCGCCGCGCTCGGGCCGCGGCTGCGCGCGGCGATCGCGCCGGACCTTGCGGCCGGCGCCGCGCTCCTGGACCACGCCGGCCGTGACGGCGGCGCCGCGCTGATCGTGCCCGAGGGCGCCGGCGCCGCGCTCGCCGGCGGCGCCGCTCCGCCCGCGCCCGGCGAGGCCGCGCGCGCCCGCGGCGGCGCTCCCCCCGCGTTCGCCGGCGGCGCCGCTCCGCCCGCGCCCGGCGAGGCCGCGCGCGCCCGCGGCGCCGCTCCGCCCGCACCCGGCGAGCCCGCCCCGCCCGCGAGCGCGCTCGGCTCGGCGGCCGACATCGCGGCGATGGCGCTCCCGAGCATCCGCGCATTCCCGGGCGGCCGCTCGTTCGCGGCCCCCGACGAGCCCGCGCCACCACGCAGCGCGCCGCTCGCGGCCGCTCTGCCCGCGCCCGGAGCGACGCGGCTGAGCGATCACGTCAGCGCCTCCGGCGACGCGCCCGCGCTCGTGGCGGCGGCGCTGGCCGACGTGTGGGTCGTCGAGTCCGTCGACGGGCTCGACCCGGCGTTCCGCGGCATCGCCGTGACCCGCGACGGGCGCGTGTGGTCGCCCGCGACCCGCGAGCTGCGCCAGGTTCCGGCCGGCGGCGAGGATCGCGTGCTGAGCGAGCGCAACCGGCGCGACGCGCTGCTCGAGGACGTCGAGCGGGCCGCGCAGGCCGAGCGCGCGGCGCAGCGCGAGGTCGAGGCCGCGCAGGCCGCGGTCACCGAGGCCGACGCGGGGCGCGAGGCGCTCGACCGCGAATCGCGCGCCGCCGCGCGCTCGCGCGACGACGCCGCGGAGGCCGAGCGGCATGCGCGCTGGCTGATCGGGCAGCGGCGCTCCGCGCCCGATGAGGGGCCGAGCGCGCATCGCCGAGCGCAGGTCGAGTCGGCGATCGCGACCGAGCGTCGGCTCGTGCAGCGCGCGGAGCGCGAGCGCGGCGAGCGCGCGCGGCGGCTCGAGCACGAGCGCGGCCGGCTGGCGCGCGACGAGGCGCTGCGGCCGCTGGCGGGCCGGCTGGTCGCCGCCCTGGAGGCGACCCGGGACGTGATCGCCACCCGCACCGAGGCGCTCGAGGCCGAGCTCGCGGCGGATCGCGCCGCCGCCGAGCAGCTCACCGCCGAGCTGCGCGAGTGCGCCGCCGCGGAGTCCCGCGTCCACGCGCTGCTCAAGCAGCGTGGCGAGGAGGTCACGCGCGGCGAGGTGCGCGCGCAGCAGGCGCGCGACCATGAGCAGGAGGCGCGGGGCGAGCTCGACCGGCTCGCGACCAAGCTCGGGCTGGAGCCCGAGCCGGCCGGCGAACCGCTGCCCGCCGGCGAGCGCGCCACGCTCGACGCCCGCATCGAGCGCCTGCTGCGCCGGCGCGAGCAGCTCGGCCCGGTCAACCCGCTCGCGCAGCAGGAGTACGTCGAGGCGCTGGCGCACGTCGAGGAGCTCGAACGCCAGCGCGAGGACATGGAGACCGCGCTGCGCGAGCTGCAGGGTCTGATCCGCGACACCGACCGCCGCATCAAGGAGGCGTTCGAGGAGACCTTCGCGGCGGCGGCGAAGAACTTCGAGGAGGTCGTCGAGCTCCTCTTCCCGGGCGGCCGCGGGAACCTGCGACTGGTGCGCGAGGACGCGGGCCCGCGCCCGGTGCTCGGCGGCGCCGAGGACGAGAGCGCGCCCGAGCCCGACGAGGACGAGGCGCCCGAGGATCGGCTCGGCGTCGAGATCGAGATCACGCCCGCCGGCAAGTCGACCAAGCGCCTCACGCTGCTCTCGGGCGGCGAGAAGTCGATGACCGCGCTGGCGTTCCTGTTCGCGGTCTTCCTCGCCCGCCCGTGCCCGTTCTACATCCTCGACGAGGTCGAGGCCGCGCTCGACGACCTCAACATCGACCGCTTCCTGAAGGTGCTGCGCTCGTTCTCCGGTCGCGCCCAGTTCATCGTCGTCACGCACCAGAAGCGCACGATGGAGGCGGCGGACTCGTTGTACGGTGTCTCGATGGCCGGCAACGGCGTGTCGAAGGTGATCTCACGGCGGCTCCCGCAGGCGGCGTGAGCGCCACGGCCGCCTCGAGCGCCGTGACGCACTCGGCGGGCGTCGTCGGCTCCGCCGCCGTGGCGGCCAGCGCGGGCGTCGTCGGCTCCGCGGCCGTGGCCGCCGGCGCGGGCGTGGCCGGCTCGGCGGCGGTCGCCGCCAGCGTGGCGGTGGTGGCCAGCGCCGGCGTCGCGGGCAGCGCCGGGATCGTCGGCTCCGCGGGCATCCTCGCCGGGCTTGCCAACGTCGGCTGCGCGGGCTGCGTCGCGTGCATCGGCTGTGTCAACTGCACGGGCTGCGTCGGCTGCATCGGCTGTGTCGGGCTCACGGGGGCGGTGGGCAGGATCGGAGTGAGCCGGTGACGCTGTCCGGCGTGCCCGAGACGGCGCTGTGGACGCTCTACCACCGCTCGATTGCCGCGCGCAACGGCGTCCTCCAGGACCCGAAGGCGATCGAGTTGGTCGACGCGCTCGACCACCCGTTCAAGGAGCGCTACGGCGGGGGCGACCGGTTCCTGTCCAGCTGGCAGGGACTGCGCGTGCGCGCGTTCGACCGCGAGGTCCGGCGCTTCCTCGCCGCGCACCCGGACGGCACGGTCGTCGCGCTCGGGGAGGGGCTGGAGACGCAGTTCTGGCGCGTCGACAACGGCCGCGTGCGCTGGGTGAGCGTCGACCTGCCGGAGTCCGTCGCGCTCCGCGAGCGCCTGCTCGGGCGTTCGCCGCGCCAGACCGTGATCGCGAGCTCGGCGACCGACCCGGGCTGGATCGAGCGGGTGAGCGGCGATCTGCTGATCAGCGCCCAGGGCCTGCTGATGTATCTCGATCGCGATGCGGTGCACCACCTGTTCGCCGCGCTCCCGCCGGCCGCGCTCGTCTTCGACCTCGTCTCCAAGCAGGCCGCAGCTCGCACCGCCAAGCCCCACGAGGGCTATCAGCCGCCGCCGTGGACCTACAGCGTCGACGCCGCCGAGCTCGCGTCGCTCCCGGTGGCGGACCTGCGCCGGCTGGCGCTGCCGCACGGCCGCGGCGCGCTCGCAGGCTTCTGGCTCCCGCTCGCGAGCCGTCTGCCCGGGGTCAGGACGGCGTTGCTCAGCGTCTACAGCGCGCGCACGATCGCCGCGAGCAGCTCGACCGCGGCGACGCCGGCCGCGACGAGCACCACGAGCGCCAGCACGAGCGCGGCGACGCCGGCGCGCGCGGCCGTCCGTGCCATGCGGCGCGACGCGTAGCGCGCGTCGGTCGGCAGGCGGCGCTCAGCGGCCAGCATGAAGAGCGCGCCGAGCAGGCCGGCGCCGTACTGCACGCGCTCTGCCTCGCTGACTCGCTCGCGCCAGCGGGCGGCCATCGCGCGCGCCTCGCGGCGGCGGCGAACCTGGTGGCGCGGGAGCCGCTGGAGGCGGTTCTCCCAGTAGCCGAGCGATTCGCGAGCGTCCTGCAACACCACCTTCAGGATACTCGCGCGACTATCCTGCCGAACCCCATGGCGCGCGACTGGCAAGACCTGTTCCTCCTTGACCACGGGGCGCCCGTGGCGACGCCCCCGGAGCCCGAGCGCGAGGCGGGCCGGCGCGGCTTCTTCCGCCGCCTGCGCGAGAACATGCGCAAGACGCGCGAGGCGCTGCAGGCCGAGGTCCAGGCGACGCTCTTCGAGGGTGACCTCGACGAGCAGACCTGGGAGCGGCTCGAGGAGGCGCTGATCTACGCCGACGTGGGCGCCCGCACGACCGCCCAGGTCGTAGAGGAGCTCGAGCGCGAGGCCGAGGAGGGCACGCTCGTCGGCGGCGAGGCGCTCACCGGCCGCCTGGCCGAGCTGCTCGCCGCGCTCGCGCGCACCGGCGACGACAAGATCGACCTGCGTCCGGACCCGACGGTCATCCTCGTCGTCGGCGTCAACGGCACCGGCAAGACGACGACGATCGGCAAGCTCGCCTGGCACCTGCGCAACACGCTCGGCCGCAAGGTCGTGATCGGCGCCGCCGACACGTTCCGCGCCGCCGCCGTCGAACAGCTCGAGCGCTGGGGGGAGCGGGCCGGCGTGGACGTCGTGAAGGGGCCGGAAGGCTCGGATCCCGGCGCGGTCGCGTTCGACGCCATCGCGCGCGGGCGCGAGCGCGGCGCCGACGTGGTGATCATCGACACCGCGGGCCGCCTGCACACGCAGACCAACCTGATGGAGGAGCTCACCAAGGTCCGGCGCGTGATCACCAAGCAGATGCCGGACGCGCCGCACGAGACGCTGATGACCGTCGACGCCACCACGGGGCAGAACGGCGTCCGCCAGGCGAAGCTGTTCGGCGAGGCCGTCGGGGTCACCGGGATCATCCTCACCAAGCTCGACGGGACCGCGAAGGGGGGCATCGCGCTGGCGATCGCCAACGAGCTCGGCATCCCCGTCAAGCTCATCGGGATCGGCGAGCAGCTCGAGGATCTGCGTCCGTTCGACGCCGACGATTTCGCCCGCGCGCTGCTCACCATGTAGCGGTTGTCCCCGCTCCGGATACGATCGGGACAGACATGAGTCCCTGGGTGCTCTGGCTGATCGCTGCGGTGATCCTCGCCGTCGGGGAACTCGCCACCACCGGCTTGTTCCTGGCGCCGTTCGCGGGCGGCGCGGCGATCGCCTCGATCCTCGCCGCGGCCGGCGCGGGCGCCACGATCGAGTGGGCCGCGTTCCTCGTCGTGTCGATCGTGCTGCTGGCCGCGCTGCGCCCCCTGGCGCGCGAGCACCAGCGCACGCGCGGTCAGATCAGGACCGGCACGGCCGCGCTGGTCGGGCAGACCGCGATCGTGGTCGAGCGCATCGCCAACGCCGAGGGCGTCGGCTGCGTCCGGCTCGGGGGCGAGATCTGGACCGCGCGCGCCTATGACGAGGACGAAGTGATCGAGCCGGGCGCACAGGTGCACGTACTCGAGATACGGGGCGCGACCGCGCTCGTGAGCCAATGAGGGAGACGCCATGACCCCTGGACTGATCGCGCTGATCGTCCTGGCCCTGTTCGTGTTCATCGTCGCCGCGGCCGGCGTGCGGATCGTGCCGCAGGCGCGCGCCGGCGTGGTCGAGCGCCTGGGGCGCTACTCCCGCACGCTCGAGCCGGGGTTGACGCTGATCGTCCCGTTCATCGACCGCGTCAAGCCGCTGCTGGACCTGCGCGAGCAGGTCGTCACGTTCCCGCCGCAGCCGGTGATCACCGAGGACAACCTCGTGGTGGGGATCGACACCGTCATCTACTTCACGGTCACCGACCCGCGCGCGGCAACGTATGAGGTCGCGAACCCGCTGCAGGCGATCG
Organism: uncultured Solirubrobacteraceae bacterium; assembly: GCA_963792915.1. Taxonomy (GTDB): domain Bacteria; phylum Actinomycetota; class Thermoleophilia; order Solirubrobacterales; family Solirubrobacteraceae; genus Solirubrobacter. The sequence continues at coordinate 19,047 of CAWBYD010000002.1, forward strand.
AGCAGCTGACGGTGACGACGCTGCGCAACGTGATCGGCGGCATGACGCTCGAGGACACGCTCACCTCGCGCGACAACATCAACAACCAGCTGCGCGCCGTGCTGGACGAGGCGACCGGCCGCTGGGGCATCCGCGTCAACCGCGTCGAGCTGAAGTCGGTCGAGCCGCCGCGCACGGTCCAGGAGGCGATGGAGAAGCAGATGCGCGCCGAGCGCGACCGCCGCGCGACGATCCTGACCGCAGAGGGCGTCAAGCAGTCGCAGATCCTCACCGCCGAGGGCGAGAAGCAGTCCGCGGTGCTGCGCGCCGAGGGCGCCCGCACGGCCGCGATCCTCAAGGCCGAGGGCGAGGCCAAGGCGATCGAGACCGTCTTCGGGGCGATCCACGACGGCGCGCCCGATCAGGCGCTGCTCTCCTACCAGTACCTGCAGATGCTGCCCCAGCTCGCGCAGGGCCAGGCGAACAAGGTGTTCATCATCCCGTCCGAGTTCTCGCAGGCGCTGGGCAACGTGGCGGCGCGCTTCGCGGACGGGATCCCGGAGAAGGCCGAGCCCAAGCGGCGCCGCGACACCTCGGAGGCCGACGCGAAGGCCGCCGCCGACGCCGCCGAGGCCGCGCGGGCGGCGCGCGAGGCCGCCGAGGAGGCCGAGAGCGCCACCAGCACCGGCCCGCGCACGCACGAGCTCCCGCCGCCGCCGCTGCCCCCGGCGGCGTAGGCCGGCTCAGCGGAAGCTCTTCATCGCCCGGATGCGGTTGTCGGCGTCCAGCGCCGCGACCTTGTAGGACTCGGCGAACGTCGGGTAGTTGAAGACCGCGGTCACGAGGAAGTCCAGCCCGGACTCGCCCGACGCCATCACCGCCTGCCCGATGTGCACCAGGTCCGTCGCGCCGGTGCCGAGCACGTGCACGCCCAGGAGGCGGCGGTCCTCGGTGGAGACGAGCAGCTTCAGGATGCCGTCGCGGTCGCCCGAGATGACGCCGCGCGCGAGCTCGCTCCAGCGCGCGATGCCGGGCACGTAGGGGATCGCGGCGTCGGTCAGCTCCTCCTCGGTGCGGCCCACCATCGCCAGCTCGGGGATCGCATAGACGCCGACCGGGATCAGATCCGGGAGCTCCTGGACCGGCTGGTCGAACGCGTGCAGCGCGGCGATCCGGCCCTGCTCCATCGCCGTCGCCGCGAGCCCGGCGCCGCCCGCGCAGTCGCCCACCGCGAAGATGTGCGGGACGCTCGTGCGGTATGACGCGTCGACCTTGATGCGCCCGCGCTTGTCGGTCTCCAGGCCCGTGGTCTCGAGCCCGAGCTTTTCGGTGTCGCCCTGGCGGCCGGTGGCATAGAGCACGGTCTCGGAGACGATCTCCTTGCCGGACGCGAGCTTCAGGCGCGCGCCGGCGCCGGGCAGCGCCTCGACCGCGTCGACCTTCTCGCGCAGGCGGAACGTCACGTTGCTACGCCGCAGCAGGTACTGGAACGCCTCGCCGATCTCGCCGTCCAGCCACGTCAGGACGCGGTCGCGCTGGTCGACGACCGTGACCTTCGATCCGAGGTGGCCGAACATCGACGCGTACTCGACGCCGATCACGCCCGCGCCGACGACCGTCATCGTGCGCGGCACGCGGCTCTCGAGCTTGAGCAGGCCGTCGGAGTCGATGATCGTGCGGTCGTCGAACGCGACCGTCGAGGGCCGCGCGGGCCGCGTCCCCGCCGCGATCACGAAGCGTGAGGCGCGGATCGACTCGCCCGTGCCGCCGTCCATGACCACCGTGTGGTCGTCGACGAAGCGCGCGTCGCCGGGCAGCAACCCGACGTGGTTGCGCCGGAACTGCTCGCGCGTGATCGCGGTCTCCGTCGCCACCACGGCGGCGGCGCGATCGAGGAGCTGCTGGATCGCCTGTCGCTCTGACTCCTCGACCCGGGTCGGGTCGAGGACGTCGAGCGGGCGGGTGGCAAGCTGCTCCAGGGTGGCCTGGCGCAGCGTCTTCGAGGGGATCGTTCCGGTATGGATCGACACGCCCCCGAGGCGGTTTCTGCGCTCGGCGACCGCGACACGCTTGCCGAGCTTGGCTGCTTGGATGGCGGCGCGCTGGCCGCCCGGACCCGAGCCGATGACGAGAAGATCGAGCTCCACGCCGGGAAGTCTCCCGGATCGCGCGAGTACAGTCTTTCGTGAATGTTCGACTCGCTGTCAGAGAAGCTCCAGGGGACCCTCCAGGGCGTCCGCCAGCGCGGCGCGCTGACCGAGGACGACATCAACAAGGCGATGCGCGAGATCCGCCTCGCGCTGCTCGAGGCGGACGTCAACTTCAAGGTCGTCAAGCAGTTCACGTCGAGCGTGAAGGAGCGCGCGCTCGGGATCGAGGTGACCAAGCAGCTCAACCCGGGCCAGCAGGTCATCAAGATCGTCAACGAGGAGCTGACGTCGCTGATGGGCGGCGCCTCGGCGGGGATCACGTTCTCGCCGCGCCCGCCGACCGTGATCCTGATGGCCGGCCTGCAGGGCTCGGGCAAGACGACCGCCACGGCCAAGCTCGCGAAGCTGCTCAAAGAGCAGTACCAGTCCTCGGTGGCCGTTGCGGCGTGTGACGTCTACCGGCCGGCGGCGGTCGAGCAGCTGATCAAGGTCGGCGGCCAGGCGGGCGCGACGGTCTACGAGCAGGGCACGGACCGCGACCCGGTGGACATCGCGGGCTGGGCGCTCGACCAGGCCAAGCGCGACGGCAAGGACGTGCTGATCGTCGACACGTCCGGGCGCCTGCACGTGGACGAGGCGCTGATGGCCGAGCTGGCCAACATCAAGAAGCGCGTCAAGCCCCACGTCGTGCTGCTGGTGGTGGACGCGATGACCGGCCAGGACGCGGTCAACGTCGCCGAGCAGTTCGCCGAGGTCGCGCAGTTCGACGGCGTGATCCTGAGCAAGCTCGACGGCGACGCCCGCGGCGGCGCCGCGCTGTCGGTCAAGGCGGTCACCGGCAAGCCGATCCTGTTCGCCTCCACCGGCGAGAAGCTCGGCGACTTCGAGCGCTTCCACCCCGACCGGATGTCCCAGCGCATCCTCGGCATGGGCGACGTGCTGTCGTTCATCGAGCGCGCCGAGCAGCAGGTCGACGAGGACGAGGCGAAGGAGCTCGAGCGCAAGCTCCGCAAGAACCAGTTCACGCTCGAAGACTTCCTCGGCCAGCTCAAGAAGATCCGCCGCATGGGGCCGCTGACCAACCTGCTCGGGATGATCCCCGGGCTCGCCGGCCACCAGCTCTCGAAGATGCAGGTCGACGAGAAGGAGCTCGACCGCGTCGAGGCGATCGTGCTGTCGATGACGCCGTACGAGCGGCGCCATCCCGAGCTGATCAAGGGCTCGCGCCGGCTGCGGATCGCCAAGGGCTCGGGCACGAGCGTCCAGCAGGTCAACCAGCTCGTCAAGCAGTTCGAGCAGATGCGCAAGATGATGCGCGGCATCCAGCAGGGCAAGATGCCCGACCTCGGGCAGCTCATGCGCCAGCGGTAGCTCCCCGCGTCCGCTATCCTGCCGCGCCGATATGGCAGTCAGCATGCGACTCACCCGCGTCGGCGGGAAGAAGGACCCCCAGTGGCGGGTGGTCGTCGCCGACCGCCGTTCCCCGCGGGACGGCCGGTTCATCGAGACGCTCGGGCGGTACAACCCGCAAACCGAGCCGTCGACGATCGTCCTCAACGAAGAGCGGATTCGCCACTGGCTGGCGCGGGGCGCCGAGCCCTCCGAGCCGGTGCAGAAGCTCCTCAAGACCCAGGGCATCAAGCCCGCCGCCTAGCTCCCGTGCGCGAGCTGCTCGAGTACCTCGCGCGGCTCCTCGTCGACAGCCCCGACAAGGTGCAGGTCGAGGAGTACGAGGAGGACGACGGCACGCTCGTGCTCGAACTCTCCGTGGACGAGGATGACTACGGACAGGTCATCGGACGCGGCGGACGTACCGCCCAAGCCCTCCGCACGGTCATCAAGGCCGCTGCCGTCAAGGACAACCGGCGCGTCCTCGTCGACATCGTCGAGTGAGCTGACGGTCGGCCGCGTCGGCCGGCCGCATGGGCTCGACGGCTCCTTCTACGTCGCCGAGGTGACCGACGACCTGCCCGCGGGAGGCGGCGTCGTGTTCGTGCGCGGCGCCGAGTGCCGGATCGTGCGCCGCGCCGGGACCGACGACAAGCCGATCCTGCGGCTCGAAGGGTCGTTCACGCGCGAGGACGCGCTGGCGCTCCGCGGCCTGGAGCTGACCGTGCCGCGCGACGAGGTCGCGCTCGCCGACGGCGAGTTCTGGGCGTCCGATCTCGAAGGCTGCGCGGTCGTGGACGGGGAGCTCTCGATCGGCTACGTGCGTCGGATGAGCGCGCTGCCGTCGGTCGAGGTGCTCGAGGTCGACCGCGCGGACGGCACCGAGCTGCTGGTGCCGATGGTGCGCGACTGCGTGCGCTCGATCGACCTCGCGGCGCGGCGGATCGACGTCGACCTGGCCTTCCTCGGTGAACGCTGACGTCCTGACGCTGTTCCCGCAGGCGTTTGAGTGGTTCCTGACCCAGCGCCACGTCGAGAACGCGCTGGCGCTCGGGCACGCGGTCGAGACGGTCGACGTGCGGGCGACGACGCCGCTGAAATGGGGCCAGGTCGACGACACGCCGTTCGGCGGCGGGGCCGGGATGGTGCTGCGCGTGGACGTGATGGAGGCCGCGCTGCGCGCGCGCTACGGGGTCGACCCGGTCGAGCTCGCCGCGTCGCGGCGCGTGATCGCGCTCACGCCCGCGGGCCGCGTGCTCGACGACGCGCTGGCGAGCGAGCTCGCGCTCGAGCCGGCGCTGACGCTGCTGTGCGGCCGCTACGAGGGCTTCGACGAGCGCATCCTCGAGCACTTCGTCAGCGAGCAGGTGTCGATCGGCCGCTACGTCCTGGCGGGCGGCGAGCTCGCGGCGATGGTCGTGCTCGACGCCGTCCTGCGCAAGCTGCCGGGCGTGCTGGGCGACGACGAGTCCGCCGTCGAGGAGTCCTTTTCGCCCGCGCTCGAAGGCGCGCCCGAGTATCCGCACTACACACGCCCGTCCGACTGGCGCGGCTGGGGCGTCCCCGACGTGCTGCTGTCCGGACACCACGCGCGCATCCATGAGTGGCGCCGCGAGCAATCACGGAGGCGCGGAGCCGGTCCGCTACCATGATCGCCCGCCTGCGGGACCCATCCGCGAGCCCTTCTTTAGCCATGAGCACCGTAATCGACTCCCTCGAGCGCACGCAGCTGCGCCGCGTCCCCCGCTTTCAGGCCGGGGACCGCGTCAAGGTCCACTTCCAGGTCATCGAGGGCACGCGGCGCCGCACGCAGGTCTTCGAAGGCGTCGTCATCAAGCGCCAGGGCGAGGGCGTGCGCGAGACCTTCACGGTCCGCAAGCAGTCCTTCGGCGTCGGCGTCGAGCGCACGTTCCCGCTGCACTCGCCGAAGATCGAGAAGATCGAGGTCGCCGCCCGCGGCGACGTCCGGCGCGCCAAGCTCTACTACCTGCGTGGCCGCGTCGGCAAGCGCGCCCGCGTGCGCGAGCGTCGCTACACCGGCCCGGAGGAGATCGTCGAGCGCGGTCTGCTCTACGACCCCGCGGCCGAGGCGGCGGCGGAGGCTGACGCCGAGGTGCCCGGCGGGGCCGTCGACGAGCAGGCCCTCGCCGGGGCCGAGGTCGCCGAGTCGCAAGCGTCCGCGGACGCCGAGGCGGCGGCCGCGGGTGACGAGAAGACCGGCTAGCGCCGTGGCGACCAAGAAGGGGTCGTCGTCAGCCTCGGGCTCACTGCTCGAGCTGGTGCTGATCGTCGTGGTCGCGCTCGGGCTCGCGCTGGGCATCCAGGCGTTCCTCGTCAAGCCGTACCGAATCCCGAGCGAGTCGATGGTCCCGACGCTCCAGATCGGCCAGCGCGTGCTGGTCAACCGCATCGGCGAGCGCTTCAGCCATCCCTCGGTCGGCGACATCGTCGTCTTCCATCCGCCCGCCGGCGCCGAGCAGGACAACACCTGCGGCTCCGGCCAACCGCCCGCGGGCCAGGTCTGCGACCAGCCCACGAAGGCGCGCGCCGACGTCAACTTCATCAAGCGGGTCGTGGCCGGGCCGCTGGACAAGCTCTCGATCCGCGACGGGCACGTCGTGCTCAACGGCAAGCTCCAGACGGAGAAGTTCGCGCTGCCCTGCGGGGGCGGCGAGGGCTGCGACTTCCCCACGACCGTCACGATTCCGGCCGGGCACTACTTCATGATGGGCGACAACCGTGGCTCCTCTGACGACAGCCGCTTCTGGGGACCTGTCCCCGAGAAGTGGATCATCGGTCAAGCCTTCGCGACCTACTGGCCGCCGAAGCGCATCGGCCTCCTCTAAGCGCTCCTCCGGCTCGCGGCTCTTCCGCTTCGACCGCGGGCTGGGCTACCGCTTCGTGGCCGGCGCCGACGAGGCCGGCCGCGGCTGCCTCGCCGGTCCGCTGGTCGCCGCCGCCGTGCTGTTCGACTACGAGCAGCTCTCGCTCAGCGACGTCCGCTCGCTGAGCGCGCTCAACGACTCCAAGCAGCACACGCTCGAGATGCGCGAGCACCTGTACCCGCGCGTCCTGCGCGCCGCCGTGCGCGTGGCCGTGACCTCGCGCTGCGTGCGCGGGATCGACGAGCGCGGCCTGCACAAGACGAACCTCGCCGCGCTCAGCGACACGCTGCGGCGCGTCGGCGTCGAGGGCGGCATCCACCTCTCCGACGGCTTCCCGGTGCCCGCGACGGGCTTCGAGCAGCGCCACGTCGTCGGCGGCGACGCGCGCTCGGCCGCGATCGCCGCCGCCTCCGTGATCGCCAAGGTCACGCGCGACCGCTTCATGCAGCGGATGGAGGAGCGCTACCCGGGCTGGGAGTTCGCGACCCACGTCGGCTACTCCACGCCCGAGCACCGCGCCGCGATCTCCAAGCTCGGGGTCTCGCCGCTGCACCGCATGTCGTTCCAGTCGATGGCCTACCAGCAGCTCGCGCTCTAGCCGCCACTCGCTCATGCCGCCCGCTCCCAGCGGCCCGCGAAGCCGCGGCGGATGAGGCCCAGGCGCTCGAGCTCACCGAGGCCGGCGAGCGCGGCGCGGGCCTGATCGGTCGTCTCGGCGAGTTCGCCGAGCGTGCCGGAGCCGTCCTCGACGGCCGCCAGCAGGGTCTCCAGCGGCGGCTCGAGCGCCGGGCGCGGCGCCGCCGGGCGCCGGGCGGCCGGCCGGCCGGTCGCCGCGGCGATCAGCTCGAGCACGTCGTCGGGCCCGGTGACGAGCGGCGCTCCGGCCTGGATCAGCATGTGCGTCCCGGCCGACAGCCGGCTCGTCACCTGGCCCGGCACGGCGCCGACGGCGCGCCCGAGCTCGGACGCGAAGTCGGCGGTGGTGAGGGAGCCCGAGCGCGACGCGGCCTGCACGACGATGGTCGCGGCGCTGAGCGCCGCGATGATCCGGTTGCGCGCGACGAAGCACCAGCGGTGGACGGAGGCCCCCGGCGGCAGCTCGGAGACGATGGCCCCGCGCGCGGCCACGGCGGCGTGCAGGTGGGTGCTGCGCAGCGGGTACGGGACATGCGCGCTCCCCGCGAGCACGCCGATCGTCACCCCCGGCGCCGTGAGCGCGCCGGCGTGCGCCGCCGAGTCGATCCCCAGTGCGAGCCCGGACACGACCGGTACGCGCGCCGCAGACAGCCCACGCCCGATCGCGCGCGCGACGTCGATCCCGTAGGACGACGCCTGCCGCGCGCCGACCACCGAAGCCGCGTCGCCCGCCCCCAGCACGCCGGGGTCGCCCAGCACGTGCAGCACCGCGGGCGGATCGGCGAGCTCCCGGACGGGCGCCGGATACGTCGCGGAGCAGCGGCACACCGTGACGAGACCCGCCGCCGCGGCGGCCTCGCGCGCCGCGGCCGGCGAGAAGCCCGCGTAGCGCCTCGCGGTCCCCCCTGGCCCGACGATGTCCAGCAGCGCCCCGTCCGGGAGCGCGAGCACGCGGCCCGGCGCGCTGCGCCGCTTGAACTCGACCTCCAGCCAGCCGGCGATGGCCGCGATCAGGTCCGCGCGGCGCAGGCAGAAGTCGCACGCGCTCATGCCGCCTCCGCGAGCGGCTGGCCGTCCTCGAGCCGCAGCCCGGCGGCGGTCGAGACGTGCTCGGCGTCGACGGTGTCGGAGCCGTCGAGGTCGGCGACGGTGCGAGCGACGCGCAGGATGCGCGTGTGCCCGCGGGCGGACAGCGTGTAGCGGTCGTACAGCTGGCCGAGCAGCTGCAGCGCCTCGGGCGTCACGCGGCCGACCTCGCGGATCTGGCGCGACGTCAGCTGGGCGTTGCACGTCTCGCGCTCGCCCGCCAGTCGGTGCAGCTGGCGCTCGCGCGCCGCGACGACGCGCTCGGCGATCGCCGCCGAGCTCGGCCCGGACTGCTTGCGCAGCGCCTCGGCGGGCGGGCGCTCGACGCGCATCAGGATGTCGATCCGGTCCAGCAGCGGGCCGGAAAGCCGGCGGCGATGGCGGGCGACATCGGGGTCCGAGCAGTCGCAGCGTGGAGGGCCGAGGCCGCACGGGCACGGATTCGAAGCAGCCACGAGCATGAAGCGCGTGGGGAAGACGGCGGCGTGCTGGCCGCGTACGATCGTCACCCGCCCGTCCTCGAGCGGCTGCCGCAGCGCCTCCAGGCTCGGGCGGCTGAACTCCGACAGCTCGTCGAGGAACAGCACGCCGTGGTGGGCGAGCGTCGCCTCGCCCGGCTGCGGCGGGTTCGCGCCGCCGACCAGGCCGGCGGCGGAGATCGTATGGTGCGGCGAGCGGAACGGCCGCGACTCGACCAGCCCGGCGGCACCGCGCAGGCCGGCGACGGACTGGATGCGCGTGACTTCGAGCGCCTCGTCGGGCGCGAGCGGCGGCAGGATCGACGGCAGCCGGCGCGCGAGCATCGTCTTGCCAGTGCCGGGCGGGCCCTGCAGGAACAGATTGTGGCCGCCCGCCGCGGCGACGACGAGGCCGTAGATGAGCGCGTTGTGGCCGCGCACGTCCGCGAGGTCGGGGACCTCCGCGCCGAGCCCCACCGCCGGCTCGGGCCACGGCGCGGGCTCGGCGTGGTCGCGCAGTGTGGCCACGAGGCCGGTCAGCGACGCGACGCCGATGATCTCCAGCCCCGGCACGAGCGCCGCCTCGCGCGCTCGCGAGAGCGGGACGACGAGCCGGGTGAGCCCGCGCCGCCGCGCCCCCTCGGCGACCGCGAGCGCGCCCCGGATCGGGCGGACCTCGCCGGTCAGCGAGAGCTCGCCGACGATGGCGCACGACTCGACGGCGTCGGGGTCGAGCTGCCCGGACGCGACGAGCAGCGCGACGGCCAGCGGCAGGTCGAACGCCGGGCCGACCTTGCGCAGGTACGCCGGTGCGAGGTTGACCGTGATGCGCCGCAGCGGGAACTCGTAACCGCAGTTGACCATCGCGGCCCGCACGCGCTCGCGCGCCTCGCGGACCGCCTTGTCGGCGAGGCCGACGACCGTGAACGCGGGCAGGCCGAGCCGGATGTCGGCCTCGACCCACACGCGGCGGGCATCCACGCCGTCGACCGCGAACGTGCTGACGCGGGCGATCATCGCGCCGCCGCATCCTGCCGGCGGAAGAGGGCCGCGCGGGGTGGGGTGACGCGAGGCGTCGCGGCCATCAGAACGCCGCCTCGAGGTGGTCCAGGCGGACCGGTTCACCCTCCGCGTCGAGCAGGATCGCCACGCCGTCGAAGCGCAACTCAGCTCCGTAGGGGCGCTCCGGCGACTCCATCAGCCAGGCGAGCGCGATCCGCCGGACCTGCAGGCGCTTGCGAGGGTGGAGGTTCTCCCACGGCTCGCGCGCGCCCGAGCGGCGCGTCTTGACCTCGGCGAACACCAGCGTCGCACCGTCGAAGGCCACGAGATCGAGCTCCCCGAAGCGCGTCCGGTGGTTGCGGGCCAGCACCTCGAACCCGAGTGCCTCGAAGTGGGCCGCGGCCAGGTCCTCGCCGAGCTGGCCCGCCACATGCCGGACGTCTGTCATGACCGGCGACGCTATGGCGGACGGCAGAACGGATCAGCACGCGGTTCGTGCCGAAAGTGTGCCGAAATCGTGCCAACTCTCCGCGGGCGTGGGCGCGCCGCAGCGGCGGGACGCTCAGGCCAGGACCCAGGTGTCCTTCGCGCCGCCGTTCTGCGACGAGTTGACGATCAGGGCGCCCTCGGTGCGCGCGACGCGCGTCAGGCCGCCCGGGAGCACGCGCGGCACGGCGCCCTCACCCATGAAGACGAACGGCCGCAGGTCGATGTGGCGCGGGGCCAGGCGGCCGCCGTCGACGACCGTCGGGTGCGTCGAGAGCATCACGAGCCGCTGGGCGATCCAGTCGGACGGGTTCGCGATCACCGCGGCGCGCGTGCGCTCGACCTCCGTGCGCTCGGCGTGCGGCGCGATCAGCACGCCGACGCCGCCATGACCCATGCGCGGCTTGACCACGAGCGTGTCGAAGATGTCCAGCGCGCGCTCGAGCTGCGAGGGCTGCGCGAGGTCGTAGGTCGGCACCGAGGGGAGCACGGGCTCCTCGCCGACGTAGTAACGGATCATGTCCTCGACGTAGGCGTGCGTGAGCTTGTCGTCGGCGACGCCGGTGCCGTACTGGTTGGCCAGCCCGAGCGTTCCGGCGCGGAGCGGGCCGATCAGCAGCCGGCCGAGCTCCGAGTCCAGGCGGTCGGCGTCCGTGCGCCGGTAGATCACGTCGACCGGCACCGGGGCGCCGTCGCCGATCGCGGCCAGCAGGCGGTCGCCGCGGAGCGTGAGATCCCGCGGCGTGACCAGGGCCAGCCCGAGCGCGCGAGCGAGCCAGCGATGCTCCCAGTACGCCGAGTTGTGCTCGCCGTCGGTGACGAGCACCGCGACCGGCGCGTGGTGGCCGCCGGCGCCCTCGGGCGTCGCGGCGTGCAGCGCGTCGGCCAGCAGGTCGATCTCGCCGTCCAGCGGGCGCGGGGTGGTGCCGGGCGGGATCGGCAGGTGGTCGAGCAGCGCGCGCCGCGCGGCGTGCAGGTACGCGAACCCGGACGGCGTGCGGCAGTTGTCTTCGAGCACCATCCACGCGCCCTCGTGGTCGCGCACGACGTCGAGGCCCGCGACGCCGATCCAGACGCCCGACGGCGGCCGCACCCCGCGCATCCCCGGCTCGTAGTAGCTCGCCGACTCGATCACGTAGGACGGGACGACGCCATCGGCCACGATCCGCTGCGGCCCGTAGACATCGGCCACGAACGCGTTCAGCGCGCGCACGCGCTGGGCCATGCCGCGCTTGACCGGCTCCCAGTCCGCCGCGCTGACGACGCGCGGGACTGGGTCGACGTGGAACTCCTCGTCACCCGCGACCGAGCGGAACGTGACACCGGCGCCGGTCAGCGTCTCGACGACCTTCGACGCCAGCTCCGACGGGTCCGAGCGCGCGATCGCCTCCAGCGACGCGCGCGCCGCCGCGCGGGGGCGCCCGTCCGCGGCGAAGCCCTCGTCGAATGCGCCGTCCGCGACCGTGTAGCCGGACAGCACGTCGTCGGCATGCAGGGGGGCCATCGTCCTCAGGCTGACACAATCGCCCTCGCCGTAAACCCGACCGGTGGTCCAAAGCGCGCTCTAACCTGAGGGCGCATGGCCCGCCCCGTCCCCGCCGTCCTGTCCATCGCCGGCTCAGATTCCGGAGGCGGCGCGGGGATTCAGGCCGATCTGAAGGCGTTCGCCCGCTGCGGTGTCCACGGGTTGACGGCGGTCACGGCCCTGACCGCCCAGAACACCGTCGGCGTCACCGGGATCCACACCGTCCCGGGGGAGTTCATCGTCGAGCAGGTGCGGGCCGTCGCCGAGGACATCGGCGTCGATGCCGTGAAGATCGGGATGCTCGGGACCGCCGCGACCGTGCGCGCGGTGCGCGAGGCGCTCGAGCTGCTGCCGGCCGCCACGCCCGTCGTGCTCGATCCCGTGATGGTCGCCGAGTCCGGCGCGGTGCTGCTCGATAAGGAGGCCCGCGCGGCGCTGGTCGGCGAGCTGCTTCCGCGCGCGACGGTGATCACGCCGAACCTGCCCGAGGCGCGGGTGCTGGCGGGTGAGCTCGACGACGTGGAGGAGCTCGCGCGGGCACTCCATGCACTGGGCCCGGCCAACGTGGTCATCACCGGCGGTCACCGCGACGAGGCGACGGACGTCTTCTTTGACGGCATGGACATCCACCTGCTGCCCGGCGAGCGCCACCCGGACGGCGCCGCGCACGGGTCCGGCTGCACGCACTCGAGCGCGCTCGCCGCGCACCTCGCGCGCGGCTTCACGGCGCTCGAGGCGGCACGGGCGGCCAAGGGCGTCGCCGCCGACGCCGTGCGCAACGGCCTGCGCGGGCTCGGGCACGGTGCGGGCCCGGTGGATGTGCTCGCGGTGAGCGTGCTCGGACTGGCGCTCTCCCACCTGGCGCGCGAAGCAGCGGAAACCCCGGCGCGCGCGTGACATAATCGCGCCATGAAGTTCCTGCGCATGCGGCCGGGCTACGGCGAGCAGTTGATCGCCGAGGGCGACCTCGAGCGCGACGAGCAGCGGCTCGTCAGCGAGTTCCGGCGCCAGCTCGACCAGGGCATGTGGGCCGCGATCCCCGTCCAGACCGAGTCCGGGCGGCGTGAGGCGGAGCTCGTCCGCGCCTTCTCGGAGATCCCGCGTGACGCCGATCGCGTGATCTTCTTCCCGCGCGCCGCCGGCGGCGCGAGCTAGTGGTTGTCGCCCTCTGCGCCACCGCGATCGTCGTGATCGCGCTGCTCGCGGAGGTGACGCTGCCGTGGTTCGACCAGCGCGCCGAGCGCCGCCGCGCGCGCAAGCAGGCGATCGCCGACGGGACGGTCGCGCCGTACGATCCCGGCCGTGAGCGGCGCGCCGAGCAGCGCGCCCGCGAGCTCCTCAAGTCCTGCGTGAACGAGGAGGAGTGGGCGATGTACCGCGACCTGGGCCTGATCCGGGTCTGGGGCGGCGAGACGCGCGCGCTGGGCAACGAGCTGCAGGGCGTCCCGTACGCGTACCTGATCTACCCGCACAAGCCGATCGTCGCCTATCTCCCGCAGACCGGCCGGCTGCTCAACGAGTACTGCGTCGAGTTCCCCGACGAGTCCAAGCCCTACGGGTCGACCCGGCTGCCGGACTCCGACGACGTGCTGGCCAAGTGGATGGCGCTCAAGGGCGACGAGCGGCGCTTGATCTCCAGCGCCAACATGCACCTCCCGGGCCGCCAGATCGACCCGCGACAGGTGCTGCGCGACATCTGGCGCCTCGGCCGCTGGGAGCGCGAACGCCTCGAGCGCGGCCGCAGGGCCTCCAGCGGCGCCGCATAGACTCAGCGGCATGTCCGCCGCCGGGAACGGTCACTTCGACCTCAAGCATCGTTCGCGCGCCCTCACCGAAGGGCGCGATCGCGCCGCCGCGCGCGCCTACCTCAAAGGCATCGGCTACGACGACGAGGCGCTGGCCAAGCCGATCATCGGCGTAGCGAACACCTGGATCGAGACGATGCCGTGCAACTTCCACCTGCGCGCGCTGGCCAAGCATGTCAAGGACGGGATCAGCGCCGCCGGCGGGACGCCGATGGAGTTCAACACGGTCGCGATCTCCGACGGCATCACGATGGGCACGAGCGGCATGAAGACGAGCCTCGTCAGCCGCGAGGTGATCGCCGACAGCATCGAGCTGGTGACGATCGGCCATCTGTTCGACGCGGTGATCGCGCTGTGCGCCTGCGACAAGACGATCCCGGGCACGGTCATGGCGCTGGCGCGGCTCGACGTACCGGGCGTGATGCTCTACGGCGGGTCGATCCCGCCCGGCCACTACCATGGCCACGACATCACGATCATGGACGTGTTTGAGGCGGTCGGCGCCAACGCGGCGGGCAAGATCACCGATTCCGAGCTGGCCGACATCGAGGCCGCGGCGTCCCCCGGCGCGGGCGCCTGCGGCGGCCAGTACACGGCCAACACGATGGCGATGGCGTTCGAGATGATGGGCATCAGCCCGATCGGACCGAGCCTCGTGCCCGCCCAGGACGCGACCAAGCCGGCCGTGGCGCGGGCGGCCGGCGAGCTCGTCGTCGACGTGCTCCGGCGCGGCCTGAAGCCCAGCGACATCATCACGCGCGAGTCGCTCGAGAACGCGATCCTCGCCGTGGCCGCGTCCGGCGGCTCGACCAACGGCGTGCTGCACCTGCTCGCGGTGGCGCGCGAGATGGGCGTGCCGCTGGACATCGACGACTTCGACCGGATCGCCGAGAGCACGCCGTCGCTGTGCGACCTCAAGCCCGGCGGGCGCTTCGTCGCCACCGACCTGCACGCCGCCGGCGGCACCGCCGTGCTCGCCCAGCGCCTGCAGGAGCTCGGGCTGCTGCACGAGGACGCGATCACGGTCACCGGCAAGACGATCGGCCGGCACGCCGCCGAGGCCGCCGAGGCGCCCGGCCAGGAGGTGATCCGGTCCACCAGCAACCCGATCAAGAAGACCGGCGGGATCGCGATCCTGCGCGGCAACCTCGCGCCCGACGGCAGCGTCGTCAAGCTCTCCGGCCACGAGCGCCGCCATCACGCGGGCCCCGCGCGCGTGTTCGAGGGCGAGGAGGCCGCGATGGCCGCGGTCACCTCGGGCCAGATCAACCCCGGCGACGTGGTCGTGATCCGCAACGAGGGGCCGGCGGGCGGCCCGGGCATGCGCGAGATGCTGGCCGTGACGGCGGCGATCGTGGGGGAGGGGCTCGGCGACTCGGTCGCGCTGATGACCGACGGTCGCTTCTCCGGCGCCACGCGCGGCTTCATGGTCGGCCACATCGCCCCCGAGGCGGTCCACGGCGGGCCGATCGCAGCCGTCCGCGAGGGGGACACCGTGACGATCGACGTCGACCGCCGGCGCGTCGACGTCGACATCTCCGACGCCGAGCTCCAGGCCCGGCTGGTCGACTACGAGCCGCCGGCGCCCCAGCACACCGGCGGCGTGCTGGGCAAGTACGCCGCGCTCGTCTCCAGCGCGTCCGAGGGCGCGATCACGCAGCCGAATCCGGTGCGGGCGCCGGCTCGGCGATGAACTCGGCGAGCAGCCGGTTGAAGCGCGTCGGCCGCTCGAGCATCGCCAGATGGCCCGTGTCGTCGAACACGACGGCACGGGCGTTGGGGCCGATCAGGCGCTCGAACTCGTAGGCGTCGTCGACCGGGATCAGGATGTCGTTGCGGCCCCACACGATCAGCGTCGGGATGTCGATCTCCGGGAGCCGGTCGCGGAACGCGTAGCCCATCACGGCATCCAGGCCGCCGATGAAGCCCTTGGTGCCCGCGCCGGCCACGAGCTCGGCCGCCAGCGGCACCGACAGCTTCTCCGGGTAGCGGACGACGAGTTGCAGCGCCGCGCGCCGCAGCCGCGGCCGCGTCGGGACCGGCAGCGCCTTGACGCTCGTGCGCGCCGCGCTGACCGCCATCAGCCGGCCGACCGCCATCACCGGCTCGCGCCAGATGTTCTCGACCGACAGCCCGGCGGCGGACACGAGCACGAGCTTGCGCACGCGGGTCGGGAACGCCATCGCCACCTCGGCGCCGACGAAGCCGCCCATCGAGTTGCCGACCACGACCGGCGACTCGATGCCGAGCTCGCCGCACAGCGCGTCGATCACCCGTGCCAGGCCCTGGATCGACATCCGCCCCGCCGGCATCTCCGAGCGCCCGAAGCCCGGCAGGTCCGGCGCCACCACTCGCCAGGAGTCCCGGAACGCCGGGATGTTGAGGAGCCAGTTCTGCCACAGCCCTCCGAGCCCGTGCAGGAACACCAGCGGCGGCCCGTCGCCGCCCGTGTCGACCACGTTGACCGTCCGCCCGAGCACCGTGACCGAGCGCGTGATGGACGACCAGTCCACGCCCATCCAGGTCGAATCGTCGCCGTCGGCGTAGCTCGAATCCGCGCCGGGGCGGAGCAGTGCGTTGCCCGCCAGCGCCCGAACCTGCCCGGTGAACCCCGACACGCCGCTACCGTACCAGCGCCGGTGCGTCTCGCCATCGACATCGATTCGACGCTCCACCCCTACTGGGATCAGCTCGCCGCCGTGGCCCGCCGCCGCTACGGGGTGGACCTCCCGTACGACGCGCAGCTCGTGTGGGACATCCACCAGCTTGAGCCCGAGCAGCTGCGGGTCTGCGTCGACGAGACCCACGCCGAGGCGTCCGTGCTCGCCGCCGAGCCGTATCCCGGCGCCGTGGCCACCGTCAGACACTGGCACGAACACGGGCATTTCATCCACATCACGTCGCACCGCGCCGGCGACACCCACGCGCACACCGCGCGCTGGCTGGACAACATCGGGCTCCCGTACGACGAGCTCTACTGCTCCTACGACAAGGTCGCGCGCTGCGTGGAGATCGGCATCGACGTGCTGATCGACGACTCGCCCGTCAATCTCACCCGCGCGCTCGAGGCCGGCATCACCGCTGCCACGATCAGCCACCCGTGGAACCGCGACGCCGAGCGCGTGATCCGCGCCGACGACTGGCCGGGCCTCAAGGCCGAGCTCGAGCGGGTGCTGGCATGAAGTCGCTCCCGGCGCCGCCCGACCACCGCGCGCACCTGCCGGCGATCGAGACCGAGCGCCAGATCACCGACTGGGGGCGCTCCGAGCGCGTCGAGGCGGCGATGGACCGGACGCTCTACGACTTCCTCTACCACTACTGGTTCCGGGTCGAGGTCGAGGGGATCGAGCACATCCCGGCCACCGGCGGCGCGCTGCTGGTCTCCAACCACGCGGGCGCGCTCCCGCCCGACGCGGCGATGATCGCCAAGGCGATCAAGACCGAGCATCCGCGCCCGCGGCCGCTGCACATGACCGTCGAGCACTTCTTCAAGGGCTACCCGGGGCTGAGCATGCTGATCGCGAAGATCGGCGGCGTCCCGGCGCATCCGGCCAACGTGCACCGCCTGCTCTACGACGAGGAGCAGCTCGTGCTCGTCTTCCCCGAGGGGCGCAAGGGCACCGAGAAGCTCTACAAGGACCGCTACCGGCTGCGCCGCTTCGGCCGCGGCGGCTTCGTCGAGTCGGCGATGCGCGCCGGCGCGCCGATCGTCCCCGTGGCCGTGGTGGGAGCCGAGGAAGCGATGCCGGTCTTCGGCCAGCTCAGCCTCGCCAAGCGGCTCACCGGCCTCATCTACTTCCCGGTCACGCCGCTGTTTCCGTGGCTCGGCCTGGCCGGCGCCGCCTACCTGCCGGCGAAGTTCAAGATCCGCTTCCTGGAGCCGATCGCGACCGACCGGTGGGGCGAGGCGCCGTGGGACGACAAGGATCTCGTGCAGACCGTCGCCGAGGAGGTCCGCGCGCGCATCCAGGAGGAGCTCTACGAGATGCTCGCCCACCGCCGCTCGATCTGGCTCGGCTGATGCGGGTTCTGATCACCGGGCTCTCGAGCTACTGGGGCGGGCGCCTGGCGCAGGTGCTCGAGCGCTCCGAGCAGGTGGAGACGATCATCGGCGTCTCGACCGAGGACCCGACGCTCGCGCTCGAGCGCACGGAGTTCGTCCGCGTCGGCACCCAGCACGCGCTGCTGCGCCGGATCGTGCACGCGGCGCAGATCGACACCGTGGTCGACACGCGCCTGATCGTGGACGCCGCGCCGGCGCGCGTCACGCACGAGCAGAACGTGATCGGGACGATGAACATCCTCGCCGCGTGCAGCGGGCCCGACTCTCCGGTGACCAAGGTCGTCTTCAAGTCCTCGGCGCACTACTACGGCTGCGAGCGCGACGACCCGAGCTTCTTCACGGAGGAGATGGCGCGCCCGCACGCGCCGCGCACGCGGCTGGAGGCGGACATCGTCGAGGCCGACGACGCCGTCCAGGGCTTCGCCGAGCGCAACCCGGCAGTGACCGTCACCACGCTGCGCTTCTGCAACGGGCTCGGGCCCGACCTCGACACGTCCCACAGCGCGCTGCTCAAGCTGCCCGCGGTGCCGGGGATTCTCGGCTTCGACCCGCGCTATCAGTTCATCCACGAGGACGACATCGCGGGCGCGCTGCGGCACGCCGCGCTGCACGCGCTGCCGGGCATCCACAACGCGGCGCCGGACGGCGTGCTCGCGCTCTCGGAGATCGCGGGTCTGCTCGGCAAGCGCTACGCGCCGCTGCTGCCGTTCTGGGGCACCGGTCTCGCGGCGCGCGCGCTGCGGATCCCGCCGGAGGTCGCCCAGCAGCTGCGCTTCGGGCGCGGGCTGGACAACCGCAAGCTCAAGCTGGCGGGCTACCGGTTCGAGCTCACGACGCGCGAGACCGTGCAGGCCTACGCCGAGGCGCTGCGGCTCGCGCCGCTGCGGGAGAACGCCGGCGCGCCATACCGGTACGAGCGCGAAGTGGAGGAATTCCTGCGCTGGTCGCCCAGCGTGCGCCGCGAGTCAGAGCGCTGACCCGCCAGCCGGGTTGCAGGCCTTTCGGCGCCGCCGCTCATTCTCCTACCATGCGCGCACAACATGCGCACGCGTCTAATCGTCCTCGCCGCCTTCGTGGCCATCCTCGCTGTCGGCGTCGTCGGAGGCGCCTACGCCTATGACCGTTCCAAGCGCGACCTGATCGCTCAGGGCGTCCAGGTCAATGGCGTCCCGATCGGCGGCCTGACCGCGCCGCAGGCCGAGAAGAAGCTCTCCGCCACGCTTCTGCAGCCGCTCGACCGACCGGTGAAGGTCCGCTACAAGGACCGCACGTTCACGCTCACGCCCAAGCAGGCCGCGGTGGCGATCGACATTCGCGGCACGGTCGACAAGGCGCTCGCGCGCTCGCAGCAGGGGAGCATGTTCTCGCGCAGCTGGCGCAACCTGCGCAACCGGTCGCTCAACACGCAACTGGCCGCGGACGTGAGCTGGTCAAAGCCGGCGATCCTGAAGCTCGTCAAGCGCGTCCAGCACCGGCTCAACCGCGACCCGGTGGACGCCAAGCTCGACCTCTCGAAGGGCCAGGTGGAGCCGACGCGGTCCTCCACCGGCCTGCGCGTGAAGTACAACACGCTCGCCGCCGACGTCCAGAAGACGCTGCTCGATCCGGGGAACACGCAGACGGTGCAGGTCCACACCACGGCGCTCAAGCCGAAGGTCTCGACCGATCAGCTGGCCGCGAAGTATCCGTCGGTGATCATCGTCAACCGCGCCGCGTTCCGGCTCACGCTCTACAAGAACCTCAAGGTCTCCAAGACCTACGGGATCGCGGTCGGGCGCGTGGGGCTCGAGACGCCGGCCGGGCTCTACAACATCCAGGACAAACAGATCAATCCGGCCTGGCACGTGCCCAACTCCGCCTGGGCCGGGGATCTCGCCGGCAAGGTGATCCCGCCGGGTGACCCCGGGAACCCGATCAAGGCGCGCTGGATGGGCATCTACAACGGCGCCGGCATCCACGGCACGAGCGAGGACGGGTCGATCGGCTCGGCCGCGTCGCACGGGTGCATCCGCATGCACATCCCGGACGTGGAGGAGCTCTACGACCAGGTCGACGTGGGGACGCCGGTTTACATCTCATAAGGCGGCAGCCCCCCGCCCCACCCGACACTGAAAGGGTGCAGCCCCTCCGCCCCACCCCGGTCATCCGACCTTAAGGGGTGCAGCCAATCCGCCCCACCCCGATCATCCGACCTTAAGGGGTGCAGCCCCTCCGCCCCACCCCGATCATCCGACCTTATTCGGTGCCGCGACCGCCTCCATGGGCACTTCCTCCCAGCCCTCGGCGAGCAGGGAGGCGTGGTGGTCCTGGTGTCGAATCGTGAGGGTGCCGATGAACACGCCCTTGACCTGCTTGCGCATCACCGCGTACCACAGCATGCTGGCGTCCCGGTCCCCGCGCACGGGGTGCCAGGGGCGCGGCGGCAGCTCGTCGGGGGTGGCGATGCCCGCGGCCACCAGCTGGTTGCGGGTGGCGACCTGACCGGTGGTCGTGTCGATGAAGAACGCGCTCACGCCCTCTGAGGGTACGGCGGCGGTCTCGGAGCCGTGGCGGGCGGCGCTGCGGACGTTCGACGCCGACCTGCGCCGCCGCGGCGCCGCGGAGCGCACGCGCAAGGCCTACGGCACCGACGCGGCCGAGCTGGCCGCCTGGGCCACGGCCAACGGCCTCACGCCGCAGCAGGTCGACTACAAGGTGCTGCGCCGCTGGGCCGCCCGGCTCTCCCAGCGCGGCGCCGCCCCGCGCACGATGGCGCGCAAGCTGGCGAGCACGCGCAGCCTCTTCCGCAGCCTGCTCGAGCACGGCGTCGTGGCCGCCAATCCCGCCGATCTCCTGCCGGCACCGAAGCTGCCGCGCACGCTGCCGACGGTGCTCAAGCCCGACGACATCGCGCGCATGCTGGAGCGGATTCCCGCCGGCACGCCGCTCGAGCAGCGCGACCGCGCGCTGTTCGAGCTCGCCTATTCGAGCGGCCTGCGCGCCGAGGAGCTGTGCGACCTCGACGTCGGCTCGGTGGACTTCGACTCAGAGCACGTGCGCGTGCTCGGCAAGGGCTCCAAGACACGCATCGTGCCCGTGGGGGAGCCCGCGCTGCGCTCGCTCGGGGCCTACCTGGAGCGCGCGCGACCCGCGTTGGCGCCCGCCGAGCCCGAGCCCGCGCTGTTTCTCTCCAAGTCCGGCCGGCGGCTGTCGACGAGCGACGTCCGGCGACGGCTGCGGGTCTGGGCGCGGTACGCCGCCACCCAGACGGGCGTGCATCCGCACGTGCTCCGGCACTCCTTCGCGACCCACCTGCTGGAGGGCGGAGCGGACTTGCGCGCGATCCAGGAGATGCTCGGTCACGCGAGTATCTCGACGACCCAGGTCTACACTCGGATAGAGTCAGCGAGATTGCGGGCGGCCTACGCGAAGAGCCACCCGCGGGCTTAGGGAGCCCCCTCTGGAGACCAAGTTTAAAGCGATCGAGCTCAAGGAACTGTGGCGTCGCTACAAAGGCGACGGTTCAGACAAGGCACGTGAGCAGCTCGTGGTCGCCTACTCGCCGCTGGTCAAGTACGTCGCAGGACGGATGTCTTCCGGCCTGCCCGCGCACGTCGAGGAGGCCGACCTCATCTCGTACGGCCTGCTGGGCCTGATCAACGCGATCGAGCGGTTCGACCTCGATCGCGAGATCAAGTTCGAGACGTACGCGATCACGCGCATCAAGGGCGCGATCATCGACGAGCTGCGCGCGCTGGACTGGGTGCCGCGGTCCGTCCGTGCCAAGGCGCGCGAGATCGAGAAGGTGCACGCGAAGCTCGAGCACCGGCTGCACCGCACGCCGAGCGACGACGAGATGGCGCGCGAGCTGAAGATCTCCACGGACGAGTTCCAGGACGTGCTGGTCAAGATCTCGACGTCCACGGTGGTCGCGCTGGACGAGCTGTGGGCGGTCTCTGACTCCTCCGGCGACGCCGTGAGCCTGCTGGACACGCTGCACGACCCGCACGCCCCGGACCCGGAGCAGCTGCTCGCGCAGTCAGAGCTCAAGGATCGGCTCGCCGACGCGATCTCGGCCCTGCCCGAGCGCGAGAAGCTCGTGATCGCGCTCTATTACTACGAGAACCTGACGCTGCGCGAGATCGGCGAGGTGCTCGGCGTCACCGAGAGCCGCATCTCCCAGCTGCACACGAAAGCCGTGCTGCGGCTGAAGTCGCGGTTGCAGGGCGACAACCTGCGCGACTAGAGGTAGCGTTCACACCCTTCGCAAGTCCGAGGGAGAGGAGCGCCAGGCATGCCGCACGCCGCAGACAGGATCCGCAACGTGGCCCTAGTGGGCCACCGGGGGAGCGGGAAGACGTCGCTGCACGAGGCCCTGTTGTTCGAGGCAGGGGCGACGACCAGGCTCGGCTCGGTGGCTGACGGCACGACGGTTTCCGACGCCGACGAGGACGAGAAGTCCCGCGGCATGTCCATCTCCGCGTCGCTCGCCTCGTTCGAGTGGCGCGACGTCAAGGTCAACCTGATCGACACGCCGGGCGAGCCGAGCTTCATCGCCGACGCGCTGGGCGCGCTGCGCGTGGCCGAGTCCGCGGTGTTCGTGATCAACGGCGTGATGGGCGTCGAGGTCTCCACGCGGCGGCTGTGGGAGCGCGCGCAGGAGCTCGGCGTGGCGCGGCTGGTGTTCGTGAACATGCTCGATCGCGAGCGGGCCGACTTCTACCGCACGCTGGAATCGCTCAAGGACGCCTTCGGGCCGCACGTCGTGGCCACCGAGATCCCGATCGGCTCTGAGCACGAGGTGCGCGGCCTGATCGACCTCGTGGACATGAAGGCCTACGAGTACGCCGACGGCACCTGCACGGAGATCCCGATCCCCGACCAGGAGGCCGAGCGCGCGCAGGAGTACCGCGAGAAGCTCATGGACGAGGTCGCGGAGAACTCCGAGGCGCTGATGGAGCGCTACCTCGAAGGCGAGGAGATCTCCCACGACGAGATCGTCTCCGCGCTCGAGGACGGGACCGACCACGGCCACATCTTCCCGGTCACCTGCGGCGTGGCCACGACGCGCCTGGGCGCCAACCGCCTGCTCGACGCGTTCGTCGACGACCTGCCCTCGCCCGTCCAGCACGGCGGCGTGGAGGTCGAGGAGGGCTTCAGGCTCGAGCCCGACCCCGAGGGCGAGATGTTCGCCTACGTGTTCAAGACGCGCGCCGACCCGTTCGCGGGTCGCATCAACCTCTTCCGCGTCTATCAGGGCACGATGGACCACGACACGCAGGTGATGAACACCCGCACGCATCACAAGGAGCGCGTCGGGCAGCTGCTGGTCCCGCGCGGCAAGGACGTCTCGCAGGCCGACGCGTTCGGGCCGGGCGACATCGGCGCCGTCGCGAAGCTCAAGGAGACCCACGCGGGCGACTGGCTGGCGGCGCGCGACCAGCCGATCCACATGCCGCGCATCAAGCTTCCCGCCCCGGTGATGGCGTTCGCGATGGAGCCGAAGAACAAGGGCGACGAGGACAAGGTCTACACCGCGCTGCGCCGGCTGCAGGAGGAGGACCCGACGATCGACCTGCACCGCGACGACCAGACCGGCGAGCAGATCGTCGCCGGCCTGTCGCAGATCCACGTCGAGGTGATCGTCGACCGCATGAAGAGCCGCTTCGGCGCCGAGGTGATGCTCAAGCCGCCGCGCGTCCCCTACCAGGAGACGATCCGGGGCAGCGCGAAGGCCCACGGGCGCCACAAGAAGCAGACCGGCGGGCGCGGGCAGTTCGGCGACTGCCACATCGAGATCGAGCCGCTCCCGAACGGCGACTTCGAGTTCGTCAACGCGATCAAGGGCGGCGTGATCCCGACCGGGTTCATCCCCGCCGTCGAGAAGGGCGTGCTCGAGGCGATGCAGCAGGGCGCGGTGGCCGGCTACCCGGTCAAGGGCGTGCGCGTGCGGCTCTTCGACGGCTCCTACCACACCGTCGACTCCTCGGAGATGGCGTTCAAGATGGCCGGCTCGATCGCCATGAAGCACGCGCTGGAGCAGGCCGGCGCCGTGCTGCTCGAGCCGATCATGCTCGTCACCGCGTCCGTCCCGGACGAGTCGGTGGGCGACGTGATGGGCGACCTCAGCTCCCGCCGCGGGCGGCCGCTGGGCACCGAGGCGGTCGGCGGGATGGTCGACGTCAGGGCCGAGGTCCCGATGAGCGAGATGCTCACCTACGCGCCCGACCTGCGCGCGGTCACGGGCGGCCAGGGCGAGTACACGCTCGAGTTCCTGCGCTACGAGGAGATCCCCGCGCACCTCGCGCAGAAGGTCGCCGAGAAGGCGCGCGAGGACGACGAGGTTTCCGCCGGCTGACGCGCCATTCGCGGGCCGCGAGCGGGCGGAAGACTGCATGGGGGCGAGAGTCGCGTTGCTACTCTCGCCCTCCCGGTCATGGCGCGTACACGAGACATCCGCACCAACCAGCTGGACGTCGCGTGCGACGTGTGCGGCCGCACGCTGCTGCGCGGCGAGCACGCCGAGCACTTCCTGGCCGGCGGCGAGCGGCGGCTGGTCTGCGACCTGTGCACGACGCGCGCGCAGCAGGAGGGCTGGATCCGCGAATCGGGCGCCGACGACGTCGCGATGCGCCACCCGCGCCGCGAGGGCCGCGGCTTCGTCGACCGGCTGCGCACGCGCCGCGAGCGCGCCCGCGAACTGCACGAGGAAGCCGAAGCGGAGGAGGAACGTCATCTTCCGATGCCGGAGCCGCCGCGCCAGTCGCGGCACATCCGGGCGGTGCCGACCAATGCCGACCTGAAGATGCAGCGCGCCATCGACGTCTTCAACTCGTCCGACCACACCCGCACCGTCGGCGGGGTGGCGCGCTCGCTCGGCGCGCCCGGCGTGTGCGTGCGCCCGCGCGTGGATCGACCCGCGGTGGTCACCATCACGGTGATGTGGGAGCTCTCCTGGTACCGCTTCGAGGTCGACCTCTCCGACGAGGCCGGCGGCGTCCGCCGCGACGCCCAGGGAGACGAGCTCTCAGAGCTCGTGCCCGAGGAGCAGGAGGTCAACGCGGCGGCCGACGAGCGTGGTGCGCTGCATCTCGGAGTCAACACATGACCGAGTTCGCTGCGCCGCCGGAGGGTCTAGGATCGCAGGCGTGATCTACTGCGTCGTACCCGAGCCCCTTGCCGACGAGCTGTATCCGAAGCTCGCGGACTACTACGAGGACGATCCGAACGTGACCGTGATCGTCGACCGTCGTAAGAAGGAGCGGCGGCTCCCGGGCACCTCGGGAGGCGGCCAGCGCGAGGTGCGCGACCGTCGCCGCATGCGCATCACGGGCGACTTCCCGCCGCTCTCTCCGGTGGAGTAGGCCGGTGCGGGTCACCGTCCACGTGGACGGTGGCGCGCGCGGAAACCCCGGTCCTGCGGCCGCTGCGGCCGTCGTCAGCGGCCCGGACGGGGCGACGCTGGACGAGGCGAGCGTGCTCCTCGGCACGGTGACCAACAACGTCGCCGAGTACCGCGCCGTGCTGCTCGCGCTCGAGCGAGCCCGCGCACTGGGCGCCACCGCGGTCGATCTGATCGGTGACTCCGAGCTGGTCGCCAACCAGCTCAGCGGGCGCTACCGCGTTCGCAACCCCGACCTGCAGGCGCTGCATGCCGAGGCGCTGGCGGCGCTGAACGCGCTCGAGGCGTGGACGTTTCGCACGGTTCCACGCGCGCGCAACGCTCGCGCGGATGCGCTGGTGAACGCGGCGCTGGACGCCGCTGCGCGACCTACCAGCGCGCCGACGACCGGATGACGCGCAGGATCTCGGCGCCGTCAGCGCCCTTGGTGATGAACCCGACCGCACCGGCGCGCATCATGTCGTACTGACTTTCCCCCGAGTCGTCGGCGCTGATCGCGACGATCCGCACGTCGGGCAGCGCCTCGCGGATCTCGACCGCGGCGCGCGCGCCGCCGCCGCCCCGCATGTCGATGTCGAGCAGCACGACGTCCGGCCGCCGCAGCAACGCGAGCTCGATCGCCTGGGCGGCGTCCTCGGCCTCGGCCACCAGCTCGAACCCGACCTCGCGCTTGACGATCGCGCTCAGCGTCAGCCGCGAGACGGGATCGTCGTCGGCGAGCATCAGCCGCAGCGTGCTGCCGGCCTCGGCCTGGCTGGCGATGTGACCGCCGGGGGTTTCCATCGCCCGCGCCAGCGCGTCTCCGGCCTGGGCCACGAGCTCCTCGGGCGTGCAGTCGGTGCTGGTGAACGCGATGCCGACGCTGACCGAGGCCGCCGCGCCGTGGTGGTCGGTGAGCGCGGCCTCGACCGCCCCGCGCAGCCGCTCGGCCGCGACGTTGGCGGTGTCCCGCGCCTGCTCGGGCAGCAGCGCGACGAACTGCGCGGCGCCGACGTGGTACACGGCGTCGCCGGACCGGATCGCCGCCTCCAGCGCCTGGCCAGCCGCGCGCACGAGCCGCTCGTCGGTGCGGTCGAGCCCGACCAGCGCGACGCAGTAGTTGTGCCCGTAGCGGTCGACGCGCGCGCACATCGCGGCCAGATCCTCGAACAGCCGCCGGCGGCTGCCCACGCCGGTCAGCGCATCGACGTGCGCGTCCTCGTGCAGGCGCTCGTGCACCGCGATCACGCGCTCGGCGGCGATCAGCTTGCGATCGAGCTCCCCGGCATCGAGCGGCTTCTGGAGCACGTCGTCGGCTCCGGCCTGCACCGCGTCGCGCTTGGCCTCCGCGTCGGCGCGGCCGGTGAGCACCAGGACGTACGTATACGGGGTGCGCGTGGAGCGCCGGACCCGGCCCGCGAGCTCGGTGCCGTCGAGCCCCGGCATCGCCCAGTCGGTCACCAGCACGTCGGGCCCGTCGGCCTCGAAGCGCCGCCATCCCGCCTCGCCGTCGGCCGCCTGGCTCGCGCGGTGCCCGAGCCGCTCGACCGCGGTCGCCACCGCGAGGCGCGTGCCGGGCTCGTCGTCGACGATGAGGACATTCATAGGGTCGGGTCGCTGACCAGGCGACGTATCCATCATGTCAATCCTTGCGCAGATCGGCCGATGGATGGGGTGCGATGTCCCCTCGGCCCGCGAATGCCCCTGCCTTCCTGCGCGTGCGCAGCCTCACCCTGCCCGCGCTGGCGGCGCTGAGCTGGGCGAGCGCTCGGTGACCGGCGAGGCGCTCCTGACCGGCGAGCTGGGCTTCGCGCCCGACATCGACGCCGACCCGAGCGCGTTCGCGCGCTGGCGCGCGCCTCACCGGCGCGGGCTCCGGCGCGTGGGTGCCGGTGAGCCATGACGGGCGGACCGTCGGCGTGCTGGCGGTCGCCTGGCCCGGCGTGCGCTCGCAACTGCCCGAGCGCGACGCGGAGCTGCTGCGTCTGCTCGCCGCCGAGGCCGCGATCACGATCCATCGCACCGACCTGCTGGCGCGCCTGCACGCGAGCGCCCGCACCGATCCGCTGACCGGGCTCCCGAACCGGCGCGTCTGGGACGAGGACGTCGAGCGCGAGCTGACCCGCGCCCGCCGCCACGGCGGCACGCTGTGCCCGGCGATGCTCGACATCGACCGCTTCAAGGCCTACAACGACGACTGGGGCCACCAGGCCGGCGACGAGCTGCTCGCGTCCACCGCGGCCGCCTGGCGCCCGCTGCTGCGCGTCACGGACACGATCGCCCGCTACGGCGGCGAGGAGTTCGCGGTGCGGTCCTGGCCTAGGGCGCCGGAGCGATCGCGCCGTGGCGGTCGATGCGCAGCCGCCCGCCGCGGAAGTCCGACGCGGTCAGCGCGCGCACGAGTCGTGCGGCGGCGCCCGACGGATCGCGGTGCGGGACGCCCGTGCCGTCGAGCCGCAGCGAGCTCAGTGAGCCTTTGAGGATGCGGCCGGTCGGTGCCAGCTCGACGGTCAGGACGGCGCTCAGCGCGCTGCGTCCGGCGGTGCTGAAGTTGTGCCAGCCCGCGAGGTTGCCGAGTGAGTAGGCGACCAGTCGTCCCCTGTAGCGCTCGAGCCCGCGCAGCACGTGCGGACCGGAGCCGAGCACGAGGTCGGCGCCGGCGTCGATCGCCGCGTGCGCGAAGGCGCGGCTGTCGCCCCGGTACTCGCCGAACGCGGACTCCGCGCCCGCCGGCACGTGCTCGCGATCGGCGCCCTCGGCGCCCGCGTGCATGAACGCGACGACGAGGTCGGCCTCCGCGTCGGCGGCCTTGATCAGCGGTTGCGGATCGCTCATCGAGGCGCTCCAGGGATAGGTGGAGAACCCGACGAGCGCGATCCGCACGCCGTTGGTCTCGGTCAGCGCGATCTCGCCGGGCGCGCCGGTCGCGCGCACGCCGGCGCGCTGGAGCGCCGCGCGCGTCGAGTGCCAGCCGACCGCGCCGTAGTCCCACGCGTGGTTGTTGGCGCCGTTGACGGCGTCGATGCCGGCGCGCCGGAGCGTGCGCGCGTTCGCCGGCGGCGCCTGGAAGGCGAAGCAGTCGTGTGCCGCCGGCACGCACTTCGACGCCCCGCCGGGACCGAACGTGCCCTCGTAGTTGACGGTCGCAAGGTCGGCCGCGCGCAGCAGCGGCGCGACCGCCGCGAGCTCCACGCGCCCTCCGGCCGGCGGCAGCCCGTACTGCGAGCCGAGCGTCACGTCGCCGCCCCACGCGATCGTGATCGGCGCGGCGTGACGCGTGATCGGCTTCACGCGCGGCTCCGAGCCGGCGGGCGGCGAGCCGGCCAGGACGCCCAGCGCGAACGCGCAGATGGCGATCGGGATGAGGACGAGGAGCGCCGGGCGGGGCATACAGGTGACCATTCGCTCCCGCGCCGTCCATCCCTCGGTGATAGGACTTGTCGATGGTCAGCGTCCGCTACATCGTCGACGACGTCGACGCCGCGATCGACTTCTACCGCGACCAGCTGGGATTCACCGTCGACATGCGTCCCGCGCCGCCGTTCGCGATGCTCAGCCGCGGCGACCTGCGCCTGCTGCTGAGCCAGCCGAGCGGCCGCGGCGGCGGCGGGCAGGTGCTGCCCGACGGGCGCTCGCCCGCACCGGGCGGCTGGGCCCGCTTCCTGATCGAGGTCGCCGACCTCGCCGCCGAGGTCGAGCGCCTGCGCGCCGCCGGCGTCCCGCTGCGCAGCGACATCATCGTCGGCGTCGGCGGCGACCAGGTGCTGGTCGACGACCCGTCAGGCAACCCGGTGGAGCTCTTCCAGCCCAAGGCCCCGTAACGTTTCCAGGTGTCATCTCGAGGGAGAGGAGACCCTCAATGAGCGCGACGCACGTCAGCACGCAGATCGACCAGGTCCTGCAGCGGGCCGTGGAGGGCGGCGACGTACCGAACGTCGTCGCCGTGGCGGCGGACCGGGGTGGCGCGATCTATGAGGGCTGTGCGGGCCCGCGCGTCGCGGGCCAGCATGATCCCGTCACGGCCGACACGGTCTTCCGGATCGCGTCGATGACGAAGATGGTCGCCACCGTCGCCGCGCTGCAGCAGGTCGAGCGCGGCACGCTGGATCTCGACGAGCCGGTCGCCTCCTACCTCCCCGAGTTCGCGCAGCTGCAGGTGCTCGAGGGCTTCGACGGCGAGACGCCGCGGCTGCGCCCGCCCGCGAGCCAGGCCACCGTCCGCCAGCTCGCCAACCACACGTCCGGGCTCTCCTACTGGTTCTGGAACGCGGACATCGTGCGTTGGGAGGCCGCGACCGGCACGCCGACGGTGATGTCGGGCTCGAACGTCATCTTCGGCGCGCCGCTGATCGCCGACCCGGGCACCGTGTTCGAGTACGGCATCAACATCGACTGGCTGGGCCGCGTCGTCGAGGCGGCGAGCGGGCAGCTGCTCGACGCCTACGTGGCCGAGCACATCCTGCACCCGCTGGGGATGGAGCAGACCGCGTTCCTGATGAGCGCCGAGCAGCGCGCGCACTCGGTGCCGATCCACCTGCGCGGCGCCGACGGCGCGTGGGCGGCGACCGACATCGACTGGAACCAGCAGCCGGAGTGGTGGGCCGGCGGGCACGGGCTGTACTCCACGCCGCACGACTACCTGCGTTTCCAGCGCATGCTGCTCGGCAACGGCGCGCTCGGCGACGTGCGGATCCTGGACCCCGCGACGGTCGAGCAGGCGTTCACGAACCAGATCGGCGCGCTCGACTTCCCGGCCGCGATCGCCACCGCCGACCCGAACTCCTCGGCCGACTTCAACGCCGGGCCGGGCCTGAAGTTCGGGCTCGGGCTGCTGCTCAACACGAGCGACGTCCCGGGCATGCGGCGGGCCGGCAGCGGCGCCTGGGCGGGGCTCTTCAACACGCACTTCTGGGTCGATCGCACGGCCGGCGTGACCGGCGCGATCTACACGCAGACGCTGCCGTTCGTGGAGCCGCGCGTCTTCCAGGTGTACGCGGACTTCGAGACGGCGCTGTACGCATCGCTGGCCTAGGGCCCGTTGAAGAATTCCGATACGCCCGCTGCGGCGCATCCGCGGCGCCTCGCGCCACCCGCGCAGCTCAACGTGCTGACGCACGCCTTCGCGGCGCGTGCGGCCCGAGTCATCCACGGCTGCACCCCATCGGTCGGACCGACCATTCTTCAACGAACCCACGCGCTACGCGAGTGCCGGCCGGGGAACCGTGAACGCGGGGAGCAGCAGCGCCAGGAGCGGGCCGATCGAGACCGCATAGACGACCGTGCCGAGCCCGACCGTCCCGCCCAGGGCGAAGCCGGCGGCGAGCACCGACAGCTCGATCCCGGTCCGGATCGGGCCGACGCGGCCGCCGGTGCGCCGGACCAGGCCGGTCATCAACCCGTCGCGCGGGCCTGGGCCGAGGCCCGCGCCGATGTACGCCGCGCCCGCGACGGCGTTGAGGAGGACGCCGGCCGCCAGCAGGCTGAGCTGGGTGGGGAGGACGTGCGCGTCTCCGATCAGCGAGAGCGCCGCGTCGACCGCGAGGCCGATCACGAACACGTTGCTGATCGTGCCCAGGCCGGGCCGCTGGCGCAGCGGGATCCAGGCCAGCAGCACCAGCGCGCCGACGATGATCGTGATCGTGCCGAACGACAGCCCGGTCCGGTTCGCGAGGCCCTGGTGGAACACGTCCCAGGGGTCGAGGCCGAGGTTCGCGCGGATCTGCAGCGCCATGCTGGTGCCGTAGAGGACGAGGCCGGCGTAGAGCTGCAGGAGGCGGCGGGGCATGCCGGGCATAGTGGCACTCGATTGGCATTGAAATCCATAGCCAATTTTGAGAAAGTGGCCTCATGGCACGCTGGACGCGCGCATGAGCGTCGACCGCGGGCTGAGCGGGCCCCATCTCGCGCGGCTGCTCGGCGAGTGGCGCTCGGCCGGACCCGCGTATGCCGCGCTGGCGCTGGCGCTGCGCCTGCTCGTGCTCGACGGGCGGCTGCCGCTGCGCACGCGCCTGCCGGGCGAGCGCGACCTCGCGCAGGCGCTCGGCGTCAGCCGCACGACGGCGACCGCGGCGTACGCGGCGCTGCGCGAGCAGGGCTTCCTCGCCAGCCGGCGCGGCGCCGGAAGCTGGACGCGGCTGCCCGCCGACGTCGCGCCGGCGCAGGCGGGGGAGCGGCTCGCCGGCCCCGCGCTGATCGATCTCTCGTGCGCCGCCTGCTCGGCGCCCGAGGGCGCGCTGCACGCCGCGCTCACACGCGCCGCGGCCGAGCTGCCGCGCCACCTGCCCGGCCCCGGCTACGACGCCGCCGGGCTGCCGGTCCTGCGCGCGGCGATCGCGGAGCACCTGAGCGCGCGCGGGCTGCCGACGACGGCCGAGCAGGTGCTGGTCACCGCGGGCGCGCAGGGCGCGTGGACGCTGCTGCTGCGCGCGTTCGCCGGCCCCGGGGACCGCGTCCTGACCGACCATCCGACCTATCCCGCCGCGCTCGACGCGATCCGCGCGATCGGCGCACGGCCGGTCCCGGTCCCGCTGCTGTCCGAGAGCTGGGATCTCGACATGCTCTCCGCGACGGTCCGACAGGCGGCGCCGCGGCTGCTCTACGTGATCCCCGAGCATCACAACCCGACCGGGCTCACGATGAGCGCGGCCGACCGCGAGCGGCTCGTCGCGCTGGCCCGCGTGACGAACACGCCGCTGATCGCCGACGAGACGATCGCCGGGCTCGAGCTCGACGGCGCCGTCCCGCCGCCCCCGCTGGCGACGTTCGACCCCGGCGGCGAGACGGTGATCGCCACCGGGTCGATGAGCAAGACGTTCTGGGCCGGCCTGCGCGTGGGCTGGGTGCGCGCCAGCCCGACGCTGGTCCAGCGCCTGGCCGCCGTGCGGGCCGCGCTGGACATCTCGAGCCCGGTGCTCGAGCAGCTGATCGGCGCCGAGCTGCTGGCCGACGCCGGCGTGCTCCTGCCACGCCAGCGGGCGGCCGCGCGTGAGCGCCGCGACGTCTTCGCGGCGGCGCTCCGGCGCCACGTGCCGGAGTGGCGCTTCCGGGTGCCGGCGGGCGGCCTGTCGCTCTGGGTCGAGCTCGACCAGCCCCGCAGTACCGCACTCGCCGCGGTCGCCGACCGCCACGGGCTGCGGGTCGCGGCCGGGCCGCGGTTCGGCGTCGACGGCGCGTTCGAGCGCTTCGTGCGCCTCCCCTACAGCCTGCCCGCGGACACGCTCGAGGACGCCGCGGCGCGGCTCGCGGTCGCCTGGCGCTCGCTCGGCGAGGTCCCCGCGCCCGCCCCCGCGCCGGCGCTCGTCGCCTGACCATTCAGCCCTCGCATACGAACACATGTTCGTGTAGGCTGAGGACATGGAGCCCGCCGTCCACCGACTCACGATCCTCGCCCCGCAACCGCGGTCCGTCTGGCAGCGCCTGGAGGCGGTGCTGGACGCCGGCGGCTCGCCGCCGATCGCCTTCACGCGCTCGGCGACCACGGTCACCTTCACGTGCGACACCGGGGACTTCATGCTGCGCGCCCGGGTCGCCGACGCGCTGATGACCGTCTGCGACCACGGCGAGTGGCGCCGCTGTTTCGCGCCCGAAGACTAGTGTCGCGGGTCGTAGGTTCGCCTGCGAAGCTTCCGACTCGGGACACTAGAATGGCGGGCTTGAGCGACCGTGTCGTCATCACCGCCGAGGGGCTCGCCGCGCTGCAGGCCGAGCTCCACCAGTTGGAGACCGTGGCCCGCAAGGAGATCGCCGACCGCATCAAGGTCGCGCGCGACTTCGGGGATCTCAAGGAGAACTCCGAGTACCACGACGCCAAGAACGACCAGGCGCATCTGGAGACGAAGATCCTGCGGATCCGCGAGCAGCTGCTGGCCGCGGACGTCGTCGAGGTGGAGACCCAGACCGACGTGGTCGGCTTCGGCAGCCGCGTCGAGGTCGCCGACCAGGGCTCCGGCCGCACGAACGTCTACACGCTGGTCGCCGCGCCGGAGTCCGCGCCCGGGGAGGGCAAGCTGTCGATCGACTCGCCGGTCGGCAAGGCGCTGGTCGGCGGGCGGGTGGGGGACATGGTGACCCTCAGCACGCCGCGCGGCGATCGCCAGCTGAAGATCGTCGCCATCGGCGGCTGACGCGTCACGCGAGCGCGCGCCGCGCGACCTCGACGTGCAGCCGCGTGCCGATCGCGAGCGCGCGCTCGTCGATCCGGAAGCGCGGGTGGTGGTGCGGGTACTCCCCGCCGGCGCCGATGAAGGCGTACACGCCGGGAGCGCGCTCGAGATAGGCCGAGAAGTCGTCGCCGCCCATGATCGGGTCGAGCTCGGCGAGCGCGTCGCCGATCACCTCGCGTACGAGCGCGGTCGCTCGCTCGTCGTTGACCACGGGGCGGTAGCCGAACTGGAAGTCGAGGTCGTAGGTCGCGCCGTGCGCGGCGCAGACGCCGGCGGCGATGTCGCCGATCAGTGCCGGAAGCCGCCGCCGCACGCCCGCGTCGAACGAGCGCGTGGTCCCGCTCAGCACCGCCTCGCCGGGGATCACGTTCGGCGCGTCGCCCGCGTGCAGGCTGCCGACGGTCACCACCGCGGGCGCCAGCGGATCGATCCGGCGCGCGACGATGTGCTGCAGCGAGCCGACCAGCTCGGCCGCGCAGGCGATCACGTCGGTCGCCGTGTGCGGGAGCCCGGCGTGGCCGCCCTTGCCGGAGATCGTCAGCGTGAAGAAGTCCGCCGCGGCCATGAACGGGCCGGGCACGGCCGCCACCTTGCCGTACTCGAGCGGCGTCCACAGGTGGCAGCCGTAGACGAAGTCGACGCCGTCCATCACGCCGGCGTCGAGCAGCTCGCGCGCGCCGCCGGGCGCGAGCTCCTCGGCGTGCTGGAAGACGAAGCGCACCTCGCCGGCCGGCAGCCCGGAGGCCGCGAGCGTCCGCGCCGCGCCGAGCAGCATCGCGGTGTGTCCGTCGTGGCCGCAGGCGTGCATCGCGCCGGGGCGCTCAGAGGCGAAGTCGACCCCGCTCGCTTCGGTGATCGGGAGCGCGTCGATGTCGGCGCGCAGCGCCACGGTCGGCCCGGGGCCCTCGCCGCGCAGCCGGGCCAGCACGCTGGTGGCCGTGGGGCGCGAGATCTCGAGGCCGCCGAAGCTCCCCAGCGTGTCGGCGACGAACGCCGCCGTGTCGTGCTCGGCGAAGCTGACCTCCGGGTGGCGGTGCAGATGGCGCCGCCACCGGATGACGTCGTCCTCCACGGGCGCTAGGAGCCCTCGACCGCCATGCGCAGCTCCTCGGCCCATTCCTCGTAGGGCCGGATCGGGAGCGCGTGGGTGTCGACGGGCTGGTGCACGTCGAACTGCACGAAATACTGCATCGGGCTCCTCCTGGGTCGTCTGCGGGCGCACGTAGCGTTCCAGAACCGGGCGCCGCACGAGCCGCCGCGCGAGGTGGCATCCGGGTAGCGTCTTGCCGATGAGCGCCAACGAGAAGCCCGAGGTCTCCGTCCCCGACGCGCCGCCGTCCTACCAGCTCGAGCTCGAGGACATCACGGTCGGCGACGGCGACGAGGCCGTGGCGGGCAAGGTCGTCGAGGTCCACTACGTCGGCGTGTCGTACAAGAGCGGGCGACAGTTCGACGCCTCGTGGGACCGCGGCGACACGTTCAAGTTCGGGCTCGGCAAGGGCCAGGTGATCCGCGGCTGGGACCAGGGCGTGGCCGGCATGCGGGTCGGCGGCCGGCGCCGCATCACGATCCCGCCGGATCTCGCGTACGGCAAGCGCGGCGCGGGTGGGGTCATCGGCCCGGACGAGACGCTCGTGTTCGTCGTCGACTTGATCGGCGTCCGCTGAGCGTTCCCTACCGGATCGAGACCGAGCGGCTGGTCGTCCGCTGCTACGACCCGCGCGATGCGCCGCTGCTGCGCGCCGCGCTCGACGCCAGCCTCGAGCATCTTCAGGCGTGGATGCCGTGGGCGCAGCGCGAGCCGGCCCCGCTGGACGATGTGGTCGCGCGGCTCGAGGGCTTCCGCGCGCAGTTCGACCGCCGCGACGCGTTCTTCTTCGGGATCTTCGCCCGCGACGAGGCGGCGCAGCTCGGCGCGGGCGGCTTTCACCCGCGCGTGGGCGCGGAGGCGATGGAGATCGGCTACTGGGTTCGCGCCGACCGTACGCGCCAGGGGATCGCGACCGAGGCCGTGGCGGCGCTGACCCGCGCCGGCTTCGAGCTGGGGGGCTGGGAGCGGCTCGAGATCCACGTCGATCCGCGCAACACCGCGAGCCTCGGCGTCCCGCGCGCGCTCGGCTACCTGGAGGAGGCGACGCTGCGCCGGCGGCTGCCGCCGGTCCGGCCGGACGCGCCGCGCGGCGACGTGACGATCTTCTCGATGTTGGCCGAGGAGTTCGAGGTCTCGCCGCTCAAGCGCTTCCCGCTGACCGCGTACGACAGCGCCGGCGGCGCAGTCATGTGAGGGCGCGCGCCCGGCGGCGTGCCGCACCGATCGCGTCCGATTCGGGTTCTCACCTGGTAGGTGTGAACCCGGTTTCGATGCGAAGGGGTCTGGAGTGGAGCTGATGAAGGGATTGGCGGCGACCGGCGCCGTCGTGACGGTCGCGGCGGGCGGAGCGGTGCTCGCGCATGCCCAGGGCGGTGGCGCGCGGGCGTCGGCCGCGCCCGGAGGGCTCGCGGTCAGCCCGGTGCTGATCGAGCGCGCCGCCGCGGCGGGTGCTGCCAACACGGTGAACGTGACCAACCACTCGTCCAAGCCGCTGGCGATCACCGTCGCCGCGCGGCCGTGGGTCCAGTCCTCGACCGGCGCGGTGGCCCCGAACCGGCGCCACACGCTCGGCACGGTGGCGGTCAGCGACTCGTCGTTCACGCTCGCGCCGGGCGCGACCAAGCCGGTCACCGTGACCCTGCGGACCGCGAGCGCCACGTACGGCAGCGTCGAGGTGATCGGCCTCCCGACCGATCTGGCCACGCGCAAGGGCGTCGTCGCGGGCTACCGCATCCTCGGCTCGCTGCGCTACGACCCGGCGGCGCCGGTGCACAGCCTCAAGCCGGGCGCCGTGAAGGTGACCGGAACCGCGTCCAGCCGCGTGTTCGCGCTGGCGATCACCAACGCGGGCAACACCGCCGACCCCGTCAGCGGCGAGGTCGTCGTCAAGGGCCCGCTGGGCACTCGCAACGGGGACGTGCGGCAGACCCGCGTGCTGCCGGGCAAGACCATCGCGGTGCCGATCGCGTCCGCGCGCGGGCTGCCGGCCGGCAGCTACACGGCGACGATCACGCTCGCGCAGGCGGGCCAGAAGACCAAGATCACCAAGAAGGTCCGCATCAAGAAGTGACGCTATTGGTGGGCGCGAACGTCGAGCTCGATCGCGAGCGCCGCGAGTGGCGCGCCCCAGTCCTCCAGCGACGCGGGCGAGGCGAGCTGGTAGCCGGAGCCGGTCAGCGAGACGTTGCCGCGCAGCGCCCAGCGGGCGAACGTGTCGGCGAAGCGCTCGGGCGGCGCTGAGCAGTCGCCGCGCTCAGGCAGGCACATGCCGGTGCTCGGGAGCGCGCTCGCCAGGCGGCTGACCTCGTCGTCCGGGAGCAGCTTGAAGTCGATCACGTGCCCCAGTTCGTGGAGCACGGCCTGCTCGCGGTCGATCTTGCGGTTGCCGTCGAGGTAGCTGAGGTTGAACGTGACGCGGTCGGTGTTGGGGTCGGCCATCCCGACCCACGGCAGGTCGGGCTCGTAGACCGTGCCGACGACCACGAGGCCGTCGATCTCGTCGAGCAGGCGGGCGGCCTCGGGACGCGCGGCATGCTCGGCCGCGAGGATCCACGCACGGTCGGACGCGCTCACGGCCGGATCGAACTGGAGGCCACGGGCGCGGACCGCGGGCGAGATCTCCGCCGCCGACGCGCGTTCGTGGCGAACCAGCAGCACGGCGGCGAGCACGGCACACACGGCGGCAACGGCCAGGCCCTGGATTATCCGTACCACGCCCTAGTCAATCGGCAGCCGAGTGGACGTTCTGAAGGAGATTGCGTCGAGCCGGGCGATCAGCCGATCAACCGGAGTGCGATGAAAGTGCTGCGCAGACTGGTCCTGCTGGTGATGGCGGTCGGGTTCGCCACCGCCGGCTACCGGCTGGGGGCCGTCTACGGCGCCTCCGGCGGGTTGCTGCTGTGGGGGATGGCCGGCGCCGCGCTGCTGGCGACGCAGCAGTAGACGCTCGGCCGCGGCTCGCGTGGCACGCTGTGCGGACCGTGGAGGATCTGCGCCCGCTGCTGTTCTCGATCGCCTACCGGATGCTCGGCTCGGTGACGGAGGCCGAGGACGTCGTGCAGGACGCCTATCTGCGCCGGGAGGCCGCGGGCCCCGTCGAACACGAGCGCGCGTTCATGACCGCGGTCACGACGCGGCTGGCGATCGATGTGCTGCGCTCCGCCCGGGTGCGGCGCGAGGGCTACGTCGGCGAGTGGCTGCCGGAGCCGCTGGTCGAGGCCGAGGCGCCGGCGCGCGTCGAGGTCGACGAGTCGGTCTCGCTCGCGTTCCTGGTCCTGCTCGAGCGGTTGAACCCGGTCGAGCGGGCGGTGCTCGTGCTGCGCGAGTCGTTCGAGCTCGGGTTCGACGAGATCGCGGAGATCGTCGGCCGCTCGCAGGACAACTGCCGCCAGATCCTCTCGCGCGCGCGGCGGCGAGTCGCCGACGACCGCCCGCGCTTCGACGCCGACCCGGCGCAGCGTGAGACGCTCGCCGCCCGTTTCCTCGCCGCCGCCCGCGAGGGCGACCTGGCCGGGCTGCTCGCGGTGCTCGCCCCGGAGGCGACGCTGACCGGCGACGGCGGCGGGCGCGCCCGCGCGCTGGCGCGGCCGATGACCGGCGCGGCCGCCGTCGCCCGCGCGCTGGTCGCGTTCTACGGGCAGTCCGATGCGCTGGGCGTGCGGCTCGAGCCGGTCTGGGTCAACGGGCAGCCCGGGTTCCGCTCGCTCGACGGTGAGGGGCGGCTGGTCAACATCGTCGGACTCGACATCGCCGACGGGCGCGTCGCGGCGATTCAGTCGATCCTCAACCCGGACAAGCTCGCGCACCTCGGGCCGACGTCGACAGTCGCGCTGCGGCCCGCACGCGCGTGAGGGCGCGCTGGGGCACGGTCGCCGCATACGCCGCCGCGGCGGCCGCGAACCAGCTTCTGTGGCTGACCTTCGCGCCGATCACGACGCCGTCGGCGGAGCACTACGGCGTGTCCGAGAGCGCGATCGGGTGGCTCAGCCAGGTCTTCCCGCTGCTCTACGTCGTGCTCGCCATCCCGGCAGGGCTGGCGCTCGACCGCGCGTTCCGGCCGGCGCTGCTCACGGGGGCGTGGCTGACGGCGCTCGGCGGGCTCGTGCGGCTGACCGCGGACACGTTCGCCGCCGCGCTCGCCGGGCAGGTGCTGATCGCGATCGCGCAGCCGCTGATCCTCAACGCGGTCACGAAGGTGGCGATCGTCGCGCTGCCGGCGGACCGCCGGGCGCAGGGGATCTCGCTCGGGTCCGCCGGGATCTTCGCGGGCACCGCGCTCGCGCTGCCGCTCGGCCCGGCGCTGGGGGACAGCGACTCGCTGACGCCGCTGCTCGTGCTCGACGCGGCGGTCGCGCTCGCGGCCGCGGTGACGCTGAGCGTCGCGCTCGCCGGGGTGCGCAGCGCCGGCGCCGGCGCGACCTTCACCGGCCGCGGCGAGCTGCGCGCCGTGTGGTCGGACCGGCTCGTGCGGCGGCTCGCGGGCGTCGCGTTCCTCGGTTTCGGGCTCTTCGTCGCGCTCACGACGTGGCTGCAGGCGCTGCTCGAGCCGGCGGGCGTGACCGACACCCAGGCCGGCTGGCTGCTGGCCGCGATGGTCGTGTCGGGCGTGGCCGGCTCGGCGCTGCTCCCAGCGGCGATCGCACGGCGCGGGGCGGAGCTGCGGTTCCTGCGTCTGGCCGCGCTCGTCGCGGCCGCCGGCTGCGTGCTCCTGGCGGTCGCGCCGGGCGCCGCGGTGGTCGCCGTCGTCCCGCTCGGCGTGGTGCTGCTGGCGAGCCTGCCGGTGATCCTCGAGCTGACCGAGCGCCGCGCCGGGGCGGCGACCGGCGCCGCGACCGCGCTGATCTGGCTCGCAGGCAACAGCGGCGGGATCGTCGTCGCGCTCGCGGTGCAGGCGATCGTCGACCATCCGGACGCGGCGTTCGGCCTGCTCGCGGGCGTGGCCGCGCTCGTCCTCGCGTTCGCGCGGGAGGAACGCGAGTCCGGGTCACGAACACGAGCGGCATGAGCGAGACGGACCACCGAAGCGAACCGCATGTCTCGAGCGACGAGTTGCGCGCCGCCCTGGCGCCTCGCGCCGAGACCCGCCGCAACCCCGTGCTCGTGGCGGAGCACTCCGAGCACGCCGACGGGGAGATCGGCGCGCTGCGGGACGCGCTCCACGTCGCGCGCGCGGGCGAGAGCGATCTGCGCGTGGAGCTCGACGCGAGCCGCCGGGCGATCGACTCGGCGCGCGCCGACGCGATCGAGCTGCGCGCCGCGCTCGACGCCGCCCGTGGCGACGCGGCCGAGCTGCGGGCGGAGCTGATGCGCGTGCGGGCGGACCTGCGCGAGCGCCGCTCCGGACTCGAGCGCCTCGCCTCCGCCGGACCGTTCAAGCGCCGCAAGATCATCGCCGAGCTCGCGCTGCGCGGCCTCGTATAGCCGGGGCGGGCGGTGCCCGGCGGGGCTCGCGGAACTCGCCGGAGCTTCGCCCTCTGGGCGATGCGTCAGCGCCGCAGGCGCAGCCCCTGCATCCCCCCGTCGACGCCGAGCGCGGTGCCGGTGGTGGACGCGGCCGCCGGGCTGGCGAGGTAGGCGATCGCCTCGGCGACCTCGCGCGCGCTGACGAGCCGGCCCATCGGCTGGCGCGCGTCGAGCGCGGCGCGCTCGGCGTCGGGATCGTCGGCGGCGTCGAGCAGGCGCCCGACCCACGGCGTGTCCGCGGTGCCGGGGTTGACGCAGTTGACGCGGATGCCCTCGCGCACGTGGTCGGCGGCCATCGCCAGCGTCAGGCTCAGCACCGCGCCCTTGGTCGCGCTGTAGAGCGCGCGGTTCGGCAGCCCCGCGGTCGCGGCCACCGAGCACGTGTTGACGATCGCCGCGCGCGCGGACTCGCGCAGGAACGGGAGCGCCGCGCGCGTCACGCGCACGATCCCGACGACGTTGACGTCGAAGACGCGGTGCCATTCCTCGTCGGCGTTGGCCTCGACGGTCCCCTGCGCGCCGATGCCCGCGTTGTTGACCACCACGTCGAGCCCGCCGAGGCGCCGCGCGGACTCGCGCACGGCGGCGTCGACGCCCGCCGCGTCGGTGACGTCCATCACGATGCCCCCGTCGACCGCGTCGCGGTCCAGCGCCACGACGTGCCCGCCCCGCTCGCGCAGCAGCTCGACGGTCGCCAGCCCGATGCCGGACGCGCCGCCGGTCACGATCGCCCTGATCGGATCCATGGGCCGGGACCCTACCCGGCGGCGGTCGGCGCGACGGCCTGCAGCGGCGGCACGAGCGCCTCGATCAGGTGCGGCCCGGGCTCGGCGAACGCCTCGCGCAGCGCGGCCACCAGCGCGTCCGCGGAGTCGACCCGTCGGCCCGGCACGCCCATCGCCCGGGCGAGGCCGACGAAGTCCAGCGGCGGGCGCCCGATGTCCATCAACTCGTGCGCGGCGCGCCCGTCGCCCTCGGCGCCGACGCGCGTGAACTCGAACTCGAGGATCGCATAGGAGCGGTTGGCGACGATCACGGTCGTGACGTCGAGCCCCTCGCGCGCCTGCGTCCACAGCGCCTGCAGCGTGTACATCGCCGAGCCGTCGGCCTCGAGCGCGACCACCGGGCGGTCCGGGCACGCGACGGCGGCGCCGGTCGCGGCCGGAAGCCCCCAGCCGATCGCGCCGCCGGTCAGGTACAGGTAGTCGTGCTCGGGCGCGCCCGCGCTGCGCGCGACGAAGAAGATCGAGCCGGTCACCGCCTCGTCGACGACGATCGCGCCCTCGGGCAGCAGCGCGCCGACCGCCGCCGCGAGCGAGTCGATGTCGAGCGCCGAGCCCGCCGGCAGCGGGGCGCGCTCGGGCGGCGCGGCCGCCGCGGGGTCAGCGCCCACGAGGTCGGCGAGCGCCTCGAGCGCGGCGACCGCGTCCTCCTCGGGCGTGGCGAGCGCGACGACCTCGGTCTCCGGCGCGGTGAGCGCGCTCGGCAGGCCGGGATAGGCGAAGAAGCCGACCGGCGGCTGCGTTCCCGCCGGCACCAGGTGCGAGAGCCCCGCCAGCGCCTGCACGGCGAACTCGGTGATGTACGGCAGGGGCTGCGGCGCGAAGCGCGCGCCGCCGCGCGCCAGGCGCGGCACGAACGTGTCGTGAAGCACGCGCGCGCCAGTGCCCGCGGCGATCCGCGCGGCAGCCCGCAGCCCGGGCTCGAGCGTCGTGGCGCCGCCCAGCAGCAGCGCCGACGGCCCGGAGCGCAACGCCCGCGCGGCCGCCTCGAGCGCCTGCTCGGGCACGGCCGGACGCGGCTGCGGGGCGAGCGCGGCGGCGGGGCCGGCGCTCGGCTCCCAGCCGGCGTCGGCGGGCAGGATCAGCGTCGCGACGCCGCTCGCGCGCGCGGCGGCGACGGCCTGGGCGGCGAGCGTCGCCGCCGAGCGCGCGTCGCGCGCGGTGGCCAGCCACGCCGACGCGGGGCGCGCGACCGCCTCGATGTCGGTCGTCAGCGGCGCGCCGAGCGGCTTGTGCGCGACGGCGTGCTCGCCGACCAGGTTCACCAGCGGCGTGCGCGCCTTGTGCGCGTTGTGGACGTTCGCGAACGCGTTGCCGAGCCCGGGCCCGAGGTGCAGGAGCGTCGCGGCGGGCGCGCCGGTCATGCGCCCGTAGCCGTCCGCGGCCGCCGAGGCGACGCCCTCGAACAGCGTCAGCACGCCGCGCATCTGGGGGACGCGGTCCATCGCCGCGACGAGGTGCATCTCCGACGTCCCGGGATTGGCGAAGCAGACGCGCACGCCGCTCGCGGCCAGCGTCCGCAGGACGCTCTCGGCGCCGTTCACAGCGCCTCCGCGAACGCCGCGTACGCGTCGTCGCCGAACAGCCAGAAGCGCGCCTCCTCGACCTCCGGGTGGCGCTCCAGCGCGTCGCGTGTCGCGGCCAGCGCGACCGCGGCCGCCTCGCCCAGCGGGTAGCCGTAGACGCCGGTCGAGATCGCCGGAAAGGCGACGCGCGCGTCGCCGGCGCCCGCGGCGAGCTCGATCGCTCGCCGGTAGCAGGACGCCAGCGCCTCCGGCTCGCCCGCCGCTCCGCCGTGCCAGACCGGGCCGACGCAGTGGATCACGTGCCGGACCGGCA
The DNA here is from genome assembly GCA_963792915.1 of uncultured Solirubrobacteraceae bacterium. Taxonomy (GTDB): domain Bacteria; phylum Actinomycetota; class Thermoleophilia; order Solirubrobacterales; family Solirubrobacteraceae; genus Solirubrobacter. Next base: position 61,207 of record CAWBYD010000002.1, read on the forward strand.
GCCGCCCCGCGCCGGTGAGCTTGGCGTCACCGGTCGCACATCCGCCCAGCTCCCGGCACTCTTCCACCAGCGCGGGCCCCGCCGCGCGGTGGATCGCCCCGTCGACCCCGCCGCCGCCGAGCAGCGAGCCGTTGGCGGCGTTGACGATCGCGTCGGCCTCGGAGTCTCGAGTGATGTCTCCCTGATGCAGCGTGATGCGCCCCATGCCCCGACTGTACGCTGGGAGCGGTGACCGACGATCCGCTCCCCGAACTGCGTGCCTCCGACGCCGACCGCGAGCACGCCGCCGAGCTGATCCGCCACGCGGCGGGCGAAGGGCGGCTGACGCTCGACGAGCTCGAGGAACGCCTGAACACCGTCTACGAGACCCGGACGCGGCGCGAGCTCGACCGCCTGACCGCCGACATCGTCGCCGACCCGCGCCAGGACACGCACGCCCGCGTGCCCGTGCGGCGCGGCGACGGCGGCGCGCGCTGGATCGTGTCGGTCATGAGCGGGCACGACCGCAAGGGCCGCTGGCGGCTGTCCGAGCGTGTGAACGTGATCAACGTGATGGGCGGCAGCAACCTCGACCTCAACGACGCCGAGCTGTCGGACGCCTACACGGAGATGACCGTCTACGCGATCATGGGCGGGGCCGACATCCGCGTGCCCGAAGGGCTCAACGTCGAGATCTCGGACTTCGGCTTCCTCGGCGGCAACGACGTCGACATCGGCCCCGAGCAGCCCGATCCCGGCGGGCCCGTGCTGCGGCTGAAGATGATCTCGATCCTGGGCGGCAGCTCGGTCAAGCGCGGACGCAAGCTCAGCCGCCACGAGCGCAAGCGCCAGAAGCAGCTCAGGGAAACGGAACGCTGACGACGGGGCGCTCGAGCGCCCGCGGCACGAGCAGCGCGGTGATCGGACCGATCGCGAGCCGCTCCGTCGTCCCCGGCCGCAGGTCGCCGCGCGCGGCGCGCGGATCGCGCGTCGGGGCCGGGAGCCCGAACAGGCGATGGCCGAAGTCGGCCGCATGCAGCCGCAGCGCGCGTCCCGCGTCCGGGCGCGCGAGCCGCCAGCCCGCCGCCACGAGCTGCGTGCCGTGCCAGAGCTCCCAGCGCCAGCGCCCGAACGGGAAGCGGCCGGGGGGCAGCGCGTAGAGGCTGTACGCGAATTCGAGGCCGTGGACGGTCGGCATCGGTTGAGATCTAGGCTAGTGCCGCCACCGTGAGGTTGACACGGAGGCGCCGATTATGAGAGGGGTTGACTCGACGCTGCGGCGACAGGAGACCCCGAATGCCCTTACAGAACGGCCAGCTACCGGATTCGGAACTCGCGCCCATCCCGGGCGGCCGGCTCGACAAGGAGGCGGCGGCGAACTGGCTCGCCGTCCGCCGCCAGGGCGGGCAGGAGCTCGGGATCTGGATCTCGCCGCTCGGCCCGGTCTCCTCCTACCGGCCGCTCGCGACCCAGCAGGTGTTCTGGAACCTCTTCCAGGCGGGCCGCGGCAACCTCGCGGCGGTCCCGGGCACCAGCAACCACGGCTGGGGCAAGGCGGTCGATCTCGCGGCGCCGGCGTCGATGCGGCTGGTGATCGATCGCTTCGGCGCGCCCTACGGCTGGCGCTGGGGCGAGGCGCCGAGCGAGCGCTGGCACGTCACCTACTACGGCGGCGGGAGGGCCGACGCGAAGGAGCTCGACGACCGCGACCACCGCTCGTTCGACCTCGGCGACACCGGCGACGACATCCGGGGCGTGCAGGTGTGGCTCTCCCGCCACGGCTTCAACCTCGATGCCGACGGCACCTACGGCGAGCATACGTCGGACGCCGTCACGCGCCTGTACCGGGCCTGGGGGCACGAGCCGCACGGGCGCTTCGGCGACGTCGGCTGGTCGATCGTGGAGGCCCGCCACCCCTGGCGCTTCCTGACCGTCGCCGAGCGCGGCGCGCTCGCCGACCTGTACTCCGAGCGCCGCATCGCCAAGCGCAACGGCGGCTGGGAGCAGGTCGACCCCTCCCATCGCGCGAACGCCGACGCCAGGACGGCGTGGCTGGTGGAGCAGCGCAAGGCGATCTGGCGCGCCGGCCACCGCGACGGCTGGCGGGAGCACCACCGCCGCCGCCGCTATCTGATCATCAAGTCCGCCACGACGTGAGGAGACGCGATGCCTGAACCCGAGGGGCGCTTCGAGCTGCATCCCGACTACCAGCCCGAGCCGGACTTCTACGACGAAGATGACGGCACGCCCGAGGACGCGGCGCCCGACCCGGTCGTCGAGGACACGCAGGACTAGTTTCGGCGGGCCGCGTCCAGCAGGCTGCGCAGCGAGACGGGCTCGAGCGGGCTCGGGCTCTCGGCGCGCCGCCACACGACGCCCGCGGCGCCGCCGTCGTCGAGCACCACGACGGTCGCGGCCGGGTGCTCGGCGAGCGCCGCGAGCGGGTCGCCGTGCGGCGCCACGACCAAGCGCACCTCGGGCTCGGACGCGAAGGCGCGGGTGAGCAGGTCGCCCAGCAGCTGCGGCGCCCCGAGGACTATGAGCAGATGACCCGGCACCGGACTGACCGCCGCCGCAGTATGTCGGTCAGCCGGGCGGGCGAGAATGAACCCGGCGATCCATCTTGCGCGCGCGGGGGATCTACTCCGTCGCGGCAACCCCGCGCAGCCGCGCCGCGGCTTCACCGCGACGGCTGGCGCCGAGCTTCTCGAGGATGTGGTGCACGTGGTTCTTGACCGTCGCGAGCTCGATGTGCAGGCGCCGGGCGATCTCCTTGTTGGCCAGGCCGGCGTCGATCAGCTCGAGGATCTCGCGCTCGCGCGCCGTCAGGCGGTCGGCCGGCGGGGGCGGCTCGGCGGCGCGGGCGAGCGTCTGCACGCGGCGCAGCAGCGCGCCGGCCATGCGCGGGCTGCAGCGCAGCTCGTCGCGGGCGACGCTCACGAGCGTGGCGAGCAGCTCGTCGAGCGAGCCGTCGCGGGTCACGTAGCCGGCCACGCCGGCCTCGGCGAGCGCGAGCGTCTCGGCGCTGTGCTCGTCGACCGCGAGCGCGACGATCCGGACGTCGGGTGCGGCGTTCGCGAAGCGCCGCACGGCGGCCGTGCCGTCGTCGCCGACATCGATCAGGACCGCGTCGAGCGGTGCGCGGCGGGCGAGCACGACGGCGGCCTCGACGTCGGCGACGGCGCCGGACAGGCTGAGCTGTGGCGCGTCGGCGAGCGCACGCTGCAGGCCTTCCCGGTATACGCGCGTCTGGGCGACGACTGCCACGCGAAACGCGGCCCCTTCGCCGCTCGTGTCCTCCAACGCTGGGTCTCCTCTGTCGGGGGACGCCGATCGAACCAGAGCCCGAGGGGCGGCGTCAATCCGCGCCTCGACGGCGGCTCGCTGGCGCCCGATGCTCCGGGAAAGCAATTGTCACCCGGCTGACACTTCGTACTCGACGCGCGGCGGGTAGACGGTGACGGTTCCCGGCCCGCCGGCGCGGAACGTCAGCTCGACGTCGCCCGCCTTGCGGTGTCCGCGCAGGGCCTCGGTGAGGTCGAACGAGCGCGTGCCGCCGGTGGCCGCCGGCACGCGCACGGCGTGCGTGCCGACCTCGAGCGCGAGCGGCTGCGGCGCGTCCTCGGCGGCATCGGCGGCGGGCGGGCCGAGCAGCTCGGCGAGCACCGCCAGCCCGTCGACCGCGGTCCCGTCGTGCCCGCGCGCGGGCGTGAACGGCGCGCCGTCGCCCGCGAGCCAGACGGCGGCGCCGCGCGACGCGGTGAGCACCACCCAGCAGGCGCTGCCGGCGGCGACGGGCACCTCGCCGACGCCGACCGTCACCCATGCCCGACTCCCGGCGGCGAGGGGAACGGGGGCGCCGGAACGCGGCGGGGCGCCCGCCTCGCCGAGCCCTGCCCCCAGCGAAATCACGCCCTCGGCGAGCGGCGGGCCGGAGGGCGCGCCGCCGGCGTCGGCGACGAGCTGCACCTGGAGCTCGGCGGGCGCGGCGAGCACGAGGATGCCGAGCGCGACCCGCGTCGCCTGGACGCCGTCAGCGGAGGTCAGCCGCGCGGCGGCGCCGAGGCCGGGCGCGAGCTGGAGGCCGCGGCGGACGCCGTCGAGATCGGCGGCGCGCGCGCTCCAGTCACCCGCCGGCGGCAGCGCCGCGGGCAGCGTCTCCGAGGTGGCGACGGACGCGGAGATCACCTTCGCGCCGGCGGGCACGCCGAGCGCCACGGAGGCCGGCGCGACCGCGCCGGCCGGGAAGGCGAGCACGGCCTTCGGTTCACCCGCGTGCGCGCCGGTGAAGCGCGTGCGCACGAGCCGGTAGGACGCCGTGAGCGCCGTCAGCGTGAGCTTGCACGGCGCGTCGGAGATCGCGACCAGCGACACGTGGAGCAGCGATGCGGGCGCAGCGCCGTCGACGAACGCCTGCAGCGCGGCGGCGAACGCGGCGGCCGCGCCCGTGATCGCGACGGTGTCGACCGGCGCGGTGGCGGCGGGCGCGGTCCAGAACGGGATCGCCGCCGCCTCCTGCCCCGGCACGGCCAGCGCCAGTCGCGGCCGCGCGGGGCGGCTGCGCAGCGTGACCGCCGCGAGGCCGCCGGCCGAGAACCCGGTCACGGGGTTGCCGCTCGCGTCGTCGACGCGCAGGCCGAAGCGCCGGTCGGTGAAGTCGTTCGGCGGCGCCGGGAACGGGTCTCCCTGCGTGGCCGTGACGGTCGGCGGCGCCTGCTTGGCGCCGTCGAGCCGCAGCAGCGAGATCCGGTGGGTCGGGAAGTTGTTCAGCGTGACGCGCTGGACCTGGCGGGCGGAGTCCAGCGTGACCGTGAAGACACCGGACGACGGAGCCGAGATCGCGGCCGCCGGCGCGCCGAAGTCGAACAGGCCGAAGGACCCGGCGAGCGCGCACTTGGCGGCGTCGATCGCGAGCGCGTCAGCGCCGGCGGCCGGGAGCGTGAGGGTGACGGCCTGCAGGAAGACCGGCGGCGTCCCGGCGGACGCGGCGAGCGCCGTGTTGACCGGCAGCGCCCCGTGCTGGGCGTTCACGCCGCGCTCCAGCCAGGGCGCGTGCGGCGCGGCGGCGCGAGTGGCGCGCGGGCGGACGGCGGCGGCGCGAGTGGCGCGCGGGCGGACGGCGGCGGCGCGAGTGGCGCGCGGGCGCAGGGCGGCGCAGGGGCGCGCGCTGCGGTGTGGTCGGGTGGGGAGTCGAACCCCAACCTCGGGTAATTTTGCCCTCGGCCGCTACCACACGAAATCCCGACTACGGTCAGTTTACGGGCGGCGCGGGCGCGGGTCAACGCGATCAGAAGACCTCGGGGCCGGGAGTCGAACCCTCCAGCCGCTAGAGCTCGGAGCTCCGGTTTCAGGCCCGCGATCGGCCTCCCCAGTGCGGGCCCCGGTGTCCACGGCATGGTGCCTTCGCGTGTGGCGCCCAGGTGGGCGCCCGGCTCAGGCGGCCGCTTCGTGCCGGGGTCCGCCGGCTCGGCCGCTCGTGGGTCCTCCGCCGTCACCCGTCGCCATGTCCGGGCAGGGCCCGGACGGGCGGCCGGCGTCACCACGCGGTGGCCCCGAGGTCGCACTCGACCATACGCCGCGGGCGATCCGCGCGTCAACCTAGATCTCCTCGGCGGGGAACGGAAAGCGCGGGTCCTGGTCGATCACCGCGTTCGAGACCGTGACGTTGACCGCGCTGCCCGGGTTGACGAGCGCGCCCGCCGCGGGGTTCTGGGCGATCACGAAGAGCGTCGCCGCGCGCGCGCTGAAGCTCGCGATGCTCTCCTGGGTCACGCGGCCGAGCGCCAGCCCGGCGGCCTCGAGCCTGGTCTTGGCCGCCGCCGGCGTGAGCCCGACGACGCTTGGGACGATCACGCGGTTGGCTTCCTTGACCGTGAACGTGGCCGAGGCGGTGGCGAACGGATCGGTCACGTCCTGCTGTCCGTTGCCGTTGACGTCGGCGAACGCGGTGATCGAGTCGGTGCCGGCGTTCGTGCCCGCGTAGGTGAGCTTCGCCTGGCCCTGCGCGTCGCTCACCCCGCTCGCGCCTGCGGTGTTCGCGCCGGTCACCTTGAAGCGCACCGCCACGCCGGGGCGCGGCAGGTTCGCAGCGTCGAGCACGGTTGCGGTGAAGGCCAGCGACGCGCCCTTGAAGCCGAAGCCCTGCGGCGGCGAGATCACGACCTTGGCGGGCACCGGCGGGAGGTAGGTGACCGTCGCCGTGGCGCTGCGCTCACCCGCCTGCGAGCTCACGAGCGCGCGCACGGTGTCGAGACCCGCGTTGGCGCCGGTGTAGGTGAACGTCGCGACGCCGGTGGGATCGGACTTGACCACGGTGTCGGCCTTCGGGTTGGCGCCGGTGACCGTGAAGTGGACGTCGAAGTTCGCGACCGGCGTGGCGGCCGCGTCGCGGACCGTCGCCTTCAGCGTCACCGCGGCTCCGGTCGTCGACGCCAGCGACGTCTTGTCGAGCACGAGCGTGGCGGGGTCGGGCGCGATCGCGTTGTGCGCCGCGGTCGCGAACGGCTCGCCGACGTCCTGCACGCCGTCGCGGTCGATGTCGGCGTACGCGCGCACGGTGTCCGCGCCCGACTTGGTCGGCGTGTAGGTGAACGCCGCCTCGCCGTTCTGGTCGCTCGTGATCCCGGTCTCGGCGACGGCGTTGACGCCGGCTGACCGAGAAGCGCACGGTCGCCGACGGCACGCGCAGCCCGTTGAGGTCGGTGACCGTCGCGGTGATCTTCTGCGGCGCGTTGACCGCGCTCGACGAGACGGCGGGCGTCAGCAGCACGTTGGCCGGCAGCCCCGGCTTGAGCACGAGCGGCGCCGGCCGGTTGCGCTCCTGCTCGACGGTCTCGGGCGCGTCGACGCCCTGGGCGGCGCCGTCGGCCAGCGTGTCCGAGACGACCCAGGTGGCGATGCTCGGCGCGGCGAGCGGCACGACCCGCACGCCCACGTTGAAGTTGCGCAGGCTGGACCCGCGCACGAGCAGGAACGGCCCGAAGCTGCCGTGGACGCGGATGCCCTCGACGGGCGCGGTGCGGGGGAGGACCGTCGGCGCGTGCAGGATCGGCCCCACGGGAGGCGGACCACCGGCCCGACCAGGTGTGCGAGCGGGCGCTGCACGGTCGCGACCGTGTCGAGGATAGAGATGCTGGTCGCGTTGCCGACGAACACGGCGTGGCGGTCGCGCTTGTAGCCGGCCGGGATGAACAGCGTGATCACGTTGCCCGAGATCAGCACGACGTCGGCGGCGACCGGCGGGTCGCCCTCCGCGCCGCGGCGCGAGACGCCGACGTGGATCCCGCGCGTGACGGTGTCGATCACGTTGTCGAGCACCCGGACGGTGCCGACGCTCGCGCCGCCCACCACGATGCCCGCGTCGGCGACGCTGCCGCCCGCGGCCCCCGGGCGCAGCGACGCCTGGTTGCGCTCGAGCGTCACCGACACGGGGTCGACGATCAGCGCGCCGGTCTGGAACGCGCCGATCTCGAAGCGGCAGCGATCGGCGCGCAGGCGGTCGGTTCCGCCGCGCGCGGTCAGGCACGCCTGGGCGCGCGGGTTCGCGCCGTCCGGGCAGGCCAGCGTGCACTCGCTGAGCGTCACGTCGGCGCCGCCGAGCACGGTGACCGCCCCGTTGATGTGCTTGGCGGCGTCCGCGGCCGCCGTCCCGCCCTCCACGCGCAGGCGCGACAGCGTCGTCTCGTGGCAGTCGGTGAGCGTGATCGCGGCCTCGCTGGTCGCGCAGCGCACGACCGTGCTCGGGCCCGCGCCGGTCAGCGAGATCCGCGAGCGGCCCGTGATCTCCAGCGGCGCGGGGAGCTCGTAGGTGCCGGCCCGCAGCGCGAGCTCGCCGCCGTCGGCGGGCAGCTTGGCGACGGCGTCGGGCAGGCTGTCGCCGGGGTCCACGTGGACCGTCGCGGTCCCTTCCACGATCGCGCCGACCACGGCCAGGAGGTCGTTCCAGTCGACCTCCTTGAGCAGGTCGCCGCTCTGGCGGACCAGTTCCTCAAGCGACTGCGCCAACGTCCTCACCTCGCACGATCGTCTCGTCCACCGCCAGCACGGCGCGCACGCCGGCCGGTCGGACCTGGGTAATGCCGTCGAACACGCGGTCGAGCACGGCCGGCTCGATCGCCTCGCCCGCGGTGCGCGGCCGCAGCCGCGCCGCGACGCTCAGCAGCTGGGTCGGGCGCCACTCCATCTTGACCTTGGCCGCGGTCGGGAACGCGACGAGGCCGAGCGCCCAGCGCTGGAGCGAGAAGCGGTCGGGCTCCGGCGGGTCGTCGAGGCCGGCGGGCGGCGGCGGGCCGTCGAGCCGGCGGCCCTCGCGCGTCCAGGTCGGGCGGCCGGGCGGCGGCGGCTCGCTGGCGCCCTCGAGCTGCAGGTAGCGCCAGGTCGAGTGCCCGGGCGGGACGCGCGGCAGCGCCGGGATGCCGCCGTCGACGATCGTCGTCTCGTCGGGCTTGAAGCGCATCACCAGGTCCGCGGGGTCGACCGCCGTCCCGCCGATGTCGGCCGCCACCTCGTCGCTCCAGGCGAGCGCGCGCACCGCCGGCTGCGGCGTGATCCGCGACGCCCCGTTGAACGCCACCCAGCCGCGCGCCTCGTCGAAGCGCTCCCACTTGCCCGCGTTGAAGCGCCACGAGCCGCGCGGCGCGGGATCGGGCTCGTCGTAGCGCGTGTCGGCGCGCCCGAGCTGGCGCCAGGCGGCGCCCTCGAAGTGCCACAGGTCGCGCCGGTCGGCGCGCAGCAGCCCGGCCTCGCCGGCGATCCACACGACGCCGTGCGCATCCTGCGCGATGGCGTGGACCGCGCCCGTCCCGTACTCGGGGAACGCCTCCAGCGCCGTGGTGAACGCGAGCCGCTCGGCCACGCGCGCGACGTAGCGCGCGAGCCCGGCCGCGGTCCCGAGCCAGAGCGCGCCGTCGGGGCCGCGGTGGACCGCGTTGACGGCCGGCAGCGTGCCCGCGGGCGGCGCCGCCGGGTCGATCGCGACCCAGTCCTCGCCGGTGTCGGACGCGCTGCCGCCCACGAACGCGTACCAGTCGTCGAGCCCGGGCTGGTGCTGGATCACGCCGCGGTCGGTGCCGTAGAGCGTGGCGCCGGCGGAGTCGGGCGCGATCGCGAGCACGCGTACGCCCGCCAGCCCCACCGGCGTCGCCTGCGGGCCGGCCAGCCGCACGATCCCGTTCCCGGTACCGAGCGTGACGCCGTCCCCACCGATCGCGAGCACCGGCCCGGAGACGCCGAGCACGCCGCGCGCGACGAACGGCGTCGTGAACAGCGCCACGCGCAGCAGCCCGGCGTCGGTCCCGACCAGCAGCGCGTCGTCGGTCGCCGCGAGGCAGTGCGGGACGCCGAGGCCGGTCAGCGCGGTCGTCCACGTCTTGCCGTCGTAGCGGGCCAGAGTGCCGGTCTCGGTCGCCGCCCACAGGATGCGGTCGCGGCTCTGCGCGAGCGCGACGGCGCCGGCCGGCGCGCCCGGCGACGCGCTCCACGGCCCGGGCGCGGCGGGATCGTCCGACAGCGCGCGCTCGACGCCGCCCGCCCGCGCCAGCCAGGAGCTGAACGCGGGCCGCAGCCGCAGCGTCGCGCCGTCGGCGACCGTACCCCGGAAGCCGAGCGCCAGCCGCGTCTCGTAGTGCTCGAGCGCGGGGCGCTCGGCTCCCGGTGCCACCCCCGTCAGATAGGCGGTCGCGGGCGCCGGGTCCAGCCCGGCGGCGTCCAGCGTCCAGTGCATCAGCGGCGCGACGGTCCCGGGCGGGTTGCCGGGCACGCTCACGTCGATCGAATCGGTGCGCAGCGGCGCGAACTCGTCGAGCACGAAGCCGCGGTCGCGCGCCTCGACCGGTCCGGTGAGGTCCACGGGCAGCTCGATCTCGACCATGCGCTGCAGCGCATCGAGCGTCCCGAGGCCGTCCTTGTAGAGCTCGACCATGCGCTCGATCCGCAGCCGGTAGGCCTCGACCAGCTCGCCCGGCCACGGCGGCACGGGCAGCAGCGCGGCCAGCCGCGCGAGGTCGTTGACGTACGGGAAGCGCAGCAGGTCGGGGTCGTGCAGCGCGGGCGGCGGCTGGCCGCCGAGCCGGCGGCGGCGCAGGTAGAACGGGCTGTAGAGCGCGCGGTCGGCGAACGCCAGCCAATGCGCGTGCATCACCAGCGCCGCGTCGCGGTCGGCGCCGTCGAGCGCGTCGCCGATCCCGAGCAGGAACGAGGACAGCAGGCCGCGGCGGCGCAGCTCGATCGTGAACGCGGGCCGGTCGATCGCCGCCGGGAAGTCGGCCTGGCCGTCGACCACGCGCGCGATCGCGTGCGGGCGCAGCCCGTCGGGCAGGAACGCGGCGACGACCGTGGTGGGGGAGACGGCGGCGCTCGCCCGCAGCCGCACGCCCTGCACGCGGGTGGCGTCGGACAGCTGGACGAGCACGCGCCGGTCCTGGGTCACGAGCCGCGCCGTCGCCGGCGGGTCGCAGACGATCGACGCGACGTCGGCGGCGACGAGCGGCAGCCGCGGGTCGGCGAGGTCGTCGTCCTCGGGCCGGTAGAGGCTCGGCAGCCGGTCGCGGATCGCCTCGAAGCTAGCCATCGACGCTGACCGCGTTGAGGGACAGCCGCTCGAGCGGAACGAGCGCGTAGGGCGGGTCGGCCGCGGCCGCGAGGATCTGGGTGAAGCCGCTGCGCACGGTGAACGCGAACGTCGCGGCGGCCACGGTCCCGGCCGCGGCGCGCAGGTCCGCATACGGCACCGAGACGGTCGCGCCCTCGCTCGCGTTGGCGGCCGTCGCCGCGTTCAGCACCGCGGTCAGCGCGGCGCGGATCGTGTCGGCGTTCGGCGGCGGCCCCGGGTTGGGCGTGATCGTGGCGCTGACCAGCGTCGGCAGCGCCGGGTCGGCGATCCGCAGGTCGCCCAGCACGGTCGCCGCGCCGCCGATCGCCAGCTGCGCGTTCGCGAGGTCGAGCACGTCGGTGGCGCCGACCTTGGCGCTGACGATCCGCAGGTCCTCGACGCCCGCGACGGCGAGCGCGATCCCGACGAGCTTGTTGACGCTCGCCGGGTCCTTGGTCGGCAACCGCTCGAAGTAGTCGGCGATGCCGTTGCGCACCGCCTCGTGCGCGGCCAGGAGGTCGTTCTCGAGCAGGTTCGCGGCGGTCGTGAGCCGCAGCTCGAGGTCGAGCTTCTGCGGCGGCTGCGGCGCGACGAGGTTCACGCGCACGCCGGCCGGGCGCGCCTGCTCGATCGCCGCCAGCAGCCGCTGCTCGAGCTCCGGCGGCAGTGCGTCGACGTGCGGCGTGACCGTGATCAGGCCCGGCGTCGTCGGCGACTCCTCGATGTCGGCGGTGATCTGCTGGCGCGCGATCGCGCCCTTCAGCGCACCGAGCGTCGCGCGCTCGGAGCCGCCGAGGAAGGTCTTCGCGCGCCGGCGCAACTCGTCGTCGGTCTCGTCGAGCGCGGCGCGCGTGGTCGGTGCCGGGTTGGTCACCGACGCGATGCCTCCGATCGGCACGGGCAGCACGATCAGCGCGCCGACACCGACGGGGTCGTTGTCGGACTCGACGTCGCGCGCGGTCATGCGCACGACGTCCTGGCGGTCGGCCAGCGTCACGTCGGCGGTGGTCGCGTACTCGACCTTGCCGTCGGCGGTCATCACGCGCGTGCCCGCCGGGATCGTGATCTCGCCGCGCCCGCCGGCGACGCGGCTGAACTCGATCTCGCCCGTCGCGCGCCCGCCGCGCACGCGCTCGACGCCGAGCAGGCCGACGACGTGGTCGAGCGAGTCGCCGGTCGCGGTGTCGACGAAGCCGGCCTTGTAGACGGCGTCGAGCTGCGCGTAGAGGCGGGCGATCTCGAGCGCGCTGGACTCCGCGATCGTGCGCACGACGCTGCCGGTGTTGAGGTCGTCGAGCGCGGTCCGCGCGGTGGCGCTGGCGTAGGACACGCTGAACACCGTGCCGGCGTCGGGCAGTTGCGCGTCGGCGGTCCACTCGAGCGACGTGCCGTCGGCGGACAGCCGGTAGTCGACGCCCTTGCGGAACTCGTTCGTGTCACCGTTGCGACTCCCGTAGACCGACACGATGTCGGCGGCCGGCGGGTGCTCGAAACGGTGCGCGAACGGCGCGCTGTCGGTGCCCGGGGGCGGGAACGGGTGCTCCTCGGACGCCACGCCGCCGACCAGCGACGTGAGCAGGCTGTCGAGGACCTCCGGGAAGGTGCGGCGCCGCACGCTCATGGCGTGACCTCCAGCGTGAAGGGGCCGATGACGATCGGGCTCGAGGCGGCGACCGGCAGCACCGCGATCTCGATGGCCACGGTGCCGCGCGTGCCGGGCACGTCGTCGACCGTGACCTTGACGATCTTGGCGATGCGCGGCTCGAGCGCCATCGCCTCGAGGATGTGCAGCTTCATCAGGTTGCGCGTGGTCGCCGTGTTGGGCCGGCCGATCAGGTCCCACAACCGGCAGCCGTAGTCCGGGTGCGCGAGCGCGGCCAGCTCGCCCATCGGGGTCAGGATCCGCATCAGGATCGCCTGGCCGAGGTTGTCGCGGCCGGCGATCAGCGTCACGTCGCGGCCGTCGGTGTCGATCGTGTAGACGGGCCGCGCGTCGGCGAAGTGCAGCCGCAGCGCGAGGTCGGTCAGCAGGTGCGCGTCAGCCACCGATCATCACCGTCCCGGTCGCGATGATCGAGCCCGCCGGCAGGTCGGACGGGTCGTTGCAGGTGTCGACCATGTCGCCGTTGCGGGCGGCGGCCTTGCCGTTGATCTTGACCGTCTGGCTGCCGAGCTTGACCGTGCCCTTGTTGGACGGCGGCGACTGGAACGACGGCCCGCCGCTCGCCACGTGGCTCGGCGAGTTCGTGGCGGTCGAGCCGACGACGGCGGCGGCCTTGCCCTCGATCTTGACGTCGCTCGAGAGCGCGCCGTCGAGCTTGCCGGCGAACGGGTGCGGCAGCGGCGTCGGGACCGGGCCGCCGGGCGACGGGACCATCACGATGTGGATGTCGGTCGCCATGACCTGGTCCCCCTCTTTGGCCGCCGGCTGGCCCATCTAGTTAATCTCCACCGTCGAGCCTTTGAGGGTCAGCTTGCCGCCCGCCTCGACGCCCACGTCGCCGTCGCCCTTGAGGCTGAAGGCGCCCTGGGCGGTCAGCGTCGTCGCGCCGTCGGAGCCGATGGTCAGCTTCGCCTTGCCGTCGCCGACGTCGATCGAGACGACCGGGTCGTCGTCCTGCAGCGCGAGTTTGAGCGACTTGCCCAGCGTGATCGAGAGCGAGCGGGCGTCGCCGGAGATCAGCTCGACGTGGACCGCCTCGTCGTCGGACGCGCCGAGCGGGAGGTGCACGACCGCCTTGCCGTCGTCGGACACCGGCGGGCGGTCCTCGTCGTTGTAGAGGCGCCCGGTGATGACCGGCGCGTTGATGCTGCCGCCGAGGAACTGCACGAGCACGAGCTCGCCGACGGCCGGGATCGAGACCGTGCCGATCCGGCCGGTCGCGACCGGGACGTGGCTGAGCACGATGCCGGCGTCGCGCAGCGCGACCGTGCAGGCGTAGTTGTCGGTGTCGCTGCCGTCGGCGTGCGGATGCAGCTCCTGCACGACCGCCAGCTCCGCGGTGCGCACGCGCCCCAGCTCTTCGCGGACGATCGTCTGGATGCTCTCCAATAGCGTCATGCGAGCCCCACGAAGCGGATCCGGGTCGTGAACCCCTCGGTGCGCGAGAAGTGGTGGCGCACGCCGTGCACGAGCAGCGGGCCGTCGACGCTCGCGCCGGTCACGAGGATCGCGCCGCCCGCCGCCACGTCCTGCGCGCCCGGGACCAGCACGTGGCCCGCGAGCGCGCCCTGGGGGAGCCCGAGCGCGGCCGCCTGCACGGACGCCGCGCTGCGTAGCTCGGGCTCCGAGCGCTGGCGCGCCGGGCCGTCGCCGGTGCCCGCGGCGGTCACCGCCGTGGGGTCCTTGACGAGCCAGCTCCACGCATCGGAGCCCTGGCTGCCGGCCGCGCCCTCGCCGATCACCGTGACCGCTCCCACCACCGGCGCGCGCGGGCCCGCGGACAGCTCCAGGACGTCGACCCCGTACGCGAAGGTGGTCGACGGCGGCCCGGCGGCGGGCGGCGCCATCGTCACGTCGCCGTCCGGCGTCACAAACGCGAGGCAGCCTGAGAGCGCGGCCAGCTCGGCGACCTGCGTCCAGCCGCCGCGGCGGTCGTCGACGACGAAGTACGCGAGGTCGGCGCCGGGGCGCACGTCGCCGGTCGACGCTCCGGCCTCGCCCGCGAGGTCGGACACGACGTCGCCGGCCTTCTGCTGCTCGTAGGCGCGGTTCACGCGCACGCGGGCGAGCGCGGTGCCGGCGTTGGCGGCGACGATCCGGGTCACGCCGTGCACGCCGAGCGACACGCTGTCGACCGTCCCGGTGAACACGACCGACGTGCTGTCGTAGCCGAGCTCGATCGTGCCGCTGTCGCCGACCGACGGCGGATCGCCCGCGATCCGGACGTCGGCCACGTCGACGCCGGGCGCGAGGCCGGTGTCGACCGTCACCGAGAGCAGCCGGTCGGTCAGGTCGCCGCCGAAGTTGACGCTCGCCTGCGGCCTCATGTGCCCGGCCCGAAGTTCGCGGCCGTGAACGTGATCGGCCAGGGGAAGACGGTCGCGGCGCCGTCCGGCGTGTCGGCGACGCCCGCCGCGCTCGTGAAGTAGACGACGCCGGTCCCGAGCACCTGGTTCGGGTAGCGCAGGTTGAGGTTGGGTCCCTTCGACGGGTCGGTGCTGTCGGCGTAGCGCTGGCTCGGGTTGATCACGAACGCGCCGCCGGAGAACTCGAACTCGGTCCCGCCGTTGTAGCGGCGCACGATCTCGCGCTGGTAGACCGCGCGCGTGCGCTGGTCGACCGGCGCCGGGAGGTGCGCGCTGACGAGCGCGTACGCGGCCGTCGCCTTGTCCTCCATCAGCAGCCGCACGCCGCTGCGGATGTTCTCGACGAAGCTCCAGACCTCGTCGTCGTTGGGGCCGCGCCCGAAGATCGAGTCCAGCTGGCCGACGCCGTAGCCGTGCGGCGGGCCGAACAGCGGCAGCGCGTCCTCGAGCCCGTAGACGCGCGAGGGCGCGCGCGTGAACGTGCTGCGCAGCGCGCCGCGGCTGTCGAACTGCTGGTAGCCGTGACGCACGCCACTCTCGTGGCGGAACACGCGCAGCACGGTCGTCTCCCAGCAGGCGCGGCTGAGCAGCTGGATCCGCGCCTCGCCGGAATGGGCGTCGTAGTACTGGTCGACGAGCGCGACGATCAGCGCCTCGACGTCGGCGTCGGGCTGCGGGTTCTCGCCGGTCACGCGGAAGGCCGGCAGGCGCACGTCGAGCGCCGCGCTGCCGAGCGCGACCTGCGCCGCGAGCGTGCCGTTGCCGCCGCGGATGATCTCGTTGCCGGCGCCGTCGACGACCCGCGGCTGCCACTCGATCACGAGCGACGGCTGCGTCGCGCCGCCCTGGCGGCCGAACGTACGTGGCGCGTCGACCAGCACGCCGGGGAGCCGCCGCCCGGCGACGGGGAATCCGATGGCGCCGGGGGCGGCGGCCAGCGCGGGCGCCGTGCCGTGCGTGAGCTCGACGACCGACTGGCCCGGCAGCGGCAGCGTGAAGTTGTGGCTCTGGGTCGCGCGCGGGCCGGCGTTGATCGCGGCCGCGTTCGCGTCCGGGCCGTCCCAGGCCAGCGCCAGCGTCCAGTCGACCTGCACGTGCAGCGGCGCCGTGCGGGGCGCGAGCAGCGCGTCGAGCTGCGCGGCGGTGATGCCGACGAGTTGGAGCTCGGCCATCCACAGCGGCATCTCCGGCTGCACGACGTTGGCGGTGCCGAGCGCCCGCGCGCGCGAGCCGATCCGGTAGCGCAGCATCCGCCGCGCGCGTGTCTGCGCCGTCAGCGCCGCGAGGGTGAGCTGGGGGGAGGCGAGGAAGTCGACCTCGAGCGTCTCGTCGGCCTCGCCGCGCACCGGGCCGGGCGCCGCCGGCCCGCTGTCGGCGACCAGCGCCGCCTGGACGCCGACCACGTGCCCGCCGGCGGCGGCGAACGCGGGCGGCGTCGCGACCGCGGCGATCGTCGCCGGGCCGGGCGCCGTGGCGGCCAGCGTCACGCTGAACTCGCCGCCGGCGGCGGTCGCGGTCGCCTGCGCGAGCGTGGCGCCGCCCGCGTCGAGCAGCCGCACCGCCACCGAGCCGGTCGCGCGGCCGGTCACCGTGAGCGGCCGCAGCGCGGGCCGCGCGGGCGGCGCCGGCGCCGGGCCGTGCTCGGTGATCGTGAGGTGTCCGGCCGCGTTCCACAGCGCGGCGCCCTGGGCGATCCCGGCGGTCGAGTACGCGTCGTCGTGCGGCGCGAAGCTGAGCGGCCAGAGCGAGACGTCCTCGGGCGCGGTGAGCACCAGGTCGGCGGCCGGCAGCGAGAGGATCGGCGGATCGGGAGGCGCCGGGACGGTGCGCGTCAGCAGCGGCGTGACCAGCGCGACCGGCAGCGGCACCGAGCCGCGGCTGTAGGCCACCTGGACCGTCGCGCCGGGCGTCGGCGCGAATTGCGCCGTGCCGTCCAGCAGGCGGCCGGACGCGTCGGTGCGCAGCGCGCGCGTCGTCCCGCCTTCGGCCCAGTAGACCCAGCCGTTGACCAGCGGCGTGTCGGGGACGTGGACGAACAGCCCGGCGCCCGCGGTCAGCGCCAGCGTCGCGGCGGCCACCGGCCCGTCGCCGTCGGGGTCGAAGAGCGCGAACAGCGTGAAGCTCTCGCCGCCGGTCGCCGTCACCTCGACCGTGTCGTCGGCCGGCGTGAGCGTGAGGCCGTCCGGCACCGAGAACCAGCGGTAGGTGCCGGTCCCGGCCGGCGCCGGCACGGCCTTGAAGTGCGCCGGGCGGCCGTTGACGAGGCTCGTCCCCTCGTCGGCGGTGATCGTCAGCGTCAGCGCGGGCTCGCCGACCGACAGCGGCAGCGCCGCCCGCTCGGCGCCCTCGATCGAGACCTTCAGCGCGACGTCGTCCGCGTCGCCGACCGTCGCGTGCGCGCCGACCATGGTCAGCAGCTGGCGCGTGTCGCCGGCGAAGCCCTTGCTGGCCGCGCCGCCGTCGAACGTGATCTCGCCCGACGCCGCGTCGGTCGTCTTGGCGAACGTCAGCACGATCGGCTGCTGGTCCTCCGGCACGCCCGGGACGAGCGCCCCGTCGCGCTGCTCGCGCCACTTGATCTCGACCAGCAGCGGCGCGCTCGTGCCCTCGGGGATGCGGTCGGCGCCCAGCAGCGCGACGTCGGCGACGTAGCGATCGCGGCAGATCGTGCCTCGCACCACCTCGCGGCCCACGGACTGGTTGGGCATCAGGGCTTCACGTCCACGTTGATGACCTGGGAGACGATCGCGCCGCGGTTCGAGCCGGCGCCCGCCCACGTCTTGTTCGCGCCGCGCAACTCGTAGAGGTAGAGCTGCGTCTGCGTCGTCTCGAGGTTGTCGCCGGGCTGCGGGAGCGCGAACGTCGCGTCGTCGTCGAAGTCGGGCTGGACCGAGACCGTGATCGTGTCCTTGCCGGCGGCCGCGGGCGCCGTGTAGGTGAAGTTCACGGTGCCCGTCGCGTCGGTCGGCGTGCCGCTCGTGCTGCCGCGCCGCCGCGCCGCCGGCGCGCCGGGAAACGCGATCCCGCCGGTGGTCGCCGCCACCGTCACCGCGTAGCCGGGCAGCGGCTTGCCGTCGGCGTCGAGCACCTTCGCGCTCAGGTTCGTGACCGCGTTGACCTTCGGCGAGATTGCGCCCGGCGGCGTGACGGTCAGCGCGGGGTTGACGAGGTTGTTGAGCTCGAGCAGTGAGGCGACGATCTCCTGCGTGCGGGCGTTGACGAGCGTCGCCATCCGCTGCAGTTGCCGCGCGTAGGTGCGACTGCCGGTCTCGAACTCGTCGTCGGTCGGCTTGCGCGGGAAGTTGCGCAGCGAGCGCCGCATCACCTGCGCATAGCGGTCCGCCTGCGCGTCGGTCGTGACCGCGTTGTGGCGATACCAGTAGTTCGGCGCGTCGGCGAGCAACACGCCGGGCTCGGAGATCGCGTGGTGGATCTGCCACAGCGTGTTGGCGAAGTAGCCCTCGCAGTCGACGGCGTCGCCGGGCGTGGTGAACGCCGGCGCGGGCGCGCTGGCCGGGCCGCCGAACAGGTAGTTGGTGCTCCCCTTGACGCGGAAGACGTTGTCGAGCGTCGAGTTGCGTCCCGCCAGCGCGAACCCGCGGACCGGCTCGATGCGGCCGAACTCCGAGCCCCAGAAGAGCTGGTGGTACTCGGCGTAGCCCTCGCTGATCGTCAGGCCCGCGTTCTGCTGCTGCGACAGCGAGTGGTCGCCGCCACGGACCTTGAACGCCGGCACGGGCTGCTGGGACTTGTCCATGATCCAGTGCGACATCTCGTGTACGATCACGGGGTCGTCCCAGCCGTCGGCGCCCTTGCCGGAGCGGTCGGTGCCGAGGTTGATGGCCTCGGAGCCGGTGCGGTGAAAGCTCGTGCCCTCGCCCTCGATGTCGGCATAGAGCGTCGGCAGCGCCGTCGCGCCCGCGCCCCAGCGGAAGTCCGCGTCGTCGCGGCGCGTGAGGTACCTCAGCCAGCGCTGCGCGTCGCGGATGACCTTCAGGACGTTGACCGCCATGCTCACGCGGTTGGAGTCGTCGAGCGCGCGGACCTGCGAGTAGCGGTCCTGCGCGAAGTCGTCGGCCGGAGCGGACTCGAACGAGTGCCGGTCGCTGCGCCACAGCACGCCGTCGAACACCGTCGGCCAGTCCGCGATGATGTGCACGACGCCCGCCGCGAGCCCGAACTGCGTGCGCCAGTCGGCGTCGGACTTCGCGTGCAGCGAGATGTCCGGCTCGTCCTCGCCGAGGTCGAACAGCGCGAGGTCGATCGTCGTGCGCGTGCGCACGAGCCGCACGTGGTGCAGCGTCGGGTCGGCGACGGTGAGCAGGCCCCTGGCGTCGATCACGGCCTTCGTCGGCGTCTCGAACGTGACCTGGCGGGCGAGCTCGGGCTCGTAGCGGCGGACGCGGCCGGGGGAGAGCACAGGCGTCGTGCCGCTGGCGGCCGAGCCGTGGCGGGTCAGGCTCTCGAGGTCCCACCACTGCACCAGCGTGCCGTCGGAGCGGATCCGCAGCACGGCCTGCTGCCCGCGGTCGGTGACGATCAGCGTGCCGTCGGCGTCGACCGAGACGCCGCAGGGCTGGCCGAACGCGACCCCCGCCGCGGCGGTCGGCGGGACGAGCGCGATCGCCCGCACGCGTGCGTCGTCGGGCCCGAACATCACGATCTGCGCGTTGCCGGTGTCGGCCACGTAGACGTTGCCGTCCTTGTCGGCGGCGACGTCCTCGGGCGCGGCCAGCCCGCCGAGATGCTTGACGAAGCTGCCGTCGCGCTTGCGGACGCTGACGCGGTTCTTGCCGGCGTCGGCGACGTAGGCGAGCGGCTCCGTGCGCTGGACGACGGCCAGCCCGCGCGGGTCGCCGAAGTCGTCGGCCCCGGCGCCCGCGCCGCCGTCGGCGGTCGCCGCGAACGCGGGGCTGAAGATCCGCAGGCGGTCGCGGTCGGCGACGAAGACGTTGCCGTCGGCGTCGGTGGCGACGCCGCGCGGGTTCGCCATGCCCGCGGGGAAGCCGGCCGGCGCGCTCTTGAGCTCCCCCGTCGCGTCGCGCGCGAACAGCAGGACGCGGTCGTTGCTGGTGTCCGCCACCCACAGACGCCCGTCGGCGCCGAAGTGCACGTACTGCGGCGCGGACATGTGCGCCGGGTCGCTCGCCGGCGTCCAGGTGCCGGTCGTCGTCGGAACGGTCGCGGCGGGCAGCGGTGCGCCCGCGTTGTCGTAGACGTGGCGGCGGGTCACGCCCGCGGCGTCGGCGATGAAGACGTCGCCGACCGGGTCGACCGCGACGCCGACCGCGTCACCCGGCAGGTTCGAGCGGTGCGCGCCGGCCGTGTCGATCCGCTGCACCCGGTGGTTGCCGGACTCGGCGACGTAGAGGTAGCCCTCCTTGGGGTCGGCGGCGATCGCGCTCGGCGTGTCGAACTGGCCGTCGCCGGCGCCCTGGCTGCCGAAGTCGGCCTGGTGCGTCCAGGCCGTGAACGTGGCGTCCGGATCCCAGCGTGAGACGACGTGCTTGGCCTGCTCGGCGACGTAGAGCCGGCGCTGCGCGTCGGTCGCGACGTCGGACGGGCCGGCCATGGGGCTGACCGTGACCGGGCTCACGAGGTCCACGCGCTGGCGGGTCATCGCCCGCCGGGCGACGACGTTCCCGGCCGCGTCGAGGATCTGGATCGTGTAGACGAGGACCTGGTTGGCGCCGAAGTCCGCGATCGCCAGGAACTCGTTGCCGTCCACGATGCGGCTCGGCAGCACGGTCATCCCGCGCGGCGTGGTGAAGCCGCCGCGGGTGCGCTCGTGCACGTAGACGCCGGTGCCGTTCTCCATGAAGTCCGGCCGGTAGATGTCGACCTGGGTGCCGTTGGAGACGAACAGGTTGCGGTAGCTGTCGAGCGCCAGGCCGCGCGGCGGCCCGGGCGGCGTGATCGTCTCGGCCAGCGTGCCATCCGGGTAGAAGCGGCGGACGACGGTGTCGTCGCACATGAACACGAAGCCGTGCCTGTCGGTCGCGAGCATCCCCGTCTTGACGAAGCTGCCGCCGCCGAGCCGGCCGACCGGCGCACCGGGCGGGTCCAGCCACGCCTGGGTCGGGACGGGGGTGAGGTCCATCGCCCACGGCGCGGTCGGCCACTCGTCCTCGTAGCGGAAGCCGTCCTCGCCGACCGCGACGAGCTTGCTCTGCGCGCGGTCCAAGCCGAAGCCGCCCATCGCGTCGTCGAACAGGATGTCGACGTCGATCAACCCGACGCGCGACGTGTCCTGCGGGAGCGCGAGCGGGTTGCGCAGCCCGGTGCGGGTCGTGCCGTCGAACGTGTGGTAGTCCGTGTACGCGATCTGGAGGTCGGCCGGCAGGCCGACGAACAGGTCGAGCGGCTTGTTCGGGTCGGTGAACGTCGTGATGTTCGAGAGCCGGTGGTTGACCGCGTGCCTGGTCTCCCACGCGTCGGGCAGCGTGACCTGCAGCGCCGCCGGCGAGGCCGGCGGGACGGCGCGCTTGCCGGCCGGCACCGCGATCTGGAAGTACGGGTTCAGCGCCTGCTCGGCGCCGTCGTCGAACGTGATCGAGACCTTCGCGCGGCCCTGGGCGTCGGTCGTCGGGGCGGCGGTCGAGAGCGTGCCGTCGATCAGCCACGTGCTGTTCTTGCACGTCACCTGCGCGCCCTCGACTCCGATCAGCTGCGCCGTCGCGGGGTCGAGCGTGACGACGCGGACGTGGATGTCGGCGCCCGCCATCTACAACACCGCCTTGGCGGCCTTGAGCATGTCGTCGAACGCGGTCTCGGCGCGCTGGAGCTGCGTGTCGAAGTCCTTCTCGAGCTCGTCCAGGCGCGCGCTGACGGGCGTCAGGACCTCGGCGAGGTCGACCTTGCCGAGCTGCGCGTCGACCGCCTTCCAGGCCTCGTCGAGCGGCTTGCCGAGCTGTTCGCGGGGGTCGACCTCTCCGATGACGTCCTTGAGCGCCTGCAGCGGCGCGTCGAGGTTGTCGAGGATCACGCTCGGCTTGGCGTCGTCGACGACCTTCAGCACGTCGGCATGGAGCGCGTCGAGGTCGGGCGCGATCTGCGCCGGGTCCAGGCCGCCGACGACGGCCTTGACGTCGCCCAGCGCGCGGTCGATCTCGTCGGCCACGAAGTCGATCCGCAGGTTCGTGACGATCCCGCGCAGCTGCTCGATCATGCCCTTGACCTGCACGAGCCGGTCGTCGAGGCCGAGGTTCGCGATCTGCGCCAGCACCTCGGCGTGGGCGGCGTCGAGCTCGGCGGCGATCTCCTGCGGCGAGATCGGGATCAGCTTCTGCTTGATCTGATCGAAGCGCGCGTCGAGCTCGTCCAGGAAGCGCATCGGGTTGGCCATCTGCATCAGGGTCTTGAACGCGCCGGGGTCGAGCACGGCCTTCGCGTACGGCGGCAGCAGGTCGAGCAGACGCTGCTCGAGCTCGTCGTAGGCGGCCTTCAGCGGGTCCAGCGTGAGTGCGCGCTTGATCGTCCCGAGCGCGGCGAGCAGCAGGTCGTGGGCGGTCAGGAAGCCCTTGAGCTCGACCTCGACGTCGAGCATCACGACGAGCTCGCCGCGCAGCGAGCCGCCCGCAGCCGTCACCGCGGCCTGCAACTCGAGGTGCGTCGAGTGCAGCGCCGCGTAGCGGGCGGGAAGGTTCAAGCTCTGCACGGCGGCGACGATCGCGTCGATCGCGCCCTGCAGCTCGGCCTGGAGCTTCTCGGGCCGCAGGCGCTCGAACAGCGCCATCGGCGCCTGGACGGCGTCGTGCAGCGCGGTCACCGCCTCCTGCTCGACGTGCTCGAGCAGGTCGAGCAGCGGGCCGGCGAGCGCGGCGACGGGCGCGAACACGACGCTCGGCTTGAAGCGGTCGAGCTCGCCTTCGAGCTTCGTCAGGTCGTCGATCAGCGGCGCGATCAGGTTCGACGGCTTCATCGCGTTCAGCTGGTCGCTCAGGTGCTTCAGGAGCGCACGCAGGTCGTCGATCGGGCCGGTCAGGTCGAGCGCGGCGATCTTCGCCTTGAGCTGGTCCAGGCCGTCGCTGACGGGTTTGAGCAGCGCCGCGCCCTTGAGCTGGTCGACCGCCGCGGTGAGGTCGTGGAACGCGTCCTCGAGCGGCTTGAGCAGCGTCTCGGGCTCCAGGGCCGCGACCGGCTGGTGCAGGTGCTGCTGGTGGAGCGCGTCGAGCGGGGCGAGCAGCTTGGCCGCGTCGAGCCCGCTGATCGCGTTGTCGATCGTGTCGAACGCGGCGAACAGCGCCTTCAGGAGCTCGGTCGGGCGCAGCGCGTCGAGCACGCTCAGCGCCTGCTCGTACTTGGCCTGCAGCTCGCCGACGATCGCGTCCGGGACCGCCTTGGCCTTGGCCATCTCCTCGTGCAGCGGGTCCGAGATCGTCTTCGTGAAGTCGATGCCGATGATCAGGTCCAGTGCCTGCTTGAGCGCCTCCTTGAGCAGCGCGTTGAGCTTGGAGGTGTCGATCCCCTTGATCTTGTCCGCGTTCTCGTTCAGGCCGCCAACCACGGGATCGGCGAGCGTCTTGAAGTCGATCGGGGTGAGCGCCTTGACGACCTCGTCGACCTTGCCCTTGAGCTCGTCGAGCAGGTGCGGGACGTCGAGCCCCTGCACGAACGCCGCGAAGTCGGTGATCGCGGTCTGCGCCTCGGTCGCCGCACTCCCGACCGCCTGCTCGACCGGCTCCAGGAGGTTCGTGAGCTGGTCGAGGAAGCCGCCGACCGCGGTCTTGAACTCGTCCAGCGCGCCCTTGATGTCGCCGTTGACGGCGTCGCGGACGCCGCTGAGCGCGTCGTGCAGCTCGCCGGCGAGGCTGAACGTGAACGCGCCGTCGGGGCCGAACGTCCCGATCGACTCGGCGAGGCTGTGGACCTCGCCGGTGGCCTGGTCGAGCGCGCCCTTGATGTCGTCGAGCAGGCCGCTGACGCCGGCGACGAGGCCGTCGATCTGGTCCTGGATCGGCTGCAGGGCGCTCTGCAGCGTCTGGCCGGCGGCCTCGAGGTCCGCGCCCTTGATCGTGTCGCGCAGCGTGCGCAGCGCGTCGAGCACGCTGGTGCGGACGCTGTCGAGGTTGATGCCCGCGATCGCGGCGTCGATCTTGTCGAGCAGCGCCTTGTAAGGGTCGTCGACCTTGGCGACGTCCTGGACCTTCGTGCCGAGCGCGGCGTCGATCTCGTCGGTCAGCAGCTTCTGCAGCGCGCCGGGCTGGAGGATCGGAGCGGTGGCGATCTGGACGAGCACGCCCATCGCGGGGCGCAGCAGCTCCTTGAACTGGCGCAGCTGCTCGGCGACGGCGAGCGCGGCGGTGCGCAGCTCCTCGACGTCACCGGCAGCCTTGGCCTTGACGTCGGCGAACCCGCTGCTCACGGCGGTCAGGCCGCCGTCGATCGTGCTCAGCAGGCTCGCCGGCAGCGGGTCCTTGAGCAGCCGGTCGAAGAAGTTCAGCAGCTCCTCGAGCTTGGCCAGCCCGAAGATGTCGGCCACCGCGCGGATCGACGTCTCGATCACGGAGACCGCGATCGCGACGGGGTCGCCCGCGCCCTGGGCGGCGGCGATCACGGGGGCGAGCTGCTTCTGGAGCTCCTCGACGGTCGCGATCCAGGCCTTGATCTGCGCGGCTTCGGGGCCGTCGAGGCTGCCGAACACCGCGACGATCTGGTCGAGCAGCAGGCTGGCCAGCGCGCTCGGGTCGCTCGGGACCTTGTCGAGGATTCCGTTGAGGCTCGCGACGGTCTTCGCGACGGCGGCGGGGAAGTCCGTCGCGAGGCCCGTGCCGGCCTGCTCCATCTTGATGCCGAAGCCGTCGAGCGCGCCGGTCGGCGGGGCCTGCAGGTGGCCCTTCATGCCGCCGAGCGCGGTGACCGGCTTGAGCACCTGGTCAGGGCTGAAGCCGAGCGCGCCGGACATCGTGTCGCCGAGCTGCGCGACGAACTGCTCGACGGTCGCGAACGGTGAGTCGGCGGTCAGCGTCGCCGCGCCCTGCAGCCCGGCCTGCAGGCTCGTGACCGGCGTCATCGCCTGCGTGAGCCCGTTCGCCTGCTCGGTGATCGTCGGGCTCATCCGATCGCGTCCTTGAGCGGGCCGGTCGCGTCGCCGAGGCCGTCGGTGGCGGTGGTCACGGCGCCGAGCGCGCCGGTCAGCGGCGGCGTCGGGTCGCCGAAGCTCGGGATGTCGCCGAGCGCGGAGATCGCGCCCGCGAGGTCGTCGACGAGGCCTGCCGCGCCGGCGACGCTGTCGGCGAAGCCCGCGGCCTGGTCGAGCAGGCCGGCGTCGAGGTCGCCGAGCGGGTTGCCGGGCGGGGGCGGCGGCGGACTCTCGCGCAGGATCATGTGGAACGCGAGCTGGTCCGGGCGCGTGCCGGTCTCCTCGACGTGCAGGGTCTCGATCACGACGTACTGGACCTCGGTGGCCGTGACGATGTCGCCCACGAACGTGATCGGGTCGCCGGCGGCGAAGCGGCTGCGCACCTCGTTCAGGAACGCGTCCTTGTCGTCGTCGCCGAACACGCTGCCGCGGATCTCGACGCGGGTCGGCTGCGCCGCGAGGTCCTGCAGCAGGCTGCCGGTCATCCCGGGCACGCGCAGCTCCACGAAGTCGCGCCGCTCGAGCGTCTCGATCGCCGCGATGTGCGGGATCTCGAAGCCGTCCATGACCGGCTTGACCTTCACTGGATGTCCACCCCGTGCAGGCGGGCCTGCTCGACCAGCGCCTCGTTGACGAGCGCGGCGAGCGCGGCAGGATCGAACGCCGCGAGGCCGCCGGCGAGCGGCGCGGCGAGGCCGTGCAGGGCGTCGACGGTCGCCGCGCGACCGGCCGCGGGGCGCGCGGTTGCCGCGGCCACGGGCATCGCCGCGGAGGGCGCGTCGCCGGACGGCGTGGCGCGGGGCGTCGCTGCGGCGAGTGACGGCGCGGCGCGGCGCGTCGCCGCAGCGAGTGCCTCGCCGGACGGCATGGCCGCGTCGTCGCGCGCCCTCGTGCCCCCGCGCGTCCCCCCGGCGTCGCGGGGCGCCGGTGTCGCCGCCGCGAGCCGGTCGAACGGGTCCCCGGCCGCTGTGAGCGCGCGCGGTGCCGTTCCGCGCCCGCCGGACGCCTCGGAGCCGGGCGACTCCGCCGGTTCGCGAGCGAGGCTGGACCGGTGCCCCGCGCCGGTCGTCGCGCGCCGAACGGTCGACGCCGCCTCGGCGCGCCGCGTCGCCGGCTCGAGGACGTCGAATGGCGCGAGGGACGACGCCGACGCACGCGCGTCCTGGCCGAACGGGCCGAGGCCGCCCGGGTACGCCGCCGCCGCGACGCGTTCCGGGCCGCCGAACGGAGCGAGGCCGCCCAGCGCCGCCGCGGTGTCGCCGGGGCGCGTCGGGGTCGCGGCGCGGTGCGAGAGGTCGCCGGCGGCGGTGTCGCCTGGGCGCGATGCGGTGCGGCGGGCGCGGCGCGGTTTGTGGGGTCGGGGTCGCGGCGCGGCGCCCGGCAGCGGTGTCGTCCCGGCGCGTCGGGGTCGCGGCGCGGTGCGAGAGGTCGCCGGCGGCGGTGTCGCCTGGGCGCGATGCGGTCGCGGCGCGGCGCCCGGCAGCGGTGTCGCCACGGCGCGACGGGGTCGCGACGCGGGGCGGCAGGTCGCCCGCAGCGTCGCCGCTCGCGCGCGGTGAGATCACCCGGTCGCCGGACGGCGCGCGGCGCGCCGGGTCGCCCGACGCGGCGGTGGCCCCCGGGCGCGATGAGGTCGAGGTGCCGCGCGCCCGGTCGCCGAAGGCGGCGACGGCATCCCCGCGCGTGGCGGTCGCAGCGCGGCTCGCCGTGTCGTCGAGCGTGCCGAACAGGTGCGACGCCGCGGGCCCGCGGGTCGCCGGCTCGCCCGCCGCGCGCACCCGACGCGTCTCAAAGCTGGGGGCGTGGCGCCCAGGATCCCCGGCCGTCCCCGGACCGCGCTGGTCGAGTCGCTGCGTGTGCGCGCGTCCCAGCGGGTCCGGTGCCGCGGGCTGCCACGCGCCGAGCGCGGCCGGCACGCGGTCAGGCGGCGCCAGCATCGCTGCGAACACCGCAAACGGCGAGCCGCCGCCGAGTGGCGACATGGCGGGGGTGGCCAGCTGCTCGGCGCGCGCGAGCGCGGTGGCGAGGTCCGGGATCGGCTGCCGCAGCCGGCCGGCCAAGGCGCGGAACTGGTCCTGCGGCGTCATGCCGCGGGCGCCTCCTCGCCGAGCAGCTGCAGGTGCAGGAGCATCTGGCCGACCGTCAGCTCGCTCACCTCCGCCGGCGTCCAGCCGAATGCGCGCTCGAGCGCCAGCGCCGCACGGGCCAGCGGCGCCTGTGCCGCGCGCGCGAGCTCGTCCGAGGACGCGGCGATCCCGCTCACGCGGTTGACGTGGTGCAGGAGGAACTGGACCAGCCCCGCGTGCGCGCCGGCCACCTGGGCGACGCTCAGCGCGGGCTCGACCAGCGCGCGCTGGACCATCAGCGTGGCCAGCAGGTTGTCGTCCGCGCCGGCGGCGCTCGCGATCAGCTGCAGGTCGTGCACCGTCAACGGGCGCAGGCGCACCGTGCCGTCCGCCGCGTCCGGCTCCTCCGGGTGCAGCACCGTGCCCGGCACGTCAACGTCGAAGGTGAGACGGCTTCCGGCGAGCAGCTCCTCCGCCGAGAGCATCACCCCTGATCCTGGACGCTGACGAACAGGGCCTGGAAGCGCGCCGACTCCATCACGAACGCCTCTTCGGGCATCGACAGCGTCCAGTTCTCGATCTTCACGTCATGCAGGGTCAGAACCGAGTTGACGTCCGGCACCGCGCTGTTGGCGACCTGCAGCGTCACGTTGAACGCGGGCTGCGTCCACGACGCGGCAGGCCGGTTGTCGGCCGCCTCGCCGAGGCACAGCTTGAGCATCGCGCCGTTGATGAACGCGCGCCCGATCGTCCCCCGGATCGAGACGTTGCCCGGCCGCAGCTGGGTCGCGTAGCGCTGGCCGATCTCGTTGAACGCCAGGACCTCGGAGATCACCTCGACGGTGACGTCCTCGACCCGGCCGACCGTCACCGTGTCATAGGCGGTGATCACCGCCTGCGCGGCGTCTCCCTCGACGCCGCTCGGGACCGACAGCGTCAGCGAGCCGTCCGAGCCCGTGTACACGCTCGTGTTGGCCATCGCGCTACTCCAGGGTCAGGGTGATCGGGATGAACTCGAGCTCGAAGACCGGCTGCAGGACGATGTTGACCATCGCCCGGCCAGCGATCTCGTCCTCGCGCGTGGCCGTCACGGCGAGGTTGAAGCCGACGAGCGCCTCGTCGACGAGCATGCTCGTCAGGAAGCCGCCGATCGCGCCCTGCAGCGCCGCCCGCACGCGCTGGTTGTTGAGCTTGCCGATGAACGGCCGCGCCACGCCGCGCACGCCGGCCTTCGTGAAGTCGACGATGCGCCGGGTGGTGATGCGCGTGAACGCGCCGTCGTCGGTCGTCAGCGCGCGCACGACCTTCACGCCGCCGCGCTGCTCGAGCACCAGCAGCTTGCCCTTGACGAGGTTCTCGGTCTCCGAGTACGAGTAGCGGTAGGCGAGCGAGACGACGCCCGGGAGCTCCTTGTTGGTCGCGCTGGTCTGCACCGACAGCGTGCTCAGCAGACCCGCCACGGCGGCCGCCGAGTAGGTGCCGGGCAGCGAGACGTTGATGCCCGCCGCCTGGTCGAACGCCGTGAACCCCGGCGTCACCATCACGATCCGGTCGTTGGTCGGGACCTGGTTCTTGATCTTGGTCAGCGCGTCGGTGGTCGTCGGAT
This sequence comes from uncultured Solirubrobacteraceae bacterium, assembly GCA_963792915.1. Lineage (GTDB taxonomy): Bacteria > Actinomycetota > Thermoleophilia > Solirubrobacterales > Solirubrobacteraceae > Solirubrobacter. The sequence goes on from CAWBYD010000002.1 coordinate 89,556, forward strand.
CGACGTCAGAGCCGATCACGGCGATCAGGTCGTGACCGAAGTTCTCCGAGCTCTCGAGGATCGGCGCGAGCACGCTCAGCGCGTCCGACGTGCTCAGCTCCGGCGCGATCAGGATGTTCACGTCGTCCTTGACCAGCTCGGTGAAGGCGGCCGTGAACGCGGCCTGGTTGGCGCCGGCGGCGAGCCCGCGCGCGAACACGCTGCCGCCGCCGTTGCGGTAGAGCACCTCGAGGCCGCGGACGAGGTTGAGCGTGTTGCCGTCCTCGCCGAACTCGTCGTAGGGGCCGAAGGCGGCGAGCGCTTCGGCGTAGGTGGACACGAGCCGGGTCGTCCCGGTTCCCTGAGCCGCCGTCCCGACGATCCCGACGTTGCCGGTCGAGACGGACGGGGCGCCGATGAGCCCCTCCGCTCGAACCTGCACGTACGGACCGGGAATGACCAGCGAGCCCAGCGCGAAGGTCTCCGCCATTCAGCTTCCTCCTCGAATCGGTGATGCAGGACTGAGGGCCGGCACGTTCAGAGCTCGCTCAGCTCGCCGACCGAGAAGAATCCGTGCGCGTCGTTGTGCGACATGAAGCCGGCGCGCCCGGGGCCCGCGTGGGCCGTGTCGTGGCCCGTCAGCGGCGCGCCGCCGTCCACGGTCACGCTGAACTGCGCGCCCTGCGCGGTCAGCACGACGTGGTGGGCGGTGCCCGGCGTGCGCCCGCCGTCCGCCTCGGCGACCGTCGCGAACGAGCCGCCCGCCTTGCGGCCCAGGAGCCGGTAGCCGGGGTCGCCGCCGAGCAGGAAGAAGTAGAAGTCCTCCGGCCCCTCGTAGCGGAACACCATTCCGATAGCCCCCGCGCCCGTCGAGCCCAGCGTGGCCGCGAAGCGCAGGTCCTTGAACGGGCCGCGTGCCAGCAGCAGGTAGCTGCCCGGCTTGTTGGGCGAGGAGGTGCGCGTGCCGCCCCAGATGCCGGACGTCTGCGTGAAGCGCGCGGTCGCCGGGTCATACGCCCAGGCCGACGGCGTGGCCTTCGTGGCCTTGACGTCGTCGACGATGTCGAACGCGGGCAGCGCGAGCGCGGACGGCGCGGCGAACGGCTGCGGCGGCGCGGGCGCCGAGACCACCACGCTCTCGCCGAACACGGTCGCCTCGACCTGGTCGATCACGCCGGCGTCGTCGGTCGGCGGGGCGAGGTGCTCGAACAGCAGTTTGAAGCTCACGTCGCGGGCGAAGCGCGTGGTCTGCCCGTCCGCGGTGCTCGTCTCGGGCCCGATCGCGTCCAGCTCGGCGCTCAGCAGCCCGTCGGCGCGCTGCTGCGCGCGGTCGCCCGCCAGCACCGACGCCGTGACCTTGGTGACGGCGGCGCTCAGCCCCGCCTCGTCGGTCGTCTGGACGCGCACGCGCGCCAGCGCCCGCATGCGGCGGCCGAGGATCTCGCCCACCGGGGAATGGCTGATCCCCACCACGCCGCCGATCCCCGCCGGGCCGCTGCCGAGCGGGTCGACCGCGAGCTGGAGCGGTAACTCGGGGGCCGTCACAGGCGGCATGAGCGCGCCGAACGTGGCGGTCAGGCTGGTTAGTGCGTCGATGTCGAGCGAGTCCATCCGGGGGAGCTGAGTGTCGGCCACCGCGGCGGCGCGGGGCTATGGATCGTTGGGCTCATCTCGCCCTCAAAAAGGGTGCAGACCCGCGATCCAGTGGCGCCGTGCGCTCGGGCCCGGTATAAGCGGCTGAGCCGTCCGGAGGAGGAGAGAGGGAATGCGACGTCCGCTGTTCGTTGCTGTGGCACTCGCTGCGCTGCTGGTGCTCGCGCCCCGGGCCTGGGCGGCCCCCACGAACCTGGCCCGCGGGGCGGTGGCGACGGCGAGCTCGGCGGAGAACTCCGGCCTCGGCGGCGCCAACGCGATCGACGGCGACCTGACGACCCGCTGGTCGAGCGCGTTCAGTGATCCGCAGACGCTCGAGCTCGACCTCGGCGCCAAGGCGTCGATCAGCGAGATCACGCTGCACTGGGAGGCGGCGTTCGGCTCCGCCTACAGGATCGAGGTCTCCGACGACCGCGCGGCCTGGACCACCGTGGCCTCGACGAGCGCCGGCGACGGCGGCACCGACGACTACCCCGGCCTGATCGCGTCGGGCCGCTACGTGCGGCTCACCGGCACCGCGCGCGCGACCCCGTACGGCTACTCGCTCTACGAGTTCGAGGTCTTCGGCGAGTTCACGCAGACCGCCGTCTCGACCGCCGCCTCCGCGTACCAGATGCCCGAGAAGGACGGCACGGTCACGATCCCCGTGCGGCTCAACCGCGCCGAGACGAGCCCGGTGAGCGTCAAGTACGCGACCGCCGACGGCACCGCCGAGGCGGGCAAGGACTACACCGCCGCCTCCGGCACGCTGAACTTCGCGCCCGGCGAAACCGAGAAATCCGTCACGCTGAACTCGATCGACGACGGCATCGACGAGCCCAACGAGACCTTCAGCCTCAATCTCAGCGACGCGAGCGGCGCGAGCATCGGCCCGCGCGCGAGCAGCACGGTCACGATCGCCGACGACGACGAGACGGCGTTCAGCGGCGCGACGCTGACCGTCGCGGGCTTCGAGGGCGACCTGCACGTCCAGACCGCGCCGAACCCCGACAACAGCGGCCTGTTCACGTTCGGATCGAACGACGCCGATCGGCCGGCGCTCACGCCGGTCGCCGACCCGCGCCCCGGCTCCACCGGCGCGCAGGCGATGAAGGCCGTGTCGAACATCTCCTCCTACGGCGGCTTCTCCAACAACCTCGCGACCGCGCAGGACTGGAGCAGCTACGACGGCTTCTCGTTCTGGTTCAAGGGCTCGAACACGGGCCACAGCATCCAGTTCGAGATCAAGGACGGCGGCAGCGACGGCGAGCACTCCGAGCTCTTCGAGTCGCACGTGACCGACGACTCGACGGCGTGGAAGCTCGTCCGCGTCCCGTTCACCAAGTTCACCCGGCGCACGGACTTCCAGCCGGGCGGCGGCCCCACCGACGGCCACCTCGACCTCACGAAGATGTGGGGCTTCGCGATGAACTTCGGCACCGGCGCCAACAGCTTCGAGATCGACGACGTGCAGGTCTACCAGCAGGTCGTGAACGTCGAGGACTTCGAGGGCCCGCGGACGCTCGCCGAGCGCGGCTTCAGCACGTTCAACGGCAACAACGCGCCGCCCGCGCTCAGCCTCGAGTCCCAGCCGCGCGACGGCACCACCGACAACCACGCGATGAAGGTCGACTACGACATCCCCGCGGGCCAGTACGGCGGTTTCCAGCAGGACTTCGCCGACCCGCAGGACTGGAGCCAGTTCGCGGGCATCCGCTTCTGGTACTTCGGCCGCCAGCGCTCCTCGTCCGCGCCCGGCCGCGTCTACTTCGAGATCAAGGACGGCGGCACCGGCCCCGGGGCGTCCGAGCTGTGGAACACGTCGTTCCTGGACGACACCATCGGCTGGCATCTGGTCGAGATCCCGTTCAACACGCTCTCCTACCGCGGCGACTACCAGCCGGTCGGCGGCATCGACCACGTGCTGAACCTCAACAGGATGTGGGGCTACGCGGTCACCGTGCCGCCGGGCGACAAGGGCTCGTTCGACTGGGACGACGTGCAGGTCTACGGCGTCGCCGGCGCGCCGCCGGCGGTCTCGGTCGCGACCGACAAGAGCGTCTACCTCGCGCACGAGGGCGACACGGTCGACGTCGGCGTCAAGCTGACGACGCTCGACGGCCAGCCGTCCAAGACCGCGGTGACCGTCAACTACGCCACCGCCGACGGCACGGCGACCGCGGGCAGCGACTACGACGCCGCGTCCGGCAGCCTCACGTTCGACGCGGGCACCGCCAGCGGGACCGTCAAGTCGTTCAGCGTGCACCTGCTCAGCGATTCCGCGAACGAGGCGGCCGAGCGCATCGACGTCAAGCTCACCGGCACCGGTGTCGGCGTGCCGGCCGCGCCGAGCAGCGTGATCATCGACGCCAACGGCCTCCCGTACCTGGACTCGAGCCTCCCGGTCGACCAGCGCGTCAGCGACCTGATGAGCCGGATGACGCTGGCCGAGAAGGTCGGCCAGATGACGCAGGCCGAGCGCCAGGCGCTCGCCTCGCCGGGCGACATCGCGACCTACAACCTCGGCTCGCTGCTCTCGGGCGGCGGCTCCACGCCGACGCCGAACACGCCGCAGGGCTGGGCCGACATGGTCGACGGCTTCCAGACCCAGGCGCTCGCGACGCGGCTGCAGATCCCGCTGATCTACGGCGTCGACGCCGTGCACGGCCACAACAACGTGCTCGGCGCGACGCTCTTCCCGCACAACATCGGGCTCGGCGCGGCGCACGACCCGGCGCTGGTCGGACAGGCCGGCGCGATCACCGCGATCGAGACCAAGTCGACCGGCGTCCCGTGGGCGTTCGCGCCCTGCCTGTGCGTCGCGCGCGACGAGCGCTGGGGCCGCACGTACGAGAGCTTCGGCGAGGACCCGGCGCTGGTGATCGCCGACGAGACGATCATCGACGGCCTGCAGGACAACGGCGTACTCGCGACCGCCAAGCACTTCGCGGGCGACGGCGGGACGACCTACGGGTCGAGCACGACCGGCTCCTACAAGATCGACCAGGGCGTGACGCCGCTGGCCGACATGGCGACGCTGCACCTGCCGCCGTTCGCCGAGGCCGTCCGGCGCGGCGTCGGCTCGGTGATGCCGAGCTACTCGAGCGTGCTCTATCCGAACGGCGCGCTGAAGATGCACGCCAACCAGGACCTGATCACCAACTGGCTCAAGGGCCAGCAGGGGTTCGGCGGCTTCGTGATCTCCGACTGGCAGGCGATCGATCAGATCCCGGGCGGCGACTACGCCTATCAGGTGCGCACGTCGATCAACGCCGGGCTGGACATGATCATGGTCCCGTACCAGTACCCGACGTTCGAGTCGGCGCTGACGAACGAGGTCGGCGCCGGGCGCGTGACCCAGGCGCGCGTGGACGACGCGGTGCGGCGCATCCTGACCCAGAAGTTCAAGCTCGGGCTGTTCGAGCACCCGTTCGCCGATCGCACGCACCAGGCCGAGTTCGGTGACGCCCAGCACCGCGCGGTGGCGCGCCGGGCCGCCGCCGAGTCGCAGGTCCTGCTCAAGAACGCGAGCGTGCTGCCGCTGAGCAAGACCGCCAAGCTCTACGTCGCGGGCTCGAACGCCGACGACGTCGGCAACCAGGCGGGCGGCTGGACCGTCACCTGGCAGGGCGGCTCGGGCGCCACTACGCCCGGCGCCACGACGATCCTGCAGGGCATGCAGCAGGTCGCGCCGAACGCGTCGATCACCTACTCGCGCGACGCGAGCGCCGCCACCGCCGGCTATGACGCCGGCGTCGTCGTGGTGGGGGAGACGCCGTACGCCGAGGGCGTCGGCGACATCGGCAACGGCCGCGCGGACCTGTCGCTCTCGGCGGCCGACCGCACGGCGATCGACCGTGTGTGCGGCGCGATGAAGTGCGCGGTGCTGGTCGTGTCCGGGCGCCCGATGCTCGTCTCGGACAAGCTCGCGGAGATCGGCGCGCTCGTCGCCTCGTGGCTCCCGGGCTCCGAGGGCGCGGGCGTGGCCGACACGCTGTTCGGCGACGTGCCGTTCACCGGCCGCCTGCCGATGACGTGGGCGAGGTCGATGGCGCAGTTGCCGATCAACGTCGGCGACGCGAGCTATGACCCGCAGTTCCCGTACGGCTGGGGCCTGCGCACCGACTCGGCGAAGGCGCGGCTGCAGGCGGCGCAGGCGCAGGGGGTGAGCGGGCTCGACGGCCTGCTGGCCGCCGACGACTTCAACCCCGACGGCTCGGTCAAGAACGGCGTCGACGTGTTCAACCACCTCGCGGGCGTCTCCGGCGGCACCTGGGCAGGGCAGGACCTCGTGGTGTCGGTCGCGCGCGACCTCGCCCAGGCCGCGATGATCCGCGACGGCATCGGCCAGGCGACGTCGAAGCTGTCCGCGGACGCCGAGCACGCCCTCTACACGGGCGACATGGCGACGGCGATCGCCAAGCTCCGGCAGGTCGCGGTCACCGAGACCGGCGGCACGGGCCCGATCGACGGCACGGTCCCACCGACACTGTCGCTCACGCTCGGCGCGCCGACGGCGTTCGGCGCGTTCACGCCCGGCGTGGCGAAGGACTACCTGGCGTCGACGACGGCGACGGTGCTCTCGAGCGCCGGCGACGCGACGCTGTCGGTCGCCGATCCGGGTCCCAACCCGGGCCACCTGGTCAACGGGAGCTTCGCGCTGCCATCGCCGCTGCAGGCGCGCGATGACGGCGCGCTCGCCGACATCGGCGCCACGCCGCTGGCGCTGCACGCGTGGGGCGGTCCGGTCACCAACGAGGTGCGGACGCTCCAGTTCTCCCAGCACATCGGCGCCACCGACGCGCTGCGCACCGGCACCTACGCGAAGACGCTGACGTTCACGCTGTCGACGACCCAGCCGTAGGCGCCGCGACGCCGGCCGCGAGCGCGTACTCGCGGTCGGCGCCCGCCGGCGGCGTGCCGTAGTAGTGGAAGCTCTCGACGGTCTTGACGCCCCAGAACTGGCCGCGTGCGCGCTCGGCCTGGGTCCAGATCACCGGCTCGTGGTCGGGGTCGTAGACGAAGTAGCCGCCGGTCGTCACCTCGATGCGGTTGCCGCCGGGCTCGAAGCCGTAGAGGAAGAAGCCGGCGGCGACGCCGTGCTTGGACGGCGCGGCCTCGATGTGCACGCCCCCGTCGACGAAGATGTCGGCGGCGCGCAGGCACTCCTCGCGGGTGTCGACCCAGAACGCCAGGTGATGCAGGCGGTTGCCGGCGAGCCGCGCGTCGTGGACGTAGATCAGCTCGTGCGCGGCGATCGTCAGGCTCAGCCAGGCGCCGGTCTCGCGGCCGTCGTCGAGCACGATCCCCTCGTAGTGGCGGTAGCCGAGCGTGTCGACGGCGAACGCGCGGCAGGCGGCGACGTCGCAGGCCAGCAGGTTGACGTGGTCCAGGCGCTTGACGCACGCGCCGCGGCCCGTGTAGCGCGCGGGCTGGTTGCGCCACGAGGCGCGCAGGTGTGCGGGCGCTGCGTAGCGCGCGGACTCGTAGAAGACCTCGAAGGCGTGCCCGTCGGGGTCGCGGAACCGGTAGGCGGGGCCGTGTCCGTGGTCGCCCTGGTGCCAGCCCTCGCCGAGCCCCGCGGCCTCGATCGCGGCGACCCGGCGGGCCAGCGCGTCCGGCGAGCAGGCGCGCAGCGCCAGGTGCGCGAGCCCCGAGCTGCGCGACTCCGTGAGCTTGAGGCTGTACGGCTGGTACTCGCCCCAGCCGCGCAGGAAGACCGACTGGCCGGCGCGCGACTCGATCTCCATCCCGAGCACGCCGGTGAAGAACTCCAGCGACGCGTCCGGCGCGGGCGTCAGCAGCTCGACGTGGTGGATGTGGGCGAGGTCAGTCATGCCGCGCCGCTGCCGCGCGGTCCGTCATGGGCGCAGCCCGTCGAGGTCGTAGGACAGCGCCCCCGCCTGCAGCAGCTCGCGCTTGACGCGCTCGCGCTCCTCGCGCTCGTGCGCCTTGGCCAGCACCCGGCGCGCGTGCGCGGCGGCCACGACGCAGGCGCCGTCGGCGTCGAGCACCACGATGTCGCCGGGCGCGATCTCCGCGCCGCCGACGTTCACCGGCACGTCGTGCCAGCCGTGGTCGGCCTTCTCGGCGCCGCGCACGCGGACCCAGCGCGCCCAGATCGGCAGCCCCAGCTGCGCGAGCTCCTCGATGTCGCGGACGGCGCCGTCGACCAGCACCGCCGCCGCGCCGTGGACCTGGGCCTGGGTCGCCAGCAGGTCCCCGAGCAGCGCCACCGGCGTGGGCCGGGGCATGCACAGCACCAGCACCTCGCCCGGCGCGAGCCGCGCCATCGCGGCGTGCACGGCGAGGTTGTCGTCCTGCCCGCAGCGCACGGTGCGCGCCGGGCCCGCCGCGCGCGAGCCGGGGACGACCTGCACGAGGTCGATGTCGATCAGCCCCTGCCGGCCCGAGGCCTCGTAGACGGTGGCGGTGCCGAGCCGCGCGAACTCGCCGTTCACAGCTCGTCCACCACCTGCGGGAGCACGCGCATGAACGCTTCGGCGTAGCGCACCCCGGCGCGGCCCGACGCGCGGCGCGCGTGGTTGCCGCGCTGCTCGGCGCGCTGGGCGTAGTAGGTCTGGAGGTAGCTCTGCGCGGCCATCGCGGCCATCGCCTCCTGCTTGGCCGCGAACACCGGCGTGATGTCCACGAACGTCGTCGGCGTGAAGTTGCACAGCTCGGGCTGGTGGGGCTCGAACAGGAACAGCTGCGGTGGCGCGATCGCGGCGAACGCGCTCGCCACGCCGGCGCCGGCGGCGAGCGAGCGCGCGCGCGTGACGGCCTGGCAGGCGACCGGATGGTCGGGGTTGAACGGGTCGGTGTCCGTGTGCGTGATCAGCACGTCGGGCGCGAACTCGCGGATCGCGTCCACCACCTGCGCGAGCCGTTCCGGCCCGACCTCGAGCGGGTAGTCGCCGAAGTCCAGCCCCACGAAGTCCGCGCCCAGCGCGGCGGCGGCGGTCGCGGCCTCCGCGTGGCGCACGCGCTTGACGTGCTCGACCGTCTGCCCGGGCTCCTTCCACAGCTCGCCGGACTCGCCCCGCTCGCCGTAGCTGAGCGCGATCACGCGCGCGGTGCCGCCGGCCCGGGTCGCGACGGCGACGGCGCCCCCGGCGCGCCACACGAAGTCGGCCGAGTGCGCGCCGATCACCAGGACGCGCCGGCTCATCCCGCGAGCTGCGCGCTGTTGACAACCGTCATGGTACGGATCTCCTCCTCGGTGAAGCCCGCGTCGAGCAGGCGGTCGGCGAACAGGGCGAGCCCGTCCTCGACCGGTGGGTTGGCCGGCTGGCCGAGGTCGGTGGAGAGCAGGTTGCGCTCCACCCCCGTGGCCCGGATGCCCGCGAAGACGTGCTCCCACGTGCACTTCCCCGTGTGCGGCGTCGTGAAGCACCGTTCGAGCCACGCGCCGCGCGCGGCCAGCGCCGCCTGGTCGGCGAGCGAAAGGTCCTGAGCGGGGAACTCCGGGTGCGTGACCACGACGTCGCGCACGCCCGCGGCCAGCGCGGCGTCGACCGCGACGAAGATCTCGTCGCGACTCAGGTGCCCGGTCGCGAGCACGAGCTGGTGGCGCGCGACGACCTCGATCACCTGCTCGAGCTCCGGCAGCGGACCATCCTCGCCCACCACCTCGACCGGCGCGATCTCCAGCCCGGTGTCGCGCAGTTCGCGCTGGATGCGCACCCACATCGGCGGATGAGCGTACTCGCGGTTGCGCGCTCCGGCTTCGTTGAGTGCATCGACCGTCGGCAGCCAGACGATCCGGGCGCCCTCGCGCGCGGCGATCTCCACGGCAAGCGGGTTGAGCCCGCCGACCGCGCGGTTGAGCACGATCGTCCCGACCGCGCGCACGCCGGCCACCGCCCGGTTGACGACCCGCGCGCGCTCGGCCGTCGAGGTGTAGTGGGACTTCAGCGCGAAGCCGGCCAGCCCCAGCTCCGCACAGCGCTGCGCCAGCGTGACGTCGTCCACGATGCGCCCCACCACGTCCGGGTCGACATGGATGTGGAGGTCGTAGGCGCCGCGCACGAGCTCGCGGCCGCGAGCGCTCGGTTCCATCGCTATATCCTAAACATTTGACACTTTGAGGCGGGAGTTCGGACCACGACCGACGACGTCTGCGCAGAGGCCGACGAACGTCTCCAGCAATGGCGGGCAGTGGCGCTCGTGCCAGGCCAGGACGAGCTCGGCGGGGCTGAGGTCGCGGACGGGCAGCATGACGACCTCGCCGCGGGCGAAGATCGGAGCGTTGCCGGCGGCGAGTAGGCACATGCCGATCCCGCTGGCGACCGCCTCGTAGGTCTCCTCGGTGTCGTTGATCTCGGCGGCAACCCGAACCGGGTGGCTACCGCGCTCCTCGAGCGCGAGCCAGTAGTCGCGCAGCGGTCCCGCGCTGGCGGGGAGGGCGAGGAACGGTTCGTCGAGCAGGTCGGCCAGCGCAACGCTCTCGCGGGCGGCGAGCGGGTGGCCGGTGGCCATCGCGACGAGCCGCGGCTCGCGGGCGATCGTGACCCAGCGGTACGGCGGCTGCGGCAGCGGCAACCAGAGGAACGCGGCGTCGGTCGCGCGCTCGGCCAGCCCGGCGGTGCGGTCGCCCCACGTGACCTGGCGTAGCTCGAGCGCGGCATCGGGGCAGGCGGCGACGAGCCTCGCCCGCACCTCGGGGAGCAGCCGGCGACCCGGGCTCGTGTGCATTCCGAGCACGAGCCGCGAGTCGCTCGCGCGCGCGAGCGCCGCCTTGGCGGCCTCCCACTCGGCGACCATGCGCTCGGCGAACGGCACCAGCTCGCTGCCGGCGCGGCTGAGTCGCGCGCCGGTCCGCTCGCGGGTGAACAGCGAGACGCGCAGCTGGCGCTCGAGCGCGCGGATCTGCTTGGACAGCGCGGGTTGGCTGATGTACAGCGTCTCCGCCGCGCGCGTGAAACTCAGCTCGCGCGCGACCGCCAGGAAGTAGCGCAGGTCGCGCAAGTGCACGTCCATAACCGGCGGTTATATCAAGGGGTATTGGTCGCGGCGCGGCATTCGCGCGAGGCTCTGTAGCAATGCACGCTCTCCTCTACGACCCCGGCGCCCCGGACGGCCTGCGCCTCGGTGAGACCGCCGATCCAGTTCCGGGGCCGTCACAAGCGCTTGTCGCGGTTCACGCCGCGTCGTTGAACTTCGGTGAGGTCGCCTTCATCTCACGCCGCTCCCCCGGGGACGTGCCCGGCTGGGACGCCGCCGGCACGGTACTCGAAGCGGCCGCCGACGGCAGCGGCCCACCGGCCGGAGCCCGCGTCGTCACGTTCGGATGGAGCGGCGCGTGGTCGCAGCGTCGCGCGGTCGACACCGTCGAGCTGGCCGTGCTGCCTGACGGCGTCGAGCTCGCCGCGGCGGCGGCGCTGCCCGTCGCCGCCGTGACCGCGCTGCGCGCCGTCCGGCGCCTCGGCAGCGTGCTGGGCCGGCGCGTGCTCGTGACCGGCGCGTCGGGTGGCGTCGGCGGGTTCGCCGTCCAGCTCGCCGCGCGGGCCGGCGCGATCGTGGTCGCCGCCAGCGGCAGGCCGGAGCGTGCCGGCGCGCTCGGCGCCGCCGAGGTCACGGACACGCTCACCGGCGTGGCCCCCGTGCACGCCGTGCTCGACAACGTCGGCGGCCCGCTGCTCGCCGAGGCGTTGGCGCGGCTCGAGCCCGGCGGCATCGCGCTGAGCATCGGGATGGCGTCGCTCGAGCCGACCACGATCGACTTCGAGGCGGCGCGGGTGCGCGGCGGCACGACGATCGAGGCGTTCGGCGTCGGCGCCGGCTTCGGACCCGACCTCGCGTATCTTGCAGCGCTGCTCGCCGACGGCGGCATCGACGCGCAGGTCGGCTGGCACGGCTCCTGGGAGCGCGTGCACGAGGCGATCGAGCTGCTGCGCGGGCGGCGGCTCAACGGCAAAGCAGTGATGGAGGTGACGTCATGAAGCTGGTCGTCGTGGGAGGAACGAGCGGGATGGGCCGCGCCACGGTCGAGTTGGCCAAGGAGCAGGGCTTCGACGTCGTCTCGGCCGGCCGCCGCGCCGAGTCGGACTTCCAGGTCGACGTCACCGACGCCGCCTCCGTGCGGGCACTGTTCGAGGAGGTGGGCACGCTCGACCACCTGCTCGTGACGGCGTCGCCGGGCACGCCAGGCCCGCTGCTCGAGCAGGAGCCCGAAGAGGCGCGGACGTTCCTGGACGGGAAGTTCTTCGGCGCGTGGCTGTGTGCCCGCTACGCCGCGCCGCGCATGCCGCCGGGCGGCTCGATCACATTCATCACCGGCGTCGCCGTCGTGCGACCCCCGCGCGGCGCGGCGATGGTGACCGCCGCGTTCGCGGCGGTCGAGGGCCTCACGCGCGCGCTGGCGCTCGAGCTCGGCCCGCTGCGCGTCAACACGATTCGCCCCGGCTACACCGACAGCGAGATGTGGGGCGGGCTCTCCGACTCCGAGCGCGAGGACCTGCGGCGCCGCGTGGCCGCCGCGATGCCGGTCGGCCGGATGGGGCAGCCGGAGGACATCGCCCATGCCGCGCTGTTCCTGATGACGAATCCGCAGGTGACCGGAGCGGTGCTCGAGCTCAGCGGCGGCGAATCGCTCGTGGAGGCGCTCTCATGATCCTCGTGACCGGAGCGAGTGGGAACGTCGGCAGCGAGGTCGTCGCAGCGCTGGCGGCCCGCGGCGCGGCGGCCCGCGCGGTCGTGCGCGAACCCGCGCGCGTCTCGCTGCCCGCCGACGTCGTGGCCGGCGATCTCGAGCTGCCCGAATCGCTGACGCCCGCGCTCGACGGCGTAGACGCCGTGTTCCTGCTCGGCGGCTGGAGCGACATGCCGGGGATCGTCGCGCGGATCGAGCGTGCCGGCGCGCGGCGCGTCGTCCTGCTCACCTCGCGCTGCGTCATCGGGGGCAAGCCGGACAATGCCGTCACGCGAATGTGGCTCGACGCCGAGGCAGCCGTGCGCGCGTGCGGGCTGGACGCGACGATCCTGCGGCCCAGCGGCTTTCAGTCCAACGCGCTGCGCTGGCGCGATCAGCTCCGCCACGGCGACGTCGTGCGCGCGCCGTGGCCAGATGTGCCGATCGCTGCGATCGATCCCGCCGATATCGCTGCCGTCGCCGCCGTCGCTCTGATCGACGGCGCGGGCCCGGAGTTGGAGCTGAGCGGACCGGAGGCGCTGTTGCCTGCCCGCCAGGTCGCAATTCTCCGTGAGGCGCTGGGCCGGCCGCTGCGCTTCGAGCCGCTTGCCGACGCGCCGGCACGGGCGGAGATGCTGGCCGCCGGGACGCCCGCTCCGATCGCCGACGCGCTGTTCCGCTTCTTCAGCGACGGCGAGTTCGACGACTCGCGGGTGGTCGATACGGTCCGCGCCGTCACCGGACGCCCGCCGAGCAGCTTCGCCGACTGGGCGCGTGGCCACGCAGACACGTTCGCCGCATAAGCCGGGGTCGGTTCAGCAACCACGGCCGCCATACGCCGGCCGCCTGACGCGCGCCTCATTTCTACCGCGGGCATGGCGTTCCTGATCTCGATGCGCGAGATCGACCTGTCCGTCGGCTCGATGTTCGGGCTCACGCTGATCTCGGCCGCACTGTTCATGCAGCACGGCATGAACCCGTGGCTGGCGGCGCTCGCGGGGATCCTGCTCGGCTGCGCGATGGGGCTGCTGAACGCGGTGCTCGTGCAAGTACATCGCGATCCCCGCCATCGTGGCCACGCTGAGCATGTACCGCGGGCTCTCGCAGGCGCTCAGCGGCGGCGAGCAGGTGACCGGCCTGCCGGCGTCCAACAGCTTCTTCACGTTCCTGGGCGGAGACCTGCTGGGCGTCCCGGTCAGCGTGTGGGTGCTCGTGGCGCCGCGGCGACGCTGACCGCGGTGCTGCGCTTCACGCCCTACGGCTACCGCGTGCGCTCGATCGGCTCGAACCCCGAGGCGGCGACGGTCTCGGGCATCTCGATCCCGCGCGTGCGGGTGCAGACGCTGGTCCTGGTCGGCGGGCTGTGCGGCCTGTCCGGGATGCTCGGGCTGAGCTTCTTCATCTCCGGCGACCCGAACATCGGGACCGGCTTCGAGCTGACCGCGATCGCCGCCGCGGTGATCGGCGGCACGCCGCTGCGCGGCGGCAGCGCGACTGGCGCCGTGATCCTCACCGCGGTCGCGCTGGCGGCGCCGGCGCCGGAGCCAAGTCGGTCAAGGTCGCGTTCGTCTACCCGACGACGACGACCAACTTCGCGCAGGAGATGGCGATGAGATCGCCAAGGCGTGGCTCACCGAGCCGCGCGTGCTGATCCTCGACGAGGCCGACGTCGGCGCTCGGCGCGGCGAGCACCGAGATGCTGCGCGTGCTGCGCGACCGCGACGTCGGCGTCGTGTTCGTCACCCACATCCTCGAGGACGTGATGGCGCTGTGCGACGAGGTCACGGTGCTGCGCGACGGCGAGGTCGCGATGGCGGCGCGGCCGAAGTCCGCGCTGACCGTGCCGGCGATCGTCGAGGCGATGCTGGGCGAGCGCGCCGAGGCGGCCGAGCCCGCGCTGCGCGACCCGATCGCGGCCGCCGGGCGCCTCGAGCTGGCCGGCGCCGCGGTCGACGGGCGCCTGCAGGCGCTGGATCTCGTGGTCGAGCCGGGCGAGGTGGTGGGCCTCGCGGGCGTGGCGGGTGCGGGCCACCACACGGTGCTCGAGCTCGTCGCGGGCCTGCGCCGGCCGGACCGCGGGCGCGTCGTGCGGCGCAGCGGACGCGAGGTGCCGCACGGGTTGCGGCGCGCGATCCGCGCCGGCGTGGCGCTCGTGACCGGCGACCGCCGCCGGCTCGGCCTGATGCTCGACAAGCCGCTGTGGGAGAACGTCGGCCAGATCCGCGCCGTGGGACTCGCCCCGACGGCCCCGTGGTGCGCTCGCGCGAGCTGCGCCGGCGCGCGCGCGAGCACGTCAAGGCGCTGCGCATCCGCGCCGCCTCGGTCGACCAGGCGGTCGGGCGGCTCTCCGGCGCAACCAGCAGAAGGTCGTGTTCGCCAAGTGGCTGGACGCGCGCCCGTCGGTGATGCTGCTCGACGACCCCACGCGCGGCGTGGACGTCGGCGCCAACGAGGAGATGCACGCGCTGATCCGCTCGATCGCCGCGGCGCGCGCGCCGGTGCTGATCTGCTCCACCGACATCGACGAGCTGGTCGCGCTGTGCGACCGCGTGGTGGTGCTCCATCAGGGCCGCGTCTCGGCGGAGCTCGCGGGCGCTGCGCTGCGCTCGCACGCCATCCTCGAGGCGATGAATCAGGCGTCGAAGGTGGCGTCCTGAGCGACCGCCACCTCCAGCAGCACCGGCGTCGAGCGCTCGGCGAGCGCCGGCAGCAGCGCGTTCAGGCGCTCGAGCAGCGCCGCGTGCGTGGTCACCCGCGTCGCCTCGACGCCGAAGCCGCGCGCGAGCGCGCAGAGGTCGATCGCGTCGAGCGCCGGCCACGGGCCGGGGCGCCCGTTGCGCTCGGCCAGGCGGTCCATGATCGCGTAGCCGCCGTTGCGCAGCACCACGAACAGCACGCCCGCGCGGTAGGTCGCCGCGCTCCACAGCGCCTGGATCTGGTACAGCGACGCGCCGTCGCCGACGACCGCCAGCACCGGCCGGTCGGGCCGCGCGAGCCGCAGCCCGATCGCCGCCGGCAGCGCGAAGCCGAGCAGCCCCATCGCGCTCAGGAAGCCGCCGGGCGTGGTGGCGGGGATGCGCGCGTGCAGCTCCGGGCGGTTGGACGGCGCCTCCTCGACGAGCACGGCGTTGCGCGGCATCCGCTCGGCCAGCGCCTGCAGCACGTGCCCGGCGCGCAGCGGCTCGCGCGGGTCGGGGGCGGGGAGGGAGGGGCGCGCGACGGCCGCCTGGGCGCGCCCGTCGACGGCCGCCGCGAGCGCGCCGCAGAGCGCGCCCGGGTCGCCCAGCACGGCGATGTCGGCGGGGCTGCGGTGCGCCTCCTCGGGGTCCTGGGTGATGACCGCGAGGTGGGTGCGCTCGCGCACCAGCGGGCCCGCATCGTACGCGTACTGGCGCAGCGCGCCGGTGCCGACCACGAGCACCGCGTCGTAGGGCGCCAGCACGTCGCGCAGCCGCGCGCGGCGCGCCGGCAGGTGCCCGGCGAACTGCGGATGGTCCTGCGGGAAGCCTGCGGCGCCGCCGAACGCCTCCTGGAACACGGGGCACGCGAGGCGCTCGGCGAGCGCCACCAGCGAGCTCCAGTCTGCATCGGCGCCGGCCACGATCGCGGGCGCCCGGGCGTCGTCGAGCAGCGCCGCGAGCGCCTGGACGGCCGCCGCGTCCGCGGCCGCCGAGCGCAGCAGCTGCACCGGTCCGAGGATCTCGTGCGGCGCGGGCGCCGGCTCGAGCCAGTCGTCCATCGGGACGATCACCAGCGCCGGCCCGCGCGCGGTCTCGGCGGCGTGGTAGGCGCGCGCGACGGCGCCCGGCACGTCCTGCGCGCGCACCGGCTGGTCGGTCTGAACCGGGTACTCGCCGGCCAGCCCGTCCAGGCGCCCGGCCAGGAACGGATCCTGGGCCAGGTGGCGGCGATCCTGCTGGCCGACGATCACCACCAGCGGCGCGCGGTTGGCGCGCGCGTTGGCGAGCGTGGCGACGGCGTTCCCGAGCCCCGGCGTCGAGTGCAGCAGCACCAGCGCCGGCGCCTCGCGGCCGAGCGCGTAGCCCGCGGCGATGCCGACGACCGACCCCTCGTGCAGCGCCAGCACGAACCGCAGGTCCGCCGGCAGCCCGGACAGGAACGGCACCTCGGTCGAGCCCGGGTTGGAGAAGATCGTCGTCATCCCCAGCCGGCGCAACACGTCGAAGGTGGCGTCGCGAACGGTCACGCGGGAACCATACTGCAAAACGTTTGGCCTTTTAGCGTCGCGTAGGATTGCGACATGGCGAGCTCCCGCCAGCGGCCACCGGGGCAGTACAAGCGCCAGTCCAGCGGTGCCAGCGAGGAGATCGCGGTCGAGATCCGCCGCTGGGTCGCGCAGCGCCAGCTCGAGCCCGGCGACCGCATCGGGACCGAGCAGGAGATGGCCGACGAGTTCGGCGTCAGCCGCCCGACGCTGCGCGAGGCGCTGCGGCTGCTGTCGGCCTCGCACCTGATCCGCGTCGGGCGCGGGCGGATGGGCGGCGTCTTCGTCGCGCGCACGCCAAGCGAGGGGCTGAGCCGCAACGTCTCCGAGTCGATCGCGCTGATGCTGGCCGCGAAGTCGATCTCGATGGACGAGCTGCTCGACGCGCGGCTCTCGCTCGAGGTGCCGATCGCCGGGCGCGCGGCGGCCGCGGCCGACGAAGCCGCGATCGCGCGGCTCGAGCAGGCGATCGCCGACGCCGAGCGCCACCGCCCGGGCAGCGACCCGTTCAACGCGGCCGACGGGCGCTTCCACCGCGCGCTCGCCGAGGCGTCCGGCAACCAGCTGCTGCTCGCGCTCACCGGCTGGATCCTCGAAGTTCTGCAGCCCTCGCTGATCGCCCACATCTCGATCAAGGTCGACGCCGAGGCGATCCTCGAGCAGCACCGGGCGATCGTGCGCGCCGTGCGCCGCCACCAGGTCTCGGCCGCCGAGCGCGCGATGGCCGCGCACATCGGCTACCTCGTCGACGTGCTGCGCGAGGTCGAGCGGTGAGGCTGGACGGCAAGGTCGCGTTCATCACCGGCGGCGCGGGCTCGATCGGCGCGGCGACCGCACGTGCGTTCGTCGAGGCCGGCGCGCGCGTCGTGATCTCCGACGTCGAGCGCGCGGCGGTCGAGCGCGTCGCGCAGGCCGTGGGCGCCATCGGGACGGTCGCCGACGTGACCGACTCGGCGGCCGTGCGCGGGGCGGTCGCGCTGACCGTCGAGCGCTTCGGCGGGCTCGACGTCGCGTTCGCGAACGCGGGCGTGTTCGGCGAGGTCGCGAGCGTCGCCGACTACGACGAGGCCGTGTTCGCGCACGTGCTCGACGTCAACGTGCGCGGCGCGTTCCACGTCGCCAAGCACGCCCTCGCGGCGATGCGCGACGGCGGCTCGCTGATCATCAACTCGAGCGTCGTGGGCCTGACCTCCGATGCGGGCATCGCGGCCTACGCGACGTCCAAGCACGCGGTCGTCGGGCTGATGCGTACGGCGGCCAAGGAGGTCGCTGCGCGCGGCATCCGCGTGAACACGATCCACCCGGGGCCGGTCGACAACGCGTTCCAGCACCGCATCGAGACCGTCGCCACCGGCCGCGAGGAGGCGGCCGCGGCGGCGATCTTCGAGCGGATGATCCCGCTGGCGCGCCACGCCGCGCCCGCGGAGATCGCGCGCGTCGCGCTGTTCCTGGCCTCCGACGCGAGCTCGTTCATGACCGGTGCCGCCGTCCCGGTGGACGGCGGCATGTCGATCTAGGCATTCGTGGTCGAGAGCGTGAACGTCAGCGTCTTGGCGTAGGTCCCGGTCCGCAGCGCGTCGGTGGAACCGATCGACTGCGAGAACGAGATCTGCGCCGTGTCGTGGCTGACAGGCGCGCTGTAGGTCTTGACCGTCGCGGGCAACGCCGACCCACCGACCTTCAGCGGCTGCGGCAGGCTGAACATGCCGTTGACGAGGTGCCCGGTCGCGGTCGTGCTCGGGTCGGCGACCGTCAGCGCCGCGCCGCGCCGGTCAGCCCCGCGCACTCGCCGTCCTTGGGGCCGCCGACGTGATTGTCGACGCCGAAGTCCGACGCTGCACGGAGGCGGCGTGGTCGCCGGTCACCGAGCCGTTGATCGTCCCGTGGTCGGCCACGAACGAGCCGCCGCTGCGCACCACCACGTCGCCGCCCACCGTCGCGCCTGTGAGGCAGGTCACGCCGCCGTCGACGACGAGGCTGCCGTAGGTCAGGTTCTTGATGTCGGTGCCGCGCGGCGTGAACAGGAACGGCCTGCCGTCCGGCGTGTCCGGCCAGCCGAAGTAGTTGAACCAGCCGTCGTGGTCGAGACGGAACTCGCTGACGACGTAGCCCGGCATGTCGTCGTGCGAGGTGAGGCCCATCGTGAACTGCTCGAAGTAGACGTTGTGGGTCTCCGAGTCCGGCACGGTCGTGAGCGGTTGCGAGAGCTGCGCCGTGGTCGTCGGGTCGGTGTTGTCGACGGTCCAGGTGCGGGTCGCGGACGCGACGTCCGGCGCCGCCGGGTCGGTGACCGTCGCGCTCACCGTGTGCGTGCCGGCGCTCAACGCCGACAGCCTGAAGTTGCGGCTGTCGTACGGGTTCGGCACGGCCTGTCCGTCGAGCCTCCAGGCCACGTCGAGCACGTGGTCGACCGGGTGCGGCGTCTCCACGAACACGACCTCGTCGCGCCCCACCGGCTCGTCGTTGGGCGTCGCGGACGTGATCGCGGGCGTCACCGGCGTGGGCGTCGAGGCCGACAGCGCCGGGCGGCGTCGAGACCAGCGCCATCGCGTTGGTGGCGCGCCGGCCGGAGATCCGCTGCGTCATCTTCTCGCGGCCGATCTGGTCGTAGTGATAGCCGAGCCAGCGCATGATCGAGTGCTCGCTCGGGCGCCAGATGCCCGACGAGAACAGGTTGCCGCTCTCGTAGCGGCCGATCCGGCCGCCGGCCTCGGACTCCTCGCCGAGCCGGCGCCACCACTTCGAGTGCGTGTCGAGCATCTGCTGCTCGGTCATGATCGTGTGGTGGATCGAGCTCGGCTCGCCGCCGGTGTACTTGCCGCCGGGGACGTTGCGGGCGCTGTAGGGGTACTCGTCCTGCAGGCCGCCGAGCGAGTGGCCGAGCTCGTGCGGGCTGATCAGCGGGCCCTGCGGGCTGCCGCCCGAGGTCGTCGCGTCGCCGCCGCCGATGCCGCCGTAGGTGTTCGTGTTGGCCAGCGTGAGCGTCTGCCGGTTCGCGGTCGTGACGCCCGGGATCATCGCCACGTAGCCGTTGAGCGCCGCCGAGCCGCCGGTCCCGAACGTGATCCCGCGCGCGTCGAACACCGCCGGGCACGTGGTGGCGTACTGCAGGTGCAGCGGCGCGTTGCGCCGCACGTTGCCGTCGTCGGGATCGCAGCTGACGCCCGAGACGCCGGAGACGACCTCGATCGTCTGCGCATCTGCACCCCTCTCGTTCCCAGGGCCCATCCGCATGGGGCCCTCACCCTGCGGTCACCCTACGTTCGCCTTCGCGGCGGCGCACCCGACCGTTGTCTGAAAGTCCGGGGCGCCCGTCATACGCGCGTGCCGTCCGGCGCCGCCCCTAGCGTGTCCGGGGTGCGGCCGTCCCCCGTTGTCGTTCCCGCTGCGCTGACGGTGGCGCAGTACTCGGCGCGGATCGCGTCGGCGCTGCGGACCGTGCGCGGCGGGATCGTCGAGGGCGAGGTGCAGGACGCGAAGTCCTCGCCCGGCGGCGCACTGTTCTTCACGCTGACCGACGGCAACGCGAAGCTCGCCTGCAAGGTCTTCCGCGCGCAGGTGGCGCCGCTCAAGCACCACCCGCGCGAGGGCGACCTCGTGCAGGTGCTGGTGGACCGCCCTGACCTGTGGACGCAGGCCGGCAAGCTCGACGTGATCGTCTCCAACGTGCGGCTCGCGGGGGAGGGGGAGCTGCTGCGCCGGCGCGAGGCGCTGCTCGCCCGGCTGGCCGCCGAGGGGTTGTGCGACCAGGCGCGCTGGCGGCCGCTGCCGGCGTTCCCGCGCGCCGTGGGCGTGATCGCCGGGCGGCGCTCGGACGGCGGGCGCGACGTCGTGCAGGCGCTGACCGACCGCTTCCCGCCGGTGCACCTGGTCACCTGCGCGGCCGTCGTCCAGGGCGCGCACGCCCCGGGCGACATCGTCGACGCGCTGGTGCGGATGGACGCCCATCCGCTCGTCGACGTCGTGATCATCGCGCGCGGCGGCGGCTCGGTGCACGACCTCGTGGCCTTCGACGACGAGGGCCTGTGCCGCGCCGTGTGGGCCTGTGCGACGCCGGTCATCGCCGCGATCGGCCACACCAAGAACGTGCCGGTGTGCAACCACGTCACGTGGTCCTCGCAGACGCCGTCGCGCTCGGCGGAGCTCGCGGTGCCCTCCGCGGCGGCGCTGCGGCAGGACCTGGCGCTCGCCGCCGCACGGCTGGCCGGCGCCGGGCCGCGGCTCGACGCGCTGGCCGTGCGGATGCCGGACGTCGACCTCGGCGCGCGTGCGCTGCAGGTCGCGGGCGCGGCGCGCTCCGTGCGCACGGCCGAGCACGAGTTCTTCGCTCTGCGCGCGCACGCGCTCGCGCAGGTGCGCGAGCGGCTCGCGAGCGTGCCGGGGCGCCTGCCGGCGCTGCCGGCCGGCCTGTCGGTCGCGAGCTTCTCGGCCGCGCTGGCGCGCCGCGGCGAGGCCGCCTCCGAGCAGGCCGCCCGCCTGCGCGCCGGTATCCGCAAGGAGCTCGCCGACCACGTCTACGACTACGGGCGGGCGCTGCCGCGCCTGCGCGGCGAGATCCGCGACGCGGTGCTGCGGCGGCTCGCCGAGCCGCGCGTCGGCGAGGCCGGCGAGCGGGCCGTCGAGGGCGCCGCGCGGCGGCTCGCCGGCGCCCGGCGCGAGCTCGGCCACGCGGCCGCGCTGCTCGCCGCGAGCGACCCGCGCCGGCGCGGCTGGGTGCTCCCGACCGACGCCGCCGGCGCCGTCGTGCGCTCCGTACGCGCGCTCGCGCCCGGCGACCACGTGACCCTCAGCTTCCACGACGGCGTCGCCGACACCGTCGTCCACCACAAGGAGCCAGCATGACCGAGCCGACCGCGCTCACGTTCGAGGCCGGGTACGCCCGGCTGCAGGCGATCTCCCAGCGGGTCACGTCCGAGGACGTGCCCGTGGCCGAGATGTGCGAGCTGTTCGCCGAGGGCAAGGGCCTCGAGAAGGCGCTGACCGAGTACCTCGACGAGCAGAAGCGCCGCGTCGAGGCGATCGAGCGCGGCGAGGGCGTCCAGGCGTTCCGGATCGTCGCCCCGGCGGCGGGCTGACCGGATCGAGCAGGAATCGAGAAGCCATGGTCCCGAGCCGCAACTAGCCTGACCGGCAACATGCCCACGAGTTCAGGAGTGACCATGACCCAGGGGATCAAGACCGTGCTGCATCCCGTTTCCGACCTGGCGGCGGCCAAGCCGGTCTACGAGGCCCTGCTCGGCGTCGCGCCGTCGGCGGACGCGTCCTACTACGTCGGCTTCGAGGTCGCGGGCCAGCACATCGGGCTCGTCCCGGGCGGTGGGCCGCAGGGCATGACCACGCCGGTGGCCTACTGGCACGTGCCGGACATCGAGGCCAAGCTCGCCGAGGTGACCGCCGCGGGGGCCGCGGTGAAGGAGCCGGCGCACGACGTCGGCGGCGGGCGCCTGGTGGCCACGTTCACCGACCCCGACGGCAACGTCCTCGGGCTGCTGCAGGACCGGTGAGCACCTCCGCTCCCGCGCTCGGCGCCCTCGCGGCAGGCGGGGCCGACAGCCACGGCCTGATCCGCGTGCACGGCGCGCGCGTCAACAACCTCAAGGACATCAGCGTCGAGATCCCGAAACGCCGGTTGACCGCGTTCACCGGCGTGTCCGGCTCGGGCAAGAGCTCGCTGGTGTTCAGCACCATCGCCGCCGAGTCCCAGCGGCTGATCAACGAGACCTACAGCGCGTTCGTGCAGGGCTTCATGCCGACGCTGGCGCGGCCCGACGTCGACGTGCTGGAAGGGCTGACGACCGCGATCATCGTCGACCAGGAGCGCATCGGCGCCGACCCCCGCTCCACGGTCGGCACCGTCACCGACGCCAACGCGCTGCTGCGCATCCTCTTCAGCCGGCTCGGGCAGCCGCGCATCGGCCCGCCCAACGCGTTCTCCTTCAACGTCCCCTCGGTCCGCGCGACGGGCGTGATCACCGTCGAGCGCGGGAACCGCACGAGCGAGCGGAAGAGCTTCACCCGCGCCGGCGGCATGTGCCCGCGCTGCGAGGGCCGGGGCGCGGTCTCCGACTACGACCTGTCCCAGTTCTACGACGACAGCAAGTCGCTCAACGAGGGTGCGCTGACGATCCCCGGCTACAGCATGGACGGCTGGTATGGCCGCATCTTCGGCGGCTGCGGCTTCTTCGACCCGGACAAGCCGATCCGCAAGTTCACCAAGTCCGAGCTCCACGACCTGCTCCACAAGGAGCCGACCAAGATCAAGGTCGACGGCATCAACCTGACCTACGAGGGGCTGATCCCGAAGATCCAGAAGTCGATGCTGTCCAAGGACGTCGACGCGCTGCAGCCGCACGTGCGCGCCTTCGTGGAGCGCGCGGTCACGTTCACCGTCTGCCCCGAATGCGACGGCACGCGACTCAGCCAGGCGGCTCGCTCGTCGAAGATCGACGGGGCCAGCATCGCCGACGTGTCCGCCATGCAGATCAGCGACCTGGCCGGCTGGGTCCGCGGCATCGACGAGCCGTCGGTCGCGCCGCTGCTCGCGACGCTGCAGCAGACCCTCGACTCGTTCGCGGAGATCGGGCTGGGCTACGTCTCGCTCGACCGCCCGTCGGGCACGCTGTCGGGCGGCGAGGCGCAGCGGGTCAAGATGATCCGCCACCTCGGCTCCTCGCTCACCGACGTCACCTACGTGTTCGACGAGCCGACCGCGGGCCTGCATCCCCATGACGTCCAGCGGATGAACTACCTGCTGCTGCGGCTGCGCGACAAGGGCAACACGGTGCTGGTCGTCGAGCACGAGCCGGAGACGATCGCGATCGCCGACCACGTCGTCGACCTCGGCCCCGGCGCGGGTACGGCGGGCGGCACCATCTGCTTCGAGGGCAGCGTCGACGGGCTGCGGTCCAGCGGCACCATCACCGGCCGCCATCTCGACGACCGCGCCGCTCTGAAGGCGACGGCGCGGACGCGCACCGGCACGCTGCCGATCCGCGGCGCGACGGCCAACAACCTGCGCGACGTCGACGTCGACGTCCCGCTCGGCGTGCTGGTCGTCGTCACCGGCGTCGCGGGCTCGGGCAAGAGCTCGCTCGTGCACGGGTCGATCCCCGCCGGCACGGGCGTGGTCTCGATCGACCAGGGCGCGATTCGCGGCTCGCGCCGGAGCAACCCGGCGACCTACAGCGGGCTGCTGGACCCGATCCGCAAGGCGTTCGCGAAGACCAACGGCGTCAAGCCGGCGCTGTTCAGCGCCAACTCCGAGGGCGCGTGTCCGAGCTGCAACGGCGCCGGCGTCATCTACACCGACCTGGCGATGATGGCCGGCGTCGCCACCACCTGCGAGGACTGCGAGGGGAAGCGGTTCCAGGCCTCGGTGCTGGACTACCACCTCGGCGGCCGCGACATCAGCGAGGTGCTCGCGATGTCGGTCACCGAGGCCGCCGAGTTCTTCGGCGCCGGCGAGGCCCGCACGCCGGCCGCGCACCGCATCCTCGAGCGGCTTGCCGACGTCGGGCTCGGCTACCTGAGCCTGGGCCAGCCGCTCCCGACGCTCTCCGGCGGCGAGCGCCAGCGGCTCAAGCTCGCCACCCACCTGACCGAGAAGGGCGGCGTCTACGTCCTCGACGAGCCGACCACCGGCCTGCACCTCGCCGACGTCGAGCAGCTGCTCGGCCTGCTCGACCGGCTCGTCGACTCCGGCAAGTCGCTGATCGTCGTCGAGCACCACCTGGCGGTCATGGCGCACGCCGACTGGATCATCGACCTCGGCCCCGGCGCCGGGCACGACGGCGGCCGGATCGTCTTCGAGGGCACACCCGCGGAGGTCGTCGCGGCTCGCTCGACGCTCACGGGCGAGCACCTCGCGGCCTACGTGGGAGCGTGAGGTGAGCCGGCGGACGGGTCGAGCTCGCCGCAGCCCGCGACGCACGCCGCGCCGAGCGGGAGCGCCGGCAGCCACCACGGCACGAGCTGCGCCAGCCCGTAGAGCGCGAGGGCGCCGGCGGCCGCCGCGGCCAGGACCGCGCGCAGCGCGGCCGCTCCCTCGCGCGCCCGCCCTGCGTCCGCGTGTCCGGTGACCGCGTAGGCGTCGACGACGTCGGCCAGCACCGGGCCGATCGCGATCCACACGATCGCCAGCAGCATCGCCGTGCGCGCCGAGGGTGAGAGCTCGAGCGCGCCGAGCCCGCCGCTCGTGAACAGCGCGCCGCCGACGGCGCCGACGCCGCGCAGCAGCGCGCGCCACCAGTGCGCCGGCCACGCCGAGCCGACGCGCATGAATGTGCCGAACGCCAGCTCGCTGACCACGCTCGCCGCCACCGCCAGGCCCGCGCCGACGAACGCGCGCGCCTCGTAGGAGACGCCGATGTCGAGGAACGAGGCGGCCGTGCAGAGCGCCAGCGTCGCCGCGACCAGCCGGCCCGGCAGCGTCGCGACCAGGAACTCCACGGCGCGCTCGATCGTCGCCAGCCCCTCGACGAAGCGCACGCCAGGACCCTACGGCATCGTGGTCGACAGGGTGAAGGTGAGCGTCGCGGAGTAGCTCCCGGTGCGCAGCGGGTCCGTGGCGCCGACCGGCTGCGAGAACGAGACCGGCATCGTGTCCGCGGTGGCCGGCCCGCTCCACGCCGGCAGCGGCCCGACGACGAGCGCCTGGGGCAGCGCGGCTGAGCCGTTCATCAGGTGCTGCGGGCCGGCGACGGTCAGCGCCGCATCGCCGGCGGTCGAGGTCACGGTCGCGGTCGTGCCCGCGGTGTAGGTGCGCGCGACGCCCGGTGTGAAGGTGCCGAAGCTCGCCGGCGCGCCCAGCGTCAGCGCCAGCAGCGAGGGCACGGTCGCGCCGACGCCGCCCTCCTGGACAACCGGCGCGCCGGGCAGCCTGAAGACGTCGTCGCGCACGTCTGCGCCGCTGTTGTCGCGGATCACCCGGGCCAGCGTGCCGACGGCTCGATCTCGCCGTGGATCATGCTGTGCGCGCGGTAGCCGACGACCGCGATCTCGTTGCTCAGCCTGGCGTCGACGGCCGGGTCATAGCCCTGGTAGGCGCCCAGCTCGACGCCGAGCGCGGGGAGGAACTCGTGGTAGGTGATGTACTGCTGCTCGGCGCTCACCACGCGGCGCGCGATCTGGAACTCGAGCTCCTCCGGGAGACTTGCGGGGGGGTGCGTCGACGATCCGGTTGTGCTCGCGCGAACAGCGTCTGGGTCGCGGTCAGCGCCATGTTCTCGTTCGCGCGCACGTCGCCCGCGACCATCGCGCGGTCGGGGGCTCCGGCGAGCCGCCCGTCGAGCGCCATCGCGGGCGCGCTCGACGCGTCGCCGCGGCTCGAGCGCCGCGGCAGCAGCCCGCCGGGGTCGAGCAGCAGCCGCGCGCCGTTGTCGGCCAGCGTGCCGTCGACGGGGCCCTCGCGCAGCCACTCGAGCCGCGCGTCCGTCCCGCCGTAGACCGCGAACGCGTCGATGTAGCTGTTGACGGTGTTGATCTGCTCGCGCGGGACGCCCGCCGTGCCCGTCCCCGGGGCGGCCCGGGTGCGCGTGAACGCGATCGAGCCGAAGCCGTTGCGGATCGGCCGCGTCGAACGCGATCGGCGCGCTCTCCCCGCCGTCCTCCTGACGCAGCCCGAACGTGTGGTCCGGGAACTGGCCCCACCTGGCCCCACGTCGGGGGCGACGTTGTTGCCCGCGCCGTCGAGCGAGCGCGGCCGCGACGTCATCCGCGGTGTCTGCAACGGCGCGACCAGGCACGGCGATGATCGCGACGGCAGCGAGAGCCGCCACGACGACCTGCGCTGCGCGCATCGCGCGCACCCCTCTCCTCGGACCGGGCGCGCATTCTCTCAGACGGTCAACCCGCGGTGAAGGGCCTGAACGAGCCGGGCGTAGCTCTCGTCGAGGTCGAGCGGGATGCCGAAGCCGTCGTCGGCCTCGAGCATCACGAACCCGTGCAGCGCGGCGCGCACGGCACGCACGGCGTGGACCGCGTCGTCGCCCTCGAGCCCGTACCCGCGCAGGACCGCGACGATCACATCGACCAGCTGCCGCGCCGCGGCCGCCGTGTCCGGATCGCCGAGGTGCGAGGTGCGCTGCATCGCGGCGTACGTCCCGGGGTGCGCGCGGGCGTAGGCGCGGTAGACGTCCGCGATCGCCTGCAGCGCGGCCTCCCCCGCACGCCCGGCGGCGGCCGCCTGCAGCTGCGCCGTCAATTCCAGCACGCCGCGCGTGGCGAGCCGCCGCCGCAGGTCGCCCAGCCCGTCGACATGCACGTACAGCGAGGGCGCGCGCACGCCTAGGTCCGCGGCGACGCGCGCGAGCGTGACGGCGTCGAGGCCCTCGGCGTCCGCGAGCGCCGCCGCAGCGCCGACGACGGCCTCGGGATCGAGTCCGGAGCGGGGCATCAGGCCCTCGCGATCGCCCGGTCCATCGCGGGCAGCGGCGTGCGCACGACCGGACCGTGGCCGACCACCAGCACGCTCGGCTCGAGCGCGCGCAGCGTGCGCGCCGCGTCGACGTCGCCTGCCTTGTCCCACGTGCCCATCGCCGCCAGCGGGAACGGGAGCGTGAAGCGGTTGGAGACCTCCAGGCGCCCGTACGCCGTGTAGGTGTCGCCGCCGATCACTGCGCCGTCGCGCGTGTCCCGGAACGCGACGTGCCCGGGCGTGTGACCCGGCGTGGAGACCACCTCGAGGCTGCCGACGCGGTCGCCGCCGTTGATCCGCACGTCGGCGACGGTGGTGATCTTCGGCCAGTTGCCCGACAGCTTGCCCTCGACCACGGGCTCGCCGGCGTGGATGCGCGCGTCGAGCTCGGGCATCAGCACCTCGACGTCGTCGCCCAGACGCGCCTTGAGCGCGTCGAGCGAGCCGACGTGGTCGCCGTGGCCGTGGGTCAGCGCGATCCGCCGGATCGGGCCGCCGGCGCGCTGCGCGGCCGCGATCAGCGCGTCCGCCGCGCCGCCGAGCGTCGTATCGACGAGCGTGAACCCGTCGTCCTCGCGCACCAGGAACGCGTTGACGAAGTGGTAGCGGGTGAGCTGGGTGAGGTGGTCGGTGACTGCGGTGGTCTTCACGGTGGGCTCCTTGTCCTAATGTGATTAGGACAATACCTAATGGCATTAGGTTTGGCAAGCCCGCTACTTGACCTGCAGGTAGACCTTCTCGCTCTCCGGGCTGTTGGCACCCTCGAAGTGCGCCTCGATCGAGTACGACCCGCGCTCGGGCACCGAGAGCACGCCGTCGAAGCGCCCCGCGGGCTGGCCGACGATCTTCTGCGACGTGCTGTCGACGAACTTCCCGTCCTGGCACAGCTTGACCTTGACCTTGACCTTGTAGCGGCCGCTCGGCGCCGGGCTGACCGTGCCCGTGTAGTGCACCGAGGCCGGCGCCGCGTAGTTCTCGAACGCCTCCTGCTTGCCGCAGGCGACCGCGTTGAGGTTGCCGGTACCGCCGACCAGGGAGACGGCGGTCGTGTGCTTGGAGGCGCCGCCGCAGCCCGCGAGCACCACGGCCGAGAGCCCGACCGCCACGCGCAGGCCACGCATAGAGCCAATCTATAGGATCGCCAGTCGTGCTCCAAGCACTCCAGCACCGGGCGCTGTACGCGGCGTTCGACCGCTTCCCGTCGCGCAAGGGCAGCGCCGTGCACATCGACCGCTTCGCTCGCGCGCTGTTCGACCAGGCCGGCGGCGGACTGCTGTACGTGCTCGGCGGTGACGGGCTGCCGGCGTATCAGCGCGAGGGCGAGATCGAGATCGTGCGCTACATGCGCGAGGCCGCGCACGTGCTCGAGCGCGCGGCCGGCTTCGGCGAGCGACTGGCGGCGCTGCTGGACGAGCTGCCGGCGCTCGAGCTCGCGCACTTCCGCGACCCGTGGAGCGGCCTTCCCCTCGTCGAGCGCCCGCGGCGGACCTACACGACGGTCTACGAGGTCAACGGGCTGCCGTCGATCGAGTTCCCGTTCCACTATCCCGGCGTCCCGCCCGCCGTCCTCGAGCGGATCGCGGCGCTCGAGCAGCGCTGCCTGGACGGCGCCGACCTCGTGATCACGCCGTCGGACGTGACCGCGCGGCGGCTGCGCGAGCGCGGCGTGCACGCGGAGGTCGTGCGCAACGGCGCGGACGTGCCGGCGCGGCCGGCCCCGCCGCCGCCCGACGCGCCGGCGCGCTACCTCCTCTACTTCGGCGCGCTCCAGCCCTGGCAGGGCGTGGACACGGCGCTGCGCGCGTTCGCTCGCCTGCAGGACCTCGACGGCCTGGAGCTGGTGCTCTGCGCCTCGGTCCACCAGCGTCGCGCCAAGCCCCATCGCAAGCTCGCCGACAAGCTCGGCGTCGCCGCGCGCACGCGCTGGCACTTCGCGTTGGCGGAGCACGAGCTGGCGTGCTGGCGCGAGCACGCGCTGCTCTCGCTGGCGCCGCTGCGCGACTGCTCGCGCAACGTGGCGCAGGGCTGCGCGCCGCTGAAGATCCTCGAGTCGATGGCCGCGGGCGTGCCCGTCGTGGCGTCCGATCTCCCGGCCGTGCGCGAGCTGCTCACGGACTCCGAGCACGGGCGGCTGGTCGCGCCGGACCGCCCGGGCGAGCTGGCGCGGGCGATCCGGGTGCTGCTCGACTTCCCCGAGCGGCGGGCGCGCATGGGGCGCGCGGCGCGCACGCGCGTGGCCGAGGAGCTGAGCTGGGACGCGAGCCTCGCGCGGCTGCGCGAGCTGTACACGACAAGACTCCCACCGATGGAGGCGGTTGCATGAGCGGCGTCAAGTCGACGTTCAAGGCGCTCACCCCCGAGCAGCAGGCGATCGTCAAGGAGCAGCGCGTCGCCGGGCGGCGCAGTCCCGACGAGTGGCTGCAGCTGCTGGGTCCGGTGGCGGAGTTCGATCGCCAGGCCGACGCTGCCCGCCTGCGCGGCGGCGGCGGGTTCTGGGAGCGCCGCTACGCGCGCAAGCACGACGTCCCGAACGGGCTGCGCGCGTTCGCGCTGCCGCTGCTGCCGATCCTGCGCGAGGACCACGATCCCGAGACGCCGCTCGAGCTCAAGCTCGACCTCTCGGGCCCGAAGCAGAACTGGCGCAGCGGCCCCGCCTACAAGGCCGGCCGCTACCACAAGATCGTCGACTCGTTCTACGACAACCCGTGGCTCGAGGGCCGCGCGCGCTTCGTCGACGGTGCGGACGTGCGCTTCTCGATCGTCGACCACGTGCGCTCGTCCTACAAGACCAAGCGCAACCCGCGCGGCAAGATCAAGCACAAGACGAAGGTCAAGAAGAAGACCGAGCTGGCGGTGACGGTGTCGCTGCCGGCGCGCAACTACGGCGGCGCGCACGAGGCGTCGGTGTCGCGCAGCACGCGAAAGGAGTCGGTGCGCTCGGACGAGCAGCGCACGGTGGTGCGGCTCAGCCGCGTGATGGCGGCGCCCGGCGCGGATGCGCTGCCGGAGGTCGACGCGCTGCTCGAGCTGGTGGCCGGCGCCTACGAGCGCGTGGACCCGGCGCGCAGGAAGAAGTTGTGAGTCTCGGCGGCCTCGACACCTGTGCGTGCAAACGCGGGTTCTTCACGCTGCGCGACTGCGGCCGGCCCGCGACCGCGAGCTGCTCGGTGTGCTCGCGGCGCGTCTGCGCAGAGCATCTGGCCGAGGGCGGGCTGTGCGTCGAGTGCCTGGCCAAGCGCTCCGAGCAGGGCGCGTTCGATCCCGCCGACCCGACGCTCAGCGCGGTCGGCTACCGCACGCGCTGGTACGAGCGCCGCAGCTACTCGCCGATGTGGTGGGGGACCGCCGACCCCTACTACTACGACACCGGGTACCGCTGGTACGACGACGACTTCGACGATGACGACGGCGGCGGCTTCGGCGACTCCTGAGGGCCTGCGCGCCCTCTGGCTGACCGAGACCTACCCGCCGAGCCGCGGCGGGATGGCGCAATCGTGCGACCGCATCGTGCGCGGGCTGCGCCGGCGCGGCGTCGCGGTGGACGTCGTGCACTTCACGCCGCGCCCGCGCCCCGGGCGCCCGGCGGGGATCGAGACCCAGGCCGGCGGGCGCTACCTGGTGTGCCCGGTCGAGGACGACCCCGCGCACGCGATGAACCGCGCCTGGAGCACGCTCGCCGCCGACCCGGCCACGCGCGCCGTGACGCACGTCGTCGCGTTCGGCGGCTCGCGCCCGATCGTGGCCGGCCCGGTCTACGCCGCCTGGCTCGGCGTGCCGCTGGTCACCCTGATCCGCGGCAACGACTTCGACGCCGCCGTGTTCTCGACGCGCCGGCGGCCGGTGCTCGACGACACGCTCGCGCGCTCGGCGCTCGTGTGCTCGGTCTCGCAGGACAAGGTCGACAAGATCGCCGCGCTGCACCCGGGCGTGCGCGTGCGCCGGATCCCGAACGGGATCGACCTC
Organism: uncultured Solirubrobacteraceae bacterium; assembly: GCA_963792915.1. Classification (GTDB taxonomy): domain Bacteria; phylum Actinomycetota; class Thermoleophilia; order Solirubrobacterales; family Solirubrobacteraceae; genus Solirubrobacter. The sequence continues at coordinate 120,402 of CAWBYD010000002.1, forward strand.
GGCGACTGGGAGCTCGCGCCGAGCGACCGCGCGCGGGCCGCCGCCTGGCGCGCGACGGTGGGGGAGCGGCGCGTCCTCGGCCTGTTCGGCCAGCTCAAGGCCAAGAAGGGCGGCGTGTTCCTGCTCGACGCGCTGCGCCGCTCGGGCACGGCCGATGCGTTCCACCTGCTGCTCGCCGGCTGGATGGCGCCCGAAATGGAGGCGTGGCTGGCCGAGCACGAGCTGAGCTTCACGGTGCTGCCGTTCCTGGACCGCTTCGATCTGCTCCCGTGGTACGCCGCGTGCGACTGGATCGCGATCCCGTCGTTCTACGACGGGCTCCCGAACGTACTCGTGGAGGCGGCCGCGCTCGGCGTGCCGATGATCGCTGCGCGCGCCGGCGGGATGGCGGACGTGCTGGCCGACGGCCGCACCGCGCTGCTGTTCGACCCCGGCGACGAGGGCCGCTGCGCGTGGGCGCTGCAGCGCGCCGCCGCGCTCGGCGAGACCGAGCGCCAGGCGATGGGCGCGGCGTGCCGGGCGCTCGCCGAGGCCGACCTCGACGCCGAGCTCGAGACGTCGCGCTACGTGCAGGCGCTGGTCGAGTCGCGCGCGGGCGCCGCCGCCGTCCGCCGGGCGGCGCGGCGGCCGTGATCCTCTACTACGCGCTCGGCGGCGGGCTCGGGCACCTCACCCGCGCGCGGCGCGTGCTCGGCGCGCTGGGGGAGGAGGCCGCGCTGCTGACCGCCTCCTGCTACGCCCGCGACCCGCGCGTGGTCGGCTCGCTACCCGTCGTGTTCGTGCCGCCGCCGCTGGGGCGCGACCGGGGCGCGTTCCGGCGCTGGCTCGAGCGGACGCTGGACGAGCTGGGACCCGACGAGCTGATCGTCGACAGCTTCCCTGGCGGGATCCTCGGCGAGCTGTGCGGGATGGCGCTGCCGCCCGCGCGCCACGTCGCGCGGCGGCTGAACTGGGGCGCGTACGCGCAGCGGCTCGACGGGCCGCTCCCGCGCTACGACGCGGTCTACGCGGTCGAGCCGGTCGCGCACCCGCTGCCGGGGCCCGTCGAGCCGCTGGCGCTCGCCACGGAGGCCGGCGACGCGCCGCTCGTGGAGGAGCCGCACTGGCTCGTCGTCCACTCCGGGCCCGAGGCGGAGCTGGCGACGCTGCTCGAGCACGCCGCCGGCGCGCCGCGCGTGCTCGTGGTGAGCCCGCACCGGCCGGCGCGGCTGCCGGCGCACGCGCGCTGGAGCGACGTCTATCCCGTCGCTCCGCACCTCGGCGGCGCCGAGCGGATCGTCACCGCCGCCGGGTTCAACGCCATGCACGAGACCGCGCCGTGGCGTGAGCGCCACACGTTCGTCCCGTTCGAGCGCGCGCTCGACGACCAGTTCGCGCGGGCCGCGCTGGCGTGACCGCGGTCCTGGTCACGGGCGGCGCCGGCTTCATCGGCTCGCACCTCGCCGCCGAGCTGCTGCGGCGCGGCCAGCGCGTGCGCGTGCTCGACAACTTCGCGACCGGCCGGCGCGAGAACCTGCGCTCGCTGGCCGGCGACCTCGAGGTGATCGAGGGCGACATCCAGAGCCTCGAGGGCGTGCACCGCGCGGCGGCGGGCTGCGACGTCGTCTTCCATCAGGCGGCGCTGCCGTCGGTCCCGCGCTCGGTGCTCGACCCGCTGTCGAGCAACGCGACCAACACGATCGGGACGCTCAACGTACTGCTCGCGGCGCGCGACCACGGCGCGCGCCGCGTGGTGATCGCCTCCTCCTCGTCGGTCTACGGCGCTGCGGCGGCGCTCCCGCAGCGCGAGGACGCGCCCGCGCTGCCGATCTCGCCGTACGCGACGACGAAGCTGGCCGGCGAGGGCTACGCGCGCTCGATGCACGTCGTCCACGGCCTCGACACCGTCGTGCTGCGCTACTTCAACGTCTTCGGCCCGCGCCAGGATCCGACCTCGCACTACGCGTCGGTCGTCCCGAACTTCATCGGTGCGCTGCTCGAGCGCCGGCGGCCGGTGATCTTCGGCGACGGCGAGCAGTCGCGCGATTTCACGTACGTCGCGGACGCCGTGCACGCCAACCTGCTCGCGATGGACGCGGCGGGCGCCGGCGGGCGCGTCTACAACGTCGCGGGCGGCGCGCGCGTGAGCCTGAACGAGCTGCTCGCGCAGGTCCGCGAGCTGCTCGGCGGCGGGCTGGACCCGGTCTACGAGCCGCCGCGGCCCGCCGACATGCGCCACACCCACGCGGACCTCTCTCGCGCGCGCGCCGAGCTCGGCTACGAGCCGCTCGTGGGACTGCGCGAAGGCCTCGAGCGGACCGTCCAGCACTTCCGCGTCCAGGAGCGCTGGGGTGATTCAGCAGCGCTCGGGCGCAACCACGCGCCGCAGGGCCTCGACGCAGCGCCCGCGGATCGGGCCGATGCTGCCGATCGGGATGCCGAGCTGCGCTGAGAGCTCCGCGTAGCTGGGCTCGGTCTCGCTCAGCAGGGTCCGCATCAGCCGCCGGTGGCGCTCCGGCAGCCGCTCGAGCGCGACCTCGACGGCGTCGCGGCGCTCGCGCAGCAGCTCGAGCTCCGGGTCCTCGAGCGCCGCCTCGTCGGCGAGCAGCGCGTCGTCGGTGGGCGGCTCGCGGCGCAGGGTCTGCAGCGTCCGGTAGCTCTCGCGCCGCGCCGTCGTCTCGAGCCACGCGCCGACCGAGAGCGGCTCGCGGATCGAGCGCAGGTTGCGGTACAGCCGCAGCCAGGTCTCCTGCGCGACGTCGTCGGCCTCGTGCGCGGTCAGGCCCTGCGAGCGGGCCACGCGGGTGACCCGCGCCCGGTAGCGCGCGACGAGCGCGCTCCAGGCCGATGCGTCGCCGCGGCCGGCGGCGCGCACGATCCGGCCGAGCTCGTGCGCTTCGGACGCCGACCGGCGGCGGGCGGCCTCGCGCAGCCGGTCCGCTTCGAGGGCGGCGATGTGGTTGCGATCGTGATGGAGCATGAGCGGGACGCTAAGTCGCGCCCGGCGGCGCTCCTACGCCATTTGAGCGCCTCGCAACCCGTCATATGACGGTCTCCAATTACGCGATGCGCAGCGCCTCGAGCGCGGCGCGGTCCAGCACGTGGATGGTCCGGCGGCCGGTCTCGATGCACTTGAGCGTGCGCATCGTGTGCAGCGCGCGGCCGACCGACTCGACCGACGAGCCGGTCGAGCCGGCGAGCTCCTCCTGCGTGATCGGCAGCGTGATCTCGATGCGCCCGTCGGCCTCGCGGCCGAAGCGGTCGCTCAGCTCCAGCAGCCGCGCGGCGACGCGGCCCAGCGTCGTGAAGGTGGAGAACTCGGCGCGCTGCGCGTCGGCCTCGCGCAGCCGCGCGGCCAGCATGCCCATGAGCGCGAGCGCGGCGGATGGGTAGGCCGCCAGGAAACCGCGGAACGCGTCCGGCGTCAGCGCCAGCGCCTCGACCGGCTCGATCGCGACGAGCGTCGCCGAGCGCGGCGCCCCGTCGATGGCCGCCAGGTCGCCGACCAGCTCGCCGGGGCCGCGGTAGGCGAGCACGACCTCGCGCCCGGCGGCGGTGACGAGCCCGACCTTCACGCGCCCGGAGCGCAGCAGCAGGACGCGATCGGGCACCTGGCCCACGTGCACCAGCGTGCGCCCGCGGGGAAACGACACCACGGTCCCGCGCTGCGCCAGCGCGGCCGCGGCCGGCGGGTCGAGCGCGGACCAGAAGTCCTCCACCTACTCCCCGGCCGCGAGCTCCGCGGTCGCCTCGAGCGCGATGCCGCCGCGGACGTGCTGGCCGACGACGACCTTGACCCACTCCGGGGCCGCGGCGCGCTGGACCTCCTCGGCGATGTCGACCGCCAGCTGCTCCGCGAACGCCTGCTTGTCGCGGAACGACCACAGGTAGAGCTTGAGCGACTTGGACTCCACGCAGCGCTCGCGCGGGCGGTAGACGAGCTCGACGGTCGAGAAGTCCGGCTGGCCGGTGATCGGGCACAGCGACGTCAGCTCGTCGCTGGTGAAGCGCACCAGGGTGCAGTGTGCGGGCGCCGGGAACGTCTCCAGCGCGTCCACCGGCCCGCGCACGTCACGGCCGAGGAGGGTCAGGTCGCCTTCGCCGGTCATGGCCTCAGAGGGTAGTGCCGGCGAGCACGAACATGGTCTCGGAGGGAAAGTCGACGCGCGCGCGCAGGCGCGCCGCGAAGTCCGGGATCAGCTCCTCCACCAGCGCCGCATAGCGCTCGCGCATGCCGGGCTTGCGGGCGCCGAGCGAGTGCGCGGACACGCTGATCACGAGCCGGCGCGCGTCGATGCGCTCGAGCAGCCGCGCGGCCGCGCCCGGCGCCTGGCGCTCGAGCGGCGGGATCACCTTCAAGAGCAGCGCGACGTCCGCCGCGAGCGGCTCGTCGGCCGACACGAGGTCCTCGGTGCGCGCGGACAGCTGGAGCGGCACGAGCGGGGCCAGCCGCTCGACCAGGCGCTGCATGCGCGCGTCGACGTCGACGGACAGGTAGGCGCCCGAGAGCGGCATCCACGGGATCGCGAACGCGTTCAGCCCGCCGCCGACGTCCACCACCCGCACGTCGCCGGTCAGCTCGCCGAACGCCGCCGCGAAGAACTCGCCCATCACGTCCAGGCGCTCGCGCGTCGACGTGTGGGCCGCGAGCACGGCGCGGCAGACCGTCTCGAGGTCCTCGACCCCGAGCGCCTGCGCGGCGGCCTCGGCGCCCGCGATCCCGGTGGCGGGGAGGTACGCGCCGTAGACCTGGTGCAGCTTGCGGCGCGCCGCCTTGGCCGCCTCCTTGCGCCCGCGCGAGCGCTCCAGCGCCCAGGCCGCCGTGCGCTCCAGCGCCTGCGGGTCGAGCGTCGCGTACTTGCGCGACGCCTGCAGCTCCGCCACCAGCGCCGCGACGGCGTCAGCCATCGAGCGCCTCCATCAGGCGCGTGTAGAAGCGCAGGTTGTGCAGCGTCGCGAGCCGCAGTCCGAGCGCGTCGCCGACCGCGAACAGGTGCGCGAGGTAGGCGCGGCCGAAGCGCGTGCAGGTGGGGCAGTCGCAGCCCTCCTCGAGCGGGCGCGCGTCGCGCCGGAAGCGCTCGCTGTCGATCCGCAGTTGGCGGTAGAACGCGCCGTCGGTGCCGATCGGCTCGCCCGTGAAGACGTACAGCGCACCGCGGCGGGCGTTGCGCGTCGGCAGCGTGCAGTCGAACATCGTGTAGCCCGCGCGGAACGCGGCGACGACGTTCTCCGGGCGCCCGATGCCGAGCGCGTGCTTGGGCGCGTCCGCGGGCAGCAGGTCCGCGACCAGCGAGACCATCTCGACCAGGTGCCCGTCGTCGTCGACCGGCCAGCCGCCGTAGCCGAAGCCGTCGAAGCCGATCTCCAGCAGCCCCTCGGCGCAGCGCCGCCGCAGCTCGGGGTCCAGGCCGCCCTGGACGACCGCGAACACCAGCGGGCGCTCGCCCTCGCCGCGCTGCGCGGCCGCGTCCGCCGTCGCGCGGCCGATCCGCGACCAGCGCAGCGTGCGCTCGACGCTCGCGAGCTGGACGTCGCCCGGCGCGTCCGGATGCGTGCACTCGTCGAGGCAGAAGATGACGTCCGCGCCGAGCCGCAGCTGCTGGCGTACGCAGCGCTCGGCGCTCAGCAGCCGGCGCCGGTCGGCCGGCTTGAAGCGGTAGGAGAAGCCGTCCTCGGTCACCTTGGCGAGGTTGCCGGGGGCGAGCTGGAGCGAGTAGGCCTGAAAGCCGCCGGAGTCCGACGCCACCGGGCCGTCCCAGCCCATGAAGCGGTGGATGCCGCCGGTCGCCCGCACCGCCTCCATCCCCGGCGTCTCGCCGAGGTGCAGCGAGTTGACCATGACGGCCCGCACGCCCGAGCGCGCGAGGTCCTCGCCGTCCACGGTGCGCACCACGCCGCGCGTCCCGTCTGGCAGGAACGCGGGCAGGGCGAGCGCGCCGTGCGGCGTGTCGAGGACGCTCAAGGGCGGCGGAACTTCTCGTTGCTGCCGGCGATCACGACGGTCACCTCGCCGCGCGGCGGCGTGTCGCCGAGCCGCTCGCGCAGGTCGGACAGGTAGCCGCGGTCGGCCGACTCGTAGAGCTTCGTGAGCTCGATGCAGACGCACGCCTCGCGGTCGCCGAGCACTTCGAGCGCGTCCTCGAGCAGCGCGCCCAGCCGGTGCGGGGACTCGAACAGCACGAGCGTGTGCGGCTGGCCGGCCTCCTCGCGCAGGAAGCGCTGGCGCTGGCCGGACTTGCGCGGCGGGAAGCCCTTGAAGGTGAAGCTCGACGGCGGCAGCCCGGAGACGCTGAGCGCGGCCAGGACCGCGCTCGGGCCGGGCACGGTGCGGACGTCGAAGCCGGCCTCGGTCACGCGCCGCACGGTCCGGTAGCCGGGGTCTGAGACCATCGGCATGCCGGCGTCCGAGCACAGCGCCACGTCGACGCCGGCCTCCAGCAGCCCCAGCACGCGCGCGGCGGCCTTCTCCTCGTTGTGCTCGTGGAGGGCGAAGAACGTGCGCGGGCGCGGGATGCCGTTCGCGGTCAGCAGCCGCCAGGTCCGCCGCGTGTCCTCGCAGGCGACGGCCTCGGACTCGCGCAGGATGCGCAGCGCGCGCTGCGAGATGTCCTCCAGGTTGCCGATCGGCAGCCCCAGCACATGCAGCGTCCCGCCGCTCATGCCAGCTGGTAGGCCGCCGGGTCGGCGAGTCCGTTGGCGGCGAAGCCGGCCAGGCGCAGCGTGCACGCGTCGCAGGCGCCGCACGCGGCGCCGTCGGATGGGTCGTAGCAGCTCGTGGTCTGTGCGTAGTCGACGCCGAGCTCGATCCCGCGCTGGACGATCTGCGCCTTGGTCAGCGCGATCAGCGGCGTGTGGATCGTCACGCCGTGGCCTTCGACGCCGCGGCGGGTCGCGAGGTTGGCCATCGTCTGGAAGGCCGCGACGTACTCGGGCCGGCAGTCCGGGTAGCCGCTGTAGTCGAGCGCGTTGACGCCGATGAAGATGTGGCCGGCGTCCAGCACCTCGGCGTAGGCGAGCGCGAACGACAGGAAGATCGTGTTGCGCGCCGGGACGTAGGTGATCGGGACGTCCGCGCCCATCTGCGCCGCATCGCGGCCCTTCGGGACCGCGAGGTCGCTGGTCAGTGCCGAGCCGCCGAACGCCCGCAGGTCGATCTCGACCAGCTCGTGCCGGGCGACGCCGGCCTGCGCGGCGATCCGCTCGGCCGCCTGCACCTCGCCCGCGTGGCGCTGCCCGTAGCTGAACGAGAGCGTGCTGACCTCGTAGCCGTCGTGCTGGGCGATGGCGAGGACGGTCGTGGAGTCCAGCCCCCCGCTCAGGAGGACGACGGCGTTGCGATTCACACGCCCAGCCTAGTGGAGCACCCGGCAACCTTCCCCGGGGTTCGAGCGCGCCCCGCGGCGCTGCGCCGCACCGTCGAAGATCACCCCGTACCACCGGTACGAATGACCTTCGCCGGCGCACCGCAGCATCCACGGTGCATCACTCGCCAACCCGGCGAACGTCACCGGGCGCCCCACTGGCTCCGGTGTAGACGCAGCCCGACGTGCAGGTCTCGCGCACCACGATCCGCGTCAGGCCCGGCAGCCGCGGCTGCGTGCGTTCCCAGATCCAGCGCGCGAGCACCTCGCTGGTCGGGTTCTCGAGGCCCTCGATCTCGTTCAGGTAGTGGTGGTCGAGCTGCTCGCGGACCGGCGCGAACGCGGCCTTGACGTCGGCGAAGTCCATGATCCAGCCGGTGTGCGGGTCGACCTCGCCGCCGACGTGCAGCTCGACGCGGAAGCTGTGGCCGTGCAGGCGCGCGCACTTGTGGCCGGCGGGCACGTGCGGAAGCCGGTGCGCGGCCTCGAACGTGAACTCGCGGAAGATCTCGGTCATACGCCCCTCGCGTCGCCCCAGGCGATCACGTGCAGCTGCGGCAGCACGCGCGCGCCGGCCAGCTCCGGGTCACCCGCGACGCGCTCGCACAGCCAGCGGTAGCGGGTCGCGACGGCACTGCGGAGGTCGTGCGGGGCCGGCACCGGCGTCCCGGCCGACAGGAAGACCGGCAGGCCGCGCCACGGTGCCGTGCGACGCTTGGCCCAGCGGACGTCGGCCTCGTCGAAGCAGACGATCTTCAGCACGATGCGGTCCGCGACCGCCGCCGCGGCGCGCATGAAGGCGTCGAACTGGGCGTCGTGCGCATCTGAGGCCATGCCGCTGCTCGGCGGCTTAGGCGAGAGCGTGAGGCGGTCAACGCTCGCCAGCCACGGCCGCCAGCGCGAGCCCTGGGTCTCGACCGCCACCTTGGCGCCCGCCGCGTGCAGCGCCTTGACCACGGCGCCGAGCTCGTGCAGCGCCGGGTTGCCACCGCTGATCGACACCCACTCGGGCCGCCCGGGCAGCGCGTGCACCGCGGCGACGATCTCCTCGCCGGTCATCCGCCGCGCCGTCTCGCGCACGGTCTGCGGCTCGACGGCGTACATCGTGTCGCACCACGAGCAGCGGTAGTCGCAGCCGCCGAGGCGGACGAAGTGCGTCGGCACCCCGGCCTCGGCGCCTTCGCCCTGGATCGTCGGCCCGAAGATCTCGATCACCGGATGCGTCGTCACGGCCCCCCACGGTACGAGGCCGGGAGAAGCGGTCGCCGGTGGCCTGGCATCGTGTGGCCCACCGCGCATCGACCAGCAAGGAGCGCCGTGATGCATCTGCGGGTTGGACTCCTGAGCCTCGTCCTGACGGCCGCCCTGGCGCCGTCGGCGCTCGCCGCGCCCTGGCCCGATCGCGGAGTTCTGGAACGGGCGGGGCTGGGCGGTGCAGCGGGCGCCGCGGGAAACGCTGGACCTCGCCCAGGCCACGAGCGTGTCGTGCGCATCGCCGACGGCCTGCATGGCGGTCGGAACGCTTGGGGTCGAGCAGGGCACGGCGGTCGGAACTCGCGCTGACGAGAGCGGTGAGGAGTTCACGCTGGCGGCGACCAACGCCTCACTAGTCGCGCGCGGGCAGCGCGGCGAGCACGACCACGGCGGCGATCGCGGCGACCGCCGCGCCGGCGCCGAGCCCGACCCGGCTGCCGCTCATGAACGCGTCGCGCGCCACCTGCGCGAGCTCCGCGCCCGCGCTCCCGCCAACGGAGGACGCGAGCGCGAGCGCGCCGCCGAGCGAGCCGCTCGCCGCGGCGAGCGCGTCCGCCGGCACGTGGTGGCCGGCCAGCGCCGCCGTGACGTGCTGCTGGTAGCGCGCGGCGAGCATGCTGCCGATCACCGCCACTCCGAGCGCGCTCCCGACCTGGATGGCGACGCCGTAGGTACCCGACCCGACGCCGGCCTCCTCGCGGGGGAGCGAGCCGAGCACGGAGTCGGCCGCGGTCGGCATCAGCAGGCCCGCTCCGGCGCCGACGATGAGCATGCCGGGCAGCAGATCCGCGTACGTCGCCGAGCCCGTCGACGCCGCGGCGGCCCACCACAGGCCCGCGGCGATCGCGGCGAGCCCCGCGGCGGCGGTGACCTTGCTGCCGACCGCGCGCACGGCGGGCGTGGAGAGCGGCGCGGCGACCGCGATCAGGGCGGCCATCGGCAGGATCCGCACGCCGGCCTGCAGCGGCGAGAACCCGAGATCGAACTGCAGCGCCTGCGTGACGACGAACAGCGCCCCGGCGAGCGGGAACAGCCCCAGCGCCAGCGCCGCGATCGCCGCGGAGAAGCGCGGCGAGCGAAAGAACGCGAGCTTGAGCATCGGGTGCGCGCAGTGCGCCTCCCAGGCCACGAACGCCGCCAGCAGCGCGAGCCCCGCGGCGCCCATCGCGATGACTCGTGCCGAGGTCCAGCCGTGCGCCGGGGCCTCGATGATCGCCGACAGCAGCAGCCCGAGCCCGGCGATCGACACGACCGAGCCCACGGGGTCGGGAGGGTCGGCGGACGGGTTGCGGGATTCGGGCACGAGCCGCCAGGCCGCGATCCCGCCCGCGATCAGCAGCGGCACGTTGACGAGGAACACGGAGCCCCAGCTGAAGCGGGCGAGCAGCAGCCCGCCGGCGAGCGGGCCGACGGCGATGCCGACGCCCATCATCCCGCCCCAGATCCCGATCGCCCGCGCCCGTGCGTGCGGGGCGGGGAACACGTCGTCGAGGATCGAGAGGCCCGACGGGATCGTCAGCGCGGCGCCGATCCCCATCACCGCGCGCCAGGCGATCAGCTCCCCGACCGAGCCGGCGAGCGCGGCGCCGAGCGAGCCGGCCGCGAACACGCCGAAGCCGGACAGGAACAGCCGCTTGCGCCCGAAGCGGTCGGCGACGCTGCCGGCGACGAGCAGCAGGCCGCCGAACGTCATCGCGTAGACGTCGACGATCCATTGCAGTCCGCTCGACGTGGCGTGCAGCTCGCGCACCAGCGTCGGCAGCGCCACGTTGAGGATCGTGCTGTCGATGTTGACGACCAGGACCGCGACGCACAGCACGCACAGCACCGCGCCGGGGCGCACACCGGCGTCGCGGGGCGCCGCCGCTCTCGTGATCGACATGGCGGCCACGTTCGCACCGGCTCGCCGCGCCGCCATCGGGGGTCCGGCGCACACGCCATCCGCAGGAGCCCGCGGGGTAGGCCGGTGCTATCGCTCGGGCTGGCCCGTCAGGACCTCGCGGATCCGGCTCAGGAGCGCGCTCTGCGTGAACGGCTTCTCGATCAGGTGCATCCCGGGGTCCAGCCGCCGCTCGGAGGCGAGGATCGGCTGCGCGTAGCCGGACATGAAGACGACGCGCACCCCGGGCCGGATGGCGCGGATGCGCTCGGCGATCTCCCTGCCGAGCATCTGCGGCATCACGACGTCGCTGAGCAGCAGGTCGATCGGCTGCTCGGGTTGCTCGGCGATCGCGATCGCCTCGCCGCCGCGCGAGGCCAGGAGGACCTTGTAGCCGTTGCGCGTGAGGATGCGGCGGGTCACCTCGCGGATAGCGTCCTCGTCCTCGACGACGAGGATCGTCTCGCCACCGCAGCGAGTCGCTCCGGCCGCGCCGGCGGGGACCGCCCGGGGCGCGGCGCCGGCCTCGTCGGTGGCGGGCAGGAGCGCGCTGAACGCCGTCCCGATGCCGGGCTCGGAGTAGATGTCCGCCCGCCCGCCGGCCTGCTGGACGATTCCGTAGACCGTCGCAAGCCCGAGGCCGGAGCCCTCGCCGCGCGGCTTGGTCGTATAGAACGGCTCGAACGCGTGCCGGACGACGTCGTCGGGCATCCCCGTCCCGGTGTCGCTGACCCGCAGGCGCACGTAGAGCCCCGGCACGACCCCCGGGCGCAGCTCCGTGTAGGCGTGGTCGGCGACCACGTTGTGGACCTCGATGGTCAGGATGCCGCCGTCGCGCATCGCGTCGCGGGCGTTGACCGCGAGGTTGACGAGCACCTGCTCGAGCTGCCCGGGATCGGCCTTGACCGACCACAGGTCGTCGGCGACCGAGGTGGCGAGCTCGACGTGCTCGCCGATCGTCCTGCGCAGGAGCTGCTCGACGTCGCGGACGACGTCGCCGACGTTGAGCACGCGCGGTTGCACGATCTCGCGGCGCCCGAACGTGAGCAGCTGGTGCGTCAGCCGGCGCGCACGCTCGGTGGCGCCCTCGATCTCGGCGATGTCGCGGTGGACGCCGAGCCAGCGCTCGTCGGTCTCGCCCGCGGTCAGGCTCGAGATCTCCTCCGACAGGAACGAGGCGTAGTTGACGACCACCGCGAGCAGGTTGTTGAAGTCGTGGGCCACGCCGCCGGCGAGCTGGCCCAGGCTCTCCAGGCGCTGGGACTGGTGCAGCTGGTTCTCGAGGCGCTCGCGCTCGGCCTGCGCCTTCAGCCGCTCGCGCTCGACCTGCGCCTCGATGCGATCGGAGATGTCCCGGATCGAGGCCGAGATCAGCATGCCGTCGTCGGTCTGGATCGACGAGAGCGAGATCTCGGCCGGGAACTCCGTCCCGTCCTTGCGCAGCCCGCACAGGGCGTCGCCGGTGCCCATCGGCCGCGCAGAGGGAGCGGCGGAGTAGCCGGCGCGCAGCCGCGAGTGGATCCCGCGCGACGCCGCCGGCACCAGGACGTCGACGTTCTGGCCGAGCAGCTCGCTGCGGTCGTAGCCGAACAGCCGCTCGGCCTGCGCGTTCAGGAGCGCGATCCGTCCGTCCTCCCGGACGCCGATGGTCGCGTCCGGGGCGGCCTCGAGCAGCGCGCGCAGGCGCGCCGCGGCGCGCTCGCGCTCGCCCAGGTCCCGCGACGAGGACGCGACGCCGATGATCTGACCCGAGGGATCCACGATCGGCGACACCGAGCGGGCGACCGGGATCAGCGTCCCGTCCTTGCGCACGCGCTCGGTCTCGTAGCGCTCCACCTTCCCGCCGCGCGCGATCTGCTTGGCGACGCGGCGCTCGTGGTGCCGGCGGGCCGGCGGCACGAGCTGCCCCACACTGTGCCCGACGATCTCCTCGGATGTGTAGCCGTACAGCCGCTCGGCGCCCCGGTTCCAGCTGGTGATGATCCCGTCCAGCGTCATCGAGACGATCGCGTCGTGCGAGGACTCGACGATCGCGGCCAGGCGCGCCTGCTCGTCGGCCGCCCGGCGCTGCTCGCTGATGTCGCGGATGATCGCGCACACCAGCACGCCGTCCTCGGTCTCGATCGGCGACAGCCCGATCGTCGCGGGGAACACCGAGCCGTCCTTGCGCCGCCCCGCCAGCTCGGACCGGTCGGCCATCAGGCGCGGCGTCGGAGCCTCCCAATAGGACGCGCGGCTGCGCGAGTGCACGGCGCCGAGCGCGTCGGGGACCAGGATCTCGACCGACTCTCCGAGCAGCTCGTCGCGCGTGTAGCCGAACAACCGCTCACTCTGCACGTTGACGAGCGCGATCCGGCCGTCGGACGCGACCGCCACGACCGCGTCCTCGGTCGCCTCCAGCAGGCCGCGGAACTTCGCCTCCGCTCGCCGGCGGTCGGTGACGTCGCGAATCGCCGCGATCACCGACAGCGACGAGCTCACGTCGGTCGCGCTGACCGTGATCTCGGCCGGAAACCGCGTGCCGTCCTTGCGCCGCCCGGTGAGCTGCGCCGCCGGACCCTCCACCGGATCGCGACCCCAGCGCGACGGACGGACGGCCGGCGCGGAGTCGGGCACCAGCAGCTTGATCGACTCGCCGATCAGCTCGTCGCGGCCGTACCCGAACAGCCGCTCCGTCTGCGCGTTCACCACGGCGATCCGCCCGTCGCCGCCGACGCACACGACCGCGTCCGGGACGGCTTCGAGCAGGCGCTGGAACCTGAAGTCCGATGCATCAACCGCCACGACGGGCTCCTCGTTCGCGAGGGCCAGCCGTGAGCTGACCACGGAGATCTCGGGCGGCACCGATGTGATGACCCTGGGCGTAGTCGACGCCGGTGCTGCGAAGGTACTCGAGCGTCGGCTGGTCGGTCACGAACTCGGCGATCGTCTCCTTGCCGAGCCCGTGCGCGATCGCGACGAGCGACTCGACGACGAGCCGGTCGGTCCGGCTCGTGGCGCAGTTCTCGACGAACTCGCCGTCGATCTTGACGTAGTCGAACGGCAGGTGCTTGAGGTAGTAGAACGAGCCGAACCCGGCACCGAAGTCGTCGAGCGCGAGCCGGCATCCGAGCGCGCGCACCTGCAGCGCGAAGGCGCGCGCGTGTGCGATGTTCTGGATCGCGGCGGTCTCGGTGATCTCGAACACGAGCTTGCTGGAGTCCACGTGCGGGGCCTGTGCGAGTTCCTGGCGGATCAGCGACAGCAGCCGCTCGTCGCCGATCGACTTGCCCGAGAGGTTGACCGACAGCGCGACGTCCTCGCCGGCGGCGTGGTGGCCGGCGAGCAGCTGGATCGCGGTGCGCGTGACCCAGCGATCGACGCGCTGGATGAGGTCGAAGTGCTCGGCGATCGCCAGCCACGACGCGGGCAGCACCGGGTTGCCGTCCTCGTCGCGCAGGCGCACGAGCAGCTCGTAGCGCGTCACGGTCCCGGCGCGCAGGTCGTGGATCGGCTGCGCGTGCAGGATGAAGGCGTCCTCGTCCAGCGCGCGCCGGATCTGCTCGACGCGGCTCAGCCGCGCGGCGCTGCGCCGTGCCCGCCCAGGGTCGTAGACGTGGGCGCGGTCGCGTCCGGCCTCCTTGGCGTGGTACATCGCGAGATCGGCGCAGACGAGGAGATCCGCGGCGCCGCCGTCGCCGTCGGCGGCGAACGTCGCGACGCCGACGCTCGCGGTGACGTGGTAGTCCTGCCCGTCGAGCACGCAGGCCGTGTCGCGAATCTGTTCGACGAGCTTCTCGGCGACCGCCATGGCCTCGGTCGCGTCGCCCTTCGGCAGCAGGACGGCGAACTCGTCGCCGCCGAGCCGCGCGATGATGTCCGACTCGCGCAGGCGGCCGCGCAGCACGTCGGCGACGGTCGTGATCAGCTGGTCGCCCGCCCCGTGGCCGAACGTGTCGTTGATGTGCTTGAAGTGGTCGAGGTCGAGCAGGATCACGGCGCCTTCGCTGCCGTAGCGCTTGATGCGGGCGAGTTGACGGTCCAGCTCGACGTTGAAGGCGCGCCGGTTCAGCAGGCCGGTCAGCGGATCGTGGTCGGCCAGATAGCGCAGCTGGCGGTCGTGCTGCCGGCGCTCGGTGATGTCGAGGACCTGCACGATCGCTCCGCTCGACTCGCCGCCCTGGCCGGGCAGCAGCGTCTTGGTCGACGCGGCCCAGATCGCGTTCCCGGAAGCGTGCACGTAGCGGTGCTCGTTCTCGACGGCGCCGGCAGGGCCGACCCCCAGGCGCGAGAACGCCTCGCGCGCCGCCTCGATGTCGTCGGGATGCACGAGCTCGTCGTGCGCGCGCCCGGTCAGGTGCTCGGCGGAGTGGCCGAGCAGCTGGCAGAACGCCGGATTGACCTCGACCAGGCGCTGCTCGCGATCGAGCCGCGCCATCGCGATCGGCGCCGCCTCGAACAGCTGGTGGAAGCGGGCTTCGGCCTGCGCGCGCGCGCTCTCGTCCTCGATGTGCGCGACCATCCCGATCGTCCGGCCGCTCTCGGAGCGCCACAGCGACGTGCTCACGTGCACCGGCACCGTGGCGCCGCCGGCGTGCAGGAAGCGCTTGCGGTGGCGATGCTCACCATCCGGGTTGCGGGCGAGCCGGTCGAGCTCGACCCAGCTCGTCTCGACGTCGTCGGGATGGGTCACGTCGGCGACCGTGCGCCGCGCCAGCGCCTCCTTGGTGTAGCCGAGCAGCCGGCACAGCGCCGGGTTGACGTTGACCCAGCGGCCGTCGAGCCCGATCAGCGCGATGCCGATCGGCCCCTGCTCGAAGAGCTGGCGCAGCCGTCCGTCGGAGGCCGCGAGCGCGCGCTCCGAGCGCCGGCGCTCGGTGACATCGGTCCCGACGCACACGAGGTGCTCGAGCGCGTCGCCGGCGCTGAGCAGCCGCGCGATCGACCAGTGGATCGTCCGGCGCGACCCGTCGCGCGCGATCCAGTCGTGCTCGTCCTCGCCGTCGCGCCCGCGGTGCAGCGCGCCCTCCACGGCCGGCCGGTCCTCGCGCGCGATCACGACGTCGAACAGCGAGACCCCCGTGACGTCCGCCGCGAGATAGCCGCTGGCCTGCTCGCAGGCGGCGTTGAAGCGCTCGATCCGGCCCGCCGGGTCGATCACCATCACGAGCGCGCCGGCCGTGTTGAGGATCGCCGCGGTGAAGTCGTGCTCGTCGCGCAGCGCGCGCCGCTGCTGCTCGAGCTCCTGCTCGGTGCGCATGCGCGCCGAGACGTCGCGCGCGATCACCGAGGCCGCCACCCGCCCGGCGCGCGCGTCGAGCACCGGCGAGACGGTCAACGACACGTCGAACTGCTCGCCGTCCTTGCGAAGCGCGCGCGTGTGCGCATCGCTCACGCCCTGGCCGTCGAGCGCGCGCTGCGGCGCGGACCAGTCGCCGTCGGGCAGCAGAGCGAAGAACGAGCTCCCGAGGACGCTGTCGGCGTCGTATCCGAAGAGCGCTTCCGCGGCCGAGTTCCAGCTGGCGATCGTCCCGTCCGACGTCAACCCGATGATCGCGTCGTGCGTGCCCGCGATGATCGCGTCCGCGAGGTGGCGCTGAGCTTCGACGCGCTCGATGCGCTCGCGGGTGACGCCGACCGCCACCGTCAGCAGCGCGAGCATCAGCGCGCTGGCCAGCGCGACCGCGGCCGCGGGGTCGTCCCAGCCCAACGCTCGCGCCGCGATGCCGGCCGCCACCGTCGCGACGGGGATCGCCAGCGTGCCGGCCAGCGCCCGCCGCGCGAGCTGGGTGCCGAAGGACGGGCCGATGAACCAGGCCACGGGCGCGCGATCGGGCTGCGCGAGCAGCACCCCGGCCACGAGCAGCGCCAGCCCGATCGCCGTCTGGGGCGGCAGGCCGGCCGCCGCGGAGGAACCCCGCACGGCTTTCGCGTCGGCGAGCCACGCCGTCAGCGAGAACGCCACGACGAGCGCGGAGCCCGACGTCAACCCGACGACCAGCCGGCTCGCGCGCGCCCCTGACGCGGCCAGCGCCAGCAGCGCCGCGGCGAGCATCCCGAGCCCGATCGCCGCCACGCCCGAGGCGCGCCCGGGGTGGGCCATCTCGCGCATGCCCACCACGAGCACGACGTCGACTCGCGGCGCCCGGCTCGTGAGCGACTCCGCGCCCGTGAGCAGCGCCCAGGCGACCACGCTCGCGCCGCACGCGGCGGCGGTCACGCGGGCGCTCGTCCGGACCGCCGGCGCCGCGAGCAGCCACAGCGCCGCGCCGCACAGCACGAAGGCGAGCGCCGTACCGGGGACCATCGCGTGATAGCGCTGATCCCAGCGCGCGAGGCGCTCGACGCCGAGCACCTGCCCGAGACCGGCGACGGCGCCGAGCGCCATGACGGCGAGCGCCAGCCCGCGCGCCGTTCGCCAGGCTCGCATGGTCTGCTCGTCCGCGGCCGGTGCCGTGATCAACTCGGCCGCCGACGCGTGCTCGGCCGGCGCGCGGAGCGTGCGGTCCTCATGCGGGGAGGCGGGAGCGTTGGTGAGCGACAAGGTGGTCCTGGCAGGGTGGATCGGTCAGTCGTGTCGGTCACGGAGCGATCGCTCCCAGCCACCGCGCCGCGCATCGCGGCTCGCTGGAGGGCAGACGCAACCTACGGTTCGCGATTGGGGCAGGGATCGGTGAATGCCCGCGCCGGGCAGTCCGGGGGAAGTGCGGTAGCCGCTCCGTAACTTGCCGCAGCACGGTCTCGCCGCCGTGCTCGGGCGCGGCGACCTGGGCGGTTCGGCTCACGCCTCGGCGGCGCGCGAGCGATTGAGCGCGACCAGCCGCCCGGCCACGACCAGCAGTCGCTCCAGGGAGCGGCGCTGGAGCGGCTTGAACAGCACGTCGTCGGCGCCGGCGTGGAACGCGTCGTCCGCCGTGTGGTGCACGGCCTCGCCGGCCACGACGATCACGTGGCTGGATGTCGGCCTCGCGGCCGCGCGGATGCGCCCGACCAACTCGGCGCCGCTGATACCCGGCATCTCCCAGTCCGCGATCACGACGTCAGGCTGGTCGGAGTTCCACAGCTCCCATGCCTGGTCGCCGTCCTCCGCCAGCAGGCACGCGCTGCCGGAGCGCTCGACGATCGTCGAGATCGTCAGGCGGACCGCCGGCTCGTCCTCGGCGACCAGGACCCGCAGGGCGTGCGCGCCGGTCGCAGGCCGCGGCGGCAGCCAGAGCGGCGCGTCGCGCATGACGAACTTGGCGGCTCCCGGCGCGGGCCGGGACGTCCAGCGCTGCGAGGGCCGGCTGGGCGAGATGGGCACGTCGATGCTCATGACCCGGGTCATCGGTGTCGGGCGGCCAAGAGAACACCCCGGCTCGGTAAAGAATCGGTCAGGGCGCTCGCGCGGCTACGCGCTGAGCTGCGACATCTGCTGCTCGAGCCGCGTGAGCCCGGCGAGCAGCTGCTGCGTGATCGCGCGGTCGTCGGCCGCATGCTGGCGCCCGATCGTGCTGAAGCTCCCGAGCTGCTCGTGCGCTGCCCCGACCTGGCGGCCGATCGACTGGAAGAGGTCGAGCACGCCTTCGGCGTCGTTCAGGCGCGAGGCTTCGATGCGCCCGTTGATCTCCAGCCCGGCGAGGACGCGCAGCTCCGTGCCGAGCCGACCGGCGCTGCGCGACAGCCCGGCCAGCCGCTCGGTCAGGTCGGCGAGCGCCGTGCACAGCCGGCGCGTGCCGCGGTCCAGGCCGTCGGCGAGGAACCGCAGGTCGACCGCCTTGCCGGTCTCATGTCCGCGATCGCCGATCAGCTCGTGCAGGAAGACCAGCATCATCTCGGCCTGGAGCTTGCTGACCGCGACGCGGTAGCCCATGGCGCCGAGCAGGTCCATCGCGCCCGCGATGTCGTCGCGCAGCGCGTCGGTCACGGGACCGGTGGTCTGCGAGCGCCGGCGCATGATCTCCGCCACCGCACCGAGCGCGATGCCACGATCGCCGAGCCGCGTCGCCTTGAGCAGGGCGTTGAGCGAGAACAGCCGCATGTCGCTCGAGAGCTGTCGCACATACTCGGACTTCGGCGCCAGCTCGTCGTGCAGCGCCGCGTAGCGCTCGAGGTTCGCGCCCACCCGGTCGAGCGCGGCGTGCGCCTGTACGCAGGTGTCGACCAGCGGCGCGAGCACGTCGCCGGCGTCGGCGGCGAGCCCGCCGAGGCGCTCGCACGCGGAGGTGCCGAGCACGGACTCGCGGGCGCCGACCTCGAGCGGAACGATCGCCCGCATGAACTCGTGATAGTCGCTGAACCCGGCGCCGTCCAGGAGCTCCAGAAGGCGCTCGACCCCGGCGTCGATCGCCGCCTTGCGCCGGCGCACGTCGCCGCCCTCGACGCGCTGCTCGACGGCCAGGACGTCTTCGTAGGCCGAGCGCGCGAGCGCGAACAGCTCGCTCGACGGCTTCAGCCGCACCGACAGGAACCCGCCGGCGGCCTGGTCGACGGTCGCCAGCACCCAGTAGTACGAGCCGTCGGCGGCGCGGTTCCTCACGTATGCGGCCACGTCGAGACCGGCCTGCAGGCGGTCCCAGAGCACACGGAAGACCGCCCGCGGCATGTCCGGATGCCGGACGACGTTGTGGGGCCGCCCGAGCAGCTCCTCCTTGGAGTACCCGCTCACCCGGACGAAGACGTCGTTGCCCGAGGTGATGATGCCCTTGGTGTCCGTGCGGGAGAAGAACAGCTCGTCGAGATCGAAGCGGGCCTCAACCGGGTCGGCGCCAGACGCGAGGACGGCGCTCATGCCGCGACAGGTGGACGGAAGCTGGTCATCAGGCGCCTCGACGTGATGATCGACCGCGCGCCGGGATTTGCCGTCAGTACAAGCCCGTACGTTCGCCCGGGCGTTGACGCGCTCAGTGTTCCTTGCGGCGGGGCCGGGCGTGTTGTAACGTGCGCTCGCTTGCGAGTTCGTAAGGAGAGGTTGGGACTTCGTAAGCGCATCATCGTGTCTTCGTCGCCGGGAGCGTCATGCGCGTTCGCACCAGGTCCGCCTTCCTTCGTCCCGCTCGGCTCGGGGCCCTCGCCGTCGCGCTCGCGCTCGCCGCGTCGCTGTTGGGAGCGGGCACGGCGAGCGCCCGCTCGCTGACGAGCGGCGTGCCCCAATCGGTCACGTACGACGGCTACTCGTTCAAGATCGACGGCAAGCGCACGTACCTGTGGTCGGGCGAGTTCCACTCGTTCCGGTTGCCGAGCCCCGACCTGTGGCTCGACATCTTCCAGAAGATGAAGGCCGCCGGGTTCAACACGACCTCGCTGTACTTCGACTGGGGCTATCACTCGCCCGCGCCGGGCGTCTACGACTTCAGCGGCGTGCGCGATCTCGACCGGCTGCTCGACATGGCCGCGCAGGCCGGCCTGTACGTGATCGCGCGCCCCGGGCCCTACATCAACGCCGAGGTCGACGGCGGCGGGTTCCCCGGCTGGCTCTCGACGACCGCCGGCAACACGCGCACGGGGGACCCGGAGTACCTGAAGTACTCCGACGAGTGGCAGACCCAGATCGACCGCATCATCGCCCGCCACCAGCTCACCGACGGCGGTGGCTCGGTGATCGCCTACCAGGTCGAGAACGAGTACTACAACACCAACGCGGCCGGTCACGCGTACATGCAGCACATCGGCGACAAGGCGCGCGCCGACGGGATCACGGTGCCGCTGACCGGCAACCACAACGGCGCCTTCAACTCCGGCGTCGGGGCGCTCGACGTCGACGGCGCGGATGCCTACCCGCAGGGCTTCAACTGCTCCAACCCGGCCACCTGGAGCGGCGTTCCCGACATCAGCTACGACCATGTCGCCGGCAAGCCGCTCTACACCGCCGAGTTCCAGGGCGGTGCGTTCGACCCATGGGGCGGCCCGGGCTATGACAAGTGCGCGCAGCTGATCAACGACCAGTTCGCCGACGTCTTCTACAAGCAGAACATCGCGGTCGGCGCGACCGCGCAGAGCTTCTACATGCTCTTCGGCGGCACCAACTGGGCGTGGCTCGGCATACCGGAGAACTACACGTCCTACGACTACGGGGCGGCGATCCGCGAGACGCGCCAGCTCGACCCCAAGTTCTACGAGGACAAGCTGATCGGCTACTTCACGCACGCCGTGACGCCGCTGACCCGGACCGACCCGATCCGCGCGATCGCGCCCGACAACGCCGCGATCGTCGACACCGCGCGGCTGAACACGGACACCGGCACGCAGTTCCACGTCGTTCGCCACAGCAACTCGACGTCGACGACCGTCGAGCAGACCCACATCGCGATCGACCTCGCCGCCACGCCGGGCGGTCCCACGTACACCTACGACGACGCGAACACCAGCGCGCTGCAGTACGCCGGCACGTGGTCGCACGTCGCCAACCAGAGCTACACGGGCGGCGACTACCAGCAGACGGAGTCGTTCTCGAACGTCGCCGGCGACAGCGTGACCGTGCCGTTCAGCGGGACGGCGATCCAGTGGATCGGCCGCGGGCCGCCAACCACGGCATGGCGGACGTCTACCTCGACGGCGTCAAGCAGCAGACCGTCGACACGTCCGGGAGCGGCTTCCAGGTGGTGTTCTACAAGGCGACGGGGCTCGCGGACGGGCCGCACACGCTCAAGATCGTCGTGACCGGCACGAAGGCGCCGAGCGCGTCGGGAACCTACGTCTCGATCGACGCGATCGACCAGCCGGCGCCCGGCACCGCCGCTCCGACGTATCCGACGGTTCCGCAGGAGCTGGGGACCGCGATCACGATCAACGGCCGCGACTCGAACATCGTCGTCGCCAACTACCTGCTCGGCACGAACGCGCTGCGCTACTCGACGTCGGAGATCATGACCGACGCGACGATCGGCGGCCGCGACATCGCGGTCCTCTACGGCGACGCCGGTACGGACGGTGAGACCGTCCTGCGCTACGGCGCGCAACCCGCCGTGTCGAGCGCCGGCGGCGACGTCAAGACGACATGGGACGCCGCCAGCGGCGACCTGCGCCTGAACTACAAGCACAACGGGCTGATCCGGATCACCGTCCAGGGCCCGAGCGAGCATCCGCTGCTGCTGCTCGTGGCCGACAAGGCGACCGCGCGGACGTTCTGGGAGCAGGACACGGGCTCCGGCCCGGTGATCGTGCGCGGCACGCATCTGCTGCGCGGCGCGAGCCTCAGCGGCGGGACGCTGGCGCTGACCGGCGACAACGGCGACGACCCCACGATCGAGGTCTTCACGAGCGCCGGCGCCGTGACCTGGAACGGGCACCCCGTGACGCTCGACGGCGGCGCGCTGCCGACCGGCGGCCTGACCGGGACGATCGGCGTCGCGGCGCCGATCGCGCTCCCGGCGCTCACGACCTGGAAGCACGCGCAGGAGGCGCCCGAGGCGCAGCCGGGCTTCGACGACTCGAGCTGGGCGGTGGCCGACAAGCTGTCCTCGCACAGCACCACCGCACCGGCGTCGCTGCCGGTCCTGTTCGCCGACGACTACGGCTTCCACACCGGCAACACCTGGTACCGCGGGCGCTTCCACGCGACCGGCAAGGAGACCGGGATCCACCTCGCGTCGGACTCCGGCGGCTCCGCGCAGGCGTTCTCGGTGTGGCTGAACGGCACGTTCCTCGGGAGCTCCACCTCCGGCAGCGGGGACTTCGCATTCGGACCTGGGTCGCTCACCGCCCAGGGGGACAACATCGTCTCGGTCCTGACCGTGAACATGGGCCACGAGGAGGACTACAACGAGTCCAACGGCAACAAGGCCGCCCGCGGGCTGACCGGCGCGTCGCTCAACGGCGCCCCGCTGACGGCGCTGACGTGGCGCGTCCAGGGCGTCAGCGGCGGCGAGAGCCTGCGCGACACGGTCCGCGGCGCGCTCTCGACCGGCGGGCTGTTCGGCGAGCGCGCGGGCTGGTCGCAGGCCGGCTACCCGGACGCCTCGTGGCCGGCCGTCACGCTTCCCGCGAGCGATCCGACGCCCGGCGTCTCCTGGTATCGCACGGACGTCACGCTCGACCTGCCCGCCGACCAGGACAGCTCGCTCGGGCTCACGATCACCGACGACCCGAGCCGCCGCTACCGCGCGATGCTGTTCGTCAACGGCTGGGAGATCGGCAACTACGTCAACTACCGCGGCCCGCAGCACAGCTTCCCGGTCCCCAACGGGATCCTGAATCCGCGCGGGCGCAACTCGCTCGCGATCGCCGTCTGGAACCTCGACGCGAGCACCGGCGGGCTGGGCACGGTCGCGCTGACCAACTACGGCAGCTACACGTCCTCGCTGCGGGTCGCGCAGGACGAGAGCCCCGGCTATGACAGCGCGCGTTACGCGCTGCCGCCGAGGCCCGGCACGACGGTCACGCTGGCCGCGCCGGACGCGGTGCGCGCGGGCCAGTCGTTCACCGCCAGCGCGAGCGTGCAGGTGCCCAGCAGCGGGTCCGCGGTGAGCGACGTGACCGCGACGCTGAACGCCCCGAGCGGCTGGACCGTCGGCGCCGGCGTGCCGGCCGCCGTGAGCCGGATCGAGCCCGGAGGCTGGGCGACGTTCACGTGGCAGGTCAAGGCGAGCGCCACCGGCAGCACCTGGCCACTCTCCGCCGCCGTGCACTACACGCAGGCCGGCCTGGCTGCCGTCAATCAGGACGAGCGGATCGTGCGCGCGATCCCGGCGCCGCCTCCGACGGGGACCGACGCCGTGAGCGACCTGCCGTTCCTGTCGGCCACCAACGGCTGGGGGCCGGTCGAGCGCGACGCGAGCGTCAACGGCAACGTGGGCGGCGACGGCCGGACGATCACGCTCGCCGGCACGCCGTACGCGAAGGGTCTCGGGACGAACTCCGTCAGCGACGTCCAGCTCTACCTGGGCGGTCACTGCAGCCGCTTCACCGCGACCGTCGGCGTCGACGACGAGGTCGGCAGCTCCGGCTCGGTCACCTTCAGCGTCCTCGCCGACGGCCGGACGCTCACCACCAGCGCGCGGCTGACCGGCGCCTCCGCGTCGGCGACGATCGACGTGCCGGTCACGGGCGCGCAACTGCTCGACCTCGTCGTCGGCGACGGCGGCGACGGGAACGGCAGCGACCACGGCGACTGGGCCGTCCCGACGCTGGTGTGCACCGTGCCGGCGCACTCGGACGCCGTGCTGAGCGACCTGACGGTGAACGGCCAGACCGTTCCCGGCTTCGATCCGTCCCGGACCGACTACGTCAACGTGCCGGTCGATGCGACCCATCCGCCGCTCATCGCCGCGACCGCCGCCGATAACGGCACGGTGGCGATCACCCCGCCGAACTCGCTGCCGGGCACCGCCACGGTGACCGTCACCTCCGAGGACGGCAGTGCGACCAGGACGTACAGCGTGGCGCTCGCGCCGACGTCGACGTTCGTCGTCGGCGACGTCGCGGGCACCGTTCCCGCGACGCTCTCGCTGGCGCTCGGTGCTCCGGCGAGCTTCGGGACGTTCCGGCCGGGGGTGGCCGCGGTGTATGAGGCGCAGACCGCCGCGAACGTCGTGTCGACGGCCGGTGACGCGACGCTCAGCGTCTCCGACCCGAGCGCGACGGC
Organism: uncultured Solirubrobacteraceae bacterium; assembly: GCA_963792915.1. Taxonomy (GTDB): domain Bacteria; phylum Actinomycetota; class Thermoleophilia; order Solirubrobacterales; family Solirubrobacteraceae; genus Solirubrobacter. The sequence goes on from CAWBYD010000002.1 coordinate 144,415, forward strand.
GCCCGGGCACCTCGTCAACGGGTCCTTCGTCCTGCCGCAGGCGCTGCAGGCGCATGCCACGAGTCCGGGCGCCGCCGCGGCGGGCCCGCCGGCGGCGGTCGGGTCCGCGGCGACCCCGCTGCTGAGCTACGCCGGCCCCGTCAGCAACGATCCGGTGACGATCGGCTTCTCGCAGTCGATCGGGTCCGGCGACGCATTGCGCACGGGGGCCTACAGCAAGACGCTGACGTTCACGCTCTCCACGACGACGCCGTAGCGCGGCGCGGGCGCCGGCCGCGGCGGCCGGCGCCCGCCGCCTCGGCGGCGTGCGTGAACGTGACGACCGTGCGCGTCTGGATGCGGTCGCCGGCCGGCGTGAGCGTCCACGACTCCCAGCGCGTGAGGTCGAGCGCGCCGCCGTGCGGCGGCTCGGAATGCTGGTGCAGGCGCACCCAGAACGTGTCGGGCCGGTGCGGGTCGCTGAACGCCTGCTCGAGCGTGGTGCGCGACGGGCCGAGCCGGCGGGCGCGCACGCGCTGGAGGCGCATGAAGCGGCGGAGCTTCATCGGGCGCCTCAGCCCGGGGCTATGGAAGCGGAAGTCCTCGGCGTGCAGCGCCCGCAGCGCGTCCCAGTCCCGCCGCGCTCCCGCGCTCAGCCAGCGTTCCACGATCGCCGGCTCGACCGGCTCGGCCCCGGGCGGCGGCCCGGCCGCCGGATCGAGGTGGCGGCGCGCCGCGGCGAGCGCGCGGCGCGGGAACGTGCGCCGCATCCACCAGCGCACGATCGCGAACGCGAGCACGGTGCCGACCACCGACGGGACGAGCGCGCCGTCGCCGCCGATCGCGACCCAGGCGATCGCGAGCACGGCGCCGAGCAGGGCGCCGAACGCCCCCGCGAGTGCGATCCGGCGGACGCGCATCTATGACGGCGAGTAGGCGCGCACGACGACGCCCTTGCCCTTCGCACACGAGGCGGCGTAGGGCGACGAGCCGTGCCCGCGGAAGCACGTCCACGGCGACGACGCCGTCCCGCTGCGCAGGAACGTGCTCATGACGCGCTTGACGGTCGGGCACGGCACCGTGCCCTTGGTCTCACGCACGTCGTAGCGGACCCCGTCGATCCGCGACGTCAATCCGCAGGCGCGCACGGCCGCCGGCTGGCGCACGGCCGCGTGGCCGGCAGCGGTGAGGGCGAGACCGACGAGCATGGCGGCCGCCAGCGCGATCAGCGAGCGGCGCATACGGTTTCTTCCTTGGGCAGGGTTCTCGACATCGCTGCGGCCAACTTAGGGCCGCCGGGCGCGGCTGACAATCGGTCGAGCACCCTGAACATTTGCGTTTCCGGCCGATGGTCGGGCGCGCCCGCGGCCCTTGCGCGGCGCGCGCGGGCATCGGTGCTAGCTTCGAACGCGGATGACGCTGAAGGGACCAGCCACGAGGCGGCGAGGGTAGCGGGCGGGCCAGGTTCTCCCGAATGACCGAGCGCGTCGGTCCGTACGTGATCGTCGAGGAGATCGGCCGCGGCGGCATGGCCGTCGTGTACCTCGCGCGCCAGCCGGCGCTGGGGCGCAGGGTCGCGCTCAAGGAGCTCGCGCCGTTCCATGTGCGCGACGAGTCGCTCGCGCAGCGCTTCATCCGCGAGGCGCGGGTCGCCGGCTCGCTCAACCACCCGAACATCGTCACGGTCTACGACTTCCTCGAGCGCGACGGCGTGCCGTACATCGCGATGGAGTACCTCGAGGGCGGCTCGCTGCGTCCGTTCGTCGCGGGCATGTCGCTGCCGCAGGTCGCCGGCGTGCTCGAAGGGCTGCTGGCCGGCCTCTCACACGCGGAGTCGACGGGCATCGTCCACCGCGACGTGAAGCCCGAGAACGTGCTCGTCACCGGCGACGGAGGCGTCAAGATCGGCGACTTCGGCATCGCCAAGGCCTATCACCAGGTCGCGACCGAGGAGATGCTGACGCCCGCCGGCGTGACGGTCGGCACGCCCGCCTACATGGCGCCCGAGCAGGCGATGGCGCAGGAGATCGGGCCGTGGACCGACCTCTACCAGACCGGCGTCGTCGCGTATGAGCTGCTCGCCGGCCACGTGCCGTTCGACACGGATGGGCCCCCGGTGACGGTGATGATGCAGCACATCAACGATCCGGTCCCGGCGCTGCCCGAGGGGACCGACCCGGCGCTCGAGGGCTGGGTGCGGCGGCTGCTCGAGAAGGAGCCCGCAGACCGCCCGCGCAGCGCGCGCGCCGCCTGGGAGGAACTCGAGGAGATCGTCGTCGGCACGCTCGGGCCGCTGTGGCGCCGCGACGCCCGGCTGGGCGAGCCGGACCCGACGGTCGAGCACGCGATCCCGTTGACGCCGGCCCGGTTCTCGTCCTGGCAGGACTACGCTCCCGCGCAATCCACCCGTGCCTCCGGCCCGCGGACGCCTCCGCCGCCTCCGCCGCCCGCCGTCACGCCGCCGCCGGGGCGAGCCGCCGAGCCCCCGCGAGTGGCGACAGGCTCGCCGGGCGCGGCGCCGCCTAGCGCCGACGCGCCGCCACGACCGGCCGAGCCGGAACCGAGGCCGCCCCGGGAGGAGCCGGCCGGGTCCGAAGCGCGGCCGCCCCACGAGGCGCCAGCGGAGCCGGCTGCAGCCGCGCCGCCGGAGTCGTCGGCGCCGCCGCCCCGCGCGGCGCAGCCGGCGCCGGCCGCGGCCGCGCCGCCGGAGTCGTCGTCGCCGCCGCCCCGCGCGGCGCAGCCGGCGCCGGCCGCGGCCGCGCCGTCGGGGTCGTTGGCACCGCCGCCCCGCGTGGCGCCGTCGGAGCCGGCCGCAGCCGCGCCGCCGGAGTCGTCGGCGCCGCCGCCCCGCGTGGCGCCATCGGAGCCGGCCGCAGCCGCGCCGCCGGGCTCGCCGGCACCGCGACCTCGCGCGGCACCATCGGCGCCGGCCGCAGCCGCGCCGCCGGAGTCGTCGGCGCCGCCCCCAGAGCACGCACGCGCCGCGGCGGCGGCGCTGACCGCGCCGCTCGCCACGCCGCCCCCGCCCGCGCCACCCGCCCGGCGACGGCGGCGGCGGTCGACCTTGCTGCTCGCCGCGCTCGGGCTCGTGGCCGCCGCGATCGTCGCGGTGCTGGTGCTGCGCGGCGGGGATGATGGGACACCGTCGCCGACCGCCACCGCGACCGTGGCGGCGACAGCTACGAACGCGGCGTCCGGAGCGGCCGGCCCGTTCAAGGTCGGCAACGGGCCTGACGGGATCGCGGTCGGAGCGGGCGCGGTGTGGGTCGCCGCCAGCGGCGATGGCACGCTCACGCGCATCGACCCGCGCTCCGGCGCGACCGCCACCGTCAAGGTCGGCGCGAACCCCGACAGCGTCGTCGTCGCCTTCGACGAGGTCTGGGTCTCGCTCACCGGCGCCGGCAAGGTCGCTCGCGTGAGTACCGACGCGCAGCCGAAGCTCCTCGGCTCGGTGAGGGTCGGCGCGCGCCCGGAGGGCCTCGCCGCATCCGACCACGCCGTCTGGGTCGCCAACTCCGGCGACGGCACGGTCACGCAGATCCTCGCCTCGACGCACGCGGCGCGTACCGTCGAAGGCGTCGGGAGGGAGCCGGTCGACGTCGCCGTCGGCGCGGGCGCCGTCTGGGTGGCCGACGGCGCGAACGGTCGCGTCGCGCGCATCGACGGCGGGCGCCTTCGGCTCGTCACGACGATCGGGCCGATCGGCCGCGACCCGCGCGCGCTGGTCGTGGTGGGGCGCGACGTGTGGGTGGTCACGGCCGCCGACGGGCGCGCATGGCGGATCGACGGAGACGCGAACGCCGTCAAGGAGGCCGTGCGCATCGGCGGCATGCCGCGCGACATCGCGACCGACGGCGCGCACCTCTGGGTGACCGATCGGACCGGCAACGCGGTCGTCGAGGTCGACCCGCGGACGGGACGGGTGGTGGACCGCCAGACCGTGGCCGGCGGCCCGCTCGAGGTCGCCGTCGACGACAGCTCGGTCTGGGTCTCGTCGTTCGACAGTGGCGAGGTCACGCGCCTCGCGCGATGACGAAAGGTCGCGCGGGCGCGCCGCGGAGGCGCGCGGCGCGGGCGGCGGGCGAGGAGGCGCGTGGCGGGGGCGGGCGCGCGCGGGGGCGCGGGTCCGGGGCGCGCGCGGAGGCGCGTGGCCGGGGCGCGGGCCGCGCGGGGCGTGGCGGCGCGTGGCCGGGGCGCGGGCGGCGCGGGGCGCGGGCAGCGCGTGGCCGGGGCGCAGGCGGCGCGGGGCGTGGCGGCGCGTGGCCGGGGCGCGGGCGGCGCGGGGCGTGGCGGCGCGTGGCCGGGGCGCGGGCGGCGCGGGGCGCGGGCGCCGCGTGGCCGGGGCGCGCGCGGAGGCGCGTGTAGGCCGGGGCGCGGGCGGCGCGGGGCGCGGGCGCGGGCGGCGCGTGACCGGGGCGCGGGCGGCCCGTTGCCGGGGCGCAGGCGGTGCGGGGCGACGCGGTCGCGGCCGCGCGTGGGTAGTTCACCCCGACGCGGGTGCGTGGAGGCGCGGGATGCCCGCGGGGGCGCCTGCGCATACGGTCGGCCAGATGAGCGCGCGCGATGACGCCGCCGCTCCCGCACCCCGGGAGCCGCCCGTCGACCACCCGTTTCCCGACCGTCGCGTCGCGGGCCTGGAGCTGGCCGCCCGCCTGGAGCGCCTGCGTCACGAGGCGCCGCTGATCCTCGCCCTCGAACCGGGAGGCACGCCGGTGGCGGAAGTCGTCGCGGAGGAGCTCGCGGCGCCGTTCGACACGATCGCCGTGGCCCGCATCGGCGACCCGGGGCAGCGAGTCGGAGCGGTGGCCGAGGGCGGCCCGGCGCTCGTCGACCACGACCTTGTCCGCACGCTGGGCATCAGTCCCGCGGCGCTGGCCGACGCCCGCGACCGGGCCGAGGCCGCGGTGGCCGAGCGGATGGCACGGCGGGATATGTCGCCGCCGGATGTGACAGGCCGGACCGTGGTGCTCGTGGGCGACGGGCTCGCGACCGGGCGCGCCGCCGCAGCCGCGGGACGAGCGGTCCGCCGGCGCGGCGCGGCGCGGATCGTGGCCGCGGCGCCCGTGGCCACCCCGGCGGCCATGGCACGGCTCGGCGACGAGGTCGACGAGATCATCTGCGTGCGCTGCGAGCCGCTGCCCGGGACCTTGCGCGCCTGGTACGACCAGCCGCTGTCATCCGCAGCGCCGGACGCGACGCTGCCACGACCGGGCGGCGCCGTGATCCGCGACCAGGACGGCGTGCTCACCGTGCCCGAGGCGGCGCGCGCGCTGATCGTGGTGATCGGACCCGTCGGGCGCACGGTAGCGCCGTTCCTCGCGGATGCCGGCTTCGCGACGCTCGTGCTCCCGGACGCCGGCACGCTGGCGGCGACGACCGAGCGCGTCCGCGGGAGGTCGCTGACGCGCGGGCTGTCGATCGGCTACTTCGGCGCCGGCCGTGCCGCGACGGCGGTGCTGGCCGCGGGCGCTGGCGCGAGCGCGATCGTCGCCGCCGGCGGCACCCTCGATCCGAGCCAGGACCCGGCGGAGGTGACCGCGCCGGCACTGCTGATCGCCGCCGGCGAGGAGGCGGCGGAGCTGCGCTGGACGCGCGCCGTGTGCGCGCAGCTCGACGGCGGCGGCGAGGCGCGCGCGGTCGCCGTCGCGGGCGCGACGCAGGGCTTCCCGGAGCCCGGGGCGATGGAGCAGGTCGCGCACCTGGCGACCGGGTGGTTCGCCGGCCACCTCGGCTGAGCCGACGGGCGGGCTCGCCGACGAGCGAAGCGCTAGCGAGGCAGGGTCGTACGAACGGCCGCTTGCACTACGGCGCGGTGGCGGCGCTGCTCGGGTCGATCAGGATCTTCGCGTGCCGCTCGGGGTCGCTCAGCGCGTCGAACGCCGCCTCGACGCCCCCGAGGCCGACGGTGCCCGTGATCAGCGGCCGCACGTCGAGGTGCCCCTCGGCCAGGTGGTGCAGCGTGTCGCGGAACTCGAGCGGCGTGTAGCCGAACACGAACCGCAGGTCGATCTCCTTGCTGATCGCCATCCCGGGCTTGAAGCGGTCCTCCGCCAGGCAGTAGCCGACCACGACGACCCGCGAGAACAGCGGCGCGCCCTCGAGGATCCCCTCGATCATCCCCGGGACCCCGACGCACTCGAAGATCACCGGCCGTTTGGGCAGCGCGCCGACCTTCTCGCCCAGGCGCCACAGGTGCCACCAGTCGACCGGCACGCGTCCGAGCTTCTCGCGCGTCGAGACGACGAGCTCGAACGCGTCCGGCCAGCTCGTGACCGTGCCCTTGCGCACGACCGCCTCGTACGGCGAGTCCTTCGCCGGGTCCACGACCACGTCGGCGCCGCAGGCGGTGGCCAGCGCGCGCCGGCCGGGGGAGAAGTCGGCCGCCACGACGGTCCGCACTCCGCGCGCCTTCAGGCACAGCACGACCGCCAGGCCGACGGGCCCGCACCCGATCACGATCGCCACGTCGCGCTTGCCGACATCGCCCCGGCGGACCGCGTGCCAGCCCACGGCGATCGGCTCGGTGAGCGTCGCCACGTCGACGTCCAGGCCGTTCGGGATCGGCAGCATCATCGACTCCTCGACGAGCACCTGCTCGGCGTAGGCGCCGGGAGCGTGCTCGGAGAGCCCGGTCATGTCGACGCCCTGCGCCCCGCGCAGCATCGGCACCGCGACGACCGGCGCGCCCTCGGCGATCTGCTTCTTGCAGCCGGGCCCATGCTCGGCGATCCGGCCCGAGAACTCGTGTCCGAACACGATCGGCTGCTCGCTGCGCATGAAGCTGTGCTGGCCGATCCGCTCCGCCAGGTCGGCCCACTCGTCCATCCCGTGGCGCGCGTGCAGGTCGGAGCCGCAGATCCCGCAGCGCAGCACCTCGAGGCGGACCTGGCCCTTGCGGGGCACCGGATCGGGTCGGTCCGCGACGCGCAATTCGGCGTGCTGGCAGATGACGGCGTCCACGGCCCGCGCGAGCCTATCACCGGGCGTCGTGGCCGTGTGCAGGCTGACGGCGGGTCGCCGAGCACGCCCAGTGACGGCCGGTCGGAAGGCCCGCGACGCCCGCCGCGCCGGGCAAGCACGAGAATCCTGCGTCTCGCGGGCCAGATCGGCGCCCGCGGCACGCTCGCCGACGGCGTTAGCGCTCACACCCTACTTTCACAGCCGCGACGCGGACGCTCGCGATCTGCGCGGAGTGACTTGCTACCCACGCTGCCCGGACGCCACGGCACGGCGCTTGACGCGCGATCATGTGATCGCTAACGTTGCGCCAGCCGTTCGGCCGGAGGAGAGTAAGACGGAATCGGACTGGCTCGCCCAGTCCCCGCTGCTTCGCACGGTTTCGTCGTCGCTCCCGTCGGAAGGGCGATCTGCCTAGAGCGCTTGGGCTCAGGCACCCGCAGCGAGGAGGACGAGCATGTCGGACCTGGATCCCGTTCACGACGCGATCGAACGCTTGGAATGGGCTGAGACCAAGCAGGATGAGGCGCCCGATTCGGCGTTCCGGGCGATGACCCGCCGGGTCGCGCTGACCGGCGGCGCGGCCGGCATAGCGTCCGCGATGCTGGCGGCGTGCGGCGGCAGCAACAAGCCGAGCAACGCGAAGGCGACCACCACGGCGACCGCAGCGGCGCAATCGGGCGGCGGCGGGATCTTCGGGCAGACGGAGAAGCTCAAGTTCGTGCTGGTCAACCACGTCACCACCAATCCGTTCTTCGTGCCGACCAAGTACGGCGCCGAGGACGCGTGCAAGCTGCTGGGCTGCAGCTATCAGTGGACCGGCTCGGAGAACTCCAACGTCTCCGAGATGGTCAACGCGATGAACACCGCGATCACGGGCGGCGCCAACGGCATCGGCGTGTGCCTGATCGACAAGCGCGCGTTCAACGCGCCGACCGACGCGGCGCTGAAGGCCAAGATCCCGGTCGTCGCGTACAACGCCGACGAGCCGTCCAACAACCGGCTCTGCTACATCGGCCAGGACCTGTTCCTGTCGGGCCAGCAGATGGGGCAAGAAGGTCGTCGACCTCGTGCCGTCGGGCGACGTGGCGCTGTTCATCGCCACCCCGGGCTCGGCGAACATCCAGCCGCGCATCGACGGCGCGCAGGACACGATCAAGAAGTCCGGCAAGAGCATCAACGCGCACGTGATCGCCACCGGCGCCGCGCTTCCGGCCGAGCTGTCGGTGATCGACTCCTACGCCACCGGCCACCCGGAGACCAAGGGCTACTTCGCCGTCGACGCGGGCAGCACGCAGAGCCTCGCGCAGACGATCCAGAAGCACAGCCTGCGTCAGAAGGGCGTCAAGGGCGGCGGCTATGACCTGACGCCGGTGACGCAGAAGCTGCTCGCGAGCGACCAGATCGACTTCACGATCGACCAGCAGCCCTACCTGCAGGGCTTCATCCCGATCCTGCAGCTGTTCATGTACCAGGCGTCCGGCAGCCTGTCGGGCATCGCCGACACCAACACCGGCCTGAAGTTCCTCGATAAGACGACCGTGGTGCCGTACAACAGCACCAAGAGCCGCTACGAAGGAACGTCGTCGGCGGCCGGCATCACCAAGGCCTAGGCGATGACCGCGCCGTCCTCGGCGCCCGCTCCGCCCAGCGGCGCAGACACCAAGCCGCGCGCCCCCCGCCCCGGGGCGCGCGAGCTCATGCGGCGGTTCCTGACGCTGCGCGAGGGCAGCATCGTCGTCGTCACGATCCTGACGGCGCTGTACTTCTCGCTGAAGACCGACCGCTTCGCGACCCACGCGAACTTCGTCACGCTGCTGCCGTACTTCGCGCCGTTCGCGATCCTCGCGGTCGGCGAGGTGCTGCTGATGGTGGCGGGCGAGATCGACCTCTCGATCGGGTCGGTCTACCTGTTCTCCCCGTTCATGTTCTACGAGTTCAACCAGGCCGGCTTCGGCCTGGTGCTGTGCCTGATCTTCGCGCTGCTGTGCTGCGCGGTGGTCGGGATCATCAACGGCGTCGTGACCGAGGTGTTCGGCGTCTCGTCGTTCATCACGACGCTGGGCATGCTGCTCGGGCTTGCCGGGCTGACGCTGATCATCTCGCACGCCGCGCCGGTGGCGATGCCCGGCGCCGAGGTGACGAGCACGACGGTCAACGTCACGCACATCGTCAACGGGCAGAAGATCGTCCTGCCCGAGCAGGTCAACCACGTCGGGACGTTCGCCAGCATCTTCGGCGCCGGCAAGTACTCGGAGTTGATCTGGGCGCTGGTGATCGTCGGGCTGGTGCAGGTGCTGCTCAGCGGCACCCGCTGGGGCATGTATACGATCGCGGTCGGCGGCAACAAGCACGGCGCGGCCGAGGCGGGCGTGAAGGTCCGCACGGTCGTGATCCGCAACTTCGTCGTCTGCAGCGTCTTGGCCGGGATCGTCGGCGTGCTCGAGGCGATGCGCTCGAGCTCGGTGACGCCGGACACCGCGGGCGCGTCGGAGACGATGTTCCGCGCCGTGTCGGCGGCGGTGATCGGCGGCACGCTGCTCGCAGGCGGCGAGGGCACGGCGATCGGCGCGCTGTTCGGCGCGCTGTTCCTCGGCATCCTGCGTGACGGCCTGACGCTCCAGGGCGTCAACGCGGACTACCTCGACTTCATCCTCGGCGTCGCGATCCTCGTGGCGATGCTGATCAACGTCTACGTCGGGCGCGTGCGGAGGGGAAGCGGTGTCTGAGGAGGTGCTGCGCGTCGAGAACGTGGCCAAGCGCTTCGGGCCGGTCACCGCGCTGCGTGACGTCAACCTGTACCTCAAGAAGGGCGAGGTCCTGGGGCTGCTCGGGGACAACGGCGCCGGCAAGTCGACGCTGATCAAGATCATCTCGGGCTTCCAGAAGCCCGACGACGGTCGCCTGTTCATCAAGGGCAACGAGACCGAGCTGCGCTCCGTCGACCATGCGCGCTCGCTCGGGATCGACTGCGTCTATCAGGACCTCGCGCTCGTCCCCCAGCTCGACGTCTCGCAGAACATGTTCCTGCGGCGCGAGAAGGTCCACAGCCCGCTGCCGTTCCTGGCGCGCCGGCGGATGCGCGAGGAGACGCGCGTGGCACTGGACGAGATCGGCGTCAACGTCCCGCGCCTGAACGTGCCGGCGGCGCGGCTCTCGGGCGGCCAGCGCCAGGCGATCGCGATCGCCCGCACGGTCTACTCGGACGCCGACATCATCCTGCTCGACGAGCCGCTGGCCGCCATGGGCGCGAAGGAGGGGGCGATGATCCTCGACCTCGTCGCCCGCATGCGCGCCGAGGGCAACGTCTCGATCATCATGATCGCCCACAACTACGTCCACGTGCTCGAGTCGTGCGACCGCGTGAACCTGATCCAGGACGGCGAGATCACGTTCGACAAGCCGACCTCTGAGACCTCGGTCGAAGAGCTCACCGAGATCGTCGTCGAAGAGTACCGCCGCGCCCGCGCGCAGGCGGGGCAGTAGAGCGAAGGGAGAACGCATGCGAGTGTTCACGTTCCTGGCCGTGCTGCTCGTGACGGGGGTGATGGCCGCGCCGGTCGCGCAGGCCGGACACCACGGCGGCGGTGGCGGCGGAGGCGGTGGCGGTGGCGGTGGCGGCGGCGGTGGCCTGTCGGTCAGGAAGTCGCCGTTCGGCTCGGTCGGCGGCCAGGCCGTCGTCAAGTACACGCTCTCCAACCGCAACGGCGTCTCGGTCGCCATCATCACGTACGGCGGCATCGTGCAGGCCGTCAACACGCCCGACCGGCGCGGCCACGAGGCCGACATCGCACTCGGGTTCGCCAGCGTCGACGGCTACACGAGCCCGGCCTACATCAAGAGCAACCCGTACTTCGGCGCGATTATCGGCCGCTACGGCAACCGCATCGCCAAGGGCCGCTTCACGATCGACCACACGGAGTACTCGCTCGACCTCAACAACGGCGTCAACAGCCTGCACGGCGGATTCAACGGCTTCAACGTGAAGATCTGGAACGCGACGCCGGTCCAGACCAACAAGTCCGTCGGCGTCAAGCTCACCTACATGAGCCCGGCGGGCGAGGGCTGCACGCTGCCTTCGACGAGCAACCCGCCGTGCACCACCGGCTATCCCGGCAACGTCCCGGTGACCGTCGTCTACTCGCTGGACAACGACAACAACCTGCGGATGGACTACACCGCGACGCCCGACGCGGATACCGTCCTCAACCTCACCAACCACTCGTACTGGAACCTCGCCGGCGAGGGCTCCGGGACGATCTATGACCAGCAGCTACGGCTCAACGCCGACAGCTACACGCCGGTCGACAGCACCCTGATCCCGACCGGCACGCTGGACCCGGTCGCCGGCACGCCGATGGACTTCCGCGGCTTCCATGCGATCGGCGAACGCATCCGCGACAACTTCCAGCAGCTGATGTTCGGGCAGGGCTATGACCACAACTGGGTGCTCAACCGCAAGCCCGGCGACACCACGAGCCTCGTCCAGGCCGCGGTGCTGCGCGACCCGGCGAGCGGGCGCGTGCTGACCATGTCGACCGACCAGCCGGGGATCCAGTTCTACTCCGGCAATTTCCTCGACGGCACGCTCTACGGCACCGGCGGGCACCAGTACCGCCAGAGCGACGGGCTGGCGCTCGAGACGCAGCACTTCCCCGACTCGCCCAACCACGCCAACTTCCCGTCGACGATCGTCCGTCGCGGGCAGACCTATCACACCACGACGGTCGTGAACTTCTCCACCGACCGCGGCCACCACTGACCCAACGGGCGGGCGCTCCTCCTTCCTCCGGGGCGCCCGCTCACACCACGCCCGGCGTCGTCAGACCGTGGTCAGCTCGATGCCGGCGGCTTCGCAGAAGCGCGTCCACGCGCTCGTGCAGTGGCCGCGGTTGAGCACCTGGTGGTGCGGGCCGCCGTTGCGCAGCCAGGCGTCCATGCACGCGCGCACGCCGCGAGCCGGGCGGAAGAAGCCGTAGGGCATCTCGAGCGCCGGCAGCTCCTCGCTGTCCAGGATCTCGCCCTCGCTGACGACCAGCCGGTAACGCTCGTCACCGAGCACGACGAGCGTGGCCAGCGTGACCGGCCCCGTCTCGTACTGGAACAGGATCGTCGGCGGGTCGTCGAGCCCGCCGATGCCGAGCGGACGCTTGATCAGCCGCACCGGCCGGTCCGGGCGGGCCATCGCCCAGTTGCCCTCGCCCATGTGGCTCATCAGGATCGCGTCGCGCGCGAAGTCCATCGCATACATCTCCGTGAACTGCGTCTCGCCCAGCAGATCCATCGCCGCGCACATCAGCGCGCCGGTCAACGCATCGCCCTCCGCGCCGAACCCATAGCCCTTGGCCATCAGGCTCGAGGCGGCCGCCAGCGGCAGCCTCGAGAAGCGCCCGTCCTCGGCGATCGCGCCGAAGTGCGTCGAGTACGCGCGATACCCGCCCGCGTCAAGCACTTGCTGAAGCGCGAGTTGCATGCGCGCGTGGTCGACCCGCTCCTCGTCGCTCAAGCGCGGATCGATGTCAAAGCGCTCGTTCTCCCACCCGATCAGCGCCTGCACGTCCTCGTTCGGCAGCGCATCGGCGGCGCGCACCAGCGCGCCCGGGGCGAGCGCGTCGACCTGCGGGCCGAGCGTCCGCAGCAGGCTGTGCTCGTCGACCCGGATGTCTCCCATCCCGTTCATCGCGTAGCCGAACACCGCGACCTTGAGTTCCCGCCAGCGCGTCACCGCCGCCGCCGCGTGCGCCCATTCCGTGACCGCGGCGGCGAACCCGGCCGAATGCCATTCGTCGGTGACGACGTGGAACGACTTGCCGGCGCGGACCATCGCGTTCGCCGTGTCCTGCGCGCCGTGGATGCCCTGGTTGTAGGTCAGGTCGCCCATGTCCCACGCGGTGGTGACCTCGCCGACGGGCTGGATGTTGGCCAGGCACACCGGCAGGCGGGAGTCGCCCAGCGCACGGGCGACGCGCATACCGGGCCCGTAGGTGAGCATCACGACGAGCACGCCCTCGAGCCTGTCGAGCTCGAACCGGCGCAGGGTCGCCTCGATGTCCGTCCGGTTGCGCGCGGGCGGTGCGACGGTCACGTCGAGCGTGCCGGCGAGTGCCGTACCGAGCTCGCGTGCGTAGGCGCCCTGGCGCTCGGTGATCCCCGGCAGCATGTCGTCGTAGAGCTCCTGCATGATCCCGAGCACCCCGACGCGTGGGCGACTCGAGACCCGTTCAGCGCTGGCCGTAGACGTTGTGATAGCGGTCATAGAGCGCGTCGATGTCCTTTCCAGCGAGTGGGATGGGCGTGCCGAGGGCCCGTGCCAGATGCACGGTGCGTGCGACGTCCTCGCACATGACCGCGGCCTTCAATGCGTCGCGCGGACCGCGACCAAGCGTGAACACGCCGTGACTGCGCATCAGCACGGCGGGTGATCGGTGCGACGCGAGCGTCTCGACGATCCCGCGCCCGATCTCCGCATCGCCGATCAGGGCGAACGGGCCGATGGGGATGTCGCCGCCGAACTCGTCGGCCATCGCGGTCAAGACACAGGGGATCGGCTCGCCGCGCGCCGCCCACGCGGTCGCGTAGGGACTGTGGGTGTGCACGATTCCGCCGACGCCGGGCATCTGCCGGTAGACGTAGCCGTGCGTCGCGGCGTCGCTGGACGGGCTCAAGTCGCCCTCCACCAGCACGCCGTCGAAGTCGCACACCACGATCGACGCCGCGGTCAGCTCGTCGAACGGAATGCCGCTGGCCTTGATGACCATCAGCTCCTCACCGGGCACGCGCGCCGAGATGTTGCCGCTCGTCCAGGCGACCAGCCCGTGACGTGGCAACTCCAGATGCAGCGCGCACACCTCCTCGCGCAGCTCATTCACGGACGAGCTCCTTTCGGCGACGGCGCAACGGTTCGATCACGCCGTGGCGGTACTCGCCGCGCCGCCGCTTGCACGTACGATCAGCGGCGCGCCTCATTGGTCGACGTTAGCGCTCACATCAGCAGGCGTCAACCACGGCGCGCGGTCCGCCGCTGCAACGGTCCGCGGGACCGGCCGGATCGTTCGATGGGATGCTCAGGCCAGGCGGGCGATGTCGGACCCTCGCCGCTCAGGCGCGGGCCCGTCCGTGGACACGTGAGCGCTCACAGCTGCTTGATCTCCTCGCGCGGCGCGGGTGCCGCCTCGGGAGCGCGGCGCTCGTCGGGATCGGTGAACGAGCGCAATCGGGAGCGAACCCCGAACTTGTGCTCAGGCCGGCACGGCTGCGGTGCTCTGAAGGATCGTCCGGGCCACCGCGCTGGGGTCGTCGATCATCGGGACGTGCCCCAGCCCCGCGAGCTCGACGAGGCGGGCCTGCGGGATGCGCGCACGCGCGAGCGCTCCGTTGACCGCGATCGGCAGCAGCCGGTCGGCGCCCGACCACGCGAGCGTCAGCGGGCAGGGGAGCGGATCGAACGGGGCGATCTCCTCGCGGGTGGTCAGGATGTCGTCGATGATCGCGCAGCCGAGCAGGTCGCGCGTGGCTTCGAGCGCTTCCTCGGCGGTGAGGCGCTCGCCGTGCGCCGCGACGTCGCGCAGCGCCAGCCGGCGCACCGCGGCCGCGCGCATCAGCAGCGTCATCGGAAGCGCGCGACCCAGCCGGGCGAACCGGATCGCCTGGCGGATCTTGCGCACGCTGAGTGTCTGCTCGGCGGTGCCGGCCGTCCAGGAGCCGGCGGGCGACAGGGCGCACACGGTCCGCGCGCGGCCGCGGCGCGCGAGCTCGATCGCCATCCAGCCGCCCAGCGAATTGCCGGCGAGGTGCGGCCGGTCCAGCCCGCGCTGGTCGAGCGCGCGCTCGGCGTCGTCGACGAGGTCGCGCACGAGCATGGGCCGCTGCGAGGCCGGCGGACCGCCGCGGTGGCCGGGCGCGGTCGGCGTCAGCACCTCGTGATGGGGCTCGAGCTGCGGCCGCACGGCGTCCCACACGCGCGCGGACATGCCGACGCCGTGGAGCAGCACGAGCGGTTCGTGTTCATGCATCCGGTGGACGCTACGAGCGGCGCGGGCGAAGCGAAATAGCGGAAACCCTCTACGTGTGTGCGCGCGGCGTTCGGCGAAGATGACGCTCAGGGATCGCGATGGAAAAGGAGAGTGCGGTATGCCCGGCCGGCCCGATCTTCAGATGCGCAGCGCGCGGCGGCGACTGCGAGCGAACCGTGCCCCTCGCTGACTACGGCGTGCTCAAGGCACCGGTGAGCGAGCGCCGCACCGCGACCGACAGGAGCCCGCACTATCAGCTGCTGTGCGTCGCCGGCTCGGCGCGCTGGCGCGTCGCGATCAACGCGCGCTCGACCGTCGCGCCGTCCGAGATCGCGTACGCGGTGATCAGCCCGTTCACGCATCCGTGGGCTGACCGGGCGGCGGCGTTGCCGGACGGCTTCACGGCGCTCAAGACGCGCAGCGCTGCGGCCGGAGGGCTCGACTACGTGCGCGGCAATCTCGCCCAACCCGCGCAGTTCAAGGCGCTGCCGCTCTCGGCTCCGGGCGCGAGCAACGATCTCAACGACCTCCTGGACTTCCACCTGCGCGCGCTGATCGGGCAGTCCTCGGCGCGCATCGTCGCATTCGGCACAACATGGGGACCGGAGTCCACGGCCGACGAGATCTTCGGCTTCAAGCCCGGCCGCGGCATCCACGACATCCACCAGAACCAGGGCAACGTCGGCGACTTCGTCGGCGACGACGGGGTCTGGCAGGACGGCGGGCTGCTGATCCACGCCGCCGGGACGTGGACCGCGATCCTGCTGCGCTTCCAGTCGCAGGCGTGGCACACCGACGACCACACCGGGCACACGCTGCCGGTCGGCCCGACTCCGGCGATCGACGACGACACGGTGCGCATCGTCGCCGCCGCCGTGAACCCGCCCGGCGGGGCGCCCGAGCACGAATCGGTCGTGTTGCTCAACCGCACCTACCAGCCGATCGACCTGCAGGGCTGGCGGCTCGTTACCGACGCCGGCAGCGCCCAACTCGGCGGCGTCCTGGCCGGCGCGAGCGCGCGCTCGATCGCGCTGCCCGACACCGCCGCGCTGTCCAATCAGGGAGGCCGCATCACGCTGCTCGACCCCGCCGGCCGCAAGCGCCACGGCGTCGCCTACGACGCCGGCCAGGCCGCGGGCGAGGACCGCATGATCGTCTTCTGACGCCGATCACGCCACGCCGTCTAAGCCCAGCCGGGCGCGTCTGCTCGGGCGCGGCGATCGGCCGGTCGGCGATGCGGGCGAGCTCGGCATTCGTCGCCGGCCGGCGGCGCCGCGCGTCCAGCCCGCGCCCCAGATCGTCCCGGCCGCGGTGCTCGGGCCACCCAGCACCACGTTGGGTAGAACGGCGGCGCGACGACGTGGCCAGCTACGCCATCCCGATGTCGAACACCTCGAGACGTAGCCGCCATCCCGGAAGACGCTGCCACACGTCCAGCCTAACGAAGTGTCTGGGCCGCGCCGTTCGCGGCGCGGCCCACCGCCGTACTCTGCCTTGCGCGCTTCAGCTCGTGTCGAAGCAGCCGTAGATCGTGGCCAGCGGGTTGACGGCGAGGTGGCCGTGCGCGTCTCGCATCAGCAGGTTTCCGACAGACGCCGGCGCGGCCTGCGCCTTGTAGCACCCGTTGGACTTCACACTGATGTCGTACGTGACCGGTGTCCCCCAGAACGGCACCGTGCCGGGCTGCGCGATCAGTGCGTCGACGGTGCAGAACCAGTCGTCGCCGGGGCCGACGCCATGCGCGGAGCGCCGGCCGCAGTGGGCGAGGACCCGCAGGTTGGCGGTGGTCTCCGTCCGGCCGCGCAGCCGTTGCTGCAGCAACGTGAGGTTGCTGAACGTGGGGGCGATGCTGTCGGTCAGGCGAGCGGCGGTGACTCCGGCCGGACCCCAGCTGCCGGCGAGCGCGAGCACGGCGACCAGCGCCGTCGAGAGCAGCACGGCAGCCACGGGCCTCGACCAACCGGACCTGCGGCCGCCCGGGGTGCCGGCGAAATCGCGCCGGCGCAGAATCGCCCAGGCGGCGCTCAGGCACGCCGCGATCCACGCCACGCTGACGATCGAGCCGACCAGCAGCTGCGAGTAGAACGGGTGCGCGGTGAAGAGGCCGTGCCAGCCGTCGAATGCTGAGGCGAGCAGCAGTCCGTGGACCCAGGTCCCGGTGCCCACGAGCGCGAGCAGCTGCATCACCAGCGCTACCAGGATCGTGCCGAGAACGCCGAAGATCCCGTTGCGCGCAGCCACCGACAGCAGCAGTGCGAGGCTCGTGAACCCGAGCATCGGCAGCACGCACGTCAGCCAGCTGGTGAGGACCAGTCCGGCGGTCCTGGAGGGGGAGATCAGCATGCCGCTGAGGCCGACCAGCGGCTGGTGGCCGACCAGGAGCACGCCGGCAGCGAGGCTGGAGATGGCCAGCAGCGCGACGAGACCGGCGGAGAACGTCGCGGCCGCGAGCACCTTGCCCACGAACAGGTCCCGGCGGCGGCAGGAACGGGTCAGGATCGTCTTCCACGTCCCGTAGCGGTCCTCGGCGGAGAAGATGTCTCCTGCGAGCACCCCGGCCAGCACCGGAAACCCCCACGAGCCGGAGAAGGCGAGCACCACGACAGCGATCGCGAACCCCGACGAGTGCACCCAGACGCCGAACATCGTGTCCGACGGAGCGCCCGTCTGCGCCTTCAAGATCAAGGTGAACGCGAACGGTCCAACCACGCACAGCAGCGCCAGCACGCGCGAGGCGATCTGCGTGCCCAGCTTGCGTCGCTCGGTCCGGTACACGCTCCAGACGCCCCCGGCGGAGCGCCGTCCGGACGGCGCCGCCAGGCGCGGCGCGAGTTCCGCGGTCACGCCACGGCCGCGTTGTCAGGGCGTGGCAGCTCGCCCGGCTGCCGCGGACCGCCGCCGGTGAGCGCGAAGAACATCGACGCCAGCGGGCTGAGGCGCAGCTCGAGCCGGCGGACGGCTACGTCCTCGCGGCCGAGCGCGAGCACGAATGAATCCAATTCCTCCTCCCGCACCTCGACCGCGAGCGCGCCGGTGTCCGAGCGGCTCGCGCGCACGCCGGGATGGGCCGCCGCGATCGCGAGCGCGAGCTCGTCGTCGCTGGTGGCCAGGGAATAGGCCGACACCGGCACCTGCGCCCGCAGTTGCGCCGCGCCCCCGCTCCACACGACCCGGCCCCGGCTCATGACCGTGAAGGCGTCGCAGGTGGTCTCGATCTCGCCGATCAGATGGCTGCTTAGCAGCACCGCGGTCCCCTGGCAGGCGAGCTCTCGCAGCAGCGCGCCGACCTCGCGGGTGCCGGCCGGGTCCAGGCCGCTCGTGGGCTCGTCGAGCAACAGCAGCCGCGGCGCCCGCAGCAGCGCCGCCGCGATCCCGAGCCGCTGGCGCATCCCCGACGAATAGTGGCTCACCCGGTCGCGTGAGCGTCCGGCGAGATCCACCCGCTCCAGCGCTTCGTCGATCCGCCGGTGTGCCTCTCCACGGTCGAGCTCGGCCAGCAACTCGAGGTTCGCCCTCCCGGACAGGTAGGGGTAGAAGCTCGGGTCCTCGACGAATCCCGCGACGCCGTCCAACGGCATGCCGTCCGGGCTGTGCAGCGGCGTGCCGAACAGCTCGACGGACCCGGCATCGGGCGCCACCAGCCCGAACAGCATCCGCAGCAGCGTTGTCTTGCCGGCTCCATTGGGGCCGAGCAGTCCGCGCACCTCGCCTTCGTCCACCTCGAGGTCCACATGGTCGACGGCGATCGTGCTGTCAAAGCGCTTGACCAAGCCGCTCGCCCGCACCGCCGCCGGGGTCATCGATCATCGCCCGCGTTCGGTCCGGGCGGCGGCGGCGTGCTGTCGGCCCCGTAGACCGACCTCCAGATGATGCTGTCCAGTTCCCCCTGGGGGAGCTGATCCGGCTTGCCCAGCGGCAGCCGACTCGATTCCTGAGCGTACGGGGCGGCGGGCGTGTTACGGGTCAGCAGGTTGACCTTGGTCGGGAGGTTGTTGACCGGGGCGCCGTTGACCGGGGTGGGTGCGAACACGTCGTACATCGGAGTCGCGAGGTGGTCGTTCAGGCCTAGCGGCTTCATGCCCATGATCAGCTCCATCGAGCGGATCACCGAGAGCAGGTCGTAGCGCGTGTGGATCACGGCGCCGCGCCGGGCGTAGGGGCTGATGACCAGCGCCGGCTCGCGGTGCGCGTCGAGGTGATCGGCGCCGTCCTGGGAGTCGTCCTCGACCACGAAGATCGCCGAGGAGGACCAGATCTTCGAGTGCGAGATCAGGTCCACGAGCTCCCCGAGGCCCTGGTCGTCCGCTGCGACCATCGCGGTGGGGGTGGGGTACCCGGGCTGCGTGCCCCGGGTGTGGTCGTTGGTGTACGTCAGGTAGTTGAACGTCGGGACGCGGTTGTGGGCCAGCTGCCGCTCGAACCGCTCGCGGAAGCAGGTGAAGTGCGAGTAGCTGCCCGTCGGGGCGCCGGCCGGGAGCGAGGAGTCGAAGATCTCCCCCTGCGTGGGCAGGGCGCCGACCGAGCCGATGTGGATGTCGGACGCGTAGCAGCCGCCCGGTGTGGCGTCGGGACCGAAGTCCGAGTGCTTGGCGATCAGTTTCTCCTCCTTGAGCAGCGCGGCCGACCGGTTGCGGTCGGGCATCGTGCTGATGCCCGCCCACATCTCGCCGTAGTTGAAGTACGAGATGTGCTGACGCTGCGCCTGATCGAACAGGAAGCCGCCTGCCGGCCGCGTCACGGCATAGACGCCGAAGTCGGCAGGACGGAAGCGCCCCGCGTAGTTCGCGACCCAGTTGCGGCTCACGTAGTCCGGGACCGTGGCCGAGCTGGTCCAGTAATGCCCCTGAATCGAGGCGTCGGAGTTGGCCAACAGGTTGTCCAGCAGCGGGAAGCGCTGGACCAGCGAGTGCATGTTCGGGGTCACGCCCTTGTTGAAGACGAGCAGCTTGGGATCCCCGTTGCCGCGCTTGTCGTCGCCGAGCATCTGGTCGTACGAGCGGTTCTCGCGCACGAGCAGGAAGACGTGCTTGATCGGGCCGTGCGCGCGCAGCGGTGTGTCCGCCGGGGCCGACTTCGCGCCGACCGGGTGCAACTCATCGTTGGCCACGGGTGTGAGCTTCGCGATCTGCGCGTCGGACGGGAGCGCCAACACGCCCGCCTCGCCTCGGAGCACGACCGCGCCGTACCTCGTCGCCTGGTTGAAGATGTCGACCGGCGGCGGCGGGATCGGGTGAAACGCCCAGAAGATCGGGTCGTTGGGGTCCACGGGATTGGGCCCCTTCGGAAGTGGCCCCGTGTCGACGCCCCGTGCGGCGATCCACATCAGCCGCGCGGGCTGGCCTCCGTGCGCGGAACTGGTGAGCACCGCCTGGGGCTGCTCGGCCGTCGGGACGCGACCCACGAGGGCGAAGTCACGGTGCGTTCCCTTGCCGGGCAGGCGGATCACCGCCAGCGCGTCAGCGCCCGACTGGGCGACGAACAACCGCGAGCCCGACGGATCCAGTGCGAGCGCGACCGGCATCGTCCCCGATCCGTAGTCGCTGCCCACGGAGATCTTTCGCACGACCCGGCGGGTGCTCAGGTTCACGACGACGACCTGATCGGCGTTGGACAGCGCGACATACGCCCGCGTCCCCGCCCGGTCGACCACGACACCCGCGGGATGGGACAGCGCGGCGCCGACCCGGATGCTGGCGAGCTTGCTCGCGCTCCGCAGGTCGACCACCGACATCGTCCCCGTCCCCTCGTTGGTGACCAACCCGGTGTGCCCGTCGGGCAGGATCGCCGCGCCGAACGGGAAGCTCCCGCTCCCCAGCGCCACATAGTGCACCTGATCGTTGCGATTGAGATCGACGACCGCCGCGCTGTCGGCCATGTTCAGCGCCACCAGCAGCCGCGAGCCGTCGGCGGAAACCGCCAGCTTCTCCGGCCAGGAGAGCGGCGCGCCGGCCGGGTTGGGCGGAAACACCTGAGGCGCCGGAGCGCCGGGCTGCGGCGGGACCGCGATCACGCGCCGCAACCGCGCCTGCCCGCACGCATCCGACCAGCCGAAGACCTGGACGGCGTTACCTCGAGCGCCCGGGAGCTTGAACTGACTCGGAAGCCACAGCGAGGCCTGCAACCCCGACACGTACGCCAGACGGTGGACCGAGTCCAGCGCGATGCCGCCCGACGCGCCGGGGACCGGCAAGGTCTGGCACACGCGATGCTTGACCGTGTCGACGATCCGCACGTCGTTGTTTCCGACGCCGGCGGACACCGTCCAGAGGAACCGCCCGTCCGCCGTCAGCGCACCGCCGGTCGGGAGATTTCCGAGCGTGACCCGCACGCCCGCGGGAGCGAGCTGACGACCGTTGGGCAGCAGACCCGTGGACGGGCTCGGCCTGCGCGCCGAGCCGCCCGACAGCGCCGCGGCGATCGCCGCGGACGCGGCAAGCGCGAAACAGAGCCCGAGCACAACTCCGAACGCACGGAGGCGACCACGCACGAGGCGGCGTTCGGCGGGCGAATCAGGTGTTCGTGCGCTCCGCGTCCGCGCAAGATGAAACATGAGGCAACTCCTCCCCGCGAGCGCATCATCGCGCGATCACGATCACCGTCAGAACCGAACGCGAAGCATCCGCATCACGTCCTTTCGCGGTAACCGTTCTAATGACGGAGTCCTCTACGTAATTCACCACACGCTCTAAACAACAGCTTTCCAATGCTTCGCTGCGACCGGATCGGTCCGGAAAACAGGGGTGTGACCAGGCGCGGCGGTTCGAGGCTGACGAACAGGAATCCGCACTGATTTGTGGGCGCCGATCGATGCGGTTTCCCATCACAGCGATCGGTAGTTCACCTGATGTGCGCGCGCCGAGGCGGTCATAGCGTACGTGCATGACTTACGCGCACCTCACATGGCGCGTCGCCGTCGTCGCCTGCCTCGTGTGCGCGGCCCCCGCGGCCGCCGCGGAACCGGTCAACGGCCGCATCGCGTACACCACGTTCGAGTCGAGCGCCGACCCGGCCGCGGGGGACATCTGGACGATGGATCCGGATGGCGGGAACAAGGTGCAGGCGGTCTTCGATCCGCGCTACGACGCGCAGTCGGACTGGTCGCCGAACGGCACCCGGATCGTCTTCCGCAGCCGCCGCAACAACCGTTACGAGGTGTCGATCGTCGATTTCACCGTTCTCGATGCGACGACCGGCCGGCCGCGCGTGACCGACCTGGCCACCGCGCCGGACGGCACGCAGTCGAGTCAGCCGGCCTGGCTTCCGAACGGGCAGGGCTTCGTCTACCGGCGAACCAACGGTCCCGAGACGACCCGGTCGGACATCTGGACGATGAATCTCGACGGCACCAACCGCCACCCCGTCGCGATCCTGCCGGACGACCAGTGGTACCCGACCTACTCGCCGGACATGAGCAAGCTGTTGTTCGCGAGCACGACCTACCGCGCCGGCAACAGCGAGGTCGGCCGCGGGATCCAGGAGATCGACGTGGCCACGGGAGAACTGAAGACGCTCTTTGACCAGCTGACGACCTATGACTCTGCGCCCGCGTGGTCGCCCGACGGCCGCCAGATCGCCTTCGAGAGCAACCTCGACGGCGACATGGAGATCTTCGTCATGGACGCCGACGGCTCGAACGTCCGCCAGATCACGCACAACACGCTCTGGGATGAAGGCCCGGCGTGGTCACCGGACGGCACCAGGTTGGCCTTCTCGCGGGGCGCCGACAACCTGCACCTCGACATCTGGACGATGAACACCGACGGCTCCGACGCCCGCCAGTTGACGACCTACGCGGGCCGCGACGAGTCGCCCGACTGGGGTGTCAACCCGCACCCGGCCACCGTCGGCGGCACGGTCCCGGCCACCCTGTCGCTCTCACTCGGGACCGCGCCAGTCCTCGGCCCGTTCCTCCCGGGCGTGGCGCGCGATTACACCATGACGCTCGACGCTGTCGTGACGAGCACCGGCGCGGATGCCACGCTCAGCATCGCTGACATGAGCCCAAATGCGCCCGGACACCTCGTCAACGGCGCGTTCGCGCTCCCGCAACCGCTGCAGACCCGCGCCGGCGACGCGCCGTATATGCCCTTGCCAACCGCGCTACTGGCCTACAGCGGGCCCGTCTCCAGCGATCCCGTCACCATCGGGTTCAAACAGACGATCGGCGCCACCGACGCACTGCGGACCGGGACCTACCAGAAGACGCTCACACTTACCCTCACCACCACGCAACCGTGAAGTCGGCGCTGCGCTCACCGTGAAGCGCGTCTGCTCGACGCGGCGAACCTCGCGACCGCTGCGGCGCGCTCGCGGGTGCCCGGACGCTCGGCCGCGACCTGGACGGTCCCACGCGTGGTCGCGGCGACGCCCCTGACCGTCGTCCCGGGGCGGGTGGCGACGGTCAGCGTGCGGTGGCCGTCCGCGGTCGAGACGACGACGGAGTAGCTGCCCGCTCCGGCGACCCGGCGCCAGCGGATCGTGAGCGTGTCGCCGCGGTGGCGCACCCGCAGGCGGCGCGGCGGCACCGCTCTCGGCACCGGCGCGGAGTAGTGGGCCACGACGAACGACGGCGTGCGCGAGCGCGACCTTGCCGAGGACGGGGAGATCGAGGCTCGCGGTGCCGCCGAGGGCGATCGTGAACGAGTCGAACGTGCGCCCTGCGAGCGGTGCGAGATCACCCGCCGCGTCCTTGTCGCCGAAGCCGTACGGCTGGCTGGGCGAGGCGAACGCGACGAACACGTCGCCGTCGATGTCGACCGCGTCGCCGACCGCGATGCCGAGCCCGCCGGTGAGCCGGAATGGTCCGACGCCGAACGCGACGTGGATGTTGCTGAGGAAGATGCCGGGGAACAGCACGGGCCGCGCGGCGCCGAGGAAGTCCAGCCCGATGCCGGCGTGGTCGAACGCGCCCCCTTGAGTCCGAAGCCGAGGTCGGGCGGCGGCGGCGCGGCGTTGATCCCGATCGGGCTGAGCCCCGCCTTGCTGCCCGGCAGGGAAGATGTCGGCCCCGCCGGACCAGAGGTCCTTCGATTTACTGTAAGTGAGCTGCGCGTTGCGCAGGGTGAGCGCGCCCAGGTAGGCGTCGAACTTGACCTTCACGCCGTCGAAGCTCACGCCGTTGACGTTGTCAGCGCGCAAGGTCACGGCGCCCTGCGTGCCCTTCGCGCTGCTCGGGTCCAGCGAGAACGGCTTCGGGAGGCCGACCGACACCGTGGTCAGGCTCGCGCGGCGGACGAGATCGAGCGTGATGGCGCCCTTGATCGGCAGCTTCCCGAGCGCCGCGTTGGCTCCGGCGAGCAGGACGTGATCGACGTGATAGACGCCGTCCTTCGGCGTGACCTGGCGCTTGCGCAGGTCCAGCGGCTTGGTCGTGAACGGACCCAGTCCGATCTCGACCAAACCGACGTCAATTGTCTCGTCGCCGCTGTCGAACTCGCTCGTCGCCGACTCCGGCAGCGGCACGTAGAGCCCGTTGACCGCCAGCGGGCCGCGCAACCTGGCGCGGTAGTAGAACACCGCCTTGCGGCCCACGGGGCTCTGGCTGATGTGCGCGATCGTCGACCGGGGCGTGAGCTGGAAGCAGTCGTTGCGCTCTCCGCGGCTGTTGACGTCGATGATCCCGAAACCGAACGATTTGACGCAGTCGCCGCGGTCCGCCTGGTTTCCGGCGGCCGGGTTCTCGCAATCGACGACGTTCTGGTCCGGACGCACGCTGTTGACCGCGCTCGCCGGGACGTCCACGCGGATGCGCGTGTCCGCCCAGAGGCCGAGCGAGTCGACGACGCGCAGCCCGATCGTGTGCTGGCCCGCCGCGGTGTGGAAGCCCTCGGCGAAGACGGGGGAGCGGCCGCAGTGCCAGTCGTAGGTGCCGTTCCCGTCGGTGTCCCAGATGTAGTCGGTCACGCTCGCGCCGGGCGTTGTGGACGTGGCCGACGCGTTGAACGAGAGCGAGTTCGGGAGCGCGGCCCGCTCGCCGATCGTGAAGCGGGGCACTGGGGGCGTCGGGCCGCTCTGGCCTCCGCTCCCGCCGGAGCCGCCGCCGCCCCCGCCGGAGCCGCCGCCGCCCCCGCCGGGCGATGCGCCGCACACGGTCCCGCCGCCCTCGAAGCGCAGGACGAGCGCGCGCGTGGACGCGAGGTTGCCGCCGGCGCGGCGGAAGCCGGCGACGACCGGGTCCACGCCCGCGAACGCGATCGTCTCGCCCTGGGCGTAGTCGCCGTTCCCCGGCGGGCTGAACGGCGGGACGGCCGTGATGCCGCCCGCTCCGAAGCCCTGGTCCAGGACGCCCGCGCCGGTGAGGCGGGCGACCACGAGGTCGTCGCCGCCGTGGCCGGCGTTGAGGACCGAGCCCGCGACGACCGGGCATCCCGAGCCGTCGACCACGACCGACCACGCGCGACCGCCGCCGGGCACGCTCGCCACCCCGGCGGTGCCGAAGCCGGCGTCCGGCGATCCCGTCGAGGTCAGCCGCAGCACGCGCATCGACCTGCCGTTCTGCGTCACCTGGCCGCCCACGTAGGCGGTCCCGTCGCGGCCGGGCGCGACGTCGAAGGCGAGCGCCGTCGCGCCGGCGCCCGCTCCCAGGGCCGACGAGACCAGCCCGCCCGTGCCGAACGTCGCGTCCAGCGTGCCGTCGCCGCCGACGCGGGCGATCACGGCGTGGCCGCCGGCGTCGAAGCCGCCCGCGGCGAGGATCTTCCCGTCGGCGGTGGTCGTCAGGCCGAACGCATTGGTCGCGTGCGAGCCGAAGGTGAGCACACCGGGGTGGAAGGGGTCGTTCGCGTCGAATCCGCCAGTGTCGAGCGCGCCGGTGGCGTCCAGGCGCGCGATGAACGCCTCCTCGCTGCACGCCCCGCACTGCTGTGCGCCCGCGACGATCATGCGGCCGGAGCCGTCGACCGCGAGCGCCTCCGGGAACGGCTGCACGTTCCCGAGCAACCCGGTCGCGAGCCGCCCGTCGCCGGTCAGCACCTGGTCGTACGCGCCCGTGGCCGTCAGCCGCACGAGGCCAATCGTGGTGTCGCCGGCCGTGTCGGGCGCGATCACGCCGAGCGCCACGATCGCGTCGCCTCCCACGACCGCGACGGCACGGGCCTCGACGCTGTCGCCGGCGTGGTAGGCGGCCTCGTTGCTCCAGTCCACCTCGACGACGCCGGGCGTGCTCCCGGACGCATTGAAGGTCGTGTCCAGCTCGCCGTGCGGCGTGAGCCGCGCGATGTCGAGATGCTCGCGGTTCTGCGCGTCCACGCGTGTCGCGGCGAGCACGATCCGCCCTTGCGAGTCGACCGCCGCGGCCTGCTGGCGGTCGCTCGGGAACTGCGCCTGGAAGCGGCTCGCGAAGATGCCGCCGCTCCCGAACGACGCCACGAGGTCGCCGGGATTCGCGCTCGCGGGAGCAGCCACGATCGCGAGGCCGACACTGGCCAGAAGTGCGGATCCTCCTCTCATTGGAGGCATATAGTCCGGATCGCGGACCCGCCCCGCTACTCGCGTTTTCTGACTGGATGGTCACCGCCTCGAAATCGGCCCTGAACCCCCGCCGGACGCCGCGTCAGGGCCGCTCGCGCGAGACCGTGGAGGCGATCGTCGAGGCGGCTGCTCAGGTTTTCGAGCGCCACGGCTACGCGGGCGGGACCACGAATCGCATCGCCAAACGCGCCGGCGTGTCGATCGGCTCGCTCTACCAGGTACTTCCCCAACAAGGACGCGCTCGTCGTCGAGCTCGCACGCCGCCACCTCGCGCAGCTCGCCGAGACCGCCTGGCCCGCGCTGGAGGCGCTCGTCGAGTACGTCCCGCCGCTGCGCGACGGCCTGACCGCGATCGTCCTCGGCACCGTCGAGCTCCGCAAGCAGTCCCCGGGCCTCCAGCGCGTGCTCTTCGAGGTGACGCCGCGCTCGGAGGAGATCCGCAACCTCATGTGGGACGTCTTCGAGCGCGCGAGCGGACTGATCGGCGAGTACCTCGCCGCCTGCCGGCAGGCCAACGTCGCCGATCCTCGCCTCGCCGGCCGGATGGTCGCCGTCGTGGTCGACGAAGTCACCCACGGCGCCGTCATCCACCCGCCCGACGGAGACGATCCCGACACCTACGCGCGCGAGACGATCACCATGCTCGAGCGCTATCTGACCGGAGGCTAGGACGGCCGGGGCGCCCCGCGCGGGGCGCCCCGGCGGCTCGTCTACGGGGTCGTGGTGGACAGGGTGAACGTCAGCGTCTTGCTGTAGGCGCCTGCGCGCAGCGCGTCGGTGGCCGCGACGTGCTGCTGGAAGGCGATCGTGACGGGGTCCTGGGATGCCGGAGCGCTGTAGGTGAGCAGCGTCAGCGGCGTCGCGCCGACCGGCGCGAATGCCCCGCCGACGCCCATCGGGCTCGTGGCCATCGCCTGCACCGCGCTCGGCAGCGAGAACGTGCCGTTGACCAGGTGGCCCGGCGCCGTCGTGCTCGCGTCGGCGACGCTCAACGCGGCGTCGCCCGCCGTCGAGAGCAGCGTCGCCGTCATCGACGACGTGTAGTCCTTCGTGACGCCCGGAGTGAGCGCACCGAAGGTCGCCGGCGCGCCCAGCGTCAGCGACAGCAGGCTCGGGACGGTGGCGGCCGGGCTGGTCGTGCCCGACACGCCGAGCACGTTGGACGCCTTCGGCGACGGGACCGAGGTCACGGCGAAGTCGGCGCAGTTGGAGTCCGTGTCGCGACCGTTCGGCGTGCGCGCGATCGCGGAGCCGGACGGGATCGACGGCGCCGGGCAGGTCTCGATCAGCGCGTTGGTCGCCGAGCCCCAGCCGACGCTGTCGACCGGCGCGCCGGTCGCGTCGTAGAGGCCGACCGCGCCGCTGGTGGCCGACAGTGCGGTGGCGAACGTCGTGTCCGCCGCGGGCGGGCCGGTGTAGCCGCCGGCGCGGCCGAGCAGGTAGTAGCCGCCGGCCGGGAGCGCCGTGGCGGCCGGGATCGTGGCCAGCGCCGTGTCGGTCGTGTTCGCGCCCGAGCGGTAGCCGAGCGTCCAGCCCGAGATGTCCACCGCGCTGGCGCCCGCGTTGTAGAGCTCGATGTACTGGTTCGTGGTCGCACCCGGGACGGCGGTGCGGACCTCGTTGATCTTCACCGACGGCGCGACCTTGACGGTCTCGCTCGAGGTGGCCGTCTGCGGTGATCCGCCGTCGTAGCCGTACGCGGCGGTGCCGGTCAGGCTGACGTTGGCCGCGGGCGCCGCGGGCGCCACGACCCTGAACGTCGCGCTGACGCTCTGGTTGGTGCCGACGTAGCCGTAGGCGGTCGCGCCGGAGGACGTGACCGTCCAGCCCGCCGGGGCGTTGAGGCTCAGTTGCACGCCCGTGGCGGCCTGCACGCCGGTGTTGGTGAAGGTCTGCGTCACCGTGGCGCTCTGGCCGGGCGCGTACGTCGTCGGGCCCGACAGCGTGAGCGCCGTCGCCGGCGGCGCCTGCGTGGCGTCATCGGTCGGCGTGACGCGGTAGTACGCGGCGCCCTGCGGCGCGACGCTCGGGCTGATCGTGCCCGCCGTCTCGGTCGTCTTGTGCGTCCACAGGTCGGTCAGCAGGTAGCCGTGCGCGCTGGCCGCCATGCCGATCGCCGCGGCCGTGGTCGAGACGCTCTGCGGCGCCTCGTTGGTCGTGTTGAAGAGGCCGACGAGCCCGTCGCCCGAGGGCTCGCGCTTGGCGAACACCTGGGAGGTGCTGGCCGTCGTGTAGTTGCCGCCCGAGATCCGCCCCGCGCCGATCCCGTCCTGGTCGGCGGCCAGCATGTCCGGGTTGGTCAGCAGGTCCTTGTCGACGGGGTCGAGGTTGGTGAGGTCGGGGCCGATGATCAGCGGCGAGGAAGCCAGCGACCACAGCGTCAGCAGCGTCTTGCGGCCGTCGACCGTGAGGCCGTCGACGCGGCCCCCGATGCCCGGCGAGCTGCCGTTGCCGATCTCCACCGAGTCGAGGTCCTGGAAGTTGCCCGGGCCGACGTACGGCTGCCACAGCGCGGTGCTGTTGAAGCGCAGCGCGACGTTGCCGTAGCTCGTGTAGTTGAAGTTGCCGCCGCTGTTCTCGACGTCGGGCGTGTACTCCCACTGCGTCGCGTCACGGACGATCGGGTTGGCGATCGCGATCGTGTAGTCGCCCTCGGTCGTGTCGAGCAGCATGCGCGGGTTGCTCGACTGCACGATCGCCTTCGCCATGCCGTCGAGGTCGGGCGTCGAGTAGTCCTCGATGCCGTCGTACTTGATGAAGTCGACGCCCCACGACGCGAAGCGGTCGGCGAGCGAGTTGTAGTACAGCTGCGCGGCATCCGGGTGGCCGACCCAGTCCAGGCGCTGCATGCCGCGGCAGTTGTAGTTCTGCTCGGTCGTGGTGAGCGCGATCTGGCTCGCGGTGTACGCGCTCGGCGTCCCCAGCTCGACGCCGCCGGCGTTGGCCTCCACGGCCGTGTTCTGCACGACGGCCTGGTGCGAGATGCCCGGCGTGAGGTAGATGCCGAACTTCAGGCCGAGGCTGTGGACGTAGTCGGCCAGCACGGCGATGCCGTCCTTGCCGTCCTTGGGCGGGAACGTCGTCGGGTCGGTCACCCAGCGGCCCCACTGGTCGACGTTCGGCCCCGCGCTGCTCGGGCACTGGTAATAGAAGTCGTCGAGGTTGATGTACTGGTAGCCGGCCGCCTTCAGGCCGCTCGAGGCCATCGCGTTGGCCTCGGCCTTGACGAGGTCCGCGGTCGGCGTCCGGCGCAGGGCGCTCCAGCTGCTCCAGCCGAGCACCGGCTTGAGGCCGATGCCGAGCGGGTTCGGTTGCAACGCGCTCGCGGTCTGCGTGCCGGTGCCGACGAGGGCGACCGACGCGGCGAACGCAGACAGCGCGGCGATCGCGCGCGATCTTGCCATGACTCTCCGTCCCCTTCTTCTGTGGGCTCACGGGGTGTGAGCGATGTTCAGGTCTGCGACCGCGGCGCTAGAGTCCGCGCATATCCAGGGCGAATATGACACAAACGTGCACACTGCGCAACGTGTACGCGAGAATACCAACGCCCGCGCGTCCGAAATCCGCATGATAGCGGCGTTTTCCGAGCTGAGCGAATCGCTCAGAAACGTGCGAACCGGGTGCTACTTGCCGATGCCGGCGGTCATGCCGCGCACGAAGAAGCGCTGGCCGGCGAGATAGACGAGCAGCACGGGCAGGATCGAGATGAACACGCCGGCCAGGACGAGCGGCTGGTTGGTCGCGTAGCGGCCCTGGAACAGCGTCAGGCCGGCCATCAGCGTGCGGCGGTTCTCGTCCTGGAGGAAGACGAGCGCGATCAGGAGCTCGTTCCACGCCCAGATGGCGTTGACGATGATCAGCGTGAACGTGGCCGTCGCGGAGATCGGCAGCACGATCAGGCGCAGGATGGTGAACGGCGAGGCCGCGTCGATCGTCGCCGCCTCGATCAGCTCGCGTGGGAACTGCTTGAAGAAGTTCACGAAGAAGAAGATCGAGAACGGGAGCATCAGGCCGCAGTAGAAGACGATCACCGACGGCAGCGTGTTGATCAGTCCGGCGTTCACCATCAGGACGAACATCGGCAGCAGCAGTGCCACGGGCGGGATCACCATCAGCGCGAGGTTCACGTTGAGCAGCAGCTCGCGACCGCGCATCGCGCTGAACACGATCGCGTAGGCGGCGAGCATGGCGATGAACGTGGTGATGCCCACGGAGGTCACCGTGACGATCGCGCTGTTGAGCGCCCAGCGCGGGACCGGCAGGTCGAACAGGACGTTGCGCAGGTTCCCCAGCGTCGGGCTGGTCGGCAGCCCGGTCGGGCTGAGCGTGTAGTGCTGGTTCGTCTTCAGCGCCGTCTGGATGACGAACCACACCGGGTACAGCGACATGATCGCGATCAGGACGAGCAGCCCCTGGGTGAGCGCGGCGCCGGTACGAGTGCGCATGACTATGCCTCCGCCGCGCGCGAGCGCAGGCGCATGTAGAGGACGATCAGGATTCCGGCGGCGAGCAGCAGCATCACGGCCACCGTCGAGGCGACGCCGACCGAGCCGAGCGAGAACCCGTTCTTGAAGATGTAGAACTCCATCACGCTCGACGCGTTGCCCGGCCCGCCTCCGGTCAGCACGTACACGTAGTTGAACACCTGCGAGAGCACGGTGATCGCCTCGAGCACGACGAAGAACTCGATGATCCCGCGGATCTGGGGGATCAGCACCAAGCGCTGCAGCTGCCAGCCGGTGGCGCCGTCGAGCCGCGCGGCCTCGGTGACCTCCTGCGGCAGCGCGAGCAGCGCGGCTGTGAACACGACCACGCCGAAGCCGAGTTGCTGCCAGATGATCACGCCGCCGATCGACGGCACCACCCAGTGCGTGGAGCCGAGCCAGTCCGGCGCCAGCGAGCCGAGGCCGACGTCGCGCAGCAGGACGTTGAGCACGCCGTTGCGCTGCAGCAGGAAGGAGAACGTCAGTCCCACGGCGGCGGCCGGGAGGATGTAGGGGAAGAAGACGATCGCGCGGAACTGGCGCCAGCCTCTCACTCCGCTGTTCAACGCCAGCGCGATGGCGAGCGCCAGCACGGTCATGACCGGCACGGTGAGCAGCAGCTTGAGATTGTTCACCACCGAGCGCACGAACACCGGGTCGTGCACGACGTTCGTGTAGTTCGCGGTGCCGACGTACGTCATGTCGGTCGACGAGCCCGCGTAGAAGCTGTACCTGATCACCTGGACGATCGGGTACAGGAACACCAGGCCCAGCATCAGCACCGCGGGAGCGATGAACCAGTACGGCCACAGGGCGCGCCGCGTCCGGCGCGCCCTGCTGGCCTTCACCACCGCCCGCCTGCGTGCAAGGGCTATCCGCTGGCCCATTGCTGGTAGTGCTGGAATTCGTCCGGGTGCTGCGTCTTCCACTGCTGGATCACCTGATCCCACAGTCCTGACGCCTTCGCCGGCGAGCCCGACCCTGAGGTGATCAACTGCCCGGCCGGCAGGTCGGCGTTCTGATCGACCTGCGGCGGCAGGTAGTTCTCCAGCCACACCGAGCTCTGCTTGTCCAGCGCGAACAGCTGGCGCGCCAGCGGATCGGTGATCTTGGTGTCGGCGAACCGCTTGTCGGCGGGAAACACGCCGGTGGCCTGATACCAGGCGTCGAGTTGCGGGCCCTCGTGCAGCCACTGCAGGAACGCCGCGGCCGCGCGTTTGTGCTCCGACCACGAGGTGATGAACGCCGACGACGACTGGGTCGTGTCGTACGTGTTCGCCAGCGCGCCGCTGCCGAGCTTGGGCGGCGCCGCGACCCCGATGTTGTCCTCGCCGAGTGTCTTGGCCCAGGTGAGCGCGTTCCCGTCGGTCGTCCACGCCATCGCGGCCTTCTTGCGCGGGAACAGCTGCCAGCCCTGGTTGAGGTCCAGCGAGGAGATGTCGTCGTTGAAGCACCCGTTCGTGCGCAGCTTCGCGATCTCCTCATAGAACGCGGAGTACTTCGGGTCGGTGAACTTGGCTTTGCCGAGGATCGCGGACTGCAGCTCGCCGATGTCCGCCAGCGCCGACTTGCCGTAGATCGCGAACATCCAGTTGCCGGTGTAGCCGTCCTTGTTGCCCATGCCGATCGGCGTGATGCCCTTGGCCTTGAGCTTCGTGCAGGCGGCGAGCAGGTCGTCGAACGTCGCGGGAGCCTGGTCGGGGTTCAGCCCCGCCTGCTTGAACAGCTGCTTGTTCCACACGAACGGGACGCCGAGCAGGTAGATCGGCATCCCCCACAACTTGCCGCCGCTCATGTTCTCCTGCGTGTCGATCCAGTTGTCGGTCTCGGACTTCCCGACGTAGTCGGAGATCGGGACCGACGCGCCCGTCCACGCCGGCGTGAGCACCGGGAGCGTCGCCCACTGGGTCGCGATGTCCGGGCCCTTCTTGGTCTGTGACGCGGTCTTGAACGCGCCGATCAGCGTGTCGGTGGACTGTGGCACGAGCTTGATGTGCACCTTCGGGTGCAGCTGCTCGTAGCGGGCGATCATCGCCGTCATCCACTTGTTGGCGCCGGGCGCGTCGCTCTCGGCCCAGTACCAGTACGTGAGGTTGCCGGCGTCCGCCGAGTCGGTGGCGGCCGACGAGCCGGAACCTCCGCACGCGGCGACCGCGGCGCCGAGCAGCACGCCGATCGCGGCGATCAGCGTCAGCGCTCCTGCGCCTCGGGCCTTCAAAGATCTAGCGGCTGCCACCTCTGCCCTCCTTCACTGGAACGCGGAACGCGGATCACGTCACCCGGGGTCCCTCAACCCCGTTCACCTGTGCCGCTTCTGTGGCGCGGCGACGAGCGAGTGTGCACGTTTGGAACTGTACAGCATCAACTCCGCGCATGGTAGGGTCCACGCATGCGCACTTCGGCGTCAGATGAGGCCGGCGGAAGCTCGTCTCGCTCACGCGGCCCGGTGCTCGTCGTGGGGGACCTGAACCCGGATCTGCTCGTCTGGAGCGAGGACCCGGTGCCGCGCTTCGGCCAGCAGGAGCGCTACGCGTCGATGTACATGACGCTCGGCGGCTCGGCGGGCATCTTCGCAGCGGCCTGCGCCCGGCTGGGATTGGATACGGCGCTGTGCGCCGCGGTCGGCGACGACGACCTCGGGCGCGTCGCGCTGGGCGCATTGACCGCGCGCGGCGTCGACGTCTCGCCCGTCCGGGTGATCGCAGGTGCGCGCACCGGACTGTCGATCCACTTCCTGCGCGCCGGCGACCGCGCGATCCTGACCGAGCGCGGCGCGATGGCCGACGTGCGCGTCGACGACGCGGTGTCCGCGCTCGCGCCCGCCCCCGCGCACGTGCATCTGGCGTCGCTGTACATGCTGCCGGAGCTGTTCCGGGACGGCGGGCGGCTGCTCGAGCGTGCACACGCGGCCGGCGCGCGCGTCTCGGTCGACACGAACTTCGATCCGGCGGGCGAGTTCGCGCGGCCGGCCTGGCTCACGCGCGCGGATCTTCTGCTCCCGAACGAGGTGGAAGCGCTGGCGCTCGCTGGTCGCGACGACGGCGACGTCGAGGCGGCGGCGCGCGAGCTGGCGGCCGACGGCGCGCTGGTCGCGGTCAAACGCGGCGCGTCGGGCGCGCTGGCGGTGCGCGGGGACGAGGTCGTGTCGGTCGCCGCCCCGCCCGTCGTGCCGGTCGACGCCGTCGGCGCCGGCGATGGCTTCGACGCCGGGCTGATCGCCGCGCTGCTCGCCGGGCGCCGGCTGCCGGACGCGCTGACGTTCGCGTGCGCGTGCGGCGCGCTCTCGACCCGCGCGGCGGGCGGCGTGGACGGCCAGGCCACGCGCGCGGAGGCCGAAGCGCTCGCGCCGTCGGCGCGCGCCTGACGCCCGTCGTCAGGCGTCGAGCGGCTCGGCGCGCACGGCCGCGAGGTAGCGGGCGTACGCGTCGGCGTCGAAGTCGCCGGCCACCGGCGAGTGCACGGTCGCGGCCGACAGGGCGACGGCGTGACGCAGGCGCTCGGGCCACGGCTGGCCCGCGATCAGCCCGGCGGCGAGCGCGGCGACGGCGGCGTCGCCCGCGCCCGTCGGGTTCCCGTCGACGCGCTCGGCCGGGCGGACGCTCCAGGCGCCGTCGGGCGTGAGCGCCAGCAGCCCCTCCGGGCCGCGTGACGCGACGACCGCCTCAGCTCCCGCGTCGCGCACGACGGCGGCGCCCGCCAGCGGATCGTGATTGCCCGCCAGGCGCGCGAGCTCGCCGGCGTTCGGCTTGACGATCGCCGGCCGTGCGGCCAGGCCGCGCCGCAGCGGCTCGCCGTCGGCGTCGAGGATCACCGGGACGCCCGCCAGCTCGCCGAGCCGAGCGTAGGCGTCCAGCGGCACGCCCGGCGGCAGGCTGCCCGTCAGGACGACGGCGTCGCTGCGGGCGGCGAGCGTGCGGAAGGCGCGCTCGAAGGCGGCCCATTCGCTCGCCGCGACGTCCGGCCCGGGCTCCCAGAACCCGGTGGCGTCGCCGCCCGCCTCGTCGACCACGGCGACCGTCCGGCGGGTCGGCGCGGCGATCGGGACGAGCTGCGACCCGATCCCCGCGTGCTCGAGCTCGGCGCCGAGCGCCGCGCCCGCCGCGCCGCCCGCGAGGCCGACCACGACCGCCTCGAAGCCCAGCGCGAGCAGCACGCGCGCGACGTTGACCGCCTTCCCGCCCGCGCGCTCGCGAACGACCGTGACGCGGTTGCCGGCATGCCACTCGACGCGCTCGACGGCGTACGTGACGTCGAGCGCGGGGTTGAGCGCGACGGCGAGGATCATCGCCGCTGCTCGCGCTCAGGCGTTGGCGCCGGCCAGCACCTCGAGCTCGCCGTCGCTCAGCACGACCGAGCGCGAGAGGTTCCGCGGGTGATCGGCGTCGAGCCCGCGCGCCTCGGCCAGCGCGACCGCCACCAGCTGGGCCACGACGAGCGAAGCGAGCGGATCGAGGTCCTGCGCGACGACGGTCGCGCCCGTGGCGCGCACGGCGTCGGCGATCGCGGGGTCGAGCGGCCCGAAGGACCACACGACGCGGCCCGGGGCGGCGATCGCGATCGGCCCGTGGCGGTACTCGAACGCCGGGTAGGCCTCGGTCCAGGCCTGGCATGCCTCGCGCAGCTTCAGCGCCGCCTCCTGCGCGAGCCCGACGGTCCAGCCGCGCCCCAGGAACGTCCACTGCTCGACCGTGGCGGGATCGAGCGGGAGCTTGCGCTGCAGCACGCGCCGCGCGTCCTCGACGGCGGGCGCGGTCGCCTCGGGATGGATCGCGGCGCGCAGGAAGGCGAGCGTCGTGGTGGCGAAGCGCGTCTGCACGACCGACTGCTCGTCGGCGAAGCCGAAGTCGATCGTGTGTCCCGCGAGCGCCGCGACGGGAGAGTCGGCGAGCGTGGAGATCACGACCGTGCGCTCAGCCGGTGCGTTCTGCAGCACATGCGCGACCTCGCTGGTGGTCCCGGAGCGCGAGATCGCGACCAATACGTCGTAGCGGCGGCCGCTCGGCAGCTCCGACGCGGGGAACGCGTCCGTCTGCCCCTGGCCCGCCGCCTCGCGCAGCGCGGCCCAGGCCTGGGCCATGAACAGCGATGTGCCGCAACCGATCACGCAGACGCGCTCGCCCGCGGCGGGGAGCACGTGCGCGAAATCCTGCGCCAGGGCGCCCGCACGTTGCCAGAGATCTGGCTGCGTTCGAATCTCGGCAATCGTCATGCTCATTCTTGAATGAATACCGTATCAGCCGCTCGCTATCAAGCAGCGGGCATGCGCACGAGATGAAATGCCCGGTATATCACCACTTCGGCCGCAATACCTACGGCGCGATACGGCCATGCCGATGCCGGGATGCCGCCGTATCCTTGCGGTTGGCGGTGGTATCCCTGCATGTTTCTGGCATATTCTGACGCCAGATGCACGCAATACGACAGCACACGCACAGCGCGCTGCGCCGTGGGTGACCACGTCGCCGCCGGTGGCGCGGTGCTGTCCTCCCACGGGGCCGCGCGTGCCCGCCCTCGCCGCCGACAAGGGCGGTCGATCCGCGTCGCTTCCGTGACGCGATCGCGCGCGAAGTTGCGCGTCTGTTGCACCTGTTGCGCACTTGCGACGTCGCAGCGTTGTCGTCGATGCCGCGAGTTCGCTCAAATGGTTTGTACGATTCGAGCCGTGCAGCGCGACGAACGGCATCGCTTCATCCTCGAGCGCCTGTCCACCAACGGTCGCGTCGGCGTCCGCGAGCTGGCCGACGAGCTGAGCGTGTCGACCGCCTCGGTGCGGCGCGACCTGGAGTTCCTCGAGGAGCAGAAGTCGCTCGCGCGCACGCACGGCGGCGCCGTCGCGCACGGCGTGATGTACGAGCTGCCGCTCCGCTACCGCGCCGGCCGGCGCGAGGACGAGAAGCGCCGGATCGCCGCCAAGGCCGCCTCGCGCGTGTCGCGCGAGGGCGCGGTCGTCGGGCTCACCGGCGGCACGACCACGACCGAGGTGGCCCGCGCGCTCGTCGACCGCGAGCAACTCACGATCGTCACCAACGCGCTCAACATCGCCACCGAGCTCGTCGTCCGCCCGGCGGTCAAGCTCGTCGTCACCGGGGGTGTCGTGCGCGAGCGCTCGTACGAGCTGTGCGGTCCGCTCGCGGAGGCGACGCTCGCAGGCATCAACATCGACATCGTGTTCGTCGGTGTCGATGCGATCGAGGTCGACGCCGGCTGCACGACGCACCACGAGGTCGAGGCGCACACCGATCAGGTGCTGCTCTCCCGCGCGCGTGAAGTGATCGTCGTCGCCGACTCCTCGAAGATCGGCCGCATCGCGTTCGCGCAGATCTGCCCGCTGCAGCAGATCGACGAACTGATCACCGACCGCCAGGCCGACCCCGTCGACGTCGCCCGCCTGGAGGCCGTCGGCGTCACCGTCACGCGCGTCTAGCGTCAGCCGTCGGTGCGGGCGTCGGCGGCGAAGGCGGCGAGGACCTGGGCGCTGTAGTGGTCGGATGTCTGCGCGAAGGCGACGCGCGCCTGGGCGTGCGCGCCGAAGCGGCGCTTCTCGAGCCCCGCGCCCATCCCCAGCAGCACGCGGCGCGAGCCGAGCGTGCGCGCGCGCAGCAGTGCCTGGCGCAGCGCCTGGCGGTAGCTGTGGTGCGAGCGCACGTAGTCGTAGTCGAGCCCGACGATCATCGGCGCGTAGTGGCGCTGGCCGGCGAAGTGCGCGCCGAAGGCGACCGGCCGTCCGTCGCCGCCGCGAAGGCGCAGCAGCACGAGCTCCCAACCGTCGTGCTCGAGCATGGTGGCGAAGATCGTGCGTGGCAGCGCGAACGTGTTGAGGTCCAGCGCGCGCTCGGCGACGGCGAGATAGAGCGCGTACAGGTGGTCGAAGTCGAGATCGTCGCGCGGAGCGCGGACGACTTCGACGTCGAATTCGTCGTCCCACGGCAGCACGTCGCGGCGCTGGTGCGCGCGGGCCTTGACTGAGAGTCTCGCGAGCCACGCGGCGTCGTCGGCCTCGACGGGCTCGAGCACGTAGGACTCGGGCAGCTCGACGCCCACGTAGCCGCGCTCGCGCAGGGCCTCGGCGAGCTTGCGGTCGGCGGCGTGCAGGTCGCGCAGCACGATCGTCGCGGCGCCGGCTGCGGCGGCGTGCTCGCCGACCGCCGCGAGCAGCAGGTCGAGCGCGCCGCGCCAGTCGCGGTTGCTGTCGAGGTAGAGGTGGTCGCCTTCGGTCAGCAGCGAGCCCATGCCGAACGTCGGCGAGGTGAGGTAGTAGGGGTCCTCGGTGCGGCGCTCCTCGATCAGCCGTGAGACCGCGGCGCCGGAGAGCATGTCGTCCTTCCACTGCGCGGCGGTGAAGAACGTCGCCAGCACCGGGATGCCGGCGTCGTCGCGCACGAGGTAGTAGTGGAACTCCCACGTGTCCTCGGTCCGGCCGCCGGAGCCGCCGAAGGCGTCCTCCAGGAACCGCAGCCCGGCGACGCCGAACGTGCCGCGCTCGCCCAGCAGCGCATCCCACTCGGCCGCGTCGAGCGCGCTCACCGAGCGGTGGTGCTCAAGCCGCAGCGCCGGGCCACGCCCCGGGCGTTCGAGCGCCGAGGGGACGTGCCGGGCGAGCGTCTCGACGAGCCGGCGGATGTCCGCCGGCGTGTGATGCAGGGTGAGCGTCATGCGCACGCCGGCCTGCTTCATCGGGACCGCCGGGAACATGCCGATGTTGGTGTACAGGCCGTCGCTCAGCAGCCGGTCGATGACGTCCTGGGCGACGTTGGGAAGGCCGAGCGGCACGTAGCGAATCGGTGTCTTGTCGCGCGTGGCGAGCGGCAGGCAGAACTCCTGGGCGAGGTCGTCGAAGAGGTCGATGCGCTCGCGCAGCGCGGCTTGGCGGATTGCGAGCTCGTCGGAGAGGTGGATGCGCGCGGACGCCAGCGCCGCGCCGAGCATCGGCGGCTGGACCGGGCCGGAGAACAGCATTGTCGAGCCGAGCGTCCGGACGCGGCGCCGAGACTCGGGGTCGGGGAACACGAGCGCGCCGCCGGCGGCGGCGAACGACTTGTTCAGTGAGGCGGCGACGAACAGCCGTGGATGGCCGCCGAGCGCCTCGAGCGCGGGGCCGCGCCCGTGCGTGCCGGCCCAGCCGACGCCGTGGGAGTCGTCGATGTACAGGTGCAGGTTCCGATGGCGGTCGAGCAGCTCGCGCAGCTCGACGAACGGCGCCAGGTCGGCGAACATGCTGTATACGCCGTCGGCGAGGTACCAGACCCGACGTCCGGCGAACCGCTCCAGCAGCGCCTCGAGCTGGTCGAGCCGGCTGTGGCGGATGATCTCCACCGGCGTGCCGCGCAGTCGCAGGAGCTCGGCGGCGGTCTGCACGCTCGCGTGGACCTGCTGGTCGAGGACCACCACGTCGTGGGTGCCGATCATCACCGGCAGCGCCGAGAGATGGCCGAGCGAGGTCGACGCGGCGACCACGACGTGCCCGCCGAACATCTCTCCGAGCCGCTCCTCGAGCTCACCGTACGCGGGTGCGGAGATGAATCCGCGCGACGACGAGAACTGGGTCCCGTAGCGCTCGACCGCGTCGTGCACGGCCCGGCGCATGCGTTCGTCGAGCTCGAGCCCGAGATAGCTGCAGGAGCCGAAGTTGATCAGCCGGCGCCCGGACAGCGAGATCGTGCGCCCGTCGAGGGGGCCGGGATCGTCGAGCGTGCGCATCACCAGGCCGCGCTCGGCAGCCTCGCTCATGAGGTCGTCGAGGATGCGCAGACGCTCTTCGGCGGTGCGCATCAAACCACGCTCACGACGCTCGGCCTCGCCAGCGCGTCACCGCGGCGCTCACGGAGGGGCCCGTGGCGACGTCGGGCGTCGCTCGCGCCGCACCGATCGTGTTCGCGACGCGGAGCACGGACACCAGCGGACCGCGCGTCGCGGCACGGGAATCCGTGAGGAAATCGATCGGGGATCGCATGAGCCGTTCGTTCGACGAGGTACCGGCACGTTGGTCGCGGGTCAGTGCGGGTACTACATCCGCGCGAGGCGGGTGCAGCATCCGTAGAAACCGCTCACGCAGATGGGGGCGGCACCGCTGACCGTGCCCTGCCCGTGCGGCACCGGACCCGGCCACGCCGGGTGGCGAGGAGAGCGTCGACGCGTCCGCTGAGAGCACGCCGCGGCGCATGCGTTCGTCGCCTCGAGGCTCAGGGCGCCCGGCGGGCCCGCGAGCGCGCGACGGCGGCGGTCACGGCTTCGATCAGCTCCGCTCGCGTGAGCGGCTTCTGGAGGATCGTCGGGCTGGCCTCGTCGACGAGCTGGTGACGTCCCAGCGCCGCCGGCGTGAAGCCGGAGAACAGCAGCACCTCGATCGAGGGCGATGACGATCGCAGGTCCGCGGCAAGCTCGATCCCGGTCGCGTGGGGCATCACGACGTCGCTCAGCACGGCGTCGATCGGCGCATCGTGTGACGCGACCAGCGCGAGTGCCTCCTCGACCGACGCGGCCTGGGCGACCTCGAACCCAGCGCGCTGGAGCAGCGCGACCGACGAGCGGCGAACGCTGGGCTCGTCGTCCACGACCAGCACGACGCCGGCGGGCGTTGTGTCCTTGGCTACCACTGTCAGGGTGATCGGCCGGGTCCGGCCCACCCTTGAGTCATTGGGGCCGCGCGGGCTCAAGTCGGATCGTCACACGCCGAATCACCGAGCATGTCCACGCGTCCGAACCGAAGCGGCGCCGCGTGGCGCGATGAACAGACTCCCGCGCTGTCGGGGCTGCGCCGGCTCATGCTGGTTCCCGCGCTCATCAGCGCCGCGGTCGCGTTCCCCGCGATCGCGACCGCAGGGAACACGCACCTCGCGGCGCGCGCGGCCGGCATCTGCGCGGCGCTCGTGCTGGGAGTCGCGTGGGCGCGCGGCTATCGCCGTGGCGGCTTCGGCCCCCGTTCCGAGGTCGTCGAGGCGCTCGCGATGGCGGTCGTGCTCGCCGTCGCGCCCGGGCAGCCTCCGCTCCCGCTGTTCGGCACCACCTACCGCTCGCTCTACGGGCGCCTGCGGGTCGCGCTGGTGCGCGTCGGCGTGTGGATCGTGGCGATCGCCTTGATCGCGGTACGCGACGGCAGGTTCGAGCTCGACGACCAGCTCGGGAAGGCCGGCGGGCTGCTGCTGGCGACCGCCGTCATGCAGATGCTCGCGCGCAGCCTCCACGACCTGCAACGCAGCGAGCGGCGTGTGCGGGCGATGCTCGAGCACTCCACCGACGTCGTCACCATCGTCGAGGATGACCTGCGGATCCGCTGGCAGGCTCCGTCGATTCGCCGCGTCCTCGGCCGCGACCCCGACGAGATGATCGGCCGCCTGCTGGACGAGCTCGTCCATCCCGACGAGGCCGCCGCTGTTCGGCACGCGCTGACCGCCGACGTTCCGCCGCCCGGCCAGACCGCGACCCTGTCGTTTCAGATGCGCGACGCCGGCGGCGCGTATCGCGAGATCGAGGCGATCGTCGGCAACCGGATCGCGGACGAGCACATCGGCGGCCTCCTGCTCACGTTGCGTGACGTGACCGAGCGACGCATCCTCGAACGCGACCGCGTCGAGCTCGAGTGGCTCGCCGAGCGCGTCGAGGCCCAGCGCCAGCGGCAAGCGCTCGAGGCGCGGCTGCAGCGATCGCTGCGGCTGGAGAGCGTCGGCCAGCTCGCCGGCGGCGTCGCGCACGACTTCAACAACCTGCTCGCGGCGATCCTCAACTACGCCGAGATCCTCCGCGACGACGTGGCGGAGATCCCGCTCGCGATCGAAAGCG
Source organism: uncultured Solirubrobacteraceae bacterium (assembly GCA_963792915.1). Taxonomy (GTDB): domain Bacteria; phylum Actinomycetota; class Thermoleophilia; order Solirubrobacterales; family Solirubrobacteraceae; genus Solirubrobacter. The sequence continues at coordinate 186,092 of CAWBYD010000002.1, forward strand.
TCGACGAGATCCAGGATGCCGCGACCCGCGGCGCCCGGCTCGTACGCCAGCTGCTGCAATTCACCAAGGGGCAGCTCACCGAGCCGCAACCGGTCAGCCTCAACACCACGATCAGCTCCCTCAGCGGGCTCCTGAGTGGATCGATCCCGTCCCACGTGGAGCTGAGCTACGACCTCGACGAGCAGCTGCCCGACATCGAGGCCGACCTCACCAACGTCGAGCAGATCATCGTCAACCTCGTCCTCAACGCGCGTGACGCGCTGGACCCTCACGGCGGCGCGATCCAGGTCTCGACCGCGAGCGTCCACGTACCTGCCGGCGAGGCCGTCGATCTCGACGTCAGCACCGGCCCCTACGTGCGCCTGACGGTCGCCGACGACGGCTGCGGAATGGACCCCGCGACGCTCGAGCGCGTGCTCGAGCCGTTCTTCACCACCAAGTCCCTCGGCGAAGGCACCGGACTCGGGCTGTCCACCGTCCACGGGATCGTCACCGGTACCGGCGGCTACCTGGCCATCGACTCCACGCCCTGCATCGGAACGACCGTCGACGTGCACCTGCCGGCGCACCCCCACGCCCAGCCCGCGTGAACCTGGACACACAGGCGGAGACGGCTCAAGGCCGCACTGCTGATGTCGATTCACTGAGTAGATGTATCGCCTGAGCGAGTTCGACGTCGTCTCGATCGCACTGCCCGAGGAAGGGCTGCTGCGAGACGCGGCGTTCAAGTGCCACGTTCTCGCCGTCGCGGGCTCCACGATCGCGCTCGAGCCACTGGACCGCGTCTCGGTGACCTGGCTGCCCGAGCGCGTCGTCGGCGCCTTCCTCGCATTCCGCCACCAAGGCGCCCTGATCGCGCTCAAGGGGTCACTGCTCCAGCGCGGCGCCATCGGCGACCTGCGCTTCAAGGTCTCAGATCCCACGAACGCCAGCCTGCGGCCCGCCACCCGCGTCAAGTCCTGCGTACCTGTCTCGCTGCGCTTCGACGAGCTCGGCACCACCTCCGAAGGACGGACCGTGGACGTCAGTGCCGACGAACTGCATGTGGAGTGCGACGACCGTGCGCCCGCCGAAGGCAGCGTCGCGATCACGATCTCGGTGCCCAACCACGACGAGCCGATCGAACTGCCGGGCACGATCGACCGCGCCGACGGAAACCTCCTCGCACTCCAGCTCAGCGCCACAGCCTGCGATGCGCGGCGGCGCATCGCGATGTTCGTCCTCGAGCACAACCGCGCAGCGCTGCATCACCGCCAGCAACTGACCGTGAACGAGGACGTCGACTTCTAGGAGTCTGTTGATCTTTGATCCGTCGATGCGAGGTGGTGCGCCGTGGATGCCGGGCGCCCGTGCCCTGGCATACCGGTGGTCTTCCTGGGCACGGGCCCGGCCAATCCGGCGCCGCGGGCGTGCCGCATCGCGCGGCGGGGAAAGGTCAACAGGCTCCAGTGTCCCGCGCCGTTAATTCGTTGTAGAAGTCGCTGGATTGAGGTCAGGATTTCTTCGGCGGTCTTGGTCCAGATGAACGGTTGTGGGTTCTCGTTCCAGGCTTTGACCCAGGCGCGGATGTCGCGCTCGAGGGCTTGGACTGAGCGGTGGTCTGAGCGCTGGAGCAGGTCTTGGGTCAGGTAGGCAAACCAGCGCTCGACCTGGTTGATCCAGCTGGCGTAGGTCGGGGTGTGGTGCATGTGAAAGCGCGGGTGACGGTCCAGCCAGGATCGGATCGCGGGGCTTTTGTGAGTGCCGTAGTTGTCGGCGATCAGGTGCACGTCGAGGTGTTCAGGGACCTGGGTATCGATCTTGCCCAGGAACTTCTTGAACTCGATCGCGCGGTGGCGGCGGTGCGTGCTGGAGATCACGCTGCCGTCGGCGGTGTTAAACGCGGCGAACAGGCTCGTCGTACCGTGGCGCAAGTAGTCATGGGTGCGCTGCTCGGGCATGCCGGGCATCATCGGAAACGCCGGCTGGGAGCGCGCGAGCGCCTGCACCTGACTCTTCTCGACTACCCAAACGCAGTAGATAACCGGGCGGCTGGTCGCGTGTCGGGACGGGGATCGAGTGGCGGATGGTGATGTCGTCCTCGCCGATCACGACCTCGCGGACGACGAGTCGGATGATCTCTTGGCGCTGCTCGATGGTGAGGTCCTCGGCGTTGATGCCCAGGCGCGCGCGGAATCCTTCGAGCGTCTCGGTCAGTTCGAGGTAGGTCTCGGCGTCGTGCAGCTCGGCGTCGAGCGCGTTCAGCTGCGCTTGCAACGCGGCCTGGCGCTTGCGGAGTTCCGGGGTGCGTGCGCGGAGCTCATCGAGGGTGACGAGCTGCTCCTGATAGCCGTCCAGCAGTCGCCGCAGGGCACCCTGCGCGCGGGTGAGGTCGCGCTGGAGCGTGTCACGCCGCCCAGTGGCGGGGTGCGCGGCGCGTAGGGTCTGAATCCGCCGGTCGATCTCCGCTTGGATCAGTGTCGGGTCCTCGAGCAGTCCGAGCACCCGGGTCCAGACGAGCTCGTCGACTTCGGCCAGACGGACGGGCCGGTTCTCGCAGACGCGTCCTTCGGGACGGCGGTGGCCGTCGGTGCCCGAACACCGGTAGTACTCGCGCAGGATGCCGTTCTTGCTGCGCGTGGAGCAGCGGTAGTAGGCGTAGCCGCACTCGCGGCAGACGAGGATCCCTTGCAGCAGCGACGGGCGGCGAGTGTTCCGCGGCGAGGTTCGCTTGTTGCGCTGCAGGCGGTCCTGTGTGAGCGCGAACTGCTCGGCGGTGATCAGCGCGGGAACCGTGATCTGCTTCCACTGCTCGGGTTCCACCCGCTCGCGGGAGATCCGCGCGGATCGTTGCCCGCGCTGGCGGGCCGGGCGGGTCTCGCGGACGGTCGCGCCGGTCGCGTGGGTCTTGCCGTAGGCGGCCTGCCCGGCGTAGGCCGGGTTGCGCAGCATCCCCCAGATCGTGGCGTTGTTCCAGCCCGTGTTGCCGGTCCTGGTCTGAACGCCCTGCTCGCAGAGCCAGCGTCCGATCCGGCCGATCGACTCGCCGTCCTGGAGGTAGCGGCGGAAGATCTCGCGCACGATCGGGGCTTCAGACTCGTCGATCTCATAGAACGCGTCAGCGTGCTCGGACTTCTTGACGTACCGGTAGCCGTAGGGCGCGCGGGCGAGCACCGACACTGCGCCAGAACGGGCGCGATGCAGCTTCCCTCGACGGCACCGCTCGGCGATCTGTGCTCGCTCGTACTCGGCAATCATCCCCTGAAACTGGCGCATCAGCTCATCCTCGGGCGTGCCCGAACGCTCTGGCTCCTTCGCGAAGATGACCTCCACGCCCGCGCGCTGAAGCTCCTCCAGCAGCAGCACCTGGTAGGCGTAACGGCGGGCCAGGCGATCCGGTGCGTGACAGAGCAGCACCTCGAAACGGCCCTCCACTGCGCGATCACGCAACCGCTCAAGCGCCGGGCGGCGCAGGCTCGCGCCCGAGAATCCCTCGTCCTCGAACACCAGATCCTCGACGAGGAGCAGCCCACGCGCGCCAGCCAGCTCACGCAACGCGGCGGTCTGGCTGTGGATCGTCTGCTCGCGGCGCTGGCGATCGGAGGACACCCGCGCATAGATCGCCGCGACCCTGCCCGATCGGCCCACCGCCGGCAAGATCCTTCCGGCTGTGCTGCTCTCGCTCATCGTCTCTCCGCTCGTTGCCAGTCACGCGACGCCGCTCGGGCGCCAACACCGCATACGCCTGCGCCAACCGCGCGTCGACGAGTCGATCGCCGACGAACTCGACGTCAACGCGCCTGGCCACCGGGCCGCTCGCCCGCCCGATCGAGATACCCGCGCACCGCCTCCGCGACCACCGCGCTCAACGTCACCCCGCGAGACCGGGCGCTCTCACGCAACGCGGCGATCAACGACGGCGCCAGCCTCACCGTGAACACCGCCGTGCGCTCCGGCACCACCACCCCGTCCGGCTGGGCGAGCGCCGCGTTCACATACCGACGCGCTTGACGCTCCGAGAGCAGATGTTCGGCCCCCAGCGCCCGCACCGCGTCCGCTGGCGAGAGACAGACCAACAACTCGACCGCCCGGTTGACACGCCCCGCGAACTCGTCGGCATACGCCCGTCGAACCGCCATCAGTCCCTTGAGTACTACACGTCACGGCAGACTCCTCCCACCGGACGCGTGAACAGCTGCTCAAACTCGAAGTTACCTACTGCGTTGGTGTCTCCTCGTCCACGCACAGCACGACCGCGGCCTCGGGCGGGTCAAGGTACAGGCCGACGATGTCATAGACCTTCTCCACAAACAGCGGATCGGGCGAGAGCTTAAACGTCTCTGAGCGATGCGGCTGCAACCCGAACGCCCGCCAGATCCGGCCGACCGTCGAGGCCGACAGCCCCGAGCGCTCGGCCATCTTCTGACGCGACCAATGCGTCGCGTTCTCAGGCACCGACTCCAACGTCGCGACCACGACGTCCTCGACCTGCTCGGCGCTGACGCTCGCCGGGCGGCCCGGCCGCGGCTCGTCCACCAACCCGTCAAGACGCAACTCACAAAACCGTCGACGCCACTTACCGACCGTCGGCTGCGAGATCCCCAGCGCCGCTGCGACCTCCATATTCGAAGCGCCCTGCGCGCACGCGAGCACGATCCGCGAACGCAAGGCCAGCGCCTGCGAGGACCGGCGCCGACGCTCCCAGCGCACCAACTGCGCGCGCTCGACGTCGGTCAACTCAAGCGCAGCGAGCGGGCGTCCGGTTCTGGCCATACACCAGACTACCAACTTATCTAACGAACTTCAGGCGCGGGACACTAGGAGTCTGTTGATCTTTGATCCGTCGATGCGAGGTGGTGCGCCCGTGGATGCCGGCCGCCGGGCCCGTGCCCGGCATACCGGTGGTCTTCCTGGCACGGGCCCGGCCAATCCGGCGCCGGGCGTGCCGCATCGCGCGGCGGGGAAAGGTCAACAGGCTCCTAGTGGTCATTCCCTGACGCGCAGCGTCGAAGGGATGTCCATCCGGCGCAGGCGTCTGAAGGTGAACAGCGGTGCGAGCGTCACGGCGCCGACGCCGATGATCAGCGTCGCCACGATCGAGCCGGTCGTGAGGGTCGTGTGCAAGCCGAGGTCCGGGAAGACCCCCGACAGCAGCTCGCGAACGGTCCAGGCGGCGACCGCGAGCCCGACGGCAAGGCCGACGAGGGTGCCGAGCACGCCGGTGACCGTGCTCTCGGTCATCGCCACGCGCAGCCCCGAGCGTGGCGGGAGGCCGAAGGCGAACATGGTGGCGAACTCGCGTCGCTGCTCGTCGACCGCCACGCTCGCGGACGTGAACGCGACCAGCAGCGCGAGACCGAGGGTGACGAGGACGACCATCTGGATCGCTCCGGAGTAGGTGTCGACGGTCGCCCTCAGCGCGTCCGCTTCGGCGCTTGCCGGGCGCACCGAGGCGACGCCCTGCCTGCCGAACAGGGCCCGCTGCAGGCCCGAGGGTGACGTCCCGTTTCGCGGGACGATCGTGACCTGGTCGGCGACGCCGGCCAGCCCGAGCGCCGGCGCGCGACTGCGGTCCATGTAGGCGTACGCGCGGATCGGGTCGGCGTGGATGCCGATCACGCGTACGCTCGTGTTCACCAGCGTCGTCGCCGCGGCGGTGCGGGACGGGTGACGCAGTTCCACGGTGTCGCCGACGGACACGCGAAGGTCGCTGGCCGCCTTCTCCGCAAGGACGATCCCCGCGCCGTCGAGCCGCCCCTGCATCGTGGACGGGCGCCAGATCGGCGAGTGCGGATCGACGAACGTGAGCGCGAGCACGAGCGTGTGACCGTGCGACCCGGCGGTCGCGCCGACCGTGAGGCCCGGTTCCGAGCGACCGACGCCGGGCGTGGCGGCGATCCGGCGGACGGCCGGGCCATTCGTCGCCAGCAGCCCGGAGAGCGTCACGTCGAGCCGGTCGGGCGAGCTGCTCAGCGCGGCGGCCTGCTGGCGGTCGGCTGCGTCGCCGATCGAGTCGACCATGCCGAGCACGGCGACCACGGCGGTCATCACGGCACCGAGTCCCAGCAGCGTCATCAGCGTTCGCCGCGGTGCCCGCATGAGGTTGCGCAGCGGCAGTTGCGCGAGGGCGCCGCCGGGGGGGTGCAGGCGGCGCAGCAGCGACACGGCGCCGCCCTTGGCGGCGCGATAGCCGACGGTGACGGCGTCGATCGGCAGCATCCGGACCGCCCGCCGGACGGGCAGCGCGGCGGCCAGCAGCGGGATGGCGAGCGCCAGCGCCGCCCCCTGGAGGTACAGCGCGGCCGGAAACGTCGAGGCGTAGGTGGCCAGCGGCAGGGCGGAGCGCAACAGGCTCTTGATGAGCCCCGCGAGCCCGATGCCGATTGGGACGCCGAGCAGCGCGCCGAGCACGCCGATCTGCAGACCCACCGTCAGCGGCCGCACCGCGAGCGTCCGCGGCTCGGCACCGAGCGCCATCCCGATGCCGATCTCCCGCCGCTGCGCCTCGACGACGCGGCTGACCAGGTTGAACGCCGCCAGCGCCGCGCCGGCGAGCAGCAGGATCGCGAACAGCGTGTACGTCTGCTGGTCGTTGCGAGCGTCCCGGAAGAGGATGCGGGTGACCGGCTCCTGGCTGCCCCGTGTGATCGTGAACCCCGTGCCGCCGAGCGCGCCGTCGAGCTCGCGGCGCAACAGCCGCTCGAGCTCGCCGGCGTCCCGTCCCGGCGCGGCCCGGACGAGCAGCTGATTGACGGCGCCAGGGCGGCCGGCGGCTCGCTGGGCCACGGCCAGCGGCACGTAGACGACCGCGAGCCCGGCCTCGGCGCCCGAGATGCCGGCGTCGTCCACGATCAGGAAGAACTGCGGCGACACGCCCAGGCCGTCATAGGCGAGCGGACCGAGCCCCGCCACGCGGACGCGGCCGCGGCTCGGCAGGGCGTAGTGGTGGGCGAAGTTCCAGTCCAGGATCGCGGCGCCCCGGGCCTCGCCCGACTTGAGCGCCACCGCATCCACCGCGGCCCGCTCCGGCCGGCCCGCGATCCCGATCAGACGCGCCGGCACGAGCACCGTCCGGCCGGCGCTGGAAGCGTCGATCTGCGACCCGGCGATCAGGCGCTCCTCGGCGCCCGCCACCATGCCGCCGGGCAGGCGCCCGACCGCATCCAGCAGCCTTCCGCGCTGGACGAACCCGCCGTCGGGGAGATCCACGCGCAGGTCGTGGGAGCGCAGGACCGCGAGGCTCTGCGTGGCGGACTGCTCGCGCCAGGCCTTCAGTCCGCGCAGTCCCGCGAAACCGCCGACGCCGATGGCGAGCACCAGCGCCGTCGCGACGATCTGAACCCAGCGCGCGCTGAAGTCACGCCAGGCCCAGCGCAGTCGCAGACGTACCATCGCGCCGCTCACCAGCGCAGCTCGGAGATGTCTGCGGGGCGGCCGTCGGGTGGGGGTCCGTCGGTGGCGATTCGCCCGCTCGACAGTTCGACCACGCGGTTCGCGATCCGTGAGATCTCGCGGTTGTGGGTGACGACGACGACGCTGCGTGCGCCGGTCGCCTGCTCGCGCAGCAGCTCGAGGATCTCGACCCCGGTCTGGAAGTCGAGTTCCCCGGTCGGCTCGTCGGCGAGCAGCAGCGGGCTGCCGATCGCGACGGCGCGCGCGATCGCGACGCGCTGCTGCTCACCGCCGGACAGCTCGTGCGGGAAGTGCTCGAGCCGGGAGCCGAGGCCGACGCGCTGGAGCGTCGCGACGGCCGCCGCTCGACCGCCGCCGCGCCTGGCGACGGCGAGCCCGAACTCGACGTTCTCCAGCGCCGTGAGCCCCGGGAACAGGTTGAAGGTCTGGAAGATGAATGCGACCGTCTCGCGCCGGAACCGGAACAGTTGCTTGAGCGGCGCCCGCGTGATGTCCTTCCCGGCGATCACCGCGCGCCCGCTCGTCGGCGAGTCAAGGGCGCCGATCATGTTCAGCAGCGTCGTCTTGCCGCTGCCGGACGGGCCGAGGATGACGACGAACTCGCCCGCCGGCACGATCAGGCTCACGTCCTCGAGCGCGGTCACGGTCGCGTCGCCGACCTCGTAGCGGCGGCTCAGGCTGTCGAGCTCGATCGCCGCCGGCCACGACGTCGCGGCTTCGACGGATGCGGTATCGCTTCTGGGGGCTCGTCTCACTCCAACATCATTGCACAACTGTAAGATTACATTTATGCAACAAGTCCCTCCACCCGGCCTTCGCGAGCGCAAGAAGGCGCAAACGCGCGAGCGAATCCACAAGCAGGCACTGCGCCTGTTCGAGCGCCAAGGCTTCGAGACCACGACGATCGCGGAGATCGCCGCCGCCGCCGACGTGTCGCAGCGCACCGTCTTCGTCCACTATCCGACCAAGGAAGACCTCGTCTTCGGCGACATCGACGGAGCGCTGACCGCCTTCGACGCCGCGCTGCGCCAGCGCCCGCCGGGCATCACGACGCTTCAGGCGATCCGGTCGTGGCTGCGGCACACGGCGACCGGCTGGCTGGAGCCCGATGTCGAGCTGCAGCTCAGTCTCGCGAACGAGGTCCCGGCGATCGCGGAGCGCAAGCTCCTGGTGGCGCAGCGCTTCCGCGCGCCGCTCATCGCCGCCCTCGCCTCCGACCTCGGAGCGCCGGCCGACGACCTGCGGGTCGAACTGGCCGCCGCGGCCATCGCCACAGCGCTCCTCCGCGCCGAGGCGCTGGTCGGCGAACACGTCCGGTCCGCCCGATCGCTGCCGCCGCCCGAGCAGATCGACGACATCCTCGACCAGGTCGAGCGCTTCATCCACTCCGGCCTGGGCGCGCTCTGACGGCGAGTCAGGCGTCGTCGGTGAGTCGCGGCGCGGAGTGCTCGAAGAAGACGCGCGCGATCAGCTCGCCGCGCGTGCGCACATCGACCTTCTCGAAGATCGACTTCACGCTGCCGGCCCGGTGCAACAGGCTGGTCAGTTCCCCCCGCAGTCGATTGTGGCATCCGCGCGCGCCGGTCGAGAATCCCCACGAGGGCGACCGCGGGGGCGCCGCCGGCTTCCTGAAGCGCCACCGTTTCTGCCTCCGCCGCCGAGCGTCCAACGGGTGCTGATCGCGCTCCTGGCGCGCGGGGTCTGAGCCCGCGGCGCGTGGCCCGCACGCCAACGCGTACGCTCTGGCGTCTCGCCGGCTCCGAGCCGGGGAGCGGTCCTGCTGTCCCTATGTCACTCGAGCGTGCGAACACGTCGCCACCGGAGCCGTCCGGCCCCAAGTACAGCGCGCGGATCGCGCTGAGCTGCCGGCAGGGCTGCGCGCCCGGGCCGGTGCTTCACGCGCTGCACGAGCTGCGCGCGATCATCGACGACCGGCTGCGCAGCCAGCTCGGCCCGCGGTATGACCGCCACAACGCCCAGTCGGTCGGGACGGACAAGCTGACCGTTACCTTCACGCTTCGGGCCGCCACGCCCGCGGAGGCGATCCGCTCGGCGGGAGTGGCCGCCGGCACACTCGTCGAGCTCGTCACCGACAGTGGTGCCGCCATCGACCTGTCGGGCGTCGCACTCGTCGTGCGGGCGCAGTAGACGGCACCTGGAGATGACGGCGTTCGGCGATCAGATCCGCTTCGGCGTCTACTCCGGCCCGCAACACACGACGTTCGAGGGCTGCCTCGAGCTCTGGCGGCGGTGCGAGGAGCTCGGCTACGACTGGCTGTCGGTGTTCGATCACTTCATGCCGATCGTCGGCGACCCCGGCGGGCCGTGCCTCGAAGGCCCCACGATGCTCGCGGCGATGGCGTCGCACACCGCGCGGGTGCGCGTCGCGATCCTGGTGACCGGCGTGACCTACCGCCACCCGGCCGTCGCCGCCAACATCGCGGCGACGATCGACCACATCTCGAACGGAAGGGTCGAGTACGGCGTCGGCGCGGCGTGGCTGGAGAGCGAGCACCGGCAGTACGGCATCCCGTTCCCGCGGCTCGGCGTGCGCATGGACATGCTCGACGAGGCGTGCCGGGTGATGCGCGGGCTCTGGACGCAGGAGCGCTTCAGCTTCCACGGCGAGCACTACGTGCTCCAGGACGCGCAGATGGATCCGAAGCCGCTGCAGGCGCGGCTGCCGCTGATCATCGGCGGTGACGGCGAGAAGCGCACGCTGCGGATCGTCGCCGAGCACGCCGACGTGTGGAACACCGGCCTGCACGAGATCGAGACGTTTCGCCACAAGCTCGACGTGCTCGCCCGCCACTGCGAGGCCGTGGGCCGCGACCCCGCGGAGATCCGCAAGTCGCTCACGTTCCGCGCCGTCCTCGCCGAGGACGAGACCGCGCTGAGGGAGCGCCGCCGCGAGCTTGCGCCGACGCTGCCGCTCGAGGAGTCGCGGTTCGAGTTCGTGACGCCCGAGCAGTGCGTCGAGCGGATGCTGCCGTTCGTCGAGCTCGGCGCGGGCGACTTCCTGCTCGCCGCCTACTCGCCGTATGACTGGCGCAGCCTCGAGCTCGTCGCGCGCGAAGTGGCTCCCGCGCTGCGGTCGACGTAGTCGCGCCCGCCGGCGAATCCCCGCCGTGGCTTGACGCCCGCCGCGACCTGCTCGAATGGACGCGCCGCGGCGACGAGCTGGCACGGGAGCGTCAGCAGCTGCCGTGAGTGCGGGTCGACACGGACTACCGGTTCGAGACACGCGATGGGAGAAGTCGCTCGCCGAGCTCTTCGACGGCCGCTCGCAGCTGCTCGGATGGCGCGGTGTTTCATCTCGCGCACCGCGATGTCACGTTCGTCGCCCTGTCGCGAGCGCTTTTCGCCAAGCTCGAGCGCTACCGGCGCCGCAGCGGCTGGAGCTTCCCGTGGGTCTCGGCGTTCGGCCGAGCTGCACGGTCTCAGCGCATTCGCCCTCGACGGCGACGTCGTGTACCAGACCTACTCGTGCTACGACCGTGGCACCGACGGCCTGAACGCCACCTGGCAGCTGCTGGACCGCGCGCCTGAGGGGCGCGGCGCAGGCTTCGAGGGCTGGCCACGGCGCCGCGCCGACGAGCGACCGGTTGCATGCTGAGAGTCGTGGCGCCTACCGCACCCTCAGCCGCGAACGCGGCGATCATGAGCCGGCGGTCGGCGCGGTGCGCACGGGCCGAGAACGCGTCGTAGTCGAGGTTGTAGAGCAGGACGATCTGCCGGTCGCGGTCCTCGTAGGCGTGCGACGTGAAGCCGGGGGTGGCGCCGCCCCAGGCAGGCCCACACGAGGCGTCGACCTTCTCCAGGCCGGCGCCGTAGCCGACATCCGCGCCGAGCGCCGGCGTCGTCATCAGCGCCAGCAGGTCAGGGCGCACCAGGCGGCCGCCGAGCAGCGCCCGGTAGAAGCGCGCGATGTCGCGGGCGTTCGAGACGACCGCGCCGGCCGCCCACTCGAAACTGAGGTTGAGCCGCGCGACGTCCCGCAGCCGCCGCCCGCCGATCTGCGCGTATCCGTGAGCGCGAGGTCCGGCGCCGTTGCCGAACGTCGTCGGTCGCAGCCGCAGCGGCGCGAAGATGCGCGACTTCAGCGCGTCGCCCAGCGACCGGCCCGTACTCGCCTCGACGATCAGCCCGAGCGCGACGTAGCCGGTGTTCGAGTACGCCTCCCGGGTACCGGGTCCGAACCGCGAAGGGTACGAGGTGCCGAGCGCGAGCAGCTCGCGCAGCGTGTAGCGGTACGCGAAGTCGCCGCGTTCGTACGGGGCCATCAGGCGCGGGTCCTCGAAGTAGTCGTACAGGCCGCTGGTGTGCTCGAGCAGCTGGCGGATCGTGATCCGATCCCCACCCGGCACCGCGCCGGGCAGCCACCGTTGGACGCTGTCGTCCAGCCCGAGCCGTCCCTCGCCGACGAGCTGCAGCACCACCGTCGCGACGAGCGACTTCGTGAGACTCGCGACGCGAAACCGCTCGTCCGCTCGCATCGGCGTTCGGTGTCGGCGATCGGAATAGCCGCTGGTGAGACGCAACGACCGGTCGCCGTGGCGAACGAGGAGCACGGCACCCGGAGGTCCCGCGGCGACGACGTGGTCGAGCGCGCGCTGCAGCGAGCCGCGTGACGCGCTCGCCGTCTGCGGCCATGCAACGGCGGCGAGCAGCGCGCCCGCGGCGACCAGTCGGCGGATGCTTGGGGTCATGCACGAGAGGCTCGCTCGCGCACGGCGCCCGGCCAATCGAGGCACCCCGCATCGATGGTCGGGCTGGCGCGTAGCGGGAGTGGTCGGCCAGCCGCAGGTCAGGCGCGCAGATAGGCGAGCACGGCGAGCACGCGGCGATGGTCGTCGGTGCTCGCGGCGATCCCGAGCGTGCCCAAGATCGCCGTCACGTGCTTCTCGACGGGTGCGTTCGGAGATCGCGAGCCGTTCGCCGATCGCACGGTTCGAACGGCCCTCGGCGACGAGCGCCAGCACCTCGCGCTCGCGCTGGCTCAGATCGTCGATCGGCCCGTCGCCGGCGCACGGCCGATCGATGAGCTGCGCGACCACGGCGGGATCGAGGACCGAGCCGCCGGCGCCGACCTCCCGGACCGCCTCCGACAGCGCGCGTGGGTCGGCGACCCGGTCCTTGCCGCAGGTAGCCGACGCCGGATGCGCCGGCCGCGAGCAGCTCGAACGCATAGCTCGGCCGCACGTATTGCGAGAGCACCAGTACGCCGAGCGACGGCCGTCGGCGGCGCAGCTCGAGCGCGGCCCGCACACCCTCGTCCGTGTGCGTGGGCGGCATGCGGATGTCGACGATCGCGACATCCGGCGACGTGTCCGCGACCGCGTCGAACAGCTCGCACACGTCGCGCGCCCGCGCGACGACCTCGATCCCCGCGGCGCTCAGCAGTCGCACGACGCCCTCGCGGACGATCAGCGAATCGTCGGCGATCACAACTCGCACGGAAGCCGCGCCTCGATCAGGGTGCCACGGTCAGCGGAGCTCGAGATCGCGAGCGTTCCGTTCAAGGCCTCTACCCGATCAGCCAGGCCGCGCAGCCCGGAGCCGCGGCGCAGATCGGCGCCGCCGACGCCGTCGTCGGCCACCGTCACGCGCAGCGCGCCGTCGCACTGCGTGATGCCGACCGAGACGACCGACGCCTCAGCGTGCTTGACCGCATTGGCGACGGATTCTGCGACGACGTAATACGCGGCGGCCTCGACCGCCGCTGCGGGGCGGGCGTCGAGCGACGCGGTCAGCTCGATCGGCAGCGGGCCGACATAGGCAAGCTCCCTCACGGCCGCCTCGAGTCCGCGCTCGGTCAGGATCGACGGGTGGATGCCCTGACTCAGCTCCCGCAATTCCCCCATCGCCGCGACCAGTCGATCTCGCGCCATCGCGAGCGCCGTCCGCGCCTCCTGCGGATCGGCATCCCACCGCTCGTCGGCCAGGCCGAGCGCCATCGCCGCCGCGACAAGCCGCTGCTGCGCGCCGTAGTGGAGATTGCGCCGGCGCTCCGCGTCGCCCGCCGCGCACCCGACGTCCCGATCTCCAGTGCCAGGCCCGCCGCCGACGCGACCGCGGCGACGAGCTCGTCGTCGTCGCGCAGCGACGGATCGTGCACCAGCGCGCCGACCCGGCACCCGTCGCGCTCGACGATCGTCACGGCACGCCGGTCCTCGGAGCCCGGCAGCTCGCCGACGCGACCGTTCCTGTCGACGAAGCGCTGCTCGGCGAGCTGCCAGTGCACCAGCGCAAGCGACGGATCATGCAGCGCGCGGGCGAGCGAGTCCCGCAGCCCTCCGAGCGCCGCGGTCCGCCCGAGCTCGACGACCGCGTTCGCCACCGCGCCGCGCACCCGACGGCTGCGCACGAGGCCCACCGTGAACGCCGCCGGGATCGCGATCGACGCCGCCACGAACGCGACGGTGACGGCGGTCGAGCCGAACCCGAGCGTCTTGCCCGCCAGCGCGCCGCCCGTGAGCACGATCGCGATCGAGCCCGAGGCGAGGACCGGCGCGATCGCGTACCGTCGGGCCGGCGTCGCCTCGCGCCAGATACAGCGCGGTGAACACCCCGCCGACCGTGAACAGCACCGCGTCGCCGGAGTGCTCGAGTTGGGCCGCCGACCACGTCAGTCCGAGCAGCACCATCAGGCAGCCGATCGCGCTCCCCGGGCCGCCGCCACTCCGCTACGCCCGTCACGCACCACGCGAGCCCGATGAGCGCTGCGGCCAGATCACCCCACTCAGGGTCGCACCACGACGGGTCGTCCCAGAATCAGGCTAGCCCCACGGCGCGCGTTCGAAGCGCGCGGGAGGATCGCGCCACGCGTTCTGTGGTCCTGGCGCCCGGCGGGCTCCGCAGTCGAGATACCCTTGACATCTGAATACCGTTGGTAGCAAACTACCAACGGTATGGGAGTTCGGCTGACGAGGATCGAACAGACGGAGCGCAACCGTTCCCTCCTGCTGGCCTCCGCGAGACGGGTGTTCCTGGCGCGTGGCTATCACAGCGCGACGCTCGAGCAGATCGCTGAGGAGGCCGGGTTCTCCAAAGGCGTGGTGTATTCGCAGTTCCGCAACAAGGCTGATCTCTTTCTCGCGCTGCTCGAGGCGCGGATCGAGCAGCGGGCCCAGGAGAACGCCCAGCTGGTCGAGGGCCTCGCGGGCGAGAGCGGGATCGCGGCTCTGTTCGCGAACGCCGCCCGCGTGGCCCGCGCCGAGCCCGAGTGGGGACTGCTCGTCATCGAGTTCCGCGTCCACGCCGCCCGCGACCCGGAGGTCAACCGCCGGTATGCCGCCGCGCACGCCCGCACGCTCGAAGGCCTGGCCGACATCTTTGTCACGGTCTACGCGCGCGCCGGCTCGGAACTGCCGGTCCCGGCGCGCCAGATGGCGGAGCTGTTGCTGGCGTTCGGCGCGGGCGCCGAACTCGAGCAGGCGGTCGATGCGGATGCCCTCCAGGGCCCTCGGGTGGCCGAGCTGCTCACACGCTTGTTTCGCCCGCCGGCCACGACGTCGTCGGAACGGAGGCGCGTCGCATGAGCACGACGACCGCGAGCGAGCCGGATCTCCTTCGGACCCGCGTCGCCGAGGGGCTCGCGGGGCACCTGCCCCGGCACATCGAGCGCCTGACCTGGGACGCGCGCCAACTGGCCGATCACCAGCGCGAGCGGCTGCGCGCGCTCCTCGCTCACGCGATCGAGCGGTCGCCCTTCCACGCGCGCCGTCTCGGCGCGATCGACCCGGACGGGTTCGAGCTCGCGGACTTGGCGCGCGTCCCGGCGATGACGAAGGCGGAGATGATGGCGAGCTTCGGCCAGGTGGTCACCGACGGCCGCCTCGGGCGCCGGCTCGTCGAAGCGCACCTTTCCCGGTCCTCGCTTGCGCCGAGCCTGCTGCTGGGCGACTACGTCTGTCTGGCGTCGGGCGGATGCACGGGCCTGCGAGGCGTGTTCGTCCAGACCGTCGGCGAATACACCCAGTTCGTCGCGTCGATCGTCCGCCGGGGCATTGCGAGGATGACCGCCGACGGCGTATCGCCGCCCGACGGCATGGTCATCGCCCTGGTGGCCGCCGCCTCGCCGGTGCATTCGACCGGCTTCGGAGCCGCGACCGCCGCCGGGCCCCCGGTGCGGCTCCTCAGCGCACCGGCAACCCTCCCGCTCACGGAGCTCGTCGCCCGCCTCAACGCGATGCAGCCGCCCGCACTCATGGGCTACCCGACGAGACTGGCGCAGCTTGCGCACGAACAGGACGCCGGCCGGCTGCGCATCGCCCCCCGGACCATCACGGCGACGAGCGAGATGCTCACCCCGGAGGACCGCGCCTCGATCAGCGCTGCCTTCGGCGTCTCCGTCATCGACCAGTTCGCCGCCACCGAGGGCCTCGTCGGCCACAGCGAGCCCGGCGGATCCGTCATGCGCTTCGCCAGCGACATGTGCATCGTCGAGCTTGTTGACGCGAACAACCGGCCGATCGAGGACGGCGCGACATCCGCCAAGGCACTCCTCACCAATCTCCACAACTTCACCCAGCCGCTCATCCGCTACGAGCTCACCGACCGATTCGTCCGCCAGCCGGACGCCGCCGAGCACGGGCACCTGCAGGCGACCGTCGAAGGGCGAGCCGACGACACGTTCCGGTACGGCAGCGTCGACGTGCATCCGCTCGCATTCCGCACCGTGCTGGTCAACGCACCCGGGGTGCGGGAATACCTGGTCCGCCAAACCGAGGCCGGCGCCGACGTCGCGGTGGTCCTCGATCGCCGCCTCGACCGGGGGGCACTCGCCGCGTCCTTCGAGCAGAGCCTGCGCACAGCCGGAGTTCCCGAGCCGCACGTCACCGTGCGCATACTCGACGAGATCCCCCGCCACCCCGAGACCGGCAAGGCCAAGCGCTTCATCTCACTCGAGCAAACCTGACCGACCCTCGCGTTTGACACCGCGAAACCGCTTGCCCCGCGAACAACCCCGCGAAGTGTCGCGTCTGTGTGGAGAAACACCTTTCGACCGCCATCGAACGTCGCGCATCGGGGGCTCGGTGAGCCATCCTGCGCATCGATGTAGCGCGACGACGATAGCGGGCGATATCATGTGGTCGTGCCGGACGTCCTGATCCGCGGTGTGCCCGCCGAGGACTTGGCGCGCATCGACGCGCACGCGGCTCGCATGGGCTTGTCGCGGACGGAGTACTTGCGGCGCCGGCTGCGTCAAGACGCGGCGCGTCCGGTGGGGCCGGTGAGCGCGTCGGACCTGCGGCGGTTCTCGTCGCGGTTCGCGGATCTCGGGGATCCCGAGGTAATGCGCCGGGCGTGGTCGTGAGTGACGGGCCGGGCTGGCTGATCGACAAGTCGGCGCTCGTGCGCCTGGGTGGCAGCCAGGACGTCGACGCATGGGCCGGCAGGGTCGAGCGGGGCTTGGTGCGGATCGCGACGGTCACGCTGCTCGAGGTCGGGTACTCCGCGCGGGATGCGCGTGACTTGCGTGCCGGGCTGCACGATCCACCCGTGGCGTCGATACCGGTTGAGTACGCGACGCCGAGTTCTGAGGATCGCGCCCTAGAGGTGCTCGTATTGCTTGCCGAGCGTGGGCATCATCGGGCGCCGTCGATCGCGGATCTGCTGATCGCGGCGCTCGCGGAGAGCGCCGGTCTGGTGGTGTTGCACGACGACAAGGACTTCGATCTGATCGCCGTGACGACTGGCCAGTCGGTCGAGCGCATACGGACGTAGAGCCGAGTCGACGAGACCCGCCTCAAGGCACGTCGTCATCGCTCGAGCGACGACCGCCGCCGGTCGCGGATCGCGCTCGACGCCGACGCGGAGCGCTGGGGGTCGCCAAAACTGTGCTCCGGCGGGGCTCAATTCCGGATGAACTCCGAATCAGCGTTGTCGCGTGGACTCCGACGCGGAGCGCGAAACCAGCGCGCTCACGCGGAAGCATTCGCATCTGTGAGGCGTCTTCGGCCTTCTTCGTGTTGCAAACTGCCAAGAACTGCGTCGACGTCCGCACTGAGCCCGCAGAGTGCCTTGTCTGCAAGAAACTCTGAAAGAGCGGATGAAGGAGGCTCGACCTTCTGCATGGCAAAGAAGATGACCGGACGCCGATTGGTTCTAGCAAGCCAAAGCTGGACCGGCTGAATGTGGCTTTCTAAGGCCATTTCAGGACACTCTGGTCCACCCTGTGGTCCACCTTGACGAGCTGGTCCACCTTGAGTTCTGGGCTGGTCCACCTTCCGGATCACGCAGTAGGATCGCTGCGTGGTGAGCGCGCTCGGACCTTCCGATCTCGACCCGGTTTCGACCGCGTTCCTCCTCGTCGAGCGGGTGAGTTCGAACGGACTGCTCGTCTGGGCTGTCAAGTGGCGCAGTGCCGGCGGCGAGCGCGTCAAGCGCCGGCTCGGAGCCGCCGCCTGGGTCGCTCGCGACGGTAAGCGGTGGAAGTCGCGTCCCGGCCGCGTCCCCGATGGCTACCTCACCGAGTTCCAGGCGCGCCGGCGAATGCCCGAGTTCGTGCGCGCGGTCGAGGCCGAGCTCGACGCGGAGCGCGGCCGGCTCGCCACCTCCGTGACGAGCGGCTCCACCTTCCGAGCGCTTGCGCACGCGTGGCTCGAGTACATCGCCGACGTCGAGGACGCCAAGCCCGTAACCCTGCGCGACTACCGTTCCATGCTCGCCGAGCCCGGCACGCCCTACAAGCGCGGCAAGGGCGTCGCGATCGGCCGCATCATGGCTGCGATCGGCGACATGCCGCCCTCGGAGATCGGCGCGACTGACATCGAGAAGCTCCTGGCGAGGCATGCGAAGGAGAACGTCGGAGCGCGCAGCGTCAACAAGCATCGCCAGGTCATCTCGGCGATCTTCAACTTCGGGCTCCGCGATGGCCGCTGGAACCTCACGACCAATCCAGTCACCACGGTCGCGAAGCGCAAGGAGCCGCCGCCCGCGCGCCTCGAGGTCTTCACCGTCGAGCAGATCGAGGAGCTCGCGCGTGTCGCTGCCGCCGGCGCCTGGCGCGACCCGGCGATGCAGACGGACGAGAACGCGCCGATCCACGAGGCCGACGACGCCCAGCTCGCCGAGCTGCTCCGCAGCGCCGCGTACACCGGCCTCCGCCGCGGCGAACTCGTCACGCTCCGCTGGCGCGACGTCGACTGGTCCGAACGCGTGCTCGTCGTCGAACGCGGCCTGTCTGCCGACGTCGAGGGCACCACCAAAGGACGGAAGGTCCGCTACGTGCCGCTCGGCGACCAGGCCCTCGGAGCGCTCGACCGCCTCTCCCGCCGCCCGAACTTCACCGGCCCGAACGACTGCATCTTCGGCAATGCCGTCGGTGACCGCATCGACGGCTCCGCGCTCCGCCGCCGTTACATCGCGGTCCGCGACCTGGCCGACGTCCCGAAGCTGCGCTTCCACGATCTCCGCCACACCGCGGGCTCGCTCCTCACCCGAGTTTCTCGATCCGGTCACCGTGCGCGACGTCCTGGGCCACGCCGACCTCAAGACCACCGAGCGCTACCTCCACGCCGTCCGAGCCTCCCGCCTCGCCGACGCGGCCACGCTCGCTTTCACGCCCGCGAGCCCGCACGATCGCAGCGACGCTGCGCGAGCCGCCCTCCGCGCGGCGATCGAACAGCTCGGCCCGGACGAAGCCCGTCGCCTCCTCGAAGGCGCTGCGTGATCGCCTGCGATGGCCGACTTCCGTCGATGAAGGCGCGCGAGCTGCTCGCCGTCCTCATGCGAGAGCCGCTGTCGTACGAGATCGCCCGCCGGAGCGGGTCGCATCGACGGCTCAAGTCGCCCGGCCGTCCGACTCTGACGGTCGCATCCACGACGGAGCCACCGTCGCCCCAGGTCTTGTGCGGAAGATCCTTTGTCGCGACGTTGGCCTGTCCGAAGAAGAGGCGCTCAAGCTATTCTGAGGCAACCGTGACCGTCCGCGTTCTCTATCACCACGAGCCGGAAGGATGGTGGGCCGAATCGCCCGACATCGACGGCTGGACTGCCGCCGGCGACAGCTACGAAGAGGTTCGACAGCTCGTCGGCGAAGGCATCTCTTTCGCCCTCGCGAGCGCAGTCGACGACCGCGGCCAAGAGTTCCACGAGACGAGCTCTGCGGACGTCGTGGTCGAGCACTTCGTTCCCGCGTCAGCCTGAGTCAGCTCCAACCCGCGACTGAGCGAGCTCTCCGACCATGGCGAGCACGCTAAGCGCTTGTGATTCCGCGACGCTTTGGGTCTGTGGCGCGGTCTGCGGGGCGTGGGGGTCACGAAAGGGGACATATCCGCGCGAACGGTGTTCGGCGGCCGGGTTCAGATCGTCCCCGCCGGGGCGAGCCAAAGGCTCCCGAACTCGAGGTCTGTCTTCTCGGCGATGAGGTCATAGTCGCGGTCGTAGTGCAACACGCCGACTCCGTTGCGATCGGCGATCGCGGCGACGAGCAGGTCGACGGGTGGGAGGCGATGGTGACCGACTCGAGCGAGCTGACGCTGCGCGTCGAGCGCTCGCTTCTCGACGTCGTCATCGATCTGGAAGCGAGGGAGAGCGAGCAGCTCGGTGAGCAACTCGTCGTGGTCACGAGCGCTTCGCGCGGAGTAGCCGGCTTCGAGCAGGAACGGCAAGCAGGTGGCGATGCGCCCGGCCTCGAGCGCGTCGGCAATCTCGGCCACCCGGTCATCGCTGAGCGCGGTGTCGGCGAGCCGTGCCCACGCGGAGTTGTCGAGCAGTAGCGTCGGGGTCACGGACGCGCCCACCCGGCACGGCGCACCTCGTCCGCGGCGACGCACTCGACGGGAATCTCGCGGCGGCGAACGCGCTCGGCCAGTTGTCGTCGGAGCGTCGTCGTGTCGTCGCGCGTGGCGCGGAGTTGCGCGACCTTCTGATGGGCGCCGAGAATCACGAGTTCCCCGAACTCGATCCGCTTCCCATCGCCCAGTTCCTCGCGCAACTGGTCGAGGGCCGCCCGGACGGGAGGCGTCTCGGTGATCGCGTGACGGCGGTGCTGTGTCGGCATTTGACCGAGTGTAGCACCGGTGTCGCACCGTCATCGTGCGACCGGTTCTGTGTTGTCATTGGTTCGCAGAGTCTTTGGCCGCTGTAGAACGGCGCGTCGGCGAAGTGCTCATGGGGCCGCACCTCGCCCGACGAGACCCGTGGGACGCTCCGATCAGACAACCGAGTCACGTCAATCTCGTCGCGCGTGGGGGGCGGGTCGCAAGCTACTCGAAGTGCTCGAGGAGACGCTATCAATCCACCCATCGTGATCATAAGATCGGGCGATGCAGCTTGAACGCCTGAAGATCACGAACTTTCGGAACCTCGCGGACGTCGATATTCCGTTGAGACCAGGAACCGTCATCGTCGGCGAGAATCGCAGCGGCAAGTCAAATCTGGTGCACGCGCTCCGTTTGGTGCTCGATCCGACGCTGCCGAGCGCTGAACGCCAGTTGCGTCGAGAGGACTTCTGGGAAGGCCTCTCGGATGGCTCTGCAGATTGGGACCCGTTGGCGGCGCGACTGGAGATCGTCATTTCAGTCGAGTTCGGGGGAATCGACAACGATCCAGAAGGGCTCTCGGCGCTCGGCCAGTCGTTGATAGAGGGCGAGCCGATGAGAGCGCGATTGACCTACCGCTTCGCACCGCGCGACGCGGAGGTGCCGGAGGGAGACGTCCCTCGTTACGAGTGGCGGATCACGGGAGGAGTGTCTGAGGAGGAGGTGCGCGGGGATCTCAGACGGCAGTTGCGCATGCAATTTGTCTCAGCTCTGCGCGATGTGGAAACCGACATCGCGTACTGCCGGGTTCCGCAGTTAGAGGGCACACGGGGCTGATTTCGGGGTGTGATTTGGCTTTCTAGAGCCAAATCGTGTTCCGCGCGGCTCGAAAAGCGTGGGCACACGGTTTGCGTGGTCAGGCGGCATTAGGTATGCGGTTTGTGGTAGTGATGTGGGCATGTATCTGCGGCGGACGCAGCGCAAGCGCACCGACGGGACGACCGTCGGCTACGTGCAGCTCGCGCACAACCGCCGCGTCGAGGGGGTCACGCGGGCGGAGGTGCTGGTCAACCTCGGCCGCGAGGACGAGCTCGACCTCGACGGTCTGCGCCGGTTGGCGGCCTCGATCACGCGCTTTACCGACGGCGACGGCGGCGGGCCGCTGCCCGCCAGCGCGGGCGAGTTCGAGGTCACCGGATCGCGCCCGTTGGGCGGGGCGTGGCTGCTGGACGCGCTCTGGAAGCAACTGGGTGTCGATCGCGCGCTGCGCGGCGTGCTCGGCGCGCGGCGTTTCAGCACCGATGTCGAGCGGGTGCTGTTCGCGCTGGTCGCCAACCGCGCGCTCGATCCGTGCTCGAAACTCGCCGCCGCCGAGTGGGCCAGCCAGGACGCGCACATCCCCGGCCTTGAGGCGATGGACGAGGACCAGGCCTACCGCGCGATGGACCTGCTGGTCGAGGCCGACGCGCAGGCCAAGGTCCAAGAGGCAGTGTTCTTCGCCACCGCCGATCTGCTGAACCTCGAGGTCGACCTGCTGTTCTTCGACACCACGAGCACGTACTTCGAACGCGACGAACCCGACCCGGCGGGCGACGACGGCGCGCCGGCGTTTCGGGCCTACGGGCACAGCAAGGACCACCGCCCCGATCTGCCCCAAGTCGTGATCGGCCTCGCGGTCACCCGGGACGGGATCCCGGTCCGCGTCTGGGTCTGGCCCGGCAACACCAACGACATGTCGGTCATCACCGAGGTCAAGGACGACCTCAGAGGCTGGCGTCTCGGCCGCGTCGTCACCGTCATCGACCGCGGCTTAGCCCTGATCCACCGATGAGGTAGGCCGGTTCTGTCCGGTCTACAAAGAAGAATGACCTCCAGTGCAGGGCTTTTACGGCTGTTCGCGGCAGCCGGGGCCTGCAACAGGAGGTCACCTTCGTGGTGCAGGATGACAAGCCGGTCGGACTGGACGGCGTGCAGGTCAAGTTCGACGATGAGCGGGTCGTCAGCGATGCCGGGGTGATGCTTGTCGCGACGCTCGCGGAGCGTCTGGGTATCGAGGCGCTCGCGGGCGATCTGGTGCGGTTGCGTCGGGGTCGGCCCGGCGCCGCGAATGCTGGGCGCAAGGTCATGGCGGTCGTGTTCGCGATGGTGCTTGGCGCGGACAGCATCGATGATTGCGGCGTGCTGCGGGCCGGGCGCACCGGCCGGCTGCTCGGGGGCTGGATCCCGGCGCCTTCGACACTGGGGACGTTTCTTCGGGCGTTCACCTTCGGGCACGTGCGCCAGCTCGACGCGCTGCTGGGCAGGGCGCTTGAGCGGGCGTGGCAGGCCGGCGCGGGCCCTGGCGAGAACCGGCTGATCGTCGACGTGGACAGTTTCGTCGGCGAGGTCTGCGGCCCGCTGAAACAGGGCGCCGGCTACGGCTACACCAAGGTCTTCGGCTACCACCCGATCCTCGCGACCCGCGCCGACACGCGCGAGGCGCTGCACATCCGCCTGCGCAACGGGTCAGCGAACACGCAGAGAGGGATCAAGCGCTTCGCGGAGGAACTGATCGCGCGCGTCGACCGTGCCGGCGCGACCGGCGTCAAGCTGCTGCGGGCCGACTCGGGGTTCTGGAACACGAAGGTGTTCGAGCTGCTGGAAGCCAAGGGCTGGGAGTACTCGATCGGCGTCCGCAACATCAAGGCCGTCGCCGCCGCAGTCTCTGAGATCGCCGAGGCCGCCTGGCAGGAGATCCCCTACCCCAAGGGCGGCCAGGCGCAGATCGCCGAAACCACCTACGGCGACCGGCGGTTGATCGTCAGGCGCACCAGACTGATCGGCCCGCAAACCGAGCTGTGGCCCGACTGGCGGCACTTCTGCTTTCTCACCAACCGCACCGACGAGCTGTCGCTGGTGGAGGCCGAGCACCGCGACCACGCCGTCATCGAGCAGGTCATCGCCGACCTCAAAGACCAAGCATTGGCGCACTTCCCCTCCGGCGACTACGACGCCAACAGCGCGTGGACGGTCATCGCCGCGCTCGCGCACAACCTGCTCAGATGGACGCAACTGCTCGGGCTGCCCGCCACCACCACCCGCGCCGCGCGCACGCTGCGCCGCCGACTGCTGAGCGTCCCCGGCCGCCTCACCAGCCACGCACGCGGATGGACGCTTCATCTCCCCGCCCGCTGGCCCTGGCACGGCGACTACATCAACGCGCTCAACCGCATCCGCGCGCTGCCCGCGACGGCCTGACCGCGCGCCGCGCTCACCGACGACCAGCTCCACGACCCCGGCCCGCCCGCCGCGATCGCCGCTGCCCGCGAACACCCCAAAACGCACGCGCCGACGCGTCACGTCAGCCCCGACAGCCCGCGCGCTCCCGCGACACCGCCGCGACCACCCCTCAGACCCCGCGACCCGCCAGATCACGCCGACCCACGGCGCCGATCGGTGGATCCGGGTTTAGCTCCGACGAGAACCTGCGCTACCTGACCCGCGCCGGCGGGCACTGGATCGCCGGCGAACGGATGCGCGACGGCAGCGCCGACGCGCGCGAGGCGCTCTCGCGTCAAGGCCGCTATCAAACCGTCCGCGACAACCTGCGCGTCAAGGAGGTCCGCGTCGGTGACGCCGACGCGGCCAAGCGCTTCATCGTCTGCCACAACCCCGCCGAAGCCGAACGCGACAAGACCCACCGCGACGACACGATCACGCGCCTGCAGGCCGAGCTCGACCGGATCGCCGCGGCGCGCGCGAAGAGCACCAACTCCAAGGCCGACGGCGCGCATCACCGCGCCGAATGCGCCCTGCGCGACCACCCCACCCTCGGACGCTACCTGCGCCAAACCCCGTCCGGGCGCCTACGGATCGACCGCGCCAAGATCACCGCCGAAGAGCGCCTGGACGGCAAATACCTGCTCTCCACCAGTGATCCCGACCTGTCCGCCGAAGACGTCGCGCTCGGCTACAAGAACCTGCTCGAAGCCGAACGCGGCTTCCGCGACCTCAAGAGCACGCTCGAGCTCCGCCCGGTCTTTCACCGCCTCGAGCACCGCATCCGCGCGCACATCCTGATCTGCTGGCTCGCGCTGCTCCTGATCCGCATCAGCGAACGCAAGACCCAACTGACCTGGCGCCGAATCGCGCTCGAACTCCAACGCCTGCACCTCGTCACCCTCCAAGGGCCCGACGGCACCGTCCAACAGACCACGCCGCTCACCGACGCGCACCGCCAGATCCTCGACGCGCTCGCGATCCCCGCGCCGCCGCGGATCACCACCCTCCAACCCGCCTGACCCGCCGCCACCACGCCGGCCCGGCCCGCCCGGACCGCAACGCGTGGGCACACGGCGCACAAGCGCACAAAGTCCCTCGATCCCGCTCCACAAGCGCGATCCCGTCACATCCGCGTGCCCACTAAGGGAGTGGTGAGTGTGAATGGGATTGATGTGTGGGTGGAAGGTTCGGTGAGCGTGGAGGAGGTGAGGTGTAGCGCACGGAGGCGCAGCGCGTGTTGAGCGCGCGGGAAAGATTGGCGCGTTGTTGAGCGGGGAGCTGCGCGGCCGAGGTGGAGGAGACGAGATGCGCGGCGGATGGGGCGAGGGGCGGCGCGCTGGCGCGTGCGGGGGGGTGCGGGAGCGCGAGCAGCGCGCGGGCGAGCGGGCGCAGCGGAGATGGGTGGAGGAGAGGTAAGAGCGGCGATGGGTGCGCTGCGGGGAAACGCGCGGGCGGTAGCGTGCGCGCGTGAGAGGTAGCGCGCGCGGGGACGCGCGGCGAGGCGCGGGTGGAGCCGCGCGGGGCGCGTGCCGGTGAGCGAGCGGCGGCGCCGGCGGCGCGCAGGGGGGCGGAGGACGCGGGGGCGGGCGCGCGGTGCGCGCTGCGCGGGGAGGTGAGCGTGGCGCGGCGCGGGTGGGGCGAGATCGACGGCCGCCGCAGCCGCGCCGCGGCAGGGCGGGTGGGGTCGCGGCCGGCGCGGGTGCGCCGCCGGCGCGGCGCGACGCCGGCGCGCGCGAGGCAGCGTGGCCGGTGGGTCGATGGGTGCAGGTCTGGGCGTGACAGCGCCGGCGCGGGCCGAGCGCGCGGCGACCGAGGCGCGCAGTGGACGACCGCGCCGGAGGCGCGCCGTGCGGTGCGGCGACCCGCGCGCGCCGACGCGAGGGCGCGGAGGCGTGGCGCCGAGAGCGCGGCGCGAGGCGAGCGAGCGAGCCCGGGTGAACGGCGCGCGAGACGGCGCAGGGAGGGCGGACGCCCACGGCGGGGGACGCGAGACGGCACGAGGCGCGGCCGTAGCGAGTGGCGCGGACGCCGCGAGGCGAGGCGCGCGAGCCGACGCGTCGCCGACACCGTGCGCGCCGCGGGACGGCCGACGACGAACCGAAGGCGCGGCCGCGATCGCACGCCCGCCGCGCTGCCGAGCGCGCCGCGAGCACGGTGACACACCGCGGCCCCCAGGCGCCCTGAACGCCTCCCACCGCCGGCGGCCCGCGCGGCCCCGCCTCGCGCAGCGCGCCGGCCGGTCACGGGCAGCCACAGGGCGAGCCCCGCGAGCCGCGCGCGGTGCCTGACCGGCCAGTCGCGCGAAGCTACCCCGACCGCGACCTCCACCCACCCCCTGAGCCCGAACCTGGCTGCGAACCGGACGAAAAGACTCGAAAGGAGAAGGGTACTGGCGGCGCTCTCCATTGCGACCGCTTCTCGAGGCCGCATCGGAGAAACTCGGCCGGGATGAGCTAGTCAACGTCGCGAAAGCGGTCGAGACCGCGAATGCCGAGGTCTTGAAGCTCGAGCCTATCGCGAGCCTCTCGGCCGAAATTACAACGCGGACAACCGAACTGGTCGGAGACGAGAACGCGACCGAGACCCACCTCGGAGTGGCATCGAGCGATGCCCAGCGGATCCTCCGAAGCCTTCGGCTGTTCGTGGACGCCGCCGGGCGACCGCTCGCAGCTGCGAGTCTCGGCTCACTCAACGTTCTGTATTTCGCGTTGCTGCAACTGAGCCTCGATCATGAGGTTGCGACGCATGATGTCGCTCATGTCGTTCTCGCTGTGGAAGAGCCTGAGGCTCATCTCCACCCGCATGTCCAGCGCCTGATCTTCAGCGATGCGATCCGATCGCCCGAAAAAGCTGAAAGAACCGTCATTGTCACGACGCATTCGCCACACATCGTCAGCGTGACGCCCCCTCAGGCGCTCGTGATCCTGCGTGGCGGTGACGGCGCCTCGACGGTCGGTGTCGCTGCTGCGGCCGATCTGGACGCAGCGGAGTGGGCTGACATCGAGCGGTACCTCGACGCCACGCGCGGCGAACTCGTGTTTGCGCGGCGGGTCTTGCTCGTTGAGGGATTCGCGGAAGCCGTGCTGCTCCCCAAGCTCGCCCGAGACCGGAACCTGTCAAGCGGGATGAGACGGTCGGCGTTCGGATTTAGTGAGCGGCCTCGTCGGTGTTGGGCTTGTTGATCCACGCGGCGGTCGGTATCGGCGGCGGCGTGGGCGCGCGGCGGACGAATCGCTCGGGCGTCGCGGCGTAGGCGGCGGCGAGCACGGCGCTGCGGGCGGTGTGCGTGGACTCGGCGCGGCCGTGGTGAACGGTCGCCGGCGTCATCAAGCCGATCCCGGAGTGCCGGTGGGAGTGGTTGTAGTAGTCGAAGAACTCGCGGCAGAACGTGCGCGCGTGCTCGATGCTCTGGAAGCGTTGCGGGAACCCCGGCCGGTACTTGAGCGTCTTGAACTGCGCTTCGGAGTAGGGGTTGTCGGTGGAGGTGTAGGGCCGGCTGTGGGTCTTGGTCAGGCCGAGATCGGCAAGCAGGAAGGCGACGGGCTTTGAGGTCATCGAGCTGCCGCGGTCGGCGTGCACGGTCAACTGCTCGCGCGTGACCTGCTGCTGCTGGGCGGCTTGGGCGATCAGCGCCTTGGCGACCTCGGCGCTCTCGCGGTGCTGGACGGTCCAGCCGACGGCGTAGCGGCTGAAGACGTCGAGGATCACGTAGAGGTAGAAGTAGGTCCACTTCGCGGGGCCGAGCAGCTTCGTGATGTCCCAGGACCAGAGCTGGTTGGGGCGCTCGGCCAGCAGCTCGGGCTTGGCGTAGCCGGGATGCGACAGCTGGTCGCGGCGCTCGCGCACGCCGCCGTGCTCGGCCGCGAGGATCCGGTACATCGTGCGCTCTGAGGCGAGGTAACGGCCCTCGTCGAGCAGCGTCGCCCAGACCTGCGCTGGCGAGCTGTCGACGAAGCGCTCGGAGCACAGCTCGGCCAGCACGGCCGCGCGCTCGCTCGCAGACAGTGCCCTGGCCGACCGCGTCCTGGGCCGCGCTGGCCGTGGCGCCGAGGGCTGTGCGACGACGGTAGATCGTCGCCGGCGCGGCGCCCAGCGCCCGGCACGCCGGGCGCGTGCCGATCACCGGCGTGAGCTCTTCGACGGTCTGCTCGATCATCGCTCGGTGCTCCTGCTGGCGCCCCTGGGCTCGAGCAACTCGCCCAGAAGCGCGGAGACGTTTCCCTGCACCTCGATCACCCGCCGGGCCTTCTCCAGCTCGGCCTCGGCGCGCTCAAGCCGCCGCCGCAACACGGCGTTCTCGGCATCGCGCCAGTCGGCCGGCTTGCGCCCACGCTTGCGATCGAGCGCCTCCAGCGCCCCGGCGTCGCGCTGCTTGCGCCAGGCCGTCAGATGCGACGTGTACAGCCCCTCGCGGCGCAACAACGCGCCGATCTCACCCGGCCGCGAGCACCCCTCGGCCTGCCCGAGGATCCGCAGCTTGTACTCGGCCGAGAACCGCCTCCGCTTCGCACGCTCGAGCAGCTCGGGGTCCGGGACCCCCTCCCGCGCCGGGCGCGCAGCGGGCACATCACTGCGCTCGCCTACGGCTCGCTCCGCGATGCGCCCGCCGGCTCCGTTGACCCGTTCGTTCTGCATCCCCGCAAGACTCCGTTCTCGCCCTCAAGCTCAATGATTACTGGGTCATCAACGTCTCAGGCGAGCTTGGCAGAGAGGGGACGCCGGTTTCGATCTCGATAAGGCCGGCACCACGGTGTGCGCAATCCACGGCACGCACTTCGCTACGTACGTGCGATATCTAACCGCTCTGGGAACTCCGTGGAGCGTCGTCACGGACGACGATCCCAAGCCGCCGAAGAAGGCGTCAGAGGGCTCCGCGAGCGTGGAAGAGCCGGAAGCAGTCGGGGACGCCGAGCACGGCGAAAAGTCAGAAGAGATCGAAGGCACCGAGGACTTCGGACTAACGGATGATGAGGACGAACAAGATCTAGCCGGCACCGTCCGCGCGCAGCGTCTCCTCAAGATTCTCGGGAAGCACGGTGTTCCAGAAGACTTTGGAATCTTCGTAGGCGACGTGACTCTTGAACTGGACCTTCTTGAAGCGAGTCGGCCGAATCGCGAACTCTGCTTGCAGATCCTGAGCGAGAATGATTGGGCGAGGCCGACCGCGACCAAGATACAGACCTGGGTCGACGGCTCGGACGTGCCACCGAAGGAGTACATGCGGATTGTGGAGCGATTCGGAAAGGGACGCTTTGCGCAGCGACTCGCGGCGCGTAAGGCGCCACTCCAGGCTCCGCGTCACGTCGCGGCGGCTTTGAAACATCTATTGCCGTGACACAACTCGCTCGCGTCCGTGATCGGCTCCGCGGCAATCCCGGCCAGTGGAAGGCGTTTTCGGCTCCTGGGCACTGCGTCGTGATCGCCCCCCCTGGCTCGGGGAAAACCGAACTCTTGACAGCGAGGCTTGCTCACGACTTCGTTGAGGAGATCTCATCGCCGCACGGAGCAGCTTGCATCACCTACAGCAATGCTGCCGCCGGAGAACTGAGTCGGAGACTCGCGCGCCTCGGGGTGGAGCGCCGGTCAAACCTGTTCGTCGGCACTGTGCACAGCTTCGCGTGGACTCAAATCGTGCGTCCGTTTGCTCCGCTCACGGGGCGCGGCGAGATTCTGGAAGCGAAGGTTGCGTCGGAGTCCCAGCAGGATGAGGTCTTTGAGGTCGCCCGCGCGGCGGTCTTCGGGGCCGAAAATCCCCCGGGATTGCGATCCACGATGGATAGGCGACGTAGACACATCGCCATCGATCCCGATGACGGCGATCGGTTCGGAGGGGAGCGCGATGCCGAACTAGCGACTCGGTACGGCGAAGAGCTGGCGTCTCGAGGTCTACTCGACTTCGACGACATGGTCCGGACAGCGGTCGAGATCGTGCAAGAGCACGAGTTCGCTCGTCGTGTTCTTGCCGCTCGATTCTCGAAGCTCTTTGTCGACGAGTATCAAGACTTAGTGGTCGTCTTCCGAAGTACGCGGCGAGTTGAAGGAGTCATAACGCTGGCGGCGAACCTGGGGATGATGGCGCAGACCTCCCCGCACCAGGTGGCCTTGGATGGCGCCCAGCGGCGCGAGCTTGAGCGGCGCGCGGCAGCGTACTCGGGTCCCTACCGGGATGTGGTGCGGGCGAAGGCGATGCTGTTGGCCGCCGAGGGACTGTCTAACACCGAGATCGCGCGCCGTCTTGATCAGTCGCGCCAAGCGGTCTCGCAGTGGCGAAAACGCTTCTGCGAGGAGGGGCTGTTAGGGCTTGAGGAGAGACCGCGGCCGGGTCGGCCGCGGCGTTTTTCCCCGGCGCAGGTGGCCGAGGTCAAGGCGCTGGCGTGCGAGCTGCCGGCCGAGCGGGGCGTCGCGCTCTCGCGCTGGTCGAGCGCTGAGCTGGCCAGGGAGGCGGTCAAGCGCGGGATCGTCGCGATGATCGCGGCGGTCACGATCTGGCGCTGGCTCAGCGAGGACGCGATTCGCCCGTGGAACTACCGCTCGTGGATCTTCCCGCGCGACCCGCGGTTCGCCGAGAAGGCAGGCCGGATCCTCGATCTCTACGAGGGCCGCTGGGAGGGGCAGCTGCTTGAGCCAGGCGACTTCGTGGTGTGCGCGGACGAGAAGCCGTCGATCCAAGCTCGCGCGCGCAAGCACCCCAGCGAGCCCGCGCAGCCTCGCGGCGACGGGCAGCTGGTCGAGCACGAGTACGAGCGCAAGGGCGCGCTCTGCTACCTGGCCGCGTGGGACGTCCGCCGCGCGAAGCTGGTTGACCGCTGTGCACCGAAGGACGGCATCGAGCCGTTCGACAGCTCGTCGAGCAGTTCATGACCCAGCAGCCCTACAGCACGGCGCAACGCGTGTTCCTGATCGTCGACAACGGCTCCGCGCACCGCGGCCAGCGCTCGATCGACCGCCTCCAGGGCGCCTGGCCGAACTTGACCCTGGTGCACACGCCGGTGCATGCCAGCTGGCTCAACCAGGCCGAGATCTACTTCTCCGTCGCCCAGCGCAAGGTGCTGCAACCCGACAACTTCCCCGATCTCGACGCGCTCGAGCAGACGCTGCTGGCCTTCGGCCGCCGCTACGAGCAGATCGCCCAGCCATTCGAGTGGAAGTTCACCCGCAAAGACCTCCAACGAGTGCTCGACCGGCTCGAGCAGCCCACCCCACAGCTCCAGCTCGCAGCGTGACCCACGAATCCGTCAACGAACTTGAGAAGACGACACTTAGCGAGGGGACCTCATACCGCCGAGTTGAGGGTCTGGCGCTGGCGGTGAGCGTCCGGCGGGGTGGTGGCCGTGGCGTGTGGCCACGGCTAGCCTCCACCCAGGGTGCAGGCCCGCTGGGGGCCTGCTGTAGAGCGCGTGTGCGCTGCGAGCCCCGCTCGTGGCGGGGGCGCTATGGGAGGCCGTCACGCCGTGGCCACGATCTCGAGCCTACTGGCTGACCACGTTGTGTTGAGGGTGCGTTCGGTGGATCGGATCTTTTTGGCGGGGTACGTGGGCTCGTTGCAGTCTGAGGGGCTGGTGGTCAGGTTCTTGCTGGATCGGGCGCGGGCGCGGGGCGGGACGATCCCGTCGCCGGCCATGCTGGGCGAGATGGGCCGCGAGTACGTGGCAGCGATCGAGCGCTACGCGGCCGCCAACCAGATCCAGTTGCTGCGGTTTGAGAAGAACGCGTGCAAGGAGGACGTCGCGCGCCCGTTCTTGGAGGCGGCCGAGCGCGACGGCCGTCATGGGGTGGTGCTGGTCGGCAAGGCGCAGGAGAAGGCCTATGCGTGGAAGGGCCGCCGTCATGGCGGCTCAGACGCGCATCCGCATTTCGTGTTCGAGCGCCTGTCGGTGTTCGTCGATCACTACTACTTCTACATCCGTGACCCCGATTGGGGGCACGGCTTCATCAAGGCCAACGCGTACGCGCCGTTCCCGGTCTGGGTGTACCTCAACGGGCACGAATGGGCCAAGCAACAGGCCGCCCACGCCGGCCTGGATTTCCGGCCGATGGACAACGGCTTTCGCGCCTGCGAGCGCCCTGAGGCGTTGGCCGGGATCTGCGGCTCGCTCGGTCACCGGCAAGTGCTCGAGTTCTTCGAGCGCTGGATGGGCGCGCTGCCCTCGCCGTTCACCGCGGCGGAGCGCCGCCGGCACCCCTACCGGCTCTCGGTCCGCCAGATCGAGATCTCTGACACGCGCGTGTTCGATCCGCCGGCCGCCGCGCGTGGCTGGTTTGAGCAGACGATCCGCGACCAACTCGACCTCGGCCGCCCCGACAACATCCAGATCGTGTTCGCCCGCAGCATCTCCAAGCGGACCCCGGGACGGTTTCAGACCAAGGTCATCCACCGCGGCGCCGAACCGGTCCTGCAAGCGCATTACAAGCACAGCAAGGTCAAGCAGTACCTCAAGGACGGCTGCGCGCTCAGAACCGAGACGACCGTCAACGACCCCTACGACTTCGCCATCAAACGCACGCTGAGCGCTGAGACCTGGGAGCAACTGACCGGTCTCGGCGAGCAGGTCAACGAACGCTTGATGGCCCATGAGCTCGCGGCCTGTGAGTGCGCGCCCGACCCGGCCGCGCTGCAAGCGGTCGTGCTGCCGTCCACCATCGACGGCCAACCCGCCCCCGGCCTCAGATTCGGCGACCCCAGGGTGATGGCCGTGCTCGCCTGCCTGTGCGCCTGGCAGCACCTCTTCCAGGGCGTGACGAACCGCAGCCTGCGCGCGCTCGTCGCCGGACTGATCCCCGGCTATGACGCTCGCCAGGCCACCTATGACCTGCGCCGCCTCCGCCGCAAGGGCCTCATCCGACGCGTCGCACGCTCGCGCCGCTACGAGCTGACCGACCACGGCCGGATGATCGCCGTCTTGTTCACCAAGACCCACACGCGGATCGTCAACCCCGCGCTCGCCGAACTCGACCCCAAACTCCCCGACCCGGTCGCCCGGACGACCGCGCTCGGCCGACCCTGGCGAGAATTCGAACGCGCACTCGACGAGCGAATCAAACAGGCCGCTATCGCGGCCTGATCGAGAACACCAACAACATGACCGGACCGTGAACTTGTTACCGACCAAGCGGAGCTAGGGCCGGGACTCCACGAGCTCGTGATGTCGCTCTGCTTCGATCAGGCAGCGAATGCGACGCTATTTGCCGTTGCGGACCCAGACCAGTGCATCTATGTCTTCAGTGGGGCAGACCCTCGGCTCGTCGTGAACCTCGCCGAGCGATCGGACGTGTGCGACGTGCGACTCGCGCGAAACTATCGGTCCGCCAACGAGATCATCCAAGCGTCGGTCAACCTACTCCCCGTGAGCATCGAGGTCCGCGGCGAACGAGATGGCGGAGTCCTGGAGATTCACCAGGTTGATGGCAAGGTGGAAGGGCAGGCAGAGGCGGCAGTACCAGTGCTCAATGAAGCACTGAAGTCATCGAAGCCGGAGGATCTTGCGGTCGTCTGCCTCTCGAACACTGACTGCGAGGCGGCTGCGGATGTCCTTATCCAACGCGATCTGCCCGTGTTCGTGCGACGGAAGGGTGAGTATCCGCGAACCTGGGCTTCGTCGTTCGTCGAGGCGGCAGCTGACTGGATCGTCACAAAGCGCGGGGCCTCGGGGCTGACGCTCGCGGATCTACTCTGGCAGTGGCGCCAGTTGCTGGGGCGCGGTTGGGATCGAGCTCTCGAGGTCCGCTTCACGGCAGTGCTGCTCGAGTTCGAGACTCGACCCACCGCCTCGGCCTCCGAGTTCGTGGGCTCTCTTTTCGACCTAGGGGTGCACGACAAAATTACTGGAGGGGTCTGTGGTCGGGCGTAGAACTTGGGGGTGTGGTTGACGAGGCGGCGATTGCTGAGCGCTATCAGGCGATGCGGGCGCTGTTGAACGAGCGTTCGCGGCGGCGCTGGGCGGCGGCGGAGGCGCGTTCGGCGGGCCGGGGAGGGATCGCGGCGGTGGTGCGGGCGACCGGGATCTCGGAGTCCACAGTCAGGCGGGGATTGGTCGAGCTTGCCGGCGAGCAGGAGCTCGAGGCGGGGCGGGTTCGGCGTATGGGTGCGGGGCGGCCGTCGGCGTTGGAGCGCGATCCCGATCTTGAGCCCGACCTGGATCGGTTGATCGATCCGGTTACGCGCGGGGATCCGGAGTCGCCGTTGCGGTGGACGAGCAAGAGCGGGGCGAAGCTGGCCGAGGCGTTGCGCGGGCAAGGGCACGCGGTCGTTGATCGCACCGTGCTGCGGCTATTGAAGGCCAAGGGCTACAGCCTGCAGGCCAACAAGAAGACGCGTGAGGGCGCCCAGCATCCTGATCGCGACGCGCAGTTCGAGCACATCAACGAGATCGTCGGGGCGGCGGTCGCGGCCGGCGAGCCGGTGATCAGCATCGATGCCAAAAAGCGCGAGCTGGTCGGCGACTTCAAGGCCGTCGGGCGCGAGTTCGAGCCCAAAGGCAAGCCGGTCGAGGTCCGCGGGCACGACTTCAAGGACAAGCGACTCGGGCATGCGATCCCCTACGGCGTCTATGACCTGGCCGCCGACGAGGGCTGGGTCAGCGTCGGGATCACCTCCGACACCGCGCAGTTCGCGGTCAACACGATCATCTGCTGGTGGGAGCACCTCGGCAAGGCCCGTTACCCCGATACCCGCAGGCTGACGATCACCGCCGACTCCGGCGGCTCGAACAACCCCCGCACGCGCCTATGGCGCTACGAGCTGCAGCGACTCGCCGACAGAACCGGCCTGGAGATCCGGGTCTGCCACTTCCCGCCCGGCACCAGCAAGTGGAACAAGATCGAGCACCGCATGTTCAGCTTCGTCAGCCTCAACTGGCGCGGCAAGCCGCTTGAGACCCTCGAGGTCATCATCAACCTGATCGCAGCGACCAAAACCGGCACCGGGCTCAAGCTCTACGCGCAGCTCGATGAGCGCGCCTACGAGCGCGGACTCGAGATCACTGACGAGCAACTCGCGAGCGTCAACATCACCCGACACACGTTCCACGGCGACTGGAACTACACCATCACACCGTCAGTAATTACGTCGTGAGCCCTAACTGCGGAAGCCGGGATACACACACACCCACACACACCCACACACACCCCTGCACCGGAGGTGCCAGGCGTTCGCGCGCTGACCGCTCGTGAAGAAGTTTTGCCCGAACGCCGCGCTCGTCGGCTTAACGAGTGGTGCTCTCGATCGGAAAGCTCGGTGCCGGCCAGGCCACGTACTACCTCGATCAGGCGAGCGGGCGCGTCGACGCGATCCAGAGCCTCGCCGGTGGTGCCGAGGACTACTACACCCACCCGGGCGAGGCGCGCGGCGTCTGGCTCGGGCGCGGTGCCGGCGAGCTCGGGCTCGTCGGTGAAGTCGCCGGCGACCAGCTGCGCCCGCTGCTCGAAGGGCTCCACCCGCGTACCGGCGAGCCGCTGCGGCACTCCAACAGCCCGGTTCGCGTCGCCGCCTTCGATCTCAGCTTCTCGGCGCCGAAGAGCGTCAGCGTCCTGTTCGCGCTCGGCGAGACCGGCGTGGTTCGCCAGGCGCACGACCGCGCCGTCCGCGAGGCGTTCGCCTATCTCGAGCGCTCCGCGGCGAGCGTCCGGCGCGGCAGCGGAGGAGCCGTGGTGCTCGACGCGGACGGGTTCGCCGCCGCGGCGTTCCGCCATCGCACCTCACGGGCCGGCGATCCGCAGCTTCACACGCACGTCGTCGTCGCCAACCTCGCCCGAGGTGGTGACCTCCAGTGGTCGGCGCTCGACGGGCGACGGCTCTACGCTCACGCTCGGGCCGCGAGCCTGATTTACCAGGCGGTGTTGCGGGCGGAGTTGACGCGCGAGCTGGGCGTCGCCTGGACCGAGGTCCGTGACGGCATCGCCGAGATTGATGGCGTCCCCGCGGGGGTCCTCGGCGCCTTCAGCCGGCGCCGAGCCGAGATCGAGGCGTCGCTCGCTGATCGTGGCACGGACGGGCCTCGGGCCGCCGAGGCGGCCGCGCTCGCGACGCGTCGCTCCAAGGAGCGGGACGTTGACCCGCAGCGCCTCGTCGACGAGTGGCGCATGCGCGCGTCCGAGCTGGGGTTCGGTCGCCGCGAGATCGCTCAGGTCATCGGCCGCGCGCAGGCGATCGAGCTCGACGCCGCGCGCCTTGAGGACGTTACGCGCGAGCTGCTCGGCCGCGACGGACTGACGGCCCACGACTCCACGTTCAGCCGTCGCGAAGTGATCGCGGTGTGTTGCGAACGGCTGCCGGCCGGCACCTCCGTCGACGCCGCCACCCTTGAACGACTTGCCGACGGGTTGCTCGCCGACCCTCGGGTGATCGCGGTGGCAGAGTCCGACCGCGAGGACGCAGGCGCGATCTTCGTCCGGCGCGACGGCAAGGCGATGCCGGTCGCTCTCCAGGACCGGCGGTTCAGCACTGTCGAGTTCCTCGCGGTCGAACAACGGCTCGTCGACCGGGCCGTCGCCGGTACGGATGCGCGAGTCGGTGTGGTGGGCGCCGAGCATGTGCAGCGAGTGATCGGTTCTCGGCCGACGCTCTCGGCCGAACAGACAGAGATGGTGCGGTCGCTCACGGCCGATGGCGCTGCGGTCGCCGTCGTGCTCGGACGCGCCGGCGCCGGCAAGACGTTCGCGCTGTCCGCCGCCCACGAGGCCTGGGCGCGAGCTGGCCTACCCGTCTTCGGGGCCGCCGTCGCCCGCCATGCCGCGCAGCAGCTCGAGCACGAGACCGGCATCCCGTCGACGAGCCTCGCCGCGCTCGTTGCCGGACTCGAGCGCGGCGAGCGGCTTCCGCGGCGCATCGTCCTGGTGGTCGACGAGGCTGGCATGGCCGGCACGCGGCAGCTCGCGGCGATCCTCGACCATGTCGAAGCTGCCCGCGGCAAGCTCGTCCTCGTCGGCGACGACCGGCAGCTGGCGGCCATCGACGCCGGCGGTGCGTTTGGAGCGCTCGCGCGACGCGGGCTCGCCGTCGAGCTCACGGAGAACCGCCGTCAACGCCACGCGTGGGAGCGCGAGGCCGTCGAACACCTCCGCGCCGGCCGGGGCGAGGAGGCCACCGCCGCCTACCGCGCTCATGGCCGACTCGTTGTGGAGCCGGACGAGGACGCGGCGCGCGAACGCCTGGCCTCTGACTGGTGGGCAGCGGGCGCCCCGCAGCGAGATCGCCCTTCGGCGCGTCGATGTCGCCGATCTGAACGAGCGAGCACGAGCTCGCATGCGAGCCGCAGGCGCGCTTGGTGCCGAAGAGCTCGAACTCCGCGCCGGCGGCTTCTCTGTCGGCGATCACGTGCTCATCCGGCAGAACCACCGTGGTCTCGGCATCAGCAACGATCAACGCGGCGTCGTCACCGCCGTTGACCTCGCGCGGCGCGCGCTCGAGATCGACGTCGACGGCCGCGATGTGCGGGTCGGGCCCGAGTTCCTCGACTCGGCCACCCGCCAGGGCGACCCGACGCTCACGCACGGCTACGCGATTACCGGCCACGCCGCCCAGGGGACCACCGTCGAGCGCTCCTTCGTCCTCGCCGACCCGTCGCTGAGCCAGGAGTGGGGGCTACACCGCCCTCACGCGCGGGCGTGAGTCCAACCACCTCTATCTGGCGGCGACGCGGACGCTCTGGCGCGACGAGTTCGCGCCGTGCGACCCGGAGCCGCCCGATCCGATCGCCCAGCTCGCTCGCGCGCTCTCCACGAGCAACGCGCAGACGCTCGCGATCGACGCGTCGCCGCTCATCGTCGCGCGCACGGAACTGCATCGATGCGAGGAGGCTCGCCGGGAGGCCGAGCAGGCGGAGGAGGCGACGGCTCGACGGCGCCGCGGACTCGAATGGCGCGCCAAGCGCTGGCGTCCGAAGGTGCGGCGCGAGCTTGAGCAGACGAGAGCGGCCGAGGACGCCGCGCGGCGACGCGCAGTCGAGCGGCGGGCCCAAGAGCAGGCGCAGATCGAACGCGTGCGCGCGCTCGGCGACGACCACATCGAGCGCCCGACGCGCACGCTGCAACGCCGGCTCGAGCGCGTCCAGGACGTCGCACGGAGCCTCGAGCGATGACGGCATCCCTCAACGGCACGCAGCCATCGGGGCTGACCCGCGCGGACCTCATGAAGCCGCGAGAGGTCGCCGAGCTCCTCGACGTTCCGGTCTCCACCGTCCTCGAGTGGGGCCGCAAGGGCACGCTCCCGCGCGTCAAACTCGGCCGGCACGTCCGATTCCTGCGCGCGCACGTGGAGGCGGCGATCCTCGCTGCGGACGGCGGCTGATCAGGGGCCGATGGCGGCGGCGATCACGTCGTCGGGCGCGTCCAGCGGAGTGAAGGCGACTCCTTCAGGCACACGGACGCGTGAGAGCGTGTGGCCCTGAGCGCAGCGCTCGCACCGGAGCCTGCAGAAACCGATCCGTGAGCCGGCGTCGGCGACGTAGTGAGCCCTCACGTCAGACGAGCCACAGACGGGGCAAGGCGCGCCGGAGGCGAACACGCGGACCCACGCATCGTGCTGTCGAGCCACGTCTCCAGGCTACGCCTCGGCCGACAATTTGGTCCACCCAGTTGGTCCGCTAATTCAAGCCCAACTTGAGGGTCCGAACCCCCAGAACGACGAAAGCCCCGGAAATCCGGGGCTTTCGGAGGAGCGGATGAAGGGACTCGAACCCTCGACCTTCTGCATGGCAAGCAGACGCTCTAGCCAACTGAGCTACATCCGCGGGAGCGCGGAGTATAGCCAGGGCTCGGCGCTCGGGAGCGGGATCGTGGACGAAACGTGAGCCCAGTACAGTCAATCCATGGCGGACCCGCCGACTGAGCGACGACCTCGCACCCCGCTTCCTCGCCCGACCGATGGCATGCCACCCGGACCGGGCGGCCCGCGCGGGCCTCAGCAGCAGCGGCGGATGCCGCGGATGCCAGGCTCACGGATGTTCTGGATCATCGTGCTGGGCCTGCTGGCCGTGAACTATCTGAGCGTCGCGCTGTTCGCTCCTGGTCGGCAGCGCAGCGCGACGATCCCGTATAGCGACCCGGCGGGGTCCGGGTTCCTGCAGCAGGTCGAGCGCGGGAACGTCACGAAGATCAAGACCCAGGGCACGAGCGTCGAGGGCCAGTTCAAGGCCGAGGTGCGTTATCCGAACGAGAAGGCGGACCCGGTCAAGAACTTCGAGACCGAGATCCCGTCGACGGTGCTGTCCAGTCCGCAGCCGCTGAACAACCTGCTCGACAGCAAGAAGGTCGTGCAGGCGGCGACGCCGATCAACGACGGTCGGGGGTTCCTCTCCAATCTGATCCTCGGGTTCGGCCCGGTGATCCTGCTCGTGGTCCTGTTCGTGTGGCTCTCGCGCCGGGCGGCTGGTGGGCAGATGGGCGCGATCGGCGCGTTCGGGCGCTCGCGCGCGCGGCGTGTCGAGGGCAACCAGACGCGCGTCACGTTCAACGACGTCGCGGGCATCGACGAGGCGAAGTCCGAGCTGACCGAGGTCGTCGACTTCCTCAAGATGCCCGAGAAGTACCAGCGCCTCGGGGGGCGGATCCCGCGCGGCGTGCTGCTCGCGGGCGCGCCCGGCACCGGCAAGACGCTGCTCGCCCGCGCGGTGGCGGGGGAGGCCAACGCGCCGTTCTTCTCGATCAGTGCGTCGGAGTTCGTGGAGGCGATCGTCGGCATCGGCGCGAGCCGTGTCCGCGATCTCTTCAAGCAGGCCAAGGAGGCCGCGCCGGCGATCATCTTCATCGACGAGCTGGACGCCATCGGCCGCTCGCGGTCGGGCGGCGCGGGCCCGTTCAGCGGCGGCAACGACGAGCGCGAGCAGACGCTGAACCAGATCCTCACCGAGATGGACGGCTTCGAGCAGGGCGACACGGTGATCGTGCTGGCGGCGACGAACCGTGCGGAGGTCCTCGACTCGGCGCTGCTGCGGCCGGGCCGCTTCGACCGCCGCGTGACCGTCCCGCCGCCGGACAAGGAGGGGCGGCGCAAGATCCTGGCGGTGCATACGCGCTCGCTGCCGCTCGATCCGGACGTGGACCTCGTTCGCATCGCGGCGATCACGCCCGGCATGGTCGGCGCGGACATCGCCAACCTCGCCAACGAGGCGGCGCTGCTGGCCGCGCGCCGCGGTCATGACAAGGTCAACGAGGCCGACTTCACCGATTCCTTGGAGAAGATCGTGCTGGGCGCGCCGCGGGGCATCGTGCTCTCCGAGGAGGAGAAGCGCCGGACCGCCTACCACGAGTCAGGTCACGCGATCGTGGGCATGCTCACCGCGGCGGCGGACCCGGTGCGCAAGGTCTCGATCATCCCGCGCACGATGTCGCTCGGGGTGACGCTGAGCGCGCCCGACTCCGAGCGCACGAACTACGACGAGGAGTACCTGCTGGCGCGGATCCGCGTCGCGCTCGGCGGGCGGATCGCGGAGGAACTGGTGTACGGCTCGATCTCGGCGGGCGCGGAGTCAGACATCCAGCAGCTGACCGGGATCGCGCGCCAGATGGTCGGCCGCTGGGGGATGAGCCAGGCGATCGGGCCGATCGCGGTCATCCCCTCGGAGGGCCAGAACATGCTGCTGCCGGGCGTGGCGGAGGTCTCGCCCGCCACGCAGGAGCTGATCGATCGCGAGGTCCGGCGGATCGTCGAGGAGGCCTACCAGGTGGTCACGCAACTGCTGGGCGAGAACCGCGACAAGCTCGACTCGCTCACGGCTCGCCTGCTCGAGAAGGAGACGCTCGACATGGACGACGCCTACGAGGCCGCGGGGGTCGCCTCGCCGAACGCGCCCGAGCTCGACAAGGCCCCGACGTACTAATCCAGCGCGGCGCGGCCGAGCTGGACGCCGGTCTCGCCGCGTTCGAGCCGCTCGCGCGCGGCGGGGAGCAGCTCGCCGTCAGGGCTCAGGTAGTCCCGCCACGAGCGTGTCGGTGCGTAGCCGATCAGCCGCTCGGCGCGCGCGGAGGAGATGCCGGCGGCGTCCTCGCGTGCCAGCTCTCCCACCGCGACCTCCTCGCCGAAGTGGTGCGAGATCAGCTCGCGCAGCGGTCGGCCGGCGCCGTTGTCGGGAGCCGCGATGTACATCGCCTCGTGACCTTCGACCGAGCTCTCGCCCGCATGACGAAGCGCCGCCGCGAGGTCGTAGACGTCGATGTAGCTCCAGAAGCTCTCGCTCGGCGGCGTGCCGAACGGGTCGCGCAGCCACGGTCTGAGGCTGCGCGCGTAGTTGCCCTCCCACTGCACCCATGAGGGGCGGAGCGAGATCGCCTGCAGGTCCGAGCGCGCGACCGCCGCGTCCATGATCTGCTCGCCGAAGTGCTTGGCCAGCGCGTAGGGGTCCTGCGGGCGGCTGGGCAGCGCCTCGTCGATGGGAGCGGTCGGCGCGTGGAAGGGCCGCTCAGCGAACGCGAACCCGGTGACGGTCTCGCTCGAGAGGTTCACGAGCCGGTCGGCGCCCAGCCGCACGCACGCCTCGGCGACATTGAACGTCGCCATCACGTTGTTGTGCAGCACCCGGTGCGGTGCGTTGCGCGTCGGCTCCGGCAGCGCCGCCGCGTGGATCACCACGTCCTTGCCGCGCACGACCGCGAAGGCGTCGCCGGCGTCGGTGAGATCGGCCTGGATGTAGTGCGCGCCCGAATCGCCGCCCTCGTAGACGGGAGGAGCCAGATCGCAGCCGGTGACCGTGTGTCCCGCGGCGATCAGCTCGTGGACGGTGGCCGCGCCGACCTTCCCGCGCGCGCCCGTGACGAGGATGTGCATGTGCGAAGGACTACCAACTTCGGGCGACGCGCAGCCCGTAGACGACCGCGAGCGCGAACATCAGGCCCGTCAGCGACGGGATGTCGAGCGCCGCGGCCGTGCGTGCCGTCTCGGCGAACGCGCCGCAGGGCCGCGCCACACAGCCGTCGCTGGCGACCGACCAGGCGATCGCCGACACGAACTCGGCGCCGCACAGGCTGATCGCCGTGCACGCGAAGAGCGCGGGAGCGTGCACGACGCCGAAGAACAGGAACGCGCCGAACGTGAGCCAGAGCGTCGATGCCACGGCGAGCTCCATGGGGCTCATGGTGCGACCTCGCGACCGCCCGCGCAAGCGTCAGCGACCCGACACGCGACTCAATGCATCGCGTCCCCGCGCCGACTCAACTAGGAATGCGCATCCTTCTCGCCGCCGTCGCTGCGCTGCTGCTCGCCGCTCCCGCCGCCGACGCTGCGACGCCCTCGAACTGGAACACGCCCGAGCAGCGCGAGGTCGCCGCCGCCGGGCTGATGGCGCGGCTCGACGACGGCCACTTCCATGGCGAGCTGCCGCTGAGCGGCGCGCAGCTGGGGGAGGCCCTTACCGCCGTCGCCGCCCGCTCCGGCGCGCAGCCGGTGGCCGCCTCGGCGTCCGCCACGGTCTCGGTCACCGCCTTCGACGCCCGGCTGGTCGCACAGCTCGGGCTCTCCGATGTCGCCGCGCACGTGCAGGACGTGGCGGCCGGCGCCGGCCTGCAGCCGCCGCGGACGTTCGGCACCGAGGTCGTCGCGCGCTTCATCGGTCTGCGCACGAACCATCCGGCGCCGGATGAGAAGCTCGAGCTCTACCCGTGGGATCCGATCACCCGCGCCGAGGCCGCGCACTCGCTGGCCGTGATCCTGAGCTCCGACTGGCTCGCCGGCTACGCGCGCGCCCAGCTCTCCGCGTTCGAGCTCCCCGCCTATGCGGGAGCGACCCGCGCCGCGCTGCGGATCGCCGCCTCCAAGGTCGGCATGCCCTACGTGTGGGGCGGCGAGACCGACGACGTCTCGAGCACCTACGGCTACCAGGTCCACGGCGGCTATGACTGCTCGGGCTTCGTGTGGCGCGTCTTCAAGCTCTCCGGCCAGCCCGCCGGCGCGCAGCTGGGCGGCCGCACCGCGGCGCAGATGGCGGGGGAGATCCGCAAGCGCGACCGCATCCGGCTCGAGGACGTCGCGCCCGGTGACCTGCTGTTCTTCGGCTCGGCGTCGTTTGGAGCCAAGGCAACTGAGCGCAACGTCGACCACGTCGGCATCGCGCTCTCCCCGCACTGGATGATCAACTCGTCCGGTCAGGGCGTTTACATCACTTCGCTCGACGACGACTGGCGCCGTCAGACTTTCACCTGGGCGCGCCGCATTCTGTGAACCTCGGTGCGGAGGGCTGCGTAGTTCCACCCAGATCCGCTACGAAGGGAGGGTGCAGGTGCGTAGAGGGAGGATGACGACGGCGATCGCGATCGCCGCGATCGCCGCTGGTGGCGCGGCGGTGGCACAGACGGCCAGCGGCGCCCCGGCGCGCCCGGCGGCGACGCTGCGTCTGTCGGCGAGCAAGACGCAGTTGAAGTTCAGCGTCAGCAAGCTGTCGGCCAAGCACGGCAAGGTCACGCTGCGGATGTCCAACCCGTCGAGCCTTCAGCACGCCATCGGCATCCAGGGCAAGGGCACCGGCAAGGTCGTGGGGAAGGGCGGGACCTCGACGTTCACGGTCACGCTCAAGAAGGGCAGGTACACGTTCTATTGCCCCGTCAGCGGGCACGCCGCGGCCGGCATGAAGGGCACGCTGACCGTCAGTTAGTCTTGAGCCGGCCCCGCGCCAGCGCGGGGCCGGCGACGAGCTGCGACAGGATCTCGCCGGCCCGCCGGCGGAAGAAGAAATGACCCTCGCCGGGGTCGAACCACGCGCGGCAGCGTGGCAGCCCGGCGACCAGGTGCAGCGCGTGGTCGGCCGGCACGAAGACGTCGGCCATCCCGTGCCAGACGTGCATCTCGCACTCGACCTCCCTCAGTGGGAAGCCCCACGGGCGCGAGGTGACGCGGTGGTCCTCGATCAGCCCCGCGACGCCGCCCGCCGTGGCGGCGAGGAACGCCGCGTGGAAGTCGTGCGCGCTCTGGGCGATGTGGCGCCGGTCGCCCGCCGGGACGCCGAACGCCATCGCCCGCCGCAGCAGGCTCGGGTGGCGGGCGATCACGGACACGGCCGCGTCGCCGAGCCGGGCCGCCGGGCCGGGCGCGGCCGCCAGCGCGCGCAGCGGGAGCCGGATGCGGTTCGGCAGTC
Source organism: uncultured Solirubrobacteraceae bacterium (assembly GCA_963792915.1). GTDB lineage: Bacteria > Actinomycetota > Thermoleophilia > Solirubrobacterales > Solirubrobacteraceae > Solirubrobacter. Next base: position 229,791 of record CAWBYD010000002.1, read on the forward strand.
CGGGCACGCGCGCGGGCGCGCACAGCGGCGAGAGCGAGGACACGACCGCCGCGGCTGACAGCCGGTCGCCGAGCCGGTGGGCGGCGGCCATCGCGTACGGGCCGCCCGCCGACACGCCGACGACCGCGAAGCGCCCGAGGCCGAGGCGGTCCGCGAGCTGCTCGAGGTCGGTCGCGAAGTCCAGCAGCGTTCGTCCCGGCTGGGAGTCGGAGGCGCCGAATCCCGGCCGCTGGGGGAGCACGAGCCGCAGCCCGAGCGTCTCGATCGCACCGGCCAGGTCGCCGCCGCACTGCAGCGGCGCGCCGATCGCGCCGTGGAGGTAGATCACGGGCCGCCCGTCGGGCGTTCCCGCCTCGGTGACCGCGAGCGCGCGGCCGTCGGCCAGCCGCAGGGCGTGCCCGGTCGTCACACGGCCAAGCTAGGTCGCGCTCCGCAGCGCGATGTTGCCAGGCCGTGACAGCGCCTGAATCACCTGCTCGAGCGCCGCCGCGAAGCGCTCGGGCTGCTCGATCATCGGGATGTGGCCCGCGCGCGCGACCAGCACGCTCGGCGCGCCCGGGCGGATGCTGTCGATTCCCCGCGCGGGGATGATCCGGTCGTGGGCGCCCCAGATGATGCCCACCGGGAGCTCCAGCGCCCGCAGCCGCTCCCTCAGGTCCGCGGAGGCGGCGCTCTGGAGCGCCTCGGCGATCCGCGTCGCGCCCCTGGAGGCGTCGAGCATCGCGCGCACTTCGGCAGGCGGGATCGCGCTCGGCTCGGCGGTGCCCGGCGTCATCAGCAGCCGCCGGCCCCAGCCCGTGTCCGCCAGCGCCGCGCCGCGGCGGCGCAGCGGGATCGCGCGCGCGGCCGCCGTGCCGGCGACGCGCGCGGCGACGGACGGCAGCGGCCGCAGCCCCGCCGGGGCGACGAGCACGAGCCGGCGCACGGCGTCCGGGTGGCGTTCGGCCAGCACGATCGAGAGCGCGCCGCCGAGCGAGTGGCCGACCAGGTCGAACGGCGCGTCCTCGAGCCCGTCGGCGATCGCGTCGGCGACGGCATCGAGGTCGAATCCCGGGCCGACCGGCGGCGTCTCGCCGAAGCCGGGGACGTCGAGCGCGATCACGCGCCGGCGCGCCCCGAGCCGGGGGAGCACGCGCCGCCAGATCGCCCGCGTCGTCGCCAGCCCGTGCACCAGCACCAGCGGTTCACCGCGGCCATGCACCTCGAAGGCGAGCATGGCCGCAGTCTTCCACGGCTCAGGTAGCGAGGGTGAACCGCCGCACGAGTGCGTTGAGCTGCTCGGCGGTGGTGGCGAGCGCCGCCGCGGAGGCGGAGATCTCCTGGGTCGACGCGCTCGTCTCCTGCGTGGACGCCGACACCTGCTCGGCCGACGCGGAGGACTCCTCGGCCACGGTCGCGACCTCGGTCACGTCCGTCGCGGCGCGGTGCGCCTCGGCGGCGATCTGGCCGATGCCGGCCGCGATCTCGGCGACGCGAGCGCCCATGTCCTCGACCGCGGCGCCGATGGCCTCGAACGCCCCGCGCGTGCGCTCGACGGTCGTCACGCCGTCCTCGGTGCGCTTGGCGCCGTCGGCGACCGCTGCCACGACCCGGCTCGTCTCCGCCTGCATCTCGTTGATCAGGACACTGATCTGCCCGGCGGCCTCCTGCGACTCCTCCGCGAGCTTGCGGACCTCCTCGGCGACGACCGCGAAGCCGCGCCCCTGCTCACCCGCGCGGGCGGCCTCGATCGCGGCGTTGAGCGCCAGCAGATTGGTCTGCTCGGCGATGCCGGTGATGGTGTCGACGATCCCGCCGATGCGGGTCGAGCGATCCGAGAGCGACTCGATCGCCGTGCCGATCTGCTCGGAGGACGCCGCGACCGCGCGGATCGCGTCGGTCGCCTGGTCGGCGGCGGTGACGCCGTCGCGGGCGACGCGGCGCGCCTCCTCGGCGGCATGCTCGGTGGCCTGGGCCGTCTCGGCGTTCGTGCTCGCGGCGCGCGCGGCCCCCTCGACGGCGGAGCGGGTGCTCTCGACCATGCGGACCTGGCGCTCGGCGCCCTGGGCGACGTCGCTGACCGCCGAGGCGATCTCGCCGACCGCGGCCGGCCTCGTCGGACGTGGTCGCCATCTGCTGCGAGGTCGAGGCGACGCTCCCGGCGGAGCTGCTGATCTCGCCGACCAGGCTGGACAGGCTCTCGGCCGTCTCGTTGTAGGCGAGCAGCGACGCGACGAGCGCGTCGCTCACGCCCTCGACCTCGCGCTCGAGTTGCCCGAGCTCGTCGGTGGCGAAGTCGGTGAGCGACGTGGTGGTGACCGGGAAGCGCGTCGTCAGGTCCCCGACGGCGAATGCCTGCAGGCCCTCCCTGAGCTTCTCCGCGCCGCGCGAGCGCAGGATCTCGACGCGCGCGAAGGTCCGCTTGATGGTCCGCTTGAGCTGGATCGTGATCAGCGCCGACACGGCGATCGCGGCGACGAGCGCCGACACGAGCAGGATCAGCAGCAGCCGCAGCCGCGACGAGTACGCCGCACGCGACGTCGCGAGCTGCTTGCGCGCCAGCGCGTCGTTGTAGCCCTGCCACTGCCGCAGAAGGAGGTTCACGCGGTCGAACGTCGCCTGGGAGCGATTGAGCAGCGTGGTGGCGTCAGCCGTGCGGCGGCTGCGGCTCAGCGCGAGCAGCGGGCGGGTCTCGGTCAGGTAGTTGCGCCATCCGGCGACCGTCTGCTTGAGCGCGGCGCCGTCGCGTGCGTCGGAGACCATCCGCTCGTAGCGCCGGAAGCCCGCGTCGATCTGGGCGCCGGTGGAAGCGAGCTGCTTCTCCAGGCTCGCCTGGGCGGCGGGCGATGCGGCGATCAGATGCTGCAGCTGCAGCATCCGATAGTCGTCCGTCCACGCGTCCTCGTGGCCGATCAGCTCCACGCTCGGCGCGGTGTTCGTCGCCAGGTACACGGTCCGATCGTTGCTGGCCGACAGCCCCGTCGTGCCGACCAGCGTGAGCACGATCATGAACACGATCACGATGCCGAAGCCGGCACCGAGCTTCACCGCGAAAGGCCAATTCCGAAACTGGAACATCGTCGAATCCTTGCCGTTGACAACACCCCCCGCATCGAACGCCGCGGCCGAACTGCCAACGGGGAAACGCCGCAACCGATGCGAGGTTCACCGCTCGCGCGGGCGACCACGCACCGAGGGCGGCCGCGTCACGGCCGCGCCGCGGGCGGCTGGTCGATGCGCACCATGTTCCCGGACGGATCACGCACGGCACAGTCGCGCGTGCCCCACGGCTGCTCGATCGGCTCCTGCACGATCTCGGCCCCGGAGGCACGCACCGTCTCGAACGTCGCCTCGAGATCGTCGGTGCGGAAGTGGACGCCGTTCAGCGCGCCCTTGGCGACGAGGGCGGCGATCGCGTCGCCGTCGGCGGGGCTGCCGCACTGGTAGTTCGTGAGCACGATCGCGACGTCCGGCTGAGAGGCGGCGCCGACGGTGATCCAGCGGAACCCTTCCTGGGCGACGTCGTCGCGCAGCTCGAGGCCGAGTGCGTCGCGGTAGAACGCCAGCGCGACGTCGGGGTCATGGACTTGGACGAAGCAACGGGAAAGACTGAGATCCATGTCCCGGAACGCTAGCCCCGCGTGCTGCTTCGATCGCGCGCGGCCTGCGGCTCGGGCGCGTGAGGTCCTTGGCGACACAGCCCGGCACGCTCGCGAGGGCGCCGTGGTCACGGGCCCGGTAGGCGGTCGGCGTCTCGCCCACGAGCTCGGTGAAGCGAGCGCTGAACGAGCCGAGCGACGAACAGCCGACCTCCAGGCAGACCTCGGTGACCGACAGGTCGCCGCGACGCAGCAGCGCCTTCGCCCGTTCGATCCGCCGCGTCATCAGGTAGGCGTAGGGCGTCTCCCCGTACGTCGCGCGGAACTGCCGCGAGAAGTGCGCGGTCGACATCAACGCGGCGCGGGCGAGCGCGGCGACGTCAAGCGGGCGCGCGTACTCGCGGTCCATCAGGTCGCGCGCACGGCGCAGGTGTGCGAGGTTGGCGAGCTCCTCCGGCGTCACGCTGCGAGCGTAGCGCCGCGTCGCTCGGATTCCGCTCAAGGCGCCGACCGGAATCGAACCGGTGTGCACGGCTTTGCAGGCACCCAAACCAGGTGCTGATGAGACTGATTTGGCTGCACAGCGCGATGTGGGTGACGCTGAGGGCAGCTCCGTTTCGCGCAGTTCGGGACACGTTTCGGGACACGTGAAGGACTGATCGAACCGCCGAGCTCGGCGTCGCCGAACGCCTGTCGATCCCGGCGCGGGAGTGAGGCGCGGGCGATACCGAAGGTCGCTCGCCGCCCGCATGTCTGAGCGACGGCTGCGACAGCGGATGACCCTGCCGGGCCCGAGGCGCGCCGGGTTGTGGTCCCGGCAGTAGGTCGTAGCGACTGCGTTGCTCACTGGGGCCGCGCGACCCTTGGACGTCTCTCCGGCGCTCCCGGCTGGGGCGAGGCGGGCGGGGCTTCAAGTCCTCGGCACTTGCTCGGCAAGGCCGACGTCGAAGCCATCGGCGAGCGCGGCGGCCCATGTGCCGTAGAGGTCGCTGACCGTGGCGGCGGCGGGCCACTCGCCGGTCTTCAGTCGGCGCAGCGCCTGCGCTCCGCGCCGGCGCGCGTGTGTGCGCGACCAGTCATACGACGACGGCGCGCGCCCGTAGAGCGCGGCCCAGGCGCGCATCGCGTCGCGCACGCGCTCGCGCGTCCATGTGCGCTGCGCGGCGCCGGGTCGGCAGCGCCGGCAGTACAGGTAGGCGTCGCCCTTGCCGTTGCGCGGGCTGGTGTCGGCGCCGCACTGTCGGCAGTAGCCGCGGTAGCGGGCCTTGACGGCGCGTGCCTTTTCGCCGGTGGGGTCGTAGAGGTAGGCCTTGATGGTTGCCGGGGCGCGGCCGAGGCGGCGGGCGATCTCCGCGATCGGCAGCTGCTCCGCGTCGCGGTAGTGGCGGGCCAACGCGGCGGCGCGGCGGCGCTCGGCCACGCGCTGCAGCGGCGGCCGAGGGGGACACATTTCTCGCTTCGCTGGGCCGCGGTCGGCGCCGTCGTCGGCCGTGACCGCGGGTCCGCGGCCAGCCGATCGCGGCTGTCGGGCATGTGCCGGAACGCGCGGCTCGCGGTCGCGGCTCATACGGGCTGTGCCTCGCTGGTGATCGCGAACACGACGAGGACCTGGCCGAGGCCGGCGGCGAGCTCATCGGCGACGCGCATACGGTCGTCGCGGATCGCTCGCGCGGCGGCGCTGAGCGCGAATGCTGCACGGCGAGTGTGCTGCGCGAGCTCGTCTGTGGCGTGGCGGTCGTCGGGGTCGGTGGCGAGCAGGGTCGCGCGCGCACGCGGTGTTCTGACGCAGCCGGCCGGGGCGGGCAGCGAGCCGCGCCCGCCGCGCCCGGCACACGCCGCCGAGGACCCGTACAAGCGCATCCCGCCGCGCGAGTACTTCGCCCGCCTGGCCGGCGCGTGTCCGACCCACGGCGACGCGTGATAGCCGACGGCTTGGGCGTACGCCTGGAGCGCGAGATGTGCGAGTCCGAGTGTGTTGCTCGCGGTGTCGCGCGCCGCGACGAGCGCGAGCTCCCAGGTCGGGTCGTCGGTGGTCTCGGTGCCGTCGAGGCGGGCGACCTCGAGGGCGACGTGGCCGAGCCGCGCCGTGGCGAACGCGACCAGCACGACGGCGCGGTGCGGGGCGTCGTATCCGTCGAGCAGACTCGCGTCGCGCGCGCCGGCGTCTGCCACGTCGTAGCCGCGTGCTCGCGCCGTTTGCTCGCGCTCGGCCTGCTCGTAGTCGCGTTCGCGGGCCACGCCGAGTTCCACTGCGCGTGTGTAGGGGCGTTCGAGGTACTCCAGATTTCTGCCGACTGCAGTGTCCATCGCGTGCTGTAGATCGCTCACTGCCGTTCCCGGTCGCGTACACCACCCCGGGTACGGGGCCGGGGCGTGTCTGCCTCGCAACTGCGCCGGGGGACCTGCTCAACGAGGCGGCGCGACCGCCGCGGCGGACCGTGCTCGCAAACGGGTCGGCAGCCGCGCCAAGACGCGACCGCCGGTCGTGTGCGATGGCCCGGAGAGAACTGGAGGGGGGTCGCGCGTGCCGCGTCGGCAACTGAACCTGCGCGGCGCGAGCGGTCGCTGCGGCGTGCCGCGGTATCGCAGACGCGTACGACGACAGCGGAGGACGATATGCCTATTGTGGAGCGCGGGTCGTCGTGACCACCATCCGCTTCTTTACGGCCCGATGCGTTGTCCGGTGTGACGTGGCAGTCGCCCGAGCACGACGCGACCGACGTTCGATGCCTGTGCGCTTTCCACAGAAACGTATATTTCGACCGCCATCGAAACATACGCTTATCCACATAGGCGCATCTCTTCGTTTCCCGGTGCGTCGTGGCCGTCGAGGCGGCCAGGCCGAATCGCAGGGGGTTAGTTCGCGGAGCGTCCTTGGGCTGCCCGTCTGCAAGTGCCCGTGTCTATGCGCGTGCGCGGAGTGAGAGATGGCGGGCGTGGTCGCTGCGCCGTCCTGCTCGGCGGGCCGGTCTTACACGAGGGCGTCGACAGCGGTTCCGGCGCCGAGGCGCCACTCGGCGAGCGCCCCGAGCGTCGCGTCGTTCCCGATGCGGACCGGGAGCCCGGTCCGCTCACCCAGAACGCCGGCGATGTCGACACCGCCCCAGTCCAGCAGCATCGGCGGCGACGCCAGCGAACGCGAGTCGACCACCGGTGCGGAGACGGCCACGCCTACCGCGAGCACTCGAGCTCGGTCGATGTCCCCCGTCACGAGCAGATCGGCTGTGCTCCAAGCCAGCTGATCCAGTGACGCTGCCGGTTCGTGGTCGACGTCGAGGAAGTGGCGCTGCTGCATCAGCACGGTCCCGTCCAGGGACGTGAGCACCACCCGCAGGTCGGCGTGGCCAAGATGGATCCCGACCAGCGATCCTGCTCGGGGTGCCAGACCGAGGGCCACTGCCGGCCGGCCGCCCGCGCCCGACGCCTTGGTGCCGAGCTCGACCAGCACCTCGGCCTCGATCAGGTCGGCCACGAGCGTCGAGACGGCCGAGGTGGACAGGCCGGTCACCCGAGCTAGGTCGGCCCGGCTGCTCCGTGGTCTCGACTACACCGCAGCGACGACGGCTTGCCCGTTGCGACTTCGCAGCGACTCCCGACGTCCCGTGGTCACGGAAGCATCCTGGTGGACCCAGTTTGTCCGTATCGGGACAAACTGACGAGAGAGCGCCAATTCGTCCTTGACGACGACAAATGTCCGGTCGTACCGTCTGAGAGCCACGTCACAGTCCGCTGGGTCCAGAGGGGGAGTCTTATGAAGACGTTGTTGCGATCTGTTCTGTTGGCGTTCGTGGGGTCGCTCGTCCTCGCGAGCGGAGCCCAGGCCCAGGCATCGGGAACGCTGCCGGTAGTGCCATCGGGAAAGTCGGTCGTACAGAACCCAACCACGTACACTAACCCCATTTCGCTTACTCAGGGTTCGGAGAGAATTCTGACAGCCGGCGAGCCCGTCATCAAGATCATCGATGGTGACTACTACCTCTTCACACGTGGGAGGCGTGGCTATTGGTGGTCATCTGACTTCGCGAACTGGAACTATGTCAATGCGCCCAACCTCCTGGGCGGGATCGTTGGCATGACGGAAATTGACGGCAAACTGTACAACTACGCCGGCAATACAAATAACCGAGTGATGACGACTGACGATCCGAAATCGGGAATCTGGTACCAGGCCGGTACATTCTCCAGCAACAACTATGGCGACGCCAGCATGCTTTACGATGAAGACACTGGCCGGCTGTTCATGTACTACGGATGGTCGCAGGTTCTGGGCATTCGAGTCGTCGAGTTGGACAAGCACACCTTTAAGGAAATCAGTAAGCCACAGGTTGTCCTTTGGGGCGACCCCCATAAGCATGGCTGGGAAACCAGATATTCAAGCGACCTGATCTTCCCATTCTTCACCGACAGGCAATACCGTCCTCAGGAATATGGATGGACTGAAGGCCCCCATCCGCTCAAGTACAACGGCAAGTACTATGTGTTGTACTCATCCATCGGTCTCGAATTTGCCTCCTACGCGCAGGGTGTAATGGTGGCAGACGATCCGATGGGTCCATATCACTATGATGAGCACAACCCGCTGACCCGGATGGTGTCGGGCTCAGCGCCGGGCGCAGGCCACGGCAGCTTCTTCGTGGACAAGCAGGGTAAGCTCTGGACCGTCTGCATGGTGGCGTTCACCCAGAATGGCGGTAACGGTGACACGCTCATGTCCCTCTTCCCCACGGATGTGGACAAGGAGGGGGTGATGCACGCAAATGTCGAATACGGCGACTACCCGCAGTATCTGCCCAGCGTCAAGAAGGATCCCATCACCGATAACTTCACGGGATGGACGCTTTTGTCCTGGAATAAGAAGGTCGAAACATCTTCCACGCTGCCCCCCGGTGCCCAGACGGGCAATTACTGGCCGTCATTGGCGGTGGATCAGAACGGGAAGACATTCTGGAGCGCTCAAACGGGCAATCCGGGCGAATACATGACCGTCGACCTCGGCAAGACGAGTGATATTCGCGGGATCCAGATTCAATTCGACAGGGCTGGTGCCACCGGATTCCAGGCACTCACCCGCTATGAATCATATACTGTCGATGTGTCCAACGATAACCAGAACTGGACCCAAGTTATCGACAAGAGCAATAACCCCCAGGACTTGCGGTCTGATTACATCGAACTCCCCACGGCCGTAACAGGTCGGTATGTGAGGCTGACCAATGTCTTCACACCCGACAATGGAAAGTTCGCCGTAAAGGAGTTCCGTGTCTTCGGCAATCCGGATGCGTCAAAGTTCACAGTGGTGTCTCCGGGTCACATGATGGCTGTTCGCGACCAAGTGGACCGCCGCCAGGCCGACGTGCTGTGGGAACCGGTGGATGGCGCCGATGGCTACGTGATCCGCTACGGCATTGAACCGAAGAAGCTGTACCAGAGCGAAATGGTTTATGGGAAGAACTCCCTGCACATTGATAGCCTGAACGTCGATCCGGAGTACTACTTCGAAGTAGAGGCTTTCTCCAGCGGCACACCTCGATACGTGGAGAACCCGTTTGAAACGCAGGGCCGAGGCGCTGAACTCGATTTGATCAAGCAGCCAACAGGCGGCACGAGAACTACTGCAAGGCAGATGACGTATGAAACCTACGGTAAGGACGAGGTGTATGTCTTTGACGGCATCACGCCTGGTACTTACACTTTGAATCACACGTACGGGGTTGGAATCTGGGGTCCGCAACAACTGACGGCAGATCAACTCATTGGGACAGACACCACCACGCCTACGGTCACTGCACTCGACCTGACGCAGTTTGGCAATGGTACGACTCAATGGGGTACCGTTGAAGTCCGGGTGTATCCGGGTGCGACAAGCGGAAGGATTGAGGTGACCTTCCATTATACGGAGCACCGGGTGGATCAGGCAATCACCTTTGACCCCCTGACGGCTCCGCCCTACAAGGTGAGCGCGACTGCGAGCTCAGGCCTGCCCGTGCGCTTCAGCGCCTTGGGCTCCTGCACCGTCTCCGACGACATCGTCACGGTCACCGGTCCAGGCACTTGCACCATCACCGCCTCGCAGTCCGGCGATGCGAACTACTTCCCCGCGCGCGACGTGTCGCGGAGCTTCCAGGTCGGCGCGTCGCAGGTGGGCGGCAGCGTGGGCGGCACCGTGCCCGCGACCCTGGCGCTGACGCTGGGGGCGCCCGCTTCGTTTGGGGCCTTCGCGCCGGGGGTCAGTCGCAGTTATGAGACGACCACGACGGCGACGGTGACCTCGACGGCGGGCGACGCGCTGCTGTCGGTCACCGATCCGAGCCAGTCCGCGACCGGGCGGCTCGTGAACGGGTCCTTCGCGCTCGGCGAGCAGTTGCAGGTGCGGGCCAACGCAAACGCGTTTGCGCCGCTGAGTGCGACGGCCGGCAGCCCGCTGGCGCTGTTGAGCTACGGGGGGCCGGTGAGCAACGAGGTGGCGTCGATCGCCTTCCGTCAGGAGATCGGCGGCGGCCAGGCGCTGCGTACGGGCGCCTACGGCAAGTCGCTGACGTTCATGCTGTCGACGACCACGCCCTGAGTCGGGTCCCGGGCCGCCCCGAAAGTCGGGGCGGCCCGCGGCGCCCACAGCTGCACTTCGGGGTCTCCGCTCGATCTGGTGGTGAACCGCGTGGCGTGATCGCCGCGTGAGCGGGTCTTTCGCGGCTGGATGGTCGCTCGGAGGTTGCGCGAGTTGCAGCGACGCGCGCCGCCCTCAACGGAAGGCTGCTGGCTGTCGAAGGTGACCGTCAGAGGGCGCGGTGTGCTCGATGATCTGGAGACGACGGATTGCGGAGCCCCGGCGCGCCAAGGCAGCAAGGACCTGACCCCACTGCTCGAGACGTCGCTCATGCTCGGCCGGAGGGAGCAGGCTGACGGCGCGTGCGTGCAAGACGACGACGGCCGTGTACGCACCCAGCTCTGGGTCCTGGAGCATTCCCAGCTCGCTGCCGTCGGCGAGATGGGCGCTGAGCAGGCGGCAGCCGCGCAGCACCGGCGGCATCGCCTGCGGTCGCTTGAGGGCCTCGCCGTCGAGAGCGCTCGTGAAGCCCTGGCTTGCTCGCCGCGCCCAATACCTGTGCTCGCCTCGCAGACGCGCGGTGAACGTGCCGGCGACGACTAGGAGCCACTCGTCGGGGGTCCGTTCGGCCGTTGATTGGCAGGATTGCGGCGGCGCCGGCGATCAGCAGCACGAGACCGCGGCGGGCATGGCCTGTGAGCCGGGGAGGACTCGGAGCAGGAGGACCGAGAGCACGCAGCCTCCACCGATCGTCACCGCTTGTCCGAGGCGAAGACCGCCAACGGTGCCGCGTCGCTCGAGCGGCCCGAAGCGGTAGGCGCGTTCCTCACGCTCATCGGGCACCGGGACGGCTCCGTGGCTGTGGCTTGGGATCAGGGATCACTGCGACCGGCGCGTCAGCGCCAGCATCCGTGCGGCGAGCGGCGGATGCCGGTGGCTGCGCCGTCGGCAATCCACCCCGGCTCCAATCTCGTTCGTCAGAGAGACGGCAGATTCTCGGCCGTGATGGGAGGCCGGTCCTGACGCTCGGCCGCGATGACGACGGCAACGACCAGAAGCACTAAGGGCTCACGACGTAATTACTGACGGTGTGATGGTGTAGTTCCAGTCGCCGTGGAACGTGTGTCGGGTGATGTTGACGCTCGCGAGTTGCTCGTCAGTGATCTCGAGTCCGCGCTCGTAGGCGCGCTCATCGAGCTGCGCGTAGAGCTTGAGCCCGGTGCCGGTTTTGGTCGCTGCGATCAGGTTGATGATGACCTCGAGGGTCTCAAGCGGCTTGCCGCGCCAGTTGAGGCTGACGAAGCTGAACATGCGGTGCTCGATCTTGTTCCACTTGCTGGTGCCGGGCGGGAAGTGGCAGACCCGGATCTCCAGGCCGGTTCTGTCGGCGAGTCGCTGCAGCTCGTAGCGCCATAGGCGCGTGCGGGGGTTGTTCGAGCCGCCGGAGTCGGCGGTGATCGTCAGCCTGCGGGTATCGGGGTAACGGGCCTTGCCGAGGTGCTCCCACCAGCAGATGATCGTGTCGAGCTTCGCGACCGCCTTCGGGTACTTGGCATCGAACTCGCCCCGGAAGCGCTCCAGTGCCTTGCGCGCGTCCGCGCGGGTAGGCGCCTCGGCCATCTCGTGCAGCAGCGTCTTCGCCCTGGGCTGCAGCCGCTTTGGGAGCGCGTCGAGCACGTTCGCTGTCTTGTGGACCCAGCAGCGCTGCTCTCGCGTGCCGGGAAACACGCTGCGCACCGCTGCCCATGCGCCGAGCGCGCCGTCGCCGGTCATCAGCTTCGGCTCGTTCATCCCGCGGTCGCGCAGATCGCGGAACACGGCCGCCCACGAGTCCTCGCTCTCGCGGTAGCCGTCCTCGATGGCAAGCAACTCCTTGCAGCCGTCCTCACGGACGCCGATCACGACCAGCAGGCACAGCTTTGAGTCCTCGCCGAGGCGGACGGCCACGTTGACGCCGTCGACGAACAGGTAGGCGTAGCGGTGAAACCGCAGCTGCCGGGTGCGGAACGCGGCGTGCTCAGCCTGCCACGCCTCGGTCAGCCGCTGGATCGAGCTCGACGACAGCCCGACGCGTCCTCGCCCAGCAGATCCCGCAGCGCCGGCCCGAAGTCGCCGGTCGAGAGCCCGTGCAGATACAGGATCGGCAGCACCTCGGTCACCTTCGGCGAGCGCCTCGCGTACGCCGGCAGGATCCGCGAGCTGAACCGCTTGCGCTCTCCGGTCTCCTCATCGACGCGCTTGTCGTTGACCCGCGGCGCCCGGATCGGCAGCGTCCCCGACCCGACCGTCAGCTTGCGCTCCTTCGCCTTCCCATTGCGGACCACCAGTCGCTTCCCGTCCTCGTCGCGCGCTTCGACCAACGACGCGACGTACTCATCGACCTCCGCCTCCAGCGCCGCCGCGATCATCCTCAGCGCGCCCTCGCGCGCGAGATCATCGAGGGTGACCCGCATCTCGTTGTCCTCCCCGACGGGGAGCCTGCGAACATCCACCATTGGCGTGCCTTCCTGCCGGCCAACACCGGCTTTCGGTCTTCAATCAACCGGGAAGGTACGCCGCCTTTCTCTTCACCCGCATCCACAACTTCTGGGTATAGCTCTCGCGGCTGGCGTTCGCCGAGACCTTCGTGCCGTCGATCGCGATCACCCCGACCGTGGCCAACCCAGCGTCCGCGCACAGGCCCAGCACCTCGCCGAAGAGCTCACCCAGCGCGTGTTCATGACGAACGACAAAGCGCGCGATCGTTGCGTGATCGGGCTGCTGCTGAGCGGCGATCACGCGGCACGCCACGTCCTCGACGCACGCACGCTCGGTCGCCCGCGAGGACCGCACCCCACGCGCCCAGCAGTACAGCACCAGCGCGAGCATCATCGACGGTTCATAGGCCGCGCGGCCGTGTCCGTCCCCGCGATATGCGGCGTAAACGCCGACGTGTCGATGACCCCGACCACGTCGATGACGAACCATGCCAGGTGATTCTCAGGCAGCCAATCCCTGATATCCGGCGGCATCAAGAACGACTGGCCGCGATCACAGGCGATGAAGTTCTGCGGCATGGCGGAATCGTCTTAAACCCGCCGGACGGCAACCCTTTGCGCGACAGCCTCGCGTGATAGGGGCAGCGCGTCTCCGAACGCCCGAGCGGACGGCGGCTCGTGGTAGGCACGCGCGAGGGTCCAATCGGTTTACGAGATGGCTCGGTGCATGGCAGATCACGTCGCTCAGGGGGCTCAAGCGGGTCACGCAGGGCGGCGTAGAGGAGATCGACGATCTAACCGACCCGTCGGACCGCGGGCCATCGGCTCGCGCTCGACCTCGACGACGTCAGCGCTGACTGCTGGCGGGACTGGAACCTGACCGGCGGCCGCGTCGCCCTCGGTCCTCTCACGCACGGACCGGGGGCCTGACGGGCAGCGAACCCAGCCCAGCGCGCGTAGCCGTTGCTACACCCCCCGCCGGGAAATTGCTACACGGATTCCAGCCGGCCAACGAGAAAGGCCTCCGTTTGGAGGCCTTCCGTGTGATGCCGGAGGAGGGACTCGGACCCCCGACACGCGGATTATGAGCACGCCGCGTTTCCGTTGCGGAGGTCGTTCGCACCGTGGAGTCCGACCCGCCGATTTCCCGCTCGTTGGAGTGGGACATCGGCGATCGGAGCGCCAAAAGGGGCGGTCGCGGCATGGCGAGGTTTCGGCGCGTCGGACTTGTACTAAGTGGTCGTCTTCTCAAGTTCGTTGACGGATTCGTGGGTCACGCTGCGAGCTGGAGCTGTGGGGTGGGCTGCTCGAGCCGGTCGAGCACTCGTTGGAGGTCTTTGCGGGTGAACTTCCACTGGAACGGCTGGGCGATCTGCTCGTAGCGGCGGCCGAAGGCCAGCAGCGTCTGCTCGAGCGTGTCGAGATCGGGGAAGTTGTTGGGTTGCAGCACCTTGCGCTGGGCGACGGAGAAGTAGATCTCGGCCTGGTTGAGCCAGCTGGCATGCACCGGCGTGTGCACCAGGGTCAAGTTCGGCCAGGCGCCCTGGAGGCGGTCGATCGAGCGCTGGCCGCGGTGCGCGGAGCCGTTGTCGACGATCAGGAACACGCGTTGCGCCGTGCTGTAGGGCTGCTGGGTCATGAACTGCTCGACGAGCTGGTCGAACGGCTCGATGCCGTCCTTCGGTGCACAGCGGTCAACCAGCTTCGCGCGGCGGACGTCCCACGCGGCCAGGTAGCAGAGCGCGCCCTTGCGCTCGTACTCGTGCTCGACCAGCTGCCCGTCGCCGCGAGGCTGCGCGGGCTGGCTGGGGTGCTTGCGCGCGCGAGCTTGGATCGACGGCTTCTCGACTACCCAAACGCAGTAGATAACCGGGCGGCTGGTCGCGTGTCGGGACGGGGATCGAGTGGCGGATGGTGATGTCGTCCTCGCCGATCACGACCTCGCGGACGACGAGTCGGATGATCTCTTGGCGCTGCTCGATGGTGAGGTCCTCGGCGTTGATGCCCAGGCGCGCGCGGAATCCTTCGAGCGTCTCGGTCAGTTCGAGGTAGGTTTCGGCGTCGTGCAGCTCGGCGTCGAGCGCGTTCAGCTGCGCTTGCAACGCGGCCTGGCGCTTGCGGAGTTCCGGGGTGCGTGCGCGGAGCTCATCGAGGGTGACGAGCTGCTCCTGATAGCCGTCCAGCAGTCGCCGCAGGGCACCCTGCGCGCGGGTGAGGTCGCGCTGGAGCGTGTCACGCCGCCCAGTGGCGGGGTGCGCGGCGCGTAGGGTCTGAATCCGCCGGTCGATCTCCGCTTGGATCAGTGTCGGGTCCTCGAGCAGTCCGAGCACCCGGGTCCAGACGAGCTCGTCGACTTCGGCCAGACGGACGGGCCGTTTCTCGCAGACGCGTCCTTCGGGACGGCGGTGGCCGTCGGTGCCCGAACACCGGTAGTACTCGCGCAGGATGCCGTTCTTGCTGCGCGTGGAGCAGCGGTAGTAGGCGTAGCCGCACTCGCGGCAGACGAGGATCCCTTGCAGCAGCGACGGGCGGCGAGTGTTCGCGGCGAGGTTCGCTTGTTGCGCTGCAGGCGGTCCTGTGTGAGCGCGAACTGCTCGGCGGTGATCAGCGCGGGAACCGTGATCTGCTTCCACTGCTCGGGTTCCACCCGCTCGCGGGAGATCCGCGCGGATCGTTGCCCGCGCTGGCGGGCGGGCGGGTCTCGCGGACGGTCGCGCCGGTCGCGTGGGTCTTGCCGTAGGCGGCCTGCCGGCGTAGGCCGGGTTGCGCAGCATCCCCCAGATCGTGGCGTTGTTCCAGCCCGTGTTGCCGGTCCTGGTCTGAACGCCCTGCTCGCAGAGCCAGCGTCCGATCCGGCCGATCGACTCGCCGTCCTGGAGGTAGCGGCGGAAGATCTCGCGCACGATCGGGGCTTCAGACTCGTCGATCTCATAGAACGCGTCAGCGTGCTCGGACTTCTTGACGTACCGGTAGCCGTAGGGCGCGCGGGCGAGCACCGACACTGCGCCAGAACGGGCGCGATGCAGCTTCCCTCGACGGCACCGCTCGGCGATCTGTGCTCGCTCGTACTCGGCAATCATCCCCTGAAACTGGCGCATCAGCTCATCCTCGGGCGTGCCCGAACGCTCTGGCTCCTTCGCGAAGATGACCTCCACGCCCGCGCGCTGAAGCTCCTCCAGCAGCAGCACCTGGTAGGCGTAACGGCGGGCCAGGCGATCCGGTGCGTGACAGAGCAGCACCTCGAAACGGCCCTCCACTGCGCGATCACGCAACCGCTCAAGCGCCGGGCGGCGCAGGCTCGCGCCCGAGAATCCCTCGTCCTCGAACACCAGATCCTCGACGAGGAGCAGCCCACGCGCGCCAGCCAGCTCACGCAACGCGGCGGTCTGGCTGTGGATCGTCTGCTCGCGGCGCTGGCGATCGGAGGACACCCGCGCATAGATCGCCGCGACCCTGCCCGATCGGCCCACCGCCGGCAAGATCCTTCCGGCTGTGCTGCTCTCGCTCATCGTCTCTCCGCTCGTTGCCAGTCACGCGACGCCGCTCGGGCGCCAACACCGCATACGCCTGCGCCAACCGCGCGTCGACGAGTCGATCGCCGACGAACTCGACGTCAACGCGCCTGGCCACCGGGCCGCTCGCCCGCCCGATCGAGATACCCGCGCACCGCCTCCGCGACCACCGCGCTCAACGTCACCCCGCGAGACCGGGCGCTCTCACGCAACGCGGCGATCAACGACGGCGCCAGCCTCACCGTGAACACCGCCGTGCGCTCCGGCACCACCACCCCGTCCGGCTGGGCGAGCGCCGCGTTCACATACCGACGCGCTTGACGCTCCGAGAGCAGATGTTCGGCCCCCAGCGCCCGCACCGCGTCCGCTGGCGAGAGACAGACCAACAACTCGACCGCCCGGTTGACACGCCCCGCGAACTCGTCGGCATACGCCCGTCGAACCGCCATCAGTCCCTTGAGTACTACACGTCACGGCAGACTCCTCCCACCGGACGCGTGAACAGCTGCTCAAACTCGAAGTTACCTACTGCGTTGGTGTCTCCTCGTCCGCGCACACCACGAAGTCGCCGGGCTCAAGCAGCTGCCCCTCCCAGCGGCCCTCGTAGAGATCGAGGATCCGGCCTGCCTTCTCGGCGAACCGCGGGTCGCGCGGGAAGATCCACGAGCGGTAGTTCCACGGGCGAATCGCGTCCTCGCTGAGCCAGCGCCAGATCGTGACCGCCGCGATCATCGCGACGATCCCGCGCTTGACCGCCTCCCTGGCCAGCTCAGCGCTCGACCAGCGCGAGAGCGCGACGCCCCGCTCGGCCGGCAGCTCGCACGCCAGCGCCTTGACCTCGGCCACCTGCGCCGGGGGAAAAACGCCGCGGCCGACCCGGCCGCGGTCTCTCCTCAAGCCCTAACAGCCCCTCCTGGCAGAAGCGTTTTCGCCACTGCGAGACCGCTTGGCGCGACTGATCAAGACGGCGCGCGATCTCGGTGTTAGACAGTCCCTCGGCGGCCAACAGCATCGCCTTCGCCCGCACCACATCCCGGTAGGGACCCGAGTACGCTGCCGCGCGCCGCTCAAGCTCGCGCCGCTGGGCGCCATCCAAGGCCACCTGGTGCGGGGAGGTCTGCGCCATCATCCCCAGGTTCGCCGCCAGCGTTATGACTCCTTCAACTCGCCGCGTACTTCGGAAGACGACCACTAAGGGATCACGACCTGCATCTCCAGCCCCCGGACCGCAATGCACCCGCTCGGCCCTAGCCGTCTGCCGCAGTCTCGCCCTCGCCGCCAGCGAGGCTTCGCATGCTTGTCGCGACTCCTGCGCTCATGGAGGTGGATATGAACGGCGACGCTCGCATGCTCGCGGCTGACCCTGAGCATCGCGCGTACGAGCCGACCGTGACCGCGCTCGACCGGCTTCTGACGGCCGATCAGCTCGCGGCGCGCTGGCAGGTTCCGAAGAGCCACGTCTACCGGCTCACTCGCGAGGGTCGCATCCCGACGGTGCGGCTTGGCCGCTACTACCGCTATCGACTGGTCGCCGTGGAGGCATGGGAACGCCAAAGCGAGGCGTTGGTGGCCGCGGCCGCTTAGGGTCCTGCTGGCGGGCGGCGCTCGCGACGAGCGGCGATGACGACATGACGCAGCACGCCTCGTCGATCGTGCTCGCACAGTGCGGGTACCGCCGGCTCTGGGCGCGACGCGGCGCGCAGTTTCCTCGTCGCGCGTGCTTGGATGAGCGTCGATGACGCGCGTCACCGGCCACGTCAAGCTCGTCGAGCGCAAGAGCGGGCCGGTCTGGTACCTGAAATGGCGCGGTCCCGACGGGCGCCAGGTGCAGCGCCGGCTCGGGCCCGCGTGGACCGGCCGCGGCCGACCGCCCGCCGACCACTACACCGAGCGCACCGCGCGCGAGGCGCTCGAAGCCGTCCTGACCGACGCGCGTCGCGGGACGCTCGCCGCACACGGCCGCGCGGGCGCCACGTTCGCCGACGCGGCGGCCGAATTCCTGCGCTACATCGAGCACGTCCGCCAACGCGAGCCGTCCACCGTCGCCGACTACCGCGGCGTGATCGACCGCTACCTGCTCGATGACCAGCGGCTGCGCGGCCTCGGGCTCGGGCCGTTCAGCTCCCTCGCGCTCGAGGCGATCACGCCCGACCACATCGACGCCTACAAGGAGGCCCTGCTCGACGAGGGCCGCCTGTCGAACCGCACGATCGTCCGCCACCTGACCGTCCTGCACGGGATCTTCAAGCGCGCCCGCCGCGTCTGGGGGCTCGAGCGCAACCCGGCCGCCGCCGACCTCGTCGAGCGACCCGCGGTGCGCTACAGCGGCGAGTTCGACACGCTGCGACCGGACGAGGTGCTCGCGCTCGTGCGCGCCGCGGCCACGGCGCAGGACGGCACCATCTACCTCACGGCCGCCTTCACCGGCCTGCGCCTGGGCGAGCTGCTCGCGCTGCGCTGGCGCGACGTCGACTTCGCCCTGCAGCGCCTCCAGGTCCGCCGCAACTACACCGACCGCCGCGAGAAGGCGCCCAAGTCCGGCCGCGTGCGCTCGGCGCCGATGGTCGACGAGGTCATGACCGCGCTCGACGAGCTCTCGCGCCGTGCCCACTTCACCGGACCCGACGACCTCGTCTTCGCAAACGCCGTCGGCGAGCACGAGTGCGGCTGGAGCCTGCGCCGCCGCTACTACGCCGCGCTCGAGCGCGCCGGGCTGCGGCGCCTGCGCTTCCACGACCTGCGCCACTGCTTCGGCACGATCGCCGCCCAGCGCCTGCCGCTGCCGACCGTCCAGGGCTACATGGGTCACGCGCACATCTCGACCACGATGCGCTACGTCCATCACACGCCCGCGGCGCGTGACGTCGCGCTGCTCTCGGACGCCATCCGGGCCGGTTCCGCGCCGCCCGTCGAGGCTCCCGCGCCGCCGATCTCGGGACACACTGGGGACACATCGACGCCCGTCGAACTTCCCCAGCGGCGCCGAACCCCGCCCTCTCCAGCGGGTTCGTCAGAGGCGCCGACCGGAATCGAACCGGTGTGCACGGCTTTGCAGGCCGCTGCGTAGCCACTCCGCCACGGCGCCGGGTGGGGCGGCAGTGATCTTAGTGGGCTCGCGCGCGCCCCCGGCCCGCTGCTACTCTAGGCGCCGCTCCCGGGCGATTAGCTCAGCTGGGAGAGCGCCGCCTCGACAAGGCGGAGGTCACTGGTTCGAGCCCAGTATCGCCCACTCTGAAAGGCCCCGCGGTTGCGGGGCTTTCGTCGTCTCTGGGTCGGCCGCCTAGAGAGGACTCCCGACCACGAGCGCCTGTGGCTCGGCCTCGCGAGGCCAGATCGAGCAGCGTTCGCGCCGGCCGGTCCGGGGAATCCGCCGCTCGATGCGATACGTTCCGGAGGACGTTGCCTCACCTCTAAGGCTCAACAGCGAGCAAGGAAGGCCATATGCCCGATCGCCGTTCCGGAAGAAGCCCCCGCGCCCCGTACTTCGCGACGGCTGCCTCAACGCGCACACCGGGGAGTGAGCGGTCATGACGCTTGCGGTGTTCCTTGTCGGGCTGCTCGCCGGTGCGGCGGCGCTGGCGATCGTGCTGATCCCGCGGTGGCGCGAGGCGGCCCATTCGGCGCGTATAGCCGGTGAAGCGCAGCGTGCCGCGAGCCTCGAGCTGAAGGTCGCCGTCGAGCGGCACGAGGCGCAACTGGCCGCCGCCGGTCTGCAGGCGAAGCGGGATGCCGAGCACGCGGCACGGCTTGCCGGCGAGCGCGAGTCCGCGCACGAGCGGCAGCTCGCGGAGCTGCGGGCTGCCACGGAGGAGAAGATCGCGCTCGTGTCGGGCAATCGGGAGCAGCTGTCCGAGCACATGAAGGCGATCTCGGCCGATGCGCTGCGGCAGGTGTCAGAGCAGGTCGAAAAGGTCGCGACGGCGCAGCGAGCGGCGGATCGCGCGAGTGCCGCCGGCGAGCTCGGGAAGCGCAGCGAGGAGATCAAGCGCGCCTTGGACCCGATCGCGGAGAACCTCAAGCGCGTGAGCGACGAGGTCGGGCGGCTGGAGCATGACCGGCGTGCGACGCATGGGCAGGTGCGGCAGATGTTCGAGTCGATGGGCGCGGAGGTCGGGCGCTTGCGCGACCAGACCGGGACGCTCGTCTCCGCGCTCAAGCGCCCGCAGGTCCGCGGTGCCTGGGGCGAGATGCAGCTGCGCAACTGCGTGGCGGCCGCCAACATGACCGAGCACGTGGACTTCGTCGCCCAGGTCAACGTGAGCGGCCCTGACGGAAGCCGGCTGCGCCCGGATCTGGTCGTGCACCTGCCTGCCGAGCGTGACGTGGTGGTCGATGCGAAGGTGCCGATGGACGCCTATCTGCGCGCGCTCGACGCGACGGACGAGAGCGAGCAGCAGGAGCTGCTCCGGCACCATGGCCGTCAGACCCGGCAGCACATCGACGCACTCGCCTCGAAGGCCTACCACGCGCAGTTCGAGGCGTCGCCGGAGTTCGTGGTGATGTTCATCCCGAACGAGGGGGTCTACTGCGCGGCGCTGGAGGCCGAGCCGACGCTGCTCGAGCACGGCGCGGCCAAGGGCGTGCTGATCGCGACGCCTACGACGCTGATCGCGCTGCTTCACGCGACCTACTACGGGTGGCGGCAGGAGAAGATCGCGGAGTCCGCCCGGGAGATCGCCGCCGCGGGCCGCGAGCTGCACAAGCGGATCGCGACGTTCCTCGAGCCGTACGCGAAGCTCGGCCGCCAGCTCAACGGCGCCGTGAACGCCTACAACCAGGCCGCCGGGTCGCTCGATGGCCGCGTGCTGCCGCAGTTGCGACGGCTCGAGGACGCCGGGGCCCGATCGGAGAAGCCCGTTCCACCCATCGCGGGCCTCGACACTCCCGCGACGCTCATCGTCGCGCCCGAGCTCGCCGAAGCGCGCGAGGGACCTCCGGCGGCGGCCGCGTAGACAGGGGCGTTTCGGGCGAGGCGCCCGCCATCACGTGCGCACGACGAGCGGCCGAGCTCATCGCCATGATGGGGCGACGATGCTGCGCGGATTCAGCCTGGGTTTGAAGTTCGCGGTGGAGCTCGCCGCCTTCGCGGCGCTGGCGTTCTGGGGCGCGAGCACCTCGAGCGGCGCGCTCTCCGTCGCGCTGGCGATCGCGGCGCCCGGGCTCGCGATCCTCGCGTGGGGACGGTGGGCGGCGCCGCAGTCGCAGCGGCGGCTGCCCACGACGCCGCGGATCGCGCTCGAGCTGTCGGTGTTCGCGCTCGCCGTCGCCGCGCTGTTCGCCGCCGGCGCCGACGTCGCCGCGGTCGTGCTGGCGGTGCTCGTGGCGACCAGCACGGCGCTGCTGTCGGGCCTGCGCCAGTGGGAGTCGTGAGCGTTCAGAGCTCGAGCACGAGCGCGGGGTCGAAGCCGTCGACCGGCTCGAGCGGGTAGCCGCGCGGGTTGCTGACCACGCGCGTGCCGCGCACCGCCACGCGGACGCGACGGTGCGTGTGGCCGTGGATCCAGAGCGCGACGCGGTCGGCGCCCATCAGCGGGCTGAGGTCGCTGATGAAGGCGCCGGCCAGCGCCCGCCGCAGCGGGTCGGAGATCCCCTCACGCGGCGGCAGCGGCCCGTGGTGGGTGACGACGACCGTCGGCCCGGCGTGGGGGACGCCGAGCCGGTGCTCCAGCCAGCGGCGGCTCAGGCGGTGCAGCCGCAGCGTGTCGTCCGGCCGCAGCGTCCGCGCCGCCGGTGTCCAGGCGATGTGCTCGTAGTCGTTGACGATCTCGCCGCAGATCGCCATCGCCCGCTCGCGCTCGGAGGCGCCGCCGACATCGAAGTCGCTCCACAGCGTGCAGCCGAGGAAGCGGACGCCGCCGAGCACCACCTCGTCGCGCTCGAGCACGTGCACGCGTCCGTCGAACGCCGCGGCGGCGGTCCGGAGCTCGCTCGTGAGGTCCGGCAGCCCGCCCCCGTAGGGCTCGTGGTTGCCCGACACGTACACGATCGGGTGCTCGCGCCACCATTCGGCGGCGGCCCGCAGCCCAGCCGCGCCCGCTCCGATGTCGCCCGCGAGCACGAGCACGTCGGCGGCGCCGGCCCGCGGCAGGCCGCCGCCTCGCTCAAGATGCAGATCGCTGAACGCCTGCACGCGCATTCCCACAGCATGGCGAGTCGCGCGGTTGGCGCGCCACGCGGATCGGGCGTAGGCTCGCGCAGGAGACCTTCAATGGAAGCGGAGCCGCGATGCCTGCCGCTGTGGCACTCGGGAACAACGACGTAGCGCTTGTGGCGTGGACCTACGAGCAGCCGATCCCGGACTGCCTGGGCTTCGCGGTGTACCGCCAGAGCTCGAGCCAGCCGGCGCCCACGCCGCTCCCGGCCTGGGTCGGCTTCGAGGGCGACAAGAACCCGAAGTGGCGCCCGCGCACCACTGAGGTGTGGCCGGTGCAGAAGTTCTTCTGGCGCGACCTGACCGCCGCTGCGGGCGCGACCTACGCCTACGAGGTCGTGCCGATGGTCGGCAAGCCCTACGCGCTCAAGCCGCAGGAGGATCTGCGCCTGAAGGTCGACCCGATCACGCTGACCGCGCAGCGCTCCGCGCACGTGCGCGCGTATTTCAACCGCGGCATCCTGTCGACGCAGCACCTCGTGCACGCGCTGCCGCAGGGTCCCGGCGGCGGACCGAGCTCGACCGCGCTGCTCGAGCACATCAAGAAGGTCGGCGACCCGCTGCGGGCAAGCCTGGCCGGCCAGTCGATCGAGGCGCTCAGCTCGCTGCTGCAGCGCGCCGTCCAGGAGGGCGGGCACTGCTACGGCGCGCTCTACGAGCTCAACGACCCCGAGCTGATCGCCCTGCTGGACACGCCGGCGCGCGTGTCGCTCGTGCTCTCCAACGCGGGCTCGCAGGGCGATCCGGACGCGACCAACGCCGCCGCGCGGCTGCGGCTGCACACCGACAAGGTCGACGTGACGGACCGCATGCTCGCCTCCGGGCACATCGGGCACGACAAGTTCGTCGTCTATGCCGGCCCCGACGGCAAGCCCGAGAGCGTCCTGACCGGCAGCACGAACTGGACCTACACCGGGCTCTGCGCGCAGTCCAACAACGCGATCCTGATCGACGACGAGGCGCTCGCCGCCGAGTATCTGGAATTCTGGACGCGCCTGAAGGCGGAATGCCCGCCCGACGTCGCGGCGACCCAGTCGGCGGCGCTGCGGACCGCCAACGACCACGCCCGCCCGTTCAGCATCGACGGCGCCGACGTGCGCCTGTGGCTCTCGCCGAACACGACCCGGCACACCAAGCCCGCCCACGACCCCCCGATGCCCGGCGATCTCGCCGAAGCCTCAGCGCTCATCCAGCAGGCGAAGCAGGGCGTGCTGTTCCTACTCTTCCAGCCCGGGAACCCGAGCGTCCTCGACGCGATCCTCGCCGCGCAGAACGCCAAGCCCGACCTGTTCGTGCGCGGCGCGGCCACCGATCCGGACGCGATCCACGACTACATCACGAACCTGCACCGCCAGCCCGGGGACCCTGTCGCCCAGGTCGCCGCCGCGAGCGCGATCAACGACCAGTTCGCGTTCTGGCAGAAGGAGCTGCTCAAGAGCAGCCCGGGCGCCCACGCGATCATCCACGACAAGATCGTCGTGATCGATCCGTTCTCGTCCGGCTGCGTCGTGATCACCGGCAGCCACAATCTCGGCTTCCAGGCGTCCTACGCCAACGATGAAAATCTCTTGATCGTCAAGGGACACCGCTCGCTGGCCGAGGCCTACGCAGTGCACGTCATGGACGTCTACGACCACTACCGCTGGCGCTTCCGGCTCCAGCAGGACGGCGACAAGGCGTTCGCCGGCCTGAGCCGCAAGCCCAGCTGGCAGGACCGCTACTTCGGCGCCGGGAAGCGCGAGACCGACTTCTGGCTGAACCGGTAGCGCGCCGGGTCGTGGTCCGACCACGACCCGGCGCGCGACGGGCGGCTATGCGTGCTCGTGCGTGCGTTCGGCGGCCGCCGCGGCGGCGGCCGGCTCGCGCACGTCATGCGATTTCAGGCGTCCCGGCCACCAGCTCGCATCGCCGACGACCGTGATGATCGCCGGGACGAGCATCGAGCGCACGATCAGCGTGTCGACGAGCACGCCGAACGCGACGGCCACGCCGAGCTCGACCAGGATGTCGATCGGCAGCGTCGCCAGCGCGCCGAATGTGCCGGCGAGGATCACGCCGGCCGAGGTGATGACCGGGCCGGTGGCCACCAGCGCCCGCAGGGCGCCGCGTTTTGTGCCGTATTTCTCCGCTTCCTCGCGGACGCGGTCCATCAGGAAGATGTTGTAGTCCACGCCCAGTGCGACGAGGAATATGAACGTGAAGATCGGCAGGTTGGGGTCGACCGCGTCGCGGTTGGGCACGACCTTGTAGACCATCAACGCGACGCCGAGGATGCCGAAGAACGACACGATCACCGACGCGACGAGGTAGAGCGGCGCGACGACGGCCCGCAGCAGCGCGATCAGGATCAGCAGGATCACGCCCAGGACCAGCGGGATCACGAGGCGCAGGTCATGCTGCGCGCCCGCCCGGTAGTCGTACTGGATCGCCGACACCCCGGCCACGTAGGCCCTGAGGTTCGGCGGTAGCCCGGTCAGCGCCTTGCGCATCGTGTTCGTGCGGTCCAGCGCCTGGTTGGAATACGGATCGTCCGGGAAGAGAACGTTGAACACCACGGCCTGACCGTCCGTCGACTTATTGGTGACCGGGGTCAGCGTGCCGATGTCCGGGACCTTCTTGAGCGCGTTCTGGACCGCCTGCACGTCAGCGTTCGTGACCGGGCCCGCGGTGTTGGCGACGACCACGTTGGTCGGCCCGAGCGCGCCCTTCGGGAACTTCGCCTCCAGCGTGTGGAAGCCGTCCGTGCCCTCGGTGGAGTTGATGAACGCGCCGAGCACCGTCGCGTTGCTGTGGTACTGCGTGATGCCGAGCGAGGCGATCAGGAACACCGCCACGATCGAGCAGATCGTGAAGATGGGCTTGCGCGTGACGCTGCGGCCGAGCCGGTACCAGCGGTTGTTGGGATCCTCGAGGTCGGGCAGCGGCGCGGCGTTGGGGTCGTAGATCGCCCGCTTGGACGGCCAGAAGCCGCGCCGGCCGACGATCGCCAGGATCGCCGGCAGCAGCGTCAGGCCCGCGGCGCAGGCGATCGCCACGCCGATCGCGTCGACCGGGCCGAGCGTCTTGGTCGAGGCCAGCTCGGCGAACAGGAGCACGAGCAGGGCGACGATCACCGTGCTGGCGCTCGCGATGATCGCCGGCGCGACCCGCGGTACGGCCACGGCGATCGCGTCGTGCTTGTCCTCGTGGGTGTGGAGCTCCTCGGTGTAGCGGGCCACCAGCAGCAGGCAGTAGTCCGTGCCCGCGCCGAACATCAACACCAGCAGCAGCGAGGCGGAGGTTGAGGTCACCTCAAGCCCCGAGTCGGCGATGATCCTGATCAGGCCGGTGGCGATCGTGTACGCGAGGCCGACGACGACGAGCGGGATCAGCGCGAGGATCGGCGAGCGGTAGATCAACAGCAGCAGGACCAGCACGAAGATGACCGTGACCGCGAGTAGTGTCACGTCGGCCGACTTGAAGGCCTGGTTGAGGTCCGCCTCCAGCGCGGCCGCGCCCGTGACCTGCACGGTGAGGCCGTTGCCGCTGTTGGTGACGTCCCGGATGCCCGTGATCACGTCGTTGATGACGTGCTGCTTGTCGGCCGCGATCGGCACGACCGTGAACGCGGTCGTCCCGTCCTCGGACACCTGGCCCTGCGCGCCGGCGCCGAACGGCTGGATCGGCGCCAGCACGTGCGGCACCTTCGCGACCGCCGCGGCCTCAGACGCGATCTGCTGTCGATCCTCGACGCTGATCCCGCCGTCGCGCTTGTAGACGACGACGGCGCTGGTGACCGGATGTCCGGGGAAGCGGTTCTGGACGATGTTGTCGGCCACGGTGGCCGGTGCATCGTTGGGCAGGAAACTCGCGATCCGGTCCTCGGTGACGTCGGTGAGCTTGCCCGGCAACTGGCTGAGCACGAGCAGCAGCAGCCAGACCCCGACGACTATCCACTTCGATCGGCGCCCGCTGGAGAACCTGGCGATCGTTCGAATCATGGTGGTTTATCCCGCCCCTTCCACGCGCTTGCGCAGCGCCTCATTGAAGGCGTCGTAACCCCGGTAGAGCATCGCCTCCAGATCGATGGCGAACATCACCGGGGTCAGCCAGCCAGTGCACTCCTCTGACATCACGAAACGAACGCCGCCGTCGTGCGGCTCGATCTGGAACGCGCGGTCCACGTCGAAGACGCCCGGCCGGACCATCGTGGCGAGCCACCGGAACTCGCGGTTGGGCTCCACCACGGTCACCCGCGGCTTGAACGTCATCTTCAGCCCGTGATCCAGCGCGAGCCGGATCTTGAGTTGCTCACCGGGTTCCAGCTTGCCGCTCGCCTCCCGGACGAATGGGTTCCAGCTTGGGTAGGACGCGAAATCGGTCATCTGCGCCCACACCGCCTCCGCGGGGGCGTGGATGATCGTCTCGGTCTTGATGAACCGGCGGGGCACTCCTAGCCGGCCAGAAGAGGCTCAGGCTGCTCGCGGGTGCCCACGGGGGCCTGATCCCCGTGGCGCTTGATGAAGTCGAGCATCGCCGGGAAGCAGTCGCGCGCGACGTGCTCGCCCATGAACACATCCTGGTGCCCGTAGTTGGGGTAGATCACGAGCTCGTGCTGATCGCACCCCAGCGCCCGCAGCCGCTCGTGGCAGACGATGTTCGAGTCCGCGAAGACGTGGTTGTTCTCACCGGTGGTGAGCAGCACCGGCGTCTCGATCTCGCGCGCGTAGGCGAAGTAGTTGTCGGGCAGCGTGGCATGCGCCGGGTTTGTCACGTCGTACTTCACCGGGCGCGAGCCCGCCCGCAGCATCTTGTACACGTGCCGGTAGTAGTTCATGCTCGTCGCGCCGTAGAGGTCACCGCCGCGGCGGTGCGTGACGTCGGCGAGGTTCTCGTGGCTGTAGAGCGCCGGCCAGCCGGTGCCCCACATCAGCGACAGCATGTGACAGGCCGGCTCGTCGCACTCACGGTGAAACAGCGAGACGCCCTTGGAGAAGATCTTCCCGCGCGTGAGCGTCGGGTCGTCGGCCCAGCGCGGGTTGAGGTTCGGGAACCCGAGCACGTGCTCGACCATCGCGGGCGCGAAGCGCAGCTTCATCCGCGACCACTTCGGCACCCGCGGTGTCAGCCCGACGCTGTTGGCGGTCAGGCTCGTGATCCCGGTCACCGTCTTGGCGAACAGCGCCATCATGAACGACACCGAGCCCAGGCAGTGCGCGATCACGTGCAGGTTGCGGTCCGGGCCGATGTGGCGCCGGATGATGTCGATCGCCGGCGGGTAGTCGTAGAGCGCGATGTCGTCGAACGTCCAGCGGTGCGGGAACAGGTTGTAGGAATGCCGGTTGGACATGCGCATGTCCAGGCACCACACGTCGGTGTACCCGTTATCGAGCAGGTACGTGACGAGGTTCTCGTGCTCGGGCATGATGAACATGTCCGTCGACGTGGTGAGACCGTGGATGATCAGCACCGAGTCTCCACCGGAGGTCGGATGATCGGGGTGGGGCGGAGGGGCTGCCCTGCCTCCGGACTCAAACCGCAGCATGCTGAGCCCGAGCCCGTCCTCGGTGGAGAACGAGTGGGTCGTCACCTCGGCGTCGCGCACGCCCTCAAGCGTGTAGAGCGGGATCTCGCGCTGTCTCATGACTGACTCTCGCCTACCGCCGCGGATGCCCCCAGCGGCGCAGCGCCGTTGGCCGCCGCGAGGCGCCGGCGCTCGGCGTGGCGCAGGTTCGGGTCCACCTTCGCGCGCTTGGCGGGGTCCTTGGACGTGCGCGTGTGCATGTACTTGTAGCCGTTGTGCTTGATCACGATGTCGTCGAACTTCTCGACGATCTCGTCGAGGATCTCGTCGGTCATCTTGTCGGGGTCGATGCCGACGTAGAACATCAGCTCGCAGAAGCGGTTGTATCCGTCACGCGCGAGATAGTCCGAGCGGATGCTCTTGACGTACACCGACAGGAACTTGAAGCAGCCGGTGTTCTCGCGGTACTCGTCCAGCAGCGCCCACTGTTCGCGGAAGAGCTGCTCGTAGCGGTCCAGCGGGCCGAGCACGATCAGCATGCGCGTCGGGTCGCCGACGGTGGAGTCCAGCAGTTTGTCGGTGAAGAACTCGATGTTCTTGATCGACGCGTACTTGGGCGAGAGCAGCACGCCGGTGATGCCGACGTACTTGAGCGCCTTGTCCATCTTCTCCGGCAGGTTGCCGGCGGCCAGGCCCATGCCGTGCAGCACGCCGTAAGAGGTCGTGTTGCGCGCCTTGTGGGCAGCGGACTGGTCGGTCTCCTTGTAGGCCGAGAACTGGCCGATCTTGATGTGCTTGCCGGCCGGCAGCTTGAAGTCCACCCACACGCCGCGCTCCATCATCGTGTCGCCCGGGTCCTCGATGATCGGCTTGGTGCCGGCGATGAAGTCGTCCATCGTGCGGAAGTGCGACTGATCGTTGAACCAGATCGTCCGGTACTTGTCGATCCGGATCAGCTTCAGCGTCGCCTCGGTGATCACGCCATGCTTGCCCAGCCCGGCCAGCACGTTGTAGAAGTCCTCGGTGTTCTCGGTCGGCGAGCACGTGCGGATCTCGCCGTCCCAGGTGACGTACTCGAACGACACGACGTTGTCGATGAACATGCCGAAGCGATGCGAGGCGGGACTGATCCCGCCCACCGACATGAATCCGCCGACGGTGATGTCGCGGTGGTCGCCGATGATCGGCAGGCCGAGGTCCAGCTCGGCCAGGTGATCGTCCAGCAGCGCGTTGACCGCGCCCGCCTGCACCGTGACGCTCAGGTTCGCCTCGTCGAGCGAGACGATCTTGTCCATCGTCTGCATCAGCAGGATGCAGCCGTGCTCCTCCAGCACCAGGTCGTTGCTGGAGTGGCCCTTGGAGCGGATCCTCAGCGTCTGGCCGAGCTGCTTGGTCTCCAGCACCGCCTCGACCACGTCCTGGGTCGTGCGCGGGAGGTAGACCTTGAACGGCGGCTTGGGCGCGATGTTCGGGTTGCCGACGCGCTCCCAGTCATAGCCCAGGCTGTCGATCGAGTCGTGCGAGAACGACTCATGGCTCTCGATCTTGCCGCGCCAGGTCGTCGACGCCGTCTTCAGCGTGCGCTTGGCCGGGGGCGCGGCAGTCGTGGCTCCGGTCAGCGCGGAGAGGAACGGAATTCTCATCAGATCGAAACTCCCTCGAGGGAACGTGGCGCAACGCTAACGGCCGCGCGGTCGCAGGGTCAAGCGGCGGTGAGGTCCCTGGCGACCGGCTCCGCGGCGGGCGCCGGCTCGGGTTCGAGGCGCGTGTGCGGCGTGAACACGAGCAGCGACATCATCAGCGTCATCGTCCCGGACGTGACCAGGACCCCGAAGCACAGCGTGCCGCTCCAGCCGAGGCCGCCGGGACCCAGGAGCGCCACGCAGATGAAATACAGCGCCCACAGGATCGGAGGGATCACCGCGAAGCCAAGCCGGTACCGCCACAGCTGACCCGGCGCGGGATCACCCACGAATCGGTACAGGAGCAGGTCGCCGGCGATGCCCGCGAGGATCATCGACGGGATCAGGTACGCCTGGTGGTACTCGCTGAGCATCTCGTACATGAGCACGATCGCCGTGAACATGATCGTCACCGTGCCCACCGGCAGCCGCCAGCGGCGGCGCATCAACATCAGCGCGCCCATCAGGATCGCGGTCATCAGCAGCATGCCGCTGATCGTGCCGTGCGTGGAGTAGAAGTAATACGGGAACTTGTCGTCGCCATAGTGGGTGAGAGCCTGCCGGAGCCCCTCGACGTGGTCGGAGTGGTTGCCGCCCAGGTACGCGTCGTTGAAGTGCTTGAGGTCGTCCTGGAAGTCGCCGGTCACCGCCACGCCGGCGTAAAACGGCATCGCCTGGTGGATCACGAACAGCATCACGGACGCCACCGCGGTCACCGAGAAGATCGTCGGAAGCAGGGACTTCATCGTCGCGATGCCCTGGTCTCGGCGCTTCCACGCGGACGCGGCGGGGATCGCCGCCAGCAGCGCGCCGGCGATGAACAGGCCCTGATGGGACGGGCTGTACGGGGAGTCGATCTGGTTCTCGAAGCCGTACAGGCTGTGCCACGTGAAGTCCGCGGGGCCCGCGATCGCGGCCAGCGGCAGCGCAATCACCGCGAGGCCGTAGCCGCGCGGGATGATCGAGAAGTCGATCACGCCGCGCTTACCCTGGAAGCGGATCAGGATCGAGGCGATCCAGACGCCGAGCGCCGTGAGCCCTGTGTACATCGCGATGTGGGCGGCCGACCAGAACGTGTCGATGCCCACCAGGTTGTTGTGGCGGATGCCGTCCCACATCAGCGCCACCAGCGTCAGAAAGGCGAGCGTGATCGTCACGGCGTCGTCGCGCAGGGTGCTCTCTGGGCGCTGGGCTTCCGGAACCCACAGGCCCTTCAGCCGGCCCGCCAGGGAGCGCTTGCTGGGTGTGTCGACTACCTGACTCACGTGGCGGTCCTCTCTTTGGTCACTTCGCATGCCCGGGGCATCCAGGCGCGACACTAAATCGCGGCGACCGGCGAACGCAAGTGCCACGACCTGGACAGTTGGCGGGGAGCGCGCGCTGCACGGTCGTTTGCACCGCTGCGCGCGCGGTCAGCCTGCGGACCGCGACCTCACAGCCCCGCATCGCCGCCGGCCAGCTCGAGGCAGACCAAGCAGTACGGCCAGGGCGGATTCCACGGCCAGCCCGTGACGTCCTTGCCGCACAATGCCGTGTCCGGCTCCTCCTCGGTGACGATGTGGCACAGCTGCTCGCCCTCGCTCGTCGGGCCATCGACGCGGCGCGCCTCGGGAAGGCTCATAGGCCCGTTGTAGCGCGCCATTCGCGGGCCAGAAGGGCGAGCACGACTTCGCTCTGCCACTCGCCCTTGACCCACTCGTTCTCGACGAACAGCGCCTCCTGGCGCATCCCGAGCTTCTCCAGCACGCGCACCGAGGCGACGTTGCGCGGCTCGGCGCGCCCGACCACCCGGTGCAGCCCATAGCCGCTGAACGCGAGTTCCAACAGGGACCGTGCGGCCTCGGTGGCATAGCCGCGGCCGTGGTGATCGGGGTGGAACATGAAGCCGATCTCGCCGCCGCGGTGGTCCGGGGCGACGACGGTGAGCGTCAGATGCCCGATCAACTCGCCGCTCTCGCGGATCACGACGGCCAGCGCCACGCCGGTCTCCGGCGCGTCGGCGGCGCGCGCGATCTGGCTCTCGAGCGCCTCGCGCACGGTGTCCTCGGTCCGTGGCCCGATATAGAGCCAGCGCGTGACGTCCTCGCGCGACTGGATCGCGTGCAGTGCGGCCAGGTCGTCCAGGGCGACGGGCCGCAGGCGCAGCCGCGCGGTGTCGATCGGGACGGCTTGCCGCGGCGGGGGAGAGGGAGCGGTGGCCATCGCGCACACGATGGCACGCGCGGCCCCGGCCGCGGCCGGGGCCTGCGCGCCCGCGCGGCTCAGAAGCCCGAGCCGGTCTCCAGCACCGACTTCAGTTCGCTCAGGATCCACGCCCAGCCGCCGCCTCCGCCGCCCGTCTCGAGACCGCCGGCGACCACGTGCGCGAGCCCCGGCGCGTGCTCGAGGTCGTGCGTGACGGTGAGCTTGCTGACGCCGTTCTCGCCGGCCGCGATCTCGTAGGTGAGCTTCGTGAAGCCCTCGGCGGCCAGCCCGGGGTCCATCAGCAGGCGCCAGGTCTGCACGAGCTTGTGCGGCGGGTCGGCCTCCAGCACCTCGCCGTCGACCATCACGTCCTCCACGCCGGCGGCCTTCATGGCGTCGCCGGGGAGCGCGCGATAGGCGCCGCCGGGCCGCAGGTCGTAGGAGGCGAGGTTGCGATAGCCGTAGCGGTCGGTCCACTCCGGCTTGGTGATCGCGTCCCAGATGGCCTGCGGCGTGGCGCGGATCCACACGCGATAGACCTGCGTGCTCGTGGCGATGCCTGTGGCGGTCATGATTCTGCCTCCAGCTCGTTCTTGAGGTCGACGAGCGCCGAGACGTGGCGCTCCGTGTACTTGTCGATCCAGCGGTCGTGCATCAGCCGGATCGGGACCGGGTTGAGGAAGTGCAGCTTCTCCCGGCCCGACCGGCGGGTGACGACGAGCCCCGCGTCCTCGAGCACTCGCAGATGCTTCATCACTCCGAAGCGCGTCATCTCGAGCTCGGACTCCAGCTCGGTCAGCGTGCGGCCGTCACGCGCGTAGAGCAGGTCGAGCAGGAACCGGCGCGTCGGGTCCGCGAGTGCCTTGAACACGCGGTCGTCGTCGGGCACCGTCGAAGAATAGGTGACCAAAAGGTCACGTGTCAAGTCCGAACCCGCGCCGCCGCCCGCTCGTATCCCCGCGCGGGTGCAGGACCGACGGAGGGAACCGAGATGAGGCGACTACTGACGGCCGCCGTCTGCGGCGGTTTGGCGCTGGGACCGGCGCTGGCGTGGGCCGATGACCCCTACGGGGCGACCTTCAAGGCCAGCGACGGGCCGCCGGAGGCCTGGCAGGGCAACGGGACGGCGGCCACGACGGTGCGCATCGCGCCGGGCCAGTCCGTGACGTTCTCCAACCCGGCCAAGGAGTTCCACAACCTCAAATTCGCCGATGCGACGTCGCAGTGCCCGGACGTGCCGATCTCCGGCAGCAAGCCCGGCTGGAGCGAGACGTGCACGTTCACGGTGCCCGGGACCTATGACTTCATCTGCGAATTCCATGCTCCGGGGATGGCGGGACGGGTGATCGTCGAGGCGCCCACGCCGACGCCGACGCCGGAGGGGACGGCGGCGCCGGTGGCGACGGCCACGCCCGGTGCGACCGCGACGCCCGTCCCGCCCTCCGGAGGCACCGCGCCTCCGGCGAAGCTCGCGGTCACGCTCGCCGCGCGCCAGCGCGGCGCGCGCGTGCGCGGGACGGCCCGGGTGCCGGCGGCGGGCTCGCGCCTGGAGGTGACATTGCGCGCGCACGGCGCGCGTGTGGGCCACTGGGTCGCCGGGCGCGCGGCGAAGGGCACGGCGCGCTTCTCGGTGCCCGTGAACGCGAAGGCGCGCCGCGCGCTGCCGCTGGCGATCAGCGTCACCGTCGTGCTCACGCCGCCGGGCGGCAAGGCACTCATGCATCGCCAGGCGGTAATGCTGCGGCGGTAGCCGAGCTCACGCCCGCCGGGCGGCGAGGCACTCATGCATCGCCGGGCGGTCATGCTGCGGCGGTAGCCTGTGCGGCGATGCGTCACGCCGTCGCGCTGCTCGCCGTCATCGCGCTCGCGGCCTGCGGGGAGACGCCCGCACCCTCGACGCAGCCGCGCGTGACGCTCAAGCTCGACACGCCCAACGACGGCCGCTCGCTGCGCTCGGGCACGGTCGCGGTGACCGGGACCGTCAGCCCCGCCGACGCGGCCGTCACCGTCGCCGGAGCCGACGCGAAGGTCGACGGCGGGCGGTTCAGCGCGCAGGTCAGCCTGCTGCCGGGCGGCAATGTGATCGACGTCAGCGCGGCCGCCGCGGGGCACCGGCCGGCGGTCGACGCCCTGCGCGTGCTGCGTGACATGCGCATCCAGGTGCCCCAGCTCGCCGGCCAGTCCGAGGACGACGCGTTCGGCGCGCTGCGCAAGCTCGGGCTGCCGCCCCAGGAGGAGCGCGACGAGAGCTGGATCGAGCGGCTGATCCCCGGCGGGCTGACGGTCTGCGACACGCGCCCGGCGCCGGGCGCCCTGGTCGTCAAGGGCACGACCGTGACAGTCGTCGTCGCGCGCAGCTGCTAAGCCCGCCGCGGAAATACGGTGGGTCGCTGGCGAATGCGAGGCCCGCCAGAACCCGGCGTATTTGCGTGTGCGGGGCCTAATCCGGGCGGGCCGCGATCAGCGAGATCCGCGGGTGCCCGCGCTCTGAGATGACGTCCCAGGTCATCGTGCCGGTCGTCGTCTCGCCGCTGCCGTAGCTGATCTTGTAGTGCGCCTGGGCGCGGCCGACCGGCCCGCCGGACGCCTCGAGCGCCGACAGCTCGAAGCCCGCCGTCTGGTTGGCGGCGAACTGATTGCGGTAGGCGGACACGACCTGTGCGCGGCCCGACTGGCGGTTCTGGGGCGTGACGCGCTGCGCGTCGGACGTCAGCAGGCGGGCGATCCGCACGTCGTCCTCCTGGGCGTACGCCGCGGCGAACGCGTTGGCGAGCCGCTTGACGTCCGACGTCGAGACGGCGCCACCCGGCGCGGGCGCGTCGGTTCCTCCGGGGATCGCCGCGATCGCGATCGCGCCGGTGCCGAGCGCGGCGACGCCGGCGATCCACAGCGAGGCGCGGCGGCGGCGCGTGCGGTAGCGCCGCACGGTCGGCGCCGCCCGCTCGGGCGGCGGCGGCGGTTGGCGCAGCGTGCGCGGGGCGGCCGCTCCGCGCGCGACCGAACGCTCGGCCTCGGTGACCGAGCGGCCCTCGGCGGCCGCCAGCGCAGCGCGCCCGAAGTCCCCCGCGGAGGGGTAGCGGTCCTCCGGCGCCTTGGCCAGCGCGCGCGCAAGCACGCGGTCGAAGCCGGGCGGGACGCCGGCGTCCGAGGCGCGCGGGGGCGCGTCGTGCAGGTGGGCGAGCATCGTCTGCGGCACGGTCTCGCGCAGGAAGGGCGGCCGGCCGGTGAGCGCCGCGTAGAGCACGCAGCCGAGCGCGTAGACGTCCGCGCGGGCGTCGACCGGTCCAGGATGGAACTGCTCAGGCGCCATGTAGTCGACCGTGCCGAGGAAGTGGTTGGCGTCGGTCAGCTGCGAGTCGGCGCCCGCGAAGCGCGTGAGCCCGAAGTCCGCCAGATAGGCGTGGTCGCCGCTCAGCAGCACGTTGGCGGGCTTGACGTCGCGGTGGACGAGCCCGGCGGCGTGGGCGGCGTCCAGCGCGCCCGCGACCTGGTGGACGATCTGGGCCGCGCGCAGCGGGTCCAGCCGCTGCTCGTCGCGCAGCAGCCGGTGCAGGTCAGTGCCCGCGACCCAGCGCATCACGAGGTAGAGCCGGCCATCCTCCTCGCCCGCGGCGTAGACCGGGATCACATTCGGGTGGTCGATCGCCGCCGCCATCCGCGACTCGCGCTGGAAACGCTCTCGGAAGCCCGCGTCGGCGGCGTGCTCAGGGGCGATCAGCTTGAGCGCGACCGGCCGCCCGAGCGAGAGCTCGGTGGCGCGGTAGACGATGCCCATGCCGCCGCGGCCCGCCACCGTCTCGAGCCGGCACCCGGCGATATGCGCGCCCTGCAGCACGTCGGTCACCAGTCGATTGTGACGGGTCGCCCCTATCGTGCCCGCGCATGGATCTGAGAATCGACCGCGAGCGGCTGCGCGCGGACCTCGAGCGGCTGGTCGAGCTGCCGTCGATCGCCTTCGCCGGCTTCCCGCGCGCGCCGCTCGACGAGGCCGCCGCCACCGTGGCCGCCCAGCTGGAGGAATTGGGCGGCGCGGTGCGGATGGTGGAGGTGCCCGGCGAGGCGCCGTCCGTGCTGGCCGAGTTCCCCGGTTCGCGCCCGACCGTGCTGCTCTACGCGCACTACGACGTCCAGCCGGCGCCCGCCGACGGCTGGGCGAGCGACCCGTTCGAGCCCGTCGTGCGCGACGGGCGCGTGTTCGGCCGCGGCGCGGCCGACGACAAGTCCGGGATCGCCGCCCACCTGGCCGCGCTGCGCGCCTGGGACGGCCGGCCGCCGGTGGGCGTGAAGGTGCTGATCGAGGGCAGCGAGGAGAACGGCCGCCAGGGCCTGCTCGAGGTCGTCGACCGCGATCCGGACCTGATGCGCGCCGACGTGATGGTGATCGCCGACAGCGGCAACTGGAAGCTGGGGGAGCCGACGCTCTGCGAGTCGCTGCGCGGCCACGGCAAGCTGACGCTGACGTTGCGGACGCTGCACGGCGCGCTGCACAGCGGGCAGTTCGGCGGCGCCGCGCCGGATGCGCTGCTGGCGCTGATGCGCGCGCTGGCGACGCTGCACGACGAACGCGGCGCGGTCGCGGTTGACGGCCTGCAGGACTCGGCGTGGCCGGGTGCGGGGTTCCCGGAGTCGGAGTTCCGGCGCCAGGCCGGCGTGCTCGACGGCGTCTCGCTGGTCGGCACCGGCAGCGTCGCGGACCGCCTGTGGGCCCAGCACGCGATCTCCGTCCTCGGCCTGGACGCGCCGGCCGTCGAGGGCGCCGGCAACATCGTCATCCCCGAGGCGCGCGCCAAGGTCGCGGTGCGGGTGCCGCCCGGCGCCGACCCGGAGCGCTCGATGGCCGCCGTGCGCGCCCACCTGGAGGCCGCGATCCCGTGGGGCGCGCAGCTCGCGATCGAGGTCGAACCGGCCAGCTCGCCGATCGCGCTGACCGGCGCCGACGCGGCTGAGCGCGCGCTCGAGCGGGCCTTCCGCAGGCCCGTGGCGCGGATGGGCAGCGGCGGGTCGATCCCGCTCGTGGCGCGGCTGCGCGAGGCCTATCCCGACGCCGCGTTCGTGCTCTGGGGCGCGCAGGACTCAGACCTCGCCCAGATCCACGGGACCAACGAGTCCGTCGACCTCGCCGAGCTGGAGAAGCTCGCGCTCGCCGAGGCGCTGCTGCTGGAGGAGCTGGGCTGATCCCGCCGGCGGCAGGCCAGCGGGACCGACTAGCCGGGCGCAGCGTGTCGGCGCTGCGCGGAGCGGCCGGGAGCGCCAGGAACACGGGCACGCTCACGGCCTTACGAGGGTTGTGCCCACGGAGCGGTCGCGCCACCCACGGGCTGGTCGGGGTGCTGACCGTTCATCTCAAGACGTTCACTTCTCGACCCACTTCGAGGTCGGTGCCGCGACCGGCGCGTCGAGCGCGTCCAGCAGCGCGTCCGGCTCCGATTCCATGATCAGCACCGCGCGCTGCTCGGGGCGCAGGAAGCGGCTGCGCACGGCCTGGTCGAGGAACGCGCCGAGCGCGTCGTAGTAGCCGCCGACGTTGAGCACGCCGAGCGGCTTGCGGTGCAGGCCGAGCTGGTGCCAGGTGTAGACCTCGATCAGCTCCTCGAGCGTGCCGATCCCGCCTGGCAGCGCGACGAAGCCCTCGGCGAGCTCGGCCATCAGCGCCTTGCGCTCGTGCATCGAGGCGACGACGTGCAGCTCGGTGAGCCCGCGGTGGCCGATCTCGCGGTCGATCAGGCTCTGGGGCATGATCCCGACGACCTCGCCGCCGGCCTGCATCGCGGTGTCGGCGAGCAGGCCCATCAGGCCGACGGCGGCGCCGCCGTAGACGATCCGGATCTGGCGCTCGACGCAGGCGAGCGCGAGCGCCCGGGTGGCGGCCGCGTAGGCCGGGTCGGCGCCGGGGTTGGAACCGCAGTAGATGCAGAGCGAGCGCACCCTTCACGCCTCCAGCGCGCGCAGCACGCGATCGAGGTCGGACTCGTCGTTCCAGGCGCCGACGGAGGCGCGCAGGTACGGGCGGCCCGGCAGGTCGCGGACCACCACGCCCGCCTCGGCGAGCCGGATCCGCTGCGCCTCCGGCTCGGGCACCTCGAAGGCCACGAGCGTCGTCGCGTCGCGCGGCGCGACGGTGTAGCCGGCGTCGGCCAGCGCTTCGGCGAAGCGCGCCGCGAGCGCCACGCCGCGCTCGAGCACCGCGTCGACGTCTGACGCGACCAGCAGCTCGAGCGCCGCCAGGCTGAGCGCGACGCCCTCGCGCGAGACCTGCGCGTCGAAGCGCTGGGCCGTCGCGCGCAGCGGCGAGTCCATGCCCTTGGACGCGTCCTCGAAGGAGTGATACGTCGGCGCCAGCGTCGCCACCCGCTCGCCGAACTCCGGCGCGACGTACAGCAGCCCGGTGCCGTCGGCGCCGCACAGCCACTTCTGCCCGGCGGCCGCGTAGGCCGCGCACCTGAGCTCCCGCACGTCGACGGCGATCGCGCCCGGACCCTGCGCGCCGTCGAGGATCACCGGGATGTCGAGCTCGGCCAGCTCGGCGGGCGCGAGCTCGCCGTTGATCCAGTTCACGTGCGAGCAGGCGACGACCGTCGTGGTCGCCCGGACGGCGTTGGCCAGCTCCCGGAACGGCACCGTCCGGACCGTCGCCCCGCGCGAGCGGGCGGCGATCAGCGGGCCGATCAGCCCGGGATGCTCGCAGTCGGACGTGACGATCTCGTCGCCCGGGCCGACGTCCATTCCGGCGAGCACCGCGCCGAGGCCGAAGCTCGTCCCGGTCGTCACCGCGACGTCCTCGAGCTCGGCGTTGATCAGCTGCGCGTACGCCGCGCGCAGATCGGCGGTCAGCTCGCGCCGGCGCTCGAAGTGCGGCCACACGCGGCCCTGCGTCACCTCGGCGTCGAGCTCCTCGCGCGCGAGCGCGGCGGCCGCCGCGGGCATCGGACCGTCGGTCCCGGCGTTCAGATACGCGGTGTGCGCGAGCACGGGGAAGTGGGCGCGGAAGGCGGCGGCGTCCATTCCCGCGAGCCTAGTCAAGCTGATCGCGAACCGTTTTCCCGCCGGCCGGCAATCAGCGACACGTGATCGACGACACTCTCACCTCCACGGACGCGGCGCTGATCGCCGCCTCGCTGGCCGACCCCGCGGCGTTCGCGGGCGTGTTCGACCGCCACTGGCCGGCGATCCACCGCTTCTGCGTGAGCCGCGCGGGACCGGCGGGGGAGGACGTGGCGGCTGAGACGTTCCGCGTCGCGTTCGACCAGCGGCGGCGCTACGACCCGCGCTACGACGACGCCCGCCCGTGGCTGTACGGCATCGCCACGAACCTGCTGCGGCGCGCGTTCCGTACCGCTTCGCGCCAGGCGGCGCCGTTCGCCGGCCACGAGTGGGACTTCTCCGAGGACGCGCTGGGCCGTGTCGAGGCGCAGGCACTCGGCCGCAACCTCGCACTGGCGCTCGGCACCGTGTCGAGCGCCGACCGCGACGCCCTGCTGCTCCACGTGTGGGCGGACCTCACCTATGCCGAGATCGCGCTGGCCACCGGCGCGCCGGTCGGCACGGTCCGCTCGCGCATCCACCGCGCACGCACCCAGCTGCGCACTCACCTTGAGGGGAATGGCCATGAACGAGCTTGAATGGCTGGCCGAGCGCCGGCCCGACAACGACCCGCCCGACGACCTCGGCACCGCCCGCGCACGCGCCGCGCTGCTGACGCACGCCGTACACGAGGGGCGCGGCGACCGGCGTCGCACACGCCGGCGCGTCGAGCTGCTCTCGCTCGCGACGGTCGTGGCGGTGGCGATCGTGGTCGCGACCTCCGCGCTGTCCGGTGGCGACGGCACGCTCTCGCGCCTCTCGCCCGCCCCGCCGCCCGCCGAGGCGCTCGTCCGGCTCTCGCACAAGATCCAGCAGGCGCCACCGCCCCCCGGCGACGCGGCGCTCGTGCACCGCGTCCACACCTTCCCGGACGCGAGCAAGAACTTCGAGTGGTGGGACCTCTACGAGGACAACGGCAACTACTACAACGGCCGGACCCGCGACGAGCTCACGCTCAACGCGTCCGAGACCGGCGACGACTCAGCCGACAGCTTCTCCAAGCGCGAGATCACCGCGGCGCTGACCGCGGTGACCGACACCGCCAAGGGCCGCACGCTGATGATGAACGCCAACTGGGCGAACGGGAAGCCGCCGAGCGAGGCCGAGAACCAGGCGAGCGCGAAGGTGCAGGAGAAGATCCGCAAGCTCAAGAAGGGGCCGGGCCCGGCCCCGACGCCGGCGAGCCGGCAGACGCTCGACGACAACCGGATCTGGATCGGTGCCATGGACGCGCTCGTGTCCGGCGTCGGCCGCGCGGATGTGCGCGCCGGCGTGATGAACATCCTCGCCGGGCTCTCGCACGTGCACTCCAAGCCGGTCGGCGCGACCGTCGAGATCACCAACACCGACTTCAGCAACCACTACCAGGAGACGCTGACCGTCGACGCCCAGACGGGCGTGCTGGAGAAGATGACCGGAGGCGTCGCGGGACAGACGCCCGACGTCGTCGTCACCTACGACATCAAGCGCGTTCAGGCCAAAGACGTGCTCTGAGCGGTCACCGGGTCGATCGGGGTCGCGCTGCCCAGCGCGGCCTCGATCGCCGCGGCGGCCTCGAGGCAGGCCAGGTCCTGGAAGCGCTCGCCCATCACCTGCACGCCGGCCGGGAGCCCGCCGGCCTCACCCGCGGGCACGGCGGCGGCGGGGAGCCCGAGCAGGTTCGCGGGCATCACCGGCCGCATCAGCTCCATCGTCTCCGGGCCGTGCGTGAGGTCCCACGAGTGCGGGAACGGCGGCTGGGTCCAGATCGGCGTGACGATCAGCGGGATCTCGAGCAGGAACTGCGACCACGCGCGGTGGATCGCGCGTCGCTGGACCAGCGCGCCCACGACGCCCGCGGCGTCGAGCGGCGGGTACAGCGACTCGATCCCGTCGAGGAACGTCATCGCGTCGGCGCCCATGACCTGGCGCAGCAGCGCCTCCTGCGCGCGGATGTCCGAGAACAGCCACTGGCCCCACACCATCAGCGCGTCCTCGTAGGCCGGGGGCACCGCCTCGGCGACGTCGTAGCCGGCGGCCGCGAGCGCATCGCCGGCGCGGCGCACGGCGGCCACGATCTCCGGGTGGGTCGAGCCGCCGGGCGGCTCGGGCACCAGGGCGACCCGCTTCGACGCCGGCCGCTCGACCTCGAGCGGCACCGGCAGCGACTGCGGGTCGCGCGGCGACATCCCGGCCACGAGGCCCAGCCCGAGGCGCACGTCGGCCACGCGCCGCGCCATCACACCCTCGACCGCCATCAGCTGCATCGCCGGCCCGAGGTCCTCAGGCGGGATCACGGTCGCGTGCGGGACGCGGCCCGGCGTCGGCTTGATCGAGGCGATCCCGCAGCAGTGCGCGGGGTTGCGCAGCGAGCCGCCGACGTCGTTGCCCAGGCCGAGCGGCGACATGCCCGAAGCCAGCGCGGAGGCCTCGCCACCGCTCGAGCCGCCCGCGGTCACGTCCGGGTCCCAGGGGTTGCGGGTCAGCCCGCGCAGCGAGGAGTCGGTGTGGATGCGCAGCCCGAAGTCCGGCAGGTTCGAGCGCCCGATCGGGATCGCGCCCGCGGCGCGCAGGCGCTCCACCTGCGGCGCGTCGACCGGCGCGACCGCCTCGGCCAGCGCCGGCAGGCCCAGCGTGGTCGCGGTCCCGGCGACGTCGATGTTCTCCTTGACCGTGAACGGCACGCCGTGCAGCGGCCCGCGCGCGTCCGAGGCGTCGGCGGCGTCGGCCGCGGCGCGCGCCTCGTCGGCGAGCACGACGACGAGCGCGTTCAGGTGCGGGTTGACCGCCTCGATGCGCTCCAGATGCGCGTCCACCACCTCGCGCGACGAGACGTCGCCGCTCGCGATCAGCGCGGCCAGCTCGCCCGCGCTCCGGCGCCACAGCTCTTCGGACATCGTGTCAACCTACTCCCGCGATGCGCGTCCAGCTTCCCGACGGATTCCACCGTGAGCTCCCCGACGGCGCCACCGGCGCCGACCTCGCCGCCGACATCGGCCCCGGCCTCGCCCGTGCGGCGCTGGCGATCCGCGTCGTCGACGGCACCGAAAAGCGCGACGGCACGGCCTACGACGACGGGCGCATCCACGACCTCTCGGAGCCGCTGGCCGACGGCGCCACGGTCGAGATCGTCACGGCCTCCGACGGCGACGGGGACGCGCTGAAGCTGCTGCGCCACGACATCGCGCACGTGCTCGCCGAGTCCGTGCTCGAGCTCTACCCCGGCACCAAGGTCAGCATCGGGCCGCCGATCGCCGACGGCTTCTACTACGACTTCGAGTTCCCGGACGGCGTCTCGCTCAACGAGGACGACTTCGCGGCCATCGAGGCCCGGATGCGCCAGCACGTCAAGGCCGACGAGCCGTTCGAGCGCTCGGAGGTGTCGACCGCCGAGGCGATCGACCGCTACCTGCGCGAGGACCAGCCCTACAAGGTCGAGCTGATCGAGGACCTGGTCAAGAACCAAGGTGTGAAGACCGTCACGCTCTACCGCAACGGCGAGTTCCTCGACCTCTGCCGCGGCCCGCACGCGCCGAGCACCGGGCGCGCGAAGGCGTTCAAGCTCACGTCGGTGGCGGGCGCGTACTGGCGCGGGGACGCCAGCCGCCAGATGCTCACGCGCGTCTACGGCACCGCGTTCGCGTCCAAGAAGGAGCTCGACGAGCACCTCGTGCGGCTCGAGGAGGCGCGCCGGCGCGACCATCGCAAGCTCGGCCGCGAGCTCGACCTGTACATGTTCAGCGAGCTCAGCCCCGGCTCGCCGTTCTGGCTGCCCAACGGGATGGCGATCTGGAACGAGCTGACCGACCTGTGGCGCACCGAGAACGCGCAGCGCGGCTACCGCGAGGTCCACACGCCGATCCTCTATGACGCCGAGCTGTTCAAGCAGTCCGGGCACTGGCACGTCTACCGCGACCACATGTACTTCACGGACGTCGAGGGCCAGTCGATGGGACTGAAGCCCATGAACTGCCCGGCGCACGTGCAGCTCTACAAGAACGCGCGGCGCTCCTACCGCGACCTGCCGATCCGCTACTCCGAGCAGGGCTTGGTGCACCGCCACGAGCCGTCCGGGACGCTGCACGGGCTCCTGCGCGTGCGCCACATCACGCAGGACGACGCGCACATCTTCTGCACCGAGGACCAGATCGAGGAGGAGGTCGTGCGCTGCCTGGAGTTCGGGTTCGCGATCTACGACCAGTTCGGGTTCGAGCCGCGGCTGGAGCTCTCGACGCGCCCGGAGAAGCGCATCGGCGCCGAGGACATGTGGGACCGCGCCGAGGCGGCGCTCGAGCGCGCGCTCGTCAACCGCGGCCTCGCGTACGAGCTCAACGAGGGCGACGGCGCGTTCTACGGCCCCAAGATCGACCTCCATATGACCGACGCGATCGGCCGCTCGTGGCAGCTCGGCACCGTCCAGCTCGACTACGTGATGCCCGAGCGCTTCGAGCTCACCTACGCCGGCGCCGACAACGCCGAGCACCGGCCGGTGATGATCCACCGCGCGCTGATGGGGTCCTTCGAGCGCTTCATCGGCATGCTCGTCGAGCACTACGCGGGCGAGTTCCCGGTCTGGCTCGCGCCGGTCCAGGCGATCGTGCTGCCGGTGGCCGACCGCCACCTCGACTATGCGCGCGAGGTGCAGTCCGCGCTCGAGGGTGCGCGCGTCGAGATCGACGACCGCACCGAGTCGATCGGGCGCAAGATCCGCGACGCGGAGCTGCGCAAGATCCCGTACATGTTCGTGGTCGGCGACCGCGAGGGCGCCGAGCGGACCGTGTCGGTGCGGCGCCACAAGGTGGGCGACCAGGGCGCGCTGGACCTGGGTGGCGCGCGCGAGCTGCTGGCCGCGCGATAGGTGGCACCCGTGGGCCTCCGTGCCCCGCGGGTGCCGAGCTCGGTGGGCGTCCATGCCGCGTCCCGCTCACCCGGGGTAGTCGTCCGCGCCGGGCACAGCTTGAACGGGGCTTGACGGTTGGCGAACACCGCTATACTCAACTGCGTTGATCACGAGTCTCCATACCGCGCCGCTTACTTGACGCCGCGCGCACATCAGAGCTAGTGCCGGTCCCGAGAAGGTTCGACCGGCAGCCGCCGGAGCGCGATACCACCCGCATCAACGAACGCATCCGCGTGCCCGAGGTCCGTCTGATCGACGAGACGGGGCAGCAGGTGGGGATCATGCGCACCCAAGACGCCCTGCGCCGAGCGCAGGAGAAGGACCTCGACCTCGTTGAGGTGGCCGCCGACGCGAAGCCGCCCGTGGTCCGGATCCTCGACTACTCGAAGTACAAGTACGAGCAGGCCCAGAAGCTCAAGTCCGCTCGCAAGCACCAGCAGCAGATCAACGTCCGGGAGATCAAGTTCCGGCCGAAGATCGCGCAGCACGACTACGACACCAAGAAGGGCCACGTCGAGCGCTTCCTGAAGGCGCGCGACAAGGTCAAGGTCACGATCATGTTCCGTGGCCGCGAGATGGCGCACCCCGAGCGCGGTGAGATGATCCTCAACCGCCTCGCGGAAGAGCTGACCGACCTCGCCGTCGTCGAGCAGCGGCCCCAGCAGGACGGCCGCAACATGACGATGATGCTCGGGCCGGTGCGCGAGAAGACCTCGTAGCTCACGCGAGGGCGGCTTTTGCTTGGAGAAATTGGGGGACTGATGGGGGCTGACTAGAGCGCGTGAGCGGTAGGGGATGTGAAATCTGTGAAAGAGAGGGCGGCTGGGTTGGTGGTGGTTGATGGGTGGGCTTTGCTTTGCTAAGAGCGGAGCGGAGCGGCTGTAAGGGGAAGCCAGAGCGAAGCGAGCGGTTGACGGGGTGGAGGCGGAGCTACGTCTGAGCCGCTGCACCGCCCGAGACCGTCGCCGAGCTGGTCGCTGAGCCGCTTCTGCTCGAACCGGGCTCGTGCTCGACCTGGTGGCCGGCGAGCACGGCGAGCGGAGCGAGCCGCGCGCAGCCGGCCGCGGCGGCGAAGCCGCCGCCTTGAGTTCGTAAGGACTATCGCCTCAGACCGCAGCGGTGTTGGGTGCGGACGGTGTCCTGACCGCGACACGTTGACGATGCCTCCAGTGGTCGCCTGGCGGCGCGGAGTCGCAGGCCTTTCCACCGCTGATCCGGTATTGGCGTTGAAGCGCGGAATCGCGGCAACGCACGAACGCGCCGGGTCTGCCAACGTACGCAACCGGAGCTCAGTGAGAGCGAGTCGGCGATCGTGCGAGAGCT
The DNA here is from genome assembly GCA_963792915.1 of uncultured Solirubrobacteraceae bacterium. Lineage (GTDB taxonomy): Bacteria > Actinomycetota > Thermoleophilia > Solirubrobacterales > Solirubrobacteraceae > Solirubrobacter. The sequence continues at coordinate 274,704 of CAWBYD010000002.1, forward strand.
CGTGGAGAAGCGCACAGAGGAGTTCCAGAAGCCGCCCTGGATGCCGTCCTATCGTGCGACGGCCATCCGACTGCGAGGTGCGGCGACAGATCACGGCGCTTCCGCCGGTACCTACCGAGCGACCCGCGGACCCCGTCCATTACGAAGCAGCCCGCCGAGTGGTGGCCTACGACGAACGCGGTGCGCGGGTGTGTATCACGAGTCCGATGCCGACGGTCTGCCGATCTGCCTGATGCGGAACCGGTTCGCCGAGCACGAGCGTGAATGGACGGAGCGGAGATTGCTCGAACAGCTCGGTCCTGGTCCAGTCACGTGCGGGCACTGCGCCAACACGTCGAGTCGCTAGCCACGGATCGTCCGATGCACTCGCATGTCATCGAGGACCGTGACCGGAGCAAGCGACGGCGACGGAGTCTGTCAGGTATCCGCGCGATGACGGTTGCCCTCATCGCGGGACTAGCCGTGAGCGTCGCGACTCCCGCGCGTGCTTCCGCGTGTGGTGTCACGCCACGGGACGCGGTCAGTCATTACTACCGGGCTGTAAACGCCAAGCACTTTGCCAGCGCCTGGTCGTGCCTACGGACGGCGACGCGGAAGGCGTTCGGGGGCTATGCGAAGTGGAAGGCCGGCTACACGATCTACCCGCTACACCCGGCTCCGCGATGCGCGAACCACGGATCAGGCCGCTGGCCTCGGACACGTGACCTTCTCGCTCGAGACCTGTCGTGTCGCTGCGAAGCGAGCGCGCATTGAGCGCGTCGCGGGCACGTGGTTCGCTGAGGACGGTCCGGCTGGCTGGAGGATCGGCGAGCCGCGGGCGCGCGTGACGTCCGTTCGCTCCGTGGTGCATTGCTGACGGCCGTTCGCGCTGCCGGTCAGCCTGAGGCGGCAGGAGGCGGCGTTGCGCGTCTCTGCGCGTCACGGGTGCCGCGGGTTTGCTTGCGCAGCTCGGTGTAGGAGCGGCCGAAGGCGGACCACCAGGCCGTGGGAGTGGTGGAGAGGATCGCTTCGGCGAGCTGCTTGCCGGCGTCGGTGCGCAGGGCGGCGGTGGAGGAGTCCTGCCATTGGGCGGTGTCGTAGTGGCCCTGGGCCTCGTACTCGCGCGCCTGCAGGAGCGTTTCCAGCTTGTCGGCGTCGTGGGCGAGGCGGCCCTCGATCGTGTCCTCCGCTTCGTACGCGCGCACGAGCTCCTGGAAGACGCTCGCGATCGCGTCGGGCATGCCCGAGGTCTGGTGGACGCTGACGGCCTCGGGTGAGGCGGTCGTGACGTAGGCGCGGCCGACGGCGGGAACGTCGCCGATGCGGGACTCGGGCGAGTCGTGGAGGATGCACAGCGCGGCGGTGCGGCCGACGTCTGCGCCTTCGAGGGCGGCGAGGGCGATGCCGACGACGCGACGCGAAAGGAGTGCTCGGCGACGGACTCCGGGTCGGGGATGCCGGCGAACGGCCAGCCGGCGCGCGGCAGGCGCTTGAGCTGGCCCATCTCGTGCAGGAAGTCGCCGACGCCGGACAGGGGATGCTCGCGCTGACCGTTCTCGGGCGCGGCCGGCTGGTTGCTGACGAACACGCCGCTGCCGACGCGGCTGGTGACGAATCCCTCGTCGCGCAGGACGCGGACGGCCTGCTGGACCGTCATCGGTGCGACGCCGAAGAACTCCGCCAGTTCACGCCCGGGCGGGAGCTGAGCGCCTGGCTCGAACTCGCCGGTGAGGATTGCGGCGCGAATTGAGTTAGCGATCTTCTTGAACGGCGGCCGCTTGTCGGCGTCGTCGAGCGGCTGCATGCGAACAGCTTAGCTAGGTCACCGGGCGGACGTCTAGAGCAATTGCCGCTTGACAGAGTGACCTAGCGCGACCTACGATCGCGCTAGAACGTATCCTATGTTCACTAGGGAGGTCATCGCAGATGCGTCTGCCGATCGACACGAGCCGGTTGCAGTTCCTCGTGGTCAGCGAGGCCGAGCCGCTCAAGCAGTACGAAGAGGGCAAGCCGCGCGAGGCCTGGGCGCCGCGTATCGACACCAACGGCGAGGTGCTGTGGCGGCTGCAGCTGGTCGCCATGGGCGACAACGAGGCCGAGATCATCAAGGTCGCGGTGCCCGGCGATCCCGGCGTGAAGGCGACCGAGCTGGTGCGGGTGGAGGGCATGACCGCGCAGGCGTGGGAGATGGAGGGCCGCAACGGGATGGCCTTCCGCGCGGCCGCGATCCGCTCGGCGAGCGTTGCGCGGGCGAGAAGGCGGCGGCGTGATGCTGCGCGCGACGGTGCAGCTCGCGCGAGCGTGGCGCTTCGTGGCCGAGCCGTGCGCGTCGAGCGCGGACACGTGCTCGGGCACCTGGCTGGGTTCACCGACGGCGGCGAGGTCGGTGCTGTTCGGGACGCCGGAGTTCGGTGGGCGAGCTGGCCGCCGCGGCAACGCTGGCCGCCGTGCAGGCCGACGAGCTGCTGCGGATCGAGTGCGCGCTCGCGACGCCGGGATGTTGGAGCGCTTCGAGGGTGACATCACGTGCGGCGGGCGAGCAACAACATCGCGGACTGGCTCGCGCTCGCGGGCGGCGCGGTCACGGCGCTGTGGCGCTGGCGGCTGGAGCTCGCTCCTGGTCGCCGCGCTCGTCGAGGCATGGCGGCTGCTTGCCGGCACGCTCGATCCTGGGCTCGGCGCTCTGATTCTCGTCATCGCAGCCACGACGATCCTGTTGCCGCTGGCTCGCGCGGCGCGCTCGACGCGCGGGCTGCGCGCCGCGAATGTGCGGCGACGGTGGCGGCGCGCGTGGCTCGACGTCGGGCTGCCGCGCGTCGCCGCGGGCCGTGTCGGCAGGTGCCGGCGGGCGAGCTGGTCCACGTCCGCTGCTCGCGCGGTTCCTCGATCCCGCACGTGGCCAAGCACGCCGAGCAGCTGGCGGCCTGCCTCGGCGCGCGCGAGGTCCGTGTCTGGCGCGACCCCAAGCACGCCGCCCGCGGGACGGCACTACTCGTGCGACGCGATCCACTGGACGGCGTCGATGCCGACGTGGCCGCTCGCCGAGCGTCGGGCCCGCTGTCGCTGTGGGAGCGCGATCCCGGTCGGCGTCGACGAGCTCGGCCAGACCGTGCGGATGGCGTTGCCCGAGCGCAACCTGCTCCTCGGCGGCGAGCCGGGCGCGGGCAAGAGCGCGGCGCTGTCGCTCGTCCTGGCGTCGGCGGCGATGGACCCCGAGGCGCGGCTGTGGCTGCTCGACGGCAAGGTGGTGGAGCTGGCGGCATGGTCGCGCTGCGCGGAGCTGTTCGCGGGTCCGAGCGTCGCTGAGGCGATCGACGGTCCTCGAGAGTCGTGCAGCTCGAGCTGGAGGCGCGCTATCGAGAGCTGCTCGATCGCGGAGCGCGGAAGATCACGCGCGAGGGACGGGCTGCCGCTGCACGTGGTCGCCGTGCGACGAGCTGGCGTTCTACCTCACCGTGCGAGGAGCAAGAAGCAGCGGACGCGGTTCGCTGAGCTGCTGCGCGACCTGGTGGCACGCGGGCGCGCGGCCGGGATCATCGTCGTCGCCGCGACGCAGAAGCCGGCGGCGGACGTGGTGCCGTCGTCGCTGCGAGACCTGTTCGGCTTCCGGCTCGCTATGCGGTGCACGACCCCGCAGGCCTCGGACACGATCCTCGGCCAGGGCTGGGCGAGCCTGGGTCATAACTCCGCCACGATCGCGCCGAGTCAGCGCGGGATCGGGCTACCTGCTCGCCGAGGACGGGCTGCCCGTCCGGATGCGCGGCTACTACCTCGACGACGCCCAGGTCGACGCGCTCGCCCGGCGCGCTGCGCAGCAGCGGAGGACCGACGCGTGACTGGCGCGCCCGAGCCGTTCGACCTGCGGGGCGCGCGCGACGTCGTCGAGCGCGTCAACGACCCGGACACCGGGAGCCGGTACGAGCGCTGGGTCGAGCGCGCCCGCGGCTGCGAGCATCCGGTGCGCCTGCGCGGCGCGTCGCGTGACGCCGACCCGGCGACGGGCGAGGTCGTGTGGGAGTTCAGCTCCGAGGCCGAGCCGGACGGGGTACTGCTCACGCCGTGTGGCAATCGGCGCGCGAGCCGGTGCGGGCCGTGCTCAGACGTCTACCGCGGCGACGCCTGGCAGCTCGTCGTCTCCGGGCTGCGCGGCGGGAAGGGCGTTCCGGAGACGGTCGCGGGGCATCCGCTGGTGTTCGCGACCTTCACCGCGCCGAGCTTGGGGCCGGTGCACACGATCCGCGAGACCGCCGATGGCCGGCGGCTCCCCTGTCGCCCGCGCGCCCGCGGCGAGACGTGCCCGCACGGCCGCTCGCTGGCCTGCAACCGCAAGCACGCCGAGGACGATCCGTGCCTTGGGGAGGCGATCTGCCCGGACTGCTTCGACCACGAGCGCTGCGCGCTGTGGAACCTCAACGTCGGCCGGCTGTTCAAGCGCACCCGGACCTACGTGGAGCGCGAGCTCGCGCGGCAGGCCGGCATCACGCAGAAGCGCGCACGCCAGCTGGTCCGCGTCGCATACGTAAAGGTCGCCGAGTTCCAGCGCCGCGGCGTGGTCCACTTCCACATCGTCTGGCGGCTCGACGGCCAGGGCGACGAGCTGGTCCCGCCGCCGGCACGCTTTGACGCGCAGCTGCTCGCGGACGCAATCACCGCCGCGCTCCCCAAGGTCGGCGTGCCCGCCGAGGCCGCACACGCCGAGCCGTACGCCTGGGGTGGGCAGCACGAGGTCCGGGCGCTCGACCTGGGCCAGCACCCGGCCGAGGCCGCGCGCGTGGCCGGCTACATCGCCAAGTACGCGACCAAGTCGACCGAGGACGCCGGCGGCGTCGGCCACCGGATCGAGGACAAGCGCGAGCTTCGCGGGCTGCGCTGCCGCGAGCATGCCAAGCGGCTGATCGTCGCCGCCTGGGACGCGGGCGACCGCGAGGAGATCGACACGACGCGGGTCAGGCGCTGGGCGCATCAGTTCGGTTTCGGCGGCCACTGCTTCACCAAGAGCCGGCGGTTCTCCACGACGTTCAAGGCGCTGCGCGAGGCGCGCGCCCAGCACGCCGCGTCCCACTCGACGGCCGGCGGCGAGGCCTCGGCGAAAAGTGACCACAACTTGCTCCACATCAGCGAGTGGACCTACGCCGGACGCGGCTACCGCAGAGCCGGAGACGCGCTCCTGGCGAGGTCGGCCCACGCGCGAGCCCGCGAACACCGCCGGCTCGCGCGAGAGGCCGCGAGAGACGAGGCGAGCAGGGCAAACCATGAGCACGGGGAGGCTGTGTGATGGGCACGCAGAGACGGCCGTCCGGCGGCGGGGGGCCGGACAAGGTGCTGCTGACGCGCGTCGAGGCGGCGCAGCAGCTGTCGATGTCGCTCGATCACTTCGAGCGGTACGTGCAGCCGCGGCTGCGCCTGGTGCGGTGCGGGCGCCTGCGCCTGGTGCCGCCGCGCGAGCTGGAGCGGTGGGCGCAGGACGAGGCGAGGTTCGCGGCATGAAGTGGCATCGGACGAAGTACCCCGGGATCCAGGTCCGCCACAGCATGGTCAAGGACCGCAACGGCGACAGCGTGCCGTGCCCGGGCGACACCGGCGGCCGCTGCCGGTGCCGTCGCTCGTACCGGGTCCGCTATCGCGACGAGCGCGGGAAGCCGCAGTGGTCGCACGTGGTGCACAGCGAGGCCGAGGCGCGCAACTGGCAGACCGACCGCCGGCGCGGGGGAGGGGCGGCCGCGAGCGAGGACACCTTCCGCGATCTGTGGGAGCGCTGGCTCGCCGGCGCGCGCTCGGGTGCGATCGCCAAGCGCGGTGGTGAGGCCTACGCGCCGCGGACGCTCGACGTGTACGAGGAGAACATCGAGCGCCATGTGCTCGGCGAGTACGCCGACCGGACAGCCGCCACGTTGAGCGCGCAGGACTGGCAGCTGCTCGTCGACGCGCTCCATCGTGGGAGCGACGAGCGGGGACCGCTGGCGCGCAACTCGCTGCAGGTGATCCTCTCGGCGCTGGGCGCGCTCTACCGCTGGGCGTGCGCGCCGGTCCGCGCGTATCCCGGCCAACACCGTGCGAGGCCTCGAGATGCCGGCGCGCGACGAGAAGGCCCGCGATCGGATCGCGTCGCCAAAGGAGGCGCAGCAGCTCCTGGCGGCGCTCGACGGCTCGGACAAGTGCTACGCGTGCGACGAGCTCGACTCGCGCTGGCGCTCTACGCGGGGTTGCGCAACTGCGAGCGCGAGCCGTTGGATTGGCGCTGGGTCGACTCGAACGTGGTCGGCTGCACGTGCGCAAGTCCAAGACGAAGGCGGGCATCCGGACGCTGCCGATCATCAAGGCGCTGCGGCCGATCCTCCGGCGCGAGTGGCTGCGCCAGGGCAAGCCGACCACCGGGCGTGTGGTGCGCGGGCCGATGGGCGGTGCGGTCGAGTACAACAAGCAGGCGAAGCGGGTGCGCAAGGCGTGGGCCGCGGCCGAGATGGAGCGGATCACGCCGCACGAGGGCCGGCACACGTTCGCGTCCTACCTGATCGCGTCGGGCCTGAACGCGAAGGCCGTCACGGTGCTGATGGGGCACTCCAGCATCCAGATCACGTTCGACCGCTACGGGCACCTGTTCCCGGTCCGAGGACGAGGCGGGCGCGCTTGGACAGCTACATCGCGGCGGCTGTGTCCAAGGGCGTGACCAAAGTCGCTGGTACGGCGCGCTAGAGCCAAATCCGCAACATGACGATGATGCTCGGCCCGGTGCGCGAGAAGACCTCGTAGCGGACGGCCGCGGCCCGCGATCCACGCTCCGGCGGGGGTTTCGGGCCGATCGGGCCACCCGCTCGCCTCCGCGCCGGCGAACGCCTAGGACTCTTCGCTGTCCAGGGCGGCCCTGCGGATGATGGCGCAGAAGTAGCGTTCGCCCACGGTGCGAACGTCCGCCTCCCAGCCCAGCGTCCTCAGGCGCCGGCGCAGGTCGTCGGGCCCGTAGAGCACCTTGATCGCCCGGTAGCTGCGACCGGTGGTGAGACTCCGATGCACCGCGGGAGCGGGCTGGTCTGAGGCCTGGCACTCGAGCGCGGCCACCGCGGGCAGTTCGTCGATGACGAACGCACGCCCGGACGGGGTCAGGCACTTGGCGACGAGCGCCCAGAAGGCATCGAAGCGCTGGGGCGGCACGTGCGAGAGCCAGGCCGCGAAGAACGCCAGGTCGTAGCGTTCGTGGGGGCGCCAGGCGAACAGGTCGGCCTGCACGAGCGTGACGTGCTGCGGATCGACGCGCCTCCGGCAGATCGCGAGCGCCTCCGGCGACGCGTCCACGGCGGTCACCGCGCTCGAGTGGCGCACCAGCTCGACCGTCCACTGACCGGTGCCGCACGCCAACTCCAGCACCCGCCCGAACGGCGCAAGCTCCTCCAGCGCCGAGCTGAGTCGCCCGCGCGCGTCGGCGTCGGCGGCTTCGTCCAGCGGGTACGTTGCGTCGTACTCGCCGGCGCGGGCGCGGTAGTAGGCGACCTGCTCGGCCAGCAACGCGTCGAGTCCCTCATCGGCCATCAGCACACGATCCCACGCAGCGCGGGCGCTGTCGCGTCGCGGCACCATGCCCGATCACCGCCCTTTGCGCGCCGATGGTCCCGATCTAAGACCTTCGTCGACGTGTCGGATGTCGACGGTGTCTGGGGCACCGTTCGTACCGTGTTCCGGGTCGTCGAGACGTCTCGCCGGGGAGGAGCGAGCGCGGTCGCGGCTGGGATCGTGATGACCATTGTGGCGCTGGCCAGCGGCGAACCCCGGGTGGACCGGTTCGCGGCCGGACTGGCGGCGATCGGGTTCGGGGGGCTCGGTTGCCTCGTCTGGTGGCTGCGCCGCCGGCCGTCCTATCTGACCGACACCGACGCCGTGGAGGCGTCGATTGGCAGGCGGGCGTGGCGCATCGTCGTGAGCTGTTCCGGGTCGGCGATCGCGCTGTTGGTCGCCGTACTCGATCCGACGCGATTCACGTGGGCCTTAGGTCTTCTCTTCGCCGCGATTGGCATCGTGCTGCTTGCCTTCGCGCGGCGAGTCACGGACCTCGAGCGGCGGCGCGGCGCCCGAGTGGTCCAGGACGGCACCGGGGCCTTCTTCCTCGCTCGCTAGGGTCCTCCGAACGACGGCACTTCGGCCCTGTGTCGGTCGGCGCGCGGTGTGGCCTCTTGTCCTCCGTTGGGGTCAGTCGACGGTGTCGTCAAGATGTCGGTCGACTCCCCCGACACGCACGCGATCACCGAATTCGGCGACCCGTCGACGGACTTCGCGGACGTCCGCCGCCGTTGAGTCGGCGTAGAGCGTGATCTCCGAGCGATAGGCGTCCGACATGGTGCAGGCCTCATTCCCGGTCCAATCGACGAAGGGACCGTCCTTGCTGAGAACGTCCCAGACCTTGTTGCCGACCGCTCGGAGTGCGGCGATGCCGTAAGGCTGGCGGATGACGTGCATGCGCGAACGGATCTGCGCGGCCTCCCGGCCTGTGAAGTGGGTTGCGATCGGGGGCGAACCGCTTGGACGGCGCAAGAGCGAGGATCCGTTGTCGTGGCGAATCGACACCGGCCAGCCCGGCGGTGCGTTCCAGGGCAACCGGATCGACGATCTCGACGTCGCATCGGGGACGCGGACGTTGTGCCCGCCAATCACCGACGACGGCGACTCCGTCGACCCGCCCGCGATTCAGGTCGTCGGGCGCTGGACATTCCCCAGAATCATCGACCTGTCCGACGACGTCCTGCTGCGCTGCGGCGCCGACAGCGCCTCTTCCTGAGCGGCGTCGATGCCTTCGTCGTTACGCGATCTGGGTGACGAAGGAGACGCCAGGCGGCCGGGGGCAGCGAAGCGGCCGAAGCGTCGGCGCCCAGCCTGCACCGGGGAAACTCCGCCGTAAGTCCGGGGTCAGGCCCCGATTGCCGGCCGGCGGGCGGCCGGGGACGCTCGGACGGTGAAGAGATCGCTTCCGCTCCTCGCCGCCGTCGCCCTGCTCGTGCCCGCGAGCGCCCAGGCCGGCGTCACCGCGGGTACGCAGACCACGTCCGCCGGCGCCGTCAGCGCGACGCTCAGCTGGCTGGCCGGCCACGGGCCCGTGAACACGAGCCTGACGATCACGCGCAACGGCGGGTACGTGACGCTCGCCCGCCACCACGGCAAGCTGCAGATCGTGGGGGAGGACACGCGCTTCGACGACGTCCAGCCGGGGTTCGAGACGCCGCCCGCGCGGGTGTTCGAGTACGCGGCCCCGGCGAGGCTGATCGACGTGAGCCGGACGGACGGGCGCGCGGAGGTGCGTGACGACCTGCGCGAGCGCGCATCCGAGATCCACGCCATCGTGAGCGGGCAGACCCCGCGCCTGCGCGGCGAGGTGATCGCCTACGTCGCGGACCAGTACATGCTCGGCCGGGGCGCGTTCGCGATCAAGCGGCTCGACCGCCTGATCGCGCAGGGCAGGCTCGGCACGCCGAAGCCCGCCGCGGCGTTCCGCAAGCGCCTAGTGAGGGCGCTCCGTCGCAACGGCTACCTGTCCTAGACGTGTCACTCGTGCCCAGCCGGCGCGGAGCCGGCGCGGGAGGTCGTGCGCCGGTGCTCGAGCAGGGAGCGGACGTCGGGGGCGTTCGATCGCCCGATGCGCAGCAGGTGGGCTGCCGGGCCGGGCCAGACCTGCTCGGTGACGAGCGCGTCGGCCTGCCCCAGGAGCTCAGATACGCCGAACTCGCCGGGGTTCAGCGCGCTCAGTTCGATGTCGACGGAGCGGTCGTCGTCCAGTCCGAGGCGGCGGATGGCGTTGATGACCCGTCGGGCCTGGGCCGGCGATCTGCCTGTGGGGACGCCGATCGCGATCGTCGCCGGGTCCTCGGCGGTGAGGTGGGCGGCCACGGCGGCGAGCAGCCCGGGGTCCCTGCCGATCTCGTCGCCCATCGCGACGAGGGTCATGCCGCGGCTGGTCACGGGGGAGGGCCAGCGCAGGCCGGGTGCATTCGCGCGCGCGAGCGTGCGGATGAAGGCGCGCAGGGGATGCTCGTAATCGCGCGGCACGCGCTTGACGGCGTACAGATGGTCGAAGTCGTAGAGCCAGAAGGGCGGTCCGACATCGACGCCCGGGACCGCGAGCGGGGAATCGTTGGGGTCGCGATACGGGCGCTCGGCGAAGCGCCCCTCGCGGATCGCCATGACGACCGACTGGGACATCGGTCGCGTCTCGGCGGTTCCCTGCACCTCGGAGTAGAGGATCGGCGGGACGATCGAGGTCGTGAGCACGCTCGCGGCAGTGGAGTGGTTGTAGTGCTCGGGTCCCCAGAACGCGTCGTTCGAGGTGAAGTGCGCGGGGCCGGTGCCCATGGTCGCCTCGATGTCGCGCACCATGCGGCGAAACAGCGAACGCTCGAAGAACATCCCCTCGGGCTGGGAGTGATAGACGGTGCCGTGACCGAGGCGCTGCAGCGGCTCGTGCGCCGCGGCCACTCCGACGTCCTGGGTGTGGGACTGGCTGCGCTGTTCCGGGACGACGCGGTTGAGATGCATGCCGGCGTCGGCCTGGGCCACGCGCTGCTCGACTCCGGACCGGACGTAGAGGTCGTTGGAGGCATGCAAGAGGATCGCGTCGAAGTCTTCGCGGGCGTCGATGAAGTGGAAGTTGCTGTTGTGCGCCTGGTTGGTGTCGCCCCAGGAGGTGGGCAGCGAGACGTCGTTGACGTAGACGCCTTCGGGCATGATGCGCGCGAGCTGCTCGGGTGCCGCCAGCGTCTGCGAGCAGTGCAGGACGATCAGCGTGTCGGCGGGCAGGAACGCGCGGATGTTCTCGATCTGGTCGAGCACCACGTCCGGTCGCTGGTGGACCGGAATCGAGACGCACAGCCGCGGGGCCATCGGACTCGCTACTCCAGCGCGCCGACCAGGGCGGCCTGTGCCGGCGTGCCCAGCGGCGTCACGTCGGCGGCGAGCAGCGACGTCATCCGGATCTCGCATCCAAGCTCGATCAGCGGCTGATAGAGCGGCGCGACGTAACGCTCGCAGCGGCCGGGTGAGACCTCGGTGGGCGGCGTGGCGGCATACGCGCGGCGATACAGGTCGAGATCGCGAAAGACGTAGAGGCCAACCGATGCGTGCGGCGAGATGCGTTGCTTCTCGCGCACCGCGCTCACGCGCCGCTCGGCGGTGCAGGCGACGAAGCTCCACCCGTCTCCGGTGCCCGGAAAGCACGGGATGCAGCCGTCGCCGCGCAGCGTGTCGCCGGCGAGGGCCCCGGGACGCACGTGCGTGTCGACGTTGAAGATCACGATCTGCTCATTGGAGGCTACATGCGGCTCGGCGGCGAGCACCGTCTCGGCCTGGCCGCTGGTGCTGCGGCCGAGGCGGACGAGCGCGGGTCGTTGCAGACCGAGCTGCTCGCACTCGCTCGCGACGAACGTGTCCAGCCCCTCGTCGTCGGCACGGCCGACGAGCACGAGCCGGGCGCCGTTCTCGAGATACCAGCGCAGGCTCGCGATCGACCACGCGAACAGCGAGCGTCCGCCGACCCGCAGCCGGTACTTGGGTGTGCTGTACCCCGCATCGCGGAAGCGCCGGCTCTCACCCGCCATCGTCACGACGACCGCGGTCATCGCACCGTCGCCAGCTCGTGCGGGGCGATCCCGAGGCGGGCGCTCAGGCCGCTCACGAGTTCGATGCCGCGGACGAGGAACGCGAGCTGCGAGCGCGGGCGATCGGCGTGCAGCGGCACCATCGTCAAGAACAGCAGCGCCTCGATCAGCTCGACGCGGGCGGTCTGATCGCCCAACCACTCGGCCATGCGCCGCTCGAAGAGCTGTTTGACCGTCCGCTGGCGCGGCGTGACGTGGACGTCGAGCCGGACGCCGTGGTCGCCGAGGTCGAGGTCGAACAGCCCGCGGACGAGGTGGTCGTAGTCGCCGCGGATGCTGTGGGCCAGCTTGGCGTAGTCATAGAGCGGATCGCCGTGCAGCGCGAGCCCGCCGAAGTCGCCGCGGGGATCGATCAGGCGCACGATGCCGTTGCGACGGTCGTAGAGGATGTTCGACAGGCACAGGTCGCCGTGCACGATGCCCAGCGGCCGGGCATCACACAGCCCGACGGCGTCGGAGAGCGCCGGCAGGACGTCGATCACGGCGTCCAGCTCGCCGCGCAGCGGGGCGAACGACGGGTCCTCGATCACGGCGCCGAGGCGCTCGCTGGTCTTGTCCTCGTACATCGCCCGCAGGATCGCCTCCGAGACGGCGCCGGTGACCGGCGCGCGCTCATGGTGCAGCCGCTGCTCGACAGCGCGCACCGCCTGCAGGGCCAGCGCCCAGGCGCCGAGGTCCCACGCGCCGTACAGATAGGCGTCGGCGAGCGGCGGATAGCCGTAGAACTCCAGCTCCAGGAACGCGCCCTCCGCGCTCTCGCCACTCCCGAACACGCGCGGCGCGACACACCCCAGATGCGCGGGCAAGCCGAGATACCAGTCGCGCTCGCGCCGCAGCTTGACGGCGTTCGTGCTCGTCTTGCGGATCACGCCGCGGCCGGCGTCGACCGCGACGTCGTTGAACGCCCGCCGGTCGATCAGCAGCCGCTGGCGGGTGCGGTAGTAGGTGTCGACGTGCCCGAAGTCGTGCCACGCCCGCGTCTCGAACAGCGCGTCCGGCCCGCCGCGCGCGCGGACATAAGACGCGACCGCGACATACAGCGGATCGATCGACGACGGTGGTTGCGCAAGCGCCGACGCCAGCTCACGCTCGAACAGCCCGGGGTCGTCGAACGCGAACACGCCCGTGAAGACCGATGCCGTCTCCGCGGGCTTCTCGAACCCTTTCTCCACCACGCAGCGGATGCCGACGCACGCGTCGGCGGTGAACGCGGTCCAGCGATACGAGTCGGCCTGCACGCGGTAGGCGATGGCGTCGCCGTGGGCCGGGAGATCCGCGACCAGCGTGTCGGCGAAGTTCACGACGACGCGATCGTCATCCGGTCGCCGGGTCATCGCCAGCGCCGTCGCGACGGGTCTCCCCGAGCGACGCCGTGTCGCCGACGTCGAGCACCGGCGGTCCGTCCGAGCGCCGCATCGCGTCGGTCAGGAGATCGATCCCGTCATGCGCCGCGATCACCGCGCGCGTGCCCTCCGGCGCCGCGTCGAGGATGTACTGCACCGCGGCCGCCCGTCCATCGGGATCAGCGCCGGCGGAATGGGTCCGAACTCAGCCTGGAGTTCCGGCGAGACCAGGCGCGCGCTGGGAACGATCATCAGCCCAGACATGAACGTCGAATCGGCCCCCGCACCGGCCGCCTCGTCAGTACGAACCCGCATACTCGGCGTTGCGTCAGTATTCGGCCGGCCACGGTGCCCCCTCGCGCGCGAGCGGTTCAAACGCCCCGCGATACGCTGGCGCAGATCCGGCGGTGTGGGATCGTTCCGCCGCGGGCGGCGAGGGGGGTGTGGTGACTCAGTGTCCCCTGAGGCAGTCCAGTTGGCGCACCCGCCGAACGTGCCAAACTCGACCGCTCGGGGCGCGGCTACGAGCGTGCGGTTGTGATCGGTCCGCGCAACCGAACTGGTCCATCACGACACTGGATTGCCGCCGCGCTGGCCAGGGTCGCGACAGACGGTTACAGGGGGCTGCGTGCGATGGGCGGCGACGCGAAGCCGCGGGCCCGGAGGCCGCGGAACGGTCGGCCCGCGGAGCGACGGGCGTGTACCGTCGAGCGGATGCGCGATTACCGTCCGCAGTCAGAGAAGTCTCGCTTCGATCGGGTCCTGCAGGCGTTCGCGCAGACCCGAGCGGGCGGCTGGTTGTTCATCAACGTCCTGCCGTCGATCGACCGGCCGCTGCTGCGGTTCAGCCGCGGGCGGCTCTCGACCGGCATCGGGCAGACCTACGTGCTGCTTCACGCGCGCGGCGCGAAGAGCGGGATCGAGCGGACCACCCCGCTGCTGGGGACGAAGGCCGGTGGCGCGATCCTGCTGGTCGCGTCCAAGGCGGGCGCCACGCGACACCCGGCGTGGTTTCACAACGTGCGGGCCCACTCTGACGTGGCGGTCACGGTCAACGGCGAACGGCGCCCGATGCGGGCGCGCATCGCCGGACGCGAGGAGCGCGAGCGGCTGTGGGCCGTCGTCTGCGACCACTACTCGGGCTACGCGGCCTACCAGGCGCGGACCGGTGGGCGTGTGATCCCGATCGTCGTGCTCGAGTCACCCTGAGCCGTCTGCGGGGCTCCGGGCAACTCCCGGGCGACCCCGGCTATACTCCGCCGCCGGCTATGCCCAAGATGAAGTCTCATTCCGGCGCAAAGAAGCGCTTCAAGAAGACCGGGAGCGGCAAGCTCCAGGGCCGGCACGCCTTCTCGAGCCACATCCTCGAGAAGAAGTCGCCGAAGCGCAAGCGCGAGATGCAGCTGGATCGGGAGATCTCGAAGGCCGACCGCAAGGTCGTCACGAAGCTGCTGGGAGGCAACGGGCGATGACCCGCGTCAAGCGCAGCGTGCACGCGCGCAAGAAGCGCCGCGAGGTCCTGGAGCGGACGAAGGGCTTCCGCGGGGAGGCGAACTCCTCCTACAAGCGCGCCAAGGAAGCGATGATGAAGGCGGACGCGTACGCGTACCGCGACCGTCGCAACCGCAAGCGCGACTTCCGCCGCCTGTGGATCACCCGCATCAACGCCGCGGCGCGCGCCGAGGGCATGTCCTACGGCACGTTCATCCACGGGCTGGCGCTGGCCGGCGTGGAGCTGGACCGCAAGGTGCTGGCCGACATCGCCGTGCGCGACCCTGAGACCTTCCGCCGATTCGTCGAGCGCGCCCGCGAGGCCTCGGCGGCCTAGCCAACCCCGCACACCGCCGAGTCCTTTCCAGGGCGCCCCTCCACCGGAGCGGCGCCCTTTTTCGTTTCATGACCGAGATCACCAGCCCCCACAACGAAGCGCTCAAGGAGGTCCGCAAGCTCGCCGGAAGGCGCTGGCGCGACAAGCTGGGCGAGTTCGTCGCCGAGGGGGAGGACCTGCTGGCCGCGGCCGACGCCGCGGGCTGGCATGCGAACGCGCGCTACGCGGCCAGCGGCAGCGGGCTGGCGGGCGTCCCCGTCGCGCCGCACGTGCTGGCGCAGTTCAGCCAGCTCGGCTCCGGAACGCGCGCGCTGGCGGTCTACCCGCAGCGCTGGTCGGCGCCCGCCGGCCCGTGCTGCGTCGCGCTCTGGGGCGTCAACGACCCCGGCAACGTCGGCACGGTCATCCGCGCCGCGCTGGCCTTCGGCGCGGGCTCGGTCGCGCTCGGGCCCGGCAGCGCGGACCCGTTCGGGCCCAAGGCCGTGCGCGCGTCGATGGGCGCGCTGTTCAGCGTGCCCGTGGCCCGCGTGCGCTCGGTCGCGGAGCTCCCGGGGCCGCGGGTCGCGCTCGCCGCCCGCGCCGGAGTGCCCCTGCACGAACTGCTCGCGGCGATGCCGGGCGCGGGCGCGACGCTCCTGGTCGGCGCCGAGCGCGACGGGCTGCCCGCCGCAATCCTCGCCGCCTGCGACGCCGTCGCCCACATCCCGATCGCCCATGCCGACTCGCTCAATGCCGCCATGGCGGCCACCGTCGCCCTCTACGAGCTAACTAGGATCACGCGCCCATGAGTACCGCCGACCGGATCGCCGCGCTGCGCGCCGAGGGGGAGGCGGCGGTCGCCGCCGCGTCCTCCACCGCTGAGCTGGAGGACGTCCGCGTGCGCTTTCTCGGCCGCAAGGCCGAGCTGCCGAACCTGCTGCGCGACGTCGGCAAGCTCCCGCCGGCCGAGCGCGGGCCGGTCGGCAAGGGCGCCAACGAGGCGCGCCGGACGATCGAGGCCGCCGTCGCCGCACGCGGCGATGCGCTCGCCGCGGGCGAGCTCGAGGCGCGGCTCGCAGCCGACGTCGTCGACGTCACGCTGCCCGGCTCGCCCGCCCCTCCCGCCGGTCACCTGCACATCCTCACCGCCACCCGGCGCGAGATCGAGGACGTGTTCGTGGGCCTCGGCTACCGCGTGCTGGAGGGGCCGGAGATCGACCTCGCCTACTACAACTTCGACGCGCTCAACCACCCGCCCGAGCACCCGGCGCGGGCGCAGTCGGACACGTTCTACGTCGCCGACGACGTCGTCCTGCGCACGCAGACCTCGCCGATGCAGGTGCGCGCGATGGAGCTCGGCCCGCCGCCGCTCTACATCATCGTCCCGGGGCGCGTCTACCGGCCCGACAACGACGCGACGCATACGCCGCAGTTCCACCAGGTCGAGGGGCTGGCGGTTGACGAGGACCTGACGCTCGGCGACCTGCAGGGCACGCTGCTCGCGTTCGCCCGCGCGATCTTCGGTGAGGACCGCGACGTCCGCCTGCGCCCGCACTACTTCCCGTTCACCGAGCCCTCGATCGAGGTCGACGTGAGCTGCTTCAACTGCCGCCAGGGCTTCTTGGGAGACGGCTCGCGCTGCCCGCTGTGCAAGGGCACCGCCTGGATCGAGATCCTCGGCGCGGGGATGGTGGACCCGAACCTCTACGGCTACGTCGCCGACTCCGGCTACGACGCCGAGCGCCACCAGGGCTTCGCGTGGGGGATGGGGATCGAGCGGATCGCGTTCCTCAAGCACGGCGTGCCCGACCTGCGCATGTTCTTCGAGAACGACCTCCGACTCCTGGGACAATTCGGATGAGAGGCACGACCGGCTCGACACCAACGACGGCGCGGGCGCGCGCATGCGGAGCTGGCGGATGAAGCTGCCCCTGTTCTGGCTGACCGACTACGTCGACCCGGGGCTCGAGGCGTCCGCGCTCGCGGTGCGCCTGGCGATGACCGGCACCGAGGCCGAGCGCGTCTACACGCACGGGGTCACGGCGCTCGACAACTTCGTGGTGGGGCGCGTGCTGAGCCGCGAGCAGCATCCCGACGCAGACCGGCTGAGCGTCTGCATGGTCTCGACCGGCGAGGGCGACACGGCGCAGATCGTGTGCGGCGCGCCCAACGTCGCCGCGGGCCAGACCGTCGCGGTGGCGCTGCCCGGCGCGGTGATGCCCGACGGCACGCGGCTCAAGCGCTCCAAGCTGCGCGGCGTGGTGTCCGAGGGCATGATCCTGGCCGAGGACGAGGTCGCGATCGGCACCGACCACGACGGGATCATGGTGCTCGAGGACGGCCTGCTCGAGGGCACGCCGCTGGCCGAGGTGCTGCCGATCGCCACCGATGTGCTGGAGCTCGAGATCACGCCCAACCGGCCGGACTGCCTGTCGATCTACGGCGTCGCGCGCGAGGTCCACGCCGCCACCGGCGCGCCGCTGAGCCCGCCGCCGTGGCTCGACGACCCCGGCACGAACGGTGACGTCGCCGGCGTGCGGGTCGACGTCGAGGCGCCCGACCTGTGCCCCCGCTTCACCGCGCGGCTGTTCGAGGAGGTCAAGCTCGGCCCGTCGCCCGCGTGGCTGAAGGCGCGCCTGACGGCGTGCGGCCAGCGCCCGATCAACAACGTCGTCGACATCACCAACTACGTGATGCTGCTGACCGGGCAGCCGCTGCACGCGTTCGACTTCGACCTCGTGGCCGGCGGGCACCTGATCGTGCGCCGGGCCCGCGCGGGCGAGACGATGTTCACGCTCGACGACGTCCAGCGCCCGCTGGATCCCGACGTCTGCGTCATCTGCGACGACGAGGGCCCGACGTCGATCGCCGGGCTGATGGGCGGCCAGCGCTCCGAGGTCCAGCCGACCACGACCCGCGTGCTGATGGAGGCCGCCAACTGGAACGGCCCGAACCTGCAGCGCACCTCGCAGCGGCTCGGGCTGCGCACCGAGGCCTCCGGGCGCTTCGAGAAGCAGCTGGCGCCCGAGCAGGCGACGGACGGCCAGGCGATGGCCGCGCTGCTGATGATCGAGCTGTGCGGCGCGCGGCTGGTGGACGGCACGATCGACGTCGGCGGGCCGGGCCCGGACCCGGTCACCCTGCGCCTGCGCGACGAGAAGGTGAGCGGGCTGCTCGGCACCGACGTGCCGGTGGGCGCCCAGGCCGAGCTGCTCGAGCGGCTCGGGTTCGGCGTCGTCGACGAGGGCGACGGCCTGGACGTCACGGTTCCGGCCTTCCGCCGCAACGACGTCACGCGCGAGGTCGACCTGATCGAGGAGATCGCGCGCCTGTGGGGCCTTGAGAAGATCCCCGCGACGCTGCCCTCGCACGGCAACTCCGGGCGCCTGACCCCCGACCAGCGGCTGCGCCGGCGCGCCGCCGACGCGCTCGTCGGCGCCGGCTTGAGCGAGGCGATCGGCTGGAGCTTCCAGTCGCCCGAGACCGAGCGCCGGCTGCGCCTCGACGTGCCCGCGGTGCGGCTGCGCAACCCGCTCTCGGAGGACCTGAGCGAGATGCGCACGACGCTGCTCGGCTCGTTGCTGGCCTCCGTGCGCCACAACCGCGCGCGCGGCGCCGAGGACGTGCGGCTGTTCGAGGAAGGCGCCGTGTACTTCGACCGCCCGCACCGGCGCGAGCCGACCGCCGCCGAGGCGCGCGCGACGCCGCTGCCGGACGAGCGCCAGCACCTCGCGGCGCTGCTGACGGGCCGCCTGCGGGCGCCGTCGTGGCGCGACCCGGAGCCGCCGAGCGCCGACTTCTTCGCCGCCAAGGGCGTGCTCGCGACCATGCTCGACGCGCTGCGCGTGCCGTGGGACGTCGCGCGCGGTGAACGCCCGTTCCTGCATCCCGGCCGCTCCGCGGTCGTGCGCTGCGGTGGCGAGGACGCCGGCTGGCTCGGCGAGCTGCACCCCGCGGTGGCCGCGCAATGGGACCTCGAGCGCGTCGCCGGCTTCGAGCTCGACCTCGACGTCATGGTGCGCCACGCCGTGCTCGCGCCCCACTACGAGGACCTCACGAGCTTCCCGTCGATCCGCCAGGACCTCGCGTTCTGGGTCCCCGCCGGGCGGACCGCGGCCGACCTGGTCGCGGTCGTGCGCGGCGCCGGCGGCAAGCTGCTGCGCGACGTGAGCGTCTTCGACGTCTACGCGCGCGAAGGGCAGACGTCGCTCGCGGTGCGGCTGGAGTTCCGCGCCGACCGCACGCTGACCGACGAGGAGATCGCGCCGGTGCGCGAGCGGATCGTCGCCGCGGTCGGCGACCAGCTCGAAGGGACGCTGCGTGGCTAGGGTCGCCGTGCTGGGCGCCGTCGGCTACGCGGGGGCGATCGCCGCGCAGCTGCTCTACCGCCATCCGTTCTTCGACCTCGCCCACGTGACCGCGCGCGCCGAGGCGGGCCAGCGGCTCGACGAGGTGCACCCGCGCACGCGCGTCCCGCTGGCGCTCGAGGTCTACGACGCCGACGTCCACGCCCTCGACGCCGCGGTCGTCGCCTACCCCCACGGCGCGTCCGCGCCGGTCGTCGCCGAGCTGCGCGAGCGCGGCACGCGCGTGGTCGACCTGTCGGCCGACTTCCGGCTGCGCGACCGCGGGATCTACGAGGACTGGTACGGCGAGCACCAGGCGCCGGCGCACTTCGGGCGCGGCGTCTACGGGCTCCCCGAGCTGACGCGCGCCGACGTCGCCGGCGCCGATCTCGTCGCCAACCCCGGCTGCTACCCCACCGCGACGCTGCTGGCGCTCGCGCCGCTCGCCCGCGCGGGGCTGATCGGCGACGTCGTGATCGACGCCAAGTCCGGCGTCAGCGGCGCGGGCCGTGGCGCGACGCTGGCGACCCATTTCATCACCGCCGACGAGAACGTGGTCCCCTACAAGATCGAGGGCCACCGCCACACGCCGGAGATCGAGCAGGAGCTGGCGGCGCTCGGCAACGACGTGACGATCAGCTTCATGGCGCACCTGCTGCCGCTCGCGCAGGGCGAGCTCGTGAGCTGCTACGTGACGCCGGCGCGCGACGTCGACGCCGACGAGCTGCTCGAGCTGTTCGACGACGCGTACGCGCGCGAGCCGTTCGTCGAGCTGCGCTCCGGGCCCGTCGGCGTGCTCGACGTGCGCGACACCAACTACTGCCGGATCTCCTACCACCAGGACCCGCGCACCGGCCGCGTGATCGTCTTCTCGGCGCTCGACAACCTCTGGAAGGGCGCCGCTTCGCAGGCGGTGCAGAACCTCAACCTGATGTACGGGCGTCCCGAGACGGAGGGTCTGCTGTGAGCTCGCGCTGGCTGGACCTGCCGCCGCACGTCACCGAGCGCCCGGGTGAGCTGCCGGCGGGGTTCCGGGCCGCGGGCGCCGCCTGCGGGCTCAAGCCGTCCGGCGGGCTGGACCTGGCGCTGCTGGTCGCGGGGCCGGGGACCGTGTCGGCGGCGCGCTTCACGCGCTCGGGCGTGCTGGCGGCGCCGGTCGTGCTCACCCAGCGGCGCGCGCGCCTGGATGCGATCCGGGTGATCGTCGCCAACTCCGGCAACGCCAACGCCGCGACCGGCAACCGCGGGCTCGAGGACGCGGCCCGCATGCAGGGCGCCGCGGCGACGGCCGGCGGCGTGCCCGAGGACCAGGTGGCGGTCGCGTCGACCGGCGTGATCGGCGTGCCGCTCGACGCTCACGCGGTGATCAAGGGCATCGCCTCGGCGCGCCCCGAGCTGCGCGAGCACGGCCAGGGCGACTTCTCCGAGGCGATCCGCACCACCGACAAGTTCGCCAAGGAGGTCGAGGTCGACGTCGCGCTCGCATCCGGGACCGTGCGGCTGACCGCGCAGGCCAAGGGCGCCGGGATGATCTCGCCGGCGTTCGCGACGATGCTGTGCTTCGTCCAGACCGACGCCGCGCTGTCGGCCGAGACCGCCGACCTGCTGCTCGGCGTCTGCGTCGCGCGCTCGTTCGATCGCGTGTCCGTGGACGGCCAGCTCTCGACCAACGACACCGTGATCCTGCAGGCGTCGGGGGAGAGCGGCGTGACGATCGAGCCCGCCGGCGAGGACGAGGTGCGCTTCGGCGAGGCGCTCGACTGGGCGCTGCGCAAGCTCGCGCTGGACATGGTGCGCGACGGCGAGGGCTCGCGCCGGATCGCCCGCGTCGTCGTGCGCGGCGGCGCGGAGGAGGTCGCGGCGCGCGTCGCCCGCGCGGTCGCGAACTCGCCGCTGGTCAAGGCCGCGCTGCACGGCGGCGACCCGAACTGGGGCCGGATCGCCCAGGCGGTCGGCGCGGCGCTCTACGACACCGCGCCGCTGGCGCTCGACATCTTCATCGAGAACGTGCAGGTCTGCGCGAGCGGGACCGCCGTGCCCTACGACGTCGCGGCGCTGGCCACGGCCGTGGGGCGCGACGAGGTCGAGTACGAGATCGCGCTGCCCGGCGAGGGCGGCGAGGCCGAGGTCTTCTTCTCGGACCTCTCGCACGAGTACGTGACGATCAACGCGGACTACACGACGTGACCGAGCCGCGCGTCGGGACGCTGCTGGAGGCGCTTCCCTACATCCGGGAGTTCCACGGCAAGACCGTGGTGATCAAGTACGGCGGCGCGGCGATGACCGATCCCGAGCTGCGCGAGGACTTCGCGCGCGACGTCGTGCTGCTCAAGTACGTGGGGCTGAACCCGATCGTCGTCCACGGCGGCGGGCCGGACATCACGGCCTACATGAAACGCCTCAACATGCCGGTCGAGTTCGTCGGCGGGCTGCGGGTGAGCGACGCCGACACGGTCGAGGTGGCCAAGATGGTCCTCGTCGGCAAGGTCAACAAGGACATCGTGGCGCGCATCAACCGCCACGGGCAGCCGGCCGTCGGGCTCTCGGGCGACGACGGGCAGCTCTTCCGCGTGTCCACGATGGCCGGCCCGGAGGGCGAGGACATCGGCTTCGTCGGGCGCGTCGAGCGCGTCGACGTCGGCGTCATCAACCACATCGCCGAGGACTACATCCCGGTGATCGCCTCGGTCGGCGCCGATCGCGCGGGCCACTCCCACAACATCAACGCCGACGAGGCCGCGGGCGCGATCGCGCGCGCGCTGGGCGCCTACAAGGTCATGTTCCTCACCGACGTCGCGGGCTGGCTGCGCGATCCCGCGGACCCCACGTCGGTGATCTCCGAGTGCGGCGCCGACGAGGTCGAGCAGGCGCTGCCGGCGATGCAGGGCGGGATGCGGCCGAAGCTGATGGCCTGCGTGGAGGCGATCCACGGCGGCGTGACCTACGCGCACATCATCGACGGGCGGCTGCCGCACTCGCTGCTGCTCGAGCTGTTCACGGACGCCGGCATCGGCACGAAGGTGAGGCCCGCCACATGACCCTTGCGCCCACCTACGCGCGCTACCCCGTCGAGTTCGTGTCCGGCTCCGGCTGCGTGCTGGTCGACGACGCCGGCACCGAGTACCTGGACTTCCTGTCCGGGATCGCGGTCAACAACCTCGGCCACTGCCATCCGCGCGTGGTCGCGGCCGTGCAGGAGCAGGCCGGCCGGCTCATCCACATCTCCAACCTCTTCTACAACGAGCCGAACGTGCGGCTGGCCGCGCGCCTGTCCTCGCGCTCGCTCGGCGGTGTCGTGTTCTTCTGCAACTCGGGCGCGGAGGCCAACGAGGCGGCGATCAAGCTCGTGCGCAAGGCGCGCCCGCGCGGCGACGTGCTGGTCGCGCACCAGGCGTTCCACGGCCGCACCTACGGCGCCCTGAGCGCCACGCCGCAGGAGTCCAAGCAGGCGCCGTTCGCGCCGCTCGTGCCCGGGTTCGTGGCGCTGGGAGCGGGCGAGCTCGCCGCCGCCGTGGGAGCGGACACGGCCGCGGTGCTGATCGAGCCGGTCCAGGGCGAGTCCGGCGTGAA
This sequence comes from uncultured Solirubrobacteraceae bacterium, assembly GCA_963792915.1. Classification (GTDB taxonomy): domain Bacteria; phylum Actinomycetota; class Thermoleophilia; order Solirubrobacterales; family Solirubrobacteraceae; genus Solirubrobacter. The sequence goes on from CAWBYD010000002.1 coordinate 297,379, forward strand.
CCTGATCGACGCGGCGGTGCTGGCCGACATCCGCGCGGCCTGCGACGCGGCCGGGGCCGCGCTGGTGTTCGACGAGGTTCAGACCGGGATCGGGCGCACCGGGTCGCTGTGGGCCTACGAGCAGCTCGGCGTCGTCCCGGACGCGATGACGCTCGCCAAGGGGCTGGGCGGCGGGCTCCCCATCGGCGCGCTCGTGATCGGGCCGTCGCTGCAGGACGTCTTCGCCCCGGGCGACCACGGCTCGACGTTCGCCGGCGGCCCGGTCGTCTCGGCCGCGGCGCACGCCGTGCTCGACGTGGTCGACGATCCGGCCTTCCTCGCGACCGTGCGCGAGCGCGGCGAGCGGCTGCTCGAGGGCCTGCGCGAGCTGCCCGTGGCGTCGGCGCGCGGGCGCGGCCTGATGGTCGCCGCCGAGATCGCCGGCGACGCGCCCGACGTGGCGCGCCGGGCGCTGCTCGAGCAGCAGCTGATCATCAACGCCACCGGCCCGCGCACGCTGCGCTTCCTGCCGCCGCTGATCGTCTCCGAGGCCGAGATCGACGACGCGCTGGGCCGGCTCGCGCCGCTGCTCGGTTAACTCCGCAGCCGCGTACACCGATCCACGGATGCGGCGGCGCAGGCGGCCCGCATAGGTTGCGCGCATGGTCCTCCGGCTCGCGGTGTGCGGACTGGCCTTCTTCGCGTTGGCGCCGGCCCCGCGGGGGCAGACGAGCGCGTTCGGCTCCGCCGGCTGCTTCGCGCAGCCGATAGCGATCGTCGAGGCGCCGAGCGCCCGGGCTGCGCTCCGGCGGCCGCGCTGACCCGGGTGCACGCGATCGCCGTGTCGCCCGACGGGGGACTGGTCGCCGTCGCGGCCGAAGGCGGCGTCTTCGGCCTCGCCCGGTGCGCTGAGCGCTCTCTGGTGCGTCTCGCCGTGCAGGACCTACGAAGCCCCCGGCTTCGACGGCATCGCGTTCTCCGGTACGCACCTGTACGCGACCAGCAGCGACGTGAACACGATCATCGCCGTGGGCGCGACCGCCACCGTCGCCCGTGCGGCCCGCGTCGGGCGCGGCGCCGCCCGCGTCCGGCTGCACGTGACGTGCCCGCGCAGCGCAGCGCGCGCGCGACGGGACGCTCCGTCTCCAGACCCGCGGTGCGCCGTTCCGCGTCGCCCGCGGCCGCACGGACTCGGGCGCCGTCGCGCTGCCCGCCCGGCTCCGGCAGCGGCTGCGACTGCACGGCCTCGCCCGCACCGAGCTCGCGGTGCGCGACGCCCGGCACGTGGTGCTGATGCAGCAGCTGCGCCTGCGCCGGGGGTGAGCGGCCGAGCCGTCTGCGTTCGCGCGCTGGTTTGAGGAGGATTGCCGAGCGGTAACACACCGTCGAGGACTGACGTGCGCGCACGGGGCATGATGCTGGCGGGGCTGATGGCGACGGGGTTCGCCACTCCCGCCGTCGCGTTGCCGCCCGTGCAGGTGCCGGTGCCGACGGTCCAGGCGCCGGTGCCGACGGTCCAGGTGCCGGTCCCGACAGTCCAGGTGCCGGTGCCGGTACCGACCGTGCGGGTTCCGGTGCCGACGGCCGTGCCGACGGCGCCGGTCCCGGTGCCGACCTCGGTCCCGCCGGTGACCGGGGGAGGGGGTTCGGCGCCGCCCGCGGGGGCCGGCTCGGGCTCCGGCGTGTCCGGCGGCGGCGGCTCGGGATCGTCCGGCGGCGGCGGCTCGGGCGTGTCCGGGGGCGGTGGCTCGGGCGTGTCCGGCGGAGGTGGCTCGGGCGCGTCCGGCGGCGGCGGCTCGGGCGCGCCCGGCGGCGGCGGCTCGGGATCGTCCAGCGACGGCGCCTCCCCGAGCGACGGGGCGTCCCGCACCGCCGCGGGCCGCGGATCGCGAGCGGGCTCAGCGAGTCACGCCGCGCCGCACCACGCCCGCGAGACGCCGGCGCAGCAGCGCGAGCAGCGCCTGCGCAGGACCGTCGAATCCGCGTCGGGCTGCCTCGACGACCTCAGCGCCTCCCAGCGCCGCGTGCTCTCGCTGCGCGCGGGCGTCGGCGCGGGGCCGCCGCGCTCGCGCCACGCCGTCGCGTCGCGCCTGCGGATCTCCGTCCGGCGCGTGACCCGCCTCGAGCGCACCGGCCTGACCCGCCTGCGCACGCTCGCCCGGGGCGGCAACTGTGCCCCGCCGGCGCCGGTTACGCCGCCGACCTCGCTCGCGACGGCGCAGCAGGCGGATGTCGCCGCCGCTCAGCCCGCGATCGTCAAGCCCGGCGAGACCCGCCGTCCCTCACGCAGCGGCCGGCCGGGCGGCACGTCACGCTCCGGCAGCGGTCGCAGCGGCGGCACCTCACGCTCCCGCGGCGCTGTCGCCGGCGTCTCCGAGACGCACCCGCCCGCCGCGCAGGACGGCGGCGGGATCAACCTGATCCCGCCGCTCCTGCTGCTGGGGCTTGCCGCGCTCACCTTCCTGCTCTCCCGCCGTCTGCACCGCGCGACGGGCGCGGCCGACGTTCCGGCGCCTGAGCGTCCGCCGAGCGTCGCGGCCTGGGTTCCGTGGCGGCGCTCGACGATGACCGGACCCGGGTGGACCGATCGACCCGGCGACGGCCGCGACGCGCCTGGCAAGTGGGACACGTCGCCGGCGGACCCGCCGCGCGAGCCGGTGCCGGACGAGGACCCGGCGCCCGGACACCGGCTGAGGGACCGGGCGCCTAGGCGCTGAGCTCGATCGCGATCTGCTCGAGCACGTCGAACCCGGCTTGCATCCCGCTCTCCATGCCGGAGTCGAGCATGATGTCGCGGATCTCGCGGCTGCCGCACTCGACCGTCATGGTGAGCGTCGTGCGGCCGTCGGCCTCGGTGAACTCGAGGATGTCCACCACGCCGGAGTCCGGCATCGCCTCGTAGACCTCGGTCTGCACGATCCGCTCGTCGGGGACGATCTCGCGGTACTCGCCGTGGAAGGCGACCTCGGTCCCGTCCGGGGTGACGATCACGTGCCGCCAGGTGCCGCCGACGCGCAGGTCCACGTCCGCGACGGTCACCTCGCCGTGGCCCGCGCCCCACCAGCGCCTGATCAGCGCGGGGGTCGTCCACGCCGTGAAGACGAGGTGCCTGGGCGCGTCGAACTCCCGCACGATCAGGATCTGCGTGTCCGTCGGCCGGGTGATCACGGCCGTCCCGCTACTCGGGGGCATCGCGATGCTCCTTCTCCTTGAGTTCTTCCAGCAGCACGTCGAGCGCGTCGAAGCGCTGGTTCCACGTCGGCTCGTAGCCCTTGACCCACTCGTGGATCGACTCGAGCGGCCGGCCGTCGAGCCGGTACAGCCGCCGCCGGCCGTCGTCGCGCACGCGAACGAGACCCACCTCGCGCAGCACCCGCAGGTGCTTGGACACCTGCGGCTGCGCGAGCCCGAGCTCGCTCACGAGCTCGTTCACCGCCCGCTCGCCACCGGCGAGCACGTCGAGGATGCGCCGCCGCCGCGGTTCCGCCACCGCGTTGAACGCATCCGCCGTCGTCGCTGCGCGGGCCATGCCGGAGATCATATTCCGATATAGGAATAGATGACAAATTGCATGCAATCACCGCAGCGGGACAGTTGCCTGGGGCCGTCGAACGTGATTTCGTATGCAAGATGACGAGCACCGTGCGGGTGCGCGACGAGCTGGCCCATGCGATCCTCGAGGGCGAGCTCAAGCCGGGCGAGCGGTTGCGCGCCGAGGCGCTGGCACAGCGCTACGGCACCTCGCGGACCCCGGTGCGGGAGGCGCTGCTGCAGCTCGAGGCGCAGGGCCTGGTCGAGGTCGAGCCCAATCGCGGCGCCGTCGTTCGCGCGTTCGACGCGCAGGACCTGCTCGATCTCTACGCCGTCCGCGCGCTGCTCGAGCCGGCCGCGGCCGCGCGCGCCGCGACGCGCATCGGCGCGCCGGACATCGAGCGGCTCGCGCAGCTGTGCGAGCACGCACTGCACGCCTCGGTGCAGGAGCAGATCGCCGACAACGAGGCCTTTCACCGGATCATCGGCGCGGCGGCGGGCAGCCCGCGGCTCGCGGTCGCGATGCGCGCCGTCGCGGGCATCCCGCGCGCGTTTCGCACGGTCTTCTGGAGCGCGCCCGAGCAGCGCGCCGAATCGCTGTTCTGCCACCGCCGGCTCGTCGACGCGTTCCGCGCGCGCGACGCGGAGCTCGCCGAGGCCGTGATGCGCATGCACATCCTCGGCGCGGTGGCCTTCCTGGAGGAGGTGACGCATGGCTGATCCGCCGCTCAACGGCCTGCGCGCGATCGAGTTCGGCCAGCTGCTGGCCGGCCCGTTCACGGGCACGCTGCTCGGTGACTTCGGCGCCGACGTGATCAAGGTCGAGCCGCCCGGCGCGGGCGACGCGATGCGCGACTGGGGCCGCCTGCGCCACAACGACCATTCGCTGTGGTGGTCGATTCTCGCGCGCAACAAGCGCAGCGTCGCGCTCGACCTGCGCGAGCCACGTGGTCAAGAAATAGCCGCGAATCTCGCCGCGACTGCGGACATCGTGCTCGAGAACTTCCGTCCCGGAACGATGGAGAAGTGGGGCCTGGGGCCCGAGGACGTGCACGCGAGCAACCCCCGCTGCATCTACGCGCGCGTGTCCGGCTACGGGCAGACCGGCCGCTACGCGCACCGGCCCGGGTTCGCCTCGGCCGGCGAGGCGCTGTCGGGGCTGCGCTACATCAACGGCTATCCGGACCAGGCGCCGCCGCGGACCGGTACGAGCCTCGGCGACACGCTGGCCGCCCAGTCCGCGTTCGGAGGCATCCTGCTCGCGCTCTACGCCCGCGAGCGCGGCGCCGAGGGCCAGGTGGTCGACGCATCGATCGTCGACGCCTGCTTCGCCATGTTCGAGTCCGCGACGCTCGAGTACGAGCAGACGGGCTTCGTCCGCGAGCCGACCGGCCCCCGGCTGCCGCGCATCGCGCCCAGCAACGTGTACCGGTCCAAGGACGACAAATGGGTCGTGATCGCGGCCAACCACGACACGCTGTGGCGCCGGCTCGCGACGGTCATGGGCCGGCCCGAGCTCGCGGAGGACGCGCGCTTCGCGACCCATCACGCGCGCGGCGAGCACGAGGACCTGCTGGACGCGATCATCGGCGCGTTCGCGGCGCGCCACACGGCGGCCGAGCTCGACGAGATCGTCAACGCGGGCGGCGTCGTGTGCGCGCCGGTGTACACGGCCGCCGACGTGTTCCACGACCCCCACTTCCGCGAGCGCGGGCTGCTCGTGGAGCACGACGACGAGGTCCACGGCCACATCACGGTGCCGGGCGTCGTGCCGAAGCTGAGCCGGACGCCCGGCTCCATCCGCCAGGCCGCCCGCTGGACGGTGGGCGCCGACACGGACGCAGTACTGGAGGAGCTCGGAGTGGATGCGGCGGAGCGCAGGCGCCTCGCCGACGACGGCGTGACCTGAAAGGAGCGGCATGGCGTATCGGCTGGGCGTGGACGTCGGTGGGACGTTCACCGACCTGTTCCTGGTGGACGACGGCGATCACCGGCAGTGGCGCGTGAAGACGCCGTCGACGCCGACCGACCCGTCCGCGGGCGTCTTGACCGGCGTCGCGCGGATCTGCGAGGCGGCCGGGATCGCGCCCGGCGACCTCGCGAACGTCGTCCACGGCACCACGGTGGCGACCAACGCGGTGCTGGAGTCCAAGGGCGCCCGCGTCGGGCTGATCACCACGCAGGGCTTCGGGCAGATCCTGCACCTCGCGCGCTCGCAGACGCCCGGCCCGCTGGCCGGCTGGATCATCATGGTCAAGCCCGACCCGCCGGCGTCGCTGGCCGATACGCGCGAGGCCGTGGAGCGTATGGACGCGCGCGGCCATACGCTCGTCCCCGTAGATACCGAACAGGTCCGGGGCGTCATCCGCGACCTCGTGGATTCCGGCGTCGAGTCGCTCACGGTCTCGTTGATCAACGCCTACGTCGACGGCCGCCACGAACAGGAGATCGCCGAGCTCGTCGAGGACCTCTACCCGGGCTTCCCGGTGACGATCTCGAGCGCGGTGCTGCCCGAGTTCCGCGAATACGAGCGCACGCTCACGGCGTGCATGAACTCCTACGTACGGCCACGTGTCGCGACGTATGTGGACCGGCTCCAGGCCGCGCTCAGCGACCTCGGCGTGGCGACCGAAGTCGACATCCTGCGCTCCGACGCCGGCGTGATGACGCCGCGCGAGGCCGCGCGCAACCCGGTGTACGGCGTGCTCTCGGGCCCGTCCGGCGGCGTCGCGGGCGCGCTCTACGTGGCGGCACGTGCCGGCTATCCGAACATCCTCACGTTCGATATGGGCGGTACGTCGACCGACGTATCGCTCTGCCAGGCGGGCGAGCCCACGATCGGCCGCGAGACCACGATCGGCCAGTTCCGGATCAAGGTCCCGAGCGTCGACGTGCACACCGTCGGCGCGGGCGGCGGCTCGATCGCGCACGTGCCCGAGCTGACCGGCGCGCTGCGGGTCGGCCCGCAGTCCGCGGGCGCCGAGCCCGGCCCCGCGGCCTACGGCCAGGGCGGTGCGGACCCGACTGTGACCGATGCCAACGTGGTGCTCGGCAACCTCCCGCCGCGGTTGATCGGCGGCGAGATGGCGCTCGACTCCGACGCCGCACGCGCCGCCGTGCAGAAGGTCGCCGACGCGATGGGCCTGTCGCTCGAGGCGGCCGCGGACGGCATCCTGCGCATCGTCAACGAGAACATGGCCGGCGCCCTGCGCGTGATCTCGGTGCAGCGAGGGCACGATCCGCGCGAGTTCGCGCTCGTCGCGTTCGGCGGCGCGGGCCCGCTGCACGCCAACGCGGTGGCCGAGCTGATGGGCTCCTTCCCGGTCATCGTGCCGCCGTCGCCGGGTCTTCTGTGCGCATTGGGCGACCTCGTCGCAGGCTTTCGCAACGAATTCGCGCAGACGCTCATCCGGCTCACCGCGGATGTGGGACCGGACGAGTTGCGCGGCACGCTCGGCGAGCTGGAGTCACGCGCGCGGGCGTGGATGTCGGCCGAGGGGATCGCCGCGGATGCCCAGCACGTCGACTTCGTCGCCGACATGCGCTACCGCGGCCAGGGCTACGAGATCCCGGTCGGGCTCGACGATCTCGACGGGCTCGACGAGCGCTTCAACGCCCTGCACGAGCAGCTCTACGGGTTCCGCATGCCCAACACGGCGTCCGAGATCGTCAACCTGCGCGCCGTCGGCACCGGCGACCGGCCGCAGCCCGAGCTGCCCGAGGCCGAGCCGGTCGCCGCCGAGCTGGCGCCGGGCACCTACGAGCGCGAGCAGCTCCAGCCAGGAACCACGGTGCGCGGGCCGGCGATCATCGCCGAGTTCGACTCCACCACGGTCGTCCTCGCCGGCTATGCCGCCGAGGTCGACCGCCACTTCAACCTGCTGATCCGTCCGGAGGAACGTGCATGAAGGTCGCCGAGATCCCCGACCTCGAGGTCGACCCGATCACGCTCGACATCATCGAGAACGCGCTCCGCCACGCGCGCTTCGAGATGGACGCGGTGCTGTTCCGCTCCGCCATGAGCCCGGTCATCCGCGAGCAGCACGACGAGTTCCCGATGCTCACCGACCCCCAGGGCCGCATGGTCGTCGGGCAGTTCGGCGCCTACATCAACGAGATGATGGCCGAGTGGGACCGCGGCATCTACCCGGGCGACGCGATCCTCACGAGCGACCCGTACAAGTGCAGCGCGTCGATCTCGCACACGAACGACTGGCTCGTGCTGGTGCCGATCTTCTTCGAGGACGAGCTCGTCGGCTGGTCGAGCCAGTTCGGCCACCAGATGGACGCCGGCGGCCGGCTCCCCGGCTCGCTGCCCACCGGCGCGACGACGATCTACGAGGAGGGGATCATCATCCCGCCGCTGAAGATCCTCGAGCGCGGCGAGGTGCAGAAGGACGTCCTGCGCCTGATCCTCAACAACGTCCGGCTGCCGGAGATGAACCGCGCCGACCTGTTCGCGATCATCGCCGCCTGCCACGCCGGCGAGCGGCGCGTGATCGGGCTCTGCGAGCGCTTCGGCAAGGACGTCTACCTGGCCACGCTGCAGGCGCTGCTCGACCGCACGCACGAGGCGATGCGCAAGCTGATCGGGCTCGCCATCCCGGAGGAGCCGCAGACCTTCGAGGACTGGATCGACGACGACGGGCTCGGCAACGGGCCCTACAAGATGAAGCTGACGATCTGGCGCGAGGGCGACGAAGCCTGGTTCGACTGGTCCGGCACCGACCCCCAGTCGCTCGGCCCGATCAACTTCTTCCTCTCCGAGGGCATGTTCAAGATGTTCATCGGGGTCTACCTGATCATGGTCAACGACCCCGACATCCTGTTCAACGACGGCTTCTATCCGCTGCTGCACGTCGTGATGCCGGAGGGCTGCCTGCTCAACCCGCGCCACCCGGCCGCGCTCGGCTGCCGCACCCACGGGCTGACGCGGCTGTTCGACGTGCTAGGCGGCGCGCTGACCAAGCAGGCGCCGGAGCTCAACACCGCCGCGGGCTACGGCACCTCGCCCTACATGCTCTATTCCGGTTGGAAGGAGTCGGGCGAGTTCTTCTACGCGATGGAGATCCTCTACGGCGGCATCCCCGGCCGGCCGGTCGGCGACGGCATGGACGGCCATTCGTGGTGGCCGCTGTTCGAGAACATCCCGACCGAGTATCTCGAGGCCTACTACCCGCTGCGGATCGACGGCTACACGACCGTCACGGACTCCGGCGGCGCGGGCTTTCACCGCGGCGGCAACGGCGTCGAGAAGCGCTACGTCTACCTCGAGCCGGGCCACGTCAGCATCCACGACGACCGCTGGCTGACGCGGCCCTGGGGCGTGCTGGGCGGCGAGCCGGGCCGGCGCTCGACGAAGCTGTTGCGGCGGGCCGACGGCAGCGAGCAGGTGCTGCCGGCCAAGTGCGACGAGATCGCCGTCGAGCCGGGGGACATGCTGATCTATCGCACCGCGGGCGGCGGCGGCTGGAAGGACCGGCTGGACCGGCCCGTGGAGGCGGTCGAGCACGACGTCGCCGCCGGGCTGGTGAGCACCGAGAAGGCGCGAACAGGCTACGGCGTCGTGATCGGCGACGCCGAGGCGACGGCGGCCGAGCGCGAGCGCCAGCGCGCGGCGCGGGGCGACGCGCCCGCGTTCGACTTCGGCCCGTCGCTCGAGGAGACGCTGGCGGCGTGCGAGGCGGAGACCGGGCTGCCCGCTCCGGCGCGCGCGAAGCCGCTGCGCTGGTCGCCGCTGGAGAGCCGCGAGTCGGCGCTGGCGCGGGTCCGCGATGCCTGACGGGTTCGGCGGGGCGGCGGGCTTCGGCTCGCGCCCGACGGTCCTGGTCGTGGACCTCAACCTGGGGTTCACCGACGCCTCCTCGCCGCTCGCGTGCGAGCTCGACGACGTGCTGGTCGCGACGCGCCGGCTGCTCGACGCCGCGCGCGGCGCCGCGGTGCCGGTGCTCTTCACGACGGTCGTCTACGACCAGGCGGGGGAAGCCGCGGCGGCCGTCTTCCTGCGCAAGGTTCCGGCGCTGGGGGCACTGCGGCCGGGCACCCGCTGGGTCGAGATCGATCCCCGGCTCGGCCGCCGCGACGAGGAGCCGGTGCTGGCCAAGGCGCACGCGTCCGCGTTCTTCGGCGTGCCGCTCGCGTCGCTGCTCGCGGGGCGCGACACGCTGATCGTGTGCGGCGCCAGCACGTCGGGCTGCGTGCGCGCGACGGTGGTGGACGCGATGCAGCACGGCCTGTCGCCGATCGTGCCGCGCGAGTGCGTGGGCGACCGCTCGCCGCGCGCGCATGAGCAGGCGCTGTCGGACATCGGCGGCCGCTACGGCGACGTCGTCCCGGTCGAGGAGGTGATCGATTCGATCGGCCGGGTGCGCCCCGCGCCGGCTGAGGCGACGGAGGCGACCGCGCAGACCGCTGCGACGCCCACCGCGAGCGCGCCGAGGCCCGACGCGAGGTAGAGCGACCCGAGCGTCGCGATCGCGACCGCGTTGGCGAGCAGCGCGCCGGTCGTGAGCAGCGCGCTCGCCTCCGGCGCGTGCGACGGCGGCACGCGCGCGATCGTCGCCGCCACGATCGGCCCGTAGCCCGCCGCATGCCCGGCGCCCGCGAGCACGAGCAGCGGCTCGGCGAGCGGCGGCCAGCCGTCCAGCGTCGTCAGCGCCAGCGCGCCCGCGCCGAGCGCGAGCGGGCCAAGGGGCCCGAGCGGGGGAAGCCGCCGCCAGCTCAGGCTCATGATCGCGAACCCCGCCGCGTACGGCGCGAAGGCGAACCCGGCGTGCAATGGGCTGAAGCCGAGGTCGTTCTGCAGGTGGAGCGTGAGTGCGAACAGCAGCGCCGCGTAGGAGCCCATCACGCCGGCCACGCACACCAGCCCGCCCGCGACGCCGGGCAGCACGGACAGGTCGAGCAGCGGCGCCTCGCGCACCCGCTCGACGCGCACGAACACCGCGAGCGTGCACACGCCGCCGAGCAGGCTCGGCCACACCCATGCCGGCCAGCCCTGCTCGCGACCGAGCAGCAGCGGCACCAGGATCAGCGCCATCGCCGCCGTCAGCGTCACCACGCCCGCCACGTCCAAGCGCGCGCCGCGCCCCGGCGCCTCCCCGCGCAGCGCCCGCCGCGCCGCGACCAGCAGCGCGGCACCCGCGGGCACGTTGATCAAGAGCGCCCAGCGCCATCCCGCCCAGGTCACGCACACGCCGCCCACCAGCTGCCCGGCGAGCACGCCCAGCGCCAGCACCATCGCGTACAGACCCACCGCGCGCGCCCGCGCCGCCCCGCTGAAGCGCCGCTGGACGACCTGCAGCGTCTGCGGGGTCATCAACGCGCCGCACGCGCCCTGGACCAGCCGGCCGGCCAGCAGCACCGCAGCCGACGGCGCCAGCCCGCAGACCAGCGAGCTCGCCGTGAAGCCCGCGAGACCCGCGAGGAACATGTTCCCGTGCCCGCGGTCGTCGCCCAGCCGCGCGCCGGTCACGACCAGCACGCCGAAGCTGAACGTGTACGCGGCGAAGATCGCCTGCAGCATCGCCGGTGACGCGTTCAGGTCGCGCTGCAGCGCGGGCATCGCGACGGTCAGGATCGACGCGTCCATCGAGGCCAGCAGCTGGCCGATCAGCAGGAGGGTGAGCAGGCGCCAGGGCATGTGACCAACGGTCGCGCGGCCTGCTCTGCCAGTCTTGAACGACGATGCTCAGTTCGAGCGTGCTGCTCGCCACCCCCTCGCTGCTCGCCCAGGACGTCCGTTGCGCGCACGCCCGCGGCCCGTGGGCGCCGGTGGAGACCGCGCCGCGCTCGGCGCTCGTGCTCTCGCGCCGGGGCGTCTTCCGGCGCCGCGCCTCGCACGGCGAGGACGTGATCGAGCCCGGCGTCGCGTTCGTCCAGCTCGCCGGCCAGGACGAGGAGTTCGCGCACCCCCAGCACGGCGGCGACCGCTGCACGGTGATCGCCGCACCGGACGCGCTGCTCGCGTCGCTGCTGGGCGGCGATCCCGTCCTGCCGCCGGGCGCGCTGCCGACCTCGCCGGACGCCGATCTCGCGCACCGCCGGTTCGTCGCCGCCCCCGCGGAGGACGAGGGCGTGCTGCTCGTCGCGTGCGTGCTGGCCGGCGTCGCCCCGAAGCGGATCGCCGCCGGACGCCCGGCCACGGCCGCGGCGCGCCGCGCCCTCGCCGCCGACGCGCGCGAGGCGCTCGCCGGCGATCCGAGCCTCAACCTCGTCGACCTCGCCGCGGCCGTCGCCGCCTCGCCGCACCACCTGAGCCGCGTCTTCGCCGAGGTGGTGGGCGTGCCGGTGTCGACCTACCGCCGGCGGCTGCGCGTCCGCGCGGCGCTCGAGCGCCTGGCGGGCGGCGAGGCCGACCTCGCCCGGCTCGCCGCCGACAGCGGGTTCGCCGACCACGCGCACCTCACGCGCGAGGTGCGCGCGCTGCTTGGAACCACGCCGAGCGAGCTACGCGGGGAAGTTGCCGGCGCGCTGGACTAGCCCCGGCAGCTCCCGCCCCAGCACGCCCGACAGCCACTCGGCGACGCCGATCAGCGCGTCGAGATCCACGCCGGTGTCGATCCCCTCGCCGGCGAGCAGGTAGACGAGGTCCTCGGTCGCGATGTTGCCCGTCGCGCGCGGGGCGAACGGGCAGCCGCCGAGACCGCCGACCGACGCGTCGAAGACCGTCGCGCCGCGCTCGAGCCCGGCGACCGCGTTCGCGTAGCCGGTGTTGCGGGTGTTGTGCAGGTGCAGCCCGACCGGCGTGCCGGCTTCGAGCGCGCGCGGGACGAGCTCGCGCACCTGGCGCGGGACGCCGACGCCGATCGTGTCGGCGAGGATCACCTCGTCGGCCCCGGCGGCCGCCATACGGTGCGCGTGCTCGATCACCAGCCCGGGGTCGACGCGGCCCTCGAACGGGCAGCCGAACGCGACCGAGATCGTCGCGGTGACCTTCAGCTCGGTGCCGGCGATGATGTCCTCAGCGGCGCGCGCGGCGTCCTCCACGGTCGTGTTCTGGTTGCGCTGCGCGAACGTCTCGGTGACGGGGTAGGCGACGTGGATCTCGCCCGTGGACGTCGTCAGCGCGCGCTCGAGCCCGCGGCGGTTGAGGACCAGCGAGGCGTACGTCGCGCCGTCGGGCGGCAAGGCCGCGAACACGTCCTCGGCTCCCGCCATCTGCGGCACGAGCTTCGGGTGCACGAAGCTGGCCGCCTCGATCCGCCGCAGGCCGGTCGCCGCGAGCCGCCGGCAGAGCTCGGCGCGCACGGCCGGCGCGAGGGTCACGCGGTCGTTCTGCAGGCCGTCGCGCGGGCCTACGTCGCAGAGGCTGACGAGCACCCGTGGAGTGTGCCACTACCACCCCGCCGCGCGGCGTGCTTGACTGAACGTCGTCAAATGGATCTGCGCGAGCTCCTGGGACAACTCGATATGCCGCCTGGCGAGGGCTACTACCGCGCCCGCATCCCGTGCCCGGACGACGAGCGGATCGCGCGCGTCGTGCGCGCCTTCAGCGAGGCCAATCCCGGCCGTCAGGCCGTCTTCCGCGAGGCGCTGGACGGCGTCCGCTGCGGCCTGCTGCTCGTGTTCTCCGAGCGCGTCGCCGCACTGGCGGTGCGGCTGGAGAGCGGGCAGCCGATCGTGCAGGGGCTCGTCGCCGCGTCACTGGCCCAGGAGGGCGACCCGCGCGAGGCGCTCGCCGTGCCGGCGCTGCACCGGCGCAGCGCCGAGAAGGTCGGGCTGGACATCAGCCGCCTGTTCGACGAGGCCGCGGGCCGGACGGACCTGAGCGGCGCCCGCTGGCTGAGGGACGTCCGCGACGGCGAGGACGCGCTCGAGGAGTACGGCTACGAAGAGGGCGACGACGGCGAGGGCTTCCGCTACGAGCGCGCCATCGCGCGCCAGCCGCGCCCGCGTTTCTAAGCTGCCGGGTCGTGAACGAGCAGCCGCGCGAGCCGAGCGCCCATACCGAGGTCCACCACCTCGCCGATCCACACGCGACGCGAGTCGCCACCTATCTCGCCCACCCGCACGAGGTCGGACGCGTCCTGCTGCTCTATTCGGGCGGCCTGGACACGAGCGTGATGCTTAAGTGGATCCAGGACGAGTACGAGGCCGAGGTGGTCGCGTTGACCGTCAACCTCGGGCAGCCGGGGGAGGACTACGAGGTCGTGCGCGGCAAGGCGCTGCAGTTGGGGGCGCTCGACTGCCACGTCGTCGACGCGCGCGAGGAGTTCGCACGCGAGTACGTCCTGCCGGCGATCCAGGCCAACGCCGACTACGGCGACGGGTACCCGCTCTTCACCGCGCTCGGGCGCCCGCTGATCGCCAAGCTGGCCGTCGAGTACGCGCGCCGTACGGGCTGCGACACGATCGCCCACGGCTGCACCGGCAAGGGCAACGACCAGGTCCGGATCGAGGCGACGATCGCCACGCTGGCGCCCGAGCTGAAGGTGATCGCGCCGGTCCGCTCGTGGCAGATGGGGCGCGACGAGGAGATCGCCTACGCGCGCAAGCACGGCATCCCGGTCAAGGGCGGGACCGAGTCCGCGCCGTACTCGATCGACGACAACCTGTGGGGCCGCTCGTCCGAGGGCAAGTGGATCGAGGACCTCTCCCACGCGCCCGACGACGACGTGTTCCAGCTCGTCACGCGGCCCGAGCTCGCACCCGACGAGGCGGAGATCGTCACCGTCACGTTCGAGGCGGGCGTGCCGGTCGCGCTCAACGGCGAGTCGCTGGACCTCGTCACGCTGCTCGAGCGCGCGGCCACGATCGGCTGCAAGCACGGCGTGGGGATCGTCGACCACATCGAGGACCGCATCGTCGGGCTCAAGGTGCGCGACATCTACGAGGTCCCGGCGGCCGCGATCCTGCTCAAGGCGCATCGTGAGCTCGAGCGGCTGGTCGGCACCATCCACCAGAACCAGTTCAAGCCCGAGCTGGATCGCAAGTGGGCGTACCTCGTATACGCGGGCCTGTGGTGGGAGCCGCTGCGCGAGGACATCGAGGCGTACATCTCGCACGTCAACACGCGCGTGACGGGGACCATCGGGCTCAAGCTCTTCAAGGGCTCCGCGCGCGTCGTCACGCGCGAGAGCGCGGGCGCGGTCTACGACATGCAGCTCGCGACGTTCTCGGAGTCCGGCGGCCTGTTCTCGCAGACCGCGTCGCCCGGCTTCATCGAGATCTGGTCGCTGCAGTCGCGCATGGCGCGACGCGTTCGCGACGGGTCTCCCGGGTAGCCTCCCGCCATGTTCTACAACCTCCTCGGGCGGGCCGTCTGGTACGGGCTCAAGGTGTTCGTGCGCCGCAAGTACCGCCGGGCCCCGGTGCGGAGGTCGCTGCTCGCGGGCGCGACCGTGGCGGTCGCGATCGCGATCGGCGTCGCGCTGCTGCGGGCGCGCTCAGCTGAGTGACCCGCGCCGGTGCCGCCGGTCCGCCTGACAGCATGCGCCCGAGCATGGCCCACTTCCCGACAGAGCGGCTGCCGTCGCCCGACGGCGCGAGCGTGCTCTCGCACGCCGAGGTCGTGGACTCCGCGGTGCTCGCCGAGCGCCGCGCCCGCCGCCACGGAGCGCCTCCGGCGCCCGTACCTCCGCCCGCCGCTCCCGGCGAGGTCTGGACCGCGCCGCCGGGGATCGCGATCGATCCGCAGTGGCGCGAGCGCCGGGCGGAGCTCGAGCGCCAGCTCGCCCGCGCCGCCGAGGCCCTCGCCGCGGCGCGCGAGGGTGAGCGCACGGAGCGCGAGGCGGTGCGTGCCGCCCTCGCGGGCGCGCAGGCCGACCTGCGCGCGGCCCGCGCGGCGCGTGACGCCGAGGCGGCCTCGATCGTGGTGCTGACGGGCGAGCTCGAGGCCGAGCGCGCCGCACACGCCGTGACCCGGGCGCGCGTCGCGAGCCTGGCCGAGGCGCTCCAGTCCGCGCGCGAGGAGCTGCGGGCCGCGCGCCAGACGCGAGCGGGGGAGACCGACACGCTGGTGGCGCGGGTCGCGGAGCTCGACCGCGACGCCGCCGGGTTGCGCGACCAGGTGGAGCTCGAGCGCCGTGCCCGCGAGCAGGCAGAGGCGGCCGCCGCCGCCACGCGCCGCCCGGCCGAGCAGACCGGCCGGCTGGTCGCCGACCTCGACGCGGCGGCGGCCTCGCTGCGCCGCGCCGCCGACCCGCCCGTCGCTGCCCCGCCGCGCGAGCCCGCCGCGCTCGCCCGCGGCCCGCGCCACCTGCGGCGCGCGCTCGTCGCGCTCGCCCGCGAGGACCCGAGCGCCGCCGGCGAGCTGCTTGTCGCGCTGGCGCCCGCGCAGGGCGCGGCCGTCGAGGGCCCGCTCGCCTACGACCTCACGGTCCGCGAGCTGGGGACGTTCGCCGTCGGCGTCGGCAACGGGGCCGCGCGCGTGCGCCGCCTCGCACAGCCGCGGCCGCGCAAGGAGGCGCGCTTCCACCTCGACGCCGACGCGCTGACGCTCACCGAACTGCTCGCCGGCGAGCCGCGCAAGCTCGGCCGCATCGGCCCGCGCCCCAAGCTCAAGGGCCGGCGGCGCCGCGCGGCGGCGTTGCACGCCCTCGGCCAGAGCGAGCTCAGCCTGGCGCAGGCGGCCGCGGCTGGAGCGCGGCTGGACCCGGCGCTCGTCTACCGCCTGCTGCCGTTCGCGGTCGACCCCGCATGGACGCGCGGCTCCGTCTTCACGGTCGCACAGGCGATCGCCGAGCGGACCTGGTACGTCAGCGCGCGCGACGGCGCGCCGCTGCGCGTCAGCGAGGACGCTCCGCCCACTCCGCCCGACGCGACCGTCACGATGACCGCCGCCGCGTTCGAGCATCTGCTCCGGGGCGAGCCGCCGGAGCACGGCGCGCGGCCGATCGTCCGCGGCGACCATGACGCGGTCGCCGCGCTGAAGGCCTGGACGGACCGCGCGCGCGGCGCCTAAGCGCCGTGCGTGACCGCCAGCGCGCGCGATTCGCCGCGCCGCAGGTGGTCGAGCAGCGCCGCGCGCGCCGACGGCGGCGGCGCATTGACGAGCATGTCCATCAGCCCGGCGTGGTCGGCGGCGAGCTCGTCGAGGTCGCCGGACACGCGGTCGGCGATCGCGAGCACGACCCGCAGCTCGCGCAGCGCCGCCTCGGCCGCCGTGCGTAGCCGGCGCGAGGAGGTGGAGGCGACGATCGCGAGGTGGAACGCGGCGTCGGCGGCGACCGCGGCGCGCCCGTCGGCGTCGCGCGAGGCCTCGGTCATGCTCTGGATCGCGGCTGAGAGCCAGACGTCGTCGGCCGGCCGGCGGCGCACGAGCGCCTCCAGCCCGGCGAGTTCCAGGGTCCGGCGCGTCGCGTACAGGTCGCGCACGTCTTCGACGCTCAGCCGCGTCACCTCGAGGCCGCGATGCAGCGAGTGGACGAGCAGCCCCTCCTGCTCGAGCCGGGCCAGCGCGGCGCGCGCGACATCGCGCGCGATGCCGAGGCGCTGCTGCACGTCGCCGTCTCGCATCGGCGATCCGAGCGGGTGCATGCCCCCGAGCACTTCGACCCGCAGGGCCTCCGCCGCGGCGTCCGCGGGCGAGGACCGTTCGAGCGGAAGCAGGCTCAAAACCCGCTCCAAAAGACGGAGAGTCGTTGCTCGGACACGGCTCTCCGGCCTATGGTCCGTGCACGGACCTTTTTCCCGTGGAGGGTCGGCTCGCCCTGGCGGGTGCGCAGCGACCGCCCCGTGGCGGCGCGCGGCGCGTCAGAGGCGACATGGACCGGCACAACCACGATGCTCTGAGGATCGCGCGCGACTGTCAAGTAACACAGTGTCAACGGACGAACGTCCGAATTCGCCAGTCCGGTGAAGCCACTCACGCGAACCACGCGGTTCCCAAGGCGGCGGCGATCTCCTCGATTTCCCCGCTGCGCAGGGCTTCCGTGCAGAACACCAGGGCATCGCCGTCGACCATCGCGCGCACGCTCGGATCGCCGGCGGCGAGCGCCGTGCACACCGCCGAGGCATCGCGCGCTCCACTCAGGACAACGGCATTGACCGGGCCGTCGACCACCCGCTCGTCGAGCGTGAACTGTTTGAGTTTCACCGAACCGAACGCACCACATCGTTCCGCCAATCGCTCCGCCAGCGCTGTATACCCGCGCAGCCGGGCTTCGTGATCGTCCGCTACCCAGGCCTCGAGCGCGGCAACCGTCGCCGCGACCGTCGCGCGGTCGAGCTTGAACGCGCGGCCGAAGTTCCGCCACGGCCCGGTCTCGTAGCCGGTGAAGTCCAGCGCTGCCAGCGCGCGCACCCAGCGCGATCGTCCCGCGACGAAGCCGCCCGCGTTCGGCCCCCAGAAGTACTTGGCCGAGAAGCACACGAGGTCGCCGAGCGCGCTCCAGCGCGCGAGCTCGCTGACCGGGAAGCTGAGGTAGGCGGCGTCGACCACGACCGGCACGCGCGCCGTCCTCGCCACCGCGGCCAGCGGCATCCCGGCGCCGTCGAGGTGGGCGGGATGCAGGATCGCCGCCGCGCCCCCGTCCACGCGCGTCGGGTCGTCCACCAACTCGAGCCGCGCGCCTGCGAGCGACGCGCAGCGCGCGTACCTGTACGACGCCGCGTGCGCGCGCTGGAGCAGCACGACCGAGTCGACCAGCGGGAGCGCCTCCGCGACCGGTCCCGACCCGTCCGCCACGCACGCGGCGATGCTCAGGGCCAATCCGGCCGACGCTCCCGGCACGACGCGCGCCGCCTGCGCGCCGCACAGCTGCGCGATCCGCTCGCCTGAGCGCTCGAGCAGCTCGTCGAGCGCCGCCCAGGTCGCGTTCGCCTCCGAGGCCGCGGCCCACGCCGCCCCCGCCAGCACCGACCCGCCGAGATCGGTGTAGATGCCGCAGGCGTTGATCACGCGCCGGACGCCGAGCGCTGCGTAGAGCGACATTGCCCGCAGTATGCGACGAGCCGGCGCCCCTGCCACGGGTTGCGTCCGCGGCGGCACCTATCGTTTCCTCCCCGTGAGCTCCCCGACCGTCGCCCACCTCCACGTCCACTCCGAGTATTCGCTGCTGGACGGCGCCTGCAAGGTCGACAAGCTCGCCGAGCGTGCCGCGGCGTTCGGGCAGCCGGCCATCGGGTTGACCGACCACGGCGTGATGAACGGCGCCGTCGAGCTCTTCAAGGCGTCCAAGAAACATGGCGTGAAGGCGCTGCTCGGGCTCGAGGCGTACTTCGTCGACGACCGCCACGTGCGCGACCGCAAGGTGGAGCGCAACCACCTCACGCTGCTGGCGCGCGACAACGAGGGCTTCAGGAACCTCACGACGCTGTCCAGCAAGGGCTTTCTGGAGGGCCTGCACCGGGGCAAGCCGGGCGTGGATCTCGAGCTGCTGTCCCAGCACGCCCAAGGTGTCATCTGTCTGACGGGTTGCCTCGCGTCCCGGACGAGCCAGCGGATCGTCGACGGCAAGCTCGCCGACGCGCGCGCCCACCTCGACGAGCTGGTCCAGATCTTCGGCCCCGAGGACGTCTATCTCGAGGTGCAGAAGAACGGGCTCTCCGAGCAGGAGCAGGTCAACGAGGCGATGAAGCGCTTCGCCCTCGAGACCGGCCGCTCGCTGGTGGGCACCGCCGACGTGCACTACCTGCGGCGTGAGGACTACGAGCATCACGCGGCGCTGCTGTGCGTGCAGACGAAGTCGACGCTGGCGGCGCCGAAGATGTCGTTCTCCACCAACGAGTTCTATTTGAAGTCCTCGGAGGAGATGGCGGAGTCGTTCGCGGGCTTCCCGGGCGCGCTGGAGTCGACGCTCGAGATCGCCGAGCGCTGCGAGGTGGACATCGCGCTCGGCGGCCAGCTGATCCCGCGCTTCGACTGCCCGGACGGCCAGTCCGAGAAGGAGTACCTGCGCAGCCTGGTCCTCGACGGCCTGAGCAGGCGCTACGGCGACCCGCCGCCGGCCGAGGCGATCGAGCGCATGGAGATGGAGCTCGGCGTCATCGACAAGATGGGCTTCAACGCCTACTTCCTGATCGTCTGGGACTTCGTGAACTACGCGAAGTCCAACGGCATCGCGGTGGGGCCCGGGCGCGGGAGCGCGGCGGGCAGCATCGTCGCGTACACGCTGCAGATCACGGACGTCGACCCGCTCGCGTACGACCTGCTGTTCGAGCGCTTCCTGAACGCCGAGCGGGTGTCGATGCCGGACATCGACATCGACTTCTCGGTGCGCGGGCGCGAGCGCGTGATCCGCTACGTGACCGACAAGTACGGGGCCGACCGCGTGGCCCAGATCATCACGTTCGGCAAGATGTTCCCGCGCGCCGCGACGCGCGACGCCGCGCGCGTGCTCGGCCACGAGTACGGCGTGGGGGACAAGCTCGCGAAGCTGATCCCGGACCCGATCATGGGCCGGCCGCCGAGCTTCGACGAGTGCCTGGCACCGGGCGCCGACCTCGCGGCCGAGGTGGCGCGCGACCCGGTCGCCGCGAGCATCGTCAAGGTCGCCCAGGGCCTCGAGGGGATCGTCCGCAACGCGTCGATCCACGCCGCCGCGGTCGTGATCTCCGACCGCAGCCTGACGGACATCGTGCCGCTCCAGCTCGCCGACGCCGGCACCGGCGAGGACGGCGGCAAGGTCTACCGCACGGTGACGCAGTTCTCGATGAAGCCGATCGAGGAGATCGGCCTGCTCAAGATGGACTTCCTGGGCCTGCGCAACCTCGACGTGATCGAGGACGCGCTGGACATCATCGAGCGCTCGACCGGCGAGCGGCCGAACATGACGACGCTGCCGCTGGACGACGCCAAGACCTACGAGATGATGGCCCGGGGCGACTCGATCGGCGTGTTCCAGTTCGAGTCCGAGGGCATGCGCGAGGCGCTGCGCAAGATCAACCCGACCGAGTTCGAGGACATCGTCGCGCTCGGCGCGCTGTACCGCCCCGGCGCGATGGACCAGATCCCCGCCTATGCGCGCGGCAAGCGCAACCCGGAGACGATCACGTACATCGACGATCGCCTGCGCTCGATCACCGAGTCGACCAAGGGCGTGATCATCTACCAGGAGCAGGCGATGCAGATCGCCAAGTCCCTGGCAGGCTTCAGCGGCCCGAAGGCCGACGACCTGCGCAAGGCGATCGGCAAGAAGAACCGCGCCGCGATGGCCAAGCTCAAGCCGGAGTTCTTCGAGGGCTGCCGCGCCACCGGCACCGCTCCGGACGTGACCGAGACGCTGTGGGCGACCAACGAGAAGTCCGCCGACTACTCGTTCAACAAGTCCCACGCCGCCTGCTACGCCCTGATCTCCTATCGCACGGCGTGGCTGAAGGCCAACTATCCGGCCGAGTACATGGCCGCGCTGATCTCCTCGGTCATGGACACCAAGGACAAGGTCCCGTTCTTCGTCAATCAGGCCGAGGCGATGGGGATCGAGATCCTGCCGCCCGACGTGAACCGGTCAGACCACGAGTTCATGGTCGTCGAGGGCAACATCCGGTTCGGGCTCGACGCGGTCAAGGGCGTCGGCTACGCGGCCGTCGAGGCGATCAAGGATGCGCGCTCCGACGGCGGCCCGTTCACGTCACTGTGGGACTTCTGCGAGCGCGTGGACGCCCGCACGGTCAACAAGCGCTCGATCGAGGCGCTGATCAAGTGCGGCGCGTTCGGCTCGACGGGCGACTCGCGCAAGGGCATGCTCGAGGTGCTGGATTCCGCGCAGGCGGCCGGCCAGCGCACGCAGCAGGACGCGCAGATGGGCCAGGGCTCGATCTTCGACCTCTTCGAGGGCGGTGGGGCCGACGCATCGCCCGCGCCCTCCTACCCGGCCATCCCGCCGCTCGAGTACGAGCGCACCGAGCTGCTCCTCATGGAGAAGGAGTCGATCGGGATCTACATCTCCGAGCACCCGCTCAAGCGCGTGCGCGAGGCGCTGAAGGTCAAGGCCGACTGCTCGACCGCGGAGGTCATGAACCAGCGCGACGGCGACTGGGTGAAGGTCGGCGGCATGATCACGGAGTCCAAGAAACTCAGGACGCGGTCGGGGACGACGATGATGTTCGCGACGCTCGACGACCTCGACGGCTCGGTCGAGATCGTGGTCTTCGAGAAGGCGCTCGCCGCCGCCGAGAGCGTGATCGCCAACGACGCGATCGTGCTGGTGCGCGGGAAGGTCGATCACAAGGAGGCCGGCAAGGTCTGCATCATCGTCCAGGACGTCGACAAGTTCGACCCGAGCGACGCCGAGATCGAGCGCGCCAAGGCCCAGGTCGCCAAGCTCGCCGCGTCCGTGCCCAAGGCGATGAAGCGCCGGGTCGACGCGTCGATGCTGTCGGCCGACGTGGTCGACGAACTGCGCGAGCTGTTCGAGCGCTACCCGGGCGAGACCGAGTTCGTGCTCGAGATGCACACCCGCACCGGGCTGCGGCGGCTCAGGTTCGGCCCCAACTACAAGGTGGCCGCGCGCAACGCGGGGCTGAAGGCCGAACTCGAGACGCTCCTGCCGCCCGCGCCTGCCGCGGCAACCGCGGCGGCGTAGGTTCGCTCAGCGGCGGGCGGTCAGTCCCCGCGCGCGCAGGTCGTATGCCCAGGCCAGGTCGAACACGTCGACGTCCTTGCCCTGGTGCCCGGGGCCCTCGAGGATCATCGGCAGGCCCTCGAAGCGCGGCTCGGAGAGGAACGCCTGCATCCCCTCGAGGCCGATCTCGCCGTCGCCGAGGTTGGCGTGGCGGTCGCGGTTGGAGCCGAGCCCGGTGACGGAGTCGTTGACGTGCAGGACGCCCAGGCGGTCGATGCCGACGATCGTGTCGAACGTGTCGATCACCTCGGCGAGCGACTGCTGCGTGCGCACGTCGTAGCCCGACGCCAGCAGGTGGCAGGAGTCCAGGCAGACCCCGAGGCGCTCGCCCGCGCCCGCGACCTCGATCAGGGTCGCCAGCTCCTCGAAGGAGCGCCCCAGCGTCCCGCCCGCCCCGGCCGTGTCCTCGAGCATCAGCTTGCACTCGCCCGACTCCTTCAGCGCCTCGCCGATGACCTCGCCGGCGCGCTGCAGCGCCGCCTCGACCGAGCCGCCGTTCTTGAGCGCCGACCCGGGGTGCAGAACGACGCCGCGCGCGGCCAGCTGGTCGCCGGCGTTGAGCGCCACGGTCAGCGCGGCGAGCGACTTGGCGCGGATCTCGGGGTCCTCGGATGCGCAGTTGAGCAGGTAGACCGCATGGATCACGAGCGCCTCCACGCGCGAGCCGTCCATCGCGGAGTGATAGGCCTCGAGCTCCTCCTCGCGGTAGACCCGGGCGGCCCACGCGCGTGGGTTCTGGTTGAAGATCTGGATCGCGCGGCAGGCACGTTCCTCGCCGCGTTCGACCGCCTTCGCCGGCCCGCCGGCGGGGGACACGTGGGCGCCGATCAGCATCGCGCCGAGCGGACGTCCTTGCCTGCTGCGAAACTCTGGATCATGCGGGTTCGCTTCCCTCCCTCGCCGACCGGTGCGCTGCACATCGGCAACGCGAGGACGGCACTGTACAACTGGCTCCTGGCGCGCGGCCAGGGCGGCCAGCTGGTGCTGCGGATCGAGGACACGGACCGCGAGCGCTCGACGCCCGAGAACGTCGAGCTGATCTTCGAGAGCCTGCAGTGGCTGGGCATCGACTGGGACGAGGGGCCGATCTACCAGAGCGAGAACGCCGCCCGCCACGCCGAGGTCGTGCAGCGGCTGCTGGACTCCGGTGCCGCCTACCGGACCACGGCGGGGCCCGAGCAGGTCAAGGCGTTCAAGGCGGCCAACGACAACCGCGGCTTCCGCGGTGCCGACGAGGGCGAGGGCGCGGTGCGGCTGCGGATGCCCGACGAGGGCGCGACCGTCGTCAACGACGTCATCCGCGGGCAGACGGCGTTCGAGAACGTCCTCCAGGACGATCTGGTGATCGCCCGCGCCGACGGCACGCCGGTCTATCACCTGGCGGTCGTGGTCGACGACGCCGACGACGCGATCACGCACGTGGTGCGCGGCGCCGATCACTACTCCAACACGCCCAAGCACGTGCGGATCTACGAGGCGATCGACGCGCCGGTTCCCACGTACGCGCACCTGCCGCTGCTCCACGGACCGGACGGAAAGAAGCTCTCCAAGCGCCACGGTGCGGCATCGGTGCAGGATTTAAAGAATTCCGGGTACTTGCGAGAGGCCGTGATCAACTACCTCGCGCTGCTGGGCTGGGGCTACGACGAGTCGACGACGTTCTTCAGCATCCGGGAATTGCAGCAGCTTTTCTCACTGGAGCGGGTATCCAAGAATCCTGCGGTGTTCGACGAGAACAAACTGCGCTGGATCAACGGCCGCTATCTGCGTGAGCTGGACGTCGGCGACCTCACGGCCCGGCTCGAGGAGTTCACCGGGCACGATGGGCTCGACGGCGCCGTGGCGATCACCCAGGACAAGATCTCGACGCTCGAGGAGTTCTGGCCGCTGGCCCGCTCGTTCTACGAAGGTCCGGTCGATGACCCGGCGGCGCGCGCCAAGTTCCTCGCGTCGCCTGAGTCGCGCGTGGCCCTCGGCGACGCCCGCACGGCGCTCGCCGGCCTTCCAGAACCGTGGACTGACGCCAACGTCGAGGAAACCCTGCGCGGTGTCGTCGAGCGCACGGGGCGCAAGCCGAAGCAGATCTTCCAGCCTTTGCGGGTCTCTTTGACCGGGACGACCGTTTCACCCGGTATCTTCGAGACCGTCGCGCTGCTCGGGCGCGAGGAGACCCTGGCAAGGGTGGGACAGGCGCTTGAGGCGGAGTAGGCGGGATAGGAGGACGACGTGGCAGGGGCCTCAACCATCGGTCCGGCAGTGTCGATACACGGTCAAGGTGGAACGACCATGACCCCTGGCCAGACTCCAGAACCTCTTTCGGCGGCCGATGACTCGCTTATGAGCACCGCAACCGCATCGGCTGCGCCTCGGCCCCGGCCGCGCGGCGACGCCCCCTACGCCGTCGTCGGCCGTCCTCGCAACGAGGGCCACGGCAAGCGCCTGACGGCCGCGTTCGAAGCGTTGGAGGTCTTTCCCGCCCTGGCCGAGTCGCGCAACCGCCTGCTGGCGCTGATCGCCGAGGACCGTCCCTCGACGGGCGAGGTGGTGCGCGCGATCGAGTCCGACGTCGCGCTGGTGATCTCGGTCATGCGGCTCGCCAACGGCCTTGACTCGCCGCGCCGCGGGCAGGTCGAGTCGGTCGTCGGCTCCGTCGAGGTGCTCTCGCCCGAGGCTGTGCAGCGGCTCGCGGCCAACGCCGAGACGTTCGAGTTCTTCGAGCGCGGCAAGACCTGGGACGCTGCGCCGGAGCGCTTCCGCCTGCACGCCGTCGCCGTCCAGCGCGCCGCGGACCGCCTCGCCGCGGCCGCCGGCTACGCGCACCGCGACCGCCTGCTCGTCACCGCCCTGCTGCACGACGTCGGCAAGCTCGTGCTGATGCACGCCTATCCGGGCTACCCGCGCCAGGTCCACGGGCCCGCGCGCACGCCCGAGGAGCGCCTGCACTACGAGCGCCGCGAGCTCGGCGTGGACCACGCGCTGGTCGGCGGCGTCCTCGCCCGCCGCTGGAACCTGCCCAACGCCGTCGCCTCGGCGATCGAGCGCCACCACGCCGACGACGCGCAGGGCGACGCTGCCTTCGTGCGCCTGGCGGACATGCTCGCGCACTATTCGCAGGGCTCGCCGGTCTCCTCGACCGAGCTGCTCAAGGCCGCCCGCGCCGTCGGCTTCGGCCCCAGCGAGCTGCGCGCCGTGCTCTACGACCTGCCCTACCCGAGCAAGGACCGTCCCCGCGCGGTCGAGCCCTGCCCGCTCTCGACGCGCGAGCTCGACGTGCTCAAGCGCCTCGCGCAGGGCATGGTCTACAAGCAGATCGCGCTCGAGCTCTCGCTCTCCACCAGCACCGTGCGCACCCATCTCCACAACATCTACGGCAAGCTCGGCGCCGTGGACCGCGCGCAGGCCGTCCTGCACGCCACCGAGCGCGGCTGGCTTTAGCCGCCCCTGTGCCTGTCAGCATTGACCGGTGCTCTCGATCACCACGAAGTCGCCGTACGCGATCCGCGCACTTGCTGAGCTCGCGCGCTGCGGCGGCGCCGGCCCGGTCCCGATCGGCGAGCTCGCCCGCCGCCGCGACGTGCCCGTCCAGTTCCTCGAGCAGCTCTTCGCGGTCCTGCGCCGCGCCGGCGTCCTGCGCTCCCAGCGCGGCGTCAAGGGCGGGTACGCCTTCGCCCGCGAGCCCGGCGAGGTGACCGTGCTCGAGGTCGTCGAGCTGCTCGACGGCCGCCTCGGCGCCGAGGCCGAGGGCATCTTCGCCGAGGCTGCCGCCGCCGCCCGCGCGGTGCTCGCCAAGTCCACGATCGCCGACGTGGTCGAGCGCGAGAACCAGGCCGCGGGCGCCACGATGTACTACATCTAAATGGTCGGTCTCGCCGCTGAGGCGGATCTGGCTGGGGTAGGCGTCGGCGCCCGCGTCTGGGCGCGTGGCGGGGGAGGATTGAGTTGCGTGAAGCAACTGACCTGCTACCGTCCGCAGCATGGACATCACGGGAACCGTCGCGCTCGTCACGGGCGCCAACCGCGGCCTCGGCCGCGCCTACGCTGACGCGCTGCTGGCGGCCGGCGCCGCCAAGGTCTACGCCGGCGTTCGCGACCCCGCGTCGGTCGACGACCCGCGGCTCGTGGCGGTGCGGCTCGACGTGACCGACGCGGCGCAGGTCGCCTCGGCCGCCGCGGGGCTGACCGACGTCGACCTGGTGATCAACAATGCCGGAGTGGCGAGCCCGGCGCTCCCGCTGGACGCGTCACTGAACGACGCGCGGCGCGAGCTCGAGGTCAACTATCTCGGCACGCTCGCCGTGGCGCAGGCGTTCGCTCCGGTGCTGGAGGCCAACGGCGGCGGCGCGCTGGTCAACATCCTCTCGGTGGCGTCGTTCGTGGCGCTGCCGCGGCTCGCGACGTACGGGGCGTCGAAGGCCGCCGCATGGTCGCTCACGAACGCGCTGCGCACCCAGCTCCGCGGCCAGGGGACGCTGGTCGTCGGCGTCCACGCGGGGTTCATCGACACCGAGATGGCCGCGCGCGTGCCCGACGACCAGAAGATCCCGCCGCGCCAGGTCGTCGAGGCGACGCTCGAGGCGCTCGCCGAGGGCCGCGAGGAGGTTTTGGCCGACGACTTCACGCGCCAGGTGAAGGCGGCGCTGCACGACGACCACACCCTGCTCTACCCGGGCATCCGGGAGCAGTTCGCCGCGGCGTAGCCAAAGCTAGGCGGAGAGTGTGAAGCGCCCGACGAGCCGGTTGAGCTGCTCGGCGGTCGCGGCGAGGCTCTCCGCGGACGCGGCGATCTCCTGCGCGGTCGCGCCGGTCTCCTGCGTCGTCGCGGAGACCTGCTCGGCCGAGGCGGAGGACATCTCGGCCACGCCGGCCACGGCGTCGACCTCGTGCTCGGCGCGCGCGGCCTCGGCGGCGATCTGCTCGACGGCGGCGGAGATGTCGGTGACGCGGGCGGCCATGTCGTCGACGGCGCCGCCGATCGACTCGAACGCCGCGCGGGTGTCGGCGACGATCGTGACGCCGTCCTCGGTGTGTCGCCGGCTGTCGGCGACGACGGCGACGGCCCGGCCGGTCTCGCCCTGGATCTCGCCGATCAGCGCAGTGATCTGGGCCGCGGCGCCCTGGGACTCCTCGGCGAGCTGGCGGACCTCCTCGGCGACGACCGCGAAGCCGCGACCCTGCTCGCCGGCGCGCGCCGCCTCGATCGCGGCGTTCAAGGCCAGCAGGTTCGTCTGCTCGGCGATCCGGGTGATCGTGTCCACGATGTCGCCGATCCGCTCCGAGCGCGTCGAGAGCGCCGAGATCGCGGTCGAGACGGCCTCGGAGGAGGCGGCGATCAGCCGGATCGTCTCGGTCGCGCGCTCGGCCTTCGCCGCGCCGTCGCGAGCGGCGCCGCGGGCCGACTCCACGGCGTGGCTGGTGGCGAGCGCAGTCTGCGCGCTCGAGCGCGCCGCCCGCGCGGCCTCCTTGACCGCGCTGCGCGTGGACTCGACCATGCGCACCTGACGCTCCGCGCCCTGGGCGACGTCCTGGACCGCGGCCGCGATCTCGCCGACCGAGCGCTCGGCCCCGTCGGAGCTCGCGGCCATCTGCTGGGAGGCGACCGACACGCTGCCGGCGTTGGCCGAGACCGAGCCGATCAGCTCGGCGGTGGCCTCGCGCATCGCGTTGTAGGCGTCGATCGAGCGCAGCGTGCTGGTGCGGATCTCGTTCGCCGCGTCGGCGATCTGGCCGAGTTCGTCGCGCGATGGGCGCTCGAGCGGCGGCGTGACCGGGCTGACCGCGACGGTGAGATCGCCGTCCGCCATCGCGGTCAGCGCGACGCTCAGGTCGTGCGCGCAGTGGTCGCGGAGGCTCTCGAGCGTGGCCGAGATCGCGGCGACGCCGCGGCGTGTGGACACGAAGAAGCCGAGGAACAGATATACGGCGAGCAGCCCGCCGAACCCGACGATCAGCGCGAGCCGCGTGCGCATCGCCGAGTAACGGCCGATGCGCGCGCGCAGCAGCGAGTCGAGCCGCGTGGCCGACGCGGCCTCGAGCGCCCCGATCGCGGCAAGCGCGCGAGCCTCGCGCGCCGCGCCGTCGCGCGCCACCTTGCCGGCGCCCGTGGGGTCGACGCCGGCCCCGACCGACGCCGTCGCGCCCGTCGTGGCGGAAAGCCGCGCGCCGAGCGCCGGCTTCAGCCGGCCGTCGAGCGTCTCGCTGAACGCGGTCTGCAGGCCGCTCGCCAGCGCGGTCGTGTTCGAGCCCAGCGTCCCCTGCGCGCCGGCCAGCGCGATCCGCTCGTCGATCGAGCCCCCGGCGCCCACGATCGCCTGCAGGTCGGTCGCGCGCCCCGCGCTGTCGGCGATCGCCGGCAGCTTCGTGACGATCGCGTCCATCACGTAGTAGGAGTCGAGATCGGGGTCGAGGATCAGGTTCGAGCCGTTGCCGGCCTGGACGACGAGGTCCAGCGCGGCGGTCGCGGCGGGATCGTAGGCGCGGTAGGCGGCCCGGGCGGACGCCGCCGGTCGCGGCGACGCGGCGCGCAGCACGGCGGCGCGGGCCTTCTTCCACGTCGCGCCGACGCCGATCGCCGCCGCGTCGACGCGGTCGACGGCCGCCACGTCGGCGCGCACGCGCGCCGCGGCGGCGGGCAACGCGGCGCGGGCCTGCGCGCCACCGGTCGCGGCGCGCACCGCCGCGCTGCGCGCACCGACGACGTCGAGCGCGAGACGGTTCGCGGGCGCCACATAGCGCACGCCGAGCCGCTCCTTGGCCGCGAAGTCCACGGTCGCGCCCTGCGCCGCCCAGTAGGCGTGCAGCGCGAAGCCCGCGGGCGCGAGCAGGATCGCCCCGAGCAGGACGAACTTCCGGGCGTAGGAGAGCCGCGACATCAGCGCGGCGGGCGGATCGAGCAGGTGCACGTGCGGAGGCTCCGGTTGGCGGTCCTCCCGTTATCGGCAGCCGCGACCACAACTTCTGGTCATCGCTCGGACGATCGGCCGACGGACGATCGTCGGCGCGGGAAAAGCCCCGTGCTGGTAGAAACGCCCACCAATGGCTCACGCAATCGAGGTCTCGGGCCTCACCAAGCGCTTCGGGTCCGTGCTGGCCGTCGACAACCTCTCGTTCACGGTCGACGCCGGCCGGATCGTCGGCTTCCTCGGACCCAACGGCGCCGGCAAGACGACGACGCTGCGGATGCTGCTTGGGCTCGTCAACCCGACGGCCGGCCGGGCGACCGTCAACGACCGTGCCTACGCGGGGCTCGACGATCCGATCCGCACCGTCGGCGCCGTGCTCGACGGCGGGATGCTGCACCCCGGCCGCAGCGGCCGCAATCACCTGCGCGCGCTCGCGCGCGCGGCAGGCGTCGGGAGCGAGCGGGTGGAGCAGCTGCTCCAGCTCGTGGCGCTGAAGGAGCAAGGCGACCGGCGCTGCCGCGGGTACTCGCTCGGCATGCGCCAGCGGCTCGGGCTCGCGGCGGCGCTGCTCGGGGACCCGCAGGTCCTGGTCCTCGACGAGCCGGCCAACGGCCTCGATCCCCAGGGCATCCGGTGGCTGCGCGACTTTTTGCGGCGCCTGGCCCAGGAGGGGCGCGCGATCCTCGTCTCCAGCCACGTGCTCGCCGAGGTGTCGCAGACGGCCGACGACGTCGTGGTGATCCACCGCGGCCGCTCGGTCGCGCAGGCGCCGCTCGCGGAGATCCTGGCCGGCGCGGGCGGCGGCATGAAGGTCGTCGGGCCGGACGTCCCCAAGCTCGCCCCGGCGCTCAAGGCCGAGGGGATACAGGTCGTCGGCGGCGGGAACGAGATCGTCGTGCGCGGGCGCAGCGGCGAGGACATCGGGCGCGTGATCGCGCGCGAGCAGTTCGTGATCTCCGAGCTGACGCCGGTCGGCGCCTCGCTCGAGGACATCTTCATCGAGCTCACCGGCTCCACGGGAGGCCCGTCGTGATCCGCGTGATCGATGCCGAGTTGTTCAAGCTGCGCACGACGCGGGCGTTCTACGTGCTCGTCGGCGGCGTCCTGGGGGCGGTGCTGCTGTTCGTGATCCTCGACCTGGCGCTCTCGGACGTCCGCCCGCTGTCCGACGTGATCGGCTTCGCACTGTTCCTGCAGGTGATGTCGATGGTGCTCGGCATCCTCGCCGTCACGAGCGACTTCCGCCACGGCACGATCACGCCGACGCTGCTCGTGACGCCGGTGCGCCTGCGGCTGATGCTGGCCAAGCTCGCGGCGGCGGTCATCACGGCGCTCGCGCTCGGGCTCGTCGCCAGCGTCCTGATCTGGCTGCTCGCGAAAGCGTTCGGCCAGGACACCAGCGGCGCCGGCCGGATCATCCTCGGCACCACGCTCGCCGTCGGGCTGTATGCGGCGCTGGGCGTCGGACTCGGCGCGCTGATCCGCAACCAGGTCGGGGCGATCGTCGGCCCGCTGCTCTATCTGCTCCTGGGCGAGACGCTGATCGCGCTGATCCCGCACATGGATGACGTGGTGAGCAAGTACGGCCTCAACGGGAGCGCCGCCACGCTCGCGCATTCGTCGATCCGGGCGGACGCCGGGCTCTCGCAGGGCGTCGCCGGACTGGTGCTCGCCGGCTGGTGCGCGATCTTCCTCGTGGCCGGGTTCGCCCTGATGCAACGCCGGGATGTCTCGGCCTGAGGTGCCACACTAGCTCGAATGGCCGAGATTCCGATCAACATTGCCGACCACGTCGGCCGGACGCCGATGGTCGAGCTGGCGCGGCTCGCGCCGGACGGCGGCGGAAGGGTGTTCGGCAAGCTCGAGATGTTCAATCCCGGCGGCTCGGTGAAGGATCGCATCGGCGTCGCGATGATCGAGGCCGCCGAGCGCGAGGGGCGGATCGAGCCCGGCCGCAGCACGATCGTCGAGGCCACCAGCGGCAACACCGGGATCGCGCTCGCGTTCGTGTGCGCGGCCAAGGGCTATGACCTGATCCTCACGCTGCCGCAGGGGATGAGCCGCGAGCGCGAGGGCCTGCTGCGCCTTTACGGCGCGCAGGTGCACATCACCGAGTCGCTCGGCGGCATGAACGAGGCCGTCGCGGCCGCCCAGGCGATGGCGCGCGAGGACGCCGACGTATTCCTGCCCGACCAGTTCTCGAACCCGGCCAACCCCGAGGTCCACCGCCGCACGACCGGCCCGGAGCTGTGGGAGACGCTCGACGGCAAGGTCGACTACCTCGTCGCGGGCGTCGGCACCGGCGGGACGATCACCGGCGCGGGCGCGTTCCTCAAGGAGCGCAACAGCCGCGTGAAGGTGATCGCGGTCGAGCCCACGACGTCCGCGGTGCTGTCCGGCGCGCGCCCCGGGCCGCACAAGATCCAGGGCATCGGCGCGGGCTTCGTCCCGCCGGTGCTGGACCGCACGCTGCTCGACGAGATCATCCCGGTCGACGACGAGGACGCGATCGAGACGGCGCGGCTGGCGGCGCGGCGCGAGGGCGTGCTGTGCGGGATCTCCTGCGGCGCCGCGCTGTGGGCGGCGCTGGAGCTGGCCGGCCGGCCCGAGGCGCGCGGCAAGCGGATCGCGGTCGTGCTGCCCGACTCGGGCGAGCGTTACGTGTCGACCCCGTTCTTCGCCCCCGAGCCGCTGTCGGGCGCGGCATGATGCACGAGGTCGAAGGCCCGCCCGGCGCGCCGTGGGAGCGGCCGCTGCACGGCACGCTCGACCGCATCGTGGTCGAATCCGACGCGCTGGCCGGGAACCCGCTCGGCGATCCGTCGCGGCGCCCGCTGTACGTCTACCGGCCGCCGGGCGTCGAGCTCGACCATCCCAAGCCGCTGCCGAGCGTCTACGTGATCCAGGGCTACACGGGCCAGCTCGACATGTGGCTCTCCCGCCAGGCGTTCGAGCCGACGATGATCGAGCGCCTGGACGCGATGTTCGCGGCCGGTGAGTGCCCGGATGCGATCGTCGTCTTCGTCGACGCCTGGACGGCGTTCGGCGGCTCGCAGTTCCTGAACTCCACGGGCACCGGGCGCTATCTGGACTACCTGTGCGACGAGGCCGTCGCGTTCGTCGACGGCCGCTACCCGACGGCCGCGGATCGCGATCACCGCGGGCTCACCGGCAAGTCGAGCGGCGGCTACGGCGCGATGGTCGTCCCGCAGTTGCGGCCCGACGTGTTCGGCGCGCTCGCCTCGCACGCCGGCGACGCCCTCTTCGAGGCCTGCTACCTGCCGGAGTTCCCCAAGCAGGCGCGGCTCCTGCGCGAGCAGTTCGACGGCTCGTGGGAGGTGTTCTTCGAGCGCGCGCGCTCGAGCGACCACCCGGAGAACGACGCGCTGCACCTGCTCGAGGTCTACGGCTACGCGGCGGCCTACTCGCCCGACCCCGTGCGTCCGGGGCGGGCGCTGCTGCCGTTCGACGTCAACGGGCGCCTCGACGAGGACGTGTGGGCGCGCTGGCTCGCGCACGACCCGGTGCGGATGGCGCCCGCGCATGCCGACGCGCTGCGCTCGCTGCGGCGGGTCTACCTCGACGCCGGCCGTCGCGACGAGTACTACCTGGATCTCGGCGCGGCGGCGTTCGCGGCCGAGCTCGACAAGCTCGGGGTCGCGCACACGCTCGAGCTCTTCGACGGCACGCACGCGCGCCTGACGTACCGCTACCCGGGCGCGATCCGCGAGCTGGTGCTGGCGCTGATGGGCTGAGCGCCCTCGCGCGCCCACGCCTCGACCTCCGGCCACGGGCCGAGGCCGGCGTCTGGGTTGAGGTGCCCGAGACCCGGCAGGACGTCGGTCGCGAGGCCGAGCGGCTCGCCGTAGAGCGCGGCCGCGCCCTCCGGGCAGTACGGGTCGTTGTCGGAGCAGACGAGCCGCGCGCCGGGCAGCGACGCCGGCAGCGCCACGGGGAAGAAGCTCGCCAGCGCCTCGGGCGCGCCCGCCTGCGACGGCGGCGCGACGAGCAGCACGCGCTCGGCGCCCAGGCCGCCGTGATGGAGCCACAGCACGCAGGCCAGCGAGTGGCACAGCACGACCGGGGCCGCCGGGAGCGCGTCGAGCTCGCGCGCCAGCGCGGAGAGCCAGGCATCCAGCGACGGATGGTCGGCGTCGGGGAGGTCGGGGTAGGCGACGATCGCGTCGGCGGCCCGCAGGCGTCCCGCGAGCCACGTCTGCCAGTGGCCGGGGCCGGACCCCTCGTAGCCGTGGAGGATCAGGTACGTCGGGCGCCTCATGCCGGTCGCTACGGTACCTCACGTGGTCCACACCTTGGATGTCTCCTCGCTGCGCTGCCCGATGACGTGGGTGCGCACGAAGCTCGCGCTGGAGCGGATCCCGGCGGGCGAGACGCTCGAAGTGCGCTGCGCCCAGGGCGAAGCGCTGGACAACGTGCCGCGCTCCGCGCGCGAGGCGGGACACCGCGTGGCGGTGGAGGGCACCCTGATCCGGATCGTGCGCGCATGAGCGAGGGCAGCTCCCGGCGCGGCTTCCTGCGCGACCTGGCGGCGGCCGCCGCGCGGGCGGCGCTGCCCGACGAGAAGCCCGACGAGGTGGCCGAGGTCCACGCGCCGGCGCTCTCGGACCACGAGCTCGAGCGCTACTCGCGCCAGCTGATCCTGCCCGGCTGGAGCGAGGACTCCCAGCTCGCGCTGCGTGACGCGAGCGTGCTGGTGATCGGCGCGGGCGCGCTCGGCTCACCTGTGGCGACCTACCTGACCGGCGCGGGCGTCGGGCGGCTCGGGATCGCCGACTCCGACGTCGTCGAGCTCTCCAACCTCCCGCGCCAGCACCTGCACTTCACGCCGGACACCGGCGTGCCGAAGGTCGAGTCGGCGGCGTCCAAGCTGCGCTTCTTGAACCCCGAGATCATCGTCGACGCCTACCAGGTGCACGTGGACGCCGACAACGCGGCCGGGCTGGTGGAGACGCAGGACCTGGTGGTCGACTGCTCGGACTCGTTCGAGACCCGCTACGCGGTCAACGCGGCCTGCTGCGCGGCCGGCGTGCCGCTGGTGGAGGGCGGCGTCGTCGGCTGGCGCGGCCAGGTGATGGCGATCCGGCCCGGGCGCACCGCCTGCTACCGCTGCGCGTTCCCGACCGCGCCGGTGGACGCGCCGTCGTGCGCCGAGGCCGGCGTGATCGGCCCGGCGGCGGGCGTGCTCGGCTCGCTGCAGGCGCTCGAGGCGCTGAAGCTGCTGAGCGGCGCGTCGCCGGCGCTCGCCAACGCGTTCCTGGACGTGGACCTGGCCACGCTCGAGGTGCTGCGTGTGACCGTCTCGCGCCGGGATGAGTGCCCGGACTGCTCGACTGCGTAGCCTTTCTGGATGATGCTGCGGACCATCCGCCGGGTGACCCGAGAGGTGCGGCGCGACGTCCAGGCGGTACGCGAGCGCGATCCCGCGGCCGCGGACGTCTCGACGGCGGAGATCCTGACCGGCTGGCCGGGCCTGCACGCGCTGCTCGCGCACCGCGTCGCGCATGTCCTGGACGCCGCGGGCGTGCCGGTGCTGCCGCGCGCGCTGGCCTACGTCTCGCGCGCGCTGACGGGGATCGAGATCCACCCGGCGGCGTGCGTCGGCGACGGCCTGTTCATCGATCACGGGATGGGCGTGGTGATCGGCGAGACCGCCGAGGTCGGCGCCAACGTCACGATGTACCAGGGCGTGACGCTGGGCGGCACCGGCTTTGAGACCGGCAAGCGCCACCCGACGGTGCAGGACAACGTCACGATCGGCTCCGGCGCCAAGCTGCTCGGCCCGATCACGATCGGGCACGGCGCCAAGATCGGCGCCAATACGGTGGTCATCCACGACGTCCCGCCGAACTCGACCGTGGTCGGCAACCCCGGCCACCCCGTGCGCGTGGAGGGCCGCCGGCCCGAGGGCCCGGACGCCGACTGGGTGCACCTCCCGGACCCGATCGCCGACGCGCTGAAGGTGATGGCGGGGCGGATCGCGTCGCTGGAGCGCGAGCTCGCGGCGCTGCGCGGGGAGGAGCTGGGCCCGCAGGCGGAGGTCGTGCCGCTGCGGCCCGCGCGGGGCCCGAGCCCTGCCGGTGGGTAGTCGCATCGCCCAGGGGGCGATGCTTCGGCGAGTTCCGCGGAGCGGACAGGCGGCCCGAGACGGCGGGCGAACTCGCGGTCGCATCGCCCAGGTTCCGCGGAGCGGACAGGCGGCCCGAGACGGCGGGCGAACTCGCGGTCGCATCGCCCAGGTTCCGCGGAGCGGACAGGCGGCCCGAGACGGCGGGCGAACTCGCGGTCGCATCGCCCAGGGGGCGATGCTTCGGCGAGTTCCGCGGAAGGGACAGGCGGCCCGAGACGGCGGGCGAACTCGCTAGCCTCCCGGCCCGTGCCCTCCTT
Organism: uncultured Solirubrobacteraceae bacterium; assembly: GCA_963792915.1. Classification (GTDB taxonomy): domain Bacteria; phylum Actinomycetota; class Thermoleophilia; order Solirubrobacterales; family Solirubrobacteraceae; genus Solirubrobacter. The sequence goes on from CAWBYD010000002.1 coordinate 332,699, forward strand.
CTCGCATTCGATCGAACTGGCCCACCCGCCGGAGGCGGTGTTCCCGTGGCTGCTGGACGAGGACAAGGTGCCGCAGTGGACCGGGCACCTCGACCGCTATGAGGTGGTCGGCGGGTCGGTGCGGTCCGGCAGCACGGTCAAGCAGGTGCTGGAGCTCGCCGGCGGCCTCACGCTCGACCTCGAGGTGACGCGCTACGAGCCGCCGCGCATGGCCGAGACGCGCACCTCCAGCAACGGCGTGGAGCTGATCAACACGTACGCGCTGGAGCGTGCAGGCGCCGGGACGCGGCTCACCCAGTCGCTCGACGCCAAGGCCAAGTCGCTCGGCGCGCGCATGATCATCCCGATCGTGCAGGGGCGCCTGGAGAAGAAGCTCGTCGAGGACCTCGAGCGGCTGAAGAACGTGCTCGGCTAATCGATGTACTCGTAGGCCGGCAGCGTCAGGAATTCTGGGAACTCGTCGCCCAGGGCGACGCGCGTGAAGATCTCGCGGGTCTCCTCGGGCCGGCCCTTCTCCCACACCTCGTCGCCGACCGCGGCGCGGATCTTCGCCATCTCCTCGTCGAGCACCTCGAGCACGTGCTCGCGCGTGAACTTGCCGTGGCGCACCCACTGCCAGATCTGCGAGCGCGAGATCTCGGCCGTCGCGGCGTCCTCCATCAGGTTGTTGATGCCCGCGGCGCCGCGGCCGCCGAGCCAGAACGAGATGTACTGGAAGCCGACGCTGACGTCGTTGCGCAGGCCCTCCTCGGTGATCTCGCCCGGGGTGGCGGCGGCGTCGAGCAGCTGCTCGGGCTTGACATGAACGTCGTAGCGCTGCTTGTCGATCTGGTTCGGGCGCTTGGCGAGCACGTCGTCGAACGCCTTCAGGGCGGTCTGGACCACGTCCGGGTGCGCGACCCACGTGCCGTCGAAGCCGGCCTTGGCCTCGCGCTCCTTGTCGGCCCGGACGGCGTCGATCGCGCGCTGGTTGGCCTCGGGGTCGGTGCGCGAGGGGATCAGCGCCGCCATGCCGCCCATCGCAAACGCGCCGTGGGCGTGGCAGGTCTGCACCAGCAGCTCCGTATACGCGCGCATGAACGGGACCGTCATCTTGACGTCCGTGCGGTCGGGCAGCACGAAGTCCGGGTCGTCGCGGAAGACCTTGATCATCGAGAAGATGTAGTCCCAGCGGCCGGCGTTGAGCCCGTAGGAGTGGCCGCCGAGCGCGTGGATGATCTCCGCCATCTGGAACGCGGCGGGCAACGTCTCGATCAGCACCGTGGCGCGGATCAGCCCCGACGGGAGATGCAGCGCCTCGCGCGTGAACGTGAAGACGTCGTTCCACAGCGCCGCCTCGTGGTGGTGCTCGAGCTTGGGCAGGTAGAGGTAGAGGCCGCGGTCGCGCCGCGCGAGCCGGCGACCGCAGTGGAACGCGTAGAGCCCGAAGTCCATCAGCGCCCCGGCCACCGGCTCGCCATCGACCTTCAGGTGCTTCTCGGGCAGGTGCCACCCGCGCGGGCGGACGAGCAGCGTCGCGGGGCGCTCGACCAGCGCGTAGTGGCGGCCGTCGGCGCCATCGTAGGTGATCGTGCCTTCGATCGCGTCGATCAGGTTGAGGTGCCCTTCGACCTGGTTGGCCCAGGTCGGCGAGTTCGCGTCCTCGAAGTCGGCCATGAAGCCCTTGGCGCCGCTGTTGAGCGCGTTGATGACGAGCTTGCGGTCGGTCGGGCCGGTGATCTCGACGCGCCGGTCGGCGTAATCCGAGCGCGGCGGGGGGACCTGCCAGTCACCGTCGCGGACGTGCTCGGTCTCGGCGAGGAAACCGGACGGCGCGCCGCGTTGAGCGCGTGCTGCGAGCAGCTCCAGCCGGCGCGGGTTGAAGCGCTCGTGCAGCTCGGACACGAACGCCAGTGCGTCGTCGGACAGGATCTGCTCGAGCTTGTCGTCGGGCGGCGACGCGGCGTCCAGGCTCACAGGGCGGCTCCTCTCAGGGAATGGTCGAGCAGGGTCATCGGGTGGTAGATCGGAAGGTCGAGGTGCCGGCCGATCTGCAGCGCGCAGCCGGGATTGGCGGCGGCGACGGCCTGCGCACCGGTCGCGCGCAGGTTGTCGGCCTTGCGCGCGCCGAGCTTGTCCGCGGCCTCGGGCTGCAGCAGGTTGTAGATGCCGGCCGAGCCGCAGCACAGCTCCCACTCCGCCGGCTCGAGCAGCTCGAGGCCGGGGATCGCGCGCAGCAGCTCGCGCGGCTGTGTCCTGATGCCTTGCGCGTGCGCGAGGTGACAGGCGTCGTGGTAGGCGGCGGTGAGCTCGAGCGGGCGGCGGACCGCCTGCGGCTCCTGGCTCGCGAGCAACTCGTGGACGTCGACGACCTTCGCGGAGAAGCGCGCCGCGCGCTCTGCCCAGGCGCTGTCGTCTTTGAAGAGGTGGCCGTAGTCCTTCATCGCGCTGCCGCAGCCCGCGACGTTCGCGACGATCCGGTCAAAGCCCTCGTAGGCCGCGATCGTCTGCTGCGCGAGACCGCGCGACTCGTCCTCGACGCCCGCGTGCAGCTGCAGTGCGCCGCAGCAGCGCGGCGAGCGCGGCGCGTGGACCTCCCAGCCCTCGGCGGACAGGACGCGCACGGTCGCGGCGTTGACGTCGCCGAAGAAGACGCGCTGGATGCAGCCCTGCATGAACGCGACCGTCCCGCGCTTGAGCGGCGCCTTCGACGTCGTGTGCTCCGGCAGGCGCCGGACCGCGGCGAGCGGGGAGGCGGGCGGCGCGAGCGAGAGCAGGCTCTTGAGCCGCGCGGTCGGCGCGGCGGCCGCGAGCTTCGGCGCGAGCCTCGAGCCCGGCACCAGCGCGCGCAGGCGCCCGGGGTGCGTGAACAGCGCGAAGATCGCGCGGCGGTACGCGCGCTCGGACCAGCTCCGCGCCTCGCTGCGCTCGATCTGCGGCCGCACGCGCTCGATCAGCTTGTCGTACTGGACGCCGCTCGGGCAGGCCGTGACGCACGCCATGCAGCCCAGGCAGCGGTCGAAGTGCGTGACCATCTCGGGCGAGATCTGCTCGCCCTCTTCGTGGCCGACCCGCATCAGCAGGATGCGCCCGCGCGGCGAGTCCATCTCCTCCTCGAAGACCGCGTAGCTCGGGCACGTCGGCAGGCAGAAGCCGCAGTGCACGCAGTCCTTGATCAGATCCGTCTCAGGCGGGCGCACCGCGTCCCATGCCGGCGTCATCGTCAGAGGCCTCCCACGAACGTGCCCGGGCGGAAGATGCGGGCGGGATCGAAGCGCGCCTTCAACCGCTCCATCACGACCAGCGCGTCGCCGGCGTCCGGCCAGGGGTCGTCGATCTGGGCGGCGCCGTCGAGCACCGTCGTCGCGCGCGGGGCGAGCGCGCGGCGCGCGCTCGCGACGCGGCCGGCGAGGTCGTCACCAGGGCCGAAGGCGAGCCACGAGAGACCCAGCGCCGCGCGCGACACGACCGATGCGCTCCCGGCGGCGCGGATCACGTCCGGCAGGTCGCTCGGCCGCCCGGAGACCTTCACCACGGCGCCGCCGGAGCGCTGGCGGTCGCGCTGCACGGCCCACAGCGCTGCGTCGTCCTCGGAGACCTGCACATCCTCGAGCTCGAGCGGCGTGCCCTGCGCCCGCTCCAGCGCCGTGCTGCCGCTGTAGCGCACCAGGACGCGGCCCGCGCCGTCCTGCCAGGCGACGTCCAGGCAGTCGGCCTCGAGCGGCAGGCGCGCGAGCGCGCGCGCGGCGGCGCACAGGCGCTCGGGGTCGTCGCTGGCGCCGTGCACGGTCGCGGTCCGCGGCGGGGCGGGGTGCAGGCGCACGGAGATCGTCGCGATCAGGCCGAGCGTCCCGAACGAGCCCGCGAACAGCTTCGCGAGGTCATAGCCGGCGACGTTCTTGATCACGCGCCCGCCGGCCTTGGCCACGGTGCCGTCGCTGAGCACGACGCTGACGCCGACCACGAGGTCGCGCACGCCGCCGTAGCGGTGGCGCAGCGGCCCGGAGTCGGCCGTGGCCATGATCCCGCCGAGCGTCGCTCCCTCCGGCGCCGGCGGGTCCCAGGCGATCGCCTGGCCATGCTCGGCGAACGCTGCCTGCGCCTCGGCGAACGGCGTGCCCGCCTCGAGCACGGCCGTGAAGTCGCCGACGTTGTGCTCGAGGATGCGGTTGAGCGCGCCGGTCTCGAGCGGCTCGCCCGCGGCCGGCGGGCCCCACGGCTTGGTTCCGCCGCCGACCGGCCGGATCGGGCGCCCGGCGGTGCCGAGGTCGCGCAGCAGCACGGACGCCTCCTGCACGGTCTCGGGCCGGAGCACGGCTAGAACCGCTCCGCCAGCCCGGCGGCCTCCAGGGGATGCTCGCGGTACGGGCCCGGGACCTCACCGCACAGGCGCGGCGTCGGCATCAGCTTGCCGGGGTTCGCGAGCCCCGCGGGGTCGAACGAGCAGCGCAGCCGCTGGAACGCGTCGAGGTCGGACTCGTCGAACATCTTCGGCATGTGCTTCTTCTTGTCGACGCCGATGCCGTGCTCGCCGGTGATCGAGCCGCCGGCGTCCAGGCAGGCGTCGATGATCAGGCCCGAGAGCTCCTCGGCGCGCTCGGCGTCGCCCGCCTTGGCGCCGTCGTAGCAGACCAGCGGATGCAGGTTCCCGTCCCCGGCGTGGAACACGTTGGCGACCGTCATGTCGTACTCGCGGGCCAGCGCGTCGATCCGCTCGAGCACCTCGGGCAGCTTCGTGCGCGGGATCACGCCGTCCTGGACGAAGTAGTTCGGGGAGATCCGGCCCATCGCCGGGAACGCGGCCTTGCGGGTCTTCCAGAACAGCTGGCGCTCGGTCTCGTCGCGGGCGACGCGCACGTCGTCTGAGCCGCAGCGCTCGCAGATCGCGACGACCTCCTCAAAGCGGGCGTCGCACTCGCGCTCGGCGCCGTCGAGCTCCACGAGCAGACAGGCAGCGCGCCCGACGGGGTATCCCGCGTGTGCCATTTGCTCGGACGCCTCGATCGCACGCGCGTCCATCATCTCGATCGCGCCCGGCACGACGCCGCCCTGCACGATCTCCGACACCGCCTCGCCGGCCTCGTGGGTGGTGTCGAAGAACGCGACGAGCGTCTTGACCGACTCGGGCGCCGGGACGACCCGCAGCCAGACCTTGGTGGCGACGCCGAGCGTTCCCTCGCTGCCCACGAACGCGCCCAGCAGGTCATAGCCGGGGGAGTCGAGCTCGTAGCCGCCGATCTGCACGAGCCGCCCGTCGCCGAGCACGACCTCCAGCCCGGTCACGTAGTTGGTCGTGAACCCGTACTTGAAGCAGTGCGCGCCGCCCGAGTTCTCCGCGACGTTGCCGCCGATCGAGCAGACGATCTGGCTCGACGGGTCGGGCGGGTAGAAGAACGCGGGCCCGACCGCGGCGGACACGCTGGCGTTCGTGACGCCCGGCTCGACGCATACGCGGCCGTTGTCGAGGTCGATCTCGAGGATGCGCTTCATCCGGCTCATGACGAGCAGCACGCCGTCCTTGACCGGCAGCGCGCCGCCCGAGAGCCCGGAGCCCGCGCCGCGCGCGACCCATGGCACGTCGTGGCGCGCGCACGCTTGCACGATCGCCTGGGTCTGCTCGGCGCTGCGCGGCAGCACGGCCGCCGCGGGCGTGGCCGCGTACTGCAGCAGCCCGTCGGACTCGTACGTGCGCAGCTGATGCTCGGCCGTGTACACCCACTCCGGGCCGGCGATCCGGCGCAGCTCGGCGACCAGCGGCGAGATGTCGCGCGCCGGTCGGGCGGTTTCTAGGGGAGCATCCATGACAGGACGGCGGTCGATTGCAGGTACACGATCACACACATGATGAGCAGGAGGAGGAGGCTCCAGCCGATCACGCGGCGAAACAGCGCTCCCTCCTCGCCCGCCAGGCCGACGGCGGAGGCGCCGATCGCGAGGTTCTGCGGCGAGACCATCTTCCCCAGCACGCCGCCGGAGGAGTTCGCCGACGCCAGGAGGTTCGGGTCAAGCCCCGCGCCCTTGGCGGCCGACACCTGCAGCACCCCGAAGAGGCTGTTGGAGCTCGTGTCCGAGCCGGTGACCGCGGTCCCCAGCCAGCCAATGATCGGCGACAGGAACGCCAGCACGCCGCCGGCGCCGGCGATCCAGTTGCCGATGCTGAGCGTCTGCGCCGAGAGGTTCATCACGTAGGCGAGCGCGAGCACGGCCGCGACGGTCAGCGTCGCCCACTTGAGCTGGTCGAGCATGCGGCCGTAGCAGCGCAGCCCGGTGACGGGCGAGATGCGCAGCACCACCATCGTCAGGATCCCGCTGAGCGCCAGCAGGGTGCCGGCCGCCGGCAGCCAGTTGAACTTGTAGGTCAGCGCGGTCGGGGCCGTGCCCTTGGCGTTGAGGATGTCCAGGCCGGGCCATGAGAAGTCCGACTCGCCCCTGGCCAGGAGGTCCTTGATCGGGCCCCACTGGGCGAGCGCGAACACGACGATGATGATCACGAACGGGGCGTAGGCCGCGAGGACGTCGGTGCGGGTGTCGCGGCGCCCGCCGTCGCGGCGGCGCACCGCTGCCTCGTGGGTCGCGTCCGAGACCGCCGCGCCGGCGATCGCCGGGCCGCCGCGCGGCGAGCGCTCGACCGCGAGCGGGTCGCTCGGCTGCCAGACGCGCAGGAAGGCGACCATGCAGCCCACCGAGAGCAGCGAGGCGACGATGTCGGTCAGCTCGACCGAGATGAAGTTCGAGCACACGAACTGGCCGATCGCGAACGCGACGCCGCCGATCATCGCGGCCGGCCAGACCGCGCGAACGCCGCGCCAGCCGTCGACCATCCCGACCAGGATCAGCGGCACGAACAGCGCCAGCAGCGGCGTCTGGCGGCCGACGACCTCGCCCAGCGTGTCCTTCGGGATGTCGGTCAGTCCGGCCAGCGTGACGATCGGGATCGCGATCGCGCCGAACGCGACCGGCGCCGTGTTGGCCACCAGCGCGACCGACGCGGCCTTCATCGGGCGAAAGCCGAGGCCGACGAGCATCACCGAGGTCATCGCCACGGGCGTGCCGAAGCCGGCCAGCGCCTCCAGCAGCGCGCCGAACGAGAACGCGACGATCACGGCCTGGATCCGCTGGTCGTCGGAGATCGACCAGAACGAGCGCCTGAGCACCGCGAAGTGGCCCGTCTCCTCGGTCATCTTGAACAGCCAGATCGCGTTCCAGACGATCCACATGATCGGGAACAGCCCGAATGCGGCGCCCTCGAGACCGGCGTCCAGCGCCTGCCCGACCGGCATCGACCAGGCGGCGACCGCCACCACGATCGCCACCGCGAGCGCGATCGCCGACGCGACCGGAGCCCGCAGCTTGAGCCCACCGAGCAGGATGAACAGGGTCGCGAGCGGGATCATTCCCACCAGCGCGCTCAGGAACAGTGAATCGCCGACCGGGTCCAGAACCTGCTGGTACATCGTGCATCCTCCTCCAGTGACCTGGGGGAGCGCCTACCCGTTGCGCGGGCGATGGATGCCTTGAGAGGATCACGAGATGAGCGAGCTCCCCGAAGACCTGCGCGATCTCCTGTCGGCGCGCAACATCGTTCACCTGGCGTCGCTGCTGCCCGACGGCGCGCCGCACTCGGTGGCGATCTGGGCGACCACCGAGGGCGACCGCGTCGTGTTCTTCACGCAGGAGTCCTCGCGCAAGGCGCGCAACCTTGCGACTGATTCACGGGTCGCGATGTCCGTGGTGGACCGCGCGAATCCGTACCGGACCGCGTGGCTGCGCGGGCGCGTGACGTCGACGCGCACGGGCGACGCGGCGCTCGAGGTGATCGACCGGATCGCGGACCAGTACACCGGCCAGCCGTTCCCGATGCGCTCGGGGGTCGTGTTCGTCGTCGACGTCGAGCGCGCGGGATCGATGACGCTCCCGTTTCGCGACTGAGGCCGTCCCGCCGCGCGACGAAGCCATCTCGGCCGCGTGTTTTCTAATACGCGGTGGTGCGCGCGCGGTGGCGCGGGTGCGCCTTGTAGCGCGGCTGCGCCCCGCGGTGCCAGAGCTGGTTGTCGATGGCCGTGGCGGTCGTCGGCTGAGGATGCGCCTGGACCAGCAGCTCGCAGGCGTGCAGCGCGCACGCGCGGATCTCGACCTCCTCGGGTGAGTCATGCTCGAGCAGCTCTTCGCGGTCGATCCGGCGCACCAGCTCGGGCTCGAACGTGAGCACGCCGTCGATCCGCAGCACGTGGGGCACGAGGTTGTCGGCGAAGATCGTCAGGCGGTGGAGGTCGCTCGCGGGCGCCAGCCCGGCCAGCGCGAGGTCGGCGGCGGCGATCTGCGCGCGCTTGTAGAACGGGATACGCGCCTCCCCGTAGGGCGATACGTCGTGCCACGTATCCCACGTGGCGAGCTGAGTCGCGAGCCGCTCCGCGCTCCCGTCGCCGCTGCGCGCGAGCTCCAGGAAGCTCCCGCCGCGCTCGTCGCGCACCTTTTGGCCAAGTTGGCGCAGATGGCGTGCGAAATGGCCGATCAGGACGTGATCCTCGGCCTGCCCGAACGTGCGTGCGAGCTCGGGCACGTCGATACGCGCGAGCGCGTCGGCCCGCCACGGCCCGTGCTCGCGGAGCCCGGCCTCCACGGTGCGAAAGCCCGACATCCCGGGGCGCTTGGCCAGCGTCGGAAACCAGCCCGAGCCGAAGTTGATCGCGTTCAGCTGCAGCAGGAACGCCGCGCGCGCCTCGTCGCCGGCCCCCTCGAGGTCGGGCGCGGGCGGCGAGACGCTGCCCAGCGTCGCGGCATACGGTTCGATCGCGTCCACGTTGATCGCCACGTGGCGCGCGTGGGCCGCCACGCGCGCGGCACCGGCGCGGATCTCGTCGGTGAGGCCGGGCATGACGCCGGCGACTCTATCCGCGCGGGCGGCGCGTGAGCCATCCGCGCGCGGCGCTAGCGTCCTATGGGAGCCTCGATGCCCGCCGATGCAGCCGTCGACGCCCTCCTCGAGGGCCTGAACCCGCCGCAGCGCGACGCCGTGACGCACGGCGAGGGCCCGCTGCTGATCCTGGCCGGCGCCGGGTCGGGCAAGACCCGCGTGCTCACGCACCGGATCGCGTACCTGTTGCGTACCGGTCAGGCCCGCGCCGACGAGATCCTCGCGATCACGTTCACGAACAAGGCCGCTGCCGAGATGCGCGACCGCGTGCAGCTGCTCGTCGGGCGCGCCACGCGCGCGATGTGGGTCATGACCTTCCACTCCGCGTGCGCCCGGATGCTGCGCGCCGACGCCCACCGGCTCGGGTACACGCGCCAGTTCACGATCTACGACGCGGCCGACCAGCGGCGCCTCATAAAGAAGTGCCTCGACGATCTGGGGGTCGACGTCAAGCGCTTCACGCCGCGGGCGATGCAGTCCCAGATCTCCGACGCGAAGAACAAGCTGCGCAGCCACGACGACTATCGCCAGCTCGTGGGGTCGTTCTTCGAGCAGACCGTCGCGGACGTCTACGAGGCCTACGAGCGCGAGTTGCATCGCGCCAACGCGATGGACTTCGACGACCTGCTGGTGCGCTCGGTCAACCTGCTCGAGCTCTTCCAGGAGGTGCGCGACCGCTACACGACCGCGTTTCACTGGGTGATGGTCGACGAATACCAGGACACCAACCGCGCCCAGTACCGCTGGCTCCAGCTGCTGACCTCGGAGCACCGGAATCTGGCCGTGGTGGGCGACGACGCGCAGTCGATCTACGGCTTCCGCGGCGCCGACATCACGAACATCCTCAACTTCCAGGACGACTATCCGGACGCCCACGTCGTCAAGCTCGAGCAGAACTACCGCTCCACGCAGACGATCCTCGACGCCGCCAACGGCGTGATCGCGCACAACCGCGGGCAGATGACCAAGCACCTGTGGACCGACGTGGGGCAGGGGAATCCCGTGCGTGTGCGCGAGCTCGCCGACGAGCATGGCGAGGCGCGGTTCGTGGTCGCCGAGATCGAGCGGCTCGTCGACGAGGGCGTCTCGCGCGCCGAGATCGCGGTCTTCTACCGCACCAACGCGCAGTCGCGGGTGCTCGAGGACATGCTGGTGCGCGCGCAGATCGCCTATCAGGTGATCGGCGGCACGAAGTTCTACGAGCGCGCGGAGATCCGCGACGCGGTGTCGTATCTGACGTTCCTCGTCAACCCGCAGGACGGCGCGGCGTTCACGCGCGTCGCCAACTCGCCACGGCGCGGCCTGGGGCAGACGTCGATGTCGCGGGTGCTCAGCCATGCCGAGACCCAGGGCATCTCCGTCTGGGACGCCGCCGAGGACGACATCCCCGGGATGGCGACCGCGGCGCGCAAGTCGCTCACGCGCTTCATGTCGACGATGCAGCGGCTCCGCGAGCGCGTGGAGGGCGAGGCGCCGGTCGGGCAGCTGCTCGAGGAGCTCCTGAGCGAGACCGGGTACATCGAAGCGCTGGAGGCGGAGCGGACGATCGAGGCCCAGGGCCGGATCGAGAACCTCCAGGAGCTCGTCCGCGTGGCGCAGGAGTACGACGCGAGCGCGCCGGACGGCGGCTCGCTCGGCGAGTTCCTGCAGCAGATCGCGCTGCTCGCGGACGCCGACGGCATCCGCGACGACGAGGGCCTCGTGACGCTGATGACCCTGCACAACGCGAAGGGCCTCGAGTTCCCGATCGTGTTCATGATCGGGATGGAGGACGGCGTGTTCCCGCACTCGCGCGCGCTCGACGAGGGCAATCTCGAGGAGGAGCGCCGGCTCGCCTACGTCGGGCTCACACGCGCGATGCGCGACCTGACGCTCACCTACGCGCGCCGGCGCAGCATGTTCGGCGCCGGCGGAACGCCGAGCGTGCGCAGCCGCTTCCTCGACGAGGTCCCGCGCGAGCTCACTGACCAGCCCGAGCGCGAGCGTCGCGGCCTGCCCGCGCCCGGCCGGGTCGCGTCCTGGGCCGGAGCGGCCGCGGCGTCCGCCGAGGCCGAAGCGGCGGCGCGGTGTTCCGGATGGGCGACGACGTCGTCCACGCAAAGCTCGGCGACGGCGTGGTCATCGCCACCGAGCCGGGCGGGATCGTGGTCGTGCGCTTCGCCGGCGAGTCGACCGACCGCAAGCTGATGGCCGACTACGCGCCGCTGCGCAAGCGCTGAGCGGATTCGAACCGCGATGCGGGCGGTTAGCCGCATCGTGACGGCGCAGGCGCACACTTAGGATCGCTGCCAGCGATGCGCAAGCTGCTCTTCCTCGCCTCCGCGGTCGTGCTCGTCGACACGTCGTTCTACGCGGCCATCACGCCGCTGCTCCCCGACCTCACCGACCAGTTCGGGCTCTCCAAGACCGGCGCCGGCGTGCTCGCCGCGGCGTACCCGATCGGGACGTTCGCGGGCGGGCTCCCAGGCGGGTGGATGGCGGCGCGCGTGGGCGTGCGCCCGACCGTGCTGACGGGCCTCTCGCTGATGGTGGCGTCGAGCGTCGTGTTCGCGTTCGCGGACTCGATCGTCCTGCTCGACCTCGCGCGCTTCGTCCAGGGCGTCGGCGGCGCGGCCTCGTGGGCGGGCGCGATGAGCTGGATCGCCGGCGCCGCACCGCGCGAGCAACGCGGCCAGATGATCGGCTCGGCGATGGGCGCCGCGATCGCCGGCGCCCTGCTGGGGCCGGTCATCGGCGTGCTCGCCGACCTCGTGGGCCACGCCGCGGTCTTCTGCTCCGTGGGCGCCGTCGGCGTCGGCCTGATCGTGTGGACGCTGCGCACCCCCGGGGCCAAGCCGGACGGGGACGACTCCCTGCGGGCGCTCTTCGCGTCGCTGGGCGACGGACGCATCCGCACCGGCCTCGGCCTCATCACCATGCCGGGACTGCTGTTCGGGACGCTCAGCGTGCTCGGCCCGCTGCGGCTGCACGAGCTCGGCGCGGGCGCCGCCGCGATCGGCGCCGTCTGGCTCTGCGCCGCCGCACTCGAGTCCGCGGTCAGCCCGCTGGCCGGCCGCTTCTCGGACCGTCGCGGCCGGCTCGCACCGCTGCTCGGCGGCCTCGCGGGGGGAGCGGTGACGTTCGCGCTGCTGCCGTGGCCGGACAGCGCGATCGTCTTCGCGCTCGTGATCGTGCTCGGCTCGCCGGTGATCGGCCTGCTGTGGGCGCCCGCGATGGCGATGCTCTCCGACGGCGCGGAGGCCGTCGGGCTCGAGCAGGGGCTCGCATTCGGGCTGATGAACCTGACCTGGGCCGTCGGGCAGAGCCTCGGCGACGTCGGCAGCGCCCGGCTCGCCCAGGCCACCGGCGACGAGGCGCCGTATCTCGTGCTCTCGGCCGTCTGCCTGGCGACCTTCGTGGTCCTGCGCGCGCGCTCGACGCAGCGCCCGGTGACAGTCCGGTGAAGTACGGCCTCCCCCCTCGACGCGCTCGCGCTGCGCTGACACGCTGAAGTCGATGCTCCCCGCGATCGAAGCCTCAGGCCTGGTCAAGGCGTTCGGCGCCACCCGGGCGGTGGACGGCGTGGACCTGATGGTCGCGCCGGGCACCGTGTACGGCATGCTCGGCCCCAACGGCGCGGGCAAGACGACGACGATCCACCTGCTGACGACGCTGCTGCGCCCCGACGCGGGCAGCGCGCAGGTGCTGGGGCACGACATCGTCGCCGATGCCGATGCCGTGCGCTCGCTCGTCAGCCTCACGGGACAGCTGGCGTCGGTCGACGACGACCTGACCGCGCGCGAGAACCTGATCCTGCTCGCGCGGCTGCTCGGCTTCCGCGGGCGGGCGGCGAAGGCGCGCGCGGATGAGCTGCTCGAGGCCTTCGGGCTCGGCGACGCGGCCGGACGGCTGGTGAAGAACTACTCCGGCGGCATGCGCCGGCGCCTCGACATCGCCGCGAGCCTCGTCGTCACCCCCGAGCTGCTGTTCCTCGACGAGCCGACCACCGGGCTCGACCCGCGCTCGCGCAACCAGGTGTGGGACATCGTGCGCGCGCTGATCGGGCAGGGCACGACCGTGCTGCTGTGCACGCAGTACCTCGACGAGGCCGACCAGCTCGCGGACCGGATCGCCGTCATCGACCACGGCCGCGTGATCGCCGAGGGCACTCCCGCGCAGCTGAAGGCGTCGACGGGCCAGGGCGCGCTGCACGTCCGTCTGCTCGATCCGGCGCAGCGCGAGGAGGCGGCGCGGCTGCTGGCGCCGCTGCTCGGCGCCGAGCCGCATCTGGAGACCGATCCCGCGGCGCTCTCGGCGCCCGCGGATGCCGAAGCCGCCGCCGAGGCGGTCGCCGAGCTCACCCGTTCGGGCGTCGGCGTCGCCACGTTCGCGCTCGCGCAGCCGAGCCTTGACGAGGTGTTCCTGGCGCTGACCGGGCATGTCGCCGAAGCGGAGGAGGAGGTCCTGGCATGACGGCGTTGCCGCTCTCGCGCGTCCGGCCGCCGCGCCCCAGCCGCCTGTCGCTCGCGATGACGTTCGCCTGGCGTGGGCTGCTGAAGATCAAGCACGTGCCGGAGCAGCTGCTCGACGTGACGATCACGCCGGTGCTGTTCCTGCTGATGTTCACGTACCTGTTCGGCGGGGCGGTGTCGGGCTCGACCCGCGAGTACCTGCACTACATCCTTCCGGGGATCCTCGTCCAGTCGGTCGTCTTCACGTGCGTGTACTCGGGCGTCGTGCTCAACACCGACGTGACCAAGGGCGTCGTGGACCGGTTCCGCTCGCTGCCGATCTGGCGGCCCGCGCCGCTCGTCGGGGCGGTGCTCGGAGACAGCGTGCGCTACGTGATCGCGGCGACGATCGTCGTCGTGCTCGGGCTCGTGATGGGCTACCGGGCCGCCGGCGGCGTGCTCGGCGTCGTCGCGGCGGTGCTCGTCGTGGTGGCGTTCACGTTCGGTCTGTCGTGGGTCTTCACGAGCCTCGGGCTGGTGCTGCGCTCGCCGAGCGCGGTGCTCAACGGCGGGTTCATGGCGCTCTTCCCGCTCGTGTTCCTCTCCAACACCCTGGTCGACCCGAGCTCGCTGCCAGGCTGGCTCGAGGCGTTCGTGCACGTCAACCCGATCTCCCACGTGGTCACCGCGGCGCGCGGGTTCATGGATGGTGACGTCAGCGCCGGGCAGGTCGCGCTACCGCTGGCCGAGGCCGCCGCGCTGACGGCGATCTTCGCGCCGTTGACGGTGCGGCTCTACCGCGGGCGCGGCTAGCGGCATCACGGATGTCGAATCAAGCTCGCATAGCGAGCACGATTCGACATCGGCGGATCACGGCGTTGGTGTCGGGCTCGGCGTTGGGGTCGGCGTGTCGGTCGGTGCCGGCGTGGGGGTCGCGGTAGGCACCGGGCGCGGTGTTCGCGCCGGGGTGGGGAGCGAACGGCGCGGCCGGCCGCGTCGCGGGGCGGCGGCAGGCGGGGGCGCGGGGGTCTCCTGCGCGCCGGGCGTGGGCGTGGCGGTCTGCGTAGGCCCGAGCTGGACCTCGCCACCGCCCACGACGACCCGGCCGCGGTGGCGGCGCGGCTTGGCGGGATGCGGGGTCGCGGTCGGCGTGGGGCTCGCCTGCGCGGGATGCGCAGCGGCCGTGGCGGTCGCCTCCGCGGTCGCGGTCACGGTCGCGGCCGGAGTCGCCGTCGAGGTCGCGGTCGGGGTGGGCGTCGCGGTCGCGCGCGCGGGAGCTGCCGGTGTCCGATGCGTGTGGTGGTGGCTCGCCGAGCGCCGCGGCGCCGGGGTCCGCGTGGCCGTCGGGGTCGGAGCCGCGATGCGCGCCGCCGCGGGCTTGCCGGCCGGCGGGTCCGCTTGGTGCGCCACGACGGCGCCGCCGGCCGCGCCGCCGCCGGCGAGCGCCACCGCGACGAGCGCCTTGGCCGCGATCGCGCTGCCGCCCCCGGGAGAGAACACGGCCGAGCGTGACGCGCCGGAGAGGACGGGCGCGCCGGCCGCCGATGAGCCTGCTGGCCCGCCGGCGGGCGTGCCGCCGGCGGGTCCGAGGTGTCCGGCGGCGGTGCTGCCGGCGGGCGGGTGGCCCGCCGGGGTTGTGCCGGCGGGCGGGTGGCCCGTCGGGGTATTGCCGCGGCGGGTGGCCCGCAGGAGTCTGCGCGCCCGGCGGGCTCGCGGCGGTGGTGTGGCCCGCGGCGGCGGTGTGCGCGGCGCGTGGCCGGGGTGGGGCTGGCCCGCACCCGCGGCGTGGCTCGCGGCGGCGGTGTGGCCCGCGGCGGCGGTGTGGCCCGCGGCGGCGCCGTGGCTCGCGGCGGCTTGGCGCCGTGGCCCGCGGCGGCGCCGTGGCCCGCGCCGGTTCCATGGCCCGCGCCGGCGCCATGGCCTGCGCCCGCGCCGGCGCCGCCGCCCGCCGCTCCGCTCAGGCCCGCGTGGCCGCCGAGGCCGGCGGCGGCGAGCACCGCGGCCTTGAGGCCCAGCGCCGGCGCGACGGGCATGATCGAGGCGAGGCCCGCGCGCTGCGCGGCGACCAGCTCGCCGTAGCGCTGACACGGCGCGCACTGGCGCAGGTGGCGCCGGAGCGGCCCGCGGCGCAGCGCCCCGCCGCGCGCGACCGCGAGGGCTTCGCGGATCGTGTCGCAGGGCGTGGTGCGCGCGGCCCGCTCGGCCATCAGCTCGCTGCGAGCCTGGTAGACGAGCGCCTTGACGCGTTCGGGGGTGACGTTGAGCGCGGTGGCGATCTCCCCCTGCGCGAGCCCGCCGAGTTCGAACAGCACGAGCGCGGCGCGCTGGTCCTCGGCGAGCCGGGAGAGGTCGGCGACGAGCTCGCGCAGGTCCGCCCGCCGCGCGACGTCGTCCGAGAGCCCCGCCAGGGAGATCTCCTCCACCGGCACTGCCGCCTCGCGCCGTGCCGCCAGGATCGTGCGGCAGCGGTTGCGCGCGATCGCGAACAGCCAGGGTCGCAGTGCGTCCGGCGGTGGCGCGGCGAGCAGCGAGCGGTGCGCCCGCATGAACGTCTGCTGGAGCGCGTCCTCGCCGTCCTGCAGGTTGCCGAGCATGTGCCGGCAGAACGACAAGAGCGCCGCGTGATGGCGGTCGTAGAGCACCTCGAACGCGGCAGCGTCGCCCGCGCGAACGCGGGCGACGAGGCGGTCATCATCGAGGCGGTGCAGCGGGCGCACCATGCCACGTTGCCGGAGCGGGGTTGGGAACTCCTTGGAGATTTCCCAACCTCGCAAATCCGGTTCACTGGGCGATCGACACCGTCTGCGAGCCCGCGGTGACGTACGAGCCGTTGGCGGCGAGCGTCTGCAGCTCGACCTGGACCTTGCCGATCTTGTTCGACGTGTACGGGTTGAGGTCCACCGACCAGCCGTAGAGCCCGTTGTCAGGCGCGCACACCGTGCCGCCGGAGCGCTCGGTCAGGTCGCTGCCGCCCTCGGTCAGATAGCGCAGGTTCACGCGCGCGCACTGGCCGCCCGAGTTGTTGAGCCAGATCGCGCCGGTCAGGTGTGGCGTGGTGTCGCCGTCGTTGAGCCCCCAGGCGAGCGAGCCGGGGCCCGACGCCGAGCTGAGCCCGAACCCGTTGCTGCCGAAGTCCACTCCGGAGGCGTTGATCTTCACGTCATCCGGGAACGTGTTGACGTAGTACGTGTCGGACGCCTCGACGTACCAGCCGCTCGCGGTCTCCTTCTCCACCGCCACCTGGACGCTCGCGATCGAGTCGTCGGAGTACGGCTCGAGGTCGACCGACCAGGAGTGGTGGGAGTCGTCGTTCGCACACACCTCGCCGCCGTAGCTGTTGTCGAGCAGCGTCCCGGCGGCGTTGAAGGACTGGATCCGCACCTTCCCGCACAGCCCGTCGGCGTCGTCGAGATGGAGCGTTCCCTTCAGATGCGGCGTGATCACGCCGCCGCTGTAGATGAAGTCGAGATCGCCTGAGCCGATCGGGCTCCCGATGCCCCACACGGAGCCTCCGAAGTCGACGCTCTTGGCGGTCAGCCGGACGGAGTCGGTGTCGATGACCGCGGCGTGGGCGGAGCCGGCGAAGGCGCCCATGCCGAGGATCGTGAGTGCCGCGGCCTTCAGCTTCCTGCTGAGCATTCAATGCCCCTTTCGTGGGGACGTGGTGAACGTGTCGGAGGGGGAGACCTCCCGTTCACGCCGGACGTTGGCCGCTTGCGGAGTTGGCGCGCAGACGCTAGGCGGCGTCGATGCGCCGGTTGAGCTGGTCCTCCTCGATCACCTGGCCACCGGCCGGCGGCGCGACGTCGACCTTGACGCCGTAGGCGAGGATGTCGCTGACGATGTCGGCGGTCGCGGACTCGATCGTCACGTGGGCGCGCACGCGCAGGGGCAGTCCGTCCGGGCCGACCCACGCCTCCACGCCCAGCGGCACGTCGCGGCCTCCGAGCAGCGCGTCGAGCCGGCGCTTGGTGTCGCCGCCGATCCGCTCCCCGAGATCCCGGGGATCGACCGTCCCGCGGTAGTGATCGGCCCGCTGCCCGCGGATCGTGTCCTGCCCCATGCGCTTGACGCCGCGGGCGTCGGCCAGGAAGCGCACCAGCTCGGACGGGGTCAGCGTGGACGTGGCGCCGGTGTCGGCGGTGTGCATCCAGCGCTTGCCGGCGGGCATGAAGTGCCGCAGCAGCGGCGCATCGATCCAGCCGTCGCCGTGGATCGAGACGACGGTCATCTGCATCGGCTTGGCCATGCCCGGCACCGTTGCGGTCCCCACGACGCGTCCTCGCGTGCCGTCGGCGCTCAGCACGCCGGTCAGGTCGGTCCGCTGGGTGCCGCTCTTGTCGTTGACGCGCAGCGTCAGGTGCACGCGCATGTTCTCGGCCTGCATGTTCTTCGCCGCCTCGGCGAGCGACGGCCCGCCGCCCGTCCCGAACAGCAGGAACGCGCCCGCCGCCGCCACCACCAGACCGCCCACCAGCCAGAGGATCCGCATGCAATGGGCCTACCCTCAACGCCCGACGGCGTATCCCTGCATCCCGCGCGGGTTCGCGCCCGCCCGCAGCGTCCCGTCGGCGGCGCGGGACACGGCGCTGAGCCGCCCCAGCGCCCAGTCGCCGGGCACGTTCACGTCGTGCCCACGGCGGCGCAGCTCGGCGAGCACGCGGGGCTCGACACGGCCCTCGATCTCGACCCGCCGCGGCTGTGCGTCGCGCGGGTAGAAGCTGCTCGGGAAGTGCGCGGTGTGGAACATCGGCGCGTCGATCGCCTCCTGCAGGTTCAGCCCGAACACCGCGTGGGCGAGGAAGAACTCGAACGACCACTGGTCCTGCTGGTCGCCGCCCGGCGTGCCGAACGCGAGCACGGTGCCGTCTTCGTGTACGGCCAGCGACGGGCTCAGCGTCGTACGCGGCCGCACGCCGGGCGCGAGCGACGCCGGCAGACCCTCCTCGAGCCAGAACATCTGCGCGCGCGTGCCGAGGCAGAATCCGAGGCCTCCCAGCGCGGGCGAGCTCTGCAGCCAGCCGCCGCTGGGCGTCGCGGAGACGAGGTTGCCGAAGCGGTCGGCGACGTCGAGGTGACAGGTGTCGCCGAGCGTCGGCTCGCCCAGACCCCGCGCGGCCGCCGCGGCGGCGCGCCGGTCGGGCAGGCGCCCGCCGCCCGGCCGCAGCTCGCCCGAGGCCTCGGGGCCGATCAGCGTGCGGCGCTCGGCGGCGTAGGCGGACGAGAGCAGCCACTCGAGCGGAACCGGCGCCGAGTCGCCGTAGAACGCCTCGCGGTCGGCGAACGCGAGCTTGGCGCCCTCGACGACCGCGTGGATGTGATCGGCGCCCAGGAACTCGCCCAGCTCGCCGATCAGCGCGAGCTGCTGCAGGAACACCGGCCCCTGGCCCCATGGCCCGGTCTTGCAGACGCGCCAGCCGCGGAAGTCCAGCGCCGTCGGTGCCTCGACCGTGGCGGAGAAGCGCGCGAGGTCCTCGCCGGAGAGCAGCCCCGCGCGGCGCTCGCCGGAGGAGTCCATCGCGGGCTCGGCCATCGCCGCGATGATCGCCTCGGCGACGAAGCCGCGATACCAGGCGTCGCGCGCCGCGTCGATCCGCGCCTCGCGCGACGGGCCGACCGCCTCGGAGACGATCCGGTCATACGTGTCCGCCAGGACCGGGTTGCGCAGCCGCGCGCCGACCGCCGGCACCGGCAGCCAGAGCTCGCCGGAGCGCGGCCACTCCTCGCGCAGCAGGTCCTCGACGCGTGCGATCGCGGCGACGATCCCGGGCAGCGCGGGAAACCCCTCGCGCGCGTACCTGATCGCGAAGCGCGCGACGTCGGCGAGCTCGAGCGTCCCGTAGTCGCGCAGGAGCAGCATCCAGGCGTCGAACGCGCCCGGCACGCACGCCGCCAGCGGGCCCGTGCCGGGCACCAGCTCGAGCCCCAGCGACGTGTAGGCCTCGATCGTCGCGGCGGCCGGCGACGGGCCCTGCCCGCAGATCACGTGCGGCTCGCCGTCCCAGACGATCAGCGGCAGGTCGCCGCCCGGCCCGTTCAGGTGCGGCTCGACGACCTGCAGCGCCAGTCCCGCGGCGACCGCGGCGTCGAACGCGTTCCCGCCCTGCTCGAGCACCGCCATCCCGGCCGCCGAGGCGAGCCAGTGCGTGGACGCGACCATGCCGAAGCGGCCGGCCAGTTCGGGGCGCGTGGTGAACGCCATCGGCCGGACACGCTAGCCTGGCGCGCCGCATGGCGGGGCAACTCATCGACGGCAAGGCGATCGCGCAGCAGGTCCGCGCGGAGGTCCGCGACGGCGTCGCGGCGTGGGTCGCGGCGGGGCACGCGCCGCCCGGGCTGGCCACGGTCCTGGTCGGCGACGATCCCGGCTCGGCGATCTACGTCAACGGCAAGCAGAAGGCGAGCACCGAGGTCGGCATCCGGGGCTTCGACCACCGGCTCCCCGAAGACACGCCGCACGCCGACGTGCGCGCGCTGCTGCACGCGCTCAACGCCGATCCCGCCGTCTCGGGCATCCTGCTCCAGCTCCCGACGCCGCCGCAGGTAGACGGCCCGGCGCTGACCGAGGAGATCGACCCGCGCAAGGACGTCGACGGGCTGACCCCGATCTCGACCGGGCTGCTCGTCAAGGGCCGGCCCGGCCTGCGGCCGTGCACGCCGAGCGGGATCATCGAACTGCTGCGCCGCCACGACGTCGCGCTGGAGGGCGCCGAGGCGGTCGTGGTGGGCCGCTCGGATCTCGTCGGCAAGCCAGTCGGCGCGCTGCTGATGGCCGCGAACGCCACCGTCACGACGGCGCACTCGCGCACCCGCGACCTGGCCGCGGTGTGCGGGCGGGCGGACGTGCTGATCGCCGCGGTGGGGGTCCCTGAACTGGTCAAGGGCGCCTGGGTGAAGGACGGCGCGGTGGTGATCGACGTGGGGATCAACCGGACCGACGCGGGACTCGTGGGCGACGTAGAGTTCGCCGCGGCGCGCGACCGCGCACGGCTCATCACGCCCGTGCCCGGCGGCGTCGGCCCGATGACGATCGCCATGCTGCTGCGCAACACGCTGCTCGCGGCCCAGGCAGGGGCCTAGCCGGCGTGCGCCCGCGGCCGGGAGAGCTGGTCGCCGCCCTCGGGGGCGCGGTGCTGTTCGTCTCGCTGTTCCTGCACTGGTACGCGGTCGACCTGGCGATCCGTCCGGCGCACCCGGCCGGCGTGCTCAGCACGTTCACCGGCACGCTCCCGCAACAGACCGGGTGGCAGGCCTTCACCGTCACGGACATCCTGCTCGCGGCGTACGCGCTGCTCGCGATCGCTGTCCTGATCGTTGCGGTCACCGCGCGCGGTCCGGCCAAACCGATTGGATTCGAGGTCGTCGCCTCCGCGCTCGGCGGCTTCGCCGTGCTGCTCGTCGCCTACCGGATCCTCAACCAGCCCGGCCCGAACAGCATCGTCGAGGTTCGAACCGGGGCGTGGATCGGCCTGGCCGCGACCGCCGTGGCCTGGGGAGGCTCCTGGCTGGCCATGCGCGACGAGTCGACGCCCGGCGCCGTGGTGCCCGAGCTCCCGCTGCGCCCGGCGCCGCCCGCCTAAGATCAGCGGCACATGCTCAGCCGCGACCAGGTCCTGCACGTCGCCCGCCTCGCCCGCCTCGAGCTCACCGACGAGGAGATCGAGCGCTTCGGCGGCGAGCTGTCGAAGGTGCTCGACTACATCGAGACGATCAACCAGCTCGACCTCGACGACGTGCCGCCCACCTCGCACGTCGTGACCGTCGAGAACGCGCTGCGCGAGGACGAGCCGCGCCCGTCGCTGCCGGTCGGCGTGGCGCTCGCCAGCGCGCCCGCGTCAGACCAGGGCGGCTTCCGGGTTCCATCTCCGGGGGCTGCATGATCGAGCTGACCGCCGCGCAGGCCGCCGAGCGCATCCGCTCGGGCGACCTCGACGCCGCCGACTACTTCGCCTTCTACCGCGAGCGCGCGGCGGCGGACCGGCTCAATGCCTACACGTGGGTGGCGCAGGACACGCCCGAGTTCGACGGCGGCCCGCTCGCCGGCGTGCCGGTCGCGGTCAAGGACCTCTTCTGCACCGAGGGCATCCCCAGCCAGGCGGGCTCGAAGATCCTCGAGGGCTACCGCCCGCCGTACACCGCCACGTCGGTCCGCAACCTCAAGGCGGCCGGCGCGACGCTGCTCGGCAAGACCAACCAGGACGAGTTCGCGATGGGCTCGTCCACCGAGAACTCGGCCTTCGGCCCGACGCTGAACCCGTGGGACCGCGCGCGCGTGCCCGGCGGCTCGTCGGGCGGCAGCGCGGCCGTCGTCGCCGCCGCGATCGCCCCGTGGGCGATCGGCACCGACACCGGCGGCTCGATCCGCCAGCCCGCGGCGTTGACCGGGATCGTCGGGATGAAGCCGACCTACGGCGCGATCTCGCGCTACGGCATGATCGCCTTCGCCTCCTCGCTGGACCAGGCGGGCCCGTTCACCCGCGACGTCACCGACTGCGCGCTGCTGCTGGGCGCGATGGTCGGCGCCGACCCCTGCGATCAGACGTCGCTCGGGCTGCCCGAGCCGATCCGCACGCCCACCGCCACCGACCTGCAGGGCATCCGCCTCGGCGTGCCCGAGGAGCTCTCGGGCGAGGGGATCGAACGGGGCGTGCTGGCGGCGTTCGAGGCGACGCTGCAGCTCGCGCGCGAGCTCGGCGCGACCGTCGAGACCTGCCACCTGCCGCACGCGCCGCAGGCGCTCGCCGCGTACTACCTGATCGCGCCGGCTGAGTGCTCGTCGAACCTCGCCCGCTACGACGGCGTCCGCTACGGGCTCAGAGTCGATCACGGCGGCGGCCTCCTCGACATGTACACCGAGACGCGCGAGGCGGGCTTCGGCCCGGAGGTCAAGCGGCGCGTGATGCTCGGCACCTATGCGCTCAGCTCCGGCTACTACGACGCCTACTACGGCAAGGCCCAGAAGGTCCGGACGCTGATCGCGCGCGACTTCGACGACGCGTTCGCGTCGTTCGACTTCATCGTCTCGCCGACGGCGCCCGGCGTGGCGTTCGAGCTCGGCTCGAAGACCGCCGACCCGCTGGCGATGTACCTCAACGACTTCTGCACCGTGCCGATGTCGCTGGCGGGCATCCCGGCGATCTCGATCCCGAACGGGCTCAGCGAAGGGCTGCCCGTCGGCTTCCAGCTCGCCGGCCCGGCGTTCAGCGAGAACCGCATCCTCGACGCGGCGCACGCGCTCGAGCGCGCGATCGGCTTCGACGGCTCGGGGGCCTACGCATGACCGACTACGAGCCCGTGATCGGGCTGGAGATCCACGTCCAGCTCAACACCCGCACGAAGATGTTCTGCGGCTGCGCGCTGAGCTTCGGAGAGGAGCCCAACACGCGCACCTGCCCGGTGTGCCTCGGGCTGCCGGGGACGCTGCCGGTGACCAACGCCCAGGCCGTCCGCTACGGGATCATGATGGGGATGGCGCTGGGCTGCGAGATCGCCCCGCGCTCGATCTTCCACCGCAAGAACTACTTCTATCCGGACCTCGCCAAGGGCTACCAGATCTCCCAGTACGACATCCCGCTGTGCACCGGCGGGCACCTGGGGGACGTGCGCATCCACCGCATCCACCTCGAGGAGGACGCGGCCAAGCTCGTGCACGTCGGGACGTCGGGCCGCATCCACGGCTCGGACGCCTCGATCGTCGACTACAACCGCGGCGGCACGCCGCTGGCCGAGATCGTCACCGAGCCGGACATCCATTCCGCCGAGCAGGCGCGCGACTGGCTGCAGCTGCTGCGCGAGACACTGCGCCAGCTCGGCGTGTCGGACGTGAACATGGAGGAGGGCTCGCTGCGCTGCGACGCCAACGTCTCCATCCGGCCGGTCGGCTCGACCGAGCTCGGCACCAAGACCGAGCTCAAGAACATGAACTCGTTTCGGTTCGTGATGCAGGGCATCAACGCGGAGATCGCGCGCCAGACCGCGCTGGTCGAGGCCGGCGAGCCGGTCGTGCAGGAGACGCTGCACTTCGACCCGGTGAGCGGGCGCATCAGCTCGCTGCGCTCCAAGGAGGAGGCGCACGACTACCGCTACTTCCCCGAGCCCGACCTCGTGCCGCTGATGCCGACGGCCGAGATGCTCGAGGCCGCGCGGGCGGCGATCCCCGAGCTCCCGGCCGAGCGCTCGGCGCGCTACGAGTCCGAGTACGGGCTCGCCGAGGACACCGCGCACCTGTTCGCGTTCGAGCCCGACTGGGGCGACTACTTCGAGTCCGTCCCGGGCGAGCCCAGGGCGGTGGCCAACTGGGTCACCGAGCTGCGCTCGCGCGCCGGGACCGAGGCGGTCTCGCCGCAGGCGCTCGGCCAGCTCGTCGAGCTGGTGGGGGCCAAGACCGTCACCGCCGCCGCGGGCCGCACCGTGCTCGAGAAGCTGATCGAGACGGGCGACGACCCCGCGGCGATCGTCGAGCGCGAGGGCCTGGCGGCGATGGACGACAGCGGCGAGCTCGAGGCGATCGTGGCCAGGGTGATCGCCGACCATCCGGACATCGTCGAGCGCGTCCGCGGCGGCAACGCGAAGGCGCTCGGCGCGCTGGTCGGTCCCGTGATGCGCGAGACGAAGGGGCGCGCCGACGGCGGCGAGGTCAACCGCCTCCTGCGCGCGCAGATCCAGCGGTCCTCGTAGCCTCGCGGAGAACTACGGTCGAGCCGGCGGCTTAACCGTCGATTCTCGTGGCAGTTACCTGACCTCGAGGAGCGACGCGTGAAGACCAAGTTCAACAACCTCAGCCTGCAGACCAAGCTGTTCGGCATGGCCGGCGTGCTGCTCGTGCTGCTGGCTGTTGCGAGCATCGCCGGAATGGTCAGCCTCGGCCACGTGCGGGACACGAACAACGCCAGCTATCACCAGAACCTGGTGCCGATCACCGACGTCGGTCTTGCCCAGGCGAAGTTCAACGAGAACCGAGCGATGGCCTACAGCCACATCCTCGAGACCGACCCGGCGGGCCTGACGAAGTTCGAGGGCATCATCAAGGCCAATCGCGTGATCATCAACCAGCATCTCACGGCGGCGCTGCTCGAAGGTGATCCCGCTGACCGGCCGGACATCGCCAAGCTCCAGGCGGCGATGAAGCCGTACGTCGCGGGCTACGACAGGATCCTCGAGATGTCGCGGGCCGGCCAGAAGGCGCAGGCGTTCGCGTTCGCCAAGGCGAAGGTCGCGCCGCTCACCAAGGGCATCGCCGCGGACTTCGCATCGCTCTACGCGATGAAGGTCGCGGACGGCAAGGCCGGTAACGCGAGCGTCAACGCGACGGCGAAGTCGAGCAAGCGGCTCTCCGAGGTGCTGCTGGTGATCGCCGTGCTGTTCGGCGCCGGCGTCGCGTTCACGGTGTCGCGTTCCATCAAGCGGTCCGTACACGTGGTGCTCGACCGTCTGACCTTCCTCAACCGCCGCTGCGCGGTCGCGCTCACCGACGCGCTCGACTCGGCGGCCAAGGGCGACCTGACGCGGACCGTGTCCTGCTCGGTGCTGCCGATCGAGAACCCGGCCGGCGACGAGATCGGCGACATCGGACGCGGCGTCAACGGCATCCGCGAGACGTTCGTCTCCGCGATGGCCTCCTACAACCAGATGGCGTCGCGGCTGCGCTCGATGATCGGCGACGTATCCGGCGCGGCCTCGATGATCTCGAGCTCCTCGCAGGAGATGGCCTCGACATCCAACGAGGCGGGACGCGCGGTGGCGGAGATCGCCTCGGCCGTGTCCGATGTCGCGCAGGGCGCTGAGCGGCAGGTCCGCGCGGTGGACTCCGCCCGCACAGTGACCGAGGAGGTCGTGTCCGTCACGCGTACCTCCGCCGAGAACGCGCAGGCGACCGAGCACGCCGCCGAGGAGGCGCGGCGCGTCGCCCAGACCGGAGCCGAGGCCGTCAACCAGGCGACCGAGGCGATGGCGGCCGTGCGCGAGGCGTCGGCGTCCGCCGCCGAGGCGATCCGCGAGCTCGGGGCCAAGTCCGAGCGGATCGGCGGGATCGTCGAGACGATCACGGCGATCGCCGAGCAGACGAACCTGCTCGCGCTCAACGCGGCGATCGAGGCGGCGCGGGCCGGCGAGCAGGGCCGCGGGTTCGCGGTCGTCGCCGAAGAGGTCCGCAAGCTGGCCGAGGACTCCCAGCAGGCCGCGGCGTCGATCGCCGCGCTGATCAACGAGGTCCAGGCCGAGACGTCACGCGCCGTCGAGAAGGTCCAGGACGGGGTGCGGCGCACCGACGAGGGGACCGCGACGGTCGAGCAGGCCCGCACGGCGTTCGCCGAGCTGGGGGACGCCGTCGAGGACATGCACGGACGCGTCCGGGACATCGCCGGCGCGGTCGCGCAGATCGCCGCCTCCGCCGAGCGCATGGAGCGCGACATCACTGAGGTCGCCGCCGTCGCCGAGCAGACGTCGGCCTCCAGCCAGCAGGTGTCCGCCTCGACCGAGGAGACCTCGGCCTCCGCGACGGAGATCGCGACGTCGGCCCAGTCGCTGGCGCACACCTCCGAGCAGCTCGACGCGCTCGTCGCCGATTTCACGCTGCGGGTGGCGATCGACTTCGCCGGCGCCAAGTCCAAGCACCTGGCCTGGAAGGCGCGGCTCGAGGACTTCCTCCACGGCGACGGCAGCATCGACCCCGAGGTGGCCGGCGACCACACCGCCTGCGACCTCGGCCGCTGGCTGGCGGACGGCGCCGCGACGGCGCACGCCGACATGCCCGAGATGGCGAAGCTGGTTCAACAGCACGAGCGCTTCCACGCGTCGGTGAAAGGGATCGTGACCGCGTACAGCAGCGGCGACCGCAAGGCGGCCCGCGCGAAACTGGCGGAGATCGACGGCCTGAGCCGCCCGATCGTCGCGTTGCTCGACACGCTCGAGCACAAGCTCGACACCAAGACCACCGCGGTTCCCGTCGCGGTCTGAGCCGCATAGCTGTTCCCCGGCCGGGGCGCTTGGAGCGCTCCGGCCGGCGCAGTTAATCCCAATGAGGTCTGGACCTTAGGTGCGCCGCCCCGGGGTGGACGGGTGTCCAATCGAGCGGCTCGAACGTCGGTGGGATGATTCAGCCATGGGTCAGGTCATCACACTCCCCGCCGCCAAGCCGCATCACGAGGCTGTCTCGCACGAGCGCCGCGCGGCCCTCATCACGGGGCTGTGCGCCATCACCTACATGCTCGGGTTCTTCATCGTCGGGCCGATGCTCGCGATGTTCGCGTTCGGCTTCGCCACCACGGCGCACGCCGCGTCCGCGGTGTTCTGCGTCGCCGGCCTGCTCGTGACGTGGGCGCTGACGCGCTTCGCCTACAAGCGGATCTAGCGCCGCGCGAGCCGCGGAGCGGCCGCACTCGGGCGGCCGAGGAAGTAGCCCTGGCCGAGCCCGGCCTTAAGGCCGCGCAGCGCGGCCAGCTGCTCGGCGGTCTCGATGCCCTCGGCGATCACCTCGAGCTCGAGCGTGCGCGCGAGGTCCACGATCATGCCGACGAAGCTGCTCTCGCGGCGCCCTGACGTCAGCCCGTCGATGAACGGCTTGGCGATCTTGAGCGTGTCGAGCGGCAGCGAGTGCAGGTAGGACAGCGAGGAGTAGCCGGTCCCGAAGTCGTCGAGCGCGATCTTGACGCCGAGCGCGCGCAGCTCGTGGAAGCGCTCGACGCCGGCGGCGGCCAGCAACTGGCTCTCGGTGATCTCGATCACGAGCTGGGTGGGGTCGATCCCGGCTTCGGTGATCGAGCCGAGCACGTTCTCCACGAGGCCCGGGTCGCGCAGCTCGGCGACCGACAGGTTGACGTGCATGCGCAGCGGCTCGACGCTCGGATCGGTCTCGGCGTCCTGCCAGCGGCGCGCCTGGCGGCAGGCCTCGCGCAGCACGTGGCGGCCGAGCGGGACGATCAGGCCGGTCTCCTCGGCGAGCGGGACGAACTCGGCCGGCGGGACGAGCCCGCGGACGGGGTGCTCCCAGCGCACCAGCGCCTCGGCGGCGACGATCCGGCCGGTCTCGAGCGCCACGATCGGCTGATACTGGACCACCATCTGCTCGCGCTCGATCGCCTTCGCCAGCTCCTCCTTGAAGTCGTGCCGGCGCAGGATGGCGGCGGCCATCTGCGGCTCGAAGAGCTCGAAGCGCGCCTTGCCCTTGGACTTGGCCTGATACATCGCGACGTCGGCGTTGCGGATCAGCTCGTCGCCGTCGCCCCCGGACTGCCCCGAGGACGCGAGCCCGACGCTCAGGTGCACCGAGACGAGCTCGTTGCCGGCCTCGACCGGCAGCTCGAACGCCTTCAGGATGCGGCGCGCGACGGCGCGGCCGTCGGTCAGCGGGTCGCCGACGCCGGGAATCATCACCGCGAACTCGTCGCCGCCGAGGCGGGCGACGGTGTCCTCCGGGCGCACGCAGCCGCGCAGGCGCTCGGCGACGGAGACGAGCAGCCCGTCGCCGACATGGTGGCCGAGCGAGTCGTTGACGGTCTTGAAGTCGTCGACGTCGACGAACAGCACCGCGATCTGGCCGCCGGCCGCCAGCTCCTGGCGTACCCGCTCCATGAACAGCGTGCGGTTCGGGAGGTCGGTCAGCGGGTCGTGGTAGGCCTGGTGATGCAGCTGGTCCTGCAGCGACTGCAGCTTGTTGACCGCCTGCTCGAGCCGGTCGTACTGGAGCGCGACCGACGCGTTGTTGGCCAGCGCCTCCAGCAGGCGCAGGTCGTCGGCGCCGAACGAGCGCTCGAGGCCGACGCGGTTGGCGAGCATGATCGTGCCGATCGTGCGCTCCTCGCCCGGCAGCATGGCGATCATCGCGTGGCGGATGCCGCGGCTGCGCATGTGCGCGCGCAGGTGCGGGGAGCCGAACGGCGGCGTGAGGCTGAGCACGGGGTTCTCGGCGTCGACCAGGCCGGACAGCTCCTCGGCGACGGCGCGGTCGGTCGGCGCCATCGACACGCGGTGGTCGCCGGGGCCGTGCGTGGTGCGCAGCGGGTCGCCCTCGCCGGTGAACAGCAGCACCTCGGCGATGTCGGCGTTGAAGGCCTCGAGCGAGCGGGCGAGCAGCGCCTCGAGCGCCTCCGCGACCTCGGGCGAGCGGCTCAGCGTGCGGTTGGCGTCATACAGGAACTCCAGCCGCTCGTGGCGCTGGCGCTCGGAGATGTAGGCGCGGTAGACGGCGAAGACCGTCAGCGCGGGGACGAGCAGGACCGGGACGGCGCGCGCGTCGGTGGCGACCACGAGCGCCGCGGCGATCGCGATGCTGGCGTTGATCAGCGTGACGAGCGCGTCGGTGGCGAACATCTGCGCCAGCATCGGGGCGCGCAGGTTGCCCTCGGCGATCGCGATCGCGCCGCCGAGCAGCAGGATCGTCAGCGTGCCGCTGGCCAGCGTGGCGGCATAGAGGCCGACCCAGGTCGTCGGCTCCAGCGCGCCCGCGTCGCCGGCCACGAGCGTGAGGATGGCGGCGGCGACCGACGCGGCGAGCGCGAGCTGGGCGAGGTTGAACGCGAGCTTGACGATCTCGAGGCGCCGCACGAGGCCCCACACGATCCCGGTGCCGATCAGGGCGCCGAGCACGAACGCGTCGCCGCCGGCGAACACGAGACCGAAGACGAACGGCAGGTCGGCGAGGCTGAACGAGTGCGCGCTGCGCCGGAAGCGCACGTGGACGACGCAGATCTCGGCGCCCGCGAACCCCAGCGCCACGGCCCACCACGGAAGCTGCGGCCTGGCATGGGCAGGGGCGCCGTGGGTGATCAGCGCCCACGCGGCCGCGGCGATGACGGCGAGCGCGACCACGTAGGCCCAAACGAACGCGGCGCGCGCACGCGCCTCGTGGCGAGAATCGTCCATCGACACATACATCGGCGCGGTTGACCATTTCTTGACCTTTTCGACCCATCGTCCAGGGCGTAGAGTGGCCGGGTCGATTTGAAAGGGGTCTCCATGGCACGGCTGATCCGCATGGACCACACGGGGCACACGACCGTGGCGGAGTGGACGCCCGCCGATCCGGCGGCCGTGGAGGCTGCCGCGGCGGCGCTGCGGGCGGAGCTCGACGCGGGCTACTACGCGGTTGTAGACCAGGGCGAAGGGCGCGCCGAGCAGGTGCGCTCGCTGCCGGAGAGCGCCGAGCTCGTGATCCTCCGCCGGCCGATCGCGGGCGGCTGATCGGCACGATGGGCGCCCGCACCGCGCTCCCGGAGCTCGCGGCGGTCCCGTGGCGGCCGCGGATGGACGCGGCCCGGCTGCGGATGCTCTCGCACGCGTGGAGCGCGACGACGCTCGCGCACGTGATCCCGCTCGCGGCCGCCGCGCTCCTGCTGCTCGCGCTCAACCCGGTGACGGTGCCGGTCGGCCTGATCCTGCTCGCGCACGCGTGGGCGATCCCGGAGCTCTACGCCAACCGCGGCGCGAAGGTCGTCAAGCCGCGCCGGCGCGCTGCCGACGGGCCGGAGCGGACGGCGCTCGGCCTGCTCGGCGACCTCGTCGGCCACGAGGCGCGCGCACTGCACGCGCGCACGGGCCTGGTGATGGAGCGCGGAGCGCTCGGCGTCTGGCTCGTGGGGGAGGCCGGCGCGCTGCTCGTGACCGCCCGCGGCCGGCGCGTGCATTGCTGGTGCGTCGGCGTGCCCGACCCGGAGCTGCCCTCCAGCGACCGCATCGCGCACCTGCTGCTGGCGCTGCGTGAGGACGAGAGCGGCTTCGCGACCGTCGCCAACCATGCGTTCACCGGCGCGCGCTGGCGGGTCCGGCGGCGCGTCGGCGCGCACGCGCGCCCGGCGCTCGACGCGGCGGCGGACGCCGACCGGCGCCGCTGACGCCACGGCCGGCCCGGCCTCGCCGGCCATGCCGCCGCCCCGCGCGCCCCCGAGCGCGTGTTCCCACGCCGACGTTCGACCGAGTGGACAGGTGCAGGCGGTGAAGATTCAGCGTCCGGGCCATGTCGTTCCGGTCGAATGTCCTCCACCATTGTCGACATGACTTATTTCGCCGCCGCCGGCCTCCGCACCGGTCCCGCGACGCGTCGCCTCGTGCTCGTGCCCACCTCTGGCCGCTCGGACGCGGCCGTCCGCCGCTTCCGGCTCGCCCGCCTGCGCCTCGAAGACCGTGAGATCGCGCGCGCGGAGCGGTTCGCGCACCTCAAGCGCAGTCACGATTAGGACGCGTTGACCTCCGGCGGGTAATCTGAGGTCATGGGCAATTCCTCATCTTCCGGCTCGTTCCTCCGCAGGGCGCTCGCGTGGGTCGTCATCGCGGTCGTGGCCCTGCTGGCGTTCAAGCTGGTCGTGGCCGCCGTCGCCGGTCTCCTGCACTTCCTGTTCTTCATCGTTCTGGTCGGGCTGGTGATCTTCGGCGTGGTGTGGGCCTTGCGCAATCTGTGATCTACCTCGTCTTCGCGCTCTGGTTCGGCGTTGCGGCCGGCGTCGTCGGCCGCATCAAGGGCTCGTCGTTTTTCATCTGGTTCCTCGTGGGCGTCGTGCTCCCGGTGCTCGGGCTGCTGATCGCGGTGCTCTACCGCTCCGAGCGCGACGAGGTGCGCCGCCAGTGCCCGACATGCGGGAAGATCGTCAAGCTCCACGACGCGATGTGCATGCGCTGCGGGACCGATCTCGAGTTCCCCGAGTTCGCGATCGAGCCGGAATCGGCGGCACTGCGCCGTTAGACTGCGCCGAGTCTCAGCGACCGCGAAAGGAGCCGTAACCCCGATGATGCGTGCTGTCGACGCCATCATGGAATGCCTCAAGGCCGAGGGCGTCGACGTCGTATTCGGCTATCCGGGGGGCGCCAACCTGCCCACCTACGACGCGTTCGTCGACGCGGGCATCAAGCACATCCTCGTCCGCCACGAGGCCGGCGGCGGCCATGCCGCCGAGGGCTACGCGAAGGCGTCCGGCAAGGTCGGCGTCGTGTTCGCGACCTCCGGCCCCGGGGCGACGAACATCGTCACGCCGCTCACGGACGCGATGATGGACTCGGTCCCGCTGGTCGCCTTCACCGGCCAGGTTCGGACGGAGCTGCTCGGCACCGACGGCTTCCAGGAGGCGGACACGTTCGGCATCACGATGCCGATCGTCAAGCACTCGTTCGTGATCCAGGACCCACGCGAGATCCCGCGGGTCGTGCACGAGGCGTTCCACATCGCCCGCACGGGGCGCCCGGGGCCGGTGCTGATCGACATCCCGCAGGACCTCTCGCGCGCGGAGATCGACTATGAGCCCGTCCAGGACGTCCACCTGCCCGGCTACCAGCCGACCGTGGACGGCAACTCCAAGCAGATCCGGCTCGCCGCCAAGGCGCTCGCCAACGCGCGCCGTCCGGTGCTCTACGCGGGCGGCGGCATCATCAACGCCAGCGCGCACGCCGAGCTCACGCAGCTCGCCGTCAGCGGCCGGCTGCCGATCACCTCCACGCTGATGGGGCTCGGCGCATTCCCGGCCCCGCACGAGCTGTGGCTCGGGATGCTGGGCATGCACGGCACGCGCGCCGCCAACTACGCGATGGACGAGGCGGACCTGATCGTCGGCATCGGCGCCCGCTTCGACGACCGGATCACCGGCAAGCTGTCGGAGTTCGCGCCGCTGGCGAAGTTCATCCACATCGACATCGATCCGGCCGAGATCTCCAAGAACGTCCCGGCGCACATCCCGATCGTCGGCGACGCGAAGCGCATCCTCTCGCGCCTGGTCGACGAATATCGCTCGCTCGAGCCCGACGCCGCGCGGCTGGCCGGCTGGTGGGAGCGGATCGACCAGTGGCGCGCCCAGCACCCGCTGCGCTACGACGACACGCTCGACAACGAGATCAAGCCGCAGTTCCTCGTGCAGGCGCTCTTCGAGGCCACGGGCGGCGACTGCATCCTGTCCTCCGACGTCGGCCAGCACCAGATGTGGGCCGCGCAGTACTTCCCGTTCAGCCACCCGCGGCGCTGGATCAACTCCGGCGGCCTGGGGACGATGGGCTTCGGCCTTCCGGCCGCGATCGGCGCCGCCGTCGCCGTCCCGGAGCTCCCGAGCGTGCTGCTGACCGGCGACGGCTCGTTCCAGATGAACATCCAGGAGCTCGCGACGGCGCGCCAGTTCGACATCCCGGTCAAGTGCGTGATCATGGACAACGGGTACCTCGGCATGGTCCGCCAGTGGCAGGAGCTCTTCTGGGACCGCCGCTATTCCAACGTGGACATGGGCACCTGGCCGGACTGGGTCAAGCTCGCCGACGCCTACGGGGGGACCGGCATCCTGCTCACCGACAAGCGCACGCTGGTCGACGACCTGCGCGCCGCGCTCGCCACGCCCGGCCCGGTCGTGGTGGACGTCAAGGTCACGCGCGAGGAGAACACGTATCCGATGATCGCGCCGGGCGCCGCGGCGCGGGAAATGGTGGGCTGAGCGATGGGCGAGCCGGCGACCAAGGAACTGCTCAGCCTCGCGGACCTCGACGCCGCCGCGGGCGTGCGCACCGGGCGCAAGCACATCCTCTCGATCCTGGTGGAGAACAAGCCCGGCGTGCTCACGCGCATCGCCGGCCTGTTCGCCCGCCGCGGCTTCAACATCGACACGCTCGCCGTCGGCCCGACCGACGATCCGACGCTGTCGCGCATCACGCTCACGCTCGACGGCGCGATGCACCCGATCGACCAGGTCACCAAGCAGCTGCACAAGCTCGTCAACGTGATCAAGATCCGCGACCTCGAGCCGACCGACACGGTCGCGCGCGAGCTCGCGCTGTTCAAGGTCTCCGCGGACGGCTCCTCGCGGGCCGAGGTGATGCAGATGGTCGACATCTTCCGCGCCCGCATGATCGACGTCTCGCGCCGCTCGGTGATCATCGAGGTCACCGGCTCGTGGGACAAGATCGAGGCGTTCGAGCGGATGGTGCGGCCGTTCGGGCTGATCGAGATGGCGCGCACGGGCGAGATCGCGATCTCCCGCGGGCGCAGCGAGACCTAGGGGCAAGTTGAACCCCTAGCCGTGTCGGTTTTGGGTCACAGGAGAGCCCAAAACCGACACAGCGGCGCGCACGGGTACCCTGTCGGCGCGTGCCGGCCGCTCAGCTCACCGCCCCCGCTCCAGCGCTGCTGCCCGCGTGCCGGCGCGCCGTGCGGCGGGCGCGCCGCGCGGGCGCCCCGGTGGCGCTCGGCGTCACCGTGCGCGTATCGGGCGACGTCGACCCGAGCGCCGTGGTGTTCGCTTCGCGGCGCGCGGGGGAGGACTGGTTCTGCTTCGAGCAGCCGGACCGCGAGGGCTCGGCGCTCGCCGCGCTCGGCACCGTCGCACGGCTGACGGCGTCCGGGCCCGACCGCTTTCGCGACGTCGCCCGCCAATGGCGCGCTCTGGCGGCGGGCGCCGTCGCCGACGCGCCGGACGGGCCGCCGGGCGCGGGGCTCGTCGCCGTCGGCGGGTTCGCGTTCGCGCCCGACGGCGGCCACGCGCCGCACTGGTCGGGGTTCGCGGCGGCGGATCTGGTGGTGCCCGAGGTCTCGCTCGCGCGCCGCGGGGCCGACGTGCGGCTGACCGTGGCGGCGCTCGCCGCTCCAGACGACGTGCCCGAGGAGCTCGCGACCCGGCTCGAGCGCCGCATCGCGGGGCTTCGGCGGCACGAGCTGCCGCTGCTCGATCCCGCGCCCGCCGGGCGGTTCCGGATCGACTCGGTCGCTCCGCCCGAGCACTACGAGGGCGCCGTGGCGCGCGCCGTAGAGCGCATCCGGGCCGGCGCGCTGGAGAAGATCGTGCTCGCCCGCGAGGTCACGGTCAGCGCGCCGACGCCGCACGACGCCGCCGCGGTGTTCGGTGTCCTGCGGGCGGGCTTCGCGTCCTGCTACGTCTTTTGCGCCGGCCGCGGCGACGCGGCGTTCGTGGCCGCGTCGCCCGAGCTGCTGATCCGCCGCGACGGGCAGCGCGCGCAGACGGTGGCGCTGGCGGGCTCGACGCGCCGCTCGGCCGATCCGGCGGTCGACGACCACCTCGGCGAGCAGCTGCTGCACTCGGCGAAGGACCGCGAGGAGCAGGCGATCGTCATGCGCCGGATCGCCCGCGCCCTGCGCCCGCACGCCGTCTGGGTCGCCGCGCCTGAGGAGCCGGCGCTGATCAAGGTCGCGAACATCCAGCACCTCGCGACGCCGATCCGCGCGCAGCTCACGCAGCCGCTGGGCGCCGTCGAGCTCGCCGGGCTGCTGCACCCCACGCCCGCCGTCGGCGGCGAGCCGCACACGGCCGCCGCGCCGCTGATCCCCGCGTTCGAGGGGCTGGACCGCGGCTGGTACGCCGGCGCGGTCGGCTGGACCGACGCCAACGACGACGGCGAGTTCTGCGTCGCGCTGCGCTGCGCGCTGCTGCGCGGCACCGAGGCGCGCCTGTACGCGGGCGTCGGCGTCGTGCGCGACTCGGACCCCGCCGCCGAGCTCAACGAGACCGAGATCAAGCTCGCCGCGCTGCTGCCCGTCCTGGCGGGTTAGGAGCTGACGCGGCGCCAGACGTCCACGACCTCGCGCACCGAGGCGGTGCGCCAGGACACGCGCGAGTCCAGCGGGCGCAGGGTCAGCTCGAAGCGCCCGGTCTCCAGCTGATTGAGCTCGGTCACCAGCGCGTGGAAGCGGCGACCGCGCTTGTCGACCTCCACGATGTCGCCCGCGCCGATGCCCTTGGACGTCGTGCGGCGGGTCGACGGCGCGCTGGCCGGAACCTCGAGCAGCGTGGTCTGCGGATCGCTCACCGCCGGGACGCTACGTCGCGGCCCGGACGGATTCCCAGACGCGCCGGTGCAGCTCGACGTTCTCGGTGCGGTTGGTGCGCACGCACACGATCGTCGTGCGCTCTGCGGCCAGCGCCCGCGACAGCGCCGCGCGGAACGTCTCGACGTCGGCCGCCCGCTCCCAGCCGATCCCGTAGAGCGCGGCGGCGTGCGCGAAGTCCAGCCCGTGCGGGGTCGCGATGTGCTCGACGTACGCCTCGCCCTGGGTGGAGGCCGGGAGGAAGTCGAAGATGCCGCCGCCGTCGTTGTCGATCAGCACGATCGTCAGCTTCAGGCCCAGCCGCACCGCGGCCAGCAGGCCGCCGACGTCGTGCGCGAGCGCCACGTCGCCGATCAGCAGCACGACCGGCCCGCGCCGCGCGGCGGCGACGCCGAACGCGGTCGACACGGTCCCGTCGATCCCGTTCGCGCCGCGGTTGGCGAGCACGCGCAGCGCCCGCGGCCGCGA
The DNA here is from genome assembly GCA_963792915.1 of uncultured Solirubrobacteraceae bacterium. Taxonomy (GTDB): domain Bacteria; phylum Actinomycetota; class Thermoleophilia; order Solirubrobacterales; family Solirubrobacteraceae; genus Solirubrobacter. The sequence continues at coordinate 368,226 of CAWBYD010000002.1, forward strand.
GGGGAAGAACGTCTCGGCATCGCGCACCGGCATCGAGGAGGCGACCACGAGCGTCGCCGCGTCCGGCAGCAGCGTGCCGAGCTCCGCCGCCACGCGCGGCTCGTTCAACCCCTCCGGGCCGACGACCGCGGCGATCGCGCCCGCGGCCGCGCGGTCGGCGCCCTGCCAGTCGTCGAGCCAGCCCGAGTAGCGGCGCGGGACCTTCAGGGCCTCGAGCGTCGCGCGCGGATCGGCCGCGACGATCGTGCCGACGGCCGCGTCGGGATCCTGCCACGCGGCCTCGGGATCGAGCGTGACCTGCAGCGCGTCCAGGCGCGCCAGCCACTGGCGCAGCGGCTTGGAGGTCGGCAGGTCGCCGACCCGCAGCACGAGCTCGGGCGCGTGCGCGGCCGCCCACTCGGGGTCGCGCAGAAGCGCGTCGTAGTGCGCGATCGCGGCGGGCCCGCGGCGCGCGCCCGACAGCGGGTCGGCGAGCAGCGGCACCGCCGCGTTCTCCGCGAACGCCGCCACGGCCTCGCCGAGCTGCGGGTCGCGCTCGGCGCGGCCCGCCACGACGATCGTCTTCACCCGCTCCTGCACCTCGGCCTTCAGGCCCTCGAGCAGCGCCTCGCCGGGCTCGACGCGCACGCGCGGGCGCGTCACCCACGGCCGCCCGCCGGCGCGCCCCGCGCCGATCTCCGGCCCCGGCAGCTCACCGTCGGGCACCAGCGGCTCGCGCAGCGCGAAGTTGACGTGCACGGGGCCGGGCCGCCCGTCGAGCGCCGTCCAGAACGCGCGGCAGGCGAGCTGGCGCAGCCAGCGCACGCGGGCGGGACTCGCCGGATGGTCGTCGACCTCCACGAACCACTTGACCGCGGTCCCGTAGAGCTTGAGCTGGTCGATCGTCTGGCCCGCGCCGCTGTCGCGCAGCTCGGACGGCCGGTCGGCGGTGAGCACGAGCAGCGGCACGCGCGCCTCGCGGGCCTCGATCACCGCGGGCGCGTAGTTGGCGGCGGCGGTGCCGGACGTGCACGCCAGCGCGGCGGGCACGCCGCTCGCCTTGGCCAGGCCGAGCGCGAAGAAGCCCGCGCAGCGCTCGTCGAGGTGCGAGGTGGCGCGGATGCGCGGCTCCCAGGCCAGTGAGAGCACCAGCGGCGTCGAGCGTGAGCCGGGCGAGGTGCAGGCGTCGCGCAGGCCGCAGCGGGCGAGTTCGTCCGCGAAGGCGCGCAGGCCGATGTAGGTGTCGGTTCCGGGCATGATGTGCTGGTGCCGGCGCTCGTCCTCCTGCATGGCTTCACGCAGACCCGCCAGAGCTGGCGGCGGACGGTCCGGGCGCTCGGCGGACGCTATCGAGTACCGGGCCCGCAAGAAGGCCACGGGGGGCGATCCGACTATCGAGTTCCTGCGGGCGTACCGGGCCCGGAAGGAGGCCGCGGGGAACTCGCCGAAGGATCGCCCCCTGGGCGATCCGACTATCGCGCCCTGGCCCCAGACCTCCCGGGCCATGGCCAGGCGTGCCACCGGACGGCGAGCTTCGACGCCTGCACGGCGTACGTGCGAGCGCTGGCGCCGCCGCAGTTCGCGCTCGCCGGCTACTCGATGGGCGGGCGCGTCGCGCTGCACGCCGCGCTCATGCTCAAGCCCGAGCGGCTGATCCTGATCGGGGCGAGCCCAGGGCTCGAGGACCCCGCCGAGCGCGCCGCGCGCCGCGCCGCCGACGAGGCGCTGGCGGCGCGGATCGAGCAGATCGGCGTGGAAGCGTTCGCGGCCGAGTGGGGCGCGCAGCCGCTGTTCGCCGGCCAGGCGCCGCGCGTCGCCGCCGCCGCCAACGCCGACCGGCTGCGCAACACGCCCGCGGGGCTCGCGGCCGCGCTGCGCGGCCTCGGCACCGGCGTGATGGAGCCCTTGTGGGAGCGGCTGCCGGAGCTGACGATGCCCGTCACCCTGATCGCCGGGGAGCGCGACGAGAAGTTCCGCGCGCTCGCCGAACGGATGGCCGCGCGGCTACCGGACGCCCGGCTGCACGTGATCGCGGCGACCGGACACGCGCCCCAGCTCGAGGACCCGGAGGCCGTCGCGCGCGTGATTCACCAATCGGTGTCGGATTCCTCGTCGGCCTCCGCGTAGTCGTCGAAGTCGAAATTGTCCTCGAGCAGGTCGTCGAAGCTCGCGCTGTCGCGCAAGATCGGCTCGGTCGTGTGCTGATCGCCGTGCTCGGCGTGTTCGATGAGGTCCGCCTCGGCGAGGTCGAACCCCTCACTCTCTCCTTCGCCGGCTTCGATCAGTGGTGCGAGCGCGGGATCGACCGGGTCGTCCGGCGTCTCAGGCCATTCGCTGGGCATGCGCGAACAGTAACGGACGGATCAGGCGGCACCAGGGGGCGCCGCCGGCACTTCGGACAGCGGGATTTCCGCCCCCTGGGCGCGCGTGGGCGCGCCGAGCACGTAGAACAGCAGGCCGAGCGCCACCAGCGCCGCGAGCGGGACGAACTGCGAGAGCTCGTAGGCCCCGCGCTGGCCGGTCCAGCCGTCGGGCAGCGAACTGTTCGGATCGCTCGTCCCGAAGCCCGGGTACAGCAGCGCCACCGTCGCCAGCGCCGACCACAGCGTGCACAGCACGCCGACCGCCCACACGCCGGGCATCCCGCCCGGCACGCGGTAGGGCCGCGGCACGTGCCGGTGCGAGTAGCGGAGCTTGATCACGGCCGGGAACACGACCAGGTAGGAGATCGTCGTCGTCGAGATCGCCAGGCCGAGCACGGCGGTGAAGTACTTGTCGGCGCTGCCGGTGAGCCTGGAAGGCCAGCACCATCACGATCGTCGAGAACAGCCCGGAGAGCAGGTTGACCGTGATCGGCGTCCCGAAGCGCGCCGAGAAGTAGCCGAACGAGCGCGGCGCCGCGCCGTCGAACCCCGCGACGGCCTGCGAGCGGTCGGCGCCCATGATCCAGGTCGTGCCGCTGGAGAGCAGCGCGAGGATGAAGCCGACCGCCGCCACGCCGCCCAGGAACTTGCCGGCGCCGGTCAGCGTCGCGGTCACCGTGCCGTCCTTCGCCGTGGTGATATGGCCGCCGTAGACCGTGAAGACGGTCTTCATCGCGTCCAGGAAACCGCCCAGGCTCGTGACCTGCGCGACCGGCAGCACGAGCAGGATGGCGAGGATCGGCACGCCGTAGAGCGCCACCGCGCCGACCGCCGAGCGCAGCACGGTGAACGGCACGTCGCGCTGCGGGTCCTTCATCTCGTCGCCGGCCGCGTTGGGCAGCTCGAACCCGACGTAGTTGAAGAACAGCACCGGCACGGCGGCGATGAACACGGCCCAGGTGGGGCTGAAGCCGCCCACCTTGACGCCGTGGACGCCGTGCGACGCCGCGTAGATGATCACCGTGAGCGTGAAGAACGACAGCACGATCACGCGCACGAACGCGCCGATCGTCGGGATCCACTTGCCGATCGAGAAGCTGAGGATCGCCGCCCACACGGCGATCCAGATGAACGCCAGGGCGAAGATGTACTTGCCGACGCTGCCGAGGTTGAAGAGGAAGTCGTTGAACGTCGTGACCGCGACGATGGTCAGCGAGCCGCCGAGCCAGATCGGGTTCGAGAGCCAGTACAGGACGGACTGGATCGCCGCCACGAAGCGCCCGAAGGCGAGCTTGACCCAGATGTAGGAGCCGCCCTCCTCCGTGAACGTCGAGCCCAGCTCGGCCGTCAGCAGCGCGTAGGGGATGAAGAAGACGGCCGCCAGGAAGACGAGCCACGTGAACCCCTGCGCGCCGTTGGACGCTACCGAGCCGAGCGTGTCGAGCCCGACCAGCGTGCAGATCAGGAAGAACAGCATGTCGAAGCGGCCGAAGTGCTTCTGCAGCTTCGCCTTCTCCTCGAGTGCCGCGGCGGTGGTGTGCTCGACGAACTCGTCGGCAGACAAGGCGGTCGTCATATCCGCAATCCTATGGCCGTTCACAACAAAGGCACGGTTAACGTTCCATTTCGTGGCGCTTCGTGCTCCACGGCGGCGAACGCCGCGAGCGTAGCCAGGCCACACGGTCGATTGACGCGCAGCGCGGCGGCTGCATGGAGCGCCGCGGCGATGCCGAGCGGGCCGTCGTAGGTCGAGGCGAGGTAGACGTCCGAGCCGGCCGCTCGGGCCAGCGCGGCGTCGCGCAGCACGCCCGTGATGCCGCCGCGCGTGATCTTCAGGCAGACGGCGTCGGCGGCGCCGGAGCCGGGAGCGTGCGTCTCGTCCATCGCGATCGCGACCGGCGACTGCGCCCGCACCTCGCGCAGCGCCTCGACGCCGTGCACGGGCTCCTCGCACAGCTCGAGGTCGAGCGGGGCGAGCGCGCGCAGGTTCGCGAGCGCCTCGCGCGGCGTGCGCCACGCGCCGTTGGCGTCGGCGCGCAGGACGGCGCCCGGCGCGACCGCGCGGACCGCCGCGAGCCGGCCCGCGTCGTCGCCGATCCCGACCTTGACCTTGAGCGCCGTGAACCCGGCCGCGACGGCACGCGCGGCCTGCTCGGCGGCGCCGGCGCGGTCCTCGGCGCCGAGCGTCGCGTTGACCGCGACCGTGGCGAGCGCGTCCGGGTTGATCAGCCGCGCGATCGAGGTGCCGGTGCGCCGCCGCCGGCGGTCCCACAGCGCGAGGTCGACGGCCGCCAGCGCCTGCGGCAGGTCGCGCTCGGCGCGGCAGGCCTCGAGCGGGTCCTCGGGGTCCTCGCGGAGGATCTCGGCGTACGCGTCGAGCGCGGCGCGCACCGCGGCGAGCGAGACGCCGTCGTAGGGCTCGAGCGGCGCCGCCTCGCCCTCGCCGAAGTCACCCGGCCCGAACTCGAGCCGCACGTGCAGGAGCTCGCGCGTTCGCAGCTCGCCCCAGGCCGTCCGCAGCGGCGCGCGCAGCTCGAGGCGCACCGGGCGGACAGAGAGCTTCATCTCGACAGCAGCAGCCCCGCGGACAGCAGCGCGCAGAACACGAGCTGGAGCAGGCCGGTGCGCGCCAGCGCGCCGTTGAGCGACGGGCCGTCGACGCGGTTGCGCACGATCCGCACGACCGGCGCGGCGACCGGCAGCGCCAGCCACGGCAGCAGCAGCCACGCCGTCAGGTGCTCGCCGCCGAACACCCAGGCCAGCGGCGCGGTCAGGAACGCGACGTAGACGAGCAGCGCATAGCCGGCGCGGGCCCTGGGCCGCCCGAGCCGCACGGCCAGCGTGCGCTTGCCGGCGCGCCGGTCGGTCTCGAGGTCGCGGATGTTGTTGACCATCAGGATCGCCGTCGCCAGCAGGCCGACCGGAACCGCGAGCACGAACGACTCCCAGGTCAGCTCCTTGCGCTGGCAGAAGTACGTCCCGGTCACCGCCACGACGCCGAAGAACAGGAACACGAACACCTCACCGAGCCCCTCGTAGCCGTACGGGCGCGGGCCGCCGGTGTAGAGCACGCCGGCGAGGATGCTCGCGACGCCGACCAGCAGCAGCTGCCAGCCGGCCGTGGCGATCAGGTACGCGCCGACCAGCACGGCGAGCCCGAACGCGACGTAGGTGGCGATCAGCACCTGCTTGGGCGGCACGAGCCCGCCCGCGGTCACGCGCACCGGACCGAGCCGGTCCTCGGTGTCGGCGCCGCGGCGGGCGTCGGAGTAGTCGTTGGAGAGGTTCGTGCCGATCTGGATGAACAGCGCGCCGAGCAGCGTCGCCACGAACGTGAGCGGCTTGAACGTGCCGAGCGCGGCCGCCAGCGCCGTCCCGACCAGCACGGGCGCCGCCGCGGCCGGCAGCGTGCGCGGCCGGGCGGCCATCAGCCAGATGTGCAGGGGGCTCACGGGGCGACTCAAGGCCGCTTCGGGAACTGCGCGAAGTCGGGCCGGCGCTTGGCCTTGTACGCCTCGCGCCCTTCCTTCGCCTCGTCGCTTGCGTAGAACAGCAGGTTGGCGTCGTGCGCCAGCTGCTGGATGCCGCCGAACCCGTCCTCCTCGGCGTGGAAGCTCGCCTTCATCAGCCGCAGCGCGAACGGCGAGAGCGCGAGCATCTCGCGGCACCAGCGGACGGTCTCGTCCTCGAGCTCGGCGAGCGGCACGACGGTGTTGACCATGTGCATCTCGCGTGCCTCCTCGGCCGAGTACTGGCGGCACAGGAACCAGATCTCCTTGGCCTTCTTGGGGCCGACGAGGCGGGCGAGCAGGCTGGCCCCGTAGCCGCCGTCGAACGAACCGACCTTCGGGCCGACCTGGCCGAAGCGCGCGTTGTCTGCGGCGATCGTGAGGTCGCAGACGAGGTGCAGCACGTGCCCGCCGCCGATCGCGTAGCCGGCGACCATCGCCACGATCGGCTTCGGAAGCCGGCGCATCTGCAGGTGCAGGTCGGTCACGTGGAAGCGCCCGACCTCGTGCCCCTCGGCGACGTAGCCGGTGTCGCCGCGCACGCGCTGGTCGCCGCCGCTGCAGAACGCCCTGGTTCCCTCGCCGGTGAGGATGATCACGCCCACGCCGGCGTCGTCGCGGGCGCGGTTGAGCGCGTCCGAGACGTCGATCAGCGTCTCCGGGCGAAACGCGTTGTGCACCTCGGGACGGTTGATGGTGATCTTCGCGATGCCGTCGCCGGACAGCTCATAGCGGATGTCCGCGTACTCGGCGGCGGAGGTCCAGGTCACGCTCACGGGCGCTGAGACTAGCGCTGGGCCTCGCCGGGCCCGGCGGACTCCAGCGCGATGCGCAGCGAGCCGACCAGCTCCGACAGCTCGGCGGCCTCGCGCGGCGCGGGGCGCACGAACCGGCGCTCGAGCTCGCGCGCGCTCGACACGCCCGCCTCCGAGCCGAGCGCCCCGAGCGAGCCGGCGAGCCGGTGCGCCTCGTCCTCGGCGGCGCGGCGCGCCGTGTCGTCCAGCGTGCCGGCGGTGAGCGCCGCGACGGCGCGCTCCAGCACGTGGACCCGCTCGAACTCCTCGCGGCGGTGCCCGTCCCACAGCTGGCCCATGAGCGAGGCCATCGTCACCTCATCGTCGCTCATGCACGAACCCTAGTCGTAGTCTGGAGCCGGTGCACGTGGAGCCGTGGCTCGAACGCGCCGCCGCCGTGCGGGGCGACGTGATCGCCGTCGAGGCGCCCGACGGCGCGCTCACCTACGCCGAGCTGCTGGCCCGCGCCCGCGCCGGCGCGGCGGAGATCGACGCGCCGCGCGTGGCGATCGCGCTCCCCCCGGGGCTGGACTTCGCGGTCGCGCTGCACGCGGTGCTGCTGGCGGGCGCCGCCGCCGTCCCGGTCGACCTGCGCGAGCCGGCGCCCCGCCTGGCCGGGGCAGGGCTGGTGATCGACGGGCCGCTGCCGCGCTGCGGCGGCGCAGCCTCGCCGCGCCGCCTCACCACCGCCGACACCGCGCTCGTCGTCCACACCTCGGGCACGACCGGCGAGCCGCGGCCGGTCGTGCTCTCCCACGGCAACGTGCTGGCGAACGCGCTCGGGTGCGCCGTCGCGCTCGGCCACGACCGCGCGGAGCGGTGGCTGTGCCCGCTCCCGCTCAGCCACGTCGGCGGCCTGATGGTGCTGCTGCGCTCCGCGATCGCCGGCACGACCGCGGTGCTCGGCCCGGCCGACCGCGAGGACGTGACGATCGCGAGCCTCGTCCCGACGCAGCTCGGCCGCCTGCTCCACCGCCCGCCGCCGCGCCGGCTGCGCGTGGTGATGCTCGGCGGCGCGCCGGCGGACCCCATGCTGCTCACCCGCGCGCGTGAGGCCGGCTGGCGCATCGCGCCGACCTACGGGCTCACGCAGGCGTGCTCCGCCGTCACGGTCGGCGAGCCGGGGGACAGCACGTCCGGGCGCGCGCTGCCGGGGCTGCGCGTGTCGATCGCCCCCGACGGCGAGATCCTCGTCGAAGGGCCGACCGTCGCGGGCGGCGGCGTGCTCCACACCGGCGACCTGGGCCGCCTGGACGAGCGCGGCCGCCTCGTCGTCGCCGGTCGCAAGGTCGACACGATCGTCTCCGGCGGCGAGAACGTGATGCCGGCCGAGGTCGAGGCCGCGCTGCTCGCGCACCCCGCCGTCGAGCAGGCGGGCGTGTTCGGGCGCCCGGACGCGCAGTGGGGGGAGGCCGTGACCGCCTACGTCGTCCTGCGCGCCGAGGCGACGCCGCAGGAGCTGCGGGAGTTCGCCGCCCAGCGGCTCGCGCGCTTCAAGGTCCCGAAGGCGATCGAGATCGTCGCCACGCTCCCGCGCACCCCGTCCGGCAAGCTCCTGCGCCGCGAACTGGCGTGATCCGCGCCGCCGCGCACGCCGACATCCCCGCGGTCCTGGCGCTCTGGGACGCGAGCCGCAGCGAGCACGCGAGCACGCCGGACACGCCCGCGGCGCTCGAGCTCCTGCTCGCCACCGACCCCGGCGCGCTGCTCGTCACCGACGACCTCGCCGGCGTGCTGATCGCCGCGTTCGACGGCTGGCGCGGGAACCTGTACCGGCTCGCGGTGCGCGCGGAACGCCGCCGCGAGGGCATCGCGCTGGCGCTCGTGCGCGCCGGCGAGGCGCGGCTGCGCTCCGTCGGCGCGCGCCGCGTCACGGCGCTGGTCGGCCGCGGCGACGCGGCGGCCGAAGGGCTCTGGCGCGCCGCCGGCTACCGCGACGATGTCGAGATCGGCCGTTGGGTACGGTCGCTGCCATGACGCTCGAGAGCCGTGAACGCTGGATCCGCGCCGCCGAAGGTTGGGAGGCCCAGGCCGACGCCTGGAGCCGCGACTCGATGCCGGTATCGAGCTGGATGGTCGAGGCGATCGCGCCGCAGCCCGGCCAGACGATCCTCGACCTCGCGGCCGGCGTGGGCGAGACCGGGTTCCTCGCCGCCGAGCTGATCCAGCCCGGCGGGACGCTGATCACGAGCGACTTCGTCCCCGAGATGCTCGCCGCGGCGCAGCGGCGCGCGCAGCGGCGCCAGATCACCAACGTCCGCTTCCGCCAGATCGACCTGTCGGTCCCGATCGACCAGCCGGCCGCCTCGCTGGACGGCATCCTGTGCCGCTGGGGCTACATGCTGCTCGACGACCCCGAGTCGGCGCTGCGCGACACCCGGCGCGTGCTCAAGCGGGACGCGCGCGTCGCGCTCGCCGCCTGGTCGTCCCCCGACGAGAACCCGTGGAGCGTCGTGCCCGTGCGGATCCTGCAGGAGCGCGGCATCGTGGCGCCCGACGACCCCGGTGCCGGCCAGTTCGCCTGGGCCGACCCCGCGCTGATCGTCGACACGATGGAGAGCGCCGGCTTCATCGAGCCCGATGTGCAGGCGGTCGAGTTCGACGTTCACTACTCGAGCATCGACGACTGGTGGGTCGCCCAGACCCGCATGTCCAGCCGCACGCGCGATGCCGACTCGCGGATCGACTTCGCCACCCGCAGCGACGTCCTCGCCGATCTCGAGCGCGCGGCGGCGCCGTTCCTGCGCGCGGACGACAGCCTCGTCGTCCCCGCCCGCACGTGGGTGGCGGCGGCGACCGCCTAAGATCGCGCGCCATGTACTACGACGACGACGCAGATCTGAACCTGCTGCAGGGCAAGACGGTGGCGATCCTGGGCTACGGCTCCCAAGGTCACGCGCACGCGCGCAACCTCCACGACAGCGGGGTCGACGTCGTCGTAGGCCTGCGCGAGGGCTCGAAGTCGGTCGAGCACGCCAAGGCCGCCGGCCTCGAGGTGACCGACATCGCCGACGCCGCCTCGCGCGGCGACATCGTGATGGTCCTGCTCCCCGACGAGCGCCACCACGACGTCTGGGAGGAGTCGATCCGCGACGGGATCGCCCCGGGCAACCTGCTGATGTTCGGCCACGGCTTCTCGATCCACTACAAGGAGGTCGAGGCGCCGCCGGAGGTCGACGTGGCGCTCGTCGCGCCCAAGGGCCCGGGCCACCTCGTCCGCCGCCAGTACCTCGAGGGCTCGGGCGTCCCGTGCCTGGTCGCCGTCGACAAGGACGCGTCGGGCAACGCGCTCGCGCTCGCGCTCGCCTACGCCAAGGGCATCGGCGGGACGCGCGGCGGCGTGATCGAGACGACGTTCAAGGACGAGACGGAGACTGACCTGTTCGGCGAGCAGGCCGTGCTCTGCGGCGGCGTGTCGGAGCTGGTCCGCGCGGGCTACGAGACGCTGGTCGGCGCCGGGTACGACCCCAAGCTCGCGTACTTCGAGTGCCTGCACGAGCTCAAGCTGATCGTCGACCTGATGTACGAGAAGGGCATCACGGGGATGCGCCACTCGATCTCCAACACGGCCGAGTACGGCGACCTCACACGCGGGAAGCGGATCATCTCCGACGCCACGCGCCAGGCCATGAAGGACGTTCTGGGCGAGATCCAGGACGGCACGTTCGCGCGCGAGTGGATCGCCGAGAACCGCGCCGGCCAGGAGAACTTCCAGCGCCTGCGCACCGAGCAGATGGGCCACCAGATCGAGCAGGAGGGCAAGGAGCTGCGCTCGATGATGTCCTGGATCGACACCGAGTTCGAAGAAGGCTGAGCCACTACTCTCCCTGCGCGACCCTCCCCGAGCTTCAGGAACCCCTCCAATGTCCGCGAATCCATACGTCAAGCACTACCTCATGACCGCGGGCCCGACGCCCGTTCCGCCCGCGGTCTCGCAGGCGATGGCCACGCCGATGCTCTACCACCGCGCGCCGGCGTTCGTGGAGCTCTACGAGCGCGTGATCGGCAAGCTGCCGAACGTCTTCCAGACGGCCAACGACGTGCTCACGTTCGCGGCGTCGGGCTCGGGCGCGATGGACTCCGCGGTCGCCAACCTCGTGCGCCCCGGCACGAAGGTGCTGGCCTGCGCCGCGGGCAAGTTCGGCGAGCGCTGGATCCTGCTCAACGAGGCCTACGGCGCCGACCTCGTGAAGTACGAGCCGGGCTGGGGCGAGCGCCTGGATCCGGCCGAGATCGACCGGCTGCTGAGCGCCAACGCCGGCATCGAGGTCGTGTTCGCGACGCTCAGCGAGACCTCGACCGGCATCGTGCACGACGTCCAGGCGATCGCCGAGGTCGTCAACCGGCACGGCGCGATCCTTGCCGTCGACGCCGTCTCGGGCCTCGGCGCGGCCGAGATCAAGCAGGACGAGTGGGGCGTCGACGTCGTCGTCGCCGGCTCCCAGAAGGCGCTGATGATCCCGCCCGGGCTCGCGTTCGCGTCCGTCTCCCAGAAGGCGCTGGACTTCGTCGAGTCAAAGCCCGGCGGGCGCTTCTACTTCGACTGGGGCCGGACGGCGAAGTCCCAGCGCAAGGGCGACTCGCCGTTCACGCCGGCCGTGCCGCTCTTCCAGGGGCTCGACGTCGCGCTCGACATGATCGAGGCCGAGGGGCTGGATAACGTGTTCGCCCGCCACCAGCTGCTCGCCCGCGCGACCCGCGCCGGCGTGCTGGCGCTGGGCCTCGAGCTCTACGGCGACCCGGACGAGCGCTCGACGGTCGTGACCGCGCTCGAGCTCCCGTCGGACATCGACGGCGGCAAGGTCCCGGGCGCGCTGCGCCGGCTCGGCATCACCGCCAACGGCGGGCAGGACCACCTCAAGGGCAAGATCCTGCGGATCGCGCACTGCGGCTACTTCGGCGCGTTCGACATCCTGACCTCGCTGAGCGGGATCGAGATGGTGCTGGCCCAGCTCGGCCACGAGGTCGAGTTCGGCGCCGGCGTCGGCGCGGCCCAGCGCGTGTTCGTCGAGGCCGGGGTCCCGGCGGCGGCATGACCCTCACCGAGCCCCTCCGCGTCCTCGTCGCGGAGAAGATCGCCGACACCGGCGTGGACATGCTGCGCGATCGCTTCGACGTCGACGTCGGCACCGACTGGAGCCGCGAGGACCTGCTGGAGCGGATCGGCGCCTACCACGGCATCCTGATCCGCTCGGCGACCAAGTGCGACGCCGAGCTGATCGAGCGCGCCGACAAGCTCAAGGTCGTGGGGCGGGCGGGCGTCGGCGTCGACAACGTCGATGTGGCGGCCGCCACCAAGCGTGGCATCGTGGTCGCCAACGCGCCGGAGGCCAACACCGTCGCGGCGGCCGAGCACACGCTGGCGCTGATGCTGGCGCTGGCCCGCAACATCCCGCAGGCGCACGCCTCGCTGACGTCGGGCAAGTGGGAGCGCTCGAAGTTCGGCGGGACCGAGGTCGACGGCAAGACGCTGGGCGTGCTCGGCTTCGGCCGCATCGGCCAGCTGGTGGCGAGCCGGGCGCGGGCGTTCGGGATGCATGTCATCGCCTACGACCCGTTCGTGAGCTCCGAGCGCTTCCGCGAGCTCGGCGTCGAGAAGGCCGACTCACCGGCCGACGTGCTGGCGGCGGGCGACTTCATCACCCTGCACCTGCCCAAGACGCCCGAGACGCAGGGCTTCCTGAACGCGGCGGCGCTCGCCAGGTGCAAGGACGGCGTGCGGATCATCAACGTCGCGCGCGGGCCGCTGGTGGTCGACGCCGACCTCCAGGCTGCGCTCGATTCGGGCAAGGTCGCGGGCGCGGCGCTGGACGTGTTCGCGTCCGAGCCGATCACCGACCACCCGCTGTTCGGCTATCCCAACGTCGTCGTCACGCCGCACCTCGGCGCCTCGACCGCCGAGGCGCAGGACCGCGCGGGCGTGCAGACGGCCGAGCAGGTCGTCAACGCGCTCACCGGCGGCGTCGTCTCGACCGCGGTCAACATTCCGGCCGTGTCCGCCGAGGACATGGAGGTGCTCGGCCCGTTCATCCCGCTCGCCCAGCGGCTGGGGAAGATCGCGGCCGTGCTGGCCGAGCGCGTCGAGCGCGTCGAGGTCGAGCACCTCGGCCACCTCGCCGAGCGCGACACGCGGCTGCTCACCCTGTCGGTGCTCAACGGCATCTTCGCCGGGCGCACCGAGGAGGAGGTCAACCTCGTCAACGCGCCGGCGCTCGCGGAGGAGCGCGGCATCCAGGTCTCCGAGCGCCGCGAGACGAGCGCGCGCGACTACGCGGACCTGATGCGTGTGACCGTGGTGTCCGGCAGCGAGCGGATCAAGGTCGTCGGCACCACGCTCGGCCATCTGCACCGCCCGCATCTGCTCGAGGTGTGGGGCCAGCGCTTCAACCTGCAGATCGACGATCCGCACCTGACGCTGTTCCGCTACTCCGACGTGCCCGGGATGGTCGGCCGCGTGGGCTCCGAGCTCGGCGACCACGGCGTGAACATCTCCGCGGCCGCGGTGGGGCGCCAGGCGCCTGGCGACGACGGCGAGAGCGACCTCGCGGTGATGGCGGTCACGACCGACGCCTCGGTCCCCGAGGCCGTCGTGGCGGAGATCGCCGCCTCCGACGGCTTCGTCAGCGGGCGCTCGATCGAGCTCTAGCCGCTACGCGACCGGGCCCGCCGGCGGCGGCGGGCCCGGCTTGCGCGGCCGGCAATCGCGACCCAGCGCGGGGGCGCGGGCGAGCTTCAGCGACGCGTGCGCGAGCCCGCGGATCGAGCGCGACGCGGCGAGCATGTCGCCCCACCCGGCGCTGAAGCTGCCGCGGGCGGCGCTGCGCGCGGTCAGCGCGAGCGTGCTCGTGGTGCCGGACAGCGCGAGCACGCCGTCGTGGCACGCGCGGGTGGCCTGCGCGCTGTCGAGCAGCGACGAGAACATGTGGCTGTTGGTCGACGCGAAGCTCCCCGTGCGCGAGATCGAGCCGAGCGCGCACTTGCGGTAGCGCGCCGGGCGCCGGCTCGGCGCGGTGTGGACGGCGCTGGTCTCGCACGCGGTGAGCGTGCGCTCCGAGCGGCGCGCCTCCTCGGCGGTGACGCGCCGGAGCAGCGTGAGCGAGGCCTGCGAGGCGCGGTCCCAGCGCGGAAGCACCTTCGGCGGCGTGAGCGGCGACTCGGGCGGCGAATGCGGCCACGCCACGGGCGCCGGCCCGCTCGAGAGCGCCAGCACGAGCACGAGCGCGGGGCCCGCGATCGCCACCACCCCCGCTGCGACGCGCCAGTTCACCGCGCGATGGTACGCGCCGCCGCGCTCGCGGGGCAAGCAAACACCCGTCGAGATGCCTCGACGCCGCGCCGATGTCGTTTCGTGCTCGCTATGCGAGCACAAAGCGACAACGCCGGTGAGCTACGTGCTGCGCGGCTGCGGCGAGGCGGCGCGCGCGGCCTGCGCCGCCTTGGCGCCGAGGTCGGCGACCCAGCTCGGCGCATCGGACGGCGTGGCGCGCCCGAGCGCGCGCTCGAGCGCGGCGACGACGGTCTGATCGTAGGCGTGCGCTTCCTCGGCGAGCAGCGCGAAGGCGCGGTCCGGCGTCCACGCCGCGCGGTACACGCGGTCCGAGACCAGCGCGTCGTAGACGTCGCAGACGGCGAGGATGCGCGTCTCGAGGCTCATCTCGTCGGCGCTCAGCCCGCGCGGGTAGCCGGAGCCGTCGAGGCGCTCGTGGTGGTCGGAGACGAGCTCGCGCACGACCTCCGCGAAGCCGCCGAGCTCATCCAGCAGGCGGCGCCCGTCGGCCGGGTGGCGCTTGATGGCGGCGAACTCGTCGTCGGTCAGCGGGCCCGGCTTGCACAGGATCTCGAGCGGCACCGCGAGCTTGCCGATGTCGTGCAGCAGCCCGCCGACGGCCAGGTGGCGGCGCGCGCCGGCGGACAGCTTGAGCTCCTCGCCCACGCGGGCGGCGAGCAGCGCCACGCGGCGGGTGTGCTCCTCGGTCGAGCGGTCGCGCTGCTCGAGCCGCAGCATCAGCGAGCGTACGCGGGGGCCGAGGTAGGCCTCCTCGGAGGCGACGAGCTCGGTGGCGCAGAGGTCGCCGACCAGGGGCCGCGAGGCGCCGGCGCGCTTGATGTCGAGCGCGGCCGGGATGCCGACGGCGGCGACGGCCGCGATCTCCAGCACGTGTCTGGCATAGAAGCCGAGCGTCATCGCGCCGAGCACGAGGTTCGCATAGAGCGTGACGCCGAGCCACGTGCATCCGACCGCGACCAGCAGGTCGGCGGTACGGCGCGTGAGCCGGTAGGTGCGCACGGCGCGCAGGATCAGCACGCCCAGGCAGCCGCTGCCTGCGGCCAGCAGCGCGAGCGCCGGGCCGGACTTGGGCGCGGGGACGGCCGGGACGTCCTGCGGGTTGGTCATGCCGAAGATCCCGAGCGCGAGGATCGCGGTGAAGAGCGCGAGCTGGGCGACGACCAGCGGCCGCACGTTCGCAGGACGGCGCAGCGGCGGCAGCGCCGTCAGCGAGAGCAGCACCGCGCCGGCCGGCACGGAGAGCCCGCCGGCGAGCGCGATCATGCCGTTGGGTCCCACGAGGAGGCCCGGGGTGGACAGCCCGTGCACCGCGAACAGCGCGGTCATGGTCGAGAACGCCGTGCCCATCAGGATCGTACGGCCGTCGCGCGCTCGCGCGCCCGCCACGCTCAGCATCAGCGAGGCGAGCGACGTCAGCCCGGCGGCGCCGCCGACCAGCGCGAAGTGCGCCCTCGCGGACATCATCACCCGATCCGAGCCGACCAGGGCCACGAGGGCGATCGGCGCGGCGACCGCGAGCAGGCTGACGATGAGGACGCTTCGGGTCCGTGGCATGACCCGCTTATCGACGCCGATCACTCAATTTTGAGTCCCCCGTCCGGGTGAGGACAGATTGGCGCGAGCCCGAGTGGTCTTGACCACCTGCGCAGCGCCTGGCATCGTTGCCCGCGCATGGGAGCGCCTGACCTGGCCGGGCTCACCACCGAGCGCTGCGCCGACGATCTCGCCGACCTCGACCGGCGGCCGACGCTGGACATCGTCCACGCCGTCGTGCGCAGCCACGCCGACGTGCTCGCGGCCGTCCAGGCCGCCGAGCCGGCGATCGCCGCGCTCGCCGACGCGGCCGCCGCCCGCATGGACACCGGAGGGCGGGTGATCTACGCCGGCGCCGGCTCCGGCGGGCGGATCGCGATGGTCGACGCGTCCGAATGGGGCCCGACGTTCGGCGTGCCGGCGGGAGCGGTGGTCTCGCTGCTGGCGGGCGCCGAGGCGGAACCCGGATCGTTCGAGGAATCCGCCGCCGAAGACGACGCGAAGGCCGGCGCGGCCGACCTCGCCGAACTCGCTCCGACGCACCGCGACACGGTGATCGGCGTCTCCGCCTCCGGGCGCACGCCCTACGTCCTGGGCGCGCTCGCGCACGCGCGCACCGCGCACGCGCTGACGGCGGCGGTCACGTCGGAGCCCGACTCGCGCGCCGCCCAGGACGTCGACATCGTCGTCGAGGTCCCGGTCGGCCCCGAGGTGATCGGCGGCTCGACGCGCCTGAAGGCCGGGACGGCGCAGAAGCTCGTGCTCAACGCCTTCTCGACGGCGGTGATGGTGCGGCGCGGGCGCACGCTGGGGAATCTGATGGCCGGCATGCGCGTGGCCAACGACAAGCTGCGCGAGCGCGCCGTGCGCGTGATCGTCGACGGCACGGGACGCTCGGACGCCGACGCGCGCGCCGCGCTGCGGGCGGCGGGAGACGACGTGAGCGTGGCGGTCGTGATGATCGAGCGCGGGATCGACGCCGCCGCGGCTCGCGAGCGGCTCGCGCGGACCCACGGCGCGATCGGGCGGGCCATCGATGAAAGTGGTCTTGACCAATAGTTGACCAGTCTGTAGGCTCGCTCCCCGTGACCCAGGTGGCCCAGCAGCCTGACGGCCGGTCGAGCAAGCACGCCCTCGTGCGCGACGTGCTCCTGAGCGCGATCGACGAGCTGCAGGTGGGCGACGCGCTGCTCCCCGAGCGGCGGCTCGCGGCGGACCTGGGGGTCTCGCGCCCGACGCTGCGCACGGTGATCGACGAGCTGGTCCGCGAGGGCCTGCTGGTGCGCCGGCACGGCAGCGGCACCTACGTCGCCGAGCCGAAGCTCGCGATGCCGCTGACGATGACGTCGTTCAGCGAGGACATGACGCGTCGCGGGATGCGCCCGTCGAGCCGGGTCGTCTCGTTCGAGGTCACGACCGCGGGGGCCAAGCTGGGCCAGCGGCTGCGGATCTCGCCGGTCGACGAGGTCTGGGTGATCGTCCGCCTGCGGCTCGCCGACGACGAGACGATGGCGATCGAGTGGCTGCACGCCCCGCGCGCGCTGCTGCCCGAGCTGCGCCGCGAAGACCTCGCCCAGCAGTCCTACTACGAGCTGCTGCGCCAGCGGCGTGGGATCGTGATCGCCCGCGGCGTGCAGACGATCGAGCCCACCGTCACGAGCCACGAGGAGGCCGAGCTGCTCAGCGTCCCGCTGCACTCGCCGGCCTTCCTGTTCGAGCGCACGACGGAGGGCCAGGAGGGAGAGGTGGTGGAGTTCGTCCGGTCGGTCTACCGCGGCGACCGCTACCGCCTCGTCACAGAGCTTCGCCCCGCGCTCAGATAGCGCGGGGTCGCGCCGGGAGAGACGGCAACCGAAGAGGAGGGCACAGATGTCGGAGGTCACGGGGCGGTGAGCACCGCCACGCTGACGCGGCGCGCCGCGCCGCAACCCGTACCGCGGCTGTTGATCGTGAGGCGAGCGCTCGCCAAGGCGACGCTGCCGGCCCTGCTGCTGGCGCCCGCGCTGATCATCATCGTCGCGCTCGTCGGCTATCCGCTGGTCCGGACGGTCTACCTCTCGTTCACGGACACGGGGCTCGGCGAGCTGATCTACGGCGGCTCGCGCTGGACCGGCATCGATAACTTCAAAGAAGTTTTTACGGACGACCGGCTGCGGGTCGCACTCATCAACACCGTCGTGTTCGGCACCGCCTGTGTGGTCGGAACGATGGTGTTCGGGTTCGCCGTCGCGCTGCTGCTCAACCAGCGGCTGAAGTTCAACCTCTTCTGGTCGCTCGCCGTGCTGCTGCCGTGGGCGGTGCCGGCGATCGCCGCCTCGGCGATCTGGAAGTGGCTGTTCGACGCGCGCTACGGCTTCGTGAACTGGAGCCTGGTGAAACTCGGCTTTCACCATTTCGCCGACTACGCGTGGTTCGCGGGCCGAGGCTCGGCGTACGTGGCGATCTTCGTCACCGTCGTCTGGCAGTCGTTCCCGTTCATCGCGCTGAGCCTGCTGGCCGGCCTGCAGACGCTGCCGAAGGAGACCCTGCAGGCCGCGGCGGTCGACGGCGCCAACGCGTGGCAGCGCTTCCGGCTGGTCACGCTCCCGCTGCTGCGTCCGATCGTCGCCGTACTCGTGGTCTTCTCGACGATCTGGGACTTCAAGATCTTCGACCAGATCTATGTGATGGCCGCGGGGGTACCGGATCGCGCGGCCGACACGGCGGCCGTGGCCGCGTACCGCGAGGGGTTCGCGCTCAGTCACTACGGCGTCGCGTCGGCCGTCGCGGTCGTGCTGTTTCTGATCCTGCTCGTGTTCTCGGTCGCGTACGTCCGGCTGATCGGTAAGGAGGGGGAGCTATGAGCATCCGCTGGTGGCTCAAGCGCGGCTGGATGTACATCGCGATGATCGCTGTCGCGCTGTTCGCGCTGTTCCCGGTCTACTGGGTGCTGATCACGTCGCTCAAGCCGCGCAGCGAGATCTACACGCGCACGCCGGATCTGTGGGTCCAGCATCCGCAATGGCATCAATACCCGCGCGTGCTGGGGGAGGGCCACGTGGCCCGCGCCCTGCTGAACTCACTGATCGTCGCGGGAGTCACCACGGTGATCTGCCTCCTGGTGGCGGCGATGGCCGCGTACGCGCTGGCGCGCTTTCGCATGCCGTTCCGGCGCGCGCTGCTGATGGCGATCCTGATGACCCAGATGTTCCCGCTCGTGGTGCTGGTGATCCCGCTCTTCGTGATGATGCGCAAGGCGAACCTCCTCGGCACCTACTGGAGCCTGGTCATCACCTACCTGGCGTTCACCGTGCCGCTGGCCATCTGGGTCATGCGCAGCTTCATCCTGGCGATCCCGGAGGAGCTCGAGCACGCGGCCCGGATCGACGGAGCCACGCGCGTGGGCGCGATGGTGCGGGTCGTGCTGCCGCTGGCCGCCCCCGGGCTGGCCACGACGGCGGTGCTGTGTTTCTTGGAGGGCTGGAAGGAGTTCCTGCTGGCGCTGACGTTCCTCAACGAGGAGGAACGAAAGACGGTGCCGGTGGTGCTCCAGAGCTTTGTCGGACGTGGCGATGTGGACTGGGGCGCAGTGATGGCCACGAGCGTGCTGTACACGCTGCCGGTCGCTCTCGTGTTCATCGCCGTCCGCAAGCATCTGATGAAGGGTCAGACAGCTGGTGCGGTGAAGGGTTAACCGCTCGCGGCGCCCGGCGCCGCGGCGACCAACGGGGGAAACATGAAAGCACTTTCGGTGAGTGCGGGCTGCGCCGCGCTCGCGTTGATGGCTGCCGTCGCGACGGCGCCGGCCGTGGCCGACACCGCGCCGGTGGCGAGCACGCCGCAGATCGTGCCGCTGCCGGCGCAGATGACGGCGGATACGGGTACGTTCACACTCACGCCGGGCGCCACGATCGCCGCGCCGGCCGCCGCCACGGCGGTGGCCAACCAGCTCGCGGCGGTGCTGCGGCCCTCGACCGGGTACGCGCTGCCGGTCTCCAGCGCGGCCACGGGTGACATCGCGCTCGACCTGTCCGGCGCGGCCGGCCTCGGCGACGAGGGGTACACGCTCGACGTCACGCCCGCGGGGGTGAAACTCTCCGCGGCCAAGCCGGCCGGGCTCTTCTACGGCGTGCAGACGCTGCGCCAGCTGCTGCCGGTGTGGGTCGAGAGCCCCACCGTCGCGCCCGGACCGTGGACGATCCCGGCGACGCACATCACCGACACGCCGCGCTATCCCTATCGCGGCGTGATGCTCGACATCGCGCGTCACTTCGAGCCGCCGTCGGTGGTCAAGAAGCTGATCGACGAGGCGTCGGCGTACAAGGTCAACGTGCTGCACCTGCACGTCTCCGACGACCAGGGCTTCCGCATCGTCATCAACGGCCGGCCGGAGCTGACGCAGATCGGCGCCCAGTTCTCGATCAACAACGACCCCGGCGGCTTCTGGACCCAGGACGAGTTCAAGGACGTCGTCAAGTACGCGGCCGAGCACTTCATGACCGTGGTGCCGGAAGTCGACACGCCCGGTCACAACAACGCGATCATCATGGCCTTCAACACCGGGCCGGCCGATCAGTTCAACGTCTTCTCCGACATCAACTGTTCCACCAAGACGCCGCCGGTGTGGAACCTCACCAGCGCCGTCGGCTACAGCTCGCTGTGTCCGGGGACGCTCCCCGGCGCGCCCAACGCGCACACGTGGGCGATCCTCACCGACGTCATCACCCAGCTCGCCGCGATGGCCTCGAGCCCGTACTACGACCTCGGCGGCGACGAGGTCCCGACCTCGCTCATGTCGGCGGCCAACTACAACGCGTTCGTCGACTACGAGAGCCAGATCGTGCGCGCCCAGGGCAAGAACCCGATGGGCTGGGCGGACATCTCCTCGGCGGGGTTCAACCGCTCGGACGCGCTGCCGGGCATCGCGGAGTTCTGGGCCAACGGCTCGCCGACCGGCTCGGGCGGCGACACGGCCCGGCTGGCGGTCCAGAAGGGCATGAAGGTCGTGATGGCGCCGGCCAACCACACCTACCTCGACCAGAAGCAGGTCTCGGGCAGCCCGATCGGCATGACCTGGGCCTGTACCTGCGACCTCTCGACGTTCTACAACTGGGGCACGACGGCGCCGACGGGTGACCCGGCCACCTACATCCCCGCGCGCACGGCGGCGACCACGACCGCGTTGGCGCCCGTGGCGGCGGGCGCGAACCGGATCTACACCGCCAGCGTCAGCAATCTGGGCGCCGGCCACACGCTCAACATCGACACGACCGGCGGCGTCGAGACGGCGACCGTCACGGCCGTCGGCGCGGCGCCGGGGGCCGCCACCACGCTGGCCGCGCCCGCCGCGGCCGGCGACACGAACCTCAAGGTCACGAGCATCACCGGCTGGACCGCCGGCCATCCGGCAGTCGTCGACAGCGGCGCCAGTCTCGAGCAGGTGACGGTCGCCGCCGTCGGGACGGCGGGCGCGAGCGGCACCGGCATCACGCTGTCGTCCCCGCTGGCCTCCGCCCATGCGAGCGGCGCCGCCGCCCGCGACGCTGGGACCGGCACGACGTTCACGCCCGCGCTGACCGCGGCGCACGGCGCTGCCGTCACGGTCACCGACACGCTGCCCGCGGTGACCGACAGCAACATCATCGGCGTCGAAGGCTCGGAATGGTCCGAGACGCTGCGCAACATGGCCGACATCGAGTTCATGGCGTACCCGCGCACGCCGGCGCTGGCCGAGCTCGGCTGGTCGCCCAAGACGGGCGCGGACCGCACGCTGGCCTCGTTCGAGGCCCGCGAGGTGAGCCAGGGCCCGCGCTGGCAGCTGCGCGGGCAGAACTTCTACCCGACCGCGCAGGTGCCGTGGCGGGTCGACGTCGCCGCTCCGGACCGTTCGCAGCCCGCCACGCTCGTCGACGGCCCGGTCGCGACCGTCGCCGCTCCGGGCGCTCCGCTCGCGCAGCTGAGCGCGACGATCGACTGGGGCGACGGAACGACGTCCGCCGGCACGCTGACCGGTACGGAGGCGACCAACAAGACGTCAAACAGCCTCTATACGGTCAGCGGGACGCACACGTACGCCGGCCCCGGCGGCTACGCGGCCAAGGTCACGGTGGCGCGCACGGCCGCCGCCACGGCGACGGCGCCGTTCGACGTCTCCGTCAACGCGGTGGCGAGCGGGTCCGCCGGCGGCTCGGTGCCCGCCACGCTGTCGCTCTCGCTCGGCGCGGCGGCGGCGTTCGGGCCGTTCACCCCCGGTATCGCCAAGGACTACACGGCCGCCACGACGGCCGGCGTGAACTCCACGGCGGGTGACGCGGCGCTCAGCGTCACCGACCCGAGCCCGACCGCGCCGGGCCACCTCGTCAACGGGGCGTTCTCGCTCCCGTCGGCGCTGCAGGCGGCGGCCGGAGCGGGAGCGTTCGCAGCGGTCGGGACGAGTCCGCTGACGCTGCTCACCTACGCCGCGCCCGTCTCCAACGATCCGGTGACGCTGACCTTCAGGCAGTCGATCGGCGCGACCGACGCGCTGCGCACGGGCAGCTACGCCAAGACGCTGGTGTTCACGCTCTCCACGACGACGCCGTAACGCCAACGACGGGGCGAGTGGTCTTGACCACTTTCCCCGTCACCAGTACGATCCGGCCACGTGACGTGACTCTGTCACCACAGTGGTTCTGACCACTGCAACAGGAGGATGGGATGAGAACAACGAAGGTGCTGGCGGCAGGGACGGTCGCCGCCATGCTCGCGGTCGCCGCATGCGGTGGCAGCGACGACAACAGCGGGAGTAGCAAGTCCGCGTCGAACGGGGCCTCCGCGGGCAAGCTCGCGGGCTCGATCGACGTCTGGATCATGGATCCGGGCTCACCCGCGGTGCAGAAGGTCGTCAACCAGTACGCGACCGACTTCCAGGCCGCGCACCCGGGCACGTCGGTGAAGATCGAGTTCGTCCCGTGGGCGCAGGCGCACGACAAGTTCACGACCGCGATCGCGGGCGGCAAGGTGCCCGACGTGGCCGAGATGGGCACGACCTGGACGCCTGAGTTCGCCGCCCAGGGCGCGTTCACCGAGGTGCCCAAGCCGCCGGCGGGCCAGTACGTCTCGAGCCTCGTCGACGCCGCGACCTACCAGGGCAAGATGTGGGGCAAGCCGTGGTACGCGGGCTCGCGCGCGCTGATCTACCGCACCGATCTGCTCAAGAAGGCCGGCGTCCAGCCGCCCAAGACGTGGGACGACATGAAGGCCGACGCCGCGGCGCTCAAGAAGGCCGACCCCGACGTCTATCCCGTCGGCTACACGGGCCTGACCGAGCACATGTACCTGCCGACGATCTGGCAGGCGGGCGGCCAGATCGCCCAGCAGGACGGCGACAACTGGAAGTCCACGCTCGACACGCCGCAGACCGCCGAGGCCATCGACTATTACACCTGGTTCTATAAGAACGGCATGTCGCCGAAGTCGGCCGTCGGGTGGGAGGAGCCGGACGCCCAGGAGGCGTTCGCCAACGGTGACATCGCGATGCTCGTCGCGGGCGGCTGGACCTACCAGTCGATCCTGGACACCAAGCCCGACCTGAAGGCCAAGATCGGCACGATCCTCGAGCCCGCGGGCCCGAGCGGCAAGGACACGGCGTTCGCCGGCGGCAGCCATCTCGTGGTGTTCAAGGAGTCCAAGAACCAGGCGCTGGCGACCGCGTTCGTCGACTTCATGCTCAAGCCCGACGAGCTGAACAAGTTCACGTCGGCGGTCGGGTTCCTGCCGGGCACGGTGGCGGGCATCAAGGCCTCGGGCTACCTCGACGACCCGATCAAGAAGCCGTTCGCCGAGCAGCTGCTCGACCACTCGGCCGTGTACCCGCCGTCGCCGCGCTGGGGCGCCCTGGAGGGCGCGAACATCTTCGACGGCGAGATCCAGAAGGTGATGAAGGGCCAGGAGACCTCGCAGGCCGCCGCCAAGCTCCTCCAGCAGAAGATGGACGAGGAGTTCCAGGGGTGATCCACCGGGGCCCGGGGAGGGCGGGGCGCGCCCGGCGCGCCCCGCGGGGGGCGGCCCGGTGAGGCTGGGCGTCCAGGCGGCGCTCGTGGACGGGCGCATCCTGCCCGGCGACGTCGCGATCGACGGCGGCGTGGTGGATGCGGTCGGGCTCGCGCCCAACGGCGGGCGCGGCGTGGCCGCGCCCGGGTTTGTCGACCTCCAGGTCAACGGGTTCGCCGGCGTGGACCTGATGTCGGCGGACCTCGACGGGTACCGCCGCGTCGGCGAGGCGATGCTGCTCACCGGGACGACCGCGTTCCAGCCCACGTTCGTCACGTCGCCCGAGGACGTGCTGATGGAGGCATTGGCCGCGATGCCGACCGACGGCGTGGGCCCGCACGTGCTGGGCGCCCACATGGAGGGGCCGTTCCTGTCGCCGCGGCGGCTCGGCGTCCACGACAAGCGCGGCTGCGCGGAGCCGGACGTCGCGCTGCTGCGGCGGCTGCTCGGCGCCGCGCCGGTCTCCCAGGTGACCCTGGCACCCGAGCTCCCGGGCGCGTTCGAGCTGATCGACGAGCTGCTCGCACGCGGCATCACGGTGTCGGCCGGACACTCGGACGCGACCGCGGCCGAGGCGCACCTCGGGTTCGACCGCGGGGTGCGCACGGTCACGCACCTGTTCAACGCGATGCGGCGCGACACCCCGCGCGACCCGAGCATCGCGCTCGCCTCGCTCGTGCGTCCCGACGTGGTGGTCCAGGTGATCGTCGATCTCCACCACGTCGCGGCCGACACGGTGATGGTGGCCTGGCAGGCCGCGGCCGGGCGCTTCGCGCTGGTCACCGACGCGGCGCCCGCGGCGGGCATGGGCGACGGCGAGTTCGTGCTCGGGGGCCGGCGGATCATCGCGTCCGACGGCGTCGTGCGCGGGCCGGAGGGCCAGCTCGCCGGCTCCGCGCTGACGATGATCGACGCCGTGCGCAACCTGCACCGCCTCGGCGTGCCGCTCGAGGACGCGCTGCGTGCCGCGTCCGAGGTGCCGGCGCGGGTCGTGCGGCGGGCCGACCTCGGACGGCTGGCCCCCGGCTCCCGCGCGGACGTCGTCGTGCTCGACGACCGGCTGGAGATCCGGCGCGTTCTCGTCGATGGAGGCGAACTTGTCGCAAGCTAGTCAAACTGAGGCGGACCGCATGACCGTTCCGGCACCCGAACCGACGCCCGGCATCCGGCTCGCGAGCGTCACCAAGGCCTACGGCGGTAACGGCCCGCGCGCCGTCGACGACGTCTCGCTCGAGATCCGCGACGGCGAGTTCATGGTGCTGGTCGGCCCGTCCGGGTGCGGGAAGTCGACCCTGCTGAAGATGATCGCGGGGATCGAGGAGACCACCAGCGGGACGATCGAGATCGGCGGCCGCGACGTCACGCACCTGGACCCGCGCAAGCGCGACATCGCGATGGTCTTCCAGAACTACGCGCTCTATCCGCACCTGACGGTGCGCGCCAACCTCGGGTTCGGGCTCAAGCTGCGCAAGACCTCCAAGGAGGACATCGCGCGCCGTGTGGATCAGGTCGCGCGCGTCCTCGGCCTCGAGGAGATGCTCGAGCGCAAGCCGGGCGAGCTGTCCGGCGGCCAGCGCCAGCGCGTGGCGATGGGCCGGGCGATCGTGCGCGAGCCGGCCGCGTTCCTGATGGACGAGCCGCTCTCGAACCTGGACGCCAAGCTGCGCGTGTCGATGCGGGCGCAGCTCTCGCGCCTGCACGAGCGCCTCGGCGTCACGACGATCTACGTGACCCACGACCAGGTCGAGGCGATGACGCTCGGCCAGCGCGTGGCCGTGCTGCGCGGCGGCGTGCTGCAGCAGTGCGACACGCCTGAGCGGCTCTTCGAGCACCCCGCGAACCTGTTCGTGGCGGCGTTCATCGGCTCGCCCGCAATGAACCTGGTCGAGGCGACGGTGGCCGGCGGCGAGGCACGCTTCGGCGCGTGCCGGCTGCCGGTCCCCGAGGACTCGCCGCTGCGCGGGCGGATCGTGCTCGGGCTGCGCCCGCACGACGTGCGGCTCGGGGCGGGCGGCGTCCCCGGCATCGTGCAGGTCGTCGAGCGACTCGGGACCGAGACCCACGCCGTGGTCGGCGTCGACGCGCCGCGGCTGCGCTCGCACGCGCTCTCGGAGGCCGTCGACACCGGCCCCGACGACGACGTGCTGCTCGCCGAGGACGACCGCGCGGCGTTCACGATCGTCACCGACGCCCGCGCACCGCTGGCGGTCGGCGACCGGGTCGAGCTGTCCGTCGAGCCCGGTCAGCTGCACGGGTTCGACGCCGAGACCGGCATGGCGCTGGGCGAGCCCAGCGCCACCCCAGTGGCGGCCTAGCGCATGCAGGACACCTTCGGCCCCTCGCCGGGGGTGTTCGGCGCGTTGTCGCGGCGCGCGCCGTCGGAGTTCGTGACGCAGACGGTGTCGCCGACCAACACCGGGCTGGTGGGGAACTCGAGCGGGCCCTCGTCGCGCAGGCCGCTCGCCGCGACCGGATTGCGGAAGAGCTCCACGACGTCGCCCCGCTCGGTCACGACCGCGATCGCGTTGCGCTCGTTGGCGGCGACGACGATGTCGTCGTGCCCGTCCATCACGATCCCGTCGGCGCCCTCGAGCGCGGGATGCTGGACGAACACGTCGTCCAGGCACAGCGCGTCGGCCGGGTAGGTGCTGTCACAGCCGGTGCGGCTGAGCACGCGGCCGTCGCCGGAGAGGCGGACGCGCCAGATCGCTCCGCGGGCCGTGTCGGCCACGTACAGCGTGCCGTCGCGCCCGAACGCGAGCCCGTTGGCGACGATCGCCTGCGGGGTCCCGGGCGGCGTCGAGTTGCGCGAGCTGCCGACGCCCGCCGCGTTCGTGCCGGTCGGCACGCGGAACGCCTCGGTCACGGCGCCGGCGGGGCTGACCGTCCATACGCGCCCCTGGGCGGTCCCGCCGTCGGACACCCAGAGCGTGCCGCGGCGATCGAACGCGACGCCGTTGGCGCCCGGTACGCCGGTCGCGAAGACGGTCGCGGTCGGCGGCGTGCGCGCGTCCGGGGTGAGCACGTCGATGCGGTCGTTGTCGGTCACGTACAGGCGGCCGTCACGGCCGAACGTGAGCCCGGCCGGGCTGCACGGCGCCGGCAGCGTGCCGACCACCACGGGCGCACCACCGCGGATCGAGCCGCGGTAGACCGGGCACGGGGCATTGGTCGCGCGCGCGGGCGTGTAGAGATTGCCGCGCGCGTCGGTCGTCAGCCCTTCGATCCCCGACGCCGGCTTGAGCACCGTCGTCCACTGCGCGTCCGGATGCGGCCGGAACGGCCCGTCGCCGTCGCCCAGCGCGCCCGAGACCATCAGCGCGGTGGCCGCCAGCGCCGTGCCGGCGAGCAGCGCCGCCCTCGCGCCGGACCCGCGTCCCGTCACATGCATGGCCCTGAACATGCGTCCTCCTCCCGGTGGGTAGCCGGGAGGGTATACGTGAGCGATGTGTGAGCGGTTCTACGCGGCGCGGGCCGAATCGCGCCGCGCGAGCGCGCGCTGGATCAGCAGGTTGAGCCCCATCAGCGCCAGCACGACCACGAGCAGCATCGTCGCGAGCACGTTCACTTCCGCCGGCACGCCCTGACGCGTGGCGCCGAAGATGAACAGCGGGAAGGTCTGCGTCTGGCCGGCGTTGAACGACGTGACCACGTAATCGTCGATCGAGATCGCCGCCGCGAGCATCGCGGCGGCGGCCACGCCGGGCGCGATCATCGGGAAGGTGACGAGCCGGAACGTCGCCCACTCGGTCGCCCCGAGGTCCATCGCCGCCTCCTCGATGTGACGGTCCATCCCCTCCAGGCGCGCCTTGACGGTGACCACGACGTAGGAGAGCGTGAACATCACGTGGGCGATCACGATCGTCACGAAGCCGGTGTTGATGTTCAGTGTGAGGAACATCGCCAGCAGCGCGGCGCCGATCACCACCTCGGGCGAGGACAGCGGCATGAACACGAAGAAGTCCACCGTCGAGCGCCCGCGGAAGCGGTAGCGGACCAGCGCCATCGCCATGAACGTGCCCAGCGCCGTGGCGATCAGCGTGGCGATGATCGCGATCTCCACCGAGGTCCGCAGCGCGTTCGCCAGGTCCGGGTCGGCGAACGGGTGCTGCCAGTGACGCAGCGTCACACCCTGCCAGGTGAAGTTGAAGCGGCCCTTGTTGTCGTTGAACGAGAACAGGACGACGATGAAGACCGGGATGAACAGGTACAGCAGCGCGAGCACTGACCACACGGCGAGCGCGGCGTGGCGCACGCGATCGCCGAGCGGTGTGCTGCTGGTGCGCGCGGGCGGCGCGCTGGGCGCGGCCCGCGGCGCCTCGGCGACGGCCACCTAGATCGCCGCCTCGGTGAGGTTCTGCGCGCCGAGCAGCTTCGCGTAGATCGCGATGCCGATCAGGATGAAGATCATCAGCGTGAAAGACAGCGCCGCCGCGGCCGGATAGTCGAGGATGTTCAGGAACTTCGACTGGATGACGTTGCCGATCATGTACTGGCGCGGCGTTCCGAGCAGCGCGGCGTTGATGAAGTCACCGCACGCCGGGATGAACGTGAGCAGCGAGCCCGCGAAGATGCCCGGCAGCGCCAGCGGCAGCGTGACCTTGCGAAACGCCGTCGTGTGACTGGCATAGAGGTCGGTGGCGGCCTCCAGCAGCCGCCGGTCGATCTTCTCGAGCGTCACGTACAGTGGCAGCGCCATGAACGGCAGGAAGTTGTAGGTGATGCCGGTGATCACCGCGACGCTCGTGGCGAGCACGCGCCCGTTCTCGCTCACCAGCCCGACGTCGCGCAACCGGTTCACCACCCAGCCGTCGTCGGACAGGATCAGCTGCCACGCGACCGTGCGCAGCACGTAGGACATGAAGAACGGCAGGATGATCAGCAGCAGGATCAGCGGCCGCCAGCGGCCGGCGCGGAAGGCGGCGAAGTACGCCAGCGGGAACGCGATGATCAGGCACAGGATCGTCGCCGCCCCGGCGTAGAAGATCGAGCGCACGAACTGCGAGCGGTATGTGCTGATCGCGTCCCAGTAGGTGTGAAACGCCCACGTCAGGTTGTAGCCCTGCTCGGGGTTCCCGCTCATCAGCGACACGCTGGCCTGGTTGAGCAGCGGGTACAGGAAGAAGATCAGCAGCCACAGCAGCCCGGGCCCGAGGAACAGCCACGGCAGCAGGCGCCGGCGCGCGTTCAGTGACAGCATCAGGCGCCCGTCACCTCCGCCATGGCCTCCTTCATCGTGCGCTCGTCGTTGGTCGATAGCGCGGGATAGGGGTGAAGCTTGGCGAGGATCTCGTCGGGCGGGAACACCAGCGGGTTGTTCGCGAGCTTGGGGTCTTGGCGCTCGACGATCTCCTTGACGCCCTTGCAGGGCGAGAGGTAGTTCACGTACAGCGCGATCTTCGCGGCGATCTCGGGCTCGTAGACGAAGTTCATCATCGTCTCGGCAGCGAAGATGTGCTCCGCCTTGGCCGGGATCATCATGTTGTCGGTGAAGAACATCGCGCCTTCGTCGGGATACGCGAACTCGAGCTCGGGGTTGTCGCTCTTCAACTGCACGAGGTCACCGGAATACGCGAGCGCGATCCACACGTTTCCCTTGGTCAGGTCGGTCGAGTAGTCGTTGCCGGTGAAGCGCCGGAACTGGCCGGCGTCGTTGGCCTGCTTGATCTTCTCGATCGCCTTGAGGATCTGGTCGATCGACGCCTTGGTCGGGTTGACGCCCATCCCCAGCAGCACCGACGAGGCCGAGTCATAGGGCTCGGAGAGCATCGTCACGCGACCCTTGAACGCCGGGTCGAAGACATCGTTGATCGAGTTGAGCTTGCGGCCGGTGTTCTTTGGGTTGTAGCCGAGCCCGATCGCCCCCGACTGCCACGGCACCGTGAACTGGCGCTTGGGGTCATAGGGGATGTCGCGCAGGTTCTCGACCAGGTTGTTGACCACGTTCGGGATGTTCTTCTTGTCAAGACCCTCGACGTAGCGGTTACGCACCCATTTCGAGGCCATCGGGTCGGTCAGCACCACGATGTCGCGCCCGATCGGCTTGCCGGCGAGCAGCTGCTGGCGGACCTTGCCGAAGAACTCGTCGTTGTCGTTGATCTCCTCGACGTACTTGACGTGTCCGCCGTAGGTCTTGTCGAACGTCTTGAGGACCTTCTTGTCGATGTAGAGCGGCCAGTTGGAGAACGTCCAGTTGCCGATCGGCACCTTCGGGTGCGTGATCGTCGCGACCGGCGTGGCGGCCTGGCGCGCGCGCTCGACCGTCCCCTCGATCCCGCAGCCGGTCAGCGCGCCGGCCAGCGCCAGCGAGCCGGCGCGGCCGAGGAAGGTGCGCCGGGTGTACGGGCTAGGCACGGTCCACCACGAACGTGTGGTCGGGATTCCAGGCGAGCTGCACCTCCCGCCCGACGGCCAGCGCCTCGGGCTCGGCGCCGTCGACGTTCTGGGTGAAGACGTTGAGCTCCTCGCCGCCCGCCGAGCGCACCACATACTGGATCGAGACGCCCAGGAACGCGCTGACGATGACCGTTCCCTGCAGGACGTTGGAGCCGTCCGGGACCGGCTGGCCGAGCGGGACGAGCGTGATCTTCTCCGGGCGCACGCCGACGCGCACGGCGTCGGTGTCGTGCGCGCCGCAGCGCGCCGAGAGCACGTGCAGGCTCGCGCCGTCGTGGGTCTCGATCCGCGTGTGGCCGTTGTTGACGGCGCGCACGCGGGCCTCGACGAGGTTCGAGACGCCGAGGAAGTTGGCCACGAACGCCGTCCGAGGACGCTCGTAGAGCTCGGCCGCGCCGCCCGCCTGCTCGATCCGACCGCCGCTCATCACCGCGATCGTGTCGGCCATGCTCATGGCCTCCTCCTGATCGTGCGTGACGTGCACGAACGTGATCCCGACGTCCTGCTGGATGCGCTTGAGTTCGATCTGCAGCTGCTTGCGCAGGCGCAGGTCGAGCGCGCCGAGCGGCTCGTCGAGCAGCAGCGCGCGCGGCCGGTTGACCAGCGCGCGGGCGAGCGCGACGCGCTGCTGCTGCCCGCCCGAGAGCTGCGCCGGCTTGCGCTTGGCCAGATGGGCGAGCTGGACCAGCTCGAGCGCGTCGGCGGCGCGCTTGCGCACCTCGGCCTTGTCGATCCGCTTGCGCTCGAGCCCGAACGCCACGTTCTTCTCGACCGACAGGTGCGGAAACAGCGCGTAGGACTGAAAGACGGTGTTGACGTCGCGCTTGTAGGGCGGCTGGTTCGTGACGTCCGAGCCGCCGAGGAAGATGCGGCCCTCGGTCGGATCCTCGAAGCCGCCGATCATCCGCAGCGTCGTGGTCTTGCCGCAGCCCGAGGGGCCGAGCAGGGCGTAGAACGCGCCGCGCTCGATCGACAGCGTCAGGTCGTCCACCGCGGTCGTCTCGGCGAAGCGCTTGCTGACGCCTTCCAGATGGATGTCGGCCTCGGCCTGAGTTGCCACCGCCACTCCTTCACTCCTCGAAGTTGAAGTTCGGCCACCCTTCCGCTTGCGGATGGCCGCCGCAATGGACAGTCGGTCGGATCTTGCGCGATGATGGATGACAGAACGTCATGCTGACTCTCGCCGAGGTGTTGGATCTGCCGGTCGTCCGGCGCGCGCTGCCCGAGGTGCTCGTGGGCGCCGAGCGGCTCGGCCGTGAGCTGCGCTGGGCGCACGTGATCGAGATGCCCGACCCCGACGACCTGCTCAAGGGCGGCGAGCTCGTCCTGACCACCGGCCTCGGGGCGGGCGCCGACGCGGCGCACCAGCGCGCGTGGACCGCATCGCTGATCGAGCAGGGGCTGGCGGCGCTGGCCGTCGAGCTCGGCTCGAGCTGGACCGCCGTTCCGGCGGCGGTGCTCGAGCCGTGCGCGCGGGCCGGCGTGCCGGTCGTCGGGTTCCACCGCGCCGTGCGCTTCATCGAGATCACCGAGGCGGTGCACGGGGCGGTCGTCAACGCGCAGTTCGAGCTGCTGCGGCGCGGGGAGGAGATCCACCGGCGCTTCACGGAGCTGATCCTGCAGGGCCGCGGT
The DNA here is from genome assembly GCA_963792915.1 of uncultured Solirubrobacteraceae bacterium. Lineage (GTDB taxonomy): Bacteria > Actinomycetota > Thermoleophilia > Solirubrobacterales > Solirubrobacteraceae > Solirubrobacter. The sequence continues at coordinate 399,730 of CAWBYD010000002.1, forward strand.
GTGCCCGAGATCCTGTCCGAGCTCGCCGCGGCGGTCGGCAACCCTGTCGTGCTCGAGGACGCGCGCGGCTCGCTCGTCTACTACGTCTCCGGCCCGCCCGGCGACGACCTGGCGCTCTCGGCGTGGGCGGACCTGCACCGCGCCGAGGCGCGCGGCGAGGCGCCGGAGGGCGCCGTCGCGGTCGACGTGCGGCTCATGAACTCCTCCTGGGGGCGCCTGCTCGCGCTCGCGCTGGACGCGCCGCTGGACGCGTTCGACCGCGTCGCGGTGGAGCGCGCCGCGCTGGCGGTGGCCGTCGACCTGCTGGGCAAGCAGCACGAGGAGCAGCTGCGCTCGCGCTCTCGCGGCGCGTTCCTGTCGGACCTGGCGGACGGGCGCGTGGAGGAGGCCGACGCGCGCCGGCGCGCCGAGGCGCTGGGCTTACCCGGCGCCGGCCGCGGCGCCCTGCTGCCGGTGGTCGCGACCTGGCGCTCGCGCGCGTACGCGCGCAGGCGCGGCGCCGCCGCGGGCCCGCCGCCCGACGCCGACGGCGTCACCTGGACCCGGCTGGCGGGGGACCTGCGCGCGGCGCTGTCGTCGACCGGGTTCGGCGTTCTGCTCGGCCCGCGCGACGTCGACCTGCTCGTCCTGCTCTCGCTCGGCGCGCGCGAGTACGACGCGGCACTCGCCGAGCACGTGGCGCATCTCTTCCACGGCGCCCTGGACCGTCACGGCCTCGGCCCCGCGGACGCCGCGCTCGCGATCGGCGCCCCGGCCGGCGGGTGGACCGCGGCCGGCCAGGGGCTGCGGCGGGTGCGCCGGTCGGCCGGCGCCGCCACCGCGCTGGGAGTCTCGCGCTGGCACGACGCGCGCCGGCCCGGCGTCGCCGACCTCCTGCACGACCTGCGCGACGTGCCCGCGCTCGACGCGTTCGTCGACGAGCAGATCGGCCCGCTGCTGGCCGACGGCTCGCCCCGCACCAAGGCGCTGCTCGAGACGCTCGAGGCCTACCTCGCGTCGGGGGGCCGCAAGGCCGAGGCGGCGCGCACCTTGCACCTCGAGCGCCAGTCGCTGTACCTGCGCCTGCGCCGGATCGAGGAGCTGCTCGACGTCTCGCTCGACGACGAGGACGTCGTCCTCGGTCTCCATCTGGCCGTGCGCGCCCGGCGCTTCCGGCGCCAGCCTTGACGTTTCGTTGGTGAATGGACGCCGGGACGCGACATTCCGCCCATTGCGGGTCTCGCGGGGGGCGAGCCAGCATGGCGGCATGACTGCCGTCGACAGCGTTGGGGCCGAGTCGCTGCAGGAGCAGGCGCACCGGCATCTGCTCATGCACTTCACCCGCAACGGGGCCTTCGGGCCCGGTGGCAAGCCGCTGCTCGTGCTCGAGCGCGGGGAGGGCGTGTACGTCTTCGACACCGAGGGCAAGCGCTACTTCGACGGGCTCTCGTCGCTGTTCTGCTGTCAGATCGGGTACTCGTTCGGCGAGGAGATGGCGAGCGTCGCGTCGGAGCAGCTCTCGACGCTCGCGTTCAACACCAACTGGGCCACCGCGCACCCGCCGGCGATCAAGCTCGCCGCCGCGCTGGCCGAGCGCGCACCTGGGGACCTCAACCGCGTGTTCTTCACCAACGGCGGCTCGGAGTCGGTCGAGGCCGCCTGGAAGATCGTGCGCCAGCACTACCTGGCCAAGGGCGAGCCGCAGCGCACGAAGGCGATCGCGCGCGAGATCGCCTACCACGGCGTGACGCTGGGCGCGCTCTCGTTCACCGGCGTGCGCACGTACAAGGAGCCGTTCGGCGCGGCGCCGATCCCGGTCGTGCGGATCTCGAACACGAACCGCTACCGCGATCCCGACGGCGGCGACGACGCCGCGCTGTGCGCGCGGCTGCTCGACGAGGTCGAGCGTACGATCGTCGAGGCGGGGCCCGAGACGGTCGCGATGCTGATCGCCGAGCCGGTGCAGAACGCGGGCGGCTGCCTGACGCCGCCGGAGGGCTACTGGCCCGGACTGCGCGAGCTGTGCGACCGCTACGGGATCGCGCTCGTCGCCGACGAGGTCATCACCGGCTTCGGGCGCATCGGCGAGTGGTTCGCGTCCGCCCGCTACGGCGTCGCGCCGGACCTGATCACGTGCGCCAAGGGCATCACGTCGGCCTACGCGCCGATGGGCGCGGTGCTGGTCTCAGACCGGATCGCCGAGCCGCTCTACGACGAGGGCCGGATGCTGATGCACGGGATCACGTTCGCCGGGCACCCCGTCGCGGCGGCGATCGCGCTGCGCAACATCGAGATCTTCGATCGCGAGGGCGTGATCGAGAACGTGCGCGCGCACGAGGACTACCTGGGCGAGCGGCTGGCCGAGCTGCGCGAGCGGCTGCCGATCGTCGGCGACGTGCGCGGCGCGGGCTATTTCTGGGCCCTCGAGCTCGTTCGCGACGCCTCCGGCGCGCGCTTCAGCGCGGACGAGCGCGAGAAGCTCCTGCGCGGCTTCCTGGCCGGCCGGCTGCTCGAGGAGGGCCTGATCGCACGGCCTGACGACCGCGGCGACGCCGTGCTGCACCTCGCGCCGCCGCTGATCAGCGGCCGCGAGGAGCTCGACGAGCTGGTCGCGAAGACCGAGGCGGTGCTCGCCGACGCCTCGGCGCGGTTCTTCGCCGGGTGATCCACACCGCGCACGGCTACTGGCTCGACGAGGCCGGCGCGGTGCGGGCCGCGCCGGCGCTGGCCGCGGACGCGAGCGCGGACGTCGTCGTGATCGGCGGCGGCTACGCGGGGCTCTGGACGGCGTGGCAGCTGCGCGCCCGCGGGGCCTCGGTGGTCCTGCTCGAGGCCGGAGTGTGCGGGCACGGGCCGAGCGGGCGCAACGGCGGCTTCTGCGAGACGCTGTGGACGCACCTGCCGTCGCTGGTCGAGCGGTTCGGGGCGGCCCGCGCGCTGGAGATCTGCCGCGCATCGGCCGACAGCGTGGAGGCGATCGGGGCGTGGTGCGAGGCCGAGGGCGTCGACGCGTGGTTTCGCCGCGCCGGCTACGTGATGGCCTCGACCGCGCCCGCCCACGACGCCGTGCTGGACGCGATCCTGGCCGTCGCGCCGCGCGATCGCGTGCTCGCGCTGTCGCAGGCCGAGGTGCGCGCGCGCTGCGGGTCGCCGCGCTTTCGCCGTGGCATCCTCGTGCCCGACGACGCCACGGTGCAGCCGGCGCGGCTCGCGCTCGGGCTGCGCGAGCGGGTGCGAGCGGCGGGTGTCGCCGTCCACGAGCACTCGCGCGTGCGCGCGCTGCGCTCCGGGCGCGGCGTCGAGGCCGAGACCGCCGGGGGCACGGTGCGCGCCGGCGCGGCCGTGCTGGCCGTCAACGCCGCCACGCGCGGCTTCGCGCCGCTGCGCGCCCGCGTGTCGGTCACGTCCTCGCACATCGTGCTGACCGAGCCGGTCCCGGACGTGCTCGAGGCGCTGGGCTGGACCGGGGGGGAGTGCGTCACCGACGCGCGCACGTTCGTGCACTACTTCCGCACCACGCGCGACGGGCGGATCGCGTTCGGCTGGGGCGGCGGCCGGCTCGCGCCCGGCGCGCGGCTGGGCGGGCGCGTCGAGGTCGACCCGGAGGTGGCCGACCAGATCCGCCGCCACCTCGTCGCGATGTTCCCGGCGCTCGCGGGGCGGGCGATCACGCACGCCTGGGGCGGCCCGATCGACGTCTCGCCGAGCCACCTGCCGCAGATCGGCACGCTCGACGGCGCGCCCGTGCACTACGCCTTCGGGTTCACGGGCAACGGCGTCGGCCCCTGCCATCTCGCCGGCCGCGTCCTGGCGGCGCTCGCGGCAGGCGAGCCGTCGCCGCTCGCGCTCGTGGACCCGGCACCCGCCCGCGTCCCGCCGGAGCCACTCGCCTGGATGGGCGGAACGCTGGTACGACGTGCGTTCTTACGTAAGGAACGTCTTGAGGAAGAATCTCGGAGGGTCGACCCGCTGACGCGCGCGGTGGCGTTCGCACCGCGCGCGCTGGGCCTGCATGTGGCGCGCTGACGCCTGCTCAGTGGTGATGGTGCGCCGGCAGCGGGCGCCCGGTCGGGTGGCTCGTCAGCTCCGGCGCGTACGCGCTGCGCTCCTCGCGGTCGCGCGCCGCCCGCATCGGCGCGGCGAGCCGCGCCAGTCCCGGCGCCGTGTAGCGGCGCCGGGCGTCACGCCCGCACGAGGGGCACGTGGCGGCCGGTGACGTCACCGGCCGCCACGCGTCGAATGGCCCGCACCCCGCGCAGATGAACTCGTAGAGCACCATCAGGACGTCGCGGCCGCCGTTCCGCGATCCGCCACCACCGGCCCGTCCGCCGACGGGCGGATGTCGACGTCGAAGATCGCCGTCGGCAGATACAGCGAGCAGCACGCGTTGGGGATGTCGACGATCCCGCTGATGCGCCCCTCGATCGGCGCCGAGCCGAGCAGCAGATACGCCTGCTCGCCCGTGTATCCGAACGTCTTGAGGTACTCGATCGCGTTCAGGCACGCCCGCCGGTACGCGATCGTGGCGTCGAGGTAATGGTTCTCGCCGCCCTCGTCGACCGAGATCCCGATGAAGGTCAGGAACTCGCTGTAGCGCGGCTCGACGCGGCCGGGGATGAAGATCGGGTTCGTCGTGACCCCGTAGCGGTTCATGCCGTCCTTGATCAGGTCGACGCCGAAGTCGATGAAGCCGCCCATCTCGATCGCGCCGCAGAACGTGATCTCGCCGTCGCCCTGGGAGAAGTGCAGGTCCCCGCCCGACAGGTTCGCGCCCGGTACGTGCACCGGGTAGAAGACGCGGCTGCCGCGGGTGAAGTTCTTGATGTCGTGGTTGCCGCCGTTCTCGCGCGCCGGCACCGTCCTCGCGCCGTCGCGCGCGACCGCGGCCAGCGCCGAGCCGCTCAACGTCCCCGCCAGCGTGGAGTCCTCCAGCGGAGGCAGCGCCAGCGGCGGCACGCGGTCCGGATCCGTCGCGATCAGCGCGCGCTCGCGCCGGTTCCACTCGCCGAGCAGGTCCGCGGACGGCGCCGTCCCGAAGAGCCCCGGGTGCGTGATGCCCGTGTAGCGGACGCCCGGGATGTGTCGCGACGTGGCCTCCTGCCCGCGGAAGTCCCAGATCGCCTTGTGGGAGTCCGGATAGTGGTCGGTGAGGAACCCTCCGCCGTTGGCACGGGCGAAGATCCCCGTGTAGCCCCAGCCCTGGCCGGGCGCGTCGCCGTACTCCTGCGGCGGCTGGCACGGACCGAGGTCGAGGATGTCGACGACCAGCAGGTCGCCCGGCTCGGCGCCCTCGACCGCGATCGGCCCGGAGAGCATGTGCGCGCGCGACAGATCGACGTCGCGCACGTCGTTGGCCGAATCGCTGTTGTGAATCTGGGCGTCAGTCCACTCGCGACACTCGACGCGGAACTCGCTCCCAGGCCGGACCGACGCGGCCGCCGGGATGTCCGGGTGCCAGCGGTTGTGGCCCGGCACCGCCTGCTCGGCCATGGGCTTGGACTGATCCACAGTGAACACGACCTCGGGCACGTGTCACCTCCGTCTCGCTAGCTTGCCAGCAACTCCTTCAGGGCGTGGTCGATGAACGCGGTGTCCACCGGGTTCGCCCCGCCGCCCGCGAAGTGGCCCCACACGCCGGGGATCACCCGCAGTTCGGCGTTGTCCATGTGGCGCACGGCGTACGCCTCGTCCTCCGGGGGGAAATACAGGTCCTTCTCGGCCGGCATGACGATCATCCTCGCCTTGATCGACTGCAGGGCCTTGATGTGGTCGCCGTCGAATCCGGGCGTGGCGCCGATGTCGCCGTGCTGCCACGTCCACAGCATCGTCAGCAGGTTGTTCGGGTCGCGACGGTCCAGGAAGAAGCCCTCCCAGAAGCCGATCAGGAAGTCCTCCAGCGACGTGTAGCCGAGCTCGCGGTAGACCTGATCCCAGTAGAAGGCCTGCGAGAAGCCCCAGCCCGCATAGACGCGGGCCAGCGCGCGCAGACCCTTGCTCGGCCACCGCTCGTACCAGCCGTCCATGAACGCGTCGTCCGCGGTGAGCGCGCCCTTGACGCCCTCCAGGAAGACGATGTTGTGCTCACTCGTCTTCGACGATCCGCAGAACGGGCATGCGCGCTGGACCATCTCCGGATGGCTGACCGCCCACTGGTAGGTCTGCCCGGCGCCCATCGACCAGCCGGTGACCAGCGCCAGCGTCTCGATCCCGAACTGCTCGCTGACCAGCTTGTGCTGCTGCTCGACCTGGTCGTAGAACGTGACGTTCGGGAAGCGCGCCTGGTTGTACGGCGGCGGCGTGTTGCTCGGTGAGCTCGAGAGCCCGTTCCCGAGCATGTTCGGCACGATGATGAAGTACGTCGCGGGGTCCAGGGCCATCCCGGCGCCGATCAGCCACTCGTTGTCCCAATGCCGGCCCGAGTACCACGTGGGGTACACGATCGCGTTGCTCTTGTCGGCGTTGAGTTCGCCGTAGGTCTTGTAGGCGAGCTTGGCGCCGCGCAGCGTCGCGCCGCCCTGCAACGTCACGTCACCCAGCTCGAAGACCTCGTAGTCGAGCGGGAACCCGTCCATCTCGCACCACCTTCGGACGTATTTCCTGACGGAAGTATTCCGGACGGTAGCAGTTAGCGCAGGCCCGCGACGAGACGGCCCAGCGACTCGAGGGCGTCGGCGACGTCCGCGTCGCCGAACAGGCGCTCGGCGGCGATCTCCTGCGAGAGCGCCTGCTGCAGAGCGAGGCCGCGCCGCGTGATCTGCACGAGCACGCCGCGCCGGTCGCGCGGGTCGGCGGTGCGGTGCACCAGGTTGTCGGCGACCATGCCGTCGACCAGCCGCGTCAGGCTGGCGGGCGGAAGCTGGGTGAACTCCGCCAGCTCGGACATGCGCTGGCGGTCGCCCCCGCCGAGCAGCGTGAGCGCGCGCCAGCGCTCCACGGTGCAGTCGTGGCGCGCCAGCAGCAGGGCGAGCCGGCGCGTGACGCGCCGCTCGGCATCGCTCAGCGCCAGCGCGAGCGCCTCGGTCGCGGCCGCGTGGGACTGTCCTGAAGCCACGTGTGGCAGATTATCCGCAGCGCCGATGCCCTCCGCCGTCAATGTCGCGCTCGTGGTCCCCCTGCACGGGTCGGCCGGGCTGTTCGGCCCCTCGTGCGAGCTCTGCGCCGAGCTCGCGGTCGCCGAGCTCAACGCGGGCGAGGGCCTGCTCGGGCGCGAGCTGCGGCTCTCGGTCGTCGACGGGTCGCGCGCACCGGCCGACGTGGCCGACGAGGTCGGCGTGCTGGCCGCGGCCGGGCTCGTCGACGCGGTGGTGGGCTGGCACATCTCAGCCGTCCGGCAAGCGGTTGCTCCACGCCTGGCGGGCGTGGTTCCGTACGTCTACACCGCGCTTTACGAAGGCGGTGAGCGGACGCCGGGTGTCTTTCTCACCGGTGAGGTCCCGTCGCGCCAGCTGCTGCCGGCGATGCGCTGGCTGAGTCGCGAGCACGGCGTCCGGCGCTGGTCGATCGTGGGCAACGACTACGTCTGGCCGCGCGTCACGGCCCGCGCCGCGCACGGCTATGCGCGCGAGTGCGCCGGGGAGATCTGGCACGAGGCGTTCGTCCCGCTCGGCTTCCGCGCCTGGGAGCGCACCTTGGAGGGCGTCGAGCGTTCGCGCGCGGACGCGGTCCTGATGCTGCTGGTCGGCGCGGACGCGGTCACGTTCAACCGCGCCTTCGCCGCCGCCGGGCTCGACGCGACCTGCCGGCGGCTGAGCACGCTGATCGACGAGAACACGCTCGCCGGGAGCGGCGCCGACAGCACGCGCGGGATCTGCGCGGCCGCCGCGTACTTCGAGACGCTCGCGACCCCGGAGAGCCTCGAGTTCGGCTGGCGCTACACGCGGGCGTTCGGGCCCGACGCGCCGACGCTCAACAGCGTCGGGGAGTCGTGCTATGAGGGGATCCTCGCGCTCTCCGCACTCGCCGGGCGCGCGGGGAGCCTGGACGTGCGCCGGATGACGGCCGCCGCCGAGGCGCTCTCCTACAGCGGGCCGCGCGGCGAGGTCTCGATGCGCTCGCGCCACCTCGACCAGCGCGTCTACCTCGCCGAGGCGAACGACCTGCGGCTCGACGTCGTCGCGCAGCTCTAACTGGCACGCGCGGGCCGCGTGAGCTACGCTGCGTCGCGCATGGCGTTGTTGCGCGGCCTTTCGCTCCTTCTTCTCCTCCCCCTTCGGGGGGAATAACGCGTGGGCGGCCGCTTAGCCGCGAACTCACACCGGAGAAGTCGCAGCACAGACCGAACAGGAGAAGAGCGCCATGGACCCCAATCGGGTCATCATCTTTGACACCACCCTGCGAGACGGCGAGCAGTCGCCGGGGATCTCGCTCAACGCGGCCGAGAAGCTCGAGATCGCGCAGCAGCTCGCGCGGCTCGGCGTGGACGTGATCGAGGCTGGATTCCCGATCGCCTCCCCGGGTGACTTCCAGGCCGTACAGACGATCGCCCGGGAGGTGCACGGCCCGGTCATCGCGGGCCTGGCACGCGCCCACGCAGCGGACATCGAGCGCGCGGCGGAGGCCGTGCGCGACGCCGAGCGCCCGCGCGTGCACACGTTCATCTCGACGAGCGACATCCACATCCGCTACCAGCTGCAGTCCACGCGCGAGGACGTGCTGGGCCAGGCCCGCGCCGCCGTCGCGCACGCCCGCGCGCTGGTCGAGGACGTCGAGTTCAGCCCGATGGACGCCACCCGCGCCGACGTCGAGTTCACCGCCGAGGTGCTGCAGGCGGCGATCGACGAGGGCGCGACGACGATCAACATCCCCGACACCGTCGGCTACGCGATGCCGATCGAGTACGCCGGGTTCCTGGCACGGCTCTACGAGCTGGTCCCGGATCTGCGCGACGTCGTGCTCTCGGTGCACTGCCACGACGACCTGGGCCTGGCGGTGGCGAACTCGTTCGCCGGCCTGCAGGCCGGCGCGCGCCAGGTGGAATGCGCCATCAACGGCATCGGCGAGCGCGCGGGCAACGCATCGCTCGAGGAGATCGTGATGCTGCTGCGCACGCGCGAGGCCGACATCGGCTTCACGACCGGCATCAACACGCGCGAGATCGCGCGCGCCAGCCGCCTCGTGTCGCGGCTGACCGGCTACTCGGTGCAGCCCAACAAGGCGATCGTGGGCCGCAACGCGTTCGCGCACGAGTCCGGGATCCACCAGGACGGCGTGCTCAAGGAGCGCTCGACCTACGAGATCATGTCGGCCGGGTCGGTCGGGTTCGACGACGTCAACTCGATCGTGCTCGGCAAGCACTCCGGCCGCCACGCGCTGCAGTCGGCGCTGCTCGAGCTCGGCTACCAGGTCGACGGTCAGACGCTCAACCAGGCGTTCAAGCGCTTCAAGGAGCTCGCGGACAAGAAGAAGCAGGTCACCGCGCCGGACCTCGAGGCGCTCGTGACCGACGAGCTGCGCGCCGAAGAGCACGCGTACACGCTCGAGTGGTTCGACGTCGAGGCCTCGACGCGCCGCCCACCGCATGCGACGGTGCAGATCACCAAGCCCGACGGCACGACCGTGCGCGGCGACTTCACCGGCGACGGCCCGATCGACGCGATCTTCCGCGCCATCAACGCCGCCACCTCGCGCGCGGCGCGCCTGCGCGAGTTCCGGATCGACGCCGTGACCGCCGGGCAGGACGCCCTCGGCGAGGCGAGCGTGATCCTCGAGCTGGCGGGGTCGAGCGCCGCCGGACAGGGCGTCTCGACCGACATCATCCACGCCGCGGCGCTCGCCTACGTGCGCGCGCTCTCGAACGTCGAGCGCAAGGTGCTGCTCGCCGCCGAGGAGCCCGCGACCGAGCCGCTGGAGCTGACCGGGACGCCCTAGTGTCCCGACACTACGCCCCGATCGCGGCGGAGCGCATGGCGCCGTCGTGCAGCCAGGTGAGCCGGTCGCCTTCGCGGCGCAGCGAGCGCGCGTCGATGCCCGGCCCCTGGTCGAGCAGCGTGCCCTCCGCGAGCACGAGCACGCCGGCCGGACCTCGGCTGGCGTGCCGAGGCGCGCGCGCAGCCGGTCGCGCACGGCCCCGATGCGCACCTGGCCCTGGTGGACGAGCGTCGTGCCCGACGTGACCGCCGGCGTGTGCAGCGCGCCGAGCCGGAACCCGGTGGGGTCGCGCCAGGCCAGCGCGCCTGCCGCCACGATGCGGCTCACGGGGCGGCCCGCCCGCAGGTCGTAGACCCGCAAGCCGCAGACGGGCGGGGCGAGCACGCGACTACGCCAGTCCCCGACCCTGGGCGTAGCCGGCCGCCGCGGCGGCGCCGCGACGGCGCGCGTCCATCAGGCTGGGGCCGAACGCATCCAGGCTCGGCACGTCCGGGGCCACGATCTGCACCTCGGCGCCTTGTGCCCGTAGCGCCATCGCCTCATATCCCGCGGCCGCCGCGGAGGCGGTCCGCAGCGGCCCCGTCTTCGCGCCCGCCGACGGGACCAGGCAGAGGATGCGCCCGCCGCGGCCGACCGGGGCGGCGTCGAGGTTCGTCGGGCTCCACACGCCGCCGTCGACGTATTCGCGACCGCCGATCGTCACCGGGGCGAAGATCCACGGCACGGCGCACGAGGCCAGCACCGCGTCCGCGACGCTCGCGCGCGGCGCCTCCGGAGCGCCGAAGACGACCCGGCGGCCGCTCGCGCGATCCACCGCGGTCACGCGCAGGCGCCCGTCGAAGCGCGCGCCGAGGCGCGCGACGCGCTCCCCGAGGCCGCTGAGCGTGTGTTGCGGCCGCGGCGCGACGCGCAGCGCGGTGGCGCGCGCGAAGCGTCCAGCGGGCGCGGTCGTCGCGCGGGCCAGCGGGGCGAAGGGTGTGGCCGCCGCCAGCCCGGCGCGCGCGGCCCGGCGTGCCACCGCGCCGGCGACGCGACGCGGGAACCAGCCGTCGCCGGTGTCGACGGCGTGCTCGTGCGCCTCCTCGGCCCAGCGCCGCGCGACGTCCCCGCCGGCGTCGGGGCGCCGGCCCGCCGCGAGCGACGCGGCGACGATCGCGCCCGCCGACGTCCCGACCAGGTACTCGCAGGTGCGGAAGTCGAGCGCCCCGCCGGCCTCGATCCCGTTCAGCATCCCGCGCAGCCACGCCTCGCCGAGCGTCCCGCCCGCTCCGAGCACGAGTGCATCAGGCAACTCCCGGATCGGCAGGCTCACGGCGAGGCAGCCTATATCGGGACTCGCGTACGTGATAACGTACAAGCGTAATGGCGGCGGTCGATCCCACCATCGCGGCGGTCGGGCCGCGGGTCAAGGCGCTGCGGGAGGCGATGGACCTCTCGCTGCGCGATCTCGCGGAGCGCTCGGGCGTCTCGGCCCCGATGCTCTCGCAGGTCGAGCGCGGCGAGACCAGCCCGACGCTGCAGGTCGCCAACCGGATCGCGAGCGGGCTCGAGCTCAAGCTCTCGCAGCTGCTGCGCCTGGACGAGGAGGGCACCGTGTCGATCGTCCGCTGCGGCGAGGGCCGCCGCGGCGGCGCCGGCGGCCACGCGTACGAGGTGCTGACGCCCCCGCTGCCCGGCCTGCGCTCCGAGGTGACCCGCCACACGCTGGCGCCCGGCGCGGTCACGGGCGGTCCGGGCGACCCGCCGCGCCACGAGCCCGGCGCCCGCGAGACCGCGGTCGTCGAGCGCGGTGCGCTCTCACTGCACGTCGACGGCGCCGAGCACGCGCTCGGGACCGGCGACTGCGTGACGTTCGACGCCGACCTGCCCCACCATTTCGCCAACCACTCACAGGAGGAGGCCGTCCTGCTGGCGATCGTGTCAGCCGGGCTGCGCCGATCATGACGCCCACCACGCTCTTCGAGAAGATCTGGTCCGCCCACGAGATCGCGCCGGGCCTCATCTACATCGACCTGCACCTCGTCCACGAGGTCACGAGCCCGCAGGCCTTCGAGGGCCTGCGGCTGGCCGGGCGCGAGGTCCGCCGCCCGGACCGCACGCTCGCCACCGCCGACCACAACGTCCCCACGGACGGGACGCCGGTCTCGGCCAAGATCCACGACGCGCTGTCGCGCCGCCAGGTCGAGGCGCTCGAGGCCAATTGCGACGAGTTCGGCATCCCGCTCTACTCGCTCGGCTCCGACCGCCAGGGGATCGTGCACATCATCGGGCCCGAGCTGGGCGTCACCCAGCCGGGGATGACGATCGTCTGCGGCGACAGTCACACCGCCACCCACGGCGCGTTCGGCGCGCTCGCGTTCGGCATCGGCACGAGCGAGGTCGAGCACGTGCTCGCGACCCAGACGCTCGCGCAGCCCAAGCCGAAGTCGATGCGGATCAGCTACACGGGGGCGCTCGGCCACGGCGTCACCGCGAAGGACCTGATCCTCGGCACGATCGGCCAGATGGGGACCAACGGCGCCGCCGGCCACGCCGTCGAGTACGCCGGTGAGGTGATCCGCGCGCTCACGATGGAGCAGCGGATGACGATCTGCAACATGACGATCGAGGGCGGCGGCCGCGCCGGGATGATCGCGCCCGACGAGACCACGTTCGAGTGGGTCGAAGGCCGGCCGGGCGCGCCCGCGGACTTCGCGGAAGCCGTCGCGCACTGGAGCACGCTGCGCACCGACGGCGGCGCGGCCTTCGACCGCGAACTGACGGTCGACGCGAGCGCGCTCTCCCCGCTCGTCACCTGGGGGACGAACCCGGGCCAGGTCGTGGGCGTCGCGGGCGCCGTGCCCGAGCCACGGTCCGAGACCGACGAGCGCTCGCTCGTCTACATGGGGCTCGAGGCCGGCACGCCGATCCTCGAGCTCACGCTCGACCGCGTGTTCATCGGCTCCTGCACCAACGCCCGCATCGGCGACCTGCGCGCCGCCGCCGAGATGGTCAAGGGCCGCAGGGTCGCGAACAGCGTCAGCGCGATGGTCGTCCCCGGCTCCCAGCAGGTGGCCGCGCAGGCCGAGCGCGAGGGGCTGGACGAGATCTTCCGCGCCGCCGGTTTTGACTGGCGGACCGCCGGGTGCTCGATGTGCCTGGGCATGAACCCGGACATCCTGGCGCCGGGCGAGCGCTGCGCGTCGACCTCGAACCGCAACTTCGAGGGCCGCCAGGGCCGCGGCGGGCGCACCCACCTCGTCTCGCCCCAGATGGCCGCCGCGGCGGCGATCGAGGGCCATTTCGTCGACATCCGGGAGTGGAACTTGAGATGCAGCCCATCGCCGTGATCAAGGGCGCCGTCACGGCGCTGCCGCGCGCCGACGTGGACACCGACCAGATCATCCCCAAGCAGTTCCTGAAGCGGATCGAGCGCACCGGGTTCGGCGAGTTCCTGTTCTACGACTGGGCGCAGGAGCCGGGCTGGAGCCTGCCCAAGAACCCGATCCTGGCGACCGGCGCGAACTTCGGCTGCGGCTCGAGCCGCGAGCACGCGCCGTGGGCGCTGCAGGACTACGGGTTCCAGGCGATCATCGCGTCCTCGTTCGCCGACATCTTCTTCTCCAACTGCACGAAGATCGGGCTGGTGCCGGTCGTGCTCGCCGAGGCGGACGTCCGGGCGATCATGGAGGCCGGCGAGGCCGAGGTCGACCTCGAGCGGCTCGAGGTGCGCTTCGACGGCCGCGCGGTGGCGTTCGAGCTCGACGCCGACCGCCGCCACCGGCTCCTCAACGGGCTCGACGACATCGCGCTCACGCTCCAGGAGGGCGACAAGATCGCCGCCTACGAGGCCGAGCGCGAGCGCCCGGGGCCCGTGACGTTGAATTTGTGACCGCGAGGTATCCGGATGTGCTCGGCGCGCCTCGTCGTAGGGTGAAGCTCGTTCTCGCTGTCGCGGCGGCGCTCGCCGCCGCCGCTCCCGCCCAGGCCGCGCAGCACTGGGCACCTGCCGCACCGCTGGTCAAAGCCGGCCCGCACCTCGTCAGCTGCCTGCAGACCACCGGGGCACTCGCCGTCTGGACCGACCACGACGGCGTCAAGTCCTCGCTGCCGGTCACGCTCGGCGCCAAACCCGGGCGCGACTGCCCGAGCGTGGCGCCGGGCGCCGTGCTCGCGGTCAACGCCGCGGCGACCGGCCAGATCCTGCTCGCCGGCACCGGCGGCGGCTCGGCGTTCTCGCCGCTCCCGTGGTCGACCACCGGGTTCCTCGCCGACGACGGCTCCTTCGGCGGCGGCAATCAGGGCGCGGTCGCGGCCGGCGGCGGCGCGGTCGCGGTCGGCGTCTACAGCCCGCACGATGTGCTGGGGGTCGCGCTGCAGCGCGCCGACGGCACCGTGGTCGGCCCGCTGACGCTGCCCGGCCCCGTCAATACGGGCGAGCCGATCGGGCCGCTCGTGGGCCTCGACGGCGCGGGCCGCGGGCTCGTGGTGTGGGGCGCCGGCCAGGCGATCCGGGCGGCGACGCTCTCCGCCGACGGCGTCCTCGGGGCGCCGCAGACGCTCACCGCGGCGCGCGTCGACGGCGCGCCGCTGCGCGTCGCGGTCGGCCCGGACGGCCAGGCCGCGGTCGCGTTCGGCGTCGCCGGGCGGCTGGTCGTCGCGACCGGGACGACCGCGGCGGGGATCGATCTGGCGACCGCCGCCGGAACCACCGTACGCGGCTCGGTCGCGATCGAGCCCGACGGCGCCGCGATCGCCGGCGACACGCGCGACTTCGCCAGCCACGGCACCGTGTCGATCGCCAGCCGTGCCGCGGGCGCACCGTTCACGGCCCCGCGCACGTACTCGGCGCCGGCCGGCGTCGGCGACTCCCACGTGGCGGTCGCGATCGGCGCCGGCCGGGGCGCCGCGGCCGTCTCGGCGGGCCCGAGCGACGGCTTCACGACGCTACTCGCGCTGTCGCTCACCCCCGGCTCGCCGGCGCCCGCCCTGACGCCGGTGCCGGTCGCCTCCGCGGACGTGGGCGACGTCGCGGTCGTCCCCGGCCCCGCGCCGGAGGTCCTGGCGATCCTCGGCCGCTTCAGCGAGAGCCTCGCGCACGGCATCCGCGGCAGCCGCTCGGAGATCGCCAGGTTCCAGCTGCGTCCGGGCGCCGCGCACGCGCCGCGGGGCGTGCGGCTCGGGCTGGCCTCGAGCCAGCGGCTCGGGCACCCGCAGGCCCTGCGGCTGACGCTGCGCTGCCCCGCGAGCTGCGCGATCCGCGTCACCGGCCAGGTGGGGGCGACCGGCAGCTTCCGGACCGCACGCGCGTTCACGCGCGGCCGCCACGCCGTCACGATCCCCTACACCGACGGTGGCGGCTCCGCGGTCGGCCACCCGGTCAAGCGCGCTCTCGTCAGCACCGTCCGGATCGGGATCGACGCCGCGGACGGGGAGCTGCGGATCAGCCGCAGGGTCCACCTGCGTCCGTGAACATGTATCGCCCTGCGGCGCCCGCCGATCTGCCCAGCCATGACCCTCACTCGATGGGCGGCCGCACTGGCGGCGGCCGCCGCGCTGCTGGCGCCGGAGAGCGCGGCGGCGCAGCACTGGACCCCCGGCACGGCGCTGGCGGTCTCGGGCACGGCGCTGGACTGCCTGCGGATCAGCGACGCGGGCGACGCGCTGGTCTGGCGGCGGGGCACGCAGCTGTTCGCGAACGCGCCTGGCGGCCCGGCCGCCGTCGCCCTCGGGGGGCCCGCGCACCGCTGCCCGAGCGTCACCGACTCGGCCCTCGCCGCGCAGGGCGCCGATGACCGGATCCTGCTCGCCGCGGGCGACCCGCTGCCGTCCCTGGGCGGCATCCTGGACGCCAACGCGGGCTTCGGAGACTCGCCGCAGGGAGCGCTCGCCGCGGCCGGCGGCACGCTCGCGGTCGGCCTCGAGGCGCAGGTCGGCAACCGCCAGATCCCGGAGCTGGCGCTCGGGCACGCCGGCGCGGTGGCGCTGTCGGGCGCGGTGAGCTTCGTGGAGCACAGCCCCGTCCCTGGCCTCGACGACGCAGGGCGCGGGATCGTCGTGTGGGGCGCGTCCGAGCACCTGTTCGCGCGCACGTTCGGCCCCGACGGGACGCTCGGCGCGCCGCAGACGCTCGCGCCGGACGTCTTCGGCCCGGTGCGGCTGGCGGTCGCGCCCGACGGGCGCGCGGCGCTCGCCTGGACCGACCTCGGCCACACCACGGTGCTCACCGGCACGACGACGGCGGGCCTCGATCTCGCCGGCGCGGTCACGACCCCCGTCTGGGGCGACGTGGCGGTCGAGCCCGACGGCGCCGCGGTGGCCGCCGGCGTCGCCGACGACGACAAGAGCATGGAGGTCGTCAGCCGCGCCGCGGGCGCGCCGTTCGGGGCGGCCAGCCGCTACCCGATCGGCAACGGCGCCTGGGTCGAGCCGCCGCGCCTGGCGATCCTCGACGGGCAGGCGATCGCGGGCTTCAGCGAGCACCCGCTCGAGGCCAACCCGGAGCTCGACGTCGTCGACACGCTCGCGTTCGCCGCCGGCGCGCCGGCGGGCGCTCCGCTGCGCGTGCCCGTCGCGTCCGGCGAGGTCAAGGACTTCGCGCTCGCCGTCCAGCCGCCGGCCGTGTTCACGATCGTGCGCCGGGCGCGCGAGGACTTCGCCCGCCCGCGCTACGAGGTCGACGCGCACGCGCTCGCCGCCGGGCCCGCGCCCGTTCCCGCCGGCGTCCGCGTCCAGGTGCCCGCGAAGCAGGTGCTCGGCCGCCCGCAGGCGCTACGGCTGCGGCTGCACTGCCCGGGGCCGTGCGCGCTGCGCGCCACGGCCGACGTGGAGGGCGGGTTCTTCGACACCTCGGTCGTCTTCGCGCGCGCCGGGACGCATCGTGTGCGGGTTCCCTTCGCGGGCGACGGCTTTACGATCCCTGAGCGGGCCGTGCTCGCGATCGGCGTCGACACGCCGGCCGGCGAGCTGCGGCTGCGGCGCAGCGTGCGCGTGTACGGATAGGTAGGTTCCCGCAACGTATGCCCAACATCGTCCTCATGCCCGGCGACGGCATCGGCCCCGAGGTCGCCGCCGCCGCCGTTCAGGTCCTCAATGCCGTCGCCGACGACCTCACGTTCGAGGAGCACCTCGCCGGTGGCGCCTCGATCGACGTCCACGGCACCGCGCTCACCGACGAGGCGCTGGCCGCCGCGCGCACGTCCGACGCCGTGCTGCTCGGCGCGCTCGGCGGCCCCAAGTGGGACACCAACGAGTCCGGCGCCGTCCGCCCCGAGCAGGGCCTGTTCAAGCTGCGCGCGGAGCTCGGCCTGTTCGCCAACCTGCGCCCGGTGCGCCCGCTGCCGGCGCTCTACGACGCGTCGCCGCTCAAGCGCGAGCTGATCGAGGGCGTGGACCTGCTGGTCGTGCGCGAGCTCACCGGCGGCCTGTACTACGGTGAGCGCGGCACGGCCGACGGGCGCGCCTACGACACGATGGTCTACACGGTCGCCGAGATCGAGCGGATCGCCCGTGTCGGCTTCGAGGCCGCGAAGTCGCGCGTGACCAGCGTCGACAAGGCCAACGTGCTCGACACGAGCCGGCTCTGGCGCTCGGTCGTCACCCGCATCCACGCCGAGGAGTTCCCCAACATCGAGCTCGAGCACCTGCTCGTCGACGCCGCCGCGATGCGGCTGGTGGCCGCGCCGCGCCACTTCGAGGTGATCGTCACCGAGAACATGTTCGGCGACATCCTCTCCGACGAGGCGTCGATGCTCACCGGCTCGCTCGGGATGCTCCCGTCGGCGAGCCTCGGCGGCGTCGGCCCCGGCCTGTTCGAGCCCGTCCACGGCACGGCGCCCGACATCGCGGGCCGCGGGATCGCCAATCCGCTCGGCATGATCCTCTCCGCCGCGCTGCTGCTGCGCCACGGACTCGGCCGGCCCGAGCAGGCGGCTGCCGTAGAATCGGCGGTCGACGGGGCGCTGGCCAAGGGCATGCGGTCCGGCGACCTGGGTGGCAACGCGACCACCGCCGAGATGACGGAGGCGGTGCTGGAGGAGCTGAAGTGAGCCAAGCGGACCTGATCTGGATGAACGGGGAGCTCGTCGCCTACGAGGACGCGAAGGTTCACGTGCTCACCCACGCGCTGCACTACGGAACCAGCGTCTTCGAGGGCGTACGCGCGTACGAGACGCCCGACGGCGCGACGGCGATCTTCCGCCACGCCGACCACATCGACCGGCTGTTCCGCTCAGCGGCGCTCTACCACATGGAGATCCCGTTCTCCAAGGACGAGATCAGGTCCGCGACGTTCGAGACGATCAGCCGCAACGGGCTGAAGTCCTGCTACATCCGCCCGCTGGTGTTCCGCGGCGCCGGGCCGATGGGCCTGTACCCGCTCGACTGCCCGGTCGACGTGATGATCGCGGTCTGGGAGTGGGGCGCCTACCTCGGCGAGGAGGGCAAGCTCAACGGCGTGCGCGCGAAGGTGTCGAGCTGGCGCCGGATCCCGTCGGACTCGCTGATCCCGACCGCCAAGGCGGGCGGCCAGTACCTCAACAGCGTGCTGGCCAAGATCGAGGCCGACAAGGCCGGCTACGAGGAGGCGATCCTCCTGGACAGCAACGGATACGTCTGCGAAGGCACCGGCGAAAATCTCTTTATCGTCAAGAACGGCAAGGTGGCGACGCCCGGGTTCGGTAACGACATCCTCGGCGGGATCAACCGGCTCGCAGCGATCCAGATTCTCGAAGATCAGGGCTACGACGTCGTCGAGCGCAACATCGCGCGCGGCGAGCTCTACCAGGCCGACGAGCTGTTCATGACCGGCACGGCCGCCGAGCTGACCCCGATCCGCGAGGTCGACGACCTCACGGTCGGCGAGGGCACGCGCGGGCCGATCACCGCGGAGGTCCAGGCGATCTTCGAGGACGCGCTGCACGGCCGCTCCGCCCGCTACGCGGAGTGGCTGGACCGGGTTCCTGCTGCGGTTTCATGAACGTCATCATCTACGACACGACCCTGCGCGACGGCATGCAGGGCGAAGGCATGTCGCTCTCGGTCGAGGAGAAGGTGCGCGTGGCGCGCATCCTCGACGAGCTCGGCGTGCCGATGATCGAGGCCGGCTTCCCGACCTCGAACCCGAAGGAGATGGAGCTGTTCGACCGGCTCAAGGAGGCCGGCCTGGCCGCCGACGTGTGCGCGTTCGGCATGACCCGCCGGCGCGACGCGGCCGCCGAGGAGGACGCGGCGCTGCGCGTGCTCGCCGAGTCGTGGACGCCGGTCGCGACGCTCGTCGGCAAGACCTGGGGGCTGCACCTGGAGAAGGTCGTGCGCGTGGACCGCGACGAGAACCTGCGCATGATCGCCGAGTCGGTCGCGTTCCTGGTCGGCAGCGGCAAGCGCGTGATCTACGACGCCGAGCACTTCTTCGACGGCTATCGCGACGACCCGGGCTACGCGCTCGAATGCCTGCGCGCGGCGCTCGACGCGGGCGCCGAGAACCTCACGCTGTGCGACACCAACGGCGCCTCGCTACCGCACGACGTCGCCGCCGCCGTGCACGTCGTGCGGCGCGCGCTGCCGGACGCCGAGCTCGGCATCCACACGCACAACGACGCCGAGTGCGCGGTCGCGAACTCGCTCGCGGCGATCGCCGAGGGCGCCTCGCTCGTGCAGGGGACGATGAACGGCTACGGCGAGCGCTGCGGCAACGCGAACCTGATCTCGATCATCCCGAACCTCCAGCTCAAGCTCGGATACGCATGCCTGCCGAGCCTCGAGGGGCTGACCGAGGCGTCGCACCTGGTCGCCGAGCTGCTCAACCTCTCGCCCGACCCCAACCAGGCCTACGTCGGCAAGAACGCGTTCGCGCACAAGGGCGGGATGCACGTCGCGGGCGTGAACGCGGACCCGCTGACGTTCGAGCACATCGACCCCGCCGCGGTCGGCAACGCGCGCGAGGTGCTCGTCTCCGAGCTGTCGGGCAAGGGCACGGTGATCGCCCACGCGGGCGGCGACCTCGACGACGCGACGGCCGCGCGGGTCGTCGAGCGCGTGAAGGAGCTCGAGCACCGCGGCTTCCAGTTCGAGGCCGCCGACGGCTCGTTCGAGCTGCTGATCCGGCGCGAGCGGGGGGAGTACGAGCCGCTGTTCAAGCTCGAGTCCTGGCGCGTGATCGCCGAGAAGCGTGAGGACGGCCGGGTCGAGACCGAGGCGACGGTCAAGCTCTGGATCGGCGGCCAGCGCTCTGTGCACACCGCCGAGGGCAACGGCCCGGTGCACGCGCTCGACCGCGCGCTGCGCTCCGCGATCGGCGAGCGGTTGCCGCACCTGCGCGACATCAAGCTCGTCAACTACAAGGTCCGCATCCTCGACGAGTGGAAGGCCACCGGCGCCACGACCCGCGTGCTGCTTGACGCCAGCGACGGCACGAGCACATGGGGCACGATCGGCGTGCACGAGAACGTGATCGAGGCGTCCTGGGACGCGCTCGTGGACTCGCTCGAGGCCGGGATGCTGCGCAAGGCGGCCGCTCTGCAGTGATCCCGCTCGCCCAGCCCGTCCTGGGCGCCGAGGAGGAGCGCGCGGTGATCGACGTCCTGCGCTCGGGCCAGCTCTCGCTCGGCCCGCGCGTGACGGAGTTCGAGCAGGCCTTCGCGGCGCGCCTGGGCGCCCGTCACGCCAGCGCGGTGTCGTCGGGCACCGCGGCGCTGCACCTCGCGCTGCGGGCGGTCGGCGTGCGCGACGGCGACGAGGTGATCACGTCGCCGCTGAGCTTCGTGGCGAGCGCGAACGTGATCGTCTACGAGCGCGCCCGGCCCGTGTTCGTGGACATCGACCCGCGCACGCTGAACCTCGACCCCGCCGCGGCGGCGGCCGCGATCACGCCGCGCACGCGCGCGCTGCTGCCGGTGCACATCTTCGGCTACCCGGCCGACGTGCCGGCGCTCGAGCGCCACGGGCTGCCGATCGTCGAGGACGCCTGCGAGGCGCTGGGCGCCGTCCACGCCGACGGCGTCGCGGTCGGCGCGCGCGGGCATCCCGCGGCGTTCGGCTTCTACGCGAACAAGCAGCTCACGACCGGCGAGGGCGGGATGCTGACCATGGGCTCGGCCGAGCACAAGCAGCGCGTGGACTCCGAGCGCAACCAGGGCCGCGCGCCCGACATGGGCTGGCTGGACCATGACCGGCTCGGCTTCAACTACCGCCTCACCGACCTCGCCAGCGCGATCGGCCTGGCGCAACTGGACCGGTTGGACGGGATGCTGCGCGACCGTGCCCGCGTCGCGGGCTGGTACCGCGAGGCGCTGCAGGGCGTCGAGCTGCCGTGCGAGGACTCGGGCGGCGACCGGCGCGGCTGGTTCGTGTTCGTCGTCCAACTCCCGCACGGCGTGCCGCGCGACGACACGATCCGCGCGCTGGCGGCGCTCGGCGTCCAGTCCAAGCCCTACCTGCCGGCGATCCACCTGATGTCCTACTACCGCGAGACGTTCGGGCACCGCGAGGGCGAGTTCCCGATCTGCGAGGACGTCGCGGCGCGCTCGGTCGCGCTGCCGTTCTTCCCGGCGATGACCGAGGGGCAGGTCGCCGCGGTCGCCGAGGCGCTTCAGAGCGCCTTGAAGTAGGCCACGAAGCCGGGCCCGCCGAGCGCCCGCTCGACCCGATCCGAGGCCGGGCGGCGGATGTCTCGCTCGCCGAAGCCGCACGCCCGGTAGAGCGCGCGGGCGGCGTGGTTGTGCAGGCCGGTGTCGAGCGCCAGACCGTGCAGCCCGGCGCCGCGGGCGCTGTGCTCGGCGTCCGCCAGCAGCCGGCGCGCGACGCCGCGGCGGCGGAAGCGCGAGTCGACCGCCAGCGCGTCGACGTAGTAGGCGTTGGGCGGCGGCAGCGGCGCGACCGACCCGGCCGCGTGCAGGTGGCGCAGCGTTCCCGGCCAGCGCCAGAACGGCACGCGCGGGAGCGTCAGGCGCACGAAGCGGCGCGCGAGCCGGTCGCCCTCCGGCACCGGGAAGCCCGCCACGACGCCGGCCAGCGCGCCGTCGACGGTCGCGACGCGGCAGTGCTCGAAGCTGGCGGCGTGACCGGGCTGCGGGTAGACGCGGTCCAGCAGCGCGCGGGCGCGCGCCTCCCCGCCGGCGTAGGCGTCGTAGTACGGGCGCGCCGACTCGTAGAGCAGCGCGGCGCACGGGTCGTCGCGGGTGGCGGGGCGGACTAGGACCTCCATCTTTGGTCATGATGGCGGGCGATGTCGCGCTTCTCACTGCCGCCTGACCCGTTCTTCCGCGCTCTGCACTTCTCGATCGGCTTCGACTGGCGCCTCGGGATCTACGACGTGGAGCAGTCACGCGCTCACGCACGCATGCTCGCCTCCGCCGGGATCATCAGCGACGCCGACCGCGACGCGCTGGTCGCCGGGCTGGACCGCGTCGGCGCCGAGCTCGACGCCGGCGAGTTCACGTTCCTCGACCCAGACGAGGACATCCACATGGCGATCGAGCGGCGGCTGACCGAGATCGTCGGCGCCGTCGGCGGCAAGCTGCACACCGCGCGCTCGCGCAACGACCAGGTCGCGACCGACATGGCGATGTTCACCCGCGCGCACGCGCTGCGGGCGATCGAGTCCCTGCAGGACCTGCAGGCGGTGATCCTGAGCGTCGCCGAGGCGCACCTGGACTGGGCGATGCCCGGTTACACGCACCTCCAGCGCGCGCAGCCGGTCTATCTCTCGCACCACCTGCTGGCCTACTTCTGGATGTTCGGGCGCGACGAGCGTCGCTTCTCGGCGGTGCTGGGCGGGACCGACGACATGCCGCTCGGCGCGGGTGCGCTGGCGGGCGTGAACTTCGCCACCGACCGGCGCTTCCTGGCCGAGGAGCTGGGGTTCGCCGCCGTCGCCCCGAACTCGATCGACGCCGTCTCCAACCGCGATTTCGTGCTCGACTTCCTGGCCGCCGCGGCGACCTGCGCGACGCACCTGTCGCGCCTGGGCGCGGAGATCGTGCTGTGGTCCTCGGAGGAGTTCGGGTTCTGCGAGGTCAGCGACGCGTGGGCGTCGGGCTCCTCGATCATGCCGCAGAAGAAGAACCCGGACGCGGCGGAGCTCCTGCGCGCCAAGGCGCCGCGCGTGGTCTCGCACCTGGCGGCGCTGCACGGCGTCCTGCACGCGCTGCCGCTGACCTACAACAAGGACATGCAGGAGGACAAGGAGCACCTGTTCGACGCCGTCGACACGCTCGAGCTGTGCCTGCGCGCCGCGCGCGGGATGCTCGGCGGCATGACGTTCCGGCGCGAGCGGCTCGCGAACGCCGCCTCGGACGAGATGATCGCGGCCGTCGACGTCGCGGACATGCTGGTGCGCCGCGGCGTGCCGTTCCGGCAGTCGCACGGGATCGTCGCGGGGCTCGTGCGCACGGCGGTGGACTCCGGCCGGACGCTCTCGCAGCTGACGAGGGCGGAGCTCGCCGAGCACTCCGAGGTGCTCGATGATGAGTTCTATTCCGTGCTATCTCAGGGCGCGTGGCTCGAGTCCAAGGTGAGCGAGGGGGGGACGGCGCTGGACCGCGTGCGCGAGCAGCTGGCGCACGCGCGCTCGATGCTCTCGGAGTGAGCTTCTACGAGCGGCCGGTGCTCGAGGTCGCGCCCGCCCTGCTGGGGTGCGTCGTGGTCCACGAGGGCGTCGCCGGCACGATCGTCGAGACCGAGGCGTACCACTACTCAGAGCCCGCATCGCACGCGTACGTGGGGGTGACGGCGCGCACGGGCGTCCTGCACGGCGCGCCCGGGACGGCCTACATCTACCGCTCCTACGGCATCCACGCGCTGCTGAACGCGGTCTGCGAGCCCGAGGGGATCGGCGCCGCGGTGCTGATCCGGGCGCTCGAGCCGCTCGACGGGGTGGAGCTGATGCGCGCCCGCCGCGGCTCGGAGCAGCTGACCAACGGCCCGGGCAAGCTCACCCAGGCGCTCGGGATCGAGCTGAGCGAGAACGGCACGTCGCTGCTCGACGGGCCGGTCCAGATCCTTCCCGGCGAGCCGCTGGAGTACGTGACCGGGCCGCGGATCGGGATCACGAAGGCCGCGGAGCTGCCGTGGCGCTTCTGCGCGGTCGGCTCGCGCTGGGTCTCGCGGCCGTGGCCGCCGGGGCTCAGCCGGTCCCGGTCGCGGGCGGCGTAGTCCCGCCGGTGGCGCCCGCCGGCGTCGCGGCGGGGGGCGTGGTGGGGACGGGCGTCTGCGCCGGCGGCTGCGTGGCCGTCGGGACCGGCGTGTTCGCCGGCGGGGCCGTCGTCCCGCCGCCGTTGCTCGGCGGCGCCGTGGTGGCGGCGGGCGGCGCGGTCGTCGCCGACGGTGGCGGCGCCGTCTGGGTGCCCGTGTCGGGCGTGGGCGTCTCGAGCGGCTGGCCGGTCCCGTCGCCCCCGTCGGCCTTGGGCAGCGGGTGGATCTTCAACAGCGATTGCATGAACGTCTTCCAGATCGCCGCGGGGAACGTGCCGCCGGCGACCGCCTCGCCGTTGAACTCGGTCTTCATCGGCTTGAACTTGTTCGGGTAGCCGACCCACACCGCGACCGTGTAGTCCTTCGTCCAGGCCACGAACCACGCGTCGCCGTAGTTCTCGGTCGTCCCGGTCTTGCCCCAGATCGAGACGTTGGGGATCTGGGCGCGCGTCGCGGTGCCCTCCTTGACCACGGTCTGCAGGATCGCCGAGACCTCCTGCGCCACCGCGGGCTTGAGCACGGACCGCTCCTTGCGGTGGTTGACCATCTTGTGGCCGTCGCCGATCACCACGGGCTTTTGGTGCTTGTCGTCGATCTCGTCGATGCCCACCGGCCCCGGCACGGGCAGCGAGTGCTTGCTCTGGCCGGGCGACAGCGTGCCCCAGGTCAGCTTCCCGCCGCGCGCGAAGGTCTCGTAGGCGTGTGCCATGTCCAGCGGCGTCACGCCCTGGCTGATGCCGCCGAGCGCCATCGCGTAGTTGTGCGAGACCGGAGTGCGGATGCCCATCTGGCGCGCCAGCCTGGCGATCCGCTTGGTCCCGACCTTCATCCCCACCTGCGCGTAGACGGCGTTGTCGGAGTAGGTCGTCGCGGCGGCCAGCGTGCGCACGCCCGCGTACGCGTCGTCGTAGTTGTTGACCGTGAAGCGCTCGCCGCCCTTGAGGATGTAGGTCTTCTTCGCGGACGTCCAGGTGGAGTTGGGCGAGATCCCGCGCGTCAGCGCCTCGGCGAGCACGAACGGCTTGAAGCTCGAGCCCGGCTGGCGCTGGCCCTGCGTCGCGAGGTTGAACGGCGAGCTGGCATACGTGGCGTCGTCGCCCCCGACCATCGCGCGCACCTCGGCGTCCTTGTTGGAGATCGCCACCAGCGACGCGTGCGGGCCCCCCGCGTTGGGCAACCAGGCCTTGATCGCGGCCTGGGCCGCGCGCTGGAGCCGCGAGTCGATCGTCGTCTTGACCGTCAGGCCGCCCTCGAACGCGAGCTTGGCGCCGGCCTGGCCGCCGCCGAGCTGGTCGACGACCTGCTGCTTTATCCACGACGTGAAGTACGGGAAGTCGGTGTCCTCGGCGGGGAACGTGAGGTCGTCGCGGGTGGGGATCTCCGTCGCCACGCTGGTGTCGTACTGCTCGCGCGTGATGTAGCCCTGCTCGAGCATCCGCAGCAGCACCAGGTTGCGCCGGCGCTTGGCGGCGAGCGGGTGCTGCGTGGGGTCGTAGCCGCTCGGCGAGGAGACCATGCCCGCCAGCAGCGCGGCCTCCTCGGGCAGCAGGACCGACGCGCAGGGCGGCTGGCCGCGGTCCCCGCAGCGGTCGTGGTTGTAGGCGAAGTACGTGCGCGCGGCCGACTCGATCCCGTACGCGCCGTTGCCGAAGTAGATCGCGTTGAGGTAGTTGCGCAGGATGCGGTCCTTGGACCACTTGTGCGTGAGCTGGTAGGCCAGCGCGGCCTCGCGCGCCTTCTGCAGGATCGTCCGGTCGTTCTCGGCGGCCAGCGAGATCTTCACGAACTGCTGGGGGATCGTCGACGCGCCCTGGACCGCCTTCTTGTTCGTCACGTCCTGGACGGCCGCGCGCGCGATGCCCTTGAGGTCGACGCCGCTGTTGGTGTAGAAGCGGCGGTCCTCGATCGCGACGATCGCCTGCTTCATCACGGGCGCGATCTGGTCCTCGGTCAGATAGATCCGGCGCTCGTTGCCGGTCAGCGTGCCGATCGGTTTGCCCTGGGAGTCCTCGATGATCGAGTTGGCCTGCGTCGGCGCCTCGAGCTTGGGCAGGTCCGACGTGATCGCCAGCAGCATCCCGAACGCGGTCGACACCGCGGCCAGGAGACCAAGGCCCACGAGCAGCAGCAACACGCGCAGCTTGCGGACCTTGAAGCGCTTGGGCTTGCGCCGCCGGCGCCACAGCCGCGGCCGCCAGCGGCGGCGCGGCGCGCCCTCGCGCGTACGCGTGCCCGGGAACTCGAGCACGTCCGCGCCGTTGCCACGGTGCCCGTCGGGCTCGGGGATCGTGGTGGTTGGCTCGTCGAACTCGCTCATCGGCAGGTTGCGCGGTGCCGCATCCGGCGGCGTCCGTCAACACGAACTCTGCCACCAAGTGAGGCCGGGGCGCGAAGGGCGGGCGGACCAGACCCGGCCGGGCGCCGGACTCTAGCATTGGCCCGGATGGATTCTCCCGCGGACTTCCTGGCCCGTAACGCCGTCGACTCGCTGCCCCGCGGCGCGCTCGCGGCGCGGCTGGAGCTCGGCCGCCCGCTGCGCGTCAAGCTCGGCCTGGACCCGACCGCGAAGGACCTGCACCTCGGCCACACCGTGGTACTCCAGAAACTGCGTGAATTCCAGGACCTCGGCCATACCGTGGTGCTGATCATCGGCGACTACACGGCCCGCGTCGGCGACCCATCCGGGCGCTCCGCCACTCGACCCGTCCTCTCACCGGAGGAGATCGACGCCCACGCGCAGACCTACCTGGCGCAGGTATCCAAGGTGCTCGAGTCCGACTCGCGTCTCGAGGTGCGCTTCAACTCCGAGTGGCTCGACATGCCGATGGAGGAGCTCTTCCGGCTCGTGCGCACCGTCACGATCGCCCAGCTGCTCGAGCGCGACGACTTCTCCAAGCGGATGGCGGCGGCCGAGCCGATCTCGATGCTCGAGCTGCTCTACCCCGTGCTGCAGGGCTACGACTCAGTCGCCGTGCGGGCCGACGTCGAGCTCGGCGGCACCGATCAGACCTTCAACCTGCTGATGGGCCGCGCGCTGCAGACGACGTTCGGTCAGCCGCCGCAGGTCGTCCTCACGACGCCGCTGCTCGAGGGCCTCGACGGCGAGCGCAAGATGTCGAAGTCCTACAGCAACGACATCGGGATCACCGAGGCGCCGGCGGAGATGTACGGCAAGACCCTGCGCATCCCGGACACGCTGCTCGCATCGTGGTACGACCTCCTGCTCGGGTCTCCGATGCCCGCCGACGTCGCGCCCCGGGACGCCAAGCGGGCGCTCGCGCGGGCGCTCGTGACGCGCTTTCACTCCGCTGAGGACGCCGCAGACGCCGAGGCGGCGTTCGACCGCGTGTTCATCGACCGCGGGCTGCCGGCGGACATCGAGGAGGTCACGGTCGCGCGCAACGGCTCGCTCATGCATCTGCCCGAGGTGATCGCGTCCGTCTTCGCGATCTCCCGCTCCGAGGCGCGCCGCAAGCTCCAGCAGGGCGGCGTGAAGCTCGACGGCGAGGCGTTGCCGGCGGAGCCGCTCGACGTCCCGCCCGAGCGGCTCGACGGGCGCGTGATCCAGCTGGGCAAGCGGCAGTTCCGGCGCCTGCGGGTCGTCTGACGCCCTTCGTTCGATCGTGGCCGTCCGGGCGAGCGTCTCGGCGCGGGGCGGCGTGGGTCTCAGCCGCGCCGGGCACGCCTGGTCGAATTAAGCACGCATGCGGTGCATCGTTCGACCAGTCCCCGATGATTCGCGGGTCACGGGCCCGGCGGCACCAGTCGACCGTCATGCGGTGCCAGGCGCGCCGCCCCGACGTACACCACCGCCCGCCATGACGCCGGAGCGGCCGGCGGCCTGGCGCGAACGCCCCTCGTCGACGCCGGGCGGGCACGCCTCGTCGCGAGGGCGAGACGGCGCGGTGTGCACGAGCCTCACCCAGGGACATTCGGGCCCCGCCGACCCGGCCGCCGCCCGCCAAACCAGCGCCGTGCCGCGTCACGCCCGCCCGAAACCCCCGGGGCAGAGCGCCGCGAAGCAGGCTGCCCAAGCCGCGCCGCGCGCCCTGGCGCGGCGAAACCCGCGCGCGCTCCCACCTCGGACCTTCAAACCCGGATACGCCTGCTACTCTTCCGCGCCGCGGCAGGGAGATCAGGCCCTGACCGCGAGAGGGATTGCCTCTCGCGGCAGGTGCGCTAGACTCATATGCCCGCTTGGGAGCACGGCTCCTGAGAGCGCAGGAAGCGGAGGAATCCCCTCCAACGAGGCGCGGCGGTCTTTGAAAACTCAACAGCATGCACATCCGATGGCTTCCTTGCCGTCGGAATGTGTCCAGGTTTCGTGATGCCGGCGCCCGCTACCCAGCGAGGCGACCGGTACAAGGAATCAAGAAGTACCAGCAGTACTGAGCAGTAACCCTGTCAAGCGCCCGGCCCGCCTCATGTGTACCGGCGGTGCCCTCGAGTGGCGCGAGACGCTCTTTGTGAAGTTCTTCACGGAGAGTTTGATCCTGGCTCAGGACGAACGCTGGCGGCGTGCTTAACACATGCAAGTGGAGCGACGAACCAGGGCTTGCCCTGGGGCAGAGCCGCGAACGGGTGAGTAACACGTGGGTAACCTACCCCGATGACCGGGACAACCCGAGGAAACTCGGGCTAATACCGGATGTTCTCGCTCCTCATAAGGGGAGCGAGCAAAGATAGCTTCGGCCTTCGCATCGGGACGGGCCCGCGGCCCATTAGTTTGTTGGTGGGGTAACGGCCTACCAAGGCGACGATGGGTAGCTGGTCTGAGAGGACGATCAGCCACACTGGGACTGAGACACGGCCCAGACTCCTACGGGAGGCAGCAGTGGGGAATCTTGCGCAATGCGCGAAAGCGTGACGCAGCAACGCCGCGTGGGGGAAGACGGCCTTCGGGTTGTAAACCCCTTTCAGTTGGGACGAAGCTTCGTCGGTTAATAGCCGGCTGGAGTGACGGTACCTTCAGAAGAAGCCCCGGCTAACTACGTGCCAGCAGCCGCGGTAATACGTAGGGGGCTAGCGTTGTCCGGAATCATTGGGCGTAAAGCGCGTGTAGGCGGTCCGGTAAGTCCGCTGTGAAAGTCGGGGGCTCAACCCTCGGATGCCGGTGGATACTGTCGGGCTTGAGTACGGAAGAGGCGAGTGGAATTCCTGGTGTAGCGGTGAAATGCGCAGATATCAGGAGGAACACCAATTGCGAAGGCAGCTCGCTGGGACGTTACTGACGCTGAGACGCGAAAGCGTGGGGAGCAAACAGGATTAGATACCCTGGTAGTCCACGCTGTAAACGATGGGCACTAGGTGTGGGGGGTGTCGACTCCCTCCGTGCCGAAGCTAACGCATTAAGTGCCCCGCCTGGGGAGTACGGCCGCAAGGCTAAAACTCAAAGGAATTGACGGGGGCCCGCACAAGCAGCGGAGCATGTGGTTTAATTCGACGCAACGCGAAGAACCTTACCTGGGCTTGACATGTTCCTGATCTCCCTGGAAACAGGGCTTCCCTTCGGGGCAGGATCACAGGTGGTGCATGGCTGTCGTCAGCTCGTGTCGTGAGATGTTGGGTTAAGTCCCGCAACGAGCGCAACCCCTATCGCATGTTGCCAGCATTTAGTTGGGGACTCATGCGAGACTGCCGGCGACAAGCCGGAGGAAGGTGGGGATGAGGTCAAGTCATCATGCCCCTTATGTCCAGGGCTACACACGTGCTACATTGGCGCGTACAGAGGGCTGCGATACCGTGAGGTGGAGCGAATCCCTTAAAGCGCGTCTCGGTTCGGATTGTAGGCTGAAACCCGCCTACATGAAGGCGGAGTTGCTAGTAATCGCGGATCAGCATTGCCGCGGTGAATACGTTCCCGGGCCTTGTACACACCGCCCGTCACACCATGGAAGCAAGTAACACCCGAAGCCGGTGGCCTAACCCGCAAGGGAGGGAGCTGTCGAAGGTGGGACTCGTGACTGGGGTGAAGTCGTAACAAGGTAGCCGTACCGGAAGGTGCGGCTGGATCACCTCCTTTCTAGGGAAGCTCCAGGATTTGGAGCGCCGGCGAAGGCCAGACGTGCATACCGTGCGTCTCGAGCTGGAACCGGTACCTAATGTCGACCGGACCTGGCGCCTGACGAGCTCGCTCGATCGGGCGCATGCTGTTGAGTTTTGAGAGACCGGCCGCCGGAGTCCCCGGCGGCGCGCCTCTTTTCGCGGACCTTGAAAACTGCACAATCATGCCAACGAAGCACCGCCTCGCAAGGGCGGTGCGAACGGGTATCACCGGTTAAAATCGCGCTCGCGGCGCGCCGGGAGTTTCGCCCTCTGGGCGAACACTCCCAGCAAAACCGCGTCAGCGGTTTTGCCGATCACCGTCAAGATAGGAAGGGCACACGGTGGATGCCTTGGCACCAGGAGTCGATGAAGGGCGTGAACGGCTGCGATAAGCCGCGGTGAGGCGCTGAATAGCCAGTGACCCGCGGATTCCCGAATGGGGAAACCCACCGCTGGTAGTACGGCGGTACCTCCCGCTGAATATATAGGCGGGTTGGAGGCAAGCCGGGGAACTGAAACATCTCAGTACCCGGAGGAAAGGAAATCAACCGAGACTCCCCGAGTAGTGGCGAGCGAAAGGGGATCCAGCCCAAACCGGGCCAGTGTAAGCGCACACGCGTTGCTGGCTCGGGGTTGTAGGGCCTCTGTCCGAGAGGTGTGTCTCTCGGCGGGAGTTACAAAGATGGTCGATAGTCGAAGCGCGTGGAACCGCGCACCACAGAGGGCAATCGTCCCGTAGACGAAATCGAGCCATTCTCCCGATGAGGTACCTGAGTAGGTCCGCTCCCGTGAAACGCGGACTGAATCTGGGGGGACCACCCTCCAAGGCTAAGTACTCCCTGGTGACCGATAGCGGACAAGTACCGTGAGGGAAAGGTGAAAAGTACCCCGGAAGGGGAGTGAAATAGTACCTGAAACCGCGTGCCTACAAGCGGTCGGAGCAGACTTGTTCTGTGACGGCGTGCTTTTTGCAT
Organism: uncultured Solirubrobacteraceae bacterium; assembly: GCA_963792915.1. Classification (GTDB taxonomy): domain Bacteria; phylum Actinomycetota; class Thermoleophilia; order Solirubrobacterales; family Solirubrobacteraceae; genus Solirubrobacter. The sequence goes on from CAWBYD010000002.1 coordinate 430,764, forward strand.
AACGAGCCGGCGAGTTACTCGTCTGCGGCGAGGTTAAGCGATGAGCGGAGCCGAAGCGAAAGCGAGTCCGAATAGGGCGATTTAGTCGTAGGCGGTAGACCCGAAACTGAGCGAGCTACCCATGGGCAGGTTGAAGCGGGGGTAAGACCCCGTGGAGGACCGAACCGACCTAGGTTGAAAACTGGGCGGATGACCTGTGGGTCGGAGTGAAAGGCTAATCAAGCTCAGAGATATCTGGTTCTCTCCGAAATATATTTAGGTATAGCCTCGGATAAACTCCGTTGCGGCCGTAGAGCACTGTTTGGTCTAGGGGGCCTACCAGCTTACCGAAATCAGGCAAACTCCGAAGACCGTCACGGTTACTCCGGGAGTCAGTTGCGGGGGGATAAACTTCCGCGTCAAAAGGGAAACAGCCCAGACCGACAGCTAAGGTCCCTAAGTGCTAGCTAAGTGGCAAACGATGTCCGAGTGCATAGACAACCAGGAGGTTGGCTTAGAGGCAGCCACCCTTGAAAGAGTGCGTAACAGCTCACTGGTCAAGTGTTCGGGCGCGGATAATGTAACGGGGCTCAAGCTAGCCACCGAAGCTTCGGGTGCGTCGCAAGACGTGCGGTAGGAGAGCGTTCCCATGGCAGTGAAGCGGCGGGGGAACCCAGCCGTGGAGCCCTGGGAAGTGAGAATGCCGGCATGAGTAACGAAAGAGGGGTGAGAATCCCCTCCGCCGATTGCCCAAGGATTCCTGAGTAAAGTTCGTCTGCTCAGGGTTAGTCGGGACCTAAGGCGAGGCCGAAAGGCGTAGTCGATGGACAACAGGTTGATATTCCTGTACCACGTCGCACTCATTTGACCGATGGGGGGACGAGGAAGGCTATGGGAACCCAGGCGATGGTCGTCCTGGGTCAAGCATGTAGGGGTGGCCCATGATAAATGCGGGGCCGCATAACCTGAGGTGCGATGACAGCTGGCTTAAAGCCGGCGAGTCCCGGACGCCATGCCTCCAAGAAAAGCCTCTAGGGAGAGCGCACGTGCCCGTACCAAAACCGACACAGGTGGGCAAGTAGAGAATACTAAGGTGATCGAGATAACCATCGTTAAGGAACTCGGCAAAATCGCTCCGTAACTTCGGGATAAGGAGCGCCCCAGTAGGGTGAAGCGCCTGCGCGTGAAGCCTGAGAGGGCCGCAGTGAATAGGTTCAACCGACTGTTTACCAAAAACACAGGTCTCTGCAAAGTCGTAAGACGACGTATAGGGGCTGACGCCTGCCCGGTGCCGGAAGGTTACGTGGAGGTGTTAGGGGTAACCCGAAGCACTGAAACTAAGCCCCGGTAAACGGCGGCGGTAACTATAACCGTCCTAAGGTAGCGAAATTCCTTGTCGGGTAAGTTCCGACCTGCACGAATGGCGTAACGAGTTGAACGCTGTCTCAACGATGGGCTCGGTGAAATTGCAGTCTCGGTGAAGATGCCGAGTACCCGTGGCTAGACGGAAAGACCCCGTGAACCTTTACTACAACCTGGTATTGGAGTGCGGTGCATCTCGCTCAGGATAGGAGGGAGGCTTTGAAGCGCCGGCTGCGGCTGGCGTGGAGCCAACCTTGAGATACCTCCCTTGATGTATTGTGCTTCTAACACCGCGCCGTAATCCGGGCGGTGAACAGTGCCAGGTGGGTAGTTTGACTGGGGCGGTCGCCTCCCAAAATGTAACGGAGGCGCGCAAAGGTTCCCTCAGTACGGTTGGAAATCGTGCGTAGAGTGCAAAAGCAGCAAGGGAGCTTGACTGTGAGACCGACAGGTCGAGCAGGTGCGAAAGCAGGCTTTAGTGATCCGGCAGTAGCAAGTGGAAGTGCTGTCGCTCAACGGATAAAAGGTACTCCGGGGATAACAGGCTTATCGAGTCCAAGAGTCCACATCGACGACTCGGTTTGGCACCTCGATGTCGGCTCGTCGCATCCTGGGGCTGAAGTAGGTCCCAAGGGTTGGGCTGTTCGCCCATTAAAGCGGTACGCGAGCTGGGTTCAGAACGTCGTGAGACAGTTCGGTCCCTATCTGCCATGGGCGTTGGAGAGTTGAGAGGATTCGTCCCTAGTACGAGAGGACCGGGATGAACGCACCTCTGGTGTATCTGTTGTCCTGCCAAGGGCACCGCAGGTTAGCTACGTGCGGACCGGATAACCGCTGAAGGCATCTAAGCGGGAAGCCGACCTCGAGATGAGCTCTCCCATCCCCTTGAGGGAGTAAGATCCCTGGTAGACCACCAGGTTGATAGGCCGCATCTGGAAGGCTGGTGACAGCTGCAGGAGAGCGGTACTAATGGATCGAGGGCTTGACGGATATTTTTCGATGCCCGTTCGTTGGCGGGTTGTGCAGTTTTGAAGGCCTGCGCTTAGAGCGCCGGCCGGCGGCGTTGGCCGCCGGCTGCCGGTCTTGACAAGTTTCCGGTGGCTATTGCACGGGGGAAACACCTCTTCCCATTCCGAACAGAGCAGTTAAGCCCCGTAGCGCCGATGGTACTTGGCCTGCAAGGGCCTGGGAGAGTAGGTCGCCGCCGGTCCTTCATCTAGAGGAGCCGCCCGTCTAGGCGGCTCTTCGTCGTTGTGGGCTGCGGCCCCCGGGTGGTGCGACACGTGCACGGAGTTCGCGCTTGCCCTCTGCGTGGGGTGGCCGGCCCCGGCGCCGCGGTGCAACGGTCCGGCCGAGCGCTCGTTGCGCTTGGTCCGGTTACGGCTGGCTGTGCGGGGCCGGTGGCGCGGGGTGCTTCGCGCCGGCTGTACCCGGCGCGGTCCTCGCCTGCCGTGGTTGGCGCCGGGCGCCGCCCTCGCCTGCCGTGGGTGGCGCCGGGCGCGGCCCTCACCGGCCGAGGTTGGCTCCGCCCGTGCTTGCGCCGTTGCCGGTGGCGGTGCTTGGCGACGTTGCGCCCCGTGGTCGCCCTGTTCGCCGCGGGCGTGCCCGCGCCGTCGCCGCTGGCGGTACCCCGGCGCCGTTGGCGCGCGCCGTGCTCGCGCCGGGGCGCGGGGGGTGCCGGCGCCGGTGCCGCGGGCCGTTGGCGCGCCGGCGTGCTCGGATTGGCGCGCCTGTCGCGCCATCGACGCCCTGGTAGCAGCGGCCGGAATTGTCGTCTCGCCCGCGAACTTCCGACCGCGGGTCGACGCAATTCCGACCGGCGGTCCATCTCTTCGCCTCCCGGTCCGGTCTATTTTCGGGCCCCGCTCCACAGCGGGTCCCGGCATTGGATGCCGGGCGACCGATGTCGCTCTCATAGGCAAAGAGGAAGCCAGCCCCGTGATGTTCTTCTCCGCTCGGCGCGCGCGCCGAGCCATACTCGTCTGCGCCGCGGTATCCGCGTGCGCACCGGCCGTTGCCGCGGCGTCGACCTACACGGTCGACGACGACAAGGCGGACTGCCCCAACGCGCTGTTCACCTCGGTGCAGGCCGCGGTCGACCAGGCCGCGCCCCACGACACGATCATCGTGTGTCCTGGCACGTATCTCGAGGGCACGACGCCCACGACGAACGCGGCCAGTCCGTCGCAGGCCGGCTCCCACAACGGTCTGACGATCAGCAAGCCGCTGACGATCGTCGGCGCGGGCGCGAGCAAGGTCCGTATCGAGCCAAAGCCGTCGATCGCGGTCAACGGCTCGCTCGCGGGCACCGCTCCGTACCTGCGCGACGGCGGCGGAAACGTCGTCACGATCTCGCGGCAGTCGCTCGGCTCGACGGATGCCGACGAGAACCGCGTCGACATCTCGGGCGTGACGATCGACTCGCCGACGATCGCCGCTGACGCCGGGGTCGCGTTCTTCAACACCTCCGGGAGCATCACGAACAGCGTCATCGGCCCGCTGGCGCCCGGGTCGTACGGCTATGGCGTGATCGAGACCAACTCGCTGCAGGGTGGCGGCACCGGCACGGTGCGCCGCGAGGTGACGATCGCCAACAGCCTGATCACGGGCTACGGCGCGGGAGGCGTGCTGTTCGACGACGCCACGGGTACCGACGGCAACGCGACGAATAACGTCCGCTCCGGGATCATCCAGTACGGATTCGTCGAAAAGACCCGGATCGTCGGCAGTGGCGCGGCGGGGCAGACGGGCGTGGCGTACCGCGCGGGCCAGCGAGGCCACGTGAGCGCGAGCGAGATCGTCAACAACGGCGCGGCCGGCGTCCTGCTGTCCGACGCCGAGACGGGCGCGGACCCGAACAACCCCGCCGTGCGCGCGTTCACCGCCGGCGGCAACACCTTCTCCGGGAACGGCTCGGGCCTGCTCAACCAGGACATCGCGGGTGCCGTGCGCACCGGTGCGCCGGCCAGCGCGGCCGACAACTGGTGGGGCTGCGCCGGAGGGCCGTCCAGCACGGGGACCGGCTGCCAGTCGGTCTCGGGCAACGACTCCAACGGCGCGCCGAGCGTCGAGGTCGGGCTGCTTGCGGCCCCGCCCGCGCCGCTCAGCGAGCCGCCCGTCACGGCGGACGCGGCGCCGACCGCCTCGATCGTCGATCCGCTGGACGGGGGCACCGCCGCCGTCGGTGCCGAGCTCGATCCGGTCGTCGTGGCGAGTGACGACTTCGGCGTGAAGTCCGTGGCGCTGGTCGTCAACGGCAAGACGGTCGCGTCCGACAGTTCGCGTCCGTACGAGTTCGCCTACACGCCCACGTTCGCGGACCTCGGCCCGCTGGCCCTCAGCGCGCTGGTGACCGACTCCTCCGGCCAGACGACCACGACCAGCATCCATCTGAGCGTGCCGAACCCGCCCGGCTACGCCGCGGCGACGATCAGCCCGACGAGCTGGGATGCCGGCACGGTGCTGGTCGGGCTCAGCGCGACGCGATCGTTCACGGTCACCGACTCGGGCCAGAACCCGATCACGCTCAGCTCGCTCGGCGTGACCGGCGCCGGCTACGCGATCGTCCCCGGCGGCTGCAGCCCGACGACGACCCTCGCGATCGGCGCATCGTGCTCGGTGACGCTGCGGTTCGCGCCGGCGGCGGAGGGAGCGGTGACCGGCGCGCTTTCGGTCGGCTACGCCGCTCCGGGCGCGACCGGCCCGCTGACGGCCACGCTCACGGGCAACGGTCACATCTTCCAGACCAGCCAGCCGGGACCCGTGTCCGGCAGCGTGCCGGCGACGCTCGCGCTCAGCGTGACGACGCCGCCGGCGACGTTCGGCAGCTTCGTCGCCGGCGTCGCCAAGGACTACTTGGCGAGCCTCGGGGTGAGCGTGATCAGCACCGCGGGTGACGCGGCGCTGTCGATCGCCGATCCGAGCGCGACGGCGAGCGGGCACCTGGTCAACGGCGCATTCTCGCTGCCGCAGCCGCTGCAGGCGATGGCGACGGGCGGGGCGTTCGCGCCCGTGCCCTCGACGGCGAGCCCGTTGACGCTGTTGAGCTATCCGAGCCCGGTCAGCAACGACCCGGTGACCGTGAGCTTCAAGCAGACGGTCGGGTCGAGCGACGCGCTGCGAACCGGCACGTACAGCAAGACCGTCGTCCTCACCCTGTCCACGACGACCCCGTGAGCGTCCGCATGACCACCTCCCGCTTCCGGGCGCTCGTCGCCCTCCTCGTCACCGGCGCGCTCGTCGCGCCCGCCGGCGCGCACGCCGCGCTGCCCGACCCGCTCCAGCGCGGGCCGTACACCGTCACGACCATGAGCGTCGCCGACCCGGCGCACGCCGGCGCGCCCGGCGACCCCGGCGAGGCGAAGCTCGGCCTGGCCAGCCTCGAGGAGCCGAACGGCACGGGCGGAGCGATCGGCACCGGCACGCCCAACCAGGCCGCCAACGCCGTTCAGCTGCAGGTCCGCGGCTCGCTCTACTATCCGGCCAACCGCGCGACGCCGTCGCCGCTGATCGTCCTGGTCCACGGCAACCACGGCAGCTGCAACCAGGCCGCGCCGACCGGGAACGGCGGCAGCTGCACCATCTACAACCGCAACGACGCGGGCTACGCCTACCTGGCGGCCAACCTCGCGAGCTGGGGCTACGTCGTGTTCTCGCTCGACCAGGACCAGCTGATCTTCTATCAGGACGGCAGCTACGGGAAGGGCATGCACCAGCGGCGGCTGCTGATCGCGGCGGCGCTGGACGGCCTGTACCAGGCCAATCAGCCGGGCGGCCTGCCGGTCGACGCCAACGACAACCTCGGGACCGCGCTCGTCGGGAAGATCGACTTCTCCCGCATCGGGCTGATGGGCCACTCGCGCGGCGGCGACGCCGTCTCGAGCTTCATCGACTACAACCGCACGCGCCCGGCGCCCGGGCGCCGCTACAACCTGCGCGCCGTGATCGCGCTGGCGCCGACCGACTACGAGCGGCGAGCGCCCTACGGCGTCGTCTACGCGACGGCCTTCGGGGCGTGTGACGGGGACGTGTCGGACGTGATGGGCGCGCGGATGTTCGAGCGCAGCCTCTACATCAACCCCAGCGATCCGTTCCCGCGCATCCAGATGGTCCTGCACGGGGCCAACCACGACGCGTTCAACAGCGAATGGGACGCCGACGGGGAGGACGCCGGCAGCGCCGACGCGGCGTGCGGACCCAACACCGCGACCAACCCGGACTCGATCCGGCTCGGACGCGGCGGCAACGTCATCACCGCCGCGGGCGCGATGAGCACCGACTACACGCGGACGAACTTCTTCTCCGACGACCCGGCGCTGATGGGAGACCAGGCCCGCGCCGGGCTGGCGATGATGTCGGAGTTCTTCCGGCGCTACGTCGGCGGCGAGACGCCGTTCGACGATTACATGACCGGCGTCGTCGGCGCGGACGGGGTGACGCCGCAGCTGCCCGCGTCGGCCTGCCCGACGAGCGGCCCCGGCACGCACATGGCGTGCAACCAGCGGTTGCTGACGACGTACTTCGCCCCGCCGCAGGAGCGCCTGAACGTGATCCGGCCCAACCCGGATCAGCCGCTCACGGTCTCCGAGCTGGGCACGTCGCTGACCGGCGGCGGCTTCGCCGATCCGTACGCGAACTCGGCGGGCACCGCTCCCCAGGCGGCCACGCCGAACGGCTACGACTGGTGCAACCCGGAGCCCAACCAGTTCACGCCGTCGCAGCTCGGCATCACGCCGACCCTTCCCACCGCGGTCAAGCCCTGCCCGCTGCCGGGGGCCAACGCCCTCGGCGGGCAGAGCAACGGCGCGCGCGAGAACGCGCCCGTCACGCGCAGCTATGGGCCGCAGCTCACGCTCGCCTGGGACCACCCGGCGCACCTCGAGACGCGGATCCCGGCGGCGAACGGCGACGTGACGAAGTTCAAGGCCCTGGCGATGGACGCCGCGGTCAACTACTTCGACCCGCGCAACCCGACCCGCACGCCCGAAGCGCTGTGGAACCCGGCTGCCACGACGCAGAACTTCACCGTCTCGGTGACCGACGCGGCAGGGCACACGGCGACCGTCGCGGCGGGCGATCCGCGCTACGGGCTCGCGCTGCACCCGACGATCGGGTCGATCACGACCCGCGTGCACATCATCCTCAACCAGTTGCGAATCCCGCTGAGCGATTTCGCCGCCCAGGGGGTGGACCTGCACACCCTGCGCAACGTCCAGTTCAAGTTCGGCGACACGGGGATGCCGGCGTCGGGCTCGATCGAGCTCGCCGACGTGCGCTTCCAGGAGGCCGTCGCCGGCCCGACGGTCTACGCCGACACGCCGATCGCGAACGGCCCGGCCGGCGCGCCCGCGCTGGCCGCCAACCCGGGCGATTCGGCCGTCGCCTCGGGGCTCGACCCCGCGCCGCTGAAGGACCCCAGCGGGCCTGACGGGGCGGCGATCATCGACGCCACCCCGCGCGCGGCGGCCAGCGCGGCACTGCCCGACGTGGTGTGGGAGGGTGGCGGCCCGGCCGCGGCGGCCAAGGTCTGCACCGACACCGCGGCCCCCACGGCGGCGATCGCGTCGTCGAAGCTCGTCAAGGGCCGCTTGGCGCTCGCCGGCTCCGCCGCGGACACCGGCTGCTCGGCGAGTGCCGTGCGCGCGGTCGACGTCGTGCTCTATACGCACGCCGCCAACCGCCTGTGCAAGCTGGTACGGGCCAACGGCAAGCTCAGCAAGGCGTTCAGCTGCGCGGCCACACCGCCCGCGTCGCTCGTCGCGCACGGGACGAAGGCGTGGTCGCTGAAGCTGTCCGGCAAGCTCGCTCGCGGCACGTACACGGCGTACGTCCGCGCGGTGGACAAGGCTGGCAACGCGCAGAAGGTCGCCAAGCGCCTCACGCTCAAGGTGCACTGAACACTGAGTCCGGCCCCTGCCGCCGCGTTCGCGCGGCGGCAGGGGCGGACGCGCGTGTGTGGCTGCTGGGCGGACGCACGTGTCTGGCGGCTGGGCGGACGCGCGTGTGTGGCGGCTGGGCGGACTCGCGTGTGGCGGCGGGGCGGACTCGCGTGCGTGTGGCGGGCGCGCCGCGTGGATGTCCGCCGCCCCGTGCGACACGCGACGCGCACTGACGGGGTCGCATCGCGCCGGGCAGTGGGGTTGAAGCGTTCGCCGCGGCCCGGCCGCACGATCAGTCCTCCCAGAGCTGATCGCCGGCGGGCGCGGGAATCAGGCCTGCCGCGCCGGGCGATGAACCGGCGTGGTGCAGACCTGGGGCCTCGGCGCGACCGTCCCTGGACGGCGCCGTGGGCGGTGATGACCGAGTTGCCGGCGGTGCGGGTGCTGGCCCGTGGGGGCGGGCGCGGGAGGCGCGGTTGCCTCACCCAGGGTGACGAGCTCCAGGGCCGTATCCATGGCCCCGCGCACCAGCGCTCGGAGCGAGCGCTTCTTCGGTCGGCGGTCGGTCATCGGGGGGAACATGTGTTCGGAAATCTACGGCGGGCGTCGGACGGAAACACTCGGAAAGTCCGGGATCCCGAGGCCGGAAAACGCGGATCCCACGCGCCAGAGCGGAATCCGCGTGGGCAGTCTGCAATCGATCTTGCAGGGCCGCGCGCGGCGCCTGCGCGGACGCCGAGCGTGATCTCCGAGGGGAGAGAAGCGCGCCGCAGGGTGGCTCGCGCGCGGGCCGGGACGCGCGCCGCAGGTGGCTCGCGCGCGGGCCGGGACGCGCGCCGCAGGGTGGCGGGCGGGCCGGGAGCGCACTGCAGGTGGCTCGCGCGCGGGCCGGGACGCGCGCTCTACCCGTCCTCGTTGCGGCGCGCCCACTCGTCGAGCTTGGCCTCGTAGACCTTGCCGCCGAGCATCTCCGCCAGCTGGTCGTCGAGGTTGTCGGCGGCGCCCGCGACCTCGTACAGCGCGTTGACGAGCTCGCCCGCCTGCAGCGTCTCGCCGAGCAGGTCGTACTCCGCGAACAGGGTCCCGTCGCCGTAGATGAACTTGACGAAGAAGAAGCGCTTGTTCAGATCGTTGAGGATGTTCAACGCCTGGGCGGCGCCGACGCTCTCGGGGTCGATGTCCTGCAGCACCGGCGAGTGCAGCGTGATCACGACGCTGTCGTCCTGCCAGGGCTGGAAGTCGATGAACACAGCGGCTGAACCGAACAGCAGCCGGAAGCTGCGGCCGTCCTGCGCCGCCTGAAACCGCAGACCCTCGCGGGTGAGGATGCCCGCGACCTGCTCGATGCTCATCTCGACGTCCATCACAGTCCCCAGATCATTGCGCGCCGCGGGAATACACGCGAGCACATTGGCGTCAATCCCGGCGTGATCAAGCGAACCTTCATCCTCCCCCTGCTCGGCGTCGCGGCGATCGCGGCCGGCTGCGGCGGCGCGTACGGCGACCAGAGCGCGGCCGCCCCGGCCAAGGTCCCCGCGGCCAAGCCCGCGGCGACGGTCGTCGAGCTCCGCGACACCAGTTTCCAGCCGGCTGCGATCAGCGTGAAGGTCGGCGACACGATCACGTTCGTCAACCGCGACCCGATCGCCCATACGGCGACCGCCACCGCGGGCGCCAAGTTCGACTCCGGCACGCTGAACGCCGGCGCGAAGTTCTCCTACACCGCCAAGCGGGCGGGCACGATCCGCTACGTCTGCAACTTCCACCCGGGCATGACCGGCACGATCACGGTGACGCCGGGCGAGCAGGTCGGCGAGGCGACCCGGCACCCCGCCAAGGTCACCGTGCCCGATCTCACCTAGTGGACGCGTCCGCAAGTTCGACGTATTCCGGCGGGCCCGGCCCGCTCTGCCTCGCCCGGGGGGCTCGTCACCGCTTCGCTCGGCCGGGCGGCGGCCGCAGCACACGTACCACCGGTATGCGAGCGGCGTCCGCCGCGGGCAGCGACGGCTCGTGCATTCGCCGGGTTATACGCCGAACTTCCGGCCACCCCCACTAGCGCCGAGCGAGGACCAGACGTCGAGCTTGGTGCGCACGCGCTCGACGACCGAGTCCGTGAACTCCGTCGTGGTGGCGTGGCCGCTGAGGTCGACGGTCTTGACCCCGTTGGCGATCGCCTCCAGCACGGACTCGTAGACGGCGCGCGAGGCGAGCTCCGCGCCCGCGTAGCCGCGCACGCCCGCGTACGAGAGCACGGACCCGCAGGCCAGCAGCATCGCCATCGGGTTCGCGAGATCCTTGCCGAGCAGCGAGGGCGCCGTGCCGTGAGGCGCCTCGGCCATCGCGACCTCGACGCCGTAGTCGTGGTCGAACGAGAGCAGCACGGATTCGGCGCCCGCGATCGACCCGAACATCGGCAGCACCAGATCGGACAGGCAGTCGCCGTCGCGGTTCAGTGCGGGAATCACGAGTGGTGAGTCGGCCGCGCCGGAGACCAGCCCCGCGTACAGCGCGTCGATCAGCACCGGCTGGTAGACGACCGAAGGGTGGCGCGCCGCCGCGTCGTCGAGCTCCTCCTTGAGCATCCCCTCGTACACGGGGGACACGGTCCACTTCGGCCCCCCGTAGACCTTGGCGCCGATCCGCTCGGCCGTCCGGAACGAGTACTCGGCGACCGCATGGCAGGTCGCGCGCGAGATCTTCTCGGTGCGGAACGCCAGCTCCTCGGAACCGTCGCCCTCGCGCCACTGCTCGGCGCCGTACGCGTCGTCGACCGCCATGCGCACGACCGAGATCGGGTGATAGACGCCCGACACCGGCCCGACCACGCCCGGGATCCGGCGGCCGGTGCGGACGATCACCTTGCCGTCCACCTCCTCGCGCAGGATCCGGTTCGGGGAGCCGACGTCGTCGTGCCCCTCCGGCGTGATCGTCGCCGCCTTGAGCCCGAAGCCCGCGGCGCGCATCGCCCGCGCGGCGTCGTGGACGATCTCGTTGCCGGTCTCGCGCCGCTTGGACAGCGAGAGGTCGAAGCGCTCGAGCTCGAGCTCGACGCCGAGCAGCTCCGCGTCGAGCACGCGCAGCGCCTGCTCGAGCAGCTCCTGGCCGGTCTCGTCGCCCTCGAGGACGATGATCTTCAGAAGCGTCACTGATGCCCTCCCGAGAGCCCCAACCGTTCGGCGTGCGGCTCCAGCGCCGCCACGACGAACGCGACATGCTCGTCGAAGTCGACGCCGAGCAGCTCGGCGCCCTCGCGCAGCGCGTCGCGGTCCACGGCGGCCGCGAACGCCGGCGACTTCATCTTCTTGCGGACCGACTTGGGCGTGAGCCCCTCGATCCCCTGCGGGCGCACGTACGCGCACGCCATCACGAAGCCCGACAGCTCGTCGACCGCGAACAGCGTCTTCTCCATCGGCGAATCGCGCGAGACCTCCAGGTAGTCCGCGTGCGAGGCGACCGCGCGGATCATGTCCTCGGGGAAGCCCAGGCGCTCGAGCTCGGCGAGCGCGTAGCGCGGATGGCCGGTCTCGAGATCCGGATAGCGCTCGTAGTCGAGGTCGTGCAGCATCCCCACGAGGCCCCAGCGCTCCTCGTCGGAGCCGAACTTCGACGCGTAGGCGCGCATGCACGCCTCGACGGCCAGCACGTGGCGGCGCAGGCTCTCGGACTCGGTCCACTCGCAGAACAGCGTCCAGGCCTGCTCGCGCGTCATGGGCAGCGACATCGAATCGGTAGCCTAGCCGCCGCCCCCATGGAGAAGTTCGTGATCGAAGGCGGCGTGCCACTTTCCGGCACGGTGGTTCCCGCCGGCAACAAGAACGCCGCGCTCCCGCTGCTGGCCTGCGCGCTCGTCACCGACGAGGACGTCGTGCTGCACAACGTCCCGCACATCCGCGACACCGAGGCGCTGCTGGACCTGATGGCCGACCTCGGCGTGACGGTCGCGCGGCCGGACCGCAACACGGTCAGGCTGAACGCCGCGAACGTCCATAAGACCGACGTCGACCCCGCGCTGTCGGAGCGGATCCGCGCCTCGTTCCTGGTCGCCGGACCGCTGCTGGCCCGCTTCGGCCGCGCGCTGATGCCGCCGCCGGGCGGCGATGTGATCGGCCGCCGCCGGCTCGATCCCCACCTCGACGCCTTCCGCGCGCTCGGCGCGAGCGTCGAGCACGAGCGCGACATCGAGATCGTGGCCAAGGACGGGCTCGCACCCTGCGACTTCTTCATGGACGAGCCGTCCGTGATGGGCACCGAGAACGCGCTCATGGCCGCGGCCGCGACGGCCGGCACGACCGTGATCCGCAACGCCGCCTGCGAGCCACACGTGCAGGACCTCGCACGCATGCTCAACAAGATGGGCGCGGCGATCGAGGGGATCGGCTCGAACGTCATGCAGGTCCACGGCGTCGCGCGGCTCGGCGGCTGCGAGCACACCGTCACGCCCGACCACATCGAGATCGCCTCGTTCATGGCGCTCGCCGGCGTGACGGGCGGGGAGCTGCGGATCGAGGGCTGCATCTCCGACGACCTGCGGATGATCCGGCGCGTGTTCAAGCGCCTCGGGCTGGACTCGACGATGGACGACGGCACGTGCTTCGTCCCCGGCGGGCAGACCCTGCGCGTGGAACGCGACGCGGGCGACTACCAGTCCAAGGTCGAGGACGGGCCGTGGCCCGCCTTCCCGGCGGACCTCACCAGCATCGCGGTCGCGCTCGCCACCCAGGCCGAGGGCAGCGTCCTGATCTTCGAGAAGATGTTCGAGAACCGCCTGTTCTTCGTCGACAAGCTGATCTCCATGGGCGCCGAGATCACGATCTGCGACCCGCACCGCGCGATCGTCATCGGCCCGCGCCGGCTGCGCGGCGCGCGCGTCTCCTCGCCCGACATCCGCGCCGGGATGGCGATGCTGATCGCCGCCGTCTGCGCCCAGGGGAAGAGCGAGATCCACAACGTGCGCGACATCGACCGCGGCTACGAGCGCATCGACGAGCGCCTGCGGGCGCTCGGTGCCCAGATCGAGCGCGTCCCGGCGGCGTGATCCACCCGATTCCCTCAGGGACGCGCGACGTCCTGCCCGACGAACTGCGCGAGCTGCGCGCGATCACCGAAGGCATGCGCGCCGTGTTCGAGGCGCACGGCTACGGCGAGGTCGCGACCCCCGCGCTGGAGTACGAGGACGTCCTGACGCGCGGCGACCCCGCCGCCGCCGACCCCGCGTACCGGCTCTTCGACGAGCACGGCCACGTGCTCGTGCTGCGCTCGGACATGACGATCCCGATCGCGCGCGTGGTCGCCACGCGCTACGCGTCCTCGCCGACGCCGCTGCGCTTCTTCTACGTCCAGCACGCCTACCGCGCCGTGCGCCAGCACCGCGGGCAGCCGCGCGAGATCCTCCAGGCGGGGCTCGAACTGGTCGGCGCGCCCGGGCCCGAGGGCACGGCCGAGGCGATCTCGATCCTGTGCGCGGCGCTCGACGCGGCGGGGCTGACCGCCTACCGCGTGGGGCTGGGCGACGCGTCGCTGTTCCCGCGCGCGCTGGCCCGCGCCGGCGTGCGCGCCGGCGCGCAGATCCTGCACGAGCTGGCGACGCGCGACCTGGTCGGGCTCGAGCGCGAGCTCGAGGGCGCCGGCGCGCTGGAGCTGCTCGGCGTGGCGCGAGCCCGCGGCGGCGTCGAGGTCCTCGACGGCGTCGCGGAGGCCGACGAGCTGCGCGCCGTCTACGAGCTGCTGTCGGCGGACGTGCGCGAGCGGGTGATCTTCGATCTCGGGCTGACGCGCGTGCTCGGGTATTACACGGGCGCAGTGTTCGAGGTCTACGACGCGGCGTTCGGGAGCCCGATCGGCGGCGGCGGGCGCTACGACGACCTGCTCGGGCGCTTCGGGCGCGAGCTGCCGGCCTGCGGCTGGGCGCTCGACGTCGAGCGCGTGCACGCCGCGCGGCTCGGAGAAGGGCGATGAGCATCCGGATCGCCGTGCCGCGCGGCGCGCTGTTCGGCGAGGCGCTCGACGTGCTCGACGGGCTCGGGCTGGACACCAGCGAGGTGCGCGCGAACGACCGCAAGCTGCTCTTCGAGGGGCCGGGACTGATCACCATGCGGCCCTCGGACGTGCCGACCTACGTCGAGGCGGGCGCCGCCGACCTGGGGATCACCGGCAAGGACGTGCTCTCCGAGCAGGGCGAGCGCGGCGTCTACGAGCTGTTCGACCTCGGCTTCGGGCCGTGCACGATGGTGTTCGCGACGGTCGCGGGGGAGGACCCGGCGGCCGAGGCGCTGCGGCGGCTCGGGATGATGCGGATCGCCACCAAGTACCCGCGGATCGCGGCGCGCTACTTCGAGCGCACGGGCCGCCAGGTGGAGATCGTCGAGGTCAAGGGCTCGGTCGAGCTCGCTCCGCTGACCGGGATGGTGCACGGGATCGTGGACCTGACCGCGACGGGCACGACGCTGCGCGAGAACGGGCTCGTGATCCGCGAGGAGATCGCGGCCTCGACGGCGCGGCTGATCGCCAACCCGGTCTCCTACCGCGTCAAGGCGCCGGAGATCGACGCGGTGCTGGAGCGGCTCCGTGCGCGTTGAGGTCACGGCCGCGAACGCGGCGCAGGTCGCGGCGCAGGTGCGCGCGCTCGTCCCGCCCGGCGCGTCGGTGGCCGCCGAGGTGGCCGAGATCGTCGCCGCCGTGCGCGACCGCGGCGACGCCGCGCTGGACGAATACGAGCAGCGGTTCGCGGGCGCGCCGCACGCGCGGCTGACGCCCGAGGTGCGGCTCGACGCGGACGTGCGCGCCGGTCTCGAGGTCGCGATCGCCAACGTGCGCGCCGTGGCGCTGGCCGGCGTCGACGACGAGGTCGGCGTCCTGCTCTCCCAGGGCCAGACCGTCACGCTGCGCGAGGTGCCGGTGCGGCGCGCCGCCGTCTACGCGCCCGGCGGCCGCCACCCGTACCCGTCCTCGGTCGTGATGGGCGCGGTGACCGCGCGCGCGGCCGGGGTCGACGAGGTCTACGTCGCCTGCGCCGACCATCCCACGCTGCTCTCCGCCGCCGCGCTGTGCGAGGTCGACGGCGTGTTCCGGATGGGCGGCGCGCAGGCGATCGCGGCGCTGGCGTTCGGCACCGAGACCGTGCCGAAGGTCGACGTGATCGTGGGGCCCGGCAGCCTGTGGGTGCAGGAGGCCAAGCGCCAGGTCGCGCACGTGGTGGGCATCGACGGCTTCGCCGGTCCCTCGGACCTGACCGTGATCGCTTCGGCCGGCGCCGACGCCGAGGCGCTGGCGCTCGACCTGGCGGCCCAGGCCGAGCACGGCGAGGGCTCGCTGACCGTCTCGGTGTCCGACGACCCAGCGCTGCTGCTCGAGGCGAACGCGCAGGTGCTGGCCGCCGATCTCGACGCCGCACTGGCCTTCGCCGAGGCGCTCGCGCCCGAGCACCTGCAGCTGGCGGGGGCGGCCGCCGAGGCGCTCGCGCCGCGCGTGCGCTGCGCCGGCTGCCTGTTCGTCGGCAACGCGAGCGGGACCGCGTTCGGCGACTACGTCGCGGGCTCGAACCACACGCTCCCCACCGAGGGCGCCGCGCGCTTCGCCTCCGGGCTCAACGTCCGCCACTTCCGGCGCCGGATGGCGGAGGTGCGCCTCAACGCCGCCGCACCCGCGCTGGCGCGCGCCGGCGTGCCGATCGCGAGGGCCGAGGGGTTCCAAGCGCACGCCGCGTCGATGGCCCTGCGTCAGAATCCACGGCCGTGACGCGCACCGCGACCCTCCAGCGCACGACCGGCGAGACCGACGTGACGCTCGCGCTCGGCCTCGACGGCACGGGCGCCGGCGCCCGCTCGACGGGCCTCGGCTTCCTCGACCACATGCTCGACCTGCTGGCCCGCCACGGCCGGCTGGACCTCGACGTCACCGTCACGGGCGACCTCCAGACCGGCGCGCACCACACCGCCGAGGACACAGGGATCGTGCTCGGGCAGGCGCTCGACGCCGCGCTCGGCGACCGCCGCGGGATCGTCCGCTACGGCCACGCGATGGTGCCGATGGACGAGGCGCGCGCGATGTGCGCGATCGACATCTCCGGGCGCCCGTTCGCGGCGCTGTCGGGGCTGGACCGCCTCCCGCCGGGGGACATCGCGGGCTTCGAGCACGAGGCCGCCGAGGAGTTCTTCCGCGCCGTCGCGAGCGCCGCGCGGCTCACGCTGCACCTGGACCTGCAGGCCGGCACGAACGCGCACCACATGATCGAGGCGTGCTTCAAGGCGCTGGCCCGCGCGCTGCGGGCCGCGGTGGCGATCGATCCCACCGAGACCGGGATCCCGTCGACCAAGGGCGTGCTGTGATCGCGATCGCCGACTACGGGATGGGCAACCGGCGCAGCGTCGAGACGGCGCTCGCGCACGTCGGCTCGGCCTCGGTCATCACCGGCGATCACGACGCGATCCGCGCGGCGGAGGCGATCATCCTGCCGGGCGTCGGCGCGTTCCCGGAGGCGATGCGCAACCTCGAGCGCACGGGCCTCGGCGACGTGCTGGTCGAGCGCGCGGGCGCCGGCGTGCCGCTGCTCGGGATCTGCCTCGGGATGCAACTGCTCTTCGAGTCCACGACCGAGCACGAGGGCGCGCCCGGCCTCGGCATCCTGCCCGGGACGGTGACGCGGCTCGACGGCCCGCGGCTGCCGCACATCGGCTGGAACCTCGTGACGTTCGCGCGCCCTGCCGCGCTCACCGACGGGCTCGGCGCCGCCGCGGCCTTCTACCACGTGCACTCCTACGCGTGCCGCCCGTCGGACGCGTCCGACGTGGTCGGCGAGAGCGAGTACGGCGAGCGCTTCGCGTCGATCGTCGAGCGCGGCAACGTGATGGCGGCGCAGTTCCATCCCGAGAAGTCCTCGCGCGACGGCCTGCGCATGCTCGCGAACTTCGCCCGCCTGGCCGCGGTGGCGGTCGCATGATCCTCTACCCGGCGATCGACATCATGGACGGCAAGGCCGTCCGGCTCGTCGAGGGCCGCTTCGACGAGGCCACGACCTACCACGACGATCCGCTGTCCGCCGCCCGCTCGTGGGTCGAGGCCGGCGCGCGCTTCCTGCACGTCGTGGACCTCGACGGCGCGCGCCACGGCGAGCCGCACTCGCTCGACCACCTGCGCCGGATCGCGGCCGAGACCGGCATCCCGATCCAGTACGGCGGCGGGCTGCGCACGGTCGACGCCGTGCGCGACGCGCTGCGCGCCGGGGCCGAGCGCGCGGTCATCGGCACCGCCGCGTTCCGCGACATCGACTTCCTCGACGCGATCGTGGCGACGTTCGGGCCGCGGATCGTCGTCGCCGTCGACGTCAGGGACGGCATGATCGCCACGTCCGGCTGGACCGAGACGACGCAGCTCCCCGCCGCCGAGGCCGTCTCGCGCCTGGGCGCGCGCGGCGTGCGGTCGTTCGTCTACACCGACGTCTCGCGCGACGGCCGCCTGACCGGGCCGGACCTCGAGGACGTCAAGCGCTTCGCCGGCGTCGTGCGCGGGCGCTTCCTGTACTCGGGCGGGATCGGCACGCTCGAGCACCTGCGCGAGCTGGCCCGGCTGCGCCAGGTCAACCTCGCGGGCGTGATCGCGGGCAAGGCGCTCTACGAGAAGCGCTTCAGCGTGGCCGAGGGCCAGGCCGCGCTCGACTCCTAGTGCACTACAAGCGCGTGATCCCGTGCATGGACGTCGACGCCGGGCGCGTCGTGAAGGGCACGCGGTTCATCGACATCCGCGACGCCGGCGACCCCGTCGAGCTCGCCGCGCACTACGACGCGCAGGGCGCCGACGAGCTCGTGTTCCTGGACATCACGGCGACCTCGGACAAGCGCGCGACGGTCGTCGAGCTGGCCCGGCGCGCCGCCGACGACGTGTTCGTGCCGTTCACGATCGGCGGCGGCGTGCGCGAGGTGGCCGACGCGCACGCCGTGCTCGACGCCGGCGCGGACAAGGTCAGCGTCAACTCCGCGGCGATCGCGCGGCCGGAGCTGCTGGACGAGCTCGCGCGCGTGTTCGGGGCGCAGTGCGTGGTACTGGCGATCGACGCCAAGCGGCGCGCCGACGGCTCCTACGAGGCGTTCGTGGCCGGCGGGCGCACGCCGACCGGCAAGGACGCGATCCGCTGGGCGCGCGAGGGCGTCGAGCGCGGCGCCGGCGAGATCCTGCTGACCAGCATGGACCGCGACGGAACCAAGGACGGCTACGAGCTCGAGCTCACCCGCCGCATCGCCGAGGCCGTCGACGTGCCGGTGATCGCGTCCGGGGGTGCGGGCGAGCCCCAGCACCTGATCGACGGCCTCAACGCGGGCGCGGACGCGGTGCTGTGCGCCTCGATCTTCCACTACGGCCTGTACCGCATCCCCGAGGTCAAGGACGCGCTCGCGGCCGCGGGGATCGCTATCCGCCCACCGGCCTGAGCGCGTACAGCGACGAGTAGCCGGTCAGGAAGATCGTGCGCCCGTCGGAGATCACCGGGTTGAACGCGCCGCGGCCCATGTGGAAGACGGTGCGGCCGGTGCGCGCGCCGAGCCCCGTGGTGTCGCGCTTGCCGATGTTCGAGTAGTACACGACGTCGCCCACCACGGTCGAGCCGCCCGAGATCTTGCCGCCGTCGGAGTGCGTCCACTTGACCTTGCCCGATTGCGCGTCGAGCGCGTAGAACCTGCCGTCGTAGGAGCCGAAGAAGACGGTCGGGCCGGCGCCCACGTTCGCCACCGCGGGCGACGAGTAGACGTAGCCGCCGGTGCTCCTGGTCCACGCCAGCTTGCCGCTGTCGGACGCGAACGAGTACATCTTGCCGTCCGTGTTGCCGATGAACACGCGCCCGTAGGCGACCGCGGGCGTCGAGTAGAACTGGCCCGCGCGCAGCCCGAACGTCGAGCCCTTGGTGCCGGTCGACCACGAGCGCGTGCCGTCGGCCTGGTGCAGCGCGTAGACGCGGCCCGAGTAGTCGCCGAAGTAGAGCTTGCCGTCGGCCAGCGCCAGCGCGCACTTGACGGCGCCGGACGCCTTGAACGTCCAGCGGACGCTGCCGTCGGCGGCCAGCAGCGCGTAGACCGTGCCGTTCTCGGAGCCGAAGTAGATGCGGTCGTTGTCGAACACCGGCGAGGACTCGGTGCGCGAGGGCAGCAGGCGCCGCCACAGGACCTTGCCGGTCTTGGCGTCCAGCGCCGCGACGAGCCCGGCCTTGGTGTTGCCGCGCGAGAGCAGCGTCACGAACACGCGGCCGTTGCCGTAGGCGGGCGACGCCGCGGCCAGCACGCCCACCTTCTGCTTCCACACGACCTTGCCGGTCTTCTTGTCGATCGCGTAGACGGCGCCGTTGTTCTTGAGCAGGAACAGCTTGCCCTCGGCCATCACCGGCGGGAACTCGAGCAGGGTCTTGCCGGGGAGCGTCCAGACGCGCCGGAACGGCGGGTGCAGCAGCGTCGAGGCGGGCAGGTAGTGGCGCCGGTCCTGCGAGTAGCCGTAGTACGCCCACACGAAGTTGCGCAGCGGATCGGGCGCCTTGGAGCCCTTGGGCGGCTCCGTGGCGTCGGGGACGGGCGTCTGCGTCGGCTCCGCGTGGAACTCGACGTCCGGGTGCGAGACGTCTCCCGAGCGGGTGAGCGCGAACACCGCGCCGGCGCCCACCAGCACGACGAGCACCACGGCGGCGCCCAGGAGCAGCTTCTTCCTGGCCGACATGGTCGAAGCAGGGTAGAGGCCGCGGTTGATGGAACATCTGGGCGTGGACCTGCTCGAGCGTCTCCAGACCGCCCCGGGGGCGGAGATCGTGCTGCCGGCGGTGGCCGACGAGCCCGTGTACGTGGTCGGCGGCGCGGTGCGCGACGTACTGCTGGGCGCCGTCGCGCGCGAGCTGGACCTGGTCGTCGAGGGCGACGCGATCGCGGTCGCGCACCGCGCCGCGGCGCGTGTGGGGGGAGAGCTGACCGTCCACGAGCGCTTCGGCACGGCCACGGTGCGCGCCGGGGGCTACGAGTTCGACGTCGCGTCGGCGCGCCGCGAGACCTACGCGCGCCCCGGCGCGCTGCCGGACGTCCAGCTCGGCGCCACGCTGGAGGAGGACCTCGCGCGGCGCGACTTCACGGTCAACGCGATGGCGGTCCGGCTCGCCGACGGCATGCGCATCTCGTGGCCGTCCGCCGACCAGGATCTCGCCGCCCGGCGCCTGCGGGTCCTGCACGAGCGCTCCTTCGAGGACGACCCGACGCGCATGCTGCGGATGGTCCGCTACGCCGCCCGGCTGGGCTTCACCGCCGACGCCCCGGTCGAGCCGGCGCTGCTGCGGACGGTCACCGGCGACCGCGCGGGCCGCGAGCTGCGGCTGGCGCTCGACGAGCCACAGCCCCAGGCGCTGCAGCTGCTCGCCGCACTCGGACTGGCCCGCGAGCTGTTCGGCGACGGCTTCGAGGTTCCGCCCTACGCGCCGCGCGGCCCGCTCGGCCTGGCGGCGGCGTGCGTCGGGGTCCAGGATCTGGCGGCCAAGCTCGATGTCCTCGCCTTCGCAGCGCGCGAGCGCGACATCATCGTCGCGGCCGCGACGAACTTCGAGCGGCTCGCCGCGGCGGCGCCCGCGAGCGACGCCGACCTGTACCAGCTGTTCCGCCGCCAGCGCCCCGAGACCGCCGAGCTGCTGGCCGCGGCGGGCCACGCGGGCGCGCGCCGCTGGCTCGAGAACGTCCGCCACCGCCGCCTGCAGATCACCGGCGACGACCTGATCGCCGAGGGCCTGACCGGCGCGCAGGTCGGGGCGGGGCTCGAGCGCGCGACGGTCGCGATGCTCGACGGCGATGCCCCCGACCGGGCGACCCAGCTCGCCAGCGCGACTTACGAAAGCGAAGGTGCGTGAGCCCTTTGGGTTCTGTTTGACAACTTTTTCCTTCGCATCTATAACTCGAACACGTTCGCTCAGTGGAGGGGAGAGGTCCAGATGCGCGCCAGGTTGGTGCTGTGCTTTGCCGTGCTCGCGCTCGCGCTGAGCAGCGCGCCGTCCGCGCAGGCGGCCACGCACACGGTCACGTGGGACAAGTACTCGGTGATGGTCGACGGCCAGCGCGTGTTCTTCTGGTCGGGCGAGTTCCACCCGTTCCGCCTTCCCAACCCGGACCTGTGGCGGGACATCCTCGAGAAGATGAAGGCCAACGGCTACAACGGCGTCTCGATCTACGTCGACTGGGCGTATCACTCGCCCAAGCCGGGCGTCTACGACTTCAGCGGCGTCCGCGACATGGACCGCTTCCTCGACATCGCCAACGACGTCGGGCTGTACGTGATGGCGCGGCCCGGCCCGTACATCAACGCCGAGGTCGACGGCGGCGGCTTCCCCGGCTGGCTGACCACCAAGGCCGGCACGGCGCGGACCAACAACGCCACCTACATGAGCTACACGGACCAGTACCAGTCGGCGATCGACGCGGTGCTGGCGCGCCACCAGGTCACGAACGGGACCGGCCCCGTCCTGCTCTACCAGATCGAGAACGAGTACGCCAACAACGTCACGAGCCAGACCGGCATCCAGTACATGAAGCACCTGTACGACAAGGCGCGTGCCGACGGCATCACGGTCCCGATCTTCCACAACGACAAGGGCCGCAACGGCTTCTGGGTGCCGGGCGCGTTCACCGGCGCGGACACGCTCTCGGGCCCCAACCTGTACGGATTCGACGGCTACCCCGGCGGCACGTGCTCGACCAGCGGCAACCCCGGCACGCCCGCGACGCCGCCCGACTGGGGCTACTTCGGCGCCGGCGGGGCCACGGGCGGCGCGACCGCCTCGCCGAACACGCCGGGGCTGATCGCCGAGTTCGGCGGCGGCTGGTTTGACCCGTGGGGCGACCGGCTGTTCGGCGGCGGCGGCTACGACTGCCAGGCCCGCCGCCAGAGCAGCGCCTACGAGCGCGACTACTACCTGACCAACATCGCCAACGGCATCAAGATCCAGAACATCTACATGACGTTCGGCGGGACGAACTGGGGCTGGCTGCCGGCGCCGGTCGTCTACACGTCCTACGACTACGGCGCGGCGTTCAACGAGGCCCGCCAGGCGCGCGTGGACAAGACCGCGCCGATGAAGGCGATGGGCTACATGGTCCAGGCGGTCAAGCCGCTGTCCAAGCTCGACAAGGTCGGGACCGTGACCGCCTCAGACCCCGGCGTGAAGGTCTACCACCTGGTCAACCCGGACACGCAGACCCACGTCTACTTCCCGCGCCATACGGCCCAGAGCTCGTCGGACCTCAAGTTCACGTTCGGAATCAGCACGCCGGACGGCGACTACACGATCCCGCAGTCCGGCACGCTCGAACTCAACGGCGAGGACATGAAGGCGCTCGTCGCCAACTACGACCTCGAGTCCCAGCACCTCGTCTACACGACCGCGGACCTGATGACCCACGCGCACATCGGCGGCCAGGACGTGGCGATCGTGCAGGGCCGAACGGGGCAGACGGGGGAGACCGTCCTGCGCTACGCGAGCCAGCCGCCGGTCGACGCGCCGGCCGGCGTGACGGTCGCGTGGGACGCGGCCAAGGGCGACCTGCGGATCGACTACCCGCTCAACGGCCTGACCCAGATCAGGATCGGCGGCGCGCACCCGCTGCTGCTGCTGGCGGCCGACGACGCCGCGGTCGCGACGCTCTGGCGCAGCGGCCCGGCGATCGTGCGCGGGCCGTCGCTCGTGCGCTCGGCGACCGTGAACGGCGACACGCTCGCGCTGACCGGCGACACCTCGGCGCCCGCCGACCTCGAGGCCTGGGCGCCCGACGGCGTCACCCGGCTCACGTGGAACGGCGCCGCCGTCGCGACGACGCCGACGGCCAGCGGGAGCCTGCTCGGCGCGGTCGGCGGCGCGCCCGCGATCACCCTCCCGGAGCTGACGGGCTGGCGCTACCACGCCGAGAGCCCGGAGGCCCAGCCGGACTTCGACGACTCGTCCTGGGCGAACGCGGACAAGACGAGCTCGAACTCGCGGACCGCCGTCCCGGCCGGGCAGAAGGTGCTCTTCTCCGACGACTATGGCTTCCACTACGGCGACGTCTGGTATCGCGGCACCTACAGCGACGCGGCCGGCGCGACGCAGGTCAAGCTGAGCTACCAGACCGGCACGGTCGGGGTGCTGCAGGCGTGGCTCGACGGCCGCTACCTCGGCTACAACCAGACCCCGATCCCGACCTCGGGCCAGGCCACGACCGCCACGTGGGCGGCCACCGCGACGTTCGACATCCCCGCCGCGCTCCAGACCGCGGGTCCGCACAAGCTCGCGGTGATGGTCGACATGATGGGCCACGAGGAGGACGGCGGCGTCAACGACGCGTTCAAGAACGCGCGCGGGATGACCGCGGCCACGTTCACCGGCTCGAGCGCGCCGATCGCGTGGAAGATCCAGGGCACGCAGGGCGGCGAGGACATCACCGACAGCGTCCGCGGCGTCGTCAACGCCGGCGGGCTCTACGGCGAGCGCGCCGGCTGGAGCCTGGCCGGCTACCCGGACACGGGCTGGGCGCCGGTCTCGCTCCCCAACAGCGACGCCAACCCGGGCTCGGCGTGGTACCGGACGACGTTCGACCTCGACATGCCGGCGGGGACCGACACCTCGCTGGGCCTGAACATCACGGACGCGGCGACCAAGGCCTACCGCGCGCTGATCTTCGTCAACGGCTGGAACCTCGGCCAGTACATCAACGACGTCGGGCCGCAGCACACGTTCGTGCTGCCGAGCGGCATCCTGCGCCTGCACGGCCACAACACGCTCGCGATCGCGGTCACCAACGAGGGCGCCGGCGGGCTCGGCGCGGTCAAGCTCGTCAACCTCGGCACGGTCGCCAGCTCGCTGGCGGTCGGCGACGTCGCCTCGCCCGCCTACGCGGCGCCGCAGCTGACGCCGGTGGCGCTCACGCTCGCGCCGGGCGTCGCCTACAGCGGGCCGGTGGCATCGGTCAGCATCCCGCCGGACGCGCTCGGGACCGCGTTCGCCGCGACGATCGACTGGGGCGACGGCACGACCAGCGCCGGGACGCTGAGCGGCGGGTCGATCAGCGGCACGCACACGTATGCCGCGCCGTACGCCTATCCGGTCAAGGTGACGCTGTCTGACCGCTACGGCGACGCAGACCTCGCCTCGGCGACCGCGCTCGCGCAGGTGCCCGCGACGGCCGTGGGGAGTGTCGGCGGGTCGGTGCCGGCGACGCTGGCGCTGACCGTCGGGCCGGCGAGCTTCGGGGCGTTCACGCCGGGTGTCTCGCGGACCTACGACGCGACCACGAGCGCGAACGTGATCTCCACCGCCGGCGACGCGACGCTCAGCGTCTCGGACCCGGGTCACCTGACCAACGGCGCGTTCTCCCTGCCGCAGCCGCTGCAGGTGCTCGGAGTGCCGGCGACGTGGGATGCGCCGGTCTCGAACGCGCTGGTGCCGATCACGTTCCGGCAGGCGATCGGCGCGACCGACGCGCTGCGCACCGGGAGCTACAGCACCACGCTGACGTTCACGCTATCGACCGTAAATCCGTGACCGCCGGTGATCGTTTGGTGTTGACAGAGTCCTAAAGCAATCATATAGTCACGAACTCACTCGGAGAGAGAGGAGAGGGCGTGAAACGAGCCCTTGCCGTGGCGGTCGCCATGGCTGCGCTGGCCGCTGCGCCGGCCCAGGCCGCGACGTTCGCCGAGCGGTTCGCTGCGCCGGCGCGGCAGTACCAGCCGAAGTTCCGCTGGTGGTGGCCGAACGCGCTGGTCGACAACGCGGAGATCCAGAACGAGCTCGACCAGATGGCCGACGCCGGTTTCGGCGGCGCGGAGATCGCCGACGTGCACCACAGCTCGACCGTCGCGCTCGATCCCGCAGGCCATGGCTGGGGCACCGCGGCGTGGACCTCCGCGGTCCAGGCCGCGCTCGAACGCGCGAAGGCGCGCGGGATGACCATCGACCTGACCGTGGGCCCGTCCTGGCCCGCCGCCGTGCCGAGCATCACGCCCGACAGCGCCGGCGCGATCAAGGAGCTCGCCTACGGGATTGCGAGCGTCGCTCCGGGCGCCAGGTTCAGCGGTGCAGCGCCGGCTCCCGCGCTGGCGCCGGCGGCCGGCGTGACCCAGCAGAAGCTGCTCTACGTGCAGGCTGCGCGGGTCACGACGCCCGGCGCGC
Source organism: uncultured Solirubrobacteraceae bacterium (assembly GCA_963792915.1). Lineage (GTDB taxonomy): Bacteria > Actinomycetota > Thermoleophilia > Solirubrobacterales > Solirubrobacteraceae > Solirubrobacter. The sequence continues at coordinate 456,129 of CAWBYD010000002.1, forward strand.
CGCCGAAGACCGCCTACACGCTGGACGGCGCCTCGATCCAGAACGTCGCGATCGCAGCCGACGGCAGCGTCGACTGGACGGCGCCGGCGGACGGCAGCTGGATCCTGATCTCCTACTGGGAGCGCGGCTCCGCCCAGCAGCCCGAGGGCGGCCCGCACACGACGCCGACGTCCTACGTGGTCGACCACTTCAGCCGGGCGGGAACGCAGGCGATCACGGACTTCTGGGAGTCGCACATCCTCACGCCCGCCGTTCGGTCGCTGATCGGAGACGCCGGCGGCGCGCTGTTCGAGGACTCGCTCGAGCTCGAGACCACGTCGGCGCTGTGGACGCCGGGCTTCGCGCAGGAGTTCCAGCAGCGCACGGGCTACTCGCTGCTCCCGTACCTGCCGCTCGTGGCCAAGAACGCGGAGAAGGCGGTGTTCAACTACGACGCGACGACGTCGGCGAGCGTGCGGCGCGACATCAACCTCGTGCTCACCGATCTCTACAACGACAACCATCTGCTGCCGCTGAAGGCGTGGGCGAACGGCCTCGGCCTCAAGCTGCGCGTGCAGCCGTACGGGCTCCAGACCGACGCGATGCAGGCGTCCTCGCTGCTCGACATCCCCGAGGGCGAGTCGCTGGGGTTCAAGAACCTCGACGACTACCGGCGCGAGGAGGGCGGCCGCGACATGGCCGGTAACACGATCCTCTCCAACGAGGCGGGTGCCACGGCCGGCGGCGCGTACAGCACGACCTGGGAATCGGAGCTGCGCAAGCTCGCGCCGATGTTCACCGCGGGTGTGAACCAGAACGTCTTCCACGGCTTCTCCTACGCGACCACGCCGGATGCGCGCTGGCCGGGCTTCTCGGCGTTCTCGCCGCTCAAGGGCGTGGCCGGCTACGGGGAGTCCTGGGGCCCGCGCGATCCCACCTGGGCGCACGTCTCCGACATCGCGGGCTATTTCGCCCGCAACCAGGAGGTCATGCAGTCCGGCACCAACAAGGTCGACGCGGCCGTGCTGGTGCAGACGGGCTACGTCGCCGCGGGCTACGGCGCGCCGTTCTTCAGCGCCGATTCGCGCGAGGCGTCGCAGGTGCTCAAGGACGGCGGCAACCAGCTCGGCTGGACGGACGAGACGATCTCCGAGTCGATGCTCGACCTCCCGAGCGCGACGGTGCGCGACCGGCGGCTGGCGCCCGACGGGCCGGCCTTCAAGGCGCTCGTGCTCGAGGGCGACGTCGCGTTCGGGCGCGGGATCATGCTCCGCGTCGCGACGGCCCAGAAGCTGCTCGACTGGGCTCGGGCCGGGCTTCCGGTCGTGCTGGTGGGCGACTGGACGAACCCGGTCGTGCCGGGGCTGGCCAAGCCGGGCGAGAACGACACGCTCAAGGGTCTCGTGGCGCAGATCCTCGCCCAGCCGTCGGTCCGCTCGGTGGGCGATCGCAGCGGCATCCCGACGGCGCTGGCCGCGCTCGGCGTGCAGCGCGACGTCGAGTATCCCGTGACGCCGATGCAGGTCGCCCACCGGGTCGACGGCGGCCAGGACGACTACCTGCTCGCGAACACTTCGGCGACCGTGGCGACCGACGTCGACGCGACGTTCGCGATGACCGATCCCGCCGCGGTGCCCTACGTCGCCGATGCCTGGACGGGCCGGCTCGTCCCGGTGGCGGCCTACAGCGTCACGGGCGGACGGCTGCGGACGCACGTGTTGCTCAAGCCCGGCCAGACCGAGATCCTCGTCCTCGGCCACGCGCTCGCGCCGCTGCCCGTGCACGCCGTCGTGAGTGACGCCGACGCGGTGCGCGCGGCGGGCAGCGACCTCGTCGTCCGCGACCGCGCCGGCGGCACGTACACGACGACGCTCTCCGACGGGCGGACCGTCGCGACGACGATCCCGGCCGTGCCCGCGGCGCGGCCGCTGACGCACTGGAGGCTCGACGTCGACGACTGGCTGCCCGGCGCGACGCCGACCCAGACGCTCCACGGCGCGCACTCGCTGACGCTCGACGGGCTGAAGGCGTGGCCGGACATCCCCGAGCTGCAGGACGTGTCCGGGATCGGGCGCTACACCACCACGGTCGACTGGGACGGCTCAGCGGCGGGCGCGATGCTCGACCTCGGCGAGGTGTTCGACACGTTCCGGGTGTCCGTCAACGGTCGCGCGCTGCCGCCCGCCGACCAGCTCGACACCGCGGTCGACCTCGGCCCGTACCTCGTGCGCGGGAGCAACACCATCACGGTCGAGGTCGCGACGACGCTCAACAACCGGCTGCGGTCGGAGGACATCGCGTACGCGACCGGCAAGCGGCAGGCCTACGGGCTCGTCGGCCCGGTCACGCTGGTCCCGTACGGGGAGGCGAAGGTGTACGCGCAGACGGCGGCCGCGGGCGGCGCGGGCGGCTCGGTGCCGGCGACGCTGGCGCTGACGGTCGGGTCGGCGAGCTTCGGCGCGTTCACGCCGGGCGTCGCGCGGACGTACGAGGCGACCACCACGGCCGGCGTGATCTCGACCGCGGGCGACGCGACGCTCGCGGTCTCGCCGCCGGGTCACCTGTCCAACGGCGCGTTCTCGCTCCCGCAGCCGCTGCAGGTCCTCGGCGTGCCGGTGACGTGGGACGCGCCGGTGTCGAACGCCCTGGTCGGCATCACGTTCCGGCAGCCGATCGGCGCGAGCGATGCGCTGCGCACCGGGACGTACGCGACGACGCTGACGCTCACGCTCGCGACCACGAGCCCCTGAGCGTGCCGCGGCGCCCGGCGGCGAGGAGCGCGCCGGGCGCCGTGGCCACCGCGGCGAGCAGCGTCGCGTCGGTGCCGAGGTGCCCGCCCAGCGCCGCGCCGACCGCCACGCCGAGCCCGCCCGCGCTCGTCAGCCAGGTCATCGCCTGCACCGCGCGCTCAGGGGCGACGACGACGTCCAGCAGCTCCAGCACGCCGACGTTCAGCACGCCGTAGGCCGCGCCGGCGACGAGCAGCACGGCCGCCAGCGCCGCCACGCTCTGCGCGAGCGCGCAGAACGCCAGCACGGCCGCGAGCGCGACGGTCCCGCCGACGAACCGCCGGTCGGCGTCGGCGCCGCTGCGCCCGCTCCACAGCGACGCGCCCACGCTGCCCGCGGCGAACGCCGCCAGCGGAATCGCGCCGCCGGCGCCGCCCAGCGCCGGCGCCGCGACCTCGAGCGCGCCGAGCCCGACGCCCAGCCACACCTCAACCAGCACGACCGTCCGCAACCCAGACGAACGATCGGGGTCTGACCCCTTTTGTTCGTCGTTGCGCGCGCAACCGGAGCCGGATGAACGATCGGGGTCTGACCCCTTTTGTTCGTGCGCGACGATCAGCGTGCCCGCCAGTGGGCCGAGCGTGAGGGCGGCGAGCGCTGCCGGGGGGCCGAAGGTGGCGGCCAGGATGCCGGTCAGCGCCGGGCCGAGGACCGCGCCGGCGTCGCCCAGCAGAGCGTTGAGCGCGTGCGCCGCGCGCGTCAGCTCGGGGCCGGCGACGCGCGGCCAGGTGGCGCGTGCCGTCGCGATCAGCGGCGGCGCGACCGCGCCGGCGACGCCCGCGGCGAGGACCGAGAGTGAGTCGGGCGCGACCAGCAGCACGACCAGCCCGGCCGCGTGCGCGACGCCGAACCCCACGAGCGCCGTCGCGCCGCGCGTGTCGATGATCCGCCCGCGCAGCGGGGCGAGCACGCCCGCGCAGGCCGAGAACGCGGCCACGGCGGCGCCGGCCGTCGCGAACGAGCCCGTGCGATGCGAGATCAGCAGCACGATCGCGAGCCCGAGGCTCGAGAACGAGAGCCACCCCAGCGTGCACGCGAGGGCCAGCGCCCGCGCGCCGCGCCGTGCCAGCAGCGCGGTGTAGACCGACATGAAACCTCCTTCGAACAGGACTCGCGTCGTGCGAGCGGGCGGCGCGGCCGGCGCCCGGGGCTACGGCGGCGTGAGGCTCATGCGGCGACCAATCTACCCTCTCCCACGTGGACCTGCCGAGCCCGTTCCGCTGGGAGGACGACCAGATCGTCGCCGACCTGCCCGGCGCGCGCGCCGTGTTCTCGACCGCCCGCGGCGGCGTGTCGAGCGGGCCGTACGACTCCCTGAACCTCGGCCTGCTGACCGCCGACGAGCCGGACAACGTGCGCGAGAACCGCCGCCGGCTGGGGGGGATCGTCGGCCGCGCGTGGCACGACTTCTGCTTCGGCCGCCAGGTGCACGGCGCGGCCGTCCGCCGCGCCGACGCGCCCACGACCGCCGTCAGCGACGAGGACGGCCAGGCCACCGCGCTCGTGCACGCCCCCGCGCTCGTCTTCACCGCCGACTGCCTGCCGATCCTGCTTGCGACGCGCACGGCGGTCGCCGCGCTGCACGGCGGTTGGCGCCCGCTGGCCGGTGGGATCGTCGCCGAGGGCGTCAGGGCGCTCAGAGAGGTGGGCGGAGCCGGACCGATCATCGCCGCGATCGGCCCCGGCGCCCGCGGCTGCTGCTACGAGGTCGGTGAGGAGGTCCACCGGCAGTTCACGCGCTTCGAGGCCCGCGCCGACGGCGGGCGCAACCTGGACCTCGCGGCCGTCGCCGCGGTCCAGCTGCACGAGGCCGGGGTCGAGCAGGTCCTCGACACCGGCCTATGCACGATCTGCGACGAGCGCTTCTTCTCGCACCGGCGCTCGGGCGGCGTCACCGGCCGCCAGGCGGGGGTCGTGTGCCGCGCCTGATCACCGGCCTCCAGGCGGACACGGTCCGCGAGAACCTCGAGCGCGTCAAGGACCAGATCGCCCGCGCCGGGCGCGATCCGGGCGACGTGCAGATCCTCGCGGCCGTCAAGTACGTCCCGCTCGAGGAGCTCGGCACGCTCGCGCAGGCCGGACTCACGCTGCTCGGCGAGAACCGCGCGCAGGACCTCGAGGCCAAAGCCACCGCCTATCCCGACTTCACGTGGCACTTCATCGGCCAGCTGCAGTCGCGCAAGGTCAAGCAGATCCTGCCCTACGCGACGCTGATCCACTCGGTCGCCTCGGAGTCCGCGCTGGCGCAGCTCGAAAAGTACGGGAACGCAAGCACCGAGATCCTGCTCGAGGTCAACGTCGCCGGCGAACCCGACAAGGCGGGGATCGCGCCCGCCGACATCGCCACCTACCTCGAGCGGGCGACCGTCAAGGTCACCGGCCTGATGACGATGCCGCCGTTCGCCGCCGATCCGGAGCTCAGCCGCCCGCACTTCGCGCGCCTGAAACAGCTGGCGGACGAGCACGGGCTGACCCAGCTCTCGATGGGCACCAGCCAGGACTACGCCGTCGCTGCAGCAGAAGGTGCAACGATTGTGCGGATCGGCACGACGCTGTACACGTAGACTTGACCCTTGCAGGGAAAGCTCTCCCTGCCCCGAACGTCACCCCCGAGCCGTGAGCAACTCCTTCCGCAAAGTCCTCGTCTACTTCGGCCTCGCCGAGAACCGCGACTACTACGAGGACGACGAGCCTGAGCAGCGCGAGCCCGAGCGCGAACTCGCGAACCGCTACGAGGAGCGCCCCAATGTGCGGCGCCTGTCGAGCCGCCGCCGGCGCGACGAGATCGACGACATCTTCGCCGACGAATCGCCGTCGGACCGGCGCACGACGCAGTTGCGGACCGTCGGCGGCACGGCCTCCCGCGCCGCCAACGGCCGCGGGGAGGTCCGCGTGCATCTCGTGATCCCGAAGTCGTTCAACGACGCCCAGGACGTGGCCGACAAGTTCAAGGACTCGGTCCCCGTGATCATCAACCTGCAGGCGTCCGAGGCCGACCTCTCCAAGCGCCTGATCGACTTCGCGTCCGGCCTCACGTACGCCCTCGACGGGGGCATGCAGCGCATCGCCGACAAGGTCTTCCTCCTCACTCCGCGCAACGTGGAGGTCTCCGCCGAGGAGCGCGCGGCGCTGATCGAGAAGGGCTTCTTCAACCAGTCGTAGACTCACCGGCCGCAGATGCAGGTCGGCTTCATCGGATCGGGCAACATGGCGCGCGCGCTGGCGCGGGGCTGGGGAGATCCCGTCCTCTGCACCGACTCGGGCTCCGGGCACGCGCAGGCGCTCGTGGACGAGCTCGGCGGCGAGGCGCTGTCCAATGAGCAGCTCGCCGAGCGCGCCGACGTCGTGATCCTGGCGCACAAGCCCTACCAGCTCGACGACGTCGCCGACCAGGCGCAGGCCGCCCGCACCGTCGTCTCGCTGCTCGGGCGCACCACCGTGCAGGACGTGCAGTCCGCCTACCCGGAAGCGAACGTCTTCCGGGCCGAGCCCAACACGCCCGTGGCGCTGCGCCAGGGCGTGATCGCCTTCGCTCGGCCGGCCGAGCCGACCGAGCTCTACGCGGCCATCAAGGCCCACTTCGCCCGCGTCGGGACGGTGCTCGAGGTGCCCGAGCGGCTCATGGGCGTGGTCGGCGCGATCTCCGGCGTCGGACCCGCGTACGTGGCGCTGCTGGCCGAGGCCTGGACGGACGCGGCGGTACGTCACGGCATGCCGGCGGCCCAGGCCGCCACACTGGTGTCAGAGACCATGGCCGGATCCGCCGCGCTGCTCGCGCACCAAGACACGCTCGCGCTCCGTCGCGCGGTCGCCTCCCCCGGCGGCACGACCGCCCGCGGCCTCGACGCGCTGGAACGCGGTGGAGTGCGCGCGGCCCTCTCGGACGCGATGGACCGGGTGCTCGGATGAAGGCGCGCAGCGACATCGCGGACTTCCTGTCGGCGCTCATCACCGTCTACACGCTGATCATCTTCGCCTGGATCATCGTCTCGTGGGTGTTCTCGTTCGGCGTGCGGATGCCGTACTCGCGCCCGCTGAACGCGGTGCTGGACTTCCTGCGCGACGTCACGAACCCGTTCCTGCGCATCTTCCGCCGGCTCGGCCTGCAGTTCGGGCCGATCGACTTCAGCCCGATCGTGGCGATCCTGGTGCTGCAGATCGGCGGCAGCATCCTCGTAGGCCTGATCCGGCCCGGATGAGCGCCGGCAGGACGACGCTGCGGACCGTGCTGGTCGCGGTGATCGTCGTCGTGGCCGACCAGGTGGCCAAGGCGATCGTCCGCAACCAGATCGACCCGTTCGACGAGGTCAAGGTCCTCCCGTTCTTCAAGCTGATCAACACGCGCAACTCGGGCGTCGCGTTCAGCATGTTCTCCGGCGGCGGCCCGCTGGTCGTGCTCGTGGGGCTGATCGCGCTCGGCGCGCTCGTCTACTTCTACGTCAGCCACATCCACCGCCGGCTCGTGTGGCTGCCGACCGGGATGCTGCTCGGCGGCGCCGCCGGCAACCTGATCGACCGCGCGCGCGAAGGGGCGGTGACCGACTTCGCCAAGCTCCCGCACTGGCCGGCGTTCAACCTCGCCGATGCCGCGATCACGCTCGGGGTGCTGACGCTGATCTACGTGCTGGAACGTGTGCGCTGAGCTGCGCGTGCCGAGCGAGGCGGCGGGCGAGCGCCTGGACGTCTTCCTGGCCGGCACGGCCGGCACGCGCGCCAAGGCGCAGAAGCTGATCGACGCGGGACGCGTGACGGTCGACGGGACCGTGCGGCCCAAGCGTCACGTCCTCGCCGGCGGGGAGACGGTCCACGTCGAGGCGAGCGACGAGCCGCGCGCGCCGGCGCCCGAGCAGGCCCGCTTCACGATCGCGTACGAGGACGAGCACCTGTTCGTGATCGACAAGCCCGCCGGCGTCGTCGTCCATCCCGGTCCCGGCCACGAGCAGGGGACGCTGGTGCAGGCGCTCGCCGGCCGCGTCGCGGGCGGAGACGACCCGCTGCGGCCCGGCGTCGTGCACCGGCTGGACCGCGACACGTCCGGCCTGCTCGTGCTCGCCCGCTCCGGCGACGTGCTCTCCAAGCTCCAGCAGGCGCTGCGCGAGCGCCGGATCACGCGCGAGTACCTCGCGCTCGTCGAGGGCCGCCCGCCCGCCCGGCGGGGGACGATCGACGCACCGCTGGGCCGCGACCGGCGCGTCCGCACGCGCTTCTCGACCGAGACCGACGACCCGCACCACGCCGTGACCCACTTCGAGATCGAGCGCGTATTCGAGCGCGACACGCTCCTGCGGGTGACGCTGGAGACCGGCCGCACGCACCAGATCCGCGCGCACCTGCTGGCGATCGGGCATCCGGTGGCGGGGGACCCCGAATATGGCCACGCCGGGCGCCACGGTCTGGCCCGCCAGTTCCTGCACGCGGCACGGCTCGCGTTCGAGCATCCGGTAACCGGGGCATCAGTCGAGGTGCGGGCGCCGCTGCCGGAGGACCTCGGCGAGGCCCTCCGGCTGGCGTCAGGGGGACGGGCAGACCTGCTGGAGTAGGGGATGCCGCAGGTCGGACCCGTCAAAGGACCGGAACGCAGGCGCCCGCAGAAACTTTCCTAAACTGTTCTCCAACCAGTCCCCAACCCCGGGCGTGCAACCCCGAGGGCGCGGTCCTGCCCGGCGATTGGCGCCGGGTCCGCGAACCTCGTTGCCCGGGCGCAATCGTCATCTACACAAGGAGTCACTCCATGGCCGAGATCGGCCTCAAGGAGCTGCTGGAGGCCGGGGTTCACTTCGGTCACCAGACCCGCCGCTGGAACCCCAAGATGCGCCGCTTCATCCATGGCGAGCGCGGCGGCATCTACCTGATCGACCTGTTGAAGACCCAGGCGCTGCTCGAGCAGGCCCAGCGGTTCGCGGCCGAGGTGGCCCACCGCGGCGGCACCGTGCTGTTCGTCGGCACCAAGAAGCAGGCGCGCGACGGCATCCGCGACATCGCGACGGCGGCGAACATGCCGTACGTCAACCACCGCTGGCTCGGCGGCCTGCTGACGAACTACCAGACGATGTCCGCGCGCATCAAGCGCCTGCACGACCTCGAGCGCTACGCCTCCGAGGGCCAGCTCTCGCTGCTGCCGACGCGCGAGCGCCTGTCCGCGGAGGCCGACCTCGAGAAGCTGCAGGCCAACCTCGGCGGCGTCAAGAACATGCAGCGCGTCCCGGACGCGATGTTCGTGATCGACCTCAAGACCGAGGCGATCGCCGTCCGCGAGGCCCAGCGCCTGCGGATCCCGATCATCGGCCTGGTCGACACGAACTGCGACCCGGACGGCATCGACTACGTGATCCCGGGCAACGACGACGCGATCCGCGCGTGCACGCTGATCACGCACGCGATCGGCGACGTCGTTCAGCAGGGCCGCGTCGCGCTTCCGCCAGGAGGAGGAGCAGGCGCGCGCCGAGGCCGAGGCCCAGCAGCGCCGCGAGGCGGAGGAGCGCGCACGCCGCGAGGCCGAGGAGCAGGCCGCCCGCGAGGCCGCCGAGTACGCGGCGTCCGAGGCCGCCCAGGCGCAGGCCGCCGAGGCGCCTGAGGAGGCCCCGCGCCAGCGCACGCGCGCCCCGAAGCCCGCGCCGGTGCAGGAGGCCGCCGCCCCGGCAGAGGCCGCGCCCGCGCCGGCCGCTCCGGCCGAGCGCCGCGCCCGCCGCCGAGGCCGCCCCGGCCGAGGAGGCCGTTCCGGCGGAGCCCGCTCCGGCCGCGGAGGCCGCTCCGGCGGAGCCCGAGCCCGCGCCGGCCGCCGAGGTCGCCGCTCCGGCGGAGCCCGCGACGGCTGAGCCGACGCCTGCGGCGGAGCCTGCTCCGGCCGCCGAGCCCGCCACGGCCGCCGAGCCCGCCCCGGCGGCCGAGCCCGAGCCGGCGCCCGCCGCGGCCGAGCCCGCGCCGGCGGCGGAGGCCGCGCCCGCCGCGGAGGCCGCCCCGGCGGCCGAGCCCGAGCCGGCGCCCGCCGCGGCCGAGCCCGCCACGGCCGCCGAGCCCGCGACCGCCGCCGAGGCCGCCCCGGTCGAGGAGGCCGCGCCCGCCGAGGCCGAGACGACCCCGATGGCCGACGACAACGACGAGAACAAGGACGCGAAGTGAGCGACACACCCATCTCCGCCAAGCAGGTCGCGGCGCTGCGCAAGGCCACGGGCGCCGGCATGATGGACTGCAAGAACGCCCTCACCGAGACCAACGGCGACCACGACGCCGCGCTCGAGCTGCTGCGCGTCCGCCTGGGCGACAAGGCCCTGAAGGTCGCCAGCCGCGAGGCCACCGAGGGCACCGTGGCGTCCTACATCCACAACGGCAAGGTCGGCGTGCTGGTCGAGGTCGACTGCAACACGGACTTCGTGGCCCGCAACGACGACTTCGTCGCGTTCGCCCGCGACATCGCGCTGCACGTCGCCGCCTCGCCGGCCACCAGGTACGTGTCCGAGGACGAGATCCCGCAGACCGACAAGGATGCCGAGCTGCGCGTCTTCGAGCAGCAGGCCGCCGACAAGCCCGAGCACATCCGCCCGAAGATCGCCGAGGGCAAGCTCAAGGCCTGGATGGACGAGGTCGTGCTGCTCAACCAGGTGCACGTCAAGCATCTCGACGACAAGAAGACGATCGAGCAGATGCGCGTGGAGCTCTCCGGCACGACCGGGGAGAACGTCGTGATCCGGCGCTTCGCTCGCTTCGAGGTCGGAGCGGCGTGATGCGCGGCGGCCGACGGCCGGTACTCCCGTGAGCCTCGGCGAGCCCGTCTTCAAACGGGTCCTGATCAAGCTGTCGGGCGAGGCCCTGATGGGCCCGCTCGAGTACGGGACGGACCCGGAGACGGTCGGCGCGATCGCCGATCAGCTCAAGACCGTTCACGACCGCGGTGTGGAGATCGCGGTCGTGCTCGGGGCGGGCAACATCTACCGCGGGCTTCAGCAGGCGGCCTCGGGCATGGACCGGGCGACCGCCGACTACATGGGCATGCTGGCGATCGTGCTCAACGCGCTGACGCTCCAGGACGCGCTGGAGAAGCGCGACGTGCACACGCGCGTGCAGTCGGCGATCACGATCTCCGAGGTCGCCGAGCCCTACATCCGCCGGCGCGCGATGCGCCACCTCGAGAAGGGCCGCGTCGTCATCTTCGCCGCCGGCACCGGCAACCCGTTCTTCACCTCGGACACCGCGGCGGCCCTGCGCGCGATCGAGATGCACGCGGAAGTCCTGCTGATGGCCAAGAACGGCGTCGAGGGCGTCTACACGGCGGACCCCCACCTGGACCCGTCGGCCGAGTTCATTCCCGAGATCACGGCCCGCGAGGCGCTCGAGCGCAACCTCAAGGTGATGGATCTCACGGCACTGACCCTCTGTATGGAGAACGAGCTCAACATCCACGTCTTCAACATGGCCGACGACTCCAACATCAACCGGATAGTCTCCGGCGATCGAGTGGGAACGCTGGTGACGACGTGATCGACGAACTGCTGCAGGACGCGCGCGAGCACATGGACAAATCCGTGGACGCGACGCGCATCAAGTTTCAGTCCGTGCGCACGGGCCGTGCCAGCCCGGCGCTGCTGGACCGCATCAACGTCGACTACTACGGCGCGGTGACGCCGCTGCGCCAGCTCTCGACGGTCTCGGCCCCCGAGGCGCGGATGCTGACCGTGCAGCCGTATGACAAGAGCTCGATCAAGGCGATCGAGCGGGCGATCATGGAGTCCGACCTCGGGCTCACGCCCAACAACGACGGCCAGCTGATCCGGCTCGTCGTTCCGGAGCTGACCGAGGAGCGGCGCCGCCAGCTCGTCAAGGTCGTGCGCGGGATCACCGAGGAGGGCAAGGTCGCGCTGCGCAACATCCGCCGCGACGTGATGCACGACCTCAAGGAGCTGCGCGACGCGGGCGAGGCCGGCGCCGACGACGAGCACCGCGCCGAGGAGTCGCTGCAGAAGCTCACCGACGACAAGGTCAAGGAGCTCGACGCCCTGCTGAAAGGCAAGGAAGCGGAGATCCTCGAGGTGTGAGCGCCACCTACGTCGCCATCATCATGGATGGCAACGGGCGCTGGGCCCAGCAGCACGGCGTCCCTGTGGCAGAGGGGCATCGCGCCGGGGCCGACACGGTCAAGGCCAGGCTCAAGGACGCCGTCGACCTCGGCGTGCGCGAGCTGACCGTCTACTCGTTCTCGACCGAGAACTGGTCGCGCCCGCAGGACGAGGTGAACGCGCTGATGGCGCTGTTCTCGGCGCGCATCATCGACGAGACGCCCGAGCTGCACGAGGAGGGCGTGCGGATGCGCTTCGTCGGCCGCCGCGAGGGCGTGCTGCCCGAGCTGATCGAGCAGATGGAGTGGGCCGAGGCCAAGACCGCGGCCAACCAGCGGCTGACGCTGTTCGTGGCGTTCAACTACGGCGGGCGCTCGGAGATCCTCGACGCCGCCGCGCGCTACACCGGCGGCGGGGAGGAGGAGTTCCGCAAGCTCCTCTACGCGCCTGAGATGCACGATCCGGACCTGCTGATCCGCACCAGCGGCGAGCAGCGCATCTCCAACTACCTGCTCTGGCAGGCCGCCTACAGCGAGCTGCACTTCACCGACGTGCTGTGGCCCGACTTCTCGCGCGCGGACTTCGAGCACGCGCTGGCCAGCTACGAGGCGCGCGTGCGCCGGTTCGGAGGACGCTGATGGCCGCTGCCCGCCGCGAGCCGCGCAAGCAGTCCGATCTGTTGGCCCGCGTGCTGGTGGCGATCCCCGCCGCCCTGTTCGCGGTGCTGATCATCTGGCGCGGCGGCTGGGTGTTCGCGCTCGGCATCGGCGCGCTCGCGGTCGTCGCGGTGCACGAGCTGTCGGTGATGTTCGCCCGCGCGCGGCCGGTACGGCTGGCGGCGATGATCGGCGTGCTCGGGATGACCGCGGCCGGCACGTGGGGGACCACGCAGAGCGTGCTGATGGTGTTCGTGGCGACCGTGCCGCTCACGTTCGGGCTGGCCGTCGCGATGCCGCAGCGCGAGCGCATCAGCGCCAGCATCTCGGTGACGCTGCTGATGATCACCTGGATCGGCATGGGCGTCGCCCACGCCGCACTGCTGCGCGGGCTCCCGCACGGTGGCGCGCTCGTGGTCACCGTCCTGCTCGGGACGTTCTTCGGCGACACGTTCGCCTACCTCGGCGGGCGCCTGATCGGCCGGCGCAAGCTGGCGCCCACGATCTCGCCCAACAAGACCGTCGAGGGCTTGGCGTGCGGGATGGTCGTCGGCACGCTGGTCGTCTGGTACTGGACGCGCACGTACGACCCGCACTGGATCTCGGGCCTGCACGCCGCGCTGCTCGGCGTCGCCGTCGTGATCGCGGCGCCGGTCGGCGACCTCTTCGAGTCGCTGATCAAGCGCGACATGGGCGTCAAGGACACCGGGACCCTGTTCGGCGCGCACGGCGGCGCGCTGGACCGCGTCGACGCCGCGCTGTTCGCGCTCGTCGCCGCCTACTACGTCTGGTTCGCCGTGTCGTGAACGAGCAGGAGAAGCGCGACCGGCAGATGATGGAGCTCCTCAACGAGCTCCGGATCGCGCTCCCGGGCGTCCAGATCCTGTTCGCCTTCCTGCTCGCGGTGCCGTTCCAGCAGGGCTTCCAGCGCGTGACGCCGACGCAGAAGGGGCTGTTCTTCGCGACGCTGCTGACCACCGCGGCGTCGTCGTTCTTCCTGATCGCGCCGAGCGCGATCCACCGGCTGCGCTTCCACAAGTCAGACCGCGCCTACGTCGTCGAATCCGCCAACGGCTACCTGATCGTCGGTCTCGCGCTGCTGGCGCTGGCGATCGTGCTGGCCCTGGCGCTGGTCACCGACGTGCTCTACGACGGCGCCGTCGTATGGCTCACGCCGGTCGTCGCCGCGGTCGTCGTCGGCACGCTCTGGTTCGTCCGCCCGCTCCAGCGGCGCGAGTCGTCCGGTCCCTAAGGCAGCTCGACCGGCGGCGGCCCGCCGAAGTCGTGGAACTCGACGCGCACGCCGTCGAACGGGCTGTGGGTGCAGATGCAGGCGATCCGGCCCTGCTCGTCGAGCCGGACGTCGAACTCGAGCGCCCGCAGCTCGCGCAGCGACGTCTCGGGCACGGCGCGCACGCCGTGGGGCGAGCGCTCGTCGGCCGCCACGATGTCCGCGGTGACGCGCAGCTTGTCGCCGTGGGGCTCGGCGGCGACCGCGCCGCCGAGCAGCTGCAGCAGCCACATCGGCGAGAAGTGGCCCGGGTACGGCCGCGCCGCGTCGAACGGCCGGTGCCAGCTCCCGTCCTCGGCCGGGGCGTACTGGGCGCCGCTGTCGTCGATCTCGTGGAACGGCTCGCTCTGGATGTAGCCGGCGTGGCGGGCCACGACCTCGCCGTCGAGGCGGTGGCGGGCGAGCGGGAACTCGATCGTCCCGCGCGCGTCGAGCTGCGTGGTGACGCCGAAGAGCTGGCCGTCGCGCGTGTAGTGCACCTGCGCCGTGCCCTCGGCGAGCGTGCGGGCGAGCGCGTCGCGAACCGCTTCGGGGCTCAAGCGGCCACTCCCGCGCCGTTGTGGATCACGCGCCCGACGTAGTCGCCCGGCGTGGTGCCGGCGTGCTCGCGGAAGTCGCGGTTGAAGTGCGGCTGGTCGTAGTAGCCGCACGTGTACGCGACCTCGGCGCAGGATTCGCCGGCGCGCAGGAGCCTGGCCGCGCGGTCGAAGCGCAGCACGCGGGCGAAGGCCTTGGGCGCCAGTCCCACCTCCGCGTGGAAGCGCCGGGTGAGGTGGCGCCGGCTGCAGCCCAGCTCGGCGGCGAGCTCGTGCACGCTCGCCGCGCCGTCGCTGGCCCGCAGGCGCCGCCAGGTCCACTCGACGTCGGGCGAGACCGGCGCGGTCGCGGCGATCCGGCGCGCGATCGCGGCGTCCATCAGCGCGAAGCGCGTTGGCCAGTCCGGCGCCTCGGCGAGCCGCGCGGCGAGTTCGCGCGCCCGCGCACCGAGCACGTCCTCGAGCTCCACCACGAGGTTCGTCAGCTCCGCGCCCGGCACCCCGAGGAAGCGCCGCGCGCCGAGCGGCGTGAAGTAGACCTCGAGCCCGTACGCCTCGCCGTCGTGCTCGACCGTCGCGGCGCGGTCGTGGACGCCGGCCACGAAGCAGGTGCGCGAGTACGCGCGCTCGCCCTCGATCATCCGGTGCTGGAGCCCGAACGACACGATCAGCGGGACGCCGCCGAACGGCACCTCGAGCCGCCGCAGCGGACCGTCGAAGCGTTCCCGAAAGCCCACATAGTGGACCACGTGCGGGGCGAGCGCGGGATGCGGAGCCCGCCAGGCGTGCTCGTGCATGCTCAGGGAATCTAGCTTGCGAACGCCCGCCGGTACGCCGTGGGCGTCGTCGCCACGTGACGGCGGAAGTGCTTGCGCAGGTTCGCGGCGGTGCCGAAGCCGCACGCGTGGGCGACGTCTTCGACGCTCGCCTCGCTGGTCTCGAGCGCCTGGCGCGCCGCGTCCACGCGCTGGGCGAGCAGCCAGCGGTGCGGCGCGACGCCGGTCTCGGCCGCGAAGCGGCGCGCGAACGTGCGCTCGGAGACGTGCGCGTGCGCGGCGAGGTCGCGGACGCTCAGCGGCTCGCGCAGGCGCCCGAGCGCCCACGCGCGGGTCGCGGCCAGCGAGCCGTCGGGCTGCGCCGGCACCGGGCGCTCGACGTACTGGGCCTGCCCGCCCTCGCGGTGGGGCGGGACGACGATGCGGCGCGCGATCCGGCCGGCCAGCGCCGCGCCGTGGTCGCGGCGCACGATGTGCAGGCACAGGTCCAGGCCGGCCGCGACGCCGGCGGAGGTCAGCACGTCACCCTCGTCGATGTAGAGCACGCCCGGCTCGACGTCGATGCGCGGGTAGCGGGCCGCGAGCTCCGCGGCGTCGCGCCAGTGCGTCGTCGCGCGGCGGCCGTCGAGCACCCCGGCGGCGGCGAGCGCGAACGCCCCCGTGCAGATCGAGACCATCCGCGCCGGCGAGGTCCGCAGCGCGTCGAGCACCGCGGGGTCGAGCGCGCGCAGGTGCGGCGTGAAGCCGGGCACGATCACGGTGTCCGCCGCGGCCAGCGCGTCGAGGCCCGCTCTCGCGACGACGTCGAACCCGGCCGCGGTGCGCACCGGCCCGGGGCGCGGCGCGCACACCGTCACGCGGTACGGCGCCTCGGCATACGTGCCGAACACCTGCGCGGGGATCGCGAGATCGAGCGTGACGACCGCGTCGAGCGCGAGGACGGCGATCTCGTGCATTGGCAGGATCGTATCGGACATTGGCATTTCAGCCACTCGCGGGTGAACGGAGCAGGCGGCAGGATCGCCGCCATGACGATCGAGATCCTGCTCTACGACGGGTTCGACGACCTGGACGCCTTCGGCCCGTTCGAGGTGCTGACCGGCGCCGGCCTGGACACCACCTTCGTGACCGCCGAGCCGCGCGAGCTCGTGGTCTCCAACGGCGGCGCGCGGATCGTCCCGCACGGCGTGCTCGGCGACCCCGACCTCCTGCTCGTGCCCGGCGGCGGCTGGAGCAGCCGCAGCGAGCAGGGCGCGTGGGCGGAGGCCCAGCGCGGCGTGATCCCGGCCGCCCTGGCCCGGCGCGAGGGGCCGATCGGCTCGGTCTGCACCGGCGCGATGCTGCTGGCCGAGGCCGGGCTGCTGAGCGGACGGCGCGCCACGACCCACCACACCGCGCTCGACGACCTGCGCGCCGCCGGCGCCGAGGTGCTCGAGCAGCGCGTCGTCGAGGACGGCGACATCGTCACCGCCGCGGGCGTGACGTCCGGCATCGACCTCGCGCTCTATCTGGTCCAGCGCGAGCTCGGCGACGCCGCCGCGGCGGCCGTGGCGCGCGAGATCGAGTGGCGCTGGGAGCCCGCGAGCGCACGAACGTCTTCAACCTGATCTACGACGAGAGCATCCGGCTGCACGGCTACGCGCCGGAGCCGTTCGACAAGGCGCAGGTGCGCGCGTTCTACGAGGGCATCTTCGCCGCGTTCGGCTCGCCGCCGCTCGAGTTCCACGAGGTCCTGTGGGACGGCGACGCGTGCACGATCCGCTTCTCGATGGGCGGGACGCACATCGGCGAGTTCATGGGCGTCCCGCCGACCGGCACCGAGATCTCCCTGCCCGGCATCACGATCCTGCGGTTCCGCGGCGACACGGTGGTCGAGCGCTGGTCGCAGGCGGACATGCTCGGCCTGCTCGTCCAGATCGGGGCGGTGCCGGCGCCGGCGTAGACGAACAAAAGGGGTCAGACCCCTGGTGTGCGTGCGACGACGACGAGGCGCGTCGTGACCGAGAACGGCGCGCTGTCGAGGTCGCCGTAGAAGCGGCAGTCGGTGTACCCGGCGCGCGTGAGCATCGCGAGCAGCTCGGTGGCGCTGTAGACGCGGACCGAGAACGTGCGCGACTCGCGCTCGCCGGTGCCGTAGATCACCGTCTGGGTGCTCTGCGCGACGCCCGCGATCGGGTCGAACGTGCGCTGCTCGAGGAGCAGGCGGCCTTCGCCCAGCGCGCGCCAGTCCTGCTCGCGGAAGCGCGCCACGAGCGCGTCGCGGTGCGAGAGCTCGATCACGAGCCGGCCGCCGGGGCGCAGGACGCGCCGGATCTCCGCCAGCACGCGCGTGTCCTGCTCGTCGCCGAGGTATCCGAGCGAGGTGAAGAGATTCAGCGCGGCGTCGAACGAGGCGTCGGCGAACGGGAGCCCCCGGTAGTCGGCGTGCACGAACTTGGGCCAGCGCGCCCCCGCGGCGCGGCGGCGCGCCTCGCCGAGCAGGATCTCCGAGCGGTCGACGCCCACCACGCGGTAGCCCGCACGCCCCAGCGGCACGCTGTGGCGCCCGAAGCCGCACGGCACGTCGAGCAGGTCGCCGCCGTCGGGACAGCCGCTCAGGCGGGCCGCGCCGAGCGCCTGCGCCTCGGCCTCGCCCTGGCGCTCGTCATCCGCGTAGGCGCGCAGGTAGAAGTCGCTGAAGAACGCGTCCCACGACTCCACCGCGTCGGCCATGCCGCGCGAGATTACCTGAGCCTGAGAATCCCGCTGCCACAATCCCTCCGGTGAAGCGGCTGCTCATCCTCGGCTCCACGGGCTCGATCGGGACCCAGGCCCTTGACGTCGTGTCGCGCTCGCCGGAGGCCTTCGAAGTCGTCGGCCTCTCGGCCGCCCGCGCGCACGAGACGCTCGTCGCCCAGGCGCGCGACCACGGCGTCGACCGCGTCGCGCTGAGCGACCCCGACGCCGCCGCGCAGGCCGCCGAGGCCTGGACGGCCGGCGAGGTGCTGGCCGGCCCGGAGGGGCTCGTGCGGCTCGTCGCGGAGTCCGGCGCGGACCTCGTGCTGAACGCGATCGTGGGCTCCGCCGGGCTCGGCCCGACGATCGTCGCGCTGACCGAGGGCATGGACGTCGCGCTCGCCAACAAGGAGTCGCTGGTCGTCGGCGGCGAGCTGGTGACCGCGCTGGCCGAGGCGACCGGCGCGCAGCTGCTGCCGATCGACTCCGAGCACACGGCGATGCATCACCTCCTCACCGGCGAGCCGCCCGGGGTGGTCGAGCGGCTGATCATCACCGCCTCCGGCGGCCCGTTCCGCGCCCGCCAGGACCTCAGCACGGTCACGGTCGAGGAGGCGCTCAAGCACCCGACATGGTCGATGGGCGGCAAGATCACGATCGACTCGGCCACGCTGATGAACAAGGGCCTCGAGCTGATGGAGGCCCACCACCTGTTCGGCACGCCGTATGACCGCATCGACGTCGTCGTGCACCCGCAGTCGATCATCCATGCGCTCGTGCAGCTCTGCGACGGCTCGACCAAGGCGCACCTCGGCTACCCGGACATGCGGGTGGCGATCGGCTACGCGCTGCACCACCCCGACCGCGCCGACCTGCCGATCCCGCCGCTGGACCTCGTGGCGCTCGGCAAGCTCGAGTTCGAGGCGCCCGACACCGACCGCTTCCCCTGCCTGCGGCTCGCGCGCGAGGCGGCCGTCGCCGGCGGCACCGCGCCGTGCGCGCTGAACGCCGCCAACGAGGTCGCGGTGCACGCGTTCATGACCGGCCGGCTCGGCTTCACGGGCATCCCGGCCGTCATCGAGGGCGTGCTCGACGAGCTCGGCAGCCACCGCGTGCACGACTTCGAGGCGCTCTACGTGACCGACGGTGAGGCGCGTGAGCTGGCGGGCGAGCTGATCGCGGTGCGCACGTGAGCTGGGCGCTCGCCTTCCTGGGCTTCGCGGCGCTCGTGATCCTGCACGAGGCCGGCCACTTCGCGGCCGCCAAGGCGGTCGGGATGCGCGTCGAGCGCTTCTCGCTGTTCTTCCCCCCGCTGCTCGGCCGGATCAAGCGCGGCGAGACCGAGTACGCGATCGGCGCGATCCCGCTCGGCGGCTACGTGAAGATCACCGGCATGAACCCGGCGGAGGAGATCCCGCCGGGGGCCGAGCACCGCGCGTACTACCGCCAGCCGGTGTGGAAGCGCGTCGTCGTGATCGCCGCCGGGCCGGCGGTGAACATCGTGCTCGCGTTCGCGATCCTGTGGGCGCTCTACCTCGCCAACGGCACATTCGGCCCGCCCGCCATCATCGGCACCGTCGAGAGGGGAACGCCCGCCGCGCAGGTGCTCAAGGCCGGTGACGCCGTGCTCGCGGTCGACGGGCGCAAGCCCGCGGGGGACCTCAACCAGCAGCTGGATTCGATCGGCAAGTCGATCTCCGCCCACAAGGGCACGCCGCTGTCGATCACGGTGCGCCGCAACGGGGAGACGCTGACCGTCAAGGGCTCGACGTTCTATGACCCCAAGACCAAGCGCTACCGCTTCGGGTTCGGCTACCGCGACGGGACGCACACGCCGGCCGGGCCGATCCGCTCCTCCGGGCTCGCGGTCGGGGAGATGTGGGCGGTCACGTCGAGCACCGTCAGCCACATCGTTCAGATCTTCGTGCCCAAGGAGCGCAAGGAGCTCTCGAGCGTGGTCGGCGGCTACAAGACGACCCAGCAGGCGTTCACGATCTCGGCCACCGTGGCGCTCGAGATCCTGGCGCTGATCTCGCTCTCGCTGGGGATCATCAACCTGTTCCCGTTCCTGCCGCTCGACGGCGGGCACATCTTCTGGGCGCTGGCGGAGAAGCTCCGCGGCCGCGCGATCCCGTTCAGCGTGATGGAGCGCGCCGGGTTCGTCGGCTTCGCGCTCGTGATCATGCTCTTCCTGGTGGGGCTGTCCAACGATCTCGGGCGGATCGCGGACGGCGGCTTCCGCGTCCGATGAGGAGAGCGGCAAGCGCGGCGACGATCGCCGAGGCCTTCCGGCTGACCGCGTCCGACGACGCGGACCGCGTGGCGGTGCGCACGCACGACGACGCGACGTCGCTGACGTGGGCGCAGCTGCGCGAGCGGGTGGACGCCTGCGCGGGCGGGCTGGCGCGGCTCGGCGTCCGGCGCGGGGACACCGTCGCGCTTATGCTCGCCAACCGCCCGGAGTTCCACGTCGCCGACCTCGCGGCGATGACGCTCGGCGCGACGCCGTTCTCGATCTACCTCACGTCGAGCGCGCAGCAGGTCGAGTACGTCGTGAGCGACGCGGGCGCGCGGGTGGCGATCGTCGAGCCCGGGTTCGCACCGCTGTTCGACGGGCTCGTGGACGAGCTGATCGTCGTGGGGGAGGCCTCGTGGGAGGAGCTGCCCGACCCGGGCTTCGACGCCGAGCCGCACTGGCGCGCCGTGCGGCCCGACGACCTCCTGACGCTGATCTACACCTCGGGCACCACCGGGCCGCCCAAGGGCGTCCAGCTCTCGCACCGCAACCAGATGGCCGCGGTCTCCGCGGTCGAGGACCGCGTGCACTTCTGGCCCGGCGCGCGCGTCATCTCGTGGCTGCCGGCCGCGCACGTCGCCGAGCGCACCGCCCACCACTACCTGCCGATCGTCTACGCGCTGGAGATCACCACCTGTCCCGACCCGCGCCAGATCGCGACGTTCCTGCCGCTCGTGCGCCCGACCTGGTTCTTCGCCGTCCCGCGCGTCTTCGAGAAGCTCAAATCCGGCGTCGAGGCCAAGCTGGCCGGCAACGAGCAGGCGGCCCGCGCGATCGCGGCGGCGAGCCACAAGGTCGAGCTCGAGCAGGCCGGGCAACCGGTGCCGGAGGCGCTCGCGGCGGCGGTGGCGGCCGCCGACGGGGCGCTGTTCGCGCCGCTGCGGGTGGCGCTCGGGTTCGACCAGGCCGAGGTCGTCAACGTCGGCGCCGCGCCGATCCCGCGCGAGGTGCTGGTGTTCTTCCACGCCATCGGTATCCCGCTGGCCGAGATCTGGGGCATGTCCGAGACCTGCGGGGCGGGCGCGTCCAACCCGCCCGACCGCATCAAGATCGGCACCGTCGGGCTCGCCTCGCCGGGCGGGGAGCTCAAGCTGGCGCCCGACGGCGAGCTGTTGATGCGCTCGCCGGTCGTGATGGTCGGCTACCGCAACCTGCCCGAGCGCACCGCCGAGGCGCTCGACGCCGACGGCTGGCTGCACACCGGCGACGTGGCCGAGATCGACGCGGACGGCTACGTGACGATCGTCGACCGCAAGAAGGAGCTGATCATCAGCGCGGGCGGCAAGAACATGTCGCCGGCCAACATCGAGGCCGAGCTCAAGGGCGCGTCGCCGCTGATCGGCCTGGTCTGCGTGATCGGCGACGGCCGCCGCTACAACACGGCGCTGATCGTGCTCGACGCCGACTACGCGCCGGCGTTCGCGGGCTCGGACGCGGACCTCGCGACGCTGGCGCGCGACGAGCGGGTGCTGGTCGGCGTCCAGGCGGCGGTCGACGCCGCCAATGCCAGGCTCTCGCGCCCGGAGCAGATCAAGCGCTTCACGGTCGTCGAGGGCGACTGGCTGCCGGGCGGCGACGAGCTGACCCCGACCATGAAGCTCAAGCGCCGCCCGATCCTCGCGAAGTACGCGGCCGAGATCGCCGCGATGTACGCGTGACCGTCACTCGCGCCCGATCGAGTCCAGCAGCCCCGCCATCGTGCGCATGACGCGCACGGCGGCGTCGAGCTCCGCGTCGCTGTGATGTCCGAGCGCCTCGAGCCAGACGGCGTTCCAGTGCTCGCGCTTGGAGGCCAGCCGCTCGCGGCCGGCGTCGGTGAGTGCCACGAGCACCTGGCGGCGGTCGCTCTCGCTGCGCCGGCGCGTGACGAAGCCGTCCTGCTCGAGCTGGTCGAGCATCGCGGTCATCGACGCCGGGCTCAGATCCGCCTTGCGTGCCAGGCAGCCGGCCGTCGTCTCGTCGTCCTTCGCGAGCTGAAACAGCGCGCGCACCTGCGAGTGCGATAGCTCGCCCGGGCGGTGCGGGTCGCGCCCGCGCAGCCGGCGCTCGGCGCCCATCAGTTCCACGAACGCGCCCCGCAGCGCGTCGAACGTGGTGCTCGCGATCATGCGACCGCCTCCAGCGCGACGTCGGCGGGCAGGGCATTCACGGCGCGCGTGCGGCGCTCGACCGCGGTCAGCACGAGCGTCGGCACGAGCGCGACGACGCTGATCGCGAGCACCCACCAGTAGGTGGAGGCGAACGCGCCGGCGATCCCGTCCGGAGTCGGCGTCGAGAGGCCGCTGATGCCGCTCTGCAGCACGACGGCGAGGATCGCGGTGCCGATCGAGCCGCCGACGCGCTGGAGCACGTTCAGCTGCGGCGTGGCGGTGTTGATCTGCTCCGGGCGCAGGACGGCGTAGGCGGCGGTCATGGACGGCATCATGGACATCCCGATGCCGAAGCCGCGCACCACCATCGCGGCGCCGATCGCCAGGAACGAGGTGTTGGCGTCGATGAGCACGAACGGGACCGTGGCGAGGATCGTGACGGTGCCGCCGATCAGCGACGTGAGGCCGCCGCCCAGGCGCTCGGTGACGCGGCCGGAGAGCGCCATCGCGAGCGCCGCGCCGATGCCCTGGGGCGCCAGCAGCAGGCCGGTGGACACGGCGTCCTCGTGGCGGACGAGCTGGAAGTAGAGCGGCATCAGGACCATCGCGCCGAACAGCGCGGCGCCGAGCGCGGTCATCGTCACCGACGCGGCGGCAAAGGCGCGGTTGGCGTACAGGCGCACGTTCAGCAGCGGGTTGTCGATCCGCAGCGCGCGGACCACGAACGCGGCCACGAGCGCGACGCCGAGCGCGAACGGCACGATCACCGAGCCGGCGAGCAGGCTGCCGGCGGTGCCGCTCTCGGCCAGGCCGTACGTGATCCCGACGAGGCCGGTGGCGACCAGGCCGAGACCGATCGCGTCGAGCCGGCCCGCGGTCTGCGGCGCGGGCTCACTGCGCGGCAGCAGCCGCATGGCGGCGACCACGGCGGCGACGCCGACCGGGAGGTTGACGAAGAAGATCCACTGCCAGCCGGCGTGCTCGAGCAGCAGGCCGCCGAGCGTGGGGCCGAAGACCGGCGCGAGGATGATCGGCACGCCGATCGCGCTCATCACGCGCGCCATGTTGGGCGGGCCGGCCGCGCGGACGAGGATCATCTGGCCGATCGGCATGATCATGCCGCCGCCCAGGCCCTGCAGCACGCGCGCGGCGATCAGCGACTCGGCCGACCAGGCGAACCCGCACAGCGCGGAGCCGGCGGTGAAGAGGATCAGCGACATCACGTACAGGCGGCGGGCGCCGAAGCGCGCGGCGGCCCAGCCGGTGACGGGGATCACGGCGGCGAGCGCGAGCATGTAGCCGGTGACGACCCACTGGATGCCGTCCAGCGAGGTGTGCAGGTCCTTGGAGAGCGTGTTGAGGGCGACGTTGACGATCGTCGTGTCGAGCACGGACATGATCGCGCCCAGGATCACGACGGTGGCGATGCGCCAGAGGTGTCGGTTCATTGTCTAAGTATCCTTTCGATGCCAAAAGGTTAGCTACTGAAGTATTCGACTTCAAGAGGCCGTAACTTGAGCCGGCAGCGCGCCTCTAGACTGGGAGCCAATGGCTTCGCAGCGCTCAGTGAACGTCGGCGGCGTGCAGATCGGCGGCGGCGCGCCGGTCGTGGTGCAGACGATGACCAAGACCGAGACCGCCAATCTGCAGGCGACGATGGATCAGATCCGGCGTGTCGCCGACGCGGGCGCCGACATCGTGCGCGTGGCCGTGCCGCGCGACAAGGACATCGACGCGCTGCGGACGATCGTCGTCGAATCGCCGATCCCGGTGATCGCCGACATCCACTTCAACCACACGCTGGCGTTGAAGGCGATCGACGCGGGCGCGCACTGCATCCGCCTGAACCCGGGCAACATCGGCGGGCCGGAGAAGGTCGCCGAAGTGGCCGACCGGGCACGCGCGAAGGGCACGCCGATGCGGATCGGCGTCAACTCGGGCTCGCTGCCCAAGCACCTGCACGAGCTCGAGTTCGAGAACCCGGTCGAGGCGCTGGTTACTGCCGGGGTCGAGTTCGTCGAGCTGATGGAGCGCCTGGACTTCAGGGACTTCAAGGTCTCGATCAAGTCGACGAACGTGCCCAACACGATCGCCGCGAACCGCCTGCTGAGCGAGCGGATCCCGTACCCGCTGCACCTCGGCATCACCGAGGCCGGGACCAAGTGGTCGGGCTCGCTGAAGTCGGCCGTCGGCCTCGGCACGCTGCTCGCCGACGGCATCGGCGACACGATCCGCATCTCCCTGAGCACGTTCCACGCGGAAGAGGAGGTCAAGGTCGCGTGGGAGATCCTCAAGGCGCTCAAGCTGCGCGAGCGCGGCCCGGTCCTGATCGCGTGCCCGACGTGCGGGCGGCTGCAGTTCGACATGGACTCGGTCGTCGCCGAGGTCGAGCGCCGGCTCGAGGCCTATGAGGACCCGATCGAGGTCTCGGTGCTCGGCTGCGCCGTCAACGGCATCGGCGAGGCGCGCCACGCCGACTTCGGCATCACCGGCGCCAAGGACATGGGGATGATCTACTCCAAGGGCGAGCCGCTGAAGAAGGTCCGCACCGAGGACCTCGTCGACGAATTGTTCACCGAGATCGACAAGTACTACGCCGCCGGCAAGCGCGTAGCGCGCGACGAGCGGGCCGCCGCCGAGGCCGCCGCGTGGCTCGCCTCCGAGGAGGACGCGACGGCGATGACGCCGGAGCGGCTCGCGCTGCTCGAGGCCGAGCAGGCGCGCGCGGACGCCGACGCGATCGACGAGGCGGTCTCCCCGGTCGACGGGCGCCGCTTCACGCGCGCCTGAGACGCGCCGACACCAGGCGGCTCGGCTAGGCGCCGGCCCGCCTCGAGCAGTCCCTCTAGGGACACGCCGGGCGCTTGGCGCCTTTGCCGATCGGCGCGTACGCGCCGCTGCGCTGGTGCAGCTTGGCGACGAAGACGTGGCCGGCGGCGGCCCAGACCGCGACGCCGCGGCCGTCCGGCGCCGCGCCGGCGCGCGGCGCGGCCGGGGCGCCGGTGAGCCGCGCGAGCGTCGTGGTGCGCCCGAAGCCGCGCTTGCGAGGCCCGGTGCGCGTGTAGAGCAGGCAGCCGCCGGTCGCGGCCACGACGTGCACGCGGCCGCCGCCATCCTCGATCATCGCCGCGCCGCCCCCGCCGACCAGCGCATCGGCGCCGAACTGCCGCGCCTTGCCCCAGCTGCCCGTGAACGGCAGCAGCGCGAACGGGGCGAGATCGTCGCGCGTCTGCTGCGCGAGCGTCCGCTGCGCGAGCAGGAACGTGCCGCGGGGGCCGGTCGCGAGCTCCGGGCCGGCGACGGCCCTCGGGGCGCTCCAGGCGCCGGCGTCGTACGGGTCGCCGCCGCCGAAGACCCGCGCCGACTGCGTGCCGGCGGCGATCATGCGGCCGTCGGCCAGCACGGCCAGGCGCGCCGCGCCCGGGCCCAGATCGCCGAGGTTGAGCGTGCGCGGCTGCTCGCCCGCCAGCGGCGCCTGCTGGAAGATCACGCCGCCCGCGGTCGGCGCGAGCGTGACGACGCCCTGCCCGTCTGCGCTCAGCGCCGTCGCCGTGTGGCCGAACGCGCCCGTGGCGACGGCGCTCGGGCCCCGCCAGGTCGCTCCGCCGTCGGCGGACACGCGGACCCAGGTCGTCCCGTACGGGCCCTCGATGCCGCTGTCACGCGTGTCCTGGATGATCAGCAGCGTCCCGTCGGCCCGGCGCAGGATCGCGACCGGCCCGAAGATGTTCCTCAGCGCCAGGAACTGGCGCACGTCGCACGCCGTGGCGCGGCGCGCCAGCCGGCAGTACATCTCGCCGCCCCTGACGGTCCACGCGATGTGCGCCGTTCCCGCCGCGTCGACCGCGACCGCCGGCCCGCCGCCGGGCCCGAGGTCGAGCGGCGCGGCACCGCTCCGCGCGGCTGGAGGGGCGGCGGCGTGCGCGCCCGGGCCGGGTTCCCGTGGCGCGGCGCCCGCCGGCGCGGCCAGTGCGAGCGCCACGAGCCCCACGCGCAGGCTCATCGCTCCGCCAGCAGCGCGTAGTGCACCGTGAACCAGCGCTCGACCGCGCGCGGCGCCACGCGCCAGGCGCCGGCTCGCACGGCCCATTTGAGGCTGGCGGCCCAGCGCGCACGGCGCGTCGCGGCGAAGAACGCGTGGTGCGCGCGCGGCAGCGGGTCGCTCAGCTCCGCCGTGCAGCGCAGCCCGGCGCCGGATACGAGCGCGCGCACGTCGGCGCGCGAGAACGCGTGCAGGTGCCCGATCCGCGCCGCCTCGGCGCGCTTGGCCGGGCGCGCGGCCGAGCGGTTGGCCTCGAGCGGCACCTCGACCAGCACGCGGCGCGCCACCCGCGCCGCTTCGGCCAGCAGCGGTGCCGGATCGGCCACGTGCTCGACCACGTGCGAGAGCACCGCGAGGTCGTACGTGGCATCGGCGGCCGGCACGTGCGCCCCGTCATAGGCCTCCAGGCGCCCCGCGCGCGCGATCTGCCGCGCCCGCGCCAGCTCGATCGCCGTCGTGGAGAGCTCGAAGCCGTCGAACCGCGCCGCCGGCCACGCCGCCGCCAGCTGCTCGAGCAGCGCGCCGTCGCCGCACCCGATCTCCACCACGGTGCGAGGCGCCGGGCACAGCCTGACGGCGTGGGCGGCCTTCGAGCGCGCGCCGAGGGCCCGCCAGCGCCCCATCCGTGCGGCCTCGACCGGGTCGGAGACCGCGTACCCCGCCGCGTAGAACGCCGCCGAGTCCTGCTCGGCGGTCATCCGGAAGCGATCGCCGCCGCCGCTCGCAGCGGGCCGTGCTGGGTGACGCCGAGGTCGACGATGCCCGACAGCCGCGGCGCCGGATCGAGGTCGGTGGCCGTGGGCAGCGGCGTCCAGCTGTAGCGATACGACGCGCCGAGCACGACCGGGATGTGCTTGGACCAGCTGCCGTCGGCGGCCGTCGGCACCGTGATCAGCGGCTCGAAGCTCCGCTCGCCGCGCCCGCGGATCAGGACCGTCACGCGCGGCAGCGCCGCCGGCCGGACCTGGCCCCACAGCAGCGCACCGGACGTCCCGCGGTCGATCACGAACGGCGCGGCGAACGTGCTCAGCACCGGCTTGGGCTTGCCCGACACGAAGCGCAGGCCGCTCTGCCAGCCCGAATAGGCACGCGTCCCGCGCCCGCGGTAGACGACGGGCTCGTCCTCCCACTGGTAGTAGGAGAGGCTGCGCACACGCGGCCAGCGCCAGGCGATGAACGCCGCCTCCTGCAGGTAGCGGGTCTGCTGGGCGAGCGTGATCCCGATCGCGTGGTCGGGCGGGGAGGTCTGGTAGCCGAACTCGGTCAGATGCACGGGTATGCCCGCCCGCCCGAGCCGCTCCGAGCGGCCTAGCCGGTCGAGCACCGCGAACAGCCGCCCCAGGTCGGCGAACTGCGCCTCGTTGGTGTCCGGGTTGCGCTCGTCGGGCGCGCGCAGCACCGGGTGCGGGTGATAGCCGAACGCGTCCGCCGTCGCCGGCCTGAAGCGCTGGCACCAGCCGCCGTGCAGCGGCCGGTAGGCGGCGTCCACGCACGCCATCGAGCGCAGGAACGGCAGCGGCGCCATCGGCGTGCTGCGGCTGCGCGGCGCGTCGCCGATCGGGGCCAGCTCGCCCATCAGCACCTCGCTGCCCGGGTCGGCGGTGTGGATGGCGGGCACGGCCGCGCGGACGAGCTGGCGGTAGACGTGCGGGGAGACCGGCGTGCACGTGCGCCGCGTCGGGCACGACCACTGCGGTTGCAGCCACCCCGGCTGGTTGGGCTCGTTCCAGATCAGATAGCGGTCCACGGAGTCGCGGTAGCGCGCCGCGACGGCGTGCGCGAACGCGCCGAAGGCCGTCGCCGAAGGCTCCCACAACGGGTTGTGGCGGCTCGGATCGCGGCTCGTCCAGAGCGGGCCGGGCCCCGTGACGGTCAGCATCACCTTCAGCCCCGCCGCGCGCGCGACGGACACCGCGCCGTCGAGCGTCGCCCACTGGTAGTGGCGATCGGCGGGGTCTGACGGGTGAAAGTCGTGCGGGCGCCTGGCCGGCGCGATCTGCCCCCAGCGCGCGTGGATGCGGACGATGTCGACGCCCTCGGCCTTCCAATCGGCCGCGGCCTGCTCGGCCACCACCGGATCGGAGACGATCAGGCGCTCGTCCTCCATCCCGACCTCGAGGCCCGCGGCGCGCGCAGGCGCCGCGACGGCGCCGAGCGCCGCCGCGACGAGCAGGACGAGCCGGACGGCCCTCACTTCGGGGCGGACTGCGCCTGACGCGAGACGAGCCCGTTCCAGCGCAGCCGCCACAGCGAGCCCGAAGAAGCCGGCACGGTGGCGGTGAACTGCCCCTTCAGCGACGTCACGGTGACCGTCTGCACCGTGGTGAACGGGCTGCCGGGCCCGGCGGCGCTCTGGATCTCGACCGTCTGCGCGGTGCTGTCGTCGGCCGGCCGCACCTGCCCGTAGACGAGCACGTTCGCGCTCTGGCTGACGACCCAGATCGGCAGCTTGTACGCGTCGTATGACGGCTTGTGCGCGCCGCTGCCGAAGAACCGCAGCCCCATCTGGAAGCCCGCCGGGATGTTCTTGTCGTCGACGATCTTGTACTGCGCGACCGTCTTCACCCGCGGATTGTTGTACGCGATCCAGTCGGACTGGTTGATGTACTCGGCCTGCTGATCGAGCGTCACGCCGAACAGCGTGTCAGGTGGCGTCTGCCAGCCGTGCTCGGTGTAGTAGATCGGCAGGTGCGCGGGGATCCGCTTGGCCTTGGCGGCCTGGTCGAGCAGCGTCGAGAGCCGCGACGAGGCGCCGATCGTGATCTCGCCCGGGTTGGTGCGCGAGAGCGGCGGCTGCGACCCGCCGCGGTTGTACGGGTGATGCGCGTAGCCGGCGACCGCGAGCCTCTTGAAGTGCCCGCAGTGCTGGTCGGACGCCTTGGATCCGGTCAGCCGGTGACCGCGGCTGTCGAGGCAGAAGACGCCGCGCAGGAACACCTCCGGCGAGGTCTTGAGGATCCGGTTCGTGCACGAGAGCGGCACGCGCGCGGCGCGCTGGGTCGAGCAGCCCGACGGGTCGTCGCCCAGCGGCGCCGTCTCCCCGAGCAGGATCGTCTGGTTGCGGTGCCCGGTCCCGCGCAGGCCCGCGATCGCCGACGCCGCCAGCGCGCGGTAGGACGACGCGGACGTGAGCAGGCCGCTCGAGCCCGACTTCTCGTACTGCGGCGCGAGCCACGCGCGCAGGTTCGGCTCGTTCCAGATCGACCACATCGTGACGGTCGGGTAGCGCTTGCCGAGCGCGCGCACGAACGCGCCGTACAGCTGCGGGTTCGGCTTGCAGGTGCTGCGCGCCTTGACCGAGCCCTTGCAGCGCGACGCCCAGGCGGGAATCGGCCCGGTGGGGGTGAGCAGCGGCTGCATGCCGCGCGCCTGCGCGCCGGCGACGAACGAGTCCAGCTGGCTGAACACGCCCGCCGGGTAGGCGTTCGGATTCTTGCCGTCGAAGCGCTTCGGCTTCTTCGTCGAGGTCGGGCTGGGCGCGTACTTGGACCAGATCACGTTGGCGCGGATCACGTCCGCCCCGAGCGCCTTGGCCTCGTCCAGCGCCGATGACTGCACGGCGGGTCCGGAGTCGAGCATCAGCGTCTCGTCCTCGATCAGCGACAGCTGGTCGGTCGAGGCGTGGGCGGGTGCGGCGGGCGCCAGCGCGGCGCAGGCCACGACCACGGCGAGGACCCGCCGGGTGCGGCGTCGGGACGTCTGAGTCATCAAGGACATTCCAACGCCACGCCCGGACGGGAGTTGCGCTATGCGGCGGCCGCGTAGAGCTCGGCGACCTTTGCCCAGTTGATCACGTTCCAGACCGCGTCCAGGTAGTCCGGGCGCTTGTTCTGGTAGCGGAGGTAGTACGCGTGCTCCCAGACATCGACGCCCAGCAGCGGCGTCTGGCCGGCCGAGATCGGGTTGTCCTGGTTGGGCGTGCTGGTGATCGCCAGCCCGGAGCCGTCGTGCACGAGCCAGGCCCAGCCGGAGCCGAACTGGTTGACGCCGGCGTCCTTGAACTTCGCCTTGAAGTCGTCGAAGGAGCCGAACGCCGCGTCGATCGCGGCCCCGAGGGCACCCTCCGGAGCGCCGCCGCCGGTGGGCGAGAGCCACTCCCAGAACAGGCTGTGGTTGTAGTGGCCGCCGCCGTTGTTGCGGACGGCCTTCTGCTTGTCGGCGGGCAGCGAATCGAGGCTCTTGAGCACGTCGTCGATCGGCTTGCCGTCGAAATCGGTGCCCGCGAGCGCCGCGTTGACCTTGTCGACGTACGCCTGATGATGCTTGTCGTGGTGGATCTGCATCGTCTGCGCGTCGATGTGCGGCTCGAGCGCGGCGTAGTCGTAGGGCAGCGGCGGGACTTCGTAAGCCATGGGATCCTCCCGGGGAGCTTCGAACCTTGGTGCGCCCTGCGTTCTA
Organism: uncultured Solirubrobacteraceae bacterium; assembly: GCA_963792915.1. GTDB lineage: Bacteria > Actinomycetota > Thermoleophilia > Solirubrobacterales > Solirubrobacteraceae > Solirubrobacter. The sequence goes on from CAWBYD010000002.1 coordinate 486,747, forward strand.
TCACCACTAGGCTCTCCCACCCGATGACGCGACTGAGCCACTACTACCTCCCGACCGAAAAGCAGCCCCCCGCCGACGCGGAGGCGCTGTCGCACAAGCTGCTCGTGCGGGCGGGCATGATCCGCCAGGTCGGCGCAGGCCTGTGGAGCTGGCTCCCGGCGGGCTGGCGCGTGCATCAGAAGGCCGTGCAGATCGTACGCGAGGAGATGGACGCGATCGGCGCCCACGAGCTGCTGATGCCGCTCGTGAACCCCGCCGAGCTCTGGCAGCGCTCCGGCCGCTACGGGATCGACGAGCTGTTCAAGCTCAAGGACCGCCGCGGCGCCGACCTCGTGCTGGCGATGACGCACGAGGAGGTCGTCACCACCCACGTCGCTCAGACCGTTCGCTCCTATCGTGACCTGCCGCTGATCCTCTACCACTTCCAGGTCAAGGAGCGCGACGAGCCGCGCCCGCGCGCCGGCGTGCTGCGCACCCGCGAGTTCATCATGAAGGACGCCTACACGTTCGACCGCGACCGGGCGGGTCTGGACGCCGGCTACGAGAAGCACCGCAAGGCGTACGACCGCATCTTCGACCGCTGCGGCCTGGAGTGGTACCGGGTGGAGTCCGACGTCGGGGCGATGGGCGGGTTCGGCGCGCACGAGTACATGGCGCCGTGCCCGGCGGGCGAGAACGACGTCGCGCTGGCCCCCGGATACGCCGCGAACGTCGAGGTCGCGAGCGCGACGCCGCAGCCGGTCGAGCTGCCGGCGCCGCTCGACGCGCCACAGCCCGAGCTGACGCCCGGCCTCACGACGGTGGCGCAGGTGTGCGAGGCGTTCGGCGTCTCGGCGGGCGCGCTGATCAAGGCGTTCCCGATCATCGTCGGCGAGGACGATCTGCGGCTCGTGCTCGTGCGCGGCGACCACCGCGTCAACGACATCAAGCTCACCAACGTGCTGCGCGACGAGTTCCGGCCCGCACAGGCCGCGGAGTTCGCGCAGCGGATCGGGCCGGCGGGCTTCATCGGGCCGGTCGGCACCGACGTGCCGATCCTGCTCGACGCGGCGCTCTCCGGCGACAGCTACTTCGCGGGCGCCAACGTGGCCGACACGCACCTGCGCGGCGTCAAGCCGGGCCGCGACTTCGACTACACGGAGGTCGACGTGCGCTCGGTGGTGGCCGGCGACACCATCGACGGGCACCCGCTCCGGATCGAGCCCGCGATCGAGATCGGCAACATCTTCAAGCTCGGCACGCGCTATTCCGAGCCGCTGGGCGCGACCTACCTCGACGAGCACGGGGACGCCAAGCACATCTGGATGGGCTGCTATGGGATCGGGCCGGCGCGTATCGCCGCCGCCGCGGTGGAGCAATTCGCCGACGAGCACGGGATCTCGTGGCCGCGCTCGCTCGCGCCGTTCGACGTGCACCTGGTCGGGCTCGGCAAGCCGGGCACGGAGGAGCACGCGCTGGCCGAGTCGCTCTACGGCGAGCTGCGCGAGCTCGGCCTCGACGTCGTCTACGACGACCGCGACGCGGGGCCGGGGGAGAAGTTCGCCGACGCCGAGCTGGTGGGTTGCCCGCTGCGGCTGACGGTCGGGCGCCGGACGCTGGCGGCGGGCGAGATCGAAGTCCAGGTGCGGCGCGGGCGCGAAGCGCGCACGGTTCCAGTCGAGGGCGCGGCGGCCGCCGCCGCTGAGCTGTGGGCGACGCTCCCGTAAGGCGCAAGCTCACCTTCCGCCGCCTGTCCGGCCTCGACCGCTCGGGGCCGCCGCCGCCGGAGACGGTCGCGGGCGCGCCGCTGCGGCCGTGGACGATCCCGAACGCGATCGGCTACGTCCGCCTGGCGCTGATCCCGGTCTTCCTCGCGCTCGCGCTGTCGTCGGAGAGCGGGACGGACGCACTGCCGGCCGTGCTGTTCGCGGTGATCGGCTGGAGCGACTACCTCGACGGGATGGCCGCGCGCGTCACCGGCCAGTACTCGCGCATGGGCGCGCTGCTCGATCCGCTGGTCGATCGGATGCTCGTGATCGCGGGCGTGATCGTCTGCTGGAAGTTCGAGCTGCTGCCGCGCTGGGCGCTCGCCGTCCTGGCCGCGCGCGAGCTGTTCATGCTCGTGCTGGCGCGCATCGCGCTGAGCCGGAATGTGGACCTGAAGATCAACTGGCTGGGCCGCTGGGGCGTGTGGCCGGTGTTCGGCGCGCTGTTCTTCGCCATGTGCGGCGTGCACTGGCTGGGGCTCGCGTGCCTGTACGTCGGGCTCGTGCTCGCGGTCGGTGCCACCGTGCTGTACGTTCGGGACGGGTTGCAGCAAGCACGAGCGCAACGCTCGACCTGAGCTTGATGATCGCTATGCTTGCCACTCCGTCTCGTCGCCCGTGAGGAGAGGACTCGCTCTAGATGGACACTTTCCCCGACCTCGGTTCGCTCTCCGATCAGGAGCTCAAGGACCTCATCCAGCAGCTCACTGACGAGGAGCAGGAGGTGTCCTACCGCCGCCGCATCCTCCACGGCAAGATCGACATCCTGCGCGCCGAGCTCGTCAACCGCCTGCGTAAGAAGCACGAGGGCGGCGAGGACGTGATCTCCGGCGCCGATGTCCAGCGGCTGACCGACATCCTGGCCGGGCGCGCTTCGGGCGCCGGCGACGACATCTAGCGCTCGCGGGGCTCGGCCCTTGGCCCTTCACTGCCCCGAGTGCGGGTTCGTCGTCACGGAGGGTGCGAACTACTGCCAGCGCTGCGGCGCCTACGTGGGTGCGCTCGAGGAGACGCGCGACGACGTGACGACCGCGACCTACGTGATCGACGAGCAGACCGGCGAGTTGCGCCCGGTCGACGTCGGCGACGTCGCCGCGTCCACCGGCGCGCTCGTGATCCGCGTCGGCGGCGGGCGCGTGGGCCAATCGTTCCCGCTCGACGGCGAGCGGTTGACGATCGGGCGCTCCCCGGACGCCGAGATCTTCCTCGACGACGTGACCGTCTCGCGCGACCACGCGGTGCTGGTGCGGCGCGCGGGCGAGTGGTTCCTGGACGACTCCGGGTCGCTCAACGGCACCTACGTCAACCGCCGCCGGATCGACTCGCACAAGCTGGCCGATGGGGACGAGCTCCAGGTCGGCAAGTACAAGCTCACCTACCTGGCTCGCTGAGGTGGCCGTGTCTGCCAGACGAGCCGAAGGCGGTGACGAGTCCTCCGATGGCGCCTCGCCCGGGGTTCCCGCGGAAGAGCCGTCGCGCCAGAGCAAGTCGCTGACCATCGGGGCGGTCTGCAAGGGGCTCCAGCAGGAGTTCCCGGACATCTCGATCTCCAAGATCCGCTACCTCGAGGACCAGAAGCTGCTGACGCCGCGGCGGACGCCCGGCGGCTACCGCCTCTACTCGTCCTCGGACGTCTCGCGGTTGCGGACGATCCTGCGTTTACAGCGCGACGAGTTCCTCCCGCTCGCGGTGATCCGGCAGGAGCTGGCGGCGGGGCGCACGCTCGAGGACACGCCGAGCGCGCCCGCCCCTCCGAGCTCCGGCGGCCCTGCGCCCGACGGGCGGCCGGGCGCGGCGCTGCGGCGGATCACGTTCTCGCTGCGCGACCGCGGCGCGCTGTACTCGCTCGACGACGTCGTCGAGGAGACCGGCGCCGAGCCCGGGCTCGTGCGCGAGCTCGAGGACTTCGGGATCGTCAACGGCGAGCTGCGCGGGGGCACGCGCTATTACGACGAGACCGAGCGCGAGATCGTGCGCGCCGTCTACGAGCTCTCGCGCTACGGCGTGGCGGGCCGCAACCTGCGGGTGTTCAAGACGTCCGCCGAGCGCGAGGCGGCGCTGCTGCAACAGATCCTCGCCCCGGCGCTGCGCTCGCGCAACCCGGAGCGCCGCAAGGAGGCCGTCGAGGCGCTGGAGAACCTGGCGGCGGTCGCCTCGCACCTGAAGCACCTTCTGCTGGTGCGCGACCTGCGGCGGATCGCCAAGTAGATGGATCTGCGGGCCGTGATCCGGGACATCCCGGACTTTCCGAAGCCCGGGATCGTGTTCAAGGACATCACGCCGCTGCTGCTCTCGGCCTCGGCGCTCGACTTCGCGGTCGGCGCGCTGTCGGACTGGGCGCGGCCGCGCGGCGTGGATTACGTCGTGGCCGCCGAGGCGCGCGGGTTCATCCTCGGCGCCGCGGTCGCGCGCGAGCTCGGGGCGGGCTTCGTCCCGGCGCGCAAGCCCGGCAAGCTGCCGGGGGAGACGGTCTCCGCCGAGTACATCCTCGAGTACGGCGTGGACGTGCTCGAGATGCACGCCGACGCGCTGGCCCACGGCGCGCGCGTGCTGCTGCACGACGACCTGCTGGCCACGGGCGGGACGGCGCGCGCGCTGGCCGAGCTGGTCGAGCGCGCCGGCGGGATCGTCGCGGGCGTCGCGTTCCTCGTCGAGCTCGCGTTCCTCGGCGGGCGGGAGAAGCTCGCGCCCTACGACGTCCACGCGCTCGTGTCGTACGGCGCCGAGTGAGCGCGCGGCGCGGCTCACCGGGCGGCGCAGCCGCGGCCCTGCGGCGCACGCCGGGCGGCGCAGCCGCCCCCTCGCGGCCTTCGCCGGGCGGCGCCTCATGACCCGCGAGCAGGTGTTCTGGGGCTGGGGCGAGCCGGGCGCGGGACCGGCGCTGCCCGGCCACGCGACCGGGCTGCTGCGGGCGGAGCTCGGCGTGTCCGGCGCCGTCGTCTCGCGTCCGGTGGCGCTCGACGACGTGCGGCTGGCGCCGCCGGCGCTCCCGTCGCGTGCGCGCGAGCGGCTCGCGGCGGTCGCCGAGCTGCGCGACGACCGCCGCTCGCGGATCCTGCGCTGCCGCGGCAAGAGCTATCTCGACCTACTGGCCCAGCGGACCGGCGACTGCCGGTCCGCGCCCGACGCGGTCGTCGCGCCCGGCTCCGCGGACGCGGTTGCCGCGGTGCTCGACGTGTGCGCGTCCGAGCGCGTCGCGGTCGTGCCGTTCGGCGGCGGCACGAGCGTCGTCGGCGGGCTCGCGGGCGAGCGCGGCGGCCACGCGGCACTGATCTCGCTCGACCTCGGGCGGCTGGACCGGATGCTCGGCGTCGACGCCGCGTCGCTGACCGCCGTCTTCGAGCCGGGCCTGCGGCTGCCCGAGGCGGACGCGCTCCTGCGCGAGCGCGGCCTGGCCCTCGGCCACACGCCGCAGAGCTTCGAGTGGGCCAGCATCGGCGGCTGCGCCGCCACGCGCTCGGCCGGACAGTCCTCGACGGGCCACGGGCGGATCGACGAGCAGGTGCTCGCGCTCGCCTGCGCGACGCCGGCGGGCCCGCTCGCTACGCTCGACGCGCCGGCCAGCGCGGCCGGACCCGCCCTGCGCGAGCTCGTGCTCGGCTCCGAGGGCGTGCTCGGCGTGATCACCCGCGTGTCGCTGCGCGTGCGCCCGCGGCCGGAGACGGTCGCCTACCTCGGGTGGGTCGTCGGCTCGTTCGGGGAGGGCGCGGACGCGCTGCGGCGGCTCGAGCAGGCCGGCCTGGCGCCGGACATCGCGCGCCTGAGCGACGAGGAGGAGACCCGGCTCAGCGTCGCACTGGCGGGCACCGGCGCGCTCGGGCGGGCGCTGCTGCGCGGCCGCTGCCTGCTGGTGTGCGGCTGGGAGGGCACGCGCCGCGCCGTGGCGCGCCGCCGCCGGACGGCCGCACGGGCGCTGCTGCGCTGGGGCGCGCGCCCGCTGGGACCCGGGCCGGGGCGCGCGTGGGCCGCCTCACGCTTCGCCGGGCCGTACCTGCGCGATCAGCTGATCGATCGCGGCGTGCTCGTCGAGACGCTCGAGACCGCGACGCCGTGGTCCAACCTCGCGGCGCTCCACGCCGCCGTGCGCACCGCGCTGCCCGGCGGGCATGTCGGCTGCCACGTGTCGCACCTGTACCCGACCGGCGCGTCGCTGTACTTCACCGTCCTGGCCGCGGCCGGCGACGATCCGGCCACGCAGTGGCGCGCGCTGAAGGCCGGCGCGACGGACGCGATCGTCGCGGCGGGCGGCACGATCACCCATCACCACGCGGTCGGGCGCGAGCACGCGCCGTGGCTCGCGGCCGAGGACGGCGAGGGCGGCGTGGCGCTGCTGCGGGCGCTCAAGGACCACTGCGATCCCGCCGGGATCATGAACCCCGGCAAGCTGCTGCCGCGGTGAGCGCCGCCCCGCGGCAGCCCGTGTAGACGTCGGGCACGTACTCGAACGGGCCGAAGTGGCGCGCCTTGGCGGCGCGTGCCTCGGCGCCCTCGATCCACCCGCCGCTGGCGACGATACGCCGCGCCGGGCCGGCCAGCGCGGCCATCCGGTCGAGGATCGCCGCTCCCCGCGCGGCGACGTCCTCGAGCGCCAAGACGTAGGGCGCGCCGTGCTCGGGCGCGTCGGCCCGCTCGCCGAGCGCGTCGAGCACCGCCTGCAACTGCTCGCCCGCCCGGAACGAGCCCTGCAGCACGTGCCGGCCCGGCAGCGCGTGCAGCCCGACGGTGAAGTCCTGGGCCACCGCGCGGGCGACGGCACCGGGCTCCAGCGGCGCGATCGCGCGCTGGATCGCCTCGGCGGTCCCGCACGAGTCGAACACGTCGCCCTCGTCGACCGCGCCGGCGCCGATCGCGGCCGCGACGTGGTCGTGCCCGGCGACGGCCAGCAGCGCGCCGCGCAGCGGCTCGACCGTCGCGCGGCCGCGCGCGCCGCGCGCCGGCGGCAGCGCGAGCCCGGGCGGCGCGCCCGCCCACGCGAGCGCGTCGGCCCGCGGCGCCGCCTCGTGCAAGTCGTAGAACCCGGTCCGCGACGCGAGCGAGGGCTCGGCGCCCGGCTCGCCACCGAGCGATTCCACGATCCAGTCGCCGATGTTGACCCAGCGCGCGCCGCGCGCGGACGCCGGCCAATGCGCCCGCATCCACGCGTACTTGACGAGCGTGCACATGCTCGACACGGGCAGCCCGGAGCGGGCCGGGAAGTCGGGCAGGTCGGCGGCGAGCCGCTCCGCCTCGGCGCCGCCACGCGAATCGCTCCAGTGGATCGAGGGGACGACCGGGCGCCCGTGCGCGTCGACCAGGACGCCGGTCTCGGCCATGCTCGCCACGCCGGCGCCCGCGACCGGGCGCCCGTCGAGCGCCTGCGCGGCCGCGTCGAGCGTCGCGGCGACGAGCGCGTCGGGGTCGAGCTCCATGCCGCGCCACGGCGTCGCCGCGCGGCCGCTGCCGGCGAGCGCGCCGTCGGTGTCGAAGACCGCCGCCTTGACCGACGACGTGCCGACGTCGAGCCCGAGGTAGTGCGTCACAGCCTCGCGAGGAACTCGCGCATCCGCCGCGGGTCGAGCTCGCCCGCCTTCGGCGTCTCGACGGCCGCGGCGGCGGCCGCCATGCCCTCGCGCACGGCCTCGAGCAGCGGCGCGCCGCGCTCGAGCGCGGCGGCCAGGCCCGCCGCGAGCACGTCTCCGGCGCCGATCGGGTTGACCGCGGTGGCGCGCGGGGCGGCGAGCCAGAGCGGCTCGTGGTCGGCTCCGGCGAGCGCCGCGCCGGCCGCGGCGGCCGTGACCACGGCCGCGCTCGCGCCGCGGTGCAGGAGCGCGTGCGCGGCCGCCAGCGCGTGCTCGCGGGCGTCCGGGCCCTGCTCGACGGACTCCTCGGCACGGCCGTGCAGGAGTCCCTCGGCCTCGCTCAGGTTCGGGGTCACGACGTCCGGGTGCACGCCGAGCGCGGCGGCGAGGACCGGCCCGCCGGCGTCGACCAGGGCGATCCGCCCGGCGTCGCGCGCGCGGGTCACCAGCCGCGCGTAGGCGTCGGTCGGCGCTCCGGGCGGCAGCGAGCCCGAGCACACGAGCACGGGATGGTCGGCGAGCTGTCCGTCGATCACCGCTTCGAGCGCCACCCAGCCGCCGTCCGGAAGCGTCGGCCCGGGCTCGTTGAGCACCGTCGCGCGGCCGCCGGTCTCGAGGATGATCGACGTCGAGCGGATCTCTCCCGCGACCGGGATGCCCTGCAGCGTCACGCCCTCCTCGGCGATCAGCGCGGCGGCGGCGCGGCCGGTGTGGCCGGGGAGGAAGCCGACGAGGCACGCCGGGACGCCGAGCGCGCGTGCCGCACGGGCGACGTTCAGCCCCTTCCCGCCCGCCGTGACCGCGACGTCGGCGAGGCGCAGCACCTCGCCGGGCCGCAGCTCGTCGATTCTCGACGTGCGATCGAGGGTCAGATTGGGTCCGGCGACGAGCATGCGTCGGCGGGAAGCATCTCAGCCGCCCTGCGCGTGTGGCAGTTCGCCGCTCAGGATGACGGTGCCGGGCTCCTTCGCCTGCTTGCCGTCGCGGGTCACGAGCACGTTGTCGTAGGTGGCGAACCAGGTCGGGAACTTGCTCACGTCCTCGTTGCCGGGGCCGGCCGACGTCAGCTCGCCGTTGCTCGTGACCGGGTTCTTGATCGCGCCCAGCAGGAGCGCCGAGCCGCTCTTCTTGCGAAACCACAGCGAGTACGTCTCGCCCGGCCGGTTGGGCGGAACGCCCTGGGCCGCGAGCGCGAACCTGACCGTCCCGTCGTTGGCCTGGAAGAGCCGCATCAGGCCGACCGCCTTCGAGCCCGCCGGCCCGCGCAGCAGCAGATCGTTGCCGGTCTGCGCGGCCGTCGCGGTGGCCGTGGCCGTCGCCGCGGGAGTGGTGGCCGCGGCCGGCTGGCCGCTGTCGTCGCCGCCGCGCAGGAAGACGAAGGCCAGCACCGCCGCGACGACCACGACCACGCCGCCGAGCAGCAGCGCGCCACCGAGGCGCGAGGAGCGCGCAGGCGCCGCGCTCTCGGCCGCGAGCGCCTCGCCGCCGCGCCACGCCGCGCCCTCGCCCGCGAGGGCCTCGCCGCCGGGGTCGCGGCGTGCACCGCGCCGCTGTGCGGACGCGCCATCGGCCGCGAGCGCGTCGCCGGTCGCCGCGCCATCGCGCGTCTCTGCGCCGAGCGCAAGGGCGTCGCCGGGGCGCGCCGCGGCGTCGCGGCCTGCGCCGGGCTCAAGGGCGTCGCCGGGGCGCGCCGCGGCGTCGCCGGGCGCGAGCGCGTCGCCGGCGGCCGCCGAAGCGTCGCGGCCTGCGCCAGGCGGCCGCTGCTCGGCCGCGCCGCCGGCGCGCTCCGGGGCCGGCGGCAGCGTGGGGATGTCGTCGCCGTAGAGCTCGCGCAGCGGCGCCGCGACCGTCTCGGCCCAGCGCCGCGTCGCCGGGTCGCTCGAGAGCAGCTCGCGGGTGCGCGCGGCGTGGCGCTCCGCCTGCTGCCCGAGCAGCCAGTCCGCGACCTCGGCCGCGCGCGCCGGCGGCGGCAGGTCGGGCGCGAGCGCCTCGAGCCCGCCGCGGGCGCGAGCGCGGATCGTGTCCTCGCTCAAGCCCAGCAGGTCGGCGAGCTCGCCGTAGGAGCGGCCCTGGCGCAGGACGAGCTCCACGGCGGCGCGCTGATCGGGCGCGAGCCCTTCGAACGCGGTGGCGCGCGGCGGCATGGTCCAGCCAAGCCTAGAGAAGCCGCGCCGCTATCGTCGCGCTTGCCCATGGCGCTGCTGCATCCCGAGATCCTCTCCAGCGCGGACGGCGAGGTCGTGGCGCGACTCACGGTCGACGACGACCTCAAGCAGCCGCTCGGCCTCCTGCACGGCGGTGTCTTCGCCACGCTGGCGGACACGATCACGGGCAGCACGGCGTCGCGCGCGATCACCAATCAGACGAGCTTCCTGCGCCCGGTCACGCAGGGCGCCGTGCACGCGACCGCCCGCCGCCGCCACCAGGGCCGCACGACCGAGGTCTGGGAGGTCGACTGCCGCGACGACCAGGATCGCCTGTGCGCGCTCGTCCGCATCACGCGGACGGTCCTTGACCCAGCCACGCGTCGATGAACGCGCGCAGCTGGGGATCGCCGGCGCTCGCGGCGGTCAGACGCCGCCGCCAGGCCAGCGCGATCACGCCGTGCACGCCGGGGCGCCGGTCCAGGATCACCGCCTGCCCGGCGGCCGCCAGGTCGGCGGAGAACGGCCCGGCCGTGGCGTCGCGCAGCGCCACCAGCGGCGCCTTGTCGCCGTCGTAGGCGAGCACCACGTTGCCGAGCTCGAGCGCCGACAGGATCTGATCGTCGCTCAGGGCGACGCCGTCGCGCGCGATCGCCTCGACCCGGTGCGGCCCGCTCGTGGGCGGCCGGTCCGGGGGCGTGACGGGGCGGACCGGGACGCTCACGTGATGGTTGCCGCGGTCGGGCTCGAGCACGCCGGGCCCGCGCGCGCCGGTCACCTGCCCCGAATCGCGCGAGGCGACCAGCGAGATCACCGCCACCACGATCGCGATCGCCACGACGGCGATCCCCAGCCCCGCGAGCGCCCGCTTCACGCGAGCTCGGCGATCGCGGCCTCGAGGTCCGCGGCCAGCGCGTCCAAGTCGGGCAGCGCGTCGTAGTCGCCGAGCAGGCCGAAGTCCAGATGCCCGTCATAGCTCAAGACCGCGATCCCGAGCGCGGTGTTCAGCACCAGCGGGACCTTGGGATAGAACGCCAGCAGCCGACGGCCGAGCATGTAGAGTCCGAACTGCGGGCCGGGCACGTTCGTCACCGTCAGGTTGAAGAACCGCTGGCGCGACTGCAGCCGCGCCGCCTGGTCGAGCACCGTCGGAGCGGCCGCGTCGGCCAGGCGGGTGATCGCCTGCGCGCCGACCGCCTGGCCGGACTCCTTGAGCCCGCGCATCGCGTGGTGGATGGTCCGGAAGCGCTCGACCGGGTCCGCGATCCCGACCGGCAGCGGCGCGTACATCGCCGCGACCTGGTTGCCGAGCGCGCCGCGTGCGGCGTCGGCACGCACCGAGATCGGGACCATCGCCTTCAGCGTCAGGCCCTCGGTATCGCTCCCGCGCCGGATCAGCCACGCCCGCAGCCCGCCCGCGACGACGGTCAGCACGACGTCGTTGATCGTGCCGCCGAACGCGTCCTTGATCGCCTTGAACTGCGCCAGGTCGCCCTCGGCCCACGCGAAGCGCCGGTGCGGGCCGATGCGCACGTTCAAGGGGCTGTCGGGCGCGCCGGACAGCCCCGCGACCGCCATCGCCGCCAGCCCGGCGATCGAATGGCCGGCGGCGGCGCCCGCGTGGTCGGGGCGCGCGAGCCACGTGCGCGCGAGATGGAGCGGCCCGCCGGCGCGTTCGGCGATGCCGTCGGCGAGCAGCTGCGCGGTGCTCGGCGCCGGCCGCGGCGTCCACAGCGGTGGTTCCTCGATGGGCGGCGGGTCCGGCTCGGCCGCGAACAGCACGGTCATGATGTCCACGCCCGAGATGCCGTCGACGAGCGCGTGGTGCGTCTTGCAGATCAGCGCGTGGCGGCCGCCCTCGACCCCGTCGACGAGCCAGATCTCCCACAGCGGCTTCGCACGATCGAGCTGCTGCGAGAACACGCGGCCGGCCAGCCGCCGCAGTTCGGCCTCGCCGGCGGGCTCCGGCAGCGCGGTGTGGCGGATGTGGTACGCCGCGTTGAAGTACGGGTCGTCGACCCACACCGGCCGCGAGATCCCCAGCGGCGGGTATGCGAGGTGCTGCCGGTAGCGCGGGACGAGGTGCAGGCGCGCGTCCAGGTGCGCGACGAAGTCGTCGTACGCGGGCGCCGCGCCCTCGAACAGCAGCACGGAGCCGACGTGCATGTGCGCCCCGTCCTTCTCCAGCGCCAGGAAGGACGCGTCGAGACCGCTGAGCCGGTCGCTGGACATTGCCTGGCGCATTCTGTCGCATCCGCGAACCTTGTACATCGTGTATAACGTTGCTGTGACATCGGACCGAACCCTCGATCTCCGCGATCCGCGGGCCTTCCGGGCGGCGTTCGCGGAGCACCACCGCGGCGTGTATGCCGCCGCGTTCCGCGTCCTGGGCGACGCGGCGCTGGCGCAGGACGTGGTGCAGGACGTGTTCCTGCGCCTGTGGCGGCGGCCCGGCGCGTACGACCCGGCCCGCGGAGAGCTCGGCGCCTATCTGCGCCTGATCGGCCGCTCGCGGGCGCTCGACCTGTGGCGTGAGGGCCAGGTGCGCGGCCGCGCGGCGGAGCGGCTCAAGCTCGCCGACGAGCCGCGCCTGGAGGAGCACCCGGGCGCGATGGTCGAGCGCGACGCCACCCGCGGGCGGGTGCGCGAGGCGCTCGGGCGGCTGCCCGACGCGCAGCGCGAGGCGCTCGTGCTGGCCTACTGGGGCGGGCTCACGGCGGACCAGATCGCCCGCCGCGTGGACATCCCGCTGGGCACCGCCAAGAGCCGCATCCGGCTCGGGCTCGAGCGCATGCGCGCCGAATTCCCGGCTGCAGCCTGATACCCCCCGATCATCCGGTTTCTGTTGAAGCGCTCCAGAGGCTGCTAGGCTCGAACACTCGTTCGGTCATGCCGAGCCGCGGGCGCAAGGAGTGCTCGCGGGCGGGGGATCTCTTGCTGGTCAAGTGCCTGTGGATCAGGTGCGCGGAGATCGCCAACACGCCCTGCAGGCAGACCTGACCGCATACATAGGAGGATCCGATGCCGCGATCCACGCTGCGCCGCGCCTTGCGCGCCGGCGCACTGTGCCTCACGGTGACGTCCACGGCGGCTGCCGTCCCTGCCGCCGCTCATGCCGCACATCTCGGCGTGAGCTCCAAGCGATTGAACGTCCGTGTAGGAAGCCATGCGACCGTCAGCGGTCGTGTGACCGAAATCACACCCGGAACGCCCCGCCCGACGGCGGCGCTCCAGATCCAGCGGGGTCACCGCTGGGCGACCATCGACCGCGTGCACATCGGCGCCGCGGGCCGCTTCACGCTGCGTGACCGGCGCACGAGGCCGGGCAGCACCCGCGCCCGGGTGCGGCTGAGCACGGGCGAGACGCGCATGATCGGCCGCCTGAACGTGTTCCGCTCCACCCAGGCGTCGTGGTACGGGCCCGGCCTGTACGGCGGGCACCTCGGCTGCGGCGGCACGCTCAGCGCCGGCAGGCTGGGCGTCGCCCACAAGACGCTGCCGTGCGGAACGCAGGTCACGCTGCGTCATGCCGGCCGCACGGTGCGCGTGCGCGTGATCGATCGCGGCCCCTACGTGGGCGGCCGCGAGTTCGACCTCACGGCGGCCACGGCCGGGAGGCTGCACTTCTCGGGCCACGGCACGATCCAGGTCGCTCCGTAGGGTCGCGCCGTCCGGGGCCGGCCGTACCCTTTCGGGGTGAGCGAGCCGGCCCCCAAGCGCGTTGTCGCGCACTTGGACTGCGACGCGTTCTACGCGACGGTCGAGCTGCTGCGCCGCCCTGAGCTGCGCGGCAAGCCGGTGATCGTCGCGGGCTCCGGGCCCCGCTCCGTCGTCACCACCGCGTCCTACGAGGCGCGTAAGTTCGGCGTGGGGTCCGCGATGCCCGCCTCGCAGGCGCGCCGGCTGTGCCCGACCGCGATCGTGATCGCGCCCGACTTCACCGCCTACCGCGAGAAGTCGCGCGACGTGTGGGCGCTGGTCGCCGCGCGGCTCGATCGCCTGCAGCGGATGGGGCTCGACGAGGCGTACGCCGACCTGTCCGGCGTCGAGAAGCCGCTGCGCGTGCTGCGCGAGCTGATCGCCGCTGTGCATGAGCAGACCGGCGTGCAGATCTCGGCCGGCGTCGGCCCGAACCGGCTGATCGCCAAGTGCTGCTCGGACCTCGGCAAGCCCGCGGGGTTCGTGGTGATGGGGCGCGAGGAAGCGTGCATCCGCTTCGCACCGTCGCCGACGCGGCGCCTGCCGGGCATCGGGCCCAAGACCGCCGAGCGGCTCGCGGAGCTCGGCTACGCGACCGTCGCGCAGCTCCAGCAGGCCGACGAGGCGCAGCTCGCCTCGCGCTTCGGCGACCGCATGGCGAGGTATCTGAAGGCCCGCGCGTCGTTTGAGGACGACTCGCCGGTGGAGACGGAGAGCGGCGCCGCCAAATCGGTCTCGACGGAACGCACGTTCGACGCCGACATCGCCTCGCACGCCGAGCTCGAGGAGATCCTGCGCGGGCTCTCACGCGAGCTCTGCGAGGGGCTGCAGCGGAAGGGCCGGCGCGGGCGCACCGTCGCGATCAAGGTCCGGCTCGCGGACTGGACCACGGTCACGCGCGCGCGCACGCTCGACGCGGCGACCCACGAGGTCGCGCTCGTGACCGAGACCGCGGTCGAGCTCCTGCAGGCGTACGCGCCGCCGCAGCCGGTGCGTCTGCTGGGGGTGCGGCTCGCGGCGTTCGACGACCTCGAGCCCGACCGGCCGCCGGCGCCCGCGGCTCCCGTCGGTCAGCTCGCGCTGCCGGTCTGAACCACCATCGCCTATTCGAGATCCTGGGACGCCAGCGCGATGTCGGCGGCCGCCACGCCGCGCGACGCGACGGTGATCGTGAAGTCGCCGAGCGGCGCGGCGGCCGCCCACCGGTCGCCGTCGCTCAGCACGAGGCACTCGAACGGGAGGTCGTCGAACGCCAGCGTCACGGTCGAGAGCTCGAACTCGCGCGCGAGCAGCGCCTCGACACGCGCCGCGTCGAACTCCGGATCGCTGCGGCGCGTGAGCGCGATCAGCGCCCACGTCGCCCGGTCATGCGGCGAGCGGGGGCGCTCCCCGCGCGGCTGCAGGTGCGTCCCGACCACGACGAGCGGCCCGTCGTCGTCGCCGTAGACCAGCTCGACGCTCTCGAGCTCGTCGGCCCCGGCTGCGACTCGCCGGTCGCCACCCCGCGCCGGGCCGAGGTCCGGCGCCGCGAGCCCGTAGACCCGCTCCATCGCTCAGTAGAGCGCCGCCGCGAGCTTGCGGCGTGACTCGCGCGCCAGCGGATGCTCCACGCCGAGCTCGTCGAGCACGCCGACGACGGCCCGGCGGAGGTCCTCACGGCGCTCGCCGTCACTCGGCGCGATCGCCGCGATCAGCGTGTTCAAGCCCGCCTCGGTGTCACCGCGGTCGAGCTGGGCGAACGCCTCGGCCAGGTCCGGATCGTCCTCGAGGCGCAGCCGCGCCGCGAGCCCGTCGGCGGCGAAGGAGCCCGCCACGTTGGCGAGCAGTTCCAGCGCCTCCTCGCGGTCCACGAGCCGCGCCAGCGCCACCGCGGCGTCGGCGCGGCCGGGCTCGAGCTCCAGCGCGCGCCGCAGGCCGGCCTCGCCGCCGGACGCCACCAGCGCGTCGGCCTCGGACGGCACGATGCGGTCGAGGAAGCGCTCGACCTGCGCCGGCGGCAGCGCGCCGACGAACTCGTCGACGACCTTGCCGTCCTTGAACGCCTTGACCGCCGGGATCGACTGGATGCCGAAGGCGCGCGAGACGCCCGGGTTGGCGTCCGTGTCGACCTTGACGAGCTCGACGCCCTCGCGCGCGGCGACGGCCTTCTCGATCACGGGGCCGAGCGAGCGGCAGGGACCGCACCACTCGGCCCAGAAGTCGACGACGACGGGCTGCTCGTGGGAGCGCTGGATGACGTCGCGCTCGAAGGTGGCGTCTGTGGCGTCGGTGGGCACCAGCCGAGGATAGTCTGGACCGGCCATGGCGGACCACTTCGAGATCAGCGCGGACGGCGTGACGCTGGCCGGCGAGGAGGCCGGCGAGGGTCCGGCGGTCGTGCTCCTGCACGGCCTGACCGCGACCCGGCGCTACGTGGTCATGGGCTCGCGGGCGCTCGAGCGCAGCGGGCACCGCGTGCTCGCCTACGACGCCCGCGGCCACGGCCGCTCCAGCCCGGCGCCCGATCCCGGCGACTACGGCTACGCGCGGCTCGCCGACGACCTGCTCGCCGTGCTCGACGACCGCGAGGTCGAGCGCGCGGTCCTGGCCGGCGCCTCGATGGGCGCGCACACCCTGCTGGCGTTCGCGCTGCGCCACCCTGAGCGCGTCTCGGGCCTCGTCGTGCTCACGCCCGCGTATGATCCGGACGATCACCGCCCGGAGACGCTCGAGCGCTGGGACCGGCTCGCCACGGGCCTGCGCGAGGGGGGCGTGGAGGGGTTCGTGCAGGCCTACGGGCGCCCCAACGTCCCCGACAAATGGCTCGAGACCGTCGATCGCGTCCTGCACCAGCGGCTCGCCGCGCACGCGCACCCGGACGCGCTGGCCGACGCCCTGCAGGCGACGCCGCGCTCGCGCCCGTTCGAGTCCTGGGGGGAGCTCGGCGCGCTCGACGCTCCGGCGGTGGTCGTCGCCAGCCGCGACGAGGTCGACCCCGAGCATCCCTACGCGATCGGCGAGCGCTACGCCGCGGCGATGGCCGGCGCGCGGCTGATCTCCGAGGAGCCCGGCAGCTCGCCGCTCGCCTGGCAGGGCGCGCAGGTCTCGCGCGTGATCAGCGAGGTAGCGGAAGCTGGGGCAGCCGCGCCATGAGCAGCAGCGCGCACTCGACCACCAGCTCGCGGTCGTAGGACGTCGCGAACAGCCAGTCGTCGCCGTCGCGCCGCGCGACGAAGCACGCGCCGTAGCCCGGGCCGAGCGCGACCTCGGTCCACGTGTCGGCGAGCGCGCCCGGGTCGAGCACGCCGACGAAGCCGAGCGCCTCGGTCAGCGCGCCGTAGCGCGGCAGCGGCCCGTCGACGGGCGCCGCCAGCAGCATCCCGGCCGAACCCAGCGCCGCCGCCTGCAGCGTCAGCAGCGCGGCCGCGCGCTCGGCCAGCTCGAGCGTTCCCCGCGTCGGGCGCTTCCAGTTCGTCACGCGCTGATACGGCAGCGGGCCCGAGGCGTCGGCCCCGGCGCCCGCGAGCCGCAGGCGCCGCCCCGGCGTCGGCAGCGGATCGGGCAGCGGACCGGGCTCGCCGAGCATGAAGCCCTGGCCGAGCGTGGCGCCGGCGGCGCGCGCCATCTCCAGGTGCGCGTCCGAGTCGATCCCCTCGGCCAGCACCGTCGCGTGCCGGCGCTCGGCCTCGGCTGCCACCGCGGTCACCACGCGCGCGACGTCCGCCGGGTCGCGCTTGCCGAGCAGCCGCAGGTCGAGCTTGATCACGTCGGGATACAGCAGCGGCATCAGCGCCAGCGAGCGCGAGTCGGCGCCGACGTCGTCCAGCGCGACGCCCCACCCGTGGGTGCGGAGCTCGCTCAGCGTGCGCAGCACGGCCTCCGGGCGCTCGGTCAGCGCCGATTCCGTGACCTCGAGCACGAGCGTTGCGTGCCCGGGCGGAAGGTCGGGCAGCGCGTACTCCAGCGCTCCGGCGTCCGCGTTCAGGAACAGCGAGAACGGGTCCCGCAGGCCCGCCGCCGCGGCCGCCGCAAGTGCGGCCGTCCGGCATGCGCGATCGACTTCGATCAGGCGTCCCCGCGCGCGCGCGGCGGCGAACAGCGCCTCCGGGGACGAGCCGTCCCGGGGCCGCGCCAGCGCCTCGTAGCCGATCACCGATCCGTCGCGCAGGTCGACGATCGGCTGAAATGCCGCGACGACCTCTAAGCCAACCCCCGCCGGCGAGCGTGACCCCAAAGGAGTGCCCACACACTCCATTGAACTCCACTCGGTACGCGTCGTGCCCTGGTCGTCCGCGTAGGCTCCCGCACATGAGCGCCGTGGGCTATAGCGGGACGCCGCTGCCGAAGAAGCTCGGCATCAAACCGGGCCACCGCGTGATGCTGCTCGGGGCGCCCGCGGACTTCGACCTGGGTGAGCTCGAGGGCCGCGTCAGCATCGTGCGCAGCGCCCGTGGACTCGCCGACGTGATCGTCAGCTTCCACACCCGGCGCAGCGAGTTCGAGCGGCGGCTGCCCCGGTTGCAGGCGGCGATGCTCCAGAACGCGGGGCTGTGGATCGCGTGGCCCAAGCGCGCCTCGAAGGTCCCGACCGACATGAATGAGCACGTCGTCCGCGGCCTCGCGCTGCAGGGGACGCTGGTGGACAACAAGATCGCGGCGATCAGCGAGGTCTGGAGCGGGATGCGGCTCGTGATCCGCCGCGAGCACCGGCTACCTTGAACCCATGTCCGACCCGCTCCCCGAAGACCAGCGCCTCAAAGACATCTCGTCGAAGGCGTACGAGCACCCGGCCGACCGGGCCGCGACGGCCGCGCTGGCGCAGATCCCGATGATGGACACGGTCGTCCGCAAGCTGATCGATTTCGGCTACGAGCGCGCGTTCCAGCAGATCCTGCTCGCCAGCGCCGTGCGGCTGGGCGAGGACCAGCTGCCCGAGGTGTGGACGGCGCACCGGGCGGCGCTCGCGCGGCTGGACATCCACGAGGTCCCGGACCTCTACATGGCGCAGTTCCCGATCATCAACGCGATGGCGGTCGGCTCGACGAAGCCGATGGTGGTGCTCAACTCGCAGACCGTCAGCGTGCTCGACGAGGCGGAGCTGCGGACGGTGCTGGGCCACGAGGCGGGCCACATCCTGTCCGAGCACATCCTCTACACGACCGCGCTGGTAATCCTGCTGAACATCGGCGTCGGGCCGCTGATGCGCCTGCCGTTCTTCGCCGGGCTGCCGCTGCTCGCCATCCAGCTCGCGCTGCTCGAGTGGTCGCGCGCCGCCGAGCTGACGTGCGACCGCGCGTCGACGCTCGTCAACCGCAGCCCGATGACGACCTGCCAGACGCTGATGGTCGTGGCCGGCGGCGCCGCCTCGCGCAAGCTCAGCCTCGACGCGTTCGTCAAGCAGGCCAACGAGTACGTCGACTGGGAGCCGGGCTGGGAGAAGCTCTCGCGCTTCCGGATCGAGCTCATGCAGTCCCATCCGTTCCCGGTCAGGCGCGTGTCGGAGCTGATGAAGTGGGTCCGCTCCGGCGACTACGACCGCATCGTCAGCGGCGACTACGTGCGCCGCGGCAGCAAGGCCGACGCGCGCCAGGAGGCGGGCGACGCGGCCGAGTTCTACGCCGAGCGGTTCAGGACGATCTTCCGCGAGGTGGGCGTGGGCGTCTCGAAGACCGGCGACAGGGTCTCCGACGCCGCCGACCGGCTGTCGGACTGGCTGAAGCGATAGTCAGTGCAGCGCGCGGACCGTGCGCGTGCGCACGGTCCCGCCGGCCAGGATCGAGACGCGGTAGAGCCCTGGGGTGCGCGGCCTGACGGTGGTGGCGAAGCGGCCGCCGCGGACCGCGATGCGCTTGCGCTGCACGGTCACCCAGCGCGCGCCGACCTGGCGCTCGAGCAGGCACACGACCTGCGGCTGCGGCGGCGCCAGCGTCCCGGACAGCGCGAACGGCGTGCCCGCGGGCGCGCGGCGCCGGTCGCTCGTGAGCGTGATGGTGGGGACGACGTGGACGCTGATGGGGGCCGACTCGACCCGCGGCCGCGTGGGGTCGCCGGCGAACACCGCGCGCACGCGCCCGCTCGCGGGGAGCAGGGCGCTCGTCGCCCACGTGCCGTCGGGCGCGCAGGCGGTCGTGGTGATCTCAGTCCACGCGGAGCCGGCGGTCGTGTACTCGACGCCGAGCGTCGCGCCGGCCGGGGAGGAGCCGTCGGCGAAGCGCAGGATGCCCGACAGCGCGACCGGCCGCGTGCCCTGCTGGCTCGACGCGCTGACCGTGATCGCGGAGATCGCCCCGGCGTGGCGGGCGGCTCTCGTTCGGAGGTCGGCGAGCTGCGCGTAGAGGGCGTCGCCGGGGCATGACGTCTGGTCGCCGTCGCGGTGGCCGCAGATGCGCTGCACGGTCACCGGCGTGCCGCTCGGGTAGCGGTTGCTCTCGCCGCCGTTGGAGATCAGCGTCACGGCGCCGGTCACCGGGACGCCGTGGAGGCTGAGCTTCCAGCCGATCAGCCTGGCGAGCGCCTCCATCCCCGCCTCGGTCTCGGTGACGGCAGTGAACGTGCCCAGGCAGGCGATCCCGGTCGACTGGGCGTTGTAGCCCTGCGCCTGGGCGCCGATCACGGCCGCCTCGACGCCGCCGGCCCTTCCCTCGAAGACCTGGCCGTACTTGTCGACGAGGAAGTTGTACCCGATGTCGTTCCAGCCGTTGGCGTCGCGGTGATAGCGCGCGATGCCCTGGACGATCGCGGGCGAGTCCTGCGGGCCGTAGTCGTTGGAGCCGACCGTGTGATGGACGAACGCGGCCTCGACGGCGCCGTAGCTGGGCGCGGCGCGCGGCGGTACGGCGTCCGCGCCCCAGGCGGAGCGGGGGATGATCGCGGGCTGCTCGACCTGCGCCGCGCGTGCCTGGACGGGCGCGAGACGGACGAAGCGGGCGCGCAGCGCGCGGACCTCGCCGCCGCGCAGGCGCAGCTGGAATTCGTCGGCGGGACCGGTGTAGGCGGGGTCGGTGCCGCGCGGCGCCCGCGCGCCGTCGGGGGCGTGCGCTGACGGGAGGGGGTACCACGGACTCCAGCGCCCGCCGGCGCGGCGGGCGCGGACCTGCGCCTCCGGGCGGCCGTGCTCCCACCGGAGCCCGACGAGCTCGAAGCGCGCGGGCGCGCGCAGGACCGCGGTCGTGCGCCAGCCCGCGGAGGCGGCGCGTGCGCGCTCGCGGATCGGCAGATCGAGCAGCGCGGGCGTCGCCGCCCGGGCGGAGGTGGGGAGGCGCAGGACGCCGAGCGCGGCGGCACCGAGCGCGAGCGCCCGGCGGCGGGTGAGACGACGGTCCATCACTTCGTCCGAACACAGGATGCGCGCGATCGGAGCCCTGCGGGCCGCTGCACGCGATCCTGCGGACGAACAAAAGGGGTCAGACCCGTTTCGTTCATCGGCGCCCGCGGATGAACAAAAGGGGTCAGACCCGTTTCGTTCACCTGGTGCGCAAAGGTGAGACTGAGTATCATTCGCGGAGTGTTCCGGATCGCGCTCCTGTCACTCGCCGCGCTGCTCGCCGCGTGTGGCGGCGGTCCTGCCGCGTCCGGACGGCCGGAGGTCGTGGCGACGACGACGCAGGTCGCCGACCTGGCGCGCAATGTCGCCGGCACGCGCGCCGCGGTGACGCAGATCCTCGCGCCCAACGCGGACCCGCACGAGTACGAGGTCCGCCCGCGTGACGTGAAGGCGCTGGCGAGGGCGACCGTCGTGCTGCGCTCCGGCGGCGACGTGGACGCATGGCTGGGCGACGCAATGCAAGCTGCGGGCGCGGGCGACGTGGTCGACGTCGGCGCCGCCGCCGGCATCCAGGGCGACGACCCGCACTGGTGGCAGGACCCACGGCGCGCCGAGCGCGCGGTGGAGGCGATCCGCACGGCGCTGACGCTCGCCGACCCCGCCGGCGCCAGCACCTATGCGGCGAACGCGAGCGCCTACGCCGGCCGGTTACGCGCGCTCGACGCCGCCGTCGCGCGCTGCGTCGACACCGTCCCGCCGCAGCAGCGTCAGCTGGTGACGAGCCACGACGCGCTCGGCTACTACGCGCGCCGCTACGGCATCCGCGTGCTCGGCGCCGTGATCCCGGCACTGTCCACCGCGGCGCAGCCGTCCGCCGGCGCGGTCGCCAAGCTCGTCGACACGATCCGCGCCGCCGGCGTGCGCACGATCTTCGCCGAGAGCGCCGTGAACCCGAAGGTCGAGCGCGCGATCGCGTCCGCTGCCGGGGCGCGCGTCGGCACACCGCTGTGGGCGGACTCGCTCGGACCGGCGGGCTCGAGCGGGGCGACCTACATCGGCTCGATCGAGGCCAACACGCGCGCGCTGGTCGCGGGCTTCACCGGCCACGCCACGACCTGCCCGGCCGATGCCTGACCTCGCCGCCCCGTACATCCAGCGCGGGATCGTCGAGGTGCTCTTGCTGGCGGTGCTCGCCGGCTCGCTCGGCACGTGGATCGTGCTGCGCCGGCTCCCGTTCTACACGCACGCGATCGGGACGGCGACGTTCCCCGGCCTGGTCGTCGCCGTGCCCTGGGGCGTGCCGGCGCAGCTCACCGCGCTCGCTTGCGCCCTCGTGTTCGGGGGCGCGCTGGAGCCGCTTCAGCGCAGCCGCCGGATGGACGCGGATGCCGCCACCGGTCTGCTGCTGGTCTGCGCACTGGCGCTCGGCGTGGTGCTGGCCTCCGACGTGTACTCGTCGGGCGCCGGCGTGGACCGGCTGCTGTTCGGGAGCCTGATCGCGCTCGCCCCGCTCGACCTGTGGCTGACCGCCGCGACCGCCGCCGCCGCGCTCGTCGCGGGTGCGGCGCTGCGCCGGGCGTGGCTGGCGGGGGGCTTCGACGCCGACGGCGCGCGCGCCGCAGGCGTTTCGACCCGGCTCGGGGAGCGCGCGCTGCTGATCGCGATCGCCGCCGCGGTGGTCGTGGCGGTCGGCGCCGTCGGCGCGCTGCTCGTCACGGTGGTGTTCGTCATTCCCGCAGCGACCGTGCGCCTGCTCGACCCGTCGCTGCGCGTTCAGCAGTTCGCCACCGCGGGGCTGACCGCGGTCGAGGGCCTCGCGGCGCTCGTGCTCGGCGACGCGCTCGACGTCGGCCCGGGACCGGCGATGGCCGTGCTCGGCGCGCTCGTCTACGGCGCCGTCGCCACCGCACGCCGGCCCCGGCCGATCCGCGCGCTCGAGGTGCCGGCGTGAGACGTGGGCACGACGTCGCGGGCGGGAGCGACGCGGTGGAGCCGGGCGACGGCGCGCCCGGGCGCAGCGAGCGCGGCCCCGCGCCGCTCGTCGCCACCGGCGACCTGCGCGGTGGCTACGCCCGCGCCCACGACGAGCTCGGCGGCGTCGCGTTCGCCGCCGCGCCCGGCGACCTCGTCGCGGTGCTCGGGCCCAACGGCGGCGGTAAGACGACCCTGTTCCGGGCGCTGCTCGGCGAGCTGCCCTACCGCTCCGGCGACGTGCACATCGCCGGGCGCCCGGCGTACGTGCCGCAGACCGAGCGGGCGCGGCTCGACTTTCCGGTCAGCGCCCTCGACGTCGCGCTGATGGGCGCGTACGGACGCACGCCGTGGTACCGGCGCGTCGCCAAGGCCGACCGCGACGCCGCGCTCGCCGCGCTGCGCCGCGTCGGGCTCGCCGACCGCGCGCACGACCGCTTCGGCGCGCTCTCCGGCGGCCAGCGCCAGCGCGTGCTGATCGCCCGCGCGCTGGTGCAGGACGCGCGCGTCCTGCTGCTCGACGAGCCGCTGTCGGGCGTCGACCACGCCAGCGCCGCCCGCATCGAGGCGGTGTTCGGCGAGCTCCGCGCCGAGGGCCGCGCGCTGCTGGTCGCCACGCACGACGTCGCGCAGGCGCGCGCCTGGCCGCTCGTGCTCTGCCTGCATCACCGGCAGGTCGCGTTCGGCGCGCCCGCAGACGTCCTGACGACGGACGTCCTGCGCGAGACCTACGGCGCCGAACTCGTCGTGCTCGACGGCCAGGCCGCCGTGACCGTCGCCCACCACCACCACTCGTGAGCTGGCTGACCGACCCGTTCTCGGGCCCGATCCTCTCGCGCGCGCTGATCGAGGTGCTCGTGCTGAGCGCCGCGTGCGGCCCGCTGGGCGTGTGGGTGCTGCTGCTGCAGCGCGCCTACGCCGCCGAGTCGCTCAGCCACGCGATGCTGCCGGGACTCGTCGTCGCCGCGCTCGTCGGCGCGCCGCTGCTCCTCGGCGCCGCGGGCGGCGTGCTGGTCGCGGCGGCCGGCATCGCGCTCGTCGCGCGCCACGAGCGCGCCGGGGGAGACGTCGGCGTGGCGGTCGTGGTCTCGGGCCTGTTCGGGCTCGGCGGCATCCTCGCGCTCTCGCCGCGCACGCCGCCGCGGCTCGCCGAACTGCTGTTCGGCGACCTGCTGGGCGTCACCACGCGCGACCTCATCGCGGCCGCCGTGCTCGCCGGCGCGGTGCTGGTCGCGCTCGCGCTCGCCTACCGCTCGCTGTCGGTCACCGCGTTCGACCGCGGCGCGGCGCGGGCGCTCGGGATCCGGCCGGGGAGAGCCGACCTCGCGCTGCTGATCGTGCTCGGCGCGACGACCGTGGCCGCCGTCGAAGGCCTCGGCAACCTGCTGCTGGTCGCGCTCGTGCTCGCCCCCGCGACGGCGGCGCTGCGACTGGTCGACCGGCTCCCCGCGGCGCTCGCGCTGTCCACCGCACTCGCCGCGCTCGCGGGGGTCGCCGGGCTGATCGTCTCCTACCGCCTGGAGATCGCCGCCGGAGCCGCGGTCGCGCTGTGCGCAGTTGCGCTCAGCACACTCGCATTCGCCAGGGGTTGAACTTCAGAGTTAGGCACGCCATAATTCATGTCGTGGCTGCCAGAGTAAGCGAATTCTCCTCCGCCGTAGAGGACTATGCGAAGGCGATCTACGCGCTCCAGAGCCGTTGCGACGGCACCGTGACGAACACTGCGCTCTCCGAGCGGCTGAACGTCACCGCGGCGTCGGCCTCCGGGATGGTCAAGAAGATGGGCGAGCACGGCCTCGTGACCCACGTTCCCTACCGCGGCGTGCAGCTGACCGACGCGGGCGAGCGGGTCGCGCTCGAGGTGCTGCGCCACCACCGGCTGCTGGAGCTCTACCTCGCCGAGTCGCTCGGCGTGCCGTGGGACCGCGTGCACGACGAGGCCGAGGTGCTCGAGCACGTGCTCTCCGAGGACCTCGAGGCGCTGATCGCGGCCAAGCTCGGCAACCCGACGCACGATCCCCACGGGGACCCGATCCCCTCCGCCGACCTCGTCATGCCCGAGGAGCCGACCGCGAGCCTCGCGGAGCTCGAGCCGGGCGCCGAGGGCACGTTCGTGCGCGTCTCGGACGCCGATCCGGAGATGCTGCGCTACCTCGCCGGGCGCGGGATCGCTCCGGGGGACGAGCTCCGCGTCGAGGACAAGCAGCCGTTCGGCGGCCCGCTGTTCGTGACCATCCACGGCGACGTCCACATCCTGGGCGGCCAGCTGGCGGGCGCGATGCGGGTGCGTGTATGACCCCGCCGCCCGCCGCCGACGTCGCGCTGCCGCTGCCGCTCGTCGAGCCGATGTCGCCGCTGCGGATCGCCCGCAGCCGCGGCCGCGTGCGCGGCGTCGTGACCCTGCTCGGGCCGGCGTTCGTCGCCGCCGTCGCCTACATCGACCCCGGCAACTTCGCCACCAACATCGCGGGCGGCGCCAAGTACGGCTACATGCTGCTGTGGGTGATCGTCGCCGCGAACCTGATGGCGATGCTCGTCCAGTACCTGTCGGCGAAGACCGGCATCGCGACCGGCAAGAACCTGCCGGAGCTGGCGCGCGAGCACTTCCCGCGTCCCGTCACGTTCGGCCTCTGGCTGCAGGCGGAGACGATCGCGATCGCGACCGACCTCGCGGAGTTCGTCGGAGCGGCGATCGCGCTCAACCTGCTGTTCGGCGTCCCGCCGTTCGTCGCCGGTCTGCTGACCGCAGTCGTCGCGTTCGCCATCCTCGAGCTGCAGACGCGCGGCTACCGCAAGTTCGAGCTGGCGATCGCCGGCTTCCTGGGAATCGTCTTCCTCGGCTTCCTCTACGACCTGCTGCAGGTCGGCGCGGACGGACACAAGTTCGCCGCCGGCCTCGTGCCGCACTTCTCGGGCACCGACAGCGTGCTGCTGGCCGTCGGCATCCTCGGCGCGACCGTGATGCCGCATGTCGTGTACCTGCACTCGGCGCTCACCTCGCAGCGCATCGCGCCCCAGAACACGGCCGAGAAGCGCGAGCTGCTGCGCTTCCAGCGCCTCGACGTCGTGCTCGCGATGGGGCTCGCCGGGTTCATCAACATCGCGATGCTGGTCGTCGCGGCGCAGCTCTTCCACAACTCCGGCCGCACCGGCGTGGACTCGATCGAGGGCGCGCACGCCGGCTTCAACGCGCTGCTCGGCGGCGGCGCGGCGCTCGCGTTCGCGGTCGCGCTGCTGGCGTCGGGCATGAGCAGCTCGAGCGTCGGCACGTTCGCCGGCCAGGTCGTCATGCAGGGCTTCATCAACCGCCGGATCCCGCTCTACCTGCGCCGCGCGGTGACGATGGCGCCGTCGCTGGTCGTGCTGGCGGTCGGCGTGAACCCATCCACGACGCTCGTGATCAGCCAGGTCGTGCTCTCGTTCGGCATCCCGTTCGCGCTCGTGCCGATGGTGCTGCTGACCCGCCGCGCGGACATCATGGGGGCGCTCGTGAACCGCCGGCCGACGACCGTCCTGGCCGGCGTCGTCGCGTCGCTGATCATCGGCCTGAACCTCTTCCTGCTCTACCAGACCTTCTTTGGGTCATAGCCCCCATTGACGCGGAGCCTCCGGTGGGCGACCATCGCCCGCGATGGAGAGCACTGCGCGCAGGGTCAGGGTGGAGCGCAACCGGCGCCGGACGCCGCGGCGGGGGCCGCTGGCGCGCTGGACGCGCCGGCTCACGGGGCTGCTGGCGACGGCCGCGTTCCTGGGTACGGGCGTCGCGGTCGCGACGATGGTGCTGCCCGACGGCAACGGCGCGGCGGCGAAGGCGCCGACGCCGACGCCCACGCCGGTCGCGCACAAGAAGCCCGCCAAGGCCAAGGCCAAGCCGAAGCCCAAGGCGCTGACCAGCGCGCAGAAGGCGGCCCGCAACGACGCCGTCAGCGAGCTGCGCACGCAGGGCTACACCACGACCAAGCCGTCCGACTACGACCCGACGGCGACGCTGCGCGTCCTGATCGGGCGCCCGGTCGGGGACGCGGCCGGCGGCGAGTACGCCTTCTTCTTCGGAGGCACGACCTATCTCGGCAAGGACGCGCTCGGGCCGAGCTCGCGGCTGACCGTGAGCAAGAAGGGCAAGACCGCGGTGACGCTGACCTACGGCGTCTACGTGTCCGGCGACACCGCCGGGCAGCCGAGCGACCGCGCGAAGGTGCGCTTCGCGCTCCAGGGCGGCGCGGTCCACGCGCTTGACACGATCCCGCTCGCCGGCGCGAGATTCCAGCGCCGAACCGGCTGAAACCGTCGTAGGCTCCGTACATGGAGCCGTCTTACGCCTCGGGAACGTCGACGACGCCGCTGCTTGGCGACACGATCGGCGACAACCTCGACCGCGCCATCGCTCGCTTCGGCGACCGCGAGGCGCTGGTCTCCGTCCCCCAGGACCTGCGCTACACGTACGCCCAGTTCGGGGAGGCCGTGGACCGCACGGCACGGGCGCTGCTCGCCGCGGGGCTCGAGCCCGGCGACCGCGCCGGCGTCTGGAGCCCGAACTGCGCGGAGTGGGCGCTCGTCCAGTACGCGACCGCGAAGATCGGCGTGATCCTCGTCAACATCAACCCCGCGTACCGCACCTCCGAGCTCGAGTACGTGCTGCACCAGTCCGGCTGCCGGATGCTGGTGGCCGCGACCGCGTTCAAGACCTCCGACTACGTCGCGATGGTCGAGGAGGTGCGCGACAACCTGCCCGGGCTCGAGCGCGTGATCTTCATCGGGCGCGACTGGGAGGAGCTGATCGCGTCCGGCGAGTCCGTCCCGCACGAGGATCTCGTCGCCCGCCAGGCCGCGACGCAGTTCGACGACGCGATCAACATCCAGTACACGAGCGGCACGACGGGCTTCCCCAAGGGCGCGACGCTCAGCCATCACAACATCCTCAACAACGGGTTCTTCGTGGGCGAGGGCTGCGGCTACACCCACGAGGACCGCGTGTGCATCCCGGTGCCGTTCTACCACTGCTTCGGCATGGTCATGGGCAACCTCGGGGCCACGAGCCACGGCGCCTGCATGGTCATCCCGGCCGGGGCGTTCGACCCCGTGGCCACGCTCCAGACCGTGCAGGACGAGCGCTGCACGAGCCTCTACGGCGTCCCTACGATGTTCATCGCCGAGCTCGAGCACCCGCGCTTCGCCGAGTTCGACCTGACGAGCCTGCGGACCGGGATCATGGCCGGCTCGCCGTGCCCGATCGAGACCATGAAGCGCGTCGTCGCCGAGATGAACATGGACGAGGTGACGATCTGTTACGGGATGACCGAGACCTCGCCGGTGTCGACGCAGACCGGCGCGGACGATCCGCTGGCAAAGCGCGTCGGGACCGTCGGCCGCGTGCACCCGCACGTCGAGGTCAAGGTGATCGACCCCGAGAGCGGCGCGATCGTGGACCGCGGCGAGCCGGGCGAGCTGTGCACGCGCGCCTACAGCGTCATGCTCGGCTACTGGGAGGACGCCGAGAAGACGGCTGACGCGATCGACCGCGCGCGCTGGATGCACACCGGCGACCTCGCGCAGATGGACGACGAGGGCTACCTGAAGATCGTCGGGCGCATCAAGGACATGGTCATCCGCGGCGGTGAGAACGTCTACCCGCGCGAGATCGAGGAGTTCCTGATGAGCCACCCGGACATCTCCGACGTGCAGGTCGTCGGCGTCCCCGATGCGCGCTACGGCGAGGAGCTGATGGCCTGGGTCGTCACCCGCGGCGACGCGGAGCTCGACCGTGACACGGTGGCCGACTTCTGCAAGGGCAAGATCGCACACTTCAAGGTTCCGCGCTACGTTCAGCGGGTGAGCGAGTTCCCGATGACCGTGACCGGCAAGGTGCAGAAGTTCAAGCTGCGCGAGCAGGCGATCGAGGAGCTCGGGCTGACCGAGGTGGAGACCGCCTGAGCGTGTGCGGCCGCTACACGCTCTCGACCGTCGACGGACCTGACCTCGCACGGCGCTTCGATCTGATCGAGCCGCCCGCGGCCGAGACGCTCGGGCGCGCGAACATCTGCCCGACCGAGGGCATCGCGGTCGTGACCGAGCCGCACCGCGTCGAGACGATCCCGTGGGGACTGCGGCCGTGGCGCAACCAGAACTACGCGCCGATCAACGTGCGCGCCGAGACCGCCGGCGGGCGCTTCAAGCGGCTGATGGACGGCGGCCGCGTGCTCGTGCTAGCCGACGGCTGGTACGAGTGGCTGAAGTCCGAGGCCTCCAACGCCGCGCGGATCCCGTTCCGCTACACGGTCGACGGCGGCGTCCCGTTCGCGTTCGCCGGCCTCTATGACGGCACGGGCGCGGCGATCCTCACCACGACCGCGAACCGGATCGCCGCCCCGGTCCACGACCGCATGCCGGTCGTGCTCGCGGATCGCGAGGCCGAGGCGGCGTGGCTGAGCGGCGACGTCGACATCCCCGCCGCGCTCGAGCTGCTGCAGCCGCTCGACGACGCGCGCCTGTCCGTGCACCCCGCCAACCCGGCCGTCAACAAGGCCGGGGTCGAGGGGCTCGAACTGCTCACCGCGCCACCCGAGGCGCTCATGCCGCCCTCAGAACGCCTGTTCTGAGCGCGTTTCCCCTGGGCTCTGCGACTCTTCACAGGTGGACGTCGGCTCGCTCACGCTCACGGTGGGCGCGCTGCTCGCCGCGGGCCTGCTCGCCTCGCTGCTCGCGGGACGCCTGCGGCTGCCGGGCCTCGTGCTCGTGCTCGCGCTCGGGATGGCGATCGGCTCCGACGGCACCGGCTGGATCGACTACGGCAACTACCGCACGGCGCAGGCCGCGGCGGTCGTCGCGCTGGCGCTGATCCTCTACGAGGGCGGCCTGTCGAGCGGCTGGGCGGAGATCCGGCCCGTGATCGGCGTCTCGATCGCGCTCGCCACGATCGGCACGCTCCTGACCGCCGCGCTGACCGCGGTGGCTGCCGGGCTCCTGCTCGACAACCTGAGCACGCTCGAGGCGCTGCTGCTCGGCTCGACCGTCGCCGCCACCGACGCCGCGGCGGTGTTCGCCGTGCTGCGCGGCTCGACGCTGCGGCGCAAGCTGGCGCGCACGCTGGAGGGCGAGTCCGGCGTCAACGACCCGGTCGCGATCCTGCTCGTGCTCGGCTGCATCGAGGCGATCCAGCACGCGGACTACACGCTGCTCGACGCGCTCTGGCTCGCGCTGCGCGAGCTCTCGATCGGCGCCGCCGTCGGACTCGCCGCGGGCGCCGCGGGCGCGTGGTTCCTGCGCCGCGTGACGCTCCCGTCGGCGGGCCTGTATCCCGTCGCGTCCGTGGCCCTGGCCGCCGTCGCGTTCGGCGCCGCACAGGTGGCGGAGGGCTCGGGCTTTCTCGCCGTCTTCCTCGCCGGGCTCGTGATCGGCAGCACCTCCTCGCCGGCCCGGCGCACCGTCATCACGTTCCACGAGGGGATCGCCTGGGTCGCCCAGCTCGCGCTGTTCCTGCTGCTCGGGCTGCTCGTGTTCCCGCACGAGCTCGTCCACATCATCCCGCAGGGGGCGGCCATCGCGGTCGTCACGGCGCTCGTGGCGCGGCCGCTGGCGGCGCTGGCGGTCGCGTTCGGGTTCAGCGTCCGGGAGCGGCTGATGCTCGGCTGGGCGGGCCTGCGCGGCGCGACGCCGATCGTGCTCGCCACGTTCCCGGTGACCGAGCACATCCCGAACTCCGACACGATCTTCGAGGTCGCGTTCTTCGTCGTGCTGGTCTCGACCGTGCTGCAGGGCCTGACGATCGAGCCGGTCGCGCGCTGGCTCGGCCTCACGTCAGACGAGGCGGCGATCCCCGCCCCGCTGGTGGAGCCGGTGCTGCTGAACCGGCTGGGCGCCGAGACGATGCAGTTCCCGGTGCGCGGCGGCGACGCCGTCGTGGGCCATCCGGTGCGCGACCTCGGGCTGCCGCGCGAGGCGCTGCTGAACGTGATCGTGCGCGGCGAGCACGCGATCCCGCCGCGCGGCTCGACCGTGATCCGGGCCGGCGACCAGCTCCACGTGCTGGTGCGCCAGGAGGTCGCGCTCGAGTTCCGCGAGCTGCTGCGGCGCTGGCGCCGCGGACCGGTCGGGCCGCCCGAGCGCCCGCGCCGGCGCCCGCGCAGCCGCCCGTCGGTCACCACGATCCGGCCGTGGCAGCCGGCCGACGGCGACCCCTCGCGCCCGCACGCCCTGCTCGAGCTCGAGGTCGTCGAGCAGCTGCGCACGCGCCGCGACGAGCCGGGCGCGCTCGTCTATCTCGAGGACGGGCGGTTCGCGGTCGCCGGGCCGCTGCTGGCGGTCGGCCCGTCCGGCGAGCTGCAGGCGTTCGCGCGCCGGCGGCTGGCCTCGGCCGACAGCCCGGCCGAGCGCGCCTGGTGGCAGGAGGTGGTCGGCGCCCTGGCGCGCTAA
This sequence comes from uncultured Solirubrobacteraceae bacterium, assembly GCA_963792915.1. Lineage (GTDB taxonomy): Bacteria > Actinomycetota > Thermoleophilia > Solirubrobacterales > Solirubrobacteraceae > Solirubrobacter. The sequence goes on from CAWBYD010000002.1 coordinate 517,516, forward strand.
GCCATCGCGACTTGGCGCGGGGCCGGCGGGCGCGTGGCGAAGATCATCAGCGCGCCGGTCGCGAGCACGAACACCAGGCCGCCGCCGAGCAGCGTCCAGGCCAGGGGGGCGAGGAACGACAGCTTGGTGCCGGCGTTGATGGCCGCCGCGACGCCCGGCGAGCCGTCGGCGTTCATCACGACGACGGTCCAGCGGCCGGAGCGCACGTGCCAGCGGAGCTCGCTCGTGCCCGACGCGGTCCAGAACGCCTGCGTGGCGGGCGCGGCCGGGCGGCGCTCGCCGGGGTGCTCGTCGTAGCGGGCCCGGAACGGGTCGACCTCGATGTCGGTGAGCTCGCTGCGCTCCACGCCGCGCAGGTAGGCGTCGACGTCGCGCGTCGGCGCCACGCCGACGAACAGGGGCTTGGCCGAGGCCACGCGCAGGCGCACCGTGCCCCAGCCGCCTGAGACCCAGCCGGGGCTGTTGACGTCGAGGTCCTCGGCGGTGATCGCGCGCGCCGGCGAGGAGAAGCGCTCAGAGCTCGTGGAGACGTAGCCCTGGTCGTCCTTGAAATGCCCGTTGGCCCACAGCAGCCCGCCGCCGGCGAGGACGAGGATGAACGCGATGAAACCGGTCACCGCGGCCGCGACAGCGGCTGCGGTGCCGGCGCTGCGGCTGCGGGGACGTGGGCTCATTCCCCCACTCTCGCGCCGCCACCGGGCCGCAACTGTCGAGCCAGCCGGTCGCCGCAGGTGGGGTTGACCGCCCTGTGCCGCTCAGGACAGCTCGATCACCCGCGCGCCGTTGACGTAGACCACGCGCGTCTCGCCGATGCGCTGGACGAGCGAGCCGGGCCGCGGATGGACGTGCCCGTGCAGCAGCCAGCGCGGATTGTGGGCCAGCACCCAGTCGCGCAGACCGATGAAGCCGACGTGCGCGGGGTCGCTCGGGTCGTCGTTGACGCCGTACGGCGGGCAGTGGCAGAGCAGCACGTCGGCCGCCGGCAGCTTGCGCATCAGCCGCTTGGCCTGGCGCTGCGTGTAGGACGGGCCGGCGCGCGCGTCCGAGCGCCGGTAGGAGACGCAGCCCTCGAAGCCCGAGACCGAGACGCCGTTGTCGAGGTCGATCCGGTTCAGGTGCACGTTGTCGATCCCGAACCACTCCGCGTACGGCTCGTCGTCGTGGTTGCCGTACACGCCCAGCTTGGGCACCGAGACCTTGTCGAGCGACTCCAGCCAGCTCGGCTGCAGGTCGCCCAGGCACAGGATCGCGTCGAGGTCGTGCTGGCGGGCGATGTCCGCCACGTCGGAGTGGAACGGCCGGTCGGCGAGGGCGAGGACCCGCATCCGGTCCCCATAATGACGCGATGGATCCGTACGAGGTGCTGGGCGTGCGCGTGGGGGCGACGGCCGAGGAGGTCACGTCGGCCTATCGCGCGCAGGCAAAGCGCTGGCATCCGGACCGCGGGGCGGGGGAGGAGGGCGAGGCGCGGATGGCCGAGATCAACGTCGCCTACGACCTCGTGCGCCTGGGCGAGCGCCACGCTCCCGAGCCCGTCAGCGCGCCCGCCCGTCCCCGCGGAGACTGGCTCCACGGCGCGATCCGGCGCGCGCTCGGCCCCGAGCTGCTGGAGGCGCTGACCGCCGACGAGGACGTCCGGCTCGTCACCCCGGCGTCGACCTGGGCGAGCCCGCGGACGATCCTGGCCGTCACCGACCGGCGCCTGCTGTGGCTGCTCGACGACGCGCCCGTCGCCCGCGTGCACTCGCTCGCGTTCCGCAACGTCTCAGACGTGCAGGCCCGCACGCGCCGCAAGCGCGCCACGCTGACCGTGCACACGCTGGCCGGCCGCCGCCACGTCTTCCACGACCTGCGCCCGCACACCGCGCTGACGATCGCGCGCCACGTGCGTCCACACTGACGGCTACCGTGGAGCGGTGAGCATGCGCGCCGCCGACCCCGTCGCCAACGTCGAGCTCCGCCCCAGCCCGAACGGGCACGAGGCGGTCGTCTTCGCCTTCCCGTACCGCGCCGACATCGTCGACGCCGTGCGCGCGATCCCCGGCCGGCGGTTCGACTGGCAGGCCAAGGAGTGGTGGGCGCCGCGCGTCGACGCGACCGCCGCGTACGTCCAGGGCGTGATCGAGCGCTTCCCGGAGCTCGTCGTCGCGCCCGAGGTGGCGGAGTGGCTGTCGCGCGCCGTACGCGGCTGGGTCGGGCGTGTGACCGCGGCGCGGCGCGGCGGCGCGGGCTGGTTCGTGCTGGACGCGATCGCAGGCGAGCTGCCCGCCGAGCTCGAGGCGCGCGCCGAGCTGCGCGGCGACCGCCGCTGGCTGCCGTTCGAGGAGGACGTCGCGAACGCGCTGCTCGAGCTCTCGGGCGCCCGCCTGGACCCGCGCGCGCTGCGCTGCGCCACGCGGCTGCAGGTCGGCCTGACGCCCGCGCCGGCCACGCTCGCGCTGGTCGAGAGCTACGGCGAGCCGCGCTTCAAGCTCGAGGTCAACTGGGACCCCGACACGGTTGGCGCGTTCGTCGAGCTCCCCGCGGCCGAGGCCCACGGCCGCACCGTCCCGCTCGATCCCTACCTGCTCGAGCCGCTCGAGCACTTCGTCCGCCTGCACGAGATCGACGTCGCGCCGAATGCGCTCGAGGCGCTGGCCCGGCTGCGCACCGAGCACGACGCGGCGATCGGCTCGGTCCGGCGCTCGCGCGCGTTCGACGGCGAGGTGCTGAGCTGCGAGGGCCGCCTCGGCGGCGAGCTGCGCCCGTTCCAGCGCGCCGGCGTCGCCTACGCGCTGCAGTCGCGGCGGCTGTTCATCGCCGACGAGCAGGGCCTCGGCAAGACCGTCGAGGCGCTCGCGACGCTCGAGGAGGACGACGCCTTCCCAGCGGTCGTGATCTGCCCGGCGTCGCTGAAGCTCAACTGGGAGCGCGAGGCCCAGCACTGGCTCCCGCACCGCTCGCTGCACGTCGTCGTCGGCACGGGCGGCGCGATCCCGCGCGCCGACATCACCGTGCTCAACTACGAGATCGTCCACGCCCATCGCGAGCGGCTGGCGATCATGCGGCCGAAGGCGCTCGTCCTCGACGAGTCGCATTACGTCAAGAACCCGGCCGCCAAGCGGACGCGAGCGACCCGCCGGCTCGCCGAGGCGCTGCCCGACGGCGCGCTGAAGCTGTGCCTGACCGGCACGCCGGTGATGAACCATCCGGACGAGCTGATCGCGCAGCTGCGGATCCTCGGCCGGCTCGAGGAGTTCGGCTCGGGCGCGCGCTTCAAGCGCCGCTTCCAGGGCGCGGGCGCCGAGGAGCGCATCCACTGGCACCTGCGCCGCACCTGCTTCGTGCGGCGGCTGAAGAAGGACGTGCTGCCGCAGCTGCCCGAAAAGCGCCAGGTGGTCGTGCCGGTGGCGCTCGAGAACGAGAAGGAGTACCGGCTCGCCGAGCGCGACGTCGTGGCCTGGCTGCAGGAGCAGCCGCTGGAGCTCGACGAGCTCGAGAGCAAGGTCGCGGCCACGCTGCGCGCCGAGCGGCTCGCGCAGCTCAACACGCTGCGCCGGCTCGCGGCGCGCGGCAAGCTCGGCCCCGCGCTCGGCTGGATCGACGACTTCCTGGCCAGCGAGGAGCCGCTGGTGGTGTTCGCCAGCCACCGCGAGATCCAGGAGATGATCGTCCAGCGCTTCCCGGCCGCGCTGCACGTCGTGGGCGCCGACGCGGCGGCCGAGCGCGACGCCGCCGTGCAGGCCTTCCAGGACGCCGACGGGCCGCAGCTGATCGTCTGCTCGACGCGCGTCGCCGGCCAGGGGATCACGCTGACGCGCGCGTCCAACGTCGCGTTTCTCGAGCTCGAGTGGAGCCCGGCGATGCACGACCAGGCCGAGGACCGCCTGCACCGCATCGGCCAGCGCGACGCAGTGACGGCCTGGTACCTGCTCGCGGCGGAGTCGATCGACGAGTCGATGGCCGAGGTGCTGGCGCGCAAGCGCGGGATCGTCGGCGCCGTCACGGATGGGCGCCGCGACGAGTCCGAGCAGGTCATCCAGTCGGTCGTGAAGGCGCTGCGCGGCAAGCCGCTGCGCCGCCTGCGCGCCGTCGCCTGACGCGTTACTCGACGTCGGAGTGCGGCGGGCGCTCGAGCGCGGCCACGAACGCGGCGCGGTCGTGGACCGGATCGCCGTGGGAGACGATCACGTGCTCGAACGGCAGCTCGAGCAGCTCGCGCAGCGCCGGCAGCGTGCGCTGCTCGTGCCACGGCGTTCCCCACACGAGCAGCTCGCCGTGCGGCGCGGTCAGCGCGTCGGCGAACACGATCGCCCGCTGCTCGGGCAGCCACAGCGGCGTCTCCATGCGGCCGCGCCCGTCGTAGAGCGCGACCAGGCCGCCGGGCAGCACGTCGCCCGGGTCGATGCGCTCGAGCTCGGTCTGCGGCACGTCGCCGCGCCAGAACAGGAACGGGCCGAACGCGCGCGCGCCGTAGCGGGCCACGAACGCGTCGACGTCGCGGATGTGGTCGGGCTTGAGGATCGCCACCACCGTCGGCGGATCGGCGTCCAGGCGCCGCTGCACGGCGGCGTCGGCGGGCAGCAGCGGATCGATGACCACCACCTCGCCGCCCGCGTGGACGCACGTGCAGGTCACCGGCGGGTCGTAGTCGGCGTCGGGGCTCCAGTCCGGGTGCGCCTGGCGCCAGATCCACAGGCCGGGCACGACGTCGCGCAGCATGCGATGAGTTTCGCGTGCCGCCGCCGTCCTTGCTCCGATGCCCGTCAGCGAGGAAGAGTTCCGCCGCCGCGTGGAGCCGCACCGCGCCGAGCTGCACGCCCACTGCTACCGCATGCTCGGCTCCGTCGACGACGCCGACGACGCGCTCCAGGACGCGCTGCTGCGCGCGTGGCGCGGGCTGGGGCGCTTCGAGGACCGCAGCTCGCTGCGCACGTGGCTGTACCGGATCGCCACCAACGCGGCGCTGGACCTGATCGGGCACCGGCCGCAGCGCGTGCTGCCGCTCGACCACTCGCCCGCCGCCGATCCCGCCGACGGCTTTCCGGAGCCGATCGTCGAGCGGATCTGGATCGAGCCGTATCCCGACGCCGAGCTCGGCTACGAGCAGCGCGAGAGCGTCGAGCTGGCGTTCGTGGCCGCCGTCCAGCGGCTGCCCGGCACCCAGCGCGCCGTGCTGCTGCTGCGCGACGTGCTCGGCTTCAAGGCGCGCGAGGTCGCCGAGACGCTCGACACCAGCGTCCAGGCCGTCAACAGCGCGCTCGCCCGCGCGCGGCGCGCGCTCGACGAGCAGCTGCCCGAGCGCAGCCAGCAGGAGACGCTGCGCACGCTCGGCGACCGCGCGGTGCGCGACCTCGTGGCGCGCTACATGGCGGCGCTCGACCGCGGCGACGTCCCGGCGATCGTCGGCCTGCTCGCCCAGGACGCGACGTGGTCGATGCCGCCGCTGGCGGCCTGGTATCGCGGCCACGAGGCGATCGTCGGCTTCCTGGGACTCGGTCCCACGCGGGTGCGCTGGCGCCACCTCCCGGCGCACGCCAACGGGCAGCCCGCCGCGGCCTGCTACCTGTGGGACGGCGAGCGGTTCGTCGCCGAGGTGCTCGACGTGCTGACGCTCGACGGCGACCGGATCACCGCGGTGACCGCGTTCATCGACCGTGACTGCTTCGCCCGCTTCGGGCTGCCCGACGTCCTGGAGTGAAGCGGCACCTGGACGACGGCCAGCCCCGCGAGCACGACCGCGGCGCCGAGCAGCTCCGGCGCTCCGGGCACCTCGCCGAGCGCGAGCCACGCCGCCGCGATCCCGACCACCGGCACGAGCAGCGTGAACGGCGCGACCTGCGACGCGGGATGGCGGCCGAGCAGCCACGTCCAGACGCCGAAGCCGCCGAACGTGGAGAGCACCACGACGTAGAGCAGCGCGAGCACGCCGCCGGCGCTCAGCTGGACGCCCTGGTGCTCGGTCGCCAAGCTCAACGCGGCCAGCGGTAGCGGCGGGACGAGGCTCGACCACACGAGCAGGCCGAGCGGGTGCGGCGAGCGCGCCTTGCGCGTCGCGATGTTGCCGATGCCCCACGAGAGGCCGGCGCCGACGGTCAGTGCGAGCGCGCCGAGCGGCACCGCCTGCGCGCGCCCCGCCGCGATGATCGCGATCCCGCCGAGCGCCAGCGCGCCGCCGGTGAGCTGCGCCGGCCGCGGCCGCTCGCCCAGGAACAGCACCGCGAGCGCGACCGTGAACGCGGCCTGCAGCTGCAGCACGAGGCTGGCGAGCCCCGCCGGCACGCCGTTGGCCATGCCGAGGAAGAGCAGGCCGAACTGGCCCATCGAGAGGAAGACGCCGACGGCGACGACGTAGCGCACCGGGACGCCCGGACGGGGGACGAACGGCAGCGCGAGCGCCACCAGCGCGAAGCGCAGCGCCGCGAACAGCAGCGGCGGGAAGTGGCTGAGGCCGACGTGGATGACGACGAAGTTGACGCCCCAGACCGTGGCGACGGCGAGCGCGGCGAGGGCATGGCGGCGGGGCATGGGCCGAGCGTGACGGCCGCGACCGGCAAGAGCAATTTCATTTCGTGGCGGTAACCCGTAAGATTCTCTTGATGATTGCCCTCTGCCGGACTGCGCGTGCTTGATCTCCGGCGCCTGCGGGCGCTGCGCGCCGTCGCCGACCACGGGACGCTCGCGGCAGCCGCCGATGCCCTGCACCTGACGGCGTCCGCGGTCTCGCAGCAGCTCGCGGCGCTCGAGAAGGAGGTGGGGCGGGAGCTGCTCGAACCGGCGGGCCGCAGCGTGCGCCTCACGGCGTCGGGACGGCTGCTCCTGGAGCATGCGGACGCGCTGTTCGCGCAGCTCGAGCGCCTGGAGGGCGACCTCGCCGGCGACGAGCCGTGCGGCGAGCTGCGCGTCGGCGGCTTCCCGACCGCGCTCGCGGGCCTGCTGGCGCCGGCGGCGCGGCCGCTGCGCGCCGCCGCGCCCGGCGTGACGCTGCGCGTCCAGGAGTACGAGACGCCGGAGGGCGTGGCGGCGCTGGTGGCGCGCGACATCGACGTCGTGCTCGGGATGGAGTGCTCGGCGGCGCCGCGCCGCGACGACGCGCGCTTCCATCGCGAGGAGCTGCTCGGCGACGTCCTGGACGCGGTGCTCGACAGCGGGCACCCGCTGGCCGGCCGCGCGCGCATCGAGCTCGCCGAGCTGGCCGAGCAGCAGTGGGTGGCGCCGCCGGTCGGCTGGTCGTGCGACGAGGTGTTCCACGCCGGCTGCCGCGCCGCCGGCTTCAGCCCCATCGTCGCGCACCGCGCCGGCGACTGGCAGGCGGTGTTCGGGCTGGTCGGCGCCGGCCTGGGCATCGCGCTGGTGCCGCGGCTCGCGCACACCCACACGCCGCCCGGCACCGTGATCGTGCCGCTGACCGGCGTCCCGCCGCGCCGGCACGTGTTCGCCGCCTGCCGCGCGGGCGCCGAGGCCGCGCCGGCGGTCCGCGCGCTGCTCGACGCGCTGAACCGCGTCGCGGCGGCGCCCGTTACCCTGGCGGCTTAGTGGGCGTGTCCGGACGTACGGCGTATAACCCGGCGAATGCACGGGTCGTCGCTGCCCGCGGCGGACGCCGCTCGCATACTGGTGGTACGTGTGCGGCGGCCGCCGCCCGGCAGCGTCGGGCCGAGCCCGCCGGAATGCGTCGTACTTGCGGACACGTCCACCAGTGAACGCCGTCATCTTCGACCTCGACGGCGTGCTCGTCGACTCCGAGCAGGTGTGGGACCAGGCGCGCCGGGTCGTCGTCGCCGAGCACGGCGGGACGTGGAAGGACAGCGCGACCCGCGACATGCTCGGCATGAGCTCGAGGGAGTGGTCGGCCTACGTCGTCGAGCAGCTCGGCGTGCATCTGACGCCCGCGCAGGTCAACGCGGCCGTGGTGGACGCGATGCTCGACACCTACCGCCGCGAGCTGCCGCTGCTGCCCGGCGCGCGCGAGGCGGTCGAGCGGCTCGCCGCGCGGATGCCGCTCGCGCTCGCCTCCTCCTCCAACCGCGAGGTGATCGACCTCGTGCTGGCCCAGATGGGCGTCACCGACCGCTTCGTCGCGACCGTCTCCTCCGAGGAGGTGCCCCGCGGCAAGCCCGCGCCCGACGTCTACGAGGAGGCCAAGCGGCGGCTCGGCGTGCGCGGCGACGTCGTCGCGATCGAGGACTCCGAGAACGGGATCAAGTCCGCGCACGCCGCGGGGCTGCGCGTGATCGCGATCCCGAACCTGCACTTCCCGCCGCCGCCCGAGGCGCTGGCGCTGGCGGACGAGATCCTGCCCGACCTCGGCGCGATTCCCTGAGCAGCTACGCCGCGGCGAACGCGTCGTCGCGGGTGCGGTGCAGCGAGAAGCGCGATGCCGTCCCGGTGATCTCCAGCAGCCGCCGGACCGGCCCTTCGGGCGCGACGACGTGCAGCCGCTTGCCGGTCCCCTCCAGCTGCTGCGCGGCGCGCAGGATCGTCCCGAGGGCGCTGGAATCGATGAAGTCCACCCCGACCAGGTCGAGCACGACCGCATCCTGGGGCCCGGCGGCAGACATGGCGAAGATCGCGCTCAGCTCGGACGTGCTCGCGAGATCGAGCTCGCCGGCCGCAACGATCAGGTGGCTGCCGTCGACGGGATCGTGGTCGAGGGTGAACATGAGGCGCAAACTATCTCAGGGGCGACTGCGGATGACGCGCACCATCTCCGGCGTCTTGGCGAGCAGCTTCGGCAGGTCGCGGCGCGAGCGCGCAAGCGCATCGAGCAGTGCGGCGGCGGCGCCGTCGAGGACCGGCGAGCCATGACCCACCAGAAGCTGCTCGGGCTCCAAGCTGCGCAGCGAGTTGGGCGGCAGCGCGCGCCGCATGGGGTGCACGCCGGCCGGTCCCGGTCCGAGCGCGAACAGCGAGGAGGTGCCGATCGACTCCCCGACGATCAGGCCCTTGGGCTCCGGCCACCACAGCGCGACCTCCTTCCAGAGCGGGCCGAAGTTCAGCCCCAGGACGGAGAACGGCGTGTCCGGCAGCGCCGCGGGGACCTTGTGGAACGGCACGCCGAAGCGCCCGGCGAGCGCCTGGGAGTCGCGGTTGTGGCCCATGAAGAGCTGGATCACGCCGGCGGGCTCGCCGAGGGCGGTCGCGCGCTCGATCGCCTCGGGCACGTCGACCGGATCGACCAGCCAGACGCGGCCGTCGTGCGCGAGCGCGTGCGACGCCCGTGCCATCGCGTCGTCGCTGACCCAGGTCAGGCCCAGCGGGTGTTCGGTTAGCTCCCTTGCGCGCATGGCGCCATCATCTACCCTCGGGCGAGGTGAAGTAGCCAGCCCACCGCACTCGATTCGACGAAACCGACCCTGGGTCGGGCGTGCGGTGGCAGGCGACTGGCGCGGGGTCTGGACCCTCGCGTTTCGCTGCGCACCGCCCGTGCGCCCGGTCCCCGCGCCGCTCTCCCGGTCCGAGAAACGCGAGGACCGCATGTTGAAGGCCACCGATCTCACCCGCTCCCACGATGGCGCGCCGCTGTTCGCCGGGCTCTCGCTCGTCGTCGACAGCGGCATGCGCGCCGGCCTGGTCGGCGCCAACGGCGCCGGCAAGACGACGCTCCTGCGCATCCTGGCCGGGGTCGAGCGTCCTGACGGCGGCGCGGTGGCGACCGGCACGGGCGATCGCATCGGCTATCTGCCGCAGGACGTGCTCGACCCGCGCGCGACGATCGACGATCTCTTGTTAGGCGAGGTGTGGGAGCTGCGCGCGCGACTCGACGACGTCTCGGACCTCGAGGCCTACGGCCGCGCGCTCGAGCGCTTCGAGGCGCTCGGCGGGTGGGCGCTCGAGGCGCGGCTCGACGACGCGCGCCGGCGCCTGCAGATCGATCACCTGGACCGCCGCGCGGCGCTCGGGAAGCTGTCCGGCGGCGAGGCGGCGCGCTGCCTGCTCGCCGCCGTCGCTGCTGTCGGACCCGACGGTGCTGCTGCTCGACGAGCCGACCAACCATCTCGACGCCGACGGTCGTGCCTGGCTGGCCGAGTGGCTGGCCGCGTTCGACGGCACGCTGCTGATGGTCTCGCACGACCGCGACTTCCTGGACGCCACGGTGCAGCGCATCTACGAGCTGTCCGCCGACGGGCTGGCCGCGTACGAGGGCGGCTACTCCGCGTACCGCAGCGAGCGCGAGCGGCGGCGCGCGAGGGTCGCGCTCGCGCTCGAGGCGCAGGACAAGCGCCGCCGCCGGCTCGAGGCGGACATCGCGATGACCGGCCGCCAGGCGCAGTTCTCCGAGCGCCACGCCGGCGGGCTCGGGTCCGACAAGCAGAAGCGCTACGCCAAGAAGGTGGCCAAGAAATCCAAGGTCCGCGAGCGCCGGCTGCGGCGCGAGATGGACTCCGAGCAGTGGGTGCGCCCGCCGCGCGACCCGCGGGCGTTCAAGGTCGAGCTCGGCGCCGAGGAGACCGGCAGGCGGCTCGTCGCGAAGCTCGCCGGCGTGACCGTGGACGGCGCCTTCGCCGGGCTGGACCTCGCGCTGCACGGCGGCGACCGGGTGGCGCTCGTCGGCCCCAACGGGTCCGGCAAGAGCACGCTGCTTCACCTGCTCGCCGGCGTGCTCGAACCCGATGGCGGCGAGGTCGACGTCCGCGGCGCTGTGCGCCTGCTGCCGCAGACGCCGGCGCGGCTTCCGGCGTCGCGTCCGCTGCTGGAGTGGTTTCGCGAGCAGACGGCGCTCGGCGAGGCCGACGCGCGCACGCTGCTGGCGCACTACCGCCTGGGCAGCGAGGCGATCGGCCGGCCGCTCGGGCGCCTGAGCCCGGGCGAGCGCGCGCGCGTGCACGTGGCGGCGATCGTCGCGGCGGGCGCGGACCTCGTCCTGCTCGACGAGCCCTCCAACCATCTCGACTTCGACACGCTCGATGTGATCGAAGCGGCGCTGCGCGCCTATCGTGGGACGCTCGTGGTCGCTTCGCACGACCGCGCGCTGGTCGAGGCGGTCAACTGCGACCGCGTGGTCGCCATGACGTCGGAGGGGGTACCGAGGGTCCAATGACCGTTTTCAGGCAGATGGGATGGACGGCGCTATTGATCGCCGCCGCCGTCGCGTTCGGAGCGGCCGCCGCGCAGGCCGCGCCCCTCGCGTGCGGGGCGACGATCACGTCGAACACCACGCTGCGCGCCCACCTCACGAACTGCCCCGGGGACGGGCTCGTGATCGGCGCGGACGGCGTCCGGCTGAACCTCGGCCGGCACACCATCGACGGCAGCGGCGCGCCGGGGAGCGCGGGGATCAGGCTCGCCGGGCACCGGCGCGTGGTCGTGAGCGGCGGGACGGTGAAGGAGTTCGAGACCGGCGTCGCGCTCTCACACGCCGACGGCAACCGGCTCCGCGGCCTCGCGCTGCACGCCAACACGGGCCGGGCGATCGACCTCAGCGGCGGCTCGGACGGCAATCAGATCACCGGCAACGACGCCGGCGGCAACGGCAAGACGGGCATCGCGCTGACCGACTCGACCGCGAACGTGGTCAGCGGCAATACGGCCGGCCACAACGCCATCACCGGGCTCCTGCTCGACGGCGCGAGCGGCAACCGGATCGCCCGCAACCGCGCGCAGGGCAACGTCGGCAACGGCATCGCGATCGTCGACGGCTCCAACCGCAACACGGTCTCCGGGAACTCGCTGTCGGGCAGCCAGGCCGGGATCGTCGCCGACAGCTCGTCGCGCAACGTCATCGCGCTCAACAGGCTGAGCGCGAACGGCGACTCGATCGTCGTGCTCGGCAACGCCAACACGGTCGCGGGCAACGTCGTCCGGGGCTCGATCAAGTGCGACGACTGCGGCGGCGACGGCATCGGCGTGTTCGGCGGCAGCGCCAACAGCGTCACGGCCAACGCCGTGCACGACGTCATGACCGACGGGATCGCGGTCGCGAACGCGGCCGGCACGATCGTCTCGTGCAACCTCGTCGACGGGGCGGGTCACGACGGCCTGAAGATCGACAGCGTTCCGACCACGCTGAGCCGCAACGTCGTCCTGCACAGCGGCAACCGCGCGGTCGAGGCGGTGCCCGGGGTGATCTACCGCGACGCTACGCCGCCACCCCGGGACGGGCATCGCCGGCCGGGGCCGCCAGGCCGAATGCATCGGCGATGAGCTCGTACGAGCGCCGCCGTGCGGCATGGTCGTAGGTGATCGTGACGACGATCACCTCTTCCGCGCCGTAGGCGGCCGCCACTTCGGCGATCCCGGCGCGCACGGTCTCCGGCGCGCCGACGATCGTCCGCCGGCGGTGCCCGGGGACGCCCTCGTTCTGGGCCAGGAAGCGCTCCGCGCGCTCGGGCGGGGGGAACTCGATCAGCCGGCCGCGGCGCAGCAGCGTGAACGCCATCTGGCCGCTCGTGGCCAGGTGCTGCGCCTCTTCGTCGGTGTCGGCCGCGAGCGCCCAGACCGCGACGGCGGTCTTCGGTGCGTCGAGGCGGACGCCGTCCGCGAAGCGGCGGCGGTAGAGGTCGGCGATCTCGGCGCCGCCGGGGTTGATGAAGTCCGCGAACGCGTAGGGGAGGCCGAGCTCCCCCGCCCACACGGCGCTCTGCGGCGAGGAGCCGAGCAGCCACGGCTCCGGCCTCTCCGGCCGGCCGGGCAGCACGCTCGCCAGCCGCGCCAGCGGGTTCGAGGCGGGGAACGCATCCTCGAAGTAGGCCAGCAGCTCCGCCAGCTGCTGGGGGAAGTCGTCGGGCATCGCGCGGCTGCGGTCGCGCTGGAGCGCGTGCGTCGTCATCGGGTCGGTGCCGGCCGCCCGGCCGAGCCCGAGATCGATCCGGCCCGGGAACAGCCCGGCCAGCACGCTGAAGCTCTCGGCGACCTTGAACGGGCTGTAGTGCGGCAGCATCACGCCGCCGCTGCCGACCCGGATGTGCTCGGTGGCCGCCGCGAGCGGCCCGATCAGCACCTCGGGGCTCGGGCCCGCGAGCATCGGCCCGCCGTGGTGCTCGGCGACCCAGTACCGGTGATAGCCGAGCGAGTCCGCCAGCTTCGCGAGGTCGATCGAGTTGGCGAGCGCCTGCGCGCCCGTCATGCCCTCGGAGACCGGGGACTGGTCGAGGATGCTGAACCGCATGTCCTGAACCTAGCAACGCCGGTCCAGCGTCCCCAGCCGGCCGCAAGCAGGCGCACGCCCGGCGGCTGCAGCTATTCCGTCCCGCGCGCGCTCCTGGAGTCCGACAGCGCGAACGCCGCCGCGCCGCTCACGCCGGCGACCGTCAGCACCGCCGGCCAGGCGCCGATCCGCTTGGCCAGCGGATGCGAGGCGCCGAACCCGCCGAGGTAGATCGCCAGCAGCACCGCGGCGGCCGGTGCGCCGGCCACGCGCCGCCACTCGCGCACGCACACGGCGCCGCCGGCGGCCAGCACGACGCCGCCGAGCGGCCGCACGCCGCTCTCACGGGCCACGAGATAGCCGCCGACGAGCGAGCCCGCGGCGATCGGCGCGGTGGGGAGGGCCATGCGCTCGAGGGTAGCCGCGCCGCGACGAACAAAAGGGGTCAGACCAGAATCGTTCGCGCGCGATGAACGAAAGGGGTCAGACCGGATGTGTTCGTGCGCCGGTGGGGCGGCGCGTGAAGCGCCGCGGCGGCGCGGTCTGCGTGACCGCGCCGAGCCGGTGCAGGCCCCAGGCGAGCGTGAGCAGGAGCGCGAGTGCGATCGTGATCACGACGCCATAGGCGACCGCGGTGATGCCGGCGCCCGCGGGCTTGCGCTCGCGCTGCAGGATCGTGCGGTCGCTGACGAAGGCGCGCGTGAAGCGCGGCGGGGCGGCGAGGCCGCGGGCGGGGATCGCCGGATCGTCGGGCAGGTAGACCGGGACCGCCATCAGCGCGCTGCCGCGGTGCAGACGGAGCAGGGTCTTCCAGTCGCCGTGGACGGGCAGCGGCTGCGTCGAGCGGTAGCGGCCCTCGCCGACGCGCCGCAGGCGATCCACGACGAGCCCGCCGCCCTGCCAGGCGGTGGCCGTGAACCACAGCGCGCCGTCGGCCGCGTCGCGCGGCGACAGCCTCACCGACGCCTCGACCGTTCCGGGCCCGGCGGGAGCGAGCGCGACCGTGGCGCGCAGCCCGCGCTGCGGCGGCGAGTGCAGCGCGAGCACGACGCAGCCGGCGATCACCGCCGCGCCGATCACGGCGCCCGCGCGCAGCGACGCGCTCGCCGATACCGGTTCGACCGACAGCCGCGCGCCGATCCACGCGCCGAGCAGCGCACCGGCCACCGCCATCGCGAAGCCGAGCACCGCACCGGTCCCGAGCAGCGACGCCGGCCACGGCAGCACCGCCCACGCGTGCGACCAGCCCCACTCGGCCGCCAGCCCGACGGTGCCGATCGCGACGCCGGAAGCGAGCCCGAACGCGAGCGGGCGCCGCACGCGCAGCGCGATCGCCTCGACGGCGAGCGCCTCGACGACGTAGAGCGGGAAGTGCGGCGTCGCCTGGCCGAGGACGGGGCCGACCAGCAGCGCCAGCACGCCGCGCACCGCGAGGAAGAACGCCACCGCGCCCAGCGCCGCACCGCGCCCCGCCCAGGAGCGCACGGCCACCAGCCCCACGCCCGCCGCGAGCATGACCAGCATCGGCGCGAACACCATCCGAAACTGCGGCACGCCGAAGTCGAACTCGCCCTGGAACGTCGAGAGCCCGAGCATGAAGCCGCCGGTGAGCGACACCGCGCGCATCGCCCGCGTCCAGCGCAACGCGCGCCGGCGCGGCCCGTTGAACCGCAGCGCCTCGACCATCAGCACCGCCAGCCCCACCAGGGTTGAGGCCGCGATAGTGCCTTGCTCGGCACCTCGGTCGGCAGCACGCAGGCGAACCACCCCGCGCTGAAGATCCCGAACAGCCCCGCGAGGATGAAGTAGTGCGCGGGGTTGGCCAGCGGCCCCGGGTCGCGCCCCACGTCGATGTGCAGCGAGATGTCCCAGTACATCCCGAACACCGCGGTGACCAGCGACGTGGTGGCGATGCCCGACGGCAGCGCCGCCCAGCCCGGCAGCCCGCTCACGCGCTCGGAGAAGCGCGCCCACGAGGCCAGCAGCGCGATGCGGCCTGAGCGGTGCCCGAGTCCCAGCACCATCAGCACCACGGTCAGGAGGATCGCCGCCGTCGAGGCGCCGATCACCTCGCCGGTCGCGGCGCCGCCGGCGGGCTTGGTCTGCGCGAGATCCATGACGGGACCCTTACCCCATTCGAGGTTACATAGAGCGAGGTAAGCTCGATCGTGTGACCGACCTCACGATCGAGCAGCTCGCGCTCCAGACCGGCATGTCGGTCCGGAACATCCGCAACCACCAGTCGCGCGGGCTGCTGCCGCCGCCCGACGTCCGCGGCCGCGTCGGCTACTACGGCGCCGACCACGTCGAGCGACTGCGGCTGATCGCGCAACTGCAGGCCGAGGGCTTCAAGCTCGACGTCATCAAGCGGCTCGTCGGCGACGGCGGGGCGGACCGCTTCGTGGGGCTCAGGCGGCTGATCACGGCGCCGTTCGAGACCGAGGCGCCGAAGATCGTCGACCCGCACGGGTTCGACAGCGCCACGCTCGAGCGCGCGGTCAAGCTCGGCATCCTCGTCCCGCTGGGCGACGGCCGCTACGAGGCGCCGAGCCCGGCGCTGCTGCGCGCCGCCGCGGAGGTCGCGAGCCGCGGCATCGCGCTCGACGCCGCGCTCGACGCGCTCGAGAAGGTCCAGCGCGCGTGCACGGCGGCGTCGCGCGCGTTCGTCGACCTGTTCCTCGAGGAGTTGTGGAACCCGTTCGCGAAGGAGGGACGGCCGGAGGAGCGCTGGCCGGAGATCACCGAGGCGATCGAGCGGCTGCGGCCGCTGGCCAGCGAAGCGCTGCTGGCGACCTTCAAGCAGACGATGGCCGCCGAGGTCGAGCAGGCGTTCGGCAAGGCGCTGCGGCGGTAACGTGCCGCGGCGTGATCGATCTGCAGACCGCCCTGAAGCACATCGCCGCCGGAGAGGCCGCAGCGCGCGACGCGGGCCTCGCGCTCGCCTTCGCGATCGTCGACGACGGCGGCCACCTGGTCGCCCTGCACCGCATGGACGGCGCGCCCTGGATCGCGCCGGAGGTGGCGCTCGGCAAGGCCTGGACGGCTGCCGCCTGGCGCATGCCGAGCGCCGCGCAAGGCGAGAAGATGGCCAGCCTGCACGCGTTCTCGGCCGCGATCAGCGCCGCCACGCACGGCCGCTACACGCCGCAGATCGGCGGGCTGCCGATCCTCGACGGCGAGACCGTGATCGGCGCGATGGGCGCGAGCGGCGGGACCGGCCAGCAGGACGAGGACGTGGTCCGGGCGGCGCTCGATTCTTAGGCTCGCGGACGACTGGGTCTGGGACAGCTGGATCGCCGACGACGGCGAGCGCTACCACCTGTTCTTCCTGCAGGCGCCGCGCGCGCTGGGCGATCCGGACCTGCGCCACACCTCTGCGCGGATCGGCCACGCCAGCTCGACCGACCTGCGCCGGTGGGACTATCACGGCGTCGCGCTCGAACCCTCCGGTGGCGGCTGGGACGACCTCGCGCTCTGGACCGGCTCCGTGGCGCGCGGCGACGACGGGGTGTGGCGCATGTACTACACGGCGCTCAGCCGCGCCGGCGGCGTGTCCGACCAGCGGATCGGCTTCGCGGAGTCCGACGATCTGTTCCGCTGGCGCCGCGCCGGCGAACTCGTCGCGCCCGACCCGCGCTGGTACCAGACGGCCGGCACCTGGCGCGATCCGTTCGTCTTCCGCGACGGCGACGGCTGGAGCATGCTCATCACCGCCCGCGCGCAGGGCGCGCCGCGGCTGCACGACGGGGTGCTCGCGCACGCGCGCAGCAGCGACATGCGCACGTGGGAGCTGCTCGAGCCGCGCACCGCGCCGGCCGCCTTCGGCCAGCTCGAGGTGTCCCAACTGCGCCGTGTCGACGGCCATGACCTGCTCGTCTTCACCTGCCATCCCGACGAGCAGAGCGAGCCCACGCCGTACTGCACGTGGCTGGCGCGCGACTGCGACGTCGCGAACGCGCGCCCGTTCACGCCCGAGCCGCGGCTGTTCGCCGCGCCGCTGGTCCGCGACCGCGCCGGCCGGTGGGTGTTCGTCGGGTTCCGCGACCCGACGCTCGAGATCATCGACCCGGTAGCGTTGGCGTAGGTGCTCCAGCACGTGACGCTCGAGGTCAGGCCCGGCCAGGTGCGCGACTGCGTGGCCTTCTGGACGCTGCTCGGCTTCGAGGAGATCGCGGCGCCGCCGCTGCTGCGCGACCGCTTCACCTGGGTCGCCCGCGAGGGCACGCAGATCCACCTCGTGCCGGTCGAGGACCCCAAGGTCGCGACCGAGGGCCACGTGGCCGTCGTCGCGCCCGACTACGCGGCGACGCTCAGGACGCTCGCCGACGCGGGCGTTGAAGCGCAGGAGGGCCTGAACGCCTGGGACGCCCCGCGCGTCTTCGTCAATGACCCGGCCGGACACCGCGTCGAGGTCATGTCGAAGGATCCCCAGCCCCCCTGGCCGGGCGAACAAGGCGAATAAGGGGTCGCGCCGGCGCGGCTAAGGCGCCCGGCCGCCGACGTCGCTCCATCCGCCCGATGCCGGCGCGCCCGGCGCGCGCCACGATGGTCGGCGTGTCCCCGGTAAACGCGCCCGTCACCGCCCGCCGCTCCCCGTCGGTCCGTGGCGGGCGCGATACTCCTATACGGATGTCCTCCCGCGTCACCAGCCAACGCTTCGTCGGCCGCGCCGCGGAGCTCGAGGAGCTGCGCGGCGGGCTCGCGCAGGCCGTCGCCGGGCGCCCGTCGCTCGCGTTCGTGGCCGGTGAGTCCGGCGTCGGCAAGACGCGGCTGCTCGGCGAGCTCGAGCGCGCCGCGCACGCTGACGGCGTGCGCGTGCTGAGCGGCGACTGCGTCGAGCTGGGCGAGGGCGAGCTGCCCTACGCGCCGCTGGTCGCCGCGCTGCGGCCGCTCGCGCGCAGCGGCGATCCGGTGCTGCATGCGCTCTCGCCGGAGGCGCGCGAGGCGGTCGCCCAGCTCGTGCCCGGCCTGGGCGACGGCAAGCGCTCGGCGGAGTACGTCCAGTCGCGGGTGTTCGAGGGCCTGCTCGAGCTGCTCGAGCGCCTGGCCGCGTCGGACGGGCTGCTGCTGCAGATCGAGGACCTTCACTGGGCCGACAGCTCGACGCGCGCGTTCCTCGTCTACCTCGCGTCCTCGCTGTGCACCGAGCGCGTGCTCGTGGTCGCCAGCTATCGCCCGGACGAGCTCCACCGCCGCCACCCGCTGCGCCCGCTGCTGGCCGAGCTCGAGCGCGACGCGCGCGCCCTGCGCGTCGAGCTCAAGCCGCTGACGCGCGAGGAGCTGGCCGAGCAGCTGTGCGACATCCTCGGCGAGCGCCCGGCTCCCGAGCTCGTCAACCGCCTGTTCTCGCGCTCGGAGGGCAACCCGCTGTTCGCCGAGGAGCTGCTGGCCGCCGGGATCGACGGCCGCGGCGCGCTGCCGCCGACGCTGCGCGACGCGCTGATGCTGCGGATCGAGCGCCTGCCGGTCGCCACGCAGGAGCTGCTGCGGCTGCTCGCGGCCGGCCGCCGGCTGGACCACGCGACGCTCGCCGACGCGTCGGGGATGGATCCGCGGGCGCTGCGCGAGGCGTGCCGCGAGGCCGTCGCCGCCCAGCTCGTGGTCGCCGACGAGGAGGGCCGCTACGCCTTCCGCCACGCGCTGCTGCGCGAGGTCGTCGCCGACGACCTGCTGCCGGGCGAGCGCGCGGAGCTGCACCTGGCGCTGGCGCGCGCGCTCGAGCAGCGCACCGCCGGGCTGCCCGACCACGGCGGCGCCCATCTCGCGGCCGGGATCGCGCATCACTACCTGGCGGCCGGCGACCAGCCCGCGGCGCTGGCGGCCAGCGTGCGCGCCGCCGAGGCGGCCGAGAACGTCCAGGCCAACGGCGAGGCGGCGGCGCTGTACTCGCGCGCGCTGCAGCTGTGGGACCGCGTGGCGAACGCCGAGCAGCTGGCCGAGCGCGACCACGTGGCGCTGCTCGACGCCGCCGCGCGCGCGACCGGGCGCGAGCACGAGCCGGCGCGTGCCGAGACGCTGCTGCGGGCCGCGATCGCCGAGCTCGACGAGACCGCCGACGCCGAGCGCGTCGCCATGCTCTACGAGCGCCTGGCGGTCCAGCAGTTCCACCTCGGCCGCTCGAGCGAGGCGACCGAGACGCGCCGTCACGCGCTCGACCTGCTCGGCGACGAGCCCTCGCTGGCGCGCTCGCAGGTGCTGACCGGGATCGGCAAGGGCCTGATGCTCGAATCGCGCTTCCGCGAGGCCGTCGACGCGCTGCAGCTGGCGCGCGAGGTGGCTCGGGCGGCCGGCGACGAGTTCTCCGAGATCCGGTCGCTGGACGGCATCGGGCTGTCGCTGTTCGGGCTCGCCCGCTACGAGGAGGGCGAGCCGTGGATGCGCGAGGCGCTTGAACGCGCGGTCGCGCACGACGTCGTCGGGACCGCGATGCACGTCTACGTCAACTTCGCCGACGCGCTGGCGGGCGCCGGGCGGCTGCGTGAGGCGCGCGAGCTGGTCGAGCAGGGGATCGCGCTGATCAGCGAGCACGGGCGAAACCACCGCTGGCTGGACCTGCTGCGCGCCGAGCTCGCGTACGAGGCCGGCGACTGGACGGCGTCGGAGGCCGCGCTGCCCTCGCCCGGGCGCCCGACGATGGGTACGACGTTCCTCAACGAGGCGTTGCGGCGGATCGAGCTGGCGCTCGGACGCGGCGACCACGAGCGCGCCCGCACGCTGCTCGAGCAGGCCGAGGACATCGCGGTCGACACGCGCGAGCCGCAGTGGATCGGGCCGCTCGGCGCGCTGCGCGCGGAGCTCGAGCGCCGCGCGGGCGACCTCGAGGCCGCGCGCGCCGCGATCGACCACGCGCTCGACCGGCTCGACTTCTGCTCGGACGACGTCGCCCGCATGGCCCGCGTGTCCGCCGCCGGCGTGCGCGTCGAGGCGGACGCCGCCGTGCGCGCGCGCGACCTCGGCGAGGACCCGTC
The DNA here is from genome assembly GCA_963792915.1 of uncultured Solirubrobacteraceae bacterium. Classification (GTDB taxonomy): domain Bacteria; phylum Actinomycetota; class Thermoleophilia; order Solirubrobacterales; family Solirubrobacteraceae; genus Solirubrobacter. The sequence continues at coordinate 537,550 of CAWBYD010000002.1, forward strand.
GTTCGCGCTCGGCAGCGCCGCGGGCCTGATCGCGCGCGTCGAGGCCTGCGCCGAGGGCGACCGGCCCGTCGAGGCCGCGTTCCTGGCCACCGCGGAGGCCGAGGCGGCACGCGCGGCCGGCGACGACGACCCCGCCCGCTGGGCCGCGGCCGCCGTGGCCTGGGAGGCGCTGGACCGGCCGTACCGCGCGGCGCAGGCGCGCCGGCGCCGGGCCGAGGCGCTGCTGGCGGCCGGCGAGCGCGACGCCGCCGCCGCCGAGGCGCTGCGCGCGCTCGACGCCGCGCGCACGATCGGCGCGCAGTGGCTCGCGTCCGAGGTCGAGGGCTTCGCGCTGCGCGCCCGCCTGCGGCTCGACGAACCCGAGCCGGGCGAGCCCGTGGCGGTCGACGACGAGGACCCGTTCGGGCTCACGCCGCGCGAGCGCCAGGTGCTCGCCCTGCTGGCTGCGGGGAGGACCAACCGCGAGATCGGCGCCGAGCTCTACATGGCCGAGAAGACCGCGAGCGTCCACGTCTCTCGGATCCTCAGCAAGCTCGACGTCCGCTCACGCACCGAAGCCGCGGCGCTCGCGCACCGCGTCGGCCTCGTCTAAGCGCGCAGCGCGAGGCTTTCGATCGCGCCGATCGCTCGCGCTGTCCCGCGGGTCCCGATGTAGATCGAGAACAGCGTGGTGGTGATGAGTGCTTCGCCGATCGTCAGGCGGCGGGAGGAGGGCATGTTGACCAGTATGAACATTCTCGAGCGGCGCCGGCATGGCCCGCCGGCCACAAGCGGATCGACATTGCGTACAGCCGTATCGTGCGCGGCATGGCCACGCACTACTTCCCGACGGACGAGGTGCACTTCACGTGGGACGCCGGCACCGCGCCGGTGCTCACGGTCGCCGACGGCGACACCGTGGTGTTCGAGACGCGCGACGTCAGCGACAACCAGATCGGCCCCGGCTCGGACGCGAGCGCGATCGCCGGCATGGACTGGAGCCGGGTCTACCCGCTCGCCGGCCCGGTCGCCGTCGAGGGCGCGGCGCCCGGCGACGTGCTCGCCGTCGACATCCTCGACATCCACACGCGCGGCTGGGGCTGGACGGCGATCTTCCCCGGGCTCGGGCTGCTGCCGGACGACTTCCCGGACGCGTACCTGCGCATCTTCGACCTCACGCACGGCGACGTCGCCTACTTCCGCGAGGACATCGTGATCCCGCTCGACCCGTTCTTCGGGACGATGGGCGTGTGCCCGGCCGGCGCGAGCGCGCAGCCGGTCATGCCGCCCGGCCCGTTCGGCGGGAACCTCGACACGCGCCAGCTGACCGCCGGCACGACGCTCTACCTGCCGGTGCAAGTCGAGGGCGCGAACTTCTCCTGCGGCGACGCGCACGGCTGCCAGGGCGACGGCGAGATCTGCGTCACCGGCCTGGAGGCGCCGATGTACGCCGCGCTGCGCTTCCGCGTCGAGACGGGGCGCAGCATCGCGTTCCCGCAGTACCGGACGGCCGGGCCGCTGACCCCGATGGTCGACGACGGGCGCTTCTTCGGCACCACCGGCGTCGGGCCGGACCTCTACACGAACGCGCAGAACGCGACGCGGGCGATGGTCGACCACCTGACCGCGGTCTACGAGCTCTCGCGCGAGGACGCGTACCTGCTGTGCTCGCTGGCCGTCGACCTGAAGATCTCCGAGATCGTCGACGCGGGCGAGTTCGTGGTCAGCGCCGTCCTGCCCGAGGCGATCTTCGCGGAGTTCTCATAGCGCGGCGCGCATGACCTGACGGGCGATCGGCGCGGCGGCGGTGCCGCCGAACCCGGCACCGACGAGCATCACCGCGACCGCGACCCGCGGGTTGCCCGCGGGGGCGAACGCGACGAACCACGCATCCGCGTCCTTGGGGTTCGTGGAGTTGGGCCGCAGCTCGGCGGTGCCGGTCTTGCCCGCCACCGCCACGCCCGGCACGGCTCCCGCCTTGCCGGTTCCCGAGTTGACCACCGCGAGCATCATGTCGCGGACCTCGCCGGCGACCTTCGCGCTGACGGCGCGCTTGCGCCGGCGCTGGGTGCCGGCGAGGTGCGGCTTGACGCGCACGCCGCCGTTGCCGATCGTCGCGGCCACCGACGCCATCCCGAGCGGCGTCGCGAGGTCCTTGTCCTGGCCGATCGCGCTCGAGCCGACCGCGATCGCGTCCTTGAGCTCGGACGCCTTCGGGATCGTGTCCGCCTTGGCCGCGGGCACGTCGGGCTGCTCGTTGAAGCCGAAGAGCTCGGCGGTCGCCACGAGCCGCTTGGCGCCGAGCCGCGCGCCGAGCGGCGCGAACACCGAGTTGCAGGAGTCCGCGAACGACGTCGAGAGGCCGCCGCCGCAGCTCTCGCCCCCGGCGTTGGAGAGCGTGACGCCCGAGAGCGTCGCGGCCGTCCGCACCGGGTACGAGCTGGCCGGCGTGGCGATGCCGTACTTCAGCGCGGCCGCGAGCGTGATGATCTTGAACGTGCTGCCGGGCGGCTGCGGGGCGGAGACCGCGAGCCCGGCCAGTGCCAGGATCGCGCCGCTGCGGGGATTGAGCACCGCGACGCCGCCGAGCTTGCCGCCCAGCGCGGCGTTGGCGGTGCGCTGCAGCCCGAGCCGGATCGTCGTGTGCACGGACTTCGGGCGCTTGCCGTCCACGCGCGCGATCACGCGGTCACCGAAGCGCAGCGTCGAGCTGGGCGCACCGGCCAGGCGCGCGTCGTAGATGCGCTCGAGCCCGGTCGCCTTGGTCCTGCCCGTCGGCGGCTCGCCCGCGATCGCCGCGCCCGTGGGGTCGGACGCGAGGATGCGCCCGCCGGAGTCGTAGATGCTGCCGCGCTTGGGAAGGACGCCGCTGCGGCGGCGGACCGCCTCGCCCTTGCGCAGGCCCGGCAGGCGCAGCTCGGGGCTCCAGGCGATCAGCGTCTTGCCGGCCTCCTCATGGGCACGGAACGTCAGCGTCCCGGTCAGCGTCCCGAAGCGCTCGGTCTTGACCGTCGCGGGGACGCTGACCGTGCCGTCGGAGTGCAACGCAGTGAGCGACCCCGCCTGGATCGAGGTCACGCCGGCGGCGGCGTTCGCGCGCCGGTACTCCGCGTCGAAGGAGAGCTTGGTCGTCGCGCGCCGGCTGGCGGCGTCGAGCAGCGCGTACATCGCGTCGTGATCGCCCTTGGTCCAGTCCGTCACGAACGCCTGCACGGTCGCGCGCCGGTGGTCGGAGTGCAGTTGCGCCTTGACCAGCATGTAGACGGCGGCCCCGGCGGCGGCGATCACCACGGCGAGCGTGAACAGGATCGACAGCGACGGAAGCTGGCGCCGCCGGCGCCGGCGCCGCGCGCTCGACCCGGCGAGGAACAGCGAACCGGCCCGGGGCGTGTACCCGAGCGATCCGGAACGGCGTCGACGTCGGCGGGCCACCGCTGTTGGTTCTAGCGGACGGAAGTCCGAGGAGGTCCGATTGACGGCGCCCGTACAATTCGTTGCGTGAGGCGAGTAGCCCGCTCCACCGCCCCGTAAGGCCCGGCAGAGCGCCGGGAGGGCGGTGGTTCACGTCCTCTTCTCAAGCCGGAGCCCCAACCACCATGGCGATCTCGCTCTCCGCGTCGCTCGACGGCGCCACCATCTCCCGCCGGCTGGCGGAGACCCAGTCATCACCGATTCGCGAGCTGCTGCAGTTAGCCGCGCGCCCCGAGGTGATCTCACTGGCCGGCGGCCTGCCGGCGCCCGACACGTTCGACGTCCCGGGCCTGCGCGACGCGTTCGCCGACGTGCTGTCCGGTCCGCGTGCGACGCACGCGCTGCAGTACTCGACGACCGAGGGCGAGCCGGCGTTGCGCGCCCGGCTCGCGGAGTACATGTCGCGCGGCGGGCTCGCGGTCGGCGCGGACGACCTGCTGATCACGACCGGCTCCCAGCAGGCGCTGGGGCTCGTCGCGGCCGCGCTTCTCGACCCCGGGGACACCGTCCTCGTCGAGGAGCCGACCTACCTCGCCGCGCTGCAGTCGTTCGCGCTCGCCGACCTCCGGGTCGTCCCGGTTTCCGGCGACGACTCCGGTCCGGATCCGGACGCGCTGATCGAGACCGCGCGCCGCGAGCGCGCCACGGTCTTCTACGTGATCCCGACGTTCCAGAACCCGACCGGGCGCACGATGCCGGCCGAGCGCCGCGCGGCGCTCGCCGAGGCCGCCGCGACCGCCGGGCTGTGGCTGGTCGAGGACGATCCCTACAGCGCGCTGCGCCTGGAGGGCGAGACGGTGGACCTGCTGGCCGCCCAGCCCGCGGCGCGCGAGCGCACGATCGTCATCCAGACGCTCTCCAAGGTGCTCTCGCCCGGGCTGCGGATCGGCTACCTGCGCGCGCCGGCGATGCTGCGCGGGCCGCTCGCGGTCGCCAAGCAGGCGGCCGACCTGCACACGTCGACGGTCGCCCAGATGGCGGCGGCGCGCTGGCTGGAGACCCATGACCTCGGTGAGCACATCGCCTCGCTCGCCGCCCACTACCGCCCGCGCCGCGACGCGCTGCTCGCCGGCCTGGCCGAGCACCTCCCGGCGGGCAGCCGCTGGACCGAGCCCGAAGGCGGCCTGTTCATCTGGGTCTCGCTGCCCGACGGCTACGACAGCGAGACGGTGCTGCCACGCGCGATCGAGCGCGGCGTCGCCTACGTCCCCGGCGGCTACTTCTACGCGGGCGCCCCGCGCCCGGAGACGCTGCGGGTGTCATTCGCGACCGCGTCGCCGGCCGAACTGGTCGAGGGCGCCGCGCGTCTGGGAGCGGCGATCGCGGGGTAGGCGACCCGGATGGCGTCCAGGCCCCATCCCGATCTCGACCAGGTACGGTCCGCCATGCGCGGGCGCGACGAGCGACGCGAGACGATGCTCGGACACATCACCGACCCCACCGCCCCTGAGGGACTGGCGCGCCGGGAGCTCCCGCTCCCGGCCCCCGGCGAGGGCGAGGTGGCGATCGACGTCCGCGCCTACGCCATCAACCGCGGCGAGCTGAACCTGCTCAAGGACCGGCCCGAGGGATGGATGCCGGGACAGGACGTGGCGGGCACGCTCGCCGACGGCACGCGCGTGGTGGGGATCGCCGACGGCGGCGGCTGGTCCGAGCGCGCAGTGGTGCCCGCGCACCGCGTCGCACCGCTGCCGGACGCCGTGAGCTTCGAGGACGCGGCGGCGCTGCCGGTCGCCGGACTGACCGCGCTGCGCGCGCTGCGCGAGGCGGGGCCGCTGCTCGGGCGGCGGCTGCTCGTCACCGGCGCGACGGGCGGCGTCGGCTCGTTCGCGGTCCAGCTCGGCGCGCTGGCCGGCGCCCACGTCACCGCGCTGGTGAGCGGGGAGCACCGCGCCGACGCCGCGCGGGCGCTCGGCGCGCACGCCGTCGTGACGCTCGACGGCGAGCAGCTCGGCGGCGAGCCCGAGCGCTTCGACGCCGTGCTCGACGGCGTCGGCGGACCGGTGCTGCGGGCGGCGATCCACCGCCTGGCCAAGCGCGGCGCCGTGATCGCCTACGGCGTCGCCGGCACGCGCGAGCCGACGCCGCTGGCCTTCTTCGACTTCGCGCAGGGGCCGCTCGGGCGGCTCGTTGGCTTCTTCGTCTACCAGACGGGCGAGGAGACCTTCGGGGACGACCTCGGGGTGCTCGCGGGCCTCGTCGCCGGCGGGCGCCTGCGCGTGGATCGCGGCACGACGCGGCCCTGGGATCAGACGCGCGACGCGCTGCAGGGGCTGCGCGAGCGCACGATCACCGGCAAGGCCGTGCTCACGATTGGCTGAGCGCCGCTACAACCCGTTCGCGGCGCTCACGGTCCTCAGCCTCGGGCTGTTCATGACGCTGCTCGACGTGACCATCGTCAACGTCGCGATCCCGCAGCTGCTGGACTCGCTCGGGGCGTCGATCGACGAGGCGCTGTGGGTGCTGAACGCGTACGTGCTGGTGCTGGGCGTGGCGCTGATCACCGCCGGCCGCCTGGGTGACATCTACGGCCCGCGCAACGTGTACCTCGCCGGCACCGCGTTGTTCACGCTCGCCAGCGCCGCGTGCGGGCTCTCCAACAGCCCGGGGGCGCTGATCGCCGCGCGCGCCGTCCAGGGGCTCGGCGCCGCGCTGCTGACACCGCAGCCGCTCGCGATCGTGCTGCCGCTGTTCCCGCCCGAGCGGCGCGGCGCGGCGTTCTCGATCAACGGCGTGGTCGCGGGCGTGGCCGCCGTCGCCGGGCCGACGGTCGGCGGTCTGATCGTCACGCACTGGGACTGGCGCGGGATCTTCTTCGTCAACCTCCCCGTCGGCGTCGCGTCGATCGCGCTCACGCTCTGGCTGGTGCCCGACCTGCGGCCCGGGCGCCGGCACCGGCTGGACCTCGCGGGCGTGGCGGTCGCCACCCTGGCACTGACCGCGATCACGTTCGGCCTGATCGAGGGCCAGCGCTACAGCTGGGGCCCGGGCATCGTCGCCCTCCTGGTCGCCGGTGTGCTGCTGCTCGGCGTCTTCGTGGTGATGCAGAAGCGCCGCCAGACCGGCGAGCGCGAGCCGCTCGTGCCGTTCGCCCTGTTCAAGGACCGCAACTACACGCTGATGATCATCGTCGCGGCGGCGATGCAGCTCGGCATGTCGGGGCTCTTCCTGCCGTTCACGATCTACCTGCAGTCGGTGCTCGGGCTGAGCGCCCTGCAGGCCGGGCTCGTGTACGTGCCGTTCAGCGTCATGTCGATGCTGCTGACGCCGGTCGCCGGGCGGCTCACCGACAGGATCGGCGGCAAGTACATCCTCTTCACCGGCCTGCTGCTGTTCTCGTTCGGCACCGTCCTGCAGGCCATCGTGGCCGACGTGGACTCGACGCGCTGGGTCTTCGTCCCGGGCGTGATCATCTCGGGCATCGGCATCGCGGGCATCTTCGTACCGATGATCACGGTCGCGATGGGGGAGGTGCGCCCGCGGATGGCGGGCGCGGCGTCGGGCCTGATCAACACGACGCGCCAGCTGGGCGGGGCGATCGGCGGCGCGCTGGTCGGCGCGCTGCTGCAGAACCGGCTCGCCGCCGCGCTGCACGACGAGGCGGTCCGGCTGGCGGGCGCGCTGCCCGCGCAGGTCCGCACGGGGTTCGTCGACGGCTTCAGCGGCGCGGCGAGCGGCGGCCTGGAGGTCGGCGCGGGGCAGACCGGCGGACGCGTCCAGGTCCCGCCGGGCACGCCGCACGACATCACGGTCCAGATCGGCGCGCTGGCGCGCGCGGTGTTCGACCATGCGTACGTGAGCGCGATGCGCTGGGCGCTCGTCCTGCCCGCCGTGATCCTGGCGCTGACCGCGCTGTCGTGCCTGGCGATCAAGCAGCGCGTCCCGGTCCCGGCGTGATCGAGACGCGCCCGCTCGGCCGCGGGGGGCCGCCGGTCGGGGTCGTCGGCATGGGCACCTGGCAGTCGCTGGAGCGCGCGGGCACCGCCGGCCCGGTCGTGGACGCCGCGCTCGCCGCGGGCGCGACGTTCCTCGACACGAGCCCGATGTACGGGAACGCCGAGCGCCTGCTCGGCGAGGCGCTGGAGGGGCGCCGCGAGCGCGCGTTCGTCGCCACCAAGGTGTGGACACCTGACGACGCCGAGGCCGAGCGCCAGATCGCGCATGCGCTCGGCTGGTTCGGCGGCCGCGTCGACCTCTACCAGGTCCACAACCTGGTCGCCTGGCGCGCGCGGCTCGACACGCTCGAGCGGCTGCGCGAGGCCGGCCAGGTGGGGCTGATCGGCGCGACGCACTACAGCGCGTCGGCGTTCGGCGAGCTCGCGCGGATCATGCGCAGCGGGCGCATCACGGCGATCCAGGTTCCGTACAACCCACACCAGCGCGAGGTCGAGCGTGAGCTGCTCCCGCTCGCCGCCGAGCTCGGGATCGGCGTCGTGGTGATGCGGCCGTTCGGCGAGGGCGCGCTGCTGCGGCGGACGCCGGACGTCGCGCCGCTGGCGGAGTTCGGCGTCACGACGTGGCCGCAGGCGCTGCTGAAGTGGGTGCTGTCGGACCTCCGCACGACGGTCGCGATCCCCGCGTCGTCGCAGCCCGAGCGCGTCGGCGCCAACGCCGCGGCTGGGCGGCCGCCGTGGTTCGGCCCCGGCGAGCGCGCCCTCGTGGCGCGCCTCGCCGGGGCCTGACCCCAATGACTTACGACGCGGCGTAGGAGACCTGTCGCACATCAATCGCGGCCTCCAGGCGCCCGCGCAGCAGCTGCAGGTGGCGCTCGTCGGCGCTGACCGCGAGCTCGATGCGCGACAGCGCGGGTTCCGCGGTCGGCCCGTAGGTCATCGCGAGGACGCGGGCGCCGCGGCGCTGGCAGATGCCGAGCACGCGCAGCAGCGCGCCGGGGGCGTCGGCGACGTCGACGGATAGACGGGAGACGGAGCTGGGGGCGACGCCGGGCGGGAGGAGCAGCATGGCTTGAACGGCCTTTCTGTCCCCGGGAACCTCCGCGCCGCACATCCGCCGACGTCCCGCTGGGACGGTCAGGCCTGCGGGCGCGAAGGACCGCAGGCCTAGCGAATGATGATGGCGATGCGGATGGCGAAGCCGCGCGAGAGCGAGGTGGCGCTAGGCGGCTTCATCCCCTCCGACCGTAGCGGGCCTGTCAACGCGCGCGGCGCTCGGCCCGCCGCGGCGCGACGTTTCCACCCGCGCGGCGCCGGACCTGTCAACGTCCGCGCCGATGCGGGTCGCGGTCGTCGGCGCCGGCACCGGCGGCCTCGCCACGGCCGCGTTGCTCGCGCGCGCCGGCCACACCGTCGAGATCTTCGAGCGCGCGCGGGACCCGGGGCCGGTCGGAGCGGGCCTGCTCCTGCAGCCGACCGGCATGGCCGTGCTCGAGCGCCTCGGCGTGCTCGCCGAGGCGCGCGCGGGCGCGGCGCGGATCGAGCGCGTGCACGGCACGACGCTGTCGGGGCGCCGCTTCATGGACCTCCGCTACGCCGACCTCGGGCCGGGCGCGCACGGCCTCGGCGTGCACCGCGGCGCACTCTTCACCGCGCTCCGCGGCGCCGCCGAGCGCGCCGGCGCGACGCTGCACGCGGGCGTCGAGATCACCGCGCGCCGCGGCGGAATGCTCGACGAACGAAAGGGGTCTGACCCCTTTTGTTCGTCGGGGCCCTATGACCTGATCGTCGGCGCGGATGGGGCGGGCTCGACGATGCGGCGGTTCCTCGGCGTCAGGGCGCGCGTGTTCGAGCATCGCTGGGGTGCGGTGTGGGCCGTGTTCGAGGATCCGGATGACACGTTCGCCGGCACGCTCGACCAGTACTTCGACGGGGCGCGGCGGATGGCCGGCTTCCTGCCCACCGGGCGCAACGCGGTCTCGCTGTTCTGGTCGGTGCGGCTGGACCGGATCGCGGGCGTGCGCGTCGACGAGCTGCGGGGCGAGCTGGCCGCGCTCGCTCCGCCGGCGGCGCCGCTCGTCGGCCGGCTGGAGACCCTGCTGCCGGCGAGCTACCGCCAGGTCAGCCTGGCGCGCTGGCACGACGGCGAGCTGGTGCTGGTCGGGGATGCCGCACACGCGCTGAGCCCTCAGCTCGGCCAGGGCGCCAACCTCGCGCTGATGGACGCCGCGGCGCTCGCGGACGCGCTGCCGGACCTCGCCGCGTACGAGCGCGCCCGCCGCCCGCAGGCGAACTTCTACGCGTTCGGCGCCCGCGCGCTGAACGCGGTCTTCCAGAACGACGTCAACGCGCTCGCGCTCCCGCGCGACCTCCTGATGCCCGCGGCGACGCGGGTCCCGTGGGCGCGCCGCAAGATGCTCGAGACCCTCACGGGGACGGCGGGCCTGCCATCGTGGCGGGCATGGATTACCGCCAACTCGGCCGCTCGGGACTCCGCGTCTCGACGTTGACACTGGGCACGATGACCTTCGGGGGCGAGGGCAACTTCAGCAAGGTCGGCGACACCGGCCTCGAGGACGCCCGGCGCCAGATCGACATGGCGCTGGACGCCGGCGTGAACCTGATCGACACCGCGGACGTGTACTCGCGAGGCGCGTCGGAGGAGATCGTCGGCGAGGCGCTCAAGGGCCGGCGCGAGAGCGTGCTGCTGGCCACCAAGGCGCGCATGCGCATGGGGGAGGGGCCGAACGACGCCGGGCTCTCGCGCCACCACCTGATCAGGGCGTGCGAGGACAGTCTGCGCCGCCTGCAGACCGACTACATCGACCTCTACCAGGTTCACGAGTGGGACGGCCAGACGCCGCTCGAGGAGACGCTCGAGACCCTGGACACGCTCGTGCGCTCGGGCAAGGTGCGCTACGTCGGCTGCTCGAACTACACCGGCTGGCAGCTGCTGAAGGCCCAGGGCGTCGCCGTCGCGCAGCGCTATCAGGCGTTCGCCTCGGAGCAGATCCACTACACCCTGCAGGCCCGCGAGGCCGAGTACGAGCTGATCCCGGCCGCGGTCGACCAGGGTCTGGGCGTGCTCGTCTGGAGCCCGCTGGCCGGCGGCCTGCTGTCCGGCAAGTACCGGCGCGGGCAGGACTACCCGGAGGGCTCGCGCCACCTGACGGACTGGAACGAGCCGCCGGTCCGCGACGAGGACGCGCTGCACGACGTCGTCGACGCGCTCGTCGACGTCGCCGACGCGCACGGCGTCTCGGCGGCGCAGGTCGCGATCGCGTGGCTGCTCGGCCGCCCGGCGGTGACGTCGGTGATCGTCGGCGCCCGCACCGACGCGCAGCTCGCCGACAACCTCGCGGCCGCCGACCTCACGCTGACCGGCTCCGAGCGCGCCCGGCTCGACGAGGTCAGCGCGCCGCCGCTGCTGTACCCGTACTGGCATCAGCTGCGCACGGCATCCGACCGCCTGAGCGCCGCCGACCTCACCCTGCTCGGCTAGCGTCCCGCGTCACTAGCTCGTCCACACGTGCGGCACGAGCGGCTGCGCGAGCACCTGCTGCCAGGTCAGCGGGTCCGTGACGCCCGTGACCTCCAGGCCGTGCGCGGCCTGGAGGTTGCGGACGGCCTGGTCGGTCGCGGCGTCGAACGTCGCCGTCACGCCCACGCCGAGGTGCTCCTGCAGCCACACCACCTCGTCGCCCTTGTTGCCGAGCTCGAGCGCCGGCCAGCCGGGGTCGGGCAGCGTGGCGGGGAAGGCCGGCTGGGCCAGCGCGTCCCACGAGGACTGCGGCGTCGCCTGCCACGACCACCAGGACAGCCCCGCGCTGCCGTATGCGGCCCACACGGCACGGAAGCGCGCGATGTCCTCGGGCGGCACGTTGTAGGTCTGGCCGAGCGGCGCCATCGGCACGCCGTAGAGCCGGTTGTGGGCGACGGTGTGGCCGCTCACGGCGTCGACGGTCCCGCCGATCGTCTGCCAGTAGACCTGCGGCAGATTCGCTTGCGCAGCCCCCGGGGCGAGGAAGACCGAGTACGGCAGCCGCGGGTGGTAGTCGACGTACGGGAACGACGTGAGCCCGATCGGGTAGTTGGGCCCGACCGCGGCCCGCAGCGCGCCCATGTACTGCTGCGCCTGCGCGTAGCGGCCCTCGTACTCCTTCTCGGCGTCGATCACCAGGCAGTCGGCGCCGGCGGCGGCCGCGGCGGCGCCCTGTGCGGCCTCGCCGGCCGGATCGGCGCCGTAGACGTACTGCCAGGCGCACGCGCGCAGGCCGTTGGCGTGCAGGAGCCCGACCAGCGCGGTGTTGAACTGCGGCCAGTTGGTGTCGCCGTCGGCGCTCTTGATGAACAGCGTCGAGATCCCCGCGGCATGCGCTTGGGCCGCGATGGCGTTGACGTCGCCGCCGCTGGACTGCGAGACGTACCAGATCCACATGCCGTTGCCGGCGAACACCGGCGGCAGCGTGCCGCGCGCGGGCGACGGCGAGCCGACCTGCGGCGGCGCGGTGACCGTGATCTTCTTGATGTTCGAGCGGCGGCCGGCCTTGTCGGAGATGGTCACCGACACGCTGCCCGCGCGCGTCCCGGGCGGGACGCGCGCGACGTAGCCCACGCGCGAGTGGTCGAGCTTGGTGGCCAGGGCGCCGCTCGTCCAGCGGAACGAGACCCGCATGCCCTTCGCGATGCGCTTGCCGCTGAGCTGCAACTGGCGGCCCACGGGCACCCGCACGGCGCTCTTGCAGGTGGCCGAAGCGGCCGGGACGCACCGGATGCGGGTGAGCTCGGGCGGCCGGTGGCGGGCGGCGCTCGCGGGCGCCGGGGCGGCGAGCACGACCAGCGCGGCCGCCGCGGTCAGTGTTGAGCGACGCTTCACCATGCGCTGCCAACAGCCTAGGCAGTCGGAAGTTCCGGACCTCCCTCTAGGCTTGTCAGCCGATGCGAGCGCGCCGCAACCGCTGGGAACGGCCACCGCGAGTAGGCGCCGCCGTGCTGGCGAAGGCCCTCGCGGGCGTATTCGTGATCTTCATCGCCACCGGCGTGGGCGTCGCCGCGGGCGGCTACTTCCAGATCCCGGTGCCCAAGCCGCCCCCGCTGCCGCCTGGTGTGACGCCTGAGCCGCCGCTGCCGGTGCCGCGGCTCCCGGACGTCAAGCCCGGCGGCCCGCGCACGCTGCTGGTGCTCGGCTCCGACCGCCGCGCCGCCAACTCGACCGACGCCAAGCTCAACGGCCAGAACAAGCAGCCGCACTCGGACACGATCGTGCTCGTCCGCCTGGACCCGAAGCGCAACCGGATCGCGGTGATGTCGCTCCCGCGCGATCTCGCGGTGACGATCCCCGGCTACGCCGACAACACCAAGATCAACGAGGCCTACGACGAGGGCGGCGCGGCCAAGACGCTCGAGACGGTGAAGTACCTGTTCGAGAACGCGACCGGCAAGACCGTGCCGATCAACAGCGTCATCGACGTCAGCTTCAACGGCTTCCAGCGCGCGGTCAACTACGTGCACGGCGTCTACGTCGACGTCGACCGCCGCTACTACAACCCGGAGGGCACGGGCTTCTCGGCGATCGACATCCAGCCCGGCTACCAGCGCCTGGTCGGCTCGCAGGCGCTCGCCTACGTGCGCTTCCGCCACACCGACTCGGACATCTTCCGCAACGCGCGCCAGCAGGACTTCCTGCGCCAGGCCGCCAACCAGCCGTCGGTGACGAAGCTCAAGAGCCTCGGCCAGGCCTCGAAGTTCATCGGCATCATGGAGCAGTACTTCCGCTTCGACAAGCAGTTCATGACCCGCCGGAACATCGCCGGGCTGCTCAAGACCGCGTTCTATCTGGCGATCCACCACGCGCCGGTCAACCAGATCGCGCTGCAGGGGATCACCGAGGCCGCGGACCCGGTCAAGGACACGCGGTTGTATCTCTCCAACGACAACCTCGCCGCCGCCTACAACGAGTTCCTGACCGGTGCCAAGGCCAGCAACCCGCCGCGCTCGACCAAGGTCAAGAAGGTCAAGAAGCCGGCCAAGGCCTCGCGGCTCGCCGGCCTGGTCAACGCGGGCAAGTCGGGCGAGGACATGGCCGTCCAGGCGGACCGACGGCTGCGCTTCCCGTTCTACTTCCCCGCGTACGTCACCGGGCCGTCGCAGTACGTCAGCGACACGCCGCGGATCTACTCGCTGCGCGACGAGCAGGGCAACTTGCAGCGCGCCTACCGGATCGTGATCGCCGCCGGCGGGGCGGGCGAGTACTACGGCGTCCAGGGGATGACGTGGAAGGACCCGCCGCTGCTCGCCAGCCCGGACCTGATCCGCAACGTCGACGGGCGCAGGCTGATGCTGTTCTACGACGGCTCGCACCTGCGCCAGGTCGCATGGCGGACGCCCAAGGCCGTCTACTGGGTGACCAACACGATCGACCACAAGATCTCCAACACGAAGCTGATCGCGATCGCCTCGTCGCTGCGGCGGCTCAAGCAATAGCGCGACTTCGCGCGCCCGGCCTTGTTGGGTGCCCTTGATGCCGCGCTTGATCCCCGCCGTGCTGCTCGCCGTGCTGTGCCTGCTCCCCGCCTCCGCCCGCGCCCAGGCGTGCCCGGGCGCCGACCCGTGCCCGTACTCGGCCGCCGGCGTGATCGGCAAGCGCGCCGAGGGCACGCTGCGCTTCCCGCAGGCCGCCGCGGTCGGGCCCGACGGCTCGATCTACGTCGCCGACCAGTGGTCGCACGCGATCCAGGTCTTCGGCCCCGACGGCGCGTTCCGGCGCGAGTACGGGGGAGCCGGGGTGCTGACGTCGGTGGGCGGCGTCGCTGTCGCGTCCGACGGCACCGTCTACGCCGCCGACGGCACGGACAGGATCGTCCGCTTCGCGGCCGACGGGTCGCTGCTGGGCGCGTTCGGGGAGAGCGGCTCAGCGCCGGGCGAGTTCCACTTCGGCGCCGGCGGCGGCAACGACTCCGGCGCCGGCGGCGGGCTGGCGATCTCGGGCGCGAGCCTGTATGTCGCCGACACGCGCAACGACCGCATCCAGCGCTTCGCGCTCGACGGCTCGGAGCCGGTGGTGATCGTCCCGCCAGGCCGGCTCGGGCGCCCGCAGGGGCTGGCCGTGCACGGCTCGCGGATCGTCGTCGCCGACGACACGCACCACCGGCTGGCCGTGTTCGACACCGGCGGGCGCTTCATCCGCAACATCGGCGCGGGCGAGGGTCCGCAGCCCGGTGAGCTGCAGAACCCCTATGACGTGGCGATCGACCCGCAGGGACGGATCTACGTCGCCGACAACTCCAACCACCGCGTGACGCGCTACGGGCCCGCGCCGGGCTACGTCTACCGCGCGCGCTGGGGCGCGTTCGGGTCGGCCCCGGGCCATCTGCAGTATCCGCGCGGGATCTCGGTCGACGGGCAGGCGCGCACGTACGTCGCGGACCCGGGCGGCAACCGGATCGACGTCTTCGACTCGGGCGGCGCCTCGCTCGGCTCGTTGGGCGGCTCCGGTCGCGTGCGCGGGCAGTTCATCGCGCCGATCGGCGTCGGCGCGGACGCCAGCGGGATGCGCGCCGTGACCGACTCCGTCAACGGCCGCGTCCAGCTGCTCAACCCGGACGGCAGCGTCGCCGCGATGTTCGGCGCGCCCAACCCCGGCCCGACGCTGCTGCCCGACCCCGTCGCGGTCGCGTTCGACGGCGCCGGCAACGCCTACGTGCTCGACCAGCAGCGCTCGCGCGTGCTCGTCTTCGATCGCGCCGGCCGGATCATCCGCACGATCGGCAGCCGCGGCAGCGGTCCCGGCAAGCTGCTCGCGCCGTCCGCGCTGGCGGTCAGCGGCACGACGGTGTTCGTCGGCGACACCGGCAACGGGCGGATCGCGCGCTTCAGCGTCAACGGCACCTACTTCGGGTCCTCGGGCAACTTCCGCGACATCCGCGGGATCGCGGTGAGCGCGGACGGCGGCACGGTCTACGCGTCGGACGCCGGCACGAACCGCGTCTACGTGCAGACGGCGTCCGGCCAGGACCTCGCCGAGATCGGGCGCTCGGGCACCGCGCCCGGGCGCCTGCGGCGCCCCGAGGGCGTCGCGCTCGACGCCGCCGGGAACGTGTGGGTGGCCAACACCGCCAACGACCGCGTCGAGGCGTTCACGCCCGACGGGACGTTCATCTCGGGCTTCGGGGGCGCGGGCTCGGACACCGGCCAGTTCGTGGCGCCGCGCGGCGTCGCGGT
Organism: uncultured Solirubrobacteraceae bacterium; assembly: GCA_963792915.1. GTDB lineage: Bacteria > Actinomycetota > Thermoleophilia > Solirubrobacterales > Solirubrobacteraceae > Solirubrobacter. The sequence goes on from CAWBYD010000002.1 coordinate 553,113, forward strand.
GGACTGCCACGGGCTCGTGACCGTGACGGACGCCGACAACAACCGCGTGCAGCAGTTCCAGGCCGCTGCGGCCACGCCGTGCGCGGCGCTGGCGCCGATCCAGAACCCGCCCGACCCGGTCCTGCCCGGCCAGCCGAAGCCGGTCCCGCCGCAGCTGACCGTCACGCCGACGCGCACGTCGGGGATCTTCGCGATCCGCCAGCTGCCGCTGCGCGTGCGCTGCGACCTGCCGTGCCAGGTCGCGGTGGTGGCCAAGCTCACGCCGCGCTCGGGCAAGCACAAGCCGACGGTGACGCTGCGCCAGGCCGCCACGTCGCTGCCCGCGGGCCGGACGATCACGATCCGCCCGCGGCTCGCGGTCGGCGACCTGCACCGGCTGACGAAGGCGCTGAAGGGCCGGCGCGGGCTCGTCGCCGACCTGCGCGTGACGGCGACGACCAGCGACAGCGCGCCCACGGTCGTGACCCGCAGGCTGAACCTCACGGGCTAGGCGAACATTGCGACTCTGCCCGCGGGACGAAGTGCCGGTCGCTCAAGGAATCGCTTCGCGGATTCCTTAGCCGCCGGCCACGTCCCGGCGCAGGAACGACGTGAACGCCCACGCCAGCGCGGGCAGCGCGTAGAGCGCGCTGACCCAGGCGGCGCGCACCACCGGCGCCCAGTCGATCGGCTCGCGCAGCAGGCCCTGCCAGGCGTTGAACTGCGTGCTCAGCAGGTACGGGCGCAGGAAGTCCAGCGCGCTGATGATCCCCAGCAGCTGCATGATCAGCGAGAGCATCAGCGTCGCCACGACCGCCGCCGCCGAGTTGTGGGTGACCGTGGAGAGCAGGAGCGCCAGCGACGCGATCGCCATCGTGGGCAGGAAGTAGGCGAGCACGGCGCCGCCGATCAGCAGCAGTGAGCGGCCGACCGAGATGTGGCTGCCCGACAGCGAGATGAGCGGGTTGAACCCCCACAGCAGCCCGCCGATCACGAGCCCGACGAGGACGTAGAGCGTCAGCGCGACGAACGCGTAGGTGAACGCCGCGAGCGCCTTGCCGGTGAAGACCTGCCAGCGCTCGACCGAACGCGTGAGGATCGTCTTGAGCGTGCCGTGGTTGTCCTCGGCGGCCACGATGTCCCCCGCCACCAGCGCGGTGACGAGCGGGAAGAACCAGATCGCGCCGAAGAACAGGCCGACGAGCGGGATCGCCAGCCCCGACTCGCGCACGTAGTCGCCGAACGGGACGCCCTCGGGCCCGCCATCGTCGAACAGCAGCGCGGTGATGAAGATCAGCGGGACCAGCAGCGCGGCGCCGAGCCCGATGTAGGTCCGCTTCTGGTAGAGCAGCTTGCGCAGCTCCCAGGCGTAGACGGTTCCGAGCCCGGGGCGGGAGGCGCGCAGCGGCGCGGCGATGGCGGTCATGCCGTGACCTCCTGCGGAGCGGGGGCGGGCGCGTCCGGCGCGCCCTCGGTCAGGCGGAAGAAGAGCTCCTCGAGCGTCGCCGAACGCGGCACCAGCGCGGTCAGTCCGATGCCCGCCTGGGCCAGCTCGAGCGTCAGCGCCGCCACGGCGCGCTCGTCGCCGCTGAAGATGATCCCGCGGGCGGAGGTCTCGACGGCGTCGATCCCGGCCGCGCGGCGGGCGATCACGGTCGCCGGCCCGTCGTCGGTCGTGCGCAGCTCGTAGCGCCCGGCCGTGCTCGCGATCAGCTCCTTCAGCGAGCCCTCGTAGACGACGCGCCCGCGCGTGACGATCGCCACGCGGTCGCACAGGTCCTCGACCTCGTCCATCAAGTGCGAGGAGAGCAGGACGGTCAGGCCGTCCTCGGCGAGCCGGTGCACGAGCGCGCGCATGTCGCGCATGCCCGCGGGGTCGAGCCCGGTCGTCGGCTCGTCGAGCAGCAGCAGCCGCGGGTCGCGCAGCAGCGCCCCGGCGATGCCGAGGCGCTGGCGCATGCCGTGCGAGTAGCCCTTGACCTTGTCCTCGCGGCGGTCCGTGAGGTCGACGGTCTCGAGCGCGTCGGCGATCCGGTCCGCGGCGTCGCCGCCGTCCAGCGCCGCGACCAGCTCGAGGTTGCGCTGCCCGCTCAGGTACGGGTAGAAGCGCGGCGCCTCGACGAACCCCGCGACTCCGTCCAGGGCGCGCGCCCCCTCCAGCAGGGGGTCGCGCCCGAACAGCGTCGCGGAGCCCTCGTCGGGCCGGATCAGCCCGAGCAGCATCCGCAGCGACGTCGTCTTGCCGGCGCCGTTGGGCCCGAGGTAGCCGTACACGTCGCCCGCGCGGACCGTCAGGTCCACGTGGTCCACGGCCGTGATCGAGCCATAGCGCTTGACGAGGCCGCGCGCCGCTACCGCATCCGTCATCCGAGATCTCGCGCGGCGTTCTCCGCTGCCGACGGTCCGACCGACCCGAGCACCGTGTAGCTGACGCCGCCGCGCTCGAACATCAGCACCGTGCCGAGCCCGGTGGCCAGCTCGCTGCCGGTCGCCCCGTCGATGTTGACCTGCGGGAGCCGCAGCCCGTCGCGCCCTTGCGGCTGCGCCGTCCCGTCGGCCCGGTGCTCGAGCACGAGGATCGCGCCCATGCCCTGGCCGTAGCTGACCAGCGCGCCCGACTCCGAGCCGAAGCGCACGAGGCGGACGTCCTGGCGCGGCAGTCCGGCTAGCGCGTCCGGGGCCGAGACCGTGAAGTCCAGCTGCTTCTGGACGGCATCGAGGCCTTCGACGTGGGTCGGCTTGCCCTGCGCGTCGTGCCCGGTCGACGGGTTGATCTCGACCGTCTTGGTTCCGGCCGGGGGCGCGACGGCGAGCGTCGAGTCCGCGATCGGGCCGTAGCTGATCGACGTCGCCGCGAGCTCCAGCACGGGCTTGTCGGAGCCCTGGGCGTAGACGGCCGCGCGCAGCGGGACGCCCTTGGCGGCGTCCCAGGCGAGCTCGGCGGCGCCGAGCAGCCCGCCGTCGTCCTTGGGGGCGATGCGCACGGTGTAGCTGGGCTGGCCGGCGGTGGAGGTCGGCCGCGCGCCGGACACGTTCCACATCTCGCCGAGCTTGGCCAGGCCCTTCTGGATGCCCGCGAGCGTGGCCGGCTGCTCGGGCTTGGCGGGCGCGCTGTCGGCCGGCAGATCGCCGACGTAGGCGGTCTTGGAGGCCGCGTCGTAGACGCTGAAGCGCGTCTTGGAGACCACGATCTGCGCGTCGCCGGCGTCGGACTGCAGCTCGAGCCGCAGTCGGCCGTCCTGCGCCAGCCACAGCCGGCCGTCGGCGCCGGTCAGCACGGGCGAGGCGGTGTCCTGGGGGAGCGAACCGCTGGGGAGGAGGTTGTTGGTGAAGTGGATGCGCGCCGTGATGCCCTGCACCTGGGGCGCGTTGGTCGCGGCCAGGATCGCCTGGTCGAGCGGCTTGGGGGGAGGAGTCGGGGAGGAGTTGAGCGCTGCCTGCGCGATCCCGGCGCCGGCCACCGCGGCGATCACGATGCCGACGGCGATCGCGAGGTGGCGAGAAGAGGCGGTACGGAGTCGTCTCATGCCGATGTTGTACGTCGCGTCTCGGAGAGTTCTCTGACAGACAGGGTGAACGTCGCGCCGTCGACCGTCACCGAGCCCCCGTGGCGCTCGGCGATCGCGCGCACGATCGCCAGGCCGAGCCCGGACCCCTCGCCACGGGCGGTCGGGCCGCGCCAGAAGCGCTCGAAGACCTGGTCGGAGTCCACGCCCGGGCCCTCGTCGGCGACGCGCAGGCGCGCCCAGCCGCCGTCGGCGCTGACGCTCACGGTCACGCGTCCCTGGCCGTGGCGGCGCGCGTTCGCGACGAGGTTGGCAAGCGCGCGCTCGAGTGCGTGGCGCTCGCCGCTGACGAGCACGGGCTGCGCGTCGACCTCGTCGGCGCCGCTGGCCCGCGCGAGCTCGCCCAGGTCGACCGGCTCGCCGCGGACGGGCGCCGCGGCGTCCTCGCGGGCGAGCGCCAGCAGGTCGTCGAGCAGGCCGCTCAAGCGCTCCGCGTCGGCCTCGAGGTCGGCCAGCGTCTCCGGGTCGGCGCCGTGGTGGGCGATGTAGGCGGCGTTGCCGCGCAGTGAGGTCAGCGGCGTGCGCAGCTCGTGCGACGCGTCGCCGACGAAGCGGTGCTCGGCCTCGCGGGCGCGCTCGAGCGACGCCAGCATCGCGTTCAGCGTCCCCGCCAGCTCGCCGACCTCGTCGCGCACCGGCGGCTCGGGCAGGCGCTCGGCCGCGTCGCCGGAGCGCTCGATCGCGCGCGCTCCGGTCGACAGCCGCGACAGCGGGCGCAGCGCGCGGCGCGTGAGCAGCGTGGCGAGCGCCGCCGCCAGCGCCGCGGCGCCCAGCGCGCACAGCGCGACGAGCGTGCGCGTGCGGTCCAGCGTGTGCTGGATGTCGGCGGTGGAGCCGGCGACGACCACCGCGCCACCCGCCGCCGGGCCGCGCCCCAGCTCGCCCAGCGGCGCCGTGTAGACCCGCAGCGACTCGGTGCCGAGCGCGCCGTCGCCGAGCCGCGGCTGGCGCGAGCGCAGCACCGTCTCCTCGACCGGCAGCACGCGCCCGCCGAGCGCGCCCGAGCGGGCCACGATCCGCCCGGCGCGGTCGACCACCTGCACGTACAGCGCCCCGCCGGTGAGCCGGCCCTCGAGCGCGCCCGGCTGGGTGAGCTGCTCGGGCGTCGTCGCGTTGACGCTTGCGACGTCGGCCGCGCGGCGGCGCAGCGCGTCGTCGAGCGAGGACTCGAGCTCGCGGCCCAGCAGCTTCGGCACCGCGATCACCAGCAGCGCCACCGCCAGCACGATCGCCGCCGCGGCCGCCGCGGCGACGCGGGCGCGCAGGGTCACGCGCGGCCGAGCCGGAACCCGACGCCGCGCACCGTGTGGATCAGCGGCGGCTCGCCGAGCTTGCGGCGCAGGTAGGCGACGTAGCGGTCGACGGCGTTGGGCGTCGCCTCGCCCTCTCCGCCCCACACCTCCTCGAGCGCCAGCTCGCGCGTCACGACCGCGCGGGCGTTGCGCAGCAGCAGCTCCAGCAGCTCGGCCTCGCGGCGCGTCAGCTCGATCTCGTGGTTCCCGCGCCGGACCGTGCCGGTCACGGGGTCAAGCGCCAGGTCCGCGAACGCCAGCGCCGGCTCCGCCGCCGGCTGGGCGCGTCGCAGCATGACCCGCACCCGCGCCGTCAGCTCATGGACGTCGAAGGGCTTGACGAGGTAGTCGTCGGCGCCGGCGTCGAGGCCGGCGACCCGCTCGTGGATCGCATCGCGCGCCGTCAGCAGCAGGATCGGCACCTGCAGGCCCTTGGCGCGCAGGCGCCGAGTCACGGCCAGCCCGTCGAGGCCGGGCATCGTCACGTCGAGCACGATCGCGTCCGGCACCGAGCGCTCCACGGCGGCCAGCGCGGCCCCGCCGTCGGCGGCGGCCTGGACGTCGTAGCCCTCGGCGCTGAGCGTGCGGATCAGCATCCGCCGGATCGGCGCGTCGTCGTCGACCACCAGCAGTGCAGCGATTCCGGGCACGTAGGAGAGCGTGACATGCCCGCGCGCCGTCAGACATCTCTCAAAGATGGGGCGTAGGAATCCCGCCTGGTGACGGGCTTAGAGGACATCCACGCGCTCGCCGATCTGTCGGCGATGCGCGTCAGCATCGACCGCGCCGGCGAGCCGCGCCGGCTGCCCGCGGTCGTCGACCACGGCGCCTACCGGGTGGTGCGTGACGCGCTGGCCGCGGCCGCGGTGGCGAGCGAGGCGACGGTCACGATCCGCTACGTGCCGGGCGCGCTGGTGGTGCGGATCGACGACGACGGCGTCGCGGAGCGGCCGAGCCTCGCCGAGGCCGCGGACCTCGCGGCGGCGCTGGGCGGCGGCCTGCGGGCGGCGCCGGACGCTACGCGCTTCCGGGTGCAGGCGTGGCTGCCGACGGAAGACCAGCCGCCGTCTCCCGCAGCGCGGCCAGGAGCGCGCTGAGCGCCGGCCGGCGAGCGCTGCCGGTGCGCAGCGCGCCGAACACGATCCGGCTCAGCCGTGCCTCGGCGACGTCGCGGACCGCGACCGCGGGCTCGCGGCCGGCGCGCACGAGGTCGGGCAGCAGCGTCACCGCCTGCCCGGCCGCGACCAGCGCGAGCAGCATCAGCAGGTCGTTGGAGCGGTGGCGGATGTCCGGCTCGTAGCCGCCCAGGGTGCGGCAGGCGCGGACGGTCAGCTCGCCGTAGTGGCTGTCCTTACCGGCCGCCCACGGCTCGTGGCGCAGCGCGGCGAGCGCCACCGGCGCGCCCGACGCGGCCAGCGGATGGTCGCCGGGGAGCATCACCCGGAACTGCTCGGAGACCAGCGTCTCCGTCTCGAGCCGCGGGTCGGGCGCTCGTGGGAGGAACGGGTACTGGTCGCCGAGCACGAGGTCCAGGCTGCCGAGCGCGAGTGCCGGCAGCGACGTCTCGGGCTCGGCGTCGGTCACCTCGACGCGCAGCGCCGGATGGCGCGCCGAGAGCGCGCGCAGCGCCGGTGCCAGCAGGTACAGGCCGGCGGACTGGATCGCCGCCACGCGCACGGTGCCGGTGACCTGCTCCGCCGCGGCCTGGAGGTCCGCCTCGGCCATCTCGACGCGCGCCAGCAGCGCGTCGGTGTGGACCACCAGCGTCTGCGCCGCGGCGGTCAGGCGCACGTTGCGCCCGAAGCGCTCGAGCAGCGGCACGCCGGCCTCGCGCTCGAGCTGGGCGAGCTGCTGGGAGACCGCGGACGGGCTGTAGGAGAGCGCCTCGGCGACGGCGCCGATCGTCCCGCGGGCGGACAGCTCGCGCAGCAGGCGCAGGCGGCGGAGATCGAGCATCGTGAAGGAAACATGCACGATCCTCGGAAGAACTTCCAGTGGATACGCACGATCGGCAGTGGTTTGCTGGGCGGCATGCAGCACCGCACCGGAGCCTTCCTCGTCCTTGCCTCCGCGGTCGGCTTCGGCGTGATGCCGGTCTTCGGCAAGCTGGCGTTCGCGGCCGGTGTGAGCGTCGCGACGCTGCTGTTCGTGCGCTTCGCGATCGCCGCGCCGGTGCTCTGGACGGCGACGCTCGTGCGCGGCGCGCGTCCGCGCGTGGCCCGCGGCGTGCTGATGCGCGCGCTGGCGCTCGGCGCGGTCGGCTATGCGCTGCAGGCCGGGCTCTACTTCCTCGCACTGGCGCGCATGGACGCCTCGGTGCTCTCCCTGATCCTCTACAGCTACCCCGCGCTCGTGACGGGGGCGGCGATCCTCCTCGGGCGCGAGCCGGCCAGCCGGCGGCGTCTCGCCGCCCTCGTCACCGCGTCCTTCGGACTCGTGCTCGTGCTGGTCGGGGCGGGCGCGGGGGACTTCAACCTCGCCGGCTCGCTGCTGGGCGTCGGCGCCGCGCTCACCTACACGACGTACATCCTGGTCTCCGACGCCGTCACCGCCGACCTCGACCCGCTGCCGCTGGCCGCGCTGGTCAGCACCGGCGCCGCGTCCTCGCTGGGGCTCGCGGCGGTGGCGACGGGCACGCTCGACGTGTCCTTCGCGGCCGACGGCTGGCTCTGGCTGGGGCTCGCCGCGCTCGTCTCGACGGTCGGCGCCGTGCTGCTGTTCTTCACCGGGATGAGCCGCGTCGGCCCGTCGACGGCCGCGATCCTGTCGACGCTCGAGCCGCCCGTGACCGTCGCGCTCGTGTTCGTGACGTTCGGCGACGCGCTCGGGTTCGTGCAGCTGCTCGGCGCCGCCGCCGTGCTCGGCGCCGCCGTGATCGTCAACCTGCCGGTCACGCGCGCGGTCACGTAGGCTGCGCGCCATGTGGCGCGGCGCGAGCGTCTTGGTGGCGATGCTGGTCCTGGCGGCCCCGGCGCGCGCCGACGTCTGGCGCGGCACCACGAGCCAGGGCCGCCCGGCCTCGGTGATGACCGGCGGCGACGGCGTCGTCAACCGCGTCCGGCTCAGCTGGCGCGCGCCCTGCGGCGAGGGCCGCCGCTACGCCAGCGCGAGCGTGCTCGCTCCGCCGTTCGCCGCCGCCGGCGCGACGGCGCTCGAAGACACGGGGACCTACCGCGTGGTCGATCGCGCCGGCTTCCACGCGCGCATCACGCTGACCGTCAGCGCGCGCCGCAGCGACGCGGACTGGACGGGCACGCTGGCGGTCGCGGTGCTGGTCGCCCGCCACGGGAAGGTCGTCGACCAGTGCCAGGCCCGGAGGCTCACGTTCTCGGCCACGCCGGCCTGATCCTCGTCGCGGCGGCGGGCTTCCACGGCGAGACGGCGCAAGGGCGGCCTGTCTCAGTCGCGACCGGCCCGGGTGGCGTCGTCGAGTACGTGCGCGCGTCGTGGAAGGCGCCCTGCCGCGACGGCTCCTCGTTCGAGGACCGCACGCGCTTCGGGGCGCCGCTGGACCTCGCGACGGCCACCGCCGTGCGCGACGCCGGCGTCTACCGGCGCGCCGGGCACGGCGAGCGCTACCGGATCACCGCGCGCGTGGCGGGCCGCCTGGTGGGCGGCCACTGGAGCGGCACGCTGTCGGTCAAGGTGCTGATCGCCGCGCGCGGGTGCGTGCTCACGGCCTGCGCGGATGCCGGGATCCGCTGGACGGCGAAGTAGGCTGGACGGGTGCCCCGCCTGGTGTCCGTCAACGTCGGCACGCCGCAGCAGATCTCCTCGCGGCGCGGGCGCGCGCTGATGAGCTCGATCGACAAGCGCCCGGTCGCCGGGCGCGTACGCGTCGAGGGCGTCAACGTGGCGGGCGACGACCAGGCCGACCGGCGCGTCCACGGCGGCCCGGACAAGGCCGTCTACGCGTACGCGAGCGAGGACTCGGCGTGGTGGTCGCAGGAGCTCGCTCGCGAGGTGGTGCCCGGCATGTTCGGCGAGAACCTGACCACCGAGGGCGTCGACGTCAGCGGCGCGGTGATCGGCGAGCACTGGCGCGTCGGGACCGTCGAGCTCGAGGTCTGCCAGCCGCGGCTGCCGTGCTCCAAGCTCGGGTTGCGCTTCGGCGACCTGCACATGGTCCGGCGCTTCGGCGAGGCGAGCCGACCCGGCGCCTACCTGCGGATCGTCACGGAGGGCGAGCTCGGCGCCGGCGACGCGATCGAGGTGCTCGACCGGCCCGAGCACGCGATCACGATCGCGCTGGTGTCGCGCGCGATCCTGCTCGACGACTCGCTGGCGGCGCGCGCCGCGTCGGCGCCCCAGCTCGCCGCCGACCTCGCGGCGCACCTCGCTCAGGCGGCGTAGATGTCGAGCACGCCGCGATCGGCGACGTGGTCGTTCGCGTTGCCCTCGCCGAGCACGATCCGCCCGCCCGCCACGACCGGGCTGTTCCAGTGGCCAGCCCCCGCCGGCAGCGTGCGCCGCTCGCGCCCGCTCGCCGCGTCGTAGACGCGCAGCCCGCCGCCGCCCGGGTCATACACGTAGAGCAGGCCGCCGGCGATCACCGGGCTGGTGCCGGCGTGGGCGTTGCCCCACAGGGGCTTGAGCCGCCGGTGGCGCACGCTGTAGGCGGTCGTGCCGCCCGCCGTGCAGACCACCACGGTCGTGCTCGTCCCGCGATGCCAGACCGCCGGCGCCGTGAACATCATCTGGCCGCCGGGCGTGGGAAGGATCTGCAGGTCGCCCCCGAGCGCCTTGCCCGCCGCGCCGCTGACGCCGTGCAGCGCGTCGAGCGCGAGCACGTGCAGCTTCGCGTCCTTGCCGCCCTGCAGCACGAGGCCCGAGCCGAGGTAGGCGGGCGAGGTCGAGCCGACGTCGATGTCCTGCGCCTCGTAGAGCGCCTGCTGGGTCGGCGTCCAGTGGGCCAGCAGCCGCCGCGCGTCGGGCGAGAGCCGCACCACGCTGTCGCCCCAGTCATGGACGCCGTCGAACGGGCCGTTGCTGGTGGCGGCCAGCAGGTCGCCGCCCGGCAGTACGACGGCGCCGGCGCGGCCCCAGATCGCGGAGTCGCTCGAGCCGCAGCTCGAGGGCACGATGATCGTCCGGCGATCGGAGCACAGCGAGTTGAAGACGCCGTCGATGCGCCCGCTGGTCGCGTCGAGCGTCACGACCTTGCCCTGGTAGGGCGGCGCATCGCCGATGTAGCCGCCCATCGTCGCGATCACGCGCCCGCCGCCGACGTTCAGCGACGACGTGAGCTTCTCGTGCGTCGGGTCGCGGGTGATCTTCACCGGCCAGCCCGGCGCCTCCTTGCCGTCGGCAAGCGCGAGCTTGTGGATCGCGCCGTCGGGAGAGGCGGTGAACACGAACCGGTGCGACGCGTCCGCCGCGGGGCTCGCGTTGGTGATCTGCGTGGTCCCCGCGTAGGCGTCGAAGCCCGCGGGCGTGAACGTCCAGCGCCGCTTGGCGGTGCGCAGGTCGACGGCGACCGCCTTGCCGTAGGTGGTGGTCGCGACCGCCGTGTCGCCGAGGATGATCGGCGTGCTGTCGACGGTCCCCGGCATGGTGACCTGGCGGCGGCGCAGGTGGCGCAGCGTCGCGGCCGTGATCCCCGTCGCGGCGTTCGTGGCGCTCGGACGCTCGGGCGTGAGGCCGAACAGCGGCCAGTCGGTCAGCGTGGCGGGCGCGCGCGCCGCGGTCTCGGTGGGGTCGGCGGAGGCCGTCGCCGTCGCGGTTGCCACGGGCGGCGCCGGACGGGCGTGCGATCCGCAGCCCGCGAGCGCGAGCGCCGCCAGGAGCGAGAGGCACCGCATTCCTTCGAAGCTAGCGCGCGGCTTGCGCCGCGGCGACCGCGAGCTTGTCGGCGCGGTCGTTGAGCTCGGAGTCGGCGTGCCCCCGCACCCAGTGCCAGCGGACCTCCGCGTGGCGGCCGATCTCGGCCTCGAGCGCCATCAGCAGGTCCTGGTTCTTGACCGGCGTGCCCGCCGCCGTCTTCCAGCCCTTGCGCTTCCAGCCGGGCAGCCACTGGGTCATCGAGTTGAGCATCAGCTGCGAGTCGGTGACGATGCAGGCGCGCGATCCGTCGGGCAGCGCGCGCAGGCCCTCGAGCGCGGCGGTCAGCTCCATGCGGTTGTTCGTCGTGTCCGGGTCCCCGCCCGAGCGCTCGAGCGGCTCGCCGCCGCCCGGTCCGACGACGATCGCCGCCCAGCCGCCGGGGCCCGGGTTGCCGCTGCACGCGCCGTCGGTCCACACGAGCGCCTCGTCCGGGCGCTGCTCGACGGGGGTCTCTTTGATCGCGGGGCGGCGGCGAGGGGCTGGCATCGGGCCGCGATGGTAGTAGGGCATGCCCCCGTTCCAGACGCCATCGCGCCCCAGTGTCAGCGCGCGGGCGCCGCGGCACGCTGACAGCATGGACAATGACTTGTTGATGGCCCCCGAGAACCCGCGCAGCGAGATCGACTGGAGCGTGGTGCGCTCGCTCCAGGTCACGCTCAGCGGGCTGCTGCTCGTCGTGTGCCTGTTCATCTACGCCGCGACCGACCTCGGCGGCTACTTCTGGCCGGTATGGGTCGTGCTCGGGCTCGGCGCTCCGCTGCTGCTGCGCGTCGCGGTCCGCTCGATCAAGGCCGCTCCACGGCCGTGGAAGGGCCTCGTGACGCACAGCGTGCTGTCCGGCGTCGCGGCCGCGATCGTCGGCTACGTGTGGATCATGACCGGCTTCGGCTGGTGGTACTTCTGGCCGCTGTTCGGCCTCACGGTGCCGATCGCGGTCCACGCGCTGCTCACCACGAGCTGGCTGCACAGCCGCAAGGACGCGCGCGAGCTGACCGAGCGCGTCGACGTCCTGACCCGCACGCGGCGCGGCGCGCTCGATGTGCAGGCGGCCGAGCTGCGCCGGATCGAGCGCGACCTGCACGACGGCGCGCAGGCGCGCCTCGTCGCGCTGAGCATGCAGATCGGGCGCGCGGAGGCGCGCGTCGAGGATCAGCCGGAGATCGCCGAGCTGCTGCGCAACGCCCGCACCGAGGCGAGCGCGGCGATCAAGGAGCTGCGCGACCTCGCGCGCGGGATCGCGCCGCCGGTGCTCGCCGACCGCGGCCTGGTCGCGGCCGTCGACTCGCTCGGCCAGCGCTCCGCGCTGCCGGTCAGCCTCGACGCCAAGATCACGCGCCGGCTGCCGCCGGTGGTGGAGAATGCCGCCTACTTCGTGGTCGCCGAAGCGCTCACCAATGCCGCCAAGCACGCCCGCGGCGCCGCCGCGCACGTCACGCTGCGCGAGGAGCACGGGCGGCTGGTCGTCGAGGTCGACGACGACGGCCCCGGCGGCGCGAACCCCGACGGCAGCGGGCTGACCGGGCTGCGCCGCCGCGTCGAGGCGCTGGACGGCCTGCTGGTCGTGCGCTCGAGCCCGGGGGAGGGGACCACCGTCTACGCGGAGCTGCCTTGCGAGTCGTGATCGTCGAAGACCAGGCGCTGCTGCGCGAGGGGCTCGTCGCGCTGCTGCGCGAGCAGGGCATCGACGTGGTCGCCCAGGCCGAGGACGGCCCGGGGTTGCTGCGGATCGTCGGCGGCCACAAGCCCGACCTCGCGATCGTCGACGTGCGGCTCCCGCCGACGTTCACCGACGAGGGGGTGCGCGCCGCGCTCGAGGCCCGCGCGCGCTTCCCGGGCCTCGGGGTCCTGATCCTCTCCCAGTACGTCGAGCCGGTCTATACCGCCGAGCTGCTCGACTCCGGCGAGGGCGGCATCGGCTACCTGCTCAAGGAGCGCGTGGGGGATGTGAAGGCGTTCGTCAGCGCCGTCGAGCGCGTCGCCGCCGGCGGCACGGCGCTGGACCGCGAAGTCGTCTCCGAGCTCGTCCGCAACCGCGACTCGGGCGCCGGCGACGGCGCCCTGGGCGCGCTCACGCCGCGCGAGCGCGAGGTGCTCGGCCTGATGGCCGAGGGCCGCACGAACACGGCGATCGCGCGCGCGCTCGTGGTCACGCCGGGCGCGGTCGAGAAGCACATCTCGAACATCTTCTCCAAGCTCGACCTCCCGGCGACCGACGAGGACCATCGCCGCGTGCTCGCCGTGCTCGCCTTCCTGCGCCAGGGGTAGGGCTAGCCTCAGGCCCGGACGCCCGAGCGCTGCATGGTCGCGCGGGTCCGGGGAGCCGATGCTATGGACATGCTCCCCTCGCTCTCCCGCACCGGCCGCGACGCGGCCTACCTGCTGATCGCCCTCGCCACCAGCATCGCCGCCTTCACGGTCGTCGTCGCCGCCGTCACGCTCTCGCTCACGCTGCTCGTGTTCGTGGTCGGCGTGCCGGTGATCATCGCCAGCGCGCTGCTGTTCCGCTGGACCGCGGACCTCGACCGCCGCAACGCTGAACTGGTGTTCGGCCGGCGCGTCTACGGCCGGTATCGCGACCATCGCCGCGCGACGCTGTTCGGACGTTTCAAGGCGACCGTGTCCGACCCCCAGACGTGGCGCGACCTCGCCTGGCTGATGCTGCACTCGATCGTCGGCTTCACGTTCGGCGTGATCGCGGTCTCGCTCGTCGCCAGCGTCGCGGCACTGGCATTCCTGCCCGCCTGGTACTGGGCGCTGCCGAACCCGTTTGACGCCGGCCTGTGGCAGGTCCACTCGCTCCCCGTGGCGCTCGCGACCGCGCTGCTGGCGCTCCCGCTCGGGCTCGTGACGGTCTACGCGCTGCGCGGCATGGCCAAGCTGCACGCCTCGCTGGCCGCCGAGCTACTGGGCGGGTAGGCGCAGCAGGTCGATCAGGCGGTCGAGGTCGGCCTCGGCGGCCGGATCGCCCCATTCGGCCGCGTGGGCGGGATGGTGGAAGCGCGTGGTGGCCTGGAAGATCGCGCGCGCGGTATCCCGGTCGCCGACGATCGCGGTCAGCTGCGCGATCAGCGTGTCCACGTGGGCCTCGACGACGCTCGAGGCGTCGGCCAGCAGCGCGTCGTAGGTCGCGAACAGCTCCGGAATCCGACAGCGCCTTCGCGCGCTTGGCGCGAAACAGCGTGTGCAGCCACTCGCGCAGGTCGACGATCGGGTCCAGCTCGTGGTGGAAGGAGTCCAGCCAGCGTTGCGTGACCGCCTCGCGCAGCGCCTGCTTGGAGGGGAAGTGGCGGTAGACGCTGCCGTGGCTCACCCCGAGCGCGCGCGCGACGTCGACGACGTTGGCCTTCGCCGGCCCGTGGCGGCGCAGGACGTCCTCGGCCGCGGTGAGGATGCGCTCGGGGGTGAGCGGAGCGGTCATGCCGGGAGCGTGCCCATCTGCGCCGCGGGGTAGCGCTCGCCGGCCGCCGCGCCGGCGGGGATGGCGGCCTCGATGCGGGCGAGGTCGAGCTCCAGGTCGAGCGCGCCGAGCGCCTCGACGAGCCGCTCGCGGCGGCGCGCGCCGACCAGCGGCACGATGTCCTCGCCGCGGCTGAGCACCCACGCGATGGCGGCCTGGGCGGGACTCGCGCCGGCCTCGTCCGCAGCGGTGCGCAGCGCCTCCACGAGCTCGAGGTTGTGGTCGAGATTCCTGCCCTGGAAGCGCGGGCTGAAGCCGCGGAAGTCGCCGCCGCCGAGCTCGCGGTCGCGCGACCAGTGGCCGGACAGCAGGCCGCGGCTGAGCACCCCGTAGGCCGTGATGCCGATGCCGAGCTCACGCGTCGTCGGCAGGATCTCGGCCTCGATCCCGCGGCTCAGCAGCGAGTACTCGATCTGCAGGTCGGAGATCGGGTGGACAGCGGCGGCGCGCCGGATCGTCTCCGCGCCGGCCTCCGAGAGCCCGATGTGGCGGACGTGGCCGGCCTGCACCAGCTCCGCGATCGCGCCCACCGTCTCCTCGATCGGCACCGCGGGGTCCGTGCGCGTGAGCCGGTAGATGTCGACGTGGTCGGTCCCGAGCCGGGTCAGCGTGTAGGCGAGGAAGTTCTTGACCGCGGCGGGGCGGCCGTCGGCGCCGTTCCAGCCGCCGTCGGCGTCGCGCAGCGCGCCGAACTTGACGCTGATCGTGACGTCGTCGCGGTCTCGGCCCTGCAGCGCCTCGCGGATCAACAGCTCGTTGTGCCCCATGCCGTAGAAGTCGCCGGTGTCGAGCAGGGTCATCCCGGCGTCCAGCGCGGCGTGGATGGTGGCGATCGACTCCGCGCGGTCGGCCGGCCCGTAGAGGTCGGACATGCCCATGCAGCCGAGGCCGAGGGCGGAGACGTGGGGTCCGGTGCTTCCGAGTTGGCGAGCGTTCATGCCGGCAACTATGGCACGACGGCTGACAGATTTCAATATCTGTCAGCCGTCGCGGCGAACTGTCAGCAGAGCGTGAAGCGGATGAACACCACGGGCGAGCGGTTGCCGGCGGCGTCGGTGGCCTGCAGGCTCACGCGGTAGCGCCCGCGCGGGAGGCGCTTGCCGTTCGTCCCGCGGCCGGTCAGCCGCAACGTGCCCGCGCCCGCCGGGAACTGACCGGTGGCCAGCAGCACGCGGTGACCCTTCAGCGGCGTCGTGGGGACGCCGTGCGGCGGCACCTGGCAGCGGCTGCGCCCGCCCGGCTTGGCATCGCCGCGCAGGATCGTGGCGCGCACGCTCGCCGCCTCGCTGAGCTGGAAGTGCACGCCGCTGCCGCGCGGCAGCGACGCCGCGCTGGCGAGCGGACGGAACAGGTCGCGCGTGACCGTGACGTGGCTGATCACCGGCGCCGTCGCGTCGCGCGGCGCGGCGACCGGCGCCGCGGTGGGCTCGGCGTGGCGGTGGGCGTCGGCGTGGGCGGTGGGGGTGACCGCGGGCGTGGTCACGGCGACGAACGTGCCCGTACGAGGTCGCGGTCAGGCCGGCGGCGTTGCGCGCCGTGACCGTCACGCTGTGCTGGCCGGACGGCTGGGCCGGGATCGTCACCGACGTGCCGTGGGCCACCACCGCGCCGTCGACGCTCCAGGCGACGTCGGCGACCCCCCACGGGTCGGTCGCCGTGACCGTGGCGGGGAACGGCTGGTTCGCCGCGACCTGGCGGGCACGCCGGGCTGGCCGACGGCGGGTGGCGTGACGTCGTCGACCGCGACCCGCAGCGCGCCGTCGTCGCCGCGGCCGACCGCCGCCAGCAGCGTGCCGTCGGCGTCGACGCCCAGGTTGATGTCGCCGGCGTTGGGCGCCGGGTTGGAGAGCTGCGGCGTCCCGGCCGGGCAGCCGGCCGCCGCGGGCACGAGGCCGACGCGGTCGTCGGCGGTGATCCCGGCCGCGACCGGCGTCCCGCCGCGGTTGGCCACGGCGATCGCCGAGAACGGCTCGGCGACCGCGCAGACCGCCGCGCCGGTGGGGCCGACGAGGCCGTATTTGGCGAAGTCGGTGTCGCCGTCGGGCGTGCCCGACCACCCGAGCACGGCGCCGCCCGCCGTCGCTGCCGCGTCGACCGTGTCGATGCTGGCGTCCTCGCCCGGCAGGTTGTCGATCGTCTGCGGCGCCGGCGGGTCGCGCACCGTCGCCACCTTCAGCGTGTCGGCGCCGGGCGTGTCGATGACGTAGGCGACCAGCGGCGACAGCGGCGGGGTGCGGGCGATCGCCTTCATCGCGAAGACGGAGTCGTCCGCCCCGGCGGACTCATCGATCGAGAACATCTGACTGACCAAAGTGCCGCTGACGGTCAGCCCGCGCACGCGTGCGCCACCGTTCATGTCGACGGGCGCCGAGAGGACGACGATAAACCCGTCGTTACCGTTGGGCACGACGCTCGCCGTGGACGCGTTGTCCGGGAGATTCGGCTGCGTGAGCTGCACCGGCGCCGACGCCTCGTTGGGCTGGCGCCATAGACGCGGGTCGCCGTTGGTGGCATCGATGACCAGCGCCAGCAGGGCGCCCGAGGGCGCCACGGCCGCGTTGCCGATCGGCAGCGAGCCGCTGTCGCCGACCGGGAAGGCGGCCGAAACCGAGCCGTCGGCGTGGACGCGCCGGATCGTGGGCCGGTCGCCGTCGCTGGTGAGGATCGCGCCGCCGAGACCGAGGTTCGCCGAGTTGTCCTCGGTGCCGGGGGCGAGCGCCGCCGGCGCGCCGAACGCGCCGCCGGGCGCGTGCGCCGCGCCGACCGCGAAGCCGTTGGCGGCGAGACCGGCGACGGCGACCGCTCCCGCGGTAGGGCTCGTTACGACGGCGCCTCCGAACGCCGGGCCGGCGATGTCGGCGGCGTCGAACCACGCGGCGCTCGCGCCGGGGCAGAACGCGAGCGGGACGGCGAACGCCGCGAGCGCGGCGGCACGGCGCGATCCGGGTGAACGAAACATGCTGGGACCTTCCCTCCTTGGATCTGACTCATGAGGTGCGCAGGACGGTGGACGGGTCGAGGCGAGCCGCGCGCCGCGCCGCGAACAGCGCGCCGAGGCAGCCGGCCACGAGCGTCAGCAGCGCGAACAGCGCCACGGGGCCGGGCGTCGGCAGTGACGAGCTGGTCAGGTGCGCCTCGCCGGCGGTCGCGCCGAGCAGCTGGACCAACCCGAGGCTGAGCGGCAGGCACAGCACGACGCCGAGCGCCACGCCCGCCACGGTCGCGATCACGGCCTCGACCGCGAAGGCCACGATCGTGTCGCGGCGGCCGTACCCGACCGCGCGCAGCACGCCGATCTCGGTCCAGCGGCTGCGCACCGAGAGCGCGGTCTGCGTCGCCGCGGCGACCCCGATCACGATCAGCAGCAGCACCCCGAGCGCACTGCCCAGCACGCGCGCCAGCGTCAGCACGGTCGGCAGCTCCTCGTATTGCTGCTGGAGCGTCGTGGCGGCCAGCCCGAGGCCCTGGACGGCCGCGAGGATGTGCGGCACGGCGGCCTCGTCGGTGGCCACGATCGACGCCGAGTCGAAGCCGTCGCGGCCCCGGAAGCGCTTGACGCTGACGCCGCCCAAGCCGGCGGCGAGCGCCTCGTCGTCGCCCAGCGAGAGATAGGCGACGTCGCGCCCGTCGACCTGGTAGGACGGGTCGTAGGTGCCGACGACGCGCAGCTTGTAGGCCGCGCCCTCGCCCTCCCCGCTGCCGGTCGCGCGCTGGGTCTCGAACTCCTGCACGGTGCCGATCAGCGGCGCCAGCTTCGAGCCCTGCGCGAAGTCGGGCAGCAGTACGTCTCCCTTGCGCAGCGCCGGGACCGGACCCTTCGGCGCGATCATGGGCGGGTGGCTCGTCTGGAGCGTCGTCGCG
This sequence comes from uncultured Solirubrobacteraceae bacterium, assembly GCA_963792915.1. Classification (GTDB taxonomy): domain Bacteria; phylum Actinomycetota; class Thermoleophilia; order Solirubrobacterales; family Solirubrobacteraceae; genus Solirubrobacter. The sequence goes on from CAWBYD010000002.1 coordinate 571,091, forward strand.
GTCAGCAGGACGCCGGGGATGTCGGCGGTCTTGATCCCGAGCGGGACCTCGGACGCGGGGTAGATGGCGCTGATGCCGCCCAACCCCTGGATGCGGCGCAGCGTGGCGTCCGTCAGGCGTCCGGCGGCGCCGCTGTTCTCGTCGTTCTCGACGGCCACGATCCGCCCCGCGTTGTCCCGTTCGGCGGTCGTCCGCGCGGCCGAGTCGGCGCGCGACGCGATCCCGGTCGTGGCCGCGACGATGCCGACGCCGATCGCCAGCAGCACGATGATCGGCACGACGCGTCCCCGCCGCGCCCACGCCGCGCGGGCGCCGTAGGCGAGCGCCGGGCGCGTCACAGCGGCGCCTCCGCGACGAGCCGGCCGTATTCGAGCCGGAGCCGCCGGTCGCAGCGGTCGATCGCGCGCGGGTCGTGCGACGCGAGCACGACCGCGCCGCCGCCGTCGGCGTGCGCGCGCAGGACATTCAGCGCCGCCTCGGCGTTCTCGTCGTCGAGGCTCGCGGTGGGCTCGTCGGCGAGCACCAGCGTCGGCCGCGGCGCCAGCGCGCGGGCCACCGCGACGCGCTGCTGCTGGCCGCCCGAGAGCTCGGACGGCAGCCGCCGCGCCAGCTCGGCGATCCCGAGCGCGGCCAGCAGCTCGGCGACCCGCGCCGAGCCGACCGCGGGCCGGAACAGGCGCACGTTCTCGGCGACCGGCAGGTGCGCGATCGCGCGCGGCTCCTGATAGATGAAGCCGATGTCGCGCCGGCGCGCCGCGTCGCGCTCGCGCTCGGACGCCGCGCCGGAGTCCAGCCCGCAGACCTCGATGCGCCCGCCGGACGGGGTCAGCAGCAGGCCCAGCAGGTGCAGCAGCGTCGTCTTGCCGCTGCCGCTCGGGCCGAGCACCGCCAGCATCTCGCCGCGCTCGACGGCGAGCGTCGTCGGGTGCAGCGCGACGACCGACTCGACCGCCGTGCGGTAGGTCCGCGTGGCGTCGGTCAGGGTCGCGACCGCGTCGCTCATTGCGCGAGCACCCCCGCCGCGAGGCGGCCGGCCGTGGGCAAGGTCTTCCGCAGCTCGACGAGGAACAGCGTGCTCTCGAGGTCGCAGACATCGCCGTCGGCCACCAGGTGCGGATACCCGGGGCAGCCGACCTTCGTGTAGCGCTTGACCAGCGCGTCGGCGGCGGCGCGCCGCCCGAGCTCGTCCAGCCCGGCCGCGGCCTGCAGCGCCCAGCGCGTCGAGCGGTATTTCGTGTTCGGCGCGACCGCCAGGAACTGGCGCTCCAGCGAGGCTCCGAGCCGCGCCTGCGCGCCGACCTCGCGCGCCTGGTGCAGCAGCGCGCCGACGGTGCCGATCTCGGCGTCGTCGCTGAGCTTCCAGGGGCGCACGGTCACGGTCGCCGGCGCGTTCCCGAGGTCGGCCGCCACGCGCGAGCGCACGTTCCAGACCTGCGCGTCGCGGACGTTGCGGACCGTCGGCGGCGGCACCGGCACCGGCATCATCCCCGCGCCCTCGTAGGAGAGGCCGGCGAGCTTCGCCGAGGCCATCAGCATCCCGTAGCTGTCCGGATCGTCGCGCCATTCCGGCGAGAGCAGGATCTGGCTGAGCTTGACCGTGCGCGCCTCCGGGAGCGCGCCCTCGCCCGCCGCCCTGCGCAGGTGCGCGACCAGCCAGACGGCCTTGGGGACGACCGAGTAGACGAGCTGCTCTCCGATCGCCCCGCGGCTGCCGAGCGAGCGGCGCAGGCTCGGCACCAGCGGCGCGAGCCCGCCGGTCGGGAGGCCGGCGGCCTGCAGCGAGCGGATCGCCAGGAAGGTCGTGCCGGGCGCGTTCGCGGCGCGGGCGCCGTCGACGAGCGCGCGCCGCACCGGCGCGGGCGGCGTCCGGCGCAGCGCGACGGCCGAGCCGGCGATCGCGGAGGCCTCGTCGACCCGGTCGGCCGGGTCACCGCCGGCCGGCAGCCGCTGCGCGGCCACACGCCTGACCGCCGCGTCCGGTGCGCGGCCGAGCAGCGCGAACAGCTCGGCGCGCCCGCGCTCGGTGTCAGGGTCCGTCGAGGCGGCCGTCGCGCGCAGCGCCGCGACGATCTCGGAGTGATCGGCGACCTTCGGGTCCAGCTCGCCCATCAGCACGAACCGCTGCAGCCGCAGCTCGACGTCGCTGGTAGCGGCCGCGCTCGCCCACAGGCGGCGCCGCTCGGCGTCCGTGAGCCGCGCGACCGGCACGCCGGCGCCGGCGAGCAGCGATCCGTACCACGCCTGCTCGACCTCGTCGTCCCCGGGCCGCGTGTTCAGCCGCGCGAGCGTCGCGTCCGACGGGCGCGACGCCGGCCTGCCGCCGAGCGCGGCCAGCGAGCCATAGGCAAGGGCGGTCTGGTCGAGCGAGAAGCCGGCCTGGGCCTTGATCTGCGGCGCCGTGTAGAGGCCGTCCGACGAGCCCAGGCGCTCGAGGTCGGCGTCGATCGCGCGCGGGTGCTCGCGCGTCAGCAGGTGGGCGGCGACCGCCGCCGCTGCGAGCGCGGCGACGGCGAGGACGGCGATCAGCGCGAGCCGGCGTCCCGGCAGTGCCCGGGGCAGAGGACCGGCGGCCGGTGCGGCCAAGCTAGGCGGCGCCCGCCGTGGCCGTGACGGGTCCCGGCTTGCCGAACAGCTTGTGGAACGCGTATGCCGAGGACTTCGTCGAGATCCAGAGCGTGGTGTGCGAGGGGGAGACCTTGCCCTTGCTCCAGGAGATCCACGACTTCGTGTTGCGCCAGCGCGTCTTGATCATCGTCTTGGACTTGAACGTGACCTCGACGTTGGTGCTCTTGCCGAGCGTGATCTTCACCGACGGGCCGTGGCCCTGGATGATCGCGTTGTTCTGGATCCAGGTCGCCCGCTTCGGGTTGCTCCCGAGCAGCTTCGCCGACGTCTGCCAGCTGCAGTGGCTCCAGTACACGCCGCAGTGGAACGCGTCGGCCTCCAGCTTGTCGCCGCCGTTGAGGTTGAGCTGGCTGCTCGCCGATGTCGCATTCACGACCGCCGGGGCTGCCAGCGCGACGCTCCCTGCGCCGAGTCCGACCGCCAGCCACTTCCTTGAGGATGCCCGTATGCCCGCCATGGGCGCGACACTACCCCAGATTCGGGGTTTACACACCGCTCAGGTCAAATCGCGTTCGCCTGGCGCCTTGGCGGGTACCCTCGCCGCCATGTCATTGCGCTCGATGCCCGCCGCCGCGCTCGTCGCGCTCGCTCTCGCCGCCTGTGGCGGCCCGGGCGGCAGCGGCTACGGCTGCAGCGGCAACACCTGCACCGCGACCTTCGACGGCACCGGCAGCCAGGACCTCAGCTCCCAACTCGGCGACGGCGCCAAGCTGGACCTGCGCGACATCAACGGCGACACCGCCAACATGCGCGCCAACGGGACCGAGCACAACTTCAAGGTGGGAGAGACGCAGTCCTTCGGCGATCTCCACGTGACGCTGCAGCAGATCGACGGCAACAGCGCCACGTTCAAGGTCGTCAAGTCGGGCTGAGGTGGGGGAGGACCCGCGCCTGGCCGCGGCCGCGGACGCGCTCGCGGCCGCCTACCTGCGTGAGATCGAGCTCCCCGCGCCGGTCTTCGGGATCCTGTTCGCGGTCTACGACCAGGGCGACTATCCGTACGACTTCGTCCAGCCGCCGGTCGCGATACCGCTCGGCAAGCTCGCGTGGTGCGCCGAGCACGACCGCCTCGACGAGCTCTGGATGCCGTATGACCCGCCCGAGTTCGCGGGCGAGGAGCTGCGTCACCCGCCCATGGAAGGTGAGCTGCTGGCGGTCTGCGAGGCGCTGCTGGAGGACGATCCCGAGCCGCTCGGGGCGCTCTTCGTCGCCCTCGCGGCGCGGCTGCACGCGGCGCTCGGGGTGCTCGTCATCCACGACCTCGAGGACCACCGCTCGATCCGCGAGCAGCTCGAACTCCAGCTCGCGCCGGACGTGCTCGCCGAGTGGCGGGCGAACGACTGGCTCGAACGCGACCGCTCCGGCGACCGCGCGCTCGCGGAGCTCGACGTCGTGCTGCACGCGCGCACGGGCCCCGATCGCGTCGCCGGCGTCTTCCGGCGCCACGGCAAGCTGTGCTTCACCTCGGCACTCGGCCGCGACGAGCACGGCCGCGAGCTGACGAAGGCGATCGTCCCGGCGGCGGGCAGCGACCCGGTGGTCCTGGCCGGACTGCTGCCCGCGGGCGCGGTCAGCGTCGCGGTGCAGGATCTCTTCGACGTCTGGCACGACGCGCTGATCGCCGACGGCGCCTGGCTGTGCGTCCTCCCGCACGGCGACCTCGGGCCGCCGCCGCCGGTGCGCTTTCGCGACGGCGCCGGGGCGGAGATCGAGCTCGCGGCCGAGCCCCGGCAGCAGTGGATGAGCGTCGGCCTGGAGGCGCTCCCCGGCTCGTTCGACCGCGAGGCATTCGAGCGCGACGAGGCCGAGGAGCGGCGCTCGGTGCTCGCCCGCGCCCCGTTCAAGCCGCTGTGGCCGCCCGACGCCGGTGAGCCGGAGCTGAGCGGCTGGGGCTGGACCGGCGAGGCCGGCCCGGTGGACGACCTCACGCTCACCGGCGGCGACCTGAGCGTCCGCGTCTGCCACGGCGTCGGGGTGGACTTCGCGAACGTCGCGGTCCGCCAGGAGCTCGAGCGCACGCTCGAAAACACGCGCGAGGCGGCCCGCGCCGTCGTCGAGGCCGAGCCGCTGGAGGTCCCCGGGCAGGTCGGCACGCGCAAGGCGGGCTTCACCGCGCTCGCCGCACGGGGTCGCTGGGTCGCGGTCTGGAACGGCCCGGGCTTCGACGTCGTGGTCAGCGGGGCGGGCGAGCCGCCGGCACGGATCGAGCTGCGCGAAGTGACGTCCGGCACCTGACGCGGGCGCGGCCCGGCCGGTCGGCGTCTGCTAAAGATACCGACCGGTTGGAATGTAGCTGGACCGAGAGGAGAGCGTCCATGCAGGTGTACCCCCGGCCGACCGAGCGGCATGTCGACGTCCCGCGCCAGGACGTGGAAGGCGAGTGCCCCGAATGCGGGGCGGAGCGGTTGCAGGCCTACCCGGTGCTCTCCGAAGGCGGCTGGTGGGACGTCGTCAAGTGCCAGGCCTGCCTGTGCTCGGTCCAGCGTGAGCCTGGCCCGCTGCTGGGCGGCATCCAACTCCTGATCGACGCCGTCTGATGCTGGGCGTCGACGTCGGCGGCACGTTCACGGACGTGGTCGCGGTCCGCGACGGGCGGATCCTCACCACCAAGGTCCCCACCCAGCGCGTCAATACGGAGAAGTCGGTGCTCGAGGGCGCCGAGCGGGTCGGCGTCGTCGACTCGCCGGTCTTCAACCACGCGAGCACCGTCGGCCTGAACGCGATCATCACGCGCCGGCTGCCGAAGATCGGGTTCCTGACCACCGAGGGCCATCGCGACATCCTCGACGTGGGCCGCACCTGGCGGCCGCTCGAGGCGCTGACCGACCCGGGCTGGCGGCGCCCGTTCGGCGACGCGGCACGGCCGCTCGTCCCGCGCTACCTGCGCCGCGGCGTCAAGGAGCGCCTGCTCGCGTCGGGCGACGTCCTGATCGGCCTCGACGAGGACCAGGCCCGCAGCCAGCTGGAGGTGCTCGCGCGCTGCCACGTCGAAGGCGTCGCGATCTGCCTGATCAACGCCTACGTCAACGACGAGCACGAGCAGCGCCTGCGCGAGCTCGTCCACGAGGTGCTCGGCGACGACGTCGCCTGCTCGATCTCGGCCGAGGTCTCGCCGCTGGCCAAGGAGTACCCGCGCGCATCGACGACCGTCGTCGACGTGTTCATGAAGCTGATCTACACGAAGTACTCCGACCGGCTCGACGCCGGGCTCAAGGAGCTCGGCTTCCCCGGCCAGCTCAACTTCGCCGACTGCGCCGCCCAGCTCGTCGCGCGCGACCACGCGATGGCCGCGCCGTTCCGCGTCGTCTTCTCCGGCCCCGCCGCGGGCACCGTCTCCGCCGCGCATTTCGGCGAGCGGATCGGGGAGGCGAACCTGATCTGCGCCGACGTCGGCGGCACGTCGTGCGACATCAGCATCGTCAGCGACGGCGCGCCGACGGTCAACACGACGTTCGAGCTCGAGCACGACCTCGTCGTGAACGCGCTCTCCACCGAGATCTCGAGCCTCGGCGCGGGCGGCGGCTCGATCGTCTCGATCAACCGCGCGGGGGAGATCCAGGTCGGCCCCGGCAGCGCGGGCGCCGATCCCGGCCCGGCCGCCTACGGCAAGGGCGGCAGCGAGCCCACGATGACCGACGCGTTCCTGGAGATCGGCATCCTCGACCCCGGGCGCTTCGCCGGCGGCTCGCTCAGCCTCGACCCGGCGCTGGCGCGCGAGGCGTTCGAGCGCCTGGACACCACGCTGGACTTCGGCGAGCGCGTCGCCTACGCGTACCGCATGGGGCTCAACAACGTCGCCGAGGGGATCGTCGACATCTCGATCGGCCACGGCGTGGACCCGCGCGACTACTCGCTGCTGGCGTTCGGCGCGGCCGGGCCGATGATGTTGCCGGCGCTGCTCTCCGAGACCCGCGTGCGCAGCGTGATCGTCCCGCCGCATCCGGGCCTGTTCTCGGCGCTCGGGCTGCTCAGCTCGGACCTCGTGTACGCCGACTCGCGCAGCTCCTACCAGGTGCTCGGGCCGGACACCGCGGGCGCCGTCGACGAGCTCTTCCAGCAGATGGAGCAGGGACTGCGCGACGAGCTCGGCGAGGGCGTGCAGGGCGTGGACTTCCAGCGCTCGATGGACGCCCGGCTCGTCGGCCAGACGTGGGAGACGCCGTTCATCGAGGTCCCGGGCGGGACGATCGACGACGCGGCGATCGAGGCGATGATCGAGGCGTTCCATGTCGCCTACCGCCAGCGCACCGGTAACCGCTTCGACGCGCTGCCGGTCCAGGGCGTCACCTACCGCGTGCAGGCGCGCGTGCCGATCGACAAGGTCGCGTACCCGCCGATCGACCGCCGCAACGGCGGCCGGCCCGACCCCGGGCGCGAGATCACGCTCCGCCACATCTACGGCGAGACGGTGACGGCACGCGAGTACGACCGCGCCGGGCTGCAGTCCGGCGACCGCATCGAGGGCCCCGCGATCATCCGCGAGGAGCTCTCCACGACCCAGGTGTGCCCCGGCCAGGTGGCCACCATCGGCACCTACGGCGAGATCGTGATCGAGAGGGCCTGAACATGACCGACCTCCTCTACGAGCAGCCCGCGAAGCTGATCCGCGACCTGTCCGACGACGAGTTCGAGGCGCGCTACGACTGCGAGCGCTTCACCGCGTCGGTGCTCGGCAGCCGCTACCGCTACATCGTCCAGCACATGTGCACCGGCCTGCTGAACAACGCGTTCAGCGTGATCCTGCGCGACTGGTACGACTTCGCGGCGACGATCTCCGGCCCGCCCGAGCACGAGTACTCGATGCCGGCGCTGTCGAACTCGCTCGTGCTGTTCATCGGGACGATGACCGACGCGGTGCGCTCCGCGGTCGTCGAGTACGGCCCCGAGAACCTCCACGAGGGCGACATCCTGATGGTCAACGACCCGTACCGGATCGGCACCCACGTCAACGACGTGTGCTTCATCCGGCCCGTGTTCGCCGACGGCCGCATCGTCTCGTTCGTCAACCTGCAGGCGCACATGCTCGACATGGGCGGCGTGGTACCGGGCGGCTTCGCCGGCACCAAGAAGGACGTCTTCGAGAACGGCCTGGTGATCGCGCCGCAGCTGCTCTACCGCGGCGACGAGCCGGTCAAGTCGGCCTGGAGCCTGATCTTCGACAACGCGCGCTTCGGCGGGCTGCTGCTGCCGGACATCAAGACGATCTGCGAGAACCTGCGCTTCGGCGAGCGCCAGCTGGGCGAGACGATCGAGCGCTACGGCCTGGCGGCCGTGCACGGCTCGATGCGCTACGCCTGCGACGTCTCGGCCGAGACGATGCGCCAGGCCGTGACGGAGCGGCTGCCGGACGGCGTCTACGAGGCCGAGGACATGTTCGACGCCGACGGGATCGACGACTCCGAGGGCGGCTACACGGTCAAGGTCAAGGTCACCAAGCGCGGCCACCGCGTCGAGGTCGACCTGAGCGGCTCCTCGCGCCAGGCGCCGACCACCATCAACGCCGGCTGGCTGGACACCAAGACCGCCGTCGGCGTCGCGTTCAAGATGCTCTTCGACCCGCGCTCGCCCTTCACCAGCGCCGCGTTCCGGGACATCGACATCGTGCTGCCGGAGGCGTCGGTCGCGAACGCCTTCCCGCCGGACGGGCCGATCTTCCTCTACTGGGAGAGCTCGCAGACGCTGCTGAACGCGATCCTGCGCGCGCTCGACGCGCCGCTGGGCGAGCGCGCGGTGGGCGGCGACTTCGGCTCGCTGAGCATCCACAACGCGCACGGCGTCCTGGACGACGGCACGCCCTGGCTGTCGGTCGCCCAGGTCGGCGGCGAGCACGGCCCCTGGGGCGCGACCCGCGACGGCGACGCCGACTCCTACCAGGTCTTCTACCTGGCCAACAACCTCGACCCGGCGACGGAGGCGATCGAGGCCGACATGCCGGCCGTGGTGCTGCGCAAGGAGTACGCGCCCGACACGAGCGGCGCGGGCTACAACCGCGGCGGCGCGGCCGTGCTGAAGGACACGATGTTCCTGCGCGAGTCGCACCACTTCTCGATGCCGCTGCATCTGAAGAAGCCGAGCGGCACGGGCGTCAACGGCGGCGAGTACGGGCCGACGGGCGGGACGTGGGTGATCGAGCCCGACGTGTTCGACGTCGGCGCCGAGAAGGCGCTGCCGGGCACCGGCGCCGAGCTGGCCTCGAAGGCGACGCCGGTGGCGGGCACGCTCGATCCCGAGACCCAGCTGCCCGACCCGGGCGGCGAGTACTTCTACTTCGCCCGCGTCCCGATGTGGGACACCCGGCCCAACACGGTCTTCCGCTATCTGACCAACGGCGGCGGCGGGTTCGGGCGCGCCTTCGAGCGCGAGCCCGAGCGCGTGAAGGTCGACGTGCGCGACGGCTACGTGACGATCGAGGGCGCCCGGCGCGACTACGGCGTGGTGATCACCGGCGACCCCGAGCGCGACCCCGAGGGCCTCGAGATCGACGCCGCGGCGACGGCGGAGCTGCGCGGCCGGTGAGCCCTCCGGTGACCGCCGGGCGGCGCCGGCCGCGCGACCCTGAGGCGACCCGGCAGGCGCTGCTCGACGCCGCGATCGAGCTGTTCGGCCGCGACGGCTTCGACGGCACGCCGGTCAGCGCGATCGCCGAGGCGGCGCAGGTCACCAAGGGCGGCTTCTACCACCACTTCCCCTCCAAGCAGGCGCTGCTGTACGAGATCCACGACCGCTTCATCGACGATCACCTGCTGCGCATGCGGGCGCTGATGGCGGCCGACGTGCCCGCGGACGAGCTGCTGCGCCGGCTCGTCCGCGACGTCCTGCTGGAGGGCGCGGCGCGCTTCCGCGACGACATCGAGATCTTCTACCAGGAGCGGCGCCAGCTGGAGGGGGAGGCCTATGACGCGGTGCTGGCCAAGCGCCACGAGTTCGAGCAGGTCGTGGTCGACGTGGTGCGCCGCGGGATCGACGAGGGCGTGCTGCGCGACGCGGGCAACGCGAAGCTCGTGGCCTTCGGGATCATCGGCATGACCATGTGGGCCTACCACTGGTTCGACCCGTCGCGCGGCTGGAGCGCCGCCGCGGTCGGAGACATGTACGCGCGGGATCCTGCTGGACGGGCTGCGGGCGTGAGGCTCGAGCAGGCCGTCCAGTCGGCGAACGTGCCGACGCTGATCCCGCTGCTGGTGATGCTCACCGGCGATCTGCGCTGGCTGGAGGAGCCGTACCGCCCGCGGCGCAACCGCGGGCTCGACGACAACCACGACGGCGGGCTGCCGCCCGCCATCGGGCAGGAGATCCGGGACGCCGCCGCCGCGGCGATCCGCGACGAGCCCGTGCTGCGCGCGCCCTCGCCCGCGCTGCTGGTGCGGATGCTGAGCGTGGCGATGGGGGAGCGGGTCCCCGACGAGTACGGGCCGATGATCGCGTCCGAGCTGGGGCTCGGGGCGCCGATGCCGGCGCCCGCGGCGGTGCCGCAGGACTTCAACGTGCTGATCCTGGGCGCGGGGATCTCCGGGCTCGCCGCCGCGATCCGGCTGCAGGAGGCGGGCATCCCCTTCAGCGTGCTCGAGCGGGCCGAGACGGTCGGCGGGACGTGGCTCGTCAACCGCTACCCGGGCGCGGGCGTGGACACGCCGAGCGCGCTCTACTCGTTCTCGTTCGCCCAGCAGCGACTGGTCGCGCTACTTCGCGCTGCGCGACGAGCTGCACGAGTACCTCGAGCGGGTCGCCGAGCCCGTGCGCTCGGAGATCCGGTTCGGGACCGAGGTGCTCGGCGCGGCCTACGACGCCGACGCCCAGGAGTGGGAGGTCGAGCTTCGCGGCGGCGAGACGCTGCGGGCCAACGTCCTGCTGAGCGCGGTCGGCGGGTTCGGGCGCCCGAAGTGGCCGGCGACCTCGAGGCTCGACCGGTTCGCCGGTCCGTGCGTGCACACCGCGCGCTGGCCGGACGGCCTGTCGCTCGCCGGCAAGCGCGTCGGCGTGATCGGCAACGGCGCGAGCGCGATGCAGCTCGTCCCGGCCGTCGCCGACGACGTCGAGTCGATCGCGATCTTCCAGCGCTCGCCGCAGTGGGCGGCGCCGTTCGACCAGTTCCAGACGCAAGGTGCCCGAGGCGCACCGGCAGCTCGTGCGCGAGGTCCCGCTGTACCGGATCTGGTACCGGCTGCGGTCCGGCTGGACGTTCAACGACCGCGTCCACGAGGCGCTGCAGAAGGACCCGGCGTGGCCGCACCCCGAGCGCGCGGTGAGCGAGACCAACGACGGCGCACCGCGAGTTCTTCACGCGCTACGTCGAGTCCGAGATCGGCGACGACCCGGAGCTGCTGGCGAAGGTCACTGCCGGACTATCCGCCGTTCGGCAAGCGGATCCTGCTCGACAACGGCTGGTACCGCGACGCTCACCCGCGAGCGACGTCGAGCTCGTGACCGAGCCGGTCGTGCGCGTCACCGCAGACGGCGTCGTGGCCGGCGAACGCGAGCACCGCTCGACGTGCTGGTCTGCGCGACGGGCTTCGACGTCGTGCGCTTCCTGGCGCCGCTCGACATCCGCGGGCGCTCGGGGCAGTCGCTCCGCGACGCCTGGGACGACGACGACGCGCGCGCCTACATGGGCATGACCGTCCCGGACTTCCCGAACCTGTTCATGCTCTACGGCCCGAACACGCAGGCCGGCCACGGCGGCTCGCTGATCGGGTCCGCCGAGGCGCAGCTGCACTACATCCTCGACCTGCTGGCGCAGATGCTCGACGGCCAGCTCGGCGCCGTGGAGTGCCGGCGCGAGGTCTATGACGCGTGGTCGGCGCGCGTGGACGCCGCGCACGAGCGGATGGTCTGGACGCACCCGGGGATGGACACCTACTACCGCAACTCGCGCGGGCGGGTGGTGGTCAACACCCCGTTCCGCGTCGTGGACATGCTGGCACATGACGCGCCACGCCGACCTCGGCGACTATCTCGTCGAGCCCGCGGTGGCGCTGCAAGGGAGGAGCCATGGCTGAGGAGCTGGCCGGGCGCGCCGGGATCATCACCGGCGCGGCCGGGGGGATCGGGCGCGTGCTGGCCCGCGAGTTCGTCGCGGCGGGCGCTCGCGTGGCGCTGTTCGACGCCGACGCCGACGGCGCGGCGGCGGCCGCGGACGAGCTGGGGCAGGCGGGGTACGGAGTTGACATAACCGATGACGGCGCCGTCGAGGACGCGACGGCCGACTTCGTGGCGCGCGCCGGGGGCCTGGATTTCCTCGTCAACAACGCCGGAATCCGCCATCAGGCGGCATTCCTGGACCATCCGCTGGACGCGTGGCGGCGGACGCTGGACGTCAACCTGACCGGGACGTTCATCTGCTCGCAGGCGGCCGTGCGGCGGTTCGCGCCGGCCGGGGCGGGCCGCATCGTCAACATCGCGTCGATCGCGGGCGTGCTCGGGCTCAAGCACCGGATCGCGTACTCCGCGTCCAAGGCCGGGCTGGTGGGGATGACGCGCGCGCTGGCGTTCGAGCTCGGCGAGCTCGGCGTGCGCGTGAACGCGATCGGGCCGGGCGTGATCGAGACGCCGCTGACCGCGTCCTACTTCGACGACCCGACGTTCGCGGAACTGATCCGCGACAACGTGCCGCTGGGGCGCTGGGGCCAGCCGCACGACCTCGCCGGGACGGCGATCTTCCTGTGCGGGCCGGGAGCCGAGTACGTGAGCGGCCAGACGATCTGCGTCGACGGCGGCTGGGTATCCGGAAAGGGGTACTGATGATCGTCAGGGGCGAGGCAGGTGAGCGCTATCCGTGGGAGCCGCTGACGCTGGCGCAGCGGCTCGAGCGCACGGCCGCCGAGCACGGCGCGCGCGACGCGCTCGTGGGGCCGGAGCGGCGGCTGTCGTGGGCGCAGACGCGCGAGCAGGCGCGGCGCGCGGCGCGGGCGCTGCACGCGTCGGGCGTGCGCCGCGGCGACCACGTGGCGGTCTGGGTGCCCAACCGGATCGAGTGGATCCTGCTGTGGCTCGGCGCGTCCTACCTCGGCGCAGTGATCGTCGCGGTCAACACGCGCTACAAGACCGAGGAGGTCGAATACATCCTGCGCCAGTCCGACGCGCGGCTGCTCGTGCTGGTCGACTCCTTCCTCGGGATCGACTACCTGGCGATGCTCGAGCGCCTGCGCGAGGCCGACCTGCCCGCGCTGCGCGACGTCGTGGTGCTGCGTGAGTGGGAGGCGTTCCTGGCGCGCGGCGGCGACGAGCCGCTCGATCCCGACTCGATCGGCTACGACGATCCGAGCTTCATCGTCTACACGTCGGGCACGACCGGCCACCCGAAGGGCGCCGTGCACTCGAGCCGGGTGCTGCGCAACGAGCACTCGATCTCCGAGGCGATGGACATCGACGCGTCCAGCCGCGTGCTCAACCACATGCCGTTCTTCCACATCGCCGGCGCGTGCACCGGCGTGCTGCCGCCGCTGATCACCGGCGGCGCGATGATCCTGATGGAGCGCTGGGACCCGACGGCCGCGCTGGAACTCGTCGAGCGCGAGCGCGTGACGGTGCTGAGCGGGATCCCGACACACTTCATCGACCTGATCAACCATCCGGACCTCGAGCGCTATGACCGCTCCTCGCTGAGGACCGGCTGGATCGGCGGGGCCAACAACCCGCCCGAGGTGATCGACGCGGCGATCAACCGGCTCGGGCTGCGGGGGCTGCTGCCGGTCTACGGGATGACCGAGACGACCTCGATCACCACGATCCCGCGGCTCGACGACCCGCGCGAGATCGTCTACGCGGGCAAGGGACGGCCGGTCTCGGACTTCGAGCTCAAGGTCGTCGACGGCGAGTCGGGCGCGGAGCTCGGTGCCGGCGCCGAGGGCGAGGTCTGCGTGCTCGGCCACCCGGTCATGCAGGGCTACTACGAGAACCCCGAGGCGACGGCCGCGGTGATCGACCCCGACGGCTGGTTTCACACCGGCGACCTCGGGGTCCTGGACGCCGACGGCTACCTGTCGATCACCGGCCGCAAGAGCGACATGTTCATCGTCGGCGGCTCGAACGCGTACCCCGCCGAGATCGAGCGCGCGCTCAGCGAGCACCCGGCGATCAAGCAGGCCTACGTGGTCGGCGTGCCGCACGCGCGGCTCGGCGAGGTGGGCTTCGCGTTCGTCGAGAGCCGGGGGGAGCTCGAGCACCCGGCGATCAAGCAGGCCTACGTGGTCGGCGTGCCGCACGCGCGGCTCGGCGAGGTGGGCTTCGCGTTCGTCGAGAGCCGGGGGGAGCTCGATTCCGACGCCGTGATCGAGTTCTGCAAGGGCCGGCTGGCGGACTTCAAGGTCCCGCGGCACGTCCACTTCGTCTCGGACTGGCCGCTCACGGCGACCGGCAAGATCCAGCGGTTCGTGCTGCGCGAGCTCGCGCAGGAGCGCGCGGAGGCGCGGCTGTCCGCACGCTGACGGTAACCGGCCTCGTTCAAGTCGCTGCTGGCGCAGCAGCTCGGCGTGACCGAGGACCAGCTCAAGGCGGCGTTCGGGCAGGCGATGGCGAACGCGCATTCCAAGGACGAGTTCGTCAGCGCGCTCGCGAGCGCCCTGCAGGTCGATCTCTCGAAGGTCACGACGGCGTTCGATGCCGCCCGCACGGCGCAGCAGGAGCGGTGGAAGGCCGCACGCGCCGCGTTCATCACGGCGCTGGCGCAGCAGCTCAACGTTCCCGAGGACAAGGTCGCGGCGGCGTTCGACAGCCACTGCGGCTTCAAGCACCACTAGCGTGAGGCCCGGCGAGGAGGTTGTAGGGGACCTCCTCGCCGCAGCAGGCCGCGCGAGTCCGCGGAGCCCGCGGATCGTGCGGATTGTGACGCACCGGATGTGCACCAATCGATGCCCGATCGATCAGGTGACGATTCGCGGTCGATCACGTAGCCTTTGAACGATTCCGGGGTGGAATTGCCGTATCGGTCGCAGGGGTGGGTCTGATGCCTGAGCGAGTGGAGGACCTCGCGCCCGAGCAGGTCGCCGCAGCGGCTGCCCCTGCCGTAGCCGAGGCCGCACCGGCGGCGGGGGGCGGGCTGCCCGGGGCGATGAGCGTCCAGCAGCTGCTCTCCATGCAGCGCGCGGCGGGCAATGCGGCCGTGTCCGCGTACCTGCGCGGGCAGCGTGCGGGAGACGACGGCGCGGGCGCGGACGGCGGAGTGGCCGACCGCGGTGGCGAGGGCGGCCCGGGCGCGAACGGGAGCCGTCCGTCGGCGCTCACGGAGCTGATGGGCGCGGCGAACGGCGCCGCGCTCGCGGGACCGGCCGCCAACGGGGCGCCCGCGGCGACCAACGGCGCCGCGCCTGCCGCGACGGGCGGCGCCGCGCCGGCGGCGCTCGCGGGACCGGCCGCCAACGGCGCGCCCGCGGCGCCCACCGGCGCCGCGCCGGTCGCGACCAACGGCGTCGCGCCGGCGGCGCTCGCCGGACCGGCCGCCAATGGCGCGCCCGCGGCGCCCACCGGCGCCGCGCCGGTCGCGACCAACGGCGTCGCGCCGGCGGCGCTCGCCGGACCGGCCGCCAATGGCGCGCCCGCGGCGCCCACCGGCGCCGCCGCGATCACCGCCGCCGTCGCCGCGGAGAACCCGGACCTCGCGCAGACCAACGGCCACTCGCCCGACAGCGCGGCCCAGACCGCGAGCGCGAGCACCGACGCCAAGTCCGCGCCGGCCGAGCCCGCCGCGGCGCAGCCGGTCACGGCCGACCCGTCGGAGATGGCGGAGTCCGACAATGGTGCCCCGACGGCCGACGCGCCCGAGGCGAAGCCGGCGCACGCGGCCCCGACGCCCGCGCCGCCGAGCGAGGTCCCGGCCGCCGGCGGTGGCGACTCGGCCGACCCGCACGCCGACGCCGACGCCGTCTTCACCCAGGCCACCGGCGGCGAGAGCGCCCCGGAGGGCGCGGAGGAGGACTTCGACGACGGCGGCGGCGACGACGCTGCCGATGCGAAGGCGCCGGACACCGGCGCCGATGCCGGTCCGGCGGCGGAGGCGGCGCCCGAGTCACCGCCGTCGTCCACGGAGGCATCCGAACCGGCCGCGACCGCGACCGCGGCGCCCGCGGGTGCCGCACCCGCCGCGGTGCCCACGCCGGCCGGCGCGACGGTGCCGGTCGCGCCCCCGCCACCGACGCCGACCGCAGTGAGCCCGAACCTCGACGTCGCGGCCGCGGGAGCCGTCCCCGCGTCGTCCGCGACCGACGCGGCCGCCACGAACGGCGCCCCACTGCCGGCTGTGACCGCTCCGGCGGCGGCGGACATGCCGCCCACGACCGCCGCCGCTCCGGCCGTGACCGACCTCGCGAGCGCCGGCACTCCGGCGGCGACGAACGGCGCGGCTCCGGCGGCGACCGACGCCGCGAGCACCGCGACGCCGGCGGCGACGAACGGCGCGGCTGCGGCGATGACCGACGCCGCAAGCGCCGGCACTCCGGCGGCGACGAACGGCGCGGCTCCGGCGGCGACCGCCGCCGCGAGCACCGCGACGCCGGCCGCGACGAACGACGCGGCTCCGGCCGGGACTGACGCGGCGAGCACCGCGACGCCGGCCGCGACGAACGGCGCGGCGCCGGCGGCGACCGACGCCGCAAGCGCCGCCGCGCCGGCCGCGACGAACGACGCGGCTCCGGCCGGGACCGACGCGGCGAGCGCGGCTGCTCCGGCCGTGACCGACGCCGCGGGCGCCGCGGCTCCGGCCGCGACCGACGCCGCCGCGGGTCCGGCCGTGACCGACGCCGCGGGCGCCGCTGCTCCCGCCGCGACCGACGCCGGTCCGGGCGCGGACGCCGCGCCGGCGACCGAGGCCCCGGACGCCGCTTCGGACGCACCCACTGCTGCGGATTCCTCCGCGCCGACGACCGACGACGCCCCGGCCGCGGACGGCGCCGCCGAGCCGGCGGCCGGCGAGGCCTCCGCGAGCGAAGCGGCTCCCGCCGAAGCGGATGGGGCAGCTCCCGAAGCCGCGGGGGCAGAAGCGGACGCGCCGGAGGGCGCCGCCGTCGAGGCCGAGCCCGACGCCGAGGCGGGCGGCGCGCACGAGGCCGGCGCCGCGTCAGGCGGCGACGCCGGCGAGCTCCTGACCTACGGCGGCGAGTCCGAGGGGGCCGCTGGCGGCGTCGACGACGCCGAGGCGCGCCGCGAGGCGCGCGAGCGCGAACTCGAACGCAAGCGCTCGATCAAGGAAGGCCGCAAGCTCGTCAACGAAGCGATCAGGGAGTCGGTCGCGACCGAGGGCCAGCGGCTCAAGCAGGCGCAGCAGCGCACGACCGCGGCGATCATGCAGGCGGTCGGCAAGCAGACGCGCGAGGTGTCCGAGGCCGGCCAGACCCACCTGGGCGCGGTGCGCGGTGCGTTCGCCCGCGCGCACGGCATCGTGAGCGCCGCGGTGGCCGGCGCGAAGGGCCGCGTGGCCTCGGCCGGCGCCACCGCCAAGGGCACGGTCACCACATGGCACGGCTCGGCCACGAACAAGACGCGCAGCGCCGTCGACGAGGCTTCCAGCCAGGCGACGCAGACCGGCTCGGACTTCGCCAACCAGGGCAAGGCGGCGGTCAGCGCCTCCAGCCAGAAGGTCCAGTCGAACATCAGCTCGACGGCGGGGCAGATCCAGGGCCAGTCGGGCTCCGGCGGCGGCCCGAACCAGGCCGCGCAGGAGGGCGACGCGAAGGTCGCTTCCAAGGTCTCGGGCGACGCGTCGGGCAAGGTCCGCTCGCAGGGGGCGCAGGTCGTCGCCGGCGTCCAGAGCCAGGGCGGCAAGATCGGCTCGGCGTTCCAGGCCAAGGGCAAGGAGGCCGCGTCCGCGATCAAGTCGACGATGCCCGGCGCGATCTCGCAGATCACCGCGATCACGCACCAGGCCACGAGCGCCGTGCAGAAGGGCGTCAGCGCCGGTCACGGCGCGCTCTCGCACGTGCAATCGCAGGCGGCGGCGTCGCTGTCGGCACAGCAGGGCGCCGCGACCAGGCAGATCTCGTCGACCGTCGCGTCGACCAAGGCGTCGCTGTCGCAGGGCGCGAAGCTCGCCCATAAGGCCGTTCAGGCCCAGCACGCCGCGGCCAGCAAGGGCCTGAAGGCCAGCGCGGCGAAGATGCGCGCGCTGGTCAAGAAGGCGGAGATCCTGCGCGACGAGGCGCCCGGGGTGGTCACCGACGTCGCGGGCGAGTTGAAGAAGATGAGCGGGCGCGGGATCGTCGCCGGCGGCAAGACCGCCAAGGCCGCCACGGCGGCCACCGGCGGCGCGGCCAAGACCGCGAAGTCGGGCATCGCGAGCGGCGCCGGCGCAGCGTGGTCCTCCGCCTCCCAGACCGCGAGCGGCGCGTCCGGGGGCGCGTCGCATGTCGCGTCGAGCGTCTCGACCCAGGTCCACAGCACGGCGCACTCCGCCACCGCTGCGGGCGACAAGACCGTCACCAGCTACACGGGCAAGGTCAAGTCCTCGGTCGGCAAGGTCAAGGGCAAGTTCCAGCAGGGCCTCTCGAGCACCAAGTCCGAGATGTCCGACCACGAGGCGAAGGTCCAGGGCGGGACGCAGCAGGTCCCGGGCCAGAGCTCCTCCAAGATCTCCGAGGGCCAGGCGAAGGTCAACGCCGAGGCGCAGAAGGAGCCCAAGAAGCCGGGCGGCCTGTGGGGCGCGATCGTCTCCGCCGCCAAGTGGGTGGTCGAGAAGCTCAAGGCCGCGTTCCAGTTCGTGGCCAAGCTGCTGACCGACCCGGGCTTCTGGGTCAGCCTGATCGTCGCCGTCGCGCTCACGGCGTTCGTGATCGCGACGTTCGGCAGCGGCCTCGCCGTGCTCGTCATCGGCGGCGCGATCATCGGCGCCATCAGCGCGGGCGCCGGCCAGATCGTGTCCAACGTGGCCGCGGGCAAGAAGTGGAACGAGGGCCTGGGCACCGCGATGCTCGTCGGCGGCATCGCCGGCATGATCCCGGGCGCCGGCAAGGCCCTCGGGACGATCGGCTCGAAGATCGCCGGCCGGTTCGGCACCTCGCTCGCCGAGAGCGCGATCGGCCGCTTCGGCTCGCGGATCGCGCAGAGCGCGCTCGGCAAGGGCGTCGCCGCGCTGAGCCGGGGGATCGGGAAGTTCGGCGGCAAGCTCGGCGAGCTCGGCGAGAAGGGGCTCGCCACGAAGGCGGGCCGCATCCTGAGCGCGCCGTTCCGCGGCGCCGCGAACCTCGGCACCCGCGCCGGGACCGCGGTCCGGGGCGGGCTCGAGGACCGCTTCCCGAACGTGTTCAAGCCGCGTGTCGGCGGCGTCGAGCCGACCGGCGGGGCGGCCGTCACCGACGACGCCGACGCGGTCGCGAAGGAGTCCGCCGAGAAGGCGCAGGCCGTCCAGGAGCCGCCCGCGCTCCAGGACCAGGTCGACGGCGTGACCGGCGTCAAGAAGGGCCCCGAGTACGACCGGGCGCAGCAGCAGCTGCGCGACTTCTACGGCAACCAGCAGCGCGAGGCGGAGCGGACGGCGACCGAGGTCCGCACCAGCCGCACCGACCAGATGGTCGATCCGGCGACCGGCCACCCGCTCGTCCGGCCCGACGGGTCGCCGTACGGCTACGGGATCGAGGGCCGCTTCGATGCCCGCCGCTTCGCCTACGACGGCGAGAACCTCACCGAGGTCACGATCAAGGTCCACCTCAAGCCCGGCCAGGGCGTCACGCCCGAAGATCTCGCACGCGTACGCGCCGACACCTACGCCGGCGTCGATCAGCACTACAACCCCGGCCGGACGCTGCCCAACGGGGATCGCCTGCACGTCAACATCGAGTTCGTCGACAACCCGGCGGACGCGCATCTCAACGTCGACGTCGGCGCCGGCAAGGGCCGCGCCGACCAGACGCACTGGTACGTGGACAGCGACCCGACCGTCCACGCCCACGAGCTCGGCCACCAGATGGGCCTGCTCGACGAGTACGTCGACGCGACGACCGTCAACCGCGGCGCCGCGGGCGCACCGGGCGTCTACAACGACCAGAGCCTGATGGGCAACTTCTGGGTCCGCGACCCGGTCACCGGGCAGCCGATCGTGGATCCCGCGACCGCTCCGAAGCCCCGCCACCTCGGCCAGATCGGCGGGGACATCGACAACGCTCGCGCCGCGGCCGGCCCGGGACCGGCGCCGCCGGCCCCCAGCCCGAAGGCGCCGGAATCTGACCCGCGCCAGAGCATCGTGGACGTGCTCGAGGCGCGCAAGAACCAGATCGCCTCGGCGCGCGGGGACGAGAACCTCCTCAGGGCGCGCGTGCGCGCGGTGACCGCGGGCGGGGACAGCGCACAGGCGCTCTCCGACCTCGCGCCCAAGCTCGACCAGCTGCTCACCCCGTTCCGGCGCGCGCGTGTCGTGACCGGTGGAGGACGCGGGGGCGCCGGTGTCTCGACCTACATCGAGTCGCTCGACGGGAAGTTCTCGATCCGTGTCACCCACAACCAGGTCGGGCCGAATCCGGTCGGCAGTCCTCCCGAGCCCCGTATCCACGTGTATGAGGGCGAAGTGTCCGGCCATGGACGCCACGTGGTTCTGCCACCGGGCACTACGCTCAACGACATCTTGAGCGCGCTCGGCGTATGACGGTGCTGATCGTGGCGCCCGGCGCGGGCGGATACGCCGGGATGGATCGGCCGCCGCTCGGGTCGCAGCCCGACGTCCCGGAGCCGCTCGTCCTGCGCGGGCTGGAGCTCGAATCGTCCGGCGATGAAGCTGGCTTGCGCGCGTTCCTGGCGGACCTCCGCGCGAGCGGCGTGACGCAGTACGACGTCATCGGGCTCGCCGACCCGGTGGGCGACGGATGGGAGTTCCTCGGCTACGACGTCGGCGAGACGACAGCCGCGGCGTGGTCGGCCATCAAGCACCGCGCCGAGGTCCTCGATGGCGAGCCACGGCTCAACGAGCATGGCCTGTTCTCGCAGCGTTCCGATGCGGAGGCGTTTCTGCAGGCCTATCTCCAGGCCGATGACCCGGACCGCGGCTGGACCGCGACCGGCTGGACCGACAACCCGAGCATCTACGCGGTGATCCCCATCAGCCGACTCCGTCAAGGGCTCACGATTCACTACGGCACCGGCAACGAGAACGCGCCGGGCGACCCGTTCGGGAGGACCGACCTGACGATCGGGCCGGACGGGAGCGCGCGTCTCGATCACCGGCACATCGGACAGCACCGCGCGTGGACCGGCGTGATCGACGACGCGGTGCTGCAGCGGCTGCACGCCGCGCTCGAGCGCTCCGCCTTCCCGCAGGTCGATCAGCATCCGATTCCGCCTGGCTCGGCGCTGCGGACGCTCGTGGTCGAGTCTCCCGAATCCGGCCGGTCGGGCGTGCACGTCGCCTGGCACGCGGCGAAGGATCTCGCGGGCTACGACGAGCTGTTCGAGATCCTCGACTCGCTGGTGCGGCAGATGAGCGAGGACTCGGTGACGGCGACGCCGGACACGCTCGGTCCCGTGGTGAGCGACCTGCGGCGGGTCGGGTAGCCGGCCGATACGTTCGCATGGTATTTTGATACCATGCGAACTACCATTGACGCGGCAGGGCGTTTGGTGGTGCCAAAGCCGTTGCGGGAGGAGCTTGGGTTCGCGCCGGGCGCCGAGTTGGAGCTGACGGCGGTCGACGGGCATCTCGAAGTAGCGGTTCCGTCGCGGGTGCGGGTCGAGGACGGGCCTCACGGCGTGCGCTTCGCGGCCGACGCGGACGAGCGGCTGAGCGCCGAGCAGGTTCGCGGACTGATGGAACGGGGCCGGCGCTGACGGCCGACACCAGCGCGGTCATCGCCGCACTGTCCGCCTGGCATGAGCAGCACGAAGCGGCGGCAGCGGCACTTGCGTCGATCACCGCGCTGCCGGCGCACGTCATCGTCGAGGCCTATGCGGTACTGACTCGACTTCCGGCCGGCCTGGCGGTGACTCCGGGCGTGGCCGCCGGCGTGCTGGCCCGCCGCTTCAGCGGACCGGCGTTGCGGCTCCCGGACGACCAGCGGACCGCGGTCCTTGAGCGCCTGGCGGGTGCGGGCGTCTTCGGAGGCGCCAGCTACGACGGCCTGGTCGCGCTGGAGGCTGCCCAGCACGGGCACGTCCTGCTCACGCTCGACGAGCGAGCCCGGTTGACCTACCAGCGCCTCGGCGTCGCGTTTCGCGTCATCAATGCCCGCTAATCGACGGATGCGACCAATTCAGGCGCAGAGCCGGTTCGCGGGTGGGTGAGGCGTCGGCGCGTAGGAGTACGACCCGTCCTCTCAGGCCCTCCACGACGTGTCGTTGGGCTCGGCGAGCGACTTCGCCCGCGGGGTTTCGCCCGATCTGCCGTCCAGCTTGACGACCTGCCGCCGCTGCCGCCCGTCGCCGCACGCGAGGACCGAACCACGCCCGTAACTGTCGTTCGCTCCGGCTGGTGACGCCACGGGGCCGATCTGGCGGTACGGCTTGCGCGCCCCGCGACCCCGCCCCCCTCGATGCCCGCAGTTGACGTTGCGCGGTGTCGTAGCTAGCTCCGCACGCTGGGCTGATCTCCGAGCCGGTGGCGTCGCCGTGGTGTTGGCCGGCGAGCACGGCGAGCGAAGCGAGCCGCGCGCAGCCGGCCGCGGCCGAAGGCCGCCTTGAGCACGTAAGGAAAGTCGCCTCCGATTCTGCATCGGGCTCAGCCGCGCGTCACTGCTCTTGCCTCGTTGCGACAGCGCGGCGCGTCCGGACGACGGGTCGCCATGAGTATCGCTCGTCGCGCGAAGCAGCAGCTGAGGCGGTGCTGCGGGCGCCGCGCAGGCTCGTACGGCGAGGCGATCCGGCTTGCGCCCGACATCCTGCTCGACGGCATCCCGGACGAAGCTCTCGGACCCGAGTCATCAGTGGCCCGGCGCACCCGGACAGAGCCGAGGACGCTCAGGGGCGCCGTCCTCGTCCTCGGCGCTGACGCCGCGATCGCCGCGAGGGTCCGAAGCCACAGCCCGCGGCGCGGTAGGGCTCAGCAGAAGCGGTGGGTTCCCGACTCCAGCTCGGCGCCGCACGGCGTGAGCGCGGGTCACGGCCTGCGGGCGCCTCCGGTTTCTGCTGCCCGCGATCCAGCGGCTAGCTGCGGGACCAGGGGTCGACGTAGACGTCGTCGATCTGGTAGTGCGCGTCGGTGCCGGCGGTGGTGAAGCGGAAGGCGACCGGGGCCGCGGTCACGTTCGTCTTCTTGGCCGCGAAGACGCCGATGGCGATCGTGCCGGTGGGCTGCCAGGCGGTCGAGGTCGTCGCGTAGTTGAAGGGGCTGGTCTTGAGCAGCTTGCCCTTGCTGTCGTAGGCGAGCACCTCGATTCTCAGCGAGCCGTTGGCCGCGCCGGCGTTGCGGGCGAAGAGACGGAAGTACGTGTACGTCTGGTCGATGCAGATCGGGGCGGTGACCGCCGCGGAGCCGGCGGGGAGATCGAGCGACTTCGAGTCCGATGCGGCGCCGACCTTCCACGGCTCGTTGCCGCTGACGACGGCGGCGCCGGTCGGATAGCGTCCAGCTTGCGGAGCCGTTCTCGAGGCCCTGGTTGGTCACGGGCGTGTACAGGCCGTGGTCGTTCCAGGCCGAGAAGGTCTGGGCGACCGTCGCCTGGGGGGAGCAGTCGTAGGGATTGGCGATGCTGCCCGTCGCGTGCGCCGGAGTGGCGACGAGCGCGGCCATGCCGATCGCGCAGGCGAGTACGCGCCGGCTGCGTCGGCCGCTGATGATGAACGGCATATCTGTGTTGACCTCCGTGTCTTGGACTGCACGAACGCGGTCGTTCGATGGGGCGCTCAGCGCCCCCGTGGATCCTCCATCGGCTCCCGGGCGGGGGTTACGAGTGCGCTGGACGGCTGATGTAGCGGGCGGTCAGCTTGTTTAGCTCAGGCGCGATCTCGGCGTCGCCGGTCTCGCTCAACGTGCGCGGCGCTCAGTTCCTGTGGTCTGGGGCCGATTGCAGTGGTAATGGGCGCGCGCCTCGACGAGCTGTCTGCGGAGGAGATCGATCGGATCGAACAGTCGCGCGCGCGACCGAGCTGGCGCATGGAGCGGCGTGAGCTGCTGACCGAGCTCTGCGTGAGCGTGCTGTTCGTGCTCGGGGCGTCGGCGATGGCGATCCTGCTCTGGCGCGCGCCGGGGAGTTGGGGCACCCTGGTGTGGCTGAGCGCCCTGTGTGCGCTGCTCGTCCAGATCGAGTTCGAGGTCGGGGAGGGGCGCACGCGGCCGATTCAGCTCGTGTTCGTCCCGATGCTGTTGCTGCTGTCGCCCGGGCTGCTGCCGCTGGCGATCGTGCTCGCGCACCTCCCGAGGACGCTCTATCGGGTCGTGCGCCGCCGCGCGCCGCTTGAGCGCCTGCTGCTGCCGGTCGCGGACTCCTCGTTCTCGCTTGCGCCCGCACTGGTGGTGGCCGTCGCCGGCTCGTCCGCGAGCGTCTGGACGGTCGCTGCTGTGTGCTTGCTCGCGCTTGCGGCGCTGATCGTCTCTGACGCGGCGATCTCGTCGCTGCGGATGCGCGTCGGCCTGGGGATCGACCCGCGCACGGAGATGCGCGGCTTCGTCTGGGTGTGCCTGGTCGACGTCTGCTTGGCGCCGATCGGGTTCCTCGCCGGGCTGGCGGCTCGGCCGCACCCGGCGGTGCTCGCGGGCGTGCTGCCGCTCGCCGGCTTGCTGGCGCTCTTCGCCCGCGAGCGCCGCGGACGCATCGCGAACGCGATGGCGCTGCAGCACGTGGCCCAAGAGGGCCGCGACCGGCTCCAGTCGATCGTGCAAAACGCGTCCGACTGCATCCTCATCGTCAACGCGGACGCGACGATGCAGACGCTCACCGGCTCCGTGCAGGCGATCTTCGGCCCCGACTGGGAAGACGCCCAGGGCGAGCCGCTGCTCGAGCGCGTGCATCCCCAGGACGCTGCCCTGGTCGACGCGTTCCTGGAGTCGGTGGCGGCCAAGGCGCCCGACGAGCCGCAGGAGGCGGAGTGGCGCATGCGCTACGCCGATGGCACGTACCGCCACATCGCCGCGGCCGCCACCAACCTCCTCAACGACGCGCGCGTGGCCGGGATCGTGATCACCGCACGCGATGTCGAAGACCGCAAGGCGTTCGAGCAGCAGCTCCGCCATCGAGCGTTTCACGACGCGCTCACCGGCCTCGCCAACCGCGCGCTGTTCTACGACCGCATCGAGCGCGCGCTCAGCCGCGGGGCGCGAGCCGACGCCCAGGTCGCCATCCTCTTCGTCGACCTCGACGACTTCAAAGCCGCCAACGACGCCCACGGCCACACCGAGGGAGACCGGTTGCTACAGGAGGCCGCACGCCGCCTGACGACGTGCCTGCGCTCGGCGGACACCGCCGCCCGCCTCGGCGGCGACGAGTTCGGCGTGCTGCTCGAGGGCGTCACCGACGCCGCGGCGGTGACCGGCACCGCCGCCCGGATGCTCGAGGCGCTCGCGCAGCCGATCGAGCTCGCCGACGGGCCCTTGACCGTCTCGGCGAGCGTCGGGATGGCAATCAGCACCGATCGGGACCGCGGCGTGGAGGAACTGCTCCGCAAAGCCGACCTCGCGATGTACGAGGCCAAGCGCACCGGCACGCGCAACGCCGTGCTCTACCAGCCCGAGCTCGAGCGCCTCGACGCCTCGGACGGGGCGCGCGGCCGATGGTTCGCCCGCAACGACGAGCAACGCGCCGAGATCGCGAGCGTGCTCGCAGACCCGGACGGCATCACGATGGTGTTTCAACCGATCATGGACCTCCGCACCGGCCGCATCGCAGGCTACGAGTCGCTGGCGCGCTTCAAACGCACGCCGCTGCGCGGTCCCGAGGTGTGGTTCGCCCAGGCGCATCGCTGCGGGCTCGGCTACGCGCTGGAGGCCAAGGCCATCGCCGCAGCGCTCGCGACCCCGGGCCGCCCCGCGGGGAGTTACTTGACCTTCAACCTGAGTCCGTCGTCGCTGCTCTCTGACGAGGTCCGTCGCGTGCTGCCCGATCGCCTCGACGGACTCGTCGTCGAGATCACCGAGAACGAGCTGGTCTCCGGCGACCCGGCGATCACCGCAGCGCTGGACGAACTGCGCTCCCGTGGCGCCCGCCTGGCCGTCGACGACACCGGCGCCGGCTACGCCGGCCTCACACACGTGATGCGCCTGCGACCCGACATCATCAAGCTCGACCGCGCGCTCACCACGGGCGTCGACAGCGATCAGGCCAAAGCACCGCTGATCAGCTCGTTCGTCCGTTACGCACGCGACATCGACGCGACCGTCTGCGCCGAGGGCGTCGAGACGCTACAAGAGCTCGAGTGCCTCGCCGACCTCGACGTCGCCTACGGGCAGGGCTACCGCATCGCGCGACCCTCAGCGCCCTGGACCGCCGTCACCGCGGACGCGACGGCCGCCTGCCTGCACTCCTTCAAGGCCACCCTCGCCGACGCCAACGACACACCCGCTCTCGCCGACCACGACCGCCGGCTGGAAATGCTCGCCCGACGCTTTGCAGCGACCACCACAGCGGCGGAGCTCACGGACTGCCTGATCCCACTCGCCGAGGAGCTCCAAGCCGACGAGGTCCGCCTCGTCGGCCCCCGCGCCGGACACGACGGCGCTACGCAAGTGCTGCTCGACGACCCCGGCGCCGACCCCGACGCCGCGAGCGCGCTGCACGCCGAGGGGTTTGCCTCGCGCCTCACCGTGCCGATCACCCAAGGTGGCGAGATCGTCGGCCACCTCGAGGCTTACGCCCGCGACCAGCGTCCGTGGAGCCGCTTCCAAGTCGGCCGGGCACGACTCATCTGCTACCAGCTCGGACCCCTCCTGCACCCAGAGCGCGCGGCCTCCACCCGCTGACGAAACCCCGGCGCCCGGTCTCGTCGACGATCACCGCCCAGCGGGAGGCCGCCACCCCTTACGCGATACCACTGCGACTAGCGAACTGCGGAGCCCCAAGAGCCTCGCTTTCGCAATCGCGTGGTAGGAGCGGCGAAGCCGAGCCGGCTGGCGCACCGGCGCATTCGCCTGAAGGGAGCCGCGTCGCTAGGTCCCCGAGGGTGGCCTAAGTGAGGCCAGGACCGGGATCGCGCTCATGTAGTCGGACGGCAGGTCGTCCCACTGGATGCTGGTCCGCGGCCGCGTTGGGCGGCACGCGATGACCTGGTCGGGCGTCACGATGAGGTCGACCTGGAAGTCGTGATCGGTCGCCGGCAGCTCCTCGTCGAGCACCTGGAGCGGGTGGACGGTCGTGGCGATCACGGTCGCGGGTCCGAGGAGACCGGCGTCGTGGAGGAGGGCTACTTCGAGGTCGGAGTAGCCGGCGCCTTTGCCGATGCGGTCGCCGGCGCGGTTGACGGCGACGCTGCCGCAGACCACGAGGTCGATCGGCCCCAGCTCGGCGAGCGAGGCCCGAGGGGCGTGGGCCGCGGCGGCTCTGATCGAGGCGGCCTCGCCTGGTGGGACGGTGAGAGCTGCTGGATCGAGGACGTAGAACGGCTCCGCCTCGGCGAGCCTGGGCACGGCCATGTAGACGATCTTGCCGTCGGCGAGGGCTCGGGCTCGGACGGGGAGCTGGGCGCTGTCGGGCACGGCCTTGACGACGCGTGCGTCGTTCCAGGCGGGGAGGCCGGCCAGGCGCTCGGCGGCTTCGGCCTTGCCGGCGAAGTCCGGGATGTGGCCGTGGACGCCTGGCGGGGCTGCATGCTCGGCTTCAAGCAGGCTCCAGATGCGCTCGCGAACGGCCTGCTTGGCGGCGTTCGTGCGCGGCGCGGGCGTCATGGGGCAGTCATGAGGTCGTGGACGCGATCGTGAACGTAGTGAACGACGGGCTCTTGTCGCCACGGAGCGAGCTCGCGTGTCGCCTTGAAGATGAGGTTGAGCCCGCCGGCGCCGCGTGTCTGTCCGACGAGATCGATCGCTTGGTAGAGCGTGCCGGCCGCGGCGTCGACGTCGCCCTGGCGAACGTGGGCGAGGGCGAGGTTGCCGAGCACGATCGCGCGCGACTTCTGGCGGTCGTGCAGCCGGGCGGCGGTATCGGCGAGCAGCTCGGCGGCCTGGACGTGCTTGCCGAGCGAGAGGTAGCAGGAGCCGGCCAGGCGGTCGAACTCGGGCTCGGTGAAGAGATGGGCGCCGGTGTCGCCACGATCGATGCAGCCGAGCTGGGTATCGGCCGCGGCAAGTAACCGTTCGCAGTCAGCACGGTCGCCGAGCATGGCGTGGGCCTCGGCGGCGTGCAGCAGGCCGAGGCCGGCGAGTGTGTGGCTGCTGCGCGTGGCCGCCTCGGCTGCCCCCTGAGCGAACGCGAGGCCGGCGAGGGGATCGTTCTCGCCGTAGAGGGCGATGTAGCTGTTGCGCAGGAAGCCGTGCGCGATCGTGACGGGATCGCCGACTCGGCGCGCCGCGGCGATGGCCTGGTCGAAGTACAGCCGTGCAGTGGCGTGGTCGCGTCGCTGGGAGGCGTCCCATACGAGCTGGCCCATGAGCATGGCTGAGTCGGCCTCACACGCGTCCAGCTCGCGACGCACCGAGGCCGTACGGCACGTGTCGCGGATCGCGCCAACCTGCCCGAGGTGCTGGCTGGCGGCTGGAAGCAACGACGTCGACGGCGCGCGGCCGTAGGCGCCATCGAGCGTCCGAAGGCCGTGGCGAATGCCGGCGAGGCTGGGCAGCTCCGTGCCCGGCGCCTCGGCGATGGAGGGCGAGGGAGAAGCGTTGCGCGCGATCGCGGACGCGGCTTCGAGGATCGCTCGTGGTGGGCGGATCGCTCCGTCCTCCCAGGCGCGCAGCGCACCCGCGGTGAGATCGGGTCGGCCGATCGCGCGGCCGACGAGCGGCGCGAACTCGCGGTGACTGAGGCCGCAGCGCTCGCGTGTGATGCGGAGGAGCTGGGCGGGATCGCCGTGGGCCGGAGGGACGAACGGGATGACGCGGCCCATCGGATGATCACCCGGTGGCGGACTCCCGGTGGCCTGACGGCTCGCCGAGGCCGACGCGCTCGCGCAGCTCGATGATCTCGGCCTGGAGGCGGCCGATCGTGTCCTCCATGCTGCCGCGCCAGTCGGCCGATTCGGCGTCCAGCGGCGCGTCAGGGCCGAGCAGCTCGGCGAGCGTGATGCCGGCGACCTCGGCGGCCGCTTCGAGCGCCCAGGCCGGGACAAGAGCCTCTTCATTGACCCAGCGGCGGTAGCTCGTGCCGCTGGGGGCGCCATCTGCGCGCGCGGCGATCATCCGGGCGAACGCGGTGCCGCTCGGCGCGTCGCTCATGCGCTGCGCCTTGGCCAGCGCTTCGACTGCGCGCCGGTTGTAGTCCTCGACCGCCACATTGTCACCGTACCAACGAATCCGGCGCGATTCGCACGGATACGCTTGTCGATGGAACGAATACGTGTATCATGAACCGTATGTGTGCCGCCATGAACGAAATCGGTCGAGAAATCGACGCGAGCTCGGCGGTCGAGGCGATGAAGCCTCCGCGGCTGAACTTCGCCCGACGCTGCCTGTACTGCCTGGAGCGTGACTGCGACTCGCCGCAGTGTGGGGCGATGTACGCGCGTTCGCGATGGACGGTGTGCCCGGAGTGCGACGGGCGCGAGGGCGACGAGGCCTCGAGCGAGCGGTGTGGGTGGTGCACGTTCGGCGTGGTTGAGGTCGCGCCAGTGCCGATCGCTGAGATCGTCGGGGGTCTGGTCGAGCTGCGGTGACCGGCGCGGGCGCGAACGCGGAGCTGCGGGCGGCGCGTGAGATCGTCGCTCGGCTCAACGACCCCGAGACCGGCGATCGCTACGAGCGCTGGGTCGAACGCGCGCGCGGGTGCCGGCAGCCGGTGCGCCTGAGTGGCGTGTCGCGTGACGCGGATGCGGCGACGGGTGAGGTCGTGCGCGAGTTCGCCAGCGAGGACCAGCCGGACGGCGTGCTGCTGACGCCCTGCGGCAACCGGCGCGCGCACGTGTGCCCGGCGTGCTCTGAGGTCTATCGCGGCGACGCCTGGCAGCTCGTCGCCGCTGGCCTGCGCGGCGGGAAGGGCGTGCCCGAGTCGGTGGCCGGGCATCCGCTCGTGTTCGCGACGTTCACGGCGCCGAGCTTCGGGCCGGTGCACACGATCCGCGAGTCCAACGGTACGCGGCTCGCCTGTCGGCCACGTAGCCGTGGCGAGACGTGCCCGCACGGCCGCTCGCTCTCGTGCACGCGGCGCCACCGGGAGGACGATCCGTGCCTGGGCGAGGCGATCTGCCCGGAGTGCTTCGAGTCCGAGCGGCTCGCGCTGTGGAACCACAACACGGGGCGGCTGTTCAAGCGGACCAAGACCTACGTCGAGCGCGAGCTGGCCCGTCAGGCCGGGATCACCCAGGCCGCGGCCCGCAAGCTCGTTCGGGTCGGCGACGTCAAGGTCGCCGAGTTCCAGCGCCGCGGCGTCGTGCACTTCCACGTGCTGTGGCGCCTCGATGGCGCCGACCGCGACGAGCTGGTCTCGCCGCCCTCCAAGTTCGACGCGCGGCTGCTGGCCGACGCGATCACGGCGGCGCTGCCGAAGTCGACGGTGCCGGCCGAGGGCGAGGATGCGCAGCCGTACGGGTGGGGCGTCCAGCATGAGGTGCGGCCGCTCGAGCTGCACGGCAACCTCCGGGAGGCGTCGCGCGTGGCCGGCTACATCGCCAAGTACGCGACCAAATCGACCGAAGACGCCGGTGGCATCCCGTACCGGATCGAGCACGAGCACGAGCTGGACGGCCTGCGCTGCCGCGAGCACGCCAAGCGGCTGATCGCCAGCGCCTGGCACGCCGGTGCGCGCGAGCACGTCGATGAGAAGCGGATGCGGCGCTGGGCGCACCAGTTCGGCTTCGGCGGGCACTGCTTCACCAAGAGCCGGCGCTTCTCGACCACGTTCAAGGCTCTGCGCGAGGCCCGCGCCCAGCACGCGGCCGAGCGGGCTGCGGCCGCGGTCGACGCCTCGCCGAAAAGTGACCACAACTTGGTCCACGTCAGCGTCTGGAACTACGCCGGCACCGGCTACCGGAAGGCGGGCGACGCGCTCCTGGCGGACTCAACCCATGCCAGAGCGCGCGAGCACCGGCGCCTGGCGCGAGACGCAGCGATGGACGAGGCGCGCAGGGCAAGACGAGGGGCGAGAGCGGCGGCGCCCGTGGGAAAGGACGAGTCAGACGTCGGGGGCAGTAGGCGATGAGGTTCGCGGCCGCGATCGACGTCTATGTCCTGGACATGCGCTCGCAGGGGCGCATCAGTTCGGACAACACGGAGCGCGCCTACCGGGAGAAGCTCAACGCGCACTGTGATGACGTCGGCAACCGGGACCCAGCGCTGACCGGCCGCGACGACGTGAAACGGACGCTGCGCCGCTACGCGCACCCGAACACGCAGCGGCACGCGCACTCGATCCTGACGTCCTTCTACGACTGGACGATGGAGGAGGGCGTCAGGGCGACGAACCCGGCGCGGCAGGCGCGGCGCGCGAAGCCGCGGAAGGTGAGCGTGTTCCGGCCGACGCGTGAGGAGGTCGTGCGGCTCATGGACGAGACGGAGGGCCGCCGGCGCGAGCGGTGGGTGATCTTCCTGGGCGTGCTGGCGGGCGCACGCCGGCAGGAGCTTCGCGGTTTCGAGGTCCGTCACTTCATGCGTGAAGGCTGGGTGTGGTTTTCGGCGGACATCGCGAAGGGCGGCCGAGAGCGGTGGGTGCCGGTGCTGCCCGAGCTTGAGCCGGTCGTGAACGAGATCGTCGCGCTTGTCGGGCCGGGCGAGTACGTCACGCCGTCGCGACGGCGGGGCAACCCGAACGTGCAGACCCGCGCGGTGGAGATCCCGGACCGGCCGATCAGTGCGACCGGGCTCTACAAGATGGTGCGGACGGTTGGCCGGCGGGCGCAGCTCGGCGGTGAGATCGGGCCGCACACGCTGCGGCACGCGTTCGGTGATCACGTGGCCCGTTATGCCGGGCTGCGGGCCGCGCAGAGCCTGCTCGGCCACGAGAGCGTGGCGACGACGGAGGGCTCATACACGGGCCGGGTGTCGCTGGACGAGCTGGCCGTGTCGGTGTCTGGTTTCAGCTACCGCCGGCTATCCGGGGCGGAAGCCCTCTCAACCCCTGATTCCGCCTCTAATGCCCGCTAATCGACGTTATGTGAACCTGTAACCGCGGAGGAACAGCGGCGGTACGTGCTCGGTGAGCACGATCAGCTCGCCGGCCCGGTAGAAGCGCACTCCGGCCGCGGCGGCCGCGGCACCGTCGATCTCGAGCACGACGGGCTCGGCGGCTCGGCGCCGTCCGATCTGGACCGCGAGCTCGGGCGCGCGTGCGAGGTGTACGTACTGGCGCCGCCGCGGCAGCAGTCCCTGCGCGCGGATGCTCGCGATCGCGCGCTCCGGCGTGCCGTGGTAGAGCGTTCCCGGCTCGGGCTCCGGCTCGTGCTCGATCCGGCCCGGGATCGAATGGCCGTAGTGCGCGCGAATGCGCCCGTCGCGCAGTTCGTGGCGCGCCCGCGGCGCCGCCTCGATCATCGCCGCGAGCTCGGCGGCCTCGAGGTCCGACCAGCCCGGCTCGGTCCGGAGCGCGTCGAGCAGCTGGTCGACCGGCACCCAGCCGCCGGCGTCGAGCTCGAGCTCGAACTGCCACGGCTCGTGGCGCAGCGCGAACGAGACGAGCTTGCTGAGCCGGACCTGGCGCGCGCTCGCCTCCTGTCGGCACCGCTCGATCACCGGCGCAGCGTAGGTGATCGAGCGCGCGCCATGTTGGCGCGACGAACACCGCATGGTCCGTGTGCGGACAAGACCGCTAAACCGGCGCGAGGCGAGACCCGCTTCCGGAGCATTTCGACGCGACGTCAACGGCGTCGTCGCACCGGTAACCTCGTGAATGTCGGAACGCCCACTTGACGCCGCTCTCCGGGGCCCGCGGCGAGGCTTCGCGACGTGGTCCGAGCCCTCGTCGCCACGGTGGCCGTGCTCGCGCTCGCCGCGCCGGCACAGGGCTACATCCCCAACGACCCCGGGACGGGCCACGGGTGGCAGGCGGACCAGTGGAACTTCCTCCCGGGAACCGGCGTCGACGCGCCCCGCGCCTGGGATCACGTGATCGCCGCGGGCCATCCGGGCGGGCAGGGCGTGAGGATCGCCGTGCTCGACACCGGCGTCGCCTACGCCAACCGCGGCCGCTTCAGGCGCTCCCCCGACCTCAGCGTCGCCCGCTTCGTCCGCGGCTACGACTTCTGCGCCCGCACCGGCCCCGTGGGCAACGCGTGCATCGGTGAGGATCCCTATCCCGAGGACGAGAACGGCCACGGGACGCACGTCACGAGCACGATCGCGGAGGCGACCGGCAACGGCGTCGGCGAGACCGGCCTGGCCTACGGCGCGACGATCATTCCCGTCAAGGTCCTCAACCGCAACGGCGACGGCGACGAGCAGTCGATCGCCGCCGGCATCCGCTACGCGGCCGACCGCGGCGCCCAGATCATCAACCTCAGCTTCGAGTACGGCGGCGCGATCGCCTCCGCCGCCCAGATCCCCGAGATCACCAGGGCGATCCGCTATGCGCGCGGCAAGGGCGCGCTGATCGTCGCCGCCGCCGGGAACCTGGCCGGCCCGACGGTCGGCTACCCGGCCGCCCTGCGCGGCGTCCTGTCGGTCGGAGCGGTGACCGAGCACGGCTGCGTCGCGGACTACTCGAACACCGGCGCGGACGTCGTCGCGCCCGGCGGCGGCGGCGACGCCGAGCTGCCCGGTCAGCCCAACTGCCGCCCGCAGGACGCCCCCGGCCGCTCGATCCTGCAGATGACCTACGCGGGCAGCACGCACGCGTTCGGGATCTCGCGCGGGTTCACCGGCACGTCGATGGCCGCGCCGCACGTGTCCGCCACCGCGGCGCTCGTGATCGCCTCGGGCGTCCTCGGCCCGCATCCCGCGCCGGCGGCGATCATCCAGCGGCTGAAGGCCACCGCGCGCGACATGGGCACGCCCGGCCCGGACCCGCTCTACGGCTACGGGATGATCGACGCCGGCAGGGCGACCACGCGCGGAGCGTGAGCCGGCTCAGACCGCGATGCGCTCTTCCTCGTGCAGCAGGAAGCCGGCGGCGTCCAGCACGTGGCGGTCGCGCAGCCGGCGCAGGCGCTCCTGCGCGTCCGGGCTGGTCTCCCAGGCGGCGACCGCGGCGGTGTCCTCGAGCCCGGACAGTCCGTGCTCGCGCGGCTCGTCGTAGGCCTGGCGCAGCCAGGCAAGATCGTCGGCGATGCGGCGCGGGCGCTCGGCGCGCGCGGTGCCGGCGGGCTCCCAGGGATCGTCGCCGGCGCGGCGCTCCGGGACCCCCGGCGGGCGGGTCATGGCGACGGTCAGGGCGCCCATCCAGTCGGGGCGGGTGGTCACGAGCTCCAGGACGGCCATGACGATTCAGTACCCCCTGTAGATGGATTTCACGGCAGTTTCCCATGCAGCGCATCGACGTAGCGAGCGGCGGAGCGCTGCACGATCCCGCTGCCGTCGGGCCCAATGACCGTACCCCACCAGGCGCCGAAGATGTGATCGAACGAGTAGTTCGAGAGCGTTTTGGCAATCCAGCGCACCTCGGATTCCGGGAGCGGGATGAGGTTCGGATAGCTGTACATGAACGACACCCAGGCGCGATCCGGGATGACCTGGACGATGTCGCCGGAGAAGAGCGCGCCGGCGGCCGAGTGCAGGACGGTCCCGCCCGCGAAGTGCCCGCCGAGCCACAGCAGCGTCAGGCCGCCGCCGAGGGCCAGCGTCTCGCCGGACCAGAACTCGATAGCGGGGTCGGGCCGCATGACCCAGGCGCGGTCGGCCTCGTGCAGCAGGACCGGACACTCGAAGCGGTGCGCCCACTCGACCATCGAGGAGTAGTAGTGCGGGTGCGAGATCGCGATCGCGCTCAGCCCGCCGCGGTCTGAGACCTGCGCCGCGGTCGCGTCGTCGAGCAGCGTGATGCAATCCCACAGCACGTTGCGCGCGCCGTCGGGGACGAGCAGCGCGCGCTGACCGATCGCGAACCGCGGCTCGGTCCCGATCCCCACGTAGCCGTGCTCGTCCGCGACGCGGTTCGCGTGGCCCGCCTGCAGTTCGGCGAGTGTCGTCCATGCCTGGCCGGTTTCGGGCACGTACTGGCGCGCGTCCTCGCACACCGGGCACGAGTCTGAGCGGGCGCCGAACTGGACGCCGCAGGTGACGCAGATCGGTAACGGCACGCCCCCGATCGTGTCACGGTTCAGTCGGTGAACGCCCCCTTCCTCGCCGCCGAGAGCGTGATCATCGCCTCCCAGGCCTCGCTCGTGGGCCTGACGGGGCGCGGCGTCCCGCGCTGGCTGACCCGCTTCACGGGGCGCGCCTGGGCACTGATCCTGCCGCTCTCGATCGCGGTCGTCGTGGCGGCGATCACGCTCGTCCCGCAGGTCGCGGACGCGCTGACGTGGATCTCGCTGATCCTCGTCCCACCCGGTGCGCTGCTGGCCCTCGGGTGGGCGATCCGCGGGACGCGGCCGGCGCTCGCGCTCGTCGGCCTGCCGCTGCTGGGACTCGCGCTCTTCAGCGTTGGCAGCCTGGTCGGCGACGCCGCCGCCGCCGCGCTGACCGCGCTCAGCGCGATCA
Source organism: uncultured Solirubrobacteraceae bacterium (assembly GCA_963792915.1). Taxonomy (GTDB): domain Bacteria; phylum Actinomycetota; class Thermoleophilia; order Solirubrobacterales; family Solirubrobacteraceae; genus Solirubrobacter. The sequence continues at coordinate 606,261 of CAWBYD010000002.1, forward strand.
CGCTCGGCCGCCTGCTCGCCGGGCTGGTGCCCGCGATCTGGCTCAAGGCGGGGATCGTGGCGATGGCGATCACCGACGCGATCCTCGTCTTCGGCAACCAGCTGCAGGCGCCCAACGCGGTGCTCAACGCCGCGATCCCGGCGCCCGGGCTGCCGCAGCTGCAGTACCTCGAGTTGCACTACGCGAGCCTCGGCTACGGCGACGTCTTCGTGGCGGGCGTGCTCGGCGGCGTGCTGGCGATCGAGCGCCGCCCGCAGTGGCCCGTCGCGGCGCTGGTGGTGGTGCTGAGCGCCGCCTGGGACCTGCTGTTCTTCCACTTCACTACGCTGCCCGCGACGGTCCCGCCGGCCGTCGCCCTGCTGCTCGTGGAGGCCCGTGCCCGCGTATCCGCCCGCCCCGTGGCAACTCGCCGGTGAGCTGACGCTCATCCCGATCGGCGTGCGCGCGGACGCCACGCGCCGCTTCCGCACGCCCGGCCGGCTGCGCGTCGTCGCCGGGCGCACGCTGGGCGGCGTGATGCTGGTCAACTACCGTGCCGGGACGCTGACCTACAACGAGCTGATCGTCTTCTCGGGGCTGGCCACCGACGGCTCGCGGCCGGGCTTCGTCGTCTCCCACATCTACGTCGACTCCGAGCCGTCCCTGCGCGGCGGCCGCGAGATCTGGGGGCTGCCCAAGGAGCTGGCGCAGTTCCGCCCGGGCGAGGTGCGCCAGGGCGACGCGGTGCTGCTGCGCGCGCGGCTGCGGCATCGCCGCGGGCTGGTGGCGCTCCCGCTGCCCGCTCCCACGCTCGGCGAGCTCGCCGGCCGCGCGCTGTACTCGCTCGGCACGGTCCGGCTGCGCGCCGCACCGGCGCTGACCACGCTCGAGATCCCGGAGTCGAGCCCGTTCGCGTCGCTGCGCCTCGCAGGCACGCGTCCGGCGCTCGCCGGCGACTTCGACCTCACGATGCGCGCGCCGCTCGTAAGGTCTCCGCGCAGACATGCGACATAACCTCCGCCCCCTCTTCGATCGCGTCGTCCTGAAGGAGCTCGAGCCTGACCGCATCCGGCAGTCGGGGTTGCTCGTGCCGCCCGGCTCGCACGAGCCGCCGCCGCAGCACGCGATCGTGCTCGCCGTCGGCCCGGGCCTCGATTGGTGGGAGCACGTCGGCGTCCAGATGCCGGTCAAGCCGGGTGACCACGTCGTCTTCCCCGCGTCGGCCGGCGCCTGGGTCGACGTCGACGAGGAGCGCCTGCTCGTCTGCCGCGTCGGCGAGCTGCTCGGCGTGCTCGAGGAGCACGAGGAATGAGGCAGCTCGCCGACGGCCTGTGGCACTGGACGGTGCGCCATCCCGAGTGGCACCCGCGCACCGCGTTCGGCGCCGAGGTCGGCTGCTATGCCGCCCACCACCGCGGCGCGACGGTGCTGATCGACCCGCTGCTCGACGACGGCGTGGACCTCGACCCGATCATCGCGGGCGAGGTCGTGGTCGCGATCACGATCCCGTACCACGTGCGCAGCGCGGCCGCGGCGGTGCAGCGCTGGGGCGGTGTGGTGCTCGGGCACCCGGACCTGCAGCGCAGGCTCCCGCCGGGCACGCCGTTCACGACCGACGACGACCGCGTGGTGCTGCACCGCGTCAAACGGCTCAAGGAGCAGCCGGTCGAGCTGCCGGACCTGCGGGCCATCGCGTTCGGCGACCGTGTGGTCGGCGTCGAGGGCGGCCTGCGCGTGTGGATCCAGCGCGAGCTCACCGAGCAGCGGCGCGCGTGGTACCGCCGCGAGGCCGTCCCCGCGCTCGAGCCGCTGCTCGAGCGCGGCGCCGAACGCGTCCTCGTGACCCACGGTCCGCCGGTGCTGAGCGACGGCCGCCAGGCGCTCCAGGACGCATTGGACGCCGAGCCCTGGTATCACCGCCCGTCATGAGCGATCACGTCTACAAGTCCGTCGAAATCACGGGCTCCTCGCAGGACGGCATCCAGAAGGCGATCGACAACGCCCTGGACAAGGCCGGCCAGAGCCTGCGCAACATTGACTGGTTCGAGGTGGTCAACATCCGCGGCGGGCTGGACGGCACCGAGATCTACTACCAGGTGACGCTCAAGATCGGGTTCCGGCTGGAGTAGGCGCAGCACCGGGGGGCGCCCCCGCAGGAGCGCCCCCAGACTGCGCTTAGGACCGCACGCGGAACGCCCTGCGGGCGTGCCGGCGGGCCGCACGCGACGTCGACGCCGTCGAGCTGGTGCTCGTGGACGTCGTCGTCGTGCTGGAGCTGGACGAGCCCGGGTAGGTCGCCCCGCCTCCGGTGCCGTCGCAGGCGAGCGCGGTACCCGCGCCGGACAGCGCGAGCACCGCCGTCGCGGCAGCCGCGATCAGCGGCCGCCGTGCCTGGGTCATGCGTGGCCTCCTTTGGTGGTCGGACATGACCCAGGTGAAGATCGCCCGAGTTCCCGAGAGGACGCTGGGAATCGTCTGAGTCTGTGTCCGCCGAACGGCGAGGCGCCGCGAGAATCGGTGGAGCCAGGCTCAGTCAAGGCTTCGCGAGCTTCAGCGTCACGCTCTGGCTCGCCTTCACGGGCGCGCTCGAGCGGACCGTCAGCACGAGCCGCCGGCGCGCCGCGTGGCGAAGCTTCGCGCGCACGGCGGCCGAGACCGTCAGCTTCAGCGTCGCGCCGCGATAGGCGCGGGTGCCGACGGTCTTCGTCGTGCGCAGCGCGGCGCGGAACGTCGACGCGCTGCGCAACCGGATCTTGACGCGTCCGCGGCACGGGCGCGATGCACATTTGCCGCGAAGGATCAGCCGCCCCTTCGACCACGCGGCGCGCCACGTCACCCCCGGCGTCGCCTTCGCGTTGGTCAGCGACCGCACTCCGCTCACCAGCGCGGCGTAGCTCGGCCGCGGCGTGCCGTCGGGCCGCAGGACCCCGGCGTCGAACTCGTCGCCCGCGCCCGCCCGCCATTGGTAGACGTACATGCGCGTGATCCGCGGCCGCGCCCTGGCCAGCGCGAAGGCGGCGGAGACCGAGCGCGCCGCGCGCGCCTCGTCGTAGCGCAACAGCTCGTTGCCGGCGCCGTCGCGGCGCACGACGATCCCGCCCGTCTCCTCGATCCAGAGCTTGCCCGACACGGTGGCCAGCACGGTGTCGGTCCCGGACGTCGTGCCGTAGGTGACGTCGGAGTAGTTGTGCAGGCCCCACAGCTGCGGGTCGCCGGAAGCGGACGAGCGGAAGCGCCGGAGCCACTGGACGTAGGAGCCCGAGTCGAGCACGTCTCCGGCCACGATCGTGCAGTGCGGGCAGGCCGCGCGCAGCTCGTCGTAGTAGCCGGCCGCGGCCTCGGGGTGCTCGGCGGTCGGCTGGGAGACGTGGTTGGCCTCGTTCCACGCCGTGTACGTCCGCACCTGGGGCCAGCGGGCGAGGAAGGCGTCGACCGCGGCGCGGTACTGGGCGCGGCTGGGCAGCGTGCAGGGCCGCGACGGGCAGTTGTCGCTGTTGAGGTGTTCGAACGCGACGTGCGGCGCCATCCCGGCCGCCGCGACGGCGTCCAGCCATGTCTGCACGGCCGCGGGCTCGGACGTCGCCGCGTCGTAGGGGACGATCAGCCGCGCGACCGGCAGCTTGAGCGCGCGCAGGCGCGCATCGGCGTAGTTGGCCGGCTGCTGGTCGCCGATGCCGACGACCAGCGCCGCGCGCGCCGGTGGCGCTCCCAGCGCCACCAGCGCGAACATGAGGAGCGCACAGCGGATGCGCGCAAGGTACGCGCACTCGCTCAACGCTTATGAAGGATTCGCTGAGAGCACGCGCCCGGCGTACTCCATGACCTCGGCGTTGACGGCGCCGCGCGAGGCCCGCTCGGAGCCCTCCTCGGCGTACATCCGCTTCAGCGACGCGGCGATCCCGGCGTCGCCGCCGGTGAACGCCTCGATCAGCGCCTTCCAGCGCGCGGCCAGCGGCTGCAGCTGCGGGTCGGCGGGGTCGGTGCCGGCGAGCCGCGCGGCGTCGAGTTCGGTTATCAGGTCCGCCCAGTCGCGCTGGGCCTTGTCCATGCCGTCCTCGCCGAGCTCGAGCCGCCGCGCCTCGAGCTGGTCCAGCTGTTCCTGCGTGTAGTAGCGCTCTGACATCGTCATGATCTCGATGGCCTCCATGATCTGGTCGGTCGACGGCGCGCTCGAGTGGTCGAACGCGTCGAGGATGCCCCGCAGGCGCCGGCGCTTCTCGCGCACGTGCTCGAGCTCTTCCTCCACACGGGCGAGGTGGGCGGCCACGGCGTCGCGCAGGTCTGGGCCCTCCTGCGCGAGCGTCTCCGCAACGGCCTCGAGCGAGAGCCCGAGGCCGCGCAGGGCGACGATCCGGTAGAGCCGTGCCACGTCCTCGGGCGAGTAGCGCCGGTGGCCGGCGCCAGAGCGCTCGGCCGGGCGCAGCAGCCCGATCTCGTCCCAGTGGTGGAGCGTGCGGACGGTGAGGCCGGAGGCCTCGGCGAGGGAGCCGACGGTGTACATCCTGCGCGACAAGCTAGGTCCTCACGTTGCGTGAGGTTCAAGCGTAGTTGGCGCACGGACGCTCAGCGCGCAGTAGGTCTAGCCTCCATGACGTGACTTCCGAGCCCAATGCGTTCACCGGCGTCGCACTCGACCGCGCCGGCGACGGCCGCCGCCGTGACCCGGAGTGGCTGGCCCAGCAGCGCGCCCACCCGGGCGCGCGTGCCGTGGTGGCCGGCGACCGCGGACTGCGGCTGCGCGGCGAGCGGATCGAACTCGTCCCGCTGGCGGAGCTCAACGGCGCCCAGCCCGTCCTGCTCGGCATCGACGGCGACGGGCCGGTGTTCGCATACGACGAGGACCCGCCGGGCGACGGGCGCCCGCGGATGATCGGCGCCGGTGGCATGCGTGGCGAGCCGCCGGTGGACTCGCACGGCGAGCGCGTCGGCCTGCGCGAGGCCGCCGCCCGGCTCCCGCAGGCCGACGGCGGGCTCGCGGCCTACACCGCGGCGCTGCTGAACTGGCACCGGCGCCACGGCTTCTGCGGGGTCTGCGGCCATCTGAGCGACGTCGCCGAGGGCGGCCTCACGCGGCTGTGCCCGAACTGCGGCTCCGAGCACCACCCGCGCACCGACCCGGTCGTGATCATGCTCGTGACCGACGGCGACCGGCTGCTGCTCGGGCGCCAGGCGGCGTGGCCGAGCGGGCGCTACTCGGCGCTGGCCGGGTTCGTCGAGCCGGGCGAGTCGCTCGAGGAGGCGGTGTCGCGCGAAGTGCGCGAGGAGGCCGGCGTGCTGATCGGCCGCCCGCGTTATGTGGACTCGCAGCCGTGGCCGTTCCCGGTCTCGCTGATGCTCGGCTTCAGCGCCCCGTACGTCGCCGGCCAGGCCCGCGTGCGCGACGACGAGTTGCAGGACGTGCGCTGGTTCGGGCGCGAGGAGATCGAGCGCGCGGCGGCGGAGGACGACGACGCCGCGTGGGGCACCCCGGGCGATCCCGGCGGCCCGCTCAAGCTGCCGCCGCGCCTGGCGATCGCCCGTCGGCTCGTCGACTCCTGGCTCAGCGAGCCGCGCTGATTTCCGGCGCGTGCGGACACACTTTGCGTGTCCGCTCCGCTTCGCCTAAAGTTGAAATCAGCGTGTCGCTCGAGGGGTGGATCTTCATGGTCGGGCTCCGCGTCTTCGACGTCGGGGCCCTCGTCGTGTGGCTGGTGTGGTTCTTCCGGCTGCGCGACGACGACGACGACGACGGCGAGGACTATCGCCGCGGTCCTGGCGACGCGCCCGACCCCGAGGAGCCGCGCGGCTCCGGCGGACTGCGGCTGCCGCTGCCCGACGCGCGCCCGTGGAGCGGGCGCCGGCGCGACCACGGCGGCGACCGCCACGGCGAGCCCGTTCCCGCGCACCGGCGCGCGCCGCACCCGGTGCCGGCGCGCGCGCCGAGCAAGCGCTGAAACCCGAAGGGGGTGCAGCCCCTCCACCCCACCCCGGGAAATCTCACAGGGCGGCAGCCCCTCCACCCCACCCCGGTCATCCGACCCTGTCGCTCCAGGGTCCGGGCGGGGCGACCCGGAAGTTATCGCGCGGACACCCTTGAAAACTGCCAAAAGCCGCTCGGGTTCGGTACGTTGCCGGGATTGACCCCCGTCCCGGAGGTGCGCCGTGGCGCGCTTGACGCCTGACCCGAGCTTCTACGCCTCACCCTCCGACGCCGCCGCGGCGCCGGCCGAGACGCACGCCTACGTGGTGACGCTGAACACCGGCTCCAACGGCGACCGCGCGCCGGACGCGTTGACGGTGATCGACCTCCAGGACGGCTCAGAGACCTACGGGCAGCTGACAGGGCGGCTGGACATGCCCGGCATCGGCGACGAGCTGCACCACTTCGGCTGGAACGCCTGCTCGTCCGCGCTGTGCCCGTGGGCGCCGCATCCGCACGTCGAGCGCCGCTACCTGCTGGTGCCCGGCCTGCGCTCCTCGAACATCCACATCGTCGACACCAAGGGCGACGGACCGAAGCTGGTCAAGACCGTCGAGGCGTCGGAGATCGCGTCCAAGACCGGCTATTCGCGCCCGCACACGATCCACTGCGGTCCCGACGGGATCTACGTCTCCGCGCTCGGCAACCCGGAGGGCGACGGGCCGGGCGGCATCTTCCTGCTCGATCACGACGACTTCTCGATCAAGGGCCCGTGGGAGAACGACCGCGGGCCGCAGCAGCTGGCCTACGACTTCTGGTGGCACCTCAACTTCGGGACGCTGATCACCTCCGAGTGGGGCACCCCGAAGATGGTCGAGGACGGCCTGGTGGGCGAGCTGTTGCTCGGCAACCAGTACGGTCACCGCCTGCACGTCTGGGACCTCAAGACGCGCAAGCACGTGCAGGAGATCGACCTCGGCGCCGAGCACCAGATGGTGCTCGAGCTGCGCCCCGCGCACGATCCCTCCAAGGCCTACGGGTTCGTCGGCGTCGTCACCTCGACCGCCGACCTCTCGGCGTCCGTGTGGCTGTGGGAGCGCGCCGCCGACGGCACGGTCTCGACCCAGAAGGTGATCACGATCCCGGCCGAGCCCGCCGAGGCCGAGCAGCTGCCGCCGATCCTGCAGCCGTTCGGCGCGGTCCCGCCGCTGATCACCGACATCTCGCTGTCCGTCGACGACCGCGACCTCTACGTGTCCTGCTGGGGCACCGGCGAGCTCAAGCGCTTCGACGTCTCGGACCCCTGGAACCCGCGCGAGACCGGCTCGGTGCGCCTCGGCGGGATCGTCGGGCGCGCCGCGCACCCCGCGAGCGGCCCGCTCAACGGCGGCCCGCAGATGGTCGAGACCTCGCGCGACGGCAAGCGCGTCTACCTCACGAACTCGCTCTACGCCGCCTGGGACGCGCAGTTCTACCCCGAGGGGATCGACGGCTGGTTCGTCAAGCTCGACGCCAACGCCGACGGCTCGCTGACCGTCGACCCCGGCGTCTTCGTGCCGTTCAGCGGCGAGCGCCCGCACCAGGTCCGCCTCTCGGGCGGCGACGCCTCCTCGGATTCCTATTGCTTCCCCGATAGGTGATGCACGGGCTCTGGCCCTACGTCCTGCTGGGCCTGCTGGGCGCCTATCACGGGCTCAACCCCGCGATGGGCTGGCTGTTCGCGGTCGCGCTGGGAATGCAGGAGCGTTCCCGGCGCGCCGTGCTGCGCTCGCTGATCCCGATCGCGATCGGGCACGAGTGCTCGATCGTGCTGGTCGCGCTGCTGGTCGTCGTGCTCGGGCTGCTGACCGACACGCAGGTGCTGCACATGGCCGCGGGCGTGGCGCTGGTCGGCTTCGGCATCTTCCGCTTCGCCAAGCCGCACGCGCACTTCCGCTGGACGTCGATGGCCGTCAACCGGCGCGAGCTCGGCTGGTGGTCGTTCCTGATGTCCACCGCGCACGGGGCGGGGCTGATGATCGCGCCGGTGATCATCGGCGCGGGCGCGACCGCCGAGGCCTCCGACGAGGACGTCCAGCACGTCCACACGGCGATGATCGCGCCGCTGGCGGGCGGGCTCGCGCTGCTGCTGCACATCCTCTCGATGCTGCTCGTGATGGGCGTGATCGCCGTCGTCGTCTACGAGAAGCTCGGGGTGGCGATCCTGCGCCAGGCGTGGCTCAACACCGAGTGGCTGTGGGCCGGGTCGTTCGTGCTGGCGGGGTTCGTCACGTTCTTCAGCTAGTCAACCCGGCGCGACGCCGGTGGCGCCGTCGACGAGAAACCTGGGTACGGTGCGGCCATGCGTCGCTTCATGCTGTCCCTCGTCGCGGCCGGGTTCCTGGCCGCGGCCGCGCCGGCCGCCGCGCAGCTCGCGCCGGCGCCCAAGCCCATCGTTACGCGCATCGACCAGGTGCCGATGGTCGAGCTCTACGACGGAGGCGGCGGCCTCCCGTACCTCGGGTCCACGACGGCCTACAACGCCGGGGACTGGGAGAACGCGCTGCGCACGTACCACGACTCGGGCGTCTACCTCAACCAGGTGGCCCAGATCGACGCCATCGCGCAGAAGGCGATCACGAGGGGCGCGCACGACCTCAAGGTCAAGGCCCGCAAGGCCGATCACGGCCACGGTCATGGTCACGGCAACGGCCACGGTCAGGGACAACCCGCACGCCAAGCCCGCGATCGTGCTCGACATCGACGAGACGTCGCTGTCGAACTACTCGGCGATCGCGGCCGACAACTTCACGTTCGGGACCAACTCGCAGGGGGAGGCGACGAACGAGATCGGCGTCGCGATCCCCTCGACGCTGCAGCTCTACCAGGCCGCCGTGGCCCGCGGCATCGCCGTCTTCTTCATCACCGGCCGCGGCGAGGCCACGCGCGCCCACACCGAGAGCAACCTCAAGCGCGAGGGCTTCACGACCTGGGCCGCGGTCGTGCTCAAGCCGGCGGGCTCGACGCTGACCACGGTCGCGTACAAGAGCGGCGCGCGCGCCGACATCGAGAAGCAGGGCTACGAGATCGTCGCCAACATCGGCGACCAGTACTCGGATCTGGCCGGTGGGCACGCCGACGCGGCGTTCAAGCTCGCCAATCCGTTCTACTTCCTGCCCTGATCTTCCACACCGACTATGCACGCGAGCGGGTCGCCCAGACGGCGGCCCGCCTCGCGGCGCGGGTCTACGCCGAGCGCGCGCCGTTCGAGTCGCTGGAGCTCTCGGGGCCGGTGATGCGCGGCGCCGGGCCCGGCGAGTGGCGCTCGGCGTCGATCGGCGAGCCGCTCGGCCCGCTGTTCGCGACGTACTGGCTGCGCGCCCGCGCCACCGTCCCCGACGGCTGGCACCTGCTGCTCGACACCGGCGGCGAGGCCACGCTGTGGCTCGACGGCGTGCCCGTCCAGGGCCTGAGCACCGGCGCCACCCAGGTGCGCAGCTCGGCGCGGCTGCCGGCGGGACGCTCCGAGCTGCTGCTCGAGCTCGCCTGCAACGACCCGTTCGGATTCGGCGAGACCGGCCAGGGCGCGGCACAGGCGTTCGCGCTGCGCCGCTGCGAGCTCGCGCGCTTCGATCGCGACGCGTGGGAGACGTTCCACGACGTCGAGTTCCTGCGCACGCTCGAGCTCGAGGCCGAGCCCGACTGGGCCGGCGAGCTGCTGGCCGAGCTGCACAGGTTCACGTTCGACGGCGACCGCGAGCGGTTGACGCGGCTGCTGTCGCGCGCGTCGGGTTCCCTGCACGAGCAGTCGGCGGTCGGTCACGCGCACCTCGACACGGCCTGGCTGTGGCCGCTGGAGGAGACGTGGCGCAAGCTCGTGCGCACGACGACCGCGCAGCTGCGCCTGCTCGAGGACTATCCCGAGCACGTCTTCGCGCACTCGTCCGCGCAGCACTACGCGTGGCTGGAGGAGCGCGCACCCGACCTGTTCGCGCGCGTGCGCGCCGCCGAGCGTTGGATCCCGGTCGGCGGGACGTGGATCGAGCCGGACTGCAACCTGCCCTCCGGCGAGTCGCTGGCGCGCCAGTTCCTGTACGGCCAGCGCTACTTCGAGCAACGGCTCGGGCGCCGCTGCACGGAGTTCTGGAACCCGGACGTGTTCGGCTACACCGCCCAGCTGCCGCAGCTCATGCGCGAGGCGGGGATCACGCGCTTCCTGACCCAGAAGCTGTCCTGGAACCGCTTCACGGCGCCCGAGCACCACACGTTCACCTGGCAGGGCCTCGACGGCGCGCAGGTGCTGGCGCACTTCCCGCCCGCGGACACGTACAACGCGCAGGCCACCGTGAGCGAGCTGCGCGCCGCGGTCGCGGAGTACAAGGACCACGGGCGCTCGCGCCACTCGATGTTGGTGTTCGGTCACGGCGACGGCGGCGGCGGGCCGACCGCCGAGATGCTCGAGCGGCTGCGCCGCGCGCATGACGTCGCGGCGTCCCGCGCACCGTCATCCGCTCGCCGGTCGAGTTCTTCGCGCGCTGGAGGCCGACGCGAGCGGCCTGCGGACGGTCGTCGGCGAGCTCTATTTCGAGTACCACCGCGGGACCTACACCTCGCAGGCGGAGCAACAAGCGCCATAACCGCCGTTCCGAATTGCGCCTGCACGATGTCGAATTTCTTTCCGCCCTGGGCGGCGGCCGTACCCGCCTGCGGAGTTGGAGCGCCTCTGGAAGATCGTCCTCGTCAACCAGTTCCACGACATCCTGCCCGGATCGTCGATCACCGAGGTCAACGAGCGCGCGCGGGCGGACCTGGCGGCGGTGGTCGAGGGCGCGT
>CAWBYD010000003.1:0-1932963 GCA_963792915.1 uncultured Solirubrobacteraceae bacterium
CCCAACTGGTCGATGGGGGCGAAGATCACCATCGACAGTGCGACGATGATGAACAAAGGGCTCGAGCTGATCGAGGCGCATCACCTCTTCGCCGTGCCGGAGCCCCAAATCGAGATCCTGATCCACCCGCAATCCGTGATCCACAGCCTCGTCGCCTACCGGGACGGCTCGCAGCTCGCGCAGCTCGGCGTGCCGGACATGCGCGTCCCCATCGCCTTCTGCCTCGGCTGGCCCGGGCGGCTCGCCGTCGAGGGGGTGCGGCTCGATCTGGCGACGGTCGGCCGGCTCGACTTCGCGGCCCCGGACGCGGAGCGCTTTCCCGCCCTGCGTCTGGCCCGTGACGCGCTTCGCTCGGGCGGGACCGTGCCGGCCATGCTGAATGCGGCCAACGAGGTGGCGGTGGCGGCATTTCTCGAGCGGCGGATCGGCTTTCTCGACATCGCCGCCGTCGTGGCAGCAGGTTTTAATGCAACTGCCGGGTGACGAACCCCGCACGATCGACGATATAAGGGAATGTGACGGCGTGACTCGCAGGGTCGCCCGCAGTGAAGTTGCAAGGCGTGCCGCCCAGCATGCCTGAGCCCGGATGGAAAGCCGACCCATGGATCTGATCGACCTCGTCGTCAATTATGCCGTGCCGTTCCTGATCATCCTTTCGGTGGTGGTCTTCGTGCACGAGTTCGGCCACTACTGGGTGGCGCGGCGCAACGGCGTGCGCGTCGAGATCTTCTCGATCGGCTTCGGGCCCGAGCTCTTCGGCTGCAACGACCGCCACGGCACGCGCTGGAAGTTCAGCGCCATACCGCTCGGCGGCTACGTGAAGATGCTGGGCGACGCCGATGCGACCAGCGCACTGCCCGATGCCAGGACCGCATGGCAGGACGGACAGCTTCCCGGCCAAGAGGGTGTGGCAGCGGATGGCGATCGTCGTCGCCGGCCCGGCCGCCAACTTCCTCTTCGCGATCGTGGTGCTGGCCTGCTGTTCGTCGTCAGCGGCCGGCCCTTCACCCCGGCCGTGGTCGGCGAGGTGCAGCCCGGCAGCCCGGCCGCCGCCGGCGGGCTGGAGCCCGGCGACCGGATCGCCGCGGTCGACGGGCAGCGCGATCGACAGCTTCGAGGACGCTGCAGGACGCGGTCCGCGACCAGGCGCGAGGTGCCGCTCGAGTTGACCGTCGATCGCGACGGCGCCGATGTTCGAGCGTGACGGTCACGCCCGACCTTGCGCGAGATCGAGGACCGGTTCGGCAACGTGCATCGCGTCGGGCTCGGATCGGCATCAGCCGCGCCGGGCGTCGAGTTCCGGCGCAGCAATCCGGCCTATGCGGTCTTCGAGGCCACCGCCGAGACCGGCCGGATGATCGGCACGACGCTCAAGGCGCTGGGCGAGATGGTGGTCGGCACGCGCGGCACCGACGAACTGGGCGGCCCGCTTGCGGATCGCCCAGATGTCCGGGACAGATCGCGCAAGGACGGCCTGGTGCCGGCGATCTGGTTCACGGCAGTGCTGTCGATCAACCTCGGACTGATCAATCTGTTCCCGATCCCGATGCTGGACGGCGGTCATCTGGTGCTCTATGCGATCGAGGCGATGCGCGGCCGGCCGCTCGGCGAGCGCGCTCAGGAGATGGCGTTTCGCGTCGGGCTGGCGATGGTGCTGAGCCTGATGGTGTTCGCGACCTGGAACGATCTCGTGCATCTGAACGTCGTCAAGTTCGTGACCGGACCTGATCTCCTAGGTGCAGCCTGGTTGCGTCTGGACCGCTGAGATCTATCGCGATCGCGGCGCCAAGCAGACACGGGGGTAGGCGATGAGGCGTGCGCTCGGCGTGATCTTGGCGTCTGCTTGTTGCTGGCCGGATCGCTCGGCGCCGAGAGCCGGGCCCAGGTCGAGCGACCGGATCTCAGCGATATCCGGTCGAGGGCAACGAGCGCATCGAGCCGCTGACGGTCGAGAGCTACCTGACCGTGCGGCGCGGCGATCCGTTCACTGCCGACGCGCTCGACCAGTCGCTGCGCAGACCTGTTCGCCACCGGCCTGTTCGACGACGTGACGATCGGCGCGACGGCGACGACGCTGGTGGTCAGCGGTGGTCGAGAACCCGATCATCAACCGCATCGCCTTCGAGGGAAACAAGCGGCTCGACGACGAGGCGCTGGAGGCCGAGGTGCAGCTGCGGCCGCGGGTGGTCTACACCCAGGCCGCGCGTGCAGAAGCCGTCACCCGCATCCTCGAGCTCTACCGGCGCAACGGCCGCTATGCCGCCGAGCGTCGAGCCCAAGATCATCGAGCTCGACCAGAACCGCGTCGACCTCGTCTTCGAGATCAACGAGGGCCCGGTCACCAAGGTCGGCGGCATCACCTTCATCGGCAACGATCACGTTCAGCGACAGCACGCTGCGCGGCGTGATCCAGACCAAGGAGTCGGCCTGGTACCGCTTCCTCAGCAGCGACGACACCTACGATCCCGACCGGCTGGCGTTCGACCAGGAGCTGCTGCGGCGGTTCTACCTGGCGCGCGGCTATGCCGAGTTCCGGTCGTGTCGGCGATCGCCGAGCTGACGCCCGAGGGCAAGCGAGTTCTTCATCACCTTCACGGTCGAGGAAGGGCCGCAGTACAAGTTCGGCAAGGTCGAGATCGACAGCCGGCTCAAGGACCTGACCGCCGAGCAGCTGCAGCAGCTTCGTCACCGCCGAAGGACGGCACGGCTACAATGCCGACCGAGGTCGAGAAGACGGTCCAGAAGCTGACCGACGAGGTCGGCAAGCTGGGCTATGCCTTCGCTCGCAGTCGAGCCGGTGACCGAGCGCAACCGCGACGACGCTGACGGTCGACGTCACCTACCAGATCGACGAGGGCCCGCGGGTCTATGTCGAGCGGATCGACATCACCGGCAACGTGCGCACGCTCGACGAGGTGATCCGCCGCGAGTTCCGGCTCGCCGAGGGCGACGCCTTCAACACGGCCCTGCTGCGCCGCTCCGAGCAGCGCATCCGCAATCTCGGCTTCTTCGAGACGGTCGACGTCAAGACCGCCCAGGGCAGCGCTCCGGACAAGGTCGTCATCGACGTCAAGGTGGCGGAGAAGTCGACCGGCGAGCTGTCCTTCGGCGCCGGCTTCTCGACCTCGGACGGCGTGCTGGGCGACATCCGGCTGACGCGAGCGCAACCTGCTCGGCACGCGGCCAGGAGATGCGCGCGAACTTCACGCTCTCGCAGCGCCGCCAGGAGATCGACTTCAGCTTCACCGAGCCCTATTTCCTCGACCGCGACCTGGCCGCCGGCTTCGACCTGTTCCTCACGCGAGACCGACTTCCAGCGCAGAGTCGTCCTACGACGAGACCAGCACCGGCGGCACGCTGCGCGCCGGCTACCCGCTGACCGAGAATCTGCGCCACGGCGTGCGCTACACGCTGCGCGAGGACGACATCCACAATGTCGACGACGACGCCTCGGTGTTCATCCAGGACGAGGAGGGCGACCGGGTCACCTCGCTGGTCGGCCAGACCTTCACCTATGACCGTGCGCGACACCCGCTTCCTGCCGTCCGAGGGCTATCTGCTCCAGCTCGACCAGGACGTGGCCGGTCTCGGCGGCGACAACCGGTTCCTCCGCCACGAGGGCGAGGCCGACTGGTACTACAGTCTGCCGCAAGGACTGGGTGCTCAACCTCGGCGGCCGCCGGCGGCTACATCCACGGCTATCGGCGGCGAGGACGTGCATCTGGCGAACCGCTTCTTCCTCGGCGGCGCCACGCTCCGCGGCTTCGCAGTATGGCGGCGTCGGCCCGCGCGACACCGACACCGACGACTCGCTGGGCGGCAATCTCTACTATACCGGCACGGCCGAGCTGCGCTTTCCGCTGGGCCTGCCGGACGAGCTGCGCATCTTCGGGCGGACCTTCGTCGATGCCGGCACGCTCGACCGACATCGACGTCAACGGCCCGACGCTCGAGGACAGCGCACGCTCTGCGCGTTGGCGCCGGCTTCGGCTTCTCCTGGCTGTCGCCGCTCGGTCCGCTGGCCGTCGACATCGCCCAGGCGATCGTCAAGGAGGACGAACGACAAGACCGAGACCTTCCGCGTGTCGTTCGGCACCCGCTTTTGAGCAGCAGATCGGAGATCGAGCATGTTCGCGGTTTGCCAGGCGCCTCGGCCTGTCCTCGCGACCGCGCTCTTGCGTGGCGCGATCGGCCACGCCGGCCGGTCCAGGCGCAGGAGAAGCTGCCGCCGGCGGTCGCGGCGGTGATCGACTACACCGGATCCTGCGCGAAGTCGAAGGCCGGCCAAGAGCATCCGCGACCAGATCGAGGCCCGGCGCAAGGTCTACCAGGACCAGATCGACAACGACGAGCAAGCGTCTCCTGACACCGACCAGGAGCTGCAGAAGCAGCGCAGCGTGCTGTCGCCGGAGGCCTTCCCGGACAAGAAGCAGGCGCTCGAGCAGCGAGGTCGCCGGGTGCAGCGCGACGCGCAGGAGAAGCTGCGCCAACTCGGCGACGTCGGCCAGATAGCGCTCGGCCAGGTGAGCAGGCGTTGATCGAGATCGTGGACGGCCTGCAGAGCCGATCGCGGCTTCAATATCGTCCTGCCGAGCTCGGCCGTGCTGGTGTTCTCGCCGCAGAGTCGACCTGACCGACGACGTGCTGGACGCGGCTCGACAAGAAGCCTGCCGAGCGTCAAGGTGCCGGAGAAGGCGCCGGATCAGCCGACGCCGGAGCGTGCAGGCGCGGCGAACGAGAAGTCGAAAGGCTTGGCCACGGCCACCGTGCTGGATTCCGGCCCACGGCGAGGGTGCGGTGGCAGGAGATGACCAGCGAGGCACCGCGTGCCGGGCGAGCGGGCTGGACGATGTCGGACTATCAGGGCGTCTCAAGATGCTGCCGCATCGCTACCCGATGCTGCTGGTCGACCGCGTGATCGAGCTCGAGGCGCAGCGCGGGCGGTCGGCATGAAGAACGTGACCTTCAACGAGCCCTTCTTTCCCGGGCATTTCCCAACGATCCGATCATGCCGGGCGTGCTGATCGTCGAGGCGATGGGCCAGACCGCGGCAGTGCTGATGGTCGCGAGCCTCGGCCAGGCACCCTCGGGCCATTCGATCTACTTCATGTCGGATCGACGAGGCCCGCTTCCGCCGCCCGATGCCGCCCGGGCGACCAGGTGCGGCTGGAGGTGAAGCTGCTGCGCAGCAAGCTCGGCGTCTGGAAGTTCGAGGGCAAGGCCGATGGTCGAGGACAAGCTCGCCACCGAAGCCACCTTCAGCGCCCGCATCGTCGCGAACTGAACGAAGTCGCCCATACGCCGCATGCGGCGTATGGGCCAGCTTCGTGCGGTTCAGCCGCGCTTGTCGATCGGCACGAAGTCGCGGTGGGCCGGGGCCGGTGTAGAGCTGGCGGGGCCGGCCGATCTTCTGCTCGGGGTCCTCGATCATCTCGTTCCACTGGGCGATCCAGCCGACCGTGCGGGCGAGCGCGAAGATGGCGGTGAACATCTTGGTCGGGATGCCCATCGCCTCGAGGATGATGCCCGAATAGAAGTCGACGTTGGGGAACAGCTTGCGCTCGCATGAAATACTCGTCCTCGAGTGCGATCCGCTCGAGCTCGCGGGCGATGGCCGAGCTTCGGGTTGTCGCTTCTGGCCGAGCTCGGCCAGCACCTCGTCGGCGCTCTCCTTCAGCACGCCGGCGCGCGGATCGTAGTTCTTGTAGACGCGGTGGCCGAAGCCCATCAGGCGGAACGGGTCGTCCTTGTCCTTGGCGCGTGCGATGAACTCGGGGATGCGGTCGACCGGTCGCCGATCTCCTCCAGCATCTTGACCACGGCCTCGTTGGCGCCGCCATGGGCCGGGCCCCAGAGCGCCGCGATGCCGGCGGCGATCGCCGCATAGGGGCTGGCGCCGGTCGAGCCGACGAGGCGCACCGTCGAGGTCGAGGCGTTCTGCTCGTGGTCGGCGTGCAGGATGAAGATCCGGTCCAGCGCCTTGGACAGCACCGGGTTCACCTTGTACGGCTCGCACGGCACCGCCGAACATCATGTTGAGGAAGTTCTCGGCGTAGCTCAGGTCGTTCTGCGGATAGACGAAGGGCTGGCCGACCGAGTATTTGTAGGCCCATGGCGGCGATCGTCGGCATCTTCGCGATCAGCCGGTGCGTGGCGATCATCCGGTTGCGCGGATCCTCGATGTCCAGGTCCTCGTAGTAGAAGGCCGAGAGGGCGCCGACGACGCCGATCATCACTGCCATCGGATGCGCGTCACGGCGGAAGCCGCGGAACAGGAACTGGATCTGCTCGTGCAGCATGGTGTGGTAGGTGATGTCGTTGACGAACTTGGCCTTCTGCGTCCGCCGTTCGGCAGCTCGCCGTCGAGGATGAGGTAAGCAGGTCTCGAGGAAGTCGCTGTTGGCCGCGAGGTCGTCGATCCGTGTAGCCGCGATGCAGCAGGACGCCCTCGTCGCCGTCGATGAAGGTGATCTTGGAGCTGCAGGCGGCCGTCGAGGTGAAGCCGGGATCGTAGGTGAAGGAGCCGGTCTGGCCGTAGAGCTTGCGGATATCGATGACGTCCGGGCCCGATCGTCCCTGCCAGCACCGGGAAGCTCGACGCGGCTTGCCGCCGGCCGATCGTCACCGATGCTCGTCGTGCTCCAGTCATGCGCATGTCGTCCTGCTCGCTCGGCCTGGTGGCCGGCCGCATTGCAGGCTGCCGTCCGCCGTCCGCTGCCGCGCAATGTGCGGCAGTCGCCGCATCCGGCTCGAGGATTCTAGAGCGGTACTGTAGGCCCGCCTGGCACGCAAATGCAATGTTGTGCAGTGCGGGATTGCGACCAGCCGGCGGCATCCTCGCAGTCGCGCCAGCACCTCCTCGCGCCCGAGCACCGCATGACCTCGAAGAGGCCGGGCGAGACCGTCGAGCCGGTCAGGGCGGCGCGCAGCGGCTGGGCGAGCTTGCCGAAGCCGAGCCCTTGGCCTCGGCGTGCGGCGCCGGCAGGCGGCCTCGAGCCCGGCCTCGGCTCCACTCGACCGCTGCCGTCGAGCCGCGGCGCGAGCCGGGCGAGCGTCGCCCGGGCGGCCGTCATCGAGCAGCTTCGCGGCCTTGGCGTCGACCGGCAGCGGCCGCGCCCGGACATAGAAGGCGGCACTCTCGGCCAGCTCGACCAGCGTGCGGGCGCGCTGCTTCAGCCCCGCCATCGCCGGCTACCAGGCGCTGGCGCCCGGCTCGCCGAGCCGATGGCCCAGCTGCGCTCGAGCGAACGGCGCGATGCAGCGTCGGCGAGATCGGCGTCGCGGCGCGTTCCGTGAGCCAGTGGGCATTGACCGAGCGAAGCTTGGCGAAATCGAAGCGGGCCGGCGAGCGGCCGACGCCGTCGAGATCGAACCACTGCGATAGCCTGCTCGGTCGAGATGATCTCGTCGTCGCCATGCGCCCAGCCGAGCCGCAGCAGGTAGTTGCGCATCGCCTCGGGCAGCATGCCCATCTCGCGATACTCGATGACCGAGAGGGCGCCGTGCCGCTTGCTGAGCTTCGCCCCGTCGGGCCCGTGGATCAGCGGGATATGGGCGAAGACGCGGCGGCTCGCGCCGAGCGCGCGGATAGAGTTGGCGTCTGGCGGAAGGCGTTGGTCAGGTGATCGTCGCCGCGGATGACGTGGGTGATGCCCATGTCGATATCGTCGACCACGACCGAGAGCATGTAGGTCGGCGTGCAGCGGCTGCGCGGCCGCCGGTGGTGCCGCCTCCGGCAGCGGCTGGCCGGCGGCGGGCGGCGCCGCGTCGGGCAGCGCGCCGGCGCCGTTGGCCGCGCCGGGCACGCCGTCGCCGTTCGGCGCCGGCACCGCGGGCTCGCTCACCGCGCCGCCGCCGCCGCCGCCATGCAGCGCGCCCTTGATCGCCGGCAGGTGCACGCGCGAGATCACCTGGCCGACCTGGTGCGGCAGCTCTTCGAGGTGCGGGAGGACGTTCTCGGTGAACTGGTAGATGCCGACGCCCTCCATCGCGGCGGCCATCATCACCCCGGCCAGGCTCGACTTGGACTCGCGCATGTCGAGCGTGTACATCGCCTTGCCGCCGCCGACCGACATCTCCTGCGCGAGCCCTTCGAGCCCCGCCTCACGGCACGCGCCGGCCGGGTCGCGCCGGAAGCGCGCGCGGAACGTGGGGTCCACGAGCAGACGCTCGATCAGCCTCGCGGCGACGTCGACTTCCGAGGCGGCCACGCGCTCACCTCCCCCGGATGCGATCCAGGATCGGCTTGCCGAGCACGAACAGCACCGGCAGGAAGAAGCCGACCCACAGCGTCGCCATCACGCCGTAGACGACGGGCCGCGGCGCGATCGCCAGGAAGATCTTCTCGTAGCGCAGCGACATCGCGATCGCGAAGCACGCCGCCAGTGTGGACCAGCCCAGCCCCCACAGCGAGTAGCGCGCGAGCACGGGTGAGTCGGTCGGCGCGCCCTCGCCCGAGAGCCGCCGCTCGAGCTGCTGCTTGGCCCGCCGCCGCAGGCCCGGCTCGCCGAGCGCATCGACCAGCATGTGGTAGCCGTCGCGCTCGATGAACGGATTGAGGTTGAAGAACCCGCCGACGTAGGCCGCGAACGCGAGGTTGAAGAAGATGTCGCGCACGACGCCCGCGGGCAGGAACACCGCGCACAGCGAGAAGACGGCGCCGACCGAGAAGTCCGACACCGGGCCCGCCGCGGAGATCGCGATCCGGCGCCGGCGTGGCTCGAACCACGCCTCCGAGGTGTCGACGAACGCGTACGGGAAGATCGCGACGAGCTTGAGCCCGGCGCGCTCGATCCTTCGCCCGAACGAGGCCATCGTCAGCCCGTGCGCGAGCTCGTGCACGCCGACCACCAAGAAGCGCCCGAGCAGGAAGACGAGCCCGCCCCAGCCGAACTTGTGCGCCACGACGAACGGCGTCCCGTAGCGGCGCGCGATCAGCGCCACGAAGGCGATCAGCCCCAGCGCGGCGAGCGCGGCGAGGAAGTACAGCATCGGTCGCGTGAAGAACACCCAGCCGCCGCGCCGGTAGATCTTCTCGACCGCTGCGCCGACGCCGGGAAACACCTTCTCGCGCGGTTTGAAGATCCGCTGCAGGCGGCTCGGCTCGGCCGCCGGGAACGTCTGGCGCCCGGCCACACCGGCGAGGAACCCGCGCTCGCCGAGGTCGCTCAGCAGGCGGGCGACGCGCGCGCGCCCCGCCGGCCCGTAGCGCTGCTCGCTGAGCCCGATCAGGTCGACCAGCGAGTGCGTGCCGTCGAGCCGCTCGAACAGCCATGCGTCGTTGTCCGAGAGCCGCAGGAACGTGCCGTTGTCGAGGTCCTTGAGCACCCAGCGGCGCGGCCCCTCCGTCGCGTCGAGGCGCTTGAGCGCATAGCCCGCGCGCACGCGCGGGCGCATCCCGAACGACGTCGCGGTCGAGACCGGATCCGGCGCGACGGGCTCCGCCCCCAACTGGCGCACGACGATCGTGCGGCCCGCCTCGGCCAGCTCGCGCCGGCGCTCCACCCGCAGCTCGAGGTCCCCGAGGCGGATCTTCGCGCCGTCGTGCAGCGGGCTCGGCGCGGTCACACGCTGCCCGTCCAGCCACGTCCCGTGCGAGGAGCCGGCGTCCTCGAGCACCGCGCCCGCCGAGATCCGCGCGTGCATGCGCGAGACCGTCGGATCAGACAGCACGAGCGTGGACTCCGGCGCGCGCCCGAGCGTCATGTCGGCCTCGAGCGGCACGCGCGTGGAGTCGTCCAGCACCAGCTCCAGCACCGCATCGGTGCCGTTGAGCGGTGCACCGCAGCTGTCGCAATAGCTCGCTCCGCGCTCGAGCTGGCGGCGACAGCTGGGGCACAGCACTCTGTCAGCCTCCGGCGGACACCGGTGGCTGGAACGACGGGTCATCGCCCGCTGCGTTCAGCTCCTTCTGGTCGCGCACGTCATTCACGGCCAGGCGGACCAGCGAGCCGACGTCCTCCGTGCAGCCGGCGTCCGACTGGACGACCACGACCTCCTTGCTGTCCGAGCGCCACGCCACCTTGCAGGCGCGCACCGGGGTCGCGGTCGCGCTCGAGAGCAGCAGGTCGTTCGGCTTTGCGAACCACAGCCGGAACGTCGAGCCGCCCTGGTTGGACACGACCGCCACCTTGCTGCCGTCGGGCGAGAACGCGGCGTCCAGCACGCCCTTGCCCGGCGTGCCGATGTCCGACACGAAGTGGCCCTTCGTCCAGTCGTTCGGATCCGGCGAGAACGCCTTCTTGCCGGGTTCGAGCTTCCAGCGCACGATCCCGAAGATGCCCGATCCGGTGGGGTTCTTGACGCCGACGGCGTAGATCGCCTTGCCGTCCGGCGCCCAGTGGATCGCGCGGATGACCGTGAAGCTCGGCTCGGAGATGCACTGCGGGTTCACGCCGTCCTTGGTGATCTGGCCGAGACAGAGATCGTTGTCGCCGTCGGACTTGACGATGTTCATCGCCAGCACGTTGATGTCGGCCGTGGGCGCCCAGGAGACGTTCTCGTAGTCCTCGCCCGCGCGCGTCAGCGGCACGGCCGGGGCGTCCTTCTTCGTGATGTCCCTGAGCGTGACGCGCTTGTCGGCCGTGTAGGCGACGTGCGAGCCGTCGGCGCTCCAGGTCGGATCCTCTTCGTCCTGCGGGCCGTTGGCCACGTTGGTCTTCTTGCCCGTCGCGCCGTCGATGCGCAGGATGTTCTTGCCGTTGGTGAAGAGGATCTGCGGCTGCCCGTTGGACACGAGCAGCTTGACCTTGGCGCCCTTGGCGACCTTGGTGCCGCCGGCCGGGTCGGTCGCGAACAGCGTGCCGGGCGGCGCGTCGTTGAACTGCCGCGCCTCCTCGGGCACGATCCCGAGGTCGCCCGCCTTCTTCGCGTAGGCCTTCAGGTCGGCGCCGTTGATCGCCGGGACGATGATGTCCGCCGCGCCGGCGCCGCCGCCGGGGCCGCCGCCCGCCGCGGCGCCGCCGGGACCGCCGCCCTTGCCGTTCTTCTTGTCGGCGGCCTTCTTCTTGGCGTCCGCCGACGACGGGTCGGGATAGAAGAAGTTCACCGGACTGCCGCGGTTGACGATCGAGTTCGCCGCCGGGATCTGGCTCGAGATCTTGCCCTTCGGGTCGACCGGCTGCGGCGAGGCCTGGCCCAGCGTGAGCTGCTTGGCGCGCAGGATCTGATCGGCCTCCGAGGCCGTCTTGCCGACGATGCTCGGGACCTCGACCTTGCCCGACCCGACCGCGACGAGGATCGTCACCGGCGTGCCCTTGGCCACCGAGGCGCCGGGCTTGGGCGTCTGGTCGATGACGGTTCCGGGCGCGTGCGCGTCGACCTTCTGCTTCTGGTTGGGGTCCAGCTTGAGCTTGACCGCGGTCAGCTGCTTCTCGGCCGTGAACGCCGACTTCTGGCCCACGACCTTCGGGACGGTGACGTTCGACGGCAGCAGCATGTAGAGCAGCAGCAGCAGGAGCAGCAGCAGCGCCAGCAGCAGCAGGACCCACCACGGGATGATCGCGCGCTGGCGGAAGACGCCCTGGGTCGGCATCAGCGGCGCCTGCGGCGTCGCGGCGCCGCCGCGCTTGGGCCGGCCGGGGAGCTTGTTCGCGAACTGCTGGGGGTTGACCGAGCCCAGCTGCGGGCCCTGGACGTGCGGTCCGGTGAAGGACGGCATGCGCAGCTGGATGCCGCCCGGGCCGAGCTGGACGCCCGGCGGGTAGACCTGCGGCCGGTACACGCGCGGGCCGTAGACGCCGGGGACCTGCGGCTGCTGGCGGCGGCGGAAGATGCCCTTGCGGCGGCCCTGGATCGGCGCGCCCTTGAGCACGTCGGCGGCCAGCGGCTCGGCGGCGGCGCGTTCCGCGGCCTCCTCGCCCGTGAGCGTCTTGGCCTCGAAGCGCCAGTCCTTCCCGCGCCCGATCCAGATCTTCTTGGGCGGCTTGACGCGCATCTCGGTCGTGACCGAGCCGCCCGGCGGGATCTCCTGCGGCGGGCGGTTGAAGCCGTACTGCAGCTCGGCGTCCGGATCCTCGCCCTCGAGCGCGACCAGCACCGGCGCGTTGGCCTTGTTGACCACCGTCACGTCGTAGTCGGCCTTGCGCCGGCCCTTCTTGCGCTGCGGGCGCAGCGTCGTCGCCGTCTCGATGTAGGGCTCGACGTGCAGCGCCAGCGGCGCGTCGGCGGCCGTCACGAGGTGCGCGCGCGAGTGCGCCACCACCCGCAGGTCCCACTGGCGCGCGACCGCCTCCGGGCTGCGCGGCGGGTGCAGGTGGATCTCGACCTCCTGCTCGTAGGTCCCGCCCGAGCCGAAGGGAACCAGGTAGACCGTGGACGGGAAGATCGAGTACCACTCCGCCGGCATGCCCTCGATCGTGAGGTCGTAGTTGTCGACGATCCCGCTCTGGTTGCGGATCAGTGCCAGCACGCGGTCGCGCTGGCCGGGCTCCACCGTCTGGTGGAGCACCTCGCCCTTGGCGGGATCGCCATCGGGCAGGCGCAGCACGATCGTCGCGGGCTCGTTCTGCTCGGCCGGCGGGGCGGCCGCCTGGCCGTTCCCGTTCGGCACGGCCTTCATCAGTCCGGTCCAGCGCGCACCGGCCGGTGCGGCGGACTGGCCGGGAGCCGGCATGTCGCCCGTCTCCGGGCCGGAGTACTTCTCGACGCGCGCGCCCGGCGGCGGCGGGGGCGCGACGTTGGCGTGCGGGGCGGTCGTCGACACCGGCGCGCCCTGCGGTGGCGGCGGTGGCGACGGCGCTGCGTCGGCCGGCGGCGCGGGAGTCTTGGGAGCGGGCGGCGGGACCGCGGCCAGGGGCGGCGGCGGCGCCGCGGCCTGCGGCGGCGGGGGCGGAGCCGCGGCCGGAGGCGGAGGCGCCTGGGTGGCGGCCTTCTCGATCATTTCGGGCGTGATGGCCTTGAGCTGGCTGGTCGGCTCCCAGCGCAGGTACTCGCCGCAGCTACAGAAATCCCGATCGGCCGGGTTCTCCTTGCCGCAACTCTGACACGTCCTCATGACTCGACATCCACCTTCTTCTTTGCTGCTCTAACGCGCAAGCGGTAGCTGCTGTGTACCGGCTTGTACTGCTCAATGCAACGGGCGACGGCCGCCTGGACGTTCTCCTGGACCGCCGCGTCGCAATAGACGACGAAGCTCGAGGGAGGCGTCGTGTCCGGCCCCGGACGCCCGGCGTAGATGACGCCGCCGTTGTCCTCCACGCGCAGCGGAAGGTCCGGGAAATGCAGCGAGAGCGCCAGCTCGAGGCCCTTCACCGTGCCCCTCCGGCGGCTGAGCTCGGCCGAACGGCGGACCATCTCGCGCTGGTGGCGTATCTCCTGGGTCTCGTCGAGGTCCACGCCCAGCCACGCCGCGAGCAGCTCGAGGATGTCCTGCGGCGCGTGGTTGGGGTCGAAGTGGTGCTGGAGTCCGTCCAGCACCGCCACGATCGGATCCAGGAGCTCCTCGAGCGCCCCCACGAATCGCATGCCGAAATCGCCATCTTGATACAGAGCCGGCAGCCCGTTGCGCAGATACGCACGCGACGAGGCGACGGGCGGCGGCGTGTCCTTCGGGCCGCCGGCCATCCGCAGCATGAGCGTGCCGAAGCCGGTGCCGTGGAACGTCCGGTGGCCGTTGCCGGTGCGCGGGTCGAACTCCGGGCTTCCGGAGCCGCCGCCCGCGCCGTTGGTCCCGCCGTCCTCAGCCACTAGTCCTCGCGGTGCGTGGCCTTGACGACGTGCAGGCCGGAGGCGAGCAGCTCGTCGGGTTCGAGCACGATGTGGGTGCCGGCGGGCTTGGCCGACTGCTCGCCGGTCTCGAGGTTCGTCTCGTAAAGCCGCAGGATGCGCACGAACTCGACGCCGTCCACCGCATGCACCACACCGTAGAGCTCGCCCTGGTTGAGCGCCCGGCCGAACGGCCAGCCCTGTCCCGGCCCGGTCGCGTTGCCGCCGATCAGCGGGTTCAGGTAGGTGTAGAGCGCGTGCGCGACGTCCTCCTGGACGCGCACGGTGTCGGCCAGGGGGCGGGCCTGCAGGTCCACCACGACCGAGAGCCCGCGGTAGCGGCAGGGCTTGAGCTCGACGGTCGTGCCGATCAGACGGCGCTCGTCGAGGTACTCGGCCACCTCGGTCAGGAGGTCCCCGTCGGGCATCAGCTCTTCCCACTCGAGCCGGCGGTCGGCCGGGTAGATGCGGGGGACGAGATGCAGCGGGACCGCACCGCCCGCCGCGGGCGGGATGCAGACGGCGCGCGCGACGCGCGGGCTGGCCTCGCCGGCCAGGAACTCGAAGTCCTCCGCGGTCACCGCGCGGTAGCGCGAGCGGATCTCCAGCGCCGCGCGCTGGCGGGCGTGCGTGATGACCTCGGCGTCGACGCCGCCCGTGGCGGCATCCGGGTTGCTGACCGTGTCGACGCCGGAGATTGTGCTCTTGAGCACCGAGATCGTCTGAGCCGTGACGTTGCCGTCGCGTCCGCCGCCGTGGCGGTAGCGCGTGAAGCGCAGGACCGCGCCCTTCGGCGGGACGGCGCCGTACTGGGTCCAGCCGCCGCTGGTCTCGCGGATCGCCGGGCCGAGCTCCACTTCGCCGGCCACCAGGTCGAGCACGAAGTGGCGGTCGAACTCGGTCGAGCCGACGAAGTCCGGGCGCAGCTCCCAGCGCGCCCAGTCGCCGGACTCCGGGTCCTGGACCTCGAGCATCTCGCCGACGCCCGGCTTCAGCACCGGCGCGTGCCGCAGCGGGAAGACCTGCCCGGGCGTGCCGTCCGAGACGCCCAGGACCTCGCGGTCCTCGCGTGACGCGTGCGTTGCGGGCAGGCGCGCGCCGACCGGAGCGGCGGTCAGCGAGTAGATCTCCGGCGGGTGCGAGTAGGTCACGCCCTGGCGGCCGGACTTCGTGGTCTCGGTGATCCGGCAGCGCAGCCAGTGCAGCCGGTGGCCGCCGATCGCGGCGACGACCGAGCGCGGCGGCAGCTCGAGCAGCACATTGCCCGAGCCGTAGTTGAAGCCGCCGGTGAGGTCCTCGAGCACGAGCGCCTCGCCCCACTGGCCGTCGCCCTGGGAGACCTCCCAGCGCAGCGGCGGGTCCTCGGGGTTCACGCCCGCGCCGCGCGCCTGCGATGCGTCGACGTTGATCTCCAGCAGCAGGCGGTCGAGCGGGTGCTCGAAGCCGATGAAGAGCGCGTCGCCGACCTGCGGCGGTGAGCCGAACGCGAGCTGGTCGGAGCCCTGCGGGCGCGCCTCGCCGTCGGCGAGCCCGACGTCCTTGTACTGACCGTGGCGCTGCAGCACGTAGGCGGCCGGCGCCATCGCGGGGATGGTGAAGTCCTCGTCGACCTGGAAGATCACCGACTCCTCGGTGCTCGTCCGCGGCGTGCCGACCTCGGTCGCGGACGCGATCAGGATCGGCTCGAGCGGCTTGTCGGCGAGCCGGAAGCGCAGGCTCGTGGTCGCTGCGCTGGGTCCGTCCAGGCGGAATCCCGAGCAGGTCGAGCAGGGCCACGTGGAGCTTGTCCGGCACCCGGTTGAGCCGGTAGATCGTCATCTCCGTCATCCACGCGAACAGCTCGATCAGCGTGATGCCGGGGTCGGAGACGTTGTGCTCCGTCCATTCCGGGCAGGCGCGCGAGATGCGCATGCGCGCCTCCGAGACGAGGTCCTGGAAGCGCCGGTCATCCAGCTCGATCTCGGGGAGCCTCACTCAGCACTGCCTTTCATCGCGGCGCGGGAGCGAGCCATTGGGCGAGTTCCCGCCGAAGCATGCGAGCGCGCAGCGCGAGTCATGCGCCCTCCTCAGCGGGGATCACGTAGAAGGGGTAGACGAGGTTGCGCTCCGTGTTGGTCGCGCGGACCTTGTAGATGATGTCGATGGTCAGCAGGCCGTTGCCCGACTCCGAGAGGTCGAAGTCCACGCGCTGGACCTGGATGCGCGGCTCCCAGCGGTCCAGCGCCTCGCGGATCGCCTCCTCCATCTGCCCGACGGTGTTGGCGTCGATCGAGTCGAAGACGAAGTCGTGCACGCCGCAGCCGAACTCCGGCCGCATCGGGCGCTCGCCCGGCGCGGTGCCGAGGATCAGCTGGATCGCCTGGTCGATGTCCTGCTCGTCATGGGCCAGCGCGATGCCGCCGCGGCGGTCCACCTGGAGGGGGAACGCGAGGCCCGAGCCGATGATCTCCGTCACGTCAAGACCCTATCCGAGGTTGATGATCGCGCCCTTGATGGAGACCGGGCCGGAGCCCTGGATGTCCACCGTGGCGCCCTTGAGGGTGAGCGGGCCCGACGCCTCGACGGTCACGTTGACGCCCTTGACCGTCATGCTCGAGCCCGCCTCGATCACGTATTGCTGGGCCTTGAGGTTGCCGTTGCCGGTCGCCTCGTTCTTGAAGTTGCCCTTGATCGTCTCGGTCTTGTTGGACTGGACCTCGACGGTCATGTTCTGGTCTGACTTGATCTCGAAGTCCTTCTTGGAGTGCTGGTGGATCTTCTCGTTGGAGACGAGGCCGAAGGACCCCTTCTTCTCGATCAGCAGCTCCTCGGTGGGCTTGTCGCGGCCGTTGAAGACCGAGCCGACGACGATCG
This sequence comes from uncultured Solirubrobacteraceae bacterium, assembly GCA_963792915.1. Taxonomy (GTDB): domain Bacteria; phylum Actinomycetota; class Thermoleophilia; order Solirubrobacterales; family Solirubrobacteraceae; genus Solirubrobacter. Next base: position 16,558 of record CAWBYD010000003.1, read on the forward strand.
GGCGCCGGGTGTCGCCGTGCTCGAAGCCGACGATCACCTCCTCCTCGGGCTGCGGAAGCATCAGCAGGCCGCGGCCGTTGCCGGCGCTCGGGGTGGCGATGCGCGCCCACGCGCTCTCCTCCTTGTCGGAGAGCGAGGGGAACTTCACGCGCACGCGGCCCATCTGGTCGGGGTCGTTGTTGTTGGTGACGACGCCGACGACGAGCGAGGCCGACCAGTCGCGCTGCTGCGGCGGGCGGATCAGCTCGAGCAGCGTGCGCGAGGAGCGCCCGGAGATCTGGAACGAGGTCTTGTAGCCGGTCTCGCCGCGGTAGGCGTGCGTCGAGGTCGTGACCGTGAACGTCCCGCCGAACTTCGAGCCGACGCCGTCGATCCTGACCTGGGTGCCGGCCTTCACGGCGGGGTTGCCGAAGGCCACGCCGTCGGCCTCGTAGAACGAGTCGGCGGTCCGATTGAGCGTGCTCTTGGCGAGCTGGTTGGCCTCGCCCGCGTTCGTCGCGACGCGGTCGCCGACGGAGGTGTCGCCGCCGCCGAGGTCGCTTGAGACCTTGTTGCGGTCGACGCCTGCCTTCGACGTCGTGTCCGCGCTGGACGCGGTGCCGTTGATGTTCTGCTTGCCCTTCGGAATCCCAGGCGCGGACCGCGACCGACTTGGGCTGCTGCACGCCTGACATGCGCGGGCGGTACGAGATCAGCTCCTGCTGCCATTTGAGCGTCGTCGCGGCGCCGGCGCCCTTGTTGGCGGGGCGGAAGTTGAGCGTCCTGTCGTCGACGACGACCTCGTAGTCCTCCATCAGCGCGAGCCGCCAGCAGAAGTCCCAGTCGGTCTCGTTGCTCTGCTGGAAGAACTCGTGGACCGTGCTGGTGGCGGTCACCTTCGGCGTGAGCCCGTTCTCGCCGGCGAGCTTCGTGACCATGTCCGAGGCCTTGACCTGCTGGAACGTACGCGTCTTGCGGACGCGGTTGAGCTTGTGGCCCCGGTCGTAGGCGCGGATCGAGATCGTCACACCCTTCTGCGTGAACTCCGGCTCCACGGCGGCGATCTCGCCCTTGAAGATCGAGACCGTCGTGCGCTCGCCCATCGAGGCGGCCTTGATCTCGAGCGCCTTGCCGATCTGCAGTGGGTGGCTGTCCACGTTCTCGCCGGCGGCGTCGGTCAGGCGCACCAGCGCCATGTCGGGCAGCGTCAGCGAGTTCACGACCTTGACCTCGATCGTGGCGTTGCGGAACGACGGATCGAGCGCGGCGCCCTCGACCAGGACGTCGATGCCCGCGACGTGCGTCTGTGCGGTGGTGGCCGCGGTCATCAGGACTCCAGCTTGGGCAGCGAGAGCGGCGTGCCGCGTCGCAGGTGCAGCGGGTTGTCGACTTCGTTGGCCTCGGCGATCACGCGCCAGCGCGTGGCATCGCCGTAGGCCTGGTAGGCGATCGACGGCAGCGTGTCGCCATCGCGCACGCGGTGCACGCCGAAGCCGGCGTTCGCGCGCGTCGTCGGGTTCTGACCCTTGTTGGCGCCGTTGCTCGAGCGCGTGGACGCGGTCTCGGCCTGCTTGAGCGAGAGCTTGACGTCGGCGCGGATCGGCTCGCCCGTCGGCATGAACAGCTTGTAGGTGACGGTCAGCGACGTGCAGACCGCCTTGAAGCTCACGACCGTGCCCCAGTGGAAGGTCATCATCGGCGGCGCGGCGGTGGGCGTGCCACCGCTCGTCCCGCCGGGCACCTCCATCATCTTGAACAGCGCGTCGGTGGCCGCGCGGACGGTCATCCCGCCCGTCAGCAGCGTGCTGTCGAGCAGCAGGCTGAGCTCCATCGAGCGCGGGCTGCCGCCGCCGAACTGGGCGGGCGGGAGCGAGGTGCCGGTGACCTTCTCATAGCTCCACTCGTTCGTCTTGGCGATCGAGTACTCGGTCGGGTTGAAGTAGCAGTCGATGCGGTCCCCGCCGTCGATCTGCAGAAAGGCCTTCTGGAAGTTGCTCGGCCCTGCCATGGCGGTCATGTCAGGCCTTCGCCAGTCCGCTGTGGGCGATCTCGAGCGACTCGCTCATGGCCTCGTTGCCTCCGGCGTTGACGTCCGGGCCCGTCCACTTCACCGGGTAGGCGTTCGCGAAGCTCCAGCTCTGCACGATCTGGCCCTCGGTGTCGTAGAGCGTCAGCGACATGTTCGCCGGTTTGGCCTCGACCACGGTCGCCTTGACCCATTCGAGCAGCGCGCCCTCCTTGGTCACGCCGCGCTTGAGCGTGAGGTTGGTGTGCTTGATCCGCGTGGGCAGCTTGTGGACGTGGTCGTTGACGCCACCCTCGGGGTACTCCATCACGTCCACCTGGGCGGACATGCCCTGCAGTTGTGTGAAGAACCCGACCTGGACGTTCAGCGTCGGGATCGACACCTCGAAGCGTGTCTGGGAGAAGAGAATCGATCTATCGACCGCGGTTGTCATGTGCTGCTCGCTGGGATCAGGGGTTGTCGATCAGGAGATGGCCGCTCTGCTCGCGCTCGACGATCAGATCGCGCTTCAGGCGGTCCAGGACGTACTCGTAGGTGGCCTCCAGGTCAGCGCCGGCCTTGCCTTGGGAACCCACTGCGCCGGTGGCGGGGGTCGAGGCCGGGGAGGAGGGCGGCGCCTCCGTCTCGACTCGCGAGACGGTTACCGGCGCCGTGGAGAACGGGACGTATTCGGGAATGGCGCCGCCGGGGCCCGGGAACGTGACCGAGCGCAGGCCGCCCTCGCCCTCGCTGATCGCGCCGCCGGTCTGTGCCGCGAGGCGCTCGGCGCTCGCGCGGGCCACGGTGCGGGGAGCGGCCGTGGGGGTGGCCGGCGCCGGCGTCGCGGCGGGCGCCGCCTCGGGCGTGGGCGTCGGGACGAGCGACAGGTGCGGCCGCGGCGTCTCCGTCGCGGCGGTGGCGGCGGCGGCCGGCTCGGCGGAGCGGCTCACGGCCGCGGCGGGCGCGGCGCCGGTCCGCGCCAGGCGGCCGATCGTGCGGCTCGCTGCCGCGGCCGCGCGGGAGCTGGCGGTCACGACGTCGCGGGCGAGGACGGGCTCGGTGGGCGAGGCGGGGGACGGGGCGTCGCCGGCGCGGCTCGCGTTGCGAGCCAGGGTCGGGCCACTGCCTGACGCGGGTGTGGTGGCGGTGCGGGCCAGCGTCGGGCCCGTGCCTGCCGGCCGTGTGGCCGCCGGCGTGCGGGCGAGCGTCGGGCTCGTGCCTGCCGCCGGTGTGGCCGACGGCGTGCGGGCGAGCGTCGGGCCTGTGCCTGACGCGGGTGTGGCCGCCGGCGTGCGGGCGAGCGTCGGGCCGGTGCCGGGCGCGGGTGTGGCGGCCGTGCGGGCCAGCGTCGGGCCGGTGCCGGGCGCGGGTGTGGCGGCCGTGCGGGCCAGCGTCGGGTCTGCGGCGGCGTCCGCCGCGCCGATGCCGGAGGCGTCGTCGGTGGCGTCGGGCGTCCAGCCCGCGCCGCCGTCCGGATCGCTGAGCGCCGGCGCGGCGTCGTCTGCTGGCGCCTCGCGACGGGACAGCGTCGGGCGGGCGGGAGAGCCCGACGTCGGGCCAGGCACGGCCGCGCTGCGGCCCACCGTGGGCTCGCCGCCGCTACCCGCGGCCGCACCGGCGCCGCCCGCCGCCGCGCGGGCCAGCGTGGGGCCCGCGGCGCCGCTGGCGGGCGCGCCGGTCGGCGCGTCGCCGGGGGCGGTGGCGCTGCGCGCCACGGTCGGTCCAACGGCGCCGCTCGCGGGCGCGCCGGTCGGCGCGTCGCCGGAGGCGGTCGCGCTACGGGTCAGGGTGGGGCCGGCGGCGCCGCTGGCGGGCGCGCCGGTCGCCGCGTCGCCGGGGGCGGTCGCGCTGCGAGCCAGAGTCGGGCCGGCGGCGCCGCTGGCGGGCGCGCCGGTCGCCGCGTCGCCGGGGGCGGTGGCGCTGCGAGCCAGGTTCGGTCCGGCGGCGCCGCTGGCGGGCGCGTCGCCGGCGTTCGTGCCGCGGGCCACGGTCGGCCCGGCCGCGCCGCTGGCGGGCGCGCCGGTCGCCGCGTCGCCGGGGGAGGTGGCGCTGCGAGCCAGGGTCGGGCCGGCGGCGCCGCTGGCGGGCGCGCCGGTCGCCGCGTCGCCGGGGGAGGTGGCGCTGCGAGCCAGGTTCGGTCCGGCGGCGCCGCTGGCGGGCGCGTCGCCGGCGTTCGTGCCGCGGGCCACGGTCGGCCCGGCCGCGCCGCTGGCGGGCGCGCCGGTCGCCGCGTCGCCGGGGGCGGTCGCGCTGCGAGCCAGAGTCGGGCCGGCGGCGCCGCTGGCGGGCGCGCCGGTCGCCGCGTCGCCGGCGTTCGCGCTGCGGGCCACGGTCGGCCCGGCCGCGCCGCTGGCGGGCGCGCCGGTCGCCGCGTCGCCGGGGGCGGTCGCGCTGCGAGCCAGAGTCGGGCCGGCGGCGCCGCTGGCGGGCGCGCCGGTCGCCGCGTCGCCGGCGTTCGCGCTGCGGGCCACGGTCGGCCCGGCGGCGCCGCTGGCGGGCGCGCCGGTCGCCGCGTCGCCGGCGTTCGCGCTGCGAGCCACGGCCGGTGCGTCGAGCGCGGTGCGGCGCAGCGTGGGGTCCTCCTCGTCATCGGAGGAGACTGGCGCGCTCGGCGACCCATCGGTCCCGGACGCGGTGGAGTCCGGCAGGTCGGCGTCTGTCTCGTCCTCTTCGTCCTCCAGCTCGCTGGAGGCGCGGCTCACCATCGGACGGGCGCTGCGGCGCAGGGTGGCGTCTTCGTCTTCGGTCAGCTCGGCCGGCGGCAAGGCGACATCCGAGCCGCCCGCGTCGCCGCTATCCGCCTCTTCCATCTCCTCGGGGTCGCTGGCGGCGCGGTTGAGGGTCGCGGGCGCTTCGCCGCGGAACGCATCGACCATCCGCCGGAACAGGCCGCGGCGAGGCGCCTCGGGTTCCACGGCCACCGCCTCGGCGACCGGTTCGGGCGCGAGCTCGCGCGCGACGACCGGCTCCGGCGCCGGCTCGACCGGGATCACCGGCGGCGCAGGCGCCGCCACCCGCGACACGCGCACCACGGGGCGCGCCGGAGCTTCGGGCGCGACCTTGCGCGACACCCGCACCGGCCCACTCGCGATGGGCGCGGAGGGGGAGTCGGCGGCGGTGCGCGCGACCGACGTGCTGGTGGCCGGAGTCGCGGTGAAGCCGGAGGGCGCGCTGGCCGCCGTGGACGAGGACGCGGCGGGGCCCGAGGGCGTCGTGTCGGCGGCGGGCGTGCGTACGACGGACGGGCTGGAGGCCGGAGTCGTGGCGGGAGCCGAGGGCGTGTCGGCGGCGGGCGTGCGCGCGACGGACGGGCTCGAGGCGGGAGACGCGCTGGGGCCGGAGGGCGTGTCGGCGGCGGGCGTGCGCGCGACGGACGGGCTGGAGGCCGGAGTCGTGGCGGGAGCCGAGGGCGTGTCGGCGGCGGGCGTGCGCGCCATCGACGTGCTGGAGGCCGGAGACGCGGCGGGGCCCGAGGGCGTGTCGGCGGCGGGCGTGCGCGCGACGGACGTGCTCGAGGCCGGAGTCGTGGCGGGAGCCGAGGGCGTGTCGGCGGCGGGCGTGCGCGCGACGGAGGCGCTCGAGGCCGGAGTCGTGGTGGGGTCGCCGAGGGCTCGTCGGCGGGTGAGTCCGCGGCGGGCGTGCGGGGCGGGCGACCGACGTGCTGAGGGCGCGGCACGCGAGGTGGAGCACGGGGGCGGAGCCGGTCGGGGTGGGGTCGCGGTCGACGACGAGACGGCGGGCGAGAACGTCGGCGGGCGTGCGCGCGACCGACGTGCTCGCGGCACGCGAGGGGGAGCTCGGGGGCGAGCCGGCCGGGGTGCTCGCGGTCGACGACGAGACGGCGGGCGGAACGTCGGCGGGCGTGCGCGCGACCGACGTGCTCGCGGCAGGCGAGGTGGAGCTCGGGGGCGAGCCGGTCGGGGTGCTCGCGGTCGACGACGAGGCGGCGGGCGGAGCGTCGGCGGGCGTGCGCGCGATCCCCGGCGTCGGGATCGACGGCGTGGGCACGGCCAGCCCCGCGGACGGCGCCGACGGCGCCCGCGCCAGCCGGCTGCGTCGAGGCGGCGCGTCCTCGGACTCCGCGGCGGGCGGCTCCACCGGCACCGAGGTCGGGACGTCGCTCGCGGGCGCGCGGGAGAGCTTCTTCGGGCCCTCGTCGACGTCCGCCGCGGCGATGCCGAGCTCCTCGGGCGGGATCGGGGCGCCGCTGCCGGCGCCCTCGACGATGCGGGCGCCGCGCGAGCGCTCGAGGCCGCCGCGGGCGATGAAGCGCGCGACGCGCTGCTCCTTGGTCGACTCGGGCAGCTTGGCGGCCTGGTCCATCGACATCAGGTCCTGCGACGCGGCGTCCTTGTCGCCGAACATCCACTGCGCTGCGAAGTCGGACATCCACGAGGGCGCCATCGACGGGCGCGCCGCATCAGCCGCCGGCGCGGGCGGCGCGGGCGCAGCGGGAGGCGCAGGCGCAGCGGCGGACGGCGCCGGCGGCGCAGGGGCGGACGGCTGAGCCACACGCGCGGCCACCGGCGACGCGGGATGCACGGCGCGCGCGAGCGACGGCGGCAGCGCTCCCTCGGCGAGCCGCACCGAGGCGGGGAGGTGCTTGGGCGCGCGCGCCTCGGCCACCTCGTGCGCCAGCTGGCGCCCGCCGTAGCGTCCGGCGCTGTGGCGCGCCACCACTCGTAGCCCCATGCGAACGGGCGCGCGGCGGGGCGGTTGCGAATCCTCGGGCGGGGTGTCGGCCATATCGTCTAAGAGAGTGTTCTAGTCGTCGAAATGCGAGTGCTCAAACTCGACGTAGCCCGGCGAACCTGCGAGGGCCTCGGCTTCGCGCAGGAACCGCCGGCGGTCTGCGTGTTCGAGATCAAGGATGGAATCAAGCGGCCAGTGGAGGTGATACGCGAGCCTGGCCGTCTCCCCGAGCAGTTCCTCGGGAGACGGCCGCGTCATTCCCCCAGGCGCCCGTCCTCTATCTCCGTGAGGTCCACCTCGAACTCGTTGGCGCAGTTCGGGCACGCCACCACCCCCACCGCCTCTCCGTCGGTGTTGATCCGCTCGTAGAGACGCTGGAGGTGGTCGAAGTCGGCCGCGTAGAGGTTCTCCACCAGTTCCGGCGTGATGTCCGTGAACTCGCCGATGCGGGTGACCGTGCGCGCCAGCAGCAGCACGGACAGGTACGCCTCATTCTGGCGGACCTCGGCGCTGCGCAGCGGCTCGATCTCGTCGCGGGCCGTCGCCAGCCGCATCGTGCCCTCGCGGTGCACGGTGCCGAAGCTGTCGACCAGCCCGCGGGGGAGGGTGAACGCGTACTCCGACTTCATGGCGTGTCCGGCAGCCCTACTTGATCTCGAAGCCCTCGTGGCAGAGCGTGACGCCCTCCACGGCGACCTCGTTGGAATCGGCCTTCAGGCCCACGCCCGTGTACTTCTTGGGCCAGGCGTTGACGATCGAGTACGTGACGACGGGCGAGCCCATGTAGTCGAGCATCGTGACCGTGCAGTCCTTGCGGGCGTCCTTGAGCTGGCCGTCGACGATCATCTTGCGCCAGTTCCAGAGCGTCTTGTCCTGGTCGACGCCGCGCTTGAGCTCGATGTCGCCCCACTTGGTGTTGCCCATCACCTTGATCATGTCGGTCTTGCCGTTGGGCATCGACCGCTTGATCTCGGTGACCTCGCTCTCGGAGTCGAAGCCCGTGGCCTCCTTGAAGAAGCCCGCGGCCTCCGCGCCACCGATGCTCAGCGTGAACCAGATCGGGACGTGTGCTTCCTTGTCATTGGCCGGCATGCCGGTCGTTCCTTTCCGTTAGAGGTTGACTACTCGCTGACGGCGGAGCCTTCGCCGCCGCTGAACTGGCTCAGCCGGAAGACCACGAACTCGGCCGGCTTGACGGGTGCGATGCCGATCTCGCAGATGACCTGCCCGGCCTCGATGACCTCGGGCGGGTTGGTCTCGGAGTCGCACTTGACGTAGAACGCCTGGGCCGGAGTCGCTCCGAACAGGGCGCCGTCGCTCCACACGCGGGTGAGGAAGTTCGCCGCCGCGATGCGAAGCTGGATCCACAGCTTCTCGTCATTGGGCTCGAACACGCTCCACTGCGTGCCTTCCATGATCGACTCGGAGACGAAGTTGAACAGCCTCCGGACGTTGATGTAGCGCCACTCGGGGTCGCTGGACAGGGTGCGCGCGCCCCACACGCGGATGCCGCGGCCGGGGAACGAGCGGATGCAGTTGATGCCGACCTTGTTGAGGCCGCCCTGCTCCGCGTGCGTGACCTGGAAGGCGAGCCCGTTGGCGCCCGTGACGATCTCGTTGGCCGGCGCCTTGTGGACGCCGCGCGTGGCGTCCGTGCGGCACCACAGACCGGCCACGTGGCCCGACGGCGGGACCATCATCGGCTGGTTGGTCAGCGGGTTCATGACCTCGATCCACGGGTAGTAGAGCGCCGCGAACTTCGAGTCATAGCCCGCGGTGTTCATCCGCCACTCGAGGATCTCCTGCGGGAGCATGTCCGGCGGGGCGTCGAGGATCGCCATCCGGTCGCCCGCGTTCTCGCAGTGGGCGATCATCTTGCCCTGCAGATCGCGCACCTGGACGTCGTCGCCGTTGTCGGAGGCGAGGGTCATGATGTCGGGCATCACGACCATCGTGATCTCGTCGACGGCGGCCAGGCCGCCCATGCCCTTGCGGCGGGCGACGTCGCCCTCGAAGTGCGTCGGCTTGACCTTGGTCGGCTCGATCGACGGCGCGGACAGCGTGTAGCTGCCGGCCGCCGGGATCCGCGCGGCCTCGGGCAGCGACGCGCCGGTCTCCTCGATCTTGATCAGCTTCGACTGCGCGTTGACCTTGGTCGCGAGGTTGTTGCGGCCGCGCTTGAGCGAGAGGCCGGTGAACTCCTCCTTGTCGGTGCCCGCGTTCACGCGCACCGTGAAGGTCTTCTCAGCGCCCTCGCCGGCCGCCGGCTCCTCGGCGATCTCGACCTTGACGTCGCTGCGCGCGGGATCCAGCGCCACGGCGCTGAACGCCTCGACGCCGCCGTCGGAAGCAGCCGGCAGCGCCGCACGCGCGGCCGTCGCGGCGCCGTTGGAGCCGCCGTCGTCGCCCACCCGGACGATCCAGCACAGCGAGCCGCCGTTCTGGAAGAACCCGTAGACGCTGTGCGCGAGGTACGCGCCTTCCATGAACGGGCCGTTGTCGGGCTCGTTCGGATCGCCGTAGATCTTCACGAACTGGGTCCAGTTCGAGATCCGCATCGGCGTGTTGACCGGGCCGCCCGGCGCCAAGCCCACGAACGCGGCGATCGAGGTGCTCACGCCCTCGATCGGCTTGTTCGCAGACGGAACCTCCTCGACGTAGACGCCGGGAGTCAGGTACGTGGGCATGTCACTCCTTCACTCGTGGACGTGCTGCTGGCTGCTCAGTTCGCCGCGGAGCCGTTCCACGATGGGAGCGGAGACGTGGCGCGATGCGCTCGAGGCGGGCTCGAAGACCTCCATGAGGTCCTCTTCGCGCGCCCAGAGCACGACGGTGGTGACCGGCGAGGCGCCGCAGACGAGCCGTGCGAGCTCGTGCGATGACCCCTGGTCGAGATCGAGCACCACGATGTCGGGGCGCAGCCGATGGGCGGCCCCGATGATGGCGCTGGGCCGGTCCTCCTGACCGACCACTTGGCAGCCCTGCTCGCTCAGCACCCGATTCATGCCAACGCGCATGATCGGTCTGAGGTTTCCGAGCAGGACGCGGGGACCGGACTCAATGGCCATGTCCCAACTCTCCCTGTCTGCCGCTTGAAGGACTAGAGGCTGCGAGGCAGCCATTCGGGCAATCCGTGCGAATCATCCGTTGTCGATCACCAGGTCGACCCCGCGGCCGGGGATGTCGAGATGCGTGTCGACCTCCTGGCCGTTGGCCGCGCGGGCGAGCAGGCGATGACGGCCGGGCGGGAGGCGCTCGAACCCGAACGTCCCGTCGGCGGTGCTCATCGCGAACGCGCCGAGCTCGGGGAGCGTGATCCACACCTGCCCGAGCGGCGCGCCGGTTTTGTTCTGCACGCGGCCGGCGGTGCGGTGCATCTCCACCACGGCACGTGCGGGCCCGTCCAGCAGCCGGGTGCGAACGGTCTGAGTCCGGACCTCGGGGCCGCGCTCCAGACTCGCTCCCGAGTCGACCGACAGGCGGACGACGTAGTCCAGCGAAACCTTGTACTGGCCGCCGACGGCGGTCCAGAAGTCGGCCTTCTCGCCCTTGCCCTGCCCGATGCGGCCCTTGATCGGCCACGCCTGCGAGCCGTTGGCGAGGCGGCCGTTGAGCGCCTCCTGCGGCAGCTCCGGGAACGCGTAGAGGATCGCCAGCACCTGCGAGAGCAGCCGGTGCTCGTCCTCGACGGCCTGCGTCCACGCGGTGACCGCGTAGGAGCACTCCATCACCATCGGCGGCCGGCCCTCGAACGTGCGCCCGTCGCGCTTGACGCGCGACCACTCGCTCGTGCGCAGCGACTCGGCCTCGCGCAGGTCGTAGAGGAAGATGCTCACGGTCGGCTTGGAGAGCTGGCCCGACCAGTCGCGGGCCGGGGCGTCGAACGCGATGTCCACGCCCTCGAAGCCGTGGCGCTGGAGCTCCGTCCTAAGCAGTGTCCGCAACGTCTCGTCGAGGTCGGCGAGCATCGTGTTCAGCGGCACATCGACGGTCAGCACGTCGCGGACCCTAACCGCATAGCGCCGTCTGGTGTGAAAAATGCTGGCCGATGACTCACAACCCCTATGACGCCGTTCCGTACTCGAATCATCCCTACGCGCAGACGCACCCGGACCGTTTGGCGACCGTCGCGGTCCTCCACGGGCTCGAACCGCCCGACCCGGCGACCGCGCGCCTGCTCGAGCTCGGCTGCGGCGCCGGCGGCAATCTGCTGGCGATGGCGACCGGTGCGCCCGGCATGCGCGCGGTCGGCGTGGACCTCGCCGCGGCGCCGCTCGCAGAGGGTCGCGCGATGGTCGCCGGCGTCGGGCTCGAGAACGTCGAACTGCACCAGGGCGACGTGCGCGAGCTCGCCGACGGGCGCCTGGGCACGTTCGACTACGTGATCGCGCACGGGCTGTACACGTGGGTCCCGGTCGAGGTGCGCGATGGGGCGCTCGACACGATCGCCGCGAGCCTCGCGCCCGACGGCATCGCCTACGTCTCCTACAACGCCAATCCGGGCGGCTACTTCCGCCGCATGCTGCGCGACGTCGGGCGCTGGCACGCGCGCACGACGTCCAGCGAGCTCGAGCAGGCGCGCAAGGGGCAGGAGCTCTTTCACTTCCTTATGGAGCAGCGAGTCACCGACGCTGATACATACGGCGCGCTGCTCCTGCGCGAAGTCCCGCCGATCGCGCGCGCCACGCTCAGCCACCTCGTCCACGACGACTTCGGCGAGTTCTGGGACGCGCTGTGGTTCTACGAGTTCGCGGCCGATGCGGCGCGCCACGGCCTCGAGTACGTCGGCGAGGCCGACCTCTCGGGGTTGCGCGGGGAGATGCTGCCCGACGGCGTCGAGGAGGAGGTCTGGGCGCTCGCCGGAGGCGACCGCGTGGCCTTTGAAACGTACAGCGACCTGCTCACCGCCCGCCACTTCCGCCAGAGCGTACTGTGCCGCACCGGAAATGCGGTGTCGAAGGATCCGCGGCCTGACAATGCGGCCCGGCTGCACTGGGCGGTGCGACCGAGCGCCGAGCCGCTCGAGGTCGGCCTGGTCGCCGACGCATACGCGGAGCTCGACCGCCGGCGCCCGCACGCCGTGCCCTTCGAGGAGCTGCGCGCGGCGCTCGGCGCGGATCCGCGCGCGCTCGGCGAGGCGCTGCTGGACGGCTTCCGGCGCGAGCGGCTGTTCCCGCACGCGGCGCCGCTGCTGGCGGCACGCGATCCGGGGGAGCGGCCCGTCGCGTCGCCCCTCGCGCGCTGGCAGGCGCGCAGCGAGCCCGAGCTGACCTCGCTCGCTTACCAGACGGTGCGCATGGAGGAGCCCTCGGCGCGCACGCTGATCACGCTGCTGGACGGCACGCGCGACCGCGCGGCGATCCGCGCCGAGCTCGCCGCGGCGACGGGCCTCGAGCTCTCCGCCCAGGACCTCGACAACAACCTGCGCGAGCTCGCGCGGCTGTTTCTACTGATGTGAGCCGTTCCCGCGGCCGCCGCCGACCTTGATCACGTCGTGGAAGCGCTCGAAGTCGGCCTCCAGCGTGAGCCGGCCCTGCTTGCCGTACTCCTGCGCGACGGCGCGCACGAGGTGGCGCATCGAGATCGCGGAGTCCTCGTCGGCGGCCTGGAACGCGCCCGCCAGCGAGCAGTTGCGGATCGCGCCGCCGGAGAGCTTGAACTTCTCCGACAGGAAGTCGAGGTCCACGTCGTCGGCGAGCGGCGCCTGCTCGGGCAGCACGCGGCGCCAGATCCGGCGGCGGTCCTCCTTCTCGGGGAACGGGAAGTCGATCACGAAGTCCAGGCGGCGCACGAACGCGTCGTCGATGTTGCGGCGGAAGTTCGTCGCCAGGATCACCGCGCCGGGGTAGCCCTCCATCTTCTGCAGGAGGTAAGCGACCTCGATGTTGGCGTAGCGGTCGTGCGAGTCGCCGACCTCCGAGCGCTTGCCGAACAGCGCGTCGGCCTCGTCGAAGAAGAGGATCGCGTTCGAGCCCTCGGCGGCGCCGAAGATGCGGTCGAGGTTCTTCTCGGTCTCGCCGATGTACTTGCTCACCGTCGTGGCGAGGTCGACGCGGAAGATCTCCAGGCCCAGCTCGGCGGCCATCACCTGTGCGGCCATCGTCTTGCCGGTGCCGGACTCGCCCGCGAACAGCACCTTCAGGCCCTGGGTGCGGGCGACCGTGCGGTCGTAGCCCCAGTCTGAGAGCACGCGGTCGCGGTGGCGCAGGTAGGCCGAGATCGACTGCAGCAGCTCGACCTGGCGGTCGGGCACCACGAGGTCCTCCCACCTGAAGCCGGGCGGGAGCCGGGCGGCGAGCTCGCCGAGGCGCGAGGAGGAGGCCTGGCGCGCGCCGAGGTCGAGGTCCGACGGGTCGGGCCGCTCGGCTCCGCGAGCCGTGGCCGACAGCCGCGCGACTTCGGCGGCCTCGACGATCTGGGTCATCGAGAGCCGGAACTTGGCGGCGACGTCGGCGGTGTCCTCGATGCCGGAGAGGTCCGTCCAGGCGCGCCGGCGCTCGGCGAACGACGGCTGCGCCGCCTCGACCAGCAGCACCGTGCGCTCGCCCAGCGCCAGCGCCGCGGTGCGCGTGGGGGCGATCAGCACGGTCCGCTCGGCTCGCTGCTCGATCGCGCGCAGGAGCCGCCCGCGCTCGGCGGGCTCGATGTCCTCGAGGCCCTCGCAGATGATCGGGCGCTGCTCGAGCGCGGAGATCAGCGAGGCCTCGGCCATCACGTCGCGGTCGGCCAGGTCGCGCACGTGCACGGCGACCAGCGGCCGGCCGTAGGCGACCGAGATCAGCGAGTCGGCGTCCGGGCCGGCGAGCACGATCGGCAGGTGGCTCGGGCGGCGCAGCAGCTCGACGAGCATCCGCACGCCCTCCTCGCGCCCGGGGTCGTGCGCGGGGCGCTCGACGAAGCGCAGGCGCGTGGGCTGGGCCGACTCGTCCATGCGGCCGCCCAGCAGCGCCGCGGCGAGCCGGTCGGCGACCTTGATCGGCCGCTCGGCGAGCGGCGTCTGCGCGTCCCCGAGCAGCTTCAGCGCGCCCTGCACGCGCAGCCGCCCGTGCGCGTCGAAGGCGGCCATCACGTCGGCGCTCGACAGGCCCTCGCCTTCGAGCAGCTGACCCACCAGGCGCGGGCTCGGGAGCTTGCGCGTGACGTCGTCCTGCAGGTAGGCGTACAGGCGCCCGTAGCGCGGGTTCAGCTCGGCGGCCGAGCAGACCGCGAGCACCGCGGCCTCCAGCAGGTCCAGCCCGAGCGCTCCGACCACGGCCTGCAGGCGCTCGTCGGCATCCGACGGCGATTCGCCGTGGCTGAGCCGCAGCGCCACCTCGTCGGAGATGTAGAGGCCGCGGAACGGGTCACCCGGATCGGGGTCCGAGCCGGCGACGCGCTCGACCGCCGCCATCACGCGACGGTCGATGAAGCCGAACGAGATCGCGGCGGGCCCGGCGTCAGTCATGGGCTAGTGAGGTCGGATGGGATGCCCGCCTCATATGAGGTCGGATGATCGGGGTGGGGCGGAGGGGATGCCCGCCTCTTATGAGGTCGGATGATCGGGGTGGGGCGGAGGGGATGCCCGCCTCTTATGAGGTCGGATGATCGGGGTGGGGCGGAGGGGATGCCCGCCTCTTATGAGGTCGGATGATCGGGGTGGGGCGGAGGGGATGCCCGCCTCTTAACCGACGTTTTCGGCGACCGAGTCCGCCTCGCGCTCCATCGAGTCGCCCGGCTGGGAGACCGTGAGCGGTCCGCTGGTCGGCGCGCCGCGCTGCTGCACGACATGGGCGAGCTCGTGCGCGATCAGCTTGTCGCCGTCGGTGGTGTTGGGCTTGTACTCGCCCGGCCCGAAGTACACGTCGCTGCCGGTCGCGAACGCGCGCGCCGAGACGGCGTGGTTGAGCTCGTGCGAGGACTGGTCGGTATGCACGCGGACATCCGAGAGATCGCCAAGCGAGGGCGAGAGCTTGTGCGACACCGACTGATCCAGCGACGCGCCGGAGCCGCGTGTCGAGTCGATCTTCGACTGCACCGACGGGTGGACCTCGCCCGAGGGCATGATCCCCGCCCCCTGGGTGCGGGCGATCGCGCCGCCGAAGGCGCGGTTGCCGACGTTGGACACGAGGTCCTTGAGCGGGCCCGCCGGATCCTCGGCGGGCGCGGGCGTCTGCTTCGGCGCTTGCGGCCGTTCGTGCTCGTGGATGCGTTCTGGGTCCACGGGATCGAGGATAGGGGGGTGGCGGGCCGGAGCGCAAGGGCCGTTCGGACGTCCGTTCGCGCTAGCGAGCGCCGCCGAAGTCACCGTCACCGAGCGGCACGGGGTCGATCCCGGGGGCGTGCCCGCTACCACCCGCGCGCTCGCCTACGTCGCGCGCCGGGGAGGCGAACCGGCTGCAGGTGTCCAGCGACGCCGACGGCGGGCGTGGGGACGACGTGATGGAGAAGGCTGGGCGGTGCGCGTCGCGCCCGGGTCGCCGAACGCACCTCCTGGTCCGCCTTACGTGCCGGTTCGGGAGCTCCTTTCTCGGCGTGCAGGCAGCGATCACGGTCCGTGACGCGAGCGGCCGGATTCGCGTGCTGCGCGCCTCGTCCTGAGCTATCTTTCACCACCGGATGCGCAGCGGTGGTGAGACAGTGCAGCGGCGCGCCAGCGTGATGGAGATCGTCGGGGCGTGGCTGCACATCTGGGTCCCGCCGCGTGACGTCGAGGTCCCGCCCGTCCCGTGGCGCAAGCTCGCCATCTGGACCGGGGTCGGCGCCGTCGTGCTCGCGGCGGCGCTGGTGGTGCTGGTCCCGCGGATCACCGAGAGCAAGAGCGAGCGCGCAGCCAAGGCCGCCGCGCAGGCACGGGCGGCGCGGATCCGCAACCGCGATCGCGTCATCCACCTGCAGCAGCCGCGCCACGCGGTGGACGCCGCGCTCAAGCGCTCCGGCGACAGCGGGCCGGCGGCGCGGGCGGCGCTGCTGCAGAGCGTCGAGGCGGCGATCCTCGCCGATGCCCGGGCGCGCGCGGCCAAGGGCGAGCTGCGCCCCGTCAGCGGCCCCACCACCTGCAGCCCGGTCCCGGGCACGCCGGTCGGCCGGCCGCTGGGCACGTTCGACTGCTTCACGGTCACGCGCACGATCCAGTCGACGAGCAAGAACGTGGCGGGCGCGATCGGCTACCCGTTCCGCGCGGTCGTCGACTTCGCGAACTTCTCGTACACGTGGTGCCGCACCGAGCAGTTCCCGGGCGAGATGCTGATCCCGAACCCGAGCACGGTCGTCCGGCTCCCGCCCGCCTGCCGCGCTACCTGATCTGCGCGACGCCGGCCAGGGCGCTTGCCGGCCCGGTCAGCGAGGGCTGCAGCCGGCGCGCCGCGTCGAGGTGATCAGCCGTCCAGAGCGCGCGCACGCCGGCGCCCGCGTCGAGCGTGACCGGCTGGGACAGCGGCGCCGGGAGCGCGGCGCCGCCGGTCAACGCGGCGGCGAAGCGCGCGTACCAGCCGCGCACATCCTCGGCGCTCGCGCGCAGTTCCGGCCCCGGCGGCTCGGGCGCGAGGTCCAGCACCGCGTCAGCCGCGAGCCGCAGGCCCACCACGCCGGTCACGAGGCTCGTGGCGTCGGCGAGGACGGCCGGCTTGGCGCCGCGCTCGGCCAGGTAGCCGCGGAACGCGTCGTCGAGCCGCCGCGACGCCGCCGCGGCGCGTACGGCGGCGCCGGCCACGGGCTCGGCGCGCACCGCCGTGGCGAGATACTCGACGCTGTCGGCGTACGCCTCGGCGAGCGCGATGCCGAGCGCGGACTGGGCGCCGCGCGGCCAGAACAGCACGCCGACGGCGAGGCTGACGGCGCTGCCGAGCGCGACGTCCTCGATCCGGACCAGCCCGATCTCCCAGCCCGCCGGCGCGATGATGTTGAACAGCACCAGCAGGGTCACCGTGAACCCGAGCTGGCCGGCCAGGAACGAGATCGCGGGTGCGAATCCGGCGAACAGCACGGCCAGCGGCAGCAGCACCCAGAGCACCGTCGTGTCCGTCCCGATCAGCGCGATCAGCGCGCCGCCGGCGATCAGGCCGAGGACGGTTCCCAGCAGCGCGCGCACGAGGTCCTGCCCGGTGGCGAGCGCGTTGGAGCGCAGGACCGACAGCGTCCCGAGCGCGACCCAGAACCCGTGCTGGACGCCGGTCAGGTCGGCGACCAGCACCGCGCCGCCGAGCGCGATCGCGCCGCGCAGGCTGTTGTGCAGCCATACCGAATGGCGATCGACGTGCGCACCGGCGCGCTCCTGCGCGGCGGCGAGCGGGCCGGAGAGACCTTCCGGGGGCCGGCCGAGCAGCCGCTCGAACCAGCTCCTGCACTCCGCCGCGGCCGCCAGCTCGACGTTGCGGGCGATCTGGGCCGACACGTAGCTGAGCTCCTGCGCCCGGAACGTCGCGTCGAGCGAGGAGATCGGCTGCGCGCCGGCCATCGTCGAGCGCTCGAGCTCGGTGAGCGCGTCGCGCAGTGCCTCCTGGGCGGCGCGCAAGGGCGCCCGCGGCCGGTCCGGGCGATCGAGCAGCTCGGCGCTGCGTTCGAGCACGGCGGCCGCCGCGCAGCGCGCGTCGTGGGCGGGCTCGTCGGGCTGCCCGGGGGCGAGGATCTCACTCAGCCAGCGCAGCTCGTCGACCAGCCGGATCACGGCGCGCGCCGCGGTGCTGAGCCCCGTCGGCCGGTAGGGCGTCGCGTAGAAGACGGCGTGCAGCGCCTCGACGGCGCCGCTCTCCTCGCCGTCCCCGCGCAGGCGGGCCGCCATCGCGCGGCAGGCCGCGATCGCCGCGCCGCGCACGGGGTCGCGTGCCGGCGCGGGCCACAGGAACCGGATCGCCAGCAGGCCCGCGACCGAGGCGATGCCCCAGCCGGCCAGCCGGTCCGGCAGGCTCGACAGTGGACCCGACAGCGATACCGGCAGGATGAAGGACAGCAGCAGCGACGTCGTCGCCCCGGCCAGGACCGAGCTGACGACGCCCGAGAAGAGCACGCAGGCGGCGACCAGCGCCATCGTGGCCGCCGCCAGCCCGGCGGAGCCGTTCACGAGCGTGCCGAGGCTCACCAGCACGGCGCCGGCGCCCGCCAGCGCGGCCTGGTCGCGCAGCCGGTCGCGCATCGGGCCGCCGAACTCGACCAGCAGCACCATGGCGAACGAGCCGAACGCGGCGAACGTGGCCATCACCGCGTTGCCGATGACCACGTCGGCGAGCGCGAACGCGCTCGGCATCACGACCGCGGTCCGGGCCGCGCGCCGCAGGGCGGCGAACCCGCGATCGCGCTGCCGCAGCCAGCGCATTACAGCGCCGCGACCGCCGGCGGACTGGAGGAACAGCGCCACGGCGAACAGGATGCCGTACGCCGCCCGGGGAGGAATCGCCCACCGGGGGGCGAACGAGGGGGCTTGATGGGGATTCCCGAGATCAGCGATCGGAGCGTGACGTGACCGGCCAGGCCAAGGTGATCGCCTTCGCCAATCAGAAGGGCGGCGTCGCCAAGACGACGACCACCCTGAACCTCGCCGCTGCCTTCGCCGAGGAGGGTCACCGCGTCCTGTGCGTGGACATGGATCCGCAGGGCAACCTGACGATGTCCCAGGGCATCGATCCCGAGGTGCTCGAGCGGTCGATGTTCGACGTGCTGGTCCACGACCTGCCGATCCGCGAGGTCATCCGCCGCTGCGAGATCGACGTCGCGGTGGCCTCGATCGACCTCGCCGGGGCGGAGATCGCGATGTCGATGAAGATCGGCCGCGAGCGGTCGCTGGACAAGGCGCTGAGCGCCGTCCGGGGCGACTATGACTTCGTGTGCATCGATACGCCGCCGTCTCTGGGACTCTTGACGGTGAATGCGCTCACTGCCGCCGACAAGGTCATCGTCCCCGTGCAGTGCGAGTATCTCTCGATGCGCGGGCTCCTCCAGCTCCAGCACACGCTCTCCATGATCCGGGAGAACCTGAACCCGAACGTGCACATCGCGGGCATCCTCCCGACGATGGTGGACACGCGGACGCTGCACGCCAAGGAGGCGATCGAGATCCTCGAGGAGAACTTCGGCGATCGGGTGTTCGGGGCGCGCATCAAGAAGACCGTCCGTTTCGCGGAAGCGCCCGTGAAGGGGATGTCCGTCCTGAAGTACGACCCCAACGGGCAGGCGGCGGACGCGTATCGCCGGCTGGCGAAGGAGGTGCTCTCGAATGGGTAGCGGCAAGCGGGCGAGCATGCGGGAGGGCCCGTTGGCCAACCTGTTCCGGAAGACGGAGACGGACGGCCTGGAGCCGCCGCGCAACGAGGATTCCCGCCCGTCCGAGCCCGCTGGGGTGCCCGAGCGCGCCACGCCGACGCCGCAGGAGCGCCTGCGCCACGCGTTCTCGTCCGACATCCCCGGAGACGTGATGGCCCCGCCCGACGACGAGCCGATCCGCCACGTGCCCCCGCCCTCGGGCGCCGACTACCAGTGGGCGTCGGCGCCGCGCGAGAGCGTCGGCACGCCGCAGCTGCGCGTCGTGGGCGTCGGCGGCGGCGGCGTGAACGCCGTCAACCGGATGATCGAGGCCGAGGTCTCCGGCGTCGAGTTCATCGCGCTCAACACCGACGCACAGTCGCTGCAGCAGTCGTCCGCGCACGTGACGCTCCAGCTCGGCCAGCAGATCACGCGCGGGCTCGGCTCGGGCTCCGATCCCGAGCGCGGGCGCTCGGCCGCGATGGAGGACTATGACCGCGTGAAGTCCCTGCTCAAGGGCTCGGACATGGTCTTCATCACGGCCGGCGAGGGCGGCGGCACCGGCACCGGCGCCGCGCCCGTGATCGCCCGCATCGCCAAGGAGATCGGCGCGCTGGCGGTCGGCATCGTCACCAAGCCGTTCGGCTTCGAGGGCTCGCGCCGCCTGCAGGCCGCCGAGCAGGGCATCGGCGCACTCGCCGAAGAGGTCGACACGCTGATCGTCGTCCCCAACAACCGCCTCCTGTCGGTGCTGGACAAGCAGACGTCGATGGTCGAGGCGTTCCGCGTCGCCGACGACGTGCTGCGCCAGGGCGTCCAGGGCATCAGCGACCTGATCACGCTCCCGGGCCTGATCAACCTCGACTTCGCCGACGTGCGCACGATCATGTCCGACGCGGGCAACGCGCTGCTCGGCATCGGCATGGGCACAGGCGAGCGGCGCGCGCTCGACGCCGCCGCGAAGGCCACCTCCTCGCCGCTCCTGGAGACGACGCTGGAGGGCGCGCGCTCGATCCTGCTGTCGATCACCGGCGGGCACGACCTCTCGCTGTGGGAGGTCAACGAGGCGGCCAAGGCCGTCCAGGAGTCCGCGCACCCTGAGGCCAACATCATCTTCGGCGCGATGGTCGACTCCAAGCTCGAGGACGAGGTGTGGGTGACGGTCGTGGCCACCGGCTACGGCGAGCCGAAGCGCCAGTCGGCGCTGCACGAGCCCGCGGGCGAGCCGCGGATCACCCGCACCCGCACTCCCGGCGCCCCGCCGGCGCGCGAGCGCGAGCCCGTCCGCGCGGCCCGGCCGACGGACGTCGACGTGCCCGAGTTCATCCCGCGATATTGAAGGGGACATCCCCGATCATCCGACCTACAAAGGCGATGCAGCCCCGCCGCCCCACCCCGAAGATTTGTCAGGCGATGCAGCCCCTCCGCCCCACCCCGAAGATTTGTCAGGCGATGCAGCCCCTCCGCCCCACCCCGATCATCCGACCTTCCTATGGTCAGGCGATGCATCCCCTCCACCCCACCCCGATCATCCGACCTGCAAAAGGCGGGCATCCCCTCCGCCCCACCCCGATCATCCGACCTTCCTAGATTTGCGCGATGGCTGAGCGCGGCGTTGTCGCGGCCGGCCACCCGCTGACCGCGCAGGCCGGCGCGGACGTGCTGCGCGCCGGCGGCAACGCCGTCGACGCGGCGCTGGCCGCGCTGCTGACGTCGTTCATGACCGAGCCGCTGCTGACCGGGCTCGGCGCGGGCGGGTACATGCTCGTCGCGCCGCCCGGTGACGCGCCGGTGCTGCTGGACTTCATGGTCTCGGCGCCCGGCGCGGGTGAGCGCGCGCCGCTGGACGCGGTGGTGATCGACTTCGGCGACGCGGTCCAGGTGTTCCACATCGGCGCGTCGTCGTGCGGCGTCTACGGCGTGCCCGCGGGCGTGGCCGAGGCGGCGGCGCGGTTCGGCAGCGTGCCGCTCGCGGAGATCGCCGCGCCGGCGGCGGCGCTGGCTTGCACGGGCGTCGAGGTCAACCATCAGCAGGGCTACCTGTGGGAGCTGCTGGCCCCGATCGTGCTGGCCGGCGAGGAGTCCCGCGCGCGCTACTGCGTGCGCGGCGAGGTCCCGCGCGAAGGCCAGTGGGTGCGCGACCCCGAGCTCGGCGACGCGATCGAGCGGCTCGGCGCCGAGGGCGCGGCGCCGTTCTACACGGGCGACATCGGGAGCGCCGTCGCGGACTGGGTGTGCGAGCGCGGCGGCACGCTCACGCGCGCGGACCTCGGACGCTACGCGACCGTGCCGCGCGAGCCGGTCAGCGTCGGCTACCACGGCCGCGAGGTGGTGACCAACCCGCCGCCGAGCGCGGGCGGGATCCTGATCGCGTACGCGCTGACGCTGCTTGAGCGCGGGCCCACGCCGGGCCCCGCGGAGCTCGTCGCGGCGATGGAGGCGGTGCAGCGCGAGCGCACGCCGGAGTTCCTCGAGGGGCTCGCCGCGCCCGGCTTCGTCGAGGCGTTCATCGCCTCGCGCCTGGGATCGACGACGCACGTCTCGGTGCTCGACGCCGACGGCTGGGCATGCTCGGTGACGACCACCAACGGGGAGGGATCGGGGCTCGTGGTGCCCGGGACCGGGATCCACGTCAACAACATGATGGGCGAGCAGGATCTCTCGCCGCTCGGCTGGTTCACGCACCCGCCGGGGCGGCGGCTGCCGTCGATGATGGCGCCGACGATCGTGCTCTCGGGCGGCCGCCCGGAGCTCGTCGTCGGCTCGGCCGGCTCCAACCGCATCCGCTCGGCGATCGTGCAGGTGATCGTCAACGCGCTCGACCGGGGGATGAAGGCGCAGCCCGCCGTCGACGCGCCGCGGCTGCACTTCGAGGACGGCCTGGTCTACGCCGAGCCGGGCGTCGACGGCGCCGCGCTGGAGGCCGCGGGCCGCACGCTGGCGTGGTTTCGCGAGCCGCACCTGTTCTTCGGCGGCTGCCAGGCCGTGGAGTACAGCCACGGCGCGTTCTCCGGCGGCGGCGACCCGCGCCGCGGCGGCGCCGTCGTCTCGGCGTGACGTGGGTCATCGGGCATCGCGGCGCGCCGACCGAGGCGCCGGAGAACACGCTCGAGGCGTTCGAGGCGGCGATCGACGCCGGCGCGGACATGATCGAGTTCGACGTGCGGCGTGCGCGGGACGGCGCGCTGGTCGTCTCGCACGATCCGCCGCGCGGCGGCGAGCCGCGCCTCGAGGACGTGCTGGCCGCGGTCGGCGGCCGCGTGCGGCTCGACGTCGAGTGCAAGGAGGACGGCTACGTCGAGGAGGTCTGCGCGCTGCTGCGCGGCATCGACGACCTCGTCGTCACGTCGTTCCTCGACGCCGTGGTCAAGCAGGTCGGCCGGCTCCTGCCGAGCGCGCGGACCGGCCTGCTGCTCGGAGTGGGGCGGCCGCGCGGCTATCTGCGCACGCGCCGCTCGGAGCTCTTTCCCGTGGAGCGCCTGTGGCGCTGCGGCGCCGATTTCGCGGCGCCGCACCTGACGCTCGCGCGCCTCGGGGCGCTCGCCCGCGCGTCGGCGGCCGGCTACCCGTCGCTGGTGTGGACGGTCAACGAAGAGAGCGACCTGCTCGGCCTGCTCGCGGACCCGCGCGTGGCCGGCGTGATCACCGACGTGCCGCGCCGCGCGGTTGGACTCCGCAACGCCGGGGCACCCCACGGGTTGTAAACGGCGTCAACCGATCGGGAGGTGACCATGCTCCGTGCGCTCGCACTGGGGACGCTCGCTCTGTCCATAGCTCCGGCCGGCGCGCTCGCCGCGTCCAAGCCGGCGGCGACCACCGGTGGTACCACCGCGCTCACGTTCCAGAGCGTGCGGCTGATCGGCGCCGTCAACCCGCACGGCGCCGCGACCACCATCTACTTCCAGTACGGGACGACCACGAAGTACGGGGCGCAGACGGCCCCGACGCCGATCGGCGCGGGCACCGCGGGCCGGCGCGTGATCGCCGACGTCGCGGGGCTGGCGCCGAATACCAGGTACCACTACCGCGTCGTCGCCGAGAACGCGGCCGGCGTGGTCAGCGGCGGCGACCGCGCGGTCACGACGTCCAAGCAGCCGCTCGGGCTCACGCTCGCCGCGACGCCCAACCCGGTCGGCTTCCAGCAGGCGACGACGCTCGGCGGCACGCTGACCGGCACGGGCTCGGCCAACCGCGCGGTCGTGCTCCAAGGCCGCGGCTTCCCGTACACGACGCCGTTCGCGAACGTCGGCAACCCGCAGCTCACGAACGCGCAGGGCGCGTTCGCGTTCGGAGGCCTGGTCCTGCCACTGAACGAGCAGTTCCGCGTGTTCGTGCGCGACACGCCCGCGGTCCAGAGCCCGATCGTGAGCGTCGGCGTCGCGGTGCGGGTCAGCACCCACGTCCGCCGCGAGGGGTCGCTGGTGCGCTTCTCGGGCACGGTGCGCCCGGCCCGCGACGGCGCGCAGGTCGCGTTCCAGAAGCAGCGGGGCGGGACGTGGGTGACGATCGGCGGGACGATCACCCACCACGGCAGCGCGACGTTCTCGCGCTACGCGCGGCGCGTGCGGATCCGCCGCGCGGGCACGTTCCGCGTGCTGGTGGGGATCGTCGACGGCAACTTCGTGTCCAACGCGGGGCGCTCGGTGCACCTGCACTCGCACCGCTGAGCGCCCCGCGCTTAGGACACGTCAACCAACAAGCTACGCATTCCGGCGGGCCCACTGTCTCGCTGGCGCTCGCCACCGCTTCGCTCCCGCCGCTGCCGGCACCCGGCGCCCGCCCCCGTACCACCAGTACGCCAGCGGGCACCAGTCACCGGCAGCAACGACCCGGACTACGCCGGGCGATGCGCATCTTGTTGTTTGACGCGTCCTGAGTCCGATCAGGCGACCTTCAGCGTCCGCAGCTTGAGGGTGCGGGCGTTGTTGGCCGCGTCGTAGGTGATGACGCGCAGGCGGTACGTGCCCGCCGGCAGCTTCGCCTTGGCGAGCTTGAGCGACCACTGCGCGGTGCCCGTGGCGAACACGCCGACGGCCGCCGCGCAGGTGTCGCGGGTCGTCAGGCGGCCGTGCGCCTCGACGTAGCGGCAGCCGCCCTTGACCTTCAGCGAGAGCTGGACGAGCGTGCGCTTGACGCCCGCGGGCGCGCTCGCGCACGTGCTGAGGTCGCTCGCCGTCCCGGACACGTGGACGCTCGTGCGGGTCAGCCTGGCCAGCTTCAGCGTGCTCGCCGGCAGCGTCGTGTCATGGCAGGTCTTCGTCGAGCCGCCGAGCTGCGCCGGCGTGCCGATCACGGGACCCGGCAACGGCGAGGCGGGCCCGTCGCTGGGCGGGATCACCGCCGCGACGTCGACCGCCTCGGGCGCCGGCGCGGCATCGCCCGCGGGCGGCGCGGACTCCTGGAACGCGACGTCGCCGAGCTGGATCGAGCCGCTCGCCGTCCGCTTGCCGAACCCGAGCTCGACGGCGACGACCTGCTTGAGGTCGATCCCCGTGAAGGCCGTCAGCGGGATCCGGATGCCGTTCAGGACGACGTGCTTGTAGGACGTGCCGATCGACGGCTCGAGCGCCGTCGACCACTTCGCGGCGTTGGTCGTCGCCCGCTTGCCGGCGGCGTCGATCAGCGTCACGTCGAAGTCCTGGGTGGCGGACTGCGGCGTGAAGTTGTTGCCCGGGGGGTTGCGCGGATCCATCCGGTTCACCGACGCGCGCAGGTCCAGCACGCCGAAGCCCGTGACGTCCTTGGTCGTGCCGAGCGGGCCGACCTTGGCGGTCAGCGTGGCGGGCGCGCTCCACCCGAGCTGGAACTGCGTGCCGATCGAGCGGTTGATCGAGACCGGGCTCGCCGGGTTGGTGACCGTGTCGAGCGGGCACAGCGGATAGGCGGTGGGCAGCGACGGCTGGCCGCGCAGCGGGATGCCGCCCGGGTCGCAGACTCCGAACTGCTCGAAGCCGCTGTTGGAGATCGCCCCGCCCGCGGCGTCGATCGTCAGCGCGTTGGGATCGACCGGCGCGGGCGGGACCGTCGCCGGGTCCTGCGCCGGCTTGGGCTGCAGCACGTCGAAGCGCGCCGCCGCCGGGCCGACGTAGCTCGTCTTGACCTCCTCGGCCGGCGCCACGCCGCTCGCCAGCGGCGCGTCCTGCGGCGGCAGCGTCACCGCGCCGGTCATGATCGGGTCGAACGCGGTCTCGCCGCCGACGTAGCGGCGCATGAAGCTGTTCATCAGCGCCGCGCCGACGCGCCGCTGGTCAGACGGCACGAGCCGCGCCGTCGTCGCCGTGCCCTTCGTGCACGCCGGATCCGTGGTCGGCCCGAAGTCGTCGTCGGTCCAGACCGTGTTGAAGTAGTTGTGGTCGGTCCCCTGGACGAACCACTGGATCTTCGCGGTCGTCGCGTTGCCCGCCGCGTACTTGGCGTTCTCGAAGAAGCGCGCGCCGTTGAGCGTGTTGACGTCGCCGTCGCAGCCGGGCAGCAGCGTCGCGTAGTTCGCGCCCTCCGGCGTCTTGTTGAGCGTGTAGAACGTCGGCGCCAACGCGAGCACGCCGGCCAGCAGGAACTTGCGCGCGCCGCCCGTGAGGTTGCGGTTGTAGGTGATGAAGTCGGTCACCCCGTCGCCGCCGCGCGAGTGGCCCATCAGCCCGAGCCCCTCGGAGAAGTCGAGCTTGCCGACGAGCTTGGTCCCGACCGTGTGATCGGCGTCGCCGGCGACCACCGGCCCGGCGCCGTTGTTCCAGCGATAGAGCAACTGCAGCGACTGGTAGATGATCTGCGAGCGCGCGTTGGCGCCGGCATCCGAGTAGCTGTTGTCGAAGTTCGTGATGTTGGCCTCGATGCTCATCACGGCGTAGCCGTGCGAGGCGAGGTTCCTGGCCATGTAGTCATAGCCCTCGTAGCTGCGGATGTCGGTCTGCGTGGGCGTCCCGTCCGCGCTCTCCGCGTCGCCGCAGATGTACTTGTCGGGCGAGGGCGAGCCGATGCAGACGCCGTGCCGGCCGTGGACGAAGACCACGATCTTCGACTGGTCGACGTCGGGCGCGTAGGTGATCGATCCGCGCATCGGGATCGCCTCGGTCCCGCCGATCGAGTCCGGCAGGTTGATGAGCGTCGTTCCCGCGTCGTACTCGAGCTTCGAGACCGCGTACGGCCCCGTGGCGAGCGGATCGGGTGTGGTGGCCGCGTGCGCGGCCGGCGCGGCGATGGCGGCAGCGACCAGCACGCCTGCGACCACGCGCAGGCGGCGACATGCATTCAACTGACTTCCCTCCGTAGTGCGGACCCCGTGCCGCGCGCACTTAACCCGGTTCGGACGCGCGCGGCGGAAATTTCGTGGCGCCGGTCCAATGCGGTTCGACACGCGGTACTCCCGCGACCGATTTCGCGCAGCGGCCCGCGCCGTGGATAACGTGCGCGCCCATGCTCACGCTCGAACAGCTCGAGGCGGTGGCGTGCGGCGCGCCGCCGCGCCCGCTGGACGACGATGACCGCGCGCGGATCGCCGCCGCGCGCGGCGTGGTGGAGGACGCGCTGGCCAGCGGCCGCACCGTGTACGGCGTCAACACGGGCTTCGGCGACCTGGTGACGGTGTCGATCGCGCCCGCCGACGCGGCGCAGCTGCAGCTCAACCTGCTGCGCTCGCACGCGGTCGGCTCCGGCGAGCCGCTGGACGAGCCGACGGTGCGAGCGATGCTGCTGCTGCTTGCGAGCTCGCTGCGGCGGGGGCGCTCGGGCGTCCGCGCCGAGGTCGTCGAGCTGCTGCTGGCGCTGCTGGAGAACGGCGTCACGCCAGTCGTGCCGAGCCGCGGGTCGGTCGGCTCCTCGGGCGACCTGGCGCCGCTCGCGCACCTTGCGCTGGTGCTGATCGGCGAGGGCGAGGCGACGTACGCCGGCGAGCGCTGCAGCGGCGGCGAGGCGCTCTCGCGCGCGGGCCTGACGCCGGTCGAGCTGGCTGCCAAGGAGGGCCTCGCGCTGATCAACGGCACGCACCTGATGGCGGCGGCCGGCGGGCTCGCGGTGCGCGCGGCACGACGGGTCCTGGACGCCGCGATCGTCGCCGTGGCGCTGTCGCTCGAGGCCTTCAAGGGCTCGACCGTCCCGTTCGACCCGCGCCTGCAGGAGCTGCGCCCGCAACCCGGGCAGGCGCGCGTGGCGGCGCGGCTGCGCGAGCTGCTCGACGGCTCGCCGGTGGTGGCCAGCCACGCCGACTGCGGGCGCGTGCAGGACCCCTACACGCTGCGCTGCGCGCCGCAGGTGCTGGGCGCGGTAAGTGACGCGCTGGACTACGTGACCGGCGTGCTCGAGCGCGAGCTCGAGGCGGTCACCGACAACCCGCTGATCTTCCCCGACGAGGGCGACGTGCTGGCGGGCGGCAACTTCCACGGCCAGCCGCTGTCACTGCCGCTCGACCACCTCGCGCTCGCGATGACCGAGCTCGCCAGCTTCGCCGAGCGGCGCACGTTCGCGCTGCTGTCGCCCAGCTACGCCGGCCTGCCGCCGTTCCTCACGCCGCGCCCCGGGCTCTCCTCGGGGCTGATGATCGCCCAGTACGCGGCCGCCGCGCTGGTCAACGAGTGCCAGGTGCTCGCGCATCCGGCCGGCGCGGGCTCGATCCCCACGAGCGCCGGCCAGGAGGACTTCAACTCGATGGGCGCGCTGGCCGCGCTGAAGGCCGCGCGCACGGTCGAGTTCGCCGCCCACGTCGTCGCCACGGAGCTGGTGTGCGCCTGCCAGGGCCTCGAGTTCCACCGCCCGCTGCGCTCCACCGACGCGCTCGAAGGCGCACTGGCGCGGGTGCGCGAGTTCGTGCCGCGCGTCGACGAGGACCGCTCACTGTCCGCCGAGCTCACGACGCTGGCGGCCGCGGTGCGCAGCGGCGAGCTGCGGCTGGCCTGATCAGCCCGCCGTGCGCGGCGGTCCCGGTCCGGTCCGATTTCAGCCGTCAGCGACACGACGCGGCGAGCCCACGGAGCGGGTCCGCCGGCGGCCGGCCGGGAAGCCTCGTCCGTACCGACCGAAAGGACCCGTCTGCCGTGGGATGAGCTCACGCCGCCGTCCCGTAGCGGCACGGGTAGCGAACGACGAACGCCGCGGCACCGTGCCGGGGCGTTCCATCGTCGAGATGTCAGGCGGCGCTGCGTGCCTGCTGGGCGTGCGGGCCCTCGGCGAACTCCTCGACGATCTTGGCGCAGAACGCCGGCAGATCGTCGGGCTTGCGTGAGCTGACCAGCCCCTGGTCGACCACGACCTCCTGATCGACCCACTCGGCGCCGGCGTTGCGAAGATCGGTCCGGACCGACGGCCACGAGGTGATCGTGCGGCCCTTCACGACGTCGGCCTCCACGAGCGTCCACGGTCCGTGGCAGATCACGCCGACCGGCTTGGCCTGCTGGAAGAAGTCGCGCACGAACGACACCGCGTCCGGGTCGGCGCGCAGGAAGTCGGGGTTGGCGACGCCGCCCGGCAGGACGAGCCCGTCGTAGTCGGACGCCTCGGCGCGGTCCGCCGTCTTGTCGACCTTGAACGTGTCGCCCCTGTCGAGGTGGTTGAAGGCCTGGACGTCGTCGTCGGAGAGTGAGATCAGCTCGGGCGTGCCGCCGGCGCGCTCGACCGCCTTCCACGGCTCGGTCAGCTCCACCTGCTCGACGCCCTCGGTGGCGAGGAACGCGATCGTCTTGCCATTGAGTTCGTTGGCCATGTCCTGGGTGCTACCCAGCGCGCGCCCTCGGTTATCGGAGCGCCGTGTCAGCGCGCCCCGACGACGGCCGCATCCTCGCGGCCGGCGGCGAGCGCGACGTAGCGCGCGATACGGCGCCGGAAGGCCTTCGGCTTCTCCGCGTAGATGCGGTGGCCGAGCGCGCGTGCCTCGGCGAGCAGCTCCAGCCGGCGGCGGCTGATCAGCTCCAGCAGCTCGGGGTCATCCACATGCTGGGCCAGGACGGCGAGATCGTGGTCGTCGCCGAGCAGCTGGGAGAGCGTCCTGGTCGCCTTCGCGTGCGCCTTGAGCACGCCGTTCCAGCTCGTTGAGAGCAGCCGCTCGTGGTACCACAGATCCTTCACGCGTTTGCGCCACCGGTGCAGGTTCTCGGTACTGGGCGTGCCGTCGGCCTCCGCGAACGCGGCGCGCCCGCGCGCGTAGCTGGTGGCGATGCCCTTCGCCCACACGGTCTCGTCCACCCGCTCCAGCGGCCATCCGGCGACGGCGGTCGCGAGCGCCGCCAGCGTGCCTGCGTGCGCGTCGAGATCGGGCGGAGGGGCCTCGGGAAGGTCGGGCACGGCGAAGATCGATGCCGGCACGTGGCCCGAGAAGCGCTCGCCCAGCGCGGCGAGCGTCTGCGCCATGACGTCCGCGTCGCGCGCGCCGGAGAGCTCGCGCCCAGCGTCGCGCAGCTGGCGGTTCAGGCGCGCGTAGTGCTTCGGCTTGAGCCCGGAGCGCACGAGCCGCAGTACGGCACGAGTCTTCTTGAGATCCTTGCGGGCCTCATGGACGGCCGTGACCGGGTCCGCGCCGTCGCGCAGCTGCTCGACGGCATCAAGTAGCCGTTCGTCGGCGACACGACGGACGGCGCCGATGGGATCACCATCGAACGAGAGCCAGTACGCCATGCTCATCGGCTTTCCCGCTCGCCGCGAGATCCAACCACGGAGTCAGACGTCGAGCGCGTGGATGCGGGTCGTGAAGTCGCCGTACCCGCGCGTGCGCTCGTCGCCCCACACGTAGAGCAGGCGCGCCGCGCCGCCGCGCGGCAGCACGGGGCGGATCGCGTAACCCGCCGGGTCGGCGGTGAGCCGGCGGTCCGCCCACGTGCGCCCGCCGTCCTCGGTCGTCCATGCCTCGACCTGGTTCCAGTCGCCGACCGTGCGCGAGAGGTAGACCGTCCGCGGGTCGGCATGGTCCAGCGACGCGCCGCCGGAGCGGAACGAGCGCCGCCCGGCGCCCGCCTCGACGATCCGGTGGCTGACCCACCGCGCGCCGCCGAAGGTCGCGTAGAAGAACGTGTCGCGGTCCGCGACGCGGCGCGTGTAGACCGCGACCGGCGCGCCCGCGCCGTCGAGCGCGATGTCGTGGCCCCAGGCGCGCCCGCCCGCGTCCGAGTACTCGTACACGCGGTCCAGCTGCGAGGTGTGCAGGGGCAACTCGTCCAGGCCGGCCAGCCGCCGCCCGCTCGCCGCGTACAGCGCGCCGTCCTCGTAGCGCGCGTAGTGCAGGCCGTTGGACCAGGAGCTCGGATGGCCGTCCGTGAAGAGGCCGTGGATGCGGGTCGCGGCCGTCGCCGACGTACTTCGCGTACGGTCGCTGCCCGTGCCCGAAGTACGCGAGCTCGCGGGCGGGGGCCCAGCGCTCGCAGTCCTCGGTGTACGAGAACGTCGGGTTCCAGCTTCCGCCGCGCCAGAACAGCCACAGGGCGCCGTCGAGCTGGACCGGGTTCGGGTAGGTGTAGCCGAGCCGGCCGGGCGCGTTGGTGGCGAGCTCGCGCACGGGACCGAAGGCGTCGATCGCGTACGGGCGCAGGCCGACGCGGTAGCGCATCAGGCTCGGCCCGTGCCGCGGCAGGCGGCGTCCGGAGTGCGGCGAGAAGAACACCACGAGGCACCCGTCCGGCCGGAAGACGAGCGAGGGGTTGTTGTGATCGTCGCGGCCGAGTCCGCGGAAGATCAGCTGCTTGCTCAGCTCGCCGCCGGCGGAGAGGCGCGCGACCCAGACGTTGCCGGTGGTCGAGATCCAGCCGGTGAACGTGTCGCCGCCGTGCGAGAGCGCCCGCGGATCGCCGAAGTACGACCACGCCCCGGCGCCCAGCTCACGATCCGCCATCCTCCGACCGTAACCGCTGGCGATCTGATGTGATCTGCGTGAGCAGGCCATGGACCTCGTCGAGGAGATCGCCGGAAGTGGGCTCGCGTCGGTGCTCGAGACCGCGCAGGGCGACGACGCGGCGCTCGAGGCGCTCGTGGGCTGGCTGGCCGGCGAGCGGCTGAGCGCGCGCGCCGACGAGCCGGAGCTGCGCGTGCGCACGGCCTACGAGGCGCGCGACACCTTCGAGGGGCTCGGCGTCTTCGACCGGCTGCTGGCGCAGGCGATCCTCGCGCTGCCCCCCGACCACGAGCAGCGCGACGTAGGCCTCGCGCGCACGCTGCTCGACGATCACCTGGCGGCCAGCCGCGCGGACGGCGAAGCCGAGGAGGAGCTGCGCACGATCACGGCGCTGCTCGGAGTGATCGGCGCCGACCCGGGCGCGGAGGCGCTGATCGAGCGCGGCGCGACGCTCGCCGACCCCGAGGAGGACCCGGGCGGCGCCGCGGACTTCCAGATCGAGGCGGGCAGCTACTGCACGGGCCGATACATCGACGCGCGCGACGCGGGCGACGAGGCGGCGGCGGAGCGCTGGCGGCAGCGCTCGACCGACTTCATGGCGACGGGCGAGGACCTCGGCGCGATCGCCGACCTGGCGGCGCACCTCGACATCGCGGAACGCTGGCCCGAGGCGGCCGACGCCTACCGGCGGCTGATCGACGCGACCGGCCTCGACGAGGCGCCGGTGCAGATGTTCGCGATCCGCGAGGGCGAGCTGCGGCTGATGCTGGGCGACGCCGGGGCCGCGGCGGGCGTGCTCGACGAGGCGCTCGGGCACATCGAGGCGCGCTATCTGGACGCGCTGCGCGACGAGGACGTCGCCGACGCGGCGACCGCGCTCGCCCGCGCCGTCGACTGCCTGGCGATCGCGCAGGGCGTCGAGGAGCAGTGGAGCGCGCTGTGCCGCACGCTCGATCGCACGCGCGGCCTGCGGCTGCGCCAGGCGGCTGAGCTGCGTGGGCGCGCCGACCTGCTGGACCTCGAACGCCGGATCCAGGCGGCGCTGCGCGGCGCGCCCGACAGCCCGCCGCCGGCGGAGCTGCTGGAGGCCTACCGGCGGCTGCGGCCGGACGCGACGGAGGGGCTCGCCAGCCCGGACGGCGATGCGCTCGCGGCCGCGCTCGCCCCGGGCGAGGCGGCGGCGTTTGTGGCCCACCACTTCACCGGCACCGTCGTCGCGATCGCGGTCGGCGGCGGCGGGGTCGAGGGGTTCCTGCGCGACGACGTGACCACGGCGGACTGGATCCTCGCGTTTGCCGACGGCGACGACGGGCCCGGCTGGATCGAGATGCTGAGCGATCCCGCGGCCGCGACGCCTGGAGTCGGGCTGGCGCGGCTGATCGGCGCCGCCGACCGCGCCGTCGGGGCGCCCTTGCGCGAGCTGCTGGACCGGCTCGGCGTGTGCCGGGTCACGATGCTGGTGGAGGACATCCTCGGGCTGATCCCGTGGTGGGCGCTGCCGTCGCTCGAGCCGCTCGAGGTGCTGGCGGCCGGCAGCGCCGCCGAGTTCCTGCGCGCTCCCGCGGCTGCGGCGCCGCGTACCGCGCTCGTCGTCTCAGACCCCACGCTGGACCTGCCCGTGACCGCCGCGGCATGCGCGCAGGTCTACACCGCGCTCGCACACGCCGGCCTCGACACCACCGCGCTGGCCGGGCGCGAGGCGACGGAGCCAAGCGTCCTGGCGGCGCTCGACGGCCGCACGCTGCTGCACTTCGGCGGGCACGGGCGCTCCGACGTCGCCTACTCGGCGCTCGAGCTGCAGCCCGATCCGCCGCTCGCGGCCGACCCGTTCGCAGCCTGGCTGGCAGAGGCGGACGCCTGGCGAACGCCCGAGGAGGACGCCGACGAGCCGGCGCCCTGGGAGCATCGCTGGGCCGACCTCCCGCAGCGCGGCCGCCTCCATGAGCGCCGCTGGCTGGCGAGCGGACGCGTCGACCGCTGGCTCGAGCACGCGACCGGCACCGTCGCCGCGACCTACCGGGACGGCGCGTGCCTGCGGGTCAGCGAGCTGTGGTCGGCGTCTGACCTGCTGGTCGGCGATGCGGTGCGCGACTGCCGGCTCGCGGTGCTCACGGCGTGCGAGTCGGCGACGTCGGGCCGCGGCGAGCAGTCGCGCACGCCCGGCCTTCCGGCGGGGCTCGCGTTCGCCGGCGTCGACACGGTCGTGGGGGCCCTGTGGCCGGTCGACGAGGCGCTCGCCGCGCTGTGGGCGCAGGCGTTCTACGCCGGGCTCGCCGAAGAGCTGGGGGAGGGCCCGGTGACCGTCAACGTCGTGGCGCTCGTCCACGCGGCGGCGGCGCAGGTGCGCGGCCTCTCGCGCGCCGCGGCGGCCGGGCGGCTGCTCGCGCTCGCCGAGACGGCGAGCAACCCGATCGCCCGCTTCCTGCTCGAGGCTGACGCCGCCGAGCTCGACGACCCGCCGTTCGCGGAGCCGCATCACTGGGCGGCGTTCTACGTGACCGGGCGGCCGACGGTGGCGTTCGCATGAGCCTCGAAAAGGTCGCCGCGGCGGCGCGCGCGGCCGGCGCGGACGATGCCGCGCTCCCGCTCCTCCGGCTCGACTCCGACGCGGACGCGGGCGCGCTCGTCGCCTGGTTCGGCGCCGACCGCGAGCGCGCGGCGGTACGGCTGGTGATCGCCGGCGAGCCGGCCGGCGTGCTCGAGCGCACGGCGCTCTACGCGCTCGTCGCGAACCGCACGCTCGGATGGGGCGATGGGATCGGCGCGACGCTGCCCGGCGACCCGAGCTGGGAGCCGATCGAGCTGCGCTGCCCCGTCCCGGGCTGCCCCGAGGGCTCGGTGTGGGTGCTGAGCCTCGGCGCGGCGGCCCACTGCGCCGTCCACCCCGGCGTGGCGCTTGAGCCCGTGTCGTGAGCGTGACCGACCTGATCGGCGGCGTGCGCGATCTCGGCGCCCGCTTCGCGCTCGTGGGCGTGCTGCCGCTGGCCAGCCTCGCGCTGTTCGTGCTCGCGCTGCTGTGGAGCGGCGCGCCCGGCGAGCCACCCGACCTGGACCGGATCCTCGACCATGCACGCGCCCTCGACGCCTGGGAGGGCGCGCTGCTGGCGCTGGCGCTCGTGCTGGCGGCGCTCGTCGCGCAGCCGTTCCAGCTCGCGCTGGTGCGGCTGCTCGAGGGCTATTGGGGCTACGGGCGCGCGGGACGGCGGCTGGCCGCGCCCGGGTTGTGGTTGCAGCGGCGGCGGCACGCGGCGCTCGTCGCGCGGCTCGGTCCGGTGCGCAGCCGCGACGCGGCGCTCGCCATGGTCGGCACCGAGCTGGCCCGGCGGCGGCTGTTCCCGGAGCGCGAGGACGACTTCCTGCCGACCCGGCTGGGCAACGCGCTGCGCTCGGCCGAGCGGCGTGCCGGGGCGCCGTACGGGCTCGACGCCGTCGTCGTCTGGCCGCGGCTGTACCCGCTGCTCGCCGACGCGCTGCGGGCGCTGGTCGACGACCGCCGCGACCAGCTGGACCTCGCGTCGCGCCTGACGGTCGTGTTCGGAGCCGCCGCGCTCGCGTCGTTCGGCCTGCTGGTGCGCTACGGCTGGTGGCTCGCGGTCCCGGCCGGGTGCCTCGCGCTCTCGTGGCTGGCCTACCGCGGCGCCGTGGCGGCCGCGGTCGCGTACGGCGAGCAGATGCGGGCCGCGATCGACCTGCAGCGCTTCGACCTGCTGCGCGCCCTGCACGTGCCGCTGCCCGAGACGCTCGAACGCGAGGTCGTGGCCAACCGCCTGCTGATGAAGCTCCTGCGCCAGGACGAGGCGATCCCGCTCGGCTACGCGCACGAGCCGTGACCGCCATTCTGTGTACACACCGCCGCCGCGAACTGGGAGCCGCATGAGGACGAAGGGCTGGCAGCAGGAAGCCGCGCTGCTGATGCTGGAGAACAACCTGCACCCGGACGTCGCCGAGCGCCCGCAGGACCTCGTCGTCTATGGCGGGATCGGCAAGGCGGCGCGCAATCACGACGCGCTGAGGGCGATCAAGGCGGAGCTGACGCGGCTCGAGTCCCACGAGACGCTGCTGGTGCAGTCCGGCAAGCCGGTCGGCGTCTTCGAGACGCACGAGGCGGCGCCGCGCGTGCTGATCGCCAACTCCAACCTGGTGCCCGACTGGGCGACGTGGGACGAGTTCCGCCGGCTCGACGCGGCCGGGCTGATGATGTACGGCCAGATGACCGCGGGGTCCTGGATCTACATCGGGACCCAGGGCATCCTGCAGGGTACCTACGAGACGTTCGCGGCGGTGGCGCGCAAGCGCTTCGGCGGCTCCCTGAAGGGCCGGCTCGTGGTGACCGCGGGACTCGGCGGGATGGGCGGGGCGCAGCCGCTCGCGGTGACCATGAACGGGGGTTGCGCGCTGTGCGTCGAGGTCGATCGCACGCGCATCGAGCGCCGCATCCGCGAGCGCTACCTGGACGAGGCCGCGGCGTCGCTCGACGACGCGCTGGAGCGGCTCGAGACGGCGCAGGGCGAGGGCCGCGCGTTGTCGGTGGGGCTGCTCGCCAACGCCGCCGAGGTGCTCCCGGAGCTGGCCCGGCGCGGCGCCGAGGTCGATGTCGTGACCGACCAGACGAGCGCGCACGACCCGCTCAACGGCTACATCCCGGCGGGGCTGACGCTCGAGCAGGCCGAGGTCCTGCGCGGGTCGGACCCGGGCGAGTACCTGCGCCGGGTCGGCGAGAGCGCGCTCGCGCACGTCGGCGCGATCCGCGCGCTGCAGGGCATGGGGGCCGAGGCGTTCGACTACGGCAACGCGCTGCGCGGGCTCGCGGCCGAGCACGGCGACGACGATGCGTTCGCCTACCCCGGCTTCGTTCCCGCCTACATCCGGCCGCTGTTCTGCGAGGGCAAGGGCCCGTTCCGGTGGGTCGCGCTGTCGGGCGACCCGGCCGACATCCACGCCACCGACGCGGCGATGCTCGAGCTCTTCGGCGAGCAGGAGCACATCCGCCGCTGGCTCGCGCTGGCGGGCGAGCGGGTGGCGTTCCAGGGCCTGCCGGCGCGGATCTGCTGGCTCGGCTACGGAGAGCGCCACGTCGCCGGCGTGCGCTTCAACGAGATGGTCGCCGCGGGCGAGCTGCGGGGGCCGATCGTGATCGGGCGCGACCACCTCGACGCCGGCTCGGTCGCCTCGCCGCAGCGCGAGACCGAGTCGATGCGCGACGGCAGCGACGCCGTCGCCGACTGGCCGCTGCTGAACGCGATGCTCAACGTCGCCACGGGCGCGAGCTGGGTCTCCTTCCATCACGGCGGCGGCGTCGGCATGGGCAAGTCGCTGCACGCGGGACAGGTGTGCGTGGCCGACGGGACCGCGCTCGCGGGGGAGCGGATCCGGCGCACGCTGCTGGCCGATCCGGGGATGGGGATCGTGCGTCATGCCGACGCCGGCTACCCGGACGCGCTCGACGCCGCGGACCGTCTCGGGGTACGGATACCTATGCGATGAGCGTCTCGATCCGCAACGCGGGCCAGGTCCTGCGGCCCGTCGAGGGCGTGCCGTACAAGCCGGTGTTCACGTCGCGGCCGGGCGAGCTGGCGATCCGCGAAGGCCTGATCGCGGCGTTCGAGGACGATCCGGGCGCCGACGAGATCATCGACGCGGGGGCCGGCGCGGTCATCCCCGGCTTCGTCGACTGCCACACGCATCTGCCGTTCGCCGGCTGGCGCGCGGACGAGTACGAGATGAAGGTCACCGGCGTCCCGTACGAGGAGATCGCGCGCTCCGGCGGCGGGATCGGGGCCTCGGCGCGGATGCTGGCCGAGTCGTCGGACGCGGCGGTGCTGGCGCAGGCGCGGGCGGTGCGCGCGGAGATGCTGCGGCTCGGCACCACGACGGTCGAGGGCAAGACCGGGTACGGGCTGACGATCGAGGCCGAGCTGCGGCTCGTGGACCTCGGGCGCGAGCTGCCGCTGGACCGCGTCACCGGGCTGTTCGCCCACAGCGTCCCGCCGGGCCACACGCCCGCCACGTGGATGGACGACGTCGAGGACCTGGCGGCGCGCGCGCAGGTCGACGCCCTGGACATCTACGTCGAGTCGGTCGCGTTCCGCAACGAGGACCTCGCGCGGCTGGGCGAGATCGCTCGGCGCGAGCGCGTGCCGCTGCGCGCGCACGTCGAGCAGTTCGCGACGCATCGCTCGGTGCCGGTGGCGCTCGAGGCGGGCGCGCGCTCGGTCGACCATCTGGCGTGCCTGCACCCGGACGACATCGCACCGCTCGCGCGCGCCGAGTGCGCGGCCGTGCTGCTGCCGGGCGCCGAGTTCCTGGGCGCCGAGCGCACGCCGCCCGCGCGGGCGCTGGCCGACGCGGGCGCGATCTGCGTGCTGGCCACGGACTGCAATCCCGGCACGTCACCCGTCGCCTCGATGCCGCTGGTGATCGGGCTCGCGGTGCGGCGCTACGGCTGGAGCGTGCGCGAGGCGCTCGCGGCGTCGACGCTCAACGCCGCGTGGGTGCTCGGACTCGCCGATCGCGGCTCGCTCGAGGTCGGCAAGCGCGCCGACGTGCTCGTGCTCGACGGGCCGGTCGAGCACCTGCCGTACCGCTTCGGGCATGACCCGGTCGTGGCCGTGATCGTCGCCGGGGAGGTCGTGTGGCGGCGCCCGTGAGCGTTCCGGCGATGATCTCCGCGCACTCGCACGCGTTCCAGCGCGACCTGCGCGGCGCCGGCGAGCGCTTCGACGACGACTTCTGGGGCTGGCGCGAGGCGATGTACGCGCTCGCGACGTCGCTGGACCCGGACTCGATGTACGAGGTGGCGCGGCGCACATACGACGAGATGCGCGCGGCCGGGTACGGCGCGGTGGGCGAGTTCCACTACGTCCACCACGAGCCCGACGGGACGCCGTACGCCGATCCCAACGCGATGGCGCGCGC
Organism: uncultured Solirubrobacteraceae bacterium; assembly: GCA_963792915.1. GTDB lineage: Bacteria > Actinomycetota > Thermoleophilia > Solirubrobacterales > Solirubrobacteraceae > Solirubrobacter. The sequence goes on from CAWBYD010000003.1 coordinate 54,165, forward strand.
GGTCGAGGCCGCGGCGCGCGACGCCGGCCTGGTCATCCGGCTGCTGCCCGCCGCGTACCACCGCGCCGGGTTCGGGCGCGCGGCGGAGCCCGGCCAGCGGCGCTTCTGCGATCCCGACGTCGAGACGTTCCTGGAGCGCGTCGACGCGCTCGGCCACGGCGTCGCCGCGCACTCGGTTCGCGCCGTCCCCGCGGACTGGCTGCGGGCGATCGCCGAGTACAGCGACGCGCGCGGCGTCGTGCGCCACGTGCACGCGTCCGAGCAGCCGCGCGAGGTCGAGGAGTGCGTCGCCGAGCACGGCTGCTCGCCGATCGAGCTGCTCGACCGCACCGGGTTCCTCGGCCCGCTGGCCGGCGTCGTGCACGGCATCCACGTCTCGGAGCGCGACATCGCGCTGCTCGCGCGCTCGGGTGCGACCGTGATCTCGTGCCCGACGACCGAGGGCAACCTCGGCGACGGCTTCCCGCCCGCGCTCGCCTACCGCGACGCGGGCGTGCCGCTCGCGATCGGGACCGATGAGAACATCGTTCTCGACGCGTTCGAGGAGGTGCGCGAGCTCGAGACGCTGGCGCGGCGCGAGCGCCGCACGCGCCATGCGCTGCTCGCCCACCACGGCGATCTGTGGGCCGAGCTCGCGCGTGCGGGCGCTCACTGCCTGGGGATCGAGCCGCCGCGGGCGATCGTGATCGATCGTGATCATCCGCGGTTGCGTGGCGTGGAGGATCTGGCCCTCGCCCTCGCCACCTGCGGCACCGCTGCCGTGGTCACCAACTGATCACGAGGGGTTCACGCGGCGATGACGAGGCGGTCGCGTGCGTTCGGTTGGATCGCACACGATGCTCGGACTCCGAACAATCCTCGCGACCGTGGTGGTCGCGCTGGCCGCGCCGGCGGCCGCCCATGCGCAGCTCGACCTGATCGACCAGACCGAGCCGGTCGGGCCGGGCATCGCGCTCAGCCACTACAAGTTCCTCGACTCGAGCGGCTGGTACGACGAGCAGGTCCTCAAGGTCGACCTCGCCAACCCGGCGGTGAAGTCCGACCTGCTGACCGCGCCGTCGGTCGCTGCGGGCGAGGCGCTGTCCTCGCAGGCCAACCGCGCCGGCGCCGCGGCGGGCGTCAACGGCGACTTCTTCGACATCGACAGCACGAACGCGTCGACCGGCGGCGAGCTCCAGGGCGGCACGCTGATCAAGAGCCCCGACATCGGCGGCTGGTCGCACGTCGGCGTCACCAAGGCCGGGATCGGCCAGCTCGTCGACCTGACGCTGCAGGCCGAGGCCAGCCTCAAGGGCACGGACACGCCGGTCCTCTCGCTCAACGCCGCCGACGCCGGCGGCATCCCCGCCAACGGGCTCGTCGCCTACACGTCCGCGTGGGGCACGGCGACTCGCGCACGCGGCCTGGCGGGCGCGACGAACGTCGCCGAGGTGCTCGTCCAGGACGGCAAGGTCGTGCAGTTCAGCGCGACCGCCGGCGCGGGCGCGATCCCGGCCAACGGCTTCTACCTCGTCGGGCGAGACAGCGCGGCCACCGCGCTCAAGGCGCTGGCGCCGGGCGACGCGGTGACGCTCAGCTACGGGCTCAAGAGCCCCAGCGACCTGCAGTGGGCGATCGGGACCAACAAGCCGCTGGTCAGCGACGGCAGGGCGATCTCCCAGGGCGACACGTCGGTCGCGCCGCGCACGGCGATCGGGTTCAAGGACGGCGGCCGGACGATGTTCCTGCTGACGACGGACGGCCGCCAGACCGACGTGCCCGGCACGACGCTCGTGCAGACCGCGAACATGCTGCTGGCGCTGGGCGCCGACTGGGGCGTGAACCTCGACGGCGGCGGCTCGACCACGATGGTCGCGGGCGCGCTCGGCGAGCGCGCCGTGACCGTCCGCAACACACCGTCGGACGGCCATGAGCGGGCCGATCCGACGGGCATCGGCGTGTTCGTCAAGCCCGGGGACGGCAAGGCCGAGCAGCTCGTGCTCCCCGACGGCGCGCGCATCTTCCCCGGCCTGCACACGACGCTCACGGCGAAGGCCGTCGACGACGACGAGGCGCCGGTCGACGCCGCGGTCACGTGGTCGGGCGCGCCCGGCGGCGTCGTGCACGCGCCGTCCGACGCGACCGGCGACATCACCGTGAGCGCGTCCGCGGGCAGCGCCCACGCCGACACCAAGGTCCGCGTCCTGCACCCGCTGCGGACGCTCGAGCTCTCCTCCAACCGGCTCTCGTTCGCCGACGCGACGCCCGACCTCGCGCAAACGCTGAAGGTCAACGGCCGTGACGACCAGGGCTACGCGGCGCCGATCGAGCTGCAGGACATGACGCTCGGCTACGACCACGACGTGCTCAAGATCGAGCAGACCGCGGCGGGCCAGCTGAAGGTCACGCCGCTGAAGGCCGGCGGGACGACGCTCGACGTCAAGGTCGCTGACCAGGACGAGCAGGTCGCGGTCACGATCGGCGTGGTCACGCAGAACGTGTACCGGTTCAACCACGCCGACGAGGTCGCGCGCTGGAACGTCAACGGCACGTCGGCGGCCAACCAGACGCTCGGGCTGGCGGTGACGGCTACCTGACGCTGACGTACACGGCTGAGCGCAACTCGGGGCTGAGCGCCAAGTCGGGGTTCGCGATCACGCTCCCGGGCGCGCCGCTGCGCGTGCACCTGCGGCTCAACTCGACGCAGGCGCTGCAGTTCTCCTACATCTCCTACCGCGACGCGAAGGGCGTCAGCAGCGGGCCGCTGGGCTCGCCGATCAAGGCTGGGGAGAACGACCTCGTGTTCGCGTTCCCGGCATCCACGACGTTCCCGGTCACGGTCTCCTCGACCCAGGTGATCGAGACCAACGTCGCCAACCAGAAGGACGGCGTGGTCAGGTACGAGGCGATCGACGAGGACGTCTCGGCGACGGTCGCCAGTCCGCCGCTCGATCCGCTCAAGCCGGACGCGCTGATCTCACCCGACGGCACGACCAACGGCAGGGACGACTGGCACTTCGGGGCGATCTCCGACATCCAGTTCACGGCCGCCAACCCGGCGCTGGCGAAGGTCGGCGTCGCGGCACTGGAGCGCATGCGGGCGACGCACCCGGACCTGATCGTGCTCAACGGCGATGTGACCGACCTCGGCGCGGCGCCGGACATGACGCTCGCGCGCCAGACGCTCGAGCAGGGCGGCTGCCGGCTCATCCCGCTGACCTCGACGATCGGCACCGACGGCACGCCGGCGCCGACCGCCGACACGACGCCGTGTTACTACGTCCCGGGCAACCACGAGTCCTACCGCGCCTCCGGGCAGGGCGACCTGGCGCCGTTCACCGCCGAGTTCGGGCAGCCGTACGGCACGTTCGACCACCACGGGACGCGGTTCATCCTGCTCGCCAGCTCGTACGGCACGTTGCGCGGGACGGCCTGGGCGCAGCTGCCGATGCTGCAGGCGGCGCTCGACGACGCCGCCCACGACCCGGCGGTCAAGAACGTGATGGTGTTCGCGCACCACCCGGTCGACGATCCGGCCGAGGTCGACGCGAGCCAGCTCGGCGACCGCACCGAGGTCGCGCTGGTCGAGAAGCTGCTGTCGGACTTCCGGGCGGCGTCCGGCAAGGGCGTGGCGATGGTCGGCTCGCACGCGCAGATCGCCGACGTGCACCGGATCGAGGGCGTGCCGTACACGGTGATGCCGTCATCGGGCAAGGATCCGTACGGGACGCCGGACCGCGGCGGCTTCACGGGCTGGCTGGACTGGCACATCGACCAGGACGCGTCCGCGTCGCAGCAGTGGCTGACCGCCGACGTGCGGGCGTTCGCGCAGTCGATCTCGCTCGACGCGCCGGCGGTGATGGAGGTCGGCGACAGCGCCGTGGTCGGCGGCTCGATCGTGCAGCCCGAGGGCGTCTCGGCTGGGACTCGCGTCGTGCCGTTGCGCTACCCGATGTCGGTGCACTGGAGCGGGTCGGACAACCTGGCGATCGGCGGTGACGGCGCCGGCAAGGACGCCGTTCTGGACCCGGCGACGGGCCGGCTGACCGCGCTGCACTCCGGCGACGTCACGGTGCGCGTGACCAACGACTCGATGCGCGAATACACGGGGCCGGACTCGCTCGCGCCGATCGTCGCGACGAAGACGATCCACCTGCAGGTCACCCACGTCGGCGCCGGCGGGAGTGCGGGCGGCGACGTGCCGGCCGTGCTCTCGCTCACGCTCGGCGCCCCGGCGACATTCGGGGCGTTCACGCCGGGCGTGGCGCGCGACTACACGGCGTCGACGAGCGCCAACGTGACGTCGACGGCCGGCGACGCCGCGCTCAGCGTCTCGGACGCGACACTGCGCAACGGGGCGTTCGGCCTCGCGCAGCCGGTGCTGGTCACGCCCGGCAAGCTCGCGTGGGATGCGCCGGCGAGCAACGACGCGTTCACGATCGGCTTCAAGCAGTCGATCGGGGCGAACGAGCCGCTGCGCACCGGCACCTACAGCGCGGCGGTGACGTTCACGCTGTCCACGCAGCACCCGTAGCCGCTCCGGAGAGTGGGGCCGCGCCTGGCGGCCCCACTCCTCAGACGCCGCCGAGCTTGCCGGGCGGCCAGTAGGTGGCGATCGCCTTGCCGATGATCCAGGAGCGCGGGACCGGGCCCCAGAAGCGGCTGTCGTCGGAGTTGCCGCGATTGTCGCCCATCAGGAAGTAGTCGCCCACCGGCACCTTGATCGGCGCGAGGTTGCAGTCCCCGCCGCCGCAGGAGGACGCGAACGGCTCCTTGGCGAGCTTGCCGTTGCGGACGACGTGGCCGTTGACGACCGCGATCGTGTCGCCGGGCAGGCCGACGACGCGCTTGACGAACGTCGTGCTCGCCTGCTGGGGCGTGGGCTTCGCGCACGAGCGGCGGGTGGCGGGGCCGCCGTCATAGAACGGGCCCTCGCCGGGGTCCCCGCAGGCGCCCGTCTCGGCGCCCTTGGGCGGCGTGAAGACCGTGATGTCGCCGATCTTCGGGTCGGCGCCGAGGCGGTGGCTGGCGCGGTCGACGAGGATCCGCTGCCCGATCTTGAGCGTCGGCAGCATCGAGCCCGACGGGATCCGGTACGGCTTGATGGCGAAGGCCTGGATGGTCAGCGCGAAGAACAGTGCCACGGCGACGATCAGGACCAGCTCGATCGACGAGCGCAGCTGTTTTGGGAGCACCCGCTCCACTGTAGTGGCGTCAGCCCGCTCCGAAACACGCGAATGCGTCGCGGGCGGCGCCGGCGGCGTGGTCGCGCGCCTTCACGAGCGCTTCGGCGGGGGCGGTCCCGGCGCTCAGCTGCGCGTCGAGGGCGAGCATCAGGCCGCGCGTCGCCGCGTCGGGCACGGGGACGACCGCCGCGATCACCGTCGCCGTGCCCAGGCCGAGCATGGCGGCCGTGAACCCCATCAGCTCGTCGCCGGCGTGGACGGCGGAGAGCCCGGATTCGCAGCTCGACAGGACGAGCCTCGCGGGTGGGCGTTGCAGGCGCTCGAGGTCGTAGACGGTCAGCGCCCCGTCGGCGAGCTGCAGGCTCGAGAACTGCGGGTTGTCGTCGCGGAAGCGGCCGTGGGCGGCGATGTGGGCGGAGTCGGCGCCGTCCAGCGCGGCCGCCACCGCGGCCACCGTGGCCTGCTCGCCGGTCAGGCAGATCGCGTCCGGGTGGCGCCGGCTCAGCGTCTCGATCTCCGCGCCGGCCTCCGGCAGCCCGGGTCCGGCCACGAGCACCGACGGCGGTCCGGCCGGGGTCTGGCGGCGCGCCGCCCTCGTCCACAGGCGCAGGCTCGGCGCGACCGTCAGCGGCCGGTCGGCGAGCGAGGGCAGCAGCGACCACGGAAGCACGTGCAGCGCGCCGGTGGGGACGAGCACGAGCGGGCGGTCGCCGAGGTGCTTGAGCAGCGGCCCGCGCAGCGCCTCGTCGAGCCGAGCGGCCACGCGGGCGGTGAGGTCGGCCATTCCGTCCGCGGTCCGCGAGCCGGGCTTGGCCATCGCGAGGCTGCGCAGCGCGAGCCGCAGCGAAGCCAGCTCGCGCTCGGCCGCTTCGGCCTCGCCGAGCGCGACCCAGCGCGTCCGCCCGCCCGCAAGGGTCACGGCGTGCAGCCGCCCGTCGAGTTGGAACAGCTCCACCAGCGCGTGGTCGCCGATCACATCGAGGTCCAGCGCCCCGAGCCGCAGGCCGCGGGCCGCGGTCTCGCCGCCGCGCGCCGCCGGCTCGCCCCGCGCGCGCAGCGCGCGGCGGCGGACGGACGCCTCGAGCGCGGCCTGGCGGCGCAGCAGGTCCGGCGCCGGCGCTCCCTCGCGCAGCGCGTCGTCGAGGGCGGCGGTCACGCGCCGCAGCTCCTCGAGCTCCGCCGCCAGGTCGGCATCGTCCGGCGGGCGCGCGGGGCGCAACAGCAGGCTCGCCGCGCGGCGCCGCTCGGCCGCCGCCAGCACGCGCTGCGCGGAGCCGGACTCGACCGCGAGCCGCAGCCCGAGCGTGGCCAGCTCCTCGCCGTGGCCCGACGCATGCGCGCGCAGCTCCGTCGCGCCGAGCGTGAGCCGGTGCGCCTCCAGCGCGCGCAGGCCCGCGGCCACCGCCGCGCTTGCCCCGCGCCGGTCGCCGCGCGCGAGCCGCAGCAGCGCCGCCGCGTGCCACGCGCGCGTGCGCACCTGGACCGGCCCGCGGGCGCGCTCGCCCGCCGCGAGCTCGAGCTGGCGCTCGGCGAGCCGCGTCCGGCCCAGCGCGAGCGCCGCGCGGCCGGCGATCAGCCGCGCGTCCAGCGTCTCCACCCGGCCGGTCGCCTCCAGCGCCCGCAGCGCCCGTCGCGCGGCGCCGAGCGCTCCCTCCAGCGCGCTGCGAGTCGAGTTGTCGGTCTCGAGACCGACAACTCGACTCGCAGCCAGGCGGCGCGCGCGGCGGCCGAGCGCGCGAGCGCGGCCCAGGACGTGCGGTGCTGGCGCGTGAACGTGCGGTCCGCAAGCGCGGCGTGCGCGTGGGCGCTCGCCGCGTCGCCCGCGAGCAGCTCGGCCTGGGCGCACAGCAACTGCGCCTCGGCGAGGTCGGACCCCATCCCCGTCTCGGCCAGCTCGGCGGCCGCGCGGGTCGCCGCCGCGCGCGCCTCGGCGGTCAGCCGCGCCGAGAGCAGCACCTCGCAGCGATCCATCAACAGCAGCGCCAGCGGCACGCCGTGCGCGCGGTACTCGGCCTCGGCGCGGTCGTAGAACTCGAGCGCGCGCGGGACGTCGCCGCGGCGCGTAGCGACCCACCCGCGGTTCTGGCGCACCTGGGTCGCGGCGAGCTGCTGCCCGATCGACTCGTGCAGCGCCTCCGCGCGCTCGAAGTCGGCCTCGGCGGCGCCGAGCGCGCCGCGGTAGACCTGCAGCACGCCGCGGTTGCACAGCGCGCGCGCCTCCCACAGCACGTCGCCCGAGCGCCGGAAGGAGGCGAGCGGGCGCCGGTATCCGTCCAGCGCCTCCTCGAGCCGGCCCATCTTGTGCAGCACCATCGCCCGCTGCATCTGCAGCCGGGCGCGGGCCGTCCCCTCCAGCAGCGGCTCTGCGAGGTCGGCCTCGGCGAGCGCCTCGGATGGCGACCCCTGCAGCGTCAGCGCCCAGGTGAGGCTCATCCGCGCCTCGCCCGCACGCGCCGCCAGGCCCGCCGCGTCGGCGATCGACACCGCCTGGCGCAGCGCGGCCACCGCGGCGTCCGCGTCGCCGAGCTCGACCGCCGCCAGCCCGACCGCGCGGTGCGCGACCGAGCGCGCCTCGGGCTCGTCGGCGCCGAGCGCCTCGTCCGCCAGCCGCCGCGCGGCGCGCGCGTCGGCCGACGCCAGCCGCACGGCCTCCTCGGCGCGATCGAGCATCGCGGTCACCGGCACAGCCTCTCGCACCGCGGGGGTGGCCGTCATCCCCCTCAGGAGGGTTGCTCGCCACCCGCCGGATCGGAGAGGCTGGCGCCCCATGCAGCCCTCCGACCAGCTCCCGTCGCACTGGGACCCGCGCCGCGTCGCCGTCAATCACGATGCCAAGAACCGTTTCCTGCTGCGCCCGGGTCAGATCCTCGCGGCCCCCGGCGATGCCGACGACGTCGCCCGCGTCCTGACCGGCTGGAAGGCGGCGGACGCTCCGGGCCCGACCGGCGCCGTGGTCCAGCGCCCGTTCGGCGTGACGCTGTTCACGAAGATGCCGACGACCGACGACCCCGTCCGGGAGGTGCTGGCGGCGCTCGCCACCGTGCGCCGGGCGACCGCCAGCCGTCCCCAGGGGCCGGTCAAGGTCGCGCCGAACCACGTGTTCGTGGGCGAGGGGATCACGCTCACGGGCGAGCCGCGGATGCAGGGCGGCTGCGGCTCCTCGGTGCGCGTCGCGAAGCTCCCCGCGGCGCTGCCGCTGCGCACCAAGCGCGCCGGCGACGGCAAGGGCGTGAAGATCGCCGTGCTCGACACCGGGCTGTTCGACCATCCCTGGCTCACCGCCGTCCAGCATCCCGCGGGGACGGCGGACACCTGGGACGTCGACGGCGACGGCTATGCCGATGCCGAATCCGGCCACGGCACGTTCGTCGCCGGACTGATCCTGCAGGTCGCCCCCGCGGCGGAGGTCTACGTCGTCAGGGTGCTCGACTCCCAGGGCGTGGGCGACGACCTGACGGTCGCCGCCGCGATGGAGCAGCTGCCGCAGGACGTCGACATCGTCAACCTCTCGCTCGGCGGCTACACCGACGACGACTCCGGCCCGCTCGCGATCGCCACCGCGCTGAAGGCGATGCGCAAGCAGGGCGGCGCGGTCGTCGCCGCGGCCGGCAACTGGGGCGAGCCGCGCCCGTTCTGGCCCGCGGCGTTCAAGCAGGTCGTCGCCGTCGGCGCCGTCGAGCCCGACAAGGGCGGCGCCTGGCATCGCGCGGACTACAGCGACTACGGCTGGTGGGTCGATGCCGCCGCGCGCGGCACCAACCAGCAGTCGACGTTCGCGCGCGGCAAGTCCAAGGCCGCGCAGGGCAACGCGCCCGCGTCGACGGACCCGACGATCGTGTTCGACGGCTGGGCGGCGTGGGACGGAACATCGTTCTCTACGCCGATCACCGCCGCCGTGCTGGCGCGGCTGATGTCACGCAACGGGCTGGCGACGGCGGCCGAGGGGCAGGCGCTGATGCTCTCGACGTTCCCGGCGGCGCCGCAGCCGGACTTCCCGCTGGCCGTGCTGGTCGACGAGGTCTTCTAGCGAATTCCCCTGTCGCTACGCGGAGCTTCGCCCTCTGGGCGATGCGGCCTAGAGCGAGGTCCAGGGCGTCGCGACCTCGCCCGCGGCGATGCTCACGCGCACGCGGGCGGGGCCGGCGTGCAGGCCCTGGAAGCTGAAGCGGCCGAGCTCGTCGGCCTCGGTCGTGACGAGCTCGCCCGGCCCCTGCTCGACCGCGACCGTCGCGGGCGCGGGCGGAAGGAGCTGCCCGGCGAGGCTGCGCTCGCGGCCCTCGCCGGCACTCACCTCGAGCTCGATCAGCAGCTGCGGCGCCTCGAAGCTCAACGTCCGCGGGCCGGCGCCGCCGCGCACCGCCAGCTCGGACTCGAAGCTGTCCAGCATCAGCTCGGCCAGTTCGGCGTCGATCGTCCGCCAGGTGAAGGCGACGCGCGCCGCCTCGTCGAGCGCGTCCGGCACCGGGTCCATCCGGCGTACCAGCTCGCGCAGCTCGTCCTCGATCATTCCCATTCCCTCCGGTCACTGGCCGAGACCCCGGCACCTTCCGCCAGCCCCCGGAGGCGCTCGAGGCACCTTTGGCGGGTCGGACCGATGCTGCCGATCGGCATGTCGAGCGCGGCGCTGATCTCCTCGTAGCTCGGCGGCGGCTCGGCGACGAGGATCCGCAGCAGGCCGCGGCAGCGCTCGTTGAGCTCGCCGAAGGCCCGCCACAGCGCCTGGTCGCGTTCCCTGGCCAGCAGGCCGGCGTCCACGGGGACGTCGGTCGGCGTCTCGGGGAGCGTCTCCGTGGGCGTCTGGCGGGCGGACAGCCGCAGCGTGCGCAGGGACTCGCGGCGCGCCGTCGTGGCGAGCCAGCTGCCCACGCGCTCGGGCTCCTGCAGGCGGTCGAGGTTCTCGACCAGGCGCAGCCACGTCGTCTGCACGACGTCGGAGGCGTCGACCGGCGTCAGTCGGAAGGATCGCGCGACGGACCAGACCAGCGCGTTGTACCGGTCAACAAGCCGGTTCCACGCTGACTGGTCTCCTTGAGCGGCGGCGCTCACGAGCTGCGCCACATCCGACACGGCGGTCTCCCTTAGGCCTCGACAGCGCGAACGTACCAGACGGGTCCGGACCCTCTGGACCTGCTTCTGGTGTACGCGCGGGGACATGACGATCGATGGGGCGTCGCCGATCCGCGGCGACGTTCACTAGAGCGCGTGGTTCGTCGGCTGATACGTCAGGGGACGAGAAGCAACTTCCCGGTGCTTCGGCGCGCCTCGAGGTCCGCGTGGGCGCGCGCCGCGTCCGCGAGCGGGTAGCGCCCGCCGATCCGCACGGCGAGCCCGCCGGACGCGATCCGGGCCAGCACCTCGTCCGCGCGCCACAGCAGCTCCTCGCGCGTCGCGGTGTAGGCCGGCAGGCCCGGCCGCGTCACGTAGTACGAGCCGGCGCGCAGGTCATCGAGCTGGTAGGGGGGAGCGGCGCCCGACGCCTGGCCATAGAGCACGAGCATGCCGCGGGGCTTGAGCGAGGCCAGGCTGCCGTCGAGTGTGTCCTTGGCGACGGCGTCGTAGACCACCTCGACGCCCTTGCCGTCCGTGAGCTCCTTCACGCGCTCGGCGAACCCGTCGTAGCCGATCACGTCGTCAGCGCCCGCCTTGGACGCCAGCACGGTCTTCTCGCCGCCCGACGTGGTCGCGATCACACGGCCGCCGCGCAGCTTCACGAGCTGCGTGAGCAGCAGGCCGACGCCACCCGCCGCCGCGTGGATGAGCACGTCGTCGCCGGGCTGCACGGGGTACGTCGAGACGCACAGGTAGTGGGCGGTCATGCCCTGCAGCAGTGCCGCCGCGGCGAGCTCGCCCGAGCAGCCGGGCGGGAGCGCCACCGCGCCCGCGGCGGGCACGACGACCCGCTCGGCATAGCTGCCGGGCGCCGCCACCCAGCCGACGCGGTCGCCGGCGGCGAAGTCGCTCGAGTGCGACTCGAGCACCGTGCCGGCGCCCTCGACGCCGCCGATCAGCGGCGGCCGGCTGTGTCCCGCGTAGCCGCGGCCGGCCCGCTCGTAGACGTCGCGGTAATTGACGCCGGCGGCCTCCAGCGCCACCAGCAGCTCGCCGTCGCCGGGCTGCGGCTCGGGCTCGTCGCGCAGCTCCAGGACTTCCGGGCCGCCGTGCTTCGTGATCACAGTCGCGCGCATCGCCTCAGATCATGCCCCCTCGACGCGCAGCACACGTCCCCAGATCGTCCACAGCGTGCGCAGCGCCTCGTCGCGATCGGTCGTGTCCAGCAGGTAGCCGACGTTGAGGTGCATGAGCGCGCGGGCGAGCGGGCGCGGCTCGACGACGTAGTGGCCGTTCGCCACGCCCTCGGCGAGCAGTGCGGCCGTAGTGTCGACGCTGCGCTCGAAGGCCTCGTGGTACGCGGCGTCGACGGCGGGGTCGTGGTGCGCCGCCTCGGCGACCGCGGCGATCAGGTGGCCGTGGCGCGCGTAGAGCTCGACGCCCTGCTCGAGCATCCCGCGCAGGACGTCGGGCGCCTCGGGCGCCGGCGCCGTCCGCGCGACCTCTGCGGCGCGCTCGACGGCGTCGTCGACGAGGCCGAGCACGAGGTCGGCGAGCGAGTCGAAGTGGCGGTAGAAGACCGTGCGCGCCAGCCCGGCCTCGGCCATCACGGCCTCCACGGTGAGGTCGCGGAAGCGCATGCGCTCGAGCAGGCGCCCCGTCGCGTCGACGATCCGCTGCCGCGCCTCGGCGCGCGGCACGCGTTGTTGTGACACAGCCCTTGACACTGTGTCGCAATCATGGCACATTGAGCAACATGCGACACCGTGTCACATCATGAAGCCCGTCACCGTCTCGGTCATCGTCGACCGCCCGCTCGACGAGGTCTACGCCTACCTCGACGTGCTTGAAAACCATCAGCGGTTCACCGACCACTTCCTGCTCGACTGGACGCTCTCCGGGCCTCCCGCCGGCGTCGGCGCCCGCGCGCGGATGCGGGCGAAGGCCGGTGGCAGCAGCGACTGGATCGAGCTCGAAGTGATCGATGCCGAAGCGCCGCGCAAGATCGTCGAACGCTCCGTGGGCGCGAGGGGCCGGCGCCTCACGCGCGGCACCTACACGCTCTCCGAGGCCGGTCCCGGTCGCACGCTGGTGCAGTTCGAGCTCGCCTACGAGCGGGCGCCGGCGAGCGAGCGGCTGGCCGGGCCGCTGGTCCGCTCGCTGATGCGGCGGGCGAACGAGCGGGCGATGACGCGGCTCGGCGAAGCGCTGGCCGCGTAAGCTCGGCGCCCGGATGGGCGCCGTGATCTTCGACTGCGACGGGACGCTGGTGGACTCCGAGCCGCTGGCCGGCGAGGCCTGGCGGCGCGCGGTGGCGCCGTACGGCTACGCGGTGAGCGACGAGGACCTCGCGAGTTGCATCGGCATCCCGTACGCCCGCACGCATGCCTACCTCGCCGAGCGCGTCTCGCTGCCGGACGCCGAGGCGTTCTGGCCCGGCCTGTCGCGCGAGTTGTTCGCGCTGATCGACGCGGAGCTGGTGATCTTCGAGGACGCGGTGGCGGCGGTCGACGAGTTGCGCGCCCGCGGGGTCCCCGTCGCCGTCGCGTCCTCCTCGCCGCGCGAGCGGCTGGACCGCACGCTGGCGCGCGCCGGGCTCGACTTCGCGATCACGATCGCGGGCGACGAGGTCGAGAACGGCAAGCCCGCACCGGACATGTTCCTGCTCGCCGCCGAGCGGCTAGGCGCCAGCCCCGCGTGCTGCGTGGTGGTGGAGGACTCGGCTCCCGGGGTCGCCGCGGGACGCGCGGCGCGAATGCCGACCCTCGGTGTTTGCAGGATTCCTGGAATGGAGCCGCTGCTCGCCGGCGCCGACCGTGTGGTCGACCGCGTCAGCGCCGAAGCGATCCTCGATCTGTTTCCTTAGTGACTTTTGTGACGCGTTGGCGTAGGCTCGCAATTGTTAACGGGACGCCCACCAATGGCCGACTCCGAGACCAACTTACCGTCAGACGCAGGCGAAATTGACGAGGCGCTCCTGAGAGCGATCTCGCACCCGCTGCGGCAGCGACTGCTCGGAATGCTCGACGGGCGGACCGCGAGCCCCAACGAGCTGGCGCGCGAGCTCGACCTCCCGCTCGGCCGCGTCAGCTACCACATCCGTTTGCTCCACGACCTCGGCGCGATCGAGCTGCTGCGGACCGAGCCACGGCGCGGCGCGCTCGAGCACTTCTACCAGGCGGTGACCCGGATCTCGTTCAGCGAAGCCGACTGGGCGCGCCTGCCGCGCTCGATCCGGCAGGGGATCCTGGGCCAGAACCTCCAGCAGATCTTCGCCGACGTCACCGCCGCCGCCGACGCCGGCGGGTTCGACGTCACCGGCGCAGAGTTGCGGCGCGCGTCGCTGGCGCTCGACGACGAGGGGCTGAGCGAGATCTCGACGCTTGTGCGCGAGTCGGTCGACCGCGCGCTCCAGATCAACTCGCAGGCCGCCGAGCGCCATGACGCCGACGGTTCGGCGCCGGACCTCGTCGCGACCGAGCTCGCGATCCTGCACTTCGCCCGCCCCACCTAAGCTCAGCGGCATGCGAGCGACCCAACGCGCGCTCGTCGCGATCGCGGCGGGACTCGCCCTGGCCGATGCGTCGATCGTGGCGCTCGCGCTGCCGCCGCTGCTGGTCGAGATGCACACCACGATCACCGGCGTGGCGGCGATCGTCGGGGTCTACGCGCTCGTGCTCGCCGTCGCGATCCTGCCCGCCGCGGCCGCGCTGCGCCGTTTCGGGGTGGCGCGGGCGGGAGCGGTCGGACTGGGCGTGTTCGCGCTGGCGTCGCTGGCGTGCGGGCTGTCCTCGTCGCTGGCGCCGCTGCTCGTGGCGCGCGCGCTGCAGGCGGCCGGGGGCGCCGCGGGCCTGCTCGCCGCGTTCGCCGTGCTCGACGCCGGCGGCTCGCGCGCGGGCCGCCGAGCGTGGCTGGCCGCCGCGCTCGTGGGCACCGCCGCCGGTCCGGCGATCGGCGGCGCGCTGACGCAGGTGTTCGACTGGCGCGCGATCTTCTACGTCCAGGCGCCGTTCGCGGCCGCGGCCGCGATCGCGTGCGCGCTGATCGCGCGGGGGAGCCCGGCGGCGCCGGTGGCCGCGCCGGAGCCGGGGCGCGAGGCCGGCGGCCTGTGGTCGAGCGCGCCGCCCGGCGGCGACGCCGGGCCGGGCGGCGGCGGTGCCGCGGGCGGAGGCGGCGAGGCCGGGCACGGCGACGAGGCCGGGCCGGGCGGGGGCGGTGCCGCGGGCGGAGGCGGCGAGGCCGGGCACGGCGACGAGGCGGGGCCGCCCGGCGGCGACGCGGGGCCGGGCGGCGCGGCGGCGGCCGGCGAGCGCGGGGGCGCCGCGGCCGAGGCGGCGCCACTGGCCGCGCTGGCGTTCACCGCCGCGGCCTTCACCGCCGTCCTCTTCCTGCTCGTGATCGAGCTCGTCGCCGGCTTCGCGCTCTCGCCGATCCACGCGGCGCTCGGCGTCACGATCCTGCCGCTGGCCGCCGTCGCGGCGGCGACCGTCGGGCGCGGCGACCCGCGCGCGCGGGCGGCGTCCGGCGCGGTCCTGCTGGCGGGCGGCGCCGCGGCGCTGGCCTTCCTGCCCCTGCCCGGGCTCGCCTGGACGGTGGTCCCGCAGGTGCTGGCCGGCGCTGGCATGGGGCTCGCGCTGCCCGCGTTCACCACCGAGCGCACCGTCGGAGAGGCGGCCAGGCACCTCGTCGTCCGGCACGCCGGGATCGTCGTGATCCTGGCGATCCTCGCGCCCGTCGCCACGGCGAGGCTGAACACCGGCACCGAGCACGCGATCCTGCAGGGCACGTCGCTCGTGCTGGACGCTCCGATCGACCCGCTGCAGAAGCTCGCGCTCGCGCCGGCGCTGCTGGGCGGCGTCGACGCGCAGCGCCCGCGCGCCGGCCTGCGCGACGCGGTCCGGGCGCATCGCGCCGAGTTCGCGAAGGACCCCGCCGCCTACGACCGGCTCGGCGAGCGGCTCGACGACGTGATCGTGCGCGCCGTGCAGGACGCGTTCTTCGCCCCCTACCTGATCGCCGCGGCGCTGGCGCTGCTCGCGGCGGCGCTGCTGCTTCCCCGCCGCCGGGCCGTCGCGCTCGCCGCGGCACTCGCGCTGGTGATCGCGGGCGGCTACGCGATCGTGGCGCGGCCCAAGCGGCCCGAGGCGGTCGTGCTCGGCAACCCGTGCGTGCCGCGCGCCGGGGCCGGACGTCGGCGGGCTCGGCGGCATCGTCCAGCGCCAGGCGCTGCTGCTGCTGGACCGCTACGCGTGCCAGCTCGGCACGACCCGCGAGGAGCTCGCGCTGGCGCTCGCCGACCCAAAGCGCGGCGCCGAGTTCAAGCGCCGCTACGGCGTCGACCCGCGCAACGCCGGCGGGCTGCTGTCACTGCTGACCGGCTGACGGCGCGAGCGTGAAGCGCTCGCCGTCCGCCGCGAACGCGCGGCCGGTGTCCACCGCCAGCGCGGCGAGGTCGATGCGCGCCTCGGGGTCGTCGGCCAGCACGACCAGGGTCTCGCCGGCGCCCAGCGACGCCAGCGCCATGCGGGCGCGGATGTAGGGGAGCGGGCAGCGCAGGCCGCGAACGTCGATTTCCAGCGGCACGGGGTGCAGGCAATCATGCCGAGACCGCGGCGGCGGCGGCCATGCAGCCCGCCCTCGCGGCGCGAGCGCGCGCTGGCCGCGACCCGGGGGCGGCGGCCATGCAGCCGCCCTCGCGGCTGGCCGCGACCCCGGCGGCGGCGGCCACGCAGCCCGCCGCGCGCTGGGCGCGGATCTGCCTCTGGCACGATGGAGCCGATGCTCGCTGCGATCCTCGAGTCCGACGACCCCGAACGCCTCTACACCGGGCTCTCGCTGCTCGTCTCCGCGGCCGCGGACGGCCGGACGGTGCGCGGCTTCGTCGGCTTCGGCGCGCTGCGGGCGCTGCTGGAGCCCCGGCCGGGCGTGCACGTGATCGACTCCGAGCGCGAGGCGTTCACCGCGACGCTCGCCGGCCTGCGCGACGCCGCGCTCGAGCTGCCCGGCTGCCGGCTGTTCGCCTGCGCCGCGGCCGTACAGGCCACCGGCGCGGACTGGGCGCAGGTCAGCGAGCGCCTCGGCGGCGTGATCTCGATGCCGCAGTTCCTGCGCGAGACCGAGGGCGCGGAGCTGGTCTTCATATGAAGCGCGTCCTGCTCCTCGCGGTGCTCCTGTCGGGCTGCGGCGCGCCCTCGGCCGACCTCTTCGTGGTCACGCGCAGCGGCACCGACCGCAACGCCAAGCTCACCATGCTGGTCGCCGACGACGGCACCGTCACCTGCAACGGCGCCCAGCACGCGCTCAGCGGCAAGCAGCTGCTGACCGCTCGCCAGCTCACGCGCGACCTGTCGCCGCAGGCCGAGCTCAACCTGGAGCTCCCGGCCGGCCCGGGCTCCGTGCTCTCCTACACCGTGCGGATGCAGGCGGGGACGGTCGCGTTCTCCGACACCTCGCGCCCGCTCCCCAAGGCGTTCAGCCAGCTGAGCGCGTTCACCAAGGACGTCAGCGAGGACGTCTGCGGGCTCAAGCGGGGCTAGTGGAGCACCCGGCAACCTTCACCGGGCTTCGAGCGCGCCCCGCGGCGCTGCGCCGCACCGGCGAAGATCACCCGTACCACCAGTACGAATGACCTTCGCCGGCGCACCGCAGCATCCACGGTGCATCACTCGCCAACCCGGCGAACGTCACCGGGCGCCCCACTAGGTTCCGCGACTCACCCGCTCGAGCGCACCGATCGCGCGCTCGAGCGCCGCGAGCTCCTCGGGGGAGAGCTCGCGCAGCCGTTCCTCGATCACGCCGACGCGCCGCTGCTGCCCGGCGACGAGCAGTTCGCGGCCGACGGGCGTGGCCGCGATCAGCGAAGAGCGCGCGTCGCTCGGGTGCGGCGCGCGGGCCACCAGGCCGGCGGCTTCGAGCCCCGCGACGATCCGGCTCATCGTCGGCGAGCGGACCTGCTCGGCGGCGGCGAGCCGGCCGAGCGTCTGGTCGCCGCCGAACACCAGCACGGACAGCGCGGAAAGCTGCGCGGGCGGGAGCCCGGAGGCGGCGTCCTCGCGCCGGACGCCGCGCAGCAGGTGGATCGCCGCGGAGTGGAGCCGGGTGGCGAGAGTCGGTAGCATTGCTACCGACCTTAGATGACGGTGTTCGAGGCGATCAAAGCCGGGGACGTGACGACGCTGCGCGAGCTGCTGGCGGCCGAGCCGGCGCTCGCCTCCGCGCACGACGAGCAGGGCCTGTCGGCGGTGCTGATCGCGCTCTATCACCGCCAGCCGGACGCCGTCGAAGCGCTCGTCGGCGCCGGGGCGGAGATCGGCGCGCTCGAAGCCGCCGCGCTCGGCGATCTCGAGCGCCTCAAGGACGCCGACCCGGCCGTCCGCGGCGGCGACGGGTTCACGCCGATCCACCTCGCCGCGTTCTTCGGCGGCGCCGACGCGGTGAAGCTGCTGCTGGCCGCGGGCGCCGACCCCAACGCCGACGCCGACAACACGTTCGGCGTGCATCCGCTCCACGCAGCCGCCGCCGCGGGCGACGTCGGGGCCGCCCGCGCGCTGCTCGCCGCCGGCGCGGATCCCGAGGCGCGCCAGCGCGGTGGCTTCACCGCGCTCGACTCCGCCCGCCAGCAGGGCAACGCGGAGCTCGAGGCGCTGCTGCTCAGTACACGTCCCTGAGCCGCCTCAGCCGGCGAAGTGCACCTTGCCGTTCGAGCGCGCCCGGGCCTGCGCGCGGTCGATGAAGTCCAGCCGCTTGAGCGCCGCCCGGAACAGCCGCGTGACGAGCTTCAGCCGCGCCGACTCCGAGCGCAGGTCGAGCAGGCCCTGCTTGGCGTCCAGCCCGAACTCGACGGTCGCCGCCATGTCGTACGCGGTCATCCCGGAGATCTCCTCGTGATCGGCCGTGCGGTCGGTCGCCTGCTCGAGCAGGTCCGCGTAGACGGCGTGCGCGGCCTTCGCGGCCTCTTCGTCGACCGCCTCCGGGGGATCGTCGAGGAACTCGACCGTGCCCGCGGGGTAGGCGAGCTCGTCCTGGCGCGCCTCGATCCGGAACGGCCGCGTGCCGCGCGCGACGAGGTTGAGCCGCCCGTCCGGCATCCGCTCGAGCACGTCGGCGATCTCGCACGCGCAGCCGACGGTCCGCAGCCCGTCGTCGGCGAGCCAGACGATGCCGAACTCGCTCTCCTCCTCCAGGCAGCGCGCCATCATCGTCTTGTAGCGCTCCTCGAAGATGTGCAGCGGGACGAGCTCACCCGGGAGGGCGACGAGACCCAGTGGGAAGAGCGGGAAGTCGCGGACCAGCTCCACGTGATCGAGTCTAGATCCGAGTCCGTATCGGGAGCATGCCCAGCACCGCGCTCGTCTGGTTCCGGCGCGACCTGCGCGTGCACGATCACCTGTCGCTGCACGCTGCGCTCCAGGCCTGCGAGCGGGTCGTGCCGGTGTTCGTGCTCGACGACGCCATCCTGCGCGGTCGCTTCCCGTCAGCCAGCCGGCATGCCTTCCTGCTCGAATGCCTGCGCGATCTGCGCGCCGCGCTGCGCGGCCGCGGCGGCGACCTGGCGGTGCGCCATGGCGCGCCGGAGCACGAGCTGGTCGCGCTGGCGCGCGAGCACGGCGCCGGGGCGGTGTACCTCGCGTCCGACGTCTCGCCGTACGCGACGGCCCGCGACCGCCGCGTCGAGGCGGCTGCGCGCCGTGGCCGAGCCGCTGCCCGCGGGGCGAGGCGCCCGGGCGAGCGCGCATGGACGCCTCGTTCGTGCGCCGCTGGGTACCGGAGCTGAGCGACGTGCCGGCGGCGCAGCTCGCCGCGCCGGGCGACGGCTACCACGAGCCGATCGTCGACCACGCCGTCGAGCGCAGGCGAACGCTCGCCGCCTACCGCGCCGCGCGCTCGTAAGCTCCCGCGCTGATGGCCGACTTCACGCTCGAGCCCCGCGGGCCGTTCACGCTGGCGTCGGCCGCGCGCTTCATCGCCGGCTGGCCCCCGGCGCCCGAGCAGGGAAGCTCCGCGGCCGAGCTGCGCCTGCGCTTCCTGGTCGACGACTGGAGCGGTCCCGCGACCGTGACGCTGCGCCAGGACGGCGCGGTCCTGCGAGGGACGGTCGAGGCCGAGCACCCCGAACGGGCGATCGCCCAGGCGGCGCGGATCCTCTCGCTCGACCACGACGGGACCGGCTACCCGGAGGTCGGCGAGCGCGACGCGGTGATCGAGGCCCGCCAGCGCGAGACGGGCTACCTGCGGCCCGTGCTCTTCCATTCGCCGTACGAAGCCGCGGCGTGGTCGATCATCTCGGCGCGCACGAACCACGCGCAGGCGGCGCGGCTGCGCGACGCCCTGGGGGAGACGTTCCCGGCGCCCGCCGAGCTGCTCG
Source organism: uncultured Solirubrobacteraceae bacterium (assembly GCA_963792915.1). Classification (GTDB taxonomy): domain Bacteria; phylum Actinomycetota; class Thermoleophilia; order Solirubrobacterales; family Solirubrobacteraceae; genus Solirubrobacter. Next base: position 73,743 of record CAWBYD010000003.1, read on the forward strand.
CGCTCGAGGAGCTCAAGGGCCTGCCGGCGGCGAAGGTTCCGCGCCTGCACGGGATCGCCGAGGCCGCGCTGGAGGGCCGGCTGGACCGCGAGCCGCTGCTCGCGGCTGCTCCCGACGAGGCGCTCGCGCGGCTCCAGGAGCTGTCGGGTATCGGGCCGTTCTACGCGGCGCTGATCCTGCTGCGCGCCGTCGGCACGACCGACGTCCTCGCGACCGACGAGCCACGACTGAAAGAGCGCGTCAAGGAGGTCTACGGGCGGCCGCTCGAGGACGTGAGCGGCGGCTGGCGGCCGTTCCGGACCTGGTGTTCCGTCCTCATGCGTGCCGGTGGCTGAGCTCTACGTCCAGCGCGACCAGCCGCCCGGCGTCCCGCCGTTGCACCTGACCGGCGAGCGCACGCTGCCCGACGTGCCGGAGGAGAACTACTGGTACCAGCGCCACCTCGTCGTCTACGAGTGGATCGGCGCCCGCGTGCACGGGCGCCGTGTCGTGGACCTGGCGTGCGGCGAGGGGTACGGGAGCGCCGTGCTGGCGCGCACGGCGGGTTCGGTGATCGGCGTCGACGCCAACCTCGAGGCCTTCGAGCACGCCCGCGCCAAGTACCCGAGCGTGACGTTCGAGCGCAACATGATCGAGCTGTGGACCGGCGACGTGGACTGCGTCGTGTTCCTGCAGACGATCGAGCACGTCCAGGACCCGGACGCGATGCTCGAGCACGTGCGCGAGCTGATCGGCCCGCACGGTGTCGCGTACGTGTCGACGCCGAACGTGCTCACGCTCGCGCCCAAGGGCGCCGCGCGCTCCGGCAACCCGTGGCACGTGCGCGAGTACCGGCCCGACGAGTACCGCCGGCTGTGCGAGCGCCACTTCCCCCGCGTCGACCTGCTCGGGCTCTTCCACGCCCGCAAGCTGCACGCGCATCAGGTGGCGATCGAGCGCCTCGGCTGGGACCGCGTGCACGCCGGGCTGCGCCTCACCAAGCCGTTCTACAACCGCTTCACACCCGCGATCAGCGTGCGCGATTTCACACTGCGCCGCGGGCCGCTCGAGCGCTCGCTCGACGTGCTCGCCGTGCTGCGGACCTAAAGGTCTCTGGGCACCCGGCCGATCCTTCGGCCAGGGCGACGTGTAGAGTCCGCCGCCGTCATAAGAGCCGAGTCCCGGCCGGCCAGTCCGGACGGGAGCGGGGGAACCGATGGAGCCGGAGGTACGGCTCCCGGGGCGAATCGCCGCCATCCGGCGGCGTAGCGCAGGTCTAGCGCGAGCCCGACAGCTAACCCCGTAGGCGCGATGAGACCAAGGAGTCACCGCCGTGCCGACAATCGATCTGCCGTACCCCAGTCCCTGGCTGGAGTCCCAGCGCCGTTCGCGCGCCCGCCGTTTCGCGGCCCTGCGCGCACGCCGCCGCAGCCGCTGGGGCCGCAGCCTGCTGAGCACGCTCGTCGCGTCGCTCACGCTCGCCGCCGGCGGCGCGCTGGCCCAGGACTCGAGCGGCGGAGCGACCGCCGCGGCGCCGTCCGTGGCCGCGATCCAGGGCGCGCTCGGCATCCCCGCCGACGGCGTCATGGGCCCGCAGACGCGCCGCGCCATCAAGCGCTTCCAGCGTTCCCATGGCCTGAAGCCCGACGGCATCGCGGGCCCGGCGACGGTCGCCGCGCTCGGGATCGGGACGGCGCAGCAGAGCCGCTCGCTGGCCAGCGCCACCCCAGCGCCCGACGACGCCGCGACCGTGCTCGCGAGGATCGCGCAGTGCGAGTCCGGCGGCAACCCGACGGCCGTGTCGGCCGACGGGGTCTACCGCGGCAAGTACCAGTTCACCCGCGCGACCTGGCGCGACATGGGCGGCACGGGCGACCCCGCCGCGGCCGACGGGGCGACCCAGGACGCGATGGCGGCGAAGCTGTACGCGGCGCGCGGCACCGCGCCCTGGCCGGTCTGCAGCCGCTAGCCGCGTCGCTACTGCCAGCGCAGCGTCTCGGGCACGGCGCGCATCCGCAGGATGCGCGCCGGCTGGCCCGCCGCGATGGCGTTCGAGGGGAGATCCTTCGTCACGACGGTGTTCGTCCCGACGATCGTGTTGTCGCCGATCGTCACGCCGCGCAGGATGCAGGCGCCGTACCCGATCCAGCAGTTGGACCCGACCCGCACGTCGCGCTTGTAGATGCCCTGCACGCGGATCGTGCGCTCGACGTCGACGGCGGTGTGGTCGAAGTCGATCAGCATCACGCGGTCGGCGACGACGCATTCGCGGCCGATCGAGACGTGCTGGAAGGCCGAGATCGTGCACTCCTGACCGAGCACGGACTTGGCGCCGATCTCGCACTCGCCCTCGTGGACGCGGATCTTCGTGCCGTGGCCGAGCCAGGACCAGCGGCCCAGCCGGAGCACCGCGCCCTTGCCGATCTCGAGCTTGACGTGCGGGCCGACGAAGCAGAGGCCGTCGGTCTGCAGCCGCTTGCCCCAGCGGAGCTTGAGCCAGACCCAGCGCACGAGCAGCCGCGCGTAGGCGAGGTTGAGCATCCGGTTGCGGTACATGAAGCGCGCAAGCGCCAGCGGCCCGCCCTGGAGCGGGGCGGGAACGCCGTGTACCGGCGGCGCGGCTGCAGACCTGGACAGCGTCGCCATCGGCGCCCCAGACTATCCTCCGCCGCCCATGACGGACTCCCTGGCCGAGCGCCTCCTGCGGGGCGACAAGCGCGCGCTGGCGCGCGGCATCTCGCTCGTGGAGGACGACGATCCGGAAGGCTGGGCGCTCGTCAAGGCGATCTATCCGCACACCGGCAAGGCCGCGGTCACGGGATTCACCGGACCGCCCGGCGCCGGGAAGTCGACGCTGATCAGCGCGCTGATCAAGCTCCAGCGCGCGCAGGGCCGCGAGGTCGCAGTGCTCTCGATCGACCCGTCGTCGCCGTTTCGCGGCGGCGCCCTGCTCGGCGACCGGATCCGGCTGTCCGAGCACTTCCTCGATCCGGGCGTGTTCATCCGCTCGATGGCGACGCGTGGCGCGCTCGGCGGGCTCGCCGAGGCGGCGCTGCAGTCCGCGCTGCTGATGGACGCGGCCGGCAAGCACGAGGTGCTGCTCGAGACGGTCGGCGTCGGGCAGGCCGAGGTCGACGTCATCGACCACGCCGACACCGTCGTGCTGGTGCTGATCCCCGGCTCGGGCGACTCGATCCAGGCGCTCAAGGCCGGCATCATGGAGATCCCGGACATCATCGTCGTCAACAAGGCCGATCACCCGCTCACCGACACGATGGTGCGCGAGATCCGCGGCGTGCTCTCGCTGGCGCCGCAGGACGCCCGCTGGAGGGTGCCGATCATCAAGACCGAGGCCACCCGCGGCAGCGGCGTGGAGATGCTGGCGGAGAAGCTCGCCGCGCACCGCGCCTACGTCGAGCAGGAGGGCATGCTGTCCGAGCGCCGCCGGCGCAACCTGCTCAACGAGGTGCTGGGGATCGCGACGATGCGGCTGCGCCGGGAGCTCGAGGCGACGCTGCGCGAGGACCCCGCCGTTCAGGACCTGCTCGACGACGTCGTGGCGCGCCGGCTGGACCCGGCGAGCGCCGCCAGCGCGGTGCTGGCACGCGGCGCGATCGAGCCCGCGCAGGCGGCACGCGGCGACGCGTAGGCGATCGTTCGGTTGCGGCGCCGCCGCATCGGGCCCTACAGTCGCGCCATGTGGAGAGCGGTCGGTGGGCTCGCCTGCGCCGCTGCACTCGCGGTGCCGTACGCCCCTGCTCGCGCCGCCTCCAACGGGATGCTCGCGGCGGTCGTGCGTGGCGCCGGCGAGCGCGTGATCACGTTCAATCCGGACGGGACCGGGGTGCGCACCGTCTGGACGCCGCCGCGCGGCGACGAGCTCTCAGAGCCCGTGTGGTCGCCGAACGGGAACCGGCTCGCGCTCGTCGACGCCGACGCCGACCACGGCGCGCGCATCGTCGTGCTCGACGTCGCGTCCGGCCAGGCGCGTGCGGTGACCGACCACGCGTCCGGCCAGGACGACCAGCACCCCGGCTGGAGCCCCGACGGAGCGCGGATCGACTTCCTGCGCTCGCCGGCACCGCTGCTCGACGGCCTCACGGGCCAGCGGGCGGCGTCGGTCTCAGCGGACGGGACGGGCTTGACGCCGCTGGCCTTCGGGTCGCCCACGCCGGTGGCGGACGCCGACTGGTCGCCGGACGCCACCTCGCTGGCCTACTCCGCCGGCGGCGTGCTGCTCATCGTCCGCGTGGACCTCGGCGCGACGCGCACGCTGGTCGGAGCGGCGACCGCCGGCGGCGTCGCGTGGGCGCCCGCGATGGACTCGATCGCCTACGAGGACGCGCTCGGCGGCAACCTGAAGCTGATCCCGACCGCCCAGGGCGACCCCACCGACGTGACGGCGCCCTCGGACGTGCCGGACACCGATCCCGCCTGGTCGCCCGACGGCACCCAGCTCGCGTTCGTCCACGATCAGGAGTTGCGCATCGTGGCTGCCCGCGGCGGGACCCCGCGGACGATCCTGCGCGGACCGGACAGCCCGACGGCGCCGGCCTGGCAGCCGTGCCTCGTGGGCGTGACCGTCGCCTGCGTCTCCGTCGCGCCCGCCAACCTGCCGCCGGCGCCGTCGTGTCAGCCGTCGTCGGTCACGACCCAGGCCGGGCAGCCGATCGATCTCCCCGCCCCGCCGTGCGTCGATCCGAGCGGACGGACCCTGACCGTGATCGTCGTCAAGCCGCCCGACCACGGCACGCTGTCGGGCCGCCGCTACACGCCCGCCAGCGGCTTCACCGGCGAGGACTCGCTGCTCTACAAGGCGAGCAACGGCGCCAGCGAGTCGGCGCTGACGCGGCTCACGCTGTTCGTCGTGCCGCGGCCCGTGCCGATCGCGTCGCCACCGCCGCCTCCTCCGCGCCGCGCGCCGTTCCTGAGCGCGATGGCCAAACCGCGGCTGGACCGCAGCGGCCGCGTGCTGCTGCGCGCCAGCTGCGATCAGGACTGCACCCTCAAGCTGCGGCTGATGGTCCGCCTGCGCAGCAGGACGGTGCGGGGGCCGTTCGTGACGAAGTCCGGGCGCACGTTCACGCTGCATCTGCGCCTGCACAAGCCCGTGCGCTCGATCAAGACGGCGTGGGTCACGGGGACGGTGCGCAACCGCACCGGCGACACGCGCGCGGTCAAGCTGCCGGTGACGCTGCCGCGATGAGGTCGAGCAGCGCGTCGACGTCGGCCGGCGTCGTCCGCGGGTTGAGCAGCGTGAGCTTGAGCGCCACCTCGCCGCGCACGCGCGTGCGGCCGATCACGGCCTGGCCGGACGCGAACAGCTCGCGGTGGAGCCGGACATTGTCGGCGTGGCGATGGCGGAACGCGACCATCACGGTCGACGGCGGCGCGAGCAGCTCGAGCTGCGGCCGGGCGGCGATCGCGCGCCCCGCGTAGTCGGTCAGCGCGACCACCGCGTCGACCATCTCGCCGAGCCGCCGCCGCCCGGTCGCGCGCAGCGCGATCAGGACCTTCAGCGCGTCGAAGCGGCGCGACGTGTCGAGCGAGCGGCCGACGAGGTTGAGCTGGCCCGCGGCCTCGTCCTCGGGGCGGTTGAGGTAGTCGCTGGCATGGTGGACGGCGCGCAGGCGGGCGACGTCGGGCACGAGCAGCGCGCTGGCGCTGAACGGCTGCCACCACAGCTTGTGCAGATCCGCGGTCACGGAGTCGGCGCGCTCGATCCCGTGCAGGCGCGGCCGCAGGCGCTCCGACAGGACCAGGCCGGAGCCGACCGCGGCGTCGACGTGGAACCACGCGCCGAGCGCGGCCGCGCGGTCCGCGAGCGCGTCGAGCGGGTCGATCGCGCCGAGATCGGTCGTCCCCGCGGTGCCGACGATCGCGATCACGCGGCCCGCCAGCGCCCGGTCGAGCGCCGGCACCGACAGCGCGCCGCGCTCGTCGGTCCCGACGGCGATCACCGCGTCGGTGCCGAGCCCGAGCAGCGCCGCGGAGCGGCGGATGCTGTCGTGCGCGGCGGCCGACGCGACGATCCGCCAGTCGCGCCGGTCCGGCAGGCCGCGGCGCCGGACGTCGTCGCCCGCGCGGTCGCGTGCCAGCAGCAGCCCGAGCAGGTTCGACGCGGTCCCGCCCATCGTCATCACGCCGGAGCCCTGGTCGCCGAGGCCGTGGGCGCGCGCCAGCCAGCGCACCAGCCGGTCCTCGACGAGCGTGCCGGCGGGCGAGGCGTCGAACGCGTCCTGGGACTGGTTCGTGACGCCGACCGCGAGCTCGGCGACCGCCGCGGCCAGCAGCGGCGGCGGGTGCAGGTGCGCGACGCAGAACGGGTCGGCGAGCCGGATCCCGCCCGCCAGCACGCCCGCCAGCTCGTCGAGCACCGCGGTCAGCGGCGCTCCCTCGTCCGGGCACGGCTCGATTCCCGCGACCAGCGCGTCGAGCTCGGAGGGAGAGAGCGCCGACCGCGGCCCCGGCAGCGCGGCGGCGCGGGCGAGCGCGTCGACGACCGCGGCGGTCGCATCGCGCAGCGCCGCGTGGCTCGCCGGGTCCGAGGAGACGAACGTCACGCCTCAGTGCAGCGCCTTCGAGGTGCGCGACGCCGCGGCGGCGCGCCGCCACTCGCCGGCGGCCCGGCGCTCGCGCGCGACCAGCGCGACCACGCCCGCAGCGAGCAGCGCGCAGGCCAGCGCGGGCCACAGCGGCTTGCCGGTGAAGTTCGGGAAGACGTTGACGAGCGGGCCCCACGGCAGGTGGGTGTCGAGCGCCAGCCAGCCGCGCAGGTCGCCGCTGCGCTCGGCGATCAGCAGCCACGCGCTCGTCCCGACGGTCAGCAGCGCGAGCAGGGCGCCGAGCCAGCGCGGGACGTGGCGCAGCCCCCAGGCGGTGAGCGCGGCGGCGGCCGGGAGCACGGCGACCAGCGAGATGCCCGGGAAGCTCGTGCCGCGCAGGGCGCTCGCGGCACCGAACGCGGTCACGCCGAGTTGCGCCACCACGATCGCGAGCGCCAGCCGCGCGCACGCCTCCGCCTCGCGCCGAGCCGGTGCGACGCGGGCGAGCTGGTCGCGCCGCGAGCGGTACAGCAGCCAGGCCGCGAACGCGGCGAGCCCGAGCAGCGGCGCCCACCGCAGCAGCCCCGCGTCGCGATCCAGCAGGAGCCCGGCCAGCCGCGGGATGCGGTCCACGTAGCCGAGCGGGAACTGCGGCGTCGCCGCCGTGCCCGCCGCGCGCGGCGTGAAGCCGCCGTAGAAGCGGTCGTTGACCGTCACGTAGAACAGCAGCGACGCCGACAGCGCCTCGCCGGCCACGATCGCGGGCAGGCGCCGGCGCTCGCGCAGCGTCCAGGTGACGAGCGCCCAGGCGACGACCGCGCCGGGCAGCACGTAGGTCCAGCCGAGCCACGGCAGGAGCGCCAGCAGCAGCGTCCCCATGACCACGTAGCGCCGCCGCGGGCGCTCCCGGATCGCCAGCGCGCACAGCGCCGCGCCGGTCAGCGCCACCGCGGCCGGGACGCTGGGCGTGATCGTCGTGCTGGCGGCCAGCGCGGGCGGCGACAGCCCGCACAGCCCGGCGCCCGCGGTGGCCCACGGTTCGGGCACCATCCGGCGTGCCAGTGCCGCCCCGAGCACGAAGGCGAAGGCCAGCAGCGCCAGCATCTCGCCCTCGACCGCGCGCGGGCCACCGACCGCGTAGGCGGGCGCGATCAGCAGCGCGAAGCCGATGCCGTGCGGCTCCATCAGCCGCCCGCCGACCACTCGACCGTCGGTCCGCAGGACGCGCGGGTACCAGTTGGCGTACGCGCGGTCGCGGTACTCGTCGGCGAGGTCGACGTCGTGGTCTGAGACGATCGACTCCGCGGCCAGCAGGTGATGCGGCTCGTTCCCCGCGTAGTCCGTCCCCGGCAGCGCCGGAATTCCGAGCGTCGCCGCGTACACCGCCACCAACAGGATCCAGAGCCCGACGAGCCTCACGCGTCCCCATTCTGGCGCTCAACTCCGCGGACCCATCCGCCGATGAGGGTTTCCAGTGCGATCACGCATCCCTCGACACACGCTCGCGCTCAGGCTCGGCCTCGCGTTCGCAGGCGTCCTGGCGATCCTGTTCGGCGCGCTGGCGCTCGTGCTCGTGCAGTCCGAGAACGTCGATCGCGCCTACTCACAGGCACTGAGTGCGGCTCCCGCCGACCCCGGCACCCCGGCCGGCGAGCGCCGCGCGGAGGCGGTCGCCCGGGCGCGCGCGGCATCGGCCTCGCAACGCACCGTGGGCATCGTGGCGGGACTGCTCGCGACGCTGCTGGCCGCGGGGACCGGCGTGCTCGCGCGCCGCGCCATCGGCCGGCCGATGGCATCGGTGCTCGCCTGCCTGGCGGTGATCGAGCAGCACGACGTCCCGGAACTGCACGCGGCGCTCGACGCCGTCGCCGCGGGCGACCTCTCGCGCGCGCTGACGCCGCTGGCGCGCCGGATCGAGAATCCCGGCGTGGACGAGCTCGGCCAGATCGGCCGCGCCGTGAACAGCATCCGCGGCGGGATCCACGGCTCGATGAGCGCCTACAACGCGCTGCGCGACGGGCTCGCGAACCGCGAGCCGGCGTCGCGTCAGTGAATGTCGGGCGCGTCCGGGTTTGCTCGCGCGAGCTCCACGAGCAGCCGCACGCCCCAGCCCGCGCCGCCGGTGGGGGCGTAGGGACGGCCACTGTCGTAGGCCGTGCCCGCGATGTCCAGGTGCGCCCACGGCACGTCGCCGGCGAAGCGGTGCAGGAACTCGGCGGCCGTGATCGCGGTCGCCTTGCGCGCCTCGGGTGAATTGACGATGTCCGCGTAGCGACCCTCGATCATGCGCGCGTACTCGGGGTCGAGCGGCATCCGCCACACCCGCTCCCCGCTGCGCGCGCCGGCAGCGGCGACCTGCGCCGCCCACACGTCGTCGTTGGCGAACAGCCCCGAGTAGACGTCGCCGAGCGCGACCACGACCCCGCCGGTCAGCGTCGCGAGGTCGACGAGCCGCTCGGCGCCGCCGTCGATCGCGTGCGATAGGCAGTCGGCGAGCACGAGCCGGCCCTCGGCGTCGGTGTTGTTGACCTCGATCGTCGTGCCGTTCATCGCGCGTACGATGTCGCCGGGCTTGACGGCGTGGCCGGAAGGCAGGTTCTCGGTCGCGCCGATGACGCCCAGCACGCGCACGGGCAGCTTGAGGGCGGCGATCGCGCCGACCGCCTCCAGCACCGCCGCGCCGCCGCACATGTCGAACTTCATCTCGTGCATCTTCGCCGCGGGCTTGATCGAGAGCCCGCCGGAGTCGAACGTCACGGCCTTGCCGACGAAGCCGAACAGCGGCCCGGCGACGTCGGCCGGGTCATAGCGCAGCGTGATCAGACGCGGCTCGGTGTCCGAGCCGCGCGCGACCGCGGCGAACGCGCCCATCCCCGCCTGCTCGAGCCCCGCGCGGTCGAGCACCGACAGCTCGACCCCCGCGAGCGAGCGGGCGTGCTCGGCCAGCGCGCTCGGCGTCATCTCGTTGGCCGGCGCGTTCTGGAGGTCGCGGGCGCGGTTGGTGGCCTCCGTGATCGCCGCGGCGAAGGCGACCGCCGCGCCGACGTCGTGGTGCGCGGAGACGATCAGCTCGCCGGGGCCGTCCTCCTCCGGCGGCTTGTAGGCGCGGTAGGCGTAGCCCGCCATCAGCGTCCCCTCCACGAGCGCGCCGGCATGGGCGTCGCCGACGTGGTGGGGGACCTCCCAGCACAGCGAGCGCGTCCCGAGCTCGCGCGCTCGCCCGAGCGCCGTGGCGGCGGCCACGCGCGCCCGCTCGGGGTCGAAGGCGGCGCGCGCGCCGAGCCCGACGAGCACGTAGCGCCGGCCTTCGGCGCGCGTCACGGCGAGCTTGCGGAACTCGCGCCGCGCCTCGCCGGAGTCCACCAGCGCCTGCAGGACGCCCCCGTGGTCGTGGGGCACGTCCTCGCCCTCGAAGACGCCGACGGCGATCGTGTCGGCGCCGGACGCGGGCGGCGCATCGGTGGTGGATTTGACTCGCATGGCGCCGACGTTAATAGACTCGGCTCATGCCTCGAACCGTGATCCTCAGTGCCGCCCGCACCCCGATCGGGAAGCTCGGTGGGAGCTTGAGCTCCCTCCCGGCCACGCATCTGGGCGGCGTAGCGATCCGCGAGGCGCTGTCGCGCGCCGATGTCGCGCCCGAGCAGATCGACCACGTGGTGATGGGCACCGTGCTGCAGGCCGGCCAGGGGCAGATCCCCTCGCGCCAGGCCCAGATCGACGGCGGGATCCCGCTCGAGGTCTCGTCCGAGACGATCAACAAGGTCTGCGCCTCGAGCATGCGCGCCGTCGGGATGATCGACCAGGCGGTGCGCGCCGGCGACGTCAACGTGGGGGTCGCGGGCGGCATGGAGTCGATGTCCCAGGCCCCATATCTGCTTCCCGGCGCCCGCTCGGGCTTCCGTTTGGGCGACGTCAAGGCGCTCGACGCGATGATCCAGGACGGCCTGCGCAACCCGTTCAGCGGCAGGCAGATGTTCGAGGAGGCGACCGAGATCGGCGACGAGCTCGAGCTGACCCGCGCGGATCTGGACAAGTGGGCGCTGCGCTCCCACGAGCGCGCGATCGCCGCCACCGACGAGGGCCGGCTGCCGGAGGAGATCGTCCCGGTCACGATCCACGGTCGCAAGGGCGACACGGTCATCGAGGTCGACGAGGCCCCGCGCCGCGGCAGCACGCTCGAAGGGCTCGCCAAGCTGCCGGGCCTGATGAAGGGCGGCTCGCACACCGCGGGCAACTCGCCGGGCGTCAACGACGGTGCGGGCGCGCTGATCCTCGCCTCCGAGGACTGGGCCGAGCACAACGGCAAGGAGGTCCTCGCCACGATCATCGCCCAGGCGGCGGTGGCCGACGAGTTCGCCTACCTCGCCCGCACCCCGGCCAACGCGGCGCTGAAGGCGCTCGACCGGGCCGGGCTGCAACCGTCGGACATCGACCTGTGGGAGATCAACGAGGCGTTCGCGTCGGTCGCGCTGAACTCGACGCGGATGCTCAACGTCGACGAGGAGCGCGTGAACGTCAACGGCGGCGCGGTCGCGCTCGGGCATCCGCTCGGCGCGTCGGGCGCGCGCATCATCGGCGCGCTGGTGCTGGAGCTGCGGCGGCGGGGCGGCGGCTACGGCTGCGCGGCGATCTGCTCCGGCGGCGGCCAGGGCGACGCGGTGATCGTGCACGTGTGACGATCCGCGACGCGATGCTCAGCCCGGGCCTCAGTGGCGATAGCCGGTGACGGAGCGCCCGCACATCCTGCCGCCGCCCCCCGGAGGCGGGGCGATCCGGCGGGACGGAGAGCACGGCGCCGCGTTCTTCGACCTCGACCGCACGCTGATCGCGGGCTCGTCGTCGTTCCAGTTCGGCCGCGCCGCGTACAAGGCGGGGATGCTCACGCGCCGCGACATCGCCCGCGACGCGTGGGAGAACGTCGTCTTCCGCCTGCGCGGCTCGACGGACGCGGGGACGGACGCGGTGCGTGAGCGCGTCGGCAAGATGCTCGAGGGCGCGAAGGTGCGCGACCTGCAGCGGCTCTCCGGCACGGTGCTGGCCGGCGTGCTGCCGCGGCTGTACCCGCGCATGCTCGAGCTCGCCTACGCGCACCAGGACGCGGGGCGCCCGATCTTCATCTGCACCGCGGCAGCGCAGGAGATGGCCGAGCTGATGGCGGTCGTGCTGACCTTCGACGGCGCGGTCGGCTCGGTCGCCGAGGTGGTCGACGGCGTGTACACGGGCCGCGAGGGCGGCCCGTTCAACTACCGCGAGGGCAAGGCGCAGGCGATCCGCGAGCTCGCGGTCCGCGAGGAGATCGACCTCGCCGCCTCGTGGGCGTACTCGGACTCGGAGTCCGACCTGCCGATGCTGCGGCTCGTCGGCCACCCGGTGGCCGTGAACCCGGATGCCGAACTGGCGCGCGTGGCGCGCGTGGAGGGGTGGGAGATCATGCGCTTCGAACGGCTGGGCCGCAAGCTGCGGGTCGCGGCGGCCGCGGCGGCGGTCGGCGGCTTCGCGCTGAGCCGGGCGCTGCGGGCATGAGCCTGTCCGAGCTGACCGACGACCAGCGCGAGATCCGCGACCTCGCGCGCCGCTTCGCCGACGAGCGGATCGCGCCCAACGCCGCCCGCTGGGATCGCGACCACCACTTCCCGCGCGAGCTGTTCGCGGAGCTCGGCGAGCTGGGGCTGATGGGCGTGTGCGTGCCCGACGAGCACGGCGGCGCCGGTGCCGACTTCCTCGCCTACGTGCTCGTGCTCGAGGAGCTCTCGCGCGCGGATGCGGGCGTCGGCGTCACCGTCGCCGTGCACACCAGCGCCGGGACGCTGCCGATCCTCAACCACGGCAGCGCCGAGCAGATCGCCGCGCACGTCCCGAAGCTCGCGGCCGGCGAGGAGCTGTCGGCGTTCGCGCTGACCGAGTCCGGCTCGGGCAGCGACGCGGGTGCGATGCGCACGCGCGCCGTCGAGCGCCGCATCACCGGCGCCAAGCAGTGGATCACCAACGGCTCGTTCGCCTCGACCTTCATCGTGTTCGCCAAGGAGGACGGCAAGCCGTCGGCGTTCCTGGTGCGCGCCGGCGCGGAGGGCTTCGCGGTCACGCGCGAGGAGGAGAAGCTCGGGCTCAACTCGTCCTCCACCGCCGACCTCGCGTTCGAGGCCACGCCCGGCGAGCGGTTGGGCGCCCCGGGCGAGGGCATGCGGGTCGCGCTGCGCACGCTCGACGGCGGGCGCATCGGGATCGCCGCGCAGGCCGTCGGCATCGCGCAGGCGGCGCTCGACGTCGCGACCGGCTACGCCAAGGAGCGCAACGCGTTCGGCGGCCCGATCGCGCGCTTCCAGGCGATCCAGCACAAGCTCGCGGACATGCAGACCGAGATCGAGGCCGCGCGGGCGCTCGTGTGGCGCGCCGCGCGGCTCAAGCAGCACGGGCATCCGCACGGCGTCGAGGGCGCGCAGGCGAAGCTGTTCGCGTCCGCCGTCGCGCGCCGCCAGACCGGCGAGGCGATCCAGGTGCTCGGCGGTTACGGCTACACCAAGGAGTTCCCGGCCGAGCGCTACTACCGCGACGCCAAGGTCACCGAGATCTACGAGGGCACGTCGGAGATCCAGCGCCTGGTGATCGCGCGCGCCCTGCTCGGCGAGGCGATGCGCGGGTAGCGCCCGGCGGCCTGCTCGGCGAGGCGATGCGCGGGTGGCGCGGCGGGGGGCTTACCCCCCTTGCCGGGCGGCGCGCCGCGGCCGTAGCCTCACGGCGCGATGAAAGCGACGCTCGCGGCCACCGGACTGGTCGCCCTCGGGCTGGGCGTGTTCGTACTTGCGATCACCCCCGGAGCCGAGCGCCTGCCCGCCGGCGGGCGAGCGATCGGCATCCTCGGCGTCGCGCTCGGCTGGGGCTTCGTGGCCGTCGGCTCCTACGCCCGGCTGCGGCGGCCCGACAACCGCACCGGCGCACTGATGACGCTGGTCGGGCTGACCACGCTGCTGACCGGCCTGCAGCTGGCCGACGCGCCGCTCGTGTTCGCGCTCGGGGCGCTCACCGACACGCTGATCCTGGCCGTGTTCGTGCACCTGATGGTCGCCTTCCCGAGCGGGCGCGTGCAGGGGCGCTGGTCGCGCCTGGTCGTCGCCCTCGCCTACACCGCGGGCGCGCTGCAGCTCCCGGCGCTGATGTTCGGGCGCAGCGAGTGCGACCCCGGCGTGCGCTGCCCGCGCGCCTGCTGTTCGTCGCCCACAGCGGCGCGGTCGTGAACGCCGTCGACGCGCTGCAGGCGGTGCTCGGGCTCGCTGCGCTGGCCGGCGGCGTGGCGATCGTGCTGCGCCGCTGGCGGCGCTCGAGCCGCTTCGAGCGCCGCGGGCTGGAGCCGGTGCTGGGGCTCGGCGCCGTCATCCTGGCCCTGATCGCCGCGACGTCGTACACGCAGTCGGCCTCCAGCCACGACGTCGCCAAGGCGACCCAGATCGCGTTCTTCTCGGCCTTCGTGCTGCTGCCCGCCGCGTTCCTGCTCGGCCTCCTGCGCACGCGCTTCTTCCGCACCGCGACGGTCTCGCGCCTGATCGAGCGGCTCACGCTCGATCCGCGGGCCGTGCAGGAGGCGCTCGCCGCCGCGCTCGGCGACCCGACGCTGCGGGTCGTCTACTGGGTCGGCGGCGCCTACGTCGATGCCGGCGGGCGGCCCGCTCCCGCGCCGGGCGAGGGGCGCTCGCGGACCGAGCTGGCCGACGTCGCCGCGCTCGACCACGCCGGCGCGCCGTGCCACGCGCCCGAACTGCTGCGCGAGGCGACGGCGGCCGCGGCATTGGCGCTGGCCAACGCGCGCCTCGAGGTCGAGCTGCGCGCGCGGCTGGAGGCGCTGCGTGCGTCGCGCGCGCGGATCGTCGAGGCCGGCGACGCCGAGCGCCGGCGGCTCGGGCGCGACCTCCACGACGGCGCGCAGCAGCGCCTGGTGGCGCTGATGCTCGAGCTCCAGCTCGCGCGCGAGAGCTGGGAGCACGACCCGGCCGGCGCGCGCGAGCTCGTCGACCTCGCGTTCGCGAACGCGCAGGCGGCGGTCGGCGAGCTGCGCGACCTCGCCGCCGGCATCCACCCCGCCGTGCTCTCCCAGCGCGGCCTGCACGCGGCGCTCGAGACGCTGGCCAACCGCTCGGCGGTGCCGCTGGAGCTCGCCGCCGAGCTGCCCGAGCGCCTGCCGAGCGCGGTCGAGACCGCCGCCTACTTCGTCGTCGCCGAGGCGCTGACCAATGTCGCCAAGTACGCCGGCGCGTCCTACGCGGAGAGCAGGTAGCCGACGCCCGCCGCGCTGTCGCCGATCAGGTCGATCGCGTAGCGCTCCTCGGCGTGCTGGGAGAGCACGAGCACGCCGACGTCCGGCTGGCGCGAGCGGATCTCCAGCGCGGCGCGCAGGCCGTCGTCGGTGTTGTCGGGCGGCATCTGCACGTCGACCACGGCGACGTCCGGCTTGTGCGCGGCGACCTTGCGCAGCAGGTCGGGCGCGTCGGCGGCCTCGGCGACGACCTCGAACCCGGCGTCGCCCAGGAGCCGCACGACGCCCTGGCGCAGCAGCGCCTGGTCCTCGGCGACGACGACCCGGATGATGGCGGCCCCAGGAGCTCGACGAGGCGCGGGGAAGCCAGCTCGGCCTTGGGCACGAAGCCGCGCGCGCCGGACGCCGCGACCGCCGCCGCCGAGCACTCGAGCGTCGACACCAGCACGACGACCGCGTTCAGGCGCGCCGCCACCGACAGCCCGTCCATGTCCGGCAGGTTGATGTCGAGCAGGACGGCGTCGGGCCGCAGCGCCTCGGCGCGGGCGAGCGCCTCGGCGGCATCCGCAGCCGTGCCCACGACGACGTAGCCGCGCGCCTGCAGCAGCGCGCGGGCGCTGTCGCGAAACGGGGCCGAGTCATCGACGACGAGCACGCTGCGGGGCACGCGAGCATCGTCGCCGATCGCGCGGCCGCGCGCAGGGGGGTTTGCCGGAGGTCATGGCGCGGGAATCTCCGCCCGCAGCGTCGTGCCGGCGCCCGGCGGGCTGTCCACGACCAGCCGGCCGCCGAGCGCCTCGACGCGGTCGGCCAGCCCGCGCAGCCCCGATCCGCCGCCGCCCGAGCGGGCGCCGCCGACGCCGTCGTCTGAGACCTCGATGCGGGCGCGGCCGTTCTCGCGCGCCACGCGCACGCCCACCACGCTGGCCTGCGCGTACTTGGCGACGTTGGTCAGCGCCTCGGCGACGACGTAGTAGCCGGCCGCCTCCACCGCCGCCGGGAGCCGCTCGGAGAGCTCGATCTCGAGCTCCACCGGCAGCGGCGCGCGCGCCGCCAGCGACTGCACGGCCGGCTCGAGCCCGTGCTCGGTGAGGATCGCCGGGTGCAGCCCGCGCGCCAGCTCGCGCAGCTCCTCGAGCGCCTGCGACAGCTCGGCCGCGGCGCGCTCGAGCTGGTCGTCGTCCGGATGGCGGCGCGCGGCGAGCCGCAGCATCAGCGCGAGCGAGACGAGCCGCTGCTGGGCGCCGTCGTGGAGGTTGCGCTCCAGCCGCCGGCGCTCGTCGTCGCCGGCCTGCACGATGCGGGCGCGCGACGCGGCCAGGTCCGCGCGCGCCTGCGCGTTGGCGAGCGCCTGCGCGGCCAGCTCGGCGAAGTCGGCGATCCGCTGCTCGGTGTCCGGCGCGAACGGCTCGACCTCCATGCTCGAGACGACCACGCCGCCCCACAGCCGCCCGCCCAGGCTCACCGGCGCGGCGACGACCGACTGCACGCCGAAGCCGCGCAGCGTCGAGGCCAGCGTGCCCTCGACGCCCGCGTAGGACTCCTGGCGCGCCGGCGCGCCGGTCCGCCACACGCGGGTCGTGGCGGTGTCGCCGTCGAGCGCCATCTGGAAGCCGTGCGGGAGCAGGTGCTCGTTCGACAGCGCCCAGCCGCCGACGATCGTCGCCACGCCGCCGTCGGCGTCGTAGCGGTACATGTGCGCGGTGCGCGCGCCGAGCAGCCGCCCGACCTCCTCGCTGACGAGGTCGAACACCGCGTCGGCGTCGGCATCGGCGGCGACGGCGGTGGCCACGCGCCGCAGCGCGGCCTGCTCGTCGGCGAGCCGGTGCAGCGACTCCTCGGCGCGGCGGCGCGCGCTGATGTCGCGCAGATAGCCGTAGAAGACCGGCGGGCCGTCCGTCGCGGGGCGGGTGACGACCAGCTCGACCGGGAACTCGGCGCCGCTCGCGCGCATCGCGGTCAGCTCCACCCGCCGGCCCACCACGGGGCCGCTGCCCGTCCGCAGGTAGCGCTCGAGCCCGCGCCGGTGCGCGTCGCGCAGGCTCGGCGGGACGATCAGCTCGGCGACCGGGCGCCCCACCATCTCCGCGGCGCGGTAGCCGAACGCGCGCTCAGCGGCGCGGTTGACCTCCAGCACCACGCCGTGCTCGTCCATCGCGATCACGGAGTCGAACGCCGCCTCCAGGAGCGCGTGCCGGCGCGCGCTGAAGTCGTCGCCGGCGGCGACCAGCGTGCCCAGCGCCGCGAGCTCGGCATCGGCGGGCCGGCCGGCGGCGAGCGCGCCCGCGAGCGCGTCGAAGGCGTGCGCGAGGTCACTGGCCACAGGGGATCTCCGCGCGCAGCACGGTGCCGGCTCCGGCGGGGCTGTCGAGCCCGAGCCGGCCGCCGAGCGCCTCCACGCGGTCGGCCAGCCCGCGCAAGCCGGAGCCCGCGTCGGGCCGCGCCCCGCCGACGCCGTCGTCGGCGACCTCGACGTGCGCGCGGGCGTCGTCGCGGTCCACGTGCACGCGCACCAGCGATGCGTGCGCGTACTTGGCGACGTTGGTCAGCGCCTCGGCGACGACGTAGTAGGCGGCGGCCTCGACCGGGCCGGGCAGGCGGTCGCGCAGCGCCACGTCGAGTTCCACCGGCAGCGGCGCACGCGCCGCCAGCGCCTGCACGGCGGGCTCCAGCCCGCGCTCGGTGAGCACGGCGGGATGGATCCCGCGGGCCAGCTCGCGCAGCTCCTCAAGTGCGTGCGAGAGCTCCTCGCCGGCCCGCTCGAGGTCGCGATCGCCGGCGTGCCGGCGCGCCGCGAGCCGCAGCATCAGCGCCAGCGAGACGAGCCGCTGCTGGGCGCCGTCGTGGAGGTTGCGCTCGAGCCGCCGGCGCTCGTCGTCGCCGGCCTGCACGATCCGCGCGCGGGAGGCCGCGAGGTCCTCGCGCGCCTGCGCGTTGGCGAGCGCCTGCGCGGCGAGCTCGGCGAAGTGGGCGATCCGCTGCTCGCTGTCGGGGGCGAACGCGCCCGGCTCGACCGACGACACGATCACCGCTCCCCACAGCGAGCCGGACAGGAAGATCGGGGCGGCCACGGCGCAGCGGAAGCCGAACTCGCGCAGCCGCGAGGCCAGCTCGCCGCCGAGCCCCTCGTAGCTCTCCACGCGCGCCGGCGCCCCGGTGCGCCACACGCGCGCCGCGGCGGTGTCGCCGTCGACGCGCACGCTCTCGCCGACCGGGACGTTGGTCGTGGCGCCGCTGCTCCAGCCGCCCACCACGGTCGCCATGCCGTGCCCGTCGAAGCGCACGAGGTTGGCGCTCTGGGCGCCCAGCAGCCGCGCGACCTCCTCGGTGACGAGCCCGAACACCGGGCGCTCGGCGGCGACCGCGGTGGCCACGCGCCGCAGCGCCGCCTGCTCGGCCGCGAGCTGGCGCAGGGCGCGCTCGGCGGTGCGCTGCTCGGTCACGTCGCGCAGGTAGCCGCAGAACAGCGGCGCGCCGGGCAGCGCGGGACGCGTCACGATCAGCTCGATCGGGAACTCGGTGCCGTCCTTGCGCATGCCGAGCGCCGTCAGCCGCTGGCCGTCGAGCCGGATGTCGCCGGTGGCGGCACGGGCGACGCCCTCGCGGTGCTGCTCGCGCAGCTTCGGCGGCACGATCAACGCCGCCAGCTCACGCCCGATCATCTCCTCCGCGCGGTAGCCGAACGTCTCCTCCAGCGCGCGGTTGACCTCCAGGACACGGCCCTGGTCGTCCATCGTGACGATGCAGTCGAAGGCGGCGTCGAGGACCGCTCGCATCCGCGCCTCGGATTCGTCCAAGGCGCGACGCAGCCGGCGGCGCTCGGCGAAGACGTTGCGCATTCACGCGGAGCTTCTCACGCGCCGCGGCATGGCCGCCAGCGCCGCGACCCCGCAGGCCGCCATGACGGCCGCCATCGGCACCGCGGTCCCCTCCCCGCCGATGCCGACCAGCGGCGCGATCACGGCGGCGACCGCGAACTGCGTCACGCCCAGCGCCGCCGACGCGGTGCCGGCGACCTCCGGGTGCAGCTCGAGTGCGAGCGCCGTGGCGTTGGGGAACACGAGCCCGATGCTCGAGGCGACCACGAACAGCGGCACGAGCACCGCGACGAGGCCGCCGCCGGCCAGCGTCACGCCGAGCAGGGCGATGCCGCCCGCGGCATTGGCGGCGATGCCCGCGGCGAGCAGGCGCCGCGGCGACACCCGCCGCACGAGCTGCGCGCCGGCGCGGCTGGCGGCCACGATCCCGAGCGAGTTGACCGCGAAGATGAAGCTGAACTCGCGCGGCGACGCTCCGTAGATGTCCTGCAGCACGAACGGCGAGCCCGAGATGTAGGCGAACATCGCCGTGAACGCGAGCGCCATCGCGACCGTGTAGCCGGCGAACAGCGGGTCGCGGGCCAGCCGCCACAGCGTGGCGAGCGTGTCGCGCAGGCTGCCGTCGCGGCGGCGCTCGACCGGGTGCGACTCCGGCAGCCCGAACGCGACGGCGGCCATCAGCAGCGCGCCGCCGGCGGCCAGCACGACGAACACCCAGCGCCAGGAGCCGAGCGCGAGCAGCTGCGCGCCGAGCAGTGGGGCGAGCACCGGCGCGAGCCCGGAGACGAGCATCAGCACCGCGAAGTAGCGTGCCGCCTCGGCGCCATGGTGGCGGTCGCGCACGATCGCGCGGGCGATCACGATCGCCGCGGCGCCGGAGAGGCCCTGCAGCAGCCGCAGCGCGGCCAGCACGCCCGCCGACGGCGCCAGCGCGCAGCCGGCCGAGGCCGCTGCGAACGCCGCCAGCCCGGCCAGCAGCGGCGGCCGGCGCCCGCGCGCGTCGCTCACCGGGCCGGCCAGCAGCTGGCCGGCCGCGAGCCCGATCAGGCAGGTCGTGAGCGTCGCCTGGATCGCCGACGCGCCGGCGCCGAAATCCTCCGCCAGCTGCGGCAGCGCCGGCAGGTACATGTCGATCGAGAGCGGGGCGAAGGCCGACAGGGCGCCGAGGATGAGCAGCTGGCGAACTCGCGGCACGGCGCCGAACTCTATGATCGCCCGATGGCGACATCTGGGCGCAGGATCCGCGTGGTCGTGGCCAAGCCCGGCCTCGACGGTCACGACCGCGGCGCGAAGATCATCGCCCGCGCGCTGCGGGACGCCGGGATGGAGGTCATCTACACCGGCCTGCACCAAACTCCGGAGCAGATCGTGGAGACGGTCCTGCAGGAGGACGCCGACGCCGTCGGCCTCTCGATCCTGTCGGGCGCGCATATGACGCTCGTCCCGCGCGTGATCGAGCTGCTGCGCGAGCAGGACGCCGGCGACGTGCTGGTCACGGTCGGTGGCACGATCCCCAACCAGGACATCCCACAGCTGAAGGAGCTGGGGGTGGCCGAGGTGTTCACGCCCGGCGCGCCCACGCAGGCGATCATCGACTTCATCCAGGAGCGCGTGACGCCGTAGGCGCTTGAACTGTACCGTCCAGACGGTACAGTAAATCGCATGACTGCTCTCTATCTCGGCCTGGCCATCGCGTCCGAGGTCGTCGCGACGCTTGCACTGAAGGCCTCCGACGGGTTCAGCCGTCCGTTACCGATGGTGCTCGTCGTCGCCGGCTACGGCGTCTCGTTCTGGCTGCTCGCACTGGTGCTCAAGCACCTCAGCGTGGGCACGACCTACGCCGTCTGGTCGGCCGTCGGCACCGCCGCGATCGCCGGCATCGGGATCGTCGCCTACGGCGAGACCGCCAACGCCCTCAAGCTCGCCTCGCTCGCGCTGATCCTGCTGGGGGTGATCGGACTCAATGCCGCCGGCACACACTAAGAATCGGCTGCTCGACGCCGCGGGCGTGATCGTCCGGCGCGACGGCGCCCAGGCGCTGACGCTGGACGCCGTCGCCGCCGAGGCCGAGGTCTCCAAGGGCGGGCTGCTCTATCACTTCCGGTCCAAGCGCGAGCTCGTGGAGGCGATGATCGACCGCTGGCTGGGGGAGTTCGAGCGCGAGATCGCCGGCGCGGACCCCAACTTCGTGCGCGGGTGGGTCCGCGCGTCGGACCCCGCGGGCGAGGAGCTGGGCATGCTGGCGGCACTGGTGGCTGACCCCTCACTGCTCGTCAAAGTGCGAGCGCAGTACCGGATCTGGCAGGATCGCGTGGAGCGCGAAGGGGGCGATCCCGTGAACGCGACGGTGGCCCGGCTGGCCGCCGACGGGCTCTGGCTCGCCGAGTTGCTCGGCCTGGGTCCGCCCGTGGGCGCGGTCCGCGCTCAGGTCGTCGAACGGCTGCTGGAGCTCGCCGGAGGCGATTGACTCGTCAGTCAACGCGCTAGGATCTCGACCGTCCGTTCTTTCAAAGAGGTGTCTCAGTGAAGATCTGCGTCCTGGTCAAAGAGGTGCCGGACGCCGCCGTCGTGAAGCGCATCAATGCGCAGACGGGGCGGCTGGACCGAAGCGGGGAGAAGAACCTCAACCCGTTCGACACCCACGCCATCGAGGCGGCGATGCAGCTCAAGGAGGGGGGCGCGATCGCGGTCGACGAGGTCGTGGCCGTGACGATGGGCCCGGAGAGCGCGGTACGCGCGCTGCACAAGGCCGTCTCCCTGGGCGCGGACCGCTCGGTGCACCTGACCGACGCGGCGCTCGGGGGTTCAGACGTCAACGGCACCGGCTACGCGCTGGCCAAGGTACTGGAGGCCGAGTCGCCCGACCTGGTCCTGCTGGGTCAGCAGTCAGACGACGGTGAGTGCTACACGATCGGCGCGGTGGTGGCCGACCACCTGCAGATGCCGTCGCTCACGCAGGTCATCAAGATCGACGTCGAAGACGGCGCGCTGCGCTGTGAGCGCCAGGCTGAGTACGGCTACGACACGGTGCTGGTCCAGCTGCCGGCCGTGATCTCGGTCGGCGACGCGATCAACGAGCCGCGCTACCCGTCGCTGAAGGCGATCATGGGCGCCAAGAAGAAGCCGCTCGAGACCAAGGGCGCGGGCGACGTGGGGATCGCGGCCGACCGTGTCGGCTACGAGCACGCGCGCGCCCACTGTGAGGACTTCCAGGCGCCGCCGGCCAAGGCCGCGGGCCAGATCATCGAGGACGAGGACACCAACGAGACGGTCGAGAAGATCGTCGCCTGGCTTGACGAGAGGAAGCTCCTGGCATGAGTGGGATCCTGGTCTACGCGCTGCACTACGACGGCGCGTTCAACAAGAACTCGCTCGGCGCCGTCTCCGAGGGCGGCAGGCTCGCTGCCGAGCTCGGCACGGAGTGCCACGCGATCGTCATCGGCGAGGGCGTCTCGGACAACCTCGCGGCGCAGCTCGGCAACTACGGCGCCTCGAAGGTCTTCCGCGTCCAGGGCCCGGAGGGCCTCGCGCAGCCGGTCGTCGACGCGATGGCCGCCGTGATCGACGCCAACGGGCAGGAGTACGCGCTGTTCGGCGGCGGCCTGCTCGGATTCGAGATCGGCGCCGGGCTCGCCGCGCGCCTGGACGCCGGCGTCTGCATGGAGGTCACGGGCGTCCACGCCGAGGGCGGCAAGCTCGTCGCCGAGCGGCCGATCCTCAAGGACTCGCAGGTCACCCAGGTCCACTACCGCTCCAAGGTCGGCGTGATCATCGGGCGCCTGAACGCGTTCGAGATCGCCGAGACCGGCGGGACCGCCACCGTCGAGGACGTCGCGGTCGAGTTCAAGCCCCACTCGCTGCAGGCCAAGATGGTCCAGCGCGGCGAGCAGCGCGGCGCGAACGTGAACATCGAGGACGCCGACATCCTCGTCGCGGGCGGGCGTGGGCTCGGCAAGGCCGAGGGCTTCGAGGCGCTCGAGTCGCTGGCCACCGCGCTGGGCGGCGCCGTCGCGGCGACGCGTGCCGTGGTCGACGCGGGCTGGTACTCCTACTCGGCCCAGATCGGCCAGACCGGGAAGACCGTCGCGCCCAAGCTCTACCTCGCGGCCGGCATCTCGGGCGCGATCCAGCACAAGGTCGGCATGCAGGCGTCCGAGAACATCGTGGCGATCAACAAGGACTCCAACGCCCCGATCTTCGAGTTCTCCGACCTCGGCATCGTGGGCGACCTGAACAAGATCGTCCCGAAGCTGACGGAGGCCGTGAAGGCCAAGAGGGGCGCGTAGTGTCCGTCGCGCCGAGCGAGTTCCCGCCGCCGGTCGACTCGGCGGCGGAGTTCGTCGGCCCGCCGACGGACGCCGAGGACGAGCGCATCGAGGTCGGCGTCGCCATCGTCGGCGGCGGCCAGGCCGGGCTCTCCTGCGCGATCCGCCTGCTGCAGCTGCTCGAGGACGACCCGGAGCTGATGGAGTCGCTCGGCGAGGTACCGGTCGCGGTGATCGAGAAGGGCCGCGTCGCCGGCGCGCACCAGCTCTCCGGCGGCGTCATGAACCCGAGCGCGATCCGTACGCTGCTGCCCGGCGACGACTCGTGGCCGCACTGGGGCGAGGTCAAGCGCGAGACCGTCTACTTCATGCTCAACCGCAAGCGCGCGGTGCCGCTGAAGCCGACGCCGCCGCCGTTCCGCAACCACGGCAACTTCGTCGTCAGCGTGGCCGAGCTGACGCGCTGGCTGGCCGAGAAGGCCGAGGAGGCGGGCGCATACATCCTGGCCGAGACGACCGGGGCGAAGCTGCTGGTCGAGGACGGCAAGGTGCTCGGCGTGCGCACGGGCGACAAGGGGCGCGACAAGTCCGGTGCCGAGAAGGGCAACTTCGAGCCCGGCTCGGACGTCGTGGCGCGCGCCACGGTGCTCGCCGAGGGCTGCTGGGGCCACCTGACCGGCGCGGCGCTGAAGGCGCTCGACCTCTCGGCCAAGGACCCGCAGGTGTGGGCCTTGGGCGTCAAGGAGGTGTGGGAGATCGAGCAGCCGTTCGAGAAGATCGTCCACACGCTCGGCTGGCCGCTGCGCGCGTCGGCCAAGTGGAAGGAGTTCGGCGGCTCCTGGATCTACGGCATGAACCGCGAGGGCGAGACGCCGAAGGTGTCGATGGGCTTCGTGACCGGGCTCGACTACACCGATGCGCGCTTCTCCGTCCACGACGTGCTCCAGGAGTTCAAGCTGCACCCGCTGGTGCGCAAGATCCTGGGGGACGGCAAGCGCGTGGCGTGGGGCGCGAAGGCGATTCCCGAGGGCGGCTACTGGGCGATGCCGACGCTGCACGCGCCGGGCCTGGTGATTGCCGGCGACGGCGGCGGGATGGTCAACGTCCCCAAGCTCAAGGGCATCCACTACGCGATCGAGTCCGGGCGGCTCGCGGCCGAGACGATCTATCGCCAGCTCAAGGCCGGCTCGACCGACTTCTCCTCGTACGAGACCGACATCTACGAGTCCGAGATGGGCAAGGAGCTCTTCCAGTCGCGCAACATGAAGCAGCCGTTCGCGCGCGGCCTGGTGATCGGCGGCGCGGTCACGAACGCGATGGTCATGACCAAGGGGCGCTTCCCCGGCGGGCACTGGCCGACGCACCGCGACGCCGAGGCGCCGCTGGCGCTGACCGACCGCCACACGCGCTATCCGAAGCCCGACGGCAAGTACACGTTCGACAAGCTCTCGGGCGTCTTCCTGACCGGCAACGCGACGCGCGACGACGCGCCGTCGCACATCCGGATCGAGAAGCGAGTGCCGCGCGAGGTCGCCGAAGGCTGGGCCTGGATGTGCCCCGCGGGCGTCTACGAGCTGCCCGAGGACGCGCCCGAGGACGGCCTCGTCGATCTGATCGTCAACCCCTCCAACTGCGTCCAGTGCGGCGCGATCACCGCCAAGGGCGGGCGCCTGACGCCGCCTGAGGGTGGCGACGGGCCGGTGTACCAGATCACGTAGCCTTCGGGGGCATGACACGGGTCATCCGCGGCGGCCGGGTCGTTACCGCCACCGACGCGTTCGACGCCGACGTGCTGATCGACGGGGAGTCCGTCGTGGCCGTCGGCGCCGGGCTCCAAGCCGACGACGTGATCGACGCGACCGGGTGCCTCGTGCTGCCCGGGCTGGTCGACAACCACACGCACCTCTCGATGCCGTTCGGCGGCACGTGGAGCTGCGACGACTACGACACCGGCACCGCCGCTGCGGCCGCGGGCGGGACGACGTGCATCGTCGACTTCTGCATCCAGTACGTCGGCGGCAGCCTCAAGGACGCGCTCGCCGAGTGGCACGGCCGCGCCGACGGGGCCGCGCACATCGACTACGGGTTCCACGTCGCGATCACCGACGCGCGGCCCGAGGTGATCGCCGAGATGGAGCAGTGCGTCGCCGAGGGCGTCTCGAGCTTCAAGGTCTTCATGGCCTACAAGGGCGCGCTGATGGTCGACGACGAGCAGATGCTCGACGTGCTCGTCCAGACGGGCCGGACGGGCGGGCTCGTGATGGTCCACTGCGAGAACGGTGACGCGGTCGTGCGCTACCAGCGCGAGGCGCTCAAGGCCGGCCACACCGAGCCGCGCTACCACGCCGAGACGCGGCCGCCCGAGGTCGAGGGCGAGGCGACCTCGCGCGCGATCCGGCTCGCGGAGTGGGCGCGGCGGCCGCTGTTCGTGGTCCACGTCACCTGCGAGGAGGCCGTGCGCGAGATCCAGGCGGCGCGCGACCGCGGCCTACCAGTCTTCGGCGAGACGTGCATCCAGTACCTCTACTTGACCGTCGACGAGCTCGCGCGGCCGGGCTTCGAGGGCGCGAAGTTCGTCTGCTCGCCGCCGCTGCGCACGGAGCGCAACCAGGAGATCCTCTACAAGGCGCTGCGCCAGGGCGCGCTGCAGGGCATCTCGACCGACCACTGTCCGTTCAACTACTCCGATCAGAAGGAGCTCGGCAAGGACGACTTCACGCTGATCCCGAACGGGCTGCCGGCGATCGAGCACCGGCTCTCGCTGCTCTACGACCGCTCCGTGCGGCCCGGGCACATGTCGGTGATCGACCTCGTGCGCCACGCCAGCTGGGGCCCGGCGCGGATCTTCGGGCTGGATCGCAAGGGCGCGATCGCCCCCGGTTTCGACGCCGACATCGTGGTCTTCGACCCTGAGGACGCCTACACGATCTCGGCCGCCACGCACGTCATGAACGTCGACTACGACCCGTTCGAGGGCTGGGAGATCAAGGGCCGCCCGCGCACCGTGCTGTGCCGCGGCGCGACCGTCTACGAGAGCGGCCAGGTCGTGTCCGAGAAGGGCTACGGGCGCTACGTCCGGCGCTCGCTGTTCGAACCGGCGGTGGCGTGATGCGCTTCGGGGTCACGGTCCTGCCGGACCCGCCGTGGACGCGGCTGGTCGACCTGATCGCGAAGGCCGAGTCGCTCGGGTTCGACTCCGGCTGGACCTACGACTCGCCGATCCTCTGGCAGGAGCCGTACCCGCTGATCTCGATGATGGTCGCGCGCACCCAGCGGATGTCGATCGGCATGTGCGTCACGAACCCGGTGACGCGCGAGCCGGCGGTCACCGCGTCCGCGCACGCGACGCTGCAGGACATCAGCGGCGGGCGGATCGCGATGGGGATGGGCCGCGGCGACTCGGCCGTGCGGGTGATGGGCCGCCAGCCGACGAAGATCGCCGACTTCGAGCGGCGGCTGAGGATGATCAAGGCGTTCATGAACGGTCGCCCGGTGGAGTGGGAGGGGACGGAGATCCAGCTCGCCTGGGCGCGCGAGGCGCCCGAGATCCCGCTCTACGTCGCCGCCTATGGGCCGCGCGCGCTGGGCGTCGCGGGCCGCGTGGGCGACGGCGTGATCATCCAGCTCGCCGACCCCGCGATCATCGAGTGGACGATGGCCACGGCGCGCCGCGCGGCCGAGGAGGCCGGACGCGACCCCGCGGCGCTCAAGTGCCTGGTGTGCGCGCCGTCGAAGGTCACCAACGACCTCGCCCAGGCGCGCGACGAGGTGCGCTGGTTCCCGGCCATGGTCGGCAACCACGTCGCCGACATCATCCGCGTCCACGGGGAGAACTCCGAGGTCCCGCGCGAGCTGACCGACTACATCCGCGAGCGCGACGCCTACGACTACAAGGACCACTCGCGCGTCGGCGCGGCGCACGGCTCGTTCGTGCCCGACGAGATCTGCGACCGCTTCTGCGTGATCGGGTCGGTCGACGAGGTGGTCTCCAAGCTCAACGGCCTCGAGGCGATCGGCGTCGACGAGTGGATCGTCTACCTGATGACCGAGGGCCAGGACGAGACGCTCGAGGCCTACGGGCGCGACATCATCCCGGCCGTCAACTCGTACAGCCGCCCGTAGGCGCGCAGCGCCACGCGCAGGTCGTCCTCCGGCGTGTCCTCGACCGGCGAGTGGCTGACGCCGCCCGTCGAGGAGGAGAAGACCATCACGGCGGGCGCGCGGCGGGCGACCTCGGCGCAGTCGTGCAGGGCGCCGGAGGGCAGCCGCGGCGCCTCGTCGCCGGTCACCTCGGCGACCGCCTGCGCCGCGAGCTCGACCAGCGCGCCGTCGAACGGCACCGGATCGATCTGCCAGATCCGCTTCCAGGCGACCTCGCAGCCCTCCTCGGCGGCGATCCGCGCCGCGGCGGCCTGGACGTCGGCGAGCATGTCCTCGAGCTGGCGCGGCGTGAACGCGCGCTGGTCGAGCGTCACCTCGCAGTGCTCGTTGATGATCGTCGGGATGCCGGGTGCCGCGGTGACCGTGCCGATCGTGGCCACGCCCCCGCGCTCGATCGCGCTCTCGCGCGCGGCGAGCCCGAAGCGCGCGGCGGCCAGGAACGCGTCGCGGCGCAGGTTCATCGGCGTCGAGCCGGCATGGCTCGCACGGCCGGTGAACGTGATCGCATGGCGCTCGACGCCGAAGCAGCCGATCACCGCCGCGGCCGGCTTGCCCATCTCCTCCAGGCGCGGGCCCTGCTCGATGTGCAGCTCGAGGTAGGCGCCGATGTCCGGCAGCTCGGCGTCGCCCATCGTGTCGAGCTCGATCCCGTTCTCGCGCAGCGCGTCGGGCAGTGCCACGCCGGCGGCGTCGCGCAGGCCCCGCACCGCCTCCGGATCGAGCGTCCCGGCCGCGGCCGAGGAACCGAGCAGCGAGCGGCCGAAGCGCGCCCCCTCCTCGTCGGCCCAGTCGATCAGCTTGATCGTGACCGGCGGCGTCTCGCCCTGGGTGCCGCGCAGGACCTCGAGCGCCGCGCACACGCCGAGCGCCCCGTCGAGCCAGCCGCCGTGCGGCACGGAGTCGATGTGGCTGCCGACGACCATCACCGCGGCACGCTCACCCGCGCGCGTGGCCCACAGGTTGCCCGCCACGTCGCGCTCGACCTCGACGCCGAGCAGCGCCAGCTTCCCCAGCAGCCACTCGCGGGCCGTGCGCCAGTCCGCGCTCCACGCAAGCCGGCGCGCGCCGTCCGGCCCGCCGGTCAGAGCCGCCAGTTCGTGCAGGTCGGCGA
The DNA here is from genome assembly GCA_963792915.1 of uncultured Solirubrobacteraceae bacterium. Classification (GTDB taxonomy): domain Bacteria; phylum Actinomycetota; class Thermoleophilia; order Solirubrobacterales; family Solirubrobacteraceae; genus Solirubrobacter. Next base: position 101,870 of record CAWBYD010000003.1, read on the forward strand.
GGGGGCGTTCCCAGTCGAAATCGGGCATGCGGGGGATGTTCGCAACTCATGACCGGCTGATGGGTTCTTGGCTCGCATGAACCGCTGGGGGCGTTTCATCGGGGTCTTGGCCTGCGCGCTGGTGAGCGCGCAGCCCGCGCTTGCGCGCGGCGCGTCGCCGTACGCCAAGGCAACGCTGACGGCCTGCGATACGACCGCCCAGTTCGCGGTCTTCGAGGGCCGCGTGACCCGCATCCGCGGCGCCGCGAAGATGCAGATGCGCTTCACGCTGCAGGCGCTCACGCCCGAGGACGCGGCCTGGAAGCGGATCAAGGCGGACGCCTTCGGCGTGTGGATCTCCGCGCCTGCCGGCGTCGGCCGCTACATCTACGACAAGCGCGTCGAGCGCCTGGTCGCGCCGGCCGCCTACCGCGTGACGATCGAGTTCCGCTGGCGCGACGCGCGCGGGAAGAGGTTGCGCACCGACAAGCTGACCTCGCCGGTCTGCCGCCAGCCCGACCCGCGGCCCGACCTGCACGTGCGCGACTTCCGCGTCGCGGCAGCGGGCCAGCCCGATCAGCGCCGCTACGTGGCGGTCGTGGCCAACCGCGGGCGCTCGGCGGCCGAGACGTTCGACGTCGACTTCTTCCGCGGCGGCGAGCTGCTCGGGACGGCGACCGTGCCCGGCCTGGACGCCGGCGACGTGATCAACGCGGTGGTCGTCGCGCCCGCCTGCACGCCCGGCGACGAGCTCCACGTGATCGTCGATCCCGACAACGCGATCGACGAAGCCGACGAGGACGACAACACCGCCACGATCACCTGCTGACCGGGCCTACACTGGTAAGAGCTATGAAGACCGAAATCCATCCGGAGTACGTCCAGGCGACGGTTCGCTGTACGTGCGGGAACGAATTCGTGACCCGTTCGACCAAGGGCGACATGCACGTCGAGATCTGCTCCAACTGCCATCCGTTCTACACCGGCAAGCAGAAGCTGGTTGACACCGGCGGTCGTGTCGAGCGGTTCCAGCGCCGTATGGCGCGTCGCCAGAAGTAGCCCTTTTGGCTGAAGCTCGCGGGCCGGGCTGCCGATCACTGTTGGTGTGAGCAGCCCGGATACCCGCCCCCGCCAGGACGACACCACTCCGGGCGGGTGCCCGGCCCCGCAGCGCGACGCCCCCGTAGGGGGGCAGGCCGTGCTCGAGGGCGTGATGATGCGCGGCGTCTCCACGTGGTCGGTCGCCATGCGCTCGCCCGCGGGCGAGACCGTCGTCGAGTCCTTTCCCGTCGTGGCCTGGGTGCGCGGCCGGCGCCTGCTGCGGCTCCCGGTCGTGCGCGGCGTGGCCGCGCTCGCGCAGTCGCTGCAGATCGGCTTCAAGGCGCTCGAGCGCAGCGCTGCCGCGCAGGCCGCTCCCGGCGAGAAGGAGCTCTCCAAGGGCGCGTGGGCCGGCACCGTGGTCGTCGCCCTCGCCGTCGCGATCGGGCTCTTCTTCGTCGTCCCGGTCCTGCTGACGTCCGCGATCCGCGACACGCTTGGGTCGGGCGTCGCGTTCTGGCTCGTCGAGGGCCTGATCCGGACCGCGATCTTCCTCGGCTACCTGACGCTGCTCTCGCGCCAGCGCGACCTGCGCCGGCTGTTCCAGTACCACGGCGCCGAGCACAAGGTGATCTCCTGCTACGAGGCCGAGCTGCCGCTGACGCCCGCCAACGCGCAGCGCTTCTCGCGCCTGCACCCGCGCTGCGGGACGTCGTTCCTGCTCGTCGTGATGGTCGTCGCGATCTTCGTCTTCGCCCCGGTCGGGCTGCCCGCGTGGTACCTGCTGCTCGCCACGCGCGTGCTCGGCGTGCCGGTCGTCGCCGGCCTCTCGTTCGAGCTGATCAAGTTCGCCGGCCGCAACCGCGCCCGCGCGTGGGTCCAGCTGATCATCTGGCCCGGCATGCAGCTGCAGAAGCTCACGACCCGCGAGCCCGACGACGAGCACGTCGAGATCGCGATCGCGGCGCTCGAGGCCGTGCTCGCCGTCGAGGACCCGCTCGCCGCCGGCGCCGAGGACCGGGTCGGCATGGAGGTCGTCGCCTAAGCTTGGGGGCTCGATGATCGAGTCCCTGGTCGAGCAGATCGAAGCGCGCTTCGCCGATGCGGAGGCGCAGATGTCCGACCCCGGGATCATCTCGGACCGCCAGCGCTTCGCCGACGCGGGGCGGCTGTTCAACCAGCTCGCGCCGGCCGCGCGGCTGGCCGGCGAGTGGCGGCACGCGGTGTCGGACGCCGAGGGCGCCCAGGAGCTGCTCGACGAGGGCGGCGAGGACGCCGAGCTGCGCGCCGAGCTCGAGCACGCCCGCGCGGAGATCGAGCGCCTGGAGGAGGAGATCCGGCTCGCGATGGTCGAGCGCGACCCCAACGACGACAAGGACGTGATCGTCGAGATCCGCGGCGGCGCGGGCGGCGACGAGGCGGGGCTGTGGGCCGGCGACCTCTACCGGATGCTGACGCGCTACGCCGAGCGGCGCGGGTTCAAGACCGAGACGATGTCGGCGTCCGACGGCTCCTACACGTTCGAGATCAAGGGCGACGGCGCGTACTCGGTGTTCAAGTACGAGGGTGGGACCCACCGCGTCCAGCGCGTGCCGGAGACCGAGTCCCAAGGCCGGATCCACACGTCGACGGCGACCATCGCCGTGCTCCCGGAGGCCGAGGACGTCGAGGTCGAGATCGACCCCGGCGACCTGCAGATCGACGTCTACCGCTCCTCCGGGCCGGGCGGCCAGTCGGTCAACACGACCGATTCGGCGGTCCGCATCACCCACAAGCCGACCGGGGTGGTCGTCTCGATGCAGGACGAGAAGTCGCAGCTGCAGAACCGCGAGCGCGCGATGAAGGTGCTGCGCGCGCGGCTCTACGAGGCCAAGCTGGCCGAGCAGCAGGCCGAGCTCGCGGCCGACCGCCGCTCGCAGGTCGGGACCGGCGAGCGCGCGGAGAAGATCCGCACCTACAACTTCCCGCAGCGGCGCGTGACCGACCACCGCATCAACCTCTCGGTGCACAACCTCGAGCAGGTCCTGGCGGGCGAGCCCGACGAGCTGACCGCCGCGCTCCAGGACGCCGAGAAGCGCAACCGCCTCTCAGAGGCGGCCGGGTGAGCCGCCGACCGCTCGCGGCGACCTGCGTCCGGGACGCGCTCGATTCCGCGGTCATCCCGCTGCGCGCGGCGGGCTGCGACTCCCCGCGGCTGGACGCCGAGGTGCTGCTCGCCGCCGGCCTGGGCGTCGATCGGGCGGCGCTGTTCGCCGATCCGGGACGCGAGCTCACGGGCGATCAGGCGCGCTGGTTCATGGACGCCGTGCGGCGCCGGCGCGAGCGCGAGCCGGTCGCGTACATCCTGGGCATGCGGGGGTTCCGGCGGCTGGACCTCGTGATCGACCGGCGCGTGCTCGTGCCGCGGCCGGAGACCGAGCACGTCGTCGAGGCGGCGCTGGGGCTGCCGGCGGGCACGCGCGTCGTCGACGTCGGCACGGGCTCGGGCGCGATCGCGCTCGCCCTCAAGGACGAGCGCCCGGACCTCGAGGTCCTGGCCACGGACGTCAGCGCCGACGCGCTCGACGTCGCGCGGGCGAACGCCATCCGGCTGGGGCTCGACGTGACGTTCGTGGAGGGCGACCTGCTCGCCGGCGTCGAGGCCGACGCCGTCGTCTCCAACCCGCCGTACGTCGACGAGGGCACGAACCTGATGCCCGAGATCCAGCGCTACGAGCCGCACATCGCGCTGTTCGCCGCCGACGACGGCCTGGCGATCATCCGCCGGCTCGTGCCTGCGGCCGCCGGCGCGCGGTTCCTCGCGCTGGAGATGGCCGGCTACCACGGCGACGCGATCGAGGCGCTCCTGCGCGCGCACGGGTTCACGACGGTCGAGCGCATCAACGACCTCGCCGGGATCGAGCGGGTGATGGTCGGCCGGCGATGACCCCGCGCGGCGAGGCCGCGCCGGGGCGGGCGGCGCCGACGGGCGGGCGGGGCGAGCCCGCGCCGGGGCGCGCGGGCGGCGAGGCCGCGCCCGGAGCGGGCGTCGCGGCGCCGATCGCGGCCGGCGACCCCGCCGCGGCGGCGGCCTTCGCGGCGTGCCTCGCGGCCGGCGGCGTCGCGGTCTTCCCCGCCGACACCGTCTACGGGCTCGCGTGCGACCCCGAGGACGCGGCGGCCGTCGCGCGCCTGTACGCGCTCAAGGGGCGCGCGCCGGACAAGCCCGCCGCGGTGATGTTCTTCGACCGCGACGCGGCGCTGGCGATCGTGCCCGGGTCGCGCACGCGCGCGGCGCTCGCGCACCTGCTGCCCGGCGGCGTGACCGTGCTGCTGCCCAACCCCGAGCGGCGCTTCCCGCTCGCCTGCGGCCCGGACCCGGAGACGCTCGGGCTGCGGGTGCCGGACGTACCGGCGCTCGCGGCCGTCCGGCGCCCGCTGCTCCAGTCCTCGGCCAACCTGGCGGGCGGCCCCGACGCGCGGACGCTCGCCGAGGTTCCGGCGGCCGTCCGCGAGCGCGCCGACCTCGTGCTCGACGGCGGCGCGCTGCCCGGTACGCCGTCGACCGTGGTCGACCTGCGCAACTACGAGCATGGGGGCGAGTGGGCGATCGTCCGCCACGGCGCCGTCGCGGAAGTTCTCGTCGCGGGGAACCTCTGAGGGCGCTCGTGACGTAAGGGGGGTGAAACCCTCGGAGATGGGAGTGGGCGATGCGACGGGTACTGATCGGCGTGTGTGCGATGGGGCTCGCCGCGCCCTCGACGGCGATGGCCGCCGGCGGGCCGGTGCAGCCGGTCCAGGGCGGCGCGGGCATCAGCTCTCCGGCCGACCCCTCGGTCGCGTACGTGACGATCGCCTCCGGGCGCTCGACGCTCGTCGAGCGCCTGCGCGAGAACCGCGTGGATCGCCACCGCCTGCTGCCCCGCTCCTTCGGCGTCCCGGGCGCGGCGTGGGACGGCACCACGACCGGGCTGTCGGCCGACGGGAGCACGCTCGTGCTCGCCTCGGTCCCGTTCCGCACCGACCGCACCACCCTGCTCCCGCTGCGCGCCCGCAACCTGCGCCCCCAAAAGCCGATCACGCTGCGCGGCGCCTACGTCGTCGACGCGATCTCCCCCGACGCCCGCACGCTGTACCTCGTCAGCTACCCGAAGGGCGCCATCGACTACGACGTGCGCGCGTACGACCTCGTGCACCGGCGCATGCTCCCCGGCACGATCGTCGACCCGCGCGACCCCAAGGACAAGCTCCAGGGAACGCCGATGACGCGGATCACGAGCCCGGACGGGCGCTGGGTCTACACGCTCTACATCGGCGGCGAGACGGACAACTTCATCCACGCGCTGGACACCGTGAACCGCACGGCGGTGTGCATCGACCTCGACGGCGTGCCGGCCGACGCGCTCGCGCAGGCCAAGCTCACGCTCTCGACCGGGACGCTGACCGTGGGCAAGCTCGCGGTGGTCGACCTGCGGACGTTCAAGGTCAGCCGCCCGGCGGCGGCGCAGCCCGCGCCGGTGTCCACGCCCAAGCCGAAGGCCACGCCCGCCCCGCGCCGCGACGCCGGCGGCGTGCCGTGGGCGCCGATCGCCGCGGGCATCGCGGCGCTGGCCGCGCTCGGCCTGATCGTGCGCCGCCGGCGCCCAGCCGCCGCCGAGCTGTCAATGCAGCAGCGCGTAGACGACCATCCGTCCGCCGACCACGCCAAGCAGGAGGCGACCCTGTGACAGGCTCGCGCTCGAGCGACGCGCCGGGTCGACCGTCAGCAGGTGGAGGTTGACCACGATCGTGCGCCGGGTGATCGCCGCCGAGCAGGGCGTGCCGGCGGCGCGCGCGGCGGAGGTGACCCAGGCCTCGCCGATCGCGGGGTAGAGCCGGTCCACCGCCAGCAGGGCCGCGTCACGCGCGACGGCGACCGCGTTCGCGGGCAGCGGCTGCAGCTGCGGGCACCCCTGCGGCGTCGGGCCGAGCGGCTTGGTGAGCTTGCGGCGCAGGATGTGGCGTCTGCCGGACGCTCCCGTCCAGCCGACCGCGGCCGCGAACGGCCGCGTGGCGACCAGCGCCGCGTTGTCGTGCAGGGCGAGCGGGCGCGAGCGGCCGTCCGCGTCGGTCAGGATGACTTCGCGCGTGCCGTCGGGCATGAACATCGCCTCGAAGCCCACGAGGTAGATGGCGAGCGGCTTCGCCTCCGTGACCGCGGCGTGCTGCTGCGTGCAGTCGCCGTTCGTCGTCCGGCCGACGAGGAACACGCACAGGCTGTGGGGGGTGCGCTCCGGCACGACGAACATCCGCGTGCCGCCGGCCTGCGCCACGAGCCTTGCGCGCGCGCGGTCCAGGTGCGGGTAGTCCGCGACCGGCGGCATGGCGTCGGCGGGCGTCCGCGGGCGCCGGAAGGCCGCGAACGCCCGCTCCAGCTCGTCCTTCGGCGGCGCCGCCGGCCGCTCGCGGTCGGGCGTATGTGGGAGCGACACGAACACGACCGCGGCCGCCGCGGCGGCGACGAGCGCGGGGACCGCGGCCTGGAGCCGGCGGCGGCGGCGGATCCGCCGCCGCGCGGCGCGAATCAGCGCCTCCTGCAGTGCGGGGAATTCGGGCGTCATGCCTCCTCCTCCTCGTAGATCCGTCGCAGCGTCGCGAGCCCGCGGCTCACCCGCTGGCGCACGACGCTCTCCGAGCAGCGCACGCGGGAGGCGATGACCGCGTAGTCCTGCTCCTCGAGCACGCGCGCCCGCACGGCCGCTGACTGCTCCGGGGTGAGCCGCGCGAGCAGCGTCTCCACGTCGGTGCCCATCCCGTCGATGCGCTCGAGCAACGCGTCGTCGAGCATCACCGGCTCCATGCCGAGTCGCCGGCGCGCCTTGTCGGCGACGCGCGCCCGCCGCAGGCTCTGCGAGAGCGTGTTGCGCGCGATGCCGACGAGCCACGCGGACGCCGGCACGCCGCCGCCGCGGAAGCGCTTGGCGCCCAGCAGGGCGGCGGCGAACGTCTCGGCGGCGAGGTCGGCGGAGAGCTCGGGATCGCGCGTGCGGCGCATGAAGTAGCCCAGCACGAGCCGTTCGTGGCGCGCATAGAACGCCCCGAACGCTTCGGGATCGCGCGCGCTGCGAGCGAGGAGCTCGTCGTCGTCCATTGCCCGATACTGGTCTGAGGCCTGCCGCTTGTGACGAGGGTAGGGTTCGGCGCCATGGGACGCAGCGCAGTCGTGCTCGCGCTCGCGGGGCTGGCGCTCGCCGCGCCGACCGCGCGCGCCGCCCACCCGGTCGTGCTCGGGCGCGGCCCCGGCGGCCTGCTGGCGCTCGGCGAGCAGGGCGGCACGGCCTACGCGCTGCTCGGCGCGCGCGATCCGCAGCGGCCGTTCGCGCTCGTGCGCTCGACCGGCCACGGGGCGGGAGCGGCGCGCGGCGTGGGACAGGCGGGCGCCGAGGTTCCCGACGTCGCCGGGAGCGCGGTGGTCGTGGCAGCGCGAGGTCAGCTCCGGGCTGTCCTACAGCGTCCAGGCGCAGGGCGCGCCGGCCGAGATCGGCATCGGCTCGGGGCCGCCGGAGATCGCCCAGGACGGCGACGCGCTCGTGCTCGCCTACTCCAACCTGGTCGGCGACGTGACCGTCCAGATCGGCGCCGCCGCGCCCGTCACGCTCACGCAGGATGCGCCCGACCACCGCCACCTGCCGCTCGACGTCGCGGCCGCCGACGGGCGCGCGCTGGTGCTCGACCTCGACCAGCGCCGGACCGACGCGACGCTGCGCGTGCTCGGCGCCGGCGCGCCGGCCGCCCCGGTCCTGGCCACCGGCCGCGAGGACCTGCAGGGGACGCTCGCGCTCGACGCGGGGCGCGTCTACGTCGCCTACCGGCACGGCGGGCGCGCCTACCTCGCGGATGCCGAGCTGCGCGCCGACGCGCGCTGGAGCACCAGAGCGCTCCGCGGCGAGGGGCCCGGCGCGCCTGCCGTGGCGCGCTCCGCCGGGCGCACGTTCGTCGCCTACACGCGCGGCGAGGCGGTCTACCTGAACCGCACCCGGCTCGGCCCCGGAGGGCGCCCTCAGGTGGTCGCCGACGACCGCGGCGGCGTGTTCGTGGGATGGACGCGCGACGCCGACACCGCCCTGCTTGCCCACGTCGGCTGATCCGCTACGTTCCTGATATGACCGACCTGCAGCCGGACTACTTCGAGCGTCCCCTCGCCGAGGTGGACCCTGAGATCGCCGAGGCCATCGGGCACGAACTGGAGCGCCAGCAGCGCACGCTGGAGATGATCGCGTCCGAGAACTTCGTGCCGCAGGCCGTGCTCGAGGCGCAGGGCAGCGTCCTCACGAACAAGTACGCCGAGGGCTACCCCGGGAAGCGCTACTACGGCGGCTGCGAGTTCGTCGACGTGATCGAGCAGCTCGCGATCGACCGCGCGAAGGCGCTGTTCGGGGCCGATCACGCGAACGTCCAGCCGCATGCCGGCGCCCAGGCCAACACCGCCGTCTATCACGCGCTGCTGCAGCCCGGCGAGCGCATCATGGGCCTGAGCCTGCCGCACGGCGGCCACCTCAGCCACGGCATGAGGCTCAACGTCTCCGGCCGGCTCTACGACATCGTGCCCTACGAGGTCAGCCCCGACGATCACCGGATCGACATGGACGAGGTCGAGCGCCTGGCCAAGGAGCACCGCCCGAAGCTCCTGCTCGCGGGCTGGTCGGCCTACCCGCGCTTCCTGGACTTCCCGCGCTTCCGCGAGATCGCCGACGAGGTCGGCGCGCTGCTGATGGTCGACATGGCGCACTTCGCGGGTCTGGTCGCTGCCGGCGAGCATCCGAGCCCGGTGCCGTACGCCGACGTGGTCACGACCACGGTCCACAAGACGCTCGGCGGCCCGCGCTCGGGCCTGATCCTGTGCCGCGAGGAGTACGCCAAGAAGATCAACTCGGCCGTGTTCCCGGGCCAGCAGGGCGGCCCGCTCGAGCACGCGATCGCCGCCAAGGCGGTCGCATTCAGGATCGCCGCCTCCGAGCTCTTCAAGGAGCGCCAGCGCCGGACCGTCGCGGGCGCCAAGGCGCTCGCCGAGGAGCTGCTGAAGACCGGCCACGGCGTGTCCGTGCTGACCGGCGGCACCGACGTGCACCTCGTGCTCGTCGACCTGCGCGAGTCAGCGCTCGACGGCCAGCAGGCCGAGGACCGCCTGCACGAGGTCGGGATCACGGTCAACCGCAACGCGGTGCCGTTCGACCCGCGCCCGCCGATGGTCACGAGCGGCCTGCGGATCGGCACGCCGGCGCTCGCCACCCGCGGCCTCAAGGTCGAGGACTTCCACGAGGTCGGCAAACTGATCGCCCGCGCGCTGCAGCCGGACTTCGAGTCGGTCCGCGGCGAGCTGGCCGAGAAGGTCACGTCGATCGCGGACCGCTACCCCCTCTACTCGCAGCTGAGAACGCCGGCCGCCGTGTGAGCAGCGACGCGCAGGCCCGGCTGAGCCTGCTCGCCCGCGCGGGCGAGATCCTCGCGCTGCCGCGGGGCGACCCTCTGCGCCGCGTCGCGGAGCTGCTCGCGTCGGGGTTCGCCGACCATTGCGCGATCGACCTCGCCGACGACGCCGGCGAGCTGGACAGCCGCACGGAGGCGCCCGGTCCCTTCCCGTTCGCCGCCGATGCCCCGCATGGCGCGGCGATCGTCATGCGCACGGGCGAGCCCGAGCTGGTCCGCGAGATCGGAGAGGACCTGCTGTTCGCCGCCGCCGGCGGGAAGCCGGAGCGCCTGAGCGAGCTGCGCGCGCTCGGCCTGCGCTCGGCGATGTGCGTCCCGCTGGCCACCGGCGACCGCCTGCACGGCGCGATCACGCTGCTCTCCAGCACGCGCGGCTATGGGCACGCGGACCTCGAGGTGGCTTCGGAGCTCGCCCGCCGGACCGCCGCCGTTGCCGAGCTGCGGCGCTCGGAGGCGCACTACCGGATGCTGTTCGCCGCCAGCCCGCTGCCGATGTGGGTCTATGACGCGGCGACGCTCGAGTTCCTCGACGTCAACGAGGCCGCGGTCCGCCATTACGGCTACACGCGCGAGCAGTTCCTGAGCATGTCGATCAAGGACATCCGCCCGCCCGAGGACGTGCCGGCGATGCTGTCCGACGTCCGCAGCCGCGGCGGGCCCGGCTCGCCGCACGCGGAGACGTGGCGCCACCAGAAGGCTGACGGGACGATCATCGACGTCGAGATCACCGCGGGGCGGATCCGGCTCGAGGGCCGCCCCGCCGCGCTCGTCCTCGCGCACGACGTCAGCGAGCGCAAGCGGCTCGAGCGCCGGCTCGCGGAGGCGGAGAAGATGGAGGCGATCGGGCGCCTCGCGGGCGGCGTCGCGCATGACTTCAACAACCTGCTGACCGTGATCACGGGCTACGCGGAGATCCTGCGCGCGCATGACGACCGCGAGGAGCTGCGCGAGATCGCCCGCGCCGGTGCCCAGGCCGCCGAGCTCACGCGCCAGCTGCTGGCGTTCAGCCGCCGCCAGGTGCTGCGCCCGCGCAGCCTGGACCTCAACACGATCGTCGCGGGCATGGAGACGATGCTGCACCGCATCATCGGCGAGGACATCAGCGTCGGCGTCCGGCTGGCGCCGGAGCTCGCGTCGGTGGAGGCCGACCGCGCCCAGATCGAGCGCGTGATCCTCAACCTGGCCGCCAACGCCCGCGACGCGATGCCCAACGGCGGCGCGCTCACGATCGAGACCGCCAACGTCGACCTGGACGCCCAGCAGGTCGCCTCCCACGGCGAGGGCCAGCCCGGAGCGCACGTGCTGCTCGCGGTCTCGGACACGGGCCACGGCATGGACGCGGAGGTCCAGCGCCACGTCTTCGAGCCGTTCTTCACCACCAAGAGCACCGGCACGGGACTCGGGCTCGCCACGGTGTTCGGCGTGGTCAAGCAGACCGGCGGGTCGATCTACGTCTACAGCGAGCAGGGCCGCGGCACCACGTTCAAGATCTACCTTCCGACGTCCGACGCGCCGGCCGCCGTCGACGACCCGCAGGACCCCGGCGTGCTGCGCGGCACCGAGACGATCATGATCGTCGAGGACGACGAGAGCGTGCGCGACCTCGTACAGCTGATGCTCGAGTCAAACGGCTACGAGGTGCTCGCGGTGGACGACGGCGAAGCAGCCGCGCGCGTGTGCGGCGAGCGCGCCGTGGACCTGCTGCTGACCGACGTCGTGATGCCCGGGATGAACGGGCGCGACCTCGCCGAGCGGCTCACCGGGATGGTGCCGTCGCTGCGCATCCTCTTCATGTCCGGCTACTCCGACGAGGCGATCCACCGCCACGGCGAGCTGGGCCGCGGCGCGGACTTCCTCGAGAAGCCGTTCACCGAGCGCTCGCTGGCGCGCAAGGTGCGCGAGCTGCTCGACGGCTGATCGTCGTCGCCCCCTGCGATCCTTGTCGCCGACCGTGGTGACCAAGGCCGTCCTCGCCGCGCTGGTCGCGTTCGCCGTGGCCGCCGCGCTGACCCCGCTCGCCGGGCGCTTCGCCACGCGCATCGGCGCGGTCGACGACCTCAAGGAGCGCGGGCTCGCCAGCGACGCGACGCCGCTGCTCGGCGGGCTGGCGATCTTCGTCGCGGCGCTCGTGGCCGGGCTCCTGTTCCTCCCCGACGACGAGCGGACCCGGGGGATCCTGGCCGCGGCGGCGCTGATCACGCTCGTGGGAGCGCTCGACGACGTGTATGACCTGCGGCCGATCGTCAAGCTCGCGGGGCAGTTCACGGCGGCCACCATCCTCGTGCTCGCCGGCGTGAAGGTGAGCGCGTTCACGCTGCCGTTCCTGCACCACGTCGATCTCGGCGACTCGGGCGGCGCGCTGACCGTGGTGGGGATCGTGCTGCTCATGAACGTCGTCAACTTCTCCGACGGCATCGACGGCCTGGCCGCCGGCGTGTGCGCGATCTCCGCGGCGGCGTTCTCGGTCATCGCCTTCGACCTCGGGCGCAACATGGCGGGCGTGCTGGCGGCGATCGTGTGCGGCGCCGCGCTCGGCTTCCTGGTCTTCAACTTCCACCCGGCGTCGGTCTTCATGGGCGACTGCGGGTCCAACCTGCTCGGGCTGCTGCTCGGCGCCGTGATCGTGGAGGGGACGCTCAAGACGAACGCCCTGATCGCGCTGGTCGGCCCGCTGGTGGTCCTGGCCGTGCCGTTCCTCGACACCGGCTTCGTGGTCGCCAAGCGCATCAAGTACCGGCGCCCGATCTACCGCGGGGACTCCAACCACTTCCACCACCGCTTCCACCGGATCGGGTTCTCGCAGCGGCGGACGGTGCTCTACCTGTACGCCTGGACGCTGATCATGGCCGGCGACGCGGTGGCGCTGCGCTTCGTGCCCTACTCGGAGCGCTCCGGGCATCTCAACCCCGGCTGGGCGGCGCTGATGGCCGCGCTGCTGGGGATCGGCGTGGCCGCCAGCGTGTACCTCGTCTATGTGCTCGAGATCCTCAAGCTGCGGCGGCTACGCGCTTGGCAGCTACGGCGCGCGGACCCCGACACGTCCGAGCACGAGATCGACGAGCAGGTGCGGCGCGAGCTCGAGACGGGCGAGTTCAAATCGCTCGCCTGAGCGGTCCGGTTCGAACCCGAAGGTGGTGCTACCCGCACTAGCGGGCGCCCGCAACGGCTTGGTACCTTGCTCTGCGACCGATCGACCCCCGGCGCAGCGCCAAGGAGGTGAGCAGGAGTGGTGACCATCGTGTGCATGAATTCGCGGGCTCTCGTTCCCGCTCGAGGCGCGTCCCATCGCGCCGATCTGCTCGCGTCTTAGGTTCTCTCACCAGGTCGCGGGCAGTCGCCACTGCCGCCCCGACCTCGTCGTTCCACATCGCTTACGCGAGTTCCGCGGGCGGCTCCGTTCAAACCACTAGGAGTCCCCACAATGCATTCGCTCAATCACGCCGTGCTGGCCCGCACCGCCGCCAATGAGCAGGCGGTGCGCCCGGCACGCCGTGCGGTATGGCCGATGCGGCCCGAACGCCCCCCGAGTCCGCCCGTGCGGGCGCGGGTGGCCTACGCCACCGGCCGCCTGGCGCGCCGGCTGGACCACGAGATGGCCCGCCGCGCCGTCATCTGACGAGATCGAAGGCCGCCGCAAGGCGGCCTTCACTCTTCAAAGCCGAGTGGTGCGGCCGGTACAGTCTTGCGGCTCGTGCGGACCCTCCGTCTCATCGTCTGCGCCGCCGCCCTGGCGGCGCTCGCCTTCGAAGGGCCCGCGACGCGCGCGTCGGCCGCGGCGCTCCCGGTGATCGGGATCGGCGAGCAGCACGAGGAGATCTTCAACGACCCGAGCTTCCAGCGCCTGGACATCGACAACCTGCGCTATGTCGCCTCCTGGGACGCGCTGAAGTCCGACTGGCAGACCGCCGAGCTCGACGACTACATGCTCGCGGCGCGCGACGCGGGGGAGCGGGTGCTGCTCGGCTTCGGCCACTCGCGCGACCCGGCGCTCGCGCACAAGGCGCCGTCGGTCAAGGCCTTCCAGCACGAGTTCCTGAAGTTCCGCGCCCGCTACCCGTGGGTCAAGGACTATCTGACCTGGAACGAGGCCAACCACTGCAGCCAGCCGACGTGCAACGACCCGGAGCGGGCGGCGCAGTACTACCTCGTGATCCGCAGCCACTGCCACGGCTGCTCGGTCGTCGCCGCCGACGTGCTCGACGGCTCGCGGCTCGTGCCGTGGGTCAGGCGCTTCCAGAAGGCGGTCGGCGGCCGCCGCGTGATCTGGGGGCTGCACAACTACATCGACGCCAACCGCTTCCGCACCCGCGGCACGCGGGCGCTGCTGAAGGCGGTCAAGGGCGACGTGTGGTTCACGGAGACCGGCGGCCTCGTGGTCCGCCGCAACGGCTCCACGGTCGCGTTCCCGGGCTCGACCAGGCACGCGGCGGCGGCGACCCGCTGGGTCTTCAAGCTCGCGGCGCTGTCCCCGCGCGTCAAGCGCGTGTACTTCTACCACTGGTCGGCGCCGACGGCGTCCAACGCGACCTGGGACTCCGGGCTCGTCGACCGCTTCGATCACCCCCGCCCCGCCTACGACGTCCTGCTCTCATGGCTCGTCAAGCACGGCATCGCACCGCCCTTCTGATCGCGCTGGCGCTCGCGGGCTGCGGCCAGTCGGTCGGCGGCATCGCGGGCGGCGGCAGGGTGATCGGCAAGACGGTCACGGTCTACTCGGTGACCAGCTCGCCCGCGGACGCGAACCGCGACTTCGTCGACGGCGAGAAGCTGGCGCTCGCGGCCGCGCACGGCCGCGCGGGCACGCTGGCGGTCAACTTCACGTCGCTGGACCTCGGCGACGGCACGCCGGAGGACGCCGCGCGCGCCGCGCGGCGCGCGATCAACGACCCGCAGATCATCGCGACCGTCGCCGACGCGACCGACGTGACGGTCCCGCTGTTCAACGCCGCGGGCATCCTGCAGGTCGCTCCGGGCGGCCAGCTCGGCCTCGCGCGCGATCCGCACGCGCTGCCGCTCGGCCGGCGCACGGTCGCCCCGCTCGACGCCACCGCCTCCGGGCGCGAGGCGGTCCCGGCCGGCTTCGCGACGAGCTTCCGCACGAGCTTCGGCCACGCCCCCGGGCCCGGCGCCGAGCGCGGCTACCGGGCCATGCGGAGCATCCTCGAGGCGATCACGCGCGCCGGCCGGGCGGGCAACGACCGCCAGCACGTGATCGACGCCTACTTCGCGCGGGGCTAGCCCTCGAACGCCGTCTCCAGCGTGATCTCCGGCACGCTCGCGAGCGCCTTCGAGAGCGGGCAGCCCGCCTTCGCGCCATTGGCGGCGGCCTCGAACCCGGCGGCGTCGAGCCCCGGGACCTTGCCGGTCACCGACAGCGCGATCTTGGTGATCGCGAACCCGCCCTCGACCTGGGCGACGGTCACGTGCGCGTCGGTCGAGAGCGACTCCGGCGGCGTGCCGGCCTGGCTCAGCCCGACGCTCAGCGCCATCGTGAAGCAGCTGGCATGGGCGGCGCCGAGCAACTCCTCCGGGTTCGTCCCGGTGCCCTCCTCGAAGCGGCCGCTGAAGTTGTAGGGCAGGCTGAACGAGCCGGACTGAACGGAGACGTCCCCGCCACCGCGCTTGAACTCGCCCTGCCAGGTCGCCTTCGCAGCTCGTGTCGGCATTGCTCCCTCCTGGGGGTCGGACTACGTCGGGCGGACTGTACGGCTAGCCTCTGCCGCATGTCGCGCGGAGGAGCGCGACGCGCGGCTCACTCGCCGTTCACGGACGTCCGCTAGAGGCGGGTGTCACAAGGTTGTTACAAGGTCCGAAAAGCCGCTACACTGGCGCCCGCCGCACCGGCCGGGGAGTCATCCGTCCCTCCCGCCGCGCGATTCCGCGCGGGGATGGTCTGGCGCGGCGTGTCCGCTTGCCATGAGCTCTGCGACCATGCCCACTTCCGATTCCCTGACCGTCGTCCGCTACATGGACGTCCTGCTCGTCGTGCTCGCCGCGCCGTTCGTGCTGCTGATGGGCGCGCCGGTCGCGGGGTACCTCGCGGGCGGTGCCGCGTGGATCGGCGGCCGGCTCGTGGGCGTCGCGCTCGAGCGCTGGGCGCGCGAGCACCGCGACGCGCGCGGGCAGGTCGGCATCGGCTTCGCGGTCCTGATGGGCCGCGCCTGGGTATGCGGAATTACCATCCTGCTCGTCGGCCTGAAGGGCGAACGTCAGGACGGGCTGATGGCCGCGCTGCTCACGCTGGTCGCCTTCACGGTCTACCTCGGCACTTCCCTGGTCCTGCGTCCCACGGAGAGGAACACGCCAAGCTCATGAGCAAGACCCGCAAGATCGTCCTGTTGAGCTTCGGCGGCTACCTGCTGCTGACGGTCCTGGCGTTCATCATCTTCGGCTCGGCCGGGAAGAACGAGAACTTCAAGCCGCAGGACGAGTTCAACCTCGACACCTGGATCAACCTGCCGGGGTCGCTGGACATCAACAAGGCCGTCCTGTACCTGTTCCTTGCGGGCCTCTTGACATGCTTCACGATGGTCTACGTGGCGCGCCGGATGACGGCGCGGCCGAACCGGACGCAGACCGCGGTGGAGACGCTCTACGGCCTGATGCGCGACAACATCACGCGCGGCAACATGGATGACCGGATGGCGGCGAAGTGGTTCCCGTTCATCGGGGCGCTGTTCCTGTTCATCTGGTTCTCGAACCTGATCGGCTTCATCCCGCTGCCGACCTCGCACGAGAAGTTCTCGCTGTTCGGTGTGCACATCCCCACCTTCGCGATCTACGCCGCGACCGCCAACGTGTCCGTCCCGCTCGTGCTGTCGCTGATCGTGTTCGTGTCCTACACGGCCGAGGGGATCCGCGCGAAGGGCGTCGGCGGCTACTTCAAGAGCCTCATCCCGGCCGGCGTGACCGGGATCATGGCCGGCTTCATCTTCGTGCTCGAGCTGCTGTCGAACGTCATGCGGATCATCTCGCTCTCCGTGCGACTCTTCGCCAACATGCTCGCCGGGCACCTCATCATCCTGTTCATGTCCGGAGGGCTCGCCGTGCTGCTCGGCCTCGCCGGCATCGGCGTCTTCCTGCTCCCCCTGGGCCTGATCCTCTACCTCTTCGAGGTTGGCCTCGTGGCGACACTGCAGGCGTTCATCTTCGCCACCCTGTCCGCGATCTATCTCGGCGGCGCCGTCGCCGAGTCCCACTGAAGGAGTCCCCCCAGTGCACGTTGCGAGCATGATCCTCAGCTTCATCTTCGCCGCTGCCGAAGACGGCCAGAAGGCCGGCCGGGCGATCGCCCTTGGCGTCGGCGGTGGTCTCGGCGCCGTGGGCGCCGGTGTGGGTATCGGCATCATCTTCGGCAAGGTGATCGAGTCCGTCACGCGCCAGCCCGAGATGCGCGACGAGATCACGTCGATCCAGTGGCTCGGCTTCGCGCTCACCGAGGCGTGCTTCTTCTACGGCCTGGTGGCGGGCCTGATCGCCTTCTTCCTGTAGGCCGCGATGAGTCCGCTGCTCGCAGCCGGAGGCAACCAGCTCGTCAGCCCCGTCGTGGGCGTGATGATCTGGACGCTGATCATCTTCGGCATCACGCTGATCGTGCTCTGGAAGGTCGCGTTCCCGCGCATCGGCGAGGCGCTCGACAAGCGCCAGCGCATGATCGAGGACTCGATCGACGCCGCCGAGAAGACGCGCCGGGACGCCGACGCGCTGCTCGCCGAGTACCGCGAGCGGCTCGCGGACGCGCGTGGCCAGGCCGACGAGATCGTCGCCCGCGCGCGGCGCACCGCCGACGCGGCCGAGAACGAGACGCTCGCCGAGGCCCGCCTCAAGCGCGAGGAGATGATGGCCCAGACGCGCCGCGACATCGAGCAGGAGACGCGCCGCGCGATCCAGGAGATCCGGGCCGAGGTGGCCGACCTGACCGTGCTGGCCACGGAGAAGGTCACGCGCAAGACGCTCGACAAGGCCGATCACAAGCGGCTCGTCGACGAGGCCCTCGCGGAGCTCGACTTCGCGTCGCTGGCGGCCGAGGATCGCCGCTAAGCGATGGAGGAGATCGCCGCGGTCTACGCGCGCTCACTGTTCGAGGTGGCGATGGAGCAGGACAAGCTCGACGTCGTGCGCGAGGAGCTCGGCGCGTTCGCCGACGCGCTCAACGAGACGCGCGAGCTGCAGGTGTTCTTCTTCTCGCCGTACTTCTCCACACAGGAGAAGGAGGACGGGCTGGATCGCACGGTGTCCGACGCCGACCCGGTCATCGTCAACTTCCTCAAGCTGCTGATCCAGAACCACCGGACGCCGGTGATCTTCCGCGTCCGGCGCGTGTTCGAGCAGCTCTGGCAGCAGGAGAACCGGCTGCTGCCGGTTCAGGTCACCTCCGCCGTCGAGCTCGACACGGCCACCGTGCGCCAGATCGGTGACCGGATCGCCGAACAGACCGGCCGGCGGGTAGATCTGTCCTCGAACGTGGAGCCAGACATCCTGGGCGGGATCGTCGTCCGGGTCGGCAACGCGGTGCTGGACGCATCGGTCCGCCACCGCCTCGAACAACTTCGCAAGCAGGTTGCGCGGGTCTGACCGCCCGCCTAAGGAGCCATTCGTGCAGATCAAGCCCGACGAGATCACTTCCATCCTCAAGTCCCGCATCGAGAACCTCGAGGCGGGCCAGGCGGACCTGACCGAGGTCGGGACCGTCCTGTCGATCGGCGACGGCATCGCCCGCATCCACGGCCTCGAGAACTGCATGGCGTTCGAGATGCTCGACCTGCCGCACGACGTCGTGGGCCTCGCCCTCAACCTCGAGTCCGACAACGTCGGCGCCGTGCTCTTCGGCCCGTGGGAGAAGATCGTCGAGGGCGACACCGTCAAGCGCACCAAGCGCCTGCTCGAGATCCCGGTCGGCGACCACATGCTCGGCCGCATCGTCTCGCCGCTCGGCCAGCCGCTGGACGGCAAGGGCGAGATCGACACGACGCAGACCCGCCCGGCCGAGTTCAAGGCGCCCGGCGTGGTCCAGCGCCAGCCGGTGAAGGAGCCGATGCAGACCGGCCTGAAGGCGATCGACGCCATGATCCCGATCGGCCGCGGCCAGCGCGAGCTGATCATCGGCGACCGCCAGACCGGCAAGACCGCGATCGCGGTCGACACGATCATCAACAACAAGGACACCGGGGTCGTCTCGGTCTACGTCGCGATCGGCCAGCGCATGTCGACCGTCGTCGGCCTGGCCAAGACGCTCGAGGACGCCGGCGCGCTGGAGAGCACGATCATCGTCGCCGCGCCCGCCGACGAGGCCGCGCCGATCAAGTTCATGGCGCCCTACGCGGGCTGTGCGATGGCCGAGTACTTCCTCTACAACGGCAAGCACGCGCTGGTCGTCTACGACGATCTCACCAAGCACGCGTACGCCTACCGCCAGATGTCGCTGCTGCTGCGCCGCCCGCCGGGTCGCGAGGCCTACCCGGGCGACGTGTTCTACCTGCATTCGCGCCTGCTCGAGCGCGCGGTCAAGCTCAACGACCACCTCGGCGGCGGCTCGATGACCGCGCTGCCGATCATCGAGACCCAGGCCGGCGACGTCTCGGCCTACATCCCGACCAACGTGATCTCGATCACCGACGGCCAGATCTTCCTCGAGCCGAACCTCTTCAACTCGGGCGTGCGCCCGGCCATCAACGTCGGCATCTCGGTGTCGCGCGTGGGCGGCAACGCGCAGATCAGCCCGATGAAGAAGGTCGCCGGCCGCCTGAAGATCGAGCTCTCGCAGTACCGCGACCTCGAGGCGTTCGCGCAGTTCGGCTCCGACCTCGACCCGGACACCCAGCGCACGCTGGCCCGCGGCGAGCGCCTGGTCAAGACGCTCAACCAGGGCGAGCGCTCGCCGATCGCCGTCGAGGACCAGGTGGCGGTCGTCTACGCGGCCACCAACGGCTTCCTGGACCGCCTGCGCGCCGACCGCGTGGCCGAGTTCAACGAGGGCCTGACCGAGCGCCTGCACGCCGACGCGGCGGACACGCTCGACAAGGTCAAGGAGGGCGACTGGTCCGACGAGACCCAGCAGGCGCTGCGTTCCGCGATCGAGACGTTCGTCGACGACTTCGGCTACGACCTCGACGAGGAGGGCCTGCCGCTGTCCGACGAGGACGAGATCCGCGCCGAGGAGGGCCGCCGCAAGCCCTCCGAGGAAGACGAGCGCGAGCCGGTCGGCGCGGGGGCGTAGGCAACCGCCATGGCGCTCAAGGACGTCAAGAGCCGGATCGCTTCGGTCAAGAACATCCAGAAGATCACGCGCGCCATGGAGATGGTCGCCGCCGCGCGCCTGCGCCGGGCCGAGCAGCGCATCGAGGCGCTGCGGCCGTACGCGGGCGCGATCCGGCGGATGACCCGCCAGGCGGCGGAGGCGGCGGGCAAGGTCCCGAACCTGCCGATCCTCGACGAGCACGAGGCCGAGAGCACCGTCGGCATCCTGCTCGTCACGGGCGATCGCGGGCTCGCGGGCGCGTTCAACTCGCAGATCGTGCGCGCCGGCGTCCGGGCGGGCGCCGAGTACGAGAACGGCGGCAAGTCGACGCTGTGGTACGCGTCCGGGCGCCGCGGCGTGTCCTCGCTGACCTTCCGCGGGCGCGAGGCCCGGGGCGCCTACACCGGCTTCACCGACCGCCCGTCCTACGCGAACGCGCGCGAGATCGCCTCCGACCTGATGGCCGCGTACATCGACGGCGACGTCGACCGCGTCGAGATCGTCTACAACCGCTACGTGTCGCCGCTGACCCAGGAGGTCACGCGCGAGACGCTGCTGCCGCTCCAGCAGGCGACGATCCTCGAGGGCGGCGAAGGCCTCGGCGCCCGCGCGGCGGGCGAGGACGACGACTCCGGCGAGCACCACCACTCGGCGCTCGTCGAGTACGAGCCCGACCCCGAGGAGATCCTCGAGCGCCTGATCCCGGCCTATGTGGAGATCTCGATCTACCGCGCGCTGCTGGAGTCCACGGCGTCCGAGCACGGCGCGCGCATGACCGCCATGCGCAACGCCTCCGAGAACGCGGGGGACATCATCAAGGACCTCACCCTGGAGTTCAATCGCGAGCGCCAGGCCGCCATCACCCAGGAAATCATGGAAGTCGTCGCCGGCGCCGAGTCGCTGGTGTAAGGAGCTCACTTGGCCGCCACAGCCGATACCGAGAAGAGAAACGTCGGCCGGATCGAGGAGATCCAGGGCGTCGTGATCGAGGCCGTCTTCCCCGACGAGCTGCCCGAGATCTACTCGGCGATCACCGTCAAGCGCGAAGGCAACCCGGAAGAGGCCGAGGGCATCTCGTCCGGCAATGCCAACCTGCTCGTGTGCGAGGTGCAGCAGCACCTCGGCGACGACCGCGTCCGCGCGGTGGCGATGGACAGCACCGACGGCCTCTCGCGCGGGATGGAGGTCGTGGACACCGGCGGCCCGATCACCGTGCCCGTCGGCGACGTCACGCTCGGGCGGATCTTCAACCTGCTCGGCGAGCCGATCGATCTCGGCCCCGACATCGAGGTCAAGGAGCGCTGGCCGATCCACCGCCCCGCCCCGACGGTCGAGGACCTGACGCCGACGACGGAGATGTTCGAGACCGGCATCAAGGTCGTGGACCTGCTCGCGCCCTACGCGCAGGGCGGCAAGGTCGGCCTGTTCGGCGGCGCCGGCGTCGGCAAGACCGTGCTCATCCAGGAGCTGATCCACAACCTCGCCAAGGAGCACGGCGGCCTGTCGGCGTTCTGCGGCGTGGGCGAGCGCTCGCGCGAGGGCAACGACCTCTGGATCGAGATGACCGAGTCCAAGGTGATCGAGAAGACGATGCTGGTGTTCGGGCAGATGAACGAGCCGCCCGGGGCCCGCATGCGCGTCGCGCTGACCGGCCTGACGATGGCCGAGTACTTCCGCGACGAGCGCGGTCAGGACGTGCTGCTGTTCATCGACAACATCTTCCGCTTCGTCCAGGCCGGCTCCGAGGTCTCGGCGCTGCTCGGGCGCATGCCGTCGCAGGTGGGCTACCAGCCGACGCTGGAGTCCGAGATGGGCCAGCTGCAGGAGCGCATCACCTCGACCCGCAAGGGCTCGGTGACCTCGGTGCAGGCCATCTACGTGCCCGCCGACGACCTCACCGACCCCGCTCCGGCGTCCGTGTTCGCGCACCTGAACGCGACCACGGTGCTCTCGCGCGGGATCGCCGAGAAGGGCATCTACCCCGCGGTCGATCCGCTGGACTCGACGTCGACGATCCTCAAGCCCGACATCGTCGGCGCGGACCACTACAACGTCGCCAACGAGGTCAAGAACGTGCTGCAGCGCTACCGCGAGCTGCAGGACATCATCGCGATCCTCGGCATCGACGAGCTCTCCGACGAGGACCGCGTGCTCGTCCAGCGCGCGCGCAAGATGGAGCGCTTCCTGTCGCAGCCGTTCCACGTCGCCGAGCAGTTCACGGGCACGCCCGGGGCCTACGTGCCGATCGGTGACACCGTGCGCTCGTTCCGCGAGATCCTCGACGGCCAGCACGACGACCTCCCGGAGTCCGCGTTCCTGCTCAAGGGCAAGATCGAGGACGTCGTCGAGGCGGCCAAGAAGGACCGCTAATGGCTCGCACGCCCTTCAAGGTCGAGGTCCTCACGCCCGACGGCGAGGTCTTCAACGACGAGGTCGAGATGGTCTCCACGCGCACCGGCGTGGGGTCCATCGGCATCCTCGCCCACCACCAGCCGCTGCTCGCCATGCTGGATTCCGACGGAGCTGCGGCTCTACAAGTCCGAGTCCGAGGTGATCCGCTTCGCGCAGGGCGAGGGCTTCCTGCAGATGACGGGCGAGACGGCACTGGTGCTGGTCGACGAGGCGTTCAGCATCGACGATCTGAACGCTTCCGACCTGCACGAGCGCGCCCAGCGCGCCGGGGACGAGCTGGCCAACGCCGAGGAGGGCTCCGAGGAGGCGCGGCTCGCGGCGCGCGACAAGCGCCGCTACGAGGCGTTCCTGAAGATCGCCGGCGGCGCCTAGAGCAGTTCCGCGGGGTCGACGTACTCCGTGAAGCGGATCACGCGGTCCTCGTGGAACAGCCACGAGTGCGCGAACGGGTACGTGACCTGCTTTTCGCCGTGCAGCACGCCGCTCGTACGCCCGGTGACCACGACGCGGTCGCCGGACTCGACGATCGCGTCGACCTCGACGGCGGGGTCCGACCAGTTCTGGGCCAGCGACTGCAGGAACGCGGTCACGCCTTCATGGCCCTGGTAGTCGCCGCCGTGGGGCAGAACGGTCGGCGCGTGCCACTCGACCTGCTCGTCGAGGGCCGCGAGGATGGCGGGGAGATCACCGGCCGCGTGGGCGGCGTAGGCGTCGCGCAGGGTCTGGACATGGGACATGGGGCGCTCCTGGGAGAGTCGGGGGTCGGCGCGGTGTGCGCACGACCCCGACCCGCCGGATCACCTCAGGGGTTCGTCGTCGAGAGCGTGAACGTGAACGTCTTCGCGTAGCTGCCCGTGCGCAGCGTGTCGGTGACGCCGATCTGCTGCTTGAAGCCGAGCGTGACCGGGTCGTTGGTGACCGGGCCGTCGTAGGTCAGCAGCGTGGTCGGCGCGTCGCTGCCGCCGATCGCGGCGGTGGTGGCGGGGAACGTCCCGCCGCGCGCGGCCCCCGCCTGCAGGGCCGACGGGAGCGTGTAGGCCCCGTTGACCAGATGGCCGGCGTTCGTCGTCGCGGGGTCGATGACCGAGAGCGTGGCGTCCGCGGCCGTCGAGGTCACGGTCGCCACCAGGGACGTCGTGTAGGTCTGGCCGACGCCCGGGATGAACGGCGCGAACGGGCTCGGCGTGCCGAGCGTGAGGGTCAGCGTCGCCGGCGTCTCGCCGCCGATCGGGCCCGGGTCGGACACCACGACGCTGTAGTTGACGCTCTTCGTCGACACGAGCCCGGCGCTGTTGTGCGACGTGACCGAGAAGTTGTGCGGGCCGACCGTGGACGTGTCGAGCGCCCCGCCGCTCGCCACCGGGCCGACGCAGTCGGTGACCTGCGACTCCGGGTCGGTGCAGCCGTAGGTGACTGCGACCGCCTGGTTCTGCGTGAAGCTGGCGCCGTCGGTGAGTCCGATGGTGATGACCGGACCCGTCGTATCAGCCGGCGGATCCTGCGCTGCCGCGACCCCCGGCGACAGAACGAGCCCCAGTACGACTCCCGCGACACCCATCCATGGCCTGATCATTTCCGTCGTCCCTCGCTGAAAACTTGGTTTCGTCCTCCGTCCTCGCAAGCTTGGACCTCGGACGACGTTACCTTTGGTTTGGACCCGACCATAACTCTGTCCAACCGGACCCCTGCGTGTCAACTCCCGCGCGCCGAAGCGGACGGAAATCTTAGGCGGCGCATCGTCCCCGTGGGCGATGCGCCGCCAAGTGAGCGGGGCGCGAACGCCCCGCCGACATCCTACGGTGTGGTCGTGGACAGCGTGAACGTGAGCGTCTTGCTGTACGAACCGGTGCGAAGCGCGTCGGTGGACGCGATCGGCTGCTTGAACGTGAGCGTCGAGACCTCGTTGGAGGCCGGGCCGCTCCACGTCTTCAGCGTGGTCGGCGCGGCGGAGCCGCCGACCGGCGCGAACGCCGTGCCGTTGCTGCTGGCCTGGAGGGCCTGCGGGAGCGAGAACGCGCCGTTGACCAGGTGGCCGGTGGCAGTCGCGCTCGGGTCGGCGACGGTCAGCGTCGCGTCACCGGCGGTCGAGACGACGGTGCCCGTCGTCGACGCGGTGTAGTCCTTGGCCACGCCGGGCGTCAGCGCGCCGAAGGCGGCCGGAGCGCCCATCGTCAGCGCGAGCGTCGCGGGCACGGAGCCGCCGACGGTGGTGGGCGCCTGCATGCCGATGTAGATCGTCTTGGACCCGGTGGAGGTGTTGCCCTTGAAGTCCTTGGCGATCCAGCGCAGCGTCGTCGTGCCGCCGATATGGATCGGCTCCGGCAGCGCCCGCGGGCGCGCCGGCTGGTAGGTCGTCGACTGCTCCGTCGGCGCCGAGCCGTCGGTGGTGTAGTGGATCTCGGCCGCCTCGCTCTGGTTGAAGCGCACGTCGAACGGGGAGGCGGAGACGTCCGGACCGGTCGGGCTGACGACCGGCGCCGTCGTGTCACGCGAGTAGTCCAGCGCGGAGTCCAGCAGCGCGTAGTTGCCGTTGGCGAACTCCATGCCCTCGTCGTGGCCCTCGGGCGAGAACGTCGGGGTGAAGCCGACGCCGGAGGACCCCGTGCCGGTGCCGGTGAAGCGGTTGGCACCGATCTCGAAGTCGTAGCCGATGATGCCGTAGTTGTAATACGCCTCGTCCGCCGAGTTGCCCGCCGCGGAGTACAGGACGTCGATCACCGGGCCGGTCTGGGCCGGGGTCACGACCGTGCCGCGGTAGCCCTTCACGCGGTCGAGCACCGTCGCCGCGGTCTGGTCGAAGTACTGGTTGACGCCGTAGGACGCATACGGCAGCGTCACGCGGCCGGCCAGCTTGTACGCGCCCGGGGGCCACATGAAGTAGCCGCCCGAGGAGTGCACGTTCATCGCGAACTTGATGTTGTGGAACGTCGACTGGATGTACTGCTCGTTGCGGGTCTCGGGCTCGGAGAACTCGGCCGGGCCGGAGAACGTGTCGCTCGTGCAGCTGGAGCCGCCGCCGTCGTAGCCGTCGAAGAAGGAGCCGACCGAGAAGTTGCGGTTGAGGTCGACGCCCCAGCTGTTGCGGGCCGTCGGGTCGTTGTTGCCCGTCGGGTTCGACGCGCAGTAGTTGACCATGTTGCGGCGCTGGCTCGTGAAGTCGTACATCGAGTACATCGCGCCGTCGGCGTTGATCGTCGGGATGATGAAGATGTCGAGGTTGTCGACGAGGCTCGTCGTCTCGGGATCGGTGCCGTAGTTGGCCAGCAGGCGCTGCGCGGTCTCCAGGCACACCAGCGGCGTGCCCCACTCGCGGGCGTGCTCCTGGCAGTAGATGAACACGCCGACCTTGGAGCCGTCGCGGACCTTGCCGATGCGCAGCGCGACCGGCTGCTGCGGGCCGCGGACGATCGACGCCGGGGCCTTCAGGAAGTCGCGCAGCGGGGTCCCAGCGGTGTCCGCCGTGACGACGCCGGTGCCGGTGTTGGTGCGGTACCTGGCGGCCGTCACGAGCGCCGCGGCGTCCGTGTTGGCGTTGATCGCGTCCACGACCTGCCCGGCGGTGCTGGTGATCTTGCCGTCGGCGCCGGTGGCGGCGCTGACGGTGATCGCGTTGCCCGCAACGGCCACCAGCAGCGGCGCGTTGGCGGCGCCCGGGTCCTTGATCTGGACCGTGATGTCGTTACCGCCGAGCTGTCCGTAGACCTTCGAGGTGAGCACGACGGCCTGCGGCTGGTTGGCCGTGGCGATCGAGCCCGCGCTGCTCAGCGACGTGAGCTGCGGGTTGTACGGGACGGCCGTGCCGACGATCGCCTGCGCCGGGCGCTGGTAGCCGTTGGTCTTGTTCGGCAGCTCGATGATGTTCGAGATGTTCGGGTACTGCGCGGCCAGCGCACGCACGCGGGCGTAGCCCTCCTGCGGATCCACGTAGTGCGTGTTGAAGTCCTGCTGGAAGCCGGCCGGGAAGCCCTTGCCGTCCTTGCTCGTCCACTCCTTGACGGCGATCGTGTCGGTGCCGCCGTTGGCGCTGGCGATCCGCACCGAGGTCGGCAGCGGCTTGCCGTCGTTCTTGTCGCCCACGCGCACGAGGCGGAAGTGGTACAGGTACACGCCGTCGTCGACGAACGTGGACAGCGGCGTCGTGCCCCCCGAGTCGGCCGCGGTGCCTGGGCCGGAGTCCCAGACCGCCGACATCGCCGGACCGATGTACGTGCCGGACCCGTTGGAGCCGTTGCCGTGGCCGTCGGACGAGGTGCCCTCGATCGACAGGAAGCGGCCGGCGTAGTTCTCGAAGTAGTCCGCGCGCTGGGCCTTCACGACGTCGGCCGTCGCGCCCTTGGCGCGCTTGACCGCGTGGCCCGCCTTGGCGTTGGCGAGCGCGTCCGCGTCGTTGGCGATCGCGGCGTCGCGCTCGGACTTCAGCGCCTGCGCGTCCTGCTCGTCGAAGACGGTGCGCAGGGCGGGATACCCCATCGCCTCGAGCTGCGCCTTCTCGCTCTCGTCGGCCGCGATCTGGACGATCAGCCCGCCGGCGTTGGTGTCGGGGCGGACGTTCTCCGTGACGTCGACGCCCATGTTGTTCAGCGAGTCGATCGCGGCCCGGTCCGGGACCTTGAACTCGAACAGGCTGACCGGACCTTCGGCCAGCGCGGTGCTCGGCAGCACGGCCAAGCCGGCCGCTACCGCGAGCGCCCCCATCCATGGTTTCATGAGCCATCCCTCTCTATTGAGCCCATCACCCTGGAAAGCCGCGCAGCGACGTGCCTCCGCGGCTTCCCCCTCGCCCGGCACTCTGTCCTGAGAGGGGCGTGAAGTCAACCCTCTCAGCGCACGTTCTACTCTGCCCGCCGTGGACGAACGGGTCCTGGCCGAGCAGCTCATCGCGTATGACACCTCGAATCCCGAGGGGCTGCGGGCGGCCGCGGGCTTCATCAAGGGCTGGCTGGAGGCGCGCGAGATCGCCGTCGCCGACCACCGCTTCGGCGACCTGTTCGCGCTGACCGCCGAGGTCGGCCCGGTGGACGCGCCCACGCTCGTGTTCCACGGCCACTACGACGTCGTCCCGGCGCGGCCGGAGCAGTTCACGCCGCGCGTGCAGGGCGACCGCCTGGAGGGTCGCGGCGCGTACGACATGAAGGGCGGCCTGGCGGCGATGATGTGCGCGCTGCAGGACCTGCGCGACCAGGACGCCGTGCGCGTGCGCTTCGTCTGCGTGCCCGACGAGGAGTCCGAGGAGATCGACTTCCGCACGTCCGACGCGCTCGTCAAGGCGGGCCACGTGGGCGACTTCGCGATCACCGGCGAGCCGACCAACCTGCACGTCGGCGTGCAGGCCAAGGGCGTGCTGGCGCTGCGCATCATGATCTTCGGGACGTCCGCGCACGGCTCCACGCCCTGGCTCGGCGACAACGCGGTGTTGAAGGCGATCGACGTGTTCCGGCGAATCGAGTCGATGCCGTTCACCGAGGAGTCCTCGGAGCTCTTCGACCGTCCCTCGGTCAACCTGGGGCGGATCGCGGGAGGCGACGCGCCCAACCGGGTGCCCGAGGAATGCGCCATGGACGTCGACATCCGCTACCTGCCCGGGCAGGACCCGGGCGAACTGCTCGCCCTGATCCGGGCGCTCCCCGACGTGCATGTCGCGCGCTCGTTCATCTGGCCGCCGGCGCGCGTGTCGCCGGCCAACCCGTACGTGCTCGCGCTCTGCCAGGCCGCCTCGCGGCTCAACGACGGCGAGTCCCTGAGCGTCGGGCGCGACGGCGCGTCGGACGCCGTGGCGTTCCTGAAGGCCGGCGTCCCCGCGGTCGAGTTCGGGCCGGCCGGCGGCGGCCACCACGGTCCTGACGAGTGGGTCTCGATCGACTCGCTCGGGATCTACCGGCGCACGCTCGTGGACTTCGCGCTGAGCGTGCCCGAGCGCTTCCCGGAGGCGGTACCCGAGACGCCCGTCGAAGGCGGGCTGGCATGAAGGACAAGCTCCCGCGGCCCGGGCGCAGCGTGCTGGTGCGCGCGCTGATCGCCGGCGTCCTGACGATCATGCTCTCCGCCACCGCGGTCGCCTCCGCGGTACTGCTGGAGATCCACGACGTCGTCTCGACGTTCGTCGGGCCCGAGCAGGGACGCACGGAGATCACGATCCCCGAGGTCACGCGCGCGGATGCGGGCGCGCCGCGCACGTTCCTGATCCTCGGCTCGGACGCGCGCTACAGCGACAAGGCCAAGGGCATCAAGCCGCGCTCGGACACGATCCTGCTCGCGCGCGTCGATCCGGACAAGAAGCGGATCGCGGTGATGTCGCTCCCGCGCGACCTGAAGGTCTCGATTCCCGGGGCCGGCAAGGACAAGATCAACGCCGCCTATGCCGACGGCGGGCCGCGCAAGACCGTCGCGACGATCAAGAAGCTCTTCCAGGACGCCACCGGCGAGGACTTCCCGATCAACAACGTCATCAACGTGAACTTCGGCGGCTTCCGGCGCGCGGTCGACTACGTGGGCGGCGTCTATGTGGACATCGACCGCCGCTACTACAACGACAACACGACGGCCGGCCCGGGCGAGTCGTTCGCGGCGATCGACGTGCAGCCCGGCTACCAGAAGCTTCAGGGCCAGGACGCCCTGGACTACGTCCGCTACCGCCACGGCGACAACGACTTCTTCCGCGCCTCGCGCCAGCAGGACTTCCTGCGCCAGATCACGCATCAGGACGCCGTGCGCCAGCTGCTGGACCTCAGCAAGCGCAAGCAGCTCGCGCGGATCTTCGGCCGCTACTTCGAGGTCGACAAGTCCTTCCTGACGGCCTCGAACCTGATCGGGCTGACCCAGATGGGGCTGTTCCTGGCCAAGAACAAGGCGCCGGTCAACGAGGTCCGCTTCCCGGCCTACGAGGGCGACAACCCGTCGGTCGACACGTACCTGTACTACAAGGACTCGGCGGTCAAGCAGGCGTTCGACGAGTTCATGACCGGGCGCGGCTCGACGAACCCGCGCCCGGCGTCGGTGGCGAGCTCGACCGACAAGCGCTACCAGCGGACGCGCAAGGCCAACAAGCCCTCGGCGATCAAGGGCCTCGAGCAGGCGCGCGTCGAGGGCGAGAACATGGCGGTGCTGGCCGAGACCCAGGGGCAGCTCGGCTTCCCGTTCTACTTCCCGACGCTGCGCAAGACCGGCTCGCGCTACGCGTCGCCGCAGCCGCGCATCTACACGATCCGCGACGAGCAGAACAAGCCGCACAAGGCCTACCGGCTCGTCCTGTACGCCGGCTCCTACGGCGAGTACTACGGCGTCCAGGGCATGAGTTGGAAGTACCCGCCGATCCTCGACGACCCCGACCGCACGCGCACGATCGGCCGGCCGCAAGCTGCTCGAGTACTTCGACGGCAATCATCTGCGGCTCGTCGCCTGGCGCACGCCGAAAGCGGTCTACTGGGTCACCAACACGCTCAGCCAGTCGATCCCGAACAGCCGGCTGGTCGCGATCGCCGGCTCGCTCGCGCGCCTGAAACGCTAGCTGCGGCGCGAGTTCGCTCGGCGTCGCGCTCCTTGCCGGCGCTCGCGGAACTCGCCGGAGCATCGCCCCCTGGGCGATGCGGCTAGCTGCGCTTCTTGTTCTCGCAGTCGCCGGCGATCTTGACGCGCTTGCGGTTGCCGGCGTAGGCGGACTCGATCACGGTGTCGTTGCCGGGGCCGCACTTCACGGTCGCGCTGCCGCGCAGGATGATCGCCGTGATCGTGTCGTCGCCCGCGCCGCCGTCGACGCTGGTGCGCGCGCCGGAGGTGACCTTGATCGTGTCGTTGCCGGTGCCGCCGTCGATCGAGGACGACACGCCGTTGCCCTGCAGGTAGTCGTCGCCGTCGTCGCCACGGATCGCGTTCGCGCCGCGGCCGCCGTAGATCGTGTCGTTGCCGGCGCCGCCGTCGAGCACGTCGCGCTGCTGCCGTGCCGCCGCGCCGCCCGAGTCGTGGAGCTGGTCGCCCCAGATCACGTCGTCGCCGGCAAGCCCGAAGATCGAGTCCGAGCCGTGCATCCCGCGCAGGTTGTCGTTGAGGCTGGTGCCGTGCCTGGTGCCGCCGTGGGCGCCGACCGACGCGCTGATGCCCTTGGTCGGATCGACCGGCGCGGCCTGCTCGACCACGTTCTCGCAGTTGACGATCCGGCCCTCGCGCAGCGCCTGGTCGTTGGACACGCCGCCCGGCAGGCCGCGCGGGTTGATGTAGATCGTGTCGTTGCCGGTGCCGCAGTCGACCGAGTCGACGGCGCTGCCGCTGTTGACGTAGACGGCGTCGTCGCCGTCGCCCGCGTCGATGTGGTCGGGTCCGGTGTCGGAGTAGATCGTGTCGTTGCCGGTGCCGCCGAGGATGTCGTCTGCGCCCGAGCCGCCGTGGATCGTGTCGTTGCCGTCGCCGCCGTCGATGCGGTCCGGCGCGGCGCCGCCGTCGAGGTTGTCGTCGCCCGTCCCGCCGGTCAGCGTGTCGTGCCCGAAGCCGCCCGTGATCGTGTCGTTGCCGTCGTCGCCGGTGAGGACGTCGTCACCCGAGCCGCCGTCAATCACGTCGTTGCCCGCACCGCCCCCGACATCGTCGGGACCGGTGTCGCCCGTCAGCCGGTCGTCGCCGCCGTTGCCGCGCACGCGATCCGAGCCGCCGGCACCGGTGATGGCGTCCGGAGCCTCGGTGCCGGTCAGCGATTCCGCGGCGTTGGAGCCGGTGATCGTCTTGGCGGAGGCGGTGGCGGCCGGAGCGATCACCGCGATCAGCGCTGCGGCGAGCAGTGCGGAGATTCGGGAGCGCATGCTCCTTGTATCGACTGCTCGCGGCGATTCCGTAGCTAGCTACGCTGTTCGCCCTCTATGGCTACGAATCGAGAACCGATCGGCGTGATCGGCACCGGCTACGTCGGCCTCGTCACCGCGGCCGGCTTCGCCGAACTCGGCAACGACGTCTACTGCATCGACATCGACGAGACGAAGATCGAGGGCCTCAAGCAGGGCCGCATCCCGATCTTCGAGCCGGGGCTGGAGGAGCTGGTCGCCCGCCATCGCGACCGGATGCACTTCTCCGCCGACCTCGCCGACGCGCTCGAGCACGCGCGGCTGCTGTTCGTCGCCGTCGGAACGCCGCCGACCTACTCGGGCGACGCGGACCTCTCGGCGGTGCACGCCGTGGTGGACGCGATGCCGCCGTCCGACGAGCACGCGCTGGTGATGAAGTCGACGGTACCGGTCGGCACCGGCGAGGCCATCAAGCGCGTCTTCGCCGAGCAGGGCAAGGGGTTCCGCTACGTCTCCTGCCCGGAGTTCCTCAAGGAGGGGACGGCGATCAAGGACTTCCTGGAGCCCGACCGCGTGGTCGTCGGCGACGACGGCGACTGGGCGGGCGACGCGGTCGTGGAGCTCTATGCGCCGCTCGAGGCGCCGCTGGTCCGCACCGACGTCAAGAGCGCCGAGATGGTCAAGCTCGCGTCCAACGCCTTCCTGGCCACCAAGATCTCGTTCATCAACGAGATCGCCAACGTCTGCGAGGAGACGGGCGCGGACGTCGTCGAGGTGGCCCGCGGGATGGGGCTCGACAACCGCATCGGGCCGAAGTTCCTGCAGGCCGGCATCGGCTTCGGCGGCTCCTGCTTCCCCAAGGACGTGACCGCGCTCAAGCAGCTGGCGGGCAACTCCGGCTACCACTTCCAGCTCCTGAACTCGGTGATCGAGGTCAACGAGCTGCAGAAGCGCCGGGTGATCGCGAAGCTCGAGAAGCACCTCGGCTCGCTGGTCGCCAAGGAGATCGGGCTGCTCGGCCTGGCCTTCAAGCCCAACACCGACGACATGCGCGAAGCGTCCTCGCTGGTGCTCTCCTCGCGCCTGCAGGCGGCGGGCGCGAACGTCCGCGTCTACGACCCGGTGGCCGAGCACGAGGCCCGCAAGCTGATTCGCAACGTGGACTTCAAGGCATCGGCGGCGGAGGTCGCCGAGGGCGCCGACGCGCTCGTGCTGGTCACCGAATGGCCTGAGTTCGACGAGCTCGACCTGGCGGAGCTCGCGGCCGTGATGCGCGGCCGGCTGCTGGTCGACGGGCGCAACCTCTACGAGCCCGCGCGCGTCCACGACGCCGGCCTGATCTACGAGGGGGTCGGCCGCTCCGTGCGCCCTAGGGCTGGCGTCGCCGGCCGGGTCTGAGCCTCGTGCAGGCCCTGATCCTGGCCGGCGGGGAGGGCACGCGCCTGCGGCCGCTGACCTCGACGCTGCCCAAGCCGGTCGTCCCGCTGGTCGACCGGCCGTTCATCGCCTTCATGATCGACTGGCTGCGCGGCCACGGCGTCGACGACGTGGTGATGTCCTGCGGCCACCTCGCCGACGGCGTGCGCAGCGTGCTCGGCGACGGCGAGGCGGTCGGGGTGCGGCTGCGCTACGTCGAGGAGCCGCGCCCGCTCGGCACCGGCGGCGCGCTGAAGTTCGCGCAGGAGTGGCTGGACGACCGCTTCCTGATGCTCAACGGCGACACGCTGACCGACATCGACCTGAGCGCCCAGATCGCCGCGCACGAGCGGACCGGCGCGCGCGCGACGCTCGGGCTCTACGCGGTCGAGGATCCGAGCTCGTACGGGCTCGTCCGGCTCGCGGCGGACGGGAAGGTGACCGAGTTCGTCGAGAAGCCGGCGCCCGACCAGGTCGACACCAACCACGTCTCGGCGGGCATGTACGTCCTGGAGCGCTCCGTGCTCGACCTGCTCGCGCCCGGCGAGCCGGCGTCGATCGAGCGCGACGTGTTCCCGCGACTGGTCGGAGACGGGCTCTACGGCCACGTCGGCAGCGGGTACTGGATGGACATCGGCACGCCCGACCGCTATCTGCAGGCGACGTACGACATCCTCGAGGGGACCGTCCACACCGAGGTCGCCGCGCGGCTCGGCTCCGGATACCTGTGCGTGGAGGACGGCGTCGAGAGCGCGGGCCGGATCGTCCCCTCCGCGCTCGTGGAGCGCGGCTGCCGGATCGCCGCCGGCGCGCGCGTGGGCGGGCGCGCCGTGCTCGAGCGCGGCGTCACGGTCGGCGAGCACACTACGATCGAGGGCTCGGTCGTGATGCGCGGCGCGCAGATCGGGGCGCACTGCGTGCTGAGCGGCTGCGTCGTGGCGGCCGGCGTCACGGTCGGCGACCACTGCGTGATCGACTCCCACAGCATCGTCGGCGAGGGCGTGACGCTGGGGGAGGGCAACATCGTGTCCAACGGAGCACGCCTGTTCCCGGGCGTGACACTGCCCGCGGGAGCGCTGCGATTCTGATGAACGTTCTGGATCCTGAGACCATCGCCGCGGTCGATTCCACCGGCCAGCTCGCCGAGGTGCTCGACCTGCCGGCCCACCTGCGCGATGCCCTGTGGCGCGTCGAGTCCTCCGGCGTGCGCTCGCTCGACGCCCCGGGCGGCGTGATCGTCGCCGGCATGGGCGGCTCCGCGGTCGGCGCGTGGCTGGCGCGCGGCGCGCTCGGCAAGCGCCTGCGGCGGCCGCTGATCGTGTCCGACGGCTACACGCTTCCGGGCTGGGCGGGCCCGGAGACGCTCGTGCTGTGCTCGAGTTACTCGGGAACCACGGAGGAGACGCTGGCGTCCTACGACGACGCGGTGGAGCGCGATGCGCCGCGGCTCGTGGCGACCACCGGCGGCCCGCTGGCCGAGCGGGCGCGGCGCGACGGCGTGCCGGTGATCCCGCTCCCCGGGGGCTTCCAGCCGCGTGCCGCGGTCGGCTACTCGCTGGTGTCCGCGCTGGAGGCCGCGGCGCTCTCGGGCGCGGCGCCGTTCCTCCGCGACGAGATCGAGGCCGCGGCCACGCTCGCGGAGTCGCTGGCCGCCGAATGGGGTCCCGACGGCGCGCCCGACAACGAGGCCAAGGTGCTGGCCGAGACGCTCGACGGCACCGTGCCGGTGATCGTCGGCGCGAACCTCACCGCGGTCGTCGCCTACCGCTGGAAGTGCCAGTTCAACGAGAACACGGAGATCCCGGCGTTCGCGTCGACGCTGCCCGAGGCCGACCACAACGAGGTCGTCGGCTGGCGGGCGGCGAAGCAGTTCGGCCGCTTCTCGTACGTGTCGCTCGAGGACCCCGGCGCGCACGAGCGCAACCGGCTGCGCGCGGGGCTGACCGCCGAACTGGCCGAGGTCGGCGCCGCCGCGGTCGTGCGCGTGCGCGCGCGCGGCGAGACACCGCTCGAGCGGCTCGTGTCACTGGTGCTGCTCGGCGATCTCGTGACGATCTACGCCGCGGTGCTGCGCGGCGCCGATCCGGTGGACATCCCCGCGATCGACACGCTGAAGGCCGCGCTGGCCGCCTAACGGGGGAGTTCTCCGTACCGGAGGACTCGTGCTGGCCAGCTACCGTGCTCCGGCATGTCCTCGATCGCCTCCGAGCCCGCTTCCGGGACGCGCACCGTCGCCTCGCTGATCGACGGCGAGACGCGCGGCGACGCGCCCGGCGGCCGGCTGACCTCCACCAATCCCGCCCACACCGACGAGGTCGTCGCCGACGTGCTGCTCGGCGATGCCGCGACGTTCGTCGACGCCGCGCGGGCCGCGCGGGCGGCGCAGAAGGCGTGGGCGGCCGTCCCCGCGCCCGCGCGCGGGCGCGTGATCGCGCAGGTCGGGCGCCTGGTCGAGGCCAACAAGGAGGCGCTGGCGCGGCTCGTCACGCGCGAGATCGGCAAGCCGTACGCCGAGGCGCTGGGCGAGGTGCAGGAGATCGTCGACACCTGCGACTTCTTCCTCGGCGAGGGGCGCCGGCTCTACGGCCAGACGGTGCCGTCGGAGATGCCCGACAAGCAGCTGTTCACGTTCCGCGTGCCGGTCGGCGTGGCGGCGATCATCACCGCGGGCAACTTCCCGGTCGCCGTGCCGGCGTGGTACCTCGTGCCGGCGCTGCTGTGCGGCAACGCCGTGGTGTGGAAGCCGGCCGAGTACTCGGCCGCGCTGGGCGACGCGCTCGGCAAGCTGTTCCACGCCGGCGGCGTGCCCGGTGGCGTGCTGAACGTCGTGCAGGCCTCGGGCGCCGAGACGTTCGCGGGGCTCGAGCGCGGCGCTCGAGCGAGGGCCTGGTCGACAAGGTCGGCTTCACCGGCTCGAGCGCGGTCGGCTCGACGATCGGCGAGCTGTGCGGCCGCCACCTGCAGTCGCCGTGCCTCGAGCTCGGCGGCAAGAACCCGATGGTCGTGATGGACGACGCCGACCTCGACCTGGCGGTCGAGGGCGCGCTGTTCGGCGGCTTCGGCACCGCCGGGCAGCGCTGCACGTCGCTCGGCACCGCGATCGTGCACGAGTCCGTGCATGACGAGTTCGTGGCCAAGCTCTCCGAGCGGCCGTCGCGGCGGCGCCGGTCGGCGACCCGCACGAGGACGTGCTGTACGGGCCGATGATCCACGAGCGCTTCGCCGAGCGCTTCGAGGACTGGCTCGGGCCTGATCCGCGACCACCACACCGTGCACGGCTCGTCCGCGCATCGGCCGCATCACGGCCGTCGAACCCGCGCGAGGGCTTCGTCGGCGACCCGGACGCGGGGCTCTTCTACCACCCGACGCTCGTCGACGGGCGTGCACGCCGACGACGACGCTGTACTCCACCGGAGACGTTCGGCCCGATCGTCGGCGTGGCCAGGTTCTCGACCTTCGACGAGGCGATCGAGCTCGCCAACGGCCACGGCTACGGGCTGTCGTCGGCGATCTACACGACCTCGGGCACGAACGCCTTCCGCTTCCGCGAGCGCATCACCGCCGGCATGGTCTGGGTCAACAACTCGACGTCCGGCGCCGAGGCGCACCTGCCGTTCGGCGGCAACGGCAAGTCGGGCAACGGCTCGCGCCAGTCGGGCATCTGGGTGCTCGACCAGTTCACCCGCTGGCAGTCGATGAACTGGGACTACGCGGGCAAGCTCCAGAAGGCCCAGATGGACCTCGTGGACCTGCCCGGCGATCCGTCGTTCCGGCTGGCTTAGGCCGACTGGTTGGCCTTCACGTCCCAGCCGGCGGTGACGGGCGCGCCGCCGCCCGCCGGCGTGTACGTGATCTGGACCTTGGAGAACGTGAGCTCCACGTTCTCCAGGCCCGGCGGCTCGTGCGTGCCGCCCACGGTGTCGCTGGAGACGAGCACGTCGGAGAGCTTGTAGGTCAGGTACGTGGCGCCGTTCTCGCCGGGGCGGCGGAACGTGAACGTCACCGACGGGATGTGCTGGCCGGTCGCGACGCGCTGGAACAGGAGCGGCGAGGCGGCGTCGTAGAGCTTGCTGAACGTGACCGCGGAGAACTGCGCCTTGCCCGCGCGCCGCCGCCGCCGGCCGCGCCGCCGGCGTTCTTGACGCCGGCGCCGAACGCCGTGACGTCGATCTCGCCCTGGTGCTGGAGGTCGGTGCTCTCGCCGGGGATGCCGTCGATCCTGGCGAACATGTCGGCGTCGCCGCCCGCGAGCGGCTTGCCGCCGATCACGCTGGCCGGATCGGCGCCGCCCTGCGGGCCGGCCGGGCCGGGCTGGCCCGGCGCGCCCTGGACGTTCCAGACGAGCGGCGTCTCGGCGCGGTTGCAGTTGTCGGCCAGCCGCAGCACGCCGTTCGGCCCGGCGCAGGCCCGGATCACGTCGCTGTCACTGGTCGCCGCGAGCGCGGTGCCGGCGCCGGCCGCGAGCACCGCGGGGACGGCCAGCAGGGCCATCCGGCGCCGCGTGAGTTTGAGGTTCAAAGTCGCTCCTTGAGGGGTGAGCGACGAACCTACGGGCCGCCGCACGGGCGTCCCAGCGGGTTCCCCGGTGGGTGGCGCGCGGTCGTCCGCCAGGCTGCGGCGGACGACCGCCAGGGCCCTTACGTCGATTGGTTGTTCTTGACGTCCCAGCCGGCCGTCACGGGCGCGCCGCCGCCCGCCGGCTGGTACGTGATCTCGATCTTGCCGAACGCCAGCTCGACGCTCTCGAGCCCGGGCTTGTCCTGCTTGCCGCCCTGCTCGTAGCTCGAGACGGTGACGTCGGTCAGCTTGTAGGTGAGGAACGTCGCGCCGTTCGCGCCCGGACGTCGGAACGTGAACGTCGCGGTCGGGATGTGCTGGCCGGTCGCGACGTGCAGCAGCAGCTTCGGCGAGGACGCGTCATAGAGCTTGCTGAACGTCACGGTCGAGAAGTCGGCCTTGCCGGCGCCGCCACCGGTGCCGCCGCCGGTGGTGGACGCGTTCTTGACGCCGACGTCGAACGCCTTGACGTCGATCGATCCGTCGGCGGTGTCGGCGGGGATGCCGTCGACGACGGCCGACATCACCGCGTCGCCGCCCTGCAGCACGACGCCGCCGACCACGTTGCCGGCGCTGCCCGGCGCGCCCGCCGGCCCTGTGGGACCCTCCGGCCCGGCCGGGCCCGGCTGCCCGGCGACGTTCCACGTGACCGCCGTCTCGCCGCGCGCGCACGTGTCGGCGAGCCGCAGCACGCCGGCGATGCTCGAGCACGCGTGGATCTGGTCGCCGCCCGAGCCGGCAGCCAGCGCCGTGCCGCCGCCGGCGGCGGCCAGCACGAGCGGCACCGCGATCAGCGCAGTCCGGCGCCGGTTGAATGTGAAGCCCACGACTCCTCCTTGAGATTGCTTGGGGAGCCGTCGAACCTACGGTCTGCGCCTTCGCCCCAAAAGGGGGTTCGCCGCATCAGGGCACCCCGGCATTTCCGGGCCTGGACCCTTAGTGCCGGCGGCGGTACCAGTTCGGTGACGTGTTGGGCGGCGGCACGAGCGGCGCGGGCGTGCGCGCGACGAGCACGGACGGGCGCGGGTCGGACACGTGGCGGGCGAGCGCCGCGCCGAACTCGTCGTCGAGCCCGTCGACGGTCTCGGCTTCGACGCCGAACGCCGCCGCCAGCGCCGCGAAGTCGGGCGTGTGGAGGTCCACGCCGTAGCTCTCGGTCGCGGACTTGCGCTGGTCGTAGCGGAGCATGCCGTAGCCGCCGTCGTCGACGATCACCGCGGTCAGCGGGATCTGCTCCTGCGCCATCGTGGCCAGCTCGCCGCACGCGAACAGGAAGCCGCCGTCACCGGAGATCGCGACGACCGGGCCCGTGCCCGCCAGCGCCGCGCCGAGGGCGGCCGGGAACGCGTAGCCGAGCGTGCCCCACCCGAGCGGGACCTGCAGCCGGCGCGGCGCGGGCGGCGTGAAGAAGCCGGCCAGCCAGTAGCCCGGGATGCACATGTCGACGACGAGGCCGGCGTCGGCCGGCAGGGCGAAGCGGATCGCGTCGAGGAAGCGCAGCGCGCGGGCGTCGAGACCGCCACAGGCCTCGCCGCGCACCGCCGACAGGTCCGGCCGCCCGGCGCGCGGGCGCACGCTTGCGGCCAGCGCCGAGGTGAGCTGCGCGGCGTCGCCCTGCAGGTGGATGTCGACGCGGTAGTTCACGAGCGGCTCGAGCGAGATCGCGAGCAGCGTCGGCGGCTGCGGCTGGGCGAAGTTCTGGGTCTGGACGCCGTCGAGGTCCGAGCCGATCGCGAGCACGAGGTCGGCCTCGTCCCACAGCCCGCCGGCCGCCTCGGCGTGCGGCGGGAGTCCGACCAGGCACGGATGCCCGGGCGGGAGGACCCCGGCCGCGCCGTAGGTGGTGAGCACCGGCGCAGCCAGACGCTCGGCGAGCGCGCGGACCTCGGCGCCCGCGTCGCGCGCGCCGCCGCCCACCCACAGCAGCGGCCGCTCGGCGGCGTCGAGGCGAGCGGCGGCCGCCGTGACGTCGATGCTGCGGTCCGCCGGCGGCTCGAGCAGCGCCGGCGCCGCGGGCACCTCGGCCGCGAGCAGGTCGGTGGCGATCTCGAGGTAGACCGGCCGCGTCGGCGCGGCGAGCGCGTCGCGCACGGCCGCCACGACCGCGCCGCCCACCGCGTCCGCCGAGCCCGCGACGTGCGCGGCCTTGACGACCGGCGCGAACATCGCCGCCTGGCCGTCGGTCTCGTGCAGCACGCCGCGGTACTCGCCCTCCCGGCGCAGCGTGGACGGGATGTCGGTCGCGATCACGAGGATCGGCGAGCGCGACGCCCACGCCTCGCCGACCGCGCCGAGCGTGTTCGCGGCGCCCGGACCGGTCGTGGTCAGCGCGACGCCGAGCCGCCCGGTCGCGCGCGCGAACCCGTCCGCCGCGTACGCCGCGGTCTGCTCGTGGCGCACGCCGACCAGCCGGATCGGCGAGAGCCGCAGGGCGTCCCAGAGCGCCAGGTTGTGGACTCCGGGCAGCCCGAAGCACACCTCCACCCCCGCCCGCTCGAGCTCAGAGACGATGATCCTCGCACCGGTGGCCATAGAGCGGCGAGGCTATCGCTCGGCGTGCCGGATGCGCTCGCGCGCCTCGGCGAAGCGGATCGCCTCATACGCGATCAGCGCGCACAGCAGCGCCGCCACGATCGCCAGCGTCGCCAGCGACGGGATCGACGTCGCGAGCGGGATCAGCGCCACGCACACGATGCCGACGGCCAGGCGGCGCGGGTTCCATGTGTGGACATTGCGCAGCCGGAACGCGACGTGCGCGAACAGGTAGAGCGCCGCGCCGCCGCACAGGCCGACGGCCGGGATCAGGTCCAGCGCGTCGTGCGTGTGCGCCACCGTCTTCTTGACCCCGAGCGCCAGCAGCACGATCCCGGCGATCATCAGCAGGTGCAGGTGCGTGTAGGAGTCGCGCGCCAGGCGGGCGCGCTCGAGCCCGGTCGCCGCCCGCAGCCGGCGCTCGGCCACAAGCGCCACGACGTCGAAGTACAGCCACCACAGCGCGCCGGACACCGCGATTCCCAGCACGGCGGCGACGATCAGCTCCCAGCCGACGTGCAGCCCGGAGGCGCCGACCCCGACCGAGACGATCGACTCGCCGATCGCGATGATCACGATCAGCCCGTGGCGCTCCGCGAAGTGCCCCGGTACGACGACCCAGTCCTCCATCCCCGCGAGGTAGAGGCCGCCCACCTGCACGCCCAGCGCGGCCACCCACAGTCCGGCCTGCAGAGCGCCGTGGCACTCGGCGGCGACGATCAGCAGCACGCAGAACGTGAGGAAGCTCGGAGCGAGGCGCTCGATCGCGTGCCGGATGCCCTCGGTCGGCGACGCGAGCATGTAGACGACGATGTGCACGACGCGCAGCACCGTGTACGCCACCGCGAACACCAGCGCGTCGTCGCCGAACGCGCCCGGCACGGCCAGCGACGCGACGAGCGCGGCCGCCGACGCGGCCATCATCGCCAGCCGCGTCCCGCCCTCGTCGGCGGCGAGGTTGTTGGTCAGCCACGAGTAGGACGCCCACGCCCACCACAGCGCCGACAGAACGAGCATCCCGCGCCCCAGCCCGGTCCAGGTCGGCTGCTGCGCCATCATCGTCGTGACCTCGGTGATCGCGAACACGAACACGAGGTCGAAGAAGAGCTCCAGCGGCGTGACGCGCTGCTCGGACTCGGCGGTGGTCACGCGCGAGATGCTCTCAAAGCGCTGAGCGCCGCAACCTTGACACAAGTGTGTCAGGGTGCCGCTACACTGGCGGCAGATGGACGCGCTGACGATCCACGAGGCGGCTGAGACGACGGGCTGGAGCCCGCGCATGCTCCGCTATGTGGAACGCGTCGGGCTCGTGGAGCCGGAGCGCTCCGCGTCGGGCTACCGCCTGTACGGCCCGGCCGAGCTGCAGCGCCTGCGCACCCTGCGCGAGCTGCTCGACGCGCACGGGCTCGGGCTGTCCGACCTCGCGTTCGCCCTGCGCCTGCGGCGCGAGAGCGAGCTGCGCCGGGCCACCGACGCGTGGTTCGAGGCCGAACCCCAGCGCCCCGCCGACGTGCCTTCCAGCGACTGGCTGCGCTTTGAGCAGATCAAGCACCAGAAGCTGCTCGCGGCCGTGTCCCGCCGCGCACCGACCCCTACCCCGGAGACCGTATGACCGCCACCGCCACGACCGACTACAAGGTCGCCGACATCGGCCTCGCCGCCTACGGGCGCAAGGAGATCCAGCTCGCCGAGCACGAGATGCCCGGCCTGATGGCGACCCGCGCCGAGTACGCCGACGCCCAGCCGCTCAAGGGCGCGCGCATCACGGGCTCGCTGCACATGACGATCCAGACCGCCGTGCTGATCGAGACGCTCGCCGCGCTCGGCGCGCAGGTGCGCTGGGCGTCGTGCAACATCTTCTCGACCCAGGATCACGCCGCGGCGGCGATCGCCCAGGCCGGCGTCCCGGTCTTCGCCTGGAAGGGCGAGACGCTCGAGGAGTACTGGTGGTGCACCGAGCAGGCGCTCACCTGGCCGGACGGCGAGGGCCCGAACATGATCCTCGACGACGGCGGCGACGCCACGCTGCTGATCCACCTCGGCGTCGAGTACGAGGCGGCCGGCGCGGTGCCGGACCCCGCGGGCGCCGACAGCGACGAGCACCGCGTCATCCTCGAGACGCTGACGCGCTCGCTGGCCGCCGACGGCCAGAAGTTCACGCGCGCCGCGGCCGCCATCAAGGGCGTCACCGAGGAGACGACGACGGGCGTGCACCGCCTGTACCAGTTCGCCCAGCAGGGCAAGCTGCTCTTCCCGGCGATCAACGTCAACGACTCGGTCACGAAGTCCAAGTTCGACAACCTCTACGGCTGCCGGCACTCGCTGATCGACGGCATCAACCGCGGCACGGACGTGATGATCGGCGGCAAGGTCTGTGTCGTGCTCGGCTACGGCGACGTCGGCAAGGGCTGCGCGGAGTCGCTGCGCGGCCAGGGCGGGCGCGTGATCGTCACCGAGATCGACCCGATCTG
The DNA here is from genome assembly GCA_963792915.1 of uncultured Solirubrobacteraceae bacterium. Classification (GTDB taxonomy): domain Bacteria; phylum Actinomycetota; class Thermoleophilia; order Solirubrobacterales; family Solirubrobacteraceae; genus Solirubrobacter. The sequence continues at coordinate 143,722 of CAWBYD010000003.1, forward strand.
CGCGCTGCAGGCGGCGATGGAGGGCTACCAGGTCGCGACGCTCGACGACGTCGTCGAGACCGCCGACATCTTCATCACCGCGACCGGCAACAAGGACGTCATCTCCGCCGAGCAGATGTCGCGCATGAAGCATCAGGCGATCGTCGGCAACATCGGCCACTTCGACAACGAGATCGACATGGCCGGCCTCACGAAGCTCCCGGGGATCGAGCGCACCGAGGTCAAGCCGCAGGTGCACGAGTGGCGCTTCGCGGACGGCCACACGATCATCGTGCTCTCCGAGGGCCGCCTGCTGAACCTCGGCAACGCTACCGGCCATCCGAGCTTCGTGATGTCGAACTCCTTCACGAACCAGACGATCGCCCAGATCGAGCTGTTCACGAAGCGCGAGGAGTACGAGAACCTGGTCTACGTGCTGCCGAAGCACCTCGACGAGAAGGTCGCCCGCCTGCACCTCGACGCGCTCGGCGCGCGCCTGACCGAGCTCACGCCGACGCAGGCCGACTACATCGGCGTGCCGGTCGAGGGGCCCTACAAGTCGAACCACTATCGCTACTAGTTCCGCACGGGGTCTCGCGCGGATCGAGTGGGCGGACGGGCAGATGCCCGTCCTGCGCTCGATCCGCGAGCGCTTCGCCCGCGAGCGTCCGCTCGCGGGCGTCGCCGTGGGCGCGTGCCTGCACGTGACGTCGGAGACCGCGTGCCTGATGCGCGCGCTCGTCGCCGGCGGCGCGGACGTGGCGCTGTGCGCGTCGAACCCGTTCGCGATCCAGCGCGACGTGGCGGAGGTGCTCGGCGCGGAGGTCGAGGTCCATGCGGGCGGGCCGGACGAGTGGGCGGACGGCGTCGCCGCCGTCGTGGCCCGCTCGCCGCGGATCACGCTCGACGACGGCGCCGACCTGCTCGGCGCCCTGCATGCCGCGCGGCCGGACCTGCTCGCCGGGATGCTCGGCGGCACGGAGGAGACCACCACCGGGCTCGTGCGGCTGCGCGCGATGCAGGCCGAGGGGCGGCTCGCGGTGCCGGTCATCGCGGTCAATGAGGCGCGCGCGGAGCGGGCCTTCAACGATCGGTTCGGCTCCGGGCAGTCGGTGCTCGACGGCGTCCTGCGGGCGACCAACCTGCTGCTCGCCGGGCAGATCGTGGTCGTGCTCGGCTACGGCTGGACCGGGCGCGGGGTCGCGCTGCGCGCGCATGGGCTGGGCGCGTCGGTGATCGTCTGCGAGGTCGACCCGCTGCGGGCGTTGGAGGCGCGCATGGAGGGCTTCTCGGTGCTGCCGGCGCTGGAAGCGGCCTCGCGCGGTGACGTCTTCATCACCGTGACCGGCGGGCGCGACGTCCTGCGCGGGGAACACTTCGCGGTGATGAAGGACGGCGCGGTGCTGGCCAACGCCGGACACTTCGACGTCGAGATCTCGCTGGCCGACCTGCGCGCCGCCGCGGTCGAGGTGCGCGAGGTGCTCCCGCTCGTCGAGCGCTATGACCTCGGCGAGCGCGCGCTGAACCTGCTGGCGGGCGGGCGCGTGGTGAACCTGGCCGCCGCCGAGGGCCACCCGGCCGCGGTCATGGACGTCTCCTTCGCCCTGCAGGCGCTGGCCGCCGAGGCGCTGGTGGGGGGCGGCTTCGCCGCGGGCGTGCACCCGGTGCCCGACGGCATCGAGCGCGAGGTAGCGGCGCTGAAGCTCGCCGCGCTGGGCGTGAAGATCGATTCGCTGACACCCGAACAGCTCGCATATCGCTCACACTGGGCGATGTGACCACGCCCGAGCCCTCCGATCCCCTCACCTATTTCGACGCCTGCTTCCGCGCGGCCGACGCCGCGCTCGGGCGGGTCACCGTGGGCGTGCTCGGGCGCACCGGCGCCGGCAAGAGCACGCTGATCAACGCGGTCTTCGGCGAGGACGTCGCGGTCGCCGGCGTCGGCGCGCCGGTGACGCGCGGCGTGGCGGAGTACCGGGCGCCGGGCGCGCCGCTCACGCTCTTGGACTCGCGCGGGCTCGAGCTCGGCGAGGCGGCGGACGTCCTGGCCGACGTGGTCGGCGAGCGGGCGCGCCGGGGCGCCGACGAGGCGCTGCACGTCGTCTGGTTCTGCGTCGACGTCGAGCAGGCCCGGCTCGAGCGCGCCGAGGAGGCGCTGATCGAGCGCTGCGCGGCCGCCGTGCCGACGATCGTCGTGCTGACCAAGGCGCTCGATCCCGACGCGCCCGAGCTGCGGACGCTGATCGAAGGGCTCGGCGTTCCCGCGCTCCCCGTGCTGGCGCGGCCGCGCACGGTCGCGGGGATCGAGGTCGCCGAGCACGGCCTCGGCGCGCTCGTGGAGCGCACGATCGCCCTGCTGCCCGACGCCGCGCGGCGTGCGTTCGTCGTGGCGCAGCGGTACGCGATCGACGCCAAGCTCGCCGAGGCGCGCGCCGTCGCGACGCGCTACGCCGCCGTCGGCGCGCTGCCGGCGGACGCGCTCGCGCGCCACCAGCTGCGGATGCTCGCGGACATCAGCGCCGTCTACTCGGTCGCCGTCGGCGAGCCGCAGCGGCGGGCGATGATCAGGGTCGTGACGCGTGGCGCCCGCCAGCTCGACCTGGCGGCGCAGGCCGTGCTCGAGCTGCTCGGGATCGAGGCGGCCGGCGCGCTCGTGTCGGCCGGGACCGCCATGGGGGCCACGCGGCTGCTCGGCGAGATCTACGCGCGGCTGTGCCGCGAGCTCGCGCTGCGCCAGCTCACCGGCGACGCGCTGACCGACGCCGAGCTGATCGAGCGCTTCCAGCGACTGCGCGAGGAGTTCGGTTGAGCGACGCGGTCGCACGGCGGCGGCGCGCCGCCGACGGCATGCCGGCCGCGAACATCGTCGTCTTCGGGAAGGCCGGCGTCGGCAAGAGCACGCTGCTCAATGCGGTGTTCGGCGAGAACCTGGCGGCGACCGGCGTCGGACGGCCGGTGACGCGGCACCTGCAGGAGCATCGCGTGCCGGGCGTGCCGCTGCGGATCATCGACACGCGCGGCGTGGAGATCGTCGACGATCCCGGCTCGGTGCTCGCCGAGCTCACGGCCGAGCACGCGCGCCGCGCGCAGCTCGCAGAGAGCGAGTGGCTGCACGTCGTCTGGTACTGCGTCAACGCCGAGTCCACGCGCTTCGAGGACGCGGTCGAGAGCGGCTTCATCCGCTCCCTGGCAGGTCTGGTGCGCACGATCGTCGTGCTCACGCGCGCCTACGATCCCGCCGACGAGAGCGTCGTGGCCCTGCGCCGCCACATCGAGGCGCAGCGGCTCCCGGTCGAGGCGGTTGTGCCGTTGCTCGCGCTCGAGCGCCGGATCGGCCCGCACGTGGTCGAGGCGCACGGGCTCGCGGCACTCGTCGACGTGACCCGCGACGCTCTTCCCGCCGCGATGCGGCACGCGTTCCTGAACGCGCAGATCGTCCGCATCGGCCTCAAGGTCGATGCGGCGTACGCGCGCGTCGACACGGTCGTGGACGAGATGGACACGCGCTACCGCTGGACGGCGTTCTTCCAGGGCGACCGGCCGGACGCCGAGGCGCTGCTCGACCCGCTGCTCAACGTGGTCGCCGAAGTCGCCGCCTGCTTCGGCGACACCGCGGTGCCCGAGGCGCAGCTGGCCCGGCTGGCGATGGCGGCGGGGCTCGAGGCCAAGGGCGGGCGCGCCGGACTCGTCCGCTTGATCGGCCGCGTGCTCACCTGGATCCCGCCGCTGGGGCCGACGGCGCCGATCCGCCTCGGCGGCAAGCTCGTGACCGCGCTCGCGGGCGCCGTCATGACCAACGACGCCGATCGCAAGGTGCGGATCCAGACCGCGCTGCTCGTGCGGGTGGTCGGACGGGCGGCGACGCGGACCTGCGAGGACATCGCGCGCTCCACGCTCCACGACCACCCGCTCGACAGCGGCGAGGTCAGCGCGCGCTTCAACGCGTATGCCGAGGACGAGGCGCGGCGGGCGGATCAGTTGTGATCGTCGGCGCGCCTTGGGCGATCGCCGGCGCGGTCGCCGCGGGCGCAGTGCTGGTGCGGGCGCTGCGCGGCGATGCCGTCGACCGGGCCGGGCGCGCGGTCGAGGCGGCTTGCGACGCGGTCCTGGCGGCGCCGCCGGAGCGCGCTCGCGAGCGCTGGGCGGCGCTGCTCGAACGGCGCCGGCGGCTGGGCCGCGCGGTCGACGCATCCGTGCCGGACGTGCGCGGCCGGCTCCCGGACGCCCGCCGCGCCACGGGTCGCGCGCTGCACCTGTTCCCGACCGGCCTCGTCGGTGAAGTGCTGCTCGTCGGGCTGACCGGCGTGGGGAAGAGCACGCTGGTGAACGCGCTGATGGACGCCGACGTGGCCGCGGTCGGCGTAGGAGCCCCGGTCACCGGTGGGGTGGGCCGCTACCTCGCACGCGGCAGCGCACTGGTCGTCGACACCGAGGGGCTCGAGCATCGCGGCCCGTCGGCGCTGGCGCAGCGCGCCGCGCGGCTCGAGGCGCTCGCCTGCCTGGCCGACGCGGTCTGGTATTGCATCGAGGCCGAATCCGGTCGCGTGCAGGCGGCGGAGATCGCGCTGATCGAGTTGCTCGGGCGCGCCGCGCCGGTCGTGATCGTGCTCACGCGCGCGCTCGACCCGCCCGTGGAACTCGATCGCGAGCTGACGTCGCTGCGGATCGCCCACGAGGTCGTGCACGTGCTCGCCCGCGACCGGACGCTCGGGGGCGTCGTCGTGCCGGCGGCCGGCATCGAGGCGCTGGTGGCCGCGCACCGGCGAGTGGTCGCCGGGTACGTGGCCGGCCGCTGACGATCGTCGAGCCGCGGGTGCGCGGACTGCTCGATTCGAGTGGAGGCGCCGTCGTATCGATGGATGTTGGTTCGATCGATGAACGTTGTCGACGATTGCGATAGGTTCTCGGGGTGGCCGCGAACCTGGAATTGACGCCGAAGACCAAGCGCCCGAACGGGGCTCCGTGCTGTGAGCCGACGGTGTTTCCAGATGTCGATCGCGCGCGGGCCGAGCGTCTTGCCGAGATCGCGAAGGCGTTGGGTGACCCGATCCGGCTGCAGCTGGTCGATGTGCTGCGCCAACACGCGGGGAAGGTCTGCGTCTACGAGCTGATCCCGCTGTTCGAGGTCGGGCAGGCGACGGTCAGCCATCATCTGCGCAAGCTCCGCGACGCGAGGATCGTGGACTCCGAGCGCCATGGTCTGTGGGCGTACTACTACGTGCTGCCGGAGGCGCTCGACGAGCTTTCCGCGTGGCTCCGCTGACGCACGGTCTGCACGCGTCGAGTGCGCCCGGGCGCTTCGGGGAGCAGCAGCGAGATCGTGCCGGCGGCGAGCACGAACGCGGTGGAGGCCCAGAGGCAGGCCTCGAGACCTTGCCACTGGTAGAGCAGGCCGGAGAGCACGGTTCCGACGAGCCGCCCGCCGGCGTTGGCCATGTAGTAGAAGCCGACGTTCATGGCGACCTTGTCGCCTTCGGCGTAGGCGAGGATCAGGTAGGAGTGCACGGCGGAGTTGAGCGCGAAGATCACGCCGAACGCGAGCAGCCCGACGACCACGACCGCAACGGGGTCGGCACCGGTGGCCATGGTCGCGGCGATCGCCGCGGGGAAGGCGGCGAGCACGAAGGCCAGCGTGGTAGCGGTGCGGCCATCGGGGTCGCGGCCGCGGAGCAGCTTGGGCGCGAAGGCTTGGACGATGCCGTAGCCGATGGTCCAGACCGCGAGGAAGCCGCCGGCGAGCCAGAACGACCAGCCGTGCTCGGTGCGGAAGAAGACCGGGAGGCCGACGACGAACCACACGTCGCGGGATGCGAACAGGAAGATCCGTGCCGCCGCGAGCACGTTGACGGCGTGGTTGTTGGAGAACATCTGGCGGAACTTGGCCTTGGCGTCGGGGCGGCCAAGATCGCCGCGCATGGCGGTGAGGACGACGACCAGGCCGGTGGCGACGAGGACGATCAGCACGAGCAGTGCGCTGCGGAAGCCGATGACGCTCAGCATCAGGGCGCCGAGGAAGAACCCGACGCCTTTGAGCGCGTTCTTGGAGCCGGTGAGGATCGCGACCCACTTGTAGAGCGCGCCCTCGGTGTCCTGGGGGACGACGAGCTTGACGGCGCTCTTGGAGCTCATCTTGGTCAGATCCTTGGCGATGCCCGACAGCGCCTGGGCGGTCATCACGTAGGGCACGACGAGCCAGGAGGCCGGGACGACGGCCAGCAATCCGAGCGCGAGCAGCTGGGTGCTCAGCCCCATCACGAGCGTCGTCTTGAGCCCGAAGCGGGCGGCGATGAAACCGCCGACGAGGTTGGTGATGATGCCGAAGACCTCGTAGAAGAGGAACAGCATCGCGACCTGGAACGGGGTGTAGCCGCGCTCGTAGAAGTAGAAGAGCACCAGCATGCGGCTGGCGCCGTCGGCGACGGTGTCGGCCCAGTAGGCGCCGGTGACGATCGCGTAGTTGCGCAGGTCGCCGGACCGCGAGGGCGCGCCGGCGGCGGTCGCGCCGGTGCTCATCGCGCCGCGGTCTCCTCGGCCTCGCGGAGTCCGCGCGCGACCGCCTGGGCGAGTTCGACGAGGCGGTTGGCGTAGCCCCATTCGTTGTCGTACCAGGCGAGGATCTTCACCTGGGTGCCGTCGGTCACCATCGTGGACAGCGCGTCGACGATGCCCGAGCGCGGATCGTCCTTGTAGTCGACGGAGACCAGCGGCCGTTCTTCGTAGCCGAGGATGCCGGCCAGCGGGCCGTCGGCCGCGGTGCGCAGCAGCTGGTTGACCTCTTCGACGGTGGTGGTGCGAGCGACCTCGAAGACGCAGTCGGTCAGCGAGGCGTTCAGCAGTGGCACGCGGACGGCGAGGCCGTCGAGGCGCCCCTGTAGCTCGGGGAAGATCAGCCCGATCGCGGTGGCCGAGCCGGTGGTGGTCGGGATCAACGAGACGCTCGCGGCGCGGGCGCGGCGCAGGTCCTGGTGCGGCGCGTCCACGACGACCTGCGTGTTGGTGACGTCGTGCAGCGTCGTGATCGACCCGCGCGAGATGCCGATGCCCTCGTGGATGACCTTCACCACCGGGGCGAGGCAGTTGGTGGTGCATGACGCGGCGGTCACGACGTCGTGCTGGTCGGGGTCATAGAGGTGGTCGTTGACGCCGACGACCACGTTCAAGGCGCGCGGATCTTTGACCGGGGCGGCGACGAGGACCTTGCTGACGCCGCGCTCGAAGTAGGGCGCGAGCGACTCGATGGTGCGGAAGCGTCCCGAGCACTCGAGGACGACGTCGATGCCGTGCTCGTCCCAGGCGACGGCGCCGGGCTCGGCGGCTGAGCCGAGCGACACGTCGGTGCCGTCGATTGTCACGGCGTCTGAGCTGCTCTGCACGTCGTGCGGCCAGCGGCCGTGGACGGAGTCGAAGGTCAGCAGGTGCGCCGCGGTCGCGGCGTCGCCGTTGAGCTCATTGATGTGGGCGAATCGCAGTTGCGGCTGTCCCCACGCAGCGCGCAGTGCGAGGCGTCCCATGCGGCCGAAGCCGTTGATCCCGATCCGTGTCTCAGGCATCCGGGACGCACGATACTCAATCGACAGATGTCGTTGCAGTAGCGACCCCGACGTCCGTGAAGGCGAAGACGCCGGCGGCCTTTCCTTTCTGGGGCCTAGTGCGGCTTGCGGGCGCGGATGATCGCCGAGACCGCGCGGTCGTGCACGCGGTGCGTCTCCTGCACCTCGACGTCGACGAGGCCGGCGTCGCGCAGGAGGTGTGCGTATTGGTCGCGCGTGAGCGCGCCGGCGATGCAGCCGACGTATTGCGCGAGATCGGCGCGCGTGGCGTCGTCCATCTCCGCATCGGCGACGACGTCGGAGACGGCGAAGCGCCCGCCCGGCCTGAGCACGCGGGCGGCTTCGCGCAGAACCTGCGGCTTGTCGGTGGAGAGGTTGATGACGCAGTTGGAGACGACGACGTCGACCGAGCCGGGCGGGAGCGGGATGGCCTCGATGTGGCCTTTGAGCCAGTGGACGTTCTCGACGCCGGCCTTGGCCTGGTTGGCCCGGGCGAGGTCGAGCATCTCGTCGGTCATGTCGAGTCCGTAGGCGGTGCCGGTCGGGCCGACGCGGCGGGCGGAGAGCAGCACGTCGATGCCTCCGCCGGAGCCGAGGTCGAGCACGGTCTCGCCGGTGTGCAGTTCGGCGACGGCCGTCGGGTTGCCGCAGCCCAGTGAGGCGAGCACGGCGCTGTCCGGCAGCTCGGCGCGCTCGTCGTCGGGGTACAGCGCGCCGCCGAACAGCTGGACCTGGTCGTCGGTGATGACGGCGGCGTCGGCACCGCAGCACGAGGACGGCTCGGCACCGGACGCTGCGCGCGCGGCGGCTGCGTAGCGCTCGCGGACCGTCTCGCGCAGCGCGTCCGGAGCTGTTGTCGCGCCGGCGGCACACCCGCACGAGTCGCCGGAGGCGGCCGTGCCACAGCACGACGCCTTCTCGGCGGGCTCACAGCACGCCTGCTGCGCCGCGGGCGCGCAGCAATCGGCGATGACTTGGTTCTCGGTCAGCTCAGCCATGCGGTCAGCTCCTTCAGGGCGTCGGCCCGGACGTAGTAATAGGCCCACAGCCCCGGGCGCTCGGAGTCGACGATGCCGGCGTCCCGGAGCTTCTTGAGGTGATGCGAAAGCGTGGGCTGGGAGATGTCGAACAGGGGCACCAGCTCGCACACGCACACCTTGCCGGCGTGCTTGCGCAGGACATCGACCAGCTGCACGCGGACGGGGTCGCCGAGCGCCTTCGCCACCGTGGCCATGCGGATCGCGTGCGCGCGCTCGACGTCGGGATAGACCACGGGCTCGCAGCAGCGCTCGCCGGCCGCTCGCTTGGTCTTCGGCGCCAGTTCCAAATCGACAGCCATCTATCTACATCTACCGATTGAAACGACGAATGTCAATAGGTAGCATTCAAGTCGGCGAGCGAGGACGTAGGAGGTTTGTGAGCGATGGCCGGTCAACTGCGAGATCTCGAGATCGACCTGATCACCCGCGGGCACCTGGAGCGCGGGCTTGAGCAGTTGCGCGAGGAGTTCGTCGGCACGTTCTCGGCCGAGACGGTCGAGCGCTACGTGGTGGAGTCGTTGATGGCGCTCGGCAGCGCCCGGCTGAAGGACTTCGTACCGCTGTTCGTGCACCGATTCGCGCGGCAGCGGCTGCGCGCCCTCGGCCAGGTGCAGGGCACGATCGCCAAGGACGTGCCCGAGGTGCTGTTCGTGTGCGTGCACAACGCCGGCCGCAGTCAGATGGCGGCGGCGCTGCTGGATCACTACGCCGCGGGCCGCGTGCACGTCCGGTCAGCGGGGAGCGCCCCCGCCGATCGACTCAACGCGGACGTGGTCGCCGCGATGTCGGACATCGGTCTCGACCTCAGCAAGGAGTTCCCCAAGCCGATGACCGACGAGGTCGTCGAGGCGGCCGACGCCGTCATCACCATGGGCTGCGGCGATGCCTGCCCGATCTACCCGGGCAAGCGCTACGAGGATTGGGACGTCGACGACCCCGCCGACGCCGACCTCGACGGCGTACGACGGATCCGCGACGACATCAGCGAGCGCGTCCGCCGGCTGCTCGCCGAACTCACCACCACCGTCGGCGCCCGCGGCTGACGCGCGAACGCACATCGATGAGCAGCCCCCCAGAAACGATCCCGCAGCAAGACCGCCACGACGAGGTCGCCGTGATCCGGCGCCTCTCCACGCTCGATCGCTTCCTCCCTCTGTGGATCGCGCTGGCGATGGCAGCCGGCCTGGCGCTGGGCTCCCTGGTCCCAGGGCTCAACGACTTCCTGGACAAATTGAAGGTCGGCACGGTGAGCCTGCCGATCGCGCTCGGGCTGTTGCTGATGATGTATCCGGTCCTCACGAAGGTCCGCTACGAGGACATGGCCCGCCTGCGCGGCGACCGGCGCTTCTTCATCGTCGCGCTGCTGCTGTCCTGGGTCGTCGGCCCGGCGCTCATGTTCGCGCTCGCCTGGCTGTTCCTGTCCGACCAGCCCGAGTACCGCACCGGCGTCATCGTCGTCGGGCTGGCGCGCTGTATCGCCATGGTCCTGGTCTGGAACGACCTCGCAAACGGCGACAACGACCGCGCCGCGGTCCTCGTCGTCTTCAACGCGATCTTCCAGATCGTCGCCTACGCCCTGCTCGGCTGGTTCTACCTCAACGCCTTGCCCGACCTGCTCGGCCTCGACACGCAGGGCTTCGAGATCTCCATCTGGGAGGTCGCCCGCACCGTCCTCATCTTCCTCGGCATCCCGCTCACCGCCGGCTATCTGACCCGCCGGTGGGGACTGCGCACCCACGGCCGCGACTGGTTCGAGGCCACCGTCATCCCGCGCATCGCCCCGATCACCCTCTACGGCCTGCTGTTCACGATCGTGCTGCTCTTCGCCATCCAGGGCGACGCCATCACCGCCGACCCGCTCACCGTCGCGCGCATCGCCCTTCCGTTGCTGGCGTACTTCGCCGGCATGTGGATCCTCGGCTTCCTCGTCGGTCGCACAATGGACTTCGGGTACCCCCGAACGGCGTCGCTGTCGTTCACCGTCGCCTCCAACGACTTCGAGCTCGCCATCGCCGTGGCCGTCGGCGTCTGGGGCGCCACGTCCGGCCAGGCCCTCGCCGGCGTCGTCGGCCCGCTGATCGAGGTCCCCGTCCTCGTCGCGCTCGTCTATGTCGCGCTCTGGCTCCGCCCGCGCTGGTGGCCCGACGAACGACTCGCGCGAGCTCTGCCGGCGCAGGATCACAGTCTTTGAGCGGTGGTCGTGGCGACCCCGGCTCATCGAAGCCCGCGCCCGCCTTGGCCGAGCTCACCGCCGAGGCGACGTCGTGAGCCGCCGACGCGGTGAGTCACCGGCTGCGCGCCGCGCGTTCCTGTCTCGCGGAGGCTGAGGCCACGGCCGCCCGGTAGCCAACCCGGTACGACCGCAGTAGCATGATGGTATGAAACTCAGCATCAGCCTGCCGGATGAAGACGTCGCCGCACTGGACGAGTACGCCCGTGCCTCCGGGCTTCGATCGCGATCTGCGGCCGTACAGCGCGCGATCCAGCTCCTCCGGCACCCTGATCTAGAGCAGGACTACGCAGCCGCGTGGGACGAGTGGGAGTCATCCGGCGAACGGGCGGCGTGGGAGACGACGGCGGCCGATGGACTCGCCGATGCAGCGAGGTGAGGTTCGACTGGTCGACCTGGACCCGACGCGAGGAAGCGAGGCGAACAAGCGCCGGCCCGCGATCATCGTGAGCAACGATCAAGCCAACGCCGCAGCCGCCCGGCTCGGTCGCGGTGTGGTGACGGTCGTGCCGGTCACCAGCAACACCGCGCGCGTGTTCCCGTTTCAGGCCCTGCTGCCGGCGGCCGAGGCAGGGCTCAACGTGGATTCCAAGGCGCAGGCCGAACAGGTGCGATCCGTTGCCGTCGAGCGCGTCGGCCGCGTGCTGGGGAGAGTGCCGGGACCGATCATGGCGACCTTGGAGGACGCCCTTCGGCTTCACCTGCAGCTGTAACGAGAGGGTCGTCCCGCCCCTAACATCTGTTGATGACCGTCGGTCAACAGACGCGCTATCGTTCTGTTGAACGATGGTCAACAAGGAGAGGATGTCGCGATGACCGCCCCGCGAGAGAAGGCCTTCCTGCTCGCTCGCCCCGAGGCCCGCCTGCTGGAATTCGTTGCGCGCCGCCTGCCGGCGCGGGTGCTGCCGGACCACTTGACGGCACTGGCGCTGGCCGCGTCGGCGGGGTTCGCGGTCGCCGCGGCGTTCGGCTGGTTGTGGGCGGCGGCGGCGTTGCTCGTCGTGAACTGGTTCGGCGACTCGCTCGACGGGACGCTCGCGCGTGTGCGCCGCCGCGAGCGCCCGCGCTACGGGTACTACCTCGACCACCTCGCCGACGCGCTCTCGACCGCGCTGGTCGGGCTCGGTCTCGGCCTGTCCGCGCATATGCACCTGTGGGTCGGGCTCGTGCTCGTGATCGCGTATCTCGCGCTCTCGATCAACACATACCTGGAGACGCAGGCGCTCGGGACGTTCAAGCTCGGCTACGGCCGCCTCGGGCCGACCGAGGCGCGGCTGGCGCTGATCGCCCTGCTCGTGGCGGTCGCGCTGGGTGCCCGCGCGTCGCTGTGGTCGCTGACGTTGCTCGACCTGGTCGGGCTGGGGATCTCCGTCGCGATGGTCGTCGCCGTGACCGTGCGCGCGGTCGGCAACCTGCGGGTGCTCGCGCGCCGCGAGCCGGTGCAGGGCTAGGCGGCGCCGGACCGCTCGCGCAGCGTGTCGTACTCCGAGCCGTACGGGCTCTCGTCCTCCCCCACAGCGAGGCGCTCGTCGCGGCGATTCTGCTCCTCGGCCTCGGTGAGCATGCGGAAGAAGAGGTACGTCAGCGCGATCCCCATCACGAACGACTGCTCGAGCGCCATCACGAGACCCGCGACGTGCTGGTCCTCGAGCGCGGACAGCCCCCAGCGGGTGCCGGGCGATTCGTAGTAGAGGAACAGCAGGCTCGGGCTGAAGGCCAGCAGCACGCCGAGGAAGCCGACGAGCAGCTTCGTCGAGGCCATGTAGAGCACCGGTCCGAGCCCGCCGAGCCGCAAGCGCGAGCGGATCGGCGAGAGCAGGTGCCACCAATACAGAAGCCCGGCGGCCGCGAACGTCAGGTGCTCGAGCACGTGGACGTAGGGATGGTTGAGCGCGGCGTCGTACAGCGCCGGCACGTGCCAGGCCCACATCGCCCCGACGTAGGCGACGACGCCGAACACCGGATGGCCGAACGGCCCCGCCTTGCGCTCGAGCGTATGAATGCGCCGGGTGACCGGCCGCAGGATCCACTTGGTCAGCCCGAGCGTCAGGCAGATCGGCGCGAGATCGGCGATCAGCAGGTGCTGGACCATGTGCATCGTCGCGAGCTGCTCGCCGAGTGCGTCGATCGGCGAGACCAGCGCGGCGAACAGGCAGAACACTCCGGTGCACCAGAGCACGAGCCGCCCAACCGGCGCCGCGCGCGCGCCGCCCTCGGCGCGCGAGATGCGCCAGCGCCACACGTAGAGGGCGACGTAACAGACGAGGGCGAGGAGCACGATCGGGGCGAGTGTCCACCCGGCATGCACCGGAATCGCCGCCCCGAACAGATTCGACACGAACACCGCGCACAATTGTGACGATTCGCTGCTGATCCGCGCGGGCTTCCACGCGAGGATGGCGGCATGCCGATCCAGAGTCTGCTCGCCGAACTCGTGGCCCTGATCGTTCCGCCGGCGTGCGTGGCGTGCCGGCGGGCGCTGGGGCAGGCCGGCGAGCGGCTGTGCTCCGAGTGCGCGCGGGCACTGCCATGGCTGCGCGGCGGCTGTGCGCGCTGCGGCCTCCCGCGCCACCGGGCGAGCGGGTGCCCGGCCGCGGGCGCGGCGTTTCCGCGGGCGTGGGCGCCTGTGGCCTACGAGGGCGTCGCGCGCGACCTGGTCCAGGCACTGAAGTTCCGCGGCGCGCTCGCGGTCGCGGACGTGATGGCTGCGCACATGGCCGCGAACCTCCCGGCCACGTTCCGCGACCCGGCGGCGGTGATCGTGCCGGTGCCCCCCGTGCCGCACCGCCGGCGCCGGCGCGGCTTCGATCCGGCGGCGGTGCTCGCGGCCGCACTCGCGCGGCGGCTGCAGCGGGCGCCACCGTCCGGCTGCCTGCAGCGGCGTGACCACGCGGAGCGTCAGGTCGGCGCGAGCCTCGCGACCCGCCGCGCGCCCGGCCGGCTGGTCGTCGCGGTGCGCGCACCGCCGCCCACGCTGGTCCTGCTGGTCGACGACGTCCACACGAGCGGCGCCACGCTGGACGCGAGCGCGCGCGCCCTGACGGCGGCGGGAGCGACGCTCGCGGGCGCGGTCACGTACGCGCGGACGCTATGAAGCGGGAGCGGCGCGGCGCGGCGGGCGCGGCGCGGCGGGCGCGGCGCGGCGGGCGCGGCGCGGCGGAGCGCGCTAGGCGCGAGCGGCGCGGCTACGCAGTGCTCGGGCTGGCTTCGTCGGCCCACTCCAGCGCGGAGCGGTACGCGCCGGCGAGCGACGGGGCGCTGCCGGATGACGGGAGCGTCGGGAATTCGCCGCGCTCGTATGACGTGACCGCGGCGAGCAGTTCGCCCTTGGGACCTTCGCGGCGCAGCAGCGCAGTCTGGATCTCGTCGGTGAACGGGAGCGAGTCGAGCACCTCGGACATGGGCGAGTCCAGCAGCGCATCGGCGACCGAGAACAGGCCGATCGTGAAGAGCGTCTCGCGCTCCTCGGGCAGCGCGGAGCCGGCGAGGATCTCGCACATGTGCGCGCGCCGCAGCGCGAGGGCGACGAGTTCGCCGGGCACGTCCGGGATCGAGGAGAGCACCATGACCGTCGCCCAGCGCCGCACGGTGCGCACGCCGAGCATGTTCAGCGCCTCGTGCACCGACCCGACGGTGCGCGGCATCGCGAAGAACGCGGAGTTGATGTAGCGCAGGAGCTTCAGTGACAGACCGACGTCGGCGGAGATGATGCGATCGAGGTCCTCGAAGGAGATGTCGCCGGCGGTGAGCTCTGAGAGCCGGCGCAGCGAGCCCATGCCCGCGGTGGCCACGCCGCGGTGCTTGAACGTCCGCGGCTGGGCGAAGTAGTCACCCTGGAAATAGGTAAAACCGAGCTTCTTGCAGCGCTCGAACGCCGCGTGGTCGCCGACGTCGGTCGCGACCAGCAGCGCGCCCTGCAGCTTCGGGAGGCGCAGCACCCGCGGGAGCTCGGCGGCGGACACCTTAGACACGTCGACGCGCACGATCGAGCACAGCGACATGAGGTTCTCGACGTTGTCCATCAGCGCCCCGTCGTACTCGTCGAGCGCGATCGTGTAGCCCGAGCGGGCGAGCCGCTGGAGGATCTGCAGCAGGTCGTCGCGCGCGTGGTAGGCCTTGATCTGCAGCACGGCGCGATCGGGGCGCACGGGCGGCGGCCCGATGTCGACGAGGAAGTTGCGGGCGATCGTGACCCAGGCGGGATGGCGGCCGGCGAGCGTCTCGAGTCCGATGTCCCCGAAGGCCTCGACCAGCAGCGCGGACGTCGCCTTCGCGTCCATGGCCGGATCGCCGAGGTCGATCGATCCGCCGAAGCGCAGCTCGTAGCCGACGACGGCGTGACGCGCGTCCGCGATCGGGTGGCGGACGACCGCAACCTCCGGAGGCGCGCTGGCGAACGAGGCGGAGACGGAAGGACTCACTACCCCCTCTCGTCGGCTAAATCGCGTCGCCACTTGAGGCTAGGATGTGAACAACGCTGACCTCCAGAGAGGAGTCCGATGCGCATCGAGGTGAAGGGTCGAAACCTTCAGGTGACCGACGACCTCAGGGACTACGTCACACGGCGTTTCGAGAAGATCGAAAAGCAGGTTTCCGAGCTTGCCGTGCTGGAACTGGAGGTCGCCGACGAGAACGTTCCGGGCGAGCCGGTGGCCGCCGAGGCGGTGCTCCGCCTCAAGGGCACGGCGCTACGCGCCAAGGACGTCTCCAAGGACGCCAAGCACGCCGTGAACCTAGTGGCCGACAACATGGAGCGCCAGGTCAAGCGCCACCGCGACAAGCGCCGCGGACGCCGTGACACACGGGCCGCGGTGGAGGCCACGCGCAACGGCAGCGCGCCGCTCGAGAGCTTCGACGAAGAGCCCTCCAGCAGCGTGTGAACGCGGCCGTCCGGCCCTCACCGGGCCGCTAGGCTAGATAGCTATGTCCATCCTCGACCGCGCCCTGCGAATGGGCGAAGCGAAGCAGTTCAAGGAGTACGCCAAGCGCGTCGACCGCATCGGCAACTGGGCGGACGAGCTCGAGCTGCTCGAGGACGACGAGATCAAGGAGCAGTTCGCGGCCCTGCGCGTGCGCGCGCGGGAGGGTGAGGATCTGCTCGAGCTGCTTCCGGAATCCTTCGCGCTGACCCGCGAGATCGGCCGGCGCACGATGAGCATGCGCCACTTCGACGTGCAGCTGATCGGCGGGATGGTGCTCCACGACGGCAAGATCGCGGAGATGCGCACCGGCGAGGGCAAGACCCTCACGGCCACGCTCGCGGTGGTGCTGAACGCGCTGTCGGGCCAGGGTGTTCACGTGGTGACCGTCAACGACTACCTCGCGCGCCGCGATGCGGACTGGATGCGGCCGATCTACGAGGGCCTCGGACTGACGGTCGGCGTGCTGCAGAACATGCAGCCCTACGAGGAGAAGCGGGCGGCCTACGCGTCGGACATCACGTACGGGACGAACTCCGAGTTCGGCTTCGACTACCTGCGCGACAACATGGCGACGAGCCTGGAGGAGAAGGTCCAGCACGGCGGGCGCTTCGCGACGGGCACCGCCGACGGGGACGGCGAAGCCGACGAAGCCGGTGGTCGGAGCAAGCCGACGGCGATGCACAACTTCGCGATCGTCGACGAGGTCGACAACATCCTGATCGACGAGGCGCGCACGCCGCTGATCATCTCCGGCGCGCCCGAGCAGGCGGCGGATCTCTACGAGCGCTTCTCCAAGCTCGCGCCGCTGCTGACGCCGGGCAAGAAGCCCGAGGGGATGGACCCGCGCTCCAAGAAGGAGTTCGTCGCCGACTACGACTACGAGTTCGACGAGAAGCACAAGACGATCTCGATCACCGAGCAGGGCGTCGAGAAGGCCGAGCGCTTCCTGGGTATCGAGCATCTCTACCGCGCCGAGAACGGCGCGCTGGTCAACCATCTGCACCAGTCGCTCAAGGCGGAGTCGCTGTACAAGAAGGACGTCGACTACGCCGTGATCGACGGCGAGGTCAAGATCATCGACGAGTTCACGGGCCGCATCCTCGACGGCCGGCGCTGGTCGGAGGGTCTGCACCAGGCCGTGGAGGCCAAGGAGGGCGTGCGCGTCCGCGAGGAGAACCAGACGCTCGCGACGATCACGCTGCAGAACTACTTCCGCATGTACGACAAGCTCGCGGGCATGTCGGGCACGGCCCTCACCGAGGCCACGGAGTTCATGAAGATCTACAAGGTCGGCGTGGTGGAGATCCCCACCAACCGGCCGATGGTCCGCTTCGACAAGAACGACCAGATCTACAAGACCAAGGAAGGCAAGTGGCGCGCGGTCGTGCGCGAGATCCAGGAGCGTTACGACAAGGGCCAGCCGGTGCTCGTCGGCACGATCTCCGTCGAGGTCTCCGAGGTGCTCTCGGCGAGCCTGCGCAAGGTCGGCGTGCCGCACACGGTGCTCAACGCCAAGCCCGAGCACGCCGAGCGCGAGGGCGCGATCATCGCCGAGGCGGGCGCGCCCGGCGCCGTCACGATCGCCACCAACATGGCCGGCCGCGGCGTGGACATCAAGCTCGGCGGCAACGCCGAGCACCTGACGGGGGTGGAGCTGATCAAGCTCGGCCTGAGCCCGGGCGACCCGGACTACGAGGAGCGCTTCAAGGACATCCTGCCCAAGCTCGAAGCGCGCGTGGCCGAAGACCACGAGAAGGTGCTCGAGGCAGGCGGCCTGTTCATCTGCGGCACCGAGCGCCACGAGTCGCGCCGGATCGACAACCAGCTGCGCGGCCGCGCCGGCCGCCAGGGTGACCCGGGCGAGTCGCGCTTCTTCCTGTCGGCCGAGGACGACCTCGTGCGCCTGTTCGCCGGCGACCGGATCTACAAGATCCTGGACCGCCTCGGGCCGAAGTCCGACGACGGCGAGGAGGAGCCGATCGAGGCGAAGATGCTCTCGAAGCAGATCGAGAACGCCCAGCGCAAGGTCGAGGAGCAGAACTACCTGATCCGCAAGCGCGTGCTCGAGTACGACGACGTCATGAACCAGCAGCGCGAGGTCGTCTACCAGTACCGCGACGAGGTGCTCGAGGGCCGCGACATGGCCGAGGTCGCGCGCGAGCAGATCGGCGAGGTGATCGGGCGCCTGGTCGACGAGTACACGCCCGGCGACTTCGCCGACGACTGGGACCTCGAGGAGCTGTGGGTCCAGCTCGAGCAGATGTACCAGGTGGACTTCGGCGCCGACGAGATCGACCGCTCGGCGGTGGACCGCGAGGAGCTCAAGCGGCTGCTCGCCGAGGACGCGCTGACGCTCTACGACGAGCGCGAGGCCGAGCTCGGCGAAGAGCTCATGCGCGCGCTGGAGCGCTATCTGATCCTCCAGATCATCGATCAGCGCTGGCGCGAGCACCTCTATGACATGGACTACCTGCGCGAGGGGATCTACCTGCGCGGGTTCGCCCAGATCGAGCCGCTGGTGGCCTACAAGAACGAGGCCTTCACGCTGTTCGCGGACCTGATGAACTCGATCTGGGCCGACTTCGCCCGGATGATCTACAACGTCGAGGTCGAGATCCAGGGGCCTGAGAACGAGGCCGCGCCCGCCTGGGAGCAGCCCCCGCCGCCCAACGGCGGCAGCGGCCTCGGCGCGCTGGCCTACTCGGGCGGCACGCTCGAGGAGCAGCCGACGGCCTATTCCGGCGAGGGCCCGCCCGACGACGCGCACGACGCACCGTTCGTCCAGCAGCGCCGCGTCGACGAGCACGCGTCGCTGGGGCGCAACGACCCCTGCTGGTGCGGCTCGGGCAAGAAGTTCAAGAAGTGCCACGGAGCGTGAGCGCGACCGCGGCGTGATCGGCCGCCTGCTCATCACCTGCCCGGACCGTCACGGCATCGTCGCCGCGGTCGCCGGCTTCCTGGCGGCGTCCGGGGCGAACATCATCAGCTCAGACCAGCACTCGACCGACCCGGAGGGCGGCGAGTTCTTCATGCGCATGGAGTTCTCGCTCGAACTCGGCGACCTCGGCGCGCTCGAGCGCGCCTTCGCCGAGGAGGTCGGCGACCGCCTGGACATGGACTGGCGTCTCACCGATGCGGGCCGGCCGAAACGGATGGCGATCCTCGTCTCGCGCGAGGATCACTGTCTGGTGGACCTGCTGTGGCGCCAGCGCCGCGGCGAGCTGGACGCCGTGATCGGCCTCGTGGCGTCCAACCACCCCGATCACGCGGACGACGTCGAGGGGTTCGGCATCCCGTATCACCACGTGCCGTACCCCAACGAGCCGCAGCTGCTCGAGCTGCTGGCCGGCGCCGACGTCGTCGTGCTGGCGCGCTACATGCGCATCCTGTCGGGCGAGTTCCTGACCGCGCTGGACACGCCGGTGATCAACATTCACCACTCGTTCCTGCCGGCCTTCGCGGGCGCCGACCCCTACCGGCGCGCGCACGAGCGCGGCGTGAAGATCATCGGCGCGACCGCGCACTACGTCACCGAGGAGCTCGACGCCGGCCCGATCATCGAGCAGGACGTCGCCCGCGTCTCGCACCGCGAGCAGCCGGACACGATGATGCGCCTGGGCCGCGACATCGAGCGCACCGTGCTGGCGCGCGCCGTCAAGTGGCACCTCGAGGACCGGGTGCTCGTGCACGGCAACCGCACCGTGGTCTTCTAGCCGTCCACGACGAGCGCGTCGAGCGGCCCGAGCAGCCGGCGCGAGCGGCGCGAGACGCCCGGCAGCGCGATCAGGTGGTGGGTCAGCGGCTCGCCGCGCTCGCGCCGCGCGAGCTGCTCGGCGGCGATCGGCCGCCAGCGCTCGTCGACGACGCGCGCCGGTTCGCCGTCCGCCGGCTCCTCGAGATGCTCGCTCCACAGCCGCAGCCGCGTGTCGCGCGCGAGCGCCGCGTCGCACGTGACGACGTCGACCTCCGAATCGTTGAACAGGCTGTGCTCATTGAGGTTGGCCGAGCCGACGGCGAGCCACTCGTCGTCGACGATGCCGACCTTGGCGTGCACGTACAGCGGCCCTGAGCGCTCGCCGGTGCGTGAGTGGATCGTGGTGGCGAGGAAGCGCTTGTCGCGGTCCGCGGCGACCAGCCGGCCGAGCATCCCGCGCGTGTCGTCCTGGCCGTTGTTGGCCTTGTGGGGGAGCAGGACGACCACCCGGAACTCGTCCGTGGGCGGGCGGCGCAGCTTCTCCTCGAGGATCGCCACGATCTCCGGCGACCACAGGAACTGGTTCTCCAGGTAGATCAGCCGGCGCGCGCTGCGCAGGGCCCGCACGTAGGTCTCGAGCACCGAGAACTCGCCGCGCGGCAGCACCGGATACGCGCCCTCGGGCATCGTGCGCGTCAGCTGGACCGTCGTGTGGCCGGCGCTCGCCAGCGCCTCGGGCAGCTCGAGCGCCTGACCGGCCACCGCCTCCCAGCGCAGCGCGAAGTGGGCGGCGACGTCGCGCACGATCGGCCCGCGAACCCGCGTGCCGGCGTCGTGCCAGCCGATGCCCTCCCGGTGCGGGTGCTCGCAGGAGTCGTAGCGGTCCCCGGCCAGCGCCGTGAGGTCGATGCCGCCGACGAACGCCACCTCGTCGTCGACGATCACGATCTTCTCGTGGTGGCAGTGCATCGCGCGCCCGCGGGCGTCGAGCTCGCACTCGACCTTGGTGCCGCGCACCAGCGCCTCGCGCGCGCGGCGCACGTCGGCGCGCCGCGGCTTGAACACCGGCACCGGCGCGCCCGCCCACACGAGCACGCGCACGGGGACGCGCTCGGCGGCCTCGCCCAGGAGCTCGCGCACCGGCATGGACTTGCGCGGCCCCGGATCGAAATCCGGCTCGAGGTTCCACGAGCAGACGTGGACGTGGCGGCGCGCGCCGCGGATCGCATCCGCCATCTCGGGCAGCGCGTTCGCGCCGTCGATCAGCACTTCGAGTAAGTTGCCGTCGCGTGGCGGGGTCGCGGTCTTCGCCCAGCGCCCCTCGCTGCCCGGCGCGAGCGCCGCGAGCTGTCCGTGGCGCTTGAGCCGGCGCAGGTGGTGGCGGGTCATCGCGCGCTCCAGCCCGTCGCCGAGCGCGGCGTCGATGCGTTCCAGGGCCATACCGACTCCGCCTACCCGCTAGCCTCACTGATCGCACATGGCCGGCGCCGCCCAACAGCCCACCCCGCAGCGCCTGGCCGCCATCCGCGAGCAGCTGTCCCTGCTCTCGGACTACCTTTGACCCGGCAGGGCTGAAGGACCGCCTGCAGGAGCTCGAGTCGCAGATGGGCGCGGCCGGCTTCTGGGATGACCCCGAGAGCGCCGCGAAGGTCGGCGCCGAGCACACGCGCACCCAGCGCCGGCTCGACAACTTCACCCGGCTGCAGGCCGATGCCGGCGACCTCGAGGAGATGGCGGAGCTCGCCGAGGACGACGAGGAGATGGCGGCCGAGCTCGAGCCGTCGATCGCGTCCGTCGAGGGGCGTCTGAACGAACTCGAGGAGCAGCGCCTGTTCACCGGCGATTACGACTCGGGTGACGCGCTCGTCACGGTCAATGCCGGTGCCGGCGGCACCGACGCCCAGGACTGGGCCGAGATGGTCCTGCGCATGGAGATGCGGTGGGCCGAGCGGCGCGGCTTCAAGGTCGACCTGTTGGAGGCCAGCGCGGGCGAGGAGGCGGGCATCAAGTCCGCCACGTTCCGCGTCTCCGGCGACAACGCCTACGGCCTCTACAGCGCCGAGAAGGGCGTTCACCGGCTCGTCCGCCTGTCCCCGTTCGACTCCGCCAACCGGCGCCAGACGTCATTCGCCGGCGTCGAGGTCGCGCCCGTGGTGGAGGAGTCCGGCGACGTCGCGATCGAGGACGACGACCTGCAGGTCGACACCTACCGGGCGTCCGGGGCCGGCGGCCAGCACGTCAACAAGACCGACTCGGCGGTGCGCATCACGCATAAGCCGTCCGGGATCGTCGTGCAGTGCCAGAACGAGCGCTCGCAGTCCGCCAACCGCGCGACCGCGATGGCGATGCTGCGCTCGAAGCTGATCGAGCGCCAGGAGGCCGAGCGCCAGGCCGAGATCGCCGCGGCGCGCGGCGAGACGCTGGACGTGAACTTCGGCTCGCAGATCCGCTCCTACGTGCTGCACCCGTACACGATGGTCAAGGACCACCGGACGGACTTCGAGGTGGGCAACGCGAACGGAGTGCTGGACGGCGACCTCGACGGCTTCGTGCGCGCCTGGCTCGAGGCCCACGCCCGTGCCGGACGTCATTGACGCGGCGCTCGCCGAGGACGTCGGCGACGGCGATGTGACCACGGCCGCGACGGTCGACCCGGCCGCGCGCGCCCGCGCGATCATCACCCAGAAGGCCCCGGGCGTGATCTCGGGGCTGGCGGTGGCCGAGCAGGTCTTCCAGCGGCTGGACCCGGACGCCGCGATCACGCGGCTGGCCCCGGAGGGCGAGTGGCGCGAGCGCGGACCCGTGCTGCAGGTCGACGGCTCGGCGCGGGCGCTGCTGACCGCCGAGCGGACGGCGCTGAACTTCCTCGCGCGGCTGTCCGGCGTCGCGACCAAGACCGCGCAGGTCGTGCGCTCGCTGCCGCCGGGCCACGCGAAGATCATCGACACGCGCAAGACCACGCCGGGACTGCGGCGGCTGGAGAAGCAGGCGGTCGTGGACGGCGGCGGCGTCAACCACCGCATCGGGCTGTTCGACTTCATCCTGATCAAGGAGAACCACGCCGCGGCGGCGGGCGGCGTCGGCGAGGCCGTGCGCCGTGCGCGCGAGCTGCGCCCCGACCTGCCGCTGGCGGTCGAGGTGCGCGACCCGGGCGAGATCGCCGAGGCGCTCGCCGCCGGCGCGCCGCGGCTGCTGCTGGACAACATGACGCCCGACGAGGTGCGTGCGGCGGTGGCCCAGGTGGGCGGCCGCGCGGAGCTCGAGGTCTCCGGAGGGATCGACGACCAGACAGTTTTGGTCTACGCGACCATTTCTGGTGTAGACTACGTATCGATGGGTGCCCTGACCCACTCCGCGCCCGTCCTCGACCTCTCGCTGATCTTGGAGACGCTCCCGTGAACCTGCTCACCCTCGAATCCGTCCCCGCCCTGCAGGCGGAGGTACGCGCGCTCGCCGAAGAGCGGGGCGCGGTGATCCTCGCGCACAACTACCAGCTGCCCGAGGTCCAGGACGTGGCCGACTACGTCGGCGACTCGCTGGGCCTCTCCCAGCAGGCCGCGCGGACCGACGCGGACGTGATCGCGTTCTGCGGCGTGCACTTCATGGCCGAGACGGCGTCGGTGCTCGCCCCGGAGAAGACCGTCCTGCTGCCGGACCTCGACGCGGGCTGCTCGCTCGCCGACTCGATCACCGCCGCGCAGCTGCGGGCCTGGAAGGCCGCGCACCCCAGTGCGCTCGTGGTCATGTACGTCAACACCACGGCCGAGGTGAAGGCCGAGACCGACTACTGCGTCACCTCCTCCAACGCCGTCGAGGTCGTCGAGCACATCTACCGCGAGCACGGAGCGGACACCGAGATCCTGTTCGGCCCGGACATGTTCCTGGGCGCCTACGTGGAGCGCCAGACCGGCCGCAGGATGCATGTCTGGGACGGCGAGTGCCACGTCCACGCCGGCATCCGCCCCTCGGACATCGCGAGCATGCGCGCCGCGCACCCGGGCGCGGAGTTCCTGATCCACCCCGAATGCGGGTGCTCCACCTCGGTGATGGAGTACGTCGCCGCGGGCGACGTGGACTCCGCGGGCGTGCACATGCTGTCGACCGGCGGGATGCTCGGCTGGGCCGCGACCGCGCCGCAGGGCGCCACCGCGATCATGGCGACCGAGACCGGCATGCTGCATCCGCTGCAGATGGCGCGGCCCGACATCGACTTCGTGGCCGCCAACGAGGCGGCCACGTGCCGTTACATGAAGATGATCACGCTGCCGAAGCTGCGCGACACGCTGCGTGACGGCTCGGGCGTCGTGAAGGTGCCCGAGGCGATCGCGGAGCGGGCGCGGCTCCCGATCGAGCGCATGGTCGCGATCGGGTAGCTACTCGCCCGGGGCGAGGACCAGCGTGTCGATCCAGAGCTGGCCGCCGTCGCGCGTGACGTCGGCGAACTGGACGACCGCGCCCTTCTTGAAACGCGGGTCGCTGCAGACGCTGTCGGTGACGTCGGCGTATTCGACGTCCGTGTAGGAGGACGTGTCGGCATCGCTGGTGTCGTCGCCCGTGTCGTCGCTGCTCGTGTCGGTGCCGTCGGTCCAGGTGACGTCGACGCCGCCGTCGTCGGTCGTGTCGTCGCCCGGGTCGTCGGAGCTCGAGTCGTCGGCCGACGGGTCGTCGGCGCCGGAGCAGTCCGCGTCGTCGGTCAGCGATGCGCTCAGCGTGCCGCCGACGAACTGCTTGATGGTCACGGAGTTGCCGTCGAACGCGGTGATGACGCCGGCGTGCTCGGCCCCGTCGGCGACGCCGTCGCCGTCGGTGTCGCGGTCCAGCGGGTCGTCGCCGGCCTTGACCTCGTTGCCGTCGGAGAGCTTGTCACGGTCCGTGTCCGCCTTGCGCGGGTCGGTCTTGAGCTTGAACTCGCTCAGGTTCGTCAGCCCGTCGCGGTCCGTGTCCTTGTTGCGCCATGCGCCCTTGAGGTGATGCTTGGCGGCCCAGGCCTTGGGCGCCGGCTTGGCGGACGCAGCCGCCGACGGCACGATGACGGCGAACAGCGCCAGCGCGACGACGCTGATGGTCCGGAGGAAGCTTCGCATGCGGGTGGTCTCCATGGCAGGTTCATCGCCCGGACGCGCTGCCCGGACGTACCCCCTGAATCGACCGTCCGCGAGGGAAACTGAAGGCGGGAGGCGTCTGCTCCCGGACGACAGTTCTAGTCGTCCCCGTCCCCGCCGTGGCCGCCGCCGCCGTGGCCGGAGCCCGAGTCACCGGACGTGCTGGTGGCGGTGGGGGTGGGGGTCGGCTCGGGGGAGCCGGACGGGCCTGGCCCTCCCGAGGAGCTCGAGCTGCCGGAGGAGCCCGATGGACCCGACGAGCCGGATTCCGAGGAGCCGGACGAGCCTGACCCCGACGACCCAGAGGAGCCCGAGTCTTCCGACGAGCCGGAGCCCGAGGAGCCGGAGCCGGAAGAGCCGAACGAGCCGGAGCCCGACGAGCCGGAAGACCCGGAGCCCGAAGAGCCGGAGCCGGAGGAGCCCGAGCCCGAAGAGCCCGACGAGCCGGAGCCGGAGGAGCCCGAGGAGCCGGAGCCCGAAGACCCGGAGGAGCCCGAGCCGCCCGACGAGCCGGAGCCCGAGGAACCCGACGAGCCGGACGAGCCCGAGGACCCGGACGACTCCGACGAGCCGGAGTGCGAGGAGCCGGAATCACCCTGGCTCCCGTGCCCCGAATGCGACGACGGGCCCGGGCCGTGCGAGCCGCCCTGGTCACGCGAGCGGTGGCGCTCAGGGGTCTCCGCCGGCCGGATCTCTCCCAGCGGACGCGGAGCGCGCCGCGTGTCGGGCGTCACGACGACCCGGACCTGCCGCGGCGCCGCCGTCGGAGCGGGCCGCGCGTGGCGGGCCGCGGGTGCGTGATGATCGACGATCGTGGGCCCTGCCACCGCGGTCCCGGCGACCACCGCGACCGCGCCGGCCTTGGCGAAGAACGCCGAGGCCCCCGCGCCGCCCAGGACCTCGACCGCCGGAACGCCGCCGCCCGCTCCGCCTGCGGCCCACGCCGCCACCGGCAGCGGCACGACGGCCGTGGCGGCCGCGCGCAGCGTCAGCCGCGCGCGGTGGACGAGCTGCCGCACCGCGCCCTCGGAGACGCCGAGCTCGCGCGCCACCTGCTCCTGGCTGCGGCCTTCGACCGCGATCTGCAGCAGCGCCTCTCGCTGGCGGTCGGGCAGCGCCGCGAGCCCGGTCAGTGTCTGCCGCACGACGGCGCGGCGCTCCATCTCCTCCTGCGGTGCGTCGGTCCCGCGCAGCGACTCCTCGAGCTCCGCGTAGTCGTAGCCGGAGAGCCGCAGCTGGTTCAGTGCCGTGTTGTGGACGATCCGGTACAGCCATGCGCGCAGGTCGCGGATCTCGTCGCCGCGCCGGATCGCCGTCCAGGCGGCGACGAGCGCCTGTTGCAGCGCGTCCTCGGCCCGCGCGTCCGGCAGGTAGCGCCGCGCCGCCCGCAGCAGCGCGCCGCGGTAGCGCTCCACGATCGCCTCGAACGCCCGCTCATGACCGTCGCGCGCGAGCAGCACCAGCCGCTCGTCGGACTGGGTGCGCAGCAGGACGGAAGACGGCGAAAGGATCGGCATGCCCCTGCGACACGCGAAGTGTCGCCTGCGTTACGCAGGGCGCCGCGCGCGGGTTCAGCTCACGCGTGCTCGGGCAGCAGCTCGAGGCCGCTGTCGGCCGCTTCGCGTACCGCGGCCATCTTCTCGCGCTTACGCTCGAACTCCGCGGCGGTGTAGGCATGGACGTCCGCCGGGGCACCCATCTCGTAGGCGTCCCACAGCGTTCCGGTGACGTACACGCGCTCCAGCCAGGGCACGCCGTCGAAGTGCTCGGAGACGAGCACGATCACGTACTCCGGCCCGCGCTCGCGCTGTGGGCCAGCCCCGCGGGCGTCGGCCACGCGGGCGCCGCCGAGGATCGCGCGATCCAGCGGCCAGCGATCGGAGACCCGGCGCACATAGCGGTCGAGCTCGCGATGGTTGAGCTCCTCGAACGTCACGCGAGAAGCATTGTGGCCTACGGCCGGGTGCGCGGCAAGCGGCGCTCCCATCGAATATTCACCTAGGGATTAGAACTCGTCCTCTGTGTGCGGTCCCACACAGGCCACCGAGAGGTCCTCGGAGATGCCGCGGGCGATCTCGATCACCTGCTCGTAGGTCACCTGATCGAGCGCGGCGATCGCCGCGTCCGGATCGATCTCCTGGTTGAAGACGATCTTCTGCTGGGCGGCATGGCGGGCCACCGCGTTGGTGTTCTCGAAGGCCAGCACGCGCCGCCCGGCCGCGTAGGCGCGCGCCCGTGCGACCTCCTCCTCGGACGGCCCGTCGGTGCGCAGCTCGTCGACGATCTCGCGCATGCGGCCGTAGGCCTCGATGCACTTGGTCGAGTCCAGGCCCGCCGACAGCTGCAGGATCGGCACGTCGGCGAACGTGTGATCGATCGCATAGACGGAGTACGCGAGCCCGCGCTGCTCGCGGATCTCGTCGAACAGCCGCGAGCCCATCGAGCCGCCCAGGAGCGTCGAGTAGACGTTCAGCGCGGCGCGCTGGGTGGGCGCGCGCACGTCGACGGTCGGGCGGTAGGACATGCGCAGGTGCGACTGGTTGGACTCGCGCGACTCCACCAGCGTCTGCGGCGCGAACGGCGGCGCGGGCTCGGCGGCGCCGTTGGGCGAGATCGACGGGAAGCGCCCGAACAGCTCGGCCAGCTCGGAGTTCTCGGGCAGGTGCTCGACGTTGCCGACCACGAACGCGCCGCCGCGCGCGCCCGCCCACTGGCGGCGGCGGAAGCTCAGGATCGCGTCGCGCGAGAATTTGCGCAGGTGGTCCGCGGGCCCCAGGACGGGGCGGCCCAGCGGGTGGTCGCCGAACGCCGCACGGTCGATCAGGTGCTCGGCCAGCACCGACGGCTGGTCCTGCGCGCGGGCGATCTCCTGGATCACGACGCCGCGCTCGCGGTCCAGCTCCTCGGCGTCGAGCTTCGGGCGCCCGACGAAGTCCGTCAGCAGGTCGATCGCCTCGGCGGCGACCTCGGCCCGGCAGGTGATGTGGAACGCGACGAGGTCGTGCGACGTGTAGGCGTTGAGCACCGCGCCCATCGTCTCCGCGGTCTGGTTGACCTTGCGGTAGTCGTCGTACTTCTCGCCGCCCTTGAAGACTAGATGCTCCAGAAAATGGGCCATCCCGTTCTCCTCGGGACGCTCGGTCCGCGCGCCCGCGTCGAAGGCGACCAGCACCGTCGTCGAGCGCGTGGGGAGCTCCACGCGATACAGGGGCAGGCCGTTCGGCAGGGAGGAGGACTCGATGCGCGCCATGGCCTGAGCCTACTAACACACCGATTGCAGGAAACCTTGCGCGCCTGCGGAACCTGGCCTCGTAGCCTCTAACGGAGCCCTATGGCCGCCACCGAACGACATACCCGCCGCCGCCGGCACCGCGAGGACCCGCATCGCGACGCCGCTCCGCACGCGCCCGCGACCGGAGCCGTAATCTCGTTCTCCGGCGTGGAGAAGCGCTACGGCCCCACGGACACCGCGCTCGCGGGGGTCACGTTCGACATCTACCCGGGCGAGTTCGTCTTCCTCGTCGGCCAGTCCGGCTCGGGCAAGTCGACGACGATGAAGCTGCTGATCAAGGAGTCCGAGCCGACCGCGGGCGAGATCCGCGTCGCCGGGCGCGACCTGGTCAAGATCCCGCGCCAGCGCGTCCCGTACTACCGCCGCAACCTCGGCGTCGTGTTCCAGGACTACAAGCTGCTGCCGAACCGCACCGTCTATGAGAACGTCGCGTACGCGCTCCAGGTCACGGGCGGCAGCCGGCGCGAGATCCGCGACAAGGTGCCGGACATCCTGCGCCTGACCGGGCTCTCGACCAAGCTCCACAACCTCCCGCACCAGCTCTCGGGCGGCGAGCAGCAGCGTGTGGCGATCGCGCGCGCGTTCGTCAACCACCCGCCGCTGCTGATCGCCGACGAGCCCACCGGCAACCTCGATCCCGAGACCTCGATCGGGATCATGCAGCTGATCTACCGCATCAACCAGACCGGCACGACCGTGCTGGTGGCCACCCACGACGTGGCGATGGTGGACAAGATGCGCCGGCGCGTGATCGAGCTCGCCGACGGCCGGATCGTCCGCGACGAGCAGGCGGGCGCCTACGCGGCCCGCGAGTCCACGCGCGAGTTCGCCGTCCGCATGCGGAGCGCGCAGGGGTGAGGCCCGTCTTCTTCCTGCGCGAGGCGCTGCGGGCGCTGCAGCGCAACGCGATCCCGAGCTTCGCCGCGATGGCCACCGTGCTGGTGACCGTGCTCGTGCTCGGCGTCTTCATCCCGGTCGTGCAGGCCACGACCGGCGCGGCCAACGAGGTGCGCGGGAAGGTGCTCGCGGACGTCTACCTCAAGAACGACGCCAAGCCGGCGGACATCGACCGCGTCAGCCGCCTGCTGCGCTCGGAGCCGCTGATCGGCAAGGTCGAGTTCGTCTCCAAAGAGCAGGCCTACGCGACCGAGAAGGCGCGCAACCCGCAGGCCTACGAGCTGCTCGGCTCGAACCCGCTGCCGGACACGTTCCGCATCACGCCGAAGAACCCGGACGACATCGCCAAGATCAAGGACGCGTTGAACCCGCAGGCCGTGGGCGGCGGGCGCACGGTCGTGGACCCGGCGATCGACGAGGTCCGCAACCGCGAGGAGGACACCAACAAGATCCTCTCGGTGACGCGCGTGGTGAAGATCACGATGGCGCTGCTGGCCGGGCTGCTGGGCGTCGCGTCGGTGCTGCTGATCGCCAACACGATCCGGCTCTCGCTCTACGCCCGCCGCCGCGAGGTCGAGGTGATGAAGCTGGTCGGCGCCACCGACTGGTTCATCCGCTGGCCGTTCGTGCTCGAGGGCGTGATCGTGGGCGCGCTCGGCGGCCTGCTGGCGATCCTGTTGCTGGCCGTCGTGAAGATCGCGGTCGTGGACCCGCTGGCCAAGGACTTCGCGCTGATTGCCGCGCCGGACACGATCGACTTCCGGCTGCTGATCGCGATCCTGCTGGCGTCGGCGATCGCCGTCTCCTCGCTCGGCTCCGGCCTCTCCTTGCGCAAGTTCCTGAAGGTCTGACGCAGCGGCCGTCCGGTCCCGCGCGCGGTACCGTGGGTTGACGGCAATGCGGCGTCTCTCGGTAGTCCTCATCCCCCTCGCCCTGATCCTGGGCATCTGGCTGGGGGGACATCCGAGCGCGCTGCCGCGGTTCGCTCGCGACGCGTTCGTGTCGGATTCCGCCGGCCGCCAGTACGACGAGGCGCTGAACACGCTCGAGCACGACTACTTCCGGCCCGTGGACGGCGACAAGCTGCTCGACACGTCGCTCGGCGCCGCGGTGGCCTCGCTCCAGGACCAGTTCTCGCACTACTTCTCGCCGCGCGACTACACGAGCTTCCAGCTCGACACCGAGGGCCGGCTGGAGGGCGTCGGCATGTCGGTCTCGACCGTCAAGCGCGGCCTGAAGGTGCAGGATGTCTTCAAGGGCTCGCCCGCGCAGAAGGGCGGGCTGAAGGTCGGGGACATCATCGTGTCCGTCAACGGGCGCAAGCTCGCCGGCACGACCTCCGACCAGGCGACGACGCTGATCAAGGGCCGCGTGGGGACGACCGTGCTGCTCGGCGTGCTCGACGGCGCCAAGATCAAGACGCTGTCGCTCAAGCGCGCGCAGGTCGACATCCCGGTCGTCGAGTCCAAGATCGAGACCTACCACGGCGTCAAGTACGGCTGGGTGGCGCTGTCGGGGTTCACCGAGGGCGCGCACGGAGACGTCAGCGCGGCCGTGCAGGCGCGGCTCAAGGACGGCGCGAAGGGGATCGTGCTCGACCTGCGCGACAACGGCGGCGGGCTGCTCAACGAAGCGGTCCAGATCGCGTCGATCTTCATCCCGGACGGGCGGATCGTGTCGACCAAGGGCCGCGCCCGGCCCGAGCAGGTCTACAACGCGACCGGCGGGGCGATCGCGCGCTCGATCCCCGTCGTCGTCCTGGTCAACGAGAACTCGGCGTCGGCGTCGGAGATCGTCACCGGCGCGTTGCAGGACCGCAAGCGCGCCAAGGTGGTGGGCACGCGCACGTACGGCAAGGGCGTCTTCCAGGAGATCGAGCGGCTCTCCAACGGGGGCGCGCTGGACATCACGGTCGGCGAGTACTTCACGCCCGTCCGGGCGCAACCTGGGCGGCGGAGGCGTGCGCAAGGGCGCCGGCATCACCCCGGACATCCAGGCCCAGGACAATCCCAAGACGACGGTCGACGAGGGTCTCCAGGCGGCGCTGAAGGCGCTGGCGTCCGGGTGAACCCGGTCGTCGCGGTCGTCGAACCGCGAGGCGCGGTCGGGTTCTTCGAGCGCGGGAACCGGATCCAGCTCGACCGCGGCGCGCGCGTGAAGGTCGGCGACCTGGTCCTGGTCGCGCCGGTGGGCGGGCGCGGCGCCCACGGTAAGGTGCTGCGGCGGATCGGGCGCCCGGACGTCGCGCGCGACGTGCTCGAGGCGCTGATGCTCCACCGCGGGCTGCGCCGGCGCTTCGACCCGCTGGTCGAGCGCGAGGCGCGCGAGGCCGCGCCGCCGGTCGAGGGCCGCCGCGACCTGCGCTCGCTGGCGACCTTCACGATCGACCCGCCGGCGGCGAAGGACTACGACGACGCGATCTCCGCCGAGGCCCTCGATGACGGAGCGGTGCGCGTCTGGGTGCACATCGCCGACGTCTCGGCGTTCGTCACGCCCGGGTCGGCGCTCGACCGCGAGGCGTTCCGGCGCGGCACGTCGGTCTACGTGCCGGGCCTGGTGGAGCCGATGCTGCCGGAGGCCTTGTCGAACCGGGCCTGCTCGCTCCTCCCGGGCGAGGACCGGCTGACGGTGACGGTGGAGCTCGAGTTCGAGGGCGCGCGCGTGCGGCGGACCGCGTTCCACCGCTCGCTGATCCGGTCGGACGCGCGGCTCGACTACCCGCGCGTGGACCGCGTCTTCGCGGGCGCCGAGCCCGCCGAGGCGCCGTGGGCCGAGCCGCTGGCGGCGGCGCGGCGGGTGGCGGCAGCGCTCGCGAGCGCGCGCGAGGCTCGCGGCGCGCTCGCCGTCGAGTCGGTCGAGCCGGAGTTCGCGTTCTCGCGCGACGGGCACGTGACCGAGCTCGAGCCGTCCGCGCAGACCGAGGCGCACACGCTGATCGAGCACCTGATGATCGCCGCCAACGAGGCGGTGGCGCGGCGGCTCGAGGCCTCCAGGCGCCCCGCGCTCTACCGCGTCCACGAGCCGCCCGATCCGCCGCGCGTGGAGCGGCTCTTCTTCCAACTGGCGGCGCTCGACGTTCCGACCCCGCCGATGGCCGAGCACCTGACGCCGCAGCAGGCGGGCACGGCGGTCGCCGCCGCGGCGCTGGCCGTGGATGCCGAGGTCCGCCGGCGCGGGCATGGGCGTGCGGCGTTCACCACGCTCGTGCTGCGGGCACTCAAACAGGCGCACTACACGCCGCGCAACCTCGGTCACTTCGGCCTGCGCTCACGCTGTTACTGCCACTTCACGTCGCCGATCCGGCGCTATCCGGACGTGATCTGCCACCGCGCGCTGCTGGCGGCGATCGGCGCGGGCGAGGATGCGCCGCGCGCGTCCGACGTGGAGACGGCCGGCGAATGGTGCTCGGCGCGCGAGCGCGACGCGATGGCGATCGAGCGCGCCGCCGACAACGTCGCGCGCGCCTTCCTGCTCGAGGCCGGGCTGTTCGAGCGCGGCTGGCAGACCGAGTTCTCCGGCGAGGTCACCGGGCTCATCGGCGCGGGTGCGTTCGTGAGCTTCGACGGCTTCGAGGGGATGCTGCCGGTGCGGCGGTTGGGCGGCGACTGGTGGGAGCTCGACGAGACCGAGACCGCGCTCGTCGCGACGGACTCCGGCAAGCGGCTCCGGCTCGGCGACCCGGTCGTGGTGCAGGTGGCGAAGGTCGACGCGCCGCGAGGGCGCGTCGACCTCTCACCGGTGGAGGCTTAGTCCTTCTTGGCGAGCGACCAGATGGGGAGGAAGCTGTGGCCGTACGTCGCCTCGCAGGTCTCCGCGCAGGACAGGTACAGCGCCATCGCCGCGACCACGAGGCCCAGGTAGCCGCCGAGGTGGATCAGGTCGGTGTTGGCTCCGTACTGGCCCGCGCCGAGAATGAAGATGGCGGGGGTGAGGAGCAGCAGCGCGACGACGACGATCATGTTGGTGCGGAACGACGCGATCGTCATCGAGAACGCGAAGAACCCGAACGCGTACAGAAGCAGGCCCAGGGCATGTCCGTGCTGGGCGACGGGGATCTCCGCGAGGAAGAACTGCGCGACCGCGAACAGCGAGAGCCAGAACGCCCCGAACCCGGAGAACAGCACCCCGCCGAAGGTCTTGCCCATACGCAGCTGGATGATCCCGGCGATCAGCTGGGTGAGCCCGCCGAACATCAACGCGACGCCGAAGACGACCGGCGTGATCTCCGCCGGGACGAAATTGGCGTTGACCATGCTGAGCATGAATGTCGTCACGCCGAATGCAGCGAGCGCGAGCGGTGCCGAGTTGCCCCAGTCGGACGACGGGGCGCTGACGGTGGGTGCGACACCATTGTGCGCTTGCGGCTGAACCAAAATGTGCTCAGCGGGGGTGGTCGCCATGATGATCTCCTCCAACGATGTGACGGTCGCGACCGTCGCAGGACGGGCGCGACGCCTCGCCGACGTAGCGAGATGCGGCTCGGGAGGGAGCGCCGCGTCCGTGCGCGATCGCGATGGGTGGTGAGTCCTCCCGCCGGGTCAGCGAGGCGTTGGGTGGATCGTCGCCCCCGCGGGGAAGCATGCCATCGGGGCAGCTACGGAGTTACGCGCGGGAATCCCACAGCGTTACGGGTGCTTTGCCACAACGCGGGCGCCGGGTCGACGCCGGCTCCGAGCAGCGCCGCCGGCCTCCCGTCAGGCCTGACGAGCACCGGGGCGCCGACCGCGCGTGCCGCGATCGGCTCCAGCACGCGGACGTCGACCGGCACGGGAGTCGCGAGCGAGCCGGCGGCGGCCGTCCACGCCGGCCCGTCGCTCCCGGCCAGCACGGTCAGCCCGGTGCCGAGCAGGTCGAGCGTCGAGCGCTCGCCCGACCAGGCGTGGGCGATCCGGCCGCCGAGGTCCGCGTGGATCTCCCGCTCGGGCGCGCGGATCGAGCCGCCCGGGTCGGCCGAGCGCGCCGCGGTGTGCTCGGCGACCGGCCGGCGGTCGGCCTCGTAGCTGTCCAGCAGCGCCGCAGGCGCCCAGCCGCGCAGCACCCAGGCGAGCTTCCAGCCGAGGTCGAAGCCGTCGTGCAGCGCGAGGTTGAGCCCCGTCCCCCCGCGCGGGGTCACCCGGTGCGCGGCGTCGCCGGCCAGGAAGACCGGGCCGGAACGGAACTGCTCGGCGAGCTGCGCCGCCGACGAGAAGCTGCGGGAGCGCTCGATCCGCACCGGCAGCGCGGGCACGCCCGCGGCGAGCCGGACGAGCTCGGCGGCGCGGCGTCGGGTCGGCTCGACCGCTCCCTCCGCCGAGAGCCCGAGCAGCCAGCGATCCGACGGGCCCGTGGGCAGGACCGTCCCGGGCGCCTCGGCGCGGGTGATCGAGTAGATGAGGTGCCGGTGCGGGCCGACGACGTCCCACAGCGGCGCGTGGAACAGCGTCGTGAAGCCCGCCAGCACGTCCTCGTCGCCCTGCAGCGTGATCCCGAGCGCGCCGCGGACCGCGCTGCGGGCGCCGTCGGCCGCAACGACGTAGCGCGCCTGCACCGCGCGCACGGTGCCCGTCGGGGAGTTCGTCGTTCATGCTCGCCATCGTGCGGCCCGCGACCCGGGGGCGCTTGAGCAACGGCTACTCAATCGCTCACACTGCGCACATGCGCTGGCCGCTCGCAGGGCGCGAAGCCGAGCTCCGGCTCGTCGTGGACGCGCTGGACTCTGCGGCCGGGGTCGTCATCGCCGGCGCGACCGGCGCCGGCAAGACGCGGCTGATGGTCGAGGTCGCGCAGCTCGCCGCCGCCCGCGACTGCGAGGTCGCCTGGGTACGAGCCACCCGCTCGGCGGCGCGACGAGCCGGTGCCGGATGCGCTGCGGGCGCTGTGGAAGGACGAGCTGTGCCCGGTCCTGGAGCTGGCCGAGCTGACCCGGGCCGAGGTCGACGGCCTGCTCGCCGCCGGGCTGGGCGGGCCGGTCGACGGCCGCACCGCCAGGGCGATGTGGCGGCTCACGCGCGGACACCCGCTGTTCCTGCGCGAGCTGGCCCGCCACGGCGTCGAGCGGGGAGTACTGTCCGGCGACGGCGGTGTCTGGCGCTGGCGCGGCCCCATGCGCGCGGGCACGCGCCTGGCCGAGCTCGTGGATCTGCGCATCGAGGGAGCGGGCGAGGCGGCGCGCGCCCTGCTCGAGCTGCTGGCCGTCGGCGGCGCGCTCGAGCTCGCGCTGGCCGGGCCGGACGTCGAGCGCTCGAGCGCGCCGAGCTCGTCAAGCGCCGCACGGAGGGCCGCCGCCGGTTCGTCGACCTCGCCCATCCCATCCACGGCGAGGCGGTGCGGGCGCGGCTCACGCCGACGCGCCGGGACGCCGTCCAGGCGCAGCTCGCCGGCGCCGTCCGGGCGCGCGGCGCGCGCCGCAGCGGCGACCTGCTGCGGATCGCCACGTGGCGGCTCGAGTCGGGCACGGGGTTCGACGGCGCGCTGTTCGCGCACGCGGCCGACGCCGCGCTGGCGGCGCGTGACGCCCAGCTCGCCGAGCGCCTGGCGCGGGCGGCGGGAGCGGAGCTGGCGCTCGGACGCGCGCTCGCCGCCTCGGGGCGCGGCGACGAGAGCGAGGCGGTGCTCGGCGCCCTGGCCGCGCGTGACGACCGCGAGCGGGCCGCGGTCGCCCTGGCGCGGGCGCGGAACCTGTTCTGGGCGCTGGACCGCGCCGGCGACGCGGACGCCGTGCTGCGCGACGCCGAGCGGGCGGTGGCCGATGAGGACCTCCGCCACGAGCTGACCGCGCAGCGGGTGCGGCTGACCGCCGCGCACGGGCGCCCGCGGCCGGCGCTGGCCGCCGGCGCAGAGCTACTGGACAAGGGCTCGGTCCCCGAGCGGGCGCGGCTGACCGCGGTGCTGGGCATGGTGGAGGCGCTGTTCACCTCCGGCCGGGCCGAGGCGGCGGTCGCGCTGGTCGACACCTGGCTGCCGGCCGCCCGCCGCTGCGAGCACGAGCTGCCGCACGCCGAGCCCGTGCTCGTCGGCATGCGCGCGGGCGCAATGCGGCTCGCGGGCCGTCTTGTCGAGGCGACGGCGCTGTCGGAGCGCGCCTACGAGGTGCTGCTCGCGCGCCGGTCGGCGGCGGCGACCGCGGTCGAAGGCGAACATGCTCGGCCTGATCTGGCTCGCCCGCGGCCGGGTTCGCACCGCGCTGCGTCTGTGTCGCGAGAGCGCCGCGCTGCTGCGCGACGGCGACGCGGTCGGGATGCTGGCCTTCGCGCTGGCCGGCGTCGGCCAGGCCGCGGCGCAGGCCGGCGAGCCGGAGGCGGCGCGCGCGGCGATCGCGGAGCTCGAACGGACGCCGCTGGGGCATAAGGGCTTCGCTGTCGAGCTGGAGCTCGCGCGCGCCTGGAGCGCCGCGGCGGGCGGCGAGCTCTCCCGCGCGCGCGAGCTCGCGCGCGCCGCCGCCACGCTCGCGCTCGAGCGCGGGCAGGACGCCTACGCGGTCCGCGCGCTGCACGACCTCGCGCGGCTCGGCGATCCGGCCGCCGCGTCGCCGGAGCTCGCGCGCCTCGCCGGCCACGTCGACGGGCCGCTCGCGGCGAGCGCCTCCGCACATGCCGCCGCGCTCGTGGCGGCCGACGGGCCTGCGCTGCTGGCGGTCGCCGAGCGCTTCGCCGAGCACGATGCGCTGCTCGTGGCGGCCGAGGCGGCGGATGCCGCGGCGGCCGCCCACCGCGCCGCCGGGCGCCAGGCGAGCGCCCGCACGGCCGCCGCCCGGGCCGGCCTCTGGCTGACGCGCTGCGAGGGCGCCCGCCCGCCGACGCTCGGGACCCCGGAGGCGGTCGACCTGACGCCGCGCGAGCGCAGATCGCGCTGCTCGCCGCCGCCGGGTCGAGCAGCCGCGAGATCGCCGCCCGGCTCGTCGTCTCGGTCCGCACGGTCGACAACCATCTCCAGAACGCCTACCGCAAGCTCGGCGTCACGCGCCGCCAGGACCTCGCGCGCGTCCTTTAGACGACACTCACCCGGACGCGCTCGCGGCGCGCGTCGGCGAGCTCGACGGCGACCGCGGCGAGGCCGTCGCTGATCCAGGGGCCGCCATCGAACCACTCCGCGGCAGGTTTGCCGCCGATGCGCACCCCGGCGGCGGTCACGACATCGAACTCGACCTCGGTGACCGGCGGTTCGTCCCAGAGCCTGAGCGGCCAGCCGGGCAGCGACACGTCGCCGCCCGCCGGCACCAGCAGCGCGGCGAACGGCGCGCTGCCGGAGAACTTTCCCACGGCGAGGCCGGAGTGGCGCACGAACTCGGCCGAGCTGACCCCCGCCGAGCCGATCGCCGGCGTGTCCGGACCGACGGAGGCGGGCAGAAGGAACCAGCGCGGCTGCGGCTCCGGATTGGTGAGCGCGACGTCGAAGACGAGCTCCGCGAACGGCGGGCGCAGGTCGTCGCGGCGCAGGAGCGTGAACTGCGCCTGCGTCAATGGACGAGCGCCTTCGGATTGCGCGCCGCGGCGACCTTTGTCGGGTCCAGCTTCTTCCCCGCGCCGGACACGAAGCCGCCCTTGCGCTTGGTGCCGTCGATCGTGTACTCGGGCGCGTCGAGGATCGCCTTCGCGTCGACCTTGTCGGGAAAGCCCCAGGCGGCCCAGTACTCGGTCGGCACCTTGTCGAACTCGACCGACGCGTACACGGTCTCCCACGTCTGGGTGGACTTCTTGGCGGCGGCCGCGCTCGGCGCGTACTGCTTGACCAGGGTCTCGTAGTCGCGCTCGGTGCGGCGGCCGTTGTACGCCTGGGCCATCTCGTCGAGCATCTGCGGCTCGGTCAGCACGCCGACGCCGAAGCCCGAGTACTTCTGGGCGCCCTGCGTGTCGTCCATGCAGATCGAGTTCTCGCCCTGGAACGCGCCGCCGGGGTGCTTGAGCAGGTACTTCGGATGGTTGTAGAAGTAGTACCACTCGCCCTTCTTGACCGACCGCTTGCCCACCTCTTCGGGGCCGAACAGGGTCAGCACCGCCTCGCTGGTGGAGCCCATCACGTCCTTCGTCGACGACTTCGACGCGTACTGGTTGATTCGCAGCTTCCCGCGCTCGGGCTCCTGGTTGGGCCACCACGAGAACATCTCGTTGAACCGCTCGTCGCCCACCGCGGCGCGCAGCGTGTCGAGCTCGATCGCCACGAGCACCGAGGCGCACTCGGCGATCGTCGGTCCGGCGAGCCACGCCTTGATCGCATCGGCGGCGTCGGTCATCGGGTTCAGCTCCCAGTCCATCCCGCCGACGCGCTTGAAGTACGTGGGGTTGGCGTAGCCGTTCCAGCAGTCCTCGGTCCAGAGCGCCTTCGCGTCGTTGTCGGTCTGCGCCATGCGCTGGTAGTTGTGCGGGTAGTGCACGCCGGTCTTGGCGGTGCGCAGGGCATTGGCCCGGTTGAGGTCGTCGACCACTCGCTGGCCCATCGCCGTGTCGGTCGCGTCGATCTCTGGCGCCCGCTGCAGCAGCGGCGCCGAGGCGCGCGAGAACAGGCGCCCGACCGCCGCGTTGCCGGCGCTGCGCTGCAGCGAGCGGACGGCCTCGGGCGTGAGCGCGTGGGCCGGCGGAACGGGCTCGGCCCGCGGTTGGGGGCGCACGTCGTCGTCGATCCGTCGCGCGCGCTGCAGGTCCCGTGATGTCACGCCGGAAGCGAATCCGCCGCCGTCTCACTCGTCAAGGATGCCTGAGCGCACAGAATTCGGCGCAACGTCGGTCCCGAAGCGGGTGCGCCGACACCGCGCGCGGACGCTCGCGCCCTGCGGCGCCGCCGGGCGACTCGACGCTCTGCTTTCCGTGCGCGTCAGGAGGCGGACGAGCCCGCCGGAGCGGTCTCGCCGAACAGCTCCCCGGCGCGGATCCGCGCCGCCATGTCGTTGGACTCGGCGCGGTAGACGCTGCCGTCCTCGAACTCGATCACCGGGTACTTGCGCTGGCCGCTGAGGTGCTCCAGGTCGTCACGCTTGCTCGGGCGGACGGGCCCCTTCACGACCTCGTACTCGATGCCCTGCTCGTCGAGCGCCTTCTGGACCTTCCAGCAGGGATGCCCGCCGATCTTGACCCACTCGTTGCGGCAACGGTGCAGCTTGACGGCCACGTGGTCCTCCTTGGGGCGATCGTCGCGTTCACGTCCGAGCCCCATGATGACGCGGGGGTCCTACGCTTGAGGTATGGCCGATGTCGCCACCAATCGCCAAGCGTCGTATCGCTACCACCTGCTGGACAAGTGGGAGTGCGGCATCGTGCTCACCGGGACCGAGGTCAAGTCGCTGCGCGACGGCAAGGCGACGCTCAAGGACGGCTATGCCTCGGTGCGCGACGGAGAGGTCTGGCTCTACAACGTCCACATCCCGCCCTACGCGCCGGCGACGCGGGAGAACCACGAGCCCGAGCGCCCGCGCAAGCTGCTCATGCACCGCAAGGAGATCGAGCGGCTGATCGGCAAGACCAAGGAGCGCGGCCTCACGCTCATCCCCACCCGGCTCTACTTCCGCGGGCGCCACGCCAAGGTCGAGATCGCACTCGCGCGCGGCAAGGACGTCGGCGACAAGCGCCAGGCGATCAAGGAGCGCGAGCTCAAGCGCGAGATGGAGCGCAGCGTCCGCCGCTAGCGGAAGCCGAGGTCGATCGGGCCGGCGGGGATGATGCGCTTCGGGTTGAGCTCGTCGTGCGTCGTGTAGTAGTGGCGCTTGACCTCCTCCAGCGAGAACGTCTCGGCGATGCCCGGCTGGGCGTAGAGGTCCGCCGTGTAGGTGAGCAGGCGCGGGTACTCGATCAGCCGGCGCCCGTTGCAGCGGAAGTGCGTGTGGTAGACGGCGTCGAAGCGCAGCAGCGTGGGGAGGAGGCGCCAGTCGGCCTCGGTGATCGCGTCGCCCGCGAGGTAGCGGCGGGTGCCGAGCAGGTGCTCGAGCCGGTCGAGCGCGGCGAACACGCCGCGGTAGGCATGGTCGTAGGCCGCCTGCGAGCGGGCGAAGCCGGCCCGGTAGACGCCGTTCTGGAGGTCGTCGTAGACCCACGCGTTGACCGCGTCGATCTCGTCGCGCAGCTCGGCCGGGTAGAGGTCCGTCGCGCCCCACTCGTCGAAGATGCGGACGATGTCCGCGGATTCGTTGGAGACGATCGCGCCGGTCTCCTTGTCCCACAGGACCGGGACCGTGACGCGGCCGTCGTAGCCGTCGACCGTCGCGTCGTAGGCCTCCTTGAGGAAGCTGAAGCCGTTGAGGTCGTCGGTGAAGCGCCCGCCCGTGAACGCCCAGCCGCGCTCGTCGCGGTAGGGGTCGGCGTAGGAGATGCCGAGCCGGTCGCTCAGCCCGGTCACCGTGCGCACGATCACCGCGCGCTGCGACCACGGGCAGGCGAGCGCGACGTACAGGTGGTGGCGCTCGGGCCCGCCCTGGGGACGCGAGCGGAAGCGGCTCTGCTGACGGACGAAACTGCCGGCGATCGCGCTCATCTCAGGGAGTATGGTCGCGACCGCCGGGCAGCAAGGTCGATCAGCCGTTCGCGCCGACGAAGACGACGAGCCGGCGGAAGGGCGGCTTCGGGCGCTCGGGCGGCGGCGCGGGCGCGGGTGTGGTGCTGTCCATCAGGGCCTCCTGCTTGGTTCGACGACCATCGTACCAAGAAGGTTCGATGCTTGTCGAACCCTTATGAGAAGTGGGTGCTTCTATCCACAAACGCCGCGTGCATCCCGAGCGCGAGCACGACGATCAGCCCGACATAGACGGCGCCCACGAGCAGCCGGTGCAGCGGCGCGACGCGGTAGTACGCGGGGTTGCCCTCGGCCCCGCGCCGGCGCGACTTCAAGCGCCGCCAGCCCTCCATCACACCCAGGAACAGGAAGACGATCAGCACCGGGTTGGGCGCGAGGACGAACAGCCCGAGCATCGCCGCGAAGCCCACGATCCACATCCACGGGGACATCGCCGCCATCGCGCGGCCGCCGTCGAACGGCACCAGCGGGATCAGGTTGAAGAGGTTGAGGAAGAACCCGGTGTACGCGAGCGCGAGCAGGAAGTCGCTGTGCGCGGCCTCGCCCGCCGCGTAGACGGCCGCGACGCCGGCGGTGCCGAGGATCGGGCCCGCGAGCCCGATGCGCGCCTCGGCCAGCGCATTGCCGCCCAGCGAGCGCGCGCCGACCGCCGCGCCGAGGAACGGGATGAACACCATCCAGCTCGGCTTGACGCCCTCGCGGCGCATCTGGATCGCGTGCCCGGACTCGTGCACGAACAGCAGCGCGACGAACCCGGCCGCGAACTTCCAGCCCCAGATCAGCGAGTAGGCCGCGACCGACACGAGCATCGAGCCGACGGTCGTGAGCGCCTTGAGCTTGCCCAGGACGAGCAGGAACTTGAGCTCGGACGCGGCGCGAGCGAGCAGCACGCCCGCCGCGATCAGCGGGGCGAGGGCGCGGCGCCACCAGGGTCGCGGGGCGGGGGCGGCGTAGTCGGACATTTCGCTCACTCAGAATGGGTCGTCACGCTGATCCGCGGATAAACGCCCACATTGCGGGATCGCCCGTATTTCTGCCCTTGCACGCCGCGTCCGGCCCGCCCTAGGGTTTCTGGTGACGCCGAGGTTCAGAGACGCAAAGAGCGAGGCCATGAGGCGAAAGGCCCGCCGCCCCTGACAGGTCCGTCGCTTGCGCCGGACGTGTACGGGGACCTCACGCGGCTCCCTCGGCGTCAACCTTCAAACGCGCGACCCCTCGGGGGCGCGCCGCGAACTGCCTTGCGGGCGCCCCTCGGGGCGCTCGCGGTGGTTAAACGCCCGCCTGCTCCAGCAGCTTGAGCCAGATCTCGCTGCGGGTCGGGAACGCCGGCACCGCGTGGCGCAGGCGGTCGAGCGGCACCTCGCCGACCACCGCGATCGTCGCCGCGTGCAGGAAGTCGGCGATCTCGGCGCCCGTGATCGTGCAGCCGACGACGATCCTCCGCTCGCGGTCGACGAGCCAGCGCGTGGTGCCCGGCGCGTTGCGGCCGTAGTAGGAGCCGCCCGCGTTCCCCGATGTCGAGGTCTCATAGACGTCGACGATCAGCCCGGCGCGCCCGGCCGAGTCCGTCGTGTGGCCGACCGCCGCGACCTGCGGCTCGGTGAAGATGACGCGCGGCGACAGCGGGCCGTCGGCGCCGTGCGAGAGCGCATGGTCGTGGCCGAGGATGTGGTCGGCGGCGATCCGGGCCTGGTACTTGCCCATGTGCGTGAACAGCGAGCGCTCGTTGATGTCGCCGACCGCGTACAGCCAGTCGTGGCCCGGCACCCGGCAGTGCGAGTCGACGTGAATCGCCGCGCCCGGCTCGAGGCCGGCGATCTCCACGCCGGCCGTCAGCGTCGACGGCTGGCGGCCCAGCGCGACGAGCAGCACGTCACCGGTGGCGCTCCCGCCGTCGGCGGTGGTCACCGTGACCGTCCCGTCGGGGTCCTGGGCGACCTTGGTCGCCTTCTGGCCGGTGCGGATGTCCACGCCGTACTCGGCGAGCGCGGCCGTCACCTGCGAGCACGCGAACTCCTCCTCGCGCGGCAGCAGCCGGCGCTTGCCCTCGACCAGCGTCACCTGGCTGCCGAGCGTCTGGAACGCCTGGCTGAGCTCGACGCCGACGACGCCGCCACCGACCACCACGAGCCGCTCCGGGATGTCTTCGGCGGTCGTGGCCTCGCGGTTGGTCCAGGCGCCCTCGACGGTGTCCAGGCCCTCGATCGGCGGCAGCGCCGGCACCGACCCCGTCGCCAGCATGACCGCGCGCCTCGCCTCGACCTCCTCGTCGCCGACGCGGACCATCCGTTCGCCGCTCAGCCGGCCGTGGCCGCGCAGCAGCGTGATCTTGCGCTGCTCGAGCCACGGCAGCTGCGCGGCGTCGTCGAGGCCGTGGATGATCTCGTCGCGCCGCGCCAGCGCCGCCGCAACGTCGAGCTTCCCGGTGACCGCCTCGGCCGCCCCCGGGATGCGCCTGACCTCGGCGAGCGCCTCGTAGGGCCGCAGCAGCGCCTTGGAGGGCATGCAGGCCCAGAACGAGCACTCGCCGCCGACCAGCCGGTCCTCCACGATCGCGACGTCGAGCCCGTGCTCGGCGAGTCGTCCCGCCGCCACCTCTCCCGCCGGCCCGGCGCCGATCACCACGACATCGAAGCTCCGCATGGAGCGGGACGTTAGCCGCGGTCGACGCGGAACGCGAAGCAGCCCGGCCCGGCGAAATGGACATGCAGGAACGCGGCCTCGCCCTCGAGCAGCTCGGCCGCGCGGGCGGCGAGCCGCTCGCCCGGCATCACCTCGGCGTCGAGCAGCATCGCGTCCTCGTCGTACGCGCGCACCGACAGCGTGCTGGCGCGGACCTGCTCGAGGCCCTCTCCGGGAGCCCCGCACGCCTCGTGCACGAACACCGGTCCCTCGCCCGCGTACGGGCTGCGCACCGTGAACGGGTCATAGCCGAGCAGCAGCAGCGGCTCGCCGGGCTGCGCGCGGCGCAGGCAGCGCCGGCACGGCTCGCCGCCGTCGGCGGTCTGTCGGACGGCGGTCGGCGCGCCGGTCTCGACCTCGCCGGCGGGAAGCGGGTGGATCACGAACTGGGTCATGCCCGATGCAACGCGCGGACGCGGGTCGGCGTGAGCCGGGCTTTCGCGGGCGGTCGGCTGCCTCTACAATGGGAGGGCAAGACAACCCCGGGGACGACAGGCTTCGACGTGGTCGGTTCGTGGGGTCGGTTGCGAGTCGAGGTGCCGGAGGCCTCGCTAAACCCCGGCAAAAACACAAATGCCACTGACAAGGCTGTCGCCGTTCATGGCGACTACGCGCTCGCTGCCTAGCTGAACTAGGTTGAGCCTTGGCCCCCCGACGCCTGCGACGGGATCGGGCCGAGTCAATTAGCAGGCTCACCCGCGGAACGCTCGCCCGAGCCGACCAAGGGGACATCTGATCGGGCTGGCCAGCCGCAACCTCGCCGGTGAAGCGAGCGGAGGGCGAGATATAGAGCACCGGCTACGCTCGTAGACGCTGACCTTTGCGCGATTGCGGACGCGGGTTCAATTCCCGCCGTCTCCATTTCTGGCCGAAGTTCAAACCGCCGCCCTGTCACGGGCGGCGGTTTGTGTCTTGCGTCGAGGTAAGAGCAGGCGCTCCCTGGTCATCTGCACTCGGGGCGAGAGCAAGCGACTGGCATCACGGCTCCTGCCGTGTGACATTCCTGATCCGGTCGATCGCTCGATCAAACGAGACGATGGTGTTGATGCCG
This sequence comes from uncultured Solirubrobacteraceae bacterium, assembly GCA_963792915.1. Classification (GTDB taxonomy): domain Bacteria; phylum Actinomycetota; class Thermoleophilia; order Solirubrobacterales; family Solirubrobacteraceae; genus Solirubrobacter. Next base: position 187,636 of record CAWBYD010000003.1, read on the forward strand.
CTGCTCTCGGCTTGCGCGACGAGGTATGCCTCGGCGAAGTCGAGGCGGTCGATTTCGTAGATCTCCAGGGACCGAAGCAGTGAGCCGGGGTCAAGGGTTTCGATGGCTGGCAGCGCGATCGCGGAGCGCATCAGTTCGGCGACGCGGGGTCGGGGAAGCTCGTAGAAGGACTCGAGCACGTAGACGCACTCGGCGAGTACGAGGTCGGCGAGCAGCAGACGCTCCCCGGAACCCAGGAGGGCAGTGGCGCGCTTGGCCATCGCCGGCGGGTCGCCCGTGAGGTGGCGGATGAGGACGTTGGTGTCGACGAACGCGGTCAGCGCTGGCGTTCCGAGCGTTCGCGGCGGGTCTGGCGAAGCACTTCGTCCCACGCCGTTCCGCGTTTGCCAGCTGGCACCGGCACGGAGCCGGCGAGGGCGAGAAAGTCCGGTGTTTTGGCCAGTACCGCGCGGGATCGTTCGACGCGAAACAGCAGCTCGTCGCCCGCGTGCAGGTCGAGCGCGTCGCGCACGCTCTTGGGGATCGTGATCTGGCCCTTCGATGTCATCTTCGCGTGGACGTCCATTGAGTCTCCTTACTTGGATGCGCTAGTAAGGATACAGCCCTCGCCGAGTGCCGAGCGCAGGGCGACGGCTAGTGGCGTACGTGGGGAGCGTTTGGGAGAGCAGTCTGCTTCTCATTCGGGCGTCCGCGCTCCTCATGGCCGGGTGTTGCCGCGGGTCTTCGGCACGTTCGGCCCCCGACCGACGCGATCGACGGCGGGTTCCTGGGCGCGATCCCCGAGTGGTCGCCGGCCGCCGTGACCCCCCGCGCGTGGCGCCGGCGTGGGCATCACCCCGCGCGGTGCGGGCTGGAGATTCCGTCCGGCTCGCCAGCAAGACTCGCCGTCGGCTCGGGCACGCCGCACGGTCCGTCCGCGGCGCGTGCTGTGCCTCAGCATGCGATGACCGGCCTGTCCGGGGACCTTGAGCAGTACCGCCTGATCGAGCCGATCGGCCCGGCGGGCGGCTACGGCGTGCCCTGGATCGCGACCGACGAGCACGGCGACCGTTTCGTCATCAAGCTCATTCACGGGTTCCTGAACCCGGGGCGCTGAGGCGATCGAGCGCCTAGAGCGGATGCTCGCGCGCCTAGCCCTGGTCCGCTCGGACCATGTCGTGCCGATCGTCGACGCGGGGGTCGCCTCCCAGGCCGTCGGCCGGATGCCCTGGGTCGCGATGCGCGAGCTGCCGGGCGCGCGCTCGCTGCAGCACGTCCTCGCCGACGGCCCGAGGCCGGACGTCGAGACCAGCCGCCGCATCCCTGCGTGACATCGCGGTGGGCCTGGAGGATCTGCACGCTGCAGGCGCACTCCATCGCGACCTCAAGCCGGGGAATGTGTTGATCGACCAGCACGGCCGCGCCTGGCTGATCGACTTCGAGCTGATCAAGATCGCCGGCATCGCCACCCGCACGACGCGCGGCCAGGAACCGCTCGGCACCCCGGTTTACATGGCGCCGGAGCAGATGATCGGCCCGACACTGCCACAGTCGGACCTCTGGGCTCTCGGCCTGATCGCGTGCGAGCTGCTCCACGGGCGACAGCCGGTCCTCGAGGCCGTCCTGCAAGGAGTCCATCCTGCCCGCATGATCGCTGCCGGTCCGCTTGTCCCGGCGGTGCCGGCTCCCTGGGATCAGCTGCTCGGCGCGCTGCTGCGCAAGGTCCCGACCAGCCGCCCGGCCTCGGCCCGCCGCGTGTGCGACTGGCTCGAAGCGCCGGGCACGCTGTCGCTCGCGCCGCCCGACCCGCCTCCCCGGCGCACCCCGCGCCTCTCCGTCCGCTCACTCGACGATGTCGACGCGCTCGAGCTCGCCGCGAGTCACGCCCTCCCGCTCCCGCTCGAGTGCTCCGACGCCGGCGGCAGCGCCCGGGATGCGGTGCGCCGGATAGCCGCGCCACTGCCACGCTCGACATCGACCACGCCGTCTGCCCCGTCGCGCTCCGCGTGGATCAGCTCGACATCTTCACGGTCGATCCTGCGACCGAGGGCGTTGCCCACGATCTCGCGATCGCGGCCGAGGCGCCCGGCAACCAGCTCCTCGCCCCCTGGACACCGCTTGTCCCAGGAGAGGCCGCCGAGCTCGTCAACGACGTACGCGTCATCCTGCGCCATCGCAACCTCGCCGGCGACCGGCCACTCATCTGCACGATCGAGCTCGATGCCGCGCACATCCTCGCTGTCGCGCAGCGCTCTCAGCTGGTCTGCGGCCTCACGGCGCTCAAGCCGGACGGGTGGCGCGTGCTCATCCGCGGCCTCGAGCCCGGCGCTGCTCCCCGGGTCGTTCACGCGGCCTACGACATCGCCGAGACGCTCGCGAGCGTAGCGCCCCGCTGGCTGCACGCGCCGGGCCTGCATCGCTGGCTCGTCCTGGCCACCGGGCAGGCCGCGCCCCTGTATCGCCCCGGCCGCGACCTCTGGACCAGGCAGTCCGACGGCACCCCGCGCCGCGTGCCGGAGCGCGTCGAGATCGACGCGCTTGCTGGCCCACTCCCTCGCGAGATCGCCGAACGCGTGGCCCATGCCCGCCCGGACCTCGTCCTCTGCCGCTGCGGCATCTGTCCCCCCGGCTGGGCTCCCACCGGTCGGTGCACCGACCATCGCGCACAACATCGCGGTGTTCGCCGCCCAGGACTCCGCCGCGCGGCACATGCACGAGGCCGACCGGCGCGACGCGGTCCTGCGGCGGCTCATCGTCGCACGCACGTTGCGCGCGGCCTCGAGCGACATCGTCGTCTGGCATGGCGAGCTCGGCGACCTCGACACCTTCGTCGGGCTGCTTGACCCCTCCGCCGTGACGGCCGAGGACCGGCGCCCGATGGTGCAGCGCGCCTGAAGCAGGCGATCACCCCGAGCGCGTCAGACCTACGCTGCTCGGCGCCGGATTCACTCGGCTGCGGCCCCACGCGGCGCTTCAGCCGCCTGACGAGCAAACCGACGCGCCCGGCGCGGCCGAGGCCAGCAGCTCGGCGGCACGCAGCCCTCCCGCAAGCACCGCCCACCGTTCGACACGGCAGACCGCGTCGATCCCGTCCACCGTGGAGATGAGGCAGACGGCCCGTGGCGCGATCACGGGGTCGGCAGCAGCCGCGGCCAGACGCTCCGGCACCAGCGCCAGGGGGAGCGTGTCCTCCCACCAGCCGCAGCGCCCGTCCAGCACATCCATCCAGCGCTCGTAGCCGGCGGCCGTTACCCACCGCAGCGGGCGCGCGACATGCGGTAACCCGCTCACGACGACTCCCTCCAGTCCCACGTCGGCGATATCCAATGCCATGCCCAACGCCGCGTCAAACGGCGTCCGCCGCCGCGCGGCGGCGACCGCGGCACGAGCGAGCGAGGATAGGTCGGTCGCGAGCGGCCGGCGCTCGACGAGGTCGTCGCCTACAGTCGGCTGCGTGACGGCTTCGCCGGCCAAGCGGATGTCGTCTGGCTGCAGGTCAGGTCCGGGTTGTCCGCGGTGGCCGGGCGCGCGGCCGCCGAGCTTGTCGTCGACCTTCACCTGCTTCGCGCGGCATGGTTCACCGGCGACGCAGACATCGCCGCCGCCGCCCGCGCTGGTCACGACGTTCGCGTCCTTGACATCGGCCCGGCACTCATCGAGGCCCGGACCGGCTTTGCCCTCGCCGCCGCTGCGGCGGCCCGTCCCGCGGATCAACTCGCAGCACGCCGTGCCGCCTCGCGGTCCGGCGACGCGCAGCCGAAACGAGACCAGTCCACCTGACCTGTTGACCCCGACACTTCATGCGAACACATGTTCGCACGCCCTTCGGATATGCATGTGCGTCTCGCCGTCGGCGTCGTCGTGTGCGTCCTCACGATGTCCCGCCGTCGCACCGCCCTCGGCCGACCGCCGTCGGCGATCGACACGCGCGCCGACGTCTCGCACCGGATCGACACCCTGTAACGCCGAGGCTGCCCCACGGCGCACCTTCCACGACGGAGGTTTCCGGCGAGGTCATCTACTACGCAACTCGGTACCTCGCTATGAGGGCGGCCCTGAGAGCCTCGATCCGGTCTTGAGGGTTCCGGGTTGTTCCCCTTTGGTCCACTCCTCAAAGCCGCTGCGCACAACCGCGAATTCGCGGGGTGTGCAGCGGCTTTCTTGCGTTCTAGGTGCGAAGAAGCCCGCACGCGATTCCCGCGATTTGCGGCGCGCTCTAGGCACGTAGGGAGCAGACCGGTAGCAACCTGCTCCCTATTCGGGGCCGGGTGCTCCTCATCGCCGCGAGGGCATGCGCGCCGACCCACGCCTCAGCGGATGGTCACGTTCACCGTCAGCGGCTTGGACTTGTTGCCGGCCGCGTCGATCGCGACGGCGGTGAGCCGCACGATGCCGGGCTTCAGCGCCTTGGTGCCGAGCTTGCCGGCGAACGCGACGCTCACGGCGCCTGCCTTGGCGTTCACGCGCAGCGTTCCCGCGACCGCCTTGTAGAGCGTGCAGGCCTTCGCCCGCCTTGGCGCCGGCGACGCAGCTGCTTGCCGGCCTTGCGGCCCTTGAGCACCTGCTCGCCCGTGAACGTCACCACGGACGCCTCGCTGACCGTGAAACGCAGCGCCGCGGGCTTGGCCTTGTGCCGGCCCTTGGCGTGCGTGGCGGTCGACGGGCGCGCCGTGAGCTTCGAGAGCACCGGCGGCGTCGTGTCCTTGGCCGGCCCGGCCGGTGTCGAACCCCCGCCACCCGCGCCACTTCCACCGCCGCCCGAGCCGCTGGGCTGGCCGGGGAACGCCTGGAGTTGATTCATCGCCGCCTCGCAGACGTCGGCGAAGCCGTTGCCGTTCGCGTCGGCGAAATCCGAGCCCGCTCCGACGCGGCAGTCGTCGGCGAGGTCGTTCACGCCGTTGTGGTCGGTGTCCGCGAGTGCCAGGTCGGTCAGCACGTTCGTCGAGGTCTCCTCCGGCCCGTCCGCGACGGCGCCCTGCGGCTCGTCCATCGCACCCGGCTGGTCGCGGAACGAGTAGCGCAGGTCGGGCCAGTCCGCGGTCGACGTGAGCACGGTCGGCGAAGCTCCGCATCCCTTGTCGTGCACGACGAACGAGGCCGACAGCGTCGGCAGGCTGCCGTCCCAGTCGATCGGCCCGTCCGTCGCCGCGACCTGGCGCCGGCAGTAGAGGCCCTCGGCGCGGAAGAAGCCGGTGTGCGCGCCACTCGGCAGCGACCTGCGCGCGCGTCGCAGCGTCGACGCCGCCGAGGATGCCGGCGCTGTCGCTCAGCGCGTTCTCGTTCAGCGACGGCAGCGCCCAGCGCGAGTAGTCCAGCGGCCGGTCCTTCACCCGGGACCGCGTCTGGAACAGGTAGTTCATGACGCTGAGGTAGTTGGGCTTGTACTGCTCCTCGTCGCGGCCGCCGTGGTGCAGGCCGAGCGAGTGCCCGAGCTCGTGCATCAGCGTGCCGGCGTCGACGATCCGCCGGCACGCGTCGAGCGAGTGGCACTGCGCCGCGCCGCCGCCGCCGGCGATGATCCCGGCGTCCCCCCAGCCGCCGAGCGTCACCGTCAGCTGGACGCCGCCGATACCTTCCGAATAGCCGCTGGAGCCGACCTGCTCGGCGTAGTTGATGCCGAACAGCGCCCACCGGTACGCGAGCCCGCGCGCCGCCAGTTGCTGGAAGCAGTCCTTCGCCGCGCGCTCGGTCAGCGGTGCCGAAGCTGCCGTCGCACGGCTCCGACAGCGAACCCTCCCGCCGGCCGTCGAGCGTGCCGGGCCCGGTCCCCGTCACTGCGAACCGCGGGATGTCGGGCACCGTCTCGTCGAGCGTCGCGTGCAGCGCGATGCCCGTGCCGCCGGTCGCGTTCTCGACCGGCGCGTTCGCGAACGCCTGCACGACGTCGTCGATCGCGCCCTGCGAGGGCACCTGCGAGAGCATCGCGTCGATCTCGAGGTAGAGGTCCTTGTGGGTGGGCGACGCGCCGGGGAGCGGGGCGTCGATCGTGCCGTCGTCGTCGGCGTCGATCCCGTGCAGCTCCCAGTCGTCGCACAGGCCGTCGCCGTCGGAGTCCGGGTTGCCGTCGCCGTCCGGGTCGCCGCAGACCGGCGAGAGCTCGGAGGTGCCGTCGTGGGCGGTCGTGACCGTCGCGCTGAAGAACGTGTCGCTCGCCGGCAGGCTCGCGGGGGCGTCGAGCACCCAGCCGCCCAGGTAGCCGACCTGGGTGGATCCGACGTAGTCGGTCGGCTCGGCACCGCGTGCGGCGGACTCCGCGCTCTGCGCGTAGACGTCGATTGCGTCCCCCTCGTCCGCCTGCTGGTCGACGCCTGAGACCTTCAGCACCTTGCTGACCGGGTCGCGCTCGCCGAGCACGCCGATCGGGAAGTTGTGCAGGCCGTCCGCGCCGGTGTCGGCGTCCTTGGCGTCGTTGGGCGTGCGGCCGTCGGAGCCGAGGTCGATCGCCGGCCTCGACCCCCCGGTCATGCGGTTGCCCTCGATCAGGTTCTGCGTCCCGCTCGCGACGGCGACGGCCGGGCCGCCCTGGTTCTTGAACGTGTTGCACGGGAACGAGCACGGCGTCGTATCGGCCGGCAGCCCGCCCACGTACACGTTCGACGCTTCGATCCGGATGCCCGCGCGCTCGAAGCCGTCGAACTCCAGCCCGCGGACGGTCGATTCGTCGCCCTCCAGGATCAGGCCGTTCGCGCCGTCGCCGGCGCCCGCGCCGTTGAGCACGACGTGCGTCCCTCCATCGAGCGCGACCGGATACTGCGCAGCGGGCAGGGGGGACGTCGGCGCGATCGTCCCGGAGCCGCCGGGGAGGCTGAACGCGATCGCGGTGGGCGACGCGACCTTGTCGGAGTTGACCTCCTGCAGCGCGGCGCGCAGCGTGCACGTGTCCTGGGCCGTCAGGCAGTTGCCGTCGCCGGGTGCTTCGTCGGCCTGGTCGCCGGTGCTGTCGACGACGTAGCCGGCGGGCAGCAGGAAGCCGACCTCCGTCTGGGTCGAGATCTGGCCGGCGATGCCGACGATGTCGCCGTTGTCGTTGATCGCGAGTGCGTCACCGAGGATGTAGTCGGAGTTCGCCGGCAGCAGCGAGTTGAGGTCGATGACGGAGCCGTCGGGCTTCCAGATCGCGGCGTGCGGAACCGGCTGGCCCTTGTAGGAGCTCAGGATCGTCCCGATCACGGTGTGCTTGGCGTTGACGCCGTTGTGGCCGATCAGACCGTTGACCGGCGTCTCGGTGCCGTTCGGGAGGCGCAGGTAGTAGCTCGGGGAGGCGACGGTGCCCTTATAGCCGAGCACGGTCCCGTCGCTGGCCAGGTCGGTGCCGAACTGCTGCGTCTCGGCCGCGCCGAGGTAGTAGCTGCCCTGCGGGAAGGGCGTGAGGTCGAGCTTGGTGCCGGCGCCCGACGGACCCGGCCACAGGTACCAGCCCTTCAGCGACTCGTCCTCGTTCGCGAGGATCTGCCCCAGGATCTTCTGGCCGTTGGGCGTGATCCCGTTGACGTTCGTGTAGCCAGGGCCGACATGCGTGATGCCGCTGCCGCCGGGAGAGAGGAAGCCGAACGGCGACGTGTCCGCGTCCAACGTGTTGCCGACGACGTCGCCGGAGTCGTCGACGCCGGTCGCCGCGCTGTAGTCCACGATCCCGTTGGCCTTGATCGGCCCGATCTGATGCGGCACGCCGGTCGCGCCGTCCCAGTAGATCGCGTGCGACCCGGTCGTGGTCGACACCGAGTCGCCGGCGATCCGGCCGCTGGCGTTGATCGCGTACGCGTCGCTGTGGTCCGTCCCGGCGGGCTCGGCGAGGCGGGTCAGGACGCCGCGGCTCCACAGCTCCGCGTGCGTCGGTGCCTGGTCGGCGTTCGGGTCGTGGCTGTCGCCGACGATCTGCCGGTGCCCGTTGAGCGCGTTGGGAATGAAGTCACCGAGGTTGATCACGGTGGTCGCGCGCGCGGGCGCCGCGCCGGCGAGCAGCAGGACGAGCGCGAGCATCGCCGTGCCGGCGGAGGACCCTCTCATGGCACGACGGTACCTGCGCGCGCGAAGATGAGGGTTCCGTCCTAGACGGATGGCGGCTCTCCCGGCACGAGCGGGGTCGACGGCGGGCACGATCACGGGGCTGACGCGGCGGGCGGGCCAACGCGAGACTGCCGTTCCGCCCATGACCGGCGGCCGATATCAGCCGAGCCGGCGTTCTACGGTGGGGGCTCCTCGTTCGCGGCTGTGGGTGGGCTCGATCGGGTCGAGCCGCAGCCCGTCCGACACACCGGTCGCGCCGCGCTCGGGATTGGCGCGCTCGCGGTGCCGGCGCTCCCACTCGTCCAGGGTGCGGTGCGCTCGGGGTCCTCGAGCCCGTCGGGCACGGCCGTCAGCCCCGCTCGCCGGGCGCGCCGGCGCGCCTGGCGAACAGCAGCGCGTGGCGCACCTCGCGCTCGAACGGCGCGTAGCGCTCGTGCGCGGACTGGCGCGTGACGCCGAGCGCGTCGCCGCTCTGCGCCCACGACGCCCCTTGCAGCCGCTCGGCGGCGACCGCGAGCCGCAGTGCCCGCTCGGCGCCGGCGAGCAGGCGCGCCGCGTCCTGGAGCGGTTCGCGGGGCGCCGGGTGCCGTCGTCGTAGGTCGGGAAGGTGCGCGCGCGAGGTCACTGAGCTCGCGACAAGCCGAAGAGAACGCGAGCCGCAAGCGAGCCGTCGCTGTAGCGAGGAGCAGCCATCTCGTCGGGTACGCCTGACATCGGACGGACGTCGTGGTCGCCCTGACACGGCGGTGTGGGGCGCCGGCGCGCTACCCGCGCTCGCGGACGGCCTGGAGGCCTTGCGAGAACCGTGAGCGCCCGCGGCCGGTCGGCGCTTTGGGGAGCTCCCGATCCTTGACACGCCGGGTACACCAGTCTCGATGAAGCCGGACGAGCCTATGACGCCGGAGGTCGGGCGGTCCCGCGACCCGGGTCGGCCCCAGGTCGGGGCGGCCCCGGGGCGCGTGGTCGTGGTCTTCCATCCGCGGTCGATCCTTACCGTCCTTGGCGTGCTGGTGGCGATGATCGCGGCCGTCGAGCTGATGCTGCTGGCCCAGGCCGGCCTGACGCTCGTCGTGATCGCGCTGTTCTTGGCGCTCGCGCTCAACCCGGCCGTCGAGCTCGTCCAGCGGCGCGGGCTGGGACGCGGACCGGCCGTCGGCGTCGTGTACGCCCTGGCCGTGGCGGTCCTCGCCCTCCTGGGATCGGTGTTCATCCCGCCGCTGGTCGATCAGATCACGAAGCTGGTCAACGCTCTGCCCAGCCTCGTCGACGAGCTCACGAAGGGACATGGCCCGCTCGGCCTGCTCGAGCGCAGGTACCACGTCGTCGAGCGGGTGCGCAGCGCCACGGCGGGCCAGAACGCCGGCGGCCTGCTGGGGCAGGCGGGGTCGGCGCTGACTGCGGTCAAGGGCATCGCCACGACGGTCTTTGGCGCGGTCATCATCGCGTTCCTGACCTTCTTCATGCTGCTGGAAGGCCCGGAATGGCGGCGGCGTTGCACCGAGCTGATCCCCGAGAGCAACCGGGGCGTCGTCGAGCGCATCGGCGCCGGTGTCTATCGCTCGGTCGGGGGCTTTGTGACCGGCAACCTGATGGCCAGCCTCCTGGCGGGGCTCGTCGCGACGATCATCATGCTCGCCACGGGCGTCCCCTACGCCGTGCCGCTCGGCTTGTTCGTCGCGATCATCGAGCTCGTGCCCTATGTCGGCCCGCTCGTGGCCACCGTGATCGTGACGGCCGTGGCCCTCACCGTGGGGACCGTGTCGGCGCTCGTGGCGCTCGGGCTCCTGGTCGCCTACCACGTGGTCGAGGGTCACACGCTGCGCCCGTTCCTCTACGGGCGCGCGGTCAAGCTCTCGCCGCTCGCCGTCCTGGTCGCGATCCTGCTCGCGACGGAGATCGCCGGCATCCTGGGAGCGCTGATCGCCATTCCGGTCGCCGGGTCGATCCAGGTCGTCATCCGTGAACTGCTCCAGCGACGGGACGAGCGTCGGCGGTCGGTCGTGCTCGGCTAGCGTCGCCAGCGCGCCAACTCGCCGACGGGCGCGTCGCGGGCGCGAGGCCCGCGTCAAGGGTCTTGGCGTCGCCAGCAAGATGCAACGGAGGCAGATCGCGATGGCAGGATGGAGAGCATGTCCGAGAAGCACACGTCGTCGGTCCGGCTCGCGTGGAGCCGCTGTCCGTTGGTCGCGTCGGCGTGTGTGTGCGCTTTCCGCGGTCGAGTGGTGCGAATGCACGCTTGTCGCGTGACCTGAGCGCGGATGACCGTGGAGCTGACTGGTCACGCGGCGGTCGGGCATCTCTGGTTCGACGAGACCGTCCAAGGGCAGGAGATCGTCCTAGAAGGCGTGGAGTCGGGCGAGACATCGACGATGGCCGGCGCGGTGGAGCTCGCCGTGGACGCCGCCAACGCCGCTGGCGCGGACACCGAACGTCTCGATCAGCGCGACGACCTGCCCGCGGCGGAGGCCGACGCCATCGCGCAGCGGCTCAGGGCGAGCCGGCGGCGTGCCGTCTCTGATACTGCGACATCGAGCAATGATTCCGAGGGGCGCTGTCGTCGATGGGCAGTCGCGCCGGCCGACAACGCCAAGAACGCCGATCGAACGGAGCGCTGGCGAGCGTGCCGCGAATGAGCCGGGCCGGGGCGATCGTCAAGCGCACGTTGAAGTCGTTCTACGACGACCAGATGACCCATCACGCGGCGGCGCTCACCTACTACTCGCTGATGTCGCTGTTTCCGGCTGCGTTGCTGGCGCTCTCGCTGCTGGGGCTGGTCGGCCAGTACCCCGGCACCTACGACGCGATCCTCGGCTATCTGCGCAGGGTGGCGCCGCCGTCTGTGCTCGTGCCGCTCGACAGCTCGCTGCGCGGCGCGTTGCAGGCCAAGGGGACGGCGGCGACCGCTCTGGTCATCAGCGTCGCCTTGGCGCTGTACGGGACGACCGGTGTGCTCGAGGCGGCCCGCCGGGCGCTGAACGTCGTCTTTGAAGTGCCGGGAGGGCGTAGCTTCCTGCGTCGCAAGGCGATCGACGTGGCCTCCACGCTCGTTCTGATGGCCCTGGTCCTGACCAGCCTGGTCATGGTCTTCGTCGGCGGCCGTTTCGCGGAAGACCTGCTGGGCTTCGTCGGGATCGGCCCGACCGCGGCCCGCATCTGGGACGTCGCCCGCTGGCCGGCAGCGCTCGTCGTCGCGATGCTGGTGTTCTCGTTCATCTACTACGTCACTCCCGACGTGCAGCAACGCTCGTTTCGCTGGGTCACGCCGGGCGCGATCGTCGCCGTGCTGCTCTGGCTCGTCGTCTCCTACGGCTTCTCGCTCTACCTCTCGCAGGTCGCCGTGGGCGCGGTCTACGGTGCGTTCGCAGGCGCGATCGTGCTCGTCGGCTGGCTCTGGCTGACCAACGTCGCGCTGCTGTTCGGCGCCGAGCTCAACGCCGAGATCGAGCGCCACAAGGAACTTGCCGAGGGCGTTCCCCAACCCAACACGCTCAACCTGCCGGAACGACGCGACTAGCCCCGTGGCCTTCCGCCTCCGCCGCCCGCGCTCGCCGAGGGCCGGCCTGCCGGTGAAGCTTCCCGTCGCCCGGATACACCCGTCTAGAGGAGAAGCTGCACGAGCCCACGACGCCGTCGATCGGGCGGTCGCCCGAGCCGTCCCCGCCCCAGATCAGCGCGACCCCGGGGCGCGTGGTCGTGGTCGTCCATCCGCGGTCGATCCTCACCGCTCTCGGCGTCCTGTTGGCGGTGCTGGCGGCCGTCGAGTTCTTGCTACTGGTCGGGATGGGCCGCCAGATCGGTCATCGATGTTGACGCTTGCATCGCCTGGTTTGCGCACCGTGCCGTGTCTACGGATTCGGTGGCGCGATGCGGGTGAACGCGGCGATTCCGGAGCCGCCCGCGTAACGTTGCGACCGTCGGGGCTTGCGGCGAGGACGACGCCATCGACCGGGCTCAGGGCGCGCGCTCGGGTGCATGGGTTTCCCGTGGTCCGTGCGCAACCGAGCGGCGGCGGCACGGCGTGGAGCCCGCCGGCGGCGTCGATCGAGAATGCGCGGCTTTGGCCGACTTGCGAGACGTACAGCGACTGGCCATCCGGGCTGACCGTCAGCGCCGAGAGAGCCAGCAGCGATGTGTGAAGGCACGCCGCGCTGAACGAGCTGACGGGTCAAGTCGGTAGAAGTGGTGTAACAGCGCGTTCGGCGCCGTCCTGAGCGTGTATCCGCCGGGCTATCTGGACGAGGTGCGCGGCGGATGGGAGTAGTCGTCTTCGGCAGCGACGTGCTGATCGGGTTCCTCGGTGCCCACGACCCGCATCACCAGGCCGCCGTGGAACGTGTCCGCGCGTCGCTGACTCCGGGCACCCGGCGGTTGCTGTGCGCCGTCAACTACGCGGAGATCCTGATCGGCCCGATCCGCGCCGGTGTTCACGAGCGCGTCAAGGCGATGCTGGTGCAGTTCGGAATCGAGAAGGTCGTAGTCGACATGGCGCTCGCCGAGCGCGCTGCGGCAGTTCGTTCGCGCACCAATCTCAAGCTCCCCGACGCGTTCGCGTTGGCGACTGCGGTGGAAGCTGAGCATCGCGGGTCGCAGGACGTCCATCTCGCGACCTTCGACGAGAACGTGATCAAGGCGCGCGTGGCGCTCCATTCGGCCAGTTGAACCCTCGGTTGCCCGACCCGAAGCCCCGACACGGCGGCGGTTCTCGTCTCGCGACGTAGCGTTGCTCCACGGTCACGCTCGTCGCCTCCGCACCGCGCGCAAGCCGAATCGAGAGGCACCGCTCGAGCGGATCGGCGCCCCTTGGCGTCAGGCGCGGAGGGCGGACGTGTTCGAGTGCTCGCGCGCGGTGCCGATCAGCGTCGGCGGAGGTCAGGTGTTGGTCTGCCGGGCGCCCGTGGGGTTGTCGTGGTCGAGCAGCCTGCGCAGCGCGCCCAGCAGCTCAAGCGCCTGGAAGGGCTTTTGCACGAACCCGCTGTCGTCGGGGATCGTGCTTGACCCGCGCAACGCCGCCGGGGCGTAGCCGGACACGAAGACGACGCGCAGTCCTGGCCGCAGCGCGTGCAGGCGCTGCGCAAGCTCCGGGCCGGGCATGTCGGGCATCACGATGTCGGAGATCAGCGCGTCGATGCGGCCGGGATGCGCGGCGGCGAGCGCGAGCGCCTGCGACGGGTGATCGGCGCTGAGCGCCGAGTAGCCGTGGTTGGTGAGCAGGAGTTCGATCAACCGGCGAACCGACGGCTCGTCCTCGCAGATCAGGATCGTCTCGTCGCCGTCGACGCGGTCGGGCTCCTGGCTGTCCGCGGCGTCCACGACCTCGGCGCCGTGCTCAGCAGCGGGGAGCGTGATCGTCACCGTCGTGCCCGCGCCCGGCCGCGAGTCGATCGTCACGTGCCCGCCCGTCTGGGTGACGATCCCGTGCACGGTCGCGAGCCCCAGGCCCGTGCCTCGCCCTGGCTCCTTGGTCGTAAAGAACGGTTCGAAGACGTGCGCGATCACCTCGGGTGCCATTCCCGTCCCGGTGTCTGAGACCACCAGCCAGACCGACTCGCCGCGGTCGCTCTCGCCGTCGGCGCGCGCGGAACGCTCAGCGCCCGTCGGGGCGCGCGTCTCGATGGTGAGCGTGCCGCCGCTCGGCATCGCGTCGCGGCCGTTCACCGCCAGGTTCATGATCACCTGTTCCAGCTGCCCGCGATCCGCGCACACCGGCGGCAGGCCGTCCTCGGTTTGCAGCGCGATCCTGATGTTCTCCCTTATCAGCCGACGGAGCATCGGCAGCAGTTCGCGCGCGACCTCGCCCACGTCGAGCGCCACCGGCCGCAGCACCTGCTGGCGTGAAAACGCCAAAAGTTGCCCGGTCAACTGCTCGGCGCGCTCCGCCGCGCGGGCGATCTCCTGCAGTTCCTCGCCGCCATCACCGTCGCCGACCGCCTCGCGCGCGAGCGCGCAGTAACCGGAGATCGCGGTGAGCAGGTTGTTGAAGTCGTGCGCCACGCCGCCCGCCAACTGACCCACCGCTTCGAGCTTCTCGACTTGGCGCAGGCGCTCCTCCAACCGCCGGTGCTCGGTCACATCAATGCACAGCATCATCCCGTAGCGGGCGCCGTCGGCGAGCGTCAACGAGACGACGCGGGCGTACAGCGTCTGCCCTCGCAAGTCGAATTCGAGTTCCGACGAGCGGCCCTCCAGCGCATCCTTGTGCGCCGCCTGGATCCGCTCGGCCAGCTCCCGGTCGCCGCTGATGCCGACGTGGCGGCCGATCATCTGCTCGCGCGTGAGGCCGACCAGCCGCAGCACGTCGCCGCCCACCTCGACGTAGCAAAGGTCACTGTCGAAGACCAGCAACGACCCGCCCGGCAGGTTGTCGATGGCCGCGCGCCAGCGCGCCTCGGCGACCGCCCGCTCGCGTTCGTGACGCCTGCGCTCGGTCACGTCGATGCCCAGCACCATCCCGAAGCGGACACCGTCCGCGAGGTCAAGCGGAACCACGCGCAAATCGAGCGTCCGACCCTGCGCGTCCAGCTCCAGCTTCGCCACGCGACCGTCGATCGCGGCGCGGTATGCGCTCGTCATCCGAGCCGTCGCTTCCGCGTCAAAGCCCGCGCGCGCCGCGACCTCGTCCGCGCGCGCGCCGATCAGCTCCGCACGCACCAGCCCGAGCGCACGGATCGTCTCACCGCCCACCTCGACGTAGCGGAGGTCGCCGTCAAAGATCAGCAGCGACCCGTCCGGCAGATTCTCGATCGCCGCGACCCGCGCCGCCCCGGCCGCCAGCTCGCGCGCATGGCGCTGGAGTTCGGTGATGTCGGTATTGGCTTCCAGGATCGCGTGCGGTGTGCCGTCGGCGTCGCGGTGGAGCGCCTGGCGGCTCACCACGATCAACTCGCGCCCGTCAGCGGTGCGCTGGCGCAGCTCGCCCTCCCAGCGCTCGCCGCGTTCCAGGCTCTCGCGCACTGACTCAGGGCCCTGCGGCCAGACCGTGCCGAGCAGCTCGCCGGCTCTGCGGCCGAGCGCGTGCCCGCCGCCGAACCCGTACAGTCGCTCCGCGCCCGCGTTCCAGTACGTCAGGACGTCATCGTCCGCTCGGCGCACGAACACGGCGTCCGAAGTCAAGTCCAGCAGAGCAGCGCACTCGGCCGGGATGTCCGCGGACGACGGCCAGCCGCTGGCTTGCGGCCCACGATTCATGTCCGGCGCAGTGTGCCATCCGCGACAGCTTCGCGTCCGTCGCATGATCGTCGCCCGCTTGCCGGCCTTGATGGTTCGGATCGTCAACTTTCCGGCAACTCCTGCCAGTCGACCGTGGCCCCCGGCACCTTCCAAGCGCGCTTCGGCTTGACCACGCGGGTGATGTGCCTGCGACCCGAGGCGATCTCCACCACGACCCGCCGCGCTACCGGCGCAGGGCGACGATGAGCATCGGAGATCGATGAGCGATCAACAGCGGGACGGCGATCTGCAGCGACTCGAACGGACGGGTGCCCTCATCCTCGGTGTAGCCGTCGAAGCTCCACACGCCGTCGCCCGGGCTCGACGCGGCGCTGGTCCCGTTGAGATCCTCGACATTGATGACGCCGAACAGCAGATCGCTGCCGAGCCCCGCGCGCAGCGTGTCCGAGCCGCCCTCGCCGGCCAGGACGTCATCACCTGGGCCGCTGATGAGCTCGTTGTCGGCCTCGCCGGGCGCGCCGTCGTCGGCCAGGGCGTTATTGAGCGTCACCAGCACCGATTGGCTGTGGTCGCTGTAGGAGACGAGGTCGTGCTCGCCGGCGCCGCCGTCGAGCACGTCGGCGCCAGGCCCGCCGACCAGGGTGTCGGCGTCGTCCTCGTCGCCGAACAGCGTGTCGTTGCCCGAGCCGCCCTGGAGCGTGTCGACGCCCGCATTGCCGTGGCCGAGCATCGGCACGCTCGTCTGGTTGATGAGCGTGTCACTGCCGCCGCGCCCTGAGAGGTTGAACGGCTTGAACGACCCGTCGGGAAGTTTGAACGCGGTGCAGGTGGCCTTCGTCTCGTCACCCGCGACGGGCTTGCACCCCGTCTGCGGCGTGATCGGCACGGTGTCGTCGACCGTGAAGGTCGACCCGGAGAGGGTCACCTTGACGGTGCTGCCGACCGCCGTGCCGGCGTAGCCCATGCCGCCGGTGGGTGTGGAGCTCACGATCGACCGCTCGACGGACGCAGCGCTCGACACGGGCGCGAAGGTGGCGGCTGCTAGGAGGGCGACCGCGATGGGGATGGTTGCTTTCATGCCCCCCAGGACGCTGTCCGCCCGCGCCGCCATTGGGGAACTTCCTCCTCCCGCGAGCGGGAAGGGAATGGCGGATCAGTACGTCTGGGCTCACGTCCAGCTGCTCGGACGGGATCGCGAGCTCGCGCTCGTGGCACTGGCGCTGGACGACGTGCGCGCGGGCGAGAGCCGCGCGCTGACCGTTGTGGGCGAAGCGGGCATCGGAAAGCGGCGCTCGCCGCGATCGCCGCGCTGGCCCCGCGCCGGCTCGAGACGCTGAGCGAGCTCGGCACGCGAAGCTCGGCGTGCGGTCGCGCGCCCAGCTCCCGCGCGGATTCGCGACGGCGTCGGCGAGCACCTGGTCGCACCCACCCACGCCACCGCCAACATCGACGACGTGGCCAAGTCGCTGCGGGCGTGCTGCAGACCGACCGGCCCGAGCGCCTCGTCGAGGCGCTCGGCGCCTACGCCCACGCCGCACCCGACCACCGCGAAGCCGCACACATCCCCGGTCGAGCAGGCGCGGGCGCGTTTCGACGCCGGGATGGGCCGGGCCCGCGCCGCCTGACCCTCGCCCGATCTCAGCCGCTCCCGTCCAAGTCCGGGTTGGCCGGGCGGACGACCATCGCGCTGCCGCCGCCGCCGCGCCAGGACTCGGTGGCAGTCTCCAGGCGGCCCTGCGGCAATAGCTGCAGCCCGGCCGCGATGCCGATGTAGGGCGGCAGCAGCGGCGAGGACGCCGACACCTGGTTGATCGTCTCGCCCTTCGCGGTCAGCGCGGCGCCGTACTGGGCGATGAACGACGGCTCGGCGCTGGTGGCGCCATTGAGGTTCGACGCCCGCGGCGCCTCGATGGCCTCCGGCAGCGTCATCCCGAAGTCGATCTGGTTGAGGAGCGTCTGCAGGACCGTTGTAATGATGGTCGCGCCGCCTGGCGAGCCGATCGCCTCCACGGCGCGGCCGTCCTTGGTGACGATGGTGGGCGACATCGAGCTGCGCGGCCGCTTGTTGGCCTGCACTGAGTTTGCCGTGCCGGTGATGAAGTTGAAGTCGGTGAGCTCGTTGTTGAGCAGGAAGCCGCGGTGCGCCAGCAGGATGCCCGACCCGGCGATCTGCTCGATCGTGTTGGTGTAGCTGACCACGTTGCCCCAGCGGTCTGCCACGACGAGGTGGTTGGTGTGCTGCTCGTGGCCGCGGCTCGCCGTCCGATAGGCGGTGACCGAGCCGCCGCCGCCGTTGAACGGCGCCGGGTCGCCTGGCGCGACCGGCGTGGGAAGGGCGGTGTCGCCTATCAGCGTGGCGCGCTGCTTGGCGTAGGCCTTCGACAGCAGGCCGGTGAGCGGCACGTCGACGAAGTCCGTGTCGCCGATGTATTTGTTGCGGTCGGCGAACGCCAGCTTGGACGCCTCGATGTAGCGGAACAGCGCCTGGACGCGGTCGCCCGACTGGTCGAAGTTCTCGAGCATGTTCATCGCCTCACCGACCGTCAGGCCGGCGCTGGAGGACGGCGGCATGCCGTAGAGCTGGTAGCCGCGGTAGCTCCAGGTCGCCGGGTCACGCAGCGGCGCGGTGTAGTTCGCCATGTCGTGCGCGGTCATCGTGCCGCCGGCCACCGCCGGCGTGCCCGGCGCGGTCGGCGGTTGGTGCACGGTCTGGGCGAGCTCAGAGGCGATCGGGCCCGTGTAGAACCAGCGCCAGCCGTGCTCGCCGATCTCCCGGTATGTCTCGGCCAAGTCGGGGTTGCGCAGTACGTAGCCGACCGGCGGGACGTTGCCGCCGGGCAGGAAGAAGGCCGCGCTCGGTGCGAAGTGCGCCAGCTTGCTCTTCTGTCCCTGGATCGAGCTGACCAGCGGCAGGTCGAGCGGGAACCCGCGCGCGGCGATCTCCTCGGCCGGCTCGAGTACCTTGCGCAGCGACTTGGTGCCGAAGCGATCGATCGCCACGCCCCAGGTGGCCACCTGGCCCGGCACGCCGACACTCACCCCGCTCTCCACCGCCTGCTCGAACGGCAGCGGGTTGCCGCTGGAATCCAGGAACATCGTCGGCGTCGCGCCGGCGGGCGCCTTCTCTCGCCCGTCGATCGTGAACACCTTCTGGTCGCGCGCGCGGTAGTAGACGAAGTAGCCGCCGCCGCCCGGTCCGGCCACGAACGGCTCGGTCACGCCGAGCGTCGTCGCCGCCGCCACGGCCGCGTCGACCGCGTTGCCGCCGTGCTCCAGGGTCTCGATCGCCGCCGCCGTGGCGTACGGGCTCATCGTCGCGGCGCCGCCGTCCGATCCGTACGCGACCGGTTGCTTGATCAGCGGCCCGACAGGTGTGGCGTGCGTTTGCGCCGACGCGCCCCCCACGGCCACGAACGCCGCGCAGGACAGCGCCGCGGCCAATGCACCGAAGCTGACCCTGTCCATGGAGACCTCCTCAGTTCGCCGCGGGGCCCGCTCGCGCACCCGCGTATCTGAGGTGCTCTACCCCCGCAACGAACTCCTCATGCTCTGACCGGAGCCGCGGCCTGACCAGGATCGCGGCTCGGCCGACGGGGCGCTCGTCGCGCAGCGGCTTTTCGCGTTCCGGATGCCGAAGAAGCCGCATCCGGGGTCGGGGTGAATAGGGCTCAATAGCGGTGGCCGCACCAAGCTGGGGTGGTCCTTCCACCTCGCCCCGCCGCCCGCCAGCCCGTCGGTGAGCGGCGCTTCAGCAGGAGGCCAGCATGTCCGCCGCTTCCCGGTTCACCCCGGCACGCGCGGGACGCGTCTTGGTCGCCGTCACGAAGGTCGCCGTCGCCGCCGTCGTGCTCGGCCGTGCCGCCGCGCCCGCGTCCCCGCGCCCCGTCGCCTCCGACGTGTCGCTGCGGCTCGATCCGCAGCGCACATCGGTGGGCGGCGACATTCCCGCGCATTTCGTCGGTCTCAGCCTGGAGTGGACGCTCGTCGATCGCGACCTCCGGACAAGCGCCGGTCCCGTGCCCCGAGCTGGGGCGTGATTCTCGGCGCCGCGATAGCGCCGCGCAACGCGGATCGCCGCTGGGTCGGGTCCAGCGATCTGCGGCGCTTCATCCGCGATGGTGTCGAGCCCGCCTTCTCCGGGGCCGCCCGTGGCGACGTCGCCTGGATCGAGCTCGGCAACGAGGTGGACGTCTCCTACGCCGGCAGGCGCGAGCAGTACCTGCGCGACTTCACCGCGCTCTCCGGGGGCGCCGCTCCGTTCGAGCCGAGCACAAGTGAGGTCATCGCGCCGTGGGCGCGCATCGACGCGCGCGTGCTCCCACGACCCGTATCGCTGCGCGACGATCCCACGGCTGCTGTCCGACCAGCGCCGCTCCAACCTGCGCCACCAGGTCTACGCCCACGCGCGGATCGCCGCCGCGCACGGTCTCGGCTACCGCGTCGCGGAGCTCAATTCCGCAGCCAATCGCGGGGTCCATGGCGTCAGCGATGTCGCGGCGAGCGCGCTGTGTTCGCTGTGGGCGCTGCAGAGCATGTTCGACGCGGCCTGCCCGCAGCCGCCGGGGGTGCCGCGGCGGAGGGAAACGCGTACTACAACCCGATCGATTTCGACCCGACGCCGGCGATGGCCGCGCCGACGGCGGCACCGGAGTACTACGCCCTCTTATTGTTCGCGCGCTTCGCACGCGCCGCAGGTGCGAATCGACGGCCGCCCAGTCGCGCCCGACGGGACGTGGCCAGGATTTCGGCCGGTGGTCGTCGCGACGGGCGGTGATCGCTTCGACGTGCAGGTGGGTCGCGCCGCGGCGGCTGTCATCACGCTGGCGCCGCTTGCGGATAGTGTCGGCGCATGAGCAGCGAGCCGCTCAGGCCCGAGTCTGGCTCTCCGGAGGAAGTCCGCGACCGGGTGCTGGCTCAGCGCCGCGGGCTCCCGTTTCTCCTCTACCGCGACGGCGCGGGCACGCAGATGGTGCTCGAGCTCGAGGGAGACCGCGAGCGCGTCACGATCGGCCGGCGGGCGACCAACGACATCCCGTTGCCGTGGGACGGCGAGGTCTCGCGCATCCACGCGGAGCTCACCCCGATGGGTGGCGAATGGATCGTCTGTGACGAGGGCTTGTCGCACAACGGCACGTTCGTCAACGGAGAGCGCATCCGCGGCCGGCGGCGCCTGCGCGGCGGCGACGTGATCGCGGTGGGCGACACGCTGATCGCCTTCTGCACTTCGCCGAGCCGTTCGACCGTCGCGACCACGAGGGCGCGCGGGCGCGGCGGCGAGGTGGCCGTGACGCCGGCGCAGCGTCGCGTGCTCGCCGCCCTGTGCCGTCCCCTGGAGGGTTCGCATTACGCGGCCCCTGCCTCCAATCAGCAGATCGCCGATGAACTCGTGATCTCCGTCGAGACGGTCAAGGGGACGCTGAGCGCCCTGTTCGTACGGTTCGGACTCGAGGACCTGCCCCAGAACCAGAAGCGCGCCGCGCTGGCCGCGTGTGCGCTCGACGCCCGCGCGCTCGACTGATCAGCGGTAGGCGATGCGCGTCAGCGTGCTCTCGCCCAGCCCCGTCACCCACAACGCGCGCGCGTCGGCGGCGATCGCGTACGGGTTATGCGCCACGGGAAACGGCGCGCCCTCCTGGAGCGCCGTCCGCGGATTGATCGTGAGGACCGTGTGATCGGTGTTGCTGGTCACGAACAGGTGGCCGCCGGCGACGACCGCGTTGACCGGACGGTGGCCGGCGGCCGTGGTCACCACGTCGCCCACATGATCCGGGCCGATGCGCGCGATGCTGTCTGCCGTCGCGAGCATCGCCCACACGTAGCCGCCGCCGTAGTAGAGCTCGGAGGCCACGGCCGCCAGCTTCCTTCCCCACACCACGCGCTGGCCGGTGCGCGGATCGACACGAAGCACGTCCGGGACGTCCTGCTCCGCCACCCACACGAACCCCGCGGCGGTCGTGAGCCCCGCGATGCCGTGCGGCATGCTCGTTCGCGCAAGCTGGCGTCCCTGTCGGTCGTAGCGGATCAACTGATCGTGGCCGGGCGGGTCGACCTTCGTCGAGACCCAGAGCGACCCGAGTCCGAGTGCGAGCCGCCACGGCGCCGCGCCCGGACGTAGCCGCGCGACGACCCGCCCGCTGAGCCCGTCGATCCGGACGACCTGTTGCGCGAGCTTGGCCGCCACCCACACGCTCGAGCCGTCGCTGGCCACACTCGACGCGCCCACGCCCACGCGCGGCTCCTGCGGCAGCCGCCGACCCGTACCGGCGTCGATCCCGACGACCCGCGACCGAGCAAAGCTCGTCACCCACACGTCACCGCCGGCGAGCGCGACGCCGTTTGGATGGTCGCCCACCGGGCGGATCGTCTCCACGACCCGTAACGGCGCCGCCGCGCCCCGCGCGGATCGCGACGGCGGACTGGAAGCGGGACCGCTGTGCGGGCGCACCGCGACGGCGACCCCGATCCCCGCGAACGCGATCAGCGCCAGGGCGCGGCCGCGGCGCGGCTGCCGTGCTCGCGGCGCGGGCATGGCGGTCGGTCGGATCGAGGTCAGCGTGGACGCCTCGGCAGCCAGCCCCGGCTCCGTTTCAGCACCGTCCGGGGCCGCGGCGCCGCGGGCCACGATCCGCTCGCGCTGTGGCGGCGCGCCGCCGCCTGCCGCTGCGCGCGCGGCGCGACCGAGGTCGCCCGCAGACGGATAGCGATCGTCGGCATCCTTCGCCATCGCGCGCGCGACCACGCGGTCAAGCTCCCGCGGCACCCCGGCCCGCAGGCGCGACGGTACGGGCGGTGGCTCCGAGAGCTGCGCCCACAGCTTGGCCTCGTCGCTGTCGCGCTCGAACGGAACCTCGCCGGTCAGCATGAAGCACAGCACGCCACCGAGCGCGTACACGTCGGCGCGCGCGTCGACCCGGCCGCCACGGATCTGCTCCGGCGCGACATAGTCCAGCGTGCCCACCCATTGCCCGGTGCGCGTCGCGCCGCGTCGTGTGAGCAGCTGCTTCGCGAGCCCGAAGTCCGTGATATAGACGTGTCCGTCGCGGTCGGCGAGGACGTTCGCGGGCTTGATGTCGCGATGCACGTACCCCGCCCGGTGGATGGCATCCAGACCGCCGGCCGCCTGCGCAGCCACGTCGGCCGCGCGCCCGGGCCGGAGTGGCCCGTCACGCCGGATCAGCGTGCGCACGTCGTCGCCCTCGATCAGCCGCATCACCAGATACGCGACCCCGTCGCGCTCGCCCGCGCTATGCACCGGGATGACGTTCGGGTGCTCAATCGACGCGGCGATTCGCGACTCGTTCAGGAACCGCTCGCGGATATCAGGATCCTCGAGCAACTCAGGGGCGATCACCTTCACCGCGACGACGCGGTCGAGTTCGAGGTCGCGGGCGCGGTAGACGACGCCCATGCCGCCTCGCCCGACGACGGACTCGATCCGGCAACCGGCCACCACCGCTCCGGGCGCGAGCAAGCCCATGTGGTCTTATATCCCAACCACAGGGCGCGCGCCGACCAAATCTCGCCGGCGGTCCCCCGCGCAAACGGCAGTCTCCCACGCGCGAAGCGAGCCAGGGCCGGCGTTTGACTTCGCACCCCTTGCGAGGTCGCCCGAAGAACGTGGTGTGCAGTCGGGCAGCCGGGAGCACGCAGAGGAGGGCGGTTATCGACCACCCGTCAGATCATCGCCTGGCGGACAATCCGACTGGAACATCCGCGCGTCTCGTACAACTCGCGCCCACGGGCAGTGTCGTCCGCACGATCCGGGAATGGTGGCCTGTCGCACTTCCCTAAGCGGCGTAGAAACCGGACGTGCCGCGGCGCTTGTCGTGGTGCGTTAAGGCGTCGGCGCCACTTCGCGACCGTGTTGCGTGCAGGGCCGATCACAACAGCACGCCCGAGGGCGCGAAGCGAGCAAGTCCAAGCGGTTGAGCTGGCCCGTTCGGGAGGGTGTGTTAACTGGACTGCCTCAGGGGACGTCCAGTTAGCACAGCCTCCTTCCGACCCGAGCGGCGACGATCAAGGTCCCGTCGAACCGCCGAGGGTCTGCTCGCCGTACCCGCACGACTGGCGCGGTCGCGCCGGTGACCCCGCGCCGAGGAGGTAACCCTGAACGCAACCTAGGTCTGCTTGTCGCGCGCCAGGCCCGGCTGGATACTCGCGCCATGCGACGGTTGACATGGACGATTCTCGCCGCGGCGCTGCTGAGCGCCGCGGGCGCCGGACCGGCGAACGCGGGGCCGCCCAACGCCACGGCGATCAGCGTCGCGACCGACCACGCCTGCGCGCTGCTGTCCAACGGCACCGTGAAGTGCTGGGGCGCCAACGACCACGGTCAGCTCGGCGACGGGAGCCGGCGGCGGAGCCTGTCTGCGGTCGCCGTGCACGGCCTCACCGACGCGAAGGCGATCGCCGCCGGCTGGGACGCGACCTGCGCGGTGCTCTCAGGCGGGACCGTCGAGTGCTGGGGCGATAACCGCAACGGCGAGCTCGGCGACGGCACGAAGATCACGCGGCCGCTGCCGGTGCCGGTCAGCGGCGTCACGGACGCGGTCGCCGTCACCGTCAGTGAACCGAACGGTTGCGCGCTGCTCGCCGATCACACCGTCAAGTGCTGGGGGCACAACTACAACGGCGAGCTCGGAAACGGGACGCGCACGGACAGCCTGACCGCGGTCGCCGTCAGCGGGCTCACGGACGTGACCGCGATCAGCGGGGACTCGGGCCACGAGTGCGCGCTGCTGACCGGCGGCAGCGTCGCCTGCTGGGGCTGGGACGGTGGGCTCGGCAGCACGCCGGAGGCGCGCGCCGGGGACCAGCTGACCCCGGTCGTGGCGACCGGGGTGAGCGGCGCGACCAGGATCGACGCGAGCCCGTACCGCGACTGCGCCGTGCTGGACTCGGGCGTCGCCGAATGCTGGGATTCGTCCCGCAGGCTGGCCCTCGTGCCGCATCTGCCGCGCGTGCTGGCCTACGACTGGAGCACGGTGGGCCAGCAGACGGAGCATGCCTGCGAGCTGCTGGCCGGCGGCACGGTCAAGTGCCAGAGCCCCACGCCGCAGTACGGCCTGTTCGGGGACGGCACACGGACGCGGAGCGCGCGCCCGGTCGCGGTGCCCGGCCTGCGCGACGCCACGATGATCGGCGTCGCGGACTTCGCCGCGTGCGCCCTGCGCGCGACCGGCGGCGTCGCCTGCTGGGGGAGCTTCGACACGCCGCCAAGCCTCGCGACGACCAAGCGCGGGATGCGGCCGATCGCCGTGCGCGGCCTCAGATAGGTCACGACGACCTACACCTTGGATCGCTGGCGGTGCGGCGGCCACAGCGGGAGGCTCTGGCGTGTCGCCCCGGACAGTTGCCCCGGGGCGGCGATCCCCACTAGTGTCCGTCCACGGCGTCCGCAAGGAGAGCGAACGTGAGAGCTGCACTGCTGGTTTCCATCGTGTTGGTCATCGCCGGTGCCACCGCCGCGCCGGCGCATGCCCAGTTCCACTTCCGCGAGCGGGTCAGGAACGCGCAGCTGGGCTCGGTGCGCGCCGAGTTCAGATACAAGCTCGACTCGCGCAGCCGGTTCTGGCAGGGCGGCCGCCTACGGATCTGGGACCACGGCCGGCTGATCGTCAAGCGCGCGGACAAGTACGGGTACTCCGGCGCGTACACCCTTCCCTCGCTGGCGGTCGTGCAACTCGACGCGGCCGGCCCGCCGGAGGTCGTCCTGAACCTCTATTCGGGTGGCGCGCACTGCTGCTTCGCGGTCGAGATCTACACCGGCAAGCACCGGCTGAGGAAGGACTGGGGACACTACGGCGCCCCGGTGCTGCGCGACGTCGACGGCGACGGCAAGCCGGAGTTCCACGGCTTCGACTCGAACTTCGCCGCCGCCTTCGGCTCGTTCGGCAGCAGCCGGCTCCCGGCGAAGGTCTGGAGCTATTCCGCGGGCACGCTCACCGACGTGACGTCCTCCTACCCGGCGGAGGTGCAGGCCGACATGGCTCAGCAGTACGCCGCCTACCAGGAGGCCGTGAACTCGCCCTATTCGGAAAACGTGCGCGCGGCGCTCGCCGCGTACGCCGCCGACGCCTACACGCTCGGCCAGGGCGACGCGGCGATGGCGATCGTCCAGGCCGCCGTCGACGCCGGCGAGACCGCCGGCGGAAAGTCCGATGACGACCCGGCCTACGAGCAGGACTACGTCAGCACGCTGCGCGACCTGCTGCGCAAGCTTGGCTACGACAAGGGCTAGCGCGCTGAGCACGGACGGAGACCCTCTCGCCCCGCACGCGCTCGCGCCCCGCGAGCTCCAGGCGCTGCTCGCGGCCGAGCGTGCGGGCGAGCCGTTCCTCGCCTTCAAGGACGCGGACGGCCGGCTAGGCCTGTTCCGGCCGAGCGGCCACACGCTGACCGTCGGCCGCCGGCCCGAGACCGACCTGCCGATCGCCTGGGACAACGAGGTCTCCGGCCTGCACGCGGAGCTCCAGGGCATCGCGGGCGAGTGGACGATCGTCGACGACGGGCTCTCCACCAACGGAACCTTCGTCAACGGCCGCCGCGTCGCCGGCCGCCTGCGCCTGCGCGACGGCGACCGCGTGCGCGTCGGCCGCACGGTCCTCGCCTACCGCGCCGGACGCGCGCTCACCGTCGAGGCGACGGCGGCGGCCGGCGAGCCCGGCGCCGCACAGTCGCTCACGGCGACCCAGCGCAAGGTGCTGATCGCGCTCTGCCGCCCATTCCGCGACGGCGGCAGTTTCACGAGCCCGGCGACCAATCAGCAGATCGCGGACGAGCTGTTCCTCAGCGTTGAGGCGGTCAAGATGCACCTGCGGACGCTGTTCGGCAAGTTCGAGCTGGCCGAGCTGGCGCAGAACGAGAAGCGCACGCGGCTCGCCGAATGCGTTCTGCAGTTCGGCGTGATCTCCCGGCATGAGCTGAGCTAGTGGAGCACCCGGCGAACGTCACCGGGCGCCCCACTAGGTCACCACCGTCGGGCTGACCGCCGGCCCCTTGACGACGGCCCGGGGGGCGGCCGGCGGCTCCGCCCCGACGAGCGCCCGCGCCAGCTCACCCGCGGTGCGGAAGCGCTGCGCGGGTTCCTTCGCCATCCCGCGGGCGAGCACGGCGTCGATCGCCGCCGACCCCAGCGCGGGCACGGGGGCGTTCACGTGCGCCCACAGCTTCGCCGCGTCGGTGTCGCGCGGGAACGGCACGTGTCCCGTGAGGCAGTGGTACAGCACGCAGGCCAGGGCGTAGACGTCGCCGGCCGGCCCGGCGTCCTCGCCCGCGATCTGCTCCGGCGCGAGGTAGTCGAGCGTTCCCACCCAGCCGCCCGCCTGCGTCAGGCCGGCCGCCCCGATCTGCTTGGCCACGCCGAAATCGGTGAGGTAGAGGTGCTCGGGATCGTCCAGGGTGAGCAGGACGTTCGCGGGCTTGACGTCGCGATGCACGAGCCCGCGCGCGTGGGCCGCGTCGAGCGCGCCCGCGAGTTGCGCGATCAGCCGCGCGCAGCGCGCCGGCTCGAGCGCCCCGTCGTGCGCGAGCAGTTGCGCGAGGTCCACGCCCTCGACGAGGCGCATGACGATGTAGAGCAGCCCGTCGTCCTCGCCGGCCTCGTACACAGGGATCACGTTGACGTGCTCGATCGAGGCGGCCAGCCGCGACTCGCGCTCGAAGCGCTCGCGGAACACGGGATCCTGCGCGCGCTCGGTGGCGATCAGCTTGACCGCGACGGGACGGTCGAGGGCGAGCTGCGTTGCCCGGTAGACGACGCCCATCCCGCCGCGCCCGACGACGGATTCGATCCGGTAGCCGGCGATGATCGCCGTCGGCGCGAGCGCCCGCGCGTCGCCCAGCACGTCGTCGACGACGGCTGTCGCGCCCGCCGCGAACAGCTCGCGCAGCCGCTGGCGCTCGCGCCGGTCGGCCCACAGGGCGACGATCGCCGTCCCGGCGGTGGCAAGGATCAACGCGCCCGCGGGATCGCTGAAGTCGAGCACGGTGCCGGCGTTGAACGTGAGCTGGGTCGCCGCCGCCCACGCGACCAGCAGGCCGAGGCCGGTCAGCACGATCACGAGCGTGCCGAAGCGCAGGCCGGTGAGGGCTGCGAGCAGCACGAAGGCGCCGATCAGGACGCTCGTCACCCCGCCGGCCGCCGCCCCGAGCGGCCGCCCCTGGAGCATGGTCGACGCGGTGTTGGCGAGCACCTCGGGCCCCGCCATCTGCGTGCCGCCGCTGGTCGGCGTCTCGTGCAGGTCCTGCAGCGCGAGCGCCGAGGCGCCCACGATCACGATCCTGCCCGCCACCGCGTCGCGCGGAAAGCGCCCGTCGAGCACGCGCGAGTAGGGGATCGAGCGCAGCGTTCCCGGCGGACCCGCGTAGTCGATCAACGCCCGCCCGGGGAAGCGCGGCACGGATCGCCCGGCGGCCTCGGCGACCGCCACGCCGAACGTCCTGAGCCCGCCGATCTCGTACTGGGTCCGCCGCAGCGTGCCGTCGGTGTCGGGGATCATGCTGCTGTTGCCGACGCGTGCCCCGAGCTGGTGCAGGAGCGCGTCGCCGCCGAGCACGGTCGTCGTCCCGTGCGGGCCCACCACCGTCGTGCTCAGGACGACGTTGCCCGCCCGTCCCACCGCTCGGATCAGCGCGTTGTCGTCGGTCGGATCGGTCGGCTCGGTGAACTGCACGTCGACGGCGATGACCTTCGCCCCGGCGCGCCGCAGCGCGTCGATGACCCGCGCGTGGTAGCGGCGCGGAAACGGCCACTGCGCGTGCTTGTGCTCGTCGCGCAGCTCGTTGAACGTGGTCTCGTCGATGTCCACCAGCACGAGGCCGGCGAGCTTCGCGCGATCGCTGCCGCGGAGCTGGTAGCGCGCGTCCAGCGTGAGCTGCTCGGGACGGCGCAGCACGTCGTGGGAGCGCGCCAGCGCACCGGCGCCGCCGGCGAGCAGCGCGACGAGGAGCAGGGCGAGCGCACGCGTCATCGTCACAGCTGCGCCGCGCGCCAGGTGCGCAGATGCGCCTTGCGGGCAAGCGGGTTGAACGCCGCCACGAAGCGCTTCTTGGCCTGCGTGGCCTTGACGTCCTCACGGCCGCCGGCGGTGAACGCCGCGCCCCGCGGCAGCGGGCAGGACGTGCTCTTCAGGCCGGACAGCCAGTCCCGGTAGCGGCGATCCGCGGCGAGCGAGTGATCGATCGCGACGCGCAGGCGCGAGCGGATCATCTTGGCGTTCGCCGTCGGCGCGCCGAGCCCGTCGACGCTCGCGCGGATCGAGGTGCGGTTCGCGATCACGGTGCCGAGGCGCCGGCTCGCGGTCTGGGGTGAGATCGAGCAGCGCAGCGCGCCGCCGAGTGCGCTCGCGAGCGCCTTGCGACCGCTCGCCAGGCGGGTCAGGAGCTTCTCCACGCTCGCGACGAAGCTGTGGGCCGTCGCCGCGCCCGAGCCAGAGCGACCCGAGCTGCGCACGACCACATTGTGTCCCGCGGAGACGAGCGTCGTCTTGTGCGTGACCAGGTTCTCGACGCGCACGGTGCCTTCCCCGACGCTCACCGTCGTGCCCGTGCAGGCGTCGCCGACCAGCCACTTCGTGCCGCGCACGGTCGCGGACGCGTAGCGCCCGGCGGTCTGGAAGTCACCCTTCGCCTCGCCCCACAGCGAGTTCTTCTTCGGCTTCTTCTTGTCGGGCTTGGCGGCCGCCGACGCCGCAGCGCAGGCGACGCGGGTGAGCGTGAGCACGGTCAGGTTGTTGGCCTGGCTCGTCGTGAACTCGCCGTCGTAGAAGAGCCCGGTCTGCGTGCGGCCGGCGGCGTCGGCCGACGTCAGCTTCAGGCGGCCGTGTGTGGCATCGATCGTCGTGCCGAGCGGCAGCGTGGAGACCGTGCCGAGGGCGACGAAGGTCGCGCTGCCCGGCAGCTTGATCAGCACGGTTCCGGACACGCGCTGGACCGCCGTGCTCTTGCCGTACTCGGGCGGCGAGAGCGCGAGCAGCGTCGTGACCGGCGTGACGCTCGAGCGGTTGCGGCCGTCGCCGAGCTGCCCGCGATCACCCGCGCCCCAGCACTGCACGCGCGGACCCGCGACCACGGCGCAGGTGTGGCTGAGCCCGGCCGAGAGCTGGCTCGGAGCCGACAGGCCGGCGACGGACACGGGCGTGGCGCTATCGCGCTTGGCGTTGCCCAGCTCGCCGTCACCGCCGTGGCCCCAGCACACGATCGCGCTCGACGCGAGCAGGGCACAGCTGTGCACGCCACCCGCGCTGACCGCGACGGCGTCGGTTACGCCGCTCACCGCCACCGGGGTGGCGCTGGACGTGAGCCCGCCGTCGCCGAGCTGGCCGTAGCGGTCCGAGCCCCAGCAGGCGATGGCGCCGCCGGACAGCACCGCGCAGGCATGGTTCGTGCCGCTGCTGACCGCGATCGCCGTCGTGATCCCGCTGACGGTCACGGGCGTCGCGCTGTCGACGTTCGCCCCATTGCCGAGCTCGCCGTCGATCCCGTGCCCCCAGCACTGCACCTGCCCGCTCGCCAGCGCGGCGCAGGTGTAACCGGCGGCGGCGCTGATCGCGACCGCCGACGCGATGCCGCTGACGGTCACCGCCGTGGCGCTGTCGGCCTTCGCGCCGTCGCCGAGCTCGCCCTCGGCCCCCGCACCCCAGCACTGCACGGTTCCGCCGGCCTGCAGCGCGCAGTCGTGCCCGGCGCCGGCGCTGACGGCGACCGCCCCGCTCACGCCGCGCACGGGCGCGGGCACGACCTGGCCGTAGCCGAGATAGAGGTCGGTGGCGAATCCCCAGCAGTCCACGCCGCCGTCCGCGCGCACCGCGCAGGCGTGGTCGGTGCCCGCGCTCACGTCCTTGGCGCCGATCTCCCC
Source organism: uncultured Solirubrobacteraceae bacterium (assembly GCA_963792915.1). Lineage (GTDB taxonomy): Bacteria > Actinomycetota > Thermoleophilia > Solirubrobacterales > Solirubrobacteraceae > Solirubrobacter. The sequence goes on from CAWBYD010000003.1 coordinate 217,646, forward strand.
GGTCACCGTCACGGGTGCCGCGCTGGCCGTGCTCGTCCCGTCTCCCAGCTGGCCCTGCGCGCCCTCGCCCCAGCACTCGACGTGCCCGCTCGGGGAGAGCAGCGCGCAGGTGGCGGTGCCGCCCGCGCTGACCTTGACCTGCGTGTCGTCCGCGGCGCGCGCTGCGGGCGCCATCGCGAGCGCGGCAAGTACGACCGTCGTGATGCGGAGACCCAGCATCGCCGGTCGAGTCTCTCGGAATGCGCGGACCCCGACAACTGGTCCAAGGGTCAACCACCCATTACCCCCTGCAGCCCAGGTAAGCACGCCGTATCCCTTGGGTCGCTTTCGGCGCCGGAGCCGCGGATGGAGGCTCCTGTCGACCCGAATCCAAGAGGGGACACGCCATGACCACGCACACCGCTTCCACCCGCCGCCTCGCCACCTTCGCCGCCGGCGCGCTGATCCTCGCGATCAGCGGCTGCGGGTCGACCCCGGTCGCCGCGCCGATGAAGCCGGTCGCGGCGAAGGCGATCGCGCCGGTCCGGGTCTCGCTGCTGTCCCCGCGCGGCGGCACCAAGACGACCGCCGATCACGTCACGGTCCGCGGGACGGTCTCGCCCGCGAACGCCGTCGTGCTCGTCCAGGGCCGGGCCGCGACGGTCGCCAACGGCGTCTTCGTCGCGACCGCCTCCGTGCATCGCGGGCGCACCCGCATCGACGTGATCGCCAGCGCACGCGACGCCACGCCGGCGTCCGCGGCCGTCGCCGTCACGCGCCCGCTGCCGCGCACCGCGCAGCGGACCGCCGCACCCGTCCCGGCCACTGTGACGGTCGTCAACAGCGGCGGCCCGACGACCTGCGGCGACGGCCTCTCGGCCGGCCCGAACACAACCTGCGCGTTCGCGGCGAACGTCCGCTCCGCCTACGCCGATCGCGGTCCCGGCACCGTGGTCGCCTACAGCCCCGTGACGCAGCGCAGTTACGTCATGAACTGCTCGGCGGGCGCGACGGTCGTCTGCACGGGCGGCGACAACGCCTCGGTGTACTTCGCGGCGAGTGTGCCCGCTGTCCGTGCGGCCTCGACGGCCTGCGGCGGCGGCCTCGCGGTCGGCCCGAACACGACCTGCCCCTTCGCCGCCAACGTCCGCGCCGCCTACCTCAGCCACGGCTCCGGCACGGTCGTCGCCTACAGCCCGGTCACGCACCGTCGCTACGCGATGACCTGCGTCGACCGCTCGCCGGTCGTGTGCACCGGCGGCGACGACGCGTCGGTCTACATCTTCTGAGCCCGTCGCGCAAGCTGGACGGATGTTTAGTCAGCGAGTATTGAGTCGGTTTAGGATGTCGAGGCGTGGAGGGCCTGGTCTGAGTGCAGGCGCCATGGAGGACGGATCTCGGAGGGACGGCACGATGGGCGAGACGGGCTCGACGGCGAGTTTCTGCGGACAGTGCGGCGCGGCCATCCCCGCCGGGAACAAGTTCTGCACCGGCTGCGGCACCCCCAGCGGCGTACATGCGGCGGTCACGCCTGCGATGGCGGCCGCGGCGCTCGCGGGCGCCGACGCGGCGTCCGCAGACGCCGTCAGCGGCAGCCCGCCGAACGGGCACTCCACGCTTGATGAAGATGAAGCGGGAGCGGTGGCACCGCCGGCCGCCGCGCACATCGATGGGCTGACGACGGACGTGCACGCGAGTGCACCCGACGCCGAGAGGGCTGGGCCGACGCCGTCCGCTCCCACGACGTCGCCTCCAAGGGCGCCGTCACCGGGTCCGCGCCCGCGTGGCAAGGCCCGCTGGGCGCTGATCGGCGGGAGCGCCGCGGCGATCGCCGTCGTCGTCGTGGTGCTGGTGATCGTGCTGACCGGCGGCGGAGGCGACAAGTCGGGCAGCCAGGCCGCGACGGGGCCGACCCCGGCGGTGATCTATCAGCAGCAGGTCGCAAAGGTCTTCGGGCCGGTGTTGGGTGCCAACCAGGCGATCTCGCAGCGCTTGACTTCGATCAGCGGCACCAAGCCCGACTCGGCGCGGCTCGCGGTCCGGCAGGCGCAGCAGGCGACGACCGCGGCGACCGGCGCCCTCGGCGCGCTGACCGTTCCGTCGAACCAGGGCAAGCTCGCCGGTGACGCCCAGCAGGTGATCGACCGGGAAGTCGCGTACCTGGCCGCCGTCTCGGCGGTGCTCAACCACCCGACGGTGGCGGGCGCCAGCCAGCTGCAGACGCTCTCGTCGAACCTGACCAGCGCGCTGGACGCGGCCGGCCCCACGATCGCAGGCGACCAGCCGACCGTCAGCGGCGCGGATCGCCTCACCGCGTGGGCGCGCACCACGTCGCGCAAGCTCGCGCGGCTGGCTGCGCAGAAGCGCGCGAAGGCCCTCCGGCAGCGCGCGAGCGGCGGCGGTTCCTCCTCCTCCGGCAACAGCGGTTCCGCGACGGCCTCCGCGCCGCACGGCACGTCCTGCGGCGGTGGTGTGTACGCCGGCCCGAGCACCTCGTGCTCGTTTGCGCTCAACGTCCGCGATGCTTACGAACAAGCTCCGGGCGCGACCGCCAGCGTGCGGGTCTACAGCCCGGTGACCGATCAGTACTACACGATGGACTGCCACCCCTCGGGGTCCGGCGTCACATGCTCTGGGGGCAACAACGCGTCGGTGACGTTCTGAGACCAGCGGCCGCAGCGGCGGCCGTGTGCGTGCTGCTGGCGGGCTGTGGTGGCGCGCAGGGCCAGCCGGCGGCGCAGACGGTCGTCGCGCACGCGGTCGCGCCGCCGCCGCTGCCGGACGCGTCGCGCGATCCCCTTCCAGGCTCCGTAGCGACGACGCACCGCAAGAAGCGCGCGAGCACGACGGCGACCGGCGGCGCGATCCTGTCCGCCGCCGACCGCCAGAGCTTTCAGCAGCTCGCGGGGTCGCTCGGCGGCGCGCAGGGTCTCGCGGTCTCCGGCCTCGGCCTCGGACGCAACGTCGAGCGGGTCGGGTCGCTGAACTCCCTGGCGGCGTGGTCGACCGCGAAGGTGCCGATCGCGATGGCGGTCATCGACGCCGGACGCCAGGGCGCCGAGCAGGGCGATCTGAGGCAGGCGATCACCGCCTCAGACAACGCCGCCGCGATGCGGCTGTGGGCTTCGCTCGGGCCACCGGACACCGCCGCACAGGCCGCAGACGCGCAGCTTCGCCGCGCGGGCGACCAGCGCACCCAGATCGAGTCGCGCTCGCTGCGCGGCGCCGGCTACACGCCGTTCGGGCAGACGGCGTGGTCGCTCACCGACCAGGCGCGATTCACCGCCGGCCTCCGGTGCTCCGCGGCCGGGATGCAGGTGCTGAGCCTGATGAGCCAGGTGATTCCGTCGCAGCGCTGGGGACTCGGTTCCGCCGGCGTCCCCGCGCAGATCAAGGGCGGCTGGGGACCCGGGTCCCAGCCGGGCTCCGGCGGCGGCTACCTCGACCGGCAGATGGGGATCGTCACGGTGCACGGCAGACCGCTCGCTGTCGCGATCGCCAGCCTCCCGTCCGACGGGTCCCATGACAGCGGCACGCGCGACCTGACCGCGCTCACGCACTGGCTGATCTCGCACGCCGACGTCGACGCCCAGCCGGTACACGCCGCCTGCTGACCCGCATCACGCGCGCGAGACACGTGACGCCCCCCGGGCCGCCGCGACGTGGTCCGAGACCGGGGGTCAGAGCATGAAAGCGCCTCAGGGGGTGAAGTTCCGCGTCGCGGATGATGGGGCCGTCGTCCAGCGGCTCGCACGTACTAACGCACGTTAGGATGGGTGGGTGTGAGCGACGACACGTGCGACCTGCTGTGCCTGGACCTGCCGAAGGCTGAGGCGCTGCGTGCGCAGCGTCTCCCGCTCGTGCGCGCGGAGGCGGCGGCCGCGCGAGCGAAGGCGCTCGCCGATCCGACTCGACTGATGCTGGCGGTCGCGCTGCGCGACGCTGCGGGCGAGCTGTGCGTGTGTGACCTCGCCTGGGTCGCGGAGCGTTCGGACAAGCTCGTCTCACACCACGTACGGGTGTTGCGCGCGGCCGGGCTGGTGCGGTCGCGTCGCGACGGCAAGATGGTCATGTATGCGCTGACCGCGGCCGGGCGCGCGCTCGTCGACGACGTCACCGAGGGAGTGCCGGTGGCGTGAACGAGTTGCCGATGGCGCCGCCGTCCGCGCGCGAGCCGGTGTCGGCTGACGCGCGGCGTTTCCGCGTCGAGGGGATGGATTGTGCGTCGTGTGCTCGCACGGTGGAGCGGGTGGTCGCCGCGCTGGACGGCGTACGCGAGGCGCAGGTGTCCTTCGGGACCGCGACGCTGTTGGTGAGCGGAACGGTCGACGTGGACCGGGTCGAATCGGCCGTCCGGCGAGCGGGTTACAGCGCCCGCGTGGCCGAGCGCCGCGCGAGCAGGTCCGTCGCGCCCTTGTGGCGCCGGGACGTCCGCGCCCTGTCGACGGCCGCGTCGCTCGTGGCGCTGGTCGCCGCCGTGATCGTCTCGCTCGCGGGTGCGCCGCGGGTGGTCGCCGAACCGCTGTACCTGCTCTCTATGGCGCTCGGTGGCTGGTCGATCGCGCTCGCGGCACTGACCGCGTTGCGCAGCCGCTCGCTGGACATGAACGTGCTGATGGCCCTGGCGGCGATCGGTGCCGTAGGGATCGGCGACTACGCCGAGGGCGCGTGGGTGCTGGTGCTGTTCAACGTCGGCACGACGCTGGAGCGTGTCGCGCTTGCGCGCAGCCGCCGTTCGGTGCAGGCGCTGATCGAGCTCGCGCCCGATGACGCGCACCTCCTGCTCGACGGCCATGAGCACACCGTGCCGGTCGACCACGTCGTCAAGGACGCGCTGGTCCTCGTCCGTCCCGGCGAGCGCGTCCCGCTCGACGGCGTGATCGTCGAGGGGGTATCGAGTGTCGACCAATCGGCGCTGACCGGAGAATCGGTCCCCGTCGACAAGCACACCGGCGACGACGTGTTCGCCGGGACGCTGAACGCGTTCGGGGCGCTGACCGTGCGCGTCACCGCCGCGGCCGGCGAGACGGCGCTCGACCGCGTCGCGCAGCTGGTCGCCGAAGCGCAGGGCGCCCGCGCGCCGGCAGAGCGCCTGATCGATCGCTTCGCGCGCGTCTACACGCCGCTGGTGTTCGTCGCCGCGCTGCTCGTCGCCACTCTTCCGCTCGCGTTCGGCGGCGAGCCGGACACGTGGCTGTACCGCGCGCTCGCGCTGCTGATCGTGGCCTGCCCGTGCGCGCTGGTGATCTCCGTGCCGGTGGCGGTCGTATCCGCGATCGGCGGTGCAGCGCGCGGTGGCGTCCTGGTCAAGGGCGGCGAGGCACTCGAAGCGCTCGCACGCGTCCGCACCGTCGCGATCGACAAGACCGGCACGCTGACCCGCGGGCTGCCGCAGCTCGCTTCGGTCCATGCGAGCGACCCGGACGCCGCGCTGGCGCTCGCGGCCGCGGTCGAGCGCGGTTCTGAGCACCCACTCGGCCAGGCGCTGCTCCGCGCGACGCGCGACCGCCAGATCGAACTGCCGACCGCCACGGGATTCAGCGCGCTGCCCGGTCGCGGCGCGCGGGCCACCGTCGCTGGGCGCGCGCTGTGGGCCGGCGGCCTGCGGCTCGCGCTCGAGCAGGGCGCCGAAGCACCACCCCAGCTCGCCGAAGCGGAGGACCGCGGCGAGACGGCGATCGTGCTCGGCGAGGGTGACCGCGTCCTTGCCGTCTTCGGTCTCGCCGACCAGCCCCGCCCGGAAGCGGCGCAGACGATCCGCGCGCTACGCGGCGCAGCCGGGATCGTCCGCGTCGTGATGCTCACCGGCGACAGCGAGCGCGTTGCACGCGCGACCGCCGGCGCCACGGGCGTCGTCGAGTGGCGTGCCGGGCTCCTGCCCGCGGACAAGCTCGACGCGATTCGTGAGCTGCAACGGCGCGACCGCGTCGCGATGGTCGGCGACGGCGTCAACGACGCGCCCGCCCTCGCGGCCGCCGACGTCGGCATCGCGATGGGCGCCGCCGGCAGCGACGTCGCGCTCGAGTCCGCCGACATCGCCCTCATGGCCGACGATCTGGCACGCCTGCCGGTCGCGATCGCCCACAGCCGCAGCACGCTCCAGATCATCCGCCAGAACGTCGTCGCCTCACTCGCGGTCAAGGCGGTCTTCGTCGTCCTCGCCCCGCTCGGCCTCGTGACCCTCGTGATGGCCGTCGCGGCCGATATGGGCATGTCGCTGCTCGTGACGTTCAACGCGCTCCGGCTGCTGCGGCCGGAAGCTGACACGTCCGACGACGCGGACTAACAGCTCTTCTGCGGCTTCGTGGCGCCCAAGGGCAGGCACATGCTGCGCTGCGCGGGAATCACCCCGCGCCGGATCACGTAGCGCGAGACCTTGGCGATCGTGTTCGGCTGGCTGACGATGATGTCGAGCGTGATACCGGGCGAGAGCCGCTTCCGGAACAGCTTGGTCAGCGACACCTCGCCGTTGGCGTCGGTGATACGCACGCGCTGCTTGAACGGGCAGCGCCTGCCGCTGCAGAGGACGTCGACCTGGGCGCCCGGCGGTGCGTCCTGGACGCGCAGGAGGTTCACCCTCGGGCTTGAGCGCCGGCTGGCGATCGAGAACCGGCTCCGCACCAGCGCGACCACCTTCCCGGGCTGATCGCCGCCGCTGCAGTCGTCATCGATCCCGTTCCCGGGGACCTCGGGCGCGCCCGGATGGACCGTGTTGTTGGCGTCCGAGCAGTCGATCGTCGACGGGTACCCGTCTCCGTCGGCATCCACCAGCGGCGACGGGCTCGGCGCCGGCGTCGGAGTTGCTCCCGGTGGCACAGGCGCCGCCGGGCGGGCGATCGTGTGCGACGCGCACTTGCCGTCGGAGCGGCAGAAGTCGTACTGGATGGCCGAGATCGCGTTCGGGCTCGTATCGATCCGGCGATCGATGTTGCGATAGACCGCCTCGCCGTCGCGCACGTAGTAGGAGGTGAGCATCTGCCCCGAGGCGCCGAGCACGGTCATCGTCAACCGCACCGCACAGCAATCCGGCGTGCCGGCGTCCTTGACGCGTCCACGTGGATAGACCTGCGTCGGGGGAAGGAGCGCGCCGGTGCCGGGGTCGTTGAAGGGGTTGTCCGCGATCACCGCGTAACCCCATTCCTTCCCGAAGTCGTACGCCTGCGCCGGCGCGGCCACGACCAGCAACGCCCCGACGAGAACTGCGCCCACCGCTACCCGCACGCGACGAGCATGCCAGGAAGCCGGCGATCGTGTCGAGCTTCGCCTCGCCGGCTGTCAGCGATCGCGCATGGCGACGAGCGAGCTTCTTGAGGCCGCCGGGGATCGAGCCGTTGTACTCGGGCGTCGCGATCAGGACCGCGTCGGCCCCGGCGATGGTGCGGCGGAGCCGCTCGACCGCCGCGGGTGGACGCTCGCCGTCGTCGTCATCGCTGTAGACCGGCAGCGTGGCGATCCCGTCGAGCCATACGTGGCTGAAGCCGCTCGGAAGCGCGTTGGCCGCTTCACGCAACAGGGCCGCGTTGTACGACCCACGCCGCAGCGAACCCGAGACCAGCAGCACGTCACCGCTCGGCATCTGCGTCTTCTCGCGTGAGCAGCAGGTCGATGTCGACCTGGACGGTCCAGCCGACGGCGTCGCCTCCGCCGGGCAGTTGCATCTGCCAGTCGAAGCCGAACTCGCGGCGGTCGAAGCTGGTGTGCAGTTGCAGTCCGGCGATCTCGCCGAAGCTGCTGTGTCGCGGCGGGGCGTAGTGGCCGCTGGCGCTGACCGCTCGCGTGACGCCGCGAATCGTGAGCTCGCCGTCGACTTCGACCTGGCCGTCGTCGGTGAGGCGAAGCGCGGTCGAGTGAAACGTGATCTCGGGATGGTGCTCGGCGTCGAAGAACTCCGGTCCGAGCACGCTTGCCCGCATCGCGGCCGGCTCGAGCACGGAGAGCGATTCGACGCGCGCGGATCCGTCGAGCACGAGCGTGCCGGCCTCGGCGCGCAGGGTTGCGGCGACGTCGGTCAGCGCGCCGCGGTACCAGAAGACGCCGGAGTGGCGGACCGCGAACGCGAAGCTCGAGGGCACGGGCTGGGCGCGGTAGGTGCCGATGAACGGCTGGACGGTGAGTGATGCCATGAGCGGGCTCCGGGTCGGGTGCGGCTGTCGGAAGACCTGACAGCGCGGCCGGCCCTCCTGTGACGTCCTCAGCCCGTGAGGTAGTCGACGACCAGGTCGCCGAGCATCGCCCGGTAGCGCTCGCGCAGCGCGGGATCGAGCAGGTCGCGGCCGAACAGCTCGTCCCACGTGTGGCGGTTCGCGACCCGGAAGACGCAGAAGGCGCTGATCATCATGTGCACGTCGATCGCGTCCGCACGACTCGTGAACGTGCCGGAGGCGCGGCCGCGCTCGAGGATCCGGGCGATGCGCTCGATCGCCGGCGAGTTGAGGTCACGGAAGCGGGCCGAGGCGCGCATGTGCTCGGCGCGGTGGATGTTCTCGATGCTGACGAGGCGGATGAAGTCCGGGTGCGCCTCGTGGTGGTCGAAGGTGAGCTCGGCGAGCCGGCGGATCGCGGCGACGGGGTCCAGGTGCTCGACGTCGACGGCCTGCTCGGCGGCGCGGATCTGCGCGTAGGCGCGCTCGAGCACCTCCGTGTAGAGCCCTTCCTTTGAGCCGAAGTAGTAGTAGAGCATCCGCTTGGTGGTGCGGGTGCGCTCGGCGATCTCGTCCACGCGCGCCCCCGAGTAGCCGTGCTCGGCGAACTCGCGCGCGGCGACCTCGAGGATCTCCGCCTGCGTGCGGTCGCGGTCGCGCTGGCGGTCGGCGGCTTCAAGGGGGCGGGCCATTCGCCTTCGATCTTAGGTTGCCAAATCCGGAGTCGGGTATTAACGTACCAGTTCGTACATTATGCTCACGCGGTCCGACACCACGCTCACCGGCCTGATCGGCGCCGGCATCGGCACGTCGCTCAGCCCGCCGCTGCACGAGCGCGAGGCGGCCGCCCTGGGCCTGCGCTACGCGTACCGGACGCTCGACCTCGACGTCCTCGGCGTCGCGCCGCACGACGTGGGCGAGCTGCTCGAGCAGGCGCGCGCGGAGGGCTATGACGGCCTGAACGTCACGCACCCGTGCAAGCAGCTCGTGCTCGAGCACCTCGACGAGGTCGACGACGACGCCGCGGCGCTCGGGGCCGTCAACACGGTGGTCATCCGCGACGGACGAATGACCGGCCACAACACCGACGCGAGCGGGTTCGCCGAGAGCCTGCGGCGCGGCCTGCCCGGCGCGAGCCTGGACCGCGTGGTGCTGCTCGGCGCCGGCGGCGCGGGCTCGGCGCTCGCGCACGCGCTGCGCCGGCTCGGCTGCCGCGAGCTGATGATCGTCGACCCCGATCACGATCGTGCACGAGGCCTGGCGAGCGCGGTCGGCGGCCGCGTGGGGGAGGCGGAGGACATCGCGACGTCCGACGGCCTCGTGCACGCGACGCCGACCGGGATGGAGGGCCACCCGGGCATCGCCGTCGACCCGGAGGCGCTGCACCCGCGCCTCTGGGTCGCCGACATCGTCTACCGGCCGCTGGACACGCCGCTGCTGAGGGCGGCGCGCGAGCGCGGCTGCCGGACGCTCCACGGCGGCGGGATGGTCGTCTTCCAGGCCGCAGCCTCGTTCGAGTGCTTCACCGGCGTGCGGCCCGACCGTGAGCGGATGCTGCGTCACTTCGCGGAGCTGACGCGATGAGGCGCTCGATCGCGACGGTCTGCCTGAGCGGCTCGCTCGACGAGAAGCTCGAGGCGGCGGCGGGCGCCGGCTTCGACGGGATCGAGCTGTTCGAGGCCGACCTGATCGCGTCGCCGCACTCGCCCGCGGCCGTGCGCGAGCGCCTCGCCGAGCTCGGCCTCACGCTCGACCTCTACCAGCCGTTCCGCGACTTCGAGGCCGTGCGTGAGCCGGACTTCGCGCGCGCCGAGGCCAAGCTGGCGCTGATGCAGCAGCTCGGCGCCGACCTGCTGCTCGTGTGCTCGAACGTCTCGCCGGACGCGATCGACGACGACGCGCTGGCCGCCGCGCAGCTGCGCGAGCTGGCCGAACGCGCGCACGCGCGCGGGATCCGGATCGCCTACGAGGCGCTCGCGTGGGGCCGGCACGTGAACGACTTCGAGCACGCGTGGCGGATCGTCGAGCGCGCCGACCACCCCGCGCTGGGCACGTGCCTGGACAGCTTCCACATCCTCTCGCGCGGCTCGGACCCGCGCGCGATCCGCGGCATCCCCGGGGAGAAGATCTTCTTCCTGCAGCTCGCCGACGCGCCGCGACTGGCGATGGACGTGCTGCAGTGGAGCCGCCACCATCGCTGCTTTCCCGGCCAGGGCGGCTTCGACCTCCGCGGTCTGCTCGAGCACGTGCGGGCCGCCGGGTACAAAGGCCCGCTGTCGCTGGAGGTCTTCAACGACGTCTTGCGCGCCGCCGACCCGCGCCGCATGGCGCTCGACGCGATGCGCTCGCTGCTCGTGCTTGACGACGCGCTTCCGCCGGCCGCCGAGCTGGGCGGGTACGCGTTCGCGGAGCTGGCGGGCGGGGACCTCGACGGCCTGCTCGGCGGGCTCGGCTTCATGCGCACCGGGCAGCACCGGTCCAAGCCGGTCCAGCTGTGGGAGCAGGGCGAGGTCCGCGTCGTCGTCAACCGCGGCGAGGAGCCGCGCGTCGCCGCGCTGGCCGTCGAGAGCGCCGACCCTCGGCGTTCCGCGCGCCGTGCCGAGGCGCTGCTCGCGCCGCCGCTGCAGGATGCCGACCAGGCGGCGGTGGCGGCGCCGGACGGTACGCCGGTGCTGTTCTGCGCCGGCGACTGGCTCGCGGACTTCGACCCGCTGGGCGCATCCGCCGACGGACCGCTGACGCGGATCGACCACCTCGCGCTCGCGCAGCCGTTCGACGCGTTCGACGAGGCGTCGCTGTTCTACCGCGCGGTGCTCGCGCTCGAGCCCGACGGCAGCGAGGAATTGGCCTCGCCCGACGGCCTCGTGCGCAGCCGCGCCGCCAGCGGCGGCGGCGTGCGGCTGGCGCTCAACGTGCCGGTGCTGGCCGGCCACGGGCCGGCCGAGCTGCAGCACGTCGCGTTCGCGACCCGCGACGCGGGCGCGGCGGCGCGCGCGCTGCGCGACGCCGGCGTGGAGCTGCTCGAGATCCCCGGCAACTACTACGACGACCTCGAGGCGCGGCTCGGCGTCGACACCGGCGAGCTGCGCGAGCACGGGCTGCTCTACGACCGCGACGCGCGCGGCGGCGAGCTGCTGCAGCTGTTCACGGCCGCGCGCGGGCGTGTGTTCTTCGAGGTGCTCGAGCGGCGCGGCGGCTACGCCGGCTACGGCGCCGCCAACACACCGATCCGGATGGCCGCGCAGCGGGCATAGACCCACGGGAGGAGAGAGATGAGCCCAGGCAAGACACCCAGGAAGGCCGCGCTCGCCAGCTCGGTCGGCAGCGTGCTCGAGTACTACGACTTCTTCATCTACGGCACCGCAGCGGCGCTGGTGTTCGGCAAGGTGTTCTTCCCGGATTCCGATCCGGCGACGGGCACGCTGCTGTCGTTCGCGACCTACGGCGTCGGCTACGTCGCACGGCCGATCGGCGCGTGCTTCATGGGCCACTTCGGCGATCGCCACGGGCGCAAGCGCGTGCTCGTGCTGACGGTGATCATGATGGGCATCTGCACGTTCCTCGTGGGCTGCCTGCCGACCTACGACGACATCGGCATCTGGGCGCCGATCCTGCTCGTGACGCTGCGGCTGGTGCAGGGCTTCTCGGCCTCGGGCGAGCAGTCGGGCGGCAACTCGCTCACGCTCGAGCACGCGCCGGACGACCGGCGCGCGTTCTTCTCGAGCTTCACGCTGACCGGCACGCAGGCGGGCCTCGTGATCGCCACCGCGGCGTGGCTGCCGATCGGCGCCATGCCGGAGGACCAGCTGCTCTCGTGGGGCTGGCGCGTCCCGTTCTGGCTCAGCGCCATCGTCGTGCTGGCGGGCGTGATCATCCGCCGCCGGCTCGAGGACGCCCCGGCGTTCGAGCAGGCCGAGCACGACCGCGCGCCGGTCGCGGAGCTGTTGCGCGAGCACCGCCCCGCGCTGCTGCGCGTGACGCTGGCCGCGCTGGGCTCGACGGTCAGCACGATCTTCGCCGTCTACGCGCTCTCGTTCGCGGTCGACACGAAGGGGCTGGACAAGACGACGATGCTGTGGGTCGCGATCGTCACCAACGTCGTGGCGCTCGTGGCGATCCCGCTGTGGGCCGCGCTCGCGGACCGCGTGGGGCGCAAGCCCGTGTTCATCGGCGGCGCGCTCGCCAGCGGAGCGCTGATGTTCGCGTACCTGGGAGCGATCGACCGCGCCAGCTACGTGCTGATCTTCGCGGCCGCGATCGCGATGTCGGGTGTCGCCTACAGCGCGTTCAACGGGACCCAGCCCGCGCTCTACGGCGAGATGTTCCCGACCAGGGTGCGGCTCTCGGGAATGGCGATCGGGACGCAGGTCGGCTACGCGATCGGCGGCTTTGCGCCGACCGCCGCGGCCGCCATCGACGGCGCCGGCTGGCTGCCCGTGGCGCTGTACGTGCTGGCGTTCAGCGTGATCGCCGCGCTCGCGGCGATGAGCGCCCGCGAGCGGGCGCACGTGCCGCTCGCGCAGCTCGACGCGCCTGCCGCGAATCGCTTCGCCCGCGCCCCCTCGGCCGTCGCGGAGCCGCTCGCGCGGCAGACGTCGTAGCGCGCAGCCGCTGCCGGTGGTGCGACGCCCCGGTCCGCCCCGTGCGAGCCTGTGCGGTATGCGCCGTTCCCTCACCGCCACCGTTGCCGTCATCGCCGTCTGCGCGCTCGCGGCGAGCCTCGCGCGGGCCGCCGACAAGGTCTACGTCCGCGACCCGATCACCAACCACCTCGCCCAGCGCCCGCACAAGATCAACTTCAGCGACGCCGACCTCACCGGACTGAGCTGGGTCCACTGGGGGTGGTCACGGGCGATCGCGCACGGGAACGCGAACGTGCTGGTCTGTGAGCCGAGTTGCGCCGCCGGGCACCGCGTCCGCGGCAAGGTCCGGGTCGTGGTGAGCAAGCGCAAGCGCGAGGGCGGCCGGCTCGTCTACCGGTGCATCGAAGGCCGCGTCAGCGGCGTGCCGCGCGCGTACTCCCGCATCAGCTGGATGTGCTGAGGCCAGGCTGCGATCGCGGTCAGCGCGACTCGCTGACGTTGATCGAGCCGTCCGGCGCGACCCAGGCGAACACCGCGTAGCCGGCCGCGGTGCCCAGTCCGTAGGCGTAGTCGAAGTCCTCGCCCAGGAACTTGCGCGTGCGCGCGCCGGGCGGCGCCGGTGCGGGTGCGAAGGTGCCGTCGCGCTCGATCGCCACCTTCCACTGCGACGCGGCGCCCTGCCAGACCGCGATCGCGCCCGGGCCGAACGGGCGGACCGTCGGCTCGTAGGCCTGGTGCGCGTCCAGCCGCTGGCGCGTGGGGAGCGCGGTCGCGTCAGGGGCCGCGACGCTCGCGTAGACCGGCGCGTCGCGGCGGAACGCCTGCGACCTGGTCTTCTCCTGGAACACGAGCACGCTGCGGCCGGAGCCGTCGATCGCGACCGACGGTGCGAGGGCGCGGCTGGGCCGCGTGACCGGAGCGAGCAGCGGCGGGTCGAGGATGTCGTCGGCGCCGGCGCGGGCCAGGCCGGGGTTGCCGAGGTAGCCGGCGTCGCCGCTCTCGCGGACGTCGACGAAGCCGAGCAGGAGCGCGCCGGCGTTGCCGTACACGGTTTCGATCTCGCCGCGGTCGCCGAGCGCCGTGGGGACGAGGCGCCAGCCGCCGGTGGGGCGGTAGACGGCGATCTTCTGTGCCGTGTCGGGCGGGATGTTGGGATCGCGGACGGTCGGCGGGCTGATGCAGCAGGCCGCGAGCGTGCCGTCGGGAGCGGCCCGCACGCTGTCGTGGTCGAAGCCGCCGGTTCCGAGCGTCACCGGCGCACCCGGCAGGCCGGCGGGCGAGATCGTGACGGCGCGGACGCGGTCGGCGGACTCGTAGACGACGACCGCGGAGCCGTCCGGCTCGGCGGCCACCGAGGCATCGTCGTCGCCCTGTTTCCAGCGGCGCGGCGAGCCGTTTCGCAGCGGTGAAGCGTGTGGCGCGGGGCGCGAGGCGGGCGAAGCGCAGCGTCTCGTGCGGGCCCTGCCAGACGGCGGTGGCGGTGCCGTTCTGGTTGATCGCGACGTCTGGCCGCAGCCCCTTGCCGAGCGTCGCGGCGGCGCCGAAGCGCCCGGGGCGGCCGGCGATCGCGACCCGCACCCGGTCGTGCGAGTCCGCCCACGCCGCCACGGCGCGGCCGCGGTCGTCGACCGCGACGCGCGGTGCCGGCTCGAGCGGGCAGGAGGACAGGGGGTGGCAGGCCGGGCGGTCGTAGGCGTGGGGCGCCGCCCAGCTCACGGCGACGGCCGCGGTGAGCGCGAGCCAGCTCATGGCCGGCGCTCCGTGACGTAGACCCGCCGGTACCCCGCGCCGCCGCTGTCGCCGGACTGGAACGCCTCGTAGAGCACCCAGGCGCGCCCGCCCGGGCCGAGCCGGACGGCCTCCGGCGTGTCGTCGAGCGAGACCGGGCCGCGGTGGGTGACGGCGCCGAAGTGGGATCCGGCGCGGCGGTAGGCGATGCCGAGATGCGAGCGCCCCGTCGGGTCGCCGCGCTTGGCCTTCAGGCCCTCGTCCCAGGCGACGAGCGCGTTGCCCGCCGCGTCGACATCGATGCCCACGGTCTCGCCGATCGCGTCGCGCCCGACGGTGCCGACGCGACGCAGGGGTCCTGCGCCCTGGTAGACGCGGACCTGGGCCTTGTCGCGCAGCTTCGGCGCCGAAAGCCACGCGGCGGCCAGCTGGCGCTCGCCCGCCGCCGCCACCCCGATCGCGAAGCCCTGGCCGTGGTCGATCCGCTGCGCTTTGGGCAGCGCGTCCACGCCGGGAGCCTTCACGGAGACGTCGATCCCGGCGCCGCGGGCGGTGGCGAGGATCGCCTGGCCGCCCGGCCCGACGGCCAGCCGCGCCTCGTCCGCGCCGCGGCTCACGAACCGCGCCGGAGAGAACCCGGCGCCCGGCAGCCGCACGGCCGCCGCGACGTCGGAAGGGAAGCCATTGACCTGCCAGGCGACCACCGCCTCGCCGCTGTCGCCGATCCCGGTCGACAGGAGCGTGTTGGCCCGGGTCGTGTAGCCCGCGCGCACCGGGGCGCCGAACGTGCCCGAGCCGGGATCGCGGAACACGGCGTCGACCTCGAAGCCCTGCGCGGCGCGCGCCACCCAGACCGCCACGGCGGCGCCGCCCGGCGAGATCGCGACCTGCGCGTCGCTGCCCACGTCGGCGAGCGCGACCGGCGGCTGCAGCGATCCCGCCGCGTCAAAGGCGACCACGCTGGTGGGGGCGCCGCGCTGCGCCTCGAGCGCCACGCCGCTCCCGTCCCGTGCGAGCGCCACGTCGACCACGGGCGCGGGCGGGCGCAGCACCACGAGCGGATCGGCGGACGTGAAGTCGCTCAGGCCGAGCGCGACCTGCGGGCTCCGGACGCCGGCGCGCAGCCCGCCGTCGGAACGAACCACGGTCTGCAGCAGGGCGGCGTCGTCGCCGCTCAGCACCACGGCGGGCCGGGTCCAGGCCGCCTCGGCGACCGGCGGCGCGGACAAGGCGACGACCAGCGACGCGGCGGCGGTGGCGCGAAGCAACCTCACGCGAACCAGATTCCCGCTGGGCCGCTCCTGACACGACCACCTTAGGGCGGCGCGCACCTCCACCCACCGACTCCGAGTGTCCGAGGACGGGTAGGTAGCTGCGGAATGGCTTCCGAGAGCCACAAGACGGTCTACCTCGCGCTCGCCGCCAACGCAGGGATCGGCGTCTGCAAGCTGGCGGGCGGCCTGCTCACCGGGTCCAGCGCGATGCTCGCCGAGGCGGCGCACTCGGTCGCCGACACGACCAACCAGCTGTTGCTGCTCGCCTCCTTGAACCTGTCCGAACGCGAGCCGGACGCGTCGCACCCGTTCGGCTACGGGAAGGAGCGGTTCTTCTGGTCGTTCCTCGCCGCGGTGCTCATCTTCGTCTCGGGCGCGGTGTTCTCCGTCTCCGAGGGCGTGCATCGGATCCTGTCGGGAGGCCCGCCGGCGGGCGGTGACGGGATCGCGTTCGCGGTGCTGGCGCTCGCGTTCGTGCTCGAAGGCGGTTCGCTGATCCGCGCGGCGCGCCAGACGCATGGCGAGGCCGAGGCCAAGCAGCGGAGCTTCCTCCGCCACGTGCGCGCCTCGCGTGACCCGACCACCAAGACCGTCGTCTTCGAGGACAGCGCCGCGGTGCTCGGCGTGGTGCTCGCCGCGATCGGACTCGGACTGACGCAGATGACCGACAGCACGGTCTACGACGGTGCCGCGTCGATCGCCATCGGGTTGCTGCTCGCCGTCGTCGCGCTCGTGCTCGGGCGCGACACGAAGCGGCTCCTGATCGGCGAAGCGGCGCTGCCCGAGGAGCGCGAGGCACTCGCGCGCGTGTTCCGCCGACACCCGCAGGTCGACTCGCTCGAGCAGCTGCTGACGATGGCGATGGGGCCGGGTTCGCTGCTCGTGGCTGCCCGCGTGGACCTGGCCGACGGGCTGACCTCCGACGAGATCGAGGCGCTGGCCGACGAGCTCGATCGCCAACTGCACGACGCCGTGCCCGAGGTCGGCGAGGTCTTCCTGGACCCGACCCGGCGTTGCGTCCAGCGAAGCGTCGCCCGCTGACGCCGTTTGCGCCTCACGGTCAGAAGGTCGACAGCAGCCCGTTTCATGCCCCCTGTCCTTGGGTGGGCTAGCGTCGATGTACGGTTCCGCCAGCCCTCCACGGCCGATCTCTCGGGCTCGCAAGGACGCTCTGCTGTTCGAGCGGTATCGACGTGATCGCGACCCCGGCGGCCGCGCTGCGCTCGTGGACCACTTCCTTCCGCTGGTCCGCCACGTGGTGTCGCACTACGCTCACGGCAGCGAGGCCGAGGACGTCCTGCAGGTGGCCACCATCGGCCTGCTGAAGGCGATCGACCGCTATGACCCGGAGCGGGGGATCGCGTTCTCGTCGTTCGCCGTCCCGACCGTCATCGGCGAAGTCAAGCGCTACTTCCGCGACCTCGGCTGGACGGTGCGCGCGCCCCGCGAGGTCCAGGAGCTCTCGCTGCGGCTGGAGCGCGTCAGCGAGGCGCTCTCCGTCCAGCTCGGCCGGTCTCCCACGCTGCAGGAGATCGCCACCGGCTGCGACGCCACGGTGGAGCAGGTGCTCGAGGCTCGCGCGAGCGCCACCGCGCGGAACGCCATCTCGCTCGACCAACCGGTGCACGGCGACAGCGACGACGACGCGGTCAGCCGGCTCGCGGCCGACGAGGGCGGGTTTCAGCGCGTCGACGACGCCGACGAGCTCGATCGCCTGCTCTCCGTCCTCTCGCCGCGCGAGCGACGCGTGCTGCTGCTGCGCTTTCGTGACCAGCTGCTGCAGCGCGAGATCGCCGAGGCCGAAGGCATCTCCCAGATGCAGGTGTCGCGGATGCTCGCCAAATCACTCGCGACGTTGCGGCGGATCCACGCCGGTGAGCCCGCGACGCAGGCGAGCGGCTTCGTCACCCGTCGCGAGTGATGAAGCTGATCTTGCCGTTGGTCTCGAGCACCGCGTAGCGGACCTGGGACAGCGAGCCGATCGATTGCTGGCGTGCCTCGGCGTGGATCTCGTCCAGCGTCACGCGCTCACGCCGCAGGTTCTTCATGAGCGGCTCACCTTCGGCGACCAGGAGCGTCGGAGCGCCCTCGAGGATCGGCCGCAGGCGGGCGAAGCGGAAGCTCAGCCACGCGGTGAAGACGACGAGCACCGCCATCGTGACGATCACGGTGGTTGCTCCCGTGAGCGACTCATCGCTCTGGGTCACGCCCTGCTGGACGAGGTCGCCGATCACGACGAGCAGGATCAGATCGAACGGCTCCATCGAGCTCAGCTCGCGCCGGCCGACCGCGCGCGTGATCACGAGGATCAGCACGAACACGAAGACGGCGCGCAGGATGAGGTCCATCTAGGGCAGCACCGTCAGCCGGCGATCGATGCGCGCGAGCGGCTGCTCGGCGTCGTCGAGCTCGAGCCCGAAGGGACGCCGGCCGGTGTTGGTCGGATCGACCTCGAACTGCACCCACACGCGCAGCACGTCGCCCGGCTCAAGACTCCCGTAGCTGAGCACGACACGCCCGTCGCGGCTGCTCTCGGACACCGCCGCCGGCTCGATCGAGTTGACCTGCATGCCCTCCAGCCAGCCGTCGTCGAGCACGAGCCGCGGGTGCTGGATCGCGGCAAGCGCGCGGATGTCCACGCGCGACTGGAAGAACAACCCGCCGCGCACCGTCGTGGGCGCTTCGAGCGTCATCCGCGCCGCGCTCGAACTGGTCGACGACTCACTCGCGCGCTGGCCGAAGACGTCCAGCAGACCGGACAGCATGACCAGCGCGAACAGCGTCATGACCGCACGCCGCGTCCACAGCCCGATGACCATGCCGTGATCGCTGACTCCCGGGAACAGGTCGGCCACGCCTGGGAAATTCCAGCCACGCCGGCGCTCTCCTGCCGCCGCGAGCCGACGGCCGCGACGGTGACTCAGGTCAGCGACCGCCGGGCAGGTTCAGTCGTGTCACGGGCGCGAGGAACGGGCGCTGCGACGTGGCGCAGGCCGGTGGGCTGCCGGTGCTCGCGCTGGCGCGGTCGCGACGATCGTGTCGCGGAGTTGTTGGAGTGCGGTCGCACGGGCTGCTGTCAGGGCCGGTTCGTCGATGACGCCGGCCGCCTGTACCGGGACGTGGCGGGGCGCGTCGGCGAACGCGTGAGCGACCGCGTCGAGGACCCGCGGATGCCGTCCCCACGCTCCGCCGATCAGCACGATCTGTGGGTCGGCCAGCGCCACCACGGCCGAGAGCGCGCCGGCCACGGCGCGCGCCACCGCGTCGACGTCCGCGTCCCGCAGCGCCGGCACGTCGATCGCGGTGGACCCGGAGCGGCGCAGCCGCACGCCGCAGGACCTGAAGGCCGCGACGCGGGAGATCAAGGCCGCGATCCGGACGCGCATCGCGGCCTCGGGCCGGACGGTCGAAGCGGTCTGGACGGTCGTCGAGGGGCAGATCGCCGAGCGGGTGGCGGAGATCGAGGACGCCCGGCGGCGCGGCGAGGCGATCTGGCCGGTCATCGACTACGCCGACATCGAGGCCGGCACCGTCTCCCCCGAGACCCTCGACCACCTGCGCCGCCGCGGCTGCGTGGTCATCCGCGGGCACTTCGAGCGCGACCAGGCGCTCGCCTGGGACCAGGACATCGTCGACTACGTCGAGCGCAACCACTTCTTCGAGGACTACAGCGGCCCCGCCGACGACTTCTTCGGCAGCGTCGGCTCGCGCCCCGAGATCTACCCCGTGTACTGGTCGACCGCGCAGATGCAGGCACGCCAGAGCGATCGCATGGCGCGCGTCCAGTCGTTCCTCAACCACCGGTGGACCTACGAGTCCGACGGCGTGCGGTGGTTCGACCCGGATCGGGATTCGCTCTACCCCGACCGCATCCGCCGGCGCCCGCCGGGCGCGAACTCCGGCGGCCTCGGCGCGCACCTGGACCCCGGCACGCTCGACCTGTGGATGACGAGCGCCTACCAGCAGGCGTTCCGCCACCTGTTCGACGGCTCGGTCGAGCGCTACGACCCGTGGGACGCCGCACACCGCACCGCCGGCCCGACCTACCCCGGGACGACCATGACGTCGGCGTTCCGCACGTTCCAGGGCTGGACCGCCCTGTCGGACATGGCCGCAGACCAAGGCGTCCTGCACACCGTGCCGATCCCCGAGGCGATGGCCTACCTCATGTTGCGCCCACTGCTCTCCGACGTCGCCGAGGACGACATGTGCGGCACCACCGTCAACCAGGTCTTCCCGGCGATCGAGAAGTGGCACCCACTGCTGATGCGCGCCCTCAGCGGGATCCCGGACGTCCGCGCCGGCGACTCCGTCTGGTGGCACTGCGACATGATCCACAGCGTCGCGCCGGTCCGCGACCAGCAGGGATGGGGCAACGTCATGTACATCCCGGCCGCTCCGTGGTGCCCGCGCAACGAGGCCTATGCCGCCAAGGTCCGCGAGGCCTTCCTGAACGGCGACAGCCCGAGCGACTTCCCCGAGGAGCACTACGAGCGCAACTGGCCCGACCGCTTCAAGCCCGAGCAGCTGAACGTGACTGGCCGACGCGGCCTCGGCATCTGACTCAGTCCAGGCGCGGCGGTTCGCCGCGCCACAGCACCATTGCGCGTCCGGCGAGCGTGTCGTCGCGGATGAACCGGATCACGGCAGCGACCACCGTCGCAAGCGGGATCGGCGGAGGCGTTTGCGCTCGCTCTTGCGCGGTGACGCGCTCGGTCGCGACCCAGTCGGGCACGATGCAGTTCACACGGACGCCGTCGACCGTGCCCAGCGCCGACGTGAAGCGGATCAGTCCGGCCTTGGCGGCGCCGTACTCGGGCGATTGATACGGCTCGTCCCCCAGGCCCGCCGTGGACGCGACATTGACGATCGCGCCGCCGCCGGCCCGCCGCATCGGCTCGAGAGCCAGTTGCGTCGCGAGCATCGGAGCACGCAGGTTGAGATCCAGCGTCGCCCCCCACTGCTCGGCGGTGGCGTCGGGAAAATGCGGAGGGATGTGGCCCCCGCCACCCGCGTTGTTGACGAGGATCGTCGGTTCAGCGCCGTCGATCAGTCGCCGGACGTCATCCGCGACGGTGAGGTCGGCCTGCTCGAACCGCGCGCGGCCCCGGCACATGGCCGCGGTCCGGTTGCCTCCCCGCTCGTCGATGTCCGACGCCACCACATCGGCACCCTCAGCCGCGAGCGCCAGCGCGATCGCACGGCCGATTCCGATGCCCGCCCCGGTCACCACGGCACTCCGACCAGCAATGTCCATGGCCGACGTTGTATAGCTGACGTGCGGCTTCGACCAGAGACCGAGGGGCCGCCGGGCGCGGCCCCTCGGTGCGAGACCTCAGCTGACCGTGAGCGCAGTGTCGTCGACGACGAACGACGTCTGCAGCGACGAGTCCTCGACGGCGGAGAACTTCAGGACCACCGTCTGCCCGGCGAAGCCGGCGACGTTGAACGTCCGCAGCTGGTAGCCGGTCGCCTTGTTCAGGTTCGAGTACGTGGCGAGGGTCGTGCTCCCCAGCGTCACCGTGAGCTTGTCGAACGCGGTGCTGGCGGTCGTCTCCGCCGAATCGATGTGCAGCCAGAACGTGAGGCTGTAGTTGGCGCATCCGGTCGGGACCGTCACCGTCTGCTGGAGCGTGTCGGTGTGGGACGTCCCGTAGCCGTCCATCCAGGCGTCCCACGTGCCGCCATGCGGCGGCTCACCGGAGCTGCCGTACTGCCCGATGACACCGGCCGACGCGGTCCATGACGCTGCGCCGGACTCGAAGCCCGGGTTGGCGAGCCTCTGGCCGCCGGTGCACGCCGACTTCGGGGCGATCGTCCAGCTGATCGCGGCCGAGTCCGACGAGGCGCCCGAGGTCGCGGTCACGACCGACGCGTACGTCGCGGCGGTGGTGGGCGTGCCGGAGATCAGGCCCGTCGACGCGTTGATCGCGAGGCCCGCGGGCAGGCCGGTCGCCGACCAGGTGTACGTGCCGGTCCCGCCGCTCGCGGTCATCTGGACCGACACCGGGGTCCCGACGTTGCCGGTCTGGTTGCCCGGGTTGTTGACGACAACGGCGCCGCCGGCCGTGCAGGTGGGATCGCCGGCCTGCGCCGGCACGCTGACGGCGGCCCACGCGGCCTTGACCGTGTTGAACGTGGTGCAGTTGGCTCCGAACAGGTTCTTGGCCGCGGTCAGCGTCGCGGTGCGGTACCTGAGGTACGTCATGCCGCTCGTCTTCGACAGCATCGCGTTGTAGAAGATCCTGCCGGCGTTCTGGATGCCGATGCCGACGATCGTCGAGCCGTTGCACGTCGGGCTCGCCGGCTTGCCGGCCGGGCTCGTGCCCTCGGCGAGGAGGTAGAACCAGTGGTCGAACGGGCCCGCCGCGGCGTGCGTCTCCGCGTTCGGGATCGAGCTCGAGTAGCAGTTCGGATCGCCGACGAGGGACGGCTGATACATGTACCGGATCGGCCCGCTGCCGACGAGGTTGATCTCCTCGCCGACGCTGTAGTCGGGCGGGTCGTAGGCCGCGGGCTCGTTGGCGTAGGCCTCGGTCAGCGCGCCGAAGATGTCGCCGGTCGCCTCGGAGACGCCGTTGCCGGACTGGCCGCCGGGCGTGGTGGAGTCGATCGCATGGCCGAACTCGTGGCCCACGACGTCCAGCGATGAGATCCACTGGTTGGCGGTGTTGTGGCCGATCGACACGCCCGACCCGTCCCAGAACGCGTTCTCGTCGTTGAGGCCGACGTAGAGCGGGAAGCCGCTGCCGCTGCCGTTGATGCCGTTGCGGCCGTACCAGTTCTTGAGCATGTCCCACTCGCGCTGGACGCCGAACAGCGCGTCCACGCAGCCGGTCTCGAGGTTCGTGCCGTTGCCGTTGCCCCACACGTCATCGGTGCCGGTCAGCACCGCGCGGGAGGTGTAGTTGCGGCACGAGATGCCCGGCCGCGTGGCGTCCGTCATCGAGAACGACGGGGCGGCGCCGCTGGTGTTGATCGTCACCGGGCCGCTGATCCAGCTGTTCCCGGTCCCGTCGACGACCTCGTCGCGGGTCGAGAGCACCGCGCCGGTGGTCGCGTCGACGAGCACGTGGAGCCGGCTCGGGATGGCGCCGCGGTGGCCGGTGACGACGCTCTCATAGGCCAGCGTCGGCGTGTCCGCCTCGGCGTCGACGACGAGGTCGGTGCTCTCGACGGATGCGACTCCCGCGAGCTGCGAGCTCGCGGTCTGCGCCGCCTGCGCCGCGGAGACGCTGGGGGTGGTCGAGACGTCGATCGTCTCGTCCTGGGCGACGGCGGTCGACGCGACCTGGCCGGTCGTCTTGGTGACGACGACGAAGTCGCCGCCCACCACGTGCAGGCCCTTGTAGCTGCGGTCGTACGGAACGTATTGCAGGCCGTCCGAGGTCGAGATGACCGCGCGCTGATGGAACGTGTCCGACGCGCTCGCGTGGAGCTTCGACGGGTGGCTGTTCACGTAGTCGGTGGCCTGGTCCGCCGCCACGCTCGAAGGAACGGAGTTCGCCGCCTTGGCGGTCGCGGCGGTCAAGCTCAACAGTGCCATTGCAGCTGCGGCGATCGAGAACCTGCGATGCATTCCCTTGCGTGCTCCTTGTGCCGGCGGGTCGTTGTGGACGAACGCATCGTGTAGGAGCGGTCAACACTCGGCACGCGGAGATACCGCACACATCCGCCGTCGCCCGCTCGCTCGGCGCGCATTAACCCAACCTAAAGGGCGCGTACGGTTGATGCGCCGATCCTCGGTGTGTCCATTCCCCTCGACCGATCAGGGTGGTCGCGTGTCGCGGTCCGGGGTCCGTGCGCGAACACGAGCGGTGTGTAAGGACGCTGACGACTCGGGTCTGGGCCACGAGGTGCGCGATTCGCAGCGGGGCGCCCGACGGCCGCCACCCGCGTTGACGCGACCGCGCCCGCACTCGAAGATCGGTCGTCATCCCCCAATCGCATCGAGGTACCCCATGCCCCGCGCTTGGCGCGTGCGCGCCTTGGCAGCGGTCCTGTTCGCGGTCGTCGTCACCCCTTCGACGGCCCTGGCCCAGACCGAACTCCGGCTGAGGGCGACGGGCGCCGGCGCCGCCGTCGACGTCGCCGCGCCCGGCGTGCTCGCCGGGTGCGCCGCCGACGGCTACTGCCGCTAC
The DNA here is from genome assembly GCA_963792915.1 of uncultured Solirubrobacteraceae bacterium. GTDB lineage: Bacteria > Actinomycetota > Thermoleophilia > Solirubrobacterales > Solirubrobacteraceae > Solirubrobacter. The sequence goes on from CAWBYD010000003.1 coordinate 241,492, forward strand.
CAGTTCCACGCCGGCGAGACCGCGGTGATCACCGCCGTGCAGTCCGCGGGGTCGTCGCTCGCGCTGTGGCAGGGCGGCTGCGCCGTTGCGGTCCGCACGTGCTCACTGGTGATGACCGGAAACCGCACGGTCGTCGCCCGGTTCACGCCGGTGAGGATCTTCGCCGACGAATCCACCGCCGGCGGAACCGTCACCGCCACGCCGGCGGGCACATCCTGCGGCGTCCTGTGCTGGGCGTATCCGTTCGGCGCGACCGTGACGCTGCGAGGGATCCCGGACGAGGACCACGACTTCGTGGCGTGGGACGGACCCCCCTGCAGCGCGGCCGGCACGAGCCCCTGCCGGCTCCACCTCTTGGCCGACGCGGTCACGGCGGGCATCTTCTGCGTGCCGGACGGGAGTGACTGCATGCGCGGCGGGCAGGTGGTGGTCAAGGTGTATATGCGCGTGAACGTGACGGGCGGCGGTTCTGTGACGGTGAACGGCACGCCGTGCAGCAGCAGTTGCCGGTTCAAGTTCACCCGGGGCCGGGCGGTGGTCTTGAAGGCGGTCGGCGGCCGATTCGTCCGCTTCCTCAGGGACTGCCGCAGTCTCAGCCGCAGATGCCAGGTGACCGCACAGCAGACGCCGTTCGGCGAGCAGACGATCGAAGTACAGTTCGCATGAGCAGCGGGCGCCGCCGGCGGCGGGCTCGCAGCCGAAAGTCCCCGCGCAGGCCTGCGCCGAGGAGTCGCTGGTCTCCGCACAAGAGCATCCTCGCGCTGGGCGCGCTCGCGGCGTCGCTCGCCTCGATCATCGCGCTCGCCACGACGATCCTCGGCTGGTGGGACGGTCCAACGCGGCCCGGCAGGGTCGGCCCGTTCGCGATCCTCAGCCTCACGAGAATCAGCTACGGCACCTGGACGGAGATGGACTCGCAGTCACGTGGGCCGGACAACAGCCCGCCCGAGTACGCGAAGGTGCCCGGCCGGCTCATCACGTACAAGTTCCGCACCTCGGGATTCAAGGTCGGCACCGAGTTCCCCCTGAAGATCACCAGGCAGGACCTGACACACGACACGATCGCGGTGTACACCAGTGCGCTGGTGACCGATGCTTCGGCCGACGGCTGCGATTGCCGGGGCTGGATTCCCGTACCGCGCGATCCGACGGCGCGCTATTGGGTCGTCGTCGAGCTGTTTGCGCCCGGCAAGACCGACGGTGAACCGCTCCGCAGGGCGCAGACGGCGATCCCCAACTAGGGTGGATCGCTCTCGAGCGGGCGCGGGTTCAGTCCCGGGTGGTCAGCGAGTCGATCGCGACGGCGATCGCGAGGATGAGCGGGATGTCCTCGCCTGCGGTGACATCGATGCCGTAGGACTCGCGCACGCGAAACCACTTCTTGGAGATGCTCGCGACCGTGTCACCGTCTCGCTCGATCTCGTACTCGTGGTCGACGATGTTGCCGTGCGCCTTCATGTCCGCGCCGCCGGAGACGTCGATCGCGAAGCGATCTCTGATCCCGACCAGCGCCTTGTGGACCGTCGCGGCCGTGTCGCCGTCGCGCTCGATGGCGACCTTGTCGCGGATGCTGAGCTTGCGCTCCTGGATGCGAGCCACTTCGGCGCCCGAGGCGTCCTCCAGGACGAACGTCTCCCGCAGGCGGAGCGCCTTGCCGTCGACCTTGTAGACGCGGTCGCCGCGCTCGTTCTCGATCCAGAAGTCGTCGCCGATCGACAACAGCTTCTCGCGCATCAGAAACCGCTCGCCTGCCGGCCCATCACCCCGATGCCGCAAGAGCCCCACGCACACAGCATATGCCGATGCTGACGCGACGTCGTTGTAGGTTCGGACCCGGTGACGGTGGATCTCGACACGCGGCTCTTGCGCGCCTTCGTCGCGGTGGCGGAGGAGCTGAGCTTCACGCGCGCGGCGCAGCGGCTCTTTGTCGCGCAGCAGGCGCTGTCGTCTCAGATCCAGCAGCTCGAGGCACGGTTGGGCGTCAGGCTCTTCGAGCGCACGACGCGCAGCGTGGCGCTGACCGTCGCCGGCCAGCAGCTGCTGGGCCACGCACGCGCCGCGCTGGCCGCGCTGGACGCCGCGACGGCAGAGCTTGACGCGCTGCGCCGGGCCGAGCGTGCCACGCTGCGGGTGGGCTTGTCGGGGACCGCGATGGTCGCGCTGGTCGGCGAGATCATCCGGCGCTTCGCGGACCGCCATCCCGAGGTGGAGCTGGTGGTGTCGAACGCCGGCCTGCGCCAGCCGGCGGCGGGGCTTACGGAGGGGTCGGTGGACGTGGCGTTCGTGCGCCCGCCGTTCGTCGACGATGGCATCTCGATGGTCACCGTGCTCACCGAGGACCGGTTCATCGCCGTGCGCGACGACCATCCGCTGGCCGGGCGCGGGCACGTCCGGCCGGAGGACGTCGTGGGCGAGCCGTGGATCTGGGTCGAGGGCGCCGATCCGCGCGCCCGTGCGTTCTGGTCGCTCGAGGAATTCCGCGGCGGCAGGCCGCTGCGCACGGGGACGCGGATCACCTCGGTGGAGGAGGCGTTCGGCGCGGTGGCGGCCGGTGTGGCGATCACGTATCAGGGAGAGTCGGCGGTCAGGGCCGTCGGGGCGGGGTTCCCGCAGCTGCGGTTCCTGCCGCTGCGCGGCGCCCCGCCGGCGCAGATCGCGGTGGCGTGGCGCACCGCCGCGGACTCCGAGCTGGTCCGCGCGATGGTCCGGACCGCGATCGAGACGCCGTCCGATTGACAACCGGAGCCGGTGAATCGCGGTCCGATCCGTGTTTCCCCACGGCCCCCGGTGACCGCACAGTTCCCGCCATGACCACGATCACCGCAGCCCCCGCCGAGCCGTACCTCACGCATCAGGGCGATCCCTGGTGGTACGGCGACAGCCTCTTCGAGTTCCTGATCCCCAGCGACGCCAGCGGCGGCGCGATCGCCGTCTTTCGCTCGACGATGCCGGAGGGGTTCAGCCCGCCTCGCCACATCCACACCCGCGAGGACGAGGTCTTCCTGGTCGAGGCCGGCGACGTCTGCTTCGACATCGACGGGCGCCGGCTGCTGGCGGGACCCGGGACGACCGTGTTCATGCCCCGCGGCGTCCCGCACACGTTCCGCGTCCAGAGCGAGAGCGCGTGCGTCCTGGGCATCATGACCCCCGGGAGCTTCGACGGCCTCTTCCGCGAGCTCGGCGTGCCGGCGGCGCAGCGCACGCTCCCCGCGCCCGGCACGGTCCCGTTCGACGTGCCGCGCGTGATGGACGAGCAGCGTCGTCGCGGGACCGAGGTCGTCGGTCCCCCGATGCCCGCGTAGCCCTGCCGGCGGGGGCCCGCCGGCGCGGCGGGCCCCCGCGGAAGCGCTATGGCGTGGTGGTGCTGAGCGTGAACGTGAGCGTCTTGCTGTAGGCGCCGGTGCGCAGGGCGTCGGTGGCGCCGATCGACTGGGTGAAGCTGATCGAGACGGCGTCGTTGGACGTCGGTCCGCCGTAGCTCAGCAGGTTCAGCGGCGCGCCGCTGACCGTGCCGAGACCGGCGCTGGTGCCGGCGGGGCTGGCGGCCGAGGCCCTCAGCGCCGACGGCAGCGAGAACGCGCCGTTGACCAGGTGGCCCGGGGCGGTGGCGCTGGCGTCGGTCACGCTGAGTGCGGCGTCGCCGGCCGTGGAGACGACGTTGGCGGTCGTGGAGGCCGTGTAGTCCTTGGCGACGCCGGGCGTGAACGGGTTGAACGCGGCCGCGGCGCCGAGCGTCAGGCTCAGCTGCGGCGGGACCGCCGCGCCGACCGGGACGGGGACGTCGGTGCCGTAGTCCGAGCAGCCGCCGTTGGCGTCATAGAACCCGCCGCCGGCCAGACCCGGGCCGGTGATCTGCGGCTTGTTGCCGGCCGCCGGCGAGCCCGTGTACGGCGTGTCCCACCACTGCTTGAAGAACGCGTCGAGCTTGTTCGAGCACCCGATCGACCTGTTCGGCAGGTACCTGTGGAACTCGGTCTCCAACTGCGCCTCGGTGATCGAGCCGCCGCGGTAGGCGTCCTGGATGTGGTGCAGCAGCGCGTTGTAGTTGTCCTTGCCGAGGATCAGCCGCAGCGCGAGGTACGCCGTGCCCGGGCGCACGTACGCGTTGGAGTTGCCGTTCATGGTCACCGACGTCGGGTTCGACGGTGCGGTGTTCCAGAACGTCGTCGACGTCGAGTTGTAGTTCGTGTTGAAGCGGCTCACGAGGCTGGCCTCGAACGCCGCGTCGCCCGCCGCGCTGCCCTGGCCGCCGGCCGCGTTCGCCGCCGTGCGCGCGGCGTAGTAGTACTCGGCGGTCGTCGCCTGGCCCTCCTTGAACCACATCAGCTTGGGCGCGCCCTCGGCCACGTTGTCGCCCCACCACTGGTGCATGTTCTCGTGCGCGAACGTGCTCGTGCTGAGGCCGTTGCTGCCGCCGATCGTGCCGCCCACGAACACGATCTTGGTCTGCATCTCCTCCTCGAAGCTCGCACGCGGAAGCGCGACGACGATGCCGTCGGAGTTGAACGGGAACGGGCCGCTGAACTGCTCCTGGAAGTGCGTGATGTCTTCCTGCTGATCCATCGCGACCTTGTTGAGCGCCTTGCGGGCGAGGTCGATGGCCGAGTCCTGGGCCTCGAAGTACACGACATCGTTGGCGCCCATACGGAACGAGTAGTCGAAGTTGCCGATGCTGTTCTCGACCAGGTAGTTCGCGATCGGCTCCGAGGACTTCCAGTGATAGCTCGTGGAGCCGTTGGGGAAATTGGCGTCCGGCGCGTTGTCGCCGGAGCTGACGAGGCGGCCGGGGCCGATCGCGAGCTTGCCCTTGGTGACGGTGTCGTAGATGTCGTACGTGGGCTTGACCGACGGGTGATTGTTGAGCGGGATCCAGGCCTCCGTGCCGGTCGGCTCGGAGGTGACCATGGCGCCCTCGCCACCGGCGTTCGCGTTGCGGAACCAGCCCTCGGTGCCGGTGGGCGACGGACGGACGCCCGGGCGCCCCGTGTAGTTGACCGTCACCGCGAAGTCGGTGCCGGTCGGGATCGGCGCGGCCGGCGTGATCACCAGCTTGGTGTCCCCGCACGGGATGTTCTGCGCAGCTGCGGCGCTGGAGGTCGGCGGGCAGGCCGGCGGGTTCGGGTTGGCGGCGTTGATCGGCGTCGTGAGCCCGGTGCGGTGCGCCAGCGGGTCAGGATCGTCCTGGCCGTTGGGATCGCCCGGATAGGTCGGCTGGACGAACTTGAACGTCGCCGGCTGGCCGTTGACGGTGACGGATTGCACCGTGAAGTCGGGGCCGGGGACCGTCGTGCTCGTGACCGAGTTGTGGCGATCGAAGTCGAGGCTGAAGTCGCTCAGGCACTGCGTCGAGCGCTGCTGGAGGTCGACGTGCGTTCCCGGCAGGAACAGGTTGGTGAGCGCGTCGTAGTTGATGAAGACGTCGCTGTGCAGGCTGGAGTAGCCGCCGTTGCCGATGTCGGGATACACGCGGTCGCCGGGCGGGGCGAGCGTGTGCGCGCCGGAGCTGCAGGTCTCGGCCTGGGCGGCCTTGGCGCCTGTGCGTGCCCTGGGCAGCTGAACGGCGCTGCCGCGGATCGCGATACCGCCCTTGATCGGGATGTCCTTCTCCGACGTCGCGCAGCCGAGCTCGCCGGCGCCGTTCCCGGACCGCGTGCACGCGGCCAGGTAGTAGTTGGCGCGGCTCAAGCGCTGAGGGAGCCTGACCGCGACCGTGTACGGCGCCGAGGCGTTGGCGGCCACCGCCACTGCGGCGCGGCCCACGAACTTCGCGGTCGCGCCGTAGCGCTGGATTCGCACCGTGACCTCGGCGCGAACCGCGTGGCCGCCTCGATTGACGACCTCGCCGCGCAGCGTCCCGGCCCTCGCGCCGGCCTTGAGGGAGCTCAGCGACCCGACGGTCACCCGGGGCGAAGCCAGCACCGGACCCGCGGCCAGCCCCGCGAGTACGACCGAAACCAGCGCGACACCCCCGGCGCGCACCTTCAGACCCTCCATAGACACTCCTCTCGCAGGCGACCCGACGGGGCGTCACCCTCGCAGCGCGCGAGCCCGGACGCAAAGGACCGGGCGTGGAGATTCGTAAACGCGGATCGGCATTCAGGAGATTGGCCGCCGCGCGTCGCGTCAGGCGCGCGGCGGCGCCGATTCAGTGATGAAGTCGTCGGCGGTGAGTGACACGTCGACGTTGCGACCCGCATACCGGTGAGGGAGTGTGCTCGGTGGTCCGGCTGACGCCCACTGCGTGGCGTCCGCGTGACCGGTGTGAACCGGGCTCCCCGGATACACCGGGTCGTCAGGTCGCCAGTCGCTTGGCGAGGTCGCGACGGAAGTCGGCCAGCTGCGGCTTGAGGGCGCCGGGGCATTCGGTGGCGTCGAACTCCCCGTGACCGTGGATCTCGCTGGGCTTGATGCCGGTGTGGCGGCAGATGAACTCGTGCAGGAAGAGGCTGGCCTCGCGCTGGATCGGCGTCATGCCCTCGGGGTTGACGTGCTCGTGCTCGATCCCCGGGTCGGTGTTCTGGGAGATGCAGTGGGCGGACTGGACCATCACGCCGTCTCTGATGGCGGCCAGCGAGCCGTGCCGGCCTTCGAGGATGTGCCCGGATCGGGTCACCAGGAAGTTGTGACCAGAATCGATGAACGGCGGGTTGCGATGCATATGGTCGCGCTGGATCGCCCGGGCGAACGCGATCGCCTCCTGGAGCGTGTCACCGGGGCGGTGATCGAGCTCGGAGTGATGGCCGTCGGTGTGGTGAAAGATGATCTTGTCGGGCCGGCCGACGCGGGTGATCGGCGCGGTCGGGGCGACGGCGCCCCACTCATCGCAGGGCACGATCCTGAACGAGCCGTTGGCGCTTGGGAACGACTGTCCGCGCCGCTCGATCGCGCGCCGGCGCTGGGCCTCGCTGCGGCTGTCGGGATCGGCGATCATCGCCTGGACGCCGGGGTTGATCGTTCCGGACTGAACGGTCTTGACCGTGTTGGGGAGTGCTCCGAGAAACCAGGCGGCGAAGGCGCTTCGCTCGATCGTCTGGGGAGTGCACTTACCGTTCACCTCGATCTGCGAGTCGCCATGGGCGTGCAGGCGGTCGTTGAGGTGTTTCTGATGAACGCGGACGCGCTCCCCTTGGTCATTGAGGCGCAATGCTGGGCTCATATGAACCGTCCTTCTGTGAGCTGACGGATTGCCTGCACACAGGAGAGAGGTAGGGTGACCGGCCCTGATACGTGAGTCCGCGGAGAGCCGCGCGGCGGGGAAGGCCCGCCGCGCGGTCGGTCTCGCTACGGCGTCGTGGTCGACAGCGTGAACGTCAGCAGCTTGTTGTACGCGCCCGTCCGCAGCGCCTGGGTCGCGCCGATGTGCTGGCGGAACGTGAGCCCGACGGCGTCATTGCTGACCGGCGTCGTGTACGTCAGCAGTGACACCACGTCGCTCAGCGGTGCGAACGCCGCGGCGTTCGCCCTGGCCTGCAGCGGCTCGTCAAGCGCATATGCGCCGTTCACCAGGCGGCCCGTCGCCGTCGCGCTCGGATCGAACAGCGACAGGGTCGCGTCACCCGCGGTCGAGGTGACCGTCGCCGTCGTGCTCGCCCCGTACGTGCGCTCGGCGCCTGGCGTGAGCACCCCGAAGGAGGCCGGCGCCCCGAGCGACAGCGCCAGCGTCGCCGGCACCGAACCGCCCGCGCTGCCGTCGACTGACGTCTCGGCGTAGGGCAGCGAGACGACCACCGCTTCCCCGGGGGCCATGGTGACCGCGACCTGACCGTCCTGGGTCGCGGCGACCGTCGGCCTGAGTCCGGGGAATCGCCCGTCGCCCGCGACCGCCTGACCGTCGATGCGCATGTCCGGCGCATCCAGGGTGCGGCCCGCGTCCGTGGGGCTGAACGGCGTCATCCGGTCGATCGCGACCTGCGGACCGGGTGCCGCGACGTTGACCGCCACCGGCGTCGCGCCCTTATTGATCAGGAACAGCCGCCGGTCAGCGCGCCCAGCGCGCACCTCCCAGGCCCTGACCGGGACGCTCCCCTGGACTGCGACCGGGCGCAGGCCGGTCGTCCCCTGCGCGAGTTGTGCGAAGAGCAGGAGCGCGTAGTAGGCGGGCGCGGGAGTCGGGGTGCCCTCGGCGGGCGTGGGGTCGTAGCGGATCGCGTTGTAGTACGCATTGCCTTCCTGCGGGAAGAAGTACGCCCGTACCTCGGCGTTGTGGACATTCACGCCGGTGGCGCCGAGGTGGCAGTCGGCGTTCGCCCCGGGCTGGTCGGGCGGTTGCGGGCAGGCTGCGTTGAAGAGGGTGTCGAGCGTCCACGTGGCGCTCGCCGCGACATCGCTGACTCCCTGCGCTCCGCGTCCGGCGGCGGTGTTCGTCTCGTCCATCCGATAGCGCAGACCGCGGAGCGCCGCCGCGGTCGCGTGGGTGTAGACCTGGTAGTCGAAGTTGTCCATGCGCTCCTGGGACAGGAGACGCTCGATCGTCGGGCAGCGGTACGGGTCGCTGGGGCAGGTGCGTGCCAGCGGGTAGAAGTGGTCGGTCGCGAACGGCTCGAGCGCGCCCGGGATGGCCTTGACCGTGGGCGCGACGGCGTCGAGGATCGCGGGCCAGTCCCAGAACCAGCGGGTGTTGATCGTGCGGTCCCGGAAGCTCTGCCACGTGCCGATGTTCTCGCTCGTCGCCGGCACCAGACGCGGCCACTGATTCACGGGCTCCGCGCTCGAGTACGCCTGGAAGTCGGTCAGATACCGAGCGAGGTCGTTCGAGTAGCTCAGGTCCGGCTCGTTGCCGAGCGAGATGCCGGCGAGCTCGCGCCGGCCCGCGTCATCGCCGAAGACGGGAGCGACCCCGTCGCGGACGAACGCGACGTCCTGAGCGATGCTTCGCCACGGATAGGCGGCGATGGGCGGCGCCATCGCGGCTCCCAACACCGTCACCCAACCCGGCGTGCCCGGCGTGCCCGAATCCACACCGTCCAGCGTCGCGCGGATCGACGCCAGATCCTGCGGCGTGATGTACCGGTCGCTGTCCGGGACCGTCGCGTCGAACGGCACCTGATCCTGCGAACTGCCGCCGATCCGCAGCACTCCGGAGCCGAGGTTCGCGAGCAGGTTCGTGAATCCCGGCCGCGCGGTGGCGCCCATGTAGCGGTCGATCAGCGTCCACTCGATGCTGACCCCCACGAAATGGCCCGGCACGTCGCCGCCGCTCACGCTCGACGGATCGATCCGGACGCTCCCATCGGGCGACGCGGCAGCCGCCGGCACCATGACTGCGATCGACGCCGCAACGGCGAAGATCGCCGCGGTTCTCGCTTGGCCACTCACGGCATTCCCTCCCTACTTGCAGTGCCGGCCGATCCCGAACCGGACCGTCTCCCGGCGGTCACCGATCCGGAACGTGAGCGGGACGCAGTCCGACGCGGAGCGCGTGAAGACGCCGCTGGCGTACGCGTTCCAGCGCTGCGCGGGCGTGGGCACGCCGCGATTCGCACCGTGCGCGACCCGCCCGGACGGAGATCCCGGCCTTGCGCCAGTGGCGCCAGCCGGCCTCGTCGGAGGCGACCGGCGCCGGCAGGAAGGCGGGTGGCACCGACACGCTGCCCAGCACCACGCGGCGGCGCGCCCCGCTCACGGACGCGACGACGTCGCTGCACGGCACGTCGAGCGACGCCGTCGACCACACGGACGCCGCGGCGAGCGCGCCGCTGACGGCTCCGATCGCCATCAGCGGTCCACCCGGACGCCCGTGCAGAACGTGAACACGCCGGTCTGGTTGCCGGCGGAGGGGAAGTGGCAGTCCACGAGCACCTCGTCGCGCCCGGTGGGGAGCGTCTGGACCAGGAACAGCGCCTCGTCCGGCTGGGAGTCGAGCAGCGTGCCGTGCTCGTTGATGGTGGTCTTCTGCCCGGCGAACACGTTCCCGCCGCCGCTATCGCCCACGAGTGCGAGCGTTGACGTCCCTGTGTTGTGCAGCACGACGCTCGTGTCGAAGTCCGCCGTCCCGTCGGTCTCGATACGCAGGCCCATGTCGGGGTAGTCGAGCAGCGTCTGCGCCGGAGTCGAGTGCGGGTCCGCGGACCCGACCTGGAAGCGCTCGGTGCGCGTGAACGCCGCCGCCGAGAGCCCGCCGAGCGTGTCCGCGTCGGACGCGTGACCGGTGGTGTCAGCCGTGCCGGCGTGGCCGGCGCTGTCGGCGGTGGACGCGTGGCCCGCGCTGTCGGCCGTGCCGGCGTGGCCCGCGCTGTCGGCGGTCGACGCGTGGCCCGCGGCGTCCGCCGCCGCCGCGTGCGCGGCGGCCGGCACGGTGCCGAGCCGGGCCACGTTGATCTGCGTCGAGGTCAGCGCGTGCGTCTTGACCCGATCACCGGGGATCGAGTCCTTCTTGATCCTGCTGCCGCTGACCAGGTTCGAGGCGGCGACGCTGGTGCCGCCGAGTGCGATGAAGAGGGCGAGCGTCGCGACGACGTTCGCATACGTGAGTCGGGTGCGCAGCATGTGCGGACTCTGGCAGCCGCTCGCCGCCGCTGCGAGGCGTTACCGTTCTCGCATCATGGCCGCTCGCCTCGCCGCGGGTGAATCGCAGCTCGAGCGGCTGGGCGCGGCGCGCTTGGACACGGACGATCCAGCCGTTCCCGGCATGCCCGAGCGCGTGCGAGGGGAGATCCGCTCCGGGCTCGCGAGCCCGATCGTCGCCGACGGCGAGCTGTGGGGGGCGATCACGGTGGCGTCGCCGGGCCGCCGACGAGCAGGTGGCGCTGCGCGAGGTGGCGACGCTGGTCGCGCGCGGGGCCTCACAGGCCGAGGTCTTCGCGACGCTGCTCGAGGAGCTGGCGAACGTGGTCGGTGGCGTCGCCCCCGGATGGCGGCATCTTCTGCCTCCCTGACAGCGAACGAAGGAGTACGCCATGTCGCACCATCTGGACTCGCCGCTCGCGCGGCAGGACGTCCGCCTCGACATCACCGACCTGTACGTGTTCCGCGGCGAGACCGGCACGGCATTCGCCATCACCGTGTGCCACCCGCTCGCGGGCCGTCTCCAGCCTGCAGACGGACGCGGGCAGCTGGCGGTCGATCAACCGTGACGGCAAGCCGCCGCCCTGCATGTGCTCGGCTGAGGCACGCTGCTGGCGGTCGTCGTGCCGCAGCACCTGCGGCTCGGCGGCACGGCCTTCGGCGTCGGCCTGGGCGTCACCGCCTACGTGCTCGGCCTGCGTCACGCGTTCGACGCCGACCACATCGCGGCGATCGACAACACCACCCGCTGCATGCTCCAGCGCGGCCGGCGGCCGCTCTCGGTCGGCTTCTGGTTCTCGCTGGGGCAGTCCAGCGTCGTGTTCGCGCTCACGCTGGCGATCGCCGTCGGCGCCCGCGCGCTGCTCGACGGAGATCGCGCTGCTCGTCCTGGCCGGCGCCGGCGCCGGCTGCGGCTCGACAGCGGTCTGTGGGGCTGGACGTCGGCGATCAAACGGCAGCACGGTCGGCGTGGCGCTCGCGGCCCTGTTCGCCGGGACCTGGCTCGCGTGCCGGGTCGTCGGGAGACGGGGCCAGCGCTCCGACTGAGCCGGTCCGCTCTTGACAGCGTCGGGCCGCCCCTGTTGTGTGGTCGATCCACGAACCCGGGGAGAAGCTGTGAAGCGATCCATGCGCGCACTCGCCGTCGCGGCGGCGACGTTTGCGCTGGCAGCGACGGCTGATGCGGCCACACCGCCGTTTCAGGGACTCGTCGTCACCGGCTCCCCGGCGGCGGGGACGTACGCGACCGGCGCGGCCCGGTTCGGTCCGACCGTCTACGACGTCACCGCGATCGCGCAGCGCGCCTCGGGCGCCGGCGATGCCTGTACCCCGATCGCGGTTCCCGTGTCCGGCCAGATCGTGGTCGCCGACCGCGGCAACTGCGCGTTCTCCGTGCAGGCCCAGAACGTCGCGGCCGCGGGCGGCATCGCCCTCGTGATCGTCGACAGCGCCGTCGCCTCGACGCCTCCCACGATCGACGGGACGGCGAACGTCGCGATCCCGGTGGCCGGCATCACCAAGGCCGCCGGCACCGCGATCGAGGCGGCGATCCAGACCAGCTCACCGCTGACGATGCGTGTCGCCCGCAAGGAACCCGCGTTCACGGTGACCGCGCAGGACGGCGGGTTCCCTGACCAGCCGGTCGGCACCGTCGGGCCGGCCCGGAGGTTCCTGGTGCAGAACACCGGCGTCGCGGACGGGACCGTCGGGTCGGTCATCGCGGCGACCACGACGCAGGCGCTCGACGGGGTGATCTCGGGCGCCGACTATCTGCTCGGACCGACGACGTGTGGCTTCCGGGTCATGGCGGTCGGTGACCAGTGCACGATCTGGGTGCGCTTCGCACCGTCGAGCGAGGGCGACATCATCGGCATGGCCGGCCTGCTCACGAGCGATCAGGTCGTGTCCGGCTGGGCGTACTTCACGGCCCGAGGCCTCCCGACGACGCTCGCCGCGGGCGCGCCCGGCGCCAAGGGCGATCCGGGCCCGCCCGGCGCGAACGGCGCCAATGGCGCGCCGGGAGCGCCCGGGCGTCCCGGCCGCGATGCGATCGTGACCTGCGTCGCCGGCAAGCCCAAGCACAACCGGGTGAGCGTGAAGTGCTCGGTCAAGTTCGCCACCTCGAGGCGGCCGCTCGTGCTGGTGACCCGCAACGGACGGACCGTGGCGCGCGCCGCCGTGCGGCGTTCCGGAACGGTGCGCTTCCGGCTCGCCCGCGGGCGCTACGTGCTCCGGGCCGGCGGCACGTCGGTGACGCTGCGCCTGTAGGCCGGCCCGCGTCACGCGGGGCGGGAAACCGAGTTCAACGACGGGATGGCCGCTGCGCGGAGCAGGTGGTCGTACTCGCCGACCGAGGCTCGTGCGGCGACTCGGCGCCGGCCGGTCGTCCTCGACTGTCCGCTGGCGGGCACGGTCTGCGCTGCCTGTCGCAGCGTCGCGCCGCAACAGGCTCCTAGCATCCGCGCCGTGACCAAGCCGCTGGTCGTGATCCCCAGCTACCTGTCCCGTGCGCCCGACGTCGAGGTGCTCGGCGAATGCGTGGCGTCGATCCGGCGCACGGCCGCCGGCGCGGTCGACGTCCTGGTCGTGGACGACCATTCGGCCGCGCCCGGGCTCGTCGACGTGTTCCAGAGGCGCTGCGCGCGGTACGACGTCGAGCTGCTGCGCCAGCCGGTGAACGAGGGCTTCTCGCGCACCGTCAACGTGGGCCTCCAGCGCGCGCTGTCCGAGGGCCGCGAGGTGATTCTGGTGAACGCCGACATCGTCGTGCTGACAGGAGGCTGGCTCGACGCATTCCGGGCCGCCGGAGCCGGCGTGGTGGGCGCGGTACTGCTCTCCGCGCGCGGGCTGATCGCGCACGCGGGGTTCTACCTCTCGCGCGTGACCGGCACGTTCGAGCACCGCTTCGCGGGCGCGCCCGCCGACCTGCCGGAGGCGCTCGAGGTCGCTCCGTGCCCGGTCAGCGGCGCGTTCCAGTACATCCGGCCGGAGGTGCTGGAGGCGGTCGGCATCTTCGATCCGGAGTTCCGCATGGGGTCCGAGGACGTCGACTTCTGCCTGCGCGCGGCGCAGGCCGGGTTCGCGAGCGTCTGCCAGGGACGGGTGCGCGCGCTGCACGGCGAGGCCGTGTTTCGCGGACGCCCGTCGCCCCGGCTGGACCGCTGGCACGCCGAGAGCTACGCGCACTTCCAGGCCAAGTGGCCGCCGGCGCGGCTCGCCGGACGGGTCGCGGACCTGCCGACGCCCGGCGAGCCGCCCGCGCCCGCGAACGACTCCCGCGCCCTGTTCGTCGGCCAGGCCGGGCCGGGAAGCCTCTATCACCGCGTCGTGCTGCCCGCGACGGCGCTCGGCAGCGACTGGTGCGTGGCGAACGACGGGCGCGTGGGGCGCGGGATCGTCGGCGGCTCCCCCGGCGAGCCGTCGCTGGACGACTACGAGACGGTCGTGATCCAGATGCCGGCGCAGCCGGAATGGCTCGACATCGTCAAGCGCCTGCAGCGGCGCGGCGCGCGCGTCCTGTACGAGCTCGACTGGCACCTGCACGCCCACGTCGAGGACGCGCCGACGCTGCGCCTGATCGAGGCGCTGATGCGCGCGTGCGACGGCGTCGTGTGCGCGACCGCGTTCCTCGCCGAGCGCTGCGCGCCGTTCAACGCGCACGTGTACGTGTGCGAGAACGGGCTGGACCTGCGCGCCTACGCCGTCACCAGGCCGCCGCGCGAGACCGTGACCATCGGCTGGGCCGGGACGACGATGGTCGTCGAGGACATCGCGGACTCGGTCGCCGCCATCGCCGGGCTCATGCGCGAGCGGCCGAACGTCAACCTCGTCAGCCTCGGCCAGCCGGTCGCCGAGCTCGCCGCGGGACACGTCGACCCCCGCCGCTGCGCCGCGCTGGGGATGGTGCTGGTCGAGCAGTACCCGGCGGCGCTGACCATGTTCGACGTCGTGTTCGAGCCGCCCAGGGTCTCGCCCCGCCGGCGCGGGCGAAGCCAGCTGCGCTGGTTGGAGACCGGCGCGCTCGGCACGCCGCTGGTCGCCGACGCGGAGACGTTCCCGGGCATCGAGGACGGCGTCACCGGCCTGCACGCGCGCGACGCCGGCGAGCTCGCCGAGCAGCTGCGGCGCCTCGTCGACGATGCCGCCCTGCGCGCCCGCGTGGGGGAGGCGGCCCGGCGCAAGATCGTCGCCGAGCACTCGATGCCGGCCGCCGCGACGAGCTGGGCGCACGCCCTCGGGCGCGAGACCCCGGTCGCGTGAGACCGCGGCGCGCTACGTCCGCGTGGGGCGCTCGCTGCCGTGCCCGCCGATGAGGCTGGCGCTGAGCTTCACGGCCGTGACGGCGCCCGTCGTGCCCGCCTGCAACGCGAACCCGATCGCCATCAGGACGATGCCGATGATCAGGTGGGGGCCCAGCAGCAGGATGCCGACGCGGCCGAGCAGGTAGGGGGGTGTGCTGACCGCCGCGCTGAGCGCCCCGCTCACGGCGCTCGCGGTCAGCTTGTCGCGCGCCGAGTAGGTCGTCTTCATGCCGATCAGGCTCGAGGGCACCGCGAGGTAGGACACCATCATCACGCCGATCACGATGCCCAGTGACAGCCCGAACCACGGGCGGCCCCAGCGGGTCACGACCAGCGTCGAGAGGCCGAGGAAGAGGCCGACCACGGCGCCCGAGCCCAGCACGACCGCGAGGTGGTTGCGGGCGCCGGCGAAGCCCGCGCGGATGTCGGGCGGACCGGTCCGGGCGATCGCGAACGCGAACGCCGCGTTGAGGAAGAACGCGGCCGCCGTGATCGCTACGACCGCCAGGACGAGCGGGATGAGGACCGGCCCGCGCAGCACGTGAAACGACTTTCCGTGGAGCGCGTGGAGCTTGAGGTCGAACATCGCGAGCCAGATCCACATCGCCGGCAGGATCTGGACCACGGTCAGCCGCCAGTTGGAGAACACGAGCCGCAGCCCGTCGAAGAGCATGGTGAAGGCACCGACCGCGAGCGCGAGCGGCGCGAGCCAGCGACGCGACCGGCTCAGACGCAGCACGGCCTGCTCGACGGTCTTCTCGTCGCCGTCGCGGATCGCCTGCACGAGGTCGCTGAGGCGACTCACGACCGCGCCGCGGCATCGGGAAGGCGTGCGGGCGTGTCCATCGCTGCCCATGTTCGCGGGCCGCGCGGGCGATTCCCAGGGGGCGCGCCTGCCAGCGCATCGGGTGGGCGCACGACGACGCCGTCCGCTTCATCCGGATCGGATGACGCCGGCCGTGGAGCGATCGAGCAGATTCCGCAGCAGGTCCTGGAAAGGAGACCATCCGTCATGCCCACCACGGCACCGCCCCAATTCTCCGTCGAGCAGATCCAAGAGATCCTCGCACTGATCAAGGAGTCAGACAGCGTCGAGCTCAAGCTGACCGTGCCCGAGTCCGCCATCCGCTCGACCACCACGGCGCTCGGCGCCGACCCGCTGCGGGCCCAGTTGCGCCAGGTCGTGTTCTTCGACACGCCGGAGCTGATCCTCGACCGGCACGGTGTGGTCGTCCGCGCGCGCCGGACCCAGGGCAAGGCCGACGACTCGGTGGTCAAGCTGCGCCCGGTCGTGCCCTCGCAGCTGCCGCCGGAGTTGCGCCGGGCCGAGGAGTTCCGCGTCGAGGTCGACGCGCTGCCCGGTGGGTTCGTGTGCTCGGGCGCGCTCAAGCGCCTGCTGCCGCCGACCGCGGTCCGGGCGGCGCTGGCCGGCGAGCTGCCGGTGCGCAAGCTGTTCTCGAAGGCCCAGCGGGCGCTCTTCGCCGAACACGCGCCGGAAGGCGTGAGCATCGACGACCTCTCGATCCTCGGCCCGATCTTCGTGCTCAAGCTCCGCTTCACGCCGGACGAGCTCGGACGGCGGCTGGCAGCGGAGATGTGGCTCTATCCGGACGGCTCACGCATCCTCGAGCTGTCGACCCGGTGCGCGACGACCGAGGCGTTCGAGGTTGCCGCCGAAGTGCGTGCCTACCTCGGCGGGCTCGGGATGGAGCTGAGCGGCGACCAGCAGACGAAGACGCGGAGAGCGCTCGAGTACTTCGCCGAGCACGCCGGGAGCTGACGCGCTCACGCGTGCGCGACGGGCTCTGTCGGGATCGTGTGCACGCTCGCCGCCGCGGCGGCCGCGCGGTGAACCGCCTGCGGCCGCTGCGCGCGATGGCGCGACATCAGCACCACGAGCGCGATGCCGGCGGCCGACCACAGCGCCATCATCACGATCGCGGCGGAGAGCCCGGCCGCGAGCGCGTCGGACGCCGACGCTCCGGCGGCGCGGTGGTTGTTGGCGACGGCGTTGTCGATCATCGCCGCCGCGGCGACCGCCACCGAGCCGCCGATGTAGCGCGCCATATTCGAGATCCCCGAGGCCTGGCCGACCTGGTCCGGCGAGACCGCTGACGTCGACCCCGAGGATGCCGGACCGTTGGCGATCCCCAGACCGACCGCGAGCACGGCGAGCGGCGCCACGAACGCGCCGTAGGTCCACGAGGCCTCGACGAACGCCAGCACCGCCAGCCCCGCGGCGGCCAGCCCGAAGCCCAGGGCCACCGCGACGCGCGGCCCGATCTTGACCGCGAGCGGCGTGATGAACGGGGTGATCGCGATCATGCCGGCGGCCGCGGGCAGCGTGGCCACGCCGGCCTCCAACGCGCTCATGCCGAGCCCGGCCGGGTCCTGGAAGTACAGGCTCAGCAGGTACATCAGCGCGTTGATCGTGCCCGCCACGATCAGGATCGCCAGCGTCGCACCGACCAGCGTGGCGTTGCGCAGCAGGTGCAGGTCCACGAGCGGCGCGCGGACGCGGCGCTCGACCACGGTGAACAGGACGGTGGACAGCGCGCCGACCGCCAGGCAGCCGAGCGTCGCCGCCGACGCCCAGCCCCAGTCGTTGCCCTTGCTGAGCGCGAGCACGACCGGCGCGAGCGCGAGCGCGATCAGGACCGTGCCCGCGATGTCGATCGAGCGCGATCGCTGCGGATCGCGCGATTCCTTGACCGTGAGCAGCGCCACCGGCACGCACGCGGCGGCGATCGCGGCGTCGATCCAGAACAGGCCCTGCCAGCCGGTCGAGCCGACGAGCAGGCCGCCGACGAGCGGCCCTGCGGCGCCGCCGGCCGCGGATGCGCCACCCCACAGCGTGATCGCCTTCATCTGCCCCGCGCCGGACGAGGCCACGGACAGCAGGCTCATGCCGCACGCGAGGATCGTCGCGCCGGCTGCGCCCTGGATCATGCGGCCGCCGACCACGCCGGCGGCGCTGGTGGACAGCGCGATCAGCACGCAGGAGCCGATGAACAGCGCCAGCCCGGCGATGAACACGCGCCGGCGCCCCAGCACGTCGCCGAGTGCCCCCGACGTGACGATCACGGCGGCGCCGACGAGCGAGTAGCCCGTGACGGCCCACTGCAGCTGCGCGACCGGCGCGTGCACGTCCTTGGCGATCGACGGGAGCAGGATCGTGACCGCCGAGGTGTTCGCATTCACCACCAGAGCGGACACGCAGGCGGCGAGCAGGACGCCCATCGCGGCCGGCCGGTCGGGCGCGGACGGCCGCGGGGCGCCGGCGGCGGGCGGCTTCTCGAGCGCGGACATCAGCCCGTCACCGTCTGCACGCGGGAATCCATCGGAACCTCCGTGGTCAGGGGTACACAATCGAAGATCGCAACCCGGTCCGAGCGGGACATCACCCTGAACGGATGACGCGTCCGCGCGCCGCCCTGAGCCATGGCGGTGCGGCCGCGAGCTGGCCGAAGAACCCGCTCACGTCGCCTCCGAACAGCCGGCCGAACGCGATCATCAGCGCCGTCGGCAGGACGACGACGCGCGCGTCACCCACGCCGCTCGCGGCGGCGACCGCGGTCAGGCGCTCCTGCGTCTCGCTCACCCACGTGCCGGCGAGGCTCAGCGCGCGGCCGGGCTCCAGCAGGAACGCCTGAAGGTCCGACGAGACGGTCATGCGAGCGCCTCGCGGGCGCCGCGACCGAAGTCACGGCGCCCGCTGCTCGCGAGGCTCATCGGCCGGCGCGGGCGTACTTCTGGAGGAAGAGCGCCTCGGCCAGGGCGAGGTGCTCGATCTCGGAGGGGTCGACGCTCTCGTTCGGCGCATGGATGAGGCACCGCGGCTCTTCGACGCCGAGCAGGAAGATCTCGGCGTCGGGGTAGGTCTCGGCGAGCACGTTGCAGAGCGGGATCGAACCGCCCTGGCCCTCCGTGGTCATCGGCCGCTCGTAGGCCTCTTCGAGCGCGCCCTTGAGCGCCTCGAAGCCGGGCCCGTCGAGCGATCCGACGAACGGGTCGCCCACCGCCACGCGCTCGATCTCGCACTGCAGGCTCCACGGCACGCGCTTGCGCAGGTGCGCGACGAGCGCGTCCTGGGCGGCCTCGCCGTCGACGCCCGGTGGGATCCGCAGGCTGATCCGCGCCGCCGCCGCGGCCTGCACGGCCGACGCCGACCCGATCACGGGCGGGACGTCGATGCCCAGGACGGTGACGGCCGGACGGGCCCACAGCATGTCGGCGACGGAGCCGCTGCCGACGAGCTCGACGCCGTCGAGGACGGTGGCGTCCGCCCGGAACTGCTCGGACGAATAGTCGACGCCCACCCAGGTCTGGGTGTTGTCGAGCCCGTCGATGGTCGTGTCCCCGCGCGCGTTGCGCAGCGACGCGAGCATCGCGATCAGGCCGGCCACCGGGTCCGGTGCCGGCCCGCCGAACATGCCCGAGTGCATCGCGCTGCCGAGCCCGCGGACCGTGACGTCGACGCTGGTCATGCCGCGCAGCGTCGTCGTCAGCGTCGGAACGCCGACCGCGAAGTTGCCCGTATCGCAGACCAGGATCGTGTCGGCGCGCAGCAGGTCGGCGTTCTGCGGGACGAACGCCTCCAGGCCGCCGGTGCCCTGCTCCTCCGAGCCCTCGCAGATGAGCTTGACGCCGCATCCGAACCCGCCGTCGACGGCCGCGAGGGCGCGCAGGGCGGTGAGGTGCATGACGATGTTGCCCTTGCAGTCCGCCGCGCCGCGGCCGTACCAGCGGCCGTCGCGCTCGCGCAGCTCGAACACCGGCGACGTCCAGGCCTGCTCGCCCAGCGGCGGCTGCACGTCGTAGTGGCAGTAGAGCAGCACGGTGGGTGCGCCGTCCGGCGCGGGTGCGTGCCCGTGCACCGCCTTGCTGCCGTCCGGCGTCGGGCTCATGGTCACGTCCTGGAGCCCGGCTTCGGTGAACGCGTCGACGACCCACTGCGCGGCCTTGTCGCACTCCTCGGGCGGATACTGCTTGGGGTCCGCGACCGACTTGAAGGCCACGAGCTCAGCGAGGTCGTCCTTGGCGCGTCCCATGAGGCCGCCCACGGCCCCGCGCAGGTCAGTTGCCGAGCGTGTCATCGAACTTGAGGCTGTTGAATTTGTCCTTGAACGCCTGCAGCTTCTCGGGGCAGTAGACCTGCAGGATCAGCGCCTCGCCCTTGATCATGCGGGCGTCGGCGATGACCGGCCGCCGCCCGACCTGGGAGGCGCCGTTGGTCAGCGAGTCGAACAGCAGCGCCCGGCCGAGCGCGTTGGCGGGATTCGCGCACACCGCGCCACCGTCGGTGCCCAGCGACTTGACGATGATGTCCTGGTCCTGCGGCACGCGGAGCCCCGCGTTCTGGAACTGCTGCGTGAGCTCCTGCGCCTTCTGCTGCGCCTGCTGCGTCGACTTGTGGGAGCTGTAGGTGATCAGCCCCACGATCATCAGGACGACGACGACGCCGCCGATGATCCAGTACAGCAGGTTCGGGCCGCTGTCCTCGGTCTGCTGCTCCACCGGGGCGGGCGAGGTGGCGGTCATGACGACACCTCCGATCCGGTCGTCTTCCAGGTGGGCTTGCGGAGCTTCAGGAACAGCCACGGCGGGAGCAGCCCGAGCAGGACGGTTCCGGCGAGGATCAGGCCGCCGTAGGCCAGCGCGCTGCCGCTCTCGAACTGCGACGGCGGCACGAAGCCGATGATGATCGCGGCCGCCGACGCGAGGAAGCCGACGACGCACAGCAGCTTCAACATCGGTGCCTTGAAGCCGCGCTCGACTTTGGGCTGCTTGCGGCGCAGGCGGACCGCGGCGACGAACATCAGCAGGTAGACGACGAGGTAGACCTGCGTCGTCATCACGCTCAGGATCCAGTACGCGCTCGACACGGACGGGACCAGCGCATACAGCAGCGCGATCACCGTGGTGACGCCGCCCTGGACGACGAGGATGTTCACCGGGATCTCGTTCTCGTTCTGCTGCTGGAAGAACGGCGGCAGGTAGCCCTCACGCCGCGCGATCTGCAGCAGGCCCTTGGAAGGCCCGGCGAGCCAGGTCAGCATGCCGCCCATCGACGCGCACACGAGCGCGATCGCGACGATCGGGACGAGCTTCTGCAACCCGAAGTACGCGAAGAAGCCGTCGAAGGCCTGCATCACGCCCGCGGTGAGGCTCAGCTACTGCGCCGGGATCACCCAGCTGATGGCCAGGGCCGGCAGGATGAAGATCATCAGCACGAGTCCGACCGCCATGAACATCGCGCGCGGGAACTCGCGCCGCGGGTTGCGCAGCGAGCCGACGTGCACCGCGTTCATCTCCATGCCGGAGTACGACAGGAAGTTGTTGACGATCAGCACGAGGCTGGCGATCCCGGTCCACTCGGGCACGATGTGGCTGGCGTCCATCGGGGCGGCGGACGCGTTGCCCTGCAGCAGGTAGATGACGCCCAGGATGACCAGCACCGCGCCCGGGATCAGCGTGCCGATGAGCAGGCCGCTGGACGCGAGCTTGGCGATGCCGCCGGTACCTCCTCGCGCCGACATGAACACGCCCGACCAGAAGACGATGACGATGACCGCGCCGGTGTAGACACCGTTCGTCGCCAGGTCGGGGTTGAAGACATAGGCGAGGGTGCTCGCGACGAACCCCAGTAGCGTGGGGTAGTAGAAGATCGTCATCGCGAACTGGCACCACACGGCGAGCAGACCCCACTTGGCGGAGATTCCCTCGCTCACCCAGCGAAAGACGCCTCCGGTCCACCCGGACGCCAGTTCCGCGGCGACCAGCGCCTGCGGCATCAGGAAGATGATCGCCGGCACGACGTACAGGAACACGCAGGTGAGGCCGTACACGGCCATGGTCGGCGCGCTGCGCAGGCTCGCGACCGACGCCGTCGTCATGAACGCGAGCGTCAGCCAGGTGATGTGCTTCGGTTTCGCGACGACCTTCGGCACCGGCACGGCGACAGCCCGGGCGGCAGGCACATCCATCGATGCCATGTCTCACCTCCGTGAAGCGGTTACCGTTTGCCACCCGGTGCGGTTAAGGCCACGGTTCGACGGGATACACCCAGCGTGCCGCCACGCCGGCCGCACGTCGATGAAGTGCGCCTCTCCGCCCGGGAGGTGTGCGCACGACACTCCGCACTCCAGCGCGGAGACGCCGCGCCCCTGGATGTGTTGAGCCGCGCGGTCACCGCCGTCGATGGCTGGCAGCGCCGGCACACCGTCGGCGGGTTCCTCGTCGCAGTGGCGAAGAAGTTCGGCGAGGATCGGGCGTCGAGCCTCGCGGCGCTGGTCGCGTACTACGCGTTCCTGTCGCTGTTCCCGCTGCTGCTCGCGTTCGTCTCGATTCTCGGCTTCGTGCTGCAGAACAATCCGTCGCTGCAGAGCCAGGTGCTCGACTCGGCGCTGGCACGGATACCGGTGATCGGCGTGCAGTTGCGCGACGACGTGCACCCGTTGACCGGCAGCGGCGTCGCGCTCGCGCTCGGGCTCGCGGGCGCGCTGTGGGGTGGGCTCGGGGTCACGGTCGCGCTCGGGCGCGCGTTCTCCGAGATCTGGGACGTGCCCAGGCGCGACCAGCTGCGCGGGCTCAAGGCGCGGGCGCGCGGGCTCGCCGTCCTCGCCATCGTCGGCGTCACGTTCGTGGTGGCGACCGCCGCGACCGGGCTTGTCGCGGGCGGTGGGCTGCGACCCGCCGTGGCGCGCGGCGGCGCGCTCGCCGGCGCGCTGTTCGTCAACGCCGTGGTCGCGCTGACGACGTTCGCGCTCCTGACGTCACGGCCGTGGCGACTGCGCGAGCTGCTGCCCGGCGTCGTCCCGGCGGCCGTCGGGGCGCTCGTTCTCCAGTCCGTGGGCGGCTGGTACGTCGACCGCGCGGTCACGGGAGCGAGCGAGGCCTACGGCGTATTCGCGCTGGTGATCGGCCTGCTGTCGTGGTTCTGGCTGATGTCGCACCTGCTGCTCATCGCCGCCGAGGTCAACGTCGTGCTGCGCTGGCGCCTGTGGCCGCGCTCGCTCACCGGCGAGCTCGAGCCCGGCGACCGGCGTGCGCTGCGACGGTCGGCCGCCGGGGCGGCACTCGACCATCGCGAGCAGATCGCGGTCACCTTCGACGACGACTGACGGCCGCGCCGTCCGCGGTGTCCGACCCGCGGACGGCGCAGGATTCACCTACGCGGCGGGAGCCGGCTCTCCGAGCGCGGAGCGCAGCCGCTCCTCCTGCTCGCTGCTCAGCGACGTCTGGATGACCTCTCCGCCGAACTCGCGCACTCGCTCGATGACCCGGTCGGGAGTGTCGCTGCGCCCCAGCATGATGAGCGCCGCGCCGCCGGCCGGGATCTTCGACCCGAGCTGCTTGACGAAGTCGTCGTCGACGCCGACGTCGGTCAGCTTGCCCGCCAGGCCGCCCGAGGCGGCGCCGATCGCCATGCCGAGCAGCGGCGCGAGGAACAGCAGGCCGATCAGGCCGCCCCACAGCGCGCCGCCGGCGGCGCCGGCCCCGGCGGGGCTCATCGCCTGGTGCAGCTTGATCTTGCCGTCGGCGCGGTGTTCCACCACGACCGCGTCCTCGAGCTGGAGCAGGCGCTCCTTCGTCAGCCGGATCAGCTCGGTGCGGACGCGCTCTGCGATCTCGGCGTCCGGATAGGCGATGGCGACGAGTGAACTCATGGTGCAACCTCCTTCAAGGGGGGATGCCTGGATGCTCCGCCGCGCGGATCCGGCTCGCAATGGCGTCCGCCGGTGTCTGACCGGGGATGCGCGCATCCGCCGGGCGTCAGAGCCGGCGGGCCGGCTGCGTGCGCGCACCACCCACGCCCACACGCGCGCACGGTTGCCGAGCTCGCCGCGCCGGATCAGCCTGAGCACTATGACGACCGAAACCGAACGCCCGCGCCGCAGCGCGTGGCTCTGGGTGAGCGTCGTGCTGGCGGCCGTTTGCGTGGCCCTGCTGGTCTGGGGGCTCAGCGTCAAGTCCGACCGCGACAGCGCGCAGGACCAGGTGGCCCACCTGCAGGCGCAGGCCGACCAGAGCGCGAAGAGCGCCGACACCGCGGTTGGCGTGCTCAAGTCGGCCTACGACACGCTCGCGACGCAGCTCGGCACGACCAGCCAGGACCTCACGACCGCCACCGAACAGCTCAAGAGCGCGCGCGATGCCGGCGCCCAGGCCCTGAAGGACGCAACCACCGCGGGCCAGCAGGAGCTCTCCGCCAAGTCAGATGCGCTGAAGGCCCAGGCGCAGGTGGCGAAGGCCGACGCGCAGCAGCGCATCGCGAACTCCAAGGCCGCCGTCGCGGGAGACTGCGCGCGGGCGTACGTGTCCGCGTTCGGGAGCCTGCTCGAAGGCGACAACCTGCGAGCGCAGGCGCCCGTGGTGCTCACGCAGCTCAAGAGCATCACCGCCGACTGCAAGGCGGCGTTCGCCGGCTCGTAGCTCAGGCGACGGTCTGCAGCTCGCGCGTGGTGTTGTTCAGGCGCCGCCCGCCGTCGCGCGTCACGGTCACGATGTCCTCGATGCGCACGCCGAGGCTCCCGGGCACGTAGATGCCCGGCTCGATCGAGAAGCACATGCCCGGCTCGAGCTCGTGCGTCTCTCCCTCGATGATGTAGGGCGGCTCGTGCGTCGTCAGACCGATGCCGTGACCGGTGCGATGGATGAACAGCTCGCCGTAGCCCGCGTCGGCGATGACGCGCCGCGCGGCGCGGTCGACGTCCTGGCACGTCGCCCCGGGCCGGACGGCCTCGAAGCCGGCCTGCTGCGCGGCTCGCACGACGTCGTACACCGCCCGCTCCTCGTCCGTCGGCTGCGTCCCCACGTGCACGGTGCGTGACGTATCGGAGCCGTAGCCGTCCTTGAGCCCGCCGAAGTCGAGCACCACCATGTCGCCGGCCTCAATCGTCCGGTCGCCTGCCTCGTGATGGGGGTTGGCGCCGTTCGGCCCCGATCCCACGACCGTGAAATCGACCTGGGAGTGGCCGTGGCCGATCAGCAGGTCCGCGAGGTCGGCGGCGACCTCGGTCTCCTTGCGTCCCGCGAACGACACGCCGAGCATCGCCTCGAAGCACGCGTCGGCGGCGGCGCCGGCGGCCTCCAGGCGCCCGAGTTCGGCGGCGTCCTTGACGGCGCGCAGCATGGGCAGCGCGGCGGTCATCGCGACGAAGCGCGTCTGGGGCAGCGCTCCCTGCAGCCCGAGCAGCTGGAGCGCCCATGCTGCGTCGGAGATCGCGTACCTCCCGGCGGGGTCGAGCAGCGGCGCCGCGGCCGCGAAGGGGTCGCTGCCGTCGGTCCAGTCGGTGAGGGCGATCGCGGCGGCGCTGGGGGCGCGCTCGGCGTCGAGTCGCTCGAGCACGGGCACGATCATCGCCGGCTCACGGCCCGCCTGGAGGACGAGCAGTGTGAGCCGCTCGGTGATTGCGACGGGCGCATAGCCCGTCAGGTAGAAGAGGTCGGGCCCCGGCGCGACCAGGAGGCCGGTCAGGCCGGCCGCCTGCGCCTGCTCTGCGGCGCGGCGCATGCGCGCGGCGAAGTCCTGGCCGGTGAACGGCGCGGGGTGCGAGGTGGTGGCCATCGATGACGCTCCTTGAACGCGGTGAATCGGCGCGAGCATGGCAGCGCCGGCGCGGGCGCCCAAAGGTGCGTGCCTGTGGGTGCCGCGCGCGTTCGCACCCCGCGCGAGGTCAGTCGGGCTCGTAGGGCTTCAAGCCGGTCTCCGCGAGCATCATCAGCGTCGCCTTGACGCGCTTGCTGGCGTCCTGCGCGTCGGTCAGGCCGAGTTTGAGGAAGATCGCGTTGATGTGCTTCTCGACGGCTCGTTTGGTGAGGAAGAGCGACTCGGCGATCGCGGGGTTGCTCTTCCCCTGGGCGATCTCGCCGAGGACCTCGCGCTCGCGCGCGGTCAGCTCGCTCAGCGGCGAGTGCGCCGCAAGCGTCCGCGCGTGCACCAGCGCCTCGACGACCTTGGGATCGATCATCGAGCCGCCCTCGTGGACGGCGCGGATCGCGGCGGTCAGCTCGGCGCGATTGTGCAGGCGCTCCTTGAGCAGGAACCCGCGGCGCTCGGAGCCGCGCTCGAGCAGCGCGAGCGCGTACATGGGGTCGGAGAACTGGCTGAGCACGACGACGCCCATCTCCGGGTGGGTGTCGCGCAACTCGGCCGCGAAGCGGATGCCGTCGTCCTGGTTGGTGGGCGGCATCCGGATGTCGGTCAGGACGACATCGGGCAGCTCGCGATTGCACACCTCGCGCAGCGTCGCCACGTCTCCGACCGTCGCCACCACCTCCATCGCGGGGTCACCCTCGAGCATGTGGCGAATGCCTTCGCGGACGATCAGACTGTCATCGCCGAGCGCGATCCGGATCGACACAGCCCGGACAGTACTCCCGCGCGTGCCGCGATGCGGCCGCCGGGGAAGCAGGCATCCCGATCGTCTCGGTGTGTACCCCATTGCGGCGTTGCGCCGCGCCCGCGACGCTGCATGGCAGACAGCAGATGCCCGTTCTCCGAGGCGACAGCAGCGCGCGCACGATCCGGATCGTGACGGCGGACGACCAACCGATCTTCAGACGGGTGGCCGGCGCGATCATCGCCCGGACCCCGGGCTTCGAACTGGTCGGCGAGGCGACGGGCGGTCAAGCCGCGCTGGACCTCGTGCAGGACGTCGACCCGGACGTCGTGATCCTCGACGTCCGCATGCCCGGCGTCGACGGCATCGAGGTGGCGAGCCGGCTCACCGCGGCGAACTCGTCGACCGTGATCGTTCTCGCCTCGGCGACGGACTCGCGCGAGCTGGCGGAGCGCGCGCGGTCGTGCGGCGCCTCCGCCGTGGTCGAGAAGCACTGGTTGACGCCGCGGTTGCTCCGGGGCCTGTGGATCGCCCACCGCCGCCGCTGATCGCGACGTGGCCGGACCGGACCGGAGGGGCTCTACGTAGTTTACACGGTTCTACCAGTAGGTGGAGGATGGTTGAGTTCAGTTCGATGCCGGCCGCCGAGGTCATGAACGCGCTTACCCTTCGCCACGGTCGACCGCCACCCATGCGCGCGTGGCGACCGCTCGCTCCGATTGCCGTAGCGGTCGCGGCAGGTGTGCTCGGCGTGGTCGCGGTCGCGCTCGTGTCCGCGGCGACGCCTCCGGACCAGCGGTTGTGGCGGGTGCTGCTGGAGGGGCTCGTGATCGGCCTGCCGGTGGCCACGGGTCTGTACGCGACCCGCTCTCGTGAGACGTACCGCTTCGGCATCCTGCTCGCCGGCGCGGGGCTCGTGTGGTCGCTCACCGCCCTCGGCGAGGCGTCCGCGAGCGTCCCGTACAGCATCGGCCGGGTTTCGGCGTGGCTCATCTTCCCGCTGCTGTGCTACCTCATGCTGGCCTTTCCCGACGGTCGCCTGGGCCTGCGGCTCGACCGCGCGCTCTTCGGCGGCATCGTGCTCGTCGTGCTCTCCTTCTACATCGGTTCCGCACCGTTCGCCAGCGCCTATCCGGTCGACACGCCGTGGGCGACCTGTAGCGCCGATTGCCCGCGGAACGCGTTCCTCCTGTTCGGCCAGTCGCCGGACTTCCTCGCCGACCTCGTCGTGCCGCTGCGCGAGGCGGTGTCCGTCCTGCTGCTCGTCGGCGTGATCGGCGCGCTCGCGCACCACCGGCGTGCGGCCGGGGTGCTGCGGCGCCGCATGACGGAGAGCGTGATCGCGATGAGCGCCCTCTCGACCGCCCTGCTGGTCGCCTATCTGGTGACGCGCCGGCTTGCGATCTCCGATGGGCTCACCCGCAGCCTCGGTGATCTCTGGGCCTTGAGCATCCCCGGCATCGCTGCGGCCTTCCTGGTCGGGCTGTTGCGGCGCCGCGCGTTCGTCGGCGACGTGCTCAGCCGCCTCAGCCCCGCGCTCGTCCGGCCGGTCGACGCGTGCGGACTGCGCGACGCGCTCGCCGTGGGGCTGGACGATCCGTCGGTCGAACTGCTGGTCCCCGACGACGAGACTGGCCGCTGGCGCGACGCCGAGGGCCGCAGCACGACGCGGGCGGCGGCGACCGAGCACGGCCGCGCCTTCACGCAGATCGACGACGAGGACGGCCCGATCGCGGCGCTCGTGCACGATCCGGCGCTGTGTGACGACCGCGAGTTGCTCGACGCGATCTGCGCGCTCCTGCTCTCCGCGCTGCGGCACGAGCACCTGGTGCGCCGGCTGGCGCGCTCGCTCGCCGATCTGGAGGAATCGCGCCAGCGCATCTCCCGGGCGGCCGATCAGGAGCGCTCGCGGATCGAGCGCGATCTCCATGACGGCGCGCAGCAGCGGCTGATCGCGCTGCGGATCGGGCTCACGCTCGCCGAGGAGCTCGCCGAGCGCGATCCGGCCGGAGGGTGCACGGCGCTCCGCGAACTCGGCAAGGAGACCGAGCTGGCGCTGCACGAGCTGCGCTCGCTGACCCACGGCGTGTACCCGGCGGTGCTGAGCGACCGTGGCCTTTCCGACGCGCTCCACAGCGCCGTGTCCGACGCGCCGCTGCCGATCCGGCTGATCACCCATGGCGTCGCTCGACTGCCGTCCGAGATCGAGACCGCGGTGTACTTCACCTGTCTGGAGGCGGTGCAGAACGCGTTCAAGCACGCGTGCGGCGCCACCGGCGTCTGGATCTCACTCGATCAGACCGATCGGCTGGCGTTCGAGGTGCGCGACGACGGTTGCGGATTCGACCCGTCGGGACACCCCATCACCGGCGGCATCTGCAACATGCGCGACCGGATCGAAGCGATCGGTGGACGGCTGACGATCGAGTCCGCACCCGGGCGCGGCACGCGCGTTCGCGGCGAGGTCCCGCTCGGGGCCGCCACCACGACCGCTCCGCGAGCCGCCCCCGCGCGCTGAGGTCCTACACCATCGCGGGCGCCTGGGGGCGGAACGCGATCCGCTCGTCAGCGCCGGGCTGCACGATCAGGGCGGTCGCTTCGGAGACCTCCAGCCACACGCCGGGCAGGTCCGAGAGCGGCTCGGACACGATGATCCGATCCTCGTCGGTGAGTCGCGCGAAGCGTGGGTTGCCAGGATGCAGCGCCTGCACCGTCTTGCGGTCCGCGGACATGAACAGCGTCCGCGAGCGGCCCTCGCTCGAATAGCGGACGGCCCACAGCCGCTCGCCGTCGCTGAAGCCCAGCGTCATCTGGACGGGATGCTCGATGCCGTGCGCGCGCCCGGTCGTCTCGATCGCCCCGACCGCGCGCTCGACGCCGCCCAGCGGGTCGTCCTGCAGCCCGTGCGTGAGGGCGAGGTAGAAGAGCACCTCGGAGTCGGTCGAGCCCGAGATGGCGTCGAACAGCGACGGCTCGACCTGCAGCAGCAGCTCGCGCCGGATCTGGTGGAACCCGTTGATCGCGCCGTTGTGGACGAACAGCCAGCGCCCGTGACGGAACGGGTGGCAGTTGGTCTGCTGGACCGGTGATCCAGTCGTGGCGCGGATGTGGGCGATGAACAGCGGCGACTCGATGTGCGCGGCGAGATCGCGCAGGTTGGCGTCGCTCCACGCCGGCGTGACGCTGCGGTAGCGCCCGGGGAGACCGCCGTTGCCGGCCCCGTACCAGCCGATCCCGAACCCGTCGCCGTTGGTGGTCTCGACGCCCATCCGCGCGTGCCGGCTCTGGTCGATCAAGCCGTGCTGCGTGCGATACAGCAGCTCGTCGATCACGACCGGTTGGCCGAAGTACGCATTCCAGCGGCACATATGATCACTCCTCGATCGGGCTGGCCTGACTCGACGCCAAGCATCGCCTCCGCGCCGCGTGCGGGCAATGACGTGCGCCGGTGTCCGCAGGAGAGGTGGGCACCCGTCCGCCGGGCTCCCGGAGCCTCACCCACTTCGGATGATGCGACGCGCGGGCCGGCGACGGATCGTGGTCGTACCGCGACTTAAGGAGGTATCGATGACACACGATCCCGCCGACGAGATCGGCCCGATCGACTACGTGGTGCTCGAGTGGTCGACCGGCGAGCCCAGCGGCGAGGCAGCGCCGATGATCGTCGACCTGGTCGAACGCGGGATGATCCGGATCCTCGACATCGCCTTCCTCGCCAAGGACGAGGACGGCACGGTCGGAACGCTCGACCTCGGCGCATTCAGCGACGACAGCTTCGCGGAGTTCGACGGCGCCATGTCGGGGCTGCTCGGGCCGGACGATCTCGAGGAGGCGGCTTCGGCGCTCGAACCCGGTACGACCGCGGCGGTGCTCATCTGGGAGAACCGCTGGATCGCCCCGATCGCAGCCGCGCTGCGCCGCTCCGGCGCGCAGATGGTCGCCAGCGGGCGGATCCCGGTCGAGGAGCTGATCGCCTCGCTCGAAGCCGTCGAGGCCACCAACTGATAGGAAGGATTCACCATGCCCGGATTGCTACGCGGGGTCGCCCGCACCGCCGTCGTCGCCGGCACCGCCACCGCCGTGAGCAATCGCGTGTCTCGGCGGCAGGCCCGGCGCTGGGGCGCGCAGGAGGTCTACGAGGCGCCGCCGCCCGCTCCGGCAGCGCCGCCGCCCGCCGACAGCGGCGAGGATCGCATCGAGCAGCTGCGGCAGCTCGCCAGCCTGCACAGCGACGGCATCCTCACCGACGAGGAGTTCGAGGCCGAAAAGCGCAAGGTGCTGAACTCCTGAGTTCGGACGGCGGTGATGGCTCCCGGGCGCATCGAACGCGACGTGCGGCGACTCGCGTCCGCCGGTCTCGCGACCGGCGGCGTGGTCGCGCGGCCGGCGGTGGTGGTCGTGCGCGGCGCGCGGCGGCAGCTGACCGCCGCGGCCGGCAGTGCGACGGTGGCGCTGCTCGAGGCGGCGCTGGCTTCGGCCTACGCCGAGATCGTGGTCGCGCGGGTGCTCGAGAGCGACGTCGCCGAGCAGGCCGTCGAACGCGCGCTGAGTGGCCGGCTCGTGGGAGCGGTGACGCGCGACGTCGTCCGCTTCGAGGTCATCGAGCGCGCGGCTGACGAGCTCCAGGCGGGCGGCGTGCTCGACCGCGCGCTGGATCGCCTCGACGTCGCCGGCGGCGCGCAGCTGATCGCCGACCGCCTGCTCGCCGGCGGCATCGCCGAGCAACTGGCCGCACGCGTGCTCGAAGGGCCCGAGCTCGAGCGGATCGTCGAGCTGGTGCTCGACAGCCCGCGCGTCGAGCAGATGTTGACGAGCGCGCTCGAGAGCGCCGGGATGCAACGGCTGGTCGCACGCGTCGTCGAGAGCAGCGTCGTCGACGAGGGCGTGGCCCGCATGGCCGACGACGTGGTCAAACGGCTGCGCGAGAGCGCGGCGATGTGGACGCTGGTCGAGGAGATCGCCCAGAGCCCGAGCGTCTCGGATGCGATCGCGAAGCAGGGCGCGGGCTTCGCCGATCAGGTCACCGACGAGATCCGCGACCGCTCGCGCAACGCCGACGTCAAGGTCGAGCACGCCGCGCGGCGGTTCCTGCGGCGCCGTCAGCGGCTCGAAGGCCGCGACGCGCTTGCGGCCGGCGACGCGCTCGCGGCCGGCGGCGACGCGCTTGCGGCCGCCGGCGAGGCGCTCGCGGCCGCCGGCGACGCGCTTCCCGTCGGCGGCGACGTGCTTCCGGCCGGCGACGCGCTTCCGGCCGGCGGCGACGTGCTTCCGGCCGGCGGCGACGTGCTTCCGGCCGGCGACGCCCTTCCGGCCGGCGACGCGCCCCCGGCCGGCGACGCGCCCCCGGCCGGCGACGCGCCCCCGGCCGCGGGCGCGACGTGATCGCGCTCACTCCTCGCCGAGCGCGTCACGCAGGCGCGCGGCCTGCGCGAGCGAGAGGTCTGCGCGGATGACGCGCACACCGACGCCGTGAAGCTCGTTCGCTAGCCGGTCCGCAGATGCCCGCGTGCTGACGACGAACACCGCCGAGGTTCCGGGGCCGACCGCGGTGCGCACGCGCACGACGAAGTCATCGCCGACCCCGAAGTCGGCGAGGCTGCCGGCGACGGCGCCCGCCGCGGCTCCCAGCGCCGGACCGGCGAGCGGGACCAGGAACACGAGCCCGAGCAGGACGCCCCAGAAGCCGCCCCACAGATGGCCCTCCTGCCCGACGAGGGTGCCGAGGTTCCGCGTCGACGGCTTACGGCGTCCGAGCGGCCACGACACGAGCGCGGCGTCGTCGACGCGCGCGACGCCGTCGGCCGCCAGCCGCTCGAGCTGCGGGAGCACCTCGTCGGCGCCTCCGGGAGCGTCGAACTGCCACACCGTGAGCGTGTCCACGCCGCGCTCACCCGCCGATCAGCCCTGCGATGCGCCCTCGTGCCACGGCCTCCGAGCGGCACGAGACGTCGAGCTTGCGGTACACCGCCAGCGCCTGGGTCTTGACCGTGTTCGGTGAGACGTGTAGGAGCTGGCCGATCTCGCGGAACGACAGGCAGCTCGGCAGCAGCCTGAGCACGCGCAGCTCCGCGTTCGTGAGCGCGGGTCCGTCTCCCGTCGCGCTCGCCGCGAAGGCGTCCGCGCGCGCCCAGCAATCGTGCACCCAGCGCGCGAGCACGCTCGCGTCGGGAACCTGGGTTTGGAGCCGCGCGGCGCGCGCGAGGAGCATCCGGGCCGTCGGGCCGTTGCTGAGCTGGATCTCCGCCCGCGCGAGCCAGACGTGGGCCTCGGCGAGGAGCCACGGCGCGAAGTCCGTCACGCCCGCGAGCAGCCGCGCCGCTCCAGCCGCATCGCGCCCGGCGCGGGCGATCTCCCCGCGATGGGCGGCGACCGCCGCGGAGACCGAGAGCACCAGCGCGCCGACGGCTCCGGAGACGTGCGGCAGTGCCGCCGACGCGGCGCAGGCATGGAGATCGGCCTCGTCCCAGTTCGCGCCGTCGGCGGCCAGCAGCGCAAGCTGCGCGTGGCAGAGCACGGTGACCAAGGCGGTGCTCTCGCCGGCGCGGGACGCGGCCTCCTCGAGCGCGGCGCGTGCCGGCCCGGCCGCGCCCGCGAGCTGATGCGCGACGCCGCCGAGCAGCAGTCCGACGCTCTCCCACGCGCCGCCGGGGGGTGCCAGCTCGCGCGCGCGGCGCGCGTCCTCGGCCATCTGGAGCACGCCGTCGCGCGCGATGCAGGCTCGCAGCAGCGCCGCCGCCGCCGGCCATTCACCGGCGTCGGGGAGCGCCTCCAGCGCCCGCTCGGCGCTCTCGACCGCGCGCGTCGCCTCGATGCGGCGCTGCTGCGCGAGGTGGCACACGGCGGCGGCCAGCGCGAGCGGGGCATGCGTGATGATCTGGCACGCGGGGAAGCAGGCAAGCCATTCCCGCAGCTGCTCGTCGCGACCGGAGACCGCGTAGCCCGGCGCGAGCGACCACAGCAGCCGGCCCGCGAGCTCGGGGTCTCGGCCGGCGATGGCGTGGCCGAGCGCGGCGACCGGCTGGTCGTCGGCGAGCCAGTCCGCGGCCCGGCGCTGCAGCGGCCGCTCGAGCGCCGGCTCCAGCCTGCGGAGCTCGGCGCGCAGCATCGCGGCGAGCAGCGGGTGATACCTGAAGCGCACGTCGCAGCGATCGAGCGGCTCGATCGGCATGCCGTCTCGGACCAGCCACTCGATGATGGCCGCCGATCCGGTGCCGTCGAGGACCGCGTCACAGAGCGGCGCCGACAGCACGTCGAGGATCGAGCTGCGCCGCAGGAACGCCCGTCGTTGATCGGAGAGCCCGGACAGCAGCTCGCTGCGGATGTAGTCGGCGACGAGGCGGTCGGCGCCGTCGAAACGGTCGATCGCCGCGTCGATGTCGGACACGCCGCCGAGCGACAGCGCGGCCAGGTAGAGCGCCGCCGGCCAGCCTCCGGTGCGCTCGAGCAGGCGGTCGACGCGCGCCGCGTCGAGCCGAAGCCCGGCGGCATCGAGCAACATCGCGGTCTCGAGCCGCGTCATCGACAGCTCGCGAGCCGTCAACTCGACGACGAGACGATGGGCGCGCAGGCGGGCGGTCGGCGCCGCCGGCAGCCTGCGCGTCGCGAGCGCCAGCAGCGCGCCGCGCGGGAGCCGGGCGCCGGCGTCGAGCAGCGCGCCGATCGCGCCCGCGGGCACGGCGTGGGCGTCGTCGACCACGATCACCTGCGGCCGTCCCGAGACGGCGGCTTCGCGCAGGATGCCGACGACCTCGCCGACCTGCTCGTCGCCGGCGCCGGGTGTGAGCGTGATCCACGAGAACGGCCGGTCGTCGCGCATCGCCCATTCGGCGAACAGCGTGGTCTTGCCGTAGCCGGCGGGCGCCGCCGCGACGACGATCGGCTCGTCGCGGCAGGCGATCAGCCGCCGCACCAGTGAGGCGCGCGGCACCATGCCGGGACGCGGTCGCGGCGGCTCGGTGTCCGGCAGCGGCGCCGGCGCGACCGCCGGCCCGTGCCGCCGGGCGAGCTCGAATGCGTGTGCGGTATCGGGGGTCACGTTGCCGATCCAGCATGCACCCCGCGCAGCGGGCGGCCAAGGGCGCGTGCCCGCCTGGCCGGGGGGCGCGCACACCACCGCTCCGAGCGGGCGCGTGCGGGCCTCCCGGCGAGAGAGAAGCGGGCACCCTTGCCGCCCGGCGCGCATTCGGATGCCATTGCGGGCATGGCGGAAGAGCCGTGGTCGCGCTACGGGATGCTGCTCGTGCTCGTCACGGCTTCCGTGCTGGTCCAGGGAGCACTACCGCCGAGCGGCGCCGAGGAGATCACGGTCAGCGTCCTGCTCGGTCTGAGCCTGGTGCTCGCGTTCCGGATCGCCGGCCTGGCGCGTCCGCTGCGCGTGCTCGCCTGGGGAATCGCCGGCGCGGGTGTGGCGGTGGCGCTGGTGCGCGCGTTCACCGGCACCGTGGGGGACGGGGAGGCGCGGATCGTCAACGCCTGCGTCGTCGCGCTCGGTCCGCCCGCCGTCGCGCTCGGCGTCCTGCGCAAGCTGCGCGCGAGCGGAGAGGTGCGCCTCGAGGCGGTCACCGGCGTCCTGTCGCTCTACATGCTGCTCGGCATGCTGTTCGCGTTCGTGTTCGGCGCGATCGATCGGTCCGGCGACGGCCCGGTCTTCGCCGGAGGGGTCACCGCGACGGTCTCGCACTGCGTGTACTTCAGCTTCACGACCCTGACGACGGTCGGCTACGGCGACATCACCGCACGCACGGATGTCGGGCACACGCTCGCCGTGTTCGAGGCGCTGATCGGCCAGATCTATCTCGTCACCGTCGTCTCGCTCATCGTCGGCAACCTCACTCGGCGGGCGGTTCCGTGACGGACGCGAACGCCCGCGGAAAGGAACACATGGACGCCTCACTTTCGATCGTGCGGGTCGCTCGCGCGCTCTCCTACCTCGTCTACGCGTTCGTGCTCGTGGCGCTCGCCATCCTCGTCGTCGGGTTCTTCCTGCTGCTCTTCGGCGCGAACCCCGACGCGCCGTTCGCCGAGTGGGTCTACCGGAGCCTGGACCGCGTGATGGCGCCGTTCCGGGGGTTGTTCGAGCCGGTGAACCTCAACGGCGACTCGGTGCTCGACACCTCGGTGCTGTTCGCGATGGTGATCTACGGGATCGTCGGCATGCTCCTGAGCGCGCTGATCGCCTGGCTGTCGGAGCGGATGATGATCCTGCGCAGGCGGCACGCGGTGGCTGCTGCAAGCGCGGCGAGAAGCCCGTCGACCGCTGAGCCGCTCCGTCAGCCCGATGTCCCGCGAACCTGACGGCCCGCGTGCTCGCGCTCAGCCTCGGCCTCCATCCGCTCGAGCCGCGTGTAGTAGTCCGGGAACTCGTTCAGATGGGCCAGGGCGATCTTGCCGGTCACCGTCGCGTCGTCGTCGGTCACGTTCGTGAGCGGGTTGCCGCGCCCGTGCTCGAGCTCGACGTTCATGCCGGCGCGGAACTGCTCGACGTCGAACGGAGCCGTGTCCCAATCGATGCCGATCGCCGCGCCGATCTCGCGTGCGCGCTCCGCGGAGAATTCTGTGGTGGGAGGGTCCATACGCCCATCGTCGATCGTCGCGTCGCCGCCGGCATCGCCCTGATCGGATGATGCGATCGCGTCAGGGCGTGAACACGATCCGGGTGCCCGGCAGCGCGGGAGCGCTCCAGGCGGCTTCGACGTCGCTGAGCGCGACGGGCGTGGCATGCACGTCCAGGGTGCCGCTGGTGAGCTCGCCCGCCAGTGCGGGGAGCTCGGCGACGATCGTCTCGGTGGCGAGCGAGCCCTGGCCCGAGCCGAGGACGCGCAGGTTGGCCGCGCGCAGTGCGGCCGACGGGACGGACGCGAGAGGGCCGGCGACGGAGCCGATCTGGATCCACTCCAGCGGCCGGCTGCGGTCGGCGCGGTGCGTGACGAGCGCGATCATCGCCGCTTCGGCGGGGGCGCCCCACAGGTAGTCGAGGACGACGTCCACGTCGGCCGCGACGCCGCCGAGCGCGTCGCCGGCGAGCGCGACGGTGACGTCGGCGCCGAGGGCGGGGAGCGCGGCGAGGCGCTCGGGGTTGCGGCCGGCGGCGATGACGCTGCCGGCGCCGAGGCGCTTGGCGACCTGGACCGCCATCTGGCCGGCGTTTCCGGTCGCGCCGAGGACGAGCACGCTGGCG
The DNA here is from genome assembly GCA_963792915.1 of uncultured Solirubrobacteraceae bacterium. Classification (GTDB taxonomy): domain Bacteria; phylum Actinomycetota; class Thermoleophilia; order Solirubrobacterales; family Solirubrobacteraceae; genus Solirubrobacter. Next base: position 277,818 of record CAWBYD010000003.1, read on the forward strand.
CCGGGTGCGAAGTCGATGCGCTTGCGCAGCGCCAGCCACGACGACATCGCGGGGTTCATGCCGGCGGCGATCGTCGCGGGGTCGACGTCCTCCGCCAGCGGCGCGCTGCGGCGGCGATCGACGACGGCCTGCTCGGCCATCGCGCCGTGCGGCGTGTCGGGCAGGACGAAGTACAGGAGCTCGCCGCTCCGGGCGCGACCCACGCCGTCGATGCCGGGGATCAGCGGCAGCGTCGCGGTGCTCGTGTAGTGCGAGCCGTCGGCGGCGGAGCGCACGCGCGGATGCAGTCCGCAGGCGAGGACGTCGACGAGGACTTCGTGCTCGCCGGCGGGCTCCGGGGTGGGGACGGTCTCGTAGCGGGGTGGCTGCGCGAAGGAGTGGACGACGGCGGCATGCATGCGGGGGAGTCTGCTCGATCGCGAGCCGGCCGCGTCCTAGGGGAGCGGGTCGGCCAGCAGGCGTTGCAGGTTGGGGGCGATCGTCGCGACGACCTGCTCGGGCTCCAGCGAGGCGAGCGGCTCGACGGCGACGATGTAGCGCGACATCACGAGTCCCACCACCTGGACGCCGCAGAAGGCGGCGCGGGTGCGGGCGTCGTCGACGCCGAGGGCCTCGGCCATCGGACCGAGCAGCCGCGTGCCGATCAGCTCGCGCACCAGCCGCGCGGCCTCGGGTTCAGAGGCGGCGGCGCGCACGATGGCGGTCATGCGCCGGCGGCCCTCCTCGGACTCGAGCAGGCCCACGACGAAGCGCGCGAGCCGCAGGCCGATCTCGTCGCGAGGCCCGCCGACGATGCGCGGGAGCACGTCGGCGGGCTCGAACGGCAGCTCGAGCACGGCGAGGAAGAGCTGCTGCTTGCTGGCGTAGAAGTGCGAGATCAGGGAGGGATCGACGCCCGCTTCGCGCGCGACGCTGCGCAGCGACGTGCGGTCGTAGCCCAGCTCGGCGAACTGCCGCCGTGCCGCCGCCGCGATCAGCTCACGGGTGCCGCTGTCGCCGGGGCGGCGCCCGCTCGGACGCGCACGACTCGTCATGAAGTCACCTTGACGACGAATTCATCGACTGTAGAATTCACCACATGACGAATTCTACTGTGGAGTCGGGATCGGCAGGGCTGGCGGCTCGGCAGCGGCGGCAGGTGCTCGGTGTGGTGGCGCTCGCGCTGATGATGGTGGTCTCGGCGGTCAGCGGGCTCAACGTCGCGCTGCCGAGCTTGGCGCGCGACACGGGCGCCACCCAGGGCCAGCTGCAGTGGATCGTCGACGCCTACACCATGGTCTTCGCCGGCCTGCTGCTGCCGGCCGGCGCGCTGGGCGACCGGTACGGGCGCAAGGGGGTGCTGGTGGCCGGGCTGATCGTGTTCGGCCTCGCGGCCGCCGGCGCGCTGCTGGCGCAGTCGCCGAACACGCTGATCGCCCTGCGCGCGGCGATGGGCGTCGGCGCAGCGCTCGTGATGCCGACCACCCTGTCGATCATCACGACCTCGTTCCCCGAGGAGGAGAAGGGCCGCGCCGTGGGCGTCTGGGTCGGCGTGGCCGGCGGCGGCGCGGTGATCGGCCTCCTGGGGTCCGGCGTGCTGCTCGAGTTCTTCTCGTGGAGCTCGTTCTTCGCGCTCAACGTCGTGCTCGCCGCGCTCGCGTTGATCGGGACCCTGCGCGTGGTGCCGAGCTCCCGCGACGCCGATCCGGTGCCGCTCGACCCCGTCGGTGCCGTGCTGTCGCTGACGGGCGTCACGGCGCTGGTGTTCGGCATCATCGAAGGGCCGACGCGCGGCTGGACCGACGCGCTGGTCCTCGCCGGCCTGATCGGCGGCGTGCTCGCGCTGAGCGGGCTGACCTGGTGGGAGCTGCGTCAGCGCCAGCCCATGCTCGACCCGCGGCTGTTCGCCCTGCGCGGCTTCGGCACCGGCTCGCTGTCGCTGACCGCGCAGTTCCTCGCCGCCTTCGGCTTCTTCTTCATCATGCTGCAGTACCTGCAGTTCGTCGCCGGCCTCTCGCCCCTGAAGGCGGCTCTGGCCATGCTGCCGATGCCGGTCGTGATGATCCCGCTGTCGCGGCGTGCGCCCGCGCTCGCCGACCGGGTCGGCATCAACCGCCTCGGCAGCACCGGCCTGCTGCTGATCGCCGCCGGACTGGCGATCCTGTCGCTCCAGGGCGTGAGCTTCCACTACGCGCTGTTCGCCGCGGGCCTGGTCGTCTTCGCCGTCGGCATGGCGCTGGCCGCCGCGCCGGCCACGACCGCGATCGTCTCGTCGCTGCCGCCGGCCAAGCAGGGCGTGGCCTCGGCGGTCAACGACGTCTCGCGCGAGTTCGGCAGCGCCCTCGGCATCGCGCTGCTCGGCAGCGTCCTCAACGACCGCTACCGCGCCGGGATCGCGCAGGCGCTGGTCGGGCTGCCCGACGCCGTGGCCGCGGGAGCGCGCCAGTCGATCGCCTTCGTCCAGGCCGCGCCGATCGAGCGGGCGGGCCCGGCCGGAGCCCGCCTGGCCGCCACCGCCCAGCAGGCGTTCGTCGACGCCACGTCGTCCGCGCTGCTGGTCGCGGCCGGGATCCTGGTCGTCGTCGCGGCCTACGTCGCGGTGCGCGCTCCGCGCCGCAACGAGCAGCCCGCCGCGCTCGCCGCGGCGGCGCCAGAACCCGCGGGTCCTGGCGCCGCGGTGAGCGCTTAGCTCGCGTTGCGGGTGATCTGGGCGAGGCTGGCGCGGGGCAGCGTGCGGTCCGCGCCGTCCACCGTCAGCACCGTCTTGCCACGCACGGTGCGGGCGTGGCTCGCCAGCCAGCTCGGTGAGGCCGCGGTCGCCGACGTCACCGCGTTCGCGGCGAACGAGTCGATCACGACGTTGTCGCCCGTGCCGCCGTCGAGGATGTCGGCGCCCGGCCCGCCGATCAGCACGTCGTCGCCGGCGCCGCCGCGGATCACGTCGGCACCTGCGCCGCCGATCAGCACGTCGTCGCCGTCGCCGCCGTCGAGGGTCAGGAGGATCGAGCCGGCGGCCACGCCGGATCCGTCGAGCACGTCGTCTCCGGCCAGGGCGTTGACCGTCAGCCGGTCGGTGGCGGCGCTGGCGCCCGTCACCGAGACCTGGGCGGCCAGGCCGGTCACCTGAGCGCTGGTCCCGGCGCCGGCGATCGTCGCCACGTCGTCGCCGTTGGTGGCGTTGACGATGACGTTGTCGGCCGCGCCGTCGTCGACGCCGCCGTTGCCGGCCAGGTCGGTCGTCACGCTCGTCACGTCGGTGCCCGAGAGATCGTTGACCGTGACGTTGTCGGCGCCGCCGAGCGTCCGCGCGACGATCGACTCGACGTCGTTGAGGTCCATCGTGATGTTCGCGACATCACGTGTGAACCGCACGCGCGACCCGTTGGCCGAGACGTCCATCCGCTCGTTGATGTTGGCGCCGTTGAACGCCAGCGTGTCGGCGCCGTCCTGGCCCTCGACGGTGTCGCTGCCGTCGCCCGGATCCCACTGGAACGTGTCGTTGCCCGCGCCGAGCAGGCCGACGTCGTTGCCCTGGTTGCCGTCGACGAAGTCGTTGCCGTCGCCGCCCAGCAGCGTGTCGTTGCCGTTGCCGCCGAGCAGCGTGTCGTTGCCCGTGCCACCGTCGACGGTGATCTTGATCAGCGGCGCCAGGTTGCCGGTCGCGGAGAAGCTGTCGTCGCCGCCGTTGGCGTTGAGGACGAGGTTCTCGGACGTGCCGATGTCGATCGAGAACGGCGCCGGCGTGATGCGGTCGAAGCGGACCCGCGTGCCGTTGGCCGTGGCGCTGAACTGCTCGGCGCCGTTGCCGCCGTTGACCTCGACCGTGTCGGTGCCCGCGCCGCCCTCGTTGAGGTCGTCGTCGTCGCCGGGGTTCCAGATCATGCGGTCGTTGCCGCCCTGCCCGAAGACCTGGTCGGTGGCGTCGCCGCCGGTCAGCGTGTCGTTGTCGTTGCCGCCGAACAGCAGGTCGTTGCCGCCCTTGCCGAGCAGCGTGTCGTTGCCGGCCTGCCCGAAGAGCTGGTCGGCGCCCGAGCCGCCGGTGAGCGTGTCGTTGCCGGCGCCGCCGAACAGGTTCACCTTGGGAAGCGCGCCGTTGACCTCGCTGACCGTGATCACGTCGTCGCCGGCGAGGCCGAACGCCTGGATCAGCGACGTGTTGGCGACCGTCGCGGTGCCGCCGACGACCGGGATCGCGCCGCCGTTGACCAGCAGCTTGCCGGCCGCGTCGCGGCTGAGCACGATCGAGTTGTTGGCGGCGTCGCCGGTGACGCTCAGCACGCCGGCGTTGAACGTCGCGGTGGTCGCCGCGTTGGCGGGCACGCTCGAGGCGGCGATCAGCCCGGCAGCGAGCACGCCGCCGGCAGCCAGCCGGCGCGCCGTCCGTCGCGCGCCGGTGTGACGTCGTTCATCCATGGGATGGTTCTCCGTTTTGAAGTGTGTGGGCTCGTCATGAGTCGCAGCACTTCAAGACGCCCGACAGGGCGAGTTCATTCCATCGGGAGCTAGCGCGGTCCGCTGCGGTCGATGTCAATGTCGGCCGGGAGCAGGCTCGTGACGCGCGGCGTTTCGTTGGGCCGGCGGATCACCAGCAGGAACGTGCCCTGGCCGCTGAACGTGCCCACGTCGCGGCGCCACGCGATCTCGCCGCCGCGCGGGCCGACGATCCTCGTGTGCGTGCCGTAGGACCCGGCGGGCTGCATCGGCTGGAACTCCGTCGGCCCCACGAGCGCGATCGGCCCGCCGAGGATCGTCCACGTGTGCCCGCGGTCGCCGTCGAGCCGGAACTCGTAGCCCGTGCCCCACAGGACGTCGCCGATGTGCAGCTTCTCCTGGTGGCGCAGCGCGTGCCAGCGGTCCGAGCCGTGCGGCAGCACGATCGGCACGTCGTGCCGGTTGCTCGTTCCCGCCGAGCGCGGGACGTCGCGCCAGAACTCGCCGGCCTCGGCCCCGGGCGCCAGGCACGTACCGGTGGTCGCGCTCTCGCAGTCCGGCGTGTCGTCGAGCGCGCTGGCCGGCTCGATCGTGTCGGTCACGCGCTGGCCCCACGGCTCGCAGTCGGCCTCGCCGGCCGGACCCTCGATGTGCGCGCCGCTCTGCGAGACCGCGACGGCCGGGCACGGCGGCTTGCCGGAGCTCGCCGGCGGCGCGGCGCCCTGCGCGTCGATCACGACGTGCAGGTCGTAGGTGCCGCGATAGGTGACGTAGTTGCCCTCGTAGTCGACATGCAGGTCGACCTTGTGGCGCCCGGCCTCGAACGGGAACTGCGGCCACACGAGGTCGGCGAGCCCGTCGGTGTCGTTGAGTTCCAGCCACGTGAACGCGACCGCGCGCCCGTCGACGCTCAGCGTCGCCTGCGCCTGGCTCACGAAGTCGGCGCGCGCGAACGTGTCGCCGGGCGTCCACTGCGCTTGCATCAGCAGGCAGTCCTGCGTGCTGACCCGCACCGTGCGCGTGTACTCGACGTGACCGCCGATCACCTGCGTCTTGGTCGGGACGTCGGGAAGCGAGAACGGCTTGGGGTTGTCGCACGCGGTCGGCTGGACGAAGTCCGCGACCCGGTCGCGCGTGAGGTCCACCGCGCACTTCCCACCCTCCGGTCGGCAGCCCGCCGAGCGCACGGGCTTCGCCTTCGCGGCGACCGTGTAGCGGCCGCGATGCAGGATCGCGCTGTAGCCGCCGGTTGCGTCGGTGGTGCGATACAGGTGCACGCCGGGCCCGCGGATCTCCAGGCGCAGCTTGGCGATCGGCTTTCCGCCGGGATCGGCGACGTGGCCGGACAGCTGGTAGTCGCCCTCGCCGAGCACCGCGTAGTAGCTGCGCGAGATGCCGCCGTTGATGACGACCTGCGCGGTCGTGTAGCGGGTGGTCGGCGTCGCCTTCGGCACCGTGATCGTGCACGTGCCCGGCATCGTCGGCGCGCAGCCGCTGAGCTTGGCGCCTGGGAACGCCCCGAGGAAGCCGTCCCACGAGATCGCGCACGGGGGCGACGAGTCCGCTCCGCAGCCGGCTTCACCCGGCGCGGCGGTGCCGGTCAGCTGCTGGCCCGCGTGGACCACGCTCGGCGCGATCCGAAAGCGCCCGTAGCGCGTGTCGACCGTGCAGGACGAGTCGGTGAAGTCGAGGTGCGCGGCCTCGCAGGTCGGCGGCGGAGAGCCGAGGTCGATCGGGCCGCTCGCGCGGGCCGCAGCCGGCACGACGCACGCGCCGATCGCGAACAGCGACAGGATCAGGGAGCGCACACACCAGACATCGGCAGGAGCGCGCCCGGACTGAACGGGCTCCTCAGTCGCCGAGCACGTCCTGAGCGATCGCGTCGGCCTCCGGCTGCGTCCGGTTCGGCCTCGGGTGCGGATCGTCGGCGCAGGCGGCGTTGGTCGCATCGATCGCCCGCCGCAGCGGGCCCGAGAGCAGCGGCGCCTCGCGTTCCTCGACGCCCTCGAGCACGATCTCGTTGCCCTGGACGAGGTCGTTGAGCCGCAGGTGGCCGATCGCCGGGTGGCCGACGAGCTCGGTCGTCAGGCGCGCGCTCAGGTCGCGCGACCAGCGACCGCTCGGGCAGCCCGACAGCGGAACGCGCACGCACACGCCGACGCGACCCTCAGGGAGTGGCTCCCCGCGCGGCGCACCCACGATCGCGTGTTGCTCGGACATCTCTGCCTCCTCGGCATTCCCTGATCGTTTGATCTTCGGGTGTCTGAGAGGCTACCCGGCCTTCGACACGCGATACCGGGCGTTCAGCCGCCGGACTCGTCGCCGAGGCGCCACCCGCGATCGGCGTGCCCGTCGACCGCGCGGACCAGCGGCGCACCGCAGTCCGGGCACGTCGTCCGGTCGGCCGCCAGCTGGTCGCCGGCCTCTGCCGTCAAGAGCGTGACAGACACCTGCTTACCGCATTGCGGGCAGGGCGCCTCGTAGACGTCGGCCATCGTCAACGGACGGTACCGCGCGGGCGGGCCACGGTCACTTCGATGCCCCGGCGGTGGTCCTGGTTGAGACCTCCGCCGTCCACTCGCGGCTCGCGCTCAATGGACGAGACGCTGGGCTAGGCTCACGGCAACGTGACGGTTGTCCTGCGCAACGGCTCGCTCGAGGCGACGGTCGCTCCCGCCGCGGCCATGCTGGTCACCTCGCTGCGCCACGAGGGCGAGGAGCTGCTGGGCCAGCGCGCCGACGCCGAGACCTTCGTGCGCACCGGGAAGACGACCGGCTCGCCGCTGCTGTACCCGTGGGCCAACCGGCTGAGCGCGACGCAGTTCGAGGTGGCCGGGAAGCTGGTCGACGTCTCGGACGCGCGGCGGGACGCGTCCGGGTCGCCGATGCACGGCCTGCCCCAGGTGCGTCACGGCTGGTCGGTCGAGCCGGCGGAGCGCGACCGGATCGCGGGCACGCTGGACTGGGACGTCGCGGCATTCCCGTTCCGCCATTCGCTGAGGGTCGAGCACCGGCTGACCGAGCGCGCGCTGGTGACCACGACCGAGGTGCTCGGCCAGGCGCCGGTGGCGTTCGGCTGGCACCCGTTCCTGCAGCTGCCCGGCGAGTCACGCGCGGACTGGCGCGTCGAGGTCGGCGCCGCCACGCGCCTCGAGCTCGACGATCGGCTCCTCCCCACCGGCCGGCGCTCGCCGCGCGAGCGCGGCGCCGAGCAGCTCGGCGAGCGCGCCTACGACGAGGCGCTGGCCGACGTCGACGGCCCGTTCGTGCTCGAGGGCGCGCGCCGGCGGATCGAGGTCCACTTCCTCGAGGGCGCGCCGTACGCGCACTTCTTCGCGCCGGCCGCGGAAGCGCTCGTCTCGTTCGAGCCGATGGCCGCGCCCGGCAACGCGCTCGTCTCGGGCGACGGGCTGCAGGCGGCGCCGTGGCGGATGCGGTTCAGCATCGAGGTGACGTAGCGCCTTACGAGCGATCGGCGCGCGGATCATCCAGTCCGGATGAGGCGTCCCCCTCCCGCACGCTGTGACGCTGCCGCAATAGTCGGGCGCTGGGTGAGATCCGTCGTGGTCGTGGTGGGCGGCCCGCTCCTCGCGGCGCCCGCCGCGTTCGCGGATCCGCTGCCCGCGTCGACGACGCCGTTGAGCGGGAGCACCTTCCAGGGCGGTGACGGCGACCAGGACGACGCAGCGCCGTACATCGACTGGCAGGGGCTGCAGGCGGCCGGGCGCGTCGTGCACGCCCCCGACGACAACGCACGGGACACGGCCTTCGCCGAGGGATCGAAGCTTCTGCGCCCGGTTGACTGGGACACCACGACCGAGGCCGGCGGCGTCTCGCCCGGCAAGGTCAACATCCTCGATGCGTGGGGGGCGGTCGACCAGCCGGGGAGCGAGACGTTCCTGTACCTGGCCTTCACGCGCGAGGACGGGACCGGGACCGCGGCGATCACGTTCGAGCTCAACCGCGACGGGCGGCGCGGACTTCAGCGAAGTGGCCCTGAACCTGAGCACCCTGATGGAGGACGCGTTCGGCGACAGGCGCTTCGCGTTCGCATCGATCTGGATGCACTCCCGCTCCTCGAACTCGGAGACCTCCGAGATGCAGGACCACGTCGCTCCGTCGCCCATCGGCGTGGGGACCTGCTCCGCGTCCGGAACGAAGTTCTTCGACCTCGACGCCGATGGCGTCCGAGACGGAAATGAATCGGGACTCCCGCGCTTTCTGATCTGGGCGGACTACGACAACGACGGCGTGCGCGACTCCAACGAGCCGTTCGCGGTCACCGACGACGGCGGCCACTACGTGATCGACGACATCCGGCCGCCGTCGGGGACCTGCCGGCTGCGCGAAGAGCTCGCGACGGGCGGGCGCCGGCGCGCGGCCACCGCGTGGAGGTGCTCCTTCCCGAACGCCGGGACAGGCGGGGGCTTCGCGAACGGACCGGGCGGGCTGTTCGGCTGCGGCTGAGGGCCGATCGCGTTGGCCACGAATCCGAGTGTCGCGGGCCGCGATTTCGGCAACTGGGTGCCGGCCAGCCTCACCGTCGAGAAGCAGCTATGGGCGTCCGACGACCCGGGGCGCTTCGACCTGATCGTCAACGGCGTGACCGTCAAGGCCGCGGCCGGCGACGGCGACAGGATCACGATCCCGGCCCGGCACGTACGACGTCAGCGAGTCGGCGGTGACCGGCACCGACCCGGCGGACTACGACTCGACCGTGAGCTGCCGGACGGTGACGCGCCGGCCGAGCGTGCCGCGCTCCGGCGCGGCGTGGAACGGGCTGCGCCTGAAGGCGGGAGACCAGGCCGCGTGCACGTTCGTGAACGTGCGCGGGGGCCCGGCGCCCGTGCCGGCGATCGCGGTCGAGAAGACCGGCCCCGCACTCGCGCAGGCCGGGGACACGCTGCGCTACACGCTCTACGTCACGAACCCGGGCCAGGTCGCGATCCCGGCGGACGGCGTGAAGGTCAGCGACGACAGATGCGACGACCCGCCTGCGCTGGCCGGCAAGAACGGCGACACGTCAGCGCAGACGCTCGACCCCGGCGACACCTGGACCTACGCGTGCTCGTACCGGACGCCGGCGCCCGGGGCGGACTGCGTGCAGTCCGTCGTCACCAATACGGCGACCGCCACCGGGACCGTCGGCGCCTCCAGGGTGACCGGCGGCGGGTTGCTCACGACCACCGTGGCCTGCCCCGACGTCCCGCCCGAGCCGCCGCTCCCGCCGACTCCCGAGCCGCCGCCCGTCGCGCCGCTCCCGAGTCCTTCGCCGCCACCCGCGCCGCCGTTCGTCCCGCCCGGCCCTGCGCCGCCGAACGCGGGCGAGGCGGGCATCGCGGGCGTCACCGCGAGCAATGCGCGCTGCATCACGCGCGCCTCCCAGCTCCAGCTCACCGGCCAGCGCATCAGCACGATCCGCGTCAGCGTCGACCGCCGCCGCCTCGGCACCCACCAGATCCGCCTCCTGCAACGGCGAGTGATCCCGCTCCACCGCCTCTTCTCCCCGGGTCCGTACCGCCTGACCATCCGCGTCAGGTTCGAGCGGGGAGCGGCGACCGCCCCGGTCACCCTCACCCGCACCTTCACAGTCTGCCGCCGCGCCGCCCCGGCACCTCGCGTCACCGGCTGAGCCGGCGCACCGCGAACGTGAGGCGGCGCGCGAGCGAGCGGGTGCCGGGGGCTGACCGACAGGCGGGAGAGCGCGGGCGCGCGGGTATCGCGCGGCGAGCCCGTGGGCGGGGCGGCGGACGTCGCGGCGATCGTCAGCGCTGCGGACGCGGTGGTCGCGTTGCCCGCGTCGTCGCGCAGGCTCGCCTGGACGGTCCGCCGGCCCGCGCCCGCGTAGGCATGGCTCGCGGTGAGGCCGCGGGGTTGAGCGTGACCGGCGGGATCGTGATCGTGGGGCCGATCGGGCCGCCCGGCGGGCGCTCGCGCACCTCCAGCGCGCCGTCGGGCGCCAGCCGCGCGAACACGATCCGCCCGTCCGGCGCCATCACCGCGCGCGCGTCGAGCTGACGCGCCGGCACGTGACCGAACGGCGCCTGCTGGTCCAACCACGCCGGGGCGGCCGGCGCGGGCGCCGCCGCGAGACCGATGACGACGAACGCGAGGCCGGCGGCGCGGGCGACGAGGGTGCGATGTATCCGACCAGCGTGCGCCGCGGCGGCGGCCGTGCAATCGGTACGCGATCCTGAACTTTGCCGGAGCGTGTGAGATCGTGGGGGCGGTGGAGATCGAGGTCGTCGCCGCCGCGGTCGTCGAGGATCGCCGCCTGCTGCTCGTGAGCAAGCGCGCGGCGCCCGACGTCTTCTACCTGCCGGGCGGGAAGCGCGACACCGGCGAGGACGACCTGACCTGCCTGCGGCGCGAGCTGGCGGAGGAGCTCGGTGTGGCGCCGGTGGCGCCGCGCGCGTGGCGCGAGGTGGTGGCGCCGGCGGCGCTCGAGCCGGGGCGGCGGTTGCGGATGGCGGTGTACCTCGCGCAACTCAGCGGCCGCCCCGCCGTGTCGGGGGAGCTGGCGCGGCTGTGCTGGTGGCGCGACGGCGACGCCGGGCAGCTGGCGCCGGCCATCGAGCACCACGTCGTGCCCGCGCTGCAGGCCGCGACGCTGATCGACTGAACGCGAGGATCACATGGACATCACTCGAGGCATCGACACCGCGAAGGGCCCGGACGCGTGGTTCACGGGCGACGTCTACATCGACGCGGTCGCCGCCGCGCCCGCTCCCGCACGCATGCGGGCCAACCTCGTCCACTTCACGCCCGGGGCGCGAACCGCCTGGCACACGCACGCGCTGGGCCAGACGATCTACGTCGTCGAGGGCGTCGGGCGCTGCCAGCGGCGCGGCGGCCCGGTGGAGGTCATCCGCCCGGGCGACCGCGTCCTGTTCGAGCCCGGCGAGGACCACTGGCACGGCGCCGCTCCCAACCGCTTCATGGTCCACATCGCGCTCAACGAGGTCGACGCCGACCATCCTGACGCCGCCGACTGGGGCGACAAGGTCAGCGACGAGGACTACGGCGCCTAGCTGCTGCTCGTGGACGTGGGCGGCGCCCCGGCGCCGCCCGGCCCGCCCTGCTCGGTGCCCGTGACGGCGAACGCCTTCGAGACCGCTACGTGGACCTCGCCGCCTGAGCTCTGGATGACGTGTACGACGTAGGAGCCGTCGTCGAGCTGCCGGACGCGCTCGACGGTGCCGGGGTACTTGGCGAGCGCCGCCGCCTTGGCCTTGGCAGCCACCGTGCCGGTGACCTCGCTGCCCATGCCGGGCCCGCCGCCGCGGGCGCCGGCCGGCGGGGTCCCGGCGGGGCTCGCGGTCGCGACCGCGGCGCCGGTGCTCGTGGTGGCCGCGGTGGAGCCGCAACCCGCCGCGACGCCGCCGACGGCCAGCGCGGCCACGGCGCCGGCAATCGCTCGGCGGTTCCTGAGTGAAGAAGGAAGGGAGATGGTCATGGCTCCAGCCTGCCGAACCGCGCTGAGCGCCCGCTGGTGGGATCCTGAGAGCTCGCTGGTAGGCGCCTACGCGCTGTTGGAGGTCGCGGCGTGGAAGCCGGCCTTGTCCAGCGCGGACTGCAGCGCGGTGCGGTAGCCGTCACTGGTGAACGTGGCGCCGCTGACGGCATCGACCTCGGCGCTCTGCTTGGTCAGCGCGCTCTGGCGCAGGAGCGGCTCCGCGTAGCTCGAGATCGCGTACGACTTCGGGTCGCCGGAGGGCAGCGCGACGGCCTCGATCTTGACGATCTTGCCGCCCGAGATCGTCACTTTGAGCTGGATGTCGCCGTAGCGCGTCGCGACGGCGTCGCCGGTCACGGCCGACGACGACGTGGAGGTCGAGGACGACGCGCTGGCGGTCGCGGTCGCCGCCGGCGTCGCGGCTTGCGGCGTGTGGGCGTGGAAGCCGAGCATGGCGGCCAGCCCGGCGGCGGTGGCGGTGAGGACGATCGGTGCGCGTTTCATCAGAGGGCGAAGGACTCGTGGTGGAGGTGCGTCGCGGGGACGCCGGCTTGGGTGGCGGCGGCGATCAGCGCGTCCTGGAACGGCTCGGGCCCGCACACGTAGACGTCGCGCCGGGCGATGTCGGGTACGAGCGCGGTCAGCGCATCACGGTCGAGCGGCACGCGCCGGCGCGGGCCCGCGAGCGCGTGCAGGCGCCCGCCGCGGCGAGCCACGAGCTCCGCGATCTCGTCGTGCAGGACCAGATCGGCCGCGGTGGAGCCGCGCAGCGCGACGACGACGTCGGCGTCCACGGGAAGCTCTTCGAGCAGCGCGCGGATCGGGGTGATGCCGACGCCGGCGCCGATCAGCAGCAGGCGGTCGCCGTGCCTTCGGTCGGCGGTGAAGGTGCCGTACGGGCCCTCGATCGCGACCGCCGTGCCGGGACGCAGCCGCGCGAGTGCGGCGCTGTGGTCGCCGAGGATCTTGACGGTGATGCGCAGGTGCCGGCGGCTCGGCGCCGCCGACAGCGAGTAGGGGTGCGCCTGCCACCACAGGCCGGGGCGCAGGAAGCGCCAGTTCAGGAACTGGCCGCCGGCGACGGGCAACCGGTGCAGGGAGCGCCCGCGCAGCAACACGCTGTACGTGTCCGGGCCCTCGGGGGTGATGGCGACGACGCGCAGGCGGTGGCGCAGCGAGCGCCAGACCGGTAGCCCGATGCGTGCGACGACGACGAGCGCGAGCGTTCCGGCCCATAGGGCGGTCCACCACGCGCGCGCGGCCGGGTGTCCGACGAACGAGGCGCCGGTATCGACCTGGTGCGAGAACGACAGCAGGAGCGCCAGGTACGTGTAGAGATGCACCGCCCACCAGGTCTCGTAGGCCATCCGCCGGCGCGCGCGCCGGTAGGACGTCACGCCCGCCGCGATCAGCAGCGCGCCGCCGACGGTCGCCGCGAGCACGCCCGGATAGGTCCACAACAGCCGGCCGAATTGGTGCAGCACGCCGTCGCGCGCGGCGTGCGCGTAGCCGACCGTGATGAGGACCGCGTGCGCGACGAGCAGATAGAGCGGCCACGGGCCGAGCCGGCGATGCCAGCGCACGAGCCGGTCCTGGCCGACCGCGCGCTCCAGCGGCCCGAAGCGAGCCACCAGCACGACGACCACGACCATCGCGTATCCGGCCGCCAGGCCGGCGATCCGGCCGGCGGCCGTCGCGACGCCGCCCGGCGCCCGCAGCGCGCCGATCGACTCGGCGGAGATCCCGAGCGCGAGCGTGACGCCCAGACCGAGCCCAGCCAGCGCGGCCAGGACGTCGACGAGCAGCGGGTGGCCGGGCGCGGGAAGCCGTCGGCGCCGGCGGACGACCCGCCGTCGCGTGACGGCGGATGCGGCGGGAGCGCTCACGCCGCCCGCTCAGGGAAGCCGATCGTCATGCCCATCACCATCGACGCCCAGCGTCAGCATCAGCCGAAAGGACGCTGAGAATCTCCTGGGAACGCGGTCTCTACGACACGGCGCGGTAGCCGGCGCGGTCGGCCGCGGCCAGGCAGGCGTCCGCGGTGAGGATCCCGTCGGACGTGTTCGGGCCGCGCACGCAGGTGGCGGCGGACGCCGCTCCCAGGCGTAGGCAGTCCGCGACGGCCCAGCTCTCGTGCAGGCCGAGGATGACGCCGGCGGCGAACGCGTCGCCCGCGCCGGTGGTGCTGCGGACCTGCTCGGGAGGCAGGCGGACGGAGCCCTGCCGCCACGTCCGGCCGCCGGCGTCGGCGGCGACCGAGCCCGCCGGGAAGTGCACGACGGCGAGCGTCGAGACGCCCCACTCGATCAGGCGCAGCGCCATCGCCTCGAGCGCCGGCCAGTCGACCGGAGCGTCGGGCGCCGGGACCTCGGCCTCGATGCCGGTCAGCGCCCCCGCCTCGATCTCGTTGATGACGACGCTGTCGACGTGCGCCAGGCAGGGCCGGGCGACTTCGCGCATGCGCTCCGGATCCAGGCTGACCAGCTCGAGGTTGGTGTGCAGCCCCGCGGCCCGCGCGCGATCGAAGAGCGCCGGCCAGCCGCCGGCGTCGAGCAGCGGGTGCAGGCCAGGCGCGCCGGCGTGCAGGATCTTCGCGTGCGTGCGTGCGAGGTCCTCCAGGCTGGGGTCGAAGTGCGCGTTGGCGCCGATGTGGTGAAAGAACGTCCGTCGCCCGCCGTCGCGCTCGACCATCGCATCCGTGAACGAGGTGGCGGCGTCCGGCAGCGTCCGCACGCCGGCGGTGTCGATCCCCAGGCGCGCGCACTCGGCGAGCACGAACGCGCCGTGTGCGTCGTCGCCGACCACGCCCAGCAGGCCGACCGGGAACGTCGCGCCGAGCTGGCGCAGGTCGACGGCCATGTTGAGGCCCGGCCCGCCGGTGCTGCGCGACACCGCCTCGATCATCGCGAGGTGGTCGAGCGGCGGGTAGTGGTCGATCACCTTCCCGATGTCGACGACGATGGAGCCGGCGCACAGGACCCCGGCGCGCGGGGTCATTCCGAGCGCAGGACGGGATCGCTCAGCTCGAGATCGGCCTCGAGCGTGCGCTGCGGGGAGATCCCCGCCGCGGCCAGCGCGTCGTGGTACGCGCGCACCGCGTCGACCGGGGTCAGCTCGCCGCGCAGCACCGGGCGCATCAGGCCGACCAGGTCCTGCTGCGACTCCGAGCGCTGGATCTTGCGCCCGAACAGCGCGACGCGCCCGCCGTTCGCCTGCGCGCGCTCCAGCAGCTCGAACGTGTCGCGGGTCGTGCCGGCCGAGCCGCCGAGGATGCCGACCACGATCGAGGCGTCGTGCTCGACGAGCTCGGCGAGCGCGGCGGCCCCGTTGTAGGCCATCTTCAGGAACAGCGGCCGCTCCGCGCGGGTCACGCCGGCCAGCGCGCGCACGATCGAGTCGTTGACGAACGCGCCGACGTCGTCGGGCGCGAGGTCGTTCGGCGCGTTGGGGTTGAAGACCTCGAGGAAGTGCCGGATGCCGCGCGCGGCGGCCTCCTGGCGGAACGCACGGTACGCCTCGAGCGTCGCCAGGTCGTGGTCCAGGTCGTTGTTGAACGTGATCGCGTAGAGCACCAGGTCGCAGAACGGTCCGATGGCGGCGAGTGACACGGTGCGGAACGGGCGCGCGGGCTGCGTCGGGTAGCCGGCGCCGCGGCTGAACCAGATGTCGGTGCTGTCGTTGGCGCGGACCGCGAGCGTCACCTCGTCGCCCAGCGAGCCGTCCGCGGCCAGGCGCTCGCCGTTGGACGCCGACGTCAGCAGGATGTCGATCTCGCCCTGCGCGGCCACGGCCCGCATCGCGTCGAGATACGACTGGCGCGTGCGATACCGGCCCGGGCCGGCGTCCCCCTCCGGAGCGCCGGGGAGCCGCCCCGGCGCTGCCACGCCGAACGCCATGTCGGCGTCTTTGGCGTCGGCGATCACGAAGTCGTCGGGCACGTAGCGGCCGGCCGCGATGTGGCTCAGCTTGCGATCCAGCCGGCGGGCGGCGGTGGTGGGGCTCGGCACGGACATACGTCGACGGCGCGTCGAGCGTATATCAACCGCCGCGCTCAGGCGAGGACGTCGAGCAGCGACTCGCGCGTCTCGTCGGACACGCGCAGCATCGTCGCGCTGGCGGTGTAGGCCGCCGGGGCGAGGATCGTGCCGTCGACGATCTCGCTCGCGACGTCCATCGTGCCGGGCGCGCCCTGGCTGCCGTCGGGGCGCAGCGGCGAGAACGGCTCCGTCGACATGTTGGCGACGTTGTGCGCGGCGACGTCGAAGCGCGTCGAGGCGTCGGCCATGCCCCACGCGGCGGAGCTGGCGGCAGGAGCGATCATCGCGTTCAGCATCGGCAGCGCGGGCGGCCGGACCTCGCCTCGCGGCGCGGTGGTGGACGGATCGTTGAGCCGGACGGGTCACTGAGCGGACATCCGTCGAGGCGCCTCCAAAGGGGCGCCGACGTACCGATGGTCTAGAAGACCTTGTCTCCCTCAGCCCTCACCTGCCGTGTCGCCGCGCTCCTCACTTTGTGCCTCGCGGTTGCGACCCCGGCGCAGGCGAGCAGCGGATTCAGCTTCCACCAGCCGCTCGGGACGCTGCGAGCGCCCGATCCGGGCGTGCGCGCTGCGGCTCCGACGCAGCAGGCGCTCGACACCACGCTCGAGCAGCTGACCGGCGGACTGTCGGCTTCCGAGGTCACGGTCAAGAGCGAGTGCACGGCTCCCGCCCCCGGGCAGGTGGGCTGTTATGCGAAGAGCCTCGTCCGGCGCGACGGGCACCAGCGCATCCATCCGCACGTCGCGGCCAGGAAGACGTTCACGCAGGTCTTTCCGTCGCGCCACCAGGGCATCGCACCGGCGGCCGGCGCCGGGTCGCCCGCGGCCGCCGCTCCCACGGCCGGCACCCCGGCCTGGCTGCAGCAGGCGTACGACCTCACCTACCTCTCGCAGACCGGCGGCGTGGGGGACACGATCGGCATCGTCGACGCCTACGACGACCCGACCGCGGAGGCCGACCTCGCGACGTACCGCACGCGCTACGGGCTCCCGCCGTGCACGACCGCCAACGGCTGCTTCCGCAAGATGAACCAGAACGGGAGCACGCTCGCCACCGACATGCCGCCGGCCAACTCCGGCTGGGCGATGGAGATCGCGCTCGACCTCGACGCGGTCTCGGCCCTGTGCCCCAACTGCAAGATCGTGCTGGTCGAGGCCAACTCGGCGTACTCCAACGACCTCGCGGCCGCGATCTCGCGCGCGGTGCTGAGCGGCGCCAAGCAGGTCTCCAACAGCTACGGCGGCGTGCAGTACTCGCCCGACTGGTACTTCAACCCGACCTATCCCGGCGTCGCGCTGCTCGCCTCCACCGGCGACAGCGGCACGATCCCAGCAGGCATGGCCGCCTACCCGGCCGCGTGGCCGGGGATCACCGCGGTCGGCGGCACCACGCTCGCGCTGACCGGCGGCTCCCCCAGCGCGCGCGGCTTCGGCGAGACCGCCTGGTCCGGCTCCGGCTCGGGCTGCAACACCCAGAGCTCGATCGCGAAGCCGAGCTATCAGACCGACAGCGGCTGCAGCGGGCGCTCGTACGCGGACGTCTCCGCGGACGCCGACCCCAACACGGGCCTGGTCGCCTACGGCACGAGCTCGGGCGGCTGGTTCCTGGTCGGCGGCACGAGCCTCTCGAGCCCGCTGGCCGCCGCCTATCTGGCGGTCACCGGCATCGACGGCTCGTCCCCGCGCTGGGCCTACACCGCGAGCGCGCTGCTCAACGACCCGGCCAGCGGCAACAACGGCAGCTGCTCGATCTCCTACATCTGCAACGCGGTCACCGGCTATGACGGCCCCACCGGGATCGGCTCGATCTCCGGCGCGGTCGTGACGGGCGCCCCGGGCGTCAGCGCACCGGCGCGCTCGTCCGGCTACCTGGGGAGCGCCAGCGCGACGACCGCCGTCCTGTCCGGCGGCATCTACCCCAACAGCCTCGACACCACGTACTTCTGGCAGTACGGCACGACGACGTCCTACGACGGCCAGACCGCGACAACCGGCATCGGCGCCGGGAACGCGCCGGTCCTGACGTCGAGCACGCTGACCGGGCTCGCCGCCGGCACCACGTACCACTACCGGATGGTCGCGCAGAACAGCGCGGGAACCTCCTACGGCTACGACTACACGTTCACCACGGCGGCGGCCGGCTCCACGCCGCCCGGCAACACCGGTGCCCCGCTGATCAGCGGCACCGCGCAGCAGGGTCAGACCCTGACCACCTCACCGGGCACGTGGAGCCCGGCCGCCACCTCCTACGCCTACCAGTGGCAGCGCTCCACCGACGGCGGCATCAACTGGTCGGTCATCAGCGGCCAGACCGCCACGACGTACGTCCCCGGAGTCGCCGACCTCGGGGCGAAGCTGCGCGTCACGGTCACGGCCTCGAACGCCTACGGGCCGGGCGTCGCGACGTCGGCGCCGGTCGGTCCGGTCGCATCCGGCGCGCCCGTCAACACGACCGCTCCGTCGATCTCGGGCACCGTCCGCCAGGGCGCCGTCCTGACCGCCGCGAACGGCAGCTGGAGCCCGGCCGGCGCCACGTACGCCTACGCCTGGCAGCGCTCCTCCGACGACGGCGCCACCTGGGCGGCGATCTCGGGCGCGACCGACAGCACGTACATCCCGGTGGCCGCCGACGTCGGCGCGAAGCTGCGCGTGACCGTCACCGCGACCAACCCCTACGGCGCGGTCGGCGCCAGCGCCGCGCTGGTCGGTCCCGTCGCCTCGGGCGCCCCGCTCAACACCAGCCCGCCGGCGATCAGCGGAGCGCCGCGGCGCGGCCAGGTCCTGACCGTCGCGTCGACCTGGAACCCCGCCGGCGCGTCCTACGCCTACCAGTGGCAGCGCTCCACCGACGGCACGACCTGGACCGCGATCGGCTCCAACGCGGCGAGCTACACGCCGGTGGGCGCCGACCAGGGCGCGCTCGTGCGCGTCACCGTCACCGCGACCAACCCGTTCGGGCAGGTGCCGGCGACCAGCCCCAGCGTCGGCCCGATCGGCACCGACCCGCCGGTCAACACGACGCCCCCGACGGTCACCGGCACCACCCAGCGGACGTACGCGCTGACGGCGTCGCGCGGCTCCTGGGACGGCAGCGGCAACACGTACACCTACCAGTGGCAGCGCTCCGACGGCTCGGCCTGGGCGCCGATCGCCGGCGCGACCAACGCGGCGTACACGCTCGGCCCCGACGACGAGGGCGACTGGATCCGCGTGCTCGTGACCGCCATCAACCCCGACGGCGTCGTCGGGCAGACGAGCAACGCGACGCCGCAGCTCGTGGCGCCGTACCCGCCCGCCAACACCGTCGCGCCGTCGATCACCGGAACGCCGCAGCGGACCAGCGTCCTGACCGCCTCGCGCGGGACCTGGACCGGGCCCGACAACGTCTACGCCTACCAGTGGCAGCGCGACTTCGGCGAGGGCTACGTCGACATCCCGGGCGCGACCGGCACGACCTACACGCTCACATTCGCCGACGAGTTCGCGACCGTCCGCGTGGTCGTGCGCGCCACCAACCCGGACGCGACGATCGTCGAGGCCAGCCAGCCGACGACGCTCGTGCAGGACGCCGGACCGTTCAACCAGAGTCCGCCGGTCCTCACCGGCGTCGCCCAGCGCGGCTCGATCCTGATGGCCTCGCTGGGCTCGTGGAGCGGGCTCGGCAACACGTACGCGTATCAGTGGCAGGCGTCGCTGGACGGCAACGCGTGGACGAAGATCACCGGCGCGACCGGCTCGACGTACACGCTCGGCGTCTCCGACGAGGGCACGCAGGTGCGCGCGCTCGTCACCGCCACCAACGCCGACGGCAGCGCGAGCGCCGCGAGCGCCGCCAGCGCCAAGGTCCCGAGCGCGCCGCCGGTCAACACCGTCAAGCCGGCGATCACCGGAACGGCGCAGCGCGCGGCGACCCTGACCTCGACGGCGGGAACGTGGAACGGGATCGGGAACGTCTTCGCCTACCAGTGGCAGCGCGACAGCGGATCGGGGTTCATGAACATCGCGGGCGCGACCGCCCCGAGCTACACGCTGACGGTCGCCGACGAGTGGGCGAGCGTGCGGATGCTCGTCACCGTCACCAACCCGGACGGCAGCGCGAGCGCCGCCAGCGACCCGACCTCGTCGGTGACCAGCGCGCCCCCGGTCAACACGACCGCTCCGGCCGTCACCGGCACCGCGCAGCGCGGCTCGGTCCTGACGTCGACGCAGGGCTTGTGGAACGGTCAGGGCAACAGCTACGCCTATCAGTGGCAGGGCTCGACGGACGGCAGCACGTGGACCAAGATCACCGGCGCAACCGGCTCGAGCTACACCCTCGGCGTCTCCGACGAGGGCACGCAGGTGCGCGCGCTCGTCACCGCCACCAACGCCGACGGCAGCGTGAGCGCCGCGAGCGCCGCCAGCGCGACGATCCCGAGCGCGCCGCCGGTCAACACCGTCAAGCCGGTCGTGACCGGGACGGCGCAGCGGGCCTCGACCCTCGCCGCGACGCAGGGCACCTGGGACGGGCTCGGGAACTCCTACAGCTACCAGTGGCAGCGCGATCCCGGCAGCGGCTTCGCGAACATCGCCAACGCCACCTCGAACACCTACACGCTGACCGTCGCCGACGAGTTCACGAAGGTGCGCGTGCTCGTCACCGCGGCGAACGCCGACGCCACCGTCAGCGCGGCCAGCAACGTGAGCGCGACCGTGGCGAGCGCGCCGCCGGTCAACACCGCCGCGCCGATCGTCACCGGCACGGCGCAGCGTTCCTCGACGCTGACCGCGACGTGGGGGGCCTGGAGCGGGATCGGCAACGTCTACGTCTACCAGTGGCAGCGCGACAGCGGCGCGGGCTTCGTGAACATCGCCGCCGCGACCGGCTCGAGCTACACGCTGACCGTCGCCGACGAGAACGCGAAGGTGCGCGTGCTGATCACGGCCACCAACCCCGACGGGTCAGACAGCGCGGCGAGCGCCGCCACCGCGACGGTGGCGGCCGCCCCGCCGGTCAACACGACCAAGCCCGTGATCACCGGCACGGCGCAGCGCGCTTCGACCCTGATCGCGACGGCGGGCTCGTGGAGCGGGATCGGCAACTCCTACGCGTACCAGTGGCAGCGCTCCGCCGACCAGGGCGGCGTGTGGCAGAACATCAACGGCGCGACCAGCGCGACGTACACGCTCGTGCTCGCCGACGTCGGCACGATCGTGCGCATCGTCGTGACCACCACCAACCCCGACGGCAGCGCGAGCCAGGCCAGCACCGCGACCAGCACGATCGCCGGCCAGGGACCGGTCAACGTCGTCCAGCCGACCGTCGCCGGGAACGCGCAGCGGGCCTCGACGCTGACCTCGACGCCGGGCACCTGGACGGGGATCGCGAACTCCTACACCTACCAGTGGCAGAGCTCGACCGACGGCACGACCTGGACCGCGATCCGCGGCGCGACCGACACGAGCTACACGCTCACCGCGTCCGAGGAGGGCGCGACGGTGCGCGTGCTGGTCACCGCGAGCAACGCCGACGGGAGCACGAGCCAGGCCAGCAACGCGACCGTCGCGGTGAGGACGGCGCCGCCGGTGAACTCCGCGCCGCCGGCCGTCACCGGCACCGCGCAGCGCACCTTCACCCTGAGCGCCACGCAGGGCACCTGGGACGGACCGGGCAACACGTACGCGTACCAGTGGCAGCACGACTCCGGCACCGGGTTCACGAACATCACCGACGCGACCGGCGCGAGCTACGTGCTCGGGCGCTCCGACGAGGGCACGAAGCTGCGGGTCCTGGTCACCGCGACCAACCCGGATACCAGCGTGAGCGTCGCCAGCGCCGCGACCGCCACCGTCACGGCCGCTCCGCCGGCAGTGACGGCGGCGCCGACGGTCACCGGCACGCCGCAGCGCACCCTGACGCTGACCGCCGTGCGCGGCACCTGGACCGGGCCCGACAACACGTACGCCTACCAGTGGCAGCGCGACGCCGGCGCCGGCTTCGCGGCCATCGCGGGCGCGACCGGCACGACGTACACGCTCGGCTCGGCGGACGTCGGCGCGAAGCTGCGGGTGCAGGTCGTCGCCACCAATCCCGACGCCGGCGTCAGCGCGACGAGCGCCGCGACCGCGACGGTCCAGGCGGCTCCGCCGGTCAACACGAGCCCGCCGACGATCGCCGGCACGGCAGGCCTCGACGGCAGGCTGACCGCCGCCCCCGGAGCCTGGACGCCGTCCGGCGCCGGCTACAGCTACACGTGGCAGCGCACGGTCGCCGGTAACCCGTCGAGCTTCCAGGACATCGCCGGCGCGACCGGCTCCACGTACACGCTCCAGCGCGCCGACGTGGGTGCCGCGGTGCGCGTCAAGGTCACCGCGACCAACGTCGACGGCGCGACGAGCGCGACCTCCGCCGCCACGGCGCCCGTCACCGCGCCGCCCACGAACACGCTGCTTCCCGCCGCCCCGCTCGGCACGGCGCGGCAGGGGTCGCTGCTGACGGCCGACCACGGCACGTGGGACGCGCCGGACGCGACGTTCTCCTACACCTGGCTGCGCTGCGCCACCGGCGCGACGAGCATCAGCTCCGGCTGCGCCGACCTCGGCACCGGCGCGACGTACACGCTCACCGCGGCCGACATCGGCCATCCGATCGGTGTGCACGTGACGGCCACCACCGGCGGCGGCTCGACCGCGGCCGACAGCGCCCTGACCGCGGCCGTGACCCAGCTGCTGCTCGTCAACAGCGTGCTCCCCAGCATCAGCGGCACGCCCCAGGTCCCGCACACCCTGACCGCGGACCCGGGCCAGTGGAGCCTGCCGCTGACCAGCGTCACGTATGCCTGGCAGCGCTGCGCCGCCGACGGCGTCTCATCCTGCAGGCCGGTCGGCGACGGGAGCGGGCAGTACACACTCAGCGCCGCCGACGACGGCGACACGATCGTGCTCTACGCGACCGTCACGGCGGGGAGCCAGACGGCGTCCGCGCACAGCCCCGCGCTCAGCATCCAGCAGCAGCCGGTGCCGCAGAACACCGTCGCGCCGGCCGTCACCGGGACCCCGGCGCGCGGCAGCACGCTGACGGCCGGCAACGGCGTCTGGACCAACAGTCCGACCCAGTTCAGCTACCAGTGGCGGCGCTGCCCGTCCGGCCAGTCCTGCCAGGACATCGCGGGCGCCACCGCCGCGACGTACGTCGCCGCCCAGGCCGACGAGGACGCCGCGCTGACCGTCGTCGTGACCGCGGCCAACGCCGTGGCGTCGGGCACCGCGACGGCCGATCCGACCTCCCCGATCGCCGCCGCGCCGCCGGTCAACACGCAACGCCCGGCGATCCAGAGCTCGGGCCCCGTCGCGCAGGGCGTGACGCTGACGGTCACCGGAGTCGCCTGGCAGGCGACGCCCGACACGTCCTTCGGCATCTCGTGGGAGCGCTGCGACGCGGGCGGCTGCCAGCCGATCGCCGGCGCCACCGACACGCAGTACACGCTGCTCGCCGCCGACGTCGGCCACACGTTCGTGGCGGTCAGCAGCGCCGCGAACGTCGACGGCTCGGCCTCCGCGCGCTCGGCCCAGACCGCGGTGGCGCTCCCGTCGCCGCCGCGGTGGAAGACGCTGCCGACGCTGTCCAGCAGCGCCGGTCACGTCGACGACGTGCTCAACATCACCGCCGGCGTGTGGACCGGTCCGGTCGTCACGACCGACACGACGCAGATGATGCGCTGCACGAACGTCTGCACCGCGCGCGGGCCGTCCAACCTGGACACGTACACGATCGCCGCCGCCGACCTCGGCGCGATCCTGCGCGTCCGCGAGACGGCGTCCAACGCGGGCGGCGACACGGTCGTGTGGTCGAGCCGCTACGTCGGCCCGGTCATCAGCGCGCAGGCCGCCGCAGGGGTCGTGACCCAGCGCCAGACGGCGCTGCGCAACTCCAAGGGCACCACGCTCGCGCTCGCGCAGATGCCGAACACGGCGAAGGCGAGCGGCGCGAAGGCGCCGCCCCAGCGGACCGTCGCGCTCAAGCGCGCGCCGAGCGTCGCCGGCAAGCTCGTCGCGTGGGCGTGCCCGACCACCGTCGGCACCGGCGCCGTGCCCGCTCCCTGCAGCGCGAAGGTCACGCTGCGCAAGTCGGCGACGCTGCGCCTCCCCGCCTCGGCCTCCGGGCAGGTGCGGGTCGTGGTGATCAAGCCGGGCAAGTAAGGCGCGATCGCACTCGTCCCCCTCCACGGAGGGGGGCGTGGGAAGTTCCCGGCCGCGCTGGCATAGCTTCGCTGCGTTGATCGATCCGTGAGCCCGAAGTCCACGCTCACGGACATTCCTCGAGGAGGAGAGAGCAATGCAGAGGTCCTTGCCATGGCCGCGGTGACGGCGGCGTGCGGGTCGAGCAGCACGGGACGTGAGGCCGCGGCGACCGGCGCGGTCAAGAGCGTCACGCTCGACGGCGCCCGGATCCCGGTCGACGGCCCGCTCAAGCTGGCGGTCTTCCTGCCCGGAACCTACAACGCGGACCTGCCGTCGCGCGTGAAGGAGCTGCACCGCCGCATCGACGCCAAACGGACGTCACGCGCTGCTGGGGCACCCCATCGGCGCGTGGGGCTGGGTTGCCCGTGAGTGGGAGGCCGAGCGCATCGTCGAGGTCGTCGCCGCCGTCGGCCACGGGCGCCGCGTGATGCCCACGCGCACCACGCCGGCGCTCTCGCGCCAGCAGCACGCGGTGCTGAGCCGGATCGCCGAGGGGGCGACGACGGCGGAGATCGCCGCCGATCGGCAGCTGTCGCCGTACACGGTCAAGGAGTACGTGGCGGCGGTGCTGCGCCGCCTCGACGCGCGCAACCGCACCGAGGCGGTCCGGCTGGGGCTTCATCGGGTAGCGCGTCCCCCGCCGTGGAGGGGATCGAGCGCCGCGGGGCGTGGAACGCGCCCGGTCCGGCAGTGATGCTGCCGTGCGTGCTCCAAACAACGACGTCACTGCAGATCGGCGAGACGACGGTGCACCGCCTGGTCGAGCTCGACCACTCGGCGTTCGCGCCGCGCGAGCTCTTTCCCGCGATCGGTGCGGACGCGCTGGAGGCCGCGCGCCGCCGCTGGGGTTCGTCGTTCGTCGATCCCCGGACCGGCGAGCTGATCCTGAGCGTGCAGACCTACGTGCTGCGCACTCCGTCGCAGGTGATCCTCGTGGACACCCGCAACGGCAACCACAAGCCGCGCCCGAACCTCCCGCCGCACCACATGCTCCAGACCGACTATCTCGGCCGTCTGGAACGCCTTGGCGTCGATCCCGGCGAGGTCGACCGGTCAGGCCGCCACGACGCGCCGCCGGCTCCTGGAGGCGATCGCGGACACGCCCACGATCCTCCTGCCGGCGCACTTTGCCGCTCCCTCGGCATGCACCGTCAGGCGCCTGCGCGACGGGTTCACGATCGGCTGGGTCGGAGGTTCAGACGAGGGTTTCGCGCGCCTTGCGCGGCGGCGGATCAGCGCCAGCGCGAGCGCGTCGAACGCGATGTAGCCGAGCGCGACGCCGGCGGGCGGGTTGGCCAGCGGCGGCGCCCAGTGCCAGGTGCCGAGCGCCGTGCCGTAGAGCTCGAGTGCGTCGACCAGCAGCACCATCACGGCGTACAGCGGCGCGCGCCGCGAGCGGGCGAGCACGAGCAGCAGCGCGGCCGCCGCGGCGGTCCCGGCGAGGTCGGGGAAGGCGGCGCTCAGCGCGACGGTCACGACGGCGGCGGCGGCGACCGTGCGCGAGCCGGCGCGCGGGGCGAGCCGCAGGCCCGTCAGGAACAGCAGCCCGTGGCCAGGGGGCACGAAGGCGGGGATCCCGCCGCCGCGGTAGGCGTAGAGGTGCAGGACGAGCGAGCCGAGCACCTCGCCGCCCATCGCGACGGCGACCAGCGCGGCGACGCGAGCGCGCTCGGAGCGGCGGACGCCGCGCACGAGCACGAGCACGGTCAGCGCGGCGAGCGCGAGCGCGGCGGCCGTGCCGGCGGCGCGCTCGGCAAGGAAGCCGGCGCCGACGAGGACGCTGAGGGCGGCGAGCAGGTACATGGACTGCCACTGCGCCGCCGGGCGCCGCGCGGATCATCGTGATTCGCGGGGGTGAGCCGGACGAGCGAGCGGCGATCCGGACTTTCTACGGTTCGGCGTGGCGCGCTCGCAGTCCCTGAGGGCAAGGACCAAATGATTCGGGAATCTCATCCGTTTCAGGTAAGTAGACTCATACCGAGAACATCACCAAGGCAAGATCATCCCCGTCTGCGACCTCGGCGACCGGCTGGCCCACCGCGCCGAGCGCGGCGAGAACGGCAACATCATCGTCATCGACGCCGACGAGCGCTCGGTCGGCGTGATCGTCGACGAGGTCAGCGAGGTCATGACGATCGACCGCGCCCAGATCGAGCCGCTGCCGACCGGCGCCGGCGACCTCGTCGACGGCATCGCCAAGCTCGACGACCGCCTGATCATCCTGCTCAAACCCCGACCAGACGATGCAGCCGTTCTAGACCCCTGCGGCCCGCGCGGCGTGCTGCGCGGGCCGCACGAGCCGCACGTCCTAGGCGTGCGCGCGGGGGATCGGCTTCCAGAACACGTACTCGGCGGTGTAGGGAACCTCGGCCCTGGCGCCGACGGTCTGCGCGTTGCACGTCGACGCCGCCGGCGCGAGGCCGCCGACCGTGAACAGCCGCTGCACGAACGACGCGTCCGCGAGCAGGCCGCCGCCCTGAGGCGCGGGCGTCGTGGTCGCCGACAGCAGCAGCCACGGGATCGCGCGCGGGGAGACGGTGACGCTGCTCACGGTCTTGCCGACGACCTTGCTGCCGTCGTTGGCCTGCCACGTGGGTCCACCGAAGTGGCTGATGATCACGCGGCCGCGGTTGTCGGTGAGGTTCGCGCGCGGGGCGACGAACGTCCACGCGAACCCGGCCGGGGTGCTGGCGCACTGGTAGATCTGCACGCCGTCGCCGTGACCGACGAGGTACGGGACGTTGCCGACGGGCAGGAGCGAGCCCAGGGATGCGGGCCCCTGCTGTGCGTGCGCGGCCGGTGCCAGGGACACGGCGGCCGCGAACGCGACGAGCCCTGTCACCAGCCGGCGGGCGAAACGGATGTGGGAGCGAGTCATGCGATCCAGGGTCCGGCTGCCGGGGACCGCTGTAAATCGGGTCGCGTCCCTGATCTTTGTGCGCCGTCCCCGGCCTCGTGGTGGGCTGACGCGCCACCCGCGCGACGCCGTGCCAAGGGCGGTGAGCCTGGCGCCTGCTCTCTCTCGTCGGTGCGTCGCGCACCGAAAGCGGCCTTCCTGGATCGCCGTTACCACGTTGTGATGCGCTCGGTTGGGCGCTGGGGCTCGATGCGCAGTCGCATGTCGAGTACGACGCAGCCGTTGGTCGTGCACCGGACGGGGTTGAGGTCGGCTTCGACGAGTTCGGGGACCTCTCTGAGCAGCAGCGCGAAGCGCAGGATCAGTTCGCGCAGCGCCTCGCGATCGAGCGGAGGGGCGCCTCGGAACCCGTCGAGTTGCGTGGCGACGCCGTTGGAAGCGTCGATCAGTTCGTCGGCCTCGACGTCGGTTGTCGGCGGTAGGCGGAACGCGACCGTTTCGGCGAGGCCGGCTTGGCGGCCGCCGAGGCCGACGGCGATCACCGAGCCCAGGTCGGGATCGCAGACGGTGCCGACCAGCGCGTCGGCACCGGGGGCCACGAGCGGCTGGACGATCGCTCCGGTCCATTCGCGTCGGGCCGCCAGTACGCGTCGTTGGAGCTCGCGCCAGCCGGATCGCAGCGCCGGCTCGCCCTCCAGGCCGAGCAGCGCGGCGTCGATCTCGCTCGCATGTGCCGGGGCGGCGAAGTCCGCCTTCAACGCGACCGGACCGCCGATCTCCTGCGCGGCCGCGACCACGCCCTCGAGATCGCGGCAGCGCTCGGAGGTGACGACCGGGATGTGGTGGGTGGCCAGCAGCGCCTGCGCGTCGGTGAGCGAGAGCCAGCCGCCCGTGGGCTCGCGCTCGAGCAGCGAGGCGAGCAGCGCGCGCGCGGCCGTCGCATCCAGGTCTGGGTCGCGCGGGGCCTCGCCGAGCGGCCGCGAGAGCCACGCGCGCCGTTCGACCGCGCGTGCGAGCACGGCGGCGCACGACTCGGGAAACAGGAAGTTCGGCACGCGCGAGCCGTTTCTGGCGGGCAGCCGCCCGTCCGAGCGGACGATGCAGGCCACGACGGGCTTGGGCCGGCCCTGCGAGACGGCGCAGGTCGCCTCCAGGACGGCCTCCGGGTCCCCGTCGTGATGGTCGATGTAGCAGACCGCCAGCGCGTCGATGCCGGCGTCGTCGAGCAGCTCGCGGACGCTCGCGCTGTACTCGTCGGGCCCGGCGCCGACTCCCAGGATCAGGGGGTGGCGCGGGTCGCTGGCCTCTCTCACTTCCAGCTCGTGCGTCGCGCAGGCGTCGGCGGCGACCGTTGCCAGGCCCGCGGAGTTGCTGACGATCCCGATCCGCCGTCCACGCGGCAGCGGCTGGGTCTCGAACAGCTGGGCGGCGTCGAACATCGCCTCGCTGCTGCGGAAGCGAAGCACCCCGGCCTGATACAGCAGCGCGTCGACGACCGCGTCGCCGCGCAGCGCCGCTGCCGTGTGCGAGCGCGCTTGGCTGCGCGCCCGCTCGGCGCTGCGTCGCCCCTTGACGGCGAGGATCGGCTTCGTGCGCGACACGCGCCGCGCGATCCGGGTGAAGCGCCCGGGATCGCCGAACGTCTCCACGTAGAGCATCGCCGCGGCCGTCCGCTCGTCTTGCTCGCACCACTCGAGCAGGTCGTTGGTCGACACGTCGGCGGGGCTGCCGAGCGAGACGGAGACCGAGACCCCCAGCTCGCGGGCCTGCGCGTGTCCGAGCAGCCCGATCCCAAGCGCGGCCGCCTGCGAGCCGATCGCCAGCGAACCGGGGCGCACGCTCGCGGCGCTGAAGGTCGCGTTCAGGCTGACCTCGGGGGCGGTGTTGAGCACGCCCAAAGAGCTCGGCCCGACCATCCGCAGGCCCGCGTCGCGGACGATCTCCAGCAGCCGCTCCGCGCGCTCGGCGGACGCCTCGCCGTCGCCGTCGGGACCGGCCGGGAGCACCAGCAGCGCGCGTGCTCCGGCGGCGGCCGCCTCGGCGGCGAGCTCGAGCAGGTCATCGCCCGCGGCGGCGACTACCACGAGCTCCGCAGCGACGTCGAGCTCGGCGAGGCTGCGTGCGGCCCGCAGCGAGCACACCACGCCGCCCGCGCGGTTGACCGGGGTCACCGCGCCCGCAAAGCCGCCGGCGATGACGTTCGCCAGCACCGCGCGGCCGAGATTGCCCGGCGTAGTCGCCGCACCCGCGACGGCGATCGAGGAGGGCGCCAGGATCGGCCGCAGCGCGGCGACCGCCGCCGAGTGGTCGCGCTCATCGATGCGCTCGCGCGCCGCCTCGGTCGGCGTGATGTCAAGCGAGACCGTCAGCTCGCCGAACGAGCCGCGGCGTCGCACACCGAAGCCGGCGCCCTCGAAAACCCCCAGCATCGCCTGGTTGTCGAACAGAACCTCAGCGTCGAAACGATCGATCCCGCGCTCCGCCGCGATCTCCGCGAGCTGCTCGAGCATCCGCGTCCCCGCACCGCGGCGCCGGAAGTCATCGGCGACCGCGAACGCGACCTCGGCGGCGCGCGGCTCGCGCAGCCCGTCAAAACCGGCGACCGCCACCACCGGGCCGCCATGCCGGGCGATCAGCGCAACCCGATCGACGCCGCCCGCCTCCGCGGCCGCCCGAGCGGCGATATCGGTCCGCCCGGCGCCGTGGAAACGCATGTACCGACTCTCCGCCGACAGGCCGTCAAAGAACGCCTTGATGTCGCCGTAATCGGCCGGCGTCGGTGCTTGCAGGCGCAACGTCGACCCGTCGCGCAGCAACACGTCCCGAACCAGTGGCCGCGACTCGCCGAGCGGAGGGAGCGTCACAGCGCCCTACCCTCTGCCCGCGCCTACCCTGCGCCGAGCATGTCGATCACGTGCGCCTGGCGACGGCACGTCGCGCGCAGCCCGTCAAGTCCCGCAGGCGCACCGACCGGGTCGGGGGACACCGGTCGCCGTCCGTCTGTCTCAGCTGCCTGCCACGGCCGCAACGGGCCACCTCCCGAAAAACCCCGCTCGCGATCCCGGCTCGCCGCCGTTACCGGAGCGGTGTTTGAGCGAATCTGCGGATGATCGCCCTCGGCGCTTCTCGAACCGGCACCGAGCAATCCGGCCGAGCGGCGCGACGGCAAGGCTCCCTTCTCAGCCGAACGATAGCGCCGCGCACGCCCCACCAGCAAGGCGACGAGCACAACCATTCACCCGCCGGCCAGCGCGCGCGCATCAGGCCGGATCCACTCCCCGGATGCACGGTGCGCACCGCCGATGCCGCCGGCGCCCCGATACGCGGCCTACGAGCTCGGCCGGGTCCGTCCGGCGCGCTCGCGCCGACATTCACACTATTGCTTCGCGGAGGCCAGCGGCTCGAGCACGAACACTTCGACGGCGAGGTCCGGGTCGATGTGGTTGTCGCTCATGAACCCGATCACCTTGCGCCCGGTCAGCTCCTCGATCTCGCGACTGACCTCGGCCTGCATGACGCGCTGCCAGCGCCGGCGCAGATCGAGCACGGCGAGGCTCTCGCCGGCGTCCGCGAGTGTCTGCTCGCCGCGCGTGAGGGTGTCCTGGAGCACCACGAAGACGCCGTTCTCGCCGAGCGTGGTCTTCGCGTTGGTGGGGCCGCGGCCGGTCGTGCGCGCGAGCGCCCTGACAACCGTGTTGGAGATCGCCGCCGCGAGCTCCCCGTCCTGGCGGCGGCCGGCGCTCATCGCTCGGCTCCGTGTGCGCGCTTGTCGGGCCGGGCGCCCGGCGCGGCGGCGTGCGGCGCGGATCGGGCAGGGTCCGTCATGGTCGATGCCGACGCTAGCGTTCGCGCGGGCGGCCGACATCCGCGCACGCTACTGCGCCGCGACGCGTAGTTCTTCACGACGCGGCCGATCGCCGGTTGCACGGTCAGCTCCGTGGCCGCGTCACTGTTGAGGCCATGACGGCCAGCCGCTCGGGGCTGTACCAGACCGGAGTGAAGCCGTGCAGGAGGGCGCCGTGCTCGCACGCCAGCGCGACGACGTCGCCGGGGCGTCCCGCGCGCAGCGTAGCCTCACAGCCGATCGGGTGCACGTCCGCACACCGCAACTCGAACGCCTGTGCACCGGCGCTCGTGCCAGCGGGCGCCCGGGCTCCCCCGGGAGCGGGAGTCGCAACGCCCGAGTCGCCTGGACGCGGGGCCTCCGGCGGCAGACGGCGACCGGACCGCACC
This sequence comes from uncultured Solirubrobacteraceae bacterium, assembly GCA_963792915.1. Taxonomy (GTDB): domain Bacteria; phylum Actinomycetota; class Thermoleophilia; order Solirubrobacterales; family Solirubrobacteraceae; genus Solirubrobacter. The sequence continues at coordinate 309,033 of CAWBYD010000003.1, forward strand.
GTCGCCATCTACGTACCGTGCCGCCGGCCGCTGAATCCAACCCGGTAACGGACATACCAGATGAGATGGCGGCCGAGGATTACTATTCGGCCCCGCCCCCGCGCGACAGGCCGCGGCAAACGGACATCGACTGCCATAGCACCCCTTCCTGGGGACTCCTCAAAAGCCCACCACCACTCGGGGGTGTTCCGCGAGGACTCACCATCACGAAGGATCAGTCTCGGCGCTTCCGGACCGACGGATCCCGCCGATCAGACCGCGTCGAAACCGAGGCTCCCATTCACTCGTCGACCGACGGTAGCACCACCGACGATGGATAGCGAACGGTTCATGATCAAGTCGCGGCCCAGCGGCGCCGCCCGCCGTCTCGAGCTCTGCCGGCGGCGACGCGCGGTCGTGGCTCGCGGACGCTGTGCGCGGACTTGGTCCACCATCCCGCGCATGACGTCTTCCACCACCCAGTCGGACGTGCCGGTGCCATGGTTGCGGCTGCCCGACACCCCGGTCGCGGTGATCACCGGCGCCTCCGGGGGGATCGGCTCGGCGCTCGTCAGCGCCTACCGCGGCCGCGGGTATTCGGTCGTCGCGACGTCGCGATCGATACGGCCCGCGAGCGACCCGCAAATCCTGGCCGTCGCGGGCGACATCGCCGAGCCCGCGACCGCGCAGGCGGTGATCGACGCGGCGCTCGAGCGCTTCGGGGGGATCGATACGCTCGTCAACGCTGCGGGCGTGTTCGTCGCCAAGCCGTTCACCGAGTACACGCTCGAGGACTACGAGCGCGTGACCCGCGTCAACCTGGCCGGCTTCTTTCACGTCACGCGCGGCGCGATCGCCCACATGCTCAGCCGCGGCGGCGGCCACGTGATCGCCATCACGACCACGCTGGTCGAGCACGCCAGCTCGAGCGTCCCGTCGGCGCTCACGTCGCTGACCAAGGGCGGGGTGGCGGCGGCGACCCGCTCGCTGGCGATCGAGTACGCAGCCGCCGGCATCCGCGTCAATGCCGTCTCACCCGGCGTGATCCGGACGCCCCGGCACGAGGCGAGCGAATACGCGGGCCTCGCCGAGTTGCACCCGCTGCAGCGCGTGGGCGATGTCGCCGACGTCGTCCGCGGCGTCCTCTACCTCGAGTCCTCGCCGTTCGTCACCGGCGAGTTCCTGCACATCGACGGCGGTCAGAGCGCCGGCCGCTGACCGGGGTGCCCGCGCGCGGCGGGCACCCCGCAGTCGGCTCAGCAGCTGGACTTGTAGAGCGCGTCCTGGTTGGCGGCGAGGTTGTCCTTGGTGATGACCGCGAAGTCGGTGCCGATCTGCTTCGTGGTCGGCTTGCCCTGCAGCGCGGCGAGCGCCTGCTCGACGCCCTTCTGGCCGATCTCGGCGGGTCGCTGCGCGATCAGGGCCTGCACGAGCCCGGCCTTGAGGTCCTGGACCTGCTTGGGACCGGCGTCGAAGCCGACGATCTTGACCTTGCCGAGCTTGCCGGACTGCTTGAGCGCGGTCGCCGCGCCCTCGGCCGAGAACAGGTTTGTGGCGAAGATGCCGCTCAGGTCAGGGTGCTTGGCCAGCGCGGCGTTGACGATCGACGCGGCCTTGGCGGGATCGTCGTCGTCGTACTGCTGGCCGATGTAGTCCAGCCCGGCCGCCTTGGCGCCGGTCTCGAAGCCCTTGCCGCGAGCGTCGGTGGTCGAGATGCCGGGCTTGACGTTGACGACGAGCACCTTGCCCTTGCCGCCGGTCAGCTTGGCCAGCGTCTGCGCCGCGGTCTCACCGCCCTTCTCGTTGTCGGAGGCGATCTGCGACACCGCCATGCTCGGATCGTCGAGCGTGGTGTCCACGAGCACGATCTTGCTGCCGTTGGCCGCGAGCTGCTTGATCGGCGCGTACATCGCCTTCGTGTCGGTCGGCGCGATCAGCACGGCATCGGGCTTCTTGGCCGCGACGGCGTTGACGATCGGCGTCTGCTGGGCGGGGTCGAACTGGTCGGGTCCCTGGAAGTCGAGCGTGGCGCCGGCCGCCTTGGCCGCCGCCTGGGCGCCGCAGTTCATGGTCAGGTAGAACTCGTCGCCCTTGACGCCCGCGACGAGCGTCAGCTTGTACTTCTTGCCTGAGCTGGAGCTGCTGCTCGACGACGACGGCGACTTCGTGTTGCCGTTGTCCGAGCCGCAGGCGACCACGCCCATGGCCAGCGCGGCCGCTCCCAGTGCCGCGATGCGCATTCTCATCCTGCTCCTCCTCACTCGTGGGATTAATCCCGGTACTGCGACCGGCGGCGGACCTGATCGAGATAGACCGCGACGATCAGCACCGCGCCGACGGCGACCTGCTGCCAGAACGGCTGCACGCCGGTGATGACGAAGCCGTTCTGAAGAACGGCGGGGATGAACACGCCGACGACGGTGCCGCCGATCGTGCCGATCCCTCCGAACAGCGACGTGCCGCCGAGCACCACCGCGGCGATCGCGTTCAGGTTGTCGGTGGAATGTCCACCGAGGGTGGTGGTGGCGAACCGGGCGAGGCTGAGGAAGCCGGCAAGGCCGGACAGCGTCCCGGTCAGCGCGTACACCTTGGTCAAATGCCGGTCGACGTCGATGCCCGACCGCCGCGGCGCCTCGATGTTGGAGCCCGTCGCGTACGTGTAGCGCCCGAAGCGCGTCTTCGCGAGCACGATCCCGAAGACGAGCGCGACCGCCGCCGCGATGATCACCAGATACGGCACCTGCCCGAACAGCCGGCCGGTGCCGATGGTGTCGACGAGCTTGGTGGGGACGCTGCGCTCGTCGGTGCCGCCCGTGATCAGCAGCGCCGCGCCCTGCGCCATGCCGAGCGTGCCGAGCGTCACGATCAGCGGCGGCACGCGCAGCTTCGTGATCAGCACGCCGTTGAGCGTTCCCCAGGCGAGCCCGGCCGCGAGCGCGGCGACCAGCCCGGCGATGATCGTGCCCCAGCCGTTGCCGCCGATGCCGTTCATCACCCGCGCCGCGATCACGCCGGAGAAGACGAGCACGGAGCCGACCGACAGGTCGATGCCCGACGTGATGATCACGTAGGTCATGCCGACCGCGAGCACCAGCAGCACCGACGCGTCGCTGACCACGTTGCGGGCGTTGTCGACCGTCGCGAAGGAGGAGAACTGGAGCGCCGAGAAGACGGCGATCATCCCGAGCAGGATCAGGAGGATCGACGTCGTGGAGCCGAGCGCGAGCCGCTGCCAGCGGCTGAGGGTCGGGATCTCGGCGTCCTCGGGAAGCTGATCGGACGGGTCGAGGTCCGGGGCCCGCGACGTGCTCATGCCGCCGGCCCCGGCTTCAACGCGCCCGTCATCGCTCCCACCAGATCCTCCATCGTCGCCTCGCCGCGGTTGAAGATCGCGACGCGCTCGCCGAGCCGCAGCACCTCGACGCGGTCGGCGACCTCCATCACCTCGGGCATGTTGTGCGAGATCAGGACCACCGACAGGCCGCGGTCGCGCACGCGGCGGATCAGGTCCAGGACGCGCGCGGTCTGCACGACCCCCAGCGCAGCGGTCGGCTCGTCCATGAACACGACCTTGCTCGCCCAGGTGACGGCGCGTGCGACCGCGACGCCTTGGCGCTGGCCGCCGGAGAACGTGGCCACGGGCGCGCTCACGTCCTGCACGCCGACCCCGAGCTCGCCGAACGCGGCGCGCGTCCGGGCCCGCATCGTGGTGTTGTCGAGGAAGCCCAGGCGCCCGAGCAGCCCGGGCCGCAGCACTTCGCGCCCGAGGAACAGGTTGGCCGAGGACTCGAGGTCCGGGGCCAGCGCGAGGTCCTGATAGACGGTCTCGATCCCGAGTTCGCGCGCCGCCTCGGTCGAGGGGATCTCGACCGCGCGACCCTCGAAGTAGATCTCGCCCGCGTCCGGGGGGTGGACGCCGGAGAGCGTCTTGACGAGCGTGCTCTTGCCGGCGCCGTTGTCGCCGATCAGCGCGACCACCTCGCCCTGGCGGACGCCGAAGTCGGCGCCGCGCAGCGCGTTGACGCGGCCGAAGCGCTTGATGATCCCGCGGGCCTCGAGCAGGAACTCGGTCATGCCGGCGGCCGCAGTTCGCCGGAGCCGCGCGCGAGCAGCTCGGTTGAGATGATGATGCGCTGTGGCGGGCTCGGGTCGCCGTCGAGCCGTGCGAAGGCCAGCCGCGCCGACTCCTCGCCGAGCTGCTGGGGCGCGTAGCGGACGACCGTCGTCGGCACCGGCAGCAAGTCGGCGAACTCGAAGTCGTCGAAGCCGACCAGCGCCGGCGGCCGCGCGTGCGCGCGCAGGGCCCGCAGCGCGCCGACGGTGTGGCGGTTGTTGCCGGTGAACAGCGCGGTCGGGCGCTCGCCGGGCGCCAGCGCGAGCAGCTCGCGCACGCTGGCCTCGGCGCCGTCGGCGTCGGAGGCCTGCATGCGGATCAGGCACGGGTCGGCGGCCACGCCGGCCGCGGCGAGCGCGTCCAGGTAGCCCTCGAGGCGCTGCTGCGCGGTGAACAGCTCCGGCGGGTCGCTGACGTAGGCGATCCGGCGGTGCCCGTGGGCCAGCAGGTGCTCGACCGCGCTGCGCGCCCCGCCAAGGTTGTCCACGAGCACGGCGTCGGCCTCGATGCCGCGCGGCGGGCGGTCAAGGAACACGACCGGCGTGTCGGCCCCGAGCTCGCGGGCCAGCCAGGCGTGTCCGTTCTCGCGCGCCGCCGGGACGAGCACCAGCGCGTCGACCCGCCGGCGCAGCAGGGCCACCACCAGCTCGTGCTCGCGCACCGGATCCTCGTCGCAGCAACCGGTGATGACCATGTAGCCGCGGGCCCGCGCGACCGCCTCCACGGCCTGGGCGATCGCCGAGTAGAACGGGTTGCCGAAGTCCTCGATCACGAGCCCGAGCGTCATCGAGGAGCGGCCGTGGCGCAGCGATCGCGCGAGGTCGTTGCGCCGGAAGTCGAGCTCGACGATCGCTTCCGTCACGCGCTGGGCGGTCGCCACCGAGACGCCGGGCTCGTCGTTGATGACGCGCGAAACGGTCTTCACGCTCACCCCCGCTCTTGCCGCAACGTGACGCATCGTCGGTCTCGAGACCACCCGGCCATCGGGCATCCAGCGCTCTCCTCTCGGCTGACAACGTTGACCGACAACGTTGTCAGCGCGGCACGCTATTCGCCTGTCGCGGCGGCTGTCAAGTCGGAGGGCCGGCGGCGGGTGCCGCCGAGAGGGCAGCCCGAGCCTCTCGACGGCGCGCGCGGCGAGCGTCGAAAGCACCTCGAGCCAGTTGGGGACGACGGTGACCCCGAGCCCTGGCGCTCAAGCTCCTCGAGATCGCGCCGGCACATTGTCAGCGGCGCGGACGCTTGTGAGTCTGACCTGAAACCTGTCGGCGCTCGGCGTCGACGCCGCGACGGCGCTCGACTCCGCTGCGGCACCGCGCCGCGCGAGCGGCGCCTGCTGACCGCGGCCGACGCGCTGGTGGCCGCGGGACAGATCGAGCGCGCGCGCCGCCTGGCCGCCGAGTCCGGCCCGTTCACCGACGTCGCGCTGCGCGACACGGTGCTCGGCACGCTGGCCTTCCAGAGCCCGCGCCTGCACGACGCGGAGCCGCTGTTCGAGCGCGCCTGGGCGCACTGCGACGCCGAGCGCGACCGCGGGCTGGCGATCTCGATCGCGCTGCGCCATGCGCGCCACTGGCTGTTCCGGCTCGAGGACGCCAAGGCCGTGGAGTGGAGCGCCCGCGCGCTCGCGCTCGGTGACCCGGGGGGACCCCGTGGTCGGCCAGGCGCGCGGCTTGCAGGCCGTCGCGCTCGGCCACCTCGGGCGCTTCGACGAGGCGCACGCCGTGCTCGCTCCCGCGCTGGCCACCGACGGCGAGCTCGGCGTGGCGGCCGCGACGTGGCGCGGCGTGCTGCGCTTCGTGTGCGACGACCTGACCGGTGCCGTGGCCGACCTCGCCGCTGCCGGGCCGGCGGCCGAGCGGCGCGGCCTGCACAACCTCGCGGCGATCGCCTACACGCACCTCGCGCGCGCCGAGTACACGGCGGGCGCGTGGGACGACGCGGTCGTGCACGCGGGCCGCGCGACCGCGATCGCGCTCGCCCACGAGCACCTGCTGCCGGCGTTCGTGTGGGGCGGCGCGATCTCGGTGCCGGCCGCGCGCGGCGACTGGGCGCTGGCCGACTCGCTCGCGCAGGAGGCGAGCCGCACCGTGCTCGAGTGCGCCGACCGCGTCGCCTGGCTCGGCGTCACGCGCGCGCTACCCGCGGCAGCCCGCGGCGACGCGCACGCGGTGCTGGCCGCGCTCGCCCCGCTGCTGCAGATCCATCCGCGCGACGCGCTCGAGGAGCCCGGCTTCTGGCCCTGGCACGACCTCCACGGCGCCGCGCTGGTGGCCGCCCGGCGGCTCGAGGAGGCCGATGCGTTCCTGTGCCGCCGCGAGGCGATCGCGGCGGCTCGCGACCGCTCGTCGGCGATCGCCCGCCTGGCCCGCGTGCGCGGGAGCCTCGAGGCCGCGCGCGGCGAGGCGGCGCGGGCCGAGGCGGCGTTCGAGCTCGCGCTCGAACGCGCCGGCGCCGTGCCGATCCCCTATGACGTGGCGCTGACCCGGCTGGCGTACGGCGCGTTCCTGCGCCGCGCCGGCCGCCGTCGCACCGCGGCCGAGCAGCTCGGCCAGGCGCGCGCCGCGCTGGCGTCGCTCGGCGCTCGACCGCTGCGAGCGCGAGCTCGAGGCGTGCGGGCTTGCTCGCGTCAGGCGCACGCACGGGGGTCAGAGCGCGCTCTCCCCGCCGGAACGCTCGATCGCGCGGCTCGTGGCGAGCGGGCGCAGCAACCGCGAGGTCGCCGCCGAGCTCGTCGTGAGCGTCAAGACCGTCGAGTTCCACCTGCCGCGGATCTACGCGAAACTCGGCGTGCGCTCGCGCTCGGAGCTGGCGGCGCGCTCCGCGGTCTCGGCCGAGCTCGCGGGCTGAGCGCGCCGCTCCCTCAACTGCGGCCTGGCGCTCGCCGGCCGGCACGATCGAGCCCGGAGCCGCCGGCGCTTTCAGCGGCTCCCGCGCGGCCGGTCTAGCGCGACGGCTTCTTCGCGCGCTCGGCGGCCTGCAGCCGCCGCTCGGCGGCTTCCTCCTTCAGGCGCCGCTGGCGCTCGGTGAACTCGACGCTTCGCTCGGCCGGCGACGCGGCCTTGGGCTTGGGCCTGGGAAAGGAAGCTTGGGGCGGCCTCATGGCAACGCTCCTCTCGCTCCATTGGACAGGTTTGACGCGCGTGGGCGAAGGAGCGGATCGCTCGCACGCGCAGTGGCACCTAAGAGGCTACCGGTCGGGGCGGACCGAGGACGCACCCCATACGCTTGGCGGGATGGATCCCTCCCGCACATCGAGCTCCGAGGCCGAGCGCCAGGTTGCCGCCGCCGTCGACCGCTATCGCGAAGCCGTCGCCTCCAGCGAGACGGGTGGGCGGGCCGAGATCGGCCAGCAGGCCGCGGTCAAGGCCGTCGATCGCGCGCTGTCGCTGCTGACGTTCGTCCTGGGGCGGGCGGTCGAGACCGGCGTCAGCGTCGCGCGCCTGAGCGAGCTCAGCGGCTGGGAGCCCGAGCGCGTCCGCGCGGAGCTCGGGCCGGCGCCCGAGCCGCCGCTCGTGGCGCGCGCCCCGGGCAGCCTTGAAGCCTCGGTGCGCCTGCACGCGCTGGTGTTCGACATCCTCGCCGACGTCGACAGCGACGCGTGGTCGCCCGCGGGCGAGGATCTCGATGAACTCCGCGACCGTTTGGAGACCGCCTGGCGCACCTGGCGCACGGGGCTGAGCGCCCCGCCCCCCGATTGAGCCACGGGCCACTACTCTTCGATGCACGGGTTCGCACCGCGGCTCGGTCGTCGCCAGGTCACTCTCCTCCTGACACGTCACCCCGACGAGAGCGCGAGGAGGACGGTCGGCACGTGAACGTGATCGCCTGGGCGCGGGGCTTTGCGCGCCGCCATCGCGTGCTCGTCGCGGTCGCCGGCGGCGTGACGACGATGGCGCTGCTCGTGCACGCCCTGAGCGGACGGCGCTCGGAGTTCGTGGCCGCGCTCTCCGGCGCCCCGTGGTGGGTCCTCACCGTCACGGTCGTCCTGCACGTGATCGCGCTGCTCGCGCGCACCGAGGCGTGGCACGTGACCGTCGAGGCGGCGGGCGGCCGGGTCGCGCGCCGCGTGCTGTTCCGGGCCTCGAGCTTCCAGGTCCTCGGCAGCCTGCTGAGCGGCCAGCTCGGCGCGGCGGCGAGGATCGTCGCGCTGCGGCGCTCGAGCCGCGAGGTGTGCCCGCAGGTCCCGACGCTGATCGCCGCCGAGATGCCGATCCTGAGCTTCGAGGTCGCGCTCGCCGCGCTCACCTCGTTCACGCTCGTCGGCCCGCTCGGGGCGCCGTGGTGGTCGCCGCTGCTCGCCGCGACGGTCGTGGTCGCGGGCGGCGCGGGGCTGCGACGGCTCGCGCGCTGCACGGGCCGCGAGCTGTGGCGCGGGCTGTCGGTGGTGCGGAGCCTGCGCGGCGGCGGCCGCGTGTTCGGCTGGGTGCTCGTGGCCGTGTTCTGCCAGATCTTCCGCAACTGGCTGCTGCTGCACGCGGTCGGCGTCGACGCCTCGTTCTTCGACGCCATCGCGGTGCTGATCGCCGTCGTGACGCTCGGCCAGCTGCCGGTCGGTCCGGCGGTGGGCGCGGCCGCCGCGGTGCTGATCCTGGGCGCCGACGGGGTCGCCGCGGCGGCCGCCGCCGGCGTGCTGATGACCGCGACCGGCACGACCGGCGCCATGGTGTTCGCGGTCTGGGCCGGTCTCGACCGGCTGTGGGCCGGCGTGCGCGCCGGGGCCGAGCGCACGGTCAACGCGCAAGCCTGAGCGCCGCGCGCGACGTCGAGCGCCGCGATGATGCGCGACCCATCTCATCCGAGACGGGTGATGCGGGTGCGCCCTGCGAGGTCTAGCGTCGAGTTCATGAGTACTACAGAATCCACGAGCTCCCGGACGTGGCGAGGGACGTCCGAGGGCTACGTCGACAGCGGCGGTGCCGGCTGGGTCCTGTTCGCGGGAACCATGCTCGTGCTGCTCGCGGCGATGAATGCCATCTACGGCATCGCCGCGGTCTCGAACTCGACGTTCTTCGTCGGCGGCGCGAAGTTCGTCTTCTCCGGCCTCAACACCTGGGGCTGGATTCTCATCGTGATCGCCGCGGTCCAGCTGGTCACCGGGATCGGCGTCTGGTTCCAGTGGACCGGCGTGCGCTGGATCGGCGTCGCGATCGCCGGCCTGAACGCGATCGCCCAGCTGCTCGCGATGCCCGCGTACCCGCTGTGGTCACTGTGCCTGTTCATGATCGACGTGCTCGTGATCTACGGCCTCGTGGTCCACGGCGCGCGGACCGAGTGAAATGAGCGCCCCGATCAAGGTCCGCCCCGCCGACGATCCGACGTACGACGTCGACCTCGGGCACGGCTGGATCCTCTTCGCCGGCATCATGCTGGCGCTGGCCGGCGTGCTGAACCTGATCTACGGGATCGGGGCGATCTCGGATGCGACGTTCTACTCGCGCGGCGTGACGTACGTCATCGGCAGCCTGCACACCTGGGGCTGGCTGTTCACGATCGTCGGCGTGATCCAGGTCTTCGTCGCGCTGCTGATCTGGACCGGCAGCGAATGGGGCCGCTGGCTCGGCATCGGCGCGGCCGGGGCCAACATGGTCGTGCAGTTCTTCGCGCTGCCGAGCCAGCCGGGGCAGTCCGTGATGCTGTTCATGGTCGACGTGATCGTGATCTGGGGGCTGCTCAACTACGGCGGGAGCGAACGGGACTCGCTGGCCGGGTGAACGCGCAGCTGCTCGTCTACCGGTTCGGCTCGGACGCCGGATTCGAGGGACAGTTCGTCGGCGCGCTCGAGCGGATCGATGCCGGGCGCGCCGTTCGCATCCTCGACGTGCTGTTCGTCGGCCGCGACGCGGCCGGCGAGCTGACGGCGATCGACCTCCGCCGCGGCGCGGGCGGGATCGTCGGAGCGGCGCTGAGCTTCCGGCTCGACCCGGCGGAGCGGCGCCGCGCCACCGAGCGCGCGCTCCAGAGCGACGCGGCGGAGCTGATCCGCCGGCTCGGCGACGACCTCGCGCCAGGCATGGCGCTGGCCGCCGTGCTCGTCGAGCACGCCTGGGTACGGGCGCTGGACGACGCCGCCGCGCGGCTCGCCGGCGAGTCGGTGACGTCCGAGCTGGTGGACGCGAGCCTGCTGACCGAGCTCACACCGGGAGCTGCTCGCGTTCGTCCGCCGCCCTGAGCTGCGCCATCCGCGCCCGGCGCGGAGCGCCCGCCTCGCGCAGGACGATCTTGATCACGGCCGCGAACGGCACGGCGAGGACCGCGCCGACCACGCCCAGCAGCGACCCGGCGATCAGCACCGCGACGATCGTCGTGAACCCTGAGAGCTCGACCGCGCGCCGATAGACGATCGGGTACACGATGTAGTTCTCGACCTGCTGGTAGATCAGCTGGATCGCCAGCATCACGATCGCCGCCGGGGTGCTCACGGTCAGCGCGACGAAGACCAGGATCACCGAGGCGACGGTCGCGCCGACCTGCGGGATCAGGTCCAGCAGGCCGGCGATCACGGCGAGCACGGGCGCGAAGGGCAGGCCGAGCGCCCACGACGAGAGCCCCGCGACGGTGCCGGCCACGATCGAGATCGCGACATTACCGATCAGCGACGAGGACACCGCGTGGACGGAGTCCTCGAGCACCGGCCGCCAGCGCTCGTCGTTCTCCGGCGTCGTGAACCCGAACAGCCAGTCGGTGATCGTCGGGCGCTCCATCAGCAGGAACAGCGACAGGAAGGTCAGCGTGACCATCGACAGCACCGAGCCGAACACGCCGCCTGCGATGCCGATCAGCGTCGAAGCCGCGTCCGGCAGCCCGGCGGCGAGGTTCTTCAGCGCGTCGGCGATCTTGTCGTCCACGCCGGCGGTGGACACGATGCTCTGAAACCAGTCGGTCTGCTGCACCTGCTCCCAGTAGCCGGGCAGCGCCTGCACGAAGTCCACGACCTCGTTCCACACGGGCTTGGCCGCGAAGACCACCAGCAGGAACGTGCCCACGAACAGGCCGGCGAAGACCGAGAGCGCGGCCCGGCCGCGCTTCCAGCCGCGCCGCACGAGCGCGCCGACCGGCGGGTCCAGCCCGAGCGCGATCACCGCGGCGACGAAGATCGAGAGCAGCGTGCCGATCGAGAGGATGGCCAGCGCCACCAGCACGCCGAAGGCCAGCAGCGTGAGCAGCGTCCGGACGCCGATCACGATCTCCACGCGCTGGGGCGGCATGTGGGGACCATCGCGGTGCGGCGGGCGGTCCCACCTCACCCCACAAGGACGACGCGCCACCACCCGGGCGTCTCGCAGGCTCAGGCGATGGCCAAGCGCCGACCCGGCCGCCTCGACGAGCTCGCAGTGAACCTGCTGGCCGCCGCGCTGATGACCCGCATCGTGTGGCGCCTCACGCGCGGGCGCGCGCCGTGGCAGCGCGCGCCGCGGCGCCTCATGGCGCCTCGACGATCCTGATCTCGAGCAGTTCCAGCCGCAGCGACTGGAGTTGCGCGACGATCCCGAACAGCGCCGCCTGGTCGATCTCGCGCGCGCGGATGACGCTCACGCCGCCCTCGGAGCTCACCTCGTGCGGCGCGAACTCGGCGGCCAGGACGCTCAGGCGCCCGGCGATCCGGATGTCGTACGTGCGCCGCATGGCACAAGCACCCCAAGCTAGTGCGCCGGTGCGCCGGTTCAAGCGCTCACTGCTTGGGCGAGAGCTCCTCGAGCCGGCGCTCGATGCGCTCGAGCCGCTCGAGGATCGCCACGTCGGTGTTGCGGCCCAGCCTGCGTCGCGCGCTCTCCACGAACGCCGCCGTGACCGAGGCCGACACCACGGTCAGAAAGCCGATCCCGGTGACCATGATCAGCGCGCCGACCACCTGGCCGCCCCAGCTCGTGGGCACGTGGTCGCCGTAGCCGACCGTGGTGATGGTCTGGATCGACCACCAGAGGCCGCTGCGCAGCGTCGGGAAGTCGTGCCGGTCGAGCACGCGGATGGCGAACGCGCCGGCGACCGCGACCAGGACCGTGGCGACCGCGATCGCCTGCCCCGCGCGGCGTGCGGTCACGTTGTTGTCGATGAAGTGTTGGCGGCGCATGCGAGCGGATCGTGCCGCCGCATGGGGGGTTCGCGCATCGTCCGCAGCGGGTGATGCCGCATCACCCGTCACCGCTGGACCCTGCGCTCATGAGCCGCTTCATCCGCGACGCGCCCCCGGTCGGCCCCGACCGCGGCCTGGCGCCGTACCTCGCCGAGTTCGTCGGCACGCTCATCCTGGTGCTCGCGATCACCGGCATCCTCTCGGCGTCGGCCGTGACCGGCGTCAGCCTCACCAACGTCGCGCTGGTGCACGCGCTGGCGTTGATGGGCATCGTCTACACGATCGGCTCGATCTCCGGCGCGCACGTCAACCCGGCGGTGACGGTCGGCCTGCTGGCGATCCGCGAGATCGGCGGGCGCGCGGCGGGAATCTACATCGGTATGCAGGCGCTGGGCGGGATCTGCGGCGCGCTGCTGGCCAAGGCGTTCTTCCTCGGACGCGGCTCGCTCGTGAACTACGGCACGCCGGGGATCAGCGACCGCTACCTGCAGGGCGGCAGCATCGGGCTCGCGTTCCTGGCCGAGGCGGTCGGCGCGTTCATCCTGATGTGGGCGATCATGGGGACGGCCGTGAACCCGAACGCGCCCAAGGGCGTCGCGGGCGCGGCGATCGGCGGCGCGCTGGCGCTCCCCGTGCTGATCTTCGCCCCCGCCACCGGAGCGAGCTTCAACCCGGCGCGCTGGCTCGGCCCGGCGCTCGTGTCCGGCACGTGGACGGACGCCTGGCTGTACATCCTCGCTCCCGTCGCCGGCGCGCTGGCGGCGGCGTTCGCCTACTCGGCCGTGATGGGCCTCGCGTCGCCTCCCGTGCCGGCGCAGAGTCCGCGCGTCGGCGAGTCGGCCGAGCGTCCCGTCTCGGTGCGCTGAGGGCGGCGCGGCCGAGCATGCCCGTCCGCCTGCTCGGCCGCCTCGCCGTCGTCCTCGTCATCGACGCGGCGGCGCTGCTCGGCCTGTCTTTGGTCATGGCCGGCTTCACGCTCGCCGGGCCGGCCGCGGCGCTCGGCCTCGCGGTCGTCCTGGGGCTCGCGAACGCGGTGGTGTGGCCGTTCCTGATGCGCGTCGCGCTGCCCTTGACGGTCGCGACGCTCGGCCTCGGCGCGCTGCTCCTGAACGCGGCGGTGCTGCTCGGCGCCGACGCGCTGCTGGAGTCGGTCGAGATCAAGGGCTTCTGGGACTCGCTGATCATCGTCCTCGGGATGACGCTGCTGACCACGGTGATCAGCGGCGTGCTGGCGCTCGACCGCGGCGACCTCTGGTACCGGCACGTCGTGCGCCGCCAGCTCCGGCGCTCCCGGCTCGCGGTGGGCACCGACGTGCCTGGCGTGCTGTTCCTGGAGATCGACGGGCTCGCCTACGACGTACTGCGGCGCGCGCTGCGCGACGGCAACGCGCCGGCGCTGGCGCGCTGGGTGCACGAGGACGGCTGGCGGCTGGAGCGCTGGGAGACCGGCTGGTCGTCGCAGACCGGCGCCTGCCAGGCGGGGCTGCTGCACGGCGACGACCACGACATGCCGGCCTTCCGCTGGTGGGAGAAGGACGCCGGCAAGGCGATCGTCACGAACCATCCGCGCGACGCCGCGGAGATCGAGCGCCGCCACTCCAACGGCCGCGGGCTGCTGTTCGCCGACGGCGCGAGCCGCGCCAACATCCTCTCCGGCGACGCGCCGCACAGCATGCTGACGATGAGCACGGTGCTCGACCGCAAGCGCGAGGGGCGGCTCGGGCAGGACTACTTCGCGTACTTCGCGAGCCCCTACGGCGTCGCCCGGACCGCGCTGCGGACGATCGGCGAGGTCTGCATCGAGCGCTGGTCGGCGGTCCAGCAGGTCCGCCGTGACGTGCGCCCGCGGATCCCGCGCGGCTGGCAGTACGCGCTGGTGCGCGGCTACGCGACCGTGATCCAGCTGGACCTCCAGGTCGCCGCGGTGACCGCCGACGTGCTGGCCGGGCGGCCCGTCGTCTACACGACGTTCCTCGCCTACGACGAGGTCGCGCACCACTCGGGCCTCGAGCGCCCCGACACGCTGGCGGTGCTGCGGCGCGTGGACGCGGCGATCGGTCGCATCGCGGCTGCGGTCCCGCACGCGCCGCGGCCGTACAAGCTCGTCGTGCTCTCCGACCACGGCCAGAGCCAGGGCGCGACGTTCCGCCAGCGCTACGGCGAGGGGCTCGAGGAGATCGTGGCCCGGTACGGCGGCGGGGACGTGCGCAGCGCCGTCGCCCAGAGCGACGAGGGGCGCGGGTCGCTGAAGGCGGGGGTCACCGAGCTCGCTGCGCGCGACACGCCGACCGGTCACGCCGTGCGGACCGCCGCCGGGCACCACCTCGACGAGCCCGCCGACGAGGGTGTGCCCGAGGTCTCGGTGATGGCGTCGGGCAACCTCGGGCTGATCACGTTCCCGCGCGAGCCCGGGCGGCTCGGGCTCGAGCGCATCGAGGCGTTGCGTCCCGGCCTGATCGGTGCGCTGCGCGAGCACCCCGGGATCGCCTTCGTGCTCGTCGACGGCGTCGTGCTCGGCCCGCGCGGGCACGTCCGGCTGAGCGACGGCGCGAGCGAGGGCGAGGACCCGCTGGCGGCGTTCGGGCCGCACGCGATCGAGCACGTGCGGCGCACGGACGGCTTCGCGACCTGCCCGGACATCGTCGTCAACGGCACCTACTGGGAAGAGCTCGACGAGGTGGCGGCGTTCGAGGAGCTCGTCGGCTCGCACGGCGGGATGGGCGGCGGCCAGGCGCATCCGTTCGTCCTGCACCCGCCGGACCTGCCGTTCCCGGCGCAGCCGCTGGTCGGCGCGGCCAGCGTGCACCGCCTGTTCCGCCACTGGCTCGCGGGCCTCGGGCAGACGGACTACGGCGACAGCGAGTCGCCGGGCGACAGCGTCACGACCCGCACCGTGGGGGCCAACGCGGCGACGTAGCGCTCGAAGTCGCGCGGCGGGTCGCGCAGCAGGTCGGCGTGCGAGCGGCCGAGGCCGTACGGGAGGTAGGTGCCCCAGTGGATCGGCACCGCGATGCGCGGCTGGACGAGCGCGACCGCGCCCGCGGCGCGCTCGGGGTCCATGTGCCCGGGCCCCAGCGACGGACCCCAGCCCCAGACGGGCACGAGCGCGACGTCGACCTCGCCGCGCAGCGCCGCCATGCCGTCGTCGAGGTCGGTGTCGCCTGCGAACCAGACGCCCTCGACGAGGAAGCCGAGCGCGTCGAGCACCTCGCCGCCCGGCCGCCGGCTCGCCTCGTGCCACGCGCGCACCGCTCGCACCTCGACGCCGCCCACGGAGACCGACTCGCCGGCCGCGAGCTCGTGCACGGGCCCGAAGCCGTCGACCAGCTTGGCGGCGCCGCGCGGCAGCACCACCTCGACGTCGGGCGCGGCGACCAGGCGCAGGCTGGGGGCGTCGAGATGATCGCGGTGGACGTGCGAGAGCAGCACGCCGTCGAGCCCGGCGGGCGCGGCGGGCACGGGCGCATGGCGGTGCAGGTGCGCGACCCGCCCACGCAGCAGCGGGTCGGTCAGCAGGCGCGCGCCGCCCACCTCGAGCAACACCGTGGCGTGGCCGAGCCACGTGAGCGTCACCCCGCGCGAGTGAGGCCGGCTCATCCGCCGCCGCCGGAGACTGGCGGCATGTCCCGCGGCCCCCTGCAGGTCCTCGTCGTCAACTTCGAGGACGCCAATTTCACCGGCGAGATCCAGGCTGAGTTCGAGCGCCTGGAACAGGACGGCATCCTGCGCGTGCTCGACCTGCTGTTCGTGGCCCGGTCGGAGGCCGGCGAGGTCACCGTGATCAAGAACGGCGGCGTCCACGCGCTCGGCCGCGCCGTCCTGGGCCTCGACGCCGAGCCGCCGAGGGAGGAGGAAGCGGCCGACGTCTGGTACGCGGCCGACCACGTCGAGCCCGGGTGCGCGGCGGGCGTCGTGGTGCTCGAGCACCGCTGGGCGATCGGGCTGCGCGGGGCGATCATGCGCGCGGGCGGCCGCCGGACGGCGGCCGAGTGGATCGACGAGGAGCAGCTCGCCGCGCTCGGCGTCACGCTTCCCTAGCCTCGCGCGGGCGCAGCCGCTCGGCGATCATGGCGCCGCCGGTCGTCGCCACGATGATCACGCCGGCGATCGCCACCAGCCAGGTGAGCAGCGCGAAGCCGACCCCGATCACGCCGAACTGCTTGGCCGACGAGGCGAGGGCGTGCGGCAGCCAGATCACGGTGTAGATGCCGACGCCCGCCATCCCGGTGGTGCACAGCACGGCCGCCGGGGCCAGCCGCCGCCAGGACAGCCGCCGCCCGAGCAGCATGTACGGGGTCAGCAGCCACAGCGCGCAGTTCATCGCCAGCCCGACGACCGTCTCCGCGTGCCCGCTCAGCCCGCCCGAGGCCAGCGGGCGCACGAGCGCGAACACGCACACCACGGCGAGCCACAGCAGGTCCCACTTGGTGTCGCGGATGCCGCGCGGCCGGAGTTCGAAGGCGTGCTCGTACATGCGCTGCAGCGCGCGCGTGAACGACAGCGCGGAGATGATCAGGAGCACGACCGAGAGCGCGGTGACGCCCGACTGCACGGCGCCCCGCGGCGCGAACGCGTCGCGGATCGCGGTCGCCGAGTTGCCGGAGAGCTCGAGGTGATGGATCAGGTCGTCGGCGAAGCTGCGGTGCTCCTTGCGCGGCAGGACCGACGCATAGACGATCAGCAGGGGGATCAGCGCCGTGTAGCCCTGCGCGCCGATCGCCATCGCGCGATCGACCCCCTGCACGCTGACGAAGCGCTCGATCCATTCGCGCGCGACGCCCGCGACGAACGCCACCGGGCGCAACCGCATGACGCGCACGGTGTTCATCGAGCGCGTCGTGCGCTCACGCCATCGCGGTGTGCACCGGAGCGGGCTCCTCGTGACGCAGCGCGCGCAGCTTGACGCCGATGACGATCGAGAACACGCCGCGGATCAGCATGCTGATCGCGAAGAACACGGCGAGCGTGACGAGCCCGATCCCCGGCCACGACAGGATGATGATGCCGACGATCGCGTCCAGCGCCCCCATCGCCACGCCCCACCAGCGCGCCCCATCCGAGCCGAGCGCGCGGACGATGCGGATCACGCCCACGGCGACCAGGTAGATGCCGACGGCGATCACGATCGCCACCAGGCTCTCCCCCGGGCGGCGGAAGCAGATGATCCCGGCGATCAGCGTGATCACGCCGAGGATCGCGCTGATCGCGCGCCCGCCCGGCTCGCCGACGATCGCGTCGACGATCTCCAGCACGGCGGCGATCATCAGGTAGATGCCGGCGAGGATGCCGAGCGTGAGCAGGGTGATGTCGGGCCAGACGATGGTGATGATGCCGGTGGCCACGCAGACGATCCCCAGCACGACGAACAACCACCAGTTCTTGGCGATGGCGGAGATCTCGCTGATCATGTGACGGCTCCTCTCGGTGTCGTCGCCGGAGGCTAGGCGCGTCGAGGATGACGGCGCCTCATCCCGGCGGGGCGATGCCCGCTCACTCCCGCCGGCGGCACGCTTGCCGCCGATCCGCACCGAAAGAGCGCGCCGCTTCATGACCACACGTCACCCCCACGGGACCGCCGCCGAGCGCGAGGGTGTGCAGCGGATCGAGATCCGGGTGCGCGGGCCGCTGCTGGCCGCCGACGCCGCCCGCCTCGGGCTCGCGGCCTCGGCCGAGGCGCCGTGCACGGTGCTGCGCGGGCGGCTCGCCGACCGCCCGGCGCTGCACGGCGCGCTCGAGCGGATCCGCGCGTCGGGGCTCGAGCTCGTCGAGGTGCGGCGACTGCCTGAGTCGGCCGCTTGACTCATGCCGCCAGCGGCTGCGGCGCCGCAGCACGCGGGACGACCATCACGGGGCAGCGCGCCCCGGCCAGTACGCGCCGGGCGACGCCGCCCGCCAGGACGCGCTGGACGGGGCCGTAGGCGCGCGATCCGAGCACCAGCAGGTCGGCGCGCTGCGATGTCCATACGAGCGTGTCGGCCGGGTCGCCGACGTACAGCGCGCGCTCGGCGCAGTCCGGCAGCGCGGCCGGCACCCGCCGCACGACGGTCACGACCTGCAGGTCGGCGCCCGCGCCGCTGGCCAGCGTGGAGGCGGCCTCGACGGCGGCGCGCTCCTCCGGCCCGGGCAGCGCGCCGGCGACGATCGTGCGCAGCGCGCGCTCCGTGTAGCCGCGGGGCGCCAGCGCGATGGCGCACGGCGCGCCTCCCAGCAGGCGCTCGGCGGTGCTGCCGACCAGCAGGCGCCCGTACGGAGCGGCCAGCGCCGAGCCGAGCACCGCGACCAGCGGGTGCTCGGCCTCCAGCACGTCGTGCAGGCCGCCGGCCGCCGATGGTGCCTCGACCGTCTCGAGGTCGGCGCCCGCCAGATGCTCGGGCAGCTCGGTCAGCGTCGCCAGCGCGCCCGGCGGCCAGGCGGTCTCGACGCGCGCGAGGCGATCCGCCTCAGAGCCGCCGGGCCGCACGGCGACGATCAGCAGCCGCGCGCGCAGCGACGCCGCGAGCACGCGGCCGAGCGCCACCGGCGCCTGGTCGGCGCACTCGGGATCGAAGGCCGCGACGATCGTCGGCTGCATCTCGTCCGACCGTATGCGTGCGCGGGGTGAAGCGCCTTCATCCCGCGCGGGCGATGGCGTCATCACCCGCGGGCGCTGGAGCATCCGCCGATCGCCGACGCCCGAGTGAGCCCCGAACCGCTCGACCTGCGGCTGGAGCGGGCGCTACGCCACTACCGCCTGCAGGCAGCCCACAACCTGCTCGACGAGCTGCTGGCGACGCAGCCGCCGCCGGTGATCGTGCGCGACGTCGCGCGGCCGCTGCTGGCACGGCTGCAGGCGCTCGGGGACCCCGGCACGGTGCGCTTCGCCACGTCGCTGTTCGAGGTCCGGCTGCTCGCGCATGCGCGCGGCTGGGAGCGCGTCAACGGACCGCCGGTGGTGCTGGCCGGCGCGCCCCGCCAGGACGGCGTGCTCGAGCTGATCGGCCTCGGTCTCGGCCTCGCCGACCGCCACTGCCGCGTGATCTACCTGCGCGGCGACGCCCGCCGCGCCGCTGCGCGAGGCGGTGCGCGACCAAGGGGCGGCCGCCGTCGTGCTCGCCGCCGACGAGGACGATCTGCGTCCGGACGAGCGCGCCGACCTGCGGGCGCTCGACGCTGCGCTGCTGATCCTCGGCCGGGCCGCGGATGCGCTCGCGCGCGACCTCGGCGCCTGCGCACTGGGGCCCGATCTCGTCGCGGCCGGCGCACGGGTCGCGGAGATCGCGCACTCATCCCGGCGAGGCGACGCCCACTCACCCGGCCGCGGCCCAAGCTCAACGATGCCTGATGACGCTCAACTATGAGATTCGCGTCCGCGGTCGCGTGGGAGAGCACCTCGCCGATGCCCTCGGCCTCGCCGCCGAGGTCGAACCGGTGGAGACGATCCTGCGCGGCCCGATGCGCGACCAGGACGACCTGCACGCGATGCTGTCGCGGCTGCAGGACATGGGCCTCGAGCTGCTCGAGATCCGCCGCCTGCCCGGCGACTAGTGGGCGTGTCCGGAAGTTCGGCGTATGGCCGGGCCGCCGGAATACGTCGAACTCTTGGACGCGTCCACTAGATCGCGATGGCGGACGCGACGTCCAGCGGATCGCCCTGCAGCAGCCGCGCGCCGGTCGCGGCCGCCAGTGCCGCCGACGCGCCCCGCCCCGCCAGTGCCAGCGGCGCCTCGGTGGCCAGCCGGCCGAGCTGCGCGCGCAGGCGCTCGGTCCGCTGCGGCGCGTCGAGGCAGACCACGACGAGCGCGGGGCCCAGCGTGCGCGCCGCGGCTTCGTAGACGCCGGCCGGGACGTCGGCGCCGAGGTACGCGATCCGCCAGCGGCGACGGTGCAGCGCGAGCCCCAGCGCGATCGCCCCGAGCGCGTGCTGCTCGGCCGGGCCGCAGCCGACCAGCGCGAGCGGCCCGGGGGCCTCGTGCCAGCGGTCGGCCAGCGTCAGCAGCCGCGTCTCCAGCAGCCGCTCGGCGAAGTGCCCGCAGCCGGCCATCGCGCGATCCTCGCGCCACGCCTCGGAGAGCCGGTGCAGCTGGGGGATGATCACGCGGCACGCGGCGACCTCGGGCTCCGGTCCCGCCAGCAGCTCGTCGAGCGCGAGGTGCACGCGGGCGGCGTCGAGCGTCTCCCAGCCGCGCACGAGCTGCAGCAGCGCGCCGTCCTCGCTGAGCGCGGGTCTGTCGTCGAGCGCGAGCCGGGCCGACTCGCCCGCCGGCAGCCCGCGGCGCAGCAGCGTCCGCATGCGCCGCGCGCGGCGCTCGTCCTCGGGGCCGTAGAGGCGGTAGCCGCCGGAGGAGCGCGCAGGTGTCAACAAGCCGTAACGCGCCTCCCACGCGCGCAGGACGCTGGCCGACACGCCGACCCGGCGGCTGAACTCGCCGATGCGTGAACGTCCAGAAATCAGTGTCTCTTGCGAGGTCAAAGGTTGACCAGCAACACTCGACAAACCCTCCATCGGAGGGATAAGTTCTCACACGACATGCCCCGGGAAGGCAAGTCGGTCGGTAAGCAGGGGGACCGTGAAAGCACGGTTCTCGCGACGCAGTTCGCCCTACCGCCGGCCCCGTTCGGAATGGTCGATCGGCCGCGCCTCGTCGAGCGGTTGGCCCACGGGCTCGAGCAGCCGGTCACGCTCCTCTGCGCTCCGGCCGGGAGCGGCAAGACGGCGCTGCTCGCGTCGGCGGCGGCGTGCGCCGGCGACCCCGTCGCCTGGGTCTCGCTGGAGCCGGGGGACGACGAGCCGGGCCGCTTCTGGGGCGCGGTGCTCGCGTCGCTGCGGCTGACCGGCGCCGTCGCGCCGGAGTCCGCGCTCGCGACGCTCGCGCCGCCGCTGCGCGCCTCGCACGGCACGTTCACGCCCCTGTTCGTCAACACGCTGGCCGAGCTTGAGCAGCGCGTGCTGCTGGTCCTCGACGACGTCCACGTCGTGCGCTCGCGCGAATGCCTCGCCCAGCTCAGCTTCCTCGTGCTGCACGCGCCGAGCACGCTGCGGCTCGTGCTGAGCGCGCGCGCCGACCCCGCGCTGCCGCTCCACGTGCCGCGCGTCAGCGGACAGCTGACGGAGATCCGCTCGCAGGACCTGGCGTTCACTGTCGAGGAGACCGGGGAGCTGCTGCGCGCGCACGGGCTCGAGCTCGCCCCCGACCTGGTGGCCCGGCTGTGCGCCCGCGCCGAGGGCTGGGCCGCCGGCCTGCGGCTCGCGGCGCTGAGCCTGCAGGGCCACGCCGAGCCCGAGCGCTTCGTCGAAGAGTTCGCCGGCGACGACCGCGTCGTCGGCGACTACCTGATCGCCGAGGTGCTGGACCGCCAGCCTCCCAGGCAGCGCGCGTTCCTGCTGCGGACGTCGCTCGTGGACCGGGTCTGCGCCGATCTGGCGGACGCCCTGACCGATCAGGCCTCCGGGGCGGACATGCTGGCGGCGCTCGAGCGCACCAATGGGTTCGTGCTGGGCCTGGACGCGCATCGCGAGTGGTACCGCTACCACCGGCTGTTCGCGAAGTTGCTGCGCACACGCGCGCGGCTCGAGCTGCCGGGCGAGCTGCCGGAGCTCAACCGGCGGGCGGCGCGCTGGTACGCGGAGCGCTCCATGGCGCCGGAGGCGCTGCGCCACGCGGTCGAGGCGGCCGACTGGGACCTCGCCGTGGAGGTCACCGCGGAGCACTGGTTCGAGCTCTTCGTGCGCGGCCACGGCGCCGCGATCCGCTCGCTCGTGGACGCGCTGCCGCCCGAGCGCCTGGCCGCCGATGCCGAGCTCGCGGCCGTGCTCGCCTGCACGGCGCTGGACATCGGCGACTTCGACGCGGCGGCGGCGCACCTCGCGCGCGCCGAGGCCGCCGCGGACGCGCTGCCGGAGAGCCGGCGGCGACGCTATGTCGAGACGATGGCGGTCGCGGCGCTGTGCCGCGCGCGCCTGGAGGGCGACTTCGACGCGGCGCTCGCGGCCGCGGACGCGCTGCTCGCGGAGGCCGGCGGCCACAGCGCGTGGTCCGACGACCGCCGGCGCGCGCTGGTGCATGCCCAGCTCGGGGCGACCGCGCTGTGGGCGCACCGGCTGGACCGCGCCGCCGAGGAGCTGCGTGGCGCGGTGGCGCTCGCCCGCGCCGCCGGACTGGACCACGTCCTGATCACGACGCTCTCCGACCTCGGGCTGCTCGAGGCGATGGTCGAGGGTCCGGCGGGGGCGCAGGCGAGCGCCCGGGAAGCGCTCGCGCTCGCCGCCGAGCGCGGCTGGAGCGCGATCCCGCAGACGGCCTGCGCGCACGCCGCACTCGCCATGGCCGCGTTCTACGACCTGCGCACCCACGAGGCGGCGGAGCACCTCGAGCGCGGCTACGCCGCCGTCGCGCACGTGCACGCGCGCCAGGTGGAGTTCGTGCTGGTGCACCTCGAGGCGCGCATGCACGGGGCGCTCGGCCGCCCCGCCGACGGCCTGCGGGCGCTCGAGCGGTTCGCGCTCGCCTACCGCCGCGGTGCGCCGCCGCGCTACGAGCACGCGACGCTGTGCTGCATGCGCGCGCACCTGCTGGCGATCCAGGGCGACCTCGAGGCCGCGCGGGCCGAGCTCGCGCCGGTGGCCGGCGACCCGTGGCTCGTGATTGCGGTCGTCGGCGCGCGCCTCGCGCTCGCCGCGGGCGACGCCGAAGCCGCCGCCGAGCTCCTCACCGGCGCCGGGACGGCCGAGGCGACACACGCCGGGACGCGCGTCGAGGCCGCCGTGCTGCTGGCGATCGCCTACGACACGGCGAACGACCCGGCGCGCGCCGCCGGAGCCGTCGAGCGCGCGCTGGCGCTGGCTGAACGCACCGGCCACCGGTGGCCGTTCCTGGAGGCCGGGCGCCGGATGGAGACGCTCCTGCGCAAGCAGATCCGCCACGGCACCGCCCACCGCTCGGTCGCGGGGGAGCTGCTCGACGCGTTCACCGACCGCGCGCCGGCCCGGCACGCCGTCGCGCCGCTGCTCGAGCCGCTCAGCGAGCGCGAGCAGGCGATCCTGCGCTTCCTGCCGACCACGCTCTCCAACCGCGAGATCGCCGCCGAGCTGTTCGTCACGACCAACACGGTCAAGACCCACCTGCGCAGCATCTACCGCAAGCTCGACGTCGCGCGCCGGCGCGAGGCGGTCGAGCGCGCGCGCGACCTACGCCTGCTCTCGAGCTCGCGGCGCTAGCACGTAGGCGAGCAGGCCGACCGGCAGCGGCAGCCAGTACGAGAACAGCCGGTAGGCGAACGTGGCGAGGACGGCGTCGCCGGCGCTCACGCCCGCCAGGGCCAGCATCGCGGTGAGCCCCGCCTCGACGAAGCCCAGGCCGCCCGGCGTCACGGGGATCTGGGCGAGCAGCTGAGCGCCGCAGAACGCCAGCAGGACGAGCCCGGGGCGCGGGTGCGACCCGATCGCCGCGAGCGCCGCCAGCAGCGTCATGTAGTCGAAGATCCAGCGCCCGAACGTCGCGCACAGCGCGCGCTTCCACTTCGGCCCGAGCGTCGCCAGGATGCGGTCGCGCTCGCGCAGCAGCCGCGCCGGCAGCTCGTGCAGCGGCTCGGCGTGCCGGCGCAGGCGGTTGCGCACGCGCTGGACCGTGCGCCCGATCCACTCCAGCGGTCGGTCGGTGGTGAGCAGCAGCGCGCCCAGCCCGGCCGCGACGGCGAAGATCGCCAGCCCGGCCGCGGCCGCCTCGAGCAGGCTGCGGTTCACCGAGCCGCGCAGCAGCGCCGGGATCGCGAGCACGGGCAGCGCGAGCACGGCGGCGAACACGAGCACGTTGACCGCCGTCAGCGCCGAGACCGCGGACGCGGCCGGCTGCCCGGCTCCCACCAGCAGGCGGTACTGCAGCGCGGCGCCGAGCGCGCCGCCGCCCGGCGCGACCTTGGCCAGCGCGTTGCCCGCGAGCTGCGACGTGATCACCGGCCGCCACCGGCGCGCGCGCAGCGCGACGTGCTGCAGCGCCCATAGGCAGGCGAGCGACGCGGCCTGCAGCGCGGCCATGCCGACCAGCGAGAGCGGCGAGAAGCGCTCGATCTGCCGCCACGAGCCGAGCACCTCGAGGATGCTCGGGAACACGAGGTAGAGCGAAACGGCGGTGATCGCGAGCCAGATGATCGTGCGCCGCAGCTGGCCGCCGCCACGCTCGCCCCGCTCGATCTCGGACGCGACATCGGTGCGCTCTTCGATCGCGTGCTCGATGCGATCGCCGAGCGTCTCCGTGGTCGACACGCCCCACTGTCGCGCGGGCGCGGGTGACACAGGATCACCCCCGCGGCATGAGCCCGCATCACCCGTGCGGCCGGGAACGTCGTGGGCCATGGCCGAAGTGGACGACGCCGGCGACCTGCAGGCGGAGGTGGAGCGCCTGCGCGCGGCCAACGCCGCGCTGGAGAAGCGCGCGCGCCGGCGGCGCAGCTTCCGCGGCGCGTCCTCGGCGTTCCTGCTCGTGCTCGGTTGCGGGCTCGCGGCGCTGTCGGTGGTCGCGATCTGGCTGAAGGTCACGCTGCTGGACACCGATCGCTACGTCGCCACCGTGGCGCCGATCGCGGCGCAGCCGGCCGTGCAGCGGACGGTCGCGAACAAGATCAACGCGGCGATCGACGCCAAGCTCGATACGCAGGGGCTCATCAAGCAGGCGCTCCCCGACCGCGCCGACATCCTCGCGCCGGCGCTCGCCTCGGGCTTCCAGTCGGTCGTGCACTCGAAGGTCAACGAGTTCACGCACTCGCCGAAGTTCCAGCAGATCTGGACCGACGCCAACCGCCGCGCGCACGACCGGATCGTGGCGCTGCTGACCGGCGGGCGCTCCAAGAACCTCCTGCTGCAGGGCGACACGGTCTACCTCGACATGTCCGGCGTCGTCGACCAGGTGCGCAACGGGCTCCGCGCGCGCGGGCTGGACCGGCTCGCCAGCGCGATCCCCGCGAGTGTCAACGGGCAGATCCCGCTCGTGCAGTCGGACGCGATCACCAAGGCCCAGGGCGTGATCCGGTTGCTCAAGGCGCTGGCGATCCTGATGCCGCTGCTGGCGCTGCTGTGCCTGGTGGGCTCGATCCTGCTCGCGCGCAAGTGGCAATACGGGCTGCTGCGCGCCGCGCTCGGCGTGGCGGTGGCAATGCTGCTGCTGATCGCGGCGCTGGGCGTCGCGCGCTCGGCGTACCTCGGCGCGATCAGCCAGGACGTGATGCCGCGCGACGCCGCCAGCGCGATCTTCGACACGACCGCGACCTTCCTGCGCCACGGCGTGCGCATCGTGGTCGTCGCCGCGGTCGTGATCGCGCTGATCGCGTTCATCCTCGGGCAGCCGCTGCGGCGCTGGTCGCGCGCGGCGCTGACCCACGTCGCACGCGGGCCGTGGGTCGAGTGGACGGCGCGCAACGAGCGCCGGCTGATGCTCGCCGTGGCCGGTGTCGGGGGGTTCGTGCTACTGGTCTGGAGCCCGCTCAACGCAGTCGTGGTGCTGATCGACCTGCTGGCCGTCGCGGCGCTCGTGGGCCTGATCGCCGCGATCTCGTCGCAGGCCGCCGTGGGCACGCCCGACCCGCTGGACCACGGGGCGGTCGGCGCCTAGGGGCTCGTTGAAGAATGGTCGGTCCGACCGATGTGGTGCAGCCGTGGATGACTCGGGCCGCGCGCGCCGCGAAGGCGTGCCTCTGGCACGTTGAGCTGCGTGGGTGGCGCGAGGCGCCGCGGATGTGCCGCAGCGGGCGTATCGGAATTCTTCAACGGGCTCCTAGTGTCCCGCGCCGTTAATTCGTTGTAGAAGTCGCTGGATTGAGGTCAGGATTTCTTCGGCGGTCTTGGTCCAGATGAACGGTTGTGGGTTCTCGTTCCAGGCTTTGACCCAGGCGCGGATGTCGCGCTCGAGGGCTTGGACTGAGCGGTGGTCTGAGCGCTGGAGCAGGTCTTGGGTCAGGTAGGCAAACCAGCGCTCGACCTGGTTGATCCAGCTGGCGTAGGTCGGGGTGTGGTGCATGTGAAAGCGCGGGTGACGGTCCAGCCAGGATCGGATCGCGGGGCTTTTGTGAGTGCCGTAGTTGTCGGCGATCAGGTGCACGTCGAGGTGTTCAGGGACCTGGGTATCGATCTTGCCCAGGAACTTCTTGAACTCGATCGCGCGGTGGCGGCGGTGCGTGCTGGAGATCACGCTGCCGTCGGCGGTGTTGAAACGCGGCGAACAGGCTCGTCGTACCGTGGCGCAAGTAGTCATGGGTGCGCTGCTCGGGCATGCCGGGCATCATCGGAAACGCCGGCTGGGAGCGCGCGAGCGCCTGCACCTGACTCTTCTCGTCCACGCACAGCACGACCGCGGCCTCGGGCGGGTCAAGGTACAGGCCGACGATGTCATAGACCTTCTCCACAAACAGCGGATCGGGCGAGAGCTTAAACGTCTCTGAGCGATGCGGCTGCAACCCGAACGCCCGCCAGATCCGGCCGACCGTCGAGGCCGACAGCCCCGAGCGCTCGGCCATCTTCTGACGCGACCAATGCGTCGCGTTCTCAGGCACCGACTCCAACGTCGCGACCACGACGTCCTCGACCTGCTCGGCGCTGACGCTCGCCGGGCGGCCCGGCCGCGGCTCGTCCACCAACCCGTCAAGACGCAACTCACAAAACCGTCGACGCCACTTACCGACCGTCGGCTGCGAGATCCCCAGCGCCGCCGCGACCTCCATATTCGAAGCGCCCTGCGCGCACGCGAGCACGATCCGCGAACGCAAGGCCAGCGCCTGCGAGGACCGGCGCCGACGCTCCCAGCGCACCAACTGCGCGCGCTCGACGTCGGTCAACTCAAGCGCAGCGAGCGGGCGTCCGGTTCTGGCCATACACCAGACTACCAACTTATCTAACGAACTTCAGGCGCGGGACACTAGAACCCGCTGATCCCGTCGCCGATCAGCTTCACGCCGATCAGCAGGATCAGCACGGACATGATCACGGCGTTGTTGGCGGCCAGGAACGCGTCGATGCCGTCGAGCACGCGCTTGGAGCGCTCGCCGAGCGCGAAGTAGAGCGCCACCGGCGCGGCCACGCCGAGCGTGCCGATCGCGACGAACACGGCCAGCGCGACGAACTCCTGGCCGGTCGGGATGCCGGTCTCGGCGATCGCGGCGGCGGCGGCGACCGTCAGCAGCAGGTTCTTCGGGTTCAGGCCCGAGAGCAGCGCGCCCGTCCCGAGCGCCTTGGGCGGAGTGAACGTGTCGACGGTCTGCATCCACTCCGGCAGTTCGGCCGTCCGCCCCTCGCGCGGCCGGCCGCGCCATTGGCGCACGCCGAGCGCCAGCAGCAGCGCGCCGAGGGCGAGCTTGAGGATGCTGACCCAGGTCGCGGGCTCCCCGCCGCTGCTCGCGTCGGTGCCGTTCGTGAGCAGCATCACGATCACGCCCACGATCGTCAGCCCGGCCACCCAGCCGAGCAGGAACGCGGGGCCGTTGCCGCGCGCTCGCGGCGTGCCCAGCATCAGCACGATCGCGACGATCGGCAACGGGCTGAGGCCCACGGCCACGCCGAGGACGAGGATCTGGCCGATGGCGTCTGACACGCCCGCCACTGTGCGGCGCCCGCGGGTGGCCGCGCATCCTCCCCCCGGGATGAGGGCGCGTCACCCAGATGCACCCGAAGCTGGCGGCATGCCGGTGCCCCTCGTCCCCCGCCGCAGCGCCGACCCGCGCGTGCCGGCCGGCGGCTGACGAGCGTGCTCGCCGGGCCCCTGCTCGTCGCCACCGCGGTCGCGGACCGCTGGTCGACGTTCGCGCTCGTGTTCTTCGGCGAGGCCCTGTCCTGGGCGGGCATCCCGATGGTCGGCGCGGCGGTCGTCGGCGCCGCCGGCGTGCTCGCCAGCCAGGGCACGCTGCACCTGTGGGCGGTGGTGGTGGTCGGCACGATCGGCGCGGAGCTCGGCGGGCTGGTCGGCTGGTGGTTCGGCCGGCGGGTCGCGACCCGCGGCCGCGGGACGGAGGGCGGACGGCGTGACAAGGCGCTGTCGGCGGGCGAGCGCGTCGAGGAGCGCTGGGGCCGGCTGATCGTGTTCATGGTGCCGTCCTGGGTGTCCGGCGCGCTCGGCATGCGGTTCGGCCAGTTCGCGCGCTGGAACACGGCCGCCGCGTTCCTGTGGACGCTGGGCGCCGCGCTCGGCGCCTACGGCGTCGGCTCGGTGGCGTCGGGCGGCAAGCTGGTCGACAGCGTGCCGACACTGCTCGTGTCCGCCGCCGCGCTGGGCGCGATCGTCGTGCTCGCGCTGCACCACCGCCGCAACCGCGCGCCCGCGTGACGATCGTCACGCCGTGGCGAGTGAGCCTGCATCCTTCCCGCCGGGTGATGCGGCTTCACCCCGGCCCGTCCGACTATGCGGCCTCCCACGAAAGGAGCACGTCATATGAGCAATCTCGTCGCGGTCGCCTTCGAAGATCGGGCCACCGCCGAGGAAGTCATGGCCACGCTGGGCCGGCTTCAGAAAGAGCACGTCCTGGAGCTCGAGGACGCCGTGATCGTCACCCGCAACGCCGACGGCAAGGTCAAGCTGCACCAGTCCAACAAGCTCGCGGCCGGCGGCGCGGTCGGCGGCGCGCTGTGGGGCGGGCTGATCGGCCTGATCTTCTTCGTCCCGCTGTTCGGCATGGCGATCGGCGCCGCTACCGGCGCTGCGGCCGGCGCGCTGACCGACGTCGGCGTCGACGACAACTTCCTCAAGGACCTCGGCGCCAAGCTCAAGCCGGACGGGGCGGCAGTGATCGTGCTCGTCCGCCGTTCGACGCCCGACAAGGTGCTGCCGGAGATCGCGCAGTTTGGCGGCGAAGTGATCCAGACGTCGCTCGACGACGCCGCCGAGGAGCGCCTGCGTCACGTGCTCGAGACGCGGGACGCCTCCGCCGTCTGAGCCGTCGGCGCGACCCGGGGCGTGGCGACGCCGCAGCGCGTCGCCACGCCCCGCTCGCCGTCAGACCAGGATCACCGGACGGTGATAGGAGTTGACGACGTCGCGCGAGACGCTGCCCAGGAGCGCGCTCTTGAGCGCGGAGTGACCGCGCTGCCCCATCACGATCGCCGGCGCGTCGAGCTCCTCGGCGGTCGCGGTGATGATCTCCGCCGTGCGGCGGTCGGCGGCGACGAGGATCGGCTCGACGTCGAACCCGGCCTCGCGGGCGAGCGCGACGCCCGCGTCCATGATCGCCTGCGCGTCGGTCTCGCCGCTGACCGGCGCGTCGATGCGCCCGCCGGTCAGCGCCTGCGCCACGCCGAGCGAGCGCTCGGTGGGCTTGTAGATGTAGAGCAGCCGCGACGCGCGGCTGGTGCCGAGCAGTTCCGCGGCGGCGCGGATCGCCTGCTCGGCTCCCGTGGAGCCGTCGTAGCAGAGGAGGAGGGGGCCGGTTGGCGCGCTCATGTGGGCGATCGTCGCTGCGACCGGGATGGGCGCCCACCATCCCGGCGGGGTGATCGGCGCTCAGCGCCAGGAGAGCAGCCGCAGCTCACGCGCGCGGTCGATCGCCTCGCGCCGGCACTGGACGCCGAGCTTGCGGTAGATCGAGCGCAGGTGGCTCTTGACGGTGTTCGGCGAGACGAACAGCTCGGCGGCGATCTCGCGCGTCGGGAGCAGCGTGGGGAGATAGCGCAGCACGGTCAGCTCGCGGTCGCTGAGCGGCTCGAGCAGCGCCACCCGCTCGCGCTTGGTGACCTCGCCCGTGGCGAACGCGGACAGCAGGTCGCCCGCGAGCGCGCGGTGCTGGGTCCCGGCCCGGATCCGCTGCCGCAGCATCGCGACCATCCGCGGCCCGCCGTCGAGGAACATGATCCGGTGGCCGGTCTGCTCCGCGGCCGCCAGCGCGCGCTCGAGCGCCTCGTCGGCCGCGGCGGTGCGGCCGAGCGCGTCCAGCGCGAGCGTCTCGAGCACCGCGAGCTGGACCCGCGTGGCGCTGAACGCGGCGTCCATCGCCGGCCCGGCGTCCCGGATCGCGTCGAGCGCGTCGGCCGCGTCGCCCGACTGCAGCGCGCGCCGGGCGGCGACCGCGGCGGCCTCCGCGGGCGTCCCGGCGGCGAGCAGCGGCGCGGGCTCGCCGGCCGGCGAGTGGATCGCGTCCCACATCGCGTCGAACACCAGCGCGAGCCGCGGATCTCCCGCCCGGGCGCCGGCGGCCCGCGCCTGCGCGATGCGCTCGCGGGCCTGGGTGGGCCGCACGCCGGACAGTGCACAGGCGGCCGCGGCGAGCAGCGCGGGGACCGCCGGCGCGTGCTCCGGTCCGCCGTGTCGCTGCGCGAGCTCGAGCGCCTGGCACGCGGCCGGCTCCGCCGCGTCGGGTCCGGCCCGCCACAGCTCCACCAGCGCCAGGTGGCCGAGGGCGAGCATCGCCACGTGGTCGAGCCCGTCGGGCAGCGCGCGCTCGATCGCGCGCTGCAGGTGCCGCGCGCCCGGCTCGAGCTCCCCGATCCACATCTGCGCGACGCCGAGCTCGAGGTCGATCGCCGCCTCGATCGCGCCGCCCGCCCCGCGCAGCCGGCCGGCCACGTCGTCGACCTCGTCGGGCGACCGTGCCTGCTGCAGCGCCACCAGCGCGCGCGTGCGGGCGTCGGCCACGCCGGCCTGCGGGCGCGCCGCCGGCTCGCCGCCGAGCTCGCGCTCGAGATAGCCGAGCGCCTCCGACAGCGTCGCGTCGGCGGCGACGCACGCGTCCGGCATCCGCGCGAACAGCGCGTGCACGTCGGCCGGACCGGTGCGGGCGCGCAGCTCGAACCAGTGCGCGCGCAGCAGCTCCCCGGCGAGCTCCCAGTCGGCGGCGGCGAGCGCGTGGTGCAGCGCCTCGCGCGGCTCGCCGGCCCGCAGGTACCAGCGCGCCGCGCGGGCGCGCAGGACGGGCAGCTCGTCGCCCAGCTCCTGCTCGGCGCGCGAGCGCAGCAGGTCGCCGAACAACGCCTGGTAGCGGTACCAGTGCTCGCGGCGGTCGAGCGGGATCACGAAGCCGTTCGTGCGCCGCAGCTCCGACAGCGTGTCGTGCCCGGTGCTGCCCTCCGTAAGCGCATCGGCGAGGTCGCCGCTGACGCGCTCGACGATCGCGGTGCGCAGCAGGAACCGGCGCCGGCGCACGGGCTGGGCGTCGAGGACCTCGGCCAGCAGGTACTCGGCCACGGCACGATCGTCGCCGGCGAACTCGCGCACCAGCTGCTCGCGGTCGCCGGTCTCGCGCAGGCTCAGCGCCGCCAGCCGCAGGCCGGCCGCCCAGCCCTCCGTGCGCTCGTGCAGCGCCGCGACCAGCGGCGGCTCGAGCTCGAGCCCGTGCGCGGCGAGCAGCTGCGCCGTCTCGCCGCGGGTGAACGCGAGCTCGCGCGGGCCGAGCTCGCACAGCCGCCCGGACAGCCGTGCGTGGTGGAGCGGGAGCCGCAGCTCGGCGCGCGTGCTCAACACGAGGCGGACGGTGCGCGGCAGATGCGCCACGACGAATCCGAGCTGCCGCCGGCAGGCGGCGGAGCGCAGGACGTGGACGTCGTCGACCACCAGGCAGTGCGGCCGCGGCGCGGCCGCGAGCGCGTTCACCACGAGCGCGAGGAACCGCAGGTCCGCGCCGGCCTCCGGCGGCGCGAGCGCGGACACCGGCGCGTCGGGGTCGGCTTCCTTCAACGCGGCCAGGAACGCAGGCCAGAACCGCAGCGGATGGTCGTCCTCCGCGGACAGCGAGAGCCACGCGGAATGCTCGACGGTCGCCGCCCACGACGCCGCGAGCGACGTCTTGCCGCTCCCGAGCGGCGCGCAGATCAGGGCGATCTGGTCGGGGGGGCCGCCGTCGAGGCGGTCCAGCAGCCGCGGGCGCTCGACGAAGACGCCGGGGGGCTCCGGGGCGTTCAGCTGCGTGGCGAGGGGCACGGCTCCCGTCATCCCGGCTTCACGGTTCCAGCCGCACCGGTTCTCGGCAAGGGTGGCCGCACCTCGGTTTGCGCGCGTGCACACCCGGATCCGGGGAGTAAGCTCCCGCGCGTCCTCACCGATTCCGCTCCACCTTTTTGGTAAGTGAGCCTTCCGCTTCGCATCGTGGTCGCCGACGACGCCTTTCTCGTGCGGGAGGCGCTCAAGCACCTGCTGGGACAGACGCCGGGCTTCGACGTGGTCGGCGAGTGCGAGGACGCGCGGACGGTCGAGCGCGTCGTCGCCGAGCAGCGCGCCGACGTCCTGATCACCGACATCCGGATGCCGCCGTCCGGCCAGGACGAGGGCATCCGGCTCGCGGTCCGGCTGCGCGACACGCAGCCCGCACTCGGGGTGGTCGTGCTGAGCACCTACGCCGAGGTGACCTACGCGCTGCGGCTGTTCGCGAAGGGCTCCGACCGCCGCGCGTACCTGCTCAAGGACCGCGTGCGCGATCGCAGCCTGCTGCTCGCCGCGACGCAGGCCGTCGCCGCCGGCGGCTCGCTCATCGACCCGAAGATCATCGACGACCTGATGCGCCACCGCGCCGTGCAGCCGTCGCGGCTGGACGAGCTGACCGCCCGCGAGCTGGACACCCTCGCGCTCGTCGCCCAGGGCCTCAGCAACGCGGCGATCGCGACCGCGCTCGTGCTCACCAAGCGCGCGGTCGAGAAGCACATCAACGCGATCTTCGCCAAGCTCGACCTCGGCGACGGCGAGCTCGTGAGCCGGCGCGTGCGAGCGGCGCTGCTGTACCTGGCCGACCGCGACGTGGCGCCGCGGCGGGTGCTGGCGGGCGACGCCGATGTCTGAAGCCGCGATCGCGCTGCGCGCGCCGTGGCTCGGGACCTCCGACATGGCCCAGCGGGCGCGCGCGTTCGACTGGGCCGCCACGCCGCTCGGTCCGCTCGAGGGCTGGCCGGCGAGCCTGCGCATGGCGGTCGGCATCTGCCTGCACTCGCGCTTTCAGATGGCGATCTACTGGGGCCCCGAGCTGACCTGCCTCTACAACGATGCCGAGCGGGAGATCATGGGCGCGCTGCACCCGGGCGCGTTCGGCCGCCCCGCGCGCGAGGTGCTGCGCGACTCGTGGGACGTGCTGGAACCGAAGCTGCGGGCCGTGCTCGAGACCGGTGAGGCCAGCTGGGCGGTCGACGAGCAGCTGATGTTCGAGCGCCGTGACCGGCTCGAGGCCGGGTACTTCACGTACTCCTACAGCCCCATCCCCGACGAGGGGGGCCGGATCCGCGGCGTGCTGCTCGTGACCGAGGAGACGACGGCGCGCGTGCTGGCCGAGCGCCGCGTCGCGCTGCTGCGAGCGCTCGCGGAGCATGCCGGCGAGCTGGAGACGGTCGGCGAGGCGTGCCGGGCGGCGATCGACGTGCTGGACGGCAGCGAGGACGTGCCCGTCGCGTGCCTGTA
This sequence comes from uncultured Solirubrobacteraceae bacterium, assembly GCA_963792915.1. Lineage (GTDB taxonomy): Bacteria > Actinomycetota > Thermoleophilia > Solirubrobacterales > Solirubrobacteraceae > Solirubrobacter. Next base: position 342,520 of record CAWBYD010000003.1, read on the forward strand.
CGTGTCCGACGACGGCGGCGCGACCGCGCGCTGCGTCGCCTCCAGCTCGGGCGTCACGGCGACGCGGCCCGTCGTCGAGCTGCCGCTGGCCGGCGGACCGGTGCCGAGCGCTGCGTTCGTCACCGGTTCCGGCCCGCTGCCGGCGAGCATGACCGCGGCCGCGTTCGGTTCCGGCGTGCTGGTGGCGGGCCTCGCCGACGCGCGCGCGTTCGACGCCGGCTACCGCGGCCTGGTCGACGAGGTCGCCGCCCAGATCGGCCACAACCTCGCGAGCGCCCGCGTGCGCGAGCAGCAGCGCCGGCAGGCACGCGCGATCGAGGATCTCGACGCGGCCAAGACCGCGTTCTTCAGCAACGCGTCGCACGAGCTCCGCACGCCGCTCTCGCTCGTGCTCGGCAGCCTCGAGCAGGCGAGCGAGGACTCGCGCCAGACGGCGCGGATGCGCGACCGGCTCGACGTCGCGCGGCGCAACGCGGTGCGCATGCTCAAGCTCGTCAACGCGCTGCTGGACTTCTCGAGCCTTGAGGCCGGCGTGCATCGCGGCGTCTTCACCGCCACCGAGCTCGGGCAGTTCACCGCCAGCCTCGTCGCGATGTTCGGCTCCGCGGCCGAGCTCGCCGGCCTGGAGCTCGAGAACGCCTGCCGGCCGCTCGGCGAGCCGATCTACGTCGATCGCCAGGCGTGGGAGAAGGTGGTCGGCAACCTGCTCTCGAACTCGCTCAAGTTCACGCCGGTCGGCCGCATCTCGGTGACCGTGGAGCTCGACCCGCGACACGCCAGGCTGACGGTGCGCGACAGCGGGATCGGGATCGCGCCCGAGCACCTCGAGCAGGTCTTCTCGCGCTTTCACCGGCTGTCCGATCCGCGCGCTCGAAGCCGCGACGGCACGGGCATCGGGCTGGCGCTGGTGCGCGAGCTGGTCGGGCTGCACGGCGGCACGGTGCAAGCCCGCAGCCGCGTCGACGAGGGCACCGAGATGGTGGTGCGGATCCCGCGCGGGCGCGACCATCTGCCCGCCGACCGGTGCGCCGACGAGCCCCCCGCGGGCCACGCCGTCAGCGCCGCCGCGCTGTTCGCCGAGGACGCGGCCGGGTGGGTGGCCACGTCGAGCATCGTCGAGGAGGGCGACCGCTGGCTGACCAAGGTCGCGGCCAGCGAGGCGCCGGCACGCGTGCTCGTCGTGGACGACGACCACGACATGCGCCGGTACGTGAGCGAGCTGCTCGCTCCGTGCTTCGCGGTGGACACGGCGCCGGACGGGCAGGCGGCACTCGAGTCGGCCGTCGCCGATCCGCCGGACGTGATCGTCAGCGACGTGATGATGCCCGGGCTCGACGGGCTCGGGCTGGTGCGCGCCCTGCGTGCGCACGAGCGCACGCTGGACGTGCCGATCGTGCTGCTGTCCGCGCGCGCCGACGCCAGCAGCCTGGAGGCGCTGCGGCTCGGCGCCGACGACTATCTGCTCAAGCCGATCGGTGCGCGCGAGCTGGTGGCGCGGGTGCGCGCGACGGTGCAGCTCTCGCGGCTGCGGCGCGAGGCCGCCGAGGCCCGCGGGCGCCTGGAGGAGCGCTCGCGCACCGAGCGCGAGCTGCGGCGGATGCTGGCCGACCTGCGGGCGGCGCAGCGCCGGGTGGTGACGGCGGGCGACGTGGAGCGGCGCAGGATCGAGCGCAACCTGCACGACGGCGCGCAGCAGCGGCTGCTGGCTATCCAGCTCGAGCTCGACGCGGCGAGCGCGCGCCTGGACGCCGACCCGGCCGCCGCGCGGCGCTCGCTCGAGCGCGTCAACGCCGAGCTGGGCCGCTCGCTGGAGGAGCTGCGTAAGCTCGCGCACGGGCTGTTCCCGCCGGTCCTCACGAGCGACGGACTGCCGGCCGCGCTGCGCGAGACGGCGCGCCACGCCGGCGTGCCGGTGAGCGTGCGCGCGGCCGGCGTCGGGCGGCTGGCGCCCGAGCTCGAGACCGCCGCATACTTCTGCTGCGTGGAGGCGCTGCAGAACGCGGCCAAGCACGGCGGAGCGGGCGTGCGCGTCACGATCATCGTCGAGCACCGCGACGGCGGGCTCGAGTTCTCCGTGCACGACGACGGCGGTGGCTTCGATCCGGCGAGCGTGATGGAGGGCTACGGCCTGGCGAACCTGCGCGACCGCCTGGCCGCGCTCGGCGGCGAGGCCGAGATCCGCTCGCGGCCCGGCGGCGGCACGGTCGTCCGCGGACGGCTCCCGCTCGCGACCACTCGCTCTGGTGATTGACACGCTCGTCCGGACGCTCGCGCGCGGGTCGTGGGTGCTGGCGGTGCTGTGCGCCGCGTCGCTGACGCTCGCCGTGCTGACCTGGTACGCGCACCGCACGGTGTTCGACACCGACGGCTTCGCCGACCGCGTCGACGCGTCGCTGCAGCAGCCTGCGGTCAGCACCGAGATCGCCCGCCGGGCCGCCGCGGCGGCGATCGCCGCGCGGCCGGATCTCGTCGCCGTCCGGCCGCTGCTCGAGAGCGCCGCGCAGGCCGTCGTGGCCGGCCCGGCGTTCCGCTCGCTCGCGCGCGGCGCAGCGCGCGACGTCCACCGCTCGGTGTTCGACTCCGGCGCCGGGACCGTCACGCTGACCGTCAGCGATGCGGGCGTGCTGCTCGCCGAGGCGCTGCGCCACCAGCGCCCGGACCTCGCGTCGGAGATTCCCGCGAACCTGCGCGTCCGCGTCGGCGGCGTGACCGACGACGCGCAGCGCGCGGCGGTGCGGGCGGTCGCGCTCGGCGACCGCATCCGCTCGCTGGCGCTGCTCAGCCTGCTCGCGGCGTTCCTGCTCGGCGCCGCGACGGTCGCGGTGACGCGGCCGCGGCGGGTGGCGCTCCTGCGCCTTGGCCTCGCGACCGCGGTGCTCGGCGGCCTCGCGCTGGTGGCGGTCGAGCTGGCGCCGCGCGCGCTCACGTCGAGCGCCGCCGAGCACGCGCTGCTCTCCACCTGGCTCGACCCGCTGCTGGGCTGGTGCTCGGCGCTGTGCGCGGCCGGCGCGATCTGCGCGCTGGCGGCCGGTTCCGCGGCGCGCCCGGTCGATCTCCCGGCGCTGGGCCGGCGCGGGTTCGCGGCCGTGCGCGGCGCGCGCGATCCGCGCCTGCGGGCGGCCCGCGCGCTGGCCGCCGTGGCGCTCGGCGTCGCGCTGATCGCGTGGCCGGAGAGGCTCCTCGAGATCGTCGCGGTGTCCGCCGGGCTCGCGCTCGTGCTGGCGGGGGTCAGCGAGCTGTTCCGCCTTGCTGGCACGCCCGCTCCCGCACCGCGTGTCGCCGGGCCGCGGCGCCGCGGCGGGCGCATCGCGGCGCTGGCCGCGATGCTGATCGGCGCGCTTGCGGCGGCGGTCGTGGTGGCCGGCGCGGGGGCGGCCGCGCCGGTGCGCGTCGGGCGCTGCAACGGCAGCGAGGCGCTGTGCGACCGCCCGCTCGACACGGTCGCGTTCGTCGGCACGCACAACTCGATGTCGGCCGACGGCGAGCCGGGGTGGCTGTTCGCGGCCCAGGACGCGGGCATCGACGCGCAGCTCGCCGACGGCGTGCGCGCGCTGCTGATCGACACCCACTACGGCTTCGCGACCCCGCGCGGCGTCGCGACCGACCTCTCGCGCGAGTCGATCAGCCGCGCGAAGGTCGTCGCCGAGGCCGGCGAGCAGTTCGTCCAGACGGCCGAGCGGCTGCGCGCGCGGATCGGCTACAACGGCGGCGGCACGCGCGAGGTCTTCCTCTGCCACGCGTTCTGCGAGGTCGGCGCGACGCGCGCGGTGACCGCGCTGGCCGGCGTCCACCGCTTCCTCGTGGCCCACCCGGAGGAGGTCCTGATCCTCTCGATCGAGGACGACACGGACCCCCAGGACACCGAGGCGGTGATCCGCGAGAGCGGGCTCGTCCGTGAGGTCTACCGCGGCTCGGTGACCGGTCCGTGGCCGACGCTGCGGACGATGATCGAGCGCGACGAGCGGGTGCTCGTGCTCGTCGAGAACCATCCCGGGCCGGAGCCGTGGATGCACCGGCAGCCGGCCGTCGTGCAGGAGACCCCGTACCACTTCGGCGACGCGAGCGCGCTCGCCGCGCCGGCGAGCTGCGCTCCCAACCGCGGCGGCACCGCGGGGCCGCTGATGCTGCTCAACCACTGGGTCGACACGTCACCGGCGCCGCGCCGGACGATCGCGCGCGAGGTCAACGCCGCCGCGTTCCTCGATGCCCGGCTCGCGCACTGCCGCGCCCAGCACCGGCCGAGCCCGAACATCCTGGCGGTGGACTTCTATCGCGAGGGCGACGCGTTCGCCGTCGCGCGCCGGCTCGACGCCGCGCCGGTCACCCAACACGGATGAGTCGCGCCTACCCGGGTCAGTCCTAGCTTCGCCGCATGAGCGAGGTGGCGGCGGGATCCGATGGCGTGCCGGAGGCGACGGCGATGCAGCGGCTGCTCGACGGGATCGAGCGGATGGGCAACAAGATGCCCGATCCGGCGGTGCTGTTCGTGTGGCTGTGCGTCGGCGTCATCATCCTCTCCCAGATCCTCTTCTGGCTCGACGTCAAGGTCTCCTACGAGGTCGTCAAGCCGCCGCCGGTCCTCACCCAGGAGCAGTACTACGGCGGCTCGACGCAGCCGACCGACGTCGGTCCGACGGAGCCCCAGCCCGCGTCGGACTACAAGGTCAAGCATGAGACCGCGAAGGTCCGCGGCCTGCTGACCGGCGACGGCGTCCGCTACCTGTTCACGTCGTTCGTCTCGAACTTCCGCGACTTCGCGGCCGTCGCGATCATGCTCGTGGTGATGATCGGCGTCGGCCTGGCCGAGGCCGCCGGGCTGATCGGGGCGCTGATCAGAAAGCTCGTCGCGGTGGCCTCGGAGCGCGCGCTGACGCCGATCATCGTCTTCCTCGGCGTGCTCTCGAGCATCGCCTCCGACGCGGGCTACCTGGTGCTGATCCCGCTGGGGGCGGCCGCGTTCAAGAGCGTGGGGAGACATCCGATCGCCGGCCTCGCCGCCGCCTTCGCGGGCGTCGGCGCGGGCTTCGGCGTGAACTTCCTGATCACGCCGCTCGACGGCGTGCTGACCGAGATCACCAACGACGCCGCCGGCCTGGCCGACCCCAACGCCCACATCGACCTCGCCGCGAACCTGTTCTTCGGCATCGGCTCGACGATCTTCATCACGATCGTGATCACGCTCGTGTCCGCCCGCCTGGTCGAGGGCCGGCTCGGCACCTACGACCCCGCGCAGGCGGGCGAGCAGGCGGCCGACACGGGCGCCGAGCCGGAGGTGTCGCCGGAGTCCGAGTCACGCGGGCTGCGCTACGCGCTATGGGCGACGCTGGCGGTGCTCGTCGGCGTGACGCTGCTGACCGTATTCCCGGACGCCCCGCTGCGCAACGCCGAGACCGGCAAGATCATCGGCGACTCGCCGCTGATGGACAGCCTGATCGTGATCATCACGCTCGTGTTCTTCGCCGCCGGGCTCGCCTACGGGCGCGGCGCCGGGACGATCAAGGGCAGCGCCGAGATCCTCGGCTCGATCACGAAGTCGTGGGCCGCGCTGGCCAGCCTGCTGTTCCTGTTCCTGCTGATCGCGCAGTTCATCGCGTACTTCAACTTCTCCAACATGGCGCAGGTCGCCGCCGTCAAGCTCGGCGACTGGCTCGAGCACGCCGACATCGGGGCGGTGTGGCTGCTCATCGGCTTCGTGATCATCACCGCGATCGTGGACCTGATCATGCCCGCCGCGATCGCGAAGTGGGCGATCCTCGCACCGATCTTCATCCCGCTGTTCATCCGCTTGGGCGTCGCCCCGCAGACGGTCCTGGCCGCCTACCGCGTCGGCGACTCGCCGGCCAACGTGGTCACGCCGCTGATGGCCTACTTCCCACTGATCGTGGTGTTCGTCAGGCGCTACCAGAGAGACAGCGGGATCGGGACCGTGGTCTCGATCATGCTGCCCTACGTGATCGTGCTGGCGCTCACCTGGACGGTGTTCTTCGTGGTCTGGTACCTGCTCGGCATCCCGCTCGGCCCGGGCTCACCGGTCCACACCTAGAAGCGCCACGCGAGCGGGATCACCGCCACCGCGACGATCAGGTACCACACGAGCAGCGGCAGCCCGAGCTTGTAGTAGTCGCCGAAGCGGTATCCGCCGGGGCCCATCACCATCAGGTTGACCGGGGTCGCGACCGGCGTCAGGAACGAGGCGGCGGCGCTCACCGCGACGGTCATCAGCAGCGGCCGGGCCGAGACCCCCAGCTCCGTGGCCGCGGACACCGCGATCGGGATCACGATCAGCGCCGTGGCCGAGTTGCTGATGATCTGCCCCATCGCCGCGGTCAGCACGAACAGACCGATCAGCAGCGCGTACGGGCCCGCGCTGCCGATCGTGTCGACGAGCGTCGACGCGAGCTGGTCGGCGGCGCCGGTGTCCTTCATCGCGGTCGTCAGCGGGATCATCGCGCCGATCAGCACGACGGTCGTCCACGCCACCGAGCGGTAGGCCTGCTGGGGGCTGAGCACGCGCAGCACGACCATCGCCGCGGCGGCCGACAGCGCCGCGATCGACGGCGGCACGGCGCCCGACGCGAGCGCGGCGATCATCGCCAGCAGCACGGCGACCGCGCGCCGCGCGCGCGGACCCATCGGCACCGCCTGGCGGCGCACGAGCTCCGGGTGGTCGACGACCAGCACGTCCGGGTCGCCGGCGCTCTGCTCCAGCGCGTCCCAGGTCCCGCGCACCAGCAGCGCGTCGCCCGCGGCCAGGACCACCTCCTGCGGTCCCTGATCGGATCCCGCCCGCTGGACCGCGAGGATCACGAGATCGCCGCTGCTCGTGACCATGCCCGCGAAGACCGGCAGCCCGATCAGCGCCGAGCGCGGCGAGACGACGATCTCGGCGGCGCCGAGCTCGCGGTTGAGCAGCGTGTCGGCGACGTCGTCCGCGGCCGGCCGTGACACGACCGCGAGCCCGCGCTCGCCGGCCAGCCGGGCGACCGCGTCGTCGTCGCCTTGCACGATCAGGACGTCGCCGGCCTTGAGCGGCGCGTCGCCGCTCGGGCCGTCGCGCCCCTCGCGCACGACGCCGACGAGCGTGACGCCGCCGTACCCGCGCAGGTCGAGCGCGGCGCGCGGCGAGCCGATCAGCGGCGAGCCCGGCTGGGCCTTGAGCGTGAACACGGCGTCCTCGCGCAGGTAGTGATCCATCAGCGTGCGGGCGTGCGCGCCGAGATCGGCGGGGATCGCCTTGGGCGTGCGCTGCGGGAGCAGGCGTGGCCCCAGCAGCAGCGTGATCGCGACCGTGCCGGCCAGCAGCGGCAGCCCGGCGAGCGAGAACTCGAGGTAGCCGAACGGCGCCTGGCCGGCGTTCTCGGCCGCCTCGGACACGATCACGTTGACCGGCGTGCCGGTCAGCGCGAGCAGCGAGCCGGCGTGCGCCGCGAACGCCAGCGGCAGCATCAGCTGCGACGTCGGGCGGCCGAGCCGGATCGCGGCCACGACCACGATCGGCAGCAGCGCGGCGACCGCGCCGTTGATCGAGATGAGCGCCGTGACGACCGCGCACAGCCCCATCACGAGCACCACGAGCCGGTTCGGCCCTTCGCCCGCGAACGCGATCAGGCGGCGGCCGGCCCAGGCGGTGACGCCGGTCGCGTCGAGGCCCTCGCTGACCACGAACAGCGCGGCGATGAAGACGACCATCGGGTCGCCGAACCCGGCCAGCGTCGCGTGCAGGCCGAGCACGCCGGTCGCGTAGAGCGCCAGCGCGGCGCCGATCGCGACGAGCTCGACCGGCAGCCGGTTGGAGATGAACCCGACGACGACCGCGCCCAGGACCGCGAAGCTGATCGCGGCGTCGTCCATGTTGCATCGCTCAGCGCGCGGCGGAGCGATCCGCGAAGCGCCGCAGGAACTCCGTCTCGGCGACGATCGCCCGCTCGAACTCGTCCAGCAGCACCCGCTCGTCGGGCGCGTGGATGTTGCTATAGCCGTCGGTCGCGCCGAGCAGCAGGATCTCGGCGTCGGGCACGGCCGAGTGCAGCGCGTTCACGAGCGGGATCGAGCCGCCGCTCGCCACCCGCACCGTCGCGTCGCCCCAGGCGGCCGCGAGCGCGTCGCTCGCCGCCTGGTAGGCGGGGCCCGACGTGCGCGCGGCGAAGCCGTTGCCGGTCTCCTCGGCGATCACGCGCACTGGGATGCCGAACGGCCGCACGCCCTCGAGGTGGCGCACGAGCGCCGCCTGGGCCTCCTCGGCGTCCTGCTCGGGGTGCACGCGCAGGTTGAGCTTCGCGCGCGCCGTGGGGGCGACGGCGTTGAGCGCGTTCGCGACCGACGGGACGTCGATGCCCGTGATGGTGATCGCCGGCCCCGACCAGATGCGCGAGCCGAGACCGCCGGTCCCCATCATCGGCAGCCCCGGCTCGATCTCGGCCAGCGCCCGGAACTCGTCGTCGCTGTAGGCCTCCCCGGTCCACTCCTCGCGGCGCAGGCCCGCGACCGCCACGTCGCCGTGCTCGTCGTGCAGGGTCGCGAGCGCGTGCAGGAGCGTGATCAGCGCGTCCGGCGCCGCGCCGCCGTACTGTCCGCTGTGCTTGGCGCCGGCCAGCGTCCGCAGCTCGACCGTGACCATCGCGGTCCCGCGCAGCGCGACCGTGAGCGTGGGGACGCCCGGCCGCACGCTGCCCATGTCGGCGATCAGCATGGCGTCCGAGCGGAACATCTCGGGGTTCCTGGGCGGGTAGGTGTTGAGCGCGCTGCCGACCTCCTCCTGGCCCTCGATCACGAGCTTGATCCCGACCGGCGGGCGCCCCTCATACGCGCGCAGCGCACCCACGTGAACCATCACGTTGGCCTTGGAGTCCGAGCTGCCGCGGCCGTAGATCGCGCCGTCGCGCTCGGTCGGCTCGAACGGGGGGGAGCTCCAGAGCGACTCGTCGCCGGCCGGCACGACGTCGTAGTGCGAGTACATGAGCACGGTCGGGGCGCCGGGCGGCGCCGGGATCTCGCCGACCACGATCGGCGCCGTATCGGGCAGCGAGAGCGTCTTGACCTCGGGCACGCCGGCACCGCGCAGCAGGTCGGCGACAAGGTCGTGCGCGTCGTGCAGCGGCGCCTGAGGATGGCCGGCGAACGCGATCGAGGGGATGCGCACGAGCCGCTCGAGGTCGGCGCGCAGCCCGGGCAGCAGCCGGTGCACGGCGTTCGCGTCGCCGATCGTCGCTCGCATGTCGCTCATCGTTGGCCTCCTCACTGGTCGACTCCGCAGCAGGTTCGAGCGGTTGCGGGTGACCGTGCAATCGCCCGCTGGGGTGATGCCGCGACGTTCACCCGGCGCGGAGGACGACGCCTCATCCAGGCCGGGCGGACGCTCGGCGCGATGGCCGAGGTCGATCCGATCACGCCGGCGCTCGAGGACATCCGCCGCGAGTGCGCCGCCGCGCCGGCCACGGGGGCGCTGGCCGACTACATCCCCGAGCTGGCCCGCGCCGACCCCGAGCAGTTCGGGATCGCGCTCGGCAGTCTCGACGGCGACGTCTACCGCGCCGGCGATGCCGACGCGCCGTTCACGATCCAGTCCGTCTCCAAGCCGTTCGTGTACGCGCTGGCGCTCGAGGACCGCGGGGCCGAGGCGGTCGCCGCGCGCGTCGGCGCTGAGCCCAGCGGCGAGCCGTTCAACGCGATCACGCTCGAGCCCGGCAGCGGCCGTCCCGCCAACCCCCTGGTCAACGCGGGAGCGATCCTCACGACCTCGCTGGTGGGCGCGCGCGACGGCGCGGAGCGCTTCGAGCGCGTGGCGGCGTGCCTGGCCGAGTTCGCCGGGCGCACGCTGGAGCTCGACGCGGCCGTGCTCGAATCCGAGCGGGCGACCGGCGATCGCAACCGCGCTATCGCGTACCTCATGCGCGGCGCGGGCTCGCTGCGGATCGCCGCCGACGAGGCGCTCGACGCCTACTTCCGCCAGTGCGCGCTGCTGGTGACCGCGCGCGACCTCGCGGTCATGGCCGCCACGCTCGCCAACGCGGGGACGAACCCGCTGACCGGCCGGCGGGTGATCGGCGAGGACACGGCGCAGCGCGTGCTGTCGGTGATGTGCATGTGCGGCATGTACGACGGCGCCGGCGCGTGGATGATGCGCGTGGGGCTGCCGGCCAAGAGCGGCGTGTCTGGAGCGCTGCTGGCGGTCAGCCCGGGCCAGTTCGGCGTCGGCCTGTTCAGCCCGCCGCTCGACGCGCGCGGCAACAGCGTCCGCGCGGTGCGCGCCTGCGAGCTGCTGAGCGATCGCTTCGGCCTGCACATGCTGCACGACCCGGCGGCCGAGGCACGCAGCGCGAAGGTCGTCCTGCTCGCCGCGACGCCGCCGTCGGCGCGGCGCCGGCGGCTCGCCGAGCGCGCCGAGCTCGCCCGTCGCGACGGCTCGATCGCGCTGCTGCGGCTGCGCGGCGACGTCGACTTCGCGGCCGCGGAGCTCGCGCTGGCGCGCACGCGGCAGCTCGACGCGGGCTGGCTCGTGCTCGACGTCCAGGACGTGACGCGGATGCATCCGGTGGCCGAGCGGCTGCTGGCGGCGCTGGTGCGCGAGCTCCCCGCGACGGTGGCGGTGGTGGCCGGCGCCGGCGAGCCGCCGTGGCCGGCGCCCACGTTCGCCGACGTGCCGGCCGCGCTGGAATGGTGCGAGGACGCCCTCCTCGGGGCGTGCGACGCGGTCGCGCTGCGCGAGCACGACCTGATCGCCGCGCTCGACGAGGACGCCCGCGACGCGGTGCTCGACCGCTTCACGCCGCTCGAGCTCGGAGCCGGCGCCGCGCTGTTCGACGGCGGCGACGAGCTCGTGTTCGCGGTCGTGTCGGGACGCGTGGGGACGTTCACGCGCGGCTCTGGGGCGCGCCGCGCGTCGATCGGCCCCGGCGGCATCGTGACCGTGTTCGACGCGGACGCCGCCCAGCACGCACGGGCGGAGACCCCGACCGCCGGGGCGCTGCTCGATCGCGCGGGGTTCGCGGCGCTGGCGCGCGAGCGGCCCGACGCGGCAGTGGAGCTATGGCGAGCGATCGCCGCGGCCGTCCCGGGCGGGTGAGGCGCGCTCACCCCGATGGCCACGACGATGCACCGGATGACCACCGAGAGCTCACCGGACGTCGGGGACGCGGCGCTCGCCGTCGGCAACGTGCTGCTCGAGACCGCTCGGCTGCCGCTGCGCGTCGCGGGGCGGCTGCCCGGCATGCGGCGTCTCGCGGCCGAGGGCGCCGCGGTGCGGGCGCGGGCGCGCTCGCGGATCGAGGGGCTGATCGGGGACGTCCTGAGCTCGCCGGAGGTCGAGCGCGCGATCGACCGCGTGCTGGCCGGCACGCTCCCCGACGTCGTCGTGCGCTCGCTGCTCGAGCACCAGGTGGTCGAGCGCCTCGCGGAGGAACTGGCCGCCACCGCGGACATCGACGCCGCCGTTACCGCGGCGCTCGAGCACGACACGACGCAGCGGCTCGTCGCCGCCGTGATCGGCAGCCCGGGCCTGGACCGGCTGCTCGTCCAGGCCACCGACCGCGCGCTACGGGGCCCGGAGCTCCAGCTCGTGATCGAGCACGTCGCCGCGAGCTCGGAGGTCCGCGCCGCGCTGACCCAGCAGAGCACCACGCTCGCCCAGGAGATGGCGGACGGCATCCGCACGCGGGCGGGGACGCTCGACGACGCCGCCGAACGGACGGTGCGCGGATGGTTGCGGCGGCCCCACCCCGCGTGACGGCCCGCTACGCCGGCATCGTCACGCGCGGCGTCGCGCTCGCCATCGACGCGGCGCTCGCCAACCTGATCGTGCTGATCCTGGCCGCGCTGCTGGCGCTGGTCTCCTCGCTGGTCGGCGACCTGCGGCCGCAGTGGCTCGCCGCGCTGCTGGCGGCCGCCGGCTGGGTGTCGACGCTCGTCCTCTACTTCACGATCTTCTGGTCCACGACCGGCCAGACGCCCGGGATGCGGCTGCTGCAGCTGCAGGTCATCACCGGCGACGGCGAGCGCGTGCACATCGTCCGTGCGTTCGTCCGGCTCGTGATGCTCGGGTTGGCGATCGTGCCGCTGTTCGCGGGCTTCCTGCCCGTGCTGTTCGACCGCCGGCGGCGCGGCGTGCACGACCTGGTGGCCGGGACCGTGGTGGTCTACGCCCCGCCCGACAGGGGCACGTAGCGCGAGGCGATCACCGCGCGGGCCTCGCCGCTCGTCCTGGTCCAGCGCAGGAAGCGTGCGAGCGCGCCGTGCGGGCGCCCGCGCGTGACGACGCCGAGCGGCCGCTGGGCGGGATAGGCGCCGCTACGGATCGTCGCCCGCACGCACGCGATGCCCTCGTACGTCAGCGCGTGCAGGCGCGCGGCGAGCGCGAGGTCGACATAGCCGAACGCGCCCGGCGTGGCCTCGACGAAGTCCCGCACCTGGGTGGAGGCGGCGAACGTGCGGGGCATATAGGCGACCGGGGTCGCCGCGTCGACGAACACGGAGTCGAACACCTGCCGCGCGCCGGCCGTGACGTCAAGGCCGGCGGGGACGATCGGATCGGTGCGCGCCGAGCCGGGCACCTGCGCCCAGTTCGTGACACGTCCGGCGAGGATGTTCTGGAGCAGCGCGCGGGTCATGCCGGGCACCGGGTTGACGGGATTGGTGACAAGGCAGACGCCGCTGCGCGCGAACGGCGTCAGGACGAGCCCGTGCGGGTCGCCCGGCCCGAGCTCGCGGCTCACCATCCCGGCGTCGACCACGCCGCGGGCGGCGTCGGCGATGCCGGTGCCGGTCCCGCCGCCGACCAGCGAGAAGCGCGGGGCGCGCGGCGCGTCGCGGCCGTAGAAGTAGGCCAGGTCGGCGAGCACGGCCTGCGCGACGCTCGAGCCCGACATGGAGATCGTGGCGGCATCCGCGCGCGCCGGCGCGACCAGGACGGCGAGCAGCGCGCCCAGCGTCGCCGCCCGCCTCATGTCCCGACCCGCTGGCCGTGGGTGACGCCGCGCTTGCCGGCCTGGAGGGCGCTCACCGGCCGCGCCGCGCTCGCCAGGGCATGCCCCGAGGCGTCGAGCGCGTCGATCTCGACCCGGCGCCCGTGCCGTGGCAGCGTCACGGTGAACGTGGGGCGGCGCGCCGTCAGTGCCGCCACGCGCCGGCCGTCGATCGTCACCCGGTAGCGCTTGAGCGCCTGGGTGGCGCCCACCACCGCGACCTGCAGCTGGATGCGCGACCGGTGGGTCGTCGCGCTCAGGATCCGCACGCTCGGCGGCTGCGTGGTATTGAAGCCCACCGCGGTCGTCGCGGCCAGCACCGAGTCCAGCGCGTCGAGGTAGCCGGCGCCGACGGGCAGCGACGACCGGGCGGCGTCCTGGAGCAGCAGCCCGCGCAGGTCGCTCGCGCTGATGCCCGGGTTCACCGCCGCCATCAGGGCCGCGACGCCGCTGACCATCGGGGCGGCCATCGATGTCCCCGACTTCTCGCCGTAGCCGCCGTCGTTGGTGGTCGAGAGGATCTGCCCGCCGGGCGCCGCGAGCCCGACCGTGAGGCGGCCGTAGTTGGAGTAGGAGTCCAGCGCGCGCCCGCTCTCCGGGGCGGTGGCCGCGACGGCGATCAGGTTCGGCGCGGGGATCGCCGCGGGATACGCGGGTTGCGCGTCGATGTCGCGCGAGAAGTTCCCGGCCGACACGACGACGAGCGCGTTCGCTGCGGCGGCCGCGGCGACCGCGTCGTTCAGTGCGGGATCGGGCGTATCGGACTGGACGCTCGCGTTGATGATCCGCGCGCCGTTGGCGGCCGCGTAGCGGATGCCCTCGGCGACGCCGCGGGTCGTCCCGGCGCCCTGGCCGTCGAGCACCTTGACGATCATCAGCTTCGCCTTCGGGGCGACGCCGACGACGCCGCGCCCGTTGGCGGCGGCGGCGATTATCCCCGCGACGTGGGTGCCGTGACCGAACCCGTCGTCGAGGTTCTGGCCCGAGCTCGGCGACGTGAGATCCACGCCGTGGACGTCGTCGACGTAGCCGTTGCCGTCGTCGTCGACGCCGTTGCCGGGCACCTCGCGGAAGTTCGTCCAGATGTTCGGCGCGAGATCCGGGTGGTCGAGCTTGGCCCCGGAGTCGACGGTCGCGACGACGACGCCGGCGCCCTGTGAGAGCGCCCAGGCGCCGGGCAGGTCGAGCACGCTGCCTTCGGCGACCGCCCATTGCTCGTCCTGCAGGGGCTCGGCCGCGGCGTGAGCGAGCGCCCAATGCCGCGCGAGGTCAGAGAGCGTGGCGATGCCGAGCTGGCGGGCCGCATCGGCCTTCATCGCGAACATATTGCGGTCCTGCGCGTGTGTGAGCGCGAGCGGCTGCGCATGGATGCGAGCCAGGGCGCGCCGCAGAGTCGCGCCGCCGAGGTACTTGCGCAGCGAGCCGGAGTAGCCCGGGTAGAGCCCGATGCGCGCGCTGCGCAGCGCCGCGACGGCCTCCGGTCGTAGGCCCCCGACGCTGCGCACGGCCACGCGATAGCCGCCGCCGCGCAGCGCCTCGGCGTACAGGTACGCGAGCGTCTTGCTCTCGGCGAAGTCCTGGTAGCCGACGACGATCCGCGGCCCCGGGCGCCGGGCGTGCTCGGCGCCGAGCCCATTGGAGTCGACGAACTCGCCGCCGACCGCCTCGGACAGCCGCCCGTCGATCACCTGCTGGTTGAGGCTGCGCAGCGCGAGCCCGCGACCTCGGCGACGCCGTTGTCGAGCGCCTGGATGCCGGCGTCGGCGACCGTCAGCGGAACGAACTGCGGAGTCGCGTCGATGCCGTAGACCCGCTTCAGGCCCGGGATGCAGTTCGGGTTGGCGGGGCAGTCGGAGGGTGCGGCGAGGCGGGGGGCCTGTGCGGCGGCGGGTGGAGCGAGCGCGAGGAGGAGCGCACCCACGAGGCTCCAGCGCAGACGCTAGGAACGCCGCGTGTGATCGCGCATCCTCCAAGCGGGGTGAAGAGCCATCACCGCGGCGGCGCTGGCATGAGCCGTTCGAGGCACTCCCGCACGCGGCTCTCGATCGCCGCCGGGCGGCGCGTCTCGCGGTCGACGAAGACGTGCACGAACGAGCCCGTGGCGGCGAGCTCGTCCGTGCGCTCGGCGGCGAGCGCGAGCTCGTAGCGCACGCTCGAGCGCCCGAGCTCGGCCACGCGCAGGCCGCCGACGACGTCGTCCGGAAAGGCGAGCGCCGCGTGGTACTCGCAGCGCGACTGCGCGCACACCCCGATCACCGGCCCGTGGTGGATGTCGAGCCCGCCCTCGGTGATCAGCCACGCGTTGATGAGCGTGTCGAAGAGGGCGTAGTACTGCACGTTGTTGACGTGCCCGTAGATGTCGTTGTCCGCCCAGCGCGTGCCGAGCCGGCGCTGGTGCGGGTAGTCGCTGAGCGCGTTCACGGCGAGAGCGTGGCAGCCCCGCCGGTCGGGGTGGGGCCGACGGGCCCGTTGAAGAATTCCGGTACGCCCGCTGCGGCACATCCGCGGCGCCTCGCGCCACCCACGCAGCTCAACGTGCTGACGCACGCCTTCGCGGCGCGTGCGGCCCGAGCCATCCACGGCTGCACCACATCGGTCGGACCGGCCATTCTTCAACGACCCCTAGAAGCCGTACCCGTAGCCGTAGCCGGGATCGCCGCCCCAGCCGTAGCCGCCGTCCCCGTAGCCGTAGTCGCCGTAGCCACCGTCGCCGTAGCCGTAGCCATCACCCTGGGCGTCGGGGGACACGTCCGGCGTGGACGGCTGCGCGTCGCCGGCGTTCTGGACGCTGACCGAGAACGAGGCACCGTCCGCGCCGAGGTCGGACGGGACCGCGCCCGCGCCGGACGTCGCGCCCTGGTCCTGCGCGCCGGGCTCCCCGAAGCCGCCGCCGGCGAACTGGTTCTGCGCATCGGGCGAGAGCTGCATCGCCGTCGTCGACCAGTTCGAGATCGGGCCGGTCTGGCCGCCGGCGGTCGCCGTCGCCGCAGTGAAGTCGATCGTCCCGAAGTCGGCGAGCGCGACCGGCGTGCAGTTGTCGAGCGAGCCGCCCTGGCACGCCGACGGCGCCTCGGCGATCCACTCCGCCGACGAGACGTCGGGGTTGTCCATCTGCAGCTGCTTGGTGGCGTTCTGCCCGGTCGTCTCGTTGGTCATCGCGATCGAGACCTGGGTGCCGTCGACGCCGACCGTCGTCGTGATCTTGTCGCCGGGAGAGACCGACAGGTTGTCGAACTTGACCGGCGCGGCGGGCACGAGCTCGTACCACGCCGAGTAGTCCGGGGAGCCGCTGGAGCAGTCGACCTCGGTGCCGGCCTGCTCGAGCGCATGCGACTGCCCGTCGGCGCCGCCGAGACCCACCCAGAAGGCCGCGTCGCCGCTGCCGCTGTCGCAGTTGGCCTCGGGCTGCACCCAGCTGCCCGAGACCTTCGAGAACTGCGCGCCGGAGGCGGCGTAGCCGGACCAGTTGGAGCTGACCCGGGCGTCGGTGACGGCCGCGGATGACGGAGCCGCGGCGACCAGGGTCGCGGCGGTCAGCGACAGCGCCGCGACGGGAAGCAATCGTTTCGTGTGCATGGCAGATCACTGTGGGAGCGCTCACTAACGAGACGGTTCGCGGCGGCTAAGCGCAGCCTCTGCGCTCCGTATGAGTCTGCGGGAAGGTCCGTCACATCGCGCGCGCCGGTCTCGTCCACCCGGCATGAAGCACCCCCTCCCCAAGATCGCCGCGGCGCTCGTCGCCGCGGGCCTCGCCGTCCCGGCGGCCGCCAGTGCGGCCCACACGCTCGGCGGCGCTCCCACGCTGCGCCCCATCGACGCCCACCACGCGAAGCTCGAGTTCGCGGCGTCGCGCGCGCCCGACAAGATCGTCCTGACCAACGGCCGCACCCTGTCCCCGCTCAAGACCGACGGCTACCACGGCACCGACCACCGCTACGTCGCGACGCTCACGTCGAAGACCAAGCTGCGGCTTAACGCGAAGTACACGCTGACGTTCAAGTTCAGCGGCGAGAAGCCCACGAAGGTGCTGGCCAAGCTGCAGTCCGGCGACTGACGTCACCGACGCCTCTCCGGCCCGAGGCGAATCGCCTCGGGCCGGCGTCGGGCGCGCGGCTTGAGGAGTTCTTGACCTGACGCGGAGCGCTGGTTGAGGGCCGCGGACGATGCCTGCCGTGTGACCTGGAAGATTGCTCGCCGAGCGCTCGCCGCGGCGCTCGCATTGCCCGCCCTCGCCGGCTGTGGTGCCGGCGCGCCTCCCCTCCCGTCCACGACGGCGCTGCCCGCCGGCGTGCAGGCGCCGGATGCCGGCGGCCAAGCCGCGCTCCGGATCGCGGGCGCCGTCACCACGCACAACGCCGGCGCCGCGCTGCGGCTCGATCACGCGACGCTCGCCCGGCTCGGCCTGCTGAAGATCGACCTCTACGAGCCGTTCAAGAAGCGCCGGATGGCGTTCCAGGCGATCCCGCTGCGCAACCTGTTGCGGTTCGCGGGCGTCCGCCGCGGCGCGACCGTGGTGCATCTCGCGGCGCTCGACGACTACGTGGTGGACCTGTCGCTGCACACCGCCGACGCCGCGGGGGTCTACCTCGCGCTGCGCAACGGCGACGGATCGCCGATCCCCGTCGACGGCGGCGGGCCGATCCGGATCGTCTTCGCGGCCGGCGCCCCGGGCGCCGGCAAGGAGAGCAACTGGATCTGGAGCCTGAACACGGTCACCGTCCGGTGACTCGCCGGCGTCCCCCACTGCTGGCGCTCGCGGTCACGGCGGCGACGCTGTCGACGCTCGCCGTGCTCGGGTACCTGCTGTTCAGCGTGGCGGCCACCACGCGCGGGGTTCCGGCGACCCGGATCGTCGTCACCCAGACCGCCAACGGCGAGCGCGACCTGCTGATCTTCGAGCGCTCGGTCGACCGGTTGCCGTTCGGCGGCAGCGTGCGCTCCGCGGCGCTGTGGCGCGCCCTCGCGCTGCAGCAGCTCGCGACGCTCGCGCGCCAGCAGCCCGACGCGTCGCTCGACGGCGCCGTGCGGACGCTCGCGGCGATCGACCTCGCCGCCGTCGCCGCGGCCGACGATCCGCGCCCGGCGATCGCGCGCATCGACGCCCAGGTCGCCGCGATCGAGCTCAAGCTGAAGATCCTCCACGACGAGCGCGACCAGCACTTCCAGACGATCATCGCCGGCGCGCTGTCGGCGCGCGCTCGCGCGCAGCGCGCCCTGGCGGCGCTGATCACGCTGACGCTGGCGGTGGCCGGCGCGTGGGCCTGGCAGCAGCGGCGACGCACGCGCAGCGACCTGCGCGCCGCCTACGACGCCCTACACGCCAGCGAGGGCCGCTTCCGCTCATTGGTGCAGCACTCGTCGGACCTGACGCTGCTGACCGGCGCCGACGGCGTCATCGTCTACGCCAGCCCGGCCGCCCTGCGGATCACCGGCATCGTCCCCGACGCGCTCGCCGGCACGGCGCTGAGCGCGCTCGCCGAGGACCCGAAGGAGGTCGCGCACGTGGTCGCGCGGCTGGCCGGCGAGCCTGGGGAGCAGCTCGCGGTCGCCTTCACGGTCACCGGCGCCGACGGCGTCGCGCGCGTGCTCGACGGCCGTGGCTCGAACCTGCTCGGCGAGGCGGCGGTCGGCGCGCTCGTCTTCAACCTGCGCGACGTGACCGAGCGCCGGCGGCTCGAGCGCGAGCTGGCCGGGCTCGCGTTCCACGACCCGCTGACCGGGCTGGCCAACCGCGCGCTGCTGCACGACCGCATCCGCCAGGCGAGCGCGCGCGGGCTGCGCGACGGCAGCAGCGGGGCGGCGCTGATCCTGATCGACCTCGACGACTTCAAGGCCGTCAACGACGGGCTCGGCCACGCCGAGGGCGACCTGCTGCTCGGCGCGGTGGCGCGGCGGCTCGAGCAGTCGGTGCGCGCCGGCGACACGGTGGCGCGGCTCGGCGGCGACGAGTTCGTCATCTTCGCGCCCCAGATCGGCGAGGTCGACGCATCCGCGCTCGCCGAGCGCGTGGTCGCCGCGCTGGCCGAGCCGTTGGCGGTCGGGCAGCGGACGCTGCCGTGCAGCGCGAGCGTGGGCCTGTGCTGCGCGCCGGTCGGCGAGCTCACGCCCGAGGACCTCCTGCGCGACGCCGATCTCGCCATGTACTCCGTCAAGGCCGCGGGGAAGGGCTCGTGGACGCGCTTCGAGCCCGCGATGCGGGAGGCCGCCACGGTGCAGCTGGAGCTGCGCACGGACCTGCACCGCGCGCTCGCCGGCGACGAGCTGGTCCTGCACTTCCAGCCGATCCTCGACCTCGCCGACGAGCGCGTCACCGGCTTCGAGGCGCTCGTCCGCTGGCAGCACCCCGTGCACGGGCTGCTGGGCCCGAACCGGTTCATCTCACTCGCCGAGCGCACCGGGCTGATCGAGCCGCTGGGCGCATGGGTGATCGAGGCCGCGCTGGCCGCGCTGGGCCGGATCGAGGTCCGGACCGGGCGCAGCGACCTGACGATGAGCGTGAACCTCTCGCCGCGCCAGCTCGAAGGCGACACCGTGGCCGCGGCGGTCCGCGAAGCGCTGGCCGCCACGGGCATCGCGCCCGGCCGTCTGATGCTCGAAGTCACCGAGGGACTCTTCCTCGCCGACACGAGCGCGGTCTCCGAGCGCCTGGGGGAGCTGCGCGAGCTCGGCGTGGGGCTGGCGCTCGACGACTTCGGCACCGGCTTCTCGTCGCTCGGCTACCTCGACCGGCTCCCGATCGACGTCCTCAAGATCGACCGCTCGTTCGTGTCCAGCCTCGACGGCGATCATGCGCGCGGGGCGGTCGCGGCGGCGATCGTCCGGCTCGCGGAAGTGCTCGAGCTCGACACGGTCGCCGAGGGCGTCGAGACGCCCGCCCAGCTCGCGGCGCTGCGCGCGCTGGGCTGCCGGCGCGGGCAGGGCTACCTCTTCTCGCCTCCGGTGCCCGAGCCCGCCGCCGCGCTCGCCGCATCCGTGTAGCGGACCGACCTGGTGGCCTTGCCGCGCGCGGCCCGCGCGGCGGGCGGGCCGGTGAGCAGGCGCAGCGAGCGCCCCTCGAGCGGTGCCCGCGGGTCCGTGCGGCCCGCGGTGTCGACGAGCATCGACCACGGCCCGATGACCGGGATCGTGAACTCCAGCGGTTCCCACCAGCCATTGATCAGGAGCGCGAACGGCGCGTCGACGAGCAGCACGGCGCGCGAGAACGGCGAGTTCCAGTCGGCCGCGGTCATCGGCGCGCCGTCGGGCCGGAACCACACCAGCGCACCCTTGCGCAGCGGCTGACGGCCGCGCCGCAGGCGGCAGATCGTCGCGACGAAGTCGGTCAGCGCCTCGTCGCCCGGCCAGTGCAGCCAGCTCAGCTCGTTGTCCTGGCAGTAGGCATTGTTGTTGCCCCATTGCGTGCGCCCCAGCTCGTCGCCGGCGACCAGCAGCGGGACGCCCGCCGAGGCGAGCAGCATGGTCAGCAGGTTGCGCTGCTGGCGCGCGCGCAGGGCGAGGACCTCGGGATCGTCGGTCGGGCCTTCGACGCCGCAGTTCCAGCTGCGGTTGTCGTCGGACCCGTCACGGTTGTTCTCGCCGTTGGCCTCGTTGTGCTTGGTGTTGTAGCTCACGAGGTCGGCGAGCGTGAAGCCGTCGTGCACGGTGATGAGGTTGACCGAGTTGGTGAGCCGGTGGCCGCGGCGCTCATAGAGGTCGGGGGAGCCCGCAATGCGCGTCGCGAGGTCCGCCAGCTTGCCGTCCGTGCCGCGCCAGAAGTCGCGCACCGTGTCGCGGAAGCGGCCGTTCCACTCCGACCAGCCGGACGGGAAGTCGCCGACCTCGTAGCTGCTGATGTCCCACGGCTCGGCGATCAGCTTCACGCCGTCGAGCGTCGGGTCCTGCCCGACGGCCTCCAGGAACGCGGAGTTGCGGTCGAACGTGCTCGCACCACGGCTGAGCGAGACCGCCAGGTCGAAGCGGAACCCGTCGACGTGCATCTCGGTGCGCCAGTAGCGCAGCGAGTCCATGACCAGGCGCAGCCCGGGCGCGCGGTGGGTGTCGAACGTGTTGCCGCAGCCCGTCTCGTCGATGTACGCGCCGCTCTCGTCGTGGCGGTAGTAGCGCTCGTCGTCGAGCCCGCGGAAGCACAGCGCCGGTCCGTTCGCGCCGCCCTCCGCAGTGTGGTTGTACACGACGTCGAGGATCACCTCGAGCCCGGCGGCGTGCAGCGCCTTGACCATCGCCTTGAACTCGGACACCGGGTCGCCCGACGCGTACTCGTTGTGGGGGGCGAAGAACCCGATCGACTGGTAGCCCCAGTAGTTGCGCAGCCCGCGCGCCACGAGCTGCTGGTCGTGGACGAACTGGTGGATCGGCAGCAGCTCGACCGCGGTCACGCCCACCTTCAGCAGGTGCTCGATCGCCGCCGGGTGCCCCAGGCCCGCGTACGTCCCGCGGATCGCCTCGGGGATGTCGGGATGCAGCTTCGTGAACCCCTTCACATGCAGCTCGTAGAAGATCGAGGCGCCGACGCGGGTCCCGGGCGGGCGGTCGTCGCCCCAGTCGAACGGCTCGGAGTGCACCAGCGAGCGCGGGACGTACGGCGCAGAGTCCTGGTCGTCGCGGGCGAAGAGCGCCGGATGCCAGGTCACGCCGCCGTCGATCCGCCGCGCGTACGGGTCCAGCAGCAGCTTGGCCGCGTTGCAGGTGCCGCCGCGGGCGCGGAAGCCGTACTGCTGGCCGTGGCCGATGCCCTCCACGGAGCCGATCCAGAGGTTGCCCTCCTGCGAGCGCAGCGGCACGCGGGTCTCGTCGTCGCCGTCGAACAGACACAGGTCCACGCGCTCCGCCGCGCGGCTGTAGACGGAGAACGCCACCCCGTGCTCGTCGGCGTGCGCGCCGAGCCTCATCGGCGCGCGCTCAGGTCGATCACGAGGTTCGCCACCAGGCCCGTCCAGCCGGTCTGGTGCGACGCGCCGAGCCCGCGGCCGTCGTCGCCGTCGAAGTACTCGTGGAACAGCAGCGCGTCGCCCCAGCCCTCGCCGCCGTAGACCGGGCGGCGGCCCGCTGCGTCGGGCAGGAAGAGCCCGACGAGCCGCTCCTCGAGTTCGACCGTGAACTCCCCGACGCTCAGCTGCCGCCCATCGAGCTCGACGGTGACGTCCGCGGCGAGGCAGCGGTCGAAGCGCCGCAGCGCGCCGATCACCAGCAGGTTGACCGGGAACCAGACCGGCCCGCGCCAGTTGGAGTTGCCGCCGTACAGGAACGTCGTGGACTCGGCCGGCTCATAGTCGACCGTGTGGCCCTCGAACGTGTACGGGGCGTCGCGGTAGACGGCCGACAGCGCGCGCAGCCCGTGTGGGGAGAGGAACTCGCGCTCGTCGGCGAGCCGCGCCAGGATCCGCGGGAGCCGGTTGCGCCCCACGAGCGCCAGCGTCGTCGGCCGCCCGTTCTGCCCGGCGTCGACCGCGGGCGCGTACTCGGGCCGCGTGCGCAGGAACTCGTCGACGCGCTGCCGGAACTCCTTCAGCTCGCCCGTGCCCGGTCCCACGGCGACGGCGCAGAGCGGGATCAGCCCGGTCATCGAGCGCACCTTCACCGGCTGGCTCGTGCCGTCGGGCGCCCGCACGCGGTCGTAGTAGAAGCCGTCCTCCTCGTCCCACAGCCCGTGCCGGTTGATCGCCCCGCTGATCATCGTGAAGTGCTCGAAGAACTTCACCGCGACGTCCTCGTAGGCATCGTCGTGCTCAGCGAGCACGAGCGCGATCTCGAGCATGCTGAGACAGTAGAGCGCCATCCAGCCGGTTCCGTCGGCCTGCTCGAGCACCGCCCCGTCCGGAAGCTGCGCCGAGCGGTCGAACGGGCCGACGTTGTCCATGCCGAGGAAGCCGCCGCCGAACAGCAGGTCGCCCTCCGGGTCCTTGACGTTCGCCCACCAGGTGAAGCCGAGCAGCAGCTTGTGGAAGATCCGCGCCAGCCAGCGGCGGTCGCGCGACCCGTCGAGCTGGAAGACCGTCAGGGCCGAGATCGCGTGGACGGGCGGGTTGACGTCGCCGAAGTTCCATTCGTACGCGGGCAGCTGGCCGTTGGGATGCATGTACCACTCGCGGGTCAGCAGCCGCAGCTGGCCCTTGGCGAACTCCGGGTCCACGTGCGCCAGCGTCATGCAATGAAAGGCGAGGTCCCAGGCCGCGAACCACGGGTACTCCCACTTGTCCGGCATCGAGATCACGTCATGGTTGTCGATGTGGCGCCAGGCGGCGTTGCGCCCGCTCGCGCGCTCGGGCGGCGGGGGCGGCTGGCCGGGATCGCCGGTCAGCCAGCGATCCACGTCGTAGTGGTAGAACTGCTTGCTCCAGAGCATCCCGGCGAAGGCCTGGCGCATCACCGCCGCCTCGTCCGGGGTGGCGTTCGGGGCGAGCGTGGCGTAGAACGCGTCGGCCTCCTGCGCGCGCGTCGCGAGCGTCGTGCTCCAGGTGTCGTCGAGCGTGGGCGAGGGGCTCATTCGCAGCCGCAGCTCGACGGTCTCGCCGGCGCCGACCAGCGGCCGGTACCACAGGGCGGCCTTGGTTCCGGTGAGCGCGGGGTTGACCGTGGCGGCCCCGCTGACCACGTGGTCGTTGATGCCGTCCTTGGGGTATAGCGGCGAGTCCGCGACGCCCCACAGGCGCCGGGCATTGGTCTCGTTGTCGCAGAACAGCAGTTCGGGCTCGCCGTCGCCGCGCAGGGTCAGCTCACCGGCGTCCAGCGCCCCGTCGTGCGCACGGATCGCCGGCGTAACCGCGTCGGGCTTCCACGACCAGCGGTTACGAAACCACAACGCGGGGAGCACATGCAGGGTCGCCGGCTCGGGCCCGGCGTTGCGCACGCGCACGCGCAGGCAGAGATCGTCCGGCGCCGCCTTGGCGTAGTCGACGTCGATCACCCAGTGGCGGTCCAGCGCGCCGGTGTCCAGCAACTCGTACTCGGGCTCGTCGCGCGAGCGGCGGCGGTTGCCCTCGATCAGCTGCTCGTACGGGAACGCGCCCTGGGGATACAGGTAGCGCCAGCGCATCCACGAGTGCGTCGGCGTGGAGTCCAGGTAGAACCAGTACTCCTTGGCGTCCTCGCCGTGGTTGCCCTGGTTGCCGTCCAGGCCGAAGATGCGTTCCTTGAGGATCGGGTCGGCGCCGTTCCAGAACGCGAACGCGAAGCACAGCACCTGGTCGTCGTCGCAGATCCCGCCGAGGCCGTCCTCGTTCCAGCGGTACGCGCGCGAGCGCGCCTGGTCGTGAGGGAACGACGACCACGCGTCACCGTGGTGGCTGTAGTCCTCGCGGACCGTGCCCCACGCGCGCTCGGAGAGATACGGCCCCCAGCGGCGCCAGGCGTCAGCGTCGCCGGCGAGGCGAAGCCGTTCGGGATCGTCGGCCACGAGCCGGCAGTCTCGGTCAGCCGAGCGTGGCGGTGGCGGTCGGCGTGGGCGTGGGCGCCGGGCCGTTGGCGCAGACGGAGATCTTGAAGTCGTCGGCGCACTGGGTCTTCGCGCGCCAGCGCTTCTCGTAATCCTTCGAGAACGCGGAGATCGCGGCCTGCTGCTTGGTGCTCTGCAGCGTCTGCTTGATCGCCGCGCTGGCCTGCTCGAGCGTCTGCTGCGAGGCCGGCGCGACCTTGGTCACCATGAAGACATAGGAGGAGCCGCCCGAGGTGATCGGACCGATGATCGCGTTCTTGGACGCCTTGAAGATCGGCGTCGCGAGGTCCGGCGGCAGGTCCGCCTTCTTGACGGCGCCGACCTCGCCCTTGTTCTTCTTGGACGCCGCATCGCTCGAGTACTGCTTGACGACGGCCGCGAAGTTCGCGCCGTGCTTGAGCGCGGTGGCGGCCGCCGCGGCCTTCGCCTTGCTCTTGTTGATCACGGCGCGCAGCGTGCGCGTCTCCGGCTGCGCGTACTGCGACTTGTGCGCGGCGTAGTACTTCGAGACCTCGTCGGCGGTCACCGTGTCCTTGCCCTTGGTGACCTGCTGGGAGACCTTCTGGCCGAGCAGGTTGAGCTTGACGCTGAGCAGGATGTCGGCCTCGGTCTCACCGGACTGCTTGAGGAAGTTCTGGTAGTCGGCGTCCTTGGGGTACGCCTGCTGCTTCTGCTGGTTGAACGTCGTCTTGACGTCCGCGTCGCTCACCGTGACCTTGCGCTGGGCGGCCTCGCCCTCGATCCACTGGACCGCCGTCAGTTGCTGCAGCGCCGCCGTGCGGTACTGCGTGTAGCTCTTCGCGCACGCGGCCTTGGCCTGCGCATCGGTCGTCGCCTTGGCCTTCTGGGCCTTCTCGGCGGCGTGCTTGGCGGCGATGCACTTCGTGTACGCCGGCGCGTCGGGCACCGCGGCGCCGCCGTCGGACTTGGCGGCGATGGCGGTCCAGTGGGTGAATTGGGCACGCGGGATCGCGGTGCCGTTGACGGTGGCGATCGCGTCCTTGGGGACGCCGCTGTCACCCCCGCAGGCGGCGACAGCGAAGGCGAGCAGAGCGGTTCCGATCAGTAGGCGCACCGAATGCACGCTAGCGCGAATCTGAGTTTTCTAGTGAAGAATTCATTGAGGCGGCGGGCCGTTCGGCCCGCCGCCCGCAGGGATCACGGTGTCGTCGTGGACAGCGTGAAGGTGAGCGTCTTGCTGTAGTTGCCCGTGCGCAGCGCGTCGTTGGCGCCGATCGTCTGCTTGAAGCCGATCGTCACCGCGTCGTTGCTGAGCGGGCCGGCGTAGGTCACGAGCGTCGTCGGCGTGCCGGACACCGGCGCGTAGTTCGCGTTGCCGGTCCCGCCGGCGCTCGTCGCGTTGGCCTGCACGGCCTGCGGCAGCGAGAACGTGCCGTTGACGAGATGGCCCGTCGCGGTCGTGCTCGGGTCGGCGACGCTCAGCGTCGCGTCGCCGGCGGTGCTGATGACGTTCGCGGTCGTCGATGCGAGGTAGTCCTTCGCGACGCCCGCCGTGAAGGCGCCGAACGACGCGGCCGGGCCGAGCGTGAGCGACAGCTGGGCCGGCACGGTGGCCGACACGTTGAGCGGGTCGCTCGCGACGATGCGGCCAAACAGGCCCTGGGTCTCGCCGAACGGGCCGGCGGTGAAGTACAGCGTGTTCGTGGTGCCGTTCGCGTTGAGGCTGCCGTTGCCGAACTCGAGTGCCCACAGGCCGGGGATCGAGAGCGGGCCGCCGCCGGCCGCCTGCAGCGTGCCGTCCGGCGTCCAGGTGTTGGCCGCGCCCTCCTTGTAGGCGCTGATGCGGCCGTCGCCGAAGTTGCCGACCAGGTAGTCACCGCTGAACTGGCCGAAGTTCGACGGCGCCTGGGCGAGCCCCCACGGCGCGTTGAGCGTGCCGGTGGTGGCGACGCGCCCGAGCAGCGCGCCCGCGAAGCTGTACGCGTCGACGTAGCCCTTGCCCGCGCCCGGGATCTCGTCCTCGCGGTCCGGGTCCTGCTGCGCGTAGCTGACGAAGATGCGGCTGCCGGTCGTCTGGATGCCGTACGGCGCGTAGCCGGCGGGGAGGTTCGGGTCGGTGAACGTGCCGGCCCCGAGGTTCACCGCGTGCCAGGCGTTGTCGAAGACGTCGACCTTGCCGTTGTGGAAGTCGGTGGCGTAGAGCTTCTGCGCGGTCCCCGTGCCGGCGATCGCCAGGCCCTTGTAGATCGGGTGATCGGCGTCCGCGGGCGGTGCGACGCCGGCGATCGCGGCCGCGGCGTTGGTGCGGCCGTAGATTCCACCGTTCTCGCTCGCGAAGATGAAGTTCGCGCCCGCGCCGTTGAGGATCCAGTTGCCCGCCACGCCGCCGAAGACGATGCCGGTCGGACTCGGCACCGTCACCTGCGTCGCGTTCGGGACGTTGTTGGCGGGCGTGATGGTCGACGTATCGGACCCGTTGTTCGCGGGCCACCAGGGCGACGTCGCGCTGGCGACGAGACCCCACGGGTTGACCAGACGCGCGTCGTAGCGATCGGCGGTCACGAACCTGGCGTCGCTGCCGACCATGTTGTGGACCAGGTACTGGTCGCTGATCGCCTGCGCGGACGCGGCGACCCCCAGACCGCCGGCCGCGACGGCGGCGGCGGCGAGTAGTCCTCGGACGAAGAGTCTTGGCACGGCGGTTGGGCCTCCTACCTCGAACACCGGAACACGCGGACGCCGGAACCCTCCGCCGACATCCAGCGTGGGGTACGCATGAGCCTAAGCCCCCGTTCAAGAGCTGTGGTGAAGAGCACGCCACGCGCCGCGTAAACGTGGTTACGTAGCGCCGTGAGCGCCTTCGCCGACCCCGACCTCGTCGACCTCGTCGCGGTTCCGCGGCGGACCGAGCCCGCCGGGGCGCGCGGCGGCGCCGTGCGATCGGCCGTGGCCGGCGAGGTCGCCGGCGAGCAGCCTGCGGCCGAAGCCGCGCGGCGCGCGCTCGAGGAACTGGGCGTGCGCGGCGAGGCCGGCGGCCACTTCCGGATTCTGCCCGCCACGGCGAGCCTCGTCGCCTCGGTGCGCGCCGACGACGTCAGGCACGTCGAGGAGCGCCTCGGCCAGGACTACGTCGTCGCGCCGAACATCGCGCTCGACCTTCCGGGCGCGCTCGGGTTCGCGCCGCTGGACCCGGGCGAGCCCGCGGAACCCGTCTGGGATGCCGAGAGCCAGATCGCTCAGGCGCACGACGACGGCAACCGCGGCGCCGGGGTGGTCGTGGGGATCCTCGACTCGGGCTGCGACGCCGACCACGACGAGTTCGCCGGCCGGGCGATCGAGTTCGCGTACGTGCCGCTGCGGGCCGACGGCGCCCGGGCCAGGCGCGGATTCGACCCCGACGGGCACGGAACGCATGTCGCGGGGATCGTCGCCGGCCGGTCCATCGGCATCGCCCCCGAAGTGACGCTGCTGGCGGCATCGGTGATCGAGAGCGAGCGCTCGACGACGAGCCTGCGCCGGCTCGCGGTCGCGCTCGAGTGGTTCGAGAAGCGTCTGCTGGAGCCGGACCTGCGCCACCTTCCGGCGATCCTCAACCTGTCGCTCGGCTTTCGGGCCGAGCGCCTGGCGGCCGATCCCGGCGGGCCGCGCGCGCTCGAGGCGGTCCGCAAGCTGCTCGAGCGCCTCGCGGTGAAGTACCGCGTGCTCGTGATCGTCGCCACCGGCAACGAGCACCCGTTGGCGCCGCGCGCGCCCGCGTTCTTCGACGGCGTCCTGTCGGTGGGGGCGGTCGATGGCGCGCGGCGCTCGTGGGCGCTGAGCTGCGGCGGCGCCGGGCCCGGCCTCGCCGCGCCGCTCACTCCCTCACTGGTCGGACTCGGCGTCGACATCGCGTCCGCGTACGACCGCGACGCAACGGGTCGCTCCCGCTATGCGCGGATGAGCGGCACGAGCATGGCGGCGCCGTACGTGACCGGCATCGCCGCGCTGACGGCCGGGCCCTCGGGACTGCACGGGATCGACCTGGCCGACGCGCTGCTCGCGAGCGCGATCGAGCTGGGCGGCTGCGCGCCGGCGCGCGTCGGCGCCGGCCTCGCGCGGGTGTCGGAGGAAGCGTTCTGACGCGCCTCAGGACCCGAGGTACTCGTCCACGATGGCCTGGATCTCCTCCTTGCTCGGCAGCACGGCCTCCAGTAGCGCCTTCCACATGCGCTCGAGCGAGTCCTCCGGCTCGTCGACGGTTTCGAGCCTGACGCTGCCGTCGGCGCCGAGGATCAGGAACGTGCCGTACGGCAGCGCCTTGTCGCGGCGGACCTCGACCGGAGTCTTGGAGAGGTCGGCGACCACGCCGCCGCGCCGCTCGTTGATGATCCGCATGACGAGCTTGGCGCCCGCCACGATCCCGATGATGATCAGCGCGCCGATCACCGGGTCGACGGCCGCCGCGGCGCCCTCGGGCTCCGCGGCGTCGAGATCGGCGAGCACAACGTCGAGCTCCTCGCGGCTCAGCCCCTGAACCTTCACCTGCAGCTCGTCATCCATCGAGTCCTCCTTCGCTCAGACGTCGAGGCACGAGTCCCCGATCGCTTCGTCGGGCACGTGCGGTTGCACCTTTACATCGGGATTCGCGTACAGCGCGTAGAGCATTCCAAGCGGATTGCCGTACTGCCCGAGCACGAACAGCCTGGCCTTGACCAGCGCGACGCCGAGCGGCCGTCCGGCCAGCAGCAGCCGGTAGAAGGCCGCGGCGTAGCGTCCGGCGAGCGCATCGGGGACGACCGTCTCGACGGCGATCACGCCAAGGTGCTTCTCGTCGAGCAGCGACTGCGGGAAGAACGTCATCCGCGCGGGGTCGACGAACCCGGAGCCGCAGGCGTTGAGGAACACCAGCGGACGCTCGTCGCTGGGTAGCGGCTGTCCGCGCTCGGCCAACCCCTGGCGCAGGGCGCCGGCCTCCGAGAAGATCCGGTACAGCGGCACGGAGCGGTCCACGCCGTCGTCGCCCGCGAGCACGAGCGCGCTCCGGCTCAACAGCGCCTGCGTCGTATCGCAGTGACACGCGAAATGATGGATCTGCGTCGCCCAGTCGCCGTCGACGGAGAGGCGGTGGCGATCGTCGAACAGCGCGCCCGCGACCTCGCGGATGACCGCTTCGTCGTCGGTGCCGTTGTCGGGCCAGGGGCCGTCGATCTCGAGGTGCCGCGCCAGCTTCGCGAGCGAGCGGCGCTCATAGGCGGACCCGCCGAGCCCGCCATGGCGCATCAGCGAGATGTGCAGCGGATCGCCCTGCAGGTTGCGCGGCTGAGCGAGCCCCCCGGGCGGCACCCGGCGCACGACGGCGGTGAAGCATAGAAAGCGCCGTGCCGCCTCGACCAGCGCGGCGGCCGTGTCGAGGCTCCCGACGCGGCTGTGGTCGAACAGCGGAAGCAACTCGAACGGGAAGTTGTGGTCGTTGCCCTCGACCTGGAGGACGGGGACCGGCGCTCGCGGATCGCGCCACCACCCGCGGGGGAAGTCGAGCAGCTCCCTTATGCGCGCCATGCCGGCGGAGCCCCCGAGCGCGACGGTCCCGATCGCGAACGTCTGGTAGACGAACTCGCGCAGCGCCCGCTCCACGTCGCTGCGGTCGGGGCGCAGGCGATCGGTGACGACGGCCATGAACGCCTCGAGTGTCGAAGCGATCTCGTCGCGCGCGAGCTTGAGCCGGCCGACATCGACCTCGATGCGGACGTCGTCGAGCGGCAGGTTCGGCGCGCTGAAGGTCAGTAGACCGTCCCGGGAGTCGACGACGGCGCGGATCCAGGCGCCGCGCGCGGTCGCATCGCTCACGGTCAGGGCTCGGCTCCCGTCACCCGCAGCGTCACGACCTGCTGGAGCCGGCCATGCTGGCTGACCCTGACGTAGACGTCGGAGGCGGTCGCGGTGCGCAGCCGGAGCGGCAGTCGCCACGGCGCCGAGAGGCCGTGCAGCGGCACGCTGCGCTGCGTCTCCGGCGAGCGCAGTTCAGGACTGTCGGCATCGACGCCGACGTCGAAGGGCACCTCCTCCGCCTGATCGCCGTTGACGATCCGAACGGGCTCGGTGAGCGCGCCGGGGAGCTCATAGTCGGCGATCGTGACCTCGAGCAGGTAGTCGTAGCCGGGCTCGAGCCGCAGCGTCCGCCCGTCGCGGAGCACGACAGGCTCCTGCGTGCGCGGGTCGAGGACCCGGACCGACACGTGGCCGTCGAAGTTCACGAGCCGCGGGCCCCCGATCGCCGCCGCGAAGCGGTCGGACACCAGCTTCTCGAGCTCGTCGCCCACCGCCGCGAGCTCGGCCTGGGCGTACACGGGGTGCACGTAGTCGATCGCCGACGGCTCGGCGCGCATGAACGACCAGGACACCTGCTCGAAGAGCGTGCGCTCGCGCGCCGGATCG
Organism: uncultured Solirubrobacteraceae bacterium; assembly: GCA_963792915.1. Lineage (GTDB taxonomy): Bacteria > Actinomycetota > Thermoleophilia > Solirubrobacterales > Solirubrobacteraceae > Solirubrobacter. The sequence continues at coordinate 373,282 of CAWBYD010000003.1, forward strand.
TCGGGCAGCGGCAGGTGCAGCGCGTGCAGCAGCCGGAAGCGGTGCAGGTCGACGGCGGCCTCGATCGCCTTGCCGTGCGCCCGGGCGGCGGCGCGTGCGCGCGAGAGCGACATCGCGGCCAGCACGAGCATCGCCGCCGGCGCGACGATCAGCGCGGGAATCGTGTCGAACAGGCCGGCGAAGAGCCCGCCTGCGAGCGCCGCTCCGACGTAGGCGCCCGGGCCGGCGGTCGCCGCGTCGAGCCGGCGCTGCGTGTCCTCCACGACCGCGCGCTCCTCCGCCGGGAGCAGCGGCGCCAGGCGCGCCCAGGCGTAGCGCGCGTCGAGCCCGTAGCGGCGGTCGATCCGGTTGACGGTCGCGGCGAGGAGCGACGCCGGGGTCGCCAGGAGCCGCCCTTTCGGCGCGACGTGGGTGAGCACCCAGCGGCTCAGCGGGAGCGCCGCGTAGATGCTCACGAGCAGCGTGATCGCGAGCCCGAACCACGCGATCAGCGCGTGCTTTCCCTCGGTTGAGGAGCCGGTCAGGTTCGTGAGGTTGGGCAGACCCGCTCCGGCCCCGTAGCCGGCGGCGCTGGCGCCGAGGAAGACCGCCAGGCTGGGCGCCAGCGCCCGCAGGTCATCGGTGCCCCGCCGCCGCGGCGACTGCGTCCGCAGCGCCTCGCTGGTCGCGTGGACGAGCCGCTGCTCGTAGCCGCTCTCACCGCGCCGGCCGCCGCGGATCAGGACCCGCTCGGCGTCCCTGTCGCGATCGGCGGCGCGCAGGGCGTCGGCCAGACGCTCATAGGAGTCCAGCCCGACGCCGCGCGCCTCTTCGAGCCAGCGCAGCCGCTCGGTGATGTCGCCTAGCGGCGTCAGCGTCTGGTAGGCGAAGTCCTTGATGCTGCGCCGATAGACGGTCTTCGGCCAGCCATCGGCGAACTCGCCGACGCGCGCGCCGTCGAGCGTCGCGCGTCCGCGCACGTTCGCGCCCACGAGCGAGATTCGTGCGGCCTCGACGCCTTTGAGGTCGAGGTCGTACAGGTGGCAGCCGTCCAGGCTCAGCGCCCCGGCGACGCGTCCGCCGGCGAAGCTCGCGCTGGATGCGGAGAGCTCCGCGCAGGACGCGTCGCCGTCGACTGCGATCTCCTCCGCGTCTAGTCGGCCCTTCACGCTTGCGTGCGCGAGCACGAGATCGCCCGCGATCAGCGTCTTGGTCAGCCCTAGAGCGCGCGCACACGTCATGTCCTGAGCATCGAGACCCGCCAGCCGGCAGTCGCTGAAGCGCAGCGCCTCGAAGCGCGCTTTACCCGCGGCCAGCCCGCCGTCGAACGCGCAGCCCTGGAACGACAGCGGCACCGCGACCCCGACGCCCCGCAGGTCGACGGGGCCGCGGATCCGCGAGTCGACGACGCGCAGCTCGGAGACCTCGGTGGGGCCGACCTCGATCAGCAGCGCGCGCAGGTCGGCACCGGTGAGGTGGGTGCCGCGAATCTCGAGCGGCTGCGGCTTTTCGGCTTCGGAGGGCAACGGGCACCTGGATGGCGGCCGGATGAGTATCTCCGATCGCGCGTACCACCCGGCGGGCGTGGAGACACTTCCACGCGCGGCGGTTTTGACTCGGGCGGTGCACGGGTGCACAGTGCTCAGGCGGACACTGGCGGAGGGGGAACGATGAGGGACAGGCTGCTCGCCGGCGCGTTGACGCTGGCGATGCTCGGGACGGCCGCTACGGCGCAGGCGCGCACCGGCATCTCCGTCGTGGACGGCAGGACGGCGGCGGTCTTCGACTACGACGCCGCGATCCGCGAACGCGTGTACATCCCGAACGGTCAGGACGCCGACCTGGACGGCGTCGAGGACCGCACCGCGATCGAGATCATGCGCCCCAAGGAGTCCGGGCCGGACTTCAAGGTCCCGGCGATCGTCGCGCCGAGCCCGTACTACACGTCGGACTGCGGGCAGTTCGTCGGCGAGTGCATCGGCGACCTCGACGGCGACGGCATCAACGACCGCTGGCCGCTGTGGTACGACAACTACTTCGTCCCGCGCGGGTACGCGGTGATCCTCGCCGAGATGGACGGCACCGCCAACTCGACGGGCTGCGCGGTCAACGGCGGGCCGAGCGACGTGCTGAGCGAGAAGGTCGTGATCGACTGGCTCAACGGCCGCGCGCCCGGCTACGCGACGCTGACCGGAACGACCGACCCGATCGTCGCGAACTGGCACAGCGGCAAGGCGGCGATGATCGGGCGCTCGTACAACGGCACGCTCCCCAACGGCGTCGCCGCGACCGGCGTCGAGGGGCTGACGACGATCGTCCCGATCTCGGCGATCTCCTCCTGGTACGACTACTCGCGGATGGGCGGCGTGATCGGCTCGACGCACTATCCGGCGTTTCTCTCCAACTACGTGACCGACGCCAACCGGCGCGCGGTCTGCGCGCCGGTGCGCGACCTGCTGAGCGCGTCCGACGGCGACGCCGACGGCACGATGAACGCGTTCTGGGACGCGCGCAACTACCGCCCCAACGTCGGCAACGTCAAGGCGTCGGTGTTCGAGACGCACTGCCTGCAGGACGACAACGTCAAGCCCAACCAGTTCTCCGAGTGGTGGGCCGGGCTGGCCGCTCACAACGTGCCGCGCAAGCTGTGGCTGTGCCGCGAGGGTCACATCGACCCGTTCATGACCAACCGCGCGGCGTGGATGGACCAGCTGCACCAGTGGTTCGACTACTGGCTGTTCGGGATCCCCAACGGGATCATGGACCAGCCGCGGGTGGACATCGAGGACACCAAGGACAACTGGCACTCCTACGCCGACTGGCCGCTGCCGGGCGCCAAGGACGTGCCCGTGTTCCTGCAGGGCGACACGGCCGCGACGCCCGGCCGGCTCGGCGGCGCGACGGGCGGTGCGACGGACACGCTGAAGTGGACCGACCTCGCCAACCAGAGCGAGGCGACCGCGCTGAACATCGCCGCCGGCACGACCCAGAACAACCGTCGCGTCTTCCTCTCGCCGGTGCTCAAGTCCGACGTGCGCTTCTCCGGCACGCCGGTGATCGACCTGCGCGCGTCGCTCGACAAGCCGCAGTCCAACCTCTCGGCGATGCTCGTCGACTACGGCCCGAGCACGCAGATCACGCGCTCGGGCGACGGCATCTCGACGCCCGTCAACGCGCCCAGCGACTGCTGGGGCTCGTCCTCCACGCGACTCGGCCCGGACGGCACCGTGATGGACTACGACGCCTGCTACCAGCAGCCGATCAAGCCGACCGTGACGGTCACCGCCACGCAGGGCTGGCGCATCTCGCGCGGCATGCTGGACTCGTCGAACCGCGACTCGCTGTACGCCGACGTGCCGGTCGTCGCAGGCACCGAGTACGAGTTCAAGTTCCCGATCCTGCCCGTCGACTACACCGTGCCCGCCGGCCATCGGATCGGGATCGTGCTGCTGGCGAACTTCTCGAACCTCGAGCGCAACGGCACGACCGGCACCACGATCACGCTCAACTCGCGCCTGAGCAAGGTCACGCTGCCGGTCGTCGGCGGCTACGGCGCGCTCGTCGCGGCGGGCGCGCTGGAGCCCGACACGACGGCGCCGGTGTTCGCCGCGCCGGCGAACGTCGATCAGACGACGAGCGACCCGTCGGGCGCGGCGGTCGCGTTCGCACTTCCGGTCGCGACCGACGACCAGGACCCGAGCCCGGTCGTCGTGTGCGACCACGTGCCGGGCTCGAGGTTCCCGGTCGGCGACACGCTCGTCACCTGCACGGCGACCGACGCCAGCGGCAACCGCGCGACGACGTCCTTCGGAGTGCTGCTGCGCGGCGCGCAGCCGGTCGGCGGCACGGTCGCCGCGACGCTGGCGCTGACGCTGGGCGCGCCGGCCTCGTTCGAACCGTTCGCCGCGGGCGTGGCCAAGGACTACAGCGCGTCGACGACCGCGGGCGTCATCTCCACCGCCGGCGACGCCGCGCTCAGCGTGTCCGATCCCGGCCACCTCAGCAACGGTGCGTTCGCGCTGCCCGAGCCGCTGCAGGTCGACATCGCGCCGGCGAGCTGGAGCGCGCCGGTCTCCAACGCGGCGGTCACGATCACGTTCCACCAGCACATCGGCGCCACCGACGCGCTGCGCACCGGCAGCTACGCCCGCACGCTCACGTTCACGCTCTCGACGGCGACGCCATGAGCGCTCAGTGCCCGAGCAGGCCGGCGACCGAGTTGACCGTGATCGCCACGATCACGGTGCCGAACAGGTACGAGAGCAGCGCGTGCTTGAGCGCGGTGCGCCGCACGCGCTTGGCGGAGATGTCGGTGTCCGAGGTCTGGAACGTCATCCCGATGGTCAGCGCGAGGTAGGCGAAGTCCACGTAGTCCGGCGACTCGCCGTGGAAGTCGATCCCGCCCTCGGGCGGGCTGTAGTAGATGCGCGCGTAGCGCAGCAGGTAGACGGTGTGCACTGACAGCCAGGCCAGGGCGACGCTGCCGATCGCGAACGCGGTCAGCAGGCCGCGTTTGGGAGCGGCGGCGTCGCCGGCCTGGGCGAGCGTGAAGGCCACGGCCAGCAGGCTGCCGGCGCCGGCGCCGAGCAGCACCCACTCGGCGGCGGCGCGCGAGGAGTCCTCTGAGCGCGCCTTGCGCGCGGTCGCCGCCGCGTCGGCGCTGCGCACCGTCACCCAGACCCAGATCACGAAGACGAGCGAGGCGAAGTCCGACGCGGTCAGCGCCGCCACGGACCACGATGCGTCGTCGGCGAGGGCGAGCGCCGCCACCGCGACGCCGCCCGCCGCTCCCACCATCACGCGTCTGGCCGCCAGCCCGATCATGCGGCCGTATCTTGCCGTGCGCTCAGGCGAACGCGCCGACACCCGTGATGTCGCGCCCCACGATGAGCGTCTGCATCGTCTCCGTGCCCTCGTAGGTGTGGATCACCTCGATGTCCCCCATGTGGCGGATCACGTGGTTTTCCAGCAGCACGCCGTTGCCGCCCAGCACGTCGCGCGCCTCGGCGATCACCGCGCGCGCCTTGCGCGTGTTGTTGAGCTTGGCCAGCCCGGCGATCGTGTCGGTCATGCGGCCCTCCTCCTCGAGCCGCGCGAGCTGCATGCAGTAGAGCTGCATCCCGGTGACTTCGGCGAGCATCTTCACCAGCCGGTCCTGGACGATCTGGAACGCCACCAGCGGCTTGCCGAACTGGGTGCGCTGCTTGGCGTAGGTGAGCGCCGCGTCATAGGCGGCGACCGCGTGGCCGAGCGCGCCCCACGCGCACGTGGCGCGGGTGGTGATCAGCACCCGGCCGGCGTCCTTGAAGCTGCGCGCGCCGGGGAGCCACTCGCCGCGCGCGCCGTCGAGCGCGATGTCGGCCTGCCAGATCGCGCGCGCGGCGCCCTTGCCCGTCATCGTCGTCGCGCTGAACCCGGGGTCGGACGTCTCGACGAGGAAGCCTTTGACCTGCCCGTCCTCCTCGGAGCGCGCCCACACGACGACCACGTCGGCGATCGAGCCGTTGCCGATCCAGCGCTTGGCGCCCGTCAGCACCCAGCCGTCGCCGTCGCGCCGCGCGCTGGTCTCGAGCGCCACCGAGTCAGAGCCGTGCGCCGGCTCGGTCAGCGCGAACGCGCCGATCGCGTCCAGGCGCGCCAGCGCCGGCAGCCAGCGCTCCTTCTGCTCGGGCGAGCCGAGCAGCGCGATCGACTTCATCGCCAGCCCGGACTGCACGCCGAGGAACGTCCCGAGGCTGCCGTCGCCGCGGTGCAGCTCCATGTTCACGAGGCCGCGCGCCAGCGGGCTCATGCCCGGCGAGCCGTAGCCCTTGATGTCCTCGCCGTAGAGGCCGAGCTCGGCGAGCCGGCGCATCAGCGGCCACGGCAGCTCGGCCTTCTCCCAGTAGTCGTTGATGACCGGCAGCACCTCGGCGTCGACGAAGCGGCGCGTGGCGGTGAAGTGCTGCCACTGCTCGGCGGTGAACTGTTCGCGCACGCCGAAGTAGTCGGTGGCGAGGGCTTCAGCAAGCATGGACGTAGCTCCCCGGCGCCTTGGCGCCGCGGTGGCGGACGGTGGGTGCATCGATGAGCGCGCCCGAGCGCGCGGACAGCCAGGCGTCGTAGTCAGGCCACCAGCTGCCGGGCAGCGTGGCGGCCTGCTCCAGCCACGCGTCGGGCGCCGCCGGGTGCTCATCGGCGACCCGGTAGCTCGCGCGGCCGCCAGACACGGGCGGGTTGACCAGCGCCTGGATGTGGCCGGAGGTGGACAGCACGAAGCGCGTCTTGCCGCCGAGCAGCTGCGTGCTGCGGTAGGCGTTCTCCCACGGGATGATGTGGTCGGTCAGACCGGCGACGATGTAGCTGTCCAGATCGACGGCGCCGAGGTCGACGGGGGTGCCGAGGACCTCGAGCGCGCCCGGGCGCGCGAGCGAGTTCTCGAGCCCGTTCTTGATGAAGTCGCGGTGCAGTCCGGCCGCCATCCGGACCGTGTCGTGGTTCCAGTACAGGACGTCGAACGCGGGCGGCTCCTTGCCCAGCAGGTAGTTGTTCACGACCGAGCTCCAGACGAGATCGTTCGGGCGCAGCCACGTGAAGACGCCCTCGAGCGCGCGGCCGTCGAGATAGCCGCGGCGTGCCGACTCGGCGGCGGCCGCCGCGGCGAGCTCGCGGTTGACCAACGCCGCGGTCGTCCCGGCCCGCTCGTTGTCGAGCGCCGCGACCATCAGGCTCAGGCTGGCGATCTCGCCGAGCCGGCCCTCGGCGGCGAGATGGCCGAGCGCGCCGGCGCTGATCAGCCCGCCCGAGCAGGCGCCGTTGAGGTGCACGGACGGCTGACCGGTGATGCGCGACACCGCGTCGCGCGCCTCGAGCACGGCACTGGTGTACGTGTCGAGGTCGAAGTGGCCCTGCTCGACGTCCGGATTGCGCCACGAGATGACGAACACCTGCTGGCCCTGGCGCACGAGCCATTCGACCATGCTGCGGCCGGGCGCGAGGTCGAGCACGTAGTACTTGTTGATCGTCGGCGGCGCGAACAGCAGCGGGATCGCGCGCACCTGCTCGGTCTGCGGCGCGTACTGGATCAGCTCGTAGACCTCGGTGCGCGCCACGACCGTCCCGGGCGTCGTCGCGAGGTTCTCACCGACCGCGAACCGGCTTGTGTCCACCGACGCGGGCAGGCCTGGGAAGTCGCGGATGAACTGGCGCGCGCCGCGCACCAGGTTCGCGCCGCCCTCGTCGACGCTGGCCTTGATCACCGCGGGGTTCGACCACGGGAAGTTCGTCGGCGCGAGCGCGTCCAGCACGTTGCCGGTCGCGAAGCGCGCCTGGCGCTCGGCGCGCCAGCCGACAGCGCTGTCGGAGATGAGCCCGTCGACCGTCTCCTCGACGGCGAGATGCGCCTGCAGCAACCGTCGGAACAGCCAGCTGGACTCCCACGCCGGATCGCCGAAGCGGCGATCGCGCTTACCGGGGCGCAGGTCCGAGCGGCCGCCGGCGACGCGCGCCAGCTCCGCTCCCAGGTGTCCGGCGCGTCGGGCCGCGCGGTTCGGCCGCCGCGCCAGCCCGGCGCCGACCTTCACGGCGGCGCCCGGGCGCAGGAAACGCGAGCCGCCGTCGGCGGCGTCGGTCAGTAGAACGTCGAGGGCCGCGTCGGCGACCTCCGGAACGTTGGTCATGCGAATCATCTCTCCTGGTTGCGTGTTCAGCACGTGACTATCCCGCGCCGTCGGCGGGAGGTCATGTGGTGCCGATCACGTCTTTTGGCGCGCGGCTTGTGAGGAGCTCACAAGGGCTCGTCGAGGAACGCACCGATCTCGCCGACGGCGCGCTCCGGCTCGTCGAGCAGGAAAAGGTGCCCGCCGCCCCGGATCACGTGCAGCCGCGCGTTCGGGATCCGGGCCGCGAGCAGGCGGGCGTTGGCCAGCGGAACGGCGGGATCGTCGTCGCCGGCGACCACCAGCGTCGGATGCTCGATGCGGTGCAGCCACGGGAGGCTCGTCCAGCCGGCCGTGGCGTAGAGCTGGTACGCGTAGCCGAGCACGTTGGGGGGATGTGCGAGCCGCGCGCCGGCGTGCTCGGCCAGCACGCTCGGGTCGCGCGCCGTGCGGCCGCCGGCGATGTGCGGGATCGAGAGCTCGAGTAGCCGCGGGTGGTAATAGCGGGCCGGGCTGGCGAGCATCAGCGCGGCCATCGGCTTCGGCGGCATCCCGCCCAGGCCGGGCCCGGTGGCGCAGAGCACGAGCCGGCGCACCCGGTCCGGCGCTCGCCGCGCCAGTTCCTGCGCGAGCCCGCCGCCGAACGAGTAGCCGAGCACATCCGCGCGCCCGAGCGCCAGCACGTCCATCAGCTCGCACACGATGCGCGAGAGGCTGCCCATCCGCAGCGGGAGCGTCGGCCGCTGCGAGAGGCCGACGCCGGGCGCATCGAACGCCACCAGCTCGCGTCCGGGCAGCAGCCGCTCGAGCGGCGCCCACATGTCGAGGTTCGCGCCGATGCCGGTGATCAGCAGCAGCGGAGGGCCCTCGCCGTGGCGGCCGACGCGCAGCCGCAGCCCCGACACATCGACGAACGACTCCTTCATTGCTCAGTCAGCCGGATCGCGATCAGCAGGTCGATGACGTCCGGCAGCCGGCGCAGGTCGCTCCCGGTCCTCTCCTCGATCCGCGCCAGCCGGTAGTGCGCGGTGTTGGGGTGGATGAGCAGCGCCGCGGCGGCGGCCTTGGCGTTGAGGTCGGCGTTGGCGTACGCCAGCAGCGTGTCGATCAGCTGGCCGCCGTGCCGGCGATCCTCGGCGAGGAAGGACGCGATCTCGGGCGCGATGAGCCGTCGCGCGGCGTCGTCGTTGCGCAGCGTCAGGTACTCGAAGGCGTTCAGGTCGGGCAACGAGAGGACGCCGCCGCCGGTCGCGACCACCCGCCGCAACGCCAGCGTCGCTTCCCGATACGCCGCGCCGAGCGCCGCTGGGCCGTCGCGCATCGTGCTCACGCCGACGGCCAGCACGACGCCCTGCTTCGCCGTTCGTTCGCAGGCCTTCGCCAAGGGCGCACGCAGCGCCGGCCGCTCGCCCGCGGGCTGCGCTCGCACGATCAGGATCTCGCCGTGGCGCGTGACCGTGAGCGGCTCGTGAGGTCCGCGCAGCGCCGTGGCGAGGGTGCGCGCCGCCCGCGGCAGTGCGCCCGCGTCCTCGGGCTCGTTCGTGGCCACGGCGGCGACGAGCACGCAGCGGGCGTCGGGCCCGAGACCCAGGTCGCGCGCGGCCGCGATCCCGGCCGCGGTCTGCGGGCTCCCGACGCCGAGCAGGTCCTCGAGCAGGTCGCGGTGAACACGGTCGGCGTCCGCTTGCAGGAGGTGCTGGGCTTCGAGGTAGGCGGCGCTGGCGTGGGTCGTGACGAGGTCGACATAGTCGATCACCGCACCAGCGGCCGCGAGCGCTTGCTCGGCTGCGCGAGCGCCCGTGCGCGACGCGTCGAGGACCGCGTCCCACAGGATCGTGTGGTAGGTGCGGAACGCGGCGAGGAAATCGGCGAGCGGGATGCCCTGGCGAGCCCGGCGGGCGGCGTGGCGTTCGATGAAGGCGAGCTCGCGGGGCTTCACGATCCGACCCCGGCGCAGGACGTCGCACAGCAGCTCGTGGTGCTCATCGACGTGCCGGCGCGCGTCCTCGACGACCGCGGGGCCCGCGTCGCGGTAGGAGGGGATGCGGGCGAGGAAGCGGTCGACGACGGCGGTCACGAGCGCCTCTCGATCGGCCTCCAGCGCGTTCGCGATCTCCTCCGTCGTGGTGACGGTGGCCATGCGACCCATTGTAACCCGCTCACAAAAGGATCCCGTCGAGTTCGGTTCCGCGCCCCATGACTGGACCCTTCGGCGGCCATAGCTTGTCAGCCATGCCCAATCTCGCCACCCTCCTGACAAACAGCGCCGCTCGCTACCCGAACCGCGTCGCGATCGGACTCGACGCGCTGGAACTCACCTACGACGCTCTGCAGGCCGCCACCGAGCGGGTCGCCGGGCTGCTGCGCACGAAGGGCGTCGCGCCGGGTGACCGCGTCGCGATCATGCTGCCCAACGTCCCAGAGTTCGCGATCTGTTACTACGGCGCGCTGCGCGCCGGGGCGGTCGTGGTTCCGATGAACGTCCTGCTCAAGGAACGTGAGGTGGCGTTCTACCTGCGCGACTCCGGCGCCGGCGTGATCTTCGCCTGGCACGAATTCGCCGACGCGGCGCACGCCGGCGCCGAGCAGGTGGACGCGCAGGTGGTCCTGGTCGAGCCGGGCGAGCTCGAGCCGCTGCTCGCCCGCTGCGAGCCCGAGCCCGCCGTCGTCGACCGCGCGGACGACGACACCGCGGTGATCCTCTACACGTCCGGGACGACCGGCACGCCGAAGGGCGCCGAGCTCACGCACGGCAATCTCGGCCACAACGTCGAGGCGTCCATCGCGCTGTTCGGCTTTGACGAGACGACGGTGGCGCTCGGCGCGTTGCCGTTCTTTCACGCCTTCGGCCAGACGTGCGCGCTGAACGCCACGATCGCCGTCGGCGGCCGGTTGACGCTGCTCCCGCGTTTCGACGCCGGCCGCGCCCTCTCGATCATCCCGCGCGACCGCGTGACGGTGTTCGAGGGCGTCCCGACGATGTACGCCGCGATGCTCAACCACCGAGCCGCCGCGGACACGTCCACGCTCGCGATCTGCATCTCGGGCGGCGCAGCCCTGCCGGTCGAGGTGATGCAGGCGTTCGAGGCGCGGTTCGGCTGCCTGGTGCTCGAGGGCTACGGCCTGTCGGAGACCTCGCCGGTCGCCTGCTTCAACCGCCGCGACCGCGAGCGCAAGCCGGGCTCCATCGGGCTTCCGATCGACGGCGTACAGCTGCGCGTCGCGGAGGATGGCGAGCTGCTCGTCCGTGGCCGCAACGTCATGAAGGGCTACTGGGACCGCGCCCAGGCGACGGCGGACGCGATCGACGCCGACGGCTGGTTCCGCACCGGCGACATCGCCCGCGTCGACGGCGACGGCTACTTCTACATCGTCGACCGCAAGAAGGACGTCGTGATCCGCGGCGGCTTCAACGTCTACCCGCGCGAGATCGAGGAGGTCTTCTACGAGCACCCGGACGTGCGCGAGGTGGCGGTGATCGGCGTCGCTCACGAGACGCTCGGCGAGGAGGTCGGCGCGGCCGTCGCTCTGAAGGCCGGCGCGACGGCGACCGCCGGAGAGCTGCGCGCGTTCGTCAAGGACCGCGTGGCCGCCTACAAGTACCCGCGTCACGTCTGGTTCGTGGCCGAGCTCCCGAAGGGTCCGACGGGCAAGATCCTCAAGCGCGAGATCGAGATCCCGGCCGCCGTCGATGACTGATCTCGCTGGACGACGAGTCGCGCGGGCATTGTGGCGGCGCCACAACCGCTCGCCCGGATTCGTCACTGAGAGCCCATGTTTCGCGCCTCGCCGTGCTCGTAGCTTGCCCGTGCTCCGTCACATCGAGTCAAAGCGAGGAGAGCAATGGGCCTGACCACAGGAGATTTCCCACCGGTTGATCCGGCGACGTTCATGGACACCCCGTACCGCGAGCGGATCAAGACGCTGTCGCGGCACTGGGCCGAATACGGCTTCGGCGCGCCGAAGATCACCACGCTGGTCTACATCGCGAAGCTGCTGTTCTTCTACGTGCTCGGCGGCGCGCTCGTTGCCACGCTCACGTCCGGGCTGAACCCGCTGCACCCGGCCGCGTGGTGGGCCGACCTGGTCGTCTATCAGAAGGCCGTCCTGTGGACGGTGCTGCTGGAGTGCCTCGGCGTGGCGGGCTCGTGGGGCCCGCTGGCCGGGCACTTCAAGCCGATGACCGGCGGCGTCCGCTACTGGGCGCGGCCGGGCACGATCCGGCTGCCGCCGTGGCCCGAGAAGGTCCCGTTCACCACGGGCGACGGGCGCACTCGCGTCGACGTCGCGCTCTATGTCGCGCTGCTCGCGAGCGTCGTGGTGGCGCTGGCGCTGCCGGCGGTCACCACGGCCTCGATCGTCCCGATCATCGCGCTGCTGGTCGTGCTCGGCCTGCGCGACAAGACGATCTTCATCGCCGCCCGCGGTGAGCAGTACCTGCCGGCGCTGATCTTCTTCGCCTTCTACCCGTACGTCGACATGATCGTGGCCGCGAAGCTGCTGATCGTGACCGTGTGGTGTGGTGCGGCGTTCTCGAAGTTCGGGCGCCACTTCGCCAACGTGGTCCCGCCGATGGTCTCCAACACGCCATGGCTCACGTCCAAGGCGATCAAGCGCCTCCACTACCGCAATTTCCCGAGCGACCTGCGTCCGTCCGAACGCGCCGTCGGCCTTGCGCACGTCGGCGGCACCTTCGTCGAGTTCGTGACCCCGCTGATCCTGCTGTTCTCACACAACCCGACCGTCACCGTGGCCGCCGTCGTGCTGATGATCGGCTTTCACCTGTTCATCATCTCGACGTTCCCGCTGGCTGTGCCGCTGGAGTGGAACGCCCTGTTCATCTACATCACGGCGTTCCTCTTCCTCGGCCATGCGAACCCCGCGGGCTTCGGGCTCGGCGACATGGACCCGGCGCTGCTCGTGGTGACCGTCGCCGGACTGCTGTTCCTGCCGGTGCTCGGCAACCTGCGCCCCGACCTCGTCTCGTTCCTGCCCTCGATGCGTCAATACGCGGGCAACTGGGCCTCCGCGATGTGGGCGCTGGCGCCGGACGCGGAGGCCAAGCTCAACCAGCACATCGTCAAGGGCGCCCCGATGCAGAAGGACCAGCTCAGCGCGATCTACGGGCCCGAGGCGGCCGCGGTCGTGATGGCGCAGACGCTTGGCTGGCGCTCGCTGCACAGCCAGGGCCGCGGCCTGAACTCGGTCATGATCAACCAGCTCGGCGAGGACATCGACCGCTACTCGCTGCTGGAGGGCGAGTTCGCCTGCAACGCGATCATCGGCTTCAATTTCGGTGACGGGCACCTGCACGATCACCGCCTGATCGCGGCGATCCAGAAGCGCTGCCAGTTCGCGCCCGGCGAGTTCATCGTCGTCTGGGTCGAGTCCGAGCCGGTCGGCAACGGGCGTCAGCAGTACCTCGTGATCGACGCCGCGGTCGGGATCGTCGAGCGCGGCAGCTGGGCGGTCAAGGACGCGGTGGCCGAGCAGCCGTGGCTGGAGAACGGCCCGATCGCCACCCAGGTCGACCACCGGATGCCCGGCTACGTGCGCGTCAGCCACGCAGGCGAGCGGCGCCTGGTGGTGGCGGCATGACCAGCGCCGTGATCGTCGGCAGCGGGCCCAACGGGCTCGCTGCCGCGGTGACCCTCGCCGCCGAGGGCGTCGACGTGACCGTGCTCGAGGCCGCCGAGGTGCTCGGCGGCGGGACCCGCAGCAGCGAATTGACGCTCCCCGGGCTGATCCACGACGAGTGCTCGGCGGCGCACCCGCTCGCACTCGACACGCCGTTCTCGCGGCGCTTCGACCTCGCCGCCCACGGCCTGAGCTGGCTGTGGCCGCAGGTGCAATACGCGCACCCGCTCGACGGTGGCTCCGGTGCCGCGGCGTACCGCTCGATCGAGCGGACCACCGCGGGGCTGGGCGCGGACGGCGGGCGCTGGCGGGCGCTGTTCGGCCCGCTGGCCGAGCGCTTTGACGCGATCGCGGAGGACTTCCTGCGTCCGATGCTGCACGTCCCGGCGCATCCGCTGGCCCTGGCGCGCTTCGGCGCGGTCTCCGGGCTGCCGGCGGCGGTGCTGGCGCGGGTGTTCGCGACGCCCGAGGCACGCGCGCTGTTCGCGGGCGTCGCCGCGCACGCGTTCCGGCCGTTCCGGTCGCCGATGTCGTCGGCGATCGGCGTCACGCTCGGGACGGCCGCGCATCGCTTCGGCTGGCCGGTCGCGCAGGGCGGCTCGGCGGCGATCAGCGGCGCGATGCTCTCGCTGCTCGAGGACCACGGCGCGAAGTACGAGACCGGCGTCTACGTCTCGTCGCTCGCGGACCTCGGCTCCCCGGACATCGTGATGCTCGATGTCGCGCCGGCCGCGGCGGCTCGGATCGCCGGCGAGCGGATGCCGCGCCGGATCGCCCGCGCGCTCACGCGCTACCGGCACGGTCCCGGGACGTTCAAGGTCGACTACGCGATCGCCGGCGGCGTCCCGTGGACGCACGCAGACTCGCGCGTGGCCGGCACCGTGCACGTCGGCGGCAGCGCCGGCGAGATCGCCGCCGCCGAGCGCGACGTGGGCAGGGGCCGCATGCCGGAGCGTCCGTTCGTACTCGTCTGCCAGCAGTACCTCGCCGACCCGAGCCGCTCCAGCGGCGACATCCATCCGCTGTATGCGTACGCGCACGTGCCCGCCGGCTACGCCGGTGACGCGACGGCGGCGATCGAGGGACAGATCGAACGCTTCGCGCCCGGCTTCCGCGAGCGCATCCTGGCCCGCCACGTCCGCAGCGTGTCGGCGATGGAGGCGCACAACGTCAACTACGTCGGCGGTGACGTCGTCACCGGCGCGAACGACCCGCGCCAGATGGTGTTCCGCCCGCGGGTCGCCCTCGACCCCTACGCCACCGGCATCCCGGGCGTCTACCTGTGCTCGGCAGCCACGCCGCCCGGCGCGGGCGCCCACGGCATGTGCGGCTACAACGCCGCCCACTCCGCGCTGCGGCGCGCCGGCGTCACCGATCCGGCGCCGGCGCCGGCCGGCGTCAGCTGAATCCAACACGAATCCACGAGGAGCAACACGATGTCCGTTTCCGAGGCCCTGCGCGTCCCCCTGGCCGCGCTGCCCGACACCCGCGCCGCCGCGCAGCCCGGCGCCCCAGCGATCGCCGACGACGCCGTCGCGCTCGACAACGCCGCGTTCGCCGAGCGCGTCGCCCGTGCCGCGGCCGTGCTCGCGCGGCTCTGCGTCGGCGAGGGCGACGTCGTCGCGATCGCCCTCCCGAACCGCGTCGAGCTGGTCATCGCGCTGTTCGCCGCCTGGCGGCTCGGCGCGGCCGCGACGCCGGTCAACCCGGCGTTGACCCGGGCGGAGATGCAGTATCAGGTCGACGACGCCGCGGCCAAGGTGGTGATCGGCGATGGGCTCGAGCTCGACGCGACCGTCGTCGACGTCGGCGCGCTCGCCGCGGAGCCCTCGCTGCACGCCGCGAGCGCCGACGTGCGCCCCGACACGCTCGCGCTGCTGATCTACACCAGCGGGACGACCGGCAAGCCCAAGGGCGTGATGCTCGACCACGCCAACCTCGCCGCGATGTGCGGCATGACACGCGCCGCGCTCGGCATCACCTGGGAAGACCACAGCCTGCTGATCCTGCCGCTGTTTCACGTCAACGGCATCGTCGTGGGAACGCTCACGCCGCTGCTCGCCGGCGGCCGCGTCACGATCGCCGGACGCTTCAGCCCCAAGACGTTCTTCGGCCTCGTCGAGCGCATCCGCCCGACCTACTTCTCGGCCGTCCCGGCGATCTACGCGATCCTCACCTCGCTGCCGGGCGCCGGGCGCGCCGACACGTCGTCGCTCCGGCTCGTGGTCTGCGGCGCGGCACCGATGCCGGCGGAGCTGATCGCGCGCGTCGAGCGCACGCTCGGGGTCGTCCTGGTCGAGGGCTACGGCCTCTCGGAAGGCTCGTGCGCCTCGACGCTCAACCCCTACGACGGCGTGCGCAAGCCCGGCACGGTCGGCCGCCCGCTGCGCGGCCAGGAGGTCCGTGTCGTCGACATCCATGACCAACCCGTCGCCCAAGGCGAGCGCGGCGAGGTCGTCATCCGCGGCGCCAACGTGATGCGCGGATACCTCAACCGGCCCGAGGACACCGCCAAGACGATCATCGACGGCTGGCTGCACACCGGCGACGTCGGCATCTTCGACTCCGACGGCTACCTGCGGATCGTCGACCGCATCAAGGACATGATCATCCGCGGCGGCGAGAACATCTACCCCAAGGAGATCGAGACCGCGCTCTACGCCCACCCCGGCGTGCTCGAAGCCGCCGTGGTCGGCCGCCCCGACGACGTCCTCGGCGAGGTCGTCATGGCGTACGTCGCGCTGCGCCCGCACGCCGAGGTCACCGTCGAGGACCTGCACGCGGCCTGCGCCGAACGGCTCGCCAAGTACAAGCGACCTGCGGGCATCGAGATCCTCCACGAACTCCCGAAGAACGCGATCGGCAAGATCGACAAGCCCGCGCTGCGCGCCCTGCCGAAGGCGTAGCTACGCCTTCGCCGGCGCCGCAAACCAACCCAAGCGAGGAGAGCAGATGAGCCTGTCCACTACAAGCCCTGCGCCGGTCGATCCGGCGACGTTCATGGCGAGCATGAGCCTCGACGAGTCGCTGCGCGGGCGCGTGGCGCTGGTCACCGGCGGTACGCGCGGCATCGGCGCCGCGATCTCCCAGAGCCTCGCGCACTACGGGGCGACGGTCGCCGCCGGCTACTCGAGCAATGGCGCGCGGGCCGCCGACTTCCGCGAGCGGCTCGGGAGCGCGGGCAGTATCCATCAGGGCAACGTCGGCGACCCGGACGACTGCGCGCGGGTCGTCGCCGAGGTGATCGAACGCCACGGGCGGCTCGACGTCCTGGTCAACAACGCCGGCGTGACCGCCGACCGGCCGGTCTCGAAGATGACGATCGAGGACTGGCACCAGGTGCTGCGCATCAACCTGTCGGGCGCCTTCTACATGACCAAGCCGGCGCTCGCGCACATGCTCGAGCGCGGCTCCGGGCGCATCATCAACATCTCGTCGATCAGCGGCGAGATCGGCAACATCGGCCAGGCCAACTACGCCGCCTCCAAGTCCGGCCTGCTCGGCCTCACCAAGACGCTGGCGCGCGAAGCCGCGTTCGCGCTCGCCAAGGACGGGCGCGACGCGGGCGGCATCGGGCTCACCGTCAACGCCGTCACACCCGGGCTGATCGAGACCGACATGACGGCGACGGTCCCGGAGCGCGCACTCGAGCGCCTGTGCGCCGCGATCCCGGTACGCCGGATAGGGCGGCCCGAGGAGGTCGCGCGCGTGGTGCGGTTCCTCGCCGCCGACGCCTCGGCGTACGTCACGGGTCAGGTCTGGGGCGTCAACGGCGGCCTGGACATGTGAGCGCCGCTCCGCGCGCCGGCGAGCGCGTAGGATCAGCCGATGGGCGTCGCAGGTTCAGCGCCGACCGCGTGGCCCGGCACGCCGCCCGTCCTCAGCGAGCTGGCGGCGGAGCTGCTCCCGCGCTGCGCGGAGCTCACCACCGCGCTCAACGACCACCTGTTCGCGATGATGCCTGAGCTGCGCGAGCGCGACGACGGCGAGCTGCGCGAGGAGACCTGGGCGAGCTGCGAGTCCAACCTCCTGCAGATCCTGCGGCTGCTCAAGCGCGGCTCCGGGCCCGAAGCGATCGTGATGCCGGCCGAGGCGGCGGACTGGGCGCGCGCGCTGGTCCGTCGCGGCATCACGCTCGCGGCGCTGCTGCGCGCGTACCGGCTCGGCCACGCATGGTTGTGGGATCGCTGGTCCCAACTGCTGCAGGACCGGCTCGAGGACGCCGCGGAGTTCATCCTCGCGCAGGAGCGCAGCTCGGCGTTCATGTTCGCCTACATCGACCACATGTCCGCGGTGCTCGTCGAGGAGTACGGCTCGGAGCGCGAGCGGGTGATGCGCGGCGCGGAGCAGCTGCGCGCAGAGACCGTGCGCGCGATCCTCCGTGACGAGCCCGTCGACCAGGAGGTCGCCGTCCGCCGGCTGGGCTACGAGCTTCGCCGCCAGCACGTCGCGTTGCGCGTCTCGGGGCGCGGCAACGAGCTGCGCGGACTCGAGCGGGCTGCGCGCGAGGCGGCGGCGGCCCTCGGGCCGGGCGAGCCGCTCATAGTGATGACGGGCGCCGCGAGCGTCGACGTCTGGTGGGGAGCGTTCGAACCGCCGCCGCTCGAGCCGCTCGACGCCTATGCGCCCCCAGAGGGGATCCTCGTCGCCGCCGGCACGCCCGGCCACGGTCTCGACGGCTTCCGGCGCTCGCACGCCGAGGCGGTCCAGGCGGCGCGCGTCGCCACGCTGGCGCGCGCCGCGGCGGCCGCGGTCACCCGCTACGAGCGGGTGGAGCTCGTCTCGCTGCTCGCCGGCGACCTCCCGCGCGCGCGGGCGTTCGTGAAGCGCCGGCTCGGCCCCTTGGCGTCACGCTCGGAGCCGGCCGAGCGGCTGCGCGAGACGGTGCTCGCGTTCCTGGTCGCCGGCGGCAGCGGGACGCGGGCGGCCAAGCAGCTGTTCGTGCACCAGAACACCGTGTCCTACCGGGTCAAGCGCGCCGAGGAGCTGCTGGGAAGGCGCGTGACGGACGACGGCGTGGAGCTGACGTGCGCGCTGACGCTCGCCGCCGTCCTCGGCGCGGCGGTGCTGGACGAGGACGACGGTGAGCCGGCCGTCAGCGCGTGAGTGCACCCTCGCTGTCGACCACGCAGCTCAAAGGACGCCGAACACCATGAGGCCCAGGCCCCACGCGTACCACAGCGCGATCACCAGCACCAGCGTGATCACGGGCAGGTTCGACGACTGCGTCGTCTGGTTCTCGAAGGTCGACTGATCGGGCATGTCGGTGCTCTCCTCGTAAGGGGTCGGAATGCCTGCCGGACGGTATGGGCGGCATCCCGACACCCCCTTGGGCTCGTCGCCCAAACCTGCACGCGGTCACGGTGGCGTCGCTACAGGCGCGCCAACACTTTGTCGTGACGCCACAGACGGGGGGCGGACGAATTGGCGCGCCGTCCCATCCAGGACGCGGGCTCGGCGGAATAGCTTGCCGCCATCGAACTCAGCCCCAGCAAGGAGCCAAGATGCGCACCGCCCAGACTCACAGCTTCGCCACCCCCGTCGTCCGCGAGGTCCCCCCTTCATGGATGGAGGAGAACGCCCTGCGGCTCGCGCAGCGCGAGCGCGTCCTGGCGTCGCTCTTGGTGCGCCCCTGACCGTCAACGCGTGGAGCAACTCACGCGCGGGGTCCGGCCGCACGCGGCGGCTGCCCGCCCGGCGGCGGGCGGTTCCCCGCACCCCGCGCTGGTGCGCGACCGGCGAGAGTCGACCCTACGCCAACGCGGTCGCCTCGCTCGCGCTCTTCGTCGCGCTCGGCGGCACCAGCGTCGCCGCCACGAACCTGATTAACGGCGCCAAGATCAAGCCGTCCTCGATCCCGGCCAACCGCATCAAGCCGCACTCGTCGACCTCGACGCAGGTCAACGTCGCCCAGCTCGGGACCGTGTCCGCCGCCGGGCGAGCGAGGCGCTCGTGGACTGCTTCTTCCCCGCGGCGGGCGCCGGGCTCCACGCGCGCGCTCTGCACGGCCGCGCACTCCTAGGAAAGCGTCGCGTCGATCCCGCGCGGGTCGCCGTCCTCGTCGACGATCACGCGCACGTCCGTGTAGCCCGCGAAGTCGAGCTCGGAGGCCTGGCGGCCGCCGAGCTCGAGCAGCAGCGCGCCGCCGGGGCGCAGCACGTGGGGCGCCTCGGCGAGCACGCGCCGCAGGATGTCCGTTCCGTCGGCGCCGCCGTCGTAGAACAGCTCGGGCTCGAACGTGAACGTGTCGCGCTGCAGCAGCGGCAGGTGAGGCGTCGGGACGTAGGGCACGACGCCGGCCACGACGTCGACGCCCGTGACGTCGAGCGGCGCGAACAGGTCGCCGAGCCGCGCGTCGACGCCGTTGGAGCGCGCACACGCGACAGCGCGCTCGTCCACGTCGGAGGCGACGACACGCGCCCGCGGGCGGTGCGTCATCAGCACCTTGGCCAGCGCGCCCGAGCCGGTGCAGACGTCGATCGCCGTGCCGCCGGCGGGCAGGCGCTCGACGGCGCGAAGCGCGAGCGGCTCGGTGTGCCAGCGCGGGACGTAGACGCCGGGGTCGACGCGGATCCAGAGCCCGCAGAACGGCGCGGTCCCGGTGATCCAGGCGAGCGGCTCGCCCGTGAGCCGGCGCGCCACCATCGCGTCCAGGCGCTCGCCGTCGCCCGCCGCGACGGCCAGCAGCTCCTCCGCCTCCTCCTCGGCGGCGACGAACCCGTGGCTGGCGAGCAGTTCCGCGAGGTCGTCCATGGCGGCGAGTATGGCGACGCCGGCGGCACATGAGCTTGCCATGAACGACCGCGGTCGTAAGACTCCGCTCACGTGAAGATCACCCACATCGGCGGGCCGACGGCGCTGATCGAGTTCGGCGGGCTGCGACTGCTGACCGACCCGACGTTCGACCCGCCCGGCGGCCACTACCGCTTCGGCTGGGGCACGTCGTCGGACAAGCTCGCCGGCCCCGCGCTCGCGCCCGACGAGCTCGGCCGGATCGACGCAATCCTGCTCACGCACGACCATCACGACGACAACTTCGACCCCGCGGGCCGCGCGCTGCTGCCGACCGCGGGCATGGTCGTCACCACCGTCGCCGGCGCGCGGCGCCTGGGCGGGGCTGCGCGGGGGCTGGCGCCGTGGCAGAGCATGCGGCTGGGCGATCTCGAGATCACCGCGACGCCCTGCCGCCACGGCCCGCCGCTGTCGCGCCGGATCGTCGGCGACGTGATCGGCTTCGCGCTGCGCAGCCAGGATCGCGTCGTCTGGATCTCCGGCGACACCGTGCTCTACAAGGGCGTCCTGGAGGTCGCCGAGCGCCTCGCGGTCGACACCGCGGTACTGCACCTCGGCGGCGTGCGCTTCCCGATCACCGGCCCGTTGCGCTACACGATGACCGCGCGCGACGCCGTCGAGCTGTGCGACCTGATCCAGCCGCGCACGGTGATCCCGATCCACTACGAGGGCTGGAAGCACTTCCGCGAGGGGCGGCCCGCGATCGAGGCGGCGTTCGCGGACCGCGAGCTGCGCTGGCTCGAGCTCGGCGTCCCGGCCGAGGTCTGACCGGGCGGACGACCGGCGGCGCGCCGATGAGTTTCGGCGCCCTGCGCGTCGTAGCTCGTATGACTGCTCAGATGATCGACGAGGAGACCTTCAGCGAGCTGGCCGAGCGCCACCGGCGCGAGCTGCACGTGCACTGCTATCGCATGCTGGGGTCCTTCCATGAGGCAGAAGAGCTCGTGCAGGACACGTTCCTGCGCGCCTGGCGCGCGCGTGCGGCCGCGGCCGGCCCGGACACGTTCCGGGCGTGGCTCTACCGCATCGCGACCAACGTGTGCCTGGACCGGCTGCGCGCCGACGCCCGGCGCGTCGTGACGCGCCCCGGCGACTCGCCCGCCGAGGTGCCGTGGCTCGAGCCGTATCCCGACACGCTGCTCGCCGCCGCCGAGGAGGGCCCGCACGCGCTCGCGGTCGCCAAGGAGACGATCGAGCTCACGTTCCTCGTCGCCGTCCAGCACCTGCCGCCGCGCCAGCGCGCCGCGCTGCTGCTGCGCGACGTGCTCGGCTGGTCGGCGAAGGAGACCGCGGAGGTGCTCGCGACGAGCGTCGCCGCCACCAACAGCGCGCTGCAGCGGGCGCGCGCGACGCTCGAGCAGCACCTGCCCGCCGAGCGCTCCGAATGGGCGCCGGGGACCGACGCCAGCGCGGCCGAGCGCGCGCTGCTGGAGCAGCTGATCGAGGCATTCGAGGCCGGCGACCCGGCGCGCATGGAGGCGCTCGCGCACGAGGACCTGCGCGTGACGATGCCGCCGTCGGCGCAGGTCTTCGAGGGGCTCGCCGCGATGGCGCCGCTGTACCAGCAGGCGTTCCGGTCGGGGATGGGGGAGTGGCGGCGCGTGGCCACGCGCGTGAACCGGATGCCCGCGCTGGTCGGCTACCTGCGCGCGCCGGGCGACAGCCACTTCCGCCCGTTCATGCTCGACGTGATCCGGGTCGTGGACGGCCGCGTCGCCGAGTACACGACGTTCGCCCCGCGCGCGTTCGCCGCGCTCGGACTGCCCGCCACGCTGTGATCGTCACCGTCGAGCCGGGGGCCGAGCGCGACGTCACGCCCTGGCGCGGCGCGCTCGTCTTCGTGCGCAGCGGGGCGATCGTGCTCGAAGGCCACGGCGGCTCCCGCGCGCGCTTCGGGCGCGGGAGCATGCTGGCGCTCGACCCCGGCGTCCTGCGCGCGCTGCACAACGACGGCGACGAGCCCGCCGTGCTGGTCGCCGTACGCTGCACGCCGTGGACGCCGTCCGTGCGCTGATCGCCGAACAGGGCCCGGCGGCGCTGCCGCTGCGCCGGGTACTGGGCGCGCTGCTCGACGGCGCGCCGCCCGACGTCGACGCGCTCGTGCGCGTCCACGGCGTGCCGCGGCGGACGGTCGAGGCGCTGCTGCGCGCGTACACAGGCGACGAGCACGAGCTGCGCGAGCGAGCGGCGGTGCTACCGTCGCTGGAGCAGGTGCGCGCCTTCGTCGCCGCCGCCCCGCCCGCGCTGCGCGACCTCGACCACGTGCCGGCGACGCCGGAGACCGTCCACCGCCGCGCGCGCCACATCGCCGACACCTACGACCTCACCCAGGCCCGCGTGCTGTTCCTCGGCGACCATGACGCCACGGCGCTCGCGCTCGGCACGGGCACCGTCGTCGACATCGACGAGCGCGTGCTCGAGCAGGCGGCCGACGGCGGCATCGAGGCGCTGTTCGCCGATCTGCGCGTCGGGCTCCCGCGCGCGGCGCGGGCGGCCTACGACCTCGTGTTCACCGACCCGCCGTACACCGCCGACGGCGTGGGCCTGTTCGTCGCGCGGGCGCTCGAGGCGATCCGCGACCCGCGCACGGCGCGCATCCTGCTCGCCTACGGCTTCCCGGAGTCCCAGCCCGCGCTCGGGCTCAAGGTCCAGCGCGAGCTCGCCGCGCTCGACCTCGTCACCGAGGCCGTGATCCCGGGCTTCAACCACTACGACGGCGCGCAGGCGATCGGCTCGCGCGCGGCGCTCTACACGCTGCGCCCGACGCGGCGCAGCGTCAAGCTCGCCGCCCGCCGCGCGCCGAGGTACAACCTCTACACGCACGGCCGCCACGCCGTCGAGGGCGCGCAAGGCCAGCCGACCGACCTCGCCGCGCTGCTGGCCGGCGAGATCGCGCCGGCCACGGTCGACCTGCGCCCGTACTTCGGCCGCAGCCTGGTACAGGCGTGCCTGGCGTCGAACGTGCCGCAGCTCACCGTCCTCACCGACAACAACACCCCGGGCCTGCGCAGCGAGCACGAGCAGCAGCAACTGCGGGAGCTGCTGCAGCCGCTCTACACGCTGGACGCGATCGAGCGCAGCATCGACGGCTCACGCGACACTCGCCTGCGGCTCACGCGTGTGGCGCCCAATCCGCCGATCGAGGGCCTGCTGGACCTCCCGCGGCGGGCCGTGCGCGATCTCCTACGCTAGAGAGCATGGAGGGTTCCGTCGGCGCGCCCCCGCAGCGCGTCTGTCCCAGCTGCGCGCGCCTGTCGTGGGCCACCGGTCCGCGCTGCCCGTACTGCCGCAACCGCTTCCGCCGGCGCACGACGACGACGTTCGCGTGGATGCTCGTCGTCGCGGTCGTGGTCACGCTGGCCGGCGTCGCCGGGATGTTCGTCTACGCCGGACATGTGTTCGAGAACCGCGTCGACGATCGCGTGAACGCCGTCCAGCGCGACTTCGACGCGAGCCTGAACCAGGTGCGCAGCGACGTCCAGCGTCAGATCGACGCCCAGCAGAACGTGGCGCCGACGGTCACACCTTCTGCGACTCCGATCCCGACGGCTTCGCCGACCCCCTCGCCCTCGCCCTCGCCTTCGCCGACGCCGTCCCCGGCGAGCGGGGGGCGCTCGACGCCCACGCCCACCTCGACGCCGATCATCAATCCCTGACGGGCACTCCGTAGACCTTGCGCTCGTAGTCCTCGAGCATGCGTCCGGCGCCGAACTCGGGTCCCAGCGTCCGCAGCGAGCGGCGCACGCGCTTGACCCACGCCTGCGGGACCCCGGCCTTGTCCACCTTGTAGAACTCGGGCGCGACGTCCTTCTCGAGCAGGCGCAGCAGCTCGTGCGCATGCCGGGCGTCCTGCGCGCCGTGGTCGGGGTCCACGTCGCCGGTCAGCGACCAGCCGTTCTTGCCGTCGTAGCCCTCGGCCCACCAGCCGTCCAGCACCGACAGCTGCAGGCCGCCGTTCATGACGTTCTTCATCCCCGACGTCCCGGACGCCTCGAGCGGCGGGCGCGGCAGGTTGACCCAGACGTCGCAGCCGCGCACGAGGTGGGCGGCCATGCGCAGGTCGTAGTCGTCCAGGTAGGCGACGCGGGTGGGGAACGCCCCGGCGTGCTTCATCTTGAACAGCCCCTGCACGAGCCGCTTGCCGAAGTCGTCGCGCGGGTGCGCCTTGCCGGCCAGCAGCACCTGGATCGGCCGCGTGGAGTCGACGAGCTTGAGCGCGCGCTCGGCGTCCTGGAGCAGCAGGTTGAGCCGTTTGTAGGTCGCGAGCCGGCGCGCGAATCCGACCGTCAGGATGTCCGGGTCGAAATCGGCCGCCGCCACGGCGTAGGCGCGCGGCTCGTCGCGCGCCAGCCGGTCCACGACCGCGCGGTGCCGGACGTACTCGATCATCTCGGCGCGCTGCGCCCGGCGCACCTCCCACAGCTCGGCCGCGGGGATGTCGTCGACCCCGGCCCACGTCGCGGGGTCGGTCGCGCGGTCCAGCCAGTCCTCGCCCAGGTGGCGGTTCAGCAGGTCCCAGATCGGCTTGCCGAGCCACGTCGGGATGTGCACGCCGTTGGTCACGTGCGTAATCGGGACGGCGTCCACGCCGCGGTCCGGCCACATCGGCTGCCACATCTCGCGCGCGACCTCGCCGTGGCGGCGGCTGACGCCGTTGGCGGCGCGGCTCATGCGCAGCGCGAACTGCGTCACGCCGAACGGCTCGGCGGCCTCCTTGGGGTTCGTGCGCCCGAGGCGGATGATCCGCTCGGGGTCGACCCCGAGCGTGCGCGAGATGTCCTGCAGCACCTCCGCGACCTGCAGCGCCGGGTAGGTGTCGTTGCCCGCGGGAACGGGCGTGTGCGTCGTGAAGATCGTGCGCCGGCGCGCCAGCTCCAGCGCGCCCTCGAGCGAGCCGTTGTTGGCGGTCTCGCGCCGCGCGAGCTCGAGCGACACGAACGCGGCATGGCCCTCGTTGAGGTGCACGATGCTCGGTTCGATCTCCATCGCCTCCAGCGCGCGCACGCCGCCGATGCCGAGCAGCACGTACTGCGCGAGCCGCATCTCCTCGTCGGAGATGTACAGGCGTGACGTGATCCAGCGCGCCGCCTCGGAGTTCTCGGGACGCTCGGCGTCGAGCAGGTAGAGCGGGATGCGGCCGATGTCCGCGCGCCAGATCTGCGCATGGACCTGGACGTCGGCGACCGGCACCGTGACGGTCAGGGGCTCACCGTCGTCGCCGCGCACGAGCGCGGCCGGCAGGCGATCGGGATCGGTGTCCACCCAGTACTCGTGCTGCCAGCCGCCGGAGTCGATCCGCTGGCGGAAGTAGCCGAAGCGGTACAGCAGGCCGACCGCGACCAGCGGCCACGCGCGGTCGGAGGCCTCCTTGAGGATGTCGCCGGCGAGCGCGCCCAGGCCGCCCGAGTAGATCGGGAACGAGCCGTGGAACCCGTACTCCGCGGAGAAGTACGCGATCGGTCGTTCCGGCGACGCGGGGCCCTCGTGCGCGGGGCGCGCGAGGTCGGCGCTGATGCGGTCCTCCAGGGCTGCGGCGCGCGCCAGCAGGTCGGCGTCCTGCGCGGCTGCGACGAGCCGGTCGACCGCCGCCTCCTGGAGCTGCTTGACCGGGTTCTCGGCGACCAGTTCCCAGCGATCCGGGTCCAGCGAGCGGAAAAGGTCCGGACCCTCCGGGTCCCAGGCCCAGCGGTAGTTGTAGGCGACGCGGGCGAGGACACCCAGCGGCGCAGGTATGCGGGTGGCGAGCGCTTCCGCCGCTCGCTCGAGTTCGCGTCGACCAGCTAGCACGTCGCGGAGGATACGGGCTCAAGTCCTGACACACGGATCCCGATACTCTTACTGAGCCGGGCCAGCGCAGCAGCCCCAATGCATGCGGAACCGGTATTTCGCGCCCCCTGCGGGGCGCCGTTACATAAAGGAGGATCTATGAGGATCCTTTGCCTTCGCTGCCTTCGGCTGTGGCCGCAAGAGCGCGTCGTGGAGCGGGCCAGCTGCCCGCACTGCGGTGGAGCGCTCGACGCCACGCCTCGCTAGTAGCGACGCCGGGCGGCCTCGAAGGCCGCCCGGCGCCAGCAATCATCTCCTGCGCGCGGCGGGCGCGAGCGCCGGGTTGGCGTAGCCCTGGTCGGCGTAGTTGAAGCTCGTCGCGGGCGGGACGATCTCGTCGATGCGGTCGAGCACCTCGTCCGGCAGCATGCGGCCGGCCGCCGGGAGCTGGGACTCGAGGTGCGCCATCGTGCGCGGACCGATGATCGCGCTCGTGACCGCCGGGTGGTTGATCACCCACGCGATCGCGATCTCGACGAGCGGGATCTGCAGCTCGTCGGCCAGCGCGCCGAGCGCGTCGGCGGCGTCGAGCTTGCGCTGGTTGCCGGGGATCGACAGGTCGAAGCGGTGCGGGAGGCGCTGCGCGCGCGACGAGCTGGGCAGCTGCGCGCCCTTGCGGTAGCCGCCCGACAGCCAGCCGCCGGCCAGCGGGCTCCACGGGATGACGCCCATACCGTGGCGCCGGGCGGTCGGCAGCACGTCGGCCTCGATCCCGCGGACGAGGATCGAGTACGGCGGCTGCTCGGTCTTGAAGCGCTCGTAGCCGTGGCGGTCGGCCGCGACCTGGGCCTCGACGATGCGGCTGGCCGGGAACGTGCTCGACCCGATGTAGCGGACCTTGCCCTGGCGTACGAGATCGGTCAGCGCCGAGAGCGTCTCCTCGACATCGGTGTCGTCCTCGGGCCGGTGCACCTGGTAGAGGTCGATGTGGTCGGTCTCGAGCCGGCGCAGCGAGTCCTCGACCGCGCGCATGATCCAGCGCCGGCTGTTGCCCTGGTGGTTGGGGTCGTCGCCCATCGCGCCGTGGAACTTGGTGGCGAGCACGACGTCGTCGCGGCGGCCCTTGAGCGCCTTGGCGACGATCTGCTCGGACTCGCCGTGCGAGTAGACGTCCGCGGTGTCGATGAAGTTGACGCCGGCGTCGAGCGCGGCGTGGATGATGCGGATCGATGCGTCGTGGTCCGGCTCGCCCCAGGCGCCGAACATCATGGCGCCGAGGCAGAGCGGACTCACCTTCACGCCGGTCCTACCGAGTGTGCGGTACTCCATACATCGACCCTATCCCGGCCTCGTGCTCGAGCAGTGCGCGCTTGGCGTCCAGCCCGCCGGCGTAGCCGGTGAGCGACCCGTCGGCGCCGATCACGCGATGGCAGGGGACGACGATCGAGATCTGGTTGCGGCCGTTCGCGCGGCCCACCGCGCGCGGCGATCCGCCGACCTCGCGGCTCAACTCGCCGTAGGACGTCGTCTCGCCGTAGGGGATGCGCCGGAGCGCCTCCCACACGCTGACCTCGAAGTCGGTGCCGTGCAGGGAGAGCGGGACGTCGAACGTCGTGCGCTCGAGGGCCCAGTACTCGTCGAGCTGGCTGGCGAGGCGCGCGAAGTGCCCGTCCGTGTCGGGCCCGGCATCGGCGTGCAGCTTGTGAGCGCCGGTGTAGAGCTTGGTCAGCCCGCGCTCGTCGGCCTCGACGTAGAGCGGGCCGAGCGGGCTGGGGAGGAGTGCTGAGTGCATGCCTATCCAACGGTACGTGGACTTCTGGCGTGAGGTGTTCCTAGACTCGGGCTTGTGCCGCCGTGCGATCCAGACGACCCGACGCGCGACCGCCTGCTCGACGCCGCCGAGCACCTGTTCGCCGAGCACGGCTACCAGGCGACGACGATGCGGACGCTGACCGCCGAGGCGGCGGCCAACATCGCCGCGGTCAACTACCACTTCGGGTGCAAGCAGGCGCTGCTGGAGGCGGTCGTGCACCGCGCGATCGGGCCGGTGGTGGCCGAGCGCACGCGGCGCCTGGAGGCGCTGCCCGGTGACGCCAGCGTCGAGGCCGTGGTCGACGCGATCATCGGCCCGCTAATCGAGCGCGTCGAGGCCGACGGTGCGCTGCTGCCGTTCCTGGGGCGGCTGTTCGTCGACCCGGACCCTGAGATGCGCGCGCTCGTCAAGGCCGAGGTGGCCGACGCCGACTGCCGCCAGATGCTCGTGCTCTCGCGCGCGCTGCCCGAGCTCCCGCGCGACGAGCTGTGGCTGCGGATGCGCTCGATCTTCGCCGTCGTCGGCACGATGCTCACGGGCACGTTCGACCTCCCGGACGCCTGCGTCCCGACGCGCGACGAGCTGCGCGCGCGGCTCGTCACGTTCCTGGCCGCGGGCCTGCGCGCTCCGGCGACGCAGTCGATCACCGCCTGACCACGCGCCCCCTCGCGGCGCCCGATCACTCCCTCGCGGGGCCCGTCGCGGCGCCCGCGGGCGCGGCCGATCACTCCCTCGCGGGGCCCCCTCGCCGGGCCGGCGAGCGCGGTTGTGTATGGTGCCCGAAACAAGCGTTTGAATGAGGCCCGGGAATGACCAGTGAGCATGCCTTCGCGCACCATCAGCTGCTGACGTCGACGCAGGAGCGCGGGCTGGCGCGCCGCATCGAGCGCGGCGACCTCGAAGCCAAGGAGCGCCTCGTGCGCTGCAACCTGCGCCTGGTCGCGACCGTCGCGCGCCGCCACATCGGCCGCGGCCTGTCGATGGAGGACCTCCTGCAGGAGGGCGTCGTGGGGCTGATCCGCGCCGCGGAGAAGTTCGACTGGCGCCGCGGGACCCGCTTCTCGACCTACGCCGTGCCGTGGATCCGCCAGGCGATCACGCACGCGCTGGCCAACACGAGCCGGCTCGTGCGCCTCCCGGCTCCCCAGCACCTGGAGGCCGAGCGGCTCGCGCGCGCCGAGCGGGCATTGGAGGAGCGCGGGAGCGAGGCCGGCGCGGACGCGCTGGCCGCGGAGACGGGGATGGCCGTCGCCGCGGTGGAGCGCGTGCGCCGCGCGGACGCGCGCACGGCCTCGCTCGACGCGCCGGTCGGCGACGGCGCGACCGTGCTGGGCGACCTGCTCGCCGCCTCCGATGCGCTCGAGCCGATCGACGTCGCGCTGGCGGCCGAGCGGCGCCGCGCCGTCCGGCGCTCGGTCGAGCGGCTGACCGGTCGCGACCGCGACGTGGTGCGCCTGCGCTGGGGCCTGGACGGCGGCGGCGAGCGGACGCTGGGCGCTGTAGGGGAGGCCGTCGGACTCTCGCCGGAGCGCGTGCGTCAGCTCGAGGCGGCGGCGCTCGAGCGGCTCGCCGCGGACCGCGAGCTCGCCTCGTGGACGGCCGCCGCCTGAGGTCTATCCTCTAAGGGTCCAGTTGCGCCCGCGCGCGCAGCTTTCCCTGTCTGAAGGAGTGATGCCCATGGCCGTCGAGCAAAAGCTCGAAATCGACGGCGAGGTCACCGAGGCCCTGCCGAACCTGCTGTTCCGCGTCAAGCTCGAGAACGATCACGAGCTGCTCGCCCATCTCGCCGGCAAGATGCGCCGGTTCAGGATCCGCGTCCTGCCAGGCGACAAGGTCCGCGTCGAGGTCAGCCCCTACGACCTCAACCGCGGCCGCATCGTCTACCGCTACAAGTAGCCCGCCGCCGAAGCCCTCCACCAGCCCACTGCCCGCACCCGCGGGCCAGCTGGTGGCCAAGGGGCTTCTCCGCCGCTTCAGCGAGCGGCGGCCAGCGCGCTCCCGAGAGCGTCGCGGGTCGCCGGGACGCTGACGAACCGCGTCCGGGGATAGCGGCGGGCGACCGGGTCGACCGCCGTGCGGCGATCGACGCCGACCGTGATCACGGTCGCGTAGCCCTTCGCCGCGAGGAGGTGGACGGCGCCGAGTTGCTCGGCGCCGGTGCGGGGTGTCCGCAGCGCCACGCCGTGCGGCACCGAGCCCGCCAGCGCGGGCCGGGTGAGCACGACGGCGACGCGCGGTGATCCGCCCGCGGCCTGATGGCCGCCGGCGACGCCCGCGCCTGCAAAGAAGGCGAGAACGATGGAGAGAAAGCGCGTCATACGATTGAGCGTACTACGTATGATGTCGCTGATCAAGGCGCGAACGCGGCGCGCGTGTCGACTTTTCGGACCAGGAGACCGAAAACTCGACACACGCCGGGCGCGAACGGGCGCCGGCCGCGCTACGCCCGCGGCGGCGCGGTGGACTCGCGCACGGTGAGGCGCACCGGCAGGACCTGCTCCGCCGGCGGCGCCCCGCCGGCCAGATCGTCCGCGAGCGTCTCGAACGCCGCCGCGCCGAGGCCCTCCGCGTCTGCCGCGACCGTGGTCAGCGGCGGCGCGAGCACGCGCGCGAAGTCGAGGTCGTCGAACCCGATCACGGACAGGTCGCCCGGGATTGCGAGACCGAGCGAGCGCGCGGCGAGATACACACCCCCGGCGAGGATGTCGTCGTCGCAGAACACCGCGGTCACGACGCCGCTGCGGAGCAGCGGCGCCGCCGCCGTTGCGGCGTCCTCGAACGTGAATTGCGCCTGCACGGTCGGGGGCGGCACCGGGAGCCGGGCGCGCAGGCGCGCCGCCCGCAGGTCGAACGTCGGCGCCAGAAAACCCGAGGCGACATGGCCCACGCGCACGTGGCCGAGCTCGAGCAGATGATCGACCGCGCTGTCGACCCCCGCCTCGACGTCGAGCCGCACCACGGGCAGGCCGCCCGGACACATCTCGATCGCGACCGCGTGCTCCACCGCGCCCGGTGGCAGGTCGACCTCGAACAGCAGCAGCCCGTCGGCGGGGCCGGCGAGCAGCGCCTGCATCGACGTCGCCTCCCACGCGCGGTCGTTGCCCGTGTCGACGAGCACGACCGTGTAGCCGGCACGCTGCGCCGCGCGCTGGGCGCCGCGCAGCACGCGGCCGAAGAACGGGTTGGTGATGTCGGGGACGACCAGGGCGACCGTCCGCGCCACGCCGGTCCGCAGCGCCCGCGCGGCGACGTTGGGCCGGTATCCGAGCTCGGCCGCGGCGGCGCGCACGGTCTCCTCGGTGCGCGCGGAGATCCGGCCGCGGCCCTTGCCGGACAGGACGAGCGAGACGGTCGACTGCGAAACGCCGGCACGGCGCGCCACGTCGACACTGGTGACGCGGGTCGGTGCGGTGATCACGGCATCCTAGTGTCGACTCGCGACACTAGGCGTCGTGGAGGACTTGGTGGAGGAAGTTGTCGGTGTCGCCGGGCGTGACCTGCGCATCCTGCGCCCGCGCGACAGCGAGGCGCTGCTCAGCGAGGAGGCGTTCGCCCAGGACGAGTTCCTGCCCTACTGGGCCGAGCTGTGGCCGAGTGCGACGGCGCTCGCGCGCGCCGTCGCGGCCCGGGCGCTCAAGGGAGCGAGGACGCTCGAGCTCGGCTGCGGCCTCGGCCTGCCGAGCCTGGCCGCGGCGGCCGCCGGCGGGCGCGTACTGGCCACCGACTGGGCGCCCGAGGCCGTTGCGATGGCCGCCCGCAACGCGCGTCGCAACGGCCTGGCGATCGAGACCCTGACGTGCGACTGGTCGGCTCCCGCGGCGCTCGTCGAGCGCGCCCCGTTCGACCTCGTGCTGGCGTCCGACGTGCTCTACGAGCCGCGCAACGGCGACGCGCTGCTGCCGCTGCTGCCGCGACTCGCGCGCGAGATCTGGCTCGCCGACCCCGGGCGACCCGCGGCGGGCCCGTTCCTCCGAGCCGTCGCGGAGCGCTTCAGCGTCGAGACGCGCGCCGCGCCGGAGATCCCGCGCGGCGGCATCCACCGGCTGCGCCTGACAGGCTCTGGAGCATGAGCACGCCACATGAGCAGGCGCAGGCGCTGCGCCAGGCGCACGCGGCGCCGGAGCCGCTGGTCTTGGTCAATGCCTGGGACGCCGCAAGCGCGCGCGTCGTCGCCGCCACCCCGGGCTGCCGCGCGATCGCCACCGCCAGCTGGTCGATCGCCGCCGCGCACGGGCTTCCCGACGGGGAGACCCTGACGCTCGACGCCATGCTGAGAGCGGTCAACGTGATCGCCCGCGCCGTCGAGCTCCCGGTCACCGCCGACCTCGAGCGCGGCTACGGCGACGCCGGTGCAACGGTGGCCGCCGCGGTCGAGGCCGGCGCGGTCGGCTGCAACCTCGAGGACGGCGACCCCGACGGCACGCTGACGCCCGCGGACGACCACGCCGCGCGCGTCGCCGCGGCACGCGCCTCGACCGACGTCCCGGTGGTCATCAACGCCCGCACCGACGCGTTCCTCAAGGGCATCGAGGACCCGCTCGACACCGCGGTCGAGCGCGGCAAGGCCTACC
The DNA here is from genome assembly GCA_963792915.1 of uncultured Solirubrobacteraceae bacterium. Taxonomy (GTDB): domain Bacteria; phylum Actinomycetota; class Thermoleophilia; order Solirubrobacterales; family Solirubrobacteraceae; genus Solirubrobacter. Next base: position 405,477 of record CAWBYD010000003.1, read on the forward strand.
TGGCGGCCGGCGCGGACTGCATCTTCGTGCCCGGCGTGCGCGACGCGGAGACGCTGCAGGCGCTCGTCCGGCGCATCCGCGGCCCGGTCAGCATCCTGGGCGGCCCGGGAACGCCGCCGCTCGCCGAGCTCGCCCGCATCGGCATCGCGCGCGTGAGCTACGGGCCGGGGCCGATGGGCGTGGCGATGGCCGCGCTCCGCGACGCCGCCGCGACGTTGATCCGGGGCGGCGACCCGCCCCCCGAGCTGAGCTTCCGGCCCTAGAGACCGGTGATGATGACGGCGCGCGTGACCGGAGCGCCGATCCGGCGCAGCCGGTGCGGGATCGACCCGTCGAACCGCAGCGCGTCGCCCTCGTCGAGCGCGTGCACCGTGCCGTCGAGGTCGACTTCGACCGCGCCGCGGGCGACGTAGACCACCACCTCGCCGGCGTGGCTCTCGGGCTCCGCCGGCCAGCGGCGGCTGCCGTTGCTCCATTCGCGCACCACCGTCCCGTGGTCGCTCGAGAGCCGGCGCACCGTCGCGTCCGGCTCCGTGACGGCCGCGTCGCCGTCGGCGCGGCGCAGGACGGTGACGACGCCGGAGCGCGGCGGCGCCCACAGCTGCGCCACCGGCACGTCGAGCGCGGCGGCGATCCGCTCCACCGAGGCGACGCTCGGCCGCGCGAGCCCGCGCTCGACCTGGCTGAGGAACGGGTGCGAGAGGCCGGCCAAGCGCCCGAGCGCCTTGAGCGTCAGCCCGCGTTCATGGCGCAGCGAGCGCACTCGCGCACCCAGGTCTGTCTCGCGACCGTTGCTATAAGTCTGACCACTAAACACCGTCTTCCAGACTAACGTGCGAAGACGATCGAACTGTCAGACCCCCATCGCTCTGGGCGTTGGAGGGGCCTGTGGCCCCGGCGCTCGGCCAGGGCTGAACGTCCAGATGGTCCGTTTTCCGACCGCCGGACGTCAGGCGGCTACGAACGCGGCATGGGGCGCCGCCCCGCCGCCGAGCGCGCGCAGCGCGAGCGCCTCGACACTGCCCGAGTAGCGGACCCGCCCGGCCGCGAGCAGGGTCACGTCGCGGGCCAGGCCCTGGAGGTCGTCGAGCCGGCGCGTCGACCACACGGCGGCGCCGCCGCGCAGCGCGTGCTTGCGCACGAGCGACTGGACCGCGGCCGTGGTCGCCGGATCCAGCCCCGTGCGCTCCTCGACGAGCAGCACGGCGGGCGAACTCATGAGCGCGCGCGCGAGCGCGAGGCGCTGGAGCTGCGCCGGCGCGAACTCGCCGACGGCGCGATGGCCGATCGCGTCGAGCCCGGCCTCCTCGAGCAGGGTCCGCGCCCGCTCGACGCAATCGCGCGCCGGTAGGCCGCGCAACCGCCCGGCGAACACGAGGTTCTCGAACGCCGAGATGCGCTGGGACTGCGCCTTCTCGTCGGCGATCACGAGCTCCACGCGGCCGAGTACGCGGACCTCGCCGCGAGTGGGCGGCAGCACGCCCGCGAGCACGCGCAGCAGGGTCGTCTTCCCGGCCCCGGCGGGGCCGAGTACGCCGAGGATCTCACCCGCCCCAACGCAAAGATCGACGCCGGCAAGCACCGACCGCGGCCCGAAGCCGCGTTCCAGCTCTCGTACCTGGATGACCGGACCCACGAGTCGCCTCATGGCCACGATCATCTGCCCGTCCGACCCGGGCCGCCCTGGACCAAGGTCGAGGTCGCTAGCGTGCCGACGAATGGTTGATGAGGACGCGCTCGCGCGCGACGCTTCGGCGCTCGTCCAGGTCCCCAGCGTCACCGGCGACGAGCGCGCCGCGCTCGAGCGTGTCGGCGAGCTCGCGGACGCCCTGGGGCTCGCCGCGGAGCTGCGCCGGCACGACCTGGCCGCGCTGCGCGCGCTGCCGGGGCACCCCGGGGAGGAGGCGCCGCGGACCGAGCTGTGGGGGCTCACGGTGACGCTCCCGGGCACGGCCGCCGGGCGCCTGTGCCTGAACGGGCACGTCGACGTCGTCGGTCCCGGCAGCGAGCGGTGGCGGCACGGTGCATGGTCGGGCGCGCTGGCCGGCGGCCGCCTCCACGGCCGCGGCGCCGTCGACATGAAGGGCGCGGTGGTCGCCGCGCTGCACGCGGTCGCGGCACTGCGCGCGGCGCCGGCGCCGACCGTCGTGCTGCAGGCCGTCGCATCCGAGGAGGACGGCGGCCTCGGGACGTTTGCCGCGCTCGAGCGCGACAGCGCGTTCGACGCCGCGCTGCTGCCCGAGCCGACGGAGCTCGCGGTCGTGTGCGCGCAGGCCGGCGCGCTGACGTTTCGCGGCGTGGTCACCGGACGCGCGGCGCACGCGGCCGACCGTCTCTCGGGCTGCTCGGCGATCGACCGCTACGTGCGCGTGCACGCAGCGCTGGCCGAGCACGAGCGCGCGATCAACGCGCACGTCGCTCACCCGCTGATGCGCCGGCTGCGGCTGCCGTACCCGCTGGCGGTCGGGCGCGTGGCCGGCGGGACGTGGTCGAGCCAGGTGCCCGACCGGCTCGAGTTCGAAGGCCGGCTCGGCGTGCCGGTCGGCGGCGATCTGCAGGCCGCGCGCGACGCGCTGCAGGCGGTCGTCGACCGCGCGCTCGCCGATGGTGAGCCCCCGTGCCGGCTGACGTGGGAGGGCGGCGCGTTCGCGCCGGGCGAGACCGCGGCCGGCCATCCGTGGGTACGGACCGTCCAGGCCGCGCTGAGCGCCGAGCTCGGGCGGCCGGCGCCGCTCGTCGGCGTGCCCTACGGCGCGGACATGCGCCAGTTCACGGCCCGCGGCATCCCGTGCGTGATGGCGGGCACGCGCGGCCTGAACCTCGCGCACGCCGTCGACGAGTCGGTGGCGATCGGCGAGCTCGCGCTCGTGGCGCGCACGATCGTGCGCGCGCTGACGGCGTGGAGCGCCGCGCGAGCGTGAGTCGCGGTGACGGCGCTCACGCCCGCTGCGCGGCGGCGCCGAGCGTGGAGCGGCGGGCGGCGACGAACGCCGCGGCAGCCGCGGTCGACGTCGCCGCGAGCGCGAACACGGCGCCGGCGCCCGCGTGCTGCGCGAGCGCTCCGCCGAGGCCGGAGCCGGCGGCCAGCCCGCCCGCGAGGCCGGTCGTGAGCCACGTGAACGCCTCCGTCACCGTGCCCTCGCGGGCGACGCCGTCGACCAGGCCGTAGGCGAGCCCGAACGCGGGCGCGATCGCCGCTCCCGCCAGCACGAGCAGCGCTGCGAGCGCGAGCAGCCCGACCGGCGCGGTCAGCAGCATGTGGCCGGCGCCGAGCGCTCCGAGCAGCACGCACAGCCGGCGCACGCGGTCGCGCGGCGCCCCCTGGCGCGCCGCGGCCAGCCCGCCGAGCAGCGAGCCGAGCCCCCAGACGCCGAGCAGGAGCCCGGCCGCGCCCGGATGGCCGGCCTGCGCGCTCGCGGCGGGCACGGCGACCTCGACGGCCCCGAACGTCGCCCCGATCAGCACGAACGCCAGCAGGAGCGTGCGCACGCCCGCCGACCGCAGCGCGCCGTGCGAGCCGCCCGCCGCAGCGGACGGCCGCCACGCGCGCGACGCCGGCGCGCTCGCGAACACCAGCGTCCCGCCGAGCAGCAGCACGGCGGCGGCCACCGCCGACGCCGCCGTCGACCACGCACCGATCGCGCCGGCGATCAGCACCGGTCCCGCGATATAGGCGATCTCGAGCACCGCCGACTCGAACGCGAACGCCGCGTGCGCGCGCTCGCCCAGCAGTGACGGCCAGACGGTCCGCAGGCACGGTCCGAGCGGCGGCATCGCGGCGCCGGCCAGCACGGCGCACGGCAGGATCGCGACGAGCCCCGAGCCGTGCGGCAGCGCCGCGAAGGCGAGCAGCGCGGCGGCGCAGCCGAGCGCGCTCGCGACCAGCACCGCGGGCTGGCCGCGCCGGTCCACGAGCCGTCCCAGCACGGGCGCGACCGCGGCCCAGGCCAGCGCCTGGGCGCCTGACGCCAGTCCCGCGGCCGCGAACGAGCCCGTCAGGTCGCGCGTGCGCAGCACGAACACCAGGCCGAGCGCCGAGGCGGGCGCGCGGCCGACCATCGAGGCGATGAAGAGGCGCGCGGAGCCGGGGACACGCAGGACGTCGAACACGCTCCACAGCCTGCGCGGCCGCCCTCGACGCGTCGAAGGATTCGGGCAGGCCCGAATACACTCGCCGCGTGATCACGTATCGCTTCGGCCCCGAGGACCTCGGCCGCGTGCGCTTTGCGATCTCGCCGCTGTTCGACCTGGTCGCGAGCTACGAGGTGCTGCGCGAGCCGGCCGCGCACCCCCTGCACGAGCCGTGGGCGCACGCCGCTCGCGAGCACACGCGCGACCTGGACCTGACGCTGCTCGACACCGTCGTGCCCGACCGCAGGTACAAGCCCGACTTCGCGGCCCCGCCACCCGTGCGGCCCGTCGCCGGCCTCGAGGCCGAGCTCGCGCGCGTCGCCGCGACGCCGCGCGACCAGGTCGCGCGCGAGCTCCGCTGGGCCTACCCGCGCGAGCTGCCGCCGGCCGCCAAGTCGCTGATCGACGGCGGCCTGGACCCGCTGATCGCCGTGATGCGCGCGTACTGGCGCCGGGCGCTCGCCCCGCACTGGCCCGCGGTGAAGGCGACGCTGCAGGCAGACGTCGCCACCCGCGCCGCGCAGCTCGCCGCCGGCGGCCCGCTCGCCGCGCTCGGCGACCTGCATCCCGACATCGCCTACCGGCGCGGCGGGCTCGAGGTGCAGCGCGTCTGGGAGCAGACCGTCGAGCTCGGCGGCCGCGGCCTCCTGCTCGTGCCGTCGGCGTTCGCGTGGCCGCGGCTGTGGACGATGATCGACCCGCCCTGGCAGCCCGCGATCGTCTATCCCGCCCGCGGCGCCGCGCTGCTGTGGGCGCCGCCGGAGCGCGACGACGAGGCGCTCGCCGCGCTGCTCGGCCGCCGCCGCGCGCGGCTGCTGCGCGAGCTTCCGGCGACCACGCAGGAGCTCGCCCAGCGGCTCGAGGCCAGCGCCGCCGGCGTCTCCGAGCACCTCGGGGTGCTGCGCAACGCCGGCCTCGTCGAAGGACGGCGCGAGGGCCGCGCCGTCCGCTACGTCCGCACCGCCCGCGGCGACGCGCTGCTCAGCTGAGCCGGCCGGCCTCGCGCGCCGCGTCCTCGGCGGCGTCGAGCTTGCGCTCCACGAGGTCCAGCCCCTTGCCCCAGAAGCCCGGGTCGGCGAGGTCGACGCCGACCAGCGCGCCGAGGTCCTCCGGCGACTTGGACCCGCCCGCCTCCAGCAGCGAGAGATACGACGGCACGAAGTCCGCGCCGCGCTCCTCGAACTGCCCGTACAGCGCGAGCGCCAGCAGGTGCCCGTAGGCGTACGCGTAGACGTAGCCCGGCGACGCGATGAAGTGGGGGACGTAGGACCACCACGAGCGGTAGCCCTCGGTGACCTCGACGGCGTCGCCCAGCAGCTCCTCCTGGGACTCCGCCCACAGCACGCCGAAGCGGTCCACGGACAGCTCGCCCTCGTCGCGCCGCGCGGTGTGCACCAGGTGCTCGAAGCGGTTCATCGCGACCTGCCGGAAGACGGTCGCGATCGAGCCCTCGATCGACTCGGCCAGCAGCGCGAGCCGCGACTCGGGCGACGGCGCCGCCTCGACCAGGCGCCCGAACGTGAGGTTCTCGCCGAACACCGAAGCGGTCTCGGCGAGCGTCAGCGGCGTCGCCATGTGGAACACGCCCTGGCGCGAGCCGAGCGCCGCATGGACGCCGTGCCCGAGCTCGTGGGCCAGTGTCAGCACGTCGCGCCGCAGGTAGGTGTAGTTGAGCAGCACGTACGGGTGCACCGACGGCACGCCGTAGGAGCAGAACGCGCCGCCGCGCTTGCCCGGGCGCACGGGCCCATCGATCCAGCGCTCGTCGAAGAACCGCTGCACGAGCGCGCCGAGCTCGTCCGAGAACGCGCTGTAGGCGTCGAGCACGAGCGCCTTGGCCTCCGGCCACTCGACGCGCTCGGTCTCTGTCGTCACGGCCGCCATGCGGTCGTAGTCCGCGAGCCGCTCGATGCCCAACATCTGCGCCTTCAGCCGGTACCAGCGGCGCGGCAGCTCATAGCGCGCACGCACGGCCTCGATCAGCGCCTGCACCGACTCGTCGGAGGCCTCGTTGGCGAGGTTGCGTGCGGCCAGCCAGTTGGGATAGCTGCGCAGCCGGTCGTCGACCATCTTGTCCGCCAGCAGCGTGTTGAACGTGAACGCGCGCGTCCGCAGGCCCTCCGCGAGCGCCGCGGTGACGCGCTCGGCACTGTCGCGCCGCACGTCGCGGTCGGGGTTGTAGAGCCGCGCCAGCGCGACCTCGAGCGGCGCCCGGTCGCCCTCGCCGAGGTCGACCGCGATCGCCGCCGTCTGCTCCTCGAACAGCCGCACCCACGCGTTGCGGCCCGACAGCGCCTTCTCGGTGAGGATCCGCTCCTCGGGCTCGCTCAGCAGGTGCGGCCGGTAGCGGCGCGCGGTCTCCAGATGGTGGTGGGCGAAGTCCAGCCCGGGCGTGGCGAGCAACTCCGCCGCGCGGTCGTCGTCCAGCGTGGCCCACTCGAGGTGGAAGAACAGCAGTGCGGTCTCGATCGCCGTGCCCTGTTCCTCCACGCGCTGCAGCAGCGCGCCGATGGCGGGATCGGCGGTGTCGATCGAGAACGACAGGTGCGCGTAGGTGCCGGCGCGGCCGGCGAGCTCCTCGATCTCCGCGAGCTCCCGCATCGCCGCGATCAGCCCGTTCCCGTCGAGCTCCGCGACCTTGCCCGCATAGGCGGACGCGAACGCCTGCGCCTGCGTGAGCGCCTGCGCGAGCAGCGCGTCGACCGCGGCCCGTGGATCGTCTCCCGCGCCGTCGAGGAGGTGCGACAGGTCCCAGCTGACCTCGCGCAGTTCAGGATCGTCGGTCACGGCTTCGGGGGCGCTCATCCCCCTTAGGCTAGGACGGGAGCTGGCCGCCCGCGCTCTCGGCGCGGATCCCGTCGATCACGATCGCCATGTGGCGGCGCCAGGCGTCCGGGATGTGATGGTGCTTGACGGTCGCGGCGCCGATGCCGCACATCAGCATCGGGATGTCGTCGAGCACGAGGTCGGCGCGCAGCTTGCCCGCCGCCTGCGCGGCGCGCATCATCGTGCCCATCGCGTCGATCAGCTGCCGCTGGACCTCCGTGCCGGCCACGATCGGCCCCGGGATCGCGGCCATCACCTCCGACAGCGCGCGGTCGCCCGCGAGGATCTCGGCGCTCACCCACAGCGTGCGCTGGAACCCCTCCCAGGGATCGGGGTCGTTGACGGCCTCCTTGGCGAGCGCGGTGATGCGCTCGAACGCCTCCAGGGCCAGCGCCTCGATCAGCGCCTCCTTGGTGGGGAAGTGGCGGTAGACGGTGCCGACGCCGACCTCCGCGCGGCGCGCGACGTCGTCCATCTGCGCGTCGCGTCCCTGCTCGGCGAACGTCGCCCGCGCGGCGTCCAGGACGCGCTCGCGATTGCGCCGGGCGTCGGCGCGGAGCGGGCGGTGCGCAACGTTCGTCACACCTCGAACTCTAGGGCTTGACAAGCGGAACGTCAATTCCGTATCGTTCTTTTTGAAACCGGAACTCCCCTTCCACTTCCTCCCCAGGAGCACCGCTTTGAGTCCCCACACCGACCGCCGCTGGCTAGCGCTCGTACTGCTCGCGGCGGCCCAGTTCGTCGTCGTCCTCGATGCCTCGATCGTCAACGTCGCCCTGCCGTCGATCGGCAAGGCGCTGCACTTCTCCCAGGACGACCTCTCGTGGGTCGTCAACGCGTACACGCTGACGTTCGGCGGCTTCCTGCTGCTCGGCGGGCGGATGGCGGACCTGCTCGGCCGCCGGCGCCTGTTCGTCATCGGCCTGATCGTCTTCGCCGGCGCCTCGCTGCTCGGCGGGCTCGCGCAGTCCGACGTCTGGCTGATCGCCGCGCGCGCCATCCAGGGACTCGGCGCCGCGCTGCTCTCCCCGGCCGCGCTGTCGCTCGTCACGACGATCTTCGAAGAGGGCCCGGACCGCAACCGCGCGCTCGGCGTGTGGGGCGCGGTGGCCGGCTCCGGCGGCGCCGCGGGCGTGCTGCTCGGCGGCATGCTGACCCAGTGGGCCGGCTGGGAGTGGGTGCTGTTCGTCAACGTGCCGATCGGGCTCGCCGCCGCGTTCGTCGCGCCGCGCCTGCTGCCGGAGAGCCGCACCGAGGGCGCCCGCAACTTCGACGTCGCCGGCGCGATCACCGTGACCGCCGGCCTGTCGCTGCTCGTCTACTCGCTGGTCAACGCCAACCAGGCGGGCTGGAGCTCCGCGGAGACGCTGATCCTGCTCGCCGTGTCCGTCGCGCTGATCGCCGGCTTCGTCGTGATCGAGCTCTTCACGCGCGCGCCGCTCGTCCCGTTCCCGGGCATCTTCCGGCTGCGCACCATCCGCGGCATCAACCTGACCGGGCTGCTGATCGCGATGGCGCTGTTCTCGATGTTCTTCTTCATCTCGCTCTACATGCAGCAGGTGCTCGGCTACGACCCGCTCAAGGCCGGCGTCGCCTACCTGCCGCTGGCGGGCGGGATCATCGTGTCGGCGGGCCTGGCGTCGCAGATGACGACGCGCTATGGCGTCAAGCCGGTGCTCATCGGCGGGCTGATCCTGATCGCGCTCGGGCTGATCTGGTTCGCGCAGATGTCGCCCAACGGCTCATACCTGGGTGACATCCTGGGCCCGTCGCTGGTGTCGGCGTTCGGCCTCGGCTTCGCGTTCGTGTCGATGACGGTCGCCGCGGTCGCGGGCGTCGAGCCGCACGAGGCCGGGCTGGCGTCCGGCCTGATCAACACGTCCCAGCAGGTCGGCGGCGCGCTCGGCCTCGCCGTGCTGGCGGCGATCGCCAACTCGCGCACCGACTCGCTCACCCAGTCGGGCAGTTCGCATGCGACGGCACTGACCGAGGGCTTCCAGACGGCGCTGACCGTCGGCGCGGGCTTCGCGATCGTCGGCGCGGTGCTGGCGCTGCTGCTGGTGTCGAGCCGCGAGGCCGCGCCGGTGGACGGCGTGCCGGTCCCGGTGGCCGCGTAAGGGCCTCAGCGGGCCGCTGATCGCCACACCCAGGCGATCAGCGCGCCCTGCAGGGGCAGGCGCGCCCACAGCAGCACGGGCGGGAAGCGCCGGAAGCGCTCGGCGTGCACGGCCATCTCGACGTTGGCGGGGAAGATCGCGACCAGCGTCGCGATCAGCCACCAGGCCGCCGGGCGCGCCGCCTTGGGGTGGAGCATGCCGACGCCGCCGGCGAGTTCGGCGACGCCGCTGGCGTAGACCAGCTCGCGGTGCGCCGGCAGGTAGCGCGGCATGATCGCCTGGTACATCCGCGGGCGCAGGAAGTGCAGCGCCCCGGCGACCATGAACGTGCTGCCGACCGCGCCCCGCCTGCGAGAGATCATCCCGCCGAGGGTAGGCGCTCACGGCTCCCAGCGAAACCAGCGCTGAGCCAGCAGCAGCCCGGCGGCGGCCCACCCGAGCTCGATCGCGAGCGCGTGCGGGGAGAACGGCGCGCGGCCGTGGAGTGCCCGGGTCACCGAGTCGACCAGCGGCTGGACGGGCAGGTCGGTCATCGCGCGGGCCAGCCAGGCGGGCTCGCCGTCGACCGCGCCGAAGCCGCCCGAGAGCAGCACGAGCGGCAGGTAGCTGAGCCCGAGCAGCGGCCACGCGGCGTCGGCGCTGGGGATCAGCGCGCTGGCCGCCGTCCCGATGCTCGCCCAGGTGACCGCGCCGAGCACGAGCGCCGCGGCGAGAGCGGGCACGGCGCGCGCGTCGACGTGGGTTCCGAACAGCCCGGCCGCCGCGGCGACGGTGGCGGCGCCGCCCGCCGCGGCCAGCAGCACGGTCGCGCCGATGCGGCCGGCGAAGTAGCACCAGGCCGGCAGCGGGGTGAGGCGCCAGCGCTTGAGCACGCCCGCCTGGCGGGCGGCCACGAGGCCGCTGGTGTGGGTGATGTACGCCGTCGAGGTCACGCCCAGCACGGCGAGCCCGGCCACGAGCCTCGTGTCGCCGCCGTGCAGCGCCAGCAGGAGCACCGGCAGCACGACGCCGCCCACGGCCGCGCGCGGGGTGCGCAGCAGGAGGCGGAGCTGGTAGCCGAGCTGGCTCGCCAGCAGCTCAGGCATGGGTGAGCGCCAGGTAGGCGTCCTCGAGGCTCGGCCGGCCGACCTCGAGACCGTCCAGGGAGACCGATCGCTCGCGCGCCCAGCCGAGCAGCTCGTCGAGGCTGGCCGCGACGTCCGCGGTGCGGATCACGAGCTCGCCGCGGTCCAGCTGCCCGCGCGGCGGCTCGACCCCCTGCGGCCAGGGCAGTCGCAGCGTGCTGCGCGGCGCCGCGGCGCGCAGGCGCGCCGGCGTCGTGTCGGCCACGAGGCGGCCGCGGCGCAGCACCAGCAGCCGGCCGGCCAGGCGCTCCGCCTCGTCCATGTAGTGGGTGGTGAGCAGGACGGTCGTGCCGGCGGCGGCGAGTTGCTCGACCACCGCCCAGGTCCGCCGGCGCGCGGCCGGGTCCAGGCCCGTCGTGGGCTCGTCGAGGAACAGCAGCTCCGGCCGCCCGACGATCCCGACCCCCAGATCGACGCGCCGCTGCTGGCCGCCCGACAGGCTCGCGATGCGCGTGCCGGACTCGGCCTCGAGGTCGATCAGCGCCAGCACCTCGTCGATCGCGCGCGGCCGCGGGAAGAGCGCGGCGAAGATCCGCAGCACCTCTCTCACGCTCAACTGGAGGTCGAGGCTCGTGCTTTGCGCGACGGCGCCGATGCGGGCGCGCCAGGCCCGGTCGCCGCGCCGCGGATCGGCTCCCAGCACCGAGACCGAGCCGGCGTTCGGCGCCCGATAGCCCTCCAGGAGTTCGATCGCCGTGGTCTTGCCGGCGCCGTTCGGGCCGAGCAGCGCGACGACCTCGCCGGGCTCGACCTCGAAGCTCACGTCCTCGAGCGCGGTCAGCGCTCCGAAGCGGCGGGTCAGCCCGGCGGCGCGGATCGCGCTCACCGCACGCCCTTCGTCGCGCCCGCCAGGCCGATCAGCACGAGCGCGCCGCCGATCACGAACAGCACCGGCCCGGCGTGGGCCACCAGTCCGGCGGCGAGCAGCGCCGCGCCGGCCACGATCCTGGCGCCGGGTCCCATCGTCTTGAGCATGTGAAACCTCCTGGCGAACGATCGGGGTCTGACCCCTTTTGTTCGCCCTTGCGTTGGGCAAAGTACTTTGCAATCTAGAGTACGGTACACTGCCAAGCGATGCAAGCGGAGCTCAACCCAACCGAGGCCGCGGCCCGGCTGCAGACGGTCCGCGCCGTGCGCCGGCAGGTGCGCGCGGCGGCGCTGGCGCCGTCGCTCGTGCTGGCGGCGCTGGGCGGCGTGGCGGTCGTGCACGGGGCGCTGGCGACGCCGTGGCCGCACACCCGCGCGCTGACCGTCGTGTGGCTCGCGGCGCTCGTCGCGGTGCGGCCCGGACTGCGCTGGCTGCGCGTGCGCGCCGAGCGCCGCCGCGGGCTCCAGACGCGGCTGCGCCTGGTCGGCGCGGCCGCGGCGGTGGCCGTCTGCGCCGCGGCCGTCGCCGCCGGAGCGGACCCGTTGATCGGCGCCGTGGCGGCCGCCGCGGCGCTCGTCGCCATCCGGGCCGGAGCGGTGTCCGTCGCGGCCGCGGTGGTCGCCGTCGCGCTCGTGGCGGACGTCCTGATCGCCGGCGCGGGACCGCGCGAGCTGGCGGCCGGTGCCGGGCTCCTGGCGGCCGCGCTGATGAGCCGCCTGCGCGAGCGTTCGAGCGCCGCATGAGCCATCCCACGAGCCGGCTCGATCCGGCCATCCACCAGCCCGCCCGGCTCGGAATCCTGACCGCCGCCGCCGAGGCCAAGCGGATCGACTTCGTGACGCTGCGCGGGCTGCTCGGCCTGACCGACGGCAACCTCTCGCGCCATCTCACCACGCTCGAGGCCGCGGGCTACGTCGAGATCGAGAAGACGTTCGAGGACCGCAAGCCGCGCACCTGGATCAGCGCGACGCGCGCGGGCCGCGACGCGCTCGACCGCGAGATCGCCGCGCTGCGCGAGATCGTCGCGGCCGCCGGCCCCGCACCGGCGCTGATCGACCCGCAGACGGCGTAGACGCTCGAGCGCGGGCTGCGGATCGAGCGGCTGGACGCACTCGGGTCTACGCCGCGCGAGTTGCTCGCGGACGTCCTGTTCAAGGTGCCGTGGATGAACTGACGCCGGCGACGCGGGCGCACGCCTCGGGATCGCCAGTTGCCTTCGCCCGCTCGAACCACTCGCGAGCCTCGGTCTCGGCGCCCTCGGCCAGCGCGACCTCCCCGATCAGGACGAGCAGGAGCGGCGGTAGCGGGGCGCCGGGGTCCGGCCGGGCGGGCGCCGCGGCGAGCTCGGGCAGCCGGACCGCCGGGAGCTCGTCGATCCCCTCGCGTGCCTGGGCGACGGCCTCGGGCTCGCCCGTGGCCACCGCGGACTCGAACTGGCGCAGCGCGTCGCGCATGTCGCCGTCGAGCAGCGCGATGCGGCCGAGTAGGACCAGCGCCATCGGGCGATGCTTGGCGTCCTCGGACGCCGCCAGCGGCTGGAGCACTTCGCGCGCGCGCTCGCGCTCGCCCTGGCGGGCGAGCACGCTGCCGAGATAGCGGCGCGCCATCGGCTCGGCCTGCGGATCGCCGGCGCTCAGCGCCTGCTCGAGCAGCTGCCGCGCCCGGTCGAGGTCGCCCTGGGCGAGCAGGACGGCGCCCAGCAGGGCTTCGGCGCGCGGCCGCGCGGCGAGCCCGCCGAGCTCCAGCGCCGCCTGCAGCGCCTCCTCGGCCTCGTCGATCTCGCCCCCGTCGAACAGCTCCTCCGCGTGATCGAGAAACGTCGCATCCTCGCCTCCGGCGCCGCGACTGCGCAGCGTCGCGAGGTAGGCCTCGGCAATCCGCCGGGTCCCGGGCGCGGCGCTGTCGTTGGCGTCGACCAGCGCGAGCAGCCGCTCGGTGGCCCGCTCGACGTCGCCCTCGCGCGCATCGAGCTTGGCCAGGTGGTAGCGCGCGAGCAGCACGGCGCGGGGGATGCCCGACTCCTCCGCGCGCTCGAGCTGCTCGCGCCCGGCGGCCGGATCGCCCTGCTCGATCCGCATCACTCCCAGATACAGGCGCGCCTCGGCCGCGGTCGCGGGGTTGATCGCCTCGGTCGCGAGCGTGAGCTGCTCGGCGGCGCGCTCGAGCTCGCCGGCGTCGCCGACCAGGACGGCGAGGTTGATCCGCGCGATCGGCGAGAGCTCGGGATGGGCGGTCGCGATCGCGCGCTCGTATGCGTCGATCGCTGCCTTGCTCTCGCCCTGCGCGGCGAACAGCTCGCCCAGCAGGCCGGTGGCGCGCGGCGCCTGATGGGGGTGGTCGGAGCCGGCGATCTCCTCGAGCAACCGGCGCGACCGCGCCGGGTCGGGGCCCGAGACCAGGACGGCGAGATCGATCTGCGCGATCGGCCCCCAGTCGGGGTGCTCGCTCGCCATCGCCCGGCCGTACGCGGCCTCCGCGGCTTCGGCGTCACCCTCCAGCGCGTGCAGGTCGCCGAGCGTGTCCGCGGCCCGCGGAGCCTGGTAGGGATGCCCCGACCCCTCGGCGTCCTCGAGCAGCGCCTGCGCCCGCTCCGGCTGGCCCTCGTTGGCGAGCATCGTCGCGAGGTCGACCTGGGCCATCGGCGACCAGTCCGGGTGCCGGAAGTCGATCGCTCGCTGGTAGGCCGCCGCGGCGGCGGCGACGTCGCCCGCCGCCGCGTACAGGTCGCCGAGCAGATCGGCGGCGCGCGGCGCCTGCTCCGGGTTCGTGCCCTCGGCGACCGGCTCCAGGAGCGCGCGGGCGCGCTCGACCTCCCCGCGCGTCATCAGCAGCGCGCCGAGCGTCACCGCGGCGAGTGGGGCGGCGAACGGGTGCGAGGACTCCATCGCGCTCTCCAGCAGCGGCTCCACGCGCTCCCAATCGCCGTCCTCGGCCAGCAGCATCGCCATGTTGATCTGCGCCACGGGGGCCACGTTCGGGTTCTCCGAGCGCATCGAGGCCTCGATCAGCTCGCGCGCTCGGTCGCGTTGGCCCTGGGTCGCGTACAGCCGTCCCAGGTTCAGCAGCGCGATCGGCACGACCTGCGCGCCGGCCGAGGCGCGCAGGGCGCCGAACACGCCGTCCTCGCCGGTCGCCGGCATGGCGCGCGCGGCCGCGGGCTGGGACGCCGTCTTGCCCGCGTAGCGGCCGTCGGTGACGAGATCGCCGAGACGCGCCTGCGCCAGCGAGGCCACGCTCGGGTCGTCGGATTGCAGCGCCGGCTCGAGCAGTTCGAGCGCGCGGTCGATATCGCCGAGCGTCTGGAGCACGCCGCCCAGCGACACCTGGGCGAGCGGCGCCGCTTCGGGATGCCCGGACGCGTAGGCGGCCTCCAGCAGCTTGACCCCATATTCGGTGTCGTTCGTGTTGAGGGCGACGTTCGCGAGGTCGATCTGGGCGAGCGGGATGATGTCCGAGAAGCCGCAGTTCGCGGCGCGTTCGAGCAGCGCGCGTCCAGCCTCCATGTCACTGCTCAGCTCGAGCTCTCCGAGCAGCAGCATCGCCCAGGCGGCGCTGATCGGATCGTCCTGCGCGCCCGTCGCGTGGGTCAGCGCCGCCCTCGCGGCGTCGAACTCGGCGCGCGTGATCGCGGCGAACGAGAGCGTCAGCAGCGCCGCGGTGTCGAGTGCCCGCGTCGCGAGCTCCCACGTGAACCGCGGGATCGGCGCCGCCTCCTCCCCGGTCTGCCCGTCGAGGAGGGCCCGCAGGTACTCGAACGCGGTGAACGCGGGCTCGTCGCTCTCCGCCACGAGCAGCACCGGGGCGATGAATCCCGCCACGGGCTGCTGCGCCCAGTCCAGGCCGGCCGCGAAATCCTCCGGCTGCGGCGCGCGCGAGTACTCCGCGCGGTAATAGCGCGAGAAGAGCTCGCGCAGCACGGGCTCGGGGAGCGGGGCGTCGACGGCGATCCGGCCCCAGTCCGCCGCCGCCCGGATCACCGCCCAGCCGGCCCGGCTGGCCTCGTGCGCCGCCATGTAGCGTCGCTCGAGCGCCGGAGCGGCGACGAGCTGCTCGCCGAACCCGCGCTCGTCGACGTCCACGTCGGGATAGTGGCGGCGGGCTTCCTCACGGTCCTCGGGCGCGAGTGCCTTGTCGAGCTGGACGGGGGTGGCCGGACGCGCCAGCACGTCGCGCGCGATCTGTCCCGGCTCGCCCTGCATCTCGCTCACCACGAGCTGGCGTTGATACGTGATCGTCGCGACGATCTTGACCGGCGGGTCGTGGCGCTCGAAGTGGTCGAGGACCTTGCCGTCGATCCCCTTCGGGCCGAGGAAGCGGTCGAGCTCGTCCAGCCACAGCACCGCGGGCTCTCCGTGCAGCGGGAGCGCCACCTTCGTCAGGTCGCGCAGCGCCGCGGGGCCCGGCAGCGGCGCGATCAGACGCGCGTCGGGCATCCGGCGGCGCAGGAGCTCGATCGTCGCGCGCGACTTCCCCGCGGTCGAGTCGCCGATCGCCAGGACCATGCGGTCGCCGGCGAGCGCCGCGTCCAGCCGCTCGTCCAGCCGCGTTCGCGGGACGTAGCGCGGGTCGGGCCGGTCGCGCGCGACGTAGGTCGACCGCGTGACGCCGATCGCGTAGATGTCGATGTCGCGCACGCGCGGCAGCTCGCCGTCCTCGCCAAGCGGGACGCGGAGCAGCGCCTCGAGCCGGCGGCGCTCCTCGTCGGGGTCGGTGACCGACTCGCGGATGCTCGCCCCGAGCGCCGGCCAGTAGCGCGCCAGCGCCTCCACCGGCAGCGCGAAGCCGGTGCGCGGGTCGACCTTGCTGCGCGCCCGCGTCACGACCATCCCGATCACGCCCGGCTCGCTGCGATCCCACACCGGGGAGCCCGAGAACCCCGGCTCGAGCGCCTGGCCGTACGCCGTGAGCGCCTGCAGCTGCAGCCAGCCCTCGGCCTCCGCCCGGCCGACGACCTCGCCGAGCGCCGACACGCCCCCCGTCGGATGCCGCTGCGTGTACCCGTACGCCCAGATCCGGTGCTCGCTCACGTCGCGCTCGGTCGTGCGCAGCGGTGCCGGCCGCGCCTGCTCGGGAGGCGGGTCCTCGAGCGCGAGCACGGCGACATCGGCGGTGGTCCCGGAGGCGGGGTGCCAGCCGCCCTCGACCACGCGCGCGGCGATCGGGTCGTGCCCGTCCAGGAACTGGAAGTCGACGAACACCGGTGCGAGAGGGCGCTCGGCGGGCGGGTGGTCCGCCACGACGTGCGCGCAGGTGATGACGTGCCGACCGTCGACGAGCATCCCGACGCCCGACGGCGCCGCGTCGGGCGAGCGCCGGATCCGCACCAGCCACGGTGGCTGCTCGGCGACCGCCCGGACCGTCATTCGCGCGGGCGGCTCCAGTGCAGCTTGATCGTGAAGTGACCCTCGACCGCGGTCTTGGCCACGACGACGCCCGCTTCGGCGCTGAGCTTGATCCCGAACTCGATCTCATGCTCGTCGGGTGCGAGCTCGCGCAGCGCTTCCACGATCGTGCGGATCGTCGGGCGCGCCTTGGCGATCGCGTCCTCCAGGCGCTCGCCGGCCTCGACCACCCCGGCGTCGTTGCGGGCGATGGTCTCCAGACCGTACGCGTCGTCCTCGACCTCGAAGAGAAGCCCGTCGCCCTTGCGGGTCTCGAACCGCACCAATTCGCTCAACTTGGTCAACCTCCGATGTCCGCTCCGGATGTCGCGCGAGTATCTCCGACCGGGGCTGGGCGCGCTGGTAGCGTTGGGCCGTGGAAGGCGGAATCGACGCCGGCACGACGACCACGCGGATCGCAGCGCGAGACGCCGGCGGCACCGTCGTGGTGCGCGCGCTTCCCGACGGCGCCTCGCTGCTCGACGCGCGGACCGGAGATCGCCCCGCCGCGCGTCCGCGCGCGGACATCCCGGCGGGGCTGTTGGGGGCCGTCGAGGGGGACTTCGTCGCGGCGGTCCCCGACTCCTGGCTCGACGGGAGCGTGGGCGGCGCCGTCGCCGCCGAGACCATGCGCGACGTGCTCGCCGCGGAACTCGAGCGCCCGCCTCGCCGGCTCGTGCCGCACTCGCTCGCCGCGGTCGCCGCCGTCGGAGATCGCGAGCCGGTGCTGGTCTGCGACGTCGGCGCGCACACGCTGTCGGCGACGCTGGCCGGCGGCGACCGCAGCGTCGACACGGAGTCCGCCGGCGGGCCGCTCGCCGAACGCGCCGGCGCCGGATTCGCGGCGCGCGTGCTGGGTGAACTCGCGAGCGAGCCGCCCGCCTGGCGGGCACTCGCCACCGCCCAGGAGCGAGCCGGCCGCCGGGCCGCGCTCGTGCTCGCACGCGCGTTCACCCACGCCCGCTACCACGAAGCTCCCGTCTATCGCCTCGGCGTCGGCGGGGGCGAGCGCGTGCTGACCGCCGGCGAGGTGCTGAGCGCGTTCGCTCCGGTGCGCGACGCGATCGCCGGGATGCTCGCGCGCCTGCTCGCCCGCCATCCGGAGGCGGCCGGGGAGCGCCCGCGGCTGGCGATCGCCGGTGGCTTCGCCGCGTTCGGGTTGGTGCGGGACGCGCTGCTCGACGCGCTTCCATGGTCGGCGGAGCCGCCGCTCGTCCTCGGGCCCGGCGCCGTCGCCCGCGGCGCGCTCGCGCTGGCCGAGGACCCGGCCCGCGAGCCGTACCCGCACGCGCTCGCGCTGCCGCTCCACCGGCTCCGGCGCGGCCGCCTGGAGTCGGTGCGGATGCCGTTGGCCGACGCGGGGGAGCCGTTGCCGCTGGCGGTCCAGGCGGGCGGCGAGCCGCTGATCGTGGAGGTCGCGGCGACCCACGGGCTGCGGCTGGCGGTCGAGGCGCGTGAGCGCGGGCGCGGCGACTTCCGCCCACTCGCGCTGCCGCGGATGTCGCTGCCGCCGGGGCGCTACGGCGTCGGGCTGCTGCCCGCCCGCACGGGCTTCGGGACGCTCGTCCTGCGGCCGCAGGGTGGCGGCGAGCCGGTCATCTGCCCGCTGGAGGAGCGTTGAGCTCCGCGCGCGACGAACTCGACGCCGCGCTGGCCGCGGACGACCCGCTGCGTGTACTCCGCGCCGCGCTGCTGTGGGCCGCGGCCGCCGCGGACGCGGCGCGCGCCGACGCGGACGACGCCGCGGCTGTCGAGGCCGTGATCGGGCTCGACGACGCGCTCACCGACCTGGAGCGGCTCACGTCCGCCGTTCCCGCGTTGCTGGACGCCGCGCAGCTCGGGCCGTCGGTCGAGCGCTACATGCACGAGCGCTCGCGCGAGCTGTCCCAGCTGGGCGAGCGCGTCGCCGCGGCGCGCGCCGTGCACGACGAGCTGAGCCGCCTCGAGGCGGGCCGGCGGGAGCGCCTGACCGAGCTCGCGGAGCTCCAGGACGAGGTCGGCGAGCTGCGCCGGCTCGAGCGGCTCGTGCTCGCGCTCGACGAGCTCGAGCCGCAACGCAGGTTGATCGGCGCCCGCCTCGCCGCGCTGAAGACCGCCGCCGGCGACACCGAGCGCGCCATCGAGTCCGAGGGGAGAGAGCTGGCGCAGCTCAGCGAGCAGGCGCTGAGTGCGCTGGCGCCGAGCACGCGTGAGCTGGCGCAGCGCCTGATCGCGGTCGAGGCCGAGCTGGCGTCCGAGGAGGCCCGCGCCGAACGCGACCAGCACGCGCTCACTGCCGCGGCCGAGCGGACGCGGCAGCTGCGCGAGACCCACGACGGGCGCGCGGCGGCGCTCGCCGCCCACGCGAGCGCCGACCGCCAGCTCGCGGCGGCGCTCACGGCGCTCGGCGGCCTGCCGCCCGGGCCTGAGCGCAGCTCGCTGGAGCGCGCGCAGGTCATGCTCGACGAGCTCGACGCGCGGCTCGCCGAGCTCGACGACGTGCTCGGCAAGGCGCTGACGCAGCTGGACGAGGCCGCTCGCCGCGAGCACGCGGTGGTGGGGTGGAGCGACGCGGGCGCCTGAGGGTCAAGTGATCAGCAGCTCAGCCTCGTCCGCCAGCGCGTTCAGCTCCTGCCCGATGCCCATCGAGAGGTCGTGCACGAGTCCCGGTCCGCCGTCCTTGCTGAACTGATTCGCGAGCTGCGTGCTGAGCTCCGCCTCGCGAGCGGGCGCCTCGCGACGCAGCTTCGCGACGAGCTTCTCCTCGCTGCGGAGCTTGCGCACCCACGGCCAGATCTGGGCCGTCTCGGTCATGACCATCATCTCGTCCTTCATTCCGGAGGCGAGTCCGAGCGCCACCAGGAATGCCGCCACGACGGCGATCGGCCCCGTCGTCGCGATCAGCGCCGTGCCTGCCCCGAACAGGGTCGTGGCGACGACGCTCGCCACCACCACGGACGCGAGTTCGCCGAGGTTGTTCATCAGCTCGGTCGCCGCGCTCGTCTGGACCCTCACATTGAGGTTGCGGCCGTGCACCTGGACGACCGGGAGGGTCATCGCCGACGGCGGGATGTGCCAGCGCAGGCAGATCGGCCGCGTGAGCTCCTCGAGCTCGGGCAGCAACTCGTTCTGCCACTGCGTGATCACCGTGACGAGCTCCGGGTTGTCCGGCGCGGCGAGCTCGGCGTGAACGGCCGCGACGATCTCGTCGACCATCTGCTTGAGCGTCCCGATCTCGCCCGCGCGCCAGCGCCGGAACGCCGGGATCACGTGGCGGTCGGTGATGCCCTTGGTGGCCGCTTGGCCGACCTTCGCGGCCAGCTCGGGCAGCCGCTCGCCCACCAGCGAATCGATGTTGCCGCTCGCGAGCAGGCGGTCGATGTCGGCGCGGAAGCCGGCCGCGCGGACGCTCATCCGGCCCGCCAGGGCCAGCCCGCGGGCGATCGCGACCTCCGGCTCGGAGCCGAGCACGACGCGGTCGGCGCCGAACACCTCGCGCGCGACGTCGAGCACGAAGGCCATGCGCGAGGCGCCGCCGGTCAGCAGGACGACGTCCGGCTTGCGCCGCGCGGCCTTCGACACCTCGATCAGGTCGTCGCGGAACGCGGTCCGCCACGAGCGCCCGTCGAGCCGCGCCTGCCCGGCGTCGAGCACGGCCTCCATGTCCGCCGCCGACAGCTCGACCTCGAAGAAGACGTTTCCCTGGCGCGTCGGAACCTTCCGGATGGTGCCGACCTTGGCGTCGGGATTGGCGATGAACCGGCTCGGGTCGGTGCGGAAGAAGATCTCCTTGGCCCGCCGGCACGTCAGCTCCAGCCGCAGGCGCTCGAAGCGGTCGGCGTGCAGCGCGTCTTCGAGCGCGTCGCGCTGTGGGTGTGACGCCAGCGCGCGCTCGAGGATCTCCTTGTCGATCAGGTTCGCGCCGAGCGTCGTGCCGCAGTCGACGGGGCGGTCGTGGTGTCCGTCGACGATCGTGAAGTCGGTCGTCGACGACCCGATGTCGACGATCAGGACGACCCCGGCCAGCTGGCCCGCCTCGACGTTGACCTCGCCCGAGTCGCGCGCGTAGAGGAGCGCGGCGCGAGACTCGGGCGTGACCTCCACCTCGGGGAGCTGGGCGCCTTGCAGCAGCTGCGCGTACTCGCCGCGCAGCTCTCGCGACCACCCCGACGGCGCGCCGAAGACCCAGCGCGTATGGCGCGCCTTGGGCAGCATCGACTTGCTGGTCACGTCGTCGCGGATGCGCTCGACGAAGAGCGTCACGGGCCTGCGGACGTCCTCGCGCTCGAGTTGCGGCGCCTTGAACGCGAAATAGAACGATTCCACGCCGGTCGCCTCGGCCGCCTCGACGCCGATCAGGACCCCGCGCTGCGGATGCTCGGCGACCGCGGTCACATGCTGGCGGCCGGCCGCCGCCTCGCCGCCGAGGTCGAGGACGTTGGGGGGCGTCGTCTTCTCGGCGCGAGCCACGGTCACGGCGGTCTCGCCGTGACCGAGATCAAAGCCCACGACCACCGTGTCGCGCGGATCATCCATCGTCGCGTGTCTCCTGCTCGGGCGTTGCGTTGGGGGTGAGCTCAGGGCGTTTGGGTCCACGGACCTCGCCGCGCCTGAGCAGGCGGCCGCTCGCGACCAGCGCCGGGCGCACGGTCAGGATGCGGCGGTCCGCCGGATCGGTGTGCTGCATGTAGGTGAAGGCGTTCTCGGTGCCTTCGTCGTACTCCACGGCCTCGATGCCGTGCTGCAGTCGCAGCGTGCTCTTGAGATGGGCGATGTGACGGAGCGCCAGCTCGCCGTCGCGCTCGGCGTCGGCCGTCAGCAGCTCGTGGAACACGTCGAGCAGCTGGGTGTCCTCGGCCCAGCCCAGCACGACGCGTTCGGGCGGCGGCGGCTCGGCCGCTGCGAGCACGCGGTCGGCGGCCTCGAACGCGGCGGTGAGCTGGTCGAGCAGCGTCGGCGTGTGGACGGCCGGCTCGGAGGGCAACCGCGGCGGTTCCTCGGGCCGGCGGTCCGGCTCGCGGTCGCGGTGGTTGTCGCCGGGGCGGATCTTGTCGATCAGCCCGCCGCGCCGGCCACCCCGGCGCGGCTCCTCGCGATGGTTCGAAGCGGGAGGGTCGGATCCGCGAACCGCGCCCAGCGTGCCCAGGACCGCGGCGCGGACCATGTCGCCCGCCAACGCGACGGGACCCGCGTCCTCGCCGGCGCACGCCTCGGGCAGCCGCTCGAGGGCCTCGCGCAGCGCCTTCGTCGCGTCGCGCACGGACGCCAGCCCGGGGAGGTCGGTCTCGAGCCCTTGGCGGACGCGGGCGAAGGCCGACGCCAGTACGCCCTCGCGGTGTACATGGGTCATCGTCGCTCCAACCTCCAGCTCGCAATCACACCGTCCGCGCCGCCGCTGATCGCCGGCCCGTACTCGCCGGCGGCCACGCCGCGCACGGCGCCGTCGTGCCGTCCGATCGTCTGCCACTCCTCCGCATCGGGCGGCCGGGCGCGCACGGCGCCGGTCTCGTCGCCGGCCAGCACGCCGCCGCTCGCCGTCACCGCCAGCGCGCCGATCGCGCCTGCACCCGCGGCCAGCTCGCGGGTCACGGCACCGTCATGAGCTCCGAGCACGACGATCGTCCCGTCGTCGCGCCCGGCCACCAGGCGCGATCCCTCCGGGTCGAACGCAAGCGCGGTGACCGCCGCGCCGACGGCGACCGTCCGCACCTCCTCGCCCGTGCGCGCGTCGATCACGACCACCCGGCCGTCGGTTCCCGCGACCGCGAGGCGGTCGCCGCGGCCGGTCAGGGCGAAGGTGGTCGACGCCGACCAGCCGACGTTGAGCGGGAACCGGTCGCCCGCAGGGGCGCTCGTGAGCGACACCGCCCGCAGCTGGCCGTCGTCGCCCAGGCTGAAGACACGGTCTCCGGCGAGGCGGACCGCGTTCACCCAGCCGTCGTGCCGGCCGATCAGCCGTGTCCGGCCGATCGCCGGCGCCCAGAGCTGGACCGCGCCGTCCTTGCCGCCGGAGATCACCGCCGTGCCCTCGCGATCGATCGCCAGCGCGGTGACACGGCCGGCGTGCAGGCGCCGGCTCGCGAACGGCTTCGCGCTCGGCGGCGCCCACACGGTCACCGAGCCGTCGGCATGGCCCGTGACGACCCACGAGTCGCCGGCGGCGTCGAACGCGGTGATCGCCGCCGGCGTGCGGATCAGCGACGGCCCGTCGTCTCCGAGCCGCCGCCCCCATACCCGCTCGGCCTGCGGCAGCCGCTCCGCCAGCAGTTCGAGCGCGCGCTCGGGAACCGGCCAGCCGGGCACGCGGCAGGCGAGAACCACGTCGGCGTCTCCGGTGCGAAGCTCCGGCAGGGCGTCAGCGAGCGCGGCGAGCAGCCCGCTCGTCCCGACGCCCCCGGCCAGCTGCAGGCGCCGGGCGTCCTCGTCGCCGGCCAGGCCGGGAAGCAGCTCGCCCCAGGCCCAGGTCTGACGACCGGCGTGCACCGGTTCCTCGCCGGCGGGCTCGAACGTGCTGAGCTCGATTCCCTCGGCGTCGAGTTCGACGACCGCCACGGAGCTCGCTCCCGCGCGGCGGGCGAGCTCGCGCGTGGCGACCGCGGCGTGCTCGCCGGTCATCGCCCGCAGCGCGGCCAGCGCGTGGTCACGCTCGTCCGGCTCCGCGAGCCCGCCGCGCAGGTGCGGCTCGAGCGCGTCGAGCAGACGGGGATCGCCGGCGTCCGGGAACCCGGCGGCGCGGGCTGCGGCCATCAGGTCGAAGCGCCGCTGCCCGCGCGCGAGCTGCGCCCGGAACTCCTCCTCGCCGGCCGGCGAGACAGGGCCGAGGATCCAGCCGCTGCTGAGCGTCCAGCCGCAGCCGGCGCACGCGGGCTCGTCCGCGACCGGTTGGCAGCAGACGGGACAGGCGCTCGTGAGCTCAGCCGCGGGCATCCGGGACGTCCTCCGGCTCGAAGACATCGACGGGGAAGTCGTCGCCGCCGTAGGCCGACAGCCGGTCGGCGAGGCGCCCCTCCATCAGCGCGAGCAGGTCGCGGACGGCGCGGCCGTTGCCGAAGTCGTGCGGCTGCGCGCCGCGCTTGGCGCCGAGCCACACGGCAGCCCGGTCGGCCGTGCCGGTGCCGAGCGCGTAGCCCTCCTGTGCGCAGCGCCGGCGGAGGATCTCGACCAGCTCCGGCACCGAGTAGTCCGGGAACTCGACCCGCGCCTCGAAGCGCGAGCTAAGACCCGTGTTGCGCTCGAGGAACGCTTCCATCTCCTTCGGATAGCCGGCCGCGATCACGACGAGCCGCCCGCGCCGGTTCTCCATCTCCGCGGTCAGGGTGTCGAGCGCCTCGCGCCCGAAGTCGCGTTCGCCGTCGCCGCGGGTCAGGCTGTAGGCCTCGTCGATGAACAGCACGCCGTCGAGCGCCCGCTCCACCAGCCGCTTCGTCGCGGGCGCCGTCTGGCCGATGTAGCCCGCGACGAGCTCGGCGCGCGAGACCTCCACGACGTGTCCGCGGCCGAGCAGCCCGAGCGACTGCAGGAGCCGGCCCATCAATCGCGCCACGGTCGTCTTGCCCGTGCCGGGCGGGCCGAGGAAGAGCATGTGGGGTGCCACCACCGGTCCGCCGACGCTGCGTTTCCGGCGCAGCTGGAGCCGCGTCACCAACTGGCGGAGCTCGCGCTTGACCGCATCGAGCCCGACGAGCTCGTCGAGCTCGGCCAGCAGCACGCCGACGTCGGGGACGTCACGGGCACGGCTCGCGAAGCGCTCGGGCAGGTCCGCCGGCTCGAGCGCGCCCTGCGCGGCCCCGTGCGTCCTTCGCGCCTGGTTGCGCGCGAGTTCGCTCGCGAGGTCGCGCATCGCGCGCGCATTGCCGAACCCGGCGTCCCGGTTCGCGTGCAGGGTCCGCGTGAGCTCGGCGAGCTCCTGCTCGAGCTCCGGCGTCCAGGTGAGCCCGCGCGCCCGCAGCCGGTCGAGCAGGATCTGCAGCAGCTCCGCCGGCTCATAGTCGGGGAATTCGACCTCGTTCGCGGGCGGGAAGCGGCTGCGCAGCCCCGGGTTCGAGCGGAGGAAGTCGGCGACCTTGCCGGGGTAGCCGGCCGCGATCACGGCCAGGCGGTCGCGGTCGTTCTCCATGCGCGTCAGGAGCGTGTCGATCGCCTCCTGGCCGAAGCCGCCGGACTGCTCGCTCAGCCGGTAGGCCTCGTCGATCAGGAGCACGCCGTCGAGCGCACGGTCCACGACCTGGTTCGTCTTGATCGCCGTCTGGCCCACATGGCCGCCGACGAGATCCGACGCCTCGGCCTCGACCACATGGCCGCGGCGCAGGAGCCCCAGCTCGCGGTAGAGCTCGCCCACGAGCCGGGCCACGGTCGTCTTGCCCGTGCCGGGATTGCCCGTGAAAACGAGGTGCAGCGAGTCGTCGGCGGCGCGGTCGCCGCGCGCGTTGACGCCGACCTGCGCCCAGTGAAGACCCTCGAGATACTCCTTGACCGGCGCCAGCCCGACCAGCTCCTGCAGCCGCTCGCGCGCGCCGCGGCCGTCGGGGAGCGAGTCGACCCATCCGTGCCGCCGCAGTTCGTCCGGCGAGAGCGGCCGCCCCTCGCCGCAGAGCTCGCGCAGACGGGCCAGCCAGCTCCGGGCGAGCGTGGGAGCGGCGGCCATCGCGCGCGCCACTCGCGGCAGCTCGCGCCAGTCGGCGATCCGCAGGCCCTCGCGCAGGCGGATCACGTGTACGAGGCGCTCGAGCTCCTCGCCGTCGGGATAGCCGATGCCGGCGGTGGCTCGGGCCCCGGCGCCCCGGGCGCGCTGCTCGTCGAGGTAGGCCTCCAGCCGCGGCAGCCGGCGGCCGTCGCGGACGAACTGCGCCACGTCCTCGAGCGTCGCGCGCTTGAAGACGAGCACGCACACGTTGCGTCCGCTGCCGAACTCGCTCCAGCCCGCGACGGAAGCGGCCAGCGCGCGCTCTGCACGCCCGAACCGCAGCAGCTCCTCGGCCTGCGTGAGCACGACGGCGGTCGGCAGCTCATGCTGGCGCATGAAGTGGTCGAGCATCATCATGCTGTGGGGGTCGGTCAGCGCGGTGGGCGCCTCTCGCCGGAGGGCCTCGACAGCCGGATCGCCGCGGACGATCCGGCGGCCGAGCGGCCCACTGAGTCCCTCCCGCATCAGCCCTCGGCGGCGCGGCGCAGCGCGCCGCGGCCGGGCGGCCGCGCTCGAAGCGGAGTCCAGGAAGAACACCGGCTGCTGAAGCGAGCTGAACACGACGCGCTCGTAGCCGGCGTCGCGGAGCAGCTCGAGCAGCACCTCCTGGATCCCCCGGAAGCGGTAGTCGCGGCCGATGAACGTGTCGTCCACCCCCGGCCCGTGGACGACGAACAGCGGGTCGCCGCCCGGTATCCGGAACGAGACCCTCTCCGCGGCCGCGGCGGGCCGACCCTCCTCGACGGCGAGCCCCACGGTCAGCTGCGGTTGGCCGCCCGCGGGAGCTCGCGATGCCGGATCGCCTCGAGGTCCCGGTACTCAGGATCGGGCTCGCCCGGCTCGGCCTCCGGTTCGTCGACATCCAGCCCTTGGCCGCGCAGCTCGACAGCGATCGCGCGCGCCCGGTCGACGCGATCCTCCTCGGAAGCGTGGCCGCGATCGTAGGAGAGCAGCCGCAGGACGCATCCCCCCGAGCCGGGCGCCTCCGGCGACACGTCGACGACGATCTCGCTGCCGTCCTGATGGACGAGCTTGGCGAAGAACGCCTGCCGCTGGTCGTCGCCGGAGTACGTGCCGTCGACGAACACGTAGCCGCCGCGATGGTCGAGCGTCTCGACCACGGCGTCGGCGAGATTGACCCGCACCTGGGAGGCCAGCTGCTCGAGCCGGGCCTGCTCGACGAGGTCGAGCAGGCGCTCCTCGAACTCCGGCGCGCGGCGCTCGACGACGTCGCGCAGCCCGGCGACGTCCATCGGCAGCTCGCCCTCGCCGAGCGCGGCCAGGGCGGCCTCGACGTCGCCGCGCAGGCGTGCCAGCGCGCCGTCGGTCCAGAAGTCGACGTCGAGCCGCACGTCGTCGAGCACGCGATCGTCCTCGTCGCGCACCTCGAGCTCGGCATCGTGCTCGATCAGCGTGAGCTGCCGGCTCAGCGCGCGGCGGGCGGCGAGCAGCTCGGCGCGCCACTCGCGGTCGCGCAGCACGAGCTCGACGCGCAGCTCGAGGGG
Source organism: uncultured Solirubrobacteraceae bacterium (assembly GCA_963792915.1). GTDB lineage: Bacteria > Actinomycetota > Thermoleophilia > Solirubrobacterales > Solirubrobacteraceae > Solirubrobacter. Next base: position 432,091 of record CAWBYD010000003.1, read on the forward strand.
CTGAGCGAGAAGTAGGCCTCCTGCGACGTGGCGCGCGCGGCCTGGGAGCTGCCCTGCGCGAGGCTCTCCTCAGCGGCGTCCAGGCGCCGCTGCAGGCGTGCGAGCTCGCCCGGCGCCAGCTGCTCGTGCGGCAGCTCGTCGCGGATCACGTCATGGATCGCCTGCCCGTCGCTGAGCAGCGCCCGCGCGGCGGCGGCGGCCTGCTCCTCGCGCTGCTCGAGCGCGTCCATACGCGTCGAGACCTGCTGCAGCTCCTCGCGGCGGCGACGGCGTTCGGTCTCGATCTCGCCGCGCAGTACGTGCTCCTGATCGGCGAGCTGCTCGCGCGTCTCGAGGCGCAGCTCGCCGGCCGTGTCGCGAAGCGTGCGCTCGAAGTGCCGGCGCTGCGCGCTGAGCCGATCCTGGACCTCGGTCTCGAACTCCCTCGAGCGCTCGCTCAGCCCGGCGACGACGGCGTCGACGCGGCGCTCGCGCTCCTCGACCTGCGCGGTCACGCGCTCGAGGTCGACCTCCACGCGTTGCCGGAGATCCTTGACCAGGCGCGGCATGTCGCGTTCGATCTCGCGCAACCGCTTCGCCTGCTTCTGGAGCTTGAACCACGCCGACTCGTCGACCAGGATGCGCTTCTTGCCGCTCAGAGGACGCAGCCGGGGTCGCGGACCTTCTGGGGCAGGTCGACGTGCCGATCGCGGGCTCACGTGGCCTCGCGAGACGACCGTCGCGGGCTCCGGGGCAGCGCCAACCAGCGCATCCCCCACCACCGGAGAAAACGCTGCCAATCTTCCAGATCCGGGTCCGATCAGCGGCGCGGGGGGAACAGGAAGCCGCGGTGCGGGATGACGTAGCCGCCGGACTCGACGACGATCTCTGCGCCGTCGCGCAGCGGCGGATCGGCGCTCGCCGGCACGCCGCCGACGTGCACGTGCACCGGACCGTCGAACGAGAGCAGGCGGCGCGGGCCGAACGGCTCGTCCCAGACCGCGAACAGGTCGTGCAGGTGCAGACCGGCGCGGTCGAAGTCGACGACGCCGGACGGGTCGAGCGTGCGCAGCGTCGCGCGGCAGGCCGTGCCGGTCGCGCGGCTGGCCGGCGGCGACGGCAGGCCGATGCCGGCCGGGACGACGATCGCCCGGCGGCGGGCGAACAGCTCGACGTGGGCGCGGTAGCGGCCGGCGACCGGGCCGCGCGAGCATGACCGCGGCGCTCGCGCGGCGGGCACGAACGCGCGGCCGGCGCCGATCGGGACCGCGATGAGGCCCGCCGGCGGCGCGGGCTCGGACGGCGCGCCGCACCCCGCGGCGAGGATGAGAGCGGCGAGCAGCACGAGGGTTCGCCGTGTCGGCACGGGGCTATTGTTGCCGCGATGGGGTCCAGGGTGCTGCGGCTCGCCGCGTTGACGGTCGCTGCCCTCGTGGCCGCCGCGTGCGGCGGCGGCGGGTCGGCGGCGCCGCTGCCCGTGCCGGGCGCCGCGAGGACGTTCGCGCTCGCGGGCTTCGCGCCGGCGGGTGCGATCCGGGCCGGCAGGCCGGTCGCGGTGTCGTTCGCGATCCGCCAGCCGGACGGCAAGCCGCTGACCGACTACGCGCAGGGCTCGGGGCCGCACACCGGCGTGCACCTGCTGTTCGTGCGCGACGACCTCTCGGCGATCATCCACCACCACCCGCCGGTCGCCGCGGACGGGACGATCGCCGACACCGTCACGTTCCCCGCGCCCGGGCGCTATCGGATCGTGGTCGACGCGTATCCGGCCGCGCCGGGCATGCAGAAGAACTTCCAGCTGTTTCGCTGGATCACGGTCGCCGGCAAGGCCAAGGAGGCGCCGCTGCCCGCCTACGCCGCCAGCGACAAGGTCGATGGCTACACGGTCGCGATCCACGGCGGCCGGACCTCAAGGCGGTCAGCGCCGCGCTGATGACGATCGCCGTCACCGGGCGCGACGGCAGGCCCGCGACGTTCACGCCCTGGTACGGCGCGCTGGCGCACGCGATCTTCTTCCGCGCCGGCTCGCTTGACTACTTCCACACCCACGTCTGCGCGCCCGGGACGACCGGCTGCACGAGCACGCTCGGCGGCGCTCAGGTGACCGGCACGTCGGCGGCGCCGGGGAAATTGCAGGTCGGCGTGCTCGTCCCGGTCGCGGGTACGTGGCGGCTGTTCGTGCAGACGAAGGCCGACGGGCGCGTGATCACGGCGCCGTTCACGCTCAAGGTGAGCTGAACGTGCGCCGCCGGCTCGCGCTGCCGCTGGCCGCGGCGTTCGCCCTCGCCGCGAGCGCGAGCGCGTCGGCGCACGCCAACGTCAGCCCGCCCGAGGCCAAGGCGGGCGTGACCCAGCTGTTCACGCTCGCGGTGCCGACCGAGAAGGCGGGCGCGACGACGACGCAGATCGAGCTGACGCCGCCGGACGGGTTCGCGATCGACTCGTTCGTGCCGGCCCCGGGCTGGCGGCGCGCCGCCGACCAGACCGGCTCGGGCGAGGACGTCGTGATCCACAAGGTCACGTGGTCGGGCGGGCGCGTCCCCGCCGGCGAGGACGCGGTGTTCGGATTCCTCGCGCAGCCCGCACGCACGGGCCGGCTCACGTTCGCGGTCCGCCAGACGTACTCGGACGGCAGCGTCGTCGACTGGACCGGGCCGGAGAGCTCGGACGCGCCCGCGCCGGCCGTCGAGGTCAAGTCGGCGAGCGGCGACGGCAGCTCCACGCTCGCCGTCGTCGCGTTCGTGATCGCCGTGGCGGCGCTCGTCGCGGGCGCGGTCGCGCTGCTGCTCCGCGCCGGGGGAAGAGACCTGGCGTGAGGTGGGCGGCGCTGCTGGCGGCCGCGCTCGCCCTGGCGCTGCCGGCGACAGCGCAGGCGCACGCCGCGCTCGTGCGCACCGTGCCGTCGGCCAGCGGCGTCGCCCTCCAGCCGCCGGGCGCTGTCGCGCTCACGTACACGGAGGCGGTCGAGCCGCGCTTCGCCGGCATCTCGGTGACCGACGCGGCCGGCCGTCAGCAGACCGCCGGCGCGCCGGCGCGCAGCGGCACCACGCTCAGCGTCCCGCTCAAGCGCCTCGCGGAGGGCTGGTACCTCGTCTACTGGCGCGTGATCTCGGTCGACGGCCACCCGGTGCGCGGCGCGTTCACGTTCGCGGTCGGTCCCAACCCCGGCCCGGCGCCGCAGTTCGCGGTTCCGTCGATCTCCGAGACCGCCGCGACGCCGCGCCTGCTCGCCGCGCGCTGGGTCGTGCTGCTCGCCGCGATGGCCGCAATCGGGCTGTTCGTCCTGCGCGCGCTGATCGCGCGCCCCGCCGGCGACGGGCTGCGCGCCGTCACGCGGGCGTTCGCGCTCGCGTCCGCCGTCGCGCTGGCCGCCGCGCCCGTCTACGTCGTGCTGGCCACCGCGCAGTTCTCCCTGCGCTCGCCGCTGGACCTCTCGGCGATCGGCCCGCTGCTCGACGTCTCCGCCTTCGGGCGCGGCTACCTGGACCTCGAGCTGTGCCTCGCGCTGTTCGTGTTCGCGGCGGGGATCGCGATCTGGCTCGACCGGCCGGAGCGCCCGCGGCGCTCGATCGCCGCGCTGCTGGCGACCACCGGGGCGCTGTTGGCGGCCGCCGCGACCCTGCTCGTCCCGGGCGTCTCCGGCCACGCCGGGACGGCCTCGCCGCGCGGCCTCGCGATCGCGCTCGACGCGCTGCACCTCGCGTCCGGCGCGGTCTGGATCGGCGGCGTGCTCGGGCTGATCGTGCTCGCCCGCAGCCGCAAGCGCACGCTCGCCACGGTCGTGCCGCGGTTCTCCAACGCCGCGCTGGGCTCCGTGCTGGTGCTGATCGCGACCGGCACCGCGGCGTCGGTGATCCACCTGCCGACGCTCGCGTCGCTGTGGCAGACGGGCTACGGCCGCACGCTGCTGGTCAAGATCGCGCTGCTGGTGGCCGCGCTGGCGCTCGCCGCGGTCAACCTCCTGCGCACGCGCCCGCGGCTGCTCGCCGGGCGCGCCGACGCCGCCCCGCTGCTGCGCCGGCTGCTGGCCGGCGAGGCCGCGCTGGTGGCCGGCGCCATGTTCGCCGCCGCGGTGCTGACCAGCCTGGCGCCGCCGGCCAAGGCGCTGGCCACGCTCGGCAGGCCCGCCGCGACGGTCGGTCCCGGGCCGGTCGCACGGCGGATCGAGCGCGCCGGCTACACGCTCGACCTGCGCGTGAGCCCCAACCAGGCGGCGGCCGCGAACCGCTTCGCGGTCGAGTTGCGCCGCGACGGCGCGCCGGTGCGCGGCGCGACCGTCACCGCGAGCTTCGCGATGCTCGACATGGAGATGGGCGAGCAGGCCTACCGCCTCACCGAGACCGCGCCCGGCAGCTACGGCCGCGAGACGCCGGCGCTGGTCATGGTCGGCCGCTGGGGCCTCACGTTCGACGTCGAGCCGCGCGCCGCCCGGCCGTTCAGCGTCACCGTGCTCGACCACGCGGCCGGATGACCGCGCCGCGCCTGCTCGCCGCGCTGCTGGCGCTCGCCGCCGGAATCGTGGCGCTCTTCGTGGCGTTGAGCCTTCTCAGCTGACAAACCGATTAACCGGACGATGCTGTTCCCTTTAGGCTCGCGGGTGCACATCCCGGGTCAACTCGGAGGGGGATCAACCACATATGTTTGGCCGCAGAACTGTGGCCGTGGGGTCGTTGCTGGGGGCGACGATCCTGCTGCAGACGCTGGGTACCGGCGCAGCGTTCGCGGGGCCGCCCGCGGGCCCCGCCGACGATCCCGCAACCCAGGTGGAGACGACGCAGGCGACCGTCGATCGCGCCAACGACCTCGCCGCGCAGGCCTGCGCGGGCGCGGCCGCGTCCGCCAAGGCGCGCGATGCCGCGCCGGGTAGCGTCGCCAAGGCGACGTCCGCCGCGGCCGACGCCGCCGACTGCGCCGCCGCGCAGGCCAACGCCGCGAAGGAGCTGACGTCGCTGCAGTCCGCCGGCAAGGGCCCGGCCTCCGAGCCGGCCGACTTCACGCCCCCGGCGGACTCGCACAACACCGCGAACAGCACGGTCCAGAGCGACAAAATCCAGTGGCTGTACAACTCGCGCGGCACGAACGGGAACTTCGCCGGCGCGAACTTCATCCACTACGAGAACCTGGGCTACGACTTCCTGATCGGCGACGGTACCGGCGGCCTCTCGATCTGGTCGCTCAAGGACCCGACCAAGCCGCTCTTCACGTCCTCGATCCCGGCCGCGCAGCTGATGCGCGGCGCCGACGAGCACGGCCCGGCCGACACCGCGGCGCGCTTCTACGAGGGCGAGAACCCCACCGTGGACCCGAAGCGCAAGCTCGTCTTCATGGCCCGCGACCCGCGCTCGTTCGGCAACAGCAACCATCCGGGCGGGCGCACCGGCGTCTACATCGTCGACGTCAAGGACCCGTGGCACCCGCAGCTCGTCACCTACCAGTGGGTGCCGGCCGGCCACACCGAGACCTGCATCAACGACTGCCGCTACCTGTGGACCGTCGGCCCGGCCAACAACGGCTCGCACGTCACCGGCCAGCCGCAGGACATCGCGGGCGTGCTGCACCCCGAGTGGACCGGCGTGCCCGTCTACGTGACCGACGTGCGCGACGTCAACCATCCGTACACGTACGCGCAGCCGGTCGACATGAAGCGCAACAACAACACCACGGCCTACACGCACAGCGTCGACGTCGACCAGAACGGGATCGCCTGGACGTCCGGCTTCGGCGGCGTGCGCGGCTTCTTCACCAACGGCCTGCACCACGACCCGACGACCAACACCGACCGCTACGCCTCGGCGACCGACCCGGTCCCGTACGCGGGCGGCAGCGTGCACTCCAACGACCCGGTGTTCGCGACCAACATCCTGGAGCACAACTCCTACCACGTGACCCAGGCGGCGTCGGACCACTCCCCGTCGACGGTCACGGCGTCCGACGGGCAGACCTACAAGAAGACCGACCTGCAGTACATCACCCAGGAGAACGTCGTCGGCTGCACGTCGACGAGCAGCGGCGGCCCCGGCCACTTCGTGGTCGCGAGCCTCGCCAACAGCTACAACGGCGAGGACTGGGACCCGGGCCTGAGCTCCAACAACCGCTTCTTCCTCAAGACGGTCGGCGAGTACACGGCCAAGGACCAGCCCGGCTCCAACCCGACCGCGAGCTGTTCCGCGCACTGGTTCACGGTGCTCGGCAACATGGTCGCGATCGCGTTCTACGGCCAGGGCACGCGCATCCTCGACCTGTCGGATCCGGCCAAGCCGACGCAGGTCGCGTACATCCGCATCCCGTCGATCGCGGCGCAGGGCGGCAACCCGGCCCAGACGGCCAACAACGCCTCGGCCGCCTACTGGCATGACCGCTACATCTACGTCGCCGACTACAGCCGCGGCATCGACGTCCTGAAGTACACAGGCGACGTGAAGGGCACGATCCAGCCGAAGGTGTGCTGGAACTCCTGCTCGAGCTCGCAGACGGCCGGCGTGTGGACGACGGCGGACGGCGGCGCGGGCGGCTCAGTGCCGGCCACGCTGGCGCTGACGATGGGCGCGGGCGCGGTGTTCAGCCCGTTCACTCCCGGCGTGCTGAAGGACTACGCGGCGTCCACGACCGCCAACGTCGTGTCCTCGGCGGGCGACGCCACGCTGTCGGTGGCCGACGCGTCGGCGACGGCGACCGGACACCTGGTCAACGGGACGTTCTCGATGCCCTCGGCGCTGCACGCCAAGGCCTCGAGCGCCAACGGCGTCGGCGGCGCCTTCGCGGATGTCGGCGGCTCGGCGAGTCCCACCTCGCTGCTGACCTACGCGGCACCGGCGAGCAACGACCAGGTGACGCTGAACTTCTCCCAGCACGTCGGGGCGACCGACGCGCCGCGGACAGGGTCCTACGCGAAGACCTTGACGTTCACGCTGTCCATCACGAACCCGTAAGGCATGCAAGGCAGGATCGCGTTGACGGTGCTGGCGGTCGCGGGAGCGGCCGCCGGCTGCGGGGGCTCCGGCAAGAAGTCCGCCGGCGCCCCCGCGCTGCACGGGCAGGTCACGCTGGGCGTGCTGGCGCCCGTCGAGCACGCCGGGCCGCTGGGTGCGCGCGGGCGCGACCTGCAGGACGGCGCGAGCCTGGCGGCGCGCCAGATCAACGCGAAGGGCGGCGTGCTCGGACACAGGCTCGAGCTCAACGTCGTCGACGACGCGTGCCAGCCGCAGGTGGCCTACGAGGCCGCCAAGGCGCTGGGGGAGGGCAGCGGCGTCGCCGGCGTGGTCGGCGGTATGTGCGACGACGCCGCCGAGCGCGAGGTACCGGTGATCGACGCGAGCGGGCTCCCGTTCCTGGTCACGTCGGCCAACCGCGGCGACCTCGTCTCCCAGGACGCGCAGTCGACCTTCCTGATGAACGGCACGCCCTACCAGGAGGCGCTGTCGGCGGTGTTCTGGATGAACTACCGGCGCGCGCAGAAGCTGGCCGTGGTGTCCGACGGCTCGCCGGACGCGCAGGCGCTGGTCAAGAACGTGATCTCGCTGGTCGACGAGGCGCCGCGCGTCGTGAGCCTGCAGACCGCCAAGCCCGGCGCCGACCTCGACGTGATCGCCAAGGCGGCGATCGCGGCCAAGCCGAACTTCGTCTACTGGGCGGGCGCGGCCGCGACCGGCGGCGCGCTCGTCAAGGCGCTGCACGCCAACGGCTACACCGGCACGTTCACGGCGTCGGCGGAGTCAGAGAGCCCGGCGTTCCTGCAGGCCGCCGGGCCGCACGGCGCCGACGGCGCGTTCGTGACCGCGACCGCGACCGCGGAGAACACGCCGACGGCGGCGGACTTCCTGGCGGCGTTCAAGGCCGCCTATCACCGGCCGCCGGGCTTCGACGCGCTGCAGGCCTACGACTCGGTGCGCGCGCTCGCGCACGCGATCGACAAGGCGCGCAGCACCGACAACCAGAAGGTCCTGGCCTCGCTCAACCAGCTCGACGTCAACTTCACGAACTTCCTCGGGGTCGTCCGCTTCGCGCGCGACCACACGCTGCTGTATGACAACCGGGTGATCCTCGAGGTCTCCGACGGGGCGTTCACCTGGAACCGGTCGCTGCGCACCGACTCGCTGCAGTGAGGCTCGTGCTGGCGGCCGTCGCGTGCGCGCTGGCGTTCGCGGCGAGCGCGCGCGCCGACGGCGACCCGGCCAGCGACGTGCTGATCAAGGCGCGCGTCTTCGAGCCCTACTACGTCAAGCTGCCGGCGAAGAGCACGGCGGCGCTGGCGCGGACGATCGCGACCGCGCGCGCGGCCGGCTATCCGGTGCGGGTGGCGCTGATCGAGCACGACTACGACCTCGGCTCGGCCGGCCTGCTCTACCGGCGCCCGCAGATCTACGCGAAGTTCCTCGCGCAGGAGCTCGCGAACTTCAACCGCGACTGGCTGCTGGTCGTGATGCCCAACGGCTACGGCATCTACCACTGCCTGCCGGTGCCCGGCGTCGGCCCGTGCGAGAAGGCGCTCGCGACCGGCAAGGACGCGGCGCTGCTGCGGTCACTGCCGGCGCCGGAGCGCTCGCGCAAGGACCTCGCCGCGGCCGGCGACACGGCGGTGGTCAAGCTCGCGGCACTGCACGGGGCGAACGTCGGCGGGAGCTCCGCGCTCAAGTTCGTGCTGATCGCCGCCGTGCTCGCGGCGCTCGCCGGCGGCGCGCTGCTCGCCGTCCGCCGTCACCGCGCGACGTCGCCCAGCGCCTGATCGAGGATCTCCAGCCCGAGGTCGATCTCCTCCGGCGTGCTGGTCAGCGGCGGGGCGATCCGGAACGTCCCGCCCATCGAGCGCAGCTGCACGATGTTCATGTGCAGGCCGAGCTCCAGGCAGCGCGCCGTGACGGCGGCGCCGAGCTCGGGCGCCGGCGTCTTGGTCACGCGGTCGGCGACCAGCTCGAGCCCCTGCAGCAGCCCGCGCCCGCGCACGTCACCGATCACCTCGTGGCGGTCCATCAGCGACCGCAGGCCCCCGCCGAGGCGCTCGCCCAGCGCGCGCGCCGCCGCCGCGAGGTCCTCGTCGCGCAGCACGTCCAGGACGGTGTTGCCGACCGCCGCGACGAGCGGGTCCGACACGTGCGTCGTGTAGAAGAGGTAGCCGCGCTCGTGTGCGGCGGCCTCGATCTCCGCGCTCGTCACGACGGCGGCCAGCGGCAGCCCGGCGCCGAGCGTCTTGGACAGCGTCAGGATGTCCGGGACGACCCCGTCGTGCTGGAACGCGTACCAGTCGCCGGTGCGGCAGAGCCCGGTCTGCGCCTCGTCGAGGATCAGCAGCATCCCGCGCTCGTGGCAGCGGTCGCGCAGCGCCGCCAGGTAGCCGGGCGGCGGCGCGACGATCCCGGCCGAGCTGAGGATCGTCTCGACCAGGCAGGCGGCCAGGCTGCCGACCGACTGCGCGTCGATCAGGTCGAAGGCGTGGTCGAGCTGGCGGCGCCAGTCGAACTCGCCCGCGCCGTCGAGGAAATCGGGCCGGTAGGCGTTGGGCGTGGGGATCGCGAAGTTGCCGGGCGCGACCGGGCCATAGCCGGCGCGGCCCGCGCTGTAGGTCGCGTTCTGCGCGCCCAGCGTCATCCCGTGCCAGGAGCGGCTGAAGCTGACGACCTCGAAGCGGCCGGTCACGAGCTTGGCGAGCCGCAGCGCGGCCTCGTTGGACTCGGCGCCGGTCGTGAGCAGGAGCACGCGCTCGAGCGGGTCGGGCAGCGATTCCGCAAGCCGCCGCGACAGGTCCACCACCGGCCGGCTGAGCATCCCGCTGAACAGATGGTCGAGCGTGCCGACCGCCTCGCGCACGGTGGCGACGATCGCCGGGTGCGAGTGGCCGAGGATCGCGCTCATCTGTCCCGACGTGAAGTCCAGCAGGCGGCGGCCGCTCTCCGTGTAGAGGAAGCTGCCCTCCGCGCGGGCGATGATCTCGGGCGTGAACGGGCCCGCGGCGTAGCGGATGACGTGGCGGTCGACGTCCGCCCAGAACGCGTGATCGAGGTCGGCGGCGGGCTTGGCGTGCATCCCGCGACACTACCTTGCGTACGATCCGGCCATGGCCCAGGACGATTCCCTCCCCGCCTGGAGCCTGGATCGCGACGCCGCGCAGCAGACGCGGCTGCACTCGCCGTTCCCGCCCGACGACGCGTGGCGCGCCGGGACCGGCAAGGGCGTACGCGTGTGCGTGATCGACAGCGGCGTCGACGGCACGCATCCGCGCGTCGCCGGGATCCAGGGCGCGGTGGCGTTCGACGCCGACCGCAACGTGATCGAAGACGAGGAGGGCGATCTGTTCGGGCACGGGACCGCGTGTGCCGGGATCATCCGCTCGCTCGCGCCCGAGTGCGAGATCTACAGCGTCCGCACGCTCGGGCGCGACCTGACCGGGCGCCGGCGCGATACTGCTCGCCGGCCTCGAGTGGGCCATCGACCAGCGCTATGACGTCATCAACCTCAGCCTCTCGACGACCAAGAGCCACTTCGTCTCCGACCTGCATGAGCTGGCCGACCGCGCGTACTTCAAGAACACGCTGATCGTGTCCGCCGCGCACAACATGGGTCGCGAGCTACCCATGGCGATTCCCCGCGGTGGTCTCGGTCGGCAGCCACTCCGGCGCCGACCCGTACGAGTTCCACGCCTGCGCGGACCCGCCCGTGGAGTTCCTCGCGTGCGGCGTGAACGTGGACCTGGCGTGGCTCGAGCACTCGACCATCCGGGCGACCGGCAACAGCTTCGCGACGCCGCACATCGCCGGCATCGCGACGCTGATGCTCGGCGCGCATCCGGGCGTGACGCCGTTCGAGCTCAAGAGCCTGTTGCGGGCGTCGGCCAACAACGTGAGGAGCGCCGCATGACCCGATCCGATGACCGGCTGACCGGCGCGGTGGCCGCGGGCGTGCTGGGCGCCGATGCGACCCACGCTGCGCTGCTGCAGTCGATCGTCGCGAGCGCCCGCGCGATCTTCGACGCCAAGGCCGCGTCGATCATGCTCTACGACCCCGAGACGCACGAGCTCGTGTTCGAGGCGGTGTCCGGCGAGGGCGAGGGCACGATCGTCGGCCAGCGCCTGCCGGCCGGCACCGGGATCGCCGGCTGGGTGCTGTCCTCGGGCGAGTCGATGATCGTCGAGGACGTGACGCAGGACCCGCGCTTCGCGCGCGCCATCGCCGAGCGCACCGGCTATGTCCCGAAGGTCCTGATGGCGGCGCCGCTGCACCACGGCGAGGAGACGATCGGCGTGCTCAACGTGCTCGACCGCCGGCGCTCGCAGTTCGCCACCGCCAACGAGGTCGAGCTGCTCGGGATGTTCGCCAACCACGCCGCGATCGCGCTCTCGGTCGTGCACGCGAGTCGGCGCGCGAAGCGCGTGCTCGACGACGGCGACGCCGAGAGCCTGGTCGTCGCGAGGATCGCCGCGGCGCTCGAGCGGCTGTCCGGTTCGCGCCGCGAGGCGGGCCTGAAACTGCTCTCCGCACTAGACGAGTTGCATCCCGCCGCCGATCAAGCGCGCCATCGACGCGCTCGACCACTTCAGCGTCAGCCTCGACGTCTTCCACGAGCGCGAGGTCCGGCGCGAGGACGTCTACCGCGTGCTGGAGACGCTGCTCGACGAGGGCAAGGACCTCAGCGTCCACATCGTCGGGCTCGACGCGCACGACCCCTATTTGAATGAGCGCACCGAGGAGGTGCGGGCGCGCTTCGACGGGCGGATCCCGATGCTGGTCAACGGCGTCAACGCCGTCGGCCGGGCACTGGAATGGCTCGAGCAGGGCGTCTCGGTCGCGCCGCGCTCGGCCGACCCCGAGCCGTGCACGCTCGCCGCCTGGCCGCTGGTGGCGTTCGACGGCACGATCGTCGCGTGCGGCAACGACGACGTGGTCGACGGACCCGCGCCCGACCATCTGCGGCTCGGCCACGCCGACACCGACGGCTGGGGCACGGTCAAGCGCCGCGCATTGGCCTCGAGCATGCTGCGCGCGATCCGCACCTACGGGCCGGAGTACATGGTCGACCGCCAGGGCAGCGGGGTCGTGGACTGCGACGGCTACTGCGCGACGTGCCAGCACATGTCGACCGACGTACTGCTCTCCGCGCGCGTCGAGGAGATGATGGCGGGGCCGGGCGCGCGCGTGTTCGAGGAGCAGATCGTCGCCCTGCAGCCCGACGCCGGACCGAAGTCGTTCGCCCGCCGCTACGGGCTCGCGGCCTACGCCGACCTCGTGATGCTCGGCGCATGAGGCTCGGCTGGCGCGAGATCGAGGACATCCGTCACCAGCGCCGTCGCTCGACGCTGCTGTTCATCACCGACCGCTGCCCGGTCGGGTGCGCGCACTGCTCGGTCGACTCGCGCCGCGACAGCCCGACGATCACCGACTTCGTGGTGTTCGAGCAGCTCGTCGACTGGCTGTGCGAGCAGGAGTCGCTCGAGGTCGTCGGCATCTCGGGCGGCGAGCCGTTCGTGGAGCGCCGCGGGCTCACGCTCGCGGCCCGCCGCGTCCCGAGGCCGGCAAGAAGCTCGTCATCTACACGAGCGGCGTGTGGGCGACGCGCCCGCAGCCGCCGGCGTGGATCGCCGACGTGCTCGACCGCTCGGAGACCGTCTTCCTCTCGACCGACGCGTTCCACGCCGAGGGCATCGGCGACGGCCACTACGTCAACGCGGCGCGCGCGATCGCCGCGGCGGGCGCGTGGATCGTCGTGCAGGTGATCGACAGCGGCGGCATGGTCGAGCAGGCGCGCAACCTGCTGCGCGAGGCGTTCGGCGAGGGCTACGCCGACTACGCCGAGCTGCGCCCGCTGACGCCGCTCACCGCCGGCCGCGGCGCCGACGTGTTCACGCGCACGGCGCATATGCCGGGCCGTGCCTTCCAGCCGTGCACGATGGTCGCGTCGCCGATGATCCGCTACGACGGCGTGATCACCGCCTGCTGCAACGAGAGCGTGATCATGGGCTGGGGGCCGCCCGCGCTGCGCCGGCGCGCGACGACCACGACCGGGGTGACGGAGGCGATGGACGCCTTCGCAGCCGACCCGCTGCTGCGCGCCGTCGGCGGCGTCGGCCCGGGCGCGCTGACCCGCCACCCGCGCTTCGCCGACCTGGCGGACCAGGAGTTCACGCGCATCTGCGACCTCTGCTGGAAGCTGTTCGACCGCACGGCCGCGGACCCCGAGCCGGACCCCCTGATCGACGCGATCTCGACCGTTCTCGTCCGGTGAGTACAGCCAGCGACCGTCTGCGCGCGAAGCTCGAGCTCGCGTACCCCGCCGTGCAGGTCACGGCCGACCGGATCTGGCGCAGCCCGCAGGTGCGCGCGCTGTATCCCGTCTACCTGACGACGATGCACGGCGTGGTGCGCTCGGCGGTGTCGCTGATGGAGGCCGCGGCGGAGCGCGCCCGCGCGGTCGACGACGAGGTCTGCCGGCTGCTCGTGCCGTACCTCTCCCACCACGCGCCCGAGGAGGCCGGCCACGACGAGTGGCTGCTCGAGGACCTCGCGGCGGTCGGCGGCGACGTCGCCGCGGCGCGCGCGCAGATCCCGTCGCCGAACGTCGCCGTGCTCGTCGGCGCGCAGTACTACTGGCTGCGCCACGTGCACCGGTGTCGCTGCTCGGCCACATGGCGGTGCTCGAGGGCTACTCGCCACAGCCCGGGTTCGCCGACCGGCTGCAGGGGCTCACGGGCCATCCGGCCGACGGCTTCCGCGCCGTGCGCCGCCACGAGAAGCTCGACATCAGGCACAAGCGCGAGCTCTACGCCGCGATCGACTCGCTGCCGCTGACGCCGTGGCACGAGTCGCTGATGGGGCTCAGCGGCCTGCACACGATGCAGGCGGCGGTCGACGTCTTCGCTCAGATCCTCGAAGCTGCGCCGGTGGTCGAAGAGGTCGCGTGACCGGGCCGCTGCGCCTGCGCGAGTTCCGGCTGCTGTTCTCTGGCCAGGTCGTCTCCAACGTCGGCGACTGGCTCGACTTCCTCGCGCTGGCGGTGCTGATCGCGTACCAGTGGCACAAGGGGCCGGCGCGCTGGCGGCGCTCTCGATCGTGCTCGCGGTGCCGTGGATCTTCGTCGCGCCGTTCTCGGGCGTGCTGGTCGATCGCTGGCCGAAGCGCTCGGTGATGATCGGCGCCGACCTCGGGCGCGCGGCGGTCGTCGCGGGGCTCGTGGTGGCACCGAACCTGGGCGTGCTGCTCCTGCTGGTGGCGATCAAGGTCTCGCTGAGCACGTTCTTCACGCCCGCCGAGCAGGCGACGATCCGCGTCGTCGTGCCCGACGAGCAGCTGCACGCCGCGAACTCGCTCTCCCAGCTCGTGCTGCAGTCGACGAAGGTCATCGGTCCCGCGCTGGGCGGTCTGCTGGTGGCGCTCACGAGCCCGCGCGCGGCGTTCGCCGTGGACTCGGCGACGTTCCTGGTCTCCGCCGCGATCCTCGTCAACCTGCGGCCGGTCTCGGTGCCGGTCGAGGAGGACTCCGACGAGGAGGAGGCGGGCGGCTACTGGGAAGAGCTGCGCGAGGGGTTCGCGTACATCGCTAGCCGGCGCGCGCTGATGGTCGCGATCGGCAGCTTCGCCGCGGCGCTCTTCCTGCTGTTCGCGTTCGACTCGCTGTCGCCGCTGGCGTTCAAGGAGCTCGGCGTCTCCAAGTCGCTGTTCGGACTCGCGGTGGCCGGGATCGGGGCGGGCGGCGTGCTCGGCACGATCGCCGTCGGCCGCTACGCGGGCGAGCTCAACCCGTTCGTGCTGATGGGCGCCGCCAAGATCGTGATCGGCAGCATGGTCGCGCTGATCGGCGTCGGGCTGATCACGGCGCTCGACGCGCCGCCGATCGTGTGGACGCCGGTGCTGCTGGTGGTCGGCTTCGCATCCGCGGGCGTGCTCGTCGCGGCGCCGACGATCATCCAGAAGGAGACGCCGCCCGCGCTGATGGGGCGCGTGAGCACCACGGCGACCGCGATCCCCACGGGCTTTCAGATGTTCGCGCCGATCGCCGGCGCGGCGCTCGCCGAATGGCAGAGCGTCGGTTTCGTCTTCACGGTGGCAGGCGGGGCGCTCGCGGCGCTCGGCCTCGTCGTGCTCGCCTTGCGCCCGCCGGTTGGAGTGGCGTTCCCGCCGCCGCAACGGAGGCGGATGAAGTGTTCGTGGCCGGGCATGGAGCTACGGCCGAACCGACAGAAGGAGGTAGGTACATGGCGGATCTGGATGTCCTGACGGCGGCGGGGTTCGACCTCGATGCCCTGTCTGCGGACCAGAAGGCGGCGGTAAACCGGCTGAGTGACGACGAGCTGCAGTCGCTCGCGAACATCCGTGCCAAGCTCAACGAGGAGCCCGAGGTCGCCGGTCACCTCGCCCGCGCTGCGGGCGACGGCAACTTCGTCTGGTAGTCGCATCGCCCTCGGGGGGACGGGATCGCCCGGAGGGCGATCGGTCCCCCAAGAGGGCGATGCTTCGGCGAGTTCCGCGGGGCGTTCGCGGCAGTGCGCGACGCCTCGTGAACTCGCGGCCCGGCGAGGGACGCCCCTCGCGCCCCAGCCCCGCGTCGCCCGCGCGGCCTCGCCCCGCCCCGCCCGGCTTCGGCCCGCCCGGCCTCGTCTCGCCCCGCCCCGCCTCGTCTCGCCCCGCCCGGCTTCGGCCTGCCCGGCCTCGTCTCGCCCCGCGCCGTCTCGCCCTGCGCTGCCTCGCCTCGCCCCGCCCCGCGCCGGCCGCCCAGGCCGGGCTCTCACCTCCCGACGTAGAGCCGGGCGTTGCGGTCGGCGCGGGTGCCTGCGAAGTGCTGCGGGCGCCCGCCCTGGGCGTCGAGGTAGGACAGCTCGCGGCTGATGCCCGCCAGCCCGCGGCCGTCGTGGTCGACCATCCAGGTCTCGAGCACGACGCCGGTTCCCGCCCGGCGCAGCCGGAACATCCGCGCCTGCTGCGGGAAGTCGGCGAGCGAGGACGTGCCGATCAGCCAGAAGCGGTTATGGCGCGTGATGACGTTCTTGTGGCGGTTGCCGGAGATCGCGGCGACCACGCGCGGATCGGCGTCCAGCGCGGCGAGCGCCTGGGGGCCGCCCTCGGAGGCATCGAGCGGGTTGTGGCTGAGCACGATCACGTAGCGGTCGCCGGCGGCGGCGAGCTGCTGGCCGAGCCATGCCACCTGCGCCGGGGTGATGCGACCTCGCGATGTGCCGTCGCGGCGGACGGTGTCGATCAGGATCGCGCGCACGCGGGCGCCCACGTCGATCGCGTAGTCGCCCGGCTCGGCGCCGTCGCCGGCCGCCTGCGCGAGCCGCCGCTCGGCTTCCCCGGGCGCGACGAGCCGGCGGTCGGGATCGGCGGGGACCGACTCGGTGTCGAGCGGGAGCTGTCCCGCCAGCAGTTGCGCGACGGCCTGCTTGGCGTCGCCCTCGTCGGCCGGCACCCGCAGCCTCGGGTCCAGCGACGGCGCGAGCCGGGTCCCGGTCGCGAAGTCGCTGATCGCGCGCGTGGGCGGCACCTCTCCCTGCGCGAGCACGTCGTGGTTTCCGACCAGCGGGTACCACGGAGCGCGCAGCCCCGCCGCGGTGAACGGGCGCTGCGCCGCGTTCAGGACGCCGGGGTGGGTCGGGGCGTCATGGTCGGGCCGGTAGTAGAAGGGATCGGCGGAGTCGGGCGCCTGCACGCCGTCGTAGCCGGGCGCGCCGGAGTTCGGGTTCACGCGCCCGCCCTTGAGCGTGTCGATCGCCATCGTCAGCTCGTTGGACTGCGCGTTGTCGACGATGTCGCCGGTCACGAAGACCGCCTGCGGGTGCTCGGCGTTGAGCGCGCGCACCGCCGCGTCGAGCACCTGGGTGGAGAACGCCTCCTGCGGACGGAACGTCGAATTGAAGCGCCCGCCGAGGCGGTCGAGGAAGGTCACGCGCGCTGGCGACTCCTCGTCGCGCACGTGCGTGTCGGTGAGCTGCGCGAAGGTGGCGAGCGTCGCGCCGGGCGCCGCGTCACCACCGCGGTCGACGAACGGCTCGCCCGGCCCCTGCTCCAGGAACCCGTCGCCGTCGCGGTCGACCAGGGTCGCGGCGAGCGTCGAGCCGCCCGGCGGGGAGCTGGCCGGGCGCGTGTCGCCGCAGGCGGCGAGCGCCAGCGCCGCCACGGCGAGCGCGGCCGCCGCCCGGCGGCGCGCCCCAACGCCGCGCGCCGGCTCCGGCGCGCGCTCCGCCGCTCCGCCGCCCCGCGCGGGCGTCTGCGCGCGGCGCGCCATCACTCCTCCCGCAATCCCGTGACGACCGGCTCGCGCAGCACGCGCCGGGCGACGAGCGCGGTGGCGGCGAGCGCGAGCGCGGCCAGCCCGCCGATCACGAGCGCGGTCTGGCCGCCGCTGGGCGAGAGCGGGAGCGTCGCGAAGCCGGCCGCGAGCCGCACCACGAGCGGGCCGAACAGCGCGCGCTCGAGCACGACGCCGAGCAGCGCGGCCGGCAGCGCGACGGCGATCGCCGCGCCGGCGAGGACGACCGCGACCGTCGGCGCGTCCGCTCCGGTGGCGCGCAGCAGCGCGACCGCGCCGCGCCGCTCGCGCGCAGTCACGGTCAGCGCCTGGATCAGGGCGTACAGGCACACGAGCCCGACCGCGATGCCGACGCCGCGCAGCACGGTCGCGAGCACGGCGAGGAAGTGCGCGTTGTCGGTCTGCGCCGCTCCGACGGGCTGCAGCCGTGCACCCAGCGCCACCAGTCGCTGCGTCACCGCCGCGGCGGTCGCGCCGGACTTGAGCTGGACGACCACCTGCGGCGTCAGGTCCGGCCGCAGCGCGAGCAGCCGGTCCGGCTTCACCCAGGCGATCCGGCCGTCGTTCTCGAGCGCGCGCACGACGCCGACGACCCTGAAGCGCACCTCGCCGCCCTGCGGGAGCTGCGCCGCCAGCACCGACCCCGGCTGGAGGCCGAGCGCGTCCGCCATCCCGAGCCCGACCTCGACCTCGTCCGGCCCGCGGATGCGGCGGCCCTCCGCCAGCGGCGGCGCCTCGAAGCGCGTGTGGTCGCCCGGGTAGGCGACGAGCCGCACCGGCTCGCCGAGCCGGAACGAGTCCGCCGCGTCGACGCTGTAGCGCTCGCCGATCGCACCCACGCCCGGGACTCGCCGCGCCTCGGCGAGCCGGGAGTGGTCCAGCGCCACCGCGACCTGGTAGCGCTTGCCGACCGTCCCGGGATCCTCGCGCAGCCGCTCGAGCAAGCTCGCGAGCGCGAGCATCAGCGTCAGCACGCCGGCGCACATCGCGATCGTCGCGACCGCCGCCACCCAGCGCCCGCGCGCGGCGGTGGAGAACCGCACGCCGAGCGCGAACAGCCCGCTCCCGGGGGAGGAGGCGCGCGCGCCGCGAGTCCGCGCGGCGGTGGCGCCGGGCCGCGCCGCGAGGGCGCCGGGCCGCGCCGCGAGGGCGCCGCGGGCGCCGGGCCGTGCGGCGGCGGCACCCCCGCGCGACCACGGCCGGCCGCGCCGGTGCGGGCGGCGCGCGAGGTCGCCGCCGCGCAGGATCTCCACCGGCGGCCGGCGCGCGGCGCGCCACGCCGGCCACGTCGCGGCGGACACGACGACCGCCACGACGGCGAGCACGCAGAGCGCGAGCGGCGGCACGAGCGCCCAGCCGGGCCCCAGCTCGTTGAGCGCGGCGAGCAGATCCGAGGCCGGCCCGCGCACGATCACCGCGCCGAGCGCGATCCCCACGACCGCCGCGGGCAGTGCCACCATGCTCGCCTCGACCGCCTGCTGCGCCGCGATCCGCCCCGGCGGGAAGCCGAGCGCGCGCTGCACGCCGAAGCCGCTCAGCCGCCGCTGGACGTCCGCGTGCGCGCCCGCCGCCAGCATCGTCCCCGCCGCCACCAGCGCCACCAGCGCGAACGCCACGAGTAGCGAGATCACGATCCCCGCGGCCTGCGAGAGCAGGATCTGCACGCCCGTCCGCGTCACGAACTGCAGCCGCCCGAGCCCGAACGACACCGCGCGCGCCTGGGTCAGCGTCACGTCCGCCTTGCTCGGATCGTGCAGCCACAGCAGCGCCACGTTGGGCCCGAGCCGGCCGTGGTAGCCGATCGCGTCCTGCACGTCGCGCTCGGTCACATAGACCCGGGCGGCGCTCGCCAGCGGGTAGGCCACGTTGTCGGGCGAGACCGCGATCCCGCTCACCCGCAGCGCGCCGAGCCGCGCCACGTACAGCCGCGCCCCCACCTTCAGCCCCCACTGCTGCGCCAGCCCGCGCTCCACCACCACGCTGCCGCCCCGCCCGTCGACGAGGTCGCGGCCCTGCACGACGACGTACCCGCGGCGCCCGCCGAGCACGACGTCGAGCGCGCCCTTGTGCGTGTAGTGGCCGTCGTCGGCCAGCTCCCAGTTCGTGCGCTCCGAGCGATACGAGCGCGCCTCGAGATTCGGCAGCGCCGCCACGCGCGCGTCGACGGCGCTGCGCCGGTCGCGGTCGAAGCGCGCGATCACGTCCGGCAGGTCGGCGCGCGCGGCCGCGCGGTCGAACCCCGTGGCGAGCGAGAACCCGACCGTCGCCGCGGTCCCGACCACGAGCGACGCGGCGAGGATCCCCAGCGCCGACAGCAGCGTCCGCGAGCGGCGCGCGCGCAGGCCCGCGAGCGCGTCGCGGATCATGGGATGAGACGCCCGTCGCGGAGCGTCAGCACGCGATCGGCGGCGTCGGCCGCCGCGCTCTCGTGCGTCACCATCACCACGGCGCGGCCCTCGTCGGCGCCGGCGCGCAGGAGCCGCAGCACCTCGCGGCCCGCCTCGACGTCCAGGTTGCCGGTCGGCTCGTCGGCGAGCAGGACGGCGGGGTCGTTGACGAGCGCGCGGGCGATCGCGAACCGCTGCTGCTCGCCGCCCGAAAGGTGATGGGGGAGCGAGCGGGCGACCGGGCGCAGGCCGAGCCGGTCGATCAGCTCCTGGCCACGCACCGCGGCGTCCGGTCGCGCACCGCGCACACGGCCCGCGAGCAGCACGTTGGCCTCGCCCGAGAGCTCCGGCAGCAGATGGAAGAACTGGAAGACGAAGCCGACCTGCGTGCGCCGCAGCCGGCTCAGCTCGCGCTCGCCGGCGCCGGTGACGGGCGCGCCGGCCACGGAGATCGTCCCCGAGTCCGGCCGGTCCAGGCCGCCGATCAGGTGCAGCATCGTCGATTTGCCCGAGCCCGAGCGCCCCAGGATCGCGACGACCTCGCCGGGCTGGACGTGCAGGGAGGCGCCGTCGAGCACGCGCCGCGCGGCGCGTCCCTGCCCATAGGTCTTCACGACGCCCTCGGCGACCACCACGGCCATCCGCCAACCGTACGGCGCGACACGGGCTTGACACGCCAACATGCGTAAGTTTAGACTTACGGTAAGTGAAGGCTAACGGAACTCACGGGATGGACGCGCTCGGCGACCCGACCCGGCGCGCGATCTTCGAGCGCCTCGGCGCGGGACCGCGCGCGGTCGGCGAGCTGGCGAGCGAGCTGCCCGTGAGCCGCCCGGCGGTCTCGCAGCACCTGAGGGTGCTCAAGGACGCCGGCCTCGTGGTGGACACCGCGATCGGCACGAGACGGCTCTACCGGCTGGACCCGAACGGCGTGGGCGCGCTGCGCGCCTACTTCGACGGCTTCTGGATGCAGGCCCTGGCCGCCTTCAAGCAGGCGGTCGAGAACCCAACGCAGGAGGAAGCATGATGCAGGCGACGGAACCCCTCGCGGTCAACCGCTCGATCACCGTCCAGGCCCCGCCGGAGCGGGCCTTCGCAGTCTTCACCGAGGGCTTCGACAGCTGGTGGCCGCGCGGGCACCACATCGGTTCGGCCGACATGGCCAAGGCGGTCATCGATCCGTACGCGGGCGGCCGCTGGTACGAGCTCGGCGAGGACGACAGCCGCACCGACTGGGGCGACGTGCTCGCCTACGATCCGCCGCACCGGCTCGTGCTGACATGGCACATCGGCGGCACCTGGAGCCTGGAGGCCAGCCCGGAGAACTTCAGCGAGATCGAGGTGACGTTCACGCCCGAGGGCGACGGCACGCGAGTCGAGCTCGCGCACCGCCACCTCGAGCGCCACACCGCGGCCGCGTCGCTCGCCGAGTCCGTCGGCGGCGACGGCGGCTGGAACGGGCTGCTGAAGCTCTACTCCGAAGCGGTGGGCTGAAAGTCCAGCGCGCAGGAATTCATGCAGTAGCGCTGCCCGCCGCGCTCGCGCGGGCCGTCGTCGAACACGTGGCCGAGGTGGCCGCCGCAGCGCCGGCACACGACCTCCGTGCGAACCATCCCGTGCGCGGTGTCGCGCTTGAGCTCGACCGCCTCGGCCACCTTGGGCTCCGTGAAGCTGGGCCAGCCGGAGCCCGACTCGAACTTCGTCTCGGAGTCGAACAGCTCCGCGCCGCAGCCCGCGCAGCGGTAGGTGCCGTCCTCATGGTTGTCGACGTACTCGCCGGTCCAGGGGCGCTCGGTCGCGGCGTGCCGGAGCACCTGGTACTGGTCCGGGGTCAGCTCCGCGCGCCACTCGGCGTCGGTCTTGGAAATCTTAGTCGTCATGACTGAGATTGTACGTTCAGCGCCGCAAACGTTACAACGGCCGGCGCGCACGCGATCACGAGCAGACGGCCACGCGAGCAGCGGGTCGTGCGTCCCGCGCGAGCGCTGGCACAGCAGGATGCTGACGTCGAGCGTCGTCTGCCACGCAGCGGCGATGCAGAGCCCGTCGGCGATGAGGCGTCGCGGGCGCGCGCTCGCGCAGCCCGTGCCGCACGAGCGAGGAGAGCTCGCGCGGGGAGTAGCGCGCCGGCGCGGCTCCCATGCCGCCCACGATATGTCGATCATCGACATGTCGTCAAGCGACGGATCCCCGCCGGACGGTTAGTCCGGCGGGGCGGGGAGAGCTCAGGCGTGGGCCAGTCGCGTGCGCGGGCGCAGCGTGATCCGCAGGCGCGCGCGAGCGGTGCGGCTGCGGCGGCTCTTGGCGGCGCTGGCGTGGAGCTCGGCGCTGCGCTGTGCCGCGAACGCGCTCATCAGCGTGGGGTTCATCGGTCGCTCCTCTTGTTCTTGACGCATGTGCACAGTCGATATTGCGCCTGAGACGGAGCCCGTACATCGGGCGGACGGGCCGCCCTCAGGCGTCCAACCCCTTAGCCCGCCGGGTCGCTCCCTTACACGCGCCTTACGGCATCGAGGCGATAGGCGCCGAGCGCGCGTGCGACTCCTCCGAGACGCAGGACTCACGCGCTGACTGAGTCCAGGTATCGTCGGGCCCCGCGTCCCGCGATCCCATGGAGGCCCTCGTTGTCCGTCGCAGAAGATCGGACCACCCTCGACGAGCTCTGCGTCAACACGATCCGCACTCTCTCGATGGATGCGGTCCAGAAGGCCAACTCCGGCCACCCCGGCACGCCGATGGCGCTCGCGCCGCTGGCGTACGTCCTCTACACGCGGGTGATGAACCACGCGCCGAGCCGGCCGGACTGGCCGGATCGCGACCGCTTCGTGCTCTCGTGCGGGCACGCGTCGATGCTCCTGTACTCGACGCTGTACCTGACCGGGTACGGGATGACGCTGGACGAGATCAAGCAGTTCCGCCAGCTCGGCTCGCCCGCCGCCGGCCACCCGGAGTACCGCCATGCGCACGGGATCGAGACCACCACCGGGCCACTCGGTCAGGGGATCTCGACCGCGGTGGGGATGGCGCTGGCTGAGCGCATGCTCGCCGAGCGCTTCAACCGCGACGGCCACGAGATCGTCGACCACCACACGTACGTGATCGCCTCCGACGGCGACATGCAGGAGGGCATCGCCAGCGAGGCCAGCTCGCTCGCCGGCCACCTCGGCCTCGGCCGCCTGACGGTCTTCTACGACGACAACCACATCTCGATCGAGGGCGACACCGCGCTGTCGTTCACCGAGGACGTCGGCGCGCGCTACGAGGCCTACGGCTGGCACGTCCAGAACCTGCACGAGGACATCGAGCTCGACCGGCTCGAGCAGGCGCTCGCCGGCGCCCACGCCGTGACCGACCGCCCGAGCCTGATCATCGTGCGCACGCACATCGCGCCCGGCTCGCCGAACAAGCAGGACACGCACGGCGCGCACGGCTCGCCGCTCGGCGAGGAGGAGATCCGGCTCACCAAGGAGGTCTACGGCTGGCCGCCCGACGAGCACTTCTACGTGCCCGACGAGGTGCTGGCGCACTACCGCGAGTGCATCCCGCGCGGCGAGCAGCTCGAGGCCGGCTGGCGCGAGCGCTTCGAGGCCTACCGCGCCGAGCACCCGGACGCGGCGGCCGAGTTCGAGCGCATCACGGCGCGCCGGCTGCCCGACGGCTGGGATGCCGAGGTCCCGGCCAAGACGCCCGACGCCGGCATGATCGCGACCCGCAAGGCCAGCCACGACGTGATCCAGTGGGCCGCGGCACGCGTGCCCGAGCTGGTCGGCGGCTCGGCCGACCTCGCGCCCTCGACGCTGACGCTGATCAAGGACGGCGGCGACGTCGAGAAGCACACATACGGCGGCCGCAACCTGCACTTCGGCATCCGCGAGCACGGCATGGGCGCGATCGTCAACGGGCTCGTGCTGCACGGCCTGCGCGCGTTCGGCGCCGGTTTCATGATCTTCAGCGACTACATGAAGGCGTCGCTGCGGCTCGCCGCGATCATGCGGATCCCGTCGACGTTCGTGTTCACGCACGACTCGATCGGCGTCGGCGAGGACGGCCCGACCCACCAGCCGATCGAGCAGCTCGCGCAGCTGCGGGCGACGCCGAACCTCAACCTCGTGCGCCCCGCGGGCTTCAACGAGACCGCGCTGGCGTGGCAGTTCGCGCTCAAGGCGACCGAGACCCCGACGGCGCTCGCGCTCTCTCGCCAGGGGCTGCCCGTGTGGGACCCGGCGGCGGTGCCGAACGACGCGATCGAGCGCGGCGCCTACGTGCTCTCCGACGACGAGGGCTTCGAGCTGATCCTGATGGGGTCGGGCTCCGAGGTCCACGTGGCCAACGACGCGGCGAAGCTCCTGCGCGCCGAGGGCGTGAAGGTGCGGCTGGTGTCGATGCCGTGCCTGGACCGCTTCGCGGCGCAGGACCAGGCCTACCGCGACGCCGTGCTGCCCCCGGCCGTGCGCGCGCGCGTGTCCGTCGAGGCGGCCAGCCCGCTCGGATGGCACCGCTGGGTCGGCGAGGCCGGCGATGTGGTGGCGATGGAGGGCTTCGGCGCCTCCGCCCCGGCCAAGGCGCTCTACGAGTACTTCGGCTTCACGGGCGAGAAGGTCGCCGAGCGGGCCAGGGCGGTGCTGGGACGGTAGGACGGCCGGTCCGGCGCAGATCCGCCGAGAGACTGGGAAACTGGCCGGCGTGAGCGTGATCGAGACCGACCTACCCGTCCGCGAGGGCGTCTACGGCGACCGCGTGATCGCCGTCGAGCCCGGCGGCATCGAGATGATCCCCGACGTCGAGCGGCACGGGCGGCCGCTCGACCTGTTCTGGACCTGGATGTCGCCGAACCTCGAGTTCGCGACCGTCTACGTCGGGGTCATCCCGATCGCGGTGTTCGGCGGCGGGTTCTGGCTGACCGCGCTCGGCGTCGTGATCGGGACCGCGCTGGGCGCGTTCAGCCACGGCATCCTGTCGAGCTGGGGGCCGCGCTTCGGCGTCCCGCAGATGGTGCAGGCACGGGGCTCGTTCGGCTTCCTTGGCGCGATCCTGCCGGCCGGGCTGAACGCGTTCACGGCGGGCGTCGGCTGGTTCATCGTCAACAGCGTCAGCGGCGCGTTCGCGCTCTCGGCGCTGACCCACATGTCGTTCAGCCTCGCGTACGTGATCATCGTGCTGGCTCAGGTGCTCGTCGCGTTCGTGGGCCACAACTTCGTGCACGCGTTCGAGCGCTGGGTCTTCCCGTACCTCGCGCTCGTGTTCGCGATCGCGACCGTCGTCACGCTCACGAAGGCCGACTTCGGCGCCGGGTTCAACGCCAAGGCGCCCGTGGCCGCGGGCGGGTCGTCGGCCGCGTTCATCCTCGCGCTGGTGATCGCGTTCGGCTACGCGATCGGCTGGAACCCGTACGCGTCCGACTACACGCGCTACCTGCCGAGCACGGTCAACCGCCGCAAGGTCGGGCTCGCCGCGGGCGCGGGGATCTTCGTCTCGTGCGTGGTGCTCGAGATCGCGGGCGCCGCGTCAGCCACGCTGGGCGGGACGAACGCGAACCCGACGACGAACTTCACCGAGCCGCTGGGCACGTTCCTGGGCGACGCGGTGCTGATCGGCGTGGCGATCGGCGCCGTCTCGGCCAACGTCCTGAACATCTACAGCGGCGCGATGTCGTTCCTGACCCTCGGGGTCAAGTTGAACCTGAGGATCCGCCGCGCGCTCGTCGCGCTCGGCAGCGGCGCGATCGGCCTCGTGCTCGGCCTGCACTTCCAGGCCGACGTCGGCCCCGGGTCCAAGTACGACAACTTCCTGCTGGCGGTCAGCTACTGGATCACGCCGTTCCTCGCCGTCGTGTTCCTGGACTACTTCCTGTTCCGGCACGGGCGCTACGACGAGCACGAGTTCTTCGACACGCGCCGCCGCCTGTGGCAGGCGCCGCTGGCGATGCTCGTCGGGATCGCCGCGTCGATCCCGTTCTGGGACCAGCAGCCGCCGTTCCTGGGCGCCTACGCCAAGGCGCACCCGGGCGTGGGGGACCTCAGCTTCCTGGTCGGCTTCGCCGTCGCGGGCCTCGCGTATCTCGTGCTGGCCGGGGCGACGCGGCGCGCGCCCCGGCCGGCGTAGGCGCCGCCACGAGTCGAGTTGTCGGTCATAGAGACCGACAACTCGACTCGCAGCAGTCAGCGCCGCGCCATCGCGCGCGGACCCACGGTGAGCTGCACGACCAGGCCCTCGAGCGCGCTCGCGGCGGAGTCCAGCCGCGACGCCGACGCAGCGAGCTGGCTCGCCGTCGCGGCCGTCTCCTGCGTGGACGCGGCCACCTCCTCGGTGGTCGCGGACGAGGACTCGGCGAGCGTCGCGAGCTCGGTCATACGGCCGCGGCTCTCCTCGGCGTGCTGTGCGGCGTCGCGGTTGGCGCCGGCGATCGCGTCCACGCGCGAAGTGAGGTCGCGGGCGCGCTGGGCGATCTCCTCGAACTCGCCGCGCGAGCGCGCCACGGTCCGCGCGCCGACCTCGGTGCGCTGTGCGCCCTCGCCGGCCAGCGAGGCCACGCGCTCGGTCATGCGCGCGATGTCGTGGACGATCTCGCTCGTCGAGCCGGCCGCGTCGGCGGACTGCTCGGCCAGCTTGCGGACCTCGTCGGCGACGACGGCGAAGCCGCGGCCGCTCTCGCCGGCGCGGGCCGCCTCGATCGCCGCGTTCAGCGCCAGCAGGTTCGTCTGCTCGGCGATCGTCGTGATCGTGCCCACGAAGTCGGTGATCTCGCCCGAGCGGCGCACGAGCTCCTCGGCGGCGTTTGTGATCGCGGCCGCGGACTCCTCGACGTGGGACATCGCGGCGCGCGCGTCGTCGGCGGTGCCCATGCCGCGCTCGGCGTCGGCCAGCGCCTCGCGGGCGGCCTCGGCCGCGTCCTCGGCGGCGGCCAGCGCGCGCTCGACGGCGGAGACCGCGTCGCCCGCGGCGTCGCCGGCCTGGACGACCAGGCGCGCCTGGCGCTCGGTCGCCGACGCGACGTTGCCCACGGCGGCGGCGATCTCCTCGCTCGAGCGGCCCGACTCAGCCGACGCGGAGGAGACCTCGCGCGAGGTCGCCGACAGCTCCGTTGCGGTGGCCTGAATCGTCTGCACGAGCGCGGCCACGTGCCCGATGCCGGTGCGCAGGACGGCGGCCGGACCGCCGGAGGCGCCCTCGGTGGCGCTCAGGTCGCGGCGCTCCAGCGCGTCCGCGAGGGCAGCGAGTTGCGCGTGCTCGAGCGCATCGCCGGCGCGCAGCGTGGCCATCGTCACCGTCTCTGACTCCATCGCGCGGGCGAGCACGACGAGCACGATCGACTCGAACACGACGAACACCGCGTGCAGCACGACCATGCCGAGGCCGACGTGGTCGGGCGCCATCACGTAGATGTGCTTGACGCCCTCGGTCTGCAGGAAGTCGAACCCCAGGTGGTGCAGGGCGACGAGCACGCCGCCGATCACGACCGGGCGCCAGTCGCGGTAGATCAGCAGGAAGGCCAGCCAGCCGAAGATGTGGAAGTGCATCTCGATCAGGCCGTGGGTCTGATCGATGAAGAGGGCGGAATAGGCCGCGAACGCGAACGTGATGAACACGCGCGTGCTGAAGGCGCCGGGGGTGGACGCGGCCAGCAGGTAGGCGCCGCCCGACGCGATGCCGCCGACCAGGATGGCGGCGACCCAGGTGCCGTGCAGCGCGGCGAGGCCGAGTGCGGCGGGCAGGTGGCAGACGAGCAGAAGTGCCAGCATCCGGTCCGCGTTGGAGCGGACCTCGAGAAGCTGCTCCTCCGGAGTGGGGGTGTCGACGGTCATGGTGACCGGGTCATCGGCAGCACGGACACTTCTTGTAGGCCGATCGTCCGCTAGCGTCCGGTCTGATTCGGACCAGGGTGCCCAGGAGGAAACGAGCATGAGCGACGTCACGACGATCGAGGCCGACGTCCCTGATCGCTACGCCGACGCCGTCGAGGAACGCTTGCGCAGGGCCACGGACGAGGACGTGGTCGCGCGCGTGTGGGCCAAGGACGGCACCCTGTGGGCACCCGAGGGGACGCCCGAGGTCGTCAACCGATTGGGGTGGCTGGACATCGCCGATCGGACGAGGGCGAACGTCGCCGACCTGCAGACGTTCGCCGCCGAGGTCAAGTCCGACGGCTACACCGACGTCGTCGTGCTCGGCATGGGCGGCTCGAGCCTCGCGCCCGAGGTGTTCCGCCAGAGCTTCCCGGACGCGGACGGCCTGACGCTGCACGTGCTGGACTCGACGCATCCGGACGAGGTCCAGGCCGTGCTCGACGAGCTGAACCTCGACACCGCGCTCATGGTCGTCTCGTCGAAATCGGGCGGGACGATCGAGCCGAACTCGATGTTCAAGGCCTTCCACGCCCGGCAGCCCGACGGCGCGCACTACGTCGCGGTCACCGACCCCGGCTCCTCGATGGAGCAGACGGCCAAAGACCACGGCTTCCGCCGGATCTTCTACGGCGACCCGGACATCGGCGGGCGCTACAGCGCGCTGTCGAACTTCGGCATCGTCCCCGCCGCCGCGGCGGGCATCGACCTCGAGAAGATCCTCGACTCCGCGATCGGCGCCGAGCAGGAGTGCAAGAGCCCGCAGGGCAACCCCGGGCTGTGGCTCGGCGCCACGCTCGGCGAGCTCGCGCGGCAGGGCCGCGACAAGCTGACGTTCGTGGTCGACCCGCCGCTGACGAGCTACGGCCTGTGGGCCGAGCAGCTGTTCGCCGAGTCCACCGGCAAGCTCGGCACGGGCATCCTCCCGATCGCCGACGAGCCGCTGGCCGGCGCCTACGGCGAGGACCGCGTGTTCCTCCACATCGCGCACGGCGACGCCAAGAACGCGACCCGCCTCGCCGCGCTCGGGGAGGCCGGCCACCCCGTCATCACGATCCGCGCGCTCGGGCCGAGCGACCTCGGCCGCATCTTCTTCATCTCCGAGTTCGCGGTCGCGGTGGCCGGCTGGGCGCTGGAGATCAACCCGTTCGACCAGCCCAACGTCCAAGAGGCCAAGGACAACACGAACCGCGTGCTCAAGGAGGGCTCGGGCGAGCTCGACCCGGGCCACCTGAGCGAGTTGACCGACGGCCTGGCGCCGCCGCACTACTTCGCGATCATGGGCTACCTGCCGTACCTGGACGAGACGGACGCCGCCGTCGCGCGGCTGCGCGCGGCGCTGATCGAGCGCTTCCAGGTGGCGACGACGTTCGGGTACGGCCCGCGCTTCCTGCACTCCACCGGCCAGTTCCACAAGGGCGGCCCGAAAGTGGGACGGTTCCTGCAGCTGGTGGACGACCCCCAGGGGGACATCGAGATCCCCGGTGAGCCGTACACGTTCGCCACCCTGATCCGGGCTCAGGCGGACGGCGATCTGCAGACCCTGCGCAACCACGGCCTGCCCGCGGTGCGCATCACGGTCGGCGACATCGACGCGATCAAGGAGCAGTTTTAGATGCAGATCGGCTTCGTGGGACTGGGCCGCATGGGCGGCAACATGGTCCACCGCATCCTGCGCGACTCCGACAACGAGGTCGTCGCGTTCGACCCCAGCGCGGATGCCCGCGCGGCGGCCGAGGTCCACGGCGCGACCGGCGCGGCCACGCTCGAGGAGCTCGTGGCCAAGCTCGAGGCGCCCCGCACCGTCTGGCTGATGGTCCCGTCCGGGCCGATCACCGAGAACACGCTGCAGCAGCTCGTCGGCATCCTCGACCCCGGCGACGCGATCGTCGACGGCGGCAACTCCAACTGGCACGACGACCAGCGCCGCGCCGCCGAGCTCGGGCCGAAGGGCCTGCACTACGTCGACGTCGGAACGTCCGGCGGCGTCTGGGGGCTCGACGTCGGCTACTGCATGATGGTCGGCGGTCCCGACGAGGCGGTCGCGCGCCTGTCCCCGATCCTCGACGTGCTCGGGCCGCCCGACGGCTGGCGGCACTTCGGGCCGTCCGGCGCGGGCCACTTCGTCAAGATGGTCCACAACGGCGTGGAGTACGGGATGATGCAGGCCTACGCCGAGGGGTTCGACCTGATGCACCAGTCGGACTTCCCGATCGAGCTCAAGGAGGTCGCCGGCCTGTGGAACCGCGGCTCGGTCGTCCGCTCCTGGCTGTGCGAGCTCGCCGAGCGCGCCTTCGACACCGAGGGCAACGACCTCAAGGGCCTGCAGGGCTACGTGGACGACTCCGGCGAGGGCCGCTGGATGATGACCGACGGGATCGACATGGCGGTGCCGACGCCCGCGCTCGCCGCCTCGCTGTACGCGCGCTTCTACTCTCGCAAGGAGGGCGACTACGCGGCCCGCGTGCTCGCCGCACTCCGCAACCAGTTCGGCGGGCACGCCGTGAAGAAGGCCGAGGACACCTGATGGCGGTAGACGTCAAGCCCGATCCCCGGGCACTCGGGGAGAACCCGCTGATCGAGGGCCTCGAACGGCTCCCCGTGCCGGCGACGACGCTCGTGATCTTCGGGGTCACGGGCGATCTCGCGCACCGCAAGCTGCTCCCCGCGCTCTACAACCTCGCGCACGAAGGCGCGCTGCCCGAGCGCTTCAACCTCGTCGGCGTCGCGCGCCGGGTGATCTCCGACGACGACTTCCGGGCTGACGCCAAGGCCTCGATCGAGCGCTTCTCACGCCGCACGCCGGACCCGACCGTGCTGGAGGGACTGCTGGGGCGGATGCGCTACGTCGGCTTCGCCTTCGACGACACCGACGCCTACGGGCGGCTCTCGCAGGCGCTCGACGCGCTCGACGAGGAGGGCGGCGGCAAGCTCAACCGCGCCTACTACCTCTCGACCGCGCCCGAGTTCTTCCCCGTCATCATCAAGAACCTGCGCGAGGCGCGGCTGAACTACGCGGAGGAGTTCGACGTCCGCTGCATCATCGAGAAGCCGTTCGGGGTCAACCTCGAGTCGGCGCGCGACCTCCAGAACGTCGTCTCGCACGTCTTCCGCGAGTCGCAGGTCTACCGCATCGATCACTACCTGGGCAAGGAGACCGTCCAGAACGTGATGGCGTTCCGGTTCGCGAACTTCATGTTCGAGCCGGTCTGGAACCGCAACTACATCGACCACATCCAGATCACCGCGGCCGAGGACATCGGCATCGGCACCCGCGCCGGCTACTACGACCAGGCCGGCGCGCTGCGCGACCTCGTGCAGAATCACATGCTGCAGCTGCTGACGCTGGTCTGCATGGAGCCGCCGGCGACGTTCGAGGCCAACAAGGTCCGCGACGAGAAGGTCAAGGTCCTGGAGGCGATCACGCCGCCGACGCCCGCCGAGGTGCGGCGCGACACCGTGCGCGCGCAGTACACGGCGGGCATGGAGGGCGGCGAGGAGGCGGGCGGCTACAAGTCCGAGCAGGGCGTCCCCGAGGTCTCGCGCACCGAGACCTACGCGGCGCTCAAGCTCGAGGTCCACAACTGGCGCTGGGCGGGCGTCCCGATCTTCCTGCGCACCGGCAAGCGGCTCACGCGCAAGGTCACCGAGATCGCGGTGCAGCTCAAGCCGGTGCCGCACCTCGCGTTCCAGTCGCACGGCTCGGTCGGCGTCCAGCCCAACCAGCTGATCCTGACGATGCAGCCCAACGAGGGCGTGTCGCTGTCGCTGGGCGCGAAGATCCCCGGGTCGAGCATGCGCATCCGCCCGGTCAACATGGAGTTCCTCTACGGCTCCGCGTTCATGTCGCAGTCGCCGGAGGCCTACGAGCGGCTGATCCTCGACGCGATGCGCGGCGAGGCGACGCTCTTCACCCGCGCCGACGAGGTGATCGCCCAGTGGTCGATCATCGACCCGATCCTGAAGGCGTGGAAAGAGGACGACTCGGAGCCGGTGCACACGTACGCGTCGGGCTCCGCCGGCCCCGAAGCGGCCGACCGGTTGATCGCGCCGCGCCGGTGGCGGGGGTTGTAAGTGGCCCCTCCGGCAAACCACCGCGCGCCTGGACGGGCGCAGGCGGCGCCTGGCATCGTCCTCGCCTGGGGCAAGGGCTCCGCCATTGCACCCAGACTGCACTGTCTCGGCTGGAGCCTCGCCACCGGCTTCGCCTCGCCCCAGGCATCCACCTGCATCCCGCCCATGCACACGCTGGCTTACCGGAGGAACCACTAGTGGACGACGTCTGGCGCGAGGTGGACACGACGCCGTCGCGGATCGAGGCGGCGCTGCGCGAGCTGTTCGCCCACCGCCACAAGGAGGAGCGCGCGTACGTCCCGGCGCGGGTGATGAACCTGGTCGTGATCGTCGAGGCGGACTTCCGCGGCGAGATCGAGAACCGGCTGCGGCGTGTCGGGCGCTACCACCCGTCGCGGCTCGTGCTGTGCGCCGTCGAGCCCGGCCGGCGCAAGCTCGACGCGTGGGCGACGATCGGCACCGACGACGACGCGCGCTCGGGCGCGATCTCGGTCGGCCGCGAGCGCGTGGAGCTCCTGATCGGCGAGCGCCACCTGCCCAAGCTCGACACGATCGTGGACCCGCTCGTGGTCGCGGACCTGGCGACGATGGTGTGGTCCCCGCACGGCCACCCCGAGGCCGTGGACTCGCTGCGCCGGCTGGCGCAGATCGTGTTGATCGACTCCCAGGACGAGCCAGACGTCGAGGCCGCGCTCGAGCGCGCGGACGACCTCGCCGACGACACCTACGTCGTGGACCTCGCGTGGCTGCGCTCGACGCCGTGGCGCGAGCGCGTGGCGGCCTCGTTCGACTCGCCCCAGCGGCGCCCCGAGCTGCGCAAGATCTCCGGCGTGACCGTGCGCCACCGCGAGGACTCGCTGGCCTCCGGCCTGCTGTTCTGCGGCTGGCTGGCCTCGCGCCTGGAGTGGCAGCCGTTGCGGCTCGCCGAGGCGCGCGGACGCTGGAGCGGGAGCGCGCACACGCGCCGCCAGGACATCAGGATCACGCTCGAGCCGGTGCGGCTGAACACGCCCGGGCTCGCTGGGGTGACGATCGAGCTGGCCTCCGGCGAGGCCGTGTCGCTGGACCGCGGGCCGGGCGGGTTGAAGGCCGTCCGCCGCGAGCGCGACGGCACGACGCGCGAATGGACCGTGATGGGCGCGTCGCGCGGCGAGGGCGGCATCCTCGGCGAGGGCGTGCGCCAGGCGCTGCTGCGCGATCCCACCTACCGCCCGGCGCTCAAGTCGGCCGAGGCGATGGTGATGTGATGGAGATCCGGGTGCTGGACGATCCGGCCGAGCCGGTCGTGGAGATGCTGCTCGAGACCGCCAAGCGCGGCGGGCAGATCGTGCTGACCGGCGGCTCGACGCCGAGCCGCGCGTACGAAGCGGCGTCGCAGGCCGGCGTGGACTGGCGCGGCTCGACGGTGTGGTTCAGCGACGAGCGCTGCGTGCCGCCGTATCACCCGTGGTCGAACTTCGGGATGGCCGACAAGGCGCTGCTCGGCAGGCTGCCGAAGGACCGCCGGCCGACCGTGTTCCGGATGCCGGGCGAGGAGGGCCACGACATCGGTGCCGCCACGTACGAGTCGCTGCTGCGCGAGAACGCCGGCAACGACCC
This sequence comes from uncultured Solirubrobacteraceae bacterium, assembly GCA_963792915.1. Taxonomy (GTDB): domain Bacteria; phylum Actinomycetota; class Thermoleophilia; order Solirubrobacterales; family Solirubrobacteraceae; genus Solirubrobacter. The sequence continues at coordinate 465,198 of CAWBYD010000003.1, forward strand.
GCGCTGGGACCTCGTGCTGCTCGGCCTCGGGCCGGACGCGCACTGCGCCTCGCTGTTTCCCTCCAAGCCCGAGTGGGAGGAGACCCGGCGGCTGATCGTGGGCGTCGAGTACGCCGGCATGGAGCCCCAGGTCTCGCGCATCAGCATGACGCTGCCGTGCCTGAACGGCGCGCGCAAGGTCGTGTTCCTCGTCACCGGCAAGGACAAGGCGGCCGCGATGAAGCGCGCGTTCGGCGACCCGTCCGACCCATCATCCCCGGCCGCCCATGTCCGTCCCCGGGCCGGCGAGCTGCTCGTGTTGTGCGACCCGGCCGCGGCCAAGGAGCTCGGATGAGCGACCAGTTCATCGGCGTCGACGTCGGCGGTACGAAGATCGCCACCGCGATTCTCGAGGGCGGCGAGCTCTCGGAATCGCGGATCGTGAGCACCGAGCAGGCCTCCCAGGACCTGCTGGTGGCGCAGATCGCGAAGGCGATCGAGGCCTCGATCACGCCCGAGACCCGGTCGGTGGGGATCGGCATGCCGTCGATCATCGAGTTCGCGACGGGACGCATCCTCGCGTCCGTGAACATCCCGCTGCACGACATCCCGCTGCGCACGCTGCTCACCGAGCGCTTCGGGCTGCCGGTCTACGTCGAGAACGACGCCGGCTGCGCCGCGCTCGCCGAGGCGTTCGACAACGGCAAGATCACGGTCTCGCACCTGATCATGCTGACCATCGGCACGGGTGTGGGCGGCGGCTGGGTGCTCGACGGGCGGCTCTACCGCGGCGCCACGACGTCCGCCGCCGAGGTGGGGCACACGCTGATCTCGCGCGAGCTCGCAGGCAACCGGCCGGACCCGTTCCCGCAGCACGGCTCGCTCGAGCGGCTCGCCTCCGGGCGCGCGCTGGACCGGCTGGCGCTGCAGGCGGCGGGCGACTACCCCGACTCCTACCTCGGCCACCGCCTGGCCGAGACCGGCACCGTCGACGGGCACGACGTCGTCGCGGGCGCCGAGTCGGGAGACACGGCGGCGGCGTGGGCGCTCGGCGTGCTGGCCGAGCGCGTGGGGATCGGGATCGCCAACGCCATCAACACGTTCGACCCGCTGGAGGTCGTGATCGGCGGCGGCGTGTCGCGCGCCGGCGACCTGCTGCTCGACCCGGCGCGCGAGGCGGCGTTCCGCCATGTGGTGCCGGGGCTGGGCCTGCGCACGACGATCCGCGTGGCGCGTCACGGTCCGCGCGCCGGCGTGCTCGGCGCGGCGCTGATCGCGGCCCAGGAGTACGCGCAGGAGCACGGCCGGAAATTCGAGGACGCCATGGAGGCATCGACATGAGAATCGCGTGCGCGTTCGACCATGCCGGGTTCCCGCTGAAGGCGATGGTGCTGGAGACCGTCGCCACGGCGGGCCACGAGGTCGTGGATCTGGGGACGTGGTCGACCGACCCCGTCGACTATCCGGACACGGCGCGGCTCGCCGCCGACGCGGTCCGCTCCAAGGACGTCGAGCGGGCGGTCCTGGTCTGCGGCTCGGGCGCGGGTGTGGCGGTGGCGGCCTGCAAGTTCCCCGGCATCCGCGCCGCGGTGGCCCACGACACCTACACGGCCCACCAGTCGGTCGAGCACGACGACTGCAACGTCGTCTGCCTCGGCGCGCGCGTGATCGGGCCGGCGCTGGCGGGAGACATCATCCGCGCCTACCTGCACGCGGAGTTCTCCGGCGAGGACCGCCACAAGCGGCGGCTCGCCAAGATCGACGGAATCGAGCGCGAGTTCCTGCGCGACGAGTGAGGAGGTCACAATGCGCGTAGTCGAATGCAACGTCTGCGGAGCGGCGATCTCGGCGGAGTCCGACGTCGAGCTGAGCAGCCGGCTGTCCGAGCACCTCGAGGGCGAGCACGGCCACGAGGTCGACGAGGAGGCGGTGGCCGCGACCGTCGAGGAGGAGGCCTACGAGGCCACCGACTCGTAACTAGAAGCGCGCCTGCTCGATCCGGCGGGCGACGGTCTCGCGTCCCTGCGCGCGCACGCGGGCCGCGCTGGCGGCGTGGTCGTAGGCGACGCGGCGGTGCTCGACGTCCCGTCGTCTGCGATCAGCGCGTAGGCGGCGCGCGGGTCGCCGTCGAACGGCATCCCGACGCTGCCGGGGTTGAGCAGCTCGATCCGTCCGACGCTGCGCCGGAACGGCAGGTGCGTGTGGCCGAAGATCAGCCGCGCGGCGCGTCGACGCCGGCGAGCAGCTCGGCGTCGTCGGCGGCCGGCTCGGGTGAGAACGAGCGACGTCGGAGCCGGGGGAGCCGTGGCAGATCAGCGTCGCCCGAGCGGGCGCGGTGGCGGGCAGCGCGTCGAGGTCGGCGACGAGCTGCTCGCCGAGCGCGGCGCGCGCGGCTCGATCGCGCGCTGGACGACCGGGTTGTCGGGCGCGTCGCGCGGGCGCGGCGGTCCAGCGCTCGCCGTTGCCGCGGATCCAGAGCGCGGGGGAGAGCTCGCGCAGCCGCTCGACGGTCTCGCGCGGCCAGCCGCCGAACAGCGCGTAGTCGCCGCCGAGCACGTAGGACGTCGACGCCGCCGTCGCGCGCGTCCGCGAGCACGGCCTCGAGCGCCGGCAGGTTGCCGTGCACGTCGTAGAGCAGGGCCTCCATGGCGCGTGTATACCATCGGCGCGGTGACCTCGGCGCGCTCGCTCCGTCAGCCGCGGCCGCACGAGGCGGATCCGCTGGTCGTCCGCGGCCCGCGGCTGACGCTGCGCTACCGCCCGCGGGCGACGCGCCGGCGCTGTTCGCGCTCGCCGCCGACCCCGCGGTCACGCGCTTCTTCTCCTGGGGCCCGTACACGCGTCGAGCAGCCCGAGGCGTACATCGCGGGCCTGCCCGGCAGCGCGAGCGCGGCGAGCCTGCTCGACTTCCTGATCGTCGACCGCGACGACGGGCCGATCGGCGTCACCGGCCTCTCCGAGCTCGCCCGGCGCGACCGGCGCGCCACGTCGGCTCCTGGCTCGGCCACCGCTGGTGGGGCACGGGCGCGAACTTCGAGGCCAAGGCGCTGATCGCCGCGCTCGCGTTCCGGCGGCTCGGGATGGAGCGGCTGACCGCCTGGGCGAGCACGCGCAACGGGCGCTCGCAGGCGCGCGCTCGAGCGGCATCGGCTTCCGCCGCGAGGGCGTGCTGGCCGCGTGGCACCGCCACGGCGACGTCGCCCACGACGTCGTCGTCTTCGGGATGCTGCGCGCCGGCTGGGAGCGCAGCGCGCTGCTCGACGTGCCGGTGCGCGATCGAGGGCACGCCGCCGCCGGCCGTTCATCGTCGCCGGCTGAGCGCGCTGCGCTGCGTCGCCAGCACGCAGGCGAGCACGACCAGCGCGGCGGCGACCATCGCGCGCGTGACGGCGCTCGCCGAGGACGAGCGCCGACCACACCAGGGTCAGCACCGGCTGCGCGAGCTGGATCTGCCCGATCCTCGCCACGCCGCCGAGCGCCAGCCCGTGGTACCAGGCGAAGAAGGCCGAGGAACATCGAGATCAGCGCGACGTAGGCGAAGCCGAGCCAGGCCTGCGCGCTCGCGTGGACGCCGTGGCGGGCGGCGAGCGCCGGTCGGGACGAGGAGCACGGCGCGGTCGAGCAGAGCGCCCAGCAGATCACCTGCCAGCCGCCGTACGGCGTGCGAGCGCGCCGCCCTCCGCGTAGCCGAGCCCGCCCAGCGCCACGGCGAGCAGCACCAGCACGTCGGCGCGTCGATGCCCCTCACGCCCTGCGTGGCCGCGAACGCGAGCACCGCGACGAGTCCGGCACGCCGCCGCGACCCAGAACGCTCTCGGCGGGCGCTCGCCGGCGCGGGCGACCGCCCACGCCGCGGTCGCGGCCGGCAGCAGGCCGACGACCACGCTCGCGTGCGCGGAGGACGTGCGCGCGAGCGCGAGCGAGTCGACGAGCGGGAAAGCCGATCACGACGCCGAGCCCGACGAGCGCGAAGCGCGGCAGGTCGGCACGGGCGCGGGCACGCGCTCGCGGCGCGCCGCCAGCAGCAGCGGCCGCCAGCACCGCCGCCACCAGCGCGCGGCCGAGCCCGACGAAGGTGCGGATCGAGGTCGTGGACCGCGAGCCGCGTCGCCGGCAGCGAGAACGAGAACAGCGCGACGCCCACCGCCCCCCAGGCCACGGCGTGCCAGCCCGGGCCGCCGGGCGCGGCGGCGGCGCCTGCCGGCGCGGCCTGTCCGGGCGCGGCCGCGGGGCGTGCCGCGGCGGCGTCGCCGCCGGGGCGCTCCCGGGTGGCTCCGCCGGGCGCGGTCGCGGCCGCATGGCGGCCGCCCCCGGCCTCGCCACGCTCGCCGTCCGCGCCCGCTTGCGTTACTTGCCCTGCCGCGGTAGCGTTACTCGCGTCCCTCATGCGTAACGATAACGCAGCGGCGACCGTCATCGCAGCGGACTGGAGGCGGCGGCCGTCGCGGGCGCGCCCGGTGATCGGCTGCCGTCGTGCGCGAGCTGATGGCCCGCCACCGGGCGGGGCCGGCGACCGTGCAGCAGGCGCTTGGGCGCTCGTCGCCCGCGGCCTGGTGGAGGCGCGGCCGGGGCGGGGCACGTTCGTCGCGGCGCGGCCGGCCGCACCCGCGCCGCCGGACCACTCGTGGCAGACCGTCGCGCTCGGCCCGCGGGCGATCGACGCCGACGCCCTCGAAGCGCTGTTGCGCCCGCCGCCGCCCGGCGCGTTCGTGCTCTCGCCGGCTACCTGCCGCCCGACCTGCAGCCGACCGCGGCGCTCGGCGGCGGCGCTGGCTCGGGCCGCGCGACGGCCGGGAGCGTGGGACCGCGTGCCGCTGGAGGGGCTCGCCGGGCTGCGCGCGTACTTCGCGGCGGCCGTCGGCGGCGGCGCCGCGGCCGGCGACGTGCTGATCTGCCCCGGCGGCCAGGCCGCCCTCGCTGCGTGCCTGCGCGGCCTGGCGGCGCCCGGGAGCGCGGTGATCGTGGAGGCGCCGACCTACCTCGGCGCGCTCGCCGCCGCGCGCGCGCAGGGCCTGCGGCCGGTGCCGGTGCCCGCCGACGAGCGCGGCATCCGGCCCGACCTGCTCGCGGACGCGCTCAGCGCCTCCGGCGCCCGCGTCGTCTACCTGCAGCCGCTGTTCGCCAACCCGCACGGCGCCACGCTCGCGCCCGAGCGCCGCGCCGAGGTGCTCGAGGCCGTACGCGCCGCGGGCGCGTTCCTGATCGAGGACGACGACGTTCCGCGACCTCGCGCTCCGGCGCCGCGGTGCCGCCGCCGCTCTTCCCCGAGGACCGGGACGGTCACGTCGTCCACGTCCGCTCGCTCACCAAGCCGTCCGCGCCCGGCCTGCGCATCGCCGCGCGATCGTCGCGCGCGGCCCGGCGGCCGCCCGGCTGCGCGCCGCCCGCATCGTCGAGGACCTGTTCGTCTCGGGCCCGCTGCAGGAGGCGGCGCTCGAGCTCGTCGGCACGCCCGCGTGGCGAGCCCACCTGCGCCGGCTGCGCACGGCGCTGCGCGAGCGCCGCGACGCGCTGTCGGCCGCGGTCGCCGAGCACCTGCCCGCAGGTCCCGCGCCGCCGCCGCAGGGCGGGATGAACCTGTGGCTCGCGCTCCCGTCGGGCACCGACGACCGCGAGCTCGCGCGCCGCGCGGCCGCCGCCGGCGTGATCATCTCGCCGGGCCGCACGTTCTTCGCCGCCGAGCCGCCCGGCCCGTTCCTGCGCCTCAGCTACCACGCCGAGCCGCCGGCCCGGCTCGCCGAGGGTGTCCGCCGGCTCGCTGCCGCTCAGCCGCCGAAGTCGCGGGCCGCGTAGCGCGCGTACGTGCGCGCCGCGAGCTCGACCTCGTCGACCGCCACCGACTCGTCGGGCCGGTGCGCCTGCTCGATGACGCTCCCCGGCCCGAACACCACGGACGGGATGCCGGCGTCGCGCATCAGGTAGCCGCCGTCGCAGGCCGCCGTCCAGCCGGCGACCGGCCGCTCGGGCGCGCCCGCCTCGCTCGCCGCGCGCAGCAGGCCCTGGACGAGCGGATGCTCGGGCGCCAGCTCGAAGCTCGGGATCTCCATCAGCAGTGCCGTGCGCGCGTCGATGCCGAGCTCCGCGATCGCGGCGTCGACCTGCGCCCGCGCGTCCTCGCCGCGCTCGCCGGGGAGCAGCCGGCGGTCGATCGAGATGCGGCAGCGGTCGGGCACCATCGCCGTGCCGGTGCCGCCCTCGATCATGCCGACGCTCCAGCTCGCCGCGCCCAGCAGCGGGTGGCGCCGGCGCGCGAGCTCTGCGTCCAGCCGTTGGATCGCGCCGATCACGCGCGCGCCGTCGTAGATCGCGTTGTGACCCTGCTGCGGCGTGCCGGCGTGTGCCGAGCGGCCGTGCACGAGGACGTCGACGAAGCAGTTGCCGCGGCAGCCGATGATCGTCTGCAGCTCGGTCGGCTCGGCCACGATCGCCTGCCGCGCGCCGAAGCCCGGGCGCGCGAGCAAGGCGCGCACGCCCGCGCCGTGCTCCTCCTCGTCGATCACGGCGGCGAGCGCCACCGGCGGCTCGATCCCGGCGCGCTTGAGCGCCGCCATCGCCATGACCGCCGCCGCGAGCCCCGCCTTCATGTCGGCAGCCCCGCGCCCGTAGACGCGCCCGTCCTCGAGCGCGCCGCCGAACGGGTCGCGCGTCCAGCCCTCGCCCGCCGGCACGGTGTCCGTATGGCCGAGGAACAGCAGACCCGGCTCGTCGCGGCCGATCGCCGCGTAGACGTTCGGCCGCCCGGGCACGACCTCGCGCAACTCGGCACGCAGGCCGAGGGCGCGGCACGCGTCGGCGAGGAAGTGCGCGACCGCCGCCTCGCCGCCGGGCGGGTTCGGGCTCGCACGGCGGACCAGGCCCTTCACCAACTGGGTCAGCTCGGAGCGATCGATCTGCATCGCTCGCCGACCTTACGCAATGCGCCCGAACTGGACGGCTCGGCGAAGTTCCGGATTCCGTCTCACACTCGCCGCGGGGCGGCCGATCATCGAGGTTAGGGCCTGCGGCACGGATGCGGCGGGCGTGGAGCAGCAGGAGGACGCAAGGATGCGTATCACCCAATCCGCCGTGGCCATGGAGGCCAGCCATACGTCGGTCCGCGCCGACAGCGCTCAGCTCAGGATCAGCGCGCCCGCACGCAAGCCGCCGCCGCCACCACCACCGAAACCTCCCGCCCCGCCTGCGCCCAAGCCCGACGCCGCTTCGTCCAGCGACGCGAAGCTGCCCCGCGATTTCAAGCTCTGGCTGATGAAGCTCGTCGTCGAATGGATGACCGGCGAGAAGATCGATGACCCGGAGATCGACACGGCGCCCGCCGAGACGCCGCCGGCCGCCGACTCGCCGCCATCCGCCGACCCACCGCCGGCCGCCGCTCAGCCCGCGATCCAGCTCTTCTACGAGCGCGTCCACTACGAGGCCGAGCGCACGAACTTCCAGGCGCAGGGCGTCGTCACGACCGGCGACGGGCGCCAGATCGCGCTCGACCTGCGCGTCGGCATGGAGCGCGAACACTACGAGCGGCTCACGGTGAGCACAGGCCAGCCGCAGGCCACGGATTCCGCTGGTCCTCAACTTCAGCGCCGCCACGAGCGCGCTCGGCGGCACGCGGATGTCGTTCGACCTCGACCTCGACGGGACCCCCGACCAGGTCGCGCTGCCGGCGGCGGGCAGCGCGTTCCTCGCGCTGGACCGCAACCACAACGGCCGCATCGACGATGGCTCGGAGCTGTTCGGGCCCGCGTCGGGCAACGGCTTCGCCGAGCTCAAGTCGCTCGACGGCGACGGCGACGGCTGGATCGACGAGGACGACCCCGCGTTCGCCGACCTGCGCGTCTGGAACGGCGGCCCGACGATGCAGACGCTCGCCCAGGCCGGCGTCGGCGCGATCGACACGAGCGCGGTGGCGACGCCGTTCACGCTCGGCGACAGCGACGCGACCGCCGCGGGCTTCGTCCGCTCGACGGGCCTGTGGCTGGCCGAGGACGGATCGGCGCACACGGTCCAGCAGGTCGACATCGTGGCCTGACGCTCAACGACCGCCGGCCGCGCGCAGGCCCATCGCGGCAGCCGCGCGGACGTCCTCGTGGGGGTCTGCGTCCCGCAGCCGGAGCGCGCTCGCCGTGTGCTCCGGCAGGCGGAGATAGAAGACCAGCGACTTGAGTCCGCTCGCGCGCGGGCGCCTCGTCGTCGGCGGCCAGCGCGGCCAGCCCGTCGGCCACCCACCACCCGTTGTCGAGCTCGAACGCGACCGCGCGCCGCAGGTCGCCCTCGCCGACGGGAGTGTCGCGCCGGCTCTCGTACACCACCCGGACGAAGCCGGCGCTCGACAGGTCCAGCGCGTAGGACTCGCTGATGATGGTGGCCATCTTGACGCCGGTCGGCGAGGGGGCGTAGGTTCGCGCACGGCTGCCACCGACCCGAGGAGCGCGAGCATGCGGATGATGATGAAGGTCCAGATCCCGACCGTGGCCGGCAACGAGGCGATCAAGAGCGGGAGCCTGCCGCAGATCGTCGGCTCCGCGCTGGAAGCGCTGCAGGCCGAGGCGGCGTACTTCACCGCCGAGGACGGGATGCGGACCGCGCTGATCTTCTTCGAGATGTCGGATTCGAGCGAGATCCCGTCGGCCGCCGAGCCGTTCTTCATCGGCATGGACGCGAAGATCACGTTCGCCCCCGTGATGAACGTGGCGGAGATGCAGGCCGGCGTGGCCAAGGCGATGGACGCGATGTAGCGCGCGCGTGAGCGACACGGTCTGGCCGAACGCCGAGAGTGCGACCAACTCGGACCCGTGGCTGGTCGCCAACCACGACCGGATCCGGCTGATGCAGCCGCGCGTGCTGGCGCTCAACTTCGTCCACGGCCTCGGCGAGGCGCAGGCGCGCGAACAGCTCGCATGGCTGTGCGCGGCGCTGCGGGAGTCGTCGCGCTGGCAGGGGTACCGCGACCCGGCGGCGCCGGCGTTCCTGGACTACCGCGTCGTCGAGATCGTCGACCTCACCGAGCCGGCCGGCGCCGTCGACCGCAACTCCGCCCGCTTCCCGCGGGCGCCGGACGGCGTCGGCTTCGACTACGGCGCGCTATATGAGCTGCGGCTCCTGGACGGGCTGCGGCTGGACAAGCTGACCGAGCGCGGGATCGTCAACGAGGTCTGGCTGCTCGCCGACCACACCGACCACAGCGCGCCGTGGGAGACCGTCGAGGTCAAGCGCACCTACGACGACGCCTTCCGCCCGCTCGGCCTCGAGCGGTACGCGGGGAACTCCGGGAGCACAGCGCGCCGTGGATCGGCCGCAGCCTGCGCATCCTGTTCGTCAACTTCGCCCGCGGCGTCGGCTGCGCGATGGAGAGCCTGGGCCACTCGCTGGAGCGGATGGCGACGTGCGGCGCGCTGCCGTACTACGAGCGCTACTTCCGGGAGTTCGCGATGCTCGACCTGGACCGCCGCTTCGGGCTGCCGTTCGAGTCGCTGTACCTGCGCGGTCCGGAGCCGGTCGACTACCCGACGCCCACGAGCCTGCGCTACCGCGCGGGCTGGCGCCGGCGCGAGCTGGAGAACTACGTGGTGAGCGGCGGCAACGTCCACTTCATGCCCAACGGCCGCTGGGACTACGACCTCGAGAACCCGGCCCCGGTGCTGTCGACGATCGAGACCTGGCGCCAGCCGCAGCAGGCGGCGCGTCCGTGGACGCCCGCCGTGCTCGAGCCCTACCGCGAGCTGGCGCCCGACTGCATGGGCCGCTGGGTCGTCTACTGGCGCCAGAACATGCCCGGGCTCGACAACGCCGCGCTCGACGACGGCGGGCGCCCGATGAAGAACTGGTGGCCGTTCCTCTTCTACTGATCCGGCACGAACGCCGTAGGATCGCGGCGCATGGAGAATGCCGAGCAGCCGACGGCGCCGTACCTGGACGCGGTCGTCGGCTACGCGTTCCGCGGCCCGGGGCGCTACCACGTCCCCGGCCACAAGGGCGGCGCCGGCGCCGACCCCGGTTTGCGCAAGGCGATCGGGGACGACGTGCTGGCCGCCGACATCCCGCAGGACATCCACGGGATCGACCTCGGCCCCTCGCCGACGCCGTTCGAGCGGGCCGAGCAGCTCGCCGCCGAGGCGTTCGGCGCCGCGCGCACGTTCTTCCTCACCAACGGCGCGACCCAGGGCAACCACACGCTCTGCCTCGCGCTCGCCCCGCTGGGCACGCGCATCGTCGCGCAGCGCAACTCGCACGCGTCGGTCGTCGACGGCCTGGTGCTGAGCGGCGGGCTGCCGAGCTTCGTCGCCCCGGAGTACGACGACGAGCTGGGGATCACGCACTGCGTCACGCCGGCGTCGCTCGAGGCCGCGCTGGCGGGGGCACCGGACGCCAAGGCGGCGTTCATCGTCTCGCCGACCTACTACGGCATGACCGCCGACGTCGCCGGCTGCGCCGAGGTCGCGCACCGCGCCGGGGTGCCGCTCGTGGTCGACCAGGCCTGGGGGCCGCATTTCGGCTTCAACGACGCGCTGCCGCCGACCGCGCTCTCCCAGGGCGCGGACGCGATGCTCACGAGCACGCACAAGATCGGCGGGTCGCTGACCCAGAGCGCGATGCTGCACGTCGGTCACTCCGGCCGCGTCGACGCCGGCGCGATGGCGCGAGCGCTGCGGCTGCTGCGCTCGACGAGCCCGTCGTCGCTGCTGCTCGCGTCGCTCGACGCGGCGCGCCGCCAGCTCGCACTGCACGGCGAGCAGCTGCTGTGGGAGACGCTCGAGGCGATCCGCGTCGCGCGCGCCAAGCTCGAGACGATCGAGGGCATCGCGCTCGTCGACGACGCGGTCGTCGGGCGCATGGGCGTGGCCGGCTATGACCCGCTGCGGATCGTGCTCGACGTGCGCGCGACCGGCCGCACCGGCTACGAGATCGCCGACGCGCTGCGGCGCTCCTACGACGTCCACGTCGAGCTGCCGATGCAGGCGACGATCGTCTTCATCGTCGGCCTCGGCGAGACGGCGGCCACGCTGCGCCGGCTGGCCGGGGACATCGACGAGGTCGTCAAGCGCCTCAGGCACCCGGGAGCGACCGCACCGATCGTCCCGCCGGCGACCGCGCTCGGCTACGAGGTCGCCGTGTCCCCGCGCGACGCGTTCCTCGGCAAGGCCGAGGAGGTCGCCGTCGACGAATCGATCGGCCGCATCTCCTGCGAGTCGATCGCCAGCTACCCGCCCGGCGTCCCCGCACTGCTGCCGGGCGAGCGGATCTCGGCCGACACGATCGCCTACCTGCGCCGGCTCGCGGCCAGCGGCGCACGCCTGCACGGCGCCAGCGACCCCGAGTTCCGCACCATCAACGTGCTGGCTGAGTGACGCTAGTGTCGGGGTGCTAGTCCTCGCGCGACTCTTCGTCGCGCGGCGCGCCGGTGACGACCGCGGCGCCGAGGCCGAGCGCCCCGCAGATGATCAGCGGCGCCCAGGGGTGCAGCCCGCCGACCAGCAGCGAACTCACGGCCAGCACGAGGATGGCGGCCACGGGAAGCCACCGAGGCACCCCGACAATTGACCGACCGATCCGTGCCCGACCATGTGCGCCAGCCGCCATGCCGTCTCCTTGACCTGGGACCTCGACGTGTTCGAACGGTGACCCTACAACGGGTAGCGTACCCGGTGCAACGTCATCCCTCGCGCCGAGCTTCCCAGGAGAAGCCGCGCACTGCGAGAACGGCGCCGACCAGCGCCCACACGGCCAGCACGAGCAGCGCCCCCGCGTGGTCGCCGACGCCTTCGCCGTGCACCATCGCGCCCGACAGCCCGTCGACGAGATGGGTCAAGGGCAGTACCTGCGCGACGTCGTGGATCGAAGTCGGCGCGTCGGCGGCGTCGTAGAACACCCCGGCCAGCAGGATCTGCGGCAGGAACACCGCGTTGACGTAGGCGGGCGCCGACTCCGGGTTGGGGATGGCGTGCGAGAGCGCCACGCCGAGCAGCGCGAAGCAGATCACGCCCGCGACGACGAATACCGCCAGCGCAATCCAGTCCTGCGGCCACGCGACGCCGAACACCAGGTGGCCGGCAGCGATCACGATCGCCACCTGCACGAGCGCGTTGGCGACCGCGTTGGCCGCCAGCCCCGCCAGGTAGGCCGAGGTCGAGAGCGGCGTGCCGCGCAGGCGCTTGAGGATCCCGCGCTCGCGCAGGGTCGTGAGGTTGTAGGCGAGCGAAGTGAACGTCGCGGACATCACGCTCATCCCGGCGATCCCCGGCACGATCACGTCGAGGTCGGCGTGCTTGCCGGCGAACACCGCGCCGAAGATCGCCAGCAGCCCCAGCGGCAGCAGCACGCCGAAGAACGCCGCGCTCGGGTTGCGCCAGAACATCCGGCGCTCGAGCCGGTACTGGCGCCACGCGGCGCCCCACCAGGACGGCCGCGGCGCGGCGACCGCGGCGCTCACGCCACGGCCTCCGAGGTCAGCTCCAGGTAGACGTCCTCGAGGCTCGGGCGCGTGACGCTCAGCTCCTCGATGCGGTCGCCGCGGGCCAGCGCTTCGCCGGTCAGCTCGTGCAGCAGCGCCGTCGGGTCCTCGGTGTAGCGCTCCATCGCGCTCCCGTCGGCGGCGCGCCAGGCGACGCGATAGCGCGAAGCGCCGAGGGCGTCGGGCGCGCCCTCGGCGAGGATGCGGCCGTTCTGGAGGATCGCCACGCGGTCGGCCAAGGCCTGCGCCTCGTCGAGGTAGTGCGTCGTCAGCACCACGGTCTTGCCGAGGTCGCGCAGCGCGCGCACGACGTCCCACGCCGCCCGGCGCGCGGCGGGATCGAAGCCGGTGGTCGGCTCGTCGAGGAAGATCAGCTCCGGGTCGCCGACCAGCGCGAGCGCGAAGTCCAGTCGCCGCCGCTGGCCGCCGGACAGCGTCCGCGCGCGGCGGTCGGCGCACTCGTCGAGCCCCGCCAGCGTCAGCACCTCGCCGACCGCGCGCGGCGCGGGGTAGAGCGTCGCCCAGTGCGCCACGGTCTCGCGGACGGTCAGGTGCGGGTAGGTGCCGCAGGCCTGGAGCACGATCCCGACGCGCGAGCGCAGCGCCACCGGGCGCTCGCCCGGGTCCATCCCCAGCACCCGGACCGACCCGCCGTCACGCGCGCGGTAGCCCTCGAGCACCTCGACCGTCGTCGTCTTGCCCGCGCCGTTGGGCCCGAGCAGCCCGAACACCTCGCCGCGGGCGACCGTGAAGTCGACGCCCGCGACCGCGACATGGCCTCCGTAGGCCTTCTGCAGCCCGATGACCTCGATCGCGGGGCTCGTCATCGCCTCCATCATGGCAACATCGCTGGAGCGCGCATGCTCTGCGGCTGCATCGACATCGGGACGAATACCACCCGTGTGCTGGTGGCTGACGCGCGCGACGGGCGGCTCGTCGAGGTGCTCCAGCGGCGCGAGTTCACGTGCCTGGGCCGCGGCCTGGCACGCGACGGGGCGATTCCCGCGCACAAGATCGACGAGACCGTGCGCACGGTCACGTCCCAGGTCGCGGCGGCCGAGGCAGTTGGCGCGACGGCGATCCGGATCGTCGCCACCGCGGCGATCCGGCGCGCGGCCAACCGGGCCGAGTTCTGCGCCGCGCTACGCGTGCGCGGGTTCGAGGTGGTGGTGCTCGACGGCGCCGAGGAGGCGCGGCTCGCCTTCCTGGGCGCCACGCGGACGCTCGGGCACCCGCAGCCGGGGCGCGTGGCCGTGGTCGACGTCGGCGGCGGCTCGACCGAGATCGCCGTCGGCACGGTCGCGGGCGGCGTCGAGTGGTCGGAGTCCTACCCCGTCGGCTCGGGCGCGCTGGCCGACACGTACCTGCGCGGCGACCCGCCGACGCCGGCGCAACTCGAGGCGGCCCGGGCGGACGCCACGCGCGCGCTCGCCGGATGCCGGCCGCCGGCGGTCGAGGCGGCCGTCGCGGTCGGCGGCAGCGCGGCCTCGCTGCGGCGGCTCGTCGGCCCGGTGCTCGAGCCGGCGTCGCTCAAGCGCGCGCTGGACCTGCTCGTCTCCGGCCGCGCCGCGGACGTCGCCGCCCGCTACGACCTCGACTTCGAGCGCGTGCGGCTGATGCCGGCCGGGCTGCTCGCGCTCGGCGCCGCCGCCCAGCGGCTCGGCCGGCCGCTCGAGATCGGCAACGGCGGGCTGCGCGAGGGCGTCCTGTTCGACCTCGCCGGTCAGGCGTCCTAACAAGTCACTCACGGTTTTTCCGCAGATGGTGCGATCATCGACCCGTGAGCGACACCAGCGCATCCGCCGAGACCGTGACTGCGCCGGACCTCGATGATCCGGCGCTGTATTTCAACCGCGAACTCTCATGGATGGAGTTCAACGATCGCGTGCTGGAGCTCGCGGAGGATCCCCGCGCAGGCGCTGATGGAGCGCCTGAAGTTCGCGGCGATCTACTCCAACAACCTCGACGAGTTCTTCATGGTCCGCGTCGCCGGCCTGCACGACCAGATCGACGCGGGCATCGAGAAGCCGCTGCAGGACGGCCGCACGCCGACCGAGACGATCACGGCGCTGCGCCGCGTGGTACGCGAGCACCAGGCGCGCCAGTCACGCCTGCTCGACCACGACCTGCGGCCCGCGCTGGCCGAGCACGGCATCCGCATCGTCCGCTACGCCGACGTCTCCAAGACGGAACGCGAAGCGCTCGACGAGCGTTTCCTCAAGCAGATCTTCCCGGTCCTGACGCCGCTCGCGGTCGGGCTCGGCCGCCCGTTCCCGTACATCTCGAACCTCTCGCTGTCGCTCGGCGTGTTCGTCCGCGACCCGGTGACCGACGTCCAGACGTTCGCGCGCGTGAAGGTGCCCAAGGAGATGCTGCCGCGCTTCGTGTCCGTCGGCTCGAGCTACACCTTCGTGCCGCTCGAGGACGTGATCGCCGAGAACCTGGACGTGCTGTTCCCGGGCATGGAGATCATCGACCATCACGTCTTCCGCGTCACCCGCGACGCCGACTTCACGGTCTCCGACGAGGCCGACGACCTGCTGCAGGCGGTCGAGGACGAGCTGCGCGCGCGCCGCTTCGGCGAGGTCGTGCGCGTCGAGGTCGGCGCCGAGATGAGCGCGGAGATGCGCGAGCAGATCACCCGCGCGCTCGAGGCCGAGCCCGAGGACGTCTTCGAGGTCGAGGGCCTGCTGGATCTCAAGGACCTGTGGGACATCGTGAAGATCCCCGGGCACGGCGAGCTGCGCGATCCGCCCTGGACGCCGGTGACCCAGGCGCGGCTGCAGGCCGACGAGGGCGAGGAGCCGGACATCCTGGCCGCGATGCGCAAGGGCGACATCCTGCTCCACCACCCGTACGACTCGTTCGTGACGTCGGTCGAGCGCTTCGTCACCCAGGCCGTGGCCGACCCCGACGTGCTGGCGATCAAGCAGACCGTGTACCGCACGAGCGACGACTCGCCGCTCGTCCCGGCGCTCATCCGCGCCGCCGAGCGGGGCAAGCAGGCCGTCTGCCTCGTCGAGGTCAAGGCGCGCTTCGACGAGCGCGCGAACATCCAGTGGGGCCGCGCGCTGGAGGAGGCCGGCGTCCACGTCGTGTACGGGCTGCCGGCGCTCAAGACCCACGCCAAGTGCATCCTGGTGGTGCGCCGCGAGGGCGACGGCGTGCGCCACTACGTGCACGTCGGCACCGGCAACTACAACGCGTCGACGGCGCGCCTGTACACCGACTTCGGCCTGCTGACCTGCGACGAGCAGCTCGGCGCCGACGTCGCCGACATGTTCAACTTCCTCACCGGCTTCGCCCGCCCGCGCGGTTACCGCAAGGTGCTGATCGCCCCGCAGCACCTGCGCGACGGGATCATCGACGAGATCGAGCGCACCATCGCCTGTGCCGAGGACGGCCACCCGGCGCGGATCCGGATGAAGATGAACTCGCTGGTGGACCGCGAATGCATCCAGTCGCTCTACCGCGCCTCCCAGGCCGGCGTCCCGGTGGAGATCAACGTCCGCGGCATCTCGTGCCTGAAGCCCGGCGTGGCGGGCGTCTCGGACAACATCCGCGTGGTCTCGATCGTGGGCCGCTTCCTCGAGCACTCGCGCATCTACTCGTTCGAGCGCGACGGCGAGGCGCAGGTCCTGATCGGCTCGGCGGACCTGATGCCGCGCAACCTCGACACGCGCGTGGAGCTGGTGGCCCCGATCCGCGACGAGTCGCTGCGCGCGGACCTGCTGGACACGCTGGACCGCTGCTTCGCCGACAACGTCAACGGCTGGGACCTCGACAGCGAGGGCAACTGGACGCGCCGCACGCCGGGCAAGGACGAGGCGCGCAGCGTCCAGCGCGAGCTGATGGCCGCGCACACCGCGGAGGCGGCGGAGGCCGCTTCCGCTACTTAGACGAGGAGCTCGAGCAGCTCGCCACGCGTGGCCGCCCACTGGTGGTCGACGCCCGCGGGGGGGTGCCCGAGCAGCTTGAGCAGCGCCAGGCCGCGGACGGCACTCAACGCGGTCGACCAGCGGCTGGAGACGAAGTCGGCGCCGAAGATCGTCGACGCCGTCTCCTGGATGGCGCGTGAGATCGCGCGCTCCTCGGCGGCGATCACAGCGCGCAGCTCGGCGTCGCCGCGGGCCGCGAGGCTGAGCTCGACGACCGCCGCGAACAGCGGGCCGCTGTACTGCTCGAAGAGGATGTCGAGCCCCGTCTGGACCAGCGCGGGGCCGCGCTCGACCGCGGCCAGGCGCCGCCGCAGCTCCTCGATCTGGCGCTCGGCGAGGTGATGCACGGCCTCGGCGACGAGCGTGACCTTGTGCGGGAAGTAGTTCTGCTGGGCGCCGCGGGAGACGCCGGCACGTCGCGCGACGCCGGGCGTGGTCAGGCCGACGTAGCCGCGCTCCAGCAGCTCCTCGACGGCGGCGTCCAGCAGCCGCCGGCGGGTCGCGTGGGCACGGGCCTGCTTGGGCTCGGTGGGCGTCGCCATCGAGGCGACCGTATCAAAAGCATCAAGGGTGATTATTATGGGGGGCCTAGGTCTCGATCTCGAGGAGGACTTGAATGGCCGCCAGCGAAGCATTGGTGTTCGACGCGTTGCGGACGCCGCGCGGGAAGGGCAAGGTCAACGGGTCGCTGCACACGACCAAGCCGGTCGACCTCGTCGTAGGGCTGATGCACGAGATGCTGATCCGCAACGAGCGGCTCGATCCGGCCGCCGTCGACGACGTCGTGCTCGGTTGCGTCACCCCGGTCGGCGACCAGGGCGCGGACATCGCCAAGACCGCCGCGCTCAAGGCCGGCCTGCCGCACACGGTGGCGGGAGTGCAGCTCAACCGCTTCTGCGCCTCCGGCCTCGAGGCCGTGAACATCGCCGCGCAGAAGGTCGCGTCGGGCTGGGAGGACCTCGTCCTGGCCGGCGGCGTCGAGTCGATGTCGCGCGTGCCGATGGGCAGCGACGGCGGCGCATGGGCGATGGACCCGGAGACGAGCTACGACACGTCGTTCGTCCCGCAGGGCATCAGCGCCGACCTGATCGCGACGGTCGAGGGCTTCAGCCGCGAGGACGTCGACGGCTATGCGGCGCGCTCGCAGGCGCGTGCGGCCGTCGCCCGCGAGGAGGGCCGGTTCTCCGGCTCGGTGGTCCCGGTCACCGACCTCAACGACAACCCCGTGCTCGACCACGACGAGTTCATCCGCCCGGGCACCACGGTCGAGACGCTGAGCACGCTCAAGCCCTCGTTCGCGATGATCGGCGAGCACGGCGGCTTCGATGCCGTCGCGCTGCAGAAGTACCACTGGGTCGAGGCGATCGAACACGTCCACACGCCCGGCAACTCGTCCGGGATCGTCGACGGCGCCGCGCTGGTCGCGATCGGCAACGAGCGCATGGCCGAGCGCTACGGGCTCACGCCGCGGGCCCGGATCCTCGCCACCGCGGTCTGCGGCTCCGAGCCGACGATCATGCTCACGGGTCCGGCCCCGGCGTCCAAGAAGGCGCTCGCCAAGGCCGGCCTGACCGTCGACGACCTCGATCTCGTCGAGATGAATGAGGCGTTCGCGGCCGTCGTGCTGCGCTTCGTGGGCGACATGAACGTCGACATGGAGAAGGTCAACGTCAACGGCGGCGCGATCGCCATGGGTCACCCGCTCGGCGCGACCGGCGCGATGATCCTCGGCACGCTGGTCGACGAGCTGCACCGGACCGGTGGGCGCTACGGGCTCGCCACGCTCTGCGTCGGCGGCGGAATGGGTATCGCGACCGTCGTGGAGGCGATCTGATGAGCACGATTCGCTGGGACCTGGACGCCGACGGCGTCGTCGTGCTCACGCTCGACGACCCCGCGCAGTCCGCCAACACCATGAACGCCGCGTACGTCGCCTCGATGGGGAAGACGGTCGAGCGCCTGGAGGCCGAGAAGGACTCGATCACCGGCGTCGTCATCACGTCGGCGAAGAAGACGTTCTTCGCGGGCGGCGACCTCAACGACCTGCGGCTGGCCACCAAGGAGCGCTCGGGCGAGGTGGCGACGCACGTACGCGAGCTCAAGCGCCAGCTGCGGCGCCTGGAGACGCTCGGCAAGCCGGTCGTCGCCGCGATCAACGGCGCCGCGCTAGGCGGCGGCCTGGAGATCTGCCTGGCCTGCCACCACCGGATCGTGGTCGACGATCCCAAGGCGGTCGTCGGCTTCCCGGAGGTTCAGCTCGGCTTGCTGCCCGGCGGCGGCGGCGTGACGCGCTCGGTGCGCATGCTCGGCATCGCCAACGCGCTGCTGCAGGCGCTGCTGCAGGGCCAGCGCCACCGGCCCGCGCAGGCGAAGGAGATCGGCCTCGTGGACGAGATCGTCCCGTCGGTGGCCGATCTGCTCCCGGCCGCGAAGGCCTGGATCGCGGCCAACCCCGAGGCTGCGCAGCCGTGGGACCGCGACGGCTACAAGATCCCCGGCGGCACGCCCTCGAACCCGAAGTTCGCGGCCAACCTGCCCGCGTTCCCGGCCAACCTGCGCAAGCAGATCAAGGGCGCCAACTACCCCGCGCCGCACCACATCATGGCCGCCGCGGTCGAGGGCGCCCAGGTCGACTTCGACAACGCGCTCGAGATCGAGGGCCGCTATTTCGTGGACCTCGTCACGGGCCAGGTCGCGAAGAACATGATCCAGGCGTTCTTCTTCGACATGCAGGTCGTCAACGGCTCGCGCGGCCGGCCGCAGTCGATCGAGCCGTTCCGCGCCACCAAGGTCGTCGTGCTCGGCGCCGGCATGATGGGCGCGGCGATCGCCTACGTATGCGCCAAGGCGGGCATCGAGGTCGTGCTCAAGGACGTCGAACTCGAGGCCGCGCAGCGCGGCAAGGGCTACTCGCAGAAGCTGGTCGAGAAGGCCGTCTCGCGCGGCCGTTCGACGCAGGCCGACGCCGAGGCGCTGCTCGCCCGCATCACGCCGACGGCCGACGCGGCGGACGCCGCCGGCGCCGACCTCGTGATCGAGGCCGTGTTCGAGGACCCGAAGGTCAAGGCGCAGGTGTTCGCCGAGATCGAGCCGTACCTCGCCGAGGGCGCGCTGCTGGGCTCGAACACGTCGACGCTGCCGATCACCGGGCTGGCCGCCGACAGCGCGCGGCCCGCCGACTTCATCGGGCTGCACTTCTTCAGCCCGGTCGACAAGATGCCGCTGATCGAGATCATCAAGGGCGAGGAGACCTCCGAGGACTCCGTCTACCGCGCGCTCGACGTCGCCAAGCAGATCTCCAAGACGCCGATCGTTGTCAACGACAGCCGCGGCTTCTTCACGAGCCGCGTGATCGGCACGTTCATCAACGAGGGCATCGCGATGCTGCTCGAGGGCGTCCCCGCGCCGACGATCGAGCAGGCGTCCTCGCAGGCCGGCTACCCGGCCCCCGTGCTGCAGCTCTCCGACGAGCTCAACCTCGTCCTGATGCGCCGCATCCGCGAGCAGTACAAGGCGGTCGCGGGCGAGGGCTCGTGGGCGACGCACCCGTCCGAGCAGGTCGTCGATCGCATGCTCGACGAGTTCGGCCGCAGCGGCAAGGCGGCCGGCGCCGGGTTCTACGAGTACGAGGACGGCAAGCGCACGCGCCTGTGGCACGGGCTGACGGATGCGTTCCCGCCCGTCCCGGACCCGTCGGCGATCTCGCTGACCGATCTCGAGGAGCGGATGCTGATCGTTGAGGCGATCGAGTCGGTCAAGTGCCTGGACGAGGGCGTGATCGAGTCCGTGGCCGACGCCAACATCGGTTCGATCCTCGGCATCGGCTTCCCCGGCTGGAGCGGCGGCGTGCTGCAGTACATCAACGGCTACGAAGGCGGGCTGGCGGGCTTCGTGGCCCGCGCGCGCGAGCTCGCGGCCCGCTACGGCGAGCGCTTCGAGCCGCCCGCCTCGCTCGTCGAGAAGGCCGAGCGCGGCGAGATCTACAGCGACGAGCCCACGCCCGTCGCCGCGTAACGATTCGGGACCGCCGCGCGCCCCCGGGCGCGCGGCGGCGCCGCCCGCGGTGGTGAGGGGCGACGCGGCGTGGTCAGCCCTCGGCGCGGCGCGAGTTCGCAGCACCGCACCGCGGCTCGCCGCGGTCCCGGCGAACTCGCCGGAGCATCGCCCCCTGGGCGATGCGGCGAACTCGCCGGAGCATCGCCCCCTGGGCGATGCGGCGCCCTCTGGGCGACTAAGCAGCGTCGCGGAGCGCGCCCGTCGCCGGCGACGCGCGCAGGTGGCGCAGCGCGCGGTCCTCGGCGCAGCGCACGCGGCGCGGCGTGATGCCGAGCACCCGCGCGGCCTGGCCGGGCGTGTGCGGCGCCTCGGCGCCGAGGCCGAAGCGCAGCTCGAGCACGCGGCGCTCGAGCCCGTCGAGGCCGGCGAGCACGGAGCCGAGGTCGGCGTGCATGCGCGAGACGGCCGCGGACTCCTCGGGCGTCGGGCCCTCGTCGGCCAGCAGGTGGCCGAGCTCCGCGTCGCCCTCGTCGCCCACCGGCGCCTCGAGCGAGACCGGGGCGAGCGCGATCCGGCGCACGTCGGCGACCTCGAGCTCGGACCAGTCCAGCGCCGTGGCCAGCTCGCCGGCGGTCGGCGTCGCGCCCAGCGCCATCGCCAGCCGCCGCTCGACCGCCTGCAGCTTGCGCACGCGGTCGCCGACGTGGACGGGCAGGCGCACGGCGCGGCCCTTCTCGGACATGGCGCGCCCGATCGCCTGGCGGATCCACAGCGTCGCGTACGTGGAGAAGCGGAACCCGCGGCGGTGGTCGAACTTCTCGACCGCACGCACCAGGCCGATCGTGCCCTCCTGGATCAGGTCCAGGAGCGTCATCCCGGAGTCCTCGCGCTGGAAGCGCTTGGCGAGGTGGACGACGAGGCGCAGGTTGGCCTCGATCATGCGGTCCTTGGCCGCGAGGTCGCCGCGCTCGATGCGGCGGGCGAGCTCGAGCTCCTCGGCGTGCGTGAGCAGCCGGGTGCGGGCGATGCGCTGGAGGAAGAGCCCCAACCCGTCACCCAGCTCACGGGCGTCGGGGCTCGCCGGGATCGGGGTGACGGAGGTGCTCATGCCCGCCAGCATCGACCACGTTGCTCAAGGGATTCTGAGATCTACCTACGGACTGGTTAAACGCTCAGCGGGCCTGGGGCGGCGGCAGCGTGATCTGACAGCCCGATGGCGCCTGGAAGTAGCGCCCGTTGCCGCCGTGCGGCACGTCGCACGGGCCGAGCAGGACGTCGGCGCGGGCGACGGCGGCGCCGACGAACGCGACCGGGAAGCGCTGGGTCACGGAATCCGAGGAGACGAGCCGGCTCGGGGCGGTGAAGGCGAACACGAGCACGCCCGCGGCCAGGCATGCCGCGAAGCGGCGGCTCATGATCCAGCGGTGCCGGCGCGCGGCCACCTCGCCGGAGGTGGCGTTGGTCAGCGCGTCGCCGAGACGCTCGAGGTCAGGCGGCAGGTCACCCATCGTGCACTCTCATCATGGCTCGTCGGCCGCTCGAATGTCACCGGGGAAGACACGACGGCCCCGCCGAAGCAGGGCCGTCGAGTACATCTCACAGGCGCCCGCGCGCTACTTGAGCGACGTGAACGCCAGGTCCCAGTCGGTGTTGAACAGGCTCACCGCGCCGTTGACGTTCGACGACTCGATCAGCGCCCACTTGTCCCACAGCCACGGCACCGCCGCCGCCTGCGCCGTGATCGCCTTGTCGGCGGCGGCCCAGGCCGCGCCGCGCTGCTGCGGGTCGGTCAGCAGCTTGGCCTTGTTCATCGCATCGTTGATCGCGGGAACGTCGAGCTGGGGGACGTTCGAGTTGTTCTGGTCGACGATGTTGTCGCCGTTGAACGTCGGATCGAGCATCGTCTGGCCGTCGGAGAAGTCCTTGCCCCAGGCGTAGTTGGGGCAGACCTGCACCTTGGCGGCCGGGATGCCGCAGAACTTCGAGTACATCGTGTTCGTGGTCACGAGCCGCAGCGTGACCTTGAAGCCGAGCGACTCGAGGCTGTTCTTGGCCACCTCGGCGACGTTGCCCGCGGTACCCTCGTTGCTGCCGACGGCGAGGACCGGGTCCTTGCCGGTGTACTTGCCGGACGGATAGCCCGCCGCCTTCATGTACTTGGTCGCGACCGCCATGTCCGGCGCGCCGGTGGTGTTGAGGAAGTCCACACCGGTGCCCTTGGCGCCGCCGGCCGCCTCGAACCCGGCCATGCCGGGGACCAGGAAGTGGCTCGCGATGTCACCGATCAGCGGGCCGCCGCGGGCCAGGCGCATGGCGTTGCGGTCGAACGCCGCGTTGACCGCCTTGCGCAGGTTGATGTTGTCGAAGGGCGCGATCTTCGTGTTCAGCGCGACGTAGCGGACCGTCGAGCCGGGCACGATGATCAGCTGGTCCTTGTACTGCTGCGTGGCGGACTTGAGCGTCGCCGGACCCGGCGACCAGTCGCCGCTGACCATGCTCTGCCCGGACAGGATCTTGCGCGAGGCGACGTTGGTGTCGTCGTTGCCCTCGAGGTTGTCGATCTCGTCGAGGTAGGCCGGCTTGAAGTCGGTCGACTTGTCCCAGCTCGGGTTGCGGACGAGGTCGAGCTCCTTGCCCGGCTGGTAGCCGACGGCCTTGCCGCTGGCGTCGCTCCTGATCATGTACGGGCCCGTCGCGACCTGGTTCTCGCCGTACGTGGTCGGGTTCTTCTTGTCGAACTTGGCCGCGTACTCCTCCGGGATCGGCGAGGTCAGCATCATGCCGAGCGCGCCACCCGCCAGCACGCCACCGCTCGCCTTGCTGAGGTGGAAGACGACCGTCTGGTCATCCGGCGTGGTGATGCCCTTGTCGAGGTGGCTGCCCGGGTCCATGCCGATCTTGGCGCCGACGATGTCCCCGAAGTAGGCGCCCGCGTAGCCGTTGGCGACGGTGCTGTAGAAGCCGCGCTCGACGGCGTACTTGACGTCCTTGGACGTCACCTCGCGGTTGACCGGCGGTGAGAACTTGACGCCCTTGCGGATCTTGACCGTCACGGTCTTGCCGTCGGCGGAGACCTCAGGAGCGGTCTCGGCCAGGTCGGGCACCATCTGGGTCCCGTTGTCCGGCTTGTAGCCGTACAGCGCCCGCTGCGTGGCCATGCAGATCATCAGATCCGATTGGTAGTACTCCTGGCCGCAGTCGGTGTGGATCACGTCACCGCTCCAGAGGACGGTGAGCTTCCCTCCCTGCTTGCCCCCGGTGGGATTGGCGTTGCCACCGGCCGCCGGGGTGCTTCGGGACTCGGAATTGCCGCCGCTGCTGCCGCCGCACGCGGCAACACCGAGCGACAGGGCCGCCGCAACGGCGACCCCGACGGTCCACGCGGACCTACGCATGTGGGTGCGTCCTTTCTTTGAAACCACTCACGCTGTGCAGAACCTTCCTCCGGGTGCGCGCGAGCCACGATCGAGCTCTCCGCCGACCGGGACCGGTACTGCTGAAGACCCCGCACGGTAGCGTTTCGCCCACAAGGTGAGGCGCAATCACTTGATGGCGGGCCGTCCGCAACCGGGAGGACGGGAACCCGCTCCCGGCGCGCTGGCGCTCGTCCAGGACCTCGTGAACACGGTCGACCGCGAGCACGGGCCCGACCTGCTGGACGACGCGGCGGGACTGCGCGAGTGGCTCGATCGTCGCGATCTGGCCCCCGGCGCGGTCGTCTCCGCCGCGGATCTGCGCCATGCACGGGAAGTTCGAGAAGCCCTGCGGGCTCTCCTGCTCGCCAACAACGGCGGGGCCGATGCGCCCGCCGCACGGGTCGTGATCGAGGCGACCGCTCAGCGCGCCGGTCTCGAGGTCCGGCTACCTCCAGGGGGAGCGGCGCTCATCCCGGTAAGTCGCGGCGTGGACGGTGCGCTGGGAGCGGTCGTGGCGGCTGCGACGGTGGCGATCTGGGACGGGACGTGGCAGCGGCTGAAGGCGTGCCCGCGGAACAACTGCCACTGGGCGTTCTACGACCGCTCGACCAACGCCAGCGCGACCTGGTGCTCGATGGCGGTGTGCGGCGGGCGCGAGAAGGCCAGCAGCTACTACCGGCGCCGCCAGGCTAGGACACGGTGACGCTGAAGCGCGCGCTGAACGACTCGCCCGGTGCCACGGTGTGTGGCGAGTGCCGCAGCGTGTCGGCGGGCGCGGTCATCGGCTCAAAGCACACGACGTCGTAGCGCTCGGGCGCGAAGACCTGCGCGTACGGGTAGCCGGACTCGAAGGCGATCTCGATCCGGCGCCCGCCGCCGGCCAGGGCGAACGCGCCGCCGACCCCGGTGTAGCCGTCGTCGAACGTGCGCGTCCCCAGCGGCCCGTCGAGGTCTCCCGCCGGCTCGCGCTCGCCGGTCGGCACGAGCCGCTCGTCGAGGATCAGGTGCTCGGCGACCGGCATGGTGACCTCCCACTGCGCGCGCGGGACGCCGGGGATGACGAAGAACGGGTGGTAGCCGAACGCGATCGGCACGGGCACCCCGCCGGTCGCCGTCAGCGTCGTCGTGATCGAGAGCGTCGTGCCCGCGACCTCGGCGAGCGCCTCGATCCGGTGCGCGAACGGGAACTCGGGCGCGTCGAATTCGCGCCCGGCGGCCACGCGCGTCGCGCCGCGCTCGCTCACCGTCCAGTCGCGGACGGCGGAGCGCAGGCCGTGGAGCGGCAGCTCGTGCTGGTCGAGGTGGAGATCCTCCGCGGCGGGGTCGAGCGTCACGTCGCCGTAGCGGAAGCCGCCGATGCGGTTCGCCCACGGGTGCAGCAGCGGGATCCCGACCGTCCAGGCCGCGCCCGGGAAGGCCTCGCGCACGTGGCCCAGCACGTCCTCGCCGTCGTGGCGCAGCGCGGTGCACGCCATCCCCGTCTGGGGGACGAAGGTGGCCTGCACGCCGTCGCTGATGACGTGCTCTACCAGTGCACGCCCCGCATCAGGTACGCGAGCGCGGTCGCCTCGCCCGAGGCGCGATCTCCGCCGTCGCCCTTCTCGCCCTTGGCCGCGCTGGACTCCGGGAAGACGCGGTAGGCGAGGTGGAGGATCTGGTCGACCGCCTTGGGCGCGAGCGCGTAGGCGACCTCGCCGAACGTCCCGAGCCGCGTGTTGATGTGCTTGGGCTTGCCGCGGATCGCCTCGCAGACGAGGTCCGCGGCCTCCTCCGGCGTGATCGTCGGGAACGAGTCGTACATCTTCGTCGGCGCGATCATCGGCGTGCGCACGAGCGGCATGTGGATCGTCGTGAACGTCACGTTGTCGCCGATCGTCTCCGAGCTCACCACGCGCGTGAACGCGTCGAGCGCGGCCTTGGAGCCGACGTAGGCGCTGAAGCGCGGCGGGTTGGTCTGCACGCCGATGCTCGACACGTTCACGACGTGGCCGCCGCCCTGGTCGCGCATGTGCGGCAGCAGCTTGAGCATCAGCTTCACGGGCGAGAGATAGTTCAGCCGCACGGTGCGCTCGTAGTCGTGGAAGCGGTCGTACGACAGCGCGACCGAGCGGCGGATCGAGCGACCCGCGTTGTTGACGAGCATGTCGACGCGCGCGTGGTCGGAAAGCAGCTGGTCGACGAACGCGTCGATCGCGTCGTAGTCGGACAGGTCGACGCTGTACGCGTACGCCGTGCCGCCCTTGGCCTCGATCTCCGCCTTGGCCTCGTCCAGCTTCTCCTGCGTGCGCGCGACGAGGATCGGGATGCCGCCGGCGGCGGCGATCTTCAGCGCGGCGGCGCGCCCGATGCCCGACGACGCGCCGGTGATGACCACCGTCTTGCCGTTGACCGCGCCCTCGAACGAGTTGTCGCGGTAGAGGTCGGGGTCGAGCGTGCGCTCCCAGTAGTCCCAAAGCTTCTCGCTGTAGGACTCGAGCGGCGGCAGCTCGATGCCGGAGTCCTTGAGCGCCCGCTTGGTGTCGCGCGCGTCGAAGCGGCAGGTCAGCGCGATGTAGTCGATCACCTCGGACGGGATCCCGAGATCGTCGAGCACCTGCGCGCGGATCTGCTTGAGCGCCGGCAGCTTCATCGCGAAGCTCAGCACGCCCTTGGGCAGGTTCTGCATCGCCCGCCGGTCGATCCGCATCACGGCGTGCGGCGCGTGCGCGGCGTTGGCGAAGATGTTCATCACCTCGCCGGAGCGCTGGCCCTTCGGGTCGACGATGTGGAAGGCCTGCCCGTCGAGGCCGTCGAGATGGGCGATGTGGTCCACCGCCGCGGCGACGAAGTCGACCGGGACGATGTTCGTCCAGCCCCACTCGAGCGAGACGAGCGGGAACCACTGCGGCAGCGTATGGCGCAGCTTCTGGATCGCCTTGAAGAAGTAGTACGGCCCGTCGACCTTGTCCATCTCGCCGGTCTTGGAGTTGCCGACCACGACCGACGGGCGGTAGATGCGCCACGGCGACTGCACGCGCTCGCGCACCAGCTTCTCGGACTCGAACTTCGTCTTGTGGTACGGGTGGGCCAGCTCCTGGCCCTCGTCGAACATGTCCTCGTTGAACGTGCCCTCGTCGTAGAGCCCGGCGACGGCGATCGACGACATGTGGTGGAAGCGGCCGACCTCGAGCGCGTTCGCGAGGTCGATCGCGTTCTGCGTGCCGCCAACGTTGAGCAGCGCGTTGCGCTCGTCGGTCGCGGACATGTCGTAGATCGCGGCGAGGTGGAAGAAGTGGTCGATCCGGCCCTTCAGCGGCTCGGCGGCGACGCCGAGGCCGGGCTCGCCGAGGTCGCCGATCACGGGCTTGACGCGATCGGGCCGGTCCCAGCGTTCGATCAGCGCGTCGAGCTTCTCCTGCGAGCCCTCGCGCACGAGGACGTAGATGTCGCCCTCGCGCTCGAGCAGGCGCTCGACGAGGTGACGCCCGATGAACCCGGTGGCGCCCGTGACGAAGTACGTCAACGCTCTCTCCCTCCGTGTGCGAACACGGACGGGAGCCTACGCGACGGGTCAGGCGTTGCGGCGCACGAAGGCCTGCGCGCCGCGCAGCGCGTCCGGCAGGCGCTCGCGGCCCAGCGCGGCCTCCAGCGCGAGCCCGTCGGCGAGCGTCAGCCCCTCGCCTTCGAGCACCGCGCGGCGGTCGGAGCGCAGGGTCTCCTGCGGCAGCGCGGCGAGCTGCTGCGCGAGCTCGAGCGCGCGCCCGACGTGCGCGCCGGGCGCGGTCAGCTCCGTCACGAGCCCGATCGCGTGCGCCTCCTCGGCGCCGATCGTGCGCCCGCTGAGGATCAGGTCCAGCGCGCGGCCGGTGCCGACGATGCGCGGCAGCCGCTGGGTGCCGCCGTCGATCAGCGGGACGCCCCAACGGCGCTCGGCGCAGCCGAACGTGGCGGTACGCGACGCGATCCGCAGGTCGCACCAGAGCGCGAGCTCCAACCCGCCCGCGAGGCAGTGCCCGCTGACGGCGGCGATCGTCGGCTTGGGGGAGGCCAGGCGCGTGAAGCCGAGCGGGCCGCCCGGGTCGTCGACGTCGAGCGTCTCCAGCGCCTTCAGGTCGGCCCCGGCGCAGAACGCCGCGTCGCCCGCGCCGGTGAGCACCAGCACGCGCGCGCCGTCGTCCGCGGCGAATGTGTCGAACGCCGCGCGCAGCGCCCGCGCGGTCTCGCCGTCGACGGCGTTGTGGCGCTCCGGGCGGTCGATCGTGACGAGCGCCGCCGCGCCGTGCCGGGATACGCGGACTAGAGGTCGGATGATCGGGGTGGGGCGGAGGGGCTGCCGCCTCTTGGGAGGTCGGATGATCGGGGTGGGGCGGAGGGGCCGCCGCCTCTTCGGAGGTCGGATGATCGGGGTGGGGCGGAGGGGCTGCCGCCTCCGATAACTACCACCCGCCGCGCACGTCGGCGCGGGCGCGGCGCGCCTTGGCGGCCTTCAGGCGGCGGTCCTTGCGGCGCTCGAGCGTGCCCTGCAGCAGCGAGAGCAGGAAGATCAGGATCGGGAAGCCGGCGATCACGATGAACGCGGCGTTGGTGACGATCTTGTCGTTCGTCTCCCCCCACGTCCCCTCGCCGTCGTCCGCGGCCAGCGCCAGCTGAGCGCTGAGGAGGAAGAACGTCAAGCTGAGCAGCGCGGTGCGGGCCATGCCCCGCGAGGATACCTATCCTCGTCTGCGATGGCTGTCGTCCTCGCATCCGACCTCGCCAAGGACATGGCGGGCGAGCCCCTGCTCCGGGGCGTCTCGTTCAAGCTCGAGCGCCGCGACCGGCTGACCCTGTCGGGCCGCAACGGCTCGGGCAAGACGACGCTGCTGCGGATGCTCGCGGGGGAGAGCAGCGTCGACGGCGGCGAGCTGACGTTCGCCAAGGACGTGCGCGTGGCGCTGCATGACCAGCGCCCGCCGCGCGACCGTGCCCTGTCCCTGCGCGACTACGTGCTGGCCGGCTGCCGCGACCTGCTCGCGCTCGAGGAGCGGATGGCCGAGCTCGAGGGCGAGATGGCCGCGGGCGCGACCGACGCGGCGACGCTCGACGCCTACGCCTCCGCGCAGACCCGGCTCGAGCACGCCGGCGGGTACAACTGGCGCGAGGCGGTCAATGCCACGCTGCACGGGCTCGGGTTCCGCGACGAGCACCTGGACCGCTCGCTCCAGACGTTCTCGGGCGGCGAGCTGACGCGCGCCTCGCTGGCGCGCGCGCTGGCCGGCGATCCCGACCTGCTGCTGCTCGACGAGCCCACCAACCACCTGGATATCGCGGCGCTCGAGTGGCTCGAGTCGCACCTGCAGACGCTCGACGCGGCGATCGTGCTGGTCGCCCATGACCGCTGGTTCCTGGAGGCGGTCGGTACGGCGGTACTGGAGCTCGAGGGCGGCCGCGCGCGCTACTTCAAGGGCACCTGGCACGCGTGGCGGCTCGAGAAGGCGCAGCGCGAGCTCGCGCTGGGGCGGGCGATCGAGCGCCAGGAGGCCCAGGTCGCCAAGCTCGAGCGCTTCGTCACGCGCTTCCGCGCCGGCACCCGCGCGCGCCAGGCGCAGTCGCGCCAGAAGAAGCTCGACAAGATCGAGCGGCTCTCGCGCGATCCGAAGGACAGCGCGTCGCTGGGCTTCGCGTTCAAGCCGCCCGAGCGCTCGGGGCGCGTCGTCTTCGAAGTCGAGGACGGGCTGCTGAAGATCGGCGACCGGGTGCTGCTCGACCACGCCGAGCTGTGGCTCGAACGCGGCGAGCACGTCTCGCTGGTCGGCGCCAACGGCACCGGCAAGACGACGCTGATCACCGCGCTGGCGGGCCGGCGCGAGCTCGACGGCGGCAAGCTGCGGCGCGGGCACAACGTCAAGCTGGGGCTGCTCAGCCAGCACACCGACGAGCTGGGCCCGGCGGGCACGGTGCTCGAGGCGACCCAGCGCGCCACGAAGCTCACCCCCAACCACGCCCGCGCGCTGCTTGGCCGCTTCCTGTTCTCCGGCGAGGAGGCCGAGAAGCCGCTCGACGGGCTCTCGGGCGGCGAGCGGCGCCGGCTCTCGCTGGCGATCCTCGTCCACTCCGGCGCCAACGTGCTGATCCTCGACGAGCCGACCAACCACCTCGACCTCGAGAGTCGCGAGGCGCTCGAGACCGCTTTGCAGGGCTTTCAGGGCGCGCTGCTGCTGATCTCGCACGACCGCGCGCTGCTCGACGCCGTCGGGACACGCACGGTCGCGCTGGAGGACCAGACGCTGCACTCCTACGTCGGCGGCTGGCCCGAGTACGTGCGCGTACGCGAGGAGCGGGCGGAGGCGGCGCGCTCGACGAAGCGCGCGAAACCCGTCGCGGCGCCCAAGCCGCCACCGGCGCGCTCCAAGAACGAGGCGGTGCGGGCCAAGCAGCTCGAATCGGAGATCGAGCGCGCCGAGGCGGCGCTGGCGGAGCTCGAGCAGGAGCTCGCGGACCCGTCCGCCTGGAACGACCCGCGCTCGGCGGCGAAGTCCACGGCCCGTCACGCGAAGGCCAAGAAGACACTCGAGGAGCTCTACGCGCGCTGGGAGGCCGTGGCGAGCTGAGCCGCCCACTCGTCGGCGCCCGCGACGGCGTTCAGCGCTCCCGCCAGCTCGTCCGGCAGCGGCGCGGCGTGCACGACGGCGAGTGCGCGGGTCGAGCGGGTCAGCGCGGTGTAGAGCCCGCCGCGGCCGCCGTCGGGGCGCTCGGCGAGGATCAGCGCCGGCTCGAGCACCACCGCGGCGTCGAACTCGAGGCCCTTGATCGCGTCGAGGCCGAGCACGTTGATCCCGCTCGACAGGCCCGCCTCGTGATCCTCGATGGCGATCACGTCGCGCAGCGCGCCCGGGACGATCACGCCGACGCTGCCGACGTCGGACGCCATCCGCCGCGCGAGCGCCAGCGCCGCCGCGCCCACGTCCGCGGCCAGGACCGACACCGGCGGCCAGGGCGCCGTCCGCACGCCGGCCGGGACGGCCGTGCCCGCCGCGTAGGCCGCCGCCACGCGCAAGAAGTCGTCCGGCACGCGGTAGGACACGAGCAGTTCCTCGATCGCCAGCCCGTCGACGCCCGCGTCGCCCAGCACCGCGTCCCAGGTCGAGAGCCGCGCCTCCGCGGTGCGCTGCGCGATGTCGCCGAGCACGGTCAGCGACTGCCGGCGCGCGCGCCGCACGACCATCCGCAGCTCCATCGGCGAGAGGTTCTGCGCCTCGTCGACGACGACGTGGCCGAACGTCCGCAGGTCCGGATCGATCAGCCCGTGGGCCTCGTCGAGCAGCGCGAACTCGGAGTGGGTCATCACGGTCCCCGGCGCCGCGGACACGAGCACGTCGAGCTCGGCGGCCGACAGCAGGTCGCCGGCCGCGGCGGCGAGCCGGCGCCGGTTCTTGAACAGCGACGCCAGCAGCGCCTCGGCGGTCACGCGCGGCCAGCACCTGGTGCACAGCCGCTGGTATTCCTTCGTCTGGCGCACGGCCGTCCGCACCGCTTCCAGCGAGACCGACAGCGGATCGCGCGAGCGCTCGGCGACCCGCGTGGCGAGGCGGTCCGCCAGGCGCTCGCGGAAGCGCGCGCGGCCGGCCTCGTAGGTGCGCCGCCCGCGCGCCTCCTCGATCAGCTCGGCGACCTCGTCCGGCGCGATCTCCAGCGCGATCCGCCCGACGATCATCGACACGGGATCCGCCGGCGCGCCGACGCGATCCCACAGCAGCCGCCGCAGCAGCACCGCCATCCGCCCGCTGCCGAGCAGCGTGGCCCGGTCCTCGCTCTCCCCGGAGGCCCAGGGACGGCGCGAGACGAGCGCGTCGATCGCGCGCTGCTCGACGCTCTGCTCGCCCAGCGATGGCAGCACCTGCGAGATGTAGGCGATGAAGACGCGATTGGGTCCGACGACCAGCACGCCCTCGCGCGCCATCCCCGGGTCGGCGTAGAGCAGCCACGCCGCGCGGTGCAGGCCGACCGCGGTCTTGCCGGTGCCAGGCCCGCCCTGGACCACGAGCGCGCCCTCGACGCGGCGGGTGATCAGCGCGTACTGCTCGGGCGTGATCGTCGAGATGATCTGGCGCATCTCACCGACGCGCTGGCGCGTGATGTCGTCGATGATCGCCTCGGTGAGGTGCTCGTCGCCGGGCACCGCGAGCTGCTCGTCCACGAAGCCGAGCACGCGCCGGTCGGCGACGTCGATCCGGCGCCGGCGCGTCACCCCGCGGGGGTCTGCGAGCGTCGCGGCGTAGAACGGCTCGGCGGCGGGCGCGCGCCAGTTGATCGACAGCAGCTCGTTGCCGGCGTCGGCTACCGCGTGGCGGCCGATGTAGAGCGGCTCGCCTTCGGAGCGGTCGATCCGCCCGAAGTACAGCGGCCCGCTCGCGCCGCTGTAGGCGCGCAGACGCTCGAGCCGCATCCGCTCCAGCACCTCCTCGGTGAACACGTCGCCCTGGCGGTCGCGCCGGCTGGCCGACAGAGCAACCAGCAGCGCGTCATAGGCGGCGTACGTCAGGTCAAGATGTTCCTGCTCTTCGCGTAATTCAGGGTCAGGCATCGCCTCCTATGCTGGCGCACGCCGGGTCACGGGCGGTCGTCGAGCGTGCCGCCGTCCGTGGTGATCGGCTCGCGCTCGATCACGCGGTCGCGTCCGAAGCGGCGGCGCTCGACAGCGACCGTGCCGGCGCGCGCGCGTCCCACGCGCGGCAGCATCGAGAGCACGATCAGCGCGGCGCCGCCGGCGCCCAGGACGAGCTTGGTCCAGTTGTTGGTGGCGAAGATCCCGAGGATGTCGGAGCCGTCGGAGAGCGCGATCAGCGCGCCCACGACGTAGGCGACGCCGACCATGAACGCCATCGACTTGGCGCCCCAGTGCACGGGCGAGCCGAGCAGCAGCAGCAGGCCGCCGACCGCGAACAGCACCCACGTCCAGCCGTTGCCCTCGATCCCGATGAACGTCGTGCCGTTGACGGTGCCGCTCGGGGCGTCGAACGTGAAGCTGCGGTCGGCGAAGATGAAGCCGAGGACGCCGAGGATCAGCGATGCCGCGCCGAGCAGCGCGACCGGGCCCTTGGCCAGCGATACCCCGCGCCGCGCCGGCGCGGTCTCGTCATATCTGGTGGCAGTCATTGCGATTCCTCCGTTGAAGCCGTTGCCTACGTCATTCCCCCACGAGGTCCGTGCCATGCGCGCGTCGATCTCATGTACCGTCCGCCGCCGTGCTGCTCACTCTGGCTCTCCTGACCGCGATGCCCTTCGGCGAACTGCCGCCCAAGCCGGTCGGGGGGACCGCGCAGTGCCTGCGCGCGACCGGTGCGCCTGGCGAGATCGCGCACTCCAAGTTCCACGAGACCGAGCTGTTGCGGGCCGACGCGGGCGGGTTCACCCGCGTGGGCACGCTGCCGGCGGCGGTCCAGGAGAACTGCCCGGCGCTTGCCGCGAACCTCGCCGGCGCCGGCGTCGCGGCGATCCGGAAGAGCGACACCGGCATCTCGGCGTACGTGCGCGATGCTGGCGGCAGCTTCGGCTCCGAGCAGACGCTGGCGACGGCCGCGCCGCCGCAAGCCATCCAGGTGGCCGAATCCGAGACCGGCGACGCCGTCGTGGCCTGGACCGAGCACGTTCGCGGGCACTACGCCATCCGCGCCGCCCGCCGCACGCCCGGCGGCGGCTTCGGAGCACCGCTCGACGTGCCCGGCGGCGCAGACGACCAACCGTCCAACCTGCAGGCGGCCGTCGCGGGCGGCGGCGAGATCGTGCTCACGTGGATGGCCGGCGGTCACGTGAGGGCCGCGATCGCCGGCGCGGGCTTCGGTCCTCAGCAGGCGATCGGCGACGCGCAGGGCGCGCCGCAGCTCGCCGGGGCGCCCGACGGCCGCGCGCTGATCGCCTTCTGGACCGGCAACGAGGTCCGCGTCGCCGAGCGCGCTCCTGGCGGCTCGTTCGCCCCGGCCACGACGCTGGCCACGACCACCGACCGCTACGGCGTCCAGCCCGCGGTCGCCGTGCGTTCCGGCGGCGGCGCGGTCGTCGCGTGGTACGCGCTGATCGAGAACGGCGCGTCGGCGGCGGTGCGCCCTGGTCCCGGAGCGTTCTCGGCCCCGGTCGCCCTGTCTCCCGCGTCGAAGCTGTTCACGCGCGTGGTCGACCCGCTGATCCTTCAACTGCTGTCCGAGCTCGGCGGCGACACGCGCACCGCGGGCACCACCGTGGACGAGACCGGAGGCGCGCTGGACGCCGCGATCACGCCGGACGGGCGCGCGCTCCTGACCTGGGCCGCGGCGCGCGACCGCGCCGGCGAGCTCTGGAACGCGCCCGAGACGGCGACGCTGCCGCTCGCCGGCGGCCACCTGGACCGCCAGACGCTCGGCACGCCGCTGCGCAACGTCAGCACGGTCGGCCCGGCGCTGCTCGCCGGCGGCACGCCCGCGGTGGTGTGGACCGACAACGACGAAGACGAGCGCAACGGCCGGCTGCACCTGGCGATCGAGGGCGCGACGGAGGCTGCCGATCCGCCCGCCCCGAGGATCCGCATCAGCGTGCCGCGGCGCCACGTGCTGCGCGCCACCGAAGGCCTGGCGATCGGTGTGACCTGCTCGGCGGCGTGCGATCTCGAGGCCGGCGTGCCGGGACAGCTCGGTGTGATGGCGTCAGGGTCGCGAACCTCGAAGGGCATCGTCACGCTGGACCTGCAGCCGGTGAAGGGTCCGCTCGCGCCGTTGCGCGCCGCGCCGGTCTCCGTGCGCGTGCTCTACGGCGGGCGCGGGGCGCGGCACCCGCTCACGAAGACGGTCAGCGTGACGCTGCGCCGGACGCCGGGTCCTGCGCGTCCGCACGTCCGCCGCCTGAGCGCCCGCCGGCGCGCGGGTGGGATCGACATCCGCATCACCACCGACCGCCCGATCCGCGGCGATCGGATCCTGGTGCTCGGCACCGCCACCCGCGACCGCGACGCGCGCGTGCTCGAGACAGCCGACCTGAGCAAGGCCAAGCGCCGCACGTTCGCGGTCCGCATGCAGCCGGCGGCCGGCGTGCGCTACGTGACGGTCGTCCTGCCCGGCCTGGTGCCGTTCACGCTGGACCGGACGACCGTAAAGGTTCACTGAATGCCGTTCGCGCAGCTTCCGATCATGCCGGTGCCGAGCGCCGCCGCGTGCCTGGCCGCGACCGGCGCACCGGGGGAGATCTCCCGCTGGACGCCGACGGGACTCGAGCTCATGAGCGTCAGCAGCACCGGGCTGCACGCCACCGGCGCCGTGCGTCTCGGGCGTCTGGTCGACTGTCCCGCCGTCGCCGGGCAGCCGAACGGCTCCGCGGTGATCGCGGCCGCGTCCGGAAAGCGGCTGCGCATCGTCCTGCGCGCGCCCCGTGCGGGCTGGGGTGCGCCGGTCACGATCCGCGGCGCCGTCCCCGTGCAGGCTCCCGCAACCGCGGTGTCCTCGCACGGCGACGCCGTCGTCGCCTGGGTCGAGTACGACGAGACCGGCCGCAGCCGGTTGCGGGTCGTAGGCCGCCCGCGGGACGGGGTGTTCGGCTCACCGAGCACGATCGCCGGCTGGGCCAGGCGGCCGATCCCGGAGTTCCCGGCAGTCGGGATCGCCGACGACGGCAGCGCGTTGCTCGCCTTCACCACGACGACGGGGACGAACACAGAGCGCGGACGCGTGATGCTCGCCTCCGCGCCGCCCGGCGGGGCATTCGGCAAGCCGGTCAGGGCAGGCGGGACGTCCACGCCGCTGGCTCCCGGGCTGGCGGTCGCGCCGGACGGCCGCGCGCTCATCACGCTCGGCAACGAGGTCGCCGAGCGTCCGCCCGGCGGCGTGTTCGACATCCGGACGCGGGTCCCGGGCGCGTTGCTCTTCGAGCCGCCGTCGATCGCGCTGCGCGACGACGGCGCGGCCGCGATCGTCTGGAGCCAGGGCGAGCACGAACTGGATGTGATCGCCCGCCCCACGGCCGGGCCGTTCGGCGGATTGCTGGCCGCCGGCGGCACCACCACCGACGGCGGGGAGTTCGTCGGCGGCGAGAGCAGCATCGCGGTCAGCCTGACCGAGCGAGGTCGCCGGGCCGCCGATCGGCGGGCGCGACGGGCCGGCCGTGACGCTCTCCGGCGACGGCAGGGCACTGCTGGCCGGACCGGCGAACGCCGGCGTACGGCTGGCGACGGCGACGGCTTCCGGCATCTCTGACATCGAGACGTTCCGCTCGCCACTGCGCGAGCCCACCGCGGTACTCCCGCTCGTCACCAGCGACGGCGTCCGCGTGGTGCTCTGGCAGGACGACCTGCCGCAGGCGCCGCATCGCGGCCGCCTGCACCTGGCCGTCGAGGGCGCCGCGCCCGCGCCGGCCGCTCCGGAACCCGTGGTGCACGTCGCGCGCCCGCGCCTGCGGTCACTGCGCTACGACGCGCCGCTCACGCTCGCCGTTCACTGCTCCAGCGCGTGCGACCTGCGCGCCAGAGTGGCGCGCCACCAGGACGTCGATGCGCAGGGGTCGCTGCCCTCAGCGGGAACCGCCCAGCTGCGTCTCACCCCGCTCTACGAGCCGCTCGCGCCCGCGAAGCGCGGCCCGATCCGGATCGACGTGCTGTCGGGGCCGCCGGGCGCGGCCAAGGCGCAGCGCACGACGCTGCGGCTCAGCCTGCGGCGCATTCCCGCGCCGCCGCTCCCGCGCATCCTCGGGTTGACCGCGGTGCGCCACGGCGCGGTGATCGACGTGCGCTGGCGGACCGACCGCCCCGCCGGCAAGAACGTTTCCTTCCTGGTGGCCGCGCAGACGAGCCGTGGTCGCGAACCGCTGGCGTATCACTTGCTGCGCGGCCGTGGCCGGACGCAGTTCCGCGTGGTGCTCCGGCATGCCACGCGCGCCCGGACGGTGCTGATCGGCGAGGAGCGCGCGCTGGGCGGCTCCCGGACGACGAGCGTGCGCGTCCGTTAATGCGCGTGGCTGTTGGCGCGCTTGAGCTGCATGCCCTCGAGCACGTTGGCGACCGTCTCGCAGGCGTCGACGGCGGACTCCAGCGTCTCGAAGATGTCCTTCCAGCGGATCACCATCATCGGGTCGATGCCGGCCTTGAACAGGTCGGCCAGCGCGGAGCGCTGGAGCCGGTCGGCGTCGTTCTCGAGGCGGTGGATCTCGACCAGTTGCGGCGCCACGTCGAGCCCGTTGCGCAGCCCGCGCAGCGCCGTGGCGACCTGCTCGGCGGCGTGCACGAGCACGCCGGCGATCGCTTCGGACTGCTCCATCGGCGCCTCGACGCCGTACAGCGCGAGCTGGTCGGCGGCCTCCTCGGCGAAGTCCACGATGTCGTCCAGCGCGCCCGCCAGCGCGTGCACGTCGGCCGAGTCCAGGTGCGCGCGGCGGCTGCCGCGCTCGGCCAGGCGGTGCAGGATGTCGTGGACGATGCGGTCGCCCTCCTGCTCGCAGAGCACGATGTCGCGCGCCAGCCCGCTGTGCTCGGGGTACTCGATCAGCAGGTCGCGCAGCAGCAGCGCTGAGCGTTGGACGTTGCGCCCGGACTCCTCGAAGAGCGAGAGCAGTTGCGGGTCGGGGTGTGCGCGGCGTAGCGGCAAGAGGCGGACCCTAACCCGCTCGCCGGGGGCCCGAACGACCGTTCACAACTTGTTCACCGACTTTACGACCTGGTCACGGAGCCGACGCCTCCAGCGGCTTCACTGATCGCTGCGGCCCGCCCGGAGCGGACTGCCGCAGCGCCCGGGGCCGCCGGCGCGGTATCTCTCCCTCCTCCGCCGCGTCGGCCGCTCCGGGCCGGTTTACAACTTGTTCACGACCGCTTCACGGGGTCGTAACCGGAGTGCGACGCCGACACCGCAGGGTGTGCGGCGATGCACACGACCGAGGTCATCACGGCGGGCGAGCTGGAGATCCTGCCCTCTGAGCATCTGGCACGAGCGCGCGGGCGCGCGCTGTCGCTCTCGGTGCGAGAGCTCGAGCTGCTCGCGGCGCTGGCGCGCCGCGAGGGGCGCGTGGTGCCGCGCGATGAGCTGTACGCGACGGTGTGGGGAGCGCCGTTGCGCGAGAACGACCGCTCCGTCGACGTCTACGTGCACAAGCTGCGGGCCAAGCTCGCGACCGCGCTGCCCGAGTGGGGATTCATCCACACGCACTTCGGGTTCGGCTACCGGTTCCAGCCCGAGCCTTCACAGCTTCTTCACAGGGCGACAACAGGTCGGTAACAGGGTCACGGTGCCCGCCTGCGAGGTTGGCGCCGTGAAGACAGAGAAGGAAGGGTTGATGAGACAACGGTTTATTCCGGCGCTGGCTGTGGGAGCGGCGCTGGCGATCGCGGCCTGCGGCAGCGACAACTCCAACAATGGGACGCCGACCTCGAGCGGCGGGAGCGGCGGGACCAAATCGGCCCAGCTCGGCGGCTCCCTCAACGGCGCCGGCGCGACGTTCCCGGCGCCCGTCTACCAGGAGTGGGCGGCGCGCTTCAAGGAGAAGGCCGGCACCACCGTCAACTACCAGGCCATCGGCTCCGGCGGCGGCATCGCGCAGTTCACGGCCGGCACGGTCGACTTCGGCGCATCCGACGCGTCGATGACCGACGACGAGATCACCGCGGCGCAGAAGAAGGGCGATCCGGTCCACGTCCCGACGGTGATGGGCGCCGTGACGGTGTCCTACAACCTGTCGGGCATCAAGTCCGGGGTCAAGCTGGACGGCAAGACGGTCGCCGACATCTTCCTCGGCAAGGTCAAGACGTGGAACGACCCGGAGATCGCGGGTCAGAACTCCGGCATGTCGCTGCCGAGCTCGGGCATCACGATCTGCCACCGTTCCGACGAGTCCGGCACGACGAAGAACTTCACCGCGTTCCTGGCCGCCTACTCGGACGAGTGGAAGAACGGCCCGGGCGTCGACAAGTCGGTCAAGTGGCCCGTCGGCACGGGCGCCAAGGGCAACGACGGCGTCGCGGCCTGCATCAAGCAGAACGCCAACTCCGTCGGCTACGTCGAGCAGGCCTACGCGCTGGCCAACAACTTCACGTTCGCCAGCATCAAGAACAAGTCGGGCGCCTACATCCCGCCGACGCTGGATTCCACGTCGGCCGCCGGCGTCGGCCTGACGATCCCGGATGACCTGCGGATCTCCACGATCGACGCACCGGGCAAGACGGCGTACCCGATCACGGCGCTGACGTTCCTGCTGGTCTACGCCGACCCGTGCAAGGCGGGCATGGCCCCCGAGGCCGCCAAGCGCCTGAAGGCCTGGCTGGACTACGCCGAGGGCGACGGACAGGCCGTGGCGGGCGAGCTGCAGTACGCGAAGCTCCCCGACGAGCTGCACACCAAGGCCCAGGCCAAGGTGGACGCGCTGACCTGCAACGGTCAGGCCATCGCGAGCACCTGAGATGGCCACCGGGACCCTCCCCCGCGGCGGCCGCGCACTCGCGCGGCCGCCGTTGGCCCGCCTTCCGGACCGCCTCCTCAAGTGGGTGCTGACCGGGCTGGCGGCCGCGATCCTCCTGCTGATCGGGTTCTTCTTCGTGAAGCTGATCATCGAGGCGAACCCGGTCTTCCAGAAGACCGGCGTGATCTCGTTCGTCTTCGACAACGAGTGGGTCCCGTCCAAGCAGCTCTACGGAGCGCTCCCGCTCGTCGTCGGGACGCTGATCACGTCGGCCGTCGCGCTGTTCCTCGGCGTCCCGGTGGCGGTGGCCACCGCGCTCTACATCACCGAGCTGTGCCCGCGCGCCTTCAAGCAGCCGCTGACCATCCTGGTCGAGCTGCTGGCCGCGGTGCCCTCGGTGGTCTACGGCCTGTGGGGCGTGTTCGTGCTGATCCCGAAGCTCAAGCCGGCCGAGCAGTGGTTCAGCGACACGTTCTCGTTCCTGCCGTTCGTCGGCGGCGAAGTCGCCGGCCCCAACTACTTCATCGCGGGGCTGATCCTCGCGATCATGATCCTCCCCATCGTGTCCGCCATCTCGCGCGAGGTCATGGCGACCGTCCCGACCGAGCACAAGGAGGCGGCGCTCGCGCTCGGCGCGACCCGCTGGGAGATGATCCGGATCGCCGTGCTGCCGTACTCGCGCGCGGGCATCTCAGGCGCCGCGATGCTCGGGCTCGGGCGGGCGATCGGCGAGACGATCGCCGCGACGCTCGTGATCGGCAATGCGCCCGTCATCGGCAAGACGCTGTTCTCCCAGGGGTATACGCTCGCTGCCGTGATCGCCAACGAGTTCGGCGAGGCGGCGTCCGATCCCACCCATCGCGCGGCGCTGATCGCCGCCGGGCTGGTGCTGTTCGTGCTGACGCTGCTGGTCAACGCGCTGGCGCGCTACTTCGTGCTGCGCTCGGCGGGCGCGAGCGCCCGCAGCGTGCCGAAGGGAATGGCCGGATGAGCGCCATCCTCGCGCCCGTCCCGCCGCGGCGGCGCCGCATCGACAAGATCATGCGCGGCACGCTGCTCTTCGGCACACTGCTCGCGCTGGTGCCGCTCGTGTTCGTCGTCTACTACCTGCTCAAGCAGGGCCTGGGCGCGCTCAGCTGGGACTTCTTCACCACCGATCCGACCGGCCGCTTCCTCGGGCCTCCCGGCGGCGTCAAGTCGGCGATCGTCGGCACGGTGCTGATCGTCGCGCTCGCCGCCGCGATCGCGATCCCGGTCGGCGTCGGCGTCGCGCTCTACCTCGTCGAGTACGGCAGGAACTCGCTGTTCGCCAACGTCGTCCGCTATTTCGTCGACGTCATGACCGGCGTGCCGTCGATCGTCTTCGGCCTGTTCATCTACATCGTCCTCGTGCTGACCGGGATCGGCGGCAACTTCGCCGGCTGGAAGGGCTCGATCGCCCTGGCGCTGCTGATGATGCCGGTCGTCACGCGCTCGGCCGAGGTGGTGCTGAACCTGGTCCCGAACTCCCTGCGCGAGGCCGCGCTCGCGCTCGGCGCGCCGCGCTGGCGCGTGGTCACGCGGATCGTGCTGCCGACGGCGCTGCCGGGGCTCATCACGGGCTCGATGCTCGCGATCGCCCGCGGTGCGGGGGAGACCGCGCCGCTGCTCTTCACCGCGTTCGCCGTCAACGCCACCACGTGGGACCTCGGCACGCAGATGAACTCGCTCCCGATCCAGATCTTCAACGACGTCCGCCAGCCGCAGGCCAACATCGTCGCGCGGGCCTGGGGCTCGGCATTGACGCTCGTGGCGATGATCCTGATCTTGACTCTGCTTGCACGACTGATCCAGCGAAGGAGCCGACTCGCATGAGCACCCCGCCCCAGGAGGAGGCCAAGGGCAAGTCGCCCCAGACACAGGGGGTCGCCGCGGCGCTCCCGGCCAAGGCCGACAAGGTCCGCGAGGTCGTCAACGACGCGCGCACGGTCCGGCTCGAGGGCCTGCATGCGTTCTATGGCGACGAGCACGCGGTCAAGGGCGTCGACCTGACCTACGCTGCCAACGAGGTCACGGCCATGATCGGCCCCTCCGGTTGCGGCAAGTCGACGGTCGTGCGCTGCATCAACCGCATGCACGAGGAGATCCCGGGCGCGCGCGCCGAGGGGCGCGTGATGCTCGACGACGAGGACGTCTACGGATCAGACGTCGACGTCGTCTCGGTGCGGCGTGTGATCGGCATGGTCTTCCAGAAGCCGAACCCGTTCCCGACGATGTCGATCTTCGACAACGTGGCGGCCGGGCTGCGGCTGTCGGGCCGCCGCGGCGACGTCAAGGAGCGCGTCGAGGAGTCGTTGCGCGGCGCCGGCCTGTGGGAGGAGGTCAAGGACCGGCTGGCGAAGCCGGGCATCGGGCTCTCGGGCGGCCAGCAGCAGCGGCTGTGCATCGCGCGGACGATCGCCGTGGAGCCCGAAGTGATCATCATGGACGAGCCCGCGTCGGCGCTGGACCCGATCTCCACCCTGAAGATCGAGGAACTCGTACTGGAGCTCAAGAAGCGCTATACGATCGTGATCGTCACGCACAACATGCAGCAGGCCGCGCGCGTCGCGGACAAGACCGCCTTCATGCTGACCGGCGAGCTGATCGAGTTCACGGACACCGAAAAGCTCTTCACGAACCCAGACGACCCAAGGACCGAGGACTACGTCACTGGGAAGTTCGGGTAATCGGCCATGGCTACGGGACACGGACGTGCGCATTTCCAGGAGGAACTGAAGGCGCTCGAGGAGCAGGCGCTCGGCGGTCTCGACCTCGTCGTGGTGACATTGGACCGGACGCTCGAGGCGCTCGAGAACCAGGACATCGAGCTCGCGGCGATCGTCGTCGCCGACGATGACCGGATCGACGGGCGCTACCTCGAGGTCCAGCAGGGCATCCTCTCGCTGCTGGCGCTGCAGGCGCCGGTGGCCTCCGATCTGCGGGTCGTGGCCGCGCTGCTGCACGTGATCAAGCACGTGGAGCGCATGGGCGATCAGTGCGTGAACATCGCCAAGATGCTGCCGGTGGTCGGCTTCCAGCCGCCGTCGGACCAGGAGATGTTGAGCACGATCTTCAAGATGGGGCGGCTGGCCCGCAGCGAGGTCGAGCAGGCCAAGCAGGCCTTCCTGCTGCGCGACGTCGCGCTCGCCGAGGATCTCGTGCGCCAGGACGAGCAGATCAACAAGCTCAATCGCTGCGTCTTCGCGCGCGCGGTGGAGACCGGCACCGACGCCGACCGCCGCGAATGGGCGATGTCGATGATGCTCGTCGCCCGGGCGATCGAGCGCATCGGCGACAACGCGGTCGACATCGGCGAGCAGGTCGCGTTCGTCGTCACGGGGCTCTTCCGGGAGTTCTCGGACGCCTCTCACACGGGCTGAGCGATCAGCCCGCGTTCCGCGCGGATCCGGTTGTTTGGATGTAAACAGCCAGTTACCCCGGAGGTTTGCAACTCGTCGCCAAACGTTTCGCCGGATAGTCTGCGCCGCGAGATGAATGGGTCAACTGAAGCCCCGGCCGCCGGGCAGGATCGCCAGCTGTCCGCTCCCGGGCAATCGGGCATCCGCCTCGCGGTCATCGACTCCGATACCGGCTTCCTGCAAGTGCTCGGGAAGCGCCTGGAGGGCGTCGGCTGGCCGTACCGCGTGCTCGCCTCTCCGGTGCCGCTGGACGCATTGGTGTCGATGCGCCTGAACGCCGTCGTGCTCGACCTCGCGGTCCTGGGTCCGCAGGGCTGGACGTACCTCGACAAGCTGTGCGCGCGCCTGCCCGGTCTGGGCGTGATCGTCTGCACCGGCCAGTCCTCGGTCGCCCAGCGCGTCCGCGGGCTGCGCCTGGGCGCCGACGACTGGCTGACCAAGCCCTGCCATCCGGAGGAGCTGATCGCGCGCGTCGAGGCCGTCGTGCGCCGTCGCAAGCGCGCCGACGTCCGCGTCGAGAAGGGCCCCGTCGTGATCGGCGAGGTCGAGATCCGCGCCGACCAGTTCCAGGCCTTCGTCGCCGGCTCCTCAGTCGAGCTCACCCGGCGCGAGTTCGAGCTCATCCAACTGCTCGCCGAAGCCGAGGGGCAGGTGCTCCAGCGCGAGGAGATCTACCAGCGCGTGTGGGGCTACGCGATGGTCCACGGCGACCGGTCGGTCGACGTCTTCGTGCGCAAGCTGCGCTCCAAGCTCGAGCGCGTCTCGCCCGAGTGGCGCTACATCCACACCCACTTCGGGATCGGCTACCGCTTCGCCGCCGAGCCGGCCGAGGACGCCGTGGGCGCGTCCCCTGCGGTTCCGGATCCGGTGGCATCGTCGTCCGTGCCGGGCGAGCCGCCGTCCGCCATGCGGATGGCAGAGGTGGATGCGGCGTCGGCCGACGATCTGCTCGAGGGCGCGCCGGCGTACCTGCACCGCTGACGCGCGCAGCCGGCACGCCCGGCGTATGCGCCGCGCGACCCGCGCGCGTTTGCGCCGCCGCGCGGAACCCGCGCCCCCGCGCTCGCGAGCGCCGCGCCGCCCCGCGCACTCGCCAGCCCGCGCCCCGCGCCCCGCGCCGCATCCGCGAGCCCGCGCCCCCGGAGCCCCGCGCCGCATCCGCGAGCCCGCGCCCCGCGCCCCCGAGCCCCGCGCCGCATCCGCGAGCCCGCGCCCCGCGCCCCCGAGCCCCGCGCCGCATCCGCGAGCCCGCGCCCCGCGCCCCCGAGCCCCGCGCCGCATCCGCGAGCCCGCGCCCCCTGGCGCGGCGCGAACCTCGCCTCCCGGCGGGGCGAGAACCTCGCGCCCTCGGCGCGGCGCGAACCCCGCGCCCTCGGCGCGGCGCGAACCCCGCCCCCCGGCGCGGCGCGAACCCCGCGCCCGCGTCGGCCATACGGCACCGCAGGGCCCGAGTAAGCTGGATCGCGTGGGCTCTGAGCGCATGAAGCACCTACGCAACTTCGCGATCGTGCTCGTCATCGCCGTCGCGGCGTGGAAGCTGCCGGGCGGCGGCACCGCCACCTCGACGATCTCCAACGCGCTGTCGGTCGCGTTCGTGGCCGGCTTCTGCTTCTTCGGCTACCGGCTCTACATGGAGCATCGCGACGCGCTGCACGGCCTCGACGACCGTCAGCGCGGCATCCTCTACGCCGCGCTCGCGCTCGCCGCCTTCGCGCTGGTCGCGACGTCGCGCCTGTGGAATCTCGGCGCGGGCGGAGCGATCCTGTGGCTCGCCCTCCTCGGTGCCGCCGCGTGGGCGATCTACACCGTCTGGCGCGCGTACCGCACGTACTGACCGCTCGCGCCGCCGACCCCCGCGTGCATTTCGCGCGCCTCTCGGCACACTTTCGGCACAAACACGCGTAGATCCGTTCAGCCCGTGCGGCGAGGCTGCAGCAGATGCCCCCGCCCCCCGCCTCAGTGTCGAATCGTGCTCGGTATGCGAGA
Organism: uncultured Solirubrobacteraceae bacterium; assembly: GCA_963792915.1. Taxonomy (GTDB): domain Bacteria; phylum Actinomycetota; class Thermoleophilia; order Solirubrobacterales; family Solirubrobacteraceae; genus Solirubrobacter. The sequence goes on from CAWBYD010000003.1 coordinate 509,752, forward strand.
CACATTCGACATCGCCCGTCCCACGCGCGACAGATCCCGCACCGCCGGCCGGCGAGTCGAGCGCGCCTCCCCCGGCGGGCGTCTCGCCGCGGTGAGACCCTCGCGCGGCTCGTCCGGCGGCCATCGTGGCGCCGCGCGACCCTCGCGCGGCTCGTCCGGCCGGCGTCGTGGCGCTGCGCGAACCTCCCGCGCCTCGTCCGGCAGACGTCGTGGCGCCACGCGACCCGCGCGCGGCTCGTCCGGCGGACGTCGTGGCGCTGCGCGACCCTCGCCCGCGTGCTGCTCGCGCGCCTGAGCCTCGGCGCGACGCCTCGTCGCGGACGCCCCGCCGGTGACGCGGGCCAGGCAGCCGTCGAGTTCGTGGCCCTTCTCCCACTCCTCTTCGTGGTGCTCGCCATCGCGTGGCAGGCCGTGCTGGCCGGCGAGACGGCGTGGGAGGCCCGCGTCGCCTCCCGCGCCGCGGCACGCGCGCAGGCGGTGGGCGCGGACCCAGCCCGCGCAGCCCGTGCGCACCTCCGTGGCCGCCTGGAGCGCGGCCTGCGTGTCACGACCGCCAGCGACGGCGGCGTGCGCGTCTCGCTGCTGATCCCCAACGCGGTGCCCGGCGTGCACTTCGGTCGCCTCGCCGCGCGCTCTCACTTCCAGGCGCAGAACGGATGAGCTCGCACCCGTCCGACAGCGCGGGCCAGGCCTCGGTCGAGCTCATCGGCGTCCTCCCGTTCGTGATGCTGATCGCGCTCGTCGCGTTCACGTTCCTCAGCGCCCGCACCGCGAACGAACAGGCCGGCGAAGCCGCGGAGGCGGCCGCCGTCGCGCTGCTCCAGGGCAGCGATCCCCGCGCCGCGGCCGAGGCCGCGCTCCCGGCCGCCGTCCGTCGCCATGCGCGCGTGACGATCGACGCCGACCACGTCCGCGTCCACGTTCGCCCTCGGCTGCCCCTGCCGGGGCTTGCGGAGCGGCTCGCGGGCGACGCACAAGCCGACGCAGCCCCACGCCCATGAGCGCCGTGGATCGGGCCGTGAGCTGGTTCATCACGCCGCCGCCCGAGCAGACGCTCGACGGCCCACCCGTCGTACAGCCGCCCCCACACGGCGACGCGCCGTATCCATCCGGCGGTACGACCGGCACAACCGCCGCCGGGCCCGCTCGCGAGGGCGATTCGCTCGGCGGCTGGCTGCCACCCGGGAGTTCGGAGCCGGGGTCGCTCAGCGCTCGACGTCCCCCTGCGCCCACGTCAGTGCCGTTCACCTCCGATGCTGCGAAGCCATCCCGGCAACTGCGGGAGCCGTCAATTCCACTAGCTGACCTCGCCCCCGTCGCCGGACGCGAGATCACCGCGCCGCCGGACGTCACGTGCGCCGCGGTGCTCGGGCGCGGGGGAGAGGTGGAGCCGGTCGCGGCGGCGCTGGCCCATGCGCTGCGGCGCAAGCTCCGCGCACGCACGGCGACCGTGATCGCGCTCGGCGGCCGAGAACCCGCAACAGAACTCGGCGGAGCCGCGCGCAAACTCGCGGCACAGCTGCGCTCGCAAGGTATCCCCGCGACAGCCAGGGGGCGGCTCGCCTGCGTGACGCTCGAGCCCACCGATCCCGCGGTGGCGGCGAAGGCCCGGCGCGCCGGATTGATCGCCTCACCGGTCGTACTCGCCGTCACGGTGCCACGGAGCGGCGCCATCGAGGTCCTGCTCAGTGAACAGGACCTACTCCTCATCGTCACCCGCGAGCCGGACGGGCCGCTCGCGCGGGTCGCCGCCGGCTCGCTGGCGCACCTTCCACTACGGGTCGTGCCGCCGCTGGCACGTGGACCGGCGCGCATGGTGGCCCGCGCCGGCCAGGGCTCGCCCCGCGCCATTCGCGACCTCGTCTGGCCGCCCAGCGAGCGAAGGGATCTCCAATGACGCGCCACGGCCCTCCCACCGCCCACTCCGCCCCGGCGCCCCCGCGGTCCTCGCGCGCCCCGGCGCTCCCGCGGTCCTCGCGCGCCGCGGCGCCCCGGCGATCCCCGGGCGCTCCGGCCGACCCGCAGCCCTCGCGCGCCCCGGCGCTCCCGCGATCCTCGCACGGCCAAGCGTCGGTGCTGCTCGTCGCCGGCCTCGCAGGCGTGCTGGTCGCCGCGCTCATCGTCGCCGCGGTAGCGTCAGCGGTCGGGCGCGAGGCGCAGGCCCAGCGAGCGGCAGATCTCGCCGCGCTGGCGGGCGGCCGGGCGATGCACGACAACTACTCGCGGCTGTTCGAACCGGTGATGATCGGCGGGCAGCCGAACCCGCAGCACCTGGAGACCAGCGAGTACCTGGCGCTCGGGCGCACCGCGGCACTCGCCGTCGCCCGCGCGAACGGCGGGCATGACGTCGCGATCACGTTTCCGGACGCCGACTCGTTTGCGCCGCTGCGCGTGCGCGTCGCGATCCGCGATCACTTCGGCGTCGGGCGGGGGAGAGCGCGCAAGCTGGTGCATCTGACCGCCGAGGCCGAGGCACAGCTGGGTCCGACGGCCGCGGCCGGGTTCGCCGAAGGCGGGGGATATGACGGCCCGCTGGCCTACCGCCAGGGCATCCCGATGCGCCCCGACGTAGCGCTCGCCTTCGACCGTATGGCCGCGGCCGCCGAAGCCGGCGGCGTCGCCCTGACGATCAACAGCGGCTACCGGTCCGACGCTGAGCAGGCCGTGCTGTGGAACCGCCATCCTGACCCGAAGTGGGTCGCGCGACCGGGCACGTCGCTGCACCGCTTCGGCACGGAGCTCGACCTCGGGCCGCCCGCGGCCTACGCGTGGCTGGCGGCGCACGCGCCCACGTTCCACTTCATCCAGCGTTACTCGTGGGAGCCCTGGCACTACGGCTATTCCCTGAACGCGCAGTCGAGCCCGCGCGGCGGGACGGCCGCTGCGAGATCGGAGCCTGGCGACGGCGCCGCCGGTGTCTCACACGGGTCGGTGCCCGGGTTCGTGCCCGCGCAGTTCGCGCCGCTGCTCGCGCGCGCGGCGCAGCGCTGGAACGTGTCGGCGACGCTTCTCGCGGCGCAGCTGTACGCGGAGTCGAACTTCAACCCGTTCGCCCGCTCACGCGCCGGCGCGCTGGGGATCGCGCAGTTCATGCCGGGGACGGCGGCGGAGTACGGGCTCGCGAATCCGTTCGACGCCGAGCAGGCGATCAACGCCCAGGCGCACCTGATGCGCGATCTGCTGCGCCGGTTCGGCACGGTGCCGTTGGCGCTCGCCGCCTACAACGCCGGCCCCGGGGCGGTGGCGCCGTGCATGTGCGTCCCGAACAACGACCAGACTCCGGGCTACGTCGCCCGGATTCTCGGCCTGATGTCGGGCGCCGGCGCGTCGGTCATGCCCGGCGACGGCTCGGGTCTCGCCGTGAGGCTGGTGAAGTGAATGGCGTCAGTGGAGCGAAATCCCGAGCAGGTGCTCGAGTGCCGGGATCGTCTCGCCGGCGTCGCGGTGGACGAGCGTCGTCATGCCCAGGGCGCGGGCGGGCTTGAGGTTGCCGCCGAGGTCGTCGACGAACACGATCCGTTCGGCGGCCAACTCGAGCCGCTCGACGGCGAGCGCGTAGATCGGCGGGTCGGGCTTGCGGACCCCGACCTCGCCGGAGATCACGACCGCGTCGAACAGGTCGGCGAAGCGCTCACGCTCGTAGGTGCCCTCGGTGCCCCACGAATTCGACAGCAGGCCGGTCCGGACGCCCGCGCGTCGCGCCGCCACGACCGCGGCGAACATTGCCTCGTCGGGCGCGGTCTGCGCGAACAGCCGCTCGATCAGCCGGTCGGGGACGACGCCGAGCAGCGCCGCGAACTCGCGCTCGAAGCGCGGCTCGTCGAGCGCGCCGGTCTCGAGCCCGACGAGCAACTCATGGCCGTCCGCGAGGAAGAGATCGCGGACGGTGTCCGGCGCGAGCCCCTCGGCGGCGCAGAACGCCCGGAAGGACGCGAAGACGTCGGTGGTCATCACCCCGCCGTAGTCGACGAGCAACGCCTCGAGCCTCATCGCGGATGCCTGCCACGGTCGGGGGCGACGACCTTCCTCGTTCGGTCCCGTCGCACAGCATCGCGACTGCGAGGTCGGTCTCCCATGCCACCGCCGGCGCCCGGCACGAGCGCGATCCGCTCTTGCACGAACGCGCACGGTAGTCGACACGCGCACTCGTCCGCCGGGCGCGTATTCCGCGGGCCCGGCGAGCGCTCCAAGGTTCCGACAGGCCAACACCAAGACCGACTCGGAAGGCTCCAACCCTGGATGCGCGCACTCGCCCTTGCGGCCGACGCCGTGGCCACACCCGACCTACGGCGCCTGCAGATCGCGTGGGCGTTCGCCGCGGTCGGCGGGTGGGCGTTCATGATCGTCCTCGCGGTCCACGCGTACGCGGCAGGCGGCGCGACCGCGGTCGGTCTTGCGGCCGTGGCGCGGATGCTGCCCGCCGGCGCCGCGGCTCCGCTGCTGGGGCTGGTCGCCGACCGGCTGTCGCGGCGCGACGTGCTGATCGCCACCGCTCTGGCACGCACCTTGCTGCTCGGCGCGATCGCGGGGTCGGTCGCGCTCCGCGCACCGCTCGCCGCCGTGCTGGCGCTGGCGGCGTTGTTCACCGTGCTCACCGCGGCCCACCGGCCCGCCCAGGCGGCGCTGCTGCCACTGCTCGCGCCGCAGGAGCGCCGCCGCGCGGCCGCCAACGCGCTGTGGAGCGGGATCGACAACGCGAGCTTCGTCGTGGGAGCGCTCGGCGGCGGCCTCCTTGCGACGACGGCGGGTACCGCCGCGGCATTCGCGGCTGCGGGCGCGACGTTCATCGTCGCCGCGGCGCTGATCGCCCGCATCCCGCGAGATCGCCCGGCGGGGCGCGCGGGAGCCGGGACGCTGCGTCCCGTCGGCGCCGCGCAGCGCCCCGACGGGGCGGCGCATCCCGCGCGCACGGCGCACTGGGGCGACGACGCGCTGGCCGGCCTGCGCCTCGTGGTGCGCGACCGGCGGCTGCGGCTGCTCGTCGGCGTGGTGTCCGCGTCCACGCTGCTCGAGGGCATGGTCGACGTGCTGCTCGTCGTCACCGCGCTGCGGCTGCTCGACCTCGGCGACGCCGGCGTGGGCTGGCTGAACGCGGCGTGGGGCGTCGGTGGACTGCTCGGCGGCGCCGCGGCGCTCGCATTCGCCGCGCGCGAGCGGATGAGCGTCGCGCTTCCCGCCGGTGGGCTGCTGGTCGGCCTGCCGCTCGTCGCGCTCGCCGGCGTGCCCGCGCCGGCAGCGGCCGTCGCCGCGCTCGTCATGCTGGGCGTGGGCTACAGCCTCGTCGAGGTGGCCGGGCTCACGATCCTGCAGCGGCTCGCGCACGACGGCGTGCGCGCACGGGCGTTCGCCGTGGTCGAGAGCTCGTACTGGCTGACGACCGGCGCCGGCGCGATGGTCGCGCCGGCCGTGATCGCGCTCGCGGGGCCGCGCGGCGCGCTGGCGCTCGTCGGCGCCGCGCTGCCCACGATCGTGCTTGCCCGCTGGGCTGCGCTGCGCCGGCTCGATCCCGGGCCGGGCAGCGCGGTGCTCCCGCCCCAGGTGATCGCGGCCGAGGAGCGCGTCCTCGAGTTCGTGTGAGCCGCGCCGCGCGGCCGAGGGCGGGCGGCGCCACGCCGCGCGGTCGGGCCCGCGCCGCGCCGCGCGGCCGAGGGCCGGCGCCGCCACGCCGCGCGGGTCGGGCCCGCGCCGCGCGGGCGCGCGGGGGGCGGTCTCAGGACGTGCGCGCCGGCGCCGGGCGCCACTGGCGCGTGTCGGGCAGCGGCGTCAGCACCGGCTCGACCTGCGCGCGGACGGGCTCGAAATCCGGCGGCAGCGACAGCCGCTCGCCGAGCGTCTCGAGCGGCTCGTCGGCCGTGAACCCCGGCCCGAGCGTGGCGAGCTCGAAGAGGATTCCCGACGGCTCGCGGAAGTAGACCGACTTGAAGTAGAAGCGGTCGATCACCGGCGTTGGGTGCAGCCCCGCCTCGGCGACGCGCGAGCGCCAGGTCTCGTGCTCGTCCAGCGTCGTCGCCCACGCGATGTGGTGGACCGTTCCGGCGCCGCCGAGCCCGCGTGCGGAGGCGGGCTCGAAGACGATCGAGCCGCCGCGCGAGTCGCCGCGCGCCTCCCAGGCGTGACCGCCGTGGTCGGCGAAGCCGAGCACGTCCGCCAGCAGGCGCTCCGACCGCGCCGGGTCGGCGACGCCCGCGGTCACCGAGTCGAAGCCCTGGAGCGCATGCTCGGAGGGCACCGCGAGCGAGCGCGCGGTCAAGGGCTCGTCGGGCACGTCGACGACGCGGAGCTCGAGCTCGAGCCCCTCAGGATCGGCGAAGCGCAGCGCGCCGGCGGCGCCGTCCACTCGCGTCGTCGCCACGCCCTCGTCGCCGAGACGCTGCTCCCAGAAGTCGACCGACTCGGGCAAGCCGACGCGGTAGACGATCCGGTTCACCATTCCCGCGCCGGCCCGGCCGATCCGCGCGCCGGGGTACTCGAAGAACGTCAGATCCGAGCCGGCCGAGCCGTTCTCGTCGGAGAAGAACAGGTGGTAGACGGTCGGATCGTCCTGGTTGACGGTCTTCTTGACCAGCCGCAGCCCGAGCACGCGCGCGTAGAAATCGACGTTGCGCGGCGCGTCGGCGGTGATCGCGGTGATGTGGTGAATACCTTCGAGCTTCATGAGCGTCGCTCCGGGAGAGAAGTTGCACGCGCAACTATAGCGCGGCGTGCACGGCCTCGACAGCCCGTTGTATCCCGTCGTCGTCGACATCCAAGTGCGTGACGGCGCGGACCGAGCGCGGGCCGACGACGCCCATGCGCACGCCCGCGGCCTCCAGCGACGCGCACAGCCGCTCCGGCTCGTCCACCTCGAAGATCACGATGTTGGTCTCCACCGCGGCGGGGTCGAGCTCGACGACGTCGGCGATCCCGGTCGCGAGCGCCTGCGCGCGAGCGTGATCCTCCGCGAGCCGGTCGACGTGATGGTCGAGCGCGTAGTACGCCCCCGCCGCGACGATCCCGGCCTGCCGGAGCGCGCCACCGAGCATCTGCTTGTAGCGCCAGGCCTCGTCGATCAGGGCGGCCGACCCGGCAAGGCACGCGCCGAGCGGCGCGCCGAGCCCCTTCGTGAAGTCCAGCCACGCCGTGTCGAACCCCTGCGAGTACGCCGCGGCGGACACGCCGGAGGCGACGACCGCGTTCATCAGCCGCGCGCCGTCCATGTGCAGCCGCAGCCCAGCCTCCTGGGCGACGCTCACGACGTCGCGCAACTGCGCGAGCTGCCAGACCCGGCCGCCGGCCATGTTCGTCGTCTGCTCGACCGAGACGAGCCGCGAGCGCGGTGCATAGCGCCCTCCGGGCCGTAGCGCGCCGCGCACGTCGGCGCCCGTGAACATGCCCCGCGGCGTGTCGAGCGGCTGCATCATCGCCCCCGCGAACGCCGCCGGGCCACCCGCCTCGGCGATGATCGGGTGCGAGGTGCGATGCAGGATCGCCTCGTCGCCGCCGGGCCGGATGTGCAGCCGGAACGCGATCTCGTTGCACATCGTCCCCGACGGGAGGAAGACCGCGGCCTCCATGCCGAGCAGCGCGGCCACGCGCTCGCACAGCAGGGAGACCGTCGGATCCTCGAACCGCTGCTCGTCACCCACCTCGGCCCGCGCCATCGCCTCTCGCATGGCGGGCGTGGGCCGGGTCTGGGTGTCCGAGTAGAGGTTGATCACCTACTTCAGCCGGTGCGCAACATACTTCTTGAACTGCGTGAACGCCGGGCGGGGCGTGCCGTCCGGGTTCACGAGGCCGGCGTCGAACGTGCCGTCGGGCTCGCCGAACCAGCGGTAGACATATACGCGCGAGACCTTGGACTTGTAGCCGCGGTGCAGCGAGTCGAAGCGGTCGGCGAGCTGGAACAGGTACTTGGTCGCCGACGCGGCCCGCGAGGCGGACGTCTTGAACCCGGACGAGACGAACGTCGTGATGCCGCCCGTCTCGGTCAGCCAGACCTGGCCGGGAACGGTCTTGAGCACGGTCCTGAGCCCCTTGGACTCGTGCCGGTTGACGTCCTTGTAGTTGTGCAGGCCCCAGATGCGGCCGCGGTTGTGCGAGTAGCGCAGGAAGGAGCGCAGCCAGCTCGACACGTTGCTCTGGTCAAGGACGTCGGCCGCCAGGACCGTGCAGCCGTGGCAGGCCTTGCGCATGACGTTGTAATACTCGGCGGCGCGCTTGGGACTCTTCGAGGTCGGCTGCGAGAGGTGGTTCTCCTCGTTCCACGGCGCGTAGGTCTTGACCCACGGGTACGCCGTGTGGAACTTGACGAACGCGGTCTTGTACGCCGCCGTGGACGGCGCGCGGCAGGCGCTCGACTTCGAGTACTTGCCGCCCGAGTAGCAGCCCCGCTTGGCGCTGAACATCACCAGCACTTCCTGCTTGGCGGCGTGCGCGGCGTTCATGAAGTTCGCGACTTCGGCGCTCTGGCCCGGGTCGCGGTAGAAGTCGTAGGGGACGATGTAGCGGACGCGCTTGAGCTTGAGCGCCTGCCACGCCGGCTGGGAGAAGAGTTGCGCGTCCTGCTCGCTGAGACCCACACGGTAGTTCGCGGACGCGGGCATTGCGGTACCGAGGGCCAGGACGAGGGCCGCGAGCGCGGCCATCAGAAGCGTCGTTCTCGTTCTGTGCATCCCCTCCTAACAAGCAGCATCCGCTCGAGTTGCGGAGCGGGCACTCGACCGGACCGTCGTTTGGCGCGGCGATATGCGGGCTTCCCGCAGCGCGCCGATGGTCGGGAGTCGATCAACGGTGTCGCGTTCATCGGTATTCAGCGCATGAATGACCTCAAGACGCAGTCGGCCAACCTCGGTGATCACCACGTGGCGGCGCCCGACATCACCGGAGGGATGGCGCAGCGGCTCGGCGACGCCGGGGCGCCGGTGGTGCAGCACCTCTACGTCTATGACGGCGACGTGAAGACCGAGGATCGGATCGCCAAGCAGATCGACGCGATCAAGGCCACCAACCTGACCGAGGCCGCGAGGCTTGCCAAGCTCGTCAAGGGCACACCGGCGGCCGCGGCGCTCGCGCACCAGAGCGAGCTGGCCAAGGTCTACGGCGCCGCCCGCGCCGAGGCGATCGCGCTCTCGCGCCAGGAGACCGTGGCCAACGCCGAAGACCGCAGTGGCTCGCGCGACCTCTACGTCAAGACGTTCGTGCCGCTCGCCGCGCGCCAGGTCGCCGCCGTGCGCGCCGTCGACCTGGCGGTGCGGGCCAGGTCGCCGCCGTGCGCGCCGTCGACCTGGCGGTGCGGGCCACCGCCAACGCGGAGGTCGCGCACGCGAAGTCCAGCGCCAGCACCGGCGTGCGCATGGTCGGCGGGCTCGCGGCGATCGCGCTGCTGATCGCGGCTGCGCTCGCGTTCCTGGTCATCCGCTCGATCGCGCGGCCGATCGCGGCGGTCCGCGAAGGCCTGGACTCGCTGGAAGAGCGCGACCTCGAGCCGTTCGCGCGCGCTGCAGGCCGCGTCGACGGGCGATCTGACGCACGAGGCCCACGTCGTCACCGAGCCGGTGCCGGTCCATGCGCGCGACGAGCTCGGCGAGCTGTCGCTGCGCTTCAACGACATGCTGAGCAAGACCCGCAGCGCGACCGAGGCCTACAACGCGATGCGGACCCAGCTCAGCGAGCTGATCAGCCAGGTGTCGGCCAACGCCGGCTCCGTCAGCGCGGCCTCCCAGCAGATGGCTTCGACATCCAACGAGGGCGGGCGCGCGGTGTCCGAGATCGCCTCCAGCGCCGCTGACCTGGCGGGGACCGCGGAGCAGCTCGGCGCGCTCGTCGCGCGTTTCCAGCTCGAGCTCAAGTAACGGGGCGGGGCCGTTCGGCCCCCGCTCTAAGCTGGGCGCAAGACGTCCATGGCCCTCGACACGCCACCCGCAGAGCGCCGGCAGGAGCGGCTGCGCGAGCAGCGCCGCGCCCTGCCGGACCTGCCCGGCGTCTACCTGTTCCGCGACGCGCGCGGGCGGGTGGTGTACGTCGGCAAGGCGAAGTCGCTCAAGAAGCGGATCGCGAGCCACTTCTCGAACCCCACGGTCTACGGCACGACGGCGCTGACCGAGGAGACCGACCACATCGAATACCTGGTGGTCGAGACCGAGGCCGAGGCGCTGCTCACCGAGCAGAACTTCATCAAGCAGTACAAGCCGAAGTTCAACATCCGGCTCCGCGACGACAAGTCCTACCCGTACATCGCGATCAGCCTGGACGAGGACTACCCGCGCGTCTACTTCACGCGCGAGCGTCATAAGCGCGAGCGCGCGTACTTCGGCCCGTACAGCTCCGCCAAGCGCGTGCGCGGCACGCTCGACCTGCTCGGCAAGATCTTCCTCTTCCGCTCCTGCGAGGGCACGGAGCCGGGCCGCCACTCCGGCTCGCCGTGTCTGGACTACTACATCAAGCGCTGCGGAGCGCCGTGCGTCGGCTACGTCTCCAAGGAGGAGTACCGCGAGGGCATCGACGGCGTGGTCGCGTTCCTCTCGGGCCGCTTCAAGCAGATCGAGCGCGACCTCGAGCGCCGGATGTACTTCGCCGCCGGCCAGCAGGACTACGAGCAGGCCACGGTCGAGCGCAACCGGCTGCAGTCGGTCAAGGCGCTGCTCGAGCGCCAGCGGGTCGCCGAGGGCGGCGCGGGCACGTACGACGCCGTGGCCGTCGCGGTCGAGCAGACCGAGGCCAACGCGCAGGTCTTCCAGGTCCGCGACGGCGTGCTGTCGGACCGCCAGTCGTTCTATCTCGAGAACCAGGCCGAGCAGGAGCCGGCGATCGTCGCCGAGGAGTTCATGCTCCAGTACTACGCGAGCGCGCTCTCGATCCCGGCGCTGATCGTCGTCCAGGGCACGCTGGAGACGGGGTCGGACCTCGAGACGCTCGGCGCTCTGCTGGCCGAGCGGCGCGGCGGACCGGTCGAGATCCGCGCCGCCGAGCGCGGCGGCAAGCGCCGCATCCTGGACCTCGCGGAGCGCAACGCGCGGCTCGCGCTCGACCAGGAGAAGCTCAAGGCCGAGCGCCGCCGGCAGCAGCGCGTGGACGCCCTGACGGGCCTGCAGCAGGCGCTGCGGCTGGACACGCTGCCGGTGCGCATCGAGTGCTTCGACATCAGCCACGTCGGCGGCACCCACACCGTCGCCTCGATGGTCGTGTTCGAGGGCGGCGCGGCGAAGAAGAGCGATTACCGGCGCTTCACCATTCGCGAGGTCACGGCGGGCGATGATTTCGCGGCGATGGCGGAGGTCCTGACGCGCCGTTACGCGCAGTGGGAGCAGCAGAACGAGCGCTCGCCGTACGACGCGTCGCGTGACGCGAGCTTCGCCGCACTGCCGCACCTCGTGGTGATCGACGGCGGCAAGGGCCAGCTGGCCGCCGGGCTCGAGCCGCTGCGCGGGTTCCGCGAGCGCGGCGTGGCCGTCGTGTCGCTGGCCAAGCGGATCGAGGAGGTCTTCCTCCCCGGCAGCCCCGCGCCGGTCGTGCTCCCGCACGAGACGCCTGAGCTGCAGCTGCTGCAGCGCGTGCGCGACGAGGCGCACCGCTTCGCGATCACCCACCACCGGCTGCGCCGCGACAAGGCGATGACCGAGTCGATCTTCGACGAGCTGCCCGGCATCGGCCCCGCACGCAAGCGCGCGTTGCTCAAGCACTTCGGCTCGCCGGAGGCCGTATTGCAGGCCCGCCGCGAGGAGTTGGAGAATGTCCCCGGGCTGCCGCAGAAGGTGGCGCGCGATCTGTTCACCCACCTCAACCGAACCGGACGCTGATGGCCAACGCCGTGCATGACGGAAACCTCGACGGCCGGACGGCGCCGCGGCTCGAGGACCTGGTGGTGATCTCCGGCCTGTCCGGCGCCGGCAAATCGTCGGCGATGAACGTCTTCGAGGACGCGGGCTACTTCTGCGTCGACAACCTGCCCGCCGAGATGATCCGCAGCCTCTCCGAGCTGTTCCTGCACGACGGCTCGAAGGTGGAGCGCGCGGCCGTCGTGTGCGATTCCCGCGGCGGCGAGTACCTCGCCGCGCTGGCGGGCGTGATCGACCAGCTCGCGGCGGCGGGCGTGGTCCACCGCGTCGTCTACCTGACCGCCGACGAGGACGCGCTCGTCACGCGCTACAAGGAGACGCGCCGGCGCCACCCGCTGGCCCCCCATGGCAGCGTCGTGGACGGCATCCGCGCCGAGCAGGAGCTGCTGGCGCCGGTGCGCGACCGGGCGGACATCGTGATCGACACCTCCGCCCTCAGCGCGGCCGCGCTGCGCCGCAAGGTCGCCGACGATCTGCTCGAGCCCGCGACGCCCGGCAAGCTCGCGGTCACGTTCGAGAGCTTCGGCCACAAGCATGGGCCGCCGCGCGACGCCGACCTCGCGTTCGACGTCCGCTTCCTGCCCAACCCGCACTACGACCTGGAGCTGCGCCCGCTGACCGGGTTCGACCAGCGGATCGTCGACTACGTCGCGCGCGACGGGCGGCTCGACGAGTTCTACGCGTACCTCGTGCCGCTGCTCGAGTACCTGCTCCCGCAGTACGTCGCCGAGGGCAAGGCGCACCTCATGGTGGCGATCGGCTGCACGGGCGGCCGCCACCGCAGCGTGGCGATAACCGAGCACCTCGCCGGTCTGTTCCGGAACCGTCCTGACTACTTCATCGAGGCCAAGCATCGGGACGTCGACCGGCTCCCCATCCGGCCGTGACGCAACTCGCCACTTCTCGGCATTCCGGGCGCCCTATGGCGCCCGTGGTCACGTCCGATAGCCTGACCGCCCGCGCTCCTCTCGGGAAAGGGTTCCACTCATGGCTGTACGCGTCGGTATCAACGGTTTCGGCCGCATCGGCCGCAACGTCTTCCGCGCTGCTCACGAATCCAGCGCGGACGTCGAGATCGTGGCGGTCAACGACATCACGGACGCGGGCACGCTGGGCCATCTGCTCAAGTACGACTCGGTGTTCGGCAACTTCGCCGGCGAGGTGTCGTGGAGCGACACCGCGCTGACCGTCGACGGACGCGAGGTCAAGGTGCTCGCCGAGCGCGACCCCGCCGCGCTGCCGTGGAGCGACCTCGGCGTCGACGTGGTCATCGAGTCGACCGGCTTCTTCACCAAGCGCGCCGACGCGGCCAAGCATCTCGACGCGGGCGCCAGCAAGGTCATCATCTCCGCGCCGGCGACCGAGCCGGATGCGACCGTCGTGCTCGGCGTCAACTTCGACGAGGTCTACGAGCCCGAGAACCACCATGTCATCTCCAACGCCTCGTGCACCACGAACTGCCTCGCGCCGGTGGCCAAGGTGCTCAACGACCTGGTCGGCATCGAGAAGGGCCTGATGACGACGATCCACGCCTACACGGCCGACCAGCGCCTCCAGGACGCGCCGCACAAGGACCTCCGCCGCGCCCGCGCAGCGGCCGTCAACCTCGTGCCCGCCTCCACGGGCGCGGCGAAGGCGATCGGCCTCGTGATCCCCGAGCTCAACGGCAAGCTGCACGGTTTCGCGGTGCGCGCCCCCGTGCCGACCGGCTCGGTCGTGGATCTGACGATCGTGGCCCGGCGCGCGACGTCCAAGGACGAGCTCAACGAGGCGTTCGCCGCGCAGGCGGACACCGGCGCCTTCGCCGGCATCCTGCGCTACACGGACGAGCCGCTCGTATCCTCGGACATCGTCAAGTCGCCGCACAGCTCGATCTTCGACTCGCAGCTGACCGCCGTGCTGGACGGCAACCTGGTCAAGGTCGTCTCCTGGTACGACAACGAGTGGGGCTACTCGAACCGTCTCGTCGATCTGGCTCAGAAGGTGCTCGTGCGTGCGCACGCTTGACGATCTCGACGTCGAGGGCAAGCGTGTCCTCGTCCGCGTGGACTTCAACGTCCCGCTGGACGCGGACCGGAACATCACAGACGACGCGCGCATCCGCGCCGCGCTGCCCACGCTGACCGAGCTCCGGTCGGCGGGCGCGGCGAAGCTCGTGCTGCTCGCGCACCTCGGGCGCCCCAAGGGCCGCGACGAGAAGTTCTCGCTGCGGCCTGCGGCCGACCGGCTGGCCGAGCTGCTCGGCGCGCCGGTGGCGCTCGCGCCGGATCTCGACTCGGTTCCGGATGCGCCTGTCGTGATGGTCGAGAACGTGCGCTTCTTCGAGGGCGAGTCCAAGAACAACCCGGAGCTCGCCGCGCGCTATGCGGCGCTGGCCGACGTCTACGTCAACGACGCGTTCGGCTCCGCGCATCGCGCGCACTCCTCGACCGAGGCGGTCGCGCACCTGCTGCCCTCGGCGGCCGGGCGGCTGCTCGAGCGCGAGGTCACCACGCTCAACGGGATCCTCTCCGACCCGAGGCGGCCGCTCGTCGCGGTCGTCGGCGGCGCCAAGGTGACCGACAAGATCGGCGTGCTCGAGGCGTTCCTGGAGCGCGCCGACACGGTCCTGATCGGCGGGGCCATGTGCTTCCCGTTCTTCAAGGCCCAGGGCCATGAGGTCGGGTCGTCGCTGTGCGAGGCGGAGGGGGTCGAGCCGGCGTCGAAGGTGATGGGCGACGAGAAGCTCGAGCTGCCGTCCGACCTCGTGGCGGGCCGGGAGTTCAAGTCCGACACCGAGGTCCAGACGCTCGACGGGATCGACGTCCCCGAGGGCTGGATGGGCCTCGACGTGGGCGAGGGAACGGCCGGGCGCTACAGCGCGGTGATCGCGGGGGCCGGCACGGTGTTCTGGAACGGGCCGATGGGCGCCTTCGAGCTGGCGCCGTTCGCGGCCGGCACGAAGGCCGTGGCCGAGGCGATGGCCGCCACCGGCGCCACCACCGTGGTGGGCGGCGGCGACTCCGCAGCGGCGCTCAAGCAGTTCGGCCTCGCGGATCGAGTAGACCACCTCTCCACGGGCGGCGGCGCCTCGCTGGAGCTGATCGAAGGCAAGGAGTTGCCGGGCGTGAAGGCATTGACATGAGGAAGCCGTTCATCGCCGGGAACTGGAAGATGAACAACACGGTCGCCGAGTCCGAGGCGCTGATCCAGGCCCTGCTGCCGCGGGTCGGTGCGGTCGAGGACGTCGAGGTCGTCGTCTGCCCGCCGTACCTCGCACTGCAGGCCGCGGTCGACTCGGCGCGCGGCTCGGCCGTGCAGGTCTACGCGCAGAACATGGCCGAGAAGGACTCCGGCGCCTGCACCGGTGAGGTGTCGGCGCCGATGCTGTCCGAGATCGAGGTCCACGGCGTGATCCTCGGGCACTCCGAGCGGCGGCAGTTCTACGGCGAGACCGACCGGGTGCTGCAGCAGAAGCTGCCCAAGGCGCTCGAGTTCGGGCTCATCCCGATCCTGTGCGTCGGCGAGACCGAGGAGGAGCGCGAGCGCGGCGACACCGAGCGCAAGCTGCGCCACCAGGTCCAGGAGGCGCTCGAGAAGGTCCCGAAGGAGCGGCTGCACGAGGTCGTCGTGGCCTACGAGCCGATCTGGGCGATCGGCACGGGCCTGACCGCGACGCCCGAGCAGGCGCAGGAGGCGATCGCGTTCGTGCGCGCGCTCGTGCAGGGCTTCGACAAGGAGGCCGGCAACCAGGTCCGCGTGCTCTACGGCGGCTCGATGAAGGCCGACAACGCCGCCGAGCTGCTCGCGCAGCCGGACGTCGACGGCGGGCTGATCGGGGGCGCATCGCTGGATGCCGAGTCGTTCGCCGCGATCGTCGAGACGGCGCGCGGATGAGCGTCCCGTCCGTCTGCCTGATCGTGCTCGACGGCTGGGGCATCGCGCCCGACGGCCCGGGCAACGCGGTCTCGCTCGCCGACACCCCGGTGTTCGACGATCTGTGGGCCAAGCACCCGCACACGCAGCTGATCGCGATGGGCCCGAGCGTCGGGCTTCCCGAAGGGCAGATGGGCAATTCGGAGGTGGGCCACCTCAACCTCGGCGCCGGCGCGATCGTCCCGCAGGACCTCGCGCGCATCGACGCCGCGGTGCAGGACGGCACGCTGGCCGAGAACGAGGTGCTCCAGGCGGCGCTGCGCGGCGCCGACCGGGTGCACCTGCTGGGGCTGGTGTCCGACGGCGGCGTGCACTCGTCAGACCGCCACCTGCGCGCGCTGATCGAGCTCGCCGGCGAGTGGGGGATCGAGGACCTCGTGGTCCACGCGTTCACGGACGGGCGCGACACCGATCCGCACGGCGGCGTGCAGTACCTGGCCGACGTCCAGGGCTGGTGCGACGAGGTCGGCGCCGGGCGCATCGGCTCGGTCGTCGGGCGCTACTACGCGATGGACCGCGACAAGCGCTGGGACCGCCTCCAGCTCGCCTACGACCTGCTCGTGCACGGCAAGGGCGAGCATCACGCCGCGACCGGCGCGGCGGCGGCGCAGGCGGCCTACGAGCGCGACGAGACCGACGAGTTCATCCGGCCCACGACCGTCGGCGAGGAGGCCCGCATCCGTCCCGGCGACGCGATCCTCGGCTTCAACTTCCGGCCCGACCGGATGCGTGAGATCACGCGCGCGCTGTGCGAGGAGGGGTTCGCCGAGATCGACCGCGGCGGCGCGCCGGTGTTCGATCGCTACGCGACGCTGGCCGAGTACGACGAGGACTGGAGCTATCCGGTCGTCTTCCCGCCCAAGCGCCCCGCGCTGACGATCGCCGAGGTCATCTCGCGCCGCGGGCTCGGGCAGCTGCACGTCGCCGAGACCGAGAAGTACCCGCACGTGACGTACTTCTTCAACGGCGGCGAGGAGCATCCGTACGAGGGCGAGGTGCGCGAGCTCGTTCCCTCCCCGCGCGACGTGCCGACGTACGACTTCAAGCCCGAGATGAGCGCGCGCGAGGCGACGGACGCGTTCGTGCGGCACTTCGAGGCGGAGCAGCCGGCGTTCGCGATCATCAACTTCGCGAACTCCGACATGGTCGGGCACACGGGCGTCATCCCGGCGGCCGTGAAGGCGGTCGAGACCGTCGACGAGTGCCTCGCCCGCGTCGTCGCGGTCGTCCACGCGGCGGGCGGCGCATGCCTGGTCACCGCCGACCACGGCAACTCCGACCACATGCTCAACGACGACGGCTCGCCGAACACGGCCCACTCCTTGAACCCGGTGCCGTTCATCGTCACGGCGGGCTTCGAGGGCTCGCTGGACGGCGAGGGCATCCTCGCCGACGTCGCGCCGACGGCGCTCGCGCTGCTGGGCATCGAGCAGCCCGCGGAGATGACGGGCCGCTCGCTGCTGGGCTGATTGTTCGCGCAACTACAGCACGCTATCCTGGTGCCGCATGGCGTCGCTGCATGAGACCGCGGTCGAGCTCTCCACCGAGGAGCTCGCCGCGTGGCGTGGCTTCCTGCGCGTGCACTCCGCGCTGGTCAAGGAGCTCGACAACGAGCTCGCCGCCGCCCATAAGCTTCCGCTGAGCTCCTACGAGGTGCTCATCAACCTCGAGGCCGCGCCCGGCCACAAGCGCCGGATGGCTGAGCTCGCCGACTCCGTCCTGCTTTCGCGCTCGGGCATGACGCGGCTCGTGGACCGGCTGGAGCGCGACGGGCTCCTGGCCCGCGACCACTGCACGGACGACGGGCGCGGGTGCTACGCCGTGCTCACCGACAAGGGCGTCGAGTTGCTCGCGCGTGCGCGGCCGACGCACCTGGGCGGCGTGCGCGAGAAGTTCCTCACGCAGTTCGCTGTGGATGAGCTGCGCACGCTCGCCGGCTTCTGGGAGCGCGTGCTCCCGGGCGCGGCCGGCGACTAGCGCCGCCTCGGCGCGCCTCTCGCCACGCCCCCGCGCGCGGGCCTCGCCGCGGCCCCGCGCGCCCCATCGCGCCGCGGTGCCCCGCGCGGCCCTCGCCGCGCCCCGCGCGCCCCATCGCGCCGCCGTGCCCCGCGGCCCTCGCGCCCGCGGCGCGCCGTCGCCGTGTCTCGTGCGACTACTCGTGTGCGAAGACTTGACAGAAGACGACTTAGATCTCATACTGGTCAATAACGCATGTCACCTGACCCTAGGAGAGTCAACATGGCCATCGTTCGCTGGGAGCCGCTGCGCGACCTCTCGACCCTTCAGAGCGTGTTCGCTCCCACGCCGACCGCTCGTACCCTGCGCCGCTGGATGCCGGCGATGGACGTCGTCGAGACCGGCGACCATTACGTGCTGACCGCCGACCTGCCGGGCCTGAAGCCCGAGGACGTCGACATCGAGGTCGCCGACCGCGTGCTCACCGTCTCCGGGGAGCGCAAGTCCGAGACCGAGACGACCAAGGATGGCTACCACCGCGTCGAGCGCGCGTTCGGCTCGTTCAAGCGCTCCGTGACGCTGCCCGAGGGCGTCAACGCCGAGGCCGTCGAGGCCGCCTTCGAGAACGGCGTGCTCGAGATCCGCATCCCGAAGCCCGAGGCCCGCAAGCCGCGCAAGATCTCGGTCGCCCCGAAGACGATCGAGGCGCCTGCCGCCTAACCCCGCGCCCGCGCGGGAACCAGAACGCGGGGGCGGCTAACCTCGCCGCCCCCGTGTCTTTCTCCATCCGCACGCGCGATCCGGGCTCCTACGCCCGCACCGGCACCCTGAAGCTGGCGCACGGCGAAGTCCGCACGCCGGCCTTCGTCCCGCTCGCGACCAAGGCGGTCGTGAAGACGCTCGAGGTGCGCGAGGCCGCCGAGCTGGGCTTCGACATGGTGCTCGGGAACACGTTCCACCTGTTCCTTACGCCCGGCCACGAGCTCATCGCCCGGCTCGGAGGGCTGCATCGCTTCATGCGCTGGGAGCGCCCGGTGATCACCGACTCCGGCGGCTTCCAGGTCTTCTCGATGGGCCACGGCACGGTGGCCGACGAGATCAAGGGCCGGGCCGCCCAGTTCGCCGGCGACCGCGCCGGCTCGATCATCGCGATCGAGGAGGAGGGCGTGCGCTTCAAGTCCTACCTCGACGGCTCGACCAAGTTCATGGGGCCCGAGACGTCGATGGAGATCCAGGCGGCGCTGAACTCCGACATCGCGCTCGTGTTCGACGAGTGCACGCCGTTCCACGCCGACCGCGAATACACGGCGCGCTCGACCGAGCGCACGCACCGCTGGCTCGACCGCTGCCTCGCGTGGCACGCCGCGCACGGACCTGCGGGCCAGCTCGTCTACGGGATCGTCCAGGGCGGCGTCGACGAGGATCTGCGCCGGTCCTCGGCCCAGGCCGTCGCGGCGCGGGACAGCGGCGGCATCGCGATCGGCGGCTCGCTCGGCGAGCACAAGGAGCAGATGTTCGAGGTCGTCGAGTGGACGATCGAGGAGCTGCCGGAAGCCAAGCCCCGCCACCTGCTCGGGATCGGCGAGGTCGACGACCTCGTCCGCGGCGTCGAACTCGGCATCGACACGTTCGACTGCGCGATGCCGACGCGGATCGGCCGCCACGGCATGGGCCTCGTGCCCGATCCGGACCGGCGCTGGCGAGTCGATCTCGCGAAGGCGCGCTGGAAGGAGGCCGACGAGCCGCTGCTCGACGGCTGCCCCTGCCCGGCCTGCGCGCACGGCTACTCGCGCGCGTACCTGCACTACCTGCTCAAGGCGCACGAGCAGACGGTCATGCGGCTGCTCACGATCCACAACCTGGCCTTCCTGCAGCGGCTCATGGCGGAGCTGCGCGACGCGGTCGACGAGGGCCGGCTCGCCGCGGTCGCGGCCGCCGTGCGCGGGGGAGCGGCGCCATGGGAGCTCGCGGCGAGTCGCCTCGAGGGCGGCTCGCCGAGCCCCGCCGGCGCGGGCGCTGCGCCGGGCCGCGCCCCCGCGCGCGACGAGCCGGCGACGTGAGCGGCGACGCGTTCAAAGCCTTCGAGGCGCGCGGGTGGAGCGAGCGCGCCGGGACCTACGCCACGCTCATGGCGCGAGCCACGGCGGGGGCGATCGAGCCGCTGCTCGATGTTGCCGGCGTCGCCGCCGGCACCCGCGTGCTCGACGTCGGCACCGGGTTGGGGGCGCTGGCGGCGGCCGCGGCGGGCCGCGGGGCCCAGGCCACGGGCGCCGACCTGGCCACGGGCATGGTTGCCGCCGCCCGCGCACGGCACCCCGACGTCGAGTTCGTGGAGGCCGACGCCGAGCGGCTCCCGTTCGCCGACGGACACTTCGACGCCGTGCTCGGCGCCTTCGTCGTCAATCACCTGCCCGAGCCCGAGCGGGCGGCGGCGGAACTGGCGCGCGTGGGAGGTCGCGTGGCGCTGGCGATGTGGGGAGCCGACTCCGCTCACCTCGCGCTCCCGTCCGCGGCCGCGTCGGGCCTTCCCGACCCCACCCCACCGGGCCCCAGCGCCGAGCGCTTCGCCGATCCGACCGAGCTCGCCCGGCTGGTCGGCGCCGCCACGGTGACGACGATCACCTACGCGCTCCCCGTCGGCTCGCTCGACGAACTCTGGGACGGCATCCGCGGCGGCACGGTGCGCACCGCCGCGCGTCTGGCAGCCGCGACCGAGTCCCAGCGCGAGCGTGTCCGCGCCGAGCTGGCCCGCCTCGCGGAGCGCTACCGCACCCCGTCCGGCCTCGAACTGCCGATCACCGTCCACATCGCCGCGACCGCGTAGGCGTGACGCGCGGAGATCAGCGCGTGTTGTCGCTCACGAGCTGCTTGAAGCTCCCGATCGAGTTGTCGAAGTTGCCGTGCACCGCGTCATTGGTCTGCACGCTCTTCTGGCTCGACCCGACGGTCTCGTACGCGGCGATGCCGCCCGCAACCGCCAGGATCAGGAGCACGAGCACGACCCACCTGCTTGCTCCGCCGCGCCGCCGCGGCGGGGGGGCGGGAGCGCGGCGGGGTGCCGCGCGCGGCGGCAGCGCGCGCGGCTCCTCGGCGATCGGCTGCAGCCGTCGGCGCGGCTGCTCGCGCGAGATCGGGCCGGTGGCGCGCGTCGCGGAGAGGGCGCGGGTCGCGTCGGTCGGGTCGGGGCCGAGCGCGCGCGTGGAGTCCAGATCCGCGGTGTGCGAGATCCCGGCCAGCCCGTCGCGCAGGGCGTCCTCCATCTCCGCCGCGCTCTCGTAGCGCCGCGCGGGGTCGCGCTCCAGCGCCCGCGCGACCGCGGCGGCCAGTGGCGGCGAGACGTCGCGCGAGACGTCGCTGAGCAGCGGCGGCGCACCGGACTCCTGCAGGCGCGCCAGATCGGTCAGCGAGGCCGCCTCGTAGGGCAGCCGCCCGGCCATCATCTGGTAGGAGACGACACCGAGCGCGTAGAGGTCCGACGCCGGCCCCGCCGGCTCGCCGCGTGCCTGCTCGGGCGACAGGTACGCGGCGGTCCCGAGCACCGATCCGACCTTCGTGATGTCCGACTGCTCGGCCGCCTTGGCGATGCCGAAGTCCGCGAGCTTGACCACGCCGTCGGTGTTGCGCAGCAGGTTGCCGGGCTTGACGTCGCGGTGCACGACGCCGTTGCGGTGCGCGTAGTCGAGCCCGCGGCAGGCCTGGGTGAGGACGTCGACCGCGTCGCGCGGGCCCATCGGCCCGCGGTCGCGCAGGATCTCGGCGCAGGAATGGCCGTCGACGAACTCCATCACGATGAACTGGCGCCCGCTGCTCTGCTCTGAGCCGAAGTCGAACACCTGGACGATGTTCGGGTGCACGAGCCGAGCCGCGGCGAGCGCCTCGCGGCGGAAGCGTGAGACGAAGCTCGAGTCCTCGGCCAGGTGCTCGGCGAGCAGCTTGACCGCGACGTAGCGCTCCAGCCGGGTGTCGAAGGCGAGTTGCACCGTGGCCATGCCGCCGACGCCGAGCCGGCGCTCGAGGCGGTAGCGGTCGGCGAAGAGCTGGTCGGTCGTCATCCGTTCCCGTTCCCCGGAGCACCGACGGCCGCCGCCGGTGTCGCCGTATCGGTCGGCGCCTGCGTCGGCGCCTCGGTCGCGGTGGCGGTCGGCGTGGCGCTGACCGTCGGCGTGGCGCTGGCGGTGGGGGTGGCGCTGGCCGTGGGGGTGGCGCTCACGGTGGGCGTCGCGGACGCCGACTCGGTGGGTGTGGGCGAAGGTGTCGGCGTCTCGGCGGCGCGGCAGTCCTGCGAGATCCGGTCGGAGATGTGGCCGACCCAGTCCGTCAGGTTCGCGACCAGCTTGTCGTCGACCGCGCTCGGCAGCTCCTGGATCTCGTGCTCGGCGTTGCGGACCTGGTCGCGCGCCTCCGAGCGGTCGTTGGCCGCGCACGCCGCGGCGATCCGGTCGGCGGTGTTCTTCAGCGCCTGCGCGTTGCTGGCGGGGATCAGGGCGGGGTTCGTCCGTCCGCAGCCCGCCGCGAGGGCGACGACCAGGACGCCGAGCACCAGGGGCGGGACACGTCGCATCGACTAGGCCAGGCTAGCGGTCACTGTCCGTACTCAAGCCGCTCCGCCAGCGAGTCGGGCAGCCGCGCGGCCCGGATCGCCGCCTGGGCGCCCGCGATGTCGTATTCCGAACGGCGGAAGACCGCGGTCTGGCGCTCGGTGTCCAGCAGCAGCCACGCGGCGCGCGGGTCGCCGTCGCGCGGCTGCCCGGTGGACCCGGGATTGACGAGCCAACGGCCTTCCGAGAGGTCGAGCTCGGTGCCCTCGCGGCGCGTCGTGCCGGTCGCCGCCTGGCCCTCCTGGCGGTCGAACGACAGCGCGACGTGCGAGTGCCCGATGAACGAGATCCGGAAGTCGGTGGCGTCGAAGCACAGCTCGGCGGTCAGGCCCGAGAGGACGTACTCCCACACGGGATCGCGCGGGGAGGCGTGGAAGAGCCCGTAGCCGACGCGCTCGCCCTCGGCGGAGCGCTCGAGCAGCCAGTCGCGCGCATCCGGGGTGATCACCTCCTGCGTCCAGCGCGCCGCCAGCGCGGCGCCGCGCGAGAACTCGTCCAGCGAAAGGGTGCCGACGACCGCCAGGTCATGATTGCCGGCCAGGCAGACGTCGCAGTTCTTGTCGGCCAGCGCCACGCAGGCGTTCGGCTCCGCGCCGTAGCCCACGAGATCCCCGAGGCACCAGACCTCGTCCACGCGCTCGGAGATCGCGGCCTTCAGCACCGCTTCGAACGCGTGGCGGTTTCCGTGGATGTCGGTGCAGATGGCGACCCGCATGGCGTAGCGTCTATTCGGTGCCGCATAGGCTCCGCCTGCCCGCCGCCCTCCTCGCCGCGATGGCTGTCGCGGAGGCGGCGGTGTTGCTCCTGCGGCCGAAGGAGCGCTACCCGGGGGCTCAGGTGGAGCCGCGAGCCTACTTCAGCGCGGCGGAATTGGAGCGCGCGACGCGCTTCCGCGGCGGGCAGATGTGGCTCTACGGGGGACGGACCGCCGTCGAGCTGGCCGTGCTGCTCGCCGCCGTGCGGCTCGCGCCCAAGGCCGGCCGGCGGCCGCCCGTGACCGGCGCCGCGGCCGCCGTCGCGATCACGCTGGCCTCCACGATCGCCTCGCTGCCATTGCGCGCCGCCTCGCGCGAGCGCGCCAGGCGCGTCGGCCTGGTCACGCAGTCGTGGGGCGGCTGGGCCGTCGACGTCGGCAAGGGCGTCGCGCTGGGCGGCGCCTTCTCGGCCGCCGGCGGGACGCTGCTGGTGTTCGGGATGCGCCGCTTCGGCTCGCGCTGGTGGCTGCCGGGAGCGGCCGCGGCGGCCGGCATCGCGGTCGTCTTCACCTACCTCGGCCCGGTCGTGCTCGACCCGATCTTCAATACGTTCACGCCGCTGCCGGCGGGCAGCACGCGCACCGAGGTGCTGGATCTGGCCAAGCGCGCCGGCGTCACGGTCGGCGAGGTCTTCGAGGTCGACGCCTCGCGCCGGACGACCGCCGCCAATGCGTACGTCACCGGCCTGGGGCGCACGAAGCGCGTCGTGCTCTACGACACGCTGCTGCAGGACTTCACGCCCGCCGAGGCGCGACTCGTGGTGGCGCACGAGCTGGGCCACGTGCGCTATCGCGACGTGCCCAAGGGCCTGCTGTGGCTGGCGCTGGTGGCACCGTTCGCCACGCTCGCCGTCGCGCGCGCGACCGACGGGCTGACACGCGAGGGCGTGACCGCGGTGCCCGCGGCGGCGCTCTCGCTGGCGCTGATCGCGCCGGCGCTGACGACGATCGCCAACCAGCTCTCGCGCGCGATCGAGCGCCGCGCGGACGCGTTCGCGCTCGAGCTCACGCGCGAGCCCGACGCGATGGTCGCGTTCGAGCAGCGGATCACGCTCAAGAACGTCGGGGACCCGAGCCCGCCGCGCTGGCAGCAGGTGCTGCTCGGCACGCATCCGGACACGATGGAGCGGATCGGCCAGGCGCTGGCTACGAGAAGTCCGGCGGAGTCTCCGGCAGACGCCTGATTCCCTCGCTGGTGCGCCACTTGGACCAGTTGTCCTCCATGGCGTCGATCAGCTCGCGCATCGCGCGCGCCGACAGCGACACGCGGGTGACGACGACGCCGGGGATCTCCTCGGCCTCGACCTCATGGTCGACGCGGCTGAAGGTCAGCGTGAACTCGTAGTCGGAATGCGAGACGGTCGCGAAGTTGGCGTAGACGCCCGCCATCACCTCCGGCGTGGTGTGGAGGTTGAAGTGGCGCTCGCGGTCGTCGGATCCCATTGGACCTAGCATCCCACACCGTGCGCTACTTCGTGGTCGCCGTCGGGAAGGCGCGCGAGCCCTACCTCGACGATCTCCGCCACTACGAGAAGCTGCTCTCGCGCTACGCCCGGCTCGACGTCATCGAGGTCGCCGACGACGACGCGCTGCGGCGGCGGATACCCGAGCGCGCCTACGTCTGCCTGCTCGACAGTCGCGGGCGCGCCTACACGTCGGAGGCGCTCGCGACCTGGCTGGAGGAGCGCCGCCAGGCCGGTCGCGACGTCTGCTTCGTGATCGGCGGCGCGTTCGGGACCGCGCTCGCGGGGGCCGACCACACGCTCTCCTTCGGCCCCGCCACGCTCCCGCACCTACTGGCGCGGGTGGTGCTGCTGGAGCAGCTCTACCGGGCGCACAAGATCCTCGCCAACGAGCCCTACCACCATTAGACGGACCTGAAGAAGTTCAGCCCGAGCCCGTCGAGCGCGTTCTGCGCCTGGATGTTGAGCTGCTGCAGCTCGCCGGTGAACAGCATCACACCCATAGTCACGAGCACGAGGCCTGACACCGCCGTGATGATCAGGTAGCGGTCGCGCAGCCAGCGGAACGCGGTCGTGGCGCGCGTGAACGCCACCGCGGTGAGCAGGAACGGCACCGCCAGCCCGGCGGAGTAGAACGCGAGCAGCACGCCGCCCTTGGCCACCGAGTCCGCGCGCGAGGCGGTGGTCAGGATCGCGCCCAGCGTCGGCCCGATGCAGGGCGACCACGCGACCGCGAACGCGGCCCCGGCGATCAGCGGCCCGCCCGAGCCGGCGCGCGAGATCAGCGCCTCCGGGTGCCACTCCTTGTTCAGCCGGTCCACGAACGGCGTCAGCAGGAAGAACACGCCGAAGCAGATGATCACCGCGCCGGCGACCTTGTCGAGCGTGTCGCGCGAGTTCTGGAGCGTCGAGCCGAGCCCCGTCGCGGTCATGCCCAGCGCGACGAACACGACCGTGAAGGAGAGGCAGAAGACGATCGAGGGCACGAGGATCTTCGACAGGCTGCGGTCGCCGGACTTCATCTCGGCCAGCGACACGCCCGACACCGCGCTCAGGTAGCCGGGGACGAGCGGCAGCACGCAGGGCGAGATGAACGAGACGAAGCCGACGGCGAACGCGGCGATGACGGTGGTGTCGACCCCGTCGGTCACCGGCTCAGCTCCGCGTCCAGCCGGCGCGCGTCCTCGGGGCTGAGCTCGGGCGCGAGCTCGGCGGCCGGCGGCGCGGGCGCGGCCCGCCAGCGGCGGACGGCGACGAACACGCCGAGCGCACCGAGCGCCACCAGCACGATCGGGATGATCCACAGGGTCGAGTTGAAGCCGCCGCCCTTGGGCTCGGCGAGCACGTTCTGGCCGTACTGGTCGACCAGCGCGGCCTTGATCTGCTGCTTGTCCTTGCCCGCCGCGATCTGCGCGCGGATGAACGCCCGCTCCTGCAGGGCGACGGGGGAGTTCGAGACGGCGAGGATCGTGCCGCACTCGACGCACATGACCTCGTCCTCGATGTCCGGCAGCGAGGCGCGCGGGGGCGCGGCGGCGGCCGGGCTCGCCAGCGCCAGCACCAGCGCGAACACGAGCGCCGCGCGCCTCACGCCTTCTCCGCGAGCAGCTTCGGCAGGTGCTGGTCCAGCCACTGCTGGGTCACCGGGAAGCGCCGCAGCGCGGCGACGCGCCCGCTGCGATCGATCAGGAACGTCTCCGGGTAGCCGGTGACGCCGAACTCGTGCACGTAGGAGCGGTCGCGGTCGCGCAGGCTCGGGAACGTCGCCTTGCGCTCCTGCAGGAACTTGACGGCGTTGGCGCTCGCGTCCTGGGTGTCGACGCCCAGCACGACGCCGCCCTGGGACGCGATCTTCTCGTGCGTCTTCTGCAGCAGCGGAACCTCCTGGCGGCATGGATCGCACCACGAGGCCCACATGTTCAACACCACGACCTTGCCCTTGTAGTCGGCGAGCGACGCGCGCCCCGCGCCCTGCAGGCGCGGCAGCAGCTCGCTCGGGGCGGCCGGGCGCTGACCGCGTGCCACGGCGTCGTCCAGCGTCGTGTCCGCGCGCTTGGAGACGACGCCGTAGGCCAGCAGTCCGACGAGCAGAGCCGCGGCGAACGTGACCGGCCAGAAGACGCGCATGCGCACGCTGGCAAGGGTATCCGCGCGCTGACGCGAACCCGGTACTCTCTGGTCCTCCGCGGGCGTTGTCCAATGGCCAAGACGTTGGCTTCCCAAGCCAAAGATGGGGGTTCGATTCCCCTCGCCCGCTCCTCAGCGCCGCGACATCGTGACGGCGCCGCCGCGCCGGTGATCGACCCAGGCCTGCTCGTGCGCGAGCTTGCGCCAGGCCTCGAGCCGCTCGGGGTCGAGCGTCCCGCGCACGGCACAGCCCGGCTCGGTGCGGTGCTCGCAGTCGGAGAAGCGGCAGCCGGCGGCCAGCTCGTCGATGTCGGCGAAGCTCTCGCCGGGACCGTCCCAGACCCCCGCCTCGCGGATGCCCGGCGTGTCGATCAGCAGCGCGCCGCCCGGCAGCGCCAGCAGGTCACGCGTGACCGTCGTGTGGCGCCCGCGCCCGTCGCCGGCGCGGACCGCGCCGGTTGCCTGGCGCTCCTCGCCGAGCAGGGCGTTGACGAGCGTCGACTTGCCCGCGCCCGACGGGCCGAGCAGGATCGTCGTGGTTTCCGGCGCCATGAGCGCGCGCAGCGCGTCCAGGCCGTCGCCCTCGCGCGCGCAGACGGCGAGGCCGTCGGCGAGCCCGAGCCGGCGCGCCAGGCGCGCGGCGGCGAGCTGGGCGTCGGCCGCGAGGTCCGCCTTGGTCGCCACGAGCACGGCCGGCACGCGACCCGTCATCGCCACGAGCCGCTCGATCCGGCGCTCGTTGGGCTCCGGGAACGGCTCGACCAGCAGCGCGAGGTCCACGTGCGCGGCGAGCGTCTGCGCGGCCGTGGTCTCGCCCGGCGCGCGGCGCACGATCGTGCCGCGGCGCTCGAGCACGGCGACGATCGCCCCCGCGCCGTCGAGCGCGACCCAGTCGCCCGTCACGGGGGTCTCGGCGAGTCGCCGCGCGGGCACGAGCCGCGGCGCGCCACCGGGCGCGACGACGAGCCAGCGGCCGCTGTTGGCCGCGAGCACGCGCGCGCTCGTCAGGGTCGGGTCGTCGAGTTCAGGCTGCCGGCCGAGACCGGCGAGAAAAGCTGGCACTAGGAGGTCTCCACGTCATTCGCAAGAGGGACACGGCGGGTGCAGGCAGCGGGCGCGTCGGCCCGGAGCCTGTTCACGCGGTCGTGGCGAATGGGTGGAGGAGGTTCGTCATCCACTCCCTAGCTTACGCGCTCATAGTCCGGTTGCGTGGCTAGATGTCGCCCGGCTGGTAGGCCTTGAGCTTGTGCGCCTTGGCCACGGACTGCCACTGCGTCACGAACTGGGCCTTCAGCTTCGTCGCCTGGGTGTTGAACGCCGACGGGTCCTTGCCGGCGGCGTAGGCCTCGTCGGCATGCAGCGACGCGGTCATCGCGCTGGTCAGCGTGGACTTGGCCTTGGCGAGCTGGCCGGTCGCGCCGTGGACCGCCTTCAGCCGCGAGAGCACCGTCTTGCGGTTCGCGATCGCGTCGTCGAACTTCTTCTTCTGAACCGCGGCTCGTCCGGCCTGCGAGAAGGCCACGATCTTCTCGATCGAGACCGCCAGCGCCGCCTGGTTGGCGGCCTTGGGCTTGGGTGAGCTCGACGGCGCGGCGGTCGCGGTGGCGGTCGCCTTCGGCTTGCCGTTGTCCTTGTTCTTGTCGCCGTGCAGGAGCAGGTAGCCGGCCACCACCGCGCCGGCGACCAGCAGCAGCGCGCCGAGCGTCAGCAGGAGGACCTTCCACGGGAAGCCGTGGCCCGGCGGCGGGGGCGCGGGCACGTAGGCCGACGGGTCCGGCGGGGGCGGGACGGCGCCCTTGCCGCTGTTGGGGCAGCCGTAGACCGCGCAGCCGCCGCCGTCACGCCAGCAGCCCTCGTGGTGGACGGCCTGGCACTGGTCGCAGCGGAGTGCCGGTACGCCGTCCGTGAGCGGGAGATGGCAGTACGGGCAGGTGTGCCCGACTTCCTGCGGGGCGGTCGTGCCGTGGGTCATCCGCGCCAATGATCGCGGCGCGCCCTGCGCAAGTCCAGTTGCGCTACCAGGCCTGCGCTTCGCCGCAGTGCGGGCAGCCGACCGTCGTGGTGACCTCGGCCTTGAAGACGTAGCCGCAACCGCAGCTGTAGAGCGCCGCGTCCTCGCTCACGTTGGCCCGCTGGTTGCGCTCGCGCGCCGGGGAGATCGGCACGAGGCGAGCCGGCAACCGGCGCCGGGGACGGCGCTTGGGCAGGCTGAGGGGGAGGGCGCGCGGCATGATGTACCCGGGTTAACGGCAGATTCGCCGAGAGGTTTCGTGCTCGGTGTTGGAAGTCGTTAGCGTCACCGTGGCGCCGGGTCACCCGCCCGGCGCGCCATAATCGACGCGTGGACCCGTCCCGCAAGCGCAGGATCCGCTTCGTCGTGGCGCTCAGCGCCGCCGTGCTGCTCGCCGGAGCGTTGATGTACACGAGCTTCTCCGCGTCCACCGAGGCGCGTGAGCCGTCGCAGTTGGCGACCGTGACGCCCGGCAAGACCGTGCAGCTGACCGGCACGGTGGTCAAGGGCTACACCCGGCGCGGGGACACCACCTACTTCCGCGTACGCGATCGCAAGGGCAGCGCATCGGTCCCGGTGACCTACACGGGGCAGCTGCCGGATCCGTTCCGCGCCGATCGCGAGGTCGTGGTGGACGTGCAGAAGGAGGGCGGCGTGTACGTCGGGCAGAAGGGCTCGCTGGTCACGAAGTGCCCCTCGAAGTTCACGGCCGACCAGACCAAGACCTGACGTGCTCGTCGCCGGCCAGGCCTGCCTGATCGTCGCGTTCGGTTGCGCGCTCTACGGGATCGCCGCGTCGCTCTACGGCGCGCACGCGCGGCGTCGCGAGTGGGTCGCCTCCGGACGCCGCGCGGTCTACGCGATGGCCGGGTCCACGGCGGTCGCGTTCGTGCTGCTCGAGTTGGCGTTCGCGCGCTCTGACTTCTCGTTCGCGCTGGTCGTCAGCCACTCGTCGACCACGACGCCGCTGTTCTACCGGCTGACCGCGATGTGGTCCTCGCAGGAGGGCTCGCTGCTGCTGTGGCTGTTCCTGCTCGGCCTGTGGTCGAGCGTGATCCTGTTCGCCACGCGTCACAAGCTGCGCGTGCTGGCGCCGTACGCCACCGCGGTGCTGTGCGGCTTCGGCACGTTCTTCGCCGGGCTGCTGGTGCTGGCCGGCGAGTCGCCGTTCGCGCGCTCGCCGATGAAGGTCTCCGAGGGCGCGGGCCTGAACCCGCTGCTGCGCGACCCGGGGATGATGATCCACCCGCCGATGCTCTACTCCGGCTACACGCTGTTCGCGATCCCGTTCGCGTTCGCGGTGGCCGCGCTGATCACCCGCCGGCTGGACGCGGAGTGGATCCGCTCCACGCGCCCGTTCACGCTCGCGGCGTGGTGTGCGCTGGGCTTCGGGATCGTGCTCGGCGCGCGCTGGTCCTACCACGAGCTCGACTGGGGCGGCTACTGGGCGTGGGATCCGGTCGAGAACGCGTCGCTGATGCCGTGGCTCACCGCGACCGCGTTCCTGCACTCCGTGATGATCCAGGAGCGGCGCGGGATGCTGCGGATCTGGAACGTCTCGCTGGTGCTGGCCACCGGTGTGCTGGCCGTGCTGGGGACGTTCCTCGTGCGCTCGGGGATCCTGAACTCGATCCACGCGTTTGGCGCGTCGACACTCGGCGTGCCGTTCCTGGTGCTGATCGGGACGATGGTCGCGGGCTCGATCGCGCTCGTCGTCACGCGCGCGCCGATGCTGCGCTCCGAGCACCGGCTGGACTCGCTGCTCTCGCGCGAGGCGATCTTCCTGCTCAACAACCTCGTGCTCGTCGCGCTCTGCTTCGTCGTCTTCTGGGGGACGTTCTTCCCGCTGATCTCGGAGGCCGTGACCGGCAACGAGGCGTCGGTCGGGCCGCCGTGGTTTGACCGCTACATCGTGCCGCTGGCGCTGATCCTGGTGCTGCTGAGCGGGATCGGGCCGGTGATCGCGTGGCGGCGCGCCACCGCGTCGAACCTGCGCCGCAACCTCGGGCTCCCGGCGCTCGGGGGCGTCGCCGTGCTGGTGGCGCTGCTCGCGCTGGGCGTGACGTCGTCGGTGCCGGCGCTGCTGATGTTCTGCTTCGGCGGCTTCGTCGTCAGCGTGGTCGTGCAGGAGTTCTGGCGCGGGACGCGGGCGCGCCAGGCGGTCGCGGGCGAGCCCGCGCCGGTCGCGCTCGTAGCGCTGGTGCGGCGCAACCGGCGGCGCTTCGGCGGCTATCTGGTGCACGTCGGCGTCGTCGTGCTGTTCGTGGGCGTCGCCGCCTCGTCGAGCTACATGGCCGTGCGCGAGGTGCGGATGTCGCCCGGGCAGACGGTGACCAACGGGGGCTACCGGTTCACGTACGTCAAGCCCGTCGCCGAGTTGCACGCCGCGCCCAACGGCCGGCTGGAGAAGATCTCGCTCGGCGCGGTGCTGCGCGTCCAGCGCGGTCACGGGGCGGTGCGGACGCTGCGCACGTCGAAGGACTACTTCCCGTCGCAGGACCCGACGCTGGGCCCGGTCTCGCGCTTCTTCGACGGCGAGACGACGACCGATGTCGGGCTCGACGCGTCGCTGCGCAACGACATCTGGAGCGCGATCGCGCCGGATACGGGGCGCCTGTCGGCGCGCATCGCCGAGGGCGACCGGGTGTTCACCAAGGCCGGCGGGTCGCTGTCGGCCGAGCAGATCAACCAGGCGCTCGCGCTCGCGCTCAACGGGCTCACCCGCTCCTACGCGCAGTCGCCGCCGCCCGCCACGTTCCGCTTCGAGGTCAACCCGCTCGTGACCTGGATCTGGCTCGGCGGCGTGATCGTGCTGTTCGGCGGCCTCCTCGCCGCGTGGCCGTCACCGCGCGGGCTGACGCGCCTGGCGAGCGCCGCCTACGCCGCCCGCGTCGGGCGCGAGGTGCGCACGAAGGTCCCCGCCTGACCTTGGAGTTCGTGATCATCCTCGCGGTCGTCGCCGCCGTCGTGATCGCGGTGACCGGGCCGCTGCGGCACGTCGGCCGGGCCGCGGACGAGATCCTGGAGGCCGAGCGCGCGGAGCTCGAGGCCGCCAAGGAGGCCAAGTACCGCGAGATCCGCGACGCCGAGCTGGACTACCGCACGGGCAAGCTCTCTGAGGCCGACTGGCGCGGCCTGGACCGCGCGCTGCGCGCCGAGGCGGTCGACCTCCTCAAGCGACTCGACGAGGTCCAGGAGCGCGCGGAGCCGCTAACCTAGGCGCCCGCATGCTGCACACGATCCTCTCGGTCGCGCAGGTCTTCATCGCCGTCGGCGTGATCTTCCTGGTCCTCCTGCACTCGGGCAAGGATGCGGGCATGTCGGGCGCGTTCGGCGTCGGCGTCGCGGGCGGCTCCAGCGGCGGCTCGCTGATGGAGCGCAACCTGGATCGCTGGACGATCCTGTTCGCGGTCCTGTTCGCCGCGAACACGATCGCGCTGCTGAAAACCTAGGGCCCGTTGAAGAATTCGGTCGCGCCACAGGAAGTCGACGTGGGCGCCGTCGACGGCGCCCTGAAGCTCCGGGCGCGGGATCGCGTGCCGGTCGAGGAGCGGCAGGAGGCGGTCCTCGAGCGGGGAGCGCGTCGGCTGGAGGTCGTCGACGAGCGCGCGCAGAGGGCGGCGGGCGAGGAGCGCGTTCATGCCCGCGAGGTCGAACAGCCGCAGATACTGCGCCTCTCTCAGTCCGCGTGCGAGCTGGTCGCCGGTGACGACGCGCGCGAGATCGGCAAGCGTGCGAGGTCACCGGGATGCCGGCCTGGCGATCGCGGTCTTCGGCGGGCAGTTGCACGCGATGGATGACGATTCCCGCTCGCTCCCGCCCGGCCCGCGTGGAGGCCGACACGTCGGGATGCGGTCCCTCGCCGTCGCGAATGCGCCACAGGCTCGCGGCGCTGCGATGGCTCAGGAACCCGCCGCAGGCGAGCGTCGCGGCGAGCCAGCGCGCCTCCTTGCGCCGCGATCGCCCCCGTTAGCCCAGGCTCGCCTTCGCCACGTACTTGCCGGACTTGACGGCGATAGACGCGCTGCCGTTGAACGGGAAGCCGATCGTGCCCGGGTAGCCGGCGCCCTTGAACCGGAGCTCGACGGTCAGGGACTGGCCGGGCGTGAGCGCGCCGGCCGAGCCGAACGCGTCGGCCCAGCTGATCTTCATCGCGTAGTCGTCGCCGTTGTTGAGGTGGAAGACGCCCTCGTTGCGGATCGCCGTCCCGCCGCGCGAGACGGTCGCGGTCAGCTCGTCCTTGCCGATCAGGCCGTCGGTGGTGTCGCAGTGGATTGTGACCGCGAGCTCCGGCGCCTTGGCGTCCAGCGCGGCGCAGATGTTCTTGTAGGACGTCGGATCGTGCTCGCGGGCGGCGAAGATCCACTTCAGCAGCTCCTGCGGCGTGCGCTTCATCGCCTCGGCCTGGGTGGAGAAGCCCTCGAACGCGCTGCCCGCGCCCGGCGCCAGGCTCCAGTCCTTCAGCGACGGGTCCGGGCCGTCCTTCAGGAGGTCCTTGATCGCCTGGGTCTCGACCGCCTTGCCGGCGCCATTCATCGAGGCGTCCACGGCCATGTTCCAGTTCACCGACCACTGCGTGCCGGTGAGCATGTGCACGGTCGCGTCCTGCTTGACCGCCATCCCGAGCTTGAACGTGTCGTGGCCCTTGAACTCGGTCAGCCGCCCGGGGCCGCTGGAGACCGGCTTCGTGAACTCCGGCTGGTCGTGCGCCGTGCCGAGGTTCGTGACCTTCGCCGGCGAGCCCTCGACGTTGAGGTCGCTGATGCTGCCGGGCTTCCAGTAGAACGGCGCGAACGTCTGCGCCTTCATCTCGCCCTTGGCCAGCGCATCGGGGTCGATCGCGGAGTCCCACTTGTTCTTCTCCGCGTCGTGGGACTCCGAGACGATGTCGCCGCTCGGGTCGCCGCCGTGGCGGTAGACCGCCGCGCGGTCGGAGCTGACGAGGTTCTGGATCAGCCCGAGGTAGGCCGCCGTGCCGAGCTGCTTGCCGTCCTTCAGCCACGCCTCGCCCTCCATCACGACGTTCGGCGCCTTGGCGGTGACCTTGTCGGCGCCGCTGGGCGCCGCCGTGGTCGTGCCGGAGGAGACGGGCACGCCGCCCTTGAAGCCGAAGTCGCCCGGGCCGGTCACCGGCGTCTTGGGTTTGTCGTCGCGCGCGAGCAAAGCGCTCACGGCGCGGTTTCCGGCAGTCCGCTGCAGGGCGAGGACGCGGGCGGGAGAGAGGCCGAGCGCGAACGACGGCGACGGCGCGAGCGCTGCGGGAGACGGCCCGGCCGCGGCGGGTACGACCGGCGCGACCTCGCGCTCATGCTCCACGTGCAGACACTATCCGAGTGCGAGCCCGCTGTCGCGGGTCCGCGCCCTACAGCGCGGCCTGGTAGATCGCGAGGATCTCGGCGGCGTCGGGCGCCGGCGGCGTGTTGGCGAGCTGCGGGCGGGCGGCGGCGGCCTCGGCGCAGCCGGGCAGGACCTCCGGGTCGACGCCCAGGCCCGACAGTCCGGTGATGCCGGAGAACGGCAGGATCCGCGCCGCGATCTCGCCGAAGCCCTCGACGCGCGCTCCGTAGCGGCGGCGCAGCGCCTCGGTCGTGTGGCGGATCAGCACGGCGTTGGCGGGCCCATGGCCGATGCCCGCCTCGCGCACCAACGTCTGCGCCAGCACATGGTGCAGGCCGAGCCCCGTCGAATCGATGACGTAGCCGGCGAGCAGCGCGCCCAGCGCGAGCGCGTCGCGATCGAGCTCGCCCGCGAACCCGGCGTCCAGCAGCCGCGCGGCCTCGCGCGACGGCGAGCGTGGAGACCGGGTTGGCCCGCAGCGTGCACGGGCCCTCGACCGCGTGGCCGAGCGCGTTCAGTGCCGACGCCGCCAGCTCCTCGATGGGCTGGGAGGCCGCGAGCGCGGGGTCGAAGACCACCACCCGCGGGCGCACGAAC
Organism: uncultured Solirubrobacteraceae bacterium; assembly: GCA_963792915.1. Lineage (GTDB taxonomy): Bacteria > Actinomycetota > Thermoleophilia > Solirubrobacterales > Solirubrobacteraceae > Solirubrobacter. The sequence continues at coordinate 544,323 of CAWBYD010000003.1, forward strand.
GGCCCGCTCACGCCGCGCGGGAGCCGGTGGTTCTGGGTCATCTCGGCGCCCGAAAGCGTGGTCGGGATCGCCGCGACGGTGCCGCCGCGCGCCGCGGCGAGCGCCTTGGCGACGTCGATCACGCGCCCGCCGCCGAGCGCGACGAGGCGGAGCGGGTCGGGAGTCGCGCCCGCGAGGCCGGCGGCGGCGCGGCCGAGCGCGCCGGTCGCGCCGGCGGGCGCCGTGCCCGCGAGGCCGGCGGCGGCGCGGCCGAGCGCGCCGGCGGGCGCCGTGCCCGCGGCGCCCCCGAAGCGCTCGAGCAGGTCGGTCGCGAGATCGTCGACGCGGCCGGCGCCCACGTGCTCGATCGCCGCCGCGGCCTCGGCCACCGCCGGCAGCGCGGCCGCCGCGCGCGGCGTCGTCAGCAGCGTGTAGCCCGGGCCGCCGGCGTGCGCGACGGCGTCCGCGGCCACGCCGCGCCCGAAGTGGATCGTGCGCTCGCCGTCCTGCCAGACGAAGTTCACCGGACCGCCGCCGGCTCCTCGTACCACGAGGAGGCGTAGCTCGGGTCGTCGAGCTCGCGCGAGAGCGTCGTGAGCTTCAGGGGGCGGAACGTATCGCACATCACGGCGAGCTCGTTCGTCTCCTTCATCCCGAGTGTCTTCTCGACCGTGCCCGGCTGCGGGCCGTGCGGGAGCCCCGACGGATGCAGTGTGAGGCAGCCGATGTCGACGCCCTTGCGCGCGGCGTAGTCGCCCTCGACGTAGTACATGACCTCCTCGCTCTGCACGTTGGAATGGTGGTACGGCAGCACCACGGCCTGCGGGTCCCAGTCGAGCAGCCGCGGGCAGAACGAGCAGATCACGAAGTTCGGGCCCTGGAAGGTCTGGTGCGCCGGCGGCGGCTGGTGCAGGCGGCCGGCCTTGGGCTCGAAGTCGGCGATGTTGAACGTGTACGGGTAGACGTAGCCGTCCCAGCCGACGACGTCGAGTGGGTGGTAGTCGAGCTCGTAGTCCTGGAAGCCGCCGCGGACCCGCACCTTGAGCGCGTGCGCGCCGCGCGCGCGATGCGTCTCCAGCGCCGCCGGCGGATGGAAGTCGCGCTGCGAGAACGGCGCGTGCTCGAGCAGCTGGCCGTAGCGGTTGCGATAGCGGTTGGGCGTTTCGATCTCGCCCGGCGTGTAGAACGTCAGCCAGCGCTGCGGCTCGTCGAAGCGGAAGCGGTACGTCGTCCCGCGCGGGATCACCACGTAGTCGTGCTTGCGGTACTCGAGCGTCCCGAACACCGTCTCGACCGCGCCCGCGCCCTCGTGGACGAAGATGACCTCGTCGCCCTCGCCGTCGCGGTAGAAGTAGTCCGCCTCGCGCTCGGGCAGGCACATGCCGACCTCGACGTCGCCGTTGTACTGCAGCACGCGGCGGCCCAGGACCGGATCGCCAGCGGCGCGCAGCGGCGCCGTGTTGGTGAGCCGGTGCACGTGCGTGTCCGGCACCCACTCCTCGAGCACGTGCGGAGCGAACGCGCCGACCTCCTTCACGCGGCACGGCGAGAACAAGTGGTAGAGGATCGACTCGTTGCCCGAGAAGCCCTCGAAGCCCATGACCTCCTCGACCAGCAGCGGCGCGCTGCCGTTGGCGGACGAATCGGGGTCGCGGAACTGGACGTGGCGCTTGGCCGGGATGCGGCCCAGGCTGTGGTAGCGCATCAGTGGCTCCTCTCGATCGGGTGGTGCACGCGACCCACGAACAGCAGCGTGCCCGTGCTCGCGTGCTCGACGGCCCAGCTGAAGGGCCGGTCGAAGACGATGTGGAACGGCTGCTCGAGCACCGCGGTGGCGCGCATCATCGTGACCGCGGTGACCGCCGCGGCCTTCGTGCCGCGCTCGTCGACGTCGACCCGCGCGCGCTGGAGCACGCTGCCGATCGCCTTCGCCTCCGGGCCGACGACGAGCCGGTCGAAGTCGCGCGAGAACGCGAACGCCGGCGCCAGGCCGAGCGCCTTCAGCGGCTCGTTGAGCGCGTGCCGCGACTCGATCGAGAAGCGCGGGAGCTCGACCGTGCCCTGCCCGAAGCGCCAGCTCAGCCCGTTCCACGGACCCATGACCGCGACGAACCGCAGCGTCCCGTCGCCGTAGGGCAGCCGGATCGCGCGCTCGGCGGCGTGCTCCATCCGGCCCGTGTCGCTTCATCATCGCGCCGACGGTCTCCGCGGGGTCGAACGGGACCGACCACGCGGCGTCGAGGTACGCCGCGTCGGTCAGCGCGAAGATCTCGTCGGGATCGATCGAGTCGAGGATCGATCCGATCATCCCCCGCGTGCGCTCGCGCGCCCAGGCGTTGACCGCGTCGAGCTCCAGCGGCCCGGACTCCAGCGTCAGCGCGGGGCCGGCGGCGTAGCCCTCCCGCAGCCACACGGCCTGGGCGAGCGCCAGCACCACCTCCGGATCGTCGACCGAGAGCGCCGGCGGATCGTCGGGACCGAGCACCGCGTCGAGCGCCGCGCGGGACTCCCCGTCCGCGCCGCGCCGCAGGACGCCGAGCGCCCGCCGCAGCCCGTACGGCGAGAGGACGATGTCCTCGCCCTCGTCCAACCGGTCGAGCAGCTCGAACCCCAGCACAACCACTTAAGGTCGGAAGATCGGGGTGGGGTGGAGGGGCTGCATCCTTATCGGTGTCGGATGATCGGGGTGGGGTGGAGGGGCTGCATCCTTATCGGTGTCGGATGATCGGGGTGGGGTGGAGGGGCTGCATCCTTAAGGTGTCCTGCCCTTACAGGTTTCCGCGCAGCGCCTGCTCGCGCTCGATCGCCTCGAACAGCGCCTTGAAGTTGCCGTCGCCGAAGCCGCGCGCGCCGTGGCGCTCGATCACCTCCAGGAACACGGTCGGGCGGTCGCCGATCGGCTTGGTGAAGATCTGCAGCAGGTAGCCCTCGTCGTCGCGGTCGACCAGGATCCCGAGCCGCCGAAGGTCCTCGACGTCCTCGGCGATCTCGCCGATGCGCTCGGGCACGTCGTCGTAGTAGGTCTCCGGCGTGCGCAGGAACTCGATCCCGCGCGAGCGCAGCGCTTCGACGCATTTGACGATGTCCCGCGTCGCCACCGCGAGGTGCTGCGCGCCGGCGCCGCCGTAGTACTCGAGGTACTCGTCGATCTGCGACTTGCGCTTGCCCTCGGCCGGCTCGTTGAGCGGGAACTTCACGCGCCCGTTGCCGTTGGTGACGACCTTCGACATCAGCGCGCTGTACTCGGTCGAGATGTCGTCGTCGGAGAAGTGGATCATCTCGCGCATGCCGAAGACGTTCTCGTAGTAGGACACCCACCGATCCATCGCGCCGAGCTCGACGTTGCCGACGATGTGGTCGATCGCGAGCAGGCCGGCAGCGCCCGGATCGTCGTCGCGCGCCACGAAGCCAGGCAGGAACGCGCCCCGGTATTGCGAGCGGTCGACGAACGTGTGCAGCGTCTCGCCATAGGTGGCGATGCTCGCCAGCCGCACGACGCCCTGCTCGTCGGTGAGCTCGTACGGCGCGCGCACGCCCCGGGCGCCGCGCGCGACCGCCTCGCGATAGGCGTGCTCGACGTCCGGTACCGACAGCGCGATCACCTTCACGCCGTCCCCATGGCGAGCCACGTGCGCGCCGATCTCGTGGTCTGGAACCAGCGCCCCAGTGAGCACGATCCGGATCCGCCCCTGCTCGAGCACGTGCGACGCGCGATCGCGCACCCCGGTCTCCAGCCCTGCGTACGCGACGCGCTTGAAGCCGAGCGAGTGCATCCAGAACGACGCAGCCTGCAGCGCGTTGCCCACGTAGAACTCCACGTGGTCGATGCCGTGCAGCGGCATGAAGTCCTGCGTGTCAGAGGGTGCGACGATCGGCTGCGTACTCATAACGCTTCATGATCCGCCGACATTCGTCACGCTTCAATGCCGATTTGTTGCGGAACTGTGCCAGCATTGCCACGAAATGGACGCGATTGACCGGCAGATCGTTGCGCTGCTGAGGCAGGACGCGCGGCGCTCGTTCCAGAGCATCGGTCTGCGCGTGTCGCTGTCGGCGCCGGCGGTCAAGCGGCGCGTCGACCGGCTCGAGGCCGACGGCGTGATCCGCGGCTACACCGCGCGCGTGGACCCGGCCCGCTTCGGCTGGCCGACCCACGCGCTGGTCGCGCTGTACTGCGAAGGCCGGATGGCGGCGCACGAGGTCCGCGAGGCGGTCGAGCGCCATCCGGAGGTCGAGTCCGCCTACACCGTCGCGGGCGAGGCGAGCGCCGTCGTGCACGTCCGGGCGCGCGACACCGCGCACCTGGAGGAGACGCTCGAGCGAATCCGCGACCAGCGCGGCGTCACGCGGACGCAGACGCAGATCGTGCTGTCGACGTTGTTCGAGCGTCCATTTGAGGTCTAGCTACAAGAATTCAACACGAAATCGTTGGGTTACCCGCGAGATGGCCTCAGACATTGCGTCTAGCCTCCAGTGTCATGACCGCTCTCGAGCGCCGCGTGAACATGACCGCCGTCTTCCTGCCGTTCGTCGTAGTGGCCGTCGCCGTGCCCCTGCTGTGGGGTGATCTCGTCGGCTGGTCCGACATTGTCGTCTTCGCGCTGATGTACCTGATCAGCGGCCTGGGCGTAACGGTCGGCTTCCACCGCATGCTGACCCACCGGGCGTTCCAGACGCACAAAGCGACCAGATACGCGTTCGCGATCATGGGCTCCTACGCGGTCCAGGGCCCGGTCATCGACTGGGTCGCCGACCACCGCAAGCACCACGCGCACACCGATGTCGAGGGCGATCCGCACTCGCCGCACGTGGGCCACGGCGACGGCGTGATGGGCGCGCTGCGCGGGCTCTGGCACGCGCACGTCGGCTGGCTGTGGCGCACGCACGGCGAGGCCCGCGGGCGCAAGTACGCCAAGGACCTCGTCGAGGACAAGGGCATGCGGTTCATCAACCGCAACTTCAAGTGGTTCGCACTCGGCAGCCTGGTGATCCCCGCGGTACTCGGCGGCCTGTTGAGCTGGAGCTGGAAGGGCGCGCTGACCGGCATGATCTGGGGCGGCTTCCTGCGCATCTTCCTGCAGCATCACGTCACGTGGTCGGTCAACTCCGTCTGCCACTTCTTCGGCCGCCGGCGCTTTGACGTCGAGGACCACTCGACGAACGTCTTCTGGCTCGCGATCCCGAGCTTCGGCGAGAGCTGGCACCACAACCACCACGCGTTCCCGCGCTCGGCCAAGCACGGCCTGAAGTGGTGGGAGATCGACCCGTCGGCGATGGCGATCGCGCTGATGTGCAAGCTCGGCCTCGCCTGGAGCCCGGTGACGATCACCCCCGAGCGCCAGGCGCAGAAGCTCGCGCGTCCGGGCTCAGAGCAGCTCCCCGAGGGTCCGGATGGACCGCTCGGTGATCGGGCTGGCGACGAGGATCACCTCGTCGGCTCCGGCGTCCGCTAGCTCGCGCAGGCGGGCGGGGACGTCCGCCGGGGCGATCGGCGGCACCTCCGGCTCGCGCTCCACCGGCCCGTCGAACTGGACCAGCGCGCACGCGCTGCGCTCCAGCGTCGACGGGTCGCGCCCGGCCCGCTCCGCCGCCGCGCTGATCTGCGCATTGAGCGCCGCGAAGCCGTCGGCGGTGTTGCCGTAGTCGGCGTACCACGTGTTCCACGCGTCCACGTGGGGCAGCGTCGCGGCCAGCATGCGCGGCCCGTTGGAGCCGATCATCAGCGGCGTCCGCCGTGCGGGCGCCGGGAGCAGGATCGCGTCGGCGGCGCCGTGGAAGCGCCCTGACAGCGTGACCCGCTCGCCCGCCAGCAGCCCGCGGATGATTGCGAACGCCTCCTCGAAGCGCGCGACGCGGCGATCGTAGGGCAGTCCGAACGCGTCGAACTCGCGCCGGTTCCAGCCCGCGCCCAACCCCAGGCGGAATCTTCCGCCGCTGACTTCGTCAATCGTCGAAGCCATCTTGGCCAGCAGCCCCGGCGGGTGAAAGCCCGCGCAGGCCACGAGCGGGCCGAGCGTGACGTGCTCGGTCACCGCGGCGAGCGCCGCGAGCAACGTGAACGCCTCCCACGGACCTCGCTCCGGATCGTCGTAGAGCAGGTGGTCGCCGACCCACAGCGAGGCGAATCCGCACGCCTCCGCGGCCGTGGCCAGCGCGAGATACTCCGGCCAGCGCACGTCGCGCTCGACCTCGGGAAGCTGGATGCCGACTCGCATCGCCGCCACGATACGCGCACGTCAAGTGGGCGTCCCGCACCCTTGGGGAAGCCAGTCCGCCAGCGCCGAGGGGCCCGCGAAGATGAGAACTTGCCCGAAGGTCAGCATTTAGGCGGCGTACGGGCGCCGCCGAAGTCGCTAGATTTGCGCGCCGGAAGCAAGAGGAAGGGAGTGGGGATGCGAAAGGGTGCAACGGGACTCGCCGCCGTATCGGTGGCGGCTGTCCTGTCTCTGGGGGCTGCCGCGTGCGGTTCGTCGTCCAACGAAACAACAGCAGCAGCAGTACCAACAACTCGAAGGCGACTTCGACGCCCGCGGCGTCGGACAAGACGGGTGGGACGGTCAACGTCCTGGTCGGCACAGCGCCTGACTATCTGGATCCGCAGGAGGGCTACACGACGCAGTCGGCGGAAGCCACGTGGATCTCCTACATCGGCCTCTACACGTACGCCCACAAGGGGGGCCAAGAGGGCGGCAAGGTGATCCCGGGTCTCGCGCAGGACTTCCCGCAGATCTCAGACGACGGCTTGACGTACACGCTGACGCTGCGGCCGGGGATGAAGTACTCGGACGGCTCGGACGTGAAGGCATCTGACTTCGCCTACACGATCCAGCGCGCCGAGAAGCTCAACTGGGGCGGCAAGTCGTTCTTCACGGCGTACATCAAGGGTGCGAGCGCCTTCGACACGGGGAAGTCGAAGGACATCTCGGGCATCAAGGCCGATGACGCGTCGGGCAAGATCACGATCACGCTGACCCAGCCCTACGGCGCGTTCCTGAACGTGCTGGCGTTCCCGTCGGCCGGCCTGGTGCCGAGCGGGACCGCGATGAAGAACCTCTCCAACACCCCGCCGCCCGGCGTCGGGCCGTACATGATCAAGAACGTCGTCCCGAACCGCTCGTTCGACGTGGTGCGCAACACGGCCTGGACCGACACCACGATCCCGGGCATCCCGGCGGGCAAGGCCGACATCAGCGTCAAGATCGCCACGAACACGCAGACCGAGGCCGAGAACGTCCTCAACAACACCGCTGACGTGTTCGACTGGGGCGATCAGATCCCGCCGGCGCTGCTGCCGCAGATCGACAGCCAGGCGAAGGACCGCTACGCGAAGCAGGACACGATCTCGACGTTCTACTTCTTCCTGAACACGCAGACGAAGCCGTTCAACAACCTGAACGCGCGGATCGCCGTCAACTACGCGACCGATCGCCGCGCGCTCGCGCGCCTCAACGGCGGCAACTTCAAGCCGACGTGCTGGTTCCTGCCCGAGGGCCTGACCGGGCATCCGACGGGCCAGTGCCCGTACGGTGACCCGAACGCCGCGCCGGACATGGCCAAGGCCAAGGAGTTCATGCAGAAGTCCGGCATGATCGGGCAGCCCGTGACGGTGTGGAGCGAGACGCGCAGCCCGCGCAAGGAGTTCATCGCGTACTTCACCGACGTGCTGAACCAGCTCGGCTTCAAGGCCAAGACGAAGATCATCGCCGACGCCGAGTACTTCCCGACGATCGGCAACCTGAAGACCAACCCGCAGACGGGCTTCGCGGACTGGAACCAGGACTTCCCGAACCCGAGCGACTTCTACCTGCTGATGGACAAGAACTCCATCCAGGCGACGAACAACGAGAACTTCAGCCAGGTCAACGACCCGAAGGTGCAGAGCGCGCTCAAGGAGCTCAACCCGGTCTCGGCTGACAAGCTCGACACGGTCGCCGACAAGTGGCAGCAGCTGGACACGTACCTCGCCCAGCAGGCGTACATCGTGTCCTACGGCCAGCAGGAGGTCCCGAAGTTCTTCTCGAATAAGCTCGACTTCAACGCCGCAATATTCCACCCGCTGTACGGAACCGACTGGTCCACTCTCCAGCTGAAGGGATGAGGCCTGGGGTCCGGCCGGCGCTTCAGCGCGCCGGCCGGACCGGGCTCACGTGATATGGCCACCACCGACGCCACGGGCACCGAGTTCTCGGCGAACGAGGGCGCGCTTGCGGAGGAGCACGCGCCCCCGGGGATCGGCCCGTATCAACTCGCTTGGCGGCGTCTGCGCCGCAACAAGGTCGCGCTCGCGTTCGGAGCGATGTTCCTGATCATCGTCGTGGTGTGCCTGCTGGCGCCGGTCTATGCCAAGCACATCGCCCACACCGGGCCCAACGAGAACCATCTGACCGAGCAGGTGAAGGTCGGCGGCCAGACGAAGGACGTCGTGTCGCTCACCGGCATCCCGATCGGGCCCGACGTGGCACGGCCAATTCTTCTTGGGCGCGACTCCAACGGCCGCGACGTGGCGGTCCGGCTGCTCTACGGCGGCCGCAACTCGCTCGAGGTCGGCTTCGCCGCGACCTTCATCACGATGATCCTGGCCGTCCTGCTCGGCACGGCGGCGGGGTTCTTCCGCGGCTGGGTGGACGGAGTGCTGAGCCGCGTGTTCGACGTGATGTGGGCCTATCCGGTGGTGATCCTGGGAGTGGCGCTCGGCGTCTCGCTGCAGGTCGGCGGCCTCAACCTCGGGCTGTTCCAGCTCAAGGGGAACTCGCTCGGTGTGCCGATCGTGATCATCGGCGTGATCTACGTGCCGTACGTGGCCAAGCCGATCCGCGGCCAGGTGCTCGGGCTGCGCACGCGCGAGTTCGTGGACTCGGCGCGCTCGCTCGGGCTCAGCGACTGGCGCATCATGCGCGGCGAGATCCTCCCGAACCTCGCGTCGACGATCATCGTCTTCATCCCGCTGATCATCGCCAACGCGATCCTGCACCGAGGCGGGCCTGTCCTACCTCGGCGCGGGCGTGCAGGACCCGAACCCCTCCTGGGGCACGATGATCAGCGCGGGCATCCGCCTGATCCCCAGCGCGATCCACCTCACGATCGTGCCGGGGATCATGCTCGTCCTGGCGGTGCTCGGCATCAACATCTTCGGCGACGGCGTGCGCGACGCGCTGGACCCGCGCGCCAAGGTCCGGATCGAGCACTGATGGGCCGCTTCATCCTGCAGCGGACCGTGTCCGCGATCGCGGTCCTGATCGCGATCTCGATCCTGACGTTCCTGATCTTCCAGGCCATCCCGAGCGGCGACCCCGCGCTGCGGCTGGCCGGCCGCCTGGCGCGGCCGCAGGAGGTGCAGGACGTCCGCATCCAGTGGGGCTTCGACAAGCCGATCTACGTCCAGTACTTCAAGACGATGGGCAAGATCTTCAGCGGTGACGTCGTGTCCTACACGCAGCAGGTCAACGTCATCCAGGAGATCAAGCGCGACCTGCCGGCCACGCTCTCGCTGGCGATCGGTGCCGGCATCATCTGGTTCAGCCTCGGCGTGATCTTCGGCGTGCTGAGCGCGCTCCGGGCGGGGAAGCTCCTGGATCGGGGGCTCACCGTGCTGTCGCTGGTCGGCGTCTCGACGCCGGTCTTCTTCCTGGGCGCGATGATGCTCTATTACCTCGGCTACAAGTTCGCGATCTTCCCGCTCGGCGGGTACGTACCGTGGACCAAGAACCCGTGGGAATGGTTCACCCACCTGCTGATGCCGTGGTTCGCGCTGTCGGTGCTGTTCATCGGCGTCTACTCGCGGGTGCTCCGCTCCACGATCCTCGACACGATCAACGAGGACTACGTGCGCGCCGCGCGCGCCAAGGGGATCACCGAGCGGCGGGTGATGATCCGTCACGTGCTGCGCAACTCGCTGATCCCGATCGTCTCGCTGTTCGGCCTGGACTTCGCGGCCGTGATCGGCGGCGGCGCGATCCTCACCGAGTCGGTCTTCGAGCTGCACGGCGTGGGCCAGTACGCCGCGGACTCGATCGGGCGGCTCGACGTGCCGCCGATCCTCGTGATCGCGATGCTGACGGCGTTCTTCGTCGTCTTCTTCAGCGCGGTGGTGGACATCGTCTACGCCCTGCTCGACCCGAGGATCCGATTGTGAGTCTGCTCGACGTCAAGGACCTCCAGGTCTCCTTCCGCACGGAGGAGGGTGTGGTCAACGCCGTCGACGGCGTGACGTTCTCGGTCGACCAGGGCGAGATCGTGGCGATCGTCGGCGAGTCGGGCTCCGGCAAGTCGGTGACGGCGATGACGCTGATGGGGCTGACGCGGTCTCCGAACGCGAAGTTCGGCGGCAGCGCGAAGCTGGACGGCCAGGAGCTGGTCACGGCGTCCGACGAGGAGCTGCGCCGGATCCGCGGCGGCAAGATCGCGATGGTCTTCCAGGACCCGATGTCCTCGCTGGACCCGGTGTACCGGATCGGCAAGCAGATCGTGGAGCAGATCCGCGCCCACAATCCGGACATGTCCAAGCCCGCGGCGCTGGACCACACGGTCGAGCTGCTCGAGCGCGTCGGGATTCCGCGGGCGCGCGAGCGCGTGCGCTCCTACCCGCACGAGTTCTCGGGCGGCATGCGCCAGCGCGTGATGATCGCGATGGCGCTGTCGTGCTCGCCGAGCCTGCTGATCGCCGACGAGCCGACGACGGCGCTGGACGTGACGATCCAGGCGCAGATCCTGCGCGAGCTCAAGGACCTGCGCCAGGAGACCGGGGCGGGGATCATCCTCGTCACCCACGACCTCGGCGTCGTGGCCGACGTCGCCGACCGGGTGATCGTCATGTACGCCGGCCGCGTCGTCGAGCAGGGGACGCTCGACGACCTGTTCTACGACCCGCAGCATCCCTACACGTGGGGACTGCTCGGCTCGATCGCGCGGCTGGACCGCGACCGCTCGACGCGCCTGCCGGCGATCCCCGGCGCGCCGCCGTCGCTGCTGGCGCCGCCCGCCGGCTGCCACTTCCGCCCGCGCTGCCCGCACGCGTTCGCGCAGTGCACCGAAGTGCCGGACCTCGAGGCGCGCGTGGCCGGCAAGCCCGGCCACCGCGACCGCTGCTGGCTGCCGGTGGAGGACAAGCGCGATAAGCGCGAGGTGGCCGACGGGCAGATCGGCCTGGCGTTCGAGACGACGGTGACATCATGAGCGAAGCCAACGGAGCGCTGCTCCAGGTCCGCCATCTCCAGGTGCTCTTCCCGGTGCGCTCGGGCATCCTGGTCTCGCGCACGGTGGCCCATGTGCACGCGGTCGACGACGTGTCCTTCGATCTCAGCGAGGGCGAGACGCTCGGCATCGTGGGCGAGTCGGGCTGCGGCAAGTCCACGCTGATCCGCACGCTGATGCGGCTGGTGGACTCGACCGGCGGCGCGATCCACTACCGCGGGCGCGACATCACGAAGGCCACCCGCAAGCAGCTGCGCCCCGTCCGGCGCGAGCTGCAGATGGTCTTCCAGGACCCGCAGTCCTCGCTGAACCCGCGCAAGCGCGTCGGCCAGATCGTCGGCCTGCCGCTGCGGCTGCGCGGGGTGGGTGGAGCTCAGGTGGAGGACAAGGCGCGCGATCTGATCGGACGGGTCGGGCTCAACCCCGAGCACCTCAACCGCTTCCCGCACGAGTTCTCGGGCGGCCAGCGCCAGCGCATCGGCATCGCCCGCGCGCTGGCGGCCGAGCCGAGCCTGATCATGCTCGACGAGCCGGTATCTGCGCTCGACGTGTCGATCCAGGCCCAGGTCGTGAACCTGCTCGAGGAGTTGCAGGACGAGCTGAAGCTCAGCTACGTGTTCGTGGCCCACGACCTGTCGGTGGTGCGTCACGTCAGCGACCGCATCCTCGTCATGTACCTCGGCAAGGTGGTCGAGGTCTCGCCGGCCGAGGAGCTCTACGACAAGCCGATCCACCCCTACACCGAGGCGCTGCTGTCGGCGATCCCGATCCCGGATCCGAACGAGAACCGCGCGCGAATGCGGACGGTGGTCGAGGGCGAGCCGCCGAGCCCGATCGACCCGCCGCCGGCGTGCCGCTTCCACACGCGCTGCGCGTTCGCGACCGAGGTCTGCAAGACCATCGAGCCGCCGCTGACCCGCTACGCGAACGGCCACCTCGCGGCTTGCCATCACCCGCAGAACGTCTCGCCGGTGGAGATCGCGGCTGCGACGCGCGACGAGAGCAGCCCGCTGACGTCCGGAGATGAGCTCCCGCAGGCCGCGTAGCGCGCTGGTGCTGGTCGCGCTGGTGCTGGCGGGCTGCGGGAGCAGCCCCGAGCAGACGCGCACGGCCCCGACGGCGGCTCCCGCCGCGGCGACCGGGCCCAGCCCGTGCATGGACGAGATCTCGAAGCTGATCGGCGGGGCGGTCCAGACGTCGGTCAAGGACGTCTCGCCCGGCCAGGCGACGTGCGCCTACCGCTCCGGACACGTGCGTGTCGACGTGCAGGTGGACACCAACCCGCAGGCCGAGTTCCGCTTCGAGCGTGCCGTGGTGGAGCGGGGCCAGAACGCGGTCTGGGGCCACGACAACAGCAAGGCGCCGGTCCAGCTGCACGGGCTCGGGATCGGGGCCGACTGGTTCCCCGCCGACCGCGAGCTCCTGACCACCGACGGCAAGCAGCTGATCAGCGTGCTGCTCGTTCACGGCGGCACGCTGCATCTGAGCCGGGCCGTGGCCCGCGCGCAGCTATCGACGTGATTCGACGCGCACGACGAGCGCCACCGAGGCGACGATGATCCCCGCGCCGACCAGCGTGATCGTGCCGATCGCCTCGCCGAGGATCAGCCAGCCGAGCGCGATCGCGACCACCGGGTTGACGTAGGCGTACGTCGAGACCTTGGAGATCGGCGCGTTCTGGAGCAGCCACGCGTAGGACGTGAAAGCCAGCAGCGAGCCGAACGTGATCAGGTAGGCGAGGCCGAAGATCGAGCGCCCGGAGAACGCCGCGAAATGCACATGCTCGCCGGCGATCAGGCCCGACGCGACGACCGCGAGGCCGCCGAGCAGGCTCTGCCAGCCGGTCGAGACGATCGGGTCGCGCGGCAGGTCGATCCGCGGCGAGGCGAACGAGCCGAGCGCCCACATGAACGCCGCGCCCAGGCACGCCAGCAGGCCGGCGATCGTCGCGCCGCCCTGGGGGTGCAGCAGCAGCGCCAGCCCGCCGAAGCCGACCAGCACCGCGCCGATGCTCCGGCCCGAGATGTGGTCACCGGAGAGCCGCCGCAGCAGGATCACCCACAGCGGGATCGAGGCCACGAGCAGCGCGGCGAGCCCGGAGGGCACGGACTGCTCGGCGACGCTGATGACGGCGTTCGCGCCCGGCAGCATCAACCCGACGAACGCGGCCGAGAGCAACTGCGCGCGGGTCGGCTTGAGGACCTGCACGCCGCGCCGCCACGCCATGATCGGCAGCACGATGAGCCCGACCACGACGAAGCGCGACCCGGCGGCCAGCAGGGGCGGCATCGTCTCGACCATCAGCGCGATCGCGAGATAGGTCGAGCCCCAGACGATGTAGACGATCCATAGCGCCGTCCAGACCTTCCACGGAGGCGCCTCCGTGCGGCCGAGCCGCACGGAGGCTTCCAGCGTGCTCACGCGTCCCGCAGGCGCTTTGCCCGGTACGCGAGCAGGTCGACGACGTCGGCGGTGGGGCGGAACGGATCAGCGACCGTCTCGCCGGTGTCGACCGAGAGCGCGGCGACGAGCTCGTCGTCGGTCTCGGCGATCAGCAGGTCGCCGCTGGGGAGCACGCTCGAGTCGAGCTCGGCGAGCCGGCGCAGCGCGGGCCCGTCGGAGCCACGGGCGGCGCGGATGAGGACAGTAGGAGCGAGGTTGGCGAGCGCGGACATGGTGTCTCCTTCTAACGGGGGCGGGGGCTGCGGTGTGAGACGGAATGCTGCTGCGTTTGTTCCATCAGCGCAAATGACGTTTTGCTGGCCTTCGTATAAGCTCAGCTGATGCTCGACGTCCGCCGCATGCGCGTGCTCCGCGAAGTCGCGGTGCGCGGCTCGTTCTCGGCCGCGGCCGAGGCCCTCTCCTTCACCCAGTCCGCCGTCTCGCAGCAGATCGCGGCGCTCGAGCGCGAGGCCGGCACGACGCTCGTGCAGCGCAACGCGCGCGGCATCCGCCTGACCGAGGCGGGCGAGGCGCTGGTCCGCCACGCCGACGCGATCCTCGCGCGTCTGAACGAGGCCGAGGCCGAGCTCGAGGCGATCGCCGGCCTGCGCGGCGGGCGGCTGCGGATGGCCGCGTTCGAATCCGCCGCCGCGTCGCTGATGCCGCTCGCCATCGCCGCCTTCCGCGCCGAGCACCCGGGCGTCGAGCTGTCGCTGATCATGGCCGAGCCGGAGGACTCCGCCCCGCTGCTGCGAAGCGGCGAGCTGGACCTGGCGCTGGGCTTCGACTCGCGCATCCGCACCGAGGTCGACGGCCTGACCCGCACGCACCTGATCTCCGACCCGATGTTCCTGTGCATGCCGGCCGACCACCCGCACGCGCGCCGGCGCAACCTGCGCCTGGCCGACTTCGCGGACGACGCCTGGATCGCCGGCGCCACCAACTGCGAGTGCAACCGGCTGATCAGCCGCGCCTGCGCGCTGTCGGGGTTCGAGCCGCGGATCGCGTTCGAGACCGACGACTACACGGCGATGCAGGGATTCGTGGCCGCGGGCGTGGGCGTGTCGCTGATCGCCGAGCTCGGGCTGACGAGCGTGCGCGATGACATCGTGGTGCGCGGCCTGGGGCGCGACGCGCCGGTCCGCGAGGTCTATGCGACCACCGCGATCGACGCGCACCGCACGCCCGCCACCCAGGCGATGGTGGACACGCTGGTCGCGGTGGCGGCAAGATACGAGACCCGCCGGCCGCAGCTGCAGCTGGTGGGTTAGCCAACGTCGCCCGGGGCCGGGCGATCGAACGAGCCGGAGGGGCGTAATGAGGGTGTTGAGGGTCTTGGGCCCGGTACTGGCCGTGCTCGCGCTGAGCACGCCGGCCGCGCACGCGCAGTCGATCCCGCCGACCGGGGTGGGGAGTGCCACGGTCGTGCCGGTGCAGGTGACCGGTCCGCCGGCCAACCGCTTCGACCTGGTGATCGCGGGCGACGGCTACACCGCGGACGAGCAGGACAAGTTCATGGCGCAGGTGGACAAGCACCTGAACGTGATGTGGAGCATCGAGCCGTACAAGACCTACCGCGACTACATCAACGTCTACGCGATCAAGATCATCTCCGGCGACTCGGGCGCCAGCTGCGACCCGAACCTGACCTCGCCGCGCAAGACGACGCCGCTGAGCGGCGCGTTCTGGGGCGGCTGCAGTGCCAGCAGCGTGCAGCGGCTGGTGACGGTCAACAACTCCGCGCTGACCCGCTACACGGCGCTCGCCCCGGGCGTGAGCCAGAAGATGGCGATCGTCAACTCCAACACCTACGGCGGCTCGGGCGGCGCGAACGCCACGGCCACCGGCGGCAACTCGCTGTCGGCGCTGATCAGCCCGCATGAGCTCGGGCACTCGCTCGGCGGCCTGCAGGACGAGTACGACTACTTCACGCGCGGCGTGCTCGGCGGCTGCTACACGGGCGGCGAGCCCACGTCAGTCCACCACACGCTGCTGACCGCCGACCAGATGCTGACCGGCCAGAAGAAGTGGTGGCGCTGGCTCGGCGAGCCGAGCGAGGCGGGCGGGCTGATCGGCCGCTACGAGGGCGGCATGTACTTCGACAAGTGCATCTGGCGCCCCAGCCAGCACTCGATCATGAAGACGTTGGGCTACTACTACGACCAGGTCAGCCGCGAGGTCATGACCCAGAAGATCTCCGGCAAGGTCAAGCTCGTCGACGCGTCGACGCCGACCACCGCACAGGTCGGGCGCACGGACACCGTGTGGGTCGAGACCCAGCACCCGGTCGACCACGAGCTGGACGTCGCGTGGGCGATCGACGGCACCACGGTGGCGGGCACGAACAACGCTCGCAGCCTCGACCTCTCCGGCCAGACGCTGGCGGCCGGCACGCACACCCTGACGGCGACGATCGTGGACCCGACGCCGTTCGTGCGCGACCCGGCGATCCGCTCCAGCACGGCGATGACCCAGAAGCTCACCTGGACGGTCAAGGACGGCGTCAACGACCCCGTCGCCGCGACGCCGGCGATCACGTCCTCGACCCCGACCGACCGCGAGGTCGGCCGCACCGACGTCGTCTACGTCGAGACGACGCACCCGTCCGGCCCGCCGCCCGCCGTGACCTGGACGCTCGACGGCGCCGCAGTGCCCAATCCGGGCAACAGCCGCAACCTCAAGCTCGCGTCGCTGGGCCTGACGTCCGGCACGCACACGCTCGTCGCCACCGTCGGCGACTCGACGCGGACGTGGACGGTCGACGCGGCCGACGCGATCACCACCTACACGCTCTCGACCCCGACGGCGACCATCAGCCAGCCCGGCGCGGACGTGCCCGAGTACATCTTCAAGGGCCCGTTCACGATGAAGCTGGCCGCGACCGACAGCGACCCGGGCTACGTCGTGCCCGAGTTCCGCGTCGACGGCGACGGCTGGCAGAACTACTACGGCTGGCCGACCGACGCCGCCGAGCCGTTCCACTTCTCGGTCACCGGCACGGACATCGACGCGCTCAACTACGGCAAGCTCTCCTACGGCAAGCACGTGATCGAGTACCGCGCGATCGACGCCGCGGGCAACATCGCCGCGGCCAAGCGCTTCGTCGTCACCTACCTCGATCCGCAGGCGAGCGACGTCGGCTCGGTCGCCGGCACCGTGCCGGCGACCTTGTCGCTGACGCTCGGCGCGCCGGCGAGCTTCGGGGCGTTCACGCCGGGCCTGGCGAAGGACTACGCGGCGAGCATGGCCGCCGACGTCGTGACGAGCGCGGGCAATGCGGCGCTGGGCGTCGCCGACCCGAGCGCCACCGCGCCGGGGCACCTGGTCAACGCGAGCTTCGCGCTGCCGCAGGCGCTACAGGTCCAGGCATCCTCGCCGCTCGGATCGGGCGGCGCGCTGGGCCCGCTGGGCGCGCTGCTGACCTACTCGACGCCGGCGTCGCACGACCCCGTTACGGTCGCCTTCAAGCAGACGATCGGGGCGAGCGACGCGCTGCGGACCGGCAGCTACTCCAAGACGCTCACGTTCACGCTCTCGACGACGAGCCCGTGATGCCGTTGCCGAACGCGTAGACCACGGCCTGCGCGCGGTCGCGCGCGCCGATCTTGGCGAAGATGTGATTGACGTGGCTCTTGACCGTCGCGGCGCTCACCACGAGCGCCGCGGCGATCTCGGAGTTCGTCCGGCCCTCGGCGATCAGCGCCAGCACCTCGGCCTCGCGCGGCGTCAGCCCGTCCGGCAGGTCGGTCGCGGGCGCGGGCTCCGACAGCGCGGCGACGACGTGGTGCTGGACGGCCGGATCCAGCGCCGCCTCGCCGCGGGCGACGGCCTCGACGGCGGCGCGGATCTCCTCCGCGCCGGCGTCCTTGGTCAGGTAGCCGCGGGCGCCGGCGCGCAGCGCGCCGAGCACCGAGGCGTCGTCGGCGTAGGTGGTGAGCGCGATCGCGCGCACGCCGCGCTCGTGCAGCATGCGGATCGCCTCGATGCCGTCCATGCGCGGCATCCGCAGGTCCATCAGCACGACGTCGGGCGCGAGCTCGCCCGCCAGCCGCACCGCCTCCTCGCCGTCTGCGGCGGTGCCGACCAGCTCGATCCCGTCGAGCAGCCCGAGCAGCGTCCCGAGCCCCTCGCGCACGACGCGCTGGTCGTCGGCGAGCAGGACCCTTATCGGGGCAGCCACAACTCGACCTTGAAGCCGTCGGCCATCGGCTCGGCGGTCAGGCGGCCGCCGAGCAGCTCGGCGCGCTCGCGCATGCCGGTCAGCCCGTAGCCGGCGGGCGAGCCGACCAGCACGGGCGCCCCCGGCCCGTGGTCGCTGACGGTCAGCGTCGTCCCGTCCGGCGCGTACTCGAGCCGCACCGACACGCGGTCGGCCGCACTGTGCTTGCGCACGTTGGTCAGCGCCTCCTGGGCCGTCCGGTAGAGCGCGAGCCGCGCCTCGGAGGAGTGCTCGCGCGGCTCGCCGACGGTCGTCAGCGTCGCGTTCGGGAAGGCGTCGACGAGCTCGCGCAGGCGCTCGGGCCCGGGCAGCGAGTCGCCGCGCAGCGCGGCGATCGCCTGGCGGGCCTCGGTCAGCCCGTTCGCGGCGAGGTGATGGGCGCGCTCGAGGCCCGCGACGACGTCGGGGTCCGCGCCGCGGTCGCGCGCCAGCAGCCGCGTGCCCTCGAGCTGGAGCGCGAGCGCGGACAGCGAGTGGGCGAGCACGTCGTGCATGTCGCGCGCGACCCGCCCGCGCTCGGCCTCTGCGGCGGCGGTGGTCGCGGCGGCGCGCGACTCGCGCAGCTCCTCGACGAGCTGCTCGGCGTCGTCGCGGCGCTCGGCCAGCCGGCGGATCAGCCGGGTGACGAGAAACCACGGCAGGACGGAGAACAGCAGGCCGGGCACGGTGACGCCGGGATGGTCGTTCGTCAGCGCGGTGATCACGACCTCGGCGCCCAGCGTCCCGCCGGCGGCGATCAGCGCGGGTCCGCCGGCCAGCCGCATCCCGGCGATCACCGCCACGTAGTAGACGCCCGCGTAGCCCGCGCTGTCGGGCTGGACGAGCATCAGGACGCAGCTGCCGACGCCGAGCGCGACGACGCCGGCGAAGCGGTGGAGGGGCGGCAGCTCGCGGCGGGGCACGCTGATCAGGAAGCCCGCGATCCACGCCACGGTGGCGAACGAGACCCACAGGCCGTCGCCGTGCAGGCCGGGCTGCGGGTCGGTGCCGGCGATCGAGACCAGGATCACCGCGGTCGCGACGCCCGAGAACGCGCGCAGGGTCCGCGGCGGGCCGTCGCTTCCGATCCGTGGCATGTCGCGGAACTGCATCGCACCAACGGTAGGACGCGCGCGCCGGCACGTCATGGGCGCGCGGGTGGAAGCCGTCTCCACCCACGGGTGGAACCGCGAGTTCGACCTGCGCGCCGATGACGGGACGCCGCGCTTCGCCGATGCTGTGCCGCATGATCACGAATTCCCTCGACGCCGTGGTCGCCGCGGCCTCGGAGTCCCGGCTCGCGCCGGCCGTGCGGGTGCGCGGCCTGCGCAAGTCCTACGGGACCGTGGAAGCGCTGCGCGGCGTCGACCTGAACGTGGAACGCGGCGAGGTGCTGGCGGTCCTCGGACCGAACGGCGCCGGCAAGACGACGCTGGTGGAGATCCTCGAAGGCCATCGCCGCGCGGACGCCGGCGAGGTCTCGGTGCTCGGTCACGATCCCGGTCGGCGCGAGCGCCCGCTGCTGGAGCGGATCGGCATCGTGCTCCAGGAGGGCGGGCTGGACCCCGCCATCCGCGTGCGCGAGGCGGTCGAGCTCTACAGCGCCGCGTACCCGAACCCGCGGCCCGCCGACGAGGTCATCGAGCTCGTCGGGCTGACCGAGAAGCGCGACGCCGTCGCCTCCACGCTGTCCGGCGGCCAGCGCCGCCGGCTGGACCTCGCGCTCGGCATCGCCGGTGACCCGGAGCTGATCTTCCTCGACGAGCCGACGACGGGGTTCGACCCCGCCGCGCGCCGGCACTCGTGGGAGCTGATCTCGAGCCTGCGCTCGCTCGGCAAGACGATCCTGCTGACGACGCACTACATGGACGAGGCGCAGCAGCTCGCGGACCGCGTCGTGGTGATCGCGCAGGGCCGCGTGATCGCCGAGGGCACGCCGGACACGCTGGGGCGCGACGGCCACTCGATCGTCTCCTTCCGCCTGCCGGCCCACCACGACGGCCTGCCGCTGCCGGCGGACGCGACCCTCGAGCGCGGGCAGGCGAGCTTCACCACGACCGCGCCGACGCGCGACCTCGCTCCGATCCTCGCGTGGGCGGCCACGCGCGGGATGGAGCTCGAGAACCTGACCGTGGCACGGCCCTCGCTCGAGGACGTGTACCTGCAGCTGACCCAGGAGTCCTGATGGCCGACCTGTCCCTCGCGTGGCGCTGGATCGTCGCCCGCTTCAAGCTCACGCTGCGCAACCCGCGCGCGCTCACGTTCACGCTCGCGTTCCCGATCGTGCTGGTCGTGCTGTTCAACGCGCTCAACGGCGACACGCAGGTGACGGCGGCCGGGGTGAAGGTCCCGTTCTCGCAGTTCTACACGCCGGCGATCGGCATCTTCAGCCTCACCACCGCGTGCTACACGACGCTGATCCTCGGCATCGCCACGGCGCGCGACAGCGGGCTGCTCAAGCGCGTCCACGGCACGCCGCTGCCGATGTGGATCTACATCGGCGCCTGGCTGATCGGCGCCGCGCTCGTCGGCATCCTCGCCGTCGTGCTGATGTTCGTGGTCTCGGTGCCGGCGTTCGGCGTGCAGATCTACGCCGAATCGCTCCCGTCGGCCGTCCTCGTGCTGGTGCTCGGCGCGGCGTGCCTGTCGGCGTGCGGGATCGCGGTCGCCTCGCTGGTCAAGAGCGCCGATCAGGCGATGCCGGTGGCGCAGTTCACGTTCCTGCCGCTGAGCTTCATCTCCGGCATCTGGTATCCGCTCGACGGCGCGCCGGACTGGCTGATGACGCTCGCGCACTTCTTCCCGCTCTACCACATCGCGCACGCGTTCGAGCGCTGCTTCGTGCCCGGCGCGGGCGCCGCCTGGCCCGGCGCCGACCTGTGGCCGATCCTGGCGTGGACGGTGGTCGGCGCGTTCGTCGCGGTGCGGCGCTTCCGCTTCGAGTCCGGGCCGGCCGCTACAGGTCGCGGGCGGCTGGGACGGCGCGCGCCAGCGCCAGCAGCGACAGCATGACGAGGTCGGCCAGCACGACCAGGTAGAGCACGAACGCGCCGCCCGACGTGTCGACGTCGCCGGAGTGCAGGACCGGCAGCAGCGCCAGCAGCACGCTCCAGGCCAGGATCGTGGCGTAGGGGATCAGCGCCTCGCTGGCCTGGCGCAGCCCGACCGCGCAGCTGACCAGGATCGTGCCGATCAGCGCGTACCAGGCGGCGACGGCGCGGGCCAGCAGCGGTGTCAGCGTCCACAGCCAGTGCTTGCCGATCGCGACCGGGGCGATGTAGAGGGCGGCGGCGCCGGCGAGCAGCAGGGTCCCGCTCAGCGCCGACATCAGGCGCACGGGCAGCAGCGCCGGGTCGGCCTCGGGAACCGGCTCGGCGCTGCGGTTCTGCTGGATGACCAGGTACGGCACCGCGAACGGCACGGCGGCGTAGACGAAGCTCCAGACCCACGTCGGCGGGTAGTCGAACTTGAACTTGTCGTTGTGGATGGCGGTCGCCAGCGCGAGCAGCGTTGCGAGCACCCAGAGCGCCGGCGGCAGCGTCTGCAGGTTGCGCCAGCGCGTGGTCGCGAACAGCACGAGACCGGTGGCCAGCGTGCCCGCCAGGAAGCCGGCGCCGATGAACGCGGCGTTCACCGGCGGCTTGATCGCCCACGCGTAGTGGGCGAACGCCTGGCTCGGGAAGCAGTAGAGGAACACGCCGTTGGCGAGCGCGAGCACGAACAGGATCCAGATCCCGGTCCGCGTGAGCGGGCGGATCCGGCCGGGGGTCTCGAGGGCGGGGGCCAGCATGGTCATCTGCCAAACAGTGCCGGGTATGACGGCCGCTGGCAAGGGAGCTCACCCGAGCCCGCTGAGGTCCAGCTCGCGCAGCCGCTCGGGATCGGCGAGCGCGTCGATGCCGACGATCCGGCCGCCCGCGACGGTGAAGCCCATGACCGAGATCGCGCGGTCGCCCCGCGCGACCAGGGCGCCTGCGGCGCCGTTGACCAGCACCGGTCGCACGTACGGCGCGAGCCGTGAGAACAGCAGCGCCTGGCTCGCGACGTTGGCGGCGCCGCGGATCACGACCGAACGGCCCGGGCGCAGGACGCCCCCATCCGAGCGCAGCACGACGTCCGGGTCGAGCACCGCGACCAGCGCGTCGAAGTCGCCGTCGCGCGCGGCGGCGAAGAAGGCGTCGACCACCTCGCGCTGGCGCGGCAGGTCGTCGGCCGGCGTCTGTCCCTGCACGCGCCGGCGCGCGCGGCTGGCGAGCTGGCGCGCCGCCGCCGGCGAGCGCTCGACCATCGGCGCGATCTCCTCGAACGGCACCGCGAACATGTCGTGCAGAACGAACGCGAGCCGCTCCGCGGGCGCCAGCTGCTCGAGCACGACGAGCAGCGCGAGGCCGACCGAATCGGCCAGCAGCGCCTCGTGCTCGGGGTCCATGCCGCCGGCCGGGCTGAGGATCGGCTCCGGGACGTGGGGCGCCTCGAGCGGCTCCTCGCGGCGCGCGTTGCGCGCGCGCAGCGCGTTCAGGCTCACGCGCGCGACCACCGTCGTGAGCCAGCCGCCGAGGTTCTCGATCGCGCTCGCATCGGAGCGGCTGAGGCGCAGCCACGCCTCCTGCACGGCGTCGTCGGCCTCGCTGACCGAGCCGAGCATCCGGTAGGCGACCGCCCGCAGGTGGGTCCGGTGCTCCTCGAAGCGCTGCGCCAGCCAGTCCGTCTCGTTCATCGGTCACATCTCGTCGTCGCGGGGGGTCAAGCCAGTGACCGTTGAAATCCTCGCGATGTGACAGGAGCCGAACATGCAAGCAGAGAAGATCGCCGTGGTGGGCGCGACCGGGCGCGTCGGACGCCACGTGGTGGACGTCGTGGCTGAGGCGGGCCACGAGCCCGTCGCGCTCTCGCGCGCGACGGGTGTGGACGTCGTCACCGGCGCCGGCCTGGACGCCGCGCTGGCGGGCGCATCGGTGATCATCGACGTCGCCACCGGCCCGTCGCCGGACGAGCAGGAGGCGACCGCGTTCTTCACCGCGGCGGCGCGCAACCTGCAGGACGCCGGCGCGCGCGCCGGGGTCGAGCGGCTCGTCGTCGTCTCGATCATCGGGATCGACTCGCTCGCCGGCGGCTACAGCGTCGCCAAGCGCAGGCACGAGCAGGCCTCGCTCGCCGGGCCGGTCCCGGCGCGGGTGCTGCGCGCCGCGCAGTTCCACGAGTTCGTGCCGGTACTGATGCAGTGGGGCCGCCGCGGCGACACGATCGTGGTGCCGGAGATGCGTACCCAGATCGTGGCCGCGCGCAGCGTCGCCGAGGCGCTCGTCGAGCTCGCGCTGGCGGATTCGGCTCCCGAGCGCTCGGAGGTCGCCGGCCCGCGCGTGGAGCGCCTCGTCGAGCTCGCGCGGCTCTACGCGGCGCGGACGGGGGAGACCGCGCCGGTTCAGGAGAGCAGCGACGCCTCCGACCCCGACCGCGAGCTCAACGCCTCGGGCGCCCTGCTCCCCGGCCCGGGCGCGAAGCTCGCGGGGCCGACGTTCGAGCAGTGGTTGACGACTCTTTAGCCCATCCTTTAGTGCATTGACCACCTTTGCGCGCCGAACTGGCGTTCCGGCGCGCGGGTCGCATGACGTCTCCAGAAGCGAACACTCGGGTCGCGGTTCCCGCCGCGCCGTCCACGGTCGCTGCGCCGGCTGCCGACCTGGCGCCGGCGGGGCTGCCCGCGCTCGCGGAGGGCATGGGCCCGGCGCAGGTGCTCGCCCTCCAGCGGTCGTGCGCAACGCCGCGACGGCTCGCCGGTCAAGGCGCTTCGAGGGCAACTGGTACTTCGTCTCCACGCAGGGCGGCCATCTCGGCGACGTCGGCTCGGACTACGTGGCCACGCACCTCCCCGAGCCCGGGGGCCCCAGCTCCACATCGTCCAGGCGGGCGCCGGCGGCTTTGCGATCAACATCGCGCAGCACTACTTCGGCTCCGCGGTCCACCGCGGCGAGGACCTGCGCTTCTTCGTCAACGCGATCGCCTGGATGAACCGCGTGGCGATCCCGAAGTCCTCGGACGGCTGGAAGAAGGTGCAGTTCGACGGCGGAAGGATCTGGATCCCGAGCCTCGCGTTCGCGCAGTCCTTGAAGGGCGATGATGGTTGGCGCGATCGCGGTGATGGCGCTGTTCACCGCGGCGGGGGCGGCGGTCGGCGGGCTGGTCACCGGCGGCGCCGGCGCGGCGTTCGGCGCCGAGGCCGGCCGGCTTCCAGCTCTCGCAGGTCTTCCTCGAGTGGCTGGGGATCGGGTTCCTGATCGTGTGGCTGGCGCAGGCCATCGCCGAGATCGGCGGCGCGTTCGCGAAGTTCCTCACGTCGGTGTGGAACGCGAAGGGCGACGCGCGCAAGCTCGACCAGGCGGGCGAGAACTTCGCCGAGGCGATCGGGACGCTGATCGGCAACCTGCTCGAGGCGGCGGCCTTGTGGGCCGCGTCGCTCGGAGCCGGAGCGGGCATCGCGAAGCTGCGCGAGTCGCCTCGCGCGCTCGCTGGGCGAATCGTTCGAGCGCTGGCTGAGCGAGCGGGCGAGCGGCAAGGCGCCGAAGCCGGACCGCGAGCACCGGCACGTCGTGGCGAGCGACGGCCCGGCGACGGCCAACGTGTGAAACCAGCTCGGCGACCACGCGATCGCGATACTCACGCGCGCGTTCGGGGATCTGCACGCTCGAGCGCGCGTTCGGCAAACTGGCGATCAACGACGTCATGCTCGACCGCATGGCGAGGATCGAGCAGGGGACACTCAAGCCCGAGCAGGTCGACATCGACTTCCTCCAGCACGAGCCGCTCGAGTACGAACTCATGGTCAAGGGCATCGAGCACGACTACGAGCCACTCCCGGGCGGGCGTCCGGGGCAGCAATGGGACATCACGATCGCCGTGCTCGGCCGCAAGGACGTCTATCACCCGGACGCCAAGCGGGCGGAGCAGGAGAGCGAGCGGTGACCGGCGTCGCGAACGTCCTGCGCCGCGCCGCGACGGCCAACGGGCTCGAGCTCGACGCGCTGGCCGGGGAGCTCAGAGGCCAGGACGGCGCTGGGTCGGAGCTCGTCGCCGCGCTGGCCGACCCCGCGACGGCGACCGACGCTCGCCTTCTGCTCGTGCGCCTCGGAACGCCGCTCACGGCGCTGACGCCGCTGCTCGATGCGCCGGAGCCCATGGTCCGGGAAAGAAGCCGCGATCGCGCTCGCCGAGCTGGGTGGCGGCGATGTGCCTGGTGTGGCGCGCGAGCTGGCGGAGGGCATCCGCCGGCTCGCACCGCTCGGTCCCGATCAGGCCGTCGCGCTGCGGCTGGTCGCGCGCGCCGAGCGCCTCGCCCGCGTCGCGCCGCTCCCGCACGATGTCGCCGAGCGCGTCGCCGCGCTGCTGTACTTCTTCCCGCGACCGGCGCCCGACTACCACTGGCCGCGCACGTGGCTGCGTGCCGCCCGGCTGCTCGGCCCCGACGACTTGCGCGCGGTCGTGCAATCCGGCGAGCGGATGTACCTCACCGCGCTGGGCGCGCTGACGCTCGCCCGCAGCGGCTTCCGCAACGAGTTCGTGGACAGCTATCTCGCCAACGACCGCGACTACCACCTGCTCACGCCCGGGGAACGCTGCGAGCTCGAGCCGCTGGTCTCCGGCGAGCTCGCGCGCGAGGAGTTGCGACGGCTAGCCGGGAGCGCCTGAGCGCAGGATGATCGTCGTGTCGGTGTCGAGCGCGCCGAGGTCGTTGCGCAGCGTGCGCAGCAGCGCGTCGAGCTCCGCCGTGTCGCGGCACGCGACGCGCAGCTGGTAGTCGGGGGCGCCGGACAGATGGAGGACCTCGGTGACGGCGGGGAGCTTCGCGGCGGCGATCGCGAACTCGTCGGAATCCACGTCGCGGGTCAGCGTCACGCCGACCAGCGCCTCGAGCCGGCGGCCGCCCGCCGCGGGGTCGATCTGCGCGGCGAAGCCGGTGATCACGCCGGCCCGGCGCAGCCGCCGGACGCGGTCAGCGGCGGCGTTGGCGCTCAGCCCGACCTGGGCGCCGAGGTCGCGCCAGGAGAGCCGCCCGTCCGCGCGCAGGAGCCTGAGGATCTCGCCGTCGATCGCGTCCACCGCCGCGACTATCGCAAACGCCGCGGATCTCGCGGTCGATCGGCGCCGCGGCCGCGAGAAGCGCGGCGGCGGCCCGCAGCCGCTTGACCCGTGCGCGACGCTGGGCGCATGCACTCGCTCCTGGTCGGCTTCGGACTCGGCTTCCTTGTCGCGCTCCAGCTGGGGCCGATGTCGCTCTTCCTGATCCGCTCGACGCTGCGCGGCGGCTGGCGCGTGGGAGCGGCGATCGGCGCGGGGATCGCGGTGATCGACGCGACGTACGCCGCCTGCGGCTCCGCCGGCGCGGCGCCGCTGCTGACGATCGGGCCGCTGCGGCTCATCCTCGGGCTCCTCGGCGGCGCGGTACTGCTGGTACTCGGCGCGCGGACGCTGTGGAGCGCGTTCCGGGTGCGCAGCGGCGGCGAGGCCGAGGCCGAGGTCGCGTCGCCGCGGCGCGCCTTCGCGACGTCGCTCGCCGCGACGGCGTCGAATCCGGCCACGATCGCGTCGTGGGCGGCGATCTTCGCGGCGGCCAGCGCGGCCGGCGCGGCGGCCTCGCCGATCGCGCTGGTCGCCGGCGTCGGGCTCGGCAGCCTCGCGTGGGTGACCCTGCTCGCCACCGGTACGGCGGCCGCGCGGCGCGCCGCGGGGGAGCGGGCCATGCGGGTGGCCGACAGCGTCGCCGGCGTCGGGCTGATCGGCTTCGGCGCCGTGCTCGCGCTGCGCTCAAACGGCGAGTGAGCCGAAGATCGGCCAGCCGATCTCGGTCTCGGTCTCGCTGAGGTACGCCTCGCGCAGCGGCCCGTCGACGCTCAGCTCGTGCGCGGCGACGTAGGCAGGATGTCGCCACGGTCGACGACGGCGCGGACGGCGATGGCGGGCGTCGGCGGCGCGCTGCGATGCTCCGCCGCGAGCGGAGAGCCCGGTGGCGAGAGCAGGCGCCGTAACGAGCTGACCGCCTCGCGGGTGCGCGCCAGGTCGCCCTCGAGGCGGTCCAGGTGCGCTGCGATCAGCTCGTTGCGCGCCGCTGCGTCGGGGGCCGCGACGACGGCCACCGGCATGGCGAGGTCGCGCAGCCGCCGGATGATCTGCGCGACCGGAATCTGCGCCTGCGAGTAGTGGCGGTAGCCGGTGTGGGGATTGATGGACTCCGGCTCAAGCAGCCCGACGTCATGGTGGTGGCGCAGCGTCTTCACGCTCAGGTGCGTCGCGCGCGAGAACTCGCCGATCGTCAAGGCCATCGCTCCAGCCTGCACCATCCCGTTGCCGGAGGGTCAAGACGCTTGACTCTCCGGTGGCCGGAGCACCCACGATCCCGTCCATGGAAGTCATCACCGAACACCTCGCCGCCGTCAACGCATTCGACGTCGATCGCATCGTCGCCACGTTCGCCGACGACGCGCTCGTCAACGACAACCACCGCGAATTCTGGGGCCGCGACGCCATCAAGCGTTGGGTCCAGGACGAGATGGTCGGCGACCACGTGACGATCGACCCGGTCGAGACGATCGGCCATCGCGGCACGACGATCGTGCGTGGCCGCTACGACGGCGACTACGACAAGGCCGGGCTTCCGGAGCCGCTGATCATGAGCAACTACTTCACGGTCAGCGACGGTCGGATCGACGCGCTGTTCGTGATCCGCAATCGCTAGCCTCGCTCGCGCCCCACCGCCTCGGCGACCTCGGCGCGCGAGGACACGCCGAGCTTCGCGAACAGCCGCGTCATGTGGCTCTCGACGGTCTTCTCGGAGAGGAACAGGTGCGCCGCGATCTCGCGGTTGGTGTTCCCCTCGGCGACGAGGTCGGCGATCTCGCGCTCGCGCCCGCTGAGGGCGGCGAGCCCTTCGCCGCCCGGCGCGCGCCGGCGCCGGGCGCCGGCGCGCCGGCCGAGCCGGCGCAGCTCGCGCGCCGCCTCGTCGCGCAGCCGCACGGCGCCGCAGGCGGCGAGCTCTGACTCGGCCCGCTCGAGCAGCGTCACGTCTCCGCCGATCCGGCCTGCCAGCACGCGCGCCCGCGCGCCCTGGATCACGGCGCCGACGCTGTCGGCCAGCTCGGCCGCGCGCAGCGCGGGCGCGGCGTCGCCGTCGAGCAGCGCGCGGGCGCACAGCACGGCGGCCTCGGCATAGGGGAGGCCGAGGCCCGCGGCGGCACGCTCGCCCCGCTCCACCCACGCGACCGCGGCGTCGCGCCGGCCCAGCTCGAGCTCGGCGCGGGCCAGGATCGCGTACAGCCACGCGCGCCGGCCCGGCTCGACGTTCGCGAATTCCGGCGCGCCGCCGGCGCTCATCGCGGCGAGGCAGCCCTCGGGCTCGCCCGCCTCGAGCTGCGCCGCGGCGACGTGCACCCGGGTCGCGCGCGAGAGCACGCTCTCGTCGAGCCCGTCGAGCAGCGCCAGCGCCTCGTCGCCGGCCGCGCGCGCTCGCGGGATCTCGCCGCGCAGCGCCGACACCCAGGCGTCCGCGGTCAGGGCGAAGCACAGCATCTGCCGGTTGCCCCACAGGCGCGCGCCCTCGACGGCCGCGTCGGCATGCTCGGCGGCCTCGGCGAGCCGCCCGCGGACCTCGAGCGTGTGCGCGAGCCCGATCGTCATCGGGATCACGAACTGCCCCTGCCCGGACGCGCGCGAGACCATGATCCCGCGCCGCAGGTGGCGGATCCCGTCGTCGTAGCGCTCGCAGAAGAACTCCGCGAAGCCGAGGTAGTACGCGGCGTCCACGCGCGCGGCGAGCCCGCCGTCGTCGAGCATGTCGAGCCGGCCCGAGGCTTCCTCCTGCAGCGCCTGCGCCTCGGCGGTGTCGCCCAGCCCGAGCGCCGCGAAGCAGTCCAGCGCGGCGGCGACCGCGGCGAGCGCGTGCGCGTCCCCCGCCAGCGCGGTCTTGCGCGCGCGCTGCGCCCACCACGCCGCGGAGGCGAAGTCGCTGTCGTAGAGCGCGTCGGCCGCGAGCTCGACCTCGAGGTCGGCGACGGCCGCGCCCTCCTCGTCGAGCGCGGCGAGCAGGCGCGCGTGGGCGGCGGCGTGACGCCCGAGCAGGTTCTCGCACATCGCGCAGCCGGCGACGAGCCGTGCGCGCACGGGCGCGAACTCGGGCCCGACCAGCGCCAGCGCCTCCCCGAGCGTCTCGAGCGCCCCCTCGAGCTGGCCGGTCGCGGCCAGCGCCTGGGCGAGCCCGATCAGCAGCTCGAGCCGCTGGAACGTCGTCTCGGCGTTGACCGGCAGCAGCCGCAGGGCGGCGCCGAACCAGTCCGCGGCGGTGGACGGCGCGCGCGCCGAGGCCGCGCGGCCGGCCTCGACGAGGACGCTCAGCGCCTCGACGTCGCCGGGCCGCGCGCAGCGCTCGAGGTGATGGGCCCGCGCGCCCGGCGGCGCTCCGCGGCCGGCCAGCGCCGCCGCTGCGCGGCCGTGGGCGGCGAGCCGCCAGCCCTCGGACGCCGACTCGTAGATCGCGTGGCGGACGAGCGGGTGCCGGAAGCGGTAACGGCGCGGCACGCTGGTCGGGGACAGCAGCGCGCCGGCCAGCAGCTCGTCGAGGGCCGGCAGCGGCTCGTCGAGGCCGGCGGCCGACGCCGCGAGGTCGAGGTCCACCGGGTCGCCGGCGACGGCGGCGCCCTGCGCCAGCGCGCGGCCCGCGTCGCTCAGCGCCGCGATCTCCTGCTCGAGCGCGCGGGCGACGGCGCGCGGGACGCCGGGCGCGGGCGGCTCGACGGCGACACTTGCCGCTCGCCGGCCCGCGAAGTGCTCGCGCGCGAGCTGCTCCAGGAAGAACGGGTTCCCCCCGCCCTCGTCGAAGATCGCGCCGCGCACGGGGCCGGGGACGCCGTCGCCGAGCAGCGCGTCGGCCTCCGCGCGGGTCAGCGCCGCGAGCGGGCGCTCGGTCACGGTCCCGTCGCGCTCCGCGGTGCCGAGCGCCCCGGCGAGCAGCGAGCGCACCGGCGCGGGCCGGAACGCCAGCGCCAGCACCAGTGGGCCGCGCGGCGGCCGCCGCAGCAGGTGTGCGACGAGCTCGAGCGAGGCGTCGTCGGCCCAGTGCAGGTCGTCGAGCGTGACGACCAGCGGCCGCACGGCGGCGAGCGCCTCGAGCAGCGCGCGCACCGCGCGGTGGGTGCGGAAGCGCTCGTCCTGGAGCCCGGCGGGCGCTCCGCCGAGCCCGGGCAGGACGGCGGCGAGCTCCGCGACCTGCTCGCCCACCAGCCGCTCCAGCCGCGCCTCGCCGAGCTCCTCGGCGTGCTCGGCCAGCGCGTCGACCCAGACCGCGAACGGCAGCTCGCGCTCGAGCTCGGAAGCGCGACCGGCCAGCACCAACACGTCGCGCGCCTCGGCGCGCGTGCGCAGCTCGTCCAGCAGCCGCGACTTGCCGATTCCGGGTTCGCCCGAGAACGCGAGCACCGCCGCGCTGCGCTTGTCAAGCCCGCGCAACGCGTCGTCGAGCGCCGCCAGCTCGTCGCGGCGTCCGAGCAGGCGTGCCGGCGCTTGGATGGTCATCGCGTCCGACTCTAAGTGATCGGCCCCGCCGGCCGCGCGAGCGGCCCCGGCTTGTGTGCGAATTGGTGCAAAGCGCCACAGTCTTGTGACATTTGATCCCCTAGGGTCTTGGGCATGGACGAACTGCTCGAACGCCTGGCGGGCCCGGGGGCCCGCTTCCGCGAGCACCAGCGCGAGGCCGTGCACGACCTGGTGGACGAGCGGGCGCGCGTGCTGTGCGTGCAGCGCACGGGCTGGGGCAAGTCCGCGGTCTACTTCCTCGCCACCGCACTGCTGCGCGAGCGCGGTGCGGGGCCGACGCTGATCGTCTCGCCGCTGCTTGCGCTCATGCGCAACCAGATCGCGGCGGCGTCGCGGCTGGGCATCCGCGCGCACACGATCAACTCCACCAACCGCGACGCGTGGGAGGAGGTCCGGGGACTGCTGTCCGACGACGCGGTCGATCTGCTGCTGATCTCCCCCGAGCGGCTGAACAACCCGCAGTTCCGCGCGTCGATGCTCCCGCTGTTCGCGCAGCGGGTCGGGCTGCTGGTGATCGACGAGGCGCACTGCGTGAGCGACTGGGGGCATGACTTCCGGCCCGACTACCGGCGGATCGCCGAGATGCTCGCGCGCCTGCCCGAGGGAGTGGCGGTGCTGTGCACGACGGCGACGGCGAACGATCGCGTGGTGGCCGACATCGTCGAGCAGCTGGCGCTCGGCCGTCCTGGCGCGCTGCGCACGTACCGCGGACCGCTGTCGCGGGCGTCGCTGCGGCTGGAGGTGGTCGAGCTGCCGGCGCAGGCCGACCGGCTGGCCTGGCTCGCGTCGCAGCTGCCGTCGCTGCCCGGGTCGGGAATCGTCTACACGCTCACCAAGCGCGACTGCGAGCTCGTCGCGGAGTGGCTGAACGCCCACGGCGTGAGCGCCGAGGCCTACAGCGGCGAGGTGGACACTGAGCGCCGGGTGGCGGTGGAGGAGCGGCTGCTGCGCAACGAGCTCAAGGCCGTGGTGGCGACCAGCGCGCTCGGGATGGGCTACGACAAGCCGGACCTCGGCTTCGTCGTGCACTACCAGGCGCCCGGGTCGGTGATCTCCTACTACCAGCAGGTCGGGCGCGCGGGCCGCGCCATCGAGCGGGCAGACGTGGTGCTGCTGCGCGGCCGCGAGGACCGCCGGATCCAGGACTTCTTCATCGAGCAGGCGTTCCCGCCGCGCGACCGCGTGGAGCGCGTGCTGGAGGCGCTCGAGGACGGCGGCGCCACGACGCAGGAGTTGATGAGCGCGGTCAACCTCGGCAAGGGCCGGATCGAGGCGATGCTGAAGGTGCTCGACGTCGAGGGCGCCGTGACCCGTGACGGCACTCGCTGGTCGCGCGTGGACGGCAGCGACTGGGCCTACGACGGCGAGCGCTACGCGAAGGTCACGGCGCTGCGCCGGCGCGAGCAGGAGGCGATGGCCGCCTACGGCGCCGACGGACGCTGCCTGATGCGCGTCCTGCGCGAGGAGCTCGACGACCCGGAGCCGCAGGACTGTGGCGTGTGTGCGGTCTGCACCGCGCCGCGCTTCGGGTCGCCGCCGGACCCGGCGCTCGTGCGCGCCGCGTCGCTGCACCTGCGTTCGCGCCCGCTGGTGCTCGAGACCAAGAAGATGGCTCCGGACGCCGACGGCCGGATGCGCAAGCTGCCCGAGGACGTGCGCGCCGAGGAGGGCCGTGCGCTGGCGCGGCTCGGCGACGGCGGCTGGGACCCGCTGGTGCAGGAGGGCCGCCGGTCCGGGCACTTCGGCGAGGAGCTCGTCGAGGCCGCCGCGGAGGCGGCGCGCGGCTGGCCGGTCACGTGGGTCGCGGCGGTGCCGTCGCAGCGCAGCGGCGCGCTCGTCCCGGACTTCGCGCGCCGCCTCGCCGCCGCGCTCGGACTGCCGTTTCAGGACGTGCTCGAGCGCACCCGCGAGGGCCCGCCGCAGCGCGAGATGGCCAACGCCGTCCAGCAGGTGGCCAATGTACGCGGCGCGTTCGCGGTCACCGCCGCGCCGCCCGGCGGCCCGGGCCTGCTGGTCGACGACGTGCGCTTCAGCGGCTGGACGCTCGCGATGGTCGCGGGCCAGCTCCGCCGCCGTGGCGCGTCCGCGGTCTACCCGCTCGCGCTGTCGACGGCGTTCTGATGGGGCCTCATGAGACGAACTTCGCGAGCTTCTCCCACAGCTTGCGGTGGCGGATGCGGACGGTGCCGAACACCGACCGGCCGGTGAGGATCACCCGGGGCGCGCCGGGCGGCGCCGCGTCACCGGCCTCTTGCTTGAGCTGGCCGAAGGCGGTGCGGACCCGCGAGTCGACCGCCACGCCTTCGGGAACGAGCACGTCGACGGTCCCGAACAGCGTGAACACGCGCACCGTCACCTCGTGCGCGTCCAGGCGCGCCTCGCGCAGGTCGAGCTGGATGTGTCCCATCCACGACCGGTACTCGCTGTCGCGCGGCACGATCCATCCGCCCGCGCGGGTGATGTCTCCGAGCGAGCGGACCGCGGTGGTCCGTGGCGCGACCTCGCGGCCGGGGAGGTCGCCGGTCAGCCGCGCGAGCTCACCACGCGTCGCCGCTCCGCTGGCCGCCTCGATCCGCTCACCGAGTTCGTCGAAGGTCAGCCGGCCCTCGGCCGCCGCCTCGCGCAGCCGCTCGACCACGGCGTCCCGCTCGGCATCCGACGCCCGCACGTCGTCCATGCGGTCACTCTAGAGCCAGCCCCGCGCGTCCACTGTCGAGTTGTGCTCGCTATGCGAGCTCGATTCGACAGCCGGTCAGGCCGCCGGCAGCTCGCCGGAGCCGCGCTGGATCAACCGCGTCGGCAGTACGAAACGCTGCGGCCCGCCGCGGTCGCCGTCCAAGCGCGCGAACAGCACCTCGGCGGCCGTGCGCCCGAGCTCGTACGGATCCTGCGCGATCACGGTCAGCGCCGGCCGCAGCAGGTCGGCGAGCACGACGTCGTCGAAGCCGACCTGGGCCACCGTCTCGCGCAACCCGAGCGCGTGCATCGCCCGGATCGCCCCGAGCGTCACGAAGTTCTGCGCCGTGAAGAGCGCCGTCGGCGGGTCAGCCGCCCCGAGCAGCTCGTGCGTCACCGCAAACGCGCGCGGCTCGTCGAGGTCGTAGCGCTCGATCGGCTCGAGTCCCGCCCGCTCGAGCGCCGCGCGGTAGCCGACGAGCCGCTCGGTCGTCGTGTACAGCTCGTGGCGGTCGCCGAGGAACGCGATCCGGCGATGCCCGGCGCCGATCAGATGCGTGACCGCGGTGTCGGCGCCACCGACGTTGTCGCTCACCACCGAGTCGGCCTCCAGCCAGCTCGCCGGGCGGTCGACGAACACGAGCGGCATCCCCGCCGCGCGCTCGCGCTCGAGGTAGCGGTGGTCGCGGCCCGCGGGCGCGATCACCAGCCCGTCGACGCGGCGGGCGACGAACGCGTCGGCGAGGTCGCGCTCGCGCTCCTCGTCGTCGTCGGAGCTGCCCGCGAACGTCAGGTAGCGGCGCTCGCGCGCATAGTCCTCGATCCCGCGATGCAGGGCGGAGAAGAACGGGTTCGCGACGTCCTCGATGATGATGCCGACGCTCGCGGTGACGCGCACCGCGCGCCGCAACGCGCTCGCCGCCTCGTCGCGCTGGTAGCCGAGCAGATCCACGGCGTGGCGGACCTTGGCGGCGAGGTCCTCGCGCACGCCCGCGTCGCCGTTGACGGTGCGCGAGACCGTGCTCAGGCTCACGCCCGCGAGCGCGGCGACGTCCTTCATCGTCGGGCGACGGGACCGGAGATCTTCCATTGGGGCCGAACCATCGCACAGCGGCATCGCGCACGGCCGATGCCTTCGGCGAGTTCCGCGCGCGCGAGCGACCTCGCCGCGCGCCGGACCGGCCTGGCTTAAGGTTCCGGCCATGAGCGAGGAGAGCGCGATCGTGGTCGGGGGCGAGGCGCTGATCGACCTCGTGCCGCATGCGGGCGGCGAGCTGCAGGCCCACGCGGGCGGCGGCCCGTACAACACCGCGCGCACGCTGGGCCGGCTCGAGCAGCCGGTGCACTATCTCGGGTGCGTGTCCGACGACGGGTTCGGGGTCCGCCTGCGCGCCCAGCTGCACGAGGACGCGGTGAACATGGACAGCGTCGTCACCACCACGCTGCCGACGACGCTGGCGCTCGCCGACGTCGACGCCGAGGGCGTGGCCACGTACCGTTTCTACAGCGAGGGCACATCGGCGCCCGCGCTCGAGCCGCGGGCCGCGCTGGCGGCGCTGCCCGCCAACGTCGGCATCCTGCACGTCGGCACGCTCGGGCTGGTGATGGAGCCGACGGCGCTCGCGCTGCAGGCGGTGGTCGAGGCCGTCGCGGAGACGGCGCTCGTGATGGTCGACCCCAACTGCCGGCCGACGTTCATCCCGGACCGCGGGACCTACCGTCGCTCGCTCGCCGCGACGCTCGGCTACACGCACGTCGTCAAGGTCTCCCACGACGACCTCGCCTACCTCGAGCCGGACCTCGACCCAACGGCGGCGGCGCGCACGCTGCTCGACGACGGCCCGGGCGTCGTGCTCGTGACGCTCGGCGGCGACGGGGCGAACATCGTCACCGCGGCGGGCGAGGAGTCCGTTCCCGCGCCCAGGATCACCGTGGTCGACACGATCGGGGCGGGCGACGCGTTCGGCGGCGGCTTTCTGGCCTGGTGGCGCCTGCGCGGCCTCACGAAAGCCGACCTCGCCGACCCGGAGGCGGTCCGGGGGGCGACGCGCTTCGCGTGCGTCGTCGCCGCCCGGACCTGCGAGCGGGCGGGGGCGAACCCGCCGCGGCTGTCAGAGCTCGAGGGCGAGCTCTGACACGGGCTCCGGCTGGGGAGAAGTCCGGAGCACGACCAGCGCCACCGCGATGCCGGCGGCGACGCAGGCGGCGGCGATGCTGAACGCGAGGTGGTAGCCGGTGGTGAGCGCCTGCGCCGCGCTCTCGCCCGCGTCCGTCAGCGCCCGCGAGCGGTCGGTCGCGACGGTCCCGAGCACGGCGAGCCCGAGCGCGCCGGCGATCTGCATCGACACGTTGACGATGCCCGACGCGAGCCCGGCGTCGGCCTCCGGCACGCCGCTCATCGCGATCGTCAGCAGCGGCAGCATCGCCGTGCCCATCCCGACGCCCATGAGGATGTAGGGGATGAACAGGTCGAGCAGGTAGTCGGCGCCCGTGCCGGCGCGGGTCAGCCACAGCAGCGCGACGATCGTCGTCGAGAGCCCGAGCAGCAGCGTGCGCTCAGGACCGAGACGGCGCATCAGCCGGGCGGTCGGCCCGGTCGACAGCGCCCCGACGGTCAGCGTCATCGGCAGGAACGCGAGCCCGGTCTGCCAGGCGTCGTAGCCCAGCACGTGCTCGAGGTAGAGCGAGCCCAGCACCCACGACGTGAACATGCCGGTGACCAGGAAGCCGCGCACGACGCTGGCGCCCATCAGCGTCCGCAGCCGCAGCACGCGCAGCGGGAAGATCGGGTTCGCGACGCGCGACTCGACCGCCACGAAGCCGGCCAGCAGCGCGGCCGCGACCGCGCCGAAGCCGAGCGTGTGCGGCGAGCCCCAGCCGTGCTCGGCCGAGGTCACGATCGCGTAGACGGCGATCATCAGCGCACTCGTGATGAGCACCGAGCCGGCGACGTCGAGGCGCCCGCGGATGCCGGCGCTCTCGTCGAGCAGCCGCACGCCGAGGAACAGCGCGACCGCGCCGATCGGGACATTGATGAAGAAGATCCAGTGCCAGTCGATCGACTGCACCAGCGCGCCGCCCGCCAGCAGGCCGAGCGAGCCGCCGGAGGTGACGACGAACATGTACGCGCTCATCGCCTTCACGCGCTCGTCGACGCGCGGGAAGTCGGTGACGATCAGCGCCAGGATGACCGAGGTGGCGACCGCGCCGCCGAGACCCTGCACGAAGCGGGCGGCGATCAGGAGCACGCTGGAGTCCGCGAAGCCGCACAGGATCGAGGCCGCGGTGAAGAGGGACAGGCCGGAGAGGAAGACGCGCTTTCGCCCGACGATGTCGCCGAGCCGCCCGGCCAGCAGCAGGAAGCTGCCGTAGGCGATCAGGTACGCGTTGACGACCCACGTCAGGTCGGCCTGGGAGAACCGTAGGTCGCGCTGGATGGAGGGGAGGGCGACGTTGACGATCGTCATGTCGACGACCATCATCAGCTGGCCGAGACACACCACGACCAGCGCCAGCCACTTGCGCCGCGAGGCGCTCTGGGGAGTAGTGATAGTCACTATGGAAGTGACTATATTGATTCCCCGATGATCCCGCAACCTGGTATTATCCGGACCGACATGTCCACTCCCGGGTCGATCCTTCTCCTGACCCGCCTGTCACGGGCCGTCTACCGGGCTGCCAGCGAGGACGCGCTGGGTATGAAGCTCAAGGCGTACATGACGCTCTCGAACCTCGCCCAGGGTCCGGTGGCGCAGCAGGATCTGTGCATCTCGATGCACCTGGACCCGAACAACTGCGTCCTGATGCTCAACCATCTCGAGGCGGCGGGGTACATCGAGCGGCAGCGCGATCCGGCGGATCGGCGGCGCCACATCGTCGTGTTGACCGGCGACGGCCGCGAGGCCCTCCACCGCGCCGAGCGCGCGATGGAGGATCTCGAGGGCGAGGTGCTCGGCGCGCTCACTCCGGACGAGCGGGCGCAGCTGCGCGGCCTGCTGGCCCGCGCGCTGGCCGGCGAGGCGGCTGCGGTCTAACTACGCCTGCAGGCGCGGGCGCCGGCAGGTCTCGTCGTAACAGACCTCGGGGTTCTGCTCCGCGGCGTGGAAGTGCACGGCCGGCTCCCGGTAGGAGTCGCCGAACGCCCGCCGAAAGGCATCGATAAGTCGAGCCATGGGGAGTCCTTTACGTTGTTGGGGAGGAACGACGGCTTGGGTGCTTCGGGGAGGCCGTCTATCCGATCTAATCGACCGGACGGCGCGAGATAGTAACAAGCTTGTGACACCACCAACAGTTGCTAACAGGAGGGTGTGACGGTGGTCACGGACGCTCTCGCAGTGCCGATCGTGCTGGCCCCGCTGGCCGGCGGCCCCTCGACGCCGGAGCTCGCCGCAGCAGTTTGCGAGGGCGGTGGCCTGGGGTTTCTCGCCACCGGCTACCTCAGCGCCGAGGCCGCGGCGGAGCGCATCGCGACGCTGCGCTCGCTCACGTCCAGGCCGTTCGGCGTGAACCTGTTCGTGCCCGGTCCGCGCAGCGAGCCCGAGGCGTACGCGGCCTACGTCGCATCGCTCGGGGGCGACGTGGGCGAGCCGCGCTGGGACGACGACGCGTTCGACGCCAAGCTGGCGCTGCTCGAGGCCGCGCCGGTGGCGGTCGTCTCGTTCACGTTCGGCTGCCCGGGGCCGGAGCTGATCGAGCGCGTGCGGGCGACCGGCGCCGAGGCGTGGGTCACGGTCACCGGCCCCGAGGAGGCGCGCGTGGCGACCGCCGCGGGCGCGGACGCGCTCGTCGTGCAGGGCGCCGAGGCGGGCGGGCATCGCGGGACGTTCGAGGACGGCCCGGACAGCGTTCACTACGGTCTGCTGGCGCTGCTGCAGCTCGTGCGCGCGGCCGTGGACCGGCCGCTGATCGCCGCGGGCGGAATCGCGACCGGGGACGCGGTGGCGGCGGTGCTGTGCGCCGGCGCCGACGCCGCCGCGGTGGGCACCGCGTTCATGCGCACGCCGGAGGCGGGAACGTCACCGGTGCATCGCGACGCGCTGGCCTCCGACACGCCGACGGGCCTCACGCGCGCGTTCAGCGGCCGGCTCGCGCGCGGCATCCGCAACCGCTTCATGGCCGACCACGACGGTGACGCGCCGCTCGCCTACCCGGAGGTCCACTACGCGACGGCGCCGCTGCGGGCCGCCGCGCGCTCGGCGGGCGACCCGGACCGCGTCAACCTGTGGGCCGGCGAGGCGCACGCGCTGGCCCAGGACGCTCCGGCCGCCGACGTGCTCGCCGGGCTGGTCGCCGAAGCGCGCGCCGCGATCGAACGCGTGGCGCGGCGGATCAGTTAGTGCCGTCCGCTGCCGTGCGCAGCGGGATCTCCTTCAGCGTGAGCGCGACGAAGAACGCGAGGATCACGACCGGGACGCCGATGAAGAAGACGTCGTCGACGGCGCTCGAGAACGCGTCGAGCACCTTGTCCTTAACCGGTCCGGCCAGCCGCTGGATGCCCTGCACGTTGTTCGTGTCGGCGGCCGGGACGTGGCCGCCGAACCGCTCGGCCAGGTGCGTGTGCAGCCGGCTGGCGAGCACGGCGCCGAAGGCCGCGGCGCCGATCGAGCCGCCGATCTGGCGGAAGAAGGTGACGGCGCCGGTCGCGGTGCCGAGATCGCGCCGGTCGACCGCGTTCTGGATCGCGGTCAGGATCGTCTGCATCGTCAGGCCGAGCCCGGCGCCCCAGATGTAGAACGCCGCGGCGAGCTCCCAGTACGGGGTGTGCGCGGACACGCGTGACAGCGAGAACATCGCGACGGTGAGGATCACGGCGCCGAGCACCGGGTAGATCTTGTAGCGCCCGGTCCTCGAGATCAGCTGGCCCGCGGAGATCGAGGTCGAGAAGATCCCGATCACGGCGGGCAGCAGCGCGAGCCCGGACTGCGTCGGCGTGTAGCCCTTGACGGCCTGCAGGTAGACCGGCATGAACACGATCGTCCCGAACAGCACGATGCCGGCCAGGAAGCCGTACATGTTCCCGACGCGGAAGATCGGGTTGCGGAACAGGTGCAGCGGGATGATCGGCTCCGGCGCGTGCGCTTCGATCCACACGAACGCGACCGCGAACAGCGTCGCCGAGGCCAGCAGTACCACCCCGAGCGAGTCGCCCCAGCCGTGGTTCGGCCCGCGCCAGTTGAGGTAGAGCAGCAGGCAGGTGACCGACGCGACGATCGCCGCCGCGCCGAAGTAGTCGATCGCGTGCTCGCGGCGCTTGACGGGCATCTTCAGCGCCGCGGACGTGACGAACAGCGCCGCGATCCCGATCGGGATGTTGACGAAGAAGATCCAGCGCCAGCCGGGGCCGTCCGTGAACCAGCCGCCGAGCAGCGGGCCCGCGATGCTCGAGACGCCGAACACCGCGCCGAAGTAGCCCTGGTAGCGGCCGCGGTCGCGCGGGGCGATGACGTCGCCGATGATCGCCAGCGCGATCGAGAAGAGCCCGCCGCCGCCGATGCCCTGGAAGGCGCGGAACGCGATCAGCTCGCCCATCGTCTGCGAGAGGCCCGACAGCGCCGAGCCGAGGATGAAGATCGTGATCGCCGCCTGGAAGATCAGCCGGCGCCCGTAGAGGTCGGAGATCTTGCCCCACAGCGGCGTCACCGCGGTGCTCGTCAGCAGGTACGCGGTCACGACCCACGACAGCTTGTCGAGGCCGCCGAGGTCGCTGACGATGCGCGGGAGCGCGGTGCCGACGATGCTCTGGTCGAGCGCGGCCAGCAGCATGCCCGCCATCACGCCGAACAGCACGACGAGGATCTGCTTGTGCGAGAGGTAGCCCTGGTCCGCCCCGTCGCCGGGCGGCGGAGCGGGCGCCTCGGTGGTCGGCGCGGAGGTCATGCGAGGTCCTCCGCGAGCCGGGCCAGCAGCGCGGCGAGCGCGGTGCGCTCCTCCGGCGGCCAGCCGGCGACGGCCTCGTCGAGCCAGCGCCCGCGCGCTTCGAGCGCGCCGCGCAGCAGCGTGACGCCGTGTGTCGTGATGGCGATGCGGGTCGCGCGGCGGTCGTCGGGATCGCCGGTGCGGGTGAGGTGCCCGGCCGCCTCGAGCGCGCGCACGTGGCGGCTGACCGTGGAGGTGTCGAGCGAGGCGCGGGCCGCGAGATCGGTCAGCCGCAGCGGCCCGTAGTCGTGGACCATGTGGACGACGTGCAGCGCGGCGGGGTCCCCGCCCTCGGCGGCGGCGCGGGCCTTGAGCCGCCGCACGACGCTCCACAGCGCGATGAGCACCTGCTCGCCGGCCAGCTCCCCGGTTGCTTGCACCATGCAAACAGTAGCGCCGGGCCGGGCGCCGCGCGACGGTGCGCGGCGCGACGCGGCAAGGCCGCGCGGGCGGCGGGGCCGCGCGGGCGGCGGGGCCGCGCGGGGCGGCGGGGCCGCGCGGGGCGGCGGGGCCGCGCAGGGCGGCGGGGCCGCGCAGGGCGGCGGGGCCGCGCAGGGCGGCGGGGCCGCGCAGGGCGGCGGGGCCGCGCAGGGCGGCGGGGCCGCGCGGGGCGGCGGGGCCGCGCAGGGCGGCGGGGCCGCGCGGGGCGGCGGCGGCGCGGGCGCGCGCCCTCCCGCGCGTGGATATCGCGTGAACGCCCGCCGGAGCCCCGCAGGCGACGTGGTAACACGTATGACGTGACTTACGTGGACCTGCACTGCCATCTCCTCCCCGGCCTCGACGACGGAGCCAGGACGCTGGAGGAGACCCTGCGGCACGCGCGCCGTATGGATGCCGAGGGCGTGCTCGATGTTGCCTGCACCTCGCACGTCAAGCGTGCGCACTTCCCCCGGATCGTCCTCTCCGAGCTCGCCGAGCGCCGCGCTGCGGCCCAGGACGCGATCACCGCCGAGGGCCTGCGCGTGCGCCTGCACCGCGGCGGCGAACTGGCGCACGAGGACGCGCTGGAGCTCGACGACCGCGAGCTGGAGCTGATCGCCCAGGGCCCGTCGGCGGCCCCCTGGCTGCTGCTCGAGGTCCCGTTCGAGGGCCTCGACGACGACTTCGACGACGCGGTCGAGCGGCTCCGGGGGCTCGGCTACGGGCTCCTGCTCGCCCACCCCGAGCGCGCGGACGGCGAGCTGACGCGCCTGAAGCCCCACCTGGAGACCGGCGCGCTGCTGCAGGTCAACGTCTCCTCGCTCACCGGCGAGCACGGCCCGCGGGCCAAGGCCGTCGCGCAGCGGCTCGTGCGCCAGGGCCTCGTGTACTGCCTCGCGTCGGACGGGCATCCGGGCACGCGCGAGACGCTGCTCTCACGCGGCACGCGGGTGCTCGGCGACCTGGGCGTCAGCGAGATCCAGGCCTACCGCCTGACCGCCTCCAACCCGCGCTTTCTGCTCCGCGAGGGCGACCCGCGACTTGCAGTCAGCATCTCCACCGAGCAAGCGCTGTAAGGTCGGCCGGATGGGGACTCCCATCCGCGCGAGGACCAGGTGGAGCGAGGCCTGCAGGAGATCGTTGACGCGCTAAGCCTCAACCTCGGCAGGCCCGTCCTCATCGACGACACCGAACTGCGCCCGCTGGCCTACAGCTCGCAGTTCGGGGAGCTGGACGACGTCCGCACCGCGAGCATCCTGGGCCGCCTCGCGCCTGACGCGGCTCGCGTCGCTCTGTTCGCCGAGGGCATCCGGGCGGCGGTCGACGAGGTCCACATCCCGGCACGCCCGGATATCGGCATGCGCGCCCGCGTCTGCGTCCCGGTGATCGGCGGCGGGCGCCGCCTCGGCTACCTGTGGCTGTTCGAGGACCCGCCGGTGAGCGCCCACGAGCTGCGGCTCGCGCGCGCGGCGGCGGCCGAGGCGGCGGCGCTCGTCGGCCCCGACGCGGACGCGCAGCTGCACCGCCGCCGGCGCGAGCAGGAGCTCGTGGTCGCGCTGTTGAGCGGCGACGCGGACGCCGCGAGCGAGCTCGAGGCCGACCACTACGTCCCGCTGCGCCCCGTTCGCGTGTGGGTCGCGGCGCCGGCCGAGCCGGCCTCGGACGGCTGGCGCGCGGAGGCGCTGGACCGGCTGCGGGCGCGCTTCGCCGCCAAGCAGGCGCTGTGCGGCGAGCTGGATGGGCGGCTGGTCTGCATCGCCGCCGCGCGCGGGACGGCCGGCACCACGGTCGTGGAGGCCCTCGCCGCGCTCAGCACGCCGCGCGCGCTCGTGGGGGAGGGCGAGGCGTTCGACGACCTCACACGGGCGCAGTCGTCGCACCGCCGAGCGCTGGCGGCGTTGCGGGTCGCGGCGGTCGAGCCGTCGGGGACGGCGAGCTGGGACGCCCTGGGCGTCGACCGCGTCGTGTCCGCGCTGCCCGACGGCGCGATGGAGGACGTCCCGGAGGGTCTGCGCCGGCTGCTGGCCGGCGAGGAGGCGCTCGTGCGGACGCTCGAGGCCTATCTCGACAACGCCGGCGACGTCAAGCGCACCGCGGCGGCATTGTCACTGCACCGCGGCGGGCTGTACTACCGGCTGCGCCGGATCGAGGAGATCGCCGGGGTGAACCTGCACGACGGCGAGGATCGGCTGCTGTGCCACCTCGCCCTGCGCCTGGCGAGACTTCAGGCCCGCTGAACGCGCGGCAGCAGCGCGGAGAGCTGCCCGCTGACGCGCCGCAGCGCCTCGGCGGCGGCACCGACCTCGGTCGGCATCCCGCGCGCGGCGAGGACCTCGACGGCATCGGCGACGGCGCGCATGCACGCCTCCATGCCGGCGACGGCGATGTACGCGGCGTCGGACCGCGGGCCCGCCACCAGCTGCAGCTCGCCGACCAGCCACGCGATCTCACCGGTCGCGACCCCCGCGCTCACCGCGAGCCGGCACACCTGCTCGACGACGACGTCGATCTGGCCGCGGGCATCGGCGCGGGCGGCCTCCATGGCCGCCTCGACGGCCAGGCGGTTGGTCTGCTCGGCGAGCGCAGTGATCGAGGCGCTGAGATGCTCGGGCTCTGGTTGGTTCGGACTGAAGCGGGACACAGGAATCTCATCGGATTGCCCCCTCAAGCTCGGGTCGGCGAGAAGTCAAGAACCGGTCAAGTCGCGTGGTCCGGCGCTCGCTCACCCACGCGAATTCCGCCGCGAGCCCGTCCTCGAGCACCGTCGCCGGCTCGAAGC
Source organism: uncultured Solirubrobacteraceae bacterium (assembly GCA_963792915.1). GTDB lineage: Bacteria > Actinomycetota > Thermoleophilia > Solirubrobacterales > Solirubrobacteraceae > Solirubrobacter. The sequence continues at coordinate 587,498 of CAWBYD010000003.1, forward strand.
CGAGCTGCGTGCGAGCGCGCCCGATGTCGGCGCCGGTGTCGAGCACGTCGCCGGACTCGCGCTCGCCGCGGCGGACGTCGAGCGGTCGCCCGGCCACGCTGGCGAGCACTTCGAGCGCGCGGTTGAGGCTGACCGACGAGCCGCCGCCGACGTTGTAGACGCCGCTGCCCCGCGTCGCCGCGGCGCGCGTCGCGTTCACGATGTCGGCGACGTACGTGAAGTCGCGCGTCTGGCGGCCGTCGCCGTTGAGCTCGATCGGCGCGCCCGCCAGCGCGCGCTCGCAGAAGCGCCGGAACGCCATGTCCGGAGGCTGCCGCGACCCGTAGACCGAGAAGTACCGCAGCGCCACGGTGTCCACGCCATGCTCGGCCGCGTAGAGCAGGCACAGATGCTCGGCGGCCAGCTTGGTCACCCCGTAGGGCGAGAGCGGGCGCGGCGGCGTGTCCTCGCGCGTCGGGCGGCTGACCGCGTCGCCGTACACCGACGACGAGGAGGCATAGACGACCCGCAGGCCGGGATGCGCACGCGCCGCCTCCAGCAGCCGTTGCGTGGCCCCGACGTTGTGATGCGTGTAGCGGTCGAAGCGCTGGCCCCAGCTGGCGCGTACGCCGGGCTCGCCCGCGAGGTGGAAGACCACGTCGGCCGGCTCGAGCAGCGCGTCGAGGTCGGCACTGACGAGGTCGGTCGCGACCAGGCGGAAGCCGTCGAAGTCGAGCGCGCGGACGAGGTTGGCGTGCTTGTCGGCGCGCGCGTAGTTGTCGTTGAAGCAGTCGACGCCGAGCACGGTGTGCCCGGCGGCGAGCAGCGGCTCGGTCAGGTGCGAGCCGATGAAGCCCGCGCAGCCGGTGACGAGCGCGCTAGGCAACGGCCGCCGGCTCCATCCGGACGATCTCGTCGGCGGTCTCGGCGAGTCGCGGGGAGTGGGTGATGAGCAGGCAGGTGCGGCCGCGCATGAGCCGGTCCAGGCCCTCGAAGACCTGGTCCTCGGCCTCGCGGTCGAGCGCCGTCGTCGGCTCGTCGAGCACGATCACCGGCGGGTTGCGCAGCAGCGTGCGGGCGATCCCGATGCGCTGGCGCTGGCCGCCCGAGAGCCCGACGCCCTGCGGCCCGAGCTCGGTGTCGTAGCCGCGGGGAAGCGCCTCAATGAAGTCGTGCGCGGCGGCCAGGCGCGCTGCCTGCTCGATCTCCGCGCGCGTCGCAGCGGTGCCGTAGGCGATGTTCTCGCGTACGGTTCCGGTGAACAGGACCGTGTCCTGCAGCACGACCGCGACCTGCTCGCGCAGCCAGCTCAGCGCGCAGTCGCGGGTATCGCGTCCGTCGATGGTCACCCTTCCCTCCGTGGGGTCGTAGAAGCGGGCGACGAGCGCCGCGACGGTGGACTTGCCCGCGCCCGAGGCGCCGACGAGGGCCACGCGGCGGCCCGCCGGGATGGCGAGCCAGACGCGCTCGATGGCAGGGCGTTCCCCGGCGTAGGCGAAGCTGACGCCGTGGAGCTCCACGTCGCCCCTGGCCCGCGGGCCCGCGTAGGCATCCGGGCGTTCCGGGAGCACGTCGTCGGCCTCGAGCACTTCGGCGACGCGGTCGGCGCGCGCGAGCGCGGCCGTGATCTTGGTGGCCTCGCGGGCGAGGCTGCGCAGCGGGCTGTGGGCCTTGCGCGTGTAGCTGACGAACACGATCAGGTCGCCCGGCGAGAGCGCGCCGGACGCCACGCGCAGCACGCCGGCCACCGTCACGAGCGCGGTCGCCCCGGCCCGCAGCACGCCGACCAGGCCGTCGAAGCGCGCCTGCAGGCGCGCGACCTCGACGCCGGTGTCGCGCCGCTCCTCGCTGCGCCGGCGCACGCGCTCGGCTTCGTGGTCCCCCGTCCCGAACGCCTTCACGACCGCCATCGCCGACAGCGCCTCGTTGGCGACGCTCGCGAGGTCGCCCTCATGGGCGCGCTGGCGGCGCGCGCGGCTGCGGATGCGGCGCCGGAAGACCCAGCTGATCGCCACCAGCAACGGCGTGGTGACGAGCGACAGCGCGGCCAGCACGGGGTCGACGACCAGCAGCACGACGGTCATCCCCAGCGCGAGCAGGGCTGACTGCACCATCTCGCCGAGCGAGTCGCTGAACAGCTCGCCCATGTCGTTGACGTCCTCGGTCACGCGCGTGAGCAGGTCGCCCTTCTGCGTGCGCTGGTGGAACGCCAGCGAGAGCTGCTGCAGGTGGCCGTAGATCGCGACGCGCAGCTCATGGGTGATCCGCTCGCCGGCGCTCTGGAGCCACAGGTCGGCGAAGTACTGGGCGACCGACTCGGCGATCGCGATCCCGAGCGTGAGCGCCGCGACGGCCGCCACCAGGCGCCAGTCGGGCGTGAACGGCGCCGGCCGCCCGAGCAGGTGGTCGACGACGAGCGCGAGCGGCCACGGCTTGGCGAGGTCGGCGGCGGTCAGCACGCCGGTCGCGCCGCCGGCTCCGGCCAGCGCCTTCCACTGGCGCGCCACGTAGGGCCTGAGGATCCGCGTCCCGGGGCTCATGTCGCCGCCAGGAGATCGCGGGTGGTGCGCGCGCCGTCGAGGTCGAGCTGCGCGGCGGCGGGCGTGAAGTCGGGCAGCGCGGCGATCGCCTCCGGCGTCGGCTCGCCGGTGCGGACCAGGCCGAGCCGGGCGAGCGTCTGCGCGCGCCGCCGCTGCTCGTCCTCCTCGAGATCGCCGTACGGGACGACCAGCGCCGGCACGCCGGCGCGCACGACCTCGAGCGCGGTGTTGTAGCCGCACTGGCTGATCGAGGCGGCGGCGCAGCGCAGCTCGCGCGCCAGGTCGGGGACGCAGCGGACGAGCTCGGCGGTGCGGGGGACGGTCAGCGCGTCGATGTCGTCCTGGGGCATCAGCGGCCCGGCGATCGCGCGCACGGACAGCCCGCGCTCGGCGAGCGCGGGCGCGGCCTCGAATGCAGCGCGCAGCAGCGGCGCGCCGACGCGCCCGCCGCCCGCGGAGACGAGCACGCGCGGCTCGCGATGGCCCTTCGCGCGGGCTCCCTCGCCCACCACGAAGCCCGTGTAGTGCACCGGCGCGCGCAGCGGAGCGGTCGGGGCGAACGTGTCCTCCAGGCGCGCGAAGCGCGGATCGCAGTGCACGAGCACGGCATCGAGGTGCGCGTCGGCGAGCTCGCGCGCGCGGTCGTCGTGCGCGCGCTGGTCGGCGCGGGCCGAGACGAGGATGTCGCGCAGGCTGCACGCCGTGAACGCGCCGCGCGCGCGCGGCCTCGAGCAGCGGCACCAGCTCGCGGGCGAACTTCGCGCGGCCGAACGGGAACAGCTCAACGAGCACGACCGCCGGGCGCACGTCGCGCAGCGCGGCCAGGATGCGCTCGCTTCGCACGTCCCACGCGCGCTCGGTGGTGAGCGGTGAGCGGCTCCCGAAGCCGTTGGCGCCGACGCCCAGGGGCGGCAACGCGATGATCTCCACGCCCGCGGGCGCGGCGATGCCCTGCGGCAGCTCGCCGCCGCACAACAGCACGACGCGGAAGTGGTCGGCGAGGCGTGCGCACAGCGCGTACGAGCGCATGAGGTGCCCGAGGCCGACCGAGTGCTGGCAGTAGAAGAGCAGCGCGCGGCGCCGCCGGGTGCGGGCGGGCGGGACGCGCCTCATGCCGCCACCCAGGCCGGCGCGACGAGCGCGGTGGCGGCTTCGAGCAGCTCGCGCAAGCGCGCCAGCAGGCCCGGGCGCACGCGGCCGACCGCGGGCAGCGCGACGCGCGCGAGCACCGACGCGGCGGTGTGCCAGCGCAGCGTCGCGCCGTCCGGCGGGTCGCCGTAGCCCTCGAGCAACGCCGTCGCGTAGGCGGGCCCGCGGCGTGCGAGCAGCAGCCCCGCGAGGACCTGCCCGAGGTCGGCGGCGGGCTGCCCGGCGGCGAGGTGCTCGAGGTCCAGCAGCGCGATCGAGCCGCCGCTGAGCAGCGCGTTGCGCAGGTTGACGTCGCCGTGCAGGCACACGGGCTCGCGCTCGGGCTCGCGCGCGAGCAGCTTCGCCAGCAGGCGCTCGGCCGCCGGCGCGACGTCGGGCCGGGCGCGCGCGACCATCGCCGCGGCGGTCGCGAGGCGGCCCGGGTCGAGCCGGTCGAAGCGCTCCGGCGGGCAGGGCGCACCCGCGTGCAGCGTCGCCAGCGCGGCGCCCAGGAGCTGCAGCGCCCGCTCGGCCTCGGCGCCCGCCAGATGGTCGAGCCGGCGCCCGCCGATCGCCTCCAGCGCGAGCAGGTCGCCGTCGGCGGCCAGCACGCGCGGGACGCGCACGTGCGGCGCGGCGTGCGCCGTGCGCTCGCGCTCGCCACTGCCGGGGCAGAGCTTGGCGTACGCCAGCACGCGGCCGCCGGCGTCGCGGCACTGCACCGTCGCCGAGGCCTCGGCCGCGTAGGCGACGAGCGGCGCGTCGGCGCACGGGCGGCCGAGCAGCCGCTCGAGCACGGGGGAGCCCGGCACGAGCGCGCCAAGCGCGGCGAGCTTGCGGTCGTGCGGGAACGGCCACAGCGCCGCGTGGAGCTCCGGCGCGTGGATGGCCGGCGCGGCCGGCGCGTGTGAGACCGTGCGCAGCGAGACGTGTCGGCGGTCGCCGTCCGCCCCGGCATAGCGGTAGACCGCCCGCAGGCTCTCGCCGACGCGGTACTTGACGTGGATCAGCTCGCAGTGCTCGACCGGGGCGCCACCGAGCAGCCGCCGCGACAGCACGGCGGCGACCGCGAGCGGGCGCAGCACGAGGTCGCGCCGCGGCACGGCGCGGTCGGGTGCGAGGCCGCTCACAGCCGCCTCCAGCGGACGTCGAGCGGCGCCTCGCCGAGCACGATCTCCTCGCGATGGTCGACGTGGTACGCGCCGTCGGCGACGTGGCACAGCGTCGCGGTGGGCGCGCCCGGCGCGCGCGGGGCGAGCAGGGTGACGAACGTCGCCTCCGTCCCGTGGGCGACCGCGGTCACGACCGGCGCGGGCAGCCGCTCGCCGTAGCGGGGGGAGATCCAGCCGTCCTCGAGCGCCGGCTCGGCGCCGCGCACCACCAGCGTCACCGACGGTGCGACCACGCCGCCGCCGACCACCGTTCGCGCCAGGCCCCACGCCTCGGGTCCGAGGTGCCAGCGCAGGTCGTAGCGATGCGGCGTGTCGGCGGTCAGCCGGTCCTCCACGAGCCAGTAGGCGCCGGTGAACACGACCCGGCGGCGGTGGACGGCGTCGTAGACGGGGCTGCGTGCCTCGCCCGCCAGCACGTCGAGCTGCCCCACGCGGCGGCGCCCGAGGAAGCGGCCGAGCGCCGGCGCGCGCCCGGAGCGCCCGCGCGCGTACGGCGTCTGGTCGAACCCGTCGACGCACACGGTGTTGTGTGCCGCGGTGCCACGAAACCAGCGCCGCAGCGGCTCGGCATAGGTCAAGCGGCCGGGATCCATGACCAGCGGGCGCGCTCCGGCCCACGCCTCGACGCTCAGCAGGTCGTAGTGCCCATGGCCGCCGTCGCCCAGCGGACCGCAGTCGAAGATCAGGTAGCGCTCCCCCGAGCGCTGCATCCAGTAGCCGCCGTCGGGATGGCTCGCCGCTCGCGGCGCGAGCAGGTCCGCGCGCCCCAGCAGCCGCCCGGCGAGCGCGAGCAGGCCCCGGTAGTCGCCGCTGTCGGCGTCCGACAGCGCCGGCAGCGTGCCGTCCGGGCGCATGCAGTCGCGTGCGAAGTCACACGCCGCCGACAGCCGGGTGTCGAACCCCGCCGGCAACTCGACGCCGTAGCGCCGGCAGTTCTCGCGCGCGCCGACGAACGAGCGCAGCGCGATCACGTGGTAGTGGGTCGAGGCTTCGCGGTGCACGCCGTCGGGCCGGAAGTCCGTCAGCAGGTTGCGGTGCAGCTCGGTCACTGCGAACTCGAGCAGCCCGCCGTCCAGCTCCGGCAGCGCCAGCGCGACGATCAGCAGCGCGTAGAGCTCGAGCGTGCGGTGGTTGCGCTCGGGCGCGAGCGTGGCGCGGATGTGGCGCGCCTGCTCGCCGAGGCTTCCCACCAGCGCGTCCGCGACCGTGTCCGAGAGCTCCGGCAGCCGCTGCCACGCGTAGATCCAGTTCAGGACGCGGCGCGCGGTCACCTCGGCGGCGTCGAAGTCCGGCGGCGACTGCAGGATCCACGACGCGACGAGCCGCTCCCACGCGTCCACGAAGCGCTGCTCGCCGGTGGCGCGGTACGCGTCCGCGAGGTCGAGCCCGTAGTAGAACTTGACCCAGTCGATCCGCCATTCCTCGTCGGACGGCAGGTCCGCGTGCAGCCAGTCCGGCTCGAGACCCAGCTCGCAGGTCTCGCCGTTGATCTCGAAGCGCCCGGCGACGACGGCCTCGGCCAGCGCGCGGTCGCGGTGCTCGTGCTCGTTGACGCAGTAGACCGGCCGCGGGCGCGAGGCGAGCAGCGAGCTCACAGCGCGCTCCGGAACAGCGCGGCCAGGTCCTCGGCGAGCCGGGCGCCGTCGAAGCGCTCGGCGACCGTCCGCTGCGCCGCCTCCGCGAGCCGGCCGGCGAGCCGGCGGTCCTCGTGCAGGCGCACCAGCGCGTCGGCCAGCGCCGACGGATTCTCGGGGTCCACGAGCAGCCCGTTGACTCCGTCCGCGACCAGCTCGGGGATGCCGGAGACGGCGGTGGCGACGACCGGCGCGCCCGCCGCCATCGCCTCCACGAGCACGTTGGGGATGCCGTCGCGGTCGTCGGGCAGGGGCCGGCACGGCATGCACAGCGCGCCCGCCGCGCGGTACTCGTCGAGCAGCTCGGCCGGCCCAGCGGCCCGGGGAGGCGGACCCGCTCCGTCAGGTCCAGCGCCGCGATCCGCCGGCGCAGTTCCTCCCCGGCGCGGTCGTCTTGACCCACGATCAGCGCCTCGAACGGCACGCCGCGCGAGCGCAGTTCCGCGCACGCGTCGACCATCACGTCGAAGCCCTTCTTGGCCACGAGGCGCCCGACGCCGAGCACGCGCAGGTGGCCGTTGCGCTCCGCCCGCGCCCACGGGCGGGCGAGCAGGTTCGTGAGGTCCGACGAGAGCCCGTGGTAGACGAGGTGCACGTCCGCCTGCGGCGCGATCGAGCGCAGGTGGCGCAGGTTGGCCTCCGTGCAGGTCACGACGAAGCGCGCGGCGCGCAGCTTGCGGCGCAGCCAGCCGTGCGGGTTCAGATCGGGCGCGTAGATGTCGCGCGCGTGGCCGGTGAACGAGAACGGCAGCCCGGTGATCGTCGCGGCGTGCCAGGTGATCGTCGTCGTGCCGTGCGCGACGTGCGCGTGCAGGTGGCGGACGTCGGGCGCGTCGAGCAGCCGGTCGGCGAGCGCGATCGCCTGCAGCAGTTCCTTGAGGTAGATCTTGCGCGGACCGGAGAAGGGGCTGCGGCGGTCGCGCAAGGCCTGGGCGAGCGCCGTGCGCGTGGCGCGCGCCAGCCCAAGCGGACGGCGGCGCAGACAGCGCCGCAGACCGGGCAGGAACGGCCGCAGGTGCGACGCGCGCCACGCATGGAGCGGCGCGGTGAGCGCCGCCGGGTCCGGGAGGTAGGACGGACGCGCACGGATCGCGTCCAGCACGGGGTGGTCGTGCCCCTGCTCCCGCGCCTCCACGGGCTTGATGACGAACAGGCGCAACGGCACGCCGGCCGCTTCCACGCGGTGGATCTCGGAGGCGATGAACGTCTCGGAGACGCGCGGGAAGCCCATCAAGATGTAGGCGACGGACCCGTTCACAATCCGGTGACAGGTCCTCTCACCCCAACGTCACGCTCTTGAGGAAACTCTTAGAAACGCTCGCGGCGGCGCCCGCTCCGGTCGAGGTGTTCTTCCGCGACGACGACGCCGGCTGGGACGACGCGCGGCTGCTGGCGCTGTGCGACGCGTTCGCCGCGCACGGGCTGCCGCTGGACCTCGCGGTGATCCCGGCGGAGCTGCATCCGGACCTCGCCGCCGGGCTGCGCAGGCGCCCGGTCGGCCTGCACCAGCACGGCTACGCGCACGCCAACCACCAGCGCGCGGGGCGCAAGTGCGAGTTCGGGTCAGACCGCCCGGCCGCGGCCCAGCGCGCCGACATCGCCGCGGGGCGGGAGCGGCTGCAGGCGCTGCTCGGCGACCGGCTGGACCCGTTCTTCACGCCGCCGTGGAACCGCTGCACGCGCGACACGGCGCAGGCGCTCGCGGACCTGGGTTTCACGCTGCTCTCGCGCGAGCACCGCGCAGAGCCGTTCGGCCTGCTGCCGGAGCTGCCGGTGCACCTCGACGTCGCGCGGCTCGGGGCCGCAGAGCTCGACGAGCGCTTCGCCGCGCTGCTCGGTGACGGCGCCGTCGGCCTGATGTTCCACCACGCCGCGATGGAGATCCCGCACGAGCTGCTGGCGCTGCTCGCGTCGCACCCGATGGTCCGGCCGCGCTCGATGCTACATGCGAGCCGGAACCTCGATGCCGAGTAGCCCGAGGCCCGTGCGCAGCGTGCGCGCGGTCAGCGCGCAGAGCGCCAGCCGTGACGCGCGCTGCTCGGGCGAGTCGGCCTTCAGCACCGGGCAGGCGTCGTAGAACGCCGTGTAGACGCTCGCGAGCTCGAACAGGTAGGTGCACAGCCGGTGGGGCTCGAGCCGCATCGCGACCTCCGACAGCGCGTCGGTGAACGCCGCGAGCTCGACCACCAGCGCACGCTCGGCGGGCTCGCTGAGCGTGCTGACCGTCGTCTCGTCGCCGCCCTTGGCGACGATGCTCTCGGCGCGCACGCACGCGTACTGGAGGTAGGGCGCCGTGTTGCCGTCGAGCGCCAGCATGCGGTCGAAGCTGAACACGTAGTCCTTCTGGCGCCCGCTCGAGAGGTCCGCGTACTTGACCGCGCCGATGCCGACGGCATGCGCGATCGCGTCGCGCTCGGCCTCCGGCAGCTCGGGGCTCTTGGCGTCGACCACCGCCCGGGCGCGCTCGACGGCCTCGTTCAGCAGGTCCCCGAGCGGCACCGTGCCGCCCTCGCGCGTGCGGAACGGGCGGCCGTCCTCGCCCATCACGGTGCCGAACGGCACGTGCTCGGCGGTCGCCCCGTTCAGCCAGCCGGCGCGGGCGGCGACCTCGAAGACGATCTCGAAGTGGCCGGCCTGGCGCGCGTCGGTGACGTAGACGAGGCGGTCGGCGTGCAGGTCGTCGACGCTGTGGCGCAGCGTGGCGAAGTCGGTCGCCGGGTAGCCGAAGCCGCCGTCGGACTTGCGCACCACGAGCACCGCGGGCTCGCCCTCCTTGTTCTTCAGCCGCGTGGAAGAGACGATCAGCGCGCCCGCGTTCTGGGTTGCGGCGCCACCGTCCTGGAGCGCCTGGACGGTCGGCGGGAGCGCGTCGTTGTAGAAGCTCTCGCCCTTGATGTCGGCGTCGGTGAGCGTGACGCCGAGCAGCTCGTAGATCTCGTCCATGTGGCGCACCGAGACGTCGACCAGCGTCTGCCACAGCGCGAGCGTCGTCGGCTCGCTCGCCTGCAACGCGACGACGCGCTCGCGCGCGCGAGCGGCGAACTCGGCGTCGCTGTCGTAGTGGAGCTTGGCGTCGCGGTAGAGCTCGCCGAGCTGCGCGAAGTCGGTCACGTGCTCGCGCCCGGTCTCCACCATCTCCTGCACGAGCATCCCGAACTGCGTCCCCCAGTCGCCGAGGTGGTTCTGGCGGATCACGGTGTGGCCGAGGAACTCGAGCGTGCGCGCCAGCGCGTCGCCGATCACCGTCGAGCGGAGGTGGCCGACGTGCATCTCCTTGGCGACGTTGGGCGACGAGTAGTCGATCACGACGACCTGCGGGTGCGCGGCGGCGACGCCGAGCCGCGGGTCGGCGAGCGCTTGCGTGGCCCACTCGGCGAGCGGCCCTGGGGCGAACGCGACGTTGATGAAGCCCGGGCCGGCCACCTGGGCGGCGCCGATCAGGCCGTCGGCGTCGCCGACCTCGTCGAGCGTCCGCTGGGCGAGCTCGCGCGGGTTGGACTTGCGCTCCTTGGCGAGCTTCATCGCGAAGTTCGCCTGGTAGTCGAAGCCGGGGCGGCTGGAGCGGGCGAGCAGCGGGTCGGTGCCCGCGGCGTCGCGGAGGACGGTGTCGAGCTGGGCGCGGGGGGTGGTCACAGGCGTCGGGTCAGGATCAGTTGCGCACGTTCGGTGCGGTCGGGGATGAAGCCGGCGCCCTTGTAGGCGCGCGGGGCGGGGGTATTGCCGGGGAGGACGGCGATGTCCAGCGTGTCATAACCGCGGTCCGCTGCCCAGCGGGCGCAGGCGTCGCACAGCGCCTGGGCGGCGCGGCGGCCGCGCGCCTCGGGCGCGACCCACATCGCGAAGACCATGGCGCGGGCGGTGCGCACGGCACACGTGACGGGATCGAGGCGGTCCACGGTCTCTCAGAGTGGCAGGCGCCCGCCGGGCTTGATCGTCTTCATCGTGAACTGGGACGTCATCCGCGCCAGCCCGGGCAAATCGGCGAACGTGTTGATGAGAAACTGCTCATACGCCGCGGCGTCCGCGACCGCGATCCGGATCAGGTAGTCGGGGTCGCCGAACATGCGATGGCACTCGATCACTTCGTCGAGCTCGGCGACCGCGGCCTCGAACGCCTCGATCGTCTCGCGGTTGCGCAGCATCAGCGTCGTGTGGACCGTGACCTGGAAGCCGCGCCCGACGGTCGCGGGATCGATCGTCGCGTGGTAGCCGGCGATCGCGCCGCAGGCCTCGAGGTTGCGCACCCGGCGCAGCGAGGCCGACGGGCTCAGGCGGACGCGCTCGGCCAGCTCGACGTTCGACAGCCGCCCGTCGTCCTGCAGATGGGACAGGATTGCGCGATCGACGGAATCCACGGCAGGAAGTGTAGCTGTAACCGGTTACATCGCGGTCTTTTCGTGCCATCTGCGCTCGTGCGCGGCGTAGTCTGCGGCTCATGCGCCCGATCGTCCGTGATGCCGCCGGAATCGGGATCGCGACGGGCGCCTACGGCCTCTCCTTCGGCGCCCTGGCGGTGGCGGCGGGGCTGTCGCTGCCGCAGGCGTGCGCCCTGTCGGTGCTGATGTTCACGGGCGCCTCGCAGTTCGCGTTCGTCGGGCTGATCGGCGGCGGCCCGGTCGCGGCGGTCGCGACCGCGTGGCTGCTCGGCGCCCGCAACGCGCTCTACGGCCTGCGCCTGTCGGCGCTGCTGCCGCGCCGCGCTGCCCAGTTCGTGATCGACGAGAGCACCGCGATGGCCGTCAGCCGCGACGATCCGCGGCTGGCGTTCTGGGCGACCGGGATCGCCGTGTTCGTCTGCTGGAACACCGGCACGCTGCTCGGCGCGCTGGCCGGCGCCGCGCTCTCGGACCCGCGCACGCTGGGGCTCGATGCCGCCGCGCCCGCCGCGTTCCTCGCGCTGCTCGGCCCGCGCCTGCGGGCGGCGCGCGGCGTGGCCGCGCTGGCCGCCGCGGCGGCGCTTGTCTCGGTCCCGCTCGTGCCGGCGGGCATGCCGGTCCTGATCGCCGCAGCGGTCGCGGTGCTCGCCGCGCTCGCGCCGGGCAGAGAGGAGTCGCGCGCGCCGGCGGCGGCCACGCCGCGCGCGCCGTCGGCGCCGTTGCCTGGCGCGACCGCTCCGGAGGCGGGCGGCTGATGTGGACCGCGATCCTCGTCGCGTCGGGCGGCTGCTACGCGCTCAAGCTCGCCGGCCTGTCCGTCCCGCAGCGCGTGCTCGACGGCGCGCGGGTGCGGCGCGCCGCGACGCTGCTGCCGGTCGCGCTGCTCGCGGCGCTGATCGCGACGAACACGTTCGCGAGCGGCCGCGTGCTCGCGCTCGACGCCCGCGCCGCCGGGCTCGCCGCCGCCGCCGTGGCACTCCGGCTGCGCGCGCCGTTCCTGGTCATCGTGGCCGTCGCGGCAACCACCGCGGCGGCGGTGCGTCTAGCCTCGTTGGCGTGAGCGAGCGCTCGACGTACTTCCGCCCCGCGGCGTTGCCGGGCGTCGAGGCGCTGCACGCGAGCTTCGTCGCCCACGAGTACCGCCCACACTCGCATCCGACCTGGACCGTCGCGGTGATCGAGCGCGGCGCGGCGCGCTTCACGCTCGACGACACGCGCCAGCGCGCGGACCGCGGCGAGCTGTTCGTGCTCGAGCCCGAGTCCGTCCATACCGGCATGGCCGCGGTGCCGGAGGGCTGGGCGTACAAGGTGCTCTATCTGGACCCGCGGCTGTTCGGCGCGTGGGCCGAGGCCGCGGGCCCGCCGCCCGGTGCCGCGCGCTGGGTCGTGTTCCGCGACCGTGAGCTGAAGGCGGCGCTCGCCCGCGCGCACGCCGCGCTGACCGGGCCGCCCGGGCTTGAGGTCGACGAGGCCGTGCTCGCCGCCGTCGGCGCGCTGCGCCCACACCTGCGCCCCGGCCCGCCGCCGGCCCGCACGCGCCCGGAGCACGCCGCCGTCCGTCGCGCTCGCGCCTATCTGCGCGAGCGCTGGGATCAGCCGGTGCCGCTCGCCGAGCTGTCCGCGCGCGCCGGGCTGAGCCGCTTCGAGCTCGTGCGGACGTTCCGCGCCCAGGTCGGCCTGCCGCCGCACGCCTACCAGCTGGACCTGCGGGTCGCGCACGCCCGCCGGCTGCTCGCCCGCGGCGAGCCGCCCGCAGCGGTCGCGGCCGCCTGCGGCTTCGCCGACCAGGCGCACCTCACGCGCACGTTCAAGCGCGCGGTCGGCGTCACGCCCGCGCGCTACTGACGCCGCAACTTCGTTCAAGACACGCGCGCGACACTGCTCGCATGGGTGTTCGTGACTTCGAGACGAAGGTCGCGGTGATCGTGCGCGACGACCTTGCGGCGTGGCAGCGGCTGAACGTGACGGCGTTCCTGATGAGCGGGATCGTCACCGAGGCGGACCCGGCGCCGGTCGGGCCCGACTACGAGGACGCTTCCGGGCGCGCGTACCTGCCGATGCTCGTCCAGCCGGTGCTCGTCTACGAGGCCGGCGCGGCCAAGCTCCGGACGGTCTACGAGCGCGCTGTCACGCGCGAGCTGCGGTTCGCGATCTACACCGAGGAGCTCTTCAGCACCGGGCGCGACGAGGACAACCGCGCCGCGGTCAAGGCGGTCGCCAGCGACGCGCTCAACCTCGTCGGCATCGGGCTGCGGGCGCCGCACAAGGCGGTCGACGGCGTCGTCCGCGGCCTCGACCGCCATCACTGAGCGACGAGCTTCAGCAGCTCCTCCCGCGCCGGCCCCGCCGGGCGCGCGCCGTTGGCCTCGGCGGCGAGCTCGAGCACGCGCTGCGCGAGGCCGGGGCGGGCGAAGACGTCCTGCGGCAGCGCCAGGCACGCGGCGATCTCGAGCCCGGCGCGGAACACGTCCGTGAGCCCAGGCTGGGCCTCGGCGGCGCGGGCGAGCACGAGCTCGAGCGCGGCGCGCCGGCCCGTGGTGCTCCTGAAGCGCTCGTCATCGGGCCGCAGCGCGCGGTCGGCGATGCCCGGCGGCAGCGCCTCGAGCGGCGAGGAGCGGATCGCGCCCGCGGCCAGGAAGGCCTCGTGCACGTCGGGCAGCTCGTCGTCGAGCCACGCCGTCCCGCGCGGCTGCAGGAAGTGGGCCTGGTGGAACTGGCTCACGCCGTGGCGCATCCAGCGCTCCCACGCGTCCTCGACGGACGCGAGGAGCGCCGCGCCGTCGCGTTCGGGCAGTGTGACCTCGTGGCCGTCGCGGGCCAGCAGCAGCGCGGTGGCGAGCCCGCAGACCCCGCCGCCCAGCACGATGATCAACTCGTACCTCCTCGTCGGCGTGACGCTACCGGCGGCGCGACGATCCGCCAGCGCGCGCCACAATGGCTGAGTGCGCTTTGTCGTCGTTGCGCTCGCCGGTCTGCTGGTCGCGTTCGCGCAGCCGGTGCAGGACCCACCACCGCCCCCCGTCACCGCCACGCCGGTGCCGACGGAGACGCCGCCACCTGCGCCCGGCCAGCCGCCGGACTTCGCCGCGATCTCGTTCCGCCACTCACGCGCGCTCGGCAAGCCGTACTCGCACGGGCGGCTGGTCGACGGCGTCCAGCTCCCTGAGCTCGGCGAGGACTTCTTCACCTGGGACCCGGTCTACAACCGGATCCCGAACCGGCCGGAGCGGCGCTGGGGCACAGACCGGCTGATCCGCACCGTCCTGACCGTGATCCATGCCTACCGCACCGAGCGAGACAGCGCCCAGCGCGTCGGGATCATGGACATCTCACGCGAGCACGGCGGCCCGTTCGGGAAGAACTTCGGCGGCCTCGGGCATGCGTCGCACCAGAACGGGCTCGACGTCGACATCCTCTATCCGCGCAAGGACGGGCTCGAGCGGCGCGCGTTCCAGCCGTCGCAGGTCGACCAGACGCTCGCCCAGGACCTGATCGATCGCTTCGTGGCCGCCGGGGCGCAGAAGATCTTCGTCGGCCCGCACCTGCACGACCTGCACGGGCCCGAGCAGGTCGTGATCCCGCTCGTCTACCACGACGACCACTTCCACGTGCGGATCAGGTGATCTCGTACAGCTCGGCACGCACGATGTTCTTGCGCGCCGGGAACGCCGACGCCGGGACCTCGCCCATGCGGCGCAGGCGCGGGGCGGTACGCAGTGCGTGCAGCCACTCGCGCGTGCGGACGCGGACCGCGCGCGCCCACGGCGCCTGTGACAGCCGCGGCGGTGGCACCGGCGTCACGACGAGGATGCGGCGCCCGCGGTCCATCCCGGCGATGATCGGCAGCAGCTCGCGCGCGGCCGTGCCGGCGCGCAGCTTCGCGAGCCCGTCGCGCCAGTCGGTCTGGCGCGGGTCGGGCACGAGGCCCAGCGGCGTGAGGTAGACAACGCCCTGCGGCAGGTAGCGATAGAGCGCGGGCACCTGCTCGGGCTGCGTGGAGACCACGAGGTCGCCGGGCACGATCGCCGGCGCGACGTCCGCGGACACCGTGCGCACGTTGCTCTTCATCGGCGGCGGCCCGCTGAGCGCCCACGCCACGGCGACGCCGGCTAGCGCGAGCGCCGTCCGCCGGTGCGAGGCGAGCCCGCGGCTGGCCACCGGCGCGAGTGCCAGCAGCAGCGGCCCGAGCAGCACGGCGAGGTAGCGCGTGGACCACGCCGGCTGGACCTGCGAGGCCACCCACGCGAGGATCGCGGTCGCGGCCGCCAGCAGCGTCAGCGTGCGCACCGCGGGGTCGAACGGGCGCCGCCGGCGCACGCCGTCGATCACCGCGACGGCCAGCAGGGGGATCGCGACGTACCCGAAGAGCCCGGCGGGGATGCCGAGCAGCAGCAGCGGCGACGGGCGCTCCGACCACGGTGCCGCCGTGTGCGCCGCCTGCGAGATCACGCTCGGCAGCCATGGCGCGTAGATCAGCGCCACCGCCGCGGCGAGCGTGAGCCCGTCGCGCCCCCTGACCGCTCCGCGGCGCCACAGCCGCACCCACGCGATCGCCATCGCCGCGCCGAGGAAGAGACCCCACATGTGCGTGTAGAGCAGCAGCGAGAGCCAGATCCCCAGCCACACGACGTGCCGGCGCTCGGAGCGGATGAACGCGAGTACGAAGCTCGCCGAGGCCAGCAGCCCGAGCAGCACCACCAGCGAGTACATGCGCGTCTCCTGCGCGTAGTACGTGAGGAACGGGCAGCCCGCCGCGCCCGCGGCGGCGAGCGCGCCGGCGCGCCGGTCGAAGATCCGCGCGCCGGCCCAGAACGACGCCGGCACCGTGAGCAGCGCGAACAGCAGCGACAGCGCGCGGGTGGCGGCCTCGGTCGTCCCGAACAGCGCGATCCAGCCGTGCAGCAGCAGGTAGTACAGCGGCGGCGAGCCGTCCTGGCCGAGCACGGCCGGGATGTCGCTGAACGGATGCGACGCGATCCCGACGGCAATCCCCTCGTCGACCCAGTAGCCCGCGTCGAGCGCGCCGGTGCGCAGCGCCAGCGAGGCGGCCATCAGCAGTCCGAGTGCCCCGGCGATCAGGATCCCTGGACGTGCGGCCCGAACCATCCCGGCCAGTGTGGCGCGGCCGCACGCGTTTACCGGCGGTCGGCAACAGGCCCTAACCCGCGTATGCTCGCGCCATGGACGCCCTGCTGGAGCGCTTCTACGCCGCCTTCGACCGACATGACGGAGACGTGTTACGCGCCCGACGCGCGGTTCAACGACCCGGTGTTCGGCGACCTCAGCGGGCGTGGTCGCGCCAGGCGCTCGGGCTGCCGGGCCTCGCGCTCGGCTGGACGCCGCTGCTGCGCGCGAAGGTACGCCGCGACGCACGGGCGCGGCTGAACGTCTAGCGCGGCTTGGGCGCTGGGAGGGGCGTCACGGTCGGAAGCTGGAAGCGGTGCTCGATGGTCGCCTGGGTGGGCATGGTCGCTGGTCCGGGCGGTGGGCCGGGACGGCCCCGGCCACCGCGGTCCGTGGTAGTGCGGTTAGAGGCTGGTCTCCACGTCGAAAGTCCAGTCGTCCATGTAGAACGCGGTCGCCGCGTTGCCGACGCGGCGCTCGATCCGGATCGTGTGGTTGCCGGCGCCGACGCGCTTGATCCACTCGTAGGCGTGCGCCGACGCGCTGCCGTCCTCGCTGTCCAGCGCCTGGAAGCCGAGGCCGTTGGGGTTCATCGGCGCGCCGTCGAGCGTGGCCTGCACGTAGCAGAAGTCCGCCGCGGCGCTCAGCCCGCAGGCGCTCTCGGCGGTCAGCAGGACCTTCACGCAGCGCGACTCTTCGGGCGGCACGGTGATCGTCGTCGTCGCGCCGGGCAGCTGCACGAAGCTCGTGTCGCTGATCGTGCTCGGCGCGTTCTGCGTGCGCACGATGCTCGACTGGTTGGCCCCGCAGTTCGTGACCACGAGGTTGGGCGGCGGCTGATTGGGATCGTTGTCGGGGTAGTCCGCCGGGCCGGCCTGGGCGAGGGCCAGCGAGGCGGTGGCGGCGAGCGTGGCGGCGGCGACGGCGCCGAAGCCGAGGATCGCCTTCGTGGAACGGAACATGGGGCTTCCCCTTCCTGGGGATGTGGGTTACGGTCGGAAGGGGGGACCCTGCGCCGCGGCCGAAGGTTGGCCGGTTGCGGACGAAGTTCCCATTCGTCCAAGACGGCGCGCCGCCCGCCGCGTACGGTGACGGCATGAATCCGAACATCTTCCCGGCGCTGCGCTACCGCGACGCGGACGCCGCGATCGCGTTCCTGCGCGACGCCTTCGGCTTCGAGGAGAAGGCGGCCTATCGCGACGACGCCGGCGCCGTCGCACACGCCGAGCTGCGCCTGGGCGCGGGCCTGGTCATGCTCGGCCAGCTCGCCGACCACGAGCCCGCGAGCGCCGGGCAGACGATCTACGTGGTGGTCGAGGACCCCGACGCCCACTACGCCCGCGCACGCGCGGCGGGAGCGACGATCCTGCGCGAGCTGAGCGACATGGAGTACGGATCGCGCGAGTACGGCGCGCAGGACCTCGAGGGCTACAGATGGTCCTTCGGGACCTACGACCCGTACGCGGACTGACGGTCCTCGCGAAACACCCGCAGCGCGAAGGCCCCGGCCGGATGCTCGCGATAGGCGCGCACGGCCGCCGCCATCGCGGGCGGGAGCTCGTCGGGCCCGGGCAGCGGGACGCCGTACTCGCGCGGCAGCACGAGCGGCGCGGCGAGTGACGCGAACGTCAGGTCGGTCGCGGTGAAGGCGTCGCCGGCGAGATAGCGGCGGCCGTCCGCGAGCCGCTCGGCGACGGCGTCGAAGCTGCGATCCACCGCGGTGGTGTCGGGCCCGACGGCGAGCAGGCGGCCGAGCAGCCGCGAGAGGACCGGGTAGCCGAGCAGGAACGTGTGCCGCTCCCATGCCGGCACGCCGCGGTTGTTGTAGGCGCGCGCGATGTCCTTGCGCCCCAGCAGGTGGAAGTACATCCAGCGCCGGCCCTCGGGGCCGAGCTCGGCGTCGAGCGCGCGCTCCAGCGCGGCGTCGCCCGCCCCGAGCCCGGCGAACGCGACGATGTCCGCCGACTCGCCGATCACGCGGCCGCCGGTGACGAGCACCGGCACCGTGCCCTTTCCGCCCGCGCGGCGCGAGGCGAGCACGTGCGCGAACTGCACGTGCGGCTCCTCGCGATACGCGATCCCGGCGCGCTCGAGCGCCCAGCGCGCCTTTTCGCAGTAGTGGCTGATGGGAATCGTGACCAGACGCGTGTGCGGGGATTCTTGCGGCGGCACGGACGCGCCGGATTATCCTGACCTGGGATGTCGCCGAGCGGTGATGCGCTCTCGATCTTCGTCGTAAAGCGGACGTTCGCTCGTGTGCGCCGCGGCTACGACCCCGACGAGGTCGACCAGCATCTGCAGATGGTCGCCGAATGGTTCACGCGCAACCGCGTCGGCCAGGTGGCGCGCGAGCTCGAGACCGAGCTCGAGCGGCGCGAGGCCGCGATCGCCGAGCTCGAGGCGCAGGCCGACCACATCGTCGACGGCGCCCGGCTCGAGGCGGAGGCGACGCTCGAGGGCGCGCGCAAGCGCTCGGCGGCGGACGCCGCGGCGGGCGAGGCGGCGCTCGCGCAGGCACGGCGCGAGGCCGAGGACCTGCTCGCGGCGGCGCGCGATCAGGCGCAGCAGCTGCTGGCCGCCGCGCGCGCCCAGGGCGAGGCGGACGCGATCGCGGCGCGCGAGCGCGAGCTGGCGTCGGCGGGGGCCGACCTCGAAGCGGCGCGCGCGCAGGCCGAGGAGGCGCGCACGCAGCGCGACCGGGCTCGCGCCGACGCGCTGGACGAGCGCGAAGGCGTGCTCGCGGACGCTCGCGCCGAACTGGACGCCGCGCGCGCCGAGCGCACGGCCGCGCGCGAGGAGGCGACCGCCGAGCGCGAGCGCCTGCTCGCCTCCGCCCAGCGCGCTCGCGAAGAGGCGGCCGGCGCCGGCGAGCGCGCGCTCGCCGCCGTCGCGGCCGATCGGCGGCGGCTGCTCGCCGAGGCCGAGGCCGAGCGCCGGCGCGCGCTCGACGCGGCGCGCGAGGAGGTCGAGCAGGCGCTCGCCGACGCGCGCGCCCAGGCCCAGGCGGAGGCGGAGGAGCTCGCGGCGCGGCTGCGGGCCGAGGCCGAGCTCGAGATCGAGGCCTACGTCGCCCGCCGGCGCCGCGAGGCCGACCGCCACGCCGACGCGGCGCGGCGCTCACGCTTCGGCGAGTGAGCGCCGGTAGAACGCCAGCGCGGTCGCCTCGTCGACCGGCCAGGCCAGCTCGGCGCCGTTGAAGCCGTTCGCGTTCCACTGCGGGCCGTTGACCGGCGCCCACGGCGCCACGTAGAGGTAGGGCTCGTCGTGGTGCTCGTCGCCCGGCGAGGCGCCGTAGGTCACCTCGCGATCGACGAACGCGACGTCGAAGTGCTCGGGCCAGAGGTGGATCTCGTCGGGCGCGACGGCCTCCGAGTGCAGCGTCTCGAGGACGCGCTGGCCGAACGCGAAGAACGTCGCCAGCCGCGCGGCGTCGGCCGCATCGACCGCCAGCGGCTCGCGGGTCTCGCTGCCGTCCGCGGCGCGGCGCACCAGGTCGGTCCCCTCGACGCGGACGCCGCCCCCGTCGGGAAACGGCGGCGTCCCGAAGCCGTCCGGCGTCACCATCAGCGCGATCTCGTTGCCGGTCGCCGCCACGCGGGCTGGGGAGACGACCTCCTCGGCGACGCGGTGCAGCGCCGCCCGGGTTGCCACGAATGTCATGGCGCCATGGTCTCGCATCGGCGGCGCGCGTTACGGGCCGTGTAACGCCTCGCCCGCCACCGGGACTGCGGCGTCATGGAATGGCACAAGGTGGCCGCCCTCGACGAGCTGGCGGAGGGTCGGGTGAAGACGGTCGGCGTGGGGCGCCACAGCCTCGCGCTCACGCACTTCGAAGGTCGCTACGGTGCGCTCTCGAACAAGTGCCCGCACCAGGGCGGCCCGCTCGGCGAGGGGACGATCGAGAAGGGCATGCTGCGCTGCCCGTGGCACGGCTACGACTACTGCCCGCTGACCGGCCGCTCGGAGTTCGGCGACCCCGTGCCGTCGTTCGGAGTCGAGGTCCGCGAGGACGGCGTGTGGGTCGCGATCGAGCCCGACGCACCGCACGAGCGCACGGTCACCGACGTGATGGTCGAGACGATGGTCGCGTGGGGCGTCAAGCATGTCTTCGGGATGGTCGGGCACTCCAACCTCGGGCTCGCCGACGCGCTGCGCCGCCAGGAGGAAGCCGGGAACCTGCGGTACATCGGCATCCGCCACGAGGGCGCGGCGGCGTTTGCGGCCTCGGCCTACGGCAAACTCACCGGCCGCCCCGCGGCGTGCCTGACGATCGCCGGCCCGGGCGCCACGAACCTGCTGACCGGGCTCTACGACGCGAAGGTCGACCGCTCGCCGGTGCTCGCCCTGACCGGCCAGGTCGCGACTCAGGTGCTCGGCCCGGGCGACTTCCAGGAGGTCGACCTGGCGGCGGCGTTCGCGCCCGTCGCGGCGTTCAGCCAGACGGTGCTCGAGTCCAGCCGCCACGCCGAGCTGATGAACCTCGCCTGCAAGCACGCGCTCCTCCGGCGCGACGTCGCGCACCTCGTGTTCCCCGACCAGGTGCAGACGCTCCCCGCGCCGGATGCCCCCGCCGGCGGCCCCGAGGGTCGCCTCACCGCGCTCGGGATCGCTCCCCCGGCGCAGGCGGTGGAGCGCGCCCTCGAGCTGCTGCGCGGCGCGCGGCGCCCGGTGATCGTCGCCGGCCATGGCGCGCGGTTTGCCGCGCAGCAGCTCGTGAGCTTCGCCGAGCAGCTCGGCGCGCCCGTCATCACGACGTTCAAGGCCAAGGGCCTGGTCGGCGACGACCACCCGCTGGCGGGCGGGGTGCTGGGCCGCTCCGGCACGCCCGTCGCGTCATGGTTCATGAACGAGGCCGACGTGCTGCTGGTGGTCGGCGCGTCGTTCTCCACGCACACCGGGATCTACGCCGGCAAGCCGATCGTCCAGATCGACTTCGACCCGCTGCAGCTCGGCAAGTTCCACGCCGTCGAGGTGCCGGTGTGGGGCGAGATCGGCGTGACGCTGGCGCAGCTCGCGGACGCGCTCGGGAATGTCGCGTCCGTGGACCAGCGCGGCGAGCTGGCCGAGCGCTGGGCACTGTGGCGGGCCGAGAAGGCGAGCCGCGCGCTCGACGATCGCGGCCGCGGCGTCGCCAGCGCGGCGGTGTTCGCGGCCATGAACCGCTGGGTCCCCGACGACGCGGTGCTGGCCGTCGACGTCGGCAACAACACGTACTCGTTCGGGCGCTACTTCGAGAGCCGCGCGGGCCAGGCCGTGCTGATGTCGGGCTATCTGGGGTCGATCGGCTTCGGCTACCCGGCCGCGATCGGCGCCTGGGCGGCGACCGACGGCCGGCGTCCCGTCGTCTGCGTGACCGGCGACGGCGGTTTCGCGCAGTACATGGCCGAACTGCTGACCGCGGTCAAGCACGGCATGAACATCACGCACGTGCTGATCAACAACGGGCGGCTCGGGAAGATCGCCAAGGAGCAGCGGGCCGGCGACTGGGACGTCTGGCAGACCGACCTGCACAACCCGTCGTTCGCCGCGTACGCGGAGATCTCGGGGGCGCTCGGGATCCGCGTGACCGCCGCGTCGGAGCTCGACGCCGCGCTCGAGCGCGCGCTTGCCTACAACGGACCCGCGCTGGTGGAGGTCGTGGCCGACCCTGAGCTCGTCTGATAGACGGGGGGTATGCCGCGCGTGCCCCTCGACTGCTCGCTCCCGGCCGCGCGCGTGCTGCTCGCGCTGCGCGATCAGCCGTGGCCGTTCGCGCTGACCGGGCGCTGGGCGGGCGGCGGCGCGATCGTCGGCTGCGCTCCCGCGGCGCTGCTCGGCTCGCGCGACCCGATCGACGCGCTCGACGAGCTTCCCCCCGCGGCCGGCGACGCGGTCGTCGGCGGCGGCTGGTTCGGATGGCTCGGGTACGGGCTCGGCGCGCGCGTGGAGGCGCTCCCGCCGGGCCCGCCGCGTCCCGTGCCGATGCCGGATGCCCACCTCGCGTTCTACGACCACGTGCTGCGCCGCGACGCGGACGGCCGCTGGTGGTTCGAGTCGCTGGGGGAGCCGGGGACGCGCCTGGACGAGCTGCGCCGGCTGCTCGCCGCCGCGCCGGAGGTGACGCCGCCCCCGCGCGCCGAATTCACGCTACGGGCGCCGGGGGCGGGCGGCCACGAGGCGGCGGTGCTCGATTGCGTGAAGCGGATCGCGGCCGGAGAGATCTTCCAGGCGAACCTGTGCCTGCGGCTGGAGGCGGCCTGGGAGGGCGACGTCGCCGCGCTCTTCGCCGCCGCCGCAAGCGCGCTGGCACCGGCCTACGGCGCGTGCTTCGTAACGCCTTGGGGCGGGATCGCAAGCCTCTCGCCGGAGCTGTTCCTGCGCCGTGAGGGCCGCGCGCCGGGGCGCGGGGACGCCGACCTCCTGCGCGCGACGTTTCCGCCCGGCTCGGTCACCGGGGACCCGAAGGTGCAGGCGATGAAGGTCATCGCCGCCCTGGAGGCCACGGGCCGCGAGGTCTACTCGGGCGCGATCGGGTACGCGAGCCCGCACGCGGGGCTCGAGCTCAGCGTCGCGATCCGCACCTTCGAGGCGCGCGGCGGCAGGCTCTGGCTGGGCTCCGGCGGCGGCGTCGTCGCGGACTCGGACCCGCGCGGCGAGCTGGAGGAGTGCCTGGTGAAGGCGCGGCCGCTGATCGCCGCGATCGGGGGACGGCTCGCGCCCGGCGCCGTCGCGCCGGCGGCCGGCACCGGCGTGGCAGGCGTCCTGCCGCCGGGCGTCGCGCCGGGCCGCGCGCGCTCGCCTCTTCCGCCCTCCGCGCTGGCCGGCGGGCGCCGCCGGCCCGACCCGGCGCTCGGCGTCTTCGAGACCCTGCTGGTCGCCGGCGGCGAGCCGCAGCGACTTGGCGCGCACCTCGCGCGGCTCGCGCGCAGCCTCGACACGGTGTACGGGCTCCCGCTCCCGGTCGGCCTCGAGGCGCGCGTGCGCGCGCTGGCGACCGGCGATCGGATGCGGCTGCGGATCGATGTCGTGCCGGGCGCGGACGCGACGCTTGCGCTCGCGCCGGCCCGCACGCGCGAGCTGCCGATCGTGCTCCACCCGTACACGCTGCCCGGCGGCCTGGGCGCGCACAAGTGGCGCGACCGCGCGCTGGTCGACGCGCTGACGCCGACGCCGCTGCTGCTGGACGCCGACGGCACGGTGCTCGAGGCGGGCTGGGCGAACGTGCTGATCCGCCGCGACGGCGTCCTGCTGCGCCCGCGCGCCGACGGGCGCATCCTGCCCGGAACCTCGCTCCCGCCCGCGGCCGAGGCCGACCTCACGCTCGCCGATCTGCTCGCGGCCGACGCGATCCTCGTCAGCTCGTCGATCGCCGGAACCGTGCCGGCCGTGCTCGCGGCCACGAGCCCCGCCCGGCTCGACGGTGTGCCTCGCACGCGGGTCCGGAGCGGCGGCTGAGTCGGCGAGACCCGCCGGGCGTGGGTCTATGCTGATAGGACACGAGCGCTCAGGGCTGGACGCCAGCGCCTGGGCGTGTTACGCCCCCTCAAGGGCAAGGAAGGCAGATGGCGATGGCCTCTGTTCGTCAGCCGTTCAGCGATGCCGCGCTCGATGATCTGCTGCGCGCGCTGCACGCGCGCACCTCGACGCATCCGGACAATCCAGGCCTGATCGCGTCGTGGCCGAAGATACCCGAGGAGCACATGGCCGCGGCGTGCGCGGAGCTGCGCCGGCGCGGGCATCCCGTCTACTCGGTGTCGATCGCGGGCCCACCGCGCGGTCGCGATCGCGTCGGCTGGTCGGTGAGAAGCGAGAGCGTCGAGGCGGTGTGGCCCGGCTGATCGCCGGCTAGCCGGGCTCCGCGGCTCGCAGCGACTCGATGCCCGCGAGTACCGCGGCTCGGTTGTGATGGCCGCGCTCGTGGGCCTCCAGCTTGGTCAGGTCCGGCTGCGAGAGGTCCCCGAGGTGCGCGATGATCTGCGCGGCGGTCAGCATGTCGAAGTCGGCGGGCGGCGGGACGGCGACCTGCGCCTTCCGGCGCGCCACGCGGGCGGCCGGCTCGCTCGCCTTGCCCTCGGCCGTGGTCGTCGCTGGTCCGGTCTCGTGGACCGGGTCCGCTGCCGTCACGCGGACCGCCGCGCCGGCCAGCTCTCCCAGCTCGGCGAAGAGGCTCTCCAGCAACGCGTGCTTGCCGGCGATGGTACCGGCGGCCAGCTGCGCCGTTCGCTCGTCGCCGGCGGCGCGCGCCAGCGGTTCGAGCACGCCGTAGGCGGCGATCTGCAGGGCGACCGTCGCGCACGCATCGGTGGCGTTCTCGAGCATCCGCTGCTCGTCTCCGGCGCCGCGCGGACGGTCGATCGCGGCCCGTGCCAGCGCGCGGCTGCGTCCGGTGACGGCCCTCGCCAAGCGCGGACCGATTCCGCTCGCAGCGCTCGGTTCGCCCAGCTGCCCGAGCCGGTTGCGCACCCGCTCGGCGTGCTCGACGGTCTGGCTCAACCGTTGCTCGAGCGCGGTGCGGTACTCACCGTCGGGCGCGATCGCGAGCTGCGCCTCCACGGCGCGGACCAGCGCGAGCTCGGAGGCGTGAGCCTCCCTGAGGTACTCCCGGACGCTCTTCACGACCGGCGCACCGGCGAGCGGTCGTCCGGTTGGGGCGAGCATAAAGCGAAGCGCATCGTGCGACCTCCCTGAGCGTTCACTCAGTTTGGGGAGCGGCTCACTCCAGCCGGGACGAAGCCCTTTCGGAGGTCGCCGTGCGATGTGCTGCAGCGGCGGGGGCCTGGCGAAGCGTGTCCGCACAAGCGGCGAGTGGCCTTGAGCGTTCGACTCTACCACCGCTCCGGGTTCAGATCGGCCGGCAGCCCACCGCCGATCGCGGCCTCGGCGAGGCGCTCGCCCAGCAGCGGCGCGAACTTCATCAGGTTGCTGCCGGTGAACGCCACCACCCGCTCACGGCGCGCCGCGGCCCAGCCGTCGCCGCCGGCGTCGAGCCACGGGGCGCGCACGGTGACGCACTCCACGCGGCCGACCGGCTCGAGCCGCGGGAAGAGGGCGCGGACGACCTCCGGCTCGTGCTCGTCCATCCCGAACGCCCAGCGCCCGGTGCTTCCCAGCGGCAGCCCGTAGCCCTCAGGCGCGGCGAGGCACGCGGCGCCGGCGGCGTCGGCGCCCGCGTAGGTGAAGCGCACGTGCGGACCGAACTCGGCCTCGAGTGCGATGCCCGCGGTGGCGGCCAGCGCCGGTGTCGCGGTCCCGGCACAGATCAGCACGGAGTGGCCGCGCAGGACGCTGCCGTCGGCCAGCGTGACGGAGCCGTCGCCGGCGACCGACACGACGTGGGCGGTCCGGATCTCGACGGTCCGGGCGAGCGCCTGCAGCGCGCGGCGGATGCGCAGGCTGCCGCCCAGCGGATCGAGCACGGCCGTCTCCCACGGCGGCGCCGCGAACGGGATGCGGGCGGCGATCTCGCGCGCGTCGATCCACGACGCGCGCGCGCCCGCCGCCTCCATCGCCGCCGCGGTGTCCGCGCGCGGCCCGGCGGCGATGAAGCCCTCGGAGCCGAGCAGCCGGCCCGCGCCGAGCTCGGCCTCCCAGCGAAGCCAGCCCGCGCGCGCCTCGAGCGCCAGCGCGCACAGGCCGGCCCGCCGGTGTGCGACCCGGAATATCCGCGCGAGCCCGGCCGACTGCTCCCCGCACGGCACCGCGCGCTCGAGCACCACCACCGCTTCGCCGCGGCGCGCCAGCGCGTACGCCGCCGCGAGCCCGCACGCGCCGGCTCCGATGACGAGGATCACGCGAGAAAGCGCGCCAGCAGCGCGCGGAACGCCTCCGGCGCCTCCATCGGCGCGAGGTGCCCGACGCCCGGGAGGATCTCGAGCGGGGCGCCGAGCGACGCCGCGAACGCGCCGCTGCGGAAGTCCGGCAGGTCGTGCTCGCCGGCCACGACGCGCACGGGGAACTCGAACGGCCCGAGCCCGGCGTCGGCCGGGTCCGGCGCCTCCTCGACCTCGCCCTCCTGGAGGTCGAACGCGCGCCGCTGCATGGCGGCGACCCGCGGCCGCAGCGCCGGGGGCGCCCAGGCCTCGGCGACCGCCTGCGCCGCCGCGTCCAGATCGCCGCGCGCGAGCGCGGCCTCCTCGGCCTCCCAGACGCGCTCGAGCTCCGGCGACGGCGCGAGTCCCGGCGGCGGCGTCGACACGAGCAGCAGCGCGCTCACGCGCTCCGGCGCGACCACCGCGACCCGCAGCGCGACCGCGCCCCCGAATGAGACGCCCACCAGCGCGAAGCGCGGCGGCGCGATGGCCAGCACGTCCTCCCACGGCGCCTGCGGCCCGGGTGCGACGGCCGCCTCGCCGAACCCCGGCAGGTCCGGCACGATCGCTCGGAACCCGTCCAGCGGCAGGACGTCGGACCACATCGAGCGGTCCGTGACACCCGCGTGCAGCAGCACGACCGGAGGCCCCGACCCCACGTCGTCGAATGGCAGCATGGCCTGGAGAATATTGCGGACAGAAACTGGCCGGAACTCTCCGTAGCCTGGGGACATGGATTTCAAGCTCGAGCTGATCTCAGTGCCCGTGACCGACGTCGATCGCGCCAAGGCGTTCTACGTCGAGCAGGCCGGCTTCAACCCCGACCACGACCACACGGTCAGCGACGAGATGCGCTTCGTGCAGCTCACGCCGCCCGGCTCGGCGTGCTCGATCGCGATCGGCAAGGGGCTCACGGACGCCGCCCCCGGGTCCGTGCAGGGCCTGCAGCTGGTCGTCAAGGACATCGAGGCCGCCCACGCGGAGCTCGCCGGGCGGGGCGTCGAGGTCAGCCCGGTGCAGGACTTCCCGTGGGGCCGGTTCACGTTCTTCAAGGACCCCGACGGCAACGCTTGGGCCGTCCAGCAGGTCTAGCTCTCCTCGAGTGACAACGACGGTCGCCGGCCGCTCGCGTACAGGCCGGCGACCACGACGAGCCCGACCCCGAGCCAGATCAGGCCGACGGTCTTGGCCGCCACGTTGGCCTTGATCATCACGTAGACGATGATCCCGCCGCCGATCAGCGGGACGAGCACGTGGCGCCAGGGATCGATGCGCACGCCCGCGCGCCCCATCCCGTAGTGGCGCAGCACGGACAGGTGCAGGAGCACGAACGCGCTCAGCGCACCGAAGTTGACGAGCGTCGAGAGCGTCGTGATCCCGTCCGAGCGCTCGGACATCCAGATCCCGATGCCGAGCGACACGAACGCCACCAGCAGCGTCGCGTAGACCGGCACGCGCCGGCGCTCGGACACGTGCGCGAGGAACGGCGGCAGCTGGCGGTCGCGCGCCATCGCGTACAGCAGCCGCGACGTCGCCGCCTGCGCCGCCAGCGCGTTCGCGATCCCCCAGGCGACCGCGGTCGCCACCGCGGTGAGCACGTTCAGCCAGTGCCCGCCCGCGACCTCAGCGGCGTCATAGAACGCCGTTCCGTTCGGGTCGCCGTGCTTGAGCAGGCCGCCCGGATCGGGCACCAGCAGCGCCGCGATCCACGTCTGGGCGATGAACAGCACGCCGGCGATCGCGAGCCCGACGACCATCGCGCGCCCGATCCGCCGCGAGCTGTCGCGGTTCTCCTCGGCGAGCGTCGAGATGCCATCGAACCCGAGGAACGACAGTACGGCGATCGAGACCGCCGAGAACACGAGCCCGACCGAGAACGTGTCGGGGTTGTAGAGCGGATGCCACGAGAAGCCCTGACCCTCGCCGCCGATCAGGGCCGCGAGCCCGATCATGCAGAACAGGCCGAGGACGACGAGCTCGGCGACCAGCATCACGAGGTTGAACCGCGCCGTGAAGCGGATGCCGAGCGCGTTCACCGCGGTGTTGACGACCACGAAGCTCACGACCCACGCCCACACCGGGACCTCGCCGACCAGCGAGTGCAGCGCGGCCGCCGCGACGACGTAGAGCAGCGCCGGGACGAGCACGTAGTCGAGCAGGATCTGCCAGCCCGCGACGAAGCCGACCGCGGGATGGATGCCGCGCCCCGCGTACGTGTAGACCGACCCCGCCATCGGGAACGCGCGCGCCATCTCGGAGTACGAGAGCGCCGTGAAGACCATCCCGACCATCCCGACCACGTAGGCCAGCGCGACCATCCCGCCGGAGCCGCTGTAGACGCTGCCGAAGATCCCGAACGGCGCGATCGGGACCATGAAGATCAGCCCGTAGACGAGCAGGTCGCGGAACGACAGCTCCCGGCGCAGTTCCTGCCGGTAGCCGAACCGTTCGACCGACTCACCCTCGAGCGCCGTCATGACGAAGCGCGCGAGTCTACGTGAGCTCCTCGGCTCAGGTGCCGACGCCGACGCTCGACGTCAGCAGCCTCAGCAGCGGCGTGCGCTGAACGCAGTTCGCGAGCGCGAAGGAGTCCGCCAGCGCGTCCAGCTCGGAGTCGTCGAGGCCGCGGAAGGCCTCGGCGTACTCGGGCAGCATCGCCTGCGCGAACAGGATGTGGCGGACGATGTCGTCGGCGCTCGAGCGCGGATTCCACGGGTACGGCGACCACGTCGGGAACTCGCGCGCGATCAGCTCGTGGACGGGCTCGACGGCCTCCGGCACCTCGGCGTCCGTGGACCCCCAGGAGTCGATGCCGAGCCGCGCCTTCTTGGCGATCAACGCCCCGAAGCGGCGCATGTAGGCGCTCTCGGGCGCGGTGTACACGAGCCCCTGCAGCCCGACGTCCTTGTAGGTCCACAGCGACCAGCCGGCGCCGTGGCGCTCGTAGATCTCGAGCTGGTCGGCGAGGATCTGCAGGCGCTGCTCGTCGCGCTCGCCGTCGCCGGTGTAGACGGGGCCGAACTCGCCGACCCAGATCGGCGTGCCGGTCTCGCGCTGGAACCGCGTGCGCTCGAGGAACGTCTCCTCGAGCGCGTCACGGTCCACCCACGCGCCATGGGTGTCGCCCGGGTACGGCCCGCCGTAGGCCATGCCGGCGCGTGCGTAGTCGTGGCAGGCGAAGATCGCGTTCTCGTAGACCTCGCCGAACGCCGAGAAGTCCGTCGAGTAGCGGTTGCCGTCGACGAACACGATGTGCTCGGCGTCGACGTCACGCACGGCAGCCACCAGCCGGTCGTGGAACGGGCCCACCACGGTGCCGGCGATGTCCGCCGGCTCGTTGAGCAGGTTGTAGCCGGCGACGGCGGGCTCGTCGCGGTAGCGCTCGGCGAGCGCCGTCCAGAGGTTGACGACGCGGTCCTGGAAGTGCGGGTGCTGCCAGAACGCCGGCACGTGCGTCGGGTTGTCGGAGTGCCAGTGCTGGTTCTGCCCGCCCGGGACGGCGTGCAGGTCGATCACGCTGTAGATGCCGCACGCGGCGCACGCGGCGATCGCGCCGTCGAGCAGCTCGAAGCCCGGCTCGAGCAGCGTGAACGGGGCGTCGTCGCGCTCGAAGTGGCGCTGGTTGATCGCGATCCGCACGCAGTTGACGCCCAGTCCAGCGAGCAGCGCCGCGTCCTCGGGCGCGAAGAAGCGGTCGAGCAGGCGATCGAAGAAGCGCTCGGCCCGCTCGGCGCCCAGCACGCCGGCGACCGCTGCGCGCATGGCGCTCTCGGTGCCCGGATAACCGGTGATGAAGTTCTCCATGTTCATCCAGCCGCCGAGCCCGACGCCGCGCAGCGCGACCCTCGCGCCGTCGGCGTCGACCACGGCGTCGCCGAGGACACGGAGTCTCGAAAGTTTCGAAACGGCAGTCATGGCACGGAAACCCTATCGAGGGCGATTTTCCTGTCAAGGCGTACCGATATCTCTCGAAAGATTGCCGAAACTCTGATACAAGTCGCACATGGCGCGGGTCACCATCGCCCACATCGCCGACGCCGCGGGCGTGTCGGTGCCGACGGTCTCGAAGGTCGTCAACGGCCGCGCGGACGTGGCGCCGGAGACTCGCGAGCGCGTTGAGCGGATGCTGCACGAGCACGGGTACGTGCGGCCCGCGCCGGCGCGTGAATCGCGCGCGCAGCTGCTGGACGTCGTCTTCAACGAGCTCGAATCGCCCTGGGCAATGGAGATCATCAAGGGCGTCGAGGAGGTCGCTCGCGAGAACGGCCTCGGCGTGGTCCTGTCTGCCCAGGAGGGCCCAGGCGCGCTGGGCCGCTCCTGGGTGGACGCGGTCGCCGCCCGGCGCAGCGCGGGGCTGATCCTGGTCGTCTCCGAGCTCAGCCCCGAGCAGATCGCGCGGCTGACCGCGCGCAGCATCCCGTTCGTGGTCGTGGACCCGGCGGGCGAGCCGGCGCCCGGCGTGCCGTCGGTCGGCGCGACCAACTGGAGCGGCGGGCTGACCGCCACGCGCCACCTGCTGGAGCTGGGACACACCCGCATCGGCATGATCGGCGGACCGCCGTACATGCTCTGCAGCCGCGCGCGCGTGGACGGCTACCGCGCCGCGCTCGAGACGGCCGGCCTCGCCGTGGACCCGGAGCTGATCCGGTGGGGAACGTTCCACCTCGAAGCCGGCTACGAACAGGGGCAGGCGCTGCTCGCGCTGCCCGACCCACCGACCGCGATCTTCGCCGGCTCGGACCTGCAGGCCTTCGGCGTCTACGAGGCCGCTCGCATCGAGGGGATCGGCATCCCCGCGCAGCTGAGCGTGATCGGCTTCGACGACCTGCCGATGGCGCGCTGGGTCGGCCCCCCGCTCACCACCATCCGCCAGCCGCTGACCGAGATGGCGGCGACGGCGGCCCGGCTCGTGCTGAGCCAGTCAGAGGACAAGCGCGTCGAGCTCGCGACGACGCTCGTGGTGCGTCAGAGCACCGCCAAGCCCCATGAAGGAGGAGAGAGATGGTGAAGTCGATTCGCTGTGCGCTCGGTGCGGTGGCCGCACTGGCGCTCGGCGTGGCGGCCTGTGGAGGTGACTCCTCCAAGAGCGCCTCGGGGCAGGCCACCACCTCCGGCTCAAAGCCGGTGACGATCGAGTGGTGGCACATCCAGAACAACGACCCGATGAAGACGATCTGGGCTGACGCCGCCAAGCAGTACGAGGCGTCGCATCCGAACGTCAAGATCCACATCACGGTGCTGGAGAACGAGGCGTTCAAGTCCAAGCTCACGACCACGATGCAGGGCGGCAAGGTCCCCGACATCTTCCAGTCCTGGGGCGGCGGGACGCTCAAAGAGCAGGCCGACGCGGGCCTCGTGAAGGACGTCACCGCGCAGACCAAGCCCTGGATCGGCACGCTCAACCCGGCGGGCGTCGGGCTCTACCAGATCGACGGCAAGCAGTACGGCGTTCCCTACAACCTCGGCATGGTCGGCGTCTGGTACTCCAAGCCGCTGTTCAAGAAGGCGGGGATCGACGCGCCGCCGCAGACCTGGGACGACTTCCTGGCCGATGTCGGCAAGCTCAAGTCGGCTGGCGTGACGCCGCTGGCGGTGGGGGAGAAGGACAAGTGGCCCGGCATGTTCTGGTGGGCCAACCTGTCGCTGCGGATCGCCGGCAAGGACGCGATGGCCAAGGCCGGGCAGGACGGCTCGTTCGACACCCCGGGCTTCGTGAAGGCCGGTGAGCAGCTCAAGCGGCTGATCGACATGAAGCCGTTCCAGAGCGGCTACCTGGCTGCGCCGTGGGACGGCTCGGGCGGCGAGGCCGCGACGATGGGCAACGGCCGCGCGGCGATGGACCTGATGGGCGCGTGGGCGCCGGCGACGTTCGCCGCCAACACGAAGGACAAGGCCGTCACCAAGAACCTCGGCTGGTTCCCGTTCCCGAGCGTCAACGGCGGCGCCGGCCAGCCCGGTGAGCAGTTCGGCGGCGGCGACGGGTTCGCGATCGGCAAGGACGCGCCCCCGGAGGCCGTGGACTTCGTGAAGTTCCTGCTCAGCGACCAGATCGCCACCAAGGCCGGCGCCTCCGGCGCCGTGCTGCCGGTCACCAAGGGCACGGAGTCCTCGGTCGCCGACCCGAACATGAAGTCGGTGCTCGACGCGCGCGCGCAGGCGTCGTTCGTGCAGCTCTACCTCGACCAGGCGTATGCGCCGGCGGTCGGCCAGGCGGTCAACGACGCGGTGCAGGAGCTCTTCGCCGGGAAGGCGACGCCCCAGGACGTCGCCAAGAAGATCGCGGATGCCGCAAAGTCCGGATAGCGGCTCCGGGGGCGGGGCGGTCGCCGGCCGCCTCGTCCTCCCGGCGCCGGTGCGCCGCGGACGCC
Source organism: uncultured Solirubrobacteraceae bacterium (assembly GCA_963792915.1). Taxonomy (GTDB): domain Bacteria; phylum Actinomycetota; class Thermoleophilia; order Solirubrobacterales; family Solirubrobacteraceae; genus Solirubrobacter. The sequence goes on from CAWBYD010000003.1 coordinate 619,607, forward strand.
GCTCGCGCGCGCGCCGGCGCTGGGCCACGATCGGTCTGTTCCTCGCGCCCGCGCTGGCGCTCTACCTGCTGTTGGTCATCGCCCCCGTGCTGCAGGCGATGTACTACAGCGGCTTCAAGTGGAGCGGGCTCGGCAAGCTCGACGACTTCGTCGGCCTGCAGAACTTCAAGCGCGCGTTCAGCGACGACGTCTTCATCGGCGCGCTCAAGCACAACGCGATCCTGATCGCGCTCTCGCTGGGGCTCCAGCTCCCGTTCGCGCTCGGCGTGGCGATGCTGCTCAACACGCGCCTGCGCGGCCGCGCGCTGTTGCGCGTCCTGTACTTCTCGCCGTTCGTGCTCTCGGAGGTCGTGACGGCCGTCGTGTGGACGCTGATGCTGCAGCCGCACGGGCTAGCCGACCACGCGCTCGCGCGCGCCGGTCTCGGCACCAAGGAGTGGCTCGCGGACCCCAGCATCGTGCTCTACACGGTCTTCGTGGCGATCTCGTGGAAGTACTTCGGCTTCCACATGGTGCTCTACCTCGCCGGCCTGCAGCAGATCCCGCACGAGCTCGAGGAGGCGGCGCTGATCGACGGCGCGCGGCCGTGGGAGGTGTTCCGCTACGTCACGCTGCCGCTGCTCGGGCCGACGATCCGGGTCTCCGCGTTCCTCTCGATCATCGGCGCGCTGCAGTTGTTCGACCTCGTGTGGGTGATGACCGGCGGCGGGCCGGTGCACGCATCCAACACGATGGCGATCTACATGATCGACTACGGCTTCAAGCGCTTCGAATTCGGCTACGCGAGCGCGGTCGCGGTGATCATGCTCGCGATCTCGCTGGTGTTCGCGCTGACCTACCAGCGCTTCGTGCTGCGGCGCGACATCCAGGGCGCCCTGACCACGATGGGCCGATGAGGCGGATCGGGCTCTACGCGGTCGCGCTGCTGGTCGCGCTCGCGATCCTCGTGCCGATCGTCTACGCGGTGCTCGGCGGCTTCCGCGACACGGCGCAGATCGGGTCGGACCCGGTCGCGCTCCCGCACCCGTGGGTGTTCAGCAACTACACCGGGATCCTCGGCTCCGGGACGTTCTGGCGCCAGGTCTACAACAGCACGCTGATCGCCGCGGTCTCGACGCTGCTGGTGGTGCCGCTGGCCGCGCTGGCGGCGTTCGTGTTCGCGCGCATGGCCTTCCGCGGGCGCGAGCTGATGTACACGGTCTTCACGCTCGGCCTGCTGTTCCCGGTCGCGGTCGCGATCCTGCCGATCTTCATCATGGTCCGCCACCTCGGGCTGCTCGACAACCCGCTGGGCGTCGCGCTCCCGCAGGCCGCGTTCGGGCTGCCGATCACGATCGTGATCCTGCGCCCGTTCTTCGCCAGCTTCCCGAACGAGCTGCAGGACGCGGCGGCGATCGACGGCTGCGGGCCGTTCCGGTTCTTCTGGACGATCCTGCTGCCGCTGTCGCGTCCGGTGCTGGCCACCGTGTCGGTGCTGGCGATCGTCGGCAGCTGGAACGCGTTCCTGCTGCCGCTCGTCGTGCTCACCGACTCAAACCACTGGACGCTGCCGCTGGGCGTGACCAACTACTCGCAGCAGTACACCGCCGACACGGCTCGCATCCTGGCCTTCACGACGCTCTCGATGGTCCCGGCGCTGGTGTTCTACGCGTTCGCCGAGCGCCACCTGGTGAGCGGGCTCACCAGCGGGGCCGTAAAGGGCTAGGGCGCCCCCGGAGGGACGCCCTAGGCCTTGGGTGCAGGACTACCGCGGCGGCAGCAGCCGCGGAGCCGGCGTCACGGTGTCGTCGTCGACAGCGTGAACGTGAGGGTCTTGCTGTACGAGCCCGACCGCAGGGCGTCGGTGGCCGCGATCGCCTGCTGGAACTGCAGCGCGACCGCGTCGTTGGACGTCGGGCCGCCGTAGGTCAGCAGGGTGAGCGGGGTGCTCGAGACGTTCGCGAACGTCGTGTTCGAGTTGGCGCTGTTGGTGGCCCGCGCCTTGACCGCCTGCGGCAGCGAGAACGTGCCGTTGACCAGATGGCCCGGAGCCGTCGCCGACGTGTCGGCCACGGTCAGCGTGGCGTCGCCGCCGGTCGAGACGACGTTGGCCGTCGTGCTCGCGTTGTAGGTGTTCGCGACCGCGGCGGTGAAGTTGCCGAAGCCGGCCGCCGGGCCGAGCGTCAGGGCCAGCGTCGGGATCACGGTGCCGCCCACGTCGTCGGAGGCCGTCGGCGGGACGGTCACGGAGACGTCCTTGCTGGCGGTCTGGCCGTCGGCGTAGGTGACGGTCAGCGTGGCGCTGTGCGTGCCGCCCGTGAGGTACGAGTGGCTCGCCGTCGCGCCGGTCGCCGTGGCGCCGTCATCGAACTTCCAGGTGTAGGACACGCCGCCGGACTTGCCGATACCGAAGTCCACCTTGCTCGACGTCGCCGCCGGCGTCGCCTGCGGGTCGGGACCCGGGGTATCGTCGCCGCCGACGTAGTCGAAGCGCCAGACGCCCATGTTGTTGTTGCGGAAGCAGTAGTAGCAACCGCCGTAGGACGCGACGTACAGCGCGCCGTCGGCCCCGAACTGCACCGCGACCGGGCGGGTGCCGCCCAGCAGCGCCGACGGGATGATGCCGAGCAGCGAGTCGGCCGAGACGGGCTGGCCGCCGTCCTTCATCGTCGCGGGGTCCATCAGCAGCGCGTGCCGCAGAGCGGTCGGCGACGCGAAGTCCATCAGGAACCAGCGGCCGTCCCAGTAGGAGGGCCACGCGTTCGGGCCGGCGTTGGCCGGCCGGCGGTAGATGCCGCCGTCCATCGGGGCCTGGCCGCCGGTGCTGGCCGCGAACGGGCACAGACGGGTGATGGCGGGCGACGGTGTGTAGTTGTTGTTGGTGTAGATGCCGACGCCGTTGGCGTTCTTCGGGTACGAGTAGCAGCCGCCCTGCGGGCCGTACCAGAGGTTCACCGGCGAGGCGGCCGGCAGCGTGGTCAGGCCGGTGTTGTACGGCGAGGTGTTCGTGATGGTGCCGCGGCAGTCCCAGAACGCGCCGGTCTGGCCGTCGGTGCCGCCGCCGACCGTGCCCGGGATGTTGTCGCTGAGGTTGCCCGGCAGGCCGCCGCCCGTGGGGCTCGGCAGCTTGGCGCGGTAGTCCCAGCGGTTGCCCGCCTGGCAGAACGGCCAGCCGTAGTTCGCGGCGTGGCTGATGATCGTCGCGTTCTCGGTCTTGCCCTCGCCCCAGGTCGTGCTGTCGGTGGCCTGGTCCGGGCCGACCCACGCGGTGGTGATCAGGTCGGTCTTGGGATCGATGTGGATCGTGTAGTCGTTGCGGACGCCCATCGCGAAGATCTCGGGCTTCGCCAGGCCATCCTTGACGCCCTGGCTGTCCGGCGGGAACAGCTGCGGGCCGTTCGGCGCCGAGGCGTCCGGGATCGTGTACGTCGTCCCGATGCCCGGCGTGTCACCCGGGTTGTCCAGCGGGTGGATGCGGATGATCTTGCTCTCGTAGGCGTTGGTGTTGGCGGCGCTGCCGCGCGCGTCGGCGTAGGAGATCAACCGGTTGTCCTGGCCGGACAGATCCGGACGCTGGTCCGCAGGGGTCTGACCGCAGTGCGTGTTGACCGCGGCACCGGGGCACGGGATCGTGTACGACGGGTCGGCGTTGGTGTAGCCGCCGTTGGTGGAGTTCGGGCTGTTACCGATGTTGTCGCCGTTGGAGATATACAGGTTGCCCTGCGAGTCCCAGGCCGCCGAGGCACCGGCGTGGCAGCAGGAGTACACCGACTGCTCCCAATGCATGATGACCTTCTCGGAGCCGGGCACGATCGTCTTGGTCGCCGGGTCGTAGGTGAAGCGCGAGAGGCGACGCTCGCCCATGTAGGTGCTGCGGTCGAAGCCCCGCCCGTACACCGTCGGGTTGTTGTGGACGTACTGGTTGTCGGTTCCGGGCGGGTAGCCCATCTCGCCGCCATAGTACGGGAAGTACTGGGCGTAGATGTACGGACGGCCCTTGGTGAACTTCGGGTCGAGCTGCATCGCGAGCAGGCCGACCTCGACGGTGGACGTCTGCCCCGCCTCGGCCCCGCCGCCCTTGGCGCCGTAGACCTGCAGGCTCGTCACCATGCTGATCTTGTCCGGGTTCTGGTCGTTGCTGCCGGCGACCGTCGGGTCGAACACGTGGATCGTGCCGCAGCCCTGGCCCACGTTGGGCTGGTCCCAGTTCGTGACCTGGGCCTGGCCCTGCGTGCAGATCGCGCGGCCGCCGTAGAAGATGCGGCCGTCGTCGGCGGCGACCATGCGGGTCATCTCGCCGTTGAACTGGTTCGACGTGGTCGACGGGTTCATCGGCGTCACGCGCGTAGCGGTGTAGTCGGAGTTGATCGTGGCCTTGCAGTTGCCGCGGACCATGCCGGCGGCCCACTCGATCGCGCCCAGCGCGTGCTTGTTGATGTTGGCGTCCTGCCAGTCGGCGGACGAGCTGCCGAGCTCCGTGTAGAAGGAGCGGCCGGACTGGATGTCACGGCACCAGGAGGCCGGCGCGGCGAGCGACGGCTGGATGCCGTTGACGTTGTTGTTCTGGGTCGAGTTGCCGTAGTTCTTCTGGACGGCGTCGTTGGTGACCGACGTGCCGTCCGGCAGGATGTTTCCGCGCACGCGGGCCACGGTCTGGACTGTTCCCGTCGGGTTGGTGGCCCACGTGTACCAGGTCTCCGTCAGGCCCTTGTCGAGCATCGGAAGATCACGCGTGGACGGGTGGACGCGGTCCAGGAACTCGACGTCGCGCGACGCCGACACGGTGCCGGTTGCGGTCACGCGCGGGTTGCCAGTGAGGCCGATCAGCGTGTCGAAGAACGCGCCGTTGCCCTGCTCGAGCGTCGCCGTCTCGCCGACGCCGACGAAGCCGCCGCCGTTCTGGACGTAGGTCTGCAGGTCGGCGCGCTCGGCCGGGTCCGGGAGCGCGTCGCCCGCCGAGTTGACGAACACCACGGCGCGGTAGCCGGCGAGGTTGGCCGCGTTGATCTTCGTCGCGTCGGCCGTCGTGTCGACGGTGAAGTTGTTCGCGCTGCCGAGGGCCTGGATCGCCGCGGCCGCGTCGGTTGAGACGGGGTTGGCGGTTCCCCCGGTTCCGGTGAAGACCAGGACCTTGCCGGCATCCGCCAGCGCTGGTGCTGCACCGATCGCCGCGGTTGCGAGCACGCTGCCCGCGAGCGCGACCCCGGCGCGAATCGACGGCCGTATCGCGATACCCATCGACATCCCTCCTCCAGACGATTAATGCCGCTCGTCCAGGTCCCCGGCCCGGATCGTTGCGGCACAGCGGACGTCGCCGCTTAAGCCCGACGTTACATCGGCTTCGACTGCCGTGTCAACGAAATCTCCGGCGAATCCTCAGAAATCGCCCCAAACGCTGTACCCATGCCGAAAATGAGAAAAAGTCGCGCGAGGGATCAAATCGGGTTTGACGCCGCGTTCCGGCACCGGTACGGTCGGGGCTCGCAACGATCGTCTGTCTTGGAGGGGGCTGCGTTGGGTCTGAGAAGGAGCTATTTGCCATGGTTGGCATGTGCGGTCACCGCCGCAGTAGGGATACCGGCCCTCGCGTGGGGTTCGCCAGAAGCGCCGAGGTCGACGGCGCCGGCGGCCGCGAAGGTCGCCGCGAGCGCGCCCGCTGACGCGAGCATCATCGCAAAGGACAGCGAGACGCTCGGCTTCATCTTCAAGGATGCGTCGAGCTCGAACGAGGCAGACAACTCCGTGACGATTCCCGTCGGCGGCACGGTGGATATCAGCTACTCGACGACGGACGGGTCAGCCGGTCACAATGCCGACTTCGACGATCCGCAGCCCTCGTGCGTGCAAACATCGGGCGTCGTTAACGGACCGGTGCCGCCGCTCCCGGCGTACCCCGAGGGACCCGGGTGGGGTGGCACCTGCACGTTCAACACGCCGGGGACGTACACGTTCCACTGCGATGCCCATATCACGATGACCGGCACCGTCGTCGTGAGCGGGTCGGCGACGCCGACGCCGACGCCGACGCCGACCGCGACACCGACTCCGACGCCCACGCCGAGCGCGACTCCGACTCCGACGCCCACCGCGACGCCGACGCCGACCGCGACGCCGACCCCGACGGTCGGACCGCCGCCCACCACCGGCGCGATCCAGGCGCACGACAACGGCGGCACGGGGACCTGGTTCCAGGACGCGTCGAGCTCGGATACCGCGGACTCGAGCGTGACGATCGCCAAGGGCGGGACGGTGGACTTCAGCTTCCCGACCGGGAACGGCACGCTCTCGCACAACGTGGTCTTCAACGGCACCCAGCCGACATCGTGCACCCAGACCGCGGGGACCATCATCACCGGGTTCGCCGTGCCACCGTTGCCGCCGTTCGCCATGCCTGCCGGGTGGGACGGCAACTGCACGTTCAACACGACCGGCACCTACGCGTTCGTGTGTTCGGTGCATCCGAACATGACCGGCACGGTGATCGTGCAAGACGTCGCGACGCCGACACCTACGCCGACGCCGACGCCGACTCCTACGCCGACTCCGACGCCGACTCCGACGCCGACTCCCACGCCGACCCCGACGCCGACTCCCACGCCGACGCCGACGCCGACGCCGACGCCGACGCCGACGCCGACTCCCACGCCGACGCCGACTCCTACGCCGACTCCCACGCCGACGCCGACGCCGACTCCCACGCCGACGCCGACGCCGACTCCCACGCCGACGCCGACTCCCACGCCGACGCCGACGCCGACTCCCACGCCGACGCCGACGCCGACGCCGACACGCCCGACGCCGACCGCCGACGCCGACTCCCACGCCGACGCCGACTCCCACGCCGACGCCGACGCCGACTCGCCGACGCCGACTCCGACGCCGACGCCGACTCCGACGCCGACGCCGACCCCGACCCCGACGCCGACGCCCACGCCGACGCCGAGTCCCACGCCGACGCCGACGCCCGCGAACTCGACGAGCACGCCGGGCAACCTCAACGGCGCCGTCACGCCGACGCTGTCGCTGTCGCTTGGCAGCACGGCCAACTTCGGCGCGCTGACCGCCGGCATCCAGAAGGACTACCTGACCTCGGTCGCCGCGACGGTCACGAGCACCGGCGGTGACGCGACGCTGAGCGTGTCCGATCCGGACGCCGCCGCGACCGGCCGCCTGGTCAACGGCACGTTCACGCTGGCCGCACCGCTCCAGGCCAACGCCACCAACGGTGCGCACCCGACGGCGGCGTTCGCCCCGATCACCGGCAGCTCGAGCCCGCTCACGCTGCTGACCTACGCAGCGCCCATCAGCCTGGACCCGGTGACCATCGGGCTCGAGCAGACGGTCGGTGCGAACGAGGCCCTGCGTACGGGCTCGTACACGAAGACGCTGACGTTCACGCTGTCGACGACGACACCGTAAACGCCGGGCACGACGCCCGCGGCGGTCACCCCAGACCGCCGCGGGCGTGCGCGCTTAAAGGATCGGGTCCTGGTTGGTGATCAGCCGGGCGCCGCGGCCGTGGGTGAGGAAGCTGAACATCCAGCGGACGAACACCAGGAAGCGGTTCTGGTACCCGATCAGGTACCAGAGGTGGACCAGCAGCCACATCGACCAGGCCGGGAAGCCCCACAGCTTGAGGCCCTTCAGGTCGGCGACGGCGCGGGCGCGCCCGATCGTCGCGAGGTTGCCCTTGTCGATGTACTTGAAGGGCGCCGAGGTCTTCTGGCGCAGGCGCTTGGCGGCGTAGCGGCCCATCTGCATCGCCACCGGCGCCACGCCGGGGAACGGATCGGCGTCGCGGACGCGCACCATGTCACCGATCGCGAGCACCTCGGGGTGCCCGGGAACGCTCAGGTCGGGCTCGACGATCAGGCGTCCAGCGCGGTCGGTCTGCCCGCCCGCGGCCTCGGCCAGCTGCCCGGCGATCCCCGCCGCCAGCACGCCGGCCGCCCAGATCACCGTGCGCGCGTTGACGCGCTCATCCCGCGCATCCGGGCCCGTGCGGATCACGACGCCGTGCTCGTCGAGGTTCGTGACCATGTGGTCGACGAGCGGCGTCACGCCCAGGTTCACGAGCGAGTGCGTCGCCTTCTTGGACAGCCGCGGCGGGAACGCGGCCAGCACGCGGTCGCCGGCCTCGACCAGCAGCACCTTCGCCTTCGATGTGTCGGCGTGGCGGTAGTCGCGGCGCGTGTCGCGCGCGATCTCGGCGATCTGGCCCGCCATCTCGACGCCGGTCGGCCCGGCGCCGACGACGACGAACGTCAGCAGCGCCTTCTGCTCCTCCGGGTCGGTCTCGAGCTCGGCCGCCTCGAGCGCCCCGAGGATGCGGGAGCGGATCGAGAGCGCGCCCTCGAGCGTCTTGAGCTCGTGCGCGTGCTCCTCCCACTCGGGGTGACCGAAGTAGTTGTACTGGGAACCGCCGGCGACGATCAGCGTGTCATAGGCCAGCCTTCGCGGGCCGGACGCCGTGCTGACGGGCACTTCGCGCGCAGCGAGGTCGAAGCCCGTCACCTCGCCCAGCACGACGTCGAAGTTCTCGCGGTCGCGGAAGATCGCTCGCAGCGGGTAGCAGATCTCGCCCGGGTTCAAGGCGCCGGTGGCGACCTGGTACGCGAGCGGCTGGAAGAGGTGGAAGTTGCGGCGGTCGACCAGCGTGACCTCGAAGTCGCCCTTGAGGTGCAGGCCCGCCTGGAGGCCGCCGAAGCCGCCGCCCACGATCACGACTCGGTGCATGCGCGAGGACTCTAAAAGGTCTCACCGGATCGACTGGCGGCTGAGCTCGATCGTCTTGGCCACGTCCGCGCGGGTGACGAAGTGCGGGCCGGTCGCGATCACGTCGCCCTCGGACGGGAGCAGGCCGTAGCGGGCGCGCAGCGCCAGCATCTCGACCGGCAGGTAGCCCTGCAGGTACGGCTGCTGGTCGATCGCGAACGACAGCGCGCCCCGCTGCACGGCGTCCAGCACGTCCGGGGTGAGGTCGAACGTCCCGATCTTGACGTCCGTCGTGCCGAGGCCCTTGGCCGCCGCCAGCCCGCTCAGCGAGTTCGTGGCCAGGATGCCCTGGATGCCGCCGGCGGCGACCGCGCGGGCGATCCTCACCGGCGTCGCGGGGCTGTCGTCGGCGACGCCGAGCACGCGCGAGCTGCCGCCGGCGTCGCGCATCGCGCGCTCCAGCCCGGCGCAGCGCGCGTCGAGCCCGCGGTTGCCCACCTGCTGGTTGACGCACAGCGCGCGCCGCACGCCTGACGCGGCTAGGCGGCGGCCCGCCTCCAGGCCGGCGCGGTCCTCGATCTGCCCGACGTGCGCGAGCACGCCGAGGCTGCGGAAGATGTCGCTTCCCGAATTGATCGACACGACCGGGATGCCCGCCTGCACGGCGCGCCGGATCGCCGGCGCGAGCCCGTCCTCGGGGATCGAGACGACGAGCCCGTCGGGCCGGGTCGCCACCGCCTCGTCGATCATCGCGCTCATGCGTGCGAGGCTGTAGACGTCCGGCGCCCGGTAGTCGACGAGCACGTCGTAGCGGCGCGCGGCGGACGTCACGCCGTTGCGGACGATCGCCCAGAACTTGCTCGACGCGGGGCCATGCGTGACGACCGCGATCCGCACCGCGCCGTCGGGCACCGGCGCGCCCGCAGGCGCCGCGGCCGGCGTACCGGAGACGTGCACGGCGGGCGCGCGCACGACCTCGCGGCCGCCGCAGCCGGCGAGCACCAGGCACGTCATGAGCAGCGCGCGCCTCATGGCGCCGGCAGCCGCGCGCACACGCGCGTCCCCTGCCCCACGGGGCTGTCGATCTCGAGCGTGCCGCCGACCGCCGCCACGCGATCCTGCAGGCCGCGCAGCCCGCCGCCCGCCTTGGGATCGACGCCGCCGACACCGTCGTCGGCGATCGCCACCACGATCTCCTCGCCGTCGCGCGTGACCTCCACGCGCGCGCTCGACGCCTCGGCGTAGCGGGTCACGTTGGTCAGCGCCTCGGCGACGAGGAAGTAGGCCGCGGCTTCGACCGCGGGCGCCAGGCGCTCGTCGATCTCGACCGCGCACTCGATCGGCATCGACGCGCGCTCGGCCAGCACGTCGATGGCGGGCGCGAGCCCGCGCTCGGTGAGGATCGCGGGATGGATGCCGCGGGCCAGCTCGCGCAACTCGCCGAGCGCCGCCGCGAGGCGCTCGGAGAGCTCGTCGACGAGCGGCTTGGCCTCGGGATCGAGCTTCGCGCGCAGCACGCGCAGGTCGAGCGCCAGCGTCACCAGTTGCTGCTGCGCGCCGTCGTGCAGATCGCGCTCGATGCGGCGGCGCGCCGAATCGCCGGCCTCGATGATCCGCAGCCGCGACAGGCGCAGCTCGTCGACCCGCGCCTGCAGGTCGGCCCGCAGGCGCTCGTTGTCCATCGCCAGCAGGGAGGCCGAGGCCGCGGCCTCGACGAGTTCGCGGCTCGTGTCCAGCGCCGCGTCGTGGATGATCGCGGCGACCCGCCGCCCTTCGCGCTCGACGACGGTGTACGCGCGCCCCGAGCCGGGCTCCGGCAGCTCCGCCGGCCGGCCGGCCTCGTCGACGAAGCGCCCGCGATCCGCCAGCCAGTAGACGACGGCCACCGTGCGATCGCCGAGGCTCTCGGCCAGCATCTCGCGCACCGGGCCGCCCGGCTGCGCGCGCGGCGCGAGCAGCGCGCGGGTGATCGACGACAGCACGCCGTACAGCGCGTCGAGCGTGGCGATCACGAGGATCGCGGCCGGCAGCGCGAGCGCCGCCAGCACCAGCCCGAGTCCCGCGCCCAGGCGCCACGGGCCGACGAAGTCGATCGCCCCGCCGGCGACGCCGTCGACCGCCGCCTCGATCAGCACCGCCAGCGTGACGACGGGCGCGAGCGCCACGGCCAGCAGCACGAGCGCGAGCGCCGGGCGCAGCACGAGATGCCCGGCGGTGCGCCACAGCCCGCGGTCGGCGAGCAGCTCGAGCGAGCGCCGGAACGGGCTGCCCGGCGTCCGCAGGCGGGCGGCGAGCGGCGGGATATGGGTGTCGAGCCAGCGGTTCGCCGCGCGGCGGTCGGCCTGGACGAGCGCGCGCCCGACCGCGGCGGCGGCGACCAGCAGCGGCAGCCCGATGCCCACAACGCTGAGCGCCGCGCCGAGCAGCAGCGCCGCGGTCACGGGGATCGCGAGCAGCGCGAGCGGCAGACCCAGCAGCAGGTACACGACCGCGTGGCCGGCCCGCTCGAAGCGCCGCTCGAGGTCGAGCGCGGCGATCACGCGCGGCCCTCGATCGAGATGTCGCCGCTGCCGCTCAGCGCCTGCAGCGAGTACGGCGCGTCCGGGGTGGGGGCGAGGCCGTGGACCGCCTCGCTCCCGGTCGTGCTCTCGGCGTCGATCGCGTAGCGCCCGCGCGGCACCGTCGCGCGGATCGCGCCGTCGCGCGTGCGCAACGAGGCCTTGGGCGGTGCACAGTCGGCGTCCAGCACGATGTCGCCGTCCCCGGTGCGGGCGTCGAGCACGTTGCCGCAGTAGCCGCTGACGTCGATCCTGCCGGCGCCGGTCTGCAGCCGCGCCGAGCCGCGGTAGCCGCGCAAGGTCACGTTCCCGCTGCCGGTGCGCACGTCCAGCGGCACGTTGTCGGGAACGGCGAGCCGGTAGCTGACCGAGCAGGCGCCGAGCAGCGAGGTCGGGCAGCGCGAGCGCACGCGGAACACGCCGCTCGCCACCGACTCGCGCGTGTCGGCGTCATGCCCGAACGCGAAGCGCTCGGTGCGCTCGACGCCCACCGACGCGGCCTGGCCGGCGCCGACGATCACGACGTCGGCGTCGCCGAGGTCGAAGGCGAGCCCCTCGACCGGCCCGGTCACCGGGTAGGACACGAGCCGCTCGCGCGTCGAGGCGATCGCCCCGACGCCGAGCGCGAGCGCTCCTCCCACCACCAGCAGGGCCGAGAGCGCGACCACACGGCCCCACGGGGAGAAGCGCACACGTGCGAGCTTACCTCCGGGTTCAGGCGAAGCGCAGACGCGGGCGGCTGTGCCGCGCGCGCCGCGTGCGCCGCATCTGGCGCGAGCGCTCGGCGAGCATCCAGACCGCCTCCGAGGACGGCCGCAGCGGGTCGGCGACCGCGTGGCCGTCGGCGAGCGAGAGCGCCGCCCACAGCTCGCCGCCGACCTCGGCGAGCAGCAGGTCGCCCTGCGGAGCGTGGCTCGAGTCGAGCTGGGCCAGCCGCGCGACGCGCTCGGCGTCGGCCGCCGCGGCGGGGCGGATCGTGAGCGGCGAAGCGTCCGCCGGGATCTGCTTGTGTCGGGTCAGCTGGGAGATCATGTGTTCATGATCGCCCTGAGACAGACCCCGTACATCGGGCGAATGGAGCCGCCTAAGGGGTCGCCGCCCTTACGCGCCTGAGGCCGGGACTTAGGGGCGCCGAGAGCTGCGCGAGAGGTAGTCTCGCCGCCATGATCGCGGTGGTCACAGGCGCGGGTTCGGGCATCGGCCGGGCGGTCTCGCGCGCACTGGACGGCGCCGGCTGGGAGCTCGTGCTGGCGGGCCGGCGCGAGGCGGCGCTGCGCGAGACGCTCCCCGGCGCCCTGATCGTCCCGACCGACGTAACGCGGCCGGAGTCGGTCGCGGCGCTGTTACGCGGCCGTCGAGCGCGTCGACCTGCTGTTCAACAACGCCGGCCTCGGGCATCAGTGCGCCGGTCGGCGAGCTGGCGTTCGAGGACTGGCAGCGGGTCGTGGACACCAACCTCACCGGCTCCTTCCTGTGCGCGCAGGCGGCGTTCCGGCTCATGAGCCGGCAGGACCCGCGCGGCGGGCGGATCATCAACAACGGCTCGCTGTCCGCATACGTGCCGCGCCCGCAGGCGATCGCCTACAACGCCACCAAGCACGCCGTCACGGGGCTCACCAAGTCGCTCGCGCTCGAGGGCCGTCAGTTCGGCATCGCCTGCGGGCAGATCGACGTCGGCAATGCGGCGACCGACATGACCGGGCGGATGGCCGCGGGCGTGCTGCAGGCGGACGGATCGACCGCGGCGGAGCCGACCATGGACGTCGAGAACGTCGCCCGCGCCGTCGTCTACATGGCCTCGCTGCCGCTCGACGCCAACGTCCAGTTCATGACCGTCATGGCCACGCAGATGCCCTTCATCGGTCGGGGTTGAGACACCTATGATCATCGGAGATGGTCAATCGCCGGACGCTCATCGGGCGTGAGCAGCCGCTGCGCGCGGTGATGGAGCGGCTCGCCGACGGCGCGTCGCTGACGCTCGTCTGCGGCGAGGCCGGCATCGGCAAGACGCGGCTCGTCGAGGCGGTCGAGGAGCGCTCGCGCGCGCTCGGGCTGCGCGTGCTGCACGGCGAGAGCGTCGAGTTCGGCGGCGACGGCCTGCCGTACGCGCCGCTGATCGCCGCGCTCCGCGAGCTCGGGACGGCGCTGCCGGTCGACTCCCTGGGCGCCGAGGGCGGCGGCTTCGGCCAGGGGCGCCTGTTCGAGCTGCTGCTGGAGCTGCTGCGCGAGCACGTGCCGCTGCTGCTCGTGCTCGAGGACCTGCACTGGGCCGACCGCTCCACGCGCGACGCGCTCGCGTTTCTCGCGCGCAACCTGCGCGACGAGCGGATCGCCGTGCTCGCCACCTACCGCCTCGACGACGAGCTGCCCGGCGAGCTGCGCCGGCTTGCCGCCGAGCTGGGCCGCCACCGCAACGTGCTGCGGATCGAGCTCGCGCCGCTGGACCGCGACGAGGTGGCGCGCCAGCTCGAGGCGCTCGCCGGCGAGCCGGTCCCGCGCCCGCTGGCCGACGAGCTGCATGCGCGCACCGGCGGCAACCCGTTCTTCGTCGAGGAGCTGTTCGCCGCGGGCGCCGTACCGGCCACGCTCGCCGACGCCGTCCTGCTGCGCGTCGAGCGGCTGAGCGAGGACGCGCAGCGCGCGCTCGCCGTGGTCGCGGCCGCCGGCGGGCATGCGGCCTTCGCGCAGCTCGAGGACGTCCCGCCGGACGCCGTCCGCGCCGCGCTGGACGCCGGGCTGCTGGTGCGCGAGGAGGCGGGCGTGGGCTTTCGTCACGGGCTGATCGGCGAGGTCATCTACGACCGGCTGCTGCCGAGCGAGCGGGTGGAGCTGCACCGCGCGCTCGTCGCCGCGCCCGGCCTGCCCGCGGGGCAGCTCGCCTATCACTGCCATCGCGCCGGGTTGCGCGCCGAGGCGCTCGCCGCGTCGGTGACCGCGGGGCTCGACGCCGCCCGCGTGCACGCGTTCGTGGAGGCGCGCGCGCACTTCGAGCGCGCGCTCGAGCTGTGGGACCCGGCGGTGCCGCTGCCGCTGGACCGCGTCGAGCTGCTCGCGCGGGCTGCGCAGTCCGCCCGGTTCACGGGCGACCCGGATCGCGCCGTCGCGCTGTGCCGCGAGGCGCTCGACGCCACGCGCGACCCCACGCGCCGGGCGCTGCTCTACGAGCGGCTCGGCGAGTTCCACTTCTGGGACGACGAGGCCGCGCTCGGCTACTACGCGAAGGCGCTCGAGCTGCTCCCCGGCGAGCCGCGCCTGCTGGCCGCCGAGGGGCACGCGCTGATGGGGCTGCGCCGCTGGCCGGAGGCGCGCGAGCGGCTCGAGGCGGCGCTGGCGCTCGGCGCGCGGCCGCGGGTCACGCTCGGGCTGGTGCTCGCCCATCTCGGCGATCCCGACGCAGGCGAGCGCTACCTGCGCGAGGCGCTGGAGCTCTCGACCAGCGCCGAGGACACGGCCCGCGCCTACCTGCATCTGGGCGAGCTGCTGCGCGTGCGCGGCGACCGCGCGGGGGCGCTCGCGACGATGGTGGAGGGCGAGGAGGTCGCGGCGCGGCTCGGCATGCGCGGGTCCTTCGGGCATTTCATGTACGTCAACGCCGCCGACGACGAGTTCGCGCTCGGCCGCTGGGACGCGGCGCAGGCGCGGCTCGACGAGGCGGCACGGATGGACCTCGGGCGCACCGCCGCGGCACTGCGGCGCGCCGTCGCCGGGCGCCTGCACGCGCTGCGCGGCGACGTCGACGCCGCCCGCCGCGAGCTCGACGCCGGCGCGGACGCGCGGCTCCCCGGCGAGTTCGTGCTCCCGCTGGCCGGCGCGCGCGCCGAGCTGGCGCTCGCCGAGGGGGACGCGCAGGCGGCGCGCACCTATGTCGCCGGCGCGCTGGACGAGGTGCAGGACCCGTTCTACACACCGCCGCTCTACGCGCTGGGCCTGCGCGCCGAGGCCGAGCTCGCGGAGCGCTCGCGCGCGCTCCGCCGGACGCCGGAGACGGCGCACGCGGAGAGGCTGCTCGCCGCGCTCGCGGCGCTGGGCGACCGCGGGCCGCCCGGCGCGCGCGCCCAGCACGCGCTGGCGCGCGCCGAGCGCACGCGGGTGGCGGGCCACCCGGAGCCTGAAGCCTGGAGGCTCGCCGCGGAGGCGTTCGACGAGCCGTATCTCGCCGCCTACGCGCGGCTGCACGAGGCCGAGGCCCGGCTGCTGGCCGGCGGCCCGCGCGCGGAGGCGGCGCGCGTGCTCGCGGCCTGCCACGCCGCCGCGGAAGCGCTCGGCGCGCGCCCACTGCGCGAGGCGGCCGAGGCGCTCGCGCGGCGCGCGCGGATCGATCTCGGCGCGCCCGCTCCCGCGCCGGCCGCGGCCGCCGCGCGCGGCGCCGGCCTCACGGACCGCGAGTCCGAGGTGCTGTGCCTGCTCGCCGACGGGCTGACCAACCGCGAGATCGCCGCCCGCCTGTTCATCTCCGGCAAGACGGTCGCCGCGCACCTGACGCACATCTTCGACAAGCTCGACGTCCACACGCGCGTCGAGGCCGCAGGCCGCGCGCAGGCGCTGGGCGTGCTCCCACCTAGGTAGCGCAACTCCCCACCTCGGGCGCGCACGCTCGCCACCTTTGGCCCCTGGGATGGCGGCCCCGCGGCAGGCATCGTCGAGGACGTCACCTCGGTGTCTCCAGGGCGCCGGAACCGATCGGAGGGTTCCTCATGTCATCCATGTCCACGGGCCGCATCGCGGCCTGCCTGCTCGCGCTCGTGTTCGCCGTCGCAGCCGCTCCGGCCCCGGCGCAGACCCATGCCCAGACGCATGCGCAGACCCACGCCCAGACGCACGCCTAGGTCACGCGGCTCGCACAGATCGGGTGGCGCACGCGGGGAAGATCGAGCGTTCGCCCGATGTGCGCCCGCCCGGGCGCGCGTAGCGTCGCTGGCATGACCAGACGCACCATCGGGCTCGTCGCCGCCGCCGGCGCGGCGGCGGCGACGCTCGGCGCCGCTGGAGCGGCGCAGGCCGCCGCGATCTACGGCGGCAGCACACATGACGGCGAGGCGATCGTGCTGACGACCGACGCCGCCGCCACCACGCTGAAGACCGCGACGATCTCCTACCACGCGGACTGCGGGGACAAGGGGATGTATTCCGTCGCGGGCCAGTACACGATCGGCAAGCCGCAGCCCGGGTTCTCGCCGGGCCAGTTCGACCTGATCGCGTCCAAGAACGCGAAGGGAAGCTTCGCCGCCAAGCAGCTCGTGGCGCAGAACCTCGGCGACCACATCGCGGTGATCGCGTTCAACGTCCAGGGCAAGCTCAAGGGCACGCGCGCCAGCGGCACGCTGTCGGCGACCGTGACGGTCTCCGACATGGCGACCCGGGCGGTCGCCGGAACGTGCGCGACCGGCACCGTCCGCTGGGCGGCCGCGCGCGCGCCGGGCACGATCTTCGGCGGCGCGACCTCCCAGGACGAGCCGGTCGTCCTGCGCGTCAGCGGCCGCAAGATCAGCGATCTGATGTTCGGCTGGAGCACGCACTCCTGCGCGCCGGACGCGACCCACTCCTACAGCTACCCCGAGCAGCTGAGCAACTTCAAGCTCGGCAGCAGCGGCGCCTTCAAGGGCGCCTTCACGTATCCGGTCACGTTCGGCGACGGAACCAAGCGCACGTTCGACTACCGGCTCGGCGGGACGGTCGGCGCCACCAAGGCGAAGGGAACGATCGCGATCAAGTTCACGGACACGGACGCCGCCGGCGCGCAGACGCAGGCGTGCGACAGCGGACCGCTGACGTTCAAGGCGACCACTGGGTAGCCCCAAGGAACTTGGCGGCGCCGCCAACGGCGGGCCAAGCGGGCGCCAAGGCCCGGCGGGCAGAGTGCGGATCGCGGCGGACGGCCACCCCCCGGAGCCGTCCGCCGCCGACTTCTCGCCACCCATTTCCCTTGGAGGGAATATGACCCACCCCGCCCGCGCGGGACGCGCCTGGATGGGCGTGCCCGCGCTCGCTGCCGGCTTGTCCCTGCTCGCCGGAGCGCCCGCCTTCGCCGCCGAAACGGCGCCGATCTACATCGTCACCCAGGAGGGCATGACGTCTGACCAGGGCGCCAAGCTGGCGGACGCACTCGGCATCACGAACTCCGTCCAACCCAGCGGCGCCTTCACGTACGTCGGCAAGGGCTTCGGCGACGTGCCGCAGAAGACCGTCGGCAAGGGCGAGGACGAGTCCGGCCGCCCGGTCGTCTCGCAGGCGCTCGACCTGCCGGCGATCGAGGCGATCAAGCCGCTGCCGGACGCGCTCGCGCTGCGCAAGGCCTCGATCCTGCCGGGCCTCGCCGGCGTCGGCGGCGACCTCAAGGCCGCGCCGAGCGTCTCGCACTCGCAGCTCACGCTCAGCGACGCCAACGGGCGCCCGACCGGCAAGTACGCGCTCGACACCTCGGTCTCCTATGACCTCTCGCTCGCCGGGCTACCGGTCTCCGGGCAGGGCGCCAAGCTGCGCGTCACGTTCGCCGGCGACGGCAGCGTCACCCAGGTCTCGAGCGCGATCCGCGGGCTCGCCCGCGCCAAGGACGCGCCGATCATCTCCGCCGACGAGGCGCAGAAGCAGTGCGCCGCGCTCTACCGCGACGGCGTCAGCCAGGGCACGCCGACGCTCGGCTACGTGCTCCCGGAGCTGAACGCGCAGCGCCCGGTGCAGACGATCGCCCCGTCGTACCGCTGCAACCCGGGCACCGAGCTCGGCACGCAGGCCCAGCGCGTCCTGCCCGCCGTGCCGGGCTTCGCGCCGACCGCGCAGGTCAAGGCCACGCTGCGCGACGGCATCGTCACCGCCGCGGCCGACGCCGCCGGCGGCCTCGCTCCCTACACCTACAAGTGGTCCTCGTCGAGCACGCTGCTGGACCCCAACGACGGTCCCAAGATCAGCTACACGCGCGCCCCGCGTGACGGCAAGCTGGCCGGCGAGGCGCTGACCCTCGAGGTCACCGACGCCAACGGCGTCGCGTCGACCGCGACGATCACGTTCGCCGGCGACGGCTCGGCGTCCGCGACGACCGCGCCGGGCGGCGGCGGCTTCGGCAAGCTCTCGCTCGACCGCACCGACGTCGGCATCGAGAACATGGTCGAGGAGTGGCAGTGCGCGCAGGACTCCGCCAACGGCTTCAAGAGCGTGATGGCCGCCAACGGCATCCCGACCGCGTTCGACTTCCGCGGCGCCAACGCGTGGGAGAACGACTTCAAGAAGGCCTCGCTCGGCGGCGGCGACAACACGTTCGTCGACAACGTCGACATGCAGTGGTACACCGGCCACGGCTGGTCGGGCGGCTTCACGTTCGACGGCATGCACGACGACACGCAGATCGTGCCGTCGGACGCCAACTGGGGCGACCGCGACCTCGAATGGCTGCAGCTCGAGTCCTGCCAGGTGCTGCGCGACACCAACGGCAACAACGACTACTTCGGCCGCTGGGGCGGGACGATCGACGGCCTGCACATGCTCAACGGCTTCGACACCAGCGCCTACTGCATCGGCGGCGGCACGGGCGCCGACTTCGCCTCCTACCTGTTCCCCTACAAGTTCCTCGGCATCACGCTGCGCAACCCGCTGACGGTCCGCAACGCGTGGGCGCAGATGGCCTTCGACAAGGAGCCCTCGGGCGTCGTCTTCCGCTCCATGGGCAACATCGGTCCGGGCGGCGTGACGAACATCTCCGACCACTTCTGGGGCCAGGGCTCGACCGGCCCGGACATCTCCAAGGCGTCGCGGACGGGGATGTGGGCGATCGCCCAGGCGGTCTAACGTCCTGAGGGTGGAGCGCTTCACCGCCACCCTCGAGGAACGCTGGTTCGTGGTTCCGGTGGACGCGCGCGCCCTGTGGGGCGAGGCGCGTCCGCCGGTGTCCGGGACGATCAACGGCGCCCCCTTCCGGGGGCGCTTGGCCGTGTACGGGGGCGAGACGGTGCTCGGGCTCACGAAGGCGTTCCGGGCCGAGCACGGCCTGGCCGTCGGCGACCGGCTGGCGGTCGAGATGGACCGCGACGACGCGCCGCGCGAGATCGAGCTCCCGCCGGCGCTCACGGCGGCCCTGGTGCGCGATCAGGCGGCGCGGGCGGCGTTCGACGCGCTCTCGTTCACCCACCGGCGCGAATACGCGCGCTGGATCGCCGAGGCGAAGCGCGACGAGACGCGGGAGCGGCGGACGTCGAAGGCGCTGGAGATGCTGAAGACGGGCGTGCGGACACCGGACTGACCTCGACCCGGTTGTCGTGGAAGACGGCGCCGCGGCCCATGTCGGCGTCGCGCTCGTCGACCGTGGCGTTGACCGTCTCGCCGCCGCGGACGTGCTTGAGCCAGCGCCCCTTGGTCGACGCGATCACGCCGGGGCGCACGCGCTCTGACACCTCGGCGCGCGCCTCGAACGCGCCGCGGGCGTTGAACACGCGCACGCCGGCGCCGGGCTCGATCCCGCGCGCGGCGGCGTCGTCCGGGTGGATCTCGATCATCGGCTCGCCCGCCTTGGCCATCAGGTCGGGCTTGTTGGCGAAGATCGAGTTCAGGAACCAGTGCGAAGCCGGGGCGATCAGCGCCAGCCCGCCCGACTCGGCGGGCGGCGTGAAGCCGGGCAGCGGATCGTGGCCGTCGAGCGCCGCGCGCTCGCTCACGAACTCGAGCTTGCCGCTCGGCGTCGGGAAGCCGTCGAGGAACGGCAGGAACGGCGCCGGATAGTCGAGCCGCATCCAGCCGTCGCGCCACAGCCGCTCGTAGCGGGCGTCGCCCAGCAGCGTGCGCGCCAGTTGCTCGTCGGAGTCGTACAGCGCGGGCTCGGTCAGGCCCAGCGCACGGGCCAGCCGCCGGAACGTCTCGGTCGTCGACAGGCACTCGCCGGCGGGTGCGACCGCGGGCCGGTTGAACTGCAGGTACAGGTGGCCGTAGCCCTCGTGGACGTCGAGGTTCTCGGGCTGCATCGTCGCCGGCAGCACGATGTCCGCGTAGTCGACCGTGTCGGTCGGGAAGTGCTCCATGACGACCGTGAAGAGGTCCTCGCGCGCGAGCCCGGCGCGGACCTTGCCGGTGTTGCCGTTGCTGGCCAGCGGGTTGGCGCCGTAGACGACCAGGGCCTGCACCGGCGGGTCGTCGGCGTGCAGCAGCGTCTCGCCGAGCTGGGTCATCGCGAGCGTGCGGACCGGCCGGCGCAGCAGGTCGTCGCGCTCGAGCGCCGCGAGGTCGCCCTTGAAGTGGCCGCTGGTCGAATACGAGGCGCCGCCGCCGGGGCGGTCCCAATCACCCGTGACGCCGGGGATCGCGTATAGCGTGCGCAGGGCCGCGCCGCCGCCCGCGTGGCGCTGCAGACCCATCGTGGCGCGGATCGCCGTCGGCCGGGTGGTGGCCAGGCGCTGCCCGAGCGCGACGATCCGCTCCTCCTCGAGCCCGGTGATGCTCGCCACGCGGTCGGGCGGGAACTCGAGGATGCGCGCCTTCAACTGCGGCCAGCCGAGCGTCTTGCGCTCCAGGTACTCGCGGTCCTCGGCGCCGCGGTCGACCACCACCCACAGCAGGCCCAGCGCCAGCGCGGCGTCGGTGCCCGGGAGCGGCGCCAGGTGCTCGTGGGCGAGGTCGGCCGTGCGCGTGCGCAGCGGGTCGATCGAGACCAGGTGCGCGCCGCGCTTGGAGGCCGCGTTGATGAACTTCCAGATGTGATGCCCGCTGGTCAGCGGGTTCGTGCCCCACAGCAGGATCAGCTTGGACTCCGCGAACAGCTCGGGGTCCATCCCGGCGGCGCTGCCGGTCGTGTACGCGGCGCCCAGCCGGCCGGCGACGCTGCAGATCGTCATGTCGTGGCGCGAGGCGCCGAGCACGTTCCACAGCCGCTGCCCGGCGCGGCCTTCGAGGCCCTGGATGAAGCCGAGGTTGCCCGTTCCCTGAAACGGCCAGATCGCCTCGCCGCCGTGGCGGTCGATGATCGCGCCGAGCCTCGCGGCGATCTCCTGCAGCGCCTCGTCCCAGCCGATCCGCTCGAAGCGCCCCTCGCCCTTGCGGCCGGTGCGCCGGAGCGGGTGCAGGATTCGGTCGGGCGCGCTCGCGTGGTCGAGGTAGCCGTTGACCTTCGCGCACAGGGCGCCCGCCGTGAACGGGTGGTCGCGGTTCCCGCGCAGCTTCACCGCCTTGCCGTCCTCGACCGTCACGACCCAGCTGCAGGTGTCGGGGCAGTCGAGCGGGCAGGCGCCGAGGATCTCCGTCACGCATATCACCGTACCGTGGTGGGGAATGGACCTTCCGCCGTACGCGCGCGCCGTCCTGCTCGGGCCCGATCTCATGGCCCGCGCGCTCGCCGCCCGCGAGACCGACCCGGAGCGGCGCTGGCTGCTGCGCCGTCCGCGCGCCGTCCGGCGCTCCTTCGTGACCCACGTCATCGACGACGGCGAGGACGAGCAGCGCTGGATGCTGCTGCAGGACGATGCCACGCGGCTGTCGTACGTCGAGGCCGTCGAGCCGGACCTGGAGACCGCGTGGCTGCTGCGCCAGACGCGGCGGATCCGCGACTCCTACATCGCCGACGTGCTCGACGGCTGAGTTCGGTCCACTCGCGAGGCGCCACCTTTGTACCGGCGGGCGGTTGGGACGGCCGACCGGTGCCACCAGACTCACCGATGTGCGGATCGCCCTGCTCACCGACGCGACCCGCCCGGGCGGCGGCGCGGTGCATGCCCTCTCCCTCGCCGACGCGCTCGTCGCCTTGGGCGAGGAGGTCACGGTCGTCACTCCCGCTGCGCCGTTCCGGCGGCTCGACCCTCGGGTGCGCCTGCAGCACTCCTACGACCCGGCGGACTTCGACATCGTCCACGCCCACGAGGCGCTCGCCGTCGAAGGCGGCGTGCGGACCGTCCACGAGCCCGAGCCCGAGCCGGCGCCCGCGGCGCTCTACCTCTGCGGCGCCGCCGGGATCGCGGCCGCGGTCGAGCGCGAGTGGGGCGTGGCGGCGCGGGTGGTGCCCGCCGGCGTGCGCGCCGGGCGCTTCGCGGTCGCCGCGGGCCAGGGCGCGGCACGCGAGCGGGCGCGCTGGCGCTCGCGCTTCGGCAGCGGCCAGCTGATCCTCACGGTCGGTACGCTGGAGCCCGACCTGCTGGAGGCGGTCGCGCGGCTCGGCCGCGGTCACCGGCTGGTGGTGGCGGGCGACGGCGACGGTGGGGCGCTCGAGGCCCGCGCGGCCGAGCTCGACGTCAGCATCGCGCTCCTCGGGCCGGTCGCGCATGAGAAGTACCCGGAGCTCGTGGCGTGCGCGGACGCGTTCGCACTCGCGCCGGTCGCGGAGGGCTCGGCGGTCGCCGCGCTGGAGGCGCTCGCCGCCGCGGTCCCGCTCGTGCTGCGCGGCTTGCCCGCGTTCCGGCGCCGCTTCGCGGGCGCGGCGCGCTTCGGCACCACCCCCGCCGAGCTTGCCCGGGCGCTCGAGGCGGCGCTCGGCGACGAGTCGCACGCGCAGCGGGTCGCCGGCCGCGCGCTCGCTGCGCGGCGGTCGTGGGGCGCCGCGGCGCGCGAGCACCAGGCGCTCTATCGCGAGCTGCTCGGCGCGCGCACGCGCCGGCGCACGCGCGCCGCGGCCTGAGCACCTATCGTCGCCGTATGCTGCTGCGCGGCTACGTCGAGGTGCGCGAGGCGCTCGAGACGCTGCAGCCCGTACGGGCGCTCGCCGCGCCGACGCCGCGGCGCGAGCGGCTCGCGGCGCTGGCCGACGGCGCCGACCTCGACGCGGCGCTCGCCGGCCTCGTCGCCACCCACACCGGCGCGCCGCTGGCGGTGAGCGAGCTGCTGCGCCAGCGGCCGCGCTGGGTCGAGCTGTGCGCGGACCCGAGCCTGGTCGAGAACGTGGTCGAGGAGCTGCTGCGGGTCGCGCCGCCCGTCCCGCTGCTCGAGCGGGCGGACCTCAGGCTCGACATCGCGGCTGCGAACCGCGACGAGCGCATGTTCCGCTCGCCCAACCGGATCGAGCCGCGGCGGCGGCGCGCGCGGGCGCACCTGTCATTCGGCGCGGGGCCGCACGCCTGCCCGGGCGCGGACGTCGCCCGTGCGCAGGCGCGGGCGCTGCTCGAGGAGCTGACGCGCCGCTTCCCCGGCCTGCGGCTGGTCGACGAGGTCTCGCCGGTGGCGCTTGTGCGCGTGCGGTGAATACGCTCACGGGATGTCCTTCGATCCCTCCGGCCTGACCGCGTACGTCAACGGCGAGTTCGTGCCCGCGATGGAGGCGAGCGTCTCGATCTTCGACCACGGCTTCCTCTACGGAGACGGCGTGTTCGAGGGGATGCGGGTGTTCGGCGGCGGACTGTTCCGGCCGCACGACCACCTCGCGCGTCTGATCCGCTCGGCGCGCACGATCGGGCTCACCCCGCCCACCGGCGAGCTGCTGGGCGTGATCGCCGAGGTCGTCCGACGCAGCGAGCTGCCAGGACGCGCACGTGCGGCCGGTGCTGACGCGCGGGTTCGGCGGCCCGGGCGTGGACCCGCGCAACTGCCCGCAGCAGAGCCTCGTCGTCTCCGCCTATCCGTTCCCGCCGTTCCTGGGCAGCGATCCGATCGCGCTCGTCACCAGCGCGATAGCGCGCAAGGCGCCGCGCTCGGTCGGCGCGCACGTGAAGTCGCTCAACTATCTGGACGGCATCCTCGCCAAGCAGGCCGCGACCGCCGCCGGAGCCGACGACGCGGTGATGCTCGACATCTCCGGCGCCGTCGCGGAGTGCACGGGGGCCAACCTGTTCGTGATCGTCGACGACCGCCTGATCACGCCGACGACCCGCGCCGCGCTGCCGGGCATCACGCGCCGCACGGTGCTCGAGATCGCCGCCGAGGAGGGGATCGAGTCCGAGGTGCGCGACGTCTGGCCGGCAGAGCTCCACTGTGCCGACGGCGCGTTCGTGTGCGGGAGCGGCGCGGGAATCGTGCCCGTGGGCTCGTTCGACGGCCGCCCGGTCAGCGCGCCCGAGCATCCTCTGGTGAGGCGGATCGCGGCTGCCTACAAGGCGTTCACGCAGCGCCCGGAACACCGGATCGAGGTCTACGCTGCGGTCGCCTGAGAACGCTCTTGACGGTGCTGGCGGCCTTCGCGCTGCTGGCCCCGGCGTCCGCTCAACGCCGGGCCCGCCGGAATACGTCGTACTCAAGGACGCGTCCACTACTCGTCGTCCCACACCCGCCCGGCCAGGAGCGTCCCGGTCGACGCCCACTGCCAGGCGGCCGCCACCGCGAGGTCGGCCTCGACCACGTGGCGCGCGGGGAACGCGGCGCGCTGGCCGCCCGTGATGAGCTGCACGGGCGGCTCGCCGTCCGCGTCCGGGCGGGCGAGCGTCTTGAAGCGCCGGTTGTCGTAGCAGGCGAACACGAGGAACCAGTGCGGCCCGCCGCCGACCGCCATGTAGACCTTGCCCGGGTACTCGAGGAAGAGGTCCTCGCCGTCGAGCGCGCGCACCGCCGCCTCGACGCGCCCGGGCGTCCCGATCAGGTGCTCGTCCTCACGCTGCCTGCCGCGCCAGCGGCAGATCGTCAGCGCGGGGGGCACGCCGGCGGCTCAGCGGGACGCTCCACCGGGCAACCCTAACTGCGGCGTGCCGCCGCGCGCGAGCAGCATCGTCAGCCCCGTGCGCGGGTCGCGCGGGGAGTCGCGCCGCTCGCGCAGGACGACGGCGCCCCACTCGGTGCCGGTGTCCAGCTCGGGCGCGAGCTCCGCCGCCAGCTCGCGCGGCACGAACCCGAGCGTCGCGCCGCCTGCGGTGAGCACCGCGATCGCGTTGGCGTCGTGGGCGTTGGCGGGGTCGCGGCGCAGCGTGAGCGCGCTGCCGGGCGCCGCGCCGGCCGACTGCAGCGCCTCGCCGTGGTGGGCCGCGGCGCCGGCGACGTTCGCGCTGTACAGGCCCGCGGGGAGCGCGTCGCGCGCGAGGTAGCGGCCGTCGGCGTCGACGACGCTGTAGCCGGCCACCCAGACCTGGCCGCCCTCGTCGGGGTACCAGTAGCGCTCGTCGTGGCGGACGCTCACCCGCACAGCTCGAGGAACGCCTCCGGCACGAGCTTCTCGGTGTCCAGCCGCCGGCCGTGACGGTGCACGTGCTCGCCGAGCCAGTCGCGGATCGCTTCGACGTCCGCGCGCGCGAGCGCCTCGTTGCGCGCGACGTCGACGCCCTCGGCCGCGGCCGCGTCGAGCCACACGCCGATCTCGTCCGCCGTCGCCCGCTCGTGCGCGAGCCGCGACAGCGTCGCGAGCGCGTGCGCGCGTGACGGCGCGCCGCCGGCGGGCATCTTGGTCCGCTGGTCCCGCGCCGCGAGCCGTCCCAGTGCGCGCAGGTCGTCGAGTTCGGCGAGCCGGGCGCGCAGGAGGTCGAGCATCGCTCCAGGCTAGACGCGCGAAAAATCTCCCCGTTCCGCGGGCCGGATGTGAACATGTTCCGGCGCATGACCCACGTCCAACCGCAGGACACGCTGGTGATGATCCGGCGCTATCTCGCGCACGTGATCGACAACTGCATCTACATCCTCGGCTACTTCCTCGTGATCCTGTTCGTCGCGCCGCACCTCGGGAACGCGATCTTCGTGGTGCTGCTGATCGGCGGGCTGACCGTCGGCCCGGTCGGCTACTACGTGCTGCTCCAGCGCGGCAGCGGCCGCACGCCCGGCAAGCGCGTCGCGGGCATCCGGGTCGTCAGCGCGGACTACAGCGTTCCGACCACCCGCGCGCTCTTGAAGCGCTCGCTGCCGCTGCTGCTCGAGTACGTCCAGCTGATCGCGCTGATCTTCATGTACACCTCCCCATACCGGCAACGGCTCGGCGACCGCTGGGCCGGCACGTTCGTGGTCCGTGCCTGACCCGCGCGGACTACCTGCGCGGGCTGGAGGCGTTCCTCAGCGACCCAGGCGGCGCATGAACTCGCGCGCGCGGCCGTGCACGTCGCCGATCAGCTCGCGCACCTCGGCGAGCCCGGCGCGCAGCTCCGGGTCCCCGACCTCGACCGGGAGCATCGAGTCCTGCAGCTCGGCGAGCGCGTCGTCGGCGTCGGCGACCGCGTCCACGGCATCTTCGAGCAGGGTGCGGGCGCTGTGCGACACGCCCGGCGCGGGAGCCGGCGAGAAGGTCCGCCCCGGCAGGCCGTGGCGGGCGGCGAAGCCCGCGTGCGTGCGCTGCGCGCGGCCGTAGGCCGACTGCACGGGGCGGAACAGCGCCGCCTCCATGCGGTCGGCGCTGTGGTCGTCGAGCAGGTCGTACGCCGCGCCCAGCCCGGCCAGCGCGCGGGCGAGCGACTCGACCGCCACCGCGAGGTCGTCGAGCAGCTGCTGTCGCGCGTCGGCGGTCAGATAGGACATCCCCGCCTCAGGATAGGGCGCGCCGCGTCGCCCAGATCGGGCGCCTGCCCCATGTGCCGCGCGGGGAGGCGCCATATGGTCAAGTGACCATGACTGGTTACCGCCTCGCCGCCGTGCTCACCGGCGCCGCGATGCTGACCGTCGGCACGCCTGCTCACGCGGACGCCCCGGTCAACGGGCGCATCGCTTACACCACCTTCGAGTCCAGCCCCAACCCCGCCAACGGGGACATCTGGACGATGAACCCGGACGGCAGCGACAAGCTCCAGGCCGTGTTCGACAGCCGCTACGACGCCCAGTCCGACTGGTCGCCGGACGGCACCAAGATCGTCTTCCGCAGCTCGCGCGGCGGGCGCTTCCAGATCGCCATCGCGGACTTCAGCGTGGCCGGGCGCCCGCGCATCACGGACATCCCGCCGGCCGCGGACGGCTCGCAGTCCAGCCAGCCGTCCTGGTTCCCGGACGGCCGCGGCATCATGTACCGCCGCAGCGGCGGGACGACCACCACGAAGTCCGACATCTACGCGATGAACGTCGACGGCACGAACCGCCGGCCGATCTACGTCGCGCCGGACGACCAGTGGTATCCGGCCTACTCGCCGGACATGACCAAGGTCCTGTTCTCGACCTCGTTCGACAACGGCGGCCGCAACATCCAGGTGCTGGACGTCGCGACGGGCCAGGTGAAGACGCTCTTCGACTACAGCGACACGAGCTACGACTCCGGGCCGGCGTGGTCGCCGGACGGGTCCAGGATCGCGTTCGAGAGCGACCTCGACGGCGACATGGACCTCTACCTCATGAACGCCGACGGCTCCAACGTGCAGCCGCTCACGCAGAACACCGTCCACGACGAGGGCGCGGCGTGGTCGCCCGACGGCAAGCAGTTCGCCTTCTCGCACGGGGCGGACAACCTGCACCTCGACATCTGGACGATGAACGTCGACGGCTCAGACCCGCGCCAGCTCACCACCTACGAGGGCCGCGACGAATCGCCCGACTGGGACCGGGTGCCGTATCCGGTGTCCGTCGGCGGGACGGTCCAGCGGACCCTGACGCTCAGCCTCGGCCCGGCGCCGAGCTTCGGCACGTTCGTGCCCGGCGTGGCGCACGACTACGACGCGACGATGTCCGCGTCGATCACGAGCACGGCGGGCGACGCGACGCTGACACTGAACGACCCCGGCGCGAACCCCGGCCACCTGGTCAACGCCGAGTACGTGCTGTCGCAGCCGCTCCTGGCACGCGCCAACGACGGAGCGTTCGCCCCGCTGCCGGCGACGCTGCTCAGCTACACCGGCCCGGTGTCCAACGACCCGGTGACGCTCGCCTTCCGACAGCCGATCACCGCCACCGAGCCGCTGCTCGCCGGCGACTATCGCAAGACGCTCACCCTCTCGCTCTCGACCACCAACCCGTGACGCAGCGTGACGAGCCTGTCGGCCACCGCCGACAGGCTCGCGAGGTCGTGGGAGACGATCACGAGCGCCGTCCCCAGCTCGTCACGGACGTCCGCGAGCGTGCGCAGCAGCGCGCCGCGCGCGCCCGCGTCGAGCGCCGGCACGGGCTCGTCGAGCAGCATCAGCCGCGGGCGCATGACCAGCGCCCGCGCGACCGCGACGCGCTGGCGCTGGCCGCCGCTGAGGTCGCGCGGAACACGCCCGAGCAGCTCCGGGTCCAGGCCGGCGAGCGTGAGCGCGTGCGCGGCCTCCTCGCGGCGGGCCGTCCCGCGGATCGCCGGCCCCTCGTTGACGATCGCCTCGACGCGCATGGCGGGGTCGAGCGCGCGCAGCGGGTCCTGGAAGACGAGCTGGAGCGCGCCCTCGCGGCGGAACGCGCGCCGCCGCCGCTCGCTCAGCGCCGTCAGCTCGCGCCCGTCGAAGCGCACGCTGCCGGCCGGCTTGACGAGCCCGGCGATGGCGCGCAGCAGCGTCGTCTTGCCCGACCCCGAATCGCCCACCACGCCGACGATCTCGCCCGCCGACACGCGCAGGTCGACGCCGCGCAACACCTCGCGCGCGCCGAAGCGCACGCGCAGGCTCCTCACCTCAAGCAACGATCCTCCCGTCGTCGAACGTGACCACGCGGTCGCTCAGCTCGTCGACCACCGCGGCGTCGTGGGAGACGAACAGCAGCGAGCGCCTCAGCGAGCGCAGCAATGCGACGATCGCGGCCTGGGTGGCGGTGTCGAGCGCGCTCTTCGGCTCGTCGGCGACGATCAGGTCCGGATCGCCGGCGATCGCGATCGCGATCATCACCCGCTGCTGCATCCCGCCTGAGAGCTGTGACGGAAGCTGCCGGTAGACGCCCGGCTCGAGCTCGACGCGGTCCAGCAGCTCGCGCGCGCGCCGCCGGCCGGCGACCTCGGCGAGCTGGCGCCCGACCGGGATCGACGGGTTCAGGAACGAGCCGGGGTCCTGGAAGACGGCGCCGAGCCGCCCGGCGAACGCGATCCTGCCGGTGTGCGTGCACCCGCGCGGGAGCACGCCGAGCACCGCGCGGCACGTCAGCGACTTGCAGCTCCCGGACTCGCCGACGATCCCCAGCGACTCGCCGCGCGCGACGTCGAGGTCCACGCCGTGCACCAGCTCGCGCGCGCCGGCCGCGATCCGCAACCCGCGCACCTCAAGCATGCGAGCGCACCTCGATCCGGTCGCGCAGCCCGTCGGCGAGCGCGTTGAGCGACCACACCGTGAGCGCGATCGCCAGCCCCGGCCACAGCGGCGCGAGCCCGTCCTCGGCGAGGTACTCGACGTCGGCGGCCAGCATCCCGCCCCAGGTCGGATCGGGCGCCTGCACGCCGAGCCCGAGGAAGCCGAGGCTCGCCGCGGCCAGCACCGCGTAGCCCGCCGACGTCGCGACCGTCACCGCGACGGTCGGCGCCACCTTGCGGATCACGTGGCGGCGGATGATCCACAGCCGCGACGCGCCGAGCAGCGCCGCCGCCTCGACGTACTGCGCCCGCGCGTAGCCGAGCGCCTCGGCGCGCGCGATGCGGAAGAAGCGCGGTGCCAGCAGCACGCCGACCGCGATGATCGCGGCGGTCAGCCCGTCGGTGAAGAGCCCGGCGACGGCGATCGCGAACACGATCGGCGGCAGGCTCATCAGGGAGTCGGTGAAGCGCCGCAGCACGAACTCCGTGCCGCGACCCGCGAACGCCGAGAAGACGCCCGGCGCCGCGCCGAGCGTGAGCCCGACCGCGACCATCGCCAGCGCGCTGAGCACCGACGGCCCGGCGCCGGCGAGCAGCCGGCTGAGCGTGTCGCGGCCGACGTAGTCGGTGCCCAGCAGGTGCCCGCGCGTGCCCGCGGCGGCGAACGTGAGGTCGGTGTTCTGGCCGAGCGGGTCGTGCGGGGCGAGCAGCGCGCCCAACACCGCCACGACCAGCACCGCCGCGAGGACGATCCGCGCGGTCATGCCGGCCGCAGGCGGACGAGCAGCGCGTCGACCGCCAGGTTGGAGACCAGCACGAGCCCGATCGTCACCACGAGCACGCCCTGGATGACCGGGATGTCGTGGCTCGTCGCGCCGTTCAAAGCGAGCTGCCCGAGCCCCGGGAGCCCGAAGATCGACTCGGCGATCACGGCGCCGCCGAGCAGCGTCGGGACCGCCAGGCCGAGCGCCGCGACCGCCGGCGGGGCCGCGTTGCGCAGCGCGTGCACGAACAGCACGCGGCGCGCCGACAGCCCACGCACGCGTGCGCCGACGATGTAGTCCTCCTCGAGCGTCGCCACCAGCGACGTCCGCAGTTGCCGCGCGACCGTCGCGGCGACCGTGAGGCCGAGCGACGCGCCCGGCAGCGCCATGTGGCGCAGCCACTGCACGGGGTCCTGCGCGAACGGCACGTAGCCGCCCGACGGCAGCCAGCGCAGCGCGACGCTGAACACGACGATCGCCATGATCGCCAGCCAGAACTCGGGGATCGTCACGAGCACGGAGGCCACGACCGTGATCGCGCGATCGACGATCCCGTCGCGGCGGACCGCGGCGACGATCCCGGCCGCGAAGCCGGCGAGCACCGCGACGGCGATCGCCACGACCGTGATCGAGAGGTCCACCGGCAGCCGCTGGCCGATGCTCTGGGCCACCGGTACGTCGCTGAAGTACGACACGCCGAGGTTCCCCCGCAACGCGTGGCCGAGCCACGTGCCGTACTGGTCCAGGAACGAGCGGTCCAGCCCCCAGTGGTGGTTGAGGCGGGCGATCGCCGCCGGCGTCGCGGTGTCGCCCAGCTTCTGTGCCGCCGGGTTGGCGGTCGCCAGATAGGTCATCCCGAACACGATCAGCGTGCTGATCGCCGCCACGGGGACGGCGCTCGAGACGAGTGTGCGCAGCGTCCTCATTTCGCGAGCCGCACCCCCTCCAGGCGCGCCGCGACGATGTACGGCCGCAGCCCGCTGACCTTGTCGGTGGAGATGAAGACCGTCGGCTGCGTGAACAGGAACACGACCGCGCTCTGGCGCGCCGCCAGCGCGGTCGCCGCCTGCAGCGCCGGCGGGTACTGCGGGCTGTCGAGTCCGAACTGCGCGGCGTGCTTGAGCGCCTGGGTCAGCTCGGGGCTCGCCTGGCGGCCGGGGTTGAGCAGGCCCTCGGCGCCGTACTGGACGTTGAGCATCTGCAACGGCGACTCGCGGCCGACGATGCCGTTGGGGTTGAACCCCACGTCGTGCTTGACGTACACGCGCTCGGACGCCTGCGCGAGCGGGAGCGGCTTGAGCTTGGAGCGGATCCCGGCCTGCGCGAGCTGGGCCTGGATCTGCTCGGTCAGCGCCTTGTAGCCGAGCGCGTCGAAGTACGTGATGTCGATGTCCAGCCCGTTGGGATAGCCCGCCTGCGCGAGCAACTGCTTGGCCTTCGCGACGTCGTGCGGGTAGAGGTTCGCGACCGCGTCGCTGTAGCCGACGTAGCCCCTCGGGAACGGCTGGAACGTCGGCTCGCCGAGGCCGCCGTTCTGGGTCTTGATCAGCGCGTCGCGGTCCAGCGCGTCGTTGATCGCCTCTATGACGCGGTGGTCGCTGTACGGCTTCAGCGCGTCGTTGACCTCGATCGAGGCTGCCGCCAGGCTCGGGAACGTCTGCACGTGCAGGCCGGCGCGCTTGGCGGCGGCGACCTGGTTGCCGGTCGAGCTCGCGAGGTCCAGCGAGCCGCTCTGCAGCCCCGCGAGGATCGCCTGCGGATCGTTGAGGTACTCGAGGTCGACGCCGTCGAGATGGATGTCCTTGGCGTCCCAGTAGCCCGGGTTGCGGACGAGCGTCGAGGAGCCGTCCGGGATGAACTTCGTGAGCTTGAACGGCCCGGCCCCGACCGGCTTGAGCGGCAGCTGCTTGACGTCGGCGCGCGGGCTGACCTGCATCCCGGCCTTGCCGCCGAGCACGAGCGGGAGCCCGTAGTCGGGGTAGGCGAGCGTCAACTTGACCGTCTGCGGATCGACCGCGTCGACGGTCTTGACGGAGTCCAGCAGCTGGGTCAGCACGGAGCCCGTCTGGGTCTTGTCGCGCTCGAGGTTGTACTTGACGGCGCTCGCGTCGACCTTCGTCCCGTCCGTGAAGGTGACGCCCGGCCGCAGCTTGAACGTCAGCGTCCTGCCGTGGTCGCCGAACTGCCACGACAGCGCGAGGCCGGGCGTGGGCTTGCCCTGCTCGTCGATGTGGACGAGCGCCTCGTAGACCAGCCCGAGGTGGCGGACCTCGTTGCCCGCCGCGCTCGTCACCGGGTCCCACGAGACATTCGCGTTGATCGCCCAGCGCAGCGTGCCGCCCTCGCCGCCGGCGCGGGCGGCGTGCTCGGTCGCCGTGCCGCAGCCGGCGAGCGCCAGCGCGGCGAGGAGCGCGAGCCGCCTCACGTGAGCGCTCCCTCGCGCTCGAGCACCCCGGCGCGCACGCGCGGGATCAGCTCGCGGCCGTAGTCGACGGCGTCCTCGAGCGGGTCGTAGCCGCGGATCAGCAGCGTGCTGACGCCGAGGTCGACGTAGTCGAGCAGCGCCTCGGCGACGGTCTCGGGCGTGCCGACGAGCGCGGTCGCGTTGCCGGGCGCGCCCGTCGCCTTGGCGAGGCTCGTCCAGAGCGCGCGGTCGTGGCGCTCGCCGCGCTCGGCGGCGTCGAGCTGGCGCTGCGAGCCGGCGGTCGCCGGGCCGCCGCCGAAGCGCCAGCCCTTCAGCGGCGACGTGCTCTGCTGCGTCGCGTCGAGGATGCGGTGCGCGCGCTCCCACGCCTGCTCCTCGGTCGCTCCCAGGATGGGCCGGAACGAGACGCTGATCCGCGACGGCGCGCCCGTCGCGGCCTCCCTGATGCGCTCGATCTCCTCGGCGATGCCCGCCAGCGGCTGCGCGAACAGCGCGTAGACGTCGGCCTCGTTGGCGCCGACCGCGTACGCCTCCTCGGAGCTGCCGCCGAAGTAGATCGGGATCCGCGGCTCGGGCCGCACGTGGCTGACGTAGTCCTCGAAGCGGTAGAAGCGGCCGTCGTGGCTGAACGGCTCGCTCTCGGTCCACGCGCGCTTGAGGATCTGCAGGTACTCGCGCGTGCGGGCGTAGCGCTCGGCCTTGGGCAGATAGTCGCCGTCGCGGCGCTGCTCGGCGTCGAAGCCGCCCGTGATCGTGTGCAGCGCGATGCGGCCGCCCGCGAACGCGTCGAGTGTCGCGAACTGGCGCGCGGCGACGGTGGGGAAGACGACGCCCGGCCGGTGCGCGACGAGGTAACCCAGCCGCTCGGTGTGCGCGGCGGCGTAGGCCGCGACCTGGAGGTTGTCGGGGGCCGAGGACGCGTAGCCGATCAGCACGCGGTCAAAGCCCGCGTCCTCGTGCGCCTTCGCGAAGCGGCGGACGTAGTCGCGGTCCACCAGCGGCCCGCTCGAGTCGTGGGTCTCCGACTGGTCGGAGGTGGCGATCAGTCCGATCAGTTCAACCGGCATGGTTCAGGCTCCTTGTCGAGCGGCCAGCGGGAGCGGGCCGAGGTCAGTGGGAAGCGCGGCGGCGAGCGCCGCGAGGGTCGTGAGCAGCTCGTCCAGGTCGCGCCCGTCGGCATGCGTGCGCGAGGTCAGGTAGACGCTGGTGGGCGCGGCGACGGCGCCGAACCACGCGAGCACGTCGCGCAGGTGCCAGTCGGCGCCGAGCGAATGGTGGTCGGTCGCGCCCATCGCGGCGATGCCGACCGGCTTGCCGCGCAGCGCCTGCAC
Organism: uncultured Solirubrobacteraceae bacterium; assembly: GCA_963792915.1. Lineage (GTDB taxonomy): Bacteria > Actinomycetota > Thermoleophilia > Solirubrobacterales > Solirubrobacteraceae > Solirubrobacter. Next base: position 653,350 of record CAWBYD010000003.1, read on the forward strand.
GGGCAGCAGGTCGAGCAGGTTCTTCAGCGCGCCGGTGAACGTGCCGCGGTAGACCGGCGTGGCGAGCAGGACCGCGTCGGCGCGGGCGATGGCGTCGAGCACCGGCGCGTCGGGCAGGCCGCGGCCGGCGAACGGGAGCGGGTGCTCGGCGAGGTCGACCAGCTCGCCGCCGGCACGCTGGACGGCCGCCGAGAGCGCGGCGTGGAAGCGCCCCGGCGGCGTGACGCTGCCGAGCACGGCGACGACGCGGGCGGTCACGCGAACCCCCTCGCGCCCGCCGGCTCCAGGTACGCGCCGCGGTAGAAGAGCAGCGGCGGCGCCGCCTCCTCCGGGTGCGCGACCGCGAGCACGCGGCCGACCACGATCCGGTGATCGCCGCCGTCGGCGACGTCGTGGACGGAGCAGTCGAGCGTCGCCAGCGCGCCGTCCAGCCGCCCGTCGCGGTGCGCGACGCCGGCCCACGACGCGTCGCGGCGCGCGAAGCGCTCGGCCAGCGCCCGCTGGCTCGCGTGCAGGACGTTGACCGCGAAGCGCCCGGACGCCAGCAGCGCCGCGAGCGTCCGCGACTCGTCGCGCAGGCACACGAGCAGCAGCGGCGGCGCGAGCGAGACCGAGGAGACCGCGTTGGCCGTGCTGCCGAACCGCTGCGCGCCGTCGGCCGCCGAGACGACGGTCACGCCGGTGGCGAAGTGGCCCATCGCCGCGCGCAGGTTCATGCCGCCACCGCCAGCGCGTGCCAACCGGACAGCACGCGGTCGCCGACCACGAGCGTCGGGAACGCGTAGCGCGCGACGCCGCCGTCGAGCCGCGTCTCGGCGCCCGGGCGGGGGCGCCGCGCCTCGGCGCGGTCGGCGTCCACCGACCACACGACGTCCGGCGAGTCGAGGTCGCGGATCAGCCGCTCGACGTCGAGCGTCCCCGCCAGCACCGCGCGCAGCCGCGCGGGCGAGTCGGCCGGATCGCCGTCGACGAAGACCGACTCGCGCAATCGCACCAGCGCGGCCTCGGCCCGCGCCCGTCCCTGGTGCTCGGCAGCGCGCGCGGCGCGCGAGAGCACCAGCGAGTCGGGCAAATGCGTCAGCCGCTCCGGCAGCGACGCGCCGGTGATCTCCGCGACCTCCTGCCAGCTCGCCAGCAGCGCCTCCGGCGTACCCGAGCGCGTCGCGACGCCGAACACGCGCCGCCACGGCGCCCGGCGCATCCGCGCCAGCACCGGCTCGCTCGCCCAGCACCAGACAGCCGGGATCCGTGAACTCGACGGTCATCGCGCGCCGGGCCGGCGCGCGGACAGGGTCTCGAAGCGCTTCATGCCCTTGGTCCGGGCGGTGCCTGGCACGGGTACCAGCGGTCGTCAAGACGACCTCCTTTGCAAAATCGAAGGACGGGAGTGGGTCGCTACGGACGCGCCGAACATCGGCGCGCGCGGTGGCGGCCGGCGAGCCCGGGGGTCATGCCGCGAGCTCCCATTCCTGCGGTGCGATGGCGAAGGCGTCGCGCAGCCCGAGGCGGCCCGCGGGCGTGACGCTGACGGCGCGGCTGGCCTCGCGCGTCTCGATCCAGCCGCGCCGGACCAGCTCGGAGGTGAGCGCGGCGCCGAGGCCGCCGGCCAGGTGGTGGCGGCGCTCGCTCCAGTCCAGGCAGGCGCGCGTCAGCGGCCGCTCACGGGCGGCGAGCGCGGGCACGTCGATCCCGAACGCGGCGAACGCGCCCGCACCCCCGGCGGTGATCTCGAAGGCCGGCGTGAGCAGCCCACCCGCGACGAGCCGCTCGCTCAGCGCTACGCCGGCGCGACCCGCGAGGTGGTCGTAGCACAGGCGCCCGCGGCGCAGATCGTCGCGCGCATGCGCGGCGCGCAGGGAGGACACCGGCAGCGCGGGGGCCAGCAGCAGCAGGACCTCGAGCGCGTCGGCGATCGGCTGGCTGGCGAGCCGGTAGAGCCGCCGCCGGCCCTGCGGCTCGGCGCGCACGAGGCCGCCGTCCTGGAGCTTGCGCAGGTGCATGCTGGCCAGCGAGCGCGAGACGCCGGCGCGCGCGGCCAGCGCCGAGGCAGTGGTGAGGCCGCCGTTGAGCAGCGTCAGGAGGATCGTCGCGCGCGTGCGATCCGCCAGCAGGGACCCGATGCGAGCCAGGTCGGCCTCACCCGTCATGCAAACAGCATAAACCTGATCGAGTTCAATATGTATTGAACCGTGCGCGAGCGGCCTGCAGCGTGTTGCGCAGGAGCATCGCGATCGTCATCGGGCCGACGCCGCCCGGGACGGGGGTGATCCAGCCCGCCGCGCCGAGCGCCTCGTCGAACGCGACGTCGCCGACGATCCCGCCGTCGACGCGGTTGATCCCCACGTCGATCACGACCGCGCCGGGCTTGATCCAGCCGCCGCGCACGAGCCCGGGCACGCCGCACGCGACCACCAGCACGTCGGCGGTGCGGCAGGCCGCGGCCACGTCCTGCGTGTCGATGTGGCACTGGGTCACGGTCGCGCCCGCCTGCCCGAGCAGCGCCGCGACCGGCTTGCCGACGAGGTTGGAGGCGCCGACCACGGTCGCGTCCGCGCCGCGCAGCGCGATGCCGGTCTCCTCGATCAGCCGCATCACGCCGGTCGGCGTGCACGGCCGCAGGCCCGGCAGCCCGAGCGCGAGCAGGCCCGCGCTGGTCGGCGACAGGCCGTCGACGTCCTTGGCGGGGTCGACGCGGGCGGCGATCTCGGCGCCGTCCAGGTGCGGCGGCGCCGGCAGCTGGCAGAGGATGCCGTCGACCAGCGGATCGGCGTTGAGGCGATCGACGAGACCCAGCACCTCGTCGCGGCTCACCTGCTCGGGCAGGTGGTGGTGGAACGACTCAAGCCCCGCCTCGGCGCAGCCCTTGATCTTGCTGGAGACGTAGACCGCGCTGGCGTGATCGCCCCCGATCAGGATCGTGGCCAGGCCGGGGAAGCGGCCGTGCTCGGCGGCGAAGCGCTCGGCGTCGGCGGCCACGCCGGCTCGCACGGCGGCGGCGACGGCCCTGCCGTCGATCAGCGTCGCGGGCGCGCGCAGGGGCGTCGGGGAGGCCAGCGCGCTGAGCGTAAGCACGCCGACGGTGTCGGGCGCCGCGACGGGGGCCGTCGCAGGCTCGGCGGTGGCGGTGGTCATGGGCCGGGTGATCGGCTGATCGGAGGACGGCTTTATCGGCCTATCGTTGAGGGCGGATGGACCAGATGCGCGCCTCAGACCGCGAACGCGAGGACATCGTGGCGATCCTGCGCGCCGCCGCGCAGGAGGGCCGGCTCGACGTGGACGAGCTCGACGAGCGCACGGCGCGCGCCTACGCGGCCAAGACCCGCGGCGAGCTCGCCGAGATCGTCGAGGACCTGCCGCACCTGCGCCCGGCACCGCCCCCGGCGCCGATCCCGCCGCGCCACGTCCCGCGCCCGAGCCTCCCGGGCTACGCGTACTTCTCCACGCGCTGGAGCGCGCCGGCATCGCCCGACCGCGTCGCTCACGACCTCCTGCGCTACGTCGCGCCGACGCTGCACTATCACCGCTACCGGCTGGCCGAGCGGACGCCGCTGCGGCTCGTGTTCACGCGCAAGCACCAGCCGGCGTGGACGATCGTGGTCGCGATCCTCCTCTTCCCGATCGGCCTATTGGCGCTGCTGGCGACCAAGAAGGACTACATCACGATCGACCTGGCGCCGCACGGCGACCGCACGTTGATGCTCGCCCAGGGCGTCGGCCCGCTACCGGTGCGCCAGGCGTTCGCGATCCTGGAGGAGTGACCACGCCGGGCCGAACCACGCGGTGAACGCGTCCGGCTCGGCGGCGAGCCAGCCGTCGAGCTCGTCGCGCGCGACGAAGCGGTGCTCCATCACCTCGTCGGGGTCGGGCGCCGGGGCGCCGTCGACCGTGGTCACGAACACGTGGTCGACCTCGTTCTCGACGAGGTCGCGAAGCTGCGCGCGGTAGCGCAGCACGCCCGCCTCCTCGAGCGGCCCGCAGGCGATCCCCAGCTCCTCGCCGAGCCGCCGGCGCGCGGCGTCGGCGGTCGCCTCGCCGGGGCGCGGATGCCCGCAGGTGGAGTTCGTCCACAGGCCGCCGGAGTGGTACTTGCCGAGCGCGCGGCGCTGCAGCAGCAGCTCGCCGGCGGCGTTGAACGCGAACACCGAGAACGCGCGGTGCAGCTGGCCGGCACGGTGCACGGCGAGCTTCTCGCCCTCGCCCAGGGGCGCATCCTCCTCATCGACCAGGACCACGTGCTCGACCACGGCCGCGAGAGGATAGTGTGCGCGCCATCGAGGCGAGGGCGCATTGGCTCGCGCGCGACATCGTCGCGGCCGAGGCGGCGGCGGACGCGCTCGTGTGGGAGGGCGGCGAGCTCGCGCTCGAGCCGCTCCCGCAGCTCCCGGAGCCGCTGCGCGAGCGCTGGCCGCACCTGCGCGACCGGCGCGCCTTCCGCGTCGTGGGCTTCGATCCGGAGGCGCTCTACTGGCCGCTGCGCGTGCGCGGCGAGCAGGAGACCGGCGTCCAGGTCGCCGGCGTGCTCGACGACCTGTACGCCACCGACACCGCGCTCGGCGCCGTGTGGGAGGGCGGCGTCGCGACCGTGCGCGTGTGGGCGCCGACCGCGCGCCGCGTGCGGCTCGAGCTCGACGGCGCGCTGCACGACATGCGCCGCGACGCCTACGGCGTGTGGAGCGCGCAGGCGCGCGGCGGGACCTACCGCTACGAGGTCGAGGTCTACGGCGAGCGCCACCTCGTCACCGACCCGTACTCGGTCGCGCTGACGCCCAACTCGCAGCGCAGCGTCCTGACCGAGCTCGCCGATCACGCCCCGCCGGGCTGGGACGCGCTCATCAAGCCGCCCGAGCGCCCGCCCGCGGTCTACGAGCTGCACGTGCGCGACTTCTCCATCAACGACCCCACCGTGCCCGCCGAGCTGCGCGGCACCTACGGCGCGTTCGGAGCCGACTCCGACGGCATGCGCCACCTGCGCGCGCTCGCCCGCGCGGGCATCACGCACGTCCACCTGCTGCCCGTGTTCGACTTCGCGACCGTCGACGAGGACCGCTCGACCTGGCGCGACCCCGGCGATCTGAGCGGCTTCGCGCCCGACGCGGTCGACCAGCAGGAGCGGGTGACGGCGATCGCCGACCGCGACGGCTTCAACTGGGGCTACGACCCGTGGCACTACACGGTGCCCGAGGGCTCCTACGCGCGCGCCGACCGCATCCTCGAGTTCCGCGCCATGGTCGCCGCGCTCGCCCGCGCGGGCCTGTGCGTGGTGATGGACGTCGTCTACAACCACACCCACGCGCACGGGAACGACCCGCGGGCGGTGCTCGACCGGATCGTCCCCGGCTACTACCACCGGCGGCTCGACGACGGCACGGTCGCGACGTCGACGTGCTGCTCGAACACCGCCACCGAGCACGCGATGATGGAGAAGCTGATGCTCGACTCGCTGCGTACCTGGGCGCGCGAGTACAAGGTCGACGGCTTCCGCTTCGACCTGATGGGCTTCCACTCGCGCGAGACGATGCTGCGCGTGCGGCGCGAGCTCGGCCCCGGCGCGCTGCTCTACGGCGAGGGCTGGGAGTTCGGCGAGATCGCGGGCGACGCGCGCTTCGTCGCCGCCACGCGGCGCAACATGGAGGGGACGGACATCCTCACGTTCGACGACGGGCTGCGCGACGCGGCGCGCCGGCGGGGGAGCGACGACGCGATCCGGCGCGGGCTGGCCGGCGGCGCGGTCAGCTACGTCGAGGCCCACGACGACGAGACGCTGTGGGACATCCTCGCCGAGCGCCTCCCGCGCCGCACGCCGCTGGCCGCCCGCGTGCGCGCGCACGTCGTCGCGCTCTCCTACGTCGCCTTCTCGCGCGGCCTGCCGTTCTTCCACGCCGGCGGCGAGCTGCTGCGCTCGAAGTCCGGCGACCGCGACTCCTACAACTCCGGCGACTGGTTCAACCGGATCTTCTGGGACGGCTCGGACAACAACTGGGGCGCCGGGCTCCCGCCGAGGGCCAAGAACGAGCACCGCTGGGCGCGGCTGGCGCCGCTGCTCGCCGACCCGGCGCTCAAGCCCGGGCCGGCCGAGATCGCCTGGGCGCGCGAGCGCTTCTTCGAGCTGCTGGCGATCCGCCGCTACCTGACCGGACCGGTCCACTTCGGCGACACGGAGCCGGGCATGATCGTCATGCACGTGGGCAAGCACGTGATCGCGTTCAACGCCGGCGCCCGGCGGCGCACGCATCCGCTCGCCCCGGCGCGCCTGCACGGCGTGCAGGCGCGTTCCGGCGACGCGGTGGTGCGGCGCGCGCGGGTGCGCGACGGCCTACTGTCGGTACCCGGGCGCACCACCGCAGTGTTCGTCCTGGACACATCCGGGGGTTTGAATTCATCGTCCAGCGGATACGATTCGCGGCGGTGAAACACCGTCCGATTGCCGTGGCGCTCGCGCTCGCGTTCGCGCTCGCCGCCCCCGCCGTGGCCCGCGCCGACTGCCCGGCGCAGCCGCTGGATCGCACGTTCCTGCCGTGGCTCGACACGGCGTGGTACGAGGCGGCCCCCGACGGCTCGCTGGAGGCCGGCGGGCAGGGCTGGACGCTGAGTGAAGGCGCCGCGGTCGTGGACGCCAACGACCCGTACCTGGACGGGACGCAGGCGCTCTCGCTGCCGTCCGGGTCGACCGCGACGACGCCGCCGATCTGCGTCGACCTCGCCCACCCGACGGTCCGCTTCTTCGCCCGCGGCGGAACGCTGCTGACCGTCAGCGTGCTGTTCGCCGGGCTGCAGCTGCCGGTCGGCGCGGTCGCCGGCGGCGCGGGCTGGTCGCCCTCGCTGCCGCTGCCGGTTCTCGGCAACCTGCTCTCGCACCAGGTCCGCTTCCGCTTCACCGCGGCCGGCGACTGGAACGTCGACGACGTCTACGTCGACCCCTACAGCAAGGGCTGAAGGCGCAGGACGAGCAGCGCGAGGTCGTCGCGCAGCGGGCCGCTGACCGCGCCGGCGAGGTGATCGACGATGCCCTGCGCCGGCTGCCCGGCCGCTCCGGCGACCGCGGCGTCGAGTTCCTCGGCGCTCCACACCGCGGGCGCCGAGGCCTCGGTCAGCCCGTCGGTGTAGAAGACCAGCGCGTCGCCGGGGGCGAGCGTCGCGGCGGCGTCCTCGAGCGCGACCTCGCGCACCACGCCGAGCAGCGTCCCACTCTCGCCGAGCGCGTCGACGCTCCCGCCGGCGCGCAGCACGCGCGGGTGCGGATGCCCCGCGCAGGCCACGGTCGCGGTCGCCGTCGCGAGGTCCAGGTGGGCGCAGGCGATCGTCACGAAGCGCCGGCTGCGCTGGCGCAGCATCGCGGCGTTCAGCCAGCGCAGCACCTCGGCCGGCGAGCGCGAGCGCATCGCGGCGGCGCGGATCGTGTAGCGCGCCAGGGCGGTCACCGCCGCGGCGTCGGTGCCCTTGCCGCAGACGTCGCCCATGACCGCGAACCACTCGCCGTCCGCGGTCGTGAAGAGGTCGTAGAAGTCGCCGCCGACGTCCTCGCCGGCCGGGAGGTAGAGCGCGGCCGCGTCGAATCCCGGGAGCTCGGGCAGCTCAGGCGGGAGCAGCGAGGCCTGCAGCGTCTGGGCGATCGCGGCGCGGGTCCGGTACAGGCGCGCGTTGTCGACGGCTGCGCCGATGCGCAGGCCGAGATCCTCGGCCACGGTGGCGTCGAGCGCGGTGAAGTGCCGCCCGCTGAACGTGACCGTGCCGGCGACGCCGTCGCGCGTGCGGATCGCCGCGCTGAGCGTGCCCGCGCCCGGCGTCCCGGCGCTGAGCACGCCGTCCTGGCGCAGATCGATCACGCAGCCCGGCGCCATCCGCGCCACCGCGAGCGCCACCACGTCGGGCAGCGTGGTCGAGAGGTCCAGCCCCGCCAGCGCGCGCGAGCTCTCGGCCAGGAAGCGCTGCGCCTCCTCGGCCTGCTTGATCTCTGTGATGTCCTCGATCACGCTGATCGCCAGGCACGCGCCGTCGTCCTCCGGCACCGGGCTGGACTTCACGCGTGACCAGCGTGCGCCGTGGTGCACCAGCAGCGGCTCGGGCCGCGCGCCGTTCAGCGCGCGCCGGCTGGGCAGCTCGTCCGCGGGGACGCCGAGCCGGCTGGCCAGGCTCGGCGCGTCGCCGAGCAGCGCCGCGGCGGCGGCGTTGCGGTAGACGATCTGGCCGTTCGGGTCCTCGGCGGCGACGGCGTCCGCGACGCCTTCGAGGATGGCCCGCAGCTCGGCCTCGGTGCGGCGCATCAGCTCGCCGAGCCGCAGGTTCTCCAGGCTGACCGCGGCCTGCGCCGCGAGGTGCTCGAGCAGGTCGCGCTCGACGGGCGTGAACGGGCGCCGCGCCCGGGCGACGCTGAGCACGTGGTCGCCGCCCACGGCGAGCGCCAGCGCGTCGCCGCAGTCGGTGCCGAGCGCCTGCTCGGCCGCGTCGAGCGAGCCGGCGCCCTCCGCGCGCCCGATCATCAGGCGCGGCCGCAGCCCGCCGGCGGTCAGCGTGCTCAGGCGCCCGCAGTCGGCCTCCACGGCCTCGACGATGGTCGTCAGCAGCACGCACTCGAGCGCGCCGCGGTCCTGCGGGGCGGCGCCCGCCTCGGCCACCCCGGGATCCGGGCGCCGCAGCCGCCGGAGATCCTGGGCGCGCGCGTCGAGCGCCCGCGTGGAGCGCCGGAACGCGCGCTCCAGCGCGAGCTCGTGCGCGATCCGCTCGCTGCGCTCGCGCGCCAGCAGGCCGAGCAGCGCGCCGGGCGCGATCGCCAGCAGGAACGCCAGCCGGTGCGTGTCGCTGGCCAGCACGGCGAGGAAGCCGATCGGCGCCAGCAGCGCGTCGACCAGGTAGACGAGCGCGAGCACCGGCAGCAGCTCGGCGGGCGCGATCCCGGCGCCCAGCCACTCGCGCAGCGACGATGCCGCGAGGTCGGTCGCGAACTGCGCGGCGAGCGCGAGCACCAGCACCCACCAGGTCGCGTCGTGGCCCGTGCCGGCCGCGATGCCGATCACGAGCGCCGGTCCCGCCGCGTACCAGCCGTCGGCGATCGTCACCAGCAGCCGCTCCGGATGCGCGCGGCGGCCCACGATCTCGGGCAGGTCGCCGAGCAGCGAGCCGAGCACCACCAGCGCGGGCACCAGCGGCGCCGGGGTGAGGAACACCATCGGGACGAACACGAGCTGGGTCGGGCGCAGGAGCCCCGGGCCGAGCGGGAACCGCACGCGCCGCACGAGCGCGTAACAGAGCACGAGCAGGACGGCCGTGCCCGCGTCCTCGACCGGCTGCGGGATCGCCAGCGGGAGCGCGACCGCCGTGGCCAGGAACAGCGACGCTGCGGCGGTCTCGGTCGTGCGCTCGCGCCGTGTGAGCCGGCGCGCCATCGCGGGCCCGCGACGCTCGAGCAGGCCCTCGGCGACGGCGGCGGCGGCGCCGACGGTGCGCTGCAGCGGCCTGCGATGGACCGTGGTGCTCACCGCTGGGAGTATCCGCGCATGCGGGGCGGAGCGCGTCGGTCCCGGCTGTTCACCACATCAACAGCCGAGGGCGCCGGGATCGGCCGGGACGTCGACGGCGTGCTCGCGCAGCGCCGCGAGCGCGACGAGGTCGAGCGCGCGCTCGTGCGTCGAGGCCAGCACGACGAACGAGGCGGCGCCGTCCTCGTACGCGCGCAGCCAGTTGGCCGCGGTCACGCACCAGCGGTCGCCGGGCCCGAGGCCGGGGAACGCGTACTGCGGGATCGGCGTCGAGAGGTCGTTGCCGATCGAGCGCTGATGGGCGAGGAACTCCGCCGTGACGACCGCGCAGATCGTATGCCGCCCGAGATCCTGGGAACCGGTGCGACAGCAGCCGTCGCGGTAGAAGCCCGTCAGCGGGTCGGTGCCGCAGGGCTCGAGCGGGCCGCCGAGGACGTTGCGATCGGGCATTTTCGTCCGACTGGATCCGTCGAGGGCCTGTTCGAGACCCTCGCGCACGACTATCTTCGCACCTATGGCTACTCGTCGACGCTGGACCCAAGAGACCATCGAGGCCGAGCTGCGTTCCCTGATTGCCGAGCTCGGTCATTTCCCGACACGTTCCGAACTCGACGCCCGCGGGCTTTCCGGGCTCTACAAGGCGATGCGCCGTGAGGGCGCCGACTGGTCGCACCTCCAGGAGGGGGAAGCGCCCGCGGCCAAGGTCGAGCGGGAGCACGTGGCCGTCGCCGCGTACTACCTCTCCCAGGACGGTACGCAGGGCGACCCCGTGGAGCACTGGCTCGAGGCCGAGCGCCGGCTCACCACCGCCTGAGCTGCTCGGCGACCGCCTCCGCCAGCCGGTCGAGCGCGCCCGCCACGGCGGGCGTGAGGTCGGTGCCCAGCGCGGTCGAGGAGACCTGGATCCCGAACAGCACCAGCTCGGCCGGGAGCGCGTCGGTCAGCACCGCCGCGCCGAGCAGATCGGCGAGGCCGGCGTCGTGCGGCGTCAGCCGGGCGGCGAACGGCAGCGCGACGGCACGGCCGTCGAGCCGGCGCAGCGTGCCCGGCGGGTCGCCGGCGTCGTAGGCGTCGATCAGGATCGCGCGCTGCGCGCCGGCGAGCAGCGGCAGCAGGAGCAGCCCGGCGGTGCCGCCCTCGACGACCTCGACGTCCTCCGGCAGTCCCCGCAGGAGGCGGACGGCGTGGACCCCGGCGCCGTCGTCGCTGCGGACGACGTTGCCGGTGCCGATCACGACCGTGGTCATTCGTCGGCGGGTGGCTCGGGCTGGCTCGGCTCCCAGTGCTCGAGCTTCCAGCCGGTCACCATGCTCGACAGCTCGCCGTTCTGCTCCTCGATGTCGATCAGCACCGCGCTGTAGACGTGGTGGATCAGGAACGCGATGAACCAGAACATCAGCAGGAAGTGCCACAGCCGGATCTGGGCGATCGGTAGCAGGTTGTAGGTCCAGCCGAACAGCGTCGGAAACGGCGCGCGGCCGTACTGCCAGGCGTAGAGCGACATCCCGCTCAGCGCAGCGATCGACAGCCCGGCGTAGAGGACGACGTAGGCCAGCCCGGCGAGCGGGTTGTGCCCCGTGGCGGGCGGCGGCTCGTTCCGCAGCAGGGCGTAGTAGCGCACCGTGTCCCTCAGGCCCCGCCGCTGCCAGCCCTTGAGCGGGTAGTAGGCGCGCCAGTGGCCCCACTCGTTGCCGACGAACGCCCAGTAGAAGCGCGCGATCAGCGCGGCGACGAACACGAAACCGACCGCGACGTGCACGTTGCGGACCGTGCCCATCAGGAACCCGGGATTCACCCCGCGCGTCGCGCGATCGACGGCAGGGCCGGTGAACGGGTGATGGATGAAGTACCCGGTGCCGGAGAGCACGACGATCGATCCGGCGATGATCCAGTGCGCGATCCGCACCGGCAGCTGCCAGACGTAGATCGGGTGGCGCTCGCGCCGCTCGCGCTCGCGGATCCGCAGGTCCCAGACGCTGACCCGGCTCGGCCGCAGCGGGTTTCGCCGCGCGGCCATCACCACCACCCGCGCGATTCGACCGTGACCGCGACGCCGTCGGGCGCGCGCGGGTCCAGCACGTGCACCGCGCACGCCATGCACGGGTCGAAGGAGTGCACCGTGCGCAGGATCTCCAGCGGGCGCTTGGGGTCGGCCACCGGGGTCCCGACGAGCGCCAGCTCGTACGGTCCCGGCTGGCCGGCGGCGTCGCGCGGGCCCGAGTTCCAGGTGGTCGGGACGACCGCCTGATAGTTGGCGATCTCGCCGTCGTCGATCTCCACCCAGTGCGCCAGCGAGCCGCGCGGCGCCTCGTGCCAGCCCCAGCCGCGGGCCTTCTTGGGCCAGCTCGAACGGTCCCACACGCCCTCGTCGGCGACCCGCGTGTCGCCCGCGTGCAGGTTGTCGTGCAGCTCGTCGAGCCAGCCCTCGAGCCGGTCGGCCACGATCTGGGACTCGATCGCGCGCGCCGCCACGCGGCCGAGCGTGGAGAACAGCGCGGTCGGCGGCGCCTTGAGCTTCGCGAGCACGTCGTCGACCGGCTTGCGCACGTAGTCCTTGCCCGCGGCGTAGCCGATCAGCGCGCGCGACAGCGGCCCGACCTCCATCACCTTGCCGTCGTAGCGCGGCGACTTCAGCCACGAGTACTGGACGTCGGTGTCGAGGAACTCGAACGGCGGCTTGGGACCCGTGTAGCGCGGCTGCGTCTGGCCGTCGTAGGGATGGCGGGCGGGCCCGCCCTCGCCTGAGTACTCGTACCACGAGTGCGCGACCTGCTCGGTGACCTTCGCCTCGTCGAACGGGTGGACCGTGCTGAGGTCGCGATCGAGCACGATCCCGCGCGGGAACAGGTAGTGCTCCGGCTGGTTGATGGTGCCCAGCGGCGTCCCGCCGTAGGAGAGGAAGTTGCTCGCTCCGCCGCCGAGCGCGAACCACTCGGGGTAGGCGGCGGCGACGGCGAGCACGTCGGGCACGTAGACGCGGTCCACGAAGTCCTTCATCGAGCGGATGCGCGCGCGCATGAACTCGATCCGCTCGTCGTTGATCGCCTGCGGGCTGTTGAGGTCCAGCGGCGTCGCCATGCCGCCGACCACATAGGTCTGCGGGTGCGGGTTCTTGCCCCCGAGCACGGAGTGGATGCGGATCACGTCGCGCTGCCACTCGAGCGCCTCGAGGTAGTGCGCGACGGCCATCAGGTTCGCCTCCGGGGTCAGCCGGTACGCCGGATGGCCCCAGTAGCCGCTCGCGAACAGGCTCAGCTGCCCGCTGTCGACGAGCTTCTTGACCCGGCCCTGGACCTCGGCGAAGTGCTGCTCGCCGGAGGTCGGCCAGTCGGAGATCGACTGCGCGAGCTGCGAGGTCTTGCGCGGATTGGCCTTCAGCGCCGCCGCCACGTCCACCCAGTCGAGCGCGTGCAGGTGGTAGAAGTGGATCACGTGGTCGTGGACGAGCTGGGTCATCCCGATCAGCGTCCGCACCAGCTCGCCGTTCGGCGGAACCTCGACGCCGAGCGCGTTCTCCACCGCGCGCACCGAGGCGAGCGCGTGCACCGTGGTGCAGACGCCGCAGATGCGCTGGGCCCAGATCCAGCCCTCGCGCGCGTCGCGCCCGCGCAGGATCAGCTCGAGGCCGCGGAACATCGTCCCGGAGGCCCACGCCTCGGTGACCTTGCCGCCGTCCACCTGCGCCTCGAGGCGCAGGTGGCCCTCGATCCGGGTGACCGGATCGATCTTGATCCTAGTCATCCTTCTTGCTCTCAAGCTCGGAGGCGGCGCGGCGGGACTGCACGATCTTGGCGGCGCCATGGGCGGCGCTCGCGACGGCCACGCCCGCGATCGCGGTCACCCCGATCCGCTCCGCGGTCGTGCCCGAGCTGAAGCCCGGCACGTTCGGGACGCGCTCGTAGAACGGGCTCATGTTGGCCCAGAAGTCCGGCGACGCGCAGCCGATGCAGCCGTGGCCGGCCTCCACCGGCCAGCTCGTGCCGCTGTTCCAGCGCACCGTCGGGCAGTTGTAGGTTGCCGCCGGCCCCTTGCAGCCCATCTTGTAGAGGCAGTAGCCCTTGCGGTGCCCCTCGTCGCCCCAGCGCTCGGCGAACAGGCCCGCGTCGAAGTACGCGCGCCGCTCGCACTGGTCGTGGATCAGGTCGCCGTACGCGAACAGCGGCCGCCCGTGCTCGTCGAGCTCGGGCATCTCGCCGAACGTCAGGTAGTGGACCAGCACGGCGACGGTGTTGGCCGGATTGTGCGGGCAGCCGCCGAGGTTGACGACCGTGGCCTCGGGCACCGCCTCCTGCACGCCGATCGCGCCGGTCGGGCCCTGGCTGACGAAGCCGCCGTCCCAGGCGCAGGCGCCGACCGCGATCGTGGCGGCCGCGTTCGGGCACACCTCGCGGGCGATGTCGAGCGCCGTGCGGCCGCCGATCGTGCAGTAGATGCCGCCTTCGGCGGTGGGGATCGAGCCCTCCACGACCGCGATGTACTTGCCCTTCTCCTCGTGCACGACGCGCTGCAGCGCAGCCTCGGCCTGATCGCCGGCGCCCGCCATGATCAGCTCGTGGTACTCCCACGAGAGCGTGTCGAGCACGATGTCCGCGACCTCGGGGTGGTCTGAGCGCAGGATCGACTCCGAGTTGCCCGCGCAGTCCTGGAACTGCAACCACACGAGCACGGGCCTCCGCGCGCTGCTCAAGGCCTGGGCGATCTGCGTGCGATAGCTCGCGGGCAGCGCGAGCGTCGTCGCCATCACCCCGCAGAAGCGCAGGAACGAGCGGCGGGTGACACCGCGCTCCAGCATGCTCTCGCCGAGCGTCTGACCGGTGGACAGAATGCGAACCACCTCCCAACGCCCGGTCTCCTCCCGCTCCTGCGAGCGCGTAGGGCGCTTCGATCGACCCTACAACGGTTTGCTGAGTACTGACAAACTCCAGAAAAGAAATCGATGCGCTGGACAGCGGGCCCGCGGGCGAAGAGGATCGGCGGCGATGACCGACCCATTGGCCGCTGCCGCTGCCGCGGCGCGGCGTGACGTCACGACGTTTGCGCCGGTCTTCCTCGAGGCGGACGCGCTCGCCGGCGTGGCGGCGCGGCCCGAGGTGGTGGTCGTCGACGAACTGGCGGCGCAGCTCGAGCAGCTCGCCAGGTGCCGGGCGCCGCGCGACGAGCTCGCCGGAGCCGCGCTCCGGGATGCCGCCGCGCGCGTGCTCGACGGCGGCGATCCGCCCGCCTGGGTCTTCTATCCGTGGAGCGGCCGGCTCGTCCGTGTGCTGCCCGAGCCGCTGCACCGCGAGCTGCGCTTCGACCGCAACCGCTACGCGATCACCGCCGGCGAGCAGCGCCGTCTCGGCGGCCTGAGGATCGCGGTCGCGGGGCTGTCGGTCGGCCGCGCGGTCGTCTCGACACTCATGCACGAGGGCGTCGGCGGTGAGCTGCGGCTCGCCGACTACGACGTGCTCGACCTCTCGAACCTGAACCGGATCGCGGGCGGCGTCGCCGACGTCGGCGTGAGCAAGGTGGTGCTCGCGGCGCGCGAGGTGGCCGAGCTCGATCCCTATGTCCGCGTCGTCGCGTTCGGGCGCGGGGTCGAGGAGGCGACCGTGGGGGAGTTCCTCGCCGGGGTCGACGTGCTCGTCGACGAGTGCGACGACCTCGCGATCAAGCTGCTGCTGCGCGAACACGCGCGGGCCGCGGGCACGGCGGTCGTGATGGCGACGAGCCATCGCGGGATGCTCGACGTCGAGCGCTTCGACCTCGAGCCGGAGCGGCCGCCCTTCCACGGCCTGCTCGGCGACGTCACGTCGGCCGAGCTGCGCGGCCTGACGACCAAGCAGAAGGTCCCGTACGTGATCCGCATCCTCGATCCGGCCGGGCTCACCGATCGCGCGGCGGCATCGCTGGTCGAGGTCAAGGAGACGGTCTCGACGTGGCCGCAGCTGGCCTCGGACGTGGTGCTCGGCGGCGCCATGGTGGCCAACGCGGTCCGCCGGATCGCGCTCGGCGGCTTCACCGCGTCGGGGCGCTTCTACGCCGATCTCGACGAGCTCACCGCGGACGGGCGCCAGGCCCCGCTGCGGCTCGCGGCCCCACCCGACGCGCTGCTGCCGGCGCCGCCCGTGCCGCCGTGGCCGGCCACCGCGCGCGAGGAGCTCCGCTACATCGTCGCGTGCGCAGCCTCGGCGCCGTCGGGCGGCAACATGCAGCCGTGGCGCTTCCAGGCGCGGTCCGGCGTCATCCGCGCCTGGGCCGATCCCGCGCGGTCCTCGCTGCTGGACTTCCGCGGGCGGGCTTCGCTGCTGGCGCTCGGCGCCGCGCTGGAGGGCGCTGTGATCGGCGCGCGGGCGCTGGGCTTCGAGCCGGTGGCCCGGGTGGGCGGTGGGCCGGTATGGGAGCTCGCGCTCGAGCGCACGGCGCGCCCGCGCGACGAACGGGCCGTCGAGCTCCTGTGGCGGCGCTGCTGCAACCGCCGGACCGGTGCCTCGCCGCCGGTCGCCGAGCTCGAGCGGCTCGCGCCGTTCGCCGCGCCGCTCGACGCGACCGTGGTCACCGGCGAGGCGCTGGCGCGGCTCGGCACGGTGCTGGGCGGGCTGGACCGCGTGCGCTTCCTCTCGCCACGGCTGCGTGCCGACCTGATGGGCGAGCTGCGGTTCGGCGCCGGCGAGGCGAGCGCCACGGGCGACGGCATCGAGGTCGCGTCGCTCGAGCTCGACGGCGCCGACCTCGCCGCGATCGACGTGCTGCGGACCGGCTCCGGCATGGACTTCCTCGCGGCGCAGGACCGCGGCTGGGGGCTGGGCAACGCGGCGCGCGACGCGTTCGCCGGCTCGGGCGGCGCGCTCGTGCTGCGCGCCGCGGCGGTCGACCGGCCCGCGCTGGTGCAGGCGGGCCGCGGGCTGATGCGGGTGTGGCTCGAGGCGACGCGGCTCGGGCTCGCCGTCCACCCCTGGGGCTCGCCGTTCCTGTTCCAGCGATGGTTCGAGGACGGCGACTCGCTGTCGGAGTGGGAGCGCGCGGCGCTGACGGATGCGGCCGCGGCGTTCGAGCGCGAGGTCGGGCTGGAGCGCGACCGCCCGATCCTGCTCATCCTGCGCGTGTCGCGGAGCGCGCCGCCGTCGGTGCGCTCGCTGCGACGGCCGCTGGACGACGTGCTCGAATTCGCGTAGGCCCGGCGAAGCCGATCGCGGCGGCGATCGCCGGCGGCGCGTCCGCCAGCCGCTCGGCGTCGAGTCCGATCAGGTGCGAGCGGAAGCGCCAGCCGGGCCTGGGCTCGACGGTGCGCTGCTCGAGCACCTCGAAGCCCATCTCCCGGTACATGCCGAGCAGCCCGTCGTCGCACGCGCCGAGCACGAAACGGTGCCCGGACTGCACCGCGACGCGGACCGCGTGCGCCATCAGCGGCACGAACAGCCCGCAGCGCTGGAAGTCCGGATGCATCGCGCCCGCGCCGGCCTCGACGAAGCCGGCCTCCCACAGCCAGGGCGGTACCTCGTGGCCGCCGACGGCCACGTACTGGCTGCGCGCCGGGACGCCGTCGACGAAGATGACCCGCACATAGCCGACGATGCGCCCCCCGAACCGGCAGACCAGATGCCGGGAGTGCGCGTCGAACGGCGATCGCAGGTCGTCGCTCGGCATGGTCGCGAGGTGACCCTGCGCCTGGTGGGCGAGCAGGCGCAGGCCGAGGATCTCGTCGTGGTCGGCGCTCGACGTCGCGTAGCCGTAGCTGACCGTGCGCTCCACGCCGCCGACGCGCAGGCCGGCGGCGCGCAGGGCCGCGGGGGTGAGCGTGCGGTCGCTGGCCAGCAGGTACTCGGCGAGCGCGCGCGGCGGCTCGATCCACGCGACGCCGATCTCGCCCCGGCGCGTGGACGCGACCCTTCCGCGGGCGTGCTCCACGCCGACGTAGGGCAGGTGCAGGTCCAGGTCGAGCGCCGCGCCGGGCAGCAGCTGGGCGGACGACGCGCGCACGGTCATCCCGCGCGCCCCGATCGTCCCGATCCGCAGGCGCAGGGTCTCGCGGAACGCCCACGGGCACGCCGCGGTCGCGAACGCCGGCAGGGCGTCCGGACAGGGCCATCGCCGGCCGAGGACGCCGGCGCTCTCGGGAAGCAGCTCGAGCCCGAGGCGCGGGAGGATTCGCCCGCCGCTGCGCAGCACGCCGGAGTGCCGGACGAGCGCCTGCAGCGGCGCGCCGGACGCGCCGCGCCCGGTGTAGCGGACGCTCACCCGCTCGCCCACCGCCGGCAGCACAGGCGCGCGCAGCACCGCGAGCCCGACGCCCTGCGGCGTGAGGTCGATCGCCTCGGCATAGAGCCGAGCGGCGTGCGTCTCGAGCTCGAACTGCAGCCCTTCGCCCAGATAGACGCGGCGCCGGCACAGCGCTCGAGCGTCAGACATCGTGCCCTCCTTGGAGTTGTCACCCTCAGGAGCGGGGCCGCGGCCGCGCCCGATACGCGCGCCTCAACTTCCGCCCGCTCGCGCCGATTGCGTTGGCAAGGAGCCCAATGCGGCACGGACGCCACACGCTGCGGCGCGCGCTCGCCGGCGCCGCGCTGATGCTGGGACTGCTCGCCCCCGGCGCGCACGGCGCGTCGCTGCCCGCCACGCCGGACGCCTATCCGTGGCTGATCGACGGCGACGTGCACGCGCTCGCGCGCTCAGGCACGACGGTCTATCTGGGCGGCGACTTCCGCTACCTCGGCCCGCGGAACCCGTCGCTGGCGCGTATCGGTCCCGACGGCAGCGCCGACACGAGCTTTGCGGCCGTCACCGCGGGCTACGTGCGCGCGGTCGAGCCGGACGGTGCCGGCGGCTGGTTCGTCGGCGGTTCGTTCAGCCGGATCGGCGGCGTGGCGCGCGCGAGCCTCGCGCACGTGCTGGCCGACGGCAGCGTCGATCCCGCGTTCTCCGCCGACGTGTCGCCCGGAGGCGAGGTGCGCGTGCTCGCGCGCGCCGGCGCGGCGCTCTACGTCGGCGGCGACTTCACCGAGATCGGCGGGCAGCCGCGCGAGCGGCTCGCCGCGGTGCGCACCGCGGACGGCGCGGTCGCCGCCTGGGACCCCGAGCCGGACGGCGACGTCGCGGCGCTCGAGCCGGCCGGGACGCAGCTGTTCGTCGGCGGGAGCTTCTCGACCGTGGCCGGCCAGCCCCGCCAGGGCCTGGCCGCGTTCGACAGCGCCGGCGGCGCGCTCGCAAGCTGGGCGCCGGCGCTCTCCACTCCGCGCGTGACCGCGCTCGAGTCCAGCACGACGACGCTCTACGTGGCCGGCGACTTCACGGCCGTCGGCACGGCGGCGCGCAGCCGGCTGGCGGCGTTCGACCTCGCGAGCGGGCTGTTGCGCGACAGCTGGACGCCCGTCGCCGACGGTGCCGTCAAGCAACTCGTCTACGCGTCCGCGACCGGCGTGCTGTACCTGAGCGGCGACCCGCACTGGATCGCGGGGCAGTTCACCTACCTGATCGGGCTCGACGGCGCCACCGGCGATGTCGTCCCGGCGCCGTGGACCGCCGGCTACACCACGGTGGCGGTCGCGGGCGACACGCTCTACGTGGCCTCGACGGTGAACGACACCACGGTCGGCTGGAACATGAAGGACCTGGTCCTCGGCGTGGATCTGCACAGCGGCGCGGAGGTCTTTCGCGCGTCGATCTCGGACGCAAACGTGCGCGCGCTCGGGGTGCACGATGGCGACCTCGTGGCGGGTGGCTGGTTCGAGTCGATCGGCGGCGTGCCGCGCGACCGGCTGGCGGCGGTGGACCTCACGACGGGTGAGGCGACGGCGTGGAACCCGGGCGCGAGCGGGTCCGTGCGCGCGCTGGCCGTCGGCGGCGGGGCGGTGCTCGCGGGCGGGGACTTCGACCGCGCGGGCGGCGCCGCGCGGGCTGGGCTCGCCGCGCTGGACCCGGCGACCGGCGCCGCTACGGCCTGGGACCCGGCCGTCGCGGGCGGCGGCGTGCGCGCGCTGGCGGTGGACGGCGGCACGGTCTACGCCGGCGGCTCGTTCACCTCGGCCGGCGGGCTGCCGCGCGCCGGCGCGGCGGCGATCGACCTCGGCAGCGGCGCGGTCGGAGCGTGGGCGCCGAACGCGACCGGCGGCACGGTGCTCGCGCTCGCGCACGACGGCGCGAGGACGTTCCTCGGCGGGACGTTCACGGACGTCGCGGGCGAGCCGCATCCGGGGCTGGCCGCGGTCGACGCGGCCGGGCATCCGCTCGCCGGCTGGGACGCGGCGCCCGGCGGGACGAGCGCCGTGCGAGCGCTGGCGCTGGACGGCGGCACGCTGTTCGCCGGCGGCGTGTTCACGAGCATGAACGGCGTGGCGCGACGGCTCGTCGCCGCGGTCGACGCCGCCGACGGGTCCACGACCGGTTGGGACGCGGGGCTGACGGCCGGGATCAGCGTCGACGCGCTCGCCGTCACCGGCGACGACGTCTACCTCGGCGGCTCGCTCTCACCCGACTTCTGGGACTCCGACGAGGCGATCTTCAGTCGCCACCGGCGCAGCGACGGCGCCACGGTCGGCGATCTCGCGCCGGTCGACAGCGTGATCGGCGCGCTGCTCGCGAACGGCCCGTCGGTCCTGATCGCCGGCAGCTTTCACTGGATCAACTACCACGGCCATCACGTGCGCGGGTTCGGCTCGTTCACGAGCGCGCCGGAGAGCACCTCCTCGCCGGAGGTCGCGGGCACCGTGGCGGCGGGCCAGACGCTGACGTGCTCGCCGGGAGCCTGGCGCAACGACCCGCTCTCGTACGCGTTCGCCTGGCACCGCGACGGGGTCGCGGTTGAAGGCGCGACCGCCGCCGCGTACGTCGTCGCGCCCGCCGACGCCGGCCACGCGCTGACGTGCGTCGTCACCGCGCACAACCCCGGCGGCTCCGTCGCCGCGGAGTCCGGACCCGCGGGCGGGCCGCCGCCGCCGGCCGGCGTCGTCGCGCCGTCGGTCGTGGGGACGGTCGAGTACGAGCAGGCGCTGACCTGCGACGAAGGCACCTGGAGCCCCGCCGCCGAGCGCTTCGAGTACACGTGGCTGCGCGGCGGCGACCCGATCGACAGCGCGGACGCGCGCATCTACACGCTCACGACCGCCGACGCCGCGCAGCCGATCGGCTGCCGCGTCGTCGCGGTGACGGCCGGCGGGCGGGCGCGTGCCGACAGCCCGGAGGTCACGCCGCCGCCGGCTCCCGTACTGCAGGCGGAGCCGGTGATCTCGGGAACGCCCGCGCCCGGGCACACGCTGACCTGCTCGCCGGGCTCGTGGGCGTCGACCACGCCGCTCACCTACACGTACCGGTGGAACGGCGGAGCGGCCGGCGGCAGCTCGTGGCTGATCGTGGAGTCCGACCGGGGGGTCGGGTTCGCCTGCACGGTCACGGCCCGCAACGGCGGCGGCGAGCGCAGTTCGACGTCGGCCGGCGTGAACGTGCCCGCGCTGCCGCCCGCGAACACGTCGCGCCCGCGCATCGTCGGCACGCCGCGCGCCGGGAACACGCTCACCTGCCAGCCGGGCAGCTGGAGCGGGGACCCGGACCGCGTGGACATCGCCTGGACCGTCGGCGAGCAGCCGGTCTGGGTGTGGCCGGTCGACCGGCTCGTGCTCGGCGCGGCCGACCGCGGCCTGGTCGTGCGCTGCACGGTGACGGCCATGAACTGGCAGTGGGGCTCGGCGAGCGCCGATGCCGATCCCGTCACGATCGAGTGGGACCCGCCGCCGCCGACGCCGACCCCCACCGCGTCGCCGACGCCGACCCCCACCGCGTCGCCGACGCCGGCTCCCACCGCGACGCCGGCGCCGGCGCCCACGGCCACCCCGGCGCCCGTGGCGACGCCGGCGCCGCCACGCACCGCGCCCGCGGCGGGCACGCGCGGCCCCGACCTCCTGCGCGGGCTCGCCGGCAACGACCGGCTGGACGGCGGCGCGGGCAACGACGTCATCCTCGGCGGAGCCGGAGACGACGTGCTCGTCGGCGGTCCCGGCCGCGACGCGCTCGACGGCGGCCCCGGGCGCGACCGGCTCGACGCGCGCGACGGCGCCCCGGGCGACCGGCTGACGTGCGGTTCCGGCCGCGACCGCGCGCAGGCCGACCGCGGCGACCAGGTCGCCCGCGACTGCGAGCGCGTGACCTGGGCCCGGCGACCGCGCCGATGAGAACGGCCCCCGCCGCACCAAGCGTGTGGCGTCATCCGGAGGTGGTCGCCGGTGGCTTGAGATCCTCCATCGCCGTGATGGCGATGCCGTAGCGCTCGCTGAGATGCCTGCGCAACACCGGCGAGCTGCCCGTGCGGCGAAGCCGATCAGCCGGCGCGCGGGCCACAGGGCCACGCCACCAAGGCGGTCGCGCTACGGCTGGAATCTCCAGCGGCTTGCCCCGTGCGGCTCGCGAAGGCCCACGCCGAACGCTGTGCGGATGTCGAAGCGGTAGAGGTTCCACGGCGGCGGTCCGGCGCTCTGCGCGCTGTAGCTCGCCGTGATCGCGTCTCCGGCCGCCTCGGCGGGCCACCCGCCCGCGCGGTAGGCCGCGGCGACCGCGCTCACGGTCGCCGAGTCGCTGACGCGGTGCGCCTCGCCTTCCAGCACGAGGTCGAGCCCGGCGAGTCGCAACGACAGGGTGCAGGCCGGGTTGCCCGCCAGATTCCGTGACTTGCGCGTCCCCGGCCCGCTGGTGAAGAACAATCCGCCGTCGTGCTCGGCCACTCCCACCCCGGCGGCGTGGGGTCGCCCATCCGGGCGCACGGTGCCGAGGAAGCACGGCACATCGGGCCCCAGCGACCCTGAGCCGAGCGCCTCGACGGCGCGGCTCCACGGCATCAACGCCTCGTCGTAGAGGTTCGCGAGATTCGCCGTCTCGCGCGCTTCGCCTAGTGCCACGGGTAGCTCCTTCCGGTCGCGGGTCTGCTCGCTATGACCGGCTGACGCTCGGAAGATCATCGGTCAGCGGGCCGCAACCATCGCTGCATGCTCATGGCGTGTACACTCACGCGCCATCCCCGCGGAGAGCGCGTCGGCAGCGTTGACCGATCCCAGCGTGAGGTCGCTGATCGCCGAGCGTGTCACCGACCTGCGCAACCCGAGCGACCTGCTTGCCGGACGTCCGCTGATCGAGTCGATCGTCTCCTCCGTGGTCGGCAGCAGCACGTTCCGCTCCGGCGTGCTCGACGAGCATCGGGCCGTGTTCGATCGCGATCAGCACACGGTGACGTTGACGGTCGCCGACATCGGGACGATCGTCGCGGCGGGGCTGGACGCCACGGCGGCCCGCGTAGCGCGCGACGTCAAGGCGCGCCGGCGCGTGGATCGTCCGGGATCCGCTCCGGCCCGCGCCGCGCGCGCTGCGCGGGACGGTGCTCGTGGCGGTCGGCGTGCTGTGTCTCACCGCCCGCGAGGCCGTGATCCACCTGTTGATCGCGGCTGCCGGCGTCTACCTGGTCTATGCCGGGGTCAGCGCCCTGCTGCTCGTCATCTATCAGCCGCGCGACGCAGCGTCGCTCCCGTCGGCGGTGCATCACCGGCGCGGTGGAGCGGTGGCCGCCGGGCTCGTGGCCGCGGCGCTGGTGGTGGCGCGGCGGTCGCGTTCGTCGGCACGGGCAGGGTGTCGAGCGCTGCGCTCGCGGCGGTCGGCTGCAACGGCAGCACGGTCCTGTGCGACCGCTCGCTGCCCGAGGTCGCGTTGCCGGCCACGCACAACTCGATGCCGGTGCCGCTGCCTGGCTGGTATTCGTCCGAGCAGGATCACCCGATCGCCCAGCAGCTGCGCGACGGGATCCGCGAACTGCTGATCGACACGCACTACGCGGATCGTCTTTCCAGCGGCAGGTTGCGCACCGACGTCGACACGCAGCTGGACTCGGTGCTCAATGACATCCGCGACTTCCTGGTCGCCAACCCCGGAGCGATCCTGGTGGTGATCAACCAGGACTACGTGGCGGCGATCCGCACGGCCGGGCTCGAGTGCTTCGTCTACCGCGGACAGTTCCAGAACCAGCACGCGAGGAACCAGCGCGTGCTGGTTCCTCGCCGAGAACCATGCGGGCTCGGCGCCGTGGTACCAGCTCGCCTATCAGGCGGCCACCGAGGAGACGCCCTACGCGCTCAGCCATCCCGAGCAGCTGACCGACCCCGCCGGGCTGGCGGCCAGCTGCCGGCCCAACCGCGGACCGCAGCAGGCGCCGCTGTTTCTCGTCAACCACTGGATCACTCCAACGCCGGCAAGGTCAACGCGTACCAGCCGCTGCTGCGGCGCCTGAAGGAGTGCCAGCGCATCCGCGGGCACCTGCCCAATCTCGTCGCGGTCAACTTCCACGCGCGCGGCGCGCTGTTGGAGGCGGTCGACGCGCTGAACGGGGTCCCGTGAGCGCTGGGCACGGCGCTTGACAAACGGCGCGCGGCGAGCCTAGGCTGCGGCCGCTGGCTGTCGGCACCTGGAGGGTGCTGCAGGCCGCGAACGGTGGCTCGCGCTGCCGAGCGTCTCAGCGGGTGCGTCGTCGAGCCCGTCACCTCAGTCGGGCTCTGGCCGCGAGGAGGAGAGACATGAGTGTGCATCGGGTGCTGCCCATCGCGGTGGCGGGAACCCTTTGTGCGATCGCCATCGGGGCGCCCCTCGCCTCGGGTGAGCGAGCAAGAACGGCCGCTTCGGCCGCCGCGACGCCGATCTACCTCGACCCCGCCTACTCACCCGCGGAGCGGGCGGCGGACCTCGTCTCGCGCATGACCACCGCCGAGAAGGCCTCGCAGACCATCAGCAGCCGGGCGCCCGCGATCCCGCGGCTCGGCATCCGCGCCTACGGCCAGTGGAACGAGGCGCTGCACGGCGTGTCGCGCTCGTCGCTGACCGACAACGCCAACGCGGTCACGCTGATGAACACGACGTCGTACCCGATCGATCAGTCGATGGGCGCGAGCTGGGATCCGGGGCTGGTCTACCGGGTGGCGAGCGCGATCGGCGACGAGGCACGCGAGGTGTCGCCCGACAACACGCTGAACCTCGAGTTCTACTCGCCGACGATGAACCTCGAGCGCGATCCGCGCTGGGGCCGCAACGACGAGACCTACGCCGAGGATCCGCTGCTGACGTCCAGGCTCGTCTCGCAGTTCGTCGACGGCATGCAGGGCCAGGACAGCAACGGCAAGCTGCTGCCGGCGGCCGGCGGGTTCAACAAGGTCCTGACCACGATCAAGCACTACGCGGCCAACAACAGCGAGGTCAACCGCCGCACCGGCTCTTCGGACATGGACGACCGCACCCTGCGCGAGTACTACACCGCCGCCTTCCGCGGGGTCGTGCAGGCCGCCCAGCCCGGCTCGGTGATGAGCTCCTACAACTCGATCAACGCGCTGAGCCCGGCCCCGACCGGCGGGACGTCGGCCAAGAGCCCGCCCGACCCGAACAACCCCAACGGCGCCCCGGCGGCCGCCGATCCGTACCTGATCGACACGCTGCTGCGCCAGACGTTCGGCTTCAAGGGCTACGTGACCTCGGACTGCGACGCCGTGTTCGAGATGACCCGCAGCCACCACTGGACGATCCCGGGCTGGCCGTCGACCCTGTTCGCCCGCCCCGTCGGCCCGTCGACGGCCAACGGGATCGGCAACAACACCGAGCGCATGGCGCTCGCGCAGTCGGCCGGCGAGGACTCCAACTGCAACACCGGCTTCCGCGACAACTTCGGCTACCTGAACCGGCTCCCGGAGGCGACCGACGACGAGATCCGCACGCTCACCGACACCTACACGGTCAACGACCTCGACGCGGCGGTCCAGCGCCTCTTCACCGCCCGGATCGCGCTCGGCGAGTTCGACGATCCCAACTCGGTCCCGTGGGTCACGCAGGCCCGCGCGCAGGTGCCGCGCGGCACGTGGGTCAACTCCGACGCCAACGCCGCGGTGACCGAGACGCCGCAGCGGCTCGCGCTCGCCCGCGAGGCGGCCGAGAAGAGCATCGTGCTGCTCAAGAACAGCACGACGACGCGCAAGGACGGCAGCACCGGCAAGCTGCTCCCGCTGTCGGTGCCGAGCACGGGCGCGCCGCGGATCGCGGTGATGGGGTTCCCGGCCTGCCCGGCCGTCAGCACCGGGACGACCGCGGCGGTGCCGGCGGGCGCGCCGGTCACGAGCTGCCCGAACAACTCCAACGTGTACCTCGGCGGCTACTCGAGCACGCAGGCAGCCAGCGGGCAGGCGAACATCGTGCCCGGGTTCACGGGCATCAAGAACGCCATCCAGGCGATCAACCCGAACGCCGTGGTCGAGTTCTGGCGCGGCTACACGGGCACGGGCAGCGTCATCGGCAGCCCGACCAACACGAGCCTCGGCACCGTCGACCCCGCGGCGGTCGCCGCCGCGGCCGGCTATGACGCGGTCGTGGTCTACGCCGGCACCGACGCCGCGACCGCGAACGAGGACACCGATCGCACCGCGCTCACGCTGCCGGGCGCGCAGGCCTCGCTGATCAGCCAGGTGGCCGCGGCGAACCCGAACACGGTCGTCTACATGGAGACGATCGGGCCGGTCGACGTGTCGTCGTTCGAGCCGGGCGTCTCCGCGCTGCTGTGGAGCTCCTACAACGGGCAGCGCAAGGGCGACGCGCTCGCGCGCGTGCTGCTGGGCCAGTACGACCCGTCGGCGCGCACGCCGTCCGTGTGGTTCCAGAACGTGGGTCAGCTCCCGTCCGTCACCGACTACGGGATCCGGCCCGCAGCGGGCAATCCCGGGCGCACGTACCAGTACTTCAGCGGCGTGCCGGCCTACCCGTTCGGCTACGGCCTGAGCTACACGACGTTCGCGTACTCGCCGCTGCGGCTGGACCGCCACGCGCTCACCGCGGACGACTCGTTCACGGCGAGCGTCGACGTCACCAACACCGGTGCGGCCGCCGGCACCGACGTCGTGCAGCTCTACGTCACGACGCCCGACGCGGCGCCGTCGCTCGAGCGCCCGCTCAAGCGCCTGAAGGGGTTCGAGACCGTGGCGCTCGGCGCGGGGGAGACCAAGACCGTGTCGTTCACCGTGTCCGGCCGCGACCTGGCGTTCTACGACCAGAACGCCGGCCGCTGGACGGTCGATCCCGGCACGTACGGCGTGCAGATCAGCCGCTCGAGCGCGAACGCCGACATCCAGCGCCAGGACACCGTCTCGGTCTCCGGGACGCTGACGCCGACGCCGGCCGTAGTCGAGGTCAAGCCGGCGATGCGCGGCGACGCGGCGCGCGAGATCAACCGGCGCACGCTCTTCCCCGAGGGCGTCGACGTGACGCCCAATCTGACGGTCGCGATGAGCGACGACACGCTTTACGGCTACGTCCGCAAGGAGCTGATCAACAACCAGCGGACCAGCCTCAGCCGCGACCTTCCGCAGAGCATGACGGTGCGCTACGCGAGCAACCGGCCGGACGTCGTGTCGGTCGACGCGGCCGGCCACATCCGCACCGTGTCCAACGGCGTCGCCATGCTCTCCGCGAGCGTGACCTACAACGGCGTGACGAAGTCCACGGACTTCGTCATCCGCGTCGTGTCCGAGCTGAGCGCGATCACCGTCAACGGCCGCTCGCTCGCCGACCTGAGCCCGGCGATCGAGTTCCGCCCGGACCGCTTCTCCTACGACGTCGTGGTGCCCGACGGCATCAGCGGCGTCCCGGTCGTCGCGGCCGCCGCGCCGAACCCGGCGGCGACCGTCGCGGTCACGCAGGCGCCGTCGGTGCCGGGCTCCGCGACGATCACGGTCACCGGCCCCGACGCCAACATCGCGACCTACACCGTGAACTTCGCACGCGCGGCGGGGAGCGACGAGTTCGCCAGCGGCCTCGCCGGCCCGCAGTGGACGTGGGTGCGCCGCAGCCAGTACGGCGGGATGGTGGCGACGCCGGGTGCGCTGACGATCGTCCCCGAGGCGGGCGATCTCACGAGCTCGCCGGTCACGACGACCAACACCGCGAAGAACCTGCTCATCCAGCCCGCGCTCGGCGACTGGACGATCGAGTCCAAGCTCGACTTCAGCTTCGCCCCGCGCGCCGCCAACCAGCAGGCCGGCATCATCGCCTACGAGGACGACGACAACTACCTGCGCGTCGGCTGGGAGTTCACCGGGACGCCCGGCCAGCCGCAGATAACGCAGACGATCGAGGACAGCCGCTCGTGCTGCTACCCCGGTTTCGCGCAGGGCTCGGGACCGATCTCGCAGTCGCTGATCAACCTGCCGACGGCGGGCATCCTGACCGGCACCACCGTCTACCTGCGGATGCGCAAGCAGGGCGCGCGCTACACGACGTACTACTCGGCCGACGGCGTGGACTGGAAGCCGGTCTACGAGGTCGGATCGAGCCTGCGCAACGTCAAGGTCGGCGTGTACGCGTTCAACCGCGCCGGCACCACCAACGACCTCAGCGTCGCGTTCGACTACTTCCGCATCAGCGGACAGACCTCGCCCGCGTCGATCCCCCCGAGCAGCCAGGACGGCGACGTCACCGGCACGGTGCCTGCCACGCTGGCGCTCTCGCTGGGCGGCCCGGCGGTCTTCGAGCCGTTCATCCCCGGCGTCGGGAGGGACTGCTTCGCGAGCACGACGGCGCAGGTGACCTCGAGCGCCGGTGACGCGGTGCTGAGCATCGGCGATCGCAGCGCGACCGCGCCGGGCCACTTGGTCAACGGCACCTTCGCGCTCCCGCGGGCGCTGCAGGCCCGCGCCCGCAAGTCCGACACCACCGGCACGGCGTACAACGACGTCGGGTCCGCGGCCAGCCCGCTGAACCTGCTGAGCTGGAGTGCCCCGGTCGCCAACGATCCGGTCACGCTCGAGTTCAAGCAGTCGATCGGCGCCACCGACGGGCTGCGCACCGGCAACTACAGCAAGACGCTGACGCTGACGTTGTCGACCACGAATCCGTAGGGACGGGTGACCGAGCCCCCGGGGCCTCGGCCTCGGGGGCTCGTCGAGGTGCGCGCGGCGATCAGGCCGCGGCGGCGAACCAGATCTCGGGGCGGCCGTCGACGCCGGCCCGCTGCATCGCGTCCTTCAGCGCGGGCGAGGACGCGAAGGCCTCGGCCGCCTCGCTGCTGTCGAAGTCGTGCCAGACGGTGACGTCGTTCGGATCGCCCACCGTCTGGAACACGGCCTTGCCGGTGACGCCCGCCGCGTCGCGCTCGGCCTCGATGCTGTCGTAGACCGGCCTCCATGCCCCGTAGTCGGCCACCCGGTGTCGTACGAACATGCGCACCATCAGGATCACTCCTCTCAGACTGATACGCTCTGCATCAGTCGCATCCGCAACGATTGCAATGGGGACACTTGCAGAGCGAAGTATCACTGTCAACCTCGAGTCCCGAAGGTCCCGCCGTCTGGCGCGCCTTCCTCGAGTCCGCCTGGGCGCTGATCGACATCCTCGACGCCGAGATGCAGGCCGAGCGCAAGCTCAGCCTGCGCTGGTACGACGTGCTCGTGCACCTCGAGGAGGCCGAGCAGGGGCTGCGGATGAGCGAGGTCGCCGACCGGATCCTCGCCAGCAAGAGCGGCCTCACGCGCGTCATCGACCGGATGGCGGAGGCCGGCGTCGTACGGCGCGAGCGACCGCCCGAGGACCGGCGCGTCGTCATGGTCTTCATCACGCCCGCGGGGCTCGAGGCCCTGCGCGAGGCGCGTGTCGTGCATCGGCGCGGGGTCCAGGAGCACTTCTTGGCGCACCTCGACGCGGGCGACCGGGTCGCGCTCAAGAAGGCGTTCGAGCAGATCCGCGACCACGTCCGCCCCTTGCGGCCCGGCCGCGTCACCGGCTGACGCCGCGATCAATGGGCGGCTGGCGCGGACGCGTCGAACCCCTGCGCACAGCGCCAACCACCTCGCAGTGCTTCGTGAGGTACTGATCGCCAGCGTCTTGGCCGCTCGAGTGTTCGAGGGCATCGACGCCCGCACACTGCGCGACGAGGAACTACGCGCGTTCGCGGATCGCTTCCCGCTCGTGCGCGTTACGCTCGTCGAGCGTCGCAGTTCTCCCGGCGACCTGGCGTGGGTGTGGACGCCGCTCGCGGCGGCGGTCGCCGCTCTCGCGGTGCCGGAGCCGCTGAGCGCGCCGCGACGATCGCTGAGTTCAGGCGCAGCCGCGGGGCCGCTCTCGGCCGCGCACTTCTACTCAATGACGACACGCGCCCCTCGAGCGGCTCCACGGCCACGCCGCCTTGCGTGCCGGCGCGCACAAGCACGCGTGGCTCGCGTGGGCGGGAGCTACTTCGAGACCGTCCGATCCGGCTCGCGTCGCCGTGCTCGACGACGTCCGCCCACCGACCAGAGCTACCAACCGGTCGGGTCGAGACGTCATAGGCGCGGTTGGCACGCGGTCGAAGGGGTGCGCCGCTGGCGGACTTTCCTCGGGAGCGTGCTGGGCGAGCTGTGCCGACTACGCCTTCCGCAGCCCGAGGCTGCGGGCGAGCTCTTCGCCGATCTCGAGGTCGTCGAGGCCAGCAGTCCCCGGGATGCAGATCGGGTGGACCCAGGCCAGGCGCGACAGATCGCATCGCCGCCGCCGCGTCCACGAGCGCTGCGACCACCAGAGGCCGCTGTGGTCGACGTCGATGCCGAGCAGTTGCGGCCGATACGGGATCCTGCGGCCCGGGAGCACCTGCATGTGCGTGATCTCGTTGCGCGGGATCGGCGTGCCGCGACGGTGTGGCGCGAGGCCGTCGGGCGTGACGACCGCGATCGGCGGCCAGGCGTTGATGCACATCTTGATCCCGACGAGAAGCGCAAGCGCGGCCAGGCGCAGACCGAGAGGCGCGGGACGCGTGATCTCGAAGTCCGATCCCGAGCAGCAGCGCTTAGTGGGGGACCTTGATGGTGTAGGTCTTCTTGCCCGGGGCGAGCCAGCCGTTGCCGGAGAAGCGGACGGTCAGCCGCAGCGTCTTGACGGTGCCGACCTTGGTCTTGGCGACGCTGAAGCTCTTGCTGTAGCGGCAGTGTTGGTTGAGCTTGGTGGAGCGGGCGGAGAGGAGGGTCTTGGCCTTGTTGAGGGTGAAGATGATGTCGCCGGCGCAGCCGAGCTTGGCGGCGACGCCGGGCGGGAGTTTGTATCCGCCTTTGAGTGGGATGACGATCCGGCCGCCTTGGCGTTTGGCCTGGGGTTTGGGCGTGTTGACCGGGACGGGCTTTTCGCGGTCGGCGGGTTGGGGGGCGACGGCGACCGCGGTTTCGGCGTCGCCTTGGTTGGCGGCGCGGTCGCGGAAGGTGACGGCGAGCTCGCCGGTTCCGGTTTTGGGGAAGGTGACCGACACGCTGCGTCCGGTGCCCGCGAAGCTTCCGTCGCGGGTCCAGCGGAAGCCGGTCTCGTCGATCCCGCTCCCGCTGTCTGAGGCGTTGACGGTGAACGTGGCGGGCTGGCCGGCGACGGCGTAGGCGGGCCCGGTGATGGAGCCGGTGGGGTCGTCGTTGTCGATCAACGGCGCAACCGCGGTGATGCTGATCGACTTGGTGGCGGTGCCGACGTTTCCGGCCTTGTCGGTGAAGGTCAGGCGGATCGTGTAGTAGCCGGTGGTCGGGAAGCTGAGGGTGATCGACGGGCCGCTGCCGGCGGGCGTGTCGCCGTTCTTCCAGGTGTAGCCGTTGGGGTCGATGCCGGAGCCCCCGCTGTTGTCGGCGACCGCGGCGGAGAACGTCACCGCGCTGCCCGTGGTGGCGGTATCGGGGGCCTGGATGGTGCCGGTCGGGGCGATGATGTCGGGGATCGTGTTGAGCTGGTCGCTGACGACGAGCGCGCCGTTGAGTCCTCCGACCGCGCCTTGGGTGGGGCTGGCGAGATCGACGGCGCGCCAGTCGCTGGTCAGCAGCGCGCCGTCGGCGGGCTGGATGTAGGAGTGGGCGGTGTCGTTGCTGGTGAGGATGTAGCCGGCGTTGCCGGCACTGAGGACGGTTCCGCCCTGTTCGTCGAAGTCGTAGCTGGGCTGGTCGGGTCCGTTCATAGACGTGGCTCGGGCGAAGTTCGCGCCGCCGGTTTCGGAGAATCCGAACGAGTAGCCCTGAGCGCCCCCGGCGAAGATCCGCTGGGGGTTGGCTTCGTCGACGCGCATCCGGTCGGCCCAGTAGGTGTAGCCCCGGTTGGCCGCGGTGCTGGTCAGCCCGTTGGTCGAGAGCCACAGGGAGTAGCCCTCGGCGAGGATGTAGTTGTGGTTGGACGGCAGCTCGAAGACGTCCTTGATCACGTCGTCGATCCGGCACGAGCCGTCGGGCTGGCGATTGATGTCGGTCCACGTCGCCCCGTTGTCCAGCGAGCGGAACAGCCGGCCGTTCTGGTCGGTGGTGACGAACACGGCCGAGTCGTCGCTGACCCAGCGCACGTTGGTCAGGTTGAGCCCGAGCGGCAGATTCGCGGGCGCCGAGGTCGCCCCGCCGGGGGCCCGGCAATACTGGGCGTCGGCGGGATAGGGGCTCTTGAGCGGCGGCAGCTTGGTCCATTGCCCGCCGCTGTAGCGCCACAGTTCGTGCGCGTCGCCGACGGCGATCCCGATCGTGCCGGTCGAGTTGAACTCGAGGTCGTTGAACACCACGCCGGGTTGATCGAGCTGCTTCTGCCAGCCGTTGCCCGAGCGTTTGAAGATCTTGCCGGACATCGCGATCCAGAAGCGGTCCCCGCCCTGATAGTCGATCGCGGTGATGATCTCTGAGGTGTTGGGCGCTGCGACCGGCTGCCAGATCCCCGCCCTGGCGCCCGGCGCTGCGACCAACATCACCATCGTCGCGAGCGCCAGCCCGCCCGCGGTTGTGACTCGCCGACGAATCCGCATCCGGGAAAGCTTCGTCCCTCGAAGGTTGCCTGCGCAGCGCTCGCGGGAGGACGATTAAGCGCGTCGTATGGCGATGATCGCGCGAAACACGGCCGGAACCCGAATTGCTCAAGTTCTGCTCAACAGTCATCAACAAACGGTGAATGTTCGCGCGCTGACAATCGAGGGTTCCGATGCCTGAGGTGGTCCGCGTCGTGGGTCGCTACGAGATCCAGCGGCAACTGGGGCGTGGCGGGATGGCGGTGGTCTACCTGGCACGCCAAACGGACCTGGATCGGCTCGTGGCGCTCAAGGAGCTCAACGCCGTCGGCTCGGAGGATCCCGCGATCGTCGCGCGGTTCCTGCGGGAGTCGCGGCTCGCGGGCTCCCTGTCGCATTCGAACATCGTGATGGTCCACGACTACTTCGAGTGGGAGGGAACGCCGTACATCGCGATGGAGTACGTCCCGGGCGGGTCGCTGCGCTCGCGGGTGCACGCGCTCGAGTTGCCGCAGATCGCCGGTGTGCTCGAGGACGTGTTCGCCGGCCTGTCGTGGGCCGAACGACACGGGATCGTCCACCGCGACCTCAAGCCCGAGAACGTGATGGTCACCGCCGACGGGCGCGCCAAGATCGCCGACTTCGGGATCGCCAAGGCGCGCACCGCATTGCCGGAGACGTTTAAGACGGCGACGGGGATGACGCTCGGCACGCCGCACTACATCGCCCCCGAGCAGGCCATGGGGCAGCCCGTGAGCCCCGCGAGCGACCTCTATTCGGTCGGCTGCATGGCCTACGAGATGCTGGCCGGGCAACTGCCGTTCGCAGACACCGACGAGCCGATGGCGATCATGCTGCGCCACGTCAGCGAGAAACCGCGGCCCGTCACGAGTGTGCGGCCCGGTACCGATCCGCGGCTGTCGGAGTGGGTCGGCTCGCTGCTGCGCAAGAACCCGTCCGAGCGCCCGCAATCCGCGGCGCAGGCCTGGCACGGCCTCGAGGAGATCATCGACGCGCTCGAGGGCCCGCGCTGGCACCGCCGCGCCCGGCTGACCGACGCGACCGACCAGCGCCCGACGCCGGGGCCCTACACGCCGCCACCGCACACCGCCGTCCCGCCGGTACCCCCGTTCACCAGCCTCGGGCTGCCGCCCGCCGGCACCCCCGACGCCACCACCGTCCCGCCCCGGCAACCGCTCACCGAACCGACCGGCCCGCCCCCGGCCCGCCGCCGGGTTCCCGTCAAACCGCTGCTGGCCGGCGCCGTGGCGCTGCTCGCCGCCGCCGTGGCGATCGCCGCATCTAGCGCGGGCGGCGGCGGTGGAACCGCGGGCGCGCCAGCGCAGGCAGGGACGGCTCCCGGGCGGATCGACGTCGACGTCGGCCCATTGCGAGCCAGCGTGCCCGCCACGTGGAAACCGCTGCCGGTCGGGCTGGACGTTCCCGGCCTGCGGCTCTCCCCCCAGACCACGCTGGCTCCCCGGGGAACCCAAGCCGCGGGCGTCGCCGTGATCGGGATCGCGTCCCCCAGCGCCGACAACGCCACGCTGCTCGCGCCCGGGTTCGGCCCAGTGCCAGCACCCGAAACCGTGGCTCGCAACGACGGCGGGCTGAGCGCGCTGCGCTATCGCGACGCGACCCCCAAAGGCCTCAACGGCACCGTGACGGTCTACGCCGCGCCGACCGCCAAGGGCGTCGCCACGCTGGCCTGCATCGGGCCAATCGACGCCGAGTGCGCCCGGATCGCCGCGTCGCTCCGCGCCCCCGGCGTACAGACCTTCCCCGCAGGCCCCGACCCCGCAGTCGCGACGGCCCTCAAGGCCGCGTTCACGCGCCTCGATCGCGCGCTCGGCACTACCCCCGCAAACCTCGCACGGCCAAAGACGCCCACCGGCCAGGCGTCCGCCGCCGCCACAATCTCGACCGCCTACCGCCACGCCGCCGACGCCATCGCAGCGGTCGCGCACGGACCGGCCGACACCACCTCGCTCGACACGCTGCGAACCGGGCTGCGGCACGCCAAAGTCGCCTACGCGGATCTCGCCGCCGCCGCGCGCCATCACGACCGCGAGAAGTTCCGTGCCGCCTCGACCCGGGCACGCACTGCCCAAGCGCTCGTCAAGCGAGGGGCCGCCGCGTTCACCGCCGCCGGCTACAACCGCTGGCCATACCGCCCACGCACGATCCCGAGCCTCAAAACCAGGCCAGCCCCTCCCAAGCCGCTCGCCACAACAACCCCGCTGCCGCGAACCGTCACGCCGACCGCGACCCCGGACAACCCGCGCCCGGGCACCGGCACCGGCACGACCCCGAGCACACCCCGGCCGACCGCGACCGCCGGGCCCAAGCCAACCGCGGTGCCGATCGACCCCACGAAGGGCAATTAGCTAGACCTCCACGTTCAGAGACGGATCGGTTCGATCGGCGTACCAATTGACGACTTCATCGCCGAGTCGCCGGGAGCCACGGACGGCGGCATCCGAACCGCACGCGCGACTCGCCCGCGTGCCATAAGTCCCGTTCTCCGGCGTCCGGCTTGGGCAGATGTTGACTCGTCGGCTGAACCCCAAGCATTGGCGGCGTGCCTACGCACACGTTGCATCCGGTTCAGCCTCGGGAGTATGCTCGGTGCACCTCCTTTGGGCGCTTGCGATGACTCGGCAGTACATCGTGGGGGAGCTCTCCTCGTTGCTCGGGGACCTGCAACCGGCCCCACGCGAGTGGGTGGCCGCGGTCGGAGCGCTGCGACGAGAGGTCGAGTCCGCGCCGCTGTCGATGCTTCCTGAGCTGGCGCAGAAGGCGCTGAGCCTGACGGACATGGTCTGCTGGGCGGCGCTTGAGCATGGGCAGGCGAGCGCCTTCCTGGGGTACGCGAAGACGGCCGTTGCCCTGCGGGAGTTCGCGGAGAACGCCGGTCTCCTGCGGCCCTAGACCGCCGACGTCGTCGGGGCCGGTGGATCGCGCCCGATGGTGCGGCGCGATCCGGGGCGGCGGGAGCGAGAGCTGTCTACTCTGCGTGGCCGAACGCCGCGATCTCCGCCTTCTCCTCGTCGGTCAGCTCGCGCGGGACCTCGCCGCGCGAGGACTTCTCGCTCTGCACGTGGTGGCGGATGTCATCGACGATCTCGGGGTTCGCGAGCGTCGTCACGTCGCCGACGTCGGCGAAGTTCGAGATGCTGGCGATCACCCGGCGCATGATCTTGCCGGAGCGCGTCTTGGGCATGTCGGAGACGATCCAGACGTTCTTGGGCCGGGCGATCTTGCCGATCTCCCTCTCGATCGCCTGCTCGACCTTCTCCGCGATCTCCGTGCTCTCAGCGAACCCGGGCTTGAGCGCGACGTACATCTCGACCGCTCGGCCTCGCAGCTCGTCGATCACCGGCACGGCGGCCGCCTCGGCGATCTCCGGGACGGTGACGGCGGCCGACTCGAGCTCCTTGGTGCCGAGCCGGTGCCCGGCGACGTTGATCACGTCGTCGACGCGCCCGAGGATGCGGAAGTAGCCGTCAGCCGCCTGCACGGCGCCGTCGCCCGCGAAGTAGGGCCAGTCGCGCCAGTCCGTGCTGTAGTGGTCGCGGCAGTACTTCTCGTAGTAGATCGACACGAACCGCTCGGGCTGGCCCCAGATCGTCTGGAAGATCCCCGGCCAGGGGTTGCGGATGCAGATGTTGCCCGCCTTCGCGCTGCCCGCCTCGAGGACGTTGTGTGCTTCGTCGTAGATCACCGGGTAGATGCCGAGCACGCCCGGCCCGCAGCTGCCCGGCTTCATCGGCTCTAGCGCCGGCAGCGTGCTCCCCAAGAAGCCGCCGTTCTCGGTCTGCCACCAGGTGTCGACGATGACCGCCTCGCGCTTGCCGACGACATCGTGATACCAGCGCCAGACGTCGGGCTCGATCGGCTCGCCGACCGTCGTCATGTGCTTGAAGTGGTAGTCGTACTTGCTCGGCTCCTCGGGCCCGAGCTTGCGCAGCATGCGGATCGTCGTCGGGGCGGTGTGGAAGATGTTCACCCCGAGCCGCTCGGCGATCCGCCACGGCCGGCCCGGATCGGGATAGGTCGGGACGCCTTCGTAGATGACACTCGTCGTGCCGAGCGCGAGCGGGCCGTAGACGATGTAGGAGTGGCCGGTGATCCAGCCGATGTCGGCAAAGCACCAGTACGTGTCCTGCGGATGGATGTCCTGGTAGTACTTCGACGTCCCTGCGACGTAAGCCAGGTAGCCGCCGGTGCTGTGCTGGCAGCCCTTCGGCTGGCCCGTCGTGCCGCTCGTGTACATGAGAAACAGCGGCGCCTCGGCGGGCATCGAGACCGGCTCGACGAGGCTTCCCCGGTAGTCGGCGAGCAGCTCGTCGACGAAGAAGTCGCGACCGTCCACCATCGGGCTCTGCGACCCGTACTCGCCCGGGTGCCGGCGCCAGACCAGCACCTTGTCGACCTCGACGCCCTGCTCGCGCGCCGCCGACACGGCCTCGTCGGCTTTCGCCTTGTGGTCGATCAGCTCGCCGTTGCGGTAGTAGGCGTCCATCGTCACCAGGATCCGGCTTCCCGAGTCGGCGATCCGGTGGCCGCAGGCCGTGCCGCTGAAGCCGCCGAACACCTGCGAGTGGACGACCCCGAGGCGAGCGCAGGCCAGCATCGAGACCGGCAGCTCGGGCGTCATCGGCAGATGAAAGGTGACGCGGTCACCGACGCTCACGCCGGCGAAGTCCCGCAGCAGCGCCGCGAACTCGTTCACGCGGCGGTGGAGCTCCTGATAGGTGATCGCCTTCGTCTCCGCGTCCTCCGGCTCCGGCACCCAGATCAGCGCCGCCTTATTGCGCTGGGAGGCCAGGTGCCGGTCGACGCAATTGACCGACGCGTTCAGGCGCCCGCCGACGAACCACCTCCAAAACGGCGGTTCGCTCGTGTCGAGCGTGGTGTGCCAGTCGGCGTCCCACGTCAGCAGATCCGCATACTCCTTAAAGCAGTCCGGGAAATGCTCCTCGCGGAACCGCTCGCGAATCGCAGCGTCGGCCGCGTTCGCCTGCGCGACAAAGCCTGCCGGCGGGTCGTAGAGCTCCTCCTCACGCCAGTGCACCGCGATCTGCGCCTCCGAGACTCCCGGCGGCATGACGCGTCCCGGCACGGCGGGTCCGGCTTGTTCTGCTCCCATCGCTCCTCCCTTCTCCTCTCGGACGCCCGCGACTGTGGACGCCAGCGTCTCGGGCCTCAATCGAGGTCGCCCCGGGCGGTGCTCCTGATGGCTGGCCGGCGCGACCGACGCCCCGGCCGCACGCCTCAGCGGCGTAGTGGCCACAGCGGCAGGACGGTCCTCCCGAATGTTGCGTTCGTCACGCCCGCGAACGACGCGTACCACGCGCCCGCGGCCGTGGCGAGCCCGGTGTAGCCGCCCGCCTTTCTGAGGTTCTCGCTGTCGCTGGAGTTGCCGAACGCGAGCAGGAAGAACGTGATCGTGAGCAGCGTGAACACGGCGACGAGCGCCGCGTTGGTGCGCAGTGACGCGACCAGCATGTAGAGGGTGAAGATCCCCCACGCGAACAGGAACAGCGCGGCCGCGTCGAGGGCGTTCTCGCGGCCGCCCGCCGCGACGACTCCCTCACGGTAAAAGTGCCTGTAGGCCCAGAACGACAGCCAGAAGGCGCCGTAGGACACGAACGCCACAGCGCCGAACGTGTTGCCGGTCCGGAACTCCCACATGCCGGCGAGGATCTGGGCGATCCCGCCGTACATGAGCGCGAGGCCGTACACGATCGGCTCGCCGGTCTCGGCGACCAGCCCGGCGTTGAACATGCTCAAGACGAACGTCGTGAGCGCGAAACACGCCAACCCGAGCGGGCCTGGGTCCGCGGGCGTCCACCCGGCTGTGGGTGTGGTGCCAGCTTCCATCGATACCTCCTCCTCGTGAGGTCTCGAGCGCGACCCGAATGGAAGGTGTGCGCGTAGTCGCGCACAGCGCCGGACTGTGCTCGGTCCGGCTCCCGGATCCGCAGTCGGCTGACCCTACTGCGCGCTCGGCGCGCCCGCGTCCGTAGGAATGTGCAGATCCGCTGCACGTTTTCCGCATCGCCGCCGGCTCAGCCAACGCAAGGCCGCGCTTGGTGAGCTCGATGTCGGGGCGGCGCAGGAGCCTGGAGACTGCGGAAGCGGGGTGCCGCGCTGCTCGACTCGAACCTGCCGACGGTGTCGACGAGCTGCCGGAGGCTGCGGCCGAGCCGCTCGAGCTCGTCGACACAGCAGCCGACGTCGGCGACCGGGGCGCGCGAGCTGTTCTACTCGTCGGTCGAGGAGTTCGTGCGCGAGCAGCTCGCGCCGATGTACCGCCGGGTGGAGCGAGATCACCCGAACGGTTGAATGCGCCGCCTGGGATTACGAAGTTCAGCAGGGCGCCGACTTCGCTCGCGTCGAAATGAAGGGAAGCACCCGCACGATCGCATCAATCGAACTGACGCGCAACGAAGCGGACAGCGCGCGGACCTACCTGCACTCGATACTGGTGCTGGTAAGCGACATCGCGCTCGATCGTGCAGGCCCGACGGCGCAAGCCGGACATGCGACGATCGATGACCCGCGGGACGTCGTCGACGACCAGCTTCGAGCCGAGCGCTTCAGCTACCGCCTCAATTGACTGCGAACCGCTGGCGCCCCGTTTGCTTGAGCCGCCCCGGTCCCGGGCGGCACGCGGCGAGGAAGGCGCTCGTCGTAACCACGGTTGCCACGCGTCGAAAGGGCGCCACGAGCGGTGTGCCCTCGGGAGCGTACTGGGCGAGCTGTGCCGACTACGCCTCCCGCAGCCCGAGGCGGCGGGCGAGCTCTTCGCCGACCTCGTTGAGCTCGTCGAGACCAGCCATCCCCAGGAAGCAGATCGGGTGGCCCCAGGCCAGGCGCGACAGATCGCATCGCGGGACCCGGCGGCCCGGGAGCACCTGCAAGCGCGTGATCTCGTTGCGCGGGATCGGCGTGCCGCGGCCGTGCGGCGCCAGGCCATCGGGCGTGACGATGGCGATCGGGCGCCAGGCGTTGACCCACGTCGTGATCCCGACGAGCAGCGGCAGCGCGGCCAGGAGCAGACCGAGCGGCCACAGCGGCGCGGCGCGGTGATCGCGCAGTCCGATGCCGAACAGCACCGCGCCGATCACGAGCGAGTACACGGCGATGAACGCTCAACCGCAGGGTCACGACCTGATATCGCCGCGCTCGAGGCTAAAGAAAGGGCCCGAGCTGACATCCTCACCGTGAACTGCACGGCCCACACGATCCACGAGACCAACCGTCGCATACGCTCCGGGACGCGACCGAAGAGCGCTAACCGCGCCAGCGCTCAGCATTTGACGGTGAACGCGGCCGTGACGGCGGCGCCAAGGTGGCCCGCGGGGTCGCGCGGTGTCGCGGTGAGCTGGTACCTGCCGCGGGACAGCGTGCGGCCGCCGAGGCGGGCGGTGAAGCGCAGCGCGTTCGCGCCGGCTTGCGCGTTCTGTGAGACGCTCCCGCGCAGCGGCGCGTAGAACGTGCACGGCCGGCCCTTGCGGCGGTTGCTCGTGGTCTGCTTGACGCAGCGGCCGGCGATGCGCCGCCCGGCCACCGGGCGCTGCACCGTGAAGGTGACCGTCGCGGGCTCGGAAAGCGTGTAGCGGATCGTCGCGCCGTTGCGCGTGCGGAACGCGCGCGGGGCGAGCCGGAGGCCCGTGAGCGACGGCGGCGTGGTGTCGCGCACCGTCGCCGGCGGCGGCGGTGATCCGCCTCCGGGCTGCGGTGTCGGCGAGCCGGTGGTGAAGGTGCGGCCGGCGCTCGCCGTGGTGCCGGCGCCGTTGACGGCGACGAGCCGGTAGTGGTATCGCGTCGCCGGGGTCAGGCCGCTCAGGGTCGCGCTCACCGCTCGTGCCGACGCGATCGCCTGGTCCGGTGTCGACGCGTCGTAGTCCGTGGTCGTGCCGTACTCGAAGTGGACCGTCGTGGCGAGGCCGCGTGGGTCGACCGTGCCCGCGAGCGTCGCCGCGTCCACGCTCACGGCGCCGGCCACGTCGATCGTCACCGCCGGGGGCCCGAGCGTCGTGAACGTCGCGTCCGGGGTCGCCGTCGTGCCGTCCGCGTTACTGGCGACGAGCCGGTAGTGGTAGAGCGTGTCGGCGGACAGGCCGGTCAGTGTCGCCTGCACCGGCTGTGCGCTCGTGAGCGCGCCGAGCGACTGGGGGTCGGTCTGGGAGCCGTAGGCCGTCGACGTGCCGTATTCGATGTGGACGCTCGTCATCAGGCCCTTCGGGTTCACGGTGCCCGCCAGCATCGCGAAGGTCACGCCGACGCTGCTAGGTGCTCCGGCCGTCACCACGGGCGGCGCCGTGTACTCGTCGGCGCCGATGTCGGGCGCGGAACCGATCGAGCGCGCGGAGCCGTCGATGTCGGCGCTGCCCATCATGGGATCCGTCAGGCCGGCGTCGATGGTCGGCGAGCCCTCCGCCTGATGAAACAGCGCGTCGCCGGCGCGGAACAGCGGCTGCGCCGACTGGTTGCCCGCGCCCTCCCACAGGCGCGTGGATGTCGTCCGCGTGCCGAAGCTCGAGTGGTCGATCCACAGATCGCTGCTGGTGGTGACGTACACGTCGTAGTAGCCGCCGCGGAAGATCGAGTTCGCGGCGCGCGCCGACGTCGCGAGCAGGTAGAGGCCGTACGCGGGCGACGCGCTGATCACCGTGTCGTTGATGACCGTGACAGACGTCGAGTCGTGCACGTAGATGCCGAGGCCGTTCGAGCCCGTGGCCTGCACGACGCTGTTTCGAACGACCGACCCGGAGGCCGATCCGAGCCGGATCGCGCCGGTCACGATCGTCGTCTGGCTGCCGCTGTTGGTCACGACGACGTCGTCGATCGTCTCGCGCAGGCCGCGTCCCTGGACGGCGACGGTGCTGTTTGCGGATGCCGCGACGGCGATGTGGCGCAGCGTGCCGCCCGTGCCGATCCACACCTCGGGGCCGCCCGCGGCGGGGATCGTGAGCTGCGGCGGCTGCCCGGCCGCGCCGTGGACGTTGAGCGCCTTGAGCGAGTCATTGAGGTCGGCGGTGAGCGCGTAGCTGCCGGACGCCACGACGATCTCGTCGCCCGGCGTGGCGAAGTTCACCGCGCGCAGGAGCGAGCACGGCGTCGCCACGGCACACGTCCCGCTGTCCGCGCCGCTTGGGCTGGCGTAGCGCACGGAGCGCACGCCGACGTACTCGTCGGCACCGATGTCGGGCGCGGCGCCGAGGTCGCGGGTGTCGCCGTCGATGTCGAGGTACTGGTCGATCGTGCCGACGCTCTCGACGCCGCCCGCCTCGATCGTCGGCGAGCCGGCGGCCTCGTGCAGCAGCGCGTCGCCATTGACGAAGACCGGCTCGGCGGTGGTGTTGTGCGTGCCGGCCACGATCGTCCCGCTGGAGTTCGCGGGCCGGTAGTCGGAGTAGTCGACGTTCGCGCTCACCGTCCCGGAGCCGCCGATGCTCTCGAAGATGTCCTGGTTGCCGCGCAGGATCGCGTTGCGGACCGTCCCCGCGGTCGTGCCGCCCGCCTCGGCGTGGAGTTCGAGCGCGTAGGAGTTCGCGCCGGTGCCGACCACCGACGTGACGTTGCGCAGCGTGAGGGGCGACGAGTTCGCGACATAGATCCCGGTGGACGTGCTCCCGGTCATGTGCACGACGGTGTTGCGGATCGTCGACCCGGGCGCGCCCGCGAGCACGATCCCGTCCTGGTCGCTCACGCTGCCGGTGATGACGAGGTCGTCGAGCGTCTGGTTCGCCCCGCTCGCGCTCGCGATACCGCGCGCTGACCCGCCGGAGAGCGTCAGGGCGAGATGCGCGAGCTTGTCGTTCGCCGCGGTCGCAAGTGCCGCGCTCGCGGTGGCGCCGAACTGCAGCTGCGGCCGCGGCTGCGCATAGTCGCCGTGGACGATGACCGACGCGGGCACCGCGATCGTTGAGGAGATCGTCTAGTGTCCCGCGCCGTTAATTCGTTGTAGAAGTCGCTGGATTGAGGTCAGGATTTCTTCGGCGGTCTTGGTCCAGATGAACGGTTGTGGGTTCTCGTTCCAGGCTTTGACCCAGGCGCGGATGTCGCGCTCGAGGGCTTGGACTGAGCGGTGGTCTGAGCGCTGGAGCAGGTCTTGGGTCAGGTAGGCAAACCAGCGCTCGACCTGGTTGATCCAGCTGGCGTAGGTCGGGGTGTGGTGCATGTGAAAGCGCGGGTGACGGTCCAGCCAGGATCGGATCGCGGGGCTTTTGTGAGTGCCGTAGTTGTCGGCGATCAGGTGCACGTCGAGGTGTTCAGGGACCTGGGTATCGATCTTGCCAGGAACTTCTTGAACTCGATCGCGCGGTGGCGGCGGTGCGTGCTGGAGATCACGCTGCCGTCGGCGGTGTTAAGCGCGGCGAACAGGCTCGTCGTACCGTGGCGCAAGTAGTCATGGGTGCGCTGCTCGGGCATGCCGGGCATCATCGGAAACGCCGGCTGGGAGCGCGCGAGCGCCTGCACCTGACTCTTCTCGTCCACGCACAGCACGACCGCGGCCTCGGGCGGGTCAAGGTACAGGCCGACGATGTCATAGACCTTCTCCACAAACAGCGGATCGGGCGAGAGCTTGAACGTCTCTGAGCGATGCGGCTGCAACCCGAACGCCCGCCAGATCCGGCCGACCGTCGAGGCCGACAGCCCCGAGCGCTCGGCCATCTTCTGACGCGACCAATGCGTCGCGTTCTCAGGCACCGACTCCAACGTCGCGACCACGACGTCCTCGACCTGCTCGGCGCTGACGCTCGCCGGGCGGCCCGGCCGCGGCTCGTCCACCAACCCGTCAAGACGCAACTCACAAAACCGTCGACGCCACTTACCGACCGTCGGCTGCGAGATCCCCAGCGCCGCCGCGACCTCCATATTCGAAGCGCCCTGCGCGCACGCGAGCACGATCCGCGAACGCAAGGCCAGCGCCTGCGAGGACCGGCGCCGACGCTCCCAGCGCACCAACTGCGCGCGCTCGACGTCGGTCAACTCAAGCGCAGCGAGCGGGCGTCCGGTTCTGGCCATACACCAGACTACCAACTTATCTAACGAACTTCAGGCGCGGGACACTAGTTGCCGGCCGCGACGAGCACCTCGTCGCCCGCGACGGCGGACGTGATCGCCGTCGCCAGCGAGCACGGCAGGGGCACGGTGCACGCCGTGCCGGTCCCGCTCGGCGCCCCGTACCGGAACGCCGCCGATGCCGGGTCAGCGACCGCGAGTGTGGCGGCCAGGACGGCCAGTCCCAACCGGAGCTTCCCTGCGCCGGACATGACTCGACGCTACGCCCCGGATGAAGGATCGCCATCTGTGTTGATCCGCCGTCTGGGGGGTGGGAAAGCCGAGCGCCGCACAAAGACGGCGCGTGAGACTGCCTCCGGGCGTCGGCAGGGCGATGTGAGCCGCAACGCGCCACGGGCCGGCGAGCGTCCACCCGCCGAACCGGTCGCGCCAGAACTCCGCTTGTCACTTCGACGTGAACGCGCGGCCGCGTCAGCGAAGTCCGCCGATCGGTTTGTCGCTCCCGGTGGCTGCGAGAGCGTTCGAGCGCGTGCGCTCCCCGCGCTTCGGGCCACGTGACGACGTACGGCGTCGACTGCATCCGGCGGCGGCTGGCTGGTCGCCGCCGCTTCGGGCCCTACGGGAGCCGCTGCCAGTCGGACACTTTGTACCGGTCGGCGTTCCACGGCGTGGGCGGTCCGAGAATCCGCCGGGCCGCGCTGCCGTCTCGCCGCGCCACGAAGATACCGCTGTCGTGGTTGAAGGCGATGAAGCGGCCGTCGGGCGAGACGACACCCTCGCGAGGAGGTCGAACCGCGCCGACGCGGCGGGTGCGGATGTTGATCGCGTAACGACGCGTGCCGGACGCGTCCGTGAGCTCGTAGGCGACGCTGCGCCCGCTGGGCGACCAACCTACGACCTCCACGTCGACCTGATCGGACGGCGCCGGCCCGGAGATCGTGCGCAGGGTTCTGACCGTTCGGCCGTCGGCACGCATGAGCATCAGTCGCAGCGGATGGTGTGCGGATCCGGGCGAGCCCCGAACATAGGCGATCTGATCCCCTCGGGGGGACCAGACCGGCCAGCGACCGATGCCCAGCTGGCGCCGATCCCCGCCGGCGGGGTCGACCCGGATCAGTGTGGCGGTCTGCTCGAGCTCACCGACCGAGCGTGAGAAGACCAGCGTCCGCCCCCGCGGCGACCACTCGGCCCCGTAATACGCGGCTGGCCGGCCGGTGTGGTCGATTCGGCGTATCGACCGGCCGTCGGGCGTACTGACGGAGAGCTCCGACCCGGACTCGCTCAAGAAGGACATGAGCCCCCCATCACTTGAGAACTGCGGATCCCACGTCTCTTCCGGCAACGGCAGCCGGCGTGCACCGCTTCCGTCGGTGCGCACAACCACGATCCCGCGCGTTCCCCAGACGCAGCCCACGTCGGCCGGGCGCCCGCTCGAGAAGACCGTCGCGCCGGTGCAGTCCTCGTAGGACAGTTCTGCGGCGATCAAGCCGTTGCCGGCGGCCCGTGCGGCGGCGGGAGGCAGCACGATCAGCGCGCCCAGGCACAGACCGACACTCGCCGGCAGCGCGCGGGCGGTCGTCACCAGCGC
The DNA here is from genome assembly GCA_963792915.1 of uncultured Solirubrobacteraceae bacterium. GTDB lineage: Bacteria > Actinomycetota > Thermoleophilia > Solirubrobacterales > Solirubrobacteraceae > Solirubrobacter. The sequence continues at coordinate 698,177 of CAWBYD010000003.1, forward strand.
GAGGAGGCGGGCGCGCCACCTCGGCAGCGCCGTGCCGAACTCCGGTGCCGCCCTTGATAGCCATCCGACTCTCGGCAACTTGCCGTCCCCAATCATCGATGTGGGTCGCGCCAGACCAGCCGCACCGCGCACGACCCAACTCGCAGCAGGGTCGCCTCGAAATCGTGCGTCCGCTGGGAGATCAGCGCATCCGTGCGAACGGCCGAGGATGGTGGGGACGACTACGGTGCCTGGTCATACCCGACGGAGCTCGACGTGACGATGACGGCCGCAAGTCGCCGAGCGACTCAGCCCCTCGCGCCCGGATCTCAAGCGGCGTTCCAACCCAACGCGCCGGACGCGCGAGTGAGCCGGCAACCGTCGTGGGCAATGGCGCCGTGATTGTGGTGTTTCGCGGCGAACCGAGCAGCGGCCGGGGTGCTCACACACTCGCCCGCGCACATGCGCAGCCACATCGGGGCCGGCCGCGCTCCCGGCGACCTCTGCCTCGACGCCGTCGCGCGTCGATGCAGCGAACGCAGATCGCCGGACGCGTTAGCCCGGATCGTGCATTAAGCGGCTGGCGGTGAGTCGATCGCGTTCTGGTAAGTGCGATCGGGGCCTGTGGCGGGTGTCGACGGCGGTTAGGCGGTCGGGTCCGGCGGCCGTGCGGGTGCGTTTTCGGGCAAACGCGTGGTTGGCGGGCACGTCGATGTCGCCGGGTTGGATCGGCGGGCATGTCGGCGGTGCTGGCGGGGTGTGGCGCGGGCGGTTCAGCGCGTTGGTTGCGGGAGTGCCTGCAGGCGCGCGAAGGCTGCGGCGAGCTCTGCGGCCCAGGGCCAGTCGCGGTCGAGGTGCAGGATCGCTCGGCGGGCGTGGAAGGTCAGGCGGCCGGCGGTGTGCAGCAGGCGGTAGCGCAGGCGCTTGGGGTCGCAGCGCGCGAGTTCGCCGTCGAGCGCGAGCGTCTTGGTCCAGGCGAGCAGGTCCTGGGCGATCAGCGACAGTTCAAGCCAGACGGCGTTCATGGCAAAGTCGCGGAACGGCAGCTTGGCCATGCCGGTGTCTTTTCCGGCCTTGATGCGGTCCTCGACGCGCGCATGGCCGCGGTGGCGTGCTTCCAGGTAGGCGATGTCCTCGTCGCGCTGGTCGGTCAGGACGGCCTGGAAGCGGTGTCCGTCGTGGTCGGTGAAGCTCATCTGCGCGCCGGGGTGGGGGACCTCGCGGCGCATGAGCATCCTCGATCCGGCCGGCCAGCTCGAGAGGTCCAGCTGCGCGGTGATCTCGGCGACCCAGGCGCCGTCGTCGCGCGGCACGCCGTCCTGGGTCAGCGCCGCAGTCCAGGTGTCCTCGCCGATCGCGAGGATCGCTTCGCGGATCGGTTCGGTGAGCTCAAAGCCGACCGAGAAGCGCAGATTGCCGTCACGGCAGAAGTCCGTCAGCTCGTGCGTCGCGCCCGCGCTGTCGGCCCGCACGAGGATCTGCTCGTGCGCCGCGACGCTCTTGGGCAGCTGGGCCAGCGCGGCGTCGAGCACGGCGATCTTGTCGGCGGCCGTGTTGGCGCCCGCGTTGCCCGCCCGCAACCGGCCAGCGAGCGCCTCCTCGGAACCGTCCAGATAGGCGAGCATCGGGTGAAACCCATACCCGCCCTTATAGTTGCCCGCCGCGCCCTCCTTGTCGGAGTGCGCGGTCAGCAGCGTCGCGTCGAGATCGATCACGACCAGCCGTGGCCGCGTACCGCGCCGCCACGCGCGCGCCCTGGCCTCCGCCCGCGCCGCCCGGATCCGCGTCAGCGCGCCCGCGTCGGCCGCGATCCGCTCGATCAGCCGATAGGCGGTCGCGTCAGAAGCGACCGGCCCGAACAGCGGCGCCTGCTCGCGCACCGCCCCGAGATCGCACAGCGCGTCGCCGCCGTCGGCGAGCATCACCGCCAAGTCGCACACCACGCGCCCGGGCGAGTGCGTCGGCGTGCGCTCAAACAGACCCCCGAGCGCGCGATCGAGCGCACTGATCAGTCCAAGCCGATCGGCGGTCTCAGCGATCAGCGCCGCGCCCGCATGCGACACCAACCCCTGTCCATCCGCCCGGACCTCTACCTTCACATCGCGCCCATCGCGCTTCACCCGCAAGGTGACCTCCTGAACCGGGACTCACGACTCTCGACAAGCCGAAGAATCCCTGCTCAGCCGGACAACACCGCGCCCCGGACCCCCGGGGCGCGACCGGTTAACGCAGGATCGGGGTTAGAAGTCCACATCAACGTCGCGGCGAGGAGCCGATGTCTCGCCGCCAAGGCCGGTCATAACGTGCGAGTGTGGGGCTTGCCAACCACGACCTCTTCCAGCAGACTCGCCGCTTCCTGCTCCGGGGTGCGCTTGTGGTCGCGATCCTCGCCGCGTTCCCCCAGCCGCGCTGGCCGCGACGACGTATGCCGCCAACCGCTTCGACGACCCGCTCCTCGGAGGCACGTCGTGAACGCCTCCCGTGCCCGCCGGCGGATGCTCGCTGCGCGGCGCGTTCGCCGCCGCGCAGGACGGAGACACCGTCCAGCTCGCTGCCGGCGTCTACACGCTGACGTTCGGGCAGCTGACCGCCGGCCACTCGATCACCGTCGTCGGCGCCGGTCGCGCGGCGACCACGATCCGGCAGACCGCTCAGGCCCGTGTGATCCGCGCGGACGCGAGCCCGTTCACGCTCAGCGGCCTGACCGTCACGGGAGGTCACCTCGTGGCTGCGGACGGCAGCGCTGGAGCGGTTTTCGGCGCGGCCGGCGGCCCCGGTCACAGGCTGTGGGGTCAGCGGTCTCCGCGTTTGGGGCGCTGACGGTCACCGACGCCACCATCGCCGACAACACCGCGATCGCCGGCGACGGGGGCGCGGGAGCGGCCGGCGCGCCGGGCGGGGTGGGCGCACCGGGCGGGGCGGGGGGTGCGGGCGGCTATGCGTTCGGCGCGCTGGTCGGTTCGCCGCTGACGCTGACCCGGGTCGCGATCGTCGGCAACAGAGCGCTCGGCGGCCAGGGTGGCGCAGGCGGCGCGGGAACCGGCTTTGCGACGGGTGGAACCGGGGGCAAGGACGGCGAGGGCTCCGCGGCCGCGTTCTCCGGCGGCATGGGCTCGACGATCGTCGTCCGCGACTCGCTGATCGCGAACAATGTCTCCGTGCCGGGCCCCGGGGGCACCGGCGGCGCCGGCGGTGCGATGGGGGGCGACGGCGGCGACGGCGGCATCGCCAGCAACCCGACCAACGGCGGAGCGGTCTTCTCCAACGGCGTCGTGCGCATGACCAACGTCACGCTGACCGGCAACGTCGCCGGCGCCGCTGCGGGTGGTGGCGGCGGCCACGGCGGCCTGCTGGCCGATGGGGGAGCGGGCGGGGCGGGCTTTGGCGGACAGGGCGGAGCGATCGCCCTGATGAACATGAACGGAGCCTCGGCGACGCTTGCGTCGGTCACGATCGCCGACAACCGGGCCGAGACGCCCGCCGCAGCGCCCGGCGGCGTGGGCGGCGGCGGCGCCGGAGCGCCGGGGACGGTGTACAAGAGCTCGGGCGGCAACATCGAGCTGTACAACGCGTCGCTGCGCCTCGGCGACTCGATCGTCAGCGGCGGCGTGGCCGGGACGGCCGCGGCCGCCAACTGCAGTATCTCCACCGCGATGTTCACCGACGGCGGGCACAACATCGACAGCACCCACTCGTGTATCGCGACCGCGGTCAACGGCGACAAGAGCGACACGTCGCCGCTGCTCGGCGCGCTGGCCGACAACGGCGGCCCGACCGCGACGATGGCGCTGGGCGCCGGCAGCCCGGCGATCGGAGGCGCCCCGGCGTGCACGGACGATGGTGGATTCGCCCTGACCTCCGACCAGCGCGGCCTGCCGCGGTCGTCGCCGTGCGACATCGGCGCGTTCGAGGGCCAGCCGCCGGCGATCGCGCCACCGGTCCTCGGCGGCTCGGCAACGGCCGGCTCGAGCTTGACCTGCACGGCCACGGTGACCGGCGATCAGCCGCTGACGATCGCCTTCCAGTGGACGCGCGACGGGTCCGTGCTCCCCGGCCAGACCGCCGGTGCCTACCCAGTGCCGGCCGCCGACGTCGGTCACGCCGTCGCCTGCCGCGAGTCGGTCGCCAATCCGTACGGCACCGCGAGCGCCGACAGCGCCGCGCTGACGATCGCGGCCGTTGGCGCGCGGACCGCACCGGGCACGCCGCTGCTGAGCAAGCTGAGCTTCAGTCCGTCGACCGTGGGGCGCGGCCATGCCGAGCGCGTCCGGTTCACGCTCTCGATCGCAGCCGCACGGGTGACGTTCAAGCTGCAGCGACTCGCGACCGGAATCAAGGTCGGCAAGCGCTGCCTCGCGCGCTCCCGCACGCACCCGCGCGGCACGCGCTGCACGCGCTTCGTCCCGGTCTCGAGGGCCCCGAAGGCGATCGACGCCAAGCTCGGCGCCAACAGCGTCGCGTGGACGCCGTCGTCCAGGCTCGCATTGGGTCGCTACCGGCTTGCCGCCACTCCCGCCGGCGGCGCGACGTCCACGAAGACGTTCACGCTGCACGCCGCGACGAAGCAGACGCACCACTCGTGACGGCCGGGCTTCCCGCGGCCAACGGGCGTGTGTGTAGCGCGGAGTACACCGGACCCGTCTGCTCGCGGGCGAGCTATCGCGCCTCCTCGGTCGTCCGGTGCGCCAGGTACTCAGCCTCTCAGAGCCCATCTCCAAACGGCGCCTGCGCGGCGACGTACGACACGGCGTTCCTGGTGGAGGATGGGGTGCAGGAGCTTCATCCGCGTGCTCCTCGTCGACGATGTTTGCACGGCAAGCAGCACCATCCGCGCCTGCGACCCGGCGATGCGCGACGTCAACCCGTCACTGGAGGTGGTCGCCGTCACCGCCGGGCAGGTAACCGTCAGGGCCGCAGTCGACCACGAGAGCGAGTCATCGCCTAGCCAGGTGATCGCGCGACGCGACCATCGCGCGCTGCTGGTTCTCGACGGAGTTTCGACGTCACAGTCCGGCACGAACGCGTCACACGTCGTCGCGCCGTCAGCCTCCGGGAGCAGGGCGTCCGACCGTACTGGTGGAGTTGATTCGCCGAATCGTCAAAGACCGCGCGTACGGTCGGCTCCATGGCACCCACAGCCCGCACGCTCCCGTCCAACCACCGGCCCCGAGCGGCGCATGATCCTCGCCGCGCGCCGCGGCGATCGCACCGCGCCGGCCCGCGTCCTCTCCCAGTACGAACCGATGATGCGCCTCATCGCTCGCCGCCTGTACCTGCCCGGGCGGCGAGGCCGACGACCTGGCCCAGGAAGCGCGCATGGGCCTGGTGGACGCGATGCGCACGTGGGACCCCGCCCGCGGCGTTCCGTTCAGCAACTTCGCCTGGCTGTGCTCCATCCGCGAAGCCCGCAACGCCGTCCACGCAAGCAAGGGTGGCGTCCCAGGTGCCGGGGACTTTGTGTTGACGTAGCTCCGCTGTGAGGCAAGGTTAGGCGGCGATCACCTCCTCGGTCGAGTGCTCGCTCGCAGCGTGCTGTCGGCGTCGGCGCAGGCGTTCGATCTCGGCGACCGCTCTGGGGGTCATGGTGATGCCGCGCCAGCCGCGGCTGGCGAGCTCGAGCACTGCCCAGATCAGTGACAGCGCGCTGGTCTCGCCGGGGAAGCGGCCGATGATCTTCGTGCGCCGGCGGACCTCGACGAAGGTGCGCTCGAGCAGGTTCGTCGATCGCGTGCGCTTGCGGTGCTCGAGCGGGAAGCGCAGGTGCGCGACGAGCTGATCGATGTGCTCGTCGATCGTGCGCATCGCCGACGGGTACGCGTTGCGGTACTCGCCGGCGAGCGCGAGCAGCCCGTGCTTGGCGTCGCTCGCGCTGGTCGCGTCGTCCAGGACCGCCCAGTAGCGCGTCTTGACCTCGCGGTGCAGTCGCTCGGGCAGCTTGCTGGTGATGTTGCGCAGCGCGTGGACCGTGCAGCGCTGCTCGATCGCGGCCGGCCAGAGCTCGCGCGTGGCCTTCCAGATCCCGGGTGCGCCGTCGGCAATGATCAGCGCGGGCGCTCGCATCCCGCGCGCCTGCAGGTCACGGCCGAAGTCCAGCCAGCTCTCGTAGCTCTCGCGCGAGCCGAGCTGCAGCCCGAGCAGGATCTTCTGGCCCTCAAGCGTCAGGCCCCAGGCGACCAGCACGCCCTCGGCCGGCTCGTCGTCGGGCCTGAGCTTGAGGTAGATCGCGTCCAGGTAGCAGTACACGAGATCGTGATCGTCGAGCCGGCGCTCACACCACGCCGCGTAGCGCTCGCGGGTGTCCTGGCAGACCCGCGCGACGGTCGACTTGCCGACGACCTGCTCACCGAGCGCCTCCTCGAGCAACGCCTCGACGTCACGCACCGACAGACCGCGGAGGAAGCCGAGGATGATCAGCGCCTCCAGCGCGTGCGTTCTGGCGACGCCCCTGCCGATCACCCGGCTCTCGAACCCCAGGTCGGCCGCGTTGCGCACGCGCGGGCGTTCGAGCTCCATCGACCCGCTCGTCGTCTTCACCACGCGCGGCTCATAGCCGTTGCGGTAGCCCTCACCGCCCTCGCCGCCACGCTCGTAACGCTCGCGACCGAGGAACTCGGTCACCTCGTCCTCGAGCGCCTGCTGCAAGATCACCCGCGCGCCCAGGCGCGCGACCACCTCGACCGGATCGTCGTGGTCCCCGACGCCGGCCAGAACCTCGTCGAGCTCGCGGCGCAGCCGCTCGCTCGGGACTATCTTCGCCATGCGGACGTACCTCCAACGCTTCGACTTCTCAGGTCAAAAGCGGAGGCTACGTCCGCACTACGTTTCCCCGGTCAACGGGACGGCACCCAAGCAAGCATCACGTCCTCACAGTGGGCATGCCGCTCGGCGTCGCCGACGGCAGCGCCAAGGACGCCTACACGGTTGGCGAACTCCCGGTCGACTACGACGCCAGTGCCCAGCGTCGCCAACGAGTCCGCACCACCGGCGCGGCGTGTGTCCACGGCGGAGATCACGACCCTGTGGCCAAGACGCTCGCCCGCGAGCAGCTGCAGGCGCTGATCGCCCGCACGCGCACACTCTCGCCGCTCGAGCGACGCGCCCTCACGCTCGCGAGCAACGACCGCTCGCACAACGAGATTGCGGCCACGCTGCGTATCCGCGTCCGAGCCGTCAACAATGCGCTCCAGCGCGCGCGGCACAAGCTCCGCGAGCCGCTCGCGGCCTGAGGCCCGCCGACAGCGGCGAGCGTGCAGGCGAGGCCTGCGTCTGAGCGAAGGCCGGCCGCGATCCGCCGCCGTATTGCAGTCGGACTGCGCCGATCTGCGCGGGCGCGCGGGCGGACGATGGCCATGAGCCGTCGAGGCGATCCCGGCCCCGCGCCCGCGCCGGCGGTGAGCTGGGGCGTTGGCAGGCACGCGGCCGCGAACCCGGAAATTGCGGCTAGGCGAGCAATGAGACAAGCACGCGCCCACGATCGAACTCCAGCGCGAGCCAATGTCCGCGACTGCCGTGGCAGACGTCATCCGCTGGTCGGGTCTGCGAGCTCGCTCAGCCGGGATGCCGTCGCAAGCCGCCGTCGCCAGGCACGGGCGGGGCCATCGTGACCGACGAGCCGTTGATGAAGGTCCCGGAAGCCCAACGGATGCTCAACGTGTCTCGCGGCTGGCTCTACGAGGCGCGAAATCGAGCCGCATCCCGCATGTGCGTCTCGGGGTCGGGATGGGCCGTTGCGCTTCGTCCGCTCCGACCTCGAGGAATACGTCGACGACGCCCCTCGTGGCTGGCGGCCCAACGCCGACACACTCAGCCGGCTCAACTCGACGTGCCGGCCCGCGGCGAGCGCCTACTGGCGCGCCTCGCGGATCTTCGCCTCGACGACCGCGGCGCCGTCGCGCAGCGGGTCGAGCTCCAGGTGCGCGTAGCGCTCGGTCATCTTCGACGAGGAGTGCCCGAGCTGGCGCTGCACGTAGTAGAGGTTGTGCCCGCAGGCCAGCCATGACGCCGCCGTGTGGCGAAGGCCGTGCAAGGTGATGTCGAGCACGTCGGACCCGTCGAGCTTCAGACGCTCGTTGAGCTTGGCCAATGCCGCCTCGTGCCAGTCGTTGACGGTCTTGCGATGCGGCGGCACGGGCTGGGTGCGCTTGGCATGCGCCCGCGGCTCGGCGGCGGGCACAGGAATAGCCAGCCGTCGTCGCCGATCCCATGCTCGGCCCGTAGCGCGAGCATGTCGCGCAGCGCCTGCACGAGCTCCGGGCCGAGGCTGACCGAGCGGAACCTCCCGGTGCTCTTGGTCGGCTTGGTCCCGACCGCGCCGCGCTTGCGGTCGCGCTGGCGGTAGATGCGCACGACGTGGTTGTCGAGGTCGAGGTCGACGATGCGCACGACCACGGCTTCGGAGACCCGCGCGCCGGTCTGCACGAGAAACCACGCCAGCAGCCGAAGGACCGGCGAGCAGCACTCGAGGTAGACGGGGATCTGCTGCAGCGTGAGGAATGTCATCTCCTCCCCGCGCACGGGCAGCGGCTCGACGAACTCGCACGGGTTGCTGACGATCGGGAGGTCGGGGCGCGAGCGGCACCACTGGAGAACGCCGACAGATGCGCGCGCCAGTTGTTGACCGTCTTGGAGGCCCGTTTGCCGTCCTCGACGCCCCCGGTGAACGGGTCCATCCAGCCCTCGACGACCGTCCCATCGATCGCTTGCAGTTGTCGGGCACCGAAGAACGGCAGGATGTGATTGAGGCCGTCACGCTCGAGGTTCTCGTAGGCGCCCTCGCTGATGCGCGGCCGCTTGTAGGCCAGATAGCGCTCCCAGGTCGGCTCGAAGCGCGCGCGTCCGATCGCCACCTGACCGCGGCTTCGCCGTTCGTCGAAGCGGCCCTTTTCCTTCAGCGCCGCCTCGGGGGTCTTGAATCCGCGGCGGGTCGTGCCCCCGGCGTTGAAGTGATAGCGCGTTCCGGCACCCGTCTCATAGGCGAAGACACCCTCGGGCAGCTCAATCTCGGCGGCGATCTCGACCGCGGGGGCGGCGGGAGCATCGCCTGCGCGCCCGTCGGCGAGAGCGGTCTTGGCCGCGGTCGGCAGCGCGTCGAACCCGCGTGCCTGATCCTCCGTCTCAAAGCGCCTGCTGCGCTGGCCACGGTCACGCCACGTGGCCTTCCACGGCTTGGCTCGGCCCGGCTAGGGTCCGTGGACGCTCATTGCTTTCCGTCCGAGCCCGCGATGTTGCCCAACGCGTTGCCCAGTGTCAAAGCCGTGTCAGCTGGGCGACAAGGATGCCACGGCGAGCATCCCCCAACGAAAAGACCCCGCTGTTTGCGGGGCCTTTCGCGATGCGCCGAAGAGGACTCGAACCTCCACCCGGTTAGCCCGGACCAGGCCCTCAACCTTGTCTGCGCGATCGTCGCCCGATCGACATCGCACTCTAGAGCCAAAGATCGTCGCGCGCCAAAGACAATTGAGACGCATGAGCCGCGTTGCTTGTTTTCAGCGGCGTTTTCAGGTGCAGCGACGCGGAACGGCGTCGAGGCGGGCCACCCACTCGCCTTGCCGGGGAACGGGGAGCGACCGCTCTAGCCGACTCGCGCGTCGCGCGCGAGCACTCTTGGGCTGTCGAGGATCAGCTGCCGTTGCCGTAGTCCGGCGATCCACCGTCCTGGCTCGCCGTGCGAGATGAGCGTGACCTTGTCGCGATGCAGGGTCAGCCGGTAGACACGCGCCCCGCCCGGGTGCGCGTGGCCGTCGATCTCGACGCCGAACCCGCCGAAGCCGGGATGCACCTGGAGGCTGATTCTCGCGCCGGCCGGGACGACCACCGGTGGGGCGCTGCCGCCGTGCATCGCGAGCGGCGTGCAGACGAAAGCTGCTGAATCCGGGGCGAGCACCGGTCCGCCCGCTGCCATCGAGTAGGCGGTAGAGCCGAGCGGGCTCGCCACGATCAGCCCGTCGCCGGCGACGCGCACGTAGAGCTCGTCGTCGATGGACAGTTCGACGACGACCTGCCCGGCGCCGCGTCGGTGAACCACGAAGTCGTTGAGCGCCCAGGCATCGGGTCCATCCGCGACCTCGATCGCGACGGCAGGGAGCATGCGCTCGGTCCAGTCGCCGGCCCATACGCGTTCGAGCGATGCGGCGAGCCGTTCGCTGGCAACCGCAGTGAGCGCGCCGAGGCTTCCGCACGCGACCCCGAGCACCGGCGCTCCGGCTGCTGCCGAGGCGCGCAGCGCCGCGAGCACGGTTCCGTCGCCGCCGAGCGCGACGACGAGATCGCCGGGCGCCACCGCGTCGCTGCCGGCGGCGAGGGGGATTTGGACGACCTCGAGCGTGTGCTGTTCGGCCCAGCGCTCGACGGTCGCACGGGCCTCGGCAACCACGCGCGTCGGATGGACCACGAGCGCCACACGCGTCGGCTGTGGACGGGCCATGGCCACGGCGCAGACCGTCACGTCAGCTACCGGCCTGATCCCCGGGATCACTGGGCGGCACGCCTTGCGTTCCAGCGCCTCCACGAGGCGCTCGTCGAGCACTTCGGCCCGGAGGAGATGCTCGAGATCGTCGGCGTCATCGTCAACATGAAGTCTGGACCCGGGTCAGGCACGTGCCTATCGCACTCACGACGCTGGGCGCACTTGAACTTCAGGAAGACACCTGATCTGATCGAGCGTCGCGCGCCATCTGGGCGGCGCCAGCCCGTAGCCCGCCTTCTTGGTGATCAGGAGCAGGCTGATGTCGTCCATCGCGTCTTCGGTGTTCATCTTGACGAGTCTCCGGTCGCGCGACGAGCCTGCAAACGCGATCCCCGAAGCAGTCATGCCAGCTGCTTCTCAAAAGGACTCGCTGTCCGAAGGCCCCAACTGATCCGGGCCGGGCCCGCCTCCGGGCCGATTCACGCAAGCAATGACGCGATCGTGAACGGCGGTTGATGCTCGGGGCACGGGGTGTTCCATGGAAGTCGTTTTCCGATCAAGGAGCAAACCATGGCCCTAAATGAGCCTGTCCTGTCCGGCCCGGGGGCTGGACGTACCGTGACCCACGGCGCTGGCACGAGCACAGAGCTCAAGCTCGCCGGGGAGCAGTCAGGCGGCGACTGGGCAGTCGTCGAATGGCTGGTGCGCGCGGGCGACGAGCCGCCGATCCATACCCACACCCGGGAGGATGAGACCCTCTATGTCCTCGCGGGCGCGATCACTGCGTACGTGGGTGACGAGACGTTCGAGGTCGAAGCCGGGTCCTACGCCGCGCTCCCGAAGGACGTGCCGCATGGCCTGACCGTGCGTGGCGCGGAAGCACGGCTCCTGGTCACGCTTGAGCCGGCGGGCGCGGAGTACTTCTTCGTCCCGCGCGACGACTCCGACAACGACCCGGCGAAGTTCGGTCTGATCATCCACGATGCCGCCCCGGTGATGTAACGCAACTCGCCCGGGCTACGGCGGCGGTCGCGCAACAGCGCGGCCGCCGCCTTCGATTTCCGGGAGGCTTACGCGAGCATCAGGTGGCGGCAGCGGGTTGGAGGCGTCCCAGCTGGTCAAGTCGGTAGAAGTGGTGTAACAGCGCGTTCGGCGGCGTCCTGGGGAAGGGTCGGCCACCGGGCGGCTCGAATCGTCGGTCACCACCAAGCGACTGACGAAGGAGAAGTGCGACGATGGCCGAGGAGGGCAGGATGACCGCTGCGCAGGCGGTCGACAAGCTGATGGGTTCTGAGCAGGCTGACGTGATCTGTGAGTCGGTGCGGTTCTTGGTCGACGCGTTGATGGGGGCCGAGGTCTCGGCGATGATCGGCGCCGAGTTCGGCGAGCGGGCACCGGAGCGGCGCAATGGGTATCGCGACCGGGTCTGGGACACGCGCGTGGGCGCGATCGAGCTGGCGATCCCGAGGCTGCGCTCGGGCCCGGGGTACTTCCCGTTGTTTCTGGAGCCGCGCCGGCGGGCCGAGCAGGCGCTGGTCTGTGTCGTGCCGGAGGCCTACGTCAACGGCGTGGCGTTGGTCTAGCACTGCGCCTCCTCTTGGATGTCGTTCTCGAACAGTCCAGCTTGGTCGGGTGTGACCTGGATTCGTAGGCCTTTGCGCTTGCCGCGGTGGACGTAGACGGCGGCGAGTTCGCCGCGTTGGACCTTGTGCAACACGGTCTGGCGGGCGACGCCGAGCGCCTGCGCGGCCTGGGCGAGCGGCAGCCAGCCGTCGGGTGCCTGCTCGCAGACGCGTCGACGGAGCTCGTCGGTGAGCTGGATCTGCCACGGCGCGCCGGGCGTGATCTGCTGGCCCGTGATGAAGCCTTCGCGTAGCCAGCGGTGCACGGTGGCGGTTGAGACGCCGAGCTCTTGGGCGGCGGTGGCGATGGTGACCACGTTGTGATCTTGGGCGGGTGCTCGGACGGGACCGGCGGGGATGGCGTGGTAGTTGCGCAGGCCGGCGACGCGGTGCGCGGTGAACGGCTTGCCGGTCCCGGTACGGCGGCCTTGGCGGGCGAGGATCGCGGCGATCTGCTTGTCGGGGTAGTGCTCGGCCAGGCGCCGCACGAGCGCGATCGTGTCGTGGTCGGTGGCGCGCGTGGGGCTGGCGGTGTGCGGCAGGCTGACGGTGTGCTCGGTCGCGGCGCCGCCCTCCCACGTGATCTGCAGCCGCGCGACGTGCGGGTCGCTCTGGCGGTCGACGGTGACGACGACCTCGGCGAGGATGGCGCGCAGCAGCTGCTTGCGCTCGCGGTGGCTGGTGGTGGGCGCGTCGAAGACCGCGCGCAGGTCGGCGCCCGCGTGTCGGCACCAGGCGATCTCCTCGCTGGTGAGCGGGTCGGGGCGCCGGGCGGCGATCTCGGCGAGCGCGCGCTCGGCGCGGGCGACATCGGCGAGGCGTTGCTCCCATTCGCGCTCGAGCGTGCGCGCCACGAGCCGGTTCTCGGGCTCGCAGGCATCGAACTGGCGGCGCGCGCGGTCGGCGTGGATGCGCGCTCGCTCAAGGTCGAGCTCGGCCGAGCGCACACGCGCATGGTGGTTGTCGTTGGTGTGCTCGATCGCCCGCAGGGTGGCCTCGATGCCGGCCGGGCGCAGCGCCTCGAAGACCTGCTCGAGCACGACGTGCTCGATGCGGCGGCCGCCGACGGACTGGCAGCGCTTGGCGCCGTAGAGCTGGTTGGCGCGGATGCAGCGGTAGTGCGGGACGAGCGTCTTGCCGCTGTAGCCGACCTGCATGCGCCGGCCGCAGCGTCCGCAGCGGATCAGGCCTTGCAGCAGCGCGCGGCCCTCGCGGGCGGCGCCGCTGCCCTCGCCCCGCGGCGGCGACCAGTTCGCGCGCAGCTGCTGCTGGTTGGCCAGGTACTGCTCGAAGCTGATGTAGCCCGGGTGGTGCTCGCGGATGCACACCTGCCACTGCTCGCGCGGCGCGCGGCGCTGGCGCTCGCGGATGACGCCGTCCTCGACGCGCCGTTCGGTGCGCTTGCGCCCGTAGACGTAGGCGCCGGCATAGATCGGGTTGGTGAGGATCTCGTGGATCGCCTTGTACTTCGGCGTCTCCCAGCGCACGTGGCGGTCGCTGGTCGCCTTGCGCGGCAGCCTGCCGCCCTGCTCCTGCAGGCGGAGCATCACTTGGCGGGCGCTCTGGAGCTGCTCGAAGTACGCGAACACGGTCGCGATCGCGTCGACCACCGCCTCATCCGGGCTGATCCGCACGGCGCCCTGCGCGTCGTGCTCATAGCCGGCCGGCAGCGCCATCCGCAGCTCGCCCTTGGCCGCCTTGTGCAAGCTGCCGCCGCGCAGCCGGGCGCGCAGAACGTGCAGCTCGGCCTCGGACATCGTGCCCTTCAGACCGAGCACCAGCCGGTCATTGTGCAACCCCGGGTGATAGATGCCGTCGGCGTCGGCGATCAGCGTGTCGGTCAGCGCGCACAGATCCAATAGCCCGTACCAGTCGGCGTTGCGGCGCGACAATCTGGAAACCTCGATCCCGAGCACGATCCCGACCCGCCCCAACCCGACATCGGCGACCAGCCGCTGAAAGCCGTCGCGCTCGTCGGCGCTCCTGCCCGAGCGGCCCTGGTCATCATCGATCACGACGACCTCCTCGCGTGCCCAGCCCAGCGCCACGGCCCGCGCGGCCAGCTCGTACTGACGCTCGCCGCTGGCGGTGTTGCGCTCGACCTGCGCCATCGAGGACTGGCGCACGTAGACGTAGGCCTTGCGCTGCAGGTGCCGACGCTCGACCGTGCTCATCGCTGCTCCTCCCCGACATCGCTCAAGACGCGCGCGATCGCCACCGCCAGCAACCGCAGAATCCGCTCCCGCGCAGCGGGCGAGAACGACTCCCACCTCCCGCCGATCCGATCCCGGGCATCCAGCGGCAGGGCAAGCTGATGCGGCGTAGACTCAAGCCCGCGCACGAAGGTTCACCTCCACGAGTTGTTGGCGCTTCTCGGGAGGCGAGCCTACGTGCCGCTGCCGTCGTCGCTGGCCGCGATCGGCACCGCCAGCAACCGCCGCAGCCGGCGCACTCCCGCGGCCGACAGCAACACGCCCGCCGCCGGCTCGCTCCTCGCCACGCCCGCGCTCGTCGCCTCGACCTCGATCGTGCCCGGCGTGCCATCCGGCAGCCGCACGATCAGACACGCCGCGCCACCGACCCGCCGGCGGCCCTCGACCACCAGCCGCTCGCCGCACAACGGATGCTGCGCCGCGGTCACCGTCACCTCCGCCGGCAACGGCGAGGAGCGCGATTCATGCAGTCTGTGCGGCTGGTTGTCTCGACCCGCAAGGTCGACCGCGTGGTCGAGCAGCTCGGGGTCAGGATGAGCAAGGACCAGGTCTCCCGGCTGTGCGCTCGGCTGGACGAGCACGTGCGGGCGTTCCGGGAGCGCCCGCTGGAGGGCGCCTACCCGTACCTGTGGCTGGATGCCAAGCACGAGAAGGTGCGCGACGGCGCGCACGTGGTCTCCAAGGCGCTGGTGATCGCCTACGGCGTGCACGAGACGGGCCGGCGCGAGGTGATCGGGCTCGACGTCGGCCAGATCGAGTCTGAAGCGTTCTGGCGCGAGTTCCTGCGCTCACTGCGTCGCCGCGGCCTGGACGGGCGTCCGCTTGTGCGTCTGATGCCCATGAGGGCCCTGAAGGCCGCGATCGCCCGGGTGCTCGCCTGCCCGTGGCAGCGTTGCACGGTGCACTTCGTCAGAGACATGCACCAGCACTGCCGACCGAGCCAGCGCTCGATGGTCTCCGCCGCGCTCAGAGAGGTCTTCAACGCCGACGGCTACGACGGCGCGCGCGAACGCGTCAGCGCGGTGCTCGAGCAACTCACGCCACACGCGCCCAAGGTCGCCGAGCTGCTCGCCGACGCCGAGCCCGACCTGCTCGCCTTCTACCGCTTCCCCGCCGAGCACTGGAGCAAGCTCAGAAGCACGAACCCGCTCGAGCGCGTCAACCGCGAGATCGGCCGCCGCTCAGACGTCGTCGGTATCTTCTCCAACGACCACGCCCTGATCCGGCTCGCCGGCATGCTGCGGATCGAACCAAACGACGAGTGGCTCGTCGCTCGACGCTACCTCTCCCAAGACTCCCTAGCCGCGCCCAAGGTCGAGCAAACGGAACTCTCAGCCCTCACCGACCCAGCCATGGGTGACTATCAGCAAACACAGGAAAACGGCAACGGCAAGACGGAGGTCACGACCACCCTCGCCGCCTGAGGGCACGAATCGTTCCCCGACGATCCCGAGCTACACCACGAACCGCTACTTGACTTCCCAGCAGGATCGCGGCCGTCACCGCATCACCGCGATCGATGCGTCCGCGCCGATTCGTCGACCACGGCGAGCTGTTGAACCGGGGATTCACGGCCGCACACTGCGGTTGAGGATGCCGGTTCTCAGCCGCACACGCATGAGAAATCAAGTCGCAGCAAGCGGCGCCTTGCGGCCATCCGGCGCAGCCGGCGCATGCGACGCGCTGCGCTCAGAGAGGAGCCAGGGTGGCCAGCATAGTGTTCGAACAGGTGACCAAGCGCTACGCAGACGGCGTGGAGGCGGTCTCGGACATGAACCTCGCGATTGCGGATGGAGAGTTCATGGTCCTGGTTGGCCCTTCCGGCTCCGGCAGGTCGACGGCGTTGGGAATGGTCGCCGGGCTCGAGGACATCACCGAGGGTGTCATCCGGATCGGCGACCACGTCGTGAACGATCTCGCACCGCGGGATCGGGACATCGCGATGGTGTTCCAGAACTACGCGCTGAATCCGCACATGACCGTGCGCGAGAACATGGGCTTTGCCCTGAAGCTGGCGGGTGCGCCTCGCAAGGAAATCGCCCGAAAGGTGGAAGAGGCGGCGAGGGTGCTGGATCTCGAGCCTCATCTCGACCGCAAGCCGGCCAACCTCTCGGGTGGGCAGCGCCAGCGGGTTGCGATGGGTCGCGCGATCGTCCGCGACCCCAAGGCGTTCTTGATGGACGAGCCCCTATCCAACCTCGACGCCAAGCTGAGGCTGCAGACGCGCACCGCAGTTTCGCGCCTTCATGAGCGGCTCGGGACGACGACGATCTACGTCACGCACGACCAGGTCGAGGCGGTGACGCTCGGCGACCGAATCGCTGTCATGCGGGCCGGACGGATCCAGCAGGTGGGAACACCCGCCGATGTGTATGAGCACCCGGTCAACCTGTTCGTCGCGGGCTTCATTGGCTCCCCCCCGATGAACTTCCTACCGGGCCAGCTCGACGGAGATCAGGTGCGGACGCCGATCGGAGACCTGCCCATTTCACGGGCAATGCGCCGGCGCCTCGAGGCGGGCGAGGGCGGTGACCGTCGCGATGTGATCGTCGGCATCCGTCCGGAGCACTTCGAGGACGCGATGCTGGTGACACTTCCAGCGTCGGGTCACATCTTCACGACCAGGATCGAGGTCCTCGAGGCGCTCGGATCTGATTCCTACGCTCATTTCACTGTCGACGCGCCGCGGATCTCGTCGAGTGAGCTGGAAGAGCTCGCAGACGAAACGAGCGTTGCTTGTTCCGCTGAGGGCGTTCAAGTCGTCGCTCGCCTCGCTGCGGCCAGCGCAATCAAGCAGGGACAGCAGGCCCAGCTGTGGGTCGACACGTCTCAGCTCCACCTCTTCGATCACGAGACTGGCCGAAGCCTCTTGACGCGCAGACGAGAGGTCCCCGAGCTCTCAAGGGCCGCTCCCAGCCGGCTGCTTGCGTAACGTGACGACCCGCGGGGAGCGCTGGTCGGGCACAACCGCGTGGGCGCGCCGGGTCGAGACCCCGCTGCGGGAGTTCCTGCGCACCGAGATCGGCGGCGCGGCGGTGCTGCTCGCAGCGACGGTGGCGGCGCTCGTTTGGGTGAACGTCGACGCCTCTTCCTACCAGGGGCTGTGGGACGCCGTGCTCGCGATCGACCTCGGCGGCAGGGAGATCGAGCTGACGCTGCGCGAGTGGGTGAACAGCGGGCTGATGATGTTCTTCTTCTTTTCTTCTTCTTCTTCTTCTTCTTCTTCTTCGTGCTCGGTCTGGAGGCCCGGCGTGAGTTCGATCTCGGCGACTTTCGCGAGCGCCGGCGGTTGATGCTCCCGGTGCTGGCGTCGGTCGGGGGCATGGGCGCCGCAGCGGCGATCTACCTCGCGTTCAACCTCGGGAGCTCGGCCGCGGAGGGCTGGGGCATCGCGATATCGACCGACACGGCGTTCGCGCTGGGATTGCTCACGCTGTTCGGCCGGCGGGCTCCGGACCGCCTGCGGGCGTTCGTGCTCACGGTCGTCATCGCAGACGACCTGCTCGCGCTTGTCGTGATCGCGCTCGTCTACAGCGACTCGATCGACGTCACGGCGCTGATCTGGGCGGCCGGCCTGTTCGCGGTGGCGCTGGTGCTGCTGCTCGGATTCAAGCTGCGGCGCGGGGCGCCGTACCTCGTGGTCGGCAGCGCGATGTGGGTCGTCGCGCTCGAGTCGGGCATCGAGCCGCTGGTCGTGGGCCTCGCGTTTGGGCTCCTGGTGTGGGCCACGCCCGCCGCCCGCTCGGACCTCGAGCACGCCGGAAAGCGTTTCCGCGAGTTCCGCGAGCAGCCCACGCCCGAGCTCCAGCAGGCGGCCCGCGAGAGCATCAGGGCCGCGATCTCGCCCAACGAGCGCCTGCAGCTCATCTATCACCCGTGGACGAGCTACGTGATCGTCCCGCTGTTCGCGCTGGCCAATGCGGGCATCGCGATCGACGGCGACTTCCTCGAGCGGGCCGCGCGCTCGCCGATCACGCTCGGCGTTCTCGTCGGCTACGTGGCCGGCAAGCCCCTCAGCATCGTCGGCACGGCGCTGCTCGTCACCTGGCTGTCACGCGGGCGGCTGCGACCGACGGCCGGCTGGGGCGCCGTCGCCGGAGCAGGCGCGAGCGCCGGCGTCGGCTTCACCGTCTCGCTGCTCGTCGCCACGCTGGCCTTCCACGGCGCACAGCTCGAGGAGGCCAAGGCCGGCATCCTCGCCGCCCCCGTCGGCGCGGCTGCCGTCACGTGGCTAGTGTTCCGCATTATCGGACTGCTGTCGCAGCGGCGCCGTGTTGCCGCCCTGCTCGGCGGCGCAGAGCCGCTCCTCGACCTTGAGTTCGCGGTCGATCCCGAGTCGGACCACATCCGCGGTCCGCTCGACGCGCCGGTGACCGTGGTCGAGTACGGCGACTTCGAGTGCCCGTACTGCGGACGGGCGGAGCCCGCTGTGCGCGAGCTGCTGCGCGACTTCGCGGACGTCCGCTACGTGTGGCGGCACCCGCCGCTCGCAGACGTGCATCCTCACACCGAGCTGGCGGCACTGGCCTCGGAGGCCGCCGCCGATCAGGGCGCGTTCTGGAAGATGCACGACCAACTGCGCGAGCACCAGGACAAGCTGCAAATGGCCGATCTGGTGTCGTACGCCGACCGACTCGGGCTCGACGTGGCGCGCTTCACCGAAGACCTGCGAGGGCGCGTGGGGGCGAACCGGATCGCCCAGGACGTGGAGGGCGCGGACCTGAGCCGCGTGTCCGGCACGCCGACGTTCTTCATCAACGGGCGCCGCCACCACGGCGCGTACGACATCGACCACCTGTCGCGCGCAGTCCGCGCCGCCGGCGCCCGCGCCAAGATGGCGGCGGCGTAGCGCTCCCGTGCCTTGCCGGCTGCGGGCCGTCTTCGCGATCAGGCTCCGCCCGGTCTCGCGGTCGACCTGATGTAGCCGCACGTGTCGAGCCAGCGCTGATCGGCGGGTGGATCACCGACCCGAAATCTCGTAGTGCCGCAACGACGTTGCGCGCCGGCGTCGAGCCGGTGGTCCCGCTCGGCCTCGGCTGGTCAGGGCCGGGCGGTTAGGCTCGCCCGCACGATCTGCAGGAGTTCGCGCCAGGGCCGGCCCAGGCGTTCGCCATCGAGGAAGAAGGTCGGCGTCGCGTGGACGCCCGCTCTGCGGCCGCCCTCGATGTCGGCGAGCACGCGCTCGCGAAACGTGTGCTCGCGAAGGGCCGCGTCGGTCTCCGCTCGCTCTCCGACCGCGGGCAGGGCACTTGAGGCCGAGGTGGTCACCGGCACGTCGTTGAACGCCTCGGTCGAGCTCGCGCGAGCCATCGCTTTCATGTACCCCATTCTGCGAACGGGTCCGGTGATCGCGAGCGGCCTCGACGATCAGCGACACGCTCCGGGCGATTGGCGCAGCGATCCTCCTCGGCGATGGTCGGGCCACGCCGCGGTCGCGAGAAGGAATGCAGATCGACGATCTGAGTGGCAGGAGGATTTTCACGACCTCGGTCGGCCACGGCGGGATACGCTCAGGATGCCCAAGCGGCGGTGCTGCGCCTGGCCGGGGCAGCGGCGGTCGTCGCTGAGCTTGGGCGTGACGTCGAGTGGACGGCGGATGGTCGCCAGGCCGCCGTCTTCACGGCCCCGCGCGCCACAGTGGGAACTGGCGCGGTCGACAGCGGTGGCTCCGCAAAGCTCGCGGCTCGCTACTACGACCTGGTGGCGAGCGTCGTCGGTTCCGACCGGCCTGAGCGGCGCGAGGACGTGGCGCGCTCGGAGGCCACCGCGGCGCATCTACTTCGTATGTCGTCCATTAGGCAGCGGGCTAGTCGCTGGCCCGGGCGAGGACGGCTTCGTCGGTGAGCAGCGTCACCGGCGGGCCCTGTGAGCCCGCGTCGTGTATCGACCGTCGAATCGTGCGCCTCGGCCCGGCTCGGTGAAGCTCAGCCCGACGATCTCATCGCCCTCGACGATCCAGAGCAGGCCGTAACAAGCCCGATAGGTCGGCGGCCAGAACGAGCAGAAGCGTCCATCCTCGTCGACGTACCATGTGCCCTGCGTGAGACGACCGTCGGCTTCGACGTACCTCGTGTCCCCGTTCACATCGAACGTCTGCGTCGACCCGTCGTCGAAGAGCAGCTCGCCGGCTGTCACTGCTCGCGGGATCAGGCCCGCCACAACCGGCTCTGCGTCAACGACCTCGACATCTTCCAAGCCTTGCATCGACTCAGCCTACTGCCTGGATCCGGGCTGGTTCGAACGCAATCGGTATCACTCTATCGCTTCGTCTTGTTACCGTGGCCGACGCCGAATCGTCAGGCAGCTCGGAGCAGGCGCACGACGCTGGTCCGCGTGTATGACTCGGTAGAGGACCGCCGTAAGGGTTCTCGCCGTAACGCAGCCGAACCTCGACGCCTACCGGCGCCGCTCCCTCCGAAACGGCGCGAGCGAACCCGTGCACACTGCCGCGGGCGCATTAGAACACGAACCGTTCCGACGACCTGGTGGGAGTCGTCGAGCAGGTGAGGATCCGCGTCGCGATGGCAATGGTACATGTGAATTTGCAGTCACCAAACGTGATCGCCGTGACCTCATCCGTCAGTCACATCAACCGAGTTATGACCTTCACTCCGCGAAACACCTCTCGCGCACCGATGGCGGAGGATGCCGCGCGCCGGTTGCCTGTCCTCGGCCGCGCTCCCGAACTGGTCGGCGTCGGTCCGTGGTTGAACACCCCAGATGGCGGACCGCTGCGGCTCGCGGGGAGCACGGGCTCGAGTATCCCGTCGGACTCGACAACGACTTCGTCGCTTGGAAGGCGTACGGAAATCGGTACTGGCCGACCATGTTCCTCATCGATCGGGTCGGCCAGATTCGCCACACGCAGATCGGTGAGGGTAACTACGGCCGTACTGAAACTGCCATTCGCACGTTGCTCGCCGAAGCCGTCGGCCCCGCAGCCGAGATAAGAGCATCCTCTTGACGAATGGCGAAGGCTCCGAACCCCAGGTGCGGGATTGGTTTCGGCGTCTCCGACCACAACCGGGACGCCAGTGCCCGCATAACTGACGATATGGATCGCTGTGATCAGCCCGGCCCGATCGTCGGAACCGGAGGCGGTGGGGTTTCGCGCGTAACGGCCTGCAGCCTCGTGACAGGCGACGAACTCCACACAGACACGGCAGCAGGCGTTGTGGGCAACGAGCTTCGTGACAGGTGTCGCACGCGTCAGGTTTCCGGGTCCTCGTCGTCGCCCGCGCCGTAGCGGTCGTCGTCGAGTCCCGGGATTTCTTCCGCGCCGAAACCCGCGGCGTCCCGCCAGATGGGGTCGGTGCCGTGCTGGTCCCCGTGCTCGGCGTGCCTGATCAGGTCAGCCTCGGCGACGTCGAATCCCTCCGCTTCGCCCTCCCCGGCCTCGATCAACGGCGCGATCGCGGGGTCGATGTCGTCATCGGCGTTCTCGGGCCATCTGGGCATGCCCCAAGTCTGCTCCGGCCATTCATTGTTGTCGATCGCGAAAGCGAATCGGCTCAGAGCAACGGCGTCTGGTGATGCGCGTCCGCGACTCGCGCAACCGCCCCCAACCCCACACCGCGCGGACTGTCGCTGACCGCCGCACGATTCACGGAAGCGATGACACGATCGTGAGCGGCGGTTGATGCTCGGGGACTGGGGCCCTTCCATGGAAGTCGTTTCCCGACCACAGGAGCAAGACCATGGCCCTGAGTGAGCCTGTTCTCTCCGGCCCCCGGGCTGGACGTACCGTGACCTACGGCGGTGGCTCGAGCGCCGAGCTCAAGCTCGTGGGTGAGCAGTCCGCTGGCGACTGGGCAGTCGTCGAGTGGCGGGTGCGCGCGGGCGACGACCCGCCGTTGCACACGCACACCCGCGAGGACGAGACGTTGTACGTCCTGGAGGGCGCGATCACCGCATATGTGGGCGGCGAGAAGTTCGAGGTGGAAGCCGGGTCCTACGCGGCGCTTCCGAAGAACGTGCCGCATGGCCTGACCGTGCGTGGCGAGGAAGCACGGCTCCTGATCACGCTTGAGCCGGCGGGCGCCGAGTACTTCTTGGTGCCGCGGGACGACTCCGACGCCGACCCGGCCAAGTTCGGCCTCATCGTTCACGCGCCAGCCGAGGCGCTGTGACGCAACTCGCCGGGCTGCGCATGCTCACCACGGATCTCTGGGCGCGCGGACGGCGGCCTCGGACCCGCTCCCCTCGACAGCACAGGACCGCTCCATGACCCACTTGGACGACAAGACCGCCCTGATCACCGGCGGTGGCCGCGGCATCGGCCGAGCCATCGCCCTCCAGCTCGCGCAACGCGGCGTCCACATCGCCGTGGCCGCCCGCTCCGAAGCCGAGCTAGTCGAGACGACGAGCGCCATCGACGCGGCGGGCGGTTGTGCGCACGCCGTCGTCGCCGACCTCGCCGTCCCGGGCGCCGGGACGGCGCTCGCGCGGCGCGTGTGTGACCAGTTCGGCCGCGTCGACATCCTCATCAACAACGCGGCGGTCGTGGCGCCCCTGGGCGCCAGCACCGACGTCGACGTCGAGGACTTCGCCCGCGCCTTCACGCTCAACGTCACGAACGTGGCCGGGCTGACCTTCGCGCTGCTGCCCGGGATGCTCGAGCGCCGCTGGGGGCGTGTGGTCAACCTCAGCAGCGGCATCGCCGCGATGCCCTCGGCCATGGTTGGCGTCAACGCCTACGCCGCCACGAAGGCCGCCGTCGAGGCCCACACCATCAACCTCGCCGCCGAGCTCGCGGGCACCGGCGTGACCGTCAACGCCTATCGGCCGGGATCGGTCGACACCGCCATGCAGGCGTGGATCCGCGACCAGGACCCCGACGCCGTCGGCCGCGCGCTGCACGACCGCTTCACCGAGCACCACGCCGCGGGCGACCTGATCACGCCGGACGCGTCCGCAGCCGCGCTGATCCGGCGCCTCGACGGCGACGCCACCGGCGAGATCTGGGACGTCGCGGACGACACCTCGACCCGATCCGTGAGCACCCGGCGGGAGACCATCACCAGGCTCCACCCCGGCGACACCTTCCCGTCGCTGACCATCACACCCGCCGACGGTCAGCCGCTGGAGCTGCCCGGCGCGCTCGCCGGCCACTTCGGCGTCGTGCTGTTGTACCGCGGCGGCTGGTGCCCGTACTGCGTCGCCCAGCTGCTCGCGTTCCGCCGCGCCGCCGACCGGCTCGCGGACCTCGACATCCGCGTCGTCGCGCTGTCGGTCGACGATGAGGCGACCACGCGCCAGACGATCGCCGAGCATGGCCTCGAGTTCCCCGTCGGCCACGACGCCGACGCAGGCGCCGTCGCGGCGGCCACCGGAGCGTTCGTCAACGACGCGCCGCGGTACCTGCAGTCCACCGGGTTCGTGCTCGACCCCGAGGGGCGGGTCATCGTCAGCGTCTACTCCAGCGGCGCGATCGGCCGGCTCGTGCCCGAGGACGTCATCGGCCTCGTCAAGTACGTGCGCGAGCACGCGGCATGAGCGGCGCCGCGGTCGAACGTGAGCCGGCGTTGCGGATCTCGGAGGCTGCCTGTGCGCGCCCCCGCCGATGAGCGTCTCGGGGCGCCCGACGACCGGCTCGGCGTGTTCGCCACCGTCGCGATCGTCGTGGGGGGGATCGTCGGCACCGGCATCTTCACCGTCCCTGCCGCGATCGCCGACTACGGCTGGCTCAGTGTGCCCGCCTTCGCCGTGGTCGGTGCCGGCTCACTTGCGCTCGCGCTGACGTTCGCGCGGCTGGTGCGCAGGACTCGGCGCTCAGGCGGCCCGTACGCCTACGCCGACGACGCCTTCGGCCAGTTCGCCGGATTCCTCGCCGCCTGGACCTACTGGATCCAGGGATGGACCGGGCACGCCACGATCGCCGTCGCCGCCGCCGGCTACGCCGAGGCGCTGTTCGGGCTCGGGTCGGGTCGGCTGACGACCGTCGCCGTGGCCGGCGCGGTGCTCTGGCTCGCGGTGCTCAACAACCTCGTCGGCACCCGGTCGGTGGGTGCGGTGGCCGTGGCCACCACCGTCCTGAAGATCACGGCCCTGGCGATCGTCGCTGTGGCCGGGTTGCTCGCGTTCAACGCCGGCCACGTGGGGCCGGTGCGCGCGCACGGCGGCTCGTGGACGGCGCTGCCGGGCGCATCCGCCCTGCTGCTCTTCTCGTTCCTGGGCATGGAGGGCGCCGCCGTGGCCACCAACCGCGTGCGTGATCCCGAGCGCAACGTGCCGCGAGCAATCATCGCCGGCGTGGCAGGCGTGGCGATCCTCTACCTGGCGGGCACGCTGGCGGTGCAGGGCACGGTGCCGCAGGCACGGCTCGCCGAATCCAGCGCCCCGTTCGCCGACGCCGCGCAGGCGATCTTCGGCGGCGCGTGGGCGGCGAAGGCGATCGCTGCGGTGGCCCTGATCTCGGCGCTGGGCTCGCTCAACGGCTTCAACCTGGTCAACTCCGAAATGGCGGCGGGCGCCGCGCGGGACGGCCTCTTCCCACGGCCGCTGAGCCGCCGCGTACGCGGACTGCCCGTGCCCGCACTGGTGCTCAACGCGATCCTCGCCACCGCGCTGATCGCGTTCGACGCGGCCGGGAACCTGCTGGCGCTGTTTACCACGCTCGCGCTGCTGAGCACGTTCGTCTACGTCTTCGGCTACGTCCTGTCCGTGGCCGCCGAACTCTGCCACTCGCTCGCCCGGCGCACCCCCGACGGCCCACGGACGGGAACATTGGCGATCGCCGCGATCGCTCTCGCCATGGTGTTCTCGGTGTGGATGGCGGGCGCGACGGGAGCCCAGGCCGTGCGGCGCGGCACGATGCTGATCCTGATCGGCATTCCGGTTTACGCGGTCACGCGAAGGACGAACCCGAGCGGGCGCAGTGATGAACCGTGCTGAGGCTCGACCTGAGCGCACTCGACCACGCGATCCTCGTTGTGTACTCACCCGAGCCGGTGTGATGACCGTCACCGTCGCAGCCCGCCGCCGCGCCGCCACCGAGTCGACAACGGTAGTTGCGCGGCCAGCACCGTCCCGTTAGCCGCAGGACTCTCGATTCGCAGCCGACCGCCCCGCGTTTCGACCCGGTCGGCGATGCCGATCACGCCGGGGCCGTCGGGCCGCGCCACGCCGATCCCGCTGGGGCGTCCTCGTAGCCAGGTGCGTGGCTTCCAGCGCGAGCACCTCGCGGACTTCACGCCCGACGGCGGCGAACACGGCATCGGGCATGGCATCCCGCGCGACCAACGTAGTCACGCGCCGCAGCGCAGCTTGCTCCTCGGCGGCGCGTCGGCTCTCGGTCACGTCGCGGCCCGCGGCGTAGATGAGGCCTTCCACTGGCCCGACGGGGGTGCTCCACTGCACCCAACGCCGCGAGCCGTCGCAACCGACGAGCCGGTTCTTCAACTTCATGATGGCTGTCCCGCGCCCGAGCGACTCGGCGGCTCCAGCATCCGCTTGCCGGCTGGTCTGATCGCGCGGATCTCCTCCGCCCGCCAGGCGATGTTCAAGCCGTGAGGGTCGCCGGGCCGTGAATCACCGCCGGCTCGGGCCGAGCACGAAGACGAGCCGCCCACGCGGCGATCGGCGGCCGCACCGTCGCGTTGGGCGCCCGCGACGGGACGATCGACTGGCTATGCCTCCCCGACCGTGGGTGACACGACGGGGCGGAGCAGCGCCTGGTCCCGTCTCGAGGAAGAGCCCGACCCCAAGTGACAACCGCGGCGGAGCGAACCTCCGCCGCGTTGCCTCGACCGCTCAGGCGGCGGTCTCGCGGTGCGGCAGCTTCCAGCCCGGCCGCGGGAAGTGGCAGGTGTAGCCGTTCGGGTAGTGCTGCAGGTAGTCCTGGTGCTCGGGCTCGGCCTCCCAGAACGGGACGGCCTCGCTGACCTCGGTCACGACCTTGCCGGGCCACAGGCCCGAGGCCTCGACGTCGGCGATCGTGTCCTCGGCCACCCGGCGCTGCTCGTCGCTCGTGTAGAAGATCTCCGAGCGGTAGCTGGAGCCGATGTCGTTGCCCTGGCGGTCCTTAGTCGTCGGGTCGTGGATCTGAAAGAAGAACTCGAGGATGTCCCGGTAGGAGATGCGCTCGGGATCGAAGACGATCTCGACGGCCTCGGCGTGCCCCGGATGGTTGCCGTAGGTCGGCTTCTCGTTGCGCCCACCGGTGTATCCCACCCGCGTGGAGATGACCCCGTCGCGGTGGCGCAGCAACTCCTGGACGCCCCAGAAGCAGCCCCCCGCGAGGATGGCGGTCTCGGTGTTGTGGTTCATGGTGCGTCTTCCTCCAAAGTTCGGTTCCGGGCCCAGCAGCGATAGGCACCCGGTTGGCTAGTCGGCATAAACGACCTTACGTTCGTTTGACAACGGCGTCTCAACGAGGCTGCCGCTCCTGCGATGGTGGGACGAAGATGGCGGTCCGATCGACATCCTCAGGGCTGTAGGCGTCGCGCGCGCGACGGTGGTGGCGTTCCTGCAAGATGAAGGTGATAGCTCCGAGGGCAACCGGAATTGCGAGCGAGTGGATGCCCCCGGCTTCCAGTACCAGTCCGGCGCACGCCCCGACCACCACGCTGTTGATCACCGCGACCATTCCGGCGGCCGTAAGTGTCAGTTGCCATGCGCCGGGAGCTGGCGCTTTCGCCGGACGCGCGTCGGTGACTACGGTGAGGTACGGCTCGAGCTCCGGCGACAGCCGCAGGTAAAAGCTGCGCAGGAGAGCGATCCGCTGTGCGTAGGCGAGGTCCTCGATCGACAACTGAACCAGACGCAGGAAGGTCACCACCCCTACGAACGCCAACACCGGCAGCAGAATCAGCGCGA
This sequence comes from uncultured Solirubrobacteraceae bacterium, assembly GCA_963792915.1. GTDB lineage: Bacteria > Actinomycetota > Thermoleophilia > Solirubrobacterales > Solirubrobacteraceae > Solirubrobacter. The sequence goes on from CAWBYD010000003.1 coordinate 725,212, forward strand.
ACGCATAGAATGCCGCGCCGAGCCGGGACATCTGGCCGACGAAGGCGAGCGCGATCAGGTTGCCGGACAAGGCAGCGAGGTAGATGTTGGCGCGTCCGTTCGCTTCGGAGACGGTGACCGCGCGGGCGGTTTGCAGATTGAAGTGCTCGGTGGTCGCGAACGTGGCCGCGGGTCCCACGTCTCGGCCGAGACCATCCGGAAGTGGCGCTCTACTTGCGTCGCCTCCGTCGTCAGACCCGTGAGCCGTGCGCAGCGCGTCGCCGCTGCGACTGACGGCAACCTTCGCCGATGCGTCGGAAGTGCTCAGCTCGGTTCGAGGCGTCAATGGTTCGGGATGCGCCACCGGACGGCCGGCAGCGTCGGTGTTCGTGGGACTCGTGATCCGCCGGGCGCCGCGGGCGCGTGCCGAAGCTGATGGACCAGCGGGGCGTGTCTACGCCGAGCTTGAACGGCCAGCCCGTCGCGTGACGGAAAGTCGAGCACGGGAGTGACGCGCTCGCCGGTGCCGGATAGGGGCATCGGGACCTCCTACAGGATCGGTGGCTCTCGACATTACGTCCGCGCGCTGCCACGGCGATAACGTTCTGCCGCCGGCGTGATCGCGAATGCGACGCAGCGTCTCGAGGTCGCCGCCGGGCCGCGCGTGGACTCGATCGTGTTTTGAGGCCGATCGTGCCTGCGAACTCGACGCGGTGGAGGTCGGTACGTGCGCTCGAACTATCTACGCGATCACCCCGCGCTCCAAGCACAGCACCAACTTCTGCTGCGACCGCGCCCAACACGCGAACGATCGCGCGTGGCGATCAGGCGCTCGCGAACCGCTTTCGACGCCCCCGTGCCTGACCGTAGTTTCGGCTCCATGGCTGAGCAACGCACCACGAACGCATCAGGGGTGCGAGTTGCCGGCGACGAGCAGTCGCTGACTGTTGGCCCGATCGGTCCGACGGTGCTCCAAGACGCCTACGTGGTGCAGAAGATGCCCCACTTCAACCGCGAGCGGCTTCCCAAGCGCGTCGTGCACGCCAAGGGCAGCGCCGCACACGGCTATTCGAGGTCATTGCCGACGTCACGCAGTGGACGAACGCGGCGTTCCTGTCGAAGGTCGGTAAGCGCACACCGGTGTTCGCGCGCTTCTCAACCGTGGCGGGCGAATTGGGCAGCGCCGACACGGTGCGCGACCCGCGCGCGTGTCCACATGGATGCTCGAGTGCGGCGAGATCGGCCGCTGCGCCTACAACCTGCACGCCGAGGACGAGGACTTCGGCCAGGCCGGCACGCTTGTACGGGACGTGCTGGACGACGCCGAGCGCGACCGCATGCTGAGCGACATCGTCGGTCACGTCTTCAAGACGAGAGCGATGACGTGCAGGGCCGCATGATCGGGGGCTGGACTAGCGTCGGCGCCAACCTCGGGGCTTCTGGCGCTGACCGCGTCCCACTTCTACGGGGCTCGCCTCGAGCGGCTGGCAGGTGAGGACGATCGCTGAACGCTCAGTCCTCGGAATCCCGCATCGGCGGATGCGCAGGCGGGGACTCCACGAACTCTTCGCAGGTCATCTGGTGGCCGCCGAGCAAGCTCAGCGGCCGCTACCTCAGCCGCCGGTCACGTGAGAACGCCGACGCTATGCCCCAGCAAGACGACAGCATCCCGGTTGCTGGAAACCCGCTCGAAAGGAGCGCACATGACTAGCCCGAACGGCGTCGCGTCCGACGCGCGTCCGACGAACCCCACCCCGGGGATACAGCGGCTCCTTTTCGTCTCTGACGCGGCTGTCGCCGACGTCGACCAGCTACCGCCTGTCGTCCGCGCGATCATCGACGCCGCGACCGAGGTCAATGTCCTCACGCCGACGCTCCCCGGACGACTGGCCTGGCTCGCCGATGACGTGGATCGATTCCGGCACTACGCCGACGAGCGCCTCGACACGGTCCTGAGCGACATGCGCGCGATCGGCGCGGACGCGGGCGGCACGGCTCGCCGTGGAAGCGTCGTGACGGTCATCGCGGACGCAGTCACGGCGTTCGAGCCCGATCACATCCTGATCGCCCTGCACGTCTCAGAACACGCCAACTGGCAGGAGCGCCGGCTCATCGAGCACGTCGAGAACCGCTTCCGCCTGCCGGTCACCACATTCGCAGTCGACCCCGCCGGGCACACGCGCACCGCCGACGGTCCGCTGCTGCTGTGCTACGAGGGATCCGAGGATGCCAAGCACGCGATCGAGCACGCTGGGCGCCTGCTGGGCGGTCGCGATGCGCTGGTCGTGACCGTCTGGCAACCGACGCCCGCGCTGGGCAGCTCCGCATCCGCCGGCGCGACCGACGGCAGGTTCGGCTACGTCGAAGTCGATCGCGCCGCCGCGGACCTCGGCGAGCGCGTCGCCCGCGACGGCGTTCGCATCGCGCAACACGCAGGCCTTCACGCCAAGCCGGTCGCCGTCGAGGCCACCGGACCGGTGTGGAAGACGATCGTCGAGATCGCCGACCGCCACGACGCCGCCATCATCGTCATGGGATCCCGCGGACTGACCGGTCTGCGACCGATGCTTCAGGAGAGCGTCTCAAGCGCGATCGTGCACCACGCCGACCGACCCACGCTGATCATCCGGCAGTCCACGCTGCAGACCGGGCGCTCCCCACAGTGAGCATGAGAGCTCTCAAGCACGCGAACTCGCTTGGACGGCCCGCGGTCTGCAGAACCCGGTACTTCTTGCTTGGTCCAAATGGCGGCTCTTGGTCTCCGCCTCAGCAACGGCTTCTGGGGCCCAGTGCAATCCCTCGACCTCGGCCATCTCGGCTACGGCATGGTCGCCGTGTCACTCGTCATCTGGCCAGGCGCCGCAATCGTCTGCAAGGAAGCGCATCCAACCAAAGGAGAGAACATGAGCGTCGAAGAGATCCTCGGAACGCATCGGCGTCCACTCATCGCCGACGTCGCCACGCTCGCGGCGTGCATCGACGAGTGCGCCGCGTGCGCCGCGACCTGCACGATCTGCGCCGACGCGTGCCTCGCCGAGCCCGATATTGAAGCGCTGGCTCGCTGCATCCGGCTCTGCCTCGATTGCGCCGACGCGTGCGTTGACGCCGGGCGCATCCTCAGCCGCCAGACCGACCCTGACGCGGACACGCAGCTCACGGCGCTTGAGGCATGCCTGACCGCGTGTCGCGCCTGCGCCGCCGAGTGCGAACGTCACGCGCATCACCATGAGCACTGCCGTCTGTCCGCCGAGGAGTGCCGGCGGTGCGAGCGCGCCTGCGATGACCTGCGCGCGGCACTTGGCGGCGCGTGCGGGTCAACCTGACGCGTCACGGATGCGCGCCGACCGGCGTCGTGTCCCGCGCTGGGGCCGGCGCCCCGAGACTCGCGTCTCCCTAGGTCCTCACTGACGCGATCCTGCGCTGCCTGCGGCACCGTTTTCGCTTGAACTCATCGCAGTCCCGCCTGGTCTGTAACGTCGTGATGCGCGAGCCGGACGCGGGCAGCTACGTGCACATCCCGACCTGGCCTGACGGATTCGCGGGAACGAACGTCGGCTTCGCGCGCGTGCGCGTGTTGTGGAGCTGAACGCGGCTCATCCTGCGTCCGCTTGCGGTCGGCCCAGACGATGGCATTGGTCCAGCGCGATCGCGTATCGGTTGATCGCCAGCTCTGCTCGCCGGTCGACCGATCCGCGGCCATGCTCAGCCGATGCCACCGTTCTCACGAGGGTTCCGCGGCCGCCGGCTGGACGTCGATCGCGCGCGCGTGCCGCCGGGTCAGTACGTCACACGCGACTTTCCGGTGCTGTCCGCCGGACCGACGCCGCATACGCCGCTGGATGAGTGGAGCTTCACGATCAGTGGCGCCGTGGAGGAGCCCGTGTCGTGGCCTTGGGAGGAGTTCGTCGCGCTGCCACGGGAAACGGTTACCGTCGACATCCACTGCGTCACCAAGTGGTCCAAGCTCGACAGCAGCTGGACTGGGGTGTCGGTCGACACGCTACTCGAAGGCGTCGACACCGACGCCGGCTATGTCACCGCCTGGTGTGACGGCGGCTATACGACCAACCTGCCGCTCGCGGATCTGACCGGCGGCCGGGCGTGGATCGCCTACGAGTACGAGGGCGAGCCGCTCGAGCCTGAGCACGGCGGCCCGGCGCGGCTGCTGGTCCCGCATCTGTACTTCTGGAAGAGCGCGAAGTGGGTCCGCGGCCTCGAGTTGCGCGACCACGACGAGCCCGGCTTCTGGGAGGCCTACGGCTACCACAACTACGGCGATCCCTGGAAAGAGCAGCGCTATGGGGGGGACTGATCGTGGTGCCGGCCCGGATCGCGTGGCGGTTCGCCGCCGTCACTGACGTGCGCGTCGAGACGCCCCGCGCGAAGACGCTGGTCCTCGACGTGCCCGGCTGGCCCGGACACGTCGCCGGCCAGCACGTCGACGTGCGCCTGACCGCCGAGGACGGCTACCAGGCACAGCGCTCGTACTCGATCGCCTCGGCGCCGGAGGACGCAACGCTCGCGCTGACGGTCGAACGACTCGAGGACGGCGAGGTCTCGCCGTATCTGACCGACGAGCTCGGTCCCGGCGATGAGCTGGAGCTGCGCGGCCCGATCGGCGGGTACTTCGTCTGGCGCAGCCAGGACGGCGGTCCGCTGCTGCTCGTCGCCGGAGGGTCCGGGCTCGTGCCGCTGATGTCGATGGTGCGCGACCGTGCGGCGCACTCGAGCACCGTAGACACGCGGCTGCTGCTGTCCGCGCGGTCGAGCGACGACGTCCTGTACCGCGGCGAGCTGGCACGGCTCGCCGTCGGCGACGGGCTCGCCGTGCATCAGACGTTCACGCGCGAGCCGCCCGCCGGCTGGTCGGGCTTCGCGCGCAGGGTCGACGCGGACATGCTCCGCCATGTCGGCCCGCCACCGTCGCAACGGCCACGGATCTTCATCTGCGGGCCGACGGGGTTTGTCGAGCGAGCCGCCGACCTGCTCGTCGGCCTGGGCCACGACACCGCCGCGATCCACCTCGAACGATTCGGCGCCACCGGAGGATGAGATGAGCGAAGACGCGCGATGGCTGGACGGCAACGCGCTGGGCGGTCTCCTTCAGGAGCTGTTCGGCGTGGAGATGACCGGCGCGCCGCACACGTGCCAGTCGTGCGGCACGGAGCGTCCCGTGGCCGCGCACCGCGTGTACCTCGGCGCCGGAACGGTCCTTCGCTGCCCGGTCTGCGACCAGATCGCACTCGTCGCGGCCGCGCTGGCAGACCGCTATGTAGTGCACCTCACCGGGGCGTGGCGGCTGGAGATGCCGCGCGCCTAGCTCGACCCGACAAAGGAGAACAACAATGGCGTCACCTGCAACCTCGAGTCATCTGCCGGCTCTGGCGGGGCCGCACGAACGGGAGGCGATCGCTCACGAGCTGCAGTCCACGATGCAGGAGCTCGTCGACCTGTCGCTGATCGGCAAGCAACTGCATTGGGCCGTGGTCGGACACGCCTTCCGGGCGGTGCACGAACAGCTCGACGAGCTCGTTGCGTCCTGGCGCGATCTCGCCGACGTGGTCGCCGAGCGCGCGGTCGCCCTCGGGTACGTGCCGGACGGGCAAGCTCGGGCCGTCGCGGCCGGGTCGCCGCTGTCGCCGGTCGCGGCCGAGGCGATCGAGTTCCACGCCGTGGTACGGGCCATCACCGACCGGGTCGCGCAGGTCAGCGAGACCGCGCGCGAGCGAATGGACCGAATCGCCGAGCGCGACGCGGTCTCGCAGGACGTGCTGATCGACGTCGTGCGCGCGCTCGAACACCAGCAGTGGATGCTGCGCGCGCAGCTGAGCGATCGCGCCTGAGGCTGGCCTGGTTCAGACCTGCGCTCGCGACGCAGCCGATCGCCGAACAGCAGATCGACGCGGCCGAGCTCGGCGCGGACGCGAGTGCGGCTGAGCCCGGACGATCGCCCGCTATCAGCGCTAAGGGCGGGGTCCTCGGCGAGTATCGCCGAGGACCCGGCCACCCGTACAAGGACGTCCTCGGGGCGTGGGTCGGGACCGGCGTCGGAGGAGGACGTCACGCAGCCGCGCCGTCCCGAGCCGACGATCATGCCGTCCTCGACGAGCTTCGGCGATGACCAAGGCGTTGGCGGTGGAGATCCGGCCGGCGGCGATCGAATGGTCGCCGGCGCGCAGGCGCGCGAGCGCGTCCACCTTGTCCGCCCCGTGATCAGGCAGAGCACCGCCGCCCGGCCGGCCTGGCGGGCGACGTGCTCGGTCTCTCGCCGGGCGACGGCCTCGGCGTCAGGGCAGATCTGGATCTGCAGCGCTACGGCGGTTACGCCGGCTGCTTTTCCGCGTGCCCGCCGAACTCCTTGCGCATGGCCGACAGCAGCTTGTCCGCGAACATGTCCAGGCCGCGTGACCCGAAGCGCGAATACAGCGCGGTGGTCAGAGTCGGCGCGGGGACCCCCACTTCCACGGCTGCGATCGACGTCCACCGGCCCTCGCCGGAATCCGAGACCCGGCCGGCGAACTCCTCGAGCTCCGGGGAGGCGTAGAGCGCATCGGCCGTCAGGTCGAGCAGCCACGATCCCACCACGCTCCCTCGCCTCCAGACCTCCGCCACCTCGGCGACGTCGATCTCGTACTGGTAGTTCTCGGGCTGCTCGAGCGGCGCCGTCTCCGCGTCCCGCTCGCGTTGGCGCAGGCCGGCGTCGGCGTTCTTGATGATGTTCAATCCCTCGGCGTAGGCCGCCATGAGCCCATACTCGACGCCGTTGTGGATCATCTTCACGAAGTGGCCGGCACCGTGGGGCCCGCAGTGGTAGAAGCCCTGCTCGGATGGTGACGGCTCACCGGCGCGGCCCGGCGTCCGCTCGGCGGCGTCGACCCCGGGGGCGATCGAGGCGAAGATCGGGCTGAGCCGGTCGATCACCTTTACGTCTCCGCCGATCATCAGACAGAAGCCGCGATCGAGACCCCAGACGCCGCCGCTCGTGCCGACGTCCACGTGATTGATGCCTTTCGCCTTCAGCACGACGGCGTGCCGGATGTCGTCGCGGTAGTACGTGTTGCCCCCGTCGATGATCGTGTCGCCGGGCTCGAGCACCTCGGCCAGCGACGCGATCGTCCGGTCGGTGATGTCGCCCGCGGGCACCATCACCCACGCCGTCCGAGGTCGCTCGAGCTTGGCGGCGAACTCCTTCAGCGATCTGGTGCCCTCGGCGCCGTCCGCCTCGACGGCGCTGACGGCGTCCGGTGACAGGTCGTAGCCGACACACCGGTGCCCGTCCGCCATCAGCCGCCTCACGAGCCCGGCGCCCATTCGCCCGAGTCCGACCATCCCGAGTTGCATTGGCGTGTTCGTAGCCATCCTCAGCTCCTTTGCGCCGATTCACGGTTGCGGTGTCATGAGTTCCGACGACGAAGCGCTCGACCGCATCGGCGAAGCGGTCCTGCTCGTTGGACGTCGTCACGTGCGCGGAGCCTTCAGGTCGCGAATCTGCCATTCCGCGCCGCGGTAGATCCAGACGTCCAGGCCGGACACATCGAGCCTGGCGACGATCCCTACATATCGGAGTCGACGAACAGGCCCCGGTTGAAGGTTGCGATCACCACGAGCGGCTCGATCGCCCGCCGAAGACACGGGAGATCGGAGTGATGCGTCAACGATTCCTTACGGCCGAACGCGGATGATCGTCTGCCCGCTGATCCGTCCGGTCGGATTGAAGGCGGCGACGGCATCGTCGAGGGTCGCGACGTTGCCGATGTTCGTCCGCAGTCGTCCGTCGCGCACACGCCGAACAATCTCACCCAGTTGGGCACGATCGGCCTCGACGACGAAGTCGATCGCCAGGCCGTCGGCCGGGCGCACCTCGGCCGGCCCGGCGATGGTCACCAGCGTCCCTCCGGCTCGGATCACACCTGCGGACCGCTTCTGGATGTCGCCGCCAATGACATCGAACACCAGATCGACGTCGCCGACGTCTTCCAGCGCGTCGTTCTCAAGGTCGACGAACTCCAGCGCGCCGAAGTCGAGCGCCTTCTGACGGTCGGCGGCGCGCCCGGTGCCGATGACGTAGGCGCCGGCCTCACGTGCGAGCTGCGTCACCATCGAACCGACTGAGCCGGCCGCGCCGTGCACGAGGACGCTCTGCCCCGCCTGCAGACGGCCATGCTCGAACAGTCCCTGCCACGCAGTCAGACCCGGCATCGGCAGGCTCGCGCCCACCGTGAAGTCGACGTCGCCCGGCAGCGGCGCGAGGTTACGTGCCTCGATCGCCACATACTCCGCCAGCCCGCCGGCGCGATAGGAGTCCGTGAGGCCGAAGACCCGCTGTCCCACCGACAGCCCCGTCGTGCCGTAGCCGAGAGCGGTGACCACTCCGGCCAGCTCCTGCCCGGGAATCGACGGCGTCCGGTCCCGGCCGAGGCGATCGCTCCAGGTCGAGGGCCACGTCAGCTCGCCCGAGGTGAATCCCGCCGCATGAACCTCAACGACGACCTCGTTTATCGCCGGTTCCGGCTCGGGCCGCTCCACCAGCGTCATCCCGGCCGTTCCCGCGGCCTCATCCGTCACCACAATCGCCTTCATCCGGCACCGCCGTATGCCCTCATCCGGCCGCTCGCTGATCGTGGCTCCCTGGGTCGGGCGTTCGTATGGATCGTTCGACAGTGACAATGCGACTCCGTCCCTTGCTGAGGTGATGGGTACTCGAACGCTTCGGATCCGACGCTAGTCGGTTGCTCGAACGCCTCAAATGCGATGTGCGATCGCTCGATAGCACCGTGTTGTCGGGGCTGGTGAGGTGGGGGCTCGGCTAGCGGGGCGAGCCGGCCGCCCGCGGCACGCCGAGGCGCTCGGAAAGGTGATCGCCGACGCGCAGCGCGTTGGCGATCGTCGTCAGCCCCGGGTTGACGGCGCTCGAGGAAGGGAAGAAGCTGGCGTCGACGACGTACAGGTTGTCGAGGTCGTGCGCCTTGCAGTTGAGGTCGAGCGCCGAGCGCTTGGGATCGGCGCCGAATCGCACCGTCCCGCAGTTATGGGCGATGCCGGCGAGCGGGATCTGCTGGCTTAGCACCGACCATCGCGGAATCGGCGTGCGGCGGCAGCCGAGGGGACCGAGGAGGTCCTTGAGCTTTGCCAAGAGCTGCTTGTGCGGTTCGGTGTTGTTGTAGATCTTGGCGAGGTGGATGTTCCCCTGGCGGTCGACCGTGACGCGGTTGCTCGGGTCCGGCAGGTCTTCGGTGGTCAGCCAGAAGTCGAGCGCGTGCTTGGCGATGTAGTCGAGCGCGAGCCCCGGCGCGAACCTCGGCGCGCCGGTGCGCAGGATGCCCCGGTCTGACTTGCCGAGCATCTGGATGTGCCCGAGCGGGAACTCTGAGTCATCCGCCCCCCAGTAGTAGTCGTTGAGACCGAGCGTCTTCTGGAACCTGGTCTCGTTCGGCGTTCGGGAGATCGCGATCACGGCGGAGTTCAGGTGCGCCATGTAGTGGCGGCCGACGACGTCTGAGGAGTTCGCCAACCCGTTGGGGTGCCTGTCGCCCGCCGAGCGCAACAGCAGCGCGGCCGAGTTGACGGCCCCGCACGAGACCACCACGATGTCGGCGCTGTAGGCCTCCTCGGAGCCCCTGCGCTCGACGACGACCCGCTTGACCGAGCGGCCGGAGGAGTCCGGCTCAAGCCGCGTGACCCGCGCGTGCGTTCGCAGCGTGACGTTGGGGTGCTCGAGGGCAGGGCGCACGCAGAGGACGTGCGCGTCGGCCTTTCCGTCGGTCAGGCAGGGGAAGCCGTCGAAGCGGTCGCAGCGAATGCAGCGCCCGGCTTCGGGGTCGGATTCGTCGAGGTCGATCCCGACGGGCAGGTGGAACGGCCGGTGCCCGGCCCGCACCAGATCGTCGTGCAGTTGCTGGATCCGCGGCTCGTGCGAGACGGGGGGGAAGGGGAACGGGCCCGAGCGCAGCGGCTCGGTAGGGTCCTCGCCGGCCTGGCCGTGGACGAGGTAGAGTCGCTCGGCCTGCGCGTAGTAGGGCTCGAGATCGGCGTAGGTGATTGGCCAGGCGGGGGAGACGCCTCCGTGGTGCTGGACCTCCTCGAAGTCGCGTTCACGAAGGCGCAACAGGACGCCGGCGTAGACCTTTGTGTTGCCGCCGACGAAGTACTGGGCGTGCGGGCGAAACGCGACGCCGTGCTTGTCATACCAGCGCTCGGTTGTGATGTACCGCTCGCGGCCGAAGACCTCTTCAGACTCCCAGTTCTCGAGCTCTCGCGGGAGGTAGCCGCCGCGCTCGAGCAAGAGGATCTTCTTGCCGGACGGCGCGAGGCGGTGCGCGAGCGTGCCGCCGCCCGCGCCGCTGCCGATGATGATCACGTCGTAATGCTCCATCGCTCCCCCTAGACCAGCGCGATCGGCGAGGTCCACGCGCCGCTCGCGCCGCGCAGCTTGGGGTGGGTCAGGATCAGCGCGAACTCGCGCACGCCGTCGCGCGCGAGCGCCGCGGTGTCGAGGTTCTCGACGATGAACACGCCGTGGCGGGCGTTGAGGAACTGTGGGACCTCGAACGGCCGGTCCGGGGCCTCGGCCGGGAGCGGGCCGTAGCTCCAGGTGTCGCAGCCCGTGAGCGCCACTCCCCGCTGCACCAGCCACTGGGCGAGCTCCATGCCAGGGCCTGGTTCGCCCGACAGGTAGGTGTCCGCGTCGTACCAGTGCTCGCCCCAGCCGGTGTGAAACAGCACCGCGTCGCCCGGCGCCGGATCGATGTCCGGGACGCCGATCACCTCTCCGGGGTCAAGCGGGGCAACGTCCACGAGCCAGCCACGGGTCACGATCTGGGGCACCGTCTCGACACCGAGCCGCCTCGCCCCCGCGGTGCCCGCGAGCTCGGCGACGCTCCAGCCGTTGTAGCCGCGATCGCCGATCTGCAGATGACAGAGGGCATCGAGATGGGTGCCGAGTTGCTGTGTGCAGGCGATCTGCTCGGTGATCCAGTTGACGCGGTTTGTGCCCAGGCCCCCGGCGTTGGCGTGATGTGCAGTGGTGACAAGCGTCTGGCGGAAGTAGCGCCCCGGAAACACGGGCGCGCGCTCGTCGAGCACCCGCCCCAGGTCGTACAGACGCCCCGAGCGCACGAGCCGCAACGCTTGCGCGCGGGTGGCGTCGGTGATGTGGTTGAGCATCCCCAGCTGGTCCTCAGCTCCGAACGGCGACGGCCACCAGGCGGTGGCCTCGTCGCTCACTCGGACGACCACGGCTCGCGGAAGTCCGCGTACAGGGTCAAACCGCCGTCGACGAAGATCGTCTGCCCGGTGATGTAGGCGGCGTCGTCAGAGGCCAGGAACGCGCACACCCCGGCCATCTCGTCCGCCGTGCCCGCGCGGCCCATCGGGATGTGGCTTGAGACGATGCCCAGCTTGATGGGGTCGTCCGTCCAGGCGCGGTTGATCGGGGTGATGGTGGCGCCGGGGCCGATGGCGTTGACGCGGATCCCGCGGCGCGCGTATTCGAGCGCGAGCGTACGGGTCAGGTTGCCCATCCCGCCCTTGCTGATGCTGTAGCTCAGATAGTTCGGCCTGGGGATGAGCTCGTGGACGCTCGACACGTTGATCACGACACCGCGCTGCTCGTCGGCGAGGAATCGCTTGATCGCCTCGCGCGCGCACAGGAACGAGCCGCGCAGGTCGACCGCGAGGACCTGGTCGAACTCGTCGCCGGCGAGCTGTTCGGACGGTCGTGAGATCTGGATGCCGGCGTTATTGATCAGGATGTCGAGGCCGCCGAGGCGCTCGCCCGCCTCGCGGACCATGCGCACGACGTCCTCCTCGGAGGAGACGTCGCCCTGGACGAGGACGTCGCGGACCCCGTGCTGGCGCACCTTGCGCAGGCAGGCGTGCACCTGCTCCTCGGTCCCGGCCGCCTCATCGGGCGTGGTCAGGTAGTTGATCGCGACGTTCGCCCCGTGCTCGGCGAACCGCACGGCGGTCGCCTGGCCGATCCCGGAGGTGCCGCCGGTCACCAGGACGTTCTTGCCCAGCAGGCCCGGCATTCCGCGGCGGCGAGGCCGGGGGTCAACGGCGGGCGCGGTCGGCGGCCTCCGCTCCTCTTGGCGAGCAGCGCTGGGCGACTTACTCACCGTCGCCCTCCCAGCGCGCACCGTGCGGCCTCGAGCGCGACGCCGAACACGAGGTGCGACGTTGACTCCCACGCGACCGCGGCCGGGGCCAGCCGCCACGGGGGGCGCTGGATGCCGAGCGCGGGGAGAAGAGAGCCGTGGGTGCCGGCGTAGATCGCGACACCTGCGAGCGCGCCCCGTGCCCGGCTCGCCGCAGGCCAGCGGCTCGCGGCAGCGCCATACGCCACACCGAGACCCGCGCCCATGCCGTAGTGGATCACCTGCTGGGCGCGAAGCCGCTGCGGCACCGTAGCCCGACGGCCGAGCGCATCGGTCGCGCGGTCGACGAGGACCGCGGGAGGCATGTTCTCGGGGTGCCCGCTCGGATCGGCGCCCACATGCTGCTTCTGGCTCGGGGAGGGCGGCAGAATCGCCTCGGCGAGCGCCTGCAGGCGCAGCTCGGTAAGCGCCTTGACCCACGATGCCACAAGACCGCCGATCACACCTTTCGCTGTCATCAGCGAAACGTAGGCGGGCACCAGGGAGCGCTCAAACACGATCGCGTATCAGCGGGTAAGGAGCCGCGATCGGCCGCGCCAGACCCGTGCCCGAACCGGCCAGTGGCTAGGCGCCGCGCGCGCCGCGCGATCAGCCTGAGGAGCCGGACGTCCTGGCCTGTGCCTGGAACTCGTCCGGCTCGCGGTCTCGGTCAGCTGGCCCCGCGATCGGGATCCCTACCTCGATGACAGTTCCCATACCGGTCTGGCTCTCGATCCGGATCCTCCCTCCGAGCGCTTCGATTCGATCCCTGAGCCCGGTCAGTCCCGACCCCCGCCTCGGATCGGCTCCGCCGACGCCGTCATCGCGAATCGCGAGGAGAAGCATGTCGTCCTCGATACTGAGGGAGACCCACACGCGCGTGGCGTTCGCGTGCTTTGACGTGTTGGTCAGCGCTTCGGAAACGGTGTAGTAGGCGGCGACCTCGACCTGGTCGGGGAGCCGGTCGTCGAACGGTACGTCGAGCTCGACGCGAACGGCGGAGCGACGTCCGAGTGCTTTGAGCGCCGGCGAGAGACCGCCCGCGGTAAGTTCGGCTGGATGGATGCCTTGTGACAGCTCGCGGAGCCCGTCAACGGCCGTCTTCAGCCCCTCCGCGACGCGGCTGACCTCGGCGCGCAGCTCGTCGGAGTCAACAGGAATCTTGGCCTCGGCCCGTCGAAGCGCAACGGCCAGCGTGACGAGCCGTTGCTGCGCCCCGTCGTGCAGGTCGCGCTCGATCCGACGGCGCGCGTCGTCGCCGGCCGCGACGATGCGCGCACGCGACGCGGCGAGCTCTGCTCGGCTGTCGGCGTTCGCGATCGCGGTGCCTAGGAGCTCAGCGAACTTCTCGAGCCGCTTCTCCGCGTCGGCGGGAAGGCGATTGTTCACGTCGGTTACCGTCACAAAGCCCCATTGCTTGCCCTCGACAACGATCGGGGCACCGACATTTGAGACGGCGCCGATCTCGCGAAGCACGTCAGCCATGGGGCCGGAGACGTGTTCGAGGTCGCTGCTGCTCGACCCGCACGGGGCGACCGGTCCGGTAGACCCGGGTCGACGCCATGTAGCCCTCGAGCTCCCAGCGCGACCCGATCGAGATCCCTCGGATGCCGTCGCTCACACCGACAACGACCATCGCCGATCCATCAGGTTCGAAGCGCCCCACGCACGCTTGCGGGGAGCCGAACAGTTGCGCCATTTCGTTGGTGACTGCGGAGAAGATCTCCTCGGGGTTGACGCCGCGGGCCACCAGCGTGGCCACCCGCCGCAGCGCCGCCTGCTCGTCGGCTAGCTCGCGAGCCCGCGCTTCCGAGGCGGCAAGCTCCTCGCGCATGGTGGCGTTGGAGACCGAGGTTGCGACGAGCTCAGTAAAGCGAGCGAGCCGTTCCTCCGCGTCCGCAAGCAACCTCTCGATCTTCGAGCCGATGTTGACGGCGCCCCAGACGGTTCCGTCGACGACGATCGGGACGCCGACCGCGGCGGTGAGGCCCGCCTGACCCGCCACGGCATAAAGTCCCTGGGAAGCCGTGAAATCGTCGATCCGCACGGGCTCGCCGGTACGGTAGACCGAGGCGGGGAGACTGGGAACGTCCAGCGGCAAGCGGCGACCGACGGGGAAAGGCGGCGGGGCCGCGGACGGCTCCGGCGCCTCAAACGAGCTTAGGAGCAGGATAGCTTCGGGTTCGTAGCGGCACACCGTTACGTGCTGCACGCCGAATACGTGCGCAACCTCCTGCGCCACGGCCGAGAACACCGCTTCGCTCCTTGCTCCCTTGGCGACGAGGGTGGCCACGCGTTGCAGCGCCGCCTGCTCGTCAGCTAGCGCGCGGGCGCGCGCCTCCGACGCTGCCAGGTCGGCGCGCGCCTCATAGTTCGCGATCGCCGTGGCAACGAGGTCTATGAAGTCGCGGAGGCGACTCTCCGTTTCCGCGGCGAAGTACCGCCCCTACCCGCGAGAAGACGCACATCTTGCCCCAAACGGCTCCATTGACCACGATTGGACCCGCACAACCGGAACCGAGCTCCGCCGCCCGCGCAACTTCACCGACTGTTCCGGGAGATGTCGACAAGTCGTCGACTCGCGCCGGGCCGTGCGTGTCGAGGACCAGAGCAGTGAGGGTTCCAGGATCTGGTGGCATCGGCGTACCGATGCCGAGGAATTGCTCCGCGCCCGCGAGGTCGGGCCCAAATGCCTCACCGACCGTGACTGCCGTTCCGTCGGGCTCGTAGCGCGTGACGATCACGCCGGGCACGTCCAAGACAGATGCAACCTCTCGAGCGACGGTGGAGAAGAGCTGTTCTGACGCCGGCGCGCGGGCGACCATCGTGGCCACCCGACGCAGCGCCGACTGCTCGCAGGCCAGCTGCGCGAGGCGGTCGCGGGCCTGGCTGTCCGCGATTGCGGTTGCGACCAGCTCGGTGAATCGGGCGAAACGCTCTTCGGTGCCGTCGGGGATCGGCTGCCCCGGGCGGGTGCCACCGGTCATGAAACCCCAGATGGAGCCGTCGACGACGATCGGGACGCCGACCAACGAGATCATCCCGTCGTCTCTGACGGCGGCGCCCAGCGGTCCCGGCATCGTCGTGTAGTCCTGCTTGCGCGCCGGGCGCCCGGTGGCGAGGATCATCCCGGCCACGCCCTCGTCCTCGACGGGCCAACGACTCCCGACCGTGAAGCTCGTCTCGCCGGCGATGCCCACCATCGTGCAACGTCCGGTCAGGCTCGTACCGGTGCAGGGCCACGAGAGGCACATCGATGACGCCCGCGACCTCCCTGGCGACGGCGGCGAACAATTCGTCGGAGCTCGCGCCCTTGGCGACAAGTGTCGCGACTCGGCGCAGGGCGGCTTGCTCTTCGGCAAGGTCGCGCGCGCGCGCCTCGGAGGTGGCCAGCTCGGTGCGGCTCTCGGTATTCGCGATCGCGGTAGCCACCAGCTCGGTGAACTTCTCAACCCGCTTCTCCGCGTCCGCGGGCGGTTGGTCATCTCCTCTCCAGCTCGCGCCGATCATGCCCCAAAGCGCGCCGTCGACGACGATCGGGGCCCCGACCGTGGCGTTGACGTTGTCGCGACGGAGCACCTCGGCGATGCGGCCGCTCCCCTCCTCCGCGAAATTGAGTCGCGCCGAGCGTCCCGTGCGCAGGATGCGGCCATTCACGCTGTCGCCATCGAGCGGCAGACGCACTCGGGGGCGGAGGATCTCAGGGCTCTGGCCGCAAATCGCGAGGACCGTGATTTCGTGCTCATTCTCGTAGCGGGCCAAGCCGATCTGGGCTGCTCCGAGCAACTGGCCCACCTCGGCGATGACGGCGTCGAATACTTCAGTGGGCGCGGCTCCCTCGGCGACGAGCGTCGCGACTCGCCGAAGCGCGGCCTGCTCCGCCACGAGCGTTGACAGCTCGTCACGCGCTCCCGCGTTGGCAATTGCCGTCGCGACCAACTCGGTGAACGGCCCGATCCGCGAGTCGGTCTCTCGCGGAATCGGCTCGCTCTGACTCGTCACGGCGATCAGCGTGCCCCACAGCCGCCCTTCGACGACAATCGGAGTGGCGACGCTCGAACGAATGCCCAGGACACTCGCCATTGCGGCGACCGGGCCCGTGGCCTTGGCCCAATCGTCGAGGCGGGCGGCCTCCCTCGTTCGAAACACCGCGGTGACGACGTTCTCGCCCTCCAGCGTGAAGCGTGTGCCCAGCGGAGGCGGGTCCCACGGGGTGTCTGACTGCGCGACGAGCGTGGCCGTCCCGTCGGGCTCAAAGCGAAGCAGCCCGACGGCCTCCACGTCCACGACTCGCGCCACCTCTTCCGCGACCGCTGCCAAGAGCTCGACCGGCGAGGCTTCGCGGGCTACGAGTGTCGCCACGCGCCGCAGCGCCGCCTGCTCGTCAGCGAGCCGGCTGAGCGCGGCGCGCGACTCGGCGTTCGCGAGCGCCGTCGCGACGAGCTCCGTGAAGTCTGCCAGCCGCGCTCCCGTGTCTTCCGAAAGGGATGCGCGCCGCGGCGAGAGAAGCACGATCGCGCCCCACACGCGTCCTCCGACGACAATCGGAGTTCCGACCGCAGAGCGAATCCCTGCCGCTCGAACCAGATCAGGGCCGTCGCCGGGCGTCTGCGCGTAGTCCTCGACGCGCGCGACATGGCCGGTATGCCGGATCGTTGCCAGTAGTCCCGGCGTGTCGAGCGGCCAGCGCGAGCCGATCGGCAACGGCTCATCGTCACTCTCGCTGAAGCCGCCGACCACGA
The DNA here is from genome assembly GCA_963792915.1 of uncultured Solirubrobacteraceae bacterium. GTDB lineage: Bacteria > Actinomycetota > Thermoleophilia > Solirubrobacterales > Solirubrobacteraceae > Solirubrobacter. The sequence goes on from CAWBYD010000003.1 coordinate 742,067, forward strand.
CCGCGGCGGTTGGCTCGTAGCGGATCAGCCTGACCAATGGGACGTCGAAGACGCGTGCGACCTGCTCGACAACGACGGCCACGAGGCGGTCAGGAGACGACTCGTAGGCGACGAGGGTTGCGACCTGCCGCAAGGCGGCCTGCTCCTCGGCGAGTTGACGCAGATGGTTCTCGGTACGTTTCGTCGCAGAGATGTCGCGCAGCGCGCCGCAGATGAGGACCGGCTCGGCCTCGACCTGGCTGAGCGCCAGCTCGACAGGAAATTCGCTGCCGTCCGCGCGCATGCCCGTCAGCTCCACCCGTCGTCCGAGCATGCTCCCTTCGCGGGTCTTCACGAAGCGAGCGAACGCGGCAGTGTGGCGCTCGCGAAGCGAAGGCGGCACGATCAGCTCGGCCATCGTCCGCCCGAGCGCCTCCTTACGGGAGTAGCCAAACGTCCGTTCGGCCGCCGGATTGAATTCGACGATCCGGCCGGACGCGTCCGCCACGATGACGCAATCGATCGCCGCCTCCAGATATGCGCTCAGGTTCTCCCCCGGCCCCGGGGTAGGCAGGCCGCTCTCGACTTCCCGAGCGCGCCCAGAATCGCACTGGCCTCGTGCTGCGCCGGCGCGGCCTGGTGCGACTCGGCGGACGACATAGGCCTCGCCCTGACCGAGCGGTTCGGCCAGGGCGATTGATCCGTCGTCCATGGCGATCTCGCCACCGCCCTCGGGAACGTCGAGTGGATTTGGGTGCGCCGAGTCGTACCCGACAAGCGCGTAGCCCTCTCGGTTGACGAGCAGATCCGTGCTTTTCGTCGCGAGATCGCCGTAGCGACGCCTCAGCCGGGCGTCCTGGTCGCGCCGCTCCGCCAAGAGGCATTGCTCGGTTGTCCTGGCCGCCGTGGTCACGAGCTCGAGGCTTCGAGGATGCGCGATCTTCCAGGGGCTTGTGAGGTCAATGACCCCGACGAGTCGGCCAGAGACCGGGTCGTGTATCGGCGCGCCGGAACAGACCCATTCGCGGTGGTGGTGGCTGAAGTGCTCGAACGCGAACACCTGCACAGGGTGATTCTCGGCCAGCGCCGTACCGACACCGTTGGTGCCGTTGACCGTTTCGCTGCACCGCGCGCCCTCGACGAGATTCATTTCGGCAGCCAGTTCCTTCAGCGACTCCGTGCCGCCCAAAAAGAGGGTGAGCCCGGATGGATCGGTCACCTGGACGATGCTGTTGGACTCCTCGGCGAGCATCTGAAGTGGCTCTATGAGCACGTGCCTGAGCAATCCGAGCGGATGCTCGAGCCAGCGCTCCCGCATCTCGGATGGGTCCGCCTCGATCGAGGGCAGCAAGTCGGTCGGGTCGAGGCCCGTGGCGAGCACGCGCCGCCATGACTCGACGATCATCGGCCGCATTCCCGCCGTGGCCCGTGGTGGAAGCTCGGGATCCAGCGCACCGCCGACCAGGAGGCGCTCCCAGCTCCGTTGAATCTGCCGGGCGCGCGCGAGTAGATCGGTCCCCGCTTCGACAGCCAGCCAGGGTGACCGCATGGCCCAATCGATCATACTCTTGGACCTTTCGGGGGACCGCTGATGCTGTCCCCTGACTGACCGGCGTAGTGCACTCTGCCCTAACCGGTAGGCTCGGCCTGGTCTCGCCGAGTGTGCTGCGGGATACTGTCACGGTGACCGAAGTCGATCCGCGCGGCACGCGAGTGATCGTCGCCGACGATGACGTGTTGATGCGCGAGGGCCTCGCGAGCCTGCTCGAGCAGGGCGGGTACGAGGTCGTTGGCCGGGCAGGCGACGGGTCTGAGCTGATCCGGCTCGTTCGCGAGTGCCGACCTGATCTGGCCGTCATCGACATCCGCATGCCTCCAGATCATCGGACGGAGGGCGTCCAGGCCGCGCACCTGATCCGCCAGGAATTTCCGCAGACGGCGATCCTGCTCCTGTCGGCGCACGTGGAGGTGGCGCAGGCGATGACGCTGCTGGCAAGCGGCCGCGGGAGCGGCTATTTGCTCAAGAGCCGGGTCACCGAGCTTGACGAGTTTCTCGACGCCGTTGGACGCGTAAGCCGTGGTGGATCGGTCGTTGACCCACTGCTTGTTCAGGAGCTCGTTGCGGCGCGGGAAGTGGGTGATCCGCTCGAAGAGCTGACGCCTCGCGAGCGCGAGGTGCTCGCGCTGATGGCGGAGGGACGCTCGAACGCCGGCATCGCACGACGACTCTGGATCGCGCCGGGCACGGTCGAGAGACACGTGCACAGCATCATGATGAAGCTCACGTTGCCCGAGAGCGATGACGATCACCGCCGTGTGCTCGCCGCGATCAGGTTCCTGGACGCTCACCAGACTGGCTTGTCTCACCCGTAGCGGAGGCGAGCATTCGGCGAATTGCCGCTCCTGAGAGCTCCGTCTTTGGGAGGAACCCGAGTGCCGAACTTCGCTCGATCAGCACGGCGAATGCCCCCTCGTCATGGGTGGAGATCAAGATCACGTTCGAGACCGCAGGCCCTGGCGCCTCCCTGAGCCGGGTCGCCAGGGTCAGCCCGCTGTCTCGGCCGAGGTCGATGTCGATGAGGGCTACATCCGGTCGTAGCTCGGCGATCTGCTGAAGCGCCTCAGCGGCCGACGCCGCACCTCCGACCACTTCGAGCCCCTGCTCGGAGAGCAAGGCGCCCATTTCTTGCCGGAAGCCCGAGTTGTCATCGACGATCAGGCAGCGAATCGGCATGGCAGCTTTACGATCGCAGGAACCGCCGCGCCGCGCATGTGCGCTAGCCCACAAGCCGCATCTGTGCGCTAGCCCACAAGCCGCCCATGTGCGCTAGCCCACGCGGGCCAGCCTGCATGCCGCCAATGTGGGTTTGCCTGAGCGGCGATTTGTGCGTTGACGTTGAAGACGCCGACGCTTGTGTCGCCCATGCTCCACCGGTGTCCCGAAAACTTACGAATCGTGAAGGCGGGAGGAGGAGACCATGGAGCTTCGTCATCTCAGGTATTTCGTAGCCGTCGCCGAGGAGCTGCATTTCCGCCGGGCGGCTGAGCGTTTGCACATCGCTCAGCCCGCGGTCTCCGAGCAGGTACGCAAGCTCGAAGCCGAGCTCGGGGTGCGGCTGTTTGACCGCACGCAGCGCAACGTTGCCCTGACGGACGCCGGGGCCGCCATGCTCACCGAGGCATACCGGGTGCTCCGTCACGCCGAGGCGGCGCGGGTGGCGGCCCGCAGCGCAAGCGACCGGCCGGGGCTGCGGATCGGCTACGTCCCGACCGCCCTGCCGGCCAGCATCCCGCGAACCTTGCGGCGCCTTGCCGCCGCCATGCCCAACCTTCAGACGACGATCGAGCCGGGGTCCGGTCTCGACCTGGTCGACGCGGTGCGAGCCGGCGAGCTGGATGTCGCCGTCGTGTCGCTGCCGGTCCCTACGGCCGGAGTTCGCGTGACACCACTCGGTGAGCAGCGAGCCGTTGCGGTGTTCCCCGTCGATCACGAGCACGCCGTCAAGCCTCACGTCGCCCTGGAGCGGATCGCTCCAGAACGCATGCTCGTGCTTCCCCGCGATGCCGACAGGCCGCTTTATGACGCCGTGTTGGGGTCGTGCTGCGCCGCCGGCATTTCGCCGACGCTGATCGAGATGCCAGACGGTCAGGTCGATCGGATCTTGCTGGCGGTTGCGTCGGGAGCCGGGATGGCGATGCTCCCCGAAGGCGTCGCCGAGCGCTACGCGGATGCAGGCGTTCGTTTCGTCCCACTGGAAGGTGAGAGCCCGGCCTTGACGACCGGCATCGTCTCGCCTCGGCACACCGAGCACCTGCCGACCGTCGCCTTTCTCCGAGCCGCGTCGCGCACGCTTGACCAGCGCCCGCAGGTCGCAGCGGACAGATCCTTGGTCGCCGCATGAGACTACCTGCGTCAACCGCGATCAAGCTTCACGCCGCGGAGCGCGCCGCCGGGGCCGTGGTCCGCCTGCGGCTTGGCGCGGCCGGGCGTCGCGCGCATGCCGCGGACGAGGCCGTTCACCCAGGCGCCACCGGCACGAGCGGTGGCGGCGATCACCGCCCTGACGCGGAGGCGGGCGCGGGTCTGGCCGAGCTCGCGTACGAGTTGCTGGACGCCCACACCGACACAGCGCACTTGGTCGACGGCGTCCCATACGACCCGTCCTGGGCGGCACACCTCGACTATCTACGCGCACTCCAGCGCAAGGGTCGGGAAATGCTCGCACGCACGGCCCGCGAGGAACTGTCGCCTTACCGCCGGGACGACGTGGGGTCGCTCGATGTTCGTTGAGCTCGATACGCGATACGGCGACGGCCTCACGGTGACGCTTGAGTGGGATCGCGACACCGGGCACACCCAGATCGTCGTCCACGACGTGCGGTCCGACGGACTGATCGCATTCGTCGTTGAACCCGTCAGCGCGGCCGACGCGTTTCGCCACCCGTTCAGGTACGCCCCATGATCTGGGGCGCCGCCCGCAGACGCGCGCGCGTCGACGCCGCTTACACGCAGTGGCGTTCCGAGCGCGACGCAGTCCACGCCGCGTATCGCGTCTGGAGCGCCGCGGGCGCATTCGGCAAGCCGCTGGCGTTCGAGACATATCAGTCGGCACTCTGCCGTGAGGAGCGCGCAGCAACGACGTACGCCCGCCGCATGAGCCGCGTTGGGCACCTAGCGGAAACCGGTCCCTCGCATCAGTTGGCGCGCATGCAGCCGCTCCCGGGAGCGTGGGCGCGATGACGACCACGGCGCTGGATCGACCGCAGATCCTTGCGACGGGCGGCGCTTCGAACCCGCGCACGGCGTTCGTTCTCTCGGGCGGCGCGGCCCTCGGGGCATTGCAGGTTGGGATGCTCGAAGCGCTGTACGAGCGGGGCATCACGCCTGACCTTCTGGTCGGCACCTCTGTCGGCGCGCTCAACGCCGCTTTCGTCGCCTCACGGCTCCAGTCCCCGCAGACAGCGGCGGAACTCGGCCGAGTGTGGCGCGACCTTCAGCGGCAGGACGTCTTTCCGCTCAGCATGAGTGCGCTTGTCGGCGGCGTGTGCGGTCGGCGCGATCACCTCGTGTCGGATCGCGAGCTGCGGCGACTGATCCGCAGGTACATCCAGTTTGAGGACCTCGCCGATGCGGCTATCCCGCTCCATCTCGTCGCGTTCGACCTGATCGAGGGACGCGAGTTGCTCCTCTCCGACGGTCCGGCGGTGGAGGCCATCGCTGCGTCTGCGTCGATTCCGGGGATCTTCCCCCCGGTCGCGATCGGCGAGCGGCGGCTGATCGACGGCGGCGTCGTCAACAACACGCCGATCTCCCACGCGGTCGCGCTCGGCGCCGAGCGCATCTACATCCTGCCGACCCAAGCGCCGCACGACCGACCCACGCGCATCCCGACCGGCGCGCTCGACGCGGCCATTCAGGGAGTCCAGCTGCTCGTGGGCTCTCGGGTTGAGGCCGACGTCGCCAGATACTCGGCAGAGGCCGAGCTGATCATGCTCCCCGCCCCAAACGCCTTGGGCGTGCAGCCGACGAGCTTCGAGCACTCCCACCGCCTGATCACCGACGCGCGCGCGGCCGCCCTGACGGCGCTCCAGCGATCAACCCGCCGCGCGCACCTCCGGCTGGTGACCTGAGCGCCATCCGGCCTGGGCTCTGCCGACGACCGCAGCCATGCCGGCCTCCCAAGCACCGCCTCGCGCTCAAGCCCCAGGGATACCCCCCGCCGCGCGACGGCCACGTTGTGGCGGCGGCACCCCACCTCGTCCGCACCCGAGTGAATCCCCGCCGGCGCGTCCATCGCGGGCCCCTCTCAGGCGATCGCGGCAAGCGTTTGGTGGGGCGTAGCCGGCCCGGAGAATGTCCACATGAAGAAGGCAGAACCGACTGGGTCACTTGTCACCGCGACACGTCTCGCCTTCACAGCTGCGCTCGGCGGTTTCCTGTTCGGCTATGACAGTGCCGTGATCAACGGCGCGATCACGGCGATCGGTGATCACTATCACGTCAGCGCCAGCCGCCTCGGGTTCACGGTTTCCTCCGCACTGCTCGGCGCAGCCGCCGGTGCGGTCCTCGCTGGTCGCGTGGCGGATCGGTTTGGGCGGGTGAGGGCGATGTTGCTCGCCGCGGTGCTGTTCTTGATCAGCGCTCTGGGCGCAGGGCTCGTGGACACGCTCGGGTTGCTGATCGTGTTCCGGGTGATTGGTGGCATCGGTGTCGGCATCGCCTCAGTGATCGCCCCCGCCTATATCGCAGAGATCGCACCGGCGAGCATGCGTGGTCGACTGGGATCGGTGCAGCAGCTGGCGATCGTGCTGGGCATCTTCGTCGCGCTCCTCGCCGACTACGCGCTCGCGCAAGTGGCAGGAGGCTCCGAGCATGATCTGGCATTCGGCCTGGAGGCGTGGCGATGGATGTTCCTGGCGATGACGGTGCCGGCCCTGCTCTACGGCGGGCTGGCGCTGACGATCCCGGAGTCGCCCCGATACCTGGTCTCGCGGATGCGCCTGGGCGAAGCGAAGGATGTGTTGCGGCGGGTGCTCGGCAACATCGACGTCGACGCCAAGGTGGAGGAGATCCGGCAGACGCTCAGCAGCGAGCGGGCTCCGAAGCTGGCGGACCTGCGCGGCCCGGCACTTGGGTTGCTACCGATCGTGTGGGTCGGGATCGGGCTGTCGGTCTTCCAGCAGTTCGTCGGGATCAATGTCATCTTCTATTACTCGAGCGTTCTCTGGCAGGCGGTCGGCTTTAGCGAGAACAGCTCATTGGTGATCACAGTGATAACGAGCGTGGTCAATATCGTCACGACGCTCGTCGCAATCGCGCTGATCGACAGAGTGGGCCGTAAGCCCCTGCTGCTGGTCGGCTCTGCCGGAATGGCCCTGACGCTCGGGATCATGGCCGTGATTTTCGGGGCCGCACCAACGGACGCCCACGGCGCACCTGCCCTGCACGGAGCCCTCGGGCCAATCGCCCTGGTGTCGGCCAACGCATTCGTGTTCTTTTTTGGGATGTCCTGGGGTCCCGTGGTATGGGTGATGCTGGGCGAGAAGTTCCCCAACCGGATTCGAGCTGCGGCGCTGTCCGTCTCGGCCTCGGCGCAATGGATCGCCAACTGGGCGATCACCACCAGTTTTCCTTCGCTGAAGGGCGCCGGACTCGGCTTGGCTTACGGCATCTACGCCGGGTTTGCGGTGCTGTCATTTGTGTTCGTTCGCTGGGTGATCACGGAGACGAACGGCCGCGAGCTCGAGGCGATGCCCGAACAGGTCACATTTCCGCCGACTCCCAAGGTGCTACGTGACCGCCCGCAGTTCGAAGGCTGACGATCGCCGTTCGCGACCCGAGGCTGACCCTTCGTCATACACGCCTACCAGGAGACCGCATGAAACCGACGGCGAAGCTACACGAGCTTGGTCAAAGCCTGTGGCTGGACAACATCACTCGAGAGATGCTCGACTCGGGTCAGCTGCAGCGCTACGTCGAGGAGTTCTCGATCACCGGCCTGACCTCCAACCCATCCATCTTCGATAAGGCGATCAAATCGGGCGCCTACGACGACGAGATCCGCCACAAGGGAGCCGCAGCGGCCGACCGCGAGACGCTGTTCTTCGAGCTGGCGATCGAGGACCTCCGGCGAGCGGCGGACCTGTTCGCGCCGATCCATCAGCGGACGGCCGGAGTCGACGGCTGGGTGTCGCTGGAGGTCTCGCCGCTGCTCGCGTACGACACTGCCCGCAGCGTGCGCGCCGCGACCGACCTGCACGCACGAGCCGGGCGAGAGAACCTGTTCATCAAGATCCCGGGGACCGCGCAAGGCCTGCCGGCGATCGAAGAGGCGACGTTCGCCGGGGTGCCGATAAACGTCACGCTCCTGTTCTCGCACGAGCAGTACCTGGCCGCCGCGGATGCGTACATGCGCGGGATCGAGCGCCGGATCGAAGCCGGTCTGGATCCGAGTGTCTCCTCGGTCGCGTCGGTGTTCATCTCCCGGTGGGACGCGGCGGTCATCGATCGTGTGTCCGAGCAGCTGCGCGCGCGGCTCGGGCTGGCGGTAGGTCTGAAGACGTATCAGGCGTATCGACGGCTCATGGATTCAGCTCGCTGGCAGCGACTCGCGAACGCCGGCGCGCGTGTGCAACGGCTGTTGTGGGCCAGCACCAGCACCAAGGACCCGGACTCCCCCGACACGATGTACATCGACGGTCTGCGCGCGCCGCACACGATCAACACGATGCCCGAGTCGACGCTGCGGGCCTTCGACGACCATGGCCGGGTAGGCGAGCCGATCGCGGCTGACGGCGGCGATGCGGAGGCCACGTTGGCGCAGTTCGAATCCGCGGGCGTCGATGTCCCGGCGCTGGCTGCGACGCTTCAGTCTGAAGGAGCCCGGAACTTCGTCAAATCGTGGGATGACCTGTTGAGGCGTATCGACAACGAGGTCGCGGTGGTGGCGTGAGCGCCCTGACACAGCGACCGTCGTGGCAAGCGCTGCGCACCAACCACAACGAGCTCAACCTCCGGACCGCAGGTCGCTCGGTCGACCGACCAAGCCGTCGATCCGAAACGCAGATCGACTGAGCATCGGGGCGTGTTGCCGCCCCCTCCGGCGTGCGGTTTCCTCGAACCCACCGGGCGCAAACTCGACCGGCACACCGACCTCTGAGGACCAGACCAGCCTATGACCGCCACCAGCTCGCCGCTCACGATCGCCGACCTCGCCACGGTGACGCAGCTCGCCCGGCAGCTGCGGGTCGATTCGATCCGGGCCAGCACCAGCGCCGGCTCCGGTCATCCGACATCGAGCATGTCGGCGGCCGATCTCCTGGCGGTGCTCGTCGCTCGCCACCTGCGCTACGACTGGGAGCAGCCCAAGGCCGACGCGAACGACCACCTGATCTTCTCAAAGGGGCACGCATCACCGCTGCTCTACTCCATCTACAAGGCCGTCGGGGTCGTGTCGGACGAAGAGTTGATGAGCGGTTACCGGCGCTTCGGGTCTCGTCTGCAGGGCCACCCGACCCCGGTGCTGCCGTGGGTCGACGTCGCCACCGGATCGCTGGGACAGGGGCTGCCCGACGGCGTAGGCGTCGCGCTGGCCGGCAAGTACCTCGATCGGCTGCCGTTTCGAGTGTGGGTGCTCTGCGGCGACAGCGAGCTGGCGGAGGGCTCGATTTGGGAGGCGCTGGACAAGGCAGGGCATTACGAGCTGTCGAACCTCATCGCGATCGTCGACGTCAACCGGCTCGGTCAGCGCGGGCCGACCGAACTGGGCTGGGATCTCGACGCTTACGCGCGGCGCGTGGAGGCGTTCGGGGCGCACGCAGTTCAGGTCGACGGACACGATCTCACCGCTGTCGATGAGGCGTTGTCGGCCGCGACGCGAGAGGCGGAGAGACCGACCGTGATTCTCGCCCGGACCATCAAGGGCCGGGGGTTCTCCGAGGTCGAAGACCGCGAGGGCTGGCACGGGAAGGCGTTCCCCGGGGACATGGCGGCGCGAGCGATCGCCGAGCTCGGCGGGGAGAGCAAGCTGATCGTGCGCGGACCGCTCCCCGAGTACGAGAACCCGAACGATGCCGGGTCGGCGCCCGAGGCAAGCCCGGCGATCTCGCGTCCGAGCTATGCGCGAGGTGACAAGGTCGCCACCCGCCGAGCCTATGGCGACGCCGTGACCGCTCTCGGCGCCCGCGACCCTCGCGTCGTCGCCCTCGACGGCGAGGTCAGCAACTCCACCTACGCCGACGCGTTCGCCAAGGCCCATCCGGGCCGCTACTTCGAGATGTTCATCGCCGAGCAACAGTTGGTGGCATCGGCGGTCGGCCTGAGCGTCCGTGGCTACAAACCGTTTGCCTCGACCTTTGCGGCGTTCCTCACACGCGCCCACGACTTCATCCGCATGGCCGCGATCTCGCAGGCAAGCGTGCGTCTCGTCGGTTCTCACGCCGGCGTTGAGATCGGCGCGGACGGTCCGTCCCAGATGGCGCTCGAGGACCTCGCGATGATGCGCGCGGTGCAAGGCTCCTCGGTCTTCTACCCGAGTGACGCGGTCAGCGCCACCGCGCTTGTCGACGTGATGGCCCAGACCGACGGGATCACCTATCTGCGCACGACGCGCGGCGCGTATCCGGTGCTCTACGACGACGGCGAGTCCTTTCCCGCCGGCGGCTCGAAGGTCCTGCGCTCCGGTCCATCCGATGCCGTCACGCTGATCGGTGCGGGCGTCACGCTGCACGAATGCCTGCGTGCAGCCGATCGACTCGCGCTCGACGGCATCCACGCACGCGTTATCGACCTCTACTCGATCAAGCCGATCGACGCCGGCACGCTGGTCGAGGCCGCGGATGCCACGGGCGGCCGGATCGTCGTCGCCGAGGACCATCATCCGGAGGGCGGTCTCGGCTCGGCCGTAGCCGCCGCGCTGCTGGAGGCGGGAATCCAGCAGCTCCGCCTGGCGCACCTGAGCGTGTGCGAGCTGCCTGGCTCGGGCACCACCGCCGAGCTGATGGCCGCCGCCGGCATCGACGCCACGCACATCGCATCGGCAGCCGCCGCGTTGATCGACTGATGATGATGAACGCCCAACCGCGAAATCCCCGAGGCGATCGGAAGTCGGCCAGTGATCACAATCGACTCGGAGCTACCAGATGCTTGTAGCGGGAATTCACCGCACCGGTGGCGATGTCGGAATGATCGATCTTCCTGGGCCGCGCCCGCTCGCTGAGGACGAGGTGCTGATTCAGGTCAGGGCGGCGGGCGTGGGCAACTGGGATGAGTTCGTGCGGACCGGCGGCTGGGATGTTGGGCGCCGGCCGCCGATGGCGCTCGGAGTTGAGGCCGCCGGTCTGGTTATCGCGGTGGGCAGCATGGTCACCGATTGGGCATCAGGCGATGAGGTGATGACCCATCCGCTTCCGTTGCGAGACCAGGGAACGTGGGCGCCGACGCTGATTGCTCCTTCTGCGTTGATCGCCCGCAAGCCGGCCGGTGTCTCGTGGGAGGCGGCGGCAGTGTTTCCGGTGCCTGCGCTCACCGCTGCGCAGGTTCTCGATGAGGCGCTGGCGGTCGGTCCCGGCGATCGCCTTCTGGTGAATGGCGCCGGCGGCGTGACCGGTCGCCTGCTGGTGTCTCTCGGGTCACTCCGCGGGGCGGAGGTAATCGCGACCGCGGGCCCTCACAGTCGCGCACAGGTCGCGGCGCTGGGAGCGCGCGATGTCATCGACTACCACGAGCAAGACTGGCCGGATCAGGTTCTGGCGATCACCGACGGCCAAGGTGTTTCCGCGGCCGTAAACGCCACACCGGGTGGTGCGGGGGATGCGATCCGCGCGGTTCGCGACGGCGGTCGGCTCGCGACCATCACCTCGGATCCGCCCGAACAGGACCGAAGGATCACGGTGTCGAGCGTCTATGTGAGACCGGACGGCGGCCAGCTGGGCGACCTCGCGCGGCTCCTCGCGACCGGACATCTCGAGATCTCAGTCGCGACGAGCTACGAGCTTCTTGACGCTGCGGATGCGCTTGCGACGGTCGTCAGCGGGCGTGCCGGCGGGGCAGTCGCGCTCACGCTCTAGAACCCCCGATCACTACACCTTCTCCCCCTCGATGCCGACAGGCTATCGAGGCATAGCCAGGAAATATTTGCGGGGTGAAACTCGGCCGTACGGTTGCCCGTCAGGGAGCCAGAACGAGTTGATTACCGGCGCGGCCCCAGCATGAGCCCGACCCCGCGAGGGCTTCCAATTGTCAACGAAAGGTTCGACGATGTCTGCCCCGCCCACGGTGGCGAACCACAAGCCGTCACGGCGAGTAACTCTGTCACCACGTGTTTCGTTTTGGGCGGCGGCCACATTCGCGTTCCTGGCGTTCGCCGCGGGCGCCGCGGCATCACCCCTTTACCGGGTCTATGAGGAGAAGTTCAGCTTCGCCCCGACAACGCTCACCTTGTTGTTCACGGTCTACATCGTCGTCCTGCTGGCCACGCTGCTGTTGTTCGGCTCGGTGTCTGATTACACGGGTCGTCGGATGGTGATGCTTGCGGGTCTGGCTTTCGGTGCGGCCGGGTGCGGCTTGTTCCTCATCGCCCACGGGGTTGGGCTGCTGTTTGCGGCCCGTGCGCTGCAGGGTGTCGCGGTTGGCCTTATCTCCGGAGCGGCCATCGCGGCGCTGTTCGATTTGCGACCAAACGGCGGCGCTGCGCCGGTCGTCTCCAGCGCGGCGCCCACGGGCGGCCAGGCCCTCGGCGCAATCGGCGCGAGCGTGCTGGCCCAGTACGCTCCCGCGCCGACACACCTGGTTTGGTGGCTGTTACTCGGGGCGTTCATCACCGGCGTCGTCGCCGTACTGGCGATGCCAGAGCCTGGAACGGTGCGCCCCGGCGTTGTGAGCTCGCTGCGGCCGCATGTCAGTGTGCCGCAGGCGGCCAGGGGCGCCTTCGCTACGGCCGTGCCGGCCCTCGTGGGAATCTGGGCACTCGCCGGGTTCTATCTGTCGCTGGGCCCGTCACTTGCCGCGCAGCTGCTGCACTCGACGAACTTGGTTTGGGGCGGGATCTTGATATTCCTGCTCAGCGGTCTCGGGGCCGCAGCCTCGGCCTTGCTCGCCAGGAAGAGTCCGTCAGCGGTGATGCTGGGCGGCTGCCTGGTTTTGATCGCCGGAGCCTTGGTGACGTTCACCTCGATCGAGACCGGCACCTCAGCCGTCCTGTTCGTCGGCACGGCGATCGCAGGCCTCGGCTTCGGACCCGCGTTCATGGGCGCCTACCGCGCCACGGTCGCGGCGGCCGCGTCCCACGATCGGACGGGGCTGATCACGGCGATCTACATCGTCAGTTACCTGGCAACTGGCGTTCCGGCCGTGCTCGCCGGCATTGCTACATCGCACTACGGTCTGCGCAAAACCGCACTTGTCTATTCGGTTGCGGTCACAGTCCTCGCCGCGGTCGCAGTCAGCCGCCTCCTGGCCCGTCAGATGGCTCCCGGACGGGCGGAGCCTGGAACCCGCCATGCCGACGCGCCTCCAGGGCCGGGCACGGTGCCACCGTGCCCTCCACTTCGGCCGCGCCCCCGACAAGCGAAAGCATGAGCGCCAGGCAATTGGCAGTGAGCCCAGCCAGCCACTGCCCTGAGGCGATCAGCTATGCGAGTGAGATCGGCCAGCGAACTCCGGCGCACGGTGGGCCCGTCAGCCGAGAGGTATTAAGTCAGGAGGAACCTGATGTTCAAACACATCGTTGTCGGCGTGGACGGGCGCGAGGGTGGCCGCGACGCGGTAGCGCTTGCCAGACGGCTGGTCCCGGTGGGGGGGAAGCTTACGCTCGCCTATGTCGTTGCGGGCGATGCGCACGCCTACCGCGGCGCCAGCGGCGCGCCCGAGGCTTCCGACGGAGGGCATGCAGAGGCGCTGCTAGAAGCAGAGCGCGGGGAAACGGGTGTCGAAGCGCACCTGCGCTCGTACGGATCCTCTTCCGTGGGACGCGGCCTGCATGAGCTGTGCGAAGTGATCGGTGCGGATCTACTGGTCGTCGGTTCATCGCGTCGCGGACTGCTCGGGCGGGTGCTGATCGGTGATGACACCAGCGCCGCGTTGAACGGCGCGCCGTGTGCGATCGCGATCGCGCCGAGCAACTACTCACAGCAGCCGGGCATGACGCACGTGATCGGGGTCGGTTACGACGGATCACCCGAGAGTGAACACGCACTCTCGGTGGCCCGGACGCTCGCCGTCGCGTGGGTAGCCAAGCTCTCAGCGCTCGAAGCGGTCTCACTTCCGTCATACGCCCTTGTTGGGCCAGGAGCCGCCGATAACGCGCCCCGGTGCCTCGTCGAGGATGCCCTTGAGCGAATCGCAGGCCTGGGCGGCGTCGAACCGCACGCGGTCTACGGTCAGCCTGCCGAGGAGCTGGCGCTGTACAGCGCATCGCTCGATCTGCTGATCGTGGGCGCGCGCGGCTATGGCCCGCTCGGACGCCTGATCCACGGAAGCACGTCCCAGCAGCTTGCGCATACCGCCCGTTGCCCGCTTCTGGTGCTCACCCGCACCGCCCACGCGATCGAGCCTCGCGACCGACACCGACGCCTGGGCCAATGACATCGGCGCACATCCACTCGCTGCAACCCCGTGAGCCTCGATACGGCGCCGGCGATCACGCGATCGGGGGCGCGTCTTGATGCCTGACCCGCGTGCGGTTCGCTTCGTTCGTACCAACCATCGGGAAAGGACACGCATGCAATATCTACTCCCCTTCCTGCGCCGCGGCCCGATCTCGCCGCGCGTGCACGGGACGCTCGACTACCTCCTCGCGGCAGCCCTGATCGCGGTGCCGCTCGCGGTCGATTTCCACGACGACACCGCGACGGTGTTGATGCTCGTGCTGGGCGGCGCCGCAACCCTGCTGGCGATCGGCACGAACTGGTCAACCGGCATCATTCGGATCCTGCCACCGGTCCTGCACGGCGTCGCGGACATCGCGGCGACGACCGTCCTGATCATCGCACCGTTCGTGCTCGGCTTCACCGACGACACGGTCGCGACCGTGCTCTACGTCGTGATCGGGGCCGGCGGATTGGGCGCAACGCTGCTGACCCGCTTCGAGTCCGATCTGATGCCGTCCGCGCGCGTCGCTCCGCAACAGCCCGCTGTCTGAGCTCCAGCCCAGCATCGCCCTGGCGCCCAGCGGCGGCCAGTCACCTTGGGGGTCGACGACGACTCGGCGGTGCTCGGCGCCTGCTCATCTCCACAGCCTCGCCCGCCGAAGTCCGCTGTCGCAGCGAGCTCATGCGACTGGCGGGCAGGCGACGGACCCGGCGGTACATCACACGTTCACGTGGGCCCGAGCGCCGATGACTCAACGAGTTCGCGCCGGGGGCGGTGCGCACGCATGCAACTGAGGCGATGCTGATCGGCGCGCCCTATCAGGCAGTCGGACAGGGCTGTTGTGGCGGACCCACATCGGCCGCATCGTTGGGTGGGTCATAGCCGCGAGCCGCAACTCGTTGCCCGCCACAACTTTAGGAGAAAGATCGTGGAACACATTGAACCGTCCGGGCGCTTGACGAACCGTCGTTCGTTCCTGCTCAAGGGGGCCGCGGTGGGAGTCGGTGCCATCGGCGCAGGTCGTCTGCTGGCGCATCCGTCGCGGGCCTCCGCCGATGGCGGCCTCACCAAGGGTGACGTGGCCATTCTCCAGTTCCTGGCTGCGGCGGAGCTCCTCGAAGCCGATCTGTGGGAGCAGTACAACGAGCTCGGCGGGATCCAGGACCGCGAACGCCCGGGCGGACGCGGGAACACGCCCTACACCGGCGCCCTGTCGGTGCTGGACAAAGATCTCCCGCAGTACATCCACGATAACGCCGATGACGAGCAGAGCCACGCGAACTTCATCAACGCATATCTGGGGGCGAACGGCGCGGAACCGATCAACCTCGACAAGTTCCGCACGCTGCTCAGCAGCAAGGCTACCGGCGCGCGTCAAATCGGCCGGCTGACCAACCTGATGGAGCTCACCATCGACACCAGCTGGTGGACGCGCTACCGCAGCCGCTCGCAGAACCCCGACCTCGGCGACACGCTGCCCCACGCCGTCCCGGACCTTGCGGTCGGTAAGCACCCGGCGATTCCGCGCAGCGACGACGATCTGACGCCACGCAAGCACCTGCAGGCGATCGCCAATACAGCCGCGTTTCACTTTGGCACGATCGAGCAGGGCGGCACGAGCCTCTACGCCTCGCTCGCCCAGCGAGTGACGAGCCCGGAAGTCCTGCGCATCTTGCTCAGCATCGGCCCCACCGAAGCGATGCACTTCCAGACCTGGCAGGACAAGGCTGGGAACGCTCCGCCCCTGACCGACCCCGCCACTGGGCTGACATTCCCCGACCTGAACGCGGGCAGTGAGTTGTACAAGCCCAACCTGATCATGCCCGAGCCGACGAAATTCCTCGACAGGAAGTTCCCGATCTGCTCCATCATCCGGCCAAGCCAGACCCAAGCCGCTGCCGTGGGCGCCGCGAAGGCGCTGACCGCGATGGGGTTGTTCAACGGGCAGTCGCCAGAGTTCTTCGCCGGCGTCACGGCGCTCGCCGAGGCCGCGGACGCCGCTCAGCGTCAGTGAGGAGCGACGGCTGTGCCGGGCCTACACGCACGCACAGCGGGCCGACCGGCCTGAACCACAAGGACCACACATGATCGAAAACGTCCTAAACCCCACACACCTGCTCCTGATTCTCGCCGTCGCGCTGATCGTGCTCGGCCCCAAGCGACTGCCGGAGGCAGGACGCGGACTGGGCTCGGCGATCCGCGGCTTCAAGGAGTCGCTCACGGTGCCCGAGCGGCGCGAGGAGCAGCCGTCCATCCAGCCGTCGCGCGAGCACGATCACATGCCCGGCGCATGACTCCATGAGGGCGCGATCCGGATGGAGGCATTCCCGCAACGAGCCGTCGCTCACGACGCGCGACTCACGGTCACCGAGCACCTCACCGAGTTGCGCGCGCGACTCCTTCTCAGCGTGGCCGCGCTTGCGGTGCTGTTCGCCGGATGTCTGTGGCAGAGCCGGCCGCTCCTGCGCGTGCTCAACGCGCCGCTGGCTCAGCTCGAGACGAGTTCGGCGGCGCAGGGTTCCGGGGTTGAGCTGCCCCAGGCGCTGGCGCGCAGCGCCGATGCCTTCACCCGGCTAGCGCACGCATCCTCGCTCGCCCCAGCCGATCGGCGGTCCGCGCTCACTGCGGCCGGCTCGCTCAGCGCCGCCAGCCGCTCGCTCGCGCGCGCGGACGCGCGCACGCCGGTCACGCTCGGGCTCGGCGAGCCGTTCTCGACCTCGATCACGGTCGCCCTCGCTTTCGCGCTCCTGCTTGGACTGCCGTTCCTCCTTGCTCAGGCGTGGGCGTTCGTCGCGCCGGCCATCGCTCCGGCCGAGCGGCGCGCGGTGCGACCGTTGCTTATCGCTGCGCCCGCGTTCTTCGCCGCTGGTGCGGCCTTCGGATACGTCGTCGTGCTCCCGCCGGCGGTCAGGTTCCTGCAGGGCTTCAACCACGGCGCCTTCAACGTCCTGGTCCAGGCGCGCCCCTACTACCGCTTCGAGCTCATGACGATGCTCGCCCTCGGCGCGATGTTCGAGATTCCCGTCCTGCTGCTGGCCCTCGGTCGTGCGGGCGTCCTCAGCTCCGCCACCTTGCGCCGCCACCGCGGCTACGCCATCGTTGGGCTGTCGATCCTCGGGGCCCTCCTGCCCGGCACAGATCCGGTGAGCACGCTGCTGGAGACGTTGCCGCTCTTCGCCCTCTACCAGGCCACCATCGTCTTGCTCCGCTTGAGCGAGCGCAGGCGCGGCCGCGCGCAGCGGGTTTCTGGATAAGGGGTCGGCGCCCGGCGGCCGAAACCGCGCTCGGTCTTGCATCACAGCGGCCTCTGGCCCGGTGCTCGGGTTCCGCGTCTCAGGGAGCAACGGAAGTCGACTGTCCGGCGCGGCGCCCCTTACCGCGCGTCGGGCGTGAAACCGCTGCGCGGTCGGATCCCCCGCGGCCGCCGGCTCGGCGCCGCCACTGCCGTCGGATCGTCGGCGGCTGGCTCCGACTACGAGAGCTGGCTAGTGCTCAGCGCCCGCTACCTCGACGCCGGGGCGCTCGGCGGCTGCCGCACGCGCTCAGTGGCGCGGGCGCCGACACGTACGCCTGGAGGCTCGTGGGCCGCGGGCTCGCTCATCGGGGAGGAGCACGCGGCGCCACCCGGACCACGGGTGCACCCCGGCGACGGGCGGCGATCGTGCCCCGACGACCAGCGATCACGGTCCCGTGTCGGCCGATCGGTGTGTTGTCTCGATCGCGGCCCTGGCCCCGTCAGCATCGGCCCGATGAACTCTCTCTGGGCGTCCCGACGCATCGTGGTCACGGCTGGCAGCGTGCCGCTCGCCGCCCTGGCCATCGCCGCCTGTGGCGGCGGCAGCGACACACCGCGGCCACCGAAGACCGCGAGCGGAAGACCCGCGACGATCGGGCTCGGGCCCGCCGGCGGCCTCGGCAAGGTGCTCGTCGACTCGCGCGGGCGCACCGTGTACCTGTTCCGCAAGGATTCCCGCGGCAAGAGCTCCTGCGCCGCCGCCTGCGCCGCCGCGTGGCCACCCGTACGGACGAATGGCATGCCGGGGCCGGGGCTCAGCGCCGCCAAGCTCACGACGACAGCGCGGTCCGACGGCGCGCCGCAGGTGCTCTACAACGGCCACCCGCTCTACCGCTTCGCGGGCGACGCGAAGCCCGGGGATGCGAACGGGCAGCGCGTGACGGCCTTCGGCGCCGCGTGGTTCGCCGTCTCCGGCGCCGGACAGGTCGTTTCGCGTCCCGCACCTAAGCCGGGTGGCGGGAGCATCTACTGACCATGGTGTCGCCGAGGCCGCATCGGGTGATCGTCGTCGGTGGCGGCTTCGGCGGCCTGCAGGCCGCCACACATCTGACCACCGCGCCGGTCGAGCTCACGCTGGTGGACCGGCGTAACTTCCACCTGTTCCAGCCGCTCACTTACCAGGTCGCCACTGGCGCGCTCTCGCCCGGAGAGGTCTGCTACCCACTCCGCGCGATCTTCCGGCGCCACCAGAACGTCCAGGTGGTGCTCGGCGAGGTCGTCGGCTTCGACCTCGACCGCCGCCGGCTGGACGTCCGCTCGGTCGTCGGCGAGGGCGTCACCCGTTTGCTGGAGTACGACACGCTGATCGTCGCTGGCGGCTCGCACTACTCCTACTTCGGCCACGACGAGTGGCGCGACGCGGCCCCGGAGGTCAAGTCACTCGAGAGCGCGGTCGCCGTGCGAGCGCGGCTCCTCGCTGCCTTCGAGGCGGCCGAGCTCGAGGACGACGAGGCGCGCCGCCCTGCCTGGCTGACGTTCGTCGTGGTCGGCGCCGGGCCGACCGGGGTCGAGATGGCCGGCCAGATCGCCGAGCTGGCCCGCGACACGCTGCGGCGCGACTTCCGCTCGATCGACCCGCGCCACGCGCGCGTGCTGCTCGTCGAGGCGGCCGACCGCGTGCTCACGGCGTTCCCTCCGTCGTTGTCACGGCGCGCGACCCACCAGCTCGAGCATCTGGGCGTCACGCCGGTGCTCGAGCGCACGGTCGTCGCCGTCGACGCGCAGGGCGTCACCGTCGCGGCCGCCGGCGGCGAGCAGGAGCGCTTCGAGGCCCGCACCGTGATCTGGGCGGCGGGGGTCACCGCGTCGGGACTGGCGCGCCGCCTCGCCGAGCCGAGCGGCGCCGAGCTCGACCGGGCGGGCCGCATCGTCGTCGAGCCCGACCTTACCCTGCCGGGACACCCGGAGGTGCTCGCGCTCGGCGACATGGTCCGCGTCCGCGACGCCCGGGGAGAGCCGCAGGACCTCCCCGGCGTGGCGCCTGTCGCCATGCAGCAGGGCCGGTACGCTGCCGCGCTCGTCCGCGCCCGGCTGCGCGACCGGCCGAGTCGGCCGTTCCGCTACCGCGACAAGGGCAACGTCGCAACCATCGGGCGCGCCCGCGCAGTGGCGGACCTGCACGTGGTCCGCCTCAGCGGCTTCCCGGCGTGGATCACGTGGCTCGTCGTCCATCTCTTCTACCTCGTCGGCTTCCGGAACCGTCTGCTCGTGCTCATCAGCTGGGCGTTCAACTTCGTGACACGCGGTCGCGGCGCGCGCATCATCAGCTCCGAGGTGCCACGAGCGCAAGCTCGACGAGATGGCCGGCCCGGCTCTGGATCCTGAGCGTCCCGCCGACCGCCTCGACGCGGTCCGCGCAACCGACGAGTCCCAGCCCGTGCGCCAGGCCCGGCGAGCGCAACCACCGGCCGCGAGAAGCGCGAGCGGGTTGCCGCGAGCCCGGCGAGCATCCGCTCTCGCACCCGCTCGTGACGCTCGTCGAGTGCCGTTCGTCCCGATCCTGACGCGATCGTGCTGCCGGGCCGAGCGCACGGCCGGAGCGCCCGCCTCTTGGACGATCGCGACTCGTTGTCGAAGGGTCGCGGGGGCCGGTCAATCTGAGCTCATGCTCCCCTGTCTTGAGTCCTCGGACGTATGTAGATGTCGCGACGATGGTCCACTTCAAGGCGACTTCGTTCGCCCTGACACACACCTCCCGATGACTTCGCGGACAGCCCCTGAGGTCGTTGGTCTAAGTGACATCGTCCGCGCCGCGGGACGCTCGATCGCATGAGTTACGCAGTCGAATACATGGGGGGCGGGGTCGTCCCCGGCTTCGGGATCGTGCTCCTCCTCCTGATCGTCCCGGAGCTCGCCGCGATCGCCGTCGTCGTCGCCACGATCGCCGTCCTCGTCGGGCTCGTGGCGCTCGCCGTCGCGGCGCTCGCAAGCCCGTACCTACTCGTGCGCAGCGTTCGCCGCCTTCTTGACCCAACGAAGAACATGATGGATCCACCGGCCGAGCGGGATTCCGGAGCCGATCGGCCGCTGGACCGCCTGCGGGTCTTGGGCCGAGCACACGTGACCGCGTTCGCTCACGACGAGGCCGAGGCGGGCGCGATCCTCACAGACGTCACTCGGGACGCCGCGTAGGCGAGCTGCGTGGGCGACCTCCTCGGCTCAATCCACAGCGGGGCGCTTGGCCCGGTCGCGCAGGATCACCTGCTCCAGGCGCGGCAGATGCAGGCGCTGTCGTTCACCGCCCACATCCCGCTGGTGTGCTTCGGCATCGCCTTCCCGGTGATGGTGCTGCTCATGGAGTGGTGGGGGCAGCGCACCGGCAACCCGCTGTGTCGGACGATCGCGCGCCGGTGGAGCCGGGTGATGATCGCCCTGTTCGCGATCGGCGCGATCACCGGCACGGTGTTGAGCTTCGAGATGGGCGTGCTGTGGCCGAACTTCACAGCGACGTTCGGCGGAGTCTTCGGACTCGGCTTCGCCATCGAGGGGTTCTCGTTCTTCCTTGAGGCGATCTTCCTGGGCATCTACGTCTACGGCTGGGACCGGCTCTCGCCGCGCATGCACCTGCTCAGCGGGATCCCCATCGCCGTCACCGGATTCCTGGGATCGTGGATGGTCATCTCGGTCAACGCGTGGATGAACCACCCGAGCGGCTTCCGGCTGGTTGCCGGCCGCGTCGTCGACGTCCACCCCTGGAAGGCGCTCTTTGGCAACAACTTCCTGTGGCACGAGCTCATCCACATGTACATCGCCGCGTACCTGGTCACCGGGTTCATCACGGCCGGCGTCTACGCGGTCGCGCGGCTGCGCGGGCGCTGGACCCGCTACGAGCGTACGGCGATCGTGCTGCCGCTGATGATCGCCGCGCTCGCCGCACCGACCCAGTTCCTCGTCGGCGACTGGGCGGCGCGCACAATCAGCCGGGACGAGCCGACCAAGCTCGCCGCGATCGAGGGCCTGGCCAAGACGACCAAGGGCGCCCCCTTGCACGTCCTCGGCCTCTATGAGCACGGGCAGGTTCGGCACGGCGTGCGCATCCCCAAGGCGCTCTCCGTGCTCGCCTTCCACGACCCCAGCGCGCGGGTCCAGGGGCTCGACGCGGTGCCGCCGTCGAACCGTCCGCCGGTCAACGTCGTCCGCGTCTCCTTCCAGACGATGGTCGGCATCGGCACGATGCTGGCGATCCTCGGCATCCTCACGGTGGTCGTGCGCCTGCGCCGACGGCGGTTGCCCACCCAGCGGGCGTACTACGCGGCCGTCGCGGCCGCGGGCCCGCTGTCCGTGGTCGCGCTCGTGGCCGGCTGGGTCACGACCGAGGTTGGGCGCCAGCCCTGGGTCGTCTACGGAGTGATGCGCACCAGCGACGCCGTCACCGGAGCGGGCGTCATCCCGGTCAGCTACGCCGGGCTGTGGGCGCTCTACGTCGCGGTAGGCGCGGCCACCGTGTGGATCCTCCGTCGCCTCGCGCGCATGCCGATCGAAACGCCCGCTGCGCCGGGCACGGCCCCCGCCTGAGGTGATCGCGTGGCGCTGACGGCCGTCCCACTCGTGTTCGTTCTTGTCGGACTGACGTGCTACATCGTGTTGGCTGGCGCCGACTTCGGCGCCGCCATCTGGCAGATCACCGCCCCGCAGACCCGGGACGGGCGGCGGATTCCGCGACTTCGCGCACAACGTCATGGCGCCGGTGTGGGAGGCCAACCACGTGTGGTTGATCTTCGTGCTCACGGTCACCTGGACTGCGTACCCCGCCGCGTTGGGCTCGATCGCGTCGACCCTCTCGATCGCGCTCATCGTGGCGGTGCTGGGCATCGTCATCCGCGGCGCGGCGTACGCCGTGTCGGCCGGCACATCGGGTCCGCGGCAGGTTCGCAAGCTCGACTTCGTCTCCGCCATCTCGTCGATCGTGACGCCGTTTGCGCTCGGTGCGTGCGTCGGTGGCATCGCGTCGAGGCGAGTCCCGTACGGCCAGGCCCAAGGGGACCTGGTGTCGAGCTGGCTCAACCCGACCTCGGCGGTCATCGGCGCGCTGGCAATCGCGATCTCCGCCTATCTGGCCGCCGTCTACCTCTGTGACGACGCGCAGCGCCGCGGAGAGCATGACCTCGTGGCTCCATATCGGCGGCGCGCGCTCGGCGCCGGCGCGGTCGCCGGTCTGCTCGCCCTCGCCGGGCTCGGCGTCCTGCAGCGCGACGCCCATCTGCTGTACCGCGAGCTGCTCGCCGGCCCC
This sequence comes from uncultured Solirubrobacteraceae bacterium, assembly GCA_963792915.1. GTDB lineage: Bacteria > Actinomycetota > Thermoleophilia > Solirubrobacterales > Solirubrobacteraceae > Solirubrobacter. The sequence goes on from CAWBYD010000003.1 coordinate 764,660, forward strand.
GGGCTCCCCGCCGTGATCCTGTCGGGTGCGGCGGGCGTCTCGGCCTTCGGGCTCGTACTCCGCCGGCGATTCCAGCTCGCGCGCCTCGCCGCGGCCCTCGCCGTCGCGGCGATCGTGGCCGGGTGGGCGCTCGCCCAACAGCCCCAGCTCCTGCCCGGCCTGACGGTCAACCAAGCCGCCGCCCCACGCGACACGCTGATCGCCGTCATCATCGCCGTCACAGGCGGCGGCATCGTCGTGATCCCTTCGCTCCTCGTGCTGCTGCGGCTGTCCGTCGCCGGCCGCCTCGGCGAGTACAGCGCCGACGGCGGCTCCGTCGACCCAGGCAACGGTCGCGTCCGCACCCCGGGGCTCCATCCGGCCCGCGCCGGGCGCCTCGCCATCGCCTGCCTCGTCGCCGGCTTCGGCTTCCTCACCGTTGCCGAAGTCGGGTGGGCGCACGCGATCGGTGTGACCATGCTGTTCGCGGCGATCGCGCTCGGCCTCGCGGCGGCTGCGCCGGGGCTCCTCGAGGCCAACGAATCTGACGGCAGCTCGCGCTCAGGAGCCCCGTGAGGGTCGAGAGGACATTCGACGACGAGGCATGTGCCCTGCCCGCCCCGGCTGTGGACGCTGAGCGCCCCGATGGTGCGCGCCGTTACGCGCTCGCGCCGAGCGCGCATGGTCATCGGACCGGCGGTGGGAGCGGACGCCTCTCACCTGATTCCCCGAGCCTCTTGCTCGCGCCCGTCGGCAGCCTCAAGGTAGCCGCATGACCGTACTCGACGCCTTCGATCTCGCCGTCTGCGACGACGCAGAGCTCGGTCGGCGCGCGGCGGCGGGCGATGCTCAGGCCCGGCGCGAGTTGATCGAGCGGTACGTCCCGCTCGCGCGCAGGCTCGCTCTACGCTACCGCTCGTCGGGGGAGCCGCCGGACGACCTGATCCAGGTCGCCTCGCTCGCGCTCCTGAAGATCGTCGACCGCTGGCACCCGGAGATGGGGTACGCGTTCTCCTCGTACGCCGTGCCGACGATCCTCGGCGAGCTGCGCCGGTACTTCAGGGACGCGACGTGGATCGTGCGCCCGCCGCGGGGGCTCATCGAGCTCAGCCTCCTTGTCGAGACCGAGCGGCAGAAGATCGGCACCGTGCTCGGGCGCGAGCCGACGGTCGCCGAGCTCGCAGAGCGTCTTGACCGCCCGCACACCGCGGTGTGCGCGGCCGTCGAGGCCTACGCCTCTCGCGTCCCGCGCTCGCTCGACAGCGCGGCCGACGGCGCCGAGCCTGACCCCGCGACGATCGGCGACGTGATCGGTTTCGACGACGCCGAGTACGAACGGGCCGAGGCGAGGACCACCGTTCAACGGCTTACCTTGACCCTCGATCCACGTGCGCGCGACGTGCTGCGCATGCGCTTCCAGCACGACCTCCGACAGAGGGAGATCGCAGCGGCGATCGGCTGCTCGCAGGAGCAGGTCTCCCGGATCATCAGGACGTCGCTCGAGCAGCTGTCCGCCCACGCCTCCATGGCCTGCGGCGGATGGTCGATGAGCGACGCAACCGAAGGGGCGACGGCATGACCTCCCGACGCGTTCGCGCGTACGCGCGCGTGACTACGCCGCTTGACAACCTCGGCCCAGCCAGGCTGCTCGGCCCGGGGCAGGCGCAGATCCGCCGCGTGGCGGACACCCTTGTCTTCTGCGCCGCCCTCCCGAACGATGCGTCGGCGCGCGCCGAGTTCGCCGGCGTCGAGGCGCTGCTCGAGCACCTGGTGGCGTGCGGCCGCTGGAGCCCGGAGCGCGCCGGCAGCCTCGGCGACGACGCCTGGGCCTGCGGGCCCGGGCCGGACTCCTTCCATCTCCTCGCCGCTTGATCGGGATGCGTAGCGCGCTCGACGTCGGGCGGATCCGCCCGGCCGAACTGTTCGACGCCTGGCTGTTCGCGGAGGCGGACGCCACGTTGGCGCTAGCTGCGTGGCGCTCCGCGGCGAGCGATGACAAGGCCGGCGCCTATGGCATCTACCGAGCGGCCCTGGACCGTGAGGCCCAGGCGGCCCGGATGCTCGAGCTGCGCCTCGAGGCCGCCTGAACCTGACCTCGATCACCCACGCCAGAGGCGTGCATGGCCCAATCCCACCCTCTCGTCCCCCTCGCCGCCGCCGATCGCGTGCGTGGTCGCTCACCAGTCGCGCGGCCGCGGATTCTTTTCCGCGGACGCGCTCAGCCGGGCGACCGACACCCCGCCCCGGGCCGTCGTCGGAGAGCCTGGTGCGTCTACGGCCTGCTGGATTCCCAGACGTCGCGTTCTAGGGCGACGCGGCGGGCGATCCGGCGAATCCGAGACCGTTAGACGCACCAGGCTTTCGGGTGGCGCCTGGTCTGCGCAGAATCGACGGCGTACGGCCGCGGCTTGGGACCGGGGCGGGAGTCGCTGAAACGGGCTGAAAACAAACACCCTGGTGCGTCTACATCAGGCGTCTACAACTAGAAAAGCCCGCATTTGCGGGCTTTTCTTAGTGCGCCGAAGAGGACTCGAACCTCCACGGGATTACCTCCCACCAGGCCCTCAACCTGGCGCGTCTACCAATTCCGCCATCGGCGCGGGGGCGTGCCGAGTATAGACACGCGGCTCGCGGTTGAGTCCGTCCGCCGGGGCTTGTACCTTGTGCGAACACACGTTCGAGAGCCGGAGGAGCACGGGCAGGACATGGACATCGGTAAGGATCTGACGAAGCGCCAGCAGGAGATCTTCGACTTCATCAAGCGCTACTCCGCGCGCTACGGCTACCCGCCCACGGTACGAGACATCGGCAAGGCGGTGGGGCTCGCGTCGTCGTCGACGGTGCACGCGCATCTCGCCAATCTCGAGAAGGTGGGGCTGCTGCGGCGCGACCCGTCGAAGCCGCGCGCGATCGAGCTGCTGGACCGGGCGGCGTCGAGCGCCGTGGACGCGGTCAAGTCGGCGGTCAAGCCGTCGGGGCTGCCGCTGGTCGGACATGTCGCCGCCGGTCAGCCGCTGCTGGCCGAGGAGAACATCGAGGACTACGTGCAGATCCCGGACATCGCGGGCGGCGAGGATGGCGAGTACCTCCTGCGCGTGCGCGGCGAGTCGATGAAGAACGCCGGGATCCTGCCTGACGACGTCGTCGTGGTCCGCCGCCAGGACACGGCGGAGGACGGCGAGATCGTCGTCGCGCTGGTGGGGGAGGAGGCGACGGTCAAGCGGTTCTTCCGCGAGTCCGATCACGTGCGCCTCCAGCCCGAGAACGAGACGATGGAGCCGATCCGCTCGCGCGAGGTGCGCGTGCTCGGCCGCGTCGTCGGAGTGATGAGGAAGGTCGCATGACGACGTTGATCGCTGAGCGGCGTCCCGGCTCGCGGCTGCACGGCAGCGGCGAGGAGGGGCGTCAGGAGTCCCTGTTCGGCGGGGAGGCGCTCGCTCCCGCGCGTCCTCCGACGCCGGTACCGTGGGAGGCGCGCATCGCGCCGCAGCGCGCAGTCGAGCCGCAACAGGCGCCCGAAGACCCCGATTCCACTCCGCCCGCGCCGCCCCGGCTCGTCGGACCGCCCCACGCGACCACGGCACTCGGTTCCGCGCCGCCGGCGCCGCACGCGCACGAGCCCGCCGCCACGGCTCTCGAGCCGGCCCCTCACACCCCCGAGCTCGCCGCCACGGCTCTCGAGCCCGCCCCTCACATGCCCGAGCTCGCCGCCACGGCTCTCGAGCCGGCCCCTCACACCCCCGAGCTCGCCGCCACGGCTCTCGAGCCCGCCCCTCACATGCCCGAGCTCGCCGCCACGGCTCTCGAGCCCGCCCCTCACGCGCCGGAGTCGGTGCCCACGGCCCGCGAGCCTGAAGCGCACGTCGCGCCCGCGCTCGCGCCGAGCGTCACCGGCGCGCCGCTCGCCCGCCCCACACTCGACGACGCGGTCTCGCGCGCCTGGGAGGGCTTGCTCACGGGGCTCCCGGCGGCCTGCTCCGTGTGCGGCGACGAGCTGCGACCCTCGCTCGGCGGCCCGGTGCAAGGGAGTTGCGGCTCCTGCGGCGCCTCGATCGATTAGCCTCCTGCCCGCGATGAGCGTGGCAGAGGATCGCAGCGAGCTCGCGCGGCTCGAAGAGGAATGGATGGATCGCATGCAGGCGCGCGACATGGAGCGCCTCGAGGAGATCGTCGCGCCCGGCTTTCGCTTCACCGCGATCCACCTGCACCCGGAGCCGATGACCCGCGAGCAATGGATGGGCGCGGCGCGGGAGGGCTACACGATCGTGTCGTTCGCCTTCGAACGGATGGACATCGACCTGTTCGGCGACACGGCGGTCATCCACGCGCGCTACTCGCAGGTCGCCAACTACGAATCGACCAACCTCTCGAACGTGTTCCGTCTCACCGACGTGTGGGCGCGCGGCGTGCACGGGTGGCAGGTCGTCGCCCGCCACTCGTCGATCCTGGGTTGACCCGGGCTACTTCGAGTAGTCGTAGAAGCCGCGCCCGGACTTGCGCCCGAGCAGGCCGGCTTCAACCATCCGGTTGAGCAGTGCGGGAGCGACCGACGCCGGGTCGCGGAACTCGTCATACAACGATTCGGAGACGGCGAGCAGCGTGTCGAGTCCGATCAGGTCCGAGAGTCGCAGCGGCCCCATCGGATGTGCGCAGCCCAGCACCATTCCCTGGTCGATGTCCTCCTTGGACGCGAAACCCGATTCGTACATGCGCACCGCCGACAGGAGGTACGGAATCAGCAGCGCGTTGACCACGAAGCCGGCGCGATCCTGCGAGTCGATGCACCGCTTGCCCAGCGTGTCCTCCGCGAATCTCCGCGCGGTCTCGACCGTGTCGGGCTCGGTCATGATCGACGTCACGACCTCGACCAGCGGCAGCACGGGCACCGGGTTGAAGAAGTGCAGCCCGAGCACCCGGCCGGGATGCCGCGTCTCGGCGCCGAGTTTCATGATCGGGACCGACGACGTGTTGGAGGCGAGGAACGCCGCATCGGGGAGCAGATCGTCGAGCGCGCGGAAGACGTCGCGCTTGAGGCGCTCGTCCTCGATCACCGCCTCGATCGCCGCGTCGACACCCTCGATGTCCTCGAGCGTCGCGGTGACCGCGACGTGATCAAGCGCTGTCGCCTTCTCCTCCTCGGACAGCTTCCCGGCTCGCACGCCGCGCGCCAGCGAGCGGTCGATCGAAGAACGCGCGCGCTCCGCCCGCTCGCCGTCGGCCTCGACCACCGTGACGTCCACGCCCGAGCGTGCACAGACCTCCGCGATCCCCGAGCCCATGAGCCCGCCACCGATCACACCGACTCGCATGGGCGCAGAACCTAGCGTGTCGGGCGCGGCGGCACCCTCGGGATCAGGCCGGGGGGTGTTCTCGCACGGGGATCACGCAGACGCAGTTGCGCAGCTTGGCCGACCCTGGCAGGACCATTCGGCCGGCGCCGCGTTCGGCGGCGGCCCGGCGAGCCACGTCGGCCGCGTTCTTGCGGTCATCGAGATGCTGCGCCACCGGAGTCTCCTCTCCGTGCGCATCGATGTAGACGACGTCGTACATCCTCTGAGTGTCTTCGGCCGGCCGGACAACACCCGGCGGTCTGGTCACCATGTTTTTACGTACGGCTACCGTGTCGGATGCGGATCGAGCAACCGCGGAGAGCACGCTCTTCGAGGAAAGTCCGGACATCACAGGGCAGGGTGGTCGGTAACGCCGACCCGGGGAAACTCGCGGGACAGTGCCACAGAAAACACACCGCCCACGGCCGCTCCGGCGGCCAGGCAAGGTTGAAAAGGTGCGGTAAGAGCGCACCGGCGCCGCGGTGACGCGGCGGCCAGGTAAACCCCACCCGATGCAAGACCAAGCCGGACCGTTTGCAGGCTGCCCGCCGAGGTCCAGGTCGGTCGCTCAGATGGATGGTTGCTCAAGACAGAATCCGGCTTACAGGTCCGCTACGGAAAGGGCTCCCGCGAGGGAGCCCTTTCTACGTCAGACCGATGGCCGCGGCCGTCAACGCGTGCTCGCGCCATAACTCGCCCTTACGGAGTGTTCATGTACGGACACGTACGTTGGCCTGTCACGCGGTTCTCACAGGCGCGCTTTGACTCTCCGCGGCGGCCGGGCGATCGTTCTCATATGGCCACCGAGACCCCCACCGGGCAGCAGACGGTCGGCTGCCTGTATGACGGCTCCGCCGAGCCGTTGACGCTCTCCGACGAAGAGTTTGCCGCGGCTCTGGCGGCGAGCGAGGAGCACGAGGAAGCTCCGCGGCGTTTCGCTGCCGCGGCGCCCTTCAAGGTGATCACGAAGATCCGCAGTCAGAACTTCTCGCCGACGGCCCAAAGGCCGATGCGGGCGCCGTTCGGGATCACCCTTCACCACACCGGCGGCCACTTCGCGGGCGATCTCGCGACACTGACGAAGCCGGCGAGCAACCCGAGTCTCTCGGTCTCGGCCAACGACTACATCACCAAGAAGGGCGAGATCTACGAGCTCTGCGAGTTCCCCAAGCGTGCGTGGCACGCCGGCGTGACGAGCTGGCGGACCGGCGCAGGCGAGCCGATCACGGACGGCAACTCGCACTTCTGGGGTATCGAAATCGAGAACCTGGGCAACGGGAAGGACCCGTACCCGCAGGTTCAGATCGACGCGATCGTCTGGCGCTGTCGTGAGCGCGCGAAGGCGCTGAAGATCACCGACCAGAAGATGTTCACGCGCCATCGGGACATCGCCGCACCGCCGGGCCGCAAGACCGACACGTCCGACAACTTCCCGTGGGCCGAGGTGCGCAGGCGTGTGTTCGCGGCCGATCCGCCGCCGCCGCAGCCTGACCCGGCGGCTCCGATCGGGCCGGACACGACACTGATGTCTGCCCCGCGCGGCACGGTCGAGAAGGTCGCCGCGGCGCTACTCGCGCGCCCCAACGGTGAGTACACCGAGGCCGACGTCCGCACGATCGCGGGCTACTACTTCGCCACCGCCGGCGCCGTCGGGCTGGACCCGCTGCTGCTGTGCGCGCAGATGGCGCTCGAAACCGCGTTCCTCAGCTCGGCCTGGGCCGCACGCCCGCACTGCAATCCGGCGGGCATCGGCGTCACGGGCGCGAGGGACGTGGGACTCAGCTTCGCCACCTGGAAGACGTCACACCGCGCGCACGCGGGTCGCATCCTCGCCTACGCCCTGCCCAAGGGCACGGGGACACCGGCACAGCAGGCGCTGATCGAGGAGGCGCTCAGCTGGCGGCCGCTACCGGACGCCCGCCGCGGGAAGGCGAAGACGCTCGCCGGCCTCGCCGGAATCTGGGCTGCCGATCCGAAGTACGCGACCTCGATCTCCGCGGTCGCCAACAAGATGCGTTGAGAACACAGGTTCGCGTATCCGTCCGCCGGATATGCGAACATGCGTTCGATGATCGTCTGCGTCCTCCTGCCCCGCTTCGAGCTGTCGGTCGCCGCCGGGGGGCGGGAGGCGCTGGCCGCAGGCCCGCTCGCGCTCGCTCCCGAACTCGGGCGTGAGCAGCTGATCGGCCACGTCTCCGCGGCCGCCGAGTCGTTCGGCGTGCGCGCGGGGCTGCGCCTCGGTGAGGCACTCGCGCGCTGTCCGACGCTGCGGCTCGTTGCACCGGATCCGGCCGGCGTCGCAGACGCGTGGGAGCGCATGGTCTCGGCGCTGGAGGGCATCGGCGCCGCGGTCGAGTCCGACGCGCCAGGCGCCGCCTGGTTCGAATCACGCGGGCTGCTGCGGTTGCACGGCGGTGACATTCACGGCGTGCTGGCCGCCGCCAGGTCCGCGCTTGCCGCCGCGGGCGGCACACAACCGACTTCGGGCGAGAACTTGTCGCGCGGAGCGGGCACCGCTTCGGCGCTCGCGAGCAGGTCCGGCACCCGTCCCGTGCCACCAGCCGTTTCGCCGCGCACGTCCGGCCCAGGCCGCCCGCCGGCTGTCTCGCCGCGCACGTCCGGCCCCGGCCGCCCGCCGGCTGTCTCGCCGCGGGCGTCCGGCCTCGCGCCGCCGGCTGCTCGCCGCGCACGTCCGGCCTCGCGCCGCCGGCTGCCGAGCCGCGGGCGTCCGGCCTCGCGCCGCCGGCTGCCGAGCCGCGCACGTCCGGCCCCGCCCGCCGGGGCACCTGGGCGCGGATGGGGGTGGCACCCTCGCGCTTCGCGGCGCTCGCCGCTGCCCACCGGGCCCGCCCGCGCCGGCCGGAAGTGGCGCCGGAGGGCAGCGGGCGCCTGGCCGCCTACCTTGCGCCGCTGCCGGTCAGCCTCCTGTCCATCCGGCCCGAGGTCGCGGCGCTGCCAGAGGCGCTGGAACGCTTCGGCATCGGCACGCTGGGCGAGTTGGCGGCGCTGCCGCGCGCGGCGCTGGCGGACCGCTTCGGGAAAGCCGGAGTGCTCGCACGCGACCTCGCCCGCGGGCGCGACACACCGCTGCGCCCCCGGCCCGCGACAGAGCGCCTGCAGGAAGTCTTGGAACTCCCCGAGTCGGCGTCCGGCCCCCAGCTCGAGCAGGCACTCGGCCTGCTGATCGATCGCGTGCTCGCGCGCCAGGAACGGCGCGGGCGGACGCTGCGTGCCGTCGTACTCTCCGCCGTGCTCGTCGGCGGCGGCACCTGGCGGACGCAACTGGCCTTCCGCGAAGCACTGTCAGACCCTCGCCGCATGCGGCTCGCCCTGGTCGGCCGGCTCTCCGATCTGCCAGCACCCGCAGACGCGCTCCGCCTACGCGTGGAAGCCTTCGGCCCGCCGTCAGGCGACCAGCGCTCGCTGCTCGCCGAACCGGGAGTGATCCGCCTCGCCCGGCTGCGTGAGGCGGTGCGTCAGGCCCGCGCCGTCGCCGGTCCGGACGCCGCCCTGCGCATCCTCACCGTCGATCCCGACTCGCGCGTCCCCGAGCGCCGTCTCGCACTCGCGCCGTGGGAGCCATGAGCCGCGTCTCGCACTCGCGCCGTGGGAGCCATGAGCCGCCGCCTCGCACTCGCGCCGTGGGAGCCATGAGCCGCCGCCTCGCACTCGCGCCGTCGGAGCCATGAGCCATCGCCTCGCCCACCCGCCGCCAGGAGCACCATGACCGCTGAGCGCGGATTTCCCCCGAGCCGGCCACCGGCCGGTCCGCCGCCCGCACGCGGAGGCCCTCGCCGCGTGCCCGTTCCGGCCCCACACCCCGGCCCGCCGCCCGCGCCAGAGGGTCCCCGCCGCGTGTCGCCGCCGCGGACAGCCCACAACGCTCCCGCCCTCGGCGGCCCAACACCCAACTCGCGCGGGCCTCGCCGCCTCGCCCCTCCACGCCCCGTGCGAGTCGAGGCCACCGCCGGCGGCCGTCCGGAGACCGTCGGTACGAAGCCGGTCGAAGCCGTCCGCGAGTCATGGCTGATCGAGGACCGCTGGTGGACGGACGCGCCGCTGCGGCGTCGCTACTGGGAGGTCGTCACCGCCGACGGGCGGGACCTCGTCGTCTTCCGCGACCTGGAGGAGGGGCTGTGGTACGCACAGCGCTAGCGTGGCTTCTGGCAGGCGGCGCGTCGACACGCCCAGCCACCGCCTGGCTGCACCTCGTGGCTCGATGCCGAGCCATGATCCACGGGACCAAGTGCGGGAGCCGGCCGCTACCGCCGCTCGTTGCCGCGCCGGAAATTCCCGGTCACGCGCGCCAACTCGAGTTGCACACGCTCGGGCGGCGCATCGCGCACGCGCTCCAGCAGCTTGCGGGCGCCGCGGCCCGCCAGCCGCGTCACCACTCGCCCGCGCCACGAAACGAGCACGAGCCCCTCCTGCGTCTCACGGTAAGTGAACTGCGCCGCGCGCCCGCGCCGGTACACCACGTGCGGGCGCCCGAACGCAAGCCGCTCGCCGGTCCGCTGCATCCCGAGCTTCTCGAGCACGTGCAGCGAGGCGAGGTTCGCCGGCTCGGCGAGCGCCACCACCTCCTCGATGCCGAGCACGCCGAACGCGGTCTCGACCCAGGTGCCGGCCGCCTCGGTCGCGTACCCATGCCCCCACCACGGCAGTCCGAGCGTGTAGCCCAGTTCCACCTCGCCGGCCGGCGTCCGATACAGGCCGGCGTCGCCGATCAGCTCACCGGTCGCCCGCTCGATCACGGCCCAGAAGGAGAAGCCGTGCGTGCGCTGGTGGACGTCGTAGTCATAGAGCAGCCGCTCGGTGACGCCGATGTGCTCCATCGGCCCCGTGGCGACGTAGCGCATCACCTGAGGGTCCGAGTAGACGCGATGCGCGCGCGGGGCGTCACCGGCCGTGAACGGCCGCAGGATCAGGCGCGCGGTCTCGAGGCGGTCCACCGGTCAGGTTGTACCTCAGCCGCTGTCCCGGGGCAGTTGGCCGGGAGCGACGACGACACGGTCGACCGTCACGGCCGCGCCGGCGCCCAGCACAGAGATGCGCACGGCACGCGCGTCGCGGGCGATGCGGCGCGAGATCGTCACCCACATGAAGCCGTCGCGCCCGTCGTCGAGCGGGTTGGACACGATGCGGCCCGGGTCGGACCCTCCGACCTCGGTGATCGCGATCATCCCGGCGGCCGCGGGAGCGCCGTCGGGCACGCGCACGCGGACGCCGGCGGTGATCCAGCCGGCTGGCACCCGCTCGAGCGTGCGCGAGATGCTTCCGCGCACCAGCAGCGCCGCGCCGTTGCCCTCGTGATGCGCGTGGTCGGTCGTCACATCGACGGCGCGCCACCCTGGTGCGGTCCCGGAGGCGAAGTCACCCGCGACCAGGCTCGCGACCGGCTGCGACAGCGAAGACGGCCGCTGCAGCGCGGTCGGTCCGTCGAGCAGATCGCGCAGCACGGCCCCCGCCCACACCCGCGAGCCCGCGGCGTTCGGGTGGATGCCGTCGCCGAGCAGCAACGCTCCGACGCCGTCCGGCGCTGCGTCGTGGAACGCCTGCCACACGTTCACGAAGCCGTAGCCGCGTTCTTGGGCGACATCCTGCGTCACCGGCCGGCGCGCGTCCATCGACGGGTCCGCGGTTCGCGGGTTCTGCGCGATCAGGACGATCTCCGACTTCGGCGAGGCGAGCGACAGGCTCTCGGTGAGCGCGAGCAGGTCATCGCGCCAGTACGGCTCCGCGGGCACCGTGTAGCCGTCGTTGTGGCCGTGGTTGACGTAGATCAGGTCCGGGTGGACCGCGACCAGCGCGGCCAGATGGGGTGCGAGATGCCAGCGGGTGCTGCGCCCGCCCCACGACGCGTTGTCGATGGTGAGCGTGTGGTCGCCGGTACCGCGGTGGCGCCAGACCTCCTGGAATCCCGAGAGGTTGAACTGCCGGTAGCTGATCGTGAAGGCGGGAAAGCGCGCGGCGAGCAGGCGTCCGAAGCGGTCCGGCCACTCGCCGGGCTCGTTGCCCGTGGAGTCGCCGATCACCAGGATCGTCCCGTCCGCCGCGTCGCCGGTGAGCTTGTCGATCAGCGCGAGCGAGGCGTTCGACGCGTCCGGTCCGCGCCGGCTGTGCACGATGAGCGTCCCGCCGGCGAGCAGCAGCACGAAGACGCAGATGCCGACGACCCATTTGCGCAGAGCGCCTCACACTACGCTGCCGCGGTTGCCCGGACTGTTACGACAGCCGAACTTCCGGCTCTGGTTCTGCGCCCAGGCCGTCTCGGTGTTCGGGGACCGGATGGTCGCTGTCGCGTTGTCGTTCGCCGTGCTCGGGATCGGCGGCTCGGCCTCGGATGTCGGGCTCGTACTGGCGGCGCGGTCGCTCCCGCTCGTTGCGTCGCTGCTCGTCGGCGGGGTCGTCGCGGATCGTGTGTCACGGCGCGCGGTGATGGTCACCACCGATCTCGTGCGCCTGGGCAGCCAGGGCCTCGCTGCGGTGTTGCTCATCGCCGGCAGCGCGGACGTATGGTCGCTCGCGCTGCTCTCCGGCGTCAGCGGCGCCGCGACCGGCTTCTTCAACCCGGCGGCCACCGGCCTGCTGCCGGCGATCGTCGCGCCGGAGGACCTCCAGCCGGCCAACGGGCTGCGGGCGACGGCGATGAGCGCGGGCGAGATCCTCGGCCCTGCCCTCGCGGGGATCGTGGTCGCGACGGCCGGCGCGGGCTGGGCGCTCGCGATCGACGCCGCCACCTTCGCCGCCAGCGCGGCTTTCCTCGTGCGCCTGACCATCCCGCGGCTCGAGCGTCGGGCGGCGACGTCGTTCGTCGCCGACCTGCGCGAGGGCTGGGGCGAGTTCATCAGCCGGACGTGGGTCTGGACCTTCGTCGCCGCGTCGGCGTTCGGCAACCTGATGTGGTGCTCGTGGAGCGCGCTCGGCCCGATCGTCGCTCACCGTGACCTCGGCGGTGCAGCCGCGTGGGGAACGGTGCTGGCGGGCATGGGCGTCGGCGCGCTCGTGGGCGGCCTGCTCGCCGTGCGCGCGCGGCCGCGCCGCCCGCTCATGCGCGCAAGCCTCACGCTGGTACTCATCGCCTCTCCGCTCGCCCTCCTCGCCGCGGGCGCGCCGCTGGCTCTGCTCGTGGTCGGCGCCTTCCTCGCGGGCATCGCGATGATGGTCGGCAACTCGCTGTGGGAGTCGACGCTCCAGCGCCACGCCCCGCCCGAGGCACTTTCGCGCCTGAGCGCCTATGACTGGTTCGGCTCGCTCGCGCTGCAGCCGGTCGGGCTCGCGATGTGGGGCCCGATCGCCGGGGCGATCGGGCTCAGCCCGGCGCTCTGGCTGTCGTCCTCGCTGATCACGGTGAGCACGCTCGCGGTGCTCGCCGTGCCCGCGGTCCGTGACGTCACGGACGAACCCGTCCGGGCCTGATGCGAACATGTGTTCGTGGCCTACGTCGAGCTCCACGCGCACTCCGCCTTCTCCTTCCTGGACGGAGCCTCCCTGCCGGATGAGCTCGCGACGGCCGCCGCGGAACTCGGGCACTCGGCGATGGCGCTCACGGACCACGACGGGGTGTCCGGCTCGATGGAGTTCGCCGTCGCCGCCCGTGCGTTGGAACTGCGCGCCATCCACGGGGTGGAGATCTCACTCGACGACACGCGCCATCTGACGCTGCTGGTCGAGAACGGCGCCGGGTGGCGCAACCTCTGCCGGATCGTCACGCGCGCCCACGCGCACGACCGCGATCCACATGATCCGCCGCCCGCCGTGCCACTGGAGACGATCGAGGAGTTCTGCGACGGGCTCGTCTGCCTCAGCGGCTGCGCCGACCACGGCGTGCATGACGAGTCCGGGATGCGGCGCCTGCTCGCCGCCTTCGGGCCGGACCATTTCAGGGTCGAGCTGCAGCGCCCCTTCCAGCGTCACGACCGCGCGCGCAACCGCGCGCTCTCAGAGCTGGCGGGGCGGCTCGGGGTGCCTACGGTGGCGACCGGCAACGTCCACGCGCACGCTCGCACGCGCGCGCCTCTGCAGGACGCGTTCGTCGCCCTGCGCCACCACCTCACGCTGGATTCCTCGGAGCCCGTGCGGCGCGGCAACGCCGCGCACGTGCTCGCCTCCCCGGCGGCGATGGCGGCGCGCTTCGAGGAGCACGCCTCGGCGGTCGCGGAATCGGGGGAGCTGGCCGAGCGGCTGCGCTTCGACCTGACCGCGGACCTCGGCTACCGCTACCCCGGCGCCGAGGATCCGCAGGCGCGCCGCAAGCTCTCCGAGCTGTGCTGGGCGATGCTGGAGACGCGCTATCCGCCCGGCTCCTTCCACCACGCGGACGCCCATGCGCGCCTCGAGGAGGAGTTGCGGGTGATCGACTCGCTCGGCCTGCCCGGCTTCTTCCTGCTGCACCGGGACCTGCTGGAGCTCGCGCGCGAGGTCGCGGTGGAGGTCCGCGGTCCGGCGAGCGCCCGCGCGCTGCTGCCGCCGGGGCGCGGGCGCGGGTCCTCGGTGTCCTCGATCGTCTGCTACCTCACCGGCCTCTCGCACATCGATCCGATCGCCAACGACCTCTTCCTCGGCCGCTTCCTGAACGAGGAGCTCAACGCGCTGCCGGATATCGACCTGGACTTCCCCCGCGACGTTCGCGAGAAGCTGATCCCGCGCGTGCACGAGCGGTACGGGCGGGAGCGCTCAGCGCTCGTGGCGGCGTTTCCGACCTTCCGCTCGCGCGGGGCGATCCGCGAGCTCGGCAAGGTTCTCGGGCTGCCCGCGGGGGAGCTCGAGCGCGTGGCCCACGGCGCCGAGCCGTGGGCGGTGCGTGGCGTGGGGCGCGACGTGGAGGTGGCGATGGGCATGGAGCCGTCGACCGAGCCGGGCCCGTTCATCGATCCCGACGCCCGCGCGTCGGCGTTCGCGATGAGCACGGCGGAGTGGCTGGCGATGGTCCACGGCCGGCGGCCGGACAAGGCGGAGTCCGAGCCGCCGGATCCCGACTCGCCGTCGTATGACCGCCTGCCCGGCCGCTGGGGGTGGCTGGCGCGGCTGTGCGACGACGCGTACGGCCTGCCCCGCCACCTCTCCCAGCACTCGGGCGGGATGATCGTCTCCACCCGCCCGCTGATCGACTGCTGCCCCGTCCTGCCGGCGGCGATGGAGGGTCGCCAGCTCTGCCAGTGGGACAAGGACTCGTGCTCGGACGCGGGCTTTCTGAAGATCGACCTGCTGGGGCTCGGGATGCTCTCGGCGGTCGAGCGCTGCGTGGAGGAGATCGGCCGCGTGCGCGGGGAGCGCGTCGATCTCTCGCGCATCCCCTACGACGACGAGCCGACCTACGACGCGATCCAGCTCGCGGACACGATGGGCGTCTTCCAGATCGAGTCGCGTGCGCAGATGGCCTCGCTGCGCCGCACCCGCCCGCAGACGCTGCAGGACCTCACGATCCAGGTCGCGATCGTCCGCCCGGGACCGATCCTCGGCGGCGCCGTCAACCCGTACATCAAGCGCCTGCAGACGCTGCGCGAGAACCCGGACTACGTCGTCCCATACGAGCACGACTCGCTGCGCGAAGTGCTCAAGGACACGCTCGGCACGATCATCTTCCAGGATCAGGTGATCGAGGTCGCGATGGCCTTCGCCGGCTTCTCGCCGGGGGAAGCCGAGGGTCTGCGCCGCGCCATGAGCCGCAAGCGGTCCGCCGCCGCGATCGAGAGCTATCACCAGCGCTTCCTCGACGGCGCGATGGCCGCCCACGGCGTCGGAGAGGAGGTGGCCGAGCGCGTCTACGCGATGATCGTCGGGTTCTCCGGCTTCGGCTTTCCAAAGGCCCACGGCGCCGCGTTCGGCCTGCTCGCCTACCAGTCCACCTGGCTGCGCGTGCACTACGGCCCGGAGTTCCTCTGCGCCCTGCTCAACGAGCAGCCGATGGGCTTCTACGCGCCGGACACGCTCGCCCACGAGGCCCAGCGCCGCGGCATCGTCCTCGCCCCTCCGGACATCAACCAGAGCGACGCGCTGTGCACGGTCGAGTGGGCGCCCGGCATGCCCGGCCTCCCGTCGCCGCTCCCGCCCGAACTCGCCACGCCGGCCGCCACACGTCGTGAAGGGCGCCCGGAGGACGGTCCTCGCGCATCCTCCGCGGGCCTCGCCGCGACAGCGTCCCCGCCCGCGCCGAGCTTCGCGGGAATGACCTCGCGAGGCTTCACCGGCCCGACGTCGCCGGCGTTCCTCACGCCGATCCCGCCGGGCCTCGCCGCACCGGCGCCGCCGGGTCCCTCCGCGCGCGCTTCGCCGCCCGCCGGCGTGGTGCGACTCGGGCTGGGCTACATCCTCGGCGTGCGCGAGGACGAGGTCCGCGCGCTCGTCGCCGCTCGCGAAGAGAGCGGGCCGTTCCGGTCGCTTGCCGACCTCGCCTCGCGTGCGGGGGCGGGGCGGCCATCGCTGGATCGTCTTGCCTGGGCTGGGGCGTGCGATTCGCTGACCGAGGGACCGCCCGAGCGTGCGCGGCGGACGGCGCTGTGGCAGCTCGGGGTCGCTGCGCCGGGGGAGGCGGTGCGCGAGGGCACCCAACTCTCGCTGCCGCTCGAGGTGCCCGATGCACCCGACCTGCGTCCCCTCGTGCCGTGGGAGTCGATGATCGCCGACTACGCCACGATCGGTCTCACGCTCGGGCCGCATCCGATGAAGCTGCTGCGCCACACGCTGCCGGCGGGCACGGTCTCGATCGCCGATCTCGAGGATCTCCCGCATGAGACGCCGGTGCGACTCGGCGGGCTCGTCGTTGCGCGCCAGCGTCCCGGCACGGCCAAGGGCATCGTCTTCCTGTTGCTCGAGGACGAGTACGGGACGATCAACCTGATCGTGCCGCCGGACCTGTACGAGGCGAACCGATTGACCGTCCGTGCGGAGCCCCTCCTGATGTGTCAGGGCCGGCTCGAGAAACTGCCGATGGCGGGAGGGGCGATCAACGTCTTCGTCAAGGCGGTGAGTCCCTTGGTGGGCCCGGGAACCGAGCACGCACAGGTCTACGAGCTCGCCGAGCGTCGCGTGGCGGCGGCTGCCGCCGGCCGCGGCGAGGGGGAGCAGGGCGGCCGCGCGGCCGCGGCGACCGCCGCCGAGTTCCGCCGCATCGCGCCTGCCGTCCAGAGCTTCGGCTCGGGGCGGCGCCGGTGACGCCGAACGCTCCCGGCGGGACGTGCCGCCGGGTCGCGGCCCGTCGCGCGAGCCGTGGAGCATCACGTTGCCCGGATGCACGCGGGGGGTGATTCGGTGCGACGCGCGCCGGGAGCGTGCGCGGCCCGGTGTCGGCCGTGCGGGAGCGCGGGGCGGCCCGGTGTTGGCCGTGCCGGGAGCGCGGGCGGCTCACGTGGCTCGTGCGCGGAGCGCGGCCCTCCGGCGTCGCCCGTGCGGGAAACGCGGGCGGCTCACGTGACTCGTGCTCGGAGCGCGGCCCTCCGGCGTCGCCCGTGCGGGAAACGCGGGCGGCTCACGTGACTCGTGCTCGGAGCGCGGCCCTCCGGCGTCGCCCGTGCGGGAACGCGGGCGATTCGGTGTTGGCGGTGCCCGGAGCGCGGGATGGCTGGTGCGCCACGGCCGTGAACGCGGCCCTTCGGCATCGCCCCGTGCCGTGATTTTGGCGCCGCGCGGCCCGTCCTGCGCCGGCGACCGCATGGCCCGGACGGGCGGGCACCGCAACGATCGCGCGGGCTCGCGACGACCAGTGTCGTTGCGGGAACGCCGAGCGCAGCGCGTGCGCGCCGCCTCAGCGGGTAGATTCTTCGCCGAATGAGCACGCTCGCCTTCGTCCTCGTCTTCGTCCTGCTCGGCCTGGGCGTCCTGCTGATCGCCCTGAGTGGCGGTCGCGGGGGCCTCGGGGCGGCCCTTCACTCGCAGTCGCGGGGAGGTCGCAAGTTCGCGACCGTCGCGTTCGTCCTGGCCCTGCTCGTGCTCGGCGCGGGCGTGCCCGCGGCGGTGATCGCGTCGAACAAGGACCGCAGTGACATTCCCGCCGCGGGTGTGACCAACCTCACGGCGGATGAGAAGCATGGCGAGGAGCTGTTCGGCCGGCGGTGTGGTCTGTGTCACACACTCAAAGCGTCCAACTCGGTCGCGGCGGTGGGACCCAATCTGGACGACCTCGCGCCGAACGAGAAGCTGGTGCTGCTGACCATCAAGCAGGGCAAGTCGGCTGGGAACGGCCAGATGGCGGCGCAGATCTACACCGGCAAGGACGCGGAAGATGTCGCAAAGTACGTGGCAAAGGCGGTCGGGACCTCGGATTCGTCCGGGGGTTGATGTAGAACGGACGACCGTGCAGGGCTTTCGAGCGCTGGTACGATCGGACCCGAATCCGCTGAATTCCCGTCGGACGCGGGAAGCGGGGGACCCATTCAGTTCGGGGCGAGTCGCCGTCCAGCAAGGTCGTCGTAGCGCCGCTCTTCAGGCGCGAGCCCGTCAGCTAACCCCGTAAGCCGAGGAAGAGGACGAGTCGACATGCCAGAGCACGAGGCGCCCGTTCGGGGCTTCTACGACCACGAGAGCGACGAGCAGCTGCACCCGAGCGGCCGCCGCCGGCGTCCCGCGGCCGACTGGGGCGTGGGCGAGGACATCTTCGACCGGATGCCGTCACGCCGGTTCGGCCGGCGCCCGGAGCACCGTGAGGACGCGGAGCACCCCGGGGTTGCGGCGAATGACGAGTGGGGCGCCGACGAGGCACGCGACCAGTCGCGACGCGCGCATGCTGACGACGACGCTCGCGAGTGGCACGACGGCGCCGGAGATCAGCGGCGTGTCGCCCGCCGTCCTTCGCGCGAGCACCAGGTGGAGACCTGGGACGACGACGCGATCGCCGCGTGGGGCGGCGACGAGGTACCGCGAGGCGGCGTCGACGTCGAACGCCGGACGATCGTGTTCGAGACCGGCGACGACGAGGAGGCGCCGCAGGAGGTCGCGACCGACGGCCGGCGCACGATCGTCATCAGCGGCCACCCGGACCGGCTTCCCGCGCCGCGCGCGCAGCGGCCGTCGCGCACCGCCGTGGACCGGATCGGCGCGCGGCCTGACCGCATCGTCGGCTATACGGTCGCGCTCGGCGTCCTGCTGATCCTGATCGCGATCCTCACCACCTGACGAGCGCGCAGAGGCGAGCGCGGGGGCGCGCCGGGCAGGCCGTCGAGACCGCGCCGGCGCGCGGGCTGCATCGAGCGCCGGGTGCCATGACCGCGCCGGCGCGCGGGCTGCATCGAGCGCCGGGTGCCCATGACCGCGCTGGCGCGCGGGCTGCATCGAGCGCCGCCGCCGTGACAGCGCGGGCCGTGGCGGGATGCGCGCGACTACGGCTTGCGGGCACTTGCACCCGGCCATACACTTATCTCTTGTAAGAAGGGGCCGGTCAGGGCGCCCCGACCCAGGGCAACTTCGCCGGCCGCTCCGTCGCTCCCCACGCTCCCATACGGCGGTTCGCATGCCCAAGACAGAGATGAGTCGGTTCCCCATCCACGACGACCTGACCGCGCCCGAGGAATCGCTGCCGATCCTCAAGGGCGCCTCGTCCGCGGCCGGGCAACTCCCAAACCTGCTCGGGGTGCTCGCGAGCGCGCCGGCGGCGCTGCGGGCGTTCACGCGTTTCCGCGCGGAGCTCAGACACGGCCATCTGCCCCGTGAGAGTGCGGAGCGGATCGCGCTCGCCGTCGCGGAGCACTACGGCTCGAAGCCCGGGCTGCAGCTGCACGCGCGGACGAGCCGGCAGGCGGGACTCGGGATCGACGAGGTCGCGCGAGCCAAGCGCTGGGACTCCGGCGACCCCCGTCAGGCGGCGCTGCTTCGCTACCTGCGACCGCTGATCGCCGACCGGCCGGGCTTTCCGCAGCACCTGCACGAGGAGGCCAAGGAGGCCGGCTGGGAGGACGAGCAGTTGCTGGAGGCGATCGCGATACTTTCGATGGAATCGTTCACCGCAATGGTCAACGTCGCCGGCGAGGTACCGGTGGACGGCTCGGTCGAGGAGACGCGAGTGCTGCGCGCGGCGTGATCCGCTGACCGATGGCCGCCGGACCGACGACCTCCACCGCAGAGCCCGCCGCGAGCACGGCTCCGCGACGTTGCTGCCCGCGCTACCACGAGGCGGTGGAGCTCGTCGGCAAGCGCTGGACGGGCGCGATCCTGTACGTCCTGCTCCACGGCGGCCGCCAGCGCTTCACGGAGATCGCGCAGGCGGTGCCGGATCTGTCTGACCGCTTGCTGTCCGAGCGCATGAAGGAGCTGGAAGCGCGCGGGATCGTGGCGCGCACGGTGAGCGACTGCACGCCAGTCAAGGTCTCCTACGAACTGACCGAGAAAGGCCGGGAGCTCGCGCCCGCCCTGGGGGAACTGAAGGCGTGGGCGGACCGCTGGTTGGATTGACTCCGACCGCACGTCCACCCGCATCATCCGTCCGGTCCATTAGCCTTGCCGCGCCATGGCTGACCGACCTGAGACACCCGATGACGTCAAAGCCCTTGTCCAGGACCGGGGCATTCGCTTCGTCCGCCTCTGGTTCACGGACATCCTTGGGCAGCTGAAGTCGTTCTCGATCGCTGCGGAACAGCTCGACGACGCCTTCGAGGGAGGCATGGGCTTCGACGGTTCCTCGATCACCGGCTTCAACGCCATCGAGGAGTCGGACATGATCGCGATGCCGGACCCGACCACGTTCAACGTGCTTCCGTGGCGCCCCGAGGAGGATTCGGGCGTCGCGCGCATGTTCGCCGACGTCCAGACGCCGGAGCGGATGCCGTACGAGGGCGACCCGCGTCACGTGCTGCGCCGCGCGGAGCACCGGATGCGCGAGATGGGCTTCGACGACTTCTTCGTCGGGCCGGAACTCGAGTACTACCTGCTGCGCGACTCGCGCTCGACCGAGGTGCTCGACGAGGGCGGCTACTTCGACCTCACGACGCTCGACGCCGGCTCGGACGTGCGCCGCGACACGGTGCTCGCGCTCGAGCGCCTCGGCATCTCCGTCGAATACTCCCACCACGAGGTGGGGCCGAGCCAGCACGAGATCGACATGCGCTACTCGAGCGCGATCAAGATGGCCGACGACTGCATGACGTACCGCATCACGGTCAAGGAATACGCGATGAAGTACGGCTGGCACGCGACGTTCATGCCCAAGCCCCTGTTCGGCCAGAACGGGTCCGGCATGCACACGCACCAGTCGCTGTTCAAGGACGGCCGCAACGCGTTCTACGACGCCGACGACAAGTACTTCCTGTCGGACATCGGCAAGGCGTTCATCGCGGGCCAGCTGCGCCACGCGCGCGAGATCTGCTCGATCTTCGCCCAGTGGGTGAACTCCTACAAGCGTCTCGTGCCGGGCTATGAGGCGCCGGTCTACGTCGCGTGGAGCCGTCGCAACCGCTCCGCGCTGGTGCGCGTCCCGCTCTACCACCCCGGCAAGGAGAACGCGACGCGGATGGAGCTGCGCTCGCCGGACCCGGCGTGCAACCCGTACCTGACGTTCGCGGTGCTGCTGCAGGCGGGGCTCGAGGGCATCGAGCGCGGCTACGAGCTGCCCGAGCCGATGGAGAAGAACCTCTACCACCTGTCGCCCGACGAGCGGCGGCGGCTGGGGATCGAGCAGCTCCCGGAGACGCTCGGAGAGGCGATCGAGATCACCGCGGAGTCCGAGCTGGTGCTGCGGACGCTCGGCGAGCACATCTTCAATCGCTACGTGGAGATCAAGCGCCAGGAGTGGGAGGACTACCGCGTGCAGGTGACGCCGTGGGAGCTCGACCGCTACCTCGCGATCCTGTAACCCTTCCGGCATGTCCACTCCTTACGCCTCTGCGCTGACCACCAGCGCAGCGACCGAGCGCGTGTTCCTGCGCCAGGTGTTCGCCTGGATGCTGCTGGGCCTGGCGCTCACCACCGGCGTCGCGATCTACCTCGACGCGACGACCAACACGCTGGACTTCTTCACCAAGCACCCGGCCGCGTACTGGGCGCTGTTCATCGCGCAACTGGTCTTTGTCCTGGCGCTCGCGCCGGCGATCAACCGCATCTCGGCGCGGACCGCCGCACTGCTGTTCTGCCTCTATGCGGGGCTGACGGGCGTGACCTTCGCGGTGCTGCTGGAGGTCTATACGACGGGCTCGATCGTCGGGGCCTGCGCGGGCGCGGCGGGCGTGTTCGGCGGGATGGCGGTGTGGGGCTACACCACGCAGAAGGACCTCTCGGGGTGGGGCAGCATCCTCTTCGGCGCGCTGATCGGGCTGATCGTCGCGAGCATCGCGTTCGTGTTCGTCGGCGGCTCGACGTTCAACCTGATCATCGGCTGGGCGGGCGTGATCATCTTCGCCGGCCTGACCGCCTACGACATGCAGAAGATCAAGACGATCGGGTCGCGCGCACTCGACGAGGAGACGGCGCAGAAGCTCGCGATCTTCGGCGCGCTGGCGCTCTACCTCGACTTCATCAACCTGGTCCTTAGCCTGCTACGGATCTTCGGCGGCGGCCGGCGCTAGCCAGCGCCGACGGCCACCACACGCGGCGGCCGCTGTCCATGACCGCGGCCGGCACGATCACCGAGCGCACGACGAAGGTGTCGAGCAGGACGCCGAACGCGACGATGAAGCCGATCTGGGTGAGCACCACGAGCGGCAGCACGGCGAGCGCGCCGAACGTGCCGGCGAGCACGATCCCGGCCCCGGTGATCACCGCGCCGGTGACCGCCAGCCCGCGCAGCGTGCCCTCGCGCGTGCCGTGCGCGGCGGACTCCTCGCGCACGCGCGCCATCAGGAAGATGTTGTAGTCGATACCGAGGGCGACCAGGAAGACGAACGCGAGCAGCGGCAGCGTCGGCCCCACGCCGGTAAAGCCGAAGATGTGGTCGGAGACGAAGATGCCCGTCCCGAGCGCGGCCGCGAACGACAGGATCACGGAGAGGATCAGCAGCAGCGGGGCCGCGACGGCGCGCAGCAGCACCACCAGGATCACGAACACGACGAGCAGCGTGAGCGGGATCACGAGCCGGTTGTCGCGCGCCGCGGACTGGCGCAGGTCGAACTCCTGGGCGGTTGGGCCGCCGACCAGCGCGTCGCCGCCGACGGCCCGGCGCAGGCCGGGGATCTGGTCCATCGTCGACGTCGCGTACGGGTCGGCCTTGAACGTGACCGTCAGGTGCACGCCGGGCCGGCCCTTCGCGGCGGTCTGCACGCCGGCGACGATCGGCTGCCGGCGCAGCGCGGCGGCCACCGCGCCGGCCTTGGCCGCGTCGGACACGATCACGTCGGCGGGCGCGGTCGCGCCGGCCGGGAAGTTGCGGGCGAGCACCTTCTGACCCTCGACCGAGTCGACCGTCCCGCGGAACTGGTTGCCGGTCGTCTGGCTCGTGTCGAGGTTGAGCACGTTCGCGGCCAGGATCAGCAGGACCACCGAGCCGCTGACCCAGACCGCCCGCGGGCGGGTGGCGACGCGCTCGCCGACCCGCCGCCAGAAGCCGTGCGTCTCGTCCGTCCCGCCCTGGCCGACGTGCGGGATCGTGTCGAACGGCGACCAGAACGCCCCGCGCCCGCAGATGACGAGCGCCGACGGGAGCACGGTGACCATCGAGATCATCGCCAGCGCCACGCCCATCGCGCCGACCGGCCCAAGCCCGGCGGTGGAGTTGACCTCGGCCAGGCTGAGCGTGAGCAGCGCCGCGATCACGGTCAGCCCGGAGGCGAGGATCGCCGGCCCGGCACCGCGGAGCGCGACCCGCATCGCCTCGTGCTTGTCCTCGATCCGCCGCAGTTCCTCGCGATAGCGCGAGACGAGCAGCAGCGCGTAGTCCGTGCCCGCGCCGAACACCAGCACCGGCAGGATGCCGCCGGTCTGGCCGTTGATCGTCACGCCCGCCTCGGCCAGCAGGTAGCCCGCGCCGCGCGACGCGCCCTCGGCGAGGACGACCGCGAAGAACGGGATCGTCCAGAAGATCGGCGAGCGGTAGATCAGGATCAGCAGCACGAGCACGATCCCGGCGGCCACGAACAGCAGCGTCCCGTTCACGCCCGCGAACACCTTGATCGCGTCCAGGCTGAACCCCGCGGCGCCGGTCAGCTTGACGTCCAGTCCGCCGGCAGGTTCGCCGATGCGGTCGCGGACCGACTGCACGGCGTCCCGGAACGCGTTGCCCTGGCCGTTGCCCGGCTGGACCGGCTGCACGATGATCGCGGCCTTGCCCGAGGGCGCGAAGACCGCCGGCTGGGCGGGCAGGACGAGCGGTTTGCGGTTGCGGTTGAGGCGGGCGACCGTGTCATCGATCCGCTGCTTGTCCTCGGCGGTCAGCCCTCCTGCGCGCTCGTAGACGATGACCGCCGGCGCCAGCTCACCGCCGGGGAAGCGGCGTACCGCGTCGAGCGCCTTGACGGACTCGGCGTTCGCGGGCAGCCACGACGAGGACTCGTTCTTCTCGGCCGCCTCGAGCTTGCCGGCCTGGCTCGCCAGGCCGAGGTACACGAGCACGGCCGCGATCAGCACGAAGTACTTCGCGGTGCGGCCGGCGGGGAGCGTGAGGAGGCGGGCCATGCGACGTAACTCCGCGAGAGACTACGCCGCCAACGGCGCGCCGGCGGCCCGCAGCCGCGTCCACGTGTGGTCGGGGTCGGCGACGGCCTGGTTCCACGTGACGCGCACCCGCTCGCCCTCGGCCTCGAGCCGCGCCTGGCGCTTGACGTCGTCGGCGCGGGCGAGCGGCGTGTCGTGCCACGTGCGGCTGTCGGCCTCGACGATCAGGCGCCGCGCGGGCCAGCGGAAGTGGGGCGTGAGCCCGTTCGCGAGTTGCCGGTTGACGTCCGGGGTCTCGAACTCACGCTGGATCAGGGCGAGCACGGCATCCTCGAGCTCGGTGCGTGTCGGGACGCAGCCGGTGCGCGGCGAGATCGGCGAGGTCCGTGGTGGTTTCATACGTATTTCCGGGGGTGGGCGACCACACACCCGGAGCGTGGCGCAGAACGTGTTACGAAACCACACCCGTCTGCAACGCCTTTGCCAATTCTTCGCTCGAAATCAGCGGCAACCCACACGCGAACCGCTCGCAGACGTACGCTGCCGCATGGCCTTCGATCGGCACCCGACCCTCGAGCAGCGGGACGTCTCCGCCGCCGCCCGCCAGCACCACGTGCGGCAGGAACGCGCCCCGGACCACGCGCGCGAGTGGTGTGACGTCGTCGCCCGCGAGCGCCACCTCGCGCACGGGCGCGGCGTAGAAGTCGATCGCGCGCAGGAGGTGCCCGAACGCCAGCGGATGGTCGCCGACGAGCGTGTGCAGGAGCCGGATGAGCGAGATCGCGGCGTCCTCGTAGCGCGTCTCGCCCGCCAGGCGCGCGAGCCGCAGCAGGCCGAACGCGGCCGCCGACGCGCCGGACGGGATCGGGGCGTCCTCGAGGTCCTTGCGGCGGGCGATCAGCCCCGTGTGGTCGTCGGCCACCGAGAAGAACCCGCCGCGCGCGGCGTCGTAGAAGTGCGTGAGGATGTCCTCGGCGAGCCCGACGGCGCGCGTGTACCAGACGGCGTCGAACGTCGCCTCGTACACGGTCAGGTACGCCTCGAGCAGGTAGGCGTGGTCCTCGAGGTAGGCCGGGAGCTTCGCGCGGCCGCGGTTGAACGTGCGCAGGAGCCGGCCCGAGGCGTCGCGCAGCGAGGACTCGACGAAGCGCGCGCAGGTCACCGCCGCCGAGACGTAGTCGGCGCGCTCGAGCGCCGCGCCCGCATCGGCGAGCGCCGAGATCATCAACGCGTTCCAGGCCGTGAGCCGCTTGTCGTCGAGCGCCGGCCGCACCCGCTGCGCGCGCGCCGCGAGCAACCCGGCCTTGATCTCCGCGAGGGTCACAGGGTCGGGCGTCGCCCGCACGAGGATGTTCGCGCCCTCGAAGTTGCCCGTCTCGCTGACCCCGAAGTGCGTGATCGCGGTGTCGCCGAGCTCCCCGAGCGCCGCGCGGATCTGCGCGGGGGTCCAGATGTAGAACTTCCCCTCCACGCCCTCGGAGTCCGCATCCAGCGAGGACGCGAACGCGCCCTCGTCCTGGCGCAGCTCGCGCATCGCCCAGTCGAGCGTCTCCACGCACACGCGCCGGAACAGCGGCTCCGACGTGATCTGCCACGCGTGCAGGTAGGCGCGCGCCAGCAGCGCGTTGTCGTAGAGCATCTTCTCGAAGTGCGGGACGATCCACGCCTCGTCGACCGAGTAGCGCGCGAAGCCTCCGCCAACCTGGTCGTAGATGCCGCCGCACGCCATCCGCCGCAGCGTCTGCAGCGGCATCGCCCGCTCGCCCCGCGCGAGCAGGAACTCGATCGCCGACGAGGCGGGGAACTTCGGCGCGCCGCCCCAGCCGCCGTTGGCTTCGTCGAACGCGCGCCGCAGCGAGACCACCGCCGCGTCGAGCACCGCTCCGTCGAACGGCGCGTCGGGCACCTCGAGCGCCGCCGCGCCCTGCAGGCGCGGCAGGAGCCGCCCCGCGGCCTCCTCGATGTCAGACCGCTGGGAGACCCAGGCGTCGGCCATCGCCTCGAGCACCTGCCGCCACGCCGGGACGCCCGGGCGCGGCACGGGCGGGAAGTAGGTCCCGGCCCAGAACGGGACGCCGGCCGGGGTCAGGAACGCGTTCAGCGGCCAGCCGCCCGCGCCCGTCATCGCCTGCACCGCGTCCATGTAGATCGCGTCGACGTCCGGGCGCTCCTCGCGGTCGACCTTCACGCACACGAACGACTCGTTCATCTCGGCCGCGACGTTCGGGTCCTCGAACGACTCGCGCTCCATCACGTGGCACCAGTGGCAGGCGGCGTAGCCGATCGAGACGAGCACGGGACGATCGAGCTCCCGCGCGCGCGCAAACGCCTCCTCGCCCCACGGGTACCAGTCGACGGGATTGCCCGCGTGCTGGAGCAGGTACGGCGAGGTCTCTGAGGCGAGGCGATTCGGCATCCAATACGGTCCTTCCTATGTCCAATCATCGCGAAACGGTCACCGCGGCCGGCGCGCCGAAGGCGGCGGGCCCGTACTCGCACGCGGTCAAGAGCAACGGGCTGCTGTTCGTCTCCGGCCAGGTGCACCTCGACCCTGCAAGCAACACGCTGGTCGGCGACACGCCGGGCGAGAAGGCCAAGCGCTGCCTGGACAACCTAACGATCGTGGCCGAGCAGGCGGGGACGAGCCTCGCCAACGCCATCCGGATCGCGGTCTACTGCACGGACATCAGCCAGTTCGCGGAGATGAACACGGCTTACGCGACGTACTTCCCGAGCGATCCGCCCGCCCGCACGACGATCGGCGTCGCCGCGCTGCCGATGGGCGCCGAGGTCGAGATGGACGCGATCATCGCGCTCTGATGATCTCGGTCCGCGACGTGGAAGCCGCGCGGACGGCGGTCTCGACCGTCGCACGGCGCACGCCCGTCCTGTCCACTCGCACGTTCTCCGAGCGCGCCGGCGGCACCGTCGTGCTGAAGGCCGAGAACCTGCAGCGGACCGGGTCCTTCAAGGTCCGCGGCGTCGCCGCCAAGCTCGCCGCGCTGGGGGAGCAGGGCTGCCAGAACGGCGTCGTCGCGGCCTCGGCGGGCAACCATGCGCAGGCGCTCGCGGCGGCGGCCGCGCAGCGCGGCATCCCGTGCGAGGTCTTCGTCCCCAGCGACGCGCCGATGGGCAAGGTCGAGGCCGCACGCGGCCAGGGGGCGATCGTCCACGTCGGCGGCGACAGCGTCGACGCCTGCATCGTCGCGGCGCTCGAGCGCGCGCAGACCGGCGGGCTGGCCTTCGTGCATCCCTTCGACGACCCCGCGATCGTCGCCGGGCAGGGCTCGCTCGGCCTCGAACTGCTCGAGGACGTGCCGGACCTCGCGAAGGTCGTGATCCCGGTCGGCGGCGGCGGGCTGTGCGCGGGCGTGGCGCTGGCGGTCAAGGCCGCGAAGCCGGGCGTCGAGATCGTCGGCGTGCAGGCGGCGGCCTGCGCGCCCTACCGCGAGAGCCTGCGCCGGGGCAGCCCGGTCGAGGCCAGCTCCGCGCTGACGATCGCCGACGGCATCGCGATCAAGCGCCCCGGCGGCGTCCCGCTCGAGATCCTGCGCGAGCTCGGCGACGGGATGGCGATCGTCACCGAGGACGAGATCGCCGAGGCGATGGCGCTGCTGATGGAGCGCTGCAAGCTCGTCGTCGAGGGCGCGGGCGCGGTCGGCGTCGCGGCGCTGCTGGCGGGCAAGGTCGAAGCCGCCGGCGACGGCGTGACCGTCGCCGTCCTGTCCGGCGGGAACGTGGACGCCGGCCTGCTGGCCCAGATCGCGCGCCGGCACGAGACGGAGTCCGGGCGCCGGCTCGTCGTCCTCACCCGCATCCCCGACCGCCCCGGCGGCCTCGCCCGACTGCTCGCCACGGTCGCCGGGACCGGCGCCAACCTCGTGGACGTCTCGCACGTGCGCGAGGGGCTGGACCTGCACGTGCGCGAGACGGCGGTCGAGCTCGTGCTCGAGACGCGCGGGCACGAGGACGCCGACCACGTGCTGGCGACGCTGTTCAACGCGGGCTACCAGGCGCAGGTCGTGCGCTAGCGGGAAAAGTAGGCGTCGACGGTGGCGGTGGCCGATCCGCCCACCTCGACCGTCTTGGTCTCGCCGGGCGCGAGCTCGATCAGGTCGCCGAGCTCGTGCTGGTCTGACACCTGCTGCGGGTAGCCGCGCGGAGGATCCTCGAAGGCCATCATCACGATCCGCAGCCGGACCGGCTTGTCGTTGGGGTTGTGCACGCGGACGGCGCTGAACGGGTCCTCGTACTCGGTCACCACGCGGCCGGTCGCGTCGAGCTTGGCGACGTCGAGCAGCCGGTTCACGTGCGGGAACTTGACCGGGTGGACCTTCTTGACGGTCACGCGGACGTCGCGGACGTCGCGGTAGTGGCCGCCCGAGAAGCGCAGGATGTCGAACCCCTTGACGTCGGGGACGACCACCTGGTCGCCGAAGTCGCTGCCCTCGACGGTGGTGACCTTGACGTCGGGCAACTCCAGGCCGGCGGCGTCGAGCGGCGTGTACTGGAGCGTCGGGGCGACCGGGGTGAGCCCGTCGTTGACGATCTCCACCGTCTGGTCGAGATAGGTGCCGCCGTGCGCGTGATACTTGAACGACAGCTCGCTGGCGTCGGTGTCGAGCAGCCCGCAGCCCGCCGCGACCAGCGCGATCAGCGGGAGGGCAGCGCGTGGCACGGCGGCGTCCTACCCGCGGCAAGGCCCGGGCAAGCGCCGGGCAAGGCGCGGCCGCGACGCTGCGCCCATGAAGCTCCCCCTGCTGATCTCGACCGCGCTGGTGGCGCTCGCCCTCCCCGCCGCGGCGCACGCCGATTCGATCGTCTACATCGACCAGGGCAACGTCTGGTCGGCCCGTCCCGACGGCAGCGGCAAGGTGCAGCTGACCACCGGCGGCGCCTGGCACTCGCCGACGCAGGCCGACGACGGCACCGTCGCCGCCGTGCAGGGCACCGGGCCGATCGTCGTGATGGCGCGCGACGGGCGCCCGCTGCACACGATCACGACGCCGAGCGCGCGCTCGGGCGACGGTGGGACGTTCGCGCCGCGCCCGGTCGAGCTGTCGTTCTCGCCCGACGGCGCGACGATCGCCTACAGCTATGTCGCCAGTTCGTGCCCGCCGGCGTCCTCGTGCGGCACGATCCAGCGTTCGACGTTCTATACGCGCGCGGACGTGACCGAGGCGACGCCGATCGATGTCTACGGCAACCAGTTCGGCGTGTCGGACCCGGAGTGGGTGACCAACAGCCGGACGCTCGTGTTCGGCGGCTACGGCAGCCAGGTCTCGATCGACGACCTCGGCCCGGGCGACTACTCGCAGCAGCCGTGGATGGTCCCGAACGGCGACATGGGCGACGGCGAGGTGAGCCGCGACGGCACGCGCCTGGCGGTCACGTTCGACTATGGCGCGAACAAGCGGATCGGCTTCCTGGCGGTGAAGGGCGACGTGAAGACCGAGACGCCGCCCGCCTACCCCGACCCCGCCTGCAGCACGACCACGCCGGACGCGCGCTTCGCCGATCCGTCGTGGTCGCCCGACGGCGCGGGGATCGCGTACGAGTCCAGCGCCGGGATCGAGGTCACGCACTTCACGGCGTTCGGTCCCGACCTCTGCCAGACGGCGGGCGACTCGGTGTTGAGCGCCACCGGCTCGGAGCCCGACTGGGGGCCCGCCGACCCGCCCGCGCCAGCGCCCGCACCGGCCCCCGCGCCCGCCGCGGCCGCCGTCCCGGCGCCCGCGCGCGTCGCGCTCGCGATCACCGGCCTGCGCGGACGGATGGCCACGGTCACGGTTCCCGCCGCCGGGCGTGCCACGTTCACGGCTTCGGTGAAGGGCCGCCGCGTCGCTCGCGGGACGGCGGTCGCCGCGCGCGCCGGTGCGCTCAAGATCAAGCTGTCGAAGCTGCCCCGGGTCAAGACCCTCACCCTCAAGTTGAGCTTCAATATGGCGACGGTCACGAAGGTCGTTAAGCTCGACGGCCATGAACGGCCCTGATTCCCGCGTATCGGCGCTCGACGCGCTCCTCGACGATGCCCGCCTGGACGCCGTCCTGGCCACCAAGGACGCCTCGATCGCGTATCTCACGGGCTTCTGGGGCCTGCAGCTCGAGCGGTTCTTCGGCGTCGCCGTCAAGCGCGGCGGCGCCGGGGCGCTGATCGCTCCGTCGCTCGACCGCGAGAGCGTCGGGGCGGCGCCGACCGGGCTCGAGCGCGTGCTCTACAGCGCGGGCGTCTCGAACGGCCTGCCGGAGCTCTTCGACACGCTGGACGGCGCGAAGCGGATCGGCGTCGAGGAGGACCACCTCAACTTCGCGCGCGCGATGGCGCTGGCCGACCAGGGGTACGAGCTCGTTCCCGCCAGCGACGTCATCATGCACCTGCGGGCGGCCAAGGACGCCGAGGAGGTGCAGGCGGTCCGGCGCGCGTGCGCGCAGATCGAGGCGGCCTATGACGAGCTGTGGGAGCAGCTGCGGCCCGGCGCGACCGAGGCGGAGACCAACGCGCGCGTGCAGTACAGCCTGATGCGCCGCGGGGCCACGCACAGCGAGCCGCACATCCTGTTCGGCGCACACGCGGCCGACCCGCATGGCTCGCCCGGCCAGCGCGTGCTGCAGGACGGCGATGTCGTCTGCGCGGACGTCGCTGCGCAGTTCGGCGGCTACTGGGGCGACCTCACGCGCTGCGCCCACGCCGGCCCGGCGAGCGACTGGGCCGGCCAGGCGTGGACGGTCGTGAAGGAGGCCTACGACGCGGCGGTGGCGGCGACCCGGCTCGGCTCGACGACGCGCGACGTCGACCGCGCCCAGCGCGCCATCGTCGAGGCCCATCCGGATCTGGGCGCGTGCCTGCACGGCGCCGGGCATGCGATCGGCACCGAGATCCACGAGCCGCCGTTCCTCGTCCCCAGCTCCGACGTGGCGCTGCGCGAGGGCATGATCTTCACGGTCGAGCCCGGGATCTACCACTCAGACCACGGCGGGATCCGGCTCGAGGACGACGTGCTGGTCGGCCCCGACGGGCCGGTGCTGCTCTCGAGCCATCCGCTCGAGCTGCGCATCCTCGGCTGACGTAAGCGGCCGAACATCCGTCTGGGGGCCCCTCCAGCCCTCAAGAAGCGCTGCCGATAGGGGCCCAACGAGGTTCTCAGTCTCCCGAAAGGGCAAACCGTCCGCGAGGGCGGGGCGCAAAGCCACGGGGCTCCCTGAGCCAGCCGGGCTACCGAAGGACTCGTGCCATGGGCACGTCGGGTCACGCGAGAGCCGCATCTGACCCGACCCTGCTGGAGGTTGCCGTGCCCACCCGGCTGCTCGCCCGTGTTGTGCTCGTTGTTGCCGTTCTCGCCGCCCTCTCCGCGGCGCCCGCCGAGGCCAAGACCACGCCGGTCAAGGCGACGATCGCCCTCGGGCACAAGAAGAAGCGCGCCGCCAAGAAGGCTCGCGTGACGCGCAAGGCCCGCGTCGCCGCTCCCGCTGCGCCGGCCCAATGCGCCAATACCGACCTCGTGCCGGACGCCGGCAACCTCGAGTTGGTGCGCGCCGCGCTGGTGTGCCTGCACAACCGGATCCGCGCGCAGAACGGCCTGCCGACGCTGGCCGAGAACGGCGCGCTCGGCAGCGCCGGGCTCGCCCACAGCGAGGACATGGTCGCCCAGCACTACTTCGACCACACCGGGCCGGACGGCGTCGCGTTCTCCGATCGCATCATCGCCGCGCGCTATGCGGGTGCGGACGACGCGTGGGAGCTCGGCGAGAACCTGGCCTGGGGCACCGCCGCGCTGAGCACCCCCGCCGGCATGATGCAGTCGTGGATGAGTTCGCCGGGCCACCGCGCGAACATCCTCGACCGCGACTATCGCGAGATCGGCCTCGGCATCGAGCTCGGCACACCGCAGGATCCGAGCACGGGCGCCACCGTGTCGGTCGAGTTCGGCGTGCGCGGCTAAGTCGCGCTTCGCGCGGCGCGCTTGCGCTCGTACATCCGGCGCATCTTCTCGCGGCTGCCGCACGTCGCCATCGAGCACCAGCGGCGCTTGCCGCTCGTGTCGAGGAACAGCCAGCCGCAGTCGCGTCCCGGGCAGCGCCGCACGCGCGCGAGCCGCGCCGGATCGGCGAGCAGGGCGACGGCGTCGGCGGCGACCGCGAAGCGCACGCGCCGATGCTCGTCGTCGGCCCAGGTGAGCCCCCACTCGCCGCCTTCGCGTGGTTGCAGCTGCCCGGAGGCCACGGCCTGCGCGTAGGCGAAGCGCAGGCGGGAGAGTGCGAACGCGCCCGGCTCCTGCGCCGTCGCAAGCGCACTGAACACGAGGTGGAGCGCCTCCCGCAGGTCGCGCGCGAGCAGCAGCTCGCGCTCGCCGGCCGGCGTGGTGCTCACCTCCAGGCGGCTGCCCCAGCGCTCCAGCGCGCTCGTGTCGACGAGTGCGTCGGTCCGCGCGATCGCGACGCCCTCGCTCGTCCAGTCGACGCTGTTGGCGAAGTCCAGGCACAACGTGCCGCCCAGCAGTTTGATCGTCTCAGCGGTCGCCTTTACCACTTGAATCAATATATCGGGTAAGGTGGCCGACGTGAATGTTCGCTCCGGAATGCGTGCGGGGCTGCCGCTCGTCCTGCCCACTCTGGCGATCGGGCTCTCGTTCGGAGTACTGGCACAGCCGGTCATGGGTTCAATCGCGCCGGTCGTGATGTCATTGATCGTGTTCTCCGGCGCCGCGCAGTTCGCGTCGCTGACCGTGCTGGCCGGAGGGGGCGGCGCGGCGGCGGCGATCGCCGCCGGGATGCTGATGAACGCGCGCTGGGTGCCGATGGGGCTGGCGATCGGGCCGTACCTGCCGGGCCGCCGGCTGCAGCGGGCGGCGCAGTCGCAGGCGCTCGTCGACGCCTCGTTCGCCCTCTCCAGCCGCGGTGACGGTACGTACGACCGTGGCGTCCTGTTCGGCGCGACGCTCGTGCAGCTCGTGGCCTGGGTCGGCGGGACGGTGATCGGCGTCGTCGGCGGCAGCCTGCTGTCCGACCCCGAGAGCTTCGGGCTGGACGCGATGTTCCCCGCCTTCTTCCTCGTGCTGCTGGTGGAGGAGGCGCGCGGCGGGCGGGCGCTCGCGGCCGCCCTGCTCGGCGGCGCGATCGCGCTCGTGCTGATGCCCGTCGCGCCCGCCGGGATCCCGGTGGTGGCCGCGGCGGGAGCCGCGTTGCTGGGGCTGCGGCGGGCGTGACCGCGGTCTGGATCGCGGTCGGCGTCCTCGCCGTCGGGACGTTCGTGGCCAAGGCGGCGGGACCGGTGGTGCTGGGCGAGCGCGAGCCGGGCGAGCGGGCGCTGCGCGTGACCGCGCTCGTCGCGCCCGCGATCCTCGCCGCGCTCGTGATCTACGAGACGCTGGGAACGCGCGGCGCGGGGATCACGCTCGACGCTCGCGCGGCCGGTCTGGGCGCTGCCGCCATCGCGTTGCTGGCGCGCGCGCCGATGATCGTGGTCGTGCTCGCCGCGGCGGCCGTCGCCGCGCTGGTCCGCGCGTTTAGCTGACCGGCCCCCCGGGGAGGAAAACTCCCGCACAGGCTGGGTGAGGAGATTCTCGTGAGCAAGACGTCACGTGCCGCGATCTGGGTGCTGGTGGCCCTCGTCGGAGCTGTCGCGTGGGGGGTGATTGCGCTCGTCCGCGGCGAGGAGATCTCCGCCGCGTGGCTGATCGCCGCGGCGGTCGGCTCGTATGCGATCGCCTACCGCTTCTACGCGCGCTTCATCGCGCGCCGCGTGCTCGAGGTCGACAATCGGCGCGCGACGCCCGCCGAGCGCCTGAACAACGACGTCGACTTCCAGCCGACCGACCGGCGCGTCCTGTTCGGCCACCACTTCGCGGCGATCGCGGGGGCGGGGCCGCTCGTCGGCCCGGTGCTGGCGGCGCAGATGGGCTACCTGCCGGGGACGATCTGGATCGTCGTCGGGGTCATCTTCGCGGGCGCGGTGCAGGACATGGTCACGCTGTTCTTCTCGATGCGCCGCGACGGCAAGTCGCTCGGGCAGATGGCGCGCGAGGAGATCGGGCCGGTCGGCGGCGCGGCGGCGCTGATCGCGGTGCTGGCGATCATGGTCATCCTGCTGGCGGTGCTGGCGCTGGTGGTGGTCAACGCGCTCGCCAACTCGCCGTGGGGGACGTTCTCGCTCGCGATGACGATCCCGATCGCGTT
This sequence comes from uncultured Solirubrobacteraceae bacterium, assembly GCA_963792915.1. Taxonomy (GTDB): domain Bacteria; phylum Actinomycetota; class Thermoleophilia; order Solirubrobacterales; family Solirubrobacteraceae; genus Solirubrobacter. Next base: position 798,649 of record CAWBYD010000003.1, read on the forward strand.
CTTCATGGGCTTCTACCTGCGCGTGCTGCGGCCGGGACGCGTGCTGGAGGCGACGGCGATCGGCGTCACGGCGCTGCTGATCGCGATCGCGCTGGGCGGTGTGGTGCAGGACTCGAGCCTCGCCGACACGTTCACTTTGTCACCGAAGGCACTCACTTTGTGCCTGATCGCCTACGGCTTCGTAGCAAGTGTGCTGCCCGTGTGGATGCTGCTCGCCCCGCGCGATTACCTGTCCACGTTCATGAAGATCGGGACGATCATCCTGCTCGCCGTCGGCATCGTCGTCACGCTGCCGGTGATGCACAACGAAGCGGTGACCAAGTTCGCCTCAAACGGCGCCGGGCCGGTGTTCGCGGGCTCGCTGTTCCCGTTCGTGTTCATCACGATCGCCTGCGGCGCGCTGTCGGGCTTCCACTCGCTGATCGCCTCCGGCACGACGCCGAAGATGATCGAGAAGGAGACCCAGGTGCGCTTCATCGGCTACGGCGCGATGCTGATGGAGTCCTTCGTGGCGATCATGGCGCTGATCGCCGCCTCGATCATCGATCCGGGGCTCTACTACGCGATGAACGCGCCCCCCGCGGTGGTCGGCGCGACGGTGCAGACGGCGTCGCACGCGGTCAACGGCCTGGGCTTCGCGATCTCGCCCGACGCGCTGTCGGCCGCGGCGCGCTCGGTCGAGGAGAAGACGCTCGTGGCGCGCACCGGAGGCGCGCCGACGCTCGCCATCGGCATGTCGCAGATCTTCGCCGGCGCGACCGGGAACGGCCTCCGGGCCTTCTGGTACCACTTCGCGATCATGTTCGAGGCCCTGTTCATCCTCACCACGGTGGACGCCGGCACGCGGGTCGGGCGCTTCATGCTGCAGGACACGCTCGGCAACGTCTACCGGCCGCTGCGCCAGGTGAGCTGGAAGCCCGGGGTGTGGGGGGCGAGCGCGGTGATCGTGGCCGCGTGGGGCTACTTCCTGTGGGCGGGGGTGACGAATCCGCTGGGCGGGATCAACCAGCTCTTCCCGCTGTTCGGCATCGCCAACCAGCTGCTGGCCGCGGTGGCGCTGACGGTCTGCACGACGCTGCTGATCAAGTCGGGCAAGCTCAAGTGGGCGTGGGTCACCGGCGTGCCGCTCGCGTGGGATGCGGCGGTGACGCTCACGGCGAGCTGGGAGAAGGTGTTCAGCGGTAACCCGAAGCTCGGCTTCTTCGCCCAGCGCGACAAGTTCTCGGACGCGATCGCGGCCGGCAAGGTGCTCCCGCCGGCCAAGAGCATGGACGACATGCACGCGGTGGTGACCAATTCGACGGTCGACGGCGTGCTGTCGGCGTTGTTCGCCATCCTGATCGTCGTGGTGATCGTCGACGCTGCCCGCATCTGCGTGAAGGCCGTGCGCGCCCGCGTGCCGCTGCCCACCCACGAGGCGCCGGTGGAGGAGTCGCACCTGCACGCCCCGTCGGGGCTGTTCACGCGCTCGGAGGAGTTCGACCTGGCGGGTCGGATGTGATTCGCCCGCCACACCTGAGCGCTCTCTCCGAGGAGGCCAGAACGGCCCGGCGGACCGGTCGCCTGCGCACGGCGCTTTCGGGCGTGCGGTGGTACCTGCGCGAGGTCGCCGGAGAGAGCGCGTACGACCGCTACGTGGAGCATTGCCGTCGCGAGCATCCCGGTGCGCCGGTGATGTCGCGGCGCGACTTCGAGCGCCGCCGCCAGGACGCCCGCGAGGCACGGCCGCAGGCACGCTGTTGCTGAACATCTCAGCGGTCTCGCCGTTCACGGCGATCGAGCGGGACCGCTGGTGCCGGCTCGGCGCGGGCGAGGCGGCGATCGACTACGACGAGCTCGCCGGCCTGAGCGGCCTGGGCGAGCCGGTCGCGACCGCCGAGGTCAGCGACGTCTACGTGCCGCTCGCGAAGCTGCTCGCCCTGCGCGTGGATGCGGCGCGCGGGCTCGCGGCGGCGCAGGGCGCGTTCCTCGGCGACGCCTCGCAGCAGATGCCGTTCCTGGTCGCGCTCGGCGGGAGCGTCGCGGTCGGCAAGAGCACGGCGGCGCGCGTGATCGTGCGGCTGCTCGCGGGGCTGCGTCCGGACTGGCGCGTCGAGCTCGTGACCACGGACGGGTTCCTGCTGCCGAACAAGACGCTGATCGAGCGCGACATCCTCGCCCGCAAGGGGTTTCCGGAGAGCTACGACCGGCGCGCGCTGCTGCGCTTCGTGGCCGCGCTCAAGAGCGGGGTGGAGGAGGTGCGAGCGCCGGTCTACTCGCACCTCGTCTACGACATCGTCGAGGGCCAGGCGCGCGTGGTGCGGCGGCCCGACGTGCTCATGCTCGAGGGCGTGAACGTGCTCCAGCGCGGGTCGGGGCGCGTCTACGTCTCCGACTTCGCGGACTTCGCGCTGTACCTGGACGCCGAGGAGGCCGACGTGCGCCGCTGGTACCTCGAGCGCTTCATCGCGCTGCGCAACGGCGCGTTCCAGAAGCCGGAGTCCTACTTCCACCGCTACGCGCAGCTGTCCGACGAGCAGGCGATCGAGGTTGCGACCGGCATCTGGGAGCGGACGAACCGGCCCAACCTGCTGCAGAACATCGAGCCGACCCGCCCGCGCGCGGACCTGATCCTCGAGAAGGGCCCGGACCACTTCGTGCACCGGATCCTGCTGCGGCGGGCATGAAGGCCGCTGGCGGCCCCGTCATGCGGCTCGGTTAGAGTCGCCGCGTGGACTTCGCCTGGATCCGCCGATTCTCGCGGCGCCTCGCCGCCGTGGCCAGCGCCCCTGGCCGATCGTCCGAGCCCTTGAGTGGTGACCCTGAAGGTGCTCGGCCGATCGACCATGGACGGAGCCCACAGCGCCGAGGCATCCACGATCGATCGGCGGATACAGGCTTCGACTGGCTCGTCATCGGCTCCGGCTTCGGCGGCAGCGTCAGCGCGCTCCGGCTCTCCCAGAAGGGCTACCGCGTCGGCGTGCTCGAGTGCGGGCGGCGGTTCGCGGACGACGAGCTGCCGCGCTCGACCTGGGACGCGCGGCGCTACTGGTACGTGCCGTGGCTCGGCCTGAACGGCATCTTCCGGCTGACGATCTTCAAGGACATCGCGATCGCGTCCGGCTCGGGGGTCGGCGGCGGCTCGCTCGGCTACGCGAACACGCTCTACCGCGCCCCGTCGCGCTTCTACGAGGACGCGCAGTGGCGCGAGCTCAACGACTGGCAGGTCGCGCTCGCGCCGCACTACGACGAGGCGGAGCGGATGCTCGGCGTCGTTCCCTACGACGAGGACGACCCCGCCGACGAGCTGCTGCGCGAGTTCGCGGACGAGATCGGCGTGGGCGGGACGTATGCCAAGACGCGCGTCGGCGTCTTCCTGGGCGAGGCGGGCAAGACCGTCCCGGACCCGTTCTTCGGCGGCGCGGGCCCGGACCGCACCGGCTGCACGCGCTGCGGGCGCTGCATGGTCGGCTGCCCCGTCGGCGCCAAGAACACGCTCGTGAAGAACTACCTGTGGTTCGCCGAGCACGCCGGCGCGCGCGTGATGCCCGAGCGGACGGTGGTCGACATCGCGCCGCTCGGCGCGGGAGACGGCAGCGACGGCTACGCGGTCACGACCGAGCGCTCCGGCGCCTGGTTGCGGCGCGATCGCACCGTCCTCACCGCCAAGGGCGTCGTCGTCGCCGCGGGCGCGCTCGGCACCAACCGGCTGCTCGCGGCGTGCAAGCTCAACGGCTCGCTGCCGCGGCTGTCGGACCGGCTGGGCGAGCTGGTGCGGACCAACTCCGAGGCGATCCTCGCCGTCACGCTTCCCGACGGCGCGCCGGACATCCGCCGCCGCGTGGCGATCACCGGCTCGATCTACCCGGACCCCGACACGCACATCGAGACCGTCGTCTATGGCGAGGCGGGCGACAGCATGTCGACCATCTTCACGCTGCTGACCGGCGACGGCACCCGGCTCACGCGCCCGCTCAAGCTCGCCGGCGCGATGGTCCGCCACCCGGTCAAGCTCGTCCGCACGCTCAACCCGCGCGGCTGGTCGCGGCGCACGATCATCGTGCTCGTGATGCAGTCGCTCGACAACGCGATCGCCCTGCGCGCGAGCCCCGGCCGCCGCGGCCGCGCCCGGCTGACGACCGAGCAGGACCCGCAGAGGCCCAACCCCACGTTCATCCCCGTGGCCAACCAGTTCGCGCAATGGCTCGCCGAGCGCACCGGCGGGATCGCCCAGTCCGCGGTCATGGAGGCGGTCGCGAACATCCCGTCGACCGCGCACATCCTCGGCGGCGCGGTGATCGGGGCCGATCCCGCGCACGGGGTCGTCGATGCGCGCCAGCGCGCGTTCGGCTACGAGAACCTGCTCGTCTGCGACGGCTCCGCGGTGCCGGCGAACGTCGGCGTCAACCCGAGCCTCACGATCACGGCGCTCGCCGAGCACGCGATGACCCACGTGCCGGCCCGGGGCTAGCCTTTGAGGGGTGTCCGTCGCCCCCGCCGAAGTCGACCTCCCCGCCGGCGATACCCGCCAGGAGCCCGACCGGCCGTGGATCGTGATCGTCTGGAACGACCCGATCAACCTCATGAGCTACGTCGTGCTGGTGTTCCAGAAGCTGTTCGGCTACGACCGCGAGAAGGCGACGGCGCTGATGCTCGACGTGCATCACCGGGGCCGGGCGGTCGTCTCCAGCGGCACGCGCGAGAAGGCGGAGCTGGACGTGTTCCGCCTGCACGAGCACGGCCTGTGGGCGACCATGCAGCAGGATTGACGTGAGCCGCCGCATCGTCGCGCGCCGCGGGCGCGTGTTGCTGAAGATCGACGACCGCGAGCGCGACCTGATGCGCTCGGTGCTGGCCGAGCTGAGGGAGCTGCTGTCGCTCGACGCCGAGGACCCGCGCGTGCGGCGGCTGTATCCGGCGGCCTACGCCTCCGACCCCGAGAAGGAGGCCGACTACCGCCGGCTGACCCACGACGAGCTGCGCGACGGGCGGCTCGCGAACGTCGACGCCGTCGAGGGCTCGCTGAGCGCCAAGGAGCTCACCCCCGAGCAGCTGACGGCCTGGATGCAGTCGGTGAACGCGCTGCGGCTGATCATCGGGACGATGCTGGACGTCAGCGAGGACGACCAGCCGTTCGCGTTCGACCCCGAGGATCCGAACGCGCGCAACATGGCGCTGTACGGCTATCTCGGCGTACTGCTCGAAGAGATCGTGGACGTCCAGCTGTCCTGATGCTGGAGTGGCTCGAGGAGGCCGGCGTGCGGCGTACCGGCGAACCCGACTCCACGCGCGTGCGGCCCTGGGGGCAGGTCCTGCGCGTCCCGACCGCCCAGGGACCCGTGTGGCTGAAGGCGGGCAGCCGCTCCACGAGCTTCGAGGCGGGCCTCTATGCGCTGCTCACCCGGGTGGCGCCCGAGCGCGTGCTGACGCCGCTCGCGATCGACGCCGAGCGCGGCTGGATCGCGCTGCCCGACGGCGGCGAGCCGCTCGGCAACGAGCGGCTGGACGCCATCCTGCCCGCGTACGCCGAGCTGCAGCGCACGCTCGAGCCCTATGCGGACGAGCTCGTGGCGCTCGGCGTGACCGACATGCGCCCCGCCGCGATGCCGCAGCGCTTCGAACAGGCGCTCGAGTACGCGGGCGAGGACCTGCCGGCGTTCCGAGCGCTGCCGTACGGCGACTGGTGCGCCGAGCTCGCCCAGGCGCCGGGCACGCCGAGCCTCGATCACAACGATCTGCACGGCCGCAACGTGTTCCCCGGACCGGTCTTCTTCGACTGGGGCGACGCGGTCGTGGCGCACCCGTTCGCGAGCCTGCTGGTCGTCGAGCGCGTGCTCGACGGGGACGCCTATCGGCGTGCCCGCGACGCGTATCTCGAAGTGTTCTCGGACCTCGCGCCGCATGCCGAGCTCGTGCGGACCGTGCGGCTGGCCTGCCGGGTCGCGACCGTCGCCCGCGCGCTGGTATGGAAGCGCGCGCTCGGCGACGGCTACCGCGGCGAGTGGGAGGACCACCCCCGGCGCCAGCTGGAGGAGCTCATCCGACCCGGCGCGTGAATACCATGTCAGGATGCTGAGCCGGACCCCGTCGATCGAGCAGGAACTGGAAGTCCACCGCCGCGCCCTGACGGGCTATTGCTACCGCATGATCGGCTCCGGCTCGGAGGCCGAGGACGCCGTGCAGGAGACGATGGTGCGCGCGTGGAAGGCGTCCGGCCAGCTGGAGACGCGTGCGGCGCTGAAGTCGTGGCTGTTCCGGATCGCCAGCAACGTCTGCTTCGACATGCTGCAGGGCTCGCAGCGCCGCGCGACGCCGATGGACATGGGTCCCGCCTCGGCGCCGGACTCGCCGCTGGGGTCGACCGAGCACATGTGGGTCAAGCCGATCGCCGACGAGCGCGTCGTCGATCCCGCCGAGCTCGCCGACAGCCGCGAGACGCTCAAGCTCGCGTTCGTGGCCGCGCTGCAGCACCTGCCACCACGCCAGCGCGCGGTGCTGATCCTGCGCGAGGTGCTGCGCTGGCAGGCGAGCGAGGTCGCCGAGCTGCTCGAGACGTCGGTGGCGTCGGTGAACTCCGCCCTGCAGCGCGCGCGGGCCACGCTCGACGCGCTGGACCTCGACACCGGCGGTGCCGCGCGGGTCGACGACGCCGAGCAGCGCGAGCTGCTCGCGAAGTACGTCGACGCGTTCGAGCGCTACGACATCGCGTCGCTCGTCACGCTCCTGCGCGAGGACGCCGCGTTCTCGATGCCGCCATGGCCGCTGTGGGTCACCGGGCCGGCCGACATCGCGGCGTTCATGACCGGCACCGGCGCCAAGTGCGAGGGCTCGCGCGTGCTCGTCACGCAGGCCAACGGTGGCCCGGCGATCGCGATCTACAACGTCGCGCCCGACGGCGGGTTCACGCCCTGGGCGATCGTCGTGTTCGAGTTCTCAGACGGCGCGATCTCGGGGCTCCATCACTTCGTGTACCCCCAGCTGTTCGCCGACTTCGGGCTCCCGGCCCGGCTCGAACGCGACGACGTCGAGCAGACCGACCAGGTCGAGCAGTCCGCGTAGCTCGTCGCTCGCATCGCGCACGCGCACCGTCCACCCGCGCCGGCGGGCGGTCAGCGCGAGCCGCATCAGCACGTCGACCAGGCCGAGGTCGAGCGCGCCGGCCGCGATCTCGCCGACCTCGTGCTCGATCCCATCGGCGATCACCACCACGGTGGTCGGGGCGCGTGCGCGTTGCATCGACGCTCAGACGGTCTGAGCGCCCGGAACTCATCGGTGGGCTTCGAGCGGCTCCGGGACGATCGTGAACGTGCGCCGCCGGCCGAGCGCGGTGAGCCGGTCGAGCAGCTCGCGCGCCTCGTCGTGCAGATCGTTCGCGAGCGCCGTCTGCGCCGCCCACGACCCCGCGACCTCAGGCGTTGCGACCGCCAGCGACGCGCGGCTGCTCGGGAAGCGCCCGCCGTGCTTGACCGCGAACGCCAGGCACAGGCTCACGCGCTCGCGCTCGATCCGGCGCCTGGCGGCGGTGCCGATGATCGCCGCCGAGATCGCGTAGAGATCCTGGCGGCGGGCGTCGTCGAGCCCGTCGTTGTACGTGCGCACGAAGGCGCCGATCGTCGGGGACACTGAACGGGGACGGTCGCTGAACGGCTCGTGCGCGAGCATCGACGCGAGCTCCATCGCGCACACGCCGGCACTCTGGGAGGCGTGCCGGCCACGGGACAGGCGGACCGTCTGATGGGAGACGGTGGTCATCGTGACGTCGTATCACATGCGCGGTGAGGCGGGCAGCCGCGACGTCACCGTCGTCCCGCCGCGCGGCGCGCCCGCCTCGGCGAACGTCGACGGCAGCGAGCGATGCGTGTCGCAGTCCTCGCGCTGGTAGTGCAGGTGCGGCCCGGTGGAGCGGCCCGAGGAGCCGACGTTCCCGATCCGGGCGCCCAGCGTGAGCGACCGGCCGGCTGCGACCGCGATCGTCTCGAGGTGCTCGAAGCGCGCGCACGTGCCGTCGGCGGCACGTACGAGAACGGTGTTCCCGTAACCGTCGTTGCACGACCAGCTCCTGACGGCCGCGCAGCCGCCGCGCGCGCTGACCACCACGCCGGGAATTCCCAGCCGCACGGGCTCGCCGAAGTGCAGCGCGAAGTCCCATCGAGCGTTCGACCTGCCCGGCGCCCGACCCGACGATCGTCCAACCGCTCCCCGGCTCGCGGTGACGCGGATACCTTTCACGCCCGTGCCGGTGTCCTGGACCCCTGAGCAGGTGCTCAGCCTCGCGCCCGACGCTCCGTCCGCCGCGGCGGGGCGCAAGCAGAGCTCTCCGGGCGTGTGGTCCGGGCTGGGCCGCTCCGAGCGGGCGCTGTGGGGCCTGTGTCAGGGGTCGGGTGCCAAGCCTTACCAGACGATCGTGGCCCTCGGCGAACCGGCGTTCAAGTGCTCGTGCCCGAGCCGGAAGTTCCCCTGCAAGCACGCGCTGGGCCTGATGCTGCTGTGGGCCGGCGCGCCCGCCGCCCTGGCCGCGCAGGAGGTCCCGGGCTGGGCCGCGAGCTGGCTCGCGTCGCGCGACGAGCGGGCGCAGCGCGCACGGCCTCCCGCCGCGGCGGCCGATCCGGCGAAGGCGCAGGCCGGCGCGGCGCGGCGCGCCGCCCGGCGCGAGGATCGTGTCCGCGAGGGGATCGCTGAGCTGCGGCTGTGGCTGGACGACCTCATCCGCCAGGGACTGGCGCATGCCGAGCAGCGCGGGCGGGCCGAGTGGGAGCAGATGGCCGCGCGGCTGGTCGATGCGCAGGCGCCCGGGCTCGCGCGCCGGGTGCGCGAGCTCGCCTGGATCGCCGGCTCGGGGCCCGACTGGCCCACGGCCCTGCTGCGTCACGCCGGACTGCTGAGCCTGCTCGCCGACGCCTACGCGCGCCACGGCGAGCTTCCCGGCGGCCTGGCCGCGGAGATCCGCACCCAGGTCGGCTGGACGCTCCCGAGCGAGGAGCTGCAGGCGGCCGGCGAGCGGGTGAGCGACGGCTGGCGCTGCGTCGGGCAGGCGATCGCCGAGGGGGACGACCGGCTGCGCGTCCGCCGCACGTGGCTGTGGGGCGCCGCGAGCCGCCGCTACGCGCTGCTGCTGGACTTCGCGCACGCGAGCCAGCCGCTGCCGCCGGCGCCGGCGACCGGACAGACGCTCGACGGCGAGCTCGTCTTCTACCCCGGGGCCGTGCCGCTGCGGGCGCAGATCGCCGGCGGCGGGGCGGCGGGCGCGGGCGGCGAGAAGGGCGGGGCGGCGGGCGCGGGCGGCGACAGCGGCAGCACAGCGGGCGCGGGCGGCGAGAGCGGCGGGGCGGCGGGCGCGGGCGGCGAGAGCGGCGGCCCGGACGCGGGCGGCGACGACGGCGGGCCGGTGGGCGAGAGCGGCGCGCCGCCGCCGCCCGGCGCGACCGTCGCCGCCGCCTACCGGCAGCGTGCCGAGGCGCTGGCGGCGAACCCGTGGGCCGACCGGCACCCGGTCGCGATCGCCGGCGTGCCGGTCAGCGAGGACGGCGCGTGGCTGCTCGCCGACGCCGGACTCGACGCGCTCCCGCTGCTCGGCGACACGCCGCTCGACCTCGCCGCGTTCGCCGGGGGAAGCGCCGTCGGCGTCTTCGGCGAATGGACGCGCGCCGGGTTGACGCCGCTGAGCGCGTGGGACGGCGAGCGGATGATCGGCCTGTGAACGCCCTCGTCCAGGCCGCGCTGCTGGGCACCGCGCGCCAGACGCCGCCACCGGCGCCGCTGCCCGAGGGCCTCACCGCGCACGGCAGCGCGGAGCGGCGGCTGCTGCGCGAGGCGGCGCTGCTCGCGGTCTACCACGACGCGGGCGCGCTGCCGGCCCGCGTCCGCGCGCTCCCGGAGCCGGCGCCGCCGGAGGACCGGCCGGTCTGCCCGCCCGCAGCCGCCGCGCATCTCGGCGCGATCCTCCACGGCCCCTACCGCGGCGTGCTCGGAGAGTGGCTCGAGGCGCTCGCAAGAAGCGGCCGCGTGATCCCGCACGAGCACGCCCGCGCGCTGCTCGAGCAGGCTGACCCCGACCTGGCGCTCACGCTCGAGCCCGTGCTCTCCCGGCGCGCGCGCTGGCTCGCCGCGCAGGCCGGGTGGGAATGGGCGCAGCCGGGCGAAACGCAGGAGCGCTTCGAGACCGGCACGCGCGCCACGCGGCTGCACGTGCTGCGCGCGCTGCGCCGCAGCGACCCGCCGGCCGCCCGCGCACTGCTCGAGAGCACGTGGGCGACCGACGGCGCGCGCGACCGCGAGGCGTTCGTCGGCGTGCTCGCCGAGCGGCTGAGCCCTGACGACGAGCCGTTCCTCGAGGCGGCGCTCGACGGCCGTTCCCAGGCCGTCCGGGTCCAGGCCGCGGCGCTGCTCTCGCGGCTGCCGGACTCGGCCTATGCCCGCCGGATGGCGGCACGCCTGCAGCCGCTGATCCACGACGGCCTGCGCACGCTGACCGTCCGTCTGCCGGACCCCGAACTCGACGACGCGCTACAGCGCGACGGCATCGAGGACGCGCCGCCGCGCGGGACCGGCCGCGCCGCGCACGTCCTGCATCAGCTCGTCGCGGGCGCGCCGCTCGCGCTCTGGGGACCCGACCCGGCGAGGGTCGCCCGCCGCCGCGTCGGCGACCGCATGGGCGACGGGCTGCGCGGCGCCTGGGCGCTCGCGGCGATCCGCCAGCGCGACCGCGCGTGGGCCGCGGCGCTGCTCGATCGGCACCCCGAAGTGCTCGCCGTCGTCGACCAGGAGACCGCCGAGCGGCACGCCGATCGCGACGGCCGGCCGCCCGGCGGGCGCTGGAGCGAGCGCTTCACCCGGGAGATCGCCGCCTGGGACGCCGCCCCGCCGCGCTGGAAGCGGGCGCTCGGGGAGCGCGGCGACCCCACCGTCGTGCTCGACCCCGCCACCGAGGCGGGCGACCTGCTCGCCTTCCGCCGCACCATGCTCGAGGAGCTCGAACGATGACCGAACCGTCTCTGCTACGGCCCCACGCGGAGCAGGCCTTCGCGCACGAGCTCGAAGCGCTCGCCGGCGCCGACGACCGCCCGCGCCCGCCGCAGTGGCGGCTGTCGCCGTGGGCGGTGCGCCTCTACCTGCTCGGCGGCACGCTGCCGGACGGCACGCCGGTCACGGCGAAGTACATCGGTTCCGAGCGCGTGATCGAGCAGGCGATCGTGACGCTCGCGACCGACCGCGCGCTGCTGCTGCTCGGCGTGCCGGGGACGGCCAAGACGTGGGTCTCCGAGCACCTCGCGGCGGCGATCAGCGGCGCGTCCACGCGCATCGTGCAGGGCACCGCGGGCACGACCGAGGAGGCGATCCGCTACGGCTGGAACTACGCGAAGCTGCTCGCCGAGGGCCCGTCGGGCGACGCGCTCGTCCCCAGCCCGGTGATGACCGGCATGCGCGACGGCGCGATCGTGCGCGTCGAGGAGCTCACGCGCGTCCCGTCGGAGGTGCAGGACACGCTGATCACGACGCTGTCGGAGAAGACGATGGCGGTCCCGGAGCTCGACTGGGAGGTGCAGGCCCGCAAGGGCTTCAACGTGATCGCGACCGCCAACAACCGCGACAAGGGCGTCAACGACCTGTCGAGCGCGCTGCGGCGCCGCTTCAACACCGTCGTGCTGCCGCTGCCGGCGACGCCCGAGGAGGAGGTCCAGATCGTCTCCCAGCGCGTCGCGAGCCTCGGCGAGGCGCTCGAGCTGCCGTCCACGCCGCCGGCCGTCGAGCAGATCCGGCGCGTCGTGACGATCTTCCGCGAGCTGCGCGAGGGGCAGACGCAGGACGGGCACACGAAGCTCAAGTCGCCGTCCGGCACGCTGTCGACCGCCGAGGCGATCAGCGTCATGACCAACGGCTGGGCGATGGCGGCGCACTTCGGCGACGGCGAGGTCGGCGCGCACGAGGTCGCCGGCGGCGTGCTCGGCGCGGTCGTCCAGGACCCGGTCCAGGACCGTGCGGTGTTCCGTGAGTACCTCGAGACCGTGGTCAAGGAGCGTCAGGAGTGGCGCGACCTCTACCGCGCGAGCGCCGACCTGCTGTGAGGACCGTCCTCGGCGTCCGCCACCACGGCCCGGGCTCGGCGCGGTCGGTCGTCGGCGCGCTCGCCGAGCTGCAGCCCGACGCCGTGCTGATCGAAGGCCCGGCGGACGCGTCGGCGGCGCTCGCGTTCGTCGCGGACGGCGGCACCGAGCCGCCGGTCGCGCTGCTCGCCTACGCGGTCGCCGACCCGGGCCACTCGGTCTTCTATCCCTTCGCGCGCTTCAGCCCCGAATGGCAGGCCGCGAGCTGGGCGCTCGCCCACGACGTCCCGGTGCGCTTCATCGACCTGCCCGCCGGCGAGCTGCTGGCGGCGGAACGGAGCGAGCCCGCGTTCGCCGATCCGCTCGCGACGCTCGCGAACGCCGCCGGCTACGAGGACCCCGAGCGCTGGTGGGAGGACATGGTCGAGCACCGCCACGGCGACCTCGACACGTTCGCCGCGGTCCAAGCGGCGATGGCGGCGCTGCGCGAGGAGGTGGCGGAGAGCGACGCCCACGAGCAGCGCCGCGAGGCCTACATGCGCCATCAGATCGCGAACGCCGAGCGCGAGGCGGAGACGGTGGCCGTGATCTGCGGCGCCTGGCACGCGCCCGTCCTCGCCGCCAAGGGCCGCTCGCCGCGGCCACCGGCGGTCAAGCCGGTCAAGAGCGTCGTGACGTGGGTGCCGTGGACCTACGACCGCCTCGCGCTGCGCTCCGGCTATGGCGCCGGCGTTCGCTCGCCGGGCTGGTACGACCATCTCTTCGCCACCCCCGACGAGCCGCTGATCGCCTGGCTGGCGCGCGTCGCGCAGGTCCTCCGCCAGCACGACACCGACGTCTCGACGGCGCACATGATCGAGGCGGCGCGCGGCGCGCAGGCGCTCGCGGCGCTCCGGGGCCGCCCGCTCGCCGGCCTGCCGGAGATCACCGACGCGCTCTCGATGGTCCTGGGGGAGGGTGCGGAGACGCTGCTCTCGCTGCTCGACGAGCAGCTGATCATCGGCCAGCGCCTCGGGCGCGTCTCCGAGCGCGTCCCGACGGTTCCGCTGCAGCGTGACCTCGAGGCCACGGCCAGGACGCTGCGGCTCAAGCTCGACCCCGCCGAGCGCAACCTCGAGCTCGACCTGCGCCGGGAGAACGACCTCGCGCGCAGCCACCTGCTGCACCGGCTCAACCTGCTCGGGATCCCGTGGGGCGAGCCCGGACGGGTGACCGGCGCGCGCGGCACGTTCCGCGAGGCGTGGACGCTGCAATGGCAGCCGGAGTTCGCCGTGCGGGTGATCGAGGCGGCCGGCTGGGGCGCCACCGTGCCGCTCGCGGCGACCGCGTTCGTGCGCTCGCGCGCGCTCGCCTCCGACCGCCTGGACGAGCTGACGGGGCTGCTCGAGGCCAGCCTGCTCGCCGAGCTGCCGGACGCGGTCGGCTCCGTGCTGGTCGCCTTCGAGGCCTCCGCGGCGGTCTCCTCCGACATCCCGGCGCTGATGAGCGGCCTGCCCGCGCTGGCCCGCGCGGCGCGCTACGGATCGGTCCGGCGCACCGACGCGGCCGCGGTCATGGACGTGCTGCGCGAGCTGCTCGTGCGCATCACGGTCGGGCTCGGCGCGGCGGCCTCGGCGCTCGACGACGATGCCGCCGCGGACCTGCTCGCCCACGTCGCCGCGGTCACCGGGGCGCTCGGCACGCTCGCCGAGGCGCCGCTGATCGCCGACTGGCACGCCGCGCTCGCGCGCGTCATGGACCGCGCGGACGCGCATCCGCTGATCGCCGGCCGCGCGTGCCGGGTGCTGCGTGACGCCGCCGAACTGGACCCCGAGCAGGTCGCGCGCCGGATGGACCGGGCGCTCTCGCGGGCGACGCCGCCGCTCGAGGCGGGCGCGTGGCTCGAAGGGTTCCTGGCTGGCAGCGGGCTGACCCTGATCCACGACGCCACGCTGCTCGGGCTCGTGGACGCGTGGCTGACCGCCGCGCGCGAGGACGCGTTCACGACCGTGCTGCCGGTGCTGCGGCGCACGTTCTCGTCGTTCTCGCGCGCCGAGCGCCGTCAGCTCGGCGAGCGGGTTCGCGGCGGCGCGGCGCCGCGGGCGACGGTCGAGGCCGGCGTCGACAGCGAGCGCGCCGGGCTCGTGATCGGCGTGCTCGCCCGGCTGCTGGAGATCAGCGAGTGACCGACCGGCTGCAGCGCTGGCGGCTGGTGCTGGGCGGCGGCGACGCCGACGGGATCGGGTGCGGCCTGAGCGGAGACGCGCTCGGCATGGACGGCGCGCTCGGCGCGCTCTATGACGGGCCGCGCGGCGGCGACCTCAGCGCGTCGTCGCCGAACGTCGCGCGCTGGCTGGGCGACATCCGCGACTACTTCCCGAGCGCGGTCGTGCAGGTGATGCAGAAGGACGCGATCGAGCGGCTGCACCTGCACCAGCTGCTGCTCGAGCCCGAGGTGCTCGAACGAGTCGAGCCCGACGTGCACCTGGTCTCGACGCTCGTCTCGCTCAACCGGGCGATCCCCGAGCACACGCGCGAGACCGCGCGGCTCATCGTCCGCCGCGTCGTCGAGGACGTGGAACGCCGGCTCGCGCAGCAGACCCGCCAGGCGGTCACGGGCGCGCTCGACCGAGCGTCGCGCACGAGCCGTCCGCGCCGGCTCGCCGACGTCGACTGGAACGCGACCATCCGCGCCAACCTACGCCACTACCAGGCCGAGCTCGGCACGGTCATCCCCGAGCGGCTGATCGGCCACGCGCGCCGCCAGCAGGCGATCCAGCGCCACATCGCGCTGTGCGTCGACCAGTCGGGCTCGATGGCCTCGAGCGTCGTCTACTCCTCGATCTTCGCCGCCGTGCTGGCCTCGATCCGGGCGCTGCGCACGAGCCTCGTGGTGTTCGACACGTCGGTGGTGGACATGACCGACCAACTCGCCGATCCCGTCGACGTGCTGTTCGGCGTCCAGCTCGGCGGCGGCACCGACATCGCGCAGGCGCTGCGCTACACGCGCGGGCTGATCGGCGACCCCGCGGACTCCGTCGTGGTCCTGATCTCCGACCTGATCGAGGGCGGCAACGAGGAGGAGCTGCGCCGGCGCGCGAAGGAGCTGGTCGAGTCCGGCGCGACCGTGATCGTGCTGCTCGCGCTGTCCGACGACGGCGCGCCCGCGTTCGACCACGACAACGCGGCGTACTTCGCGAGCCTCGGCGCGCCCGCCTTCGCGTGCACGCCGGACCGCTTCCCGGAGCTGATCGCGGCGGCGATCGAGCGGCGCGACGTCGCGACCTGGGCGGCGAAGCACGACATCGTCACGAGTCGCGCCGCATAGACTGCGGCGCGTGCGAACCAATCGTTCGATCCCGGCCGCGCAGGTCATCCCGGTGCTCGTGTATCCGGACGTGCGCGCGGCGGTGGAGTTTCTGCAGGACGCGTTCGGCTTCGCCGAGCGCGTCCAGATCGGCGAGGACCACCGCTCGCAGCTCAGCTACGGCGCCGGCGCCGTGATCGTCGGCGACGTCCGTCACGACCGCCGCCCGCCGCGCCCCGGCGAGGAGACACACTCGGTGGTGGTGCGCGTCGACGACGCCCGCGCGCACTGCGAGCACGCGCGCGCCCACGGCGCGACGATCCGCATGGAGCCGACGGACTTCGAGTACGGCGAGCGCCAGTACCAGGCCGAGGACCCCGCCGGCCACCGCTGGATCTTCTCGGAGACGCTGCGTGACGTCGCGCCTGAGGAGTGGGGCGGGACGAGCCGGTGAGCGCGCTGCTGATCGTCGGCGGCGGGCGGATGGGCGAGGCGCTGCTGGCCGGCCTGCTGGCCGCC
The DNA here is from genome assembly GCA_963792915.1 of uncultured Solirubrobacteraceae bacterium. Classification (GTDB taxonomy): domain Bacteria; phylum Actinomycetota; class Thermoleophilia; order Solirubrobacterales; family Solirubrobacteraceae; genus Solirubrobacter. The sequence continues at coordinate 814,474 of CAWBYD010000003.1, forward strand.
GGGCGCGCGGCGGGCGAGCTGGCGGTCGCCGAGGTCTCGCCGGCACGGCGCGAGGCGCTGGCGGCGGCGTACCCGGGCGTATCGGTCGTGGATGCGCCGGCGGCGGCGGCCGCGGCCGTGCTGGCGGTCAAGCCGGGCGACGCGGCCGCTGCGGCGCGCGCGGTCGCGGACGCCGGCGCGGAGCGGCTGCTGTCGGTCGCCGCGGGCGTCACGACCCAGGCGCTCGAGACCGCGGCCGGCGGGCGCGTGCGGGTGGTGCGCGCGATGCCCAACACGCCGGCGCTGATCGGCGCGGGCGTGGCCGCGATCAGCGCGGGCGCGGCGGCCGACGAGGCCGACCTGGCGTGGGCCGAGGAGATCCTGGGTGCCGTCGGCGTCGTCGTGCGCGTGCCCGAGGCGGCGCTGGACGCCGTGACCGGCCTCTCGGGGTCGGGCCCGGCCTACGTGTTCCTGGTCGCGGAGGCGCTGGCCGAGGCCGGCGTGCTCGCCGGGCTGGCGCGCGACGTCGCGGAGACGCTCGCGTTCGGAACGCTGCTGGGCTCGGCGCGGCTGCTCGCGGAGGGCGACGCCGGGCCCGCGGCGCTGCGGGCCGCCGTCACCTCACCCGGCGGCACGACCGCCGCCGGGCTGCGCGAGCTCGAGCGCCACGGCGTCCGCGCCGCGTTCCTGGACGCCGTGATGGCCGCCGCCGCACGCTCGCGCGAGCTCGGCGGCTGAGCGTTCGCGCGAGTTGGCGGCTCACCGGCCGCGGGTCGCCGGCGCGAGCGCAGATGGCGGCCTGGCCGCCGCTCGGCGGCTGGCCGTCGGGGCGCGGTGAACGGACGCGCCGATCACGCGGCGACGGCCCGGTGCTCGCGCGGGCTGATGCCGCGCACGCGCTTGAACGCGGTGCTGAGCGCGAACGCGCTGCCGTAGCCGACCTGGGGGGCGACGGACCCGATGGTCGCGCCCGGCTCGCGCAGCAGGTCGGCGGCGAGCGCGAGGCGCCAGCCGGTGAGGAACGCCATCGGCGGCTCGCCCACCAGCTCGTTGAAGCGGCGCGCGAGCGCCGCGCGTGAGACGCCGTTGGCGAGGGCGAGCGTCGCGACGGTCCACGGGTGCGCGGGGTTGTGGTGCAGCATGCGCAGCGCCGGGCCCACGATCGGGTCGCCGTACGCGCGGTACCAGCCGGGCGCGCCGGCCTCGGGGCGGGCGAACCAGGCGCGCAGGACCGCGATCAGCAGCAGGTCCAGGAGCCGGTCGAGCACGGCCTCCTGGCCCGGCTCGTCCTTGACGATCTCGTCGGCGAGCAGCCCGATCAGCGGCGTGTCCCACTCGTGGTCGCGCAGGACGAGCAGGGCCGGCAGCGCCCGCAACAGGCGCCCGCTGACCTCGCCCTCGAGCTGGTAGGTGCCGGTGAGCATGACCGTCGCGCCCCCGGCGCTGTTGCCCCAGGTCCGGACGCCGAGGTCGACCATCGCGGCGACCTCCACGCCGTCGGGGGTCGTGCAGCGCTGGCCGGGCTGGATGATCGCCTGCGGCGGCGTCGCCGGATCGTCGGCCACGGTGTACGGATCGGGCCCGCGCACGATCGCGACGTCCCCGCGCTCGAGCCGGACCGGCTCGTCATGGACGATCCACGCCGACCCGCGCACGATCGCCACGAGCGTCAGCGGCGCCTGGTCCTGGATGCGCAGCGACCACGGCGGGTCCATCGACGAGCGCAGCAGGAACGCGTCCCGTGCGCGAGGCCCGTCGAGCAGGGCGGCAAGTCCGTCCATCCGCGAATCGTAGACGATCGCGCATGGATCAGCGCAATTCAGCTATGGACCGTCCAGCTCAAGCGCGATGAACTTCAGCGCATGATCCTTCCCGGCCAGACGCTCTCCAACCCGGTCACCGGCGAGCGCTTCACGTTCACCGACACCGCGGCCACCACGAACGGCGAGCTGCTCGCGTTCGACTTCGCCCTCAAGCCGGGCGGCGCGGTCCCCGTCCCGCACGTGCATCCGATCCAGACCGAGCGCTTCGAGGTGCTCGCCGGCCGGATGCGCTTCCGGCTCGGCTGGAACACCTACGTCGCGCTGCCCGGGCACGTGATCGAGGTCGCGCCCGGCGTCCTGCACTCGTTCGCCAACGCCGGCCCCGACGAGGCGCGCCTGCGCGTCGAGGTCCGCCCGGCGCTGCGGATGGAGGAGATGTTCGTCGAGGTGGTCGCGCTGGCGCGGGCCGGACGGATGACCCGCCGCGGACTGCCCCGCAACCTCTTCGACTTCGCGACGCTCGCGCGCACCTACGACGAGGTCGCGCATGCACCGCTGCTCAGCCTCCCGGTGCAGCGGCTGCTGCTCGCCCCGTTCGTGCGGCGCGAACGGCCTCAGCGTTCCGTGACGTCCTTCGCGAACGTCTCGAACACGTCGACGTAGCGCTGCAGGTCCGCGTCGGTGTGCAGCACCGACAGCGTCCACTCCTCGTCCTGGCCCGGCGTCATGAAGATGCCGTGGTTCATGTGGTAGAGCCACGCGAGGTCGGTCAGGTCGTGGTGGATCTTGGTCAGGTAGTCGCGGTACTCGCGGACCGGCTCGCTCGACATCACGACGCAGCCCTTCGAGCCCAGGCCGACCGTGTGCGCCGGCAGGCCGTACTCCGCGATCACGCGCTCGCAGCCCGCCATGAGGGTCTCGTTGGCCCGGTGCAGCTGCGCGTAGGCGTCCGGCGTGAGCACGTCGAGCAGCGTCGCCTGCGCGGCGGCCATCACCAGCGGGTTGCCGTTGAACGTGCCCTGCTGGCGCACGGCGCCGGACGCGACGATCGCCGCGGCCTCGTCGCCCATGCCGATCGCGCCGCCCGGCAGCCCGCCGCAGATCGCCTTGGCCAGGCACACGATGTCGGGCGTCACGCCGAACAGCTCGGTCGCCCCGCCGGCGGCCACCGCCGCGCCGGTCTTGACCTCGTCGAAGATCAGCTGCGCGCCATGCTGGGAGGCGAGCTCGCGCACGCGGGCCAGATAGCCGTCGACCGGCACGACGATGTTGATGTTCATCATCGCCGGCTCCATGATCACGCCGGCCACGGTCCCGGCGAGCTCGTCGAGCAGCGCCTCCAGCGCGTCCGCGTCGTTGAACGGCACGGCGCGCGTGTACTCCGCCGTGCCCGGCGCGTAGCCGAGGCCGTAGGCCACGGAGTTGGGGCGCGAGCGGTCGCCCATCTGGTCGGCCGGCGGCTTGACCGAGACCATCACGGCGTCGTGATGGCCGTGATAGGTGCCCTCGATCTTGACGATCATGTCGCGCCCCGTGAGCCCGCGCGCGATGTGGATCGCGTCCATCGTGGACTCGGTGCCGGAGTTCGTGAAGCGCCAGTGCGGGAGCTTCCAGCGCCGGCGCAGCTCCTCGGCGACGATGATCGAGCCCTCGGTGGGCGCCGCGAAGTGGGTGCCCTCGTCCATCCTCGCCTTGACCGCCGCGGCGATCACGGGGTTCGCATGACCCACGCACATCACGCCGAAGCCGTTGTGGAAGTCCACGTACTCGTTGCCGTCGACGTCCCACACGCGCGAGCCGCTGCCGCGCTCGAGGTAGACGGGCCAGGGGTCGTTCTTCTGAAACTGCGACGGGACGCCGCCGGGCATGACGGCGCTGGCGCGGGCGAAGTACTCGCCCGAGCGCACGGTGCGCTCGCGCAGTCGCGCGCGCTCGCGCTCCATCAGCGACGCGACGCGCCGGCGATCGATGTGCTGGGGGGCAGGCAGGGTTGCGGACATGCGAAAGCACCTCCTCCAAGTCGTGACCGGACGGCACCGGTTGGCGTGCCGTGCCGGCTCCTGCCGGCGGCGCGGTGACCGTCCGCCCAGGCTATCGCCGGTCCTGGCGGATTTCAGTACGGATATCCGTCCTCCTCAGGCGCGGCGCGCCGCGTCGGCGAACGTGACCAGCCGCCCGGTGCGCTCGTCGTAGAGCTTCAGTCGCAGCGCTCTGACCGCGTCGCGCAGGTCGAGCTCGGGGGTGTCGTGGAAGATCGGGTTCTCGTCGTGCGCGCGCTGCAGGTTGTAGTTCGGGATCCGGGCGAGGAGGTGGTGGACGTGGTGCAGGCCGATGTTGCCGGTGAAGAACTGCAGCAGCTTCGGCAGCCGCAGATGGGAGCTGCCCTGCAACGCCGACGCGGCGTAGCTCCATTCGGCTGAGCGTTCCCAGTACACGTCCTCGAACTGGTGCTGGACGTAGAACATCCAGATGCCGACGGCACCCGCGAGCATCGCCGCCGGCAGCTGCACGAGCACCACCGTGCGCCAGCCGGCCAGGGCGCACAGCCCGCCCAGCAGGACGACCAGCACGACGTCGGTCGCGATGATCTTGCGCGCGAAGCGCTTGCGTCCCCAGCTCGGGATCAGGCGCGGTTCGAGGATCAGCGCCCACAGCGGCCCGAAGCCGAGCATCACGAACGGGTTGCGCATCAGCCGGTAGCCCAGCCGTTGCGCCGGCGATTGCGCGGCGTACTCGGCGGCCGTCAGCGTGTCGACGTCGCCCATCCCGCGGCGGTCGAGATCGCCGGCCGTCGCGTGATGCACCGCATGCTCGTGACGCCAGCTGTGAAACGGCGAGTAGACGAGCAGCCCGCACGTCACGCCGAGCCAGGTGTTCGCGCGCCGCCACGGCAGGAACGATCCATGCGCACAGTCGTGAAAGACGATGAACGTTCGCAGCAGGAACCCCGCCGCGGGCACCGCGAGGGCGAGCGCCACGAGCGGCGAGACGGTGTACATCAGCGCGGTCAGCAGGAGGTAGGGGACGGCGGAGGTGACGATGTCCAGCGCGGCGAGGCGCAGGTTCGGCCTGGCGTACGGCGCCAGCGTGTCGCGCCAGAACGCGGGCTCGACCTCGACCGCGGATGCGCGGCTCGCGCGACTGGATAGAAGGTCCGACATGCCCGTGCCCGCCTCTCGCATCGAGATCGATGAACAAGAAGTCAGGCCACGGTGCCCAGGTTCTGCAGGACCCCGTCGCGATGCCCTCCGGTCCGGAAGTCTACCGCCGGGAGCGCCTGCGCAGACCCCACCGTGGCGCCGCGATACGGCACACTTGTCCGATGCCCGGTCTCCAAGACCTCGGCTGGCTGCAATTCGAGCGCCTGTGCGCCCTCGTACTCGAGGACGAGGTGGGCATCGCGCCCGCTGAGTGGTCTGGCTCCGCCGACCGGACGCGCGTGATCACGCTGCTCGAGCCGCTGCAGATCACCGGCCGCACGCTCACCCCGCCGGTCACGATCCAGTGCGGCTGGCTGCGCAGCGAGCAGACGCACCGCGAGCTGCGCCTCGCCGAGCTCGGCCGGCGCGACGGCTCGTGCGTGACGTTCGTCAACGCGCCCGCCCAGGAGCTGCCGCCCTCACATGTGGTCTACGGCGAGGCCGAGTTGCTGGAGGCGGTCGAGCGCTCCTCCGCGCTGCGCCTGAAGATGCCCTCGCTGCTGGCGCTCGGCGCGCCGCCGCCCGCCGCGGGCTCGACGCTCGACCTCGACGCCGCGCTCGCGCTGGCGCCGGTCTTCGTCCCGACGGGAGCGTGGGAGCAGACGCTGGCCCGGCTGCGCGCGCACCACTTCGCGGTGCTGAGCGGGCCGCCGGAGATGGGCAAGACCGCGATCGCTCGCATGCTCGCGCTGGCGCTGATGCGCGACGGCTGGGAGGCGCACGAGTGCACGCGTCCCGAGCAGGTGTGGGAGCGGCTGACGCCTGGCCGCCGGCAGCTGTTCATCGCCGACGACGCCTTCGGGTCGACCGAGTACCGGCCGGACTCGGCCGAGCGTTGGGCGCGCGAGCTGGACGGCATCCTGCACGCGACCGGGCCTGAGATGTGGCTGATCTGGACGTCGCGCCCGGCGCCGCTGCATGCCGGGCTGCGCCGGATCCACCGCGAGCGCGGCGCGGAGCGCTTTCCGAGCCCCGGCGAGGTGCTGGTCGACGCCTCCGCGCTGTCGATCGAGGAGAAGACGCTGATCCTGTTCCGCCACGCCCGCGCCGCGGATCTGCGCCCCGAGGACCGGCGCTTCGTACGTATGCGCGGAGCCGAGCTCGTGGGGCATCCGCACTTCACGCCCGAGCGCATCCGCCGCTTCGTGGCGTGCGGGGACGACGCGGTGCTCGGGCAGCCGACCGAGGCGATGGCCGCCTCTTACGCCGCGCTCGAGCACGAGCATCGCGAGCTGCTGCTGGCGATGCTCGACTCGCCGCCCGGCCCGGTGGCCGAGCGCGACCTGGCGGCCGCGCTGCGCCGGCACGCATCCACGGGGCTCCCGAAGGCGCCGGTCGAGCTCGTCGACCGGCTGTCGGACCACTTCCTGCGGGTGATCGCGTGAGGGTCACCTGGGTGCACCCGAGCTGGCGCGACCTCGTGATCGAGGAACTGGTGCGCGACGCGGACGAGCGCCGGCGCTTCCTCGCGCACTCCGGCGTCGACGGCGCGGCGCTGGCGCTGTCGAGCTCCGGCGGTGCGGACGGGGAGCGCCGGCAGCCTTTGCTGGCCGACGATGCCGACTGGGACGCGCTCGGCGACGGGCTGCACCGGCTGTGCGCCGAGCTCGACGACTCCGGCGCGACGCGGCTACTGACCGTGCTGCGCGAGGCGCGCGGCGGCCACGAGCACGACGCGCTGGTCGGCCTCGTGCTCGAGCGGCTGCGCCGGCGATGGGACGGGCAGCCGGTCGATGTCGACGCCCTGGAGGCGTGGTTCGCGCTCGCCGGCGCGGGCGTCGAGCCGCTGTCGCTGGGCGCCACGTGGGTGGAGCTCGAGCCGCTCGAGGCGCCGGAGACACCGGCCGAGCTCGAGCGCTTCGCGGACTGGCTGCGGCTCGCCGAGCTGCTGATCCGGCGCGACCCCGAGCTGCTCGAGCGGCTGGGCTTCCCGGCGCGCCATCGCGATCTGCTCGACCGCTTCGACGAGCAGGTCGTCCCCGGCGAGCCGCCGATGGAGCGCGAGCTGCGCGCGGATACACGGCGTCGCCTCGCGCGCCTGGATCCCTTCCGCCACGGCGCCGCCGTGCCGGCCGCGGTGGAGCTCGAGCCGGGCGACTGGCTCCCGCCCGACGAGCTCCCGGTCGCGTCGGGGTTTTCGATCGAACGCGTGCTGCGCGACCTCGAATAACGCTCGTGGGAGTCGGCGGTCAAGCACATCAGCTCCAAGGCCGGCATCGCGAAGGCCAAGCAGGCCACCACGCGCCTCAAGGCGAAGGTCGACAGCTACCGCAGCGCGGTGTCGCACGAGACGGCCGACAGCTCGAAGTACAAGCAGGGGCGGACGGCGATGCTGAACGGGCTGTTCTCGCTGCGGGCCGGGCTCGTGCAGTTCCGGCGCGGCCTGATCGCGCTCGCCAGCGGCGACGACGCCAGCGCGCAGAAGACGATCGGGTCCTCGGTCAAGCGCTTCAACACGGCCGAGAAGGAGCTCAAGAAGGCCGTCAAGCTCTTCAACTGACGCGCAGCGCGGCGCGGCGGATCTTGCCCGAGGCGGTCTTGGGGAGCTCCGCGACGAAGTCGACGATGCGCGGGTACTTGTAGGGCGCCGTCTGCGCCTTGACGTGGTCCTGCAGCTCCTTGACGAGCGCGGGCGAGGGGACGTGGCCGTCGCGCAGGACGACGACGGCACGCACCACCGAGCCGCGCTCGTCGTCGGGCGCGGCGACGACAGCGGCTTCGGCGACGGCCTGATGGGCGATCAGCGCGGACTCGACCTCGAACGGGCCGATGCGGTAGCCGGCCGAGATGATCACGTCGTCGGTGCGGCCGACGAAGAACAGGTAGCCGTCCTCGTCGCGGGTCACGCGGTCGCCGGTGTGCCACGGGCCCTCGTGCGCTTCGGCGCCGAGGTAGCGCACGAAGAACGTCGGGTCCGACGCGGGGTCGAGCACCAGCTCGCCGTCCACGACGTCGAGCTCGATGCCGGGCAGCGGGCGCCCCATCGAGCCGGGGCGCGGGGTCTCGCCGATCGGCGCGCCGGTGAGCTGGCCGGTCTCGGTCTGGCCGTAGCCGTCGCGGATCCACAGCCCGGTGGCGTCGTGCCAGGTGTTCAGCACCTCGGGGTTGAGCGCCTCGCCCGCCGCCACGAGGCCGCGCAGCGACGGGAGCCGCCGCAGCTCGGCGCGCTTGGCGATCACGCGGTACTCGGTCGGCGCCATGCAGAGGACGTCGACGCGCTCGCGGGCGATCAGGTCCAGGCGCTCCTGCGGGTCAAAGCGCGCGTCGTGCAGCAACGCGGCGGCGCCGCACAGCCACGGCGCGATGAACGCGTTGCGGGCGGACTTCGACCAGCCGGCGGCCGCCGTGCACCACACGAGCTCCTCCGGCGCGGGCGCGAGCCAGTGCGCCGCCTGCAGGCGCTGGCCCGCGAGGTAGCGCTGGCCGTGCAGCGCGGCCTTGGGCGCGCCCGCGGTGCCGGACGTGAAGGTGATCACACACGGGTCCTGCGGCGCGAGCTGCGCCGGCGCCGGCGGCGCGCCGGCGAGCGCCTCGAACGGGACCCACTCCGTGTCGCCGCTCCAGCCCGCCTCGGCGAGCACCTCGCGGTTGCGCTGGTCGGCCACGACGAGCCGCGGCTGGGCGACGCCGAGGCGCAGCGCGAGATCCTTGGGCCGCAGCTGCTCGGTACACGGCAGAACCACGTAGCCCTGCCGGAAGCAGGCCAGCATCGTCAGCACCCACTCGGGCCGGTTGCCGACCAGGGTCAGCACGACGTCGCCGCGCCGCAGCCCGAGCGCGTGCAGGTGCCCCGCGAGGGCCGCGGCGGCGTGCGCGAGCTCGCCGAACGTCCACTCCCGGCGGCGCCCGTCGCGGGCCAGCTCGACCAGCGCGCGGCGGGCGGGCGGCGCGGTTTCCACGACATCGCGGGCGAAATTCACCTTCGCCAGGGTACGGCTCCCACGAGTAGGATCGAACGTATGGCCGCAGCACCCGCGTTCTACGACAAGACCGACGAGCAGAAGGCGATTCTGGAGATGGTCCGCCAGTTCGTCGACGAGCAGATCCTCCCGCAGGCGGAGCACTACGACGCGGAGGACGAGTTCCCCGAGCCGATCGTGGAGCAGATGCGCGAGCTCGGGCTGTTCGGTGTGACCATCCCCGAGGAGTTCGGCGGGATGGGGCTGGACCTCACGACCTACGCGATGATCGTGGAGGAGCTCTCGCGCGGCTGGATCTCGATCTCGGGGATCGTCAACACGCACTTCATCGGGTCCTATCTGCTGATGAAGTTCGGGACCGATGCGCAGCGCGAGCGGCTGCTGCCGAAGATGGCGACGGGCGAGATCCGCGCGGCGTTCAGCATGTCCGAGCCGGAGCTGGGCTCCGACGTGGCGGCGATCAAGGCCTCCGGGACAAAGACCGCCGACGGCGACTACGAGCTCAACGGCGCGAAGATGTGGGTCACGAACGGGCTGCGCTCGGGCGTCGTGTTCGTGCTGATGCGGACCGATCGCGAGGCGTCGCCGGCGCACCGCGGGTTGACGTGCTTCGTGGCCGAGAAGGAGCCGGGCGCGTCCGAGAACCCGGGGCTCACGGTGCCCCCGAAGATCAAGAAGCTCGGCTACAAGGGCGTCGAATCCACCGAGCTGGTGTTCGACGGCTACCGCTGTCCCGCGGACATGATCCTCGGCGGCGAGGCGGCGGGCCTGAACAAGGGCTTCGCGCAGATGATGGACGCGCTCGAGGTCGGGCGCGTCAATGTCGCGGCGCGCGGCGTCGGGATCGCCCAGCGCGCGTTGGAGCTGGGGCTCAAGTACGCGCAGGAGCGGCGCGCCTTCGGCAAGCCGATCGCCGAGCACCAGGCGATCCAGTTCAAGCTCGCCGACATGGCCACCAAGGTCGAGGCCGCGCGGCTGCTGATGCTCAAGGCGGCGCGGCTGAAGGACGCCGGCGAGCGCTCGGACGTCGAGGCCGGGATGGCGAAGCTGTTCGCGTCAGAGACCGGCAAGGAGGTCGTCGAGGACGCGTTCCGGATCCACGGCGGCTACGGCTATTCCAAGGAGTACGAGATCGAGCGCCTGTACCGCGACGCCCCGCTGCTGCTGATCGGCGAGGGCACGAGCGAGATCCAGCGCATGGTGATCGGCCGCAAGCTGATCGCCCGCAACAAGCTCTAGTGCCGGTAACGGTCGTCAATCACCTCACGCTCGACGGCGTGATGCAGGCGCCGGCCGACCCCGACGAGGACCGCCGCGGAGGCTTCACCCGCGGCGGCTGGGCGCTGCCCGGCAACGACCACGTGATGGCGGAGGCGATGGGCAGGCGGATGGCGGGCGGCGGCGAGGGAGCGCTGCTGCTCGGGCGGCGGACGTACGAGCACTTCGCGTCGGTCTGGCCGAACATGCCCGCCGACAACCCGTACACGGAGTCCATCAACCGCAGGGTCAAGCATGTCGTGTCGCGGACGCTGCGCTCGCCGCTCGCGTGGGAGAACGCGCGGCTGCTGCAGGGCGACCCGGTGAAGGCGGTGGCCGCCCTGTCCGGGCAGACGAGCCTCACGATCCTCGGCAGCGGCGGGCTGATCCAGTCCCTGATGCCCTACGGCCTGATCGATCGCTGGGTGCTGCTGATCCACCCGCTGGTGCTCGGCACCGGCCTGCGGCTGTTCGGCGACGGCGGGGCACCCGCGTCGCTCACGCTCGAGGACACCACGATCACGACGACCGGCGTGGTGATCGCGACCTACGCGTGAACCTCGCGCAGGGCGTGGGTGTCGACGTCGTAGACGAAGCCGCGCACGTCGTCGGAGTGCAGGAGGAACGGCGAGCGACGCACGCGCAGGATCGACTGGCGGACGTCGGCGTCGAGGTCGGCGAAGGACTCGATCGCGAACGCGGGCGCGAGCCCGGTCGCCGCCTGCAGCTCCGCGCGGAAGCCGTCGTCGGTCAGCGTCTGCATCCCGCAGTGCGTGTGATGGATCAGCATCACCGCGTGCGTCCCGAGCTTGCGCTGGGAGATCGCGAGCGAACGGATCACGTCGTCGGTGATCACGCCGCCGGCGTTGCGCAGCACGTGCGCCTCGCCGTGCGCGAGGCCGAGCGCCGCGAACACGTCCAGGCGCGAGTCCATGCATGTCACGATCGCCAGCCGCCGCACCGGCTTGACATCCAGATGGGCGGCGGGCAGCGACCCCGCGAAGGCGCGATTGTTCGCGACCAGCTCGTCGATCACGTCCACTGTTCGTCAGACTAGGCGGCGCCCCGCGGCCGTGCGGCCACGGGGCGCCAACTTCCCTCCAACGGGGGGCCGGGTCAGCGGACGCGGTAGCCCAGCGTGGTGTCCCAGTGCAGGGGCTTCGCGCGCTTGGCGAGCGGAGCGTCGCTGCCGCTGATCCCCACGCCGCCCTTGGTGGAAGGCGGGCAGATCGCGATGTAGCGGGCATAGCCGCCGAGGCCGCCCTTGAACTTCGGGTAGCCGATGTCGACCAGGCAGCCGGTCTCCGGGACCTTGTCGAGGTTGGCGACGCCCTCGGCCTGCGTGTAGCCGTGATGCATCAGCCAGCTCTCGCCCTCGAGCGTCGGCGTCGTGTCGGTGTCCAGCGGCTCGTGGCCGTGGAACAGGATGTGGCGCTTGAGCTGGAGGAACTTGATCGCGTCCAGCGACACGCCGGGGAAGACGGGGTCGGCGGCGAGCGCCTTGGCCTTCGCGGGGTCGTCCGTCCACTTCTTCGACCAGTCCGAGCGGACCATCACGACCGAGCCCTCGGGGATCGTGCCGTTGCGCTTCTCCCAGGCCTGGATGTCCGAGACCTGCAGCGCGTACTTCGGGTCCTTCTTGACCTGCGGCACGATCGAGATGACGACCAGCGGGCGGACCGCGAACGTCGCCGGCAGCTCGTCGATGCCCGGGTACTCGGGCGCCCAGTGCGCCGGCGGGTCGAGCTGCGTGCCGAACTGGTCGGTCGCGATGTCGTACTTCGTGGCCTCGAAGCCGTCGGCGGCGTAGGTGTACGGCTTGCCGGTGTCCGGGTTGAGCGTCGGCGAGAACGTCGCCGGGCCGAAGCCCTTCCACACCGGCATGTTCGGCGTGATCGTGTGGGTGAGATCGATGTAGCGGGCGCGCTTGAGCACCTGTGTGTAGGTCTGCCACAGGTCCACCGGCGTGTTGGCCCGCGCGGTCGCCCGCTCGGCATGACGGCCGGCTCCGAGCGCGTAGGCGCCGACGGCCAGCGCGGCGGCCGCGAGGCCGGTGGCCACGGAACGTCCCTTCATGTACCCCCCTTCCGTTGCTGAGACCGGGGGCGGAGCTTACGCTTCCGGCTTCCGGCAGATCATCAGTTCGGTGGACGGTCCTTCGGCGCGGCGGGCGACCAGTTCGCGCTCGAGCGGAAAGAGCGCCGCGCCCGCGAGGCGCCCGAACGTGTCGCTGCGCTTCGAGAGTCCCGACAGTCCGCGCCACCACAGCTGATGCACGCGGCTCGTGGAGTCGTGCGGCGCGTTCATGAGCACGAACAGCGGGCGCCGGACGACGATCTCGAAGCCCGTCGAGCGGACCACGGCCTCGATCTCGCCAAGCGTCCTCGACACCTGATGCGGCAGTCGCAGCGCCGTCGTGTGCAGGAAGTTCTCGGTGAAGACCAGCAGCCCGCCGTCGACCAGGAGGTCGTACAGGTTCTGAAAGCCCCGGCGGTACGCGGCGTCGTCGAGCAGGTGGAAGACGACGTCCATCGCCGAGACGGCGTCGAAGCGCGCCGGCCGCTCGAGCGGTTGGCCGATGTCCAGGCGGACGAACGTGTCGCGCGGGAACCGGGCCCGCAGGCGCTCGACCGCGACCTCGGCGATGTCCGAGCCCGTCACCCGCGCCGCGCCGAGCTCGTGCCAGCGCTCGACGTAGAAGCCGGTCCCGGAGCCGACGTCGAGCACGCGCGGGCGCGGCGGCACGCGCGCGCCGACCTCCTTGAGGAAGACCTCGCGCCGGAGCCGGTACAGCCAGCCGTTGTAGCCCTCGCCGAGGCCGGCGTGCCCCACGCCCTCGGCGCCGGCGTTGCGGCCGAGGCGGTCCTCCCAGTAGGCGCGCGGGTCGATCATCAAGGTGAGCCTAGTTCGAGGAAGCCCGAGAGCTCGGCGCGCGCGCCGGGGTCGCTCATCACCGTGATGTGGCCGCGGCCTGCGAACCGGCGCAGCGTGCTGTCGGCGATCAGGCGGGCGGTCTCCTCGAACAGGGCGCGGCTGTAGAAGCGATCCTCGGCGCCCGCGAGGATCAGCGTCGGCGCGCGGATCGGCCGGCAGGCGGCGAGGTCGAAGCCGTCCTCGGCCTCGATCGTCGTCGCCAGGTCGGCGAGATCGTCTCCGATCAGGCGCGGGCCGAGCAGCCTGCCCGCGAGGCCCGCCGCCGCCTTCCCGCGCGGCACGAGCCCCGCCGCCATCACCGCGAGCGCCTCGCCGCGCGCGCCCGCCCGGATCCGCGCCGCCACGCGGCGCTGCAGCTCGCGGCCCTCCGCGCCGAGACGGCAGGCCGTGCTGATCAGGACGAGCCGCCGGACCGCCTGCGGACGGTCCGCCGCCAGCTGCTGGGCGATGCTCCCGCCCGTCGAGATCCCGACCACGTCGACGGGCTCGGGCAGTGCGGCGGCGTGCTCGGCGGCGAGCTCGGCCATCGTCATTCCCCGCGGCAACCCGGTCCGGCGGTTGAGCACGATCACGCGGCGGCTGCGGGCCACGGCGGCCAGCGGGCCGAGCGACGCCTTGACCATTCCGTCGCTCTGCGCGCCCGCGGTGGGGGAGAGCCCTGCCAGGACGACGAGCGGCGGACCGGTACCGAGCGCGGCGTAGGGCAGCGTGCCCAGCGTCCCGCGCTCGAGCACCTCAGTCGAGCTCCCGGGCGATGAAGCCGGTCACGCGCGTCGCGATCGCCGGGTGCTGCAGCAGCGCGGTGCCGTGGTCGACGCCCCCGATCTGCACGAGCTCGTTCGGACGCCCGCGCATCGCGGCGTGCAGCTGGTTCTGCTGGCGCGCGCCGTCGGTGAAGCCGTCCTCGCGCGCGCCGGCGTAGAGGGCCGGCGCGCGCACGCGGCGTGCGCTGGCGATGATGTCGCGGTAGTTCTGGACGAAGCGCTCGCCGGAGAGGCTGACGAGCGCGGCGAGACCCGGCGGGCGGCGCGCCGCGGCCTCGATCACGACGCGGCCGCCGAGCGACGCGCCGACCAGCGCGAAGCGCCCGCTCCCCCGGAGCGCGCGCGCGACGGACAGCATCTGCGCGACGCAGTCGCGCTCCGCGCTGGCCCCGGTGGCGTCGTAGTCGAAGACGGCGACACGGTGGCCGGCCGCCGCGAGCCGCTCGGCGAGCGGGATCCACGCGCAGGCCGAGTTCCCGCTCTCGTTGCCGAAGACGATCGCCGGGCCGCTGCCCGTGACCGCCGCGTCCACGCCCGCCCCGCGCAGCACGGCCCAGCGCGCGTGGATGCCGGAGCAGCCCGCGAGCGCGACGGGCGGTTGCGGGGTCGGCGTGGCCCGGCGCGGCGGCGCCGCGGCGTTGCCGCCGCAGCCCGCGATCAGCAGCGCGCACCAGCCCGCGAGGCGTCTCACACCCTGTGTATGGCTCGGCGCTACTCGCCGATGTCTTCGTCCCACACCGCGGGGTGGCGCGCGATGAACTCGCCGAGCAGCGTGGCGCACTCGTCGGAGTCCAGGTCCACGACGGTCACGCCGCACTCGCGCAGCCACTCGATCCCGCCCTGGAACGTGCGCGACTCGCCGACGACCACGGTGCCGATCCCGAACTGGCGCACGAGCCCGCTGCAGTACCAGCACGGCGCGAGCGTGGTGACCATGATCGTGTCGCCGTAGCCGCGCCGCCGGCCGGCGTTGCGGAACGCGTCGGTCTCCCCGTGCACGGACGGGTCGTCGTTCTGCACGCGCCGGTTGTGCCCGCGGCCCAGCAGCGTCCCGTCGGCGGCAAACAGTGCCGCCCCGATCGGGATCCCGCCCTCCTCGAGTCCGGCGCGCGCCTCTTCGAGCGCCACCGCGAGCATCTCCGCGTGGTTCATGCCACCCCCGCTCCGATCAGTTGCTGCCAGATCTCCTCCTGGTCGACGACCGCGACGCCGAGCTTGGCCGCCTTGGCGGTCTTGGCAGCGCCGACGTCCGCCCCGCAGATCAGCATGTCGGTACTGGCGCTGACCGACGACGCGGTTGTCGCGCCGGCGCGCTCGCACAGGCGCTGGAACGCGGGGCGGGGGACCTTCTCTCCGCTGCGCGGGTCGGCGAGCGTGCCGGTGATGACCACGGTCTTGCCCGCCAGCGGCGCGTCGGAGGCGACGACCGCCGGGAGGTCCTCGTCGCGCACGTCGAGGTTGACGCCGAGCGAGCGCAGCCGCTCCAGCTCGCCGCGCGCGCGGGCGAGGTGCGCGACCAGGCTGGCCGCGACCTTGGGGCCGATGTCCTCGACCTGCTGGAGCTCCTCCTCCGACGCGGCGGCGACGGCCTCCAGCGACGCGAACCCGGCCCGGCACAGGCGCGCCGCGGTGCCCTCGGACGCCATCGGGATCGCCAGCCCGATCAGCGCGCGGCGCAGGCCGACCGCGCGGCTGCGGTCGATCGACTCGATCATGCGGTCGGCCGAGATCTCGCCGATCCCGTCGAACTCCAGCAGCCGCGAGCGCTCCAGCGCATAGAAGTCCGATACGCGCTCGAGCAGCCCGTGCTCGTTCAGGCGCTCGATCCAGACGCCGCCGATCGCGTCGATGTCGGCGGCGGCGCGCGAGGCCCAGTGGATCAGCCGGCGCACGGTCTGGGCCGGGCACGCGACGTTGGTGCAGTAGAGCTCGCGGCTGTTGCCCTGCTCGCTCAGCGGCTGCGCGCAGGACGGGCATTCGCTCGGCGGGACGATCTCGCGCTCGGCCCCCGTCCGGCGCGCGGCATCGAGCACGCCGGCCACGAACGGGATGACGTCGCCGGCCCGGCGCACCAGCACGGTGTCGCCGATCCGGACGTCGCGCGCGCGGATCACCTCCTGGTTGGCGAGCGTCGCGCGCGTGACCGTCGTGCCGCCGACGAACACCGGCTCGAGCACGGCGACCGGCGCGACCTTGCCGATCTTGCCGACGTCCCACACGACGTCGGCGAGCAGCGTCGTCTTCTCCTCGGCCGCGAACTTGAACGCCAGCGCGCCGCGCGGGCTCTGCGAGCGCGTCCCGGCGGCCGCGTAGGCGTCGCGGTCGGCGAGCCGCAGCACGGCACCGTCGAGGTCGTAGTCCAGGCGGTCGCGGCCGGACTCGATCTCGCCGATCACCGCCACGGCGGACGCGGCGTCCTCGCAGTGGCGCATGTCGGCCGCCTCGAACCCGAGCTCGCGCAGGCCCGCCTCGACGTCGGCCGGAGCCTCGCCGGACGCGTCGAGATCGAACGCGAAGAACCGCAGCCGGCGCTCGGCGACGACCGCGGGGTCCTTCGCCCGGATCGTTCCCGCCGCGGCGTTGCGCGGGTTGATCAGCGGCTTGTCCGGATGCGCCTCGTTGTAGGCCGAGAACGTCGAGCGCAGCATCACGAGCTCCCCGCGCACCTCGACGCGCGCGGACGCGGGGATCGCGTCCGGCAGCCCGTCGGCCAGCGCGCGCGCCAGCGGCGTCACGTCGTCGCCGGTCACGCCGTCGCCGCGCGTGACGGCGCGCGCGAGCCGCCCGCGCTCGTAGACCACCGCCAGCGAGAGGCCGTCGAGCTTGGGCATGACCACGACCGGCTGGCCCGGGAAGCGCGCGAAGAACGCCTCCACCTGCTCAGGCCGGGTCGCCTTCTCGAGCGAGAGCATCGGCCGCGAGTGGCGCACCGGCGCGTGCAGGACCGCCGGCGCACCGACCTGGTCGAGCGGGTTCGGGTCGGGCGTCAATTCGGGATGCGCGGCCAGCAGCTCGCGCAGCTCGTCCTCGAGCGCGTCGTACTCGGCGTCCGCCACCCGCGGCGTCCCGCGGTAGTACGCATCTCGCAGCTCGGTCAGCTGCCCGGCGAGCTCTTCGATCCGCGCGCGCATCGCCGACACGGTATTCCCGGCTCCCGACGAACTGTTGGCAAGTTTCGCGCCGTCAACACGTTTGTCACCTCTGGACGCTGAGAAGAATCCGAGGCAGGCGTCCTGGGCATCGCGAGAAGCGCCCCGCAGCGTCGTGATCCTCGCCGACACGCCGGCCGCCGGCGCGCCGGAGTACGGGCTGGGGGAGACGATCATGGGCCCGCGCGGCGACCGGCCGGGCCCGGGCAACGCGCACAATCGCGGCGGGACTCGACCGAGCCCCCGGGGGAGAGCGACCCGCGCTACGGCCACTGCTGGCAGGGCGCCGACGTCATGTGCAGCGGCGACGGCAGCGGGAGTAGCCGTCACGGCCCGGTCAGTGCGGTCGCGATCAGCCGCGCGCTGGGCGTCAGGCGACCGGCTCGAGCTCACGCTCGAGCGCGGGCTCACCGGAGGGCCCGGCGCCGGGCTCGCTGAACGGATCGCCGGGCATGGCGAACTCGTCCTCCTCGCCGCGGTTGCGGATCTTGGCGAACATCACGAGTCCGACCATCGCCACCACGGGGGCGAGGAACAGGAGGCTGGGGCCGATTCCCATCACACAAGCAAGCATTGGAGGCGACTGTACCTCGCCGAAACGCGCTTTGCATGAGACTTGTGTCCAGGATGGCCCCGCCCCCGCGCAACCTCGTGAACCTCAAGGACGCAGACAAGGGCTACGGCAGCCGGTCGGTCCTGCGCGCCGTCACGCTCGGCCTGAGCGCGGGCGATCGCGTCGGCGTGGTCGGCCGCAACGGCGACGGCAAGTCGACGCTGCTGCGGCTGATCGCGGGCACCGAGCAGCCCGACGCGGGCGCGGTGACGCGCGCCGGGGGCCTGCATCTGGCGCTGCTCGGCCAGGGCGATGACCTCGACCCGGCCAAGACCGTGGGCCAGGAGCTGGTGGGCGCGCGCGCCGACCACGAGTGGGCCGCGGACGCCCGCTTTCGCTCGGTGCTCGACGGCCTGCTGGGCGGCGTCGAGCTGCGACGCTTCCCCGACGGCCTGGACACGCCGATCGCGCCGCTGTCAGGCGGCGAGCGGCGGCGGATCGCGCTCGCCCGCGCGCTGCTCGACAACCCCGAGCTGCTGCTGCTCGACGAGCCGACCAACCACCTCGACGTCGAGGGCGTGGACTGGCTCGCGCGCCATCTCGCCGTGCGCCGCGGCACGCTGCTGGTGGTCACCCATGACCGCTGGTTCCTCGACGCGGTCTCGACCGCGACCTGGGAGGTCGTCGACGGCGGCGTGGCGCAGTACGAGGGCGGCTATTCGGCGTACGTGCTGGCACGCGCCGAGCGCGAGCGCCAGGAAGCGGCGCGCGACGAGCGCCGCCGCAACCTGCTGCGCAAGGAGCTCGCGTGGCTGCGGCGCGGGCCGCCGGCGCGGACCGCCAAGCCGAAGTTCCGCATCGAGGCCGCCAACGCGCTGATCGAGGATGTCCCGGAGCCGCGCGACAAGGCCGAGTTGCTGCGCTTCGCCGGCTCGCGGCTCGGCGATCGCGTGCTCGACGCCGAGGACGTCTCGCTGCGCTTCGGCGCTCAGCCGCTGCTCGACCACGTGACCTGGCGGCTCGGCCCCGGCGACCGCGTCGCGCTGGTCGGCGTCAACGGCTCGGGCAAGACGTCGCTGCTGCGCGTGCTCACCGGTGAGCTCGCCCCGATGGCCGGCGAGGTCCAGCGCGGGCAGACCGTCAAGCTCGCGTTCCTCAGCCAGGACACCGCGGAGGTCCCCGGGCACCTGCGCGTGCTCGAGTCGCTGGAGGCGATCCGCGGGCGCGCCACGCTGTCCGGCGGCCAGGAGATCACCGCCGGCATGCTCTGCGACCGCTTCGGCTTTCGCGGCGAGAAGGCCTTCACGGCGGTCGCCGACCTCTCCGGCGGCGAGCGCCGGCGCCTGCAGCTCATGCGGCTGCTGATGGGCGAGCCGAACGTGCTCGTGCTCGACGAGCCCACCAACGACCTCGACATCGACACGCTGACCGCGCTCGAAGACCTGCTCGACGGCTGGCCGGGAACGCTGATCGTGGTCAGCCACGACCGCTACTTCATCGAGCGCGTGTGCGACGACGTCTACGCGCTGGTCGGCGGCGGGCGGCTGCGCCATCTGCCCGGCGGGGTCGAGCAGTACCTCGAGCTGCGGCGCCCCGCCGAGCCGGTCGTCGTGGCCGCTCCGCGCACGGTCAGCTCGGGAGCTGCGCGCCAGGCGGCGCGCAAGGAGCTCCAGCGCGCCGAGCGCGCCCTCGAACGGCTCGAGCGCCGCGAGGCCGAGCTGCACGAGCAGATGGCGGCCAGCGCCGCCGACCACATGCGGCTGCGCGAGCTGCAGGAGGCGCTCGACGCCGCCGTGGCGGAGCGCGACGAGCTCGAGGGGGCCTGGCTCGAAGCGTCCGAGGCGCTAGAGGGCTGACGCGGCCTCAGCGGTTTGGGCGGAGGCGACCGCGGGATTGATGCGGATGCGCCCGCACCGCGGTCGGGCGATCCTCCTCTCCATGGCCGCGATCGAACTCATTGCCGACCCACTCCCGCTCGATCGCCGGCGCGACTACCTCGCGTGCGAGATCTACCAGGCCTGGCAGGCCGCGTTCGACGACGCGCAGGAGGCGTTCCTCGCCTGGTCGGCCGCTCCCTACGGCCGCAAGCACGAGGCGTACACGGTCTACCGCGCCGCGTGCGACCGCGAGGATGCCGCGGCCGATCGCTGGCTGGTCGTCTGAGGCAGCAGCGCCGAGCGAGGAGAGGGCCGTGCACACGCTGAGCCCGCTGGATGCGTCGTTTCTGTACCTGGAGAGCCCGTCGCTGCACATGCACATCGCGTCGGTGGGGATCTACGAGGGGCCGCCGCCGCGGCCCGGCGAGCTCGAGGCGGCGATCGCCGCCAAGCTGCCGCTCGTCCCAAGCTATCGCGAGAAGGTGCGCTTCGTGCCCGGCGGTCTCGGCGCCCCGGTCTGGGTCGACGACCCGCACTTCGACCTCGCCTACCACGTCCGCCACACCGGGCTGCCGGCGCCGGGCGGCGAGGCCGAGCTGAACACGGCCGTCGGCCGCGTGCTGGGGCTCGCGCTCGACCGCGAGCGGCCGCTGTGGGAGCTGTGGGCCGTGTCCGGCCTCCAGGACGGCCGCTGGGCGCTGGTGGCCAAGACCCACCACTGCCTGGTCGACGGCGTGGCGAGCAGCGACCTGCTGTCGGTGCTGCTCGACCACGAGCGCCGGCGCGTGCCGGCCGACGTGCCGGAGTGGCATCCCGCGCCCGAGCCCGACGGCGTGTACCTGCTCGCCGAGGCGGTCGGCGGGTGGGCGGGCGCGTCGCGTGACGCCGTGCGCGCGCTGGCCGCGGCCATGCGCTCACCGCGCCGCACGCTGGCCGAGTGGCGCGACGACGCGCGCGGGCTGGCGGCGATGGAGCCGCTGGTGCGCCAGGGGCACGGGACGTCGCTCAACCACGCCGTCGGCGCGCATCGCCGCTGGGCCGGGGTGCGCGGCACGCTGGCCGACGTCAAGACGGTCCGCGGTGCGTTCGGCGGCACGCTCAACGACGTCGTGCTCGCCGCGATCACGAACGGCTTCCGCGAGCTGCTGCTCTCGCGCGGCGAGGCCGTCGAGGAGGTGCTCCTGCGCACGCTCGTGCCGGTCTCGGTACGCGCGCCGGGCGAGCACGGGCTGTGCGACAACCGCGTCTCGGCCATCTACGCCGAGCTGCCGGTCGGGCTCGCCGATCCCGTCGAGCGGCTGCGGGCGATCACCGGGCAGATGCGCCACCTCAAGGAGTCGGGCCAGGCCGTCGGGGGGCGCACGCTGGTCGCGCTCGGCGACCTCGTGCCGCCGGGCGCGCTGGCGCTCGGCACGCGCGTCGTCGCCGCGCTCCCGCAGCGCACCCTCCAGACGGTGACGACGAACGTGCCGGGACCGCGCCAGACGCTCTATCTCGCCGGGCGCCGGCTCGAGGAGATCTTCCCGATGGTGCCGCTCGGGCCGGCGATGTCGCTCGGCGTCGCCATCCTCACCTACGAGCAGAGCGTCAACTTCGGCATCACCGGCGACTACGACACGACCGCCGACATCGACGTGCTCGCCCGCGGCATCGAGGCGGGCATGGCGGCGCTGGTGCGCGCGGCCCGGGAGTCATGACCCGCGTGACCACGCGGCGCCGCGTCCCGCGCGACGCGGTCGACGACTACACCGAGGCCGCCGCGAGCGCCCGGCGCGAGTTCCTGCGCGAGCAGACCGGGACGGCGTTCGGGCACGTCGCCCACTACGGCTTCGACCCGGCCCGCACGCGCGGGAACATCGAGCAGTTCGTGGGCGTGGCGCAGGTGCCGATCGGCATCGCCGGCCCGCTGCTGGTGCACGGCGAGTACGCGCAGGGCGAGTTCTTCGTCCCGCTGGCGACCGCCGAGGGCACGCTGGTGGCGAGCTACAACCGCGGCATGCGGCTGCTCTACGAGGCGGGCGGCGTCACGACCACCGTCGTCGACGACCGCATGCAGCGCGCGCCGGTGTTCATCATGCCCAGCGCGCGCGAGGCGCGCGCGCTGGGAGCGTGGCTGAAGCTGCACTTCGACGCGGTCAAGGAGGCGGCCGAGACGACCACCGGCACCGGCCGCCTGGTGGACATCGAGCAGTACCTCGCGGGCCGCCAGCTGTACACGCGCTTCGACTACACGACCGGCGACGCCGCGGGCCAGAACATGACAGGCAAGGCGACCGAGGCCGCCTGCCGCTGGATCGTCGCGCAGCGCCCGGAGGTCGAGAGCTACCTGCTCGAGGGCGCGTTCGCGACCGACAAGAAGAGCTCCAACGTGAACACGCTGCGCACGCGCGGCAAGCGCGTCGTCGCCGAGGCGCTGATTCCAAACGAGCTGCTCGAGCGCGTCATGCACACGACGGGCGAGGAGATGTTCCGCGCGCGCCAGCTCAGCAACCTGGGCGGCTTCATGTCGGGCGCCAACAACAACGGCGCGCACTCGGCCAACGCGATCGCGGCGCTCTTCATCGCGACCGGGCAGGACGCGGCGAACGTCGCGGAGTCCTCGGCGGCCTTCGTGCACGCCGAGCTCCGCGACGGCGGCGACTACTACTACTCGGTCACGATCCCGGCGCTGATCGTCGCGACCTACGGCGGCGGGACCGGCCTGCCGACGCAGCGCGAGTGCCTGGAGCTGCTCGGCTGCTGGGGCACAGGCAAGGTCCGCAAGCTGGCCGAGATCGTGGCCGCGACGGTCCTGTGCGGCGAGCTGTCGCTCGGCTCCGCGGTCGTCGCCGGCGAGTGGGTCCAGGCGCACGACCGGCTCGGCCGCAACCGCGACTAGCGACTCGCGAGCTTGATCGCGATCACGAGGTCGAGCACGTCGCGCAGCCGGCGCAGGTCGCAGCCGGTCTCCTCGGCGACGCGCCGCAGCCGGTAGCGCGCGGTGTTGAGGTGGATGAAGAGCTGCTCGGCGGCCGCGGTCAGGTTGAGATCGGCATCGGCGTAGGCGACGACGGTCGACGTCAGGAGCCCGCCGCGCGCGACGTCGGCGGCGACGAAGCGCCGGATCTGCGGCGACAGCAGGCGCTCGACCAGCGGGTCGCCGCGCAGCACCATGCAGTCGAGCGGGCTCAGGTCCTCGAGCGCCGCCACGCCGCCGGCGGCTCCGAGCGTGGCGAGCGCGAAGCACGCCTCGCGGTAGGCGTCGGCCAGCTCGGCGGGGCGCTCGTGCGGCGTGCTGAGCCCGATCGCGAGCGGGATCCCTTCGCTCGCGAGCGTCGCCTGTGAGCGCTCAAGCTGGGCTCGCGGGACAGCGCCGGTGAGCGCGCGCGCCAGCACGACCTCGCCGGGACGGACCGCCGCGAGCGGCGCCAGCACGCCGCCGAGCGCGCGCGCCAGCGGCCGTATGGCGAGCCGCAGCGTCTCCGGATCGCCGACCGGGCTGGTCGGGACCGCGACCGCGACGATGCAGCGCGAGCGCTCCTGCAGTCCCGCGGCGTGCGCGGCGGCGAGGCGCGCGCCGGTCGCGGGCGCGAGCCCCGCCAGCAGGTCGTCGAGCGCCTCGTGGCGCACGCGCCGGTGCGACGGCGCGGTGCGCGACGTCCCGCGCGCAAAGCCCGAGACGCCGGCGGGGCGCCGCTTCCGTTGCGCTGCGTTCGCTACCGGGCCCTGGGACAAGGGCGCTCCTGTGCCGTTCGTCCGTCTTCCCTGAACGCTACCCGAATTCGAGACATGCAGTCGATGACGTCTCAAAATCGGTACACTCCACGGATGCCCGAGACGCTCCAGCGGCCGCGCGGGCGCCCCGCCGCCGCCACCCGGCCGGACGTGCTCGCGGCGGCGACGCGCCGCTACCGCGCGGGCGAGCGCATCGACGTGCAGGCGCTCGCCGCCGAGCTGGGGCTCGGCCGGGCCACGCTGTACCGCTGGTTCGGAGACCGCGACGGGCTGATCGGCGCGGTGCTCGTGTCCGAGTTCGAGCTCGTCGTCCGGCGCGCGCAGGCGCGCGCGGGCGGCGCGGGCGCGTCCGGCCTGCTGGCGATCTTCGACCGCATCAACCACACGCTGGCCACCGCCCCGCCGCTGCGCAGCTTCCTCGAGCTCGAGCGCGACGGGCTGCGCATCCTCACCTCGAGCGCCGGCCCGGTCCAGCCGGCGGCCGTCGCGGCGATCGCGGCGCTGATCGCGAGCGACCGCGCGTACGCGCCGCCGGTCGACCCCGAGACGCTCGCCTACGCGATCGTGCGCCTGTGCGAGGCGTTCATCTACAACGACGCCGCGGCCGGCATCCGCGGCGACGTCGTGCGCCTGCACGCCGTGCAGGCCGCGCTGCTCGGCGTCTGAGCCTGTGCGGTCCGCACAACTGCGGCGTTCACATTTGAGCGCTCGCTGCCGATGCCCGCGCGCGGTCGCGTCCGTAGCGTCAGGCGGACACGTGGAGGAGGAGCATCATGGCCAATCTGGCTCATCTCGTCGCGGACTCGGCCCGGAGACATCCCGACCGTCCGGCGATCAAGCTCGATGACGCGGTCATGCCCTACGGCGCGCTCGACGCGGCCTCGGCCGGGGTGGCCGGGCTGCTCGCCGCGAAGGGCATCCAGGCCGGTGACCGCGTCGCCGTGGTGCTGCCCAACGTGCCGTACTTCCCGAGCGTCTTCTACGGGATCCTGCGGCTCGGCGCCGTGGTCGTCCCGCTCAACCCGCTGCTGACCGAGCGCGAACTCACCTACCACCTGACCGACTCCGGCGCGCGGCTGCTGATCGCATGGCACCAGTTCGCCGAGGTGGCGCACGCCGCCAGCGAGGCGGCGGCCGTCGAGTGCCTGCTCGTCGAGCCGGGCCACTTCGAGACGCAGCTCGCGCGCGTCGAGCCCGTCGCGGGAGTGGTCGAGCGCGACGCCACGGACACCGCGGTGATCGTCTACACGTCGGGGACCACGGGCCTGCCGAAGGGCGCGGAGCTCACGCACCACAACCTGATCGACAGCGCGCGCGTCGCGGTCGAGCTGGTCGGTGCGGGGCCGGAGTCGATCGAGCTCGGCGCGCTCCCGCTGTTCCACGTGTTCGGGATGAGCGCGGGGCTGAACGCGATGATGTACGCCGGCGGCTGCATGACGCTGCTGCCGCGCTTCGACCCCGCCCGCGCGCTGGAGATCATCGAGCGCGACCGCGTCGACATCTTCCTCGGCGTGCCGACGATGTACGGCGCGATGCTGCACCACCCGGAGCGCGAGCGCTACGACACGGCGAGCCTGTCGCTGTGCGTGTCCGGCGGCGCGGCGCTGCCGGTCGAGGTGCTGCACGCGTTCGACGCCGCCTTCGAGTGCAAGATCCTCGAGGGCTACGGGCTGTCGGAGACGTGCGCGGTCGCCACGTTCAACCGGCCCGACCGCGTGCGCAAGCCGGGCTCGATCGGCCTGCCGGTGCAGGGCGTCGAGCTGCGGCTGATCGACGACGACGGCGCGCCCGTCGCGCTCGGGGAGGTCGGCGAGATCCTGCTGCGCAGCCCGCACGTCATGAAGTCCTACCTGGGCCGGCCCGAGGCCAGCGAGCGCGCGCTGCGCGGCGGCTGGCTGCACACGGGCGACCTCGCGCGCATGGACGGCGACGGCTACCTCTTCATCGTCGACCGCAAGACCGACATGATCATCCGCGGCGGCTACAACGTCTACCCGCGCGAGATCGAGGAGGTGCTCTACGCGCATCCCGCGATCCTCGACGCGGCGGTGATCGGCATCCCCGACGAGCGGCTCGGGCAGGAGGTCGCGGCCGTGTTGACGGTCAAGCCCGGCCAGAATGCCACCGGCGACGAGCTCACCGCCTACCTCAAGCAGCGCCTCGCCGCCTACAAGTACCCCCGCCACGTCTGGTTCGTCGACGAGCTGCCGAAGGCCGCGACGGGCAAGATCCTCAAGCGCGACATCGTCCTTCCCGACGCCGTGCCCACCCTCACCTGATCGCTCATCACGGGCCGCGCCCGTGCCGGTCATTTCATCATGGGCGTGCGCTGGTGGCGGTCGCAGGCCCGCCGCGACATCCGCGCCGTCCTCGGCAGGCGCTACAGACCGGTGACGCGTAGCGTGATGTTCAGCCGCCCGGTCGTGAGCCCGGTCGCGGGATCCGCGCTGCCGGAGCGGGTGCGCGGGACGCCGTGGTAGGCGAAGCGCGACGGGCCGCCGAACACGAACAGGTCGCCCGAGCGCAGCGCCACGTCGGTGTAGGGGCGTCCGCGGGTCTCGGTGTTGCCGAACCGGAAGACGCACTCGTCGCCGAGGCTGAGCGACACGACGGGCGCGTCGCAGTGCTCCTCCTTGTCCTGGTGCATCCCGAGCTTCGCCCCGTCGGCGTAGTAGTTGATCAGCGCGGCGTCGGGGTGATAGGCCGCGGCCGCGGCGGGATCCTCGTACGCGTCGGCGACCGCGCGCCGGCCGAGGTCCGCGAGCCAGCCGGGGAACGGCGCGACCGGCGCGCCGTCGACGTCGTCGGCGGTGCGGCTGTAGCGGTAGGGGAGCCAGTGCCAGCCGAGGCAGACGCTCTGCACCGACATCACGGCCCCGCTGGGCAGCTTGACGTGGCGCATCGGCGCGGGCCCGCGCGCCCAGTCGCGGCACGCCTCGACGAGCTCGCGCTGGCGCTCGACGTCCAGCCACCCGGGGACGTGTACGGCGCCGGGCGCGAGCTCGGCGCGCGCGGGTTCAAACAGCGAGTTCGTCACCGCCCTACAACGTGACGGCCCGGCCGGACGTGAGCCTGGCGATCAGCCGGTCTTGTACGAGATGCGCTTGCAGCCGTGGAGCTTGTAGTTGGGGCGGTTCTTGTGGGAGATGAAGACGGTCGGCTGGCCGCCCTCGCAGAAGATCTCACCGTGCCCGAAGTGCACGTGAATCTGGTCGTTGCCGCCGCCGGTGTGGATCGTGTTCATCCCGTGGCTGCCATAGATGAAGTCCTTCGCGGGGCCGCCCTGGATGAAGTCGGCCTGCGACTCCGGCTGGCCCGAGGGCTTGTAGTCGCCCCACAGCACGTCGCCGACCTGGCCGGCGTAGATGTTGTCGTTGCCGTGCCCGCCCAGCAGCTCGTTGTGCTTGCGGAGCTTCTTGGCGCGGATGTCGCCGTTCTGATCGGCCTTGTGCGTGATCAGGTCGCCGTTGATGTGCGGCCAGCCCTTGTGGCTGGTGCTCGCGGCGGCGCCGGTGGCGAGGAGAGCGAGCGCGAGCGCCGCGCTCGCCAGGAGCTTGAGCGTGCGCTTCATGTCCGCAGTGTAGGGGCGATAGAACTCGCACATGGACTGGAACGACATGCTGGCGCGGCGCACGCGCGGTCGGGGCGACGGTGAGCTGGCCACGATTCTCGCCGGGCCGCCGCCGGGAGTGATGTCGATGGCGGGCGGGTTCCCGAACCCGAGGACGTTCCAGCTCGAGGCGCTGGAGGAGATCGCCGCGCGGCTGATCCGTGACGAGCCCGCGGTCGCGTTGCAATACGCGGCGAGCGAGGGCGTCCCCAGCGTGCGCGAGTACCTGCGCGAGCGCCAGGCGCGGCAGGGCCGGACGGCCGAGCGCGACGAGCTGATCGTCACGAGCGGCGGCATGGAGTGCCTGGCCTTGGTCAGCCACGCGCTGCTCGATCCCGGCGACCACGTGGTCGTCGAGGCGCCCACGTATCTCGGCGCGATCATGGCCTTCCAGGGCCACGAGGCCGAGCTGACGGGGATCCCGATGGACGAGCACGGCATGCAGGTCGACCTGCTCGCCGAGCGCCTGGAGGGCGGCTACCGGCCCAAGCTCGTCTACGTCATCCCGGAGTTCCAGAACCCGTCTGGGCGCTCGCTGAGCCTCGAGCGCCGGCACGCGCTCGTCGATGCCTGCCGCCGTCACGGCGTGCTGATCGTCGAGGACGTCGCGTACCGCGACCTGTCCTTCGCCGGCGACCTCGAGCCGACGCTGTGGTCATTGGCGCCCGACGTCGTGCTGCAGGCCGGGACGTTCTCGAAGATCCTCTGCCCGGGGCTGCGGCTCGGCTGGGCGGCCGGGCCGAAGGAGCTGATCGCGCAACTCGCGACGGCCAAGCAGACCACCGACCAGTGCGCGGGTGCGCTGGGCCAGCGGATGGTCGAGGAGTACGGGCGCGCCGGCCACTTCGAGACCGGCGTCCCGGCCGCCCGGGCGCTCTACGCCTCGCACTGGGCGGCGCTCAGCCGCGCGCTCGAGGCCCACATGCCGCCCGGCGTCAGCTGGAGCGAGCCGACCGGCGGCATGTTCTCGTGGCTGCAGGTGCCCGACGGCCTCGACGTGCGCGAGCTGCGCCCGGCGGCCACCGAGGCCGGCGTCGCCTACGTCCCGGGCAAGCCGTTCTACGTGACCGACGACGGCCACCGCGAGATGCGGCTGTCGTTCTCGAGCCTCGGCGAGCAGGAGCTGGCGCTCGCCGCCGAGCGCCTGGCGGGTGTGATCGGCGCGTCGCTGCCGTCAGTTTTGCGCTCTAGAATTCGGTAGGTATGCCTGACCGCAGCCGCTGTCCCAATTGCAAGGAGCGCGTGTCTCCATATGCCGCCGGCTGCGCCGTCTGCGGCGCGGACCTGGACCCGTCGCGCTGGGACTCCGGCCCGAGCCGGCTCTCTCAGGCCGGCTCCTGGCTGTCGGCACTGGGCTTCGGGCCGCGGCGCCGGGTCAATCCGTTCCTGCTGCTCTTCCTGCTGCTTTTCGGCGGGACGATCATCGGCGCCATCCTCTCGCTCGTCTGACGTCTCGACCGCGGCCGCACGCGATTGCCGGTTCGTCGAGTCGCGGCAAGCGGTCCGGATTCGCGCTATAGAATTCACGTACGGGAATCGCATCGAGTCGTCCTGGATAGTGCGGATTGCCGAACCAGAGGATGTGGTGCAGGTGAAACGCAATGATGGCGACCCCGGCGCGCCTGACGGGACGGCGGCGGATCTGAGGAACGAGAGCGAGTCCCGGGTCCGCGCGGACGCCGACCAGACCGCGGCCGACCTCGATCAGACGCACGCCGACTTCGACCAGGCGGCGGCCGACGCCGACCAGCAGGCGTCAGACGGCGATCAACGGCAGGCCGAGCGCGACCAGCACGCCTCCGACCGCGACCAGGCCGCGGCCGACTGGGATGTGGCGCATTCCGAGCCGGACACGGCGGCGGCGCGAGCGCGGCAGACATCGCGCTTCGAGCGCGACGCGGCGACCCGCGATCGCAGCACGACGGCCGCGCTGAGGTCGCGCGCGACCGCACAGCGGCTCGCGACGGCAGAGCGGCGCGACGAAGTGGCCCGGATGCGCGATCTGACGGCAGAGGCCCGCGACCGCACCGCCGCGGCTCGCGACCAGGCGGCGGACGCGCGCGACCGGGCGGCGGAGGTGCGCGAGCAGCATGCGCTCGAAGCCGGGGACGTGACCGAGGCGGTCAGCGCGCTGAGAGCGGTGCGCGTCGCCGGCGCGTCGATGCGCAGAAGGTCGGCGCTGGAGCGCACCGCCGCAGCGCGCGACCGTGCCGCCGCCGAGACCGATCGGCAACTGGCCGCGGTGGACCGCCTGCAGGCGGGCCTCGACGAGCTGACCGGGGTCTATCGGCGCGGGGCGGGCGAGCTGGCGCTCACGCACGAGATCGCGCGCTCGCGCCGCTTCGGGCAGCCATTGATCCTGGCCATCTTCGACGTCGACGGGCTCAAGGCGGTCAACGACTCCGAGGGGCACGCGAGCGGCGACGCACTGCTGCGCGACGTGGTCCTGGCCATCACGTCCACGATGCGCGCCTACGACATCCTGGTCCGCTGGGGCGGCGACGAGTTCGTCTGCGTGCTCTCCGACGCGACCTTCGAAGTCGCGACGCAGCGCGTGGCCGGCATCCCGGAGGCCCTCGGCGCGCTGCGCGACGGGGCATCGATGAGCGTCGGACTGGCCCAGCTCAACGATGACGACAGCGTCGAAACGCTGGTCGGCCGCGCCGACCAGGCGC
This sequence comes from uncultured Solirubrobacteraceae bacterium, assembly GCA_963792915.1. Classification (GTDB taxonomy): domain Bacteria; phylum Actinomycetota; class Thermoleophilia; order Solirubrobacterales; family Solirubrobacteraceae; genus Solirubrobacter. The sequence continues at coordinate 843,869 of CAWBYD010000003.1, forward strand.
TCTACGGCGCCAAGGCCGCCCGCCGGGGCTGAGCTCAACCCGGGCCGTGCCGGGTGACCGCGAAGCCGCCTCCCGGCGCGGGCGGGTCGTAGTTCTCCAGCCGCGAGAGGAACGCGCGCGCGACCCTCTGCGCGTGCGCCTTGGCCAGCTCGGCCCGCTCGCCCTCGAAGCGCTCGTCGACGGTGGCGCGCCAGAGCACGAGCCAGCGCTCGAAGTGCCCGGCGCGCAGCCGCACCTGCGCGTGCAGGCGCGCGTGCGGCGCGAACGCGCCGCCGCCGTAGGACCGGGCACCGAGCAGGATCGTCTCCCAGAAGGACGCGATCACCGGCACGTGGGCCTCGACGTCGAGCTTGGCGACGTCGGTGAAGATGTAGCCGATGATCGGGTCGGTCAGCGCGCGCGAGTAGAACGCGCGCACGAGCCGCTCGCAGTCCTCCCGGGTCTCGATGTCCGCCATCGGGATAACTATGCCCAAGATGGGGTGCGGTTCCCGATGTCCGCGGCGCGACGCGCCCGTAGCGTCGCGGCCATGTCAGATGCAGACCTCAAGGCGCGCCACCGCGCGATGTGGGCGTCGGGCGACTATCCCTCGATGGTCGAGACGTTCCTGCTCCCGCTCGGGACCCGGCTCGTCGACGCGTGCCGGGTCGGTCCCGGCACGCGCGTGCTCGACGTCGCCGCCGGCACCGGCAACGCGTCCATACCGGCCGCGTTGCGCGGCGCCCACGTCACCGCCTCCGACCTCACGCCGGAGCTGCTCGAGGCCGGCCGCCGCCGCGCGCAGGCCGCCGGCGCCGAGCTCGAGTGGGCCGTCGCCGACGCCGAGCGGCTCCCGTACGCGACCGGTTTGTTCGACGTCGTGATGTCCGCGATCGGCGTGATGTTCGCGCCCCACCACGCCGAGGCGGCCGCCGAGTTGGCGCGCGTGTGCGTGCCCGGCGGCACGATCGGGCTGCTGAGCTGGACGCCCGAGGGCATGCTCGGCGCGCTCTTCAAGACGATGAAGCCGTTCGCCCCGCCGCTCCCGCCCGGTGCGCAGTCGCCGCCGCTGTGGGGCAGCGAGGCGCACCTGCACGAGCTGTTCGGCGACCGCGTCGTGTGGGCCGCCGGCCGGCGTGAGGTGCTCGAGATCACGGCGTTCGTGCATCCGCGCGACTACGGCGAGTTCTTCAAGGCGCGCTACGGCCCGACGATCGCCGTGCGCGCGAACGCGGTCAAGAACGGGGTCGCGGCGGAGTTCGACGCGGCGCTCGACGCGTTCTGCGACGAGTACAACCGCGGCGGCTCCGGCCCGGCGCGCTTCGAGATGGAGTACCTGCTCCTCACCGGCACGCCCTCAGCCGTCGGCGAGCCGGCGCGCGGCCGCGCCGGCGTCCCGGCGCGAGCGTACGCCGAGCTTCGCCAGCACAGCTGACACGTGGTGGTCGACGGTCTTGGGTGTGATCACCAGGGCCTGCGCGATCTGCGCGTTCGTCGCGCCCTGGGCGACGAGCTCGAGCACCTCCGTCTCGCGCGGCGTCAACCCCGCGACGCCCGCGCGTGACGCGGGCCGCGGGCCGCGCGGGATGCGGCGGACGCCGGCGGCGCGTAGCCGCCGGCGCAGGTGCGACGCGACGCGCACGGCGCCGAGGTCGTCGAGCGTGCTCAGCGCCTCCAGCCGCGCGGCCTCGTCGCCGGCGTCGGCGAGCGTGAGCGCGCGCTCGTAGGGAAAGCCCGCGGCGGCCCAGGCCGCCGCGGCGCCGCGCCAGTCGCCGGCGCTCGCGAGCGCATAGGGCGCCGGATCGCCGGCGGCGGGCGCGACCGGCGTCCCGGCGCGCGCGAGCCAGAACGCGAGCTCGGCGCGCGTCCACGGGTCGCGGCGCTCGATCGCGAGCTCGTACGTGTCGCGCACCGCGGCGGCGGCGCCCTCGAGGTCGCCGTCGAGCCACGCGTGCTCCGCCCGCGACGCCGCGACCGGCCCGAGCCGCTGGAGCTCGCCCGTCTCGACGGCCTTCCGCCAGGCGTCGTCGAGCGTCGCCGTGGCGTCGGGCTCGCCGCGCCGCGCCTGCAGCCGTCCGAGCACGGTCAGCGCCGGGCACAGGCTCACCCCCGGCTGGTCCTCGAAGGCCAGCGACGCGCGCGCGTCGCGCTCGGCCGCCGGCCACTCGCCGCGCAGCAATCGCACGCCGGCGCGCACGCCGAGCATGTACTGGACGTAGCCGTCGAGCTCGTGCTCGCGCGCGAAGGCGAGCGCACGATCGACGTCGCCCGCGACGCGCCGGTCGTCGCGGCGGCGGACCAGCGTCATCGTCGCGAGGTTCACGAGCGCGCGGGCCGCGTGGTCGTCCTCGCCGGCCTCGACGGCGAGCGTGAACGCCTCCTCCAGCAGTGTCCGCCCGCGCTCGTCGCCGTCGCAGATCCGGGCGGTGCCGACGTTGGTCAGCCCGTGCGCGACGATGTCGCGCGCGCCGATGCGGCGGGCGAGCGCCACGGCGCGGCTGCCGACGGCGATCGCCTCGTCGCTGCGCTCGGCGAGCATCGCCAGCTGCGAGCGCCCGCTCAGCGCCATCGCCAGCTCGCGGCTGTCGGGGAACGCCTCCAGCACCGCGATCGCCTCGTCGGCGGCCACGGCCGCCTCCTGCCCGCGGCCCGCCCACCAGAGGATGCGGGAGAGCCAGCGCAGGTCGTCGCCGGCCGCCAGCGGGTCGCCGATGTGCAGCTCGCGCAGCGCGTGGCGCGCCGCGAGCGCGCGCTCTGAGCGCCCGCACAGGTACGCCTCGATGGCGACGCCCTCGAGCGTCTCCGCGTCCTCGTGCGCCGCGAGCGCGGCCTCCCACTGCTCGAGCGCCTGCCGGTGCCCGCCGGCCTGGCTGGCGGCGCGGGCGGCGGCGGGCGCGAGCCGCCGGATCGCCGCGGCGTCCTGCGCCTGGCGGGCGTGATGCGCCAGCCGCGCGGGATCGGCGCCGCGCGCTTCGAGCGCGGCGAGCACCCGGCGATGCAGCGCGCGGGCGCGCAGCGGCGACAGGTCGTCCTCGACCGCGCGGCGGGCGAGGTCGTGCCGGAACGCGAGCCGGTCGCCCTCGAGCGTCAGCAGGCTGAAGCACTCGTCCGGGCAGTCGCCGACGAGCCACAGCTCGGCGGGTCCGGGGACCACCGCGGCCAGCTCGATCGCCGCGCGCGCCTCGTCGCTCAGCAGCGCCAGGCGCAGCGCGACCGCGTCGCGCACGCTCGCGGGCACGGCGCCGGCGGGCGCGGCGAGCACCTCGGTGACGAAGAACGGGTTGCCGCCGGAGACGGCGTGCAGGTCGCCGGCGTCGCGCCCGGCGCGCTCGGCCAGCCGCGCCACGGCGTCCGGCGAGAGCGCCTCGAGCTCGAGCCGGCGGCCGCCGAGCGCGGCCAGCACGCGGCGCACCTCGGGGCGGGCGTCGCCGCGGCACGTCACGACCAGGCTGCCGTGCTCCAGCCGGCGTCCCAGCAGTGCCACGAAGTCGAGCGTCGCATCGTCGGCCCAGTGCAGGTCCTCCACGACCAGCACCGCGGGCGCGCCCAGCTCGTGCAGCGTCGCGCTCAGCACCGCCTCGCGTGAGCCCGACTCGAGCGCGCCGGCGAGCGCGCCGCCGGTGTGGCGGGCGACGTCGCGCAGCGGGCCGAGCGGCCGCGGCGTGATCAGCGGGTCGCAGGCTCCCCATAGGACGCGCCGCGGGCCGAGCGCCGCGCTGACGAGCGCGGTCTTGCCGATGCCGGCCTCGCCGGCGACCACGACGATGCCGCCGGCCTCGTCGAGCGCCGCCTGCAGGGCCTCCAGTGGCTCGTCGCGCTCGAGCAGTTCCAACGTGTTCAGGTGGCGAGCAGTCCGAGTAGGCAGAACAGGGCGAACACGAAGCAGCCGGCGGCGCCGTAGCGGCGCGTCAGCGGGCGGCCGGAGCGGAACACGTCGTCGGGCGCGAGCAGCAGGAAGAGGCCGATGGCGACCCAGAAGGCCGCGAGCACCACGAGCAGCATGCCGAGCAGCTTAGGACGCGTCAAACAACAAGATGCGCATCGCCCGGCGTAGTCCGGGTCGTTGCTGCCGGTGGCCGGTGCCCGCTGGCGTACTGGTGGTACGGGGGCGGGCGCCGGGTGCCGGCAGCGGCGCGAGCGAAGCGGTGGCGAGCGCCAGCGAGACAGTGGGCCCGCCGGAATGCGTAGCTTGTTGGTTGACGTGTCCTTACGGAGCCGCCGTCGCCTCGTCCCAGGACTCGGCGAGGTCGATCTCGGTCGCGAACGCGTCGTGCTCGGTCGGGAGGTCGTGGTACGCCTTGTAGGCGGCGAGCAGCTTCGCGTAGCGGGCCTTGTTCGCCGGCGTGGGATCGGCCTTGGCGGCGTCGCGCGCCTGGTTGAGGTCCGCGAGCGACGGCGCCTCGCGCTCTGACTGCTCGAAGTGCGCCTTGCCGGGCCCGTACACGGAGTCGAACTGCTGGGCCGCGGTCGCGAACTCGACGCCGCGCGGGAGCGGGTTGGAGAACGCGTCCTGGGCGACCTCGATCGGGATCTCCATCTTCGCCCGGATCTGCTCGGCGGTCAGCCCCTTGGTGGCCAGCATGCGCGCCATCTTGTGATGTTGCTCGGCGTGCCGGGCCTCGTGGTAGACGGTGCCGGCGACGCTGCTCGCGTCCTCGTCGCTGATCGCCGGCGCGGCGAACGCCGCGCGGTCGAACCGGATCATCCACGGCTTGGACTCGAATACGCCCGCCGGCGTCCCGAGGTCGCCGAGGTCGTGCCCGGGCGTAAACACCTTCTCGGCGTCGAGCAGCGTCTTGACGCCGGCGAACAGCTTGTCGGCGCGGGCCTGCGCCGTGGCGAGCGTGGCCCACTCGGTCTCGACCGTCTTGCCCGTCGCCACGAACGCGTCGCGGTTGGCCTTGGTTGCGAGCCCGCTCTCGAACATCCGCGGCAGCGTGCGCGGGCCGGCCATCCCGTCGACTTTGAGCGAGTGGCCGGACTGGTAGCGCGCCACGCCCTCCGCCATCGCCGCGTCCGCGACGCCCGTCTCGGGCGCCTTCACGGCGGCCTGGATCCTGGTGATGACGTCGGCCGTGTAGAGGTCCGGCCGGCCGCTGTAGAACGACACCGCCACGGCCGCCGCGCCGGGCGCCAGCAGCGGCGGGGCCTCGACCGCCTGGCGCTGCAGGTACGCGGTCACCGCGCGGTTGCCGGCGCCGCGCTGGAGGCGCAGGATCTCGTGCTCCGCCGCGCTCCGCCCCACGGCCCGCGCCGGGGCCGCGGTCGTCGCTGCAGCGGAGGTCTTCATCGCGCGTCATTGTCTCCGACCGCGGCTGTCCGAACGGACACACTTCCGCCCCGGATATCGTGGCGTCATGGCGCCCTCGCCTCGCGTCCTGGCGATCGATCTCGGCACCAGCGGCCCGAAGGTCGGGCTGGTGTCCGCCGACGGGACGGTGCTCGCGGTCGAGTTCGAGCCCGTGCCGCTGTCGCTGGTGCGCGGCGGCGGCGCGGAGCAGCAGCCGCAGGCGTGGTGGGCGGCGGTGGGGGCGGCCGCGCGGCGGGCGCTGGCAGCACACCCCGAGGACGTCGTCGCGGTCGCGCTGACCGCGCAGTGGGCCGGGACCGTGGCGGTCGATCGCGCGGGAGAGCCGCTGCACCCGGCGCTGATCTGGATGGACGCCCGCGGCGCGCCGCACGTGCGCCGGCTCGTCCGCGGGCGCCTGAACGTCTCCGGCTACGACCCCCGCAAGCTCGCGCGCTGGGTGCGGCGGACCGGCGGCGCGCCGTCGCTGTCGGGCCGCGATCCCTTCGGGCACGTCCAATGGCTGCGGGCCGAGCGCCCCGACGTCTTCCGGGCCGCGTCGCACTTCCTCGAGCCCGTCGACTGGCTGGGACTCAAGCTCTCGGGGCGGATCGCCACCACCGGCGCGACGGCGACGCTGCACTGGGTGACCGACACGCGCGACGCGGCACGCGTGCGCTACGACGACGAGCTGCTGCGCATGGCCGGCCTGCAGCGCGGGCAGCTGCCGCCGCTGGTGGAGCCGAACGCCGTCCTCGGGCCGCTGACGCCGGCCGCGCAGGCCGAGCTCGGGCTCAAACGCGCCGTGCCGGTCGTCGCCGGGACGCCCGACACGATGTCCGCGGCGATCGGCTCGGGCGCGGTCGCCGACTACGCGGCGCACCTGTACGTCGGCACGTCGTCGTGGCTGTCGTGCCACGTCCCCTACAAGCGCACCGACGTCCTGCGCTCGGTCGCCTCGCTGCCCGCCGCGCTGCCCGGGCGCTGGCTGGTCTCGTGCGAGCAGGAGACGGCCGGCATCAGCCTCGACCGCCTGCGCGAGGTGCTGCTGCCCGGCCAGGGCGCCGCCGGCTTCGCGGAGCTCGAGCGGCTCGCCGCGGGCGCGCCGCCCGGAAGCGGTGGGGTGCTCTTCACGCCGTGGCTCAACGGCGAGCGCACGCCGGTCGACGACCGCCTGGTCCGCGGCGGGCTGCACAACCTGACGCTCGCCACCACGCGTGAGGACGTGGCGCGCGCCGTCTTCGAGGGCGTCGCGCTCAACGCCCGCTGGATGCAGCAGGCGGTCGAGCGGCTCTGCCGGCGCCGGCTGGACCCGATCGCGTTCATCGGCGGCGGCGCGCGCTCGGCGCTGTGGGCGCAGATCATGGCCGACGTGCTCGACCGGACGGTCCGGCGCGTGGATGCGCCGGACACCGCGAACCTGCGCGGCGCGGCGCTGCTGGCCCTGCTCGCGCTCGGCGAGCTGCGCGCGCAGGACCTCGCGGGGCGGGCGCCGATCGCCGCCGAGCATCACCCGCGCCACGAGACGCGCGAGCGCTACGACGAGCTGTTCGGCGCCTTCCGGGACCTCTACCGCGCCGGGCGGCGTGCCAGCAAGCGCCTCGCGGCGGTCCGCGACAGTGAGGAAGTGACACGATGAGTGACCCGTTCAGCGAGATCGTCGATGCGCTGCGCCCGTACCGTGGGCAGCTGGAGACGTTCGAGCGGCTGCCCGCCCACGGTCGCGACCGCGCCGATGTGCTCGGCGACCTCGAGGCGATGGCCGCCCGCGAGCGCCCGCGCTGGGAAGCGGGCTACGCGTCCGGCGCCGTCTATCACGGCGACCCGGAGCACATCGCGTTCCTGGCCCAGGCGTCCGCGCTGCATTCACAGAACAACCCGCTGCACGTCGACCTGTGGCCGAGCACGACCAAGCTCGAGGCCGAGATCGTGGCGATGACCGCCGACCTGCTCGGCGCCGGCCGGACCGAGGACGAGATCGGCGGCGTCGTGTCGAGCGGCGGTACCGAGTCGATCATGCTCGCGGTCAAGGCGCACCGCGACCACGGCGGGCGCGAGCGGCCGCAGATGATCCTCCCGAGCACCGCGCACGCTGCCTTCGAGAAGGCAGCGCACTGCTTCGGCGTGGCGGCCGTGAAGGTCCCCGTCGGCCCGGACATGCGCGCGGACGTCGAGGCGACGGCGCGCGCGGTCACCGAGGACACGATCCTGATCGTCGGCTCGGCGCCGTGCTTCCCGCACGGCGTCATCGACCCCGTCGAGGCGCTGTCCGAGCTGGCGCGCGAGCGCGGCATCGGCTTCCACACCGACGCCTGCCTCGGCGGCTTCCTGCTCCCGTTCGCGGAGCGGCTCGGCTACCCGGTGCCGGCGTTCGATTTCCGCCTGCCGGGCGTGACGTCGATGTCGGCCGACACCCATAAGTACGGCTACGCCGCCAAGGGGACGTCGGTGGTGCTCTACCGTGGCGCCGGGCTGCGCCACGCCCAGTACTTCGCGTTCACGGACTGGGCCGGCGGGCTCTATATGACGCCGACGTTCGCGGGCAGCCGGCCGGGCGCGCTGAGCGCCGCGTGCTGGGCCGCGCTGGTGTCGATCGGCGCCGACGGCTACGAGGACGCGGCCCGCCGGATCCTCGCCGCCGCGACCAGGATCCGGGAGGGCGTCGATGCCATCGACGGGCTGCGCGTGCTCGGCGACCCGCTGTTCTGCATCGCGTTCGTGACCGAGGACGACGAGCTCGCGGTCTATCGCGTGATGGACGCGATGACCGCGCGCGGCTGGAGCCTCAACGGCCTCCATCGTCCGCCCGCGGTGCACCTCTGCACCACGCTGCGCCACACCGGGCCGGGCGTCGCCGAGCGCTTCGTCGACGATCTGCGCGCGAGCGTCGAGGAGGTCCGCACGCAGCCGCCGTCCGAGCACGGCATGGCGCCGATCTACGGCATGGCGGCGACGCTGCCCGACCGCGGCGCCGTCGCCGCGCTGCTCAAGGCGTTCATCGACACCTGGTTCCGCCCCTGACGGGGATCTACGGATCAGGAAGCGGGGAGCCCCGGATGCCCGCCGGCGCACGATCCGCCAGCGTTTGGAACGTGGCCTGAGTGCGCGCGAACGAGGGTTGGAGCGAGAGATGACTGAGCAGCTGAGCCCGCTGGACACGATGTTCCTGGATCTCGAGCAGGTCGACGACGGCGCGACGATGCACTTCGGGGCCGTGATGGTGTTCGACGCGCTGCCGGGCGGCGGCACGCCCGCGATCGACGACGTGCGCGAGCACCTGGACCACCGGCTGCACCTGCTCCCGCACTACCGCATGCGGCTCTCGCAGCCGCGCGCCGGCCACCGGACGTGGACGAGCTGGGAGCCCGCGCCGAGCTTCGACATCGCCGCGCAGGTCCGCCACGCGACGCTGCCCAGCCCGGGCGACGACACCGAGCTGCACGAGTGGTTCGGCGACTTCCTGTCGCACCGGCTGGATCGCCGCCGGCCGCTGTGGGAGACGGCGCTGCTCGACGGGCTCGCGGGCGGCCGGTGGGCGCTCGCGACCAAGACCCACCACTGCATGGTCGACGGCATGGGCTCGGTCGACGTCGGCGCCGCGCTGCTCGATTCCGAGCCGTCGCCGGGGCGCCGCCGGCCGCCCGGCCACTGGAGCATCGGCGAGGAGCGCAACGGGCGCCGCCCGCTGGCGCGGCTGTACCCGGAGTCGCTCCTGCGCGGCGCGAGGGCGGGCGCCGACGCGGTGCTGCACCCCCGCGACACGCTCGCCCGCACCGCCGCGGTGGCGAACCTCGTCGTCCACGAGGAGCTGATCGCGGCGCCCGACTGCAGTCTCAGCGGGTCGCTCAGCGCCGGCCGCAGCTACCGCGCCGTGCGCTTCGGGCTCGAGGACGTCAAGGCCGTCCAGCACGAGCTCGGCGGCACGCTCAACGACGTCGTGCTCGCGATCTCGGCCGGCGGCCTGCGCCGGCTCCTGCTCGAGCGCGGCGAGGAGCCGCCCGCCGCCGGGCTGCGCGCCCAGATCCCGGTGAACATCCGGAGCACCGCGCACCAGCGGGCGCAGGGCAACGTGCTGACGTCGCTGTTCGTCGAGCTGCCGGTCGCCGAGCCGGACCCGCTCGAGCGCCACCGGCTGATCGTCGAGCGCGACGCGGCGCTGAAGGCCAGCTCGCAGGCGCAGGGCGGCAAGGCGCTGGTCGAGCTCGCCGGCTTCGCGCCGCCCATCCTGACCGAGCTGCTGGGCCGCGCGATGTTCGGCTCCAAGCGCGTCTTCAACCTCACGATCACGAACGTGCGCGCCTCGGCCGCGCCGCAGTACGCGTTCGGCGCGCAGCTGCGCGACATCCTGCCGTACGTGCCGCTGTTCGCCACGCACTCGGTCGGGATCGCGGTGGTCACCTACACCGACGAGCTGATGGTGGGGCTCGGCGCCGACCGCACGCTCGTGCCCGACATCGACGTGCTGGCCGAGGGCGTCGAGAGCGCGTTCGAGGAGCTGCGCGCCTACTCCGGGGTCACGTAGGCGCCGGAGATCCCGCCGTCGACCATGAAGGTGGACGCCGTCACGTAGGCGGACTCGTCCGAGGCCAGGAACAGCGCGGCGGACGCGATCTCGCGCGCCGCCGCGAAGCGGCCCATCGGCACGTGGACCAGCCGCCGCGCGGCCTTCGCCGGGTCGTCGGCGTAGAGCTCGCGCAGCAGCGGCGTGTCGACCGGGCCGGGGCAGAGCGCGTTGACGCGCACGCCGCGGCGGGCGAACTCCACGCCGAGCTCGCGCGAGAGCGAGAGCACCGCGCCCTTGCTCGCGGTGTAGGAGATCTGCGACGTCGCCGCGCCCATCACGGCCACGAACGACGCCGTGTTGATGACCGAGCCGCCGCCGCTCTCGAGCAGGTGCGGGATGCCGTGCTTGCAGCACAGGAAGACCGAGCGCAGGTTGACCGACTGCACGCGCTCCCACGCCTCGAGCGTCGTGTCCAGCACCGAGGCGTCGTCGTCGGGCGAGATGCCGGCGTTGTTGAACAGCACGTCGATGCGGCCGAACTCGTCGCGCGCGCGGCGGTAGAGCCCGCGCACCGCGTCCTCGTCGGCGACGTCGCAGGCCAGCGCCAGGTCGACGCCGCCGAAGCCGTCGTGCAGGTCGGCGCCGACGACCGTCGCGCCCTCGGCGCGGAACAGCTCGGCGCTGGCCGCGCCGATGCCGCCGGCGGCGCCGGTGATCACGCACACCTTGCCGTCCAGGCGGCCGCTCATCGGCGCGCCGCCTCGACCAGCGCGGCGATCTCGGCCGCGGCCGGGTCCGCCTCGGGATGCCACTGCACGCCCAGCGCGAACCGGCGCGCCGGGTCCTCCAGCGCCTCCGGGAGGTCGTCCTGCGCCGCCCAGCCCGTCACCCGCAGCCCGTCTCCGATCGCGTCCACACCCTGATGATGGTGCGACTTGGTCGCGTGGCGCTCCGCACCCGCGGCGCGGGCGGCGAGCGAGCCCGCGGCGAGCCGCACGTCGTGGTCTCCGAACGCGCCGGGCACGGCGCGGTGGTCCTCGTGGCCCACGAGGTCGGGCAGGTGCTCGATCAGCGTCCCGCCGCGGGCGACGTTCATCACCTGCATCCCGCGGCAGACGCCCAGCAGCGGCAGATCGCGGTCCAGGGCGGCGAGCCCGAGCGCGATCTCGAACGCGTCGCGCTCCGGCGACACGCCGAGGTCGGCGCCGCCGGCCAGGATCAGCCCGTCGAGCAGGTCGAGGACGAGCTCGGGCGCCTCGACGGCGGCCGGGTCGGGCGGCAGCAGCAGCGCCAGGGCGCCCGCGCGCTGGACCGCGTCGGAGTAGCCGCGCGGCAGCAGCACCGCCTCGTCGTCCCAGACCGTCCAGCGCGCGCGCTCGACGGCCGCACAGACCCCGATGACCGGCCTCACTGAACCCCGGCGCCGTCGTCGAACTCGATCGTCCGCACCGGGCCCTTGAACGTGTGCCGGGCGCTGACCAGCCACCACAGACCGACGATCAGCAGTACGCCGCCGACCGTGACCGGCGCGTAGTTGACGTAGCGCCAGTCGAACTCCTTGCGCCCCGGCACGGCGGCCGGCGTGAACGGCAGGATGAAGATCACGACGCAGATCGCGACCCAGATGATCGCCGCCGGGTTGATCCACTTGTACTTGTTGCCGAGCGTCCACGGGCCCGGGACGAACGCGTCGCCCATCCGCCAGCGCAGGTAGATCGGCAGCACGTACGCGATGTAGAGGCCGATCACGCAGATCGACACGACGGCCAGGAACGCGTACGCGACGCCGTTCTGGTCGCCCCACAGCGCCGGCAGCGTCATCACCAGCGCGCACACGCACGAGAAGACGACGGCGTACGCGGGCACGCGGTGGTGGTTGAGCCGCGTCCACATCCGCCAGCCGGGGATCGCGCGGTCGCGCGAGAACGCGTAGGTCATGCGCGAGCAGCTCGTGACGCACGCCATGCCGCAGAACAACTGGCCGACGGTGGCGATCACGACCACCAGCTTGTCCCAGCCGGGGGACAGCGAGGTCGAGAACACGGCCAGCGAGGAGCCGAAGCCCTTGTTGATGCCGGCGACGTCGGTCGCCGCGAACGTGATCGCCAGCAGCACGATCCAGCCGCCGACGCCCGACCAGAACACGCTGCGCCAGACGCCCTGCGCGGCCGACTTGGCCGCGCCGTGCGTCTCCTCGGAGATGTGCGCCGAGGCGTCGTAGCCGGTCTGCGTGTACATCGTCAGCAGGAAGCCGAGCGGCAGCACGTACCACCAGAACATGCTCTGCCCGAAGCCCGAGTTGTTGATCGTGTGGCCGAACACGAAGCTCGCGGTCTGGTGATGCGCGGGCACGAACGCCAGCACCGCCACGATCGCCGCGACGCCCACGACGTGCCAGAAGACCGAGATGTTGTTGAAGAGCGCGACCAGCGGCGAGGAGAAGATGTTGATCAGCGCGTGGAGGAGGAGGATCACGACGAACAGCAGGAACGTCTCGCTCATGATGTGCGCGGTGTCGCCCCAGTTGGCGAACCCGAGGTTGAGCCCGTAGAGCGACAGCGTGGCGTTCAGGAACTGCGCGCAGCCGTAGTCGACGGACGCGACCACGCCGACCAGCCCGACCCAATTGAACCAGCCGGTGAACCAGCCCCAGCGCGGGCCGCCGAGCGTCGAGGCCCAGTAGTAGATCCCGCCGGCGGTCGGGTAGGCCGAGACGAGCTCGGACATCGAGACGGCCACCAGCAGGACCAGCCCGCAGATGATCGGCCAGCCCCACGCGATCGCGATCGGCCCGCCGTTGTTCCAGGCCTGGCCGTAGGTCGTGAAGCAGCCGGCCAGTACCGAGATGATCGTGAACGAGATCGCGAAGTTCGAGAACCCGCTCCACGACCGTTGCAGCGCCTGCTTGTAGCCCAGCTCGGCGAGTCGCTGCTCGTCGTCGGACTGCTGCTGTTTGCGATCCTCGACCGTTGCCATCCCGACCTCCGCGTAAAGGTACGCTCCTCCGTCCTTAGTGGCGGAGCGTACAAGCCGCGTCAACCGCTGGGGAGCAGTCCCGCCAGGACGTGCTCGGTGCCGCGCAGGTGATCGGCCATCATCCGGACCGCCATCATCCCGTCGCGGCGCCGCAGGCAGTCCACGATCCGCGCGTGCTGGGCGTTGGACCACGCGAGCACCTCGGGCGGGTGCGCGATGTGCATGATCACGTCGGTCATGTGCCCCTGGGCCTCGGTCATCGCCGCCACCAGCGGCGTCGAGCCGGTGGCCTCGGCGAGCCCGATATGCAGGCGCACGTCGGCCTGGCGGTAGGCCGGAAAGTCCTGCAGGCGCTCGGCCATCGCGGCGACCGGCTCCTCGAGCCGCTCGATCGCCTCCGCGTCGGCACGCTCGCAGGCCAGCAGCACGACGCCCAGCTCCAGCGCCAGCCGCTGGTCGCAGTGGTCGCGCCAGGCGGCGAGCAGCGCCGGGGTCGGCGGCGCCACCTCGGGCAGCGCCGTCGCCACGAACGTCCCGCCGCCGCGCCCCCGCACCGCGTGCAGGTGGCCGGACTGCACGAGCGCGGTCAGCGCCTGGCGCAGCGTCGAGCGCGCGATGCCGAGCTGCTCGCACAGCTCGCGCTCGGCGGGCAGCCGCGTGCCGGGCTCGAGCAGCCCGAGCTTGATCGCGGTGCCGAGCCGCTCGAGCGTCTCCTCGAACGCCGTCTGAGACTGGACCGGGGCGAAGACGGCGTAGCGTTGCCCGAGCAGCGCGGAGGGGTTCATAGCCGCTCGAACCCTCGCACGCGCTCCCAGTCGGTGACCGCGGCCTCGAAGGCCGCGAGCTCGACGCGCGCGTGGTTGAGGTAGTGCGCGACGACGTCCTCGCCGAACGCGTCGCGGGCGACGCGGCTGGCCGCGAACAGCTCGTAGGCCTCGCGCAGCGTGCTCGGGACGCGCGGCTTGTCGGCGACGTAGGCGTTGCCCTCGACCGGCGGCTCGAGCTCCAGCCCGGCGTCGATCCCGTGCAGCCCGGCGGCGATCATCGCGGCCAGCGAGAGGTACGGGTTGACGTCGGCGCCGGGCATCCGCAGCTCGCAGCGCAGCGAGTCGCCGTGGCCGACCACGCGCAGCGAGCAGGTGCGGTTGTCGCGGCCCCAGGCGACGGCGGTCGGCGCGAACGAGGCGGCCGCGAAGCGCTTGTAGGAGTTGACGTTCGGCGCGTGGAAGAGCGTCAGCTCGCGCAGGCAGGAGAGCTGGCCGGCGAGGAACCGGTCGAACGTCTCGGCGTCGAGCACATGGTCACCCTTCCGTACGGACAGGTGGATGTGACACGAGCTGCCCTCGCGCTCGTTGAACTTCGCCATGAACGTGATCGCCATGCCCTCCTGGGCGGCGATCTCCTTCGCGCCGGTCTTGTAGACCGCGTGCTCGTCGGCGATCCGCAGCGCCTCGCCGTAGCGGAAGTTGATCTCGTGCTGGCCGTCGTTGCACTCGCCCTTGGAGCTCTCGACGGTCAGCCCGGCGATGCCCATCTCGCGCCGGATGCGGCCGATCAGCGGCTCCACCCGTGCCGTCCCGAGCAGCGAGTAGTCGACGTTGTAGGTGTTCGCCGGATGCAGGCCGCGGTAGTTCTTGGCCGCCGCCTCCTCGTAGGTGTCGCGGAAGACGATGAACTCGAGCTCCGTGCTCGCGAACGCGGCGAGGCCGCGCTCGGCCAGGCGTTCGAGCTGGCGGCGCAGGATCTGGCGCGGCGAGGCGGCGACCGGCTCGCCGCCCGCCCAGCGCAGGTCGGCCAGGCACAGCGCGGTCTTGGAGTGCCACGGCACCAGCCGCAGCGTGCCGACGTCCGGGACCAGCTCGAAGTCGCCGTAGCCGCGTTCCCACGATGACATCGCATAGCCGCCGACGGTGTTCATCTCGACGTCGACGGCGAGCAGGTAGGTGCACGCCTCGGCACCGTGCGCGACGACCTCGTCGAGGAAGTGGCGCGCGGTCAGCCGCTTGCCCTGCAGGCGCCCCTGCATATCCGTCAGCGCGAGGAGCACGGTGTCGATCCGGTCCGCCTGGGCCGCATTGCGCAACTGATCGAGCGTGAGCGGAGCGTCCATGCGGGCGCGTACGGTACCGGACTACATGAAACAGGTCGCCTACATCACACAGGGCCACTCGGACTATGACCCGCGGCTGCGCGAGCTGCTCGACGCCACCGGCATCGACCCGCACGAGTTCCTCGGACTCGACTATTTCTCGCTGCTGCCGTTCTTCGTGCTGGCGGGCGCCACGGCCGAGCCCGACGCGCACACCCACGGCAGCGACGTGCACGTGACCGGCGTGCGGATCTCCGTGCCGGAAGAGCTCGAGGAGGGCTTCCTCGCCTCGCTGCCGGAGTTCCTCGCCGACGCCTACGGCGGTGAGGACTAGAAGTCCTCCCGGATCTGCTTCAGCAGTGCCGCTCCGCTCTCCTGCGGCACGATGATGCGCCGGATCGTCCACAGCGGCTGGCGGGCGTCGAGCTTGCCGGAGAGCTGGAAGGCGGCGGCGTAGCTCGCGATGCCCAGGTGCGGGAACGCGCGCGTCTTGTAGAGCCCGAACGGATACGCGAACAGCGTCACGCGGTGGCCGACGATCCGCTCCAGCTCGCGCTTGGGCCGCTCGAGCTGGAGCTTGTAGTCGTCGCCCTGGTAGCCGGTGACGGCGCTGTGGTCCCAGGTGTGCGCGCCGATCTCCATCCCTGCGCGGTCGAGCGCCTTGACCTGCGGCTTGGTCAGCCAGCCGGCCTTGCCGAGCACGACGGTCATGACGAAGAACGTCGCGGTGAAGTGCCGCCGTTTGAGGATCGGCAGCGCGCTCGCGAATTGTCCTTCCGAGCCGTCGTCGAGCGTCAGCAGGACCGGCTTGCGCGGGAGCGGAGCGCCCCTGGCGAGATGGGCGACCAGCTGGTCGCCGCTGACCGCGTGGTAGCCGGCGCGGGCGAGCGCGCCGAGCTGCTGCGCGAACACCGTGGGGGAGACGATGTACTGGCGGTCGTTCGCGCTGTCGGCCGCGGTCTGGGGCCGGATCTGGTGCCAGCACAGCACCGGGACGTGGGCGCGCGCGGCGATCGCCGCGGCGTCCGTGCGCGGCGCGCGCGTGGGCGCCGGCGTGGGCGTATGTGGCCGGGGCTTCGCGCCGCCGCAGCCGGCTAGGAGGACAACGAGGGCAACTGCGGCGCGGGACACGGCGCGAGCGTAGCCTCGCGGACGGTCAGCTCCCAGCCGGGGTCGCCGATGACGGCGAGCAGCGCGGCGACGACGGTGGGGTCGAACTGCGTGCCCGAGCAGCGCACGAGCTCGTCGACGGCGGTCGCGACGGGCAGCGCCTTGCGGTAGGAGCGCGTGGTGGTCATGGCGTTGAACGAGTCGCACGCCGCGACGATGCGCGCGGCGAGCGGGATCGCCTCGCCGGCGAGCGCGTCGGGGTAGCCGCCGCCGTCGTAGCGCTCGTGCGAGGCGCGGACGACGAGGCCGACGCTCGAGAGCATCCCGCCCACGCGGTCGAGCATCTTCTGGCCCTCGATCGTGTGCGTCTTCATGATCGCCCACTCGTCGGCGTCGAGCTTGCCGGGCTTGTTGATGATCGCGTCGGGGATATGGATCTTGCCGATGTCGTGCAGCAGCGCGCCGAGCTCGGTCTCGCGCTTGATCTCCTCGCTGACGCCGAGCTGCTCGGCGACGCGCACCGACAGGTCGACGACGTCCTCGGTGTGGTGGCCGGTGTACTCGTCGTCTTCCTCGAGCAGGTCGCGCAGCAGCAGCGCTGTGCCGCGGTAGGAGTGGCTGAGCTCGATCGACTGGGCGATCCGCGCGTCGCGCTCGCGCGCGAAGAACGCCAGCAGCGCGACCAGCGGGAGGACGAGCAGCGCGGCGGCGGGCGCGGGCGCGGCCGCGATCGCGGCGAGCAGGCCGAGCGGGGCGAGCAGCCCGTCGATGCGGTGCGCCTCGGCCAGCTCGCGCGCCACGACGCGCGGCGCGACGCCGGCGCCGAGCGCGGCGCGCAGTATCTCCCGCGTGTAGTCGGCCGCGAACTGGGCGGCGAGCGCCGCCGCGTACGCGGGCCACAGCGACCAGGCCGAGGTCTGCGCGCCGAACGCGACCAGGACGGCGGCCGGCGCGAGCGCGAATGCCGCGTCGTTGAATGAGATCAGCACCCGCTCCGGCGAGCGGCCGCGCCTCACGACGTCGGCCAGCTGCGAGGCGACGTTCCCGCCGGCGACGAGCAGCGGGACGGCGGGCGTCGGCAGCAGCAGGAGCATCGGGACCACGAGCAGCTGCGTCGGCGCCAGGTGGCCGTCGCCGACCTGGAACTCGAGCCGGTGCAGCGCGACGTAGACGCCCACGAACAGCAGCGTGAGCGGCGCGTTGAACGCGCGGACCGGCGTCGCGAGCAGCGCCAGCGCGACCATCGCGACCAGTGTCACCGCCGCGAAGGCGGCCTCGACCGCGCGCTCGCGGACTGGCAGCGAGAGAGCGCGCCGGTCGAGCTTTTCCGCGATCAGCCGCTCGGTCCCGGCATCGAGGCGAGGTGTCAGGGGGCTGGGCATACGGTGACTCGCCGTCGGTTCGACAGGTGTCCTATGTGATCGGCCGGCCCCCGTGCCGACTTAAGGGACATGATGAGGTCACGGACGACCCGCGCGGCGCTCTCTTTCTGCGCTGCGCTCACCGCCACGGCGGTGCTCACGGCGCCCGCGCAAGCGGGCGTCCTTACCACGACGGCGACCGACTGCGGCGACCCGGCGGTCACGCAGGCGTTCAAGCCATGGCTCGACGCGGGGAGCTACAAGCTCGCCGCGGGCGGGGACTTCGAGGGCTCGACCGCCGGCTGGACGCTGACGGGCGGCGCGAAGGTCGTATCCGGCGACGCGAGCCCGAAGATCGGGGCCGCCGGAGACGCCCGGTCGCTCTCGCTGCCGGCCGGCGCCAGTGCGACGACGCCGCCGGTCTGCGTGGGCCTGAACGAGCCCACGCTGCGCTTCTTCGCGCGCAAGAACAGCGGGCTGCTCTCGACCATGACCGTCTCGGTGATGGTCCAGACCTCGGTCGGCGTGTGGGTCACGCTGCCGATCGGCGTCGATCTCGGCGGGCCGTGGCACCCGTCGCTGCCGATGCTCGTGGTGGCGAACCTGCTGCCGCTGCTGCCGCCCGATCAGACCGCGGTGCGGTTCAAGTTCACGCCGATCCTCGGGGGTGACTGGCAGATCGACGACGTGTACGTCGATCCACGCTGCCGCGCGTAGGGGGGACACGTATCTTCCGGCGGATGATCGATCCGCTGGAGCGCTGGAGGGAGTACGGGGAGAAGCCCGACTACGCCGGGCTTCTCACGTTCTCGGGGATGCCGTACACGCAGGACGCCGCCGAGCTGGCGGGCGTGGACGTCGCGATCGTCGGCGCTCCCACCGACGTCCTCGTGTCCGACCGGCCGGGCGCGCGTTTCGGGCCGCGGGCGATCCGCGCGGCGTCGTGCCCGCCCGGGCCGCACCTGGAGGCGGGCGTCGACGGGTTCGCGGAGCTGCGGGTGGTCGACTTCGGCGACGCCGCGGTGCTGCCCGCCGATGCGCTCCGGACGCACGCGGCGATCGAGGCGCTCGTCGGCTCGGTGCTCGACGCGGGGGCGCTGCCGATCGTGCTCGGCGGCGACCACTCGATCGCCGAGCCGGACATCCGCGCGGTCGCGGCGCGCCGCGGGCCGGTGGGCCTGATCCACTTCGACACCCACACCGACACCGGACAGGAGGTGTTCGGCGTCGAGCTCTCCCACGGATCGATCATGTACCGGCTCGTCGAGCAGGGCCACGTGGACCCGGCGCGCTACGTGCAGATCGGGCTGCGCGGCTACTGGCCGGGAGAGAAGGAGTTCGCCTGGCAGCACGAGCGCGGGATCACGTCGCTATTCATGCACGACGTGCGCGACTTCGGGATCCGGTCGGTGGTCGAACGCGCGCTCGCCCGCGTCGGCCCGGGCCCCGTCTTCCTGAGCGTGGACGTCGACGTGCTCGACCCCGCGTTCGCGCCCGGCACCGGGACGCCCGAGCCGGGCGGCATGACGAGCGCGGACCTGCTCTGGGCGTGCCGCGAGATCGCGTCGCGGGTGGCGCTCGTGGGGATGGACATCGTCGAGGTGGCCCCGACCGCGGTCGGCTCCGCCGACATCACCGCGCTCGTCGCCGAGCGGTGCGTGCGCGAGGTGATCACGGGGCTGGCGCTCGCGCGCCGCACGCCCGCGGCACCCTGACCACGGCCGCCCGGCTCATCCCCGCGGCGCCGGCCCGACGTATGCGGCGCGGGCCCGGAAGCGCAGCCGGTATGGGTACTCCTCCAGCGCGTGGGCGACGAGCCCGGCGCTGCGCGCGATCGCGAAGATCGCCTCGGCGGCGCCGGGAATCAGGCCGAGGCAGTGGGAGGTGGCGCCGAGCGCGAGGTCGACGTTCGGCGCGGGGCCGTCGTGGCGCCCGGCGGTGGCGAGCACCGCGTCGACCACGGCGAGCCGTGCCGGATCGGGGTCGGCGGCCCGCAGCAGTTCGAGCACGACGGCGGCGCGCGGGTCCTCGCCGCGGTAGACGGCGTGGCCGAACCCCGGCAGCCGCTCGCCGGCGGCGAGCCGGTCGCCCAGTGCCGCGGGCACCGCGGCCGCGTCCGGGATCGCGGCGAGCAGCCGCTCGACCGCGGTACCGGCCGCGCCGTGCAGCACGCCGCCCTGCGCGCACAGGCCGGCGAGCACGACGAGGTACGGATCGGCGTGCGCCGACGCGGCGACGCGCGCGGCCAGGGCGGAGAGCGCGAGCTCGTGGTCGGCGAGCAGGATCAGCGCCGCGTCGAGCACCCGCAGCCTGGCCGGCGTGGGCGGCCGGTCGTCGAGCGCCGCCCACAGCCGCGCGGCGATCGAGTCGCTCACCGCCACCGCGCGCGCGGGCAGCCCGTCGACCATGGCCGCGATCAGGCCGCGCGCGGCGTGCCGCACGGCCGGTGGGCGCAGATCCGCGCGCAGCGGGTCCGCCGCGGCGGCCAACGCCACGATCACGCGCAGCCGGTCCGCCGGCCGCGTCCCGGGCGCCGGCTCGCCAATCGCGGGAGCGCCGGGCATCGCCAGCGGCCGCCACCCGCCCGCGGAGCCGCCCCCGCCCGCCGCGCCGCTCGCGCTCGCCGCGCCGCCCGCGCCCGTGCTCGCCGCGCCGCCCGCGCCCGGTCACCGCGCCGCGCCCGCTCCCCGTGCCGTCGCCGCCGCCCCACAGCAGCTCGGCGACCGTCCTCGTACGTGCTCTCCCGCGCGAGCCTCGTCGCGTCGATCCCGCGGTAGTAGAGGGCTCCGGCGGGGTCCAGCAGCGTCAGCGACGTGTCGACGATCACCTCGAGCGCTGCGGCGCGGCCGCCGCGACGGGCGCGGGCGGCGACGCGCTCGATCTCGGCGGACTCGAACAGGGACCGGCGCCCGTCCGGGGCGACGTGCCGCGTGAGCAGCCCGCGGGAGACGTACGCGTAGAGCGTCGCCGGCTTCACGCCGAGCCGCCGTGCGGCCTCCGCAGACGTCAACATTGATCCAATCAATATTGACGATACTGCCAGAATCCCTCCATGAACGCAACGACTGAGATCGCGGACGGGCTGGAGGGCGTGGTCGCCTTCGCCACCGAGATCGCCGAACCCGACCGGGAGGGCGGCGCGCTGCGCTATCGCGGCGTCGACATCGAGGACCTGGTCGGTCGCGCGACCTTCGAGCAGGTGTGGGGGCTGCTGGTCGACGGCGAGCCGCTGCCGGCCGACGAGCCGCTCGCGCTCACCCACCGCAGCGGCGACGCACGCGCGGACGTGCAGGCGGCGCTGGCGCAGCTCGCGCCCGTGCTGCACCTGCGCCAGCTGATCGACATCGACGCCGACCGGGCAGGCGAGGATCTCGCGCGCGCATCGGCGCTGGCGCTCTCGTTCGTAGCCCAGTCGGCGCGCGGCGCCCGCACGCCGGTCCCGGAGGCCGCCGTCGACCGCGCGACCACGAGCGCCGAGCGCTTCCTCACCCGCTGGCGCGGCGAGGCCGACCCGGCGCACGCCCGCGCGATCGACGCCTACTGGATCACGGCCGCCGAGCACGGCATGAACGCGTCCACGTTCACCGCGCGCGTCGTGGCGAGCACCGGGGCCGACGTCGCGGCGGCGCTGTCGGCCGCCGCCGGCGCGCTCTCCGGCCCGCTGCACGGCGGCGCGCCCGCGCGCGTGCTGCGGATGCTCGACGACGTCGAGCGGTCCGGGGATGCCGACCGCTACGTCGCGCAGGTGCTCGACCGCGGGGAGCGGCTCATGGGCTTCGGCCACCGCGTCTATCGCGCCGAGGATCCGCGCGCCCGCGTCCTGCGCCGGACGGCGCGCGAACTGGGCAGCCGGCGCCTCGACGTCGCCGAGGCGCTCGAGGACGCCGCCCTGCGCGAGCTCCGGGCCCGCAAGCCGGATCGCGTGCTCGCCACCAACGTCGAGTTCTGGTCGGCGGTCGTGCTCGACTTCGCGCAGATCCCCGCCGCGCTCTTCACCGCGCTGTTCGTGTGCGCGCGCAGCGCGGGCTGGTCGGCGCACATCCTCGAGCAGAAGCGCTCCGGCCGCCTCATCCGGCCGACCGCGGTCTACGTCGGCGAAGGGCCGCGCACGCTCTAACCTGCGCGCGGTGCGCGTGCTCGTCGTCGGAGGCGGAGCGATCGGCGGCATCACCGCCGCCAAGCTCGCCGCCGCCGGCGTCGACGTCACGGTCCTCGACGCCAACGCCGAGCACGCCGCGCGCATGAACGACCCCGGCCTGATCTTCGAGGAGCGCGGGGTGGAGATCACGCAGCGGATTCCCGCGGTCGCGACGCTCGATGCGCTCGACGGCGCGTTCGACCTCGCCTTGATCGCCGTCAAGTCGCCGTACCACCGGGCCGCGCTCGAGCCGCTCACCGCGCGGGGTGGGATCGAGGCGTACGTCACGCTCGGCAACGGCCTGATCCAGGACCGGATCGAACAGCTCGTCGGCCCCGGCAACCTGCTCGCCTGCCTGGTCGAGTGGGGCGCGGTCAACGCCGGCCCCGGCCGTTTGATCCGGGACACCGTCGCGCCGATGATCGTCGGCGAGCTCGACGGCGCGGTGCGCGACCGCACGCAGCAGGCGGCCCGCGCGCTCGAAGCGGTCGGCGAGGCGCACGTCTCGACCAACATCCGCGGCCAGATCTGGTCCAAGCTCCTGGTCAACACCGCGTTCACGGGCCTGAGCGCGGTCTCGGGCCTGCGCTACGGCGCCGTGGCCCAGCACCCCGACGGCCGCACCGTCGCGGCCGGCATCTGGGCGGAGGGCCTCAAGGTGGGCACGGCGGAGCGGCTCACGCTCGAGCCGGTCCTCGGCGTCGACCCCCACCGCCTGGACATCGACAAGCTCATGGAGGTCGCCGGGCCGACGAAGCCGTCGATGCTGCAGGACCTCGAGGCCGGCCGCGCCACCGAGGTCGACGTGGTCAACGGCGGCGTCGCCGGCCGGGCGGGCGAGCACGGCATCCCGACTCCGCTCAACGACGGCGTCGTCGCGCTCGTGCACGCCATGGAGCGCGGCGAGCGGGCACCGAGCCCCGACGCGCTGACCGAGCTAGCGCGCCTTTAGCTTGCGCGTGCGGGTGCGCTCTTCCTGGCGCTCCACGACGTTCTGGATCAGCTTCAGGATCTCGGGCGGCCCGCTGGCCTTCACGTGCCCCGACGCGAAGCACTCGCGCCAGTGGCGGATCGACCCGTCCTTGGCCAGCTCGTTGAACTCGGTGCGCGGGATCGAGAGCCGGACCTTCGCGTCGGAAGCGATGTCGCGCGTGATCTTCGGACCTGGCACCTCGACCCGGAAGAGCTGGATGTCACCGCGCCCGCGCAGCTCGAGCTCGAAGACCAGCTTGAGCTTCACCAGCGCCGGTACCTGCGTCTGGAAGCTGGCGATCGCCTGTTCGATCTGCGCCTTGGTCTCAGCGGTGGCCACGCAGGCGCATCTTATCTGGCGCCGCGCCGGGAACTAGTCGCCGGCCGGGGCGGTGGAGGCGGTCTTGACCTTGATCGCGTACTTCGACGGGGTCGCCGCGACCGTCGGGTTGTCGATGTGACCGAGCCGGTCGATCAGCTTGATCCACTGCTTCGGCTTGAGGATCGCGTCGATCTGCTTCGCCGCCTCCTTGTTGTCGCCGTAGAGCGGGCGCCAGCCGACGTGGATGTGGTCGGCGTGATCGGCCATCGCGAGCGTGTTGTCGGTGCCCTTGAAGGTCATCAGCGAGATGATCTGGTGCGGCTTCATCGTGCCCTGCAGGGCGAGCAGGCGCTGGATCGTCACGTCGGTGATCGAGCCGGGTCCTTGGTGGCCGTAGATGTTGATGCCGTTGACGGCCGCGATGTCCATCGCCGTGCCGGTCGAGTGCTCGGAGACGTTCCCGGAGACCGTCATCAGGCCGTGCCCGCACTTCATCGACGAGATCGTGGGCTTCAGGCCGCTCGACGCCAGGTACTCGATCGTGGCGAGCACGCGGCGGTCGATCGCGCCGGAGCGGATGTCGGTCCGGCCGCAGTCGTAGATGCTGACGCGGCGGTCGGCGAGGACGCGCTGGGCGAGCGTCTCCTTGCTCATGAGCATGATCTGACCGACCGTGGGCTCGTCGGCGTCGGCGCCGAACAGCGCGTTCTTGCCCTTGGCGCGGTAGACGGCCGTGGATTCGAGCAGCTTCCAGCCGTCGAGGATCGGCTTCGGGTCGATGCGCGGAGCGCCGCGGCCGGCCGGCCGGATCTCGAAGAGCAGGTGCGGCGCCTCCGGCGTGGTCTTGCCGACGTGGCCGATCGTGGTGCCGCCGAGGATCGAGGCGCCCTTGGCGAACCGCTTGGCGACGAAGTCCTTGGGATCGAGGCCGAGCGGCGCCGTCGTAGAAGCCGTGTTGCTCGGCGCGAGCTGCGCGGAGCCGCCGGCGACGCGGGCGTTCGTGCGCTCCGGATGGGCGAAGAGCCGGACCTTGGCGATGGTGGGAGCCGGGGTCGCGGCGTTCGCGGCCACGCGCCGGGCATCGGCGCTCGTCGTGTGGGTGGCGGCCTGCTTGGGCGCCTTGTCCTGCGCCAGCCCGCGGCGCTTGGCACCCGGCGAGGCCTTGTGCGGCTTGGGGGAGGGATACGTCTTCGCGAGGCTGCCGAGGTGGCCGTACGTGTATGTGTTGCCGTAGACGTCCTGCAGCACGACGTAGCGGCCGAGGCGCTTTGAGCGGCCGAGCCGGACGACCTTGCTGTCGTTGACGGCGATCACCGGCGCGCCGCGCTTCGCGTAGATGTCGATGCTCTTGCGCGTGGCGTCGGACTCGACGACGACGGCGGCGTTGGCGCCGGTGGTCTTGCGATCGGCCTTCTTGAGAGCGCCGGCGTACGTCGCCTTGGCGCGGACCGGGAAGCGGCCCTGGGTCAGGCCCGTGAGCGAGCCCACGAGGTCGCCCGGGATGCCGCCCACGACCTGGGCGCGCAGGAGCACGGAGTCCACGTACCAGTCGGCGTGGTTGTAGGCGAAGATCGCCCGGCGGATGTCGGTGTCGCCGCCCGCGGCCTTCAGATAGCGCGCCGCGGCGAAGATCGCGTCGACCGGGTTGAACGGGTCCTTGACGCCGTCGCGGTTCGCGTCGACGCCGTACTGCTTCCACGTGGAGGGCATGAACTGCATCCACCCGAGCGCGCCGGCCGAGGACACGTTGAGGTTGCGCCCGTAGTCGGTCTCGATCTCGTTGATGCCCGCGAGGACCTCCCAGCGGATGCCGTACTGCATCCCGGCGGCCTGGTAGATCGGGAGCAGGAAGGGAGGAATGCGGAACTTGTCGATGAAGAAGTTCGGGACACCGATCCTGGCCGGGCCCGGAGTCGAGAGCGAGAAGCTCGGGTTCGTCGTGGCGGGGCTGCCGTCATGGTTGGTCAGCTTCGGCGCGGGGACCGCCGGGACCGGGGTCGGGGTCGCCGCCACCTTGACGCACCCTCGAGTTGAAGTTGAGGTACAGGCCTTGGCCGAGCCGGACTTCGTGACCGAGCGGTTCGCTGCCCGCTTGGGCCGCTTGGGCGTCGCGGTCGCGGTCGCGGTGGCCGTGCTGGTCGGCGCCGACGTGGCGGTGGCGGTCTCGGTCGGCGCCTGCGTGGGCGTGTCGGTCGGCGCAGCCGTGGGCGTATCGGTGGGAGCTTCGGTCGGCGTGTCCGTCGGCGCCTGGGTGGGCGCCTCGGTCGGCGCCTCCGTGGGCGCCTGCGTGGGCGCGACGGTGGGATCGGCCGGCGCCTCGGTCTCGACCGTCGATACGGGCGACGCGTCCGCGGACGGCGTCGGCGTGGGATCGTCCGCGGTCGCGGGCACGCCGAGGATGGCCGCGATCATGGCGGCGACGGCGAGGGCGGTTGCGAGGATCCGGCGGGTCAACTCCCTGTCGGTTTCGGCAAAGCGACAGGGCCGCTTGAGCCGTGGGGGTGGGGTGTTGACCGGATCTGCACGAAACTCACTGTCAACTCAAGGGTGAGAATCATGGTTCGCTCCTCCAGGAGCGCTACTGTCGACGGTTCGTGGACGTCGCCTCGCTGGACATCCGCATCGCCGTGCCCGACGACGCGCAGGCCCTCGCGGGCACGACCCGGCTCGGATTCGAGTCCTACCGGGCGTGGGCGCCGGCCGACTGGCGCCCGCCGCCGCGGACGCTCGAGATCCGCTCGATCCGCGAGCGCCTGCGCTCCGCGACCACCTGGTGCGCGATGGCGCTCGACCCCGAGGGCGAGCAGGCGGGCCACGTCGGGATCACCCACGCGGCCGAGCGCGACCGCGCCCATGTGCGGATCCCCGGCCGAGCGCACCTGTGGATGCTGTTCGTGCGCCCGCCCTGGTGGGGCTCGGGCCTGGCCCCGCGCCTGCACCGGCTCGCGCTCGAGGAGGCGGCGCGCCAGGGCTACGACTCGATCCGCCTCTACACGCCCTGCGGTGCGGCGCGCGCCCGCGCCTTCTACGAGCGCGAGGGCTGGACGCTCTCGGGCCGCCCGTGGGAGGAGCCGCTGCTCGGACTCGACCTCGTCGAGTACCGTCGCGGCCTGTGATCCACGCCGCGCCGCTGCTGGAAGAGTCGCGGACCTCGATGCGCACGCGCTGGACGCGGGTGCGCGTGTCCTGGCGGACGCTGGTGCAGGCCGCGGTGGCGGTGGGCGTGGCCTGGACCGTGTCCAAGCTCGTGTGGGGCCACGACACGCCGTTCTTCGCCCCGATCGCGGCGGTGATCGCGCTCGGCCAGAGCTATCACGAGCGCACGCGGCGAGCGGTCGAGCTCGTGCTCGCGGTCACGCTCGGGCTCGCCGTCGCCGACGTGCTCGCCTTCGAGATCGGCACGGGCGTGATCCAGATGTCGGTCGGCGTGTTCATCGCGATGGGGCTGGGGCTGTTCTTCGGGTCGAGCCCGTTGTTCGTCAACCAGGTGGCCGTCTCGACCGTGCTCGTGTTCACGATCTCGCCGCCGAGCCACGGGTTGACGTTCGCGCGCGCGCTCGACGCGCTGACCGGCGGCGTCGTGGCGCTGGTCGTCGCGGCGGTCGTCCTGCCCGCCGACCCGCTGCAGCTGGTCCGCGATGCCGCCAGGCCGCTGCTGGATGAGCTGGCCGCCACGATCGAGGACATTGCCAGGGCGCTGCGCGCGCGTGATTCCGAGGCCGCGGAGCTCGCGCTCGTGCGCGCGCGGGCAATCGATGCGCCCGCGCTCGCGAGCGCGGCGCGCGAGAGCCGCGAGACGATCCGGCTCTCGCCGGCCCGCCGCCGGGCGCTGAGCACGGTGGAGTTCTACGTCAACGCGGCCCAGCGGATCGACCTCGCCGTGCGCAACGTGCGCGTGCTGGCGCGCGGGGCGATGCGGGCGCTGGGACTCGACGAGAACGTCCCGCCGGACGTGGCCGACGCGCTGGGCGAGCTCGCCGCCGCCGTGCGCGCGTTCGAGGGCGAGCTGGACGAGGTGCGCGGGCACGCGGTCCGCGCCGCCGCGAGTGCGACCCGTGTGCTCGAGGGCACGACGAACCTGTCGGTGAGCGTGATCGTGGGCCAGATCCGCTCGACCGCGACCGACCTGCTGACCGGGACCGGCCTGTCCTACGAGGAGGCGGTCGACGCGATCCGTCAGAGCACCTGACAGTGCGGGCACCAGAACGTCGTCCGGCCGCCGATCGTGGCGCGCTCGACCTCGGTGCCGCAGCGCGGGCAGTGCCCGCCGCGCTTGCGGTGTCCGATGAAGTCGCCGGTGTGGACGCCGCCCTTGCGGACCGCGCTGCGGACGGCCGCGCGCAGCTTGCGCCGCAACTCGTCGAGCTGCTCCTCGCTGAGGCTGCCGGCCGGCGTCCGCGGGTGCAGCCGGGCCTGCCACAGCGTCTCGTCGGCGAGCAGGTTCCCGACGCCCGCGATCGAGCCCTGGTCGAGCAGCCGCGCCTTGATCGCGATGTTCCCGCGCCCGACCCGCTCGCGGAACGCGGCGCGTGAGACCTCGGCGGCGTCGGGACCGACGTGGCTGAGGTCGGGCTCGATCACGGCCCGCCCGAGCCGGCGCTTGTCGCGCAGCGCGAGGCGGCCGCCGTCGGCGAACTCGAGCGCGAAGCGGTCCCAGCCGACCGGTGCCTCGTCGAGCACGATCCGGCCGGCCATGCCGAGATGCAGGCCCAGGTCCGGCCCGCCGTCGGTCTCCACCCACAGGAACTTCCCGCGCCGGTGGGCCTTGGTGAGCCTGCGGCCGGTCAGCGCCGCCGAGATCTCACCGGGGGCGTGGGGGCGGGAGACGTAGCTGTCGCGGTCGTCCACCGCGACGATCTCGCGGTTCAGCGCCCGCTCGATCTGCAGCCGCGCGCGCTCGGCCTCCGGGAGCTCTGGCATGGCAGTGAGGCTACGATCCCCGGCCAATGCAGCGATCACGCCGAACCTGCCATGCGATCCCCGGGTCCTCCGAGCGCTTCCTGGCCAAGGCGCCGGGGCTCGACGCCGACGAGGTGTTCCTGGACCTCGAGGACGCCGTCGCCCCGAACGAGAAGGACAGCGCGCGCGAGCGGGTGATCGAGGCGCTGGGCACGCTCGACTTCGGCGCCATGACCGTCGTGGTGCGCGTCAACGGCACCGACACGCCGCACTACTACCGCGATCTGATCGCGCTGGTCGAGCGGGCCGGCGACAAGCTCGACGCGATCATGCTCCCCAAGGTCCGCACGCCCGGCGACGTCGAGATGACCGACAAGCTGCTGACCCAGATCGAGCTCGCGCACGGGCTGGAGCTGGGGCGCATCGGCATCGAGGCGCAGATCGAGGACGCGACCGGGCTGATCGCCTGCGAGGCGATCGCCGCCGCCTCCCCGCGCATGGAGACGCTGATCTTCGGGCCGGGCGACTACAGCGCGGCGGTCGGCATCCCGATCACGACGATCGGCGCGGCGCCGGAGGGCTACCCGGGCGACCATCTCAACTACGTGTACTCGCGGCTCGTCATCGCTGCGCGGGCGGCGGGCATCCAGGCGATCGACGGCCCGTACGCGCGCGTGGGCGACGACGAGGGGCTGCGGACGCGCTCGCGGCTCGCGCGCGCCCTGGGCATGGACGGCAAGTGGACGATCCACCCGGGCCAGATCGCGATCGTCAACGAGGTCTTCTCTCCCGCGCGGGAGGAATGGGAGCGCGCGGAGGCGATGCTCGCCGCCTACGATGAGGCGCACGCCGCCGGCCACGGCGCGGCGACGTTCGACGGCGAGATGATCGACGAGGCGAACCGCAAGATGGCGCAGCGCGTGGCGAAGGCCGGACGAGCCGCCGGGTACGAGGCATGAGCGGGCGGGTTCGAGCGGGCCTGCTGGTCGCGGCCGTCGTCGTGCTCGTCGGCGCCTTCCTGCTCCTGCGCGGCGGCGGCGGATCGGAGACCACGGACGCGGCGTCGGCGCCCGGTCCGCTCCTGACCGGCTCGAGCGTCGTCAAGCTCGAGGTCAACAAGGGCGACACGGTGCACTTCCAGATCAAGGCCCCGCGCGACCTCGAGGTGCACATCCACGGCTACAACATCATGAAGGACGTCAAGAAGGGCCTGGTCACGCCGGTCTCCTTCAAGGCGACGATCGACGGCATCTTCGAGATCGAGTTCGAGGACACCAGCACGCAGATCGCGAGCCTGCGCGT
Organism: uncultured Solirubrobacteraceae bacterium; assembly: GCA_963792915.1. Classification (GTDB taxonomy): domain Bacteria; phylum Actinomycetota; class Thermoleophilia; order Solirubrobacterales; family Solirubrobacteraceae; genus Solirubrobacter. Next base: position 872,808 of record CAWBYD010000003.1, read on the forward strand.
AAATCCGTAACGAACGCGTGTAGATCCGTCACACGTTTCCTGTGACCGTGTCGGTTTGTGGTCACAGGAGAGCCCAAGACCGACACAGAGGTCGCGAAGCTGGCACGGCGGTGAAGGCGTGCGGTGAGGGCGCGGTGCTCAGTCACTACGCGGCCGGGGCGCTGCGGCGCCTCGTGCCGTGGGACGGGCGCCCTATCGACGTGACGGTGGAAGGAACCGCGCGGCGCGCGCGACCGCAGATTCGAATCCATCGCACCCGCAACCCGGAGCGCACCCGCCACCGCAACGTCCCGGTCACGCCGCCGGCGCGGACGCTGGAGGACTGCGCGCCTGTGCTGGAGTTCGTCGCGCTGCGCCGCGCGGTCCGCGAGGCGTTCAACCGCAAGCTGGCGACCACGCCCGAGCTCGCACGCGCGCGCAGTAGCGAGCTGCGGCGGATCGTGGCCGACGTCCAGCCCACCCGCAGCGTGCTCGAGGACTTGGTGCTGGACCTGATCCGCGAGGCCGGCTTCGAGGACCCGGAGGTGAACGCGCCGCTGGAGCGCGGCGGCCCGCTCTATCCCGACTTCCGCTGGCCGCACCGGCGCCTGATCATCGAGGCCGACGGCGGCGGCACGCACGACAACGACCTGGCGCGCCATCACGACGCAGTGCGCGAGGCGCGGCTCGCCGGCGACGCGATCGTCCGCGTGACGTGGCGTGAGGCGGTGACCCAGCCGGCTGCGACGGTCGCGCGGCTGCGCTACGTGAAGTCCGCGTCCGACAGCTCGATCGCCGTGCCGTGCGGCGTCCGCGCCTCCGCGCGCGCCCAGGCGGCGGCGTAGGAGGACAGCGCGGCATCGGAGGCTGCGCCCTTGGCCACGACGAGACGTTCGAGCGCGGCGAGCCACGCGCGGTGGTAGTCGTCCTGCTCGTGCAGCGCCGCGCCGAGCGCCGCCGACCACTCGGGCCACGTGAACAGCCCGCGCTCGTGCAGCGCGACGGCGAGCGCGAACGCCTGCGCCTCCCACGGCGCCGCGAACGGTCCGGGCTCGGGGGGAGAGGCCGCGGCGGCCCCGCCGAGAGGCGCGGGCTTGTCGGCGCCGAGGGCAGGCTCGCCGGCGCCGGCGCCGGCGCGGGGCGCGGGCGGGCCGCCCTCCGCGGCCGCGGAGGCGGCGGCCTGTCGCGCGGGCGTCACGCCGCCTCCAGGTAGGGCTCGAACGCGTCGACGGACACGCTCACGGTCGGGTCGCCCTGGGGGCCGAAGAGCTCGGGCCCGGAGAAGCGGACGGTGTAGAGCCATTGCGGGTCCTCGCCGCCGCCCGCCGCGTGCGCGTCCGGGAACACGTGGCAGCCGTGCACCGCGACGATCTCTCCCACCTTGCCGCGCACGTAGCGCGGCAGCCGCGTGTGACCCGTGGGGTTGAGGTTCTTCGCGCGCACGCGCGCGCCGGATGCGAACAGCGCCGCCCGCGAGCACGAGCGCGACGCAGGCCCGCCGCGCGCGAGCATCGTGGCCACATCGGCCGCCGCCAGCGGCGCGAGCGGCCACGAGATGCCCTCCACCAGCCGCTCGAGCCCCGCGAGCCAGAGCTCGTAGTACGACAATGAGAGGTACTCGCCGGGCGGCCGGTCCTCGCGCGCCGAGCGCGACATGTCGATGTTCCACGCGCCCGTGGCGCCCATCGCGATCGTCAGCGCGAACGCGCGCCGCTCCCAGTCCGCGTGGAAGACCGGCTCGTCCGGCTCGGCGACGACCGGGCCGAACCCGTGCACACCGCCCATGTCGTGCGCGCCGTTCACAGCACGCCGGTCCCGATCATCGAGTCGCGCGTCACGATCGCGGCCAGCGCGTCCTCGTCCCAGCCCTCGGTGCCCGCGGGCCGCATCGGCAGCACCAGATAGCGCAACTCGGCGGTCGAGTCCCACACGCGGATCGCCGTCGAGGCGGGGAGCGTCACGCCGAAGTCGGCCAGCACGCCGCGCGGGTCCGAGACGGCGCGCGAACGGTAGGGGGCCGACTTGTACCAGACCGGCGGGAGCCCGAGGACCGGCCACGGGTAGCACGAGCAGAGCGTGCAGACGACGAGGTTGTGCAGCGAGGGCGTGTTCTCGACGGCGTGCATGTGCTCGCCCTGGCGCCCCGCGAAGCCCAGCGATTCGATCGCCGCCGTCGCGTCCTCCAGCAGCCACGTGCGAAACGCGCCGTCCAGCCAGGCGCGCGCGACGACCCGCGCACCGTTGCGCGGCCCGACCTGCGTCTCGTAGGTCTCGACGAGGGCGTCGAGCGCCGCCGGGTCGACCCAGCCGCGCTGGGTCAGCACGCTCTCGAGCGCGCGCACGCGCGCGATGACGTCCTCGCTCAAGACGCGGCCGCCCGCGCGATCCACTCGCCGAACGGCTCCTGCGCGCCCGGCCCGGCACCGATGCAGACGATCCGCGTCCCCGGCTCCACGGCGCGGTAGTCGCGCGTCTCGGCGGGATCGGCGACCGCCACGACGTCGCCCGGCCCGGCCTCCACCTCGTCGTCGCCGAGCCGGAACCGCGCCCGCCCCGACACGACGATGTAGAGCTCCTGGTGGCCGGACTCGGCCTCGTCGTGCTCGATGTCCAGCGCCTCGCCCGGCTCCATCGCCACGGCGCTGACGCCGAAGTTCGTGATCCCCAGCGGCGCGTTGAGCGGCTGCCAGCGTCCGTCCGCGATCGACACCTCAGGCACGTCGGCCAGATGCAGCATGCGTCCCATCAGCGGCAGACTACGCGCCCATGGTGATCGACCACGTGCTCTACGCCACCGCCGACCTGGACCGCGCGGCGGCCCGCATCGAGGCCGAGCTCGGCCTGCCGGTGCACGAGGGCGGGCGCCACGTCGGCCAGGGGACGCACAACCGGATCGTCCCGCTCGGCGCCGGCTACCTCGAGCTGATCGCGGTGCGCGACCGCGAGGAGGCCGAGAGCTCGCCGGTCGGCCGGGCGCTGGCCGGAAGGATCGACGCGGTCGGCGAGGGCCTTATGGCGTGGGCCGTGGCCGTGCCCGACATCCACGCGGTCGCCGGCCGCCTCGGCACGAGCCTGTACCGGATCGCCCGCGAGAGCCTCGGGGCCGACCTCACCGGCGTCCCCGAGGCGCTCACCGCGGCCTACCTGCCGTTCTTCATCCAGCGCGACACCGGCGTCGCCGACCCGGGCGGGAGCGGCCCCGGCATCACCTGGATCGAGCTTGCGGGCGAGCCCGCCCGGCTCACCGAGTGGCTCGGCGGATCCCCTCTCCCGATCCGCTTCGCCCCCGGTGAGCCCGGCGTGCGTGCGCTCGCCGTCGGCGAGCGCCTGGTCCTACGGTGACGTCGTCGACAGCGTGAACGTCAGCGTCTTGGAGTACGTCCCCGTGCGCAGCGCGTCGTTGGCCCCGATCGACTGCTTGAACTCCAGCGCCACCGCGTCGTTGCTGATCGGCGCGCTGTAGGTCAGCAGGTTCAGCGGCGCCGCCGAGGACCCGACGTTGTTGTACGCCGTGCCCGTGTTGGTCGCGTTGCGCGCCCGGGCCTGAAGCGGCTGCGGGAGCGAGAACGAACCGTTGACGAGATGCCCGGTCGCGACGCTGCTCGGATCAGAGACGCTGAGCGTCGCGTCGCCCGCGGAGGACACGATCGTCGCCGTGGTGGCGGCGAAGTAGTCCTTCGCCACGCCCGCGGTGAACGGCCCGAACGATGCCGGGGCGCCGAGCGACAGCGACAGCGTCGCCGGTACCGTGCCGCTGACCGGCCCGGTCGTCGACGTCGCCGCAAGCGGCACGTCGAACGCCTGCACCTCGTCGTTGGGCGTCTCGAACGAGACGAGCGCCGAGCCGCCGCTGGCCAGCTTCGCGAAGCCGGCGGCGTCGAGCGGGATGGAGACCCGCTGCTTGCCCGCCGTGACCGCCGTCGTCTGGTCGCGCACGACGCGCCCGCTCATGTCCGTGCCCCACGGGGGGATCGAACCGTCGGTCAGCGCGCAGGCCGTGAACCCGAAGTCCGGCGCCGGGTCGTTGGCCACCGTGCAACTCGTGTTCCAGACCGGGATGTAGCCCTTCTCCCCGGTCCACAGGAACGTGCGCGCGCTGCCGGCGCCGGTCGCGTCGATGTCATACGACAGCGACTGCGGCGTCAGGATCACGTTCGAGATCGCCATCGAGTCGTTCGCCGGAGCCGGCGTGCGGCCCGAGATCGGCACGCCGTTGCGCGCCGACGCGGCGATCGTCTCCGGCGAGTTCACGCCGTCCAGGTTCGGATGCGAGACGTCGGGCGCGGCCGGCGTCGTCGGCAGCGAGCCGGGCGGCGTGTAGCCGGCCATCACGGCCCGGCCCCAGCGGTAGGGATCGGACTGCACGGAGCCGAACGTCGACCACGCCATCCGCGTCGAGAGGTCGATGTGGCGCAGCGTCGTCGTGCCCGCGGCGGACGTGTCGTCCTCGTCGTAGGGCGTGATGTTGAGCCCGAAGTCCGCCGGGTTGACCGCCGCCGGCAGGTCCGCCAGCGGGATCTTGACCTCGAGGTTGTACCCGCCCGCGGCGCCGTAGGAGTGGCTGACGCCCGTGTCGTTGGAGCCGACCCACGTGGCGGTCGACTTCACCTGCACGCCCGGCGCGTTCGGCGCGTCGTTGACCGTCGACGCCAGCGGGCCGGTCGCGTAGCCCTGGTGGTTGTCGGCGTCGCGCTCCCAGCACGGCCCGTTGACGCCGTTGCCGTTGGAGTTCGTCGGGTCGTTCGAGAACGGGAAGATCCCGAGCTTGAACGTGTTGGCGGTGTCCTTGAGCACCTGCGAGGCGTTGCCGCGCGGGTCGATCAGGATCTCGACCGAGTCCGCGAGCCAGTGCGCGACGCACTCCTCGGGCTTGACCGCGTAGGACTGGAAGTCGTCCTTGACGTGGATGAAGAAGTACAGATTCTCGCCGGAGCGGGTGATCTTGGCGTAGGTGCTGGAGTCGGTCCCCGGCGCGCCGGAGGAGCCGCAGTCGACGCCGACCGGCGAGCAGTCGCGCGTGGAGCCGCCCGGCTCCCACTTGCGGCCGATCTCGAGCGCCTCGCCCGTGTACTCGCCCGCGCTCTCGACGCCGTCCAGGGTGGGCGCGGCGGTCGCCGCCGGGATCGTCGTCTTGGGCACGATGCCGAGCGTCAGGTCCTCGAAGCCCGAGCCGCCCGACGTAGGACGTGGTGATGCGGACGCTGAGGTTGGCCGCCTGGGAGTCGGCCGGGGTGGCGGTCGTCGGCAGCGTCGAGTTCGTGAACGTGTTGGACACCACGAAGTTGACCGTCGTGTCCGCGCCCGGGGCGAGGTTCGAGTAGTCCTTCGAGGTCGCGTCGGCGCTCAGCCCCGGGGGCAGCGTCAGGCTGACCGAGCCGCTCTGGGCGGTCGCCGACCAGTTGTGGACGTCGACCGGAATCGTGATCGAGCTGCCGACCGCGACGGTCTGGATCGCCGCCGAGCGGCCGAGCCGGTTGGCGGCCGGCGCGGTGTTCTTGAGCCAGCTGTCGTACTCGTCCCAGTTGCCCCAGCGATGGAAGCGGCCCTCGACGGGGGAGACGACGCGCACCACCTGGTCGGTGTAGCCCTTGGCCGCGCCGGCGGTCCAGTTGGCGGCGATGCGGTAGTTGGCGTTGACGGCGGCGGTGGCGCTCGGGGTGACCGTGAAGGTCAGCGTCGCCTCCGCCGCGCCGACGGCCGGCGTCGCCTTCGCTGCGCTGACGGTCCAGCCCGCCGGCACGCTCAGCGCGGCCGTGCCCGCGGGGATCGTCCCGGAGCCGGACTTCATGTGCAGCGTGGCGGTGAACGGCGTGCCCGGCGCGTTGTAGAACTGCGAGAACGTCAGGTACTCGAGCGTGCCCAGCGGCAGCCCGCCCGGGTCCGGCTTGGTCGCGCCGTAGAGGATCGCGTCGTCCTTGCCGGCGGCGGCGTTGAGCGTCCCGTCCGGGTTGACGTTCGGCTGGAACGGGACGAAGTTGTTGGTCATGCCGAAGCGCGAGCAGCCGGGGTTGATCGTGCCCATCTGCATCGTGCGGCTCTGCGTCGGGTACGCGGACTGGCCCTCGGAGGCGACCTGCGCCCAGATCTTCGGCGTCCCCGCGGGCTTGCCCTGGACGTTGCCGGTCGGCCACAGGTACGGCGAGTCGTAGCCGGTCCAGACGCCGGACACGTTGTCGAGCCCGGTCGGCGTGAAGCCCGTCGTGCAGTCGGCGGCCGTGGTGGTGCCGCCGGTGCCGGCCGTGGCGCCGCCGGAGAACGCCTTCTTGACCTGCCAGGTCGAGAGCGCGTTCGGCCCCGTCAGCTGGTCGGGGAACATGTTCGGGTCGGCGGCGGCCTGCATGCCCTCCCAGATGAAGCGGCCGGCCTGCTGGTGGTTGCCGTGCCCGGCGCCGAGCGTCGGCGTGAAGCCGATGTAGATGTCCGGCTGGGTCATGCGGATGATCCGCGTGATCCGGCGCAGCGCCTCGTCGTGGTTCCAGAAGTACTGAGTCAGCGGCGCGCTCTGGTTGTAGAAGAAGTCGACGCGGTCGAGGTTGAAGATGTCGACGGTACCGGAGCGGTAGTGCGCGATCCGGTCCTCGTTCTCGCGCCGCAGGCCGAGCGCGGGGCCGATCTCCGAGCCGACGGCGTTGCCGCCGCCCTCGCCGCGGGTGACCATGATGATCCCGCAGTTGACGCCGAAGCGCTGGTGCCAGACGCCACACGGCCCGATGATGCTCGTGTCGTCATCCGGATGGGCCCATTCGCCCATCACGTTGATCTTCACGGCGCTCGAGGCGGTGTATGCCGCCGCCCGCGCCGTGCCCGATGCCCCCAAGCCGACGACTGCCGCCGTCGCCAGGACCAGCCCGATCCGACCTCTCACCCTCGCTCCTCTCACACGCACGCACCTGTTCGAACGACATCGCACAAGCAGCGATGCAACGTTATTCCTGGTTTTCGGGCCCGTCAAGTCGGCCGCCGCTACCCTCGAACGGAGTGCGGATCGCGCTCCCTCTGCTGTTGCTGTCGCCGTTCGTCGTTCCTGCCGCGGCGCAGGCCGCTCCGGCGCTCGAAGTCCACGTCACGGACCAGTCCGTGCGCTACGGGCGAGCGCACGAGGTCACCGGGACGCTGCTCGACGGCACCACACCCGTGGCCGGCCAAGCCGTCATCCTCGAAGGCCAACGCTACCCGTATCAGGGCTCGTATCGCATGATCGAGCGGGCGACGACGGACGCCCAGGGCGCCTTCGCGTTCAAGCCGGTGCTCGACCGCAACCACCGCCTGCGGGTCGTCGCCGCCGCCCAGGGGCTGACGTCGCAGCGGCTGACGTCTTCACGGTGCCCTCGTTCACGCTCTCGTTCCGCGCCGTCAAGCCGGGCGTGGTCCGGCTCTACCAGCGCTACACGGTGCCCAAGCCGGTGCGGCTGTCGGAGCCGACGCTCTTCTACCTCGGCCGGCGCGGCGCCAAGACCGCGTCGCTGCGCGTGAGCGGGAAGGTCAAGCGCACCTCGGCCGGCCACTACACGTCGACGGTGACCGCCACGCTCCCGACGGCGTGGCACGGGCGCTTCCGCTTCGGCACGTGCTTTCGCACCTCACCCGGCAGCGGGATGGGGGACCCGGGCGCGACCTGCCCCAAGGTCCATTTGCATTTTTGACGCACCCCGAGTTCGAAGCTGATAGAAGTCTGACCGTTGCGAACAGCATCGAACAGACCATGACGCTGCTTCCCGCCCAGCGCCGTCAAGAGATCCTGCGCGCCGTCCGCGGGGGGAGCGCCCACGTGTCCGACCTCGCCGAGAGCTTCGGCGTGTCGGAGATGACCGTGCGGCGCGATCTGTCCGCGCTCGCCCGCGACGGCAAGCTCGAGCGCGTCCACGGCGGCGCGGTCGACTCCGGGCACGAGCCGCGCTTCAGCCAGATCGAGGTCGAGCGCCTGGACGTCAAGGACCGCCTCGGCGCCGCCGCGGCCGCGCTGGTCGAGGACGGCCAGACGGTGATGATCGACATCGGCACCTCGACGCTGCAGCTGGCGCGCCACCTGCACGGGCGCAAGCTGACGGTGGTGACGACGAACCTCGCCGTGGTCGAGGAGCTGATGCCCGACCCGGACATCGAGCTCGTGCTCCCGGGCGGGATCGTCCGCCGCAACTACCGCTCGCTCGTCGGCGTCCTGGCCGAGGACTCGCTGCGCCAGCTCAAGGCCGACGTGGCGATCCTCGGGCACGAGCGCCGTGGACTCCGACCTCGGCGTGTGGGACACGACGATGGTCGAGGTCCCGATCAAGCGGCTGATGATCGCGGCGGCCGACTGCGTCGTGCTGCTCGCCGACGCCGCCAAGTTCGCGATGAGCGGCGTCGTGCGGGTGTGCGGGCCGGAGTCGCTCGACCAGCTCGTGACCGACGCGCCGCTGCCCGCGGCCTGCCGGGCCGCCGTGGACTCCGCCGGGATCGAGGTGACGATCGCATGAAACTGACCATCGTCGGCGGCGGCGGCTTCCGCGTCCCGCTCGTCTACGGCGCGCTGCTCGCCAAGGCGGAGCGGCTCGGCCTCGAGGAGGTCGTCCTGCACGACGTCGACGCGCGCGCGGCTCGAGCGCATCGGCCACGTCCTCGACGGGCTCGCCGGCGAGCACGGCGACCGGCTGCCGTTCCGCTCCACGACGGACCTCGTGGACGCCGTCGAGGGCGCCGACTACGTGTTCTGCGCGATCCGCGTCGGCCAGCTCGAGGGCCGCGTGGTCGACGAGGACGTGCCGCTCGGCCTCGGCGTGCTCGGGCAGGAGACGACCGGCCCGGGCGGGATCTGCTTCGCGCTGCGCACGATCCCCGTGATGGTGCGGCTCGCCGAGACGATCGCGCAGCACGCGCCGAAGGCCTGGCTGATCAACTTCACGAACCCCGCCGGGATGGTCACCGAGGCCGTCCAGCAGGTGCTCGGCGAGCGCGCGGTGGGCATCTGCGACTCGCCCTCGGGCATGTGCCGGCGCGTCGCCGCGGCGCTCGGCCGCGACCCGGCCGACCTGTGGTTCGACTACTTCGGCCTCAACCACCTCGGCTGGCTGAAGGGCGTGCGCGACTCGACCGGGACGCAGCTGCTCGACGCGCTGCTGGAGGACGACGCGCGCCTGGGCTTCGAGGAGGGGCGGCTGTTCGGCGCCGAGTGGCTGCGCTCGCTCGGGATGGTCCCCAACGAGTACCTCTACTACTTCTATTACGCGTCGGACACGGTCAACGCGATCCGCGACAGCGCCGCTCCGCGCGGCGCGTTCCTGCTCTCCCAGCAGCGCGACTTCTATGCCCAGGACGGGGGTCCCCGAGAGGCGCTCGCGGCGTGGCGCGCCACGCGCCACGACCGCGAGCGCACGTACATGGCCGAGGCGCGCAGCGCCGCGGGCGACCCCTCCGAGCACGATGCGGACGCCAACGGCGGCTACGAGAACGAGGCGATGGCGGTGCTCGAGGCGATCGCGCTCAACACGCGCGCGGTGCTGATCCTCAACACCGCCAACCGCTCCAGCCTGCCGTTCCTGGACGAGCGCGCGGTGGTCGAGGTGCCGTGCGTGGTCGGGCGCGCCGGCCCGGTGCCGGTGGCGATCGGGCAGGTCCCGGCGCACGCCCGCGCGCTGGTGGACACGATGAAGGACGTCGAGCGCACGACGATCGACGCGGCGCTGCTGGGCTCGCGCGAGCTGGCCGTGAAGGCGCTGTCGCTGCACCCGCTGGTGCCGTCGGTCCGCGTCGCGCGCGAGATCTTCGACGGCTACCGCGAGCGGCTGCCCGCGCTGCAGGAGGCGTTCCCGCGTGGTTGACGTCGCGATCGGCGAGCCGGGGTTCCTCGACCTCACGATGGAGGGCCTCGAGGCCGTCCCGGGCCCGGGGGAGGAGCGCCTTGCGCACGACTTCCTGCGCTCGCCGGGCGGCGGCGCGATCGGCGCGATCGGCGCCGCGCGGCTGGGGCTCACGAGCTCGCTCGTCTCGCCGCTGGGCACCGACGAGCCGGGCGAGATGATGCGCGCGCTGCTGGCCTCTGACGGCGTGCGCTGGGACGGGCGGCTCGTCGAGCGCACGCCGGTGACCGTGATCATGCCGACCAACGGCGACCGTGCGATGGCGACGTTCGACCCGGGCGAGCGCCCGACCGCCGCTGAGCTCGCCGCCGTCGAGCCGCGCGCGGTGATCCTGTCGCTCTCGCGCCTGTCGCTCGTGCCGGCGGGCGCGCGGCTGTACGCGACGGTCGGGGACGTCGACGCGCGGGCGCTGGCCGGGGGCAAGCTGCCCGACCTGCGCGACGCGCGCGCGCTGCTGGTCAACGAGCGCGAGGCGCTCCTGCTCACCGGCGCGTCCGACGCCGAGGCGGCCGCCGCGGCGCTGGCGCAGATCACGCCGGTCGTGGTGGTCACGCTCGGCTCCGAGGGCGCGCTCGCCACGGGCGTCGATGGCACGGTGCGCGTCCCCGGCGTCGACGTCGAGACGGTCGACACGACCGGCGCCGGCGATCTGTTCGCCTGCGCCTATGTGTGGGCCGACCACTGGGGCGAGCCGCTCGAGCAGCGCTTGCGCTGGGCCGTGTTGTATGCCTCACTGTCGGTGAGGGTCCCGACCGCGGTCGCGGGCGCGGTCACTCTGAGGGCGCTCTTGGAGGAGGGCGCTGAACACGGGCTGACGTCGCCAGTGCGCCAGCCGTCTGCAGCGATGAAGGAGGACCAGTGAGTTCACGGAGGATGTGCGCCGGCGCCGCGGTGGCGCTGATGGCGCTCGCCGCCGGCTGTGGTGCCGCACCGGGCAGCGACAACGCGTCCAAGAAGAAGGCGGCGACCCCGGCGGCCACCGCCGAGGCGACCAAGCCCGACATCGCCAAGGCCGGGAACGTCACGCTGACGGTCTGGGACCAGGAGGTCCGCGGCGGCCAGAACAAGGAGATGAAGGCGCTCAACGCCCAGTTCCAGGCCAAGTACCCGAACGTCAAGATCAACCGCGTCTCGAAGTCCTTCGACGATCTCCAGAAGACCGTCAAGCTCGCGGTCTCCGGCCCCAAGGCGCCCGATGTCGTCGAGGCCAACCAGGGCTACGGGGTCATGGGCCAGCTCGTGAAGGCGCAGCTGCTGCGGCCGATCGGCGACTACGCGAAGGTCTACGGCTGGGACTCGCGCTACTCGAGCCTGCTGCTGGACCTCAACAAGTTCTCGTCCGACGGCAAGGAGTTCGGCTCCGGCGACCTCTACGGCCTCTCGCAGATGGGCGAGATCGTGGGCGTCTTCTACAACAAGGACCTTGTGCCGACGCCGCCGACGACGCTCGACGCGTTCGAGCAGTCGCTGGCCGCCGCGAAGGCCAAGGGCCAGGTGCCGATCATGTTCGGCAACCTCGACAAGTGGCCCGGCATCCACGAGTTCGAGAGCGTGCTCGGCCAGACCGCCGACAAGCAGAAGATCCGCGACTTCGTGTTCTCCAAGCAGGGCGCGACGTTTGCCGACCCGACGTTCACCGAGGGCGCCCAGAAGATCACCGACTGGGTCAACAAGGGCTACTTCAACAAGAACTTCAACGGCACCGGCTACGACCCCGCCTGGCAGGCGTTCGCGAAGGGCAAGAGCCCGTACCTGATCGCCGGCACGTGGGTCACGGCGGATCTGACGACGCGCATGGGCGACAAGGTCGGCTTCATGCTGATGCCCGGCAAGGACCCCGCCAGCCCGGTCTCGCTCGGCGGCGAGTCGCTGCCGTTCGCGATCACCGCGTCGGCCAAGAACCCCGACGTCGCCGCGGCGTACATCGACTTCATCACGGACGCCAACGCGGCCAAGGTGCTCGTCGACACGGACAACCTGCCGGCGATGAAGGGCGCTCCGGCACCGGCCAGCGGCGTGTCCGTGGACGTCGCGAACTCGTGGCAGAAGCTCAACGAGGCCGACGGCGTGATCCCGTACCTCGACTACACGACGCCGACGTTCTACGACGACATCTCGGCCGCCATCCAGGAGTTGCTGGCGGGCAAGCAGAAGCCCGCCCAGTTCACCGCGGGGGTCGAGAAGGCATTCACGAAGTGGACCGCGTCGCGCTAGGGAACGTTCTGTGACGGCGACGGCGGCGAGTTCAGCGGGCGGCGCCCGGGCGCGGCATGGCGAGTGAACTCGCGGCGCCCGCGGCGGCGCCCGCCGCCGCACGGGCCGATGCGCCGGCCGACCGCCCGCCGGGGGAGCCGCGGGCGGTCGGCTATCTCTACCTGCTGCCGGCGTTCGTGGTGTTCGCCTGCTTCGTGCTGCTGCCGCTGGCGCACGCCGCCTACATCTCGCTGTTCGACTGGGACGGCGTGACGGTCGGCACGTGGGCCGGGCTGTCGAACTACAAGGAGGTCGTGACCGACGGCGCGCTGCGCTCGGCGTTCGCGCACGCGCTCGTGCTGATCGTCTTCTACGCGCTGCTGCCGACGGCGATCGGGCTGCTGCTGGCCGGGCTGATGGCGCGGGCGCGGGTGCGCGGGCTGGCGTTCTTCCGCACGATCCTGTTCCTGCCGCAGGTGATCGCGATGGTCGTCGTCGCGGTCATGTGGAAGATGATCTATGACCCCGACAACGGTGCGCTGAACCGGTTCCTGGGCGTGTTCGGGATCTCTGGGAAGTCATGGCTGGGCGACTTCTCGCTCGCGCTCCCGTCCGTCGGGTTCGTCGGTACGTGGGTCTACTTCGGGCTCGCGATGGTGCTGCTGACGGCGGGCGTGCAGAAGATCCCGTCGAGCCTGTACGACGCGGCGCGCGTGGACGGCGCCGGGGCGTTCCGCGAGTTCCTGGCCGTGACGCTGCCCGGGCTGCGGGGCGAGATCGCCGTCGCGCTCACGCTCACCACGATCTATGCGCTGCGCAACTTCGACCTCGTGTACATCACGACCAAGGGCGGGCCGGGCGAGGCGACGTCGGTCCCGGCCTTCCAGGTCTATACGCGCGCGTTCGAGACGGGGAAGGTGGGCTCGGCGGCCGCGGTCGGGATCACGCTGACGGCGATCATCTTCGTGCTCTCGATGGGCATCAACCGGATCGCGGAGCGGACGACGTGACGTCGCGCTCGGAGCAGACGTTCGGCTACGTGGTCCTCGGCGTGTTCTCGATCATCGCGCTGGCGCCGATCGTCGGCATCGTCTTCACCGCGCTGCAGTCGCAGACCGCGAACACGACGTTCGGGAGCTTCGGGGGCCTGCACTTCTCGAACTTCAAGGACGCGTGGGAGCAGGGCAACTTCGGCTCCTACCTGAAGTCCTCGGTGATCGTGGCGGTCGCCGTGGTGGCCAGCGCGTCGGTGCTGTCGATCCTGTCGGGCTATGCGTTCGGGCTGATGCGCTTCCGCGGCTCGTCGTTCCTGTTCTACGTCTTCCTGCTCGGGCTGATGGTCCCGACCGAGGCGATCATCGTCCCGCTCTACTACGACATGCGCGATCTCGGGCTGACGGACACCTACTGGGGGCTGATCCTGCCGCAGACCGCGACGTCGATCGCGTTCGGGACGTTCTGGATGCGGGCGTTCTTCCGCGGCGTGCCGCGCTCGCTCGTGGAGGCGGCGCGGATCGACGGGGCGTCGCCGTGGTTCACGCTCTGGCGCGTGCTGCTGCCGCTCGCGCGGCCGGCCGTGCTGACCATGACCGTGCTGCTGTTCATGTGGACCTGGAACGAGTTCCTGCTCGCGCTCGTGATGGTCACGCAGGAGAACCTGCGCACGGCGCCGCTCGGGCTGTCGTTCTTCCAGGGGCGCAACACGTCGAACCTGACGCTGCTCGCGGCGGGCTCGGTGATCGTGGCGATGCCGGTCGTGATCCTCTACGTGTTCCTCCAGCGCCACTTCATCCGCGGCATGCTGTCCGGGGCGGTGAAGGGCTGATGGCCCCGGTGCGCTTCGTCGCGGTCGGCAAGCGCTACGGCGCCGTGGAGGCGGTCTCGGACTTCTCGCTGGACATCGCCGACGGCGAGTTCATGGTGCTGGTCGGGCCGTCGGGCTCGGGCAAGTCGACGGCGCTGCGGATGCTCGCGGGCCTGGAGGCGATCACCGCGGGCTCGGTGTTCATCGGCGAGCGCGAGGTCAACAAGGTCGCCCCGCGTGAGCGCGACATCGCGATGGTCTTCCAGGACTACGCGCTCTACCCGCAGATGACGATCTTCGACAACCTCGCGTTCGGGCTGCGCCGGCGCAAGGTGCCGCGCGAGGACATCGAGCGCCGCGTCGGGGAGGCCGCGCGGGTGCTGGGGATCGAGGAGTACCTGCAGCGCCGCCCCGGCCAGCTCTCGGGCGGCCAGGCGCAGCGCGTGGCGCTCGGGCGCGCGCTGGTGCGCGAGCCGCAGGTGTTTCTGATGGACGAGCCGCTCTCGAACCTCGACGCCAAGCTGCGCACGCAGACGCGCGGGGAGATCCGCCGGCTCCAGCAGGAGCTGCGCACGACCACGGTCTACGTGACCCACGACCAGGTCGAGGCGATGACGATGGGCGACCGGATCGCGGTCATGAACGCCGGCCTGCTCGAGCAGGTGGGGACGCCGGAGGAGCTCTACGAGCAGCCCGCCAACCGCTTCGTGGCCGGCTTCATCGGCTCACCCGCGATGAGCTTCTTCGACGCCGCCACGTCCTCGGACGGCAATGGCGGCGTCCGGCTGCGCGCGCCCGAGGTGGACCTCGTGGTCGGGCGCCGCGGGCTGCCCGGCGAGGTGACCGTGGGCGTGCGGCCCGAGCACGCGCGGCCGTGGCGCGAAGGGCTCGCGGGGCCGCTGCGCGGCGAGGTGGCGTTCGTCGAGGCGCTCGGGCGCGAGACGTTCGTGGGCGTCGACGTGGGAGGCGCTCGGCTCGTGGTCTTCGAGGAGGGCCGCGCCGTGCGCACGGTCGGCGACACGCTCGAGTTCGGGCTCGTCGCGGACGGGCTGCGCTACTTCGCGGCCGACTCCGGCAACGCGCTTTGAGTGGACGCGTCCATAAGTACGACGTATTCCGGCGGGCCCGGCCCGCCGCTGCCGGGCGGCGGCCGCCGCACACGTACCACCAGTATGCGAGCGGCGTCCGCCGCGGGCAGCGACGACCCGTGCATTCGCCGGCGATACGCCGTACTTCCGGACACGCCCACTAGTCCCGCCCGAACGACTGGGTGAGGATCGCCGGCTCGCCGGCGGCGTCGGAGGCGTCGAGGTCGACGGTCGCCACGATCGCGAAGTCGTGGTTGGCGTCGGGGTCGTCGATGATCTGGCGCACCGTCCACGTGCGCGGCTCGCGCGTGATCATGAACAGCTCCGGAGCGCGCGCAGCGGGCCCGGAGTCCAGCGTCTCGTACTCGTCCCAGTAGGCGCCGAGCGCCTGCTCCCAGGCGGCGGCGGTCATCACGACGCGGGTGTCGCCGAGCGCCGCGGCCGCGGCCTCGAGCTGCGCGAGCTCGGCGACGCCGTCGCGGGCCGCGAGCTGCACCTTCTGGAACATCGCGTTGCGGATCATCACCCGGAACGCGCGCTCGTTCGCGCTGATCAGGCGCTGCGGGGCCAGCGGCTCGCCCGCGGCCGCGGCGGCCGCGGCGCGGGCGACCGACTCCGGGTCGGTCAGCGCCTCCCACTCGTCGAGCAGGCTCGAATCGATCTGGCGCACGGTCTCGCCCAGCCACTCGACGAGGTCGTCGAGCTCGTCGGTCTTGATGCGCTCCGGCACGGTCTGGCGCAGCGCGCGGTACGTGTCGCTGAGATAGCGCAGCACGAGCCCCTCCGAGCGTGCGACGCCGTAGAACGCGACAAACTCCGTGAACGTCCGCCCCGACTCGTACATGTCGCGCACGACCGACTTCGGCGAGAGGTCGGTCTCGAGCACCCACGGATGGGTCTCGCGATACAGCCGCAGTGCCTGCTCGAGCGGCTCCGCGAGCGGCTTCGGGTACGTGACCTCCTCGAGCAGCTCCATGCGCTCCTCGTACTCGATGCCGTCGGCCTTCATCGCCGCGACCGCCTCGCCGCGCGCCTTGTTGGCCTGCGCCATCAGGACCGGGAAGGGGTCGTCGAGGATCGACTCGACGACCGACAGCACGTCCATCGCGAAGCTCTCGGACTCCGGGTCGATGAGGTCGAACGCGGAAACCGCGAACGACGCCAGCGGCTGGTTGAGCGCGAAGTCGTCCTGCAGCGCCGGAGCGAGCTGGAGCGTGCGGCCGTGCTCGTCGGGCTCGTCGAGCACCTCGAGCACGCCGGAGATCAGCAGCTCCTCGCTGAGCGACGCGGCGCGCTCGGACAGCCGCCGGCGTCCGCGCTCGTCCTCGTGGTTGTCCTCCATCAGCGCGCGCAGCGTCGCGACCGGATCGGCGGGCTGGTTGACGACGTTGAGGATCATCGCGTGGTTGACCCGCATGCGCGACACGAGCGCCTCGGGCGTCGCGTTGCGCAGGCGCTCGAACGTCTCCTCGTTCCAGCTCACCACGCCGTCGGCCGGCTTCTTGCGCTGGATCCGGCGCAGCTTCTTGGGGTCGTCGCCGGCCTTCGCCACCAGGCGGGCGTTCTCGATCGTGTGCTCGGGCGCCTGCACCACGACGAAGCCCGAGGTGTCGAATCCTGGCCGCCCGGCGCGCCCCGCGATCTGGTGGAACTCGCGCGCCTTCAGCAGCCGGTGGTTCGTCCCGTCGAACTTCGCCAGGCCCGTGAAGAGCACGGTGCGGATCGGGACGTTGATGCCGACGCCGAGCGTGTCGGTCCCGCAGATCACCTTCAACAGCCCGGTCTGCGCGAGCTGCTCGACGAGCCGCCGGTACCGCGGCAGCATCCCGGCGTGGTGGACGCCGATGCCGCTGCGCACGAGCTTTGAGAGCGTGCGGCCGAACCCGGCGGTGAAGCGGAACCCGCCGATCGCCGCGGCGATCGCCTCGCGCTCCTCGCGCGTGCACAGCTTGGCCGACAGCAGCGACTGAGCCCGCTCGAGCGCCGAGGCCTGCGTGAAGTGCACGACGTAGATCGGCGCCTGGTCGGTCCGCACCAGCTCCTCGAGCAGCTCGTGCAGCGGCTCGACCGACCACGAGAAGAGCAGCGGCACCGGGCGCTCGGCGTCGTCGATCAGCGCCGTGTCGCGGCCGGTGCGCCGGGTCAGGTCGGCGCGCAGCGCGGTGACGTCGCCGAGCGTCGCCGACATCAGCAGGAACTGCGCCTGCGGCAGCGTCAGCAGCGGCACCTGCCACGCCCAGCCGCGCTCGGGCTCGGCATAGAAGTGGAACTCGTCCATCACGACCTGGCCGACGTCCGCGCCCGCGCCCTCGCGCAGCGCGATGTTGGCCAGGACCTCCGCCGTGCAGCAGATGATCGGGGCGCCGCTGTTGACCGACGCGTCGCCGGTCATCATGCCGACGTTCTGGGCGCCGAACGTCTCGCACAGCGCGAAGAACTTCTCCGACACGAGCGCCTTGATCGGGGCCGTGTAGAACGTGACCCGCCCGTCGGCGAGCGCCGCGAAGTGCGCCGCGATCGCCACCACCGACTTCCCGGAACCGGTCGGCGTGGCGAGGATCACGTTGTTGCCGCTGAACAGCTCGATCGCGGCCTCCTCCTGGTGCGGATAGAGGCTCAGCCCCTGGCGCTCGCTCCAGCCGACGAACGCCTCATAGACCGAGTCGGCGCCCGGCTCGCTCGGAAGGACGTCCACGAGGCTCATCACCCGGCAAGTATGGCGAGCGTGCCGTAGGGTCCCGGATGTGTTCGTCGCCCTCATCGTCGGCCTCGCGCTCACGCCGTCCTGCCAGAACCTGCCGGTCACGAGCGACCTGCGTCCCGCGCTCGTCAAGGCCCACGCGCGCCCGAAGGAGGGCACGATCGCCAAGGGCTCGCTCTACTACGGCCGCTGCGGGAGCACGCGCTACGCGATCGGGAGCTTCACCCGCGCGCTCGGCGACCAGCCCGAGAAGTTCCGCAAGCTCTCCGGCCACGCCTGGAAGGACATGGGCGACGGCTTCGAGGACGGCTGCTCGGCGGGCGCCCGCTACCCGATCCCGAAGGCGCTCGTGAAGCTCTGGGGCGTCTGCAAGCGGCTCTAGTTCTCGATCGTGACGAGCGTGCCGATCGGCGTGTAGGGCCAGATCTTGGCCGCTGACGCCTCCGGCAGCTCGACGCAGCCGAGGCTCTGCGGCGTGCCGAACGAGGCGCGGGGGAACGCGTGCAGCGCGTCACCGCCGTTGAAGTAGCTGACCCACTTGATGCCCGGGTCGTTGTAGTGCGAGCCGTCCGGGTTGGTGCCGCTCATCGTCGTCACCGCGAGGTGCTCGAAGACCGGGAACGTGCCGAGATCCGTCGGCGCGGACGGGATGCCGGTGTTGCCGGGCGAGGTCACGATCACGTGCCCGGCGTGCCAGAGCGAGAGCAGCTGCGGCACGTTGCGATGGACGAAGACGTAGTTGTACGGCGTAGCGTGCCGCTTGCCGGCCACCGCGTCGTCCATCAGCGCGCGCCACACCTGCGGGCCGGGCGCGCCGTCGACCGCGAGGTGATGCTCGTTCTGGAACATCATCAGCGCGCCCTTGACGATCACGTTGTCCTCGCCCTCGACCCACAGCTTGCGCAGCTCGCCCGGGGTGTGGCGGTAGCGCCACGAGAAGTGGCCCGCGGGCGCGTCGACGGCGGCGGCGGCCTCGCCGCGCGCGTCGCGCGTGACGGCGCCGGCCGACGGGGACCAGTTCAGCGGCAGGTAGCCCGCCTGCGCCAGCAGCTGCTGCAGGCGCAGCGGCGACGGCGGCGGAACGGTCCAGGCGATCTCGCGCGCGCTCTTAGTGTGGCGGCCGGACGCGTCGGCCACCGCGAGCGCGTGCGGCAGCGCGATCTTGACCGTGCTGCCCGGCGTCGCGCCGTAGCCGGAGGGCGTGAAGACCAGCGTATGGCTGTCCACGTGGCGCCACCTGCCGCTGATGTTCGGCTCCAGCTTGGGTGTGCTCTTGCCGAGCGCCGCCTTGACGCTCGAGGAGAAGGTCAGCTTCAGCGGGTCGGCCGGCCCGAGCTTGCTGCCGGGCGCCGGGCTCACCAGCGCGACGGGGTGGTTGGCCGGCGGGAACCAGTGGACCAGCGTCGCCGGCCCGAGCTTCTCCCACGTCCGCGCGGCGACCGCGATCCGCAGCGTGCCGGCGGGAGTGGCCGTCTTGATCGAGGCGGCGCTGCCGGCGGCGGCGTGCTGCGCGGGGCCGCGACCCACGTGGTAGGTGACGGTGGCGGCGGGAGCGCTGAACTTGACCTGCACCGGCTGCCCGGTCACCCAGCGCGAGCTGACCTGCGCGGTCGGGGCCACCATCGTCAGGCGCTCATGGCGCGTCGCGCCGATCAGCCACGCGTTCCAGCCCGGGCGGCGCAGGATCACGTCGACGGTGATGCGCTCGCCCTGGGCGATCTTGGTGCGCGGCGTGAGCTGGCCGCCCTGCTGCGTCAGATCGATCGTGCGGCCGCCGGCGCCCGTTGCCCGGGCGCTCTCCAGCTTGCCGCCGAACACCTGCACCTTCACGCGCGCCAAGGCGCTCGGATCTCCGCTCAGCGTGGCGCCCGAGAGCTCGATGACGGCGGAGGCGACGGCGATCGCCACCAGCACCGGCACGAGCGGAACCAGCCACAGCCGGCGCCGCTTCCCCCTGCTCTTCGGCCGCGTTTGGACAGCTGCCACGTGATCAGCATACGCAGAGCGCCGGAGGGCAGCTCAATCTCGCAACGGCGCTCTCACGCCGTTGTCAGCCAACATACCGCGGGCTCCTACAGCCTTGAAGAAGGTGTAACAGAAGACGCCGTCGGCCTCCGCCGTGCGGTAGAGGGCGCGCACACCGGCGTCGAACTCGTCGCCGCTGAGCAGGCCGGCCGCGAGCGCGGGCTCGCGGACGCCCTCGATCATCGCGGTGAACGTGCGGCGCGTGAAGCCCTCGACGAAGTCGGGGCGGCTGCCGTCGACGTAGACCATGCGCGGGGACGCGGTCACGTGCTCGAACCCCGCCGCGACGAGCAGCGGATAGACGCGGCGGCCGATCAGCGCATCGCCGCCGGCGCGCCGCTGGAGCTCGACCTGGCACTCGATCGCCGCCCGCGCCGCGGCGCTGTCGGGGTGGAAGTACGTCGAGCCGTGGTCGCCCTCGATGACCGTGATCGTCCCGCCGGGCGCCAGCAGGCCGCGCAGCAGGGTCAACGCCCGCTCGGGCTGCGCGAGGTGCTCGAGCACGAAGCAGACGAAGACGTGGTCGAACTCGCCATTGAGGTCGAAGATGTCCGCCTGGCGGAACTCGACGTTGGTCAGCCCGGCCGCCGCCACGCGCCGCTCGGCCGCAGCGAGCGACTCCGCGGACACGTCGACGGCGAGGAACCGCGCCTGCGGGCTGCGCGCGGCCAGCGTGACCGTCTGGGCGCCGACGCCGCACCCGGCCTCGAGCACGAGGCTGCCCTGCGGATACGCGGTGTCGGCGTGCAGGAGCTCGACGAGCGTCCCTGCCTGGTCGTGGAGACGCGCGTGCTCGCGCGGGTCATAGCCGTGGACGTACACGCCCCGGGTGTGTACCGGATCGGCGGGTCCGCTACAAAGATGTCCGTGGCACGGCTCGTCGCGCTCCTGCGAGGCATCAACCTCGGTCCGAACCGGCGGATCGCGATGGCCGACATCCGCGTGCTGATGGACGACCTCGGCTACGAGGACGTCTCGACGCTGCTGGCCAGCGGCAACGTGCTCTTCAGCGGCGCGCCGTCGCGGGCGAAGCTCGAGCAGGGGTTCCAGAAGCGCTTCGACATGAAGATCGACGTCGTGCTGCGCACGGCCGCGGAGATCGAGGCGCTGGTCGCGGCCGACCCGTTCGCGGCCGCGCGCGACAACCCTGCGCGGCATTTCGTCACGTTCCTCGACGCCCCGGCGGACGGCGGCGCCGTCGCGCAGCTCGAGGCGGAGGACTTCGCGCCCGAGCTGCTCGCCGTGACCGCCGCCGAGGTCCACGCGTGGTGCCCGAACGGCCTGATGGAGAGCCGGCTGATGAAGGCGATCGGCAAGGCCAAGCTGGCGGGCACGATGACCAACCGCAATTGGGCCACCGTGCTCAAGATCGCCGCCAAGCTCTAGTCGCGGCGCGCCCCGGCGCGATGCGGCTTAGCCGACTCCGGGGCCCGTGGACTCCTCGCCGAGGAATCCCGCGCTGATGATCTGCTGGCGGACGGCCTCCTCGCCGATGAAGCAGCGCCACTCGCGCCCGTCCGAGCGCAGCGAGCGGCAGCCGCCGTTGACGTGCTTGGTCGCGTCGACGGTCGGCTCGACCGTGCCCTTCAGGTCGGCCACCTCGCCGTGCACGGGGCGCGGCAGCGTGCAGTGGTACTCGACGTTCTCGCGCACGACCGTGCAGGTCGGGTCGGTGCCGACGAGCATGCGCGTGCCGGCGGGCAGCGAGCGCTCGACGTCGCCCGTCGAGATCAGGGTCGCGCCGCCCCAGGCGCCGGCGGCCACGACCACGAAGCCGAGCGCGACCCGGCGCCCCACGCGCCGGCGCCGCAGGTTGCGCGCCGCGGCGGCCTCGAGCACGTCGCCGAGCAGCGACAGGCGAGCGTTCATCGTGCCGTCTCCTTCCCGAGTCGTTGACGCAGCGCGGCCAGGCCGCGGTGGACGCGCACGCGCGCGGCGCCCGGCGTGGTGCCGAGCGCGGCGGCCACGTCGTCGTATTCCAGTTCCTCGACCACGCGCAGCCGGATCGCCTCGCGCTGCGCGTCCGGGAGCCCGTCGAACGCCTCGTCGAGCCCCTCGAGCCAGGTCTCCTCGGCGGCCACGAACGCCGCCGGCACGCCGAGCCGCGCGCGGGCGCGCTCCTCGACGGCGTGTCGCCGGACCGACGCGGCAAGCACGTGGCGGGCGATCGCGAACAGCCACGGCGCGGCCGAGCCGTCGCACTCGTCGCGGAAGCGCCCGCGCGTCAGCCAGACGCGCGCGAACGTCTCCGCGGTCAGCTCGTGGGCGGCGTCGTCGTCGCGCGTGCGGCGGCGGTGATAGCCGAGCACGCGCTCCGCATAGCGGTCGTAGAGCTCGCGGAACGCGGCCGGATCGCTCCGGGCGGCGGCGAGTAGGTCGGCGTCGCTGCGCATGTGACTGCTGAATGCCGCGAGCCGGGCGCTGCGTTACGCCGTGCGGTAGATCCGCGCCTCCCACGGCTCGAACGTGTCGCGCGAGCCGCCGTCGACGTTGCCCAGCAGCAGCTCGGCGCCCTCGGCGACCGGGTAGTCGACGGGCTCTGGCGACACGTTGCAGACGACGAGCAGCGAGGCGCCGTCGAGCGAGCGCGTGAACGCGTACAGGCGCTCGTCGTCGGGCACCAGCATCGTGAAGTCGCCCTCGGCCACCACCGGCTCGCGGTGGCGCAGCTCGATCAGCCGCCGGTAGTGGTGAAACACGGAGTCCGGGTCGGCGATCTCAGCCGCCGCGTTGATCTCGACGTGGTTCGGGTTGGCCGCGATCCACGGCTCGCCCTGCGTGAAGCCGGCGTGCCGAGAGGCGTCCCACTGCATCGGCGTGCGCGCGTTGTCGCGGCTCATCGCCTGCAGCGCCGCCAGCACCTCGTCGGCCTCCGCGCCGTCCGCCACCGCCTCGGCGTAGTGGTTGAGCGACTCGATGTCACGGAAGTCGTGCAGCGCCCCGAACGGCGCGTTCGTCATCCCCAGCTCCTCGCCCTGGTAGACGTACGGCGTGCCGCGATGCATGTGCAGCAGCGTGCCGAGCAGCTTGGCCGAGCGCACGCGATGCTCGCCGTCGTCGCCGAAGCGCGAGACGGCCCGCGGCTGGTCGTGGTTGTTCCAGTAGAGGCTGTTCCAACCGGCGTCGGCGAGGCCCGCCTGCCAGCGCCCGAGCGACGCCTTGAGCGCCGCCAGCCGCAGCGGCCGCACGTCCCACTTCGTGAACCCCTGGTCGAGCCGGACGTGCTCGAACTGGAACACCATGTCGAGCTCGCCGCGCGCGGGGTCGGTCAGCCGCCGCGCCTGCTCGAGCGTCACGCCGGGCGTCTCGCCGACCGCCAGCAGCTGCGGGCGCCCCGCGAACACCTCGCGGTGCATCTCCTGCAGGTACTCGTGCAGTCGCGGGCCCTGGCTCACGAGCACCTGCGCATCGCCGTCGGGCAGACCCGGCGGCTTGGAGATCAGGTTGATGACGTCCATGCGGAAGCCGTCGACCCCGCGCTCCAGCCACCAGCGCATCATCGCGTAGACCGCCTCGCGGACCGCGGGGTTCTCCCAGTTGAGGTCGGGCTGCTTGCGCGAGAAGAGGTGCAGGTAGTACTCGCCCGAGCGCTTGTCGTGCTCCCACGCCGAGCCGGAGAAGAACGAGCGCCAGTCGTTCGGCGGCTCCTCGCGCCACCAGTACCAGTCGCGCTTGGGGCTGTCGCGCGACGCGCGCGACTCGACGAACCACGGATGCTCGTCGGACGTGTGGTTGACGACGAGGTCCATCACCAGCTTCATCCCGCGCTCGTGGACGCCCGCGAGCAGCGCGTCGAAGACCTCCAGCGAGCCGAACACCGGGTCGATGTCCTGGTAATCGGAGATGTCGTAGCCGGCGTCGTCCTGCGGGGAGGGGTAGACCGGCGAGAGCCAGACGACGTCCACGCCGAGCCGCGCCAGGTAGTCCAGCTTGGACTCGATGCCCGCCAGATCGCCGATGCCGTCGCCGTCGGAGTCGGCGAAGCTCCTCGGATAGATCTGGTACACGACCGCGCGCTTCCACCACATGGCGCCCAGTATGCGCGATGCTTCGCCGATGGCGGACGGACCCTGGATCACCGCTGGCGCGCCGCTCCCGGACGGCTGGCGGGTCTGGTACTCGTGGCCGGGTGAGCCCGTCGAGCCGCCTCCGCCGCGCGTACGGGCGCCGGGCGGCGCGGAGCTGGCGGTCGACGCCACGTTCGAGCTCCTGCCCGCCGTGGACGGCAGCGCGCGCCGGATGGCGATCCACGAGCTCCGTCCGCAGGGCGCGCAACCGGGCGCGCTGCACGAGGTGACGTTCGACGGCCTCGCGCCGCTGTACTGGCGCACCCGGCCGCAGGTGCTGGCGCCCGAGGGCATGAGCTTCCTGGTCGGCTCCTGCTTCTGGCTCAACGACGACAAGGCCGGCTTCTACGCCGCGGCCGTCCAGGAGCTCGTGCAGCGCGAGCAGCCCGTCTTCAAGATCCTGATGGGCGACCAGCTCTACGCGGACGTGTGGCCGCCGTCGCCGGACGGCGTGCGCCGCGGCATCGCCGCCAAGTACGAGCGTTACTGGGGCGACGCCGGCTACCAGGCGCTGCTGCGCGCGTGCCCGACGTTCGTCACCAACGACGACCACGAGTTCTGGAACGACTACCCGGAGCCGCAGGTCCAGGTGCCGCTCTCCTGGCCGAAGCACTCGCCCGAGAGCGACCCCGCGCTGCACGACTTCCTCGACCTCTACCAGACCGCGCTGAACCCGGAGGCCAAGCGCTGGTGTCGGTTCGACATCGCGCCGGTGTCGTTCTTCATCGCCGACACGCGCTCGCACCGCACGCGCTCGGAGCTGCCCACCCCGAGCCTGATGGTCGACGAGCAGTGGGCCGACCTCGAGGCCTGGGCGGCGGCGCTCGCCGGCCCGGGCGTGCTCGTCCTGCCGCAGCCGATGATGAAGGCCGGGGGCTCGAAGACCGACCGCTGCTACGCCGACTTCCTCGACGACTACGGCCGCCTCGGCGACCTCTTCGTCAACAGCGGGCACGACATCCTGATCCTCACCGGCGACATCCACACCGGCCGGCTCAGCCGCGCGACGATCGTCGGCGCCGGGCGCGACGTCTACGAGCTCGTGGCCTCGCCGGGGTCGCTCGTGACGCCTTTCCTGCCGCCCTGGGGCCACGATCCGAACCCGCTGCCGGCGTCGATGCTGGTCGGCCGGCACAAGTGGGACATCTTCACGACCCAGCTGACCGCGACGGTCGACAACAACGTCGGCCTCGTCCGGATGGCGCCGGGCCGCGACGGCAGCACGCGCTTCACGCTGCAGCTGTGGCGCGTGCGGCCGTTCCAGGGCGTCGGCACGCGGATCTTCCACCGCGCGCCGGCGAAGGGCGCGCAGCCCATCAACGACCCCATCGAACTCGAGCTCCGCTAAGGAGGGATCCGTGCTCCGGCACTCGCAGAGCGACACCGTGAACCCCGACGTCCTGGACTGGAGCGCCGACCATGCGGACGCCGCGGACAACCTCGGCTTCTTCAAGGCCGCGCTGGAGTCGCTCGCCGAGGACCCGGCGCACGGGCGCGCGGCGATCGGGCTGGTCGGCCACACCGACCTGCCGGGCGTCGCGCTGCGGCGGGCGCAGAGCATCCTGCGCTGGGACCGGCGGCCGAGCCTGTGGTCGCATGCCTTCCTCGTCGTCGAGCCGCTGGGCGCCGACGTCGCGGCCGTCGGCATCCGCGAGGTGCCGCTGCACTCGCGCGCCGGCGCCTTCCCCGAGCCGGCCGACAACGCGATCACGGCCGCGACGCTGGGGCACTACGCGGACGCCCGGCGCGACCCCAACGTGGCCCTGCTGTCACTCGCGATGAGCGCGGACGACGCCGCCAAGGTGATCGACCGCGCGACCGACAATCCGAACCTCGAGCGCCTGCGCTACGACCTGTTCGAGACGCTCGGCTTCTGGCAGGCCTACCTGTGGACGCGCGGGACTCCGAACCCGCTCGAGACGGGCGTCCCGATGGCAGCGTCCTCGATGATCGAGTACTGCTACGAGGCGATCGCGGTCGACCTGACGCCCGGGGCCAACGACCGCAACAGCTCGCCCGAGCACCTCTGGAGCGGCGCGCGCTGGTGGACGGAGGAGCTGAGCCAGTTCAACCACACGATCCACGGGCGCTACGTGATCCGCGACCCCGGCTGCACGGTGCTGGCGCCGAGTTAGTCAGACCACGGCAGCGTCGATCAGGCGCCCGCGCGTGCGGCGCGAGCGCGCCTTGGCGAGCAGCAGCTCCTCGACGGCGCCGCGCACGGTCCTGACCCCGGGGCACACCGTGACCGCGCACACCAGCCGCGCGTAGGCCGTGCCGACGAGCTCGATCCGGAAGCTGTCGAGCTGGTAGCCGTCGGCCTCGAGCGTCGCGCTCAACGGTGCCTCGTCGCCGAGCAGCTCCTCGGCCCACTCGCGCTCCGCGCGCCGCGCGCACGGACACACCACGGCCCAGATGCCGACCACCTCCGCATTGCGGACTGCGCTACGAGCGGGCGCGGCGGTGGTGACGGGCATGACGGCTACCGCCATCATCCCCCTTTTCCGCGGTTGATACATCTGGTTGGCGTGGAGCGAGTCGATCTTGGCGTGTGGCAGACCCCGCTCGAGCCCGCGCCGCGGCTCGCGCGGCGGCTCGGTCTGCTCGCCGGCGACCTGTGGATCAAGCGCGACGATTGGATCGCCCACGGCGGCGGAGGCAACAAGCTGCGCAAGCTCGAGTACCTGATCGCGGCCGCCGGCGGCGCGTCGACACTGGTCACCACGGGCGCGGCGCAAAGTAATTACGCGCGGCTGACGGCCGCGTCAGCGCGCAGACTCGGGCTGGACGTCGTGCTCGTGCTGGCCCGGCGGCGAGGCGCCGCGAGAATCGGTGGGTGCAGGTTAAATGCGGGAGCCCGCTCGTGGGCGGGCTCCGGCCATCAGAAGCGCAGGCTGGCGTGGCAGGGGGACGTTCGTTCGAAGGTCTCTACCCTCGGGGCGCCGTTGCTTTCTGACACCGCGTCTATCGGCAGCTCAGGCGTAGCGCTTGACGAACTGCAGCGCCGTGTCGGCGACTTCCTGCCAGCCGCTGTCGATCGTCAGCGAGTGGCCGCGGTCGGGCAGCTGGACGAACTCGGTCACGCCGGGATTCTTGGACTGAAGCTTGTACTCGGCGTGGGCGATGGCGGGCGGGACCGTGTGGTCCTTCTCGCCCGAGACGACGAGCAGCGGCCCGCGCTCGGGGTTGTCGTGGTCGACCTTCGCCTCCGACCATGGGTTGAAGTTGGCCGCCGCGGCCTGGAACAGCGGCTCGCCCGGACCGGCGACCGAGTACGTCTCATAGAGCGTGTTGGCCTCGTCCGCGCTCACCACGTTGGCGAACGAGTAGCGGAACTGGTCGAAGGTGAGCGGCACCGCCTTGTGGCGGTTGGCCGGGTTGCGCAGCGCCACCGACGCGGACCGCAGCGCGGAGATCGGCAGCGGGAGCACGCCGCGGAACGGTGCGGGGTCGATCGCCACCGAGACCGTTGCGCAGCCGCGCCCGGCGAGGATCTGCGTCAGCAGGCCGCCGAACGAATGACCGATGATCGCGGGCTTGCGGTCGAGCCCCGCGATCACCGCCTGGACGTAGTCGGCGATCTCGCCGATGCCCTTGCCGGCGAACACCTCCGGGTGCTGCTGGGCTTCGGCGACCGTCTCGGGGTCGTCCGGCCAGCCGGGCACGACCGCGCTGTAGCCGGCCGCCTCGAAGTAGGTGACCCAGTTGTCCCAGCTGTTGGGCAGCAGCCACAGGCCGTGGACGAACGCGACCGGCTGCAGGCCGCTCGCGTTGGCCTTCTCGACCTGCGCGGCCTCGTCCTCGGTGATCGTGATCGGGGTGTCAGTCTCGCTCATGGCCGCGACTCTAGTCACGCGCGCCGGCCGGGGCGTACGTCACATGACTGCGGGCGTCAGGCGGAGCGGCGCGCGAGCGCGCGCAGGTGCAGGCGGAAGCGGCGCTTCGCGGCGGCGCTGCTGCGCGAGCGACGCCACTGGGCGAGTGTCTGCTCTTCAGCGTCGCACTCGACGTAGTTCATGACGTGATCGGGCATGGCTTGAAGATCCCACCCCAGGGGCTCGAGCGAATTGGTGGGAGCCCGCCGATCGCAGGTGGGATGTCCCGCCTCTTGGGGTGGGGAACTCCGTACCGGCGCTCAGGAGATCAGAGCCCGTAGGCCTCGGCCAGCTCGGGATCCTTGCGGGCCAGCAGCTCGGCGAGGTCGACCATCACGCGCGACTGCTTGTAGGTCGCGTCGTCCTGCATCTTGCCGTCGATCATGTGCACGCCGCGCCCGTCCGGGATCGCCTCGATCACCCTGCGGGCGAACGCGACCTCGTCGGGCTCGGGGGAGAAGACGCGCTTGGCGACCTCGATCTGCGCCGGGTGCAGCGACCACGCGCCGACGCAGCCCATCAGGTAGGCGGCGCGGAACTGCGCCTCGCAGCCCTCGAGGTCCTTGATGTCCCCGAACGGGCCGTAGAAGGGGAAGATCCCGGCGGCCGCGCAGGCATCGACCATGCGCCCGATCGTGTAGTGCCAGAGGTCCTGCTGGTAGGACGGGCGCTCACCGTCGGAGGGGTCGGCGAGCACGCGGTAGCCCGGATGCCCGCCGCCGACCCGGGTCGTCTTCATGCGTCGCGAGGCCGCGAGGTCGGCCGGGCCGAGCGACATGCCCTGCATGCGCGGCGACGCGTTCGCGATCTCCTCCACGTTCGCGACGCCCTGCGCTGTCTCGAGGATCGCGTGGACTCCGATCGGGCGCGTCAGGCCGGCCCGCGCCTCGAGCTGGGCCAGCAGGCGGTCGACGTAGTGGATGTCCCACGCACCCTCGACCTTGGGGACCATCACCACGTCGAGCTTGTCGCCGATCTCTGTGACCAATGTCACAAAGTCGTCGAGCGCCCACGGGCTTTCCAGGGCGTTCACGCGCGTCCACAACGGGGTCTGGCCGAGGTCCGTCTCGTTGGCCGCGCGCACCAGTCCGGCCCGCGCCGCCTCCTTGCGATCGGCCGGGATCGCGTCCTCCAGATTGCCGAGCACGATGTCCGCGGAACCGGCCATGGAGGCCAGACGAGCGACGAGTTTCTCGTTGGAGGGATCGAAGAAGTGGATCATCCGCGACGGCGTCACGGGGATCTCGCGGACGGGTTCGGGGGCACCGATGGCGAGCGGCGCGAAGTGTGAACGGGGATTGCGCATCCACGCCATCATGGCGCTCTATGAGCAACGTCGACACTGATGGCGCCGTCCGCGAAGCCTCCGGCGCCCACCCCTACGGCCGCTACTTCGAGGAGTTCGAGGTCGGCGCGGTCTACAAGCACTGGCCGGCCAAGACCGTGACCGAGGCGGACGATCACCTGTTCTGCCTACTGACCATGAACCACCATCCGCTGCACATCAACGACGTCTACGCCAAGCAGTCCCAGCAGGGCAAGAACGTGGTCGTCGGCCCCTACGTGTACAGCCTGGCGCTCGGCATGAGCGTGTCCGACATCTCCGGCAAGGCGATCGCGAACCTCGCGACCGAGGAGCTCAGCCACCCGGCTCCGGTGTTCCACGGTGACACGCTTTTCGCCGAGACCGAGGTACTGGAGGTCAGGGAATCGCGCTCCAAGCCCGACAGAGGAACAGTGAAGGTCCACACGCGGGTACTGAAACAGGATGGGACGCTGGTGGCCGAGTTCAAGCGACTTGTGCTCGTTCCGAGGCGGAACCCTGCCTGAGTTTGTACGCCGCTGGCAATACGTCCTAACGCCAACTAAACGGTCGTCGGTGGCGTTTCGCCACCGACTCGCGTACCCTTTGCTCGCAGCAGGGTGGTCGAGTTGGCGCGTCGGCGCTGTTCGGCGCACCAACGACCGCCTTCTGCCAATAGGTTCGTAGTGGTGTGCCAAACCACCAACGCGAGAGAGGTCGACTGAACCCGTGACGATCGAGACCACCGTCCCCACCAAGAACGGCAAGCTCCTCAGCTGGGTAGAGGAGGTGGCAGAGCTCACGCAGCCGGCGGCGATCCATTGGTGCGACGGCTCCGCCGAGGAGTACGACGCGCTCTGCGCGGAGCTCGTAGACGCGGGGACGTTCGAGCGTCTCGCGGACGCCAAGCGTCCGAACTCGTACCTGGCGCGCTCTGATCCCGACGACGTCGCGCGCGTCGAGGACCGCACGTACATCTGCTCCGAGCGCGAAGAGGACGCGGGTCCGACCAACAACTGGGCCGACCCGGCGGGGATGCGGGCGGTACTCGAGGACAAGTTCAAGGGCGCGATGCGCGGGCGGACGATGTACGTCGTCCCGTTCTCGATGGGCCCGCTCGGCTCGCCGATCGCCGAGATCGGCGTCCAGCTCACGGACTCGGCCTACGTGGCCGTATCGATGCGGATCATGACCCGCATGGGCAAGGGCGCGCTCGACGAGCTCGGCGCCAACGGCACGTTCGTACCGTGCACGCACACCGTCGGCGCGCCGCTGGCGGACGGCGAGCCCTCGAGTGCATGGCCGTGCAACGCGGAGAAGTACATCGTCCACTTCCCCGAGACGCGCGAGATCTGGTCGTTCGGCTCGGGCTACGGCGGCAACGCGCTGCTGGGCAAGAAGTGCTTCGCGCTGCGCATCGCCTCGGTGATGGCGCGTGACGAGGGCTGGCTCGCCGAGCACATGCTGATCCTCAAGCTGACCTCGCCCGAGGGCACGACGAAGTACCTCGCCGGCGCGTTCCCGAGCGCGTGCGGCAAGACGAACCTCTCGATGATGGTGCCGACGCTCGAGAACTGGAAGGTCGAGACGATCGGCGACGACATCGCGTGGATGAAGTTCGGCGCCGACGGCCGGCTCTACGCCGTCAACCCCGAGTACGGGTTCTTCGGCGTCGCCCCCAACACGGCGCGCAAGACCAACCCGAACGCGATGGACATGGTCGAGCGCACGACCGTCTTCACGAACTGCGCGCGGACCGACGACGGCGACGTCTGGTGGGAGGGCATGACGGGGGACACCCCCGAGCACCTCGTCGACTGGAAGGGCAACGACTGGACGCCCGACGCGGGCACGCCGGCCGCCCATCCCAACGCCCGCTTCACGGTCGCCGCCGCCCAGTGCCCGTCGATCGCCGACGAGTGGGAGGACCCCGCCGGCGTGCCGATCGACGCGATCCTGTTCGGCGGTCGCCGCTCCTCGGGCGCCCCGCTCGTGCGCGAGGCGTTCGACTTCGAACATGGCGTCTTCCTGGGCGCGACGATGAGCTCGGAGAAGACCGCGGCGGCGGCCGGCACCGTCGGCGAGTTGCGCTTCGACCCGTTCGCGATGCTCCCGTTCTGCGGCTACAACATGGGCGACTACTTCGGGCACTGGCTCGGCCTGCGCGAGCGCGAAGGCGCCCAGTTGCCGAAGATGTTCCACGTCAACTGGTTCCGCAAGGGCGGCGACGGGCAGTTCCTGTGGCCCGGTTTCGGCGAGAACTCGCGCGTATTGGCCTGGATCTTCCGCCGCGTCGACGGCGAGGCCGGGGCCGAGAAGACGCCGATCGGCTACGTGCCCGCCGCGGGCGCGCTCGAGCTCGACGGGCTCGATCCGGACCGCGTAGCGGCAGCACTGAGCGTGGACCTCGACGAGGCGCGCGCGGAGCTCGACCAGACGGAGGCGCACCTCGCCCGCTTCGGGGACAAGCTGCCGCAGCCGATCCGTGACCAGTTCACCGCGCTGAAGGAGCGCCTAGGCTAGGGTCACGAGCCATGAGCCTCGCGGAGGAGACCGAGGCCGGCTCAAGCGCATATCGAGAACAGCTGCTGTCGCTGGTGGAGGAAGGCGTGGAGTCCAGCCACGCCGCCTCCGCCCGCGCCTTCGCGTCCGCGTACGTCCGCCGGCTGCCAACGGAGGGCATCACGCCAGAGCACCTGGCGGCCGAGGTGCTGGGCGCCTATCACTTCGTGGCCGGGCGCGGCCGCGGCCCGGTGGCCGTCCGCGCGTTCAACCCCTGTCTGGCCGAGCACGGCTACGAGCCGCTCGGCTCGGTGGTGGAGACCAACTCCGACGACTGGCCGTTCCTGGTCGACTCCGTCGGCGCGGCGCTCGAGGCGCGCGGCGAGACCGTCGCGCGGCTCGTGCATCCGATCATGGGGATCACGCGCGAAGGCGGCGAGCTGACCTCCGTCTCGCCCGCGCGCAACGCGGTGCACCGCGAGTCGGTGATGCACTTCGATCTCGGGCGCCGCCTCAGCGACGCCGACCTGCACGAGGTCGAGCAGACCGTGCGCGAGGCGCTGCTGGCGGTGCGCGCCACGGTCACCGACTTCGGCGCGATGACCCAGCGCGTCGAGTCGATGATCTCGGTCGCCCGCAAGGCGCTCGCGCGCTACGACGCCGACGAGGTCCGCGAGGCGGTGGACTTCCTCGCATGGCTGCTGCGCGGCAACTTCGTGCTGCTGGGCGCGCGCGAGTACGAGATCCGCGACGACGCCTACCGCTGCGTGCCGGGCTCCGGGCTCGGGATCCTCGCCGACGAGGAGCGCTCCGCGTACAACACGCCGGTGCCGCTGTCCTCGCTGTCCGACGCGCTGCGCGAGCTCGCGCTCAACGGTGAGCTGCTGATCGTCGACAAGGCCAACGCGCGCTCACCCGTCCATCGCCACGAGCGGATGGACTACGTCGGCGTCCGCCGCGTGACCGCCGACGGCGAGATGGCCGGCGAGGCGCGGCTGCTCGGGCTGTTCACGACCAAGGCCTACGCGGAGCCCGCGTCCGAGACGCCGGTGCTGCACCGCAAGCTGCGGCGCGTGCTGGACGCCGAGGACCTGATCGAGGGCTCGCACGACTACAAGAGCGCGGTCTCGCTGTTCGACACGTTCCCCAAGGACGAGCTGTTCGCCGCGCCGGTCGAGGACCTGCGCCAGGCCGTCGTCGCGCTGCTCGCGCTCGAGGGCACCGCGCGCGTGCGGCTGCTGGGCCGCCGCGCCGCCGACGGGCGCAGCGCGGCCTTCATCCTCGCGCTCCCGCGCGACCGCTACCGCGCGCTGCTGGTCGAGCGCGTGACGCGCCTGTTCAAGCGCCGCTTCGGAACCACCGACGTCGAGGCCCAGCACATGCTCGGCGAGGGGACGCGCGTGCGCGTGCACTTCCTGGTGCACTCGGCGGACGGGCTGCCCGAGGTCGACGCGGCGCAGCTCGAGGCCGAGGTGGTGCAGCTGGCGCGGACCTGGGACGACGCGCTGCGCGACGCGCTGACCGAGCGCTTCGGCGCCGCCCGGGCACGCCTGCTGGCGTCGATCTGGCTCGGCCACCTGCCCGACCACTACAAGGGCTACACGGCGCCGGCGACCGGCGCGGCGGACATCGACCGGCTCGAGCGGCTCGCCGACGGTGGCTCGTTCGTCGTCTCGCTGCAGCCGCTGCGGGGGCACACGCGGGTCGCGCTCTACAAGCGCGGCCCGAAGATCGAACTGGGCGACGCGCTGCCGATGCTCGAGGACCTCGGGCTGCGCGTGATCGAGGAGATCTCGACGCGGCTGGTGTCCGACGACGAGACCTGGGTGCAGGAGTTCCGGGTGCTCGGACCGGGCGGCGAGCCGCTGGACCTGGACGCGCTCGGCGACCGCGTGGCGGAGCTGATCGCCGCCGTCCACCACGGCGAGGCGGAGACCGATCCGCTGAACCGGCTCGTCATCACCGCCGCGCTCAACCGCCGCCAGGTCGCGATCCTGCGCGCGTACCGCAAGTACCGCCAGCGCGTCGGTTCGCGCTTCACGGAGAGCTATCAGAACGACGTTCTGGTAGCCAACTCGGCGATCACGGCGAAGCTCGTGCGGTTCTTCGAGCTGCGCTTCGACCCGACGCTGGAGACCGACGAGGCCGCCGAGGCGGCGCTGCGCGACGAGATCCTGGCCGACCTCGACGCCGTCGAGTCGCTCGACCACGACCGCATCCTGCGCAACCAGCTGACCGTGATCGAGGCGACGCTGCGCACGAACGCCTACGTCCCCGAGCGCGCGGCGCTGGCCTTCAAGCTGCGTTCCGCAGACGTGCCCGCGATGCCGCAGCCGGCCCCGCTGGTGGAGATCTACGTCTACTCGCCCGAGCTCGAGGGCATCCATCTGCGCGGCGGCAAGATCGCGCGCGGCGGCCTGCGCTGGTCGGACCGGCAGGACTACCGCACCGAGGTCTACGGGCTGATGCGGGCGCAGCTGACCAAGAACGCGGTGATCGTGCCGGCCGGCGCCAAGGGCGGCTTCTACCTCAAGAGCCCGCCCCAGGACCGCGCCCGGCTGAGCGCCGAGGTCGAGCGCCAGTACGTCAACTACATCCGCTCGCTGCTGTCGGTGACCGACAACCTGGTGGACGGCAAGGTCGTGACGCCGGCGCACGTGCGCGCCCGCGACGAGGAGGACACGTACCTGGTCGTGGCCGCCGACAAGGGCACCGCGACGTTCTCGGACACCGCCAACGCCGTCTCCAAGGAGCTCGGGTTCTGGCTCGACGACGCGTTCGCCTCGGGCGGCTCGGCGGGCTATGACCACAAGGCGCTGGGGATCACCGCGAAGGGCGCGTGGGAGTCGGTCAAGCGCCACTTCCGCGAGCTCGGCGTGGACACGCAGGCCGACGACTTC
Organism: uncultured Solirubrobacteraceae bacterium; assembly: GCA_963792915.1. Lineage (GTDB taxonomy): Bacteria > Actinomycetota > Thermoleophilia > Solirubrobacterales > Solirubrobacteraceae > Solirubrobacter. The sequence continues at coordinate 907,081 of CAWBYD010000003.1, forward strand.
ACCGCCGTCGGGATCGGCGACATGTCCGGCGACGTGTTCGGCAACGGGATGCTGCTGTCCGAGCACATCCGGCTGGTCGCGGCCTATGACCACCGCCACGTCTTCATCGACCCGGCGCCGGGCCCGGCCGCCTACGCCGAGCGGCGGCGGCTGTTCGAGCTGCCCGGCTCCTCGTGGGACGACTACGACCGCGCGCTGATCTCCGAGGGCGGCGGCGTCTACCCGCGCAGCGCGAAGGCGATCCGGCTGTCGGACCAGGCGCGCGAGGCGCTGCGGGTGCAGGAGGAGGTGCTGCCCCCGACCGAGGTCATCCGCGCGATCCTGCGCGCGCCGGTCGACCTGCTGTGGAACGGCGGCATCGGCACGGTCGTCAAGGCCTCGACGGAGACCGACGCCGACGCCGCGGACCGCTCCTCGGACGCCATCCGGATCGACGCCTCGCAGCTGCGCTGCCGGGTCGTGGGGGAGGGCGGCAACCTCGGCTTCACGCGCCGCGGGCGCGTCGAGTACGCGGCCGGCGGCGGGCGCATCAACGCCGACTTCATCGACAACTCGGCCGGCGTCGACTGCTCCGACCACGAGGTCAACCTGAAGATCCTGCTCGGCCTCGCCGAGCGCCGCGGCGAGCTGACGCGGGCCGAGCGCGACGAGCTGCTGTTCAGCGTCACCGGAGACGTCGTCGACCACGTGCTCTACGACTCCTTCCTGCAGGCCCAGATCATCGCCCAGGAGGTCGACCGCTCGGCGTCGCGCCTGTTCGCCTACGAGGACCTGATGACGCTGCTCGAGGAGTTCAAGATCCTGGACCGCGCGTCCGAGGACCTGCCGACCGCCGAGGAGGTCGCCGAGCGCCGGCGCGCGGGGCGCGGCATGGAGCGGCCCGAGCTGGCCGTCCTGGTCGCCTACGCCAAGCGGCTGCTCGCACGCTCGCTCGAGCGGTCGGACTTCGTCGACGAGCCGTGGCTGGAGCGCGACCTGCGCGAGTACTTCCCGCGCGCCGTGGTCGAGCGCTTCGCCCACCTGCTCGACGAGCACCCGCTGCGCCGCGAGCTGATCTGCATGGTCAACTCCAACAGCGTCGTCAACGCCCTCGGGCCGACGTTCGTGTCGCAGCTCGTGGGCGAGCGCGGCGCCGAGCCGGCGGACGTCGTGCGCGCCTACCGGGTCGCCCGCGAGGTGACCGGCGCGGACGCGCGCTGGGAAGTCGTCGAGCGCCTCGACGGCCTGGATCGCGCCGCGCAGGTCGAGCTGATGGGCGGCGTCGACGCGCTGGTCGAGGCGGTCACGCGCTGGTATCTCGCCCACGAGCCGCGCGCGGACATCGCCGAGACGGTCGCCACCGGCCGCGACGGCTTCGAGCGGCTCGTCGCCGCGGTCGGCGAGCTCGGCTCGGCGGAGCGCCGGCGGCGCCGCGAGCAGGTCGTGAAGCGGCTGACCGGGCGGGGCGTCCCTGAGGCGCTCGCGCGCGCCCACGCGATCGGTCCCGAGCTCGTCTCCGCGCCGGACATGATCGCGGTCGCGAACGCCACCGGGCGGCCGATCGAGGAGGTCGCCGCGACGTTCTTCGCGGTCGGCGCCGAACTGCGGCTGGACTGGATGGAAGCCGAGCTCGAGCGCACGCCGGCATCCGGCCGCATGCAGCGCTGGGCGCTGCAGGCCGTGCGCGAGGACGCCGCCCAGGTCCGGCGCGAGCTCGCCCAGGCCGTCTTCAGCGCGACCGACGGCGACGTGGACGCCTACCTGGCGAGCCGCGGCGACCGCGTGCGGCGGCTCAACGCGTTCCTGCGCTCGCTCGCGCGCGAGGGCGACCCCGACCTCGCGGGGCTGACGCTCGCGGTGCGGCAGCTGCGCTCGATCGTGGCCTAGGGTTCGTTGAAGAATGGTCGGTCCGACCGGTGTGGTGCAGCCGTGGATGACTCGGGCCGCACGCGCCGCGAAGGCGTGCCTCTGGCACGTCGAGCTGCGTGGGTGGCGCGAGGCGCCGTGGATGTGCCGCAGCGGGCGTACCGGAATTCTTCAACGGGCCCTTAGGCGGCGGGCTCGACCTTCGGCCCGGGGCCCTTCTCGGCCGCCGCGTCGGCGAGCCGGCTCTTGAGCCGGTCGCGGATCTCGTCGGGCTCGTAGTCGCCCTGCGGGCGGCGGTTCTTGGCCACCGCGGCGCCGGTCGCCGCGACGCCCGCGGCCCCGGCGAGTCCAAGGAGCTTCCAGCGGGTCTTCATTGCCGTACCTTACCGGCGGTGAACGAGAACGCGCTCTCCCTCGACGAGGCGGTCGGACTGACCTCCACGGGTGATCTCTGGCTGTTCCGCGGCCGCTCGGTGGCGGATCGCGCGATCCAGACGATGACCAACAGCCCGATCAACCACGTCGGGATGGCGGTCGCGCTGGACGACATGCCACCGCTGCTGTGGCACGCCGAGCTCGGCCGCTCGCTCCCGGACGTGTGGTCGGGCTCCAACCAGCGCGGGGTGCAGCTGCACGTGCTGCGCGACGCGGTGACGACGTGGGACTCCAAGTACGGCCAGCGGGCGTGGATGCGGCGGCTCGAGGGCGGCCCGGTCTCGCGCGAGCAGGAGGATCGGCTGCTCGAGGTGATCGACCGCTACGACGGCAAGCCGTTCCCCACCACACCGGGCCTGATGCGCTCGTGGGCGACCGGGCGCGTGCGGCGCGAGGAGATCGACAAGGAGACGATCTACTGCGCCGAACTCGTCGCCGTGACGATGCAGCACATGGGCCTGCTGCCGAGCAAGCGGCCGTCGAGCTGGTACGACCCCGGCAAGTTCTGGAGCGGTGACAAGCTCGAGCTGGTCGAGCCGTTCGAGTACACGGACGAGATTCGGGTGCGCCGAACCTGAAACATCCGTTTAGTCGCCTCAAGATGTGACCGCGCGCGCCGATCCGCCCGGGCGTGGTCTTCGTGCTCAGCGGTCCGCTGGTCCTCATGGCGACACTCGCGACGCTGGCCCGCGCCGCCGTGCGCCGGCAGGACCGTGGCGCGTGGCTCGCGGTGGGCCTGGGCCTGGTCGCGAACACCGCCGGCGGCATCTACTTCGGCCACGGCGGCCCGGCCGCCCGCCACTTCCCGTCGCCTGCCGACGCGTGCTTCCTGCTCTTCTTCCCGGCGGTGTTCATCGCCGGCGCGCTGTTCATGCGCGCCCGGCTGCACCGCTTCTCGCCGGCCTTCCTGCTCGACAGCGCGATCGCCGTGCTCGGCTCGTGCGCGGTCGTCGCGCAGCTGCTGACCCACGTCGTCGATCGCGCGACCGGCGGCGGCTGGCCGCTCGCGATCGCGCTCGTGTATCCCGCCGGCGACCTGCTGCTGATCGTCGCGGTGCTGGCCGTGGTGGCGCTGCGCGGGCGCCGAATCGGGCGCGGCTGGGGGCTGCTGATCCTGGGGATCGTCGGGCGCATCGCCGCTGACGTCGGCCACGTCTGGAGCGGCACCGCCAGCGAGGCGCAGGGCCAGTGGATCGCGGTCGTCAGCGTCCTGTCCATGGGCGCGATCGCGCTGGCGGCGTGGAGCCCGATCCAGCCGCCCATGCGGATCGCGAGCGGCGGCCGGCGCACGCTGGCGGTGCCGTCGGTGCTGGCGCTCGTCGCCGCCTCGCTGCTCGTGCTCGACCACTTCCACCGCACGTCGGACGGGCCGGTGTGGCTTGCGGCGGCGACCCTGGTCGTCGTGCTGGTGCGGATGGTGCTCGCGCTGCACGAGAACCAGGCGCTGCACGCCTCTCGCGAGCTGGCGCTGACCGACGAGCTGACCGGGCTCGCCAACCGCCGCATGTTCGGAGAGCGGCTGACTGCGGCGTGCGCCTCCGGCGATGCGCTCGCGGTCGCGATGGCCGACCTCGACCGCTTCAAGGAGCTCAACGACACGCTCGGCCACCATGCCGGCGACCAGCTGCTGGCGCAGCTCGGCCCGCGCCTGCAGGCGGCGGTCGGCGACGCCGCGCTCGTCGCGCGGCTCGGCGGCGACGAGTTCGCGATCCTGATGCCGGGCGCCGGCCTGGCGCGCGCGGCCGACCTGGGACGCCGGCTCGGCGTCGCGCTCCAGCAGCCGTTCATGATCGAAGGCCTCGAGGTCGTGATGGACGCGAGCGTGGGCGCCGCGCTGTCCCCCGCGCACGGCACGGACTCCGAGGCGCTGCTGCAGCGCGCGGACGTCGCGATGTACCAGGCCAAGCAGGCGCGCACCGGCTTCCAGGTCTACGACCCGGCGCGCGACCGCCATTCGCGCGAGCGGCTGTCGCTGATCGCCGAGCTGCGCCGCGCGCTCGAGCGCGACGAGCTGGTCCTGCACTACCAGCCGAAGGTCGAGCTCGCGACCGGCCGCGTCGCCGGCGTCGAGGCGCTCGTGCGCTGGCAGCACCCGGTCCACGGCCTGCGCGGTCCGGGCGCGTTCCTGCCGCATGCCGAGCACACCGCGCTGATGCGCCCGCTGACGCTGCACGTGCTCGAGACGGCGCTGGCCCAGCTCGCCGAGTGGCGCGGCGCGGGGCTGGACCTGCACGTCGCGGTCAACCTCGCGGTCCAGAACCTGCTCGACCTGCGCACGCCCGCTCACGTCTCGGAACTGCTCGCCGTCCACGGGCTGCCACCCTCCTCGCTCGTGCTCGAGGTGACCGAGAGCCTGCTGCTGCACGATCCCGCACGCGCCGGCGACGTGCTGCGCGACCTGCGCGATCTCGGCGTCGGGCTCGCGCTGGACGACTTCGGCACCGGCTACTCGTCGCTCGAGCACCTCAAGCGCCTGCCGGTCGACGAGCTCAAGATCGACAGGTCGTTCGTGATGGCGATGGACCACGACCCGGCCGACCGGGCGATCGTCGCGTCCACCGCCGCGCTGGGTCGCTCGCTCGGCCTGCGCGTCGTCGCCGAGGGCGTCGAGTCGGCGGCCGCGGACTCCGTGCTCACCGCGATCGGGTGCGATCTCGCTCAGGGTTTTCACTACTCACCGCCGGTGCCCGCGGCGAGCGTTCCCGCCCTCCTGCGCGGGACGCCGGGGGTCGGCGTCACGAACCTCTCCTCGCCCGAGGCATCGATTCGCGCCGCGCTCGGGAGCGCCGCGCGGCGCTAGCCCTCGCGGCGAGCGTTGACCGCGGCCATCGCGTCGACCAGGAGATCGACCGCCGGCTGTACGTGTTCGTCGCCGGCCAGGACGCGGCGGATGCGCGGGTAGCGCCGCGGGTCGGTGTTGTCGACCTCGACGCCGAACTCCGCGCAGACGGCGCGGGCGCGCGTCACCGGGACGGCGCCCTGGAGGTAGGCGAACGTCTCCCCGCGGTCCGACGCCACGAGCCGGCCGCCGTCGACGAACACGTACACGGTCTCGAGGTTCTCGCACTCGAACCGGACCACCACGTCATTGCAGCGCACCCCGTGGGAGAGGCTGAGCAATACCGCCAGCAGTTCACTGGTGAGCATGTACCGGTAGTTACTCATATCCGGCGCGACCACGCGCTGTGCCGGGCTACCTCATGCCGTGCACCGTTCCGGAGATTGCGACGAGCGCGAGGAAGAAGCCGACCTGGCGCAGCAGGCCCGCGACGTACGTGAACGCCGCGGCGCGCAGCACCTGCCGGATCTCGCCCACCTCCTCGGGGTCGGCGAGCCGGGTCCGGCTGAGCAGCGCGAGCGCGTTGCGGCTCGCTCCGAGCTCCACCGGCAGCGTCGCCAGCGCGAACACCACGAGCAGCGCGACGTACGCGAGCGAGAGCACCATCAGGAGCGGGACGCCGAACCAGAAGCCGCCGATGAAGATCAGGCCGGAGTACGGCGCGATCTTCGTGAGCGGCTCCGCGACGGCGCGGCGCAGCCGGTAGGCGCGGCTGCCGTCGGCGTCCTGGTAGGCGTGCGAGACCTCGTGCGCGGCGATGCCGAGCGCGGACACGCTGCGCTCGGTCGCGACGGGCTGCGACAGCCGCAGCGCGCCGGCGGCGCCGTCGTAGTGATCGGTGAGAAAGCCGCCCGCGGGCTCGACCCGGATGCGCTGGAGGCCGTGGGCCGCAAGCAGCGCGGACGCCGCCTGGGCGCCGGTGACCTGGGCGCGGTTCGCGATCGTCCGGTAGCGCGTGAAGACCTCGTGAACGCGGCGCTGGGCGAGCAGGCCCGCGACGAGCGGCGCGAGGAACAGCAGCCAGAGCAGCGCGATCACGGTTCGCGCACCACCGCGGGCGTCACCCCTCGCGCACCACGTCACGCGCGGGCTTGTCGTCGCGCAGCCCCTGGAAGCGCGGATGGCGCAGGCGGCCGTCGCGGGTCCACTCGGCGAAGCCGATCTGCGCGACGAGCTCGGGGTGCACCCAGGTCGCGTCGCGCTCCTTGACCGGGTCCGCGAACGGCGTCGTGTCGCGGCGCAGCGCCCGCAGCCGCGCACCCAGATCCCGCAGGGTCGGCTCGTCGAAGCCGGTCCCGACCTTGCCCGCATAGCGCAGCCGGCCGTCCTCGAACACGCCCAGCAGCAGCGCGCCGAACTCGATCCGCGAGCCCTTGGGCGCGGTGTAGCCGCCGACCACCAGCTCCTGCCCGTGCGCGCATTTGAACTTCAGCCAGTCGCGCGAGCGGCCGCCCCGGACGTACGGGCTGCTCGCGCGCTTGGCGATCAGCCCCTCCCAGCCGTTCGCGCAGGCCTCGGCGAAGAACGCCTCGCCGTCCGTGTCGCGGTGCGCCGTGAGGCGGACGTGGTCCGGGAACGTGAGGGTGTCGGCGAGCAGCGCCTTGCGGGCGAGCAGCGGGCGCGCGCCGACGTCCTCGCCGTCGAGCCACAGCAGGTCGAACACGTAGTAGAAGACCTCCACCGGCTCGCGGCCGCGGCGCGCGAGGCGCTCGAAGCTCGTCTGCTCGCCGGCGAAGGCCACGATCTCGCCGTCGATCGCGAAGCGCGTCGCGGACTCGGTCTGGAGCGCCTGCGCGATCTCCGGGTAGCGGCCGTTGAGCTCGAGGTCGTTGCGCGACAGCAGCCGCACGGCCTCGCCGTCGCGGACCGCGATGCAGCGGATGCCGTCGAGCTTGCGCTCGAAGATCCACTCGCGGTCGCTGAAGCGCTCGCCGGTGAGGACGGCCTTCATCGCGTCCGCGCCCGTGGGCGGCGGCCCGATCATCCCTCGTCGGCGACCTGCTCGAGCGTACGGCCGGACTTGACCGACCGCGGCTGCGTGCGCTGCGGGTCGCGTCGCGCGTCGGCGCCTTCGTCCTTGCGCTTGATCAGCAGCCACTGCGGCTTCGCGCCGCCGTGCGTGCGCTGGAGCGTCCAGCCGCCTCTGAGCTTCTCGCCGTCGAGCCAGAACTTGGCGTGGCCGGCGTCGATCGCCTCGGCCATCGTGCGCGCCTCGTCGAGGTTGCGATACGTGCCCTCGTCCCACACGATCACGGCGCCGCCGCCGCCGGTCGCGCCCTCGAAGTCCGCGTGCTCGAGCGCGTGGTCGCCGACCTCGACGGCCAGGCGCTTCTCGCGCGGGTCGGTGGACGGACCCTTCGGCACCGCCCACGAGCGCAGCGTCCCGTCGACCTCGAGCCGGAAGTCGTAATGCAGGCTCGTCGCGCGATGCTTCTGGATCACGAACCTCATTGCACCTCCTCCAGGACGTCGATGCCGAGCGCCGCGGCGAACGCCCCGGCCAGCTCGAGGATGTCACGCCACTCCATCGCCGAGCCGCGCAGGTGCTCGAAGCCCTGCAGCGCGTGCAGGTTGCAGCCGCGGAACTCGCAGCGCCGCAGCCGCGCGCCGGTGAAGTCGGCGCCCGAGAGGTCGCAGGTGTGAAAGCGCACCGAGTCCAGCCGGGCCTGGGAGAAGTCGACGGACTCGAGCCGGCAGTCGGCGAACGTGACGCGCGAGAGCGTGCTGGAGCGCAGCGACGCGAGGTCGGCGCGGCAGCCGGCGACGGTGACGTCGGTCAGCGCCGCGTCGGTCAGCTGGATCCCGGTCAGCCGCGTGCCCGCGAGGCGGACGGTCGAGACTTTGGCGCGCCGCGCCACGACGTTGGCGAGGTTGGCGTTCTGGACCTCGACGTCGACGAGCCGCAGCTGGTCGAGCCGCGCGCCGGACAGGTCGACGGCGCTCAGCCGCGCGGACTCGAAGGCCAGGCCGGCCGCCCGCTGCCCGGCGAGCTCGGCGCCGCCGACGACGACTTCCGCGTACGTCTCGCCGGGTTCGAGCGCGGCGATCGTGACCACTTCGAGGCCGCCGGGGAGCTTGACGGGGTGGGGCGCGGTCGCGGGGTGAGACATCGCGCTCGGACGCTAGCTGACGCGACGGCCGCACACTCGGGTACGCTGCCGGACCAGCGAGCGCGTCCGCACCGTCTCGGGTATGTGTTGCGCTCCAGGCCGCTCCGGGCGGTTCACCCTGCTCTGCGCCAACTCGCCGGAAACGGGCGCGTTGAGGGCCCTACACGATCTTTTACTATGTGGTCAGCGCTCTGACGATATCCTTAGTGGGACCATGCCCACCACTGCGACAACCTCAAGCCCGTCCAACGGGCGCCGGGCGGACGAGACGTCCGAGGCCCGGATTGCCAAGGCGCTCGCGCACCCGCTACGCGCGCGCATCCTCCAGCGGCTCGGCGAGCGCGTGACCAGCCCGGGCGACCTCGCCAACGAGCTCGGCGCCCCGCTCGGCGTCGTCAGCTACCACGTCCGCATGCTGCGCGAGTACGACTGCGTCGAGCTCGTGCGGACCGAGCCCCGCCGCGGCGCCCTCCAGCACTTCTACCGCGCCACCGCGCGCCCGACGCTGGAGCCCGAGCAGTGGCGCTCGCTGCCCGCCGGGCTGCGCCGGGAGCTCTCGGGCGCGACCGTCGGGCAGCTGCTCGACGACCTCGGCGCGGCGGCCGACGCCGGCACCCTCGACGACCCCGAGGTCGTGACGACGCGCGCGCCGCTCGAGCTCGACGAGCGGGGCTTTCGCAAGCTCAACCGGCTGCTGGCCCGCACGCTCGAGCAGGCCACGCAGATCGCCTCCGAGAGCGCCGCACGCGAAGGCGAGAAGTTCCCGACCGAGCTCGCGGTGCTGCATTTCAAGCGCGCCGCGCCGGCGAACCACAACGGTCACGGCGAATAGCGCGGGGCGCGGGCGGCGCGTGCTCACACGCCGCCCGCCTCCCTCGTTGCAGGGGTGATGACCAAGACGCTTGCGACCGTCGACACGCTCGACTGGAGCGCGCTGGAAGCCGCGCTCGACCGCCAGGGATTCGCCGTCACCGCGCCGCTGCTCGACGCGCGCGAATGTGAGGAGCTCGCCGAGGAGTTCGACGGAGGCCGCTTCCGGTCGACGATCGACATGGCCCGCTATCGCTTCGGCGACGGCCGCTACCGCTACTTCGCACACCCTCTGCCGGAGCCGATCGCGGCGCTGCGCGCGCAGTTCTATCGGCGGCTGGCGCCGATCGCGAACCGCTGGGCGGCGCTGCTCGGCGAGGACGTCAGCTTCCCGGCCACCCATGACGAGCTGCTCGCGCGCTGCCGCGAGGCCGGCCAGGAGCGCCCGACGCCCCTGATCCTGCGCTACGGCGAGGGCGACTGGAACGCGCTCCACCAGGATCTCTACGGCGACGTCTTCTTCCCGTTCCAGGTCCTGACCGTGCTCTCGGATCCCGACGACTACGACGGCGGGCAGTTCGTGCTGCTCGAGCAGCGCCCGCGCGCCCAGAGCCGCGCGCACGTGCTCGAGCTCCCGCGCGGCGCGTTCGCGATCTTCCCGACCCACCATCGCCCGAACCAGGGCGCGCGCGGCTATCACCGCGTCGGCCTGCGCCACGGCGTCAGCACCGTCACGCGCGGGCAGCGGACCGCGCTCGGGATCATCTTCCACGACGCCCAATAGACTCGGGCGCCGTGGCCGCGGCGATCGCCATCCTCGTGATCTCGATCGGAATGATCGCCGCCGGCTGGGGCTACGTGCGGACGGCGCGCCGCATGCGCTCGTACCGCACGACTCGGGGCACCGTCGTCGCGCGCGCGGTCGCGGCGCTGCCCGGCGGCACCCGCGAGGGGCGCTGGGGCAAGGGCGGCGGCTACCAGCCGAAGGTCACATACACCTATGCGGTCGACGGCGCCTCGTACACGTCGGATCGCTGGAGTTACGCGATGCGCGGGCTCAAGAAGGCGCTCGTCGAGCGCCAGCTGGCCGAGCTCCCGGATGAGGTCGAGGTCTACTACGACCCGTCCGCCCCGCAGCAGGCGTATCTGCAGACGAACACGTCGACGGTCGGCTACGTGTTCCTGAGCGGCGGCGCCGTCGGCCTGTTGATCGGCGTCGTCGCGCTCGCGGCGTAAGCCCGTGGACGATCGGCGGCGGTATGCGGTCTCGTTCGACGGCGTCGCGCGCGAGTACGCGCGCGAGCGCCCGTCCTACCCCGACGCGCTCGTGGACGCCGCCTGCGCGGGCCTCGCCGCGGGCGACCGCGTGCTCGAGATCGGCTGCGGCACCGGAAAGTTGACCGCGGCGCTGCTGGCCCGCGGCCTCGCCGTGCACGCCATCGACCCCGCCCCGAACATGGTCGCGCTCGCCCGCGAGCACGCGCCGGGCGCCGAGTTCGAGGTGGCGCGCTTCGAGGACGCGGTGCTGGGGGCCTACGCGGCGGTGTTCTCGGCCTCCGCGTTCCACTGGCTCGATCCGCGGCGCAGCTGGCGCAAGGCGGCCGCGGCGCTCAAGCCCGGCGGCCCGCTCGCGCTGTTGCAGTACATCAGCGTCCGCGAGGAGGCGACCGCCGCCGGCGAGGAGATGCTGACGGCCGCGCTGCACGAGATCGCACCGGAGATCGCGGCCGAGTTCTCGGCGCCGCGGGCGCTCGACGAGCTGCGCCGCGGCGTGGACGAGCGGCGCGAGAACGTCTCCGAGGCGTGGTCGTATCTCGGCCACTACCCCCTCGCGGTCCCCGAGGCGGCCGCGCTCTTCGGCGACGTACGGTTCGTGGCCGTTCCCGTGGCCCGGCGGCGCACCGCGAGTGAGCTGAACGCGCTCCTGCGGACGACCTCGGTGCACGCTCGGCTCGGGCCCGAGCGGAGCGCCGCGCTCGAGGCGGCGAACCGGCGGATCGTGGACTCGCTCGGCGGCACGCTGCGCTCAACCGAGCTCTTCGTGCTGCTGACCGCCAAAGCTAACGGTTGAGTCGAAGCTGAGGCTTGCCGTGACGGCAAGCTCGCGGCAACGTTCATAAAGGCCACGTCAAGGTCCGGTCAAGGGCGCCCCGCCAGGGTCCGGGCCGTGAATCACGGACGACTCATCGAACGCGCGGCCGCCGTGGTGGCCGCCGTGGCCGCGCTCGCCAGCGCGGCGCCCGCCAACGCCGCCGACGGGCCGGGGACCGGCCGCATCGCGTTCGCCACCGCCGGCGGCGGGCTCGCCACGATCCAGCCCGACGGCCGCCGGCAGGCGAGCGTCCTGGACTCCGCCACGGTCACGAGCCCCGCGTACTCGCCTGACCACCGGCGGATCGCCTTCGCCGCCGGCGCGCTCGGCGACACGCGGATCGCCGTCGTCGACGCCGAGGGCGGCACGCCGCAGGTCGTCGCCGCCTCGAGCGTGAGCCTGCACGCCCTTTCGAGCCCCACGTGGTCCGCGGACGGCACCCAGCTCGCGTTCGCCGCCGCCGAGGGCCTGTTCACCGTGCCCGCCGCCGGCGGCACGCCGGCCAAGGTCGAGCTGGCCGCGAACCTGCGCGACCCTCAGGACCCGGCCTTCTCGCCCGACGGCACCCGCCTCGCGTTCAGCGCGCTCGACGCCGAGAGCGACCGGCGCATCTTCATCCGCCGCCTCACTGACGGCGAGACGACCCAGTTCAGCCAGGGCGGCGGCACGCAGTCGCGCCCGTCCTGGTCGCCCGACGGCGCGCTGATCGCCTACGTCAACCACCCGCTCGGGAGCGCGGCCGATCAGGTCGCGGTGCGGCCGGTGGCCGGCGGCGCCGCGGACATCTGGTTCGCCGATGCGACCCGGCCCGTCGCAGGCCGCCCGGCCTTCTCGCCCGACGCCAAGCTCGTCGCGTTCACGGTCACGGCCGCCGGGGAGTGCGCGGCGCCGCTCCTGGCCGCCGACGAGTCCGGAGCCGCGCACGCGATCGGGTGCGCCGCGCCCGGCGCGGTCGACTGGGCGCCGCGCGCGCCGAAGGGCGTCACGCGGCTGATCTCCGCGCTGCCCGGCTCGGACCGCGAGGGCGGCAACGGCGCCTCCGGCGGCGCGCAGGTCACCGCCGACGGCCACAAGATCGTCTTCACCGCGACCGCCACCAACCTCGTCACCGGGCTCACGGACGGCGACAGCGCCGACGTGTTCATCCGCGACGACGACACGGGCCGCACGAGCCAGGTCAGCGTGACCGCCTCCGGCGCCGCCACCAACGGCGCGTCCGACCTCCCGCTGGCGACGCGCAGTGGCGACAAGGTCGTCTTCCGCTCGACGGCCACGAACGTGATCGACGGCTACCTCGGCGGGCCGGGCTCGTTGTACATCCACAACACGGCGAACGGGCTCAACCAGCTCGTCTCGCACGTCGACGGCCGGTCCACGACCGGCAGCGGCGGGACGAACCGCCCGCTGGCGATCACGCCCGACGGCCACTACGTCCTGTGGTCCTCGGACGGGCAGCTGTTCCGCTACGACGCGTTCGGCGGCTCCAACACGCGCATCGGGCCCGGCGAGACGGGCGCGATCTCCGACGACGGCTCGGCGGTCGTGTTCGAGTCGACCGCGCAGGATCTGGTCGCCGGCTTCGTCGACCACAACGGCGCGGCGCCGAGCCTGTTCAGGCGCGACGTCGCGGCGGGCACCACGACGCTGCTCGACGGCCGCGACGGCAGCGCCACCGACTCCTCGGACGCCGCGCCGAGGCTCGAGGGCCTGGCCGGCGACCGCGTGCTGTTCGCCTCCGGCGACGCCACGTACCTGCGCACGGGCGCTCAGCTCACGCTCGTGGCGCAGGGCACGTCCGCCGCCCGCCTCGCCGGGCCGGACGTCGTGGTCGAGCGCGACCACCGCGTGTGGCTGGGCGCGACGCAGCTCACTGACGCCGACGCGACGCTCGTCGGCGCGACGGCGGGCTTCGCGCTCGTGCGCTCGAGCGCCGACCTCGCCGGGCCGGACACGCAGGCGCCGGACGCGCTGTACCGGATCGACCTCGCGACGCTCGCGGTCGAGCCGCTGAGCGGTGCGCCCGCCGACGGCGGCACGATCAGCGACGACGGCGCGGTCGTGGCCTTCGACAGCCGCGCCGCCGCCATCGACGGCTTCATCGACGGCAACGGCGACGCCGCCGACGCGTTCGCCTGGCTGGACCGCGCGGTCGCCGAGCGCGACGTGCTCAAGCCCAAGATCGAGGTCGCCGTGCCGGGCGACGACGCGCTCTACCGCCAGGGACGCACGGTGCTGGCCGACTACTCGTGCACCGACGAGGGCCCGTCCGGCCTCGCGAGCTGCGACGGCCCGATCCCGAGCGGCCAGCCGCTCGACACGTCCCACACCGGCGACTTCACGTTCACCGTGACCGCGCGCGACAAGGCCGGCAACACGGCCCACGACACCATCCACTACCGCGTCGCGGCGGCCAACGACAAGCTCAAGCTCGTCACGCATGGCGGCCAACCGCTGCAGAGCGCCAACGACGACAGCCGCGGCGCGAGCTTCAGCGCCGACGGCCACTACCTCGTCTTCGAGTCCGCCGCGAGCAACCTCGTGGCCGGCGAGATCGAGGGCAACCAGGGCTACGACGTCTACCGGCGCGACCTGCGCTCCGGTGCGACGGAGCTGGTGAGCGCCGCCCGGGGCGAGACCGCGCCGCGCAGCGGCCACGGCGAATCGTCGTCCGGCGCGGCGAGCCCGGACGGCCGCTACGTGGTCTTCCGCTCGGACGCCGACGACCTCGTCCCGGGCTACATCGGCGCCGGCACCCAGCTCTACGTGCGCGACATGGTCGAGGGCACGACGCGGCTCGTGACCCACGCGCGCAGCGGCGACACGAGCGGCGTCGCGGGCGGCGTGCGCGACTTCGCGCTGTCGGCGGACGGCGGCACGATCGTCTTCACGTCGGACGCGCCGAGCATCGTCGCGGGCGACACGAACGGCGCGCTGGACGTGTTCGTGGCCGACGTCGCGACCCTGGAGGCGACGCTCGTGTCGGTCCGCAGCGGCGGACCGGAGGCGGCGAACGGCACGAGCTCCACGCCGGCGATCAGCGCCGACGGCGGCGCGGTCGCGTTCCTCTCGAACGCGCCCAACCTGGTCGCGGGCGACCCGCTCGGCACCCACGCCTACTGGCGCAACCTCAAGACCGGCGAGACCAAGCTCGTCGACCGCCGCGCCGACGACCCCGCGCGCGCGGCGAGCAGCCCGCCGGACGGCGTGCGCCTGAGCGCCGACGGCCGCACGGTGCTGTTCGCCACCGGTGCCGGCGAGATCGTCGACGGCTACCAGGGCGAGGGCACGCAGCTCTACCGGCGCGACATGGCGGCCGGCGGCGCAGCGCAGCTCGTCAGCTCTGCGTGGAACGACGCCAGGCGCGGCACCGGCGGCACACTCGATCAGGCGGTCATGAGCGCCGACGGCGCGACCGTCGCGTGGGCGAGCTTCTCCGACGACGTCGTCGAGGGGTTCGTCGACAACAACGAGGACGGCCTGGTCGGAGCGCCGGACGTCTACGTGCGGACCGGCGGCGCAGCGCGGCTGGCCGTGCACGACCCGCTCGGCCCGGCGCAGGGCATGCAGGGCGTCGAGGTCTACCCGGCGGGGCTGTCGGACGACGGCCGCTTCCTCGCCTACCGCCAGACGAAGCTGTTCTGCGACAACTGCGGCGACGCTCAGGACGACATCCGGCGCCTGGACCTCAGGCGCGACCGCTCGACGAACGTCGTCGCCTCCGCCAACGACGCGGTCGAGGACGCGACGATCTCGCCGGACGGCAAGCGGGTCGCGTTCAGCACGCTGGGCGACAACCTGCTCGACGGGTTCGACGACGTCAACAACCGCAACAACGGCGACGTCTACGCGTGGTTCGACGCGCCGCCGGTGCCGGCCGCGATCTCCAAGGTCACCGGCTCGCTGACGCTCGGTTTCGACGCGTCGGGCTCCGACGACCCCGACGGCGACGTCGAGTTCTTCGACTGGGACTTCGGCGACGGCCGGACCGGCACGGGCGCCAAGGTCACGCATGCGTACGCCGACGAGGGCACGTTCGACGTCAAGCTGACGATCGAGGACGACGGCGGCAACGTCGTGGTGCACACGTTCGAGGTCGTCGCGATCAAGGGCGTGCTGACCACCGGCGGCGCCCCGCTGGACTTCGTCGGGATCGACAAGCACCTGCGCTGCAGCGTCGTCCGCGACGGGCCGCTGCTGGCCGCGGGCGGCGGCGCCTGCGGGACGTTCGTGGCGCTGGGCGGCAGGACCTACGGGCCGCCGGAGCTGATCGACGGCACGACCGACTTCACGCCGGTCAGCCAGGAGTTCTCCTCGGCGGGCGACGTCACGACGCTCGTGACCACGGTCGCGCTCGGCGACACCGGCGTGCGGCTGCGCGAGCGCGACGCCTACCGCGCCGGCGCGGGCTTCTATCGCACGGACCTCGAGCTGCTCAGCGACGCGGCGGTCAGCGCGAAGGTCTATCGCGCCGCGCAGTGCGCGATCGGCGACGGCACGGGCCAGCGCTCGCTGCACGACGCCGGGACGGCGATGGCGGGCTGCGACGGCGTCCAGGCCGGCGCCTCGGGCGCGCGGACGGTCGCGTCGTGGCTGCCGCTCTCGCCCGGCGCCGAGCACGAGGCGGGCCCGGCGAGCGCGGTGCTGGCGCACATCGGCGGCGCGCTGTCGGGTGACTGCGCGTGCGGCGGGCAGGACGATCCCGCGGCGGCGATCGCCTGGGCGGTCCAGGTGCCGGCGGGCGGGAGCGTCACGCGCGGCTCGCTGGCCGCGTTCGGGCCCGACGGCACGACGCCGCTCACGCTCTCGCTCAAGGCCGACAAGACCGAGGTCCAGCCGCTCGACGAGAACGCGTTCACGGTCGTGCTGCGCAACCCCAACGCGGGCGCGGCGCCGGTCGCCGCGATCGCGGTCGACGGGGCGGGCGCGTGGGACGCCGTCCCCGGTTCCTCGTCGGGGCTGACGACGCGCGACCCCGCGGGGTCGACCTGGACCGGGCCGTTCACGCTCGCCGGCCACGGCTCGGGCCAGCTGCGCTTCGGCGTCGTGCACCGCTCGGGCCAGCGCACGGCGGTGTCGGTCGCCACGGCGGGCGCCGCCGCGGCGGTCGACTCGACCGGGCTCGATGACCTCGGCACGGCGAAGGAGACCGTGGTCGCCCGCTCGATCTCGACGGCGCTGCCGAACACCGCGATCACGAGCGGGCCGGCGGGCGCGACCAACGACCGCGACCCGCGCTTCACGCTCGAGGCGTCCAAGGACGGCGTCCACTTCGAGTGCCGCTTCGAGGGCGCCGAGTGGGCGCCGTGCGAGGGCAACCCGCACCGGCCGGGCCCGCTGGCCGACGGCCCGTACACGCTCGAGGCGCGCGCCGTGGACGCCGTCGGCGCCGACGACACGCCCGCGCGGCGCACGTTCGTGGTCGACGTCGCGGCGCCCAACACGGCGATCGTCACGGCGCCCAAGCCGGTGATCTCCGACCCGCGGCCGGTGATCTCGTTCAGCGCGTCCGAGCCCGCGCACTACGAGTGCTCGATGGCGGGCCCGGGCCGCTCCGCGGAGTGGTTCGCGTGCGAGACCCCGTACCGGCCGGGCGGCCTGGCCGACGGCGAGTGGACGTTCTCGGTGCGCGCGATCGACGCGGCCGGCAAC
Organism: uncultured Solirubrobacteraceae bacterium; assembly: GCA_963792915.1. Classification (GTDB taxonomy): domain Bacteria; phylum Actinomycetota; class Thermoleophilia; order Solirubrobacterales; family Solirubrobacteraceae; genus Solirubrobacter. The sequence continues at coordinate 923,861 of CAWBYD010000003.1, forward strand.
GTCGACACGACGCCGGCGGTGACGAAGTTCCGGCTCGACACGACGCCGCCGGTCACCGTGCTCGACGCGCTGAGCGCCAAGGTGCTGGGCGCGACGAGCGCCGCGCAGCCGACGGCGGCGGGCGCGGGCTCGACGCTGGCCGTCGGCGGCGACGGCGCCGCGGCCGTCCAGGTCGCCTGCCCGGTGACGGCGACGGCGCCCTGCGAGGGCACGGTCGGGCTCGCCACCGAGCCGGTGACGGCGGGCGCCGCACGGCTCGCCGCGCTCGCGCCCGACAACGCCGTGCCGCTCGCGCGGGCGCCGTTCCGGGCCCAGCCGGGCCAGTCCGTGGCCGTGCGGCTGAAGCTGGCGGTCGCCACCCGCAACACGCTCGAGCGGGCCGGCCGGATGGCCGCGTTCACGACGCTCGACCTCGGCAGCGGGCGCCCGCTGCGCGGCTCGGACGTGATCCTCACGCCTGACCCGCGCACGGTGCGCCTGCTCGACGCGGGCCTGGAGGTGAAGGTCCGCGGCGGCGCGATCAGCGTGCGGCTCGCGGGCTCCGGACGCGGCTCGATCGCGATCGCCGGCCACCGTGCGCCGTTCACGATCCACCGCCGCGGACGCGTCCGCGTGCGGCTCGGCAAGGACGCCACGCCCGGACGCACGCTGTCCGTGGTGCTCAAGACCCGCCGGCCCGGCACGACGCTGGCCAAGCGGCTGACGCTCACCCTCGGGGCACAGGAGGCCCGTCGATGACCCGGTTCCTGCTCGCCCTCGCGGCGGCGCTGCTGCTCGCTCCCGCGGCCTCGGCCGCGGCGAGCGAGGTGACGATCACCCAGGGCCCGGACGGCCTGACCGACGTGGCCGACCAGGCCTTCGCGTTCACGGCCTCCGATCCGACCGAGTGCCGGATCGACGGCGGCCCGTGGCTGGACTGCACGTCGCCGACCGCGAGCCGCCACTACGCCGACGGCGGCCACATCTTCGTCGTGCGCACGAAGGACCGTGCGGCCGACGACATCCGCTCGTTCCGCGTCGACACCGCCGCGCCCGACGTGACGATCGACGGACCCGACCACGTGACGCTCGCCGACATCACGACGACGCTCAGCTTCGGCTCCAGCGAGGGCGGCGTCGACTTCAACTGCCGCGTGGACAGCCGCGCCGCGACGCCGTGCACGTCGCCGTGGACGACGCCGGTGCTGACCGACGGCGCGCACTCGCTGGTGGTGCGCGCCACCGACGCGGCGGGCAACTCCGCGCAGGACACGGTGCTCGCCGACGTCGCTGCCACCGACCCGGAGACGACGCTCGACGGGCCCGAGGGCGCGACCCGCGAGCGCACGCTGCACTACGCCGTGGCGAGCGACCGCAAGGGCGCGACGTTCGAGTGCAAGGTCGACGACGGCGCCTGGGCGGCGTGCGACGCGGCCTACACGACGCCCGCGCTGGCCCCGGGCGCGCACACCATCCAGGCCCGGGCGACCGACCCCGCCGGCAACGTCGACCAGACGCCGGCGGGCCGCGACGTCAGCGTCGCCGACTGCGAGACCAAGGTCACGATCGGCGCGCTCGAGGCGGTCGCCGACTGCTTCGTCGAAGTCCGACGGCAAGTTCGTGGCCAACGGGCCGGTGACTGTCAACGGCATCACGTTCAACCCGGTCGGCGACCACCAGCTCGAGTTCGATCCGGCCGCGCGCAAGGTCTCGCTCGGCCCGGTCCACGTCAAGCTCGGCGGGCTGACGCTCTACAAGGGCGACCTCGACTGGACGGTGCCGGAGGGCGACCGTGTGAAGCTCGCGTCGTTCGACATGAAGTCGCACACGCGGACCGACGTCGCGCCCGACGACTCGGAGTCCTCGCTCGACCTCGAGGGCGACGACGCCGCCAACGTCCAGGGCTTCGCGCTCGAGGGCGAGGCCAAGCTCGAGCTGCTCAAGGGCGGCAAGGCGCTCTTCACCGGCAACATCGCGCTGCCGGACGTGTTCACCGACGCCGAGGGCCACGGGCTGAGCGGCGCGGTCCAGATCGAGGCCGACAACGAGCACGGCGTCCGCGTCTCGGGCATCACGGTCAAGGCGCCGCTGGTGTTCGTCGGCAAGGTCGAGATCCACAACCTGTTCCTGAGCTTCGCGGGCGAGGCCAACGGCGACGCCAAGGGCACGTGCAACGCCGACTCGCCGGGCCTGCGCTGGGAGGGCGGCGCCGAGCAGGTCGTACTGCCGACGCCCAACCGGATCACGGTCGACAACGTCGGCATGGGCTTCGCCGACGGCGGCTTCAACTACGCCCGCGGCACGTTCACCGGCGACCAGCCGATCGGCGCCGGCATCAGGGTCCAGAAGATCGCGATCTCGATCTGCGCCGGGCCGCCGGTGACCGTCGAGGGGCGGATCGCGCTGACCGCGCTGCCCAACGACAAGGGCGAGCCCGCGCTGAAGATCCCCGACGCCGGCCTGCTGTTGGAGGCCGGTGACCCCTGGTCACTGCGCGCCGAGGCGCCGGCCGCGATCTTCAAGGCCGACCGCGACTACAACTTCCGCGACGTCTTCGTGCAGTACGCGTCGTCCGGGGCGATCGACTTCGGCGCGCGGGTCAAGTTCGCGCTCGGCCTCAAGGGCTCGGTCCCGGTCGGCACGCTCGACGCGACGCTGACGATCGACGCCGGCGTCAAGGGCTGGATCGAGGGCGGCAAGTTCAGCGCCGACGTCGACGCCCAGGGCTGCTTCGCCGGCAGGTTCTCGGTCGCCGACGCGCTGCCGATCCCGTTCGACAACATCTGCCCGGACGTCAAGGGCGTCATCTCGACCAAGGGCATCGCGCTGTGCGGCGAGCTCAAGGTGGGCGACAAGAACCTCGGCGGCATCGGCGCCGGCTACGCCTGGGGCGGCGAGCTGAAGTTCATGGCCGGCACCTGCGACGTCAAGAACTGGCGCGAGCAGCGGGCGTCGGCGAGCTCGGCCGGTCCCGTCGAGCATGTGACGCTGCCGGGCGGCGTGCGCGGCCTGCTCGTCGCCGTGCGCGGCATCGGCCGCGCGCCGCAGATCGAGCTGCGCGGCCCCGGCGGCGCGCTCATCCGCACGCCCGCGGACTCCAACGAGGCGCTCAAGAGCCGCACCGCGCTGGCGTTCGTCAACCGCGGCGAGGCCACCACCTACGTCGTACTCGCCGCACCGCGCGGCGGGCGCTGGACGGTGCGCGCGGTCGCGGGCACGATCGCTGAGGTCAAGACCGCGAGCCTGCGCGCGCCGGCGAAGGTGACGGCGCGCGTGCGCGGGCATCGCCTCGCGTACCGGATCGCGCGCGTTCGCGGCCAGAGGGTGACGTTCGAGGAGCGCGGGCGCGGCGTCGCGCACGTGCTCGGCTCGGTCGCCGCCGGCGGGCGCGGCACGCTGCGCTTCCGGCCCGCCGACGGCGCCGGCGGCCGCCGCCGGATCGTCGCGCTGGTCGAGCAGGACGGCCTGCCGCGTAAGCGGATCGAGGTCGCCACGTTCGTGGCGCCGCCGCGGAGCAGGCCGGGCGCGCCGGGCGGCGTGAAGCTGGCGGCGGGCAAGCGCGCCGCGAGTGGCCGCGCCACGGCGGCGGCGGCCGGTGACGGCTCGGCCCGCGGCGCCGCGGCGGGCGCCGGTGACGGCGCGGCTCGCCCCGGCGGCGCCGCGAGTGGCCGCGCCACGGCGGCGGCCGCCCCGCGCGGCCTCACCATCACCTGGCGGCCCGCGGCCCGCGCCGCGCGCTACGGCGTCCGCGTCGTGCTCGCGGACGGGCGCCGCCTGTTCTTCCTACGCGGCGCGGACGACCGCGTCGTGCGCCTCCCGGACGCGCCGGCCGGCCCGGTCAGCGTGCGGGTGGTCGGGCTGCGCGCCGACAACGGCCACGGCCCCGCCGCCATCGCCAACACCACCCTCGGAGGGAACCGCTGATGCAGGGACGCATCCTGGGCCTGGTCGTGGCCTTCGTCGCGCTGTTCGGCACCGGTACGGCGTTCGCCGACACCGCGCTGACCGGCCCGGCGGGCACGATCACCGACGCCACCCCGACGTTCACGTTCTCCGGTGAGCCCGGCGCGACGTACGAGTGCAAGCTCGACCCGCCCGGCGCCTGGAAGCCGTGCAGCTCGCCCTACAGCGCGCAGCTCGCCGACGGCGACTACACGTTCACGGTCCGGGCCACGGACGAGGCCGGCAACGTGGAGACCAACCCGCCGAGCCGCGCCTTCACCGTCGACACCGGCTCGATCGACACCACGATCGACGCCGGCGCGGCGGGCCTGACCAACGATCCGACGCCGAGCTTCACGTTCCACACCGCGGCCAGCGGCGCCACGTTCGAGTGCCGGATCGACGGCGCCAACAGCAGCGTGCCGACGTTCACGAGCTGCTCGTCGCCGTTCACGGCGCCGCGGCTCACGTCCGGCGCCTACACCCTCAAAGTCCGCGCCAAGAGCCCGGCGGGGCGGATCGACGCGACGCCGGCCGAGCGCGCGTTCACGCTCGACGCCGACGCGCCGGACACCACGATCACCGCCGGCCCGGCCGACGGCGGCGAGACCAACGACACCGCCCCGGCGTTCACCTACACGGCGTCCGAGCCGGGCTCGACGTTCGAGTGCCGGATCGACAACGCCCGCTCCGACGGCGTCGACAGCGCCGCCTGGGGCGCCTGCGGCACGGTCACGTTCCAGGGCGGCAACCACACGTTCGAGGTGCGCGCCACCGACCCGGCCGGCAACGCCGACGCCAGCCCCGCCAAGCGCACGTTCACGGTCCGCGTGTGCGACACGGTCGTGCGCTTCGCGCTGATCGAGGCGACCGGCGAGTGCCTCGAGCAGACCGGCACGCCCGAGGCGCCGGTCTGGGAGTCCACGCGCCCGATCAAGGTCAACGGGCTCCCGCTGCCCGTCGTCGGCGGCTCGAAGATCGTCCTGACCGGCCCGACCGCGGCCAACAAGGGCGGCTCGCTGACCGTCAGCGACATCACGATCGCGATCGCCGGCGTGCAGCTCTACAAGGGCGGCTTCAGCTGGGACCTCCCCGAGGGCGCGGCGGGCGAGGAGAAGGAGTTCAAGAAGATCGACCTCTCCAAGGCCGGCCAGAAGCTGTTCGGCATGAAGGTCGACGGCTATGCCGCCCTGCGCTTCCGCCGGCCGGCCAACGACGGCGGCGCCTACAAGACCGTCTTCGCGCTGCACATCGCTCTGCCGGAGGTCTTCAAGGCCGGGCCCAGCGAGGGCTCGGGCGGCGTCACGGGCGACGTCTCGATCAACGTCGACGCCGAGGGCGTCCATGTCGACGGCGTCAAGATCCAGGTCACCAATGCCTACATCGGCAAGCTCGGCGTCAAGAGCGTATGCCTGAGCTTCGCCGCGGCGGGCTCGAGCGCCGTCGCGCCCTGCACGGCCCCGAGCATCGGCGGCGGCAAGCCGCAGCCGTACATCGAGTGCCGCTCCGACAACACCGAGGACCGCTGGGACGGCGCGATCTCGATCGTCCTGCCGACCGAGAGCAAGACCGAGCTCGGCCTCTGGGGCGGGCTGCGCGGCGGGCGCCTGAGCCACGCCGGCGCCTACGTCGACAACCTCGGCACGACGGTTCCGCTCGCGCCCGGCATCTTCCTGCAGAGCGTGCGCCTCGGCGTATGCCTCGAGCCGCCGCCGTTCCAGGTCAAGGGCGGAGCGGGGATCTCGCTCGGCCCGGTGGTCAACGGCGTGTCCGCCGTGCGCCTGGACGGCGACATGCACTACTCGGACGCCTACGGCGGCACGCCGTGGTTCATCCGCGCCGACGGCCGCCTGCGGCTGTTCGACAAGCAGGTCGCCTCCGCGTACTTCCAGTACTGGGGCACGGGCATGATCGACTTCGGTTTCGAGGCCGGGCTCGAGTTCGGGCCGGCGCGCATCGGCGGCCACGTCGAGGGCTGGATCGAGACGCGCTCGCCGTCGCGCTTCAACGTCCAGGGCCACGTCGAGGTCTGCGTGGACGGCGTGGCCTGCGCGCAGGGCGACGCCGTGTTCTCCACGATCGGCGCGTCGGGCTGCATCAGCGTGTCGATCGTCAAGGTGCCGATGCTCGTCAAGGACAAGAACTGGCACGTGTGGACGCCCTGGCGCGTGCACATCGAGATGGTGCCGATCAAGGTCCAGGGCGGCGCGGGCTACACGTGGCAGACGCGCGACCTGGACCTGATGATCGGGTCCTGCTCGATCGGCAAGTGGGTGCTGGCCCGGCCCTCCCAGGCCGGCGTGCTGAGCGTCGACGTCCCGCGTGACATGCCGGCGTTCACCGTGCGCCTGCACGGCGCCGGCGCGCCGCCGCAGGCCGACCTCGTGGGCCCCGACGGCCGCCGCATCCCGGCGACGACCGGCGCGATCGTCAAGGGCTCGCACATGGTCGCGACCAACGCCGGCGACGACACGACGTCGATCATGGTCACGGGCCCCGCGGCCGGCCGCTGGACGATCGAGCCGCACGCCGGCTCGGCGAAGGTCACGGAAGTCGATCACGGGTTCGCGGTGCCCGAGCCGACGCTCGTCGCGGGCGTCAGCGGCAAGCGCTACCGCCGCAGCCTCGGCTACGCGTTCTCGCCCCAGCCCGGCCAGAGGATCACGTTCGTCGAGCGCGGCCGGCGCACCACCCAGGTGCTCGGCGTCGCCCGCGCCGGGCACTGCCGCAAGGCCGTCAACGGCGCTCGCGAAGTGGCGTGCGGGACGCTGAAGTTCACGCCCGGCCATGGCCCGGCGGGCACGCGCTCGATCGTCGCCGTGATCGAGCAGGACGGCCACCCGCGCAAGACCGTCACGGTCGCCACGTACACGGCGCCGCAGGACCGCCTGCCCGGGCGTCCCGGCCTGCTGCGCGCGCGCCGCACGTCCAGCGCCGTGTACGTGCGCTGGGCGACCGTGCCGGGCGCGAAGGGCTACACGGCGGCGGTCACGACGTCCGACGGGCGCCGGCTGTCGTTCTCGGCGGCGCACGGGTTCCACGTGCCGGCGGGCCGCGACACCAGCGTCCGCATCGCGGTGCGCGCGCTGCGCCTGGACGGCGCGGTGGGCCGCGCCGCCCGCCTGCGGGTCAAGGCCACCCGGCGCGCGAACGTCGCGCCGTTCCACGCCAAGCCGATCAAGAAGGGAGGCCGCCGATGAGGCGCTTCAGTGCCGTCCTCGCCGCCGCGGCGGCGCTCCTCGCGGCGCCCGCGGCCCACGCCGCCGAGCGCACCGACGACTTCGCCAAGCCGGTGCTGTTCGTGCCCGGCCCGGAGGCGCCGTCGTGCGGGCAGTTCGACACGATGTCCGAGCGTTTCACGGAGTTCACGACGAGCGTGAAGGGCGTGAAGATCGGGTTCGAGGGCACGCAGGCGACGATCGGCCTGTACGCCGGCGCCGGTGACTGCACGGCCACGCTCGGCGCGCCGCGTGACGCCGCGCTGGAGGACCTCGGCGCCCGGCTCGCCGCCTACGTCAAGGACAACTACGCGAACCAGCCGGTGGACATCGTCGGCTTCGGCGGCGGCGGGCTGATCGTGCGCTCGGCGCTCACGCAGCAGCCGAAGCTCAAGGTCGAGGACGTGGTCGCGCTCGGCACGCCCAACGCGGGCTCGGACGCGCTCGCCGCGGCGTGCGCCGCGTGCGCCGAGATGAAGCCCGGCAGCGCGTTCCTGCGCTCGCTGTCGGCGAGCCCGGCGGGCGACTGGTCGGCGATCGGCTCCGAGGCCGACACGGCGGTCCCCGCCGCGTCGGCGATCGCCATGGACGCCGAGCACAAGACGGTCTACGTGCTCGGCTCGATCGGCCACGACGACCTGCTCAAGGACTCCAGCGACCGTGAGGACGCCCACATCCGCTACTCCCACGCCGGCGCGAAATGGACGCAGTGGAACAACGCGCCGCACCCCGTCGACCGCGTCGCCGAGGACCTCGTGTTCGGCGCCGGATCAAGCGCCGGCGCGTGCGGGCTGGCGGCCACGCGCCCGGACCTCTGCGGCCAGACGCCGGTGATCCTCGTCCCTGGCTTCGGCGCCTCGGAGCTCGTATGCGACACGCCGGTCGGGCAGGTCGACACGTGGCCGGGCGCGCTGCTCGCCCAGGGCCGCTTCCTCGACATGGCGCTCAACAACGACGGGACCGGGGGCGCGCGCTCGACGCCGTGCTCGCAGTCGGTCCATCCGACCGGCAACGTCCTGCACGACGTGCTCGGCACCGACATCCACGCGTCCTCGTGGGCGTGGGTGCAGCGGATCGCGCCGGGCCGCGCCTACCAGTTCGGCTGGGACTTCCGCAAGGGCCCGGACCAGTCGCTCGCCCGGCTGGACAAGCTGATCGACGAGGTGCGCGCCCGCCACGGCGTGCAGCGCGTGGCGATCGTCTGCCACTCCTACGGCGGGCTGCTGACGCGCTGGTACGTCGACGACCCCAAGCGCGCCAAGAAGGTCGCGCGCGTGGCGAACTTCGGCTCCCCGTACTGGGGCGCGCCGAAGGCGTGGTTCGCGATGGCCTACGGCTACGAGACGCCGCTGGCCTCGCCGATGGACATCGTCGACAAGACCGCCTTCAGGCTCTTCGCGCACAACCTCGCGGGGCTCTACTACCTGTTCCCGCCGCAGGCGTGGTTCGACCATGTGCCGGGCGCGCTGAAGAGCTGGCTCGAGGTCAACGAGGTGGGCGTCAAGGACACCGCCGACGCGGCCAACGCCGTGCGCGCGTTCGGCGGCAACGGGGCGCTCGCGACGACGGTCGCGCGCAACCTCGCCGAGCACATCGACGGCTTCACGACCGCCAACGGCGTCGACTGGCGGATCTTCGTCGGCTCGGGCCTGCCGACGCTCGGCCACGTACGCGCCTACACCGACCAGAGCAACCACCCGCAGTATTCATGGGTCAACGGCGACGGCACCGTGCCGTTGGTCTCCCAGCGCCAGAGCATCACGGCCGGCGGCGACCAATTCGGCGACCGCGTCAAGACCTACAACTTCTGCGGCATCGGCCACATGGAGGAGATGGAGCACCGCGAGGTGCAGGACTCCGTGGCGCCGTTCGTCGCCGACGGCAAGGACCCGCTGATCGGCATCCCCGGCGGGCTGCAGAGCTTCGACTGCGGCCTCTCCAACGCCCAGTTCACGGTCACCGGCAAGGAGGACGAGAAGTCGATCCGGATCTCCAAGGAGGCCAACGCGAACATCACGTCGGCGCACGCCTCCGCGGCGCCGCTGGACCTCGACGAGGCCGAGCGGGCGGGGCTGATCGACGCCATCCGCGAGCCCGGGCGCACCGTGTTCGTGACCACCACGCGCCAGGCGCTGTCCGTGCACGTCGCGGGCACCGGCACGCTCGAGGTGACGCCGCTGACCGGCGACGGCACGACGGGTACGCCGCGCGTCTACGACGTGACGCCGGCGGGGATCGCCGTCACCGCGACGGGCGCGCGGACGGCCACGGCCGCTCCCGCCCACGCCGCGGACACGACGCCCCCGCGCACCACGGCGCGGCTGCGCAACGGCCGGCTGACCGTGCGCGCGAGCGACCGCTCGGGCATCGCGGTCACGCTCGTGCAGGTTGGGCGGCATACGCCGCGCGTGTACCGGCGGCCGCTGCGCATGGCGCGCCACACGCACCTGCTCGTGTGGTCGGTCGACAAGGCCGGCAACGTGGAGCGCAAGCGGCCGGTCAGGTGATGAGTCGCGCGGGTTGTCATGCTCCGCCGTGTGTCCGATCTGCGCGGGAGGGTCTTCGAGCGCACCCGGCTCGAGCGACTCGTCGAGGACGCCCGCGGCGGGCGCAGCGCCGCGCTCGTGCTGCGCGGCGAGCCCGGCATCGGCAAGACCGCGCTGCTCGAGTACGCCACCGGACGCGCGTTCGGGCTGCGGCTCGTGCGCTGCGCGGGCGTGCAGTCCGAGATGGAGCTGCCGTTCGCCGGCCTGCACCAGCTGTGCGCGCCGCTGCTCGGGCGGCTGGACCCGCTCCCGGAACCGCAGCGCGACGCGCTGCGGGTCGCGCTCGGGCTCGCCGCGGGCCCGCCCGCCGACCGCTTCCTGGTCGCGCTGGCCGTGCTCAGCCTGCTGTCGGAGGCCGCGCCGGTGCTGTGCCTGATCGACGACGCGCAGTGGCTGGACCGCGCGTCCGCGCAGGCGCTGGGGTTCGTCGCGCGGCGGCTGCTGGCGGAGTCGGTGGCGATGGTGTTCGCCGTGCGCTCGCCCGAGGCGGAGCTGAACGGGCTGCCCGAGCTCCTGCTCTCGGGCCTCGACGACGAGGACGCTCGCGCGCTGCTCCCCGGCTGGCTCGACGAGCACGTCCGCGACCGGATGATCGCCGAGACCCGCGGCAACCCGCTGGCCCTGCTGGAGCTCCCGGTCGCGGCGGGCGGCTTCGCGCTGCCCGCGGCCGGCGGCGTCGAGGAGCACTACCGGCAGCGGCTCGCGGGGCTGGAGCCCGGCGCCCGGCGGCTGCTGCTGCTCGCGGCGGCCGACCCCACGGGCGACGCGACGCTCGTCCTGCGCGCCGCCGCGCCGGCGGTCGCCGCCGCCCCCGAGGACCTGCTCGAGATCGGCGCCCGCGTCCGCTTCCGCCATCCGCTGGTGCGCTCGGCGGTATACGGCGCCGCCACCGCCCCCGAGCGCCGCTCCGCGCACGCGGCGCTGGCGGCGGCGACCGACCCGGAGCGCGACCCCGACCGCCGCGCCTGGCACCGCGCGCACGCTTCCGCGGGTCCGGACGCCGCGGTGGCCGGCGAGCTGATCCACTCCGCCGGTCGCGCGCAGCGGCGCGGCGGGATCGCGGCCGCCGCGGCGTTCTGGGAGCGCGCCGTCGCGCTCACGCCCGACCCCGCCGAGCGCGCGGCGCGGGCGCTGCCCGGCGCCGAGGCGAAGTTCGCGGCGGGTGATCTCGATGCCGCCGCGGCGCTGCTCGCGATCGCCCAGGCCGGCCCGCTCGACGAGCTCGGGTTGGCCCATGCGCAGCGCATGCGCGCCCAGATCGTCTTCGCGCTGCGGCGCGGCAGCGAAGCGCCGCCGCTGTTGGCGGCGGCCGCGGAGCAACTCGCGCCGCTGTCCGCGCCGCTCGCGCGCGAGACGTACCTGGAGGCGCTCGTGGCCTCGATCTACGCGGGCCGGCTGGGGACGGTCCCGGTCGTGCCGCTCAGCTCGGACCCGCTCGCGCTCGGGCTGGCACGCCGCCTCAGCGACGGCTACAGCGCCGCCGCGCCGCTGCTCAAGCACGCCCTGCGCGAGCGCCCGGCGGCGCTGGACTGGTCCAGTTTCTCCTACAACATCGCCGCCCAGGACCTGTGGGACGACGAGGCCTGGTTCGAGCTCGCCTCCGGGCAGGCGCGGGTCGCGCGCGCCGCCGGCACGCTCAGCCTGCTGCCGTACGCGCTCGACCATCTTGCCGGCCACCAGATCCACGCGGGCGAGCTCGCCCACGCGGAGGCGCTGTGGACGGAGGCCGCGCGCGTCCGGGCCGGCGCGCTGCCCTACATCCCGCTCCAGCTCGCCGCCTGGCGCGGCGAGGAGCGCGCGGCGCTCGCGCACGCGCACGCCATGACGCACGGCGCCATGGCACATGGCGAAGGCTGCGCGCTGACCGTCGCCGAATACGCCACCGCGGTGCTCTACAACGGACTCGGGCACTACGCACGCGCGCTCGAGGCGGCCGAGCAGGCGGTCGCCGCCGACGACGTCGCGACATCCTCGTGGGCGCTGCCGGAGCTGGTCGAGGCCGCGGCCCGGGCCGGCCGCCGCGAGCTGGCCGCCGCCGCGCTCGAACGCCTCGCCGAGCGGGCGCAGGCGAGCGGCACCGCGTGGGCGCGGGGGCTCGAGGCGCGCTCGCGGGCGCTCGTGGAGGCGCGCGAGGAGCACCACGTGACGGCGATCGAGGCGCTCGAGCGGCTGGCCGCCCACCGTGCGCGCGCCCGCCTGGGCTACGGCGAGTGGCTGCGCCGCGAGGGCCGGCGCGGCGACGCGCGCGAGCAGCTGCGCGCAGCCCACGAGGCGTTCGACGCGATGGGCGCGCGGGGCTTTGCCGAGCGCGCCCGCCGCGAGCTGCAGGGAACCGGCGGCAAGGCGTCCGTGCTGCGAGGGGACGCCCGCGAGGCGCTGACGGCGCAGGAGGAGCTGATCGCGCGCCTGGCGCGCGCGGGACGCACGAACCCCGAGATCGGCGCCGAGCTGTTCCTCAGCCCCCGCACGGTCGAGTGGCACCTGCACAAGGTGTTCGCGAAGCTCGGCATCAGCTCCCGCCGCGGCCTCCAGGACGCCCTCGACGGCGCTTAGGATTGGCCCGTGAAGCAGTGTCCCCGCTGCGGGGAGTCCACGGCCGAGCAGCACCGGTTCTGCCCGCACTGCGGAGCGCCGCTCGGGACGCCGGAGTTCGGCGAGCGGCGCAAGGTCGTGACGGTCATCTTCGCCGACGTGGCGGGCTCGACCGCGCTCGGCGAGCGCGTCGACGCCGAGACGCTCCGGTGGGCGATGCAGCGCTGGTTCGCGCGCATGCGCGAGGCCGTCGAGCGCCATGGCGGGACGGTCGAGAACTACGTCGGCGACGCGGTGATGGCGGTCTTCGGGATCCCCGTCGCGCACGAGGACGACGCGCTGCGCGCCGTCCGCGCCGCGCTCGAGATGCGCGCCGCCGGGGTCGCGCTGCGCGGAGAGCTGCAGGACGCGCGCGGCGTCGAGCTCGCCGTGCGGATCGGCCTCAACACCGGCGAGGCCGTCACCGGCGAGGCGATGGCCGGCGGCTCGTTCACGGCCGGCGACGCCGTCAACGTGGCGGCGCGCCTGGAGCAGTCGGCGCCCGCCGGCGAGGTCCTGCTCGGGCGCGAGACCCTGCGCCTGGTCGCACACGCGGTCGACGCCGAGCCGGTCGCGCCGCTGGCGCTCAAGGGCAAGCGCGCCCCGGTCGAGGCGTTCCGGCTGCTCGGCGTCGCGCATGACGCGCCGGCGCGGCCGCAGCGTGGGCGCGCGCCGCTGGTCGGCCGCGCGGCCGAGCACGCGCGGCTGCTGGACGCGTTCGCACGCGCCGTGCGGCGGTGCACATGCGAGCTGTGCACGGTCCTGGGCGCGGCCGGGCTGGGGAAGTCCCGCCTCGTCGCCGAAGTGCTCGACACGCTCGGCGCCGACGCCACGGTGGCGAGCGGGCGCTGCCTGCCGTACGGCGACGCGCTGACCTGGTGGCCGCTGGTCGAGGCGCTCGGAACGAGCGGGCTGTTCGCGACGGTGTCAGCACACGAACATCCGGCGATGGCCCGGGCGGCGGAGCTGCTGAAGCCCGAGGGCGAGCCGGTGGCGCCCGACGAGGCCTTCTGGGCGATCCGGACGGTGCTCGAGACGCTCGCCCGCCGCCGCCCGCTGGTGCTGGTCGTCGACGACCTGCAGTGGGCCGAGCCGACGTTCCTCGACCTCTGCGAGCACCTGGCGGCCGCCGTCCACGACGCGCCGGTGCTGCTGCTCGCGACGGCGCGGCCCGACCTGCTCGACGCCCGGCCCGGATGGAACGCGGACGCGCTCTGGCTCGAGCCGCTCGACGCGGACGAGGCGGGCGACCTGCTGCGCCATCTCACCGGCGGCGCGCGGCTCGCCGCGCCGACCGCGCGGCGGCTGCTCGAGGCGGCGGCCGGCAATCCGCTGTTCGTCGTCGAGTTCGCGGCCATGCTCGACGACGCCGGCGCCACGGAGATCACGGTGCCGCCGACGATCCACGCGCTGCTGACCGCTCGCCTGGACCGCCTGACGCCCGCCGAGCGCGCGGTCGTCGAGACCGCGGCGATCGAGGGCAAGCAGTTCGCGCGCGAGCACGTGCGCGCGCTGGCCGGGACGCCGGTCGACGCGCAGCTCGACGCGCTGGTGCGCAAGGGGCTCGTGGAGCCGGCCGGCGAGCAGTTCCGCTTCCATCACCAGCTGATCCGGGACGCGGCCTACGACGCGATGCCCAAGCGGTTGCGGGCCGATCTGCACGCGCGCTTCGCGACCGCGGTGGAGGCGTCGGGCGCGGTCGACGAGCTGCTCGGCTACCACCGCGAGCGCGCGGTCGTGCTGCGGCGCGAGCTCGGCGAGGCGGACGCCGCGCTGGCCGCGCAGGCGGCGAGCAACCTGCGCGCGGCGGCCCGCTCGGCGTCGCGGCGCGACGACGCCGGCGCGGCCGCGGCGCTGCTCGAGCGCGCGGTCGGGCTGGTCGACGGTGACGAGCCGGCGCGCAGCGCGCTGCTCCCGGCGCTCGGCGCATCGCTGTTCGAGGCCGGCCGGATTCCCGAGGCGATCGCGCTGCTGGACGAGGCGATCGAGCGCGCGCTCGATCCGCCGACGCGCGCCAGGGCGGCGGTCGAGCGCGAGTTCGTGCGCCTCGAGGGCGAGGCCGGCGCGGGCATCGAACGCGCGCTGGAGGTGGCCGCGGCGGCCCAGCGCGTGCTCCGGCGCGCGGGCGACGCGTACGGGCAGTGCCGCGCCTGGTCGCTGCGCGCGCAGGCCGCCTGGTTCGTCGGTACCGTCAAGCGGGCCGACGCGGCCTGGGAGCAGGCCGCGGAGTGCGCGCGGCGGGCGGGCGACGAGCGCGCGGAGTTCGTCATCCTTGGCTGGCGCGCCACCGCCGCCGCGTTCGGGCCGACGCCGGTCGACGCGGCCATCGCGCGCTGCGAGGCGTTCCGGCAGCGGGTGCGCTCGAGCCCGGTCGCCGTCGCCTACATGGACAACCCGCTGGCATCGCTGCACGCGATGCGCGGCGCGTTCGACGTCGCCGAGCGCTACATCGAGGCGTCCAACGCGATGGTCTCCGAGCTCGGCACGCTGGGCTGGGCGGTGTCGCATCACGAGGCGCTCGTGCGGCTGCTGGCGGGCGAGCCCGAGCGCGCCGCGGGCCCGCTGCGGGTGGGCGTCGAGAAGCTGAGCACGATGAACGACCGCGCGCTGATGGCGACCACCGCCGCGATGCTCGCGCAGGCGCTCTACGCGCTGGGCGACTGGGCCGGGGCGGGGGAGAACTGCCGGCTCGCGGCGGAGGCCGCCGCGACCGACGACATCGTCACGCAGGCGATCTGGCGCGGCGTGGAGGCCAAGCTGCTGGCGCGCGAGGGGCGGCACGCGCAGGCCGAGGCGCTCGCTCGCGCGGCCGTGACGCTGCTCGCGCCGACCGACTTGCTGACCCACCGTGGCGATGCGATGCTCGACCTCGCGGACGTGCTCCGCGAAGCGGGCGCCCCTCCGTATCTGGAGACCGTCAGGTCCGCTCTCTCGGAGTATGAGCACAAGGGCAACGCCGCCGGTGCCGCACGGGCACGGGCGATGCTCGGCGACTAGGTCAGGAGAACGCATATGGCGCTAGGCATGAACTTCGTCAGCGTGGTCCGTACGCGGGACGCGTCCGGGATCGAGTCCGTCACGATCAACGGCCTGACGTTGCCGTCCGCGCCCGCGGTGAGCGCGATTCACGTCGCATTCGCGGGTGCGCAGGACCTGGTCGCGGAGGGTCCGGTCGAGATGCGCGTGATCGACGTCGAGAACCCGGAGCAGAGCGGCTGGTCGGCGACGCTCAGCGAGCCGCCGCTGCTCCAGCCCGACAGCAGCGTGACGTTGGTCGGCGTGGGCGAGCCGGTGGGCGCCGGCGCGCCGGCGGTCTGGGCGCAGACCCTGGTCGTCCAGGGGACGGTCGCGCCCGATCCGGTCAAGCACGTCTAGACGATGGACCGAGTGCGGCGGGGCGCGGACGCGGGCCCCGGTCTGGCCAAGCACGGCGTCGCGGCGCCGCGCGGCCAGACCGCGGCGGCGCGGGGGCGCTACGGGCGGATGTTCGGGTTCCTTCCGCCGGCCGAGCTCGACCCGGACGCGCTCGAGCAGATCGCCGCCGCGATGATCGCCGCCGCCGGGCACTCGACGGAGAACCCGCGCATCCCCGCGGGGTTCACGTACCTCGCGCAGTTCATCGACCACGACATCACGTTCGACCCGACGTCGCGGCTCGGGCGCGACAACGACGCGCACGAGCTGGTCGACTTCCGCACGCCGCGCCTGGACCTGGACTCGGTCTACGGCTCGGGCCCGCTGGACCAGCCGTTCCTGTACGACTGGACGACGGAGCCGCATCCCGGGGTGCGGCTGCTCGTCGGCGGCACGCCTGACTGTCCGGACCTCCCGCGCAACCAGGACCACCGCGCGCTGACCGGCGACGGGCGCAACGACGAGAACCTGATCGTCTCCCAGCTGCAGCTGCTGTTCCTGCGGGCGCACAACGCGCTGGTGGAGCGCGCGCTCGGAGACCACCCGCAGTGGCCGGCCGCGCGCGTGTTCGAGGAGGCGCAGCGGCAGCTGCGCTGGCACTACCAGTGGGTCGTGCTGCACGACTTCCTGCCGGCGCTCGCCGAGGGGCAGCTGAGCCAGGTGTTCATGGAGCGCGAGATCGGACCGCCGGTGATCAATCGCCGCTTCTTCCGCTTCCGCGAGCGGCCGTTCGTCCCGCTCGAGTTCTCGGCCGCGTTCTACCGCTTCGGCCACAGCATGGTGCGCGAGGACTACGCGATCAACGACGAGCACCTGAGCGTGGGCATCCTCCACCCGTCCGCCGCCTCGCCGCTGGACCTGAGCGGGTTCCGGCCGCTGCCCGCCGAGCTGCAGATCCAGTGGACGCGGTTCTTCGGCCCGGCCGCCCAGCGCAGCATGCGGATCGACGCCAGCCTGACCGAGGCGCTTACGTCGCTGCCGCCCGACGGCGCGGCGCTGATGCGGTTGAACCTCGAGCGCGGCCGCGCGCTCGGGCTGCCCGCGGGGCGCGACGTGGTCCGCGCGATGGGCTTTCGCGTGGTCAGCGACGACAATCTGCTGGCGGGACTGCCGGCGCTCGATCCGAAGGACCACCGCGCGCTGCTCGACGCGACGCCGCTCTGGTACTACGTGCTCCGCGAGGCCGACGTGCGGGGCGGCGACCCGGATCAGCACCTCGGCCCCGCCGGCGCGCAGATCGTCTCCGAGGTGCTGGTCGGGCTGATCGAGGCCGACCCCGGCTCCTACCTGCGCCAGGCGCCCCAGTGGAAGCCCGAGCTCCCGCACGCAGGGCCGGGCTTCACGATGGCCGATCTGGTGGACTTCACGCGTAGCGCGCCACGGTGAAGCCGATCAGCGTCGGCACGTGCACGGCGTAGATCACGAGCGACAGCGTGAGCACGATCAGCGGCCCGCCGCTCAGGTGGTTGCGCACGAACGCGTACTCGATCAGCCCGGCCGTGATCGCGTACGCGAGCAGCGCCCAGCGGGCGACTTCGAAGAAGCTGTCCCACGCGAAGCCGTCGACGCGCGAGAGTGCGAGCAGGTTGCCCGCCAGGAGCAGGGCACTGGCCGCGAGCAGGACGATCGCCGGCGTGAGCGGCACGTGCTGGGGCAGGTGCGCGGAGAGGTAGATGCCGCCGGCGACGATCAGCGCGAGCGACGCCATCCCGAGCTGGGTGACCGGCGGCAGCCGCTGCTCGTTCATCCGCTCGCCACCTTGGTCATGATCACGAACGTCGCGACCTGCATCACGCCGGTCACTCCGGCCGTGTAGATGAAGCGCTTCATCAGACGCTCGATCACGAGCGGGTTCGGGCGCGGCTTCTTGAGCTCGAACAGCACCGCGATGTTCGCCGGCTCGAGCAGGCCGAGCGCGATCACGGCCATGATCCCGACGACGATGTAGCTCGCCACGATCCAGCCGTGGTTGTGGTAGGAGCTGTCGACGGTGCCGAGCAGGTGCCCGAGCTGCCAGCCCGCCGCGAGCGTGACCGTCACGACCGTCGGCATGATCAGCACGAGCTTGGGCATCAGCCGCGTCGTGAACTCGACCCGCGCCGGGATCGAGAGGCGGCCGATGATCGGCCCCAGCACGAGCCCGAGGAAGAGGTCGATGACCGTCCACGCGGCGCCGAACACGACGTGCAGGAACTCCAGCGGCCACAGCTTGTTCGCCGCGATCGCCACGATCAGCCCGGCGAACACGATCGCGACGATCGGCAGGCCCTTCAGCGGCACGATCTCGAAGTCGAGCGGCTCCCGTCTCGGCTCGACGTGGGGGGCGGGGACCGCGAGCTCGGTCATCGATCGATCCTAACCCGGCGGCCCCCGCCGCGTCGATCTATCCCGTCGCGAACGTCAGCGACACGCTCGCGACGACGTACGGCGGGACGCGGCAGATCTTGTGCGTGCCCTTGGTCGCGACGCGCCGGCGGACCCCGTTGCTCCCGACGACGGTCTTCGTGTTGCGGATCCGGCCGCAGAAGTGCCCCTCGCCGAACGTCCCGTTCTGGAACGAGATGAAGTAGGGGAGGACGGCGGTCGGCGAGTCGGAGATCGAGAGCAGCGCGCCGAGGTGCAGCCCGGCGGCCGCGGCGAGGTCGGCGGCGTGGCGGCGGGCGTCGGCCACCGCACGCGGCAGCGCCTTCGCGTTCGCCGCGTCGACCGCGGTGCGGATCGAGGCCTCGTCGTTGCGGTCCTGCGGCTTGGGCTCGACCTGGGCGGTTCCCGACGCGGTGATGGTCGGCGGGGCGGGCGCTTGCGCGCGGGCCCCGGTGGCGAGCGCGCCGGTGGCGAGCACGGCGGCGACGGCGATCGGCAGGACGCGGCGAGATGTGGGCACAGCACTCCCTTGTCGGCTGGACGGCTTCACCGCCCTCCTTCGGCGGCGGGCGCGGTTTGTGACCGGGCCGGCCTACGCCGGTGCGGGGAGCTTCGCGAGGAAGTCGCTCACGGGGCCGAGCGAGCCGGTCCAGAGCGCCTGCGCGTGGCGGCCGGCATGCGGCTCCAGCAGCGCCCGCAGGCGCGCGCCGGTCTCCGCGTCGCCGAGCGCGGCGCACGCGTCGGCGAGGCGGGCGAGCGCGGCGAGCCGGAACGGCCCGCGCGGCAGCGACTCCGGCGTCAGTGCGGCGAGTGCGCGCGCGGCGCCCCCGGCGTCGCCGGCGGCCAGGAGCACGCCCGGCAGCGCCGCGCCCAGGCCGTCGAACCAGAACGCGCGCTCGGTCAGCGCGCGCAGCTCGCCGAGCAGCTCCGCCTCACGCCCCTGCGCGCGGCGGACCATCAGCAGCTGCGCGAGGAAGTGCCCGCGCGCGTCGGGGTCGCCGGCGGCCTCCGCGAGCGCGAGCGACTGCAGCGCGAGGCTCGCAGCGTCCTCGGCGCGCCCGTCGAGCAGGGCGAAGACGCCGCGCCAGGCCAGCGCCGAATGGTGGTAGAGCGGCTGCCCGAGCCGGCCGTCGAGCTCCTCCAGCTCGGCCTGGACCGCGCGCGCCTCGCGGTGTTCGCCGAGCTCGAACAGGTCGAACAGCAGCCAGTGACGCCCGAGCGCCGCGTCCTCGAGGTCGCCCAGCCGGTCGGCGAGCGCGACCCGCTCGCGCGCCAGCGCCGCGCGCTCGTCGACGTGGTCGATGTCCAGCAGCGCCGCGTGCAGTCCCGCGAGTGCCGCGAGCCGCGCGGCGGGATCGGGCGCGGCGGCGAGCGCCTCGCGCGCGAGCGCCTGCTCGCCCGGCACCGACTCGGCGAGCCGCGCCAGCACGCGCACGCGCAGCGCGTCCTCGCCGCCGCCGAGCGCCGCCAGCGCCTCGCGCAGCAGCGCCACGTACTCGGCGTCGACCGGGCCGGGCGCGTAGAAGCGTCCCCCGAGCCCGAGCGCCGCGCGCGCCAGCTGCGCGGCCGAGCCGGTCGCGCGCGCGAGCGCCGCCGCGGCGAGGAACGCCTCGCGCGCGCCGGGCTCGCTCGCCCGCCAGCTCGCGAGGCCGCGCTCGATCAGCAGCTCGCAGCGCAGCGCCGCGCCCGGGTTGCCGGCGGCCTCGGCGTCGCGCTCGCGGCCGCCGCCCGCTGCGCGCTCGCCGCCGCCCGCAGCGCCGAGCTCCCCCTGGCCGGCCGCCGCGGCGCTTTCGCCCCCCGCCGGCGCCAGCTCGCGCAGCGCCTGATCGTCGATCCCGCCCTCGTCGAGCACGGCGAGCGCGCGCGTGAGGTGCCGCAGCGCGTGCTCGTGCGCGCGCCCCGCGGCGTCGCGCCGCGCGGCCTCGACCGAGTAGCGCAGCGCCTCGGTCTGGAGGCCGAGCTCGCGCGCCTCGAAGAAGTGCAGCGCCAGCTCGCCCGGCTCGACGCCGAGGCGCTCGCGGTGGCGCTCCAGCCCCGCCGCGATCGTCGCGTGCAGGCGCCGCCGGCGCGAGGCGGTCGTCTGCGCGGTCAGCACGTCGCGCACGAGCGCGTGCACGAACAGGAAGCGGTCGGGCGCCTCGGGGTGCTCGGCGAGGACGCCGATGCCGATCGCCTCCTCGACGGCGTCGAGCAGCGAGTCGCTGCGCACGGAGGTCACGGCCGCCAGCACGGCGAGCCGGAACTCGCGCCCGAGCAGCGCGGCGACCGCGAGCAGGTCGCGGGTCGCGCGGTCCAGCCGCTCGAGCCGGCGCTCGATCACGCGCCGCACGGCGGGCGGCACGGCGGTCACGCTGTCGGAGGCGACCGTGCCGAGCGTGCCCGTCTCGCCGCCGCCACGGACGAGCTCCTCGATGAAGAACGGGTTGCCCGACGTCTGCTCGCGCAGCAGGCGCCCGAAGTGCGAGCTCACGTCGCGGCCCGAGCGGCTTCCAGCGAGCTGCGCGGTCTCGAGGTCGCTCAGCCCCTGTAGCTCGACGATCTGCACGTCGGCGTGCCGGTGCAGGTCGGCGAGGATCTCGCGCAGCGGATGGTCGACGTCGAGGTCCAGCTCGCGGTAGGTGAGCACCGCGCCGAGCGCGAACGGCACGTCCGCGCGCAGGACGTGGCGCGCGAGCAGCAGCGTCTCCTTGTCGGCCCAGTGCAGGTCTTCCAACACGAGCACGACCGGACCCCCACGACCGGCGTGGCCGAGCATCTTCACGACCGCCTCGAACAGGTGATAGCGCTCGGTCGGGAGCGTCGCGCCCGCGGCCAGCGGCTCGAGCTCGGGAATGAGCGGCGCGAGCACGTCCAGCCGCGCGCCCAGCGCCTGGCGCAGCGCAAGCACGTCGGCGTGCACGCAGTAGTGGCGCAGCGCCTCGATGAACGGCTCGTAGGGGACGATCGCGTCCTCCTCGGCGCGCCCGTAGAGCACGGTCGCGCCGCGCTCGTGCGCGCGCGCCGCGACGTGCGCGGCCAGGTGGGTCTTGCCGATCCCCGGCTCCCCGACCAGGCAGACGACTGCGCGGTCGGCCTCCATCGCGCCGAACAGCTCCTGGAGGATCTCGCCGCGCCCGACGAGCCCCTTGCGCTGACTGCGCGCCAGCAGCCCCGGGAGCGGGACGCGCTTGGGCGGAGCGGGCGCCGCGAGGGGCGCCGGCGCGCCGTCGAGCGCCGCCACGAGCGCGCCGGCGAACTCGCCGCACGAGCCGAAGCGCTCGTCCGGCGCCTTGGCGAGCGCGCGCGCCAGCACGTGGTCGATCGCCGCCGGGAGCTCGGGCCGCAGCGACGACGCGCGCGGCGCGGGCTCGCTGACGTGCGCGAACATCACCGCCACGCTCGAGCCCTCGAACGGCCGCCGCCCGACGAGGCACTCGAACGCCATGCAGCCGAGCGAGTAGACGTCCGCGCGCCGGTCCACCGCGCCGCCCTCGATCTGCTCCGGCGCGGCGTACGGCACGCTGCCGAGCATCTCGCCCGACGCGGTGTGCGCGGCCGAGGCGTCGGCGAGCTTGGTCAGCCCGAAGTCCGCCAGGAAGCACTGCGCGCCGTCGATCAGCACGTTGGCCGGCTTGACGTCGCGATGGACCAGCCCGCGCGCGTGCGCGACGTCCAGCGCGCCCGCCACCTGGCGCACGATCTCGGCCGCGCGAGCCGGCTCGAGCGGCCCCTCGCGGGCCAGCACGCCCGCGAGGTCGGTGCCCTCGACGAACTGCATGGCCAGGAACAGCACGCCGTCGACCTCGCCGGCGTCGTAGATCGTGATCAGGTTCGGGTGCACGAGCCCGGCCACCGCGCGCGACTCGCGCAGGAAGCGCTCGCGGAACACGTCGGCCGCCGCGAGTTCGTCGATCGGGATCTTGAGCGCGACCTGGCGGCGCAGGTGCAGGTGTTCGGCGCGGTAGACATTCGCCATCCCGCCGCGGCCGATGTGCTCCTCGATCTGGTACCCGCCGAGCCGGACGCCCGGGCGCAGCGCCTCGGTCATTCAGCCAGGCGCAGGGTGGTCAGCCCGCGCCCCGCGAAGCCGACGAGCCGGCCGATCAATCGGTCGGCTTTGGCGAACAGCTCGGGATCGTCACGCAGCGGCCACAGGAGTCCCGCCCAGTCCCACGCCATCTCGCGCGCATGGCCGACATTCCACATCACGAACATGTCATCGATCCGACCGAAGCGCCGGTCGAGCTCGGCCACCCTCCCGGTCGAATAGCGCCCCTTGATCGTGTCCTCGACATCGCGCAGCACGTCGTTGACCTTCGTGAAGTCGAGGTGCTGCGGCGTGCCGTCCTGGGGGGCGAGGCCGAACTCCTGGCAGGTCTTGATGATCGCGAACACGAGATCGTGGTTGATGTGCGCGTTCATGCCGGCGAGCGCGAACTGCAGCGGGTGCACGTCCGCCACGTCCTCGCCGCGGTCCTTGAACAGCGGCCGCCACGCCCGCGGGACGTCCTCGCCGCGCTGCGCCGCCTCCACTGCGTCGAAGTAGAACTCGGCGAAGACGATGTCCAGGCGCTCGATCCATTCCGGGTGCTCGAAGTAGGCCTCGCGGGCGCAGCGTGTTCGCACCGCCTCGGTGACCTCCAGGTAGAGCTCATTGAAGGCGGGCACGCCGTTGGTCGCGAGCGCCGCCGCCTGGATGGTCGAAAGCCGTCCGACAACGGCGTCGATCGACCCGATCTCGAGCTGCGTCATGCGCGCATCC
Organism: uncultured Solirubrobacteraceae bacterium; assembly: GCA_963792915.1. Taxonomy (GTDB): domain Bacteria; phylum Actinomycetota; class Thermoleophilia; order Solirubrobacterales; family Solirubrobacteraceae; genus Solirubrobacter. The sequence goes on from CAWBYD010000003.1 coordinate 946,636, forward strand.
TGCCGTCGGCGCGCGAGAAGAGCAACCAAGTACCCTAGTGCGGGTGCTCGCCGCCAGTGGCGGCGGGTGGGCGCGACTCCTCGGCCAGCGACGTGATCGTCAGCAGTCCGCGGGCCGCCTCCTCGAGCACGCCGCTCGCCTCCTCGGACGAGCGCGCGTAGAGCTCGACCAGCAGGTGCACGACGATCTGCTCGTCCTCGTGCTTGTGAAAGCGCACGTGGGTGAAGAACTCGCGCGTGCCATGGTCGCCGAACGCGGCGTAGGCCAGCGCGTCCGCGGCCTCGGGGCCCGAGCACGTCTCGACCGAGTCGGCGTCGACCGTGACCGTGCACGAGGCGACCCAGGGCGTGCCCACGACCATCCGCTCCCAGCGGTCCTCGACCGGCTCGATGCGGTCGTTGTGGAAGACCAGGTGCGGCTGGTCGTGCATGCAGTCAAGGCACTGGACGACGGCCTCCTGCAACTCGTCGACCACTTCGGCGCGCTTGCCGGTGACCGGGTCGATCCGGTGAATGCCCTCATAGTGGACTTGCACCTCGAGGTCCTGTGACCAGCAGCGATAGCAGCGCAGCCACGATCCGATCGGTCCGGCAGTCGACATGGCGAGCCATTCTATGCTCCGGCCCGTGCGGCTCCGACGGGTAGCGCTCGCGCTGGCCTGCGCGGCCCTCACCGGCTGCGGCGGCGGACCGTCCGACGCCGACCAGGTGCGCGCCGTCGTGAAGGCCTTCGCGGCGGCCACCGCGGCCAAGGACTACCAGCGCCTGTGCGACGACCTGCTGGCGCCCGCGCTGGTCCAGCAGGTGGTCAACCGCGGGCTTCCGTGCGAGGTCGCGCTGCAGCAGGGGCTGGGCGACGTGCGCTCGCCCCAGCTCACGCTCGGCGCCATCGTGGTGAAGGGCGATACGGCGACCGCGGACGTACGCACGACCGCGGCCGGCCAGCCGCCGTCGCGTGACACGATCCGTCTGCAGCGCGTGCGCGGGAAGTGGCGGATCGCTTCCCTTGGCAAGTGAAATAGGCAATACTGCCCACTATGAAGTTCAACCTTCGCGTGCTGCGCGAGGCGGCGGGCCTCTCCGTCCTGGAGCTCGCGCGCCGCTCGGGCGTGGCGCGCGGCACGATCAACACGCTCGAAGCCGGGGGAGGGAACCCGACCGTGGACACCCTGTACGCGCTCGCCAACGCGCTCGGCGTGCCGCTGGCCGACCTGCTCGAGGCGCCGGGTGAGGCGCACGTGGTGCGCGCCGGCGACGGCGCGGCGGTGGAGGGAGCGGCGCTCGACGCGCGGCTGCTCGCCCGCATCGCGCGCGTCGGCGAGCTGTACGCGATCCGCTTCCACCCGGGCGCCGCGCGCCACGCGCAGCCGCACCCGTTCGGGGTCGAGGAGCACCTGCACCTGCACGCGGGCCGCGTGCGCGTGGGGCCCGAGGAGGACCCGGTCGAGCTCGGTCCGGGCGACTACGCGCGCTTCGACGGCTCGGTCGCGCACGTCTACGAGGCGCTCGAGCCCGCCTCGGGCACGCTGCTGATCGTGAGCCGGTCGTGATCCCGCGCGCGCAGCGCCTCGACGGCGTGGTCGGCTTCGGGATCGACGCGGTCGCCCGCGCCGTCGCCGGCGCCGACGTGCTGCGGCTGGAGAACCTGGACACCGACCTGCCGCTGCCGCCGGAGGCCGCCACGGTCACGCGCGAGTCGATCGAGCTGCCGGTCTCGAACTCCTGGCTGCCGTTCACTGGCGACCTCGGATTGCGCGAGGCGATCTCCGACCGGATCGTCGAGCGCCACGGCTACCGCTACGACCCCGAGAGCGAGATCGTCGTGACCTGCGGCGGCACCGAGGGCGTCTTCGACGTCCTGCTGGCCACGCTGTCGCCGGGCGACGAGGTCGTGCTGACCGACCCGATCTACGCCGGGCTGGTGAACCGCGTGCGCCTCGCCGGCGGCGTGCCGGTGTTCGCGCCGCTGGTGGTTGATGACGGCGAATGGCGCCTGGACCACGACGCGCTCGCCGCCGCCGTGACCGAGCGCACGGTCGCGCTGCTCATGATGAGCCCGTCGATGCCGTCGGGCCACGTGCTCACGCGCGGCGACTGGGAGTTCGTGGCGGCGCTGTGCAGCCTGCGCGGCCTGTTCCTGATCTACGACGCCGCGATGGAGGACATCCTGTTCGACGGTCGCGCGCCGCTGAGCCCGCTCGAGCACGACGGGATGGCCGAGCGGACGCTGATCGTCGGCTCGATGTCGAAGATGCACCGGATGATCGGCTGGCGCGTCGGCTGGATCGCCGGGCCGCGCCAGGCCGTCCACGACGCCGGCTGGGTGCACGTCTACAACACGACCGGCACCGTCTCGGTCGCCCGGCGCGCCGCCGAGGCGGTGCTCCGCGGGCCCCAGGGCCACGTCGCCGAGGCGACCGCGACGCTCCAGGGGCGCCGCGACGCGATCCTCGCCGCGCTGCCGGAGTGGCCGATCCCGCGCCCGGCGGGCGGCTGGTCGCTGCTGGCGCGAACCGAGCTGACGTCCGCCGAGCTGCTGGCCCGCGGCGTCGCGGCGACGCGCATGGACGGCTGGGGCGCGCACGTCGCGGCGCGCCACGTGCGCTTCGTGTTCAGCGCCGAGCCGGCCGAGCGGCTCGCGACGCTCCGCGAGCGCCTGCCACCACGGGCTTGATCGAGTCGCCGTACGGGCCATGCGTGCAGACGGTGTGCTTGGACGCGACGAAGAACGACAGCGTCTGGCCGGGCGCGTATACGCGGTAGCCGGGGGAGCTCGCCTCGAGGCAGACCTTCGGGTCCACGACGTCGGCGTCGAGATGGTTCAGCAGCGCGCTCGCCTTGCCGCCGTGCGCCGCGAGCACGACCGTGCGCCGCGGAGCGCGGTCGCGCCGGGCGGCGCGGCCGACCATGCGGCCATGCGCGCCCGCGACCGACGAGACGCCCGGGTAGCCGCGCAGCGTGCAGGAGCGCGAGCTGGTGTTGGTGAAGACGAGCGGCACGATCACGTGGCCCGCCGCGCCCTCGCCGCGCCCGGCGTGCACGTCGAGCTGCGCGTGCGTGCACGCGGCGAGCGTCAGCGCCAGCGCGACGATCACGTCGCGGGCGGCCAGGGGCCGAGTGGATGCCCGATCTCCCAGCGGTGCCCGAACGGATCGTCGATCCGGCCGAGCCGCCAGCCGTGCTCGTCGGCGACCGGCGAGATCTCGCGCGCGCCGAGCGCCACCGCGCGCTCGAGCACCACCTCGGGGTCCTCGACGATCAGCAGCATCCGCGTCGTCGCCCCGCCCACGGTCTCCGGGCTGAAGTTCCCGTGCGGCGGCGACTCGTCCTCGACCCAGAAGCAGGCGCCGCCGACGCGCAGCTGCGCGACGATCTCGTCCTCGCCGAAGCGGAACTGCTCGACCGCGCCGAACGCGGCCGTGTAGAACGCCACCGCCTCGGGGCCGCGGCGGACCGACAGCTGGGCTTGCACGTCCACCGCCCCGACGATACCGAGGGCGGCTACCGGAACTGAGTACGGTTCCCGATTGATGAGCGAGCTGCTTCCCGCCGAGCACCGAGCGCTGCGCGAGCTGTGCGTCGCCGGCCGCACGCTCGAACAGCACTGGACCAAGCTGTCCGGCCACGAGGGCGCGCCGGCCCTGCTGAGCGAAGGCGCGCAGCTCGGCCGCGACCTGCTGGCGGCGCTGAAGGAGTGCATGCAGCGCTACGGCATGCCCGCCGGGCCGGCCGTGAACGGCGTCGGCGCCGGCGTCGCCGGCGCGCGCGGGCTCTCGGACGCGCTGCTGGAGCGCAACCAGGCGCTGCGCGGCGCGCTGCTCGAGCTGCGCCACGCCGAGATCCTGCTCGGCTACCTCGCCGCGCTGGCCCGCACGCGCGGCGACGTCACGCTGGCCGAGTGGCACGAAGACTGGGAGCAGCGGCTCGTAGCGCTCGCCGCGCGCGGGCGTACGGTGCTCGCCGAGCTGGCCGGCGACCCCGAAAGCTGCGTCGCGCCGGCCGAGGCCGGATCGGCTCGGCCGCGCCGGTCAGCGGCTCGATATGGCGATCGGAACGCTCGGCGAGGCGATCGACACGCGTCTCGGCCGCCGCGGAACGTGATAGACGTGCGCCCATGAGCGTCGACGTGGTCGTGGCCGTACCGGCCTTCATGGACATGACCTTCGTCGGCCTCGAGGGTCTCCCCGGGCTGGGCGAGGAGCGCTTCGCGGGCGACCTGGTGCGCTCGCCCGGCGGCGGCGCGATCACCGCGATCGGCACCGCACGGCTCGGGCTCTCGACCGCGCTGGCGGCGCCGCTGGGCGACGATCCGGCCGGTGACATGATCCGGCCGGCGCTCGAGGAGGCCGGCGTGCAGTGCGCGGGTCCGCGCGTGCAGCGCACGCCGATCACCGTCGTGCTGCCGATCGGCGGCGACCGCGCGATGGTCACCTACGACCCCGGCGTGCGTGCGCAGGCGGCGGACATCGCCGCGCTCGACCCGCGCGCGGTGGTGACCGGGCTGAGCCAGCTCGACGTCGTGCCCGCGGACACGCGCGCGTACGTCAGCGTCGGCGACGACGACGCGCGCGCCTACGCCGGGCGCCTTCCCGGCGGCGCGTCGCGCGTGACCGGGCTCTTCATCGAGCGCCGCGAGGCGCTCGTGCTGACCGGCGCGGCGACCCCCGAGGAGGCGGCGCGGATGATCGGCGCGCGCGTCCCGATCGTGGTCGTCTCGCTCGGGGCCGACGGCGCGATCGCGCACGTGCGCGGCGACTCGCTGCGCGTCGACGGCTTCGACGTGGGCCCGTCGGTGGACGCCACCGGTGCCGGCGACCTGTTCGTCGCGGCCTGGGCGTGGGGGACAAGGCCGGCTTCGCCGTCGAGGACACGCTGCGCTGGGCGGCGCTCTACGCGGCGCTGTCGGTGCGCGTCCCGACCGGCGCCGCGGGCGCGATCGGGCTGGGCGAGTTCGTCGAGGAAGGCGCCCGCCGCGGCCTGCCGGCCCCGCCGCCGCGCGGATGAGCGGTCCGACGGCGCGACGTCCCAGGAGTCAGTCGCGCCGCCGGCACACGCTCGAAGCGCCGCTGGTCAGGCGGCACCGGAGGGCTGAGGTTGCCCGGCCGTGTTCATCGTGTCAACACGTCGGCAAAGACGGCGCTCAGACGTTCGCCTTGCCGGTCTCATTCGTGACGTTCAGCGACAGCAGCACCCCGCCGACGAGCCCGGCGGCTGTCGCGAGCGCCCAGGGCACGCCCTGGCCGATCTGCGTCGCGATCGGGCCCGGGCACGCGTCGGCGATCGCCCAGCCGGTGCCGAACAGCGCGGCGCCGATCACGTGGCGCCGCTGCGGGCGGACCACGCTCCACGCCACGCGCTCCCCGGTCAGCAGCGCGCGGGCCTCGAACACCCGCAGCAGCCGCAGTCCCACGAACGCCGTGCCCACCGCGGAGGCGAAGAACAGGAACAGGTAGGAGTTGCGCAGCAGCAGGCCCTCGCGCAGCACGTCGGGGCTGCTCATCCCGGCCCATGACAGCGTGACCCCGAAGACCACGCCCACGAGCCCGGCGGCCAGTCGCTTGCGCATCAGATCACCGCCTCGATGAGGAAGCTGACGGCGACCGCCGTGGTGAAGAACACGACGGTCGCGACGAAGCTCGCGGGGGAGAGGATCGCGTTGCCGCTGAGCCCGTTGCCGGACGTGCAGCCGCCGGCCACCTTGGCGCCGAAGCCGATCAGCGCGCCAGCGGCGAGCAGGATCGGCACGATCAGGATCCGCGACGCGCCGGTGAACGTGTCGGTGAGCCAGCCGTAGCCGTGGAAGTCGGGCCCGCCGGCGATCAGCGCGAAGCCGATGCCGCCGGCGAGCAGCCCGATCAGCAGCCAGCCGCGCGTGCCGAACGCGAGGCTGCGCTCACGCAGGCGCTCGACGGCGTCCGACCACGCGCCGGTGGCCGCGAGGCGCTCGTTGAGCAGCCAGCGCATCGCCACGACGCACAGCCCGAGCAGCGGGCCACCGATGTACCAGGCCAGTTGCTGGTGCAACATGCAACACCACGATAGCCGACCGGGTTAGATGGAAATCAGTCGCTCTCGCGCGGACCGGCGTAGCGCGGCAGCCCGTCGTCGGGCAGCGGCGCCCACGCCGGCGCGGAGGCCACCCACTGGTGCCAGCGGGGCGCGATCCCCGGATCCGAGTGCAGGGCGCCGAAGCGCACCCCGACCGCCCCGTCGCCGCCCGGCTGACCGGTATAGACGTGGCCGCCGCACTGGCCGCAGAAGGACTTCGGGTTGCCGTCGGGCGGTCGCCAGGTCCGGATCTCGTCGGCGCCCGCGACGACCGTGAGACCGTCCGCCGGGACCATCCCGTTGAGCGACCACAGCGTGCCCGAGCGGCGCTGGCAGCGCGTGCAGTGGCAGTAGCCGGCGGTAACGAACTCGCCGGTTACCTCGAAGCGGACGGTGCCGCACGCGCACGAACCCGCCAGGGCGGCCATGCGTAGAGCCTAGCCCCTCCCCCAAACGGGTAGAAAATTCCCATCGGCTATGTATCGGTGGGTACCGATACGGTGTCTTAGTACCCAATGCTCCACGCCAGGATCGATTCGACGCAGGGCCTCGACGGCGAACCCGTGGTCCTGGCCGTGTTCGATCTCGGCCAGCAGGAGATCGGCGCGGCCGCCCACGCCGTGCGTGTGATGGCCGCGGAGCGGTTCCGCACCGCGAGCATGACGGTCGACGACGTGCTGGAGCTGCGCGAGCTGACCGCGCTGGCCGACGAGCTGTCCGATCACGCCCGCCACGAGGGCATGCGCACGCTGGTCATGCGGCCCGCCCGCCTGTCCGCATGGCGCCACGCGCTCGAGTACTTCGTCACGAGCCGCGACGAGGCCGAATGGATGCGTGAGGAGGACCGCGAGCCGCTCGCGGTCGTGCGCGGGCTGCTGTGGCCGCTCGAGGAGCTGGCCGCGGACGCCATGCGCGCCGCGCTCACGCCCCCCGCGCCGCGTCCCTGCTGAGCGCCACCGCCGCCTTCGCCGCGGCCATCATGAAGCCGCTGTCGGAGCCGACGGCGATCATCCGGAACCCGTCGGCCAGCGCGCGCGGGACTTCCTCGGTCGAGGCACAGAAGATCCCCGCCGACTTGCCCGCGGCGTCGGCGGCGCTCAGCACGCGGTCGATCGCCCCGCGGAATTCCGGGTCGTCGAACTGGCGGAAGCGGCCCATCGCGTAGGACAGGTCGCTCGGGCCGACGAACAGCACGTCGACGCCGTCGACGGCGGCGATCCCCTCGACCTCCTCGACGGCGTCCGGCGACTCGATCTGGGCGATGCCGAGCGTCGTCTCGCGCGCGTGGGCGATGGCGTCCGGATCGGTGCCGAAGCGCGCGCCGCGGTGGAAGAGCGCCACGCCGCGCGTCCCCGGCGGCCCGTAGTGCAGCCCGCGTGACCACGCCTCGGCGGCCGCCGCCGAGTCGACCATCGGGCACATCACGCCCTCGGCGCCGAGGTCGAGCGCGCGCGCCGTCCGCCCGCGCTCGGCCGTGGTGACGCGCACGAGCCCGTGCACGCCCGCCGCGCGCGCGCCGAGCAGCTGGCCGAGCAGCTGCGACTCGTCGCCGCCGCCGTGCTCGAGGTCGACCAGCAGCCAATCGAACCCCGCGAGGCCGAGTGCCTCGGCGGCCAGCGGGCTGCCGAGCGAGAGGAAGCTGCCGAACAGGGTCTCGCCCGCAGCCAGGCGGGCTTTCATCGTCGTCATGCCAACACCAGCCCCGTGAGGTGCAGCGCCCGGCGCATGCGGAAGCCGAGCTGCTCGTAGAGCGCCTTCGCGCCATTCTCGTGCAGGACGTGCAGGAACGGCTGCTGGCCCTCCGCGAACGCGCTCGACATCAGCGCGACCATCAGCGCCCGCGCGTAGCCGCGCCCGCGGAAGGCAGGATCGGTGCAGACGCCGCTGATCTCGGTGTAGCCGGGCAGCCGCAGCCGCTCTCCCGCCATCGCGACGAGCCGCCCGTCGGGGGAGCGCACGCCGAGGTAGCGGCCGAGCTCGACCGTGTCGCGCTTGAACGGCCCCGGCTCGGTCGCCTCGGCGAGCGCCAGCATCTCGGCGCCGTGGCGCGCGTCCAGCCGGACCAGTTCGACCGGCGGCCCGGGCGCGGGCGGCTCGCTGCAGACCATCTGTTCGATCGTGAGCCGGCGCACCACGCGCCACCCCGCCGGCACGTCGAGCGCCTCGGGGGTGAACAGCCCGATGCCGTCGCCGGACGGCGCGAGCGCGCGCAGGTCCGCGAACGCCGCCGGCTCCGGCTCCTCCAGGGCGGCGAAGCGCGCGAGCGACGGCGGGTAGCGGCGCGCCCGGCCGTGCACGATCGCCAGCGACCGGTGCGTGGTCGTCAGCGCGGCCCAGATCGGGTGGTCGAGCATCGGTCAAGACGCTAGCGAGAGGTGTGGTCCGGCCACACCTTGGTGGATGTGAGGCTGGCGCGCGCGGACCATCCTCAGACGTATGACTCGCTTCGTTGTGCCCCTCGTCGCGGCCGCCGCGCTCGCCGTTCCGGCCCCGGCCCTGGCCGCGTGGACCGCTCCGGTGACCGTCGACGCCGCGCAGGACGCGAACCCCGTCGCGCAGGGAGCGTCCGGCGGCACGGTTCTCACCGGCTGGCTGCGGCCGATCATCTCACGCGCCACGCGCAGCGGCGACGGGTTCGGCCCGCTCGCGCCGATCACCGCCGCCGATCCCTTCGAGAAGGCCTGGAACGCCGCCGAGACGGCCGGTGGCGAGGCGATCGTGCTGACCATGCGCAAGCACAAGCCGACGCAGCGCGTGCGGGCGATCTTCGTCGCGGCCGACGGCACGCCCAGCGCGCCGCGCACGATCTCGGACTTCCACCGCTCGGCCACCGGCCCGCAGCTCTCGGTGGCGGCGGACGGGACCGCGGTGGCGGCCTGGGGGTGGCACGACCCGGCGGGCTGGAAGGTCCAGGCCGCCGTGCGCCGGCCCGGGCAGCCGCGCTTCGACAAGCCGCAGACGCTCTCGCCGGCGGCCCCGGTGACGGGCCGCACGCAGACGCGGCCGTGGATCCGCGTCGCCGCGGGCGTGGGCGGCCGCGCCGCGCTGACCTGGCAGTTCGGCGGCAACGGCACGCTGCCCGAGGCGCCGCTGCACGTGCTCACAACCGGCGCGGACGGCGCCTTCGGCGCCGATCAGGCGCTGCCCGACGCCGGCGGGCTCGCCGACGTCGCCCTCGCCGTCAGCGCGACCGGCGAGGTCCAGCTCGCCTACCTGGGCCAGCACTACGGCACCAACGTGGGCCCCACCCGCCTGCACGTCTCACAGGGCGCGGTGGGCGCGCCGCTGTCGGCGCCGCTCGTGCTCTCCAGCGGCGGCAAGGGGACCAGCTCCGGCCCGCAGGTCGCCGCGGCGTTCTCGGCCGACGGCAGCGCGACGGTGGCGTGGGCCAAGCCCGGCAGCCGCTACGAGGACGGCGGCGACCTCGAGGTCTTCACGCGCGCGGCGGGCGGCGCGTTCGGACCGGCCCAGACGCTCGCCCAGGCCGTCCAGGGCACGGTCATGGCCGGCGGCCCCGGCGCCTCGGCGGTGCTGGCGTGGATGCAGTCGACCCCGGGCCAGCACAGCATCTCGTGGGCCGTGCACGCCGCGACGCGCCCGCAGGCGGGCGGCGCGTTCGGGGCCGAGCAGGTGATCTCCGCGACCGATCGCAACGCGCTCTGGCCGTCGGTGGCGGTGACCGCGGCGGGCGACGCGATCGCCGCGTGGGTGACGAACACCGACGGCAGCGGCGGCGGCCAGGCCGCCGCCGCGATCCATCAGGCCGACTGACCGCGGCGCGTCAGCCGGCGCAGCAACCGCAGGAGCGGGTCGTAGCGGCGATCGACGACCCGCTCCTTGAGCGGGATGATCGCGTTGTCGGTGATGTGGATGCCCTCAGGGCAGACCTCCGAGCAGCACTTGGTGATGTTGCACAGCCCGAGGCCGGCCTCGTCGACCATCAGGTCGGTGCGGTCCAGCGTGTCCAGCGGGTGCATCTCGAGGCTCGCGATCCGCACCAGGAAGCGCGGCCCCATGTAGCTCGAGTGCATCCGGTGGTCGCGCAGGATGTGGCACACGTCCTGGCACAGGAAGCACTCGATGCACTTGCGGAACTCGCTCATCCGGTCCACGTCCTCCTGCCCGACCAGCCACTCCGCGTCGGGGCTCGGCGTGAACGGGGGAATCCGCTTGTTGACCTCGTAGTTCCAGGAGACGTCGGTGACGAGGTCGCGGATGATGTCGAACGCCTTCAGCGGCGCGACCGTGATCGGCTGCTCGCCCGGCAGGTGGTCCAGCCGCGTCTTGCACATCAGCCGCGGCCGCCCGTTGACCTCGGCGCTGCACGAGCCGCATTTGGCGGCCTTGCAGTTCCAGCGCACGGCCAGGTCGGGCGCCTGGCTGCGCTGGATCTCCAGCACCGCGTCGAGGACGACCATGCCGGACTCGACCTCGATCTCGTAGTCGACGAGCTCGCCGCCGGAGGCATCGCCGCGCCACAGCCGCAGGGTGCGCCGGCTCATCGCTCGGCCTCCTTGCGCTGCTCGATCAGCGGCTCCAGGTCCGGGCGCTTGACGACCGCCCGCGGCTCGACCACGACGCCGTCGGCGGCCTGGCGCACGACCAGGTTGTGCTCGCTCCAGTAGTCGTCATAGGCCGGGAAGTCCAGCCGGCTGTGGGCGCCGCGGCTCTCGTGGCGCAGCAGCGCCGCGCGCGCGACCGCCTGCGAGACGACGAGCATGTTGCGCACGTCGCGGCACAGGTGCCAGCCGGGGTTGAACGCGGTCGTGCTCGACGCCGAGCGCGCGTTGGCGGCGCGCTCCTGGAGCGCGTCGAGCTTGGCGACGGCGGCGGTCAGCCCCGCCTCGTCGCGGAAGATGCCGACGTCCGCCTGCATCGTCGCTTTCAGCTCGGCGTGCAGCCGGTACGGGTCCTCGCCGTCGGGACGCGTCAGGTAGCCGGTCATCTCGGCCGCCGCGCCGGCCGTCTGCGCGTCGTCGAGCTGCGGCGCCGGCGCGTCCGCCCCGTAGCGCGAGGCCGCCTCGCCGATGCGCTTGCCGAACACCAGCAGGTCCGACAGCGAGTTGCCGCCCAGCCGGTTGGCGCCGTTCATCCCGCCCGAGCACTCGCCGCCCGCGAACAGGCCTCCGACCGTGCTCGCGCCGGTCTCGGCGTCGACGCGGATCCCGCCCATGAAGTAGTGGCAGGTGGGGCCGACCTCCATCGGCTCGCTCGTGATGTCGACCCCGGCCAGCTCCATGAACTGGTCGTACATGCTCGGCAGCTTGCGCTTGACGGTGTCGCCGCCGAGGTGCGAGACGTCGAGGAACACGCCGCCGTGCGGCGTGCCGCGCTGCTCCTTGACTTCGGTGTAGATCGCGCGCGCCACGACGTCGCGCGTCGAGAGCTCGAGCCGCTTGGGGTCGTAGCGCTCCATGAAGCGCTCGCCGCTCGCGTTGCGCAGGATGCCGCCCTCGCCGCGGACGGCCTCGGTCACCAGCAGCCCGACGACGCCCGGCGGCCACACCATCCCGGTGGGGTGGAACTGGACGAACTCCATGTCGACGAGCTCCGCCCCGGCCTCGAACGCCAGCGCGTGCCCGTCGCCGGTGCACTCCCACGAGTTCGACGTGATCTGCCAGCACTTGCCGGCGCCGCCGGTGGCGAGCACGAGCGCGCGCGCCCCGAACACGACGAACTCCCCGGACGCGCGCCAGTAGCCGAACGCGCCGCACACGCGCTCGCCATCCTTGAGCAGCCGCGTGATCGTGCACTCCATGTACACGTCGATCCCGGCGTGCACCGCTTTGTCCTGGAGCGTGCGGATCAGCTCGAGCCCGGTGCGGTCGCCGATGTGCACGAGCCGCCGGTACGTGTGCCCGCCGAAGGCCCGCTGGGCGAGCTTGCGATCGGGCGTGCGGTCGAACACCCCGCCCCAGCGCTCGAGCTCGAGCACGCGGTCGGGCGCCTCGCGGGCGTGCAGCTCGGCCATGCGCGGGTTGTTGAGGTACTTGCCGCCGAACATCGTGTCCTGGAAGTGGACCTCCCAGTTGTCCTCCGGCGCGACGTTGCCGAGCGACGCCGCGACGCCGCCCTCGGCCATCACGGTATGCGCCTTGCCGAGCAGCGACTTGCAGACCAGCGCCGTGCGCGCGCCGCTCTCGGCGGCGGCGATCGCCGCCCGCAGCCCGGCGCCGCCGGCGCCGATCACGAGCACGTCGTAGTCGTGGCGCTCGATCGCCACTCAGATGATCCTCGGGTCGCTGAACACGCCGGCCGAGGCGAGCCGGATGTAGAGGTCGGCCAGCGCGACCCAGCCCAGGCTGATCCAGGCCAGCTCCATGTGGCGGCCGTTGAGGTGGGTCACGCGCCGCCAGAGCCGGTGCCGGGTGCGCCCGGCGGCCGAGCACGCGAAGCAGTCCAGCCGGCCGCCGACGAGGTGGCGGACCGAGTTGCAGCCGAACGTGAACAGCGAGAGCAGGACGACGTTGACGACCAGGACGAGCGTCCCGAGGCCGACGCCGAACTGCAGCGACCCATCCGCGCTGCGGAAGAAGAACGACCGCACCGCGTCATAGGCCAGGAACCCCAGCACGACGGTCGCCAGCGCCAGGAAGTAGCGGTGCACGTTGAGCAGGATGTACGGCAGCGACGCCTCGCCGCGGTAGCGCGCGCGGCGCGGGCCGGCCACGGCGCAGGCCGGGGGCGAGCGAAAGAACGCCCGGTAGTACGCCTTGCGGTAGTAGTAACAGCTCAGCCGGAAGCCGAGCGGCACCCACATCACGAAGAACGCGTAGGAGACCGGCAGGTCCAGGCCCCAGCTCTTGAGGTCGGGCGAGTAGAACGGCGAGAGGTAGTGCGCGCCGTCCTGCGTGTAGAGGTAGTTGTCGCCGAGCACCGCGACGACCACCGAGTAGATGCCGAAGGCGGTCAGGCCGGCGGCGGTCAGCACCGGCGACAGCCACCAGCGATCCCGCCGTGCCGTCGCCCCGAGCCGTGCCGTTTGCGTCGCCACGACCAAGACGGTACTGCGCGCCCCGGCTGTTACGTCAGCTGCTCGAGCGCGCGCAGCAACTCGGGCGCGGACAGCGAGGCGTCCTGCTGCTCCAGCCAGCGGCGCGCGCTGCGGCGCCCGCCGAGCGCGCGCAGGCCGCGCTCACCGTGCTCGGCGATGAAGTCCGCGAGCGCGCCGAGGCGGCGCGCGCGTGTGCGCGCGGCCGGCAGGTCGAGCCCCGCGCGGTGCGCGTCGAGCGCGTCGGCGAGCCGGTCGATCCCGCGGCCGGGAGGGAGGGCCGTGACGGTCAGGATCGGCGTGCCCGGCGTGCCGAGGGCGCCGAGCGCGGCGCGCAGGTCGTGCTCGGCGCGCCGGGCCGGCGCGCCCAGATCGGCCTTGGTCACGACCAGCACGTCGGGCACCTCCATGATCCCGGCCTTCAGGAACTGGAGCGCGTCGCCGGAGCCGGGCTGGACGACCACCGCGACGGTGTCCGCGGCCTCGGCCACGTCGGTCTCGGACTGGCCCACGCCGACGGTCTCGATCACCACGACGTCGAACGCCGCGGCGAGCGCCTGCGCCGCCGCGCGCGTCGCGGGGGCGAGGCCGCCGAGCCGCTCGCCGGCCGCCATCGAGCGAATGAAGATGTCGCGGTCGCGCGGGTCGTGCTCGATCCGCGCGCGGTCGCCGAGCAGCGCGCCGCCGGAGCGCTTGGACGAGGGGTCGACGGCGAGCACGGCGACGCTGCGCCCGCGCGCGCGCCACTCGCGCAGCAGCGCCGAGAGCAGCGTCGACTTGCCCGCGCCGGGCGGCCCGGTGACGCCGACGATGTGGGCCGCGCCGTCGCCGGCCGCCTGCACCAGCGCGGCGCCCGCGTCGCGCTGCGTGCGGTTCTCGAGCAGGTTGAGCGCCGCCGGCGCCGCCGCGCGGTCGCCGGCCGCGAGGCGCGCGCCGAGCTCGGCGCCCGTCACGCCGCGGCCGACACGCCGTTCCGGTCGGCCACCAGCGCGACGATGTCGCGCATGATGCGGTCCAGCTCGAAGTCCTTGGGCGTGTAGACCGCGGCCACGCCCGCCTCCTTGAGCGCGGGCACGTCGGCGTCGGGAATGATCCCGCCGACCACGACCGGGATCTCGGCGCCGTCGAGCGCGGCGATCACGTCGGGGATCAGCTCGCGATGCGAGCCTGACAGGATCGAGAGCCCGATCACGTGCACGCCCTCGTCGATCGCCGAGCGGGCGATCTGCACGGGCGTCAGCCGGATGCCCTCGTAGACGACGTCCATCCCGGCGTCGCGGGCACGCACCGCGATCTGCTCGGCGCCGTTGGAGTGCCCGTCCAGCCCCGGCTTGCCGACCAGGATCTTGACCGTGCGCCCGAGCGCCTCCGACACGCGCGCGACCTCGTCGCGCAACTGCTCGTCGGCGGCCGGCGACGCGGCCTCGCCGACGCCGGTCGGCGCGCGGTAGGAGCCGAAGACGTCGCGAAGCGCCTGCGCCCATTCGCCGGTCGTGACGCCGGCGCGCGCCGCGGCGAGCGTCGCGTCCATGATGTTCTCGTCGCTCGCGGCCACGCGGCGCAGCTCGTCCAGCTCCGCCGACACGTCGCCACGCTGCTCGCGCCAGCGCGCGACGGCCTCGCGGCCCGCGCGCTCGACGTCGGGGTCGACGACCATGATCCCGCCGTCCTCGGTGAGCGGCGACGGCTCGGTCTCCCGGTAGCGGTTGACGCCGACCAGCACCTGCTCGCCGGATTCGATGCGGGCGATCCGGGCCCGGTTGGACTCCACGAGCGCCGCCTTCATGTACGGCACCGCCTCGACGGCGCCGCCGCGCTCGGACACGCGCGCGATCTCGTCGCGCGCGCCCTCGAGCAGCTCGGCGACCAGCCCGTCCATGACCTTCGAGCCCTCGAAGATGTCCGGGTAGTCGAGCAGGTCGGTCTCGTAGGCGAGCACCTGCTGGATCCGCAGCGACCACTGCTGGTCCCACGGGCGCGGGAGCCCGAGCGCCTCGTTCCACGCCGGCAGCTGGACGGCCCGGGCGCGCGCGTTGCGGCCCAGCGTCACGGCCAGCGCCTCGAGCACGATCCGCTGGACGTTGTTCTCCGGCTGGGACTCGGTCAGACCGAGCGAGTTGACCTGGACGCCGTAGCGGAAGCGCAGCGAGCGCTCGTCGGTCACGCCGTAGCGCTCGCGGCCGAGCTCCTCCCACAGCAGCGCCATCGCGCGCAGCTTCGCGTGCTCCTCGATGAAGCGCACGCCAGCGTTGACGAAGAAGCTGATGCGCCCGAAGACCGCGCTCATGCGGTCCGGCGCCACGCGCTCGCGGACGGCGTCCAGCACCGCGATCGCGGTCGAGATCGAGTACGCGATCTCCTGCACCGGCGTCGCCCCCGCCTCCTGCAGGTGGTAGCTGCAGACGTTGACGGGATTCCAGCGCGGCACGTGCTCGACCGTGTAGGCGACCATGTCGGCGATCAGCCGCATCGACGGCCCGGGCGGGAACGCGTACGTCCCGCGCGAGAGGTACTCCTTGATGATGTCGTTCTGGGTCGTGCCCTGCAGGGCGTCCGGCGCGACGCCCTGCGCCTCGGCGGCGACGATGTAGAGCGCCAGCAGCCAGGCCGCCGTCGCGTTGATCGTCATCGACGTGTTCATCTCCCCGAGCGGGATGCCGTCGAGCAGCGTCCGCATGTCCCCCCGGTGCGAGATCGGCACGCCGACCTTGCCCACCTCGCCGCGGGCGAGCTCGTGATCGGGGTCATATCCGGTCTGGGTCGGCAGGTCGAACGCGACCGAGAGCCCGGTCTGGCCCTTGGCCAGGTTGCCCCGGTAGAGCTCGTTCGACGCGGCCGCCGTGGAATGGCCGGCGTAGGTGCGCATCATCCACGGCCGGTCGCGCTCGGAGAGGCGATGCGTCATGCCCTTAGGTTATTGACTCACGAGTCAATCCTGCGCCGGCGGCTTGTACTGGCTGAGCACCAGCTCGCCGCCCTGCGGGTCGCGGATGACCGCCGCGCGGATGTACGGCGCCTCGTAGGGCTCGACCAGCACGGTGGCGCCCAGCTCGCGCGCGCGGGCGACCGAGGCATCACAGTCCGCGACCCCGATCGTCGTCGTCCAGTGGGCCTGGCCGTTGCCGGGGCTCAGCCACGCGACGGCGTCGGCGAAGCCGCCCGGCACGGCCTGCATGCGCTCGCGCAGCTCGGGGTCGTCCTTGGCGAGGAAGTCGCCGTAGCCAGGGCGGCGCCAGAAGCTCGCGGGCGCGAAGTCGACCGTGCTCAGTTCCCACCCGAAGACGTCGCCGTAGAACGCCGTCGCGGCGTCCGCGTCGGCGGTCTCGAGGTTGTTGAAGTTCCAGGCGCCGGGGGCGTTGACCAGCTGCGCGCCGGCGAAGGCGCCGGGCTCCCAGAGCAGGAACGTCGCGCCCGCGTTGTCGGCGAACGCGGCCAGCCGGCCGGCGACCTCGATGTCCTCGGTGTCGCCCAGGCGCTTGCCGCCCGCGGCCTCGATCCGATCGGCCGCCGCCTCGATCTGCTCGACGCTGACGTACAGGTTCCAGGCCTTGCCGTCGCCGGGCGCGATCGCGCCGACGGCGTGCCCGTCGAGCGTCGCGATGGCGTAGGTCTCGTCGCTGAAGCTCCAGCCGAAGAGATCGCCGTAGAAGGCGCGGGCGGCCTCCGGGTCGGGCTGGCGCAGGTCGATCCAGCAGGGGACGCCGGGGAGGTACGCGTCTCGGGTGAGTGCCATGGACGCCAGGCTAGACGCGGTTGCGGTCAGGTTCTGGCCGCAATGCGCTGAGAGACCTAGGACCAATTCCGCGTAGCCGTCGAGGGCCGGGAACGCGACGATGGGGGTCATGACAGCGAGCGAACGCATCACGGAGACGGTGACCGCGTGGCCGGGCGTCGAGGCCGGGTCCGGGCGCCGCGGCGAATGGGCCTTCCGCGTCGGCCGGCGCGAGATCGGCCATCTGCACGGCGACCACGCCGCGCACTTCTCGTTCCCGAAGGACGTCTGGGCCGAGCTGTTCACTGCGGGCCGGGTCGTGCACCATCCGGTCTTCCCCGGCCGCGAGGGCCCGGCGGCGCGGCGGATCGAGTCCGACGCCGACGTCGACGACGTGATCGCCCTCCTGCGTCTGAACTACGAGCGCTTGAGCTAGTGCGCGCCGTCTGGCTGACGGCGTTCGGGCCGCCCGAGAACCTCGTCCCGGGTGACGCGCCGGAGCCGGCCGGCGAGACGCTCGTCGACGTCGCCTTCGCGAACCTCACGTTCGTGGAGACGCAGTTCCGGGCCACCGGCTTCGGCCCGTTCGCGGGCGAGCTGCCGATGATCCCGGGCAACGGCGTCGGCGGCGTCACGCGCGACGGGCGGCGCGTCGTCGGCTCGACGGGCGGCGCCGGCGGGTACGCCGAGCGCGCCGTGGTCGCGGACCCGGTCGCGGTGCCGGACGGCCTGGCGCTCGACGCCGCGACCGCGCTGCTGGCCGACGGGCGCACGGCGACGTGGCTGATCGCGTGCGCGCAGCTGCGGCCCGGCGAGCGCGTGCTGGTCGAGGCCGCGGCCGGCGGCGTCGGGACGCTGCTCGTGCAGCTCGCGGTCGCCGCGGGCGCGACGGTGGTCGCCGCCGCGGGCGGGGAGCGCAAGCTCGCGCTCGCGCGCGAGCTGGGTGCGCACGAGACCGTCGACTACCGGTCGCCGTGGGATCCCGGGCCGCTGGACGTCGTCTTCGACGGCGTCGGCGGAGCGGTCGCGCACGTCGCGGCGTCGCACCTGCGCCCTGGCGGCCGCATGCTCAGCTTCGGGCTCGCGAGCGGCGCGTGGGGCGCGGGCCGGCGCCCCGAGCGTCCGACGCCGCGCCAGGCGCGCGAATTCACCGAGTCCGCGCTGCGCGAGGCCGCCGCCGGCCGGCTGCGCCCCGTGATCGGCCAGCGCTTCCCGCTCGCCCGCGCCGCCGCAGCGCACGCGGCGATCGAGGCGCGCGCCACGGTCGGAAAAACCCTTCTCGAAGTGTTGATCTGATAGACAGCGCCCATGCACGAGCACGTGCGCCGCAAGCGCCGCGAACGTGACGGTCAGGACGCAGGGGAGGCGCTCCCGCAGAGCGGCCTGCTCGCGCTCCAGCGCGCCGCCGGCAACCGCGCCGTGCAACGACTCGTCTACAACCCCACGAGCGGCAACGTCACGGGTCCGAACGAGTACGCCCGCCAGCAGATCCCGTGGGACAAGACGGCCGGCCGCCGCAAGCCCGGCGTGCCCACCAAGGACGATCCGACGCTGCTCGCGCTGAGCGAGAGCAAGACGATCCGCCAGCAGATCGCGACCGGGCTGAACGTCGAGTTCGTCAGCGGCCTGATGGAGAAGACCGCCGCGGAGCTCGAGGAGCGCGGCCCGCAGCTCGGCGACGAGGAGATCAGCGACCAGCTCGCCAAGGCGGCCGCCTCGCACAACCGCATGATCGTCCTCGGCACCAAGAAGATCAAAGCCGCCACGCTGGACGAGCGGGCGCCCTACGTGATGGTGCCGACGGACTACCTCCCGGAGGCCGACGACCTGCCCGGCGTGGGCGCCAACCTGCGCGCGACGATGACCGACGGCTCGGGGCGCAAGTACTGGGAGATCGTCTGCACGATGATCGCGGTCTATAAGCGCGACGGGATCGCGGGCGTGCGCACGCTGACCGGCAACCCCAAGCTCAAGGACGACATCGACTCGGCGGTCCAGGCGCTGCACGACTACTACGTCGGCAAGGGCGTGCAGTACGACGACACCTCGACGCGCTTCACGGTCATGAACGAGCTGAAGTACAAGATGATCTTCAGCGGCAACGTGACGTGGAACGAGGTCGGCCACCACGTCGCGCTGAAGGCGGGCGAGCGCTACATCTTCGACATCGAGGGCCACACCGTGATGGTCACGATCAAGCGCGACTACGGGCCCTACGATCCCGAGCCCAAGGAGCTCAAGGACGTCTACGAGCCCGAGTCCGACCCCAAGAACTTCACCAAGGGCGCGGAGTTCGGCCGCAAGGTCGTCCACGTCTGGAAGGGCCCCTAGGCCGCGCTAGGGTGCCCGCTCATGCGGGCAATCGACGTGCGCCATCAGGGGCGGGAGAAGGTCATCTGCTGCTGGGAGGTCGACGGGGTGCTGATCGACCCCGGTCCCGGCATCACCGTGGACACGCTGCTCGAGGCGCTCGACGGGCTCGAGCCGCGGGCGCTGCTCCTGACCCACATCCACTTCGACCACGCGGGCGCCTCGGGTGCGCTGGTGCGCCGCTGGCCCGACCTTCCCGTGTACGTGCACGAGCGCGGCGCGCCGCACATGGCCGACCCGGCGCGGCTGGTCGCGTCCGCGGGCCGGCTCTACGGCGGTGAGGCGGGCCTGCTCGCGCTGTGGGGCGAGCTGGTCCCGGTGCCCGAGGCGAACCTGCGCGTGCTCAAGGGCGGCGAGCGCGACGTCGAGGGCGCGTTCCGCGTCGAGTACACGCCCGGCCACGCGTCCCACCACGTCGCCTACCTGCACGAGCCGACGCGGACCGCGTTCGTCGGCGACGTCGGCGGCGCCCGCATCCCGCCGCACCCGTTCACCGTCGCGCCCACGCCGCCGCCGGACATCGACGTCGCCGCCTGGGAGGCGTCGGTGGAGACGATCCGCGCCTGGCGGCCCGAGGCGCTGGGCATGACCCACTTCGGCACCGCCGAGGATGCCGGCGCGCAGCTCGACACCGTGGTGGCGGCGCTGCACGCGCAACGCGACCTCGCCGCCGCGGGCGACATGGACGCGTTCATGGCGGCGATGGACGAACGCATCCACGCCGGCTGCGCGGAGGATGCCGACGCGATGATCCAGGCGGTCCCGCTCGACCAGCTCTACATGGGGCTGGAACGCTGGCAGCGCAAGTTCGGCACATAGCGGGCGCTGCGAGTCGAGTTGTCAGACCAGGAGACCGAGAAGTCGACTCAGCGCCGCAACGTGCCGGTGACGCCCGTGCTGCGCACCGTGTGCGACCTCGCTACGAGGACGCCGAACGCACGCGGCAGCTCGGCGAGCGGGTCGTGCGCGTCGCGTGGCGCCAGGCGACGCTGCGCCCGCAGGCGACCGTGCGCTACCTGCGCGCTCGCTCAGTCAGCGACCGGCTCGGCCTCCAGCGCGCCCTCGCTGATCAGGTCGGCCCAGGTATAGAGCAGCGGCACCTGGTACCAGCTCGAGTGGATCGTGCGCCACTCGTTGAAGTCCGGCCCGTACCAGAAGGACTCGAAGTCCTGCTTGGACTCGAACGTGGCCATCAGCAGGAACTTGTACTCGTCGTCGCGGTTGCGGTGGACGGAGTAGCGCGTCGCGCCGTAGCGCAGCGAGAGCGGCGCGATCTGCTTGATCGCCTCCGCGAACTGATCCCCCCTGAAGAGGGTTGCGTAGAACGGGATCTGGACTACTCCGGCTGCCATGTCAGGCCCCCACCTCCGCCCGGATCGCGCCCGGGCCGTCCGCTGTCTTGCCGAGCCCCTCCGAGGCCGCGCCGACCAGGATCGCGATCTTGCCGAGGTGCTGGTTCTCGTACATGAGCTGATGCGCCTCGGCGACCTGTTCGAAGCCGAGGGTCCTCCAGAGTACGGGACGGATCTTCCCGGCCTCGATCAGCTGGTTCGCGCGGTAGCACTCCCAGGCGTTGGCGAAGTGCGAGCCGATGATGCGCTTCTGGCGCATCCACAGGTAGCGGACGTCGAAATCGAGCGTGTGGCCGGACGTCGCGCCGCAGATCACGATCGTCCCGAACGGCTTGACGACGAGCACCGAGGTGGGGAAGGTGGCGCGGCCGACGTGCTCGAAGACGATGTCCGGCTCGCCGCCGAGCTTGGCGGCCACCGCCTTGCAGAAGCGGCGCGACTCCTTGAAGCGTGCCTTCTCCTCGTCGGGGGTCTCGTCGCCGCGCCGCATCATGCCCGCGAACTCGCTGCGGTCGATGTAGTCCACGGCGCCCAGCGACTTGACCAGCTCGCCCTTCTCGGGCGAGGAGACGACGCCGACCGAGTCCGCGCCGGAGAGCCGGCAGAGCTGGTGCGCGAACACGCCCAGGCCGCCCGCGCCGCCCCAGATCAGCACGCGGTGGCCCTCCTGCAGGCGCGCCTGGTCGACGAGCATGCGGTAGGCGGTGAAGAACGTCAGCCCGTAGGAGGCCGCCTCCTCCCAGGTCAGCGCCGGCGGCTTGGGCAGCAGCTGCTGGGCCTGCACCTTGCAGAACTGCGCGAACGAGCCCCACGTCGTCTCGTAGCCCCAGATGCGCTGCGAGGGAGCGGCGAGCGGGTCCAGCCCGTGCACCTCGACGTCCTCCAGCGACGCCTGGTTGCAGTGCACGACGACCGCGTCGCCGGGCTTCCAGCGCGTCACGCCCTCGCCCACCTTCCAGACGATCCCGGACGCGTCCGAGCCGCCGATGTGGTGGTCCTCCTCGTGGTAGCGGAACACCGAGACCGGCTTGCCCAGCGCCGCCCACACGTTGTTGAAGTTCACGCCGGCCGCCATCACGCGCACGATCACCTCGAACGCGGCGGGCTCAGGGACCTCCATCTCCTCCAGCTGGAACGCGTCGGTGGGCGCTCCCTCCCGCTCGGCGCGAATCACCCACGCGGCCATGGAGGCCGGGAGCTCGCCGGGCTCGACCTCGAGCTGTGCGATCTGGCTGGTATCGACGGACATACACCTGACCCTACCGCCCGCTCAGAACCAATCGTCGCGCTTGAGCCAGAAGAGTGTGAGCAGGATCACCGTCGGCACCACGAGCCCGCCGACGCCGAACGTGAGGAAGGCGCCGCGGCTGTCGATGTGGTTGACCAGCCAGCCGAAGTTCTGGCCGAAGAAGCCCGTCACGAGCGTCCAGGCCAGGAACAGCGTGCCCGCGATCGTGACGCGCGTGGCGACCGCGTTCAGCCGGTCCGAGTTCGCGTTGAAGTACGTCGTGGTGAGCGCCATCAGGTCCTCGGTCTGGCGCTGCAGCTCGCCGGAGACCTGCACCAGGTGGTCGCCGACGTCGCGCAGGTAGGGCCGCGAGCCCTTCGACAGTCCGGTGAGCGAGAGGATCGCCTCGTTGCCGCTCAGGAACTGCTCGCGCTGCGCGCTGACCAGGCGCTGGAGGTTGTGGACGTCCTGCTTGAGCCGGTAGATCGTGCCCAGGTGATCGCGCCGCGGGCGGCTCAGCAGCTCGGTCTCGACCGCGTCGATCTGCGTCTCGAGCGCGTCCAGGACGGGGTAGAACGCATCGGTCAGCGCGTCGAGGACGCGATAGACGATGAACTCCTCCGGGCCCTTGCCCTCGGGCACCAGTGCGCCGTGCAGCTCGTCGAGTGCCATGCAGGGATCGCGCCGGATCGTGGCCACGAAGCCGCCCGAGACGTAGACGTGGACCTCCAGCGGCGTGGCCGGCCAGCCAGGGTCGCCGGTCGACCGCGCGGTGAAGAACACGAGCAGGACGTAGTCGCCGTACTGGTCGAGCTTCGGCCGCTGCCGGAACTCGCGCGTGTCCTCGATCGCGACGGGATGGAGCCCGAGCAGCTTGCCCAGCTGCTCGAGCTCCTCGTCGCTCGGCAACCGGAGGTCGATCCAGAAGAACTCGTCACGCGAGCGCAGCCCGAGGATGCGCGCGGTGTCGACCTGGGTCAGGACCTCCACGACGCGTCACACTAGCGCCGCCTCCGGCTCGGGCACCACGACCGGCTGCTCGGCCTCCGGCCGCCCCGGCGCGATCATCAGCCAGGCGGCCAGCGCGGCCAGCGCGGTCGCGACCGCGGCGATCGTCAGGCCGGTGCCGAGCGCGTCGACGAACGCGCGCTCGCTCGCGCCGCGCACGGCGGCGGAGGCGTTCGCCGTGTCGGCGCCCGACCCCAGCGCGTCGACGAGCCGCTCGCGCGCCGCCACCGGGAGCTTCGGCAGCGAGCGCGCGAGGTCGTGGCGGCCGACCGCGGCCACCAGCGCGCCCAGGGCGGCGACGCCGAACGTCCCGCCGACCATCCGCGTCATCGACAGCGTGCCGCTCGCGACGCCCGCCTTCGTGCGGTCCACGGCGTTCATCGCCGCGGTGCTCATCGGCGACATCGTGAAGCCCATACCGAGCCCGAGCAGGATGAACGGGACGACGAGGAAGCCGAAGCTCGTGTCGACCTGGATGCGCGACTGCCAGGCCAGCGACACCGTGACCAGGCTGAGCCCGATCACGAGCGGGACGCGTGGCCCGATGCGGTCGCTCAGGCGCCCGGCGAGCGGCCCGGCGACCATGATCACGACGGTCGAGGGCAGGAAGCGCACGCCGGTCTCGAGCGGCGAGAACCCGAGGATGTTCTGCATGTAGAGCGCCAGGAAGAAGAACACCGCGAACATCCCGAACGAGATCGCGAACGCGACCACGTTGGCGCCCAGGAACGAGCGCGAGCGGAAGAACGCGAAGTCCACGATCGGCGCGGCGGAGCGGCGCTCGATCAGCACGAAGCCCACCAGCCCGACGACCGCGGCCACGAGCAGCGCGATGATGCCGGCCGAGCCCCAGCCCCACGCGTTGCCCTCGACGAGCGCGAGCACGAGCGCGGTGAGGCCGATCGTCAGCGCGGCGATGCCCGGCACGTCGACCTGGCGCGACGCGGTCTCGTCGCGCGACTCGTGCGTGGCGAACAGCGTCACCGCGACCGCGACGGCGGCGACCGGGACGTTGAGGAAGAAGATCGCGCGCCACGTCACGTCCTCGGTCAGCCAGCCGCCGACCAGCGGGCCGGCGGCGAGCGCGATCGCCGAGACGCCCGCCCACGTGCCGATCGCGCGGCCGCGCTCGGCGGGCGGGAACGCGTTCGTGATGATCGAGAGCGTGCCGGGCATCATCAGCGCCGCGCCGATGCCCTGCACCGCGCGGCTCGCGACGAGCCAGCCCTCGGACGGCGCGAGCCCGATCGTGGCGCTCGCGGCGGCGAAGATGACGACGCCGGTGAGGAACACGCGGCGGCGGCCGAAGATGTCGCCGAGGCGCCCGCCGGTGACGAGCAGGACGGCGAATGAGAGCGTATACGCGTTGATCGTCCACTCCAGGGCGGACAGCGACGCGTCGAACGAGCGCTGGATGGACGGCAGGGCCACGTTCGTGACCGTGTTGTCCAGCATGACCATGAACAGCGCGAAGCACATGGCCGCGAGCGTCCACCAGCGGCGGTTCTCTTCTGAGAGCCGAAGTTTCACGGGGAGGTGATCCTTTCGACGATGGGGAGGAGGGCGGCGGCGAGGCCGTCCCGTTCCTCCGGCGTGAGCTCCGCCGCGAACAGTTCGAGCGTTCGCAGCCGCGCCTGCAGCACGCGCTCGACGACCTCCTTGCCGTCCGGTGTGAGCGCGATCAGCCGCGAGCGCCGGTCCTCGGCGCTCTCGCGACGCGCGACGTAGCCCCGCTGGATGAGCCCGTCGACCGCCCGGGAGGCGGCTGGGAGCGACAGGCCGAGGTGGCTCGCGATCTCCTTGACGGAGTGCTCGCGGCCGTCCTCGAGCAGGAACAGCAACTTCACCTGCGAGAACGAGGCGTCGAGCTCGGCGACCATCTCGAACAGCTCGGCGGAGGAGCGCCGATTGAGGTGCGCCCAGAGGGGCGCGAGGAGTTCGGACAGCCGTTGCGCTGACGCAACGTTTGCTTGCATGCACGCAAGTATTGCGCGGCTGTCAAGGGTGACTATCATCTTGCAAGTGACTACCGTTCCCACTGACGCCGAGGCGCTGGACGCCTACTCGCGCGTGGTGACCTCGGTCGCCGAGCGGCTGGGTCCGTCCGTCGCGAACCTGCGCATCACCCGCCGCGGCCGGCTGGCCGGCGCGGGCTCCGGCGTCGTGATCACGCCCGACGGGTTCCTGCTGACGTGCGCCCACGTGGTCGGCGCCTCGCGCGCGCGGGCGCGCGCCTCCTTCGTCGACGGCTCCGACGTCGAGGTGTCGGTCGTCGGCACCGACCCGCTGTCGGACCTCGCGCTGCTGCGCGCCGACTCCGCCCGCCTGCCCGCGGCCGAGCTCGGCGACGCCGCCGGCCTGCGCGTGGGCCAGCTCGTGGTGGCGATCGGCAACCCGCACGGCTACGCCGGCTCGGTCACCGCGGGCGTCGTCTCCGCGCTGGGCCGCTCGCTCCCGGCGCGCGACGGCAGCGCGACGCGCGTGATCGACGACGTGATCCAGACCGACGCGGCGCTGAACCCGGGCAACTCCGGCGGCGCGCTCGTGGACGGCCGCGGGACCGTGGTCGGGATCAACACCGCGGTGGCCGGCGTCGGCCTCGGCCTGGCCGTGCCGATCAACTCGACGACGCGCCGGATCGTCTCCGCGCTGATGCGCGACGGCCGCGTCCGCCGGGCCTGGATCGGCATCGCCGGCGGCGCCCGCCCGCTTCCGCCGCGGGTCGCCGCCACGCTCGGCCGTGACCGCGCCGTCGAGGTCGTCGAGGTGATCGAGGACTCGCCCGCCTCCCGTGCCGGGCTGCGGGCGGAGGACCTGATCGTGTCGGTGGACGCGCTCGACGTGCGCGGCGTCGACGACCTGCAGCGGCTGCTCGACGCCGAGCGGATCGGCGCCGACGTGACGCTCGGGATCGTCCGCGGCGGCGTCGCGCGCGACGTCACCGTCCGGCCGGTGGAACTAGGGCAGTAGGAGGTCGTCCTGCGCCGACTTGCGGCGCGGCCCGACGAGCACGGGCGCGCCGCGCACGCGGCGGTCGGCGACGTGGACCAGGTAGTGCCCCTCGCGGGCGTCGATCGTCAGCCGGCCGGTGGCGTGGTCGGCGATCAGCGGGCTCTCCGCGCGCCGTCCGGCGAGCTTCCCGCCGAGCTCTTCGGTCTCGAACGTGACGCGCTGGGGGCGGCCGGACTGATTGGAGATCACGAGCGAGATCTGGCCGGCGCCGACGGCGCCGGGCGAGATCTCGATCGAGTCGGCGTGGATCGCGCCGGTGAGCGTGACCGGCACCGGCGGCCGGTTGTGGTTCACGCGCGTGGAGCCGCCGCCGCACCCGGCCGCGAGGCACATCACGCCGGCGAGGGCAGCGCGCCGCATTGCCACGGGACGCTACCGCGCGCAGGCGGGGCCCGCGCCGCAAGACTCGTTGCACCGTCCGACCCCGGGCGGATGCTGTGGGGTCCGTGCTCGATCGCGCCCTCGCCTCCGCGGAGTTCCTCGCCGTCGACACGGAGACCAACGGGCTGGGCGGCGAGCGCTGCGAGCTGACCGAGGTCGGCGCCGTGCTCGTCGGCGGGGGAGAGCTGCACGACGAGTGGAGCTCGCTGGTCGGCGTCGCGAACCCGCTCGGCCGCGGCATCCAGCGCTTCACCGGGATCTCGCAGCAGATGGTGGACGGCGCGCCGGCGCCCGAGGACGTGCTGCCGTGGCTGGCCCGCGAGCTGCGCAACCGCGTGCTCGTGGCGCACAACAGCGCGTTCGACGTGCGCGTCCTCCAGCAGGCCTTCGCGCGCGCCGCGCTCGAATGGCCTGACCCGCCGGTGATCTGCACGGTCAAGCTGGCGCGCCGCTTCGCGCCCCTGCAGCGCCGCCGCGGGCTGTCGGCGCTGGCCGGCGCGCTCGGCATCGAGGTCGACGAGGTCCACCGTGCGCTGCCCGACGCGCGCACGTGCGCGCGCGTGTTCTGTGCGCTGTTCGGCCGCCTGTGCGCGAATGCGCGCACGGTCCGCGAGGCGCTTGCGCTGCTGAACCCGCGCAAGGTCCGCACCCGCCCGGCGGCGGTTCCGCGACGGCCGCGGGGCGAGCGCCCGCACCTGGCCGCGCTCCCGCACGCGCCCGGCGTGTACGTGTTCCGCGACGCCGACGGGAAGGTGCTCTACGTCGGCAAGTCGGTCGATCTGCGAACGCGCGCGCGGGCGCACTTCACGTCCGGCGCGGCCTGGACCGCCAAGGCCGAGCACGTGGACCACACCGAGACCGAGTCAGAGCTCGGCGCCCTGCTGCTCGAGGACCGGCTGATCAAGGCGCTGCGGCCGCCGGGCAACGTGCGCGGCAAGGCTGAGCCCGACGGCTTCGTCTACGTGCGCTGCCGGCTGGACATCGCGTTCCCGATCCTCGAGGTCGCGCGCGAGCCCGCCGCCGGCCTGGCGATGTGCGTCGGCCCGGTCCGCGGCCGCGCGGCGGCCGCGGAGCTGGTCGAGCAGCTCAACTCGCTGTTCGGACTGCGCCACTGCGGCCGCGCGCTGCCGCGCCGCGCGCATCCGTCCGCGTACGGCCAGATGGGTCGCTGCCTGTCGCCCTGCCTGCACGACCTCGATCCCAACGTCTATCGCGAGCGCCTGGATCAGGCGCTCGGGCTGTTCAGCGCGCCGGACGGCGGCGCGGCGCTGCTGGCCAAGGTCGACGAGCAGATCGCGCAGGCCTCGGCGGCCCGGCGCTACGAGCGCGCGGCGTGGCTCCAGCGCCGGCGCAACCGGCTCGAGTCGCTGCTCGGCCGGCTCGGCGGGATGCTGCGAGCGATCCACCTGGGCGCGCGCATGATCCTCGCGCCGCATCCGGAGGCGACGGGGCGCGCGGACGCCGTCTGGGTCGCCGGCGGCCGGGTCATCGACTGGGGTCCGGCGCGCGATCCGGAGGACCTGGCAACGCGCTCGCGCCAGGCGCTCGCCGGCGCCCCGGCGCGCGGCACGCTCGGCGGCTGGCTGCCGGCCGACGCCGTCGCGGAGGCGCGGCTCGTCGGCGCGTGGGTGGCATCCAACGAGCCGCCGATGCTCGAGCTCACCGGCCAGGATGCGGCGGCCCACGCCGCGTTCGTGGAACTCAACGCAGGAAGCCGCAGTCGAGCAGGCCGGGCGTGATCCCCTCGACCTGCCGGATGTCGAGGCTGACGTCGTAGCCGGCGGCGTGTAGGTGCAGGAGCGCGGTGCGCGCGGCGATGACCGTCTCCGACGTCACCGTGCCCGCGACGCTCAACTCGGCGCGCGCGAGCGGCGCCCACGCGCGCATCCCTTGCGCCTCGGTGCGGCGGTGGCGCCGTATCACACGACGATCATCCCTGAATCCGTCAACTGAACGAGAAACATTGTTTGGTAGATGACACTATATCTGCATATTGGGGCAGCGTGCTGACGCGCGCACTGGAGACCCGGGTCGCGGTGTTCTTAGCTGCCGGACACCGTGCGTGCGCACCACATTCCGTGGACCAAGGCGGGCCGCCCCGATCCGGACTACACGCCGGACGAGCGGGCCGCGAACGCCGACCTGCTGACCGATCGCGGGCTCACGGCGCGCTTCCGCCGCGTGCTGCCCGGCGAGCCGCCCGACTATGACGCGATGATCCGCGCGCTCGGCGCGGTTTGGGACTGTCACGAGGACCGGACCGCCGTCGTCACCGGCTACTGCTGTCCGGTCTGCGGGGTTGGGCGCGACGGCCGGAGCGGCTCCCGCTTCTGAACCGCGGGTCGCCGCCGCTGGCCGGCGCGGCCCTGCCGTCGCCCGGGGGCGACGGCCGTGTGACACTTCGCGCGTGGAGGCCACCGGCGAGCACGTTGAATCCGGCGTCGATGCGCGCGCGATCGCCAAGCGCGCCGCGTTCTTCATCGTCGTGCTCGTCGGCGGGGTCGTCGCCGTCGGCGCGCTGCCGGGCATCGGCGACGT
The DNA here is from genome assembly GCA_963792915.1 of uncultured Solirubrobacteraceae bacterium. Taxonomy (GTDB): domain Bacteria; phylum Actinomycetota; class Thermoleophilia; order Solirubrobacterales; family Solirubrobacteraceae; genus Solirubrobacter. The sequence goes on from CAWBYD010000003.1 coordinate 975,275, forward strand.
GCGCGACCGGCTGGCCTCGGCCGACCCGTGGTGGGTCGCGGCGGCCGCCGGGTGCTCCGTGGTCTCGATGCTCGGCTTCGTGCGGACGCTGTGGGCGGCGTTCGATCGCATCGTGCCGTGGCGGCGGGCGCTCGTGCTCGGGCTGGCCGAGCAGGGCGCGAACGTGATGCTGCCGGCCGGCGGCGCCGGCGGTCCCGCGCTCGGGACGTTCGTCATGCGCCGCGTCGGCGTCCCGGCCGATCTCGCCGCCGAGCGTCACGCCGCGCTGTTCCTGGCGACCAGCGCGGTCGGCTTCGAGGCGGTCGTGCTGGCGGGCCTGGCGGCGGCGATCAGCGGCGAGGCCTCGCTGCTCGCCGCGCTCCTCCCCGCCGCGGGCGCCGCCGCGCTGATCGCGCTCGCGCTCGTCTACGCGCGGCTGCCGCCAGCGCCCGAGCCCGCCCATGGGCGCACGCGTCACCGGCTGTGGCGGCTGCGGCACTTCCTGCACAACGGCGTCCGCACCACGGTGCACCTGCTGCGCCACGGCGATCGCCTGCTGGCGGTCGGCGCCGTCACCTACTACGCGTTCGACGTCGCCTCGCTCGGCTGCATGTTCAAGGCGTTCGGCGGCGGCGGGCCGCCGCTGGCCGTGTTCGTGCTCGCCTACACGCTCGGACATGCGGGCGCGCTGCTGCCGACTCCCGGCGGGGTCGGCGGCACCGAGGGCGGCCTGATCGGCATGTTCGTCGCCTACGGCGCCCCGCTCGACCTCGCGGCGGCGGCCGTGCTCGCCTATCGCGTCTTCCAGCTCGGGCTGCCGGCGGTGGCCGGGGCGATCAGCCTGCTGAAGATCCGCCAGATCCTCGCCAACCCGCCCTCGCGCGATCTGATCGAGGCGCGCTTCGAGCAGGCTCGGACGACCCGTCCGGCAGCACCGTGACGCTCGCGAACCCGGAGGGCCGGCGCTCCTGCGTCAGGTGCGCCGCCATCCGCAGCGGATAGCTGATCGCGACGAGGGTCTTGGCGAGCGAGCGGGTCATTGCACCGGCAATGGTCTCAGGGCGCCGGGACCGCGTGCATCCCCCAAACGTCTGAATTCGTTCATCCCCGCGATGAGTTCTGGCGCCGCGAACCGTCCTGGCTGGCGATGAGCGAGATCGATGCGGCCGTGCGGGCCGAAGCGCTGGTGAAGCACTACGGGGACGTCGAGGCCGTGCGCGGCGTCGACCTGCGCGTGCAGCGGGGGGAGGTGTTCGGATTCCTGGGGCCCAACGGCGCGGGCAAGAGCACGACGGTGAAGATGCTCACGACGCTGCTGTCGATCACGGCGGGCCGGGCGACCGTGGCGGGCGTGGACGTCGCGCGCGACCCCGACGCCGCCCGGCACCGGATCGGGGTCGCGTTGCAGGAGGCCGGGCTGGACCCGCGCCAGACTGGGCGTGAGCTGCTGGTGCTGCAGGGCCGGCTGTTCGGCATGCCCGCAGACGAGGCCGCGCGCGCGGGCCGCGGAGCTGCTCGCGCTCGTCGAGCTCGAGGACGCTGCCGACCGCCGCATCAAGGGCTACAGCGGCGGGATGAAGCGTCGGCTGGACCTCGCGTCGGCGCTCGTGCACGAGCCCGAGGTGCTGTTCCTCGACGAGCCGACGACCGGCCTGGACCCGGCGAGCCGCCTGACCGTGTGGGAGGAGGTGCGGCGCATCAACGGGCACGGCACGACCGTGTTCCTGACCACCCAGTACCTCGAAGAGGCCGACCAGCTGTGCGACCGGCTGGCGATCATCGACGGCGGCCTGATCGTCCGCGAGGGCACGCCCGCTCAGCTCAAGGCGGAGCTGAAGGAGCGCCTGCAGCTGGCCGACGAGCCGACGCTCGACGACGTGTTCCTCGACGCGACCGGGCGCACCCGCCACACGCGGGCCGCCGGCGAGGTGCAGGAGGTCGGCGCATGACGCAGGCATGGGTACTCGGGCAGCGGGCGCTGCGGGAGGCGTGGCGGACGCCGGAGGCGCTCGTCCCGACGCTCTTCATCCCCCTCTTCTTCCTCGTCGTCAACGTCGGCCAGGCAGGCAGGATCTTCCCGTCCACCTCGACCGGCTTCCTCAAGGGCCAGGGCTACGGCGCGTTCCAGCTGCCCAGCTCGCTGCTGCTCGCGGCGTCCTTCGGCACCGCCGCGCTGTTCCTGGTCGAGGACATCGAGGGCGGCTACTTCGACAAGCTGCGCGCCGCGCCGATCTCGCGCACCGCGATCGTGCTCGGCCGCCTGATGGCGGAGTTCCTGAAGGGGCTGCTGATCTCGACGCTGCTCGTGATCCTGGGCGTGATCTTCGGCATCGAGATCGCGAGCGGGGTCCTCGGCTTCGTGCTGCTGATCGTGCTGACCGCGCTGTGGGCGGACGTCTTCGTCGGCTTCATGCAGCTGATCGCGCTCAAGACCCGCAGCGCCGCCGCCACCAACTCGGGCGGGCTGATCTTCTTCCCGCTGCTGTTCCTGACCCCCAACTTCGTGCCGCGCAACATGCTGACGCGGCCGATGGAGATCGCCGCGTCGATCAACCCGGTGACCTACGTGATGGAGGCGCTGCGCTCGCTGATCCTCGACGACCTCGCGTGGCGGCACATCTGGCCCGGCTTCCTGGTCGTGGCGGTCTCGGGGGCGATCATGATCGCCCTCAACGTCCGCGTCATCAACCACTACGACTGATAGCCCGCCTTCATCGCCCCCGCCGGGCTGAGCGCCGCCGGCCCGGACACGATGCACTCGGTGGTGAGGATCGTCTTGGCGATCGAGGCGGCGTTGGCGAGCGCCGAGCGCGCGACCATCGCTGGGTCGACGACGCCGGCCGCGAACAGGTCGCCGTACTCGCCGGTGGCCGCGTCGAGCCCCTCGCGCGGCCCCAGCGCGCCGACCGTCGCGACCGCGGTGGACGGCTCGATGCCCGCGTTGCGGGCGATCTGGCGCAGCGGCTCCTCCAGCGCCCGGCGCACGATCTCGGCGCCGGTCACGACGTCCGGGTCGCGCCCGGAGGCGTCGATCGCGTCGCGGGCATGCAGCAGCGCCGAGCCGCCGCCGGCCAGGATGCCCTCGGTGCGCGCGGCGCGCGCGGCCTGGACCGCATCCTCGACGCGGTGGCGGCGCTCGCGCTGCTCCGTCTCGGTCGCCGCGCCGACCTTGAGCACCGCGATCCCGCCGACCAGGCGGGCCAGGCGCTCGCCCAGCTTGCCCTTGTCGAAGTGCGTCGTCCCGCGCTCGTTCATCTCGTCGCGCAGCTGCTGGATGCGCAGCTCGATCCCCGCCGGCGGGCCCTGGCCTTCGATGATCGTCGTCGCGAAGCGGTCGACCACCACGCGCCGCGCTCGGCCCAGGTGCTCGAGCTGCACGGTCTCCAGGCTCAGCCCGAGGTCGGCGGCGATCGGCATCCCGCCGGTCAGCAACGCCAGGTCCTCGAGCACCCGCTGCCGGCGCTCGCCGAACTCCGGCGCCAGCACCGCGACGGACGTCAGCGCGCCGCGCAGCTTGTTCGTCACGAGCGTCTGGATCGCCTCGCCCTCGACCATCTCGGCGATGATCAGCAGCGGCCGGCCGGTCGGGGCGACGAGGTTGAGCGCCGGCAGCAGCTGCGCGCCGGTGTCCAGCTTGTGGTCGACCAGCAGGATGTACGGGTAGTCGAGCACGGCCTCCGCGCCGCTCTCCTCGGTGGCCATATCGCCCGACAGGAAGCCGCTGCCGATGCGCGCGCCGTCGGACAGCTCGAGCTCGATGCGCATGGTCTGGCCGTCCTGGATGCTCAGCGAGCCGTCGTTGCCGACGGTCTCGATCGCGCGCGCGATCAGCTCGCCGATCTCCGGGTCCCCGGAGGAGATCGTCGCCACGCGCGCGACGTCGTCGCGGTCGGCGACCGGCGTGGCGACCTCGCGCAAGCGCGCGACGACCTGCTCGACGGCGAGCTCGATCCCGGCGCGCAGCGCGAGCGGGTGCGCGCCGGCGGCGACGTTGCGCAGCCCGTGGCGGACGAGCGCCTGGGCGAGCAGCGTCGCGGTCGTCGTGCCGTCGCCGGCGACCTCGTTGGTGGTGCTCGCGACCTGGCGGACGAGCGCCGCGCCGGGGCGCTCGAACACCGCGCCGAGCTCGATCTCGGCCGCGATCGTCGCGCCGTCGTTGGTGATCGTCAGCCCGTCGCCGTTCATCACCAGCACGTTGCGGCCCTTGGGGCCGAGCGTCACCTTGACCGCCTCGGCCACGGCGTCCACGCCGGCCATCAGCTGCGCGCGCGCCTCGGTGCCGTAGATGAGCTCGCGCGGCGGCCGGTGGACGACGGTGTGGGCGTTGTCGTTGACCTCGCGCGCGGCGCGCGTGAGGTCGTCGTTCTCCGGCGTGGTGACGACGCACATCGTCGTCAGCACGTTCTTGGCGATCGAGGCGGCGTTGACCAGCGCCGAGCGCGTGACCAGCGCCGGATCGATGATCCCCGCCTCGAACAGGTCGCCGAACTCGCCGGTCACGGCGTCGAGCCCCTCGCGCAGACCCAGCTGCGCCACGCTCGCGACCGCGGTCGACGCGTCCAGCCCGGCGTTGCGGGCGATCTGGCGCAGCGGCTCCTCGACGGCGCGGCGCACGATCTCCGCCCCGGTCGCCTCGTCGGCCGTGCGGTCGGCGGCGTTGATCGCGACGCGGGCATGCAGCAGCGCCGCGCCGCCGCCCGCCACGACGCCCTCCTTGATCGCGGCGCGGGTGGCGCGGATCGCGTCCTCGAGGCGCAGCCGGCGCTCCATCAGTTCCGGCTCGGTCTCGGCGCCGACCCGGATCGCCGCGACGCGGCCGCCCAGCCGCGCCATCCGCTCGCGCCGTTTGTCGCGGTCGAAGTCGTTGAGCGACGGGTCGGTCTCGAGCTCCGTGCGGATCGTCTCGATCCGGCGCGTGACCGCGGCGGGGTCGCCCGCGCCGTCGATGATCGTCGTCGAGCGCGGGTCGACCACCACGCGCGCGGCCTCGCCGAGGTGCACGAGCCGCACGCCCTGGATCGACACGCCGAGCTCCTGCGAGACCGGGACGCCGCCGGTCAGGATCGCGAGGTCCTCGTGCAGCCGCGCGCGCTCGCGCTGGACGAACTCCGGCGTCGGGACCGCCACCACGGTCAGCGCGCCCTGGACCTTGTTGAGCACCAGCGTCCCGAGCGCCTCGCCTTCGACCTGCTCGGCGATGATCAGCAGCGGGCGGCCGGTCGGGATCACCTGCTCGAGCACCGGCAGCACGTCGCGCGCGGCGCTCAGCCGCTCGCCCGAGATCAGGATGTAGGGGTTCTCGAGCACCGCCTCGCGGCGCGCGGGGTCGGTCATCATGTGCGGCGAGACGAAGCTGCCGGGGAACTGCATGCCCTCGATGAACTCGAGCTCGAGGCCCGGCAGGTCGCGGTGCTCGGTCCGGATCACGGCCTCCGGCCCCGCGCCGGCGAACGCCTCGCCCAGGCATTCGCCGACCGCCGCCTCGCCCGACGCGATCGCCGCGACGCGCGCGATCTGCTCCTGCTCGGTGATCGCCACCGCCTGGACCTCCCGCACGTGGGCGATCACCTGCCCGACGGCCAGCTCGATCCCGCGCCGCAGCGCCAGCGGATCGGCGCCCGCGGACACGTTGCGCAGCCCGTGGCGGACCATCGCCTGGGCGAGCAGCGTCGCGGTCGTCGTGCCGTCGCCGGCGGCGTCGTTGGTCGTGCTCGCCACCTCGCGCACCAGCCGCGCGCCCTGGCGCGCGAACGCCGGGTCGAGCTCGATCTCGTTGGCGATCGTCACCCCGTCGTTGGTCACCAGCACGTGGCCGGTGCCGAGCGCGAGCATGACGTTGCGCCCGCGCGGCCCGAGCGTGACCTTGACCGCCTCGGCGACGGCGTCGATCCCCTCCATCAGGGCGGCGCGCGCGGCGGCGTCGTAGCGCAGCCTCATCCGACCCGCACCTGGAACTTCGCGACGGCCTCGTCGAAGTCCGACGTCCGCACCGTCACCGCGACCGACCACGTGCCCGGCAGGTTGAACTCCGATGCCGACGCCTCGTAGTGACCGGGCGAGACCTCGACGACGTCCGGCTTGAGCGGGCCGATACCGCGAGACGGCAGACTGAGCGCCACCTGGACCTCCTTGGCCTTACTCGACGCGCCACCCTCCGGGTTGCGCACGAACAGATTGATGTCGTTCTTGCCGACCACGCCGGGATCGACCGTGTACCGCAGCACCACCGGCCCCACCGGCGTGCTGCCGGCCACCGGGTTGCCGCGCACGCTGGCGGCCGCGGCGGGCTTGACCGTGACGTCGGACTCCTGCGCCGTGGCGTAGGCGACGAGCACGGCGGTGACGCCGAGCACGACCGCGATCAGCGCGACCTCGACGCGCAGCGTGCGGCGGAACCACCCGCTCACCCGCCCCGGCTCGACGCCGGCCTCGACCCCGCGCCGCAGCGCCGGGAGCAGGCGCTGGCGGTTGGCCGCGCCGAGCCCGATCAGCACCACCAGCAGCACGATCTTCGCGAGCACTGCGCGCCCGTAGCCGCTGTCGAGCAGCGCCCCGAAGCGCCCGACCTCGAAGATCGCCGCGATCGTCCCGGTCAGCGCGAGCGCGATCACCGCGGCGAGCGCGCTGGGGGAGAAGCGCGAGAGCGCGCCGAGCGCCAGCCGCGTGCGGTCGCTCGCTCCGAGCGGCGCCAGCGCGGCGGGCAGCGCGAAGACGAGCGCCGCCAGCCCGCCCAGCCACAGCGACATCGCCGCGACGTGGATCACGTCGGCGGGCATCAGCAGCCCGGCCGGGCTCTGCGTGCGCGCGTGGCCGGCGAGCGCGGGGGAGACGAGCAGCGAGCCGACCGGCAGCATCCCCAGCACCGCGAGATCCGGGCTGACCGGGCGCCTGACCGCCGTGCCCGTGGCGCCGAGCGACGCAGGCCGCAGCGCGCGCATCCGGCCGCGACCGGCGATCACGGCCACGAGCACGCCGAGCAGCACCCAGGCGCCCGTGCGCAGGGCGATCAGCGTGCCGAAGCGCGTGTCGAGCACCTCGTTGAGCGCCGTCGAGTTCAGCGCCGACCAGAACGACGTGCCGCCCGCGCTCGCCGCCTGGAGCGGCAGCGCGAGCAGGCTGGCGACCGCGCCGAGCGCGATCCCACCGCCGACCAGCACCCGAACGCGCCGGTCGAACGCGTCGGTGCCGGCCAGCCATTCGTCGCCGCCGCCGGCCTCGCGGGCCAGCGCCGGCCACCACGCCCAGGCGAGGAAGAACGGGACGCCGAGCGCGAGCGCGATCGCCACGTAGCCGGCGAAGCGGTCCAGCCAGAAGCCGAGCTTCGTGACCGGGCCGGCGCTGGGCTGCGGGGGCGCCGCGACCGCCCGGACCGGCGCGCCCGCGCCGGCGTTGCCGACCGCGAAGCTGACGGCGCCCGAGACCGGGTGCGAGTCGGCCGAGATGATCCGGAACGTCGCCGTGTAGGTCCCGTCCGGAAGGTTCGGGCGCAGGTTGATCGCGAGGCCGCGATCGGAGCCCTGCGGGCGGTAGGCGCTGCCCGTCTCGACCTCGTTGCCCTGCGCGTCGAAGACGCGGATCGCGCCGAAGCTGGCCTCGATCGACTCGTTGTAGAAGAACGCGACGCTCTGCGGGGCGGCCTGCAGGTGCGCGCCGTCGGCCGGGACGGTGCGCTCCAGGCGGGCGTGCGCGTGCGCCTGGGGCGCGAGGATCGCCAGCGCCGCCAGCGCGGCGAGCAGCGCCTTCACTTGCGCCGCCCGTTGATCTGGCCCAGCACGCGCTGGTCGCGCTCGTCCACGAACGCGACGCCGTCGGCGCTGCGGTCGCGCCCGAGGTAGAGCGCGAACACCGCGGTCGCCGCCTCGCCCTCGTAGCTGGCGGGGTAGACGAGGTAGCGCCAGCAGCCCTCGCGCCACTGTTCGAGCGGGGACTCGGCGGCGAGGTAGCGGCGCGCCTCGGCCCACAGCAGGCTCGCCCGCAGCCGCGCGATCGTGCGCTCGGGCGGGACGCGGCGGTGCGCGCAGGCGGTCTCGCGGACGTGGTGACGGCCTGCGCGGGCGCGGCGGCGCAGGTCGAGCTCCGGCGTCGCGGCGACGAGCGCGACGCCGGCGGCGAGCATCACGGCCACGGCGACCGGGTCGCCGAGCGCGCTCGTCCAGCCGGAGCCGGCGAGCGCGGCGGCCAGCGCCAAGAGCGCGAGCGCGCCGGCGCGCAGCGGCGTACGCGCGCTGACCGGCGCCGAGCGCGTGCCGAAGCAGCCGCAGCCCGCCTGCGGCACCGCGCGCATTCCCCACAGCGCGACGCCCGCCGCGGCGGCCAGCAGCAGCGCGGCGGCGAGCTCCGGCCAGGGGGTGGGCAGCCCGCTCAGCACGAGCGCGCCGGCGACCAGCTCGGCGCCGCCCAGGGCCGCCCAGGCTGGGCGCAGCCGGACGCGGCGCGGCAGCGCCCGGGCGAGCACGGTGTCCTGGCCCGCGTCGGGATCGCGCAGCTCGAGCGCTTTGGCGGTGCCGCCGGCGACCAGGAACAGACCAGGCCAGACGGCGAGCCCCGACACCAGCGAGGACACAGGGTCAGACCACAGCATCGTGTGACGGTCGGAACCTACCAGGCCCGGTCAAAGTGCGGTAGGTTCTGCCTAGATGAAGCTGTGGTTTCGCCTCACATTGGTCGTCGTCGCACTGCTGGCCGGAGTGATCGGCACCGTCGTGCTCACGTCCGGGGGCGGTTCGGACCCGGTCAAGCGGACCTCCGAGGCGGTCGCCACCGCCACCCCGGCGCTGCCGGCGATCCAGGGCCCCCAGTTGCGGATGGGCGACCTCGTCTACAACGTCACCGACGTTCGCGTGATGAACTACGACAGCCCGTCGTCGGCGCCGTATCTGGTGAACCTGCAGCGCCCCGCCAAGGGCGCGGGCTACCTCGCGGTGTTCCTGCGCGTCTACAACCTGGGCAAGCGCAAGCAGGCGAGCGCGGCCGGCTATCTGCTCGAGCCGTCCAAGCAGCCCGGGCTCGCGGAGATGGTCAAGCCGGCCGAGAGCCCGTACCAGTTCACGCTCGGCCAGGCGGTCCCCGCGGGCGGCGTGGTGCCCGCGCCGGGCACGCCCGCGGCGGCCGGCAAGTTCCCCGGCGGGATGCTGCTCTACGGCATCAACGGCGACTCGACCAAGAACCAGCCGTTCGACCTCGTGATCCACGACGCGGACGGCCGGCTGGCCAAGCTCCGGCTCCCGCCGGTGCCCAGCCTCACCGGCCGCGGCCACGGCTAAGTCGTATCGCCCAGAGGGCGACACTTCGGCGAGTTCCGCCGGCGCTGTGCCGGGACACACGGCGCGGGAGCTTAGGCTCGGCGCTCGAGCTCGGCGAGCGCCGGCAGCCAGTACTGGTCGAGCACGGTGTCGGCGTCGTAGGGCAGCGCGTGCGCGCGCGCCTGCGCCGACAGCCGCGCGCGCTCGGCGGCCGGCTGGGCGTAGCAGGCCTCGAGGCTCTCGACGAGCTCCTCGACGTGCGGCCGCGCCTGCCACGACGACTGGTCGGTCCAGTAGCGCTCGAAGCCGACCTTCCAGCCGGCCCCGCAGACCTCGCGCATGGCGGTGAAGTCGGTGACGATCGCCGGGACGCCGCACGCCTGGGCCTCGAGCACGGTCAGCCCGAAGCCCTCGCCCATCGACGCGTTGAGCAGCACGTCGAACGTCGCGTACAGCGCCGCCATCTGCTCGGGCGCGAACGGGTCGTAGAGGTAGCGGTACTGGTCGGCGACCAGCACGGCGTCCTCGTCGACGCCGAGGTCGGACAGCAGCGACGGCAGGTGCGTGCCCTGGTGCGCGCCGAGCAGCTCGGTGTGCAGGTACAGCAGCGCGTCGTCGTGGCGGCGTCGGAAGATCGCGAACGCCTCGATCATCTCGGCCAGCGACTTGCGCGACGGCGCGCCCTTGTTGACCGCCACGATCCCGGTCACGAACGCGTCGCGCGGGATGCCCGCGGCGGCGCGCGCCGCGCTCTGGTCCTGCGGGCGGAAGACGTCGGTGGCGACGCCGTGGGGAATGTAGAGCGGCCGCAGGTCGCGCAGCGCCGCCTCGCCGAAGCGCGACATCGCGATCGGGACCGCCCCGCTCGCCGCGAAGAACCCCGGCACCGCGGGCGGCGCCGGATCGTGGTCCACCGGCACCCAGCAGCCGGTGCGCAGCCCGCGGAACGCGGCGGCCTCGAGCACGAAGACGTCGACCAGCGTCAGCACCAGCCCGCCGCGCGGGTTGCCGCCGAAGTGGCGCTCGGCGTGCGGGCGCACGATCTCGTTGCCCCAGCCGGCGCCGGAGCCCGGATAGACGCGCAGCATCCCGAAGTCGAACGGCGAGCTCGCGAGGCCGTGGAACGCGCTGATCCCGACCTCGTGCGTGCGCGCCAGCCGCGGCGCGAACATCGCCACCTGCTGGCCGTAGCCCGACGCCGCCCACGGCGCGTTGGAGTGGATCAGGAGCTTCATCGCGTCACCAGCGCCCAGAAGTCGGCCGCGGCGGTCTCCAGCGCGGCGGGATTGTCGAGCCAGTACAGCGCGCCGACATTGCGGTTGACGACGAGCTCGCAGCCCGCCGCCCACGCCTCGACGACCGCGCGCCCGAACGGCTCGGTGTGCGTCGGCAGGAAGACGAAGCGCTTGTAGAGCCGCAGGATCGTCGGCACGTGCTCGGGCGGCACGCGGCCCTTGACGCGCACCCGCGGCGTCTCCTCGAGCGCGACGTCGCCCCAGAAGTCCACGGGCTCGTTGATTTCGGCCCACTCCGCGGCCTGGCGCAGCCCCTTGCCGACGTGCTGGCCGGAGCCCAGCCAGCACGCGCCGCGCGGGCGCTTGCGCGCGCTCGCGGCAAAGCGCGAGAGGTCGATCGGCGGCGGCACGACGTGGCGCTCGCCGGCCACGGGGTGCCGGAAGCGGTCCCGATGCAGCGGCGAGGTGAACACCGACGTGGCGTGCTCCGCGGCCCAGTGGACGAGCGGCCCGCCGTCCCACGCCATGTCGTGCCAGTAGCGCAGCGTCGGCGTGCCCGCCAGCGCCGCCACGGTCTCCGGCGGATAGGTCGACGAATTGTGCAGGCAGGCCAGGTCGCAGCCGGCCAGCGCGTCGAGCCCGCCGGGCGCCACGTCGACCACCTCGACGCCCGCCGGCGCGGCGGCGCGCAGCTCGGCCTGCGTGAGCTCGGCGCCCCCCGGCAGCTCGAAGGTGTCCGCCAGCCACGCGACCCTCATGGCGCCAGTGCCTCCGCCCAGCGCGGCGCGAGCGCCTGCATCGTGTAGCGCTCCTCGAGCACCCGCCGCGCCGCGCCGCCGACCTCGGCGCGCGCCTGCGCGTCGTCGACCAGCATCAGCAGCGTCTGCGCGAGCGACTCCGGCGTGCCGGCATGGAAGCCGGTGCGCCCGTGCTCGAACGGATACACGCGGCGGTCGCCGACGAACGGGATGCCGCGGGCCGCGGCCTCGAGCCAGCGCAGCGGGCTGCGCGCGCGCCGCCACGCGGCGCGGCCCAGCGGGTCGAAGGAGATGTCGAAGATCGTCAGCGCGGCCGGGTACTGCTCGGGCAGCGTGACGGGGATCGAGAGGCAGCGCTCCGGCTCCACCGCACCGGAGTTCGCGGCCGCCTCGGCGGCGGGCTCGCCGATCGAGATGAAGTTCGTGACCGCCCGCGCGCGCATCACCGTGACGACCTGGGCGATCCACGGGCGCATCTCGTCGTAGCCGAGCGAGCGCCCGGCCCAGCCGATGTTGATCGTGTCGTGCGCCGGCCGCGACAGCCCGTAGGCGCCGAGATCCAGCCCGCTCGGGCACAGGTGGACGCGCGGGTTCAAGCGGGCGTAGCGCTCGGCGATCCGCTCCGTGGCGCACAACACGCCGTCGCAGCTCGCCACCAGCGCCTCCAGGCGCGCGAGCGGCTCGCGCGGCTGCTTGAAGCCGTGCAGGTCGAAGTCGAGGTCGCACAGGACGCGCGTACCGCCGGCCTGCAGCCCCGCGATCAGCTCCGGCCAGCCCTCCTCGGTGGGCGACTGCACGACCACGACGTCGTAGCTCTCGAGGTCCGGCCGGCCGTCCGCCCAGCTCACCTCGCCGCGGCCGAGGCGCATCCGCGGCGGCGGGGCGTCGAGCCCGCACCAGTCGGCGCCGAGCGCCTTGGCGGGCAGCATCGCGCGGTGGTAGCAGGAGGCGTCGGCCGTCTGTGCGACGAAGAGCGCGTTCACAGGCTGGGAGCGAAGTCGCCGAGCGGGACGCCGCCCCACTTCGAGCGCAGGTGGGCGAGGCTGTGCTCCTGCCAGCGCGCGACCTTCTCGTCGGGGCGCGAGCGGAACAGCGATTCGTGGTGGATCGCGGTGACGGCCGGCTCGTAGACGCACTCGAGCCCGGCCTCGAAGACCCGCAGGCAGTAGTCGACGTCCTCGAACCCCATCCGGAACTCCGGGTCGTACGGGCCGACGCGCGCGAGCGTCTCGGCGGTGATGTACTGGAACGCGCCGGTGACCGGGCAGACGAGCCGCACGCGCGCCTCGGCCAGGTTGCCGGGCGCATAGCGGTAGCGGTGCTCGAACATGTTGGCGATCGGGGAGAAGTACAGCCCGGCGTGCTGGACGAGCCCGTTCGGGTACAGCAGCAGCGCGCCGACGAGGCCCGCCCCGGTGCGCCGGCAGCGCCCGACCCAGCCCGGCGTGAGCATCACCACGTCGGCGTTCATCAGGATCGCGTCGCGCCCCTCGGCGACCGCGCGCTCCAGCCCGACGTTGACCGTGCGCGAGAAACCCTCGTTCTCGACCTTGCGCACGAGCTCGAAGTCGTACTCGCCGAAGCGCTCCTCGAACACGTCGACGAGATACTGCAGCGGCGAGCGGTCGTCGACGATCAGGATGTCGACGGTGTCCGACACCGTGCGGCGGATCGACTCCACGCACTCGCCGAGGATCTCGAGGTCCTGCTCGGCCGACATGTAGTTGGGGATGACCACCAGCGGCTTCACGCGCGCGCCCCGATCAGCACCGGCTCGCGGTCGGCGAAGCGCTGCTCGAGCTCGCCGAGCACCGGCAGCCAGTGCTCCTCCATCACGCGCTCGACGTCGTAGAGCAGCGCGTGCTCGCGGGCCTGCGCCGACAGCGCCGCGCGCTCGGCGCTCGAGAGCGCGTGGCAGGCCTCGAGCGCCTCGCTGACCTCGTCGATCCGCGGCCATGCCTGCCAGGACCGCAGCGGCGTGCGCACGCGGTCATAGCCGACCTTCCAGCCCGCGCCGCAGACCTCGCTCATGGCCGTGAAGTCGGTCACGATCGCCGGCACCCCGCAAGCGTGCGCCTCCAGCACGGCGAGCCCGAAGCCCTCGCCCATCGCCGGGTTGAGCAGCACGTCCAGCGACGAGTAGACGTCGGCCATGTGCTCGGGCGGCTCCGGGTCGAACTGATAGCGGTACTGGTCGGCGATCCGCACGCAGCGCTCGTCGAGCCCGAACGCGGTCAGCAGCGGACGCAGGTCGTAGCCCTCGCGGTAGACGCCGGTCAGCTCGGTGTGCAGGTACAGGAACGCCTCCGGATGGCGCGCGCGAAGGCCCGCGAACGCCTCGACGATCTGCGGCAGCGACTTGCGCGACGGGACGCCCTTGTTCATCGCCACCGCGCCGACGACGAACGCGTCCGCCGGGAGGCCGAGCCGCTCGCGCGCCCCGTCGCGGCGCCGGAACAGCGTGGTGTCGATCCCGTGCGGCACGTACAGCGCGTCGAACCCGCTCAGGCGGTCCTGGGCGAAGCGCGAGATCGCGATCGGGATCGCCGCCGTCTCGACCAGGAAGCTGCGCAGCGCGGGCGGCGGCGGATCGTGGTCGACCGGCACCCAGCTCGCGACGTTCAACCGCCGCCAGATCTGCGCGTCGAGCGCCGGGAGGTCGAGCAGCGTGAGCACGACGCCGCCGCGCGCGGAGCCGAAGCAGTGCTCGGCGTGGCCGACGATGCACTCGTCGCCGTACGTCCCGCCCGCGCTCGGGTAGACCTCGATCCCCTGCCAGCTCAGGCGCCCGCCCTGCAGGCCGTGGAACGCGCTGATCGTCAGCTCGGCGTGCCGGGCGAGCCGCGGCGCGAAGAGCGCGACCTGCTGCCCGTAGCCCGAGGGGTTCCAGGGCGCGTTGCTGTGGAAGAGGACTTTCAAGGTCATCCAAAAGTATGGTGGGTTTGTACGGCGATGCCGAGGGACTTGACCGGTCGCGCTACAGAAGCGAGAATGCACGAGAACCCGGAGGAGGGCAAGGTGGCTTGGAACTTCACTCGCAAGGACGCTGTCCGCGGCGGCTTGGCGACAGTTGGCGTGGCATTGGCGCTGGTGGTGCCGGCGGCGGCGGATGACGCTCCGGTGGTGACGCGGGCGCCGGAGATTCAGGGCACGTTGATGGTGGGTCAGACGTTGCGGGCGGTCAACGGGGCGTGGTCGGGCAGCCAGGACGCGGCGGCCAACTACACGTGGCGGCGCTGCCCGGATCAGGATTTCGAGGATTGCATCACGATTCCGCGGGCGACCGGGGAGACCTATCAGCTGACCAGCGATGACGCGGGCTTCATGATGCGGGTCACGCTGGCGGTCAGCCTGGGCGAGGACTCCGATTCTAAGACCTCTGACCCGACGGAGCCGGTCAAGACGACCTCGGGGGCGACGCCGACGCCGGCGACGCCGGTCTTCAGCCTGCCGCCCGCGTCGGGTGGCGGGGTGTTGCCGGCGGGCGCGAAGCTGATCCGGCCGCGACCGGTGGTCCGGATCTCCGGGCGCTATACGGCCTCGGGCGCGAACATCACGCGCTTCACGGTGCTGGCACCCAAGGGCGCGACGATCAAGATCGCGTGCACGAAGGGGACGTGTCCGGTCAAGCACCAGACGATCAAGGGCGGGCACACCACGCACGTCAAGAAGTTCGAGCGCGCCCTGCGCTCCGGCACGCGGATCACCGTGACCGTCTCGCGCAGCGGCTACGTGAGCCAGATCACCACCATCACCATCCGCGCCCGCAAGGCCCCGACGCGCAGCGACAGCTGCCAGCTCCCGGGCAAGAAGACCACCCAGAAATGCCCGTCGTGATCAGCGCGCCTCGGCGTAGCTGAACGTCTTTCGGCACTGCCGACGCGGACGGCTGCGCGCCCACGCGCAGCCGGACCGTCCGCGCCGCCTCGGCGGTGCCCGGCGCCGAGCCGGCCAGCGCACGAGCGCCGCGAGTCTCATCGCGCGGCCTTACGCGCCCTCCTCGTACTTCTGAACGACCAAAGTCACCAGCTTGCGCATGCATGCACGCCGAAGCCGGCGCTTATGCTTGACGAACCCGGACCCGATGTTTAGATTGCGCTCATCTTCACCGGTGGGCGGCCGGAGGACCGGCACACCGTGGTTCCAGTCAGGGGGAGAGCGCTGCGCGACGACCAGCCGTGAGCTAGCGGGGGCCGCGATCCCTCCTCCCTTCGCGCCTCCGTCACGTCCCGGAAAAACGCCCCGGAGTCATCTCGCACCATCCCCCCAGAGATGGCTTCGGGGCGCAGGGGATCTCGCGCGCCACCACGGCGTGGTGCCGCCGCTGCGCTTCGCACGCACGACCGCGAGATAGCGGCGCCACACGCCGGGGACGGGCGACCAAAGCCACCCAGGGTTTCGCTTTTTCTGCATCGCGATCGCGGCGCTTCCGTTGGCCGCGTAGCGATCTTTTGCATATCCCGGCGTAGTAAGGCATGATGAGCAGGTCGTGGGACATGCCCCTGGGGGGCATGAGGGACAGGAGAGGAAACGAGGAATGCGCCGCTGCACGCCCGCGGGATGGGCGGTCGTGTTGTCGCGGACCCACGTCTAAGGAGGAGCAGGAATGAGGAGGAGAAGCGTGGGCGTGGCTCTATTGAGCCTCGGCCTGCTGCTGCCGGCCACCGCGTCGGCGAAGCCCAGCGCGCGCGAGCAGGCGGCGCTGGACACGTACAAGGTGCTCGTCGTGACGAGCACGCAGGATGCGCTGTCGGCGGCGGGGATCGCGGCGATCCGCACGGCTGTCGAGAGCCCGACGGTCACGGTGACGGCGCCGGCGCCGGCCGACGTGGGCGCGCAGTTCACGCCCGCCAACCTCGACACCTACCGCGCGGTCGTCTTCCTGAACACCGGCATCGCGAGTCCGCTGACCGACCCGCAGCGCGCCAACTTCGAGGCGTACTTCCGCAAGGGCGGCAGTTTTGTCGGCATCGGGTCGGCGGTGGAGACCGATCCGACGTGGCAGTTCCTGACCGACATCCTGGGCACGCGCTCGTCGGGACGGACCGACGTGCAGTCGGGCACCGTGAAGGTCTATGACCGCGTCCACGACGCGACCAAGGGCCTGCCGGAGTACTGGGATCGCACCGACAATTGGTACAACTTCTCGACCAACGTCCGCGGCGTCTCGCACGTGCTGGACACGGTCGTCGAGGACCCGTTCGGTCCTCAGCCGCAGGGTCAGACGCTCGACGGGATCGCCGGCGGCACGATGGGCGCCGACCACCCGATCTCGTGGTGCAAGGACTACCAGGGCGGCCGCTCGTTCTACATGGGCCTGGGCAACACCGTCGACAGCTACGACGCCGGCTTGAGGTCGCACCTGAAGGGCGCGATCAGCTGGGCGGCGGGCGCGAGCGACCCGGTCTACAGCGACTGCGGCGCGACCGTGCTCAAGAACTACCAGCAGGTCAAGGTCAGCGCGCCGCCGAACCTGCTCGAGCCGATCGGCTTCGACCAGCTCCCGGACGGCCGCATCATCCAGACCTCGCGCACGGGCACGGTGCGCCTGCACGACCCGGTCAAGGGCACGACGACGATCCTCGCCGACTTCTCGAGCGCGAGCCTGCCGACGACGATGCGCCTCTACACCAACCAGGAGGACGGCCTCTACGGTCCGGGGCTCGACAACAACTTCGCGACCGACCACTGGGTGTACCTGTACTACGCGCCCCAGACGGTCACGAACGTGAAGCTGTCGGACGGCTCGATCGTCACCCAGACGACGCCGAACACGACCCCGCCGAACGCCGCCGCGTCGCTGTCGGCCTGGGATCCGTACGTCGGCTACTTCCAGCTCTCGCGCTTCAAGTTCGTCGACGACGGCGTCAACCCGCCGTTCCTGGACCTCAACTCCGAGCAGCAGATCCTGCGCGTCAACAACAACCGCCAGGAGTGCTGCCACGTCGCGGGCGACATCGACTTCGACAAGAACAACAACCTGTGGATGACGACCGGCGACGACACGCCGGCGGCCGGCATCGACGCCAACGGCTACGGCCCGTTCGAGGACCAGCTGCTCGACGAGCAGCAGACGGTCCGCACGACGAACGCGACCGGCGGCACCTTCACGCTGACCTTCAACGGCCAGACGACGGCTCCGCTGCCGTTCAACGCGACCGCGGCCCAGGTCGACACCGCCCTGGAGGCGCTCTCGAACGTCGGCGCCGACAACATCCAGACGAGCGGCGGCCCGGCGAACACAGCGAACGTCAACGTGTTCTTCCGGCGCGCGCTGCAGCAGACCAACCAGAACCAGATCACCGCCGACGGGTCCGCCCTGACCGGCACCGGCCCGACGGTGACGACCGCGACGGCGCAGGAAGGCGCCTGGTATCAGCGGCCGACCGGCGACGACCGGCGCTCGACGCTGAACACGAACGACCTGCGGGGCAAGCTCCTGCGCATCCACGTCAAGGACACGATCACCCCGGCGGACTTCAACCACGCCGACCTCGGCAGCGGTGGCGCGTACACGATCCCGTCCGGGAACCTGTTCCCGCTCGTGGCCGGCGCGCCTCAGGCCAAGACGCGCCCCGAGGTCTACGCGATGGGCTTCCGCAACCCGTTCCGCCTGCAGGTCGACGAGAACGACGTCGCGTATGTGACCGACTACTCGCCGGACGCCAGCACGCCGGCGCGCAGCCGCGGGCCGTCAGGCGTCGGCCGCGTCGAGATCGTCCGGCACCCGGCAAACTACGGCTATCCGATCTGCTACTCGAGCAAGCTCGGCTACTACCGGTGGAACTTCCGTGAGTTCGCGCCGAACACGACGACGGTGGGTACGCCGCTGGACAACCCGCCGCAGCCGATCGACTGCGGGGCCAACCCGCTCGTCAACGACTCGCGCTGGGTGCGCGACGGCGGCCCGGGCTTCGAGCCCGGCCTGCGCGACGTGCCGCCGGTGACCGATCCGGACATCTGGTACTCCTACCGCGACAACAACGCGGCGACGCCGCTCGGCACGCCGTGTTTCGGCTACTACGCGACGACTCCGGGCGCGATCGCCCCGGGCTCGACGACGGAGTGCCCGCGGCTGTTCCCGGAGCTCTTCACCGGAGGCGTGGGGCCGCACGGCGCGGCGAAGTACCACTACGACCCGGCGAACCCGAGTACGACGAAGTTCCCGCCGTACTACGACAACTCCGTGATCTTCGGCGAGTTCACCCAGGACACGCTGCGCGAGGTCAAGCTCGACTCGCAGAACCGCATCCTGAAGATCAACAGCTTCCTGCCCTGCGGTCAGGCCAACGTCCCCAACCCGGTGTTCACGTTCGAGTGCGACAACCCGATGGACATGCAGTGGGGCAAGGACGGCTCGTTCTACCTGCTGACCTACGGTGACGGCTTCTTCGCCGCCAACCCCGATGCCGGCATGTACCGGTGGGACTACGTGAAGGGCCAGCGCGCGCCGAAGGCCGTGCTGAACGCGGACCGGACCGACGGCCCGGCCCCGCTGACCGTCAACTTCTCGAGCGCGGGCTCGCTGGACGACGATCCGGGCGACTCGATCCGCTTCGAGTGGGACTTCGGTGACGGCTCGGCCATCTCCACCGAGGCCAACCCGTCGCACACCTACACCCAGGCCGGCCGCTACACGGCGGTCCTGACGCGTGTTCGACTCCTCCGGGAAGAAGGCCGCGACGAGCACGATCATCACGGCGGGCAACACCAGCCCGACCGTCGTGGTGACCGCGCCGCTCGACGGCGGGACGTTCTCGTTCGGCGACACGATCCAGTACAAGGTGACCGTCACCGATCCGGAGGACCCGTCGATCAACTGCAACGACGTCACGGTGACGTTCGTGCTCGGCCACGACACGCACGGCCACGCCGAGCAGAGCTCGACCGGCTGCACCGGGTTCCTGCAGACCGATCGCCAACGACGTCTCGCACGGCGGCAACGTGTTCGGCGTCGTCAGCGCGACCTACACCGACAAGGGCGGCTCCGGCGGGCAGGCTCCGCCGCTGTCGACGACCAGCCAGATCCAGATCCGCCAGAAGCACCAGGAGGTCGAGTTCGTCGTCAACCAGTCGGGCACCAACACGGCGACCGACACCGACGGCGGCAACGGCGTCCATCGCGGCAGCCTGTCGTCCGGTGACTGGATCCAGCTCAACGGTCCGTTCAACCTGTTCCAGATCGACACGGTCGTCGTTCCGCGTGGCCGACGCGGCCGCGGGCCGCACCGCCGGCTCGCCGCTGGCGGCGATCGAGGTCCGTCAGGACTCGATCACGGGCCCGATCCTGACCACGGCGAACCTGGTCTCCACCGGCGGCACCGCCGTCTGGTCGACGCAGTCGTTCCCGATCGCCATGACCGGCAAGCACGAGCTGTTCTTCGTGTTCCGCGCGGTCACGGGCGGCGCCACCGGCGGGAACCTGTTCAACCTCAACTGGGCCGAGTTCGGCGGCAACGGCGTCACGGTCGTGCAGACCAACGCGCCGGGCACCGTGGGCGGCAGCGTGCCGGCCACGCTGGCGCTGTCGCTGGGCACGCCGGCGGCCTTCGGGCCGTTCACGCCGGGCGTCGCCAAGACGTACGCGGCGTCGACCACGGCCAACGTCATCTCGACGGCGGGTGACGCCACCCTGACCGTGGCCGATCCGAGCTCGACCGCGACGGGTCACCTCGTCAACGGCACGTTCTCGCTGCCGAGTGCGCTGACCGCGAAGGCGGCGAGCGCGGCCGGCACCGGCGGGGCGTTCGCGGCGGTCGGCGGGTCCTCGAGCCCGACGTCGCTGCTGACCTATGCCGCGCCGGCGTCCAACGACGCGGTCACGCTGTCCTTCCAGCAGGCGATCGGCGCGACCGACGCGCTGCGCACGGGCAGCTACTCGAAGACCCTCACGTTCACGCTGTCGACCACGACCCCGTGAGCTGACGGCAATGCGCCCCGGAGCCGTCCCGAACGGACGGCTCCGGGGACCGCGGCGCCGATGCTGCTAGGTCCCGGTGATCGCTCCGCTGCCGGTGATGCTCCTGGTCACGTGCGCCGGGGCACCGGTGTAGAGGATCACGCCGCTGCCCTGGACCGACGCGTCGAGGCGCTGGCTCGCGTTGACCATGATCATTCCCGATGCGCTCACGACGGCGCGCACGTCGCGCCCGGCCAGCTGCGCGAGCTGCATGCTGCCGGAGCCGGTGAGCGAGACGTCGAGGCGGTTCACGGTTCCGCTCGCCCGGATGACCCCGCTGCCCGAGAGCGTGACGGTCAGCCGGCGCGCGTCGATGCCGTCGACGGCGAGCGTGCCGCTGCCGCTCAGGGTCAGCGTCCGCAGCGACGGCACGGTGACCTCGACGCCCGTGGGCGCGTTGGCCGCGAAGCTGCCGGTGGTGCCGATCACGAGCTTTCTGTCCAGCACGCTGGTCGTCACGGCGGCGAGCAGGTTGTCGTCGGCGCTGACAACGACGGATTGCGCGCCCCCGACGTGGACGGTCACGTTGTTGCCGCCGGCGAGGTCGACCGCGCTGAACGGCGCGACGTCGCGGGTCTCGGTCGCGGCGTTTCCTGAGCCCTGGATGCCGCTCGAGCTGCGAGAGCCGTCGTGCGCGATGGCGAGCACCGCGCCGGCGACCACGAGCACGAGGGCCGCGAGCACCGCGAACTGCGTGCGGTTCCGCGCGTGCGGGTTGTGTAGCGATGCCGGCTCAGAGTCACGGCCGCCACCTCCTCTTCCCGAAAGCGCCCCAGCGCGCGCAGGCTTCGGACGGCGTCGCGCCGTACCGAAGGGGCCGGGGCTTCGAGTCGCGTTGCACGCGCGTTCCTTTGCGGGATCGTCTCCAGTGTTGCGCTCGACGCCGGACGGTCCATCGGGGCCTCTTACGGCTCCGGGTGCGGGCAAAGCCACAGTTCCGAGCGCGCGGGCCGGAAACGACGAGGGGCCCGGCGTGTGCCGGGCCCCTCGTGCACCGAGATGCCGCTGGGTCTACTAGCCGGCGGCCGCGGTGAGCGGGCCGTCGTGCGGGTAGACGTTGCCGGTCTTCCAGGCGGTCGGGCAGCTCGGCCTGAGTCGCCCTTGGTGCGCTTGTAGGTCTCGCTGGGCGAGAAGCCGTCGGCGCCGTCGTAGTTGCGGATGGTCAGCGTGCCGCCGGTGCCGAGCACCGCGATCCAGTACTTCGTGCCCGCCGCGAGCTAGACGGAGCCGATGTCGACGGACTCCCAGCCGCCTGCGCGCTTGTGGCTGATGCGGACCTCGCCGGTGGCCAGCAGGAGGTCCGGATGGTTGTGGTAGTTGGAGTAGATGCCGGCGATCAGCCAGTTGGCCGTCGAGCCCTCGTCCACGTAGACGTCGAGCTTGTCGACCGTGCCCTTGGCGCTGCTGGTGGCCTGGTAGGCCTCCGGCAGCCCGGCGCTGAGCGTCGAGGAGCCCGGGCCCAGCGCCGCGTGCCGAGCAGCGGCTTCGCCGCGACCGTGATCTCGTCGGTGTACTGCGTCGAGCCGCTGTCCTGGTTGGACTTCGGGTTCAGCGCCGTGACCGAGCAGCTGATCTCGTGGCCGATGTCGTCGGCGGTGAGCGTGTACGTCGGCTCGTCCGCGACCGTGCAGGGACCGTCCTGCGCGCCGATCGGCGGCGGCGTTGTACTTCGGCAGCGGCGCGCCGTCGCGCAGCCACACGTAGTTGTAGTTGCGCGGCTTCTCAGAGAAGCGCGACCACACGCCGACGTCGGTGACCTCGACGGTGTCGCCGGCCTCGTTGCCGCCCTCGAGCTTGGGCGCGCACGGCGGACCCGGGGCTCCGCCGCCCTCGGGCGGGCGCTGGCCGATCGCGGTGACCTGGATCGCCGCCCAGTCGGCATCGGTGGTCGGGATGTCGAACGGCCGCCGCGTGACGCGGTGCGGTCGAGCGAGATCTTGTCCATCATGTCGAAGCCCTGCACGTAGAGCTTCCTGTAGTACGCGTTCGACGTCACCGTGCCGCTGAAGCCGTCGCGCTCGAACAGGAACTCGTGGCGCTCCGGGTGCCGGAGCCGCTCGAAGATCTGCTGGAACGGCGTCGTGTCCTGGTCGAACGAGTACGGGACCGCGCCGTACGGGGCGGTCGCCGCGCCGGGGCCGTTGTTGTCGCCGACGTTGGCGACCTGCGTGCCCTGATCGGTCGGACCGAGGTCCTTGACGTGGAACGTGAACACGCGGTCCTGCCAGCGCTCGATCACGTCCGGGCGCCATCAGGCGGTTGTTGCCCTGGCCCGGATTCGGGTCGCCCGGCGCCCTGCAGGCCGACGCTCGGACCGCCGCCGGACATCCACAGGCCGTCCAGCAGCCAGCAGAGGTCGGACTGCGCGTACGAGTACGTGCGGGTCGAGCTCGGTGTAGGCGACCGCGGAGATGTAGTTGTTGTCGTACTTCGTGCCCGTGCCGGTGATCCACTTGCCCTGCTCTGAGTGGAAATGCCGGTAGTAGCGCGCGCACGGACGGCCGCCGGCGATGTCGGCGCCCATGAAGTTGCCCTTGGCGTAGGGTAACGCCGAGCACGCCCGAGCCCTCGCCGGTCTGGAACGCGCGGCCCCACGAGTTCATCGTGGCGCAGCTCGCCTGCCAGGCCGAGATCGAGGCCGGCGTGGTGATCGCCGTGCCCGCACCGGGCACCGACGGCCAGCCGGAGCCGGCGCCGAGCTGGTTGCAGTTCCAGCCGTTCATCTTCGTGACGGCCGAACCGAGATTCGCCGCGCTGCTTGCGTTCGGGCCGTCGTGCGTGCCGACGAGCCGGAACCCGTACTGCTTCGCGTAGGACCCGAACGTCGCCCACCCGGCCGGGTTCGTGCCCAGGTTGATGCCGTTGACGACCGGATACGCGCCCGCGAACTCCCAGGCGTTGCAGTTGAGGCCCTTCATGAACGCGATGTGATCCAGGAACGCCGCCTCGGTGTTCCAGGCGGCGGCCGGCATCGTGTACATGATCGATCCGCGCCGGAGCTTCGGCAGCTCGCCGGGGTGCTCCACACACACGTCCGACGACTTCGCCGCCGCGCCCGACGACTTGTTGGCCCAGGGGCCAAGCGTCGCGGCTGCCGCACCAGTCGCAGCAGCCCCTGCGGCCGCGGCGAGGAATCCGCGACGGTCTAGGCGCCGTCCATCGATGTGAACGTCCTCGTCCATGCCTTCTCCTCTCTCCTTCCCCTCGGAAGTCGTGCCCTTGTGGTCAGACCCGCGGCATTTCTATCGCTTCTAGCCGACAAAAGCGAGTTAATTCCGGAGCAAAAGAATCATGAGCCCGCGAGGGCCTGCAAGAAGCGTGTCAGCGAGATGACCTACGCGGCCAGCGCGGCGAGGGCGGAACCGGTCAGCTCGCCCTTGGAAATGAAGCCGCGGGCGCCGCAGCGGTCCATCGGCGGGTAGTCCGACGCGTCGCGGCTGGAGGTCAGCACGATCGCGGGATGGCCGGCCGTCCGGGTCATCCGCCCGGCGACCTCGATGCCGTCCAGGTCGGGCAGGCAGACGTCCAGCAGCACGAGGTCGGGGCGGTGGCGGGCGACGGCCTCCAGCGCCTCGGTCCCGGTCGCGCTCTCGGCGACCACGGCATAGCCCTCGGACTCCAACAGCGCGCGGGCGGCGCGGCGGAATCCGGCGTGGTCATCGACGATCAGGACGGTGGACGGCATGGCGTGCATCCAATGTGCCCGTTCCCGGACGCTTCCAAAAGCGCGCCACCTCGCCGGGCCGAGTTGGGTAACCGCCCGCGACAGGCTGGACAGCCGTACCGTGCTGCTGTGGAGTGCCGTTATGAGCGCCTTGCGCGGCGCGCTGCCCGTGGGCGGGCTGGCGGAGCGCTTCGCTACTGCGAGCGTGCGCGACGCGCTGGCCGAGGCGCTCGCGTACTGGCTGCCCGACCACCGCGGAGCTGCCGGGCGGGGCGCTCGAGCAGCTCAATGAGGGCCTCGCGGAGCTGCGCGAGCTCGCGCGCGGCATCCACCCCGCGATGCTGACCGACGACGACGACGACGACGACGTCGGCGGCGCCGACCCGAGCGCGGGCAGCGGCGTGCGGGGGCATCGCCGCACTCGACGGCAGCGCTCCGTGAACAGGTCACCGGGCGGCGGCACCAGCATCCCGGGCCGCCCTACCCTGCGCTGTGTGATCACCGGCCTCGACCACGTCCAGGTCGCGGCGCCGCCGGGCTGCGAAGCCGAGGCGCGCGGGTTCTACGGACGCCTGCTCGGGCTCGCCGAGCTCGAGAAGCCGGCGGCGCTCGCCGCGCGCGGCGGCGTCTGGTTCGCATGCGGGGCGCAGCAGCTGCACGTCGGCACCGCGGCCGACTTCACGCCGGCCACGAAGGCGCACCCGGCGTTCGCGGTCGCCGATGCGGCGGCGCTCGACGCGCTGGCCGAGCGGCTGGCGCTGGCCGGCGTCACCGTGCACTGGGACGACGCGCTGCCGGGCGTGCCGCGCTTCTACACCGAGGACCCGTGGAGCAACCGGCTGGAACTCCTCGCGCCCACCCGGGGGGCATGAGCGGAGCGCCTTCGTAAGGGGGGATGACCGGGGTGGGGTGGAGGGGCTGCCGCCCTTACTCCGTGATGACCGGGGTGGGGTGGAGGGGCTGCCGCCCTTTCCTGCGCTACGCCTTCCTCCCGCCCCACGCCAGCACGCTGAGCGGCCCGAGCGGCTGCCTCTCGCGCACCGGCGCGGCACTCGTCTCCGGCCGGACCTCCGGGTCGTGGGCGACCACGTGGGTCACCGATACGCCGGTGAAGCGCGCGACCGCGTGCGGAAGATCGGTGCGGATCCACTTCGAGCTCTGGCCCGGCAGGGTGCAGACGACGACCTCGTCGTGGCGCATCGCGTCCCACACCTCGCCCAGCGCGTCGAGCGGGACGGGGTCGCACACGACGCCCTCGCAGCGCTCGATCCCGGCCTTGCGCCACGCCTCAAGCGCGGCCTCCATGCGCTGCGTGGCGGCGGCGCGATCGGCCGTCCCCGGCCCGGCCGCCGGCATCACGAGCGTCACCCGGATCGGCCCGCGCTCGCTCCGGTGCACCAGCGCGTCGATCAGTTCCGGCGCGGCGGCGGTGCGATTGGCGAGCACGATCACGTGAGCGGCCATGGGCTGCTCCCTTCCAGGGGTGGGGCTTTGTGCCGATTCCGACTTTACCGCGCGAAGGGGATGTCGACGATGAGTGCCGTCGCACCTTCGGCTGAGACGGTGTCGCCGGGGTTCGCCTCGCGCCGGACGAGCGCCAGCGCGATCGGCCCGTGGTCGGGCGAGACGACCGAGGATCCGAGCCGGCCGACGACCTTCTCGCCGAGCCGCAGCTCGGTGCCGGGCGGCGCCGGCTCTGAGAGCCGCAACCCGAGCAGACGGCGATTCGGCTTGCCGCGGTAGTACAGCCGAGCGACCGTCTCCTGCCCGACGTAGCAGCCCTTGCTGAACGACACGGCGCGCTCGTTGAGCCCGGCCTCCTGCGGGATCACGCTGTCGTCGAGGTCCACGCCGTAGCGCGGCCGCCCGGACTCCACGCGCGCGATCTCCGCGGCCGCCGCGTCGCCGTCGGAGAACGCGAGCGCGGCGCGCAGCGCCTCACGGTCCTCGGCGGCGCAGAACAGGTCGGTCCCGAGGTCGGTCGTGACCGCGATCGCGTCGACCCCGCCGGCGCGCACGCGCGCGTTGTCGTGCTCGGCCGGCCCGGCGAGCCGCGGCGCGTCGGGCCCGATCACGGACAGCAGCGCGTACTGGAGCGTGCGCTTGTGCAGCTCGACGTCGCGCCCCAGCTTGTAGCGGTGGATCATGTTGAAGAGCTCCTGCAGCGCGACGCGCTCGCAGTCCAGCAGCAGCTCGTCGCCGACGTCGAAGACGCGCATGTCGCCCAGCATCTTGCCCTTGTGGGTGAGGAACGCGGCGTAGCAGCCGCTCCCGGGCGTCAGCGCCTCGATGTCGTTGGTCACCTGCCCCTGCAGGAACGCCTTGGCCTCGGCGCCCGTGAGCGCGAGCTTGCCGCGGTCGGAGCGATCGACGACGAAGGTGGTCACTCACGAAAGGTTAGCCGGAGTCCTCGAGCCGCGCCAACCGTCGCCGCACCTCGCTCTCGAGCTCGTCCATCACGCGGTCGCGCGAGATGCCCGCGTCCAGCGCCGAGCGCACGACCGCAGCCTCCTCGGCGCCGTCGAGGCGCTCGAGCAGCCCCAGCAGCCCTTCGAGGTCCAGCGGGAGTTCGGCCATGTACGCTCTGACGCGCATCATGCCGCTTGCCGACACGTTCAACGAGATCGTCACCTCGCTCCCGTCCGACTGGACCGATCTGGAGCTCGACCTGCGCGTGCAGGAGGACCGCTACGTCGACGCCGCGTCGCTGCTCGTCACCTGCAACGCCCAGCCGTATTCGCACCACGACTGGCACTTCCGGATCATCGTCGCGCACCAGTTCGGGCACGCCGCCGCGGCGCCCGCCGTGCACGGCACGCTGCGGCTGCTCGACGACGCGGGGATCGAGGGCGAGCTGATCGTCCGCGAGGTGCGCGAGGGGCGCGTCGAGGTGACGCAGATGTGGGGCCGCCCGGAGTCCGTGCGCCAGGAGTTCCGGCGCATGCGGGCCCAGTAGGTAGGGCGGGCGGTCGCCAGCCTGGCCCTCGCGCGAGTTGGCGCGCTCGGGAGGGTGCGTCAACTGGGCTGCCTCAGGGGACGTCCAGTTAACACACCCCCCACGAACTGGGGGTCAAGCCGAATCAGCCGTGGGCGGCGTCGGCGGCGACCGTCGGGTCGAAGAGCGGGCTCGGCGGCAGCTCGCCGAAGTACGGCGCGCCCGCGGTCCAGGTGGGGGAGACGTCGTCGAGCGAGCGCGTGAGCGCCGTGCGGTCGAGGCCCGGCACCTGGGCCTGCATCGCCGCCACCGCCTCGTCGGGCTCGAGCTGCGCCTGCGTGTAGCCGCGGCCGAGCGCGCGTACGACGGCCTCGACGAGGTCGCGCTCGTCGCTCAGCGTCGCGCGATCGACGGCGAGCACGAGCGCGTCCGGGCGCACGATCGCCATCACGCCGATAAAGCGCGCGCGCCGGCGCTCGAGGTCGGCGAGGCGCATCACCTCGAACTCGGCGTCGCCGCTGGCCTGGACGTGGAGGGTCGCGCCCTCCGCGGCGTCATACCCGCGCGCCGTGGCGAGATAGATGCCGGCGTGCTCGGCGCCCGGCTTGGCGTCGAGGCTGAGCGTCGCGTCGCCGTAGGAGCCACCCGACGCGGTGGCGCCACACGCCGACAGCACGAGCGCGAGGAGGAGCAAGGCCGAAGGTCTCACCCCAGTATGGTGCCGTGACGATGCGGCGAGTGACCTTCTCGCGCAACGTCACGCTCTCACTGTCGCGCACGTGCCGTTGCCATTGCAAGTACTGCGCGTTCGCCACCCACCGGCCACACCTGCACGAGCCCGAGGAGGTCGAGCGGCTGATCGACCGCGCGGCCCGGCGCGGCGTGAAGGAGCTGCTGGTGCTGACCGGCGAGGCGCCGGCCGTCCAGGACCGGCTCGACGCGCTCGGCTTCGAGGACTTCGTGGCCTATGTCGTGTGGGCGTGCGAGCGCGGCCTGGAGCGCGGGCTGCTGCCGCACACGAACCTCGGCGTGCTCGAGCCGCGCGACCTGGCGCGGCTGCGCGAGGTCACGGCCTCGCAGGGGCTGATGCTCGAGTCGACGAACCCGGACCTGGTCGCGCACCAGGGCTCGCCGACCAAGCACCCGCAGGTCCGTCTGGCGACCATCCGCGCCGCGGGCGAGCTGAAGATCCCGTTCACGAGCGGGATCCTGGTGGGGATCGGCGAGAGCGAGGATGACCGGATGGCGTCGCTGGAGGCGCTGACGGGCTTCGATCACCTGCAGGAGGTGATCCTCCAGAACTTCGTCCCGCACCGGCGCTACTACGGCGAGGAGCCCGCCGAGATCGCGACCGACGCGGCCGAGCGCTACTGGCGCACCGGGCTCTCGGACGCGCCGCATCGCGACGCGCCGAAGTGGTCGTGCCCGGTCTCGCTGGAGGACATGGTGCGGCTCGTGCAGGAGGCCAAGCGGCTGCTCCCCGGCGTCGGCATCCAGGTCCCGCCCAACCTCGCCGACTGGTGGCCGGACCTCGTGCGCGCGGGCGCGACCGACCTCGGCGGGCTGTCGGCCAACGGCGACCACATCTCGCCCGAGCATCCGTTCCCGTCGCCCAAGCAGGTGCGCGAGCGGCTCGCCGGCATCGCGGCGCCGACCGAGCGCCTGTGCGTCTACCCGCAGTACATGACCGAGGAGTGGCAGTCGCCGCGGGTGCTGTCGGTGATCCGCGAGCGCTACGCGTCGTTCACGCCGCGCGTGCGCCGGCCCGGCGTCCGGCCCGAGACGATCGAGCGCGCCCGCAACGGGTTCGCGCTCGGCGCGGACGAGCTGACCGCGATGTTCGCCGAGAGCCGCCCCGAGGTGATCGAGGACATGCGCCAGGCGGCCGACGAGCTGCGCGCCGAGCTGGCCGGCGACCTCGTGACGTTCGTGGTCAACCGCAACATCAACGTCTCGAACATCTGCACGGTCGGCTGCGCGTTCTGCGGCTTCGGCGTCTCGCGCCGCTCGCCCGACGCGTACGAGCACTCGCGCGCGGACTTCGTGCGGCGCGTGCACGAGGCGGTCGACTTCGGCGCGACCGAGATCTGCATGCAGTCGGGCATCCACCCCGACTGGGGGCTCGAGGACTACCTCAGCTGGCTGCGGCTGGCCAAGGAGACCGCGCCGCAGCTGCATCTGCATGCCTACAGCCCGATGGAGGTCGCCCACATGGTCGACGTCTCGGGCCTCGAACCGCACGAGGTGTTCGTCCAGCTGCGCGAGGCGGGGCTCGGCTCCGTCCCCGGCACCGCCGCCGAGGTGCTGCACGACGGCGTGCGCCAGCGCATCAGCCCCAACAAGCTGCCCGCCGGTCGCTGGGTGCAGATCATCACCGCCGCCCACGAGGTGGGCCTGCGCTCGACCGTGACCGTCATGTTCGGCCACATCGAGACGCCTGCCGAGCTCGCCGAGCACATGCGCGTGGTGCGCACGCTGCAGGAGCGCACGGGCGGCTTCACGGAGTTCGTGCCGCTCTCGTTCATCCCCTTCCAGACGCTGCTCGGCCGCACGCACGGGATCGAGGAGATCTCGCGCGAGGAGAACCTCAAGCACACCGCGGTGTTCCGGCTCGCGCTCGGCCGCACGATTCCGAGCCTGCAGGCGAGCTGGGTCAAGATGGGCCTCGACGCCGCGACGGAGGCACTGCGCTGGGGCGTCAACGACCTCGGCGGGACCCTGATGGAGGAGTCGATCTCGCGCATGGCGGGCGCCGACCACGGCGTCAAGCTCGACCCGTCCGACCTCGTCGGCGCCGCGCACCGGGCCGGCCGCCCGGCCGCCGAGCGCACGACGCTGTACGGCATCCGGCGCCACTACGAGCTCGCCGCGGTTGCCTGAGCGCAATCGCGTCTTCTCACGGGCTTAAGACACGCAATTCCCGCTGGGGTCATGATCAGGTAGCGAACCGCCCGCAGCCGCTACGCACCACGTGACCCGAACCGACGCCCAACTCATCGCCGCCGCCAGCAAAGATCCGCTGGCCTACCGCGAGTTCTACGACCGCTACGCCGCCTGGGTCCGCTCATGGTTCCAGCGCCAGACGGGGTCGGACACGGCCGCCCTGGACCTCACCGCGGAGACCTTCGCGCAGGCCTGGTATGCGGCCAAGCGGTTCCGCGACCTGGCCGACGGCTCGGGCGCTCCCTGGCTGTTCGGGATCGCGCGCAACCTGCTGCGCCAGTACCACAAGCACAACCGCATCGAGAGCGCGGCGCGGGAGCGGCTCGGCCTGCCCGCCGCGTGGGCGGAGTGCGACGAATACGAGGCGGTCGACGAGCGCATGGAGGCCAGTTCGATGGCTCCCAGCCTGCGGCTCGCCGTCCGCGCCCTCCCGGCCGAACAGAGGAGAGCATTGGAGCTGCGAGTCGTACAGCAGCTGGATTACGAAGAGGTCGCGGGGGCCCTGGGATGCAGCCAGAACGCCGCCCGACTGCGCGTTTCCCGGGCGCTGCGAGCGCTCGGACTCAAGCTGAGAGGAGCCGAGGCATGACCGCACCCACGGTCGCCGACCACGTCCACGCCCGCCGGGTAGCCGAGCGTACGCGCTCGGCGCGTCTGATCCG
This sequence comes from uncultured Solirubrobacteraceae bacterium, assembly GCA_963792915.1. Taxonomy (GTDB): domain Bacteria; phylum Actinomycetota; class Thermoleophilia; order Solirubrobacterales; family Solirubrobacteraceae; genus Solirubrobacter. Next base: position 1,005,652 of record CAWBYD010000003.1, read on the forward strand.
GGAGTCGATCTCGTTGCTGAGCTCGAAATGGGCCGTCGACGTGCTGCTCGCCCTGGGCGACGGCACTCGCCGCTACCACGAACTGCTCGAAGATCTCGCCCCGATCTCCGAGAAGGTGCTGACCCAGACGCTGCGCTCGATGGAACGCGACGGCCTCGTGGTGCGCCGCGTGCACGCCGAGGTGCCGCCGCGCGTCGAGTACGCGCTGTCCCCGCTGGGCGCGACGATGGCGCCGCCGCTGAAGGCGCTCGGATCGTGGTCGGTCACGCACGGCACGCGGGTCAGCGAGGCGCGCGATCGCTTCGACGCCCGCGCGGCCAGCCGGGCGACCCGCGCCGCTTAGGACGACCCCAGCCAGGCGGCGACGCGCTCGGACGCGGTCCGCAGGCGCCGGAAGTAGGCCGTGCGGCTGAGGTGCAGCTCGCGCGCCGCGTGCTCGTGGCTGGGCGCGGGCTCGAAGTAGCCGCGGGTCAGCACGCGCTGGAGCAGGCGCTCGTCCTCGCTGTCGCCGAACGCGCGCTCGGCCGCGCCCGCCAGAAGCGCGCGCACGGACGCCGCCCGCGGCTCGACCCCCGATCCGCGCGCCAGCGGGCTCTGCGCCAGCGCCACCGGCACGCGCAGGTTGCGCAGCGCGTCGCGGACGGCGTCGGGATCGATCGCGGCGGCCCGCGCGCGCCCGAGCTCGCGCAGGACCACGTCGCGCTGGGCGCCGAGCAGCCCGCCGGGCCCGTAGTCGAGCACGTGGCACTCGACCGCGCCACGGTCGAGCTCGGCGACGTGGACGGCGCCGACGGCGGCCGCGAACGCGTGCGCGGCGCGGTCGCCGCGGCCGATCGGCAGGTAGGCGTAGCGCGGGTTGCGCAGCCCGGAGCGCAGGATCGCGCTCATGTTCAGCAGCGCCTGCACGCGGGAGCGCGGGTCGCGCGTGAAGTCGACCGAGTCGCGCCACACGATCGCCTCGCCCGCCTGTGCCCGCGCGTGGGCGAGCCACGGCCCGAGCTGCGGGTCGGCGTGCGCGAGCGCTGACGTCGTGCCCGCGGGGAACGCGATCGCGTAGCCGCACAGCGCGCCGTCGGCGTCGCGCGCGGCCAGCACGTGCTCGAGGAACGGCTCGGTCGCCGCCCAGGCGGCCGGGGAGAGCCCCTCGTCCAGCCCCGACGCGTCCTCGCAGACGTGGTTGTCGACGCTGCCGTCCCAGCTGTAGCCGGCGCGGATCGCGGGATCCTCGACGAGGTCCGCGAGGTCGATCGTCAGCTCGAGCCGTCCGGCCAGCGCGCGCGAGTGCAGCGCCTCGGCGACCCGCGCCCGCAGCTCGCGCTCGCGCTCCGGGTCCTGCGCGCGCAGCTGGGCGCGCAGCGCGTGGCGCACGAGCTCGTGCAGCGTCACCCCGCCGGCGCGCGCGTCGGCGAAGGGGCAGCTCGCGAGCCAGCGCATCGCCGCGTGCGCGTCCAGCGCGGGCAGCACGTCGGCCAGCAGCGCCGGGGTCACGAGCCGCGCCACGCAGGCGAGCGCGAACGCATCGCCGAACGGCCCGTCGAACTCGCCGACGCGCCGCAGGTGCGACAGCAGCGCCTCGGGCGGCGCCGCGCCGGGCGTCCAGCACGGGTCGGCGCGGGCGGCGGCGGCGCCGAGGCGCAGCGCCAGCGGCAGCCCGCCCGCCCAGCGCGCGATCGCGGCGGCGCGGCGGTCTCCGCTCAGACCCTGGCGCGCGAGCAGCGCGCGCGACTCGATCTGCGACAGCACGTCCAGCGCCAGCTCCAGCGACAGCGTCTCCCAGCCGCCCTCGAACCAGCCCGGCTCGGGCGCGTCGCGGCCGGCGATCACGACGATCGCCTGCTCGGGCAGCGACGGCAGGAGCGTCGAGCGCAGGTAGCCGCCGAGCGCGCTCATGCGCTCGTAGGTGTCGATCAGGACGAGCGGGCGCGGCGTCGTCCACGCGGGGCCGAGCGCGCGCTCGACGGCGTCCGGCAGCGGCGCCAGGTCGCGCGCGTCGACGCTGCACGGCGTCCAGCCGGCCTGCTCGCCGCGGCGGCGGATCTCGCGCAGCAGGACGCTCTTGCCGACGCCGCCCGCTCCGTGCACCAGCAGCACGCTGGCCGAGGGATCGCCGGTGAAGAGCGAGTCGACGATCCGGAGCTCGCGGGCGCGGCCCACGAAGACGGCCTGCTCGCGCCGGTCGAGCCGCGAGGCGAGCGTCGCATGTGCGTGCATACGACCAAGAGTGCGCGGGGCCAAGCCAGATACATGGCACTCATCCGGAACCGAGCCGGTACTGACTCGCGGTGGTGCCGCGGCGACAGTTGCGCCGCTCTTCAACCACCCACCACCAGGAGACCTCCCCAATGCTCCGCCGCCTCCTCCGTCCCGCCGCCGCGCTCGGCGCGGTGGCCGCGACGCTGGCCTTCACCGGCTCGGCGCTCGCCAACCCGTCGACGCCGACGCTCGGGCCGATCTCGCCCTGGGTCTGCACCTCCTCGCTGAACGTCTCGTGGTCGGCCTCGACCCCCGATCCCGGCGCGACGCTGCTCGCCTACCGGGTCGACCTCGGCGACCTCACCACCGGCACCGCCGGCTACAAGTACGTCACGGCGCTCGGCACGCCGATCAACGGCCTCGTGAGCGGGCACAAGTACGTGATCCGCGTGCGTGCGCTCGAGATCACCTCGACCAACCACCTCGTGTTCTCGGGCACGGCGGCCGACACGTTCACGCGCACCTGCCTCGAGCTGCGCCAGACGAACGAGTACGTCGCCTACAACCCGGATCCGGGCTGCATCATGTGCGGCCTGACGGACATCTTCGCCAACGATCCCGGCATGGAGCGCCGGCTCTCCGTCGCCACGCTGCCCGTGAGCGAGCGCGTCACCGGCCTGCAGATCGAGGCCGGCGGGCGCACGATCGTCATCACCGGCTGACCGCGCGCGGCGGGCTGCCGGGGGCTCACGCCTCCGGCAGCGCCGGCGCGTCTCAACCGCCCGCGAGCAGGACCCGGATGTCGCGCTCCAGCGACGCCGGGGTCAGCGACTCGAAGGGGATGCCGAGCCGCTGCTCGCCCTTGCGATCGATCAGCAGCACGTAGGCCGAGTGCTCGAAGTCCCAGCCGGCGATGTGGCGCGCGCGACCCCGATACGCGAGGTCCGCCGGGTCCGGATAGGGGTCGCCGGCGCCGGCCGGCGTGCTGTTCGGCTGCGGCGGCGACTTGTACGACCACGCCTTGAACGCCCCCGGGTTCTTGGCGGCCATGGCGGCGTACTTGTCCGCCTGCTCGGCCGCCGCCAGCGCTTCGGCGCGCGTCGCGTTGATCGGCGCGATCGCGTAGTGCCGCCAGACAGGCGCGAGCTCGGCCCGCGAGCCGACCAGGAAGTGCCCGAGCCCGCCCGTCAGGCCACGCCGCCCGAGCCACCGGTTCGCGCGCGCCAACGTGTCGCCCACGGGGTCCACGCTGACCATGTAGGCCTCGACCCCGGAGTGAGGCAACGCATGCAACGCGGTCGAGATGTCGTTGCCCTCGGCCGGGCAGAGGTCGCGGCAGGTCGAGTAGACGAACGTCAGCACGACCACCTTGCCGCGCGCGTCGGCGAGGCTCCGCCGCCTCCCGGTCTCGTCGCGCAGCGAGAAGTCATAGCCCGGCGCTGCGGGCGGGATGAAGCGCGCCGCGGCTGCGGTGGGCTGCCGGACGCCGGCCGCCAGCACGCCGCCGAGCGCGCCGAGCGCCAGGCACATCGCCGCCATCAGCGCGAGCCGCCGCAGCGGCGTCGCGGGCCGCTCCGCCGGCACCGGCGCGGGCTCTGAGCTCTCCGTCCGTGTGGCCTGCACCGAGCGACGGTCTATCGGCCTGCCGGGCCGCCCGAAAGGCCGACGTGTTAGAAATCCGACACATCCGCGCGAGGCGTGCGCAGGGGCCGGCACGTATACGCCAACCCGGTCAGAAAATCGCCCTCACGCGGGTTGCCGGCGCTTTTCTGTCGCTTTCCAGCCCGCATAGGATCGGCCTCGATGGACCTCTGGCCGGTGAGCAGTACCTCAGCGCTGTGTGTCGCTTCGCTGGTCGTGGCGGGATGCGGCGGAGGCGACAAGCAGGTCCCGGCGACCACGCCGGCCCAGCGCCTCGACCTGTCGGTGGTGGGGATCGACGCGCGGATCGGCCAGACCGAATCGCTCGGCTCGGGCATCGTCATCGACGCCGCGCGCGGACTCGTCGTCACCACGGCGCACACGGTGTGGGGCGCCCGCACCTTGAAGATCTCGACCGGGCTGGGCGTCCTGCACGGGCGCATCGTGGCGCGGGCGCCGTGCGACGACCTGGCCGTACTCGAGGTCAGCCCGGGCATTCCCGGGCTCGCCACGCTGCCGGCCGCGCCCGCCGCCGAGCCCGCGCGCGGCCAGTTGCTGCGCTCGGTCGGGCGCCGGCGCACGTTCGCCAGCGCGGGCGCGATGGCGAGCCTCCCGACGCGCGCGACGGGCGGTCCGCGCAGCGAGCAGGTCAGCCCGCTCCTGCCGGCGCAGCCCAGCGCGATCCCGCTCGACTCGCCGCTCGTCCCGGAGCTGTCCGGCGGTCCCGTGCTGGACGCCGCGGGCCGCCTCGTGGGCATGGCCCAGACGCCGGGCATGGCCGTGCCGTGGGCGGGCATCCGCGCGCGCTTGCGCGAGCTCAAGCCCGGCGGGCGCGGCCTGTACGTCGGCTGGGCGGAGCAGTACCGCTGCGCCGACCGCCAGCACGCGTATGCGCGCACCACTCACCCCGGCTTCCGCGCGATCGACGCGCGCCTGAACGCACCCGTCGCGGCGACGCGACTCCCCGGCACGGAAGGGATGGACGGCTGATGGCGATCGCCGCGGAGCAGCCACGGATGCAGAGCAACCGGCGCTCGCGCGCGCTGGTGGTCGGCGCGGCCGCGTTCATGGTCGTACTGCTGATCGCCCCCGCGGCGGTCGTGCTCATCACCCGCGGCTCGGCGGTCAGCGCCGACCACAGCCGCCTGCGCGCGGGACGCCTGCCGACCGACGTCGCCGTCCAGGGCTCGACCGTGTGGGTCGTGAGCGGGCGCGACAATCGCGTCGTCGGTCTCGACGGCGCCGACGCCAAGGCTGCCGCGTCGATCCACGCCACCGGCTCGGCGCCGCTGCGCGTCGCCGTCGGCGCGGGCTCGGTCTGGACCGCCGACGCCGGCGATGACACGGTCACCCGGATCGACCCGCTGCTGCCGGGCAGCGGCCGCCGGATCGCCGTCGGCTCGGAGGCGGTCGACGTCGCGGTGAGCGACGAGGGTGCCTGGGTGACCAACGGGACCGCCGGCACGGTGACTCGCATCGACCCGATCTCCAACCGGGTCATGGGGCCGCCGGTCCGCACGGGCAACTTCCCGTCGGCGCTGGCCGTCGGCGCCGGGTACGTGTGGGTCGTCAACGCGGGCGACGGAACGGTGGCCCGGATCGACCCGCGCGAGAACGTCGTCCTCGGGCGCCGCCTGCCGGTCGGGCGCGACCCGCAGGACGTGGCCGTGGGCCACGGCTCGGTGTGGGTCGCCAACCGCGGCGACGGCACCGTGACGCGCCTGTCCGCGGCCACGGGTCGCCGCCAGGGTCAGCCGGTACCCGTCGGCGGCGCTCCCGGCGCGCTCGCGATCACCCGCGCCGGCGTGCTCGTGCTCGACGCGCGCGACGGGAGCGTGCAGGCGATCGATGGACGCACGGGCGCCGTGTCCCAGGTGACGCGGCTCGCGGGCTTCCCGACCTCGATCGCCGTCGGCGCCGGCAGCGCCTGGGTCGTGGACGCCCGCAGCGGCACGGTGACGCGGCTCACGAACAACCGGTGATCGCGGTGCTCGCGGCCGCGCTGGCCGTGTGGGTGCCGGCGCCGCACACGACCTGGCAGTGGCAGCTGAGCGGGCGGCTGGACCTCTCGGTCAGCGCCCAGATGTACGACGTCGACCTGCTCGACACGTCCGCGAGCACCGTCGCCGCCATCCATGCCCGTGGCGCCCGCGCGGTCTGCTACCTCGACGCCGGGTCGCTCGAGCCGGGCCGTCCCGACGCGCATCGCTTCCCCAGGCGCAGCATCGGGCGGCCGGTCGCGGGCTGGCCCGGCGAGCGCTGGCTGGACGTGCGCTCGAAGGCGCTGCGGCCGCTGCTCGAGCGCCGGCTCGACCGCTGTGCCGGCAAGGGCTTCGACGGCGTCGAGGCCGACAACGTCGACGGCTACGCGAACCACACCGGGTTCCCTTTGACCGCACGCGACCAGCTGCGCTTCAACCGGTGGCTGGCGCGGGCGGCGCACCGGCGCGGCGTGTCGATCGGCCTCAAGAACGACCTCGACCAGGCCGCGGCCCTGCAACCCGACTTCGACTGGGCGCTCGACGAGCAGTGCTACCAGTACGACGAGTGCGACCGGCTGGCGCCGTTCGTGCGCGCCGGCAAGGCCGTCTTCGAGGTCGAGTACGAGGGCGGTTGCCCGGCGTCGCCGTCCGCCGGGCTGATGACTATGCGGAAGCGGCTCGAGCTGGACGCGTGGCGAGAGCCGTGCTGGTGAGCCCGGAGGTCAGCGACGTGCGCGCGTGCCAGCCGAGCCGCCGCGCCGCGAGCGAGGGATCGAGGCACGAGCGGCGCACCTCGCCCGGCCGCTCGGGCGCGAAGCGCACCGGGAGGCGCAGCACCGCCGCCAGGTCGAGCACGCTCGTCTCGCGGCCCGTGGAGACGTTGACGCGGCCGGTCTCGTGGCACTCCCCGGCGGCCATGAACGCCTCGACGACATCGTCGACGAACACGAAGTCGCGCGTCTGGGCGCCGTCGCCGAACACCGTCACCGGCATGCCGGCGGCAGCGCAGAACCGCGCGACGACCCCAGCCTCCCCGCACGCGTCCTGGCGCGGACCGTAGACGTTCGCGAGCCGCAGGCTGAGCGTCGACAGCCCGTGCAGCGCGCGGAAGAGCTCGAGGTAGTCCTCAGCCGCCCGCTTCGACGCGGCGTACGGGGACAGCGGGCGCGCCGGCGCGCTCTCGGGCGTCGGCACGATGTCGGCGTCGCCGTAGATGGCGCCGCCGGTCGAGGCCAGCACGAAGCGCCGGACGCCCGCCACCTGTGCGGCGGCGAGCGTCGTGATCGCGCCGACGAGGTTGACCTGCGCGTCGCGCGCCGGGTCGGCCACCGCGCGGCGCACGTCGATCTGTGCCGCGAGGTGGAACACGGTGTCCGCGCACGCCCGCTCGAGCGCGCGGGTCACGGCGCGCTCGTCGGTCACGCTCCCGACGTCCAGGCCGGCGCCGCGGTCGAGCGCGCCGGTGAGGTTCTCCCAGCGACCCGTCGAGAGGTCGTCGAGGACCGTCACCGCGCACCCGCGGTCGAGCAGGGCATCGACGAGCGTCGACCCGATGAAGCCGGCGCCGCCGGTGACGAGGACGCGGCGCATCACGGGTACCCGCAGGCGAGCGTGCCGCCGCCGGCCGCGACCGCGCCGGTCGTGCCGGCGTTGACGTACTGCCACTGGTAGTCGGGGCGCCCGCCGACCCAGTAGACGATCTCGAAGACGCCGACCGTGCGGATGCCCTGCCCGGAGGGGATCGCGACCGGTCCGAGCGTCCACGGGGTCGGGATCGTCGCGCCGCCGGGATGGAACTGGGCGATGCCCCGCGGGGTCGCGGTCCACGTGTCCCAGCGGGCGCTGTCCTCGCCGGCGGCGCCGAGCCAGTGCCAGCCGCCGGCGGGGCTGTACCAGGCGATCCAGCCGCGCGTGGAGATCGGAATGGTGCTCGCCGCGGTGAAGTCCGGCTCGGCCAGGTACGCGGGCGACCCGCACTGCAGATGCCCGTCGGTCCAGAAGCCCGGCGCGCGCGGCGCGGCGTGCCCGGCGGTCAGCGAGAAGTACACCTTGCTGGTGCGCCCGGCCTGCGACACCACCGCGGTGGCCGGGACCGTCCGCCGGTGCGCCAGACGGCCGGCGTTCCGGTGGGAGACCTTCAGCCGCGCGGTCGCGCGCCCGCTCGCGCAGCGGTAGCGCCCGCGCGCGAGCGTCGCCGCGGTGAGCCGCAGCGCGACCACGCGGACCGCGCCGTCGCCCTGGCACGCGAGCCGGACGGCGAACGTGCGCCGGGCCCGGTTGAGCGAGACCCGGCCGGCGTCCAGCAGGCCGGGCCCGGTCGGGCCCGCGGGGATCGCGGCCGGCGTGCCCGGGGGCACGAACGGCGCCGCGGTGCCGGGCGGCGCCGGCAGCGCCGTCCCATTGCCGGGCGGCGGGCCGGGCGGGCCCTGGGCGGCGGCCGCCGGCGCGATCGCCGCGAGCAGGCCGAGCCCCAGCATCACGGGCCTAGCTATCAACGCGAATCACCTCGTCTCCGCCGGCGGCGACCCACGCGTGGCGGGCGTCGACGGCAATCGCGGTCGGATCTCCGGGCACGGGGACGCGCGCCTGGACGCGCCCGCTCGCGGCGTCGATGCGCACGAGCGTGCGGTCGCCCCGGCACAGCACGAAGACCTCACGTCCGGCGGCGACCACCGCCACGGGCGCGGCGCCCACGTGGACCGGCGCGCCGGCGGGGCGCCCGGCCGCGAGATCCACGCGCCGGACGGTTCCCGCGGCGGCGTCGGCGACCCACGCGCTGTCGCCGCTCAGCGCGACGGCGACCGGCATTCCGCCGAGCACGATCGGCGGACCGGCGAGCCGGCGCGCACGCGCGTCGATCCGCACCAGCGTGCCGCCCGCGTCGGCGGCCACGACGCGGCGTGCGTCGCCGGCGAGCGCCACGAGATGCGTCCCGCCGGTGACGATCCTGACGCGGGGGCGCGGGTCGATCGCGCGCACGGTCCCGTCCGCGGCGCTGGCGGTCCACACGGTCCCCGCCGCGTACGCGATGTCGGCGATGTCCGGGCCGGCCGGGATCGGCGCGGCGGAGCCGGGTACCCGCACGACCGCGCTGCGTCCCGTGTCCGCGACCCAGACGCCGTGGCCGGCGAGCGCGAGCCGCGCCGGCGTGTCGCCGACCCGTTCGGGCGGCCCGGCGGGCCGGCCGGTTCTCGCGTCGAGCTGCCAGACCGCGCCGGTGTCCGGCGCCGCGACCCAGATCCGGCCGTCCGCGACGGCGAGCCCGGTGGCCCGGCCCGGCAGCCGGAAGGTGAGCGGGTGGTGGCCGCGCATGAGGACGATGGCGGCGACGGCCGCCGCGAGCAGCGCCGCGGCGATCCAGCGCGCGAGCGGCCGTCGCCGCTCCTCGCGTACGCGGGGCTCGATGACCCGGCGGGCGCCGGCCGCGGCGTGGCGCACCGAGCGCGGGGGCGGGGCGAGATCGGCGGGGCGGCTGTCCCAGCTCGGGCCCTCGGGCGGGCGCGGGGGTTGCGCGGGCGGGGCGTCCGGCAGCCCGGCACTGACCGAGTTGCGTATACGCGCGATCCGCTCCACCTGCTTCGCGTACTCCGCCTCGTAGAGCTCCGCGTGGCGCTCGCGCCGCGGGCGCGACCACAGTTGCGGATCGTCGCCGCTCACCGGCAGCCTCCCAGCGCGGCCTGCTCGTCGGACAGGTAGGCCGGCACGGTGCCCCACGGGTGCGGCAGGGTGCCGGAGGTGACGTACGCGTAGCCCGCGGGCGGCGGGTCCAGGGCGGCCAGCGCCTGCGCGCGCGAGGCCGCGTAGACCAGGTGCGCGACCTGCCCGGGCGCGAGCGAGCGAACCCACGGCGGTGCCCGCCGGACGCCCTCGGCATAGCCCGCGACCGGACCCTCGTAGGTGACGACCACATCGGCGATGTCGAAGTAGCCGCGGGCCGGGACCAGGCCCGGATTGAGCACGACAGTGCCGCGCGCGACGCGCGCGAGCGCTGCGTAGTACGGGATCTCCTCGGCGCTGTGGGCGGCCTCGTCGAGGAAGATGCCGTCTACGCCGTACCAGTGCCGGTAGTGCTCGATGTCCGCCGCCGCGGCAGCGCGCGGGCGGGCTCCCCAGCCGGTGGGGACGTAGCCGAGCACCTCGGCACTCGCCGCGCGAAGCGCGTCGATCGCGCGCCGGTAGTCCGCCTGGGCCGCGCGACCCGGCCCGCTGTCCGGGTTGATCACGACGTACTCCGGGAGCGCGCCGCGCCGGGCCAGCGCGAGCAGCCCGGCCGGATCGAGGTAGGCCGGCATGAGGCTGCCGGGGCAGGACGTCCCGCGCTCCGTCGCCCGGGTGGCGGTGAACGCGGACCCGGCGACCAGGAGCGTCCCCGCGGCGACGACGGTCGCGCGCCTCATTGGATCCACAGGCACGTCGCGAGCGTGCGGTCGGGGCGGGCGAGCAGGAGCGCGGTGACCGGGATCAGCGCCGCCACCGCGATCGCGCCGCCGGCGACGAGCCCCGCGCCCGCGAACGGCGCGCCACGCACCGCCAGTTCCGCGAGCGCCGCCGCGAGCACGGCGGCGACGGCCGCCGCCTGGCGCCCGAGCGATTCCAGCAGCCCCGCCAGCAGCGTCGCGAGCGCCACCAGGCCGAAGCCGGCGAGCACCCCGGCGCGCCCGGGCGCCGAGCCGAGCCACGGGGTGAGCGCGAGCAGGGCCGCCGAGCCGGTCGCGGTGACGGCGACCAGCAGGCCCACAGCGCCGGCGAGCGCGACCAGGGGCCCGCGCGCCCGCGGCGCCTGCTCGCCGGCCACCACGCCGCACAGCGCCCGCGGGATCGCGGATTGGAGCCGCCACAGCCGGCCGGCGCCCGCGAAGCCGCCCGCCGCGGACGGAAGGAGCGCCAGCGCGGGCAGCGAGCCCGCGGTCCAACTGACACTGGGGTCGGCGACGAGCAGCGCGCCGAGGCCCGCGCCGAGCACGCCGGCGCCCGCCGTGCGCGCTCCACGCCCGCCCGCCCGGCGGGCCGGGGAGCGGTCGCCGCGCGGCGGGCGCAGCGCCACGAAGGCCGCGAGCGCGGTGGCCGCGGCGGCCGCGCCGACCACCGCGAGCGCGTCCGCTCCCGCCAGCAGCGCGACGGTCGCCACGAGCACGAGTGCCGCGTAGACGGCCCCCCACCCGAGCCGGACGAGCACGCTGCCGGCGGTCCAGGTGAGCGCCAGCAGCCCCGTGCACCCGCCGCCCGACACGAGCGGCACGCCCGCCAGCGCCAGCGCCGCGCCGAGCAGCGCCCAGCGCCGCCGGGCCAGCTCGGCCGGCCCGTCGGCGTGGCCGAGATAGCGGCTGTGCAGCATCCATTGCAGCGACAGCGCGAGCGGGAGCGCCACCCGCAGTGCGCGTTCGACCGCGTGCGTGCCGAGGCTCTCCGCCAGCGGTGCGGCCCAGAACGCGATCGCCGGCACCGTGAGCAGGAAGGCGGCGCCCTCCAGCAGCAGCCGTGGGGGGCGGCGCGCGGCGGGCGGCGGCGTGGCGCTCGGCTGCGCCGGTGCGGGGACGCGCGGCATCAGCCTGCGCCCGGTCTCGAGCGCGCGTTGCGCGGGCACGCCGGCCCACGCCTCGAGCACGACGGCGGCCTCGAGCATGTCCTGCGGCTCGCGCCCCAGCCGCGCCTCGATCAGCGCGCGCGACGCGATCATCTCACCACCCGCAGGCGCGGGCCGGCGTCGCAGAGCATCCGCAGCAGGTCCCGGTAGCCCTCCACGCACGCGCTCTCGTTGAAGATCCGCCCGAGCCGCGCGTGCCCGCGCTGCCCGAGCCGCCACGCCAAGCCGGGGTTGCGCAGCAGCGTCACGACTGCCATCGCCAGCCCGTGATCGTCGCCGGGAGCGGCGACCACGCCGCAGCCCTTGACGACGTCGGGGACGCCGCCGACGCCGGTGCACACGACCGGCCGGCCCTGGCCCATCGCCTCGAGCACGGACATCGGCAGGCCTTCCGAGATGCTGGTCATCAGCACGACGTCGGCATCGCGCACGACGCCGTGCGGGTCGGTCGTGCGGCCCATGAAGCGGAAGCGCGCGCCCAGCCCGAGCCGCTGATGGAGCGCGTCGCAGGAGCGCCCGTAGGCTTCCTCGCCCTCGGTGACCGAGCCGTAGTGCGCGAAGTGCGCGCCGGGCAGCGAGCGCAGCGTCTCGGCCGCGACGCGCAGCAGGGTGTGGATGTCCTTGAGCGGGTCGATGCGCCCGACGGACACCACCGTCCGCGTCCCCGGCGGCGGCGTCAGCGCGGCGGGCTGGCGCAGCCCGTTGTAGAGCACGAGGATCTTCGAGGGATCGATCCCGAGCCCCATCTCCCAGTAGGCATTGGCGTCGGTGACGGGGCAGACGATGTCGGCGCCCGCGTAGGCGGCGCGGGCGAGCCCGCGCGCCAGGCGCGTCGCGACGAACCGCGCGCCGGCGCCGTCGCCGGAGCGCGCGGCGGCGAGGTAGGCCTCGCGCACGTATACGCCGTGCTCGGTCAGCACCGTCGGCGTCCCGTGCAGCGCCTTGTGCACGAGCCCGGGGATCGCCGACCAGCCCGCCGCGGTGACGAGCAGCGCATCGGCGTCCGGCGTCGGCTCGGCCGCCGTGCGCGCGACCCAGTAGAGCGTCTGGTAGAGCGTCGCCGCGGCCACCAGGTCCAGCGCCGGCGGCGTTCCCGCGACCGGCACGCGCTCGCTCAGCACATCCCGCAGCCCGTCCAGGAACGCGGCCCACCCGCGCGCGGAGCGGAACGCGCGGCGCGCCCCGGCCGGATGGCGCCGGCACCAGACCCACTCCGCGAGCACGGCGTCGGTGTCGCCCTCCCAGCCCAGCAGCCCACGCACCAGCGTGGCGGGCAACTCCGCCCGCACGCGTCCGCCGCGCGAGCCGCGGGGCAGACGCTCCGACCAGATCTCGATCGGGCCGGCCTCGCGAGCGTGGCGCGGCAGTTCGTACAGCGGCGGCTTGCCGTGCGGCGCGATGATCGGCAGCACGCTCCAGTCGAACTCCGCCAGCCCGCGGACCAGCAGGTCGCACCACGAGCTGACGCCGCCGAGCGCGTACGGGTACGTGCCCTCGGTGATGAGCAGCACGCGCGCGCCGCGAGCCGGGGCCGGAGTGGACGCGGCGGCGGCGAGCTCAAGCACGGGCGCCGCCACGGCCGCCTCCCATCGTCTCCAGCGCCTTCAGCTTGGCCTCGAACGAGACCATGGCGCGCTCGATCTCCTGGCAGATCTCGAGCAGCGACTCGCGGATCACCAGCCCTTCGACGAGCATCCGCGCGGTCTCGTCGGCCATCGCCTCGGGATCGGCCGCGGGCAGCGAGCGCGCCCGCTCGAGCATGCGCGCGATGTCCGGCGCCTGGTGCGGCGCAGCCTTCAGGCGTGCGTTCTCCTCGCGCAGCAGGACCAGCTCCGCGCGCAGGGCGCCGAGCGACTCGCCGGCGACCTCGAGCGCCTCGAAGTCGGAGCGGCGGCGCCCGAAGCGCCGCGGCCGCTCGTCCACGCTCATTCGCCCGGCACCGTCTTCGCGCGAGGGCACATCGCCGTCAGCCCCGCACCACGCGGAACGCGAGCCGGCGGTCCGCCGTGTGCTCGCGGCCGTCGATGGCGCGCACGACGACGCGGTACCGCCGCGGCGCGAGCAGCTCGGAGCCGAAGCGCCCGCGGAAGCGGACGACGCCCGTGCCCGCCGCCGCCAGCCGGCTCACGCGCCCGACCCGCACCCAGCGCCTGTGCGCCTTGCGCTGGAAGGTCAGCCGGACCGTCGCGGCGCGGTTCAGCCGCCAGCTGATCCGCGCGCCGTCGAGCTTGGTTCCCTGGAGGGCGCGCCGGTGCGAGACGGCGAACCGGCGCGGGGTCATGCTGAGCCTCGTGAGCGCCAGCTTCGGCCGCTCGGCCGCCCGCCTCGGCGAGGCCGGCGACCCAGGCCGCGCCGCGGACGGGCCGGGCGATCCGGAGGACCCCTGCGAGCCGCTCTCGTGCTGCGGCTTCGCCGCGACGACCTCGCTCGCCGCGGAGCTCGCCTGGCTGACCGACGAGATCCAGTTGCCGGCCTGCACGACCACCCGCAGCGTGTGGCCCACATCGGCGTCGGCGAGCGCGTACTGGTCGGCGGTCGCGCCGGCGACGCTCGCGCAGTTCGCGCCGCGGGCGTCGCAGCGCTGCCACTGGTAGCCGAAGCTGATCGGCGCCGTGCCCGCCCACGTCCCGTGGTCCGCGGTCAGCGTGTCACCGGACCGGACCGCGTTTGGCGCACCGGTATTGGCCGGGTCGGCGGGCATGAACGCCTGGTCGGCGCCGGCTGCGAGCGTCACCCAGCCGGAGTTCTGGCCGCCGTACCTCGATCCGGCGGTGGTCCCGGTGAGCGGGACGTCGACCGCCGCGGCGTTGCCGTTGTGGACATGGATCACGCCGTCCTGCACGTAGGCCGTGACCTGGGCGCGGTTCGCCGTCCACGCGGCCTGCTGCGCGAGCGTCTGCGCGATCTGCGTCGGTGTGAGCTGCACCAGCGGCGTGTTGAAGTCCGCGCGGTAGCGCCCCACCAGCGCGTCGATGACGGGGTAGAGGATGCCGCCCTGGGCGGGATCGGTCTCCGGCAGCGCCGGGTTGTAGTTGGCGAGGTTGCTCTGGTGGAAGAAGTGCGGCCGCGGGTCGTTGCCGGCCACGTGGTTGAACATGATCCGCGTCTCGCTGGTCACGTAGTCCGGCCAGGTCGCCGGCGTGGCCCGGCAGGTGGTGATGCCGGTGATCGGGACGCAGCCGCCGGTGGGCGGATCGACGTAGATCCAGTTGTACTCGTCGAGCTGCTGGCCCTGCTTGGAGACGTTGTAGTAGACGTTGCTCGGGTAGCGCGGGAACGGCGAGAAGCCGGCGGCCGGCGGATAGCTCTTCGAGGCGTCGGTGGCGACGTACGTGACACCCGCGCCGGTGATGCCGGCGAGGAAGTTCGGGTTCTGGCCGTAGGGCGCCAGCGCGGCCTGGTTGGTGGCCGGCGACTGGACGGCGGTGCCTGCCGCGAGCGTGTCGGCGATGCTGAGCGAGAGCGGCGCGCTGCCGTCGTCGGTCGGCGCGGCCGGGTTGCCGGCGAGCTCGGCCACGCGCGTCCACGCGGTGGTGGAAGTCGGGCGCCGGTAGACGTCGTAGGCGATCGCGTGGCAGACGGCGTTGAAGCTGACCGTGACCGAGTTCGTGGTCGAGCCGGCGGTGCCGACGGCGATCGCGTCGGACTCCGAGGCGACCGTCTCGCCGGCGGGTGTGCGAGCCGTGACGGCGTAGTCGTAGGTGCCGCCGGGGACGGCGCCGCCGGTCGCCGCCGGCACGACGTCGTCGAAGGCCGGCGGGTCGATCGTCCCGGGGTTTCCGGGACGCGTGTTGGCCAGCCCGGAGTGCTCGCCGGTCACCAGCTCGGCGGGGTCGGCCGGCAGCGCGTGCGCGCGCGCCCAGCTGAGGTTGTCGCGGATCTCCTTGGCGATGAACGACGCGGTCGAGCAGTCGAGGTTCGGGTGGTCGTACGTGTGGTTGATCCAGCCGAACGTCGCGCGCGCCGCAGGATCGGCGAACTTGGCGACCAGCGGGTCGGCGGTGCCGGTGTCCTGCGTATACACCGCGCTGCCGCCGCCGTTGAAGACCATGTCGAGCCGCAGCCCGGCCTGCCTGGACCAGGCGATCGCGTGGTCCACGTCGGCCGGCGTGACACGGCTCGCCGCGGCGGGGTCGTAGCTCGTGCTGTGGGTCTGCGGATCCCAGGCGTCGTCGCCGAGGAAGAGGTCGTCGACCTGCAGCTCGAGGTAGTCGCGCTGGTAGCCGGTGAACACCCCGCGCGTGACCCAGGTGAGCATGCCGTGCCGCAGGAGCTGGTTGTGGTTCTGGAACTGGTTGCTCGCGACGGTCATCACCATCTCTTCGCGACCGTCGTCGGGGTGCGTGTAGATGCCGAGGAAGGACGTGCCGTCCGGGGCGGTGAGGAGCGACTGCCAGTTCGCGCCATCGACCGGGGTCGCGTGGTAGCCGAACGTCTCGGCCGCGCCGGGGTCGTCGTCGGCCACCGTCACCGGCCCCGTGAGGTACGGAAAGGCGAGCTTGCCGGTGGCGGTCAGGGTCGCGGCGACGCCGTCCTGCGAAGCGCCGCCGGTGCTGTTCAGCCCATGGGCGGGGGAGGGGGCGGTGTAGTCGCTGAGCTGCCGGATCCCGAACGTGCGCTCGAACCTGCCCAGCGACGCCCACTCGGCGTCGGTCAGTGCGGAGAGGTAGCTGACCGTCCCGTCGGCGTTGGCGACGCTGTGGCCGAGGTCGCCGGTGGCGAGGATGACGGCCTGGTAGCGCGCGTGACCGGCGGGGTAGTCGGCGAGCTTGGCGTCGTCGAGCGTGGCGACCTTGGCCTGGCCGTTGTAGGCGACGAAGGCGTCGTAGGGCACGCCCTCGCGGTCCAGTTCGGCCTTCCAGGCGCCGTAGCCGGGCTCGCTGCCGTCCGCCGAGACGAGCAGGACCTTGAGGTCGATCCGCTGGCCGGGCGCGACCGGCACCGGCGCGGCGGCGTGCGCGAGGGGCATGGCCAGGACGAATGCCGCAACCGCTGCGGCGAAACCCTTGAGCAGCATGCCGCCGATTGTTCGAGGGCCGAGCCGGGCGGCACAAGAGCGCCGGTCAATCCACTTCCGACCCTTTGCGTATTCCCGAGCGTCTACGCGCCGTCAGGTCTCCGAGGGACCCCGCCTGGGTAGCTCGATGCCGCGACTGGAGGCCGAAGGGCGGCGGTATCCGGTGGCGCGCTGGACGCTCGAGGGGCGCCACATCGCGCCGCCGCGCAGCGTCGGGACGCCCTCCTCGTTGAGGCGATCGGCGATCGCCTGCAGCGTCATGCCCTGCTCGCGCATCGCCTGGATGCGGTCGGCGAGCTCGGGCACGTCGGCGACCGCGGTGCGGCCCTGGCCGGCGCCGCGCGAGCGTGCGGCCTCGAGCCCTCGGCGGGTGCGCTCGGAGATGCGCTCGTGCTCCCAGCCGCCGACGCCCGCCACCGCCGATGCGGCGAGCCGTCCCGCCTCGGTGGCGGTGTCGAGGTCGAGATCGATCGCGATCAGCCGGCGCCGTTCCTCGTTGAACCAGCTCAGGAGCGGCGTCAGGTTGGCCACGTTCGGCGAGAGGTCGCGCAGCCGCGGGACGACCAGGACGTCGGCCTCGCGCTCCGCGATCTGCTCGAGCGCCCACACCAGCGAGGGCCGGGCGCGCGAACCGCCGTCGCGATCGACGTCGTGGACCGTCGACAGGAGCCCCAGGCCGCGCTGCGCGCAGCACGCCTTGATGGCCTTGCGCTGTGCGGCGAGATCGCGGTTCGCGTGATCGAACACGCAGGCGTAGCCGATCGCGCGCGGCCCCGCATCGCCGATCTCCGCCGCGGGCGTGAGCTGCGGCGCGGTCGCCACGGCGACCCACACGCGAACGCCGCCGAGCACGACGCCGATGCCGAGGTAGAGGTAGGCGAGCCAGGATGGAGCCCCGAGGCGGTAGGCGATGATGCCGTCGGCGGCGAGCAACGCGGCCAGCCCCACCCCCTCGAACGCGGGGCGCAGCCCGATCCTGTGACGTCCGACGCCATCCGTTCTCGGCTCCATCCCCGACCTCCATCCCGTCACCGTCAGCCGCGCCGGCGGACGCCGGGAGGCCGCGTATAGCCCTACCAGCGGCGCGCGGGGCGATCAAACGCGGCCGCGCGGTCCGGTTCGGCACCGAGTCGGCTGCTCAACCGCATAAGGTCAGGCGTTTCCGCGGCCGGCCGCATCGCGCCGGTTTGTCAGCGATCATTGACGGTCTGTCAGAGACCTGACAGTTACGCGAGCGCCCTCGCGGTCGCCGCCGCCGCGCGGCGCGGCGAGAGCCAGTCCGCGTCGGCGTCCATCGGCGCGGCGAAGTAGAAGCCCTGGCCGAGATCGCAGCCGATCTCCCGCAGCATCTCGAGCTGTGCGCGGGTCTCGATCCCCTCGGCGATGACGCGCAGGCCGACGGTCTTGGCGAGGCCGACGATCAGCCGCACGAACGCGGCGTCGTGCTCGGACACCGCGAGCCCCTCGACGAACTCGCGCGCGATCTTGAGCGTGTCGAGCGGCAGGTTGCGCAGGTAGCTGAGCGAGGAGTAGCCGGTGCCGAAGTCGTCCAGCGCGAGCTGCACGCCGAGGTCGCGCAGCTGCTGCAGCGTGTGCGAGCCGCGCACGTGGTCCTTGACCAGCAGCGTCTCGGTGACCTCGAGCACGAGCCGGCTGGGCGGGATCCCGGTGCGCGCGATCACGCCGGAGACGGTCTCGATCAGGTCGGGGTGCTCGAGCTCCATCGCGGACAGGTTGACCTGCACCTGGATGTCGTCGCCGCGCTCGACGACGCGCGCGCAGGCCTCCTCGAGCACGTAGCGCCCGAGCTGCACGATCAGCCCGGTGTCCTCGGCGAGCGGGATGAACTCGAGCGGCGGGATGCGGCCGCGCCCGGGATGGTTCCAGCGCACGAGCGCCTCCACCGCGGTCGCTTCGCCCGTGACCAGGTCCACGATCGGCTGGTACTGGACGACGAGCTCGCGGTTGTCGATCGCGTCGGCCAGCTCGGTCTTGAGGTCGTGGCGGCGCAGGATCGAGTCGCGCATCTCGGGCGTGAAGACCGAGAAGCGGCGCTTGCCGGCCTCCTTGGCCTCGTACATCGCCACGTCGGCGTCGCGCAGCAGCTCCTCGCTGGAGGAGTGATGGCTCGCCGCGATGCCGATCGAGAGGCTCGCGTGCAGCAGCTTGTCGGCGGCCTTGACGGGCAGCGCGAAGGCCTGCAGCGTGCGCTCGGCGAGCGCCACCGCGGCCTCCTCGACAGCGGCCGGGCGGTGCACCAGCACGGCGAACTCGTCGCCGCCCAGGCGCGCGACCACGTCGCCCGCCCGGACCGAGCGCACGAGCCGCGAGGCGACGCTGCGCAGCAGCTCGTCGCCGACCGGGTGCCCGAGCGTGTCGTTGACGCCCTTGAAGTCGTCGAGGTCGATGAACAGCACCGCGACCTGGCCGTCGGACTCGAGCGCCTCGCGCACGTGCTGGCTGAACAGGACGCGGTTGGCGAGCCCGGTCAGCGGATCGTGGTGCGCCTGGTGGGTCAGCTGGTCCTGCAGCTCGCGCAGCTCGGAGACCGCCTGCTCGAGCCGGTCGAACTGCAGCGCCGCGCTCGCGTTGGCGGCGAGCGTGTCGAACAGCGTGCGGTCGTCGTCGGTGAAGCCGCGCGTGAGCCCGAAGCGGTTGGCGAGCATGACGGTGCCGATCACGCGGTCCGAGCCGCGCAGCACGCCGAGCATGGCGTGGCGGACGCCGCGGCTGGCCAGATATTCGGCGACCTCGACGGGGAACGGCGCGGCGAGGCCGACGGCAAGCTCCGAGGTCTCGGCCAGCGTGCGCAGCGCGGCGGCGGCGGCCGGCGACACCGGAACCATCGCCTCGCGCGAATCGCCGGGGCCGAGCCCGGTGCGCAGCGGCGCGGTCCCGTCGGCCGTGAAGAGGATGACCTCCGCCTGCTCGGCGCGGAACGCCTCGAGCGCGCGCTCGAGCAGCCCCTCGATGGCGATCGCGATCTCCGGCGACTCCGAGAGCGTGCGGTTGGCCTCATAGAGGAACTTGACCTTCTCGTGGCCCTGGCGCTCGGCCACGTACGCGCGGTAGCCGATGAACGCCACCGACACGGGGATCAGCAGCAGCGGCGTGGCCTCCGGCCGGTCGACCCACAGGATCCCGCAGACGAGCGCCATCGCGGTGCCGGTGACGGTGACCACCAGGTCCATCCCGAACATCTGCTTGACCTGGTCGCGCGAGACGTGCCCCTCGGTCAGCACGATCGCGGCGATGATGGTGCCGATCGTCAGCAGCCCCCCGACCTGGGTGGCGACCAGCGCGGCGCCCCAGGTGATCCAGCCGAAGCCGGGGTCGAGGCCGGCGGCGAGCCGCACGATCAGCACGCCGACGCAGGTCGAGAGCGTGAACTGCGCGATGTTGAACGCGAACTTGACGGGCGCCATGCGCCGCAGCCCGAACGCCAGCACGATTCCGGCCACGATCCCGAGCACCGCGCCGTCGCCGCTGGCGAACACGAGCGCCAGCGTGAGCGGGATGTCGGTCAGCGAGAAGGAGTGCGAGCTGCGGCGGAAGTGCAGCTCGACCGGCCAGCGCTCGGTCGCGAGCACGAGCGCCGCGATCGCCCACCATGGGACCGCCGGTGACTGCAGCGGCGCCAGGTTCTCGATGAAGCCCACGAACAGCACCACGGCGAGCGCGGCGAGCACCGCGTTCAGCCCCCAAACAGGCTCGATGGAGGCGAGTCGCCGCATGAGTGGACGAATCCCCATTCACTCACCGTGATCGGCGCGACTGGCGAACCCTTAAACGCCGCGCGGGCGGCCGGAGCCGCCCGCGGCGTTCGGGGGGCTACCAGTCCGGGTGGGTGGTCCAGACGCTGCGGGTGAACTGCGCCCGCGTCGATTCGGTCTGCGTGCCGCCGGCGTCGCAGCCGGCGCACGTCCAGGTGGCGCGCGCCCACTCCGCGTCGGTCCAGGTCGCGCGCGTCCATGACGCCCGCGTCCAGCTCGCCCGCGTCCACGAAGCGCGCGTCCATGAGGCGCGCGTCCAGGTCGCGCGGGTCGGGTCGATGCCCGCGGCGACGAGCGCCTCGGCGACCGCCACGTTCGGGACGTTGCCCTGGTTGGCGCCCTTGCCGGGGTTGAGGTCCACGGCGAGGTCGGCGGCCAGCTCGCCGGTCGCGGCGGCCGTCGGGCGCGCCGAGGCGTCGAGCACCTGCTTGACCTGGTCCGGGTTGTAGTCCGGGCGGGCCTGCAGGACCAGCGCCGCGGCGCCGCTGACGACCGGCGCCGCCATCGACGTGCCGCTCATGGTGAAGTAGCCGTCGCCGACCAGGCACTGCGGGCACAGCTGGGCGAACAGCCCGCCGGGCGCCAGCGTCGAGGTGATGTGCGCGCCCGGGGCGAGCACGTCCGGCTTGGCCAGGCCGTCCAGGGTCGTGCCGTGGCTCGACCAGTCGGCGACCGTGTCGTCGGCCGGGGCGCTGGTGCCGTTCTGGTCGACGCCGCCGACGGTGACCACGTACGGGTCGTTCGCCGGCGCGTACTGGACGGCGTCCGCGGCATTCCCGCGGTTGCCGGCCGCCGTGACGACGACGATGCCGGAGTGCCAGGCGAACTCGACCGCGGCGTCGAGCGGGTCGTCCAGGTACGACGAGGGCGTGTCGGAGGTCAGCGACAGGTTCACGACGCCGATGTGCAGGTCGTCGCGGTGGTCGACGACGAACTGCAGGCCGTCGATCACGTCCAGCACCGTCGAGTTGCCCTCGTCGTCGGCGGTCTTGATCGTGATCAGGTCGGCCTCGGGCGCGATGCCCTCGTAGAGGCCGTAGTTCGGGTCGCTCGGGTCGCGGTTGAGCGAGTTGCCGGCGATGATCCCCGCCACGTGCGTGCCGTGGCCGACGTCGTCGCCGGCGCGCGTCGCGCCCGGGTTCGCGAGCACGTTGGCCGCGATGCGCGTCGTCCCGTCGCCGCGCGTGAAGTCGGCGGCGCCGCCGCTCACGCCGGAGTCGATGACCGCGACGCCGACGCCCTTGCCCGTGATGCCGCGCGCCCACAGGCGATCCGCGCCGACGCTCAGCGGGAAGGTGGTCGCCAGCCGGCCGCCGTCGACGCCCTGGTTGTGGACGCGGTTGTTGAGCTGGATCGCCAGCACGTGGCGGTTGCGGCCGAGCGCCGCCGCCTCGCGGGCGGGCAGCTTGAGCGCGAGGCCGTGGATCACGGGCAGGTTCGCGGTGATCTTCGCGCCGTGAGCGCGCACCAGCGCCCGTGCGCCGCGCTCGGAGAAGTCGTGCTTGAACTGCGCGATCGCCACCACCTGGCGCGCGGGTGCGCGGTGCGCGACGCTCGCGAGCCGCGCCTGCGCCGACGGTGCGGCCTGGGCTGCGGTCGCCCCTGCCAGCGTCGCGGCGAACGCCAACGCGGCCGCTATGAGCGGCCGGTTACGTAAATGGATCAATCAGGGTGCCTCCCGATTCCCTTCGAGGACGTACTGCTCCACGAGCAGGAATCGGCGTATGACGGAGCGGAATTTAGGAAATGGACAACTGTCCTACCGAAAGAGATCGTCCTCCGGCGCGCGCACGAGCGCGCTCACGCCGGGGCCGTCGCCGGCGGTGACGTGACGGTCCAGGCCGCGGATCCGCACGGCCGGCTCGCGCGAGTCCTTGGCGCGCACGAGGTCGGCCGCCGAGGCGGCCTCGTCGGCGATCGCGATCACCGTCGCGTGCAGTTCGCGCCCGGCGGCGTCGGGCAGTCCGCGCCAGTCCTCGAGCGGCTCCAGGCCCGCGCACCCGATCGCGATCTCGGCCTGCCCGTTGCGCCACGGGCGCCCGAACGAGTCCGTGATCACGACGGCTGGATGGCCGGGGAGCGCGGCGCGCAGCGCCCTCGCGGAAGCGTCCGGATCGACCGGCAGCAGCACCAGCCAGCCCTCGCCGGAGGCGTTGGAGGCGTCGACCCCGGCGTTCGCGCACACGAAGCCGTGGCGCGTGCGGCAGATCAGGCGGCCGGCGTCCGCGCGCACGAGCTGCGCGGCCTCGGACAGCACGACCTCGACGTGGCGCGGGTCCTTGCCGTGGTCGGCCGCGAGCGCGCGTGCGCGCGGCCCCGGTGTGACCTGGGCGAGCTCGACGATCCGCCCCTCGGCCTTGGAGACGACCTTGTGCGCGACGGCCAGCACGTCGGTCGCGGCGAGGCCGCCGATCGCGTCCGCGGCGGCGCTCAGCAGACCGGCGAGATCGTCCCCCGGGCGGACCTCGGGCAGGCCGGGGAGTGCGGCGAGTTCGATCAGGCCGCGGCCGCTTCCTCGAGCAGCGCGCGCGTGCGGGCGGCCCCGCCGGGCCACGCGGCGAGCGCGCGACGCAGCGCGGCGAGGTCGTCCGGCGTGTCGACGTCGAGCCCCAGCGAGCGGACCTGGGCGACGCGCACGCCCGCTCGCGCGGCGGCCGCGTGGCGCGCGAACGAGCCCTCGCCGAACGCCGGCGCCATCACGTCCGGCGGTGTGAGCACGAGCGCGTTGGTCCCGGTGCCGTGGCGGTCGGGCACGATCACGACGGCCTCCGCGTGCGCCAGCAGCGCGCTCACCTCGGCCGGGTCCAGCGCCGGGCAGTCGCCGGGGACGAGCAGGACGCGCTCGGCGCCGCGCTCGACCGCCGCCGCGATCCCGCGCGCGGCGGCGGCGGACTGGCCGGCCTCGTCCGGGTCGTGGACGACGTGCGCGCCGGTGATGACGCGCTGCTCGGCGGTGACGACGATCACGTCGTCGAGCTCCGGGACGCGCGCCAGCGCGTCGAGCACGTCGGCGACCATCGCGGCCGCCAGCGAGGGGCGATCGGCGAACCCGCCGGTCAGCCGTTGCTTGGCACGCCCGAACGACTTGACGGGCAGGATCGCGGCCGTCCGCATGCGGTTCACGCTAGCGCGGCCGCGAAGGTCAACACCTCGCGTGCGACGCGCCGGCGCGCCTCGGGCGTCGAGAGGTCGACGTCGGTCTCGAGCGTCGGCACGTGCGTGGCGCGCTGGTCGGCGACCAGGGCGTCGATCAGGTCGTCGTAGTGGTCGGCGATGCCGTCGGAGTCCAGGCTGCGCCCGGCCCAGGCGAGGCACTGCGCGGTCGGGCCCTTGAGCACCTTGCCGCGGACCAGCGGCGACACCGCCACGACCGGCGCGGGCGCCGCGCGCAGCGCGTCCGCGAGCACGGTCAGGATCGGGTCGATCGACAGCACCGGGTTGGACGGGCCGATCACGATCGCGCGCGCGCCCCGCAGCGCGGCGAGCGCCTCCGGGGCCGGCTGCGCGCCGCCGGACGGCGTGCGGAACTCGACGTCGTCGATCGGGCCGGCCGCGCGCTGGCGGATCATGAACTGCTGGAACGGCCGCCAGGCGCCGCGCGAGCGCACCCAGGTGCGGATCGGATCGTCGCTCGGCACCAGCACGCGCGCGGCGACGCCGAACGCGCGCCGCAGGTCGTCGATCGCCTCGGTGAGCCGCGCGCCGCCTGCCAGCCGGCCGGCGCGGTGCAGCCCGATCGCCAGGTCGCGGTCGCCGAGGTTGAACCACACGTCCTCGCCGAGCGAGCGCAGCTGGCCCATCGCCGCGAACGTGTCCTCGGCCAGACCCCAGCCGCGCTCGTCGATCGCGTCGGCCAGCCAGAACGTCACGAGGTCCGGGTCGGGGCTGACGTGCGCGCCGTAGATCGTGAGGTCGTCGCCGGTGTTGGCGATCACGGTCAGGTCCTGGCCGAGCTCGTCCAGCATCCCGCGTGCGAGCTTGGCGCCGCCGGTGCCCCCCGCGAGCAGGACTACTTCTGCCACTGGCGGCGCACCTTATATCGTCACCGGTCCGTGAGCGTGCCGCTGGGGCCCCTGACCACCCTGCGCCTCGGCGGTCCGGCGGATTCGCTGGTCGAGGCGAGGACCGAGGCGGCGCTCGTCGAGGCCGTCCGTCGCGGCCCGGCGCTCGTGCTGGCCGGAGGCTCGAACGTCGTGATCGCGGACGCCGGCGTGCGCGGAACGGTCGTGCGCGTGCTGACGCGCGGCGTGCGGCGCGAGGGCGCGCGGCTGGAGGTGGCGGCGGGGGAGCCCTGGGACGGCCTCGTGGAACGCTGCGTCGCGGACGGCCTGCAGGGCTTCGAGTGCCTGTCCGGGATCCCCGGCTCGACCGGCGCCACGCCGATCCAGAACGTGGGCGCCTACGGCCAGGACGTGTCCGAGACGGTCGAGTGGGTGCGCGTGCTCGACCGCGCGACCGGCAAGGTGCTGGTGATGCGCGCCGCCGAGTGCGGCTTCGCCTACCGGCGCAGCGTCTTCAAGCACGACGAGCGGCGCGTCGTGCTGGCGGTCGGCTTCGCGCTGCGGGAGTCCGCGCTGTCGGGCGCGCTGACCTACGCGGAGCTGTGCCGGACGCTCGACGTGCCGGTCGGCGGGCGCGCTCCACTGGCCGACGTGCGCGCGGCGGTGCTGTCGCTGCGCCGGCGCAAGGGCATGGTGATCGACCCGGGCGATCCGGACTCGGTCAGCGCCGGCTCGTTCTTCACGAACCCGATCCTCGACGCGCCGCTCCCGGGCGCGCCCGCCTGGCCGGAGCCCGACGGGCGCGTCAAGACGTCGGCCGCATGGCTGATCGAGCAGGCGGGCTTCACGCGCGGATACGGCTCTGGGCGCGTCGGGATCTCCTCCAAGCACACGCTCGCGCTCGTCAACCGCGGCGGCGCGACGGCGGCCGAGCTGATCGCGCTCGCACGCGAGATCGCGACGGGCGTGCGCGCCCGTTTCGGGGTCGAGCTGGTGCCGGAGCCGGTATTCGTCGGCCAGCGCTGGTGATCCACCGCTACTTCCGGTTGCGACGGCGGTTTCGGTGCTTGCCTTCCGCCCCCCGACTGTGTTCGGGTCAAGAACAATGCCCCTACGCCTCCTCCTCGCCGCCGCGCTCACCGGTGCGGCGCTGACCGCCGCGCCGGCGGCCGCGTCCGCCGCGCCGCCGGCGAACGACAACTACCTGGCCTCGACGTCGCTGAACCAGCCGGGCTCCGCGCTGCGGACGGAGTCGACCGACACCGTCGACACGACGGAGGCGACGACCCAGGCCGACCTGTTCAACCCGAGCTCGACCGGCGCGCCGCTGGGCGGCGCGGGGCCGGAGAACACCCAGTGCGCCGGCACGAGCTTCGGCAAGACCGTCTGGTACGACTTCCACCCGGACGAGGACGGCGACGCGCAGGTCACCGTCTCGGGCTTCGACACCGTTGTCAGCGTCTACGAGTGGAACGTCGAACTCCTCGCAGATCACGGGGACCGTCACGTGCAAGCACGGGTCGAGCGTCGACCTGCTGGGGCTCAAGAAGGGCAAGGCGTACACCGTCCAGGTGGGCGGGGCCAACGGCGCGGGCGGTACGCTGAACTTCACGCTCGACTGGTTCGCGGACGGCGACGGGGACGGCGTCTACGACACGCTCGACAAGTGCCCGGCCGATCCGGGCATCGACGCCGCGGGCGGCTGCCCACCGAAGCTCGCTGCGGTGGCGTCCTGGACTACGGCGGCGCGTCCAGGCGGGGTGCGTGATCAACCGGCTCTTGGTCGCGCACGTGCCCAAGGGCGCCAAGCTCGTGGCCAAGTGCCGCGGGTGCGGGACCGAGACGATCACCGCCAAGCGCACGGGCACGATTCGGCTGCGGAAGATCCTCGGGCACACGCTCCGTGCGGGCACGACCGTGGAGCTGAAGGTAACACTCGGCAGGACCGGCCGCGGCAAGTACAGATACGGGGCGACCGGGAAGCGGTTTCGCTGGCCGGTTCACGCCGAGCGGTCTCGGGTCTCCGGCGGTACGCTGCCTGAACGCGACCTCCGGGAAAGTCCAGAGCTGCCGTGATCCGGGCGCTGCTGGCGGCGGCGCTGGCCGGCCTGGTCCTGGCCTCGCCGGCGCGCGCGCTGGCCCCGCCGCCGACGGTGCTGGACTTCGAGGGCGCGACGCTCGGCACGTTCGCCCCCGGGTTCTATCCGGGCGTGACGATCGACGCGGCGGGCTTCTGCGCCGACGGCGAGACCCCGGCCGCCGGCGGCTGCGCGAGCGTGATCTCGCCGGGCCATGACAGCTCGCAGGCGCTCGACGTGTCCGACGAGAGCGAGCTGGATCTGCGCTTCGCGGCGCCGCAGGCGACGGTCGCGATGTACGTGGCCACGACGTTCACCTCGAGCGGCAGCGACGTCACCGTCGAGGCGTGGTCCGGGGAGCCCGGGACGAGCGCGCTGGTCGATCGAGTGTCGCTCCCCGGCGGCGCCTTCCCGTTCGCGCGGCCGGCCGTGCTGCGGGCGCCGCTCGGGCAGACGTCGATCGGCTCGGTGCGCGTGTTCACCGGCCCGCAGCCGCAGAGCGGCAGCGAGTTCCTCGTCGACGACATCGCCTACAGCACCGTCGCCCAGCCCGACACGGAGATCAGCTCCGGCCCGGCGGCCACGGCGCGCACGACCGATGCGGTCTTCACGTTCGCCGGCAACCAGCCCGACACCGGCTTCGCCTGCTCGCTCGACGGCGTGCGCGTCGATTGCCGGTCGCCGTACGCGG
Organism: uncultured Solirubrobacteraceae bacterium; assembly: GCA_963792915.1. GTDB lineage: Bacteria > Actinomycetota > Thermoleophilia > Solirubrobacterales > Solirubrobacteraceae > Solirubrobacter. The sequence continues at coordinate 1,032,612 of CAWBYD010000003.1, forward strand.
TCAGCGGCCTGGCGCCCGGCGCGCACCGGTTCACGGTCGCGATGCGCGATCGCTACGGGTCGCTCGACGACGCGACGCCGGCGGCCTGGGCGTGGACCGTCGACCTCTCGGCGCCGGCGGTCGCTCCCGGCGCCGACCGCGACGGCGACGGCGTCCCGGACGCGCGCGACAACTGCACGGACGTCGCGAACCCGACCCAGGCCGACGCGGACGGCGACGGCGTGGGCGACGCGTGCGAGACGGCGCCGGCCGGCAACGTGCCGCCGGTCGCGGGCGAGCGCGTCGTCGCCTCGGTGCTGAGCGGCGACGTGTTCGTCAAGCTCCCGGCCACGCGCTCGCTGGCCCAGGCCGGCAGCGGGTTCGTGCCGCTCAAGGGCGTCGCCGCGCTGCCGGTCGACACGGTCGTCGACGCGCGCAAGGGCCGGCTGTCGATCGCGGCCAGCGCGGACGGGCGCCGGATCGGCGCGGGCGGCAGCCGGCGCTCGGCGATCGTCGCCGCTGGGATGTTCCTGATCCGCCAGCAGCGAGCGGCGTCCACGTCGCGCACGCCGCTCGCGACCGACTTCGTGCTCCAGAGCGCGCCGCACGCCGAGGCCGCGTGCGTGAGCACCACCGCGACCACGGGGCCGATCAAGGGCCGCGGCCGCACGACGGTCCGCAGCCTGACGGCGAGCACGACCAAGGGCGTCTTCCGGATCGTCGGCGCGGCCGGGACGAGCACCGGGCGCGACGCGACGTGGGTCACGCAGGATCGCTGCGACGGCACGCGCACGGACGTCGGCAAGGGCCACGTCGCGGTCGCCAGCAAGGCGCGCACGGTCACGGTCAAGGCCGGCCAGTCCTACCTGATCAAGGCGCGGCTGTTCGCCGCCCGGAAGGCGAGCTGATGCGCCTCGCTCTGGCGCTCGTGCTGATGCTCGTGCTGGCCGCGCCGGCGCAGGCGATGGACCCGGCGCCGACCGTGACCACGTTCGACACCCAGCCGTCGGCCACCGTGTTTCCGCCGTCGTGCTCGACGTTCGTCGTCGCCGGCGACGGCCGCGACGGCGGTGCCTACCTGTCCGTCCCGTGCGGGGCGCAGCACATCGTCCTGCCCGCGGGCCAGCGGGTGGTGGAGCTGTTCGTCCGCAGCCCGCAGAGCGGCGCCTCGCTGTCCGTGACGGCGTGCGACGACAGTCTGTGCGACGGCTCGCCGCCGATCGCCGCGAGCAACTTCGCGTCCGCTCCGACGGCCTGGACTCCCGTGATCCTCGAAGACCCCGCGGGCGCCGCGCGGATCACCGACGTGTTCGTCTCGAACTTCGGGCCGATGGAGACGCCCGGCGCCGCGGTGGACATCGACGACGTCTCGTGGTCGCCGTTCGACCAGCCCGACACGGCCGTCGCGCAGACCTCGCAGACCGGCGCGACCGCGACATTCGCGCTGAGCACGAACAGCCCGCTGGGCGGCACGTTCGCGTGCGGTCTCGACGGCGCCGCGCCGGCTTCGTGCGCGACCCCGTTCACGACCCCCGCGCTCGCACAGGCCGGCCACACGCTGTCCGCGCGGGCGATCGACGTCTACGGCCGCGCGGATGCCACGCCCGCCACGGCCGGCTTCCTGATCCCGATCGTCAGCCCGCCGCCGGTGATCGACCGCGACGGCGACGGCGTGCCGGACGCGACCGACAACTGCCCGGACATCGTGAACAGCGATCAGGCGGATGCCGACAAGGACGGCGTGGGCGATGCGTGCGAAGTCCTGCCGCCCGGCAACACGCCGCCGGTGGCGGGCGTGAACTCCGTCGTCAAGCTGCTCTCCGGCGAGGTGTTCATCAAGCTGCCGGTGGTCACCAAGCTGGGGCTGCGCGGGCTGCGGGTCCCGTTCCAGGAGACCGGGTTCGTGCCGCTCAAGGGCGTCGCGTCGGTGCCGGTCGGCTCGACGGTGGACGCGCGCAAGGGCGAGCTCCAGGTGGCCTCGGCGGCCAACGGCGCGGCGCCGCAGAGCCGCAGCGCGCGGCTCCAGACGGCGCGCCTGCGCGCGGCGATGTTCGCGCTGCGCCAGGCGAAGCGCTCCAAGCACGCGAAGGCGACCGCGCCGATCGCGATGGACATCGCGCTGCTGACGCCGCCGGGGGCCGAGGCGGCGTGCGCCGGCTCCGCTCCCGCCAAGGGCATCGTGCGATCGCTGTCGATGGTCGCCAAGGGCTTCTTCCGCGCCGTCGGCGGGGCGAGCACAGCGACGGCGCGCAGCGCCACGTTCAACACCACCGACCGCTGCGACGGCACGCTCACCGAAGTCGGCAAGGGGCACGTGTCGCTCGCCCTGAAGGGCAAGTCGCACCCCGTCACCGTCAAGGCCGGCCAGGCGTTCCTCGTGAAGGCGAAGCTATTCCGCGCGCGCACCGGGCGCCGCTAGCGGCCCTGGAACCTCGGCGCGCGGCGCTCGGCGGCCGCGAGCATGCCCTCCTTGACGTCCTCGGTGCGGGCGCACAGCTCCTGGGCGGCGATCTCGAGCTCCAGCGTCGTCGACAGCGCCGGCCGGGCCGAGGCGTCCATCAGCCGCTTCGCGAGCCCGACGGCCACCGGGGCGCACCCGAGCAGCTCGTCGACCAGCTCCTGCGTGGCGGCGTCGACGTCGGCCGCGACCCGGTTGGCGAGCCCGATCCGCTCGGCGTCCGACGCGCCGATCACGCGCCCGGTCATGATCAGCTCCTTGGCGCGGCCGAGCCCGACCACCTGCGGCAGGCGCGACGAGCCGCCGAGGTCCGGCACGAGCCCGAGCCGGGTCTCGGGCAGCCCGACGATCGCGTCCTCGGCGAGCACGCGCAGATCGCAGGCGAGCGCGAGCTCCAGCGCGCCGCCCAGGCAGGCGCCGTGGATCTGGGCCACGACCGGCTTGGTCATCGTCTCGGCCAGGTTGTAGGCGTCGAGGCAGGTGCGGCGGAACTCGCGCAGGCGCTGGGGCGCGGCGGCCGCTCCCGCGAGCTCCGCCACGTCCATCCCGGCCGAGAACGCGCGGCCCGCGCCGCGCAGGACGACGCAGTGGACGGCGGGGTCGTCGGCAGCCGCGCGCAGCGCGGCGCCGATGGCGCGGACGAGCGCCCCGTTGAGCGCGTTGCGCTTCTCCGGGCGGTTGAGGATGACGTGGCGCACCGCCCCGCGATCCTCGGTCATGACGAGGTCGGACACGGCGGATGAGCCTATAGGCTGCGTGCGATGAGCCTGGCGGGCGGTCTGCGAGAGTTCCTGCGCCCGCCGCCGCACCGCGGGCCGCTGATCGCGGCGGGCGCCGTCGCGCTGACCGTCGGGATCGCGCTCGAGGAGCTGCGGCTCGAAGACCGGCTGGACACCGGCGTGCACTTCGCGATCCTGCTGGCGGTGGGCGCCCTCGTCTACTGGCTCGGCGTCCAGGCGCCGAACGAGGCGGGCCAGCCGCCCGCGTACCAGTCGGTGCTGCTCGTGACCGGGCTCGGGCTGCTGTACGCGGCGTTCTTCTCGCTCGCGGACCTGCTGGGCGCGCGGGCGCACGGCCTCCCGCCGGCGGGCACGATCGTCTGGACGTCGTCGCTGACGGCGGGCCTGGCGCTGTGGCCCGCGCTCGAGCGAAACAGCGCGATCTGCCTCCTGATCTCGGTGGTGCTGACGGCCGCCTCGCTGCTGGCGGCACTCTCGTGGGTGTTCGCGCCGGGCTCGCCAACGCCGTATCGCTGGCTGCTCGCGGTCTACGCCGCTGCGCTCGTGCTCGGCTCGCTCGCCCTGCGCGAGCCCGCTCCCCGCCACGCAGAGCAGCTCGTGAACGCGGCCGGGCTGGCGATCGCGTTCATCGCCCTGATCGGCGGCACGCCGCTGCGGATGCTGCCCGGCATCTGGGAGGTCGTCCTGCTCGGCGCGGGCTTCGGGCTGCTGGCGTTCGGCGCGCTGGACGGCGCCCCCGGGCCGGCCTACCTCGGCGTGATCAACCTCGGGCTGTTCGTCTTCACCGTCTCGCGCAGTCGCGAGCCGACGCTCTACTGGTGGCCGCTCGTGCTGCTCGCCGCCGGCGCGTTCATGCTGGCGCTCGGCCTGCGCCCGCGGCGCCCGCTCCCGCCCGAGCCGCCGGCGTACCGGGCGGGCGAGGCGCCGCTGGCCGCGCGGGCCGACGGCGAAGAGACCGTCATTCGCGTGCGCGAGGACTGAGCGTCGCGGCGCCCCGCATGGGAGGCTACGGGGCATGGACCGCCACGAACCCTCCGCATGACCACGGGCGAACTGCGCGCGCTGGCCGAATCCGTCGCTCGCGAGGCCGGCGCGCTGCTCAGCGAGGCGTTCACCGGCCCCGAGCTGCGCGTCTCCGCCAAGAGCACGCCGACCGACCTCGTCTCAGAGGCCGATCACGCCGCCGAGCGCCTGATCCGCGAGCGCCTGTCCGCGGCGCGCCCGGACGACGGGATCCTTGGGGAGGAGGGCGGGAACCGCACCGGCACGAGCGGCATCCACTGGATCGTCGATCCGCTCGACGGCACCGTGAACTTCCTGTTCGGCGTGCCGCAGTGGGCGGTCAGCATCGCTTGCGAGGACGCGCAGGGCACGCTGGTCGGAGTGGTGTACGACCCGCTGCGCAACGAGCTGTTCGCGGCCGAGCGAGGCGGAACGCCGACGCTCGACGGGCGCCCGATCCAGGCCTCGACCAAGGCGGACATGGCGACCGCGCTCGTCGGCACCGGCTTCGGCTACGACGCCGAGGTGCGCCGCGCCCAGGCCGCGATCGCCGCCCGGCTGCTCCCGCAGGTGCGCGACCTGCGGCGCTTCGGCGCCGCCGCGATCGACCTCGCGTGGACCGCCTGCGGCCGCCTCGACGCCTACTACGAGCACGGGCTGAACTCGTGGGACCTCGCGGCCGGCGGGTTGATCTGCGAGTGCGCCGGGCTCGAGGTGCGCACGCTCGAGCCGGTCGGGCCGTCGAACCCCGGCGTGCTGGTCGCCCCGCCCGCGCTGGCGGAGGCGCTCGCGCCGCACCTGGCGTGAGCGCCGCGCGCCCGGGGTAGGACCGCCTCCATGATCATCGGAGGCGTCATCGCGCTGTGCATCCTGATCGGCATCCTCGCGTTCCTGTTCCCGCGCTTCTCGCGGCGCCCGGAGCGCGGGACCGAACGCGCGATCGGGACCGGCGGGCAGGTCGCCGGGCGGGCCCCAGGGGCGCTCGGCCGCTGGCTGCGCAAGCCGTTCGCGACGTCCAACAGGGCCGTCGCCAAGAGCGGCCGCGCCGGCCGCGAGGGACGGTCCAAGCTGCCGCTCTGAGTGCCCGGAGCGGGATTCGAACCCGCACGCCCGCAAGGGCAGGGCTTTTTGAGAGCCCCGAGTCTGCCGTTCCTCCACCCGGGCGGAGGACAGCCATCATAGGGATCAGGCCGGCGCGGGCTCGGCGCTGGCCGGCCGCCGCGGTCGCTCGACCTCGACGTTCCACTGCTGGCGGAACGCGATCAGCGCCGCCACGATCTGTGCGAGCTGTACCGCGACGAGCAACGTGCAGAGCAGACCGATCACCGACGAGCTCAGGCCGGGGTCCGTGAATCCGGGCTTGTCACGGTCAAACCAGCCGGGCGCGGCGAGCGCCGCGAAGATCGCGAGGAAGACGGCGAGGCCGGCCGCCATCGGGAGCACGCCGCGGCTCCAGCGTGCGACGAACAGCGCCATCAGCACGTAGATCGCGATGAAGGCGAGCTGGATCGGGCGGTCGCCCTCGAACGTCTTCCAGCCGCCGATCGAGATGATCAGCAACAGCGCGGCGGACGCCAGCAGCAGCGCGATCACCACGACCCGGGCGAGCTGCGAGGCCGGCTTGGAGCGGTTCGGGTGCTCGAGGACGACGTCGTCGGCCATGCCGCGGGCGACGATAGCGCTCGTCCCGAGCGGCGTGCGCCGCTCGGGACGAGGTTGGTGCGGTTCAGGGGCGCTGCTTGCGGCCCCAGCTGGCGCGGTTTCTGACGGGCTTCACTGGGTCGCCTCCGGGGTCGCGGTGGCGTCCGGTGCCGGCGCGGCGTCATCGGCGGGCGCGGCGGCATCGTCGGTGGGGACCTGCGCGTCCGCCGCCGGCGGCTGCGCGTCGAGGCTGCCGGTGTCCTCGCTGGCGTTCGCGGCGGCCTCGTACTCGGCCTGCTCGGCGCTGGCGTCCTCGTTGGTGCTCGACCACGAGCTGCGGCTCCACGACGAGCGCTGCGGGTCGATCGCCGAGCCGGTGGTCGCGCACGCGGCGCAGGACCAGCTCGAGCGCGCCCAGGCCGCCGCCAGCGCGCCGGTCGCCGTGCTCCAGGAGGAGCGCGTCCAGCGGCCGATGTCCACACCGGAGCGGTTCAGCGAGTCGATCAGCAGGTTCGGGACGAGGCCCCTGTTGGCGCCCGTCGTCCACGTGGTGGGGGTCAGCAGCGCGCGCTCGACGTCGATCACGCCGGCGCTGCCGCCGCCCTTCACCGGCCGGTCGGTGGCCGTGAACAGCGCCTTGACCTGGTCGGGTGTGAGCGTCGGGCGGGCCTGCAGCAGCAGGGCCGTCGCGCCGGCCACGACCGGCGCCGCCATCGACGTGCCGCCCGCCTTGAAGTACGTGCCGCCGATGATGCAGTTCGGGCACAGCGTCGCGAATGCGCTGCTCGGGGCGAGCAGGGACACGATGTGGGCGCCGGGCGCCATCACGTCGGGCTTGGCGAAGCCGTCCTGGGTGCGGCCGACGCTCGACCACGAGGCGCGCTCGCCCTGGCCGAGATTCGCGGTCTCGTCCTCGCCGCCGACGCTGATCACGTACGGGTCGTTGGCCGGGGCATACTGCACGGCGTCCGCGACGGCGCCGCGGTTACCCGAGGCGGCGATCACGACGATGCCCTTCTGCCACGCGTACTCGACGGCCGCGTCGAGGGGGTCGATCCTGTAGCTCTGCGGCGTGTCCGTGCTGAGCGACAGGTTCAGGACCCGGATGTTGAGGTCCGCCCTGTGGTCGACGACGAACTGGATGCCGTTGATGACGTCCAGGATCGTCGAGTTGCCCTGCTCGTCGGCGGCCTTGACGGCGATCACGTTGGACTCCGGCGCGACGCCGATGTAGCGGCCGTACAACGGGTCCGACGGCGTGCGGGTCAGCGAGTCGCCGGCGATGATGCCCGCGACGTGCGTGCCGTGGCCGAAGCCGTCGCCGGCGGTGGTCGCCCGCGGGTTCGTGACGGCGTTAGCGATCACGCGCGAGTTGCCGTCCGCGTCCATGAAGTCCGGCAGATTGCCGGTCACGCCGGTGTCGATGACGGCGACGCCGACGCCCTTGCCGGTGATCCCCCGCTGCCACAGCTTGTGGGCGTTGATCGTCTTCGGGTAGTTGGCGGCGAGCCGGCCCGAGTCGATGCCGGTGCTGTGGACGCGCGAGTTGAGCGTGACGTTGACGACGCCGCGCTCGCTCTTGAGCGCGCGCGCCTGCTTGGCGGTGACCTTGACGGCGAGGCCGTTGATCAAGGGCACGCGGCTCAAGACCTTGCCGCCGTGGCGGCGGATCGTCGCGCGAGCGGCGCGCTCGGAGACGCTCGGCTTGAACTGGACGATGGCGACGACGGTCCGGCTCGGCGCCGTGCGGGCGACCGCCGCGAGCCGCGCCGGTGCCGACGGAACCGCCTGCGCGGCCGCGCCACCGCTCGCGAACACCGCGCCCGCCACCAGGACGGTCGCGGTCAGTCGCGTGGGAAGAGACTTGGACAAATTCAGGGCACCTCCTTGTGCCATAACTCGAAAAACGAGTCAACGCCGGCGGCCGAGCTATCTCGCGTCCTTGCGAGACCTCTAGCTTTGCGTCCCCGTCTCACGACGAGTTTGCCCTGAACAGCTTGCAACTGGTGAATCGGCCGCGCGGCGCTGGGGTTGAGGCCCAATTAAGGTGCTCTGGACGCTTGTCCGACACGCGCGCGGTCGACCGGGCCGGCACACGCCGGGTCAACATGCGGGCGGAGGGACTCGAACCCCCACGCCTTGCGGCACCGGCTCCTAAGGCCGGCGTGTCTACCGATTCCACCACGCCCGCGACGGCCACCCATCGTACGTCAGCGCTTCCGACCGGCAGACCGTCGCTACGATGTGCCCGCTCGGGGGACTGGTCTAATGGTTACGATGGCGGTCTCCAAAACCGCAGATTGGGGTTCGATTCCCTGGTCCCCCGCTGAGCCTCCGCCTCGCGGCCGATCGGTCTGAGGCACCTCCGTCACATCCGCGCTCGGCGCCCGTTACGACACAGAGCATGCTGGGCGAACGCGAGCGGTCGATATACCTCACCGGCGTGGGGGAGCTCAGTCCAGGCACCGTCTTCGCCGGCCACCGCATCGAATCCGTCGCCGGCCGCGGCGGCATGGGGGTGGTCTACCGGGCCACGCAGCTGGGTCTGGACCGGACCGTCGCGCTGAAGGTGATCGCGCCCGGCCTGCTCGAGGACCAGACGGTCCGGCAGCGCTTCGTGCGCGAATCGAAGATCGCGGCGTCGATCGACCATCCGAACGTCATCCCGATCTACTACTCCGGCGAGGAGAAGGGCATCGCCTACATCGCGATGCGCTATGTCGCCGGCGACGACATCCGCAGCCTCGTGCGCCGCGAGCACCGGCTCGCGCCCGAGCGCGCCGCGCGCATCATCGCCCAGACCGCCAATGCGCTCGACGCGGCGCACGCCGCCGGGCTCGTGCATCGCGACATCAAGCCCGCCAACGTCCTGCTCGGCCCAGAGGACCACGCCTACCTGACCGACTTCGGGCTCACCAAGCACGTGCTCTCCGTCGCCGGCCAGACCAAGCCCGGACACTGGGTGGGGACGCTCGACTACGTCGCGCCTGAGCAGATCCGCGGCGACCGCGTGGACGCCCGCGCCGACGTCTACGCGCTCGGCTGCCTGCTCTTCTACACGCTCACCGGAACGGTTCCGTTCGACCGCGAGGGCGACGAGGCGAAGCTGTGGGCCCATCTCTCAGAGCCCCCGCCCAAGCCGAGCGAGTACGCGGACGTACCCGAGGCGCTCGACGAGGTCGTCGCGCGCGCGCTCGCGAAGGACCCCGACGAGCGCTATCCGTCCGCCGGCGACCTCGGCCGTGCCGCCGTCGCCGCCGCCCGCGGCACCCAGCCCGCCGAGCGCGAGCGGCTCGTGGCCAAGGGCGCGGCCGCGCCGATCGAGTCAGAGACCGTCAGCGCGGCCCGCCCCGCGCCGGTCGAGGTCACGCAGGCGGACGACGCCGAGACGGTCCGCCAGGAGCGCTCGCGGATCCAGCGCTCGCGCCGCCCGGCGCTGCTGATCGGCGCCCTGCTGGCCGCCGCCGCGGCGGGCGTGATCGCGGCGGTCGCGCTCGGCGTGGGCGACGACAACAAGGCGCCGCCCGCCGCTCCCTCGATCACGCCCCAGCCGAAGCCGCCCGTGGCCACCGTCGCCCAGATCAAGGCGGTGGGGGAGACCGAGGTCGGTGAGCGCCCGAACGTCGTCCGCCTGGCGGGCCCGAACGTGTTCGTGGGCTCGTTCCGCAGCTCGCGGCTGGCGATCGTCTCGGCCGCGTCCGGCAAGGTCCGCTCGGCCCGGCCGAACGTCGGCATCGGCGTCAACGGCGCCGCGGAGGGCTTCGGCGCGCTCTGGCTGGCAGTCTCGCGCGCGCGCCGGGTCGTCCGCCTGGACCCCCGCAGCGGGCGTGTCTCCAAGCGCTGGACGATGCCGCAGCCCCCGGGCTCGATCGCGGTCGGCGGCGGCGCCCTCTGGGTCGGCCTGGTGCCCGGCAACGACCAGCCCGACATCCTCGCCAAGGTCGACCCGCGGAGCGGGCAGATCCTCGCCACCATCCCCGTCCCGTACGGGATCATCTCGCTGACGACGAGCCCCGGCGCGGTCTGGGTGCTCAACCGCCGCCGCGCCCGCATCCAGCGTGTGGATCCGAAGACGGGGCAGATCGTCCGCACCGTCCAGGTCGGCGGCACGCACGGCGAGGACGTCGAGTACCGCAACGGCGCGCTCTGGATCGCGACCCCGAACGACGACACCGTCTACAAGGTGATGACCGCGACCGGCGCGATCATCCCGATCAGCGTCGGCAAGCACCCGCGCCAGCTGACGCTCGGCAACGGGGTCGTGTACGTCACGAACTACAACTCGAGCGACCTCTACACGATCGACGAGCGCAGCTCGCGCGTGGTCGGCGACCCGGTCAGGCTGCCGGTCAACCCGTTCTCCCTGAGCGCGGGGAAGGGGACGCTGTGGGTCGGCAGCCAGCCCGAGAACAAGCTGACGAAGCTGCTCACAGGTCGCGGCGGGTGATCACGCCCGTGCGCAGCGCCTGCAGCGCCAGGCTCGCGCGCTTCTGGTTCTGCGGCAGCGCGTCCACGCCGAACACTTCGAATAACGCGCGCAGCGTGCTCTTGACGGCGTCCACCGAGACGACGAGCTCGTCGGCGATCTGCTGGTTGGTGGCCGGGGTGGCGTAGGTCGAGTCCCGGAACGGCCGGCACAGCGCCACCAGCACCCGCCGCTGCGCGGGCGTCAGCAGCTCGCCGACGTGCGGGCCCAGCGCGGTCACCGTCGGCCGTGACACCGACTCGCCCGCCGGCGCGCGGAAGGCGATCGCGACGCCGCCGATGCTCAGCACGTCGCCGTCGCCCAGCCGCTGGCGGCTCGTGACCCGGTTGCCGTTGCGATAGGTGCCGTTGCGCGACAGGCCGTCGTCGACGACGGTCCAGGAATCGCCCATCCGCTCCAGCGCGGCATGCACGCGCGAGACCTCCGAGTCCCAGTCGAGCACGATGTCGTTGGACGGCCGGCGCCCGATCGTGATCCGCTCGCCCACCGGGTGCAGGTCGACGATCACCTGCTGGTCGTCGACGTCGCGGTAGAGCAGGAACGGTGTGCCGCGTCGCTCGGCGGCGATCCGGTCCTTGAGGTCCTGCGGCGTGGCGACGTGGGCGTCCAGGGGTGAATCGGGCACGTCAGCACTGTACGTCGGGCAGCGCCCGGAGTGCCGCGCACCAAGGGTGGGGCCACCGTCCACCTTCGGTGCCGGCACTCCACCCCTGAATCCGGTGTGAAAAGCGGCGCGCGAGCCGGATCGTGGAGTCATGTTCCGGACCCTCCTCGCCGCTCTCGCCGTCACCCTGGCGTTCGCCGCTCCCGCATGGGGCTACGACGACGCCGGCTACTGGGCGTTCGCCGACGACATGCAGGCGCGCGTCGACGCCACGTGGGACGAGCACGCCGGCTACTACAAGCTCGGTCGCGGCGGGGTGGAGCCGATGGCGAACTCGATGCTGCTGCTCACCCACGCCGTCGCGGCGATGCGGGGCCACGAAGGGCCGGCGCGCAACGACCATCGCGCGCGGCTGCTGGCCGACCGGCTCGTGTCGGGCACGCCGTTCGTCACCCGCCCCGGGGTCGGGCAGGCCCACGCGCCCGGCTGGGTGAACTCGATGACCGATCCCCACGCCGCCCAGCACCTGGTCTTCGACGCCGAGGTGGTGGACGGGCTCGTCTACGCCTACCGGGCGCGCGTGGCGCTCGGGCTCCCCGCCGCCACGGTCGCGAAGATCCGCTCCGCGATCCACGCGACCGCGCGGGGGGCGTTCTGGCGCTACCCGACGATCCGGCTCAACCAGGTCAACTGGTACGCGCTGATCTATGCCGCGGACGCGACCGTGACCGGCGACACGACGCTGCTGCGCCACGACCTCCGCCTCCAGCTCGCGCGCTTCTTCGCGGGCGCCCGCGGGTCGGCCGCCCGAGCCGGGACGTTCGGGCCCGGGATGCGCTTCCACTATCTCCCGTTCTCGAGCGCGAACTCCCCGCGCAACGTCGACAGCGCCGAGTACGCGAACATCGTCCTCACGTTCGCGCGCTTCTACGACCAGGCGCGGCGGGCGGGCATGCCGGCCCTGCCGGCGGCTCAGCGGACGCTGATGCACCAGTGGATCGAGCGCGTGATCAGCGGCTACTGGACGCACGCCGGCTACCTGAACTGGGACTCCGGGCTGGGCTTCGACCGCTGGCATCAGGCCAAGAAGCTCGGGCTCACGCAGGAGGCGCTGGTCGCGCTCGCGTCCTCGGACACGCTGCTGCCGAGCCCGCGCTGGGGCGCGTGGGCGAAGGCGTTGCTGGACAACGGCCTGGCGTTCTACGGACGGCTCGCGACGCGCTCGGGCGGCGTGCCCGATCCGGTCCTGTTCGACGTCAGCGCCGTGCCGCAGGGACCGGGCAGCGCGCGGCTCGCGCTGACGCGGATCGAGGCCAACGCCGCGCGCGCCATCGACGCCGGGCTCGGCGGGCGGGCCGCGAGCGAGCCGCCGGCGCTGTACGCCTACGACCCCGACATCGGCCGCCTCGCCGTGACCACCCCGACCTACAACACGGCGATCGTCGCGGTCAACCAGAAGGCGTTCCCCTACGGCGGGCTCGACCTGGCCCGCCTGTTCGACGCTGACCAGGAGGTGGCGGCGAACATCGGCGGCCGTCCGCCCGCGTCGTTCGGCGTGATAGTGCGAGATGTCGCCGGCCGCCGCGTGATGGCCTCCCAGGTGGCTCGCACCCGTGTGCTCGCGGGTGTCGCGCCCTTTCGCCTGACCCGCGCGCCACACGGCGCCGGCCGGATTCCCGCCGGCAACGTCGGCCGCGCCTACGCAGGCCCGTTCAGCGATCTGCGCACCTCGGGGACGGTGACGGCTGCGGGCGTAACCGTAAGGGTCGACCACAGGTTCACCCCTGGCTGGATCGAGACACGCTGGACCGTCACGCGCGGACGTCCGGCGACGCGCGAGAGCGCCGACGTGCTCTTCCCCTCGTGGGGCGCCGCGAGCGCGCGCGTCTCGGCGGTGCTGACCGACGGTTCGCGGGTCGCCGTGGGCGCGCGCCGGCTCGACCTCGCCCGCGTGCAGTACCTCTACGTGCGCAGCGAGCACAGCGGCTACGTCGTCGTGCCGCTGACCCGGCCCGCCGCGGGCGTCCACCTCGTCCGCACCTCGCGCCAGAGCTCCGATCCCCTCCCGGGCCCGACGCTGGCGATTCAGATCGCCCGCAACGCCCGCTTTCGCCGCGCCGCCCTGGCCGTCCGGCTGATGCCCGTGCACGGCGAGCAAGAGGCCGCGGCCGCGGCGGCGCGGCTGAGCTCATGACCCGCTCTCGGACGCGCCTCCCAACGCTGCCCCGGACCCCTGACCCCGCGCTCCCCTCCCCCCAGCGAGCGGGCGGCTACGTCCGCTCAGCGCTCGGGCGGCTCGACGAGCACCAGCTTCCCCCGATTGAGCATCTGCGCGATCGCGCACGCCTTCTCGATCTGCGCGTACGTGTAGCGGACCGGGTTATGCAGTGTCTCGATGTGGACGCCAGGAATCTGCATGACGCCTTGATTCCCCAAATCGGCGTTCTCGCAACACGCGTGGCCCACCGATATCATCTCTCTCGAGTCCGCCCGCGGGCGAAGTGTTGTGGTTGCACAGGAGCCTTCCAAGCTCTTAGGGCGGGTTCGATTCCCGTCGCCCGCTTCGGAGGACGACGTTTCGGGGAGTGGCGCAGTCTGGTAGCGCACCCGGCTGGGGGCCGGGCGGCCGCAGGTTCAAATCCTGTCTCCCCGATAGAAACTGCGGAGGACCCGAGGGTCCTCCGCAGTCGTCTGAAGCCCGCCTTCCGGGCGGCTTCGGAGGCATTCAACGGCGGCTCGGTGACGACTGGTCAAGACGCACCGGATTGGCGCCTTCGGGCCCGGACCACACACGAACCACACACGCGGGTAGTGCTCGGCTACACACGCGGTCCGTCCCGAAGTTGCCGTCGCGGTGGTCGACATCCGGTCGGCAGGCCCTGGCCTGCACCCCTTGACCAGCACATCAGCGGACGCGGGCGCGGCTGTCAAGGCGAGGCCGACAGGCCCGAGCGTCAGCTCGCCGCGTAGCGGTCGCCTAGACCTAGACTGACGCGATCGCCGCAGCTACCTGAGCGAGATCGCTGCCCGGCGCCGTCTCGTTGCCCGGGCGCTTCCCCGTGCACGTGGTCGTGGTGTTGGCCAGCGAGCACGGCGAGCGAAGCGAGCCGCGCGCAGCCGGCCGCGGCCGAAGGCCGCCTTGATGTCGTAGAGAAGATCCTCACCGGGCAGGGTCGCGAGATCGTGTCCTGTCTCGGGACGTGCTTGACACTTCGGTCTCAGGAGATGGTTGACGCCGCTGGCCGTGATCGGCTTTCGCGCTTTGGCGCGGGAGGCCGGGATTGGCGTTGGTGGCGTTGTCGGTCATCGAGCAGCGGTATCGGGCGGTGATGGCGGTGCTGGATGGCGCCGCGGTGACCGAGGTGGCGGCGGAGGTGGGCGTGTCGCGTCAGTCGGTGCATGCGTGGGTGGCGCGCTATCGCGAGGCGGGCGTGGCGGGGTTGGCGGATCGTTCGTCGCGGCCGCGGTCGAGCCCGAATCAGGCCTCGCTCGGAGGTGGAGGCGGCGGTGTGTGAGCTGCGGCGCGCGCATCCGAGGTGGGGTGCGCAGCGGATCGTGCACGAGCTGATGCGCGGCCCCGGTGCCGCCGGAGCCGATGCCGTCGCGCGCGACGGTGCACCGGATCCTCGTCCGCCACGGGCTCGTAGTCGCGCGCTCGCGGCGCCGGAAGCGCTCGGACTACGTGCGCTGGCAGCGGCCGGCGGCGATGGCAGCTCTGGCAGCTGGACATCGTCTGCGGGCCGATGCTCGTCGACGTCGTCGACCGGCGAGCTGCGCGAGGCGCGGATCGTGACCGGCGTGGATGATCACTCGCGCTATTGCGTGATCGCCGGGTCATCGAGCGCGCGACCGGCCGCGCGATCTGCCTCGCGTTCTCGGAGGCGCTGGAGCGCTATGGGGCGCCGGAGGAGGTGCTGACCGATAACGGCAAGCAGTTCACCGCCCGCTTCGGCCGCGGCGGCGAGGTGCTCTTCGACAAGATCTGCCGGCGCAACGCGATCGCGCACCGGCTCACCGCGCCGCGCTCGCCGACCACGACCGGGCAAGATCGAGCGCTTCCACCAGACGCTGCGGCGCGAGCTGCTCGACGACGCGCGCCCGTTCGGCTCGCTGCTGGCGGCGCAGGCCGCGCTCGATGACTGGGTGCGCGGCTACAACGCCGAGCGGCCGCACCAGGCGCTCGACGCCACGGCGCCGGTCACGCCCGCCGAGCGCTTCCAGCCGGCGTCGGCCGAGCAGCGCGAGCTGCTGCCGCTGTGGCTCCCCGCGCAGCCTGGCGTCGGTCCCGGAGCCGGCCAGCACGCCGACCGCCGAGCGCGCCATCGACGCCGGCGCCGGCGAGCCGGTCGCGGGCGGGCCGGTCGAGTTCGATCGCGCTGGTCCCGCCGTCGGGGAACCTGATGGTCTGCCAGCGCCAGTTCTGGCTCGGCCCCGCCAGGGCCGGGTCAGACCGTGCGCTTCTGGGCCAGCGTCGACGTCATCCACCTCACGATCAACGGCGCGCGCGTCAAGAGCCTGCGCTCGCACCTGAGCATCAGCGACCTCGCCAGGCTCGCGGCGCGACGGCGCCGACCCGGCCGGCCCGCCGCCGCTGCCGCCGGCCGACCCAGACGGGGCGGCGGTCGAGGTCGACCGCGCGGTCAACAACAGCGGCCTCGTCGGCCTCGCCGGCCAGCAGATCCTCGCCGCCGAGATCCTCGGCGGCAGGCCCGTGATCGTCCGCGTCGAAGCGCAGACGCTGATGTTCCTGGACCCCGACACGCGCGAACTGCTGCGCGTCCGGCCCAACCCGCTCACCCGCGACCAAGTCCAGCGCCTGCAGGGCGCGCGCCCCGCCGGCCCGCCGCCACGCCCACCGACCGAACCGATCACCGTTCAGCGTCGCGTCAGCGCCACCGGCGTGATCGTCGTCTGCCGCCAACGCGTCGCGCTCGGGCGCGTCCACGCCGGCCGCATCGTCCGCGTCCACGTCTCAGAGCACACGCTCGCCGTCGAGCTCGACGACGAGACCCGCACGATCCGCCGCACCAGCAACCGGCCGGTCGTCGTCGTCAAGGGCAGCCGCCCACACCAACCGCGAGCAGGGACAACGTCAACGGAACTCTCTGCCAGCGCCGGGCAGGAGAAGTTATGAGACAGAGATCAACAACAAAGAACCCCAGGACCCCTACGAAACCTAGGCCGCGCGTCAAGCACGTCCTGCGACTGATCCGTCAAGCAGGTCCTGAGACTCGACAAGGGTCGCGAGATCGTCGACAAACACCACTCTGGCGACGTCGTCATCGCTGCTCCCTTTGCCTCGAAGCGCGAGTTGGACGGCGAGATGGCGCTTAGGTTCGACGTCTACTGTCGCCAGAAGGGATGGCTGGACCCGATGGGCTTCCTCGATCGGCGCGAGACCGACGTGGACGACGCGTGGGCACACCGCAGCGGTGCGCGGCTCGTTCTCTGCGCTGCTCGGCGACGAGGATGACCTGGACGGCCGCGACGCGCTGAACCAGCGCGTCGCGGCCGCCGGCGATCACGGTGTCGTGGTCGACAGCGTGACGGTCAGCGTCTTGTTGTAGGTACCGGTGCGCAGTGCGTCGGTCGCCTTGATCAGCTGGCTGAAGTTGAGCGTGACCAGGTCGTTGGATACCGGGCCGTTCCACGTCAGCAGGGTCAGTGGCGAGGCCGAGGAGCCGACGTTGGCGTACGTCGTGCCGGTGTTGGCGGCGTTGCGGGCCCGGGTCTGGAGCGGCTCGGGCAGTGAGAAGGCGCCGTTGACCAGGTGGCCGTTGGCGACTGAACTCGGGTCGGCGATGCTCAGCGTCGCGTCGCCGGCGGTGCTGATGACGCTGGCGGTCGTCGAGGACTCGTAGGTCTGCGTCGCGCCGGGCGTGAACGGGCCGAAGGTCGCGGGAGTCCCGAGCGTGAGCGCGAGCGTCGCCGGGACGGTGCCGGAGAGGCTGTCGTCGGCACTGGTGGCGTCGGTCGCGAAGCTCAGGACCGTGGTGGTCTTGTACGTCTCCCCGGGGCGCAGGACCGTCGAGGGGAAGTCCGGGTGGTTGGGCGAATCCGGGAAGTGCTGGGTCTCGAGCGCCACCCCGTTGCCGTTGTTCGAGTAGAACTGGATCCCCGGCTGATCGGTGGAGACCGTCAGTACGCGGCCGCTGGCCGGATCGTGCAGCGTGGCTGCCTCGACCAGGCTGGTGCTATCGCCGGGAAGCCGGTTGAGCACCCAGTTGTGGTCGTAGCCGCGAGCGATGAGGAGCTGCTGGAAGTTCTCGCCGATCCGCTCGCCGATCGAGTGGAAGTCGCGGAAGTCCATCGGAGTGCCGGCCACCGGGTCAAGCGCGCCGGTCGGGATCGAGGTACTGTCGATCGGTGTGTAGCGGTCGGCGTTGAGCTTGAGCTGGTGATTGTAGATCGTCCCGGACCCTGCGCCGCCGAGGTTCCAGTAGGAGTGGTTGGTGAGGTTGAGAACGGTCGGCGCGTCGGTCGTCGCCGAGTAGTCGATCCGCAGGTTGTCGCGGGCGTCCAGCGAGTACACGACGGTGACGGGCACCGTGCCCGGGAAGCCCGTCGAGCAGGCCGGCACGCTGGTTCGACCGGGCGTGCACCCCTCGCCGGCGGGCGAAGTGTACGTCAGCTTGACGCCGACCGAATCCGGCGTCTGGACCGGCGTGGCTGCCCAGACCTTGCCGTTGAAGCCGCTGAAGCCGCCGTGGAGGGTGTTCGGGTTGTTGTTGATGTCCAGCGAGTACTGCGTGTTGTCCAGCGTGAAGCGGCCCTTGGCGATCCGGTTGCCGTAGCGTCCGATGATCGCGCCCCGGTAATCGCCGTTCCTCGTGTAGCTGGCGATATTGGCAAAGTTGAGCGCGACGTTGGCCTCCTGCCCGCGCCGGTCGGGCACGTTGACGGCCTGCACGATCCCGCCGTAGGTGAGGATCGAGACCGACATGTCGTGGTTGGCGAGCGTGTAGCGGTCGACCGGCTGGCTGCCGACCGAGCCGAAGCTCGACTTGGTGATCGACAACTCTTCCGCCCCCGGATCTCTGGCCGCCGCAGGCGCAGCCATCACCCCTGTGAGCAGCAGGACGGCTACGCCGCAACTCAGTGCACGCATGATTTCTCCTCTCGCCCAACTAAACCGAGCTGGAAGGGTTAGTGCTCACACGCACCGCTGTCAAGGCCCACGGATGTGGTGGTGACCCGTCGCTAAGGGCTCGCCGTAGAGCACGGTGGCGCAGCATGAGGGCGGAAGCCGTCGGGGCAGGTCTCGGTGACGACCCGCTTCGTCCCCACCGAGACCGCGGCCTCGGTGTGCGCCGGAAACGACACGTAGCGCCGGTCGCCACCCTCGAGGTCGACGCGCCAGAGTCGCCACGGTCCGCCGTGCTCGCCACCGAACTGCGTCACCTAGGCGCGGGTCGTCAACAGCGGCGTCGCGCAGGCGTGGCGAAGCTCGTAGAGATCGACCTCGTCGCGGCCGGGCCTTGCCCAGCAGCCAGCGGAACCCTTCGCGCTCTGCGTCCTCATCGACGCCGTAGGGGTTGATCACAAACCGATCCGTCTCCCACTCTCCGTGGTGAGCTGGCCGTCAGCCCGCGGACCAGCGCTGCGAGGTCGCCGAGCGCGGCCTCCGCGTCAGCGCGGCGGATCACCAGCCGCTGGCTGTCCTTCAGCGGGCTGTTCGGGACCTGTGTAAGGAAGCACTCATCGACGATCCCGTCGCCGTGGGTGAGCACGTGCCGGACGCGAACGCGACCTGAGATCCTGCCAGCGGCCCTGGCCGGCGATCGCGATCAAGTCGACGCCCGCGTGCTCTGAGAACAGCGCAGCGGTGTGGTCGAGGCGCTGGAAGACGTTGCCGCTGTCGGAGGTCAGCTCTTCGGCGTTGGACACGCGCTCGCGAAACTGCTGACGCGCGAAGCTCTCGAACACGCTGACCACCGACTTGAGCACGTCGACCGCGAGGCGCTCGAACACGCCGCCCGCCCGCAGGGCTCTCGCGCTCGTCCTCTTCGATCCGGTCTTCCGCTGCCAGCATGTCCCGTGAGGCTGGATCAGTTCCAGCACGATGTCGGTCGTTGGCCGCAGCCCACACACCGGGCAGAACGTCGCCGCGCTGTAGACGGTGTGCCGGTTCGCATACGACGAGCAGGTGATCACGCGCCGGTCCGGTCCTCGACAGTCTCGGGCAACGCGCGGATCGGCGGCGGCGTGCCCGGCGTCTAGGTGATGGTCACCGTCGAGTTGCGTGACCGCGGCCGGCTGGACCGCCCGAAGGTGTTCCCGAGGATGTCGCCGAGCAGGTCGTGGGCGTACTGTTCGGCGAGGCCTTCCAGGACGGTAGGCGTGTGATGGCTTCGGCGTCTGAGTCGTCGCCAGCGCCGAGCGGCGTGACCGAGATCACGCCCGATCTCGTCGCGGAGCTGGTTGAACGCGCGACAGGCGCCGATTTCGTGCAGCTCGAACGGCAGCTGAAGTCGACCGGCTACTGCGCGCGACCCGTGCGACTGAAGGGCCACACCGACGTCTGTGGGGAGGACGGGCGCTGGCGCTCTGCGTGGTCGACGGCCGCCGAGCCTGACGGCGTGCTTAGGAAGGCGTGCGGGAACCGGCGCGAAGCGATCTGCCCGGCGTGCGCGGAGCGCTATCGGCAGGACGCCTATCACCTGATCGCCGCTGGGCTGCGCGGGGGCAAGGGCGTGCCGGACACCGTCAGCGCGCATCCGATCGTCTTCGCGACGCTGACGGCGCCCAGCTTCGGCGCCGTCCACACCCGTGCGCTGGGCGCGGACGGTCAAGCGAAGCGCTGCCGGCCACGGCGCGACGCGCCCGTCTGCCCGCACGGTGTGTCCTTGAGCTGCAACACGGTCCATGATGAGGGCGAGGAGTGCCTCGGCGCGGCGCTGTGTCGCGAGTGTTTCGAGTACGACGGCGCGTTGCTGTGGAACAGCCTGCTCGGCGAGCTCTGGCGCCGCACGACGATCTACCTTCCGCGCCAGCTCGCGCGACGGCTGGGGATCACCCAGAAGCGTCTCAATCAGCTCGTGCGCGCCGCCTACGTCAAGGTCGCCGAGTACCAACAGCGCGGCCTGGTGCACGTGCACGTCGTGATCCGCCTCGACGAGGCGATGCCGAAGTACCGGGGCGACGTCGTTCGCGCGCCCGACCGCCGCTTCACCGTCGAGCTGCTCGAGCACGCGCTTAGGGATGCGGCGGCCGCGGTGACCGTGCCCGTTCCGGCCGAGGCCGGCGGTGGCTTCGCTCGCTGGGGCGCGCAGCTTGACGTCCAGCACATCGACGCAAACGAAGCGGGACGCTGCGCCGGCTACCTCGCCAAGTACGCCACCAAGGCGACCGAGCAGGCCGGCGGCCTCCTGCGCCGCGTGACCGAGCAAGAGGTCGACGAGCTCGCCGTGCGACCGCACGTGCGCGAGTACCTCCGGCACGCGTTCGCGCTGGACGCCCAGGTCGCCGACCGCAAGCTCGCGCGCAACGCGCACGCCTTCGGCTACCGCGGTCGCTGCGTGACCAAGTCGCGGCGCTACTCGACGACGTTCAAGCAGTTGCGCGCCGACCGCGAGGCCTTCGTGCATGCGCAGATCCTGGCTCGCTCGCGCGACACGGCGCAGCTCGCGATCGCCGCGGCCGCGTCCGACCTGCGCCGCGGTGTCTACGAGTTCCACGGCCAGGGCCACTTCACAGCCCTTCAAGGCCTCCTGGCCGAGAACGGGCGGGCGCGAGAGCGTGAGATGCGCAGAATCGCCCGCGAAGAGCTGTGCGACCAACCACCCACCCGAAGGGAGCACCCATGCCACATCCCGCAGCGATGACCGCTGCCGCCACGGGTCGAGTTCGAGCCATTGCTGACCGCCCGGGAGCCGCCGAGCGACTCCGCATCACCCGTGCACTCTGCTGCGCTATTTCGACGAGGGCGTGCTGTCGGGCCGGCGACTGCGCGTCGGTTCGAGGCGGAGCAGGGGAGTGATCGGAGTGCGAGCCGAGTTGGACAGACAGGTGCCGCGCAGTGGCATCGAGCCCGAGCGCTACGTCAGTCGCGAGGAGCTGGCGCGGATCATGGGTGTGAGCGTGACGACCGTCGATCGTCTCGTGCGCGCTGGCATGCCGTCCGAGACCTGGGGGCTCCGCGCTCGTCGATTCATGCCGAGCCGGGCGGTCGCCTGGGCGCGTGGGAGGGCAGAGGAATGAGTATCCAGAAGTTGCCGAGCGGGCGGTACCGCGCGCAGGCCTACGACGCGTCGACGGGCAAGCTGCTCAGCGTGAGCAAGGTGCTCGGCGGGCCGGGGACCTTCCGCACGAGGACCGAGGCCAAGGCTGCCCGCGAGGAGGCCCGCACGCGTCTCCGGCGTGGCATGAGCGGTGTCACTGTGGCCGAGTTCCAGCGGCGGTGGACGACCGACCCCTGTTTGCGCGACCCAAGGAGTCGACCAACATCCACAACTGCGAGCGCACAGGCGCATTCGTGCAGCGCTATGGCTCGCTGGCGCTCGATCACGTCAGCGATGCGGTCGTGGCGGAGTGGCTGGCCGGCGGCAAGCGCAACGGGACGGTGCCCGCGCTGCGCGCGATGTTCAACGACGCGATGAGCGCGAAGGCGGGCCGGCTGCTCGAGCGCAACCCGTTCGCCGGGCTCGGGCTCAAGCGCACGAAGGGCAACCGCGATCGCAAGCCGCCGACGCAGGAGGGCATGGAGCGCCTTGTGGCGCTCGCGCGCGAACTCACGCCGCCGAGCTTTGCCGCGTACCTGGAGTTCGCGATGGTCGAGGGTCCTCGGCCGAGTGAGCTCGACGCGCTCCGCTGGGAACGCATCCGCTGGGAGGAGGGCGAGGTCGACGTCGTCGAGCAGTGGAACGCGAAGACGCGGACCTTCACCGAGCCGAAGTACGGCCCGTACACGATCGCGGTCGTCGCTCGCGGCCGGGACGTCGTGATGCGGATGAAGCGCGACGACGCGCGCAGCCCGTTCGTGTTCACGACGCTGCGGGGGACGCACTACACGCCGACGAGCCGCATCCATCACTGGAACCGCGTGTGCGCCGCGGCGGGACTCGGCAACACGAGCCTCTACCTCGCGACGCGCCACTACTGGGGCTGGTACGCCCTCAACGTCCTAGCTGGAGCCGCACGTCATCGCGGAGCAGCTCGGGCACAAGGACGGCGGCAAGCTCGTGGTGCAGCTCTACGGGCACCCGGACAAGGCGCGCGCCCGGCGCAAGATCCGGGAGGCGCACGACCGCGTTGGCGCCGCCGCGCCGCTCCGGCTGATCCGCGGGGACGGGCGATGACTGCGTCGCGTCACACACGCCGGAACACACGAGCCCGGCGCCGCGGCGTCACGCGGTCGTTCGTGGCCTGTCTCCCCGACTCGAGGAAAGCCCTGCTGACGCGGGGCTTTCTTCGCTCCTGAGGGGTCGGCTGGTGGGCGCTGGGGTCCAATCTGGGGTCCAATTTCTCGCGCCAGCCCCTATAGGGGATATGAAGCGTCCATACGGCTCCGGCCAGATCTACGAGAAGTCCGGTGGGTACTACGCGCGCTGGCGCACCGCGGACGGACGTCGGCTGAACCGCCGTCTCGGTCCCAAGCGCACCCCGGGTTCGGCGGACGGCCGCACGCGAGCCCAGGCCGAGCAAGCCTTCCGTCGTGTTCAGGCTGAGGAGGCACAGCGTCGCCCAGCGGATCCGATCGCCGAGACCGTGACCGTCGACCGCGCTGCCGATCTGCTGCGCGACCGGCTGGCAATCAAGGGCATCCGGCTGTCGTATCGCGAGAACTGCGAATCGATGCAACGGGTCCACATCTCGCCCGCGCTCGGCAAGCGCAAAGTCGCGTCGGTCACGACCCGTGATATCGAGCGTCTCGCCGGCGCGATGCTCGCGAAGGGACCAACGCCGAAGACGGTCCGCAACACCATGACGTTTCTCCATTCCGTGTTCGGCCTGGCGGTCGAGGAGGGGTGGACGCCGGCGAATCCCGTGGCGCGCGCGGCGCGGCCGCGGCGCCGACGCGCGGGCGATGCCAATCCGGACCTGCAGTTCCTCAAGCTGGCCGAACTGGACGCCGTGATCGAGGCCTTCCCGGACGTCGTGGTCGACCGTGACTCCCTCGCTCCGGTGCTGCGCGTCTTGGTCCTCGCCGCGGGCACCACTGGACTGCGGCAGTCCGAGTTGCTTGGCCTGCGTTGGCGCGATGTCGACGTCGCGGCTCAGCGCGTCCGGGTCCGGAACGCATGGGTGCGAGGCGAGCACTCCGGCGAGGGGAAGTCGGACCTGAGCACGCGGCGCTCGGTGTCGCTGACCGATCGGCTGGCATTGGAGCTGAAGAAGTGGCGGCTCCGGACGGTGTTCGCCGACGACGAGGACCTGGTGTTCGCGCATCCGGAGCTTGGGACGCCGATGGACCGGACCAAGGTCACGCGCCGCTTTCAGGGGGCGTGCGAGGCCGCCGGCGTGCGCAAGATCCGCTTTCACGACCTGCGGCACACGTTCGCGACGACGCTGGCGGCGGCCGGCGTGCCGCTGCGGACGATCTCGGAATATCTCGGGCATGCGGATCTGAAGACGACGCAGATCTACGCGCACTACGCGCCCTCAGAGCGCGAGGTCGAGCGCATGAACGAGGCGTTCGGCGGCGCCTCGCCGCCGCGTCGGAGGCGACGAGCCTGAGGGGAACGATTTTGCTCGTTTCGAGTTCTCGGCGGCTTGGTCGGTTGCTATGGCTGACCAGGATTCCCGTCCGGCGGTCCGCGGTGATGAGGCGGAGCTGTTTCGGACCTACAGCGACGAGCTGCTGCGGACCGTCGCGGGCGCCGTGGGCTACAGCGATTGGCAGATCGTGGAGGATGCGCGCCCGTTCGCGTGGGCGCAGTTCCTGCGCGTCCAGCCGGACCGTCAGCGTAACTGGCAGGCGTGGCTGTTTCGCACCGCGCAGCGCGAGGCGTGGGAGTTGGAGGGGCTGGCGAACGATCATGACCCTCTGCGGGTCAGAGGCGAGGTCGATGGGAGCCGAACTCCTGAGCCGCAGGCTCGGGAGGATCTGTTTCAGCGACGACTGGATCTCGATGATGCCCTGAAGGTGCTGTCGGGGCTGTCGCCGCGGTTGCGGCGGATCGCGTTGTTGCGGCGGCTTGGGCTGCGGTTGCGTGAGATCGGTGAGATCACGGGCGACAGCACGACGCGGGTCTCTCAGCTGGTGTCGATCGCGAACACGCGGATCAACGACGCGGTCGTGGAGTTGCGGCGCGATCGGCCGCTCTCGCCGCGGGCGGAGCGGTTGTGGCAGCTTGAGCATCACACGCCGGTATGGCTGGCCGAGAAGATCGGGTACACGCCGGCGCCCGGCAACCGCAAGCTCGCGGGCCAGTCGCTCAAGCGGCGGGCGTGGCGGCGCGCCGCGCTCGCGCTGGACGACTATCGGCGCCTGGCCGGACCCATGAGTTCCGTGAGATGACGCATGAACCGCCGGTCGACCCCGCGCTGCGCGAGAGCCACCGCATCGCGACTCGCGCGCTCGACGAACTGGCGCATCATCGCTGTCGCCAGCGCGGTCACGGACTCGGCGACTAGAGGGACAAGTTTCGGGCGCCGCGGCCTCATACGGGCATGGAGGTTCCGACGCTGGTGCCGATCGAATATCGCGGCGAGCTCGTCGCGCTGGTGTCCGCTCGGCGGGTGCACATCATCTCGCCGTGGTTGCTCGTGCGGCCCGCGGGGGATCCGGATCTGCGGTTCGTGGCGTTCATGTGTCTGTGCTGCGGCGAGGTCCTCAACGGCCGCTTGCCCGGCCCCTACAGCGACGAGCTCGGCGAGGCCTGGGCGCGGCTGGCGCTGATCGACTCCGCCGCGATCACCGACGGAGCGACAGTCGACGCCGCGCTCGCTGACGCCCTGCGCGTCCCGCTGGACCAGTTGCGCCGCGCGGCTCACGCCGCGGCGCCGTCGAGCGACACGTAGGGGCGATCGTGGCCCTCCGGTCGCCGCACCCGGCTGGACTTGAGCGAACCAGGAGGTCCACGCCCTTTGCGCTGGGATGCTCGAGGCGCTCGCGGCCGACGCTGTGCCTCATCGTGACGATCACGTCGGCTCGGCGCAGGATCTCGTCGCTGGCCGGGCGCGCGAAGGCTTGCGATGCGTCCACGCCCAGCTCGGCGATCACCGCCCGCACGCCTGGATCGACCTCACCCCGGCTGCGGTGCCGGCCGATTGGACGCGTACGCGTCCATCCGAGAGCAGCGTGGTCAACGCTGACGCGACCTGCCCGCGCCCGCCGCCGCTGACACGCACGAACACGACATCAAGACGATCCGTCGGCGAAGGAGGTTGCGACTGGCCAGGACCCGAGCCGCTCGCCCGCGAACCGATGCACGAGCAGCGGACGAAAGTCGCCGACCGAAGCCGATGGCGCAAGCCGCTCGGCGAATCCTGGACGCCTGCCGGATCCGGTCTTCGCCGAACGTCTCTCGAACTCGGTCACAGGCTGCGCGACGTCGCGACGAGCCTCTGTTGCATGAGTGCGTCGACGACGACCATCTCAGCATCGGTGCCGCGCTCTTCGGCGCCGGTGGCGAAACGTTCGTTGTCGATGAAGGAACGGTGGCGCCGCGTCAATGGCCGGGCGGGCCGCCGAGCAGCGCCCTGTCGATCAGCAGGAAGACGGCCACGCTGCCGACGACGAGGGCGAACGCACGTCCGAGCGCGGCCTGCGGCAGGCGCTCGCCGACGAGCGTGCCACCGAGGGCGCCGAGCGCGGTGGAGGCGGCCAGCGCGGCGGTGATCGGCAGGTCCGGGCGCGCGCCGGTGAGCAGATGGCTGGCGAGCGCGGCGAGGCCGGTGAGGGTGATGATGACCAGGGAGGTGGCGACGCCGCGGCGGAAGCCCAGGCCGAGCCAGAGCGTGAGGACGGGGACGATGACGAAGCCGCCGCCGACGCCGAAGAAGCCGGTGAGGAGCCCGACCGTGAATCCGTCGACGAGTACGCGCGCGTACGCTGGAGTCGGGCATCCGCCGTCGCGGTCGTCGTGGGCTCGGCCGGCGCGCTGCCAGGTGCCGAGGGCGGCGAGCAGCATGACGGGCACGAACGCCAGGATCAGCGCGGGTCCGCTGACCGCGCTGTTGGGCGATCGCGCCGAGCAGCGACCCCGCGGCGGCGGGCGCCGAGAAGGTGAGCGCGAGCCGCCAGCAGACGTGCCCGTGGCGTGCCAGCGAGCCGGCACCCACGCCGGCGGCGAGCGCGACGACGATCAGCGAAGCCGTGGACGCGGGCCCGACGGGCTGGTCGAGGACGTACACGAGGACGGGGAGCGCGAGGATCGCGCCGCCGCCGCCCACGGCGCCGACGACCAAGCCGATGACCAGCCCGAACGGGATCGCGAGCAGGATCACCGACGGCTCACGCTGCCGGGCGCCCGACGACGCCGAGGATGTGCGGCGCGGCCGGCGCCGTCACTGGGCACGAGTCGACCGTGAGGCGGCGGTAGCTCTGGGCGCGCTCGCACAGGTAGGGCTCGGCGGCTCGCGACGCCCTCCTCGACGGGGCGGGGAAGTGCGAGAACGCCGTCGCCGTCGCCCAGGTCGACCACACGGCTGGACAGGCCGCGAGCAGTTCAGGCGGCTTGAGCCGCCTGACCGGTACGAACAGCGGGTGCCGGACGGGCGTCGTTCCTGCGCGGCGGCTGTGTCGAGGGACGTCACGGGCTCGTCGGCGCCGACGAGCCCGGGCGCGATGCCGAGCAGTTCGCCGTCGTGCAGCACAGCAGCGTGGGGATCGAGCGGACCTGGAACACGTCGGCGAGCTCGGGCTGCTCGGCGACGTTGATCTTGGCGAAGCGATAGTCGGGGCGCATCTGGGCAGCGCGCTCGAGCTGCGGGGCCATCATGCGGTAGGGCGCGCGCCAGGGGCCCAGAAGTCGATGACGGCGACCTCGAGCCGCTGACGGCCTGCTCGAAGGAGTCGGCGGGAGGTCGGCGATGCTACTCATGATCGAGGTTCTCCGGGTTGACGGTGACGAGGCCGCGCTTGCTGCCGGCGAGGAAGTAGCGCTCGAGGCGAGCTTGGCCCAAGTGCGCGTGGGGCCGGCCATGGTGCAGACGCTGGGCGCGTGGTCGCTGGCGTATCGGCCGTGGACGAGGTCGCGGCCGGCC
The DNA here is from genome assembly GCA_963792915.1 of uncultured Solirubrobacteraceae bacterium. Lineage (GTDB taxonomy): Bacteria > Actinomycetota > Thermoleophilia > Solirubrobacterales > Solirubrobacteraceae > Solirubrobacter. The sequence goes on from CAWBYD010000003.1 coordinate 1,059,671, forward strand.
TTGAAGACGATGCCTGCGTTGCCCGCGTCGAGCACGCAGATCACGGACACGTCGGCGACCGGGGGCTGCGGCGCGCGCCGCCCTCGATGTCGGCGAACGCGACGGGCGCCACGTCGCCGAGGCCGACAGAAGCTCGAGCCGATGACGACCACGCGTTGCGGGGTGGCGGTCGGCACTGGGCGCTCCTGGCTCGCCGGCGAGCCGGCTGGGGGATGCAGGCGCCCGGCGGATCCTGCCGTCGGGCGGGGGAAGAACCAAGCGAAGCAACTCCACGGTTGTGGACGATTGGAACATTACTGCTTACCAAGCACACAACCGTAGAGTTGTGATACAGTGCCCGCCATGCCCACCGACCCTTTGATCGCCCATCCGCTTCCTGAGCCGCTCGTAGAGTTGATCGCCGCGCGCTTCCGCGTGCTCGCCGAGCCGATGCGGATCAAGCTGCTCGATCGCTTGCGCGACGGCGACGCCACCGTGCTGGAGCTGCGGCAGGCCGTCGGCGCTTCGCAGCAGAACGTCTCCAAGCACCTCGGCGTGCTGCTCAACGCCGGGATGGTCGCCCGCACCAGACACGGCACCTCGTCGCTGTACTCGATCGCCGACCACGGCGTGTTCGAGCTGTGCGACCAGGTCTGCGGCGGGCTGCGCCGCCAGGTTTCAGAGCTCGACGCGATCCTGCAGGGCGGCGTGGCGTCATGAGCGCTTGGCCGCTGGAGCGCGTGCTGTTCGCGCTGGCCGGCACGGTCGTGCTCGTGAGCGCGTTGCTGGCCGCCGTCGTCTCGCCGTGGTTTCTGCTGCTGACGGCGTTCGTCGGCGTCAATCAGTGGCTCTACGCGCTCGCGGGAGCGTGTCCCGCGTCCGTCGTCCTTCGCCGCACGTGCCGCCTGCGCTCTGCGATCTTCCCCGCCAAGGAGCTGAATCCTCGATGACCAGGTACGGACCGATCGGCCGATTGGGCCGCTACACCGCGACCCACTTCCGCACCGTCGCGATCGCGTGGGCGATCGTCGCGGTCGGGCTCGGCGTGTTCGCGCCGAGGGTCGAGACCGCGCTGTCGGGCGCCGGCTGGGAGGCGACCGGCTCGGAGTCGGTCGCCGCGCGCCAGGTCATCGACGCGAAGTTCCAGGGGCTGTCCTCGAGCGCGCTGATGGTCGTCGTGCACTCCCCCGATAAGACCGTGAGCGACACCGCGTTCCGGGGCGCGATCGCGGCGAGCGAGCGGATGCTGAAGGCCGATCCGCGGGTGAAGTCGGTTGTCGGGCCGCGAGCCGGGACGTCGATCTCGCGCGACGGGCACACGGCGGTCGTGCAGGCCGGCGCCGCCGCCGACGCCAACACGATGGTGCGCGCGGCCGACGACCTCAAGACGCAGCTGCATCGTCTTCAGGGCGACGGCGTCCAGGTGTCGCTGACCGGAGCGAGCGGGATGTGGTCGGACTTCAACGAGGCCAACCGCACCGCGATGATGAAGTCCGAGCTGTTCAGCTGGCCGGTCACGCTGGTCATCCTGGTGCTCGCCTTCGGCTCGCTCGTCGCCGCCGGCCTGCCGCTGATGCTGACGATTCTCGGCCTGGTCGCCTCGGCGGGGTCGCTGTATCTCGGCACGCAGCTGCTGGACATCTCGATCTGGGCGATGAACTTCGCGCTGATGTTCGCGCTGGCGCTCGGGATCGACTATGCCCTGTTCATCGTGATGCGCTTCCGTGGCGCGTTCTTCGGCTCCCAGGAGCCGGTCGAGGAGGCCGTCGCCGAGACGATGGACACCGCCGGCAAGGCGGTGCTGTTCAGCGGCGTGACGGTGCTGATCTCGCTGACGGCGGTGATGCTCGTGCCGAGCCCCGCGTTCCGCTCGATGGCGCTCGGGATCATGCTCGCGGTGCTCTTCATCCTGGCCGCCACGCTGACGCTGCTGCCGGCCGTCCTGGCCAAGCTCGGCCCGCGCGTCGACAAGCTCGCGCTGCCGTGGGCGCATTCGGGCGAGCACCGCTCGCCGCGCTTCGCCGCCTGGGGCGAGCGGCTGTGGAAGCGCCCGTACGCGTTCGGCGCGCTGGCCGTGATCGTGCTGGTGGTGCTGGCGACGCCCGTGCTCGGGCTCAAGACCGGCATGCCGTCGATCAAGGTCGTGCCGACCTCGGACAGCTCGCGCGTCGGTTACACGGAGGTCCAGCAGGCGTTCGGGACCGGCGCGCCCGGCGCGATCCAGATCGCCACGACGCAGGCGGCCGCTGCCAAGGTGACGGCCGTGGCCAAGGCCGACCCCGGGATCGCCCAGGTCATGCCCGCGGTGCCCGGCGCAGACGGCATGGCGCTGGTGCAGGCCGTTCCGAACGCCGACCCCTCCGCCAAGGCCGTCGGCAGCACCGTCGACCGGTTGCGCGCCGCGCTGCCGCAGGGCGCGCTGGTCGGCGGGGCCGTCGCCGAGAACCATGACCTCCAGACGACGCTGTCGAGCAGGACGCCGCTGGTCGTCGGCGTGGTGCTCGGCCTCGGGTTCCTGCTGCTGCTCGTCGCCCTGCAGGCGCCGATCATCGCGGCAGCCGGCGTGCTGACCAACCTGCTCGCGACCGGCGCCGCGTTCGGCGTCGCGCGCCTGATCTTCCAGGAGGGGCATCTCAGCGGGCTGCTGGGCTTCGAGTCCCAGGGCTTCCTGGACGCCTGGGGGCCGGTGTTCTTCTTCGCAATGATCTTCGCGATCTCGATGGACTACACGGTGTTCCTGCTCTCGAGCGCCAAGGAGCACTGGGACCGCAGTCACGACCCGCACGAGGCGATGGTCGGCGGCGTCGCGCACAGCGGCCGCGTGATCTTCGCCGCCGCCGCGGTGATGGTCGCGGTGTTCTTCACGTTCGCGCTCTCGGGCCCGCTGCCGCCGAAGGAGATGGGCGTCATCCTCGGCGTCGCCGTGCTGCTCGACGCCGCGCTCGTCCGCCTACTGCTCGTCCCGGTGCTGCTGCGCCTGCTGGGCAAGTGGGCATGGTGGCTGCCCAAGCCGCTGCACCACATCCTCCCCGACGTCCGCTTCGGACACGCCTGATCGAATGGCGGGACAGGACCCCAAGAAGTTCGACCCCGCCCGGGCGCACATGCTCGACGCTCCCGAGCGGGAGCAATACCTGCCCACCGACGCGCTCGTCGCCCTGCTGGAGCTGCAGGGCGGCGAGACCGTCGTCGACTACGGCGCGGGGACCGGGCGGCTGACCATCCCGGTGGCGCGCGTGCTGCGCGACGGCGGTCGCGTCGTCGCGGTCGACAGCAGCCGCGAGATGCTCGGCCATCTCCGCACGCGCCTGGACGCCGGTGCGAACGTCGTCGTGGAGCACGTGCCCGACGACGCGGTGCCGCTGCCTGACGGCGCCGCAGATCGCGTGCTGGCCGTGAACCTCCTGCACGAGGTCCGCGGCGAGCGCGCGCTCGACGAGATGCGCCGCCTCGTCGCCCGCGACGGCTTCGTGCTCGTCGTCGACTGGGAGCGCGACCGGCCACGCGACGCCGGCCCGCCCGACGAGCTCCTCTACGACGCCGCCGAGGCGACCGCGCTGCTCGCCGACGCCGGCCTGCTCGCCCGGCCGGCGCCGGTCGAGCTGCCGTTCCACTTCGCCCTCATCGCCACCCCGACCCAGTAGGAGCTGTTGCCTTCCATGTTGTTCTCCAGGACACCTTCGATGTCCCCGGCCGACGTGGCCGAAGCGCTTGGTCGCGGACGGCTGACGGTCATCGACGTCCGCGAGCCGGCCGAGCTGCGTGCCGGCCGCATCAAGGGCGCACGCAACATCCCGCTCGGCCAGCTCGGCGGGCGGCTGAGCGAGCTCCAGGGCGGCGCGACCGTCGCGTTCGTCTGCCGGTCCGGCGCGCGCAGCGCCCGCGCCACCCGTGCCGCCGCGAAGGCCGGCGTCGAGGCCGTCAATGTCCGCGGCGGCGTCCAGGGCTGGGCGCGTGCCGGTCTCCCGCTCACCCGTTAGGAGCACCGCATGATCTTCCGCCAGATCACCCATGACGACCTTGGCTGCGCGTCGTATCTGATCGGCGACGACGACGCCGGCGTAGCGGCGGTCGTGGATCCGAAGCTCGACGTCGAGGAGTATCTCGCGCTCGCGCGCTACATGGGCGTGCGGATCGAGCACATCCTCGAGACGCACAACCACGCCGACCACGTCTCCGGCCACGGCCGGCTTGCGGCCGCCACAGGGGCGGTAATCCACGTCCACCGCGAGGCCGCTCCGGACTATCCGCACGTGCCCTTCGACGACGGCTGGGAGCTGGAGCTCGGCAGCGTGCGCGTGTGCGCGCTGCACACGCCCGGGCACCGGCCCGAGCACACGGCGTTCGCGCTCGTCGACACCGCGCGCGGGCCCGAGCCGTGGGCGGTGCTGACCGGCGACACGCTGTTCGTGGGAGACATCGCGCGGCCGGACCTGGCGGTCGACAAGGAGGAGGGCGCGCACGGGATGTTCGCGTCGCTGCGCGGGAAGCTGCTGACGCTGCCGGGCGCGTGCGAGGTGTGGCCCGGGCATCTGGGCGGATCGCTGTGCGGCGGCCCGGGCATGGACATGAAGGTCTCGTCGACGATCGCCTACGAGCTCGCCCACAACGACCTGCTGGCCGAGGACGACGAGGACGCGTTCGTGGCGCGCGCGATCGCGTCGCTGGCGCCGCAGCCGCCGAACTTCGAGGCGATCGTCGCGCTCAACCGCGGGCCGCTGGGCAGCCGCCGCACCGAGCCCGAGCCGCTCACGCCACGCCAGGTCGAGCTCAAGCGCGATCAGGGCGCCGTCATCGTCGATGTGCGCACCGACCTGCAGTTCGACGACGCGCACATCCCCGGCGCGATCTGCAACCCGGCGGTTCGCGCCGGCTTCGGGACCAAGCTTGCCTGGGTCGCCGCCCGCGACCGCGAGCTCGTGCTCGTCGGCCGCGACGACCAGGACGCGTTGCGCGCCGCGCGTCTGGCGGCGGCCGTCGGCGTCACCGAGGTTGCAGGCTACCTGGCCGGTGGGATGACGAGCTGGCGCGAGGAGAAGCGCCCGACCGAGTCGCTCGAGCGCATCGACGTCGAAGCGCTGCACGGACGCATCGACGCATTGCAGGTCCTCGACGTGCGGGAGCGGCGCGAGTGGGAGCACGTTCACATCCCGGGCTCCGTCCACGTCCCCTACCACGACATCGACGGCATCCCGGCCGGCATCAAGCCGGACCGCCCCGTCGCCGTCGTCTGCTCCTCCGGCCAGCGCAGCGCGGTCGCCGCGTCACTGCTGATGCGCCGTGGCATGCGTGAGGTGATCCACGTCGCCGACGGCGGCGTCGGCACCTGGGAGAAGTGCGGCTGGCCGACCGTTGCGGCGACGATCACGGTCTGAAAAGACCCGGCGCACAACGTCGATGACAGCGCGTCGTCCACGGGTTGGCGCCGGTTTGCGTCAACAGGCCACTGCGCTCGGTGGGATCGCCGGATCGTCGAGGTGATCGCGCATCGCCGCGGAAGCGTGATCGTCGACCTCTCGACGCACAGGGCGTGCGCGAATTCGACGAGCGGGCCGCCCCCGTACTGCAAACGCACCGCATCGCCACCGGGCTGCCGCACTGAGACCGGATCGACATGGATGTCTCCTGTGGATGGATGTGCTCAGGGCAGGGAGATCGATTCGCGACGGCTGCGCCGGGCGGTCTGGGCGGCCACGGTCAGCCATGCGCAGACGAGGACGCCGTAGAGGGCGACGCTCGCGCCGGTGAGGAACGCCGCGTGCGTATGGACGGCAAGCTGCGAGGTTCCGGTGACGACCGTGCCGACCGGGAAGGTGAAGCTCCACCAGGTTGGGGAGAACGGCAGCCCCTGCCCGATCGTCCTCACCGTGATCGCGGCGGCGAGGGCCATCCAGGCGACCGCGAACCCCCACACCGGGACGCCGTAGAGGAGCGCCATGGCGTCCATGGCGCGGGCATACAGGCTGCCGATCGAGCCGTGGGCGGCGTGCGCGAGCAGCCCGGCGGCGGTCACCGACTGGCCCAGCGGACCCAACACGATCCACAGCGTCGGGATCATCCGTGCGGCGCCGACGCCGTGGCTCGTGAGCCGGTGCCAGAGCAGGGCGATCATGTTCAGCGACAGGAACAGGCTGATGCCGAACATCGCGTAGCAGGCAAGGAGCAGCGCGAGGCGCCCTTGTCCGGGCGGCAGGTATGCAATCAGGCCCGCGCCGGTCGCGGCGGAGACCATCGGCGGGACGACCGGCATCAGCCAGCTGCCGGCCGCGTCTTCGAGCGCCGGGGTCATCTCGGTGAACAACAGATACGGGATGGCGACCGTGGTGGCGAGGCCGGTGACGGTGCCGAGCGTCCACAGCGCCTCGTCGAGCCGCACCGCCGCGCCGGTCCCGACGAGCTGCTTGCCCACCAGCAGGGCACCGGCGCCGACCGTGAGCATCGCCATCGGCGGCGCGCCATAGAACGGGGCCATCGCGAGCGTGCGGTGATGTGCGCGGGCGGTCTCGGGGATCTGCAGCCACTGGAGCGCCGTCAAGGCCGTGAGCGCCGCGAGCATCAGCGCCGCGAGGATCCAGATCGCCGGCGCGACGGCGGCGAGGCCCGGGACGTGGACGGGGAGCAGCGCTGCGGCGTTGGCGACGATGCCGGTGCCCATCACGGACGCGAACCAATTCGGTGCGACGCTCGCGACGAGGTCATGACCACGTCGCGGAGCGCATAGGCGGCGCTCGACCGGCGCGGTCGGTAGGGCTGCTGCGATCGCTTGGTCCATGGCACGCATGGTCGGGGCGGGGTGACCCGGCCACCAGTCGTATCTCGCATCTTCTATTCCTGTCGGGAATGTAAAGTTGCCGTGTGGCCGCCTTCTCCTCAGACGCCGATCCCCTGCCCGGCAGCGAGCTCGCAGCGTTCACCGCGGCCGTCGAGAGCGGCAGCGTCCAGGGCGCTGCCGACGCGTTGCAGCTGACTCAGTCAGCGGCGACGAAGCGCATCCAGAGCCTGGAACGCCGGCTGGGCGATCAGCTGCTCGAGCGGGGGCGGTTCGGCGTGCGCCCCACCGCACTCGGGCGTACTGCATACCCGCTGGCCAAGCGGGCGCTCGAGGCGCTGGCCGACATCGCGCAGGCGGTCGAGCTGTCCGGAACGAAGGCGGCGAAGCCGTTGCGCTTGAGCGCGAGCCTCACGATCGGCGAGTTCCTGTTGCCGTCGTGGCTGGCGCGATTCCGGTCGCAGCGGCCGGACGTCCACCCGCAGCTGGACGTCGTCAATTCGAGCGCCGTGATGGCCGCGCTGCGCGAGCGCACGGCCGAGATCGGCTTCGTCGAGGGACTCGATCCGCTCGACGAGTGGGAGAGCATGACGGTCGGCGGCGACGAGCTTGTGGTCGTCGTGGCCGCCGACCATCGCTGGGCGCGACGACGAGCGGTCCGGGCGGCCGAGCTCCTCGCCGAGCCCTACCTCACCCGCGAACGGCACTCCGGGACCCGCGCGGTGGCGGACACGGCGCTCGCTCGCGCAGGCATCGCGCTGACGCCGGACCTCGAGGCGGCCAGCCTTCAGAGCCTCAAGCGCGCCATCCGCGACGGCGGCTTCACGCTCATCTCACGGCTCACGATCGAAGCCGAGCAGCAAGCGGGAGCTCTGACCGCGCTTCCCGTCCGCGGCGTGGATCTCGATCGCGACCTCCAAGCGATCCGGCGGCGCGCCAAGCCGATCGAGCCCGCCGGCTCGTTCTGGAACTGGATGGTCGAGCAGCGTCTCGGAGGTCCGAGCAAGACCGCTGCGTGATCGACGGAGCACGCGGCGGGAGCCGGCGAGCGTCCCGGCGCGCGCATCCTGCCCGTGCCGACGATGAACGGGCTCAACGGCGGTGTGCATGCGGATAACTCCGTCGACTTCCAGGAGTTCATGGTGGCGCCCGTCGGCGCCGGCTCGTTCGCCCAGGCCATCCAGATGGGCTCGGAGGTGTACCACCACCTGCAGTCGACGCTTCAGGGCCGTCGCCTGGGAACCGGCGTCGACGACGAGGGCGGCTTCGCACCGTCGCCCGACTCCAATGAGGCGCCTCTCGAGTTGCTGGTCGCGGCGATAGAAGCCGCTGGCTACCGCCCCGGCCGCGACATCGCCATCTGCCTCGATCCCGCCGCCAGCGAGTTCTTCCGCGACGGGCGCTACGAGCTCGCCGGCGAGATGTGCGGGCGCTACCCGATCCTCTCGCTCGAGGACGGCATGGCCGAGCAGGACTGGGACGGCTGGGAAGCGCTGACCGAGCGGCTCGGCGCGGGGTACCAGCTCGTCGGAGACGGCATCTTCGTCACCAACCCGTCCATCCTGCGCGACGGCATCGCGCGCGGCATCGCGAACTGCGATCCTGATCAAGCTCAACCAGATCGGCAGGCTCACCGAGACCCTCGACACGATCGCGATGGCGCGCGACGCCGGTTACCGCTGCGTCATCTCGCACCCCTCGGGCGAAACCGAGGACACCTTCATCGCCGACCTCGCGTCGCGGTCGCCACCGGCGTGGGCCAGATCAAGTCCGGCGCTCCGGCCCGCTCGGAGCGCGTGGCGAAGTACAACCAGCTGTTGCGCATCGAGGAGGAGCTCGGCGAGCGTGCGCTCTCCGCAGGGCGAGGCGCCGTCGCGATCGCCTGAGCCTCCACGACCAGGGTGGCGCCGAGCGACGGGGGCGCGAGGCGGGACTGGTGAGCGGCGCAGACTTCAACCCGGCTTCCGCAGTTAGTGGGCACGCGGATGTGACGGGATCGCGCTTGTGGAGCGGGATCGAGGGACTTTGTGCGCTTGTGCGCCGTGTGCCCACGCGTTGCGGTCCGGGCGGGCCGGGCCGGCGTGGTGGCGGCGGGTCAGGCGGGTTGGAGGGTGGTGATCCGCGGCGGCGCGGGGATCGCGAGCGCGTCGAGGATCTGGCGGTGCGCGTCGGTGAGCGGCGTGGTCTGTTGGACGGTGCCGTCGGGCCCTTGGAGGGTGACGAGGTGCAGGCGTTGGAGTTCGAGCGCGATTCGGCGCCAGGTCAGTTGGGTCTTGCGTTCGCTGATGCGGATCAGGAGCAGCGCGAGCCAGCAGATCAGGATGTGCGCGCGGATGCGGTGCTCGAGGCGGTGAAAGACCGGGCGGAGCTCGAGCGTGCTCTTGAGGTCGCGGAAGCCGCGTTCGGCTTCGAGCAGGTTCTTGTAGCCGAGCGCGACGTCTTCGGCGGACAGGTCGGGATCACTGGTGGAGAGCAGGTATTTGCCGTCCAGGCGCTCTTCGGCGGTGATCTTGGCGCGGTCGATCCGTAGGCGCCCGGACGGGGTTTGGCGCAGGTAGCGTCCGAGGGTGGGGTGGTCGCGCAGGGCGCATTCGGCGCGGTGATGCGCGCCGTCGGCCTTGGAGTTGGTGCTCTTCGCGCGCGCCGCGGCGATCCGGTCGAGCTCGGCCTGCAGGCGCGTGATCGTGTCGTCGCGGTGGGTCTTGTCGCGTTCGGCTTCGGCGGGGTTGTGGCAGACGATGAAGCGCTTGGCCGCGTCGGCGTCACCGACGCGGACCTCCTTGACGCGCAGGTTGTCGCGGACGGTTTGATAGCGGCCTTGACGCGAGAGCGCCTCGCGCGCGTCGGCGCTGCCGTCGCGCATCCGTTCGCCGGCGATCCAGTGCCCGCCGGCGCGGGTCAGGTAGCGCAGGTTCTCGTCGGAGCTAAAGCCGCGGTCGATGACGGTGACGACGCGGCCGAGACGCCAGCCTCTGAGGTCGTCCTTGACCTCGGTGATGACCGACATGTCGTTGGTGTTGCCGGGCCAGACCCAGACGCGGACCGGGATCCCGTCCCGGGTGACCGCGAGGCCGATCACGACTTGGGGCAGATCGGGGCGGTGGTCCTTGCTGTGCCCGTAGGCCCGAAACGCCGGCGCGCCGTCGTCGCCCGCCGGGTCGGGTTCGTCGCGTTCGAAGTACGTGCTCGTGGTGTCGAAGAACAGCAGGTCGACCTCGAGGTTCAGCAGATCGGCGGTGGCGAAGAACACTGCCTCTTGGACCTTGGCCTGCGCGTCGGCCTCGACCAGCAGGTCCATCGCGCGGTAGGCCTGGTCCTCGTCCATCGCCTCAAGGCCGGGGATGTGCGCGTCCTGGCTGGCCCACTCGGCGGCGGCGAGTTTCGAGCACGGATCGAGCGCGCGGTTGGCGACCAGCGCGAACAGCACCCGCTCGACATCGGTGCTGAAACGCCGCGCGCCGAGCACGCCGCGCAGCGCGCGATCGACACCCAGTTGCTTCCAGAGCGCGTCCAGCAGCCACGCCCCGCCCAACGGGCGCGATCCGGTGACCTCGAACTCGCCCGCGCTGGCGGGCAGCGGCCCGCCGCCGTCGCCGTCGGTAAAGCGCGTGATCGAGGCCGCCAACCGGCGCAGACCGTCGAGGTCGAGCTCGTCCTCGCGGCCGAGGTTGACCAGCACCTCCGCCCGCGTGACCCCCTCGACGCGGCGGTTGTGCGCGAGCTGCACGTAGCCGACGGTCGTCCCGTCGGTGCGCTTGCGCTGCGTCCGCCGCAGATACATGCCCACATCACTACCACAAACCGCATACCTAATGCCGCCTGACCACGCAAACCGTGTGCCCACGCTTTTCGAGCCGCGCGGAACACGATTTGGCTCTAGAAAGCCAAATCACACCCCGAAATCAGCCCCGTGTGCCCTCTAACTGCGGAACCCGGGTTCAACACGGGGTGCCTCTGCGTCTCAGTTCGCGTTGCTCACCTTCGGCGTCGGAGCTCCCATCCGCTGGCCAGAAATGCCGCCGCGACCGCCACCCCGATCCCGTAGCCAACGGCGGACACCCCGACCGTCCTCCAGATGCCTCTCCCCGTCTGGGCGACAGCGACTCCGCCGATCAGGAGGGCGAGAGCCATGACGGCGTAGCGGCGAAGCCGGCGCTGTCGGGCTCTCGCGTCGCCGTTGCCGTCTCCTCTCTGCGGCGCTGCCATCGTGTCGCGCGGCTCAGGCCGGACGGCTGCGGCTACTCCTGAGCGTCGCCGCTGTTGGACTGGACGAAGCCGACATTCGATCGGGTGCCGCGGGGAACGTGCGTGAGCATCTCAACCTTGAGGATGCCGGATAGCGGGACGACGACCGAGCGCGGCACAGTGACGTTGCCCGCGGTGCCGGCGACGAGGTCTGCCGCCTGCTCGGGGTGCGGGTAGAGCGTGACGAAGCCGTCTCCCGGTCGCGGGTCCAGCCCAGCGAGGAAGAAGTGTTCGCCGTCGGCCAGCGTCACATGAACCAGCGGCTGCGGACGGTCGTGAGTCACGGCGAACTCGTAGATCTGGGTGACGAGCGTTCGGGCCCAGGATTCCTCCGCTGTCAGCGGTTCGGCCGGGATGCGGGAGGCCATCGTCGGACGCTGTGCCGTCGGTGACGCGGCGTGGCGACGGTAGAGCTCGGCGACATCGGTTGCGCTGCGGACCGTCAGATGGCCGTGCTCGACTTCTCCGGCGCGTTCGCGATACGCCGGCACGAAGGCCGCTGTGACGACGCCGTGGGCGGCGGTCACCTCGTCGACGATCGGCCAGATCTCTGCGATCTTGCTGGGGCGGTCCACGAAGACGGTGTACGTCGGCATGTGGCTTGCCAGGGTGCCGAAGCGGTCGCCGAAGGGCCGCTCGTCGCTCGAGAACCCCCACTCGCCGCGCAGCGTCGTGATTCCGGCGGCACCGGCCTCTCGCAGACGCCGCGTGAGGGTGGTGTAGACGGCACCGCCGTTGACCTGCGCGGACTGGCGGGTGTAGACCCGGAGCGCCATCCAGACCGGGGGATCGCCTCGCCCCGAGTCGGTGATGAGCGGCAACGGCTCGAGCAGATCCCCATCGTGCTTGACGACGGCGATCCGTTCCAGATTGGCCACCGGGCGAGCGAGTACATCCGGCAACGCCTGGAGCACCCTGCGCAGAACGCGCGTCGGTCCGACCGCGATCGTCGCCATCGGCACGTTGACGTTGCGACTGAACAGCCCTGCGCGCTGACGCTGACCGTTGTGAATCCCGTCGACGCCGAGCAGCACCGTGGCGCCGCTGGCACCCTGGCGGCGCAGCAGGTCCACGACGGCGCGGTAGGCCGCGGTTCCGCCCTGCCGTTCGCCGCGACCGCAATAGATCGTGAGTCGCCCGGCGTGTCCCGCGCCATCAGGGAACTCGGCGGTGCGGACGTCCTCGCCGACCGCGACCAGCGAGTGCTCGATCGTGACCAGGCCCTTGTCGACGATCTCGTGAACCTCGCCCAAGACGGCCTCGATGCGCTCTCGCGTATCGATCGCCTCAGCGATCAGCGGAAGATCAGAAGAGATGTCGGGGAACCGCTCGGTGTGAATCCTCCGTCCGATCCCGAAGCCCTCGATCCCGCGATAAAGCGCCGCGACCTCCAACCCATGGCTGGCGAAGCAGTCCATCAACGCCTCGCTGGCCAGACGCCGACCGCTGGTGAGCGACTCACCGAAGTACACGTCGAGCTTCAGCCCCGCGCTGATCACGCGATCGCCTGCCCGAGGTAGAACCCCGCCCCCGCAGCGGCGAACCCGATCAGCATCGAGAGCCACAGGTTCCGCAACAGGAATGCGAGGTTGGCCACCTCGCCGAGCCGCACGCTCTCGACCATCCAGGTCGAGAACGTCGTGTAACCACCCATGAATCCGGTGCCGAGGAGCAGCGCCACACGGTGGGGGACCGAAGCGCCCACGAGGACGCCGAGCGCGAACGAGCCCGTGAGATTGACCACCAGCGTCCCAAGCGGGAAGTCGCTCGGCAGCCGCGCCGACACCACCGAGTCGACACGAAAACGAGCCACGGCGCCGAGCGCACCGAAACACGCCATGCCGACCCATACCAGCGCGCCTACCAATGCCGTCCCCATCGCGCGATCAGCACACCGGCGACCGAGACACTCATGCCGGCGGCGATGCTGGCGATCGGATACGCGACCGCAAGGACGACATGGCCTCCACGTACGAACTGGACGGTTTCGATCTGGAACGTGGAAAACGTCGTCAACGCGCCGCAGAATCCTGTCCCGGCAAGGAAGCGCCAGTGCCTGCCGGGTGCGGTCCGCTCAGCCAGCCTCGTGAGCAACCAGCCCAAAATGAATGCACCGGCGAGGTTCACGACGAAGGTCGCCCACGGCCACCGCCCATCCCGATGCGGAAGGGCGTCGGCCAAGGCGGCGCGCACCAGCGTGCCGACGGCGCCGCCGGTTACGATGACGGCGATACGTGCCTGCCCGCCGCTCAAGCGCGACAACACACGCGCTGGGGCACCGCTGAAGCTCCGGGCTGTCTCGAACGCCGGCGGCGTGGCTGACTTGGGCGTACTCATCTAGCGGCCGTCCTTGTCACGTCGCGACCCGATTGCCAAGGCGCGGCCGCCGCGTAACGCTCGGGCACCGGCTAGGCGGCGCCGGTCGCGGCGCGACCCGACTGAGACGTGGGTTCGCGTGCCTCACCAATAGGTCGATGGTGTCGCACGCGGAGATGCTCGAGAAAGTGCGCAACGGCGCCCGCCCGCTTGTCCGGACTTCGTGCGAGATCAGCCGTTCGCGCCGACCCCGCCGGAGGCGAACCCGCCCTCGGTTCCGTGCCAACGTCACGGCCCGGGAGCGGCCGGAGCGCAGGCGTCGGCGGAAGCACCAGTGTCCCGTTGCTCGACGATCAGAATGACGTGACGACGTCCAGCTCGTACGTCGCTCGTCACGAGTCGAGAAGCTCCTGACAGGCGAGTAGGCGCACGCGCTCCTCCATAGAAGAGGGTTTCCGAATAATAAGGCTCTCCCTACTACTCGTTTGGACTGCCGCACCCGCCAGATCGATCTGGCCCGCGCACGCTGGCTCGCAGCGGGCAGCTCAACCGCGCGCACGGTGGCTGCGCTATTGAACGGAATCTGTACCCTCAATGTCAAGGATCCGACAGCAGGGCTGTCGTGCTGTCCGAGCGGCGAGCCGCGAACTCGACGGCGCACACGGCGATCAGGGGCGTTACGCCCTGGCCCACGCATCCGCGACTCTCCAGTGCCGGCCCCGATCTCGCGCCGAGCAACCAGCGGGTCTCAGGACACAGCGGCGCCGTGCGGGAACCGCGGAACGAGCGACCCGCGGGTGATCTGGCCAGCAACGGTCGGGCTCCGTGCCACGCCGCTCCGTTCGACAGCGATGCTCCATTCTCGCTGTCAAGGCTCACCATGGTTCTGCCTCCACGATCGGGTGCTGGTCGTCGAGGCCGTCGGTTGGGCACGCCGCGGTTTGAGAGCGCCCGTGAGCGCTGCGCAGGCACGACCCACGAGCGCGCCGGCGAGGACGTCGGAGGGGTAGTGGAGACCGAGATACAGGCGCGAGAAGGCGGTCGCCGCCACGAGCCCGCGCAGCAATCCCGGAGGGACCAACTCGTCAAACGCGGACATCGCCGCGACCGCCGCGGCCGTGTGTGCGCTCGGAAAGCTCAAATCCGACGTCACCGGCGCGAGCGGAGGCAGGCCCGCGACCAGCGGTCGGCGGCGCGGCCTGACGCGTTTGAGCGCGCGCACGCCGACCTCGACCGCGATCAGCCGAGCGGCCGCCGACGCCCACCGGCGTCGGCGGCCCGCATTGACGGCGAAGCCCGCGAGGCTGAGGGCGAACCATCCCGCGCTGTGGTCGGTCGCTCGCGAGAGCGCGATCAGCGCCGTGTCCAGCGCGCGAGGGTGCGGCAGCCCGCGCACCTTCGCGACGCCGTACAGGTCGAGTCGGGCGAGCATGCTGAGCAGAGTCCTGCGTCCTTGAAGTCAGAAGCGGTGGCGCGCCAGTTGCAGCCCGCCGTGGCGCTCACCTTCGGCGAGCGCCACGGACGCGGGCACCATCTCACAGGTCACCAGGCCGTGCTCGTCGGTCAGTTCGTCGACGATCGCGAAGGAGTTCACGATCCGGTCTGGTCGGTCGACGATGATCGTGACTGTGGGAACGTGGCGGCGGATCTGCAGCAGCTTGTCGCCGTGCGGCGCATGGTCGCCGTGAAAGCCCCACATCCCGCGCAGTGTCGTCGCGCCGCTCGCGCCGCTCTGGCGGAGGCGTCGGATGAGTTCCTGATGCATCGGGCGGCCGTCGTGTTGCGCCTGCTCGGATGCGTAGACAATGAGCTTCTGAAACAGCTCGAGCCCGTGCTCGTCGGTGCCCGGAAGTGGATGCGGTTCGTCGAGCAGTGCCCCGTCGCGCTTGCATACGCGGACCCGCTCGAGTGTCACGAGCGGGCGCCGGAGCATCCCGCCGAGCTCGGGCAGGACGCGTCCGATGACGTGCCCGTCGCCGACGGCGACGATCATCATCGGCACGTCGGCGTTGCGGCCGAAGAACTTCGCGCGCTGCCGCACGCCGTGGGCGGTACCGTCAACGCCGAGGAGCACGGTCGCGCCCGCGACGCCGCGCCGGAAGAGCAGCTCGGTGACCGCCTCGAATGCGGCCATCCGGTAGACGCGTTCCTGCCGGCCGACGTAGACGGTGAGCTTGGTCGCCTCCTGCAACTCCTCCGGCAGCACAACCGGGCCCAACTCGCCCGTCAGCAGCCGGGCACGCTCGAGCGTGATCAGGCCACTGCGCTTGAGTCGCGTGACGTCCGGAAGCGTCGCCTCGATCCGCGCTCGCGTGTCCACGGCGACACTGACCAGGGGAAGGTCCTCTGAGAGCGTGAGCAGGCGATCCGTTCTGAGGTGATGCTTGAGTCCGAAGCCTTGCGCTCCGCGCATGAGCAGGCTGACCTCGAGTTCGTGGCGGCCGTAGACATCGAGCAGCGCGTCGGCCACGAAGCGATCCTCGGTTCGCGCGCGCTCGCCGAAGTAGGTCGTCAACTTCAGGCAGTCGTCGTTCACAGCGCACCTCCCAGCAACCGTCCCAGCTCGGCGATACCGATGCCAAGGGCGAGGCTCACGACCACGTTCAACGCGGCGTCGCGGACCTGTCCCTCCTCAACCAGGCGATGCGTCTCGAGCATCCAGGTCGAGAACGTCGTGTAGGACCCGATCGCCGCGGTCCCCGCCAGGCGATACGCGCCAGCATCGATCCCCACCGCGACCAGGAGACCGAGCACGAACGCGCCGGTCAGGTTGACGACGAGCGTGCCGAACGGCAGCGCGCGCCCCACGCGCGACGACACGAGCGCGTCGACGAAGTAGCGGGCGAACGCGCCGGCTGCGCCGCAAGCGGCGACGCCCAGCCACTCCGCCGCGCTCACGCCACCGCCCGCGCGCGCCGGACGAACGCCGTGGCGAGCGCGACGGCGATGTAACCCACCGCGATCGTGACCACCGCGTACGCGAGCGCCGTGAGGTATTGCCGGTCGTCGAGGAGTTCCAGCAACTCGATCTGCACGGTCGAAAAGGTCGTCAGGGCGCCGCAGAACCCGGTGCCGAGCAGCGGCCGGCGGTACGCCGAGAGTGGCAGGCGCTCCTGGAGGCGCGTGGCGAAGTAGCCGAGCGCGAAGGCGCCGGCGATATTGACGGCGAGGGTGACCCAGGGCCACCCCGGCGACTGGATCGGGATGGCCCGCGACAAGCCGGTACGGAGCAGCGCGCCGAGGGCTCCTCCCACCCAGATCGCCGCGATCTCCCGGAGATCGCGTGTCGGCATCAGCCCGGGCGCTCACCGACGATCATCACCGGGATGCATGCTCGCGCGACGAGCTTCTCCGCGACCCCACGCAGCAGCAGCCGCCCAGCGCATGCCGAATGATGGTGGCCGGCGACGATCAGGTCGAAACCGTGTTCGTGAGCGTAGGCGAGCACTGCGTGCGAGGGGTCCTCGCCCTCCACGATCTCGTATCCGACTGCCGCGTTCCGCGTGATCGCGCACGTCGGCAACGTGCCCTCGAGGTAGCGTCGGGCCGCGTCGGCGGACTCTGCACGATCGGCGCGCGTCTCGGCGTGCGCCGGTGAGTCGGCGATCGACACGGCGACGAGGTCGCTCTCGTAGCGCCGACCGAGGTGGATGGCGAGGTCGAACGCACGGCGAGAAACCGCCGAGCCGTCCCAAGCGAGCAGGATGCGCTGGAACATCAGCTCAGTGCGGGGACGAGGGCGAGCACGACGATCAGTACGGCCAGCATGTAGAGCAGGTACGCGCTCAGACGGCCCGACTGCGTGCATCGCCCGAGCGCCGACGCGCCCAGCGCCAACCGCGTCGCCGGAGCGTAAACGAATCCGTCGGTCGCGAGCACACCCTCACTCTGGAGCTCGCCATCCGGCCCGAGACCCCGGCGGAAGCCCAACAGGCCGCGGAGCACGACCCGGATCGGATTGGAGTACGTCCGACGCGCGCCAGTACGGGTGACCGGCAGCGATGCGCCCCTGAAACTGGTCCGGTACCGCCCCTCGTCGTAGCACGGCTGCAGAACGCGAGGGCCGCGCCGCTCCTGCACGACCGCCTCCACCCGTGCGATCACGCCCCTGATCCCCGGGCCCCCGACCACCACGGTCAGGACCTGGAGGACCTGGACTAGCCAGTCGGGCAGCGTGGGCACTATGCGGAACAACTCCTTTCGCGAAGGCGATTCGTCGAAAGGAGCCATCAGCCGTCTCACCGGCGGTTCGCAGAGGCGCTGGGGCCACGCGCCAGGACTCCATCTGGCGGGCCGAAACACTACCGCACTTCCGCGACAATCGGCGCACCCGCTCCCGTGCGTGGACGATCACCTGCGGGCGCCTCGGTCGCTGACGATCGTCTATCGCTGAGCGGATTGCATCGCCGGAGACCGGCCCGTCGTTCCTCAGCCTCGCGAACATCCGGGAGTATCGTGCGAGTCAGCGGATGAAGCCACGGCTGACGTGAACGGGAAAGGCGGCAACGCCCTAGCGGAGTTCCCCGCCGTTACCGGGCGCCCGCGTTCCAGCGAGTTCGTTCACTCGCAGCTCGACCGACTGACCAAACACGACCGTGAGCTTGGAACGTGCCAGCGCCGGCGCCTGGAGCGCGAACTGGATCGCGTCGCCATCCGGGGGAACGACGAGCGGCACCTCTCTCGTGCGCTGGCTCGCCAGGCCGAGCGGCTCGTTGGACTCCTTTCTCGCCAAACGCCGGATCGCAAGTGAGCTCATCGCGTCGCCATCAGGTTCTCACGCCGCTCACCTAAGGTGCGGTCGGTGCGATGTTCACCGCCGCCGGCCTCGCGCTCATCGGCGCCGGCCACGGCGCGGTCGTGGCGCTCGGCGCGGCGCTCCTGCTGGTTGGAGTCATCGGCGTCGGCAGGCTGGTGTTCGCGTGGTTCGGCCCGCCACCAGGCGAGTCCCCCATCGACCGCAAACCACGCGACCCGGAGCGTGGCCCCGAACCCGCCGACTCTCCGCGGCGCTGAGCGGCCGAGCGGAATCAGTCGACGCTCGTCGGCTCGGTGGCAAGCGAGCGGTCGCCTCTGCTCAGCGCAGACGGGAGCCCCTCACAGCAGCGGTGGGACTCGCTCCATACCGCGGCTCGCGCCTCTATCGACTCTCACCCGACAGCGTGTGCAGCCGTATGCGCCGGGCCGTCCAGCCGAGCGGCGATCCGCGTCCGCGTCCACGGCTCATGGACTCAGTCGTCCGTATCAGCTGCTCCACTATCTGGTTGTAATCCCGTGGAGTTGTGAAAGCGCCGCGGCGATGAAACCCGGCATGCGGCGCTTTCGAGGCGTCAGCGGCGCCGCGCGCGGCCGATCGTGTGCGAGGCCACCGGGAAGGCGATCGGTACCGGGTTGACCCACATGCGCCGTTGAGCTTCGATCTCGAAGCCGGCGGCCTGGATGGCCGCGGGCGTGTCGCGGGCCGTGTGGCAGCCGCCGAACGCGCGTGGCCAGAACGCGCGGTCAACCGCGCGCTGGCTGAGCGAGAGCAGCCGCTGGTCTGAGCGCACGTGCTCGTAGAAGCGCAGTTCGCCGCCGGGGCGGAGCACGCGTCGCAGCTCGGCGAGCGCGCGTGCCTGATCGGGCACGGTGCACAGGACGAGGCAGGCGACGGCGGCATCGAAGGATGCGTCCTCGGCGGGGAGGCGGTCGGCGACGCCGTCGAGGACCTCGATCGGGACCGCGGCGAGTGCGGCTGCGGTGCGCGCCTGTTGGCGCAGATACGGCTCCGGCTCGACGGCCACCACGGTTTCCACGGTCGCCGGGTAGTGGGCGAAGTTGCTCCCCGCTCCGGCGCCGACCTCGATCACGCGGCCCGACAGGCCGGCCAGGAGCTCGTCGCGATGGCGGCGGATCTCCGCGGGCTCGTGCCGGCTCATGACGGCCCAGAGCCGCGCGAAGACCGGATGGTGGACGCCGGGCGGCGGCATGATGGCTACCCGACGCGCTCGTCGGTGGGGTCTGCCAGACGCGCGGGCAGGCGGTGGCGGATCTCGACCGTCGTGTCGACGGGGAGGTCGAGCGAGGCCGTGACCAGGCAGCCGTCGTGCGCTTTGGCGACCAGCTCGCGCAGCACGACCTCATGCTCGGCGTCGGCCTCGACAGCGACGCTCTGTTCGATGCGCACGAACCCGAAGCGGCCGTCGGGCCGGCGGCCGACGATGCCCTCGGCCTTGACGGAGAGACCGTGCAGCGTGAGCTCGTCACGCTCGGCGAGCGCGGCGATCGTCACCGCCAGGCAGGAGCCGGCGGCGGCGACGAGGGCGTCCTCGGGGCTCCAGAGCTCGGGGTCGGTACCGCGAAACTCGGGCGGCGTCGCGATCGGCAGCGGGGGCTTGCCGTCGACGCGCGCCGTCGTCCGGCGGCCGCCGTCCCAGGCGATCTCGACGGGGAAGCGGAACTCGCGGTGGCGAATCTGCGCGGCCATCTCACGCCGCCTGCCCGGCCGCGTCGGTGAGCACGTGCTCGTCGAAGAAGCGGCCGATCGCCTTCGCCGGCTGGGCGCCGATGAAGCCGGTCACGGGCTTGCCGTCGCGGAAGACGGCCACGGTCGGGATGCTCTGGATGCCGTACCGGGCCGCGATCGCCTGCTCGGCTTCGACATCGAGCTTGGCCAGCTCGAGCTGGCCCACGCGCTTGCCGGCCTCCGCCTCCAAGGCGGGGCCGAGCATGCGGCACGGTCCGCACCAGGCGGCCCAGAAGTCGACGACGACGGGCAGTTCGCGGGAGCGCTCGATCACGTCGCGCTCGAAGGTGTCGGTGGTCACATCCATCGGTTTCACTCCATGGGTTGCGGATTCAGCGCGGCCGGGCGGACCGCGAAGTCGTCGACCAGCGCCGCGAGTCCCCGGAGTTGATGCTCGAGGGAGCCGCACATCTGCTCGCAGACGCCGAAGATCTCGTCGTCGCCGATCGCGTAGTGGACGTGGATGCCGTCCTTGCGCCGCGTAAGGACGGCGGCGTCGGTCAGCAACGCCAGGTGTTTGGAGACGTTCTGCTGCGAGGTTTCGAGCTCGGCTGCCAGCTCGTGCACGGTCGCCTCACCGTCCCGCAGTCGATCGAGCAGCCGGAGCCGCATCGGCTCGCCGAGCAGGTGAAACCGGTGAGCGATGAGCGCGATCAACTCGTCGGGAAGTGGGTGAGGAAGCGGCATCGTCACCGATCCTATCGTGCACAACGATACAGTTGTAGAGTGGTAACTACGTATGCGGGGTGAGGACGCCGTCTGCGTCGCGGAACCTCCGCGGCGGGTGTATTGCGGCGGTGATCGACGACCGGGCGGGCGGCCGAG
Organism: uncultured Solirubrobacteraceae bacterium; assembly: GCA_963792915.1. Lineage (GTDB taxonomy): Bacteria > Actinomycetota > Thermoleophilia > Solirubrobacterales > Solirubrobacteraceae > Solirubrobacter. Next base: position 1,080,307 of record CAWBYD010000003.1, read on the forward strand.
GGGCGGCCGCGAGCGCGACACGATCAGCGAGGCGGTCGATGCGTGTCGATCGAGCCGTCTCCGGGGCGCTCGGCCCAGCGGCCCGTCTCGCCGGCGAGCCAGTTCAGCGCGGCCAGGGCGTCCTGGGCGAGCAGCGTGACCCAGGCCGACGGACGTGCGACTGACCGAAGTCGACGAGGAATCAGGACCCGTCCGCGAGGTCCATCTCGACTGTGAAGTCGGTCATCGTGCGTCAGGGTCCGACGGCAGGGGCGCCTGTTCGGTGAGCGGCTCGAGCGGAAGCCCGAGCGTCACCCAGTCGTGGATGCCGCCGCGGTAGTAGAGGAGGTGCTCCGCCGGGTGGCCGGCGTCCAGCAAGGTGCGGATCGCGTCCGATGTCGCCATGCACTGCGGTCCGTTGCAGAAGAGGATCGTGTCGAGCGAGCGGGCGAGTTCGTCCATCCGGGCCGGCAGCTCCGTGTGCGGCACTGCGCGTGCCGTCGGAAGCGTTCCCATCTCGACGTAGCGCATGAGCCGTGTGTCGACGAGGGGGAGACCGGCCGCGATGTGTTCGATGACTTCGCGCTCGCCGACGGTACGCACGCCAGGTGCGACGGTGATCGGCGTGATCGCCCCCCAGGTAGCGTCGACGACGAACCTCCCGGGCTCGCCGGGGACCGGCCGCGGGAGCATGAAGGCGTCGTCGCGGTGCGGGAGCCGCCGAATCCCGGCTGCTGCGGCGGCGGCCGGAGGAGAGGCTGGAGTCGATGCCATGAGCCGTGCTGAGCGTCGCGCCCGCGCGAGCATCTGTCGTCCGGGGAAGGCCGCGCTCGCGCGCGGTTAACCCGTACGTCCAACCCGCAGCAGGCTGGGGCGGCGAGATGCTTCACGTGATGTCCCCCTTGGGGAGCGTGACCGTGAACCGGGCGCCGCGCCCAAGGCCGGCGCTGTCGGCGTCGACGCGGCCGCCGTGTGCGCGGACGATGTCGGCGACGACGGCGAGTCCGACTACGGCCTCGCCCGCGCGCCCGCGCCAGAAGCGCTCGAAGAGGTGGGGCCGCTCGTCCTCAGGGATTCCGGGGCCGCTGTCGGTCACGTCGATGCGGGCCTCGTCCTCGCACGCGGTGACGGCCACCTCGATGCATCCGCCCTCGGGCGTGAACTTGAGCGCGTTCGAGAGCAGGTTGGCGATGACCTGCCCGATCCGTGCACGATCGCCGCGCACGCTCAACGCGTCCAGTCGCTGCTCGACGGTGAGCCGCTTGGCTTCGAGCTGCGGCGCCAGGGCCTCGATCTGCGCACGCGCGAGCGCGCCGAGATCGACGTCGGTCCGGTCGAGCGTCGCCACCGGTGCCTGCGCCTGCGCGAGCGCGTCAAGTTGCTCGACGGGCGAGCCGAGTCGCAGCACCTCCTCGGCGAGCGACGCGAGGCGGTCGGCGGTCGGCTCCTCGCCCGTGTCGAGCAGCTCCTCGAGGTTGCCGCGCAGGATCGTCGCCGGCGTTCGGAGCTCGTGAGCCAGCTCGCCGGCCAGCCGCCGCCGCGACCGTTCCTGCTGGCCCAGCCTGTCCGCCATCCGGTCGAACGCGCGGCTCAGCTCGCCCAGCTCGCCGGGCGCGTGGCCGCCGTCCACGCGTGCATCGAGGTCTCCTGACTCGAGCCGGCGTGCCGCGCGCGCGAGGCGCTGCAGCGGTCCCGCCAGCCGACGGCTAACCACTGCGGCGCCGATCAGAGCGATCGCGACGGCGATCGCGGAGCCGAGCAACGCGGCGCGGACGAGGTTGTCCCGGACAAGCGCTTCCGCGGGCGTCAGGGCGCTGTGGAACCGCAGCTCGGCGGTGCCGACGCGCTGGCCGCCGGCGGCGATCGCTCGCGTGATCCGGCTCGGGCCGTGGCCCGGCTGCGGCCCTCGCCCGAGACGCTCGCTGAATACGAGCGCACCCGCCGCTTCACGCACGACGAGGATGGCGTCTGCGCGCCGCGCCAGGTCGGCGGCGGCGCCGAGATCTGCGTCCTGCCACGCACCGGTCGTCGCATATGCGCGCGCGAGCCGGTCCGCGACCTGAACGGCGGTCCGCTGCCGCTGCTGCTCGCTCGCGCGGCCGGTCTCGCTGCGCGTGGCGAGGAGCATGACGGTCGCGAGCGCCGCGACGGCGCCGACGGCGACCGCGACGAACGCGATGGCGAGCCGTCCTCGCAACGAGATACGCCGGAGGTCAAGCCTCGGCCTGAAGTCCGAGGCGGTAGCCCGCCCCGAGAACGGTATGGATGATCGCGGGTTGCTGCGGATCCACCTCGAGCTTGCGACGAAGGTTCTTCACGTGCGAGTCGATCGTGGGCTCGTAGCCCTCGAACTCGTAGCCGCGCACCCGGTTGATCAGCTCATAACGGGAGTAGACGCGTCCCGGCGTGCGCGCTAGCGCAGTAAGGAGCCCCCATTCGGTCGGGGTCAGCTCCACCGGCTCGCCGCGGACCGTCAGCTCGTGGCGGTCCGTGTCGATGCGCAGGATGCCCCCTCCGTAGGACGCTGAGCCGCTCGGAGCCTCTGAGCTGCCGGCGCCCCGTCGCAGTACCGCCAACGCGCGCAGCGTCAACTCGCGCGGGCTTAAACGGCTTGGTGACGTAGTCGTCGGCGCCGAGTTCGAGGCCCGCGATCCGGTCGCGCTCGTCCGCGCGCGCCGTGAGCATCAGGATCGGGACGTCCGAGGCCGCCCGCAACTCGCGGGCGACCTCCTGGCCTGGGACGTCCGGGGGGCCGAGGTCGAGGATGACCAGATCCGGGCGGGCGTGTGCCGCCATCATGATCGCCTCGGCGCCGGAACCGGTTCGTGAGGACCTCGAGGCCTTCGCGCTCGAGATAGCGGCGGACCAGCTCGCGGATCTTGAGCTCGTCCTCCACGATCAGCACGAGCCGGGTCACGACCAGCGCTCGCGGCTCAACTGCGGTACGGGCAATCCGCGCCGCGGTTGCCCTGGCCGGTGCCCTGGCGCTGCGCGTGCCGCGGGCCGGTCCCGTCGCGCTCGCGCAGCTGCGGGCGCGCGCCGTCGGTGCGAGCCTGCGTCTGCGTCGCCCGCGGTGTGTTTCCGTAGGGGCAGGCCGGCGGATTCCGCCGCGACGGCGACGCCCGCTCCGAGGACGGCGACCGCGAGGCCGGTGGCGAGGACGATCTTCGTGCTGCGACCACGCATGGTGGGTCTCCTGACGGTCAAATGGACGATGCACCGTCATCATCGGATTCGGGCGTGCAGACCGGACGCGGCTCGTGTGGAGGGGATGTGGAGATGGTCGTCGGCGACCGCTCGCGCCGTGCCACGCCATCGGCGCTTTCCACGCAACTGGCGTTGCGAGTGCGCGACCGGGGGCCCGGAGGGCGAGTCCGGACTGCGGCGCGGCGATGGCACGCTAGCCGCGATGACCGGCCGGGCGGCGGGACGCGCGTGCGCGGAGAGCTCAGCTTGAAGTGAATGAGCGGCTTGATGATCCCGTCCTCCTTGTCGCGCATCATCGCGAACGCGCGCTCGATCTCGTCAAAGCCGAACTCGTGGGTGGTCATCGGTGCCGGGTCGACTTTGCCGGTCAGCCTGCGCCGGAAGATGCGAGTCAGCCGTTCGCGCCCACCGGGGCAGGCCGCCGTAGAGCTGCTTGTGGGCCATACTCGTGCCGAACGGCTCCAGCGGGACCCGGAGATTGTCGGTCGGTCGGTTCCATGATCGCCTCGACGACATCGCCCCGGGCGATCGACGACGACATCGGCGCCGAAGCGGCGCGAGAGCTCCTGGCGCCCGGCGAGGCAGTGACGATCACCGGGCGCCGGCAGGCGGAAATCCGATCGTGGCCGACAGGCCCACGGCGCCTTGGGCGAACACCGCGACCGGGTCCCCCAGGCGCGGCTCGTCGTGCTCGGCGCCCATGAATCCCGTGGAGAGCCCGTCGGTCGCGTAGACCGCCAGATGGTCGGAGAGTACGTCCGGGATTGGGGCGAGGTTGGCCTGTGCGTGTTGGCGGCAATGGCTGACATCGCCCTCTCCTCCCCACGAGCGAAGGCCAGCGCCGGCAGCCGGCAGCCGGTAGCATCGGCAGGGAGCCTGGTGGAAGATGGTCGTCTGCGTTCCCGTCACCCCGGAAGGTCTTGTCGGCCCGCGCTGGGGGCGGGCGGAGCGGGTCGCGATCGCGTCGATAGGTGATGCGGGAATCGAGGACGTGGCGGGAGTTCGATGTCGGCTGGGACAGCCTGCACGACTCCGGCAGCGAAGGGTCGCACCACGCCCGCGTCGCGCGTTTCCTGCGCGAGCACGAGGTCGAAGCCGTGGTCGCGCATCACATGGGCGAGGGTATGAGACACATGCTCGGGAAGATGGAGCTCATCGTGCGGTTGGGGGCGTCGGGCAACGCGAAGGAGTCCGCGGTGCAGGCAGCCGGCGTCGATGCCGACGATGCTCGCCGCTCGCGGTGATGCTCAGCGCGTCATGAGCGGCATCCGAGGGGTCAGATTGCGGTAGGGCAGGTCTCGCCGCCCGTGGCGTGTGCACCGCAAGTCGCGGGCCGCCCGCCTGGAAGCCGAGCGGCGCCGGAGTCAGGCTCCCGCCGCAATCACTGCTCCGTAGCGATTACGGGGGTGGGTGCGGAAGAACCGCAGACCTTTCCGAGATCCGTGGTTTCCACGGACCAGCCGCGCGGGCGATTCCATCGATGCTTATCGAAGGAGTTTGCCACCGAGAGGATCGCCGCCGTGTCTGCGAGCCAGATCACCGCACCATCGCCGCCCGCACCGTCCGCCGCGGGCCGCCGGCGTGTCTCGCTGCGGCCGCTTGTCGCGGCCGTGGTCGGGGTGCTGGTGTGGGTGGCGGCGATCAAGGCGCTGGCTCCGGCGTGGGATTGGCTGCTCTCGGACGTGGCTGGCGTGGATCTGCACTCGCGCGTGGGCGAGTCGGTGCGGTTCTTCGTCTATGACTCGACCAAGATCGCGTTGCTGCTGGCCGGGATCGTGTTCGCGGTCAGCGTGCTGCGGTCGTTCATGAGCGTCGAGCGCACGCGGGCGCTGCTGGGCGGGCGCCGCGAGGGCGTCGGCAACGCGCTGGCCGCGACGCTCGGGGTCGCGACCCCGTTCTGCTCGTGCTCGGCCGTGCCGGCGTTCATCGGGTTCGTCTCGGCGGGCGTGCCGCTCGGCGTGACCCTGAGCTTTTTGATCGCCTCCCCGATGGTCAACGAGGTGGCGGTGGTGCTCTTGTTCGGGCTGTTCGGCTTCGGCGTCGCCGCCCTGTACGTCGGTTCCGGCCTGATCATCGCGATCGTCGCCGGCGTGGTGCTCGGTCGCCTGCGCCTGGAGCGCTACGTCGAGCCGTTCGTGTTCGAGACCCACGTGCCCGTGTGCGCCGACCCGGCCGCCGGCCTGCAGTGGTCAGACCGGCTCACCAACGCGCGCGGCGAGGTCCGCTCGATCCTCGGCAAGGTCTGGCCCTACCTGCTGGCCGGGATCGCGCTCGGCGCCGTCATCCACGGCTGGGTGCCCGCGGACGCGCTCGCCTCGATCGCCGGCTCGGGCAACCCGCTCGCCGTGCCCGCCGCGGTGCTGATGGGCGTCCCGCTGTACTCCAACGCCGCCGGCGTGCTGCCGCTGATCGAAGCGCTGCACGCCAAGGGCGTCGCGATGGGCACGCTGCTGGCCTTCATGATGGCCGTCGTCGCGCTCTCGCTGCCGGAGATGATCCTCCTGCGCCGCGTCCTGAAGGTCCGCCTGATCGCCATCTGGGCCGCCACCGTCGCGGTCTCGATCACCGCCGTCGGCCTGCTCTTCAACCTCGTCCTGGCGTCCTGAAAGGACCCTTCCAAATGACCACCATCACCGTCCTCGGCCCCGGCTGCAAGCGCTGCGACGCACTCGCCGCCGTCACCCGCGACGCCGTCGCCGGACTCGGCCTCGACGCGACCGTCGCCAAGATCACCGACTACGCCGAAATGGCCCGCCTCGGCGTCATCAGCACGCCCGCGCTCGCCATCGACGGCCAGCTCGCCAGCTCCGGCCACGTCCCGTCGCTCGAACAGGTCAAGCGCCTGCTCACCGACGCCGCGCGATGAGCGCCGCACTGGAGATCGCCCCCAAGCGCAAACGCCCCGCCGGCGAGCCGTGCACGTGCTCGCCGGTCGCGCCCACCATCGACAACGACCTCGCGCAGCGGCTCGTCGCCATCGCCAAGGCACTCGCCGACCCCATCCGCCTGCGCCTCGTCGACGTCCTGCGCGACCACCCCGGCCAGGTCTGCCCGTGCGAGCTCGCGCCACTCTTCGAGCTCTCCCAACCAACCATCAGCCACCACCTCAAGATCCTCCGCGACGCCGGCATCCTCGGCTCCGAAAAGCACGGACTGTTCGTCTACTACTACGTGCGCCCCGGCGCCCTGAACGAGCTCACCGCATGGCTGAGCTGACCACACCGACTGCCTCTTGCTGCTCGCCCGCCGCGGGTGCGCCCGAGCTCATGAGGCGACGCCGCGGCCTGTGCGTTCCAATGTTCGCCGCCGTGGCTGGCGGCTCGAGAGGGCTGCCAGAGTGACGCCGCACTCGCTGTGGTCGCCGTTAGCGAGCTCGTCAGCGTCGCAGGCGAATCCCGGTTAGCCGCCCGCGCGGGCGGGAACGAGCGCCTCGTTCGAGGCGGCCACCGAGCGGTTGGGTCGCGAGGAGCACGCCGACCGCGGACGTCGATCGGACGCATCGTGACGACGGCGTCGTCGGTCAGGAGCGCAACGATGCGCTCGATGCCGACGGCGGCCCAGGCTTGCCGGAAGCGGGGCATGACCAAGGGCCTCGACGTTGGCGCGATGTCGCTGCGTGCGGGCGCCCACGGGCCCGACCCTGCGGCGGGGACTGTCGGTCGAGGCGAGCGTGGCGAGAAGGGTCGGGAGCGCCGATGGCGCGAGTCGGGTGCGGGGATGCCGCAGCCGGGTGTGCGGCAAACCACGGTGCGGGATCGGTGGTTCGCGGCCGACGTCTGAGGTAATTGCCGCTGTTGGTCTGGCGGCTGACATGACCCTGCTGGAGGACCGTTCCGGATGCGCCGTTTCAACAATCTGAGTCTGCGGGTCAAGTTGTTCGGGATGGCGGGCGTGCTGCTGGGCTTGGCGCTGGTGATCGGCGTGGTCGGGGTGACCGGCCTCTCGACGGTGGCGTCGACGAGCCGCGCGGGTTTTGCGAGCGAGACCAAGCCGCTCGGTGAGTTGGGCGTCGCGCAGGCGAAGTTCAACGAGAACCGTGCCCTGGCCTACATTCACCTGCTCGCGGTCGACGACGCCAAGCGCCAGACGACGCGGGCGACCGTGATGGCCAATCGCCAGGTGATCGCCGAGCGGCTGGCCGCCGTCGCGCCCGAGATCACGCCCGACGAGGCCGCGGCGTTCAAGGAGATCCGGTCGGTCATGAAGGCCTACCTTGCCGGTTATGACCGCATCCTTGAGCTCTCTGACGCGGGCCGTCAGGACGACGCGTTCGCGTATGCGACCGCGAAGGTGGCGCCGCTGACCAAGACGCTGGCCAAGGACTTCGACACGCTCTACGCGACCGTCACCGAGCACGCCGCCGCCAGCAACGACAAGATGGACCAGGTCGCGTCCGCGCGCCGGACGCTCACGATCGTGCTGCTAGTGCTCGCCGCGGCTCTCGGGATCGGCGTCGCGGTCATCGTGTCACGCGCGATCGTGCGCAGCGCGGCCGCGATCCTGGACCGCTTGAGCGTGCTCAAGGACGAGGATGTCAGCGGCCTCTCGGGCGCGCTGCGCGCTGCGGCGCGCGGCAACCTGAGCAAGCAGGTCCAGCCCGTCACCGAGCCGATCCCCGACCCCTCCAGCGACGAGTTGGGCCGGATCGCCCGGGCGGTCAACGAGATCCGCGAGACCACGCGCGACTCGATGCTCGCCTACAACGCGATGGCCGCGCAGCTGCAGAGCATGATCGGCGATATGTCTCAGGCCGCGGGCACGGTCTCGATGTCCTCCCAGGAGATGGCCAAGACCTCCGACGAGGCCGGTCGCGCGGTCGGCGAGATCGCCAGCGCCGTCGGCGAAGTCGCGGCTGGTGCGGAACGCCAAGTGCGCTCGATCGACTCCGCGCGCGGCGTCAGCGACCAGGTCGTGACGGCCACCCGCGCCTCGGCGCAGACGGCCCGCGAGACCGCCGCCGCCGCACAGGGCGCCGCCACGCTCGCCGAGCGAGGCGCCGCCGCGGTGACCCAGGCGACCGAGGCGATGGCCGCGGTCAAGCAGTCCTCGGCGCACGCCGCCGATGTGATCCGCGCGCTGGGCGGCAAGTCCGAGCAGATCGGCGGGATCGTGGAAACGATCACCGGCATCGCCGAGCAGACCAACCTGCTCGCCCTCAACGCCGCGATCGAGGCCGCCCGCGCCGGCGAGCAGGGCCGCGGCTTCGCCGTCGTGGCCGAGGAGGTCAGAAAGCTCGCCGAAGACTCCCAGCGTGCGGCAGCCACGATCGCCGAACTGATCCGGGAGGTCCAAGCCCAAACCACGGCCGCGGTCGAGACCGTCCAAGCCGGCGCCGAGCAAACCGACACCGGCGCCGCAACCGTCGAGGACGCCCGCGACGCGTTCCTACGGATCGGCGAGTCCGTCTCAGACGTCACCATCCGCGTCGACGAGATCGCCGCCGCCGTCCAGCAGATCACCGCATCGGCCGAACGCATGCAACACGACATCGCCGAAGTCGCCGCCGTCGCCGAGCAGTCCTCGGCATCGGCCGAGCAGGTCTCGGCCTCCACGCAACAAACATCCGCGTCCACGCAGGAGATCGCAGCCTCCGGGATCGAACTCGCACGCGTCGCCCAGACCCTCGAGCAACTCGTCAGCGGCTTCATGCTCGACGCCTCCTTCGGCGAGGCCAAGACCAAACACCTGGCCTGGAAACAACGGCTCGAGCACTACCTCAAAGACCAAGCGCAGATCGACGAGGCCGCCGCGGCCGATGACACCCGCTGCGACCTCGGTCGCTGGATCCACGGCGGCGGAACCACCAACTACGGCGACCTGCCCGAAATGCAAGCGCTCAAGCGCGACCACCACGCCTTCCACCAAAACGTCGGGCACGTCATCGAGCACAAGCGAGCCGGCGACCTGCCCGCCGCGCGCGCCGGGCTGGCCGGAATCGATCAGCGAAGCCAGCAGGTCGTCGAACGCCTCGACGCGATCGAACGGATCCTCTAACCGCCACCGTCAGTCCCGCGAGGCCGCTCGCGACGGTCGATCCGACCTCGCCGCGATCTGATCCGCGACCTGCCGCAATCCACCAGCTCAGCATCGCGTACGCCGGCGAGATCGTCGACGGCCTGCGCACGACTGCGTCAGCTTCGGCATCCACCTGGCGCGACCATCCCGTTCGGATCGGCCTCCGGCGTGACGAGGTACAGCTCGGCGCCGCCGCGCCCGCTGCTGCGCGCCGCGCGCGCGGTCATGATCGAGAGCTTGTAGACCGCCAGCGTCCACCCCCGTGAGCGTCGGTGCGATGAACGCGATCCGTCCGACCGCGCCGCCCCGCAGATCGCCGACGAGGTCGCGCATGTCCTCCACGCTCCCTGGACCCCCGATGACGTCGGCGAATGCGGCGACGGTGCGCGCGCCCAACCGCGGCGTGCACGAGCTCGGCGCCGAACTCGTCGGCGAACTCCTGCAGCGGGAGCCGGAACCGATCGCCGAAGCCGAACGGCTCGGCTACCGTCATCGGTCGGTAAACGAACTCGGGTTACGCGGCGACCAGCGTGATCCGCATGCTCGCGGCGACGAAGTCCCGCAGCGCCATCACGAGTTCGAGCGCCGCCACCCCGCCCCCGAGGAAGGGGACGTAGCCGGTGGTGTGGCGAGCGCGGTAGCTGGCGTCGAGTCCACGTGGGCGCGGTGGGTCACAACGCGCGTGGACTGGGGTTCGCCGGATCGAGCCACGCCTGGGAACCCGGCGAGCGTTTGTGGTGGAGGTCGAGCAGCGCGTCGATGTGGGCGGCCAGGGTGGCCGCCTGTCGTGACTGGTCCTCGAGCAGGACCGGCGGCCACAGCAGGACCTCCCCGCCGCCGGCCGGCGAGACGCAGGCCTCGATCCCGCGCCCCGCTCGACCGATGGCCGCGATGTGCCCGCCCGCCAACCGCACGGCGGTGATGACGTCATCGACCACGCTCGCTCGCCTCGGGCGTCAGGACTCGATTTCGCGCACAGCCTGCGCGGGCACACCGGCGACCAGCGTTCGCGGCGGGACGTCGCGCGTGACGATCGCGCCGGCCGCGACTACGGCGTCTGATCCGACGGTGACGCCCTGCAGCACCGTTGCGCCGGCACCGAGCCACACGTTGCGTTCGATGGTGATCGGTGCTGCCACGACCTGCGTGCGCCGTCGCCCCGGATCCAAGCGGGTGGCCGGCACTGAGCAGGCTCACCCGCGGGCCGATCATGACGTCGTCGCCAATCTCGATGCCGCCGATGTCCCGGTCGTCGTAGGGGATGCGATTGAGCCGTTCCGTCAGCCCGATCGCCCGCCGGACCTTCGCGTAGAGCTCCCGAGACTCGGGGGTGCTACCGTCGATCGCGACCTCGACCTTCATCAACGCCATCTCCGCTCATTCGCTGTAACGAAGCGAGGGCACGACCGGCGTCGCCGGTCGGTCACGTCGGCGGGACACGACGGCGGCAGCGCCAGATCAGTGGCGACCGCCGCACGGGCCTCAACCGTCCTGGATCCAGCGCTGCGCGGCGGTGTCCCAGGTCAGCACGCCCGGCTCGAGGGCGTCGAAGTCGAGTTCGACGAGGGCCGCGTATGCGGGGTCGTCGAGTCCGGCGGTCAGATCTGCGCGAGCGTTGCTGAGCTGATCCTGGAGGACGACGGTCGCATTCTCGGCGCCGCGGGCCGTCGCGCGAAGCCGCGATAGGTGCGCCTTGAGCCCTCGGTACGCATCCTTGCCGAGCTCGTCAAAGAAGCCCTTCATCGAGGTCACGACGACGATGGCAAACACGGTCTCCTCGACGCCCGTGAATCTCTCAGGCTCCGCCTCCAACTCCTTGACCTCGAGGCCCGCCGAGCGAAGCTCGCCCGCCATCGCGGCGAGCTCGTCGTCTGAAGCCTCCCCTAGAACCGTGATGTACGCGGGGGTGGGCATTGCCGGCGAGTCTATCCCTGGCCCTGCACTAGCTCGCCCCGACGAGCGTGAACGCTCCCCAGTGTCGCGGGTGAAGATCGCGGTCGATCGCCTCGCACTGCGCGCTGCGGAGCGCCTGCGCCTTGTGCTGGCCGCTCGCGAGCGCGCTGTAGAAGCTTCCCATCACCGTCGCGGCGCTGCGATCGACGACCGGCCACATCGAGACGCAGACGGTGTCGGCTCCGGCGGCGAAGAACGCGCGGGCCAACCCGAGCACGCCCTCGCCCCGAAGCTTTCTGCCGCGGCCGGTATCGCACGCGCTCAGCGTCACGAGCTCACACCGCATCGAGACCCCGGCGACCTCGTAGGCACGCCAGTAGCAGTCATCGCCGACGTCGGAGAGCACCAGTCCCGAGTGATCGGCGAGCTCGACATCGACGACGCCGTGGCACGCGAAGTGCCAGTAGCGGAAGTCCTTCGTGCGAGCGAGTCCGGTCACCGCAGCCTTCGTCGCCGCCGAGTGCGATCGAATCGCGAAGCGCCCCGCGTCCACCAGGGCGGGCTCCGTGACCTCGCCGCGATACCCGAGCTCCCGGCAGACCCTGGTGATCTCGTCGAACGCGTAGCGCAGCGGCGCCAGCGACGCGCCCACCCGAGCCGCGGCCCGCGTCGCGTCGCCGGGTAGCTCGGTCACGTCGCCGAGCTCCGTGAGCGGCGCGGCGAACGCGGCGATCTCCCCGTCGAATTGCCCGAGCCGCTGAGCACGACGCTCCGCGAGCGCGGCGGCTACCCGCGCCGAGGGCGCGTACCTCACGGCGTGGCTGCGCACGAGCCACGGATAGTCCGACCAGCTCCTCATCCTGGGGCCGGTCCTGGGATCGGCCCGCGTCAGCACCGAGAACGCGAGGTCTAAGAGCACGCCGTCGGGGATGATCAGGATCTCGTCCGTGGTATCGAGAAGGTGCTCTGCAGGCTCCAGCAGCATCCGGTAGAGCGAATACGAGTGAGGCGGTGCGAGTCCCAGTCGCAGGTCGTCTCGAAGCGCTCGGATCTCCCGCTCAAGCACGCCCGACGCGGGCAGGACGAACGCTTCGACGCTGTCGCCCATCGTGGCGATCAGGTAGCTCTCCCTGGGGCCGAGCACATACTCGAGCAGCAACTCCCGAGTCGTCTCCGGCGCACCGGCCGTCGATGCCTGGTCCAGCGAGGCTCCCCGCGCGGCCTCGAGCGAGATCAGCGCGAGTTGGAGTTCGCGCTCGCGTCGCTCGAGCTGCCTGATCGCGTCTGGTGGCGAATTCCGGCGCAGCGACGCGTGGACGGCCCCGAGCTCACGCTGGACGGAGATGAGCTCGGCCTCGTCCTCACCCGCGTGCTCGGTGCGAACACCAGCCAGGACGAGCGCGAGCGTACGGGCCTTCGCTCGCTCGGCGGCCGCCAGTGCGTCGGCGGGGCGGTTCGCGGAGACGTAACACCCGACGAGCCCCGCGTAGGCCTCATTGACGCGATCGAGATAGAACGCTCGGAGCTGTCGACTCCGGAGCGTGTCGTGGGCGTGCTCGAGCGCTCCGACGCTGCGCTCGACGAGCTCGAGCCCATCATCGAGCCGACCGAGTCCGATCAGTCTCGCGCCGAGCGTGCCGACCACGGTCGCGCAGTCGCTGACCTGCCCGTGGCGCTGGTAGATGTCGACGGACTCCTGCAGCGAGATCAGCGCCTGCCGCCGATCGCCGGACGCCCAGGTCAAGTTGCTCTTCGTCGTCAGGACGGTGGCCCTGAGGATCGAGTCTTCGGGACGAGTGAGCCCAGCCAACGCCGTCTCGATCGACTGCTCAGCCTCATTGAACCGGCCAAGGTTGAACTGCTGACGGCCGATGTTCGCGTCCGCGATCGCGACGCGAGTGTCATCGGCGCGAGTGACGTATGTGTCGCGCGCCTTTTCGAAGTACGCCAGCGCGTCCTCGTGCTCGCCCAGATCGTTGAAGACCGCGCCGAGGTTGTTCGCGGCGTGCGCCGCCTGACCAGCGTCGTCGAGGCGCGTGAAGACCTCGTACGAGTCGGACAGGTACCCCCGGGCTTCGAGCGGACGCTTCAATTCCCGGTAGAGCCTTCCGACGCTCAGCAGGGTCCAGGCGTACAGATGTTCGTCGTCGTCACGCGACAGTCGCATCGCCTCCTCGAAAGCCGCAAGCGCTTCGTCTGGCTGGCCCAGCTGACCTTGGGCCTGCCCCAGATTGGTCAGCACTCTCGCGAGATCATGTCGCGCCTTGGGCCCACGCGTGGGAAGCAACTCGCGGATGACGCTCGCCGCTTGCCGGTAGGGAGCGATCGCCTGGGACGCGACGCCTGCCGCGACGAAGCATCGGCCGGCTTCGACAAGCGCCGTCGCATGCAGCTCGGCCTCCCTGGACGCCTCGAACCCGTCCGCGGCGATCAGGAACATGTCGGCTGCCGCACGCTGCTCGCCGGTCTCGCGCAGCGCGCCGGCCCTGCTGTACGCGGCTCGCGCGTGCTCTCCTGGATCCATCGCGAGGTGTTCTCCCGTGTGACCACGTCGCTGTCGATCCGCGAACGCCGCGGCAGCGATCGACGTCACACTTTGGCGCCGGTTGTCGCACCGACATCCTTTCACGACCACCAGGCGCCTCGCGGTCGCTCGCGGAGGCCGCGGAGTAGTTTCCGCGCCATGTCCGGTCGCTTCGCAGTTCTCGTCACCGTCGTTGTGCTTGTGCTCCCCGGGGTCGCGAGTGCCGCGCCCTCCGCGGTATTCGGGAAATGTCCCGCGGGCGCCGCGGGCAATGCGAGGTGCGGGACAGTCGCCGTCCCGCTCGACCGCTCCGACCCGCATAGCCCGACGATCCCGATCCCGATCGCGTTCGTGTTCACGCCCCATACCGGACCGGGCCCGGCGGTGAGCGCGATCGTGATGTCCAACGGCGGCCCGGGCGTCTCCAACATCGACTCCGATCCGCTGTGGCGAGCGCGGCTCGCCGCGGCGCTCAAGGATCACGACATGCTGGCCATCGACCATCGCGGGATCGGTGCGTCGGCGGCGATCGACTGCCCGGCGCTCCAGCACGTGCAGGGCGACCAGCTCGACGCGGCCCGCGCGTGTGGCGAGAACCTCGGCGCCGCCTCGGATCGCTACGGCTCCGGCGACGTGGCCGACGACGTCGACGACGTCCGCGCCGCGCTCGGCATCGACAAGATCGACTACTACGGCGTCTCCTACGGCCCCGTTGACGTGCGCGCCTACGCATACCGCCATGCCGTCCACCTGCACGCCGCGGTGCTCGACTCGCCGGACTTCTCATCCGACGACGCGTTCTTCCGCACGCTACCGGGCGCGATGGCCAAGATCACCGTGCGCGTCTGCCAGCGCTCGCCCGCTTGCTCGGCGGGCGAGAAGCACCCGGCCAAGACGCTGGCGGCGCTCGTCGCGCGCGTGCGCTCGCATCCCGTGACCGGCACCGGCTTCGACGCCGCCGGTGAGGGCCATCACGTCGAGGTCGACGAGATCGGACTGCTCAACATCCTCTACGACGACTATTTCGGGGACCCGGCGTTTCTCAACCAGGGCGAGTTGTTCGCCGCCGCGCACGCGCTCGACGTGGGGGACAAGACGCCGCTGCTGCGCCTGGCGGCGGAGAGCAACGCGCCCACCGATTTCGGGCCGAGTGACGGCTCGTCGTCGGTCGGCGCCGACTACGCGGTCTTCTGCTCGGACTCGGTCTTTCCGTGGGACAAGTCCGCGCCGGAGGCGACGCGCCGCGCGCAATACGAGGCGGCCGCCAAGGCGGTGCCGGGCTCGGCGACCGCGCCATTCACCGTCGCCGCCTGGACGGGCTTCGTCGCCTCCCAGCCGGTGCTGCTGATCCCGGGCGCAGACGCGTGCACGCCGTGGCCGGCCCCACGCCGGCCGGAGCCGCCGTTCCCAGCCAAGCAGCCGTGGCCCGCGGGCATCCCGGCGATGCTCATGGGCGGCGGGCTGGACTACCTCGACGTCGCCGCCGAGCGCACGCTGCTGCCGCTCTTCCCCGCCGGCACACCCTTCGTGACGATTGCCAACGGCGGTCACGTGACCTCCCTGTGGAGCAGCTGCGCGGCGGGCATCGCCGTCCACTTCCTCGAGACGCTCCAGCCCGGCAACACCACATGCGCGTCGAACACCCAGGGGCAGACCGGGATGCCGTTCGGATCCGCGCTGGGCAAGCTGCAGATCCAAGGCGTGTCAGGCTTCCCGCGCCGCGCGGGCAAGGACCCGCGGCGCGTCGCCACGCTCGCGTGGGACACCGTGGCGGACGCCGTCTATCAATCGTTCCGTCTGACCGGCAAGAAGGGCCGCGGCCTGCGCGGCGGGACGTTCACGCTGCGCAAGGACAAGATCGTCCTGCACGGCGCGCGCTTTGCCGGCGACGTGAGGGTCACGGGCGAGGTCACGTTCGCGCGCGCCGCGTCGCGCGTGACGGGCAACATCGCGGTCACGGGCTCGCTTCCCGGCGCACTGCGCGTGAGCGCGACCCTATGGGACCCCAAGCACCCGAAGGCGGCCGTGAAGGGCACGGTGGGCAGCGAGAGGCTCTCGATCAGACCCGCGACTCGCTGATCGAGAAACCGGGCGTGTCGAACGGCGCCACGTCACGGTGCCGCAGAGCGCGCCCGCTGGGTCATGGCGAGCGCCGCGAGCAGCGCGAGGAACGGTTCGACCGGCGCGCGATAGCGGATCTCGCTGCCGGCGAAGATGACGGCGGCGAGCAGCAGCAGCGGGGTCAGCCAGAGCCAGCGGGGCGCCCGCCGGGCCGCCGACGTCAGCGCTCCGCCCAGCGCCGCGGCGAGCAGCACGTAGAACGTGTACGCGGCCACGTCCGCGGGCCAGCGCGGCAGGCTCAGCATCTGCGCCTCGTAGCGCCACCAGCTCGAGCCCTCGAGGTTGAGCAGCCGCAGCGAGTTGTGCACGAGCACTTGAGCGACATACGCCGGGTGATCGGCGGCGTAGTGAAGCCCGCGCCGCGCCAGCTCCCGCTGGCGCTCGACCTCCTGCACGCCGTTGAGGTCGTCGAAGGCACCGCGCACATGGGTCTGCGAGGAGCCCGGATGCTGCCGATCGGCTCGCGCCTGGTCGTTGTAGGTGCCCGCGACCCAGCTGCCGAAGAAGTCGCTGACGGGGATGAATGCGTGCATCTCGACGGCGTTACGCACCGTCCACGGCGCGACGGTCAGCGCCAGCGCCGCGGCGAGCGCTGCCACCGCCGGCCACCGCGGCGGCCGTCCGGCCACGGCCAGGCCGAGCGGGATCGCCAGCACCAGCCCGGTGGGGCGGGTCAGGGTCGCCAGCCCGACCAGCACGCCCGCGGCCAGCGCCCAGGCCACCGGGCGCCCCGCGTCGCGCGCGCGCAGCCCGGCCAGCACCGCGCCGAGCATCAGCGTCACAAACAGGGTCTCCGACATGAGCGAGCCGCCGACCAGGACCAGCGGCAGGTCGACTGCCGCCACGGCCAGCGCAGCGAGAGCGACGCGCCGGCCCCAGATGCGCGCGGCGATCAGTCCCACCAATCCCACGGCGAGCGTCCCCAGCAGCGCGTTGGCCACCCGGCCGCGCGTCCACCGCGAACCCGGCAGCGGGGCGCTCACGGCGTAGATCCCGGCGAGCGCGAACGGGTACCCGGGCGGGCGGAAGGCCGACGGTGGGTTCGCGCCGGGGGGCATCGATCCACAGCGCTCGCGGTCGGTCGTCGCGGGATGGACCGGGTACTTGCCGGCGACCAGTAGCGAGCACGCGTACCGGTCGTAGCTGCGGTCGTCGTGCTCGGGCACGTAGGCCGGCGTGGCAACGATCAGCAGCAGCCGCAGCGCGAGCGCCACGGCGAGGATGCAAAGCACGACGGGCGAGATCGCCGAGCCGAACGTCAGGCGTCCCATGCCACTTCGCACGCCCCGCGGCGACAGGTCGAACGACCTCGGACCGCTGCCGCTCCCAGCGCCCGCCTGCGCAGCGGGGAAGCCGGGTGAACCCGGGGTGGGCAGGCTCCCTGACACCCCGAACGCATCGCCGCAATCTACATCCGCCTCGTCCCGACGTGGCGGAGTGCCGGTTTTCGGCAGCCCGAGTCGCGTTACGAGGCACGGGGTCGTCGAAGAACGACGCTTCCGCGCTGGAGTGGCTGGCGGCTGCTGCTCGTGACGTGGGCCGCGCGCGGATGTTCTGCCAGCCCGTACGCTCGATCCATGACGCCCATCGGTGTCCCGGAGATCGTCGCCGCTGTTGCCGGTGCTGGCTCGGTTCTCGACGCCGGCTGCGGCAGCGCCCGCCTGACCGTCGCGCTCGCCGACGCCGGCGCGGCGGAGGTCGTCGGGATCGACACCAGCCGCGAGCGCCTCGAGCAGGCAACGACGCGGCTCGCGACGCACCCGGTGGGCAGCCGCGTCAGGCTGCTGGTGGCCGACTTTGACCAGTCGCTCCCGTTCCCGGCCGGGCGATTTGCCGCCACCGTGAGCCGGCTCGCGCTGATGATCGCCAGCGACCCGATCGTGACGCTGCGAGAGCTGGCGCGCGTGACGGCCAGCCGGGGACGCGTGGTCAGCGCATTGTGGGCGCCGGTCGGTGAGAACCCGTGGTTTGCGCTCCCGCGTTCGGCCGCGGCGGCGGTCCTCGGTCGCCACCGCGCAGACTACGCGCGCGCCTTCGGCCGGATCGGCCGCCCCGACGAGGGCGCCGAGCTGCACCGCGCCGCAGGTCTCACCGAGGTGCGAACGCAGACGGTCCGAGACACGCTCGCTGTCCACGACGCCGCCGCGCTGTGGAGCTGGATGACACGCGAGAACGGCCACGTGCGACGCCTCGACGCGACGCTTGACAATGCCGAACGCGCAGCCGTGCTCACGGAGCTCGAGCGCTTGGCCGCCGAGCACCGGAGAGCCGACGGCTCGCTTGGTCTCACGCGCACCATCACGCTCGTCACTGCCATCGCATGACCACCGGGAACTGGACGTCGCGCAACGTTCCAATCGGGGCATTGGCGATGCGAGGTCGACCGACACCGGGCGACACCATCAGGCGTTAGTTCCTGCCCGGCACGGCGACGACCGCGCCCGCTGGCTGCTGCGCCTCGCACGCCTTGGCGGCGGCTTGGAACGCGGGCGAGCGGTCGTCGAACCTGCTGCTGTCGAAAGCGCCGCTACGATCGGGGTCCGGGAAGTTCGGAACGCCGTGCGTGCGCAGGCAGCGAGCCCACTCGAACTCCGCGGACGAAGGCCCGCTCCCCAGAGCGGCCGCGCCGCCGACGCCCGCCACGATCAGTATCAGCCCGCCTCCGATCGCCATCCGAAGCCTTCTCATCGTCTTGCTCCTCCTGTTGAGAACCATGCTCGGAGTTGTAGAGCGGCGCCGCTGACGCGGACCTAACCGCGTCGGTTAGCGCGTTGTAAGGTGCGGCGCGGCAACCTCCACGCGAGCGCATGCGACTCCATCTGCCACGGCGTACCATCCGAGCGCGGCTCACCGTCTTGGTCTTCGCCGCCTTCCTGGCTGCCGGTGCCGTGCTGGTGGCGGTCACCGTCGCGGTGTGGCAGGGGCGCACGGGCGGGGCGACCGTGGCGCTGCCTTCGCCGTCCGGGGGTGTGCAGTTCGCTGCGAGCCAGCACAGCGCCGACCGGCGGGAGCTGATCTTCGCCTCCGGCTTCGCACTGAGCTTGATGGGCGCTCTTTCGCTGGGGCTCGGTTGGGTCGTGGCCGGGCGTTTGCTGCGCCCGCTGCGCACGATCACGGCTGCGGCTCGGGAGATCTCCGCCACCACCCTGTACGAACGCCTGAAGCTCTCCGGCCCTGACGACGAACTGACCGAGCTTGCAGACACCTTCGACGAGCTCCTCGATCGGCTTGAGCGTTCGTTCGCCTCCGAACGGCGTTTCGTCGCCAACGCCTCGCATGAGTTGCGTACCCCGCTCGCCGGGATGCGAGTGTCGCTGGACGTGGCGATGCGCAAGCCGGGACCGGTGCCGGCGCATGTCGTCACGCTCGCCGAGCGACTCCGTCGCGAGTTGGACCGCATGGACGCGCTGATCGAGAGCTTCCTCACGCTCGCCAAGACTCAGCAGGGACCGCTCGCCGACCACGCCACGCTTTCCCTCGCCGAGCTCGCGTGTGTGGCGGTCGAGGACCGAAACGCCGCGATCTCGGCGCAGGGCTTGAACGTCGTGCAGCGGCCGGATCCGCACGCCTGGGTCACGGGCAGCGCGCCGCTGCTCGCCCGCATGGTCGAGAACGTGATCGAGAACGCCATCGGCCACAACCAGCCAGACGGCTGGCTGCGCGTCTGCACCTCCGTCGAGGGGAAGCGCGCGCGGCTCGTCGTCGAGAACGGCGGCGAGCGGCTCGATCCCGATGTCGTCGAAACGCTCAGCCGGCCCTTCCGTCGCGGCGGCCCGGAACGGACGGGCTCGGACCGCGGTGCGGGCCTGGGGCTGGCGATCGTCGCCTCGATCGCCGAGGTCCACGGCGGCACGCTCGACCTCGCCGCGCTTGACGAGGGCGGATTGCGGGTCGCGATCGGGTTGCCGCTCGCCGCCGGAGCCGCGCCGTGAGAGTCCTCGTCGTCGAAGACTCGCGCACGCTGGCCGACGCGCTGGTCGACGGCCTGCAGGACGAAGGGCTGGCGGTCGACGTCGCCTACGAAGGCCTCGAAGCCGCTGCGAAGCTCGATCTGCACGCCTACGACGTCGTCGTCCTCGACCGCGATCTCCCCGGCATTCACGGCGACGCGCTTTGCCGGATGATCGCCGAGCGCGAGAACCCCGCGATGGTGCTCATGCTCACGGCGTCCGGCAGCCCGGCGGAGCGCGTCAGCGGCCTCAGCCTGGGCGCCGACGACTATCTCTCCAAGCCGTTTCATTTCCCTGAGCTGGTGCTTCGCGTCCGCGCGCTCGTCCGCCGCCGGCCCGCTGCGCGCGCGAGGATCTTCCGGGCGGCCGGCATCGAACTCGACCCGCTTCAGCACACCGTCACCCGCTCAGGACGGCGGCTCAACCTCTCGGCCAAGGAGTTCGCGCTGCTCGAGGCCCTGATGCGCGCTCAGCCCGCAGTGCTCAGCGCCGAAGACCTCTTCGGTCAAGTGTGGGACGAGCACGTCGACCCTTTCACCAACACGGTCCACGTCACGCTCAGCCGCCTGCGCCGCAAGCTCGGAGAACCCCCCGCGATCGAAACCATGCCCGGCGTCGGCTACCGCATTGCCGAGGTCTAGCCCAATCTTCGACACGCAGGCCGACGAGGCCGCCGAGTACTACTGCTCGATCTTTGAGGACGCGCGCGTCCTCAGGACCGTTCCCTTATCGCACTCGCCTGAAGTGTCCGATGCGCGGTATGGCGAGCGTTGAACGGGTCCGCGTCCTGGGGAGAGCATCGTCTGCGCGGGGTCGACTATCCCTCGTCTCTCACTACGCCGTCCGCGACTCCGCCTCGGCGAGCGCGACGCGCGGGCGTGAGCGCAGCATCGTCGCGGCGAGCGTGGCGCCGGCGATGCACAGCAGGGCGCCGACGCCGAAGGCGAGGTCGAACCCGTCGGTGAGCGTGTGCGCCCCGGGGGTGGCCGCGCCGTGCGTGCGCGAGTCGGCGATCGTGCTCAGCACCGCGAGCCCGAGCGCGCCGCCCATCAGCCGCGAGGTGTTCAGCAGGCCCGAGGCGAGCCCGCTCCGCGACCCGGGGACGCCCTCCATCGCGACGATCGTCGCGGGGACGAGCGAGAAGCCCATGCCGAGCGCGGTGAGCACGGCGCCCACGAGGACGACGCCGAAGTAGCCTGCGCCAGGGTGCAGGCCGGTCAGCAGCAGCATCCCGGCGGCGGCGGTGGCCATCCCGGAGGCGATCACTCGCCGGGTCCCGATGCGCGCGACGGCGCGCGGCGCGAGCGAGGACGCGGCGAAGATCGAGAGCGTCATCGGCAGGAACGCGACGCCGGCCTGCAGTGCGTCGTAGCCCAATACCCGCTGCAGGTAGATCGTCAGGAAGAACCAGACGGGGAAGAACGCCGCGTACAGCAGCACGACGACGACGTTCGCCGTCCGCAACTGGCCGTGGCGGAAGATCGAGAGCGGCACGAGCGGCGCGCTCGCGACGTGGGCCTCGACGTGCACGAACGCGGCGAGCAGCGCGACCGCGGACGCGATCGGCACGATCACGCCGGTCGACGCCCAGCCGAGCGTGTCGCTGCGCACGATCCCGTACGCGAGCGCGACGAGCCCGCCGGTGACGAGCACAGCGCCCGAGATGTCGAAGTGGCGCGGGCCGTCATGGGCGGGCGAGGCCGGCAGCACACGCAGGCCGGACACGATGATCGCGAGCCCGGTCGGCACGTTGATGGCGAAGATCGTCTCCCAACCGAGCGTCTGCGTCAGCAGCCCGCCGACGAGCGCGCCGGACGAGGCGCCGAGCGCGCCTGTCGCGCCCCAGACGCCGAGCGCGCGGTTGCGCTCGCGCCCCTCGGCGAACGAGGAGGTGATGATCGAGAGCGTCGCTGGCGAGAGCACGGCACCGCCGAAGCCCTGCAGCGCCCGCGCGCCGATCAGCAGGCCGCGCGAGTCCGCGAGCGCGCAGGCCAGCGATGAAAGCGCGAACAGCGCGGTGCCGACGAGGAACACGCGTCGCCGGCCGAGCAGGTCGGCGGCGCGGCCGCCGAGCATCAGGAACCCCGCGAACGTGAGCGTGTAGGCGTTCACGACCCACTGGAGCCCCGCGTTGGAGAAGTGCAGGCCGTCATCGATCGAGGGCAGCGCCACGTTGACGATCGCCACGTCGAGGATGACCATGAACTGAGCCAGGCACACGACCGCCAGCAGGGCGGTCTTTGAGGCGTTAGTCGTAGTCACGCAGCCCAGTCTGCGACACTATTATCCAGGTACAAGAGAGGGGATTATCCTGGTAGTCGAAGTAACACCCAACGGCGACGAGCGGCGGCGCGAGGAACTCGCGGACTTTCTGCGTACGCGGCGCGCCAGCCTCCAGCCGGAGAACGTCGGGTTGCCCAACGGCGGCCGCCGGCGCACGCCCGGCCTGCGCCGCGAGGAGGTCGCCCTGTTGGCCGGCGTCGGCGCCACCTGGTACACGTGGCTCGAGCAGGGCCGCGACGTGCGGGCCTCGCTCGAGGTGCTCGACGCCATCTCCAACGCGCTGCGGCTGACGCGCGCCGAGCGCGCGCATCTGATCCTGCTCGGCCGCGGGGAGGAGGCGCCGCCCTGCAAGTCGCCGGTCGAGCGCGCCTCGGCGTCGCTGCGGCGGCTGATCGCCAACCTGGGGGCCAACCCGGCGTACATCATCGGCCGCCGCTGGGACTACCTGGCGTGGAACGATGCCGCGACCTCGCTGCTGGGCGACTTCGGCGAGTTGCCCCGCGGCGCCCGCAACCACGTCTGGCAGACGTTCATGGATCCGTCCCGGCGCACCCTGTTCACGGACTGGGAGCGCACGTATCCGCTGCTCGTGGCCAAGTTCCGCGCCGACAGCGCGCGCCACCTCGGCGACCCCGAGTTCGAGGAGCTGATCGGCGCGCTGCGCCGGTCGAGCCCCGAGTTCGCCGAGGCGTGGACGCGACACGAGGTCGCCCGCGCCGGCGGCGGGCGCAAGGAGCTCAACCATCCGAAGCTTGGCCCGCTCGTGTTCGAGCACGCGGTCTTCCACCCCAGCGAGGCGCTCGAGCAGCGGCTCGTGCTCTACATCGCGTCCCCCGAGCACGACACGGCCGCCAAGCTCGCGAGCCTGCTCGAGCCGCAGGCAGTTGCGGTCAGCTAAGGCCCGCTTCGACGGGTCGCGCCTCTTTGCCGCTGCTCGGTGAACCTGGTGCCGTTGGTCTCGTGAGTGATGAGGAGATCCAGGACGGCCCAGACCAGGGTCAGGCAGCTGCCCTCGCCGGGAAAGCAACCCATCACCTTCGTCCGTCGTTCGACCTCGCCGAGCGATCGCTCGAGCAGGTTCGTTGACCGCCACCGGCGGCGGTGGCGCAAGTGCACGACGAGCGCGTCGAGATCGTCGGCCAGGCACTTGCCCGCGGAGCTCAAGCCGGCCGTGCCGAGCTCGTCGACGAGCGCCTGCAGGCGCGGCTTGGCATCGCGCTCGTCCTCGAAGGACTGGCGCATCCCGAGCATCACCTCGAGCTGCACGCGCTCGCCGGTTTCGGTGAAGCCCCAGACGACCAGCACGCCCTCCTCGGGCGATTGGGAACGCCGTTGTCATCCGGGAGGTAGACCAACTCCCGGTCCATGCCGTTGCTCGTGGCCAGTTCGATCAGCAAGGCGGTATCCCGCTCACGCCGGCCTGCGTCGCCGAGTCTTCGTAGCCGTTGACGTAGTGGCCCTGCCGCTGCCGCGCGAGCGCGAACGTGCGCCGTTCGAGCCCCCGGCGCCGAGTTGGCGGTAGCGGCCGTGAGGATCGTCGCCCGCGGTGGGCAGCACGGCGAGTCCGCGACGAAGGACTGGCCGAACGTCTCGTCGCGCCGCTCGAGCGCCCGCCTACGCGGCGTGAACCGCAGCGGGCTCACCAGCGCACATCGCACGCGCTGTTTCCGGATTCGGAGCGGCACGTGAGAGCTCACTCGAAGGTCCCGGGAGGGGTCTTGACCCGGCATGCGCGGTGCGTGGAGACTCGCACCGAAATCGAGAAGGAGCTTCACATGCGGTACGGAGCCCGAGCGGCAGGGATTGCGATCGCGGCCGTCCTCGCGGCGCTGCTCGTTCCGCCCGCCGCCGGCGCCGCGACGTGCAACTACACCGGCGCGACTGGCGGCGCGACTGGCACGTCGCGGGCAACTGGAGCTGCCTGAGCATCCCGGGCTCCGCGGACGACGTGGTGCTCGGCAACGGCGCGAGCGTTACGATCAGCTCGGCCGACGAGGCGGCCGGCATGCTCTCGATGAGCCCCGGCGCAGCGCTCACGTTCAACAGCGGTCACAAGCTCGGCGTGTCGGGAGCGAGCGTGCTGGCCGGCGGCACGGTGACGGGTCCGGGCACGCTGAACGCCGGCGGCGGGCTGACCAAGAACACCGCCGGCCAGCTCGCGCTGAACGGCGGGGTCACCGTCTCGTTCGCCACCGACTCGACCTGGAGCGGCGGGGACATCTGCCTCACGGGCGGATCCACGCTGTCGATCCCCGTCTCACTCGGCGTCGCGGCCGGTGCGGGCGCGTTGAACTGCAGCTCCAGCGACTCGTTGGTGAGCGTCAAGGCGACGGGGTCGGTCGATGTCGCGGGCGGCACCCGTAGCTGGTTCTCGCAGATCGATAACGACGGGCTCGTCGAGGTCGACGCGGGCACGCTCACCCTCAGTGCGGCCTCGGCGAACACCGACGCGGGCGATTGGTCGGTCGCCGCGCCCGCGCAGCTCACCGTCTCCGCCTCGCGCACTGTCAGCGCGCTCGGGGGCGCCGGCACGCTCGTGGTCAACGGCGGGACGCTTACTGTGCCGGACGGCGGCACGCTCAATCCGGCGGTGCTGACGCTGCCCGGCGGAGTGGTGGACGTCAATGGCAGCGCGCCGGCCACGGCGCTGGCGCAGGTCAACCTGCAGGGCGGGACGCTCGGCGGCACCCGCAATCGCACCATCGGCAACCTTTCCGTGCTGAGCGGCACACTCACCGGCGCGCAGACGACAACGGTGAACGGCTCCTTCGCCAAGTCCACCGCGGGCCAGTTGGCGCTGAACGGCGGCAGTACGCTCCATCCCACGGCCAGCGGCTCGTGGTCGGGCGGCGATATCTGCATCACCGGCGCCTCCACGTTCCAGATCGACAGCGCGCTCCATATCGGCTCCGCAGCCGGAGCGTTCAACTGCACCTCGAACGACTCGCTCGTCGACCTGCTGCGCAACGGCGCGGTTGACGTCGCCGGGCCCTCGCGCACCTGGTTCTCCCGGGTCCGCAACGCCGGGCTGTTCACCGTGCCCCCGGACGGGACGCTGACGCTCGCGGGCGGCTTCCAGAACACGGCCGGCGGCGTGCTGGCGGGGCCCGGCACGCTCTCCGGCGACGTCGCCAACACGGGCGGGACAGTGAAGCCGGGCGGCAAGCTGAGCGTCGGCGGCAGCTACTCGCAGGGTCCGGCGGGCACGCTCGAGGTCAAGCTCAACGGCGCGACCGCCGGCTCCGGCTACGACCAGTTGGCCGTGACGGGCGCGGCGAGCCTCGACGGCACGCTCGCGATCGTGCGCGCGCCGGCATTTGACCCGGCGGCGGGCACGACTTTTCAGCTCGTGACGTCGGCGACGCGGTCCGGCACCTTCGCCTCGATCACCGGCGCGGCGTTCGGCACCAAGTCCTTCGTGGACGACGGCACGAGCCCCGGCTTCGCCGTCGTGGTCACCGGCGGCACGGCCGGCCCGGAGCCCGGTACGCCGGCGGTCACCGGCACGGCCGCGTTCGGCAGGACGGTCACGTGCGACGAGGGCGCCTGGCTGGGTGATCCGACGTTCGCCTACCAGTGGCGGCGCGACGGCACGGCCATCGCGGGCGCGACGGCTCGGACCTATGTGGTCGCGGCCGCCGACGTCACTCACGACCTGTCCTGCCATGTCACCGGGACGAACGCCGGCGGCAGCGCGGAGGCGACCAGCGCCGCGGTCACCGTCCCGCCCGTCGCTCCAAGCGCGACCTCGGACCCGCGGGTCTCCGGCACCCCGGAGATCGGCCAGACGCTGACCTGCACGCCCGGCGCCTTCACCGGCATCCCCACGCCGGCGCTGACGTTCGCCTGGCGGCGCGACGGGACGGCCATCGACGGCGCCACCGCCCGCACCTACACGGTCACGGGCGCCGACCCCGCGCACGCGCTGGCCTGTCGCGTGACTGCGACCAACGCCGGGGGCGACGCCCAGGCGACCAGCCTCGCGCTCTCCGTGCCCGCCGTCGTCATCCCGTCCGTCGCTCCGCGGCCGACGTCGAGTCCCGTGATCTCCGGTACGCCGGCGGTCGGCCAGACCCTGACCTGCACGCCGGGCGGCTTCTCCGGCAGCCCGGCCCCCAGCCTGGTGCTCGCGTGGCTACGCGACGGCGTCGCGGTCGCCACGGGCGGCGCCTACAAGGTGGCCGCGGCGGACGCCGGCCACACGCTCGCCTGCGTGGTCACGGCGACCAACGCCGGCGGCTCGGCCAGCGCCACGAGCGCCCCGGTGGCCGTGCCCAAGACTCACCCCACGATCAAGCCGCCGCTCAGCGGCGCCTCGTCGCAGCAGATCGCCGCCGCCTTCGGGCTCCCGCCGGCCAACCGGTGCATCGCCCGCGGCGACTTCGTCATCCGCATCAAACAGCCCCAGGGCATCACAATCAAGCGCGCCGTCGTGCTGTTCAACGGCAAGCCGGTCACGGTCGAGCAGGCCGGCGCCCGCTGGGTCGCGCACGTCAACCTCCGCCACTTCACCAAGCGCACCTTCACCATCGCGATCCGCATCACGACGGCCGACAAGCGCACCCTGACCAGCAAGCGCAGCTACAAGGTCTGCGGCAACCGCTGAGTACCGTCAAGAGCGTCCTGCCCGCCGACCCATCCGAGGCGCTTGTCGTTCGGACCGCGCGCCGGCTCGCGCGGCCGATCCGGTTCCTCGCGGACTGTCGGCGCTCCTACGGCGACTCGTTGATCCTGACCTTCCGGGGCTTCAAGACACCGCTGGTCATGGTCTCGCGCCCCCCAAAGGCGATCCCCCGCCCTCCCGGCTCTCTGGGCCCGGCTGCCGGCCGGCCACGTCGGGCGCGCTACCACGCCCGCGTGCGCACGTTTCTCGGCACCTCACCGTTCCGCTGGGGGCTGACCGGCGGCAGGCTGCCGCGCGGCGTCCGGCTCACGCGCCGCGGCGTGCTGCAGGGCCGCCCGCGCGCGGCGGGCCGGGCCACGTCCCGGGTGTCCGTCCGGGACTCTACGGCGCAGCCGATGCGCGCGTCCGCGACGTTGCGACTCGAGGTCCGCCGCCGCTGACCGATCGACCGAACGCGCGGGCGCGCTGACCCGACCCGCCCGCGAGGGACCCCTGCTACGGCGGCATTGAGTGTCGGGCGCGTCGTCGGACGTGGCGGAGCGCTTCGGCGCCGCGCGGCGGGGGCGCACCGCTCGAGCGGCGGTGAGGGCGCTCGATCCGCTGCTTCGATATCTGCGCCAGCTCGGTGTCGCGCCGGCGGCGAGCAGCCCGCGGCCCGCGGGTCCGGTCGAGGAGCTGCCTGCGAGGTTTCGACGGTATCTGGAGCACGAGCGTGGCCTGGTGCCCGCGGCGATGTGGACCAGGCCCGGACGGCCTTGAGCTCGGGCGCGTGGACGTCGCTGAGATACGCGGCTTTGTTGCAAGCTTGCTTCACCGACCGGCTGATCCGCGAGCGCAACGCCAGTCCGCACACGATCGCGTCCTACCGCGACACGATCCGGCCGCCGCTCACTGACGAACGCGGATGATCGTCTTCCCGGTGCCTCGCTCAGTCGGATTGAGGGCGGCGACAGCATCGTCGAGGGTCGCGACGGTGCCGATGTTGGTCCGCAGTCGTCCGTCCCGCACCCGCTGGATGATCTCGCTCAGTTGGGCACGATCGGACTCCACGACGAAGTCGACTGCCAGGCCGTCAGCGGGCCGCGCCTCGGGCGGCCCTACGACGGTCACCAGGGTTCCTCCGGCCCGGATCAGGCCTGCGGACCGCTTCTGGATGTCTCCACCGATGACGTCGAACACCAGGTCGACGCCGCCGACGTCCTCCAGGGCGTCGTTGTCGAGGTCGACGAACTCCTGCGCGCCGAAGTCGAGCGCCTTCTGGCGGTCGGCGGCGCGCCCCGTGCCGATGACGTAGGCGCCGGCCTCACGTGCGAGTTGCGTCACCATCGTCCCGACGGCGCCGGCCGCGCCGTGCGCGAGGACGCTCTGCCCCGCCTGGAGGCGGCCGTGCTCGAACAGTCCCTGCCACGCGGTCAGACCCGAGATCGGCAGGCTCGCGCCCACGGTGAAGTCGACGTCGCCCGGCAGCGGCGCGAGGTTGCGTGCCTCGATCGCCACATACTCCGCCAGGGTGCCGTCGCGATGCCAGTCCGCGAGGCCGAACACCCGCTGTCCCACCGACACCCCCGTCGTGCCGTAGCCGAGGGCGCTGACCACTCCGGCCAGTTCGTGCCCAGGGATCGACGGTGTTCGGTCACGGTCGCGGCGATCGGTCCAGGTCGAGGGCCACCCGATCTCAGTCGGGACGAATCCCGACGCATGAATCTCAACGATGACGTCGTTTATCGCTGCCGACGGCTCGGGCCGCTCCACCAGCGTCATCCCGGCCGTTCCCGCAGCCTCGTCCGTCACCACGATTGCTTTCATGGGAATCGTCGCCTCGCTCACTTGTCTGTTTGGTGGTTCACGGGCGAACGCGGATGATCGTCTGCCCGCTGATCCGCTCGGTCGGGTTGAAGGCTGCAACGGCATCGTCGAGGGTCGCGACGTTGCCGATGTTGGTCCGCAGCCGTCCGTCCCGCACCCGCCGGACGATCTCACCCAGTTGGGCACGATCGGGCAGGACGACGAAGTCGATCGCCAACCCGTCCGCGGGCCGCGTCTCGGGCGGGCCGGCGATCGTAACCAGTGTCCCTCCGGCTCGAATCAGGCCTGCGGACCGCTTCTGGATGTCCCCACCGATGACGTCGAACACCAGGTCGACGCCGCCGACGTCTTCCAGCGCGTCGTCCTCAAGGGCGACGAACTCTGCCGCGCCGACGTCGAGCGCCTTCTGACGGTCGGCTGCGCGCCCGCTGCCGATGACGTAGGCGCCGGCCTCACGTGCGAGCTGCGTCACCATCGATCCGACTGAGCCGGCCGCACCGTGAACGAGGACACTCTTCCCCGCCTGCAGACGGCCGTGCTCGAACAGTCCCTGCCACGCAGTCAGCCCCGGCATCGGCAGGCTCGCGCCCACCGTGAAGTCGACGTCGCCCGGCAGCGGCGCGAGGTTACGCGCCTCGATCGCCACGTACTCCGCCAGCCCGCCGGCGCGATACGAGTCCGTGAGGCCGAAGACCCGCTGTCCCACCGACAGCCCGGTCGTGCCGTAGCCGAGGGCGGTGACCACTCCGGCCAGCTCCTGCCCGGGAATCGACGGTGTTCGGTCACGGCCGAGGCGATCGGTCCAGGTCGAGGGCCACGTCAGCTCGCCCAAGGTGAATCCCGAGGCATGAACCTGAACGACGACGTCGTTTATCGCCGGTTCCGGCTCGGGCCGCTCCACCAGCGTCATCCCGGCCGTTCCGGCAGCCTCGTCGGTCACCACAATCGCCTTCATCCGGCACCTCCGGGCGTCGAGCTCTCGCCCGCAGAAGACTAGGCCAACGATACGTTCAGGGCCTTCGGATGCGCGCGCGTGGGCAGTTGCGCATCTCGCCGCGCCGCGAGGCGTCCTCGCGATCGAGGGCGATCCGCGCATCGCCGATGTCTTGACCCGCGCGCGTCAGTCTCGTCGAGGCGAATGGCCGAGCGGCTCACCATCGTCAAGCTCGCCCGCGACGGAACCTGCCTGACCGTGCCCTGACGTCCGCGGCCCGTGGCAGGTCTGATTTCCGGTCCGGTCCATTTGTTAACAGATTGTGGATCGATACCCAGAGGTCCTACGTATGCGGAATGATGAGCCAGCTGTGATGGCAGGCTGGGCGGACCCGCCGAGGGTCGGGTCCGCAGGAGGCAACACGGAGGTGAGTGGAGTGATCCGCAGACGTTGGGTGGCCGCCGCGATCGGCGCCGCAGCCGTAGGGGCGAGCTCGACGACGGTGGCATCGGCCGCGGTCAGCGGACCGGGAGCCGACCGCCTCGGCCAGATCGACCACATCGTGGTGATCTACCAGGAGAACCACAGCTTCGACAATCTCTACGGCAGCTGGGAGGCCGTACGCGGCCTGAGTACCGCGGACGCGGCGCATTCGACGCAGGTCAATCAGGCCGGGACGCCGTTCAGCTGCCTGCAGCAGAACGACGTGAACCTGACGGCGCCGCCGCTGTCGAGTACCTGCACCGACGCGACGACCGGCACGTCGTTCTCGAGCCACTTCCCCAACGCTCCGTTCTCGATCGACAGCTACATTCCGGCGACCGCCACCACGTGCCCGGCGCCCGGCGTCTTCGCGCCCAACGGCGTGCTCAACGGCGCCGGTCTGGCGGGCGGGTGCACGCGCGACCTCGTCCACCGCTACTACCAGGAGCCCTACCAGCTCGACAACGGCAAGCAGGATCGCTACGTGACCGGCAGCGACGCGATCGGCCTCACCATGGGTCACTACGACACGTCCGCGCTGCCGATCTACAAGTACCTACACGCCGCGGGGCACCCGCGCTACGCGATCGCCGACGAGTTCTTCCAGTCGGCCTTCGGGGGCTCGTTCCTGAACCACCAATGGTTCATCGCCGCCAGTACGCCCACCTGGCCCAGCGCCGTCAACGACGGCGGCGCGGACGACCTGCACTCGGTGCTCGATGCCAACGGCATGCCGACCAACTCGCCGCTCTACACCAGCGCGGCGACGTACGCGCTCGGCGATCGCTCGCTCACTCAGTCGTGCACGCCGCCCGCCAACCGCGGGCCGCTTCAGCCCGCGTACACGTGCGGTGACTACGCCGTCAACACGACGCAGCCGCCGTACCAGCCCTACGCGCCCGGGACAGCGGTTTCCCGGCGCCTGCCGCCCCAGACCGCGCCGACCATCGGCGACCGGTTGAGCGCCAAGGGCGTCGACTGGGCCTGGTACTCAGGCGGTTGGTCAAACGCCGACGGCGACGTCGGCGGCCCCGGATGGACCAACGGCACCGGCGGGACGTGCGCGGACCCGAACACCGCCGCCGGCGCGGTCTATCCCAACTGCCCCGGCAAGCTGTTCCAGTACCACCACCAGCCCTTCAACTACTTCGCCAACTATGCGCCCGGCAACGCCGCCCGCACACAGCACCTGCGCGACGAGGCGGAGTTCCTCTCGCTCGCCAACGGCTCGCCCAACACCTGCGGCCTGAAGCCCGTCAGCTTCATCAAGCCCGAGGGCGACGAGAACGAGCACCCGGGCTACGCGAGCGAGCCCGGCGGCAGCGATCACCTGGTCAGCCTGATCAAGTCCGTCGCGGACGGCGCCTGCGCCAAGAGCACGATGGTCATCGTCACCTACGACGAGTTCGGCGGCCAGTGGGACCACGTCTCGCCACCCGGCCAGGGCTCGACGCCAGGGCCGCACGACCAGTGGGGCCCCGGCACCCGGATCCCCGCACTCGTCGTCTCGCCGCAGCTGCGCGGAACCTTCGTCGTCGACCACACGCAGTACGACACGACCTCCATCCTCGCCACAATCGAGCAGCGCTTCGGCGCCGCGCCGGTTGCGACCCGCGACGCGCAGGTCAACACCATCGGCAACGTGTTCGACCAGCACGGCGTCAACGGCGACGTCACCGAGGTCCAGCAGCCGGTCACCGGCACCGTGCCGGCCACGCTCAGCCTCACACTCGGCCCGCCCGCGACGTTCGGGGCCTTCCAACCCGGCCAGACCAAGGACTACACGGCGACCACCGGCGCCACGGTCACCTCCAGCGCCGGCGACGCCACGCTGACGGTCAGCGACCCGGCCACCAACGCCCCAGGGCACCTCGTCAACGGCACGTTCTCACTGCCGCAACCACTGCGTGTCGGCGGCGCCCCGCTCCCGGCCACGGCGAAGAGCTACGCGGGACCGGTGGCCAACGACGTCGCGACGATCGAGTTCGAGCAGGCGATCGCCGCCACCGACCCGCTGCGCACCGGTACCTACGCCAAGACCCTGGTCTTCACCCTGAGCACCACCAACCCCTAGCGAGTGCCACGGTGGACGGCTCCGGCGCGGGGCCGTCCACCCGCACACCCGCGATGGTCCCCAACAACGACGCTGTACCCGCGCCGAGACCGGAACGCGCCGCGATCGCCTCTGGCAGAGGCCCCTGATTGCGAGACTGCCGGGATGCCAACGAACCGACTCGAGGCGTTCAGCGACGGCGTGTTCGCGATCGCGATCACGCTCTTGGTACTCGAGATCCCGGTTCCCGCGGTAAGGCGCGGCGGTCTCGCCGACGCGTTGCTCGAGCAGTGGCCCGTCTACGCCGCCTACGTCGTCAGCTTCGCCACGATCGGGATTATCTGGATCAATCATCACGCGGCGCTGGGCTACATCGGTCGCGTCGATCGCGTGCTGTTGCTCATGAACATCGCCCTGCTGATGTGGGTCGCGCTGATCCCGTGGCCGACCGCGGTGCTGGCCGAGTACATGCGCGCGGGCGGCGCCGACGAACGGGTCGCGGCGTGCCTGTACGCCGGCACGATGACACTGATGGGCGCGTCGTTCGGCGCCTTGTGGCTCGCCCTCGCCCGGCGCACGCACGCGTCGGTGGAGGGCGCGCAGACCCGGCGGTTCGTGATCGGGGCGCCGATCTATGCGCTGTCGATCGCGATGGCGCTGGTCAGCGCGCCAGCGTGCCTGGTGGTCAACGCGCTGCTCGCCGTGTTCTACGCCCTGCCCGCCGGCGGCGCGATCTCAGATCCCCCCGGGAGCGGCGACGGCTGAGCTGCCAGCTTGCCAGGGACCGCTCGCTCCGTCACGCCGGCTGTACGACAGGTCCGTGCCGCGTGGGCGTTGGCACCGAGGCTTGCGCGTGACGGGCGGTCGCGCAGACGCCGAGGATGAAGACCCATTCGCACTGTGGCGTATCCCTCGGGCCATCGGAGGCGTTGTATGAGACCCCGCCGTCTTGGCCTCCCGGCGGCGCCGCGGATCCGTCGAGCGGCGTCGGCGTTCCCCGGTAGGTCATGCCCTTCACGTGCCGTGTCGCCGCTGCACGCCAGCATGCCCGCGTACCAATGCATCAGAGGGCAACCCGACGACGAGGTGGCCCGTGTTTGTGTCACATCAGGGCAGCGTCCTGCGGAGCGCGTCAAGGCCGCTGTAGCGCGGCTGCCACCCGAGCTCTCGACGCGCCTTGCCGGAGTCGATGATCGCCGGGCGGCTGATCGCTTCCGCCCACTCGGCGATGGGCGGCGCCAACGGCAGGCCGGCGAGCGCCCGCGCGCCTGTCTGTATCACCCGCCGTGGCGCCGGAAGCGGCATCAGGCCGAGTTCGCGTGCCACATCGCGGGCGCTGAGAACGCCGTCGCCGGCGATGTTGTAGGCGCCGGGTGGCCCCGAGCCCACGACGCTCAGCAGCAGCGCCTGACCGACATCGTCCTCGTCCACGAACTGCACCGGCAGATCCGCAACGGCGACCGGCACCGGTACCGGCAGCCGCCGCACAATCGCGCCGAGGCCGCGGACGAGCGGCGCGATTGGACCGGGCAGCAGGTCCTTGGCGCCGATGGCATGCGGGCCGAGCACGATCGGCGGACGAAGCACATACAGACCGAGCTCCGGTCGCCCGGCCGCCACGACGGCGAGTTGACACTCGATCTCTGCTTTCTCCTGAGCGTAGAACAGGTGCGACGCAGGCCGCACCGGCCACTCTTCCGTCAAGGGCTGCGGGTTCTCGGCATGAAACCCATAGGCGGCAACCGACGACGCGTACACGAACCGCCGCGCGCCGGCAGCGGCGGCCGCACGGAAGGCGTTCAGCGTGCCGTCCACGTTGATCGCGCGGATCGTCCCGCGTTTCGCGATGCCCGTGATCATGAACGCGAGGTGGACGATCACGTCCGCATCGGCGAACGCGTCCTCCAGCGCCGCACGGTCGCGGACGTCACCGCGTCGATACTCCATCTTGGTCCAGCCGTGCTCGGCCGGGTCAAAGGGCCGACGCGCGATGCCGACGACGTGCGCGACCCGCGCGTCATGTTGGAGGAGAGGAAGCAGACCGAAGCCGAACGTTCCGGTCGGGCCGGTCACCGCCACCGTGAGACCTGCAGCCATCGCTCTGCACTACCCGACGAGCGCGAAGCCACTCGTTGCCGCTCGCCCTGGGCGCGGCTCCGCCTGCCAGCGAGCGGTGCCCGTCGCACTCCTGCGGGTAGCCGCAGTCGTGTCGTCGGGGCGCGTAGAGCCGTCTGGCCTGCTCGTGAAGAGCCTTGCCGCCGCGTGCCTCGTTGCGGTCCGCCGCGCGGGGTCCAGCCCGCGCGGCGTCAATCCCACGATCGTGTGGGGGCAGTCAGGCCGGACCACAACCCCCATATGGTCGAAGCGGCGCCGGTCGCGAACGACGGCGCCGCGCTCGAGTTCACGCAGATGGTCAACGCGACCGAGGCGCGCCGGACCGGAACGTACGCCAGACGCTGGCCATCCGGTGTCGACCACGAGCCCGAGGGCTTCGGCGGCCATCTTCACGACGGCCGCCGCCCCAGGACGCGCGCGTCAGCCGTTCCACTTCACGAGCCATGTCGCGCTGCCCCAGCTCGAGCGTCCGGTGCCGTCGTTGCCCTCGTGCCAGCCGGGGCAGACGCAGCCCCAGCTCGAGCTCGCCCAGCCGGCGACCAGTGGCGCGGCCGGGGTTCCCCAGCTGGAGCGGCCCCAGCTCGAGCGGGACTCGTCGATGCCGCCGGTAGCGGGGTCGATGAGCTCGTTTGGGGCGATTCCCGCGTTCGCGCCCGATGCCGGCTCCGTGACCGAGATCGCGGCCGACGCGTTGACCTCGTCGATGCTGCCGGGGACGTCGCGGCCAGTGGCGATCAGCGTTGACTTGATCTCGTCCGGCGTCCAGTCGGGATGGGCCTGAACGATCAGTGCCGCGACGCCGGCGACGACGGGCGCGGCCATCGAGGTTCCGCCGATTTGCATGTAGCTGCCGTCGACGATGCACTGCGGGCAGAGCTGGGTGAACGCGCTGCCGGACGCGAGGGTCGAGACGATATGCGCACCCGGAGCGGCCAGGTCCGGCTTCGCGTACCCGTCCTGGGTGGTGCCGACGCTCGACCACGTGGCGAAGACGTCGTCGCCGCGTGCCGCTGTCCCCTGGTCGTCGACCGCGCCGACCGAGATCACGAACGGGTCGTTGCCCGGCGAGTAGTTCACCGCGTCGTCGGCGTTGCCGAGGTTGCCTGCGGCGGTGACGACGACGATGCCATGGAAGTACGCGGCCTCGACCGCGGCGTCCAGCGGGTCGGTCAGGTAGGACTCGGCCACCGTCGACGACACCGACAGGTTGACGACGCGGATGTTGTAGTCGGCCTTGTGATCGACGGCGAACTGGAGACCGTAGATCGCGTCGAGGATCGTGCCGTGACCGGCCTCGTCGGACGCTTTGATCGCGATCAGGTTCGCGTCCGGGGCGATGCCCACGTAGCGGCCCGCCAGCGGATCGCCGGCCGGCCTCCGGGTGCTGTCGCCGGCGATGATGCCCGCGACGTGCGTGCCGTGGCCGTAGTTGTCGTTGGGCGTCGTCGCGTCCGGGTTCGTGACCACCGAGGCGACCACGCGCGAGGCGCCATGCTCGTCGGAGAAGTCGATCAGGCCGCCGTCGACGCCCGTGTCGATGACCGCGACGCCGACACCCGCGCCCGTCGCGCTGCTCCAGACGGGTGGGGCCAACACCGACGCCGGGTAGGCCGTTGCGAGCTGGGCGGGGTCGAAGCGGTCGCTCTGCGACTTGATCGACGCGTTGGCGGTGATCGCTGCGATCCGGGCGTCGTGCGCGAGGCGCGCGCGGGCACCGGAGGGAAGGCGGACGGCGAGTCCATTGATGATCGGCAGGGTGTCCGCGACCTGGCCGTGGGCGGCGCGGACCGCGGCCCGGCCCTCGGCGAGCGAAACCCCGCTTCGCAGCTGGACGATGTGCGTGGCGTGTTGCGGCGCGGCTTGCGCGGGGCCGGCGAGGATGCCGAACAGCGCAATCAGGGCGGCGATGAAGGTCCTCTGCATTATGCGCGCCGCATCGGCAGCGTCCGGCGGACACTTGAGGGGCGATTTGCGGTTGGGTCGGAGTGCTGACCAACTCGGGGCGCGAACTTGAGAATCGCAGCCGTTTCTGGACGAACGGTCGAGGAAGGCAGTGCGATGATGTTCGCGTCGTGAAACACAGAGCCGATGAGCTCCTTGGCTGACGACGCCCGCCCGCGCGGCAGCGGTCCGCGGCTCCCCCCGATGGCCGGAATCGTCCTCTACGGCGCGGCGCTCGCGGCGCTCGCGATCGCGCTGTTCTTCCTCTTTCTGCACGGCGCTGACCCGCTCACCGACCCGCATCTTCCGTGGTGGGCGATCGCGATCGGCTGGGCGGTCGCGGAGTCATGCGTGGTGCATCTCCATTTCCGCCGGAGCGCGCATTCGTTCTCGCTGGCGGATTTCCCGTTCATCTTCGGGCTGGCGTTCGCGAGCGGCGACGGATTCCTGCTCGGCGCGCTGCTGGGCGCCGGCGCCGCCTACGCGTTCCGCCGGCTGCCGCTGATCAAGCTGGCCTTCAACCTCGCGCAGCTCGCGCTGGCCGTGTGCGTGGCGTTCGTGATCGTCCGCGCGTTCGTCGAACCCGCGGACACGTTCGAGCCGGGTACGTGGCTCGCGCTGTACGTCGCCGCGCTGGCGACGGGCGCGCTGTCGATCGCCTGCATCGCCGGCGCGATGGTGATCACAGAGGGGGACATGACGCTCGGCACATTGCGTCAGATGTTCGCGATGGACCTCGTGCTCACGGCCGCCAACTCGAGCATCGCGATCTCGGCTGCGGTCCTCATCTCCACCGATGCGCGTGCCGCGGTCCTGCTGCTCGTCCCGGCGGCGATCGTGTTCGGCCTCTACCGCGCGTACGTCTCGGAACGCCAACAGCACGAGAAGCTCGAGTTCCTCTACGAATCCAATCGGGCCCTCACGCGCTCGCCCGAGGTCGCGGAGGCGATCGAGGGGGTTCTGGCCCGCTCGCTCGTGGCGTTCCGCTCAGAGATCGCGGAGGTGATCCTCTTCAGTGGAGACGGCACGCCACTGCGGAGCACCCACGGTCCCGGAAGTGAACGCGTGACGATGGTCGAGGCCGACCGTGGCGCGGCCGAGGAGCTCGCCGCCCTGATCAACGCGGAGAACCCGGTGGTCTCACTGACGCCGCCCTACGAGCCGGCCGGGTTGCGAGCACACCTGGAGCAGCGCGGGATCCGGAACGCGATGCTCGCGATGCTGCCCGGCGAGAGTCGGCTGATCGGCATCATCATGCTCGCGAACCGCTTCGGCCTCGAGCGCGGGTACGGCGGAGAGGACCTGCGACTGCTCGAAGTGCTCGCCAACAACGCCAGCGTCGCGCTCCAGTACGACCGGCTGGAGCAGGCCGTAACCAAGTTGCGGGCGCTCCAGGAGGAGCTCCATCATCAGGCTTACCACGACCCGCTCACCGGGTTGCCGAACCGGCTGATGTTCATGGAGCGACTGCGCGGCGAGCTCGCGGACGGGACCGGCACGCTCGGGGTGCTGTTCATCGACGTGGACGACTTCAAGATCGTCAACGACACGCTCGGCCACGCCGTCGGCGACGCGCTGCTCGTCTCCGTCGCAGGCCGGTTGGGAAATTCCGTGCGCCCCCAGGACATCGTCGCCCGGCTGGGCGGCGACGAGTTCGCGGTCATGCTGCCGGGCGTCGAAGATCCTCTGGCGGAACTCGGCGGTGTGGCCACGCGGGTGCTGCGCGGGTTCGACACGCCGGTGCACGCCGCCGACGCGCTGGTGCCCGTCCACCTCAGCGTCGGCATCGCCGATAGCGGCCGGACGCGCGACCCCGACGAGCTGATCCGCGAGGCCGACCTGGCCATGTACCAGGCGAAGACATCGGGTAAGGGCCGCTTCGCGTTCTTCGACCCGCCGATGGCGGCCGCGATGCTGCGCCGCCACGATCTCAAGAAGGAGCTGGCCAAGGCCATCGAGCGCCGGGAGATCGTGGTCGAGTACCAGCCGATCGTCGACCTCGAGACGGGGCGCATCAGCGCCGGCGAGGCGCTCGTGCGCTGGGAGCATCCCGTGCGCGGCCGGATCGCTCCCGCCGAGTTCATCCCGCTGGCGGAGGAGTCCGGCCTGATCCGGGCGATCGGCCGGCACGTGCTGGAGCAGACGTGCCGCCAGGCGCGGCGCTGGGAGGCCGTAGCCCCGGGTGATCCGCCGCTGCGCCTGCACGTCAACCTCTCCGCGGCCGAGCTGCGCGATCCGGATCTGACCGCCGACGTGCAAGCCGTGCTGGAGGAGACCGGCGTGCCGCCGGAGCGGCTCGAGCTGGAGATCACGGAGACGGAGCTGCTCGACGACGCCGTCGCGAGCGCCGCCCGCTTCGGCGAGCTGCGCTCGCTCGGCATCCGCATCGCGCTCGACGACTTCGGCACGGGCTACTCCTCGCTCAGCTACCTCCACTCGCTGCCGCTCGACAGCCTCAAGATTGCGAAGCCGTTCGTCGACGGGCTCGAGGGCGACGGCCACGACGCGAGCTTCATCGGCGTGATCGTGGAGCTGGCGCGCAAGCTCGGGCTCGACGTGATCGCCGAGGGCATCGAGACGCCCGCGCAACTCAACGCGCTGCGCGACCTCGGCGTCGAGTTCGGCCAGGGGTTCCTCATCGGCCGCCCCGCCGCCGCCGGGAGCGGACGCTTCCGCCGGCAGATGCCCGCCGAGTTCAGTGTCCGCCAGGACGCACGGCGCACCTAGCCAGCGCAGACCTTGTCCGGAGACGCGCATCGTCCGCGCGTCCGAGGAAGCTACGACCGGCCTTCTCCGTCGAGCGGACGTCCCGCTGTCTCCTGGTACGCGGCGCGCCGCGCGTGATCGAAGTCCTGCGCGATCCGGTCGCTCGCGAACACGCGGTGGACGAGGCGCCTAGGGCCGCGCGGCAGTGCGAGATCCAGCACGCTGAGCGGCCGCAGGGACCTTGGCACGTAGACCTCGGCCCGGCGGTCGCGCAGGCCCTCGACGATCGCGTCCGCGATCTGCTTCGTATCGAGCTTCTTCATGCCGCGCGCCGCGTGCATGCCCGAACCGAGGCGGGTATCGGCGAGGTTCGGCAAGACAGTGGTGACCGTGACGCCCGTGCCCTCGAGCTCGCAACGCACGGCCTCGCTCAAGCCGACGACCGCGTGCTTGGTGGCGACGTAGGTCGCCTCGCCCGGCAGCGACGCCAGCCGCCCGGCCGCCGAGGCGAGGTTGACGACGTGCCCGTCGCCGCGTGCGAGCATGCGCGGCAGGGCGATCTTCATGCCGAGGATCACGCCGTGGACGTTGATGTCGAACTGCCGGCGCGCGACTTCGTCGGGCTCGTCGAGGAACGGCCCGATCGGCATGATCCCCGCGTTGTTGATCAAGGCGTCCAACGGCCCCTGTGCCTGCTCGGCCGCGTCGATGAAGGCAGTGAACGACGCGCGGTCGCTGACGTCGAGGCCGAGACCGACGGCGCCGAGCCGCGCGGCCGTCATCTCGACGGCGTCGACGTCGATGTCGCCCAGCGTGACGAGCGCGCCCTCGCGGCGCAGACGCTCGGCGGTCGCGGCGCCGATCCCGCGCGCGCCGCCGGTGATGGCGACATGCAGTCCGTTGAGACGGACAGGCGTGGTCATCACGCCACCGTCCGTTCGCGAGGGCGCTTGTTGTGCCGGTGCGCCTCGATGAAGCGCCCGTTGGCGAGCGCGGCGGCGATCGCGATCTCGCCGCCGACGAGCGTGGCCGCGACGATCTCGGCGAACTTGCGCGCCCCGCCGTCCCCGGCACACTCGAGGAGGGCGAGGCATTCGCGCTGCGTCGGCAGGCCGGTTCCGCCCCCGACCGTGCCGACCACGAGGTTCGGCACGCGCGCGAACACGTACAGGTCGTCATCACCCGCGAGTTCGACGTCGGCGAACCCGATGCTGGCGTTGACCACCTGCGCGACATCCTGGCCGCAGGCGATGAAGATGGCGGCCAGCCCGTTGGCGAAGTGCGCGTTCATCCCGAGCGCACCCGCCTGCATGGCGCCCTGCCGGGCCACCGTGACGAAGTCGACCATCTCGCGCGCAGAGACGCCGAGGTAGGTCTGGACGACTGCCGCGGGCAGCGTGAAGTCGACGACGACCTCCTTGCCGTAGGATCGCATGAGGTTGATCGCCGCGGGCTTCTTGTCGCTCGAGTAGTTGCACCGCAGGTAGAAGCGCTCGCAGCGCGTCAGCTCGACGGCGCGGCGGCAGGCCGCATCGACGGCGATGTTGACCATGTTCATGCCCATCGCGTCGCCCGTGGTGAACACGAAGCGGGCGAACACGCGACGCCCGAAGACGCGCGTGTCCAAGTCAACGAGACGACCATGCGCGGTCGTCTCCTCGGCGACGCGCTTGAGCTCCGGCAGGTGGTCGTGCAGCCACTGCGCGAAGGCGATCGCCTCGCTCGCCTTCGCGAGCACGAAGCAGGGTGTGATGTCGAGCGAGTCCGAGACGACGTAGGTGTTTGCACCACCGGCCTCGGTGATCGCCCGCATCCCGTACTGGTAGGTCGAGACGAGCGTTCCCTCCGTCGTCGCGAATGGGACGTAGTACGAGCCCTGCGCGTGCTCGCCGTTGACCCGGATCGGGCCCGCGACGCCGAGCGGCACGTGCGTCGCCCCTACGAGGTTCTCGATGTTGCCTCGCACCTGCTCGGACGCGAACGCCTGGTCAGCCGCCGCTTCGAGCGCATGCCCGGTGTTGTGCGCAAGCCACGCTCGCCGCGTCTGCGGGTTCGCTCCGAGGATTTGCAGCACAGGCATACCGATCGTTCTTCATGCGGCGCCTCAGCCGATACGGTCGCGCCACGCAGTGAGCATCTGTACCGCCTGACCGTGCCGGCGCACATCGCGTCGAACCCGCACCGCGACGGTGAGAACTACCAACGCGGTGCGGAAGCGCTGCGCTGCGACGGCGCGGGGCGCGAAGTGCGGAATTGTGGTAGGGCTTTCTGCCGAACCCGCTGTCCGAACTTGCAGCCGGGTGTACTACGCGGCCGGTGCCCGCGGCGTCGGAACGGCACCGAGCTGCTGGAGCATCCCGAGCGTGTCCCAGTAACGCCAGCTCTCGACGATCTTGTCGCCGTCGAAGCGATCGATCTGCACGCCGCCGATGGAGATGCGCCGGCGTGTTGGCGCAAGCCCGGGCAGCGCGCCCATCTGGGTTCCGCTCACGGTGCAACGGCTGATGACGACGTCCCCGTCCTCGCGTTGGTCCTCGAGGGCGAGCACCAGATCCGGAAATGCCGTCCGGTACAGGATGGCCGCAGCGCGCATCAGCTGCGGTCCCCGCCGGTCGGCCGCGAACGGGTTCTGCGGATCGTGGTCGACGAAGTCGGGGGCGAGGATCTCGTCAAACGCGTCGAAGCTGCCGGTCGCGAACGCCTCGAGCACGCTTTGCGACGCCTCACGGCGGGTTCGCACGGTGCTCCTCTCGCGAGACGTCATTGCTCATGGCTGAGGCTGGGTCGAAGCGCGAGCCGGCCCTGCGCGAGTGTGTCGAGCGCGACGTCGTCGAGCGTGCTGACGACCAGGTCGGCCCCCGCCGCCGCCAACGGCTCGGCGTCGTCGTCGCGCGCAACCGCGAGCGCCGCCATGCCGCCCGCCCGCGCGGCCTGGATCCCCGCGACGGCGTCCTCCACGACGAAGCATGCCTGCACGGGGACGCCGAGCTCATGGCCGGCCGTCGTGAAGATCTCCGGGTCCGGCTTGCCGCGGGCGAAGTCGCGGCCCGAGATGTCCACGTCGAAGGCTTCCTGCAGGGTGCCTCGCCCGCGCGCGTCATAGGCGAGCCCCTGCTCCTCGGCGAATGCGTTGAGACGGATCTGGCGCAGCATCAGACCCGTGTTCCTCGACGAGGATGCGGCCGCCAGGCGAAGCCCGAGGTCGGAGACGGCGAGCACGAAACGCAGGGCGTCCGCGAACGCCGTGAACTCTCCTCGGGCGATCAGCGCCAGCACCATCTGCTGCTTGCGGTCGGCATAGGTTTGCGCCCTGCGCTCGGCGTCGGGCACGTCGAAGTAGTCGAGCGCCGCTCGAGCCCCGTTCAGACGCGGCTTGCCGGCGACGACCGCGTGGTACACGCCGGAAGTGAAGCGCTCCGGTGCGTAGCTGGTGCTCGAGCGGATGTCGCTCCAGCCGGTCTGCATCAGCTCCTCGAGCGTGTCGCGCCACGCACGCTCGTGCGGCGAGTCGACGAGAACACCGTCGACGTCGAAGATCGCGCCGAGAAAGCCGCTCATGACGCCCTGCGACCCGGTTGTCTCACGGTGAACGTCCAGTCGTCGCCTGCGCCCAGCTCGCGGACATCATCGCCGACGCCGACCCTCACCGGGAGGCTGGAGCCGTCGCTGAGCGCCTCGACCGTGAGCGCCGTTCCGTCGATCCTGACGGTGATCGGCGTGCCGCGGAACTGCATCGGCAAGGACAGGCCGTCGAGGCGCTCGAGCATGCGCGGCTCGAAGAACAACACGCCGTCGCGGATCTCGGCGCCGAGGTAGATCCTCTGGATGAGGTCGAGCGTTCCAGCCATCACCCCGGTGTGAATGCCTTCGGCCGTGGTGCCCCCCTGGATGTCGTCGACGTCGCTGCCCAGCGCGACAAGAAAGCGCTCCCACGAGCTCTCGGGGTCGATGCCTGCGAGCACACCGGCGTAGACGATCAGGCTCAGGGTCGACCCGTGCGAGCAGCGTCGATCGTAGTACTCGATCGTCCTGCGGGCCGTATCGTCCGACAACTCGTAGCCGAGCTGCCGGAAGAGTCGCTGGAGCTCGGCGTCGCGGAACAAATAGAACAGCATCGCGGTGTCGGCCTGCTTGGAAAGCTTGTAGCGATTGGGATCGCGCCCTTCAGCCCGCAGGATCCGATCGAGCCGCTGAACGTTGCCGTGCTGGGCTCGGAGCGCATCCCA
This sequence comes from uncultured Solirubrobacteraceae bacterium, assembly GCA_963792915.1. Taxonomy (GTDB): domain Bacteria; phylum Actinomycetota; class Thermoleophilia; order Solirubrobacterales; family Solirubrobacteraceae; genus Solirubrobacter. The sequence goes on from CAWBYD010000003.1 coordinate 1,123,167, forward strand.
GTCGAGCTCTTCCAGGTCCTCGTAGCCCTCGAACTGGCTGATCACGCCGTCCGCGTGGAACGGCACGAACATGCGGCGGCTCATGTCCTGCCACGTCCGGATTTCCTCGTCGGTGAGGCCGATCCTCGCCGCGAGCGCGTCGCGGCGACTGGCCGGCAGCAGCTCCAGCACCTTCTGCGCGGTGTCGCAGATCCAGGCCGCCATGACGTTCGTGTATGCGTTGTTGCGCAGACCGCCCTCGGCAGCACCTGGGTACTTCTCGTGGAACTCGTCCGGGCCCATGACGCCGTGGATCTCCCAGCGCCCGCGCTGCGGGTCGAAGTGCGCGATCGAAGCCCAAAAGCGCGCGATCTCGAGCATCATCTCGGCGCCGCAGTCGCGCAGGAAGTCGTAGTCGTGGGTCGCCTGGTGGTAGTGCCAGGTGGCATAGAAGATCGCCGCGCCGACGTGACGCTGGTTGCGGCTGAGGTCTGGATCCCAGAGTCCCGACAGCGGGTTGAGGTGGATGGTCGGCGTCTGCTCGTCTCCGTCGCTGCCGCTCTGCCAGGGGTACATGGCCCCCCGGTAGCCGAGCTGGCTCGCCGCGTGCCGGGCCTCGGCGATCCGCCGGTAGCGATACAGGAGCAGCCCGCGAGCGATCTGCGGCAGCCGGAAGTTGAGGAACGGGTAGACGAACAGCTCGTCCCAGAACACGTGTCCGCGATACGCCTCGCCGTTGAGGCCGCGGGCCAGTACGCCGGCGTCGTGGTGGGCGGTCTGGCGCGAGCACACCTGAAGGAGGTGCGCGGCGTGGAAGCGCAGCAGGAACTGGACGCGCTGCTCGTCGGGAAGCTGCGGGTCGCAGACGTCCCAGAGCTCCTCCCACGCCCTCGCCTGGCCGTCGAGCGCCTCGTCAAAGGTGCGATACCGGGTGGCGCTCTTGATCGCTGCCTCCAGCGGTTCGCTGATGCCGCGGTCGCGCGAGCTGTACACGGCAACGAGCTTTTCGACGCGCACGGTCTCTCGCTCCTGCAGCTCGAGCGACAGCACCTGCTGGATGTAGTCCTCGGTCTGGTAGGTGCTGCGAGCGACGGCCAGCTGCTCGTCGCCGCGGTACACGCGCGTACGGGCCGCCTCGGCGATCTCGATCCGCGACTGGCGGGTGCGCGCCTTCAGCGCGATCACGTCGCGGCCGCCGATCCGCGGGCCCTGCGGGTCGAGGTGACGGCCTTCGAGCTGCCGGTAGCGCGCCACGCCTTGGTTGACGACACGACCGTCGAGTGCCGACACGATCTCGGCGCTGCCCGACCAGTTCTCGGGCGTCAGATCCCAGGCGATCGCGGCCTGGTGCATCCGGTGCATGCTCACGAAGCGGCGGCTTCGCAGGCTGGTTTCGCGGCCGCGCCGATCACGGAAGCGCAGCTCACGCACCACCACCGCGCTACGGAAATCGTACGCATGCCGGTACGAGAGCAGTTCCACGTCGGCGAGCTGGATCGGCTCATCGTCGCCGATGCGCAGCTTGAGCGCGAGCCAGTTCGGAAGGTTGACCAGATCCTCGTTCGGCACCGGGTGGACGCCCATCATGGTCGTGCGCCGGTTGTAGATGCCATGCGCATAGGTGCCCGGATAGTGCGTGCCGTCCGCGTCCTCCCACTCCGCGCAGCCACGCGTGCAGAAATAGCCGTTGCCCGTCGACGTGAGCGCCTCCCGCAGGCCTTCCTGCGAGCGATCGAAGCCGTCGTACTCGAGCAGGAAGTCGCGTGACGTGACCTCGCGCGCGAGGCGGCGCAGGAATTGCCCGACCTCGTCCGGGGACCGCAGGGCGAACGCGGCGGCGGTGCTCCTTCTCCCGACCTCGGGGTCGTCCGGATCTCCGACGAAGATCCCGACGCCGCGCGACGCCAGAGCCTCGAACGCGTCCTCGTCGGTGATGTCGTCGCCCATATAGAGCGGGACCACGTCATCGCCGTCGAGGCCCAGTGCCTCGAGCAGGTGGAGCACCGCCTTGCCCTTGTCCCAGTCGATCGCGGGCTGGATCTCGTAGACCATCTTGCCGGGCGTGACCTTCAGCTCGCCGGCGTGGTCCGCAAGCAGAGCATCGACGACCTCGGCGATCCTCACTCGCTCGAGTTCCGCGACATGCCGGTAGTGGAGCGCGACGGAGCTGCGCTTGCGCTCGATGACCGCGCCCTCGATCGCGCCGCTCTCCTCGCGGACGCGCGCCGCGACGCGCTCGACCAACTCGTCGAACGCGACACCTGGCTCGTACTCGACCGCGCCAGAGCCGGGGCTCCAGATGTCGAAGCCGTGGCTCCCGGCGACGACGAGGTCGTCGAGTTCCATCAATTCCTGGACCACGCTGCGATCGCGACCGCTGACGACGCAGACGGTGCAGTGCGCGGCGAGCGCCCGTACGGTCTCGCGCATGCTCGCGGAGATGATGGCGTCCTCCGGCCGATCGACGATCGGGGTCAGCGTCCCGTCGTAATCGAGAAAGACGGCGAGGCGCCGTCCGGCCAACGTCCTCGCGAGCTGATCCCTCTCGGCGAGCGCGTTCGGCAGCAGCGCGATATCCGAGCGGTGCGCAGACGCGCCGCTACTGCTCATCGCAACAAGTCCGGAGGTCGAGTCGCGCCCGGAACCGCCCGTGGGCGGGGTGTGGACTCTTACGCGCGCGGCGGGCCACGAGTGCCTAGCCGGCCCAGTCCGCCGTCGCGCCGAGCGCCGAGTGTGCGCCGTCCAGGACCACGGACAGCGCCTCAACGTCCGGAGGGACATTGGCCACTGCGTCGTCGACGCCTCGGGTCGTTCGTTGCGTCAGGTGGGCCCTCAGACCGGGATTGCGCACGAGTCCCGGCTCAGCATACAAGGGCATCCGGCCGGGAGTCGAGCCTTGGCGGCGCCCCCAACGGCAACGCCGACGGCCACGTGATCGTGGTCCTCAGCTCGGGCGGACGTCGCGCTTAAGACTGACGGCTGCGCCGCCGGGCGTGGAGCAACCCCCGACAGGAGTCCGCAGAACGTGGGAATGCAGCGTCTTTGCCGCCCAGGTCCCTTCACGCTGACTCCGATTGCGCCCGGTTCACGCGGCGGGCTTGCGCTCGGAACCGCACCGTGCCTAATGTAAATATATGTTCACTTACAAACCGTGGCTCCTGTACGGCGCGACCGGCCGTACCGGGACGCTGATCGCCGAGGAGGCGGTCGCCCGCGGGCACCGCCCGGTGCTGGCCGGACGCGACCCGGATCGGCTCCGGAGGTTGGGGGAGCGGCTCGACCTGCCCTGGGTCGCAGGACCGGCGACCGAGATGTCGCGGTTGATCGGCGACAGCCGTCTGGTGCTGCTCGCCGCCGGCCCGTTCAGCACCACGGCGCCCGCGGTGCTGAGGACGTGCTTGGACCGCGGCGTGCACTACCTCGACATCGCCAACGAGATCCCGGTCGCCGAGGCCGTCCTGGCCGCCGACGAGGAGGCTCGTCGCCGCGGCATCAGCGCCGTGCCGGCGGTCGGCTTCGGCACGGTCGCCAGTGACGGGCTGGCCCGCCACGTCGCCGATCAGGTCCCCGAGGCGAGGCGGCTCGAGATCGCCGTCCTGGCCGGTACCGACGGGTCGAGCGCCGGGGCGAGGGCAAGCCGGATGGAGGTGTTGGCCGGCGGTGGACGGGCGCGGCGCGGCGGCCGCCTGGTGCGCACGCGGCTCGGCGTGGGATCGCGTCGGCAGTCGACGCCGATCGGCCAGCTGACGCTCGTTCCGGTACCCACGGGCGACCTCGTGGTGAGCGGGTACACGACCGGCATCCCGGATATCACGGTCTCGGTCCCGATCCCGCTGCCGCCGCGTGTTGCAAAGCTCGCGCTGCCGGCGCTGCCGCGGGCGGGCGGTGAGCTCCTTGCCGCGGCCTAGCCAGAAGGACAAGATCCTCCAGGCCGCGTTGGAGTGCTTCGCTGAGCTGGGCTACGAAGCCACACGGGTGCGCCACGTCGCCGAGCGGGCCGGCGTGTCCGACGCCGCCCTGTACCGGCACTACCCGTCGATGCAGGCGCTTGCCGCGGAGTTGTACGCCCGCCATTTCGTCGCCTACGCGGACGAGTTGGACCAGGCCACCGCGGTCGGCACGGCCGAGGAGCGACTGCGCCGGGCCGTGCGCCTGACCCTCGCCACGTATCGAGCCGACCCCGCGGCATTCACCTTCGCCCTGTTGCGAACCCCCACGTTCCTGCCCAGCCTGCCTCGGGATACGAAGTCCCCGATCGCGACCCTCGCCCGCGTCATCGCCGCCGGGCAGCACAACGACGAGGTGCGTGCCGGCCAGCCCGAGCTCCTCGCCTCCATCTTCATCGGCTGCATGCTGCGGCCGATCATCGTCGCCAGCTTCGCCGCGCCCGGCACGTTGGACCTGCTCGGCGAGCCACCGCACGACCAGGTCATCGAGGACGCAGCCGTCGCCGCTCTGCAGAGCCGATCCCCGGAGACTGGATGAACCTCGACGCGCTCGAGCTGCTGCGGGCCAGCCAGCCAGCCGGTACCTGACCGCCGGCCCCGGCGCACATCGAACACGACCAACACCATCAGCCGAACTCGGAGATACCGATGAAACGAGAGATCCAAAACCAGATCGACATCGATGCCACGCCCGCCGCAGTCTGGGCGGTGCTGGCCGACACCGCCGCGTACCCAGAGTGGAACCCGTTCCTGCGCCGGCTCAGCGGCGAGTTGCGCACAGGCGCGAAGCTGGCGGTCGAGATCGCGCCGCCGGGCGCGCGCGCGATGACCTTCAAGCCGACCGTGCTCACCTCGGAAGACGGCCGCGAGTTGCGCTGGCTCGGCCGGCTGCTGGCACCCGGGATCTTTGACGGCGAGCACCGCTTCCGGCTGCAACCACTGCCCGACGGCCGGACACGCTTCACCCAGTCCGAGCGCTTCCAAGGACTCCTCGTCAGGCTCTTCCCCGGCACGGTCGAGAAGACGCTCCTCGGCTTCGAACAGATGAACAACGCGCTCAAACAGCGCGTCGAAACGATCTGACTCGCTGCAACGGCGTCGCCGGCCTGGCCGCCTCCCAGGGGCCTCCGTCAACGGCCCCGACCTACGCCTACGTCGACGACGACTGCAACACCGATAACCAGAACGCGCAGCCGCGGGACCCGATGGAAGTCCCGCGGCTCACCGCGTCGCGCGCAGTGCGGGTGCGCGATGTTCGAACTCCGGCCGCCAGCACCTAGGCTGCTGCTGCTGCTGCTGCTTGACGCCGAGGAGAGCGGGACCGCGTCCTGCTGACGACCGGTCCGTTCGTTGCACCGGTGGACACATCTGATTTAGCGGATTGGGAGAACGGCGCGCCCAACGGCGATAGGCCCGGAGTCGGCGAACCGGACGGCGCCATCGGTGCCAATGGCCAGTCCGAACGGCGGCAGTTGCACGCGCTGTGCGTGAACCCAGCTCGTCATGGGGCGAGGGGCAGCATGATCGCGCACGGCGCCCTGCTGCCCGGCGAGGTCTCGGACGCCGACGCGGCCTCGTTCCACATCCTGCGCCCGCGATTGTTCGGCATCGCCTGCCGGGTCCTCGGACGGACGACAGACGCGGATGACGTGGTGCAGGACGCGTGGATCCGCTGGCAGCGAACGGACCGGAGCAAGGTCAGCGATGCCACCGGTTTCCTCGTCACCGCGACCACGCGATCGGCGATGACCGTCGGGCAATCGGCTCACGCGCGCCGCGAGACCTCCATCGGACTGCAGTTCGTCGAGCCCTTCGACGCCGGAGCCGATCTCTCGCTCGGTGCCGAGCGGTGCCAGATGCTCGAGCTGGCGGTGCGGACGCTCTTGGAGAAGCTGTCTCCGTGCGCCGACGAGCAGCAGTGCCTTCTCGACGCGTTCGCCGCCGCTGCGCAAGACGGGGGACGTCGCAACGCTCGCACACCTGCTCGCCGCCGATGTCGGCGGCAGCGGTGAGGCCGTGGCGCGCGCCGCCTAGATCCGCCGATCCAGAGCGCGTCCGAGAACACCCCGCGGAGCGCTCTGCGCGAGCTGCTCCCGCGCGGGGGGTGCCGGCGCTCGGTTCATCGGCCCGAGTGGAGCTTGCGGGCGTCGCCGGCGATCCGGTGCGGCGCGAGATCGGTGAGCGCTCGGGCGGCATGGCGGAGACGATGCGCCAGCAGTGAGCGGTGGCCTCCGTGGGACCCGCGGAAGTGGTGGACGAGCAGGTACGGCACCGAGAGGACCGCGACCAGGAGCCCGAGTACCAGCGCGATCAGGAGCAGTGGCACGACGACCACGACGGCCAGGATCGCCAGCGGCGGGCACACCAGGAGCCCGAGGAGCACGATGGTCGCCACCTCGACGGCGCGGATCGTCTCGGCGGCGGCGGCACCTGCGAGCACGGCATCCCCTTCGAGCCGCTCGGCGGTTGAGGGTGGTGCGGAACTGGGAGTGGTCATGGCGTCACCTTCGCGCTCGCACCGTCAGGCCGCATCCGGGTGAATGCCGCGTCGGGTCCCTAGTCGGCGCGTCGATGACTGGGGGTCCGACTGGGGACTTCGACGGATGCGTGCGGGCGCTCTGTTGGCGATCGTTGGCAGCAGTCAACGACAGGAGGCAACGTCATGAAGATCGTGGTCATCGGTGGGACCGGGCGAATCGGGAGCAACGTCGTGCGCCGGCTCGTCGGGCGGGGACACGACGCCGTGCCGGCGGCGCCCGCCACCGGCGTGAACACCATCACCGGCGAGGGGCTCGCTGAGGTGTTGATCGGCGCCGATGTGGTCGTCGACGTGGCCAACGCGCCCGTCTGGGACGACGACGCCGTGCTGAAGTTCTTCACCACCTCGACGCGCAACCAGCTGGCAGCCGAGCGCGCCGCCGGCGTCGGCCACCATCTGGCAGTGTCGATCGTCGGCTGCGACCGGCTGCCCGATAGCGGCTACCTGCGGGCCAAGGTCGCCCAGGAGGCCGAGATCCAGGCGGGAGGCGTGCCGTGCACGATCCTGCGGGCCACCCAGTTCCTCGAGTTCCTGCCGCAGATCGTCGAGACCGGAGCCGAGGGCGAGACGGTCCGGTTGTCGACCGGGCTGATGCAGTTCGTGGCCGCCGAGGACGTGGCCGCCACGGTGGCCGAGCTGGCTGCGGGAGCGCCGGCCGGGCGTGTGGAGCTCGGCGGGCCCGAGGCGCTGGGCCTGGACGCGTGGGCGCGGCGGCTGTTCGCCCTGACCGGCGACGACCGCACGGTCATCGGCGACCCGCACGCCCGCTACTACGGCACCGAGCTGACCGGCGACGAGCTGACCACCCGCGGCGGCGCGCGCATCGGCGCGATCGACTTCGACACCTGGCTCGTGACCGAGGGGCAGGGAGCCGCGCGATGACCGAGATCAACGTGATCGTCACCGGTCCGGAGGAGGCCTATGACAACGAGGCCGAGTTCTGGCGCGCGAACGAGATGCTGGGCGTGACCATCCTGCACGAGGGACGGCTGCATCTGCGCATCGACCCGCGGCGGGACGGCTTGCCGTGGCTGGCGGACGTCGCCAGCCTGGCGCGTGCCCTGGTCGAGGCCGAGGAACGGCTCGCGGCGTTCTAGTGTCGTGATGCAGTAGATCGATGGTCGCGTGGAGAACGGGCTAGGCGCGGCGTGCCGCCAGTGCCGCGACGGACGCCAAGGCAAGGCAGAGCGCGGCGGTCCGCCACGTCGCCGGATAGGAGATGTGCGCGCTCAGTACGCCGCCGCCGACCGGCCCGATCACGTTGCCCGCGTAGACGCCGGCCAGCACGACGCCGGTCGCCCGCCCCGAGCGCTGGGTGCGGACGGTGGCGTAGTAGATGATCCCCGGCCAGCCCCAGCCCGTGGCGAAAGCGCACAGCACGGCGATCGCGAACCATGCGCCGTGACCCCCGCTCACGCTGATCGCGACGAAGCTGAGCGCGCCGAGGCCGGTGAGCGTGGCGAGTTCCGTGAGCCCGTCGCCGTGGCGCCGGTCGGCGCGCCGGCCGGCGACGAGCCCACCCGCGATGCTCGCGATGCTCCCGGCGGCCAGCAGGGTCGCCGCGGCGCTCTGTCCGATCCCGCCGGTGACCGCGGCGTCGACGGTGAACGTCGCCAGGCACCCGCCGGCGATCCCGCCGAGCAGCCCGACCGCGCTGATCAGGAGCACGCCGCGGCGACGCGGTGCCGCCGCGTCGTCGGCGACCGTGGGGGTGGCGGGCGACGGCCCGGGCAGCACCCGCGCCGCGAGCACCGCCGCCACGGCCACGCCGAGCAGCAGCACGCGCCAGCTCATCACCGGCGCCGTGACCGCCACGCAGGCCCCGGCGAATGCGGTGGCCAGCGGCCCGGCCGCCTGCTTGGTGGCGAACGCCACGCCCTGGAGCCCCGCCGTGACCCGGCCCGCCAGCGCCACGTTGGCCGAGATCTGCGCGCCCGCATTGGCCGCGCCGCCCAGCACGAGCCCGGCGGCAACCGTCCACCAGCTCCCCGCGGCCGCGATCGTCAGCAGGGCGAGCGCTGTCAGCGCCGCGGAGCCCTGCAGACCAGCTCCCGCCCCGATGAGGGCGACCAGGCGCCCGAACGGGATGACCGCGAGCGCCGAGCTGGCGAACGCGAGGCCGATCGCCGCGCCGAGCAGCGGCCGCCCGAACCCGAGGGCGCTCTGCAACCGCACCGCCTCCGCCGCGGTGAAGAAGATCGGCAAGCTCGCGATCACGCAGAAGGCGGTCGGCACGGCCACCGCGACGCCGCGTTGCGTGGTCATCGGGCCTCGGCTAGAGTTGCGGCGGTCGCAACCGGGTGCTTCCAGGACAACGGCATCCGGCGGTCGTACGCCCCCAGCGGAAGGACGCGAGAGTGCCGAGGAGAGTCGTTGACACGCTGTTGCCGACCACCATGGTCGGCTCCTATCCACGCCCGCTCTGGTACCGACACCAGTTGCTCGGGCGCCACCTGCTCGACGCGTTCAAGCTCGACGAGCACTTCCAGGCCTACAAGGACGCGACGCGTGCGGTCATCGACGACCAACAGCGCGCCGGGCTGGACATCGTCACCGACGGGCAGATGCACTTCGACGACTACGGGGCCGCCATCGGCTCGTTCCTGTGGTACTGGTACGAGCGCATCCCGGGCTTCGAGAAGCACCGGCGCCCGAACCCCGAGCTGCTCAAGGCCGAGACCAAGGACTGGGCCGAGCACGAGGCGCTGACCGCGGTGGGCGGGACCGCCGTGACCTCCAAGGTGCGCCCTCCCGACGGTGGCTCCGGCCTGGTCGACATGTTCAAGATCGCCCAGGAGTTCGCCGACCGCCCGGTCAAGTACTCGGTTGGCGCGGGCCCCGGCAACCTCACCTTCCATGTCGACTTCAACGCGGTCGGCTCGGCCTACAAGACGCCGCGCGAGCTCGCCGAGGACCTCGCGCCGATCTTCAACGCCGAGCTCAAGGCGCTGGCCGCCGCGGGCTGCGAGTTCATCCAGGTCGAGGACCTGTCGGCCTGGCTGCTGCTCGACGGCCCCGAGAACCGCTGGGTGATCGACGTGATGAACGCGGTGGTCGAGGGCGTGGACACCAAGGTCGCGTGGCACTGCTGCCTGGGCGCCGCGTACGGCAACGCGATCCATGCCTTCGAGGGCCAGATCGGCCGCATCCTCGACTACATGTACGAGGTGGACGTCGAGCAGTACGTGCTCGACTTCGCGCTGCGCGACATGGCCGACGTCCACACGCTGAAGGACCTCCCGGCCGACAAGGAGGTCGCGGTCGGGATCGTCGACGTCCGCACGCTGCAGATCGAGACCGAGGACCAGATGGCCGACAGGATGCGCGCCGCGCTCGAGATCGTGCCGGCCGAGCGTCTGTACTTCAGCTCGGACTGCGGCATGAAGGCGCTGCACCGGTTCACCGCCGAAGGGAAGATCCGCACGCTCGTCGGCGCGGCGCGCAAGGTCCGCGCCGAGCTCGGCGTGGACGTCCCGGTCGCCGCGGGCTGAGTCGCTCCACGGCGCGGCGGCGGGTCGGCCGTCGCCGCGCACCGGCTCGCGTCAGGCGGCGGCCGTCTGGCGCGTGAGGCCCATGATCGTGCGCGCCTCGCTCGGGGTCGCGACGTCGCGGCCGATCAGCTCGGCCATCTTCACCACGCACTCGACCAGCTCGGCGTTGGTCTTGGCCAGCTCGCCGTTGGGCAGGTAGGGGTTGTCCTCCCAGCCGACCCGGATGTGGCCGCCGATGCTGATGATCAGCGGGATCAGCTTCCAGGCGGTGGTCGGGTCCATGATGCTCGAGGTCCAGTTGACGTCGGCCGGCAGGTGGCGCTCCATGTAGAGCACCGCGTCGGGCGTCGGGGGCGTCCAGGTGCCGCCGCCCCAGTTGAAGAACACGGTCGCCCAGCACGGGTCGGGCAGGAGGCCCAGCTCGCGGATGAAGCGGAGGTTGTAGAACGCGCCGGTCTGGAAGCACTCGATATCGAGCTTGACGTTGTGCTCCTTGGCCGCCGCGGAGATCTCCTCGAGCTCGTCTCGCGGGTGCAGCGCGTACATCTCTACCGCGGGGTACGACGGGTCGGGTTGGAAGCGCTCGTCGTGCGGGTTGAAGGCGTAGGACATCATGTCCGGGCCCTGCTTCATCAGCTCGATCTTCTCCGGGACGCGCGCCGAGGCGATTCCGTACTGGATCACCGGATCACCGCCGCCCGCCTTGATGGTGTCAGTCAGCGACTGCCAGCCGTCGAAATCGATGCGCGACAGCTTGCGCCCGTCAGGCTGGATCGTGTCCTCGAGGTAGTGGATGCCGTGGTGGTGACAGATCGCCGCCCCCGCGTTGACGGCGTCGACGTAGTGCTGGCCGATCGTCGCCGTGTCCTCGATCGCCGGCATGTACGGGTTCGCCGGATATGACACCGACGAGTCGACGGTGGCGGTGATGATCAGCTTGTCCATTGGGCGGCGTTCCTTGTCCTCTTGGGAAACGACGCGTGATTGCGTTGCGCGGGACGCAACAGACAACGGTGCGTCGTACGCACCTGAGTGCGCGCTCCACAACCGTTCCAGTCCCGCGGCGCGGTGTCAAGCGTCGCAGCAGGTTGCACGACACGCACAGTGTTGTTTATGATGCACCGGTGCTCGATCAGAGCGCGTGCCCCGCTCCGATTCGCCATAACGTTGCACCAGGCGCAACTTCGGAGAGTAGGGCGGGGACACTCAGGACCCTCGTGGAGGAGGAGAGAGTGCGGTCATCCGTTCGCAGGTCCAGCGCGGTTCTCGCGGTTGTCGTAGCGATGAGCGTCACCGTGGTGGCGTGCGGCAGCAGCAGCGACTCGTCGTCGAGCAGCGGCGCGCCCGCCGCCAAGGGCGCGAACAAGGCCCAGGTTTCGCTGCTCAACAGCTTCATGGGCAATACGTGGCGCCCGGTGATGATGCGCTCCGCCGAGCTGCTGGCCACGCGGCCGCCGCTCAACGCGCAGGTTGCCAAGCTCAAGCTCGTCTCGAGCGACAACACGGCAGGCGCCCAGAACGCCGCGCTGAACAACATGCTGCTGCAGAAGCCCGACCTGATCCTGATCGACGCGGCCTCGCCGACCGCGTCCAACCAGACGATCCAGAAGGTCTGCCAGGCGGGCGTCACCGTCGTCTCGTTCGACAACCCGGTGACGGCGCCGTGCGCCTGGAAGATCCTCGTGGACTTCAAGACCATGGGCGTCATCTACGCCAAGTGGATGGCCACCGTGCTCGGCGGCAAGGGCAAGGTGTTCGTCGACAAGGGCCTGCCCGGCACGTCGACCTCGGCCGAGTTCGGCGCCTCCGCGCTGGACACGCTCAAGCAGTACCCGGGGATCGAGGTCAAGACGTACTACGGCAAGTTCGCCGCGGGCGCCGAGCAGTCCGGCGTCGCGAGCCTCGCCTCGGCCAACAAGGACGTCAAGGGCATCATCAGCTTCGCCTACGGAGCGCCGGCCGAGAAGGCGCTCCAGAAGGCCGGCATCGCGCCGGTGGCGCTGACCACGTTCTCGTACAACGAGGGCATGCTGTGGTGCAAGGCCAACAACGTGCCGTGCCTGCTGGGCTCGAGCCCCGCGTACATCTCCGGCGAGGCGATGCGCCTCGGCCTGGACGTGCGTGACGGCAAGCGCAAGGGCCCGGCGACGACGGTCTTCTATCCCTCCCCGTTCTTCCTGTCGGGCACGGACGTCCAGCCCGAGACCAAGAACCCGGTCAAGCCGGTCGAGCAGTACGCCGAGCCGACGCTCGACCCGGGCACGACGATCCCGCTGTCCCCGGACTGGGCGAAGCTGACCGCGAGCGAGGTTCTCACTCCCCCCAACATCAAGTGAGCACTGCCAGCCACTCGACCATGCCCGAGCGGAGCTCCGCGGCGACCGGGGCAGCGGACTGGGCGCTGCGTTGTCGCGGGCTCCGGAAAGCGTTCCCGGGTGTCGTCGCGCTGAGCGATCTGGACTTCAGCGCGCGCGCCGGGCACGTCCACGCGATCCTCGGGGAGAACGGCGCCGGCAAGAGCACCCTGATGAAGGGGCTCGCGGGCTCGGTGCCGTTCGATTCCGGCGACGTCGAGCTGTTCGGCGAGCCCGCGTCGATCCGCTCCCCGCTCGATGCGCGGGCGCTCGGGATCGAGGTGGCCTACCAGGAGCTGTCGGGGATCCCGGACCTCAGCGTCGCCAGGAGCATCTGGCTGCGCCGCGGCCCGGGCGGCCCGCTCGCCTCGTTGCGCCGCGGGGCGCTGCGCCGGCGCACGCTCGAGCTCTACGACCGGCTCGGTGCCCCGCGCATCGATCCTGACCGGCTCGTGCGCCAGCTCTCGATCGCCGAGCGCCACCTGGTCGAGGTGGTCTCGAGCGTCGCGACCGATCCGCGCGTCGTGGTCTTCGACGAGGCGACGGCATCGCTGCCGGCCGAGGAGACGCGGTGGGTGCTCGAGCTCGCCCGGCGGCTCGCGGCGGAGGGCAAGCTCGTCCTGTTCATCTCGCACCGCCTGCCGGAGATCCGGCAGGTCGCGGACGCAGTCACCGTGCTGCGCGACGGGCACGCGGTGCTGACGGCGGCGACGGCCGACGTCGACGACGACCAGCTGGTCGAGGCGATGCTCGGCCGCAAGCCGCAGCGGCTGTACCCGCCGCCGCTGGCCAAGCCCGGCGCGACGGTCAACCTGCGCGTCGAGGCGCTGTCGTCCGGGTCGCGCCTGACCGACGTGAGCTTCGAGCTGCACGAGGGCGAGATCGTCGGCGTGGGCGGGCTCGAGGGCCAGGGCCAGTCGGCGCTGCTGTACGCGCTGTTCGGGCTCGCGCCCGCGCGCGGGCGGATCTTCGTGCGCGACCAGCCGGTGCGCATCCGCTCGCCGCGCGCGGCGTTCCAGGCGGGCATCGGGCTCGCGCTGGTGCCCGAGGACCGCCGCCGCGAAGGACTCATCCTCTCCAAATCGGTGCGCGAGAACGTGGCGCTGCCGATCCTCGGGCGGCTCACCCGCTTTGGCCTGTTGCAGGGGAGGGTCGAGGAGCGGACGGTCCGCGAGGCGATCGAGCGGCTGAACATCAAGGCCTCGCTCGAGCAGCCGGTGATGACGCTGTCGGGCGGCAATCAGCAGAAGGTCGTGGTCGCCAAGCTGCTGCTGCTCGGGACGAAGATCCTGCTCTTCCACGACCTCACGCGCGGGATCGACGTCGGCACCAAGGCGCAGATCTTCGCGCTCCTGCGCGAACTGGCCGCGGGCGGCCACTCGATCCTCTTCTACTCCTCCGACAACCAGGAGCTGACCCAGATGTGCGACCGCGTGCTCGTGCTCAGCCGCGGACGGCTGGCCGCGACGCTCGAGGGCGACGCGATGACCGAGGCCCAGATCCTGCGCGCCGCGTTCGGCGTCCAGGGCCGCGCGGCGGTGCCGTCATGAGCCACCTGCGCAGCGACGAGACCGTCGTGCGCGTGATCCCGTATGCGCTGCTGGCGGTGCTCGTCTTCATGCTCGGCGTGCTCGAGCCGGCGAGTTTCAGTGTCGACGCCACGACCCGCATCGTCGACATCTCGGTCGTGCTGATCCTGGCCGGCATCGGGCAGACGGTCGTGCTGCTGACCGGCGGCATCGATCTCTCGGTCGGCGGCGTGATCTCGCTCGTCACCGCGATCGGCGCCACGAGGATGGCGAGCGCGACCGACGCCTGGGTCGTCGCCGCGCTGCTGGTGGCCTTCGGCTGGCTGCCCGGGCTGCTCAACGGCGCGCTGATCGTCTTCGGGCGGCTGCAGCCGTTCATCGTCACGCTCGGCACGTGGTTCGTGCTGGGCGGGCTGGCACTGGTCGTGCTTCCGAGCGCCGGCGGGACGGTCAACGGCTCGATCGGCTGGATCGCGAGCGGCTCGCTGCTGGGACTCGGCAACTCGATCTGGATCACGCTGGTCGCCGGCGCCGCGCTGTGGTGGCTGCTGCAGACCCGCGTCGGGCTGGAGATCCGCGCGATCGGGTCAGACCGCGAGGCCGCCCACCAGAGCGGCGTTCCGGTGCGGCGCGTGACGCTGCTGACGTACTGCCTGTGCAGCGAGTTCGCCGTGCTGGCGGGCCTCGTGCTGACCTCCAGCTCGCTGTCGGGCGATCCGACCGGCGGCGACACGTACATCCTGATGTCGGTCGCGGCGGCGGTGATCGGCGGCACGAGTCTGTTCGGCGGCCGCGGGTCGGCGACCGGCACGATCATCGGCGCGCTCGTCCTCAGCTACCTGCTCAGCGTCGTGTTCGCGCTCGACGTCGCGTCGCAGTGGTCGCTGATCGCCTCGGGCGCGCTGCTGATCATCAGCCTCTGTCTGCAGGTCGGCGCGCGCCGGCTGCTGAGCTCGTCGCGGGAGAGCTGACCCGTGCGCGCCCGGATTGCCGCCCGCCTGCAGCGCAACGTCGCGATCCTGCTCGTCTACGGGTTGACCGTGTTGCTGTTCATCGGCGCCTCGATCGCCGTGAGCGGCTTCAGCAGCGCCGCGAACGTGAAGAACATCCTGCTGCTGGCCACGATCCTCGGGATCGCCGCGGCGGGCCAGACGCTCGTCATCCTCGGCGCGGGCATCGACCTCTCGATGCCGTGGACGATCACGAGCTCGGCCGTGCTCACCGCTTCGCTCTCGCACGGTTCCAGCCGGCCGCTGCTGTGGGTGATCCCGCTCGTCCTCGCCCTGGCGGTCCTGATCGGCGCGTTCAACGGACTCGGCGTCTCGCTGCTGGGCATCTCGCCGATCGTGATGACGCTCGCCACCAACGTGATGCTCAGCGGGCTGCTGACGTTGCGCGTCCAGGTCGGCTCGCCGGTCGCGGCGCCGAGCGCGATCACCGACCTCGCGTCGGGCGAGCTGTTCGGCCTCCCCGTCCCGCTCTTCCTCCTGCTCGGCGTGATGGCGGTCATGACCGTGGTGCTGACGTACACCCCGTTCGGCCGGCGCGTCTACGCCGTCGGGGCGAACGGCACCGCGAGCCGGTTCGCGGGCGTCAACCCCGTCACGGTGACGACCGCCACGTACATCTGCTCGTCGATCGCCGCCGCGGCCGCGGGCCTGGTGCTGCTCGGCTACGTGGGTCGCGCGTTCCCGGGGATCGGCGACGACTACCAGTTCTCCGCGATCGCCGCGGTCGTCGTGGGCGGCGCCTCGATCCTCGGCGGCAGCGGCCACTACGTCGGCACGGTGGCGGGCGTGCTGCTGCTGACGATCCTCAACGCCCTGCTGCAGGTCTACAGCCTGGGGGCCGGGACGATCCTGATGTTCTACGGCGTGATCATCATTGTCAGCGTCTGGCTCGCGCAGCAGGACCTGGCCCGACTCGGCCTGCGCCGCCGGCGGGAAAGCGTGCGATGAACGCCGTCGAGGCCCTGCGCCTGATGCTCACCAGCCGCGCGATCGACGACGCCTGCGCGCGCGTGCTGGCCGCCGGCGACGCCGTGCCGAACTACCACTCGGCGCGCGGCCAGGAGGCGCTCGTCGCGCTCGGGATGGTGCTCGAGGCGCCCGACTACCTGCAGTTCACCTACCGTGACTTCGCGCCGCTGCTGGCCAAAGGGCTCCCGCTCGACGCATTGGTCGCCGACCTGCGGCTGAAGGCCGCGGGGACCACCGCGGGCTACGGCGGGATCATGCATGTGTCCGCCCCCGAGCTGGGGATCGTCGGGCGCAACAGCATCTTCGGCAGCCGCTTCGGGATCGCCGTCGGGCTGGCGCTGTCGGCCCAGCTCGAGGGCGCGGGCCGCGTCGTGATGTGCGTCTACGGTGAGGCCGAGGGCGGCCGCGGGCCGATCTACGAGGCGATCAACTTTGCCTGCCTGCGCTCGCTGCCGATCATCTTCGCCGCCGAGAACAACGGGTTCTGCATCAGCGCGCGGACCGCCGAGCTCTACGCGGGCGGCGACATGAGCACGCAGTGGCGCGGGATGCCGATGCCGGTCACGGCGGTCGACGGCAACGACGTCACGGCCGTCCACGCCGCCGCGCGGGCGGCGGTCCTGCGTGCCCGCGCGGGCCTCGGACCGTCGCTGGTCGAGACTGTCACCTACCGCGTCGACGCGCACTTCCCGACCGAGGCGGAGTTCCTGGGACGCTTCGACTACCGCGACGAGGCGGAGATCGCGCGCTGGCGAGCGCGCGACCCGATCGACCGCGCCGAGCGCGAGTTGCTCGCGAGCGGGGCGGTCGACGCGGCGGGGCTCGCGGCGCTGCGCGCCGAGGTGGACGGCGCCGTCGAGCGCGCGTTCGCCGCGGCGGCCGCGAGCCCCGACCCCGATCCCGCCGCGGTGCTCGCCTTCCGCTACCACGCGGAGGTGCCCCAGAATGTCTGAGGCGCTCACCGTCCGCGGCGCGATCGCCCAGGTGCTGCGCGACGAGCTGCGCGAGGACCCCGACCTGATGATCCTCGGGGAGATCGTGGCGACCTCGGGCGGGATCGTGCGGGTCACCACCGGCCTGGTCGACGAGTTCGGGCCCGGCCGCATCGTGGAGATGCCGATCGCCGAGAACATCATCGTCGGCGCCGGGCTCGGCGGCGCGCTGGCCGGCCGCCACATGGTCGTCGAGGTCTTCTCGGCCGACATGCTGCTGGCCGCGGGCAGCGAGGTCGTCAACGACATCGCCAAGTGGCGGTACCAACATCGCTTCGAGGCGCCGCTGCACCTCGTGCTGCGGATGCCGATGGGCGTCGGCCAGACGTTCGCCGGCCCCGAGCACTCGCAGTGCATCGAGGGGTACCTGCTGCGGACCGCCGGGCTGACCGTCGTCGCCCCGGGCTCGGTGCTCGAGATGGCGGGCGCGCTGCGCGCGTCGATGCGGCTCGGGGACCCGGTCGTGTTCCTCGAGCACCGCCGCCTCTACGACACCGGCGCGGCGACGCCCGAGGAGGTCGCGCGCGCCGAGACGCCGCTCGGCCAGGCCGCGGTCGTGCGGCCGGGCGCGGACCTGACGCTCGTCGCGTGGGGCTGGATGCGCCGCCTCGCCGAGCGCTCGGCCGACGAGCTGGCCCGCAGCGGCGTCTCGGTGGAGATCGTCGACCCGATCACGATCAAGCCGATGGACCTCGGGACGATCCTCGCGTCGGTCGAGAAGACGCGCCGGCTGCTGGTCGTCGAGGAGGCGCCGCGCGCGGGCAGCGTCGGGTCGTGGATCGTCGCCGAGACGGTGGGTGAGGTCGCGTTGCTGCGCGGCGCCGCGGACACGCTGACGATGCCCGACGTGCCGCTGCCGTTCAGCAACACGCTCGCCGACGCCGTGGTGCCGGGCATACGCGAGATCTCCGAGCGGGTGCTGGCGTTCAGCTGAGCAGGAGGTCGGCCGCGCGCTCGGCGATCATCGTCACCGGCAGGTTCGTGTTCGCGCGTACGAGCGTCGGCATGATCGACGCGTCGACGACGCTCAGCCCCTCGACACCGAGCACCGAGCAGCGCGCGTCGACGACGTCGCCGATCCGGCACGTGCAGGCCGGGTGGTAGGTGCCGAAGCTGCGTTCGCTGACCGTCCGCTCGACCCACGCGCGCGAGGTCATACGCACCTCGTTCACGTCGCCGCCGGCGATCCCGTAGCGCAGCAGCGGGCGGCGCAGCCAGTCCGGACCGTCGAGCAGCGCGGCCAGCGCGCGCGTGATTGCGACGTTGACCGGGCCCGGCTCGTTGAGCTTGCGCACGACCTTGCCATAGCCGGCGGCAAACAGCTCGTGGCGCAGGGGCACGACCGCCTCATGGCGCATCAGCTCGACCGCGGTCGCGAGCCCCTCGACCATCTGCGCGCGGTCGGCCGGGTCGGTGAGCATCTGGAAGTCGACGTCCGGCGGCACGGCGGGGTCGGCCGCGTTCAGGCGCACGCGGCCGCGCGAGCGGGGGCCGGTGAGGCAGACGCCGAGGCCGGCGACCGACTCGCCGAGCCCGTGCCAGGAGGACTTGTTCATCACCAGCACCATCACGTCGCGGCGGCGCAGCCCGGCGTTGAACTGCGGGCGTATCAGCGGCGACTGGCGCGCGCGCGGCGCGACGTGCGTGGCGAGGTAGACGACCGGGTGGTTCTGGAGGTTCGCCCCCACGCCGTCGAGCGCGGAGACGACCTCGATGCCGAACGAGCGCAGGTGCGCCTCCGGGCCGACCCCCGATCGCATGAGGATCGTGGGGGAATGGATCGCGCCGCCGCACAGGACGACGTGGCAGGCCCGGCGCACGGCGCCGCCCTGCAGCGCGACGCCGGTGCAGCGCGCGCGGTCGAACACGAGGCGCTCGACCGTCGTGTCGGTCTCGATCGTGAGGTTCGGGCGCGCCCGGGTCGCGGCGTCGAGGTACGACGACGCCGACGAGGCACGGCCCGAGAGCCGGTTGCTCATCGGCAGCCGCCCGAAGCCGTCGCGGAAGTCGCCGTTCATGTCGTCGATCAGCGGGCCGCCGGCTGCCTCGGCGATCGCCTGCACGAACAGCGGCCAGTCCTCCGGCCGGTGGCGGCGGATCGGGACGGGGCCGTCGGCGCCGTGCAGCTCGCCGCCGAAGTCCCAGTCGGTCTCCAGGCGCCGGAAGTACGGCAGGACGTCCGCCCAGCGCCAGCCGTCGACGTCCCAGCCGTCGTAGTCCTCCGGCCGCCCGCGCAGCGCGATCATGCCCATCAGGCTCGATCCGCCGCCCATCACGCGTGCCTGCGGGAAGCGGCTCTTGACGCCCGTCGCGCCGGCGGTGACGTCGGCCTCGAGGCCCGGCCACATGTAGGCGTCGTTGTAGTAGGAGCGCGGGAACAGGTCCTTGATGTCGTCGGGAACCGCGCCGGGCGGCGTATCCATGCCCGCCTCGAGCAGGAGCACCTCCGCACCGCCCGCGGAGAGCCGGTTGGCGAGCACGCAGCCCGCGGTCCCGGCCCCGACGATCAGGAAGTCGGTCACGCCAGCGCCGCCCGGACGAGCTCGGCGGGATGCTGGGCGCGGCGGTCGGTGCCGTGCGCGATCTGCTGGCGGCAGGAGACGCCGGTGGCCGCGAACACCGTGCCTTCGTCCGCGGCGCGCACGGCGGGGAAGAGGCGCAGGCCGCCGATCTTCATCGAGAGGTCGTAGTGCTCGCGCTCGAACCCGAACGAACCGGCCATCCCGCAGCAGCCGGCGTCGAGCTCGCTGACCGTCGCCCCCGGGAGGCGCCGCAGGAGATCCATCGTCGCCTTCGTCCCGGTCACGGCCTTTTCGTGGCAGTGGCCGTGCAGGAGGATCGTGCGCCCGGCGAACGACCCGTCGAGCGCCAGCGACCCGTCGTCGAGCGCCTCGACGAGCAGGTCGGCGACCAGGTGCGCCTGGTGCGCGACCGCGCGGGCGTCGTCGTCATCGGGCAGCAGGTCGAGGAACTCGTCGCGCAGCGTCAGCAGGCAAGACGGCTCGCAGCCGACGATGGGGACGCCGCGGCGCGCGGAGGGCGCGAGCTGCGCGACCAGGTCGCGCGCGTTGGCCCGGGCCTGCTCCAGCAGCCCCTTGGACAGGCTCGAGCGCCCGCAGCACCCGCGCGCCTGCAGGCGCACCTGCCAGCCCGCGGCCTCCAGCAGCTCTACGCACGCGCGGCCGATGGCGGGCTCGGTGAACGTCGTGAACGAGTCGGCGAGGAACACCGCCTCGCCGCGCGGGAACGGCCCCACGGGCGCGGTCCGCCGCTCGAACCAGCGGATCAGCGTCTCGCGCTCGAACTGCGGCAGCGGGCGCTGCGGCGCGAGGCCGAGCAGCCGCCGGATCGCCGGCACGCGGCCCGGCAGGTTCGAGAGCGGCGCGGTCGCGGCGCCGAGCCGGTTGAGCCGCCGGATCGCGCCGAACATGCGTGCGCGCGCCGGCGTCCCGTGGAGCGCGTGGTGATGGGCCAGCGCCTCGCTCTTGAGCGACGCCATGTCGACGCTCAGCGGGCACTCGCTCTTGCACGCCTTGCACTCGAGGCAGAGGTCGAGGATCTCGTGCAGCCGCTCGTCGCCCAGCGCGGCGTGCGGGTCGGGCTCCGAGAGCGCCTTGACCAGCGCGTTGGCGCGCCCGCGCGTGGAGTGCTCCTCCTCGCGCGTGGCCATGTAGGACGGGCACATCACGCCCGCGTCGGTCTTGCGGCAGGCGCCGATCCGCATGCAGCGGTCCGCCGCGCCGCGCATCCCGTCGGGGAAGTTCAGGTGCGTCCGCAGTGGGGCAGCCGCGGGCAGCACGGGGTCGCGCAGGTGAACGGTCATTGGCGGCGCGTCGACGATCTTGCCCGGGTTCAGGCGCCCGTCCGGGTCGAAGAGCTGCTTGACCTCGCGCATCGCGCCGTAGAGCTCGTCGCCGAAGATGCGGCGGTTGAACTCGCTGCGCGCGAGCCCGTCGCCGTGCTCGCTCGAGTTCACGCCGCCGTAGCGCAGCACCAGCTCGAGGATCTCCTCCGCCACGGCCCGCATCGTCTCGACCTGGGCGGGTTGGCGCAGGTCCACGAAGGGCCGGATGTGCAGGCAGCCCACCGAGCAGTGGCCGTAGAACCCGGCGCGCAGCCCGTGGCGGTCGAGCACCTGCGAGAACTCCGCGACGTAGGCCGCCAGGCGCTCGGGCGGAACCGCGGTGTCCTCGACGAACGCCAGCGGCCGGCTCGACCCCGAGCTCGCCGCCATCAGCAGGCCGAGGCTGGCCTTGCGGACCTTCAGCAGCGCGGCGCGGTCACGCGGGTCGGTGGCGCGAAGCGTGTGGTAGCCGTGCCCGTGGCGCTTCCAGTCGGCCGCGAGGCGCTCGAGCGCCGCCTCCGCCTCCGCCTCCGTGTCGGCGAAGAAGGTCACGAACACCAGCGCGCTGGGCTGGTCGACGAGGATCTGCGAGAGCCCGGCGAATTCCACGCGCTCGCGCGAGAGGCGCAGGATCGTCTCGTCCATCAGCTCGACCGCCGCCGCGTCGTGGGCCATCGCGTCGGCGGTGGCGTCGATGGCCTCGGCGGTGGAGCGAAAGTGGCCGACCGCGATCGCCTGTGCCTTGGGGCGCTCGATCAGGTCGACTTCGGCCTCGGTGACGAGCACGAGCGTGCCCTCCGAGCCCACGACGAACTTGGCGAGGTCGTGCGGATCGCGCGCCAGCCGATCCAGCCGGTAGCCGCCCGCGTGACGCCAGAACTTCGGATGGTCGCGCTCGATCGCCGTGCGGTGGCGCTCCACGAGGGCGGTCAGCTGGGGTTCGAGCTCCGCCCAGCCCGGGGCGAAGCTGGCGCGCCGGCCATCGGCGAGCACGACGTCGAGCGCGCGCACGTGGTCGATCGTCATTCCGAAGCGGATCGAGTGGCTGCCGGCCGAGTTGTTGCCGATCATCCCGCCGAGCGTCGCCCGGTTGCTGGTCGAGGTGTCGGCGCCGAACATCAGCCCGTAGGCGTGCGCGCGCTGGTTGAGGTCGTCCTGGACGACGCCGGGCTGGACGCGCGCGCGGCGCTCGTCGGGGTCGAGCGCGACGATCTGGTTCATGTGGCGCGAGAAGTCGAGAATCACCGCGCGCCCCACCGTCTGGCCCGCCAGGCTCGTCCCGGCGCCGCGGGCGAGCACGGGCACGCCGAGTTCGCGCGCCGTCTCGACGGCGCCGATCACGTCGTCGGCGTCGCGGGGGAAGGCGACCGCCAGCGGCTCGATCGCGTACATGCTGGCGTCGGCCGAGAAGAGGCGGCGCGTGTAGGCGTCGGTGCGCACCTCGCCCGCGAGCCGCCTTGCCAGCACCGCACCGATCTCAGCCGCGTCGGACACGTCTCTCTCCCCAGCTCGCTCGATTGCGCCTAACGCAACGTGTCTAACCTAGCGCAACCATGCCCCCCGCTGGACGCCCCTTCCTCCAGATTCCCGGGCCGACGAACGTGCCCGCCTCGGTGCTCGCGGCGATCGCGCGCCCGACCATCGACCACCGCGGGCCGGAGTTCGCGGCGCTGACGCTCGAGCTGCTGCCGGCGCTGGCGCGGGTGTTCCGGACGAGCGGCCCCGTGGTCGTCTATCCCGGCTCCGGCACGGGGGCCTGGGAGGCCGCGCTCGTCAACACGCTGTCGCCCGGCGACACGGTGCTGGCGTCGGACAGCGGGCACTTCGCGACGCTGTGGAGCGCGCTGGCGACCCGGCTGGGACTGCGCGTCGAGCTGCTACCGGGCGACTGGCGTCACGGCGTCGACCCCGAGGCGGTGCACCACCGGCTGGTCGGCGATCCGTCGATCAAGGCCGTGATGGTCGTCCACAACGAGACGTCGACCGGCGTCACGAGCCGCGTCGCCGACGTGCGCGTCGCGATCGACGCGGCCGACCACTCGGCGCTGCTGCTCGTCGACACGATCTCCTCGCTCGCCTCGATCGACTACCGCCACGACGAGTGGGGCGGATCTTGCGGCCCGCCGAGCCGGCGCCCACCGGCCGCCACGCGCGCCGCCGTGTGGGGCTGGGGACTCGAAGTGCTATGCGCGGACGAGCCGCGAGTATTCCGGACGTGCTCACCGCGGTGCTGGTTCCCGACGGCGTCGACGCGGACGCGGTACGGCGCACGATCCTCGAGCGTTTCGGCATGTCGCTCGGCAGTGGGCTCGGGCGGTAGGGCGGGGCGCGTGTTCCGCGATCGGCCACCTCGGCGACTTCAACGACCTCATGCTGGCCGGGACGCGCGCGGGCGTCGAACTCGGGCTGGCACTCAGCGGCGTGGACATCGAGCGCGGCGGGATGTCGGCCGCGCTCGAGCAGCTCGAAGCCGCCTACGCCACTGCCTGAGCGAGTCAGCGCGCCGCCGCCAGGGCCGCGCGGCGCGATCAGCGTCGTGTCGCGGTCGATCAGCGAACCGCGCCGGCCGTCGAATGCCGGATCGAGCTCATGGCGTCCATGAGCAGCTCGCCGTAGCGCGCGAGCGTCGCGTCGTCGAGCCGGGTGATCGGAGCTGAGATCGCGACCGCGCCGACGGGCGAGTCACCAACCCAGGTGGGCGCCGCAACACAGCCGGCACCGGCCACCGTCTCCTCGCTGTCGATCGCCCAGCCACGCTCGCGCGCCACCAGCACGCGCTCGCGGAGCTCGTCGGCGCTCTGAGGCGCGTGGTCAGTCCCGAGGCTGTAGTCGATGCCGTCGAGTTCGAGATCGAGCTCCGCGTCCGACAACGCCGACAGCCAGGCCTTCCCGATCGCGGATGCGTGCATCGGGCGCACCGTCCCGATCTGCTCGCGCACCGCGATGCTGTGCGATGAGACATAGAAGCTGACGTGGACCATCACGCCGTTGACCGGCGTGGCGAAGATCGTCGACTCGCCGACCTCGTCGCGGATGCGCTCGAGGACCGGGTTGATGAGCTGCTGCCAATCGTGCCGCAGGCCGGAGGTCATCGGCACGAAGCGCTCCGAAACGACGCTGTAGCGCCGTGTGCGGGGGTCGCGCCGGACGAAGCCGAGCGATTCGAGCTCCTGCAGGAGCCGCAGGCCGGTGCTCCGATTGACGCCCAGCTTGCCGGCCACATCCGCGGCCGAGGCGGGCGCGAGCGCGAGCACCTCGAGGGTCCGCAGCCCCCGATGCAGGTGCGATCCGCGTGGACCTTCCTTTGCAGCACGTGCGGCCGGTTGCATGGACCGCAACGTTAGCAGTTGCTCAGGAAGCCCGGTTGCGGGTTGAGGGGACGTTGTGGTACACACAACATGGTGCACGTAACGCAATCGACCGCAGGCATCTACAGCGTCGAGGAGATGGCCCGGCGCGCGCGCCGGCGGCTCCCGCGCGGCGTGTTCGACGCGATCGAGGGCGGTGCCGGCGACGAGCTGACGATGCGTGGAAATCGCGCCGCGCTGCAGAGCCTGTGGCTGCGTCCGCGGGCGCTGGCCGACGTCTCAGCGCGCGACCTGTCGACCACCGTGCTCGGCACCCCGGTGGCGCTGCCGGTCCTGCTCGCGCCCTGCGGCATGGCGCGGATGGCCCACAGCGAGGCCGAGCTGGCGGTGGCGCGCGCCGCGGGCCGGGCGGGCACGGTGTTCGCGGTCAGTGGGGCGTCGAGCTACTCGCTGGAGGAGATCGCGGCCGCCGCGACGGGCCCGCTCTGGTATCAGCTCTATCTCCCGCCTTCGCGCGCGGACGCGCACGCGCTGATCGGGCGGGTCGAGCGCGCGGGGTACGGCGTGCTGTGCGTGACCGTCGACACCGCGGTCGAGATCACGCGCGAGCGCGACATGCGCAACAAGCTGACGCTCCCGCTGCGGATCACGCCGCAACTGCTGGCGAGCGGCGCATCTCGGCCGCTATGGGCCAAGGACTTCCTCCTCGGCAATGTGGGGCAGGGGCACAGCATGCATGGCTTCGGCCGTGCGGTCCGCACCGCCTACCAGAACCTCGCCGACACGATCGAGAACCTCGTGCCGGTCACCTTCGCCGACATCGCGTGGCTACGCGACCGATGGGGCGGCAAGCTCGTGGTCAAGGGCATCCTGCGCGGCGACGAGTGCCAGCGGCTGGTCGAACGGGGCGTCGACGGGATCGTCGTCTCCAACCATGGCGGGCGCACGGTGGACAGCGTGCCACCGACGATCCTCGCGTTGCCCGAGGTGGTCGCGGCAGTTGGAGGGCACGCCGAGGTGTTCGTCGACGGCGGCTTCCGGCGCGGCACCGAGGTCATCAAGGCGCTCGCCCTCGGCGCTCGCGCCTGCCTCGTCGGCCGGCCCTACATGTACGGCCTCGCCGCACGCGGTGAGGCCGGGGTCGACCGGGTGCTCTCGATCTTCCGCTCAGAGCTCGAGCGCGCCATGGCGTTGGTCGGCTGCGCGTCGCTCTCAGACATCGACGCGACCCTCGTGCGAGGAGGCTGACGTGGACCCACGCTGGTACTACGACGTGACCGACGAGGAGGCTGCGCGCACGCTCGCGGTATTGCGCGACGGTGGCCGCCACCGCGTGCTCCTGCGCGGCGCGGCGGTCGTCACCCTCGACCCGGCGCTCGGTGACTTCAGCGCCGGCGACGTGCTGATCGCCGACGGCCGCATCGAGGCCATCGCCCGCAGGCTCGACGTTCCCGACGCGGTGGCGATCGACATGCGCGGGATGGTCGTCGCGCCGGGCCTCGTCGAGGCGCACCGGCACTGCTGGCAGAACCAGTTCCGGCGGCTGATCGCGGACGCCACGCTGCTCGACTACGCGGCCACGACGCACGCGGGGATGGCGCAGAGCTACCTGCCCGAGGACATCTACGCGGGCTGCATCGCCAGCGCGCTGGCGATGCTCGACGGCGGCGTCACGTCCGTCCTGGACTTCTGCCACAACTCGCGCACTGCGGCGCACTCGGATGCCGCGTTCCGCGCCTATCGCGACGCCGGGATGCGGGCCGTCCACATTCACGCGCCGCCGAGCGTCGGCGACTGGGACCATCAATGGCCCGCCGACATCGAGCGGCTCGACGAGGCCTACTGCCGCGCGCCCGGCTCGCTGACCACCGTCCGGCTCGGCGTCGACGTCACGATGACCGGCCGCCCACCGCTCGCCGAGCTGGTGCACTACGCGCGCGAGCGCGGGTTCGGCGTCACGATGGACGCGATCATCGGCACGGTCGCCTCCGCCGAGATCGAGGACCTCGCGGCCGCCGGCGCCCTCGGCCCGGACGTCGCGCTGATCCACTGCACCGACCTCACCGACAGCGCCTGGAAGCGGATCGCCGCCTGGGGCACGCATGTCACGCTCGCCACCACGTCCGACCAGCAGATCGGGATCGGCAGCGGCCGTCCTCCGATCCAGACGGTGCTCGATCTCGGGCTACGCCCGAGCCTCAGCGCCGACGTCGAGATCGCGCTCGCGGGCGACCTCTTCACGCAGATGCGCGCGACGCTCGCGACGCAGCGGATGCAGGTCAACACGCGGGTGTTCGAGGGAGACCGCGAGCCGCCCGCCTTCATCTCCAACCGCGACGTGCTTGAGTTCACCACCATCGAGGGGGCGCGCGCGATCGGCCTCGCCGACCGCATCGGGACCCTCACGCCGGGCAAGGACGCCGACCTGATCGCCGTCCGCGGCGAGGACATCAACAACCTCCCGCTCAACAACGCGATCGGCACGATCGTCCAGGGCACCGACCCTCGCAATATCGACCTCGTGCTGGTCGCCGGTACGGTCCGCAAGTGGCGCGGAGAACTGCTGGACACCGACCTCGCAGCAGTCCGGCGCCTCGTCCACGCATCGCGCGACCGCATCGCCGAGCTGGCCGGCTTCAACCTCGACCCGATCGATCCTCGCGGCGGCAGCTCGCTGGATGGCGAGTTCGGCGCCGGGCTAGCCGTGCGGCTCGGCGCGACGCTCAGCGCCGGCGTCTCGCCCGCTCACCATCATCACGGCTGACGTTCAAGCGCTGCATGCCAGGTGCAGCCACCTGCTTCTCGACCACTAGTCAGCTCGCTGCGGTGCGAGCGAACGCCTCGCGGAGCGCGACTCGGAGCAGCACAGCAACCAGTACGCCAGCCCGCCGCACACGATCGACGCCAGCCACGAGAAGTCCACTCCGTCGGTGGCGCGCGAGATCGGGCCCTGGAACAGTGATGCGCTGCCGTCTTCGAACGCCCACCCCGCCACGAGCCCGACAAGCAGCGCGACGAGCGAGCGCCAGCGAATATCGCCGTACCGCGACGTCTCAGGAGGCGCGTACAGTGCCGCTACGTCGGCGCGTCCGCGGTTGAGGACGAAGAAGTCGATGACCACGATCCCGCCCCACGAGGCCGTCCAGATCACGAACGAGTCCATGTAGCTGGTGAACGACGTGGCGAACCTGGTGGATCCCGGCCGCCAGGAAGCACAGCGGCGCCGAGTACACGCACTCGATGTTGCCCGCGACGACGCCGTGGACGATCACCAGCATGACCGGGATCGTCATCGCCCCGAACAGCGACGCGACGAGGTCGGCGGGGTCGCTGTGGGTCGAGCCGCTGGCCATCGCGGCGCCGAGGACGCCGAGCCAGTTCAGCGCGAGGAACGTGCCGATCGCGGACGCCCAGTACTGACTGCGCTCGGTGACATCGGGCCGTGTGAACCGCGAGTAGTCAGACGCCCACGGCGCCCAGCTGAACCCCCAGCCGATGCCCACCGCCGTCATCAGCTCGCTGGCGGCGGTGATCAGCGCGGAGCCGTGGACGGTCGAGTGGTTCCACACGACGTGCCCCTTGCTGAACGCCAGCACCGTCATCACCGCCATCACCGCAGCCAGCACCGGAACGGTCCACTTCTCGAACGTGCGGATCGCGTAGAAGCCGAGCGTTCCGATGATCAGCTGGATGATCATGATCGCCGCGGCGACGCTGTACTCGATGCTGTGGTTGTCCGGCAGCCCGAGCTTGTTCAGGCAGTACGTGACAAGGCTCAGGACGATGTACGTGTTCAGGCCGATCCAGGCCAGCGTGACGAGCCCGTTGACGATCGACGGCAGGTTGTTGCCCCTGCGGCCGAACGCCATCCGGCTCAGGGCGAACTGCGAGACGCCGGTCCGCTTGCCCTCAGCGCTGATCGACCGACACCGCCTTGTCGAACTCTCCGGCCTCACTCGGTTCGGTCGCCGACACGTCCTCATTCCGCGAGCGAGGCCAGCTGCTGTTTGAAGCGGTCCATCGCGTCCCAGTAGAGGAAGAGTCCCCAGCTCACGCGGGCGACCCCCAGTGCCGCCAGCTCGGTGGGCGCCGGCCCTTCCGGCATGCGTGCGGCGTTCACCGGACCGCGGATCTCCGACATGAAGCGGCGCAGCGGTTCCGCCTCCCAGAGGGCGATCGGGTACACGCAGTCGACGCCGGCCTCGAGGTAGGCGTGCGCGCGCCGCAGCGCCTCGTCCACGAGCTCCGCCTGGGTCCCGGGGGCGGGATCGGCGATGTAGGGACCGAGGAAGACGTCCACCCGGGCGTTGATCACGAGCGGGTAGCCGTCCTCGGACGCGGCCTGGCGAACCGCACCGAGCCACGCCGCGTGCCGGTCGGCATCACGGAGGCTCTCGTCGGAGTGGTCGGTGTCCTCGAGGTTGCACCCCGCTGCCCCGGCGTTTCGCAGCGCACCCACGAGGTCGCCCGGCTCCATCCCGTAGCCGGCCTCGGCGTCGACGGTCACGGGCACCTCGACGCCCCGTGCGATGCGGGCGGCCGCGGCGAGCATCTCCCCGGCCGGCGCACGCTCGTCGTCCGCATAGCCGAGCGCCTCGGCGACGCCCCAGCTGGTGGTCGCGACCACGGGGAAGCCGGCCGCGACCACGGCTTTCGCGGTGGCCACGTCCCAGGCGTTCGGAAGCAGCAGCGGGGCGCCGGGCCGGTGCAGCGACCGCAGCAGGTCGCACCGGCTCTGCAGGTCGGTGGCCGGTGGGGAGGTCATGCCGCGAGCGTACGCCGATCGTCAGGCGAATTGCTCTGTGAGCGCGTCGCGCAGTTCCCGGCGGGTGCTGACGTCGAGCTTGCGGAACACCTTGCGCAGGTGGTACTCGACCGTGCGCGGGCTGATGAACAGCTGGGCGCCGATCTCCGGGTTGGTGTGCCCTTCGCGCGCCAGCCGCGCCACCTGCGCCTCCTGGGGCGTCAGGACGTCGCGCGTGTCGGGGGTGATCCGGCGCACCGTCTCGCCGGTGGCGAGCAGCTCACGGCGAGCGCGTTCGGCGAACGCTTCGGCGCCCATGCGGCTGAACATCTCATGGGCCGCGCGCAGTTGCTCGCGGGCGTCCGTGCGCCGGTTCTCGCGGCGCAGCCACTCGCCGTACAGCAACCGGCTGCGCGCCAGCTCGACAACCGCGCGGCTGCGCGCGAGCCGCTCGACCGACTCGCGGTAGGCGGACTCGTCGTCGCTCAGCAGCGCACCGCAGCGCGCCTCGATACCGAGTGCCCATTCGGTGCCGCTTGCCGTCGTGCGTTCGCTCAGGCGGATGAACGTCGCGGCGGCCTCGTCCGGTGCCCCGGCGCGGACGCCGGCCTCGATCAGCTCGACCAGGGCCCAGCCGTAGGCCATGACGTCCTCGTGCTCGCAGGCTTGCCGCGCGGCCGCGAGCGCCTCGCCGTAGCGGGCGTTGGCGTTGTGCAGCAGCGCCTTGAGCCAGAACCAGACGCCAAGCCCCGAGCCCTCGCCCCGCTCCATCATGTCCTGCCAGCCCCACGCCATGAGGTCCGGTGCCTCGTCGCCGCGCGCCGCCGCCAGCATGGCTGCCGCGTACTTGAGCGGCGGGACTCCGGTCGCCTGCGTGATGGCATCGACCTCGTCGATCAGCACCGAAGCCGCGGCGAACGCCCCGGAATGGACGTTGAGCGCGGCGAGGTAGTTGGCCGCGTTCGGGAGCAGGTAGAGCGCGCCGGTCTCGCGCGCAACGCTCACGCCGCGTGTCGCGAGCACGTGCCAGAGCTCGTCGTCCCAGAGATCCTGCGCGAGGCGGCAGGCCAGCCACAGCCAGCGCCGGTCCGCTCCGCCGCCATCGGGCTCCGCGAACACGCGAAGCGCGCGTGAGAGCGGCGCGATCGCCGGCGCATACCCCTCGGTGAACCGCGTCACAAGCGCGTCGAGGAGCAGGTCGGCCGGGCCCGAGGCAGGCAGTCGCGTCGACGCGCGCGCCGCCTCGGCCACCTCCCGCTCGTCCGGGCCGGCGCCGAGCCGCCCGGCGTACATCGCCGCCGCAATCGCCTCGAGGTAGGTCTCGCGGGCCATCGCGGCGTCCAGGGGCTCGAGCCGCCTGGCCGCCCGGAGCAGCAGAGGCGGAGCGTCGCGGCCGCGCTGGGCGGTGAACACGATCTGGGCACCCAACCGCTCCTGCCGTGCCCGCTGGAGCTCGTCGAGCGGCCCGAGCGCGGCGGCGGACAGCAACTCGGAGGCGGACGCGAAATCGGCGACGTCGAGCTTCGCCCGGGCCGCGTCGAGCGAGCGCTCGACGCGGACCCCGGGGTCCGGCGTCAGCTCGGCCGCCCGCTGCAGGAACGCCGCGGCTGCGGCCAGGCCGCCACGGCGCTGCGCGCGATCGGCGCAGTGCGCCAGCTCGGCGGCCACGGCCTCATCCGGCAGCGCGGTCGCGTGCGCGCTGTGCCATGCGCGCCGGTCGGCATCGAGCACCGGGTCGATCGCCTCCGCGAGCGCCCGGTGCGCGGCGCGACGGTCGCCCGGGTCCGCTCCGCGGTAGATCGCCGAGCGGGCGAGCGGGTGCGTGAAGCGCGCGCGGGCGCCGAGCTCGATCAATCCGGCGGCTTCCGCCGGCCACGCGACATCGGTGTCGATCCCGAGACTTCCGGCGGCGCGCCAGAGCAGGCCGGCGTCGCCCAGCGGCTCGGCCGCCGCGGTCAGGAGCAGGCGCTGGGTGTCGCGCGGCAGCGTCTGGGCGCGTTGCAGGAAGGTGTGCTCGATCCGGCTCGCCAAGGGCCGCGCGTCGGGGAGCCCGAAGCCGCCCGCGAGCTCGGCGGGGGTCAAGCCACGCGGCAGCTCGATCAGTGCGAGGGGGTTGCCACGCGTCTCGGCGAGGATCCGGTCGCGCACGCGCGCGTCCACCAGCCCGGGCATGACGGAATCCAGCAACGCGCGGGCGTCGGCAGCGGCCAGCCCTTCGACGCGCAGCTCCGGCAGCCCGGCGAGCTCGTCGGCGCCGCTCGGCTCGCGTACGGCGAACACCATCGCGATGCGCTCCGCCAGCACGCGGCGGGCGACGAACGCGAGCACCTGTGCGGAGGCGCGATCGAGCCACTGCGCATCCTCGACGATGCACACCAGCGGGCGCGTCTCGGCCGCCTCGGCCAGCAGGCTCAGCACCGCCAGCGCCACGAGAAAGCGGTCCGGCGCGCCCCCGCTCTGCAGGCCGAACGCCACCTGCAACGCTCCCTGCTGCGGTGCCGGCAGCGCGGGCATCCCGTCGAGCATCGGCCCGCACAGCGCATGCAGCCCGGCGAACGGGAGCTCCATCTCGGACTCGACGCCGGCCGCCCGGGCGATCCGGCACCCCTGAGCGGTTGCCGCGAGATGCGCCAACAGGGCGGTCTTGCCGACCCCGGCTTCGCCGCGCAGCACCAGGACCCGGCTCTGACCCGCCCGCACTCCGGCGACCAGCCGGTCGAGCGCGTCACGCTCACTCCCACGATCGAGTAGGCCCGACGGCGGGAGAGCGGTGATCGTCATGCCCGGGTCGCATTATCGCGACCCGGGCAACGTCAACGCTGAACGGACCGCGCGGGCTCGAGCACGACCGGCGTGAGCGTGTGGACCGCCATCCGCGAGCCCGAAGCAGTTCTCGCCGGGCGCGGGGGCGAATCCGTTGAGGTAGACGAGCCCCGCGATCTGGCCCGCGTCGGAGTCGACGTTCGAGATCACGGCCACGATGGTCGGCTTCATGTCGATGCCTTTCGGTCGGATGCCCGCCGATTCACACGACCCTTCCGCGGCGGTCAATAGCTGAAGACCGTCGCGCCGTCGCCGATCCACTCCCATAGCGGCGTGGCCCCGGCGAGGCGGGCGTGGTCGACGAGGGCGTCCTCGGCGAGCGCTCGCGCGTTGAAGCAGATCGGGCACACGAACAACTCGCCTCCGCCGTCGCGGTACTGCTCGAAAAGCCGCTGGACGGGCGGCGCGCCGGCGGACTCGATCGCGTCGGCGTAGCCGGGCAGCGCGAGCCGCACCGCCTCCTTGGTGAGGAACATCGTGACGCGCTTGCCCGCAGTGAGCGCCGCGGTTGCGACCAAGAACGCGACGGTCACCTTGTCGGCGTCTTCGTGGCCGCAGGTGAGGTTGATGACGGCCTTGCCGTTGTCGGCCATGGCGTGGCTCCTTCTGGATGCTTCCCGCAGCAATTGCAGTGGATCGATCGAGCCCCGTCAAGCGGACGTCGCGTTCGAGAGCCTGCTCGCGCCGCCGCCCGCTTGACGTTCCAGTCTGGTAAGGCTACGCTTACGGTCAGTGGTGACTTACCGAGATGATGGTTGGGCGGCGCTCGGAGACCGCACGCGACGCACGATCTTCCGCCGGCTCGCGCGCCGCCCGTGCGCAGTCGGCGAGCTGGCCCGCGAGCTTCCGGTGAGCCGGCCCGCGGTGTCCCAGCACCTGAAGGTGCTCAAGGACGCCGGCCTGGTCACCGACCGAGCGGACGGCAACCGCCGCATCTATCAGGTCAACCCGGACGGCCTGCAAGCGCTCCGCACCGAACTCGACCAGTTCTGGAGCAGCACGCTCGCAGGGTTCAAGGAAACCGTCGAGCAACGCATGAAGGAGATCCGATGACGCCCTCTGCGCAGGCAACTTCGATCCGCCATGAGGTGACCGTCGACGCGCCGATCGAGCGGGCGTTCACGGTCTTCACCGAGGACTTCGGCCGCTTCAAGCCACGCGAGCACAACATGCTCGCGGTCGAGATCGCCGAGACCGTCTTCGAGCCTCGAGCCGGCGGGCGGCTCTTCGACCGCGGCATCGACGGCAGCGAGTGCCAGTGGGCTCGCGTGCTGGCCTACGAGCCGCCCGACCGCATGGTCATCAGCTGGGACATCAGCCCGGCCTGGCAGATCGAAACCGACCTCGAGAAGACCAGCGAAGTCGAGATCCGCTTCATCGCCGACGGACCCGATCGCACCCGTGTCGAACTTGAGCACCGCCACCTCGATCGACACCTCGACGGCTGGCAGGGCCTGCGCGAGGGCGTCGACTCCGGCGACGGCTGGCCCCTGTACCTGCGCCGCTACGCCGAGCTGCTGGCGGCCTGATCGGAGTCACCGACCCATCGGTAGGCGGTGTGCGCACTATCGCGGCGCGGGCTGAAAGAGCTCGACGGGGTTCCCGGAGGGATCGTCGATCAGGATCTGACGGCCCCCGGGGCCGGTCACGATGTCGTTGCGGAACGTCAGGCCGGCATCGCGCAGGCGCCCGACCTCGCCGACGATGTCGTCGACGATCAGGTGGATGCGGTTCCAGCCACCTGGTTCCGGAGTCCGGCCATCGGGCATCGGTCGCCCCGCCGAGCTGGCGGGGCCGCTGAGCAGGAGGCGCAGCCGGCCGCGGACGACGTCGGCGAACGCCGGCGCGAAGCTGGTGAGCACCTTGAAGCCGAAGTGGCGGGTGTAGAACTCGACGGCGGCATCGACGTCGTCGACCAGGTAGCGAACGCTGACAAGTTCATCGGGCATGTTCAGATGACCTCCGAGATTGCCGGGGTATGTTGGATGCGCACGAGCAGGAACGCGATGCGCGTCGCGAGCTCGGTCGCCGTGCGTTCAAACGCCGCGGAGCGCTCGGCAGCGCTGCCGCTCTCCGCGGCAGGGTCGGCGATGCTCCAGTGCATCGCCATGGCGCCCGGGAACTCGGGGCACACCTCCCGCACGCGATCGCAGAGGCTGATCACGTAGTCGAAGTGCCGGGCGGTGAACTCCGTCAACGGCTTGGAGCGCTGGCCGCTGATGTCGATCCCGCGCTCCTGCATGACCCGTTTCGCGTCAGCCTGCACGGGCTTGGGATGACTGCCGGCGCTGAAGGCCTCGGCCGCGCCGCCGGCCTGGTGGCGCAGGAGCGCCTCCGCGATCTGCGAACGGCCACTGTTGCCGGTGCACAGGAACAGCACGCGCACAGGCGGGCGAGCCTCGCCTCGGTCGTGATCAGCGGACCGGTGTCGCAGGGCCGGGTGCAGCGCGCCACCCGCGGCGTCGAGCAGCTCGCGGCAGCGCGCGAGGTCGAGCGTGTAGTAGGCCTCGCGCGCGTCGGCGGAGCTGCGGCGGTGCGACACCAGCCGCTGCTCCCGCAGCCGCCCGAGGTGGTACGAGACCAGGTTCTGGGGGCGGCCGACCAGCTCGCACAGCTCCCGGACGCGGTGATCGCCCCGCGCCAGCTCGCTGAGCAGACGCCAGCGCAGCGGGTCGGCGGCAAGCCGCACGAAGCTCGGAGGCGAGGGATCCCGATATGCCGCGGCGGCGTCCACCACGACCGGCAACTATACATCAACTCAGATTGATGGATAGCCCGTGTCCGTGTCGCCCGGTCATCCGAACGACGGGTTGCGAGCACGGTTTACAAGGGCGTTACCTAGATCCCCGAGGTAGCCCTGACGATGCCGCCGTAACTGCTTCTCTCCAAGGGGATATCTATGCCGAGCGGGTCGGAAAAGACGGATGGCGTCGATTGGACGGGTGTGCACGTCACACGACAACGCCGACGGGTCTCGAAGGTCGGTCTCGGAGTCTTCGGCGGACGGCGGCGTGCCGTCGCCGTCGGCGTCGCCGCCGTCGTGCTCGCCGGCACGGGGGTGACGTATGCCGCGACGGACGTCTTCGGCCACAACCAGGTCGGCACCGAGTACTCCAACGGGATCCAGGTCTCTGACGACCAGATCATCCAGCCGCTCGGGGAGCGTCTGCAGACCCAGTTGGGCAAGTTCATGGGCTCGACGGTCAGCCCGGACGGTCACTTCCTCGCGGCGACCAGCACCGACAGGTCGGTCGCGCTGCAGATCTTCGACCTGCAGAGCTACAAGCTCATCTGGTCCGTCGGCACGGCGTCCAGCGTCAACCAGCGCTTCACGAACGGCACCGTGGGTCAGGAAGGTCCGACGTACTCGCCCAACGGCAAGATGCTGTGGGTTCCGGAGCAGACCGGCCTGAGCCGCTTCCCGGTCAACAAGGACGGCACGCTCGGCACGCCGGTCACCGTCTCGATCCCGGCCGTGAGCGGCCACGCCGCTCTGACCGGCCAGATCGCGTATTCGCCCGACAAGTCCACGCTGTACGCGGCGGTCAATGGCCAGAACATCGTCGTGTCGCTCGATCCCAACACGGGCGCGATCCAGCACACGTGGAACGTCGGCATCGCCCCGCGTGAGCTCAGGTTCGTCGGCAAGAAGCTCTACGTGAGCGACGAGGGCGGCCGTCAGGCGCACCCCGGCGAGACGACGATGGACTCATACGGCACCGCCGTTCCCGCCGACGGCTACCGCGGCACGTCGACGACCGGCGCCGTCAGCGTCATCAACACCGCGGACCCGGCCGCGGCGGTCGGATCGATCGCCGTCGGCCTGCACCCGACGGCGATGTACTCGCCGGCCAAGGGCGCGCTGTTCGTCGCCAACACGAACAGCGACACGATCTCGGTGATCGACACCAAGAAGGACAAGGTCGTCCAGACGATCGACACCAAGCCGTGGGCGTCGTCTGACACCGGCTACGCGCCGACCAGCATCGCGATGACCGCCGACAACCACCTGCTGGTCACGCTCGGTCGCGCGAACGCCGTCGCCGTCTACCAGTACGAGGGCGACCCGCAGGAGCCGGTCAGTTACATCGGCGTGCTGCCGACGGACTACTACCCGGCGACGGTCGCGACCGTCGGAGGTCAGGTCGTCGTCACCAACACGCGCGGCATCGACGCGCGCGGCCCGAACCTCTCGTTCAACAAGGGCGTTGGCACGACGGTCGCGGTCGGTCACGGCACGCACGGCACCACCGCGTCGCTGACGCGCTTCACGCTGCCGAAGGACAAGGACATCGCGAAGTCCTACACCAACACGGTCTTCGCCCAGAACGGCTGGGGCAAGAAGGACGTCCAGGAGGCCGGCGGCAAGAAGGCCGCCCCCGTGGCCGTTCCGGCCCGCATCGGTGACCCGTCGACGATCAAGCACGTCTTCCTGCTGGTCAAGGAGAACCGCACCTACGATCAGGTGTACGGCGACATGACCCCGGGCAACGGCGACCCGACTCTTGCGCAGTTCGGGGCGAAGGTCACGCCGAACCAGCACGCGCTGGCCAAGCAGTTCGGTCTCTACGACAACATCTATGACGTCGGGACGAACTCGGCCGAGGGCCACAACTGGCTGATGCAGGGCGACAACCCCGAGTACACCGAGTCCTCCGCGGGCGAGTACCAGCGCAGCTACGACACCGAGGAGGACGTGCTCGGCCACCAGCGCTCCGGCTTCCTCTGGACCGCGGTCGAGGACGCCGGCAACACGGCGCGCAACTACGGTGAGTTCGAGTACACCGAGGGCAAGCCGGCGGGCGGCTCGTGGCAGCAGTACTACTGCGCGGCCAAGGGCGTCGGCGCCGGCGGCGACCCGGCCCAGCTGACGGCGCCGAACCTGAAGGGCAACTACGGCTCGGTGATCCCGTCGCTGAACGCGATCGCCGATCACCTGTCGCCGCCGTTCGACACCTCGGTCCCGGATCTGTACCGGTACGAGATCTGGAAGCAGGACTTCGAGCAGAACGGCCCGGCGAACTTCAACATGATGTGGCTCTCCAGCGACCACACCGGTGGTCCGGTCTCGCCGCGGGCGCAGGTCGCCGACGGTGACGTCGCCGTGGGCAAGATCGTCGACGAGATCTCGCACAGCCAGTACTGGAAGGACTCCGCGATCTTCGTGGTCGAGGACGACAGCCAGGACGGTGCCGACCACGTCGACGGGCATCGCGCGCCGGTCCAGATCATCAGCCCGTGGGCGGCGCACGGCGTCGTCGACGACACGTACTACTCGCAGATCACCATGGTGCGCACGATCGAGCAGATCCTCGGCGCGCAGCCGCTGAACGAGAAGCTCGCCGCGGCGACGCCGATGTACGGCGCGTTCACCGCCACGCCGAACATGACGCCGTTCACCGCGCTGCCGAACCAGGTGTCGCTGACCGAGAGCATCTCCACCGCACCGGCCTGCGGCCTGGACACGCCGCCGAGCCAGAGCACGACCACGACCGGCTCGGCGACCCCGCAGCCGACGGTGGCGCCGGAGGATCAGGCCATCGCGGCGGCCTGGAAGGCGTGGCTGACACAGCAGAAGACCACCGGCAACGGTGCGGTCCCCGACTACGCGAACCCGGAGCAGATGAACCGGTACACGTGGTACGTCACCCACGACTGGAAGGTGCCCTACCCGGGTGACTCGAAGGTCTACGCTCCGTCGGACGTCCCGGGCGCGTACGTCCCGAGCCCGGACACCAACTAGCGGTCCTCAGCTCAACGGCATCACGACGCAACGGCCCGCCGGGTATCCGGCGGGCCGTTGGCCTTCCGGCAAGGGGATCGACCCGGGGGGCGCGCCGTCCCGCTACACCAGCGCCCGGGGCGGCCGGCGGGAGCCCAACCGGGCCGTGACCCCGCGGCTGCGCGCGCGCAGCGCGAAGTACAGGAAGGCCAGCGAGGACCCGGCCGCCAGGCAGAACGGCTGGCCCACGCCGTTGTCGTGCGTGCGCAGCACAGTGTCGATCCCCCGGACGAGAAAGATCGCGGCCACTGCGGCCGCCGCCGCGGCGCCGATCAGCAACTCGACGTCGAACAACTCCCCGAGCCTCCCCCGCAACAACCAGCGGCGCTGCAGCGGGACGTAGAGCACCAACATCAGCACGCCGATCACTGCGCAGACCAGCGTGTCCATGAGGAAGTGCGATGCATGCAGTGCGGTCATCACGCTCAGGCAGTCGTGTGCCGTGGGCTGGTCGGCCTGCCAGTGGCGGCAGTCGGCGGCCGAATAAGAGTCGGCTGGGAACGCGGTGGCGATCGCCGCCGGTCCCCACAGCGCCCGGACGATCAGCCCGAGGACACCGGCCAGCCCGATCGCCACGCCACCTACGCCGCCGATCAGCAGCAGCGAGAGCGCGACCCGCCGGCGCAGCGCGGGAGTGAGTTGGAGCGTCACGCGCGCCGGACCGGCGGCGACCTCGGCGGGCCCCATCCGCCGCACCGCCTCGGCCCGTGCCTCCTCGCGCGAAAGCCCTGACGCCTCGAGGACCGCCGCCGATTCGTAGAGATGCAGCTCGGCCTCGGCCAGCGCGCGCCGGACTTCTCGCGGGGCGCCCGGTAGCGCGACGAGCAGGCGGTCGAGATACGCCTCGATCGGATCGTCGAGGATCACGGTCACGCGGGCTGCGCCCCGATCATGCGCGACACCAAGGTGCTGAACGCCCTCCACTCGGCACGTCGTGCATCCAAGCGCGCGACGCCGGCATCCGTCAAGGCGTATGTCCGGCGGCGCTTGCCACCGACGAACTCGTCGTCGGAGGTCACGAACCCAGCACCCTCCAATCGGTGCAGCGCGGGATAGATCGTGCCCTCGGGCATCGCGAAGTACCCGCCGCTGTCATCGCGCAACCGCGCGATGACCCGGTAGCCGTGCGCGGGCCCCTGCGCGAGTGCGGCCAGCAGGAGCATGTCGAGTTGCCCGGCAGTCTGGTCGCCCTTCATCTCGTCAGCGAGTGTATGCGCGCCCGCCGCGCGCCTGGAGCGGCGTTCAGATCGTGGCGCGATACCTAGCGAGTCGAGTTACGTGTCGTTCACCGGATCGGTCCGAGAACACCGTTGAATTGCTCGCCGTCCGTGACGTGAACGAAGTGGAGACCTCGATGCTCAACCCTCGGAGACTGATCGCCGTAGCGATCGTGCTCGCGATGCCTGCGACGCTGCCGGCGCTCGCGTCCGCCGCGAGCGTGTCCGCCGACGCGGCCGGTGCGATCACGCTGCGCGACGCCGGCTCCGAGACCAATGCCGTCACGGTCACGCTCGATGCGCCGACGCGGAACTGGGTGATCCGCGACTCCGCCACACCGCCGACCGCCGGCGCCGGCTGCACGCAGTCGACGGCCGACGAGGTCCGCTGCGCCCAGACCAACGCGCCCCCCACCGCATACCTCGGCGGCGGCGACGACACCTTCACGGCCCCGGACGAGGGCGGCTGGATCGTCTACGGCGAAGCCGGAATCCGACCGCCTCGCCGGCGGGGCGGGCGCGGACACGTTCTTCGGCGGCCCCGCCGCCGACACCCTCACCAGCGCCGGCGGCAACGACCGGCTTGACGGCGGGACCGGCGACGACACGATCGACGGCGGTCCCGGTGAGGACCTGATCACGTACACGTCGGCGACCGGTCCCGTGACGGTCGATCTCACGGCCGGCACGGGCGGCCAGACCGGCGAGCACGACGTGCTCACCGGGATCGAGGACGCCACCGCGAGCGGCACGCTCATCGGCGACGACGGGCCGAACTTCCTCACGGGCGGCGGCGGCGGCGACGTCATCTCCGGCAACGGCGGCGACGACACGCTCGTCGGCGAAGCGGGCAGCGACACCCTCGGCGGCGGCGCCGGTAAGGACCGCCTCTACGGCGACACCACGTTCGGCGACGGCGACGGCGCCGACCACCTGGACGGCGGACCGGGCGACGACTGGCTCGACGGCGGTCCGGGCGCCGCGGACGTCGTCGACGGCGGCGACGGCAATGACATCGTCAACGGCGGCGGCCACGAGGACGCCGCCGTGCTGGACGGCCTCACCGGCGACGGCCCGGATCAGATCGACGGCGGCCCCGGCTTCGACATCCTCGACTACAGCGACCGCGGCTCGTTCGAGGGTGCCCGCTCGCTCGGCGTCGACGTCGACCTGCGCCGCGCCGCGCCGCAGGGTGAGCAGGGGGAGGGCGACTCGGCCATCAACGTCGAAGGCGTCTACGGCGGCGCCGGCAACGACACGCTGGTCGGTGACGACGGCGACAACGTCCTGCGCGGCGGCGGGGGCGACGACACCCTGCGGGGCCTCGGCGGCGCCGACACGCTCGACGGGGGAGCGGGCGTCAACCTGCTCGACTGCGGCGGAAGCAAAGACCTGCTGATCGCGGGTCCGCAGGACTCCCTGATCGCCTGTGACGCAACCAGTGCAGCGCCGCACGGCGGCAGCCCCGGCGGCGGACAGAACCAGAGCCCGCAGCCTTCGCCCGCCCTTCACGCCACCCGCCTGACGGTGCGCCTCCTCACCAAGACGCTGCGGCTCGGCCGCGACGGGAAGATCGCGCTGCGCGTGAACGGGTCGTCCGCCGGCACGCTGACGCTCGCCCTCAAGCGCGGAACGGTCACCTACCTGCAGCGATCGGTCACGATCAAGCGGGGTGCCTCCACGCTGCGCCTCAAGCTCTCGGCGAGCATGACGCGAAAGCTGCGCAAGCACGCGAAGCTCACGCTGAAGCTGTCGCTCGGCACGCTGCACGCCACCGTGGTGGTGAAGCGGGCCTAACAGCTCATGATCAGATCGCGAGCAGCAGGCCGCGCTCCACCACGTGGTGGCCGTGGTGCGTCGCCGCACGAGCTGTTCTCAGGATCCTCCACCCTGCACGAGCACGCGATTCTCGACCGCCAGGCGGGCCGACAGATCCTGCCCGAGCACTCGGGCAAGGCGCTCGACCGCGGCTGTCCGACTACCGCCGGGCCGGCCGGCTACCGAGGAGCGCCGCGCGGCGTATGACGACGCGCCGGGCGCGGCCGGGATCGCGCCCAGCGCGTGCTGCGTGTGCGCGCCCGCGACCGTCAGTTTCACGCGCGGGAGCGGCGCCGGGACCGGGGATGGCTTCGGCGTGACGACGGGCGCGCGCGTGACCCTCGCCGCTGAACGGTATGTAGTCCCTCGCCGTCGGCGCGTCGCTGGAGACGACCAGGTTCCCGTCGATCGGACCGGAGCGGCTCGGACGGAAACGGATCGATAGCGAGCACGCATCGCCACCGATGACCGTACTGTGAGGACAGCCGTCGGACTGGACCTGGAAGTCCGTGCCGACGTCGCTGTCGGACTGCGTGAAGATGTCGCCGATGTGCAGCGGGGCGCGCCCGCATTGCTCATCGTCACGGCGATCGCGCCGCCGGCGGCGCCGACGTCGACCGTGCCGAATCCGATCTCTCAAGACCGCCGCGATGCCCCGCGGCATACGCCCCCGGCTATCGCGGCCAGGGTGGCACGTCTCTGCTACACGGGGCGCTGCGTTGCCGACGTGACGGCGAGTTCACCCGCCACTCGCGACTGAGATAACACAAATTTGTGTTATCTCTGCGATTGCGCTACGCTGGCTGCGTGCCAACGGACGCTGAGATCACCTTCGCCGACCACATGGGGCGCTTCTATGCGCACCGGTATGCCTTCCCGCCGATGGTGGGCCGGCTGATCGGCTATCTGGCGGTCTGCGACCCGCCGGAGCAGAGCATCGGCGATCTCGCCGACGCGCTGCTGGCCAGTCGCAGCGCGATCGCGAACGCGGTCAAGACCCTGGAGACCATGCACCTGATCCGCCGGACGCGGGTGGCCGGCGACCGGATGGACCGCGTGCGCCTGGACCCGACCTCGGCGCAGGCAATGGGACTGGACACCTCCGAATACGAGGAGATGAGAGAACTGGTACGCGAAGGCCTGGAAGTAGTACGCGATGCGCCCGCGGAGCGGCGGGTGCTGCTGCTCGAGTGGGCGGAGTTCTCGGACTTCGTCATCGAGCAGGTCCAACGGATGAAGCAGGAGTGGCTCGAGCGCCGGGCCGCACTGGTGGCCGCCGGGAAACTGCCCGAGCGGCCGGGCCCCGGGGGCCGGGCATGAGCGGCATGCGGGAGCCCGCGATCGCGGCGACCGGCGTGCGCAAGTCGTTCGGCGACACGCTCGTACTCGACGGCGTCGACGTGACGGTCGACGAGGGCACGATCTTCGCGCTGCTGGGCCCGAACGGGGCCGGCAAGACGACGATCGTGCGGATCCTCACGACCCTGCTCCCCGCCGACGCGGGCGAGCTGCGGGTGGCCGGCCACGACCTGCGCGCCAACCCCGACGGCGTGCGTGCCGCGATCGGGGTCACGGGCCAGTTCTCCGCGCTCGACGACCTGCTGACCGGCGAGGAGAACCTGCAGCTGATGGCCGACCTCAACCGGCTCGATAGGAGCGCGGGACGCCGTCGAGTGGCCGAGTTGCTGGAGCGGTTCGACCTGGTCGACGCGGCACGCCGGCACGCGGCGACGTACTCCGGCGGGATGCGCCGCCGGCTGGACCTGGCCATGACCCTGGTCGGCTCGCCGCGCGTGATCTTCCTCGACGAGCCGACCACGGGCCTGGACCCGCGCAGCCGTCGCACGATGTGGGACGCCATCCGCGCGCTGGCCGCCGCCGGCGTGACGATCCTCCTCACCACGCAGTACCTCGACGAAGCCGACGAGCTCGCGGACCGGATCG
Organism: uncultured Solirubrobacteraceae bacterium; assembly: GCA_963792915.1. Classification (GTDB taxonomy): domain Bacteria; phylum Actinomycetota; class Thermoleophilia; order Solirubrobacterales; family Solirubrobacteraceae; genus Solirubrobacter. The sequence continues at coordinate 1,165,457 of CAWBYD010000003.1, forward strand.
CGGTCCTCGACCACGGCCGGATCGTCGCCGAGGGCACCGCGGCCGAGCTCAAGCGCCGCATCCCGGGCGGTCACGTGCGGCTGCAGTTCCCGGAGGCGGACGCGCTGCGCTCGGCCGCCGGCCTGCTCGACGCCGCCTCGGCCGACGAGGAGCGACTCGAGCTCCAGGTGCCCAGCGACGGCAGCGTCGCCTCGCTGCGGCGGCTGCTCGAGCAGCTCGACACCGCCGACATCGAGGTCGCGCAACTGTCCATCCACACCCCCGACCTGGACGACGTCTTCTTCGCCGTCACCGGCCAACCGGCCGGCGAGGCGACCCCCGTCTCATGACTTCACTCGCTTACACACTCACCGATTCGCGCACGATGCTGCGCCGCAACCTGCGGCGCCTGCTCCGCTACCCCTCGATGACGCTGCTGCTGGTCGGCATGCCGATCATCTTCCTGCTGCTGTTCGTCTTCGTCTTCGGCGGCCAGCTCAGCCACGGGCTCGGAGCGGGGCTCTCCGGCGGCCATGCCGGCCGCTCGGGCTATCTCAACTACGTCACGCCCGGCGTCCTGCTGATGACGGTCGCCGCCGCCGTCCAGGGCACGGCGATCGTCGTCGCCATGGACATGACCGGCGGTATCGTCGACCGCTTCCGCACCATGGCGATCGCCCGTTCCGCCGTGCTCACGGGCCACGTCCTGGCCAGCCTCATCCAGGCCCTGGCCGGCATCGCCATCGTGCTCGTCGTCGCGGTCGCGCTCGGCTTCCGGCCCACCGCCAACCCGCTCCACTGGCTCGGCGCGATCGGCGTGCTGGTGCTGTTCACCTTCGCCCTGATCTGGCTGGCCACCGCGCTCGGGCTGGCGGCCAAGAGCGTCGAGACGGCCAGCAACACCCCGATGTTCCTCACCCTGCTGCCCTTCCTCGGCAGCGCCTTCGTCCCCGCCGCCACGATGCCGATCGTGCTGCGCCAGTTCGCCACCTACCAGCCCTTCACCCCCGTCACCGAGACCGTACGCGGACTACTCACCGGCACGCCGATCCACGCGAACGCCATCGGCGCCGTCGCCTGGAGCATCGGCATCGCCGTCGCCTCCTACCTCTGGGCCATCCACCTCTACACGCACCGCCAACCGCGCTGACCGCCCGGCGTAGCCTCTCAACGATGACTCCGACGAGCTGGCCGGCACTGCGTGTCGAGGACTGGACCGCCACCCGGGAGACCCTGCACCGCTGGACGCAGATCGTCGGCAAGATCCGCCTCGCGCAGGCGCCGATGGTCAACCACTGGTGGCAGGTCACCTTCTACGTGACGCCGCGCGGGTTGACGACGTCGTCGATGCCCGCCGGCGACCGTGTCTTCGAGATCGAGTTCGACTTCTGCGTCCATCGGCTGCGGATCACGGTCGAGGGCGGCGAGCACCGCGAGATCGCACTCGAGCCCAAGACCGTCGCCGCGTTCTATGCCGAGGTCATGGAGGCGCTGGCGTCGCTGGACCTCGACATCCGGATCTGGCCCGTCCCGGTCGAGATCGAGCACGCGATCCCGTTCGACCAGGACACCGAGCACGCCAGCTATGACCCGGCTGCGGCGCAGCTTTTCTGGCGCCAGCTCGTCCAGGTCGACCGTGTCCTGCGCGCGTTCCGCGCCCGTTTCGCCGGCAAGGTCAGCCCGGTGCACTTCTTCTGGGGCGCGATGGACATGGCCGTGACCCGGTTCTCCGGCCGACCGGCGCCCCGCCACCCCGGCGGGGCGCCGAACTGCGGCGACTGGGTGATGGTCGAGGGCTACTCCCACGAGCTGGCCAGCTGCGGCTTCTGGCCCGGCGGCGGCGAGGAGGGCGCGTTCTACGCCTACGCCTATCCCGAGCCTGACGGCTTCAGCACGGCGCCGGTCGCGCCCGCCGAGGCGTTCTACTCGACCGACTACCGCCAGTTCCTGCTGCCCTATGAGTTGGTCCGCACCGCGCCCGATCCCGATGCGACCGTGTTGGAGTTCCTGCAGACGACCTACGAGGCGGCGGCCGACACGGGCCACTGGGACCGCGGCGCGCTCGAGTACCTCCCCGTCGAGGGGGCCCGCCCAGGCCGCTGAACTGTCGTGACCGCCGCCGACGCCACGCGACTTGCCGTGCTCATCGACTCCGACAACACGACCGCAAGCCTCACGACCGCGTACGGTGACTGGACCACGCGACACGGCTGCGCGAATCCGGGATGACCGTGTACGGGATCGGGCGCCGGAGCACGCCCGCGCCGTTCGTCGCGGCGTGTGACCGGTTCATCTATCTCGACCTCCTCAGCCCGGACCCGCAACGCGCGACGCCGCCGGCCCCAGACGAGGAGCCCACAGCGCCGCCGCCCAACCTCAAACGGATGCTGACCACGGCGATCAGCGGCACGTCGAGAGACGACGGCTGGTCGAACCTCGGCGAGGTCGGCTCCTACCTGATCAAGAGTCATGCGGCGTTCGATCCTCGCGACTACGGCCATACAAAGCTCAGCGAACTGGCCCGCGCGGAGCCCTACGTCGAGGTCAAGGACGTACCCAGCCCGACCGGGCCGAGCCAGCTCTGGGTGAGGCTCAGGCCAACCGCTCCCAAGCCGGCGCGAAAGCGAGCCCGACCGGCCGCCTGAAGGCGCCGAACGGGCGTCCGCCGTCATGCCTGAAGTCCCACGCGAGCTCCATCACACGCTTCCCGCGGTCGCATCGCCCGAACCCGGCCGATGTCGGCTGGCTGCATCGGCTTCCGGCGGCTGGCGTAGCGCAGGACGTCCTCGACGAGGCGCTCGTGCACGCGGCGCAGAACGAGCGCCCGGCTGCGGTCAAGTGGCTGCTCGACGGTCGACTCGGCGCGTCTCTTTGATCGCCGCGGGCGCCGACATCGACCGCACGAACGACCTCAATGGCGACAATGCGGTGGGCTGGGCTGAGTACGTCCTCGCGCGCGGGCGGCCCCGGCGATCCCTCCGGCACCGCCGTCCGGGACCTCCTGCGCGATCTCGGTTCGCGACCCGCCGTCTGGCGCGCCTGAGCGGCGGGCGTCAGTCGTAGTAGCGGCGCACGCTCGAGCCGATGCGCGTGACGTCCGTGCCGTAGATGTGGATCGAGATCGCGGTGGTGTCCGACGTGTTGTGCACGCGGTGGATGTCGCCGGGCGGTGCGAAGCCGCTGACCTCGCCGGTGTGGTTGTCGCTGCGGCCGAGCAGGTTGAGGTCGGCGTCGTAGAGTTCCTCGCGCTCGACGCCTTCGATGACGCCGAACACGCACCAGGTCGTGTGGTCGTGGATGCGGGTCAGCTGCCCGGGCGCCAGATCACCGCGATGATCGAGAACGAGCCATCAGGCTCGACGTGCAGCGTGTGGCTCGCGGGCGTGGTCCGGCGAGCCGGCGCGCTGCTCGGCGCTCAGCACGTCGGGGGTCGGGAGCTGCCGGCGCAGCTGCTCGGCGACGAGCGCGGCGGTGTCCGCCCAGTCGGCGTGGGCGCTGACGGCGCTGCGGACGCCGGACACGAGGTCGGTCAGCTGGGAGGTGGGGAGGGTCTGCGTCGCGGTCATGCGCAACAGCTTGCGGGCGAGCGACGCATACGTCCAATGCCGATTTTCGTGCTGACTCATAGATAGAGTTGATCCATGCTCGACGTCAACCGCCTCCGGGTGATCGACGCGGTCGCCCGTCACGGATCGGTCACCGCGGCGGCGAGGGAGCTGCACTACTCCCAGCCGTCGGTCACCCACCACCTGACCCGGCTCGAGGCCGAGACCGGGGCGCAGCTGCTGCAGCGGGTCGGTCGGGGCATCCGGCTGACCCCGGCCGGGCAGCTGCTCGCCGACCGCGCGGCCGAGATCATCGGGCGCATCGCCGCCGCCAACGCGGAGCTCTCCGCGCACGTGGGGCTGACCGCCGGGCGCGTGCGCCTGGCCGGCTTCGCCTCCGCGATCAAGGCGCTCGTGCTGCCCGCCGTCGCGTCGCTGACCGACCGCCACGCGGGGCTCGAGGTGGGCCTCACCGACACGCATCCGCCCGAGGCGATCGAGCTGCTGCGCACGGGCGAGATCGAGATCGCGCTGATCTTCCGCTACGACGACACCGAACCCGAGCCACCCGGCGTCCGCCTCCATCACCTGCTCGACGATCCGCTCTACCTGCTCTCGAAGGGACCCGAGCGCAGCCTCGACGCTCTGCACGACGCGACCTGGATCGCCGGTTGCGAGCGCTGCCGCAGCCACCTGCTGGCGGTGTGTGCCGAGGCCGGATTCGAGCCGCGGATCGGCTACAGCTCCGACGACATGGTCCTGATGCAGGCGCTGGTCGCCGCGGGGCTGGGCGTGACGACGATGCCGCGCCTGGCCCTCCGCGCCCACCGCGCCGAGGGCATCGTCGCGACGCAGCTCGCGGCGCACCGCCACGTCTACGCCGCGACGTACGGCGAGCCGCCGGACCCACCGGCGACCGCCGCCCTGCTCGGTGCGCTGACCGAGGCCGCCGGCCAGCTGGGCTGAACGACGCAGACCCCGCAGTACGCGGACCCGGCGCCGCGGCGCGAGTGCGCGCCGCGACGCCGAACCGCTCGCCGCCTCGCGTGATCAGGTGCAGACCGCCTCGGCCATGACAAAGGCGGCGCTGCTGTCGGTGTTCGTAACGCGGACGGCCCAGCCGCCGGTGCTGGTCTTGAACGAGTCCGTGACGAACAGCCGGATGCTCGAGGTGATGAGGCCCCCGCCGCTGGCGCTCTTCCCGGCCGGGCAGTTCACGGTGGCCTGGGAATTGCTGTTGGGCTGGACCGTCACCGCCGGCCCGAGGGTGGCCGAGCCGCCGGCGGCGACGCGCGCCGAGGCGTCGTCGTCGAGCGCCGCCGCACCGGCCGAGCCGCCGCAGAGCAGTGCACCCGCCACCACCAGCGAGGTTCCCATGCCGGCCATGCCGAACTTCTTGGCGAGATTCATGTCGCCTGCCTTCCTTGAGGGTTGGAGTGTGTTCATGGCGTCAACAGTGTCTGGAACCTCGACCGGTCGATCATCAGGGGCAACCCGGATCCGGCAGTCGCTTCGGGCGGCCCGGCCGGGAACAGATCGGGCTTCCTGAGCGTCTGCGATTAGATGAGTACTGGACGGGTATGGGATGAGGCACCGATGGTGGGCCGCGAGCGTGAGCGCGCAGTGCTGGCGCGAGCGCTGGACGGCGTCGGCGAGGGCCAGGCGCGGTTCGTCGAGCTCGTGGGGGAGCCCGGGATCGGCAAGACGCGGCTGCTCGGCTGGGTCGCTGCGGACGCCGCGTGCCGGAACTCGCTGGTACTGAGCGGCCGCGCGACCGAGTTCGAGCGTGACGCGCCGTACGGGCTGTGGGTGGACGCGCTGGACGTGCACCTGCGGGCGCTCGAGCCCGCACGGCTGCAGTGGCTGGCGGCCGACGAGCTCGCGCCGCTCGCGGTCGCGCTGCCCGCCTTCGCCGCACTGCACGATGAGCCGCCGGCCGCGGCCGACCGCTATGTCGTGCATCGCGCGCTGCGCGGCGTGCTCGAGCGGCTCGCGACGCCGCGGCCGCTGGTGCTCTGTCTCGACGACATCCACTGGGCGGACCCAGCCTCCCTCGACCTCCTGGCCGCGCTCGCTCGCCGCCCGCCGCGCCGCGGTGTCCTCGTCGCGGTCGCGTCGCGCGAGGAGCAGGGCGCCGGCGCGCTCGGCGAAGCGCTGCGCACGGGACGCTCGGAGCGCCTGGAGGTCGGCCCGCTCACGCGCGCGGAGGCCGCCGGCCTATGCGACGCGGGTGCGGAGCTGTACGACCTCAGCGGCGGCAACCCGTTCTACCTCAAGCAGTTGGCACGCGGCCGGGGCGCCACGACCGGCGGCGCGCGCGCGGCGGACGGCGACGCGGGGGTCCCTGCCGCGGTCGCGGCGACCCTGGCGGGTGAGCTCGCGGCGCTCCCGGCCACGGCGCGTCGCGTCCTCGAGGGCGCCGCCGTGGTCGGCGCGACGTTCGAGCCCGACCTCGCCGGCGAGGTCGCCGCGGCGGAGCCCGACGACGCGCTGGCGGCGCTGGACGTGCTGCTCGCGCGGGCGCTGATCCGCCCGGCCGGCACGCCACGGCGGTTCGTCTTCCGGCACCCGCTCGTCCGCCATGCCGTCTACGCCGCGACGCCCGCCGCCTGGAGGCTGGCGTCGCACACGCGCGCCGCGGCGGCGCTCGAGCAGCGCGGAGCCGGACCGGTCGAACGCGCCCAGCACGTCCTGCACAGCGCGCGGCGCGGCGATCTCACGGCCGTCGAGCTGCTGGCCGCGGCGTCGCGCGACGTCTTCGATCAGGCCCCGGCGAGCGCGGCGCAGTACCTGTCGCGCGCGCTCGAGCTGCTCACTCATGACGCGCGATCCGCGCGCTACCGCCACAAGCTCACGCGCGGGCTCGCCTTCGCCCATCTCGGCGCGGGAAACGTCGAAGCGGCACAGGCGACCATCGCCGACGCGCTGCGCGGGCTCCCGCCCGAGCCGTGGCACGCGCGGGCGCGGCTGATCAGCCTGCAAGCCTCGATCGAGAGCTGGGCCGGCGAGCCGCTCGACGAGCCCGTGCGGCGCGTCCGGTCCGTGCTCGCGGAGGCGCCTGAGCAGCCGTCCCTCGAGGGCTTCCTGCTGCGCATGACGCTCGCCCGCATGGAGCTCATGAACCTTCGGCCGGAGCGGGTTTCACGGATCGCCGTCGAGGGATTGCTGCAAGCCCGTGGCCTCGGCGGCGCGCTCGCAGAGAGCGCCGCCCTGGCGATGCTCGGGCTCGGATACGCCGTGGGGGGACGCGCCGAGCACGCCGCGGGTCCGATCGACCGCGCCGGCGCGTCCATGCGCGCCGGCGACGACGGCGCGAACCCCGGCCCGCGCCAACAGGTGCTCTGGACGCTCGGCTGGGCGCTCAGCGCGCTCGGCCGCCACGCCGAGGCGCTCGAGTGGCTGCGGCAGGCGGTGCGCGTGGCCGACCGCAGCGGCCATGGCTACTTCCGGCCCGTGCTGCTGGCTGCACAGCTGCGGCCACTGGTCGAGCTCGGGCGGGTCGACGAGGCCATCGCCGTCGGTGAGGATGCCGTCGAGGCGGCCTGGGCCACGGGCTATCCGCGCCTGCGGCTCCCGGCGCGCTGCGAGCTCGCGCTGGCCCGCGCCCTGCACGGTGACGACGAGGCCGCGCAGCGCGATGCGCGTGACGCCGTCGCGCTCGCGGCCTCCGACGCGCCGCTGTGGCGAGCGAAGGCCGGCTCGACGCTCGGGATGGTCCTCGCGGGCCGGCGGCCCGACGCGGGCATCGATTCGATCCTGGCAGCGACCGGCGGCGTCGAGCTGCCGGACGTGCTTGCGGCCGAACGACCCGCCATCTGGGCTGCGCTCACCGAGGCTGAGCTGCGGCGCGGCGACATCACCGCCGCCCGCCGGGCGTCCGAGCGGCTCGTCACGAGCGCGCGCCCCGGGACGCCCGCCGCGGTCGGGCCGGCCGCGCGATCGCGCGCCCTGGTCCAGCTCGCCGCCGGCCACGGGCGCGAGGCCGCCGACACGGCACGACGCGCGGCCGCCGCCTCGCCTCCGCTGGAAGCCGCGCGGTTGCGCGTCATCGAGGGCGTGGCGCGGGCACGCGCCGGCGACCGGAGCGCCGCGATCCCCGTGCTCAAACACGCCACCGACGAACTCGAGCGGTTCGGCGCGATGCGCCTTCACCACGGTGCCAAGCGCGAGCTGCGCGAGCTGGGCGTGCGCACCTGGCGCCGGAGTGGCTCGACAGCCCGCGACAGCCGTGGCATCGAGGCGCTCTCAGCGCGCGAACGCGAGGTCGCCGCGCTCGTCGTGGCCGGCCGGCGCAACGCCGACATCGCCGAAGAACTCTTCGTGAGCCTCAAGACGGTCGAGAGCCACACCCGGAGCCTGCGCGCCAAGCTCGGCGCCATGTCGCGAGTCGAGCTCTTCAAGCGCCTGACCGAACTCCGCCTCTCGGCCCCGGACGCCACGATGCCGTGACCCACCCGGCGTCAGAGCTCCAGCTACACCTGCGGCCGGGGAGCGGCACTTGGCACGCCGTCGGGCGTCAGGTGCTTGATCGCGGACGCCAACGGTGTACGTTCACCGCTCTTTGCAGCGACGACCTCGAACGTCTTCCCGCGCGCGTCCTCGAGGAACAGGAGCTGCGCACAGACGTCCGCCAGGTCCTCGCGCGAGAGACGGCCCTCAGCGGTGTCGCCTTGGGACAGCACAAGACCTTCGCCGACGGGTCCGTCCGTCAACCATCCGGCGCGGACGATCGAGTACGGCACCCCGGAGGCGCGTACGACCTCCTCGGCCCGCGCCTTCCACCCGAGGCTCATCGGCTCGACGTCCTGGTAGTAGTCGGGGCGGCTGGCGTAGATGCTCGAGATGAGCACCACGAGACCGACGCCCGCGGCCACCGCCTCCGACATCAGGTGCCGGGTACCGAAGTAGTCGACGAAGACCGGGCTGTTTTCCCGCCCGCCGCTACCGCACGTGGCGACGATCATCGCGCTCACGCCCTCCATGGCCCCGGCGAGCGTTTCACGCCGACACAGGTCAGCCACGCACAGCCGAGTGCTCCGGGGCAGCACCGCGCGGCCCCGGGCAGCATCGCGGACAAGCGCCTGAACCGGTATCTGTCGCTTGAGCAGCTGGTCCACGATCAGCCGTCCGGTCCGCCCCGTCGCCCCGACGACCAGTACGGGCGACGGCTGGGACGCGAGCCGCGCCCGGACCCGCTGCGCGCGCCACCAATGCGCGGCGTCGAGCATCCCAGGCAGCACGCGACTGGCCAGGACGTCGCCGCCCGTCACCTCGGTGCGTGTCATCTGGAACTCCGCGAGGTTCCCAGCGACGTAGTCAGCTGCGAGCTGGTCCGAGCGGTGCGCCGACGCGGCGTCCACGAAGACGCTGACGGTTTCGATCATCCCCACGCCGCTCGCGATCGCCAAGTAGCCCAGGAAACCGGACTCCTGGCTGATCGCGGGCGCGAACTCCTCTTCAAGCCGGTGCGCCAGCGCATCGGGCGTACCGGCACCGACTGTGTAACGCCGAACGCTGACGAACATCCGCTCTCCTCTCGCAGCCCGCGCCCTCTCAGACGACACTAGCCGCGCGCATCCTGCTGAGCATCCGCAGCGGGTACGGAATCGCCCCTCGGGTTGGCCCGCGCGGACGGACGGCGGGCGCGCCTCGATCGAGGCCGTGCGGCTATCCCGAGCGGATGTAGGCGATCGCGGCCGTCGCGGAGTAGGTCTCGCCGTCGGCGGACAAGTGGCGGACCGCGTCAAGGTCGGCGCCGCCGGTGAAGATCGGTGCCTCCATGTACCCATCGCGGCGCCGCTGCGGCAGGCCGGCCGCCGCGAACAGCGCGTTGCACAGGCAGACGCGGCCGGTGGATTGGTGCTGCTTGCCGCCCTTGGATTTGAGCGCGGGCTCCGGCTCGGCGGGGCACAGGTAGACCAGGTCGTCGTCCCGGGCCACCGGTTGGCGCAGGTAACCCAGATCGCACTTGCGTTCTCGGGCGTCCCGGACAGCGGGGTCTGAGAGCGTGCCGTCGAGCTGATGGACCTTGAACGGAAAGCCGGTGGGGGAGACGCTGCCGTCGGTGATCACCTCGACGGTGCCGTCGGCGACGCTGCGCAGGACCTGTTGCCTGAGCTCGGACGTGAGTCCCGACTCGCGGCTGAGGGCGAACACGGTGCCGGCCTGGATGCCACGCGCACCGGCGCGACGTGCGGTGCGCAGTCCTTCCGGGCTTCCGTAGGAGCCTGCGAGCCAGAACGGGAGGTCGAGCGCGGCGATCGCCGCAAGATCGACGGTGTCTCGCTCGTCATACGAGGGGTCGGTCTGGGGATGCCAGGGCCCGCGCGGCGGCGCGTTGTGGCCTCCGGCGACCGTGCCCTCGACGACGAACCCGTCTGGGCGGGTGGCCGGCTGCGAGGCGAGACCCGCGGCCAGGTCGACCGAGGCGACGATCGCGAGGAACCGCGGCCGCTTGAGCGGCGCGCCGGCGGCCCGCCCAGCGAGCCGTGCGGGGTCAAATCGCGTCGCATGTTCGGTTGTGGCGGCTGCGCGCAGGACCTTGACGGACAGGATGCCCGGCTCGTGGCGCGCGAGCACGTCGAGCAGCCTCGGTAGCTCATCCGGGCTCCCGGCTCCCGCGAGAACGACGTCGACGCCGGCCAGCATCGCGCCGTAGAGGGTGGCGGGGATCGGCATCGGGATCTTCTGCAGCACGTTGATGCCGACCAGCCCGTCGTGACCGTGCTTGGCGCGCGTCACCTCGGCGAACGCCGACGCCACCGCGAGCTCGTGCAGGTCCGTGAGGCTCGCGCGCGCCCGCTCGGTCCGCGGATCGATGATCCATTTGGGCGGGTACCGGTACGGTTTGCCCTGCCTGCCCCGGGGCTGGAAGTAGCGGGCGAGCAGGCGCTGGGCGACCGCCTGGTCGTGGAATCGCTCGATCCCCCAGCGCGCGCCCGGGTCCCCATCTTGCAGGAGCCGTGCGTACACGCCGTCGAGCCCCGTGCCAGAAACGACGCCGAGCGCTCCGAGCCTCGCCACCGCCCGTGCCAGCCGATGGTTGGACACGTAGACGCCCATCCCGCCCTGGATGACATCCGGGAGCGCGCTCATCGGGTCAGCTGCTTGTCGTATGGAGACCTCTCGCGTCAGACGCGGTCGTCCCTTCCCGCGTCCGGCGACGATGAGCGAAGCGGGCTCGAGCGCGGAAGGGAGCAAGCGCCGAGCGCATCATTGCGGCCGACTCCCTGGGATGAATCCGTGCAAGCTACCGTCTGGCATCCGTAGTCGACCCCCCGTCCGCTGCGAGCCCGTGGCGCTCAGACCGCGGCGCGGCGGTCGATGTGCCGGCGTCGCAGATCGGGGAGCTCGATGCCCGGTGGGACGTGGGCCTGATCGGGTGTCCCGATGTCGGTGCCGTGGCGCTGGGCGGTTGGGAGGACTTCGCGCTCGATGCTGCGGTTGAGGAGGGAGTAGGGCGGTTGCTCGGTGTGGAAGCGTTCGAGGCCGCGGCGCTCGGCGGCCCAGTGGGACTCGACGATGTCCGACGCGGGCAGCATCGAGGACCCGATGGCACGGACCTTGCCGCTGTGGATGAGGTCTGAGAGGGCCTGAAGACACGACGACGCGACAGCGCCGGCAGCGGGTCGACGCCCAACGCAACATCGGCGCTGTCCTCGAAGCGGCGAAGACCGCGTTCGCGAGCTCCGGCGTCGACGTGCCGGCGAAGGAGATCGCCGCAGTCGCCGGAGTCGGTGTCGGCACGCTCTACCGGCATTTTCCCCGGCGCTCGGACCTGGTCGTCGCCGTGCTCGAGCGCGAGATCGACGCCTGCGCCGCCGCGGGCCCGGCCCTCAGCGCGGGCCACGAGCCCACGACCGCGCTTACGCAATGGCTGCACCGGTACACCGAGTTCGTCGCCACCAAACGGGGGTTGGCGACGGCGCCGCACTCGGCGACCCGGCGTTCGACGCCCTTCCCGGCTACTTCTGGGAGCGGCTTGGGCCCGTCCTTGGCGACCTGCTCGATGCCGCTGCGTCCGCCGGCGAGATTCGCGCCGATGTCAGCGCCAGGGACCTGCTGGCCGCCGTCGCACTCCTCTGCCATCCAGCACCGGACACCGGGCCCGCCTACAGCCGGCGGATGGTCGGGCTTCTCATCGACGGCCTGCGCTGCCCGGCGAGCTCAGGGTTGAACGGTAGGGCGACCTGCATCGCCGCGGCCGTCGATCCCGACACAGCTCCTTCCGAGATCACGATCACCGTGCACGTCGCGATCAAGGACGCGAGCGGACAGCTCGCCCGCAAGGACAAGGTGATCGTGCTCGGCGCATGAGAACATGCGCGCCGTGGAGCGGGGTGCGTGGGAACGCGCCGTAGAGTCCCTTGATGGTGGGGGTTCCGGAACAGGGTGTCTTCACGGCGGTTGCGGCGTATGTCTCAGAGGTCGTCGGCTGCTCGCCCGATTGCATCACGGCGGTGAGCCGATTTCACGACGGCAACCGCCACGCGGTGCACAAAGTGTCCTATCTCGGCGGCGCCGCGAAGGACGTCGTCGCACGGGTCTCGTTCGACGGCGCCGCGGAAGATTGCGCGCAGGCCGAACGAGAGGCGAGTGTGCTCAAGAGGGTCGGGGGTCTGGCCGCGCCGCGGTTGTATGACTTCCGTTGCACGAGCCCGTGGTTCGGTACCCCGAGCATGTGCATGGAGTTCATTCCGGGGTCCACGCACGAGGTCGGCTCGGCGACGCCGGAGGAGCTCGAGCGGCTTGGGTGTGTCGTGGCTGCGCTGCATGCGCTGCCGGTCAACGGTCTCGCCGAGCCGTTGAGGGCGCCGGGTGACATCGCTTCGTACGCGGAAGGTCGGCTGGAGTCGATTCTTTCGGGGCTGGCGTGGGCTCGCGCGCCGCTCCCAGTTCTGATCCGGGGTCGCCTGGAGGGCGCCGCCGGCTCGCTGGAGACGTGCTGGGAGGTGTGGCGGGACGCCGAGTGCTTCAGAACCGATGAGACGCTGGCGCTTCTGCATGGCGACATCGGTCCCGGGAATGTCTTGTGGGGCCCGGATCCCGTACTGATCGATTGGGAGTACACGCGGTTGGGTGATCCCGCCGACGAGCTTGCTTACCTGCTCGATCAGAACGGCCTGACGGCGCCGCGACGTGAGGCGTTCTGGCGCGGGTATCGAGACAGCACGAGCAGCCCGGTGCGGCTCGCCCACGTCGCCCAGCGCGTCGATTGGTGGGAGCGCCTGACGCTGCTCGGTTCAACGCTGTGGTGGGTCGAACGGTGGGTGCGGCGCAGCGAGGCCGACGCCGCCGGTGTGGCCGATCCCACCGTGCCGAGGGAACTGGACTACTACTTCGGCCACGTCATCCGCCGCCTGGATCGGCTGGATGAGCTCTTGGCGTAGCCCGACGCTTTCCCAACCCGGCTGCGTGCGCGCTTCCACGCCCGGTGCCCGCTCGACCTTGGGTGAGCGAGTTCATCCATGCGAGCGAGTGATGCGGGGCGCGCATCGGGCGAGGATTTTGGTGATCCGACGACCACCGGCGGGCTTCCGGGCGGTGGGTCCTCCTCCAATGACGACAACCCGTTCCCTCCTTCGTCTCGCGACGCTCAGGAGTGCGCTCGTGCTCGTCGGCACGGGGATCGCCCGCGCCGACGACTGCGCCTTCGACGGCGTCTACGGAAGCTTTCGCTCCCCTGTCGTCGCCTCCGGTGACACCGGCACGCTGCTCACCAGCGCCTTCACCGACCGGGCCGCCAACGGGCTCCGCACCCCTGACGTGCTGATCGCCAAGCGCTACGTGCTGACCAGCAGCGGCCGGGTGACGCAGACGCTGCTCCCGCACGTCTTGTCACCCACCTTGGCTCTCGCGCCGGGCGGGCGCGCCGAGGCGATCGCGTGGCGCTCCGATCGGGGCATCGTCGCCGGTGACCGCGTGCTCGTCGCGCACCTGCCGTTCCCCGGCTAGAGGGGACTCGCGGCCGGCGAGGCACCTGACGGCACCATCACCCTGCTCTACGCCTCCGGCGGCAACGCCGTTCTCCAACGCTTCGCGCCTGACGGAACAGGCGGACCGCCGATCGCCGTGGCGCCCGCGCCGGCCCCCACCGACATGGATGACCCCTACACCTTCGCGCCGCTGCTCAGCGTGGACGCCGCGGGCACGGCGTTCGGGGCGGTCGCCGGCGATCAGGGCGGTGTCACGATCCGCTGGCCCGCGACCGGCGACCCGCAACTGTCGAACTCGTCCGCGCTCGTGCGCTCGTCAGCGCCGGCGATGACGGCCGACCAACACGGCGGCGCCTGGATCCGGCTCGACGCCGCCGGCCGGCTCTCGCTGCTGCACATCACCGCCGGTCCGATCGCGGTCATCGGACTGCGCGCCGTCGACGCCACGACCAACCTCACGGTCGATCCGGCGGGCGACGCCGTCCTGGCCTACACCGCGCAGGGCCACGCCCACGTCCAGCGCGTCACGCTCGGCGGCATCCCCGCCGCGCCGACCTCGCTCCCCGGCGGCACCGTGCAGGCGATCGCGTGGGCGCGCGGGAACTCCTGGGTCCTCGCCGCGCGAGGTGACGCGCTCTATCTCGACGGACCACGCGACCAAGTGCTCCTGCGCGCCCACCGCGCCTACTACGCGTCGGGCGCGTCGCTCACGATCAGCGGCGCCCGGGCATGGGCGGTCTGGGATGAGTCCAGCGCCCGCCTCGACCAGGAATGCCACGAATTCCCCGTCAAACAACGGGTCCTCTGGGCGTCCCTCGGCCTCCACGACGACGCGGTAGTCGCACGCACCCTGCCGAATGCCGGCCCGCTGACGCCGTGACCGCCGGCGCGGCGTAGGGCCACCGGGATGCGGCCCGGAGTCGACCTCGACGGTCTGCGCTCGCCGAGCGCGCTGAGCATCGCCTCCAGCGTCCGCTGGATGTCGTGTGGGCGGGCGTCGGCGATCGGCTGCAGCGCGGGACCGAGCCGCTCCGGCGGCGAGTCCGGCCAGTCGAGCATGTCGGCCAGCGCGCGCCCGAGCAGGTCGTGCGTGAGCCGGCGCTCGGCCAGTGCCTCGATGGCGACGTCGTGGGCCAGCAGTCGCGCGTCGTCGCGCGTGTTGAGGGCGATGGCCAGCAGGCTCGTCGCCGACCGCCCGAGCGGCTCGCCGGGGTAGCGCATCGTCTGCAGGCCGGCGGCGAGGTCCAGCCGCGAGTCCATGATGTGCTTGTAGCCGCGAGCCGTCCACCACAGGTTGCGGCGCAGGTACTCGTAGTAGACCTCGCGCCGTGCGGGCCACACGAGCCCGAGTTCGGAGATCGCCATCAGGCTGCGCGACGTCGCGCGCTTCACGGCGGAGGTCGCAGGCAGCGACCCGGCCGCACTGACCTGGCTCGGCGCCAACGGGCACCTCGGCTACGACGCCGCCGAGCAGGTCTACTTCTGGCGCCACCTCCCGTACCCGGAGGCAGTCCTGCGCGCCGACCCGCCGCGGCTGCGCGAAGCCCGCAAGCTCGGCCCGGGCGCCGTCCGTCGGGGCGCGAACGACGGGTGGCTGGTGTCCAGCGGGGATGCCGACTACCGCGTCACGCTCAACGAGCCCGACTTCACCTGCACCTGCCCCTGGGTCGTCCAGCACGGTGCCTCCCGAGGCCCGTGCAAGCATGTCCTCGCCGTCGCGCTCGCGACCCAACCGGTCGAGCGTCGCCACCCCGCCACCTAGACGCCGAGACAGCGCTCCAGCCAGCCCACGCCGTCACGCGTGGTCGCGGAACGCCGGCCGCCGCGCGCAGGTGCGCGGCGGCCAGGCGCTGGCTGCGATCAGACCGGCCGGACCTGCCAGAGCTGGTTGGCGTTGCCGAGGAAGAACGACTGATCGACCTTGGGGAAGAACGTCGTGCCGTGCTGCGCCCCCGGGTGCGCGGTGGCCGAGGGGGAGGTCTCGACGCTCCTGAACTCACGGCGCGGCTGCTCATCGCGAGGGTGAGCGCCGCCACGATGATCGCGCCGATCAGCGCGGTCGTGAGCATGCGGCCATGCAGGAACAACGTCCCGACGGCTTCCTTCCGAGACGACCGCTCAGCCCGTCACGCCCGCGCGAACGCAAGCGTCCTCGCCGAGCTGGCGGAACGGCCCGCCGCCCGCACGACTCGACGCGGGCTCAGGCGCTACTGGGCGCGCGATGCCGGCGCGCGACGCCGGTCTTCTCGGCCGCGTGAGCCACCGCGGCGGCGACGGCCGGAGCGACCGCGCGATTGAAGACGCTCGGCACGATGTAGTCGGCGAACAGTTCCGTCTCGGGGATCGAAGCGGCGATCGCATGCGCCGCGGCGACCTCCATCTCCTTGTTGATCTCTCGCGCGCGCACATCGAGCGCGCCGCGGAAGACGCCGGGAAACGCGAGCACGTTGTTGATCTGATTCGGATAGTCCGAGCGGCCCGTCGCGACCACCTCCGCCATCCCCTCGATCAGCTCCGGAGCCACCTCCGGCGTCGGGTTGGCCATCGCGAAGACGATCGCGCGCTCAGCCATCCTCCCGACGCCCTCGACGGAAATCGCGCCCGGCTGCGACACGCCGATGAACACGTCCGCGCCGACCAGCGCCTCGTCTGCGCTGCCGCGGAAATCACGCGGATTCGTGATCGCCGCGAACTCGCTCTTGACATCGCTCAGCCCGGGCCGGTCTCGATAGACGGCCCCGACACGATCGCAGCCGACCACGTCACGCACGCCGGCCGCCAGCAGCGTCTTCGTCACGGCGATGCCCGCCGCGCCGACGCCGGCGACCACCACCTTGATCGCGTCCAGGCGCTTGCCGACCACCTTGAGCGCGTTCAGCAGGGCCGCGAGCGTGACGATCGCCGTGCCGTGCTGGTCGTCATGAAACACCGGGATGTCCAGCATGTCACGCAACCGCCGCTCGATCTCGAAACAGCGCGGCGCGGAGATGTCCTCAAGATTGATGCCGCCGAACACCGGCGCGACCGCCTTCACGATCAGGATGATCTCCTCGACATCCTTCGTGTCCAGGCAGAGCGGGAAGGCGTCAACGCCGGCGAACTCCTTGAACAGGATCGCCTTGCCCTCCATCACCGGCAGCGCGCCACCGGGCCCGATGTCACCCAGTCCGAGCACCGCCGTGCCATCCGACACCACCGCGACCGTGTTGCGCTTGATCGTCAAGTTCCAGATCGAGTCGGGGTCGCGCGCGATCGCCGTGGACACGCGTGCAACCCCCGGCGTGTACGCCATCGACAGATCGTCGCGCGTCTTCAGCGCTATGCGGGAATGGATCTCCAGCTTGCCGCCCAGATGACTCAGGAACGTGCGATCAGAAACCGCCTGGACCTCGACGCCTTCGACCGCATTGACCGCTGTCACGACACGCTCGACGTGCGCCTCGTCCTCGGCCAAGATCGTGACGTCGCGGATCTTATGACCGCGCTCGACGCGGACCAGATCGATTGACCCCAGCGAGGCGTGCTGCTCGCCGATCGCCGTCGCGACACGAGCGAAGCTCCCGGCCGTCTCAGGCAGACGGACGCGCAAAATCGTGCCGAACGATGCTGAAACGTGCGCCATGCCCGTGAGCCTACGCCTCTTGGCCCGGAGCCGGCCAACCGGCCTGTCCGAGGACCGTGCGCCGCTCGTCGCCGTGCTCGGCGGCGAGAGCCCGGAGCTCGTCCTTGATGCGCTCGCGGATCAGCCGCTCGCTCTGCGACAGACAGGGTGCCGCGAACCGCCGCGCGACGCTTCGGTGGCACACTGCGGTCTCGAGCATCGAGTGAGAGGAGCGGGCCGTGACGGACAAGGCGGCGTTCAGTGAAGAGGAATGGACGCGGCTCAAGCGCGCGCCGTTCGTCGCCGGGATGGCGATCTCGTTCGCCGATCCCGGCGGCCCGATCGAGCTCGCAAAGGAGACGGCGGCGACCTTGCGGACCGTGATCAACGTCTCCGACCGCGGCGAGTTCGTCGGCGCGGTGGCACGCGACGCGGAGGCCGACGCCAAGGCACACCACAATCCGCTGAAGGACTTCAAGCCGCGCGGCGCCCTCGCGGTCAACGAGATCATCGAGGAGCTCAAGGCGGTCAACGCCATCGTGTCCGAGAAGGCGACGCCCGAGGAGGCCGAGGCCTATCGCGCCTGGCTCAGGGACGCCGCCCGTGAGGCCGCCGACGCGGCCAAGGAGGGCGGCTTCTTCGGCTTCCATGCGGTGCGCGTGAGCGAAGGCGAGCAGCGCATGCTGGACACGCTCGACGACGCGCTCGCGCCGCCGGCATGACGCCGTAGCGTCGGTCTCAGCGAGCGCGGAGAAGTCCGTTGCCTTTCATACGGTTCGCAGTGCCACGGTGGGCGGCATCCGAGACGCTCGCACGGCGGGCATCAGGCCGGCGAATGCGCCGATCAGGATGGCTGAGGCGATGCCGCCCGTCCACGCCTGGGCGGGGATCACGACGGCCCAACCTTTCGAGCTGGCGTACACGGCGGTTGCCGCGGCGCCGGCCAGTACGCCGACGACGCCGCCGATGACGGCGAGCAGGATCGACTCGGTCAGGAACTGGGTCCGGATCTGGCCCTTGGTCGCGCCGAGGGCGCGGCGGAGGCCGATCTCTGAGCGGCGTTCGAGCACCGAGATGATCATGATGTTGGCGACGCCGACGGCACCGACGATCAGTGCCACGATCCCGAGCCCGAGGAAGAGGCTGTCGAACGCGCCGGCCGCGGCGGCGCGGGCGGTGAGTACGTCGGAGGGCTGGCTGACGTTGACCTCGTTGGGAGCTTCGGGGTTGGCGGTCTGTGCGAGCAGCGATTGCACCGCGGCCTCGTGGCCCGTGGCGGCGCGGACGTAGATCGAGCTCGGCGGGCCGGCCTCGTGCCGGCCGCCGATGATGCTGAGGTAGCCGAGATAGGTCTGGGCGGCCGGGTAGCCGATCAGGGCGCTGGCGTCGACGTCGGGCGCCAGCGGCGAGGGCTTCAGGATGCCCGCGACGCTGAACCACTGGCCGCCGAGCCAGATCCGCTGATCGGGGTAGACGCGGTCGATGCCCAGCTGTTGCGCGGCGGCCGCGCCGAGCACCGCGACCGGCTCGCGCTCGGTGCCCGCGTTGAGCCAGTCGCCGCGGGCGATGCCGGTGTTGAGCACGGACAGCAGGTTCAGGCTGGTGGCCCGCACCTGCAGGCCACCGCTGTTGCCCACCGGGATCATCGGGTTGCGGTAGACCTTCTCTTTCTGCATCAGGCCGGTGTGCGCCACCAGGTGGACGTTGTCCAGCAGTGTGATCCGCCCGGGCGCTTGGAGGGGCAGCTTCGCCGGTCCCCCGGTGAGGCGCTGTCCGGCCTCGACAGTGAGCAGGTTCGTGCCGAGCCGGTCGATCTCCGCGAGCAGCCCGGCCTGCGAGGAGGCCGACAGCCCGAGGACCGCGACGATCGCTGCCGTTCCGATCGCGATTCCGAGCGCCGACAGCGCGGCGCGGAGCGGCCGGGCGCGCAGCCCGACACTGGCCACCCGCAGCCCGTCCTTGAGGCCCAATCGTCCGGCGGTGGCACTCATGACGCCACGAGAACACCGCGGCGGGTGTCGGAGACCACCTGGCCGTCGAGCATCCGGATCCGGCGCGGCAGCTGATCGGCGAGGCCGGCGTCGTGCGTGATCATGAGGATGGTGGCGCCGGCGGCGTTGAGCTCGCGGATGAGCTCCATGATCGATGCGCCGGTGGTGCTGTCGAGGTTGCCGGTCGGTTCGTCGGCGAGCACGATCGACGGACGCCCGACCAGGGCCCGGGCGATCGCCACCCGCTGGCGCTCCCCGCCGGAGATCCTGGTGGGCTTGAAGCTCGCGCGTTCGGACAGGCCGACCCGTTCGAGCGCCTCATCCGCGCGCCGGTGCCGCTCGGCGGCGGGGACGCCGGCGTAGAGCAGCCCGTCGGCGACGTTCTCGCGCACGGTGACATGCTCGGCCAGGAAGAACTGCTGAAAGACGAACCCGATCTCCCGCGCCCGCAGCAGCGACAGCTCGCGGTCGCTCAGCCGCGCCGCGTCGACCCCACCGATCCGGACCACGCCACCGCTGGGCCGCTCCAGCGTCCCCATGACGTGCAGCAGCGTGGACTTCCCCGACCCCGACGGCCCGACGATCGCCACCAACTCGCCTCGCCGGACGGAGAACGACACCCCCCGCAGCGCGGGCACGGGCGGTTCCTCACCGTAGACCTTGGTCACCCCATCCAATTCCAGAACCGAGCCGCTCACAACGACGGCACCGCCACTCGATCACCCGCGCGCAGGTCGCCCTCGACCTGGACTCGCCCGTCGGCGGTGTCGAACAGGCCCACGTTCACCGCGACCAGCTCGCGTCGCTCGCCGGCGCGCACCACCTCGACCGCGAAGCCGCCGCTGGACTTGCCGACCAGCGCGGTGACCGGGACGCTCAGCGCGCTCGCCACCCCCGCCGTGGTGATGTCCACACCGACCGGGGCCCGGTCGAGCCCGCCCGCCTTGGCCGGGTGGTCAAGGCTGATGTAGGTGGGGATGGTCGCGTCCGCGGCGCTGCTGTCCTGCCCCGCGGGAGCCTGGGCTACCCGTCCGAACCCGTCGACCTTCCCGGTCACCGTCGTGTTGCCCGGCAGCGTGACCAGGGCTCGGTTCCCCAGCTTGACCTGGCCCTGCTGTGACGGGTCGAGGTCGACCTGCACGTGAAGGGTGTCGGAGGTGACGTCCATGACCTGTGCCCCCGGCCGCGCGGCTCCACCGAGCTCGCCGGTGACCTTGGCGATCCGCACCGGTTCGGGCAGGAAGACCGCGTCACGGACAGCGAGCGCTCCGCTCGCGTGCACGCCCGTCCTGTGCTGGAGCGCCTCGAGCGCCTTCTTCGTCCTGGCGGTGAACGCGTTGTCGCCGGGGCTGGCGTCGTAGCCGAGCTCGTGCAGGTTGCGGTTGAGCTGACGGACGTCGCGACCCACATCGCCACGGTGGAGCGCGCGGTAGGCCGGGATCGTGCCGCACAGCAGCAGCACCGGGTGCTCGTCCACCCGGTAGAGCGCGCGGCCGCAGTCGACCTTGTCTCCGGTGTCGGGCAGCCTCGTGTAGACGCCGCGGGCCTGGTTGACGACGGCGTACGGCGAACCGTCCGATCGCGCCCGGTAGGTCAAGGTCCCATCGTGGGAGACGACGGCCGAGAGGCTCCCCTGTTGTACCCGCGCGGTGTTCGGCGGCGCCGTCTGCGCGGCCGAAGTCGTGTGATCGGCGCCAGACGACACCACCCAGCCGCCGATGACCGCTGCGGCAACCAGGACGGCCAGCGCCGACGTCTTGCGCGTCACTGGCCCTTCAGTCCCAGCTCGCCGGAGTAGATAGCGCCGCACTTGTGCGCCGCGGCGTCGAGCCCCGGAATGCTGCGAGCACCCTTCCCTGCGGCGGATGGGATTCGATTCGTGTCGATGAGGGGCCCATCTCTGGTGGGGTCCGGGAAGTCCCCTACGCCGTTGTCGCGCATGCACTGCGCGAACTTGAGGGCATACTCCTGCTCCCGGGCGCTCCGCTTGTGGCCCGTGAACCCCGGTGGCTCGAGGTCCTTGCACGCGCTGATGGCCTTCTTGAACACCGCGGTGTTCGTGTCCAGCGACGAGCTGTTCGCTATCCCATCGATGGTCAACTCGCCCGACGCGTCCGGGTCCGGGAACGCGCCGACACCCTTGTCGCGCATGCACGCCGCGAACTTCATCCCCTTCTCACGGGCGGTGCTCGCGGTACCAGCGCTGCCGGAGCGGCTGGCGGTGCCGGTCTCGGAAGCTGCGTTCGAACCACAGCCGGTGCTGATCAGGGCGAGCAGGGCAAGGGCGGCCAACGGCCGCAGTTTTGTGCTCATGTTCGCTCCATGGGTGGGCTTGCGTTGGTCACTGCTGCGTCCTTGGGTCCTGAGTGGGGTCGGCGTACATGGCAGGGCAACCGTGAGCGACGGCCTCCGGGCGCAGCTCGTAGTGCCAGGGTTCGTTGGCGTAGACCTGGCAGAGCCCGTACGCGGCGCCGTGTGCGGACAGCCACGGCGTGGCATCGGCGGGCCCGATGTCGACCGCGTCCCCCGACACGTGAGCAGACGTGGTGCCCGTGGCCACCCACCGGGCGGCCTCCTCTTCTGAGCCGTACTTCGAGACGGCCTCGCGGCGGAGTTGGTCCTCATACGCCGGGGAGCGCCAGCCGCTGTTGACGATGAAGTGGACGCCGGCGGCCGCGGCATCGGTTGCCGCACGGCGCAGGGCGCGGTGGAAGGCCGGATCGAGGTTGGCGACACCCGGAACCTCGTCATCGAAGACCGTCGTGCGGGCGGGAACGGCACCGCCGGCCTCGCCAAGCGCGTCACGCCGCTCGTTGCGCGAGCGGCCGGCCGGAGATACGGCGAGCGAGGGCGCGGACGCGGTGGAGGGCGAGCGCACCGTCACCGACGGCGACACCAGCGACCTGGAGTCAAGAGCTGCGGCGATCGCCACGCTGGCCAGGAGCACGCCGGCGGCACGGCGCCGGCGAATCCGGATCGTTGCTCGTGCCGGTCTGCTGCGGGTCACGCCGCCATTGAAGGCAGCGTCGTGTTGCCGGCACGTATGCGATTTTCGATACGCCGACGATATGCCCCGGCCCGTAGCCTCGGTGCATCCGCGTGCTGGACGAGCCCTCCGCCACGTCGCGCTGACGCTGCGCGCGAGCCACCTGGCGGACGGCGTCGCGGCTGGTCCGGCGGGCGGGTAGCCGCACCCCTCGATGCCTGAGCGCCGTACTGGCGGCGCGCGCCCTGCGCGCGACCCTGAAGGGCGATGTCCGAGATGCAAGATATGTACGCGCAGGTGACTGCGCCCGCCACGCGCGGAGCCGACCGGCGGCGCTGGATCGCCCTCGCGGTGATCGTCGCCGCGCAGTTCATGGTCGTCCTCGACGTGGCGATCGTGAACGTCGCGCTGCCGACGATCAAGACCGACCTGCACTTCAGCCAGGAGAGCCTGCAGTGGGTGGTGACCGCCTACTCGATCCTGTTTGGCGGGGTGCTGCTGCTCGGCGGGCGGATGGCCGATCTCATCGGCCGGCGCCGCATGTTCATGGCCGGGCTGGCGCTCTTCACCGCCAGCTCCCTCCTCGACGGCCTCGCATGGTCCGCGGGATCACTCATCGCGTTCCGCGCGCTCCAGGGCCTCGGCGCGGCGCTCGTCGCGCCCGCCGCGCTTTCGATCCTCATGACGACCTTCGCCGAGGGCCGCGAGCGCAACCTCGCGCTCGGCATCTGGGGCGCGGTGTCCGGTAGCGGCGGCGCTGCCGGCGTCCTGCTCGGCGGCGCGCTGACGAGCGCGCTGAGCTGGTCGTGGGTCTTCTTCATCAACGTCCCCGTCGGCGTGCTCGTGGTCGCGCTGGCTCCGCGCTTGCTCGACGAGAGCCGCGCGGACCTTGCTCACCGCCATTTCGACCTGCCCGGCGCGGCGTCGATCACGGGTGGCCTGATGCTGCTCGTCTACGCGATGACGCACGCCGTCCAGCACGGCTGGGGCGCCACCGAGACGGTCGTCCTGCTCGCCGTGGCCGGCGCGCTGATCGTCGGGTTCGTCGGGATCGAGCTTCGGTCGGCGGCCCCGCTGCTCCCCATGCGGATGTTCCGCCTGCGGACGCTCACCGGGTCAAACATCGCCGGCCTCTTGACGGGCGCCGCGATCTTCTCCCAGTTCTTCCTGCTCACGCTGTACATGCAGCAGGTGCTGCACTATTCGGCGATCCAGACCGGGGTCGCGTACATCGCGCTGACGCTCACGATCGTCGTGTTCGCGAACGTCGCTCAAGCCGTGGCCCTGCGGATCGGCCTGCGTGGGCCGCTCGTGGCCGGAATGCTGCTCGTGGCCGGCGGGCTCGTGCTCTACGCGCGGCTGCCGGTGGAGGGCCACTACTTCTGGGATCTCTTCCCGGCCTTTCTGATGACCGGGCTCGGGATGGCGTTCGTCTTCATCCCGATGACCATCGGCGCGCTGGCGGGCGTGCGACACGCCGACGCGGGCGTTGCGTCGGGGCTCATCAACACGACCCAGCAGATCGGCGGTGCGATCGGCACCGCGGCGGTCACGACGATCGCGGCGACCGCGACGTCGAACTGGGTCACCGCGCACCCCGGCAGCGCCGCGGCCGGCGGCGCGGCGCTCACGCACGGCTTCGCGACCGCGTTCTACATCCTCGCGGCGGTCGCCGCGGCCGGGGCGGTGATCTCGGCGCTGCTCGTCGAGTCGCGCCCCGCGACGCAGCCGGCGAACGCGTCGCACGCCGAGGCCGCGCTCGAGGCCGCCTGATCGGGCCGGCGCGGGAGTGCCTGCTCCCGCGCCACCGCCCCGGGAGGGCGGCCGGAGTGTCCGTGACGATCAGTAGCCGGTGGCGGTCTTGACGCGCAGGCGATCGAGTGCGTGCAGCCCGCCCTTCTCGTCGAGCGTCGCGCACGCCTGCTCGATGTCGGTGGCGAGCGTCTCGACGAGCGATTGCCCGAGGGTCTCCTTGCACAGCGCGCGCAGGATCGTGACGTGCTCGGCGTTCGGGGGCAGCGTGTACGCGGGCACCATCCAGCCGCGCTCGGCGGCGAGCTGGGAGGCGATGTCGAACTCGTCGTACGCTCGCTCTGCGGTGAGCTTGAAGGCGACGAGCGGGAGCTGTTCGTTGTGGTGCTCACCGACCAGTCCGAAGTTGCCGGTCGCGACGATCCTCTCGCTCAGGAGGCGCGCATTGTGCTGCATCGTCTCCATGATGGTGCCGTAGCCCTCGCGACCGTAACGGACGAAGTTGTAGTACTGAGCCAGGACCATGGCGGCGCCCGTGGAGAAGTTCAGCGTGAACGTCGCGTCGCGCTTGCCCAGGTAGTTCTCGTAGAAGACGAGGTCCTCGGGCAGGTCGCTGCGTTCGCGGAACAGGAGCCAGCCGAGCCCGGGGTAGACGAGCCCGTACTTGTGCCCGGACACGTTGATCGAGCGCACCTGCTCGAGCCGGAAGTCCCAGGGCGTGTCGGGATACAGGAACGGCCAGACGAAGCCACCGCTTGCGCCGTCGACGTGCAGTGGCACGTCGATGCCGCGGTCGTGCTTGAGGCGCACAAGCAGGTCGTTGATGCCGGCGATGTCGTCGGCGTGTCCGGTGAAGGTGGTGCCCAGGACCGCGGCGACGCCGATCGTGTTCTCGTCCACGTGAGGCTCGACGTCGTCGGGACCGATCGTCAGCTTGTCGGGCGCCAGCGGGATGATGCGCGGCTCGACATCGAAGTAGCGACAGAACTTCTCCCACACGACATGGACGTCGGCGCCGAACACGAGGTTTGGGCGCTCTGTTCCCTTCCCCGCCTGTTCGCGGCGAGCCCGCCATTTCCACTTCAGGCACAGCGCGCCGAGCATGATCGCCTCCGACGAGCCCTGGGTCCGTGTGCCGGTCGTCTCGCCCGGCGCATGGAAGAGGTCGGCCAGCATTCGGATGCAGCGCTGCTCGATCTCGGCGGTCTGCGGGTACTCGGCGTGGTCGATGTAGTTGCGATGCAGGTTCTCGGCGATGACCCTCTGCGCCTCGGGCTCCATCCACGTCGTCACGAACGTCGCGAGGTTGCGCATGGGGATCCCGTCCAGCACGAGCTCCTCGCCGAGCAGCCGCATCGCGTCGACGGCCGGCATCCCGTGCTCGGGCAGGCGCTCGTCGGGCGCTCGTTGGCGGAGAAACGCCGTCCCGTAGTGGTCGGAGTACGTCGGCTCTGCGATGGTCATGCCCGCCTCCTCAAGATCGATCTCCTCGGCAGCGTCCCGCACCCACAGCGTCAGGCGCATCGCCCGATCGGGGTGATCGCGCGACGAAGCCTGACTCGCCAGGAACCGAGATCACGCAGCCGGGATGGGCCGTGCCTCGTCCGGCGGCAGGCCGGCGTGCCGGGACTTCGACGTGTGGCCGGTGTGCAGCGTGGCGACCGCGCAGGCGAGAAAGCACGCCGCTCCCAGACACGTATTCCAGTTCGCGGCCGCGAGGTCGAGCGCGGATCCGCGCGAGGGAACGACGTAGCCGGCGACCGCAGAGATGCCGAAGAAGACGCAGCCGAGCAGGTTGACGGCGGGCTCCCACCAGCCGCGCGACGTGCGCGCGGGCAACCAGCCGCGGCGCTGCGACGCGCGGTAGGCGATGACGCCCGAGACGAGGAAGCACACCGAGCCCAGCGCATCGGGCCGCCAGACGAGCCGGTTGTACAGGGGGTTCGAGAACGCCGTGTCGAGGGCGAGGAAGGTCGACACGTTGAAGAACACCGTCCCTGCCGATTGAACGGTCGCGGTCCACCACGCGGCCCTTCCGGCGGCTCGCTCGTGGCGCCGAGGAAACGCCAGCGAGGTCTGGAGTCCCCCGCCCAGCGTGAAGAAGATCGAGCCAACGAAGAAGGTGATCGCGTCGGCGCGTTCGCCCACGAGGTCGGCGTAGCCCGGAAACGGCCCGACCAGGAAGCACACCGAGCCGACGGCGAACGCGACGGCCATCCATCGTTCACGGGTCACGACGGTCACCACCTTGCCCTGCGCGGCGCGGTACGCGTCATCCGCTTTGGGTGATCCACCGACGCGACCGACGCACCGGTTCACGGTCATGCGGTTGCGATCGATCGATGCTGAACGGTGAAGTTGTCCGTGTGCCGGTGCGGGTGTAGCGTGTGGGCATGTTTGCGGATCGCGTATCCGCTCCGGTCGGCGACGTGGTCGTGGCCGGTGGCGGAGTCGCGGCGCTCGAGTTGGTGATGGCGCTGCGGGACTTCGTCGGCGCCGATGTGCGCATCACGCTCGTCGCTGCGGAGCCGGATTTCGTCTACCGCCCGATGACGGTGGCTGAGCCGTTCGGCTTCGGCGATCCGTTCCGGCTCCCGCTGGAGGAGTTCGCCGAGGAGTTCGGCGTCGAGCTCGTGCACGCTTCGGTGCAGTCGGTCGACCCCGCCGCGCGGGAGTTGACGGGCGGCGACGGAGTGCGGCTGCCGTACGGGACGCTGGTCGTCGCCGTGGGCGCGCGCACCGTGCCCGCATTTGCGGACGCCATCACGTTCGGCAGTCGCGGGAGCGCGGACGACATGCGTGACCTCGTCGGCGATCTGCGGGGCGGCGCGGTCGGACGGATCGCGTTCATCGCACCGACGCTCACGGGGTGGACGCTGCCGCTCTACGAGCTCGCGATCATGACCGCGCGCGCGGCGCGCAGCAGCGGGCGCGGCGGCGCCGAGCTGTACCTCGTCACGCCGGAGGCCGAGCCGCTGGAGGTGTTCGGAGCGACGGCGTCCGGCGATGTCGCCGATCGCTTGGAGCGCCTCGGGATCGAATTCATCGGGAGCAGCTATGCCGACGTCAGCGCCGGCGTCGTCGCGCTCGATCGCGGCGGCCGGATGCTGGAGGTCGACCGCGTCGTGGCGCTGCCGCTGGTGCGCGGGCCGCAGCTGGCCGGCGTGCCGGGCGAGAGCGACTACGGGTTCATCGCCGTCGACGTGCACGGGCGCGTGAAGGGACTGCGGCATGTCTACGCGGCCGGTGACGCGACCAACTTCCCGATCAAGCAGGGCGGCTTGGCGACCCAGCAGGCGGACGCGGTGGCGCATCACCTCGCGTCGCGGCTGATCGTCGACCACGATCCCGAGCCGTTCCGACCGGTGCTGCGAGGCATGCTGTTCACCGGCGGCGAGCGCTTCTACGAGGTCGGGACCGGCGAGCGGGCCCCGGCCGGCTCGCTCGAGCGTCCGCTGTGGTGGCCGCCGACCAAGATCGCCGGCCGCTTCCTCACTCCCTACCTCGCCGACCGTACCGGCGAGCAGGCGACAACGGCGGCGCCGCCAGGGTTCACCGCGCTCGAGGTCCCGGTGGGAATGCTGCGGCTCCCATGGGAGCCCCATGAGCCGGTCGGGCCGGGTATCGCGACGGTGGCCTGAGCACCGAGCCGGCCCTCACCCGGGACGCTGCAGGTGATGGCGGCGACGCGAGGCTCGAGCTACTTCCTCAACCGCGTGGCGGCCAGTCCGGTATCGAGGCTCCCGCCCGCGTTGCGCGCGGTGGCGGTGCAGAAGACGATCCGCCCGTTGGCCGGGCGCGCGCTCTTGTAGATCGCCTTTGTGATCTTCAGCGTCCGCCCGTGGGCGTGGCGGAGCGTCCGGAAGCTCCCGCGGCTGGTCCCGACCGACCACTGGTATGACAGCTTGAACGGCGCGCCGCCGATCTTCGGGGGCTGGCAGGTCACCGTGTTCCCGACCCGGGCGATGCCGCGGATGCGCGGGTGGCGAAAGCCAGGGCCGGTGGTGTAGGGCTCGATGGCCGGCTTCGCCTGGTTGATGAACGAGGCGAACGACGAGACCCGCATGGCGACGTTCGGCAGCGCGCGCTCGCCGCAGCCGACCTCCATCACTTCGGCCCCCCAGCTCATGATGCCGACCTGTACCGGCCCGCTCGGGGTCTGCACGATCACGGGCCCGCCGCTATCGCCCGGGCACGGCATGACGAACGGCGCAGCCTGATGCGCGGCGTCCGCGGTGCAGATCATCGTGGCCGCGATCGCCCGCGGATACACCGTTTCGCAATCGCTCGCGCCGAGCACGCTCAGCGTGCCCTGCTGCAGTGGGACGCGCGGGGGACCCGTGTCGGTCTCCGGCGCGTTGTTGCCGTAGCCGAGGATCGCCGCGGCCGTCCCGCCCACCTCCAGCGCGCCGTCGCCCGCGCCGGCTAGGCGGACCGGCGCGATCGTCCGGATCGGCTTCTTCAGCAGGATCAGCCCGACGTCATTGACCGCGATCGCGTCCTGGGGGCTCTTATGCGCGAACGGAAACGCCAACTTGAACTTCGGGTGGACGGCGTACCCACGAACCGGCACGGCGTATTTGCTCACGCCACCCGGCGGCGCGTTGCCGTCGACGCCGATCAGCACCTGCGCGTCCGCCACGTCCTGCCCGTCGAGGCAATGCGCGGCGGTGAGGACGCGCGTCGGCGAGATCAGCGTGCCCGTGCACACCCCACCGAGCCACGCGATGTAGGGAGCTTGCGCGATCGGCAGCGTCGCGCCGCCCGACACCGCCTGGGCCGGGTCCGGCGTGAGCGCCACGACGAGCATTGCCAGGACGAGTCTCCCGCGCATCGCCGGGCACCCTAGGCGGCGCCCACCCTGGTTGTCAGCCCTGAACTTTTGACGCTTCCTCCCCGAACGTTGGAGGACGCCCGCTTCTGCGCTTAGGATCGAGGGCAATGCGCTCAGCACTCGTCGCCATCGTCCTGTTCTTCGTCGCCGCTCCGGCCCAGGCCTCGATCGTCTATGAGAAGGGCACGGCCAACCGCGGCATCTACATCGCCAACGACGACGGCTCCGGCTCGCGCCGGCTGGCCACCGGCACGCAGGCGCACCTCTCGCCCGACGGTACGGCGGTGATCTACGTCGCCGGCGCAGACGGCGACGATCCGCAGCTCGACGAGCTCCCGGTCGCCGGTGGGGCGCCGAAGCTGCTGCTCTCACACGTGATCTACGGCGCCTTCGCGTGGTCGCCGGACGGCCGCTACGTCGCCCAGAGCTCGGGCCCGCTGAACGGCGCGTCGACGCTGAACCTGATCGACCGCGTCACGGGCCAGAGCCGCGCCGTCGCGACCGGGTACTTCTTCGGCGCCTCCTTCTCGCCCCAGAGCGGAGCGCTCGTCTACGGCGTCGCCCGGTCCAACCGCTCGACCTTCGCCGCCACGAACCTGTTCGTCGTCACGACCGCGGGCGGCACGCCCACGCCGCTGCGCACCGACGGTCGCAGCGAATACCCCGTGTGGGGGCCGCAGAAGATCGCCTACACCCATTGGAAGCGGCCGCCACGCAAGGGCGACAACCCGAAGTTCGACATCGCGCTGGTGAACCCGGACGGCAGCGGCAGCAGCCAGCTGACCCACGACAAGGTTCCCTATCTGCTCTCCGGGCTGGTCCCGGTCGACTGGTCTGCCGACGGCACGCGCCTGCTCGCCGACTTCGGGGGACAGGACACGAGCTACGTCGTGACCGTCAACCCGAGCACCGGCAAGGAGAAGGTGATCGGCTCCAAGTCCGAGGGGTTCATCGCCGCCGGGCTCTCGGCCGACGGGACGACGATCCTCGGCACGAGCGGGGGAGAGATCTTCGGCGGCACCGGGTACGTCGTCACCGCGCCGTACACGGGCGGCAGGACGAAGCGCCTCACGAAGGGCGGGTCACCAGACTGGAACCGCTGAGCGCCGTCAACCCGAGGAACCCGGTGACCGCATCCTCTCTGACCTACACCGTCACCGACTTCGCGACGTCGCCGACGAGGTAGTAGAGCCGGCCGCCGTCGGGCGTCACGGCCATCCCCGTCACGGCGGTGCCCGCCGGCTCGAGCGGCCGGTCGCCCTTGGCATCGACGAGGAAGGTGTTGATGCACGAGTAGGCCATCCCGCCGCCGCCGAAGAACACCACGGCGTCCGGGCCGGAGGGGTTCTCGTCGCTGCTCGGGTCGATCTGCACGTTGTCGCACGACTTCGTGTGGTAAAGCGCGCGATGCTTGCGGGCGTCCCAGGTGTCGCCGAAGCTCTCCCCGCTCACGCCCTCCGCGATGCGCCGGAAGACGCCGATGTAGCGACCGCCGACCAGGCTCCACGTGTCGCTCTCGTCGTCGAGGAACGCCGTGAACAGCTTGAACCGCGTGCCGTTGGCGTTGGTGCAGCCGTAGACGATGTCCGGCGGCTGCTCCCCGTGGCGCTCCTTCGGGGTGATGGAGACCACGCTGAGGGTGCCGTCGCTGGCCAGGATCTTGGCGCCGCCGCTCGTACAGCTCTTCTTCGCGGCAGCCTGCGCAGGAGTGGTGGCGGCCAGCACGGCAACCGCGGAGACCAGCAGGAGCAAGGGGCGGTTCATACTCAGAGATCCTGCCACGATCCGCGCGCCTTGAGTGGGCACGCCGCGCACTCCGTCGTCGACCCTGAAGGCGACGTGCCGGAGCCCCGGACGCTGCCGTCTCCCGCCGCGGCGGGAGACGGCAGCCGACAGCGCTACGGCGTGGTCGTCGACAACGTGACGGTCAGGGTCTTCGAGTACGACCCCGTCCGCAGTGGGTCGTTGGCACCGATCGACTGCTTGAACGCGACCGCCACCGGATCGTTCGAGATCGGCGCGGCCCACGTCTCCAGTGTCAGCGCCGACGCGGAGATCGCCCCACCGCCAGTGGCCGTGCCACCCGGCGACGAGGCCGCCGCCTGCAGCGCGCTCGGCAGCGAGAACGCGCCGTTGACCAGGTGGCCCGGCGCGGTCGCACCGCCATCCGCGATGCTCAACGCGGCGTCACCTGCGCTCGAGACCACGTTCGCGGTCATGGCGGCGGTGTAGTCCTTCGCCAGGCCCGGAGTGAAGGCACCGAACGTCGCCGGCGCGCCGAGCGTGAGCGAGAGCGTCGCCGGCACCGTGCCGCCGACCTGTCCCGGCACCGGCGTGCCGACCGTGACGACGACGCGCTGGTAGCGCGAGATCGCCGGCGTCCCGGTATCGGTGGCGGTCAGGATCAGCTGGATCGTGTCATCGGGCTTGGCGTTCGCCGGGACGGTGAAGCTCGGCGTGGCGGTGTCCGGATCGGTCAGTGCGACCGACCCGGCGAAGGTGTCGATCTCGTCGTATTCGAACCAGTGGAACGCGACGCTGTTGCCGTCGGGGTCCGTCGCCGACGCGTGCAGGGTGACGCGCTGGCCCGGCGGCACGACGAGGTTGTGCACGTCGACGTCCGGGACCGGCGGATGGTTCGCGTGTGCGAAGTCGTTCACGGCCCAGTTCGCCCGGGCGGCGAAGTCGCTCTCGATGGCGTCGAACCACCGCGACGTCGGGTAGGCGCCGTTGAAGCTGTCGGTCAGCGATGCGCCCGCCGCATGCGCCGCCGCCAGCGGCGCCGACAGCGTGACGCCCGAGCCGGCCGTACTTGCAGCCGCGCCGGCCGGATGCGCCGCCGTGAGCGCCGGCGTGAACGTCACCCCGGTGCCCGACTGGGTCTGGTCGCGCACGGCGGCGGCAGTCGCGTGGGCGTTGCCGAGGGCGGACACGAGGCTCACGCCGGTGCCTGCGGCGCCGCTCGTCCCGACGGTCGCGATCCTGACGGTCTCGGCGTTCGCACCGGTGTCGACGAGCAGCGTGTCGCCGGCGACGAGCCCATTGACCGACGCGACCTTGATGTTGGTCGCGCCGGCGACGGTGGCGGCCGAGAGCGTGGTCGCGCGGCCGGCGGTCCCGACCGCCGTCACCGTGACCGGCTCGCCGTCGATCGTCGCCGGAGCGCCGACGGCGAAGCCGCCGACGCTGGGGACCTTGACGTTCGTATCGCCGGCCGCGGCAGGCGCGAGCAGCGTCGTGTTCGCCGTCGCGGTGCCGACCGTCACGATCGTGGCGGTCTCACGAGCGGCGCCGGTGTCGACGCCGATCGTGTCGCCGGCCGCGAGTCCGCCGACGCTCGCGACCTTGAGGTTCGTCGTCCCGGCGGGGGCAGCCGCGGTCAGCGTGGTCGTCGTGTTCGTGTACGGGCTGCTGTCGCGGACGCTCGCGCCGTCCTGGTAGCCGCCCGGAGTGCCGGGGGTGCGGGCGAAGCGACCGGCCCAGCCGCCGATCGTCGGGTCGTCGACCTGGTTGCCGAACCCGAGCGACTGGCCGAGCGCGAGCATCCAGGACGGGTTGTCACCCTCGGAGATGAAGTCGCCGCGCTGCAAGGCGTTGGTGTTGGCCCCGAACGTGTCCTCAGGGTCATTCTGGATCGCCCGGCCGTCGCCGACGGTGTAGTACGAAGCGAGCAGCGCGCCGTGATTGAGCACGATGTTCGGGAGTAGCCACGGCCCGCGGAACAAGGGCTGGAACACCGACGGGACGTTGCCGCTCCACGCGTAGCCCCAGGCGTTGTACTGGGTGCCGTTGAAGATGTAGCGGATCGAGGGCCAGTTGGGCGCGACGTAGCTGGCGTAGGTGATGTCCTGGCCGGAGATGTCGTAGATCAGGGCCTTCCTGGAAACCTTGTCGTAGATCGCCGGCCACTGCGGGGTGCCCTGATACTGGTCCTGAATGGACTTCAGTGCGCGGGCGATCGTGTTGATGCCGCCCCACGCCTGCAGCTCGACCGTCGACGGGTCGTCATCGAGCAGGACCGACTTGATCAGGTTCGAGCCGTCGGTGTCAGATGACATCTCGCCCTCGAAGTCGATGTTTCCGACCTTGACGAGGCTCAGGAGCTGATCCGGCTTCGGGTAGCCCGGATCGTTCTTGACGAGATTCGGATAGTCCTGCGCGTAGCGGCCGATGTCGTCCTGGATCCACTGCTCACCAGGCCAGCGGAGATCCGTCCGCGTCCCGTAGCGAGCGGAGTTCGTCGGCGAGGTGAACAGCGTCCCCTTGCCGTCACCTTTCCAATGCCATTTCGAAGCGCTGTAGACGATGCCGCGAACGTCGAAGTCGTCGGTGTAGAGCAGGAATCGCTTGAACGAGTCCTGGTCATCCACCTCGCCGTCGGTGGTGACGATGACACGGGGCTTGGCCGTCGCCGCGGCGGCGCGCGGCGGGCGGACCGCGGTGGCCGCCGCGAGCACCAGCAGCGCAGCGATGAGCATGGTCGTCGCAGGCAGCCGCGACACCTCGATGGACCTTGGCACTTCCCTCTCCTCTGCTCAGCCACGGCGCCTTCCGGGCGCCGCGGACGTTTGCTGTGGATCGGGCAGCTCCTCCTCGTGGGCCGTATCGCCGAGCGCCTGATCGTGAATTTCTATTCATATACGAATAGACACCGACCACAATAGCTGCGGTCGCGCCGAAGCGTCAACTCGCGCGTGTTCGATCGTTGCGGTCCGAGCCGGCGCCGCCGTGGCGGCGCCGGCTGCGATCCGCTAGGGGGTCGTCGTCGACAGCGTGAACGTGAGCGTCTTCGAGTACGACCCGGTGCGGAGCGCGTCGTTGGCGCCGATCGATTGCTTGAACGCGACCGTCACCGGATCATTCGAGATCGGTGCGGCCCAGCTTTCGAGCATCAGCGATGCTCCGGATACCGCCCCGCCGGGCGCGGCCGCGCCGCCCGGCGACGAGGCCGTCGCCCGCAGCGCCTGCGGCAGCGAGAAGGCCGCGTTGACCAGGTGGCCCGGAGCCGTCGAGCTCGGGTCCACGACGCTCAGCGCCGCGTCGCCGGCCGTCGAGATGACGGTGGCCGTCATCGACGCGTCGTAGTCCTTCGTCACGCCCGGCGTGAACGCGCCGAACGAGGGCGTCGCGCCCAGCGTCAACGACAAGGTCGCCGAGACGGACGCCCCGATGGTCGTCGGGGCGCTCGCAGCCACGGTTACGACGACGCGGGCGTAGCGCGTCAGCGAGGGGCTGCCGTTGTCGGTGACCTCGAGGATGGCGTGGATCGTCTGTCCGGGCCTGGCGTCTCCGGGAACCACGAAGCTGGTCTTCGCCGTCGTGGCACTCGCGAACGCGATCGCCCCGGGGTAGGTGTCGACGTCCTTGTACTCCCACCACTTGTAGGTGAGTGCATTGCCGTCGGGGTCCGTCGCGGACCCGTCGAGGACGACCGTGTCGCCCGCGGCCGCCGAACGGTCGAGCGCCGGCACGGTCACGACCGGAGCGTGGTTGGCGTTCGCGTAGCTCGGCGTGACGGTCCATCGCAGGCGGTTCGCGAAGTCGCGCTGCGCGATGCTCACGTATCGGGCGCTGCCGAAGCCGGCCTTCCCATACCCGACGACGGGGGCCGCCGCCGCGTGCGGCTTGCCCAGCGGCGCTGCGAGGTTGAGTACGCCCGCCGCCACGGACGCGATCGTCGACGCCTCAGTCGCAGTGCCGGTGTCGATCCTGATGGGGTCGCCCGCGCTGAAGCCGGTCGTCGCCGGGACCTTCAGTGCGCTGTCACCGACGGTGGCCGCAGTCGTCAGCGTCTGGCTCGCCGACGGCGCGCCGGACTCGTCGCTCTCGCGCGTGTTCGCATTCCACAGCGACGTCGCGCCGCTCCGCGTGTCGCGCCCCCCGAAGCCGCCCCACGTCGGGTCCTGCCAGCCGCGCAGGCCATTGTCGAACAGGTTCAGATAGGCGGGGTCATCGCCCTCGGAGATGAACGCGTACTGCGGCCGGCCGGGCGGCGGGATGAAGTAGCCCGACGGATACGGCACCAGGCCGAACACATCGAGTTGGTCGCCGGCCATCTGGCGGCCGTCGCCCCAGGTGTAGTAGAGCGCGCCGAGGGGACCGACGTCGAGCACGTTCTGCTTGGTCCACGTCGAGCCGAAGTAGTCCTGGTCGGCCGGCTGGGGCGATGTCTGCGCGGCGGTCCGCAGATAGCCCCAGCTGCCGCTGCCCTGGTTGTAGACCGGAACGTCGGGCCAGTCGAGCTTGACGTAGTTGGCGTAGACGTCGTCCTGGGTCGTGCTGTTGGCGCTGATGATCGTCTTGGCCGAGATCTTGTTGTACAGCGCCGGCCAGTCGGCCGTGCCCTTGTACTGGTCCTCGATCGACTTCAGCGCGCGGCCGACCGTGTTCATGCCACCCCACACCTGCAGCCACAGCGGCCGCGGATCGTCGTCGAGCAGCCGCGCCTTGATCAGGTCCGACCCCGGCGTGTCGTGGTCCATCTCGCCCTCGAAGTCGACGTTGCCGAGCTTCGTGATGCTCTTGAGGTAGTCCGGCGTCGGAAACGCCGGATCCTGCGCGTGGAGGTTCGGATACGACGCGGCGTACGCCGGCAGGACCTGGTCCTCGATCGTCGTGTTGCCCGTCCAGCGCCACGACGTCTGCGGCGTCGTGTACTCGCGGCCACTATGGAAGTACAACGTCCCCTTGCCGTCGCCCGACCAGTGAAACCGGGACGCGCTGTAGACGATGCCCTGCGTGTCGATCTCGTTCGTGTAGAGCAGGTAGCGGATCAGCTCGTCGTAGTCGTCCTGCTCCATGTCGGTGGTGACGACGGTGCGCAGCGCCGCGCGCGACGACGTCGCGGCGTGCGCGGTGGCGGTGTGCCCGGAGAACCAGGCCACCAGCGCAAGGAGGCAGATCGCCGCGGCGGCGAGGAGCCCGCGACGGACGAACATGACTTCAGCTCGGGTACTCGGCACTTCCATCTCCTCCTGCTCGAACGGCTGATGGTTGGGACGGGTGCGCCGGCCGCGAGGAGCGCGGCCGGCGCACGTCTCGCGCCGCCGTGGCGGGCGGCGGAGCCTGTGGACCCGGGCTTACTGGCTGATCGAGAACACGCCGACCTTGTCGGCGTTGGTCTTGGTGACCAACGTGCAATCGATCGACTGCTTCTCGGGCTGGCCGGTGCTCCCGGTCTTGATGAACTTGTCCGCCTGGTCGACGGCGAGCTGGGCGAGTTGGGCCGCGGGCTGAAGGACGGTGGCGTCCATCGTGCCCGCCTTGATCTGCGCCACCGCGTCCGGGCTGCCGTCGAAGCCGACGACCTTGACCTTCTTGCTCAGCCCGTGCGCCTTGAGCGCGGCAACGGCGCCGAGCGCCATCGTGTCGTTGCCCGCGATGACGCCCTGGATGTCCTGGTTGCGCTGCAGAATCGTCTCCATCGTGTTGAACGCCTTCTGCTGGTCCCAGTCGGCGTTCTGCTTGGCGACCTGCTTGAGCGCCGGGACCTGGGTGATCGCGTCCTCATAGCCCTTTGACCGCACGCCGGCGTTGGTGTCGGTCGCGTGCCCGACGAGCTCCACGTACTTGCCCTTGCCGCCCATCGCCTTCACGAATTCCGCCCCGCCGAGTTGCGCGCCCTGGGCGTTGTTGGAGACGATCTGCGCCTTGGCGATCCCGGTCGCGTTGATCTCGCGGTCGATCAGGAACACCGGGATGCCGGCGTCGTTGGCCTTCTTGACCGCGCCGATCGAGGCGTCGGCTCCCGCGTTGTCGAGGATGATCGCCTTGGCCTTGCGGGAGATCGCGGTGTCGATCAGCTGGCTCTGCTTGTTCGGGTCGTCGTCGTGCGACGCCGCCGAGGTCTGGTAGCCGAGCTTCTTGGCCTCGGCGACCGCCGCATCGGCCTCGGCCTTGAAGAACGGGTTGTCGACGGCCGGCGTGATGACGGCGATCAGGCCGCCGCCCTTGCTCGCCGCGGGCGTCGACTTCGACGCGGATCCCGAGCTCGAGTCCGAGCTGCTGGAGCCGCACGCCGTGAGAGCGAGCACGGCGAAGCTGAGGGCAGCCACCAGCCTGCCCCGATTGGGGTTGAACACTTGATCCTCCTCCGTTGGTGCTGGTTGCTACGTCACTGCGGGCTTCGGTTGAGTTGCCGCCGCGGCGGCGAGCGCAGCGCCGCGGCGCTGGATTCGTTGCTGGCCCTGATCGAGGATCACGGCGAGGACGATCACTCCGCCCTTGATGAAGGTCTGCCAGAAGGTCGACACCCCGACGATCACGAGCCCGTCGGCGAGGAACCCGATGACGAACGCGCCGATGAGCGCGCCGCGCACGTTGCCGCGACCCCCCATCAGCGAGGTGCCGCCGATGACCACGGCGGCGATGGCGTTGAGCTCGAACGAGACGCCGGCCTGCGGGGCGGCCGAGGTGAGCTCCGATGCGATGATCAGCCCGGACATCGCCGCACAGAAGCCGGAGATCATGTAGACGCGGACCGTCACTTTGCGCACCGGCACACCGGCGAGCTCGGCGGCCCGCTTGTTGCCCCCGAGCGCGTAGATCCAGCGCCCGAAGGGCGTCTTACGCGTCAGGAACACCGCGACGAGGGCGAACAGCACCATGAGCCAGATCGCCGTCGGGATCCCCACGATCTTGCCCGACCCGAGGAAGTCGAAGCCGGTGTTGCCGAGCTGCGGGCTCCCGCCCAGGTTGGGATACGTCTGACCGTTGGAGATCAGGAGGGCGACGCCCCGGACCATGTACAGAGAGCCGAGCGTGGCGATGAACGGGGCGACGTTGAAGCGCGTCACGAGCACGCCGTTGGCGGCACCCACGCCGGTGCCGACGGCGAGCGCGCACACGATCACGCCCCACACCGGCAGGTACACGACGGTCCCTGCGAAGCCGAGATGCAGGCCCTCGAGCAGCACGCCGGCGACGATCCCCGACAGCCCGACGATCGAGCCGACCGAGAGGTCGATGCCGCCCGTCAGGATCACCATCAGCATCCCGATCGCCAAGAACGCGTTGATCGCGACGTGCTTGGTCATCGTGACCAGGTTGTCCCAGGTCAGATAGGAGTCCGAGAGCACCGCGAAGACGACGATGATCACGATCAGCGCGATGAACGCACGCAGCTCGAACAGCAGTCCCGCGATCCGCACCCGGCGGCCCTCGGCGGTGGCGGGCGCGTCGGAGGCCGTCAGCGGCGGGGCCTCGGTGGTCGGCGCGGCACTCATCGTCCCGCCCCTGCCGGCTCGCGCTCGAGTCCCTCGGAAGCCACCATGATCTCCTCTCTCGTGCCCGAGCCCCGGCGGAACTCGCGCACGACCCTTCCCCTCGCCATCACCAGCAGCCGGTCCGGCACGTGCAGCGCCTCCTCGATCTCCGAGGTGGCGAACAGGACCGCCATCCCGCGCCCGGCCAAGCTCGCGACGAGCGCGAAGATGTCCGCCTTGGCGCCTACGTCGATCCCGCGGGTCGGCTCGTCGAGCAGCAGCACGCGGGGCTCGGTCAGCAGCGCGCGGCCGACGACCACCTTCTGCTGATTGCCGCCGCTGAGCGATCCGATCGGCGCGTCCGGGCCGGACGCCTTGACCGTCACGTCGCGCATCACCTTGCGGACGGCGGCGTCCTCGGCGTCGCGCGACACCCACGCCCCGCGGACGAACCGGCGCAGCCCCGCGAGCGACAGGTTCTGTCCGACCGACATGACGCCGACCAGGCCGTCGCGCTGCCGGTCCTCCGGGACGAGCGCGATGCCCTCGGCGAGCCGCTCGCGCACCGCACCGGTGATCGGCGCGCCGTCGACGGTGATCGTCCCCGACGCCGTGGCGAGCCTTCCCGCGAGCGCCTCGAGCAGCTCCGTCCGTCCGGCGCCCATCAGCCCGTAGAGGCCCACGACCTCGCCGGCGCGGATCTCGAAGCCCACCCCGTCGACGGCAAGCCGGCCGGGCGTGGAGGGGTCCGGCACCGTCAGTCCCTCCACGCGCAGGCGCTCGTCGCCCGGCGTCGCGTGCACCTCGCCGAACAGGTCGTCGGGATTGCGTCCGACCATGTGCCCGACGATCCACGTGAGGTCGACGTCCGCCGCCTGGGCCGACGCCACCACCCGCCCGTCGCGGACGACGACGACGTCATCGGCGATCTCGAGCGCCTCGTCGAGATGGTGCGAGATATAGACGATCGCGACGCCGCCCGCCGTGAGCTCGCGGATGATCCGGAACAGGATCTCGACCTCCGCGGTGCTGAGCGCCGAGGTCGGCTCGTCCATGATCAGCACGCGCGCGTCCTGCGCGAGCGCGCGGGCGATCTCGACGATCTGCTGCTGGCCGAGGCGCAGGGCGCCGACCAGGGTCTGCGGGTCGATCGGCTCCTCAAGGCGCCGGAGCAGCGATACCGCGGTCTCCCGCTGCGAGCGACGGTCGATGACCAGGCCGCCCGCGCGCACGCGCTCGCGCGCCATGAACAGGTTGTCGGCGACGCTGAGGTTCGCGAACAGGCTGAGCTCCTGGTGGATGATCACGATCCCGCGGTCGGCGGCATCGCGCGCGGAGCGGAAGCTGACGGGCTCGCCGTCGAGCTCGAGCGCACCGGTCGTCGGGGTCTCGATGCCTGCCAGGAGCTTCATGAGCGTCGACTTGCCGGCCCCGTTCTCGCCGCACAGCGCGGTCACGCGTCCCGCTGTCACCGCGAAGTCGACTCCGCGCAGGGCGTGCGTGGCGCCGTAGACCTTGGTCACGCCGCGAGCGCGCATGACGGTGTTCACCCCGACACCTCCAGGCGGACCGGGGTGATCGTCATCACCGTCGGCGCCAGATAGGTGAACGCTCCGGTGAAGGCGATCCGCTTGCCCTTCAGGCTCGCCGGGTCGATGCCCGCCAGGACCTTCGCCTTGACCTGATCGTTGAGCGCGGTGCCGGCGTCGGCGTAGTCGCCCTGGTTGATGAACTGGTTGAAGTTGATGAAGCCCGCGGCGTCGCGGAGCGATGTGCCGTTGATCGCCGGGCCGACCTGGACGTTGACGCTGATGCCCTTCGCGCCCGCGACCTTGACGGCGAGCAGCCCGGACTGGTTCTTGCCGGCGACCCCCGTCCCCTTGATGGAGAAGTTGAACGGGCTTGAGCCCTGCCGGACCCCATACCGCCTGCCCGCCG
Source organism: uncultured Solirubrobacteraceae bacterium (assembly GCA_963792915.1). Lineage (GTDB taxonomy): Bacteria > Actinomycetota > Thermoleophilia > Solirubrobacterales > Solirubrobacteraceae > Solirubrobacter. The sequence goes on from CAWBYD010000003.1 coordinate 1,205,221, forward strand.
CGTCCGGATCGCTCTCCAGCGCCGCGGCGAGCTCGCGGAACGCGACCGCGCGCTGGTCGATCGCCGCGACGACCTTCGGATAGTTCCTGGCGCCGTAGGTCGCGAGGTTGAACTTCGGCGGCCCGGTGACGCGCGGCGCCTTGTCGCTGCGCCAGGTCGCGTCGAGGGCCATCGCCGCTAGGACGACGGCCGCCGCGCCGGCGATGATCCAGCGCCACGGGATCGTCCGCGGCGTCGGCGCGGCGTGGGCGCTCACCGCGCCGTCTCCGCGCCGGTCAGCACCGGGCGCCAGTCGCCGGCGAGCCGCTCGGCCGTGAACCGATCGGTGATCAGCACGTTCACGAAGCGCCCGCGGAGCGCGCCCTGGATCGCCGTGAACTTGCGCGGGCCGCCCGCGAGCGCGACCGTGCGCTTGGGCTTCCTGAGCCGCTCGAGGTCGATCCCGATCACGCGATCGTCGAGCGGAGAGCCGACGGGCACGCCCTGGGCGTCGAAGAAGCGCAGGCAGATGTCCCCAACCGCGCCGAGGTCCTGCAGTTCGCGCAGCTCCTCCTCGGTGAAGATGTTGCCGCTCGCCGCCAGCAGCTTGGACGGCATGAGCGCGCCGATGCCGACGATGGCCAGCGTGATCTCGTCCATCCAACGCATCGACGCGGCGATGAACGGGTCGTCGAGCATCGCCCGCCGGCTCTGCGGTGAACCGACGACGCCCGGCGCGGGCAGGAACCGCGCCTCGCCGCCGACGAGCTGTGCGAGCCGGCTCGTGAGCCGCGTCGCATGCCCCTCGGCGGCCGGGTTGCCGGTTCCTCCGAGGATCTGCACGACCCCTTCGGCGCCTGGGCGGATCTGGGGGTGCATGTTGTCGAGCATCGCCAGCAGCGTCTCGCTCCAGGAGGAGATCCCGACGATCTCGCCCGTGGTGACCGTCGTCTCCAGCCACGCCGCGGCCGCCGCGCCGATGCCGCGGAGCGCCTCCTGGTCGTCGTCGCGATCGATGTCGGCGACGACCGCCTCGCGCAGGCCGTAGAGCACCTGCAGCCGGTCCTCCAGCTCCGGGTGAAAGCCCTGCGGAACGGCCACGGTGGTGCGGACGATGCCCTCGGTCTCAGCCTGCTTGAGCAGGCGCGACACACGCGACTGCGAGAGATCCAGGCGCTCGGCGATCTCGGCCTGCCGCAAGCCCTGCTCGTAGTAGAGCTGCGCGACTTTCGTCATCAGTCGAAGCAACGGGTTCGGGGTCATCGCAAGGCCTCCACGGCGGGTCGAGCGCGCCGGACAGCCGCGCTCCAGTCAGCGCGGCGCACGCTGCGTTCGGAGTCATCGATCCCAGAACTGAACTCACGTGCCGGACCCGAAGGCGGCGCGGTCGCGTCCCACATGCCGAGCGCGGCGCCCGCCATGTGCGCGACGCCGAGCGCGGACATCTCGGCCGCGGTGCTGGCGAGCACCGGCCGGCCCGCGAGATCGGCCTGCGTCTGCATGACGAGATCGCTGGCGCTGGCCCCGCCATCGGCGTGGAGGACCTCCAGCGAGTGCTTGCTGACCGCGTCGATCGCGTCGAGCACGTCACACACCTGGTGCGCGACGGACTCGATCGCGGCGCGGGCGAGGTGAGCGGGCCGGGTTCCAAGCGTCATGCCCTCGAGCAGGGCCTGAGCACCGCGGTCCCAGTACGGCGCGCCGAGACCCGAGAAGGCCGGCACGAAGCTCACGCCGCCCGCAGAATCCGCCTCGTGGGCGAGCGCCTCCAGCGCGGCCGCGCCGGAGAGGCCGAGCGTTGCCGCCATCCACTCGAGCGCGGCGCCGCTGGCGATGATGTTGCCCTCGAACGCCCAGGTCGGCGAGTCGGTCAGCCACGCGAGGGTCTGGGCGACGCCGTCGCCGTCGGCCACCAGCGTCTCCGACGGGGTCATCACCGACGTGCCCGTGCCGTACGTGGCCTTTCCCGTATCCGGAGCGAAGCAGCCATGTCCATAGAGCGCGGCATGGGAGTCGGCCAGCACGGCGACGATCGGCAGGCCGCCGGGGAGGGCGCCGATCGCCGCCGTGCGGCCGAAGCCGCCGTCCGAACGGCGGATCTCGGGGAGGACCTCAGGGGGTATCGCGAAGAGGTCGAGCAGCTCGGGGTCCCACGCGATTTCGCGCAGGTCCATCAGCAGCGTCCGCGACGCGTTGCCGGCCTCACACGCGAACACGCTTCCCCCGGTGAGCTTGAAGATCAGGTAGGCGTCGATCGTGCCCGCGCACAGCAGCCGGCCTGGAGCGCGGTCGAGCAGCCAGCGCAGCTTGGTGGCGGAGAACATCGGATCGAGCTCGAGACCGGTGCGCGACCGGATCAGCGCCTCGTCCGCTCCAAGCGCTGCGCAACTGTCGGCCGTTCGCCGGTCCTGCCACCCGATGACCGGTCCCACCGGAGCGCCGCCGGCCCGCTGCCACGCCACCGCCGACTCGCGCTGGTTGGTCAGCGCGAGCGCGACGGGCGGGGTGCCGGGCGACTGCGACAGGCACGCCGCGACGGCGGTGAGCACGCTGGCCCAGATCTCCTCCGCGTCCTGCTCGACCCAGCCGGGGCGCGGGTACGAGCAGCCGACGGCGGCCGCGCCGCGCGCGACGATGGCGCCGCCGGCATCGACCAGCACCGCCTTGGTGCTCGACGTGCCCTGGTCGATCGCCAGCAGCATTACGCCGCCCTCTGGGCGCGGAGGAGACCGAGGCAGGCGTCGACGATCCCCGCGACCGTCAGGCCGAAGCGCTGGAACAGCTCCTCGGTCGAGCCCGTCGGCGCGAACACGCCGGGCACGCCGCACAGGCGCATCGGCACGGGGCGCTCGACGCCGACGACCTCGGCCACCGCGCCGCCGAGCCCGCCGTGGACGGTGTGCTCCTCGACGGTGACGATCGCGCCGGTCTCTTCGGCCGCCCCGACGATCGCCGCCCGATCGAGCGGACGTACGGTCGCCATGTTGAGCACCCTCGCCTCGACGCCGAGCGCGGACAGCGAGTCGGCGGCGTCGAGGGCTCGCTCGACCATCGTGCCGCACGCGATGACGGTGACGTCGTCGCCGTCGCGCAGGCGGGTCGCGACACCCGGAGCGAAGACGTGGTCGGAGGCGTGCACGACGCGGACGGGCGATCGGCTCACGCGGATGAAGGCCGGGCCGTGCGTGCGTGCGGCCCAGCGGATCGCCTGCTCGGTCTCGATCGGGTCGGCGGGCACGATCACCGGGAGGTTGGCGATCGCACGCAGCCACGCCAGGTCCTCGATCGAGTGATGTGTCGGACCGAGCTGACCGTAGGCCATGCCCGGGCTCTGGCCGCACAGCTTCACGTTCGCGTCCGAGTACGCGACGTCGGCCTTGATCTGCTCGAGCGCACGTCCGGTGAGAAACGGCGCGGCGCCTGAAACGAACGGGATCCGACCGCCGTTGGCGAGTCCGGCGCCGACTCCGACCATGTTCTGCTCGGCGATCCCGACGTTGATGAGCCGCTCCGGATACGCCCGCTCGAACCCACCGAGCCTGCTCGAGCCGACCGAGTCGTTGACGACCGCGACGATCCGCTCGTCGGCGGCCGCGAGCTCGATCAGCGTCCGCTGGAACGCGTCCCGGCAGTCGAAGCGTTCGGTCATTCGCCCAGTTCCTCGAGCGCGAGCTCGACCTGCTCGTCCGTCGGGACCTTGTGGTGCCACTCGACGCGATCCTCCATGAACGAGACGCCGCGGCCCTTGACCGTGTGGGCGATCACGCAGCTCGGCTTGCCCGGTTCGAACGGCACCGCGGCGAAGGTCGCGAGCAGCTCGTCGACATCGTTGCCGTCGATCTCGCGGACGGCCCATCCGAACGCGGCGAACTTCGCGTCGAGCGGATCGAGCCCGTTGGTGTCCTCGGTGCGCGCGCCCTGCTGGAGGCCGTTGCGGTCGATGATCGCGACGAGGTTGTCGAGGCCGCGGTTTCCCGCGGTCATGATCGCCTCCCAGTTGGAGCCCTCCTGCAGCTCGCCATCGCCGCAGAGCACGAACGTGCGCCGCGGCGAGGCGTCCAGGCGCGCCGCGATGGCGGTGCCCACCGCGATCGGAAGGCCATGGCCGAGCGGGCCCGTGTTGGTCTCGACACCCGCGACCCTTTTGCGGTCGGGGTGCCCGTTCAGCGGCGAGCCGTCGGCCATGTACGAGTCGAGCAGCTCATCGGGGATGAACCCGGTCGCCGCAAGCGTCGCGTACAGCACGCCCGAAGCGTGGCCCTTGCTCTGGATGTAGCGGTCGCGCTCCGGGTCATCCGGGTGCTCCGGATCCACATTGAGCACCGCCAGGTACAGCGTGGCGAGGATGTCGGCGGCCGAAAGGTCCCCGCCGATGTGCCCGAGGCCGGAGGCCTGGATCATCTCGATGTTGCGCCGGCGGATCGCCCTGGCGGCGTCGCGGACCTGCTCCGCCGTGGACCGGACCCGGATCTGGCTCATGCGACGGGCGCCCCTCCGAGCAGCAGCTCGGTCACGAGCCGCTGCGCGGCGAGCGGATCCTGCCGTGACTGCGCCTCCGCCAGCGCGTCCAGATCCAGCCGGTCGAGCGCGGCATCGAGAGCGCGCATGGTGCGGATGCTCGCGCGGGCCGCCTCGACGGGGTCTTCGCGGAACGGGAACTGGTCGAGCAGGATCGGCTCGCTCCAACCGATCTGACGCAGCGCGAGGAAGAACTCCAGCGTCTCGATCAGATGCACGCTGGCGACCGGCAGGTCGTCGTCCCACTCGCGCCAGTTGTCGTTGACCTCGACGGTGAAGAGCTTGCCGTGGTCGTTGACCAGGTGCAGCGCGTCGGCGGGCGCCTCCTTGGCGAACAGCGAGTGGCCGAGGTCGACCACGATCCCGATGTCCTCGCGTCCGGACTGCGCGATGCCGAGCAGCGTGCGCGCGGCGGTTGAGAAGCTGATGTGCGTGCGCGGCTCCTTGGCCTTGTACTCGATCGCCACGCGCACGTCGTCGGACATGGCCGCGACGGTGCGGACGCCGTCGACCGCAAGCTTCCACACCTCGCGGTAGTCGCACTGAAGCGGGAAGTCGAATCCGTCCTGGCCCGGCCAGAGCTTCACCGTCCCGGTGCCGAGCTCGCGGGCGACGCCGACGGCGGCTTCGCAGAGGTCCAGCGCCTTCGTCCGGACCGCCGGATCCGGGTTCGTGAACGCCCCGGCGCGGAAGTCGCGCGTATAGATGTGCGGCGTGACGCACCACGCGCTCAAGCCGTTGTCGGCGAGCGCATCCTTGACCTCGGAGACCGTCACTCCGTCGCTGAACGGGTAGTTGATATCGAGTACCTCGAGATCGCCGACGTCGCCGGCGCGCCCGATCGCCTCCAGGGTCGTGACCGACGGACCATAGGCGTCGGTCGCGTAGCGATCGACGAACTGCCCGAACAGCCAGATACCCGCGCCAAACCGCATCGTTGTCTCCTCCTCATCACGCCGCTGCATAAATATTCACTTGTGAATCGGCGTGGCGGGATTGTTATCGCCGCGGTTGGAAATGTCAAGCTGCGGGCGTTGATGCTCCTATGTCAAGGCTGATTGCGAGTGGGCGTCGCGAAGGTCGGCGATGAGCAGGGAAAAATGCCGCGGGCGATGTGGCGCATAAGGCAGCGGCGGATCTCGTTGGGTGTTCTTGCCCTGGGCGGTGCGGCGCTTGACGTCGTCGCGGGTTTCCGGGTCGTGGATCATGCGGTTGTTGGCGATCAGCCAGAGTTTGCTGTTGCCTTGGCGGTCGCCGCCGCGGTTGATGCGGTGGCGGATGGTCTTGCCGCTGGAGGCTTCGATCGGCGAGGCGCCGCAGAGCGCGGCCAGGGCGGCGTCGTTGCGTAGCCGGGTGGGGTTGTCGCCGGCGATCAGCAGCAATCGCGCGGCGATCTCGGGACCGATGCCCGGTTCGTTGAGCGGCGCGCGAGGTGAGTTCGGCGAGTTGCGCGTCGAGTTCGGCGATCTCGCTGTCGAGTGCCCGTGGCGGCGGGCGAGGCTCCGTAGCGCGGTGCAGGTCGCAGCCAGCGAGTCGCGGCGCGAGCTGCGATGCATGCGCGCGCAGCGTGTCACGAGCTGACGATTGGTCAGATCGTTGAGCTGCTCGCGCAGATCCTCGGGCGCGGTGACGATCAGGTTCTTGATGTGCAGGATGGCTTGCGTTCGGGCCTTGACCGCGCTGGCGCGCGTGTTGCGCAGCACCCGGATCGATTCGACGATCCCGTCGCGCGCCTTCGGCGCCGCGGTGGCATGGCCGCAGAGCACGCTGCGAGCGGCGGCTTCGGCGTCGCGCGTGTCGTTCTTGCCGCGGTGGCGACGGCCGACGCGCGTCGCGCGCGTGACCTCGATCACCTCGATGCCGTCCAAGCGCAACCGAGGATGACCTCGCCCGGCAAGCATCAGATCGTGAGCATCTGCGCTCCTGTCCAGATCAGGGCGGGAACCGCGCAGCCACCCGGCCGCGACGGCGGACAGGACACCCAGGATGCTCGGCAAGGCTCCTATCAGGTCACGATCCGCCCGACCGATCGGCGCGCTCCCGATGACGCCCGAACCGGCCGACAGCTCAACGCCAGGGCACATCGCTCGCGAACGAGCGATCGCGAAATCGAAAGCAAGAGTCAGACCGATCCGAACGTCATCGAGTCCGAAAAGCTTGACTGAGTGTCGAATCAAGCGCGCATAGCGAGCACAAATCGACACTGGACGAGGGGAAATGGGCGTTCGCTCAGCTCGGCGCTCGGCGCCCGTTCCACCCGGCGCCGCATGAGATCGGCCGGCAGGCCGCCGGGTCCGATGATCTCCTCCTCGGTGCGCGCGCCGGCTCGAGGCCGTCTCTGACACTCGGAAATGGCGCGCCGTGACCGACCCGCGTGGCAGGCTCCCGCGGCTGAGCGGTCTCGGTCAGCGCCTGCGCCGCTGGACCGCGCCGCCCGCGAGGAGGATCAGCGCCGTGAAACCGCCGATGTAGAGGAGCACGAGGGCCACCGGGCCCATGGCGATGGCCACCAGCACCAGCAGCGGCAGCGCCAAGACGATCGCACCGAACGTCAACACTGCATTCATCGAGGTTCACCTCCCAGAGATACGGACTCTCGACGAAGCTACGCCCCGGGTGGGTTCGAGCCCATCCGCCGATCCCCGCACTCCGGCTGCCGTGGACTACTGGCGCACGCGAATCGGCGTCGAAAGTGGGCGCTGCAGGCGTAGACCGACTCGCCGACCGAGAACACGCGCGTCAGGCCGTTTCGGCAGCTGTGGGCGCAGGGCCGGAATCGCCGGGAAAATGCGGGTCGGCGGGCGTAGCGCGTACGGATGGCGCGCCCCGGCCGCGCGCATAGGGTCAGGCAAGAGCAGAAAGGTGGCTGCCATGCGGATTTACGTCCCGCTGTCGATTCTCCTTGTCCTTCTGGTCCTGATCGTCAGGGCCGTACCGGCGGGCGCGGCGCCGCCCTCAGGGGTCCTGGCGGCCGGCGGTTCCAACGGACCCGTCGCTGCCTACGCGAACACCGTCGCGTGGAGCCAGTGGGACACCGCCGCCGGCGGCTACCGAATCGTCGTCGACCGCGGTGGGAAGCTCAGCACCCTCGGGGTCGCGCCCTCGGCCACGCCGTTCACGCTCACGGCCGGGCCAGGCCCGAACGGCGCCACGTGGCTCGTGTGGTCGCGCTGCAACGCCAATTCGCGTGACCAGGTGCCGACCGAGTGCGACGTCGAGGGCTACGACCTCGGCGCCAACACGCCGCGCGCGTTCCGATTCGCCGCGAAGCCCGCGATCATCGAGCGGGCACCGTCGATCTGGCGCGGGCAACTCGCGTGGGTCACCGGCAGCGACCGGGCCATCGCGCGCGTTCACATCGCCGCCATCGACAGCGGCCGCGAGATCCCCGTCAAGGGCGCCATCCCGCCGTCGACCTGCCGGCTCGACATCTACAACGAGTGCTACCCGTCCACAGGCGCGACGGTCCAGTCGCTCGCGCTGCGCGGCGACCAGCTCGCTGTCGGCTCGCGGGTCTCGACCGGTGTGCAGGACGTCGGCATCTGCGGCCTGGCGACCGTCCGGCTGCTCGACCTGCGGACGGGCGCCGCGCGCATGTTCGACGACGCGATCTGCGGACTGAGCGGCCAAGGATTCAGCGATCTCACCTTCGACGCCAGCGGGCGCCTGTGGTGGCGGCCCACGTGTTCGTCCGATCAGAGCGCGTGCCTGGGCGGCGCCGCCGACCCGTACCGGCAGACGAGCTCGAACGGCCTTCAGCGGCTCACCACGAACGCGGGCTCGCGGCTGTCGGGCGTGGCGGTCGCTGACCGCACCCCGGTCACCTCGGTGCTGGCCGCGGCCGCCGCGCCGGGCTGCTGGACCGGGGCCGTCGGGGAGAGCGGCTACAAGTGCGCGACGCTGACGGCGGTCGCGGCGCCCACGTTCCGCGCCGGCGAGCCGCCGAAGGAGAACGTCCCGCCGGCCGGCTATGTCACCGTGACGGTCAAGAGCGGGAAGCTGCGGCTCTTGCAGCCGCCGGCACGCATGGCGTGCTCCTACGGTGACCTGACCCCGCACGCGGGCGCTCAACTTTGGGCGGGCGCGAGCTGGCTCAACGGCAAGCAGCGCCGCTCGGGTCCGGCTGTGCCGTTCACCGTGACGTCCGGAAGCCGGATGGTGCGTGGCACGGTCCCGAAGGGCAAGCCGAACCACGAGGGCCAGGTGACCGCCAAGGTCAACCTCGGGGGCCCGTCCAACGCCTGCGCGCGCACTTGGACGATCACGTACCGGCCGCCAGGGATGAGTCCCGTCACGTACAAGACACGCGTCAGCAACGGGTAGCGCACCGCGACGCGGAGTGCATGCGAACTCGCGAAACCCCCGCGATTGAGGGCTGGCCGGTGGACGGCGTCCGGTTCAGACTGGGCTTGTGACCCGCGCAGTTCTTCGGGCGACGATCTCGCGGCACGCGGTGAGTGAACGGACGCATCGCGGCGCCGGGCGGCCGTGACGGCCCGGCGCAAGCTCGATCACCGGCGTCTATCCGACCATCGCGAGCGTCTGGTGCACGCGGCGGTGAGGATGACCGGGTCGCGCCACGACGCCGAGGACCTCATGCAGGAGACCTACGTGCGCGTGATGCGCCGTCCGCGGCTGCTGCGCAATGCCGACGACCTCGGGTACCTGATGCGCACGTTACGCAACACCTGGCTCAACCAGTGCCGCAGCCGCGGGGCCGAGGCGCGCGCGGTCGAGGAGTCGGCGGCGATGCTCGAGCGCGCGAGGACTACGACCCGTTGCTCGCCGTCGAGGTTCGTGCGCTGCTCGCGGCGGTCGCGGAGCTGCCGGAGATCCACCGCGACGCGATCGCCGCCGTGGACGCGGCTTGGCTACGTCCAGTCGGCCGTCAGTCAACAGCAGGCCTTTCTCGAGCCCACGCTCGGCGTGCGGTTGGTCGACCGGGAGTGAGGGAGTGCGCCGGTCGAGCTCACAGCGGCGGGGCGGCTGCTGCTCGGCCATGTCGACGCGATCCGGGTTTCGCTGGGCGCGGCGTGGGCGGACAATCACGCGGTCGGCGCCGGGCACGCCGGGTCGGTCCGCGTCGCCGCTTCGGCGAGCGCCGAGGCGCTCGTCGTGCCGGCTGTCCGATCCGCTGGTGCTGATCGTGCGCCCCGAGCATCCGCTCGCCGCTCGTGCCAGGCCACCGCGGCCCTGCGACTTCGACGGGCTCGATCTGATCGTCCGCCGCACGGCCCGCGACGCGACGTCGCCGCTTGCTGCCCGCGCCCACGCCGTGCACGCGACCGACGACGATGCGACGGTCCGCGCGCTGGTCGCAAGCGGCGTCGGCGCGGCCATCTGCCGCTGCTTGCCTCGAGCCCGGTGAGGATGTCGTCGCGATCCCGGTCGACGGCGAGCGGGCGCTGTCGATCGTCTGGCATGCCGAGCGCGCGCTGACACGGACGCTGGAGGCGTTCTGTGACGCCGCGATCGCTGCCTGCCGCGAGATCCAGCGACGCGTCGATCACCTAGATGCCGCTCGCCGAACGCGGTGATCGCTCGTCCGCATGGCATATGAACGGGGCGGCCGAGGTCTTTGAGGGCGTACGCAGCAACCCCAACGTGGAGGCGCACATGCGCATGTCACTCACACCCTCGATCGTCCGGTCCACGCTTCTCGGCCTCGCGGCCGCGGCCATGGTGTTCGCGGTGCTCGCAAGAGCGTGAGGTTCTGCACGACCAGGTTCACCACGCGCTGACCGACCCGCTCCCCGCCGCCCGCCGGGCGGCGGGGAGCAAGCCGGCGAGCTGTCCCGCGATCAGGCTGCGTCAGCCGGACGCCGGGTAGGCGAGCTGCGGCCACCAGGTCGTGCCGCGGCCCTCTGTCGAGGGCGTCGACCCACGCCGTGCACAGCGGGCACGGGGACTCGCCGTACATGAAGCTGTAGAGCACGAGCGTGTCCTTGCCCCGCCGCGAACAGCTCGCTCATGCGGACAGGCGAACCCTCGTCGAACCGCATCACGCCTCGATCCCGTCGGGCAGCCCGAACCGCGCGAACAGCCCGGGGCTGAGGAAGCTCGTGATCTCGCCGATCCGGTCGCCCTCCAGCGTGAGGACGACGATGCCGTGTGCCATGAAGCGCTCCTGTTGTGAGTTCCAGAGGTAGTGGGCGAACGCGGGCTGGCCGTTCGCTCGCGTCGGCTGGCTGCGCCAGCGCGTCCCCGGCCCCATCGCGCGGGCTCTGAGGAACGTGGCGATCGCCGCGTGGCCGCGGAACCAGCTCGGCCGCGGCGGCATCGTCAGCGCCGCGTCCTCGGCCAGCTGCGCCACGAGCGCATCGACGTCGTTGCGCTCCCACGCATCGACGAACCCGGCCACGATCGGCCGCAGGCCGTCGTCGCCGAGCGCGCGCAGCGTGGCCTGCTGGCTGTGTTCGGGCCGCCGCGCGTCGACCGTCTTGTGGGCGCGCTGCAGCGCGCTGTAGACCGAAGCCGGCGTCGTCTCGAGCGCCGCGGCGACCTCGGCTCCCGAGAAGCCGAGCACGTCGCGCAGGATCAGCACCGCGCGCTGGGTCGCGGGCAGGTGCTGGAGCGCGGCGATGAACGCCAGCTCGATGCTCTCGCGCTGCTCGTAGCGGACGTCGGGATCCGGGTAGGGATCGATCCAGACCGACTCGGTCAGCGGCTCGGCGAGCCCGTCGTGCGGGTCGGCCGCCGGTCCGTAGTCGATCGGCAGCACGCGCTTGGGCCGGCGCTCGATCGCCTTCAGGCAGGCGTTGGTCGCGATCGTGTACAGCCACGAGCGCAGCGAGCTGCGACCCTCGAACCGCCCCAGCCCGCGCCAGGCGCCCAGCAGCGCCTCCTGCAGCGCGTCCTCGGCGTCGAACACCGAGCCGAGCATCCGGTAGCAGTGGGCGTGCAGCTCGGCGCGATGGGGTTCCACCAGCCGGGCGAACGCGGCGTCGTCGCCCTGGCGGGCGGCTGCGAGGAGCTCGGTCACGACTTCTGCTGCCAGAACGCGATCTCGCCGCCGTCGCGCGACGCGACGACGCTGCGCCAGCCCGCCGGGCCCTCGCGCGGCTCCAGCAGTACGGAGGCGCCGAGCCCGCGCGCCTGGTCGGTGGCCTCGTCGATCGCGGCGACCCGCACGTACGGCAGCCACATGGGGCGTGGCGTGCCGCATTCGACGATCCCGCCGCCGAAGCCGCCGCCCAGCTCGAGCGCGAGGTAGGAGCCGACCCGCTCCGGCTTCCAGCCGCAGAGCGCCGCGTAGAACTCGCGGGCCTGCGGCAGGTCGCCGGTGTGCAGCTCCAGATGGACGACGGGACGCGGACGCATCAGAAGCCGAACGACCCGATCTCGCTCAGCTCGCTGACGACCGGGGGCTCGTCGCAGCGGTCGCGGATGTCCTGCTGGAAGCGTTTGAACGCCGCCACCTCCGCCAGCGGGTTGTGCCCCTCCTCGGTCGCGGCGACATGCACGAAGCTGACGCCGTCCTCGAGCTGGAACGTCGCGTAGCGGATTCCCGCGGGGCCGGTGCGGTGCAGCTCCTCATAGACGGCGCGGACCAGCTCCGCGTTCTCCTCCGCCCGTCCCGGCTTGACCTTGTAGCGGACCATGACCCGTCGCATCGCGTGACCTCCGATCGATGATGGCTCAGCCGACACGCTCGACCTCGAGCGCCGGCGCGATGTCGAGCACGTTCACGGGCTGGCGCCGGCCCGGCAGGGCCAGGCCCGCGAGCGCGCCGAGGAACGACAGGCCGGCGGCGACGCCGATCGCCGGGCCGAACCCGTCGACGAACGCCGCGGCCGAGGCGTAGCCGCCGGCCCCGGCGAAGACGGCGACCGTCACGGCGATGCCGAACACGCCGCCGAGCTCGCGCATCATGCTGTTGGCGCCCGCCGCCTTCCCGATCGCCTCCGCCGCGATCGAGCCGACGACCGAGTTCTGCGCAGCCGGGATCGCCATCGACACGCCGACGCCCGCGACGATGAACGGCGCGAGCATGTGCGAGTACGGCATCCCGGGCTCGGCGATCAGCGCCAGCCACAGCATCCCGATCGCCTGCAGCGACAGACCGCAGACCATCAGCGGCCGCTCGCCGATGCGATCGGCCAGCGCGCCCGCGAGCGGGGCGACGGTGATGAACGTCGCGGTCCACGGCATCAGCCGCAGCCCGGCGGCGAACGGGCTGTAGCCGAGCACCGTCTGCAGCAGCTGGGCGTAGAAGAACACCGCCGAGAACAGCGACGCGAACGTGAAGAAGATCGCCGCGTTGCCGGCCGAGAACGCGCGCGAGCGGAAGAACGAGATCGGCAGCATCGGCTCGCGAGCCACGCGCTCCCAGGCCACGAACGCCGTGACGAGCAGCGCCCCGGCGACCAGCGCAGCGACGACCTCCGGGCTGCCCCAGCCCTCCTGGTTGGCGCGCACGAGCCCCCACACGAGCCCGAAGGCGCCGGCCGTCACGAGCCCCAGGCCCGGGATGTCAAGGCTTGAGTCAGGTCCGAAACTCTCGCGCATGCGGGTGAGCACGAGCGGGATCGCCAGCGCCCCGATCGGGACATTGATCCAGAAGATCCACTGCCAGCTGATGCCGTCGACGATCGCGCCGCCGATCAGCGGCCCGCAGGCGACGGCCACGCCCGTGATGGCGCTGAAGATCCCGATCGCCGCGCCGCGCTTGGAGGGCGGGAACGCCGCGCTCAAGAGCGCGAGCGCGACCGGCGTCAGCAGCGCCGCGCCGGCGCCCTGGGCCGCGCGCGCCGCGATCAGCCATCCGACGGCGGGCGCCAGGGCGCACGCGGCCGACGCCGTCGCGAACAGTCCCAGCCCTACGGCGTAGACGCGCCGGCGGCCGTAGCGATCGCCGAGCGCCGCCCCGGTGATCAGCAGCACCGCGAAGCTCAGGTTGTAGGCGTTCACCGTCCACTCGAGCTGCTCGACGGACGCCTTGAGGTCAAGCCGGATCGTGCTCAACGCGGTCGACACGACCAGGGTGTCGAGCGCCGCCATCAACGAGCCGATGCCCGTCAGAGCGACGACCCATCCGGTCGCGCTCGTTCGTCTCACGTTCATTGCCGCCTCCCTCACTGTTCGTTGGGTCTCGGAGGAAGAGATCCGGCGGCGGGCGCAAATCCATCGCGCGGCGCCGCTTGGCTGCGGGCGTGGTAGCTTGCCGCCGCGGCGAGCGATGCGAGCTCGGCGCCCACGCCGCTGTCGTCGGGCGCACCCGTCCAGGAGGACACGGCGGGCTACGGCGTCGAGGCCGGCGAGCAGAACACGACCGCGCCGTTCGCGCAGCAGTGCAACATGCCGTGGAACGTGGGCGTCGCGCGCACCGCGTGGTACAGCATCCACGGCACCGGCGGGCAGATCACGTTGACGACCGAGGGGTCGAGCTACGACACCGCGCTGTTCGTGTACGCCGAGTCCCCGGCCGGGAGCCTCGTCACGTGCGGTGACGACATCTCGGGCTCGGACCAGCAGTCGTCGGTCAGCTTCGCGTCCAACGCGGCCTCGACCTACGCCGTCCAGGTCGGTCGGGCCTGCAACGAGACCGGCCCGCCCAAGTGCACCGAGGACCCGCCCGCCGGCACCCTGAAGCTCGCGGCCACGGCGGTGACCGCCGACCACGACGCCGACGGCGACGGGTACATCGGAAGGGCGTTCGGCGGGCCCGACTGCGACGACGCCAACGCCGCGATCCACCAGGGCGCGCGCGACGTGCCGCACGACGGGATCGACCAGGACTGCGACGGCACCGACGCGCCCTACCCGCCCCTGCAGGTCAGCGCGATGATCTCCGTGGGCTACGCCCGCAACGGCAACTACACCACCGTGAGCGAGCTCCCGGTCAGCGGCGCTCCGGCCGGCGCGAAGGTCACGCTCACGTGCGCGCCGAAGCGGCTCGGCTGCCGCTTCACGCACCGGACGGTGACGGTCAGGTCCGCCCGCAAGCTCCAGCTCGGCAAGTACCTCAGGCACACCAGGCTCAAGCGAAACGCCCGCGTCGGCGTGCTGATCGCCGCCCCGGGATACATCGGCACGCTCTACGACTGGTCGATCCGGATCAACCACCTGCCCAAGAGGACGATCCGCTGCGTCGAGCCCGGCGAGACCCAGCCGCGCACGAGCTGTTCATAGCCGGGCGATTACAACTCCGCAACCTCTCACGAGCTCGGGCCAGCGAGGGTCTCACCGTCCCGTCGCCGCCCGTTCACGGAGGAATCGTCTTGCGCAGGAGTATCGCCCTGGGTGCTGCCGTCACCGCCACCACGCTGGTGGGGGCGGGCATCGCCGTCGGTCAGATCGTCAGCGGCGTGCCGACGGCACAGCCGGCCTCCGGCCATCCCGCCAACCTGCTCGCCGGCGGATACGCGATGACCCCCGTCGCGGTTGGCTCGGACCCGCTCGAGAACGGCACGGGTCAGTGGAAGACCTACGGCTACCTCGACGACAACGCCGACCCGCTGTCGCGGACGCGCACGGAGCCCGACCAGAACACGTACCTGGTCACGCCGGACGCCGTCGGCGGCCCCACCGCGGGCTATGACTACGGCCGCCACTTCCTGATCCAGGGCCATGAGAACGGCGCCAACAAGGCCATCCTCACCCGGATCAACCTCGACGTCACCGATCCGGCCCACCGGATCACGCTGCTCAACGGCCCGACCGCCGGCTCGGGCACGAGCGCGACGACCGGCATCACGACGATCGACGGCTCGACGTACGCCACCTTCACCGGCCAGCTGCTGTTCACGTCCGAGAACGGCAACGGCGGCGGCGTCGTCGCGACCCCGCTGCACTGGACCTCGACCACGATGCCGGCGCTCACCACGCTCGACGGCGCGATGGGCAAGGCCGGCTACGAGGGCATCCAGACCGACAAGCTCGGCAACGTCTACCTCGTAGAGGACACGGGCGGCGCCAACGTGACCGACGGCGCCACTGCGACCACGATCAAGCAGCCGAACTCGTTCGTCTACCGCTTCGTGCCGACCCAGCGCGGCGACCTCACACAGGGCAAGCTGCAGGCGCTGCAGGTGCTGATCGACGGCACGCCCTTCACGTTCCACAACCGCGCGACCGACCCGCAGGGCGCCCGCGACGACGCGCTCGGCGAGCCGATCCGCCGGCTGCACTCCGGTGAGACGCTGACCGCCAAGTGGGTCACGATCCACGACACGGCGACCAGCACCACCTCCTTCGACGCCAACGCCGCCGCCAAGGCCGCCGGCGCGACGCCGCTCAAGCGCCCCGAGAACGGCAAGTTCGTTCCCGGGACGGACTTCAAGTCGTTCGTGATCACCGAGACCGGTGACACCGACGCGCCGGCCGGCAACTACCCGGGCGCCGCCGCGCGCGGGGTGTGGGGCGCGTTCCTGCGGATCGACATGCCGGCCGCCGGCGCCGACGACGCGACGGTGAAGGCGATCCTCGTCGGCGACCAGACGCACAACTCGTTCGACAACATCACGTTCCTGGACAAGAACACGTTCCTCACCACCGAGGACCGCGGCGACTCGCTGCACCAGCAGCTGAACACGCTGGACTCCGTGTGGTCGTTCGATCTCACCAAGGGCATCGCGGCGATCAACGCCGACGGTCAGCGGCTGCTGGCGCTCGGCCGCGACCCGGAGGCCGAGGTCAAGGGCAACAACGAGCCGACCGGCATCTACGTGTCCGACGGCGCGACGACCGACACCGGCATGCTCGGCGCGACGGACCCCGCCACCGAGTCCGGCGTGCGGATCTTCGTGACCCAGCAGCACGGCACCAACACGACGTTCGAGATCACGCCCGGGCGCTCGAACTCCTATGTGTCCACCCCCGGCACGGTCGGCGGCACCGTGCCGGCGACGCTGGCGCTGACGGTCAGCGGTCCGGCGAGCTTCGGCGCGTTCACGGCCGGCGTCGCCAAGGACTACACGGCCACGACGGGCACGAACGTGATCTCCTCCGCGGGTGACGCCACGCTCAGCGTCTCCGACCCGGGCCACCTGGCCAACGGCACGTTCGAGCTGCCGTCGCCGCTGGTGGTCGAGTTCTCGAAGTCGAGCTGGACCGGGCCGGCCTCCAACGACCCCGTGACGATCACGTTCAAGCAGCACATCGGGGCCACGGACGCGCTGCGCACGGGCAACTACTCGAAGACGCTGACGTTCACGCTGTCCACCACCAGCCCCTGAGGCGTTGCGTGCGGTGAGCATCATGGCCGCGGCAGTCCTTGCCGCGGTCGCTCTCGCCGGTTGCGGCGGGCGGAACGCCTCGGCGCCGCCCGTCCGCCACGCACGGCCCGCGCGCTACCTGAGCTCGCTCGAGCTGCGGCAGGACCTGGGCAACGGGTTCCGCGCCGGGCTCGAGCGCCTCGCGGTGCTCTCGCAGCCGCCCGACGACGCCAGCGATCTCGGCCAGCCGCTGCCGGCGGGCCTGCTCGACCGCGTGACCTGCGCGGCGGCCGGCACACGCACCGCGCGCTTCTGGCCGTGGCACTGCACGGTGCGCTGGCTCACCGCGGGCGGGCGCGCGCAGCGCACCGACTACGCGGTGCGGCTACTGCCGACCGGCTGCTTCGCGGCCGGCGCCGATCCCGCGCTGCCGCCGCATCGCGATCCCACGATCCAGACCTACACCGAGCACCCGCTGAACACGCTGGTGAGCGTGACGGCCGGATGCTGAAGCGGACGCTGGCGATCGCCGCGCTCGTCGCGGGCTGCGGCGGCTCGTCGCATCACGCCGCGAGCCCGCCCGCCACGCCGGTCAGCGCCCAGAACCCGATCTCGGGCACGATCCCGGCGGCCCGCCCCGCGGACTTCGCGCCCGCGATCGCGGTCTACCGCCGGCACGTCCGGCGCGAGCTCGGCGCGATGCTGTCCGACGTCGCCGCGCTGCGCTCGGCGCGCGACCTCGCAGCCGCCCGGCGCGCCTGGCTGCGGGCCGACGCGCACTACGAGGCGATCGGCGCCGCGTACGGCGCGTTCGGCACGCTCGACGCGCGCATCAACGGCAGCCCCGACGGGCTCCCGCGCGGCGTCCGCGACCGGGACTTCACCGGCCTGCACCGGATCGAGCTCGCGCTCTGGAGCCGGCGCTCCACCCGCGACGCCGCCGCTCCCGCCGCCCGGCTGGCCACCGAGGTCGAGCGCCTGCGCGAGAAGGTCGGCCGCCTCAAGATCGACCCGTTCGAGTACTCGCTGCGCAGCCACGAGGTGCTCGAGGACTCGCTGCACCTCGAGCTATCCGGCCGGGCCAGCCCGTGGGCCGGCGCGGCGCTGGTCGCGCTGCGCGCCAACGTCCGCGGTACGGAGGTCGTGCTCGCCTCGCTGAAGCCGCTGATCGCGCGCCGCAACCCCGCGCGGGCGCGCGCTGCCGAGACCGCGCTGAAGCGGCTGCGGCGCGCGATCCCGGACGGCCGCTGGGACGCATTGCCCCGGCGCGAGCGCGAGCGCATCGCGGGGCTGACCGCGGCGGCCGCCGAGCGCCTCGCGTACGTGCCCGAGATCATCGACCCGCGCCCGCCGGCGCCCAAGCAGCGCGTGCTGGGATGAGCACCCGGCGCCAGTTGCTGATCGGCGGCGCCGCGCTCGGCGCGGCCGCCGCGCTCGGCCGCGACGCCTCGGCCGCTCCCACGGGGCTGAACAATGCCGTCGCGTTCGAGGGCCGCCACCAGGCCGGGATCGTCACCGAGCGCCCGCAGCACGCGATCTTCGTCGCGTTCGACGCGATCGCCGACACGCAGCCGGAGCTCGCCGACGCGTTCCACACGTTGTCCGAGCGCGCCCGGCGGCTCACCAGGCGCCACGACGCGCTGCTCGGCGCGCCCGAGGGCCCGACGCCCGACAGCGGCGTGCTCGGCCCGCACGTGCCGCCGGACTCGCTCACCGTGACGATCGGCTTCGGACACAGCCTGTTCGAGCGCTACGGGCTCAAGGCGCCGCCGGCGCTCACCCCGATGCCCGTCTTCCCCGACGACGCACTCGACCGGGCCGAGACCCACGGCGACGCGTTCATCCAGCTGTGCGCCGGCTCGCAGGAGACCCTCCTCAACGCCGTGCGCGACCTGCTGCGCGCCACTCGCGGCGCGCTCGCCGTGCGCTGGAAGATCGAGGGCTTCCTGCCGGAGGCGCAGCGCGAGGCGGGCGCGGGCCGCAACCTGCTCGGCTTCAAGGACGGCACGTCCAACCCGGCCCCGGAGCTCCACGACCGGCTCGTGTGGACGCCCGACGGCGGCACGTGCGCCGTCGTGCGCATCATCCGCAACCGCGTCGAGTTCTGGGACCGCGTCGCGCTGCGCGAGCAGGAGCTGATGATCGGCCGCGCCAAGGCCACGGGCGCGCCGCTCGGCAAGTCCAAGGAGACGGACGAGCCGGGCAAGGGTGTGCCGCTGGACGCGCACATCAGGCTCGCCCGCCCGCGCACCCCGGAGACCGAGGCGAGCCGGATCCTGCGCCGCTCCTACAACTATTCGCGCGGCGTCGACGAGGCCGGCCAGCTCGACATGGGGCTGGTGTTCGTGGCCTTCAACCGCGACCCCGCGCAGCAGTTCGCGAAGGTCCAGGAGCGGCTGGCCGGCGAGGGCCTCGTCGACTACGTCGTGCCCACCGGCGGCGGGTACTTCTACCTGCCGCCGGGAGCCCGCGACGTCACGGACTGGGTGGGCTCAGCCCTCTTCGTCTAGCCCGCGTAGCGGTGGTGCAGCGTCAGCGGGTTGCCGTCGGGATCGGAGAAGAAGGCCTGGTGGCAGACGCCCGAGTCCAGGACGCCGCCGCGGAACTCGATCCCCTTGGCCTCGAGTTGGGCCCGCGTGGCCTCCACGTCATCGACCGCGAGCGCGACCATCGTGCTTCCGGGCACGAACTCGAGCCCGAACGCGTCCGACTGCATCACCGCCAGCGTGAGGTTGCCGGCCTGGTACTCGGACGCCGGCATCTTGCCCCACTGCTTGACGAACGGCAAACCGAGCGTCTCCCCGTAGAACTTGGCCGCGGCGGCGTGATCGCGGGTCTGGAGAGCGATGAAATCGACACCCGTGACGAACGTATCGGTCATCGCTCGCACGATACGCGGCGGCGCAACGAGGGCGAGGGTCGTTTGCCGACAACCCCCGCCCTCGGCAGGATCAGCTCGCCTTCAAGTACGAAGCCTTCGGCTGCTGGACGGGACGCGCCGCGGGCGTGCCGTCGAGGTTGAACTGCGTCAGGGTCACCTGCAGGTCATGGCTGTTGACGCCCGTGAAGGTGCCCCCGTTGGTCCCCGCGACGCGCGCGCCACTCGCATACACGTAATTGCCGGACAGCGTGTAGGGAACGGTCAGCGTCGTCTTGGTCACGGCGACGGTCGCGACCACCTTGGACTTCGCGGGAACGAGCACCGGCTGCGACCACGCGAAGGTCTGCGTGCTCGTGGTCGAGCCGTTCTGCGTCCAGGTCGCGGAGCCTTCGACCGAGACCTTGAAGTCCGAGATGAGGGGAATGCCGATCGAGCCGGACATCGTGACCTTCAGGCCGTAGGTGTTCGACCAGCCCTGGGTGTCGGTGACGGTCTTGGTGCCGCTGATCGTCGTGCTCTGCTGGACGTTCGTGTCGTTGGTGTTCGTCACCTTGTCGAGCGAGTCCAGGCTCGCGTCGGTGATCTGCAGGTGATCGAGGTCGTAGCCGATGCTCGTGCCGTCGAACTCGACGACGGCGTCGACGGTCCTGCACACCGTCGTGTCGGAGCCGCTGCCGACGTTGACGGCCGTGACGCAGACCTGCTGCGCGGTGGCTGAGGCGGGAACGGTGACGTCGTAGCTGTGTCCCGCAGGCGTCACCGACGTGGACGCATACGGCGTTGCGACGCCGGGGTCGGGCAGGTTCGCCGTCAGCGTCTTCACCTGGACGCCGTCGACGCTGATCTTCACCGTCAGCGGCGTGTTCGGCTGATCGGCGTCGGACGCGCTGCCGGCGACGTGGATCGCGGCCCTGTCGGTCGTCTGGCGCGCGAGGCTGAGTGACACGACGGGGCTGATCGACGGCGGGGGCGGCGGGATCCGCACGCACGCGTCGCCGACGAGCCGGAAGCCGGGCGGGCAGTGGATGATCGGATCGCCGCCGGACGGCGGGAGCGCCAGCGCGGCGGAAGCGCTGGCGGCGAGCGTCGCGGTGGTGAGGAACGCGATGCCGGTGATGCGGTGCGCCTTCATGACGGGACTACCTCCTTGTAGTGGCGCGAACCTTCCCTATGCCCGACGACGACGCCGCTGCCGGCGGGCGTATTCCGCCGCCCTGAACCTCTGGGGGGGCGGGTGACCGCCCGTCGCGAACTCACTCGTGTGCGCACATGCGGGCACGGACCGCGCCACGCCGGAGCTTGCCGAGACCGGTACGCGGCAGATCGTCGACGATGTCGATGCGATCCGGCACGGCCGCCGGCGGGAGGAGCCGGGGCGCAGTGGACGCGCAGGTCCTGCTCTCTCGGCGCGGTGCCGGGCGCCGGCACGACCTGGGCGCCGACGTGTTCGCCGTCGGATGGATGCACGAGCCCGACGGCGGCCGCCTCGGTCACCAGCGGGTGCTCGAGCAGCGCCGCCTCGACGGCCAGTGGCGAGATCGTCGCCCCGGCGGCGGATGATGCGCTCCTTGAGGCGCCCGGTGATCGTCAGGTAGCCGTCGGGGTCGAGCCGGCCGAGGTCGCCGGTCCGCAGCCAACCGTCGCGGGTGAACGCCTCGGCGGTCGCCCGAGGGTCGCCGAGGTAGCCGATCATCGGGGTCGCCAGGCGCAGCTGCACCTCACCCTGCGCGCCGATCCGGGCGTCGGGCGGTGCCCACACGAGTCCGGCGTGCGCGGGCGAGGCGCCCGCGGCCGCGCGCAACAACGAGCCGGTCGACGCGGGGCGGGGAGCCGGCATGGCGTACGTGCTCACGCCGGAGGCCCGGGCTCGAGCAGTTGTGCGCACGCCGCATCGCCGACCCATTGCTCGTATTGCGCCGGCGTCCAGGAGCGCTGACCGACGAGCAGCAGCCACAGGTCAGGATGATTGAGCGTCCACAGGATGTCGGCCGCGCGCGCGACGTCGAGACCGCGTCGCAACCCGCCATTCGCGTCGACCGCCTCGACGATCGCGCGCTGGTTCGCGTGGTACTCGGCGTCGGTGCGGTCAGACAGCGCCTGGATCTCGACGTCCATTCCCGCCGCGCTGCGGATCACGTGCAGGACACCGGCGACGCGTGACTTGGCGGCGCGTGAGTTGCGTGCGTTGAGCCGGAGCTGGCGCTCGGGGTCGGGCTCGTCGAGCACCTCCCGGTACCACGCGCGGTGTGTGACCGCGATCTCGTCGTCGTCGCCGCGCAGCAGCTGGTTCCACAACGCTCGCAGCACGCCGCTCTTGGTCTCGAAGGCGACGTAGACCGTCTTGAGCGCGACGCCCGCCTCGGTCCCGATCGCGGCCATGGTGGTCGCCGCGTAGCCGTCTCGCTCGAAGCGCCGCTGTGCCGCCGCGAGGATCTGCCGGCGGGTGGCGGCGGCCTGTTCCTGCCGGCGCGGCGAGTGGTAGCGGCGTGGCTTGACAGGCTCGACCATTTGGATACCCTACCAGCTACTTCAATACATGCTGAGAGTAGTGAATATGAACGAGAACAATGCTTCACGCAGGGTCGAGCCTGCGGCGCGCGGACCGCGCCTGGACGCGGTCGCGGGTCGTGTGGACGCGGCGCGCTCGGCCGCGCTCACGGCGCTCGCCGAGCGCAGCGGCGACGAGCGCAGCTGGATCGACCTGCGCGGCGTGCTCGGCTTCATCGAGCTCTCCGCCGGCGATCCCGCGACCGCCGCGGCGTGGCTCGCGCCCGCGACCGACGCCCTCGTCCGCCGACGCGATACGCACCACACCGCACTCCACGATGCGGTCCACGCCTCGGTCGAGACCGGCGACCTGGAGACCGCCGCGCGGCTCGTCGCGCATCTCGACGGCAGCGCCGGCCCCGCCGCGGTCCACTCCCGCGCGCTGCTGGACGCGGCCTGCGGCAACCTCGAGGCCGCACGGACCGGCGCTCAGGCGGCCGCGTCGGCCCAGGCGGTCTCTGACCCGTTCGAGTCCGCGCGGTCGCTGTTGCTGCTGGGCCGGATCGAACGGCGCGCCAAGCACTGGCGCGTCAGCCGCGACGCCCTCGAGCGCGCCGCCGCGCGGTTCGCCGCGCACCCTGCTCCGCTCTGGCGGGCCAAGGCCGAAGCCGAGCTGCGCCGCCTGGGCAGCCGCGGGCCGGCCGGGCAACTCACGGAGACCCAGCGCCGCGTCGCGGACCTCGCCGCCTCGGGGCTCAGCAATCCCGAGATCGCCGCCTCGATCTTCGTCTCGCGAAAGACCGTCGAGGCCAACCTCTCGACCGTCTATCGCACACTCGGCCTGCGCTCCCGCTTTGAACTCATCGCCCGCCTGACGGCGTCCGGTCCGCCGTGGATCGACCCCGAACCGATGGCATCCTGACGAGCGATGCGACACAACCCCAAGCATGCGGTGACCGACGAATCGACCGTGCGGACGCTGATCGCCGAGAACCCGTGGGCGACCTTCGTCAGCGAGCACGACGGCGAGCTCGTCGCATCGCACTATCCGATCCTGCTCGACGAGTCGGCCCCGGAGCTCACCGTCGTCACCCACATGGGTCGCCCCGACGACCGAGTGCACGGCCTCGGCGGCGACCGTGAGGCCCTGCTGATCGTCGCCGGGCCGCACGGCTACGTCTCGCCGAGCTGGTACGCCGAGGGCGCGACGCGCGCGCCGACGTGGAACTTCAGCGTCGCGCACTGCTACGGGGTGCCGGAGATCCTCGGGCCCAACGACAACGTGCGCGTTCTCAGGCGTCTGGTCGCGCACTTCGAATCCAAGGTCGAGCGCCCGCTCTACCTCGAGGACGATGTCGCCGCGCGGCTCGCGCCCGGCACGGTCGGCATCCGGCTCCGGATCACACGCTATGTCTGCAAGGTCAAGATGAGTCAGGACAAGGACCCGCAGTCCCAGCGGCAGGTGCTCGCCGCGCTGCGCGGGTCGGGCCCGTACGCCAGCCCGGCGCTGGCCGCCGACATGGAGCGTGCGCTGGCCGCAGAGCCTGACTGACGGGACGATCGTCTGAATGGGCAATGATGTGCCGATGAGGACCGGTGCGCCGGACCGCTTTCCGCGCGCGTCGCGCTACCACCCCGATTGGGTTCGCGCGAGCGCGAGCGGCGGAGCGAACGCGTTGTGGCTCGCGGAGTGGCTGAGCCAGGCCGTGGCGCTGCGGCCGGGAATGCGGGTCCTGGATCTCGGCTGCGGGCGCGCGATGGCGTCGGTGTTCCTGCATCGCGAGTTCGGCGCGCAGGTGTGGGCGGTCGACCTCTGGCACAGCGCGTCGGAGAACCTGCGGCGCGTGCGCGACGCCGGCGTCTCCGACGGCGTCTTTCCCATTCACGCGGACGCGCGGTCGTTGCCGTTCGGCGCCGAGTTCTTCGACGTGGTGGTGAGCGTCGACGCGTACGTCTACTTCGGGACCGACGATCTGTATCTGCTCGACGTCGCGCGCTTCCTGAAGCCCGGCGGCGTCATCGGCATCGCCGGCGCCGGGCTCACGCAGGAGATCGAGGGCCCGGTGCCCGACCACCTGGCGCAGTGGTGGGGCCCGAGCCACTGGTGCCTGCACTCGGCGCCGTGGTGGAGGCGTCACTGGGAGCGGACGGGCGTCGTGGCGGTCGAGCTCGCCGACACGATGCCCGACGGCTGGCAGGCGTGGCTGGACTGGCAGCGCGCGGTGGCGCCGCACAACGCCGTGGAGATCGCCGCGCTGGAGGCCGACGCCGGCCGGTTCATGGCCTACGTCCGCGCCGTCGCGAGACGGACGGACGAGCCGCTCGAGGAGCCGATCGTCTCGATCCCGCCGCGCTACGAGCCGCGGCCGCTCCTGCGCCCGTCCGACTGATCAAAGGCGCGCGCGGCGCCGCGTTGAGCGATCACGGGCCCGTCGCCGAACCGGACGTCGTACGCGACGGCGCCGCGCTACCTCGACCAGCACGTGCAGGCGCTCAAGGACGCCGGCTACGAGGTGGACACGTTCAACGTCGACGCGCCGACGGGCAACCGGGCCAGAAGTACCCGTCGTTCCTCGGCGTGCTCTCGCACTTCGACGCGGTCGACTACTACACGGGCGACGACTACGTGCCGCAGGACGCCGGGACCGCCACCCCGCGCCATCTGAGCTCGGCGACGGCGTTCAGCGGCTCGACGCTGATCTCGCAGTGGGCGGCCAAGGGCTGGTTCAACCTGCGCGACTACCTCAACGAGGGTGGCAAGGTCGTGCTGGACGGGCGCACCTTCAACGCGTGTGCCGCCCAGCCGGATGCGAGGACGGGGACGACGGGGTGGGGGAGGGCGACGCGGCGTGCGCGGAGTTCGCTGAGCGATTCCCTGAGACTTGCCGCCAAGGTCGAGGGGAGTTACAGGCGTGCGACGGGCGACGTCAGAAGATCACGACGAGGACCATGACCAGCACGAGCAGCGGCAGCGTCAGCCACAGGAGCGCGAAGATCGCCACGGCGCCATAGCCCAGGGCGGTCAGCACCCAACGGAGGCTGCCCGGGCGCGAGGAGGACCTGGGTTTTGCACCGCCATCACTGAAAACGAGGTGGGGCATGGCTGGCCTGCCTCGTGACGATTCCGCCGACCGGCCACGTGCACATCCGTACAACGCCGCTTTGTGGGTTCGTATAGACCCCGTAACGGCGACGGTCTACAGGTCGAGCGGCTGCGCGCCGATCGGCCACTCGTGCGGGGCGCCGGTCTGGATCGGATAGACGGAGTACATGTCCGCATGACCGGAGGAAATGCACTCCTCGGCCCAGTACTGCGCGCATTGTGACGATGTTGCGAGAGCGACTCAGCCCCCGATGCGAGCCTCGAACCACGCGTTGCGGAACGCGCCGCGCGCGTCGAGCCGGCGCGCCAGGCCGGCGAAGTCGGGCAGGCGCTCGTAGAGCGTCGCGATCTGCGCGGCGTCGGAGAGGAAGAGCTTGCCCCAGTGCGGGCGCGCCGCGAACGGTGCGAGCGCCGGCTCGAGCCGCTCGAGCAGGCGCGTGACCGCGGCCTCGTCGCGCACCCACGTGAAGTGCAGGCCGAGCGTGTCCTGCCGGTATTGCGGGCTCATCCACAGCTCGTCGGCGGCGACGCTGCGCAGCTCGCACACCTGCAGCACCCCGACCAGGCGATCGGCCAGCGCGCGGACGGCGCCGATCGCCGCGACCGCGTGCTCGCGCGCGACGTGGTACTCGCTCTGGAGCTCGTCGCCGCTGCTGGGCCGGAACCCCATGCGAAAGTGCGGCAAGCGCTCCGACCAGAGCCCGGCCACGCCGAGCTGGGCCGTCGTGTGCACCGGGTCGGCGCCGGGGATCATGTGGCGCTGGCCGGGGGCCGGCGACGCGCCGAAGCACTCGCCGGGCGCCTCGCCGCCCCGGCGCTTGATCCACACCTGGTCCACCGTGGCGCCCCAGCGCGTGAACACGCTGACGCTGTAGCCGGCGCCCATGATCGCGTCGAGCTGCTCGTACAGCGCGTCCCACGGCAGGTGCTCGAAGACGCGCTGTGTGACCTCATACGCGGGCTCGACGTCGAGCGTGACGCGCGTGACGGCGCCGAGCGCACCGAGCCCGACGACCATGCCGTCGAAGTCGTCGTCGCCGCGCCGCACGGTCAGGACATCGCCGGCCGACGTCACCAGCTCCAGGCCGGCGACGGCGGTGGCGAGGTTGCCGTTGGCGTCCCCAGATCCGTGCGTCGCCGTCGCGATCGCGCCGCCCAGCGAGATGTGCGGCAGCGACGCGAGGTTGTGCAGCGCCAGGCCGAGCGGCTCGAGCGCGGTCGCGAGCTCGCCGTACTTGAGCCCCGCGGACGCCGACACCGTCTGTCCGTCGACGACCACGTCCGCCGGCATCCGGGCCAGCGACACGAGCTCGCCCGAGTCGGCGATGTCGTTGAACGAGTGCCGCGTGCCGAGCACCCGCACCCGCGGCGCCGCGGACACGATCTCGCGCAGCGCTTCCAGCGAGGCCGGCTCGTGCCGCCGTTCGGCGCGGTAGCGGTAGTTCGCCGCCCAGTTCACGGACGGCAAACGCTATCGCGCGCTCACAGGCGCGCGGCGACGTGCTCGACCGTGGCCTCGAGATGTGCGCGCGTTGCGGCGGCGGCCCGCTCGGGGTCGCGCGCCACGCAGGCGGCGAGGATCTCGCGGTGCTCGCGATCCAGGCGCTCGACCGGGAAGTCCTCGGCCGCCCGGTAGATGTGCAGGTACGCACTCGACGCGTCGCGCAGCGAGGCGATCAGCGAGACCAGCTGCGTGCGGCCGGAGTGGGCATAGAGCGTCGTGTGGAAGCGCTGGTTGAGCGCGAGGTAGTGCTCCGCCGGCGGCCCGGCGCGCATCTCGTCGAGCAGCGCCGCCAGCGGCGGCGCCCAGCCGCCCTGGAAGCGCTCGGCGGTCTTGGCCGCCGCCAGCGCCTCGAGCGCGGCGCGGATCTCGTAGTGGTGGCGCAGGTCCTCCACGGTCGGCAGGAACACGACCGCGCCGCGCTGCGGGTGCAGCTGCACGAGCCCTTCCTGCTGCAGCATGGCGAGCGCCTCGCGCACCGGGGTCGTGCTCACCCCGTACGAGCGGGCGAGCGCGACCTGCAGCAGCCGGCTGCCCGGCGCACGCCGGCCGGCCACGATCTCCGCCCGCAAGCGCTCGGCGACCCGCGCGGCGACGGTGCGAGGAGCGGTCAGCGCCACGGCCGCAGTATTGACATCGAGTTTCGAATATGCAAATTCTTGTCGTCCACGAGGGAGGAGACCGCATGAAGCAGCCGCTGAAGGGCCCGCACCACTTCACGGGCATCACCCGCGACGTGACCGCGAACGTCGAATTCTGGTGCCGGGTGATGGGCCTGCGATTCGTCAAGAACACGCTCAACTTCGAGACGACGTTCCGCTACCACACGTACTTCGGCGACGAGGAGGGCAACCCGGGCAGCGTCGTCACCTTCCTCGAGTTCACCGAGGCCAAGCCCGGCCTGCCGGGCGACGGCGACATCCAGCGGCTGGTCCTGCGCGTGGCCGGCTACGACTCGCTCGAATACTGGATGGACCGGCTGATCGCCAACCAGACCCACTCCGAGATGCTGCGCCTGGACCCGACGCAGCCGCAGAGCCTCGTGTTCCACGACCCCGAGCACCACGAGGTCGAGCTGATGGTCTCCGACGCGACCGACGCGCCGCTGGTCGCCGCGGCCGACGACATCCCGGCCGAGCACCGGATCCTCGGCCTCGAGGGCGCGCGCTCGTTCACCACGCTCGAGGAGCAGCTCCCGTTCGCGCAGCACGTCGGCTTCCGGCGCGACGGCACGCGGCTCGTGCTCGACGGTGAGCGCAGCGGCCGCTGGTACTTCTCCGAGCCGCCGGGCCGTGCGAGCGGCGACGGGCGCGTGGGCGTCTGGCACCACATCGCGTTCGACGCCGGGACGGGCGAGGAGGTCGCGCGCGCTCGCGACGAGGCCAACGAGGGCGTGCGCCCGTGGACGCGCATCTTCGACCACTACTTCTTCGACTCCTGCTATTCGATGTCTCCCGGAGGGCGGATGGAGATCTGCACCACGGGGCCTGGGTTTCAACTCGACGAGAAGCTCGAAGACCTCGGCGACCGCCTCTGTCTCTCGCCTCGAGTGGAGCCGCTTCGCGCCAAGCTCGAAGCCGAGCTGACCCCGATCGTCAATCCGCGCCCGCGCTCGAAGAAGCGCGCCGGCAAGTCCGAGCCGGCCGCGAACGGCGTCGCGGCCGCGCCGGCGACGGTCGGCTGATGGACGTCGTCGACTTCGTCGGCCGCGTCGTGTTCGCCTTCCTGTTCGTGCAGAACGGCTACGCGCATCTGCGCAACCGCGCCGGGATGGTCGCGTTCGCCAGGAGCTTCGGGACCCCGTACCCGGAGTTCAGCGTGCCGTTCACCGGCGTCCTGATGCTCGCGTGCGCCGCGCTGATCGTGCTCGGCGTGTGGGTGGATCTCGCGGCCTGGCTGCTCGCGGTGTTCCTCGTCGCCGCCGCGCTGCTGGCGCACCGCTACTGGGAGGAGAGCGACTACGGGATGCGCGCGGCGCAGCAGGCGCAGTTCATGAAGAACATGGCGCTCGCGGGCGCGTGCCTGTTCCTCGGCGCGCTGTTCAACCAGTTCAGCGACGGCATGTCGATCACGCTGGGAGGGCCACTCTTCTAGCGCCTGCCACCAGTGCCTCGAGCTTGCCGTAGGCGGACTCGCGCGAGAGGTACTTCATGCCGCAGTCGGGTGCGGCGATCAGCTCGCCCGCGGGCTTGTAGGGCAGCGCGCGCCGGATCCGCTCGGCGACCACGTCCGGGGTCTCGACCTCCGGGTCGTCGAGCGCGATCACGCCGAGGATCACCGTCTTGCCCGCCAGGCGCTCGAGCACCTCGAGGTCGAGCCGGGCCTGGGCGGTCTCGATCGAGATCTGGTCGACCGGCGCGTCCGCGAGCTCGGGCAGGAAGCGGTAGGCGCGCGCGTGGTCGGGCACGAACAGCGGGTAGCCGAAGCAGATGTGCAGCGCGGTCGTGCCGCGGATGCCGTCAAGCGCGCGCTGCAGCGTCTCGATCCCGTACGCGCGGGCCTGCTCGGCGCGCGACTCCATCCACGGCTCGTCGAGCTGGACGACGTCGGCGCCGGCCGCGAACAGGTCGGCGACCTCCTCCCGGACCGCGTCCGCGAACGCGAACGCGACCTCCTCGGGGCGGCCATAGAAGTCGTCCTGCGCCTGCGCCGACATCGTGAACGGACCGGGAACGGTGACCTTGATCGGCCGGTCGGTGTTCGCGCGCAGGAACTCCGTGTCGCGCACCAGCACCGGCTCGCGGCGCCGGACCGGCCCCGCGATCCGCGGCACCGGCGTCGGATTGCCGTTGCGGTCGGGCACCGTGCCTGGGCGGTCGACGTCCACGCCGTCGAGCGCCAGCGCGAACCGGTTGGAGTAGCTCTCGCGGCGGATCTCACCGTCCGTGACGATGTCCAGCTCGGCGCGCTCCTGGTCGCGGATCGCCGCCAGCGTCGCCGCGTCCTGTGCCTCCTCGAGCCACTGCGGATCGATCCGCCACAGCTCGCGGGCGCGCAGCCGCGGCGGCAGCCGCGCGCGCAGCCGCTCGCGGTCGATCAGCCACTCCGGCTGCGGATAGGACCCGACGAGGCTCGTGCGCACCATCGCCTGATCCTTGCACGGCCGCGCCGGCGTCAGCCCGGCGGGCAGCTGAGCAGGTAGTCGAGCACGTCGGTGCGGCTGGCGGTCGCGAGACCGATGCGCGTGTCGGCGGCGCCGTAGTAGAGGAACAGCTTGTCGCTGCCGGGACGTTGGACGAGTCCGCAGGGGAAGACGACGTTCGGGACATCGCCCGAGACCTCGTAGTCGGCGCCCGGGCCGAGCACCCATTCGTCCGAGCGTCGCAGGACGACCGCGGGCTGGTCGAGATCCAGCAGCGCCAGGCCGGCGCGATAGAGGCCGCCGGCGACGGTCTGGCGCACGCCGTGGTAGACGACGAGCCAGCCGTGCTCGGTCTCGAGTGGTGGCGGTCCCATCCCGATCCGCGCGGAGTCCCACCAGCCGCCCGCCCTGCGGCTCAGCACGAGCTCGGGGTCGCGCCAGTGCTTGAGGTCCGAGGAGCGCGAGATCCACACGTCGGCGCCGACGGCGGCCGTCGGCCGGTGAAACAGCACCCAGTCCCCGCCGACCCGGCGCGGGAGCAGGACCGCATTCTTGTCCTCGGGCGGCATGGCGATACCGAGGCGCTCGAACGTCTCGAAGTCCTCGGTCTGCGCGATCGAGACCCCGGGCCCGCCGCGGCCGAACGCGGTGTAGGTGATGATCCAGCGGTCGAGCTCGGCGACGAACGTCACGCGCGGATCCTCGAGGCCCCATTCCTCCTCTTCACGCGTCCCGTCGTAGGCGATGGCGGGCTGGTCGTCGACGACCCAGTTGGACATGCCGTCGCGCGAGCGCGCGCAGGTCAGGTGCGAGAAGCCGCGGCGGTCCTCGACGCGGCAGAGCAGCACCGTGTCGTTCCCGACCATCGTGGCCCCGGCGTTCAGGACCGCGTTGATCGTGTATGGCCAGCGCTCAGGCGAGAGCAGCGGGTTGCCGGGGTGGCGGGTGAAGAGGGTGGCGCTATCGGTCACGGAGGATGCCTTCGTAGACGGTGAGGTACTCGTCGACCATGCGGTCGGCCGAGAAGCGGTGCTCCGCCCGTTCGCGGCACGCGGCACGGTCGAACCGCCGGGCTCGCTCGACGCCCGCGACCGCGGAGTCGACGCTATGCGCCAGCACCCCGGTGACGCCGTCGTCGACGAGTTCGGGCATCGAGCCGCGGGCATAGGCGACCACCGGCGTGCCGCACAGCATCGACTCGACGACCGCGAGGCCGAACGGCTCGGCGAACGCGATGGGATGGAGCAGGCAGGCGGCCGCGCCGAGGATCTCGGCGCGTGCCGCGGGTCCCACCGACCCGAGGTAGCGGACGCCGTCGCCGTCGACATGCGGCTCGACCTCCTCGGCGAAGTAG
This sequence comes from uncultured Solirubrobacteraceae bacterium, assembly GCA_963792915.1. Lineage (GTDB taxonomy): Bacteria > Actinomycetota > Thermoleophilia > Solirubrobacterales > Solirubrobacteraceae > Solirubrobacter. The sequence continues at coordinate 1,236,281 of CAWBYD010000003.1, forward strand.
CGCTCGTCCTGGACCGGGCCGCACAGCACGAGCGGCCGGTCGGCGGCGCGGGCGATCTCGATCGCCCGGGCGGTGCCCTTGTCGGGGTGGATCCGTCCGAAGCAGACGAGTCCGCCGCCGGCGCGGGGGGAGAACGGCAGCGACGCCGTGTCGACGCCGTGATGCACCGTCGCGACGTAGTCGAGTTCGGGCGCGCGATCGGCGTCCGAGATCGAGACGAACGCGCTCTGCGAACGCAGGTACGCGGGCAGGATCTGCGGCGACGAGAACCCGTGCACGGTCGTGACCATCGGGGCCGCGCTCAGCCCCGCGAAGGCCAGCGGCAGCCAGTCCAGGTGGTTGTGGATCAGGTCGAAGTCCGCCGAGCGGCGCAGCGCATGCGCCACGTGCAGCGCCTCCCACACCCGCCCGTCCAGCGCGCCGTCCTCGGCATACGGGCGCTCACAGACACCGTCCAGGCGCGCGAGCGTGATCGAGTCCAGCGTGGCGAACAGCGTCACGTCGACGCCCCGGCGCGTGAGGCCGTCGGCCAGCAGCCCGGTCACCAGCTCCCACGGCCCGTAGGCGCGCGGGGGGGTGCGCCAGGCGACCGGACCGAGCAGCGCGAGCTTCATCCGGGCAACGTCGCCTGGAGGCCGGCGGCGTCGAGCACGAGCAGCGCCTGCAGGTACGCGAGCGTCGACTCCGCGCCTTCGTTGTCGTTGACCGCCGACTCCCCGAGGCCGTCATGGCAGCCGCCCGTGGCGAAGTCATAGACGGACTGCCGGAGCCGGTTGCGGCCGAGGAACCACTCGAAGGCGCGCACGGCGTTGCGCGCGTGCGCGTCGTCGCCCGTGACGACGAACGCCTCGACCTCCGCCTCGACGAGCGCGCCGGCGTCGAGCGGCTGCTCGTCGCCGCCTTCCTCGCGCGTTCCGCCGCGGTGGCGGCCGCGGTGTCCGACCAGCCGCACGCGCTCGCTGTCGATCTCGAGCTCACCGGCGTACCACGCGAGCGAGTGCATGCCCTCATGCACCAGATCGTCGTCGCCCAGCCGCGCGCCGGCGGCGATCAGCGCCTGCGAAAGCCGGGCGTTGTCGTAGGTCAGCACGTCCTCGGCCCAGTACCAGTCGGGCGTCGCGTTCGCGCGCTGCAGACCGGCGAGCCGGTCCGCCAGCGTGCGCAGGACGTCGAGCGCGTCGTCGCCCAGCCGCGCGCCGCCGGCGCGCGAGAGGCCGAGCGCGGCAAACGCCATCGTGCGCGGCCAGTGCAGATCGGCAAGCGCCGGCACCATCTGCCGCAACAGGTCCACGCTGGGACCGAGGACCGCGGGCCCCGGCTCGGCGGCCACGACCTCGCCCAGCGCCCACACCGCCCGTCCGAGGTGGTCGCCGGAGTGCGGCTCGTCCAGCCAGCGGCGGTCGTAGGACATGAAGTTGCGCATGCCGCGCGCCTCGGGACTCCAGGCGTGGCGGAGGAAGCCGAGGCTGCGCACCAGCATGCGGTGGTAGGCCTCGGCGCCGGTGGTCCGTCCCAGCCCGAGCGCGACGATCGCCAGGCGCGCGACGTCATCGGTGCAGTAACCCGACGAGCGATGCGGCACGACGCCGTCGGCGTGCTGGATGATCCCGACGTCGTCGACCATCGTCCGCAGATGCGAGGCGCGCGCACGCGGGAGCGTCGCCGGCGGCGCGTGCCGGGACGAGCTCGGCGGCCCGAGGGCGATCGCCTCGCGAAGCACCGCGGCCGTCTGGCGGCCGACCTGCGGCCACGCCAGCTCGGCGCCGACCGCACAGGCCTCGGCGCGGGCCAGCTCGAGCCGCTCCGGGTCGTCGAGCAGGCCGATGACCGCCGCGGCGAGCGCGGCCGGATCGTCGAACGGCACGAGCACGCCGGCGCCCGACACCAGCAGGTCCTCGGCGTAGTAGTACGGCGTCGACACCGTCGGGCACCCGGCCACGATCGCGAACGTCAGCGCGCCGGACACGATCTGCTCGCGCGACCGGTACGGCGTCAGGAAGATCGTGGTGGCGGCGAGCATCGACGACAGGGCCGGGACATCCAGGAAGCGGTCGTCGAACACGACGTGCTCGGACAGGTCGAGATCGCGCGCGAGGCGCTCGAGCGAGATCCGGTACTCCTCGCCGTGCAGCTTGGCCACCTCGGGATGCGTCTGCCCGGCGATCACGTAGAGCGCCTTCGGGTGGCGCGCGACGATCGCGGGCATCGCGGCGATCGCGATCTCGATCCCCTTGCCGGGCGAGATCAGACCGAAGGTGGCGAGCACGTCGCGGCCGTTCGCGATCGCGTTCGATCGCCGGCCGGCCCCGTTGCTCACGGCCGGGAGCAGCTCGGTCGGCCCGCCGTGCGGGATCACGCGGACCCGCTCGGGCGACACGAGCCGCGCGTCGACGACCATGCGGCGCGCCGTTTCCGTGAAGACGCATACGAGCGTCGCCAGATCGCAGAGCGCGCGCAGCGTCTCCGCCTGCTGGACCGACGGCGCCGACAGCACCGTGTGCAGCGTCAGGACCATCGGCTGCCGCAGGCCGGCCGCCAGCGACAAGATGTGCGCTCCCTCGTGCCCGCCGAAGATGCCGTACTCGTGCTGGATCACGACGACGTCGTCGCCGCGGCGCTCGAGCACGCGCGCGGCCGCCGCATAGTCGCCGCGCAGGTCCTGGTGGATCCGGGTGATGACCTCGACGGCGGTCTCGTCGTCGTCCTCGCGGACGATGGCCGCGAGATCGACGGCCGACACGTCGTCGGTCGCCAGCAGCGCGTCGCGAAGGTCGTGCGAGAACGTCCCGATGCCGCACGCCCGCGGCGGATAGGTCGAGACGACCCCGACGCGCATGGTCTTGGTTGGCGCCGCTCGCGTTGCGCCGTTGTTCCCGACGGTCGCGGGTGCCTGAACGCCGGCCACCTAGAGCGCTCGCGCCGTGAGGGCGAGGAGCCCGGCCGGCGGATGGACGGCGCGTGGCACTGCGATGCTGGCGGCGCTCATGGCGCCTCCTCACTATTTAGGCGAGTGTTACCCGCGTGAGGCGGGGGAGCGTTCGCGATCCGCGGACGGTCCCCCGGTTGGGGAATCACGGTGCCGCGTCTACCCCACACGGTACTCGCTCGGGCAACGCCGCTCAGCGCGTCACGGTGCCGGCCCGCCCGTAGCGGTCCTCCAGGCGGACGACGTCGTCGAGCTCGGGCGTCGAGACCTCGAGCACTTCGGCATCCTCGAGCGCCTCGATCGTGTGGATCTCGCCCGGCTCGTTGCGCCAGGCCTCGCCCGGCTCGATCTCGCGCGTGACCAGCGTGTCGACCGAGTCGCCCTTGGTCAGCCTGAGCCTCCCGTGCAGCAGGTAGCTCGTCTCGTCCTTGCGCTCGTGAAACTGCAGCGACAGCCGCTGGCCACGTGTGACGCGGAGGATCTTCCCGGCGTAGCGGTCGGTGACCGCGTACCACACCTCGCTTCCCCACGGCTTGGGGATCTCGATCGGTAGTTCCACGGTGTCGTCCTCTCGTCTGGCTGGGTCGGTGCGGCGCCGGCACGCGCGGGCCACGAGGGCGGGCGCGGCGCTTCGGAGCGGGTCGCGGCGCGTGTGCCGCGGCCGGGGCGCGCGTGATGGCCGACCGGAATCGGGAGGGGACCGCGACCTGCAGGTCAATGTCGTCGCACCGGAGTGCCTCCGTTGTGGGAAGCACTCGCGCAGACGCGATCACAGCCCGGGAGACCCAAGCCTACCGCGATCGCCGTCGCCCGCTCGTCGTGGAGCGCGAGGCCCGTCGGGCACAATGGCAGGGTGCCGTCGGCCCGAGGTTCCCTGCGGTCGGATGCCCGTCGCAACCGCGCGGCGCTCGTGCGCGCGGGTGAGGAGGCGCTGGTCGACCTCGGCCCCGGCGTGACCGTGAACGAGATCGCCCGCCGCGCCGGCGTCTCGAAGGGCACGTTCTTCCGCCACTTCGACTCCAAGGACGATCTGGTGTCGGCGCTCGTCGTCGAGCACCACACGCGCCTGCTGACGGTCGTCCGCGAGGAGTACCGCCGCCCCGGCAGCGCGCGCGAGCGGCTCGAGGGCTACATGGTGCGCGCCGCGGATACGATCGCCGCGCACCGCGGCTACATCGAGGTGGCGAACCAACTGGGCGCGTTCGGGGACGAGGCCCGCGCGATCATGCGCAAGGTCGACTCGGCGGTGGGACAGCTGCTGACGCGGGTCCAGGGCGAGCACGCCGTGCGCCCGGACATCGCCGCCGCGGACGTGCACGCGATCATCCTGATCGCGACGATCGCCGCGGCGCCCGGGTACGCGGTCCGCCCCGACCTGTGGCGGCGCTACCTCGACGTCCTGCTCGAGGGCCTCGCTCCATCGGCGCCGACCGAGCTGCGGGTCAGCCTCCCCGATGCTCGCGCCGGCGGGTCAGCTCACCCTGGATTGCGCTGAAGTCCTCGAACTGCAGCGCAGGCGTCGTGAGCGGGCGCCGCGGCGCGGGACCCATGCCGTCGATCGCGATCGTCAGGTAGCGGCGCCAGAGTCCCGCGGCGGTGCCGTGCACCGCCGACGTGCTCCCCGTGACGGCCTGCACGAGCGTCTGGATGTCGTTGGCGACGAGGTCGCCGCGAATCGTGCCCGCGTCCTGGGCGCGCTTGAGCAACCGGCCGATCGCGTGGTCGAGATCCCGGGCCGACTCGCGGATCTCGTCGCTCTCGGCGCCCGTCATATGCACGGCCTGAAAGAACGCGCGGTCGGGAGCGATCTGCACGGCGGCGCGCTCCATGTAGGCGACCAGCGCGTCGCGCGGGCTCAGCGCCGACGCCGCGAGGCTCTCGGCCGCGGCGCGCAGGCGCACGTAGTGGTTGGCCATGATCGCCGAGATCAGATGCCCCTTGGTGGGGAAGTGCCGGAAGAACGTCGCCCGGTGCAGCCCGGCGCGCTCCGCGATCGCCGTGATCGAGGCGCCGGCCCCCGACAGCGCCAGTTCCTGCGCCCCGGCACGTAGCAACCGGCGGCGGTTGCGGACGCCGTCGGAGCGCGACGGCGGTGGAGTGACCAGGGATGCCACGCAATATTGGTGTAGCGCACACATCTCGGGGGTTTCCCTAGGTCATTCATCCGCGCGCGGGCGTCTGACGGATCTTCGTCGCATGCGACGCAAAAGCACACACACTTAAGCTTGCCCGCGACATATCTATGGTGTAGGTTCGCTCCTATCGGAACCGCGCCTCGGCCGGTCATCGACTGAGGAGGAGAGCAATGCCCAACATCGGACCCATGGAGCTGATCATCGTCCTGGTGATCGTGCTGCTGATCTTCGGTCCCAAGCGCCTGCCCGGCCTCGGCAAGCAGCTCGGCACCGGCATGCGCGAGTTCAAGGACTCGATCGCCGGGAAGGATCGCGACGACGACGAGGACGAGCGTCCGCGCCGCAAGCGCGCCCAGGTCGCCGCGCTCGCCGCGCCCGACGAGGAGCCCGATCCGCTCGCGAGCGAGCCGGTGCGGGAGCGCTCCGCGGCCTGCTAGCCGACGTTCCGCATGCCGGCGCTTCGTCCCGTCTCACACGAGGACCGTCTGAGCCTCGTCGAGCACCTGACCGAGCTCCGGGTCCGGATCATCATCTGTCTCGTGGCCTTCCTGGCCGCGCTCGCCGTCTGCTTCTGGCAGAACGACCGGCTGCTGAACATCCTCAACAAGCCGCTCGCGCATACCGAGCAGAACGGGTCCAAGGACCCGCTGGTCCTGGGCGCGCGGTTTGACCAGGGCCTGAAGGTCTATCTGCTCTCGACCGCCGCGACCGATCGCGCGGCTGCGGCTGCCGCGGAGGACGCGTCGGTGCGGGCGGCGTATCTACAGGCCGCGACGGATGCCGAGGCGGCCGCGCGGCTGGCGCCGCCGGTGCGGGGCCGGCGGCCGGTCACGTTGGGGGTCAGCGAGCCCTTCATGGAGACGTTGAAGGTCAGCGCCTACGCGGCGTTGTTGATCTCGTTGCCGTTGATCTTGTTCCAGCTGTACGCGTTCGTGCTGCCGGCGTTCTCGCCGCGCGAGCGGCAGGTCGCGCTGCCGGCCATGTTGGGGGTTCCGGTCCTGTTCATCTTGGGGGTGGTGTTCGGCTACTACACGGTGGTTCCGAGCGCGATCCGGTTCCTGCAGAACTTCAATACCGATGCGTTCGACGTGCTGGTGCAGGCGCAGCCGTATTACAAGTTCGTGATCCTGCTGCTGGCCGCGATGGGCCTGCTGTTCCAGATCCCCGTCGGGCTGCTGGCGCTGACGCGGGTCGGGATCCTCACGACGCACCAGCTGGCGCACAACCGTCGCTACGCGATCCTCGTGATCGCCGTGCTGGCCATGGTGCTGCCGGGCCAGGACCCGGTGACGATGACGCTGCTGATGGTCCCGATGTACGTCCTCTTCGAGGGCTCGATCCTGCTCTCGTGGATCTTCGATCGCCGCGGCCGCCACGCGCCCGTCGAGGAGGACGAACTGGAGATCCTCGCCGACGCCGACGACGACGCGGCACGCGAACCGGAGCTGGTCTCGTAACGGTCGGGTTCACGTCTCACACCGATCGGCGGAGAGCCGGGCTGTGTGAGGACCGGTGAAGACCGCTTCAGTGTCGCTCCTGCGAGGCCGATGACATGAGCGACGAACACAACAAGACCAGGAGCACCGCTATGCCCTCCAACGCGGTCATCGAAATCGGCAGTCACGTCACGGTCACCGACCTCGCGCGCGATCGCGAGCTGTCCTTCCGGATCGTCGACGGCACGGGCGACCCCCAGCACGGCATCGTGTCCGGCGACTCGCCGGTGGGACGCGCGCTCGCCGGCCACCGGGCAGGCGACATCGTCGCCGTGTCCGCACCCAAGGGCCAGCGGGAGCTGCGCGTCGTCGCGTTCGCCTAGGTCGGTCGGGTAACTGACCGTTGTCCTCGCGCGCGGTGCGACAGTTGTCCAGTTAGGGGTTCCCAGCCCGGCGACGCCGGGCAGAGTGATCGCGGCGCCCGCCGGTGGCCCGCATCGTCCAACCCCTCGAGACGACGGCGTTCGATCGTCGCGCGGCCTGACCCACCGCGCCTGAGCGCCAGCCGCTCGGCGGGCGCCCCCCGCGAGAACAAAGAATCAGGGTCGGTTCCCGATTGCTCGCGCGCCGCGCACCATGGTTGCATGCGCACATGAGCCGCCTCCTCTGCGCCCTCGCCGCCATGTTCGCCGCGCTGGCCGTGACGGCAGGCGCCGCCGCGGCCGCCGACACGTTCGGCAACCCGATCGGGGACATCGCCTGCCCCTCGCCGCAGCTGTGCGTGGCGGTCGACAGCGTCGGCAACGTCGTGACCTCGACGAACCCCGCCGGGGGCGCCGGCGCGTGGAAGGCGGCGACGATCGACGCGCCGCACGGCCTCGTCAGCGTCAGCTGCGCGGCGCCGCAGTTCTGCCTGGCCGCCGATGACGCCGGGGACCTGCTGGCCTCGCAGGACCCGGCCGGCGGAGCTCGCACCTGGACGCGGACGCACACCGGGTTGAACGGCACCGCCGGCCCCGACGTCGCCTGCCCTTCGGCGCAGTTCTGCCTGGCGATCGACGCCGTCGGGGACGCGTTCTCGTCCACCGAACCGGCGCGCGCCGGCGCGCACTGGCGGCGCGTGCGGATCACGACCGGCGGGCTGAGCGCGCTCGCCTGCCCGTCGGCACAGCTGTGCGTCGCGGTCGGGCTCGACGGCTCGGCGCTGACGTCGACCGATCCACAGGCGAGCGCGCCCGTCTGGACGGCGGCGACGATCGATTCCGGCCACGCGCTCGACGATGTCGCCTGCCCGGCGCCGACGCTCTGCATCGCGGGCGAGGACGACGGGGCGATCGTCGTCTCGACCAACCCGAGCGGCGGCGCCGCGGCCTGGACCAGGACGCAGCTGGGCCCGCCGACCGTGCCCGGTCACGGTGACGTCGCCGGGCACTTCTTCCCGTTCAACGAGGTCGCCTGCGCCTCGCCGGCGCTGTGCGTCGCGCTCGGCTCGAGCTCGCCGTGGGTCTCGACGGACCCGGCGGGCGGCGCGGCGGCTTGGACCAGGACGGCGGGGATCGACACCTTCGACGGGGTGGCCTGCGCGTCGCCGCAGCTGTGCGTCGCGACCGATTGGGGCCGGCGCTGGGTGTCGACCGATCCCACCGGCCCGGCCGGAGCGTGGAGCGTCGCGCTGGTGGACGTCCTGCGGCCCGACGCGTTCGCGTTCATCGACCCGAAGACCTTCGTCGGTCAAGGCGTCGCGCTCGCCGTGCGGCTGCCGTACAGCGGCGTGCTGACCGCGCGCGACGCCGGCCGCCACCGGCCGCTGATCCGGCGCCTGCGAATCGCCGCCACGGGCACGGGGGACGTCACGCTCAAGCTGAGGCCGACCGCGCGCGGGCGGCGGATTCTGGACCGCCGGCACCGGCTCGTCGTGCGCGTGCGCGTGACCTACGCCCCGGCCGGCGCGCGCGCGACGAGCCAGACGACGACGGTCACGCTGAGGTCGTCGCGCGCGGGTCAGTCGAATTGAACCGCCGGTCGGAGCTGGACGCCGAGCAGTATTGAGGGCGCGTCGCCGGCGGTCAGCGCGCGCGCATCCGGTTGTTGCGGGCGTTGTGCTCGACCTCGGCGAGCCCGAGCGCCTCGAGGACCGGCGGCACGTAGTTGCCGAAGCGCCCGCGCAGGCCCTTCTTGAGGCCGTACCAGCCGCCGACCGGGTTCTCGCTCGAGCGCGCCCACGCCTCGACGCTGCCCTCGGGCGCGGGCTTCTGCTCGTCGGCGTTGCCGAGCGCCATCCAGTCGCCCTCCTGCACCAGCCGGGCATGCAGGTCCTCGATGCAGCGCAGGTGGTAGCGCAGCTCGGTCGAGGAGACTCCGACGACGAGCGCGGGCGGCTCGGCCGCCTCGTCGCGGTACGCCTGATACGTGGAACGGCCGGGCGGAGTGGTCAGCGTCCAAGGGTCGTCGGGAGTTCCCGAGCCGGTCCAAGACGGTGCTGACATCGTGTGGTCCTCTCGTTCGCGCGATGGTAACTGGCACGTTACGGTAGCGCTACGGTTACGGAGGCGGGCGGCGTGGGCGACCTCGCCTCCTGGGAGCTCACTCCGAGGGGTGCTCGCGCAGGACTGAGCCGGTCAGGTCATCGCCGCCGCCAGCGCGTGGTCGAAGGCGTCCATCAACCGCGCCTCGGCATCCACGTCGACCCTGGGGGTGTCGCGCTCGGCGCGCCGTCGGGCGCCGCGCGAGAGCGTCGGCGACGTCTCCACCGCCGGCCACTGCAGCGGCAGCTCGACGAAGCGGCGCAGCAGCGCGGCGGCGGCGCCGAGCGCGCCGTATTCGGCGAGCTGGGGGATGTGGAGGACGTGGATGTCGCTGCGCGCCGTGGAGAAGGAGTGGTCGGCGGCGGTGGTGCGCAGCGCCGACGTGAACAGCTGCGCGGCGATCGCACGCTCGACCGGCGGGTCGGACAGGGGGCCGAGCGCGGCCGGGACCGCGACGAGGATCTCGCGCGGGTTGAGCAGGTTCTGGATCGCCGCGATCCCGCGCCCGAGCGCGTCGCCGGCGTCGCGGAACGCCGCCTGCGCGCGTGCATCGCCGCGCGCGGCGCGCGCCGCCGCCTCGTCGAGCGTCTGCGGGCGCCCGCTGCCGTCGGGCTCGGCGCACGCCGCGAGGATGCCGGGCACCGCCGCGTAGGCCTCGAGGCAGCCGCGATGGCCGCAGCCGCACTCGCGCCCGCCGGGGTTGATGACCAGGTGGCCGATCTCTCCCGCCAGCCCCTGCGCACCGTGGACCACCTCGCCGCGGACGATCAGCCCCGAGCCGACGCCGTCGCCGACCATGATCACGCCGAACTCCTCTGCCTCGTCGGCCAGGTGCCCGAACAGCTGCTGGAGGATGGCGAGCGAGTCGGCGTCGTTCTCGACGACGGTGCGCAGGCCGGTGCGGGAGCTGACGAGGCTGCCGAGCGCGACGCGCCGCCACGGCTTGTTGTGGACGCGCAGGTTGGCCGAGAGCACGACCTCGCCGGTCGTGCCGTCGATGTGGCCGCCGAGCTCGATGCCGAGGCCGAGCAGCTCCGGAGGCAGGTTCGTGCCGTCCGCGGGCGTGCGCAGCCGCGCGACGATCTCGGCGATCGCGTCCGCGACGCTCTCCGGGCGCATGTCGGACAGCGACTGCTCGTCCGTGCGCAGGCGTTTGCCGCGAAGGTCGGTCACGACGCCCATCAGCCGGCCGGGCAGCACCTCGACGCCGATCGCGCAGTAGGCCCCCTCGCGGACCGCGAAGCTCTCCTCGGCGCCGGCCGTCCCGTAGCGCAGGACGCCACGATCCAGCAGCGCGCTGACGCCGAGCTTCACGCGGCCGGTGGGGTGGCGCGTGTCGGCCACGAGCTCGTCGATCGTCATCGGATGGTCGGCGCTGACCAGCGCCGCCATGATCGCCGACGTGACCGGGCGCCGCCGGTTCTGCGAGCCGCCGTCATGCGCGACCGGCTCGAGCACCTGGCGCGCGATGCCGCGAACCCGGCGCGCGTCGAGCCGCAGGTTGAGCCGCACGAGCAGCGCATCACGCCCGCGCGGGGTGATGTCCCAGCGGCGCTCGCCGCCCAGGGTCCGCGTGCTGACCGCTCCCGCCTCCCGCAGCCGCCGGCCCATGTCGGCCACCACGCCGCGGTCCAGGGCGAGCGCGTCGCTGAGCTGGGCGTCGGTCAGCGACTGCTCCTCGGCGAGCAGCTCGAGGAAGTGCCGCTCGGCGCGGCCGCGGCGCAGGCGCTTGAGCGCGGACAGGGGCGTGACGCGGCGCGAGGTCGAGTCGACGACGTCCAGGAGCGCCAGCGTGCGCCCTCGCGCCACCAGTTCCTCGGCGGTCGGCTCGGGGGCGGCGAGCTGCTGCGCATAGAGCCGCTGCAGTCCACGATGGCCGGCGACGAGCGCCTCCTCGTCGCTCTCGAGCCCCGCGTCGGAGATCAGCAGCGCCAGCGCGCGGAACTTGTCCGCCACGCCGGTGCGCAGCTCGAGCAGCTCGCCGAGCAGCGCTCTCAAGCGCTTGGCACGGGTCTCGATTTCGAATGACCCGCTTGGCAGCAACGTCGCATCCTGGTTCACTGTTCACTCCTTCAGTAGTCAATGTTTTGGTGGTCGCCATGAGGCCGACGATCTCGACCCAAGATCCCGCTGACGTGTTCCTTGCGCTGTACGACGCCATCGACGACGAGCCGTTCAACGACCAACGCGTCATCCAGTGGAGCAAGCGTGATCAGTGGGTGGCGGAGGCCCGGGCTGCGCTGTGCGACAGCGTCGTCGCGACCGGGCGCGTCGCGCCCGAGCTCGTCGGGCCGATGCTGGACGACGGCGATCGGGGCACGTTCGCGGCACTGCTGGGCCTCGACGACGCGCTGACGCGCGCGGACGTCCGGTACGGCACGCCGGGCGAGACCCACGAGATGTACGAATGGGCGATCCGCCAGATCAACCAGGGCTATCTCAACTCCGACCCGGCCGACGGCCTGCTGCTGTACCGCCTCGTCGATCCGCCGCGGCCCAAGAGCCTGCCGACGCGCGCCAGCGCATTCGGACTGATCCGCGTCCCGCCGGCGATCATCGAGGCGTTCAACATCTCCTACGAGCGCCTGCCGACGGCGTTCGACGTGTCCTGGGAGCCGCCGTCGCACGAGTCGGGATCGGACGTCTTCGTCGGCTGCGCGGCGATGATCGACAACTACGACGAGCTGGCCTTCACGGTGCGGGACGAGGACGGACACCGCCGCTACCGTGTCGGCCCGCGGACGGCGCCGCTCGAGACGCGCATCCGCGCGGTGCTCGAGGCGCTCGATTCCAGCGGCGCGACGATCGCGGTCCTGCCCGAGGCGACGCTCTCCGACGAGCTGCTCGAGGTCTGGAAGCGCACGCTGCGCGACGTGCCGGCGCCGTGGGACTCGAACCTGACCTGGATCGTCGCGGGGAGCGGGCCGGTCGGGGGCAGCGATCCGCCGTTCAACCGCTCGGTGATGCTGCTGCGCCACGAGGGGCACGAGCTCTTCACCTATGACAAGCAGTACGACTTCACGCTCACCGAGAGCCAGGTCCAGGAGTGGCGGCTCGAGCCGCATCTCGGCAAGGGCAAGGCCTGCGAGGACATCCACCGCGGCGGGTGCATCCTGGTGCGCGAGACGCGCCTGGGCCGGATCGCGGTGCTGATCTGCGAGGACCTCACGCGCATCACGGATGCCGGGACGGCGCTCGAGCACCTCGGGGTCTCGCACGTCTTCGTGCCGATCTTCTCGACCCCGATCAACGACGACACATGGGAGCGCTGGGCGGGCAAGGCCGTCGTGGACCATGTCGGCGCGTCCGTGGTGATCGCCAACAGCCTCGCGGTGGGCCGCGCATCCGAGCCGAAGGAGGCGCTCGGGATCTGCAGCGCGGTGGTGCCGCCCGAGGACACCGGCAGCCAGCGCCGGCCACCGAACATCTGCGTCAAGAAGGCGTGGCTGCCCGACGAGGTGCGCCTGCTGGCGGTCCCGGCCCCGGGTGTGAAGCGCTTCACCGACTGATGGACGCCACGAGACCATCACTCATGTGCCGGCCGGGTGGTCGAGCACTTCTTGACCGCGCGGGGTGAGGTACCACAGCTTGTGGCGGCCGAGACGCTGCTTGCGGACGAGCCCCGCCGCCTCCAGACGGCGGCCCGCGCGGCTGATCACGTCGTCGCGAGCGTTGTCGAGCAGATCGGCGACCTGACCGCTGTAGATCCCGGGATGAGCGGCCAGGGCCTCGAGGAAGCGGTGCGACAGGCTCCCGGGCTCGATCCGCTCGAGCGCGGCCGCGGGCGTGAGCCGCTGCAGCACCCAGGCGAGCGCGTCGAGCGCGTACAGGACGCGCCCGCGCTGCTCGAGCTGGTGCGGCGCGGGCGCCGGGATCGCCAGTTGACGGGCGTAGAGCCGCTGCAGCGAGCGCTGCGCGACCACGAGCGCCTCCTCGTCGGAGGCCAGCTTGGCGTCCTCGACCAGCGCGGTGAGCGCCTGGTAGCGGGCGGCGGGAACGTCGCCGTCGGCGGCGGCGAGTCCTTCGAGCAGTGTCCGGAGCTGCGCGGCGCGCGTCCGGGGCGGCACGACGGGAGTGACGGGCGAGACCGCAGCGTCCTCCGTCAGCGATTCGGTGATCTCGTCCATAACTCGGGGGTCAGGATCGCACCCGGCCAAGTACGTGTCAAGTGTTGTGTGCCCGCAATCACCCTGCGACTAACCTGCCCCCGGATCCTCCGCTCCGGGCCCCGGCGCCACGACCTCCACCTCGGCCGTGCCGGAGCGGCCGCCGCCTGGGCCGGGGTTGAACACCGACACCGAGAGCGCGCCGGCGCGGGCGAGGTCTGCGCGCACGAGCGCCACGTCGAGCCGGCCGGCGTCGACGAACCGCGTCGCGCGGCCGAGGAACGGACGCTTGCCCTTGCCCGACCGGCTGACCTGCGCGAGCGAGCGTGGGATGAAGCCCTCGCCGCTGATCGTGACCGTGATCGTCTCGGTGCCGGCGGCGATCTGGGCGGGCTCGACGCCGGCGATGACCGGCCGCGGGTTGACGATGCCGTCGCTGCGCTGGTCGTCGCCGTGCCCGGGAGCGGTGCGGAACATCGTGTCGAAGATCTCGCGCAGCTTGTCGGTGGCCTGCTTGGAGAACAGCCCGACGAGGCCGGCGATCGCCCCGATGCCGTACGGGTTGATCACGTCCGTCGGGACGCTGGTGCTGAAGAAGCCGCCGCGCAACGCGAAGTAGAAGAGGATGGCGAGCGCCACGCCCACGAACGTGCGCAGCGAGTACCACCACAACCAGCTCGAGTGCAGGCGCTGGTTGCCGACGTAGTCGGTGAACGAGATCGCCGCGTGCAGCGAGCTGCCCAGCGCGCTCGCGAACGTCACCAGGAGCAGCAGGCTGACCTCGCCCGACGGCGTGCCCCTGATCCCGAAGACCGTGATCTGCTCCTGCGTGGCGGGCTTGCGGGTCGCGGCGTCGACGGCGGGCCAGATCGCGATCAGCGCGTACAGCGCGGCGATCCCGATCGCGATCAGCCCGAGCCCGAGCAGCGTGCGCCCGTACCAGGGCGCCAGACCTTCCTCGGCGTCGTCGTGGCTCCCGTCGCCGCGGCGCTCACGCTGCTCTGCGGCCTCGTCCTCCGTCGCACTCATAAGATGTAGACCGATCGGTAGTTCTCGTGCGGCGCGACGCTAATCGCTCGCCCGCCGCGGCGCAAGTGCGCCCGCAGGAGCGCCATCCATCTCCCGCCCGGCGCGAATCAGCTTGACGAACCTGTTAGGTTGACCTAACTCGGCGTCCGCGCCGGGAGTGCGGGGCCAGGGCGTCGCCGGCCCATCGAAGCCAATCCAGGGAGCATGGATGTCGTTCGGTGCAACCATCGCGCTCGGCGCCGTCGCCGGGTTCACGATCTACCTCGGCTTGCCGATCGCCCGGGCGCGCAACTTGAGCGCGCGGGCCCGCGTCGGCCTCTCGATGCTCTCCGCCGGGATCCTCGCGTTCCTGTTCATGGACGTCAACTCGGAAGCGCTGGGCATCATCGAGACGCATCTCGACAGCTTCAAGGACCACAGCGCGACGCTGTGGCCGGTCGTCGGCCTGTTCGCCCTGCTGAGCGCCGGCTTCCTGATCGGCGTCGGCGGGATCGCGACCGCGCAGCGTGCGCTGAAGCGCGCCGGCCGCCCGCCGATCGCCGGCGGCGAGTCGGCGGCGACGATGAGCCCGGCGGAGCTCGCCGGCCACCAGCGGGCGTTGTCGGGGGTGGAGCGCCACGCGCTGCGGACCGGGATGGTGATCGCCGCGGCGATCGGCCTGCACAACTTCGCCGAGGGCCTTGCGATCGGCGTGTCGGCGCAGGCCGGCGAGATCGGGCTCGCCACCGTGCTGGTGATCGGCTTCGCGCTGCACAACTCGACCGAGGGCTTCGGGATCGTCGGCCCGCTCGGCGGCGTGCGCCCCTCGTGGCGCTGGCTGGGGCTCGCGGGACTGGTGGCCGGCGGCCCGACGTTCCTGGGCACGATCGTCGGCTTCCAGGTCTCGAGCGACGCGCTCGAGCTGTGCTTCTTCGCGCTCGCGGGCGGCGCGATCCTGTACGTGATCGGCGAGATCTGGTCCGGCGTGCGCCGCCAGGGGCACGCCGAACTCGGTCTCTACATGCTCGGGGTCGGCTTCCTGCTCGGGGTCGGCACCGACCTCGTGGTCGCCTACGGCGGTGCCTGAGCCGCAGGCCTACGTGGCGGCCTTCACCTCGGTGGCGTCGCGGCGGGTGATCGAGAGGAAGACGACGAGCGCGAGGATGCAGGACAGGAAGATGTAGCTCGTGCCCGTCGTCCCGAGCCCGAGGCCGCCGTACTTCTTGCTGCTCTGGGACATGAAGTCGCCGATCGAGGCGCCGAGCGGCCGCGTGAGGATGTAGGCCAGCCAGAACGACAGCACGGCGTTGAGCTTGAACACGTAGTGGGCGAGCGTGACCGCGGCGATGATGCCGCCGAAGATCGCGATCGAGACGCCGTAGCCGAGGTCGAGCTTCTCTGCCGAGAGGTCTCCGGCGGCGGTGCCGAGCGCGAACGTGAAGAGGATCGCCAGCCAGTAGAACGCCTCGCGCCGGGTGGTGAAGATGGTGTGGATCGACAGCGTGCGCTCGACGCCCCACCAGACGGCGAAGACGATCGCCAGGATCACGGCGAAGATCGGCGTGCTGGTGGTCAGCGCGATGTTGTGGCCGTCGGTCATGTTGTCGGTGATCAGCGTGCCGAACACCGAGATCACGACCACGACCGACCAGTAGACCCCGGGGATGTAGCGGCGCGCGCGGAACTGGACCGCCAGTAGCGCGATCAGCAGCGCGCCGGCGATGTAGGTCGTGTTGGTGAGGCCGAACCCGAGGTTCTCGTTGAGGTAGTCCGCGGCCGTCTCCCCGACGGTCGTGCACATGATCTTGATGATCCAGAAGTAGAGCGTGACCTCCGGGACCTTGTTCAGCATCCGCCGGCCCAGCGAGCGCGCGGCGGCGTGTCGCGGCATGGGGATCGTGGCGGCGGCGGTGACGGCGGTCACCGGCAGCCCGAGGTGCGCTGCGCGGTGGGGAAGGTCGACGTGCAGCCAGCTCTCGACGTGGTGCGGCGCCGTCGCGATGATCAGCTCGTCGACCGGCTCGTCGTGCAGCAGCTCCTCGATCGCGTCCATCGGGTCGTGACGGGTCGAGACGAAGCCGTCGACGGGCATGCCGGCGGCCTCGCGGACGCGAGGGAGCGCCGCCTCGAGCACGCGCTGCGCCGCCTCGGCCTTGGCGTGGCGCTCGGGGTGCGCCGGGTGCCATTCGGCGGGCGCCGGGTTGGGCACGAGCACGCGCGCCTCGACCGTCCCGTCGCCGGCGCGGGCGCGGATCGCCGCGAGCAGCTCTCCAGTGAAGGCGGTGCGGTCGGTGACCACGAGGATCCGGGTCGGGCTGGTGGATGGCATCGCGCGACAGGGTGCCGTCGCGACCCTGACCGCTTCCTGAACGGCGTCAGCGCAGGATGCCGGTGTGGCCGATCGAGTAGCGCCCCGGCTGCGGCCACACGCACATGCCGTGCGGGCCGGCTCCGACGCGGACGCGGTGCAGCAGCCGCCCGGTCCGCGTGCTGAGCGCGTAGACCTCGCCGTCGTAGCGGCCGCTCAGCCACAGCACGCGCCCGTCCGCGCTCACGCCGCCCATGTCGGGGGACGCGGGACCGGGGATGCGCCACTTGCGGATCGGACGGCGGGTGGCGAACGACAGCACGCTGACCGTGCCCTCGCCGCGGTTGGAGACGAACAGCCGGCGCGCGTCGCGGCTCGGGTAGAGCCCGTGCGCGCCGCGACCGGTGGGCTGCAGGCGGATCCGGCGCCAGGTTCGCGCGTCGATCAGCCAGACGCCGTTGGCGGCCATGTCGGCGACGTAGAACGTCCGGCCGTCCGGCGAGAGCTTGACGTCCTGCGGCATCGCCCCGGCGCGCAGCGCGATCGTGCGCAGCACGCGCTCGCGGCGCAGGTCGACGACGATCATGCGCGCGGCGAACTCGCACGAGACGAGCGCCATGCGGCCGTCGGCGGTGAAGTCCATGTGGTCGACCCCCGCGCACTGCGGCACAGGCAGCGCGTGGCGCAGGCGCATCGTGTGCGGATCGCGGAAGTCCAGCCGGCGCAGCCGCTCGGCGACGACGATCGCGCGCCGCCCGTCGGCCGTGAAGTAGAGGTTGTAGGGATCCGCGACCGCCACGCGCCGGCCGGGCCGGCCGCTGCGCGGGTCGATCGGCGTGAGCGAGTTCCCGGAGTCGCTGGTCACCCACAGCGTGCGCAGGTCCCACGACGGCGTGACGTGTTGTGGCTCCTGGCCGACCGCGAAGTGCGCGAGCACCTTGCCCGTGCGCTGGGAGAGCTCCGTGACGGAGTCGGCGCGCGAGTTCGGGACGTAGACGCGCGCCGGGTCGCGCGCGACGACGGGCGAGAGCGCGCCCGCGCGGTCGGCCCGGTAGACGTCGACCGCGCGCGGGGCGGCGTGGACGGCCGCGCGAGCGCGCGGCGGCGGCGGCGCCGGCGGCGCCGGCGGCGCGGGGCGCCGGGCGGCCGCATGGCCGCCGCAGCCCGCCGCAAGCAGCAGCGCGAGGGTGACGGGCGCCCGCATCAGCGCGGCGCGAACTCCCAGATCGCGTCCGAGACGCGCCCGGAGGCCAGGCGCCCGCCGACCACCACGATCCGCCCGCCGACGCTGATCGCCGAGGCGTCGGAGAGCGCGACCGGCAGCCGGCCCGCGGACCGCACGCGGCCCGAGCCGGTGTCGACCGCGTAGATCGTGCGGCGCGCCGGAGCGCCGCCGAAGACGTACAGCGTGCGGCCCAGCACCGCTCCGGCGGCGTGCGCGACGGGCACCGGGAGCCGGCCGATCACGCGCGTCCGGCGGCGTGCAGGATCGATGCGCAGCACCTCCGCGCGAGCGCGCGCCCCGTCGGTGCCGCCGGCGACGACCAGCGCGCCGCCCACGGCGGCCGCGGCGGCATAGCGCAGCGGATGCGGGAGCGTGGCGACGCGCCGCAGCGGCCGGCCCGGCGCGAACGCCAGCACAGTGCGCAACGGCCGGGTACCGGTGAAGCCGCCCACCAGGAGGATCGAGGCGCCGGCGCGCACCGCTTCGAGGTCCGATGCCGGCTGGGGGAGGTGGCCGATCGTCCCGCGGCCCAGCTCGACGATCGCGTCGGTCGGGCCGGCGGGCGTGCCGCCGCCGAACAGGTAGACGTGCCCGCCGAGGCTCGCCGCGCCCGCGTCGTGCACGGCGCGCGGCAGCACGCCGGCGGCGCGCGCCGGCGCCGGCAGCACGCGCACGACGGCGGCCAGCGACGCGTCGGCCGCGTCGAGTCCGCCCAGCGCGAGCAGTTCGCGACCGCGCAGCGCGAGCGCGGGCAGCTGCGCCGGGGCGGGAAGCCGCCGGCGCGCGATCAGCCGCAGGCGCACGTCGCGCGCGGCGGGCGCCCGGCGCGCCGCGACGGTGGGCGCCGGCGTCCGCTGCGCCTGGCGGTGACCGCCGCCGCACGCCGAGGCGAGCGACGCCAGCAGCACGCCGGCGATGAGCCGCGGAGCAGGCATCCTCGTGAGCATGGCGCGAACTACATGAACCGCGCCTGACTGGCGCCGTTCAGGCGACGATCAGGTCACTCGGCGTACAACGAGCGCGTGACGATCGATCCGGCCGCCGTGCTCTTCGCCGTCGCCGTGGTCGTCCTCGTCGAGTGGTGGCGCCGCGGGCGCTGGCCGCGGCGCCGCTGACCGGCTCACCGCAGCACGTAGCCGACGCCCCGCACCGTCCCGATCTCACCGCCCGCGCCGAGCTCGCGCAGCTTGCGGCGCAGGCGGCCGACGTATGCGTCGAGCGTGTTGGGGTTGACGATCGCGCCGTCCGGCCAGG
Organism: uncultured Solirubrobacteraceae bacterium; assembly: GCA_963792915.1. Classification (GTDB taxonomy): domain Bacteria; phylum Actinomycetota; class Thermoleophilia; order Solirubrobacterales; family Solirubrobacteraceae; genus Solirubrobacter. The sequence continues at coordinate 1,255,204 of CAWBYD010000003.1, forward strand.
CCGACGAGATCAGCTCGTGCCGGCGCACGACGACGCCCGGGCGCGCGGCCAGCGCGGCCAGCAGGCGAAACTCGGTCGGGGTCAGCGTCGCCGAGCGCTCGCCCACGCGCGCGCCGTGCGCCGCCGGGTCCAGCCGGAGCTCGGACGTCGTCGCGGCAGCCGTGTCGGGGCCGCTGCGCTTGAGCAGCGCGCCGACGCGCACCAGCAGCTCGGCCAGGTCGAAGGGCTTGGTCAGGTAGTCGTCACCGCCGGCGTGGAAGCCGGCCAGGCGGTCGGTCAGCTCGCCGCGCGCGGTCAGGAAGATCACCGGCGCGTCGACGCCGTGGGCGCGCAGCGCCTGGCAGACGTCGCGGCCGTCGGCGTCCGGGAGCCCGATGTCGAGCACCAGCAGGTCCGGCGGCGAGCTCGAGAACTCCTGCACCGCGAGCCGCCCGCCGGCGACCGCGCGGACCTCGAACCCCTCGTCGGCCAGCGCGCGCGAGAGCACGGAGCGCAGCGCGGGGTCGTCCTCGCAGATGCCGATCCGCATGCCCGGAGAGTGCCCGCGAGCGCCTGAACGCGACCTGACTGCCCGCTCCTGAGCGGCGCGTGAGCCGCGTTCAGGTGACGTTCAGGCACGCGCTGCGACCCTGTAGCGGTGTGAGCGCGCACGTCACCAGCTGGATCGCCGACCACGGCCTCGTCGCCGTGTTCGTGCTGATGGCGATCGACGCCGTCCTGCCCGCCGGCGGCGAGCTCGTGATGCTGTTCGCGGGCGCGCTCGCGGCCGGCGCGATCGCCGGCCACGACGGCCCGTCGCTGGCCGCGGCGGTGCTGACCGGCACGCTGGGTTACCTCGCAGGCTCGCTCGGCGGCTGGGCGCTCGGGCGCGCCGGCGGGCGGGCGCTGATCGAGCGGCGCGGGCGCTGGCTGCATCTCGGCCCGGAGCGCTTCGCGCGCGCGGAGGGCTGGTTCGCGCGCTACGGGTCGGCGTTCGTGTTCTTCGGCCGGCTCACGCCGCTGCTGCGCTCGTTCGTGTCGATCCCGGCCGGCGTGCTCGAGTTCCCGCTCGCCCGCTACGCCGCCCTGACGGCGCTCGCGTCGCTGCTGTGGTGCGCGGCGTTCGGGATCGCCGGCTACGCGCTCGGAAGCAACTGGGACTCGGTGCACCACGCGTTCCGCTACGCCGACTACGCGGCCGTCGCCGCCGCGGTCGCGATCGTCGCCGCCGTGCTCGTCCGCCGCCGCGCGGTCGCGCCGTAGCCGTTCAGGTTGCGTTCGGGAACTCCCCGATACAACAACGCGCCGATGACCATTGACCCGGCGATCGCGCTCGTGCGGCGAGCGAACGGCAGCTGAACAGAGGATGCTCGCCGCCGCGCACCCCGTCACCACGTTCCAGGCCGTCGTGCTCGGCGTGCTGCAGGGGGTGACCGAGCTGTTCCCCGTGTCGAGCCTGGGGCACACCGTGCTGTTCCCGACGCTGTTCGGCTGGGACGCGCTCGTCCAGGCCCAGTCCGACCCCGAATCGTTCTGGCTCGCGTTCGTGGTGATGCTCCACGTCGGGAGCGCGATCGGGCTCCTGATCTACTTCTGGCGCGACTGGATCGAGATCATCCGCGCCTTCCTGCACACGCTCAAGGTGCGCCGCGTCGAGACGACGACCGAACGGCTGGCGTGGCTGATCGTCGTCGCCAGCATTCCCACCGGCCTGCTCGGGCTCGCGTTCGAGCACGCCGCGCGCACGGCGCTCGCCAAGCCGACGGCGGCCGCGATCTTCATCACCATCAACGGGCTGATCCTGATCGGCGCGGAGCGCTTCCGGCGCCGCGCCGACGTGCGCGCGCTGGCCGCGGCGAACGACCCGAAGGGCGACGGCGGGCGGCGGCTGGGCACGCTGAAGTACCGCGAGGCGGCGCTCGTCGGCTTCGCGCAGTCGACGGCGCTGATCCCGGGCATCAGCCGCGACGGCGTGTGCATGACCACCGGGCTCGCGCGCGGGCTCGACAACGCCGACGCCGCGCGCTACGCGTTCCTGCTCGCGACGCCGATCATCCTCGCCGCCGGCATCTTCAAGGTCGGCGATCTCACCGGACCGCTGGGCGACGGCGTGCGCACGCAGGCGCTGATCGCCGCCGGCTCCGCGGCGGTCGCATCCGTGGCCGCGACGGCGTTCCTCGTGCGCTACTTCCGCAACCGCAACCTGATCCCGTTCGGGATCTACTGCCTCGCGTTCGGCGGGTTCATGATCCTCTACACGACCCTGTGACGGCTCAGCCCGTCTGATCGACGGCCGACTGCACGGACTGGGCCCACGCGTCGCTCGTGTAGGTCGCGCCCGAGATCAGGTTGATGCGGGCGCTCTGCGCGGTCAGCACCTCGCTGCGCAGGATCGGCCCCGCCTGCTGGGAGATGAACAGCGAGCGCGGACGGTCGTTGGGGAGCTTGACCGCGGTGACGTCGGTGATGCGGCCGTTCTTGCGCGTGATCGCGACCTGCACGTCGCCGAATCGGGTCAGGATGTCCTGTCCCGTGAAGGTCCCGTCGGCCGGCGTGGAGCCCGTCGGCGTGGCCGTGGCGCGCGCGGCGCTCGTCGGAGCCGCTGCGGGCTCGTGGGTTCGCTGCAGCTTCTTCTGGCCGCAGCCGGCGAGCGCGAGCGTGCCGAGCAGGACGTAGCGAATCCGAATCACTGGTGATCTACCTTCGGTAGCGGTCGAGTCCGGGGCTGGAGAGCACCTCGCGATCGGAGGTGATGCACAACGTCTCATAGCCGTCGCGGGCGGCGGCCCACGCCGGTCCGGCGGCGCCCATCGCGAACGCGGCGGTGGCGTACGCGTCGGCGACGGCAAGTTCGGGTCCGACGATCGTGACCGAGAGCAGCCCGGACGGCGGGAGCCCGGTGTGCGGGTCGATCACGTGCTGGCCGCGCTCGTACTCGCCCGAGGTGGCGATGGCGACGTCGCTCAGCTCGAGCACCGCCGCGAGCTTGTCGCGTTCCAGCGGGTGGCGGATCCCGATGCGCCAGCCGTCGCCGCGCACGACGATGTCCCCGCCCGCGTCGATCGAGAAGCGGCGTGCTCCCCCGGCACCCAGGCGCTCCGCCGCCCGCGCGACCGCCCAGCCCTTGACGAGCCCCGAGGGGTCGAGCCGCCCGGCCGCGCGGACGGAGAAGTAGCCGCGGGTCTGCTCGCGCAGGCGCACGCACCGCGTCAGCACCTCGTCGACCTCGGGATGGCAGTCGGCGAGACGCAGCTCGCCGCGGTCGAGCCGGCTGATCTGGCTGTCGTCCCGGTACGTGCTGAACGTCTCGTCGACGAAGCGCAGCCATTCGAACGCGGCGTCGACGACCGCACGATCGGCGTCCGCGGCGTCGATCGTGATCGGCATGCCCATGATGTGCTCGACGACCGGGCTCACGGCGCGAACGCGAACTCCTCGAGGTGGACGTTGCGGCGCGGCACCTGCGCCTCGCGCAGCGTGGCGCGCAGCGCCGCGACGAGGCCGGGCGGCCCGCACAGGTAGACGTCGCGCTCGCGCAGGTCGGGCACCATCGCCTCGAGGCTGGCGACGCTCACGAGGCCCGCCGAGCCGGCGTCGCGGTGGTCGCCGACGACGTAGTGCACGCGGATGCCGCGGCGGTCCGCGAGCTCGTTCAGCTCGGAGCGGAACACGACGTCGTCGTCGGTCAGCGCGCGGTACACGAGCGTGACGTCGGCGCCGCCCGTGAGCTCGTCGAGCAGCGCGCGGATCGGGGTGATGCCGATGCCGCCGGCGATCATCAACAGCCGCTCGCGCCGCCGCGACGCGGCGGTGAACCGTCCGAAGGGGCCGTCGGCGATGACCCGCGTGCCGGGCGCGATCGACGCCAGCCGCGCGCTGAAGTCGCCGGACGCCTTCACGGTGATCCGCAGCCGCCGGCCACGCGGAGCGGCCGACAGCGAGAACGGATGCGACTCCCACCACAGCCCGCGGGCCAGGAACCGCCAGATGAAGAACTGGCCCGCTCGCGCGCCGAGCCGGCTGAGGTGGCGGCCGCCGATGTACAGCGAGACGACGCCGGGCGCCTCGCGCACGACCTCCTCGACGCGCAGCCCGAGCCACGCGGCACGTGCGAGCGGAAGGGCCAGCCGGAACAGCACGACCAGCGCGAGCGGCACGACGTAGAGCGCGTGCCAGTAGTGCTGGGCGGCGCGGTCGGCGGTCAGCTCGTTGCCGGTCGGCACCTGGTGGACGTAGCCCAGCGCGATGCCGGCGTAGGCGAGCAGGTGGACGGCGTACCACGCCTCGTAGCGCAGCCGCCGGCGCACCACCATCAGCGACGCCAGCACGACCGCGATCAGCAGCCCGGTGCCGATCGTCGCCACGACCATGCCGGGATAGGTGCCGAGCAGCGTCGAGATCTCCTTGCCGACGCCGACCTGGTCGGTGAGCGTGTAGCCGGCCGTGATCGTGATCGTGTGCGCGACGATCAGCACGAGGCACGCCTTGCCGTTGCGGCGGTGCCAGATCGTCATGCGATCGAACCCGACCAGCCGGTCCAGCCACGGCAGGCGCGCGAGCATCAGCACCTGCAGCAGCGCCAGGTACGCGCCGAGCAGGCCGGTGAGCCGGCCCACGCTGTTGAGGACGTCACCCGCGCTGTGCGCGTGGAGGTTGCCGCCGTGGGCCCACAGGTGGACCATCCAGGCCGCGTTGGCGAGCACCAGCGCCGTCAGTGCCGCTGCCGCGAGCGCGCGCGAGCGCGGCGCGCGAATGGGCACGCCGATCCGGACGGCGCTCGCCGCCGAATCGTTCAAGGAAGGAGCCGGGCCTGTCGTCACTCGCGCGCGACGCTACCGGCGCGAGAGTCAACGATCAGTCAAAGAACCTGAAGAATCCACTCATCTGCGGGCTGGGCCGCCGTTCACTTGTGCCGGACGTGGTCGTACACGTTGAGATAGTCCTGCGCGGGGACGGCCCACGAGCGATCGCGCCGCATCCCGTTGAGCCGCAGCTCGTGGAAGCCGTCCGGATCCCCGCGCCAGAGACCGAACGCGCGCGAGAGAGCGGATTCCACCGCCTGATGGTCGGTGTGCTCGAAGACGAACCCGTTGCGCTCGTCGGCCGGCCGGTCGGAGTGGTCGCGGTCGTAGACCGTGTCGATGAGCCCGCCGGTCCCGCGCACGATCGGGACCGTGCCATAGGTGAGCGCGATCTGCTGCACGAGCCCGCAGGGCTCGAACATGCTCGGCATCACCAACATGTCCGCGCCGGCGTAGATCAGGTGGGCGAGGTCCTGGTCGAACTGCAACTCCAGGTGCACGTCCGGGTCGTCGTTGAGATGGTGCTTGATCTGCCACAGGTCTTCTGTGATCGCCGGGTCGGGGCTCGAGCCCAGGACGACCACCTGGGCGCCGTGCCGGCGGGCGTAGTAGATCGAGTGCCGGATCAGGTGAACGCCCTTCTGGGCATCCAGCCTGCCGACATACGCGAGCACCGGCCGCTTGCCGTCGCGCAGCAGGAAGCGGTTGCGCAGGTCGCTCTGGTTGACCGCCTTGCCGTCCATGCTGTCGGCTGAGTACGGGTGGGGGATGCACGGATCGATCTCAGGGTTCCAGGTGTGGGCATCGAGCCCGTTGAGGATCCCGCCGAACTTGTGCTGGTGGGTCTCAAGCGTCTCCTCGAGCCCGCAGCCCTGACCGTGGTGGCGCGCCTCCCAGGCGTGCTGTGGTGACACCGTCGTCACGAAGTTCGAATAGACGATGCCGCCCTTGAGGAGGTTGACGGCGTCCTCGGAGCCGTCGTGGCGCATGCGCTTGAGATCGAAGTAGCGCTCGGTCGGCAGCAGCCCGGTGGCCCACAGCACCCACTCGTTCGTGACGCCCTGGTGGCGGAAGTTGTGGATCGTGAGACAGACGCGCTGGTTGTGCATGCCGAGCGGCTGATAGATCTCATACAGCAGCACCGGAACCAGCGACGTCTCCCAGTCGTGGCAGTGAATCACGTCGGGTCGCTTGCCGGACTTGTACAAGAATTCCATCGCGGCCTTGCTGAAGAATGCGAAGCGCGCGATGTCGTCGCTGGAGCCGTACAGGTGCCCGCGCTGAAAGAAGTGATCCTCAGAGTGCGGCTCGATGAAGTAGCACTTGCGCCCGTCGACGAAGCCGAACCAGACCGTGCAGTGCACCTCGCCGCTGAACCACGGGACCGCAAGGCCCTCGTAGGCCATCGTCAATCCGCAAATCTTGTCATAGTGCAGACAGTCGTAGCGCGGGAGGATGATCTCCACGGTGTTCCCGCGCAGTTCCAGCTCGCGGCTGAGACCGAACACGACATCGCCTAGGCCCCCGGCCTGGGCAACCGGACTGCATTCCGGTGCGATCATAACGGTGTACACCCTGATTGCTCCGAGATTCAGGGACGGGGTGGGCTGGATGCCGATTGGACGGCAAGTGACACGCGTACGCTCCTCTTTCGGGCGCCGCGCGCGGTGAACTTTTCGACATCGCCAAATCGGCTGCCGCGCGAGCGCTGCACAACAACAAGATTCCGTGCGGCATCCGCGCGCCGTCGTTACCCGGCACGGGCCTGTAAGCGGACCGATATCAAGGGCTGCGGCGCTGCTCCGCGGCCCCTTAAAAGCTGACCCTAGCAGGGTTTGAACGGGTCTGGCAAACCGGATTTCAGTGCGGTCTCGGAACCCTCATGAGAGCTCCGCGGAAACTACGGATAGCGATTCGGTATCCCTGCATGTTACGCAGGTAGCCGCCGCCGATGCGGGTGTCCGGCGGCGCGGATATGGTCGGCTTATGCCCGATCGCGCCCACGCTTCGGTGCCCGTCCCGGGAGAGCCTCCAAGCCGGCCCTCGGGTGACCTGTCTCGCCTCTGCGGCGAGGTGGCGGGCGTCTTCCGGCGCGCCTGGGGCCGCGGTCCGGCCAAGGCCACGGGGTACTGGGCGGGACCGAACATGCTCGTGCTCATCCTCGAGAACGGCCACACCGAGGCGGAGAAGTCGCTGCGCGCCGCCGGGCACGTCGACCACCTCCTGGGCGGTCGCCAGCTGCTGCAGGGGATGATCGAGGACGAGTTGACGGCCAGCGTCGAGCGCCACCTCGGCCGCAGCGTGAAGACGATGATGAGCGCGACCCGGCTCGATCCGGACCTCGCCGCCGAGATCTTCGTACTCGAGCCGCTGAACGGCGACGAGGCGGAGCTGCACCTCGTCGAGCGCCGCTGACGCTTGGACGACGAGCCGCGATACGGTGCACCGGCCCCGCTGGTGGTGGCCGACGGCGCGCACGTGGGCGCCGTGGCCGCAGAGCTGTTGCGCAACCGGCTGCTCGCCCGGCCGCGCGCCCGCCTGCTGCTGGGCGCGCCGCGGCCGGAGTTGGACGCGGCGCTGCGCGAGCGGGCCGGCGCCGGGCTCCTGCCCGCCGCGGATGCGACCGTGCTGGCGCTCGACGAGCTGGTCGGGCTGGCGCCGGACGACCCGCGCAGCCGCGCCGGGCGGCTCGGGGCCGCGCTGGCCGGACTGGGGTTCGGCGCCGTGGTCACGTTCGACGGCACGGCGGACCCGGCAGCGCAGGCCGAACGGCACGCGGCGGCGCTCGACGCCGCCCCGATCGACCTCGCGGTCCTGAGTCTCGGCCTTGACGGGCACGTGGCGCTCGACGATCCGCCGGCGCGCCGCGCGTCGGGCGTGCGGGTCGTGGCGCTCGCCCCGGATTCGCGCGAACACGGTGCGGCGCGCGGGCTGACCGTCGGGCTCGGGACGCTTTACTTCGCGCGCGAGCTGCTGGTCCTGGCCGCGGGCGCGGCGGTGGCGCCGGCGCTGCAAGCGATGCTCGAGGCGCCCGCCGGACCGGCGTCTCCCGCCTCCCTGCTGCGCGACCACCCGCGGCTGACGGTGATCGCCGACCGTGCGGCGGCCGCACGGCTGACGCCGCGGCCGCAGTTCACGAGCGACCGCGCGCTGATCGTGCTCGGCCACCGCGAGCCGGGCATCAGCCCCGAGCACCGGATCTCACATGAATCGCGCGCGCGCCTGCGTCACGCGCGCTCGCTCGCCGAGCGGGTGCCGGCCCGGGCGGTGGTGCTCACGGGATACACCGCCTCGGGCGGGCTGTCGGAGGCCGAGCAGATGAAGACCGCCTGGGACGACCACGACGCGCCGGCGCTGCTCGAGGTCGCGGGGCGCGACACGGCGGAGAACGCGTCGCGCTCGCTGCCGCTCGTGCTCGCTCTTGGCGAGGTGCGGCGCGTGACCGTCGTCTCGTCCGCGTGGCACATCCGCGTGCCGTGGTTCTTCGCGCCGTACCGGCACTACGGCCTGCGGGTCTCCTATCGCGCGAGCTTCGCCCATGGCGACTGGCCGCGGATGCTCGTCCACGAGCTCAGCCTGCTGCCCGGCGCGCCGGCGCAGCGGCGCGCGGCGATGGCGGCCGCCGGCGTCGCTCGCGGGACGCTCGCGTGAGCGCCGCGCCCGCGCGCACGTCGGTCTTCACGCTGACACGCGGCGAGTTCCTCGCGCTGATGTGGTTCAGCGGCGAACGCACGGGCCGACGCCATAGTCGCGTTCCAAACTGCGCGAAGCCGATCCCGGCGGGAGTACGCTCACGCCGAGTTCAGCATTCGGTGCAGGGAGTCTCATGATGAGCGGTTTGTGGCGCGCGTTCGTGTTGGCCGGCGCCGTGCTGGTGCTGGCGCCCTCGGCGGCGTCGGCGACGACGTACATCGTCGGGCTCGCGGCTCCGCCGCTGGCGTCGTACAGCGGCGGGACGGGACAGCTCCAGGCCACGAGCCCCGCGGTCACGGGCGCGGCGCACCTGGATGTGACGTCGAGCGCCGCGCGGCGTTACCGCGACTACCTCGACGGCCGCCAGCGGGCGGCGCTGGCACGTGTTCCGGGCTCGACCCCGGACGTGATCTACGACTACCGCGTCGCGTTCGCGGGCTTCGCGGCCGTGCTCACGCCGGCGCAGGCCTCCGCGCTGCGCCGTGCGCCCGAGGTGGCGCACGTGTGGGTGGACGCCAAGCGGCAGACGCAGGCCGTCGACCCTGACGACCCGAATCAGGTCGACGCGGCGCTCGGCGGGGCGACGGGCGACAGCGCCGGCTACCTCGGGCTGCCGCACGGGCTCTGGAACACGCTGGGCGGCGCCAACCACGCGGGCGAGAACATCATCGTCGGCGTGATCGACACCGGGATCACGCCGCAGCACCCGAGCTTCGCCGACCACGCGGCCGGCAACTACGTCGGCGCCAACTTCGGCGCGCCGCCCGCCCGCTGGCACGGCACATGCGACACGGGCCAGGACCCGAAGAACTTCCAGTGCAACAACAAGCTGATCGGGGCGCGCTACTTCGTCGGCGGGTTCGGCGCCGCGCACGTCGCACCCGGGTCGTTCCTCTCCCCGCGCGACGACGACGGCCACGGGACGCACACCGCCTCGACGGCGGCGGGGAACTTCGGCGTCGACCCCTCGATCGGCGCCAACGACCTCGGCGTCGACCTGATCTCCGGCATCGCCCCGCGCGCGCTCGTCGCGGCCTACAAGATCTGCTGGGTGGGCGGCGACGTCGCCGACGGCTGCACGAACTCGGACTCCGTGGGAGCGATCGACGCCGCGGTGTCGGACGGCGTCGACGTCATCAACTACTCCGTCGGCGGCACGACCTCGAACGTCGTCGACGCCGTCGAGCTCGCCTACCTGGGCGCGTCCAACGCGGGCGTGTTCGTCGCGAACTCGGCCGGCAACAGCGGTCCGGGCGCCGGCACCGTGGGCACGCCGACGACCGTCCCGTGGCTGACCTCCGTCGCGGCGGAGAACCCCGCGCGCACGTTCACAGCGACCGCGCACATCACGCCGCCCGCTCCCGCGGCGGCGTTCGACATCACAGGCGCGTCGGTCACCGGCGCGCTGGGCGCGGCCACGCCGGTGGTCGACGCCGCCGCGAGCGGGCTGCTGATCGCCGACCCCGACGAGGCCGAGCTGTGCTTCCCCGGCACGCTCGACCCGCTCAAGGTGGCCGGCAAGGTCGTGCTCTGCCGGCGCGGCGTCAACGACCGCATCGAGAAGTCCAAGGTGGTACGCGACGCGGGCGGCGTCGGGATGATCCTCTACAACCCGAACGCCGCGCAGGACACCGACACGGACATCCACTACGTCCCGACGGTGCACGTGAGCCTGGCCGACGGCATGCACGTCAAGCAGGCGATCGCGGCGGGAGCGACGACGGCCACGATCGGCGCCGGACACGCGACGCTCGGCGCCCCGAAGGTGCTGGCGGCGTTCTCCTCGCGCGGCCCGCAGGGGGCCGTGCCCGACCTCGCCAAGCCCGACGTCACGGCGCCCGGTGTCAACATCCTGGCCGGCAACACGCCGGATCCGGCGCCCAACAGCGGCCTGCCGGCCGGGTACCTGTTCCAGTCGATCTCGGGTACGTCGATGGCATCGCCGCACGTCGCCGGCGCGGGCGCGCTGCTCACGCAGGCGCATCCCGGGTGGTCGCCCGCCGAGATCAAGTCCGCGCTGATGGAGACCGCGAACGCGAGCGTCTCCAAGGAGGACGGGGCGACGGCGGCGACGCCGTTCGAGGCCGGCTCGGGCGAGATCGACCCGACGAAGGCGGCGAACCCGGGCCTCGTGCTCGACGCGTCCACGAACGACTACATCCGCTACGTCGACTCGCAGGACCCGACGATCTTCCATGACGGCCAGCCGCCCATCCAGCCGAGCGACCTGAACCTGGCGAGCATCTCGAACGCCCAGGTCCCGGGCACGTTCGCGACGGTCCGGAGGTTCACGTCGGTGGATGCCGCCCCGCGCACGTGGACGGTGGCGGTCGGCGTGCCCGGCTTCTCGACCAGCGTCTCGGCGGCCGCGTTCACGCTCGCGCCGGGCGCGACCCAGAGCCTGACGATCACCGCGATGCGGACGACCGCGCCGCTCGGCGACTACGCCTACGGCGCGCTGACGCTGACCAGCGGGCCGACGACGCTGCGCCTGCCCGTCTCGCTGCGGCCGATCGCGGCCAAGGCGCCGCCGGTGGTCAAGCTCAGCACCGCCCTGGGCGCGGGCAGCCAGGCGCTCGCGGTCACGGCCGGCTATGTCGGCCAGCTCAACGGCGTCGGCTTCGGCCTGGCGGCCCCGGACACGAAGGCCCACGAGCTGGTCTCCTCCGACGCCGACGGCGCCCCCGATCCGGCGCTCGCGAGCGCCTCGAACCGCATCTACGACGTGACGGTGCCCGCGGGCGCGCAGGTGCTCTCCGGGCGCATCGCGAACGCCGACGGCGACGCGGCGCCGAACACCGACCTCGATCTCTACCTCTACTACGACTTCGACGGCGATGGAGCATTCACCGACGACGAGCAGCTCGACCAGTCGGCGAGTGCGGTCGCCGACGAAGGGGTGACCGAGGTCCATCCGGATCCCGGCAAGTACCGGTTCGTGGTGGTCGGCTTCACCACCAAGGACCCGACGAGCTACGACTGGTCGACGTGGATCGTCAACGACGCCGTCGGCGACGACACGTCCGGCGGACCGGGGATCGCGGTCCGCGGCGACCCGCTGGCGACGACGATCGGCGCGATCGTCGCACCGTCGCTGCAGTGGGCGAACGTCGACAAGCCGGCGCTCTACCTCGGGCTCGTGACCTACAACGACGGCGCCGGCCCGGTGGCGGAATCGGTGGTCGAGCTGGCCAAGACCACCGACACGACGCCGCCCACGCCGACGCCGACGGCCCAGCCGGGCAGCTCGCCGACGCCGACGCCGGCGCCGGGCCCGGCGCCGCCCGCGAAGCCGAAGCTGACGATCAAGGTGCTCAAGGTCAGCCTCGACCGCACGCATCGCGTGCTCAGCGTCAAGCTCCCGCTGTCGCTCGGCGCCACGGTCTCGGCCACCGTCAAGCGCGGCTCGAAGGTCGCCGCGCGCGCCGGCGCGCGGACGCTCGCGGCCGGCACGCGGACGGTCCGGATGCGGCTGAGCCGCAAGCTCAAGCGCGGGACCTACACGGTCACGTTCACGGCGAGACGGCCCACATACGCACCGGTCACGGCGCGCGTCACGCTGCGGGTCCGCCGGTAGCCCGGCCGGGCGGGGCCGTCGGCGGTCCCGCCCGAGACCTACTCCTTCGTACAGAGGGCGGGCCGGTAGGTTCGCTCGATGAGGTCGTCCCTCGGCGCGCTGGCGCTGTCCGCGGTCCTGCTGCTGGGCGCCGCATCCGAGGCGCACGCGGATCCGGTCATCAACCTCGGCGCGGGCATCGCCGTCGCCGGCGGCAGCGGCAGCACGCTGACCGGCAACCGCTTCAGCGGCAACGCGTACCCGGCGATCGACCTCGGCAACGACGGCCGCACGCCCAACGACCGGGTCGATGCCGACAGCGGGGCGAACGGCCTGCACAACTTCCCGATCGGCGTGCTGTCCGAGAAGGACCCGGTGAGCGGGCAGGTCAAGGTCTCGGGCGTCGACGACCTCGCCGACGCCTGCCGCGAGGTCGCCGGCTCCGGCTTCGCGGACGCCAACGGCAACGGCTTCGCCGACGTGTGCGAGGCCGACATGAACCGCCTGCAGGCGTTCCCGAACCAGCCCAACGGCTCCGGCTCCTCCGGCGGCGGGGCGCTCGGCCCGGCGAAGGACACCAGCGCGCCGGCGCTGTCGAAGCTGACCGCCCGCCCGGCGGTCGCGCGGCGCGCGCGGGGCCACCGCAAGGCGACGGCCGCGACGCTGCGGTTCGCGGTCTCGGAGGCCTCGACGGTCACGTTCACGCGCGAGCGGGTGCTGAAGGGCCGCCGCGCGGGCAAGCGCTGCGTGACCGGCGCCAGGAAGGGCAAGCCGTGCGTGAACTATCGACGCACCGGCGGCAGCCTGCGTGTCAACGCCAAGCCGGGGGCCAACAGCGTGAAGTTCGCGGCCAAACTCGGGGCGAGGCCGCTCGCAGCGGGCACGTACCGGCTCACCGCGGTCGCGATCGACGCGGCGGGCAACCGCTCCGCGCCGGTCACCGTCCTCGTCAGCGTGCGCTCAAGGTCTCGTTAGCGTTCACGCTCACACGACCGGGAGGGTGTGGAAAACCACCGATCAGCTCGCCCGCCGGGCGACCGATGCACTCGGCATGAAGCCCGTCAGCCGGTCTCCGGTGATCGCTTGACGGGAGACGGCTGGGTGGCGACGACGAACGGCGGCATGCCCTCCGGCGACGCCGCGTTCCTCGACCTGATCGAGCATGTGGCGCAGGGGACGAGCGTCGCGCGCAGCGGCGACGAGGCTTTGCTGACCGGCGTCCGCCGCGTCTGCGAGTGGACCGGGTGGCCGGCCGGGTGCGTGTATCGCGTCGGCTCGGGCACGGTCGTGACCTACATCGCCCGCGGCGCCGAGCTCGGCGACGTGCGCGCCCAGCTCCAGCACGAGCCGCTCGTCCGCGGCGCCGGGCTCGCGGGGCGGGCGCTCGCCACCGGCTTCGCGCAGTACAGCGCCGACGTCGGGCCCGGCCTGCGCGCGGCGGGCCTGCGGGGCGGCCTCGCCGTCCCGATCGACGCCGGCACGCGCGCGCTCGCGGTGCTCGAGTTCTTCTGGACCGCCGACGAGTCCGTCGGGCCGACCCTGCTGGCGGCCGCGACGCACCTCGGGCGCCAGCTCGGCCGCGTCGCGCGCGAGCTCGACATCAAGCAGGCGCTGCGCGAGTCAGAGAGCCGCTTCCGCTCGGTCGCCGAGTCGACCAGCGACGCGATCATCGTCGCCGACGAGCGCGGGCGGATCACGTCCTGGAACCGCGCGGCGCACGAGCTCTTCGGCTACGCCACGGACGAGGTGCTCGACGAGCCGCTGACGATGCTGATGCCGGAGCGCTTCCACGCGCGCCACGACGCGGGCCTGCGCCGGATCGTCCACCAGGGGAGGAGCGTCGCGCAGACGCTGGGGCGGACGTTCGAGGTCGCCGGGCTCCGCCGCGACGGGACGGAGTTCCCGATCGAGCTCTCGCTCTCGACCTGGACGACCGGCGAGCGCCGCTACTTCAGCGGCATCATCCGCGACATCAGCGCGCGCAAGCACGCCGAGGCGCAGGCCCGCGCGCTCGACGCCGCGCCGGACTCGATCGTGCGGATCGACGAGCGCCGCGCGATCCTGGTCGCCAACGCGCGCACCGGCCAGCTGTTCGGCTATTCCGCCGACGAGCTCGCCGCGCGGCCGGTGATCGATCTCTTCGCGACGCGCTCGCAGGCGCGGCTCGCCGATCGCCTCGACGCCGTGCGGGCGCGCCCGGGCGCGCGCGAGTCGCTGGAGCTCACCGGCCGGCGCAAGGACGGCAGCGAGTTCCCCGCCGACGTCACCCTGCGCTCGCAGGACGGCGACGACGGCGTGGTGGTCTCGGGCAGCTTCGGCGACGCCACCGAGCGCAAGCGCTTCGAGCAGCAGCTCGCGCACCTGTCCACGCACGACGCGCTCACCGGGCTCTGGAACCGGCAGCGCTTCGAGGAGGAGCTCGGCGACTACGCCGCGTACGCCGCGCGCTTCGGCGGCTTCGGCGCCGTGCTCGTGCTCGACCTCGACCGCTTCAAGTACGTCAACGACGTGCGCGGGCAGCGCGCCGGCGACGACGTGATCCGCGCGGTCGCGCACGAGCTGGCGTCGCACATCCGCGACACCGATGTGCTCGCCCGCCTCGGCGGCGACGAGTTCGCGGTCCTGCTCAAGCACACCGACCGGCCCACGGCCGAGCGGCGCGCCGCCGACGTCCTCGGCGCCGTGTGCCGCCGCGGCGCCGCATCGGGTCTGGCGCTCACGGCGAGCATCGGGATCGCGCCCTTCGACGGCGAGAACCGCCCCGCCGAGGACCTGCTGGCCGCCGCCGACATGGCGATGTACGCCGCCAAGGCCGCCGGCGGCGATCGTCACCACATGTTCGCCGGCGACGACGCGCACGTGGTGGCGATGCGGACGCGCCAGCGGCGTGCGGAGCAGATCCGCTGCGCGCTCGACGACGATCGCTTCACGCTCTACTGGCAGCCGATCGTCGACCTCGCGACCGGCGAGGCGACGCACCGCGAGCTGCTGCTGCGCATGCTCGGCCCGTGCGGCGAGGTGATCGCCCCGGGCGCGTTCATCGAGACCGCCGAGCGCTTCGGGCTGATCCGTGAGGTCGACCGCTGGGTGATCGAGCACGCGATCGAGCTGCTCCCGCACGTCGGCGGGATGCTCGAGGTCAACCTGTCGGCCGCGTCGGTCTGCGACCCCGCGCTGCCGGAGCTGGTCGAGCGCCGGATCGCCCAAGCGGGCGCCGACGCATCGCGGCTGATCTTCGAGATCACCGAGACCCAGGCGATCGCGAACCTCGACCAGGCGCGCACCTTCGCCGAGCGCATGGGGCGGCTGGGATGCAAGTTCGCGCTCGACGACTTCGGCGCCGGCTTCTCGTCGTTTCACTACCTCAAGCGGCTCCCGCTCGACTACATCAAGATCGACGGCGAGTTCATCCGCGCACTGACGGTCAACCTGCAGGATCAGCTGATCGTGAAGTCGATCGTCGACATCGCGCACGGGATGGGGATGTCGACGATCGCCGAGTTCGTCGAGGACGCCGGCACCGTGGCGATGCTGCGCCGGCTCGGCGTCGAGTTCTCGCAGGGCTACCATCACGGCCGCCCGGCGCCCGTCAGCGCCGGCGTGCCGAGACCGGTCGGGAACCGGTCGCGCCAGCTCGGGTAGCGCCGGCGGCGCGTTCGTCGTGTAGGCGCGGCGCCGGAAGACCAGGGCACCGACCCGGGGGTGACCCGGGCGCGACGGGCCGCCCGACGCGCGATCCTGACGTCTCCGACAATCACAGACCAGCGGAGGCCACATGAGCACCCAGGCGAGCGGCGAGACGTCGACCGAGAGTGGAGTCCCCACGATCGCGGACATGAAGCTCGAGGTCGTGGTCGTGCCCGTCTCCGACGTCGATCGGGCCAAGCGCTTCTACCAGTCGATGGAGTTCCGGCTGGACGCCGACTTCGTGACCGGCGACGATTTCCGCGTGGTGCAGCTGACGCCTCCCGGCTCGCAGGCCTCGATCATCATCGGCACCGGGATCACCTCGGCCGCGCCGGGCTCGGTCGAGGCGCTGCAGCTGACCGTCTACGACATCGACGTGGCGCGGGCGGCGCTGATCGCGCGCGGCATCGACGTGAGCGAGGTCTTCCACGACGCCGGGGGCGTGTTCCACCACGCCGGCACCGACGGCCGCGTGCCCGGACCCGCGCCCGAGCGCGCCGACTACGGCTCGTTCGCCGCGTTCAGCGATCCCGACGGCAACGGCTGGCTGCTGCAGGAGATCAAGACGCGTCTGCCCGGCCGCTGAGAACCCTCGACACGAGAAAGAGGACCACCATGAGCTCCGAGTACGACGTGATCGTGATCGGCGCCGGCTCGCCGGGCGAGCACACGGCCGCCGCGCTGGCCGACGGCGGCCTGCGCGTCGCGGTCGTCGAGCGCGAGCTGGTCGGCGGCGAGTGCTCGTACTGGGCGTGCATCCCGTCCAAGACGCTGCTGCGCCCGGGTGAGGCGGTGAACGACGCGCGCGAGGCGCAGGCGAGCGCCGAGGTCGACGTCGCGGCGGCGCTCGCGTGGCGCGACTTCATGGTGTCCAACTACTCCGACACCGGCGCCGCGCGCTGGCTCTCGGACG
The DNA here is from genome assembly GCA_963792915.1 of uncultured Solirubrobacteraceae bacterium. GTDB lineage: Bacteria > Actinomycetota > Thermoleophilia > Solirubrobacterales > Solirubrobacteraceae > Solirubrobacter. Next base: position 1,271,834 of record CAWBYD010000003.1, read on the forward strand.
CGGGGATCGACCTCCTGCGCGGCACCGGCCGGCTCGCCGGCATCGGCGTGGTGGAGGTCGACGGCGTGCGGCACACCGCCGAGCACGTCGTGCTCGCCAACGGCGCCGATCCGGTCGTACCGCCGGTGCCGGGCCTGCGCGAGCTCGACGGCATCTGGACCAACCGCGAGGTGACCGGGATGAAGGCGGTCCCGCGCCGCCTGATCGTGCTCGGCGGCGGCCCGGTGGGGGTCGAGATGGCGCAGGCGGTGCGCCGGCTGGGCGGCGAGGTGGTGCTCGTCGAGCGTGCCGCGCACCTGCTGGCACGCGAGCCCGCGCCGCTCGGTGAGGCGCTCGGCGAGGTGCTCCGCCGCGACGGCATCGAGGTCATCCTCGGCGTCGGCACGGCCGGCGCGCGGCGCGACGGCGAGGACTACGTGCTGGAGCTCGCCGACGGGCGCGAGCTGCGCGGCGAGCGCGTGCTGGTCGCGACCGGACGGCGCCCGCGCGTCGCCGGCGTCGGGCTGGAGACGGTCGGCGTCGAGGCCGGCGAGCGCGGGGTCGCAGTGGACTCGCATCTGCGCGCGGGCGAGCGCCTGTGGGCGGTCGGCGACATCACCGGGATCTGGCCGCTCACGCACGTCGGCAAGTACCAGGGCGACGTCGTCGCCGCGAACATCCTCGGCGAGCCGCGCGAGGCCAACTACGACGCAGTCCCGCGCGTCGTGTACACCGACCCGCAGGCGGCGTCGGTCGGCGCGGGCGAGGCCCGCTTCAGCGCGACGGCGCCCGTGTCGGCGGTGGCCAAGACCGCGACCTACACGCGCGCGTACGCCGAGTCCAACGGCTTCCTGACGCTGCTCAGCGACGGCGAGCGGCTGACCGGCGCGTACGCGCTCGGTCCCGAGGCGGGCGAGTGGCTCCAGCAGGCCACGCTCGCGATCCGGGCGCGCGTGCCGCTCGACGTGCTGCGCGACACGATCCAGCCGTTCCCCACGTTCTCGGAGATCTACGGCGACGCGCTGAAGGCGCTGCGCGGCGAGATCCTGGCGGCGCGCCAGGCGGTGGGGTAGTCCGGGCGTGGTCCGCATGTGGCGCGCCGACGTGGCCGGCGGCTGCGTGGCGATGAGCGGCACGAGCCGGGGGTACGCCGTGGACCCGCTCGGCGAGTACGTCGTCGGCGTCGTGGTCGCCGGCGCGATGGAGGTGCGCCGCGGCCGCGAGCGGCTCGTGTTCGAGCCGGGGGACGTCTGCGCGTGGGACCCGTCGAGCGCGCACCGCGGGCGGCCGTACGGCTGCGCGAGCTGGCAGGCGCGGCTGCTGGTGATGGAGCCGCCGGCGATTGGGGACGTCTGCTTCCCGCGGCCGCGGATTCGCGACCGGCGGCTGGCCGAGCGGTTCGTGGAGCTGCACCGCACGCTCGAGACGGCGGCCTGGGCGCTGGAGCGCGAGATGCTGCTGGCGGACTGGCTGCGCGACGCCGGCGGGGTCCCGGAGCGCGCTGAGCCCGCCCGCCGCGCCCGCCGTGACCGCGCGCTGCGCAGCGCGTCCGAGCTGCTCCAGGACGAGCTCGCCGCCAACGTCACGCTCGACGAGCTCGCGCGCGCGGCGGGGGTCAGCCGGCACCGCCTGTCGCGGCTGTTCCGGGCGGCGTACGGCATGCCGCCGCATCGCTTCGCGCTCGCGCACCGGATCGCCGCCGCCCGGCGCATGCTCGAGCGCGGAGTCCCGGTCGCCGAGGTCGCCCAGGCGACCGGCTTCTTCGATCAGAGCCACCTCCACCGCCACTTCCGGCGGACGCTCGGGATGACCCCGGCGCGCTACGCGGGCCTGGCCGCTCAGACGTACAAGACGCGCGCGCCGTAGCGCCGTACGGTGCTCGCCATGAACGTCAGCGCGCACCTCGTCGTCCCGGACGCGGCCGAAGCGGCCGCGTGGTATGCCGACGCCTTCGGCGCGCGCGAGCTCAGCCGCATCCCCATCCCGGGCGACCGGGTGATGACCGTGGAGCTCGCGCTCGGCGATTCCATCGTCCACGTCGGCAGCGAGTTCCCCGCGATGGGGATCGTGTCACCGGCGGCGATCGGCGGCACCGCGACGGTGCTGCAGATCAACACCGACGATGCGGGCGCGCTGTGGGCGCGTGCGCTGGCGGCCGGAGCGCAGGTCCGCCATGAGCTCGCCGACGCCTTCTGGGGCGAGCGGCACGGCCAGCTGACCGACCCGTTCGGCCATCGCTGGAACGTCGCGCAGCGGCTGCGCGAGGTCCCGCATGCCGAGATCGTCGCCGCGGCGGCACAGGCCTTCGGCGGCTGAGCCGGTCAGTCGGCGAGCACCTGGTCGAAGAACTCCAGCGGCCCCGTCGCCGCCCGTAGCTCGTCGGTGATCCTGCCGTCGATCATCACGAAGACCATCCGCACCGGGCGGTCGGAGCGGTTCGCCCAGGCGTGGTTCGTCGCGCGCTGGACGACCGCGTCGCCCACGCCCACGCGCGTCTCGGAGCCGTCGTCGAGCAGCAGCCACGTCTCGCCCTCGAGCACGACGCCGACGTCCACGCTCTCCGTGCGATGCATGGGTGACTCGGCGCTCGGCGCCATCTCGGTGAACCGCACGGTCACGCCGCCCGCGGGCGGCGGCGTGCGCACGGGCCGGTCCGTCGGCTCGGGCTCGCTGGCGGCGACCGCGACCGGCGTCTGCGTCGTGATCCACAGCTCGTGGAACGCGGCGGTGCCGATGTCCACGGTCCTGGGCGTCGGGGCGTCCGAGAGCACGACCGACTTCCCGGACGCGTCGTGGCCGGTCACGATCCGGCGGGGCGCGGCGCTTTTCGCGGACATGCAGCGTTCTCCTCGATCGGAACCGTCGAGCCGGAGGCTAACGGCTCTCAGTGCGCGGCGACGAGCTTGCGGACCTGCTTGCGCAGCGCCTTGAGATCCTTCGCGAGGCTCTTGTTGGACGCCTCGAGCGCCTTGATCCGCTGCTCGTCGGCGGAGAGTCCGGCGGGGCCGCTGGGGCCCGGAGCGCCCGCGGCGCCCTGCTCGCCCTGGGCTCCGCGCTCGCCCTGGTCGCCCTTCGGCCCCTGAGCGAGCGCGTCGAGCGATGTCACGCGCGCGTCGAGCGCCTTGACAGCCGCGAGCGCCACCGCGGCCACGTCGCCGGCGCCGAGCTTGTCGTCCTGCCCGCCGAGCGTGAACGCACTGCGGAAGGAGGCCGGCTCCGGCGCGAGGTGGTGGATGCCGCTGGTGTCGACGTTGAGCGTGTACCGGTTGATCGGCAGCGTCCGCAGGGCGGCGAGGATCGCCGGGCCGTCGGCGCCGCCGGTCACGTTGATCGAGCTGAAGTTCTGCTGCACGAAGCCGGTGTTGACGTCGCCCGTCGCCTGGATGTCGATGCTGCTCGTCGGGGCGCCGGGACGGATGCGGAACGGCAGGCGGCTCCCGCCGGTGATGTCGCGCACGAAGAAGTTGGCCTCGTTGCCGGCTACGTCCCACGTCTGGGCCGAGAACCCCGAGTCGGCGGTCTGCACGAGCGAGACCCCCGGCGTGTCGCCGGACTTCAGCTTGAGCCCGAGGCCCGAGAACGGCTCGCCGTCGGCGCACAGCACGCCGACGCACTGCTTGCCGGCGACGATCTGGTCGTCGGCGACGACCGAGTCGGCGCTCGCGGTGGCGGCGCGGGCGAGTGCCAGGCTGCCGACCAGCGCGAACAGGGCGACTCGACGGTGGGTGAAGCGAAGCGACATCAGGACCTTTCGGTTTCCGGAATCCGTTCCTCCTGACGTCGGCAATCCGGGCGCGGGCTTGAGCCCGCGCCCGTGTCTATCCGCGCGACGGCGGTGGCGGCGGCGACCATCCGCTCGAGCGCGTCCTCCGGGTGGGAGACCATCGCGACATGGTTGCTCGCGATCTCGACCGTGTCGGCGCCCATCCGTGCGGCGAACTGCCGCTCGGCCTCCGGCGGGATCGCCTGGTCGCCGTCGGCCACCAGGTACCAGGACGGATGCGACTTCCAGCCCGGGACCCCCATCACGTCGCTGAGGGCGGACGCGTGCAGCGGCTGCTGGACGGCGTACATGACGCTCGCCTTGGCGGGGTCGATGTCGGCGGCGAAGTGATTGACGAAGTCGTCCTCGGGCAGCCACGCGAAGCAGGCCGCGTCGATGTCCAGGTGCGCCAGCGCCGCGGTCGGCGGGCCCTGGGCGAGCAGCCCGCCGATCGACTCGCCCTCGTCGAGCCCGAACGCCGCGATGTACACCAGCGCGGCCACGTTCGGCGCGTCGGTCCCCAGCGCCGTGATGATCTGGCCGCCGTCGGCCCACGCGCCGTGGACAAGGACGATGTTCGGCAGCCCGGTCATGTCACTGGGTCCTCTCTCGCTTGCGGGCGCGTGCGCCGATCTGGAGACGACTTCGTGAACCTGGGCTAGCAGCGCGCCGGTGTCGTCGCTCCCGGCGCCACGCACAGCGTCTGTGCGGAGGGCACGTGGCTGCGGCGGACCTTGAAGCGCCGGACCTTGCCGATCATGTCCGCGCGCGTCACCCATACCTCGAGCACGGCTCCGGGCCGCAGGTGGCGGCGTTTGAGCACGCGGTGGATGTCGGCCTTCCCGTTGCGGACCGTGACCGTGCGGCGCGTGCCCGGACAGCCGTGGCCGTGACAGCGCAGCTGGACGGACGCACCCGCCGGCACGCCGGCGACGCTCAGGCCGACGTTGCGCGTCCAGCGCCGGGCGGCCACCCACTCGTCCCTGACCGGCGCCGTGATGGTCGCGGGCGGCGCCGGCGGCGGCGGGGGCGCCGGGGTCGGAGCGGGGGGAAGCGGCGGGCACGGGTTCTCGATGCGCTTCGTGTCCCCGAGCTCGGTCTTGTTGTTGTTGCTGGGGTCCACGCGGCCGACCTGCACCTCCACGAACGTGACGTCGCAGCGCGCCGTGGCGGGCAGCGCCAGCGAGTACGTCGCCTGCTTGGCGACGTTGCACACCTGGTACTGCTTGTGCGTGTTCGCCGGCAGGTTGGAGGTGACCCATGCGTCCGCGCACCAGCCGTCCTCGTCGCGGTCGGTCACGGTCACGCTGACGTTCGCTCCTCCGGCGTCGGGGAACGTGACGGTCCCCTCCGCGCTCGCGTCGGTGACCCCGGAATGTTTGTGCACGAGTGAGAAGTCCTCGGCCTGCGCCGGCGCTGCAACGGCCAGTGCGGCGAGGACGGTTACTGCTGCAAGACGTCCGCCCATCAATCAGAAGTTAGGGCGCGCGAGCTTGGCGTTGGCTTGGCAGGTTCGCACGCGAACCACCGGGAGGTGCCCGCGCCGGCGAGCGGCGCGGGCACCGGTTGACCTCCTGGCAGGCTAGGTGCGATCGGCTGCGTCGGGGCGGCGGATCACGTGCTCGCAGTCGGGCGCGACGAGATCGCGGAGGTCGGCGAAGACGGCGTCGGTGCCGTCACCGCAGGCGATCCGGTCGCTGACGCCGTCGCGCGCGTGGATCACGTCATTGCCCGGGCCGGCGTCGACCGTGTCCGACGCGCCGCCGCCGCCCTTGGCCCAGATCGTGTCGTCGCCGTCGCCGCCGAGCAGCGTGTCGCCGCCCGCGCGCCCTTCGAGCACGTCATCGCCGGGGCCGCCGTCGAGCGTGTCGGCGCCGCGGCCGCCGCGCAGGAAGTCGTTGCCGTCACCGCCGCTGAGCCGGTCGTCGCCGCGGCCGCCGTAGAGACGGTCGGGTCCGCCCAGGCCGGCGAGCGCGTCGTTGCCCGCGAGGCCGAAGATCACGTCGGCGCCTGGGGTCCCGGTCAGCGTGTCGTCCCCGGACGTGCCGCGGATGACGTTGCTCGGCGTCGGGGTCTGCGCCGACGCGACGACCGGCGCCGCGAGGCAGGTCGCTGCGACGAGCGCGATGGTGATGCGAAGCATGGGGCCTCCGTTGCTGGAAGATCGGACGCCCGTTGAGACCGCCGCGGCGGCCGCAGGTTCAGATCAAGCGCCGGAAATCCGTTCGCGCCAGCGCACGAGGCGCGTGCCGGGGGCGGGATCGGGCGTCGGCGTGGCCGCCGCCTCGCCCGCGCCGTCCGGCGGCGAGCCGGCGCCGCCGCGGCCGGCGGTGCCATCGGCCGGCGGAGTGACGACGGGGTCGCCGGTGCGGGCGGGCGGGGTCGCGCGGTCGCCGGCGTCGCCGGTGCGGGCGGGCGGTGTCGCACGGTCGCCGGCGTCGCCGGTGCGGGCGGGCGGGTCGGTGACGTGCGGGTCGCGGGCGTGGCCGGTGCGGGCGGGCTGGTCGGCGGCGTGCGGGTCGCGGGCGTGGCCGGCGTTGCCGGCGCGGGCGGGCGGGGTCGGGCGGTTGCCCGCGTCGCCGGTGCGGGCGGGCGGGGTCGGGCGGTTGCCCGCGTCGCCGGTGCGGGGGGGCGGGGTCGGGCGGTTGCCGGGGTCGCCGGTGCGGGCAGGCTGGTCGGCGGCGTGCGGGTCGCGGGCGTGGCGGGTGCGGGCGGGCGGGTCGACGCGGCGCGGGTCGCGGGCGTGGCCGGCGTGGCCGGTGCTGTGCGTCGCCCGCCCGCGGCGCGAGCGGGCCGATCCGCCGCTGCGAGCCGGGTCGCTGCCGCTCGTCGCGGCCGTGCGCGGCCGTTCTGCGCGCCGTCTGGCGATCGCGCGCCGGAGCCGGCGCCTCGCCGCAGGATCGCCTTCGGCGGCGGCCCTGATGAGGGCGCGCATCGGCGCGGTGCCCGGCGACGCGGCCGCGCGGCGCCGGGCGGCGGCGTGACGCCTCGCGGCGATGATTGCGGCGCGGCGTTGGGCGGCGGCGTGACGCCGCGCGGCGACTGTGGCCGGGTGGCGCCTGGCTCGCCGGTGCAGCCGCATCGCCCGCCGGTGGCGGAGCGCGCGATGCCGGGCGCGCGCGTGGCGGCGCGCGATGGCCCGCCGGTGGCGCAGCGCCTGGTGGCGGGCGCGTCTCTGGCGGCGCGCTCCGGCTCGCCGCCGCCGCGGCGCGTCGCGCTTGGCGGCGGCGCGTGGCGGCGCCGGCGCGGATGTGGGCGGCGGCGGGCTGCCGCTCGGCGCGCGCGTGGGCGCGGCCGCCGGCGCCGGCGTGATCGCGGCCGAGACGAGCCGCGCTCCCGGCGCGGTGCTCGGTTGCGGCGCGGGGCCCGCGGCGTGGCTGAGCGTCGCGCCGCCGACCGCCGTACCGCCCGCGAGCACGACGACCGCGGCGACCTTGATGAGCACGGCCGTCGCGCCGGTCCCCGCCGTCGCTCCGGCGGCAACGGTCGCTGAGCCGGCGACGGCCGCCGCTCCGGTGCCGCCGGTCGTCGCGGCGCCGATCGAGCCGGCGCCCGAGGCGGCCGTCGCGCCGGCGGACGGACCCGCGGCGGGGGACGAGCCCGCGGCGGGGGACGAGCCCGCGGCGGGGGACGAGCCCGCGGCGGGGGACGAGCCCGGTGTGGGGGACGAGCCCGCGGCGGCGGTCGTGCCCGCGGCGCCCGAGCTCGCGCCGCCCCGCGCCGCGGCTTCGACCGCCGCGGCGACCCGGGCGAGCAGGCCCGCCGGAGCCACGACCGGCAACAGCGACGCGAGTGCGCGGCGCTGGTGGGCCACGCCGCGCTGGAACGCCCGGCAGCCCGCGCACTGGCGCAGGTGGCGGCGCAGGCGTGCGCGCCGCAGGTCCGGGCCTGCGGCGACCGCGAGCTCGGCGCGGATCTCGCCGCAGGGCACCGCGCGCGCCGCGCGGTCGGCCATCAGCGCCTGCCGGGCGCGGTAGACGAGCGCCTTCACGCGCGTCTCGCTCATGCCGAGCACCTCGGCGATCCGGCGCTGCGGGAACTCCTCCAGCTGGGCCAGCAGGAGCGCCGCGCGCTGCTCCTCGGGCAGCGCCGCGAGGTCGCCGAGCAGCGCGCGAAGCTCGGTCCGGCGCTCGACCGACTCCGCCAGGCCGTCGGTGTCGACCAGCGCGTGCAGCCCCGCCGACGGAACCTCGCGCCCCGCCCGCAGCGTCGACAGCGCGCGGTTGCGCGCGATCGTGAACAGCCAGGCGCGCAGGTGCTCGGGCTCGACGCCGCGCCGCAGCGCGTCGAGCGCGCGCACGAACGTCTGCTGGACCACGTCCTCGGCCTCCTCGCGGGAGCCGAGCAGGTGGCGGCAGAACGACAGCAGCGCGCCGCAATGGCGCTCGTACAGCAACTCGAGCGCGCGCGGGTCACCCGCTCCCGCGAGGACGGCGAGACGCTCGTCGGTCAGTCGGGTGTGGGTCATCGCTCGCCCTCTCGACCCGCGAACGGGCGCGAAGTTCGCGATCAGCGCCGAGTTGGCGCGCGTACGCTCTCAGGCGCTCGGGTAGTGGGCGAACGGGAGCACGCACCAGACCGACTTGCCGTCGCGCGTCGGGCGCGTGCCCCACTGGTCGGCCAGCGTGGCGACGAACACCAGCCCGCGGCCGTGGACGTCGGTCGGCGTCGGGCGCAGCCTGCGCGGGACGGCGGTGTCGGTGTCGTCGACCTCGATCAGCAGGCTCGCGCGGGCGCGGCGCAGCCGCAGCTGGATCGGCGCGCGCCCGTGGATTATGGCGTTGGTCACGAGCTCGCTCACGAGCAGGATCGCGTCGCGCGCCAGCCCCGCGGGCAGCGACCACTGGGCGAGCGCCGCCGCCGTGAACGCACGCGCCTGCTGCACCGCCCGCGGGTCGGCGTCGACCTCCAGCGCGGCCGGCGCGGGCCGGTGCTCGTCGGCGACCTGCGCGACGAGCACCGCCACGTCGTCGTCGCTGCCGCCGGGCGCGAGCGCGTCGACGAGCGCCGCAGGGACCTCGTCGACCGGCGCGGCGAGCGTCGTGAGGCGGCCGGCCAGCTCGTCGATTCCGACGTCCAGATTGCGCGTCCGTCGCTCGACCAGCCCGTCGGTGTAGAGCGTGAGCAACGCGCCGACCGGCAGCGCGACCCGCTCCTCGGAGAGGCGCAGCGGGCCGGCGCCGAGCGGCGGCCCGGACGCTCCGGACAGGCGCCGCGCGGGCTCCCCGCGCAGGGCGAGCAGCGGCGGCAGATGACCCGCGTTGGCGTAGGTGAGCGTGCTGTCGTGCGGGTCAAAGATCGCGTAGATGCAGGTCACGATCTGCACGTCGGTGAGCTCGCGGACCACGCTGTCGAGGAACTCGAGCACGTCCGCGGGCGCGAGGTCCAGCCGCGCGTATGCACGCACGGCAGCGCGCAGCTGCCCCATCACCGCCGCGGCGCGCACGCCGCGTCCCATCACGTCGCCGATCACGAGCGCGGTGCGGCCCGCGCCGACCTCGATCACGTCGTACCAGTCGCCCCCGACCTGCGTGCCGGCGACGCCCGGCTGGTAGAACGTCGCGACCTGCAGGTGGTCGGGGTCGAACGTCGTCTCCGGGAGCAGGCTGTGCTGGAGCTCGTCGGCGATCCGGCGCTCGCGGGCGGCAGCCTCGCGCGAGGCGGCGGCGGCGGCGAGCGCCCGCTCGGCGGCCCGCTGATCGGTGATGTCCTGCGTGCTCCCGCGCAGGCGCACCGGCTCGCCGTCCGCGTCGCGCTCGAGCTCGCCGATCGCGCGGTAGAAGCGGCCGTCGGCGCCCGGCGTCACGAACCGCACCTCGAGGTCCAGCGGCGCGCCCTCGACGGCCGCCGCCAGCGCGCGGCGCACGGGCTCGAGATCGTCCGGATGCACGCGCCGGGTGAGCGCGCCCTCGAGCCCCTCGGTCTGCAGCTCCTCCATGCTCAGCTGCAGCTGGCGCGCCAGTTCCTCGGACGCGGTGATCGCTCCGCTCGCGAGGTCGATCTCCCAGCTCCCCACGCGCGCCAGCCGCTGCGCCTGGTCGAGCAGGTGCTGGCTGCGGCGCAGCTGGTCGCGCGTGCGGCGGACGCGGTCCAGCTCGAGGTTGGCGCGCACGCGCGCGAGCAGCTCGCGCGCCGCGAACGGCTTGATCAGGTAGTCGTCGGCGCCGGCCTCGAGGCCCTCGATCGTGACCTCCTCGCCCGCCCGCGCCGACAGCATCACCACCGGCACCCCGGTCGTCGCGGGATCGGCCTGCAGCGCCGCGAGCAGCCCGAAGCCGTCGAGCCGCGGCATCATCACGTCGGTGAGGACGAGGTCCGGCGGGCGCGCGCGGGCCTGCTCGAGCGCCGCGATCCCGTCCGGCGCGGTCTCGACGGAATAGCGGGTGCAGAGCAGCGAGGCGATGTAATCGCGCATGTCGGCGTTGTCGTCGACGACCAGCACGCGCGGCCCGTCGACGCCGCGGATGCCGTCGCCGTCGCCCTCGCCGAGCCAGCGCATCGCCTCGACGAGGAAGCCCTGCGCCTGCTGGCTCGCGGACGCGCCGCCGCCCGCGGTCGCGCCCATGTGCTCGTGCGGGAGATGCGCGGCGCCGAACGGCACCTCGACGCTGAAGCGCGAGCCCTCCCCGGGTGCGCTGTCGACGGTCGCGCGCCCGCCGTGCAGCTCGGCCAGCTCGGCGACCAGCGCGAGGCCGATCCCGGACCCCTCGTGGCTGCGCGAGCGCGCGCCGGCGACGCGGTGGAAGCGCTCGAACAGCCGCGGCTGCTCGGCCGGATCGATCCCGATCCCGGTGTCCGCCACGGTCAGCCGCGCCATCTCGCCAGAGGCGTCCACGCGCACCGCGATCTCGCCGGCGAACGTGAACTTCAACGCGTTCGAGAGCAGGTTCAGCACGATCTTGGCCCACATGTCGCGGTCGACGTAGACGGGCTCGGCCAGCGGCGCGCAGTCGATCCGCAGCACGATCCCCGCCCGTTCCATCGCGGACTCGAACATGCTCGCGAGCTCCGCGGTGTAGCGCGCGAGATCCACCTGCTCGTAGTGCGCGTCGACGCGTCCGGACTCCAGGCGCGAGAAGTCCAGCAGCGTGTTGACGAGCTTGAGCAGGCGCTGCGCGTTGCGGCTGATGACCTCGACCCGCCGGCGCTGCGGGTCGTCCAGCGGTTCGGCGAGCGCGTCCTCGGCGGGACCCAGCAGGAGCGTCAGCGGGGTGCGCAGCTCATGGCTGACGTTGGTGAAGAACGCCGTCTTCGCGCGATCGAGTTCGGCGAGCGCCTCCGCGCGACGGCGCTCGGTCTCGTAGGCGCGGGCGCTCGCGAGGCCCGACGCGATCTGGCCGGCGACGAGCCCGAGGAACGCGCGGTAGCCGTCGTCGAGCTGCCGGTAGCGGTTGAGCCCGGCGACGAGGAACCCGGCCTGCTGCGGCAGCGGCAGGACGAGCGCCGTGACCGGCGGCTCGTCCCAGTCGCCCCGGGGCAGCTCGGCGAGGCCGGCGAGCTCAGCCGTCCCGTCGCCGGGCCAGGCGAATGCCACCGCAGGGTGATCCTCCGCCATCCCGGCCGCCGCGCGCAGCTCCGGACCGTCGGCGCCGGACAGGTACACGAGCGCGAACGGCAGGTCGCGCGGGTTGGCGGCCAGGTGCCCGCAGGCCGCGGCGAGCGCTTCGCCCTCGGTGATCGTCGTCGGCCCCGAGCCGAGGTCCCGCAGCGTGGCCATCCGGCGCTGGGAGATCACGCGCTCGGTGTCCTCGCTGACGACGCACAGCATGCCGGCGATCTGCCCGGCCTCGTCGGTCAGCGGGCTGTAGGAGAACGTGTGGTACGTCTCCTCGACGTAGCCGCTGCGCTCGAGGAAGAGCAGCAGCGCCTCGTCCCACGTCGAGACGCCCTCGCGCATCACGGTCTCGATGCGGGGGCCGATGTCCGGCCAGATCTCGGCCCAGACCTCGCGCGCGGAGCGTCCGAGCGCCCACGGGTACTTCTTGCCGAGCGTGTCCCGGCGGTAGGCGTCATTGCAGAAGAACGTCAGCTCCGGGCCCCACGCCATCCACATCGAGAAGCGCGACGTCAGCACCACGCCGACGACGGTCTGCAGGCTGCGCGGCCAGCGCTCCGGCGGGCCCAGCGGCGTCGGTCCCCAGTCGACGGCCAGCAGGTCGCGGCCGGCTTCGCCGCCGGCCTGAAGGACCTCGCGGATGCCCGAGCGCGACTCCGTCACGTGGCGCCGCCGGCCAGGAACGCGTCGGGATCGCCGACGAGTTCCAGGACGTTCGCGAGTCCGGACAGCTCGAGGATGCGCCGCACGTCCGACGTGCTCGCCACGGCCACCGCGAAGCGAGCGCCGTTCTCGCGCGCCCGCTGGTGCTCGGCGACGAGCAGCCCGACACCGCTCGAGTCCATGAACGTCACGCCGCGCAGGTCGAGCACCACGCGGCTGGCGCGGCCGTCGCGGGCGGCCAGCACGTCGCGCACCTGAGGCGCCGACCAGACGTCGATCTCGCCGTTGGCGACCACGACCAGCCCCGCCTGCCGCTGCTCCGAGCGGACATCGAACCGACGCTCGTCGACAGACATCGAGCCAGTTTACGGCGAGCTGAAGCGCAGCGCGCCGTCCTCGATCCCGCCGTGGCGCAGCCTCAACACGTCCTGCGCGTAGCTCATCCCCAGCCGCCACGGCGCGCGCGAGCCGCCCTTGGGGAACAGGTGGATCGAGCGCTGAACGTAGCCGGCGGCGAAGTCCAGCAGCGGCCTGCGCTCGATCGTCGGGTCGTCGTCGACGGGGACGCAGCGGCGGTGGCCGTGGCGATCCATGTGCGCGAGCAGGCGGCAGACGTAGTCCGCGACGAGGTCGGCCTTGAGCGTCCAGGACGCGTTCGTGTAGCCGATCGTGAACGCGAAGTTCGGCACGCCGCTGAGCATCATGCCCTTGTAGGCGAGGGTGTCGGGCAGCGCCACCGGGCGCCCGTCGACCACGAGCTCGATGCCGCCGATCGCCAGCAGGTTCAGGCCGGTCGCGGTGACGACGATGTCGGCCTCGAGGTCGGCGCCCGACGCGAGCCGGATCCCGTGCTCGGTGAACGCCTCGATGCGGTCGGTGACCACCGACGCGGTGCCCGCGCTGATCGCGTCGAACAGGTCACCGTCGGGGACGAGGCACAGCCGCTGATCCCACGGGCCGTACGTGGGGTTGAAGTGCGTGTCGACGTCATAGCCGTCCGGCAGCCGCCGCATCAGCCCGCGGCGCAGGAGCGCGCGCATCTCCCGCGGCCGGCGCTGGCAGGCCTCATAGATCGCGGTCGAGAGCGCGACGTTCTTCCAGCGCACGATCGGATACGCGGCGCGCGCGCCGAGCAGCCGGCGCAGGACGTTGGCGATCGCGTCCTCGGACGGGATCGAGAGGATGTACGTCGGCGAGCGCTGCAGCATCGTCACGTGCGCCGCCTGGTCGGTCAGCGCCGGCACGAGCGTGACCGCGGTGGCGCCGCTGCCGATCACCACGATCCGCCGCCCCGCGTAGTCGAGGTCGGAGGGCCAGAACTGCGGATGGATGACGCGGCCGCCGAAGCGGTCCAGGCCGGGCCAGTCCGGCCGGAACCCCGCGTCGTAGCGGTAGTAGCCGCCGCAGCCGTAGAGGAAGCTGCAACTGACGGGAGCCCGGCCCTCGACCTCGACCGTCCAGCGCGCGTCGCGGCTCGACCACGACGCCCGTCGGACGCGGTGGCTGAAGCGCACCCGGCGGTCGATGCCGGCCTCGCGCGCCGTGTCGCGCACGTACTCGAGGATCGCGGGGCCGTCCGCGATCGCCTTCGCGGCCGTCCACGGCCGGAAGCGGTAGCCGAGCGTGTGCATGTCCGAGTCAGAGCGGACGCCCGGGTAGCGGAAGAGGTCCCACGTCCCGCCGAGCGCCTCGCGGGCCTCGAAGATCGCGTAGGTCTTGTGCGGCAGGCGGTCCTGCAGCTGGCGCGCCGCGCCGATGCCGGACAGCCCGGCGCCGACGATCAGCACATCGACGTGCTCCATCGTGCGCATTCTCGCCCATGCCCTGATTAGCTGTCGGTCATGTCCGCCGCCCGCGACCGCGCCCGGCTCGAGATCATCCGCTACGCGCACCGGATGCAGGCCGAGCGGCTGGTCCACTCGACCGCCGGGAACCTGTCAACGCGCGTCGAGGGTGAGCCCGCCGTGATCGCGATGTCGCCGACGTCGCTGGCCTACGACACGCTCGAGCCCGCCGACGTCTGCCTCGTCGCGGCGAGCGGCGGACGGCTGGAGGGCGACCGCGAGCCGACCAGCGAGCTGCCGCTGCACTCGCTGCTCTACACGCGCCGGCCGGAGGTCGGCGCGATCGTGCACACGCACTCGCCCGCGGCGATGACGATGGCGGTGCTGGGCTGGCGGCTGCCGCCGATCCTGACGGGGCTGGTCGACGCGGTCGGCGGCGACGTGCGCTGCGCGCCGTACACGCGCCCCGGCACGCCGGAGATGGCCGACTCGACCGCGCAGGCGCTGGCCGACCGCGGCGCGTGCTTCATGCGCCACCACGGGCTGCTGACGATCGGGGCCGATCTGGGGCGCGCGTTCCACGCCGCGTCGGTCACGGAGGGCGCCGCCCGGGTCTATCTCGACGCGCGCGCCCAGGGGGTCGAAGTGCCCGAGCTCGAGCCGGACGACGTCGCGTCGATCGCGCGCGGCTGGTGGAAGCAGTGGGAGAGCGCGTAACCCCGTTGCGCCTCGCCCCGCGGTGGGTTAAGGTCGCATGAGGACCGCGGGCATGCCGACCTCCGCCACCGCCAACCGTCGCCGGACCGAGCCGGAGCCCGCCCCGCAGGACCGCAGCCGCCCGGCGCAGGCGGACCCGCGGGCGCTCGCGCTGCTCGCGCTGCAGCGCTCCGCGGGCAACGCGGCGGTCGCGCGCATGCTGGCCGAGCAGCGGCCGGCGCCGGCGCAGCGGATCGTCCAGCGCTCGTGGTGGTCGAAGGTCAAGGGCGCGCTCGGCGGCGCCGCCAAGGCCGTCGGCGGCGCCGTCAAGAAGGCGGCCGGCGCCGTGGCCGACGTGGCGTCCGCGGCCTGGGACGGGCTGAGCGACGCCGCCAAGGCGGCGTGGGGCGGAATCAAGAGCGCCGGCAAGTTCGTCGGCAAATGGGGGATGGGCGTTCTCTCCAGCATGGGCGAGTGGGTCTGGGACCTCATCACCGAGGCGCCCGAGCGCGTCTGGCACCTGCTCCAGCACGTCGGCAGCGGGATCGTCGGCTCGCTCACGTGGATGTACGACGGCCTCAAGGGCGCGCTCGGCCACGTCTGGAGCGGGCTCGCCGGCACGGTCTCCTGGCTCGGCGAAGGCGCGGCGGGCCTCTTCGGCTGGGTCTGGAGCGGCCTGCGGCGCGGCGAGGCCTGGGCCAAGCGCGTGCTTAGCGGCGACTTCGGCGCGCTGCGCGACGGGTTCGCGGGCCTGCTCGGCTGGCTCGGTGAAGGCGCCAAGGGGCTGATCGCCTGGAGCTGGGAAGGCCTCCAGGGCGCCGCCGTCTGGGCCAAGCAGGGCGCGGTGGGCGTCGGGCGCTGGCTGCTCGACGGCTTCCTCGGCGGCGCCGTCTGGGTCGGGCGCTTCATCGCCAAGCTGCTGGACCTCGCGGGCTTCGGCGAGATCGTCGACCTGCTCGGGCAGATCTTCAAGTTCACGACCCGCGAGCTGACCTCGGACGAGATCACGATCGCCGGCTCGGTGTTCGGCAACACGGTCGACTACAAGCAGGTGCGCGTCGACGAGCACTCGCTGATCTCGACCATCGGCGCCTACTTCAAGAAGGCGTCCGGCATGGGCGTGACGCTGTTTCACACCATCAACTTCAACAAGAAGGTGAACGTCACCGCGGGCAGCGCCGACGCCGGCTGGCTCGTCCATGAGATGACCCACGTGTGGCAGTACGAGCACGTCGGCGCGCAGTACCTGGGCGAGGCGATCCACGCCCAGGCCACGGCCGGCTACGTGTACGGGACCAGCGAGTCCTACACCGACGACGGCAACGGCGCCGTGCTCGCCCGGCGCCGCGGCGAGGGCGCGACGTTCGCGAGCTTCAACCGCGAGCAGCAGGGCGACATCGCCTCGCACTACTACATGCGCCGCTCCAACACGCTGCCGATCACCGACTGGCAGCCGTACATCGACGACCTGCGCGCCGGCGTCGGTTAGAGCGCCGCCCGCAGACGCGCGGCGGCGTCGGTCAGCGGCCCGAGATGGCCGGGGAGCACGACGCGCGGCTCGAGCGCGGCCAGCGCGCGCAGGCTCTCTCGCGCGCGCTCGGTGTCGTGGTTGTAGGCGTCCAGCGGCAGCGCGGGCTCCTGCGGGCGCCCCCACATGTCGGTCATGTAGAACGCGTCCGAGACGAGCGCCACGCGGTCGCGCTCGCGCCACAGGCCGATCAGGCCGGGCGCGTGGCCGGGCAGCTCGACGACCTCGAAGCCCGCGATCACGTCGCCCGCGCGCACCGTGCCGTCGATCGTCACCGGGCCGCCGTCCCAGACGTGGTGCATGACGCCGTGCAGCGCGCGCACGGCGGGCGGCAACAGCTGCGGGCGCCAGTACTCGCGCCCGCCCGCGCCCTCGGCGTAGGGCCGGGCGTCGGGATGGCAGAAGACCGGAATGCCGGCCGCGCGCAGCGCCGGCGCCGCCCCGCGGTGGTCGGTGTCGCCGTGCCCGAGCACGACGCGGGTCAGGCGGCCGCGGGCCGCCGTCAGGATCGCGCGGGCCATGCTCTTCTCGCCCGCGTCGTAGGCGACCAGGCCGCCGCCGGGATCGTCGAGCAGATAGACGTTCATCGTCCGCGTCAGCCCGCCGCGAATCAGGAGCACGCCGTCGGCGACGGGCTCCGGCGCGGCGGCGAACAGCCACCGCCGCGGGTCACGCGAGCGCGCGGAGGGAGGCACGCGCACCAGGGTGACACGCGGTCGCGCAGCGGCGCGCCCAGGGTTCCGGTGGTCGGTACTTGACACTCGGCTATCGCGCCGGGAACGGAGTCGCTCGTCGAGATCGCGGACACCCGGCGCGACGATCACCGCCGGCCCCGGCTGCACGGCGATCGACGCGCACCCCGTGCAGTGCGCGAACCCGTCCAACGCGTTCGTGCTCGTCAATCTCACGGACGCGGACGATCGCCTCACGATGGCGGCGTTCGCGTACCCGTCACGCTGATCGGCGGGCCTGGGAACGACGGGATGACCGGGGACGAGGGCAGCGACACGCTGGACGGCGGGCCCGGGAACGACAGCCTGTCGGGCGGGACGGGCGATGACCGCGAGGACGGGGGCGACGGCGACGATCGTCATCGCAACTGGAGTCGATCACCAAGGAGACGCCGCATCAACTGCTGATCTCCGACACGACGCGCGCGATGCTGCGCGACGAGGCGCCGGACCTGCGCTACGTCGACGCGGTGAGCGTGCGCGGCAAGCAGCTGAAGGCCAACCTGTGGACGCTCGGTCCGGCTGACGCGCAGTGACGGGGTGGCGGGGCGTGGGGCGCGCCCCGCCACCCCCGGGTGGGCGGTTACTCAGCTCGCGGGGATGGGGTCCGGCCGCACGATCACAGTGTCGGCCAGAAGCGTGATCTCGTCCGCCGGCATGCCGGTGCGCTCGGCCTGCTCGCGCACCTTCTCGGCACTCGTGCCCTCGTAGATGCACACGGTGCCAAGCTTCCCGGACTCCTCCTGGACGACGTAGCTGCGGATCCAGCGGACGTCGTCCGCCATCTCCTCACCCACTTCGCTGGAACGGGCAGCAGTCTGCTGCAGTGCTTCCGGGGAGTCCCAGAAATCTCGGCGTCGGATCGCGTAGAGGTTCATGCCATCACTGTCCGCGATCTAGGGGGTCGCCGCAATCGGTGAGGGACCCTGAACTTTTGTACTGTCGGGCAGCGGCGTCCGGATCACCTGATCGCCCGCCACGGTGAGCAGGTTGGCACCGTCGGCGAGCACGATCGGCGCGCTCGGCGGGCTCACCGTCATGTAGTCGCCCAGCGGCGCCGCACGGTCGGCGCGCACGATCCGCACGGCGTGGTCGTCGGGCAGCACGACGACCGCCGCGCCGGCGAACGTGTGCGCGAATGTCGCGGGCGGGAGCACGTGCGTGCCCAGCAGGGCCGGCGCGGCGGGATCGCGCACGTCGTAGAGCTCGAGCGTGTCGCCGCGCGGCGGCGTGACCAGCAGCAGGCCGTCCCCCAGCGGCGTGGTCGAGCCGTTGTGGTCGGCGCCGGCCAGCGGCGCGTGGCCGAGCGCCCGCGGCGCCGCGCCGGTGCCCGCGTCGACGATTCCGAGCGTCGAGTCGTGACGGCCGCGGCCGATCACGTACACCATGTCGCCGTCGAAGCTCTGGGAGAAGAGCTCGTTGCGCCCGCCGACGCCGGCCGCGACGGTCCCGAGCTCGGTGAGCCCGTTCACGGCGACGTTGGTCACGAACATGTCGTGCGCGCCGGCGGTGACGACGTGCAGCACGCCGGCGTGCTCGGACAGCCCCGCATAGTCGCCGTGCAGGGCGAAGCTCCCCGCGTAGCGCCCGTCGCTCGCGAAGCGGTGCACGACGCGATGGTTCGCGTCGGGCAGGTACGTCGCGTCGGGCGAGAAGACGCTGCCGTCGAACGCCACGGCACCGAGGTAGCCCACGCGGCCGGCGCGGGCCAGGCCGCCGTGCGCCTCGTCGATCGTCAGCAGGATCGTGAGCGTCGAGCCCTCGGGCGTCGAGGGGTGAAGGATGCGCGTGCACGGCGCCAGCAGCGCGTGCTTGACGGTGCCCGTGCGGCGGTCGGTGAAGACGACGTCGGGCAGCAGCCGGCGCACGCCCCGGCGCTGGTTGCGGGCGCCGAACACGTTGTGCTGCAGGACGACGCGCACGACGCTGCCGTCGCGCTCGATGCCGATCGTGCCGGCGTTGACGGTCAGCGTCCGCAGCACGTGCGGCGCGGCGGGATCGCTGACGTCGATCTCGCTCAGCACCTGCGCGTTGGTGTCGATCGTGACGGCGTTGCCGGTGTCGGCGAGGACGAGGGCGCGCCCGCCGGTCACGACGACGGCGCCGTCACGCCGCAGGCCCGGCACGTGGACGCGGCCGAGCGTGCGCGGAGGGTCCTGCGAGAGGTCGGCGGTCCGCAGGTCCTCGCCGTCGAGCGAGTACAGCGTGTGCCCGTCGATCGCGGCGCGGCCCGTGTTGCCGCGGTAGGTCGTGAGAAAATGCGCGACCTGGGAAGCGTTGGCCACGTGCTTGGCGTGGCGGACGGAGTCGATCAGCGCGGCGCAGGAACGGAACGGCTGCAGCCGCGGCGTGGCCGCCTGCGCCGGCGCCGCGATCGCGAGGGCGATCGCGGCGGCCGGCACGGCGAGGAGCAGTCTCACTACGTGGGCGTGTCCGCAAGTACGGCGCATAATCCGGCGAATGCACGGGTCGTCGCTGCCTGCGGCGGACGCCGCTCGCATACCGGTGGTACGTGTGCGGCGGCCGCCGCCCGGCAGCGGCGGGCCGGGCCCGCCGGAATGCGTCGTACTGACGGACACGCCCACTAGGAGTTGGCGAACTTGTAGCCGTGCGCCATCAGCTCGTTCTGCGCCTTCTGGATCTCAGCCGCGCCCGGGCTGGTGTCGATCTGCTGCAGGGTCTTGAGCATGGTCGCGGTGTCGTTCTTGCGAGCGGCGCCGGCCGCGTCACGGAACGTGCCGGCGATCTTGTGCAGGCCGTCGACGATCTCGCCGTGGGCGTGCTTGGCGTCCGGCGGCGGGGAGATCTTCTGAAAGTCCGTCGCCGCCGAGTCCATCGCCTTGCTGCCGGCGTCGAGCCGCGTCGCGATCTCGGCGCCCGATGCCGACGAGTTCAGGCTCGGCCCCAGCGAGGAGACCGACTTCTGCAGCGAGGCCTCGGCTTTGTTGATGCTCTTCACGTAGTCGTTCTTGCTCGTGTAGGAAGAGCCGCCGCACGCGGCCGCCACGAGGGCGGCCGCGGCCAGGATGGGGAGAACGCGCATTTACTGGTCCACTCCGAGGTCGACGAGCGGGTTGATCAGGTCGGTCACGCCGGGCTCGACCGTGACCGCGTCCTTGCCGCCGAGCGTGTTCACGCGCAGCGTGTCGTTGAGGCTCTCGCTGCCGTCGATGCGCAGCTGGGCCGGGAGGCCGTCGGTCACGACGGTGTTGCCGTCGCGGCTGACGTCGAGCGTCTCGCGGCGGTTGCTGCCGTTCTCGATCACGGTGTCGGCCGCGCCGTCGCCGGTGCCGTCGAACGCCGCGAGGTTGACGTCGGCGGTGCGGATGCCCGTGCCGGTGAGGTCGTTGACCGTGACGGTGTCCGCGGAGCCGAGCGTGCGGACGTTGACGGCCTCGATCGTGTCGAAGTCCATCGTGATGGCGGCCACGTCGCGCACCAGGCGCGAGCGCGAGCCGTTGGCGGAGAGGTCGATCTTCTCGGCCGCGTTGGAGCCGTTGAAGTCCAGCGCGTCCGAGCCGCTCTGGCCGTCGACGCTGTCGCTGCCGTCGCCCGGATCCCACTGGAAGTGGTCGTCGCCGTTGCCGAGCTTGGCGGTGTCGTTGCCGCGGTTGCCGTCGACGTGGTCGTCGCCGTTGCCGCCGTTGAGCGTGTCGTCGCCGTCGCCGCCGCCGATCGTGTCGTCGCCGTCGCCGCCGCCGATCGTCAGGTCCGTCAGCGTGGCGATGCCGTTCTGGCCTTCGATCGTGTCGTCGCCACCGAGGCCCTCGACGTCGAGGTTCTCGACCGCGGTGGTGTCCAGCCCGGCCGCGCCGGGCGCGAACGTGCGCACGAAGGTGCCGTTGTTGGCGATCCCGATCGTGTCGGCGTAGTCGCTGCCGTTGTAGCGAGCGGTGTCGCTGTCGGCGCCGCCGTCGAAGCCGACGACGGGGCCGCTGACGCCGACGTCGGTGGTGAGCGTGTCCGCCCCGCCGAGTGTCGCCGCGGTGATGTGGTCGGTGCCGAGGTCGGCGTTCTCGACCTGCACCTTCGGCCCGAGGCCGGAGATGACGCCCTGGCCGGGCATCGGGGAGCTGGTGCTGACCTTGTCCGGCCCGTCGGTCCCGTCCACGATCACGTTGTCGGCCGCGCCGTCGGGCGTGCCGTCGAACGAGCCCAGATCCACGTCGGTGAGGTCGACGTCGGTGTCTGAGAGGTTGCCGACGGTGACGGTGTCAGCACTGCCGAGCGCGCGGAAGTTGATGCGCTCGATCGTCGCGAGGTCCATCGTGATGTTGGCGACGTCGCGGTGGAAGCGCACGCGGCCGCCATTGGAGCTGATGTCGATCTTCTCGGCCGCGTTGGAGCCGTTGAACTGCATCGTGTCCTTGCCGCCCTCGCCCTCGAGCGTGTCGCTGCCGTCGCCCGGGTCCCACTGGAAGGTGTCGCTGCCGGTGCCGCCGAACTCCGCGTCGGCGCCGATGTTGCCGTCGATGAAGTCGTTGCCCGGCCCGCCCTCGAAGGTCTCGTTGCCGTCGCTGCCGATCAGCGTGTCGTCGCCCGACCCGCCGTCGATGGTGATCGCCTTCTCGGGGAACGAGCCACCGTTGCGCGAGACGGTGACCTGGTCGTCGCCGCCGCCGGCCTCGACGTTGATCGCGTTGAACGCGCTGCGCGGGAAGCTGAAGTCCGCCGTCCCGTCGGCACCCACGTCGAGCGAGAGCGTGTTGGGATCGCTGAGCGCGATCACCAGGTTGTCGGCGTCCTTGTTGCCGGTCACCTGCAACGTCTGGCCGCGGAGCTGGGCGTTGTAGGACGCATCCGCCTGACCGACGCTGAGGACGCACACGGCGGCCAGGCTGAGTCCCGCGACGGTGAACGATCTCCTGCGGAGTCGCTCATTGAAAAGTGACATGCAGATCCTTTTTTGGCATGAATGGGGCGACGCTGACGGTAAGTCAACGCCGCCCGCGCTGACAATCGGGGTGAGACCCTGGAGTTAGCCTGTATCCGCCGATCGATCGTGGATGCCTCGGCGTCGTGGGCTCCGTCCATGGTCGATCGGCCGAGCCACCTTCAGGGTGGACCCTCAAGGGCTCGGACGATCGGCCAGGGGCGCTGGCCACGGCGGCGAGGCGCCGCGAGAATCGGGGGGTCCAGGCTCAGCCCAGGGTCAGGGTGTGCGCGCCGAGGAAGTCCAGCGCGTCAGCATTTTCGAGCGTCACGTTCACGCGCGTGCGGCCGGCGCGGCGCCCGGCGCGCGTGCGCCGGACGGTGACGAACTGCACGCCCGGGGACGGGGCGAGGCGCACGCGCGCGGTGGCCAGCAGGGGCGCCCGAGCGGTCGTCGGGCAGTCGTCGAAGCAGATCCTCGAGCCGTGTGCGAACTCGACGTCGGCCTTGCAGCCGTTGCGGCAGATCAGCCCCAGTGCCCCGCGCCCCGAGCGGCCGGTGCTGACGCTGCGCGAGACCAGCCGCAGCGGGCAGCCGTCGATGTCGTCGCGCGAGCGCGCCGCGGTCACGTCGACCACGGTCACCTGCGGGTGCCCGTCGCAGGAGACGCTCATGAACGCCGCGCGCGTCCCGTCGAACGCGAGCGGGTTGCGCGCGAGACCGGCGCCGGGGGCGCCCACGGAGCGCAGCGGCCCGCCCCGCAGGCTCACGAGCTCGAGGTCGGAAGCGTCGTCGAAGAACAGTTCGTCCCCGGCCGCGTACATCACGGCCGGCAGGCCATGGCGGTTGAGCAGGCGCGGGCTCGCCGCGCCGGGCGCCCACGCATGGATACCGGCCGCCACGCCGGACGCCTGGTAAGGCGGCCCGGTGATCAGCGTGCCGTCGGCGAGCAGCGCGACCGTCATGCCCTCGCCGACATAGGCGCTCGGGAGGCTGCGCTGGGCGCCCGTCGAGCGGTCGATCACGCGCACCGCGTCGGGGTTGGCGACCGCTACGTACGGGTCGGCATAGGCGAGGCCGTAGTTGCGGCCGACCTCGACGCCTCCCAGCGCGGTGACCGTGCCGTCCGGCGCGACCAGCGAGACGCCCGGCGCGCCGCCGCAGCGCGCGCCGGCGAACGCGAACCCGTCGCGGCTCGCGACCGCTTCGAGCACCGGCGCGTCCTGGGGTGCCGCGGCGGCCGGCGCGCAGTCGAGCAGCGTGCTGACGCTGCCGTCGTACCCGCCGCGCACGACGCGCTCGACGTGGGTCGAGCGCAGCGTGAGCAGGTAGCCGCGGTCATTGGCGGCAAGCGTGACGCTGACGTCGTCCTTGGGCCCGGGGAGCGTCGCGACGACGCCCGGCGGCTCGCCCGGCGCCGAGCGGCGGACGACGATCGAGCCGTCGGGACGGTGCTCGGCCCAGAGCGCGTGGCCCTGCGCGTAGGTGACGGCGTCGATCAGCTCCGGCAGCCCGATCGCGGCCGGCGCGGCCGCGGCCGTGGCCGGTAGCGCGCCGCTCACGAGCAGCGCGGCGGCGAGCAGTGCGTACCGCAGCCTCATCGGTATCCGTAGCGGTGCAGGAGCGTCAGCAGGCGCGTGCGGTAGGCATGGGTCACGACCTTGCGGGCCACCAGCCGGTCCAGCGTGTGCACGCCCGTCGCGCCGTTTGCCAGCAGGTACTGGTCGGCGACATAGGCCGAGACGTAGGCGCCGGCGTCGGGATCGTGGCGCCGCAGGCTGCGGATGTGCCGCTGCGCCTCGCTCGCGTTGCGCCGGACCACCGACGGGAACGCCTCCGTGTCGTCGACCAGCACGCCGGACTCGTCCTGATGCTCGTACCTGAACACCGCGGGCGGCGGGAACGGCGTCCCGTGGCCCGTGAAGCGTTCCTCGAAGCGGATGTCCGAGGCCACGATCTCGGGCACGTCGTCGCCGTCGAGGTCGCGCAGCTCGTAGCCGCCCGACAGCCAGTTCTCCACCAGCTCGCCGTAGCCGCGGGAGACGTCGTGGTAGTCGTAGATGCCCATCTCGACGCAGCAGTTCTCGCCGCCGGTGAACGCGGTCACGATGACCTCGTCCTCACCGTCGCCGTCGAGGTCGGCGATCTGCACGTCGTCGGAGCCGCCGCCTGGAAGCACACAGCCGTCGCACAGCACGTCGGGGATCGCCTGGTCGAAGGCGACGGCGCCGTTGCGCGTGATCGTCAGCCGGCCGTCGGCGACGCCGAAGTCGCCGTCGCGCCAACTCAGCGTCGCGGTGAGGGCACCGTGTGTCACGCTCTCAGTGCCGGGGGAATCGTCCGCGCGAGCGGCGGCGGGCAGCAGCGCTGCCGCCGCCAGCATCGCGGCGAGGATCTTGATCGGTGTCATCCGGCGATTGTCGGGGCGCCAAGATCCACCTGACAATCAGGCTCGGACCCTGGCTTTAGCCCAGCGACCAGAGCCCGGTGTCGCCGTAGCCGGCGTCGCTGACGTACTGGAACGCCTGCGGCTTGCCCGTCTTGGGGACCTCGAACGCGATGCAGACGCTGCGCGACTGGCCGGTCTTGAGCTTGACCGACGGATCGTTGCACGGGTTCTTGCCCGAGAGCTGGATCAGCGAGGTCTGCTTGCCGGTCTCGCCGCCGGCCAGCGTGAGCGTACCGTCGGGCCGCGGGTCGTCGTAGAGCAGCTTGCCGACGTTGGCGATCTTCAGCACGACGCCGATCAGCTTGCGGTTGGCGGCGACGTCATAGCCCTTGAACGGCCCGCGCATGCTCTGGAGCGTGATGCGGATCTGCGTCTTGGTGTGATCGTTGAGGTCCTTGTCGTTGAGACCGGATCCGGCGAGCGCGAGCTTGTCGCCGAGCTTGCCTTTGACCGTCACCGGGTCGGGGATCCCGTCGTTGTCGGCGTCGCTGCGCTTCGGGCCTTTGACGGTCTTGGCCGTGGCGGTCGCGGTCGCCTTCGCCGCGGTTATCGTGGTCGTCGCGGCGGCCGGCTTGTCGGTCGTGGAACCGCAGGCGGCGAGCAGCGCGGCGAGTCCGAGCAGCGGCGGAAGGAGGCGCATGTTCATCGCGCGAGCTTCGCCCGCGCGGGCGGCCGTGTCACTCGGGGATCGACCCTGAACTTTTGCTATTCGGCGGCGGGGGAGCCGCGGCGGTTCACGATCAGCTCGAACGCGTCGGCGACGTGCCACTCGAGCGAGAGCATCACGGCGCGCCCGCGGGCGTCGTAGTCGATCTGGTCGATGTGCAGCAGCGGCGTACCGCGCTTGATCTCCAGCAGCTCGGACAGCCGCGCGTCGGCCAGCGTGGGGATGAGCTCGGCGCTGGCGCGCTGGACGGCGTGCCCCGCCGAGTCCAGCAGCGCGTAGAGCGAACTGTCCAGCGCGTCCTCGGGCACGCCGTTGAGCAGCGCGGCCGGGATGCGGTCGCGCGAGAAGATCACCGGCCGGCGATCGGCGAAGCGCACGCGCTGGAGCTCCAGCACCGGCTCGGCGTCGTCGAGGTCCAGCAGCTGGCGCTCGAGCTCGGTCGCGGCGCGCATGGCCTTCGAGATCACCGTCTCGCCCGGCTCGTGCCCGGCCTCGCGGATCATCGCCGTGTAGGAGACCGTCGTGTCGAGCGCGTGGCGGCTGCGCGG
The DNA here is from genome assembly GCA_963792915.1 of uncultured Solirubrobacteraceae bacterium. Classification (GTDB taxonomy): domain Bacteria; phylum Actinomycetota; class Thermoleophilia; order Solirubrobacterales; family Solirubrobacteraceae; genus Solirubrobacter. The sequence continues at coordinate 1,297,069 of CAWBYD010000003.1, forward strand.
CACCTTGGTGACGTATGTGCCGGAGCCGTGGCGGCGGGCCAGGTAGCCCTGCTCGAGCAGGCCGAGCACGGCCTCGCGCACGGTCGCGCGGCTGACCGCGAAGCGCTCGGCCAGCTCGTTCTCGTTGGGCAGCTTCGCGCCGCGCTCGAGCTTGCCGCTGACCAGGTCCTCGAGCAGGCCCTCGCGCACCTGGTCGACGAGCGACGGGCGCCGCGCGGTCGTCATGCCGCCCTGCCATGCGTGGCGGCGCGCGGGCGAGCTGCCGCCGGAGCATGCGAGCGCGCGGTCGTCATGCCGCCCCTGCCATGCGTGGCGGCGCGGGAGCGAGCCTCCGGGCGAGCTGCCGCCGGAGCATGCGAGCGCGCAGTCGTCATGCCGCCCCTGCCATGCGTGGCGACGCGGGAGCGAGCCTCCGGGCGAGCTGCCGCCGGAGCATGCGAGCGCGCAGTCGTCATGCCGCCCCTGCCATGCGTGGCGGCGCGGGAGCGAGCCTCCGGGCGAGCTGCCGCCGGAGCATGCGAGCGCGCAGTCGTCATGCCGCCCCTGCCATGCGTGGCGGCGCGGGAGCGAGCCTCCGGGCGAGCTGCCGCCGGAGCATGCGAGCGCGCAGCGCGAGTCATGCGGCGAGCACCGCGGCGACCTGCCCGGGCACGTCCGGCCCGCCGGGAAGGAGACCGTCGAAGATCGCGCTCCCGATCGTGAACCCCCACGCACCCGCTGCCTGCAGCCCGACGATCTGCTCAAGCGTAGCCACCGATCCGGCGGCGATCACGGGGCCGGCGCTGGCGGCGACGACGGCGCGCGTGAGCGCCAGCGGGTCGGCGCTGTCGTGCCGGTAGGCGAGCAGGTCCACGCCGTACACGCCGTCGAGCGCGGTCAGCTCGGCGGCGTGCGCGGCGATCGCGTCGATTGGTCCCTTGAGCACGCTCGGATGCCCCTCGACGGTGCCGGGGAACGGGCAGTAGCGGACGCCGTCGAGCAGCGCCGCGCCCTCGTGCGCGTGGGTCCCGCCGAGCACCCAGTCGACGCCGATCTCGCGCGCCGCGCGCAGCGAGCGCAGCTCGTCCTCGCGGCTCGTCGAGACCACTTCGAGCATGACCTCCATGCCGGCGTCGTGCGCGGCGGCGGTCACCTCTCTGAGCACCGCCGGCGGCGGCCCGATGTCCTTGAAGCCGACGTAGCGCAGGCCGCTCTCGCGCAGCGTCACAAGCACGCCGACCGGGTCGGAGACCGTCACGTCGCCGTGCGTGAGCATGAAGATGAACTCGCTCACAGGCCGGCTCCGAGCCGCGCCGCGGCGACCAGCAGCGCGTCGACGTCGGGCGCGTCCCAGACGCCCATGAAGAACGCGAGGTCGGCGACCGTGAAGCGGTCGCGCATCAGATGGCCGTGGGCCAGCGCCCAGCGCCCCGTCGCGTCGCGCACGCCCAGCTGCGTCAGCCGTACCGGGGCGCGCGCCGCGCGCAGCGCCGCCACCAGGCGCTCGGGCGAGGCGAGCAGGCCGTCGAGCTCGGCGTCGAACGCCGGCCAGCGCTGCCACAGGCCCTCGAGTGTTTCGCGCGCGTCGTTCCAGCGCCGCAGCTTGCGCGAGTACCCGCGCCAGCACTCCTCGCCGACCTCGCCGGACGGGTCCAGCGCGGCGAACGCCGCGTGCACGCGCGGCTCCATCTCGGCGGCCGTCGGGAAGCGCAGGGCGCGCAGCCCGCCGGCGCGCGCGACGGTCCGCACACGCGCCCACAGCAGCGCCGAGAGCACCGAGAGCGCGCCGACCTTGGCGCCGTGCAACGGCCCGATCGTGCCCGGGCGCTCGGCCATCTCGAGCAGGTGGCTGACCGTGTGCTCCATCCCCGAGCACGGCGCGGTGCAGCCCGCCACGCCCATCGCGATCCCGCTCAGCGTGAGCGCCGCGCTGAGGTTCTCGAGCGTCTCGAGGTCACGGCGGTGGATGCCGTCGGCGTGCTCGAGCACGACGTCGAGATGGCTGCGCGCGAGCCCGACGGCGAACGGCGAGTAGCTGTCGTCCTGGCCGACCAGCTGCGCGAGCCGCCAGTCGGCCGGCGCCGTGCAGGTGGCCACCAGGTCGCCCAGCCCGGCGCGGTTGAGCTCGGCCGGAGCCCGGGCCAGCACGTCGATGTCGATCAGCAGCCGCTCGGGCCAGCGCGTGGCGGTCGTGCGCTTGACGCCGGAGACGAGCAGCACCGACTGGTCGTCGGCGAAGCCGTTGACGCTCGCCGCGGTCTGCACCGCGACGTGCGGCACGCCGCCGAGCTCGGCGCTCAGCGCCTTGCCGATGTCCGCCACCGTGCCCGAGCCGACGCTCACCACGACGGCCGCCCCGAGGCTCTCGTCGCGCGCGGTGCGCAGCGTGCCCGGGTCGGCGTGGACGTGCTCGCCGGCCAGCGTCACCAGCCGGACCTTCATGCCGGCGGCGCGCAGGGTCCCGGCGACCGTCGTCTTGACCTCGCCGGCGGGCCCGGCCATCTCGCGCCGGTCGGCGATCAGCGCGACGTCGCCGTCGGACCGCCGCACCTCGGCGACGGCGTCCGCGACTCTGTCGAGCACGCCGCGCCCGAGCAGCAGCCCGCCGAGCCCCAGCGGCCGCAGGTCGGCCGCCTCGGGGGCGGCGGCCAGCTGCACGCGCAGGCCGTGGAGGTCGCGCGCGGCGGCCGCTGGGGAGAGGGGATCGGCGATGCTCATGGCAGGCTGCCCTCCACGCCGTCGAACAACCGGCGGTAGGCGTGGTATGCCTCGTCGTAGGCCTCGGAGGTCTCCGGCTGGGGCAGGATCGGCTCGCCGGCCAGCTCGACGGACTGCTCGGCCGCCTCCGCCAGGTCGGCGAAGTTGCCGGCCGCGACGCCGGCCAGCATCGCGGCGCCGGTGCTGGTGGCGCACTCGCTCAGCACCGGGCGCACCGGGCGGCCGGTCACGTCGGCCTTGATCTGCAGCCACAGCGGCGAGCGCGCGCCGCCGCCGACCACGCGGATCTCCTCGCCGGCGAGGTCCAGCGCCGCGAAGCGATCCACGATGTCGCGCAGGCCGTAGGCGCAGCCCTCGAGCACGGCGCGCGCCAGGTGCGCCGCGTCGTGGTTGAGCGCGAGCCCGGCGAAGCAGCCGCGCATGCGCTCGTTCCAGCGCGGGGCGGTCGAACCCGAGAGCGCCGGGAGGAAGATCGCGCCGTCGCTCCCGGCCGGGGCGAGCGCGGCGAGCGCGAACAGCTCGGCCTGCGGGATGCCCTGGGTCGCGGCCCACCAGCGCGTGCTCCCGCCCGACACGAAGCCCGGGTTCTCGACCAGCAGCATGTTCTCGACGGCGTGCGCATGGGTCTCGAGCAGGCGCTCGTCGTCGAGCACCGCCTCGCAGGACGGGACGGCGACCGGCTCCGCGGTGCCGGTGACGTCGACCACGACGCCCGGGACCAGCGCGCCCGCGCCGACCGCGCCGGCGTGATCGTCGCCGGTGCCGACGATCACCTCGCAGCGCGGTGAGAGCCCGAGCTCCTCGGCGAGCTCGCGCCGCAGCGTCCCGATCACGTCGCCGGCCGGCCGGATCTCCGGCAGCCGCGCCGCGTCGAGCCCGGCGTGGCCGATCAGCTCGTCGCTCCAGGCGCGCCGGCGCAGGTCGTAGAGCAGCGTCGAGGACGCGTTGGCGTGGTCGTGCACGACCTCGCCGGTCAGCCAGCCGTTCATGTGCGCGCCGACCGAGGCCAGCCAGCGCGTCGCGCGGTAGTTCGCGGGCTCGGAGTCGCGCAGCCACATCGCCTTGGGGGCGACGTGCGAGGCGTCGGGATTGAGCCCGGTGCGGGTCACCAGCTCGCGCTCGCCGACCGCCTCGGTCAGCGCCGCGGCGTGGAGGGTGGCGCGGCGGTCGAGCCAGATGATCGCCGGACGCAGCGGCCGCCGGCGGGCGTCGAGCGCGACCAGGCCGTCGACCTGGCAGGCGAGGCCGAGCGTCGTGACGTCCTCGCGGCCGACCCCGGCGCGGGCCCGCACCTGGTGGACGACGCGGGCCAGCGCCTGCGTCCAGTGCTCGGGATCCTGCTCGGCCCAGCCGCCTGCCGGGTGCGTCATCTCGCACGCCGCGGTTGCGGTGGCGAGAGCCTTGCCCTCGCCGTCGATCATCACCGCCTTCACGCTCTGGGAGCCGACGTCGACTCCGATCACGCAGCCCATCAGGCCACGGCCATCGGTTGCGGATCGGCCGTCTCGCTCGCGGCGAGCAGCGCGCCCGCCCGTTCGAGCTCGCGCGGGCGGGCCGAGGCGAGCCACAGCGCGCCCGCGCCGACCAGCGCGACCCAGACCACGATCACCCACGGAAACCATGTGTACGGCTTGACCGTCTGCTCGAGGATCTGGCCGACCAGCAGCGCGACCATCAGCGCGGCCCCCGCGAGCGGCAGCAGGCCGTGACGCACCACGTGGAAGCGACCCGACGACGCGAAGTAGCGCGCCGCCGCGAGGTTCGTGAGCACGTAGACGGGGAGGATGCCGAGCGTCAGCAGGAAGCCGAGGTAGCCATAGACGTTCGAGCCGCCGACCGGGTCGCCGAGGCCGCCGCTGAGCGCGCCGACGATCAGCGCGCTGGCGACGGCGAACGCGCCGGTCGCGAAGACGGCGCGCGACGGCGTGTGGCGCTTGGGGTCGATGAACGCGAACAGGCGCGGCAGCAGGCCCTCCCGGCCCATCGTGTTGAGGATCCGCACGATGCCGTTGGAGGAGTTGATCATCACCGCGACCATGCTCGACACGGAAGCCACGATCACCGGCCACTTCATCCACGACGCGTAGGTCGCGGCGAGGTCGTTCCACGGCGTCGACGCCCCGTCGAGCTTGTTGGTCGCCGCCGCGCCGAGCCCGTTGACCTCGGCCCAGATGCAGAACACGTAGAGCGCCCCGACGGCGAGCACGCTCACCAGCACGGCCCGCGGGACGATCCGGCGCGGCGAGCGGACCTCGTCGCCCAGCGTCGTCGCCGCCTCGAATCCGACGAAGCTCAACGCCGCGAATACGAACCCGGTGGTAAGTCCACTGAAGCCGTGCGGCGAGGCCCCCGGCGTCAGGGGGTGCAGCGACAGCCCGTCGTGTCCGCCGTGGCCGACGATGATGACCGCCAGCAGCAGCACGACGCAGACCTCGACCGAAAACAGGATCAACGCGGTGCGCAGCGACGAGCGGACGCCCTCGAACGCGAGGAAGACCATCAGAGCAGCGGGCACCAGACCGATCAACCACCACGGCACATTGATGTGGAGCTCAGTGCGGAAGGTGCTCTGCAGGTAGGACCCGATCAGCCCCACTTCGGCGGGCGGGAGCAGCGCATAGGCGACGAACATCAGGCCGCCGGTGACGAACCCGGCGCGCGGCCCCAGACCACGGGTCACGTAGGTGTAGAAGGCGCCGGCGCTCGGCAGTTCGCGAGCCATCTCGATGATTCCCGAGGCCGCAATTAGAACCGCGACGAGGCACGCGACGTATACGAATGGCGTGGCCTCCCCCGAGAACGGCGTCGAGAATTGCGGGTTGAAGAACGTCGAAACCGCCGGGCCCATGATGGCCGCGGACATGATCACCGCGCCGGTGAGCCCGACCGCGTTGCGCCGCAGGTGCACCACACGGGTGGCAGCGGACGACATTCCCTACTCCTCTCTGGGGCTTGACTGATGGGCCTAAAGATGTCTAACGTCTGATGACTTTTGTGTCAAGACGACGAACATAGGACGAGTGCGAATCATGCGTCCAGAGACGACTCTGCGAGCCCTGCCTCGCAGGTCGAACCTGCATATCGTCGAGCCAGTACACACGCCTTCGCGGCTGATCGAGCGTGCCGTGGAGCTCGAGGTACTGCGCGCGGCCTCCGGCCGGCTGGCCGCCGGCGGCTCCGGCGTCGTGGTGCTGGAGGCCGCCGCCGGCCTCGGCAAGACGGCGCTGCTCGATTACGGCGCAGACCTCGCCGAGGCGGCCGGCTGCCTGGTGCGGCGGGCCGCGCCCGGCCCGCTCGAGCGCCACTTCCCGTTCGGGGTCGTGCGCGCGCTGCTCGAGGCGCCGGTGCGCGACGCGACCGGGGTCGAGCGCGCCCATCTGCTCGACGGCGCGGCCGCGTCGGCCGGTGAGCTGCTGCTCGACGGCATCGCGCCGCACTCCGACTCGACGATGCTGATCGCGCACAGCGTGCTGTGGCTGTGCTCGGCGCTCGCCGACCGGCGGCCGCTGGCGCTCGTCGTCGACGACGCCCAGTGGGCCGACCGCTCGTCGCTCGAGGTGCTGTCCTACCTGGCGCGACGGATCGAGGACCTGCCGCTGCTGGTCATGGTCGCCGCGCGCGCCGACGATCCCGACGCCGCGTCGGACCTGCTGAGCGTGCTCGGCTCCGTGCGCGCGGCGACCGTGCTGCATCCCCGCCCGCTGACCGCGCGCGGCGCCGCGCAACTGATCCGCCGCCACGCCCCGGACACGCCGGCCGACGTCTGCCGCGACTGCCACCGCACGGTCGGCGGCAACCCGTGGCTGCTCGGCGAGCTCGGCCGCCAGATCGCCACCCACGGTCCCGAGGCGCTCGACGACCCCGGCCACGAGGCCGCGCCGGTGACCGCGATAGCGCGCGGCGTGGTGCGCCGGCGCCTGGCGGAGCTCTCGCCGCGCGCCCGCGGCCTGGTCGAGGCGCTGGCGGTGATCGGCGATGGCGCGCCGGCCCACGTCGTCGCCTCCGTCGCGGGCCTGCCGGTCGGCGAGCTCGGCCCGGCGCGCGACGCGCTGATCACGGCCGGCCTGCTGGCGCCCGGCGGCGAGCGCTTCGCCCATGGGCTGATCGCGGTCGCGATCGCGGGCGACCTCGCGCGCACCGAGCGCGAACGGCTGCACCGCGAGGCGGCGCGCGCGCTGATGGCCGGCCACGCCGACGGGCGGCTGATCGCGTCGCACCTGCTCGAGTGCAGCCCGCAGGCCGACCCCGACGTCAGCGAGTACCTGCAGAACGCCGCCGACATGGCGGCCCGCCAGGGCGTCCCGCGCGCCGCGGCGGCGTACCTCGAGCGGGCGCTCGAGGAGCGCGCGCCCGGCGACGACCGCGCCCGCATGCTGGCGCAGCTCGGCACGGTCGCGTTCGACGCCGGCCTGCCCGACTCGCGGCGGCGCCTGCGCGAGGCGCTGCGCGAGGTGCGCGACCGCGACAGCCGGATCGACGTGCTGACGCGGCTGGCCGCGCTCAACCTGGTCGACGCGGGCGACGGCGGCCTGCCGCAGCTGTTCGACCAGGAGCTGGCCGCCGAGACCGACCCCGAGGTCCGCCTCGCGGTCGAGGCCGCGGCGCTCGACGCGCTGATGATCCTCCCCGACCGCCACGCCGAGCGCGCGCGCCGGCTCACCGCGGTCGATCTGTCCAACGCCGCGGACCCGCTGCTCGAGCGCGTCGTGCTCGCGCACTGCGCGTGGGTGGGGGTCGAGCTCGGCACGCCCGAGGCCGACGGCTGGGGCGCGCTCGCGCTGCGCTCGCTGGAGGGCGACCTGCTGCTCAAGGAGGCCCACCGGCGCGCCGCCTATGCGATGTGCGCGCGGGTGCTGGTGATGACCGGCCATCCGGCGGCGGAGCGGGCGATCGTCGCGCTGCGCGAGGAGGCGATGACGCGCGGGTCGCTGCGGCTGCGCACGGCGGCGGCGTGGTACGAGTCAGAGCTCGCGCTGCGCACCGGCCGCGTGTCGGAGGCCGAGAACCACGCGCGGCTGGCGCTCGACCTCGTCGACGAGGACCTCAACACGTTCACCGGCGGCGCCGTCGAGGTGCTGGTGTGCGCGCTCGCCGAGCGCGGTGCGTTCGGCGAGGCGCGGGCGCTGCTGCACGAGCACCGGCTCGACGGCGCGCTCGGGCAGGCGCACTGGGAGACCGGCGTGCGGTACGCGCGCGCCCGGCTGTGGCTCGCCGAGGGCGACTTCGAGCGCGCGCACCGCGAGGCGCTGGAGGCCGGCGCGCGGCTCGCCGAGCAGGGCCGCCCGAACCCGGCGCTGACGCCGTGGCGCTCGACCGCCGCGGTGGCGCTCGCGCACCTCGGGCGCCGCGCCGAGGCGGCCTCGCTGGCCGACTCCGAGCTGGTGCTGGCCGAGCGCTTCGGCGCCCGCGCGCCGATCGTGCGCGCGCTGCACGCCCGTGCCGTCGCCGAGCCCGATCACGCCGTGCGGATCGAGCTGTGCGAGCGCGCGCTGGCGGTCGGTGGCGCCGGCCTCTCGATGGTCCGCGCGCGGCTCGAGCTCGGCAGCGCGCTGGCGTCGCTGGGGCGGCGCGTCGAGGCCCGCGAGGCGCTGCGTCCCGCGCTGGCCGAGGCCGACGCCGCGGGCGCCGTGCTGCTGGCCCAGCGTGCTCGCCGCGAGCTCGTGGCGACCGGGCTGCGCCCGCGCCAGGCGGCGCTCGAGGGCGCCGCGGCGCTGACGCCGCGCCAGCGCCAGATCTGCGAGCTGGCCGCGATCGGCAAAGGCAACCGCGCGATCGCGCAGGAGCTGTTCCTGAGCGTCAAGACCGTCGAGACGCACCTCGCCGCGGGCTTCCGCAAGCTGGGGGTGAACACGCGGGCCGAGCTGGCCGCCGAGCTGGCCGCGTAAGGACACGTCAACCAACAAGCTACGCATTCCGGCGGGCCCAGCCCGCCGCTGCCGGCACCCGGCGCCCGCCCCCGTACCACCAGTACGCCAGCGGGCACCATTCACCGGCAGCAACGACCCGGACTACGCCGGGCGATGCGCATCTTGTTGTTTGACGCGTCCTAAGTTCGGGGGAGCTCCCCGATTGTCAGCCGCGGGCGCGGTCCCGATAGTGCGGGGGAGATGTTCTCCTCCCCTTGTGACGCTCCCGCGCCGTCGTCCGGCGGCGCGCTCTCCGACCTCGCCCCGCGGCTGCTGGCGTGATCCGATCGGTATTGCTGGCGTGCTGCGTGCTCGCGTTCGCGGCCCCGTCCGCGTGGGCGAGCACCACCGTCGAGTTCAACCCCCCGACCGCGACGACCGCCGCCGATCTGACGATCCGCGGCGACGGTGACGACGACGCGGTCACGCTCACGCAGGCCGCGTTCAGCTACTTCATCACGAGCGCCGGGCCGCTGAGCACGACGCAGCCGTGCATCCAGGCGGGCGCGACGATCCAGTGCCCGCTGGCCGCGAGCGTGTCGGTCGACCTCGGGGCCGGAAACGACGCGCTGGCGACGACCGACGTGACCACCCCGCTGCTCGTGGCCGGCGGTCCCGGCGACGACAACCTGGCCGGCGGCGCGGGCGCGGACGTGCTCGCGGGCGGCGCCGGCAACGACACGCTCAACGGCGGCGACGGCGCGGACTCGTACTTCGGCGAGGCCGGCGACGACACGATCGAGGCGCGCGACGGCATCGCCGAGCGGATCTCCTGCGGCGCCGGTTCTGACCAGGCGCGCAACGACTTCACGGACATCCTCGCCGACTGCGAGCGCGGGATCGACTCAGACCGCGACGGCTTCAGCTCCGACGTCGACTGCAACGACGGCGCGCCCGGCATCCATCCCGGGGCGCTCGACATCATCGGCAACGGCATCGACGAGGATTGCGACGGGCGCGACGCGCAGGACCTCGACCGCGACCGCGACGGCTTCCCGGTGCCGGGCGACTGCAACGACGGCGATCCGTCCGTGCACCCGGGCGCGCCCGAGATCCGCGGCAACGGCGTCGACGAGAACTGCGACGGCCGGATCGCGCCGTACGGCCTGCTGCGCGCGCTCGTGTCCAACAACTGGCAGTTCGAGACCCACGACACGCGGCTGCACACGCTGGTGATCCGCAACGCGCCCGCCGGGGCGCGCGTCAAGGTCGGCTGCCGCGGCGGCGGCTGCCCGCACGGCACGCGCAGCGCGACCGTGCGGCGCGACCTCGCGCCGCTCAGCTTCTCGCGCGCTTTCGCGAAGGCGCGGCTGAAGGCCGGCACGGTCGTGACCGTCGCGATCACGGCCGACGGCCTCGTCTCGCGTACCTACACGTACAGGGTCAAGCTCGGCGACCTGCCGGCGATGACCACGGTCTGCCAGGCGCCCGGCGAGCAGGCGGGGCACGCATGTTGAAGCGCGCACTGACGCTCGCCCTCGCACTGTGCGCGCTCGCCCCGGCTGCGGCGCACGCCGGCACGTTCAAGGTCGCGGGCCCGACCGTCATCTACACCGCGTCGCCCGGCGACGTCGACCAGATCGCCGCCTTCGAGACGCCGACCACGATCCGCTTCACGCGCTTCGGCGGCGCCGGCATCGGGCCCGACGACGGGCTGCAACTTCGTCCTGAACGACCTCGACACGATCGACTGCTCGAAGACGGGCGTGACCTCGGTGGTGCTCAACCTCGGCGACGGCGACGACGTCGCGTCGGTCAGCCCGCTGCTGAACCTGCCGGTGATCCTCAACGGCGGCGACGGCAACGACGGGCTGTTCGGCGGCGGCGGGCTCGACGTGTTCGACGGCGGGGCCGGCGACGACAACGTCGTCTCGCGCGACGGCCGCGGCGAGCAGATCAATTGCGGGAGCGGGCACGACACCGCGATCTCCGACGACGCGGACACGCGCATCTCCTGCGAGGAGGTCGAAGGCGACGCGGACGGCGACGGGGTGCGCCGGCCGGCCGACTGCAACGACACGAACCCGGCGATCCACCCCGGCGCGACGGACATCCCGGACAACGGCATCGACGAGGACTGCTCGGGCGTCGACGCGGTCAACAGCGACCGCGACGGCGACGGGGTCGCGCGCCCGCAGGACTGCGACGACGCGAACCCGGCGATCCACCCCGGCGCGCGCGAGGTGCTCGGCAACGACGTCGACGAGAACTGCGACGGCCGCGTCGAGCCGGTGCCGCCGCTGACGGGCAGCGTCGTCGCGCACTGGATCGAGGCGCCGCAGGGCCGCACGCGCAACCTCAGCCTCGTCGCCAAGCGCTTCCCTGCGCACTCGGTCATCACGCTCCACTACCCCGGCGCGCGCGCCGTGCGGCGGACGGTCGGCCGCCACGCGGTGGACCTGCACGCGATCCTCGGCGCGCGCACCTTCGCGCGGCGCGGGGAGGTCTCGGTGCGGATCACGCACGCGGGGCGCGTGGGGCGCGAGCTGCGCTACGAGATGGGCCGCCCGGGCCTGCCGGAGGTGGCGTTCCTGTGCGTCCCGCCGGGCGAGGACGCGGGGCCGTGCTGACTGGGCGGAGATGATCGACGAGGTCATGATCCCGGAGCGCTACAACGGGCCGCCCGGGTCGGCGAACGGCGGCTACGCGTGCGGGCTCGTCGCCGGCGCGATCGGCCACAGCGCGCGCGTACGGCTCCTGCAGCCGCCGCCGCTCGGCGTGCCGCTGATCCGGCGCCGCTGCGCCGACGGCGCCGTGCGGCTGCAGGACGGCGGCGTGACGATCGCCGTGGGGTACGTGGCGCGGCCGCTCGTCGCGGTCCCGCACACGCCCTCGCTGCGGGCGGCGGCGGACGCGACGGTGTCCTTCTCCGGCATGGACCCGGAGCTGCACCCGTTTCCCAGCTGCTTCGTCTGCGGCCCGGAGCGCGTGGCCGACGGGCTGGGCCTGTTCCCGGGCCACGCCGGCGAGGACGGCCTGCTCGCCTGCCCGTGGTTTCCGGGCTTCGAGCTCTCGCGCGGCGGGGTGATCGACCCGCGCTTCGTGTGGGCTGCGCTCGACTGCCCGGCGGGCTTCGCCTGCATGCCGCCCGGCTCGCACACGGTGCTGGCGTCGATGACGGCCACGCTCGAGGCGGCCGTGCGCCCGGATCGCGCCTACGTCGTGACGGCCTGGCCGGTCGGCGACGAGGGGCGCAGGCACTGGGCCGGATCGGCCATCCACGACTCCGAGGGCGTGCGGGTCGCGGTCGCCGAGTCGCTATGGATCACGCTCCGCGGTCAGGACGCTGACCCGGCGGGTACGCAGGAGGCGCCCGCGCGCCTCGGAGTCTGAGATGAGGATCTGTCCGGCGTGCGCCCGCGAGAACCCTGACGACCAGGACTTCTGCGTCTGCGGTGAGTACCTGAACTGGGAGCTGACCGGCGTCCACCAGGTCGCGGTGCCGGAGCCGGAGACCGCGCCGCTGCCCGCGCCCGCGGGGCCGCGCCCGCCAGCCGGGCCGCCCGTGGCGGCGGGGCCGCTCGCGCCCGCGCCGGCCGCAGCGCCCGGCGGGCCGCCGGCCGGCTCGCCCGTGCCCGCCGATCCGCGCCCGCCCGCACCGGCCGGCTCGCCCGTGCCCGCCGGGCAGCACCTGCCCGCCTCGGCCGCCCCTCGGCCGCCCGCGGGTCCGCCGGTGCCCGCCGCCGCGCTTCCGCGCGCCCCGGCGCCCCCCGGCGCGCACTGGACGGGGCTGATGCCGGTCGCCGCCCCGCGCCAGGAGCCCGCCGCGCCGCCCGCGGCGAGGATCGTGCTGCGGCTGCCCGACGGCGAGCCGGCCAACGACGAGCTGCTCCACCAGCGCGTGGAGCCCGGGCAACGCGAGCGCGTGCTGGCGCTGGTGCGCAACCAGAGCGGGATCGTCGACAACTACGACCTCGCGCTCGCCGGGCTGCCCGCCGACTGGTGGTCGATCCACCCCGGCACGCTCTACCTGACGCCGTTCGGCTCGGGCGGGACGTACGAGCAGGAGGTGGAGATCCACCTGCACCCGCCCCGCAGCGCGGACGCCGAGGCGCGCGTGTGGAAGCTCGACGTCGTCGCGCACTCGCGCGCGCGGGGCACGGTGGCGGCGTCCGCGCCGCTGGCGCTGCACGTCGCGCCCTACGTCGAGACCGCCACGACGCTGCGCCCACAGCGCAAGAAGGGCCGCCGCCGCGCCGACTTCGACGTGCGCGTCGTCAACCGGGCCAACGCGCCGGTGCTGGTGGCGCTCGAGGGCGAGGACGCCGATGGCGAACTGCGCTTCGGCTTCGACGCGCCGCCGCACGAGATCGCACCGGGCGCGACGGTCTCCACGCGCATGCGGGTCACGCCGCCCAGGCGGATCTGGATCGGGCGCGGGATCGACCGGCGCTTCGAGGCCCGGACGCTGACCGGCGACGAGGCCGCGGTGCGCGCGACCGCGGCGCCCGCGAACGGCCGCGCGCGCCACTTCCTGCCGCAGGTCACGCCGCCAGACGCGCAGCTCGGCCCGGGTGGGCTGCAGGTGCGGATGCCGCACGTCGTCGCGCCCCAGGTGCAGGCGCCGCAGCTTGGCGCGCTCAAGCTGCCGAGCCGGCCGGCCGCCGCTCCCGCGGCGCCGCTCGCGCCCACCCAGGGCGTGTTCCGCCAGCGCCCGCTGATCCCGTGGTGGGCGCCGCTGTTGCTCGCGCTCCTGCTCCTGGCCGCGCTGCTCGTCTTCCTGCTCGCGCCGCGGCACGCGACGGTGCCGGACGTGACCGGCGCGAAGTCGGCGTTCGCGGCCGAGAAGACGCTCACGGCCGCCGGCCTCAAGCTCGACCCCAACCTCAAGGCCAAGCAGGACCCGCACCCGCCGGGGACCGTGATCGACCAGACGCCCAAGCCCGGCGCGCGCGTCGCGAAGGGCACGCCGGTGGCGATCCTCGTCGCGGTCGGCTCGGGCAAGGTCACCGTGCCGAGCGTGGTCGGGCTGACCGCCGCCGACGCCGACGCGGCGCTGCGCGGGAAGGGGCTCACGCTCGGCCAGGCCTCGCCGCAGCCGATCGATCCCCAGGGCAAGATCTCGAGCCAGATCCCGGCGCGCGGCGCGCGCGTCAAGGCCGGTACGCCCGTGATGATCTTCTATGCCGCGGCGCCGACGCCCACGCCGACCGCCACGGGCACCGGCACGCCGGCCGGCGCAGGCCAGGTGCCGGCGATCAAGGCCGGGACCACGGTGGCCGACGCGGCGCACGCGGCCGCCGCCGCGGGCCTCGTGCCGCGCGAGCGGCGCGTGATCGACGCCGCGCCCGCCGAGACCGTGATCGGCACGATTCCGGCGGCGGGCACGCCGCTCGGCAAGGGCGAGACGCTGACGCTGCTGGTGTCCGAGGGCTTTCCGAAGATCGCGTTCTCCGACGGCGAGAACGTCCGCCTGATCGACGGCGCGACCGGCAAGCGGCTGGACTCGATCGCCGCGGGCCCGCTGCAGGAGAAGGACCCGACGTTCGCGAGCGACGGCCATCGCGTCGCCTATGTCGCCGATGGGCAGGTGTTCGTCAAGGATCTCGACCACCCCGACGAGGCGGCGAGCGCGCTCACCGCCGCCGGCGAGTCCTACGAGAACCTCGCATGGTCGCCGCGCGGCAACGTGCTGGCGATGGACCGCCACGAGGCGGCGGGCAGCTCGCTGTGCCTGATGACCGTGGGCCAGGAGCCTCGCTGCAAGAGCGAGCCGGACTTCGACGTCGCGCTGGCCATGCACTGGGCGCCCGACGGCAAGTCGATCCTCGCGACCGCCAAGACGCTCACGGGCGACTCGCCCGGGATCGTGCGCTGGCGCAGCGACGTGCCGTTCTCCGACGACCCCACCGACTGGAGCGACGCGACGTTCGTGACCGACATCAGCCGGCCCGGCAAGGGCGTCGTCGACGCCGCGCTCTCGCCCGACGGCAAGCGGCTGGCGCTCGTCACGAACTTCCAGTCCAGCGGCTATCAACTGTGGATCACCAAGGCCGGAGACTTCTCGCTCGCCGACGCCACGCCGACCGACCTGCGCGCGTGCAAGGTCGCCTGGCGCAGCGACAGCAAGGAGGTCGCGATCACCGAGGCCGACGAGACCTGCGAGGAGGGCCGCGGCCAGCTCACCCGGCTGGACCCGAGCGACCCCCACCACACGACGCCGCTCGCCGCGCAGGCGAACGACCCGACCTACCAGCCGCTCGGCTAGAGACCGGTCGTCACCGGCAGCCGGCCCGCGTCGACCGCGGCCACGAGCGCCTGGTAGTCGCGCTCGTTCTGGTCGGCATACGCCTCGGCGAAGACCGCCAGCGCCTGGTCGAACGCGGCGCCCGAGCCGAGGTACGCGGCGATCGCGATGCGGTCGCCCGAGCGGGCGTGAGCGCGCGCGAGCGTCCACGCGCACAGGGCGCCGTACGCGGTCAGGTCCTCCGGGCGCATGCGCTCGATGTCCGCGCTGCCCTTCCAGTCGTGCAGCTGGCGCACATAGACGTCCGGCCCGCCGTCCGCCGGCCGGAAGCCGAGGAACGTGTCGCTGGCCGCCTGCATCAATCGCTGGCCGGCCACGACGCGCGCGGCGTGGCCGGCGTGCTCGGACGGAGCGAGGTATGGCTCCAGCACCGAGGCCTGCGCCTCCTTGACCTGCAGGAACAGCGGATCGCCGAGATCGCGCCCCAGAAACAGCGCGATCCACGCCTGGGTGCCGACGCTGCCGACACCCACGACCTTGCGCGCGAAGTGCACGACGCGGTAGTGCTCGAGCAGGTGCCGGCGCTCGGGTGCGAGCGACGCCTGGTAGTCGCGCACGCGGGCCTCGAGCCACTCCACGCAGCTCCTCGTGCGCGACGCCGTCCACGAGCTCCTCGACCGGCACGATCAGCGGCGGATCGCTGATGATCCGCGGCTCCCCGTCGACGAGCTCGGTGAGCTTGGAGAACGCGCGCAGGCGGTCGCGCGTGCGCGCCTTCGCGAGCTCCGCGCGCGTGCGCTTGGCCGCCTGCGGGGTGAGCTCGTCGCGGCGCTGTGCGAATGCCACGTCGATGTCCATATGCGCGTACCAGACGTCGAGGCTGCTCAGCGCGGCGAACTCGCGCATCGCGGTCCGGTATCGCGCCACCGTGGCCAGCACCGCCGTCCGCCGCTGCTTGGCGGAGAACCCGCGTTCGCGCCCGGCCACCGCGATGCTCGCCGAGAGCCGCTTGACGTCCCACTCCCAGGGCCCCGGGAGCGTCTCGTCGAAGTCGTTGAGGTCGAACGCGAGCCGCCGCTCCGGCGTCCCGAAGACGCCGAAGTTCGAGAGATGCGCGTCGCCGCACAACTGCACCTGCAGCCCGGTGCGCGGGACGTGGGAGAGGTCTGAGGCCATGATCAGCGCCGCGCCGCGAAAGAACGCGAAGGGGGAGACCAGCATCCGGCCGTAGCGGATCGGCACGAGCTCGGGGACGCGGCTCGCGGCCTGGCGCTCGAGCAGGCCGATCGGGTCGGGCCGCGCCGGCGACGGCTCCCACTCGCCGTGGACGCGCCGCGGCACGGCGGCGCGCTCCGCTTTTCCGCGCTGCTCGGTCGAGAGACTCGCGGCCATCGGCGCACAGTTTGCCACCCGACGTGCAACTCAAAGGTTGCGTTACGATCGATCCCATGAACATCCTCGCGCTCTACGACATCCACGGGAACGTCGACGCGCTGGAGGCCGTGCTCGCCGATCCGCGCGCGGCCGGCCCCGACGTCGTGGTCGTCGGCGGCGACAGCGTTCCAGGCCCGTTCGCCGCCGCCACGCTGCGCCGGCTCGAGGGCGTCGCGGCGCCGGTTCAGTGGGTGCGCGGCAACGGCGAGCGCGAGGTCGCCGAGGCGGTCGGCGCTCCCGCGCCGGCGCCGGACGACATGATGGCCGTGGCCGCGGCGCAGACCGCTGCGGAGCTCGGCGAGCCGGCGGCGCGCGCACTGGGCGAGCAGCCGCTGACCGTCGCGGTGGGCGGCGTGCTGTTCTGCCACGCGAGCCCGCGCCGCGACGACGAGCTGTTGACGCGCCTGTCGTCGCCCGAGCGCTGGGCGGACGCGTTGAGCGGCGTCGAGGCGAAGCTGGTCGTCGCCGGGCACACGCACCAGCAGGACGACCGTGAGGTCGGCGGCGTGCGCTTCGTCAACGCCGGCAGCGTCGGGCTCCCGTACGAGGGCGACGGCGACGCCCGCTGGCTGTGGATCTCCGACGGCGTGCCTGAGCTGCGCCGGACCGCCTACGACGCCGCCGCGGCCGGCGAGCGCATCCTGGCGTCGGGCTGGCCGGACGAGCGCTCGACGCGCGCCGCGCTGATCGAGCCGATCGAGCCGATCGTGCTGACGCGGCTGTTCGAGGAACGGGCGCGCGGCTGAGCGGCATATTTATTAGGAAGTCTTACTATCGCGGACCTCGTGAGGCCCGCTCCAGCTGCAGCAGCAGCCAAACGCTGTGGAGCCGTTTTGACTTCCGCCGGAGAGAGCGGTACCGTGCGAATCGTTAGGGGCCCTTACGTAACGGCACCTCTCGCCCTGAGGAGGGAGAGTCGAAATGAATCGTGTGGCGACTGCAGCTACCGCGCTGGCGCTGGTGCTTCCGGCGGTCGGCGTCGTGGCCTGCGGCGGCAGCAGCAACTCCCCCAGCAGCACCAGCAACGGCGCCGGGGGCG
Organism: uncultured Solirubrobacteraceae bacterium; assembly: GCA_963792915.1. GTDB lineage: Bacteria > Actinomycetota > Thermoleophilia > Solirubrobacterales > Solirubrobacteraceae > Solirubrobacter. The sequence continues at coordinate 1,314,332 of CAWBYD010000003.1, forward strand.
CGAAGACACCCACGGGCGCGAAGAGCACTGCTCCCGTGACGCTCAACGTGTGGGTCGGGTGGAGCGCCCGTGAGCTGAAGGTCTTCAAGTCGGTGGTGGCCGACTACTCCAAGCAGAACCCCAACGTGACGGTCAACGTCACCGGCGGCATCAACGACAACAAGATCGTCTCCGCGATCCGGGCGGGCAACGCGCCCGACGTCGTGAGCTCGTTCAACTCCTACAACGTCGGCGTCTACTGCGGGACCGGGGGGTGGATCGACCTCACGCCGTTCCTGAAGAAGGACGGGATCGCGACGACCGACTTCCCGGACGCGACGAACTACTACACGCAGTACAAGGGCAAGAAGTGCGCGCTGCCGCTGCTCGCCGACACCTACGGGCTCTACTACAACAAGGCCCTGTTCAAGAAGGCCGGCATCGCCGAGCCGCCCAAGACGCTCACCGAGCTGACCGCCGACGCCAAGAAGCTGACGATCAAGAACCCGGACGGCTCGCTCAAGCAGGTCGGCATCGACCCGTTCATCGGCTTCTACGAGAACGTCCCGGAGCGCTGGATCTCCTCGTTCGGCGGCAAGTACACCGACGCCAAGGGCAACGCCCAGCTCGCCAACGACCCGGCGTGGACGAAGTGGCTGCAGTGGCAGAAGCAGCTGATCGACTTCTACGGCTATAAGAACCTGGTCAAGTTCCAGGCGGGCCTCGGCGACGAGTTCTCCGCGTCGAACGCGTTCGAGGTCGGCAAGGTCGCGATGAACCTCGACGGCGAGTGGCGCGTCGCGTTCATCCAGGACGAGCATCCCAAGCTCGACTACGGCACGGCGCCGATGCCCGTCGACGACGCCAATCCGGACCTCTACGGCTCCGGCTACATCAACGGCACGATCATCGGCATCCCGCGCAACGGCAAGAACACCGACGCGGCATGGGCGCTCGTGAAGTGGCTGACGACCGACACGCACGCACTGTCGGCGCTGTCGAACGGGCTGCGCAACGTGCCGTCGACGAACGAGTCGACGACGTCCTCGGAGCTGACGCCCGACGATCACTTCGCGACGTTCCTGAAGATCTTCTCCAACCCCAAGTCGAGCACGTCGCCGATCATGGCCTCGGGCGTCTCCTACACGAACCTGGTGCAGAACTTCGCGACCAAGTGGCAGTCCGGCTCGGTCGGCGACCTGCCGGGCTCGCTGTCCGATCTCGACAAGCAGCTGGACGCGCAGGTCGCGCAGGCCAAGGGCCCGGGCGTCCCGTAGGCCACGATGCAGGTCATCGACGCACCCCAGGCCGGCGCCGCCGCGGTCACCCCGCAGCGGCGCCGGGCCAGCCGCAAGGCGAGGTGGCGCCACCGTCGCCTCGTCATGCTGCTGATGGCGCCGTGGGCGATCGGCTTCACGGTGTTCTTCGGCTATCCGCTGGTGATGAACGCCTACCTGTCGTTCACCCACTACGACCTGCTGTCGCCGCCGCGCTGGGTCGGGACCGCGAACTACAAGTTCATGTTCTCGCAGGACCCGCTGCTCTGGCAGGCGGTGCGCAACACGGCGTGGTTCATCGCCATCGCGGTGCCGCTGCAGGTGCTCTCGGCGTTCTGCATCGCGCTCGTGCTCGCGCGGGCGCGGTCCGGCGTGGGCGTCTTCCGGACGATCTTCTACCTGCCCGCGCTCGCGCCGCCGGTCGCCGCGACGCTCGGGTTCGTCTACATCCTCAACCCGGCGACCGGGCCGGTGAACGCGCTCCTCGGCAAGGTCGGCATCAGCGGCCCGCTGTGGTTCCAGGACCCGGCGTGGGCCAAGCCGGCGCTCACCATGCTCGCGATCTGGGGCATCGGGAACACGATGGTGATCTTCCTGGCGGCGGTCCTGGACGTCCCGCGCACGCTCTATGAGTCGGCCGAGCTCGACGGCGCGGGCGCCCTGAAGCGGATGATCTACGTGACGCTGCCGTCGATCAGCCCGGTGATCCTGTTCTCGGTCATCTTCGGCGTGATCCAGGGGCTGCAGTACTTCACGCAGGCCTACGTGGCCGCCGGCGTCGCGGCCGGCCAGTCCTCGCAGGCCGCCGACGTGACCTCGGTCAACCTCGGCTACCCGAAGAACTCGACGCTGTTCTATCCCGTGCTGCTCTACCAGCACGGCTTCAACGACTTCCAGATGGGCTACGCGTCGGCGCTGGCGATGGTCCTGCTGGCGGTCTCGTTCGCGGTCACGCTCGTGATCGTCCTCAACTCACGCAAGTGGGTCTACGTGGGAGGTGCGCGATGACCGCGCTCGACCCGCCGGCCGCGGCCGGCTTCGTGCGCCGGCGCCCGCCCGCCGCCGTCCGCCGCAAGCGCTTCCTGCTCGCGGTCGCCAACCACAGCGTGCTGATCGCGCTCTCGATCGCGTTCCTCGCGCCGTTCCTGTTCATCACGCTGACCGCGCTGATGACCAACGACCAGGCGCTGTCGTCGCGGCTGTGGCCGCATCCCTTCGCGTGGCACAACTTCATCGACGTGTTCAAGACCGCGCCGATCTGGCGCTGGACGCTGAACACGCTGCAGTACTCGTTCCTGGCCACGATCGGCGTCGTGGTCTCCAGCGTGCCGGTGGCGTACGCGCTCGCGCGGCTGCGCTGGCGCGGGCGCGAGGCCGCGTTCCTGGTCGTGCTGATCGCGCTGATGCTGCCGCCGCAGGTGACCGTGGTCCCGCTCTACGTGATGTGGTCGAAGTTCCACCCGTTCGGCTTTGACTTCATCGGCTCGCTGTGGCCGGTGATCATCCCGAACTGGTTCGGCGACGCGTTCTCGATCTTCCTGCTGCGCCAGTTCTTCCTCACCATCCCGGAGGAGTACCTGGACGCCGCGCGCGTGGACGGCTGCGGCGAGCTGCGGATCCTGACGACCGTCGTGGTGCGGCTCGCCAAGCCGGCGATCGCCGCCGTGGCGCTGTTCTCGTTCCTCTACACGTTCAACGACTTCTTCCTGCCGCTGCTCTACACGGGGCAGACCGCCGACCACTGGGTGCTGTCGATCGGGCTGTCGGAGTTCCGCTCGCTGCACCAGGTGCAGTGGAACCTGACGATGGCGGCGACGCTGCTGGTGATGGCGCCGGTGATCGTGCTGTTCTTCCTGGCCCAGCGGGCGTTCGTGGAGGGCGTGACGCTGACGGGGGTCAAGGGATGAAGCTGGCGGTCATCGGGGCGGGCTCGACGTACACGCCCGAGCTGGTCTCGCGCGTGCCGGAGCTCGACGGCGTCGACGAGCTCGCGCTGCACGACATCGACGCGCCGCGCCTGGACGTCGTCGGCGGCCTCGCGCGGCGGATGCTCGACCGCGCCGGCTACACGGGCTCGCTCGAGCTGACCGGCGACGTCGACGCCGCGATCGACGGCGCCGCGTTCGTGCTCGTGCAGATCCGCGTCGGCGGCCAGCAGGCGCGCCTGCACGACGAGACGGTGCCGCTGCCGTGCGGCTGCATCGGCCAGGAGACGACGGGCGCGGGCGGCTTCGCGAAGGCGATGCGGACGGTGCCGGTGATGCTCGAGCTGGCCGAGCGGGTGGCCGAGCGCGCCGCGCCCGACGCGTGGATCGTGGACTTCACGAACCCGGTCGGGATCGTCACGCGCGCGCTGCTGGATGCCGGCCACCGCGCGGTCGGCCTGTGCAACGTCGCGATCGGCTTCCAGCGCAGCTTCGCGCGCGAGCTCGGGGTGGAGCCCGGGCGCGTGTTGATCGACCAGGTCGGCCTCAACCATCTGACGTGGATCCGCGCCGTCCACCTCGACGGCGAGGACATCCTGGAGCGGATCCTCGCCGAGCACGGCGACCGGATCGCCGCCGAGGTCGAGCTGCCGCGGCGCCTGCTCGACGACCTCGGCGCGATCCCCAGCTACTACCTGCGCTACTTCTACGCGCACGACGAGGTGCTCGCCGAGCAGCGCACCGGCGTCCCGCGCGCGCAGACCGTGGCGGAGATCGAGCGCGAGCTGCTCGCGCTGTACCGCGACGAGTCGCTCAACACCAAGCCGGAGCTGCTCGAGCAGCGCGGCGGCGCGTTCTACTCGGACGCCGCGATGGGCCTCGTCGGCTCACTGCTCGCCGACGACGGTGGCGTGCACGTCGTCGACACGCGCAATCACGGAACGCTCGCCGGGCTCGCCGACGACGACGTGGTCGAGGTGCCGGCGCGGATCACCGCCGCCGGGCCGCAGCCGCTCCCCCAGCGCCCGCTCGCGCCCGAGCTGCTCGGGCTGGTCCAGCACGTCGCGACCTACGAGCGGCTGACGGTCCAGGCGGCGACCAGCGGCGACCCCGTGCTGGCGCGCAAGGCGCTGCTCGCGCACCCGCTGATCGGCCAGACCGCGATGGTCGACGAGCTGCTCGAGGAGCTGCTCGCCGTGGCGGCGCCATGACCGACGTGCTGCTGGCCGTCGACGGCGGCAACGCCAAGACGGACCTCGCGCTGGTCTCCGCCGAGGGCGAGCTGCGCGCGTTCGTGCGCGGGCCCGGCAGCTCTCCGCACGAGTTCGGCGTGGACGGGGCGCTGGACCGCATCGAGGCGCTGCTCGCCGAGGCGCTGAGCGTCGCCGGCCGCCCGCAGATCGCGATCGCCGACCTCTCGCTGGCCGGCGTGGACTTCCCGCACGAGGTGACCGTCGCGCGCGAGCGCGTCGAGCAGCGCGGCTGGGCGCGGCGCGTCGCGGTCGGCAACGACACGCTCGCGCTGCTGCGCGCGGGCACCGACCGCGGCTGGGGCGTCGCCGTCGTGTGCGGCGCCGGCATCAACTGCGTCGGCATCGGGCCCGGCGGCCGCCATGCGTGGTTCCCGGCGCTCGGCGACATCACCGGCGACTGGGGCGGCGGCTACGACCTCGGCATGGCCGCGGTGTCGGCCGCGGCGCGCAGCGAGGACGGGCGCGGGCCGACGACGTCGCTCGCGCGCAGCGTGCCCGCGCACTTCGGCCTGGACTCGATGCTCGCGCTGGCCGAGGCGGTGCACCTCTCGACGCTGCCCAAGCGGCGCTTCGTGGAGCTCGCGCCGCTGGTGCTCGCCGAGGCGCCGTCCGACCTCGTCGCCGCCGGCATCGTGCGCCGGCTCGCCGACGAGGTCGTCGCGTTCGCGCGCGTCGCGCTCGCCCGCCTCGCCCCGCTCGACGAACCCGTGGACGTGGTGCTCGGCGGCGGCATCCTGCGCTCGCGCGATCCGCTGCTGCTGGGCGCCATCGAGACCGACCTGGCGACGCTGGGCGTGCCGCTGCGCACGACCGTCGTCGACGCGCCGCCGGTGGTGGGCGCGGCCCTGCTCGGGCTGGACAAGCTCGGAGCGCCGCCCGCGGCGCGCGAGCGGGTGCGGCGCGAGCTCACTCCCGAGGACCGCTTGGCGGAGGTGTTCCATGGCTGAAGTCCGCTTCGAGCAGGCCACGCGGATCTACGCGGGCAATGACGTGCCGGCGGTCGCGGGGCTGGACCTCGACATCTCCGACGGCGAGTTCGTCGTGCTCGTCGGCCCGTCCGGCTCGGGCAAGACGACCGCGCTGCGCATGCTCGCCGGGCTCGAGGAGGTCGACGGCGGCGCGATCTACATCGGCGGCCGCGACGTCACCGACGATCCGCCGAAGGCGCGCGACGTCGCGATGGTGTTCCAGAACTACGCGCTCTACCCCTACCTGACGGTCGGGGCGAACATCGGCTTCCCGCTCAAGATGGCGGGCGTCAAGAAGCCCGAGCGCGAGCGGCGCGTGCGCGAGGCGGCCGAGATGCTCGGGCTGACCGAGTACCTGGAGCGCAAGCCCGGCCAGCTGTCGGGCGGCCAGCGCCAGCGCGTGGCGATGGGCCGCGCGATCGTGCGCGAGGCCGCGGTGTTCCTGATGGACGAGCCGCTCTCCAACCTCGACGCGAAGCTGCGCGTGCAGATGCGCGCCGATATCGCGGCGCTGCAGGCGCGCCTGAACGTGACGACCGTCTACGTGACCCACGACCAGGCGGAGGCGATGACGCTCGGCGACCGCGTCGCGGTGCTCAGCGACGGCCGGCTGCAGCAGTGCGCTCCGCCGCGCGTCCTCTACGACCATCCCGCGAACGTGTTCGTGGCGGGCTTCATCGGCTCACCGGCGATGAACTTCCTCAACGTCGAGCTGGGCGCCAACGGCGCCGTCTCGGTCGGCGGGGTGTCCGTGCCGCTGCCGGACGGCGCGCGCGCCAACGGCCGCCATGAAGTCACGGTCGGCGTGCGCCCCGAGTCGCTGGAGCTCGCCGCCGACGGGATCGGCGCGGAGGTCCAGATGGTCGAGGACATCGGGGCCGACGCGTACGTGTTCTGCATGACGTCGATCGGCGGCGAGGAACGCCGGCTGATCGCGCGCTCGAGCGCGCGCCGGGCGCCGGCGCGCGGCGAGCGCGTGGCGCTGCGCCCGGTCGCGGGGGAGACGCACCTCTTCGATCCGGTCAGCGGCGACCGGCTCGGATGAGCACACCGCTCCCCGCCACGCCGCCGCTGCTCAAGCGGCTCAACGAGGAGACCGTGCTCGCAACGATCCGGGCGGGCGCGCCGATCTCGCGCGCGGAGATCTCGCGCCGCGCCGGGATCTCCAAGCCGACCGTCTCGCTCGCGCTGCAGGCGCTGCTCGACGCCGGCCTGGTGCGCGAGTCCGCCGAAGGTCCGCGGGGTCCGCGCTATGGCGCGGTGTACTTCGAGCCGGTCGACGAGGCCGCGCTGGTGCTGGCGGTCGACATCGGCACGCACTTCCTGCGCGGCGCGCTGTGCGACCTCTCGGGCACGATCCGCGCGCGCCGCGACGACGCGCTCGCGCACGCCGACGCCGACGAGGTGCTGGCCGCGGTCGTGCGGCTGCGCGACCGGCTGGTCGACGCCGCCGCGCTGCCGGAGCGCCTGATCGACGCGGTCGTCGTCGGCGTCCCGGGCGTGGTCGAGACCGAGGGGCAGGCGATCCGGCTCGCGGCGAACGTCAGCGGGCTCGAGGGGCGCCGCTTCGGCCCCGAGCTCGAGGAGCGGCTCGGGCACGCGGTGACCGTCGAGAACGACGTCAACCTCGCCGCGCTCGGCGAGGCCCGCGACGGCGTCGCGCGCGGCGTGGAGAACTTCGTCGTGCTCTCGATCGGCACGGGCCTCGGCGCGGGCCTCGTGCTCCAGGGCGAGCTCCAGCGCGGCCAGCACGGCGCGGCCGGCGAGCTCGACTACGTGCGCGCGGGGTCAGAGCAGGAGCTCGACCCGTGCGCCGGCGCGCTGTCGGAGCTCGCGGCGCGGATGGCGCGCGACGCGGACTCCAGCCTCGTCGCGCCGTTCGATCCGCGCTCGATCTTCGCGGCGGCGCGCGCCGGCGACGCGGTCGCGCGCGACGTGATCGCCGAGGAGGCGCGCCGGATCGCCCGCCACGTCGTCCCGATCGCCGCGGTCACCGACGTCGGGCTGGTCGTGCTCGGCGGCGGGATCGGCGCGAACCCCGAGTTGCTCGACGGCGTGCGCGCCCTGCTTCCCGGCTGGCTGCCGTATCCGCCCAAGGTCGAGCTGTCCAGCCTCGCGGACAGCGCGGTGCTGATGGGCGCGCTGTCGGTCGGGCTGCGCGCGGCGCTCGACAACGTGTTCCTGAGCCGGCGCAACGGGGCGGCCTGAGCGCCCGGTAGAACTCCGGGCATGGCCGCATCCGAGGCAGCGATCATCGACGCGGGCGGGCGCGAGCTGCGCGTGAGCAGCCCCGATCGCGTGATCTTCCCGCCGACCGACCGCACCGCCGCGGTCACGAAGCTCGACGTCGTCCAGTACTACCTCGCCGTCGGCGACGGCATCATGCGCGCGCTCGCGCGCCGGCCGACGACGCTCGAGCGCTGGCCGAAGGGCGTGCATCCCGGGATCGTCGTCGCGACCCGCGAGTCGACGCGCGGCGCCGACGCGTTCTTTCAGAAGCGCATCCCGCGCGGGGCGCCGGACTATGTCCAGACGGCGCGGATCCAGTTCCCGTCGGGCCGCCACGCGGACGAGATCTGCCCCACGGAGGTCGCGGTCGTCGGCTGGGCGGCGCAGATGGGCACGATCACGTTCCATCCGTGGCCGGTTCGCGACGGCGACGTCGACCATCCGGACGAGCTGCGGATCGACCTGGACCCGCAGCCGGGGACGGACTTCGATGACGCCGTGCGGGTCGCCGCCACGGCTCGAGAGCTCCTCGGCGAGCTCGGCTACACGGGCTTCCCGAAGACCTCCGGCGGGCGCGGCGTGCACATCTACGTCCGGATCGAGCCGCGCTGGACGTTCACCGACGTGCGCCACGCCGCGATCGCGTTCGGGCGTGAGCTCGAGCGGCGCCTGCCGGGCCAGGTGACGACCAACTGGTGGAAGGAGGAGCGCGGCGAGCGGATCTTCGTCGACTACAACCAGAACGCGCGCGACCGCACGATCGCCTCCGCCTACAGCGTCCGGCCGAAGCCGGGCGCGCCGGTCTCCGCGCCGCTGAGCTGGGACGAGCTCGCCGGCGCCGCGCCCGAGGACTTCACGGTCGCGACGATGCCGGCGCGGTTCGCCGACGTCGGCGACCGCCACGCCGCGATCGACGACGTGGCGCACTCGCTGCAGCCGCTGCTCGACCTCTACGAGGACGAGGGCCGCGGCGACATGCCGTATCCGCCGGACTATCCGAAGATGCCGGGCGAGCCGAAGCGCGTGCAGCCGTCGCGCGACCGCGACCGCCCGCGCGACGGCTAGCGTCGAGCGGGGTGAACGGCGAGGATTAGCCCGGCGGCGACTGCGGCAGCTTCACGGCGCCGCGCTTGACGACCGGCGCGGACGGCGGCGGCACGACCGGCCCGATGTCCCCGTCTGGCGCCTCGTCGAGGTCGACGATCACCGGTGCATGGTCGCTCGGCCCCTTGCCCTTGCGGGCTTGGCGGTCGACCCACGCCGCGCGCACGCGCTCGGCGACCGGCACGCCGGCCAGCACGAGGTCGATCCGCATCCCGAGGTCCTGGTGGAACATCCCCGCGCGGTAGTCCCAATACGTGAACACGCGCTCGTCGGGCCAGCGGTCGCGCACGACGTCGCGCAGCCCGAGGTCGCGCAGCTTCGCGAGCGCCGCGCGCTCGGGCGCGGTCACGTGGGTGTGACCGGCGTACGCGTCGGGATCGAAGACGTCCGCGTCGGTCGGCGCGATGTTCATGTCGCCGCACACGACCGTGGCGTCCGGGCCGGCGGCGACCAGGTCGCGCAGCGAGGCGAGCCAGGCGAGCTTGTAGTGGTAGTGCTCGGAGTCCGGGGTGCGGCCGTTGGGCACGTACACCGAGACGACGCGGATCCCGCCGCACACGGCGGACACTGCGCGCGCCTCCGGGTCCGGGAAGCCCGGCGCGCCGGGGAGGCCTGCCACGACGTCCTCGAGCCCCACGCGCGAGAGGATCGCGACGCCGTTCCACGCCGTCTCGCCGTGCGCCGCGATCGCGTAGCCGCGTTCTGAGAGCGCATCGCCGAGCAGGTCGGTGAACGCGTCGTCCGCGAGCTTGGTCTCCTGCAGGCAGACCACGTCCGGCCGGCGCTGATCGAGCCACGGCAGCAGACGCGGGAGACGCTGCTTGACCGAGTTGACGTTCCAGGTCGCTATCCGCACCCGCCCCACCGTACCGGCCGCCGGTGAGCGGCTACCGTCAGATGATGCTGAGCGAGCTGTGGTCCGCCGTCGCCGGCGATGCGAGCCGGCCGCCGGAGGTCGCGACCGGCGTGCCCGCCGGGCTGCTGGCTGCGCGCCACGACGTGATGGCGCTGGCGCTGAGCTCGGTGGCGGCAGCGCTCGGCGCGGCCGCCGAGCTGGCCGAGGCGCGCGGTGCGCCGCGGCCGGCCCTGGCGCTCGATCCGGCGCACGTGGCCGCCGCGTTCACGTCCGAGCGCCACGTCCTGATCGACGGCCGGCCCGGCGGTGCGGGATTCGCGCCGCTGTCGCGCTTCGCGCGGACCGCGGACGGCTGGATCCGCCTGCACGCCAACTACCCGCATCACCGGCGCGCCCTGCTCGACGCGCTCGGGGTCGACGAGGCGGGTGCGCCGGCCCGGATCGCGGAATTCGCCGGCGAGGAGCTCGAGCAGGCGGTCGTGGCGGCCGGCGGCGCCGCCGCGGCGGTGCGGAGCCCCGAGCAGTGGGCGCGGCATCCGCAGGGCCGGGCGGTCGCGGAGCTGCCGCTGGTGCAGCGGCTCGCCGGCCCGGGCGCACCGCCGAGCGCGCGCGTCGCCGCCGGGCTCGGCCGGCCGGCCGCGCGCGTGGTCGCCGCGGGCGCGGCGCCCGGCGGCGCGCGGCTCGGCGCTGCGGACGTGCCGCCCGGCGCGGGCGTCGCCGCCCGGCCCGCGGCGGGCGTTCGCGTGCTCGACCTGACGCGGGTGATCGCCGGACCGGTGGCGACGCGCTTCCTCGCCGCGCTCGGCGCCGACGTCCTGCGGCTGGACCCGCCGCATCTTCGGGAACTGCCGCTCGGCCTGGCCGACACCGGCGCGGGCAAGCGTCTGGCCGAGGTCGACTTCCGCCGCCCGGACGGCCTCGAGCTGCTGCACGCGCTGCTGGCCGACGCCGACGTGCTCGTCCACGGCTACCGCCCGGGCGCGCTCGCCGCATTCGGCCTCGGGCAGCCTGAGCTCGCCGAGCGCCACCCGCACCTGGTGACGGTCGGCCTGAGCGCCTGGGGCGCGTCCGGGCCGTGGGGCGAGCGCCGCGGGTTCGACTCGCTCGTCCAGGCCGCGTGCGGCATCGCGGTGGTGGAGGGCGAGCCGGACGGCACGCCGGGCGCGCTGCCGGCGCAGGCGCTCGACCACGCGACGGGCTACCTCTCGGCGGCCGTCGCGCTGCGCGGCCTGAGCGAACGGGTGGCGGGCCGCCCGCCATGGAGCGCCGGTCTCGCGCTGGCCGCCACCGCCGCCGCGCTGATGCGGCTCGAGCCCGAAGAGGTGGTGGGCGCCGACGCCGCGCGGGTGGGCGCCGACGGCGCGCGGGTGGGCGCCGACGGCGCGCGGGTGGGCGGCGACGCCGCGCGGGTGGGCGGCGACGGCCCGCGCGCGGGCGAGGCCGTCCCGCCGGAACGCTTCCGCGTCGAGTTGCGCGGCGACGGCGGCTCGCTCGCGGTCATCGCCCCGCCGGGAACGCTCGACGGCCAGCCGCTGCGCTGGGCGCGGCCGTTGCAGCGCACGGCGCCGGTGTGGCTCTGACGCTCAGACCGCGGCGCGGCGCTCGCGACTGAAGAGGCGGTTGCGCGCGTCGCGCAGCGCCATCGCCAGCGCGCCCTCGAGTGCCGCGCGCTCGGCCAGGACGCTCACCTCGATGCGCGTCGGCAGCGGCAGCAGCCGGCCGACCGTCGCGCGCACGGCGGGCAGCAGGTCCGGCGAGCCGGCGATGCGGCCGCCGAGCACGACGAGCTCCGGATCGATCACCGCGCACACCGTCGCGATGGCCAGCCCGATCCGCTGCGCGGCCGATTCCACCACCGCGGTCGCGGTCGCGTCGCCGCCGCGGGCGCGCTCGAGCACCTCGCGCGCCGATCGCGCCTCGCCGCCCCCGGCGCGGTATGCGGCGAGGATCCCGTCGGCGCCGATCTCGTCCTCGAGCCCGCCGAGCCGGCGATGCTGGGCGTCGAACGGGTCGCGCGTCAGCGGCAGGTAGCCGATCTCGCCCGCGGCGCCGTGGAAGCCGCGGAACAGCTCGTCCTCGATCACGATGCCCATGCCGACGCCCGCGCCCACGGACACGAACACGAACGTCGAGACGCCGCCGGCCAGCCCGCGCCACTTCTCGCCGACCGCGGCCATGTTGATGTCGTTGTCGACCAGCACCGGAACCCCGAAGCGGGTCTCCAGCGAGGCCAGCGAGTCGAACTCACCGGTCGCGCTCAGGTGCCAGGCGAGCGACGTCACGCGGCGCGTCGCCGGGTCCACCACGCCCGGCGTCGAGACGCCCAGCGCGAGCAGCTCCTGGTGCGATTGCGCAAGTTCGGAGTCCAGGCGGCGGACGGCGCCGACGATCTGCTCCTCGACCGCGCGCGGGCCGCCGGCCGCCGTGTCGAGCTCGAGGTCGCGCAGCCGCTCGCCGTAGATGTCGATCGCCTCCATGCGCAGGCGCGTGGAACCGATGTCGATGCCGATCACGTACCCGGCGGCGGAATTGACGGTGAACGCGAGCGGAGTGCGCCCGCGCCGGCCCGGGCGCTCGCCGGCCGGCTGCACGAGGTGCGCCTTGACCAAGCGGTCGACCGCCGCGGAGACCGTCGGCTTGGAGATGTTCGTGCGCTCCGCGATCTCCGGCCGTGTGATCGGGCCCTCGCGGAAGATCGTCTCGAGGATCGCCTGCTCGCTCAGTTCGCGGAGCAGGTTGGGCCGCGGGCTCTCCCCGCTCAGCGAATCCCGGAGGCTGTTCGTCACTAGGTCAACGAGCTTACCTAAGGTGGCGGTCTTGACCGCCAGGGCGAGCGGCGATAGGTTGCGCCTTAGTTAGTAAAGGCTCCGAATAAATGAAGATAGAGGGTGGGGACGCGCGGTTGCACGCCGTCACGGTCATCGGCTGCGTTCAGGTGGACCTCGTGCTCACACCCGTCACGGCGCTGCCGGCCGCGGGGGCCACGCTGCTGGTGGAGGAGATGGGCCTGCGCGTCGGCGGCGCGGGCGCCAACGCGGCGCTCGCGCTCGCCGAGGCCGGGATCCACGCGCGGCTGATCGGCGCCGTCGGCGACGACCACTTCGGCGGCTGGCTGCTCGAGCAGCTCGGCGCGTTCGGGCTCGCCGACGAGATCCACGTCGCCGCGGGGGAGCCGACGGGGCTGACCGTCGCCGTCGAGGCGCCCGAGCGCGAGCGGTCGTTCCTCACCTACCTCGGCGTGACCGGCAGCTCGACCGCGGCGATCGTCCCCGCCGCCAGTCTGCTGGCCGACCACGTGCTCGTGTGCGACTACTTCTGCTCGCCGCGCATGCGCGGCGAGCCGACGCGCGCCCTGCTGGCGGCGGCGCGCGGGCACGGCGCCCGCACCTACTTCGACACGGCCTGGGACTCGGAGGGGTTCTCGCCGGCGACGCGGGAGGAGCTCTATGGGCTCCTCCCGCTCGTTGACGTGTTCCTGCCCAACGAGGCCGAGGCGTGCGCACTGGCCGGGATCGGCGAGGTCAGCCGCGCCGGCCGCGCGCTGCAGCATCGCTCAGGCGGCTGGGTCGTGGTCAAGCTCGGCGCCGCGGGCTGCCTCGCGTTCGGCCCGGCGGGCGGGCGGCTGCGCAGCCCCGCCCCGGCCGTCGACACGGCCGACACGACCGGCGCGGGCGACGCGTTCAACGCCGGGCTGCTCGCCGCGCTCGCGCAGGGCAGCGACTGGCCCGGAGCGCTGCAAGCGGCGAATGGGCTCGCTTCGAGCCTGGTCTCGCGCCCCTCCAACCATCGCCACCAGCGTGCGGCGCTCGGCGGGTAGACTCGCGCGATGAGCCCCGGTGAGCCCGTCTCCTACCTCACGCTGAGCGAGGGCGCGCCGGTCCAGTCGCGCGACGGGCAGCCGGTCGGCCACGTCGCGCACGTGCTCGCGGACCCCAACGCCGACATCTTCGACGGCCTGGTCGTCAAGTGCTCGGGCGGGCACCGGTTCGTGGACGCTTTCCAGGTCGCGAGCATCGACAGCGAGGGCGTGACGCTCACGCTCGCCGCGTACGAGGTCGACCAGCTGCCCGAGCCCAGCGCGAACCCGGCGACGCTCTCCGCCGGCCCCGACGACCTGTCCGGCGGGGACCTCGGCGACAAGCTCCGGCGGGCCTGGGACGTGATCTCCGGCAAGTTCTGAGGGAGCTCCCCGATTGATGCCGGGAGCGCCGCCGCGGACACTGCGGTCCCTCCATGAAGCGCCCGCCTGCCGCGCCCGCGCGCGGCCCTGATGGCGCGTGCGCTGGGCCCTTGAAAGGAACGACCATGACTGCGATCGGACTGCACGGAATGTGGGCGTCGGTGGCCGGCGGCTGGGAGGAGCACGCCGACTACGCCGACGCCCGCGGAGCGGAGGTCACCGCCCGGATGCTCGAGCTGGCGGCGATCGAGCCCGGCGACCGCGTGCTCGAACTCGCCTGCGGGCCCGGCGGTGCCGGACTGGCGGCCGCGGAGCTGGCCGGCGAGGTGGTGCTCTCGGACGTCACGAGCGCGATGACCGCGGTCGCCGCCCGCCGCGCTGCGGCACGCGGGCTCACCAACGTGCGCACGCGCGTGCTCGACCTCGACCGCATCGCCGAGCCCGACGGCGCCTACGACGCCGTGCTCTGCCGTGAGGGCCTGATGTTCGCGCGCGACCCCGCGGGCGCCGCGCGCGAGATCCGCCGCGTGCTCAAGCCGGGTGGGCGCGCCGCGCTCGCGGTCTGGGGCCCGCGCGAGCGCAACCCGTGGCTCGGCCTCATCTTCGACGCCGTGAGCGCGGAGCTGGGCGAGCCGGTGCCCCCGCCCGGCGTCCCCGGGCCGTTCGCGCTCGCCGACGCCGAGCAGCTGCGCTCGCTGCTGCCGCTCGACGACGTCGTCGTCAGCGAGCTCGCGGTGCCGCTGCGCGACGCGAAGCTCGAGCAGTGGTGGACGCGCACGGCGGCGCTCGCGGGTCCGCTGGCGCGGCGGGTCGCGTCGCTCGGAGACGACGCCGCGCTCGCCCTGCTGGCCCGGCTGCGCGCCGCCGTCGCCCCGTACGAGACGCCGGCCGGCCTGGAGTTTCCCGGCGTCTGCCTGCTCGCCGGCGGGGTCCGTTAGGGGATCCGGCGCGCGAGCTCCACGCGTGAGCGCACGCCGAGCTTGCGGTAGATCTTGGAGAGGTTCGCCTCCACGGTCTTGCGGCTGATGAACAGCGCAGCGGCGATCTCCGGGTTCGTCCGGCCCGCCGCCCGCGAGCTCGGCCACGCGCGCCTCGGTGTCGCTCAGCCCCGCGGCCGAGCGCCGGCCCGAGCGGCCCAGCTCGTCGCGCGCGATGCCCGCCCACAGCGGGGCGGGCAGCGCGTCGAGGACCTCGCCCGCCTGCTCGAGCGCCGCGCGGCTGGCGCCCCAGCGCTTGGCGCGGCGCTCGATCGAGCCCAGCGCGATCAGCGAGCGGGCGCGCTCGAACGGCTCGGGCTCGAGGGTCGCGAACGGCTCCGCCTCAAGCAGACCGCGCGCGCGGCGCATCCACGGCGACGCGGCGAACGCGCCGATCAGCGCCTCGGCGCGCTCCGGGTCGCCGAGCGCCACGCGCGCCTCCGCTTCGAGGTACGGCGCCGGGTAGAGCCCGAGCTCGAGCGGCGCCCGCTCCAGGCAGGCGTCCGAGGCCGGCGCCAGCCACGCGACGGCGCCCGCGGGATCGCGCGCCGACAGCGCGACGAACCCGAGCACGCTGCGCAGCCCGATCGCGCACATCGCGTCGCCGATCCGCTCGGCGACCTCCAGCGCGGCCGTCGCGCGGCGGGTCGCCTCCTCGATCCGGCCCAGGCCCGCATCGAGCAGCGCCGCGACCACCTGGTGCGCGGTGTGCTCCTGCTCGGTCGCGACCTGGCCGCTCAGCTCGAGCATCTCGGCGGTCAGCTCGCTCGCCCGCCGCCAGTCGCCCGCGCGGCGCTCGACGTCGGCGAGAGCGGCGAGGATGTGCGCCCGCGCGTCCTCGCGCCCGGCCGCGTCAGCACGCTCGTAGGCGTCGCTCAGGACCGCGCGGGCGCCACCGAAGTCGCCCGCCAGCATCAGGCCGATCCCCAGCCGGCGCGCCGGCGAGCCCTGGCCGAGAAAGCGCGGCAGCGAGCGCTCGAGCTCGACCGCGCGGCGCAGCTCAGGCGTGACGCCCGCTCCGCGCACCAGCTGCGCATGGCCGAGTGACGCGAGCGCGGTCGCGAGCCGCACCCGGTCCCCGCCGGCCTCGGCGAGCTCGACCGCCGCGCGCGCGTGCGCCTCGCTGGCCGCCAGATGCCCGCGGACGCGTTCGAGCACGGCCAGGCTCGCGCGCATCGTCAGCGCGATCCGCCGGTCCTCGCCGGCCTCGGCGAGCGCCTGCTCGCCGATCTGGATCGAGCGCGCCACGCCGCCTTCGCGCGGCGCGACCCACTGCAGCACCGACAGCGCCTCGGCGCGCACGCCGCCCGGCTCCAGGCGTGCGACGAGGTCGCCGAGCAGCACGCGCACGCGCTCGGGGTCGCCGGCGGCGAGATGGCGGTAGGCCGCGGCGAGCGTGCGCCGCGCCACGGTGTCGACGTCCTGCGCCGGCGTGAGCCGCGCCGCGTGCTCGGACAGGCGCCCGGCGATCTCCGCCGCGCCGCGCTCGGACGCGGCGCGCGCGGCAGCCTCGAGCCGGTCGGCGATCCCTGCGTCGGGACGCACGGTGGCGAGCGCGAGGTGCAGCGCCCAGGCGTCGGGCTCGCCCTCGACCAGCCGCGCGTGCAGCGCGGCGCGCTGCTCGGGCCCGACCTGGGCGCGCACCGCCGCGGCGAGCAGCGGGTGGGCGAAGCGGACGCGGTCACCGTCGAGCTCGAGCACGCCCGCCGCGATCACGTCGTCCAATCCGTCCTCGCCCTGCACGGTCGCCAGACGCGGCACGAACAGCGCGTCGACCAGCGCCAGCAGCCGGCGAACGTGCTCGGGCAGCGCGGCGAGGCGCTCGTCGACGAGCCGCGCCGGCACCGGCAGCGGCTCGTCGGCCCCCGGCGCGCGCCCGCGGCGCTGCAGGGCGCGTCCGAGCTCCAGCGCGTAGAACGGGTTGCCGCCGGCAGCCGCGTGCACGCGCTTGAGCAGCGGCCACGCGAGCGTCAGCCCGAGCCGCGCCTCGAGAATCGCGTGCAGCTCGCCGCGGCTGAGCGGCGCGAGCGCGACGCGCGCGGCGCGGTCGAGCCCGAGCGGGGGAGCGCCGTGACCGCCGTGGGCGGCGAGCACGGCGATCGGCGCGTCGCCGGCGCGGCGCACCGCGAACTCGAGCACGCTGCGCGAGGACGCATCCAGCCATTGCGCGTCGTCGACCGCGACGAGCACCGGCGCCAGCGCGCGCAGGACGCCGAGGAACGCGCCGCCGATCGCGCGCACGTCCGGCGGCCGGCCCGCGGGCTCGGCGCGCTGGAGCGCGACCTCGAGTGCGCCGCGCTGGGGCGCCGGCAGCTCCGGAAGCTCCACGCCGTCGAGCAGGTCGCCCAGGGCGGCGAACGGCAGCTGGGTCTCGGTCGCGGCGGGCCGGCAGCGCAGGACGCGGCGCTCGCTGCGCGCCAGCACCGCATTCCACAACGTGGACTTGCCGATCCCCGCGTCGCCCTCGAGCACCGCGCTGCCCGAGCGCAGCGCCTCCTGAAGCGCCGCCAGTTCTCGCCCGCGGCCGATCACGGCGCGCATTCTCCCGGGACCGGGCGCGCCGAGCGGTGGAGCGAACTCCCCAATCGACGGGCGGCTAACCGCTCGGAAAGTCACGGCTCAAGTTCCGGGGGCGACCTGCCGATGTAGATGGGTGCGGCGGACAGGGGCTTGCTCCGCCGGTTCCACCAGCAATGCGGGAGTGAAATGAACGATCGCGACAGACTCGAGCACCTCCACCTCCTGCTCGCCCGCGTGCAGCGCCTGCCGCAATCGCCGCAGCGCGACTGGATGCTGAGCCAGGTCCGGGCGCGCACGGTCGACGTCGAGAGCGGCGTGCGGCCTGCGCCGATGCGCCCGCTGGCACCGGAGTTCGAGACCCTCCCGCCGCCTGAGCCGGTCACGCGCCGGCACCACGCGCGCCCCGCGCGCCGTGCGGTGGCGCCGCCGGCCGCGCGCGCCGCTGCGGTCCACCGCGCCAGGAACGTGCCCGCGGCGCCCCGCGCAGTCGAGAGCGCCACGAGCGTGACCGCCACGGTCCGCGAGCGACGCAACGACGACCGCGTCGACCTGCTCGCCGAGGGCGCGCTGCTGTGGCTCGACGAGGAGCCCGACGGCGGCGGCTCGTCGGTCCCCTGGGCGCGCGGCCTGCGCGGCTAGCGCTTCCCGCGGCTGACGACGATCGTCACGCGGGTGCTGCCGGCCTTGCCGCGCACGGCGATCACGCGGCCCCTGCGGACGGCCTTCGAGCGCGGGTGCGGGCACCGCCAGGTCGCGCACGAGCGGCGCGCCGGCGTCGAACGCCGCCCGGCGCACCGCTCCGCCCACGGCCCAGTACGCGGCGACGCTGCCCGCGCCGTCCGGCGTCAGGCCGCCCAGCGTCGTGTCGCCCGTGAGGTTGTCGACGGTGGCGCCCCAGCCCGCCGGACCGTGGATCGCGAGCCGCCCGCTCGGCGAATGCAGCGCGTAGTGTCCCTTCACCTTCCGGAGCGCCGCCGCCCGGGGTGTCGGGCGGCCGCCAGCTGCCGTGGAGTCAGCCCGACTTCTCACGAGGCGCTGTGTAGGATCGCCGCCGACGTTTCGGTCGCCCCGATGCCGGTCGAAGGAGAACCATGGCCCGTTCCGCCAGGTTGTTCATGCCCGCCGCGGTCCTGCTCGTGCTGGGACTCGCCCCGCCCGCCTCTGCGTCGACCTCGCTGACGCTGCCGCAGTCGACGGCGTTCTCGGTACTCGGCGCGTCATGCGGCGGCATCCAGGAGCGGGCGCAGGCCACCGGCTTCGACGCGGTCAGCGGGCTGCCGTCCGGCGACGTGTACCTGCAGACGCGCTGCGGTGGCAGCGGGCGCGGCGGCGGCTACAAGGTCCACACGTACTCCGCCTGGGTCGGCGTGACGTGGGACTTCGCGGGCGCCGTCCAGTCCTACGCGACGCTCGCCGCCGCGCCGACCGACCTGGACCCCACGCTGTCGGTGACCGACGCGGCCGGCGACCGGCTCTTCAACACGGCCAGCGGCGCGTACCTCGACGTCGTGGTGCCCGTCGCTCCGACCGGGGTCACGGCCACGCCGTCCGGCGGCCAGTTCCAGATCGCCTGGACGCCCGATCCGGCGACCGCGGCGATGATCACGGCCTCGACGGTGACCGTCACGCCGGTCGGCTCGGACGCGCCGGTCGTGACCGCGACCGTCAGCGGGCCGGCGGCGAGCGCGGCGATCGGACCGCTCGTGCCGTCGACGACCTACGAGCTCACGGTCACGAGCACGGACGCGGGCGGGACGAGCCCGGGCAGCGACCCGGTCACGCTGACGACGGGCGCGGCCTCGATCGTGCCCGGTGCGCCGACCGGGCTGACGGCGCGCTGGACCGCTCCCGAGACGCCCGGCGACACGCTGTCGGCCCGCTGGGCCGCCGCCACCGGCGGTGACAGCGACGTCGACCAGTACGGGATCACGGTCACCCGCAACGGGAGCAAGCGCGCCACGCCGATCACGCAGGACGTCTCCGGATCAACCCTGAGCGCCGCGTTCGCGGTCGACGACACGCTCGACTGGAAGGTCCAGGTGCGCGCGCACGACGCGGCGGGCTGGGGCCCGTGGTCGGCGAGCGTGGTGGTGCGCGGGACGTAACGGGCACCCTGCGGGCGTGCCTGTGATCATGGTCGGCGCTCGCCGATGCCCAAGCCGTTCAGGTCCCTCTATCGCCACAACTTCGCCCGCGTCGCGGCGGCGGTGCCGCACGTGCGCGTCGCCGAGCCCGCGTTCAACGCCGAGCGCACGCTGGCGCTCGCCCAGCAGGCCTCCGACGAGCACGCGGCGCTGGTCGTCTTCCCCGAGCTGGGGCTCTCGGCCTATTCGCTCGACGACCTCTTCCACCAGGAGGCGCTGACCGACGCGGTTCTCGACGCGCTGGCGCGGATCGTGCAGGCCAGCCGGGAGCTGTTCGGGCTGCTGCTGCTGGGGGCGCCGCTGCGCGCCCAGGGCGGCGTGTTCAACACCGCGGTCGCGGTCCATCGCGGCCGCGTCCTCGGTGTCGTGCCCAAGAGCTTCCTGCCGGACTACCGGGAGTACTACGAGGAGCGCCAGTTCCGCGCCGCGCGTGAGCTCGTCGGCGGCGAGATCGAGCTGCTGGGGGAGACGGTCCCGTGCGGTCCGGACCTGATCTTCGCGGCGCGCGACCTGCCGGACTTCGCCGTGCACGCCGAGATCTGCGAGGACGTCTGGGTGCCGGTGCCGCCCAGCACGTTCGGCGCGATGGCGGGCGCGACGGTGCTGGCGAACCTGTCCGCGAGCAACATCACGATCGGCAAGGCCGACTTCCGGCGCCTGCTGTGTCAGGCGCACTCGGCGCGCACGATCGCGGCCTACGTGTACACGGCCGCCGGCACCGGCGAGTCGACGACCGACCTCGCCTGGGACGGCCAGGCGCTGATCTGCGAGAACGGCGACGAGGTCTGCGAGGCCGAGCGCTTCGCGAAGGACGAGCAGTTGATCTTCGCCGACGTCGACCTCGGCCGGATCGCGTCCGACCGCGCGAGCACGAACAGCTACGGGGATTCGATCCACGACCACCGCGAGCGGCTGGAGTCGCTTCCGGCGCGTCGGCTTCGAGCTCGGCGACGGTCCGCGCGTACTGCCGCTGCGGCGCGCGCTGGAGCGCTTCCCGTACGTCCCGGCCGACCCCGAGCTGCGGCGCGAGCGCTGCGAGGAGGTCTACAACATCCAGGTCCACGGCCTCGAGACGCGCCTGCGCGCGACCGCGATCGAGAAGGTCGTGATCGGCGTCTCCGGCGGCCTGGACTCGACGCACGCGCTGATCGTCGTGGCGCGGGCCATGGAC
Organism: uncultured Solirubrobacteraceae bacterium; assembly: GCA_963792915.1. Classification (GTDB taxonomy): domain Bacteria; phylum Actinomycetota; class Thermoleophilia; order Solirubrobacterales; family Solirubrobacteraceae; genus Solirubrobacter. The sequence continues at coordinate 1,334,915 of CAWBYD010000003.1, forward strand.
CGGCTCGGCCTGCCGCGCGCGAACGTGCTCGCCTACACGCTGCCCGGGTTCGCCACCAGCGAGCACACGCGCGCCAACGCGCACCGGCTGATGCAGGCGCTCGGGGTGAGCGCGCACGAGATCGACATCCGCCCGTCGGCGACCCAGATGCTGCACGACCTCGGCCATCCCGCCGCGGCCGGCGAGAAGCACTACGACGTCACCTACGAGAACGTGCAGGCCGGCGAGCGCACGTCGCACCTGTTCCGGCTCGCCAACCACCACCGCGCGATCGTGATCGGCACCGGCGACCTCAGCGAGCTGGCGCTCGGCTGGAGCACGTACGGGGTGGGCGACCAGATGTCGCACTACTCGGTCAACGCCTCGGTGCCCAAGACCCTCGTGCAGTTCCTGCTGCGCTGGGCGATCGACACCGACCAGTTCGGCGCCGACGTCGACGCCGTCCTGCAGTCGGTGCTCGAGACCGAGATCTCGCCGGAGCTGATCCCGGGCGACGGCGACAAGCCGACGTCGGACAGCGAGAGCGTCGTCGGCCCGTACGAGCTGCAGGACTTCTTCCTGTTCCAGATCCTGCGCTACGGCTCGCGGCCGAGCCGGGTCGCGTTCATGGCCGAGCACGCGTGGAGCGACCGCACGCGCGGCGCGTGGCCGGATCTGATCCCGGACGAGCGCCGCAACGAGTACTCGCTCGCCGAGATCAAGCACTGGCTCGAGGTCTTCCTGGACCGCTTCTTCCGCCTCAGCCAGTTCAAGCGCTCGGCGATCCCGAACGCGCCCAAGGTCGGCAGCGGCGGCTCGCTGTCACCGCGCGGCGACTGGCGCGCGCCGAGCGACGCGACGGCCCGCGTGTGGCTCGACGAGCTGCGCGCCAACGTCCCCGGCTGAGCGGCGGCGGGCCCGCTGCCCGCCGCCGCGCACTCGACCTAGGACGCGTCAAACAACAAGATGCGCATCGACCGGCGTAGTCCGGGTCGTTGCTGCCGGTGACTGGTGCCCGCTGGCGTACTGGTGGTACGGGGGCGGGCGCCGGGTGCCGGCAGCGGCGGGCCGGGCCCGCCGGAATGCGTAGCTTGTTGGTTGACGTGTCCTTACTTCACGTCAACGCTCGCCGGCCTGCCCGGCAGCCCGGCGGGGGAGAGCGCGCGCACCGTGACCGTCGCGTGCGTGCCGCGACCCACGCGCGCGACGCTCACGCTGTGTCCGCGCGGGCGCAGCACGAGCCGGCGGCCGTCGCTGAGCGCGACGCGCACGTCGGCGGGCCCGGCGCCGCGCCAGCGCGCGACGAGGTGGCTGCCGGAGCGGCGCGCGCGCAGGCCCGTGACCGCGGCGGGACGCGTGGCGGCCGGCGCGCGGTAGTGGCCGGCGACGAGCTGCGCGCGGGCGTGCCCGTCCTGCTCGACGAGCGCGACGATCTGCCGGCGCTCGGCCTTGCCGGCCGCCGGCGCGAAGCGGATCGTGCCCAGCGCGCCGTGCGCGGTGCCGATCGGCCCGCTCGCCGACGCGCCCTTCTCGCTGAAGCGCACGACCTGGCCCGGCTGGGACTTGATCCGGTAGTGCAGGCGACCGTGCGAGACGCTCGCGTGGATGCTCGGCTTGGGCAGGCCGTCGGCCGACTCGACGCGGGTGATCGCCGACGAGCCCGGCAGCGCCTCGACGCGCCACGTGCCGGCGCTCGGCTTGGCGAGCGCGATCTCCGTGACGTGCTCGGCCGGCGACTGCAGCAGGAAGTAGCCCTTGCCGCCGAGCGGCTGCAGGTCCGACGGCGTCTCGATGCGCTCGCCGTGCGGGCCGACGAACGCGACCTTCGGCGCGGCGTCGCGGCCGGTCACGACGATCGTCGCGCCGGGCAGGCCGTGCCCGATCCGGACCGTCTTGGTGGCGTCGGAAGCCGACGCGGCGATCGCCTCCTTGTAGGGGCCGACGTCGCAGCCCGTGAAGTACAGCTTGGGCGCCGAGCCCCACTTGTCGCCGAAGCCCGGGTGCCAGTCGCCGAGGAACGTGTCGACGTTGAGGCAGACCGCGATGCCCTTGCTGGACACGAGGCCGTGCGCGCCGGTGCAGAAGTGCACGAAGTCAAGGCACGCGTTGACGTAGATCTCGCCGTTGAACTTCAGGCCCTTGAGCTGGACCGACGCGGAGCCCTTGAGCGTCGCGATCCCGCTCCAGCCGAGGCTGAAGTTGGAGTTCAGCGACAGGTAGCCGTTGCTGTGGACCTCGAGGTCCGCGTTGGCCAGCGTCATGCCGACGAGCTTGACCGTCCCGTACGCGCGGAAGACGCTCGGCCGGTCACCGAACACGGTCAGCCCGAGGCCGCCGTCGAGCGCCAGCGCGGGCGAGCCGAGCAGCGTCGGCCCGGCGGTGATCGACACGTTGCCGCACAGCGCGAGCAGCGGGTAGCCGTGGTCGATCACGACCGGCGCGATGTTGAAGTGCTGGCCGGTCGTCTGGAACAGGAGCTTGGCGAGGTCGATCGTCTCCTTGCCGATCTTCGGCACGCACTGGCCGACCTTCGGCTGCATCTGCACCGTGAACGAGAGCCGCTTGAGCGTGACCGGCCCGAGGTGCGGGCCGTTGGCGCCGTAGCTGGCGTTGACGCTCAGGTGGTCGAACTGGCCGTCGCGGATGCCGGCGTCGCCGCCGACGTCGAGGGGCAGCGGCTGCGGAAGGCGCACGCCGGCGTTGATGTCCCACAGGCCGTTGCCGTCATAGCTGACGATCAGGTCGCGCAGGTTGATGCCGGGCAGGCCGCCGTAGGGGACCTTGAACGTGAAGGCATGCAGGCCGGACACGCTGGCGCCGCCGAGGTCGACGTTGACCGGGCCGGCTGACGTCCCGCCGCCGACCGAGGACGGCAGCGCGAGGTACAGCCCGAGCCGCGAGACGCCGCCGTCGAGCAGCTGCGGCGCCTGCGGCAGGCCCGTGATGCGCATGCCGCCGAGCGTCGGCACGGCGCCCCACGAGAACCCGAAGCCGGACAGGCGATCGTTCAGCACCGTCCACGCGACCTTGCCCTTGTAGGCCTGCACGGTCGTGTTCTGGGTGCGGAAGTAGACCTTGGCGTTCTCAGCGGCGACCGTGACCTTGCTCGTCACGTCGATCGTGACCGGCTTGCCGCCGAGCGGCCCGATCCCGATGCCGTTGATAGAGATCGGGAACGTCGACGTGTAGCGCGTGCCGCCGCTGATCGGCGAGGCGCTGAAGCACCAGCTGGCGGCGCGCAGCCGGCCTGCGGTGACGGTGCCCTGGCAGGCCGGCGCGGGCGTCGGCGTGGCGACCGGCGGCGCCGGCGTGGCCGTCGGCGAAGCCGTCGCGGCCGGCGTGGGCGTCGGCGTCGGCGTCGCGGAGGTCACGGTGATCGACTCGACGTCCCGGCGCACGATCGGGACGACGCCGGCCCACGTGGCCTTGACGATCGTGCGGTAGTCGCCCGCCGCCGGGAACTTGTGCTGGACCTGCTGGCCGGTGGCGTCGGTGACGCCGTCGCCGTCGAAGTCCCACGTGACGGTCGGCGTGCCGATGCCGCCGACGGTGGTGGCCGAGAGCATGACGGTGTCGAGCGTCGTGGGCGCCTTGGGCTCCCACGAGAACGTCACCGTGTTGGGCTGCTGCGCGTGCGCCGCGGCAGGGGCGAGCACGACGGCCACCAGTGCGGCGGCCGCCGTGCGAAGGGCGAACTGCATGCGGTTTCAGGTCTCCTTGCTGGGTCTGAGGTGACCTGCAGCCTCCCAGCGCACCGCGCCCGCCATGGAGCGGGTAGGCGACCTCTGCACGTCGCCGGCGCGCCCTTACTGGGCGGTCACGCGCCGGGCGCGGTACGGCTGTCCTCACCCTGCTCGTCGGCCCACTTGGCGTGGTGGACGCGCGCCCAGTCCTCGCGCACCCAGCCGCGCGTGATCCCGCTCATCGCGTGCCGCGTCGGGCGGTGGACCAGCGACAGGTAGAGATGCCCGGCGAGCAGCACCAGCGAGGCGTACATCAGCCAGTCGTGGATCAGCAGCGTGTCCGCGAACCGCAGGCGCGTGTCGCGCTCGCCGTACCAGAGCAGGAGGCCGGTGATCGTGAACAGCAGCGCGAACGCCGCCGACGCCGCCGAGTTGAGCTTCTGGCCGGCGTTCAGGCGCCCCGAAGGCCGCGTGCGGTCGCGCAGCCAGGCGCGGTCGTCGGCGTCGAAGCGGTCCACCTCGCGCGCCGTCGCCAGCAGCGCGCGCCGGTTGCCGAGCAGCGCGACGAGCGCCAGCGCGGCGAGCCAGGCGAGCGCGGTGTAGAAGTGGATCGTCTTGAACAGCGGGCGCCGCCCGACCGCCTCGGCGAGCGCCGGCAGGTAGAGGCACATCCCGCTCGCCAGCAGCACGCCGAACGCGCTCGCGTGGATCCAGTGGATCGCCCGCTCGGTGCGCGAGAAGCGCCGCAATCTACGAGTAGCCATTGGAGCGGCCGACCCACGCGTTCTGGTCGTAGCCGAGCCCTTCCCAGTAGCCCTGGGGCTGGTGGTCGACGACCTCGATGCGCTCGAGCCACTTGACGCCCTTGTAGCCGTACATCTGCGGGATCACGGCGCGGGCGGGCGCGCCGTGCGGGCGCGTCAGCGGGCGGTGGTCCATGCCGAACGCGAGCAGCGCGTCGGGCGCGAGCGCCTGCGCGATGGTCAGCGAGTCCTCGTACGGGCGCTCGGCGGAGACGAACCGCAGCGCGCGGGCGCCGGCCTTCGGCTTGACCTGCGCGAGCAGGTCCGCGAACCGCACGCCCGACCAGTGGACGTTCTCGACCGTCCAGCCGGTGACGCAGTGAAACGTCGACGTCTGCTCGACCTGGGGCAGCGCCTGCAGCTGCGCCAGCGAGAAGCTCGCCGGCCGCTCGACCAGCCCGTCGACGCGCAGCCGCCAGCGCGCCGCGTCGAGGTCGGGCATCACGCCGGTGATCGTGTAGATGCGCCAGCCGCCGGCCGGGAGCAGGTTGGCGCCGAGCTGCGCGAACGACGACGTGACCGGCGAGACGATGCGGCTCAGCGGCCCCGCCCACGCGTACGCCGAGAGGCCCCCGAGCACGAGGCCCAGGAACGCGCGCCGCCCGTAGGGGCGAGCCTGCGGCTGAGGCTCCACGCGTCAGACGCTAGCGCCACGAGACGAGCAGAAGATGGGCGTCAGTACTCGGGCGCGAACGAGACCAGCTCGCGCGCCAGCGCGATCAGGTCCGCCGAGCGCTGGGAGACCATGCGGCGGGCGACCTCGAGCAGGCCCGAGGGGTCGTCGTCGTCGAGCTCGAGCTGCGGCTCGAGCCGGACGAATCCGGCGGCCCCGAGCTCACGCGTCGCGACCGCGTCGACGATGTCCGTCAGGCCCGTCTGCGTCGCGTCCAACGGCTTCCACTCGCGCCCGTCGAGCCCGGGGGCGCGCCCGCCGCTGAGCGCGAGCAGCAGGCGGCTGGCGGGCGGGGTCAGCGCCGACAGCGCGAGCAGCGTCGCATGGCCCGCGTACGGAGCCCCGTCGATCAGCGGTGCCCGCTTCTCCGGCGGCGCGAGCTCCGGCGAGGGCGCCAGCGCCGCCTGCGCGGCCACGGCGACGTCCAGGTCCTCGTGCGGGTTCTCGCGGGCCGCCTGCGAGTCGAGGATCCGCAGCCGGCCGGCGTTGAGGTCGAACACCGGGATCAGCACCCGCGTGTCGAGATCGCTGAGCTGCATGGACCCGAAGCGTCGCTCGAGCCAGCGCCACAGGTCCTCGCGCTGGCGCTGCGGCTGGACGATGCCGATGGCGCGCCGCGCGACCGAGGCGTGCGGCCCCTCGACGAGCTCAGAGAGTTCGTCGACGGCGTGGCGAAGCTCATCCGTCCGCCGGCGCGTGGAGGGCGCGGCGAGCCAGAGCGCCAGGAACGCGCCCGCCGAGGAGCCCGCGATCAGGTCGAACAGCTCTGCCGGGGGCCGGCCGGTGCGGGCCTCGAGCTCCTCGAGCACGAACGCCGGCACCATCGCGCGCGACGCCGATACCTCGATGGCCAGCGTGCGCTCGGGGCGACCGGGGGCGGGAGCGGCGGAGTTATAGTCGGCCGACGTCCGCATGTCTTCGAGCTCAAGGATACGGCAGACCCGCTCCGCCTCCGGGCGCAATCTCCTTGAGGACGACTACGTGCGCGCGGCGATCGGAGAGCTGGCGTCACGCGCCGAGGCCGACCCGGTCGGCGACGTGCTGTCGGCGACGTACGTGGACCCGCGGCTGACCGAGCAGCTCGCGACGTCGAACCACCAGCTGCTCTTCGGCCGGCGCGGCACGGGCAAGACGCACGCGCTGCGCGTGATGGCCGAGCGCCTGGGGAGGCGGCCGAGCGAGGTCGTGATCTACGCCGACCTGCGCATCCTCGGCGACACCCGCGTGCAGCGGCCGCAGGAACGCGCCGCCGTGTTCCTGCGCCAGCTGCTGCAGCTCGTCCAGCGCGAGCTCGTCAACCGCAGCGGGAGCGGCTATGCGTTCGCCAACGCTCGCAAGGCGATGGCGCAGTTCGAGAAGGTCCTCGCCGAGCAGGGCTTCGCGCTGCGGGAGCTCACGAGCGAGCGGACGAGCGGCGAGAGCGGCGAGACGTCGGCGAGGGCCGGCGTCAAGGTCTCCCCGACCTCGGCCGGCGTCTCCGCGGGCGTCGAGGCCAAGGAGGGATTCCACGAGACCGACAAGGACAGCCGCACCTTCGTCCCTGTCGAGCAGGTCGACTTCACGGCGGTCGCCGTCGCGCTCAAGGACGTCAGCCAGGCCGCCGGGCTGAAGCGGCTCACGCTGCTGCTCGACGAGTGGTCGGAGGTCAAGCCGATCCAGGCACAGGTGTACCTCGCCGACTACATCAAGCACGTGTTCTTCGCCGTCGACGGCGCGAGCGTGAAGATCGCGGCGATCCAGCACCGTTCGCGCACGCGCGGGGTCGACGTCGGCGGCGCGGAGATCGGGTTCGAGGAGAACCAGGACGTGTTCGCGGTCACGATGCTCGACGAGCAGGCGTTCTCCTACGACCGCGACCCGCAGCGCGTCGAGGCGATGCTCGAGCAGCTGCTCTACCGCCATCTGGCCGTGGAGCTGGCGCGAGCGGCCGAGCGCGGCGATCTGCTTCCCGGCCCGCCGCCGCCGCGCCCGCACTTCCTCAAGCGCCTGTTCCAGCACGAGGCGGCCCCCGCCGAGGACGTGGTGGTGCGGGTCGCCGACGCGCTGCGCAGACCCGGGTGGGGCGAGCGCTTCTTCGCCGACATCGGCGACGAGTTCATGCGCGAGCGGTTCGCGGTCGCCACGCCGGACGAGCTCGTGGCCGCGATGTTCGACGGCGCCGCCTTCAGCGAGCTCGCGCGCGGCGCCCAGGGTGTGCCGCGCGAGTTCTTGAACGTGCTCAGCCGCGCCGTGTTCGACCCGGGCCGCCAAGGCAAGCTCGACGTGCGGGCGATCCGCGCCGGGCTCCTGACGGCACAGGGGACGAAGCTCAAAGGCCTGGAAGGACCGGAGAAGGCGATGCTGAGCGCGCTGATCCGGACGGTCACCGCGCAGGGCGCGCGCTGCTTTCTCGCCGATCATCAGCTGGCGGACGACGAGACCTTCCAGGCGCTGGTGGACGAGCGCCTGCTGCACCGGCTCAACAGCGACGTCGCCGATCCGCGCGAGCCCGCCGACATCTACGACGTCTACACGCTGGACTACGGCTCCTACGTGCGCATGATCGCCGAGGGCGAGCTGCGCGACGACGACCTCACCGCGGGTCTGCAGGCGCCGGCCGGCGGGCGGCTGTCGCCGTTCGGCGACGGGCGCTACATCCGGCGCGTGATCGTGACGCGCGACGCGCTCGACCTAACTTAGGCAACGCGCCGCCCAAAGTTGGGTGACGCTTGCCGATGCGCGCGCCTGGTCATTCAGGAGACAGTCAGCGTGTATGCCTCCCCACCTCTCCCTGCCCCAGGCCGCACGCACGCTCGACCCGGAAGATGCCGCCGATCACCGCTCGCGGCTCGTAGCGGTCGCGTGGTCGCTGTGCGGCTCCCGCCACCTGGCGGAGGACCTGACCCAGGAGACCTACGCGCGTGTGCTCGCCAAGCCGCGCCGGGTCCACTCCGACTTCCCGTACCTGGTGCGGACGCTGCACAACGTGCTCAAGGACCACTGGCGCAGCGAGGCGCGGCGGCCGCAGATCGTGGGCGAGGTCGACGAGGCGCACCCGAGCTATCCCGAGCTCGACGCGAAGGTGGCCGCCGGCGAGGTCTACACCGCGCTGGCCGAGCTGCCGGGCGACTTCCGCGCCGTGGTCGGGGCGATCGACGTGCTGGGGCTGAGCTACACGCAGACGGCGCGGACGCTGCGGATCCCGCTCGGGACGGTGATGAGCCGGCTCTCGCGCGGGCGCTCACGGATGGCGTTCGCCCTGGCGTAGCAGCTCGGCCGCGGCCGCCGCAGCGTCACGGCGCGACCGGACGCCGAGCTTGCCGAGCACCGCGGCCACGTGGTGGTCCACCGTCCGCACGGACAGCACGAGGCGCTCGGCGATCTCGGCGTTGGTCAGCCCGCCCTCGAGCAGCTCGAGCACCGCGAGCTGGCGCGTGGTCAGCCCCGCCGGGTTCCCGCGCGTGCTGGCGCGCGGGCCCCGCACGCCGTGGCGCCGCAGCGCCGCGCGCGCCTGCTCGGCGGCGCGCGAGGCGCCCAGCGCGTCGAGCGTCCGCAGCGCCTCCGCGTCGCCGCCCTCGGCGAGTTCCAGCGCCCGCTCGTACGGGTCCTGGCACGCCGCGGCGGCGGCCTGCCAGTCGCCGCTCAGGCCGGCGGCATACGGCTCCGGGCAGCCGTCGAACGGCTCCGCGGGCAGCCCGGCGCGGGCGAGGTAGCGCAGCAGCTCGCCGCGGAACGGCGCCGCGCCCGGATGCTCGGTGCGGGGCAGGAGCACGTCCGCGACCTCGCGCGCCACGTCGGGCCGGTCGTTCAGCCACGCCCACTCCGCGCGTGCGATCCCCGCGTACGCGAGCCCCAGCAGCAGCCGCTGCCGCTGGGCCTGCTCCCAGGCCGCGGCGAGCATCTCGCCGGCCGCCGGGTCGCCGCGGCGTGCGCGCACGCGGCCGAGCCACGGGACGCTGTAGGCGTACAGCATGCCGGGGTCCTCGACGGTCTCGACCAGCTCGCGCAGGCCGGCCTCGGCGCCGTCCCAGTCGCCGCGCCGCAGCAGCGTCAGGCAGCGGTGCACCTCGAGGTTGTAGGCGTGCGACCACAGCCCGCGCTCGCGCGTGAACGCCAGCCCGTCGTGCACGCAGCGCTCGAGCTCGTCCAGGCGACCGGCGCGCAGCAGCAGCTCGGCGAGGTTCGTGTAGCCGCGCGCGGCCGCCTCGTGGTTGTCGCCCGCGAGTGCCAGCGCGATGCTCTGGCGCATGATGTCCAGCCCCGCGGGGTCGCCGGCCTCGACGCGCGCGATCGCGCGGTAGTTCAGGCACAGCGGGACCAGGTCGGGCCGCGCGCGCCGGGCCAGGACCTCGGCGCGCTCGAGCACGTCGGTCGCCGGGCGGTTGCTGAGCGCCAGCACGGCGCCGAGGTAGAGCGTCGCCTGCGCGAGCGCCGCCTCGTCCTCGCCGCCCGAGAGCAGGAGCACCGCCCGCTCGGCGCACGCCTCGGCCTCGCTGGTCTCGCCGGCCATCAGGGAGTGGCGCGAAAGGCGCACGAGGCACAGCGCCAGCGGCACGCACTCGCCGAGCTGCGCGTAGAGCTCCTCCGCCTGGGTGGCCGCCTGGACCGCCGCGCGGAAGCGGTGCGCGTTGTAGAGCTCCCAGCCGTAATCGTCGAGCAGCGCGGCGCGCTCGCGCGGCTCCAGGCGCCCGGCGTGCGGCACGACGGCCTCGAAGTGCGCCAGCGCCTGGCGGTGCGAGCCCGCCCGCGCCGCCTCGCGCGCCGCGGCGGGACCCTCGTCCAGCAGCGTCTCCACGTCGCCCGCGGCGGCGGCGTGGTGCAGCAGCCGCGCGCGCTCGGGCCGCTCGCCCGCGCGCAGCGCGCGCACGACGTCCTGGTTGAGCAGCCGCCGCCGGATCGCGGGCAGCGACTGTTCGATCGCCCGCCGCGCCAGCTCGTGACGGAACGCCAGGCCCTCGGGGCGGACCTCGATCAGCCCGGCCGACTCCGCCTCGGCCAGCTGCTCGAGCCGCGGCCCGAGCAGCGCGTCGGCCAGCTCGGGCGGCACCGCCGACGGCACCACGGACAGGCGGTCGAGCGCGTCCTGGCAGTCGCGGCCGGCCTGGCGGCGGCGCGCCAGGACGGCGTCGCGGACGCTCAGCGGCACCTGGCCCGGCGGCGCCGCGAGCGCCTCGCCGACGAAGAACGGGTTGCCGCTGGTCAGCGTGTAGACCGCGCGGCCGTCGCGGCCCTTTCCGGCGGCGAGCGCGCGCACCGCCGGCTCCGACAGCGGCGAGAGCTCGAGCCGGTGGACCGGCGCGCCGCTGAGCATCCCGAGCAGCCGCGGCAGCCCGCGCGCGTCGCGCATGGTCAGCACGAGGAGCGCGCCGAGCGGCTCGACGCGCCGCGCCGCATAGGCGAGCACGTCGAGCGTGGCGTCGTCGGCCCAGTGCACGTCCTCGACCACGAGGACGGTCGGGCACTGCAGTTCCAGCTCGTCGAGCAGGGCGCCGAACACCGGCCGCTCGTCGGCGAGCGCGCGCGCCAGCGGCCCGTCTGTCCCCGCCGCGGCGTCGTGCAGCGGCCCGAGCGTGCGCGGCGTCGCCAGGTCGTCGCAGCCGGCCCACAGCACGCGCGCGTCGGCGCGGCTCGCGAACTCGCGCACGAGGCTCGTCTTGCCGATCCCGGCTTCGCCGGTCACCAGCGCGATCGAGCCGTGCCCCGCCGCCGCGGCGGCCAGCGCGCCCGCCAGCGCGTCGAGCTGCGTCTCGCGTTCCAGCAGGCGCATGGTTGCGGTCGAGCTTACGCGTCAGCGCGCCGCGGCCTTGACGGCGCGCGTGAGCGTGTCGATGTCGTAGACCCCCTGATGGCGGCGTCCGTTGACGAAGAACGTCGGCGTGCCGGACACGCCGCTGGCGTCGGCGCTCTGGACGTCCGCGGCGACCCGCGGCGCCTGGCGCCGGCGGCGCAGCGCGTCCGAGAAGCGGTCGAGGTCGAGCCCGAGCTCCGCCGCGTGCCGGTAGAGGTCCGACGGGGCCAGCGCGTCCTGGTTGGCGAGCAGGCGGTCGTGCATCGGCCAGAACGCGCCCTGCTCGTGCGCGGCCTCGGCCGCCTCGGCCGCGAGCTGCGCCTGCGGATGCACGTCGGTCAGCGGCAGATGGCGCCAGACGTAGCGCAGGTCGTCCCCCAGATACTCGAGCAGCTTGGCGATGGTCGGGGCGGCGTGGCCGCAGTAGGGGCATTCGTAGTCGCCGTACTCGAGCAGCGTGACCGGCGCGTCGGGGCGGCCGCGGATGTGGTCGCGCCCGGGGTCGACGTCCCCCGCGAGGTCCACGATCGTCTCCGCGATGGCACCGAGCTGCCGTGCGCGCGTCTCCTCCGACAGGTGGCGCATGATCTGGCCCGCCAGCCACGCGAGCGCGGGCGAGATGACCGCCGTGGCGAGCACGCCGAGCTTGGCCTCCTCGAGCTGGGAGCCGTGGAAGGCGAGCGTCGCCACCAGCAGCGAGACGGTGAAGCCGATGCCCGCCGACGCGGCGCCCACCGCCAGCGCGGGGAACGTGATCGTCAGCCGTGCGCCGCGGCGGGTCGCGAGCCACGCCGCGCCCATGATCCCCACGGGCTTGCCGATGACGTAGGCAGCCACGATGCCGAGTGTCACGCGCGAGGTCACCGTCAGGTCGCCGTCGAGGCGCAGGCCGGCGTTGGCGAGCGCGAACAACGGCACGATCACGCGGCTGGTCCACGGGTGCAGGCGGTACTGGAGCCGCTCGTTGGGCGAGATCGTCGACGTTAGGCCGGCGATCGCCGAGTACGCCAGCTCCGGCGTCGGCTGCTCGCGGAACGAGCGCGCCAGCTCGATGCTGCGCTCGAGGTTCTCGCGCTCCGGCGGGTAGGCGCTCGTGATCAGCCCCACCGCGAGGCCGGCGATCACCGCGTCCACGCCGGACTCGAACATCGCGAGCCAGATCCCGATGCCCAGCAGCACGGCGACGGGCGTGCGCCACGCCGCGCCGGCCCAGCGCAGCGCGAACAGCGCGGCGAACAGCGCCGCCGCGATCATCAGTGCGGTCGAGGAGACGTGATCGGTGTAACCGAGCGCGATCACCAGCAGCGCCGCGAGGTCGTCGATCACCACGACCGTGAGCAGGAACACGCGCAACCGGACCGCGCGCCCGCGGCTCAGCAGCGAGAGCACGCCGAGCGCCAGCGCCGTGTCGGTGGAGACCGCCGCGCCCCAGCCGTTGACGCCGTCGCCGCCGATGTTGATGGCCAGGTAGATGCCTGCGGCGGCGACCATGCCGCCGAGCGAGGCGACGACCGGGATCGCCAGCCGCGAGCGCTCGCGCAGCTCGCCGAGGTCCAGTTCGCGCTTGGCCTCGAGCCCGACGACGAGGAAGAACAGCGTCATCAGGCCCTCGTTGACCCAGCCGCGCAGGTCGGTCGAGAGCTCGTGCGAGCCGAACGCGAGCGTCAGCTTCGTCGTCCACAGCGTCGTGTAGGAGTGCGGCGCGATGTTCGCCCACGCCAGCGCCGCGACAGCGGCGGCCACCAGCACGACCGCGCCGCCGGTCTCGGCGTGCAGGTAGCTGCGGATCGGCGCCGCGAGGTTGCGCGCCCACGCGGTCCGGCCCGTGCTGGTTATCGTCTCGGCGGCAGCGGTCACCCCCGGCATCGTGCCATTCCCTCGGTAGATTCCGCGCGACGGGATGCGGATCACGGTGTCGGTCAACGGGGAGGAGCACACGCGCGACGTCGAGCCGCGCCTGCTGCTCGTCCACTTCCTGCGCGACGCGCTGGGGCTGACCGGGACGCACTGGGGCTGCGACACCTCCAACTGCGGGACCTGCGTGGTGCTGATGGACGGCGAGCCGGCGAAGTCCTGCACGGTGCTGGCCGCGACTGCCGAGAACTACGAGATCACGACCGTCGAGGGCCTCGAGCGCGACGGCGTGCTGGACCCCGTGCAGCAGGGCTTCCACGTCGAGCACGGGCTGCAGTGCGGCTTCTGCACGCCCGGCATGCTGCTCACCGCGCGGGCGCTGCTGAACCGCAACCCGGACCCCACCGACGACGAGATCCGGGTCGCGATCTCAGGCCAGATCTGCCGCTGCACCGGCTACGCGATGATCGTGCGCTCGATCCGCTGGGCGGCCGAGCACAGCGGCTATGACGGCCGTTGCGCCTTCTCGACGCTCATCACGAGCACGACGCGGTCGGCCTTGTCCGGCGGCGCCTCGGTGTCGGGATTGCCGTAGCGCCGGCCGAGGCGCACGTAGAAGTCACCGGAGGGATCGTCGATCACCTCGACGAGCTTGCCGCGGACCTCGAGGTAGCTGAACGGGTTGTCAGGGTCGATGACGAGCAGGCTCATCGTGGGGTTGTGCTGGAGGTTGCGGAACTTGCCACGCTTGTTCGTGTGCGTGAAGCGGACGTGGTCACCGTCGAACTCGAACCACATCGGGTTCACCTGCACGGTGTCGTCGGGGCGCACGGTGCCGAGCGCGCCGAACAGCGGGCGCTCGAGCAGCGTGACGAGCTCGGGCGGGATGGGGGAGCTCATCGGCCTCTCGCGACGCCCTAGCCCCAGGTGAACGGTGGGTAGCGCTCGGTCATGAAATACGCGAAGGCGTTGGCGCGCACCTGATAGCGCAGGCCGGGCACCATGACCTCGAAGATCCCGCGCGGGATCTTCTTCGTGAACAGGATCGTGAAGAACGCGACGATCGACATCAGCCCCGTCAGCCAGAGGAGCACCCCGGCGACGATCAGGTACGGGATCACCAGCAGCCAGTGCACGAGCGGACGCCAGTTGGCGATGTGCTCGGGGTACTCGATGTTCAGCCGCGCCGGGTAGTTGGGGTCGTCGGCGAGCGAGAACGGCGGGTAGGGGTCGGCCATCAGGTAGATGTACGCGCCCACGCGCTGCCCCCAGCGCAGCGTACCCACCAGGTAGTCGAACGCGCCGCGCGGGAAGCGGCCCGTGAACAGCACCGCGAAGAACGCGAAGATCGCGACGAAGTACGCGCCGATCCCGAGGAAGAACAGCACGAAGTAATGCGGGATGATGAGCAGCCACTTGACCAGCGGCAGCCAGCGATTGAGCTCGCCCGGGTACGTGATCTCGAACTGGGCGGGGTACATCGGTGAGGGCGGGCCCGACGGATCGGGCACCGCGACGGCCTGTGACGTCGCCGGCGCGCCCCAGGGCGGCGGCGATTGCTGGGCCCCGGCCCACGAAGGCGGGGGCGCGTCGGGAGGCTGCTCAGGAGTATCCACGTGACAACACTAACTTGTTCGGGCCGCCCCGAGTGCGGCGATCGCGTGGGTGCGCTGAGCACCGGGTCTCCCCGGTGCTCGGCACGGACCTATTGCTGAACGGTCTGGTCTGGGTTGAGCAGGATGATCAGGCGGTCGTCGAGCTTGGCGATGCCGTCGACGAGGTCGCCGGCGTCGGTCGGCAGCGGCTCGATCTGGGCGCGGTCGATCGTCATGACCTCGTTGACCTCGTCGACGATCACGCCCACCGAGCGCTCGTCGGCGTCGATGACGATGATGTTGCCGTTCTCGCCGCGCTCGGCGCGGTTGGCCAGCCGGTCGCCGAGGTCGCAGACCGGGATGATCTTGCCGCGCAGGCTGATCACGCCGCGGATCGACGGGTCGGCGGTGTTGACGCTGCGCGGCTGCGTGTAGCGGATGATCTCCTGGACATGCTCGATCGGGAGCGCGTACTGCTCCACGCCGAGGGAGAAGACCACGAGCTGGATCGTGGTGGCGTGCTGGGCGGTCTGAGGTGTCATGTGCGCTCGTGTCGTGGTTGATTAGACGGTGAACTTGGCGACGAGGCCTTCGAGGCCGGTCGCGAGGCGGCCGAGTTCGTCGCTGGCCGAGGCGACTTCCTGGGTCGAGGCGGTCGATTGCTCGGCCGACGCGGAGACCTGTTCGCTGGCCGCGCTGGCCTCGCTGGCGACCGCGGCGACGTCCTGGGTCGCGACCGCGATCCGGTCGATGCAGCCGCTGACCTGCTCGATGCTGGTCGCCAACCCATTGAACGCGTCATGGGTCTCGCTGACCGTGCGGCTGGTCGACTCGGCCAGCTTGCGGACCTCCTCGGCGACGACCGCGAACCCGCGGCCCTGCTCACCGGCGCGCGCGGCCTCGATCGCGGCATTGAGCGCCAGCAGGTTGGTCTGATCGGCGATCGCGGAGATCTCGGTCGTCAACGCCACGCCCTTGCTGGCCACCTCACGCGCCGCCGCCGCCAACGCCACCGCCTCGTTGGTCATGTTCTCGGTATCGCGGATCAACGCCACCTGACGCTCCGCGCCCGCCGCGACACTCGTCGTGGCCCGCGCGATCTCCTCGATCGCCGAACCCGTCTCATGCGAATTGGTCGACATCTGCTCAGACGACGCCGCGACCTGCCCCGCCGCGCCACTGATCTCACCGATCATCTGCGCCAACTCGTTGCGCATCGCGTTGTAGCCGTTCAGGCTCGCCTGCGCCTGCTCGAGCATGCTGTTGAACACGTCGGTCAACTGCCCCGCATTCGCGCCCGCCTTGGTCTGAATCGGCGTCGTGACCGCCTGCACCGCGACCGTCAGATCACCGTTGGTGACCGCCGTGATCCCCTCGACCAGCCCGGCCAGGCAATGCCCGCTCAGACTCGCCAAACGATCCTGGAGATCCAGCAACGAGGAATGATCCCCCAGCCCGTCACTGAGCGTCGCTCGCAGCCGGTTATAGCCATCCAGCGCATGCTGGGCCTGATCGAGCATCAAATTGAAGATCTCGACCAACTCCGACAACGCGGGATCGTCGACGTTGCGCGTGATCGGCGTCGTGCGCGCCTTCACCGTGCGCGTCAGATCGCCCTCGTTCATCGCATCCAGCCCCGCCACAAGATCAGCCAGACAGTGCTCCTGCAGGCTCTTCAGACGGTCGCGCAACTCATCGCGAACCTGATTGCGCTCGGCGAGCGCGGCAGCGGCGACCGTGTCGGCGGTGGTGGATCGATGAAACAGCGACATGCGAACGGCTCCGACTTAGGACGTGTTCACCAGTTGGACGAAACTGGCTCCTGAACCCGGTCATCGGTCGCCCGTTCGCCGCCTGGGACCGTAGAAATCCCGGATCCGGGATGCGAGCCGCGTGTCCTCCGGCTGACCGCGCGAGTCAGTGCCGCAGGCGCAGGCGGCCGCGGCCGCCGTCCTTCGCGTCCGCCGCGGAGTGTGCGTCGGGATGCTGGTGCAGAGCGTCGGTGAGGGCCTTTTGCAGCTTCTCGAACTCGGGCGTGTCGACCGCCACGACGATCAGGTCCTCGCGGCTGCCGCCGTAGACGGTGACGGTGCGTTCGTCCTCGCTGATGAAGCCGCCGAGCACGCGGTCCCCCTGAGTGCGGGTGGCGCGGCCCTCGTCGAGGATGATCATCAGGGTCTCCTCGAGCCAGCGACCGGCGGACGAGAGCGCGAAGCTGATCGCCCGTCCGCCGCTCGAGAGCACGAACGCCCGGTTGTCGAGATGGACGAACGGGCTGGGCAGTGCGGCGTTGACGGTCATCGGCATGGCATCGCTCGGCTCTCTTCGTGAACGAGTGGTGATGAGAACCCTACGGCGCGCGGGGGACGTTCGCACCCCCTTGGCGTCGCGGCTCGCGCGAAGGAGGTAAACCTCCGCGGCATGAGCAAGGCACTACAGGACACGGTCGCGCTCGTCACCGGCGCCAGCAGCGGGATCGGCGAGGCCACGGCACGCGCGCTCGCCGGCGCGGGCGCGACGGTCGCCGTGGCCGCGCGGCGCAAGGACCGGCTGGACGCGCTCGCCGCCGAGATCGGCGGCCTGGCGATCGAGACCGACGTCACCGATCGCGACCAGGCGGTGGCGGCGGTCGAGCGCACCGCCGGCGAGTTCGGGCGGCTCGACATCGTGATCAACAACGCCGGGGTGATGCTGCTCGGTCCGATCGTCGACGCTCCGGTGCAGGAGTGGGACCGCATGGTCGCGCTCAACCTCCAGGGGCTGCTGTACGTCGCGCACGCCGCACTCGCGCACCTGCTGCGCGCGGCGGAGCTCGAGCCGCGGCGCGTCGCGGATCTCGTCAACGTCAGCTCGGTCGCGGGCCGGCGTGTCGGCGCGGGCGGCGGCATCTACCAGATGACCAAGCACGGCGTCGGGGTTTTCAGCGAGGCGCTGCGCCAGGAGGTCACTTCCCGCCACGTGCGCTCGTCGCTGATCGAGCCGGGCGCGACCGAGAGCGAGCTCGTCACCCACGTCCGCGACGAGGTCCGCGACCAGCTGACGCCCAGCACCAACAAGATCCTCGAGGCCGAGGACATCGCCGACGCGATCCTCTACATCGTCACGCGGCCGCGGCACGTGGCGATCAACGAGGTCCTCGTGCGCCCGACCGAGCAGGTGCGCTAGCCCGTTCCGGGCGGGTCTGGGAGGATGGACCGGAGCCGATGGGCCCCGCTCGCCGCACCATAGGACGCTACGAAGTCGTCCGCGAGATCGGCCGCGGCGGGATGGCCGTCGTGTACCTCGCGCACCAGGGCGCGCTGGACCGGGAGATCGCGCTCAAGGAGCTCTCGAGCTTCCATGCGCTCGACCCGGCCTTCGCCGAGCGGTTCGCGCGCGAGGCGCGCGTCGGCGGCGCGCTCGCCCATCCCAACATCGTCACGGTCTTCGAGGCGTTCGAGCACGACGGCGTGCCGTACATCGCGATGGAGTACCTCGAGCGCGGTTCGCTGCGCCCGCTCGTCGGCCGGCTGAGCCTGCCCGAGCTGGCGGGCCTGCTCGAGGGCCTGCTCGCCGGGCTCGACTACGCGGCCGCGCACGGCGTCGTGCACCGTGACCTCAAGCCCGAGAACGTGCTCGTCAGCGGCGAGGGGCGCGTCAAGATCGCGGACTTCGGCGTCGCCAAGGCGTACAACCAGGCGTGGACGGCGCAGTTCCGCACCGCTACCGGCATGACTCTCGGGACGCCCGTCTACATGGCGCCCGAGCAGGCGATGGGCGGCGAGGTCAGCACGCGCTCGGACCTCTATGCGGTCGGCGTGATGGCCTACGAGCTGCTGGCCGGGCAGCCGCCGTTCCATCACCTGCAGGAGCCGATGGCGGTGCTCCTGCACCACGTGAGCGAGCCGGTGCCGCCGCTGGCCGGCGCGGCGCCGGACGTGGACCCGCGGCTCGCGTCGTGGGTCATGGGGCTGCTCGCCAAGGACCCGGCTGAGCGGCCGGAGAGCCCGCAGGCCGCGTGGGAGGATCTCGAGGAGATCATCCTCGCGCTGCTGGGGCCGCGCTGGCGGCGCGACGCGCGCCTGCGCGCGCCGGGCGCCACCGAGGGCGCGCGCCCGCTCACGCCCGCGCCGTTCGCGGAGTCCGGCAGCGCGCCGACGCCGGACACGACCGCCGTCGCCCCGCCGCCGCCGCGCATCGCCACGCCGGAGACGACCGCCGTGCCGCCCGCGCCGCCGCACGCCGCGCCGCCCCCGCCGCCTCCGCAAACGGCGACGCCGGAGACGACCGCGGTGCCGCCCGCGCCGCCGCGCGCCGCGCCGCCGGCCGCCGCCGTGCCGCCCGCGCCGCGCCGCCGCCGCGGCCTGCTCGCCGGCGCCGCGGCCGCGCTCGTGCTGCTCGCCGCCGCCGGCGTCGCGGCCGTCTCGGGCGCGTTCAGCGGCGGCGGCGCCGCCGCCTCGGCGCCGGCCGCCGTGCACGGGCTGCCGGCCTGCTTCGGCAAGCTCGCGGCGGGCGCGGTCGAGGTCCCGCTCGGGATCGACGTCCCGGTCACGAGCCGCAAGCAGGCGAACGGGAAGACGTACTCGTTCCTGCTCGAGAACCGCGCGCCGGTCGGCCTCGTGACGATCAGCGTCCACGGCGGCCGGACCCCGTACTACAGCGTCGAGAGCGTGCACGACACGCGCTGCGCGAAGGTGCCGGCGGCGGTCTTCGGTCAGGGCGTCTATCCCAACTTCCTCGACTACGACCACGTCCGGGCGTCGCTCGCCGGCCGCCCGTATGACCTGCACCTGTCCGCGGAGAAGGACCAGCTCGCCGCCTCCATGTCCCAACCGAAGGCGCCGCAGATGCGCGTGAACGCACGGCGCACGGCGAGCGCGCTGAGCGTGGACGGCACCGTTCCCGGCGACGCCTACGGCGACGTCAAGCTCACCTATCGGGCGTCACGGCCCAACGGCACGCGCTTCGTGCGCTCGGCGACCGTCACGATCGACCACGGCGCGTTCAGCGGCTCCACGCCGCTGGGGCGCGCCGGGCGCCGGCTGGGCGCCGGCACCGTGACCGCCGAGTTCGAGGGTGACGGCAACTATCTCAGCGCCAGCACGACGACGGACGTCGCCGGCGTGTAGAGCCCGAGCGGGCCGCTCCGACTCACCCGCAGATGGCAACCACCAGTAGGAGACGGAGATGACCAAGGTCCGCTGCGACATCGCGATGTCCATCGACGGCTACGTCGCAGGCCCGCGCCAGAGCCTCGAGGACCCGATCGGCGAGGGTGGCGAGCGCCTCCATCGCTGGATGTTCGAAGCGCCCGAGGCCAACGCCGACGTGATCGCCGAGATCGTCGCCGCGAAGGCGTTCGTGATGGGGCGCAACATGTTCAGCCCGGGACGCGGCGAATGGGACCTCGACTGGAAGGGCTGGTGGGGGGACGATCCGCCCTATCACGGGCCGGTGTTCGTGCTCACGCATCACCCGCGCGAGCCGCTGGCGATGGAGGGCGGGACGACGTTCACGTTCGTCACCGAGGGGATCGAGGCGGCGCTCGAGCAGGCGAAGGCGGTGGCGGGGGACCGCGACGTGGCGATCGCCGGCGGCGCCTCGACGGTCCGCCAGTACCTCGCCGCCGGCCTGCTCGACGAGCTGCACCTGCACATCGCGCCCGTCGTGCTCGGCGCCGGCGAGGCGCTGTTCGAGGGCCTCGGCGGCCTCGAGCTCACCCAGCTCGAGGCGAGCGGCGCGCCGCTCGTGACGCACGTGCGCTACGGCGTCAACCGCTGAGCGGCAGCACGGCGGCGACGGTCGTCCCGTGGCCGGCGGGGCTGCGCACGGAGAGCGTCCCGCCGGCCGCCTCGGCGCGGTCGCGCAGGCCGAGGATGCCGGTGCCGCGTGACGGGTCGGCGCCGCCGCGGCCGTCGTCGGAGATCTCGCAGCGCAGCACGCCGCCGTCGCGGCGGACCGAGGCGCGCGCCCGCCCGGCCCCGGCGTGCTTGACGACGTTGGTCAGCGCTTCGGAGACGATGTAGTACGCGGTCGCCTCGATGTGCTCGGGCAGCCGCTCGGCCGGGGCCTCGAGCTCGACCGTGACCGGGAGCCGGTCGGCGAGCGCCTGCAGCGCGTGGGCGAGGCCGTGCTCGGACAGGATCGCCGGATGCAGCCCGCGCGCGAGCTCGCGCAGCTCCTCGAGCCCGGTGCCGAGCTCCAGCGCGGCGTCCTCCAGCAGCCTGGCTGTCGCCTCCGGGTCGGCCAGCACGCGGGCCCGCGCGACCCGCAGCATCAGCGCCAGCGACACGAAGCGCTGCTGCGCCCCGTCGTGCAGGTTGCGCTCCAGCCGCCGTCGCTGCTCGTCGCCCGCCTGGACCAGCCGCGCGCGCGACGCGATCAGGTCCGCGCGCGCCTGCGCGCTCGCGACCGCGAGCGAGACGAGCTCGCAGAACTCACCGAGCCGGTTCTCGCTCTCCGGCGGCAGCGCCTCCTCGCTGGAGATCGCGACCGCGCCCCACAGCGTCCCCGCGACGAGGATCGGCGCGGCCGCGTTGGAGCGGTAGCCGGTGCGGAACACGGGCGCGGCGCCGCCCCAGTCGTCGTTGCGGGCCGGCGTTCCGGTGCGCAGCACGGTCCCGACCGCGGAGTGCTCGTCGGCCGCCAGGCTCTCGCCGACGCGGAAGACGTCGATGCTGTCGCGGTTATGGCGGCCGACGATCGTGGCCGTGCCGTCGTCCTCGTAGCGCAGCACCGTCGACGCGTTGACTCCGAGCACGCGCGCGCACTCCTCGGAGACCGCCATGAACACGCGCTCCGGGCTCACCTCGGAGGCCACCAGCGTGGCCACGCGCCGCAGCGAGCGCTGCTCGGACGCGAGCCAGCCCACCTCCGCGAGCTTGGCCGTGGGATCGCCCCCCATCGCGCGCTCGTCCTCGTCGCGCGCCGGCACGCGATCGGTCAGGTCGATCCCGGCGGTGACGAGCCTCGCGGGCACGCCCGTCATCGGCTTGTTGGACCATGCGATCAGCCGGCGGCTGCCATCGCGGGTCATCCAGTGGCCGACCTGCGGGCTGGGCAGCCCGGTCTTCCACACGTGTGCCAGGAACTCCCCGAACGCCTCGCGCTCCTCGGGGGGGATCACGAAGTCGCGCGCGTCGCGCCCGAGCACCTCCTCGCGCCGGAACCCCGTCGCCCGCTCGCACGCGTCGTTGAACAGCAGGATCCGGCCGGCCTCGTCGAGCACGCACACGAGCGACTGCGTGGCCTCGGTGAGGATCCGCGCGAAGCGCTCGTCGAGGATGAACTCGGGGGGCTCGGGCATGGCTCGCGGCGCGAGCCTATCGCCGCGCTGGTCATGCGATGAGCTCGACGCCGGGCGGGAGCCAGCTTCCGTCTACGACCTCCTGCTGCGGCCAGTAGATCCGCAGGATGAGGTTGAAGGCGCCGGCCGGGGCCGGCAGCCAGTTCGGCTCGCGCTCCGGCCCGGGGCGCTCGTGCCCGAGCCAGACGTCGAGCGAGCCGTCGCCGTTGAAGGCGAGCGCGTCGCGGTCACCGAGCGCGTAGCGGTCGAGCGGATTCGCGACGAAGTAGTGGCGGTCGTCGTACATCGTCAGCGACCAGAACGCCCGCGCCGGCGGCGTCTGGCCGGGCTCGAAGTGCAGGCGGTAGCGATTCGCGCCGTGCAGCGGCCGGCCGTCGCGATCGACGGCGGTGTGCGGGTAGACGGAGTCCTCGGCGAGGTTCGCGCCAAGCCCCATCAGCGCGATGAAGGCGCGCTTGAGATAGTCGGTGCCGTAGCGGCCGAGGCCGCGGGTCAGCGACCAGCCGTTGGCCGGCTCGTCGGGTACGAGCAGCCGCGCCCTGATCGCGTCCAGTCCGGCACGCACGCCGGCGTCGAGATCGGCGCGGGGCTCGAAGGCGCCCGGCGTCAGCCCGATCGCGGCGAAGCGCTCGAGCGCGGGCGCATCCGCGTCGGCCGGCGGGTTGGCGACCAGCAGCGTCGCGAGCCGGGTGAAGAACGTGTCGGCGTCCATCGCGGCGAGGAGGTCGGGCGGTGGCGTGCCGCCCTCGATCGCCCGCTCGGAGGCCGCGGACGGCGCGCCCGCGCCCCACGTCGACAGCGGCGTCAGCGAGAGCCCGGACTGGAAGCGGTGGACCGCCGCGTAGTCGGCCTTGCCGTTGGTCTGCGTGCGCCCGATCACGAACACCATCGCGGTCGGCGCGCGCAGCTCCTGGACCTCCGGCGGCAGCCGGCCCTGCCAGCCCGGGCCGGTGACGGCGAACGCGCCCGCGCCCGCGCCGGTCGTGCGCGTGCCCGGCGAGGCGAACACGTCGGTCCAGCCGGAGAGCATCGGCAGCAGGTAATAGCGCCCCTCGCTGGGCGGCACGCTCAGCACGACCGGCTCCGCGGCGAGGTCGAGCCAGGCCGTCGAGTACAAGGTGTCCGCGTTGGGGCTCACCACCGCGGTGAACGAGGCGTCGGGGAACTCGCGCGCGTGCGTGAACGCGTTGGGCCGCCCCGCGGTCAGGAACGCCTCGCGCGAGAGGTCCATGAGGACGAGCGGGTAGCCGTACACGAACGCGTCGGCGGCGATCGCCTGTGCCGTCTCGGTTGTCGCCATCGCGCGAGCATCGGCGAGAGCGGGCGAGCGTCGCCTCACCCGCGGCGGATGAATCCGGCGGCGGCCGATGAGTCGGCGCGCGCCCGGCGGTCATACGCGGTGAACCCTGGGAGGCTGTGACGATGGCGAAGCTCGTGTATTCGGCGATCACGTCCCTCGACGGCTACGTCGCGGACGAGGACGGCAAGTTCGACTGGGCCGCGCCCGACGAGGAGGTGCACGCCTTCGTCAACGACCTCGAAGCCCCGGCCGGCACCTATCTCTACGGCCGCCGGATGTACGAGACGATGGCCGGCTGGGAGACCGAGTACGGCGCTCCCGGCGCCCCGGCCGTCGCGCGCGAGTTCGCGCGGATCTGGCAGGCGGCCGAGAAGGTCGTCTACTCGACCACGCTGGAGCGGGTGTCGACCGCCCGGACGCGGCTCGAGCGAGCGTTCGATCCCGACGCGGTGCGGCAGCTGAAGGCAGCGGCGCAGCGCGACATCACGGTCGGCGGGCCGGGGCTCGCCGCGCACGCGCTCCGGGCCGGGCTGGTCGACGAGTGCCATCTGTTCCTGACGCCGGTCGTGATCGGCGGCGGCACCCCTGCGTTCGGAGACGGCGTGCGCATGGCGCTCGAGCTGCTCGGCGAGCGCCGCTTCGGCAACGGGGTCGTGCACCTGCACTATCGCCGCGCGACCTGAGGACTACGCGCGCAGCACGGCCTCGACGCGCTCGAGCGCCCAGTCGAGCTCGGCCTCCGTGGTCACGAGCGGCGGCGCGATCCGCAGCGTCCGGTGCTGCGTGTCCTTGCAGAGCACGCCGCGCGCCAGCAGGCGCTCGCAGACCTCGCGCGCGCTCGCGGCGGCGGGGTCGACGTCGAGCGCGATCCACAGGCCGATCTGGCGCACGGCGGTGATGGCCGGGAGCGCCGCGGCGCGCAGCCGGTCCGCCGCGGCGGCGCCCAGCTGTGCCGAGCGCGCGGCGAGCTCACCGTCGCCGAGCAGGTCCAGGACGGCGCGACCCACGGCGCAGGCGAGCGGGTTGCCGCCGAACGTGCTGCCGTGCTGGCCCGGGCCGAGCACGCCGAGCACCGCCTCGTCGGCGACGACCGCCGACAGCGGGACGATCCCGCCGCCGAGCGCCTTGCCGAGCAGCACCACGTCCGGCTCGACGCCCTCGTGGTCGCACGCGAAGCGCAGCCCGGTGCGCCCGAGGCCGCTCTGGACCTCGTCGGCGATCAGCAGGATGCCGGCCTCGTCGCAGACCTCGCGCACGGCCGTCAGGTAGCCGCGCGGCGGGACGATGATGCCCGCCTCGCCCTGGACGGGCTCGAGCAGGAACGCGACGGTGTCGGCGTCGATCGCCGCGCGCAGCGCGCCCGCGTCGCCAAACGGGATGGAGACGAACCCCGGCGTGTACGGCCCGAAGCCGTCGTGCGCGAGCGGGTCGCTCGAGAACGACACGATCGTGGTCGTGCGCCCGTGGAAGTTGTCGTCGCAGACGACGATCCGCGCGCGGTCGCGCGCGATGCCGCGGCGCTCGTAGCCCCACTTGCGGATGACCTTGATCGCCGTCTCCACCGCCTCGGCGCCGGTGTTCATGGGGAGCACGAGGTCCTTGCCGCAGAAGCCCGCCAGCTCCTCGCAGAACGGGCCCAGCTGGTCGTTGTGGAACGCGCGGCTGGTGAGCGTGAGCCGGCCGAGCTGTGCCGTCGCGGCGGCCACGAGCTGCGGATGTCGGTGCCCGAAGTTCAGCGCCGAATAGGCCGACAGCGCGTCGTAGTAGCGCTGCCCTTCGACGTCGTAGACCCACACGCCCTCGCCGCGCGCGATCACGACCGGCAGCGGCTCGTAGTTGCGGGCGCCATGCCGGCGCTCCATGGCGCGCAGCTCGTCGGAGCGGGAGGCGACGTGACTCATGCGTCTGTCATAGCTCACCGCGCGCGTGCCGTGCAGCCGGGGTTCCCCGCACCTGCGCTACGGAGATCCCGAAATTCAGGGTCGCTCCCCGATTGTCGGCCGCGACGGTCGCCGACACGCTGTCGGGATGCGCCTCGCGACCCGCGTCCTGCCGCTCGCGATCGCCGCGGCACTCCTGTTCGCGCCGGCCCTCGCGCGCGCGGACGGTTTCGCGGCGCCGGCGAGCGCGCTGGTCGCGACCACGGCGCAGGGGACGGCGCTCGCGGCGGCCGACACGACCGAGGACGGCGTGGAGGAGCTCGGGCTGACATTGCGCGGCACCGATCCCAGCGGTGACTTCACGCAGACCGAGGCGAACGATGTCCCGCTGTGGCCCGACGAGATGGTGCTCGACACCGAGCAGGTCTTCCACGAGGACGGGCCGGTGCGCATGGTCGTCGGCGGCGCGGTCGCTGCGCAGGTGGCGAGCGTGCAGATGCGCTTCGCGGGCGGCGCCGTGCTGCGGATGAGCACCGTCGCGGGCGACGGCTACCACGGTCGCCACGCCGGGCAGGTCCGCTTCTTCGCCGGGGAGATCGCGCTGTCGCCCGACGCGGCCGGCGACCCCGTGACGACGACCGCGTTCGACGCCGCCGGCGCGGTGCTGAGCGTCAGCGGCGAGGACTCTACTTCGCGCCACGTGCGGCTGCTGCGGCGCCGCGTGGCCGGGACGCTGGTGCGGTTCGGCGCGATCCTGACGTCCGAGCGCGCGCCGCTCCCGCTGGCCCCTGAGCACCGCGGCGACGAGCTGTGCATGACCGTGACGATCGGCAGCGGTCTGACCAGCTCGTCCAACGACCGCGCCGCCTGCCAGGAGAACCCCGTGGGGCTCCAGGCGCTGCGGCTCGGCGGCGAGCGCGGCTGCGGCCGGCTGCCGAGCACGCTGACCGGGTTCGTCCCCGGCGCGAGCCGCGAGGTCGTCGCCGTGCTCGGCTCCGGCCGCCGGGTCCACTTCGCCACGCGCGCGACGCCGTTCGGGCGCGCGCAGCGCGTCGTTGCCGCGATGCTGGGGCGCGGCGAGGCGATCCGGCGCGTGCTCGCGCTCGACGGCGCCGGGCACGTGCTGGCGCGCGGCGACGTGGGCGTCGCGCCGCCCGACCGCCGCTGCGGTGCGCCGGCCAACGACTGGTCGTTCGAGTCCGAGCCTCCGCCGACGCACTTCGGCGTGCCCGCAAGCACGCAGGTCGCGGCCGCCGATCCGGCGGGCCCGCGCCTGCTCATCCGCGAGCGCGGCGACCAGGTCTGCCTGGGCATCGACGCGATCGCACTCGACGGCAGCGACTGCGAGGACCCGCCGGTCAACTCGCGCCATTCGGGCCTCTTCGTCAAGCACTACCCGGGGGGAACGACCGCGGTCGCGGGGGTCTTCGCGGCGCAGGTGGTGTCGGTCGACCTCGCGCTGCAGGGCGGCAGCCGGATCACCCTCCCCGCGACCGTGTCAGCGAGCTACACGGGCCGCTACGGGAGCGCGCTGCACTTCGCGTTCGCGGTGCTCGGCCCGGGCCAGTCGCCGATCGTCGGGAGCCTGCTCGACGCGCTCGGGCGACCCATCGGGAAGGCGCTGGCCGAGCTGTGCGCGTGCCACGAGCGCCAGTCGCCGCTCCGGACGGTGCTGTCGGCCGGCCGCGGCGCCCGCCGGGTGCGCGTCGGCGCGGACGTCAGCCTGCACGACGCCTGCATCGGGTTCTCCGCCGGGCGCCGGCCGCCGCCGGAGTGCACCGAGTTCACGGTCGGCGACGCGACGGTCGACGCCCTGGTCTCGTGCGCGCGGCGCGACACGGTCGTGTACGGCATGACCCAGCACGCCGTCGCGCGCGTCGAGGTCGAGCTCGCCTCCGGCCGCCGCGTCGACGCGCGTCTCGCGCGCTTCCCGGCCTCGCTGCACGCGTCCGGGCGCGCGTTCCTCGCCGTGCTGGGAGCCGGCGCGTCGGTCACCGGCGTGCGCTTCGCGGGCGTGCGCAACTCCGATCGCGTCGACACCGTCCTGACCCCGCTGCGCCCGGCCTCGCGCCAGTGCGGCTACACGTTCCGCGACTCGCTCTGAGTCCCACCAAAGGAGACCTTGAATGCGCCGTCTATCGATCGCCGTCGCGGTTGCCGCGCTGGCGGCCCTCGCCCTCACCGCCACCGGTCACGCCGCCGGCTACGGCGCCACGCTGAAGTCGCGCCACGGCAAGCTCGGCACGTTCCTCGTGGACAGCAAGGGCCGCACGCTCTACCTGTTCGGGAAGGACAAGACCTCCAAGAGCACGTGCTCGGGCGCGTGCGCGACCGCGTGGCCGCCGCTGCTCACCAGCGGTCGCCCGTCCGTGTCGGGCGCCGTGCGCAAGTCTCTGCTCGGCACGACCAAGCGCGCCGACGGGAAGACGCAGGTGACCTACAACGGCCACCCGCTCTACCGGTTCTCCCAGGACTCCAAGCCCGGCGACACGCTCGGCCAGGGCGTCAGCGCGTTCGGCGCCAAGTGGTACGCGGTGGCGGTGTCCGGGAAACGGCTGGGCGGCGGGTACTAGTCCCGACGCGGATGCGTACAGGGCACGGATGCCCTGGGCGCCGCTCGCACGTACGGTCGGGCGGTGGATGTCGACTCCCCGATCGCTCCGGGCCTCGCCGGCGGGCTCGTCGGCGATGCGCTCGCGGTCCCGTGCCTCGACGGCGTCCAGCGCCCGTACGTCAACCTCGACTGCGCCGCCTCGACGAGCGCGCTGCCGGCCGTCGCGGATGCGGTCGCGGCGCTGCTGCCGTGGTACTCGAGCGTCCATCGCGGGGCCGGGTACAAGTCCCAGCTCTCGACATCGGCGTACGAGGCGGCGCGCGCGGCGATCCTGCGCTTCGCCGGGCGCAGCGAGCGCGACCACGTCGCGATCATCTGCCGCAACACGACCGAGGCGATCAACCACCTCGCCTACCGGCTCGCGCTCACGCGCGACGACGTCGTCCTCACGACCGTCGTCGAGCATCACGCGAACCTGCTCCCCTGGGCGCGCTTCGCGCGCTGCCGGTTCGTCGAGTGCGGCGCGGACGGGACGTTCGACGTCGCCGCCGTGTGCGCCGGGCTGGACGCGCTCCCGCGCCCGCGCCTGCTGGCGCTGACCGGCGCGTCGAACGTGACCGGCTGGCTGCCGCCGCTGGAGGCGATCACCGCCGCGGCGCACGAGCGCGGCGTGCCGGTGCTCGTCGACGCCGCCCAGCTCGCGCCGCACCGGCCGCTGCCGCCCGACGTCGAGTTCCTCGCGTTCAGTGCCCACAAGCTCTACGCGCCGTTCGGTGCCGGCGCGCTGATCGGCCCGCGTGCCGCATTCGCCCACGGCGATCCGTTCCTGGCCGGCGGCGGCGCGGTCGACCTCGTCGACCTGCACGAGGTCGTCTGGACGGCGCTGCCCGATCGCGAGGAGGCGGGCTCGCCGAACGTGCTCGGCGCCGTGGCGTTCGGGGTGGCCGCGGGGGAGCTGGAACGGATCGGCTGGGACGCGATCCGCGCGCACGACGACCGGCTCGCCGCCGCGCTGCGGACCGGGCTCGCGTCGCTCCGCGGCGTGCGGGTGCTCGGCACCGGCACGCTGCCGATCGCCACGTTCGTCGTCGAGGACGTCCCGCACGCGCTCGTCGCGGCCCGGCTCAGCGCCGAGTTCGGGATCGGCGTGCGTCACGGGTGCTTCTGCGCGCACCCGTACCTCGTGCGACTGCTCGGTCTCGGCGAGGGCGAGCGGCACCGCTTCCGCGAGGCGGCCCGCCGGCATGACCGCAGCGCGCTCCCCGGCGCGGTGCGGGCGTCCGCCGGGATCTCGACGACCATCGACGAGGTCGAGCGGCTGCTCGCCGCGGTTGAGGCGATTTCTCGCGCGCCCACGCGCGAGCACTACGTGCGCGACGAGCACACCGGCGACTTCTGGCCGGACGGGCTCGAGCGGCCGGAATGGCATCGCAGCCTGCGCCCGGCGAGCGCCTGAGGCGTCGCCCGGCGCCACGGGCGGCGTCCGTGGACGCGCTCGCGTAGGCTCGCCCGGTGCTCGCCGCTGCCGCGGTCGCCGGTGCGCTGGCCTTCGCGCCCGCCGGCCACTCCACGATCCCGCTGTCCTACTACCAGGGCGCGGCCGTCGACCCGGGCGGCCGGCTGTACTTCGACGGCGTCTTCACCGGGCTCTACCGCGCCGACGCGAACCTGCGCCGGCGCGCGGGCCCCGACAACGTGATTCCCGCCGCACTGACCGCCGCCGAGGGCTACAACCACATCGGCGACATCACCTGGGACCGGCGCGAGGGCGGCCGCATCCTGCTGCCGCTGGAGTGCTACACGCCGGGGGCGCCGAACGGCGGCAACAGCTGCGGGCACGGCGCATTCGGCGTCGCCGACCCCGCCACGCTGGCCTGGCGCTACCGGGTGGCGCTCGACCCGGCGGAGATCCCCAAGGCGATGTGGGCCGAGGTGTCGCCCGACGGCCGGCTCGTGTGGACGTCGGCCGGCCGCGACCTGCTCGCCTATCGCGCGGACCAGATCCGGCCCGGCGCCGGCCCGCTGCGCGCGGTCAAGCGGCTCCCGGGCGCCGTCCCGCCGGACGGCGTGACCGGCGCCGCGTTCTACGGCGAGACGCTGCTGCTGAGCGGCCAGTCCGGCGGCCGCTTCGCGATCCGGGCCGTCGACGTCGGCAGCGGCGCGCGGCGGCGCGTGATCGCCCTGCGCCTCAGCGGCGAGTCCGAGGGGCTGGTGGTCACGCCCGCCGACAGCGAGGTGCACTGGATCGTGACGCCCGTCGACCCGCTCGGCCGGCCGGCCACGTTCGCCACCAATGTCCTGCTGCACCTGCGCCCCGCGCGCGCCCGCCCCGCGCTGCGCGCCCGTGCGACCCGGCGCGGCGCCACGGTCACCGTGACGGTCCGCGGTCCGGACGGCGCGGTCGCCGGGGCGACGGTGCGCGCCGGCGCCGCCGCGGCGCTGACCTCGCGGCAGGGCAGCGTACGGCTTCACACCACCGCGCGGCGCGTGTCCGTCCATCGCGCCGACCTGCGGGGAGACGTCGTCGCGGTCCTCCCCCGTGGCTGACGACCGCGCCTTCCTGCGCGCCGCGCGAGTGGACGCGGCTCGCGTTCCGGAGGCCGAGCGCGACCGGTATCCGTGGAGCATTCCGGCGGTCCAGGCGCTGTGGGACAGGCTCGACCTCGACGCTCCCGTCACGTTCGTCGTCGGCCAGAACGGGTCCGGGAAGTCGACGCTGATCGAAGCGATCGCCGTGGCGGCGGGCATGAACGCGGAGGGCGGTTCCTCGGGATTCATGCACTCGAGCCGCGACTCGCATTCGCCGGTGGGCGACGTGCTGACGCTGGCGCGCGGCTACCGCCGCCCGCGCACCGACTTCTTCCTGCGCGCGGAGAGCGTGTTCACCGTCGCCACGTATCTCGAGCAGCTTCCCGACGCTCCGCTGCGCGCGTACGGCGGGCGGTCGCTGCACGAGCAGTCTCACGGCGAGTCGTTTCTCGCGATCGCGCTGCACCGGCTCGGGCCGGGCGGCCTCTACCTGCTGGACGAGCCCGAGGCGGCGCTGTCCTTCCAGGGCCAGCTGGCGCTGCTGCTGCGCATCAAGGAGCTCGCCGACCACGGCGCGCAGTGGATCGTCGCGACCCACTCACCGGTGCTGGTCGCCTGCCCCGGAGCGCGGATCCTGCTCTGCGACGAGGACGGCATCCGCGCGATCGAGTTCGACGAGGTTCCCAGCGTCCAGGAGCTGCGCCGCTTCCTGCGCGATCCCGAGCGCCAGATCCAGCTGCTGCTCGGCGAGCGCTGACGCGAGGGTCCGTATTCGCCGCCGCGACGGCGCGTAGAGACGCCCGATGCGCCGCCGCGACGATCGCCGCACGATTGGACCACGACGATGACTCGTGCGATCGATCCGCCCTCCCGGCGCCACGCGACGCGGGCGCTCGCGGCGTGGATGCTGTGCTCGCTCGCCCTGAGTGCGCCGGCGTTCGGCGCGCCGCCGGTGGAGCGGCTCGCCACCTACCAGCGCGACATCGGGCTGGCCGCCTATCGCGACACGGTGGCGTGGAGCGCGTATGACCCGGCGACGCGCCAGTTCACACTGATGGTGCTCGAGCGCGGGATCCTGCGCCCAGCGCCGGTGCCGACGCGCAGCGTGCTGTTCGACGTCGACGTCGGGCGCTCCTCGACGGGGGGCGCGCTGGTCGTCTACTCGCGCTGCGCGCACGAGTCGCTGCGCTGGCGGCAGGTCGCGAGCGGATGCGATCTGTACGCGTTCGACCCGGCGACCGACCGCGAGCGCCGGATCCCGGTCGAGCCGCGCTCGGCCGAGGACAGCCACCCGGTCGTCTCGGACGGTCGCGTCGTGTTCCTGCGCACGCTGCGCGGCCGCGACGAGCTGTACGTCGCGCGCGTGGCGGGGGGCCGGGCGAGGCCGGTGCCGATCGCGCCCCCGCGCGCCGCGAATCAGACGTACGCGCGCAGCGCCAAGGACCTCGACGGGCAGCGCCTCGCGTTCGTGCTCGCCCGCGGCGGGCAGGAGGTGCACCTGCAACACCTCGACGGCTCGCACTGGCAGCGCGTCGCGCGGCTCTCGGGCGGCGAGTCCGGGAGCGCCTTCATCGGGCTCAGCTTCGACGGCGCGACGCTCGGCTTCGCGCGTGCCTACCACGGCGACTGGAACGCCCCCGGCAGCGCGCTGCGCTTCCGCTCCGGCCGGCTCGAGACGGCGCCCGTGCCGCACAGCCTGATGGACTTCGCGCTCGCCGGCGGGCGCACGTTCTGGGTCGACGCGCCCGTGGGCTGCCTGGCCCGCACCGGCGAGGATCCGCCCGGCTGCTACTCCGTCGAGCGTGCCGATGCGCTGACGTTCAAGCCCTTCGGGCGGGGCTGGGGCGGCCCGTGGGGCGCCTAGTCGCGCGTGTCGAGCGCCGCGTCGAGGCGGGTGAGATCCGCGTCGTCGAGCTCGCCGAACACGATCCCGACCCGGCCGGGCGAGCGGCGCGCGAGCGTGGCGGAGCAGGAGACGGGGCGCGCGTCGCCGGGCAGTGAGAGCTCGAGCCGCCACGGTCCCTCGCCGAGCCCGTCGCGGTCCTCGAGCAGCGCACCCGCCGCGCTCACGTCGACGGTCACGGTGTCGACCGGCTTCGCGCGTCCGCTCTGGACGCGCGCGGGCAGCCCCAGCGCGACGCGCGGCGCGGCGCGCCGCTCGGCGATCTCGGTCAGCCGCTCGGTCGCGGTGCTGAGCGTCGTCTCGGTCTGTTCGGTGGCGAGCCGCTGGGCGGCGACGGTCTCCTCGATCCGGCGCGTCGCGTCGGCGACCGCGGCGAGCGTCGTGCTGGTCGCCTCGATCGACGCGGCGACGTCGGTGCTCTGGACGCTGACGTTGCGGATGTGCTCGAGCACGCGCTCGGCGGCCCCGCCGGCCGCGTGCGCGAGCTCGCCGACCTCATGGGCCACGACCGCGAAGCCGCGGCCGTGCTCGCCGGCCCGCGCCGCTTCGATCGCGGCGTTGAGCGCGAGCAGGCGCGTCTGCGCGGCGACCGAGGAGATCTCGCGCGTGACGTAGGCGGCGGCATCGGTCGCCTCCCGCAGCGTGAACCCGCCCTGCACGGCTTCCTCGACCCGCGCGCGCGTGTCCGCGGCGGCCCGCAGCGTGTCCTGGGCGCTCTCGCCGATCGTGTCGCTGGCGCCGGTCAGCACCCGCAGCGTGGCGTCGATCTCCGCCAGCGCGTCGCGGGCGGCCGCGGCGCTCGCGCGGCGTGCCTCCGTGGCGGCTCGCGCGCTCGCGCGCTCGGCCGCGGCGGCGGCGCGTGTGCGCTCCTGCTGCGCCTCGGCGGCGGCTTCGGCGCTCGCGAGCTGTGCGTGCGCGTCGGCCTCGTCGCGGGCGCGCTGCTCGCGGGCCTCGCGCTCGCGCTGGGCGGCCTCGGTCTCGGCGCGCTCGGCGGCGACCGTCTCGCTGGCGTGCTGTGCCTCGAGCTGGCGCGCCGTCATCGTCTCGAGCAATTCGTTCACGCTGGTCGCCAGCACCGACAGGTCGCGCGCCGGCGGCGCCACCCGGCCGCCGCTCGCCGTCGCCGCCCGGACGGCGCGCTGGAAGGCGCGGTTGCGGCGCGCGCCGCCGAGCCGCTGGGCGAGGATCGAGATCGCCAGCAGCGCGATCCCGAGGATGCTGATGACCACGGCGCTGGTGGCCGCGCTGTGCAGCGCGGCGATGTGGACCGGCCGCTCGAACGCGACCTGGACGACGAGCGGGGCGCCGCCGGCGATCGCCGGCACGCCGACCAGCAGGTTCATCATCTTGCGCTCGCCCTGCGTGCGCGTCTGCACCGCGAGCGCGCCGAGCCCGCTGTCGACGCGCGACGCGGCGCCGCGCAGCGGCGTGCCCGCCAGCCGCATGGCGAGATGTGCGCGGCGCCCCAGCGCGGCCACGCCGGCGGCGTCGAGCGTCTTCATCGCGACGAGCGTGCCCACCGCGGGCCCGCTGCCGTCGGTGTGTACGACGCGAGCGGCGCAGTAGAGGTAGTGGGCGTCCGCCGCCGCGAGCACGCCGCAGATGCGCCCGTGCGTGAGCGGCGACGAGCTTGCGAGGGCGGCGCTCAGGCTCTGCGGCATCGGGCCGTATGCCGTGCCGTGTGTGACCAGGCCGCCGCCGACGACGGCACCCTTGCGATCGAGCAGCGCCAGTGCGCCGAAGCCCGAGCCCGCGCTCTGCTGCGCCGGGAGCGCGTCCGCAGCCGCCGCCGGGTCGCGCCGGAGGATCGCCGTGTACGGGTCGTCCCAGGCCGCGTTGGTGGAGACGAAGCTGTTGATCAGCGAGGCCTCGTAGGCCAGGCTGGTGGGATCCGGCCGGCCTGGCTGCTGACGTTCTCGCGTTCGAGCCGGTCGAAGCTGCTGGTCGTCACGGCCTGCAGCACGAGGTAGGCGCCGAGGACGAGGACGACGAACGCCGCTCCGACCCAGAAGTATTCGCTGTGAACCAGTCGCCGCGCCGCATTGCGCATCGAATCGTTGACCACGTCCATCTTCATCGACCGACCTCGGACGCGGGCGTCCGTAGTTGCTGCGGATCTTCGGGTCAGGCCGCGAATGCGCTGTGCAGCAGCCAGCCGCGCGCGCCGGCCGCGGCCCAGGCCGCGTGGCGGACCTCCACGCCGGTCCAGCCGGCGTAGTCGGCGCGTCCTTCGGCGAGCAGGCGGACTCGATCGCCGTCCACGAGGTAGCGGAATGCCGTGCTGCCGGGCGCGTAGCGCAGGTAGACGTCGCGCGCGTCGACGCTCGCGACGCCGGAGGCGGGAGCGAACTCGGTCAGCGCGCGCCCGTCGCAGTGCCCGCCGCAGCCGCTGGGCGAGCGGCGGTCGAAGTCCGCGCCGGCCGGACCGCAGGCGTGGCGTTCGGAGTCCAGGTCGGGGACGAGGTCGGCGAGCCGCATCCAGCCGGACTTGCGCGTCGCGGGCGGCATGCAGTACCCCCACACGAACCCCGCGACCGCGGGACGCAGCGGCGGGCGGTCCAGGCAGCCCGGATTGCGCGTGCTCTGGCGGCCGAACTGCTGCCCGGCGGCGAGCGCGACGACGCTGCCGTCGTCGGCGAGCACGGGCGGGGCCTGCAGACTCGGGCCGAGCCGCAGGACGCTGGAATCCGATCGCGCGCCACGGCTCGTAGGCGACGTCGACCTGATTCGCGCCGTACAGCCCGCGCGGAAGCGCGATGCGAACGCCCGACCCGGTGGCAGCCATCTCCAACCCAGAGCACATCCGGCCGGCGCGGGCCAAACCACCGGCTTCCGGCCACAAGGCGCTCGCCGCCGCGCAGCGGCGCGGCGGCCGCCTACGGGCGCCGCGCCCGCGGGTCACCAGCCGGACACGCGCCGGCGGCGACGCGAGCGTCGCCGCCGGGCGTGGCGCGTCCGTCCTACGGGTTCGTGGTGGACAGGGTGAACGTCAGCGTCTTCGCGTACGTGCCGGTGCGCAGCGCGTCCGTCGCGCCGATCGTCTGCTTGAAGCCGAGGTTCACGACGTCGTTGGACGTCGGGCCGGCGTAGGTCAGCACCGTGGTCGGGCTCGCCGAGCCCCCGACGGGCGCGTAGGCCGTGGCCGCCCCCGCCGCGCTCGAGCCCTTGACCTGCAGGGCCTGCGGGAGCGAGAACGCGCCGTTGACCAGGTGCCCGGTCGCGGTCGCGCTCGGGTCGGCGACCGAGAGCGTCCCGTCGCCGGCCGTCGAGATGACGGTCGCGGTCGTGCTCGCGCTGTAGTCGGCGCCGACGCCGGGCGTGAAGGCGCCGAAGACCGCCGGCGTGCCCAGCACCAGCGACAGCGTGGCGGCCGTCGTGCCGCCGACGTCGCCGTTGGACTGCATGCCGATGTAGAACGTCTTGGACCCCGTCGAGACGTTGCCCGCGAAGTCCTTGGCCGTCCAGCGCAGCGTCGTCGTGCCGCCGATGTGGATCGGGGCCGGCAGCCCGCGCGGGCGCGACGGCGCGTACGCCGGCGAGCTGTCGGTCGGCGTCGACCCGTCGGTCGTGTAATGGATGTCCGCTGCCTCGCTGCCGTTGAGCGTGACGTCGAACGGCGTCGCCGAGACGTCCGGGCCGACGGGCGTGATGACCGGGGCATTGTGGTCGTTCTGGTAGTCCAGCGCGGACTCCAGCAGCGCGTAGTTGCCGTTGGCGAACTCCATGCCCTCCTCGTGACCCTCGGTCGCGTAGTTGGGCTGGAAGTTCACGGCGCTCTGCGACGTGCCGGTGGTGGTCGAGGTGAAGCGGTCGGCGCCGACCTCGAAGTCATAGCCGATGATGTTGTGGCTGTAATACGCCTCGTCGGCGGAGTTGCCGGCGGCGGAGTACAGGACGTCGGCGACCGGGCCGGTGCGCGACGGCAGGATCGCCGTGCCGCGGTAGCTCTTGATCCGGTCCAGGACGCTGTTGGCGGTCTGCTGGAAATATTGCAGCGTGCCCGGCGACGGGTACGGCAGCGTCACGCGGCCGGCCGCCTTGTAGGCGCCCGGGGGCCACATGAAGTAGCCGCCGTAGGAGTGGATGTTCATCGCGAACTTGATGTTCGTGTAGGTCGACTGGATCCACGTCTCGTTGCGGACCTCGGGCTCGGAGAGCTCGAACGGGCCGGAGAACGTCTCGCTCGTGCAACTCGAGCTGCCGCCGTCATAGCCGTCGAAGAGCGAGCCGACGGAGAAGTTGCGGTTCAGGTCCACGCCCCAGCCGTTGCGCGACGTCGGGTCGCTGTTGGCCTGCGGGCAGTAGTCGACCATGTTCTTGCGCTGCTGGTTGAAGTCGTACATCGAGTACGCGGCGCCGTCCATGTTGATGACCGGCACGATGAAGATGGCGATCACCTGGGCGGCCGTGCTGGTGATGGCGCCGGTCGCGTCGGTGGCCGGGTTGACCGTGATGTCCTTGCCGCTCAAGCTGACCGACAGCGCCTGGCCGGCCGCGCCGTTGGGGTTCGTGATGGTGATCGACTCGGTGTTGCCGCCGCTCTGGCCCATCAGCTTGGACGTCACGACGACGGCCTTCGGCTGGTCGGCGCTCGCGACCGTGCCGGCGCTCGAGAGCGACGTGATCTGCGGGTTGTACGGCGTGGTGGTGCCGACGATCGCCTGCGACAGGCGCTGGTAGCCCGGCGTCTTGTTCGGCAGGTCGATGAGCTTCGAGATGTTCGGGAACTCGGCCTGCAGCGCCCGGATCTTCGCCATCGCCTCCTGCGGGTCGACATAGTGCGTGTTGAAGTCCTTCAGGAACCCGTTCGGGTACTGGCCGCTGCCGGACTGGGAGACCCATTGCTTGACCGCGATCGTGTCGACGCCGCCGTTGGCGCTGGCGACGCGGACGGTCGCCGGCATCGTCCCGCCGTCGCCGACGTTGCCCACGCGGAACAGGTTGGTGTGGTACTGGTAGACGCTGTCGTCGACGAACGCCGACAGGGTGCCGGTGCCGACCGTGTTGCCGGACGCGTCCAGCCACGACGCGGTCAGCGCCGGGCCCGAGTAGCGCGTGCCGCTGTTGGTGCCGGCGCTGGTCCAGCCCTCGATCGAGAGGAACCGCCCGGCGTAGTTCTCGAAGTAGTCGGCCCGCTGCGCCTGCACGGTGTCAGCCGCCAGGCCCGCGCCGCGAGCCTTGCGCACCCCCTTGCCGGCCTTGAGGTTCGCGAGCGAATCGGCCTGCTCGGCCAGCGCGGCGTCGCGGTCGGCCTTGTTGGCCTGCGCGGTCGCCTCGTCCTGCAGCGTCGCCACCGGCTCGGCGCCGAGCGCCTGGTATTCCGCCTTCTCCTGCGGCGACACCACCGCGTCGACGTACACCGCGCCGCCGTCGCCGGGGACGACGTTCTCGGCCAGGTCGGCGCCCATTTCGTTGAGCTGGTCGACCATCGCCGCATCCGGCAGCTTGGGGTCTATAGAGAGTTCGTGCGGAAAACCGGGTTAAGCCGCGACGTGGGGCGTCGGGTTGAGGCCGCGGTAGGTGCCGCGGTCGCGTAAGCGACTCGACCAGCGCGATGCGCAGCGGCCGTGAGGCTTCCCCTCCCGTGTTGCTTGGAGGGCGGCAGCGGGTCGGAAGTGCCCGTTTCGTCGAAAAGCATGCCTTTGCCGCCGTACGGGAGTCGCTTCTCCGTTTGCCTCGTTGCGACAGCGACGGTGCTCGAGCTCCGCGTTGGCGTGCGCCCACGCGCCGACGTCGTGCCTATGCATCGCCGGCGACGGGTTCGGCCGAGTGGCGCTTCTGCTGGTCCTCCGCAGCGGGCGTCTCCCGCGAGCAGGCTGCGCGCCTGCATTGTGTCCGTGAGCGGGTGTTCGCCGGTGCCCAAGATAACGGCCCGTCAATGTGCCCTTCAACGGGCGGCTCTTGCGCGACATGGGTTACTACGAAGCGCTCGTTCGCTGTCGTCTCGATGCCTGGCCGGGCGCCTCGTGTGAGGCTCGCATCATGATCTGCCCTCAGGAGTGAACCCATGTCCGACAAACGCAAGAACCGGTCGCGACTCCCACCTCGGGGGTTCGCCCGGCTGTTCTGGCACACGCATCGCGGCATCTATCGCGTCACCGGTGGTCGCGTGGGTCTGTGGCGTCCGAGGAAGAGCCGGTGGGGCACCCTGCGACTCACCGCCATTGGGCGTCGCACGGAGATGGAGCGAAGCGTGATCCTTGGGTACATCCAGACGGTCCGAACCTCGTCACGCTGGCGATGAACGGCTGGGCCGACGACGAGCCCGTGTGGTGGCTCAACCTCCAAGCGCATCCCGCAGCGAGAGTCGATCTCGGCGACGGGCCGTGCATGGTCACGGCACGGGCCGCAGAGGGAGAGGAGCGCTCACGCTTGTGGGCCAGGTGGCGGGACATCGACAAGAAGCTGGACGCATACGCGGCGCTCCGCTCATCGGAGACGGCGGTCGTCGTCCTCGAGCCAAAGTCCACGCCTGTCCGATGACCGCCGCGATGCATCGCCGCGCACGCGAAGCCGTAGACGCGTCGAGAACAGCGGGTCGCTGGAGGCGACCTGAACGATGTTTTGCCGGGAGCAGGCGAGGCCCGCGAGGCGGACACGGCTGGCCCGGCCACGGCACTGGAAGCGAAGGCGGCGAGCCCTGCTCGTAGCTGATCCGTCGCTGCCGCGGACGGCTCTGAGCGGGTGAGCACTCATCCCGCCTCGGCGGGCGCGTCGTGATCCTCGTCGAGTGCCTTGCGGAGCGCGTCCATGAAGGGCATCGGGTGGATGTCGAAGAGCTCGGCCCCCGAGCTGTCGGTGACGGTGGTGGGTGTCGAGAGGCCCTCCACGAGCGGGCGGGCGACTCCCGCGTCGACCGGGGTGACGAGTCCGATCCAGAGTGAGGACAGCCACGGTGTGATGAGCGGCACCGGCACCCGGGGGCGCCGGCGCACGCCGAGGGCATCCGCCATCAGATCGAGCATCTCGCCGTAGGAGAGGACGTCGGGACCTGCGATCTGCACCTCGCGACCGGCTGAGGCGGGGACGTCGGGCGCCGCCACCAGGTAGGCGGTCACGTCGTCGATCGCGATCGCCTGCGTGGGCGTCTTGAGCCACGCGGGGCCGATCATCGCGGGAAGCCGCTGCACGAGGTAGCGCAGCGTGCGGTAGGACTCGCTTCCCGCCCCGACGATCATCCCGGCCCGGAAGTAGGTGAGAGGGGGCCCAAGTGCGGCGAGGATCTCGGCGGTCCGGTGGCGGCTGCGCAGGTGCGCCGACGCTGGGCGGTCGCCCAGCCCGCCGAGGTAGACGGTCCGGGCGACTCTCTCCCGCTTGGCCATCTCGGCGAAGTTCCGCGCGCCCTGGCGCTCGCGTTCCTCGAACCCGCCCCGGGTGCTCCCGCGCCCCATCGCGTGAATCAGGTAGTAGGCGATCTCGACTCCCTCTCCGGCCCCGCGCAGCGCCTCCGCATCGAGCACGTCGGCCTCGTGCAGCTCGAAGCCGCGGTCTGCTAGCCCCTGCGCCCGCGACCGGTCGCGCACGAGACAGCGCACCGCCCAGCCGCGATCGGTGAGCGCAGCGGCCAGCCGGCCGCCCACGAACCCGGTGGCGCCGGTCACGAGCGCGCGCCGCGCCAACGCTACGGTCCTCTCAGCTCCCGGGCCACCGGAGCATTATGCAGGCCGGGATCAGTCAGCCTGCGGGCGCTCCGGCGTACCGCGCCAGGCTGGGAGCTGTGTCGCTGCCGCTGGTCATCCCTGAGCAAGCGCGCTGGATCTGGCAGCGACGTCAGGCGTCGTCGCTCGAGCGCTCGAGCGCCGCGGTGAGCCGCATCGTCTTCTCGTCGTCGAAGCCGCCGTGCTCGCGGGCGAGGATGCGGCCCGAGCGGTCGACGAGCAGGACGCCGATCGTGTCGGTACCGGGCAGTCCGAGCTCGCGCACGGCCTTCCCGACGTCGGTGTAGACCGTGATCGTCCGGGCGCGCGCGGCGTCGGTCCCGACGCCGCGCGCCATGCCGCCGTCGATGAACCAGCGGGCCGGCGAATACGCCGATGAGAGGACCGGCAGCTCGTAGATGGCGACGTCCGGGCGGCGCTCCTCCAGGTCGACCAGCCACGGCAGCCATTCGTCGATGAGCACCTGCTGCTCGCGACGGAACGCGGCGACGATGAACGTGTGCTGCGCGCGCAGGTCGCCGGGCAAGGTGTGGTGGCGCCCGTCGAGGCTGCGTCCCGAGAGCGGCGGGAGCCGTGCCGGGTCGCGACTGCCGAGCGCTTCGCGCAGACCTTCGAGCGCGCGGTCACCGACGCGGCCGAAAGCGAGCCCGAGGAGGGGGTCGGCGATCCGCAGTGGCCCCTTCAGTGCGAGGTCGGCGTCGTAGGTGACTCGCGTGCCGCCATCGGACGGCTCGAACGTGATCCGGTCGAGTGAGACGACGGTCGCGTTCTCGCCCCGCAGCGTGACCGCCTTGCCCGGCTCGAACTCGACGATCCGGTAAGTCAGCGCGGCCTTGCGGCCCAGGAAGTCGGCCACGAGCCGGAACTCCGTCCCCTCGCTGACCGGGGCATCACCGAGCCGCTGCGCCTCGACGACGCCCGGATCCCACTCCTGCGTTGTGGAGAAGTCGCTCAGGTACGCGAACGTCTCGGCCGGGGGACGCGGTGTTTCGACGCTTGCGGTGTAGTGGGCCATCGGCTTCTCCCTACGGTTGCGCATGGGTCGGAGTCGGAACCGGGACTGCGTGCCAGCCGGTGAGACGCTCGCACTCGCGCCAGAGCCGCTCGCGATCCTCGAGCGGCTCCCTGGTCCACGGCACGCGATGCGTTGGGCGCCGTCTGCGGTCGTGCCAGAAGCCGCCGGAGCACTCGCCCGGCTCGGCAGCCGCACCGAGCCAGACAATCGTGTCGGCCCCCTGTTCCGGGCTGCGCAGCAGCGGCCCGGTCAGCCGGTAAAAGCGCGGCAGCGAGGACGCGACGCCCGGCGTGTCCGCCCAGCCCGGGTGCATCGCGTGCACGACCACCCCGTTGCCGGCGAGCCGCTCCGCCCAGAGCTCGGTCAGGACCACCTGCGCGCGCTTGGTCCGCGCATACACCGTCGGCCCGTCGAACTTCGCGTCCGTGGACTGCAGGTCCTCGACATGCAGCCGCTGCGTGTACATCCCGCCCGAGGAGACGCTGATGACCCGCGACGGCGAACTCGCCGCGAGCAGGGGGATCAGCAGGTTCGTGAGCAGGAACGGTCCGAGCACGTTCGTCGCCAGCGCGAGCTCGTTGCCATCCGCAGAGAGCGTCCGCTCCGGCGGCAGCATGCCGGCGTTGTTGACAAGGACGTCGAGGCGCGGCGCGTCGGCGGTGAAGCGCGCGGCGAAGGCCCGCACGTCGCGCAGGTCGCTGACGTCGCACCGACATACCCGCACGTCGCGGTTCCCGGTCGCCTCGACCACGGCAGCGCGCGCTCGCTCCCCACGCTCCTCGCTTCGCGCGAGCAGCCAGACGCTCGCGCCGAGCCCCGCAAACCCCTCGGCGGCCGCCCGGCCGAGCCCCGAGGTCGCACCGGTGACGAGGACCGTCCTGCCGTCCATCGCCGGTAGATCGTCCGCGCCCCACCCAGAGCTGCGGATCCGGTATCCGGCGCTCGTGTAGCCGGCAACGATCGTGCGGTCGAGGATCGTGTCGAGCAGGGAGCCGATCACTCCTCCCTCTACGGGACGCGGCGCCGGATCGCTCACAAGCGACCCCATCTCGGCCGCGCCGGTCGTCCGCTTCTCTCCCGCAGCCGTAGCTTGGGGACATGACCGACCGTGCGCCAACCCAACTCGACGCCGCGGCGGCCTCCCGGCTGCGCCGTCTGAACGTCATCGTCGGTTCGGCGCACGCGCTGCAGGCGGTCGTCCTGCTCGCGATCGCGACTGCCGCCTCGCTCCCCGTCACGGCGTCGTTCCTGATCGGGCCCCCCGGCGCCGGCGACTACGGCTCTGCGAGCCTCGGCAGCCTGCGGATCGACTGGCTGGTCGGCGCGTTCCTGTTGCTCGCCGCCGTCGATCACCTCACGCTGAGCGGCGGACGGCCGCGCCGCTGGTATGAGGCGAACGTCGCGCGCGGGATCAATCCGGCGCGCTGGTGGGAGTACTCAGTCAGCGCGTCGCTCATGGTCGTGCTCATCGCGATGCTCGCCGGTGTCAGCGAGCTCGTCGCCCTGATCGCCCTGTTCGGGGCGAACGCAGCGATGATCCTCTTCGGGCTCGTGCAGGAGCAGACGAATGCCGACCGCGACGAGGTGGACTGGCGGCCGTTCATCTACGGGTGCGTGATCGGCGCCGCGCCGTGGATCGCAATCACCGCCCAACTCATCATCTCCACCACCGACGGCAACGGCGTGCCCGGCTTCGTCGTCGCGATCTTCATCACCCTGTTCCTACTCTTCAACACTTTCGCAGTCAACATGTGGCTGCAGTACCGCGGGCGCGGCCGCTGGGCAGACCCGGCATTCGTCGAGCGCGTCTATCTCATCCTCAGCCTCGTCGCCAAGAGCGCGCTGGCCTGGCAGGTCTACGCCGGCGCGCTCGCCGGCGGATAGGCGAGGGATCGCTCCTGCTCGTCTGAGCGGGAGAGCGCGACCAGCCAACGCCGTTCGCCAAAAGGCGCTTTCGCGACGCCGAACAGAACGGCCGCCGCCCGCCTGGCAGGGCTTGCCGGCACTACTAGCTCGAGTGCGTATGGCGGCGATGCAGCAGTGAAGCCGCGTGTGATCGAGACACGCGGCTATGTTCGAGCCATCCACTGCCCCCTCCTAATCGTCGGGCGGGATCGCCGGGCTCGGCGGCCGGTCAGCGCGAGGTCGAGTGCGCGCAGCGGGCCCTTCGGCGTGAGCTCGGCGCTGATGATCGTGCCATCAGGCCGATTCTTGATCCTCGCTGGTCGTACGCCGGATGCTCCGCGCCGCCCGGAGCGGGCGACGCGGAGGCGACGAGTCGGTGCTAGCGAGGGATCAGCACCTTGTTGATGACGTGGATGACGCCGTTGGAGGCACGGACGTTGGGCGTGGTGACGCGCGCGCCGCCGACGTAGACCTTGCCGGTGCGGACGCGGACGCTGACGCGGTCGCCGTTGAGGGTCTTGATCGACTTGCGCTTGATGACCTTCGATGCGGTCAGCTTGCCCTTGGCCACGTGGTAGAGCAGCACGGCGCGCAGCTTGGCCTTGTCCTTGGCGAGTGCATCGAGCGTGGCCTGGGGCACCTTGGCGAACGCCGCGTCAGTCGGGGCGAAGACCGTGAACCGGCTCTTTCCCGAGAGCGTCTCGACGAGACCCGCCTGGTCCAGCAGCGATGCGAGGGTCTTGAACTGTCCGGCCGCGACCGCCGTCTCGACGATGTTCTTCTCGGCGGCGGGAGCGCCACGATCGACCTGGACGGCTGCGGAGGCCGGCCCGGCCGCGGCGAGCGCGACGGCAGAGGCGGCGGACACGGCGAGGATGCTGCGGAACGAACGCATTGCGGGTCTCCTTGACTGCGGGACGGCGTCTGGCCGCCTGATCAGTGGACGATGTCCTTCCAACCGCACGGCGATCAGCTCTTCGTACATCGTCTGTAGAGGTGTTGTACAGATGCTGTACGGTACCGACCCCGGAACGGATCTGTCAAGATCTTGTCTAAGTTCTGTATAACTCTTGCGTGTCCGACGACGGCGTCCTGCGCATCGGCGAGCTGAGCAAACGCTCTGGCGTGAGCCCCGAGCTGCTGCGCGCGTGGGAGCGCCGCTACGGCCTGCTGCTCCCGACCCGCTCGGCCGGCGGCCTGCGCCTCTATTCGCAAGCAGACCTCGATCGCGTCCGCGTCATGCGCGAGCACCTCGACGCAGGACTGGCCGCCGCGCAGGCGGCCACCCTGGCGATGCGTGCCGGGACCGCGGAGCCCGCTCCGTCGGCCGCGCTCTCGCCCTCGGCGATGCGCGAGGATCTCGCCGCCGCGCTGGACCACTTCGACGAACCGCGCGCCCAGGCGATCCTCGACCGGGCGCTCGCCACGGTGACCGTCGACACGCTGCTCGGCGAGGTGATCCTGCCCTACCTGCGCGAGCTCGGGGCACGCTGGGAACGCGGCGAAGCCACGATCGCGCACGAGCACTTCGCCTCGAGCGTCTTGCGCGGCCGGCTGCTCGGCATCGCTCGCGGCTGGGGCCTGGGGATGGGCCCGGTCGCTCTGCTCGCCTGCGTGCCGGGCGAGCAGCACGATCTCGGGCTGATCGCGTTCGGGCTCGCGCTGCGCTCACGTGGCTGGCGGATCGTCTACCTCGGCGCGGACACGCCCGTCGAGACCGTCGAGGAGGTCAGCGGCGAAGTGCAGCCCAGCCTCGTCGTCCTCGCCGCGGTGACTGGCGCGCGCGTCGAGCCGCTCCTGGAGCCGCTGCGCGAACTCGCCCGCCGCTACCGCGTGGCACTCGCCGGGCCCGCGGCCGTGGAGGGCAGCGGCATGCTCGCGCTGAACGGCGACCCGATCGCCGAGGCCGCCAGGATCACGGCGCTCATCGAGCCGCGCTCGCCACGCTGACCGCTCGGAAACCGGTCGCTCCCACTCCTCACCCAACGCACGGCGAGCGCCTCCGCGAAAGTCCTCGTACCGTGGACAAACATCTTGTTCGACGACGGTCGAAATATGCGCTTCTGTGGAAAGGCGGCACTATGCGCGCGTCTCGCCGCGTTAGCGCTTTGGACAACGCAGCAGCCGAGGTT
This sequence comes from uncultured Solirubrobacteraceae bacterium, assembly GCA_963792915.1. Lineage (GTDB taxonomy): Bacteria > Actinomycetota > Thermoleophilia > Solirubrobacterales > Solirubrobacteraceae > Solirubrobacter. The sequence continues at coordinate 1,379,430 of CAWBYD010000003.1, forward strand.
GGCGCTGCGTCTAAGGCACCTTAGACGCCGGTTCTGTCCGCCGGTCCGGCTACTAATCCGGTCGTGGCGTCCCCGCAACCAGCCGAATCGGCTTCTACTAACAAGCGCGGCGTCGTGGACGGCGGTGTTCCGGACGCGGTCGCGCGCTACGTCGAGAACCTGCAGCGCGCGCCGCTGGCAACACGAACGCGGGACGCGTACGCCAGTCACGTCGGAGCGTATGGTCGCTGGCTGGCCGAGCGGCCACAGGCGGCCGCGGCGCTCGCCGAGCCACGAGCGCGCGATCACGCCGCGCGCGACTTCAAGCGCCACCTCAAGGTCGAGCAGGGCTGGAAGCCCGCGTCCGTGAACCTCGCGTTGGCGGCGGTTGATCACTTCAACCGCTTCCTCGGTCTCGGCCCGGCGATCGTGTCGCGCGAGCGGTTGGCGCAGTCGGCACCTCGTGCGCTGTCGGAGGACGATCAGCGCGCGCTGGTGCGCGCGGCCGAGGACTCCAAGCCGCGTGACCGCTCGATCGTGGTGCTGCTGTTGTACACAGCGCTACGCCTCTGCGAGCTCGTGGCGCTCGACCTCGCGGACGCTCGTCTCTCAGCGCGTAAGGGACTGCTTGTCGTGCGCGCGGGCAAGGGCGACTTCTATCGCGAGGTGCCGCTGAACAAGCCCGTCCGCGACGCGCTCGAGGTGTGGCTGAAGGAGCGTGCCAAGCGCGTCGACGTCTCGGAGCCGGCGTTGTTCGTCGGGCCGCAGGGGCGCCGGTTGTCGGCTCGCGCGGTCGATCTGGTGATCCGCAACACGGCGCGCCGCGCCGGCCTGCAGCTGTCGGCGCACGTGCTGCGCCACACGTGCGTGACAAACCTCGTGCGCGGCGGCAATGACATCGTGCTGGTCGCCGAGCTCGCGGGGCATCGGAGGCTGGAGACGACGCGGCGCTACAGCCTGCCGTCGGCGGCCGATCGTCAGGCCGCGATGGACGCCCTTGAGATCGAGCCGTGACGCCTGACGCGCGGGTGCTGCGCTTCCCGTCCGCGACATGCGGCATGGCGCGCAGGACTACGGTCGGTTCACGCGTGAGTTGTCGCCCGACGAGCTCGCCGGCTGCTTTTCTTCACCGACGATGATCGTCACCCGATCGCGACGCGTCGCGGCGACGCCAGTCGCCTCGGGTTCGCGGTGCAGCTCGGCACGGTGCGCTACCTCGGCCGCTTCCTGGAGAACCCCGCTGACGCTCCCGCGAGCGTGCTCGGCTGGACGATCCGCGAGATCGGCGTCCCCGCCGGCACGACCCTCGAGGGCTACGGCGAAGGTGAGGCGCGCTGGGAGCACCAGGCCGAGATCCGCCGCGCCTACGGCTACCGCCCGTTCGGCGACCAGGGCGTCGAGGACGAGCTGGCGCTGTGGCTGCGCGCCCGGGCGTGGATCAGCGCCGAGAGCCACCGTGTCCTGTTTACGCGGGCCGCCGAGCATCTGACCGCGCGGCGGATCTTGCTGCCCGGATACCGCACCCTGTGGCGACTGGTCGGCAGCGCCTGCGAGCACGCTGACGCGCGCGGTTTCGCGCTGCTCGCCGACACGCCCACGAGCGAGCAGCGCGAACGTCTCGCCGCGCTGCTGCAGACCCCGGCGGGCCGTCGCCTGTCCGTGCTCGAGCGGCTGCGGCGCCCCGAGGTCGAGCCGACGATCGGCGGGTTGGTCAACGGGCTCGCGCGCGTACGGGAGCTGCGTGAGCTCGCCGACGGGCTCGGCGGTCTGGACGCGTTGCCGGTCGCGCGGCTGCGGGCGCTGATGGTCGACGCCGAACGCTGCCGAGCGGCGGACATCGCGAAGATGAGCGACGCGCGGCGGATCGCGACGCTGACGGCGTTCGCGATCACCGCGACCGAGCGCGGCCAAGACGATGCGCTGGAGCTCTTCGATCGACTGCATGGCGAGCTGCTGCTGCGCGTCAGGGCGCAAAGCCAACGTGAACGCCTCGCCGACGGCGAAGCGCTCGACCACGCCGGCCGCATGCTCGTGGACGCCTGCCGGATCGTGCTCGACGACACGGTCCGCGGGTCCGTCCGCGATGCCGTGTTCGCGGCCGTGGCGCGCGACAAGCTCGCCGACGCCGTCAGCTCCATGGCGCGCCTCGCCAAGTCGCCTGATGACCGCGCGCGCGAGCTCGTGCTGTCGCGCTATCGCGGCGTGCGTCGCTACCTGCCCGCGCTGCTTGAGACGATCACGTTTCTGGCCAACGACGCCGGCGAGCCGATCCTCGCCGCCCTCGACGGCCTGCGCCAAGCGGCCGGACAGCGAACCCTCACGCCCGAGACGCTGCCGACCGGGTTTGTGTCGCGGCCGTGGCGCGCACTCGTCGAACCCAAGCCGGGCGAGATCGACCGGGGCGCGTACACGATGTGCGCGCTTGAGGGCCTGCGCGACGCGCTGCGCCGCCGCGACGTCTACGTCACACCGAGCGAGCGGCACGCGGACGCGCGCGCGAGCCTGCTCGGCGACGCGGCCTGGGATGCATCGCGTGAAGACACGCAGCGCTCGCTGTCGCTGCCCGCGCACCCCGGCCGGTTCCTCGAGCAGCTCGGCGGCGAGCTCGACGAGGCTTACCAGCGCACGCGCGAGGGGCTCACGCCGGAGCATCCGATCCACGAGCTCGCCGCCGGCGGGCTGCGCGTCGAGCAGCTCGACGCGCTGCCCGAGCCCGCCACGCTCACGACTCTGCGTGAGCGCGTGGACGCGCTGCTGCCGGCCGCCGACCTGCCCGTCCTGGTGCTCGAGATCGCCGCGAAGACCGGGTTCATAGAGGCGTTCACCAACGACCAGGAGCCCGGCGCCAAGCTCGACGGGCTCGCCACCAGCCTGTGCGCGGTCCTCGTCGCGCAGGCCTGTAACGTCGGCTACAAGCCGCTGATCGACGGGAGCAACCCGGCGCTGCGCGAAGCCCGGTTGCGCTACGTCGCCCAGCGCTACCTGCGCCCCGAAACGCTCGCGGCCGCGAACGCGCGGATCGTCGACGTTCACGCCAAGCTGCCGCTCGCCGAGCGTTGGGGCGGCGGCGAGGTAGCGTCGATCGACGGGTTGCGCTTCGTCGTCCCCAGGCGCACGATCCACGCCGCCTACAACCGCCGCTACTTCGACCGCCGCCGCGGCGTCACGCTGCTCGGCACGACCGCCGACCACTACGCCGGCCTGCACACGGTCGTCATCACCGGCACCCAGCCCGACGCGCCGTACATCCTCGATGGCCCGCTGGATCCGCAGACCAGCGTGCGGCCGCGCGAGATCATGACCGACACCGCCGGCTACACCGACGTGATCTTCGGCCTGTTCCGCCTGCTCGGCTACCAGTACTCGCCGCGGCTCGCGGACGCCGGCGGCGCGACGTTCTGGCGCATCAACCCGACCGACTACGGCCCGCTGAACGCGCTCGCGCGCCACCAGGTCAATACGCGGCTCGTCGAGCAGCACTACGACGACCTGCTCCGGATCGCCGGCAGCCTGCTGCAGCGCCACACGACCGCCAGCCAGCTCGTCCGTGCGCTGCGCAGCCACACCCGCCACCTCGCCTCGCTCGCCCGCGCGCTGCAGCACCTCGGCCGCGCCGCGAAGACGATCCACCTGCTGGACTACTGCAACGACCAGCCCTTCCGGCGGCGGATCCTGACCCAGCTCAACCGCGGCGAAAGCCGCCACGCCCTTGCCCGCGACGTCTGCCACGGCTACCGCGGCGAACTACGCCAGCGCTACCGACAAGGCCAAGAAGAACAGCTCGGCGCGCTCGGCCTGATCATCAACGCGATCGTCCTCTACAACACGATCTACACCCAACGCGCCCTGACCTCGACCACCTCGCCGCCGCGGGCCTGCGCGTCGATGACGTCGACATCGAGCGGCTCAGCCCATTGGGCAGCGACCACCTCACGCTCACCGGCCGCTACCGCATCACCCTCACCGAAGCCCTACGCGACCGCAGCGCGTACCGCGAGCTCAACGCCGGGCCCGCCGTCGCGGCTTAACCCGGTTTTGGGCACGAACTCTCTATAGACCCCAGCTTGAACCGCGTCAGCGTGACTCCGTCGTCAGCTCGCGCCGGCGCCGCGACGAGCGCGAACGCGAGCAGTCCTACACACGCGCCGCGCGTGCGCGTGACCTTCCATGGCTTCATGTGACCAAGCCCTCCTCTAGTACGTGCAAGACCCGGGACCGCTCACTTCCCGTCTCGGGAGTAGGCGGCCCGTACGGAATCTGACGGCGCGGCCCGAGGTGTGTCCACCCCCCGGGTGTGGAGATGACTCATCACTCGCGCAAATATGAGTATTCGAATATCAGATGGTGAGGAGCGTCCTCACCATTAATGTGTGAAAAGTGTGAGAGGCGCGTCAGTGCTGGCGCGAGAAACGGTCCAGCACGGTGGTGACGACCGGCGCGTCGCAGGCCACGCACGTGCGATCCAGCAGCGATGCCGGGCGCGACAGGCTCGTCCCGGACAGCCCGCAGGACGGGCAGTGGAAGACCGTCTCGACGAAGCCGGCGGCGAGCAGCGATTGGGTGACCTCAGCGATACTTCCAGGCTACCGCGCGGCGCGCGCGCGGCGATCGCCGGCGGCTGCAACGGACGAACGTCGCAGCCGCCCCGGCCGCCCTGTCGGCGCTGCCGGGCGGGTACTGATGCTGCCGATGTTTCGCACGGCCCAGGAGCTCGCGCGCTTCACGGAGATCGTGGCCGGGCGCGCGAGCGTCGTCGGGCTGCTGGAGACGCCCGAAGCGCTCGCGGACGTCGAGACCGTGGTCGGCGTGCACGGGCTCGACGAGCTGCACGTCGGTATCAACGACCTCGCGATCGGGCTGGGCCTGCGCGTCCGCTTCGAGGTGCTGGTCAGCCCGGCGATGGAACGGGTCGCGCGTGCCGCCCGCGAGGCCGGGGTGCCGCTCGGCGTCGGGGGCATCGGCCGGCTCTCGGATACCGAGCTCCCGATCCCGGCGGACCTGATCTACGCCCAGCACGCGCGGCTGGGAGCGTCCGCCGCGCTCATCTCCCGCAGCTTCCTGGCCTCCGGGTGCGACCTCATCACCGAGGTGCGTCGCGCGCGCGAGCGGCTCGCCTGGTGGGCCGCGCGCCCACCCGCGGAGCTCGACGGCGCCTCGCGCGCGCTGGAGGACCGGCTGGCCGCGAGCGCCGCGTTCTAGCCTTCGCGGAAGAGCGACGGGTAGTAGTCGAACACGATCTCGTCGTGCATCCCGAAGCGCACCCCGGCGCGCAGCATCGCCTCGACGCGGAACCAGTCGTTGGGCGTCGCGAAGGCCTCGGCGGCGAGTGTGCGCTCGAAGAAGCCGAGCCCTGCGTGGACGAGCGCGCCCTGAACGGCGAACCTCCCGTACTCAGGCGGGAAGGACGACGTGGTCCTGCACGAGCCAGCGCAGCGCGGCGGCGTTCGTCTCCCGCATCGCTGCGAGCTCCGCGGCGGTCGCGGCCAGCGACTGCTCGAGCCGTTGGACTCCCGACACGAGGCCGTCGACCCGCGCGCCGACCGTTTCGACGCGCACGTTCACGCCGCCGAACCGGCGGTCGAGCGCCGCTCCGATGCGGCGCCGGGCCAGGCGGAACATCGGCCGGAGTCTACGTCGTCACCGGTACGCTGCCCGCACCCCGTCAGCGCACCGTGAAGTCCGTGTGCTGCCCGGCGGCGTAGTGGCCGGGGAGGTTGCACAGCAGCGCGTAGTGGCCGGCCTTGAGGTCGAGGCCGATCGTCTTGGCCTGACCGGGCTGCAGGTCGCCGGTCTCGCCGACGTTGCCGCTCTCGTCGGCCCGCGCGCCCTTGAGCAGATCGCCCGCCGGCTTGTCGGTACGGACGACGACGAACTCGTGGGTCACCGTGCCGGTGTTGTGGACCGCGAACGTGATGCGGCCGGCACGGCCGACCGTCGAGGAGGGCTGCACGGTGAACTCGCGCAGGCCCACCGCGACCTGGCTGGCGGGAACGGGCTGCGGCTTCGTGACGGCGGCGGCGGCCGGCGCCTGGACGACCGTCTTCGTGGTCGACTTGGCGTCGAGCTTGACGGCCACGGCGATCATCGTGCCGAGCGAGATCAGAAGTGCGAAGACCGCGAACACGGCGAATGCCCGTCCGGCACGGCGGCCCTCACGGTTGCCGCGCTCGATCCGGACCTCGATGCGCGCGAGGCGCTCCTCGATGCGTTCGCTGCGGGTGGTCTCGTCGTCGGCGGGGAGGCTGTGCTGCCCCGAGGACTCGGTGGTGGACATGCGGGGCCTCCTCACGGCCGGGTATCTCGGTCGTTGCACAGGCAATCAGCGCGTGGGCGGGCCCGCATCGGGCCCGTACCGCAGTCGCGCCGCGGTCGACTACTGACGCGGAGGCGAACCGAGCTGTCGCGACCGCGTCGCGTGCCAGCCTATGGCGATGGGTCAGTCGGGTCGCTCGTCGAAGTCGCTGCGCGCCGCCGCGGCCGCCCTCGCCGCGCTGGCGGCGTTGGCGCTGACTCCGAGCGCGCCGTCCGCGGCGTCGGTCTGCGCTCCGGTCACCGCCGGCGGCGCGGACGTCGACACGGCGCACAACCTCGTGACCGGCACCAACCACGTCGGGGTCGTCGACCTCTACTTCGAGGACGCCGGCGGCGTCCCGGTCACGTTCTACGAGTGCGTGCGCGGCCGCGCACGATCGGCTCGGCACGGTGGCCCAGCCCGGCGAGCCGCTGACCGGCCTGACCGCCGCGGTGCCTTGGCTGTGCGGGCGCCACGTCCGCGACTTTCGCGCCACCGCGACGCTGGCCGGCGGGCGCTTCGTCCGCGGCGGTGCGACGGCCTTGACGCCGGCCTGCGCGCACCGCTTCACGCTCACCGCTCCGCGGCGCGCGCGGCGCGGCCGGCGCGCGCGGGTCGTGGTGACGGACACGTGGGGGATCGGCGGGATCCGGACGCGGCTCTGCACCACCGAACCGGCCGGCCGGCGCGGCTGCCGCCGGCTCGCGTTCCCGGCGGCGGTCAGCCACCGCTCGCTGCGGCTGCGCCCCGCACGCCGCGGCACCTACCGGCTCGACCTGCAGGTCCGCCGGTTCCACGCGCGCGCCGCGATCGCCGTCGGCGTCAACCCCGTCCCGTCCCGGCGCCGGCCGCTGCTGCTGGCCACCGGCGACTCGACGATGAACGGCGTCGACAGCGCGCTCGGCGACGACCTCGGCGAGTTCGACGTTCGCAGCGCCGTGTTCCCGGGCGCCGAGATCAGCAACATCGCGTGGCTGAAGGTCGCGCGCGCTCAGACCGCGAGCCTGCATCCCGCGGTCACAGTCGTGTCGATCGGGGCCATCGAGGGGTTCCCGATCACGTCGCCCGACGGCGTCGCACACGATTGCTGCGGAGCGCCATGGGTCGCGGAGTACACGCGCCGCGTGCGGGCGATGATCGAGACCTACCGCCAGGGCGGCCGCGCGCGCGTCTACGTCGAGACGATCCCACTGTCACGCGAGGCCGCGCGGGCGGCGATCGTCCGCGTCTGCAACCAGGCGATCGTGGCGGCCGCGCAGGGGCTCGCGGGCGTCAGCGTGCTGCGGATGGACCTGCTCTTCACGCCGCACGGCTACCAGGAGACGGTGCGCGACGGCGGCCGCGACGTGCCGGTCCGCGAGGACGACGGCATCCACCTCAACGCCTCCGGGACCTCGATCGAGGCGCGCGAGACCGCCAAGGCGATCCGCGGCGAGCCGAACGAGATCCCGTCAGAGCTCCAGTCCCGCCTCCAGCTGGGCTAGCGCCGCGTCGGTCAGTTCCAGGATGTCGGCGCCGGGGTCGTCGAGCGAGGCGGCGAACGCGGCCAGGGCCGCGCCGATCACCGCGCCCGCGAACGTGCGCACGACCAGCTCGTCGGGCCGGCGCCCGGCGCGCTCGGCGACGACTTCGGCGAGCAGCCGCAGGGTCACGATCGTCTGGTCGAGCATCCGCGCGCGCAGCTCCGGCGTGCCGAGGACCACGCGCTGGCGGGCGCGGTCGCGCTCGAGCACCTCCGAAGGCGTCTCGTCGAGCACGGTGCGCACCGCGCTGCGGATGGCGCCGATCTGGCTCAGCTCGGGCGGCTGGGCGCGAAACGCCTCCAGGAACAGCGGGTCGATGTCGTCGGCGAGCGCGACCTCCTCCTTGGTCGGGAAGTAGCGGAAGAACGTGCTGGGCGACACTTCGGCGGCCTCCGCGATCTGCTCGACCGTCGTCGCGGCGTAGCCCTGCTCGCCGAAGAGCCGGAAGGCGTGGTCGCGGATCGCCTCGCGCGTCCTCGCCTTCTTGCGCTCGCGGAGCCCCGGCGGGGCGCCCTCAACTCGCTGCGGCAATCGCGGCCTCCTTCCTCGCGGCGTCGCGCGCGGTCGCCCCGCGCGGCAGGAACAGCACGGCCAGGAGGGCGCCGGTCAGGGCAATCGCGACCGACACGAGCAGAGCGACGTCCATGCCGTGCACGAAGGCGCCCCGCACCGAGCCGAGCAACGCGCTGGAGTCGAGTCGCTGCGCGACCGCGACGCCGCCGAACACGCTCCCGCGCGCCGCGCTGCGCGCGGCGTCAGGCAGGCCCGCGAGGTCGACGCGTGCGAGGTACGCGGAGCTCAGCACGCTGCCAAGGATGGCAGTGCCGAGCGGCCCGCCGGTCTTGTTGCACGCCTGCAGCACGGCGGAGCCGATGCCGCTGCGCTCGTCGGAGAGCTCCGCCAGCGCGGCCGACGTCGCGGTCGCCATCGTCAGCCCCATGCCGATCCCGACGATCGCCGTCCAGGCCGCCAGGAAGCCCTCGCCCGACTGAAGGTCCGTCGTGGCGCCCAGCGCCAGGCCCGCGGCGAGCACGACGAAGCCGAACGCGACGGTCACCTTGGCGCCGACCCGGCGGGCCACCTGCGCGGCGGGCAGCGAGCCCAGCAGCAGCCCGCCGATGAGCGGCAGCAGGCGCAGACCGGAGCCCATCGCGTCCGTGCCCCTGACGCCCTGGAAGTACTGCGGCAACGTGAACAGCACGCCGATCATGGCGAGGATGCCGACGGTGACGAGGATCACGCCCCAGGTGTACGAGCGCGAGTGAAACAGCGCCGGGTCGACCAGCGGCTCGCCGTCGGGAAGCCTGCCGAGCCGGCGCTCCCACAGGAAGAAGCCGGCCAGCAGCGCGACTCCGGCGACCATCGGCGCCACGGCGCCGGCGGCCCCCCAGCCGTGCTCGCCCGCCTCGATCATGCCGTAGGTCAGCGCGAGCAGCCCGGTGACCGACAGGGCGAGCCCGACCGCGTCGAAGCCCGGCTTGTGCGCCGCGTGCGACTCCGGCACGAGGAAGTAGGCGGCGACCACGCCGATCAGGGCGACCGGGACGTTGATCAGGAACACCCATCCCCACCAGAAGTTGGTCAGCAGCCAGCCGCCGAGGATCGGCCCGAGCGGCATCGCGAGGAAGTTCGCGGCCGCCCACACGCCCACCGCCTTCGGGCGCTCCTCCTTGTCGAAGAGCACGGTGAGCGCCGACAGCGCCATCACGATCACGCCCGCTCCGGCCAGGCCGAGCAGCGCGCGGGCGGCGATGAACGCGCCGCTCGACGGCGACGCCGCGCACAGGGCCGAGCCGACGCCGAACAGCGCCACCGAGCCGAGCAGCACCTTCTTGCGCCCGAAGCGGTCGCCGGCCACGCCCGCCGGAAGCATCGCCGCGCCCAGCACGAGCAGGTACCCCGAGGAGAACCACTGCAGGTCGGACTCCGACGCGCCCAGCGCGTGCGCGAGCGTCGGCAGCGCGACGCTCAGGATCGTGCCGTCGAGCGAGACGGCGAGGACGGCCAGGTTGAGCGCGCCGAGCGCCCACCAGCGACGTGAGCTGCGAGCCTCTGTCATATGCGTTGGCATCTTAATTGAAAGAATATCGCAGATTTCGACGCCCGTCGCGAGGACACGCGGCGTTACAGTCGGTGACCGTCCGATGGCTTCCAGGCCGGTCTTGACCGTGGAGTACCTCGAGCCGGCCCCCGACGCCGAGCCGCTGCCGGACGAGTTCTCGCCGTCGACGCTGCGGCGGTCGCTGCTGATCCTCGGCGCGATCGTGCTGGCCGTGGCGGCGCTGATCGTGCTCGTGCCCGGGCTCGCGTCGCTGCGCGATCGCTTCGGCGGCGCCCGCCCGGGCTGGCTGGCGTTCGCGGCCCTGCTCCAGCTCGGGTCGTGCGCCGGCTACGTGCTCGTGTTCCGCGGCGTCTTCTGCCGCAGGATGAGCTGGCGGACGAGCAGCGAGATCGGGCTGTCCGAGCTGGCCGCCAACTCGGTGCTCTCGATCGGCGGCGCCGGGGGACTCGCGCTCGGCGCCTGGATCCTGCGCCGCGGCGGCCTGGCGACCGACTTCATCGCGCGGCGCACGGTCGCCTTCTTCCTGCTGACCAGCCTCGCCAACGTGGTCTTCCTCGCGCTCGGCGGCCTCGGGCTGGCGAGTGGGCTGCTCGGCCGCTCGCCCAGCATCGTGCTCGGCCTCGTGCCCGCGCTGGCCGCCGTCGCGATCGTCGCGCTGGCGCTTGCGGCCGGGCGGCTGGCGAGCGCGCTGGCCGGGCGGTCGCTGCGGACGCGCATCGCCGCCGCGGCGACGGCCGTCGGCGAGGGCGTCGAGGAGACGCTGGAGCTCCTGCGCTCGTACGACTGGGCGATCCTCGTGGGCGCCGGCGCCTACCTGCTGTTCGACGTGGCGATGCTCGGCGCCTGCTTCAAGGCGTTCGGCAACGACGTCCCGCCGGTCGGCGTGCTGCTGGTCGCGTACCTGATCGGTCAGCTCGGCGGCCTGATCCCGATCCCGGGCGGGATCGGCGGCGCCGACGGCGGCCTGATCGGCACGCTGATCGTCTACGGCGTCGGCGGCGCCGACGCCGCCGTGGCCGTGATCGCCTACCGCGGGCTGCTGCTCGTGATCCCCGCGCTGCTGGGATTCCCCGCGCTGGCGATCCTGCGCCGGCGCCTGCGCGACGAGGCGCACGACATCGCCGCCTGCGCGCCCGGCGAGACCGTCGAGGTGCTCGGGCGCGGGCCAGTGACGCGCGCCGTCCCGGCCGGCTGAAGCGGAGTTGACGGCGCCCACCCGGGCGGACGTCGCCGCGCTGATCGCCGCGCTCGTGACCGTGACCGCGTGGGGGTCGGCGTTCGTGGCGATCCGCGCGGCCGGCGAGTCGCTCTCGCGGGGACGGCGGCGATGCTCATCAACACCGGCCCGGTCCTGATCGCCGTGCTCGCCGGGCTGCTGCCGCGCGAGGGCTTCCCGCGGCGTCGCGATCGGGGTCGAACGTCCCGTCGTCGTGCGTGTCCGCGTAGCGGCTCAGCCCCAGCACGCGGGTCCCTGCGACAGCGCGACGCCGGCCACCGTCGTGTCCTCGAGCGCCTCGAGAAACAGGATCGGCGCGGCGGAGCGCAGCCGCATCGCCTCGCCGAACGCCATCGGGGATCGACGCTTAGTTCTTCGCGGCCCGGGCCTTCTCGAATGCGTGGAACGTCGCGGTGCCGGCGTCGTAGGCGTCGTGCTCGACCGGCTGGTCGTGGTAGGCGTCGCTGACCGCGCGGTAGAGCTCGGCGAACGCATCGGCGAACGGCTTGAACGCGGCCGGCTCGGCGTCTTCGGGAAGCTGCGCGAACGCCGCCTCGGTGCGGGCGAACTCCCTCGTGATGCGGGTCACGTCGGCGATCACCTGCGTGGCCTTGCGCGCCTGCGCGCTGGCCAGGTGCGAGCGGACGAAGTCGGCCGCGTGGCCGGGCTTGGCCCAGCCGCGCAGGTTGCGGCCGAGGCGCTCGCGGATCTCGGCGGCGTCCTTCGCCGTGACGGCGTGCGCCAGCCGCACGAGCGGCAGCAGTTCGCCCTGCCACTCGGTGACCGCCTCGCGGTAGGTGGCGTCGTCGCCGATCTCGTCGGTGCGCCACTCCTTGGCCTCCTTGACCTCCTGGGTGTTGCCCTTGGAGAGGTCGAGCGGCGCGGCGGCCGCGGCGGCGGCCGCGTCCTCCTTCATCTCGAAGCCGGCGTCCTGGCCCTCGGCCGCCTGCAGGCGCGCGATCCGGAAGTGCTGCTCGGCGTGGCGCGCCTCGTGCACGACGCGGCCGGCGATCAGCGCGGCCTCGTCGGCGTTGAGGTCGCCCATCGTCGCGACCCCGTCGCGGGTGCTGAACTGCTTGGGGTTGAGCACCATCGCCCAGTCGGAGGCGATGAACTTCGCGGCGGCCGGGAAGTCGTCCTTGCTGACGCTGACGTCGACGGCCGGGCAGCCGATCTTCTCCAGTTCCTCGTTGACCGCCGCGCCGAGGTAGAGCGCGTACTGCACGAGGCGCCCGTCGCCGTTGCGGGCCAGGAACGCGACCGCCTTGGCCACGAAGCGGTCGATGGCGGCGTCGGCGCGCAGCCCCGTGGGCTTGGGCTTGCGGGCGAGCACCCGCGCCAGGGCGTGGTTTCCCAGCCCCAGCAGCGGCGCCGCGGGGGCGGCCCGGGGCGCGCTCGGGCGCCGCGCCGTCTCGATCGCCACCCGGTGCTCGCGCTGCGTCACCGGCCCACCTAACCGCGTGGCGGGCCGGAACGCAATCGGGATGTGACCCTGAGCTTCTGTGGGCGTGTCCGGAAGTACGGCGCATGATCCGGCGAATGCACGGGTCGTCGCTGCCTGCGGCGGACGCCGCTCGCATACTGGTGGTACGTGGGCGGCGGCCGCCGCCCGGCAGCGGCGGGCCGGGCCCGTCGGGATGCGTCGTACTTCTGGACTCGTCCACTACTTCGTGGTGGCGTCGAGTTGCTGCTTGGCCTGGTCGAGCTGCTTCTGCACGTCCGACGGCACGCCGTTCTGCTTCTTGGCCGTGTCGATCGCCGTGTCCTCGACCGCGGTCGCGTGCTTGAGCAGCGCGTCGGTCTTGGCCTGGATCTCCTGATCGGCCTGCGCCTGGGTCTTGCGCCCGGCCTGCACGTCGGCCTGCTCGCGCGCGGCAAACTGCTGCATGCCCGCGCCCTCCGCGCTCAGCGCGGCGCCCTGCTGGCGCAGCTGCTTGCCGGTGTCGTCGTGTCCGCCGCAGGCGGCGAGGACGAGGCTGAGGGCGGCGAGGCCGCCGATGATGCGGTACTTGAGTGCGGGCATCCGTGTCTCCTGAGGTCCGTGTGAAGCGATGGCCGAAGTCAATCGGCCACCGCCGGACGCGGCCAGGGAGGCACCCCGCGGCCCGCTGTCGGTCGCTCCCGCAAGGTTGGCGGCCAGCCGCCAACCTTCAGCGCGACTGGACGGAGCGCCAGAGCGTGACGTGGACCTTCGGGCGGACGAGCGCGGAGACGGCCCCGGCGCGGCCCGAGGAGATCGCTGCGGTCGCGTCCGGCGTCGTCGCGAAGCGCTGCAGCGCCAGCGCGGCCGGCAGCGCGCGCCCCAGCCCCAGCGTGCTGGCGTGCCAGAGCTCGACGACCGGCGTCCCGCGCACGTCGAGGCGGACCAGCGAGCGCCGGCGGACCTCGTCGACGACCGTGTGCGCGACGGCCAGCACGATCCCCTCGCCGCCCGCCGCCGCGGCGATCGCGGCGGCGCCGCTCGAGTAGGTCGCGACGTCCGCGGGCGCCAGCGAATTGCGCGCGAAGAAGAGCCCGGTCGCCGTCGTCGGGTCGAGGGCCGGCTGGCCGACCAGCCAGCGCTGCTCGCCGAGCGCGGCGGGCGCGATGCCGCGCGCGGCGGCGAGCGGGTGCCCGGGCGCCGCGACCACGATCATCCGGCAGCGCAGGAACGGCGCCGAGGCGATCCGCTCGACCCCCGGCGACGGGCCGAGCGCGATGTCGGCGTGCCGGTGCTCGAGCGCTTCGGCGAACGCGGCGCCCGGGACCGCCTCGACCGCGATCTCGAGCGCCTCGTCGCGCGCCGTGAAGAGCTCGATCAGCGGGCCGATGTGCTCGGCGACGAGGCTGGTGGCGAGCACCGTGAGCCGCCGCGGCTCGCCGGCGCCCTCGGACACCGAGCGCCGCGCCTGCTCGGCGAGCCCGAGGATCTCGGTCGCCAGCGCCGCCAGCCGCCGCCCGCCCGGCGTCAGCGCGATGCCGCGCCCGGAGCGCACGAACAGCTCGTCGCCGAGCTCCTTGCGCAGCGCCGCCACCGCCACGGACACGGCGGGCTCGGTCACCTCGAGCTCGGCCGCGGCGGCCTTGACCGACCCGTGGCGGGCGACCAGGACGAAGGACTGGAGCTGGGCGAGAGTCATAAGCGATCGCTTAGGTCGACTTTGACACCTGCGCAAGACACCGGCAAGGTGTGTGTCGAGGAGAACGCGAGGAGGAGTGTCCTGCAGGTACCCGCACCGTTTGGCTACGAGCGCGCGACGAGCGTCGAGCATGCGCTTGCGCTGCTCGAGCAGCTCGGCCCCGAGGCGCGCCTGCTCGCCGGCGGCCACTCCCTCCTTCCGATGATGAAGCTGCGCCTGGCCACGCCCGACTACGTGATCGACATCGATCCGCTGGCCGGCGAGCTGGGCTACATCGACGAGCGCGAGGCCGAGGTGCGGATCGGCGCCATGACGCGCCACAACGCGCTGCTGGAGAGTCCTGTGCTGGCGCAGCGGCTCGCGATCTTCACCGACGCCGAGCGCGTGATCGCCGACCCGGTGGTCCGCAACCGCGGGACGATCGGCGGCGCGCTCTGCCAGGCCGACCCGTCCGAGGACCTGTCGGCCGTGTGCGCGGCGGTCGATGCCCGGATGGTGATCCGGGCCAGCCACGGCGAGCGCGTGGTGGACATGCACGAGTTCCACCGCGGCCCGTACGAGACCGCGGTCGGCCCGGCCGAGATGCTCGTCGAGATCCGCGTGCCGGTCCGCGCCCGCGCCGGCAGCGCGTACGCGAAGGTCGACCGCCGCGTCGGCGACTGGGCCGTCGTCGCCGCGGGCGCCGCGCTCGAGTTCGCGGGCGACACGATCGCCCGCGCGGGGCTCGCGCTCGCCGCGGCAGGCGGCGACATCACGAGCACGATTGCGGAGCATGCGCTCGCGGGCCAGCCGCCCAGCGACGCGCTGTTCGCTCACGCGGGGCAGCTCGCGGCGCGGGCCTGCCGGCCGGTCAGCGACCAGCGCGGCTCGGCGGAGTACAAGCGACACGTCGTCGGCGTCCTCACGGAGCGCGTCCTCAAGCGCGCCACCGAACGGGCACAACACAGCGGAGGAGGTGTGACATGACAACCGCGATAGCCGCCTCCACGGGATGGACCCTGGGGCTGGTGCTCGGGATCGTGGTCATCGGGATCGCGGCCGGCGATCGTCATCACGATCGTCGCGCTCGCGCAGCGCATCGCCAAGCAGGCGAGAACGGCGGTCGGGGGCGTCGAGGCCGTACGCGCGCAGACCACCGCGCTCGACGGTGGGATCGACCGCATCAACGACTCGGGCGTGCGCATCCTGCACTCCGCCCGGGCGCTGCGAAAGGTGGCGGTGGGCAAATGAGCAATCACGGCGCGTGGGTCCTCGCGCTGATCATCGGCCTGGTGGCCGCGCTGGTCGTCGCCGGCCTGCTGGCCATGCTGATCCGCGCGGTGCGTGACATCGAGGCGTCGGTCGGCGGCCTGCTCGACATCGCCGGCAAGGTCGCCGCCAACACCGCCAACATCCCCAAGCTCGAGGCCACGGCGCCCGTGCTGGGGCTGATCGTGGAGGAGGCCGTCGTGCAGGACGGCTACATGAACGCGCTCACCGACGGCTACGGGCCGGTGGCGGCATGAGCGGCATGGCTGCCCTGAGCATCCTGCTCGCCGTCGTCGTCGTGGCAGTGCTGGCCGCCGCGCTGCTCGAGGTTCGCCGCGGCCTGCGCAGCATCTCGACCGGGCTGGCGACGCTCGGCGGCGCCCTCGAGGGCGTCGAGGCCGAGCACCTGCGGCCGCTCGAGCCCGCCGTGAAGGCGATCAACGCGCAGTTCGAGATCATCCTGTCCGCGCTGCCGGGCATCGCGTCCAAGGCCGCCGTCGTGGCCGAGAGGAGGCCACGATGACCCTCTGGTGGATTCTCGACCTCGTCCTGTTGGTGGTCGTGGTCCCGGTCGTCGTGATCCTGCTGCGCAACGTGCTCAACGAGGCGCGCGGCATCGTTCCGACGGTCCGCAAGATCGCCACCGTCGCGCAGGCCGGGTCGAAGGACCTGGACGCCGCTGCGCTGCTGCTCACGACGCAGGAGCAGGTCATCCAGACCGTGCAGGGGGTCGCCAACTACGGCGGCTCGCTCGACGTGATCCTGGACGACGCGTGATGCCCGCTCCCGGAGTGCTGCTGCTGATCACGGTCGTGCTGATCGTGCTCGCGCTCGTCTACTACCTGGTCTCGACGATCCTCGCGCTGCGCCAGATCGCCGACGGCCTCGACGACACGATCGCCGGCGTCGTCGGGATCATCTCCAAGAGCGAGCCGGTCAACGACGTCGTCACGACCATCAACGCCAACCTCGACGCGGCGGTCGACGCGCTCGAGGGCCTGCTGGTCAAGAAGGCCGGCCTGCAGGATGCCGTCGGGCTCGTCGAAGGGCTCTACCCCGGAGCCGCCGCGGCGGGCTTCCGCAACTTCGCGGAGAGCACGACCGTCACGGCGCCGCGGATCAGCGAGGTCTACACGAAGGGCACGCTGACGCTGGCGCGCCTGGGCCGCGAGGCGCCGATCGCCGCGGCCAGCCCCGCCGGCGGCCCGGTGCTGCGCAACATCACCGGCGGCAGCGCCGCGGCGCGCGCGCTGTATCCGGGAGCGCGGCCGGTGCGCTCGCCGATCATCGGCACCAACTCGCCCGTGCAATACGAGGAGCCAGATGCAGACCCCAGCGCCGTTTGACTACGAGCGGGCGACGAGCGTCGAGGGCGCGATCGCCTCGCTGCGCAGCATCGAGAACTCGCGCGTGATCGCCGGCGGCCACAGCCTGCTGCCGATGATGAAGCTGCGGCTGGCGAACCCCGCGCACCTGATCGACATCAACGACCTCGCCGAGCTGAGCTACATCCGCGAGGAGGGCGGCGAGGTCGCGATCGGGGCGCTGACCCGCCACGTCGAGCTGCTCGAGTCCGAGCTGCTCGCCCAGCACTTCCCGATCTTCGCCGACGCGGAGACGGTGATCGCCGACCCGGTGGTGCGCAACCGCGGGACGATCGGCGGCTCGCTGTGCCAGGCCGACGCGGCCGAGGACCTGTCCGCGGTCTGCGCCGCGCTCAAGGCCAAGGTCGTGATCCGCGGGGCCGACGGCGCGCGCGTCGTGGCGATGAGCGACTTCCACCGCGGCCCGTGGATGACCGCGGTGGGCGACGGCGAGCTCGTGACCGAGGTGCGCATCCCGCTCTCTAAGGGCGGCGGCAGCGCGCACGAGAAGGTCGAGCGGCGCGCCGGCGACTGGGCCATCGCGGCGGCCAGCGCCGCGGTGTGGCTCGACGGCGACACGTACGCCGACGTCGGCATCGGCCTCTCGGCCGTCGGCCCGGTCACGATCGAGGCCACGCGCGCGGAGGAGCTGTTGCGCGGGAGGACGCCGACCGACGAGCTGTTCGAGCAGGCGGGCGCGATCGCCGCCGAGGACTGCTCGCCGATCCCCGACGGTCGCGGGCCGGTCGACTACAAGCGCCACCTCGCGGGCGTGCTCACGAAACGCGCTCTGCGCCGCGCGACGGCCCGCGCGCTCAAGCAGGAGGCCTGATGGACATCTCGATCAAGATCAACGGCGAGACGGTGTCGCGCGACGTGGAGCCACGGACGCTGCTCGTGCACTTCATCCGCGACACGCCCGGGCTGACCGGCACGCACTGGGGCTGCGACACGTCCAACTGCGGCGCCTGTGTCGTGCTGATGGACGGCAAGCCGCTGAAGTCCTGCACCGCGCTGGCCGCGATGTGCGAGGGCCACGAGATCGCCACCGTCGAGTCGCTGGAGCGCGACGGGCGGCTGGACCCGCTCCAGCAGGGCTTCCACGAGAAGCATGCGCTGCACTGCGGGTTCTGCACGCCCGGCATGCTGATGACGACCAAGGCGCTGCTGGACGACAACCCGAACCCGACCGAGCACGAGATCCGCACCGCGATCTCCGGTGCGATCTGCCGCTGCACGGGCTACAAGAACATCGTGGCCGCGGTCCAGTGGGCCGCACAGCACCAGGAGGCCCCGCGATGACCGCCATCGACGAACGCCCGATCGGCTTCGGCCGCCTCAAGCGCAAGGAGGACGCGCGCTTCATCCGCGGCAAGGGCACCTACCTCGACGACATCCGCCTGCCCGGGATGCTGCACGGGGCGATCCTGCGCAGCCCGTTCGCGCACGCGAAGATCAACTCGATCGACACGTCGGCGGCGCTCGCGCACCCGAAGGTCGCCGCGGTGATCACGGCCAAGGACCTCGAGACGCTCGGGCTGGCGTGGATGCCGACGATCTCCTACGACACGCAGGCCGTGCTGGCCGGCGACAAGGTCCGCTTCCAGGGCCAGGAGGTCGCGTTCGTGATCGCGACCGACGAGTACGCCGCGCGCGACGCGCTGCAGCTGATCGACGTCGACTACGACCCGCTGCCCGCCGTCGTCAACGCGCGCAAGGCGCTCGACGCCGACGCGCCGCTGATCCGCGACGACAAGGACGGCCAGGTCGACAACCTCGCGTCGCCGACGTGGGAGGCGGGCGACGAGGACGCGACCGACAAGGCGTTCGCGGAGGCCGACACGGTCGTCTCGCGCGACATCATCTACCCGCGCTGTCACCCGGCGCCGCTCGAGACCTGCGGGATCATCGCCGACTTCAACCCGCAGACCGGCCAGCTCGACATCTACAACGGCAACCAGGCGCCGCACGCGCACCGCACGGTCTACGCGCACGTCGCCGGGCTCGCGGAGCACATGATCCGGATCCGCTGCAACGACATCGGCGGCGGCTTCGGCAACAAGGTGCCGGTCTACCCGGGCTACGTGTGCGCGATCGCCGGCTCGATCGTCGCGGGCGTCCCGATCAAGTGGATCGAGGACCGCTCGGAGAACCTGATGTCGACCGGCTTCGCCCGCGACTACATCATGAAGGCGCAGATGTGCGCGAAGGCCGGGAAGATCACCGGCCTGCGCGTTGACGTGATCGCCGACCACGGCGCGTTCGACTCGACCGCGCAGCCGACCAAGTTCCCCGCCGGGTTCTTCCACATCTGCTGCGGCTCGTACGACCTGCAGGCCTCGCACGTGAAGGTCAAGGCGGTTTACACGAACAAGGCGCCGGGCGGCGTCGCGTACCGCTGCTCGTTCCGCATCACCGAGGCCGTCTACCTCGTCGAGCGGATGGTCGACGCGCTGGCGCTCGAGATGAAGGCCGACCCGATCGAGCTGCGCATGCGCTCGTTCATCGCGCCCGAGCAGTTCCCGTACGAGACGACCACCGGCTGGACGTACGACTCCGGCAACTACGCGGAGACGATGAAGGTCGCGATGGACATCGCGGGCTACGACGACCTGCGCCGCGAGCAGGCCTCCAAGCGAGCGCGTGGCGAGCTGATGGGCATCGGCGTGGCGTTCTTCACCGAGGGCGTCGGCGCCGGGCCGCGCAAGCACATGGACATCCTCGGGCTGGCCATGAACGACGGCGCGGACCTGCGCGTGCACCCTTCGGGCAAGGCCGTGGTGAGCATCTCGGCACAGACGCAGGGCCAGGGCCACGAGACGACGTTCGCGCAGATCGTCGCCGAGGAGCTCGGCATCCCGCCCGAGGACGTCACGGTCCGCCACGGCGACACCGACAAGTCGCCCTACGGCCTCGGGACCTACGGCTCGCGCTCGACGCCGGTGTCCGGCGCCGCGGTCGCGGTCGTCTCGCGCAAGGTGCGCGACAAGGCGCGCCAGATCGCCGCCACGATGCTCGAGACGCGCCCCGAGGACCTGGCGTGGAAGAAAGGCCAGTGGCACGTCAAGGGCGACCCCGAGCAGCACGTGTCGATCTTCGACATCGCCGTGCGCGCCTACGACGGCGGCCCGCTGCCCGAGGGCATGGAGGGCGGCCTCGACGCCCAGGTCATCTACGACCCGCCGAACCTGACGTACCCGTACGGCGCCTACATCGCGGTCGTCGACATCGACCCCGAGACCGCGCACGTGACCGTGCGGCGCTTCATCGCGGTCGACGACTGCGGCGTGCGCATCAACCCGATGATCGTCGACGGCCAGATCCACGGCGGGCTGGCCGAGGGCGTCGGGATCGCGCTGATGGAGGTGATCACGTTCGACGAGGGCGGCAACTGCCTCAACGGCTCGTTCATGGACTACCTGATCCCGACCGCGCTCGAGTGCCCGGACTTCGAGCTCGGCGCGACCGTCACGCCGTGCCCACACCACCCGCTGGGCGCCAAGGGCGTCGGCGAGTCGCCCAACGTGGGCTCGCCGCCGGCGATCGTCAACGCGGTGATCGACGCGCTGCACGAGACCCACGGCGTGGACCACATCGACATGCCCTGCTCCCCGGCCCGCGTGTGGGCCGCGATGCAGGGGCGCGCCGAGCCGCCTCAGTGAGAAACGACGTCGAACATCTCGCCCCGGACGTCGAGACGCTCGCGCAGCGTCTCGCCGCCGTCGACTACCTCGTCGACGAGGGGCTCGCGACGGCGATGTTCCTGAGCCTCCGCCTCCCGCAGCCGCTGCTGCTGGAGGGGGAGGCCGGGGTCGGCAAGACCGAGGCCGCCAAGGCGCTCGCGCAGGTGCTCGACACGCCGCTCGTGCGGTTGCAGTGCTACGACGGCATCGACGCCGCCGAGGCGCTGTACGAGTGGAACTACCCGCGCCAGCTGCTGTCGATCCGGCTCGCGGACGCCCAGCGCACGCAGCTCACCGAGGACGACCTGTTCGGCCCCGACTACCTGATCGAGCGCCCGCTGCTGCGGGCGCTGCGCCACCCCGGCCCGCGGCCGGCGGTGCTGCTGATCGACGAGATCGACCGCGCCGACGACGACTTCGAGGCGTTCCTGCTCGAGCTGCTGGGCGAGGCCGCGGTGACGATCCCCGAGCTCGGCACGGTGCGCGCCACGCACCCGCCGGCGATCGTCCTGACCTCCAACCGCACGCGCGACCTGCACGACGCCGTCAAGCGCCGCTGCCTGTATCAGTGGATCGACTACCCGTCGCCCGAGCGCGAGCTCGAGATCGTGCGCCGGCGCGTGCGCGGCGCCTCGGAGACGCTCGCCGTGCAGGTCGTCAGCGCGGTCGCGAAGATGCGCGAGTCCGACATCCAGAAGCCGCCGGGGATCGCCGAGGCGATCGACTGGCTGGCCGCGCTGGAGCTGCTGGACGTTCGGACCCTTGATGCCGCCACCGTCGATCGTACGTTGGGATCAGTGCTCAAATACGGCGAGGACCAGGAGACCGTGCGCGCGTCCGGGCTGGAGAGCCTGGTGTGATCGAGACCGTCCAGCTCGACCTGCCGGCGTTCGTATCCGCGTTCGGCCGGCGCCTGCACGAGGCCGGCGTGCCGGTGACGTCCGAGCGCTCCGTGCGCTTCGCGCGCTCGCTGGACCTCGTGCGGCCGATCTCGCGCCGGCGGCTGTACTGGACCGCGCGCGCCGCGCTCGTCTCAGAGCGCGCGCAGGTGCCGGCGTTCGACGCCGTGTTCGCCGAGGTCTTCGGCTCGCGCATGGCCGAGCCCGCCGCCGAGGACGAGCCCGTGCGCGCGCCGACGCCGGCCGACGACCGGCCGTCCTCGCAGGGCCGCGCCGGTGCCGAGGGCACGCCGGGCGGCGGCGCGCCGCGCAGCGGCGAGCCGAGTGAGTCCGAGGTCCCGATCCCCGTCGCCGCGAGCGACGAGGAGGTGTTGCGCACCAAGCGCTTCGACGCGCTCGAGCCGGGCGAGCTCGCGCGGCTGTACGCGCTGATGGCGCGGCTGCGGATCGAGACGCCGCGGCGCCTCACCCGCCGCGACGAGCGCGCCCGCCGCGGCGAGCACCTGGACCTGCGGCGCACGCTGCGCTCCAGCCTGCGCACCGGCGGCGAGCCCGTCCGGCTCGCGCGCCAGCGCCGCCGCGAGGTGCCGCGCCGGCTCGTGCTGCTGTGCGACATCTCCGGCTCGATGGAGCCCTACGCCCGCGCCTACCTGCAGTTCCTGACCTGCGCCGGGGCGAACTCCGAGGCGTTCGTGTTCGCGACCCGGCTCACGCGCATCACGCGCGCGCTCGCCACGCGCAGCCCCGAGCGCGCGATCCAGCGCGCCGCCGCGGCGGCGCCGGACTGGTCGAGCGGCACGCGGATCGGCGAGGCGCTGCACGCGTTCAACGACCGCCACGGCCGCCGCGGGATGGCGCGCGGCGCCGTGATCGTGATCCTCAGCGACGGCTGGGAGCGCGGCGACCCGGCGCTCGTCGGGCGCGAGATGGCGCGGCTTGCGCGGCTCGCGCACCGGATCGTGTGGGTCAACCCGCGCGTCAGCGCGGCGGGGTTCGTCCCGCGCGCCGGCGGGATGGTCGCGGCGCTCCCGCACCTGGACGCGCTGATCAGCGGCCACTCGCTGGACGCGCTGAACCAGGTGATCGACGCGATCGGCGGGCTCGACGTGCCGCCGCCGGAGCCGGACCCCGAGGAGGAGGAGTGGGCGAGCGCGACGCCGGTGGCCGGCAGCTCGGTCGCGATGCCGAGCGGTTACAGCCCGCGCCGCGGCCACACGACCCCAGGATGGTCATGAACACGTGCATCTACCCCGGGTGCGACCGCCCCGCGGCGCCGCCGCACCCGCTCGGCGGCCCACAGCCGGCGTTCTGCGACCGCGAGGACCACAACGCTTTGACCGCGCACCAGGAACGCGTGCGCCTGGAGAACGAGGAGAAACAGCGTGACTGAGAAGGCATACCGCGCGGTCTTCCTGCGCGTCCACCCGACGGGCAAGATGGTGCTCAGCCTCAGCACCGAGGCCGACGGCAACGAGGGCCGCTACGCGCAGATCGTCGCCGCCGAGCTCGGCGTCCCGGCGCTGGACGTCAAGGTCGTGCCCGCCGACGAGAACCGCTTCGGCTCCGGCCACGGCTTCAACACCGCCCCCTCGCCCGGCACCGACGCCGCGATCGCCTCGGCCACCGAGAAGATTCGCGCCAAGGCCAAGCTGCTGGCCGGCGCCGCGCTGGACGCGAACACCGAGGAGCTCAAATGGGAGGACGGCGTGTTCGTCGGCGCCGCCGGAGCCCAGACCATCGCCGACCTCGCGCTCTACGCCCACGGCACCGGGGCGCTGCCTGCCGGGGTCGAGGGCGGGCTCGACGCACAGACCGTCTACAGGGACTAACGCATGCTCGAACCAGGAACCCACACGCTCGGACCGGGAGACGGGACGCTCGCCGTCCTCACCGGCAAGGGCGGCGCCGCCGCCAAGGCGGGGCACAATCTCACGATCGAGGTCGCCAAGTGGCGCGCGACGCTCGACGTCGGCGACAAGATCGCGATCGCGCTGATGGCCGACGCCCGCTCGCTGCGGGTGGTCAAGGGCACGGGCGGGATGTCGCCGCTCGGCGACGAGGAGAAGGCCGGCATCGCGCAGACGATCGACGAGGAGGTCCTCAAGGGCCGCGCGATCACGTTCCGCTCGCGCCGCGTCGTGTCCCGCGGCAGCCGCCTGGAGGTGGAGGGCGAGCTCGAGCTCGTCGGCTTCAAGCACCCGATCGAGTTCGCGCTCAACGTCGGCGACGACGGCACGCTGGCGGGCAGCGCGTTCGTCAAGCAGAGCGAGTGGAAGATCAAGCCGTTCTCGGCGCTGTTCGGCACGCTCAAGGTCGCCGACGTCGTCGAGGTCACGATCGACGCCCGCGTTCCCGCCGCGCTCGAGACCACGGCGGCCAGGAGCGATCAGCATGGTTGAGCTCGACCACGCCTTCCAGACCGGCAAGGACACCGACTACAACTGGGAGGCGATCCTCGACCTCGACCGGATCATCCCCTGCGTCGAGGGCGGCAAGGTGCTCGAGCGCACCTCGCCCGAGCTCGCGCAGGCCGAGATCAAGGTCAAGATGGGCGCGATGTCGATGACGTTCAAGGGCACCGTCGAGGTGTCCGAGCGCGACGACGAGGCGCACCGGGCCGTGCTCAAGGTCAAGTCCAAGGACGTCGGCGGCCAGGGCTACGCGAACGCCGACGTCGCGTTCTCGCTGGGTGACGGCGGCGGCACGATCCACACCGCGGCGACGATCTCCGGCAAGGCGGCGTCGATGGGCGAGGGCGTGGTGCAGAGCGTGCTCGACGCGCTGATCAACGACTTCACAACGAAGCTGGCGGCGATCTAGAGGCATGGCATCCCCTCCGCCCCACCCCGATCATCCGACCTCTAGTGGCCACGAGAGGATGGTCATGCGGCGGATCCGGGCGGGCGAGGTCCCGCCCGACGGGGCGACGGCGCTCCAGGACGATCCCGCGCGTCCCGTCTTCCGCGGCAACGGCCCGTACGACTATGTCTGCGTCGAGTGCGGCAACGTGCTCGCCGCCGCGATGGGGCCGGAGAGCATGACCAAGCGCGTGCGCGTGAAGTGCGCTCGCTGCCGGACGGTCAACGTCGCGGTCTTCGACTTCAAGGGCGAGACATGATCGGTTACGGCCGCATGGCGCGCAAGGAGGACGCGCGCTTCATCCGCGGGCAGGGCCGCTACGTCGACGATGTGCGGCTGCCGCGCATGCTGCACGGCGCGATGCTGCGCTCGCCGGTCGCGCACGCGCGGATCGTCTCGATCGACGTCTCGGCGGCGCTGCAGCACCCCGCCGTGCACGCCGTCATCACCGGCGCGGACCTCGAGGACGCGGGGATGGCGTGGATGCCGACGCTGTCGGCCGACACCCAGGCCGTGCTGGCGACCGACAAGGTCCGCTTCCAGGGCCAGGAGGTCGCGTTCGTGATCGCCGACGACCACTACGCGGCGCGCGACGCGCTCGAGCTGATCGACGTCGAATACGAGGTGCTGGGCGCCGTGACGAACGCGCGGCGCGCGCTCGACGCCGACGCCCCGGTCATCCGCGACGACCAGGTCGGGCGCACCGACAACCACATCTTCGACTGGGAGGCGGGCGACGCGGGCGCGACCGCGGCGGCGTTCGCCCGCGCCGACGTGGTGATCGAGCAGGACATGCTGTTCCCGCGCTCGCACCCCGCGCCGATGGAGACCTGCGGCGCGGTCGCGGACTACGACCGCGTGAGCGGCAAGCTGACGATCTGGTGCACGACCCAGGCGCCGCACGCGCACCGCACGCTGTACGCGCTGATCACCGGGCTGCCCGAGCACAAGATCCGCGTGATCTCGCCCGACGTCGGCGGCGGCTTCGGCAACAAGGTCCCGGTCTATCCCGGCTACCTGTGCGCGATCGCCGGCTCGCTCACGCTCGGGCGCCCGGTCAAGTGGATGGAGGACCGCTCGGAGAACCTGATGTCGACCGGCTTCGCGCGCGACTTCGTGATGCACGGGCGGATGGCGGCGACCGCCGAGGGGAAGCTGCTCGCGGTCGCGGTCGACGTGATCGCCGACCACGGCGCCTTCAACGCGACCGCGCAGCCGAGCCGCTACCCGGCGGGGTTCTTCAGCGTCTTCACGGGCTCCTACGACGTGCAGGCGGCGCACTGCCGCGTGACCGGCGTCTACACCAACAAGGCGCCGGGCGGCGTCGCGTACGCGTGCTCGTTCCGGATCGCCGAGGCCGTCTACCTGGTCGAGCGCTGCGTCGACGTGCTCGCGCTCGAGCTCGGCATGGACCCGGTCGAGCTGCGGCTGAAGAATCTGCTGGCGCCCGAGCAGTTCCCGTACGAGAGCAAGACCGGGTGGGTCTACGACTCCGGGAACTACGAGGTCGCGCTGCGGCATGCGCTCGAGCTCGCCGGCTACGACGAGCTGCGGCGCGAGCAGGCGCAGGCGCGGAAGCGCGGCGAGCTGATGGGGATCGGCGTCGCGTTCTTCACCGAGGCGGTCGGCGCCGGCCCGCGCAAGCACATGGACATGATCGGGCTCGCGATGAACGACGGCGCGGCGATCCGGATCTCGCCGTCGGGCACCGCGCAGGTCGCGATCAGCGTGCAGACGCAGGGCCAGGGCCACGAGACGACGTTCGCGCAGATCGTGGGGGAGGAGCTGGGCATCCCCGCCGAGGACGTCGACGTCGTCCACGGCGACACCGACACGACGCCGTACGGTCTCGGGACCTACGGCTCGCGCTCGACGCCGGTGAGCGGCGCGGCGACCGCGCTGGCCGCGCGCAAGGTGCGCGAGCGCGCGCGCATCGTGGCGTCGGCGATGCTCGAGGTCGCGCCGTCTGACCTCGTGTGGCAGCGCGGCCGCTGGTCGGTCGCCGGCGACCCCGAGAAGGGCGCGACGATCGCCGAGATCGCCGCCGCGGCGCGCGGCGCGATCGAGCTCCCCGAGGGCGTCGAGGCCGGGCTCGACGCCGAGGCGGTCTACGACCCGCCGAACCTGACGTTCCCGTTCGGCGCCTACGTGTGCGTCGTCGACATCGATCCCGGCACCGCGCACGTGAAGGTCCGGCGCTTCATCGCCGTCGACGACTGCGGCGTGCGCATCAACCCGCTGATCGTCGAGGGCCAGATCCACGGCGGGCTGACCGACGGCGTCGGGATGGCGCTGATGGAGATGATCGCGTTCGACGAGGACGGCAACTGCCTCGGCGCGTCGCTGATGGACTACCTGATCCCGACCGCCGTCGAGGTTCCCGACTGGGAGACCGGCTTCACCGTCACGCCGTCGCCGCACCACCCGATCGGCGCCAAGGGGATCGGCGAGTCCGCCACGGTCGGCTCGCCGCCGACGATCGTCAACGCGATCTGCGATGCCCTGGCGCCGTTCGGCGTCCGCCACGTCGACATGCCGTGCACGCCGTCCCGGGTCTGGGACGCGATGCGTTCAAAGGGAAGGCCACCGCAATGATCCAGGGACATCTCGTGCAGATCATGGAGCGGCTGCGCGCGCAGCGCGAGCCGTTCGTCACCGCGACCGTCGTGCGCGCCGCCAAGCCGACCAGCGTGCGCCCGGGCGACGCCGCGCTCGTCCTCGGCGACGGCACGATCGAGGGGTTCGTGGGCGGCGTCTGCGCGCAGGCCTCGGTGCGCCTGCACGCCGCGCGCGTGCTCGAGACCGGCGACGCGGTGCTGCTGCGGCTGATCCCCGGTCCCGCGCCCGACGGCGAGGAGGCGACCGCCGACGGCGTGATCGTCGCCCACAACCCGTGCCTGAGCGGCGGCTCGCTGGAGATCTTCCTCGAGCCGCACGTGGCGGCGCCGCGGATCGTCGTGATCGGCGAGACGCCGATCGCCCGCGCGCTCGAGGCCGTCGGGTCCGCCGCCGGCTACGACGTCGTGCGCGACGCGCCCTCGCACGCGTCCGACGCGGCGCTGATCGTCGCCTCGCACGGGAGCGAGGAGCAGCCGGCGCTGGCGCGCGCGCTCGAGCTCGGCGTCGGCTACGTGGGGCTCGTCGCGAGCCCCAAGCGCGGCGCCGCCGTGCTGGCCGCGCTCGACGTCCCGGACGCCCTGCGCTCCACCATCAGCACGCCCGCGGGCCTGGACATCGGCGCCCGCACGCCGGCGGACGTCGCGATCTCGATCCTCGCCGAGCTGATCGCCGGCCGCACCGCGCACGCGCCCGCTCCCGTTCCCGCGAAGGCCGTCGACCCGATCTGCGGCATGGAGGTCGCCGCGATCGAGACCACCGCCCACCTCGACGTCGGCGGCGAGCGCGTGTACTTCTGCTGCGACGGGTGCCGCGCGACCTACGCCGCCCAGCACGCGTCGCCGCTTTAGCGCATAGGGTCGCTCTCACGTGCTGAGAGCGGCGCTGATCCTCCTCCTCGTGTTCGCCGCCCCGGCGCGGGCGGCGGCGCCCGTGACCGACGTCACGCTGAAGTTGACCGTGGGGCCGAACGACGCGCGATCGGACATCACGATCCGCGCGCCGCTGGCGATCGCGGCCGACGCGCGGGCCGTGACGCGCCTGCGCGCCACGCCGGCGCGCTTCGACGAGACCTACCGCTCCGCGCTGGTCGATGCGCTGCAGCTCGGTGGCGTGCTGAACGCGGGCGACGCGAGCGTGTTCGTGGACGCGATGCGCGCGCTCCCGGACCTGCGGCTGCACGGCGGCGTCGCGGTGCTGACCGCCAGCTCGAACACGACGGTGCCCTGGGGGGTGCACGACCGCCGCGGGCGGACGATCGCGTTCGAGCCGCGCGGCGTCGGCGCCGGCACGCGCGTTCACCTCGCGTTCAGCCTCAGCCGCGGCACGCTCGAGGCGGTCCGCCCGCTCCCGGCGAGCGAGCCCGGCCCGCGCGACGTGGCGTGGGACTTCGCCGCGCCGCAGGTCCCGGCGGTGAAGCTGCAGGTCACGCCGGGCGTGTACGGCGGCGGGCCGGATCTGCCGCGCGAGCTCGCCGGCGCGCTTGCCGCACTGCTGCCGTTCCTGATCGCCCTGTTCGGCCTGCGCCGCTGGTGCCCCGGCCTCGGCGGCCTGTTCGCGGTGGCGCTGGCCGCCGCCGCCGGACAGACGAGCTACACGATCCTCGTGGCGATCCGCACGGTCGGCCTCGACGCGCTGCGCGGCGCGCTTCCGCTGGCCGCGCTGCTCGCCCTCGCGCTGATCACGTGGCGGCGGCCGCGGCGCGGCGATCGGCTGGTCGCGCGCTGGGCGCTGGTCGTGGCGGGGCTGGCGGGGTTCGCGGTGGTCAGCGACCTGGCCGTGGAGGGTCACTCGGCCCCCGTCCTCACCGCCGCCGCGGCGGTGCTCTCGCTCGTGCCGCTCGGCGTCGCGGTGGCGGCCGCCGGCGGCTGGCTCTTCGTCGCGGGCGGCCCGCTCGTCACGCGCGCGCTGCGGCGCCGCTCGCGCTGGCTCGGCGCGGCGCTCGTGGGCGCGATGCTGGCCCAGCAGGTGCTGGCCGCGCACGCGTTCTCGGCGCGCCTCGCGCCGTCGGGGTTCGCGGCGTCCGGCCAGGGCTCGCGCTGGGCGGGCCTCCTGGCAGGGCAGCTGCGCGACCTGCCGTTCGTGCTCGACGTGCTGGTGCTCAACCTGCTGCCGGTGGCGCTGCTCGGTGTCCTGGCGGTGCGCCTGTGGCGCGGTGCGGGCACCGGCGAGCCGGCGCTGGGGTCGCCACGCGCGAGCCTCGCGCTCGGCCTGCAGTTCGGCATCGCGGTGGCCGGGCTCGGCGGGACGCTCTACGGCTATCCGGCGCCGGTCGCGTTCGCGCTCGCCGTGACACTCGTGACGCTCGCGGTGCGCCGCGCCGCCGCGCGACACCCCGCGCTCGCGGGCGACGCCACGGCGCTACTGGCCCAGGCCGCCGAGCTGGCCACGCTCGCGCACCAGCAGTCCACGCTCGCGGACACCGACGCGGACGCCGCGACCAAGCGCGCCGCGCTCGCCGAGCGCCGCCGCGAGCTGCTCGCCACGCGCCGCGAGTCCGACGTGCTCGCCGGCGGGCTCTACGGGGGCAGCGGCGCGCGCGAGCGGCTGCGCGTCGCCGCCCGGACCGGCTGGTGGATCGTCGCCGTTCCGGCCGCGTATGGGACCTATGCGCTGATCCGCGACAGCGGCGCGGACGCGGTGGCGGCCGACCGGTCGCTCGGCCTCGCGTTCCTCGCCGTCGGCATCCTCATCCAGCTCGCGACGTGGCCGGTCGCCGCGTGGTGCTTCATCGCCGCCGCGCCGATCCTTCCCGGCCGCCACGGCGTCGTCAAGGCGATCCTCGCCACGGCGGCCTACGTCGTGGCGGGAGCGCTGGCGTCGTGGATCCTCGGCGACGCGCGCGACGGCGCGAACTGGCTGTTCGTCGCCGCCGAGCTCGGCCTCGTGTATGTCGCGACCGGCCTCCTGCTCGACTACCACGCGGTGCGCCGCGCCGGCTTGGACCTGCGCGAGCTGGGCCTGCTCTACCGCCTCACG
Organism: uncultured Solirubrobacteraceae bacterium; assembly: GCA_963792915.1. Lineage (GTDB taxonomy): Bacteria > Actinomycetota > Thermoleophilia > Solirubrobacterales > Solirubrobacteraceae > Solirubrobacter. The sequence continues at coordinate 1,409,269 of CAWBYD010000003.1, forward strand.
AGCGTCCGCTCGCTCGTGGTCTACGCGGCGCCGGTGGCCGTGCTGCTGTTCACGGTCGTGCACGGCCTCGCCACCGGCAAGGGCGCCGCCGCGCTCGGCGATCTCGTCACCAACGCGTCAAGCCTGATCCCGGGCGGGCGGTGAGCCGCTCAGCGGTTGGTCACGTAGATGTACGCGATCTCCGGCTCCGGGCCGAAGATCCATTCCGCGATTCGCTTGACGATCCGCTGCATGTGAATGCGATGGTCGCGGCCGGCGGGGGCCGCGACCATCGCTCGCGGGGGTGAAGTCGCTCAGACCCTGGCCGTGAGCAGGCGCTCGGAGAGCTCCCACAGCCGCGCGGCGTTCTCCGCGTCGAGCGCGTAGGACGCGACGGCCGGCTCGTTGCGGTCGGCCGGCCGCGCGTGCACGACCGGCGCCTCGGCGCAGTCGGCGTAGTAGCGGCCGCCGACGCCCTCGAGCTCGGGACGGGTCGCGACGTATACGGACGTCGCGGCGCCCTGCTGCGGGGTCTTGAGCCGGACGCCGCTCGCGACCGCCCGCTCGATGTAGCCGGCGTCCTGGTGGCGCTGGAGATTGGTGACGATGCCGCCCGGGTGCAGCGCGTTGGCGGTGATCCCGTCGCCCTCCCAGCGCCGGTTGGCCTCGACCGCGAACAGGACGTTCGCGGTCTTCGACTGCCCGTAGGCCAGGAACGGCTCGTAGTCGCGGAACGCGAAGTTGAGGTCGTCGAGGATCACCGGCGAGCGCAGGTGCCCGGCCGAGCTCACGGAGACGATCCGCGCACCTTCTCGCGCGAGCGCGCGCTGCAGACCGGTGGCGAGCGCGAAGTGGCCGACGTGGTTGGTCGCGAACTGCAGCTCGAGCCCGGCGGGGTTCAGCGTGAGCTCCGGGAGCGCCATCACGCCGGCGTTGTTGATGAGGATGTGCAGCGGACCGTCCCAGTCGGCGACGAACGCCTCGACCGACTCGAGGTCGGACACGTCCAGGTGGCTGACCGCGGCGGCGCCGACGGCGGCCGCGACCCGCTCGCCGCTCTCGACGTCGCGCACGGCGAGCGTCACCTCGGCGCCCGCCTGCGCGAGGGCGCGCGCGGTCTCGCTCCCGATCCCGGACGCGCCGCCGGTGACGACCGCGCGCCGGCCCGAGAGGTCGATGCCGTCGACGACCTCGGCCGCGGTGGACTCGAAGCCGAAGCTCATCGCGCCACCGCCCCGTGCGCGGCGTTGGCGAGCTCGTCCCACTGCTCCCAGACCTCGAGCCGGCTCTCGTACTCGGCGCGGATCATGTCGAGCGTGCCGGCGCCGAGGAACATGCGCAGCGGCGGCTCCTCGGCGTCGACGATCGCGAGGATCGCCGGGGCGGTCGCCTCCGGCGCGCCGCGGCCGGCGGGACGGGCGGCCACGGACCTGGCGCGCGCCTCGCGGACGCTGTCGTAGGCGGGAAGGTGCTCGGCATGGACCGACGAGGGTCCGGCCCAGTCGGTCGTGTAGCCGGTCGGCTCGACGATCGTCACCTTGATCCCGAACTCGTTCACCTCGGCCGCCAGCGACTGGCTGAACGCCTCGAGGCCCCACTTCGACGCGTGGTAGAGGCCGACCGTGGGGAACGCGGTGACGCCGCCGATCGAGGACACCTGGATGATGTGGCCGGAGCGCTGCTCGCGCAGGATCGGCAACGCGGCCTTGGTGACCCACAACGGGCCGAACAGGTTCGTCTCGATCTGGTCGCGGGCCTGGCGTTCCGTGACCTCCTCGATCGTGCCGAACAGGCCGTAGCCGGCGTTGTTGACGATCACGTCGAGGCGGCCGAAGTGCTCGTGCGCCGACTTGACGGCACGGTCGATCGCGGCCTTGTCGGTGACGTCGAGCGCGAGCGGCAGCACGAGGTCGCCATAGGTCTCCACGAGCGGCGTCAGCGCATCGACGTTGCGGGCCGTCGCGGCGACGCGGTCACCGCGCTCGAGCGCGGCCTCGGCCCAGATGCGTCCGAAACCCTTGGAGGTCCCGGTGATGAACCAGACTTTCGACATCTGCATCGTCTCCTAGAGTCAAATGGAGGAAGCCTCCGGTTGATCAGAAGGTAGCACGAACCGGATGAGCCCTCCGTTTACCCCGGGGAGGTTCAGCGGAGTGCATGAGGGGCTCGGCCGGGGGCTCGTCGCCGTCGGCCAGGACGCGCTGCGTCCACGCGACATCGTGCCACGTCCCGAACTTGTAGCCGATGCGCCGGTAGGTGCCGACGGGCTCGAAGCCGAGCGCGCGGTGCAGCCCGGCGCTGGCCTCGTTGGGCAGCGTCATGCCCGCGACCGCGACGCGGAAGCCGCGCCCGGCGAGGTGGGGGAGAAGCACGTCGTAGAGCGCGCGGCCGCCGCCGCTGCGGCGCCGGTCGAGCTCGAGGTAGACGCTCACCTCGCACGCCCAGCGGTACGCCGGGCGCGGCGCGAACGGGCCCGCGTACGCGTAGCCCACGACACGGCCCGCATCCTGCAGCACCAGCCACGCGTACGCGGCCGCGATCCGCCGCGACATCTCGTCGGCCGCCGGCGGAGCCGTCTCGAAGCTGATCGCCGTGTCGGTGACGTAGGGCGCGTAGATCGCCGCGCACGCGGCGCCGTCGCGCTCGGTCGCGTGTCGAACCGTCATGTCACGATAGTAGTGTAATTGTCCATCATGGTGGATCGACTGACAGCGTCGCTGGCCCAGGCGGTGCACGCCGCGCGGCTCGCGCAGGGGCTCTCGACCAGCGCGCTGGCCGAACGCTCGGGCGTGTCGCGGGCGATGATCGCGAAAGTCGAGCGGGCCGAGGCACAGCCGACCGCGGCGCTGCTCGGCCGCCTCTCGGCCGCGCTGGGGCTGACGCTGTCCGAGCTCGTCGCGCGCGCCGAGCACGCCGAGCGGCGGCTCGCGCGCGCGGGCGACCAGCCCGTGTGGACGGACCCGGAGAGCGGTTACATGCGGCGCGCGCTGTCGCCGTCCAGCGGCGGCCCGCTGGAGCTCGTCGAGGTCGAGCTGCCGGCCGGCGCGCAGGTCAGCTACCCCGCGGAGACGTACGCGTTCATCCACCAGCAGCTGTGGATCCTGGACGGAAGGCTGTGCTTCCGCGAGGGCGACGTCGAGCATGATCTGCGCTCGGGGGACTGTCTCCAGCTCGGTCCGCCGGCGCCCTGCACGTTCCTCAATCGCACGCGCCGGCCCTGCCGCTATCTCGTCGCCCTGGCCCGCCGCGCCTGAAATCGTGCTGCAAGAATTCGATGAGGAGCTTTCATCCGATGTCGCCTTCGATCAGATTCCTTCACATCGACCAGGCGCCCAAGGGTCCGGCGCGGCGCACAACTAATGTCGTAAAGCCGCTTAAAGTCGAGAATTCGCCTCTCATGTCGTTCCCATGAAAGATTTTGACTCTCGTCTCTTCTGACGTTACGATCGCCCTCCACGCGGCGAAAGGTCTTGAAGCGTCGTCCGCGTGCGGGTTGCGCTCACCGTTCGGAGGAGGGATGGGATGGGATGGTGCATGGCTGCACGGGTACCGAGACGCGCGCAGCGTTCGCTCTTGGGGTTCCTGGGAGTACTGATCGCGACAGCGATCGCCGGCACGTCGCCGGCTCTGGCCAATGCGGGGAAGGTGCTGGTGTTCACCGGCACGGCGGGCACGCTCAGTCCAGGGAGTGCCGATGCCGCTGCAGCGATCCAGACGCTGGCCGCGGCCAATAACTTCACGGCCGACGTCACGGCCGACGCGACGCAGATCAACGCCGCGAACCTGGCCGGCTATCGCGCGGTCGTCTTCGTGAACTCGTCCGGAGACGTGCTCACCGCGCCGGAGGAGACGGATCTTCAGAACTACGTCCAGACCGGCGGCGGCTTCGTCGGCATCGGCCAGACCGCGATGCTCGAGCAGGGCGGCGCGGCGTTCTTCAACACGCTGATCGGCCTCACCGGCAATCCGCGGGTGACCGCGACGGGCACCACGACGAGCTCCCAGGACGTCGAGTTCCTGGACCGGGTGCACCCCGCGACGCGCAGCGAGCCGATGCTGTGGCCCGCGCACAACGACACGTGGTACACGTGGACCACCAACCCGACCGGAACCGTCCATACCGTCGCGCGCGTCCGCTTCAACACGATCCCGGACGGCACGTCGGTCACCAACGACACGGTCAAGGCGACCAGCACCAACCAGCCGCAGTCCGAGCGCGCGGCGTCGTGGTGCCGTGACATCCAGCAGGGCCGCTCCTTCTACACCGAGCTCGGTGCCAACGCGGGCGCCTACGCGGACGCGAACATCACCAAGCAGCTGCTGGGCGCGATCCAGTGGGCCTCGGGCATGGTCCGCGGCAACTGCAAGGCGACGATCAACTCCAACTACGTCTCGCAGCGCATCACGCCGCAGAACCCGGACGCCAACTCCAACATCTACGGCGGCGAGCTGACCAACATGGCGATCGCCGACGACGGCCGCATCTTCTACACCGGCCGCTCGATCTGCTCGCAGGGCTACGCCCAGATCACGAACTGGGACACGGCCAACGTCGGCCTCGGCTGCGGCACGATCCACGTCTACGACCCGAACGTCCCGGCGACGTCCGAGCCCGCCGCGGCACGGATCAGCCAGGTCGCGAACCTGTCCGTGTTCGGCGCCAAGGGCAACGGTGCGGAGTCCGGGCAGACCTCGAGCGACGAGGAAGGCCTGCTGGCGATCGTGCTCGACCCCGACTTCACGAAGGGCCGCCCGTACATCTACGTCCAGTACTACCCGTACTACGGCGGCGAGCAGGGCAAGAACACCACGCCCACGCTCGGCATGGGCTTCGACCGCAACTCCTACCGTGGTGAGCGCCGCCTCTCGCGCTTCACCTATGACGGCGCGACGCACACGCTCGTCCCCGGTTCGGAGAAGGTCATCATGCACTGGGACTCGTCGGTGTACTCCTGCTGCCACGAGGGCGCGTCGGCGGCCTTTGACTCCAAGGGCAACCTGTACGTCACCAACGGCGACAACATCTCCAACGCCGCGAACTCCACCAACGGCGGCTACACCAACTCCGACGCCTCGGTCACCGCGCCGTGCCCCGGCGCCGCCGCGACCACCCACTGCGCGCAGACGCCGGCCGACCAGCGTCCGGCCGGGACCATCCTCTACAACTACGGCGACGCCCGCGGAACCGTCGCGAACTCCAACACCTACGACGGCAAGCTGATCCGCATCCATCCGCTCGCGGATCCGGGTGACACGCCGGGTGTCGGGACGACGTACACCATCCCGGGCGCCGACTCACCCAACGGCGCGAACCTGTTCCCGCCCGACAGCAGCGCGGTGACGTCGGGCATGGCCAAGCCCGAGATCTTCGCGATGGGCATGCGCAACGACTACACGCTGCACATCGATCCCAAGACCGACGCGCTGACCACGGCGTGGGTCGGCCCCGACCAGGGCACCGACAGCACGACCTGGGGCGAGGCCAAGACCGAGGACGCGACGATGCTCAACTCGGCCGGCTTCTACGGCTGGCCGTACTGCCAGGGCGGCAACCGCTGGGACTACCGCGCCAAGCTGCCCTCGGCCAGCGGCGGCACCGCGGCGAACCTGTCCGACAACGTGCCCGGCACGGTCGGCGGCGGTGCCGACGGCCAGACCGGCGCGTTCTGGGACTGCCGCGGCCCGATCCCGAACACCTCGCCCTACAACACGGGGCTCCAGATGACGCCCGCGCCCAAGCCGGTGAATATCTGGTACGGCCCGCAGGGCGGGTGCTACGGCTACCAGAAGAACGCCAACGGCGTCGGCATCTACACGAACTCCAACGCGACCGCGGCGCCGACGATCTTCCGCTCGTGCCCGTGGGTCTCCTCCACCGGCAGCCAGGCGCCGATGGACGGCGGCATCTACCGCAAGCCCACCGGCGACCATCCGAACGCGTGGCCGTCCTACTGGGACGGACGCTGGTTCCTGATGGACTTCACCAGCTCGGGCAACATCCGCCACGCGCTCCTGATGGACCCGGCGACGCAGTTCAACGGCGGCCTGCCGGTCTCGGTCGACTCGCTCACCGGCATCGTGCCGTCCTCGTTCAGCGCCCAGCGCGTGATCAAGGAGTACTTCGGCCCGGACGGCGCGCTCTACGTCGAGATGTACTCGGGCAGCTACTACGCCTCCAACAACGCGAACATGGGCATCTGGCGGTTCAACTACATCGGCGGCGCCGACACCCCGGGCCCCGACCCGCAGGCGAGCGTTCCGCCCACCACCAGCACGGTCACATACTCGATCGGCAAGTCCGGCGGCGTGTCCTACAAGTGGGACTTCGGCGACGGCACGAGCACGACGACCGACAGCGCGACCACGACCCACACCTACGCCTCGGGCGGCGACAAGACCGCGACGCTGACGGTGACCTATGCCGACGGTGACACGGCCTCCAAGACCGTGACCGCCGCGGCCGTGGCGCAGCCGGCGTTCGTCACGACGCCCGGCGACGTCACGGTGAGCGTGCCGACGGTGCTGGCGATATCGCTCGGCGCGCCGGCGAGCTTCGGCGCCCTGACGCCGTCGGTCGATCACGACTACACGGCGAGCACCGGCGCGACCGTGCTGGCCACCAGCGGCGACGCGACGCTGACGATCAGCGATCCGGGCACCACGGCGCCCGGGCACCTGATCAACGGCACGAGCGTGCTGCCCTCGGCCCTGCAGGCCAAGGCCGCAAGCACCGCGGGCACCGGCGGGACGTTCGCCGCAGTCGGCACGACCCCGACCACGCTGCTCACCTACAGCGGGCCGACCAACGCCGACCCGGTGACGATCTCGTTCTCCCAGCACATCGGAGTGACCGATGCGCTCAGAGCCGGGAGTTACAGCAAGACGCTCACGTTCACCCTCTCCACCACCACGCCGTAGCCATGCAAAGAAATCACGCAATCAAGCGGATGCTGGCCTGCGCGACGGTGGCCCTGTTCGCCCTCGCGCCGAGCGCCAAGGCCGACGTCTTCCACTTCGCTCCGGCCACGCTGGCGGACGCCGCGAACGCGAAGATCGTCGCTGCCGACACCGACGACCGGGGCTCGCTGTTCATGGATGCCTCCGGCACCGACGAGACCGACAACACGGTCACGATCGCCCCCGGCGGCACGGTGGAGTTCGCCTACCCGTCGACCGCCAACAGCCACAACGTCGTGTTCGGCGATCCGAACACCGGCGAGGGCCCGCAGCCGGCGTCATGCACGCAGACGGGCGGGCTGGTGCTCGGGGCGGTCCCGCCGCTCCCGGCCTTCCCGTTCAACAGCTGGGACGGTACGTGCACGTTCAACACGCCGGGCACGTACACGTTCTTCTGCGGTGCGCACAAGTACATGGTCGGGACCGTCGTCGTCCAGACGCAGGCCAACCAGAACCCGACCGTGACCGGCGGCCGTACGCCCACGGGCGACGTGACGACCGGGACGGCGATCAACTTCACCGCCAACGGGTCTGACCCTGACAACGACCCACTCACCTACTCGTGGGACTTCGGGGACACAGGCACGTCCACGAGCCAGAACCCCACGCACAGCTACGCCACGGCCGGCACCTACGCGGCCAAGGTGACCGTCTCCGACGGCAAGGGCGGCTCGGCCACCGACACGGTCAATGTGACGGTGACGGCGCCCGTGAACCACGACCCGACGGTGACGGCCGGGCGCACGCCGACCGGCAGCGTGGCCGCCAATACGGCGATCGCGTTCACCGCCGCCGCCGCCGACACGGACGGCGACACGCTCACCTACGCATGGGACTTCGGCGACACGGCCACGTCGGCCGCGCAGAACCCCTCGCACAGCTACGCCGCGGCCGGGACGTACACGGCCAAGGTGACGGTCACGGACGGCAAGGGCGGGTCGGCGACCGATCAGCTCTCGATCACCGTCACGGCGGCCACCTGCCCGACGACGTTCCGTGACGACTTCAACGGAACCTCGCTCGATCCCACGTGGTCCGTGGTGCGCCCGTCCGGGACGCTGACGGTCGGCGGCGGCGTGGTGTCGATCCCGACCGAGTCGGGCGACATCTACCAGACCACCAACACCGCCACGAACATCGTGCTGCGTCCGGGGCCGACCTCGGGCGCGTGGACCATGACGGCCAAGATCAACCATCACGGCCTCACGCGTTACCAGCAGGGCGGCATCATCCTGTACGGCGACGACGACAACTACATCAAGCTCGATCGGACCGCCACGAACAACGGCGGCACCGCCACCGAGTTCATGGAGTTCATCCAGGAGACCGCGGCGACCGCCCGCAACACGTCGAGCGATCACACGGCAAATCTCAACCAGACCACGTTCCCGGCGGACTTCTACCTGCGGATGGTCTCCGACGGAACGAACGTGACGGGTTCGTACTCGACTGACCAGACGACGTGGACGAACGTCGGCCGCGTGTCGGCGGGCATGCCCGCCAACGCCCAGGTGGGCATCTTCGCCCTCTCCAACGGCGCCACCACCACGGTCACCCCGACGTTCGACTGGTTCCAGGAGGACGGCGCGAACATCACGCCGGGCTGCTCGGGTCCCGTCAACGCGAACCCGGTGATCTCGACGCAGACCGCGTCGGTGACGAACGGCATCGCCTCGCTGCCGGTGAACTTCACCGCGACGGCGACGGACGCCGACAACGACCCGCTGACCTACACCTGGGACTTCGGTGACGGTACGCCGACGTCCACGACGCAGAACCCGACGCACACCTACACGGCCGCCGGCACCTACAACGCAAAGGTGACCGTGGACGATGGGAAGGGCGGCACGGCGTCAAAGACGGTCGTCATCACCGTGCTGGCGCCGAACAACCCGGCGGCGCGCTTCCGCGTGCTGATCTTCTCCAAGACGGCCGCGTTCCGCCACGACTCGATCCCGCAGGGCATCGCGGCGATCCAGACCCTGGGCACGCAGAACGACTGGCAGGTCGACGCGACCGAGGACGCCACGTTCTTCCGTGACGACATCCTCTCGCACTACCAGGCGGTGATCTTCCTGTCGACCACCGGTGACGTGCTCACCGATGATCAGCAGGCCGCGTTCCAGCGCTACATCGAGGCCGGCGGCGGCTATGTCGGCATTCACTCGGCGACCGATACCGAGTACGGCTGGGCGTGGTATGGGCAGATGACGGGCGCGTATTTCCGTGATCACCCGAACGGGACGCCGACGGCGACCGTGCACATCGACGACGCGACCGACCCGTCAACCGCCGGGCTGCCGGCCAACTGGGTGCGTACCGACGAGTGGTACAACTTCCAGGGCCCCGTCAATCCGGTCGTGAGCGGCGGCGGCAACGACTACGACCCGCGCAACAGCACCGGGATCCACGTGCTGCTGACGGTGGACGAGTCCACGTACGTGGAAGGTGACGGTTCCGACGGCGTCGACGACGACCATCCGATCTCCTGGTGTCACCGCTACGACGGCGGCCGCGCCTGGTACACCGCGATGGGTCACACGCAGGCGTCCTACTCGGAGGCGGGCTTCCTGTCGCACATCGCGGCGGGCATCTCCGAGGCCGCGGGCTATCTCCCGTCGGCGGCCTGCGGCGTCGTCAAGACCAACGCCAACCCGACGGTGACCTCCGGGCGCACGCCGACCGGCACGATCGCGACGGGGACGTCGGTCGCGTTCACGTCGACGGGCAGCGATCCGGACGGCGACCCGCTCACCTACACGTGGGACTTCGGCGACGCCACGCCGGGCTCCACGGTGCAGAACCCGACGCACACCTACGCCACGGCGGGCTCGTTCACGGCCACCGTGACGGTCAGCGACGGCAAGGGCGGCACGGCGAGCGCCCCGCTGACGATCGTCGTCACCCAGCCCAACCGGGCGCCGACGGTGACGGTGGCGCGGACGCCGGCGGGAGACGTGACGACGGCAGACTCGGTCGCCTTCACCGCGACCGGGGCCGACGCCGACAACGACCCGCTCACCTACAGCTGGGACTTCGGCGACGGTACGCCGGCGTCCAGCCAGCAGAACCCGTCGCACACCTACACCACGGCTGGAACGTATGCGGCGAAGGTCACGGTGTCCGACGGCAGGGGTGGGACGGTCACGTCCAACCCGCTGACCGTGATCGTGACCCAGCCCAACCGGGCGCCGACCGTGACCGCCTCGCGCACGCCCACCGGCAGCGTGGCGGCGGGCACGGCGATCGCGTTCACGGCGGTCGGGGCCGACGCCGACAACGACACGCTCAGCTACAGCTGGGACTTCGGCGACGGCACGCCGGCGTCGACGCAGCAGAATCCCTCGCACACGTACACCGCCGGCGGCACGTACGCCGCCAAGGTGACGGTGTCCGACGGCAAGGGCGGCACCGTCACGAGCGACCCGCTGAGCGTGGTCGTCACGGGCGGCGGCCCGCCGCAGTCCACGAGCACGACCGGCGGCATCACCGCCACGGTCGGCTCCGTGCTGGCGATCACCCTCTCCAACACGGCCACGTTCGGCGCGATCACGCCGGGCGTCGGCAAGGACTACACCGCGAGCATCGCCGCGCTCGTCACCAGCACCGCCGGTGACGCGAAGCTGACCGTGGCGGACCCGAGCGCGAACGCCCCGGGCCACCTGGTCAACGGTCAGTACTCGCTTGCCGCGCCGCTGCAGGCGCAGGCCACCAACGCGGCGCACCCGACCTCGGCGTTCGCCGTGGTCACCGGCGCCGACAGCCCGCTGACGCTGCTGACGTGGAATGCGGCGACCAGCGCGGATGCCGTCACGATCGGGCTCAAGCAGACGATCGGCGCGACCGAGGTGCTCCGCTCCGGCGGCTACACCAAGACCCTGACGTTCACGGTGTCCACCACGACGCCATAGGCCAACGTCGCCCGCAGTGAACGGGCGACGCGGAGTTGCACCGGAGCGCCGGCCGCGAGGCCGGCGCTCCGGTGCGTCAACCGGCGCGCCAGACGATCGCCTCGGGTTGCTGTGGGGTCAGCACCTGGCTTCCGGTCCAGCGCAGGAAGGACGGCGTCGGCAGCAGGCTGGTGCCGAGGAAGAACCCGCGGTCCAGCGCGCTGACGGTGATCGTGAAAGCGCCCGGCGTGCCGACCGGCACCGCGATGGCCTTGACGGCCCGTACGTCGGCGGCCTTCGTGCCGGCGGGCAGCTCGATCGTGGTCGCCGCCGGATCGTCGCGCTGGATCGAGGAGTCCGCGACTCCGTGGTCGGACCGGTACCAGCGGTCGCCCGACTTGAGCTGGACGGCGAGCGCGGTCCCGGCCCAGCTGCCAGCCGGCGGCGGCGCGGCGTAGACGGTGGCCTTCGTGACCGCGGCGAACAGGTAGTCGCCCAGGTCGGAGAGCTGCGGCGTCGCGGGGTCGGGCGCCGCCTCGATCTTGCCCTCGCGCCGCATCTCCTTCGCCATCACGGGGTAGGTCCAGGGCTGCGCGTCCATGGCCGCCTCGCGCGCGGCGCCGGTGGGGAGCGTCGCGCTCGCGTCGAGGAAGAAGCGGTAGCCGGAACTCGTTGCTTTGTCCGTGACCGCGGCGGTGTTGTTGTTGGCCGTGGCCGTCTGGAGCAGCGGGTGGTCGGCCTCGCGCAGGCCGTCGAACGGCTTGGTCTCGTGGTTGGCGGCCTGGTATTCGTCAGCGATCCGGCGGCCGTGCGCGTCGACCGTCACGCGGTAGATCCACTCGATGTCGGTCGTCCGGCCCCAGCGGGCCATCAGCGCCGGCGTGTCGGTCCCGCCGTCCTCGTTGGACCAGATCATCGTGTACTCGATCGTCCGGTGGCCCTGGGCGTCGGCGGCGATCGTGTGGTACGCGAGCAGCGGGACGTCCGTGTAGTTGTTCTCGTAGCGCCCGGGGATCTCCGGCAGGTTGCGCCCGTACAGGATCGGCGCGTAGCGGGCGACGAGGTCGGTCCGCGGCACGACCGCCATCCGGAGCTTGCCGACGGTGACGCGGTGGGTGCGCGACTTCGCGCGGTCCAGGCCGACCGTCACCTGGTGCTTGCCCGCCTTCACCCGGCCGAGCGCGACGCGGTAGACGAGCGGATCGGCGCCGCTGAAGACCACGATGCTCGTCTGCTCGCGCCCGTCGAGCTTGACCGACAGCGTCGCGGACTCGTGGTGCCGCCGGCCCCAGTCCGCGTCGGGGGCGGACGCGGTGAGGGCCAGCGTCGCCTCGCCGGTCGCGCCGGCCATGAACTGCGCGCGCACCGCGGGCGCGGCCTGCGCCGGCCTGGCGGGCGCGGCCTGCGCCGGCGTGGCGGGCGCGGCCGGCCGTGGCGTGGCCGGCGCCGGCGCGGCCTGCGCCGGCGTGGTGGCGCCGAATGCGGCGGCGAGCGCCGCCGCGAGTGCTCGCTTCATCGATCTCCCTGCCCTTCGCTCGCTGCCGTGAGCCAGCGTAGTCGCGCCGGTTCACGGTCCGCGCCGAGGCGTTCGGCGACGGTCGACCGAGCGAGGCGACGCGGCCACGCCGCCGGGTCGAAACTTGCACGCATATGGTGCATCTTTGGACCCGAGCCGCCCTGACGCGCACGATGTCGGCCTCGCGCGCCGCCCCGGAGTAGCGTGCAGACTCCCGTGGCCGAGCGCCGCCCGAACATCCTGGTCGTGGTCAGCGGCCTGATGCTGGTCATGCTGCTGGCGTCGCTGGATCAGACGATCGTGTCGACCGCGCTGCCGACGATCGTCGGCGAACTGGGCGGCCTCGAGCACCTGTCCTGGGTGGTGACGGCGTACCTGCTCGCGGTCACCGCGGTCACGCCGCTGTACGGCAAGCTGGGTGACCTCTACGGGCGCAAGATCGTGCTGCAGGGCGCGCTCGTGCTGTTCCTGGCCGGCTCGGCGCTGTGCGGGCTCGCGCAGGGGATGACCTCGCTGATCGTGTTCCGCGCGATCCAGGGACTCGGCGGCGGCGGGTTGATGGTGAGCGCGCAGGCGGCGATCGGCGACGTCGTCCCGCCGTCTGAGCGCGGCAAGTACTCGGGGCTGTTCGGCGCCGTGTTCGGCGTCTCGAGCGTCGCCGGCCCGCTGCTGGGCGGGTTTCTCACCACGAACATCTCGTGGCGCTGGATCTTCTACGTCAACCTGCCGGTCGGCGTGCTCGCCCTGGTCGTCTTGGCCGCCACGCTCCCCTCGATGAGCGAGCGCCGCTCGCACGCGATCGACTACGCGGGCACGGCGCTGCTGGCCGTGGGGCTGAGCGCGATCATCCTGCTCACCACGCTGGGCGGGAACACCTACCCGTGGGGCTCGGCGGAGATCGTGGGGATGGGGCTGCTCGGCGTGGTCTGCCTGGTCGCGCTGTCGGTGGTGGAGCGGCGGGCCGCCGAGCCGATCCTTCCGCCGGCGCTGTTCCGCAACCGCGTGTTCGTGGTGACGAGCGCGGTCGCGCTGGTGGTCGGCTTCGCGCTGTTCGGCTCGCTGACCTACCTGCCGCTGTTCCAGCAGGTCGTGCGCGGGCTGTCGCCGACGGCCTCCGGGCTCCAGTTGCTGCCGGTGATGGGCGGCCTGCTGGTGTCCTCGGTCGTGTCGGGCCAGGTGATCACGCGCACCGGTCGCTACAAGGTGTTCCCGATCGCGGGGACCGCGATCGCGGCGATCGGCATGTGGCTGCTCTCGTCGCTGGACGAGACGACCGGATCGGGCGTGGCAGCGCTGCACATGCTCGTGCTCGGCCTGGGGCTCGGGATGGTGATGCAGGTGCTCGTGCTGGCGGTCCAGAACGCGGTCCCGTACGAGATGCTCGGGGTGGCGACGTCGGGCTCGACGCTGTTTCGGTCGATCGGCGGGTCGCTCGGGACCGCGGTGCTGGGCGCGATCTTCACCGGCAAGCTGACGTCCGAGCTGCCCGCCGGCGCGGGCGGCGGGAGCGGGCTCGACCCGTCGGCGATCCACCGGCTCCCGGCCGAGCAGCGCGCGGTGTTCATCCACGCGTTCACGGACGCCATCCACGTCGTGTTCCTCGTCGGCGCGCTGATCGTGCTCGTCGCGTTCGCGCTGTCGTGGCTGATCCCCGAGCGGCCGCTGCGCGCGACCGTCGACACGACCGCCGTCGGCGAGACGATCGGCGGCCCGGTCGACACCGACTCGCTGCGCGAGGCCGCGCGGGCGCTGAGCCGGATCGTCGGGCGCGAACGCACGCTGGCGTTCATGTCGGCCGCCACCGAGCGCGCCGGGGTGAACCTGTCTCCCGCCGCCGCGTGGGCGCTGCTGCGGCTCGGCGCGCCCGAGCGGCCGAGCGTGGACGACCTCAAGGCGCTCCCGCACGTGCGCCCAGCGCACCTCGACGTGGCGCTCGAGGAACTGCGCTTCGCCGGGCTGCTCGAAGACGGGAGCCCCACCGAGGAGGGGTTCGCGATGCGCGACCGGCTCGTGGAGGCGCGCACCGCGGGCCTGCGGGCGCTCGTGGCCGAGTGGGAGCCCGACCGCAACCCGGAGCTCGACCCGCTGCTCGCGCGCCTGGCCGGCGAGCTCGCGCAGCCGGCGTAGCCGGCGGTGCACTCGCGCCTGGCCGGCGAGCCGGGAGCGCCGGTGCGATCGCGCGGTGGCTGTCGCTGGCGGGGCGCCCGCGCCTGGCCGGCGAGCCGGGAGCGCCGGTGCGATCGCGCGGTGGCTGTCGCCGGCGGTGCGCCCGCGCCGGCGGGGCGCCTCGCGCGCGGCGTAACCGGCCGTTCACCCGCGAACCGGCGCGGCGGGTTTAACTCGGCCCCCCGTCACCAGGAGGCACTTCACTTGCGTCGCTTGCTGTACAGCGCGCTGCTCGTCGCAGCGCTGATCGCCCCTGCCCGCGCGAGCGCGGCCGACACCGCGAAGCTCCAGGGCCGAGCGGTGCTGCCGGCGCGCACGTTCGCCGACGGGCCGCCTTCCGGCTCGCTGCTCGGCACCGCGCCGGTCAACGGCGTGCCGGTGCCGTTCGCGTCGCAGCCCGTCCAGGGCTTCTCGGCCGCGCTGCCGGCCGGCGACGGCGAGTACTGGGTCATGCCCGACAACGGCTACGGCTCGATCGAGAACTCGGCCGACTTCAACCTGCGCGTCTACCTCGTGCGCCCGAACTTCGAGACCGCGCTGGGCGGCCCTGGCACCGTCGACGTGCAGCGCCACATCCAACTCCACGATCCGGACCATAAGATCCCGTTCGGGATCGTCCACAACTGGACGGCTACTCGTGTGCTCACGGGCGCCGACTTCGACCTCGAGTCGATGCAGCGGGCCAATGACGGCACGCTGTGGTTCGGCGACGAGTTCGGCCCGTTCCTGCTCCACACCGACGAGACCGGCCGCGTCCTGCACGCGCCGTATCCGCTGCCCGACCTCGACCATCCGGGCCAGGAGCTGCGCGCCGCGCAGAACCCGTACTCGGAGGAGTCGAGCACGCTGCGGGTGATGAACGCGCTGCGCGGCGACGCGCAGGACGGCGGGGACACGCACACGCCGATCGTCTCGCCCGACGCCAACCTGCTCGCCGACAACGATCCGACCACGTTCGAGCCGACGCGCCAGAACCCGCCGGCCGGCTCGGGCGTGAAGAAGACGTCGAGCGAGATCATGAGCGTGAGCTCGCTGCACGCAGCCGGCTTGGAGGTCGTCCCGTACACGGTGGACGACCCGGTGCAGATGGACAAGCTGATCAAGCTCGGGGTCGACGGGCTGATCTCCGACCGCCCTGACCTCGCGCACCAGGTGGCGGTCGCCGACCGCGTCGACCTCACGAAGTTCGACGTCGAGGGGCACCGCGGCGGCCGCGACCTGCGCCCGGAGAACACGCTGCCGGCGATGGAGGCCGGGCTCGACAACCTCGTCACCACGCTCGAGACCGACAACCATCTCACCAAGGACGGTGTCCCGGTCCTCTCACACGACCCGTACATCGACACCGGCAAGTGCCGGCAGTCGAACGGCAAGCCCTACGGCTTCGCCGACGAGGTCCTGATCGAGACGTTGACGCTCAAACAGCTCCAGAACCGATTCATCTGCGACGGGATCATCCGCACCGGGACGCCGCAGAGCAACGACCGCAGCCTCTCACCGGTGGCCGTGGCCTACGCGCAGCAGGCCGGTCTGTCGGATCCGTACACCGATCCGACGACGCAGCAGCTTTTTGACTTCGTCAATTTTTACGTCAAGTACTACACCGCAGGGCCGGGCAAGAACACGCCCGGCGCGGCCACGCGGGCGGCCAACGCCCGCACGGGTGCACTTCAACATCGAGACCAAGCTCAACCCGCGCACCGACCGTGACCCGCACGGCAACCGCTACGCGGACCGCACGCCCGACCCGGAGACGATCACCAAGAGCGTCGCGGGCGTGATCGAGGCCAACGCGATGCAGGATCGCGCCGACGTGCAGTCATTTGACTTCCGCACGCTGCGGATCGTTCACCGTGAGTTTCCGAACCTCCAGACCGTCGCGCTGTTCGGTGACTTCCCGTCGTTCGTGAACACCAGCGTGGCCGGCACCGATGACGGAACGAACCTGCAGCCGCAGGGGTCCGAGGACAACACGCGCTGGCTTGCCGGGCTCTACTGGCCCTACCGCGAGACGGCGGCCGACAACCCGTTCGCAGTCCAGACGAGCGGCGGCTTCGAGGGGATGGCGATCACCCCGAATGGCAAGACGCTGCTGCCGATGCTCGAGAAGCCGCTGATCGGGTCCACGCAGAACCGGACCGCTGTGTACGCTTTCGACCTCCGGTCCGGCGGCTACACGGGCGAGCGCTGGTTCTACAAGTACGAGCCGACGGGCGTGTCGGTCGGCGACTTCCAGATGTTCGACGCCGACCACGGGCTCATGATCGAGCGCGACAACTCCCAGGGCGACCTCAGCGGGTTCAAGGCGCTCGAGGAGGTCACGTTCCCGAACAAGCCGGGCGGGAACCTCAAGAAGTCCGAGGCCGCCGACCTGATGGACATCGCCGACCCGAAGAAGATCTCGCTGCCGGCGCTGCCGGGCGACGTCGGGCTCGGCAATCCGTTCGCGTTCCCGTTCCAGACGATCGAGGACATCGTCTTCCTCGACCGCAGGACCGTGCTGGTCATCAACGACAACAACTTCCCGTTCAGCGTCGGCCGCCACGCCGGCTCGGGGAAGCCCGACGACGACGAGTTCATCGTCATCAAGCTCGCTCAGCCGGTCGGCTGAGCGGCAGGCGGCGGCGCGGCGGCCCGGACGGCCGCCGCGCTCAGCCGCCGTGCGCGAGCGTGAGCCCGAGCCAGACGATCACGAGCGAGAGCACGAACACGACCACCTCGAGTGCGTGCATCGTCGGCCGGCGCGCGTGCCAGACGAGCAGCACCGACACCGCGGCGACCAGCGCGAGCTTGAGCTGCAGCGTGCCGTCGCCCCACAGCCCGTAGTGGGACGCCATCGCGCTGCCGGTCGCCAGCAGCACCGCGATCGCCACCGCCGTCCCGTAGCCGAAGCGGCGCGCCACCGCGCGCAGCGACTCGCGCTCCAGGCGCGCCGGGATCACGGCCGCGACGAGCACGAACTGGCCTCCCACGAAGAACGCCATCGCCAGCACGTGCAGCCAGCGGATCGTGAGCCAGCCGGAGCTCACCGCGACGCGTACCGGCGGCGATAGAGGATGTACGGGCGCCCGAGGTATTGCAGCGGGATGCTCCACGCGTGCACCAGGCGGCTGAACGGGAACAGCGCCCAGAACGCCCAGGCGACGATCGCGTGCACCTGATAGACGGTGTTGGCATGCTCGACGGCGGCGACGTCGGGCTGCAGGATGAACAGCGAGCGCCACCAGCGCGACACCGTCTCGCGGTAGTCATAGGGCGAGGACGTGATCAGGTTGTGGGCGAACGTCATCCAGCACCCGAGCCCGATCAGGACGGCGAGCAGGAAGTAGACGGCCAGGTCGGTGCGCGACGTGCTGCGGCGCACGCGCAGGTTCGTCGCGCGCCGGTAGACGAGGCCCACGAAGCCCGCGACGCAGACCGCGGCCGCGACCGCGCCGGCCACGGCCGAGAACCAGCGGTAGGTGCCCTCGGACATGCCGATCGCGTTGGTCAGCGACTTCGGGACGAGCAGGCCGATCACGTGCCCGCCCACCGCGGCGAGCGCGCCGTAGTGGAACGCCGGCCCGGCCCAGCCGAGGATCCGGCTCTCGAAGATCTGGGTCGAGCCGCTCGTCCAGCCGAACTGGTCGGTGCGATAGCGCCACCAATGGCCGACCGCAAACGCGACGATCGCGGCATACGGGAAGATGACCCACAGCAGGATCTCGCCGGCGCTCACGGCATCACCTCGGCGGGCGCGTAGGGCTCCAGGCCGACGGCCTCCTCGGGCGGCCCGTCGCGCACGAGCCGCGCGACGTCGGAGCGGTCGGTCACCGTCAGCTCGGGCAGGCAGGCCGCGACCGCGTCGAGCACGTGCGCGTACGGGCTGGCGAGGTCGTGCAGCGAGAGCCGCAGCAGCTCGAGCGCGGGGCGGTGCTCGCTCAGCAGCGCTTCGCCGTGGCCGGGCGGCGCGAGCGCGGCGAACGCGAGCATGACGACCAGGTGGTCGGGCAGCTCGGGGCTGTCCATCGGCAGTCCGGCGGCGCGGTAGAGCTTCTTCAACCGCAGCAGCGCCATGCCCCGGTTGCGCGTGTCGCCGTGTGCGTAGTAGGTGAGATGCAGGCTCGCGCGCCGGCGCAGGTCGAACGTCTCGACGTAGTGCGCCGGGTCGCCGTCCCACTCGGCCAGGAAGCACTCGAGCGCGCCGCGCACCGCGCCCGCGTCCAGCGCCGCGACCTCGTCACGCAGGGTGGCCGCGAGCTCGGCGTCCGGGTAGCGGAGCGCGAACGAGAGCAGCGCCCACGGTGGTGGCGGCGCGATGTGGCGGCGCCTCATCGCCCGCCTCGTGGGCCGGTGGGCGCGCGGCGCCGGCGCACCGCCCCGCCCGGGCCGCCGGTGCCCGCGCGGCCGCGGCTCATTTCCCGCCCCGCTTGAGGATGTCGATCAGGTGGAAGTCCTCGCCGTCGTAGACCACCGGCGACGAGGTGTCCGGGCGCGCCTCGACGGCGCCGCAGTTGCCGGGCCCGCCGTCGAAGTCCAGCCCGCACGAGCCCTGCTCCTGCATCAGCCGCCGCCCCAGCTCGGCGTGCGCCTGCGGGATCACGTAGCGGTCCTCGTAGTCGGCGATCGCCAGCAGCCGGTACATGCGCTCGAGCTCGGGCGCGGTCAGCCCGACGCGCGCGGGCAGCGCCTCGTCGAGCTCGCCCAGCACCTCGCGCTTGCGCATGTAGGCGCGCATCGCCGCGAGCCGGTGCAGCACGCCGCGCACGACCTCGACGTCACCCGCCGAGAGCAGGTTGGCGAGGTACTCGAGCGGGATCCGCATCTGCTCGATCGCGCCGAAGACGTCGTCGGGGTCGGCCTCGTAGCCGTCGGTCTCGAGCGTCGACACGACGGGGGAGAGCGGGGGCACGTACCAGACCATCGGCAGCGTGCGGAACTCCGGGTGCAGCGGCAGCGCGACGCCCCAGCGGATCGCGAGGTCGTAGATCGGGGAGCGCCGGGCCGCCTCGATCCAGTCGCCCGCGATGCCGTCGCGCGCGGCGGCCTCGCGCACCGACGGGTCCTCCGGGTCCAGGAACACCGAGCGCTGCGCGCCCAGCAGGTCACGCTCGTCGGGGACCGAGGCCGCCTCCTGCACGCGGTCTGAGTCATAGAGCACGAGCCCCAGGTAGCGGATCCGCCCGACGCAGGTCTCCGAGCAGATCGTCGGCTGCCCGGCCTCGATGCGCGGGTAGCAGAGCGTGCACTTCTCGGCCTTGCCGGTCTGGTGGTTGAAGTAGACCTTCTTGTACGGGCAGCCGGACACGCAGTAGCGCCAGCCGCGGCAGCGATCCTGGTCGACGAGCACGATCCCGTCCTCGTCACGCTTGTACATCGCGCCGGACGGGCAGCTGGCGACGCACGACGGGTTCAGGCAGTGTTCGCAGATGCGCGGCAGGAAGAACATGAACGCCTGCTCGTAGGTCATCCGCACCTGCTCCTGCATGCCGGCCAGGTGCGGGTCGTGCACGGCGAGCTCCGGGCCGCCCGCGAGGCCCTCGTCCCAGTTGGGTCCCCACGTGACGTCCATCGGCTGGCCGGTGAGCTGCGAGTGCGGGCGCGCGACCGGGTCGAGGTCAGACAGCGGCGCGTTCACGAGCGTCTCGTAGTCGTACGTCCACGGCTCGTAGTAGTCGTCGATCGTCGGCAGGTCGGGGTTGGAGAAGATCGTCAGCAGCTTCTTCACGCGCCCGCCGGCGCGCAGGCGCAGCTGCCCCCGCCGGTCGAGCTCCCAGCCGCCCTTCCAGCGCGCCTGGTCGGCCCACGCGCGCGGATAGCCCTGGCCCGGGCTCGTCTCGACGTTGTTGAACCACACGTACTCGGTCCCGGGCCGGTTGGTCCACACCTGCTTGCACGTGACCGAGCAGGTGTGGCAGCCGATGCACTTGTCGAGGTTCATCACCATCGCCACCTGCGCGCGCACGTGCATCAGTACCGCACCTCCCCGGTGTGCTTGCGCACGACCGTGACCGAGTCGCGGTTGGCGCCCGTCGGCCCGTAGTAGTTGGGCGCCCACGAGAGCTGCGCGTAGCCGCCGATCATGTGCGTCGGCTTCATCGAGATCGTGGTCAGCGCGTTCTCGGTGCCGCCGCGGCGCCCGTCGATCTGCGAGCGCGGCGTGTTGATCTGGCGGTCCTTGGAGTGGTACATCAGGCACACGCCGGGCGGGACGCGGTGCGAGACGACCGCGCGCGTGACGACGACGCCGTTGCGGTTGTAGGCCTCGACCCACTCGTTATCGCGCACGCCGATCGCCTCGGCATCCTGCGGGCTGATCCAGAACCCCGAGCCGCCGCGGAACAGCGTCAGCATGTGCAGGTTGTCCTGGTACTCGGAGTGGATCGACCACTTGGAGTGCGGCGTGAGGTAGCGCAGCGTGATCTCCGGGCTGCCGTCGGAGGCGACGGTCACGCCGCCGGCCAGCATCAGCCGCGGGTCCAGCGGCGGCCGGTAGGCGGGCAGCGCCTCGCCGAGCTCGCGCATCCACGCGTGGTCGACGTAGAAGTGCATGCGCCCGCTGAGCGTGTGCCACGGCTTGCCGCGCTCGACGTTGATGGTGAACGCGGCGTACGCGCGGCCCTCCTCGTCGATCCCCGACCACTCGGGCGAGGTGATCACGCGCCGCGGCTGGACCTGCGTGTCGTGGAACGTCACGCGCGTCTCCTCTGCGGCCTCCGCGAGGTCGGCCAGCGGCACGCCGCAGCGCTCCTCGAGGCTCTTGAAGCCGGCCACCGCGAGCCGGCCGTTGGTGACCGCCGAGAGCGCGAGCATCGCCTCCGCGACCTGCTCGGGCCGCTCCAGCGAGGGTCGCCCGCGCACGCGCCCGTTGCGGCGCCCGAGCTGCTCGACCTCGACGTCGGGGATCCACGACGCGCTCTTGACCGCGCTGCCGGCGCTCTCGAGCAGCGGCCCGAGCGTCGCCCAGCGGTCCGCGACCGCGCCGTAGTCGCGCTCGACCACGGTCAGCGCCGGCATCGTGCGGCCGGGCACCGGCTCGCACTCGCCCGCGCGCCAGTCGCGCACCTCGCCGAACGGCTGCGCCAGCTCGCCGGGCGTGTCGTGCGAGATCGGCGTCGCGACGACGTCGCGGCGCACCCCGAGCCGCTCGCCGGCCAGCGCCGAGAACGCGCGTGCGATCGTCCCGAACGCGTCCCAGTCGGTGCGCGCCTCCCACGGCGGCGGGACCGCCTGGTTGAACGAGTGCACGAACGGGTGCATGTCGGTCATCGACAGGTCGTATTTCTCGTACCACGTGGCGGCCGGCAGGACGACGTCCGAGTAGAGCCCGGTCGTCGTCATGCGGAAGTCGACGTCGACCAGCAGGTCGAGCTTGCCGCGCGGGATCTCCTCGCGCCAGCGCACGTCGACCGGCCGCTCGCCCTCGGCCAGCGGCTCGGCGAGCGGGCCGTCGTGGGTGGCGCCGAGCAGGTGGCGCAGGAAGTACTCCTGGCCCTTGCCCGAGGAGCCGAGCAGGTTCGAGCGCCAGACGAAGAACACGCGCGGGAAGCTCGACGGCGCGCTCGGGTCCTCGACCGCGAAGTGCAGTCGCCCCGCGCGCAGCTCGGAGACGACGTGCGCGACCGGGTCCTCGCCGCCCTCGTCGGCGAGGTCGAGCGGGTTGCGGTCGAACGTCGGGAACCCCGGCATCCAGCCCATGCGCACGGCGCGCGCGTGCTCGTCGATCGCCGTCCGGCCGGCGAACAGCCCCTCGCCGAGCGGCGACGCGAAGCGGTCCGGCTGCAGGCGGTCATAGCGCCACTGCTCGGTGTGCATGTAGTACCAGGACGTGCCCTGCGCCTGGCGCGGCGGGCGCAGCCAGTCGAGCCCGTTGGCGATCGCCTGCCAGCCCGCGAACGTGCGGATCTTCTCCTGGCCGACGTAGTGCGCCCAGCCGCCGCCGTTGATCCCGACGCAGCCGCACAGCAGCAGCAGCGAGATGAACGAGCGATACGTCTCGTCGGAGTGAAACCAGTGGTTGGTGCCCGCGCCCATGCAGATCATCGAGCGCCCGCCGCTGCGCTCCGCGTTGCGAGCGAACTCGCGCGCGACCTTCACCGCCAGCGCCGCCTTGACGCCCGTCAGCGGCTCCTGCCACGCGGGCGTATAGGGCTGCGCGGCGTCGTCGTAGCCCTGCGGCCAGTCGCCCGGCAGCCCGTCGCGCGCGACGCCGTAGGTGGCGAGCATGAGGTCGAGCACCGTCGTCACGAGCGCGCCGCCGACGCGCCGCGCGGGCACGCCGCGCAGCATGCTCGAGCCGCCCGCGCCGTCGCCGACGTCGAAGCGCGGCAGCGCGACCGCCACCGGCTCGCCGTCGCCGTGCAGCGTCAGCAGCGGGTCCAGGCCGTCCAGCCGCAGGTTCCAGCGCCCCTTGCCCTGCTCGCCGTAGCGGAAGCCGACCGCGCCGTTGGGGACGGCCGGCTGCCCGGTCGCGGCGTCGAGCACGACGGTCTTGAACTCCGGGTGCTCGCCGCCCTCGCCGAGATCGGACGCGGTCAGGAAGCGTCCGGGCGCGTACACGCCGTCCGACCGCTCGGTCAGCGTGACGAGCAGCGGCAGGTCCGTGAAGCGCTTGGCGTAGTCCTCGAAGCGCGGCACCCGCCGGTCGACCCAGAACTCGCGCAGCATCACGTGGCCCATCGCCATCGCCAGCGCGCCGTCGGTCCCCGGGTGCGCGGCCAGCCAGTCGTCGGCGAACTTGACGTGGTCGGAGTAGTCGGGCGAGACGACCACGACCTTCTGGCCGCGGTAGCGCGCCTCGGTCATGAAGTGCGCGTCGGGCGTGCGCGTGATCGGCAGGTTGGTGCCCCAGACGATCAGGTAGCTCGCATCCCACCAGTCGGCGGACTCGGGCACGTCGGTCTGGTCGCCGAACGTCTGCGGCGACGCGGGCGGCAGGTCCGCGTACCAGTCGTAGAACGTCAGCATCGTGCCGCCGATCAGCGAGATGAAGCGGCTGCCGGAGGCGAACGAGACCGGCGACATCGCCGGTATCGGCGTGAAGCCCGCCACGCGGTCGGGGCCGTGCTCGGCGATCGTGTGGACCGTCGCGGCTGCGATCAGCCGCGCCGCCTCGTCCCAGCCGGCGCGGACGAAGCCGCCGCGCCCGCGCTCGCCCCGGTACGTGCCGTCCGCGGCCACGCGCGCGAACGCCGCGACGTCATCGCCGCCGGTCGCGTCCAGCGCGGCGCGCCAGGCCTCGAGCAGGCTCGCGCGGACGTACGGGTGCTTGAGCCGCGCGGGCGAGTACGTGTACCAGGAGAACGACGCGCCGCGCGGGCAGCCGCGCGGCTCGTGGTCGGGCCGGTCGGGCCCGTTGCGCGGGTAGTCGACCGCCTGCGTCTCCCACGTGATCAGCCCATCCTTGACGTAGACCTGCCACGAGCACGAGCCGGTGCAGTTGACGCCGTGGGTTGAGCGGACGATCTTGTCGTGGCGCCAGCGGTCGCGGTAGGCGCGCTCCCAGCCGCGCCCGCGGGCGATCAGCATCGACCACCCCTCCTCGCTCGCCTCCCCCTTGCGGAAGAACTCGTGCGCCGCCAGCAGCGGTCCACGCCCCGTCCTCGCCTGCGTCATCGCTCCCCTGTTCCGAGACGACTCCCGGAACGTACCACGACTCCTGGACGGTCAGGCGGAGCGCTTCGCGAGCACGAGGTCGAGCTCGAGGTGCACGTGGTTGGAGACGACCCCGGTGCGCTCGACGACGAGGCTCCACGTGAGCCCGAAGTCGCGCCGGTCGAGCTCGCCGCGCACGCGCAGGTGCCGCGGCTCGGTGCGCTCGACGGTCAGCTCGAGCGGCCGCGTGACGTCGCGGATGGTGAGCTCGCCGGCGACCTTCCAGGCGTCGCCCTCCTCCTCGATCCGGCGGGCCGTGAACGTCATCTCCGGATACTCCGCGGCGGCGAAGAAGCCGCACAGTTGCACGTCGCGCTCGGCGTTGCCGGTGTCGATCGAGGCGACGCGCACGCTGCCGCCGGCGGCCGTCTTCTCGCCGCGCACCGCGATCGACACCGTGGCGGCCGCGAAGCGCCCGCGCACCGTGCCGAACCCGAGCTTGCGGACCGCGAAGCCGACGTTCGAGCGGCCGGTGTCGAGCCTCCAGCGCCCTTGCGGGAGCATGGGGCGCGTCGTCGTGCGGACGTCCATGCAACGTGCATCGGCGCCGGCGGGGCGCGGCTCGTCCGTAGTTAACCCCGGCAGCGAGCGGGCGAGCCCGGATGGGTGCGCGACGCGTGGCGTCGATCCTTGCCCGGCGCCCACCACCCCCTCGAGGAATCGCCGAATGCCCACCGCCGAGCACCGTTCGTCCACCCCTGCACTCGTGCTGGCCACGCTGGCCTTCGCCGTCTGCTTCTTCGCGTGGAGCCTGCTCGGACCGCTGGGACCCGATCTGCAGGACCACCTCGGGATCTCGGACTTCCAGCTCTCGGTGATGGTTGCGGTGCCGGTGCTGATGGGATCGCTGATGCGGATCCCGCTCGGCATCCTCAGCGACCGCCACGGCGGGCGCCCGGTGTTCGGCGCGCTGATGGTGTTCGCGCTGGCGCCGGTGACGGCGCTGGCGCTCTGGCACGACTCCTACGCCGGGGTGCTCGTGTTCGGGTTCTTCCTCGGCTTCGCGGGCGCGTCGTTCGCGGTCGGCGTGCCGTTCGTCAACCGCTGGTTCGCGCCCGAGCGCCAGGGCGCGGCGCTCGGCGTCTACGGCATGGGCATGATCGGCTCGGTCGTGGCCGGCTTCACCGGACCGAAGATCGTCAAGGCCTGGGGCCTGGCGGCCCCGTTCTGGATCGCCGCCGCGGCGCTCGCGGTCATGGCCGCAGTGTTCCTGCTCGTGGCCCGCGACGCCCCGGCGCGCCCCAGCCCCCGCACGCCGATGCTCGCCTCGCTGCGCGTCTTTCGCACGAGCGGCCGCGCGTGGGCGCTGACCCTGTTCTACTTCCTCACCTTCGGCGGCTTCGTCGCCATGTTCCTCTACCTCCCCAAGCTGCTGGTCGGGGTCCACCATCTGACCAAGCCCGAGGCGGGCGCGCGGGCGGCCGGCTTCGCGCTGCTCGTGGTGCTCGCGCGGCCCGCGGGCGGCATCCTGTCGGACCGCATCGGCGCCGAGCGCGTGCTGCGCTGGTCGTTCGTCGCCACGGCGCTGCTCGCGCTGGCGCTCGCCGCCGGCTACAAGGACA
Source organism: uncultured Solirubrobacteraceae bacterium (assembly GCA_963792915.1). Lineage (GTDB taxonomy): Bacteria > Actinomycetota > Thermoleophilia > Solirubrobacterales > Solirubrobacteraceae > Solirubrobacter. The sequence continues at coordinate 1,434,972 of CAWBYD010000003.1, forward strand.
TGGCCGCGCTGACCGCTGCGTGCCTGCCGATGGGCGTCTTCCTCGGCCTCGGCACCGGCGCCGTGTTCAAGCTCGTGCCGCACTGGTTCCCGGCGCAGGTGGGCGCGGTGACCGGCGTCGTCGGCGCCGCGGGCGGGCTCGGCGGCTTCTTCCCCCCGCTCGTGATGGGGATCGTCAAGGCGGCCACCGGCTCCTATACGCTCGGCTTTGTGCTGCTGGCAGGCGTCGCGCTCGCCTCCCTCGGCGTGCTGATCGGCATCGACCGGCCGCGCCGCGAGCCGGTGGCCAGCACCACCCTTTCTCTCACTTCAATTGTCATGAAGGGACGCTGCTTGACAGCGTGACAAGCCATGTGAGTGAATCGCCCCCACACCTCCGAGGGCGCGACGGAATGCGCACGGAGCCAGAGGAAGGGGAGTAACACATGGTCAGACGTCGCCGTGCGGCCGCGGTGCTCGGGTTGGCGGGTGCGAGCGCTGCGCTCGCTGCCTGCGGAGCCTCCGGACCGGGGTCACCGGGATCTGAAACGTCGATCAGGCAGTGGACGCAGAAGCACCTCACGGGGAGCGTGCAGCTGGCGGGCGAGGTCCCGCTCTCCGTCGCCCAGGGCAGGGCCACCCTCCTCGGACACCACCCCGCCAACGCGACGATCAAGCTCAACTTCGGCTTCCCGATCGCCGACCAGGCCGGCCTGGACCGGCTGATCGCGCAGGAGTCCAAGTCGCACGCCTACATCAGCCGCGACGAGCTCTACCAGCGCTTCGCGCCCCCCGCCTCCCAGCAGCAGGCGCTCGCCGGCTGGCTCGAGTCCCAGGGGCTGAAGGTCACGCACGTGGGCGTGGACCGCATGGCGATCGGCGTCAGCGGCACGACCGCGCAGGTCGAGAAGGCGCTGCACGTCACGATCAACGACTACCGGCACCCGGCCGCGACCTTCCAGGGCATCAAGGTCGCGCCGTACACGTATTACGCCAACACGTCGAACCCGACGGTGCCGGCCCGCTACGGCCTGCAGACCGTCTCGGGGCTGAGCGACGTCGACCGCTTCTACACGGCCGCGCAGCTGTCCACCCACAGCGCCAACCCGCCCGTCAGCCCGCTGCCCGCGTCACCGCGCGGCAAGGGCCTCGGCGGCGGCGCCGACACCCGCAGCGGCGGCTACTTCCCGGGCGACCTGCGCGCGCTCTACGACGTCGCCGGCCACGGCTTCGACGGTACCGGCCAGACGGTCGGCTTCACGCTCTGGGGCGCGGGTGAGCGCCAGCCGGCGATGACCGCGTTCGCGACCGCGACCGGCGACACGCCGATCACGGTCGACCCCGACTGCGTCGCGACCGGCAACTCGCCGACCACCTCGAGCGCCTGCACGACCCAGGTGGTCGCGGGCGATCACCTGGTGACGATCCTCGAGAACGGCAACACCGCCAACGCCAACGGCCAGTACGACTCGAACGTCGAGACGGCGCTGGACATCGAGCAGGCGCACGGCATCGCCACCCACGCGGCGATGAAGTACTACGACGCCGACTGCTCGGACCCGATCACGCCGGGCACCGGCAACACCGACAGCGGCAACTGCAACGGCTCCGACGTCGGCATCGAGGAGGCGGTCGAGGACGCCGCGACCGACCCGACGCTCCACACCGTCTCGAACTCATGGGGCTACGGCGGCGACGTCGAGTGGGCCCTGGCCGACCCGTTCATGATCGCGACCGAGAACAGCTTCTCGATCGCCGCCGCCGCCGGGACGACGTTCTGGTTCTCGACCGGCGACAGCGGCACGTACTTCTCCGGCTACCCGGCCGACAGCCGCTACGTGGCGTCGGTCGGCGGCACCACGCTGTTCACCACGTCCGATCCCACGAAGCTCTCCACCGAGGAGACGTGGGCGGGCGGCGGCAGCTGGTGCTCGAACGTCGTCGTGCGCCCGGACTGGCAGAAGATCCCGGCCGTCACGGCCGCGGCGGGCTGCCCCGGCCGCGTGATCCCGGACATCTCGGCGGTCGCCGACACCAACTCGTCGGTCCGCTTCGTCTCGACCACCAACAACTCCGGCGGCACGCGCGCCGGTGGCGTCGGCGGCACGTCCGTCGCGGCGCCGGAGCTCAACGGCATGACCGCCGTGCTCGAGAACTACGTCGCGGCGCAGACCTACCCCGGAGCCGCGCCGAAGATCGGGTTCGTCGCGCCGGTGCTCTACCAGCTCGGCAACGGCGGGCACGCGGACAGCTTCTACCGCGACGTCCAGTGCGGCAACACCGCCAACCCGTCCTCCGGACCTGACGGCGACGCCGCCCAGGCCGGCTGGGATCCCGCCACCGGCTGGGGCGCCCCGGACTGGTTCCACCTCGCGACGGGCTACGCGATGGCGCTCGGGGCCACCGGGCTCAGCACGCCGTCCTCGCTCGCGCCGCACTACGCGTTCGGCTGCGCGAAGACGCCGACCAACGCGTCCGAGCGCGGCCTCTCGTTCCCGTCCGCGACCGTCGGCTACTCGCTGGGCGGCGCGTCGGGCGGCACGCCGTGGTACGCGAAGATGCTCGCCGGCGGCTCGTGGGGCGCGGTCAACACGTTCCTCAAGACCGCCGACGGCGGCGCCACGTGGACGCCGTCCAACAGCGACATGATGTCGATCGCCTGCACGAGCACGACCGCGTGCGTCGAGGTCGGCGACGGCGGGCGGATCAAGACCACCACGAACTCCGGCACCACTTGGGCGGACACGCCGAGCGGGTTCGACAAGGCGCTGACCCAGGTCCAGTGCCCGAGCGCCACGGTCTGCTACGCGGCGGGCGACCGCGGCTTCGTCCTGAAGTCGACCAACGCGGGCCGCACGTGGGCCTACCTGCAGAGCACCGCGAGCAACGCGATCTACGGCCTCGCCTGCCCGACGGCCTCGGTCTGCTACGCGACCGACATCTACGCGCACGTGATCAAGACCGCCGACGCGGGCGCGACGTGGACGTGGCAGAGGACGCCCGTCACCACGCCCGGCGTCGACGTCCCGGGCTCCGGCGGCCCGAACCCGTTCGCGGGCCTGTTCGGGGTCTCCTGCGTCGACGCCGACACGTGCGTCGCCGTCGGCGGCTTCCCGCCCACGGGCACCGACCCCCCGATCGTCACGACCACGGACGGCGGCGCGCACTGGGCGCTGCAGACGTCCAACAGCGGCGCCGGCAACTACCTGCACGCGGTGGCCTGCCTGCCGGGCGCCTGCTACGCGGTCGGCCGCGGCGGCTCGATCGTCACGTCGACCGACATGACGACCTGGACGAAGCTGACCAGCGGCACGACCAGCGCGCTCAACAGCATCACGTGCCAGAGCGCCACGTCGTGCATCGCCACCGGCCAGGGCGGGACGATCGACGTGCTGAGCGGGACGACCTGGACGGCCACCACCGGCAACGGCGCCGGCAACTTCCTGGCCGCCGTCACCTGCCCGGCGGCCACCACGTGCTATGCGGCCGGCAAGCAGGGCGTCACGCTCGCGACGGTCGACGGGACCACCTGGACCCAGCAGGCCGGCGGCGGCACGACGCAGCAGATGAACTCGATCTCCTGCCCGAGCACGACGACGTGCTTCGCGGCCGGCAACGGGGGCACGATCCTGGTCACCAACAACGGCGGCCAGACGTGGCTGGCGCAGACCAGCGGCACCACCAGCGCGCTCAACGGCATCGCCTGCACGTCGACCACCGCGTGCGTCGCGGCGGGCGCCGGCGGCACTGTGCGCTACACGACCGACGGCGCGACCTGGAGCGCCGGCGCGAGCGGCACGACCAACGCGCTCAACGGCGTGTCGTGCGCGGCCGGCTCCTGCACGGCGGCCGGCGCGGCCGGCACGATCGTCGCCAGCGCCGACGGCGGCGCCACGTGGACCGCGCAGACGAGCGGCACGACCGCGGCGCTGAACGCGGTCAGCTGCCCGACCAGCACCTGCTACGCCGCCGGCGCGGTCGTCTCCGGCAGCGCGGTGATGCTCAAGGGCACGAGCGGCACCTGGGCGGCGCAGGCGAGCAACGCGCCGCAGGCGCTGAGCGGCATCAGCTGCCTCGACGCGTCGCAGTGCTTCGCCGGCGGCGCCATCGGCACCGTGGTCACGACGACCGACGGCGGCGCGCACTGGACCCAGCAGGGCAACCCGATCAGCGGGCCGGTCGCGGCGCTCAACGCGGGCCCGACCGGCATCACGCAGATCAACGCGGCGGCGTGCAGCGCCAGCCGCTGCGATCTCGGCATGGCGAGCTCGGGCGACATCATGACGACGCCGCTGCTGCGCGTGACGATCAAGGGCGGGACGCCGTTCGCGGCCTCGCCGATCGCCACGTTCGGCGCCGGCGACCCGGCGCTGTCGTTCTCGCCGTCGGTCCCGGCGGGGACCGTGTCGGGCACGGCGACGTGCACGGTCACGAGCCCCGTCCAGAGCGTCACCGGCAGCTCGCCGGTCGCGAACTGCACCGGGCTGGCGGCGGACGGCTACAGCGTCGTCTACGACTACGCCAACAGCGCGGTGACGTTCCCGACGGTCATCTCGCCGGTCGGCGGCACGGTGCCGGCGACGCTGTCGCTCGCGCTCGGCGGCCCGGTCAGCCTCGGCCCGCTGACCGCGGGCGTGGCGCACGACTACACCGCGAGCACGACGGCCACGGTGATCTCCACCGCCGGCGACGCGGCGCTGAGTGTCGCCGACCCGGGCAGCGTGGCGCCCGGCCACCTCGTCAACGGCACGTTCTCGCTGCCGTCGGCGCTGCAGGCCAACGCGGGTACGGCGGCGTTCGCGCCGCTCAGCGGCAACGCGCCGCTGACGCTGCTGAGCTACAGCGGCCCGGTCAGCAACGACGTCCAGACGATCGGCTTCAAGCAGTCGGTCGGCGCGGCTGACGCGCTGCGTACCGGGACGTACACGAAGACGCTGACGTTCACGCTGTCCACCACGACCCCGTAGGACGATCGAGGCGGGACCCGGACCCCGGGTCCCGCCTCACAGCTCCTGGGTGACGTCGGCGATCACGCTCGCGACCGCCCGCGGGTCCAGCAGCTCGTCGAAGGCGGCCCGCTGGAGGTCGGCGCCGTTGCCGGCGGCGAGGATGTCGCGGATGCCTTCGAGCTCGCGGTCGCAGCCGAGCTCGCGGGCGTGCGGCGCGACCCGCTCGAGCGTGCGCTCGACGAGCTGGCCGACCGGGATCGACCCGCCGTGCTCGGGGTCGATCAGCGTCGCGTCGAGGCCGTAGCGCGCGGCGCGCCACTTGTTCTCCGCGCCCAGCACCGGGTGAAACGGCGTCCCGGCCTCGTCGGCGTCCGCGTAGTAGCGCACGAGCGACTGCACGAGGGCGGCCAGCGCGACGGCGTCCTGGACGCGGCTGACCGCGTCCATCACGCGCACCTCGAGCGTGCCGAAGTGCGGGTGCGGGCGCAGATCCCACCAGATGCGCGTGTAGTCCTCGATGCAGCCGGCGTCGATCAGCGTGTCGACCACGCTCGCGAACTCGTCGTAACTCGAGAAGCGCGGCGGGGCGCCGGAGCGCGGGAAGGCCGAGAAGATCATGTGCCGGCAGGACGCCAGGCCGGTCGGCTCGCCGCGCCAGAACGGTGAGTTGGCCGACAGCGCGACCAGCTCGCCGAGGTGCGCGCCCAGCGCGTCCATGATGCGGACCGCGCGGTCGGCGTCGTCGACGGCGACGTGCACGTGCAGCCCGAAGATCAGCTCGCGGCGCGCGGCGTACTGCAGCTCGTCGACGAGCAGCCGGTAGCGGTCGCGGCGCATGAACCGCTGGCGCTCGAAGCGCCCGAACGGATGCGTGCCCGCCGAGCCGAGCCGCAGCCCCAGTGCCGCCGCGCCCTCGACGGCGTGCCGGCGCAGCCGCCGCAGCTCGCGTTCGACGTCGCCGAGCGTGTCGCAGACCGGCGTGTGGAACTCGACCAGGGACTCGAACAGCTCGGGGGAGACGAGTTCGGCGAACTCGCCGCCCGCCTCGGCGCGCAGGAAGGCCTCGGCGCGCGGAACGAGGTCGAAGCTGCGGGGGTCCAGGAGCATGTACTCCTCCTCGACGCCGACGGTGAACGGACGCCCGGCGCCGAAGCGATGGTCCCGGACGTCCACGGCGGACGCGAGCTGCGACATTGGCCGATGCTACGGCCGGTTCGCGCGCCGGCACATCCGCGCTCCTCCCCCCGCTGCCGTGGCGAACTACGGTCGTAAGACCAACGTCCGGTTGAACGCGCGCCCCGGTCCGGGACACGATGCGGAGCGTCCACTCTTCGCCCGTCACCGGAGCTCCCATGAGAACACGTCTGATCGTCTCACTCGCCGCCGCGCTCGCTTCGCTGTCGGTTGCGGCCCCGGCCGCGCTCGCCAGCGGCGGCGCCGCCAACCACCTCTGCGCGACCTTCGGCGACCACGGTGTCGTCGCGACCTCGAGCGACGTCACGGCGACGTTCACGGTCACCAACTGCTCGCAGTCGAAGTCCGAGCTCGTCGACGTGAACCTCGCGCTGCGCGACCTGGCCGGGAACCGCCTCTGGCTCACCGGCACCGGCGCCACGCGGTGGCTCGCGCCGGGCGAGTCGATCTCCAGCAGCTTCGGCGGGCTCAACCTGCTGGGCGCGATCGCTCCCGGCGGCACCTACGACCTGCAGTTCATCGCCCGCGACTTCTCGAAGCTCGACGTGATCACGACGGCCGACACGATCTTCTCGGTCGGCGCCTGAAAATGGACGGGCCGCCCCGCTGGTCAGGCCGGGGCGGCCCTGCAGTGCTTCGTCCGCCGGGCGTCGACAGATCGGAGGGAACAGCCCGGTGGCGAAGCGAGGTGGTCAGCCTCTGCGAGGGACACTGTGACCGAGCCATGCGGGCCCGGCCATCGCTCCAAGGGGTGAACTCGCTCACACCCACCCACGTGTCGAGGTGCCGTGGACCGGCGGGCGGTGTGCGCCGGCGGCGCGAGCGGGGATGATGCGCTCGGCTCGGCCTCGGGGGAGAGGTCGAGCGGTCCACGCTCGAACAAGGATGTCGATGTCTACGGGTTCGTCGAAGAATGGTCGGTCCGCCCGATGTGGTGCAGCCGTGGATGACTCGGGCCGCGCGCGCCGCGAAGGCGTGCGTCAGCACGTTGAGCTGCGTGGGTGGCGCGAGTCGCCGCGGATGTGCCGCAGCGGTCGTACCGGAATTCTTCGACGGGCCCGTGCATCCTTCTCCGCCCGGGCCCTCGCGGGGGCGGCCGCGCTCACGCTGGCCGGCCTGGTCGCCGCGGCGCCCGGCTCGGCCTTCGACTACGTCGTCGACGGCAACGGCACGTACTGGGGCTTCCAGGACGCGGCGCCGCCGCGCGTGGACACCGGCTCGATCCGCGCGACGCAGACCGGGCCCGGCTCAGGCGGCGCGTACTCGACCACGATCAACGGCTTCGGCGGGATCAAGGTCTGGGTGTCGAGCGCGCCGCGCTTCAACGGCGAGCTGATGCGCGGGTTCGGGCTCAGGTTCGACGGCGTCGACCACTTCGACTCGACGCAGGCCGTCGACCTCGGCGGCGTCCACATCTCGCGCTCGGTGTTCGTCAAGCGCGACGTGCCCGCCGGCACCGCCAACTGGGCGCGCTGGTTGGACACGTTCACGAACGCGACGGCCGTGCCGCTGACGGTCAAGGTGGCGTTCGGCGGCGAGTCCGGCTACGGCGCGTCGGGCGCGAACTCGAGCGCGCTCGTCAACACGTCCAGCGGCGACGCGTCGATCGGGCTCGACGACTCGTGGGCCGAGGTCGCGACGCCGCTGAGCCCAACGACGCTGGTCGGCGGCCCGCAGGCGACGGTGATCGGCTCGCCGACGCCGTTCGCGGGCGCGATGACGTTCACCGGCAACTGGCTCTACGACACGTTCAACAACCCGTTCGCGCCGGCCGGCCACGAGGGCAACTTCCAGGCCTACGTGGACACGCTGACGCTGGCGCCGGGCGCGACGCGCTCGGTCGTGCACTACCTCGTGCTCGGCTCGCGGGTCACGACCGCGACGTCCGCGGCCGAGCGGCTGAAGGTGGAGTCGACCGCGAGCGCGCTGGCCGCGGCGCCGCCGGTGAGCGACCTCTCGCTCGCGCAGCAGTGCTCGATCGACAACTTCAGCCTCGGCCTGCCGGGCTGCGCCGCCGCGGGCGCGATCCCGGCGCTGCCGGTGCCGGCGCCGGTGCCGGCGGTGACCACATCGGGCTACGACGTCGTCGACAAGACGATCCAGCAGTTGCGCGCCGACATGGAGTCGGGGCTCACGACCTCGCAGGCGATCACGCGCGCCTACCTGGACCGCGTCAAGGTCTACGACCAGGGCCCGTTCGGCCTGAACTCCTACGAGGTCGTCGCGAGCGACGCGATGGCCCAGGCCAAGGCCGCCGACGACAAGCGCGCGGGGGGCGACCACCGCCCGCTGCTCGGCATCCCGATCGTGATCAAGAACCTCTACGACACCAAGGACATGCCGACGACCAACGGCAGCCTCACGTTCGACGGCTTCCGGCCAGCCAAGGACGCGTTCCAGGTCGCGAAGCTGCGCGATGCGGGCGCCGTGATCATCGGCAAGGCCGCGCTCGAGGAGTACGCGACGTCGGGCAACTACTCCAACGACCCGTGGGGCCAGGTGTGGAACGCGTTCAACCCGTCCAAGAGCTCGATCGCGTCGTCCGGCGGCTCGGCGGTCGCGACCGCGGCGTCGTTCGCGGCCGCGGCGCTGGGCTCCCAGACCGGCGACTCGCTCTACGGGCCTGCCAGCGCGGCGTCGCTCGTGACGCTGCGCGGGACGGACGGGCTGGAGAGCGGCTCGGGCATCATGCCGCTGTCGTGGCTGACCGACTTCGGCGGCGCGATGGCGCGCTCGGTGCCCGACCTCGCGGACATCCTGAACGTCGTCACCGGCACCGACCCGGACGATCCGACGACCGCGCCCGCCGACGCGAACCGGCCGGCCGACTGGCGCTCGGTGCTCGACCCGCACGCGCTCGAGGGCAAGCGGATCGGCTACATCCCGTCGACCTGGGTCGATCCGTTCGCGACCACCGGGACGATCAACGCCGAGAAGGCGGCGCTCAAGTACCTGACCGACGCGGGCGCCACGATCGTCGAGGTCGGGACCACGGTCGGCAACGCCCGCAACAGCCCGCAGGCGCCGCCGGACAACACGACTGGCAACACCTCGCAGGAGGGCTGGATGCAGTACATCGACAAGCATCCGGAGCTCGCCGCGCAGGGCTTCACCATCAAGAGCGCGGTCGACGTCAGCTGCTCGCAGAAGAAGATCGCCTACACGCGGGCCGACCCCAGCGCGTGCGCAGTGGCTCCCGCGGCGCGCATGACGCCCGACCAGATCACCGCCAAGATCGCCTACCGCACGTCCTACAAGGCGGCGGCCAAGACGTGGTTCGACACGCTGGGCGCCGACGGCAAGGGCGTCGACGCGGTCGTCTACCCGGGCCTGCTGAGCGACATCAGCCTCAACGACGGCGGCGGCACCAAGGCGAGCTTCGGCCGCTCGGACACGCCCGGCGCCTCGTCGGGGATCCCGACCGTCGTCTTCCCCGCGGGCTACAACGACCACGGGCAGCCGATCGACATCCAGCTGATGGGCCGCGCGTGGGACGACGCGAAGCTCGTCGGGATGGCGTACGCGTTCGAGCTCAAGGCCGGCGCCGACGGCCACGGCCACGTCGCGCCGTCGACGGTGCCGGCGCTGACCTACGAGGCGTCCGCGAGCGGGGGCGCCGGCGGCACCGTTCCGGCGACCCTGTCGCTGGCGCTCGGGGCGCCTGCGTCGTTCGGCGCGTTCACGCCGGGCGTGGCGAAGACCTACACGGCCTCGACGACCGCGACGGTGATCAGCTCGGCCGGCGACGCGACGCTGACCGCGTCCGATCCGGGCCACCTGACCAACGGCGCGTTCAGCCTGCCGGAGCCGCTGCAGGTCGGCGTGACGCCGGCGTCGTGGAGCGTGCCGGTGTCGAACGCGCTCGTCGCGATCGCGTTCACGCAGCACATCGGCGCCACCGACGCGCTGCGCACCGGGACCTACAGCAGGACGCTCACGTTCACGCTGTCGACGACGAGCCCCTAACGCTCGTCGATCGACCGCAGCAGTGGCTTGACGTCGACGATCGGGGTGCCGTCCAGGGCTTCCAGGGCGTCGACGTGCACCCGGTGGCCGGCGATCGCGAGGACCGTGACGCGGTGCAGACCGATCGGGTTCGGGCGGTCCGGCGAGCGCGTGCTGAACACGCCCTGCTCGGCGGCGGCCAGGTTGCCGCGCGGGCGGACCCTGACCACGTTGCGCAGCGCGCGGTCGAGCCACGTGAAGACCAACAACTCGTCGCCGGCGACGATGCCGTCGAGCCCGGCGGCGTGCTCGGGCTCAAAGACCAGCCATGCGTCGGGCGCGCCCTCGTCGCCCTGCTTGGGCGCCTGCTCGCGCTCCGTGAGCGCGGATTCCACGGTTCCGATCGCCATCAGTTGCATCTGTGCCCTACATGATTGCGGGGCGGCTCGAACCGCGGCGGCCCGCCCCGCGTAGTCTTGTCCGGCATGGCGTTGCGGTACGCGTCTCTTGCGCTGGCGCTGGGCGTGCTGGCGGCAGCGGCGCCGGCGCGCGCGGACTCGCTGCTCTACCGCTGCGGGCCGAACGTGTGCCGCGTCGCCCTCGACGGCAGCGGCCGGCGCCAGCTGACGACCGACGGCAAGCCCGGCGGCCCGGTCTACTCGTGGCTGTCGGCCACGCGCGACGGCTCGCGGCTCGCGGTCAGCAAGGCGACGTTCGCGTACGTGCTGGACGGCGCCGGCCACCAGCTCGGCGGCGCGCTGCAGCGCGGCGGCGCGGCGCTGGTCGCCCAGATCGCGCCGGACGGCAGCCGCGTCGCGACGCTCGAGCTGCTGGGCGAGTTCACGCCGCCTCCGCCCTCCGCCGGGATCCTCGATCCGCCGCTGCTGGGGCTGCAGCCGTACCTGTTCACCGCAGCCCCGGACGGCAGCGGGCGCGCCGTCGTCGCCCGCTCCGTCGTCGACACCGCATGGCTGGGCAACCGCCTGGTTCGCAGCGATTCGGGCCGCGCGGCCCCGTTCGCGCGCGGGCTGTGCCTGCTGGCGACCAACACGGGCTTCGCCTGCGAGCGCGACATCGCGCGCGACGCCGCGGACGACCTCTCGGCCCCCGCGCTGTCGCCCGACGGGCGGCTCGTGGCCGTCGCACAGTCGCCCGGTGGTGCGCTCCGGGGCAGCGGCCCGATCGTGCTCTACGACACGGCGACCGCGCAGCCGGTGCGCACGCTCACGAGCGGCGCGCAGGACGGGCTGCCGGCCTTCTCGCCTGACGGGCGGCGGGTCGCGTTCAACCGCGGCGGCGACATCTACGTGATCGACGCCGCCGGCGCCGCCGGCTCCGAGCGGCGCGTCGTCTCGGGGCTGCAGCCGGTGTGGGTGACGGCGGGCGCGGCCTGCACGGCACGCCGCTCGGTGCGCCCCGGGCTGCGGGCGGGCAAGCTCGTGGTCAGCGCATGCGCGCCGGCCGCCGGCCGCCTGGAGGTCACCCTCACGCTGCGAGGGCGCCGGATCGCCCGCCGCACCGTGCGGGCGAGCGCCGGCGGCCCGGTCTCGGTCACGTTCGCCCGCCCGCGCGGCGCCGCACTCAGCGCGCTGCGTGCGACGGTGCGCTTCCGCGCGAGCTAGCCAGCGCCGGAACCCGGCGGCGAGGGAGCAACGCCGCGGGCAGGAGGGTCAGCGCCGTCAGCCCGAGCGCCCACGCGAAGGTCGCGCCGGCGGCCGAGGAGAGCGGGCCCGCCAGCGAGGCGCGCGCCCCGGCCGAGAGGTCGGCGACCGCGCTCAGGCTGCCGGCGCCGGGCACCCGCGCCGTGAGCCCGTGCTGCAGCACGACGGCGAGCAGGGCGATCCCCAGCGACGCGCCGGTGCGCTGGACGATCTCGAGCGCGCTCGCCGCGCGCGCGACGGCCGCCGGCGGGAGCGCCTGGTAGGCGGCCGCCATCGCGGGCATCAGCGTCGCGCCCATGCCGGCGCCGCGCAGGAACAGCCCGGCGGCCAGCAGCCAACCTGGCACGTCGTCGCCGACGAGGGCGAACGGCACGGTTCCGAGGACGACGGCGACCACGCCGGCGAGCACGATCGCGCCCGCGCCCGTGCGGTCGGTGAGCTTGCCCGCCACGGGCATCGTGAGCATCGCGCCGACGCCCTGCGGGACCAGCCACACGCCGGTGTGCAGCGCGCTCTCGCCGCGCGCCAGCTGGAAGTAGAGCGCCATCAGCAGCAGCGAGCCGAAGAACGCCGCGCCGAACAGGAACGTCGTCGCGGCCGCGGCGGCGACGACGCGATCGGCGAAGATCCGCAGGTCGATCAGCGGGTGCTTCGCGCGCAGCGCGTGGCGGATGAACGCGGCGACCAGCGCGAGTCCCGCCACGGCCGGGAGCGCGTGGCCGAGCGCGCCGCCCGACGGCGAGGAGACCCCGAACACGACCAGCGCGAACCCCGGGGAGAGCAGCGCGGCGCCCACCCAGTCGAGCGTCGTGCCGACGCGCTCCTGCGCCCGCGGCAGCACGCGCGCGGCGAGCGCCAGCGCGAACACGCCCAGGGGCAGGTTGATGAAGAAGATCAGCCGCCACGACGCGCCGTCCACCAGCGCGCCGCCGAGCATCGGCCCGAGCGCCGGGGCGAGCAGCATCGGGATGCCGACGAGCGCCATCACGCGGCCCATCCGCTCCTGCCCGGCGGCACGCGCGAGGATCGTCATGCCGACCGGCATCACCATCCCGCCGCCGAGGCCCTGCAGGACGCGGAAGCCGATCAGCGTCCCGGCCGACCACGCGAGCCCGGACAGCAGCGAGCCGCCGAGGAACAGCGTCACGGCACTCAGGAAGACGCGCCGCGTGCCGAACCGGTCCACCGCCCAGCCGGTGAGCGGGATGACCGCCGCGAGCGCCAGCAGGTAGCCGGTCGAGACCCACTGGATCGTCGACAGGCGGGCGTCGAAGACCACGCCCAGGCGGTCGATCGCGATGTTCACGATCGTCGTGTCGAGGATCGTCATCACCGCGCCGCAGACCACCACGGCAGCCGCCAGCAGCACGGGACGTCCGAGGTCGCGCATCAGGCGACTATATGGGCCGCCCGCGCCGGATCGACGAACGTTCGAGTCCTGCGCTCGCTCCGTAGAACCCCGCAGCGCGGCTGCGGCAAATCCCTGAGGCGATTCCGCCGCAACCGCCCCCCTGCGCGGCGCCCTGGTGGTCGAACCAATGAACAGACACACCGACTTGCCAGGGAGACACCATGACCGCCGCACAGACCACGATCGCCGAACCGCCGTTTGCCAGCGACGAATACCGCCTCGCGGAGTGGTTCGAGGCGCTCGCCGCGGACGCCGAGCGCCACCGCGCCGCAGCAGCCACCTACGATCCGACGCTGCCCGCCGCGAACATCGACTGACGCTCCCCCCTAACCGGGGCTCCGCGTGTTGTCACACGCGGAGCCCCGCTTACGTCAACGGGGGCATGCTCGATCGCTTCGCATCACAGCGCCACGCGCTGCTGACCACCTTCAAGCGCGACGGGACGCCCGTCGCCACACCCGTCCACATCGCCGTCCAGGACGGCCGCGCCTACATCCGGACCTACGGCAAGGCGTGGAAGTGGAAGCGGGTCCGCAACACCCCGGGCTGCGAGCTCGCGCCGTGCACGCTGCGCGGGCGGCCCACCGGCCCCGGAGTGCAGGTCCGTGGGCGCGTGCTCGCCGGCGAGGAGGCTGCGCACGCCGCCCGCGCGCTCGCGCACAAGTACCCGCTGCTGCACGGCCTGCTGATCCCGCGCCTGCACCGGCTGATGCGCACGCCCACGGTCCATATGGAGTTCGTGCTCAGTTCTCCTGCGCTTGGCGCTCCTTGATCTTGCCTTCGAGCTGTTTCATGACTTCGGGGTCGCGTAGGGTGGTGACGTCGCCGAGTTCGCGGCCTTCGGCGATGTCGCGCAGGAGGCGGCGCATGATCTTTCCGCTGCGGGTCTTGGGGAGGTCGTCGGCCCAGATGATCCGTTTGGGGCGGGCGAACTTGCCGATCCGTATGGCGACCTTTTCGCGGATCTCGCTGACGAGTTCGTCGTCGCCGTCGAGGTCGCCCTCGAGGGTCACGAAGGCCGCGATCGCTTGGCCGGTGTCTTCGTCGGCTTGGCCGATCACGGCGGCCTCGGCGACCTTGGGGTGCGAGACGATCGCTGATTCGACCTCGGCGGTGGAGAGCCGGTGCCCGGAGACGTTGACGACGTCGTCGATGCGGCCGATGATCGAGATGTAGCCGTCGGGGTCGGCGCGGGCGGCGTCGCCGACGACGTAGGTCTGGCGGCCCAGCCGTGACCAGTAGGTCGCGATGAAGCGGTCGTCTTCTTTGTAGAGCGTGCGCAGCATCGAGGGCCAGGGTCGTTTGAGGACCAGGATCCCCTGTTCGGTGCCGGCGTCGACGCCGTCCTCGTTGACGACCGCGGCCGCGATCCCGGGCAGCGCGCGGCCCGCGACCCCGGGCTTGGTGGCTTGCAGGCCGGGCAGCGTGGTGATCATGATCGCGCCGGTCTCGGTCTGCCACCACGTATCCACGATCGGGCAGCGGCCACCCCCGATCACCTTCCAATACCACAACCAGGCCTTCGGGTTGATCGGCTCCCCGACCGTTCCCAGCAGCCGCAACGAGGTCAGGTCGTGCTTGGCCGGATACGGCTCGCCCCACTTCATGCACGCCCGGATCGCCGTCGGCGCGCAATACAGGATGCTGACCCGGTAGCGCTCGACGATCTCCCACCAGACATCGCGATCCGGGTAGTCCGGGGCGCCCTCATACATCACGCTGGTCGCGCCGTTGGCCAGCGGCCCGTAGACGATGTAGGAATGCCCGGTGACCCAGCCGACATCGGCCGCGCACCAAAACACGTCCTCGTCGGGCTTGAGGTCAAACACCGCCCGATGCGTATACGCGACCGCAGTCAGATAGCCGCCCGTGGTGTGCAAGATCCCCTTCGGCTTGGCCGTCGACCCCGACGTGTAGAGGATGTAGAGCGGGTCCTCGGCATCCATCGCCTCGGCCGGGCACTCCGGCGCCGCCGCCGCCAACAACTCGCGATAGGTGTGATCGCGCCCGGGCTTCATCGGCGCATCGTTACCGACGCGCTCGACGACCACGATCGTCTCGACCAGATCGCCGATCACCTCATCGACCTGCTGCTTGATCGCCGCCGTCTTGCCCTTACGACGCGCACCATCGACCGTGATCAACACCTTCGCCTCAGAGAACTCGATCCGCTCCCGGACCGACTCCGCGCTAAAGCCCCCGAAGACCACGTTATGCGGCGCCCCGATCCGCGCACACGCCAACATCGCCACCGCGACCTCCGGGATCATCGGCAAATAGATCGCGACGACATCGCCCTTCTTGACCCCCAACGACTTCAACGCATTCGCCAAGCGCTGCACATCACGATGCAACTCCGCATACGTGACAGCGAGCTCCTCACCCTCCTCACCACGCCAGTGATACGCCACCCGCCCCCCGCGCCCGGCCAACACATGCCGATCCACGCAGTTATACGACGCGTTCAACTTGCCGCCCACAAACCACTTCGCAAACGGCGGATCAGACCAATCCAACACCCGCTCCCACGGCACATCCCACTCCAACAACCCCGCCTGCTCGGCCCAAAACCCCTCAAAATCCGCATCCGCAGACTCCCACACCCCCGGATCGGACACCACCGCCCGCTCCACAAACTCCCGCGGCGGCGCGAACACGTCCTGATCCAGCAACTCCTCCAACTGCTGCTCGAGCGCCGCCATCAGCTCAGCGGCCTGGTGGGCATCACGATCCGCTTGAAGGTCGCGTTCGTCACTTCCGCGAACGACGCGTACCACGCGACCAGTGCGGTCGCCAGGCCGAACCAGCCGGCGGTCTTGACGAGCCCTGTGTGCGCGCCGGCGTTGCCGATGCCGAGCACGATGAACGTGATCGTCAGCAGCGCGAAGACCGTCGCGATCGCGGCCGTGGTCCGCAACGAGGCGATGAACATGTAGGCGGTGAAGATGCCCCAGGCGATCAGGTAGAGCCCGACGGCGTGGCCGACGTCCTTCTCGGGGATGCCCTTGGCGAAGAACTGCACGAACGCCCAGTACGACAGCCAGAACGCGCCGTACGAGCCGAACGCGGTGGCGCCGAACGTGTTGCCGGTGCGGAACTCCCACATGCCGGCCAGCAGCTGGGCGATGCCGCCGTAGGTCAGCGCGAGGCCGAGCACGATCGGCTCACCCGCGCTGTTGACCAGCCCGGCGTTGAACATGCTCAGCACGAAGGTCGTCATCGCGAATGCGGCGAGCCCGAGCGGTGCCGGGTTGGCGATCGTCACCGCCGGGGGAGACTCGCTTGCGGTGGTCTCCGTCCGCGTCACCCGCGGGGTCGATACGGCAGCCATGACTCTCCTCACGTCGTTGGTCCGTTCCGTCCCCTATGTACTCGCGACACCCGCGCGCGACGACCGCGATCGACGGGCGGCGGCCTGCGCCGGTGAACGGTGCCTGGAGCCCGTTGTCCGGTGACGTTCATCGCCCGTGGTACGTTCGCTGCGTGATCGGATGAATGTCGTGCTCGGCGTGGTCTTGGGCATGGTTATCTCCATGTCGCTGGGCGCGGGCTGGCAACTGATGTTCCGGCGTGAGCGGGTCGTCTCGCCCGAGGCGGCGGCGATGCAGGCCGCCGTGCACGCGACGAGCGCGCTGCTGCCGCCGCTGCGCCAGGGGCTCACGCGCGAGACCGCCAAGCCCGTGGCACGCGCGCTGCGGGTACTGACCGGTGCGGACGCGATCGCGCTGGCGGACGTCGAAGGCGTGCTCGCCTTCGACGGCCCGGGTGCCGACCACCACCTGCCGGGCGACCCGCTGGACGGCCTCACGCGCCACCCCGGCGCGGACCGCGTGCACGTCGAGCGCACGCTGCGCTGCGAGCACGCGGACTGCCCGCTGCGCTCGGCGATCCTCGTGCCGCTGCTCGTCCGGCAGCGGCCGATCGGAACGCTCGTCGCGCTCTACGACAGCCCCGCGCGGCTGCGCGTGGAGGAATCGCGGGTCGTGACCGAGGCGGCGGCGCTGGTCGCGGCGCTCGTGCAGCTGAGCGAGATGGAGGCGCAGGCCGAGCGGCTCGCGCGCGCCGAGCTGCGCTCGCTGCGCGCGCAGATCTCGCCGCACTTCATCTACAACGCGCTGGCCGCCGTGGCGGCCTCGATCCGCACCCAGCCGGCCGAGGCGCGCGAGCTGCTGACCGAGTTCGCCGAGTTCATCCGCTACGCGTTCGCCGGCCAGCGGCCGTACGTGACGCTCGCCGACGAGCTCGGCTACGTCGAGCGCTACCTGCGGCTCGAGCAGGCGCGCTTCGGCGAGCGCATGCGGGTGAGCGTGGACGTGGACCCCGACATCCTGCCCGCCGCCGTCCCGGTGCTCTCCGTGCAGCCGCTGGTGGAGAACGCGGTCCGCCACGGCGTCGAGTCGCGGCCCGAGGGGGCGACGGTCGAGATCCACGGGCGCAGCATCGGCTCCGACATCGAGCTGACGATCCGCGACGACGGCGTGGGGATCGAGCCGCAGGCGCTCCAGGACGCGCTCGCCGGCGCGGGCCGCGGCATCGGGCTGTGGAACGTACAGAGCCGGCTGCAGGCCACGTACGGGGAGGGCTACGGGCTCGAGGTGCGCGCGCGGGCCGGCGCGGGCACTGAAGTGATCGTGACGCTGCCGAAGTTCAGCCCGGGGGTGCGCCCGGCATGAATCCGCCGGAGCGCTTGCGGCTGCTCGCGGTCGACGACGAGCGCCCGGCGCGCGAGGACCTCGTGCACATGCTCGGGA
This sequence comes from uncultured Solirubrobacteraceae bacterium, assembly GCA_963792915.1. Lineage (GTDB taxonomy): Bacteria > Actinomycetota > Thermoleophilia > Solirubrobacterales > Solirubrobacteraceae > Solirubrobacter. Next base: position 1,452,861 of record CAWBYD010000003.1, read on the forward strand.
CGCTGCAGCGCGTGGGCTCGGTCGCGGGCGCCGCGTCGGCCGCCGAGGCGCTGCGCAAGCTCAGCGACGATCCGCCGTTCGACGGCGTGTTCCTCGACGTCCGCATGCCCGGGCTCGACGGCGTGGAGCTCGGGCGCATCCTGCGGCGCTTCGAGCGCACGCCGGCGCTCGTGTTCGTCTCGGCCCACGATCGCTTCGCGGTCGACGCCTTCGCGCTGGCGGCGCTCGACTACCTGCTCAAGCCGGTCTCGCGCAGCCGGCTGGAGGAGGCCGTGGAGCGCGTCGCGCGGGCCGTCGGCGCGGCGTCCGGCGTCTCCGCGCCGGCCGAGCTCGACGCGCCGATGCTGTCCGTCGACGCGCTGGCCGGCGGCGGCACGCGGCTGCTGGCGCGCGACTCGATCCGCTACCTGCAGGCCAACGGCGACTACGTGCGCGTGGTCGCCGACGAGGGGCACTACCTGCTGCGGGCGCGGCTCGCCGACGTCGAGGAGCGCTGGGGCCAGCACGGCTTCGTGCGCGTCCACCGCGCCTACGTGGTCAACCTGCGGCGCGCCGTCGAGGTCCGCCCGCAGCTCAACGGGACGGCGATCGTGCTGATGCACGACGGCGCCGAGGTGCCGATCGCGCGCCGCCAGGTCGGCGAGCTGCGGCGGCGGCTGAGCCTATGAACATCCGCGACGAGCTCGCCGACGCCACGCAGCACGGCGGCCTCTACCTGCGCCGGCTCGTGCGCGCGCAGCTCGGACTGAGCCTGCTCGCGCTGGCCGCCTTCGGCGGGCTGGTCGGCGGGCTGCCGCTGGCCGTCTACCTGCTGGCCGGACTGCAGCACACGACGCTGTTCGGGATCCCGCTCTCGCTGCTGATCATCCTGTGGCCGCCGTTCCCGCTGCTGGTGGCGATCGGCGCGCTCTACACGAGCCGCGCCGAGGCGCTCGAGGAGGCGTTCCGCGAGCTGGTGCAGTGATCGCGTTCCTCGCGATCCTGGCGGTCACCGCGGGCACGGTCTCGCTCGGGCTGCGCGGCGTGCGGCTGATGCGCACGACCGCCGACCTGTTCGTGGCCTCGCGCGCCGTCTCGCCGTGGTGGAACGCCGCCGCGATCTCCGGCGAGTACCTCAGCGCGGCGTCGTTCCTCGGGATCGCGGGGCTCGAGATGAAGGCGGGCGCGGTCGCACTGTGGCTTCCGATCGGGTACACGGCGGGCTACCTGACCCTGCTGCTGTTCGTCGCCGCGCCGCTGCGCCGGCTCGGCGCGTACACGATCTCGGACTTCGCGCAGGCGCGGCTCGGCTCGTCGCGGCTGCGGCTGCTCTCAGGGGTCGTGATCATCGGCATCGTCGGGTTCTACCTCGTCCCGCAGCTCAAAGGCGCCGGGCTGGCGATGCGCGACGCGATCGGGGCGCCGTACTGGGTCGGCGTCGTGGTGGTCGGCGCGGTCGTCGCCGCGGTCGTCAGCTCGGGCGGGATGCGCGGGATCACGTCCGTCCAGGCGTTCCAGTTCTGGATCAAGACGTTCGCGATCGCGCTCCCCGCGGTGCTGCTGCTGATCCACCTCGGCGGGCTGCCCCAGCGCCGGGTGCTGTTCGGCGACCAGTATCCGCACGCGGGCCCGCACGGCCTGACGATCACGCTCGACGCGCCGCAGACGATCACGTTCCCGGACACGGGGCGCACGGTCACGCTGCCGGCCGGGACGCTGCACCTGGCGCCGGGCACCGCGGTCCCGGTCGCCGAGGGGATCACGGCCCAGCGCGGGATCGACTGGTCGCGCCCGGCCGACCGCTCGGGCGCGAACTCGCTGCTGTCGGTCTACTCGCTGCTACTGGCGACCGTGCTCGGCACGATGGGCCTGCCGCACATCGTGATCCGCTTCTACACGAGCCGCGACGGCACGTCGGCGCGCCGCACGACGATCCGCGTGCTCGGGCTACTGGCGGTCTTCTACGCGTTCCCGGCGGTCTACGGCGCGCTCGGCCGCGCGCTGACGCCGCAGCTCTACACGACGGGCGCGACCGACGCCGTCGTGCTCAGGCTGCCCGAGGCGGCGTGGCCCGGGCTGGGCGGGGAGCTGCTCGCGGCGCTGCTGGTCGCCGGCGCGTTCGCGGCGTTCCTGTCGACCGCCAGCGGCCTGACGGTCTCGCTCGCCGGCACGGTGTCGTCGGACCTGTGGAGCCACCGCGGCGCCGACAGCGCGACGCGCCGCTCGCGCTTCCGGATCGCCGCCGCGCTGGGCGTGGTGCCGCCGGTCATGCTCGCGCTGGTGGCGCATGACCTCGACATCTCCGTGCTCGTCGGCTGGGCGTTCGCGCTCGCCGCCAGCACGTTCTGCCCGCTGCTGTTGCTCGGCGTCTGGTGGGCGCGCCTGACCGCCCGCGGCGCCGCCGCGGGCGTGATCTGCGGCGCGCTGCTCGCGACCGGCTCGATCTTCGCCGGCCTGGCCTCGGGCGACGAGCTGCTCGTCCAGCCGGCGGTGCTGACCGTGCCGGCCGCGTTCGGCGTGATGATCGCCGGGTCGCTGATCGACCGGCGCCGCGGCGCGGACTCCGTGATGCTCGCGCTGCACGCCCCCGAGGGGCTGGCCCCGGAGCGCACGCCGCGCTCCGGGGCGCTCGCCGATCAGCGCGCGCAGGTCAGCTGATTGAGCTTCACCGCGTCACCCATGGCCTGGTAGCCCGCGTCGTTGGGGTGCAGGTGGTCGCCGCTGTCGTACTGCGGCAGGAACACGATCGGGTTGTCGGGATCGCGCGTGGCCTTGTCGAAGTCGATCACGCCGTCGAACTCGCCGCTGCGGCGGATGAAGTCGTTGGCCGCCTCACGGATCACCTCCTTGGCGTCGCTGTAGTAGCCGGCGCCCGCGAACGGCGTCATCGTCGCGCCGATGATGCACTTGCCGTCCGCGTGCACGCGGGCGATCAGCTGCCGGTAGGCGCCGATCACCTGCGCCGGAGACGTGGCCTGGCCGCCGCCGATGTCGTTGATGCCCTCGAGCAGGATCACGGTCTCGACCCCCGGCTTGGAGAGCACGTCGCGATCGAGCCGCGCCTGCGCGCTGACGCCGGCGCCGTCGGTGAGCAGGCGGTTGCCCGAGATGCCCTCGTTCATCACGCCCATGGTCCGCTGGTCGTTGCGCTGGCCCAGGCGCCGCGCCAGCACGTCCGGCCAGCGGTTGTTCGCGTCGACCGTGCTGCGGAAGCCGTCGGTGATCGAGTCCCCGAGCGTCGCCACCGTGCCGACGCCCGCGGGGTCGGTCACGCTCAGGCCGTCGAGGAAGTACCAGTGCGCCTGGGCCGTCGTGTAGGCGTCGCCGCCCTCCTCCGCGGCGTGGTCGCCCGGCGTCGAGATGTAGTTCGTGGAGGTCGCCAGGTTGTGCCCGGTGATCGTCCCGCTGGGCCCCACGAGCGCCAGGCTCACGGTCAGGTTCTGGCGCGCGGCGTAGGCGCCTGGGAGCGGGTCGCTCAGCACCTCCGCGCCCGGCGGGATCGTCACCGACGGGCTGCCGCCGTCGAACGTCGCCTCGACGTTGGTGCCGGCCTGGACGGCCGCCGCGCCGGCGCTCCGGCCGACGAACACCCGCCCGAACGTGACGGCCTGGCTGCCGAACGCGTTCGACACCGAGAGCCGCAGCCCGCTGCCGCCGACGCTCGTGTGGACGACGTCGCGGACCGTCTGGTCGGCGAGGCTGCCCGCCACCCGGTCGGCGCTCGCGCCCCAGGTCGCGACGTCGTGCGTACCGGACTGCGCGCCCGCCACGGCGATGGCGCCCGTGCCGGCGATCGCAGCCACGAGCGCGGCGCCCACCACGAGGCGCCTTGGTGATCTCCGCATGAGATTCTCCTCCATTTGGACTCTCCGGCCCCTGCAGCCGGGTGCCGACATCAATCTCGCCTGGGCCGCGCGCGGGCAAGTCGAATCGATCAGCGGCGCCGGTGGGCCGTGAGCGGCGCCCCGCGCATGGCGGGCGGCGACGGCGAGCGAGCGCGGGTCTACAGTGGCCGGATGCGCTGGTTGGCTCTCGCTCCGCTGCTCGTCGTCCTGCACCATCCGCATCTCAAGCTCGCCGGGGACGTGATCCACGGCACCGGCTTCCACAGTCGCGAGCACGTCCGCGTCGTGGTGTCCGAACGCAACGGCGCCAGGTTCACGCGGCGCGTGGTCGCGTCGCCCGCGGGTCTGTTCCAGGCCGACTTCTCCGGCATCTCCGGCCCGTGCGTGCGCTTCTCGGTGACCGCGACCGGTTCGCTCGGCAGCCGCGTGACCGTGGCCGGCATGAAGTTCCCGGACTGCATCGTCCGTTAACGAGAGGCGGTCTTGTCGCCGCGCCGACCTCGCAATACCTTCGTCCGCCTTCAGACGTTTCCCTAGCAGGGGGTAATCGATGCGGGAACCAACGACGGCGCGCGCGGGGCGCGCCGCGCTCTTGGCATGCGTCATCGGCCTGGCGGTCGCGCCGGCCGCGCAGGCGGCGCCGCAGGGACGCAGGCCGATCGCGGCTTCGGCCCCGCAGGTCACGCGTGACGCCGTCGACCGGGGCGCGCAGGCGAAGTCGGCCGCCCAGAACCTGCGCCTGTACCTGGCGCCGAACGGCGGCGAGGACGCGCTGAAGGCCGCCGTGGCGGCCGTCGCGGACCCGAGCAGCCCGACGTACCGGCAGTTCCTGACGCCCGCGCAGTTCCGCGCGCGCTACCAGCCCACCGCCGCGACGGTCAAGTCCGTCAAGCAGTGGCTGAAGTCCGAGAACCTGAAGGTGACCGGCGTCGAGGCCGCCGGGCGCTACATCTCGGCGAGCGGCGACGCGGCGGACGTCGAGGCCGCGTTCGCGACCACGCTGCACCAGTACACGAAGGGCTCGGACACGTTCCAGGCGCCGGCGAGCACGCCGTCGCTGCCGGACGCGATCGCGGCCGGCGTGCTCGCGGTGGCGGGCCTTGAGACCGCGCAGCACACGATGGCGCCCAAGGCGGTCTCCGACGCGCCGCCGCCCGCCGCGTTCGTCAACGCGCGTCCGTGCTCGGCGTTCTACGGCCAGCTCGCCGCGTCCTACCAGGCGGACTTCAAGACGCCGCTGCCGGCGTTCATGGGCAAGACGCTCCCGTACGCGCCGTGCGGGTACCAGCCCGCGCAGTTCCGCGCCGCCTACGAGGGCAACAGCCGCGCCGACGGCGGCGGCCAGGCGGTCGGCATCGTCGACGCGTACGCCGCGCCGACGATCGAGTCCGACGCCGACACCTACGCCACGCGCCACGGCGACGCGGCGTTCTCCGGCGGCCAGTTCAGCCAGAACCTGCCGCCCAGGTTCACGCATCAGAACCAGTGCGACGCCTCCGGCTGGTACGGCGAGGAGACGCTCGACGTGGAGGCCGTCCACGGCATGGCACCGGCGGCCGGCGTGCGCTACTACGGCGTCGCGAGCTGCCTCAACGAAGACTTCCCGGACACGCTCGACAAGGTCGTGGACGAGAACCTCGTCTCGATCGTCTCGAACTCCTACGGCGACCTCGAGGCCAACGAGACGCCGGCCGACATCGTCGGCAACGAGCAGGCGTTCCAGCAGGGCGCGCTCGAGGGCATCACGTTCATGTTCTCCTCCGGCGACGACGGCGACGAGGTGGCGGCCACCGGCACGCTGCAGCCCGACTACCCGGCGTCGGACCCGTACGTGACGTCGGTCGGTGGGACCAGCACGGGGATCGCGCAGGACGGGTCGCTGGCCGTCCAGACCGGCTGGGGCACGCAGAAGTACGCGCTCTCGGCGGACGGCAGGTCCTGGACGCCGGTGGGCTTCCTGTACGGCGCGGGCGGGGGCTACTCGAACCTGTTCAACCGCCCGGGCTACCAGGACAAGGTCATCTCGTCCGGCCAGCGCGCGTATCCCGACGTGGCGATGGACGCCGACCCGACGACCGGCATGCTGGTCGGCGAGACCCAGACGTTCCCGGACGGCGTCCGCTACGGCGAGTACCGGATCGGCGGCACCAGCCTGGCGTCGCCGCTGATGGCGGGCATCGAGGCGCTCACGCAGCAGAACGGCGGCGGGCGCCTGGGCTTCATCAACCCGGCGCTCTACAAGGCGGGCAAGAACCGGCCGCAGCTGTTCAACGACGTCACCGGTCCCGGGCCGGACGCCGGCAACGTGCGGCCGGACTTCGTCAACGGCGTCGACCCCTCGGGCGGGATCGTCTACAGCGTGCGCACGTTCAACCAGGACTCGAGCCTCGTGGTCGGGCCCGGTTGGGATGACGTGACCGGCTTCGGCTCGCCGAGCCCGCGCTACATCAAGAACTTCAGCAACGTAACAACGCGGGCTGAGGTGCGGCGGACCGGGCGGCGGAGCGCGCCGCCCGGTCCGCCGATCAGGCGACGGTCGGCGCCCACGCGCCGGCGACCACGATCGCCTCGCCGTCGCCGGGCCACGGCGGCATCGTCGCGCCGATCGCGCTCAGCGGCTCGGCGCCGAGCGCCCGGAACTGGAACGCGGTCCCGAGCGGGATGTCGATGCTCACGCCGGGCTCGACGCCGTCGATCCGCTCGTGCCCACCGGCGTCGCGGCGCCACATCTCGCCCCGCCCGCCCAGGAAGAACCACACCTCCTCGACCGTGCGGTGCCGGACCGCGATCGAGGTCTGGCCGGCGGCGAGCTCGAAATGCGCCAACCCGCCCCCGCGCACGCCGAGCAGGATGCGCACGGCGGAGCCGTCGGGGGCGATCACGTCCGGCTGGGCGGGGAGCCGCTTGATCTCCATCCCAGCACACTAGACTCCGCTGCGGGTGAGCCGGGAAGCCTGGTCGGCGCCGCCTCGCCATGCACGAGATCGCCGACTTCGCCCTCGTCCTCCTCCCGTTCGCGGCCGGGCTGGTCCTTGCGATCGCCTCGACGCGGCTGAGCGAGCGGCTCCCGCTCCCGGTCCCCGGTCTGTTCCTGGTCGCGGCGACGCTCGCCGCGCACTTCTCGCCCGAGCTCCACCAGGCGCTCGGGGTCCAGGCCGTGGAGCGAATCGCGGTCGTCGCGCTGATCGTGATCCTGCTCAACGGCGGCATGGACATCGGCTGGCGCCGGATGCGCACGGCGGCGGGACCCGTGCTCTCGCTCGGCGTGCTCGGCACCTTCGCGACCGCCGGGCTGGTCGCGGTCGTCGCCCACGAAGTACTCGGCCTGACCTGGACGCTGGCCGGGATCATCGGCGCCGCGCTCGCACCGACCGACCCCGCGGTGGTCTTCTCCGTGCTCGGCGGCACCGAGATCCACTCGCGCGCGGGCACGATCCTCGAAGGCGAGGCGGGCGTGAACGATCCCGCCGGCATCGCGCTGATGCTCGGGATGGTCGAGCTCGCGACGCACCCGGACGCGTCGTTCACCGTCGTCATCCGGGAGTTCTCGGTCGAGATGGCGGTGGGGCTCGCGCTCGGGTTCGTCGCGGCGTGGCTGCTGGTGCCGACGCTGGCGCGGCTGCGGCTCGGCACCGAGGAGCTGCGCCCGGTGCTGCTGATCGCCTTCGCGATTCTCCTCTACAGCGTCACCGCGCTCGCGGGGGGCTCGGGCTTTCTCGCGGTGTTCGTCGCCGGCCTCGTGCTCGGCGACGCCGAGCTGCCGCAGAAGGGGGAGATCGAGCGCTTCAACCGCTCGCTCGCGAGCCTCGCCGAGATCGTCGTGTTCGTCGCGCTCGGGCTGACCGTCGACCTGTTCGACACGCCCGGCAGCGCCTGGCGCGACGGCGCGGTCTTGATGGCCGTGCTGGCGCTCGTGATCCGCCCGCTGGTCGTCGTGTTCGCGCTGGCCGCGGCCAAGCTCGACCCCGGCGACCGGGTGTTCATCGCCTGGAGCGGCCTCAAGGGCGCCGTGCCGATCCTGCTCGCCGCGTTCGCGCTGCTGGGCGGCGTCAGCGGCGCCCACGAGATCTACAGCGCGGTCTTCGTGGCCGTGCTGCTGTCGGTGTTCGGGCAGGGCAGCCTCGTCCCGAGCGTCGCTCGCCGCGTGCTGCATAGATGAAAACTTCCGTGCTTAGCCGCCGTTTAGGGTCAGCATGCGCACCGTTCTCGCTTTGCTCAGCGCTCTCGCGCTGCCCGCCACGGCGGCGGCGGCGCCGCTCCCGCCGTCGGGCACGCTGGACCTGGCCGGCGACGCCGACGCGACGCTCGCCGGTGAAGCGCCGGGCGACCAGGCGGGCTGGGCGGTCGCGCCCGCGGGCGACGTCAACGGCGACGGCAAGGCCGACTATCTGGTGGGCGCGCCGAACGCCGACCCCGGCGGCCGCAAGGACGCCGGCCGCGTCTACGTCGTATTCGGCCCGCCGGCGTCGGGCAAGCTCGGCGACCACGGCTTCCGGATCGACGGCGCGGCGGCGGGCGACCGCCTCGGGACCGCGGTGGCGGGCGTCGGCGACGTCGACGGCGACGGGTTCGCGGACGTCCTCGTCGGGGCGCCGAAATGGACCGACAGCGGCGGCGCCGACGGCACCGGCGCCGCCTACCTGATCCGCGGCTCGGCCGCCGGCGGGCGGATCGACCTCGCGGCCGCGCCGCCCACCGTGACGACGTTCGCGACCGGCGTCGTTGGCGACCAGGTCGGCGTCGCGCTCGCAGCGGCGCCCGACATGGACGGCGACGGGCGCAGCGAGCTGGTGATCGGGGCCGCGCGCGCCAACCAGGACGCGGGCTCGGTGTTCGTCGTCTTCTCGCGCGCGCCCGGCGGCCTCGCCGGCGCACTGCGGATCGACGGCCCGGCGGGCTCGCGCACCGGCCTCGCGGTCGCGGGCGTGGCCGACATGAACGGCGACGGCCGCGGCGAGATCGTGGTCGGCGCCCCGCGGGCGAACAACGGAGCCGGTGCGGGGTTCGTCGTCTTCGGGCGCGCCGACGCGGCCACGGTCGACCTCAACGCGCTCGGCGCGCAGGGCTTCGCGATCACGCCGGCCGCCGACGACGGGTCGCTCGGCCTCGGCGTCGCGGGCCTGGGCGACATGAACGGCGACGGCAAGCCCGACGTGGCCTTCGGCGCGCCGACGGCCAGCCGGAACCAGCGCAAGCTGTCCGGCGAGGTGTACGTCGTCGCCGGCAAGGCGAGCGCGGACTCCGTCGCGTCCGACAGCGGCTTCCGGCTCGACGGCGCGGCCGAGGGCGACGAGCTCGGCGCCTCGGTGACCGCGGCGGGCGACGTCAACGCCGACGGCCTGCCCGACCTCGCGGCCGCCGCGCCGTTCGCGGACACGCTCAGCCGCACCGACGGCGGCGGCGTCTACGTCCTGCTCGGCTCGAAGACCCCGGCAGTCGCCGACGGCGCGAGCCTCGGCGCGGCTGGCTACCGGCTGGCCGGCGCCGAGGAGCACGGCCTCCTGCGCTCGGTCGCCGGGCTGGGCGATGTCGACGGCGACGGCGCCGGCGACCTGCTGGCCGGAGCCCACGGCGCGGGCGCCGGCCGGGCGTTCGTCGTGCTCGGCCCCAAGCCGGCGCCGCCCGCGCCGGTCGACCCTGGGGTCATCGAGGAACAGCAGGCCGGCTGCACGGCCGCCGACAACGTCGAGATGCTGATCGACGACTCGGGCTCGATGGAGGATTCAGATCCCGAGCTGCTGCGCCGGCGCGCCGTCGAGCTGATGATCGCCAAGCCGCGCAACCAGGGCGAGGTGCTCGGCGCCTATGAGTTCGGCACCGACGGCGACCAGCTGTTCGCGCCGCAGGAGATCCTTCCGCGCGGCGACGGCTCCAACCAGCCGGCGCTCCTGGACGCGCTCGAGAAGGGTCTGCGGGCCGACAACGGCAGCACGAACTACAACGCTGCGTTCACGGGCGTCGCCAACGACGATCCCGCGGCCGACGCGCGGATCTTCATCACCGACGGCGAGCACAACGAGGGCGAGTACCTGGACGGCCACCGCGGCGGGCCGCCGACCTACGTGATCGGGCTGGACATCGGCACCCGCGGCGACGCCGCGAAGCGCCTGCAGCGGATCGCCGACGAGACCAAGGCCAAGTACTACCCGAACGTCACGGGGCAGCGGATGCAGGCCGTGATCGACCGCATCGACTCGCACCTCAACTGCGACATCGGCCTCGACGCCGACACCGGCGAGCTGACCGGCGACGACCCGGTCGGCGAGCAGGAGGCGACGCTCGACAGCGACGCCCACGCCTACGACGTCGACGTCATGTGGGGCGACCCGGCGGACCGGGTGGTCCCGGACTCGCTCGCGTTCGTGGCCGCCGGCGGGCACGCGGTCGCGCGGCTGCGGCGCGACACGCTCGAGCGCATCGTCAGCCGGCCCGGCCGCACGTTCCGGGTCGGGAAGCTGCGCGTCCGCGGCGCGAGGCGGCCGACGTTCTTCAGCCTGCGCGTGTCGGGCCCGAAGGCGGCGAAGCTGCGCGTGCGCTACCGGATGACGAAGTTCAAGGGCCGCGGCGCGCGCGTGACCGCGCAGGTGACGCAATCGCGGCGCCGCCGTTGACGCATCGCCCAAGGGGCGAAGCGGGCTAGCTGAAGTCGCCGGCCTCCGGCTCCCAGCTGGGGACGCTGGGCGGCGGCTCGGTCTCGAGCGTGACCGGCGGGCGCAGGTGGTGCTCGCCGGTCACGGGCTCCTGACTGTCAGTGGGCGCGGCGTTGTCAGGGGTGTTGGGGAGGAGGCTCATCGCCCATAGCGTGATCGCTCGACCGGCGGAGCGGGGCGGCCTGGACTCCCAACCCCCCGTCCGGGGGGCTGCCACCGCGTCGATCGCGCCCTGCCAAGCTGTCCGGATGAGCGCGCTGCCGCCCGGCCCGTCAGCCCATCCCGCCGTGCAGACGATGCGCTGGCTGCTGCGCCCGATCGCGTTCCTGGAGGCGTGCCGGCGGGCCTACGGAGATTCGTTCAGCGTCCGCTTCCTGGGCTTCAAGACGCCGCTGGTGATGATCTCGAGCCCGGATGCGCTGCGCGCGCTCTACAGCGAGCGCAGCCACCGGCTCCCGCCCGGCCGCACGCTGTCATTGCGGCCGATCGTCGGGCCGCGCTCGGTGCTGCTGCTGGAGGGACGCGAGCACTTGGAGCGGCGGCGGCTGATGCTCCCGCCCTTCCATGGCGACCGCATGCGCGCGTACGAGGCCACGGTGCGCGACGCGACCGAGCGCGAGCTCGCGCGCTGGCCGGCCGGGACGCCGTTCCCCGTCCATCCGAGCATGCAGGCGCTGACGCTCGACGTGATCCTGCGCGCGGTGTTCGGCGTCACCGACGACGCCCGCCGCGAGGCGCTGAGCGCGCGCCTGCGCAACCTCCTGGGCGCGACCAGCTCGACCGGCACCGCGCTCACCGTCCTCCTGCGCCGCGAGCGCGCGATCGAGCAGTTCGAGCGCCTGTCGGCGGAGATCGACGCGCTGCTGCTGGAGGAGATCGCCCGCCGGCGCGCCCAACCCGGCGGCGGCGACGACATCTGCTCGCTGCTGGTGAGCGCGCGCTTCGAGGACGGCGCCGCGATGAGCGACACCGAGGTCCGCGACCAGCTGATGACGCTGCTGCTCGCCGGCCACGAGACGACCGCGACCGGGCTGGCCTGGACGTTTGACCTGCTGACGCGCCACCCGGCCGTGCTGGACCGCCTGCGCGCCGAGGTCGACGCCGGCGAGGGCGACGCGTACCTGCGCGCCGTGATCGCCGAGTCGCTGCGGCTGCGCCCGGTGATCCCGCTGGCCGGCCGCCGGCTCGCGACCGAGCTGGTCGCCGACGGCCTGCGTCTGCCGGAGGGAACCGACGTGACGCCGGCGATCTGGCTCGCGCACACGCGCGCTGAGAGCTATCCGGAGCCGTATGCGTTCAAGCCCGAGCGCTTCCTGGACCAGGCGCCCTCGACCTATGCCTGGATTCCGTACGGCGGCGGCATCCGGCGCTGCCTGGGCGCGGCGTTCGCCGAGATGGAGATGCGGATCGTGCTCGGCGAGGTGCTGCGGCGCTGGACGCTGACCGCCGCCTCGCGGCGCCCGGAGCGCGTGGCGCGGCGCAACGTCACGTTCTCGCCGCGCCGGGGCACGCGCGTCATCGCTCGGGCGCGAGCCGCTTCATGAACCAGTGGTCGCCGTGCGGCTCGTCGTTGAAGCGCGGCACCTCGACGTAGCCGGCGGAACGGTAGAGCGCGATCGCCTCGGTCAGCGCGCGGTTGGTCTCCAGGTGCATCACGCGCACGTCGTAGCGGCGCGCGTGCGCCTCGAGCTCGCTCAGCAGGCGCCGGCCGACGCCCAGCCCGCGCGCGGCGCGGTCCACCCACATGCGCTTGAGCTCGGCCGGCTCGGCGCCGTGGAACTTCAGGACCCCGCAGCCGATCGGCTCGCCGCGCAGCCGCGCGACGAGCATCAGCCCCGCCGGCTCGGTCAGCTCGGCGGGCTCGGTGGAGATCGCCTTCGAGAGGTCGAACCCCTGCTCGAAGCGCTCGTCGATCTCCGCGTAGTAGGCGTTCAGGCAGGCCTGCGCCGCCGCGCTCGCCGGGTCCTCGACCGCCACCGAGACGAGCCCGGCCGTGAGCAGCCGCTCGACGACGCCCATCGCTGCGACCAGCTTGGCCCGCTGCGCCTCGCCGAGCGGGGCGAGCAGCGCGTCCGCCAGGTCGTCGCTGCGGCGGTCCAGCAGCGCCCGCTCGGCCTCGCCGGCGGGCGTGAGGCGCACCGCGCGGATGCGGCGGTCGGCCGTGTCCGGCGCGACCTCGACAAGCCCCTCGGCCTCGAGCGAGCGCAGCAGCCGGCTGAGATAGCCCGAATCGAGGTCCAGCCGCGCCCGCAGCGCCCGCGCGTCGCTGACCCCGCTGCCGATCTCCCACAGCACGCGCGACGCGCCGAGCGGGCGGCCGCTGGCGAGGAAGCTGTCCTGCAGCGCGCCGACCCGCTGCGTCACCGTGCGATTGAAGGACCGCACTGCCTGAGTTGCATCGTTGCCCAATTCTCTGACCTCAGTCAGAGAATAACTCAGCGCTCCAGCACGCGCAAGGCTGCGACACCGCCGAAGTGGCGGCGCGCGATCTCCGCCGCCTGCTCGGCGTCGAACGGCTTGCAGGAGAAGATGTCCACGAAGCAGCGGCGGGGCGTGGTCGCACAGGTGCAGGTCGATCGCCGCGAGCATCCCCCACGGGGCGTAGCGGTAGGGCTCGGGCGCGTCCAGCGTGCTGGTCAGGGTCATGCTGGCAAGGAGCGCCCGCGCGGGGCGCTCAGATACCTCGGGGAACCCCTAGCGGTGGGCGCGGCGCACGCGCTCGGAGACCGTGATGTGCTCGAGCGCGTCGAGTCCCACGCAGGCGATCCCGGAGGGCTCGCCGGCCTCGAGGAGCCGGTTCCAGAGCGCCGGGCCGTAACCGCGGATCACGAGCAACTCGACGTAGTCCTCGCCCTCGAGCAGCACCGTCACCGGGTCCTCCTCGGGGTCCACGTTCGCGGTATGCAGGACCTCCAGCGCGAGCGGGCCGATCAGCTCCATCGCCGCGTATTCGCCGCTGACGTCGCGCACCCAGACCTCGGCGCGCAGCATCGCCGACGTCGTCGCTCCCTCGTCGGCACCGTCGCAGCGCACCAGCGCGAGCGTGGGGGAGAGGCGCGCCGGCCACGCGCGCGGACCGAGCGACTCGAGCTCGGCGAGCGCGCGGTCGACGTCGCCGCGCGGGCCGCGGACCTCGAGCGTCGCGCGGTCCGAGCGCTCCGTGAGCCCCACGCTGCGCCGGCAGACGGCGGCCTCGGCGGCGGGGTTGCCGAAGTCCGACGGCACGAGCCGTCCATGGCGCTCGATCAGCGTCGCGCCGTGGCGGCGCAGCATGGAGGCCATGGCGGACATGCGTGCGAGGGTAGGCTACTCGGCGCCGAAGATCTCGAGCGTGCGGGTGCGCTCCAGGAGCCGCCGCACGCGGCCCTCGGCGCCGCGCACGCGCACCCCGCGGCGGGCCGCGGCGAGCAGGATCGCGAGCCCGCTCGAGTCCAGCAGCTCCAGCCCGCGCAGCTCGATCACGACGGACGTGTCCGGATACTCCGTCAGGCACGCGCGCAGGCGCGGCGCGGTCCCGTAGTCCAGCGTGCCGCGCAGGTGCAGGACGACCGGGCCACGCGGAGCGGTGAGCCGGTCGATCGAGAATGTGGGCACGGCGGGCATGGCGCGGCAGGCGCCTCCCAAAAACCCCCTCTACCCGCATCGCGCCGTCCTAGGCCGGATAATGGTCGGAGCGTCGGAGCGAATACCGAGGAGGAGACGCAATGCCCAATCCGGGGACGATCTCAGGGACCCACCACCTCACCTTCTGCGTCGGCACCGCGCAGGAGGACTACGACTTCCACGTCCGGCTGCTCGGGCTCAAGAGCGTCAAGAAGACCGTGCTGTTCGACGGCGAGATCCCCATCTACCACCTCTATTACGGCAACCGGATGGGCGACGCGAGCACGATCCTCACCGCGTTCCCCTACCGGCAGGCGGGCTGGATGGGCAAGCGCGGCACGAACGCCATGCGCACGCTGAACCTCGCCGTCGGCGCCGAGTCGATCGGCTTCTGGGCCGACCGCCTGAGGGCCGCCGGCGTCGCGGTCTCCGAGCGCGAGCTGTTCGGGACCCAGCGGATCGACTTCGCGCACCCGTGCGGGATCCCGTACGCGATCGTGGGGGAGACCGAGGCGGATGACCGTGAGGTCTACACCGGCTCGGACGTTCCCGGCGAGCACGCGATCCGCGGCGCCTTCGGCACCACGACGTCGGTGCGGGAACCCGAGCCGATGGACTTCTTCCTGCGCGAGGGGATGAATGCCGCGCTGGTGGCGTCCGAGGGTCCCAACCACCAGTACGAGATCGGCGACGACGCGTCCGGCCACGGGCGCATCATCGAGCTCGTCGAGGAGCCCGACCGCAACCAGGGCACGTGGCAGTTCGGCGAGGGCACGATCCATCACCAGGCGTTCGACGTCGGCACCCCCGAGAACCAGCTGCGCGTCAAGGACTACATCGTCGGCCTCGGCTTCACCGATGTCTCGGACGTCAAGGACCGCGGCTACTTCTTCTCGGTCTACTGCCGCACGCCGGGCGGCGCGCTGTTCGAGTTCGCCTACTCGACCGAGCAGGGCTTCCTGATCGACGAGTCCGCGGAGGAGCTCGGCACCCACATGTGCATCCCGCCGCACTGGGAGGACCGCCGGGCCGAGATCGCTCAGCTCGAGCCGATCGAGACGATCGAGACGGTGGTCGGCTAGCGCGGTTCGGCCACGTAGTGGCGCGTGTGGTCGGCGGGGTCCACCCAGACGCGCATGACGCGCTGGGTGGTCGGGTCGACGAAGCGCTCGGTCGTGGGCAGCCAGGCGGGGTCGGCGGCGTCGGCCTCGCCGTGGCGGCGCCACCACTTCGTGCGCTTGCCCGCCGGCGGCAGCCGCGGCAGCGGCGGCAGGTCGGCGACCGCGGCGGCCGCCGCCTCGCGGGTGTCGGCGCCGAGGATCGTGTCCAGGCGCTGGTCGAGCTCCTGCGCGTCGAGCGCGCCGGCGGCGTAGTGGCGCCCGAGCGTGTTGGCGAGCGCGTCGCGGTCCGCGTCGGTCGCCCGCATCAGCGGTTGAGCTTCACCGCGGTGCCGTAGGCGACCACCTCGGTCAGCTGCTGGCCCATCTCGGAGGAGTCGAAGCGCATGGCGACGATCGCGTCGGCCCCCAGCAGTCGCGCGTTGGCCACCATGCGGTCGATCGCGTGGCGCCGCGCGTCCTCCAGGAGCTCGGTGTACTGGCTCACCTCGCCCTTGCGCATCGCGGAGAAGCTCGCGGTGAAGTTCTTGGCGATCCCCATGCTGCGCACGACGAGCCCGAACGCGATGCCGAGGTTCTGCGCGATCGTCGCGCTCGGAAGCTCGTTGGCGGTGGTGACGGGGAGCTCGTAGTCGGCGGCCATGCGGCCCAGCGTAACCGTCGCCGCGGCGCGCTGGCGCGCCGCGGCGACGTACGGACTAGGCGCTGACCTTGAAGCGCTTGACGAGGCGCTCGAGCTCGGTGGCGGTGCCGGCCAGCGACTGGGCGGACGCGGCGATCTCCTGCGTGGAGGCGCTGGTCTCCTGCGTCGAGGCCGAGACCTGCTCGGCGGATGCCGAGCTCTCCTCGGCGACCGAGGCGACCTCGCCGATCTGCTCCTGCATGTGGTGCGTGCCGGCGCTGATCTCCTGCGCGGCCCCGGCGATGCCGGCAATCCGGGCCGAGATGTCCTGCACGGCGGTCTCGATGCGCTCGAACGCTTCGCGCGTCTCGAGCACCGTGGCGACGCCGTCCTCCGTGCGACGGGCGCTGTCCTCGACCACGCCGACCACGCGGCTGGTCTGCTGCTGGATCTCGGCGATCAGCTCGGAGATCTGCCCGGCGGCGCCCTGGGACTCCTCGGCGAGCTTGCGGACCTCTTCGGCGACGACCGCGAACCCGCGGCCCTGCTCGCCGGCCCGGGCGGCCTCGATCGCGGCGTTGAGTGCCAGCAGGTTCGTCTGCTCGGCGATGCCGGTGATCGTGTCGACGATCCCGCCGATGCGCTCGGAGCGCTCGGACAGCTCGTGGATCGCGGCCGAGACCTGGCTGGACGCGGCGGCGACGCTCTCGATCGCCTCGGTGGCCTTGGCCGCGGCGCCGACGCCGGCCTGGGCGATCTGGCGCGTCTCGTCGGCGGCGCGGGCGCTCTCGCGGGCGCCCTCGGCGCTCGTCCCGGCGGCGGCCGCGGCCTCGCCGGCGGCGTTGCGGACCTCTTCGACCATCCGCACCTGGCGCTCGGCGCCCTGTGCGACGTCGCCGACCGCGGACGCGATCTCCGTGACCGCGCGTCCCGCCTCGTCGGACGTCGCGGCCATCTGCTCCGAGGCCGCCGTGACGCTGGCGACGCTCAGGGAGACCTCGCCGACCATCGCGCGGATGTCGGTCGCGAGCCGGGCCAGGCCGGTGCCGAGCACGTCGCGGTCGCTCTGCGGATGCACGTCGACCGAGAAGTCGCCGCCCGCCATGCGGTCCGTCGCGGCGGCCATGTCCTTCAGGTACTCGATCATGCGGCCGAACGCGCGGCCGGTGTCGGCGAGCTCGTCGCTGCCCGTGACCGCGACGTCCTGATTGACGTCGCCGACGGCGATGCCGTCCGCCGCGTCGCGCATGCGCCGGGCGCGGTTGGAGAGGTCGCGCGAGATCCAGAACGCGATGCCGGCGCCGATCGCGACCGCGATCACGGCAAGCAGGATCGCGAGGTTGCGCGCGCTGTGGAACTCGTCCGTCGCAGCCTTGGCGTTCGCCTCGGTGGTGGACGTGTTGTCCTTGCGCCACTCCGTGAGGACGGCGCGCACGTCGTTCATCTTGTCCTTGGCCGTGTTGGCCACTGCGGACGCGTCTGCGAGCTTCCCGGCACGGGCCAGCGCCGGGATCTGCACGGTCATCGCCCGGTAGCCGTTGAACGTGTCGATGAACTGCTTGTAGAGCGCGCGGTCCCGCGCGTCGGCGAAGTACTTCGGGTACAGCTTGAAGTCCGCCGCGAGGCCGTCGGTGGCCGTCGTCATGGACTGGGCGCGGGAGGCGAGCAGCTCCTTGGTGTTCGACAGCGCGAACCCGAGCTGGGACGCGCGGAACAGCTCCATCTTCTGGCCGATATCGCCGAGGACGCCAAGCGCCGGTGCGTTCGTGCCAGCGACGACCGTCGTCCGGTCGTTGATCTTGTTCATGCCGGACACGGCAAGCAGTGACGCGATCACCAGGAGCGCAAGCACTGCGCCGAACCCGGCGAACAGCTTCGTGCGAATCGTGAGTTTCATGCTCACCTACTCGGCGACAATTCGCCCGCGGCGGCCCGTAGTACCCCGGAACGGGTTGCGTAGTGTGCCGCAGAGTCCCTGGATCAGCCGTGGCCGAGGACGTACCCGACGAACGCCACCAGCGCGCCGCCGAGCGTGACCTGGATCAGCGAGTTGCGCAGCGAGACGCGCTGGAAGCGCTTGCGGATGAGGGCGATCGCGACGAGCTCGAACGCGACCACGACGTAGGCGACCGCGAGCGCGTGATGCACGTCGGAGATCAGGAACGGGAGCGAGTGCAGCGAGCCGCCGACGAACGTCGCCCCGCCGGTCACCGCGCCGCGCGTGAGCGCGGAACCGCGCCCGCTCAGCGCGCCGTCGTCGGACAGCGCCTCCGAGAGCGCCATCGAGATCGCCGCGCCCAGCGCGGTCGCCAGCCCGATCAGCAGCGCCGCGTGCGACCCGGCCACATAGGCGGCGGCGAAGATCGGCGCGAGCGTCGAGATCGTGCCGTCGATCAGCCCGACCAGGCCGGGCTGGACGAACTGCAGCTGCAGGCGGCGGTCGTCGGCAACGGGGATCACCCCGTCCATAATAGAAGAGACTTCAAGTTAGGAACGCCTAAGAGCTGCTAGGCTCGTGTGATGGCGCCGATCGAGGAGCTCTTGCGCGCCCGCGGCCTGCGGGTCACCGCCCAGCGTGTCGTGATCCACGACGCGCTCGTGTCGGCGGGCCGGCACCTGACCGCCGACCAGGTGCGCGAGGCGGTGCTGGATCGCCTGCCCGGCGTGTCGCTCCCGACCGTCTACGCGACGCTCGAGGTGCTCGAGGAGCTCGAGCTCGTGCGCCGCCTCCACACGCCCAGCGCGCTGCTGTTCGACCCGCGGCCGGACGCGCACGCGCACGCCCTATGCCGCCGCTGCGGGCGCGTGGAGGATCTCGACGCGCATCCCCGGGCGCGCGCCGCGCTGGACGCCGCGGAAGCTGCGGGCTGGTCCAGCGCCGCGCCCGAGACGCTCGTGGTCGGGGTCTGCCCGGACTGCGGCGTTACGCGCTGACCGCCACGTTCGGCGGCGACTCGCTGCTGCGGCGCGAGCCGAGCCCGCCGAGCACGCCGGCGAGCCGGACGGACAGCGCGCCCATCAGCACCCCGAAGATCAGCGACACGAAGACACTGATCACGACCCAACTCCACGACATGGAGATCAGGCCGCCGAAGGCACCGGTGCCCGCCGCGAGCGGCTTGGCGGTGATCGCCGAGGTCAGCGCCGCCGCCGTGTGCGGACCCTTGCCGTCGGGCACGTAGTTGTCCAGCCCGGTCGCGATCCACCACAGGAACACCGACCCGTAGCAGCAGAAGGCGGGCGCCGGGGCGAAGCGGTCGTCGGCGACCGTGGTCGAGAGCACGACCAGCGCCGCGGCCGTGAGCCCGATCCACAGTGCCAGCCCCCAGAAGTCCGGCGCGTCGGCGAACGCGGGTCCGGCCACCATCGCGATGCCGGCGCCGACCGATCCGGTGAACGCGGCGATCGCCGTCTTGCCCATCGCGGCGCGATCGGCGCCGAGCATGAAGAACAGGCCCCAGGACACGAAGATCGCCGGGAGCACCAGGTGCAGCCCGCTCGGCATCCCGAACTTCCCGAACACCCCGTCCTGGACCGTCACCCAGTGGAAGGTGAAGTTCAGCGCGAACCACGAGACCGCGAACGCGAGCACCCCGATCGAGACGACGAGCGGGACGACCGCCTTGAGCCGACTTGCCATGCTCTCTCCTCACTGTGCGCCGCCGCGCGGAGTGCGCGGCCGGGCTGCGCACCAGTATTCGGAGGCCCCCCGGTGCGCGTCAAGATTCGGCCCGGAAGCGTCCGGAAGCTGGAAATTTCGCCCGACTCGGATCGTGGGTAGGGTCCCGGCATGGGGTTTGACCAGTACCACGAGCCGCCCGAGGAGCTGCCGGCGCACACGCGCACCTTCGCTCGGCTCTGCGCGTCGCTGACCGAGGAGGCCGAGGCTATCGGCTGGTACGCGCAGCGGATCGCCGTCGAGGGCGATCAAGAGGCGGCGGCGATCATGAACAACGCCATGACCGAGGAGTTCAAGCACTTCTCGATGGACCTCGAGTACCTGCTGCGGCGCACGCCGCTGTGGCGCGAGATCGCGCAGGGGATCCTCTTCAGCGCCGGCGACATCGTCGAGGCCGGCGAGGAGGCCGAAGAGGAGGCGGGTGACGCCGGCGGCGGCGCGCCGGCACCATCGCTGGGGTCACTGGGCATCGGCAGTCTCAGAGGGGAGTCGCTGTGAACCACCTGCTGCGCGGGATCGCCCCGATCGGAGAGTCCGTCTGGAACGAACTCGACCAGGAGGCGCGCGAGCGCCTGATGCCCGGCCTCGCGGCCCGCAAGCTGGTCGACTTCGCCGGACCGTTCGGCTGGGAGTACTCCGCCTCCAATCTCGGCCGCGTCAGCGCGCTCGACGCGGCGCCGGTCGACGGCCTCACCGCCGCACGGCGGCGCGTGCTCCCGCTGGCGGAGCTGCGGGCCTCGTTCACGCTCGCGCGCTCGGAGGTCGCGGACTTCGAGCGCGGCGCCGCCGACATCGACCTCGAATCGCTCGACGAGGCCGCTCGCCTGATGGCGCGCGCCGAGAACATCGCGGTCTTCCACGGCTGGGCCGAGGCGGGCATGCGCGGCATCTCCGAGGCGTGCGCGCAGCCGGCCATCGCGCTCGACGAGGACTTCAACGCCTACCCGCGCCACGTCGCCAAGGCGGTCGAGACGCTGCTGCGCCAGGGCATCGCCGGGCCCTACGGACTGGCGCTCGGCACCGACGGCTACACGGGCGTGATCGAGCACACCGAGCATGGCGGGCGCCCGCTGTTCGACCACCTCAAGCGAATCCTGGACGGCGGCCCGATCGTCTACGCCCCCGGCGTGGAGGGAGCGATCGTGCTCAGCCAACGCGGTGGGGATTTCCTGTTCGAATCCGGTCAGGACCTCTCGATCGGCTACAGCCACCACGACGCCGACACCGTCAGCCTGTACCTCGAACAGAGCTTCAGCTTCCGCGTCGCGACGCCCGAGGCGGCGTGCGCGCTCGCGCCGCCGGCGTAGCCGCCGGTTTTCAGACTGTCGCAGAGCGGGTACCCAGACCGCCGTCCATGTTGCGGGCGGCGGGCCCGCTCTCTACGTCCTCTGGGGTGCCATTTCGATGCGTTTCACGCTCGCCTCATCGGCGGTGCTGTCGGCTGCTGCCGTCCTGCTGGCGCCGGCCGCGGCGCACGCCGCGACCGGCCTCGATCCACTGCGGGTGAGCGGCGCCACCGCCACCGGCACGCTCTCCCGCGCGAGCGTTCCAGTGACGATCGCGCTCGCGCCGCGCGACCGGGCGGGCCTGGCGGCGGCCGCGGCGCGCGGCGGCGGCCTCACGCCGGCGCAGTTCAACACGCGCTTCGCGCCCGCCGACACGACCGTCAGCGCCGTGCGGTCGTGGGCCGCGGACGCGGGCCTGAACGTCACTTCGGTCAGCGCCAACCACACGCTGGTGCGCGTCACCGGGTCGGCCGCCGAGGTCTCGAACGCGTTCGGCACGACGCTCGAGAGCTTCCGGGCACCGAACGGCTCGGCGTTCTTCGCGCCCGCCACGACCGCGAAGCTGCCGGCGGCGTTCGCGGGCCAGACGACGTCCGTGCTCGGGCTCACGAACCTCGGCAAGGTCGGGCTGCGCCAGCTGCCGCCCTCGCTCGACATCCCCCGCAGCTACGGCCCGCAGGACCTCGCCGCGCTCTACGACGCGCCCGCCGGGCAGACCGGCGCCGGGCAGGAGCTGTCGGTGATCGCCGAGGGCGACCTCTCGCAGGCCAAGGCGGACCTCGTGACGTTCGAGGACCGGCACGGCCTCCCGCACGTGACCTGGGATCAGGTCAACGTCGGCACGCCGTCGAGCGACACGGCCGGCGCCGACGAGTGGGACCTCGACACGCAGTACTCGACCGGCCTGGCGCCGGGGGTGAGCACGCTGCACGTCTACGTCGGCCCGTCGCTCTCCAACGACGACATCCTTTCGACCATCACGCGCTGGGTGACCGACGACAAGAGCCGTCAGGCGAGCTTCTCGGCCGGCGAGTGCGAGCTACTGGCGTTCGCCACCGGGTTCACCGACGCGCTCGATGTGACGCTCGCCCAGGCCGCCGCGCAGGGTCAGTCGCTGTTCGTCTCAAGCGGCGACACCGGCACGTTCTGCAGCGCGGTGGTCGGCGCCAACGGCGTGCCCGCGGGCATCCCGAGCGTCGAGTACCCGGCCTCCAGCCCGAACGCGATCGGCGTCGGCGGCACGACGGTGCTCGGCCCCGGCCCGAGCGAGATCGGCTGGTACGCGGGCGGCGGCGGCTCGAGCTACTTCGAGGCGACCCCGGCCTACCAGAGCGCGGCCGGCGGCAGCTTCCTCGGCGTCAACCGCGGCGTGCCGGACGTGGCGCTGGACGCCGACCCCAACAGCGGCTACGCCGTGATCGTCGGCGGCCAGGAGGAGACGATCGGCGGCACCAGCGCCTCGGCGCCCGCGTGGCAGGGCATCTGGGCGCGCGCCAACGGCGCTCACGGCGGCGCGCTCGGCTTCGCCGGCGGCCCGCTCTACGGCGCGCCGGCGAGCGCGTTCCACGACATCACGCTCGGAGGCAACCCCGCGCCCGCGACGCCCGGCTGGGACTACGTCACGGGCCGCGGCACGCCCGACGTGGCAGCGCTGATCGCAGGAGTCTGATCGCTCGCGCGTGCGCGCTCGCGGGGTAACCCCCTCGCAGGCGCGCCGCGCACCTCGTACCGTCGGGCGCCATGAGCCCCGATGACCTCACCGCCGCCTTCTTCGGCGCCGTCTCCTTCGCTCCCGGCGAGCGGCCGGACTACGGCGCGATCCGCGCGCTCTTCCTACCCGGCGGACGGCTGATCCGCGCGATCGGCGACACGCTCGACGTCACGACGGTCGACGAGTTCATCGCGCCGCGCCAGGCGCTCGTGGACCGCGGGGCGCTGACCGCGTTCGAGGAGTACGAGATCGAGGCGCGGATCGAGGCGTTCGGGAACGTCGTCCATCGCTTCAGCATCTACGGCAAGCGCGGCACGCAGGACGGCGCGTCGTTTGAGGCGCGCGGCGCCATCTCGACCCAGTTCGTGAACACCGCGGACGGCTGGCGGATCGCCAGCATGGCCTGGGACGACGAGCGCCCCGGGCTCACGCTTCCGGCAGGCTGACCTCGGGGACGTGCGCGCGCGGCGCGGCGCGCCAGGCGAAGTGGCACGCGGCCCAGCGCTCCGGAGCGCCGGCGGCGAGCGCGGGGTCCTGCTCGCGGCAGACGTCCTGCGCGAGCGGGCAGCGCGGATGGAAGCGGCAGCCGGACGGCAGGTCGATCGGGCTCGGGGGGTCGCCCGCGACGCTCACGGCCTGCGACGCACGGCCGGGCACGAGCCGCGGGACCGCGCGCAGCAGGCCCTGCGTGTAGGGATGGCGGGCGTCACCGAACAGGTCGGCGACCGGCGCCGCCTCGACGATCCGGCCCAGGTACATGACCGCCACGCGGTCGCACGTGTGGCGCACGACCGCCAGGTTGTGGGCGATCAGCAGGACGGTGAGCCCGAGCTGCGCCTGCAGGTCCTCGAGCAGGTTCAGCACCGTCGCCTGCACGGAGACGTCGAGCGCGGAGACCGGCTCGTCGGCGACCAGGATCTCCGGCTCGAGCGCGAGCGCGCGCGCGATGCTGACGCGCTGGCGCTGGCCGCCGGAGAACTGGCGCGGGTGCGCGTCCAGCGCGCGCGCCCCGAGCCCGACCAGGTCCAGCAGCTCGCGGCAGCGCGCGTCGACGCGCTCGCGCGGGACGAGCCGGTGGACGCGCAGCAGCTCCGACAGCGTCTGGCGCACGGTCATGCGCGGGTTCAGCGACGAGTACGGGTCCTGGAAGACCATCTGGATGCGGCGCCGCTGCGCCCGCGTGCGGCTCGCGCCGAGCGGCTCGCCCTCGAAGCGGACCGCGCCGGCGGTCGGCGTCTCCAGGCCGACGATGCAGCGCCCCAGCGTCGACTTGCCGCAGCCGGACTCGCCGACCAGCCCGAGCGTCTCGCCGCGCGCCAGCGTCAGGTCCACGCCGTCGACGGCGCGCAGCAGCTCGCGCCGCGAGACGGCGTAGTGCTTCGACAGCCCGCTGACCTCGAGCAGCGGCTCAGCCACCGGCGATCACCGGCTCGCGGGCAAGATCGGACTCGCACGCCTCGGGGTGGATGCACGCCGTCGCGCGGCCGCCGCCGAGCTCGCGCAGCGCGAACTCGCCGGACCGGCAGTCCTCCTGCGCGAACGGACAGCGCGGGTGGAACGGGCAGCCCGCGGGCGGGTCGGCAAGGTCGGGCGGCGCGCCGCCGATCGCCACCAGCCGCTCGCGCACGAGCTCGTAGTCGGGCACCGAGCGCAGCAGGCTGAGCGTGTAGGGGTGCCGCGGCGCGCGGAACACCGTGTCGACGCTGCCCGTCTCGACCACCTGGCCGCCGTACATGACCGCCACGCGCTGGCAGGTCTGGGCAATCACCGCGAGGTCGTGCGACACGAACACCAGCGCCACGCCGAGCTGCTCGCGCAGCGACGTCAGGAGCTTGAGGATCTGGTCCTGGATCGTCACGTCGAGCGCGGTGGTCGGCTCGTCGCACAGGATCACGCGCGGGTCGCCCGAGAGCGCGATCGCGATCATCACGCGCTGGCGCAACCCGCCGGACAGCTCGAACGGGTATGCCCGCGCGCGCCGCACGGGGTCCGGGATGCCGACCAGCCGCATCAGCTCGAGCGCGCGGTCGGCCGCCTGCGCGCGCGAGCGGCCGAGCCGCAGCCGCGGCGTCTCGGCGATCTGGTCGCCGATGCGCATGACCGGGTTCAGCGCCGTCATCGGCTCCTGGAAGACCATCGCGATCGAGCGCCCGCGGATCTCGCGCAGCCTCGGCTTGGTCGCCGCGCCGAGGTCCTCGCCGTCGAGCGCGATCGTCCCGCCGGTCACGGCGCCCGCGCGCGGCAGCAGCCCGACGATCGCCCGCAGCGCCATCGTCTTGCCGGAGCCCGACTCCCCGACGAGCCCCAGCGCCTCGCCGGGGCCGACCTCGAACGACGCGCCGCGCACCGCGTGCACGGTGCCGCGGCCGGTCTTGAGCTCGACCTCGAGGTCGCGGACGTCCAGTAGCGGCGCGGTCATTCGGGGCGCAGGAGGTCGGCGAGCCCGTCGGCGAGCAGCGAGAGCCCGAGCGCGGTGATCACGACCGCGATGCCGGGGAACGTCGCGAGCTGCCACTGGGTGGTCAGGTACGTCTGCCCGTCGGCGATCATGCGCCCCCAGTCCGCCGTCGGCGGCTGCACACCGAGGCCGAGGTAGCCGAGCGTGACGATCGCCAGGATGTCGAGCACGACATCCGACATCGCGAACACGATCGCCTGCGTGATCACGTTCGGCAGCAGGTGGCGGACCAGGATGCGCGGCGTCGAGAGCCCGCCGGCGCGCGCCGCGAGCACGTACTCGCGCCGCTTGGCGCTGAACACCTCCGAGCGGATGATCCGCGTGTAGGAGACCCAGCCGACGATCGTGATCGCGATGTAGATGTTGCGCGAGCCCGCGCCCAGCACGAACACCAGCGAGATGATCAGGACGTAGAACGGGAACGCGACGACCACGCTCACGAGCCAGTTCACCGCGGTGTCGAGCGGGCCGCCGAAGTAGCCCGCCAGCAGCCCCAGCGTCGTCCCGATGACGAACGGGAACAGCACGGCGAGGAACGCGATCCGAAGGTCGGTGCGCGCGCCGTAGACGAGCCGCGTCCAGACGTCGCGGCCGAGGTCGTCGGTGCCGAGCAGGTGCCCGTGGCCGGGCGGCTGCAGCGTGTGCAGCAGGTCCTGCTTGGTCGGGTCATACGACGTGATCAGCGGCGCCCCGATCGCCATCAGCACGAGCGCGCCGAGGATCGCGACGCCGGCCACGAAGCTCGGCGTGCGATACCAGCGGCGCGCGAACGTGCGCCGGTGCTCGAACAGCGTCGCGCCGGCGACGGTCTCGGCGACGACCGCCATCAGCCGAACCGCACCCGCGGATCGAGCAGCGCCTGCACGACGTCGGTGATCAGGTAGATGAGCACCACCAGCACGGCGAACGCGAGCGTCACCGCCTGCACGACCGGGAAGTCGCGCTGGAAGATCGAGTTGATCATCAGCTGCCCGACGCCCGGGAGGTCGAACACCTGCTCGATCACGAGCGTCCCGCCGACCAGGTACGCGAGGTTCACGCCGAGCACCGCGACCGTCGAGCTGATCGCGTTGCGCAGCCCGTGGCGGACCAGCACGCGGCGCTCGGACAAGCCCTTGGCGCGCGCCGTCGTGATGTAGTCGGACTCGAGCACCTCGAGCAGGGCGGCGCGCAGGCTGCGGATCAGGATCGGGGTGATCGCCAGCGCGACGGTCAGCGCGGGGAGCAGCATCGAGTGCACGTGCCCGGCGAAGCCCTCGCCGTAGCCGCCGACCGGGAACAGCCGGCCGAGGTGCAGCGAGAACACCAGCAGCAGCATGATCCCCAGCCAGAAGGGCGGGAAGCCGAGCCCGACCAGCGGCACCACGCGCACGGCATGGTCGGGCAGCCGATCGTGCCGCGTGGCGGCGATCATGGCCAGCGGCATCGAGATCGCCAGCGCCAGCAGCCCGCCGAACGCGATCAGGAAGATCGTCACGGGCAGCTTCTCCAGCACCAGATGGCCGGCGCCGACGCCGTAGAACAGCGACGTCCCGAGGTCGCCGTGCACGATCCGGCCGAGGAACTTCGCGTACTGCACCGCGAGCGAGCGGTCAAGGCCCCACTCGTGGTGCAGCAGCGCGATCTTCGCCGGCGTCGCCTTGTTGCCGAGGATCGTCACCGCGGGGTCGCCCGGGATCAGGTGGATCAGCATGAAGACCAGGATCGAGACGCCGAAGGCGATCGGCACGAGCGCCAGCAGCCGCCGGCCGACGTAGGCGGGCAGGCTCATCAGCTCAGCCAGACGTCCTCGAGGTGGTAGTTGCCGAGCGGGTAGACGACGAACCCGTTGACGTTGGAGCGGTACGCGTAGCGGAACGGCGAGTAGTAGAGGTAGCCGAGGAAGGCGTCCTGCGCCGTGATGTCCTGGATCTGCGAATAGAGCTTCGCTCGCGCCGCCGGGTCCTCGTTCTTCTCGGCCTGGTGCGAGAGCGAGACCACCTGGTCGTTGTTGTAGCCGGTGTAGAACGACTGCGCGCCGCCGGCCTTGGTGTCGACCGCGAAGCTCACGAGCTCGTCGGGGTCGGCGATGTCCATCGTCCAGTAGGAGAAGCCGAGCTGGTATTTGCGCGCCTGCACGTCCTGGAACTCCGTGGCCGTGTCCTCGGTCTTGAGCGTGATGTCGATGCCGAGCGGCTTGAGCGCCTGCTGCATGATCTGGGCGACCTGGTTCTCGGTCTGCGCGCCGGAGCCGACGAGCATCTCGACCTTGAAGCCCTGCGGGTAGGCCGACTGCGCGAGCTCGGCCTTCGCCTTGGCCATGTCGAACTGCGCGCCCTGCGAGGCCTTGTCGTAGAACGGCACCTGCGGCGGCATGAACGAGTTGGCCGCCTGGCCGTGCCCGAACAGCACCGACTTGACGATCGCCTGGCGGTCGATCGCGTCGAGGATCGCGCGCCGGACGTGCACGTCCGCCAGCGGCTTGTAGGCCTGGTTGACCTCCAGGTAGTCCG
Organism: uncultured Solirubrobacteraceae bacterium; assembly: GCA_963792915.1. Classification (GTDB taxonomy): domain Bacteria; phylum Actinomycetota; class Thermoleophilia; order Solirubrobacterales; family Solirubrobacteraceae; genus Solirubrobacter. The sequence goes on from CAWBYD010000003.1 coordinate 1,480,304, forward strand.
TGCGCGTGGACGGGAACAGGCTCATCTTCACGTCCGGCGTGTTCTGGAGCTTCGTGATCGCGTTGAAGGGCGGGAACTCGTCGACCTGGATCTGGTTGCCGCGCAGCTGCAGCTCGCGCGTGTTGTCGTCGGTCACGTAGGTCCACGTGACCTTGTCCAGGTACGGCTTGCCCTGCTGCCAGTAGTTCGGGTTGCGCTTGAACGTGACCGACTTGCCGACCACCCGCGAGTCCCACATGAACGGGCCCGTGCCGACCGGCTGCTTGTAGAAGTCCGCGCGCGACTTGCCGCCGAAGTTGTCGGGGATGATCCCGTTCGAGAACAGCGCGATATCGGCCAGGAACGGCGCCCAGCGGTACTTGAGCTTGAACGCGACGGTCTCCGCGTCGGGCGCCGTGATCTCCTTGATCGGGGCGTCCAGGTAGCCCCAGCCCTTGCTCTGCTTGCGCGCGTCGTCGATCGAGAACTTGACGTCGGCCGACGTCATCGGCTTGCCGTCGGAGAACTTCACGCCGGGGCGCAGCTTGAACGTGTACGTAAGCCCGTCGTCGGACTTCGTGTAGCTCGTCGCCAGCCACGGCTTGAGCGTCTTGCCGTCCTTGTCGACCGTGTAGAGCGACTCGTTGATCTGCTCCACGAGCCAGATCGACTCGTTCTGGAAGACGTTCGTCTTGTCGAACGACTGCGAGTCCTCGATGCGGGCGATCGTCAGGGATCCGCCCTGCTTGGGCGCCCCCTGGTCGGTGGTCGCCGGCGACCCGCCGTTGTTGCCCGACCCGCCGCCGCTGCTGCCGCAGCCCGCCACGACCACGGCAGTGGCCACGAGGATCGGCACTGTTGCTCTGAAAACGCGCATGTTCCCCTCCCAAGGCGAACGGCTGGCGTTGGCGCTGCGCACTGTGTACAACACACAGGCCTCGATGTCACGCCATCCCGACCTGCTGTCGGAGCCCGTCCGACCGGCGGGCCATAAGCCGCTGTCGCGGACGGTGGCCGACTGGCTCGCTCAGCGAATCATCAGTGGTGAGACTCCGCCCGGCGAACGCCTGACCGAGCCGCGCGTCGCCGCGCTGGCCGGCGTCAGCCGCTCGCCCGTGCGCGAGGCACTGCGGATCCTGGCCAGCGAGGGGCTGGTCGAGCTGACGCCGCGCCACGGCGCGCGCGTCACCTGCATCGGCGCGCGCGACGCGCGCGAGCTGTACGCGTGCCGGTTGCTGCTGGAGCCGCACTGCGCGTACGAGGCGGTCGAGGCGATCACCCCGGCGGGCGTCGCCGAGCTCGACCGCATCCGCGCGTCGATGGAGGCCGCGGCGCCGGACGGGCGGCGCTTCCTGAACCAGAACGTGGCCTACTTCCGCTCGCTGGCGGGGCACTGCCGCAACGCGCTGCTGCGCGAGTTCGTGGAGCTGACGTGGGCCAACTCGCAGCGCTACTGGAGCGTCTTCGCGCGCCTCGACGGCTACAGCGCCGGCTCGCTGGCCTGCCACGTGGCGCTGCACGAGGCGGTTCGCGCCGGCGATCCGGCGTCGGCGCAGACGGCCGACCGCGCGATCCTCGAACGCGCGAGGAACCTCCTGGTGGCGACGTTCGAGGCCGAATGAGCTACACCGTCGTCGGCACCGGCGCGATCGGCGGGACGGTGGGCGCGCAGCTGCTGCGCGCCGGCCACGACGTGCTGCTGTGCGACGCCGACGCCGAGCACGTGGCGGCGATCAACGCGCGTGGGCTGACGCTCGAGGGGCCGCTGGAGGCGTTCACGGTGCCCGCGCGCGCGGTCGGCCCCGGCGAGCTGCCGGACGCGCTCGACGTCGTGCTGCTGGCGGTCAAGCACCAGCACACCGGGGCGGCGCTGGCGCAGCTCGCGCCGCGGCTCGCCCCGGGCGGGTGCGTCGTCTCGCTCCAGAACGGCATCAACGAGCCGCTGATCGCCCAGGCCGTGGGGGCCGAGCGCACGGTCGGCGCCTTCGTGAACTTCGGCGCGGACTACCTCGCGCCGGGCCGGATCGACTACGCCGGGCGCGGGACGTTCGTGGTCGGCGAGCTCGACGGGCGCGCCAGCGAGCGCGTGGCGCGGCTGGCGCGCGAGCTTGGCGCGACGGCAACGGACAACGTGCTCGGGTACCTGTGGGCGAAGGAGGCCTACGGCGCGATGCTGTTCGCGACCGCGGTGTCCGACCTCGCGATCGCCGACGCGCTCGCCGAGCCGCGCTACCGCGCGCTGTTCCTCGGCCTCGCGCGCGAGGTGCTCGAGCAGGCGCAGGCGCGCCCGGAGCCGTTCGACGGCTTCGACGCCGCCGACCTCGAGGGCTCGCTCGAGCGGCTCGTCGCCTTCAACCGGCGCTCGGCCAAGACGCACTCCGGGATCTACCGCGACCTCGCGGTGCGCCGGCGCCCGGTCGAGCCGCTGCTGGCGGACCTGCGCGGGCCGCTCGTCGCCCGCACGCGCGAGCTGATCGGCGAGATCGAGGCCGGCCGGCGGGTCTGCGAGGTCGCGAACCTCGAGCTGCTCGCGGCGCACGCGCGCATGCAGGCGCAGGCGGCGCTGAACGCCGTGATCGCGCCATTGACGCCCGGCGAGCGCGCGCCGGCAGGGCCGCTGCACGGCGTCCCCGTGGCGATCAAGGACAACATCGACGTGCGCGGGACGGTCACGACGAACGCCTCGACGGTCGCCGTCCCGCCGCCGGCCGAGCGCGACGCCGAGGTCGTGACGCGCCTGCGCGCCGCCGGCGCGGAGCTGCTGTGCAAGACCAACCTGCTCGAGTACGCCGCCGGCAGCGTCAACCCCGCCTACGGCATGACCTTCAACCCGCACCACCACGGCTGCACGGCGGGGGGGTCGAGCAGCGGGTCGGCCGCCCTCGTGGCGGCCGGCGTGTGCGACTTCGCGCTCGGCACCGACACCGGCGGCTCGATCCGGATCCCCGCCGCGTACTGCGGGATCGTCGGGATGAAACCGACGTACGGGCTCGTGCCGACCGCGGGCGTGACCGCGCTGTCGCCGGCGCTCGACCACGTCGGCCCGCTGACCCGCACGGTCGAGCAGGCCGCGCTCCTGCTCGGAGTGCTGGCCGGAGTGCCGCTGGCGCTCGACGCCGTACCGCGCCCGCGCGTCGGCGTGCTGCGCGCGCAGATCGAGGACCCGGACGTGACGCCCGGCGTGCGGGCGCGGGTGCTCGAGGCGCTCGAGGGCTGGGACGTCGTCGACGTCGAGCTGCCCGACGCGGACGCGATCCTCGGCCCGATCGTCCTGCGCGAGGCGTATCTCGAGCATCGCGCCAATCCCCGCGACGGCTACGGCGCGGGCACGCGCTTCGTGATCGAGGCGGGGGAGGCGGTCAGCGACGCCGACTACCGCGCCGCGCTGGCCGCGCGCGCCGCCTTCGCCGCGACGCTGGAGCGCGTGCTGGCGGGCGTCGACGTGCTCGCCGGCCCGACCGTCGCGTACATCGCGCCGCCCGAGGACCCGCCGGTCGGCACGCCGCAGGGCGACGTCGAGGGGCGCTTCACCGGGCCGTACAACGTGGCCGGCGTCCCGGCGCTGACGATCCCCTGCGGGCGCGCCGAGGACGGGCTGCCGGCGGGGATGCAGCTCGCCGCGGCCGCCGGGCGCGACGCGCACCTGCTGTCCGTGGCCCGCGAGTTCGAAAGGCACCTGACATGAGAGTGGTGGACCGCAACTGGATGCAGCTCGAGGCCTACCTGGAGCGCGACGACCGGATCGTGCTCCCGCTCGGCTCGGTCGAGCAGCACGCCTACCTGTCGCTCGGGGTCGACCTGATCCTCTCCGAGCGCGTCGCGGTGGAGGCGGCCGAGCCGCTCGGCGTCGCCGTGCTGCCGGCGCTGGCCTACGGGATCACGCCGTACTTCGGCGCCTACCCGGGCAGCCCGACCGTGAGCGTGGAGACCTACGGGGCGCTGCTGTGCGACATCGTCGGCTCGCTCCACGGGCAGGGCTTCCGGCGCTTCCTGCTCGTCAACGGGCACGGCGGCAACGGCGCCGGGCGCCCCGCCGTGGAGGCCTGGGCGGCCGGGCGCGCGGACGCCCAGCTGCGCTGGCACGACTGGTGGTCGGCGCCGCGCACGCGCGCGATCGTGGACTCGATCGATCCCGACGGCAGCCACGCGTCGTGGATGGAGAACTTCCCCTGGACGCGCCTGGACGGCGTCGCGCAGCCGCCCGGGCGCAAGCCCAAGCAGGACATCGCGCCGCTGCGCTCCGAGCCCGCGGCGAAGGTGCGCGAGCTGCTCGGCGACGGCTCGCTCGGCGGCTACTACGAGCGCCCGGACGCCGACGTCCTGCGCGTCTGGGCCGCGGGCGTCGAGGAGACCCGCGAGCTGCTCGAACACGGCTGGGCCGCGCGTGCCGTCGCCTGAGCAGATCCGCGAGCTGTCGGCGTTCCTGGCCATCCCGAGCGTGAGCCTGGCGGGCGGCGCGCCGATGCGCGAGGCCGCGGCGTGGCTGGCGGTGCGCGTCCCCGGCGGGCGCGTGGTGGAGAGCGACGGGCATCCGGTGGTGCTCGGCGAGCTGTCCGGGCCGCCGGGCGTGCCCGCGATCCTCGTCTACGGCCACTACGACGTTCAGCCGCCGGGCGACGCGGACGAGTGGCAGACGCCGCCGTTCGCGCCGAGCGTGCGCGACGGGCGCATCCACGCGCGCGGCGCGAGCGACGACAAGGGTCGGCGTGCGCGCGGTCGCGCTGGGCGAGATCGCGTTCGACGAGGAGGCCTACCGGCGCGAGGTCGGCGTCCCGGCGCTGTTCGGGGAGCCGGGCTTCAGTACGCTCGAGCGGCTGTGGACGCGGCCGACGCTGGAGGTCAACGGGATCGCGGGCGGCGGCGCGTTCACCGTGATCCCGCGGCGCGCGAGCGCGCACCTCACGTGCCGGCTCGTGCCCGGCCAGGACCCGGACGCGGTGCTCGCCGCGATCGAGCGCCACGTGACGGCGCCGCCGGGCGTCGAGGTCCGCGTCAGCGCGCAGCCCGGCGCGGTCGGCGCCTACGAGCTGGCGAGCGATCACCCCGCCGTGCTGGCGGCCGTCGGCGCGCTGCGCCACGCCTATCCCGGCAGCGAGCCGCTGCTGGTCCGGATCGGCGGCACGCTGCCCGCAGCCGTCATCTTCGAGCGCGTGCTGGGGCTCAAGACGCTGCTGTTCTCGTTCTCGACGGCCGACGAGCGGCTGCACGCCCCCGACGAGTTCTTCCGGCTGGAGCGCATCGACGCGGGGATCGTCGCGTGGACGGAGCTCTGGCGGCGGCTGTCGGCGAAGATGCCCGCATGACCGCCTCACAGCTCGCCCGCCGGGCCGACGACGCGGGCCTGCGGCTCGTGCGCTTCCTCTGGTGTGGAAACGACGGCACGATCCGCGCCAAGGCCTCGGGCCGCCACGGCCTCGAAGGGCGCCTGGAGCGCGGCATCGGCGTCACGGTGGCCATGCAGGCGATGAACGCGCTCGACCAGCTGCAGCCCGTCCCCGAGATGGGCCCGGTCGGCGAGTACCGGCTGATGCCCGACCACTCGACGTTCCGCGTGCTGCCGTACGCGCTGCACACCGGCGCGGTCCTGACCGACCACTGCGGGCTCGACGGCGAGCCGGCGCCGGTCTGCCAGCGCTCGTTCCTGAAGCGGATGCAGGCGCGGCTCGCCGAGCGCGGGCTGGTGCTGCGCGCCTCGTTCGAGAACGAGTTCTCGCTGGCCACGCGCGTCGACGGCGCGTACGTCCCGGTCGACACCGGACTATGCTTCTCGACCATTTCGACGACCGCGTCACAGGCCTACGCGGACGCGTTGACCGCCGCGCTGGATCGCCAGCGGATCCCGCTCGAGCAGTACTACGCGGAGCTCGGTCACGGCCAGCAGGAGCTCTCGACCGCGCACGCGCCGGCGCTGCAGGCCGCCGACGAGCAGGTGCTGGTGCGCGAGACGATCCGCGGCGTGGCGGCCGGGCAGGGCCTGGTCGCCTCGCTGGCGCCCAAGCCGTGGCCCGACAACGCCGGCAACGGCGCCCACATCCACTTCTCGCTGTGGGAGCGCGAGCGCAACCGCTTCTACGACGAGGGCCTCTCGGCGCTCGCGCTCGAGTTCCTCGCCGGCGTGCTCGCGCACCTGCCCGGCCTGTGCGGGCTGACCGCGCCGAGCTTCAACTCCTATCACCGCATCGTCCCCGGCAACTGGGCGGGCGCGTTCGTGTGCTGGGGGTTCGACAACCGCGAGGCGCCGGTCCGTGTCGCCTCGCCGTTCCGCGGCGCCGAGGAGGCGTCGACGAACGCCGAGCTGAAGGCCTGCGACGCGAGCTGCAACCCGTACCTCGCGCTGGGCGGCCTGATCGCCGCGGGGCTCGACGGCATCGAGCGCGCGCTCGAGCCGCCGGAGCCGGTGAGCGTCGATCCGGCGACGCTGCCCGCGCACGACCGCGAGCGGCTCGGGATCGCGCCGCTCCCGGCGACGCAGGCCGAGGCGCTCGACGCGCTGGCCGCCGATCCGGTGCTGACCGAGGCGCTCGGCCCCGTGCTCGCGAGCTCCTACCTCGCCGTCCGCCGCTCGGAATGGGCGGCCTACTCCGAACAGGACGCGGCATTCGAGCTCCAGGGTCATTTCGAGAAGTACTGAACGGCGTCGCGCTCGTCGACCACCACGCGCACGGGATCCTGCGCCGGGCGCCGCGCAGCCTCGACGAGTTCCGCGGGCTGTTCTCGGAGTCCGAGGATCCGCGCCAGTGGCCGCACGTCGCGACCGCGGTCACCTTCCGGCGGGCGATGCGCGTGCTTGGAGCGTTCCTGGACTGCGAGCCGACCGAGGCCGCCGTCTACGCGCGCCGCCTGGAGGCCGAGCCACTGGAGTACGCGTCGGCGCTGCTGCGGGCCACGAACACCGAGATGCTGCTCGTCGACGAGGGCTTCCCGCCCGCCGCCGAGAGCGTCAACTGGGCCGAGCTGGGCGAGCTGGCCGGCTGCGCCGCGCGCCCGGTGCTGCGGATCGAGGGCGTCGAGGACATCGCGGGCGCGGTGCGCGGCGCGCGGGCGGCCGGCTATGTCGCGCTCAAGACGATCGCCGCCTATCGCGGGGGCCTCGATCTCGACCGGCTCGGAGCGGACGTGCGCGCCGGGCTGCTGACGGCGCTGGAGGTCAACGCGGCCAGCGGGGACCCGCTCCCGGTCCAGGTGCACACCGGCTTCGGCGACGCCGACCTGTGGCTCCCGCTCGCGCGCCCCGGGCTGCTCAAGCCGCTGATCGAGCGCTACGAGAACACCCCGTTCGTGCTGCTGCACTGCTACCCGTTCGTGCGCGAGGCGGGCTGGCTCGCGCACGTCTACGCGAACGTGTACTTCGACCTCTCGCTGACGATCCCGCACGTCGCGCGCCCGGCGGAGGCGCTCGCCGAGGCGCTCGAGCTCGCGCCCGTCTCGAAGCTCCTGTACGCGTCCGACGCGGCGCGCACGCCGGAGCTCTACCTGCTCGCGGCGACGTGGTGGCGCGACGCGCTGGCCGCCGTGCTGGAGCCGCTGCTCGACGACGAGGCCGAGGGCGCCGCGCGGGCGATCCTGAATGGAAACGCCCGCTCGGTGTACCGACTCTGAGCGCTCAGACGCTCAGGTACGCCTGGCGCAGCAGCTCGGTGACCGCGGCGGCCGGGAGCGGCCGGGCGAGGTGGAAGCCCTGCGCCAGCGCGCAGCCGTGCGCGGCGAGGAACTCGAGCTGCTCGGGCTCCTCGACGCCCTCGGCGACCGCGGTCAGCTCGAGCGCCTCGGCGAGCTGCAGGATCGCGGTCACGATCGCCGACGAGCGCGGCTCGTACGGCACGTCGCGCAGGAACGAGCGGTCGATCTTGAGCTCGTGCACCGGCAGGTCGCGCAGCCGGCTGAGCGACGAGAAGTCGGCGCCGAAGTCGTCGATCGCGATCCGGACGCCGGCCGCCGCGAGCTTCTCGAGCAGCGGCACGGTGCGCTCGGGGTCGGCCATCGCGACCGATTCGGTGATCTCGGCGACGAACTGGCTCGGGTCGGCGTCGCGCAGGCGGTCCAGCAGCCGCTCGGCGAACCCGGGCGCGTTGAGCTGGCGCGGCGCGACGTTGAAGGCGATCTCGGGGCGCAGCCCGAGCAGCGCCCACTCCTGCGCCTGCTCGACCGCGGTGTCGACGACCCAGTCGCCGATCGCCTCGATCAGCCCGCTGCCCTCGGCGGCGGGGATGAACTCGCCCGGCGGCACGAGGCCGACGTCAGGGTCGCGCCAGCGCAGCAGCGCCTCGACCGCGACGGGGGCGCCGCTCGCGACGGCGTAGACCGGCTGGTAGTGCAGCTCGAATTCGTCGCGGGCGAGCGCGCGGCGCAGGCGCGCGGTCAGCGTCAGCTGCGCGGTCGGGTCGGTCTGCTCGGCGGCGTTGAAGCGGAACGTGCCGCGACCGTCGCGCTTGGCCTGATAGAGCGCGCCGTCGGCATGCTTGAGCAGGCCCTCGCGATCGGGGGCGTCGTCGGGGAAGACCGCGACGCCGATGCTCGCCGCGACCTCGAACTCGTGGCCCTCGAGTGCGAACGGGGTCTCGAGCGCGGCCAGCAGGTCGGCCGCGACGGTCCCGGCCTGCTCGCACGCGTCGCCGTCCAGATCGGCGAGCAGCAGCATGAACTCGTCGCCGCCGTGGCGTGCCAGCACGTCCTCGGCGCGGACCCGCGCCGCCAGCCGTTCGGCGACCTGGCGCAGCAGCTCGTCGCCCGCCGCGTGCCCGAGCGTGTCGTTGACCATCTTGAAGTGGTCCAGATCGATGTAGAGCAGTGCGACGGCGCGCTCCTGGCGGCGCGCGCGAGCCAGCGCGTGGACGAGGTGCTCGTCGAGCTTGGCGCGGTTGGCCAGGCTGGTCAGCGGGTCGTGGTAGGCCATGTGCGCGACGCGCTCCTGTGCCAGCAGCCGTTCCGTCACGTCCTCGCCCACGATCAGCATCGAGTCGTCGACGAGGCGATGGTGCCAGCTGATCCGGCGGCGCTCGCCGGCGGACGTGACGACGTCGCACTCGAAGCCGCCGCCGCCGTCGGCCGTGCCGCCGATGACGGCCTCGAACGCGCTGCGCAGCCCGGCCGCCTCGCCGGCCGGCACGGCGAACGTGAACCAGTCGCGACCGGTGATCTCGTCCTCGGCATACTCGAGCACCGCGCATGCCTTGGCGTTGATCTTCTCGATCGTCCCGCCGGGCGCGAGCACGACGATCATCGTCCCGGCGACGTCCAGGTAGCGCTGGGCGCGGCGGTGCTCGGCATCCACCTCGGCGCGCCAGCGCGCGCGCCCCGCGGCCTGTCCGATGCCCATGGCCGCGGCGGAACCCAGCACGAACATCATGAAGCTCACATCACCAGGCGACTGCCCTGAGATGGCGCCGGCGGTGCCCGCGGCGAGCAGCACCATCACGCCGACGGCGGCGGTCCCGCGGACCGGATAGGAGATCGCGGCGAAGACCAGCGGCAGGATGAACGCCACGAAGAGCGGCGAGCGCGGGCTGCCCTCGAACACGACCCCGAGCCCGATCGTGGCGGCGATCGAGGCCGACCAGGCGAGGAAGAACGTCTCGCGCCTGCTCGAGGCGACGATGCGCCGGCGCGGCAGCGCGAACAGGCAGCAGTTCAGCGCCGACCACACGACGCTGAGGATGGCGAGCCCCTCGCGGTGCTTGCTGCCCGGGGTCAGCGCGAGGTAGACCAGCACCGCGGCGCCCGTCAGCACCGCGAGCACGCCGCCGATCACGACGTCGCGCGCGCGGTAGTCGATCTCGTCGGGATCGGTGAGAACGGCGCCCATCTCTCAGTGTCTTCGGCATGTCGTGCCGCGGGACGTAGCGAGCGCGAAGCGCGGAGCGAGGCCTCACAGCCCCAGGGCCGGCGCCGGATCGGCGTTCGCGCCGCGCACCGTGACCTCGAAATGCAGATGCGGGCCGGTCGCGCGGCCCGTCGCGCCGACGCGGCCGACCAGCCCGCCCGCGGCCAGCGTCGCCCCCGGCGAGACGGCGGCGCGCGACAGGTGCGCGTACCGCGTGTGTATGCCGTTGCCGTGGTCGAGCACGACCGTGAGGCCCCAGCCGTCGTCGAAGCCTGCGAACAGGACGCGACCCGGGGCGGCCGCCGTGACCGGCGTGCCGGTCGCGGCCGGGAAGTCCAGGCCGGCGTGGAAGCCTGGCCCGCGGGGGCCGTAGCGGTCGCCCGGGGCGACGCCGATCGGGCGCCGCAGCGCGGGCGCGCGGACCGGCGGCGCGGTCAGGGCGCGCAGCGTCGCACGGCCGGCGACGCCGTCGGCGGCGAGGCCCGCGAAGGCCTGGAAGCGCCGCAGCGCCGACGCGGTCTCGGCGCCGAAGCCGCCATCGACCGTCCCGAGCGGGAATCCGTGAATCTCGAGCGCGAACTGCAGCGCGGCCACGTCCCAGCCGACCAGCCCGTTCCGCAGCGGCCGGCTGCCGACGCCGTGGCGGCCGAGGCGCCCGAGCGCCGCCCGCGTGCGCGGACCGGCGACGCCGTCGACCGCCAGCCCGCGGCTGGCCTGCAGGCGCCGCACCGCCGCGGTCGTCGCGGGTCCGGTCAGCCCGTCGACCGCGCCGACGTATCCCGCGTGCGCGCGCAATGCCACCTGCAGCGCCGCGACGCGCTCACTGGCCGCCTGCGCGGGCGCCGCGGCGAGTACCGCGAGCGTCGCCGCCACCATCAAAGTCCGAGCCTGCACCAACGCTGTCTGGTTCGCGCACTGACATGCGATTCCTTCCGAGGCGTTCGCGACCGCCGCGTGACGTAGCCGCCGGTGGCCGTGTCACCGGTACATGAAGCATTCACGCATGATCGCGACGACCGTGCCGACGCGCGGCTGTTCACGCTCAGCCCGGACCCGGCGGCGAACCCCGAAGGTGTGGCGGTCGGCGCGCGCGGCGCGTTCTTCGTCTCCGATACCGGCAGCGGCGCCATCTACACGGGCTCGCCCGGCAGCGACACCGTCACGCCGTACATCCCCGGCACGACGGGCGGCTCGGCCGCCGGCCTGAAGATCTGGCGCGACCGGCTGTACGTCGCCGGCGCGGGCAGCGGCAAGATCACCGTGTACGACCTCGCGAGCAAGCAGGCCGTCGCGACGTTCGACACCGGCAAGGGCGGCTTCCTCAACGACCTCGTCGTGACGCGCGGCGGCGACGTCTACGTCACCGACTCCCTGCGTCCGATGCTCTGGCACGTGACCGGCGCGCAGGTCAAGGCCGGCAGCGGGACGGTGCAGGGGCTCGACGTGTCATCGGCGATCAAGTTCCAGACCGGCTTCAACCTCAACGGCATCGTGGCCAAGCGCGCCGACCGGCTGGTCGTCGTGCAGTCGAACACCGGCAAGCTGTTCCGGATCGACCTCTCCCGCGACGGCGCGGCGATCGACCGCATCGACGAGGTGCAGGGCGTCTCGGTGCCCGGCGGCGACGGCCTGCTGCTCGACCGCGGCCGCCTGGTCGTCGTGCAGGGCGGCTCGCCCGCGCAGCTCGCGTTCGTCAAGCTCCACGACGGCGCCACGCGCGGCGAGGTGCGCGATACGCGCACCAGCACGCTGCTCAAGGGCCCGTCGACGATCGCGCGCGACGGACAGCTCTATCTGATCGTCAACGCCGACTTCGCGACCTCGAGCAAGCCGTTCACGGTCGCGGGGCTCCCGCGCGAGGATCGCGGCGGCAACCAGGGCCACGACCAGGGCGACGACCACGGCGGCCAGGGCGGCGGCGGCGACGATCACAGCGGCCACGGCAGCGGCGGCGAAGATCACGGCGGCGACGGCCACGGCGGCCACGGCGGCTGAGCACTTCCCCCGCGCGGCGGCCGGCCGACCCACCGGCCGTCACGCACCTCCGCGGCGGCCGGCGAACCTACCCACCCTCCGCCGGCCGCCGCGGATCCAGCCGGTAGAGCACGTGCCGGCGCAGCGGATGGCCCGCGGGCAGGCGCGGATGCTCGAACTCGCCGGCGAAGGTCATCCCCAGGCGCTCCATCACCGCCCGCGAGCGCGCGTTGGCGACGGCGGTGAACGAGACCACGGCGTCCAGCGCGGCGTGCTCGAGGGCGGTCCGGGCCGCCTCGGTCGCGTAGCCGCGCCCCCACGCCGCGCGCGCGAGCCGCCAGCCGACCTCCACGGCGGGCGTGAAGTGCGCCTCGAAGCCGACCCGCGCGACGCCCGTGAAGCCGAGGAACGCGCCGGTCGCGCGCTCCTCAAGCGCCCACAGTCCCCAGCCCTCGCGCTCGAACGCGGCCTCGATGCGATCGACCAGCGCGTCGCTCTCTGCCGGTGACAGCGGCGCCGGGAAGTAGCGCATCACCTCCGGATCGGCGTTGAGCGCGGCGAACGGCGCACGGTCGGCCGGGCGCCAGCGGCGCAGCAGCAGGCGTGGTGAGCGAAGCCCCTCCATGTTCACAGCGGCCGCCGGACGAGCGCCCGGCGGCCGCGTGGACCCTAGTGGGCGTGCCCGGAAGTACGGCGCATAATCCGGCGAATGCGCGGCGGGCCGGGCCCGCCGGAATGCGTCGTACTGACGGACACGTCCATTAGATGGGGGAGGAGGGCCGGGCGAGGCCCTCGGCGAGGTCCCCGAACCCGGGGGCGATGATCGCGCCGGGCTGCGCGATCAGCTCCTCGGCGACGAGCGCCTCGGTCGTGAGCAGCAGCGCCGCCACCGACGCCGCGTGCTCGAGCGCCATGCGCGTGACGCGCACGGGGTCGATCACACCCTTCTCGAACAGGTCGCCGAACTCGCCGGTCAGCGCGTCGAGCCCGTGACCTTCGGGCATCGCCCGCACCTGGTCGACCGCCGCGTGCCCGTCGTAGCCGGCGTTGGAGGCGATCCAGTACAGCGGCTCGTCGAGCACCGCGCGGACGATCTCCACGCCGCGCGCGAAGTCGCCCTCGAGCTCGATCGCGTCGAGCGCCGGGGCCGCCTTCAGCAGGGCGGTGCCGCCGCCGGCCACGATGCCCTCCGAGACCGCGGCCTCGGTCGCCGCCAGCGCGCCCTCGGTGCGCCGGAAGCGCTCGGCCCGCACAGTGTCGGTCGGCGCGCCGACCTTGATCACCGCCAGCGAGGCCGACAGCCGCGCGATCCGCTCCTGGTAGATCTCGACGTCGCGCTCGTGCACGGCGCGCGCGAGCTCGGCGCGGATCTGGTCGAGCCGCGACTTGACGTCCGCCTCGCTCCCGCCGCCCTCGATCAGGGTCGTCGAGTCGGCGTTGACGATCACGCGCCGCGCGGTGCCGAAGTGCTCGCGGCGCACGCTCGCCAGCGACAGCCCGGCCTCCTCGGCGATCACCGTGCCGCCGGTGAAGGCGGCGATGTCCCCGAGGTGCTGGATGCGGCGGTGGCCGAAGCCCGGCGCGCGCGCCGCGACGGCCTCGATCGTCCGGTGCTGGTTGTTGGCCACGAGCATCCCGAGCGCGCCGCCGGAGACGTCCTCGGCGAGGATCACCAGTGGGCGGGGCTCCTTCATCAAGGCGTCGAGCGCCGGCAGCAGGTCGTTCGGGTGCTTGAGCGGCTTGTTGGTCATCAGGATGAGCGGGTTCTCGAACACCGTCTCCATCCGCTCGGTGTCGCGCACCATGTACGGCGACACCCACCCGTTCTCGACGACCACGCCCTCGACGAAGTCGACCCGGATGCCGGGCTCGTCTGACTCCTCGATCGTGACCACGCCGTCCTCGCCGACACGGGACACGGCGTCAGCCACGACGTTGCCGATGACCGGGTCCTCCTTGGCCGCGATCGTCGCCACGTGCAGCATCTCGTCGCGCCCCTTGACGGGACGGGCGACGCGGTGCAGCTCGGCGACCAGCGCGGCGGTCGCCTCCTCGATGCCGCGGCGCAGCCCCATCGGGTTCGCGCCCTCGTCCAGCGCATGCATGCCCTCGCGCACGATCGCCTGGGCCAGCAGCGTGGCCGTCGTCGTCCCGTCACCGGTCATGTCGCTGGTCTTGTTCGCGACCTCGCGGACGAGCTGGGCGCCCATGTTGCGGTACTGGTCGGAGAGCTCGATCTCGCGCGCGATCGTCACGCCGTCGTTGGTGATCGTCGGCGGGCCCGCGAGCCGCTCGAGTACGACGTTGCGGCCCTTCGGCCCCAGCGTGACCTTGACCGCGTTCGCGAGCGCGTCGACGCCGTCCTGCAGCAGCCGGCGCGCCTCGTGGTTGAAGTACAGGCGCTTGCCCATGGATGTGATTGCCCTCCTAGGCCGGGACGAGAATGCCGCGGCCCTGCAGCCGCCCGTTGTCCAGATCGGCCATCGCGTCATTGATGGCGTCGAGCGGGTACGTCGTGGTGTGGAGCGTGACCTTGCCCTGCGCGGTCAGCGTCATCAGGTCCTGCAGATCGATGTAGGTCCCGACGAGGTTCCCGATGAACGAGATCTCGCGCGAGATGATGTCGATCGTCGGGACGTTGATGTTCTCGCCGTAGCCGATCACGTAGTAGAAGCCGCCGTCCTGGAGCATGTCGACGCCGTCTTCGATCGCGCCCTTCTCGCCGACGAAGTCGATGATCGCCTCGGCGCCCAGGCCGTCGGTGAGCTCCTTGACCGTGTCGCGCTGGGAGCCGTCGACCTGGACGGTGTGGTCCGCGCCGAGCTCCTTGGCGAGCGCGAGCGCCTTCTCGGACGGGTCGACGACGATGATCTCGGTCGGCGTGTAGGCCTTCAGGCACTGGATGCCGATGTGGCCCAGCCCGCCGGCGCCGATCACGACCGCCTTGGTCCCGGCGCCGAGCACCGGAATTGCCTTCTTGACCGCGTGGATCGCGGTCAGGCCCGCGTCGGCCAGCGCCGCGATCGCGGCGGGCTCGAGCGACGGGTCGAGCTTGACCACCGAGCGGGCGCTGGTGTGCAGGAACTCCGCGAAGCCACCGTCGCGGCCGATCCCGGGGAACTCGCCGTTCAGGCAGTGCATGTCGTCGCCGCGCCGGCACGGCCGGCAAAGCCCGCAGCTGATGAACGGGTGGACGATCACCGTGTCGCCGACCTCGACATTGGTCACGCCGGAGCCGACCTCGTGGATCCAGCCCGCGTTCTCATGGCCGGGCACGTACGGGAGCACGACCCCCGACTTCTCGGCCCACTGGCCCTCCTGGATGTGCAGGTCGGTGCGGCACAGGCCGGCCGCGCCGATCTTCACGATCACGTCGAGCGGTCCGAGCAGCTTGGGCTCGTCGATCTCCTCGACTTTCAACTGCTGGTGGTACTCGTGCAGGCGCGCTGCCTTCATACCGCGATCTCCTCCTCCTGACCGTAGCGGACCCTCAGCAGGTCCCGGCACATGTTTCCGTTGGTATCCAGGCTGAGGCTGACCAGCCGGGCGCGGCGCAGCCACATCGGCAGCTCGCTCGCCGCCAGCGGCGCGCCGTCGCCGGACACCAGCGCGGGCGCGTCAGGGTCACTGGGCAGCCCCAGCGCGGCCCGCAGCGCGACCTCGCGCACGGCGTCCCGCGAATCCGGCAGGTCGGCGACGCGCCGGGTGACGACCACCTCGGGCGAGTCGCCGCCGTCCATCAGCGCCTGGCACACGCGCGCCTGGCGGGCGAGCAGCGCCTTGCGCTGGAACAGCTCGCGCAAGGCGGACAGCTCGCCCTCGGTCTCGCCCGGGAACGCATCCCCGAACGCCTCGCCGCGGTTGACCGCGGCGTTGATCTCGTCTCCCGTGTAGTGGTCCTCGAGCGCGACCGTGACCTCGCGCACGCCGTCGACGCGCCGCACCGCGGCAGACGCGTCGGCGGCCATCAGGAACGCGAAGTTCGGTGCGCACTGCGGCGTGGGCAGCCGCAGCCGCACCGCCACGTCGCCCTCACCGGACACGACCAGGGAGCCGACGAAGCCGAGCGCGGTGACCGGCTCGTCGAGCTCCGGGTCGTAGACCGTCCCGAGCGCGTCGAGGACTCGGGAGCGCAGGTTCAACCCGCCACTCCCACGGCGCTCTCCGCGGACGCCGGCTCATCGGCCGGCACGGGCAGCCGCAGCTCCTCCGGCACATCGACGCCGTACAGCTTGGCGCCGTTGAGGCCGAGGATCTTCTTCTTGCCCTCGACGCCCAGGCGCGGGTAGTCGGCGAGCTCGGAGTCGTCAGGCATCTCCCAGTCGACGAAGCCCTCGATCTGCCACTTCGGCTCCCAGATCGCGTAGTCCGAGCCGAACAGCATCTTGTCCTCGCCGACCCAGAACAGCAGCTCGCCCATGACCTTCGCGAAGAACTTGGGACGGGCGTGCATCAGGCCGCCGATGACCACCGAGAGCCCGGCGTAGACGTTGGGCTCCTGCGTCGCCATGAAGCAGAAGTCCTCGATCCGCGGCAACCCGACGTGCTCGACGATGAAGTTGAGCTTGCCGTTGTAGTCGGTCGCGACGTGATCGATGTCCGAGACGTCGAACGCGTCCTTGTCCAGCGGCCAGATCGTCGGGCCCTTGTGGACGTGGATGTTCTTGATCCCGAGCTCGACGCACTTGTCGAGGAACGGGACCGCGGCGGGATCGGTCAGCTTCCAGCCGCGCGAGCCCGCGTTCCACTCGGCCGTGTAGAGCTTGACGCCCTGGATGCCGTACTTGGCGTGATCGAGCTCGAGCTGGTGCAGGCCGGCGTCGCCGTCACGCGGGTCCCAGCGGCCGTTGACGATCAGCTTGCCGGGGAAGCGCTCCAGCATCGCGCCGTTCTGCTCGATGTCGTTGAAGCCGTTCGTATACCACTCCCGCAGATACGTCGACTGGAAGACGGCCTTGTCGACATGGCCGTTGGTGAAGACGTCCTTCTCGAAGTCCTCCACCGAGTACTTCTGGAAGTGCTCGATGCTCCAGTGCGTCTCCGGCGGCCCGAGGCCCTGGTAGGCGTGGAAGCACTCGATCCAGCCCTTGGCGTACTGCTCGGCGCCCTTGACCCAGTTCTCCGGGCTCGCGTCCCAGAAGTGGAGATGGCTGTCGAAGATGAAGTACTTCTCGCCGTCCTTCTCGTACATGCAGACCTCCTACTCGACGGGCTGGAGGTCGAAGTCGATGTACTCGGCCGCGTCCTCCGGGTTGGCGAACAGCAACACGCGATCGTCGAGCACGACCATACGCCCGTAGTGGGTGCTCATGATCTCCTCGAAGTCGTCGTTGCCGAAGTCATCCCAGCCCAGCGCCTCCGCGATCTCCTCGTAGTCGAAGTCGACCTTGTTGATGCCGTCGACGCGGATCATCGACGGCAGCTCCGTGACGATCACGTTGTCCTTGCCGCGCATCACCTCGGCCACGACGTAGCCGACCTGGTTGTTCATCAGCGTCACGCCCGCCTTGTTGGAGGACGTGGGGTCAGAGTGGAACGCGCTCATGCCGCGACCTCCTTCGGGGCCTCGATGCCGATGTCGCCCAGCAGGCTCCCGAACAGCTCTTGCGAGTGGTCTGCGGAGTCCTCGAAGCGGACGACCTTCTCCAGCAGCTGCGACCAGATCGGCTGCAGGGTGCGGCCGGCCGCGACGGCCTGCGGCGTGTAGGTCGCCAGCCAGCCCTCCATGATCTCCTTGTTGGCGGCGCCGTGCTCGGGGTCGTCGGCGAGCATGCGGAACAGCGCGCGGGCGCCCTTGCGCTCGCGGGCGGCGTCGGACTCGCCGGCGCCCATGATCGTCGGGGTCACGAAGTCGCCCTGCGGGGCGGCGGCGTGCATCACGAAGCCCGAGCGGAACAGCTCGCCGACGAGCGGCTCGAAGACGACCGTGGTCGCGAACAGCG
This sequence comes from uncultured Solirubrobacteraceae bacterium, assembly GCA_963792915.1. Lineage (GTDB taxonomy): Bacteria > Actinomycetota > Thermoleophilia > Solirubrobacterales > Solirubrobacteraceae > Solirubrobacter. Next base: position 1,498,019 of record CAWBYD010000003.1, read on the forward strand.
CCTCGGCCCAGTCACGGATGCCGGTGAGGGTCTCGACCAGCTCGCGGGTGGGCTGCCAGATCGGGTCGCTCTGCCAGGTCGCCTTGTGGATGGAACCGTCGAAGCCCTCGATCTCCTCCGACAGCGCGAGGTTGTAGAGGATCAGGTCCTGCGCGAAGCGGAGCTTGTGCAGCGCGCCCACCGCCATCGCGTTGTTGATCATGTTCGTCGGCGCGTCGCGCTGGGCGGGCGTGTAGACGTGCATCCCGAGGCCGTGCTCGGCGTGCGCCCACGCGAACACGTGGCGCTCGAGGATCTTCACCCACGCCGGGTTCATGGCAGCGAACACGTGGCCCGTGCGGCCGTGCTCGATGTTCTGGGAGATCTGGCGGACGACGTTCGCGTTGTTGCGATAGATCGTCTGCTCCCACTCCTCGTTGGGATCGAGGAACTCGTGCCAGTTGGACGACTTCAGCGCCGTCCACTCCTGTGGATAGCCGGCGTCGCCGTTGGCGAACGAGTAGACCCAGCCCTGCGTCAGGTGGCGGGCAGGGTCGGGCTGCACGTCGACGGTGACGTCCTCGTAGACCGTCGCACGGCGCTTGCGCGGCGTGAAGTAGTTGTAGCTGCGGCTCTGCCAGGACGGGAACTCCTGCGCTCCCGCCTCGGCATCCGTGAACACAGGCTTGGGGACGCTGCGTTCCTTGACCTCAGTGGCCATAGGGCTCCTCACTCGTCCGCGGTGGTCGTGAACTTGTCGTAATAGATGTGGGCCTCGGGGACGCCCTTGGCCTCCAGCAGCGAGATCGCCGCCTCCACCATCGGCGGCGGACCGCAGACGTAGGCGTCGACCTCGGTGATGTCGTCTTCCAGCCGGTCGACCACGTCGGTGATCAGTCCGGTCTCGCCGTTCCAGCCGTTGCTGTCCTCCGAGAGGGCGGCGACGAAGTTGCCGGGAAGGGCGTCCAGCTCGGAGAGATGGAAGAGGTCGGCTTCCGTGCGGGCGCCGTAGTAGTAGGTCGCCTCGCGCGCAGAGCTCGTGTCCTGCAGAGCGCGCAACAGCGCGAGGATCGGGGCCATCCCGGCACCGCCGCCGATGAACAGCAGCCGGCGCGGCGAGCTCGGGCGGAGCGTGAAGACCCCGTAGGGCCCGGTCACCGCCAGCTCGTCACCGGGCTTGATCTTCCCCTCCGACAGCAGTCCGGAGAAGCGCCCGCCGGGATACATCTTGATCATGAACTCGAGCGCGTCGGGCTCGATGTTGGCCATCGAGAACGAGCGGTGCTCTTCGTCGTGGCCGGGAATCGAGATGTCGACGTACTGCCCGGGCTTGAACTCGAGCGGCTCCCCCGGCACCAGCCGGAGCAGCATGATGTCCGACGTGAGGGGCTTGACGACCTCGACGGTCGTCTTGATCGTCCGCGGCGGCGTGCCGCCGTGGATGATCTCCTCGTCGTAGTTGATCAGCTCGATCTCGAGGTCGGAGTAGGGATGGGCGCGGCACAGCAGCGTCCAGCCCTCGGCCTCTTCGAAGTCGGGCAGGGCGAACGTCGAGTAGCGGTCGAGGTCGACCTCACCGTCGAGGATGAAGGACTTGCATGCCGAGCACTGGCCCTCCTTGCAGCCGTGCATGAGCATGATGCCCTGGCGGAACGCGGCGTTGAGGACGGTCTCGTCCTCGTCGACCTCGATCTCGATCCCGACGGGCTCGAAACGAACGGTGTGAGTCTTTCCCATTAGGCGCGCTCTGGGTGGAGGAGCCGGCGCGCGCCGCCGGCTCCTCCAGTTGGTGGGTCAGGCGGCCGCCGCCGGGCGGCCCGCGGGCCCGCCACGCTTGTACGTGGCCATGTGCGTCTCGCGGTCGGAGGGCGACATCTCGTTCAGCGTCACGTTGGGGCTGTAGAGCGTGATGCCCTTGCACTCGTCGAGGGTCCACATCTTCTTGGGATCCAGGTCGAGGTGCGGCTGCGGGATCAGGGTGTGTCCGTCGTCGCGGATATAGCCCAGGTCGTGCATGATCTCGCCGAGATCCTTGCCGTGGTGCAGGGTCTCCCACTCGCGCGTGCCGGAGAGCTTGCCCATCGACGGGGTCGGCCGGCCCTCGTACTCCGGGCGGAACGCGACCTTGTCGGTCCAGTGGCAGGTCTCCGAGCAGTACGTGCGGACCTGTCCGTCGACCTCGTCCATGACCGTGTCCTCACGGATCAGGCACGGCACCATGCACGTCCAGCAGCGGTGCGGGTACTCGTAGTTGGCCTCGGCCTCGAAGGCGATCGGCTTGTGGCCGTTCTTGACCGAGAGCTCGGAGTACTTCTCCCACCACTTGCCGTACTTGTCGTACCAGCCCGGGTACTTGAACTCGAACCACTCGAAGTCGTCGTCGTCCATCGCGTCGATCCGCCAGTAGTTGGCGAACCAGCCCGTCGCGAAGAACTGGGCGACCTCGTGGATGTAGCCCTTGTTGATGATCCGGTTCCAGGACTCCTCGACGAGATCGTGCGGGATCGTCAGGCCGTACTTCTCCAGCGGGACCAGGTACGACCGGTAGTAGTCGTCGTAGATCCAGCGCCGCCAGGCCTCCGCGTAGGACTCGCGGTCCTTGCGGCGGTCCTTGGTGCCGTACTCGATGAACGTGCCGATGGCCGCGTCCACGACGGCGTGGTTGTTCCACCAGGCATAGCGCAGGTCGCGCTCGAGCAGCTGGCGGTTGCGCTCGTCGGCGAGCGCCATGAGGATGATCGAGTAGCCGTTGGAGATGTGGCGGCTCTCGTCGGACTGCACCGAGTGGAAGACCGTCGGCAGCAGGTAGTCGCCGTTGGCCGCGGCCTCGCCCGGCATCGCGACGAAGAGGACGTTCGTGAACGCCGTCTCGGCGACGATGGTCAGGTAGACGTTGGCGGCGGTGATCGCGTCACCGGTGATGAAGCCCTCGCCGAACTGGCGGCCGATGGTGCCGGCGTAGCAGTTCGCGAACCCCTTCTCGGTCAGGTCGAAGCCGGCCGGATCGATGTAGTGGTTCATGTACAGCCGCTTGAGGTTCATCTGGATCGTCGAGTGGCGGACCTCGTCGATCATCTGGATGGCGAGCCCGTTGTGAACCTCGGGGTTCGGCACCGCGTTGATGGCCAGCGGCATGGCGCGCGCGGCGCTGATCTCCGGGAACGGGATGATGCTCAGGAAGAGCTTCTGCCACTCCATCCAGCGCTGCTGGACCTGGCGGAACATGTTGCCGCGGATGGCGCCGTCCATCGCACCGAACACGCGGTTGTCCTTCTCCTCCTCCATCGGGAAGTAGGAGCGCAGGACCTGCTTGAGCGGGTCCTTCTTGGGAGCCTTCTCGAACGTGTAGTCGGTCGGGTACTTGTCGACCGGCTGCACGAAGGTTGGATCCCAGGACAGCTCCTGGATCTTCTGATGGGCCTTCGTGATACTGGCTCGGCTCAAGGCCTTGGACCTCCTTCGGGTGGCACGGCGTGCTTATCCGCCGAGCGACGCTAGGTGCGGCTCCGGACCGCGATCAAGAACTTCACGAACTTCTGCAGATATCTGGAATCGCGTCACGTCGAGGAGGGTCTCCTCGAGCGCGGCGCGCTCCTCGTCGAAGCAGCGGCGCGACATCGAGATCCCGACCGCGCCGAGAAAGCGCCGCCTGTGGTCGAGGATCGGCGCGGCCAAGCAGCAGAAGTCCTTGCCGAACTCCTCGCACTCGGCGGCGACGCCGCGCGTGCGGACCCGGCGCAGCTCGTCGTGCAGCGCCGCGGGTTCGGTGATGGTCTTCGGCGTGAAACGGCGCAACCCGCTCGCGACGTAGCGCTCCAGCGCCTCGCGGGGCTCGAGCGCGAGCACGACCTTGCCGAGGGCGAGCGCATGGGCGTTGTCCTCGATCTCGGGGCGCATCCCGGGGAGCTTGGGCATGCCCTGCATGCCGCGCTCGAGCACCACCCGCAGCTGACCGGCGCGGATGACCGCGAGGTAGGCGCGCTTGTGCGTGCGGGCCAGCAGGTCGTCGACCACGCCCGAGAGGTCGTGGCGGTCGGCCTGCTCGGCGACCGTCTCGCGGAACAGCGTCGTCAGGTGGTAGACGCTGCCCGGGCGGCGCTCCGCGACGCCCTCGTCGCACAGGCTGGCGAGCAGGTTGTAGGCGGTCGAGACGCTCTTGCCGAGCTTCGTCGCCACCTCGTCGGCACGGACGCCGTCGGGCTCGCGAGCGAGCAGCCAGATGACCTGCAGGGCCGCTCGGGCCGTGCTCAGCCCGCGATGCGTCCTAACTGTCTGCACTCCCGCGGTCTCCTCTTCCGTCGGGTCGACAACTTGCTCGACGGAGTGTTCCGCGGGGGCGTTACATCAGCGCTGCACGGCGCAGCTCCCCGACGCGCGCGGCGCACAGTGGCCGTCGCGGGTCGCGGAACTCGAGCCTGGACAGCAGCCGCTTCCAGGCCTGGAGGTCCTCCTCGCCGGTCGGCGTGTGGACCCAGGCCCACAGCGCGTCCGGGTCCTCGGACGTCACCACCGCCTGGCGCAGCCACGCGTCCAGGTGCACGCGCGCGCGGACCACGCCCGGCGCCTCGGAGCCCGGCAGCAGCGGGCCATCGTAGGCCTCGGCGGCGGCGCGCACCTTGCCGGCGTTCAGGAGCCCCTCGACGCGCCGGACGTCCGACTCGACGTCGCACGTGAGGCGGTACACGTCGGTGTCGATCCACGGGCCGATCAGCTTGCGCAGCCGCGAGACCTCGACGCGCACGCTGCTCACGCTGCCGCCGTCGCCGTGCAGCTCGGCGCACAGCGCCTCGGCGGAGAGCCCGTGCGGAGCGGCGCACAGCACGGCGAGGATCTCGGCCAGGCGCGGCCGCAACTCGGTCCGGCGACCGCCGACGGTGAGCGTCGCGCGGTCGTGCCCGAGGAAGCCGAGCTTGACGAGCGGGCGGGCGCCGGCGCTCGTGCGGGCCTCGACGGCGCGGACCACGAACGCCTCGAGCGCCTGGCTCACCGGCTCGGCCACGGCGGCGCCCCCGCTGGGCAGCACGAGCGCGCCGCCGCCGGGCGGGATCGCGAGCCGGTCGGCGACGCCCCAGCCGGGCGGCAGGCCGGTGATCGCGCGGCCTGAGGGCGTGACGAGCGCGGCGTGGCCGGGCGTCACGCGATCGCCGTAGCGGGCGTGCAGGCGCGCGTCGCGCTCCTGCAGGACGAGCCGCAGGCTGGCCTCGACCGCCGCGGCGGTGGCGGTGGCGACCGCGAGCGAGTGCGGGTGCACGGTGCTGAGGTCGCCCGTCAGGTCGATCACGCCGAGCAGCTCGCCGCTGTCGGGATCGTGGATCGGGGCGGCGGAGCACGTCCAGCGCTGGACGGGGTCGCTGAAGTGCTCGGGGCCGAAGACCTGCACGGCGTGGTTGGCGGCCAGCGCGGTCCCGATCGCGTTCGTGCCGGCGCCCGGCTCGCTCCACAGCGTGCCCTCGGCGAAGTTCATCTCCTGGGCGGCGCGCAGGCGCACGCCGGCGCTGCCCTCGATGCTCATCAGCAGGCCGGTCGCATCGCTGACGACGATCAGATAGCCCGCCTCGTCCGCGATCGCCGACAGGCAGTCGTGGATCAGCGGCGCGGCCTCGCCGAGCGGGTGCTCCTCGTAGCGCTCGTGCGTCTCGCCCTCGTCGGCGATCACCGGCGCCAGCCGCGCGCCGGTGGGGTCCACGCCGGCCGCCGAGGAGCGCCGCCACGAGTCAGCGATCGGCTCGCGGACCAGCGCCGGGTCCTCGTCGTCGTCGGCGACGAAGCGCTCCCAGGCGAAACGCAGCTCCTGCGCCCGCAGCAGCGGCGAGGTCCCCGCGTCAAGCGCGAGCCAGGAATTCGGACTCACGTGACCAACGGTACAAGGGGTTGGACGGCGGAGCAATGCGGGCGCGTACAGTCGGGGGGATGACTGCGGTGGCGAGTGAGCTCAAGCACTACCAGATGCTCGTCGGGGGCGAGTGGGTCGATGCCGCTTCGGGCGAGACCTTCGAAACGGTCAATCCCTACACCGGTCGGGCGTGGGCGACCGTTCCGCGCGCCGGGGCGGCCGACGTGGACGCAGCGGTCCGCGCGGCGCGGGCGGCGTTCGAGACCTGGGGCAAGACGACCGCCGTCGAGCGCGCGCGGCTGCTGCGACGGCTCGCCGACCTGATTTCCACAAATGCGGAGCGGATCGCGATCGTCGAGACGACCGACAACGGCAAGCTGATCCGCGAGATGGAGGGCCAGCTGCGCGGGCTCTCGGACTACTACCACTACTACGCCGGCGCGGCGGACAAGCTGCACGGTGAGACGATCCCGTCTGACCGCTCGAACTTCTTCATCTACACGCTCAACGAGCCCGTCGGCGTGGTGGCGGCGATCACGCCGTGGAACTCGCCGGTGCTGCTGGCGTCGTGGAAGCTCGCGCCCGCCCTGGCCGCGGGCTGCTGCGTGATCGTCAAGCCCGCCGAGCAGGCGCCCGCTTCGACGCTCGAGTTCGCGGCGCTGTTCGAGCAGGCGGGCTTCCCGCCCGGCGTCGTGAACGTCGTCACGGGGTTCGGCGGCGAGGCCGGCGCGCCGCTGGTCGAGCACCCGGGCGTGGACAAGGTCGCGTTCACGGGCGGGACCGCGACCGGCAAGGCCGTGATGCGCGGCGCGGCGTCGCATCTCGCGCGCGTGACCCTCGAGCTGGGCGGCAAGTCGCCCAACATCGTGTTCGCCGACGCCGACCTCGAGGCGGCCGCGAACGGCGTCGTGGCGGGGATCTTCGCCGCTACGGGCCAGACCTGCATGGCCGGCTCGCGGCTGCTCGTCGAGGACGCCGTGCACGACGAGTTCGTGGCGCTGCTCGCGGCGCGCGCGCGCGCGATCCGGCTCGGCGATCCGCTGGACCCGGCGACCGAGATGGGCCCCGTGGCGTTCGAGGCGCACCTCGAGAACGTGACGGGGCGGATCGCCGCGGCCCAGGCGGAGGGCGCGCGGCTGGTGACCGGCGGCGCGCGCCCGTCGGGCCTGGGCGACGGGTTCTTCGTCGAGCCGACCGTCTTCGGCGACGTGTCCAACGAGATGCAGATCGCGCGCGAGGAGGTCTTCGGGCCGGTGCTCGCCGCGCTGCGCTTCGGCTCTGAGGCGGAGGCGGTCGCGCTCGCCAACGACACGCCGTTCGGGCTGGCGGCCGGCGTCTGGACGCGCGACGTCCAGCGCGCGCACCGGATGGCCGCGGCGCTGCGGGCGGGGACTGTGTGGATCAACTCCTACCGCGCGGTCGGGCCGATGGCGCCGTTCGGCGGCTTCAAGGCGTCCGGCATGGGCCGCGAGAACGGCCTCGAGGCGCTGAAGGAGTACACCGAGACCAAGACCGTCTGGATCGAGCTGACCGGCGCGACGCGCGACCCGTTCCAGCTCGGCTGACCGGGGTAGCCTCCCCGACGTGCTCGATCTCGCCGCCGAAACCACCCGCCTGCTGGACTTCGCCGAGGGCTCCCGGCATCCCGAGGGCGGGTTCGCCTGGCTGCGCGACGACGGCTCACCCGACCTCGAGCGCCCGCGCGAACTGTGGATCAACACGCGCATGACCCACTGCTTCGCGCTCGGGCACCTGCTCGGCCGCCCGGGCGCGGCGGCGCTCGTGGACGAGGGCCTGGACGTCCTGACCAACGCCTTTCGCGACCGCGAGCACGGCGGCTGGTTCTCCCAGCTCGGCGGCGCCACCGACAAGCGCGCGTACGAGCATGTCTTCGTCGTGCTCGCGGCCTCGAGCGCGAAGGTCGCGGGGCGCGACGCGCAGGCGCTGCTCGACGACGCGCTGGAAGTGATCGAGACGCGCTTCTGGGAGGAGTCGCCGGGCGCGCTGATCGACGTCTGGGACCGCGCCTGGACCGAGCCCGAGCCCTACCGCGGCGCGAACGCGAACATGCACGGCGTCGAGGCGTTCCTGGCCGCCGCCGACGTCACCGGCGACCCGCTGTGGCGCGGGCGCGCGCTACGCATGACCGAACGGATGCTGGCGCGCAACACGCCGCGCCTGAACGAGCACTTCGATGCGCACTGGCGCCCGCTGCCCGACTACAACATCGTCACCCCGGCGCACCCGTTCCGCCCCTACGGCGGGACCGTCGGGCACTGGTTCGAGTGGGCGCGCCTGGCCGTCCAATTGCACGCCGCGCTCGGCGAGGCGGCGCCCGGCTGGCTGCTCGACCAGGCGCGCGAGCGCTTCGCGGCGGCGATCCGCGACGGCTGGGACGGCGACGGCTTCGTCTACACCGTCGACTGGGAGGGCCGCCCGGTGGTGCGCGACCGCCTGCACTGGGTCCTGTGCGAGGCGATCGGGGCCGCCGCCGTGCTCGGCGAGGACGAGCGCCAGGCGCAGTGGTGGGCGCTCGCCGAGCGCTACTTCATCGACCGCGAGCTCGGCAGCTGGCATCACGAGCTCGACGCCCACAACCGGCCCGCGGCCACGGTCTGGCACGGCAAGCCCGACGTCTACCACGCGCTCCAGGCGACGCTGATCGGAGGGCTCCCGCCGCACCCCTCGCTGGCTCAGTCGATCGCCCGCCGGTAGAAGCCGCGCGCGCCGACGGTCATCAGCACCGCCAGCGAGCCGGCCAGCACGAGCAGGCAGATCCAGGGCGCGATGTGCGGCACGTCGGGCACGAGCGCCGCGCGCATGCCCTCGCTGACGTACGTCATCGGGTTGCAGGCGGTGATCACCTGAAACCAGCGCAGCTGGTCCAGCGACGGCCACGGGTACTGGCTGCAGCCGGTGAACAGCAGCGGCGTGAAGACGAGCGAGAACACGATGTTGATGCGGCTCGGGACGACCAGCGTGCCGAGCACGAGGCCCAGCCCGGCGCCGAGCACGCTGCCGAGGATGAGGATCACGACCAGCAGCGGGATGCCGCTCGCGCGCCACGGGATCGAGCCGAGCACGAGGATGCCGACGGGCAGCATCAGCAGCGTCGCGATCAGCGAGCGCAGCGTCGCGAAGACCACCTTCTCGGTGGCGACAAGCCCGGTCGCCATCGGGGCCAGCAGGCGGTCCTCGATCTCCTTGGTCCAGCCGAACTCGATCACCAGCGGGAAGGCGAGCGCCTGCATGCTGGTGATGACCGCGGTGAGCGCCAGCAGGCCCGGGAACAGCAGGTCCGAGTAGCCGTTCTGCGTGTAGCCGAGGCTCCCGAGCACCTTGCCGAACACGAACAGCAGGAACAGCGGCTGCAGGATCACCTGCGCGAGGAAGACCGGGAACTCCTTCCACGTGACGTACAGGTCGCGGCGCAGCACGGCGCGGAACGCGGTGGCCTGGCTCATCGCAGCGTCCTCCCGGTGAGGTGGATGAAGACGTCCTCGAGCGTCGGCGTGCCGAGCGCCACGTCGGTCATTCCCAGCGCGTGCTCGGCGAGCACGGCCGCTGCGGGCGCGACCAGCGCCGGCGCCTCGCCGGACAGGTAGAGCCGCACGCGCAGCGCGTCCTGCTCGACGATCGGCTCGGCGCGCTCGACGCCCGCCAGCGCGGCCAGGGCGGCGATCAGCGGCGCCGGATCCCCGACCGGGTCGGTCGCGATCTCGAGCGTCGTGCGCCCCGGCAGCGAGCGCATCAGCGCCTCCGGCGTGTCGAGCGCCAGCAGCTTGCCGCGGTCCATGATCCCGACCCGGTCGGTCAGCGCGGCGGCCTCGGCCATGTCGTGGGTGGTCAGGAACAGCGTCACGCCGCGCGATTTGAGCTCGCGCAGGCGGTCCCAGACGAACAGCCGCGCGGCGGGGTCCAGGCCCGTCGTCGGCTCGTCGAGGAACAGGACCTGCGGCTCGTGCATCAGCGCCCGCGCGATCATCACGCGCTGCGCCTGGCCGCCGGAGAACATGTCGGGCTTGACGTCGCCGCGCTCGCGCAGCCCGAACTGCTCGAGCAGCGTGTCCGCGCGGGCGTCGGCCTCGGCCGCCGGCACGCCGTGATAGGCGGCGTGGAACGTGAGGTTGCGGCGGATCGAGATCGCGCGGTCGAGGTTGCTGCGCTGCGGCACGACCGCGAGCCGGCGGCGGGCGTCGACGGGGTGGGCGGCGACGTCCACGCCGCCGACCTCGGCCCCGCCCGCGGTCGGGCGGATGCGGGTCGTGAGCATCCCGACCGTCGTCGTCTTGCCGGCGCCGTTGGGCCCGAGCAGCCCGAACACCTCACCCGGGCTGACCTCGAAGCTCACGCCGTCGACGGCGTTGACGGAGGCCTTCGGGTAGCGCTTGACCAGCTCGCGGACGGCGAGCGCGGTCATCGCGCCAGCGCCTCGCGCAGCGCGTCCGTGCCCGGGGTGGGGGAGAAGCGCCCATCCGCGAGCCGGTAGATGCGGCACGACAGGCCGGGCGGATCGTCGATCGGGAACAGGTCGCGGCCGTCGACGCGGATCGTCGGCGAGCCGGGGAAGCCCTCGCGCTCCGCCTGCTCGGAGGATGCGATCTCGCGCACCAGCACATCGTCGGCGCGCCCGAGCTGGGCGAGCGCCTCGCGCAGCTCGGCCAACGCCTCCGGGTGGGACGGGCAGCCGTCCCAGAACAGCAGCTCTACCGCCACTTGATCGAGCAGCCGACGGGCGTCGTGTGCGCCCGGGCGACCGGGCGCCCGGCGAGCACGTCGTCCAGTGCGGCGCGCAGCCAGGCGGCGTTCTGCGACGGGTCGCGCGGGTCACCGTCCGGCGCGCCGCGGTAGACGATCTCGCCGTCCGCCAGCACGTAGACGTCCGGCGTCGTCTTGGCGTCGTAGGCGCGCGCGACCTCCTGCGACTCGTCGTAGAGATAGGGGCCGGCGAACTCGCCCGCGTCCACGCGCGCCTTCATCGCCTGCGGCGAGTCGCGCGGGTACTTGACCGCGTCGTTGGGGTTGATCTGCAGCACGCGCGCGCGACCTTCGTAGTCGCGCGCGACGTCCTGGATGCGCTCATGCCACCCGAGCGCGTACGGGCAGTGGTTGCAGGTGAAGACGACGACCGTCGGGACAGCTCCGTCGGCGAGCGAGACCGGCGCGCCGTCGGTGTCAGGCAGCGTGAAGTCGAAGGCCATGCGCCAGAGGCTAGCCCGCCAGCGCGCCTGCCACGCCCTGGCAGTCGTAGAGCGTCACGCCGTCGACCGTGACCGGCTTGCACGCGCTCTGCACCGCGTCCATGACGGCGGTCGAGCCGGCGCGGCCGTCGTTGCCGAAGCCGCCGCCGCCGGTGCCCTCGGCGAGCACCCAGCGGATCTTCCCGGCCGCCACCTGGCCGGCGAACCACGACACGGTCGGCTCGCTCTCGCGCCCGGAGAAGCCGCCGAGCCCGGCCACCTTGGCGCCGGAGTCGATGATCGCCGCGGCCGCCGTCGACTGGCTGGACACGCCGAGCGTGCCGCCGCCGTTGGCCTTGATGTACGCCAGCGCCGTCTGCAGCGACCCGGAGTCGTCGCCGAACCCGCGCCCGCCGAAGCCGCCGCGCGGGCCGCCGAAGCCGCCCGGCGCGCCCTGCGGCGGCGCGCCGCCGCCGCGGAAGCCGCGCCCGCCGCCCGGCCCGCCGCCGAAGCCGCCGCCGGCGCTGGCCGGGCCGCCCGCCGGGAACGTGCCGTTGGTCGCGTGCCCGAGCGTCTGCACCGACCACGCGGCCGGCGCGATCAGGAGCGTCGCCAGCGCCGTCGCCAGCGCGGCGTTGCGCACCCGGGCGCTGCGGCCCAGGACGAGCGCGCCGGCGGCCGCCAGCCCCGCGATCACGAGCAGCGCGGGCAGCCACGCGAGCTGGCCCGGGTTCTCGCCGAGCACGACCAGCTCGGTGATCACGCCGCCGGCGATCGCGAGCGGGCCCGCGACCCGGGCGAGGAGGTCGCCCTGCGTCATGCGGACCGCGCCGGCGCCCACGAGCGCGGCGGTGAACGGCGCCAGCTCGGACACGTAGTACGGGTGGAAGATGCCCTTGGCGCTGCTGAACGCGACCGCCGCGGTCAGCGCCGAGCCGCCGACCGCGATCGTCCAGCCGCTGACCGGGTCGCGCGGGCGCAGGCGCGAGGACACGACCAGCGCGACGCCCGCGACGAGCGCGAAGCCCAGCAGCCAGCCGGCCTGGCCGCCGAGGCTCGCGTTCAGGAGCCGCAGCGCGCCGCTGTCGCCGCCGAACACGCCGCCGCCCCCGCCGCCCAGGGCCGCCGGGCCGCCGGCCTGGCCGTCGAGCCGCCCGAGCCCGTTGTAGCCGAAGATCAGCGACCACACGCTGTTGTCCGCCGTGCCCGAGATCCAGGGCCGCTGGGACGCCGGGGTGAGGCTCACGAGCAGCGGCCACGCGCCGCCCACGACCACGAACGACGCGACCCACGCGAACAGCCCGCGCAGCCGCGCCCGCGGCGCCGCCCACAGCCAGGCGCACACGAGTGCCGGGACTACGAGCAGCGCGGCGCCCATCTTGGCCTCGAAGCCGAGCCCGACCAGCGCGCCCGAGAGCACGAGCCAGCGCATCCGCCCGTCCTCGAGCGCCCGCACCAGCGCCCACAGCGCGCCGACGACCGACAGGATCAGCAGCGCGTCGGGGTTGTTGTGGCGCGAGATCGCGACCGAGATCGGCGTCAGCGCGAGCACGGCGCCGGCGATGAACCCGCCGGCGCGCCCGAAGCGCCGCCGCACGAGGTCGTACACGAACGCGACCGACGCCATCCCCATCAGCGCCTGCGGCACCAGCAGGCTCAGTGAATTCAAGCCGAAGATCCGCGCCGACAGCGCCTGCACCCACAGCGCCGCCGGCGGCTTGTCGACGGTCATGACCCCGGAGGGATCGAGCGAGCCGAACAGGAACGCATGCCAGCTCGACGCCATCGAGCGCACGGCGCCCGCGTAGTACTCGTTGGCCCAGCCGTTGCGCGACAGGGTCCACAGGTACAGCACGCCCGATCCGACCAGCAGGCCGACCAGCTCGGGGCGGGGCAGGAAGACCGAGCGCACCCGCGCCCGCGGGCGGGCGCGAAGGCCGGCGTGGGTCATCGAAGTCATGCCTATACCGTCGGCGCGGCCCCTCAGAAGCACCGAAGGGAAGGCTGAGAGTTCGCTGGGAACGCTCGCGTCAGCGGTGCGCGGCGCAGTCGAAGCGCGCGCGGCCGGCCGCCATCTCGATCGCGCCGAGCAGGTGGTGCTCGGTGAACGTGGGGTCCGAGAACGATTCGATGGTGTGGCCCATCGCGGTGTAGACCGAGCGGCCGCCGTCGTAGCGCGCACACCAGGCGATCGGATGGTCGGCGCCCATGCCGCCGCCGGGGTAGGTGGACTCGTCGACGGTCGCGATCACGCGTACGCGCGCGCGAGGATTCGAGGTGAAGTCGTACCACTCGTCGCTGCGCTTCCACGCGGCGGGCAGCCCGCGCGTGGCCGCCACGCGCGGATCGGCGATCCGCACGACCGCCGGCGGCGTTCCGGCCGGGTGGCGCTTGAAGCGCGCGCCGACCAGACCCGCGAACCAGGGCCAGGCCGGATGGATGTCCGACGCCGCGTGGATGCCGAGGAAGCCGCCGCCGCCGTGGATGTATCCGCGCAGCGCGCGCCGCTGCGCCGCGCGTGCGAGCGGGTTGCCGGTGGTGGAGAGGAAGATCAGCACGTCGTAGCGGGCGAGGCCGCGCGCGGTGAAGCGGCCGGCGTCGGCCGTGGCGTCGACGGCGAAGCCGTGCTCGCGCCCCAGCCGCCGGATCGCCGCCACGCCGGCGCCGATCGAGTCGTGCCGGTAGCCCGTCGTCTTCGTGAAGACGAGCGCGCGGAAGCGCTCACGGGGTGCGCTGGCGCGCTCGGCCGCCGTCCCGCCGCCGCACGCCGAGGCGGCGAGCAGCAGGAACAGCAGGCCGAGCGCGCGCACGCTGCCTAGGTACCCACTCCCTGGCCGCCGAACTCGGCCCAGTTGAGGTTGAACAGGTTCCCTCCGGTCGCGCCGCCGGTGACCGCGCGGAACACCAGGAACAGCTCGTGCGTTCCCGATCGCGAGATCGGGAACGTCTGGCTCGTCCAGGTGTCGACCCCCCCGGTGGACACCAGGTTGTCGGTCTGCACGATCGGGCCGTCGACCGCGTCCTGGTGGACCTCGATCGCGGCCAGCGGCGAGCCCGCGGTGCGCCCGGCCGCAGCGTCCGCCACCCGGAACGTGAGCGAGTTGATGTTCTGGAGGTTCAGCGGCCCGTTGAACTGGATCCAGTCGCCCGCCCCGAGGCTCGAGCGATGGACGCTCGCGCCGGCGCCGCCGTCGTTGCCGGTCGCGGTCTGCGTGCCGGACTGGTTGACGGCGAACTCGAGCTCCTGGTGCTTCTGGCGGATGTCGTGCTGCGCGGTCGTGGCGAGCGGCGGGGTGCCCTCGGCGCCGCCGTGATCGGTGTAGGTCGCGCTGACGATGCCGAAGACGTTGCCGCCGTGGCTCACGTCGCCGGCCACCGAGTGCAGCGTGCCGGAACAGCCGGTGGTGCCCTCCTCGGCGTGGCCGTGGTTGTCATGGCCGAGCACGAACGTCACGTGGACCTCGGAGCAGTTCACGGTCCCGTCCTCGGGGTCGGTCACGGTGACGGTGTAGGGGATGCTGTCGCCGAAGTTGAACATCCCGCCCTCGACCGGGGTGTTGACGGTGACCGTCGGGGACGTGTTGCCGACGGTGATCTTCAGGCTCGCCCGGGCCGTCTTCTTCGAGGAGGCCGTGACGGTCAGCACCGCGGTGTAGACGCCGGCCCTGGTGTAGGTGTGCGTCGGGTTCGGGTCGAGCGAGGCTGGCGTCCCGTCGCCGAAGTCCCAGCTGTAGCTGATCGACTCGCTCGGCTCGGGCGTGTTGGACCCGACGCTCGAGAACGCGACGGTGAGCGGCACCTTGCCGTCCGTATGGTCGGCGCTCACCTGCGCCACCGGCGGGCGCTGGCCCTTGAGGTAGGAGAACTTGAAGATCGCGGCGCCGGGGTTGATGTTGAAGAACCCGTTGCCGTAGGTCATCAGGTAGAAGTTGCCGTCCTTGCCCCAGAACATGTCCATCGGGTTCGTGCACTCGAACGGGGTGGACGGCGTCTTGGTCCCGCTCGTGCAGTTCATGAACGGGTTGATCTTCTGGATCTGGTTGGCCGAGTCCAGGCTGACCTCGCGCATCGTGTTGAGGTTGAACTCGCCCAGGATCACCTTGTTGTCGTAGTAGGGCGGGAACTTCGTCGGACTCGGGTTGTCGGATTCGTAGTGGTACTTGACGATCCCGTGCGGGGCTACCCCACCGCCGTAGAGCTCGGGGAACAGGCGCGGGCACGGGGTGGTGGAGCCGGGCGCGATCGGCGCCGTCGTGGCGTCCGGGCCGTATTCCCTAAAGCAGGGCGTGCCGAGCGGCGCGCTCGCGTTGTTGTCGCGGTAGGAGTACCAGATGTCCGGCGCCGTCAGGCCCGGCGTCTCGGTCAGCCCGGGCTCGATGCCGGGGCCGCCGTGCGTGTTCCAGTAGTCGTGGTTGGGGACGGTCGCACCCGCGCAGGGGTACGGCTGCGGCGTCTGCCCGGCCGGCACCGGCTGGTGCGTGAGCGCGTCCATCGGGACCTGCAGGTTCACGTTCCAGGGGTATTCCGGCAGGTCCGGCTTGAAGCAGTAGGGCCAGCCGTAGTTGGCGGGGTGGCGGACGATCTCGTAGCGCCCGGTGCCCGCCGGGCCGTGGTACTGCTGCGGGGTCTGCGAGTCCGGCGAGTAGTCGCTGACGTAGAGCACGTCGTTCTCGTCGACCGAGATCCGGAACGGGTTGCGGAAGCCCATCGCGTAGATCTCTGGCCGGGTCTTGGCCTGCGGCGCGCCCGCGACGAGCCCGAACAGATTCCCCTCCGGGATCGTGTACGCGCCCGTGCCCGAGCCGTAGTCGGGCTTGTTGAAGTCCGCCGCCGAGATGGTGTCCTTGACGTGGATGCGGATGACCTTCCCGCGCAGGTCGTTGGTGTTCAGCGCCGAGCGCGCCGAGTCCGTGTGCGGGGCGCGGAACCAGCCGCCCTCTCGGGTCGTGGCGATCGCGACCGCCGGCGACGTGCCTGTGAGCGCGCTCGAGTCCGCGGTCAGCGGGTGCACGTCCTTCTCCTCGAACGCGCCCTTGAAAATCACGGTCACGGGGCCCGTCCCCGACGCCTGGACGTTGCCGGCGCCGACGGTGCTGAGACCCTCGAGCGCGGCCTGGATCGCCGCCGCGCTCGCGTTGTAGGCGAGTGGCGCCGTCGTCTGCCCGTCGAGGCCGAGCGTGAACGTGCCGCCGGTGGCGTTGTTGACGGCGATCGTCTGGGTGTCGTCGTAGCGCTGATCGATGCTCTGGCCCCAGCTGCCGGCGTCGCCCGATCCCGCCGCGCTGTCGTCGCCGGTCGGCATCCAGAGGTTGTCGTGCTTGTCGAACGTGATGTCACCCGCGACGTGGCAGCACGCCCCCCGATTGTTGGAGACGCGCAGGATCTGCTGCTCGCTGCCGAGGTCCAGGTGCGCGGGCACGCCGGGCGCGTCGTCGACGAACTTGAAGCGCGAGAGCTGGAAGTAGCCGATCCACTGGTCCCACGCGCTCAGGCTGGCCGCTGCGGCGGGCGCCGAGCCGGTCGGGTCGGTGGTCACCGTGTGGCCGGTGCTGCCGTCCGCGAACGTGATGTCGTGCACGGTCTGCGGCGCGTAGTAGAGGTAGACCCAGTGGTCGGTGGCGAAATCGTTGTCGATCGCCGGGCCGTAGAGGCCGTCCTCGCTGTTGGTGTAGACCGGGATCTGCGCGATCGTCGTCGTGGTCCCGGTGACGGGATCGTGCAGGCGCACGCTGCCTCGCCGTGACGTCTGGATGATGCGCCCGTCGGGCAGCTGGTTGAAGCCGATCGGCTCCTCCAGGTTCGGGTTGCGGGTCACCGGCGTCTGCTGGAAGTTGGCGAGCACGGTCGCGCCGCAGTCACTCGTGACCGGGTCGGCGAGGCCGGCGGACCAGTCGATCGCGCCTTTGAGCATCGAGCGGTAGTCCGGTTCGGAGAAGCTCGCCTCGGTGTTGCCGAGCGCGCTGTAGAACGAGCGCCCGCCCTTGTAGTCCTTGCACCACAGGACCGGGTGGTCGGGGCCCATGGTGCCGCCCGCGATGCCGTTCAGCGGGGGGCCCTTGGGCTGCGGGCCGAACGGGTCCTCGACGACCGTGGCCAGCACGTGCGACATGCCGCGGACGTCGGCGGCGAAGTTGTACCAGCGGTCCGTACGCTCCCAGTACTCGGGCAGGTTCTTGGAGGCCTCGTGGACACGGTCGGCGACGACGACGGTCGCGGCCTGCTCGCCGGCCTGGCCCGAGGCGCGCGTCCCGAGCACGCTCGTGAGGAAGTCCCAGCCGGGGTCGGTCTCGATCGCCGAACCGATGCCGAAGAACCCGCCGCCGCGCTGGTAGTAGCGCTGGAACGCGGCCTGCTGGTCGGCGCTGAGCCGGCTGTCGGCGCCGGTGTCAAGGAAGATCACGGCGCGGTAGTTGTCGAGCCCCGCATCGGTGAAGCGCGTGGCCGCGTCGGCCGGCGCGTCGACGTGGATGCCGGGGCCGGCCGCGGCCTGGAGCGCGACGATGCCGGCGCGCGTGGTCGCATCGTCATGCGTGCTGAGGACGAGCACGCTGATCGGCGAGCTCGGCTGCGGCTGCGGGTGCGATGTCGGCTGCGGCGTTGGTGCCGGCGCCGCGGGTCGCTTGATCGTCAGGCGCCGCTTCGCGAAGCGGCAGCTGGACCGGCCCGAGCCGACCCGCGCGCAGCCACGCAGGTAGAAGCTGCCCTGCGCCTGGCGGGTCGAGAGCGTGACCTTCACGCGGTAGCGCAGGGTCCGCCCCTTCTTGACGCGTGCGAGCGTCCGCCTGACGAGCGTGTGCGCGACGCCCGTCTTCGTCTTGCGCAGCGAGAGCGTGAGCTTCGGGCGGGCGGTCCGTCTGGTGCGGTTGGTGATGCGCCCGGTCAGCGTGAAGCCGGCGCCGGGCGCGAGCGCCGTCGCCGGCGGCGAGCTCAGCGACGCGAGCCTCGTGCTCGGCTTGGCCGCCGCGTCCGCCCCCGCGGGCGCTGCCAGGGCGACGGCGAGCGGAACAAGGCAGGCCAGGTGGCGTGCTCGTGGCATCGGTACAACTCCTCCCTTCAGGCTGCCTCCCAGACCCACCAGCGGCCTCCCCGCCTGGTCTCAAGAGCCTACGTACTTCTTACGTGAATCTGGCATAAGTCGGGGTGACGCACCACTTATGTTCTTTCCTTTTGTCAGTAGAAGAACAGGCGGCGATCCTCTCGTCAGAGTTGGGCAGCTCGGCCGCGCAAAATCTCCGCCACGCCATTGCGAAAATGGCGGTGAGCTGGAATAAAGCGGTTTATTGATCTTCACTACGAATCTGGTCCAGCGGTGCTTGAAGTCGCGTTCGTGACGGGTTAACGTGGAACGTTCCCGGGACTCGATGGACGCGGATGGGCGTCGTGTGCGCGACGGGATCGGAGCCTGGAAGGGCGAGCCGCTTTTGCCCGCCGATAGACATACTTGGACTTGACATGGAGACTAAAGTCGGAGAGACATGGACGTTGTGGTCGTAAGAGCTGCCGCGTACCCGCGCGCGAGGCAGCGCTACGCTCGATTGGTGCTGAGCGAAGGTGAGCGGTCGTGAGCGCTGAGACGCCCCGCGTCGGCGTCTGGCTCGTCGGCGGACGCGGATCCGTGGCCACGACGGCGATGACCGGAGCCGCCGCGGTCGCCGCCGGGCTCGCCGAGCCGACCGGGCTCGTGACGATGCGCCCGCCGTTCAACGAGGCCGGGCTGCCCGCGCTCGGGGACCTCGTGTTCGGCGGCCACGACATCGTCGAGACGCCGCTCGCGGTGCGCGCCGCGCGCCTGGTCGACGGCGGCGTGGTACCGGTCGGGCTCCCGTCGGCGTTGGCCGGCGCGCTGGAGGCCGCCGAGGTCGAGCAGCGCCCCGGCGTCAGCGCCTACGAAGGGCGGACCGACCCGCGCGGCGCGATCGAGCGGATCTCCGCCCACCTGCGCGACTTCCGCGCGCGCAACGAGCTGGCGCGCGTCGTGGTCATCAACGTCTCCTCGACCGAGCCGCCCGCCGTGGGGCACCCCGCGCACGCCGATGCCGCGGAGCTCGCCGCCGCGCTGGACCGCGGCGAGGGCATCCTCCCGCCGAGCTCGCTCTACGCGCTGGCCGCGATCGAGACCGGCTGCGGGTTCATCGACTTCACGCCGTCCGCGGGCGCGCGGCTGCCGGCGATCGAGGCGCTGGCCGAGGCCAACGAGGTGCCGCTGGCCGGCAGCGACGGCAAGACGGGCGAGACGCTGATGAAGTCCTCGCTCGCGCCGACGTTCGCCGAGCGCGCGCTGCGCGTGCGGTCGTGGTCGGGCATGAACCTGCTCGGCGGCGGCGACGGCGAGGCGCTGGCCGACCCCGAGCGCGCGCAGTCCAAGCTCGCGTCCAAGGGCGCGCTGCTCGACGAGATCCTCGGCTACTCGGTCGAGGCGCCGATCCGGATCGAGAACGTGCGCGACCTCGGCGAGTGGAAGACCGCCTGGGACCACGTCGTCTTCGAGGGCTTCCTGGGCGTGCGCATGAAGCTGCAGTTCACGTGGGAGGGCTGCGACTCCGCGCTCGCCGCACCGCTGATCCTCGATCTCGCGCGGCTCATGGCGCTCGCCCTCGAGCGCGGCGAGAGCGGCGTGCTGCGCGACCTCGCGTTCTTCTTCAAGGACCCGGCGGGGACGCGCGAGCACGCGCTGCATCGCCAGTACGAGATGCTCGAACGCTGGGTGTGCCAGGAGGTCCGGGCGTGAATCTCCCGGCGCCCGGGGCGGTGGCCGAGCTGGTCCGCCTCCCCGCGGTGCTGAGCGTGCCCGGCGACGTGCTGCTCGGCGCCGCGGTCTCTGGCCAGGGGCGATCGCCGGGGCGCAGCGCGGGCCTCGTCGCCTCGTCGTCGTGCCTGTACCTGGCCGGGATGGCGCTCAACGACTACGCGGACCGCGAGGTCGACGCCGTCGAGCGGCCCGGACGCCCGATCCCGTCCGGGCGGGTCACGCCCGAGTTCGCGCTGGGGCTGGCCGGCGGGCTGACGCTGGCCGGCGCCCTGCTCGCCGTGGCCGCCGACGGCGCGCGCGCGCTGCAGGTGCTCGCACCGCTCACGAGCGCCGTCTGGGGCTATGACCTCGTGCTCAAGGGCACGCCGGCGGCGACGCCGGCGATGTCGGCGTGCCGGGGGCTCGACGTGCTGATGGGCGCGGGCGCGCACGGCGCGGCCGCCGCCCTGCCCGCGGCGACGGTCGTCGCCGCGCACATCGCGGTCGTCACCGAGGTCTCGCGGCGCGAGGTCCAGGGCGGCCACGCGGCGCTCGCCGCCGGCGCGCTCGCGGCCACCGCGGTCGTGGCCGCGGCGAGCCTGAAGCTGTGCGCGCGCGGCGCCCCCGGCGTATCGCGCGCGGCGGCGCTGGCGCTGGTCGGCGCGTTCGCCGGGGCGGTCGGACGGCCGCAGGCCGAGGCGATCCGCGACCCGTCGCCGGCGCGGCTGCAGCGCGTCGTCGGGGCGGGCATCCTCGGGCTGATCCCGCTGGAGGCCGCGCTGCTGGCCGCCACCGGGGCGCTCGCGCCGGCGGCCGGGCTCGCGTCGCTGTGGCCGCTCGCGCGCTCGCTGACGCGCCGGAGGGCCGTGACGTGAACTACGGCTACGTCTCCAGCGGGCTCGCCGACCACCGGATCGAGGACGCGCTGGTGCTGCTCGCCGAGAACGGCTACAGCGGCATCGCGCTGACGCTCGACCACATCCACTTCGACCCGCTGGCGCCCCGGCTGCGCGCCCGCGCGGCGCGGCTGCGCGCGCAGCTGGAGGAGCTCGGGCTCACCTGCGTCGTCGAGACCGGTGCGCGCTTCGTGCTCGATCCGCGCCGCAAGCACTTCCCGACGCTCGTCTCCGACGGACGCGAGCGGCGCGTGGACCTGCTGTGCCGGGCGATCGACATCGCCGTCGAGCTCGACGCGCCGGTCGTCTCGATGTGGTCGGGCGCGGTGGCGGAAGGCCAGCCGCGCGAGCTCGCGTGGGAACTCCTGGTCGACGGCTGCCGGCGCGTGGTCAACCACGCCGCCGACCAGGGCGTCGTGCTGGCGTTCGAGCCCGAGCCGGGGATGCTGGTCGAGCAGCTCGCCGACTACGAGGAGCTGCAGCGCCGGGTCGGCCATCCCGAGGCGCTCGGGCTGACGCTCGACATCGGGCACATCGTCTGCCTCGAGCCGCAGTCGGTCACGGACACCGTGCGGCGCGGCGCGCCGACGCTGGCCCACGTGCACCTGGAGGACATGCGCCGGGGCGTTCACGAGCACCTGATGTTCGGCGAGGGCGAGCTGGACCTCGACGAGACCCTGCGCGTGCTGATCGAGGTGGGCTATCGTGGCATGGTGGCCGTCGAGCTCTCGCGGCACGCGCACGCAGCGCACGAGCTGGTGCCGGGCGCCATGGCGGCGCTGCGCGCGAGCGAACGGGAGCTGGTGTGAAGGAGCTGCTCGAGGCGCGCACGTCGCCCGAGGGATGGGCGTGGCTGCAGGACGTCCTGGCCGAGCTGGCGGCCAAGCCGGACGCGATCCGCGTCCGCTTCCCGGCCGTCGGGCGCAAGGTCGGCCGCGGCGTGCTCGAGGAGGGCGCCGATCCCGCAGACGTGCACGCCTGGACCGTCGACGACGCGGCCCGCGTGCTGATGCTGCAGGCGCTCGGCACCGCTGCCGAGGCCGAGCTCGCCGAGCTCTACCGCTACGGCGACGCGGCCGAGCGGCGCGGCGTGCTGCGCGCGCTGCCGTACGTCGAAGGCCTCGGCGACCGCGGGCTGGGGCTGACCGAGGACGCGATCCGCACCAACGACACGCGGCTGATCGCCGCCGCGCTCGGTCCCTACGCCACCACGCACCTGCCCGACACGGCCTACGACCACGCCGTGCTCAAGTGCGTGTTCGTGGGCGTCCCGATCACCGGCGTCGACGGCGTCGGCGAGCGCGTCACGGCGGACGGCGCGCGCATGCTCGCCGCGTTCGTGCACGAGCGTGTGGCCGCGGGGCGCGACGTTGCCGCCGAGGTCTGGACCGTGATCGACCGCTTCGCGCCCGAGGCGGAGATCGCGGCGATCCAGCGCGAGCTGGACAGTCCGTTCGAGGACCGCCGCGCGGCGGCCGAGCGGGCGCTGAGCCATAGAACCTGAGGAGCAGCATGAGGATCTTCGACCCGCACGCGCACATGACGTCCCGCACGACGGACGACTACGAGGCGATGGCCGCCTCCGGCGTCAAGGTCCTCGTCGAGCCCGCGTTCTGGCTCGGCCAGCCGCGCACGTCGGTCGGCTCGTTCATCGACTATTTCAACTCGCTGCTCGGCTGGGAGCGCTTCCGCGCCGCGCAGTTCGGGATCCGCCACCACTGCACCATCGGGCTCAACCCCAAGGAGGCCAACGACGACCTCCTGCGCCGCGAGGTGATCGACATCCTGCCGCGCTTCTTGGCCAAGGACGGGGTCGTCGCGGTGGGAGAGGTCGGCTTCGACGCGATGACGCCGGCCGAGGAGGAGGCGCTGAGCGCGCAGCTGGCGCTCGCGCTCGAGCACGAGCTCCCCGTGCTGGTCCACACGCCGCACCGCGACAAGGCGGCGGGGACGCGCAGGACGATCGAGCTCGTCGAGGGCTCCGGGCTGGCGCCCGAGACCGTGCTGATCGACCACAACAACGAGCTGACCGTGCACGACGTCAAGGCCTCGGGCTGCTGGGCAGGCTTCTCGATCTACCCCGGCACGAAGATGGACGAGCACCGCATGGTGCGCGTACTGCAGGAGCACGGGCCGGAGCGGATCATCGTCAACTCGGCGTGCGACTGGGGCGTGTCTGACCCGCTGAAGGTCGCCAAGACCGCGGCGGCGATGCGCGACGCCGGCTTCGACGACGACGACATCGACCGCATCGTCTGGCGCAACCCCGTCGAGTTCTTCGCCCAGAGCGGGCGGCTGATCATCGACGACCTCGCCGAGCCCGATCTGACCGCGACGTTCGAGGGCTCCGGGGTGCTGCGGGGCGAGAGAGCGTGAGGCTGCGCCACCCGGACGGCAGCCTGCTGCATCTCGCCTACTGCTCCAACGTCCATCCCGCCGACGACCTGGACGGCGTCGCGGCGCAGCTCGAGCGCTACGCCGCGCGCGTGCGCGAGCGGCTCGGCGTGCCGGTCCTCGGCGTCGGCCTGTGGGTCGCCGCGCCGGCGCTGGCCGACGCGGCCGCGGCCGCCCGACTGTCGGCGCAGCTGGAGCGGCTGCAGCTCGAAGTCGTGACCCTGAACGGGTTCCCCTACAAGGGATTTCACGCGCCGGTGGTCAAGCGCGACGTCTACTGGCCCAACTGGGCCGACCGCGACCGGCGCGAGTACACGCTGGGCCTCGCGCGCCTGCTCGCGCGGCTGCTGCCCGAGGACGTGACCGAGGGCTCGATCTCGACGCTCCCGCTGGGCTGGCGCGAGGGCTGGACGGCCGGTGCGCAGGCGACGGCGCTCGGCGCGCTCGCGGAGCTGGCGGCGGCGCTCGAACGGCTGCACGACGAGACCGGCAAGCGCATCCGGCTGGCGCTCGAACCCGAGCCGGGCTGCACGGTGGAGACCGTCGGACAGGCGGTCGAGGTGCTGGCGGGGCTGGCGCCGGACTGGATCGGCGTGTGCCTGGACGCCTGCCACCTCGCGGTGCAGTTCGAGGATCCGGCGGCGACGGTCGCGGCGCTGCAGGGCGTTCCGATCGTCAAGGCCCAGGTGTCGAGCGCGCTGCGCGTCGACGATCCCGGCTCGGCGGCGGGCCGCGAGCTGCTCGCGCGCTTCGACGAGCCGCGCTTCCTGCACCAGGTCCGCGAGCGCGTGAACGCGCATGTGGAGGGCACCGACGATCTGCCCGAGGCGCTCGGCGGCGCGCTGCCCGGCGCGCACGAGTGGCGCGTGCACTTCCACGTCCCCGTGCACGCCGCCGAGCACACGACGCAGGACGAGCTGAGCGCAACGCTGGCCGCGCTGAGCGGCGGGCCGCAGCCGTTGACGCAGCACTTCGAGGTGGAGACCTACACGTGGAGCGTCATGGCCGACGCGCCACGTGACGACGACGGGCTCGTGGCCGGACTCGCGAGCGAGCTGGAATGGACGCGCGACCGCCTGGTCGCGCTCGGCGCGGAGGTGCTGTCATGACGCTGGTGGTCATCGATGCCGTGGGGCTCACCCCGCGCGCGCTTGGACATATGCCGCGCCTGTCGAAGCTCGGGTCCGACGGCTTCTCCGCCCGCGTGGACCCGGTCCTGCCCGCGGTGACCTGCTCGGTCCAGTCGAGCTTCCTCACCGGCCTGGCGCCGAGCGAGCACGGGATCGTCGGCAACGGCTGGTACTTCCGCGACCTCGGCGAGGTCTTCCTGTGGCGCCAGCACAACAAGCTCGTGCACGGCGAGAAGGTGTGGGAGACCGCGCGCCGCTCGAAGCCCGGCTTCCGCTCGGCGAACCTGTGCTGGTGGTACGCGATGGGCGCGTCGACCGACCTCACGGTCACGCCGCGCCCGATCTACCACGCCGACGGGCGCAAGTCGCCCGATTGCTACACGTATCCGCCGCAGCTGCACGACAACCTGGTCAAGCCGCTCGGCGACTTCCCGCTGTTCCAGTACTGGGGCCCGACGGCCGACATCAAGTCCACGCGCTGGATCGCCGACGCGGCCAAGATCGTGCTCGACCACGAGCAGCTCGACCTGCTCCTGGTCTACCTGCCGCACCTCGACTACGACCACCAGCGCTTCGGGCCGGCGGGGCCGGAGGCCGAGCATGCCGCGCGCGAGCTCGACGACGTCGCCGGCGACCTCGTCGACCACGCCCGCTCGCGCGGCGATCAGGTCGTCGTGCTGAGCGAGTACGGCATCACCCCGGCGCGCCGGCCGGTCGAGATCAACCGCGCGCTGCGCCGCGCGGGCTTCCTGAACGTCTACACGCAGGCCGGGATGGAATACCTGGACCCCTGGACGTCGCGCGCCTTCGCGGTCGCCGACCACCAGATCGCGCACGTGTACGTCGCGAACCCCGCGGATGCCACCGCCGTCCGCGAGGTCGTGTCCGCGCTCGACGGCGTCGGCGAGGTGCTGTCGGGCGATTCGCTTGCCGCCGCCGGCCTGGGCCACGAGCGCTCGGGGGAGCTCGTCGCGCTGGCCGAGAGCGACGCCTGGTTCACGTACCACTACTGGCTCGACAACGCGCACGCGCCGGACTTCGGCCGCCAGGTCGAGATCCACCGCAAGCCGGGCTACGACCCCGCCGAGCTCTTCATGGACCCCGACGACCCGCGCGTCAAGCTGCGCGCGGGCGCCGCGCTGGCCCGCAAGGCGTCGGGGATGCGCTACGTGCTCAGCGTCGTCGGCCTCGACGCGTCGCGGCACGTGAAGGGCACGCACGGGCTGCTGCCCGCGGACGCGGAGGACGCGCCCGTGCTGCTCTGCTCGGACGCGTCGCTGGCGCGGTCGAGGATCACCGCGGTCGAGGTGCGCGACTTCCTGCTCGAGCTCGCGCGCATCGCACCCGTGCGCGCGTAGGCGCCGCGCGGCCGTGGCGCGGCCGGCGCGGACGTGACGGCGCGGGTCGCCTCGGTGACCCGGACTCGTGCGCCGGTTCGCGCCCCCTTCTGAAATCCTTGATGTCTTTCGTCGCGCATCACGATGTACAGCATCGCAATGCGCGACGTTGTGCATCAAGGAGATTCAAGGGGCGGCCACCTCGCTGGCTCACTCGCGCCCGACTCTTGGTGGGCGGGGCCGCCGGTGCTTGCCCGCGCCGGACGGCTCGAGATCGCGCAGGTCCCATCGCCGTCGGAGGCGCTCGCGAGTGCGCCGTCTCGCGGCGGCGGCGCCCGCGTCGAGGCGCGCGCGGGTCGCGTTGTGAATTCGCCTCGGGAGAACCGCGCGGGTCGCGTTGCGCCGCCGGCCCGCCGGCCACGCGAGGGGGGGCGCGCGCGTGGACGCAACGCCAGCTCTCCCCGCACAATGAGCACGGCGGGTCGTGAAGCGGGCTGCCCCGGCGCGCCGGCTAGGCGGCGAGCCCGGCCTGGATCGCCCGATCCACGGCCTCGGGCGAGAGCACGTGCTCGATCACCATGATCGCGGCGCCGATCGCGCCCGCGCGATCGCCGAGCCGCGACGGGACGATCCGCAGATCGCCGGTGGCCAGCGGGAGCGAGCGCTGGAAGATGACTTCGCGGACGCCGGCCAGCAACTGCTGGTGGGCCTCGGAGATGTCGCCGCCGATCACGATCGCGCCCGGGTTGAAGAAGTTGACGCAGCCGGCGAGGACCTCGCCGAGGTAGCGGCCCGCGTCGCGCACGGCCTGGATGGCCTGCGGCTCGCCCGCGCGCACGTGACCGACGACGTCGCGCGACGTCTCGGCCGCGAGCCCGGCGCCCGAGAGCTGGTGGGCGAGCGCACGCCCGCCCGCGACGGCCTCGAGGCAGCCGATGTTGCCGCAGCGGCAGATCACGTCGTCGTGGCCGGCCAACCGGACGTGGCCGATGTCGCCCGCCGCGCCCTGGGCGCCGCGGTGGATGCGCCGGCCGGCGACGATGCCGCAGCCGATGCCGGTGCCGATCTTGACGTAGAGCAGGTGCTCGATGTCGCGCCAGTGCGTCCAGTGCTCGCCCAGCGCCATGATGTTCACGTCGTTGTCGACGAGCACGGGGGAGTCGTAGTGGGCGGCGAACCAGTCGGGGATCGAGAAGCCGTCCCAGCCGGGCATGATCGGCGGCGCGACGGGCTCGCCGCGCGAGAACGCCACCGGGCCGGGAACGCCGACGCCGATGCCGCGCACGTCGCGCGGCTCGCGGGCGATGTCGCGCAGCAGCCCCGTGAAGCGCTCGTTGACCCACTCGAGCACCTGCTCGGGCCCGGAGGCGATGTCCATGTCGAACGCGCACTCGGCCAGCGGCGCGCCGGCGAGGTCGGTGACCACGAGCCGCGAGTGCGTCGCGCCGAGGTCGGCGACCAGGACGACGCCCGCGCCCTGGTTGAAGGCGAGAACAGTCGGCGGGCGCCCACCGGTGGAGGCGCTCCCGCCGGCTTCATAGACCAGCTGGTGGGCGAGCAGCGCGTCCAGCCGCTGCGCCACGGTCGAGCGGGCGAGGCCCGTCCGCCGCACGAGGTCGGCGCGCGTGACCGCCTCGCCGTTGCGGATCAGCCGCAGGAGCGAGCCCGCACCGGTCATCGGCAATCAGCGATCGTTCGCTCGACCATCGTCCGCGAAGTAAAGCAGAGGGCGCGGCGGATTTGGGGCTCGATTCGATCGAAAGTGCGGGATCCTGGCCGACAAACGCGGCCGTCTTTTCCTCGTAACCGATGGAATGACATCGCAAACTCATCCTGCCGCGGCGGCGCCGCGCGAGCGCGGATCGCTCGCGGCCTGCAGCGTGCCGGGCTCGCGCCACCCCACGACCTGCGCCTCTCCCACGCCGCCCGCGTGATCGGGCAGCACGAGCGGCTCCCAGCCGGAGGCGCGGAAGCGCTCCGCGACGGCGTCGCCCGCACCATGCTCGAGCAGCACGACGTCCTGCCGCGAGTCCACGTCCGGCCCGCTCAGAACCCAGCGCGGCGCGGCCACCGCGCGCAACGGCGACTCGGCAGGATCCGACAAACGTAGGATGATTGCCGCGAGCACCTGCGGCTGCATCGTTCCGCCGAGCGCGCCGAGCGCCGCCACCGTCCCGTCGGGGCGCCGCACGAGCACCGGCATGAGCGTGTGCGCGGGGCGCTTGCCGCCCGCCGGCGCGTTCGGCGACGCGGGATCGGGGGAGAACGCGCTGCCCCGGTTGTGGCACAGGATGCCGGTCTCCGGCTCGAGCACGCCCGACCCGAACGCGCGGAAGAGGCTCTGGATGAGCGACACCGTATGGCCCGCGGCGTCCGCGGCGACGACGGCGACCGTGTCGCCGCTCGCCGCTCCCGGCACGCTCCCGATCGCCGGCGGGCCGGCCAGCGAGCGCGCGCGCCCGCGCGCGAGCATGACCTCGGTGCGAGCGGGCGACAGCAGCTCGTCGACCGGCACCCCCACGCGCCGCGGGTCGGCGAGATGGCGCTCGGCGTCGCGCGCGGCGAGCTGGAAGAGGGCCGCGAGCAGCGGCGCGTCGTCGGCCAGCGCGTCCACCCCTGGTCCGGCCGCGGCCAGCGCGAGCAGGATCTCGAGCAGCACGAAGCCCTGCGAGTTCGGCGGCGCGGTCAGCACGTCGAGCTCGTGGAAGCGCCGCTGCAGCGGCGGGCCGACCTCGGTCGAGTGCAGCGCCAGGTCGGTCGCGCTCAGCGGCGACCCGAGCCGGCGCAGCCCCGTCGCGAGGGCGTCGCCGACGGCGCCGCCGTAGAGCGCCGCCGCGCCGCCGCCGGCGAGCGCCTCGAGCGAGCGGGCGAGCGCCGGCTGGACGAGGCGGTCCCCCGCGCGCGTGCGCCGGCGGCGCCCGAACAGCACCGAGCGAAGCCCCGGGTCGCGCAGCTCCGCGGCCAGCTCGTAGAGCGCGGCGGCCAGCGACGCGCTGACCGCCACGCCGTCACGCGCGCAGGCGATCGCGGGCTCGAGCGCGGTCGCGAACCCCAGCCGCCCGTCGCGCGCCGACAGCGCTTCCCACGCGCCCACCGCGCCGGGGACCGTGATCGTGCGCGGGCCGGTCAGCCCCATCACCGCGCCGGCGTCGAGCCCGCGCGGCGCCGCGCCGCTGCCGTTGATCGCCGCCACCCGCCCGTCGGGCCGCGCCGACAGCGCGAACGCGTCGCCGCCGACCCCGCACTCGTGCGGCGCCACGACCGCCAGCACGGCGGCCGCCGCGACTGCCGCATCGGCCGCGGTCCCGCCCGCGCGGAACATCGACTCGCCCGCCTCGGTGGCGAGCGGGTGGGGCGTCGCCAGCGTGTAGCGCTCGCCGGCCGCGCTCCGCGGGTAGAGCGGGCTCATTCCTTGAGGGAAGCTCGCCCGCTCGCGACCTGCGCCTGGATCGCGCGGTCGATGGTCTCCGGCGCGAGCACGTGCTCGACGACCATGATCGCGGCGCCGATCACCCCCGCGCGGTCGCCGAGCTGGCTGTTGCCGAGCCGCAGGTCGCGCGTCGCCATCGGCAAGGAGCGTCCGAACGCGATCTCGCGCACGCCCGCCAGCAGGTGCTGGTGGGCCTCGGAGATGTCGCCGCCGATCACGATCGCGCCCGGGTTGAAGAAGTTGATCGCCTCCGCCAACACCTCCCCGAGGTGGCGGCCGGCCTCGCGCACGGCCTTGATGGCCCGCGGCTCGCCCGCGCGCACGTGGGCGACCACGTCGCGCGAGGTCTCGGCCTCCAGGCCGGCCGCGGCGAGCTTCGCCGCCAGCGCGCGGCCGCCCGCGACGGCCTCGAGGCAGCCCAGGTTGCCGCAGCGGCACACGACGTGGTCATGGCCGGCGAGGCGGACGTGGCCGATGTCGCCCGCCGCGCCCTGGGCGCCGCGGTGGATGCGCCGGCCGGCGACGATGCCGCAGCCGATGCCGGTGCCGATCTTGACGTAGAGCAGGTGCTCGATGTCGCGCCAGTGGGTCCAGTGCTCGCCCAGCGCCATGATGTTCACGTCGTTGTCGACGAGCACCGGCACGGGGTAGAAGCGCGAGAACCAGCCGGGGATCGAGAAGCTGTCCCAGCCCGGCATCATCGGGGGCGCGACCGGCTCGCCGCGCGAGAACGCCACTGGTCCCGGGACGCCGATGCCGAGCCCGCGCACGTCCGACGCGTCGCGGCCCGCCGCGGCCAGGAGTTCCTCGAAGCGCTCGTGGACCCAGGTCAGGAACAGCTCCGGGTCCTTGGCGACGTCGATGTCGAACGCCGACTCGAGCAGCGGCGCGCCGCCAAGGTCGCTGACCGCCAGGCGCGAGTGCGTCGCGCCGATGTCGGCCACCAACACGACCCCGGCGCCGCGGTTGAAGGCCAGCACGGTCGGCGGGCGCCCGCCGGTCGACGCGCTCCCGCCGACCTCGTACACGAGCCGCTGCGCGAGCAGCGCCTCGACGCGCTGCGCGACCGTCGAGCGGGCGAGCCCGGTGCGCCGCGCGAGGTCCGCGCGTGTAACCGCCTCGCCCTCGCGGATCAGCCGGAGCACGCGCCCCGCACCGGCCGGCGCGGCGGGATCCTGGCTCTCGGCTGAGATGAGCATGGCGCGAGTAAACCAGACTTCTCGGTACGGATCGACCGAAGTGTCCGAGCGCGCACGGACTATCGGCGCTGCTCCCGCCTAATTGGGGCCAGGCTTTTGCTTGACACTCGGATAAAGCCGGGATAGGTTGCTTCCCATGTCACGAGGCGTTCGTGTTGCAATCGCAGGGACCGGGTTCATCGGTGCCGTTCATGCGCGCTCCGCCCGGCTTGCAGGCGCCCGCCTCGTTGGGGTTGCCGCTTCCACGCCGGAGCGCGGCCGTCACGCCGCGGAGGCTTTAGGGGCCGACCGCGCGTTCGCGACGTCGGAGGAGCTGGTCACGGCCTCCTACGTCGACGTGGTGCACATCTGCACGCCGAACCACCTGCATGTGTCGCTCGCCGAGGCGGCGCTGGCGGCCGGCAAGCACGTGATCTGCGAGAAGCCGATCGCGATCGACGTCGACGGTGCGAACGAGCTGGTGGAGGCCGCGGAGGGCACCGGGCTGCAGGCCGCGGTGCCGTTCGTCTACCGCTATTACCCGACGGTGCGCGAGGCGCGCGAGCGGGTGCGGACCGGCGTCTCCGGTCAGGTCAGACTGATTCACGGGGGGTATCTTCAGGATTGGCTGCTGCGTCCTGAAGATGACAACTGGCGCGTCGAGACGGAGCTCGGCGGCGCCTCACGGGCGTTCGCGGACATCGGGTCGCACTGGTGCGACCTGGCCGAGTTCGTGACCGGACATCGCATCACGCGCCTGTGCGCGCGCACGATGACCGCGCTGCCCGAGCGGTACAAGAGCGAAGCCCACGCCGCCTTTCAGGACGGCAACGGCTCAGGCCGGATCCGGTCCGTCGGCACGGAAGATGCCGCGGTGGTGCAGTTCGAGACCGACGGGGGGGCCGTCGGCTCGACTGTCATCAGCCAGATCTCGGCGGGGCGCAAGAACCAGCTCTCGCTCGAGATCGCGGCGGCGGAGGAGGCGCTGGCCTTCAATCAGGAGGAGCCGGAGTCCCTCTGGGTCGGCCGCCGCGAGGCGGCGACGCTCATCAAACGCGATCCCGGCACCCTCTCGCCGGCCGCGGCCCGCTACGCCATCCTGCCGGCTGGTCACCCGCAGGGGTACGCGGACTGCTTCGACGCGTTCGTGGCGGAGGTCTATGCCGCCGTCGTGCGCGGCGAGCCGGCCGAGGGGATGCCGGTGTTCGCGGACGGACTGCGCGCCGCGCGCATCACCGACGCTGTGCTCACGTCCACGCGCGAGGATCGCTGGGTGGACGTCCTGCCCGAGACCGTGGGGGTCGCCGGATGAGCACCGCGCCGTTGCTGGAGGTCCGCAACCTGATCAAGCAATACCCGGGCGTGCAGGCGCTCAAGGGAGTCGACTTCGACGTGCGCGCCGGTGAGGTGCACTGCCTGCTCGGGCCCAACGGCGCCGGCAAGTCGACGCTGATCAAGTGCGTTTCGGGGGTGGTCGCGCCGACTGAGGGCGAGATCCTGGTGGATGGAGAGCCGTTGCCGGTGGGTGAGCCGTCGCAGTCGATGGCTCGGGGGGTCGGCACGATCTACCAGGAACTCGACCTCGTCGCCGACCTCTCGGTGGCCGAAAGCGTGTTCCTCGGCCATGAGCCGCGGCGGCTCGGGCTGCTGGACCGGCCGGCGATGCGGCGCGAGACGTCCGCGCTGCTGCAACGCCTCGGGCACGCGGACATCCATCCCAACCTGCGTGTGAAGGGACTGCGGCCGGCCGCGCAGCAGATCGTCTCGATCGCCCGCGCGCTGTCGCGCCAGGTGAAGCTGCTGATCATGGATGAGCCGTCCTCGATCCTCGACGACGGCGAGGTCGAGACGCTGTTCGGCGTCGTGCGCCGGCTCGCCGCCGACGGCGTCGGCGTCATCTACATCTCGCACCGGCTCGACGAGATCCGCCGCATCGGCGACCGCGTGACGGTGCTCAGCGACGGCCGTACGGTGGCGTCGGGCCTGCCCGCCGACACGCCGCGCGGCGACCTGGTCGAGAAGATGGTGGGCCGCAAGGTCGACCAGCTCTTCCCGGAACGTGCGCGGGGAACCAACAATGTGGTGCTAGAGGTGCGCGGCGTGTCACGCGCGCCGATGGTCAAGGAATGCAGCCTGGAGGTCCGCGCCGGCGAGGTGCTGGGCATCGGCGGGCTGGTCGGCGCCGGGCGCTCGGAGCTGCTGCGGCTGATCTACGGAATGGAGAAGCCCCAGACGGGCGAGGTCTACCTCGAGGGCACCAAGCTGCCGCCCGGCCGCCCGGACATCGCGATCCACCGCGGGCTCGGGCTCGCGCCCGAGGACCGCAAGTCCCAGGGCCTGCTGCTCGGCTGGAGCCTGTCCAAGAACGTCAGCCTGGCCGATCTCGGCCGTTTCACCACCTTCGGGTGGATCAACCTCGCCGCGGAGCGCGAGGCGGCCGGGGAGCAGTTGCGCGTGCTCAACACGATTCCCGACAACCCTGACCGCATCACGCGCGAGCTGTCCGGCGGCAACCAGCAGAAGGTCGTGCTGGCGCGCTGGCTGCTGCGCCACTGCAAGGTCCTGCTGCTCGACGAGCCGACGCGCGGCGTCGACGTCGGCGCCAAGGCCGAGATCTACCGCCTGATCGCCGAGCTCTCGGCACAGGGGATCGCGGTCGTCGTGGTCTCGTCCGAGATGGAAGAGCTGATGGGCATCAGCACCCGAATCCTGATCATGCGCGAGGGCGCAGTGGTCGCCGAGGTCGACGGCCGCAGCGCGACCGAGGTCGAGCTGCTGAGCCATGCCGTGGCGCCCACGGACACTGAACCTGTTCTGGAGGAGAGCAGCACATGACCACCATCCCCGAAGCTCCGCCGGCGAAGCGCAAGCTGATCCCCAGCCGGTCCTCCGGGGCGAAGTTCCACTATCAGGACTACGCGCTGTTCGGCGTGGTCGTGCTGCTGCTGATCATCGGCACGGTCCTCAAGCAGAGCGAGTTCCTCTCGAAGGACAATCTCTTCAACGTGCTCCGCCAGGGCAGCGTCGTCGGCGTCCTGGCGATCGGCATGACGTTCGTGATCGCGACGGCGGGCATCGACCTGTCCGTCGGCTCGATGGTGGCCGCCACCGGCATCGCCGGCGGCCTGCTGGTCGAGCACGGACACGGAAGCTTCGGTTTCGTCGTCGGCGCCGTCCTGCTCGGCGTCGCGTTGGGATCGATCAACGGAGCCGCCGTGGCCTACGGCAAGGTGGTTCCTTTCATCGCGACACTCGCGATGCTGCTGACGGCGCGAGGGTTGGCGCTGTGGATGTCGGGCAAGACGCCGATCTCGCTGTTCGACTCGTCGTTCCTGCGCTGGTTCGGGACTGGGGAGGTCCTGACCATCCCGTCCGCCCTGATCGTCTTCCTGGCGGTCGCGGCGATCGGGTGGGTGCTGCTCAACCGCACACCCTTCGGTCGCTACGTCGTGGCGGTCGGCGGTAACACCGAGGCGGCGCGCATCGCCGGCGTCAAGGTGAATCGAATTCTGTTCAGCGTCTACGTGCTGAGCGGTCTCTGCGTGGCCGTGGCCACGATCCTGCTGTGTGGTCGCCTGGCGTCCGCCTCTCCGGTCTCCGGCAACCTCTATGAGCTCGACGCGATCGCCGCGGTGGTGATCGGCGGGACGAGCCTGGCCGGCGGTCGCGCGACGATCGTCGGCACCGTGCTGGGCGTGATCACGTTCGCGCTCGTGTTCAACCTGCTGACGCTGATGAACCTGGCAGTGGAGATTCAGCAGGTCACCAAGGGCGCGATCATCCTCGCGGCCGTGCTTCTGCAGCGCAGAAGCACCTGATTTGACGACAACGTAGGAGGAGGAAGGCAATGAAGCTCAAGCGAGCGGTTCCCGTGCTGGCCGCGGGTCTCGCACTCTCCGTCGGCGCCGTCGCGTGCGGCGGCAGCGACAACAAGACCACGGACGCGAAGAAGACGTCGACCCCGGCGTCGACCACCACCACGGCCGAGACGCAGGCCGCGCAGGCGGGCGATGTCAAGCTGGCCTTCAGCGCCCCGGCGGCCGACCACGGCTGGCTCGGCGCGGTGATCAAGGACGCCAAGGCCGAGGCGAAGTCGCTCGGCATCAACATGACGGTCGAGGACTCGGCGGCTACGACGGCCGACCAGGCCGACCAGATCACGACGCTCATCCAGCAGAAGCCGGATGCGCTCGTGGTGCTGCCGAACGAGGGCGGCCCGCTCACGCAGGTCGCGCAGCAGGCGATGGACGCCGGCATCCCGGTCGTCAACATCGACCGTGCGTTCACCTCGCCGACGGCCCAGCGCGTGCTGATCGCCGGCGACAACCTCGGCATCGGCATCCAGGCGGCCAACTACTTCGCCGACCAGCTCAAGTGCAAGGGCAACGTCGTGGACATCCAGGGCCTCGCCGGCATCTCGGTGACCACCGACCGCACCAAGGGCTTCGAGGATCAGCTCAAGAAGCGCTGCGGCACCGGCATCAAGATCGTCGCCACGCAGCCGGCCGACTTCAACCCTGACAAGGGCCTCTCCGTGATGGAGAACATCCTTCAGGCCAACAAGAAGATCGACGCCGTCTACACGCAGGACGACGACATGGGTCAGGGCGTCGCCGCGGCCATCCAGAACGCCGGCCGCGACAAGGAGATGTGGATGACCGGCGCGGGCGGGTCCAAGCAGGTCATGGACCAGATCAAGAAGGGCGGCCTGTGGAAGGCGACCTTCATCTACAACCCGGCGATGGCTGCCGACGGCGTCTACCTCGCGTCGCTGCTGGCCCAGCACAAGGGCCTGCCGGGCTTCCAGGAGCCGGACATCCCCGCCACGATCATCATGCAGGCGGCGACGGTCACCCAGGCCAACGTCGACCAGTACATGGGAATTGGCTTTTAGTTAGCGGTTTCGCCAGGAGGGCATCTGGGTCGCGGGCCGGCATGGAATGCCGGCCCGGCCCGTCTTACGGGAAGCCGTCGGCGTCCGCCCGCATGCGCTCGAAGATGCGCGTGATGGCGTTGAGGTCGTCGGTCTGCAGCGGCGCGGTGCCGAAGCGGTAGTCGTTGAGCACCCGCGTCGCGGCCGCGGCGGTCTCGCGCCCGGCGTCGGTGATCGCGGCGAGCACCGTGCGGCGGTCGCGCTCGTGGCGCTCGCGGGTCACGAACCCGCTCGCCTCCAGGCCGTCGATGATGTTCGTGACGCTCGTCCGGTGGACCTGCAGGCGGTCGCCCATCTTGCCCAGCGGCAGCGCCCCCGCGCGCGAGTAGTAGAGCAGCATCAGCGCCTCGTAGCGCGGAAACGTCAGGTCATACGGCCGCAGCGTGTCGTTCAGGCGCGCGAGCAGGATCTGCTGCACGCGCATGATCGAGGTCACGGCGCTCATCGAGGGGACGGGCGCGTCGCCCCAGTGGTTGGCCCAGTTGCGGCGCGCTTCGGCGACGGGATCGAACGAGAGGCTCAAGCCGCGTAGCCAATCAGGTTTCCCGCCCGCGCACGGCGGGCGCGGCCACTAGAACACAGGCGCTTCGGTGTACGCGCCCCACACGTGCTGCAGCGCGTCGACCATCTCGCCCTCGGTCGCGTGCGCGCGGGCGCAGGCCAGCAGCGGGACCATGAGGTTGTCGGTGCCTGCCGCGGCGGCGCGCAGCGCGGCCAGCGTGCGCTCCACCTCGGCGCCGTCGCGGCGCGCGCGCACGGCCTGGACGCGCCCGATCTGCTTGCGCTCCAGCGCGGGGTCGATACGCAGGATCGGCGTCTCGCCGTCGTCGCCCTCGGTGTAGCGGTTCACGCCCACCACGACCTGCTCGCCGGCGTCGATCTTCGCCTGCAGCTCGAACGCCGCGTCGGCGATCTCGCGCTGCGGGTAGTTGCGCTTGACCGCCTCGACCATGCCGCCGAGCTCGTCGATCTTGGCGAAGTAGGCGTACGCCTGCTCCTCCATGCGGTCGGTCAGCGCCTCGACGAAGTAGCTGCCGCCGAGCGGATCCACGGTGTTGGTGACGCCGGTCTCGTGGGCGATCACGTGCTGCGTGCGCAGCGCGATCCGCACCGCGTCCTCGGTCGGCAGCGCGAGCGCCTCGTCGTAGGAGTTGGTGTGCAGCGACTGGGTCCCGCCGAGCACGCCGGCCAGCGCCTCGATCGCGGTGCGGACGATGTTGTTGAGCGGCTGCTGGGCGGTCAGGCTGACGCCGGCGGTCTGCGTGTGGAAGCGCATCAGCCACGAGCGCGGGTTCTTGGCGCCGTAGGTGTCGCGCAGCTCGCGCGCCCAGATGCGGCGGGCGGCGCGGTACTTGGCGATCTCCTCGAAGAAGTCGATCTGGGCGTTGAAGAAGAAGCTCAGGCGCGGCGCGAAGTCGTCGACGTCGAGCCCGCGCGCCATCTGCTCCTCGACGTAGGTGAAGCCGTCCTTGAGCGTGAACGCGAGCTCCTGCGCGGCCGTGCTGCCCGCCTCGCGGATGTGGTAGCCGGAGATCGAGACCGGATGCCAGCGCGGCATGTGGCGCGTGGACCACTCCATCATGTCGCCCAGCAGGCGCATCGCCTCGTCGACGGGGAAGCACCACTCCTTCTGGGCGATGTACTCCTTGAGGATGTCGGCCTGGATCGTGCCGCCCAGCCGGTCCGCGGGCACGCCGGTGGACTCCGCGGCGACCACGTAGAAGGCGAGCATGATCGCCGCCGGCGCGTTGATCGTCATCGAGACCGTGACGTCCCCGAGGTCGATCCCCCCGAACAGCGTCGCCATGTCGTCGAGCGTGTCGATCGCCACGCCCTCGCGGCCGACCTCGCCGAGGCTGCGCGGCGAGTCCGAGTCATGACCCATCAGCGAGGGCATGTCGAACGCGGTGGAGAGCCCGGTCTGCCCGTGCTCGAGCAGGTAGTGGAAGCGCTCGTTGGTCTCCTCGGCCGTGCCGAAGCCCGCGAACTGGCGCATCGTCCACAGCCGGCCGCGGTACATGCTGGGGTACACGCCGCGCGTGAACGGGAACTCGCCCGGCTGCCCGATCCGGTCCTGCGCCGGCAGGTCCGCCGGCGTGTAGAGCGTCTTGATCGGCTCCCCCGACAGTGTCGTGAACGGCACGTCGCGCTCGGTTGCAGGCCGCTTGATCGTCGGGGCGCTCATGGATGCTCGGACCTTCGATAGTAGGAACCCCAACAAATCCTAGCGCGTGCGCGGGCGAAGTGGTATTGCGGTCCTGTGTCGGAACGCGCCCCAGCAGACGCCGGCCCAGTAGGCGGGCCGCGGCACGAGCGGCTTCGCGGTGGTCGCGAGCGAGCGCAGCGTCAGCGCCGGCGCGTCACGGACCGGCACGCCGCGGCGCACCAGCAGCGCCGCCTGGAGCAGGCTCAGCGCCGCCGCGGCGCGCGGGCGGCGCACCGCGAGCGCCACGAGCGTCGCGGTCGGCAGCGGGCGCAGGACGGCCGGGGCGAGCCGCGCCGGATGCCGCAGCGCGAGCGGCGCGGCCGAGGTCCCGTACCGGAACCGCTTGGCGAGCCGGTTGCCGTCGTCGTGGTGCACGACCACGCGCGGGTCGTAGCGGACGCGCCAGCCGGCGTCGACGAGCCGCCAGAT
Organism: uncultured Solirubrobacteraceae bacterium; assembly: GCA_963792915.1. Taxonomy (GTDB): domain Bacteria; phylum Actinomycetota; class Thermoleophilia; order Solirubrobacterales; family Solirubrobacteraceae; genus Solirubrobacter. Next base: position 1,535,672 of record CAWBYD010000003.1, read on the forward strand.
CAGGTCGACGTCCTCGCCGTGGCGCAGCGCCGGGTCGAACCCGCCGAGCGCCGCCCGGCGCACGACCAGCGCTGCCGACGGCACATAGGCGACGCGCCGCCCCGGGCCGACCTCGGCCGGGCGCGCGCCCATGTCCAGCAGGCCGCGCACGCGCGGCGCGACCGCCGCGACGCGCGCGTCCGCGAAGTGGCCCGCCAGGCGCTCGATCCAGTCCGTCGGCGGCAGGCAGTCGCTGTCCAGGAACGCCACGAGCTCCGTGCGCACGTGGCCGAGCGCCGCGTTGCGCGCCGCGCCCGGGCCGCCGGGCACGTCGCGCCGCAGCGCTCCCGCGACCGGCTCGCGCGAGCCGTCGTCGACGACGATCACCGGCGCGCGCGCCCCGGCGAGCCGGATCGGGCGGTCCCGGACCGGGATCACGATCGTCGCGTCGGCGGGCGCCGGGTCCGGGTACGGGTGCGCCAGCCCGGCCTCGACCAGCCGCTGCCCGAGCCGCCGCTGGGCGCTCGTGGCGCGATCCTCGGCGAGCGCGCGCAGCGCCTCCGGCCCGCCGGCGGCGAGCCGCACCACGCGCAGCGGCTCGCCACCGACGAGCGTGTCCGCGCGCACGCGCGCGTCCAGCACGATCCTCACAGCGCGAGGCCGCCGTCGAGCGGGTACACGCCGCCGGTCGCGCCGCGGCTCTCGGGGCCCGCGAGCCAGACGATCAGCGCCGCGACCTCGGCCGGCTCGAGCAGGCGCCCGAGCGGCTGCTGAGCGGCGAACGCCGCAGCCTCGACCCCGTACAGCCGCGCGGTCTCCTCGAGCATCGGGGTGCGGGTCGAGCCGGGGCTGACGGCGTTGGCGGTCACACCCGTCCCGCCGAGCTCGACGGCGAGCGCGCGCACGAGCCCCGCGACGCCCGCCTTGGCTGCGCAGTAGGCGGCGAGGTTCGGCAGCCCGCGCGTCGCGGCGGTCGAGGCGACCGCGATGAAGCGCCCCTCGCGCGGCGCGGGCCGGCGCAGCAGCGCCGGGATGCCGGTGCGGGCGGCGTTGAGCGCGCCGCCGAGGTCCACGTCGAGCACGGCTCGCTCCTGCTCGAGCGGGACCTCCCACTGCGGTGCGCCGCCGGCGATCACGCCGGCGGCGGCGATCATCGCGTCGAGCCCGCCGAAGCGGTCCTCGGCGAGCGCCACGGCGCCGGCCAGCGCCTCGACGTCGGTCACGTCCGCGACGTGCGCGACGACGCGCTCTGACGCGGCGCGCAGCTCGCCGAGCGCGTACGGCAGCCGCGGGTCGTCCGCGCCGCGGTCGACGGCGACGACCGACCAGCCGCGCGCGGCGAGCGCGTCCACCGTCGCCGCGCCGATCCCGCGCGCGGCGCCGGTGACCAGCGCAACGCGCGTGCCCGCACCGCCGCCGCGCGAGCGCTGGGGGAGCGGACGCCGCGCCGGCCGGCGCCCGCGCTCAGTCCGCGCCCAGCCGGCGGGCGAAGCCATCCGGGATCAGCAGGTCGTCCGGCGAGAGCTCGTGGATCGAGGCGCGCCCGAGGCCGAGCAGCGCCGAGTCGATCCCGCTGCGCAGGATGTCGAGCACGTTCTCGACGCCGGCCTGGCCCTCGGCGGCCAGGCCCCACAGGTAGGCGCGGCCGATCATGACCGCGCGGGCGCCCAGCGCGAGCGCCTTCACGACGTCGCCGCCGCGCCGGACCCCGCCGTCGAGCAGGACCTCGACGTCGACCGCCGCCGCCACCGCCGGCAGCGCGCGGATCGCGCCCGGGGTCCCGTCGAGGTTGTTGCCGCCGTGGTTGGAGACCGAGATCGCGCTCACGCCGACGACCTCGGCGGCGCGGCGCGCGTCATCGACGCGCGTGATCCCCTTGACCATGAACGGCCCGTCCCACTGCGCGCGCAGCCATGCGAGGTCCTCCCAGGTGGGCGGCGGCGTGCCCATCCACTCGCCGTAGGCCTCGAAGAATCCCGGCGCCGGGTCGGCCCAGTTGGGGACGGTGAGCGGCGGCGGCCCGCCCGCGCGCGCCCAGCGCAGCGCCCAGCGCGGGCGCGAGAGCGCTTCGGGGGCGAGCTTGACGAGCGTCCGCAGGTCCATCTGCTGCGGGATGAACGGGCTGCCCCAGTCGCGCGCGTGCGAGAACGTCCAGTCGAGCGTGACGATCAGGCCGGGGGCGCCGGCGGCGCGCGCGCGCTCGACGCGGCCGGCGATCGCCGCGCGCGAGCCGGCCCAGTAGAGCTGGGCGAACGTGCGCGGGTTGGCGGCCACGACCTCCTCGAGCGCCCGGCTCCCGAGCTGGCTCAGCCCGATCGCCGTCCCGCGCGCGGCGGCCGCGCGTGCGAGGGCCAGCTCGCCCTCGGGGTGCACGGCCTGGACGCCGGTGGGGGAGAGCAGCACCGGCAGCGCGAGCTCCTGCCCCATCACCGACGTCGCCTGCGCGCGCTCGGCGGCCAGCCCGGCCACGTGCGGGGCGAACCCCAGCTCGCCGAACGCCTCGACGTTGTCGCGCAGCGTCGATCCGCGCTCGGTCCCGGCGATCAGCGCCCGGTAGACGGAGGCGGGGAGCACGCGGCGCGCGCGCCGCTGCGCCTCCGCCACCGACTCGAACCAGGCCATCAGCGCGCGACGATCGTGACCGGCACACGGCGCCGCCGCGAGTGGTCCGTGGACGGGCGCGGGCGCGCCGCCGCGGGCTCGCCGTGCCCGAGCACGCACTCGGGGTCCGGCCCCGCCAGCGGCATGCCGGTGAAGAACTTGGCCGCCATGCAGCCGCCGCGGCAGGCGTCGAACATCCCGCAGCTCGCGCACGCGCCCGCCGACTGGGGCTCGCGCAGCTCGCGGAAGAGCGCCGACTCGCGCCACACGGGCGTGAATCCCGCCGTGCGCACGTTGCCGGCCAGGAACGTCTCGTGGATCGCGAACGGGCACGCGTAGACGTCGCCGACAGGGTCGATCAGGCAGACGACGCGGCCCGCGCCGCACAGGTTCAGCCCCGGCAGCGCCTGCCCGAACGCCGCGAGGTGGAAGAACGAGTCGCCGGTCAGCACGTCCTCGCCGTGCGCGAGCAGCCACTCGTAGACATCGCGCTGCTGCTCGGCGGTCGGGTGCAGCCGGTCCCAGACGTCGGCGCCGCGCCCGGAGGGCCGCAGGCGCGTGAGCCGCAGCTGCGCGCCGTAGGCGTCGGCGAGCGCCTTGAACGCGTCGAGCTGGCCGGCGTTCTCGCGCGTGACGACGACCGAGAGCTTGAAGCCCGAGCCCGCCAGATGGCCCATCGCGCGCAGCGCGGTGTCATAGGACCCGGCGCCGCGCACGGCGTCGTTGACCGCCGCGGTCGCCCCGTCGAGCGAGATCTGCACGTCCACGTAGTCGCTCTCGGCCAGCGCGGCGCCCCGCTCCGCGGTGATCCGCGAGCCGTTGGTGGAGAACTTCACGCCCACGTGGTGCGCGGTCGCGTAGTCGAGCAGGTCCCAGAAGTCCGCGCGCACCGTCGGCTCGCCGCCGCCGATGTTCACGTAGAAGACCTGCATGCGCTCGAGCTCGTCGATCAGCGCCCGGCACTCGGCGCCCGAGAGCTCGCGCGGGTCGCGCCGCCCCGAGCTCGAGAGGCAGTGCACGCACGCGAGGTTGCACGCGTAGGTCAGCTCCCAGGTCAGGCAGATCGGCGCGTCCAGGCCTCGCTCGAAGTGCTCGAGGAGCTTCACCGGATCATCCCCGACTCGGCCAGGGTGGCCAGCGCGCGCTGGTAGCGCGGCAGCTCGGCGGCGCCCACGCCCGCGGCGTCGCACGCCGCGCGTGCGCTCGGCTGCTCGGCCAGCGACGCGACCACGTCGGCCAGCGTGCGCGACTTCAGGAACGACAGCCGGCGCGTGCCGAAGTGGTAGGCCAGGGCGCCGAACGGCTCGGGCCGGAGCGCGACCTGCGGGTCCAGGGCCCAGGCGCGCTCGAGGTCGAAGGGCATCAATACACGCCGCACATGCCGTCGATCGAGACGTCCTCGACCAGCAGCTCCTCCTCGACCAACTCGTCCTCCGGTGGCTCCTCGTCGACGGGCGCGGGCGGGATCTCGACGGGCACGGACATGCGCTCTCCCTTCTCAGGCTCCGACGGGAACGTAACACTCGCTGCGACATGTCGCGGCGCCAGGTGAGAATCGACCCGACCGTGCGCCTGGAGCGAGATCTGCTGATCGGCGGGGAGCCGTTCGCGATCGTGCGCGGGCGGCTGAGCGATCGCGAACTGATCATGCGCAACCTCGCCCAGCCGGAGCCCGCGGGCCCGCTCGTGCCCGTCAGCGTGGTGATCCCGGTACGCGACCGCCCCGCGGCGCTGGCGCGGGCGCTGGCCGCCGTGGAGAGCGACGACGTGATCGTGGTCGACGACGCGTCGCGGGACGCGGCCGCGATCCGGGCCGCGGCCGGCGGCGCGCGCGTGCTCCGGCACGCGCATCGGCGCGGCGCCGGCGCGGCGCGCAACACGGGGCTGGCGGCGGCGCGCCACGAGCTCGTCGCGCTGCTCGACAGCGACTGCGTCCCGCGGCCGGGCTGGCTCGAGGCGCTCGTGCCGCACTTCGAGGACCCGGAGCTGGGCGCGGTGGCGCCGCGGATCGTCGCGCTGGGGCACGAGGGGGTTCTGGGGCGCTACGAGGCGCGCCACTCGCCGCTCGATCGCGGGCCGCTGCCCGCGCGCGTGATCCCGGGCGGCCGCGTGCCGTTCGTTCCCGGCGCGGCGCTCGTCGTGCGCCGCCACCTGCGCTTCGACGAGACCCTGCGCGGCGGCGAGGACGTCGACTTCTGCTGGCGCGTGCCGTACGTGCGCTACGAGCCGGCGGGGCAGGTGGCGCACGCGCATCGCACCTCGCCCGGCGCGTGGTTCGCCCGCCGCGTCTACTACGGGCGCACCTCCGCGCCGCTGGCCAGGCGCCATCCCGGCAACGCGCGCCCGCTGCGCGTGGACCCGTGGACGACCGCGGCCTACGTCGCGCTCGCGCTCAAACGCCCCGGCGCCGCGGTCGCGATCACGGCGACCGCGACGGCGCTGCTGGCGCGCGAGCTGCCGTGGCGCACGGCCGCCCGGATCGCCGGCCTCGGCACGCTGCGCTCGCACCGCGTCGTGGCCGACGCGATCCGGCGCGCGTGGTGGCCGCTCGCGCCGCGCCGGGTCCTGATCGCCGCGATCCTGGCCGATCCGCGCCCGCTGCGGCTCGCGGACGACTTCGCGTACAGCCTCGGCGTCTTCATCGGCTGCGTCGAGCACCGCACGCTCGACCCGCTGCTGCCGGCTCGACCATGGAGGCTCGAACGCTTCTAGGATCCCAGGGCATGATCGACGAACCCCCGCGCGCGGCCGTCGTGGGCGCCGGCCCCTCCGGCTTCTACGCGACCGACCAGCTGCTGAAGGCCGGCTTCGCCGTCGACCTGATCGAGCTGCTGCCCACCCCGTTCGGGCTCGTGCGGGCCGGCGTGGCGCCCGACCATCCGAAGATCAAGAGCGTCACGCGCGTCTACGAGAAGACCGCCGCGCACCCGGACTTCCGCTACTTCGGCGGCGTCGAGCTGGGCGAGCACATCTCGCGCGAGGACCTGCTCGAGCGCTACCACGTCGTGCTCTACGCGGTCGGGACGGCGTCCGACAACCGGCTCGGCATCCCCGGCGAGGACCGGCCCGGCTCGCATGCGGCGACCGAGTTCGTGGCCTGGTACAACGGCCATCCCGACTACGCCGACCTGTCGTTCGGGCTCGATGCCACGCGCGCCGTGGTGATCGGCAACGGCAACGTCGCGGTCGATGTCGCCCGCATGCTGGTGCTCGACCCCGACGAGGTGGCGGTGACCGACACCGCCGATCACGCCGTCGGCCCGCTCGCCACCGCCCAGGTCCACGAAGTGATCATGCTGGGCCGCCGCGGACCCGCCCAGGCCGCGTTCACGACGCCCGAGCTGCGCGAGCTGGGGGAGCTCACGCGCGCCGACATCAAGGTCGACCCGGCCGACCTCGAGCTGGACCCCGAGAGCGAGCGCAGCCTCGAGGACGACCCGACCTCGCGCCGCAACGTCGAGCTCCTGCGCGAGTACGCGCAGCGCGAGCCGAGCGGTCGCCGGCACCGCGTCGAGCTGCGTTTCCTGACCTCGCCGGTCGAGATCCTCGGCGAGGGCGAGGACGGGCCCGTGACCGGGGTTCGGGTCGTCCGCAACCGGCTCGTGGACGGCCGCGCCGTGCCGACCGGCGAGCACGAGGTGATCGCCTGCGGCCTCGTCCTGCGCTCGATCGGCTACCGCGGCACGCCGCTGGCCGGCATCCCCTTCGACGAGCGCCGCGGCCTGATCCGCAACGACGGCGGCCGCGTGACCGGCGACGACGGCCGGCCGCTGCCGGGCGAGTACGTCGTCGGCTGGGTCAAGCGCGGGCCGTCGGGCGTGATCGGCACGAACAAGAAGGACGCCGCGGACACGGTCGCCAGGATTCTCGAGGATCGCGAGGCCGGCCGCCTGAACACGCCGGGCAGCGACTGCTCGCACGCGTTCTACGCCGAGCGCTGCCCGGACCTCGTCACGTGGGCGGGCTGGCGGGCGATCGACGAGCACGAGACCGAGCTGGGCGAGCCGCAGGGCCGCCCGCGCGTGAAGCTGGTCCGGACCTCCCAGATGGTCGAGGTCGCCTCCGCGGGCGAGAAGCTGCCGTCGTAGCTAGCCGCCGGCCAGCCGCGCCAGCCGCAGCGCGACGTGGCAGAGCAGCCGGTCCTCGCCGCGGTTGAGATCGACGCCCGCGACCTCCTCGATCCGGCGCAGCCGGTAGTAGAGGCTCGTGCGGTGCAGCCACAGCGCCGCCGACGTGCTCTTCACGTCGCCCGCGTGGTCGAGGTAGGTCTCGAGCGTCAGCACCAGCTGCTCGTGCCCGCCGGCCAGCAGCTTCCGCAGGCCCGCCGGGATGTCCTCGAGCGCGGTCTGAGGCAGCGCCGTCAGCAGCCGGTAGGCGCGCAGATCGTCCCAGCGCGCCACGCGGCTCGCGGACTCGCCCGCCACCTGTAACGCGGCCAGCGCGCGGCGGTAGGAGCGCGGGGCGTCGCGCAGGTCGGAGACCGCGTCGCCCTCGCCGACCAGCGCGCCGCGCTCCAGCGTCTCGGCCAGCGCGGCGCCGCGCGCGGTCCCGTGGGCGGCGACGACGCACACCGCGCGGCCCCCGAGCTCGCCACACAGCGCGTGCTTGCCGGGCGCGCGGGCGCGGAAGTGGTCGATGCCGTCGGCCAGCGCGCCGCGGTCCGGATCGCCGGGCAGCGACGCGACGCACACGACCAGCGGCCGCAGCGGCACGTAGCGGTCGGTCTCCAGCGCCTCGGCGGCGCGCTCGGAGGCGGCCGCGTCGGAACCGAGCAGGGCCGCGATCTGCCCCTGCTCGCGGCGCCGCCGGTCCAGCTGCGCGTCGGCCTCGGACTGCAGCAGCGACGCGGCCTCGGACGCCGCGCCGCGCGCGAGCCGCAGGTCATCGGCGCTGAGCGGCGTGTCCTCGATCAGCCACAGGTAGCCGAGCCGGCGCGAGCCGCGCATGATCGGGACGCAGATCCGCGCCTCCATGCCGATCGCGGGGTGCGCGGGAATGCGCACCAGCTCCGTGGCAGCGCGGATGCCCGCGCCGAACAGCGCCTCGCGCGCGGACTCGGGTGCGGTGCGCCCGAGGATGCTGGCGGTGCGCACCGAGTCCAGCTCGCCGAACTGGGTGCTGTACGCGAGCGGGCGCAACTCGAGGTCGTCGACCAGCACCGGCCGCCCGAGGCGGACGCTCAGGGCGTCGACGATCTCCTGGAGGTCAGACGCCACGGGTGCAGGATCATGGCTCACACCACCAGCCCGTGGCGCATCGTGTCCTCGGTGACCACGCGCGGCTCCACGAACTCGAGCACGGGGCCGAAGATCTCCTCCTCGGCCACCGGCGAGCCGGCGGGCAGCCCGCTGACCACGGCGGGCGCCACGAACCAGCCGCCGGGCGGCGCCTCGCCCGGCTGGAAGACGGCGGCGCCCTCGGCGCGGGCGATGTCCAGGTAGCGCTCGACGCGCTCCTGCGCCGCGCGCTCGATCACCGGCGGGACGTCGACGCCGAAGCGCTGCGCCTGGTCGACCAGCAGCGCCTCGACGGCGCCCCGCAGGCGCTCGGTCAGCGCGCCGGCGATCCGCTCGTGGACGAGCGCGCGCGAGGCGGCGCTGCACTTCTGGCCGGCGAAGCCGAAGGCGCTGTAGGCGAGCGCCGGGACCACGTCGTCGAGGTCGGCGTCGGCGTCGACGATCACGCAGTTCTTGCCGCCCATCTCGGCGACGACGCGCTTGAGGTGGCGCTGGCCGGGCCGCAGCTCGGCGGCGCGCTTGAGGATCTCGAGCCCGACCGCGCCCGATCCGGTGAACGCGATCGTGTGCACGCCGGGATGCGCGACGAGCGCGGCGCCGACGTCGCCCTCACCGGGCAGCAGCGCGAGCGCCTCCGGCGGCACCCCCGCGCCATGCAGCGCCTCGACCACCGCCAGCGCGCAGGCCGGCGACTGCTCGGCGGGCTTGAGCACGACGCCGTTGCCGGTCGCCAGCCCGGCGGCGACCATGCCGGCCGGGATCGCGAGCGGGAAGTTCCACGGCCCGATCACCGCGACGACGCCGCGCGCCGCATAGCGCAGCGTGTTGCGCTCGCCCGGGAGCTGCACGAGCTCGCCGGACCCCTCGAGCGCCATCGCGCGCTGGGCGTAGTACTCGAGGAAGTCGATCGCCTCGCAGACGTCGGCGTCGGCCTCCGCCCACGGCTTCGCGCACTCGCGCACCGCCAGCGCGGCGAGTGTCGCCCGGCGGCGGCGCAGCTCGCCCGCGGCGCGCGCGAGGATCGCGGCCCGCGCGTGCGCCCCACGCGCCTCCCAGGCGGGCGCCGCGGCCGCGGCGGCGCGCACCGCGGCGTCGACGTCGGCCGCGGTGGCGCAGGTCGTCTCGGACACGATCCGGTCCGGCCGGCCGGGGTCGGCGGAGCGCAGGCTCCAAGCGTCGCGGCGCTCGCCGGCGACCAGCACGGGCACGCGCCAGGGGAGCTGGGCGTCGAGCTCGGCCAGCGCGTCGACCAGCACCTCGCGCACCGGGGCGCCTGCTCGTCGGCGTCGCGCAGGTAGGCCTGCAGCACGATCCCGGCCGACGGGCCGGCGGCGAACTCGGGCTCGCCGAGCACGGCGATCACGAGCTCGATGATCAGCTCGCGCGTGTCCATCGACTCCATGTCGACGTGCAGGTGCGCGCCGACCTCGCGCGCCGTGCGCAGCAGGGCGCGCAGGCGCCCGGCGGCGTCGGCGACGCCGAGCTCGGGCGCCTCGGCGCGCACGCGCGCGGTGAGCGCGGAGACCTTGACGGACAGGTTCACGCGCGGCAGCGACCCGGCCGAGTCGGCCTCCAGCGCCGGCCGCGCGGGCCAGGTGCGGGCGGCCGCCGCGAGCGTGCGCAGCGCGTCGTCGCAGCGGCGCGCGTAGCGGCGCGCCTCGGCGGTCGTCACCGTCGCCTCGCCGAGCAGGTCCACCGATGTCGCCGCGCCCGACTCCCACAGGGCTCGCAGCGCCCCGGCGGCGTCGCCGGGGCTCGCGCCGACGATGAAGCGCCGCGCCATCCGGTTGACCGCGAGGCCCGCCACGCGGCCGGTCAGCGCGCGGTCCGGGACCGGCGGCAGCCGGCGGTCGACCTCGCCCAGCAGCGACTGCAGGTGGCGCGAGAGCTCGCGCGGCGTCGCGCACGCGGGCGCGACGTCGACCAGCCGGAACAGCGCCGCCCGCAGCTGCGGGTCGCGCGCTAGCAGCTCCATCCCGCGGTCCTGCAGCCGGCGGCCCGCGGCCGCCTGTGCGGTCGCGATGCGGCGCCCCACGGCGCGCACGTCGCGCTCGAAGTCGGTTCGCGGGCGCGGCGCTGCACCGGGCGCCGCCGCGGGTGGGGCCAGCGTGGGCATCGCCGGGCGACGCTATGCCCTCGCGCGGTCGGTCACCAGCGTCAGCCGTCCGGACTTCCTTCGACGGTTGTTCAATTCTCGCCGCGCCCGCGAGGATGTGCGCATGCGCGCGATCGAGTTCCACGGCGGCGAGCGGATCGAGCTCGTCGAGCGTCCCGACCCGACCCCTGGCGAGGGCGAGCTGCTGATCGCGCCCACGGCGGTCGGCATCTGCGGCACCGACGTCGAGATCTTCGAGGGCTCGATGGCGTACTTCCGCGACGGCTTCTCGCGGTACCCGATCGTTCCCGGCCACGAGTGGACGGGCGTCGTCGTGGACGTCGGCCCGCACGCCGGCGGCTTCGCGCCCGGCGACCGCGTCGTCGGCGAGGTGGCGATCGGCTGCGGGCACTGCGTGCGCTGCCGGGCGGGGCGCCCGCACGTGTGCGCCAACCGCACCGAGACCGGGATCGTGCGGATGGACGGCGCGATGGCCTCGCGGCTCGTGTTCCCCGCGGGCTACGCGCACAAGGTCGACCTCGAGCCGCGCGCCGCGGCGCTCGTGGAGCCGACGGCGGTGGCCCTGCATGCCGCCCGCCGCGCGCAGGTCGCGGGCCAGGGCGTGCTGATCGTCGGCGCCGGCCCGATCGGGCTGCTCTCGGCCGAGTGCGCGCGCGCCGAGGGCGCCGACAGCGTGTGGGTGACGGACACGCGCGCCGACCGCCGGCAGGCTGCCGAGCAGCTCGGCTTCCGCGCGGACACGCCCCACGAGGACGAGGTCGACGTGGTGATCCTGTGCGCCGGCGGTCCGGCGGCGATCGCCGCGGCGCTGGACGCCGTCCGTCCCAGCGGCCGCATCGCCGCGCTCGGGCTCTCGGGCGCGCCGGCGATCGCGTTCGGATTCGACGCGCTCGTGACCCGCGACATCGACCTGATCGGCGTGCTCGGCTCCGTCGGCTACTGGGAGGAGGCGATCGGCCTGATCGAGCAGGGAAGCGTGCGCACCGAGCCGCTGGTTTCCGGCGCGTTTGCGCTGGAAAACACCCGCGACGCGCTCGAGCACCTGGCGTCGCCCGGAAGCCTGAAGGTTTTGATCGAGCCCTGACGCAACGACTGGCGTTTTGCTCACGGGCGTGGGAAGCTCGACTCATGTCGCTCTCCGTTCCCGGCTTCGAGCCTGAGACAGGGATCGAGCACGCCATGGCCCGCGACCCGATGCTGATGCGCACCTGGGGCTGGGGCCGCGGCAAGGTGGGCGAGCAGGTGGCGGAGATCCTCGAGCGGATCGACGACGACGATCCGCTGCGCTCGGACCTGCGCCAGCTCGCGCTCCTGCATGACGCGTTCGAGTTCCGCGTCCGCTCGCGCTACGCCTGGACGCCCAACGACGACCGGCTGGAGCTGGCGCAGCGCTTCGCGGCCAAGTACGGCTGCGGCGGGCGCATCGGCGGGACGCTGGCCCTGCACGACGCGCCCTACTGGGTGTGGGAGCGCCAGGGCGGCGACGTCGCCGCGCTCGACGGCGTGCTCAACCGCGCGCCGGATCCCGAGCTGCTGCTGCGGTTCGTCGAGCTGGTCGCCGAGGCGCACCGCAAGACGCCGCGCTTCGTCGAGTGGCTGCACCGCGCCGACGCGCGCGTCGCGCACTCCTAGTGGCGCCCGCCTTCGCGGCGGGCGCCACCCGGGCCGCGCTCAGCGCGACGTGGTGCCCACCACGGCGCCGAGCGCCTCGCCGACCTGCGCCACGACCTCGAGGTCCTCGATGTCGGGCAGCACGATCGTGAAGCCGTCCAGCCCCGCGTCGATGTAGGGCTGGGCCTGCTCGGCGATCGCGTCCGCGTCGCCCACGAACGTCATGGCGCGCACGCGCTCGAGCACCTCTCCCGACAGGCCCGCGGTGAGCTGCGCGAACTTGCGTTGCGCCTCGCCCTCGGAGGACGCGAGGGCGATCCGCGCCATCCGCGTCTTCGTGATCTCGGCGGGGTCGCGGTCGAGCTTCTCGCAATGGCCCTCGAGCACGCCGAGCAGGTGCTTGACGCGCTCGAGATCGCCGAAGAAGTTCGAGCCGTCGGCGTACTGGGCGACCATCCGCAGCGTCTTGCGCTCGCCGCTGCCGCCGATCAGGATCGGGATGTCGCCGCGCAGCGGCTTGGGGTTGTTGAGCGCATTGGTGATCGAGTGGTGCGTGCCGGTGTAGCTCGCCTCGGCCTCCGTGAACATCAGGCGGGCGATGTTCAGCGTGTCCTCGAGGCGCTCGAAGCGCTCCTTGAGCGGCGGGAACGGGATGCCGTAGGCGTTGTGCTCCTCCTCGAACCAGCCGGCGCCGATGCCCAGCACGGCGCGCCCGCCGGACACGATGTCGATCGTCGTCGTGATCTTGGCCAGCTTGGCGGGGTTGTGGTACATCACGCCGCCGACCAGCAGGCCGAGGTTGATCGTCGAGGTCCGCGCCGCGATCGCCGAGAGCATCGTCGAGCCCTCGAACATGTAGTTCTCGCGCGGGCCGACGCCCGGGATCTGGTGCAGGTGGTCCATCAGCGAGAGCGAGCTGAAGCCCGAGCTCTCGGCGGTCGTGGCGATCTCGCTCAGCTTCTCGAACAGCGTCTCGGGCTCGGTGCCCGGCCAGTTGAAGTTCGGTACGTGGAGGTCCAGCTGGAATGGCGCACGCATAGTCACTCAGAAACTACTCCGCGCGTGTGAGATGAGCGCCCGCGCGGCGGGGCTGGACGGCGCGCCCTCGCGCCAGGCCAGCGCGAACCGGCCGTGCAGGCCCAGCGCGAGCGCATGCAGTCCGCCGGCCTCGGGCGCGGGCAGGATCGCGGCGCCGAAGCCGCGCGCGGCGAACGCGGCGAGCAGCCGGGGGTCCGAGGCCTCGAACGCGATCCGCGGCGTCACGCCCGCGGCCGCGCAGGCGGCATCGAGGATGGCGCGCAGGCCGGTGCCGGGCGGGAGGCTGATGAGGGGGTAATCGGCAAGCTCCTCGAGCGTGAGCTCGGCGCGCCGGGCCAGCGCATGGTCGTGGCTGACGGCGGCGACGACCGCGACCTCGGAGATCGTCTGGAACGCGACGCCGGCGGGGCGCTCGGGGCCGAGCGCCGTGAAGCCGAGGTCGAGCGCACCGGAGCGCACGCCGGCCAGCACGCCCGCGGCCGCGGCCTCGACGAGCGTCAGCTCGACGCCGGGGTGGGCCCGGTGGAAGCGCGCCAGGACGTCGATCAGGACGCGCGGGGAGGAGGTCACCATGCCGATCCGCACCTGGCCGCTGGTGAGCCCGGTCAGCTCGTCGATCGCGTGCCGCACGCCGGCGACCGCCGCCAGCGCCTGCCGCGCGAAGGGCAGCACCGCCTCCCCGGCGGGCGTGGGCGTGACCGCGCGCCGCGAGCGGTCGAGGAGTTCCTGGCCGAGCTCGCGCTCGAGCTTTCGCACCTGCGCGCTGACGCCCGACTGGGCGACGTGCACGCGCTCGGCGGCGCGGGTGAAGCTCGCCTCCTCCGCGACCGCCACGAGGTATTCGAGCTGCCGCAGCTCCATACGCAGCGATGCTAGCTCGCAGCACAATCAGCTGTTGTGATTCTGAGTCGCGGCGGCGACCCTGTGGACATGAGCAAGGCACACACCCCCGAAGACATCACGCGCCTGTTCGTCGACGCCGTCAACGCCGGCGACATCGACGGTCTGGTCGCCCTCTACGAACCGGACGCCCTGATCGCGTTCCCGCCAGGAGAGCTGACCGCCGGGCACCAGGCGATCCGCGCGCTCTACGCGCAACTGCTGGCGGGCCGGCCGCACTTCGAGTACGAGACGCCCCTGCCGACGCTCGTCCTCGGCGACCTCGCGCTGACAGCCACGCCCGCGCAGGACGAGGCCGGCTCGCGCGCCCAGGTCGTGCGCCGGCAGCCCGACGGAACGTGGCTGCGCGTGCTCGACCGGCCCGATTTCACACAGTAGTCCCAGGAAACTCACAGCTTCGCGGCCGATACTGGCTGCGATGAGTGAGTCAAACCGCGTCCTGGTCGTCGACGACGAGCCGAACATCGTGGACGTGATCTCGATGGCGCTGCGCTTCCAGGGCTTCGCGGTCGAGTCCGCGAGCACCGGTGCGGGCGCGCTCGCGGCCGTGGCCTCCTTCCGCCCCGACCTGATCGTGCTCGACGTGATGCTCCCCGACATGGAGGGCTTCGAGGTCGCCAAGCGGCTGGGGTCCGAGCGCGCCGGGACGCCGATCATCTTCCTCACCGCCCGTGACTCCGCGGAGGACAAGCTCCGCGGGCTCACGACGGGCGGCGACGACTACGTCACCAAGCCGTTCAGCCTCGAGGAGCTGCTCGCGCGCGTGCGCAACGTGCTGCGGCGCTCCGGGCGCGCGGAGGCCGATTCGTCGCGGCTGACGTTCGAGGACCTCGAGCTCGACGAGGACACGCGCGAGGTCTCGCGCGCCGGCGAGCCGATCGACCTGACCGCGACCGAGTACCGGCTGCTGCGCTACCTGATGCTCAACCCGCGCCGGGTGCTGACGCGCGCGCAGCTGCTCGACCACGTGTGGGACTACGACTTCGGCGGCGACGCGCGCGTGCTCGAGACCTACGTCAGCTACCTGCGCAAGAAGCTCGACATCCACGGCCCGTCGCTGATCCACACCGTCCGCGGCGTCGGCTACACGCTGCGACCGCCACGGCCATGATCGCCTCGCTGCGCGGGCGCCTCGTCACGGGCGTGCTCGCGCTCGCGGCGGCCGGCATGCTGCTCGTCGGCGCGATCACCTACGCGACGCAGCGCAACTTCCTGCTCGACCGCGTCGACAACCAGCTGCAGGCGGCGGTGTTCCCGCTGGGCGGCAAGCTGTCCGGTGGGGAGGACATGGGCAGCCACCCGCGCGCCGACTTCGGCGACCGGCGCGACGGCGGCGGGCCGCCCGCCGGCGGCGGGCCCCCGCAGGAGACCTATGGCCAGCTGCGCGACGCGTCCGGCAAGGCCGTCGCCAGCGGGTTCCTGGGCGACGACGAGACGGGCACGCCGCCGGAGCTGCCGGCCAGCTTGCCGCTCGACAAGCCGGTCACGTCCGGCGGCTACCGCGTGCTCTCCACGAGCGTCTCAGGCGGCGGCACGCTCGTCGTCGCCGTGCCGCTCTCGGCCACCACGCAGGCGCTCAACCAGCTGCTGCTCGTCGAGGGGCTGATCATCGCCGGCGTGCTCGGGGTGATCGGGCTGTTCGCGTGGGTCGTCGTGCGCGTCGGGCTGCTTCCGCTGGACCGCATGGGCCACACGGCGGCCGCGATCGCGGGCGGCGACCTGTCGCACCGCGTCCAGTCGACCGACCCGCGCACCGAGGTGGGCCGGCTCGGCCGCGCGCTGAACCGCATGCTCGACCGGCTCGAGCAGGCGTTCGCCGAGCGCGAGGCAAGCCAGGAGCGGCTGCAGCGCTTCATCGCCGACGCGTCGCACGAGCTGCGCACGCCCCTGGCGTCGATCCGCGGCTACGCGGAGCTGTTCCGGATGGGCGCGGCGCGCTCGCCCGAGGACGTCGCGAAGGCGATGCGGCGCATCGAGGACGAGGCCGCCCGCATGGGCGTGCTGGTCGAGGACCTGCTGACGCTGGCGCGCCTGGACGAGGTGCGCGCGGCGCCGCACGTCGCCGTCGACCTGGCCGCGCTGGCGCGCGACGCCGTCGACGACGCGCGCGTCACCGCCCCCGACCGCGCGATCGCGCTCGAGGCCGTGCCCGCCGCGGTCGCCGGCGATCCCCACCAGCTGCGCCAGGTGCTCGCCAACCTGCTGCGCAACGCGCTCGTGCACACGCCGCCGGGGACGCCGATCGAGGTGACCGTCAGCTGCGACGCCGGACAGGCGCGGCTCACGGTGCGCGACCACGGGCCCGGCCTGCCGACCGATGACGCCGGCGCGCTGTTCGAGCGCTTCTGGCGCGCCGAGGGCGGGCGCGAGCGCGGCAGGGGCGGCGCCGGGCTGGGGCTCGCGATCGTCGCCGCGATCGTCGACGCCCACGGCGGCACGGTCGCCGCCGCCAACGCCGCGGACGGCGGCGCCGAGTTCGCGGTCGTCCTGCCCGCCTAGGGACGTCTCTCCCAGGCAGTTCTCAGCGAGCATGCCGATGCTGGCAGCGTGACGCCCTCCGAGCTGACCCACGCCGCGGCGCTCGCCGCGCTGCAGGCGCTGCGCGACGACGTGCTGGTCGTCTGCGACGGCGAGGTGCTGGTGAGCAACCGCGCCGACGCGCCGGCCGGCGGCCCCGCGCCCGACTGGCTCCCCGAGGCCGGCGAGGCCGAGATCGAGGTCGACGGACGGATGGCGCTCGTGAACGTCACGCCGTGGGTGATCTCCGAGGGCCGCTGCGGCGCAGTAGTCACCGTGTCGGCGCTCGCGCACCGTGCCATCCACGACGGCCTGACCGGGCTGCTCAACCAGCGCACGTTCCGCGACCGCCTGCAGGCGCAGGCACGGCGCCTGGCCGCCGCCGGCCGCCCGCTCAGCGTCGTCGTGATCGACCTCGACCACTTCAAGGCCGTCAACGACGAGCACGGCCACCCGGCGGGGGACCGCGTGCTGGCGGGCGCCGCCGCGCGGCTCGCCGGCGCGGCGCGGGCGGGGGACACCGTGGCCAGGATCGGCGGTGAGGAGTTCGCGTGGATGCTGCCTGACGTCGATGCCGCGGGCGCGCTGGTCGCCGCCCAGCGGCTGCGCGACGCGATCCGCTCGGCGCCGATCGGTACCCTCGCGATCACGGCGTCGATGGGGGTCTGCGACCTCGAGACGGCCGGCGGCGCGCTGCTCGAGCGCGCCGACGAAGCGCTCTACTGGGCCAAGACGCACGGCCGCGACGCCGCGCTCGCCTGGTCGCCCGACGCCGCTCGGCGGCTCGCCGCCGGGTTCGGCGACCCCGACGGCCACGGCGCCCGCACGGCGCGGCTCGCCGTCGCGCTCGCAGAGGTCCGCGGCTGGGGACCGCATGCGCAGGCGCGCCTGCATCAGGCCGGCCGGGTCCACGACGCCGGCAAGGCGCTGCTCCCGCACGCGCTGCTGAACCGCCCCGGCCCGCTGTCGGCGCTCGAGCGCGAGCACGTGCGCCAGCACGCCCGCATCGGCGCCGCGATGGGCACCGGCGTGCTCGACCCCGACCAGGTCGCCTGGGTCGCGCACCACCACGAGGACTGGGACGGCCGTGGCTACCCGGACGGCCTGGCCGGCGGCGCGATCCCGGACGGCGCGCAGCTCCTGGCGATCGCCGACGCCTACGACACGATGATCGCGGGCCGGCCCTACCGCCCCGCGCTCGCGCGCGCCGAGGCGCTGGCCGAGATCGACCGCTGCGCCGGCGCCCGGCTGCGTCCCGACGCCGGCGCGCTGATCCGCGAGGCGCTCATCTGGCTCGAACCCGAGTTGCCGCGCGACCCGACCGCCTCGCCTCCCAGCGTTCTCTCAGCCTGACCCCAGCGCGCTCTTACGGCGCGCGCCGAAGCTGGTCTCATGCCAACGCTCGCACCGCACGAGACCATCAGCCGCCGCGCGGTCGCCGCGGCACCGGACGTCGACATCGTCGTCCCCGTCTACAACGAGGAGCGCGCGCTCGAGCAGAGCATCCGCCGCCTGCACCGCTTCCTGAGCGACGGCTTCCCGTTCAGCTGGCGGATCGTGATCGCCGACAACGCGTCGACCGACGCGACGAGCGAGATCGCCGGCCGGCTCGCGCGCTCGCTGCCGTCGGTCCAGGCGCTGCGGCTGGAGCGCAAGGGCCGCGGGCGCGCGCTGCGCAGCGCCTGGACGGCGAGCGACGCGCGCGTCGTCAGCTACATGGACGTCGACCTCTCGACCGACCTGCGCGGGCTGCTGCCGCTGGTGGCGCCGCTGATGTCCGGCCACAGCGACCTCGCGATCGGCACGCGGCTGGCCAACGGCTCGCGCGTCGTGCGCGGCCCGAAGCGCGAGCTCATCTCACGCACGTACAACCGACTGCTGCACGCCGTCCTGCGGGCGCGCTTCTCGGACGCCCAGTGCGGCTTCAAGGCCGCGCGCCGCGACGCGCTCGACGGGCTGCTCGCGGCGGTGCGCGACGACGGCTGGTTCTTCGACACCGAGCTGCTCGTGCTGGCGCAGCGGCGCGGGCTGCGCATCCACGAGGTACCGGTCGACTGGGTCGACGACCCCGACTCGCGCGTCGACGTCGTGCACACCGCGCTGACCGACCTGCGCGGCGTGGCGCGGCTGCTGGCCAGCGGGCCGGTGGCCCGCTTCATGGGTATCGGCGTCGTCTCCACGCTGGTCTACGCGATCCTCTACCTGCTGCTGGCGCCGGCGCTCGGGACGGGCGGGGCGAACGCCGCCGCGCTGGCGATCACCGCGGTCGCGAACACCGCGGCCAACCGCCGGCTCACGTTCGGCATCCGCGGGCGCGAGGCGCTCGCGCGCGACCATGTACGCGGCGCCGCGGTCTTCTTGCTCACGCTCGCGCTGACCAACGGCGCGCTCGGGCTGCTGCACGGCCTCGATGCGGCGCCCTCGCGCGCGCTCGAGCTCGCCGTGCTGACCGCGGCGACCCTGACCGCGACCGTCACCCGCTACGTGGCGCTGCGCACCTGGGTATTCGCGCGCCGGCGCCATCTCGACCACCTCGACCACGCGGCGCTCGAGCGCGCCGGACACTGACATGTCTGCCATCTCCTCCTCACTCCCGCGCGCGCGGCGGCATGCGCGCGCCGCCACGCGCAGCCCCGGCTGGGTGCTGCCCTCGCTGCTCGCCGTGCTCTCGCTCGCAGCCGTCCTCGTCCTCTGGGACCTGACGCGCAACGGCTACTCCAACGAGTACTACGCGGCCGCCGCCAAGTCGGCCAGCGTCAGCTGGAAGGCATGGTTCTTCGGCTCGCTCGACCCCGGCAGCTTCATCACCGTCGACAAGCCGCCGCTGTCGCTGTGGCTGATGGGCCTCTCGGCGCGCGTGTTCGGCTTCTCGAGCTTCTCGATCCTGCTGCCGCAGGCGCTGTGCACGATCGCCGCCGTCGGCATGCTGTTCGCGACGGTGCGGCGCGTCTTCGGGCCGGCCGCGGGGATCGCCGCCGCGCTGGCGCTCGCCCTGACCCCGGTGACCGTGGCGATCGGGCGCGTCGACAACCCCGACGCCCTGCTCGTGCTACTGATGATCTGCTCGGCCTACTTCGTCGTGCGGGCGCTCGAGTCCGGGCGCGGCAAGCACCTCGCCTGGGCCGGCGCGTTCGTCGGCCTCGCCTTCATGACCAAGATGCTCCAGGGCTGGATGGTCGTCCCGGCGCTCGGCGCCGTCTACCTGCTCGCGGGCCCGCCGCGGCTGCTCGTGCGTGTCCGCCAGCTCGCGATCGCGGGGATGGTGATGGCCGCAGTCAGCGCGGCGTGGCCCGTCGCAGCCACGCTGTGGCCCGGGTCCGCCCCCTACATCGGCGGGTCGACCGACGGCTCGGTCTGGAACCTGATCTTCGGCTACAACGGCTTCGGCCGCCTGACCGGCAACGAGAGCGGCAGGGGCGGCGGCGGCGTGAGCTTCGGCGGCGCGGCCGGCCTGTGGCGGATGTTCAACGACCAGGTCGGCGGCCAGATCGCCTGGCTGCTGCCGCTCGCCGCCGTCTCGCTCGTGGCCGGCCTGTGGCTCACGCGGCGCGCGCCGCGGACGGACCTGCGCCGCGCCGGCTACGTGGTGTTCGGCGTCTGGGCGCTCGTCCACGTGGCCGTGTTCAGCAGCCAGCAGGGCATCTTCCACCCGTACTACGTGAGCGCGCTGGCGCCCGCGGTGGCGGCGCTCGCCGGCGGCGGCGTCGTGAGCCTGTGGGGCTGGGCGCGCCGCTCGTGGCTCGGCCTCGCGCTGCTCGACGCGACGATCGCCGGCAGCGCCTGGCTCGCGGTGTCGCTGCTCGGCCGTACGCCGGACTTCGCGCCGTGGCTGAGCGCCGCGATCCCGATGGCCGCGGCGGTCGCCATCGCCGCCTCGTTCGCGCTGCGCCTGCGCGCCCCGCGTGCGCTGCTCGCGGTCGCCGCCGTCGCCGGCGCGCTGGCCCTGGCCGGCGGCCCCGCCGCCTACAGCGCCGCGAACCTCACGCGCACGCTTGACGGCAACAACGTGGTCGCCGGCCCGGCCGGCCAGAGCATGGGCGGCCCCGGCGGCGGCGGCGGGTTCGGCCGCGGCGGCCCACGCGGCGGCACGCCGCCCGCTGGCGCGCTGGCGCGCGGCTTCGGTGGCGGCGCGTCGGTCAGCACGAGCGAGATCTCCTACCTGCTCGCGCACCAGGGCTCCGCGAAGTACCTGGTCGCGGCGACCGGCTCGCAGACGACCGGGCCGATCATCATCGCGACCGGCAAGGCGGTCGTGACAATCGGCGGCTTCAGCGGCGGCGACAATGCGCCGACCGTCGCCCAGCTGGCGGCCATGGTGGCCAAGGGCGAGCTCAAGTACGTGCTGCTGTCCGGTGGCGGGGGCGGCCCAGACCGCGGCAACTCCGCCATCGCGTCCTGGGTCCAGCAGCACGGCAAGGCCGTGAGCGGGTTCAGCTCGCTCTACGAGGTGACGGCATGACCGGCGTGCTGCGGCGCGCGGCCGCCGTCACCGCGTCGGCACTCGTGCTCTTCGCCGTCCAGCCGGCGCTCGCGTCGGCGGCGGCCCGGCCGCCGGCGCACCCGACGGCGCATCACGCGCCGCCGGGTGCCGACGTCGCACTGCCGGTCCGGGCCCAGTTCACGTATTCCGGTCACCCGCGCGCGCTGGTCAGCTCTGATTGAAGGGCGCGCGGGCGCGCTCGAGCGGTGCATGAAGGCGGCCACGATGCCGAGGAGGCTGTGCATCGCGGGGCTCCTTCTCAGTGGTGGAAGTAGGGATCGAGGACGCGGACCTGGGTGATGCGGTCCACGGGGAGGTCGTTGTGCGAGGCGCTGCGGCGAATCGCCTCAGGGTCGGGCGCGTCGTAGACGCAATAGGACCGCTGGTGGTCGCTGCTGACGTAGGAATGCAGCCACGTGACGCCTTCACGCTCGTTGCGGCGGACGACGCCGAGACAGTGGTCGGCGCCTTGCGGGGTGGCCGCGAGGTTCAGGCCGTGGGCGAACGAGCGCTCGACGACATAGCGCGGCATGTTGGACCTCCAGAGGTTCGGGTTCGTGCGCTGACAGAACCTACGGCCGGGTCCGGGGCGGCCGCATCGGGAAGGTTCCCCAGGTTGGCGAGCGCGCGTTACCGATGTTGGAGCCCGAGCTGCTGAGCTCGGGCGCCGGCCTCGCCGCGCGTGCGCACCCCGAGCTTGCGCAGGATCGCCGAGACGTGGTGGTCGACCGTCTTGGTCGAGACGAACAGGCGCGCGGCGATGTCGCGGTTGCGCAGGCCGTCGGCGACCAGCGCCAGCACTTCGAGCTCGCGGGCGGTCAGCTGCGCCGGGTTCTCGCGCGTGGCGGCGCGCGGCCCGCGCGGGAGCCCGGCCGCTCCGCGCTCGCGCAGCCGCCGGCCGACGCGCGCCGCGGCGGCCTTGGCGTCCAGCGCCAGCAGCTCGTCGAGCGCCCGGCGCAGCAGGTCGACGTCGGCGGCGCCGGCGAGCGCGAGCGCCGCGTCGTACGGGCAGCCGAGCGCGGTCCAGCAGGCCGCGGCGCGCTCGTGCTCGCCCGCGAGCTCGAGCGCCCACGGCTCCGCGATGTCGCCGGTGAGCGTCTCCTGGACGCCGGCGCGGCGCCGCCAGCACGCCAGCTCTCCGAGCACCCAGCCCGCGCCGGACCGCTGCGCGAGCGCGAGGACCCGCTCGGTCTCGGCCACCGCCCGCGCATCGTCGCCGGCCAGCCACGCCGCCTCGGCGCGCGCGACGGCGACCGGCTCGACGCGCTGCAGCTCCGGCCCCGCGAGCGTCAGCGCCTCGTCCAGCGGGCCAAACGGATCCGGGTCGCCGCGGCGTGCGCGCGCCCGCCCGGTCACGGTCAGCGCGATCATCACGGGCAGCGCCGAGGCGCGCCGCTCCTGCACGATCAGCGCCGCCGTCTCGGCGGCCCGCGTCCACTGGCCCTGCTCGAGGTCGGCGCGGGTCCGGTAGGCGAGCAGGTAGAGCCGCCACATGTCCTGCCCCGGGTCGTTCGCGTACTCGAGCCCGGCTGCCAGGTAACGGCGGGCGAGCGCATAGGCGCGATGGCGCACCGCCGCCCAGCCGAGGTTCACGTACGCGCGCAGCGCATCCTCGATCAGCCCGGCGCCGAGCGCCAGCTCGAGCCCACGCTCGGAGGTCGCCCGGGCCGGCGGCCCGTCGACCAGGAACGCGATCGTGCCGAGCGCGTCCAGCGCGCGGGCCTCGATCGCCGCGTCGCCGAGCTCGCGGGCGAGCGCGAGCGTCAGCTCCCCCCAGACGGCGGCCTCGCGCGCGTCCTCGCGGTTCATCGCCAGCCCCGCGAGGTTCCCGTAGGCGCGCGCGAGCTCCTGCCCGCGCCCGAGCGGCTCGAGCACCGCGACCGCCTGGTGCCCGGTCCGCTCGGCCTCGCCGGCCAGCCCGGGGCACCAGAGGATCGTCGACAGCGCGCGCAGCGCGTCGCCCTCGCCGCGGCGGTCGCCGCGCGCCCGGTGGCAGTCGAGCGCGCAGCGCAGCGCCTCGATCGCCTCGTCGTGCTGGTCGGCCACGTAGCACTCGCGCGAGCGGCGCTCGTACAGGTGCGCGCGCTCGGCCGGCGCGGTCGCGAAGCGCAGCGCGCGCGCGTACTGCGCCGCGGCTTCGCGGTGGGCGCCCACGGCGGCCGCGCGCTCGGCGGCGACGGGCGCGAAGCGCAGCACCGCGTCCGCGTCGCCCGCGCCCTCGGCGTGGTAGGCGAGCCGGGCCGGATCGCTCAGCGCCCCGAGCGCGCGCCGGTGCAGCGCCAGCCGCTGGTGGGGCGCGAGCGTCTCCTCGACGACGACCCGCGCGAGCTCGTGCCGGAACGCCACGCCGGCGTTGACCGAGCCGAGCACGCCGCAGGCCAGGCACTCCTCGAGATGCTCGAGCGCGTCGCCGGCGAGCGTCTCGAGCAGCGGCAGCGACACCGTCCCGGGCACGACCGCGACCGCGTCGAGCAGCTGCCGCGCCGGCGGGCTGAGCGCCGTGACGCGCGCCAGCACCGCGTCGCGGACCGTCCCGGGCAGCCGCAGGCCGCCCGCCGCCAGCGCCTCGGTGACGAAGAACGGGTTCCCGGCCGTGCGCCGGTGCAGTTCGCCGGGATCGACCCCGTGCGGCGCCGCCAGCTCCGCCACCGCGGCGACCGACAGCGGCACGAGCCGCAGCCGGTCGGTGCTGTCGCGGCGCGCGAGCTCGCCGAGCGTGATCCGCAGCGGATGCGTGCGATCGAGCTCGTCGTCGCGATACGTGGCGACGATCATTGCGCCGACGGACGCGATCCGCCGGCTCAGCAGCCGCAGCAGGTCGAGCGTGGCCTCGTCGGCCCAGTGGACGTCCTCGAACACCACGACCGCGGGCTCGCGCGCGAGCTCGCGCAGCAGCGCCGCGGCCACGGCATGCGGCGGCTCGCCGCCGGCGACGCGGCGCTCGAGCTCGCCGCCCGTGAGCGCCGAGATGTCGACCAGCGGGCCGAGCGGGGAGAGCGTGAACAGCGCGTCGCAGTCGCCCCACAGCACGCGCGCCGGCTGGCGCTCACAGAACCGGCGCAGCAGCACGGTCTTGCCGACCCCCGCCTCACCGGCGACGAGCACGAGCCGCCCGCCGGCGGCGCACGCCGCTTCGAGCACGCCGAGCGCCTCGGAGCGCTCGAGCAGATCGGGGGCGGCGACGGTCATCGACGCCCATTCTTCCGCGTAACGGTGTCACGTCCAACCTACGCCGCGTGATGGACGCCGTAGAGCGCCGGGTAGAGCGCGGCGTAGGCGGGGCGCAGCTCGGCGTAGCGGGCGACCCAGTCCGTGCGCGGCTCGACCACGCGCGTGACGTGCACGCAGGCGCCGACCGCCTCCGGCACGTCGCCCCACACGCCGGCCGCGACGCCGCCGAGCAGCGCCGCACCGTACGCCGCGCCCTCCTGGACGTGCGAGATCTCGAGCGGCAGGTCGAGCACGGCGGCGAGGATCTCCAGCCACAGCGCGCTGCGCCCGCCGCCGCCCGAGACGCGCGCGACCCGCGGGGAGCCCGCGAGCCCGCCGAGCAGCTCGAGCGACTCGCGCAGCGAGAACGCCACGCCCTCCAGCACCGCGCGCACGAGCGCGCCGCGATCGTGGTGGGTCCCCAGCCCGACGAACCCGCCGCGCGCGTCCGGGTCGGCGTGCGGCATCCGCTCGCCCGCGAGCTGCGGCGCGAAGCGCAGGCCGGCCGCGCCTGGCTCCCAGCGTCCGGCCTCGGAGATCAGCGCGTCGTAGGAGGCGCCGGGGTCGAGCACGTCGTGCAGCCAGCGCAGCGACCCGCCGGCCGACAGGATCACGCCGAGCACGTGCCAGCCGCCCGGCACCGCGTGGCAGTAGGCGTGCGCGCGGCCGAGCGGATCGGCGGCGTAGCCGTCGAGGGCGGCGACGACCACGCCGGACGTGCCGAGCACGATCGAGATCGGGTCGCCCGCGCCGACGACGCCGGCGCCGATCGCCGCCGCGGCCTCGTCGCCCGCGCCGGCGGCGACCGGCACGCCGCCGACGTGCCCCGTCACCGTCGGCGACTCGCAGACGCGCGGCAGCCAGGCCGGATCGAGCTCGAGCGCGTCCAGGACCTCGCCGCACCACTCGCGGCGCGAGACGTCGAACAGCAGCGTGCCGGAGGCATCGACGGCGTCGGTCGCCCGCGCTCCGCACAGCCGCAGCCGCACGAAGTCCTTCGGCAGCAGGATCGAGCGGATCCGCGCGAAGACGTCCGGCTCGTGGTCGCGCACCCACATCAGCGACGGCGCGGTGCAGCCCGAGAGCGCGCGGTTGCCGGTCAGCGCGACGAAGCCCTCGAGCCCCAGGCGCGCCTCGATCTCCGCGCATTGGGCGCGCGTGCGCCCGTCGCTCCACAGGATCGCCGAACGCAGCGGCCGGTCGTGCGCGTCCAGCGACACGAGCCCGTGCATCTGCCCGGAGAGGCCGATCCCGAGGGCGCCGGCGGCCGAGCACTCGTCGAGCACCGCGCCGGCCGCGCGCCACCAGTCCTCGGGGTCCTGCTCGCACCAGCCCGCGCGCGGGCGCGAGACCTCGTAGCCGCGCTCGCACACCTGCACCACGGTGCCGTCGGTGTCGATCGCCACGCCCTTGACCGAGGACGTGCCGATGTCCAGACCGACGAGCCGGGGCGCCACCCCCGGATTTCTACAACCTCACGCCGGCACCACCTGGATCTTGCGCCCGATCCCGCGCTTCATGCGCTCGATCGCCTCGTCGTAGTCGTCCAGTGCCAGCCGGTCGGAGATGAACACGTCGGGGTCCAGCACGCCGCCGAGGAACAGCTCGGCCGCGCGCTCGAACGAGTGCAGCACGGCCATCGACCCCGTGATCGTGATCTCCTCGTTGTAGATCCGGTAGGGGTCGATGCGCACCTTGGCGCCGTAGTCGGTGACGCCGAACTGCAGGAACGTGCCGGCCTTGGCGACATGGCTCAGCCCGTCCTCGATCGCCGCCACGACGCCGGTGCAGTCGATCACGACGTCCCAGCCGCGGCCACGGTCGAACTCGTCGGCGCTCGTGGCGGTCGCGGTCACGCCCAGCTCCACGGCGGTCTCGAGCCGCTGCGGGTTGAGGTCGACCATCGACACCGATCCCGCGCCCGCCTTCTTGGCGAGCTGGAGCATCATCAGCCCCATCGTCCCCGAGCCGTAGATCAGCACGTGGTCGGCGAGCTTCATGCGCAGGACGTCGTAGCCGCGCACGGCGCACGACAGCGGCTCGATCAGCGCCGCGTCGGACATCCGCACCCCCTCCGGCAGCTTGACGCAGTTGGCCACCGGGGCGAGGGCGAACTCCGCCGCGCCGCCGGCGTCGCTGACCCCGATCGCCCGCCAGCGATCGCACAGGTTGAAGCGCCCCAGCCGGCACTGGTAGCACTCGCCGCAGTACAGCGTGGGGTCCACCGCGACGTGATCGCCGACGGCCACCTCGTCCACGTCGCGCCCGACCGCCACGACCTCGCCGGCGAACTCGTGCCCCGGCGTGATCGGCAGCGTGGGTGCGAACTCGCCCTGCAGGATGTGCAGGTCGGTGCCGCAGATGCCGCAGCCGGCGACCTGCACGACCACCTCGCGCGCGCCGGGCGACGGATCGTCGAGCCGGGCGATCTCGATCTCGCCGACGGCGGGGATGACGACGGCCTTCATTTCACCGCTCCCATCGAGAGCCCCTGGACGAGCTTGTCCTGGGCCGCGAAGCCGGCGATCAGCACGGGCAGCGAGACCACCAGCGCGGCGGCGCACAGCTTGGCCAGGAACAGCCCCTCGCTCGTGATGAAGCCGGTCAGGAACACCGGTGAGGTCCCGGCCACGGTCGACGTCAGCACGCGCGCGAACATCAGCTCGTTCCACGCGAAGATGAAGCAGATCAGCGACGTGGCGGCCAGCCCCGGAGCGGTGACCGGGAGGATGACGCGCCGCATCAGCGTCGGCAGCCGCGCGCCGTCGAGCTCCGCGGCCTCCATGATCTCCTTCGGGATCTCGGCCAGGAACGACCGCATCATCCAGACCGCCACCGGCAGGTTCATGGCCGCGTAGAGGATGACCAGCGTGACGATGTTGTCCAGCAGGTTGAGGTTCTTGGCGATCAGGTAGACGGGCAGCAGCGCCGCCACGACCGGCAGGAACTTCGTCGACAGGAAGAAGAACATGACGTCGGTCCACTTCTTGACGGGCTTGACCGACAGCGCGTACGCCGCCGGCGTCGCGAGCGCCAGTACGAGCAGCGTCGAGACGATCGCCGCCGTCGCCGAGTTGATCAGCGCCGGCCACGGGTTGGAGTCGAAGAACTCCTTGTAGCCCGAGAGCGTGAGCGAGGCCGCGATGGCCGGCGGGTTGGTCGCCGCGTCGCTCTCGGAGTGCAGCGACGTCAGCAGCATCCAGGCGACGGGGGCGACGAAGATCAGCGCGATGATCCAGGCCAGCAGCCCCCACACCCACGTGTGTCGCGCGCGCATCAGCGGGCCTCCTCCTTGAACAGCGTGGACACGACGCGCAGGGCGAACGTCCCCAGCGCGATCGAGCCGATCACGACGACGACGCCGGCGGCCGACGCCTGCCCGTACTCGTGGCCGGCGAAGAACGTGTTGTAGATCGCGTACGGCAGGTGGGCGGTGCCCAGGCCGCCGGACGTGAGCGTGAACACCGTGTCGAAGTTCTGCACGATGTAGATCGAGCCGAGCAGGATCGACAGCTCGATGTAGGTGCGCATGTGCGGCAGCGTCACGAACTTGAACGTCTGCCAGTCGGTCGCGCCGTCGACCTTCGCGGCCTCCAGCGGCTCGCGCGGCTGCGACTGCAGGCCGGCGAGCAGCAGCAGCATCATGAACGGCGTCCACTGCCAGACGAGCGAGGCGATGACCGCGATCCGCGGCATGTCCGAGATCCAGTCCGGCTGCGGCGGCGTGGAGTCGCCGAACAGCTTGCCGATCCAGGTCAGGATGCCGTTCAGCAGCCCGTAGTTCGGGTTCAGGATCGCGTGCTTCCAGACCAGCGCGGCGGCCACCGGGACGACCAGGAACGGCGCGATCATGAGCGTGCGCACGATCCCGCGGCCGCGGAACGAGCGGTCGAGCAGGAGCGCGATGATCAGCCCGAGGATCACCGAGACCAGGACCACGGAGACCGTGTAGAGGATCGTGTTGCCGACCGCCTGGCGCAGCGCCGGGTCGGTGAACACGGTCTTGTAGTTCTGCAGCCCGATGAACTTACGGTTCGTCGGGTCGAGCGAGTTCCACTGCAGCGTGGAGATCACGAGCGTGGCGACGAAGGGCAGCTGCGTCACCACGATCATGAAGATCAGGGCGGGCAGCAGCGGGGCTCGGCGGGCCCAGTTGGTGCGGCGCTCGGAACGCGTCGCCCGCGGCGGAGCCGTGAGCGCGCTCGTCGTGCCGTGCGTGGATTCCTGAATGGCAGTCATGGGACTAAGAGCGGTGGGGCGCCCGGCCGGAAGGAGGAGGGAGCAACCGGGCGCCCCGGTTCGTCAGTGGGCCTGGTACTTCTTCGCCACGTCGGCGGCCATCGACTGGCCCTGTTCCAGCGCCTTGTCCACCGACGTCTTGCCGGCGATCGCCGAGCTGACGAGCTGGGAGACATCCGTGCCGAGCTTCGTGAACTCGGGGATGTCCACGAACTGGATCCCGACGGTCGGCCGTGGCTGCACGCCGGGGTTGATCGGGTTCGCGCCGGCGATCGAGCCCTGGATCACCTTGTAGAAGGACGCGGCGGCCTTCTGGTAGGCCGGGTTGTCATAGAGCGACTGGCGCGTGCCGTCGGGCGCCTTGGCCCACCCGAGCTTTTCACCCACCAGCTTCTGGTAATCCTTGCTCGAAGCCCAGGAGATGAACTTCCAGGCGTTGCCGGGGTTCTTGGACGCCTTCTCGACCGCCCAGGCCCACGTGTAGAGCCAGCCGCTCGACTGCGTCTTGTTGACCGGCGCGTACGCGTAGCCGATCTTGCCGGCCACCTTGGACTGCGCGGGGTTCTCGAGCGCGCCGGCCGCGGAGGTCGCGTCGTACCACATCGCGACCTTGCCCTGGCTCATGTCGTTCAGGCACTCGGTGAACCCGGACTGGGCGGCGCCGGTCTCCCCGTGCTGGCGGACGAGGTTGACGTAGAAGTTCGTCGCGGCCTTGAACTCCGGGGAGTTGACCTGCGCCTGCCAGTCCTTGGTGAACCACGTCCCGCCGAACGTGTTGACGACGGTGGTGAGCGGCGCGAAGACCTCGCCCCAGCCGGGCAGGCCGCGCAGGCAGATCCCCTTCATCCCGGGCTGGGCGCCGTCGACCTTGGCCGCCAGCGCCGCGACCTGGCCCCAGGTGGGGTGGTCGGGCATCGTCAGGCCCTTCTGGGCGAACACGTCCTTGCGATACATGAGCATGGAGGACTCGCCGTAGAACGGGATGCCGTAGAGCTGGCCGTCCCGTGCGGTGAGCGAGAGACGCATCGGCTTGAGCACGTCGCCGAGGTCGAACGCGGCGTCCTTGGCGGCGTAGCCCGAGAGCGAGGTCAGCCAGCCGTTCTTGGCGTAGAACGGGACCTCGAAGTTCGAGATCGTGATCACGTCGTACTGGCCGGCCTGGTTGGCGACGTCCTGGGCGATCGTGTCGCGGACGTCGTTCTCGGGCAGGACCTTGAACTCGACGTTGATGCCGGTCTGCTTGGTGAAGTTGTCCTTGGTCAGCTTCTGCAGGTCGACCATCTGCGGGTTGTTGACCATCAGCACCCGGACCGTCTTCGAGCCGGCCTGACTGGCCCCGCCGCCTGCACCGGCCCCGCAGCCGGCGACCACGAGCGCCGCGGTGCACACCGCGCCGAACCCGAGGGTCTTCAGTCTCATCGCGACTCCTCTCCTCCTGTGCACAAATGTGCAGAGCGAACGTGCACCGAGCATGGTACGCTTCGCCACGCACTCTGTCAAACGTGCTGCACATGTGTGCGCGAGTGGGAGGAGAGGACCCCGTGTCCGAGATCACCTTCAACGGGATCTGGAAGCGCTACCCGGACGGCTTCGAGGCCGTCAAGGACATGAGCCTCGAGGTCGGCGACGGCGAGTTCATGATCCTCGTGGGTCCGTCGGGGTGCGGGAAGTCGACGGCGCTGCGGATGGTGGCGGGGCTCGAGGACATCACGCAGGGTGAGCTGGTGATCGGGGGCGAGCGGGTGAACGAGCTCGCGCCGCGCGATCGCGACATCGCGATGGTGTTCCAGAACTACGCGCTGTATCCGCACATGACGGTGCGCGAGAACATGGGGTTCGCGCTCAAGCTGTCCAAGACGGCCAAGCAGGAGATCGAGCGCAAGGTCATCGAGGCGGCGGAGATCCTCGATCTGACCGACCACCTGGATCGCAAGCCGGCGAACCTGTCGGGCGGGCAGCGTCAGCGGGTGGCGATGGGCCGCGCGATCGTGCGCGATCCGAAGGCGTTCCTGATGGACGAGCCGCTGTCGAACCTCGACGCCAAGTTGCGGGTGCAGATGCGCACGCAGGTGGCGCGGATCCAGCAGCGGCTGGGGACGACGATGCTCTATGTGACGCACGATCAGACCGAGGCGATGACGCTCGGCGATCGGGTCGCGGTGATGCGGGCGGGGATCGTGCAGCAGGTCGATACGCCCAAGACGCTCTACGAGCGCCCGGACAACCTGTTCGTGGCCGGCTTCATCGGCTCTCCCGCGATGAACTTCGTGCCCGCGCGGCTGGAGGAGAATCGGCTGCGGCTGCCGTTCGGCGACGCGCCCATCCCGCACGGCGTCGAGGCCGCCAAGCGCGACGTGATCGCGGGCGTGCGGCCCGAGCACTTCGAGGACGCCGCGCTCGGCGGCGACGGCATGCACTTCACGGTCAAGCTCGACGTCGTCGAGTCGATGGGCTCAGAGCTCTACGTCTACTTCGGTGGCGAGGAGCTGCACAGCGAGGAGCTCGACGCGCTGGCCAAGGACTCCGGCATGGAGGACGTCCCGGGCGCCGGCAGCCTGATCGTCGCCCGGCTCGACGCGGCCAGCCAGGCCGCTCCGGGCGCGAACGTCGAGCTCACGCTCGACACGAGCCAGATCCAGGTCTTCGACCGCGAGTCCGGGCGGTCGCTGCGCCACTGAGCGCGACTACTCCGCTGAGGCGAGCTCCAGCGCCGCCGCGGCCGTGGGCGTGTCGGTGACGACAACGTCCACGAGCCCGGCGCGCGCCGCGCCGACGATCGAGGCGGCCTTGGACGGCCCGGCGGCCACGCCGATCACGGTACCGGCCGCGCGCAGCTGCTCGCGCGAGACGCACAGCACCTCCTGCGCGGGCTCGATCGGCGCGCCGCGCAGGTCGAAGTGGCGCGCCGCGACGTCGCCCACCGCGTCGATCAGCTCCTCGCGCTGGGCCATGATGTGCGACGGCGCCAGCGCGCGCTCGCGCGGCGGCGCCCCGATGCCCACCAGCGCCGCCGACAGCCGGTCCCAGTAGGCCAGGCGCGCCGCGATCTCCGGATCGGCCAGCAGCGAGCGCCGCAGGTCGGGGGAGGGGAGCGCCGGCGCGTGCAGGAAGCTCACCTCGGCGCCGCTCGCGTCGGCCAGCCGGCGCGCCATCTCGTTGGTCTGGAAGCGCACGTCGCGCTCGTCCCAGCCGCCCAGCGCCGGGACCACCTTCACACCCCGCAGCGGCGGGACCCGCCGCGCGCGCACGACCTCCCACAGCGTGGCCCCCGAGCTCACCGCCAGGATGTCGCCCTCGCCGAGCTCCAGGCGCTCGAGCTCGGCGAGCGCCGGCGCCACGAGGATCTGCAGCCCGGCGCCGCGCGGCGGCGCCGGCACGACCGCGGCGCGCCGCAGCCCGAGCGCCGACTCGAGCTGCGAGGACAGCCGCGTGGGCGACTGCGGCTCGCGGATCTCGATGTGCACGATCCCCTGCTCGCGCGCGATCTGCAGGAGCCGCGAGACCGTCGAGCGCGACACGCCGAGCCGCTCGGCGATCTGCTGCTGGGACAGGTCGTCCTCGTAGTAGAGCCGTGCGGCGGTCAGCATCGGCGCGTAGGCGCCGTCGTCGGGGAGCACGGGTGCCGATGATGCCACGCTCACGCGAAGCGGCGGTCGAGCATCCTCCGCGCGTTGGCATCGAGCAGTCTCTCGGCCAGGTCCGGGTAGCGCGCCCGCACGGCCTGCGCGAACGGGGCGAAGTCCGCCGCCGACTCCACGCCGCCGAGCGTCGGCTTGATGAAGCCGTCGAGGTCGGAGCCGATCGCGATGTGGTCCGGGGAGCCGGCGATCCGGTTGATCTGCGTGATGTGCGCGTCGAGCACGTCGAGCGACTGGCGCAGCGTGCGCGTGTCGCTCGAGCGCACGCCGTCGTTGAGCTGGTGCTGGGCGAAGATCAGGCCGATCACGCCGCCGCGCTCGGCGATCCGCTCGACCGTGCGCGTCGACAGGTTGTACTTCTGGCTGCCGATCCGAAAGCCGGCGTGCGACGCGATCACCGGGTACTCGCGCGCCGCGCGGTTGGCCTCGCGGTCCAGGCGCTCGATCAGGGCGAACGTCGCGTCGATCGCGTCGTCGCGCATGTGGCTGATGTCGACCAGCACGCCCTCGCGGTGCATGGCGCGCACGGCCGCCTCGCCGAGCGGGTCCAGGCCGGGATGGTCGGGCTGCGGGAAGATCGCGTTGTAGAGCGCGTCGGGGAGGAACGGCAGCGCCGGCGCGTTGGCCGCCACGCGGCGCCAGAACAGGTGCGCGAGCGTGATGTAGACGATGCCGCGGCCGGCCAGTTCGGTCACGCCGGCATCGACCTCGTCCGCGGTCGCCCCGAGCTGGAACCCGCCCTCGACGCAGTGGGCGAACGCGATCTTGCCGTCGCGGCGGGCGCGCTCGAGGTCGGCCTGCCCGTGCACGATCACGTGGCCGTGGCTCGCGACCTCCTGCTCGGTCGCCTCGAGCAGCTCCAGCAGGTCGGTGAAGTAGCGGCGCTCGGGCGGCGCGCCGTAGGGCTCGCCCAGATCCAGCTCGTCGAACGGCCGGTAGAGCACCGAGAGCACGACGCGCACGTCGCCCTGCTCGAGCTTGGGCACGTCGACGCGCCAGCCGCCCTCCCAGTCGCGGAAGTTGAGCAGCCGCGCCGCGGCGTTGAGCACGAGCGCGCGCAGCCGGCCGGCCGAGCGGCCCCTGACCCGCACCATCCCCCGCACGACGTCGCGCGGCGCCTCGACGTCAGGCAGCAGCCGCATCGGGAAGTGGATGTGCAGATCGATCATGGGGTACATCGTCTGCGCTGCGGGCACAGGAAGCAAGACCCGCGCGAGCGCCGGCCCTGGTCGAGTGCTAGGCGAACATTGCGGACTCTGTCCGCAGGCCGAAGGGCCGGTCGCTGGAGGACTCGCTTCGCAGAGTCCTAGAAGGTCTTCGCTCCCCGCACCGGCAGCAGGACCGCGTACAGCGACGTGGTCGCGCAGATGTAGAGGCGGTTGCCCTTGGGGCCGCCGAAGCACACGTTGGCGACCTCCTCGGGCACGCGCACCTTGCCGAGCAGGGTTCCGTCCGGGTCGTAGACGTGCACGCCGTCGGCGGCGCTGGTCCAGATGCGGCCGGCGTCGTCGAGGCGGAAGCCGTCGAAGCCGCCGGCCGTGCACTTGGCGAACTCGCCCTCGCCGAGCACCCGCATGTGCTTGGGCGCTCCCGTGTCGGAGACATAGAGCTTGGACTCGTCGAGCGAGAACGCGAGCCCGTTGGGGCGGTCGAAGTCGTCGCCGACGATCTCGACCGTCCCGTCGGTGTCGATCCGGTACACGTTGCAGGCGCCGATCTCGCTCGGGGCCTTGTAGCCCTCGAGCCACGTGTCGATCCCGTAGGAGGGGTCGGTGAAGAAGATCGCGCCGTCGCTGCGCACGACGACGTCGTTGGGGCTGTTGAATCGCTTGCCCTCGTAGCGGTCGGCGAGCACCATGATCGCGCCGTCGTGCTCGGTGCGCGTGACGCGGCGGTTGCCGTGCTCGCAGCTCAGCAGCCGGCCCTCGCGGTCCACCGTGTGGCCGTTCGTGTAGCCGGCGGGCGCGCGGAAGATGCCCACGGTCTCGTTGCGCTCGTCGTAGCGCAGCATGCGGTCGTTGGGGATGTCCGACCACACGAGCGTGCCGTGGGCGGGGAAGTACGCCGGTCCCTCGGACCAGCGGCAGCCACCGGCGAGCCGGTCGAGCTGTGCGTTGCGGTTGAAGCAGGCGGTGAAGCGCTCGTCCAGGACCTCGTACAGGCTCATCGGCGAGCAGCGCCACTCGCGCGCCGGGGCCATCCGGCGGTCGCTGTGAGCATCGCTTCGCGGATGCTCATGCGCGCAGCAGCGGGAACACGTCGGCCGAGAACGCGTCCAGGAAGCGCCGCTGGTCGTGTCCCGGGTAGTGGAACACGAGCTCGGTGAAGCCGAGGTCGGTGTAGGGCTTGATCTTCGCCACCACCTCCTCCGGGTCGTCGGACACGATGAAGCGGGTGTGCGCCCGGTCGACGGCGGCATCGGCGAGGCGCTCCATCTCGATCGGGTCCTCGACGCCCTCCTTCTCCTCCTGCGTGAGCGCCAGCGCGGCCCAGAACGCGCACGCGTCCTGCGCGGCCTGGCGGTCGCGGTCGTAGGAGACCTTGATCTCGATCATGCGCCGGATCGACTCGTAGTCGCGGCCCGCCTGCGCGGCGCCCTGCTTGACGTTGTCCAGCAGCTCGACGTAGAGCTGTGGGTTCTTGCCCGACGTGCAGATGAAGCCGTCGCCGACACGGCCGGCGAGCTTGGCGGCGAGCGGGCCGGAGGCGGCGACGTAGATCGGCACCGGGATCTCGGGCTTGTCATAGATCGTGGCCCTGCGCAGCCGGTAGAACGTGCCCTCGAAGTCGACGCGCTCGGACGACCAGAGCTGCTTGATGACGTCGATCGCCTCGGCCATCTTCTGCCGGCGCTCCTTGCGACCCGGGAACTCGCCGCCGGTGATCGGCGTCTCGTTCATCGCCTCGCCCGTGCCGACGCCGAGGAACACCCGGCCGGGCGCGAGGCAGCCCAGCGTGGCGAACGCCTGCGCGATGATCGCCGGGTGGTAGCGCATCGTGGGCGTGAGGACGCTCGTGCCCAGCTGGATGCTCTGCGTGCTGGCGGCGGCGGCGCCGAGCCAGGGGAGCACGGCCGGCGCATGGCCGCCGTTGTGGCGCCACGGCTGCAGGTGGTCGGACACGCCTGAGGCCTCGAAGCCGCGCGCTTCCGCGTACTTGACGAGGTCGAGCAGCTCGACCGGGCCGAACTGTTCGTTCGACGCCTTGAATCCGAGGGTGAGGGTCACAGGCGAACGGTACAACCCTCAAGATTTACGATACCGTGTCGTAAACAATGGTGATGAAGCCCGAGCTTGCACCGCGGGGGCGCCCGCGCGACCCGCAGCGCCGCGAAGCGATCCTGCGTGCGGCGATCGCGCTCGTCGCCGAGGTCGGCTACGACCGCATGACCGTCGAGGCGCTGGCCGCCCGCGCCGGCGTCAGCAAGCCGACCATCTACCGCCGCTGGCCGGGCGGCAAGCAGGAGATCGTGGCCGACGCGATCCGGGCCAAGCGGCCCGCGTCGCTCGCGAACACTGGCAGCCTGCGCGGCGATCTCCTGGCGATGCTCGGCGCCGTGATCGAGCACGTCGAGGAGGACGTCCACCTCGCCGGCGGCCTGATCAGCCAGCTGCGCTCGAGCCCGGAGCTGGCCGCGCTGATGCACGACGAGATCGCCCACGACCGCGGCCGCTACCACGAGCTGCTCGCGCGCGCCGTCGAGCGCGGCGAGCTGGCTGCGGACGCCCGCGTCACGCCGCTGCTCGCGGACGTCGCGGGCTCGCTCATCTTCACCCGCGCGGTCGTGATGCTCGACGAGCCGCTCGACCGCTCGTTCCTCGAGGAGCTCGTGGACCACGTGCTCCTGCCAGCCCTCAATAGGAAAGCCTGATTCATGGAGCCCGACCAGAAACTCGACCGCAAGCTGCTGGCGATCGCGAGCGTCGTCGTGCTCGGCGCGATCATGTCGATCCTCGACACGACCGTCGTCAATGTCGCGATCAACACGCTCTCGCGTGACTTCGACACGTCGCTGGCGACGATCCAGTGGATCGTCACGGGCTACACGCTCGCGCTCGCCACGGTCATCCCGGTCACCGGCTGGGCCGCCGACCGGTTCGGCACCAAGCGCCTCTACATGCTCTCGATCGGGCTCTTCGTGGGCGGCTCGGCGCTGTCCGGGCTGGCCTGGAGCGCCGGCTCGCTGATCGGCTTCCGCGTCCTGCAGGGCCTCGGCGGCGGCATGCTGATGCCCGCCGGCATGACGATCCTCACGCGCGCGGCCGGGCCGCAGCGCGTCGGCCGCGTGATGGCGATCATCGGCGTGCCGATGCTGCTGGGTCCGATCCTCGGTCCCATTCTGGGCGGCTGGCTCGTCGACGACGTCTCGTGGCGCTGGATCTTCTTCATCAACCTGCCGATCGGCGTGGCCGCGCTGATCTGCTCGCTGCGGATCCTGCCGAAGGACTCGCCGGCGCCCAGCGAGCGCTTCGATGCGCTCGGGCTGATGCTGCTCTCGCCCGGCCTCGCGCTGATGATCTACGGGCTCGCGAACTCCGCCTCCTCGGGCGGCATCGGGGCGGCGAAGGTGTGGCTGCCGGCGCTCGTCGGCGTCGTCCTGGTCGGCACGTTCATCTGGCACGCGCTGCACACCGATCACCCGCTGATCGACCTGCGGCTGTTCGCCAACCGGACGTTCGCGGTCTCCTCCGCGACGCTCGTGCTGATGGTCGTCTCGGTGTTCGGCGGGATGCTGCTGCTGCCGCTCTACCTGCAGGTCGTGCGCGGCGAGTCGGCGCTGGACTCCGGCCTGCTGATCGCCCCGCAGGGCCTCGGCGCGATGCTCGTGATGCCGATCGCCGGCCAGCTCACCGACCGCACCGGCGTCGGCCGGATCGTGCTGGTCGGCCTCAGCGTGCTCGCGCTCTCCACGTTCGGCCTGACCCAGCTGACGGGCCACACGTCCTACTGGGTGCTCGGCGCGATCCTGTTCGTGATGGGCATGGGCATGGGCGCGTCGATGATGCCGCTGTTCTCGGGCGCCATGCAGACGCTGCGCAAGGCGGCCGTCGCGCGCGCCTCGACCGCGCTGAACATCATCCAGCAGGTCGGCGCGTCGATCGGCACCGCGGTGATGTCGATCATCCTCACCACCGCGCTCAAGGACCGCTTCCCGGGCACCGACGGCGGGATCGGCGGCGCCGCGCACCAGAACCTGCCGCTGCAGGTGCGCGACCTGATGGCGACCGCGTTCACGCACACGTGGTGGTGGGCGCTGGTGCTGTTCGTCCCCGCGTTCATCATCGCGCTCTGGCTGCCGCGCCGCAGGCCCGAGCCGATCGAGGACGACGCCGAGGACGCCGCCGCGGTGCTCGTGCCCGTCGGTTAGCCGCCACTCGCGCTGCGGCTCGCCGGATGGCGGGCCGCGGGCGCGGGCGGCACTGTGGATGGCGTCATGTCACGCCGCCACCATCTCATCCTCGCCCTGCTCGTCACCGCCGGCGCCGCCTTCGCGCTCATGCAGACGCTCGTCGTGCCGTCGCTCCCGTTCTTCGCGCGCCACTTCGGCGCGCCCGCGAGCACGACGACCTGGCTCGTGACGGGCTTCCTGCTCAGCTCGTCGGTGCTCACGCCGATCATCGGCAAGCTCGGCGACGCCTACGGCAAGAAGCGCATGCTGGTCGTCTCGCTGGTCGTGTTCGGGGGCGCGTCGCTCGGCGCGGCGGCGGCCTGGAGCATCGAATCGCTGATCGCGTTCCGCGCGCTCCAGGGCACCGGCGCCGCGATCTTCCCGCTCGCCTTCGCGATCGTCCGCGACGAGTTCCCGCCGGAGAAGGTCGGCGTCGCGATCGGCACGGTCAGCTCCGTGTTCGGGATCGGCGGCGGCTTCGGGCTCGTGTTCTCGGGGCTGATCATCGACCACCTGGGCTGGCACTGGCTGTTCGGACTCGGCGGCCTGCCGGTGCTGGCGGCCGCGGCGCTGGTGTGGCGGCTCGTGCCCGAGTCGCCGGTCAAGACGCCGGCGCGGCCGGACTACGCGGGTGCGGCGGCGCTGTCGGTCGGCTTCGCCGCGCTGCTGCTCGCGATCAGCGAGCGTGCGCTCGCCCTCGGCGCGCTGGCGGCCGTCGCGCTCGCTGTGTGGGTGTGGATCGAGCGCCGCGTGGCCGAGCCGCTCGTCGACCTCGACACGCTGCTGCGGCCGGGCATGTCGGCGACCAACGCGTCGACCTTCCTGGTCGGCTTCTCGATGACGGCGTTCTTCGTGCTCGCGCCCGCTGGCTGCAGGGCCAGGGGCTCTCGCCGTCGCTGGCCGGCGTCGCGCTCGTGCCGCTCTCACTGGCGATGATCGCCGGCGGCCCGGTGGCGGGCGCGCTCGGCACGCGCGTGGGGCGGACGCTGCCGCTGCGCGTGGGGCTGGCGCTCGGTGCGCTGGCGCTGTTCGGGCTGGCGCTCGCCGGTGACAGCGTGTGGGAGTTCGTCGCCTGGCTGCCGGCGCTGGGCGCCGGCGTGGCGTTCGCGCTGGCCGCGATCGGCGCGCTCGTGATCGACCACTCGCGCCCGCAGGAGACCGGCGTGACGAGCGCGATGAACACGATCATGCGCGCCTCGGGCGCCGCGATCGGCGCGCAGCTGGCCGCCACGCTCGGCACGCCGGGCGGGTTCCTGATGGCGGCGCTCGGGCTCGTCGCGGCGCTGCTCCCGACGCTCGCGCTCGCCACATCCGGTAGTAGTTCGCCCATGGCACCTCCCACCCTCGCCGGCCAGGCGGCGCGGCCGTGAAGCGCAGCGGCGAACGCATCCTCACGACGCACGTCGGCTCGCTCCCGCGCCCCGAGGACCTGATCCGCACGATGTTCGCCAAGCAGGAGGGCGTGCCGGTCGACCCGGTCGCACTCGAGGCGCGCACCCGCTCCGCGGTCGCCGAGGTCGTCGAGCGCCAGGCGCGCGCGGGCGTCGACGTGGTGAGCGACGGCGAGATGGCCAAGCCGAGCTACGTCACCTACATCACCGACCGGCTGGACGGGTTCGGCGGCACCAGCCAGCCGCTCACCTACGCCGACCTGGTCGACTTCCCCGCGTTGGCGCGCAAGGTCTTCGGCGACCCGGGCCGCGCGCGCCGGCGCACGCCGGCCTGCGACGCGCCGATCTCCGTCCGCGACAGCGCGCTCGCGCGCCAGGACACGGAGCATCTGGCGGCCGCGCTGGAAGCCGTGGCCGTCGAGGAGGCGTTCCTGAACGCGGCCTCGCCGGGCGTGATCGCGCTCTTCTTCCGCGACGACCACTACGGCTCGCGCGAGCGCTACCTGCACGCGATCGCCGAGGCGATGCGGACCGAGTACGAGGCGATCGTCGCGGCGGGCTTCCTGCTCCAGATCGACTGCCCGGACCTGGCGATGGGGCGCCACATCCAGTTCGCCGATCGCGACCTGGCGGCGTTCCGCGACGAGGCGCGCCTGAACATCGAGGCGCTTAACGCGGCGACCGCGAACATCGACCCCGACCGGATGCGCCTGCACGTCTGCTGGGGCAACTACGAGGGCCCGCATCACCGCGACGTGCCGTTCGCGGACATCGTCGACCTCGTGTTCTCCGCGCGCCCGAACGGGATCGCGTTCGAGGCCGCCAACCCGCGCCACGCGCACGAGTGGCGGATCTTCGAGGACGTCGCGCTGCCCGCGGGCAAGGTGCTGATCCCGGGCGTGATCGAGTCCAAGAGCAACTTCATCGAGCATCCGGAGCTGATCGCCCAGCGCATCGCCCGCTACACCGACCTCGTGGGCCGGGAGAACGTGATCGCGGGCAGCGACTGCGGCTACGGCACGTGGGTCGGCCAGGCCGCCGTGGACCCGGACGTCGTGTGGGCGAAGCTCGCCGCGCTGGCCGCCGGCGCCGCCCTGGTCTAACGCTTCGGCCGCGCCGTGTAGGAGTGCCCGGCGCGCACGACGACCGTCTGGCGCATGACGTTGTCACGCACCGCCACGACGCCCTTCCTGACGCGTGTGAGCGTGCCGGCGCAGCTGTCCTGCACGAGCCAGGTCGTGTAGAGCTGGATCTTCTGCGGCGCGCCGGTCTTCGACGGCACCGACGGGGACCTCGCCGCCGCTGTTGTCGGGCGCGATGGTCGCGCCGGGACCGAAGGCGCCGGTCCACTTGCGCACCTCGATCCCGCGATTGGCCGTGCCGTCGAGCATGAACAGGCCCGCCGGGCCGGTCGCGAGCCGCGGATAGGACGCGTATCCGATCGGCGAGGCGGCACCCCAGCTGGCGTCGGCGTTGGGGTCGCCGCTGCTCTGCACGCGGACCTGCGCGTTGCTTCCGGCGTCGGCGAAGACCGCGACGCGCTCGCCCTGCGACGTGATCCCGACGTTGCCGTTGTAGCCCTGGCTCGTCGCGAAGAGCGTGGCGAAGCCGGTCGTCGAGCCCGCCGCGAGGGTGACGGTCTGGACCAGCCCGCCGGCGGGATCGGCGCTGGAGGCGCCGGTGAACGTCCCGCCGGGCCCGAACGTGCCCTCCTGCGCGGTCACCGTCCCGGTCTGGTGGCCGGCGTCGAAGCTGTCGCCCCCGTTGGTCGAGGTGAACACCCACGTCTGATCGAACGGGGAGGTGAAGCCGTAGCGCGACTGCACGATCTGGACCGTCGAGCCCTGGACGGCGATGAACGGCCGGTAGAGCGTGGACTGCTGCGCGGCGATCGTCGGCGCGCCGGCACAGGCCACGCAACCGGCTACGGCGCCAGCGCGCGCGAGAACGCGCCGTCGCGGATCAGCTCCACGACGGCCGCGATGTCGCGGTCCATGCGCCGGTCGCCGGCGAGGAAGTCGACGTGGGCGCGGACGAGCCCGTGCGCCGTGCGGGCGGCGGGGCTGGCCCGCTCGACCCCCCGCAGATCCAGCGCCTGGCAGAGCGCGATCAGGTGGATGGCCGCGATGTGCTCGGTGATCTCGACGATGCTGCGGGCGTCGCGCGCGGCGATCGTGCCCATCGAGACCTTGTCCTGGTTGTGCGCCTCGGTCGAGCGCGAGTGGATGCTCGCCGGGTTGCAGAGCTTGAGCGCCTCGGCGGTGAGCGCGCTGCACGACAGCTGCATGCCCTTGAAGCCGTGGTGGACGCCGGCCTCGGGGTCGTGCGGGTCGAAGAACGGGATCAGGTTGGGCGTCAGCCCGACGTTGAACTTCTCGTCGACGACCAGCTCGAGCTGGCGGTCGAGCAGGTCGCAGAGGTTGGCCAGCGCGACCTTCAGCGAGTCCATCGACTGCGCGATGTGGCTGCCGTAGAAGTTGCCGCCGCTCTGGACGCGATGGTGCTCGGTGTCGAACAGCGGGTTGTCGTCGGAGGAGTTGATCTCGACGGCGATCCAGCGCTCGACCCACTCGAGCGTGTCGCGCAGGGCGCCGGTCACGTGCGGGGCGCAGCGGATCGAGTACTTGTCCTGCACCGCGCGGTCGAGCTCACGGAAGCCGGCGCCGTGCAGGCCGTCGCCGTCCCGCCGGATCTCCTCGCTGTCGGCCGCGAGCCGCGTTCCCTCGAGCAGCGCGCGCACGTTGGCCGCGCTGTGGATCTGGCCGGGGTGGGGCTTGGCCTCGAAGATGAACGCGTTGAAGTGGCCGCTGTTGCCCAGCAGGGCCTGCGAGGCCAGCGCCGTGCACAGGTCGGCGACGAACGCGAGCTCGCGCGCGCCGGCCACCGCCAGCACCGCGAACGCGCTCATGAACGACGTGCCGTTGGTGAGCGCGAGCCCCTCCTTGGCCTCGAGCTCCAACGGCTCGAGCCCGAGCTCGGCGAGCACGTCGGCGGCCTCGCGCAGCTCGCCCTGGTAGAGCACCTCGGTCTCGCCCGCGAGCGTGCGGCCGACGTAGGAGAGCGGGATCAGGTCGCCCGACGCGCCGCAGGAGCCGCGCTCGGGGATCAGCGGCAGCACGTCGTGGTCGAGCAGGAACAGCAGCCGCTCGATCAGCTCCACGCGCACGCCCGAGTTGCCCTTGGCGAGGCAGTTGGCGCGGAACAGCATCGTCGCGCGCGTCACCTCGCGCGACGCGATCTGTCCGGTCCCGGCGCCGAGGAAGCGCAGCATGTTCTGCTGCAGGCGGGGCGCCTTGTCGGGGGAGATCTGGCGGTGCGCGCTGTCGCCGAAGCCGGTCGTGACGCCGTAGATCGGGATCTCGCTCGCGATCAGGTCGCACTTGAGCGTGCGCGACGCCTCGATCCGGCGCTCGGCGTCGGGCGTCAGCGAGCAGCGCCCGCCGCGCCGGGCGAGCGCGACGGCATCGTCGAGCGATAGGGAACGACCATCGAGGTCAAGGTGGACGCGGGTGTCCTGGATCAGATCCGTCATGGCTCTCCTCGTGACGGTCGGTACTTGTCACGAAGGTAGCGCGGGCTGTAACGAGAGTGCAACGAATTTGCACAGAGTGTGCAGCAATGCCCACCCGTCTGGTGCGAAATGTGGTCAACTTGTCCAGCCATGAAAGGATCGCCGCCATGACCCAGGGGACGCTCGCGTGGCCGCTGGAGCACGCGGTCCGGGTGCATGCCGACCGGCTGGCCGTGGTGGACGGCGACCTGCGCCTGTCCTACCGCGAGCTGGGCGCCCGGGTGGCGTGCCTGGGCGGCGGGCTGGACGCGCTCGGGACCGTGCCGGGGGACCGTGTCGCGGTGCTCGCCGGCAACACCGCCGCGCACCTCGAGTGCTGGCTCGCGGTGCCGGCCTACGGGCGCGTGATCGTCAGCCTCAACCACCGGCTCGCGCCCCGCGAGCTCGCGTTCATGGTCGCCGACGCCGGGGCGCGCGTGCTGGTGGTCGACGACGAGCGCCTCGAGGTGGGGCGCTCGCTCGGCGTCGACACGCTCGTCTACGCGGGACGTGGGCCGTGTCCGCCCGGCTGCGTGGCATACGCCGAGCTGCTGGCCGCCGCATCGGCGGCGCCACCCGCGCTCGCGCCCGACACGCTGGCGGCGATCTCCTACACGGGCGGGACCACGGGCCGCCCCAAGGGCGTGATGCTCAGCCACGGCAACCTGCTCGCCAACGCGCAGCACTTCCTCTACACGGACGCGCTGGAGCCGGCGGACCGCTATCTGCACGCGGGGCCGCTGTTCCACGTCGCCGACTCGACGATGGTGGCGTGCCTGACGTGGGCGGGCGGGGCGCACGTGATGCTGGGGCGCTTCAGCGTTCCGGACTTCGTGGAGGCGATCGAGCGCGAGGGCGTGACGCTGATCGTCCTCGTCCCGACGATGATCCGGATGCTGCTCGACCACCTCGACGAGCAGCCCGCGGCGCTCGCCAGCGTGCGGCTGCTGCACTACGCGGCCGCGCCGATGCCGGCTGCGCTGCTCGCCCGCGCGCGCCGGACGCTTCGCTGCGCGTTCCTGCACGGCTACGGGATGACCGAGGCGGCGCCGGGCGTCACCTACCTCTCGCCCGCCGAGCACGAGCGCGGGACGCACCTGGAGTCCGTCGGTCATGCGATCCCGGGCGTCCAGGTGTCGGTCCGCGACCCGCTGGGGGCGCCGCTGCCCGACGGCGAGGTGGGGGAGGTGTGCGTGCGCGGACCGAACGTGATGCTCGGCTACTGGAACCGCCCGGACGCGACGGCCGAGGTTCTCGGCGACGACGGCTGGTACCGGACCGGCGACGCGGGGCGGCTCGACAGCGGCCACCTGTACCTGGTCGACCGCCTGCGCGACGTGATCATCAGCGGCGGCGAGAACGTGTACTCGATCGAAGTGGAGGCGGCCGTGGCGTCGTATCCCGGTGTCCACGAGGTGGCCGTCGTCGGCCGCCCGGACGAGCGCTGGGGCGAGCGCGTGCACGCCGTCGTCGTGCCCGAGCCGGGCGTGGAGCTCGACCCGGCGGCGATCGTCGCGCACTGTCGCGAGCGCCTGGGCGGCTTCAAGCTG
Organism: uncultured Solirubrobacteraceae bacterium; assembly: GCA_963792915.1. Taxonomy (GTDB): domain Bacteria; phylum Actinomycetota; class Thermoleophilia; order Solirubrobacterales; family Solirubrobacteraceae; genus Solirubrobacter. The sequence continues at coordinate 1,579,118 of CAWBYD010000003.1, forward strand.
CCGCGCTCGTTCGAGTTCCGGCACGAGCCGTTGCCGAAATCCGGCGCCGGAAAGGTGCTCAAGGCACAGCTGCGACAGGTAGGCTCGATCTTCTAGTTCCCCGGGAGGTAGAGAGATGACGGTCATGCAACCGGCGCTTGCGCCACCGAGGATCACCTCGCGTGAGGTGCGCGGCGGCGCGCGCATCCTGAGCTCGGAGATGCCGCTGGAACCGTACGAGGCGAGCCTCGGCGTGCTGCTGCGCCGCTGGGGCGAGGAAGCCCCAGAGCGGATCTTCCTCGCCGAGCGCCCCGGGCCCGAGGACCCGTGGGCCACGCTGACGTGGGGGGAGGCCAACCGGAGCGCCGACGCGATCGCCCAGGCGCTGCTCGACCGCGGGCTGGGGCCGGCGCGCCCGCTGATGATCCTGTCAGGCAATTCGGTCGACCACGCGCTGCTGATGCTCGGGGGCTTCCTGGCCGGTGTCCCCGTGGTCCCCGTGTCCCCGGCGTACTCGCTGATGAGCCGCGACTTCGGCAAGCTCCGACACATCGCCGCGCTGATCCGCCCGGGCCTCGTCTTCGCGACCGACGGCGCCGCGTTCGGCCCGGCACTCGCTGCCGTCGACTTCGGCGATGCCGAGATCGTGCTCTCCAGCGGCACCGGCGCCACGCCGTTCGAGGAGCTGCTGGCGACCGAGCCGACCGGCGCGGTCGAGGACGCGCTGCGCGGCGTCGGCCACGACGACGTGGCCAAGATCCTCTTCACGTCGGGCTCGACCGCGATGCCGAAGGGCGTCCCGAACACGCACGGGATGCTGTGCGCGAACCAGCAGAGCCTCGCCCAGATCTGGCCGTTCACGGCCGAGACGCCGCCGGTGATCGTCGACTGGCTGCCGTGGAACCACACGTTCGGCGGCAACCACAACCTCAACCACATCCTCAAGCGCGGCGGGACGGTCTACATCGACGCCGGCCGCCCGGCGCCGCAGCTGATGCCGATCACGGTCGCCAACCTGACCGAGATCGCCCCGACGATCTACTTCAACGTCCCGGCGGGCTATTTCGCGCTGCTGCCGTACCTGGAGAGCGACAGCGAGCTGCGCGCCCGCTTCTTCGAGCGCCTGCAGCTGATCTTCTATGCCGCCGCGGCGCTCCCGCAGGACCTGTGGACGCGGCTGGAGGACGTCGCGCGCGAGGAGCGCGGCGATCCGGTGATGATGACGTCGGCCTGGGGGCTCACCGAGACGTCCCCGCTCGCGACCTCGGGGCACTTCGCGATCGATCGCGCCGGCATCATCGGGGTGCCGATCCCGGGGGTGGAGATCAAGCTCGCGCCGGACGGCGACAAGTTCGAGATGCGCGTCAGAGGGCCGAACGTCTTCCCGGGCTACCTCGAGCGCGACGACCTGACCGCGAAGGCGTTCGACGAGGACGGCTTCTACCACACCGGCGACGCCGGCAAGCTCGCCGATCCCGACGACCCGAACGCCGGGCTCGTGTTCGACGGGCGCGTGGTGGAGGACTTCAAGCTCACCACGGGCACGTTCGTGTCGGTCGGCAACCTGCGGATCTCGATCCTGGCGGCGGCGTCGCCGCTGCTGATGGACGCCGTGGTGTGCGGGCACGATCGTCATTACGTCGCGCTGCTCGCGTGGCTGAACGTGACCGCGGCGCGCGAGCTGATCGCCGACCACGAGGCGCATCCCGAACACCTGGTGCGCGAGCCCCGCATCGCCGAGCACGTGCGCGCGCGGCTGGCGGCGCACAACGCGGAGAACCCCGCATCGTCGATGCGGGTCGAGCGCGTGCTGCTGCTCGCCGAGCCGCCGTCGCTGGACGCCAACGAGATCACCGACAAGGGCTACGTCAACCAGCGTGCGGCGCTCGACCGGCGCGCGCCGCACGTCGAGCTGCTGTTCAGCGATCCGCCGGCGGTCGAGGTGATCATCTGTCCGTAGAACGTCCCGTCGGGATGCCGGACGTCGGCGAGACCGTCGTGCCCGAGGCGGACGGGCTCGACGGCGTGCTCGGCTTCGAGGTCGCGGAGGTCGGCGACGGCGTCGCGGTCGGGCGCTTCCCGATCCGCGACCGCGTGCGCCAGCGCTTCGGGCTCGTCCACGGCGGCGCCTACGCGGCGCTGGCCGAGATGCTCGCCACCGAGGGGACGGTCGCGGCCGTGTACGGCGACGGCAACGTGGCGATGGGGCTCTCCAACGACACAACCTTCCTGCGCGGCGCGCGCGGGGGCTGGATCACGGCGCGCGCGCGGGCACGTCATCGCGGGCGCACGACCTGGGTCTGGGAGGTCGACCACACCGACGAGGAGGACCGCCTGTGCGCGATCAGTCGCGTGACAGTCGCGGTACGTCCGCGAGAATGATGTCATGCGCTTCGAGAACGCCTGCATCCCGCTGAATGCCGCCTGGTCGTCCCCGTTCGTTCGCTGGCAGGGTCCGGCGGCCGAGCTATCGAGCCTCGAGATGGCCGCGCGGGTGACCGCGCGGGCGCTGCGCGAGCGCGACCTCGACCGGGAGTTCGACGAGCTCGTGCTCGGCATGACGGTGCCCCAGCACCAGTCGTTCTACGGCGCGCCGACGCTCGCGGCGCGGCTCGGGCTGGGGACGATCTCCGGCCCGCTGATCGCTCAGGCGTGCGCGACCTCGGTGGCCTGCGTGCACGCCGCGGCGGCCAGCGGGGGGACCGCGCTGGTCGTGGTCACCGACCGCACGAGCAACGGGCCGCACGTCGTCTACCCCAGCGCGGGCGCGCCGGGCGGCACGCCGTTGAGCGAGAACTGGGTGCTGGACTCCTTCGGCTGCGATCCCAACACCGGCGAGGGGATGCTCGCGACCGCCGAGCGCGTGGCGGCCCAGGGCGGGTTCGAGAAGGCCGAGCTCGACGCGGTCACCGCGCGCCGCTGGGCGCAGTACGAGGACGCGCTGGCCGGCGACCGCGCGTTCCAGCGCCGCTGGATGGTGCCGATCGACGCGGGCACCAAGCGCCGGCCGGCCGAGATCGCCGAGGACTGGGGGATCCGCCCGGCGCCGCTCGAGACGCTGACCGCGCTCCCGGCCGTGACGCCGGACGGCGTCGTGTCGTACGGGTCGCAGACGCATCCGGCCGACGGGTGCGCCGGCCTCGTGGTGACGCAGGTCGGGCGGGCCGACGGCCCGGTCGCGCGCATCCTCGCGACCGGGTTCGCGCGCGTCGCCAAGGGCGAGATGCCGAAGGCGCCCGTTCCGGCCGCGAGCGCGGCGCTGGCCGACGCCGGCCTGGGGTTCGCGGACCTCGACGCCGTCAAGACCCACAACCCGTTCGCCGTCAACGACCTCTGGCTGGCGCGCGAGACGGGTCTCGACGTGGACGCGATGAACCCGTTCGGCTGCAGCCTGATCTACGGGCATCCGCAGGGCCCGACCGGCGCCCGCGGCCTGGTCGAGCTGATGTGGGCGCTGCACGACCGCGGCGGCGGCCGCGGCCTGTTCGCCGGTTGCGCCGCGGGCGACACCGGGGCGGCCGTCGTGATCGAGGTGGAGTGACCGCGCGGGCCGAGAAGAAACAGCGCACCCGCGCGACCATCGTGGCCGCGGCGCACGACCTGTTCGCGCGCCACGGCTTCGCCGCCACCACGCTCCCTGCCATCGCCGCCGCCGCCGGCGTCTCGCCGCGCACCGTCTCCGCGGCGTTCCGGACCAAGGAGTCGATCATCTTCGAGCGCTATCCGGACGCCGTCGCCCGGCTCCCCGGCAGGCTCGCGGCGGCGCCGCCGCTGGACGCCCTCGACGCCTGGATCACCACCGACCTCGCGCCCCTGCGCGGCAGCGCGATCTCCGGCGACCCGGAGCTCTGGAGCATCGAGCGCCGCGAGCTCCGCCCCGCCGCCGACCTCGTCGCCGCCGCGCTCGCCGAGGCCACCGCGTGCGGGATCACGACCGCCCGCGCCGTCGCCTCGGCCGCGCTCGCCGCGCTGCTCGAGGCCGATGCCGGCGCCCACGCCGCGGCGCTCGCGTTCGTCCGCGCCGGAATCGCCACGCTCTAGTCAGTCGCGTCGCCCACAGGGCGACGCTTCGGCGAGTTCCACCGCCGGGCGCGGGGCGCCGGGGGAACTCGCGGCTGGGCGTCATCGTCGGATTTCACCCGCGCCCCGCTACGCCGCCGTACGATCCGCGCATGACGCGGGTCGACGCGAGCGAGCAGATCGCGCTGGACATCCGGCGCCACCTCGAGCGTCATGCGCTGCAGCCGGGAGATCGGATCGGCACCGAGCAGGAGCTCGCGTCGGAGTTCGGCGTCAGCCGCCCGACGATCCGCGAGGCGCTGCGGCTGCTCGCCGGCTCGCACCTGATCCGGGTCGGCCGCGGGCGCTCGGGCGGCATCTTCGTCGCGCGCACGCCGAACGAGGGCATGAGCCGCAACGTGTCGGAGTCGATCGCGACGATGCTCGCGTCCCAGAGCGTCTCGCTGACCGAGCTGGTCGATGCCCGGCTGTTCCTCGAGGTTCCGCTGGCGGGCCTGGCGGCGCGCCACGCGACCGACGACACCGCCGGCCGGCTGCAGGCGCAGATCGAGCTCGCCGCCGGGCACGCGCCGGGGACCGACCCGTTCAACGACGCCGACGCGGGCTTTCACCGGATCCTCGCCGAGGCGGCCGGCAACCCGCTCCTGCGCGCGTTCACGGACTGGATCCTCGAGGTCCTCCAGCCGCGGCTCGTCGCGCACATCTCGGCCGAGGTCGACGGCGTCGCGATCCTGCGTCAGCACCAGGACATCCAGCGCGCCGTCCGCCGCCGCCAGCCCGCCGCCGCCGAGCGGGCGATGCGCGTGCACATCGAGTACCTGCGCGACGTGCTCGCGCTGACCTAACCGGGGACGGCGGCCGCGATCTTCGCCGCCGCGCGCGCGAGGCCGGCGCGCTCGGTGGGGGAGAGGTCCCATTCGAGGACCCCTCGGCGCCGCCCGGGCCGAGCCCCGGAGCCGAGCGCCAGCAACTGCTCGAGGTCCAGCACGTGCGAGAGGACCTTCTGCGGCCGCCGGTCGATCACCACCACGTCGAACGGCTCCGGACGCACGAGCAGGTTGAAGGCGAGGGACGAGCCTACGCCCCCCGCCCCGCCGGCGATCGCGACGATCAATCGCGCGCGAACGCCGCGTCGAAGGCGACCGTCGACGGCGCGAAGTCCGTGCGCCGCACGAACGCGAGCGCGTCGGGCGCCCCCCAGTCGCGGTCCATCCCCGAGTCCTCCCACTCGATCGACAAGGGCCCCTCGTATCCGATCCGGTTCAGCGCGCGGAACAGCGCCTCGAAATCGACGTCGCCGTGGCCGGGGGAGACGAAGTCCCACCCGCGCTGCTCGGAGCCGAAGTTCAGGTGCGAGCCGAGGATGCCGCGCCGCCCGTCGAGCCGCTTGAGCGAGTCCTTGACGTGCACGTGGTAGATGCGGTCGGCGAACTCGGTGACGAACGCGGCGCTGTCGAGGAACTGGTGCGCGAAGTGCGACGGGTCGAAGTTGATCCCGAACCCGGGCCGGTCGTCGATCGCGGCGAGCGTCTTGCGCGTCGTCACGAAGTCGTACGCGATCTCGGTCGGGTGCACTTCCAGCGCGAAGCGCACGCCCTCGGTGTCGAACACGTCGATGATCGGCGCGAAGCGCTCGGCGAATTCCTCGTAGCCGCGCTCGATCGCCGCGAAGTCGTTGGGCGGGAACGAGTAGAGCATGTGCCAGGTCGGCGAGCCGGTGAAGCCCGTCACCGTGCGCACGCCCATGCGCGCGGCCGCGCGCGCGGTGTCCTTGAGCTTGTCGGCGGCGCGCCGGCGGACGCCCTCGGGATCGCCGTCGCCCCACACGTCGGGCGGGAGGACGCCCCGGTGGCGCGCGTCGATCGGATCGCAGACCGCCTGGCCGAGCAGGTGGTTGCCGATCGCCCAGCAGCCGAGGCCGTGGCGCTCGAGCAGCTCGCGCCGGTCGCGGCAATAGGCGTCGTCGGCCAGGGCGGCGTCGACGTCGAAGTGATCGCCCCAGCAGGCGAGCTCCAAGCCGTCGAAGCCCCACGCGCCCGCCTTCTCGGCGAGCTCGGACAGCGGCAGGTCGGCCCACTGGCCGGTGAACAACGTGACGGGTCTACTCATCGCGCGCAGAGCATATGGGCGTGCGCAAGCGCGGCCTCGTGCCAGCGCGCTTCGAGCGAGCGGAAGACCGTCCACGCGTGCTCGCCCGGCCAGTCCGGCGGCAGCACGGCGGCGGGCAGGCCGGGGTCGTGGAACGGGATCCGGCGCCAGTCGTCGAGCTGGCGGACGTAGCTCGAGAACGCGTCGCCGTCCGCCGCGTGCTCCCAGCGCGCGAGGTACGCGCGGTACTCGGCGGCGATCCGCTCGAGGTCCCACCAGCGCGACGGGTCGCCGGCCGGCGCGCCCACGAACAGCTCGACGCGGTCGCCGACGCCGAGCTCGGCGACCAGCCGGCGCACCTCCTCCTCGGCGCCGGCCGGTGCGATCCACACGCCCGCTGCGACCGTGCCCAGCCCGAGCCCCGCGAGCCCTGCGCGCAGCCGGTGGCGCAGCGCGCGCTGGGCCTCGGGGATCGAGAACACGACCAGCAGCCAGCCCGCGCGCGGCGTGCGCCGGCCGAAGATGCGGGCGTCGCCGGCGCGCAGGATCGCCGACCCGTGCTCGGTCAGCACGTAGCCGGCGGCGGACCGGCGCTCGGACGCGATCACCCCGCGGCGCTTGAGCCGCGAGACGCTCGAGCGCACCGCCTGCTCGTCGAGCCCGAGCTCGCCCATCAGCGCGATCAGGTCGGCAACCGCGATCCAGCCGCCCAGCGAGCGCAGGAAGGCGCCGAAGAACGTCATCAGCAGCGAGCGAGGCACATAGCGATTCTATGACGACGGTCACAGAATCGCTATAGTCCCGGCATGCGGATCGCGATCGCCGGGGGCGGCCCCGGCGGCCTGTACCTCTCGATCCTCCTCAAGCGCTCGGACCCGGCGCACGAGGTGGTCGTCTACGAGCGCAACGCGCCCGACGACACGTTCGGCTTCGGCGTCGTCTTCTCCGACGAGACCCTGAGCGCGTTCGAGGCCGCCGATCCGGAGAGCTACGAGCAGATCACGCGCGCGTTCGTGCGCTGGAGCGAGATCGACGTCCACCACCGCGGCCGCGTGATCACGTCGGGCGGCCACGGCTTCAGCGCGCTCGGCCGCAAGCAGCTGCTCGGACTGCTGCAGCGCCGCGCGGCCGCGCTCGGCGTCGAGCTGCGCTTCCGCACCGAGGCGCCCGACCTGGAGGCCGACCTCGTGGTCGCCGCCGACGGCGTCAACAGCGCGCTGCGCGCGCGCCACGCCGAGCACTTCCGGCCGGCGCTGGACCGCCGCCGCGCGACCTACGCGTGGTTCGGGACCGACCACGTCTTCGACGCGTTCACGTTCCTGATCGCCGAGACGCCTCAGGGTGTGGTCCAGGCTCATGCCTATCCATACAGCGACGAGCGCAGCACGTTCATCGTCGAGACGACCGGCGTGGAGCTCGACCGGGCCGGGTGCGAGGACCTGTTCGGCTACCGGCTGATCGAGAACCGCACGCGCTGGACGAACTTCACGACCGTCCGCAATGCCCGCTGGCATTACGAGAACGTCGTTCTCTTGGGCGACGCGGCGCACACCGCGCACTTCTCGATCGGGTCGGGGACAAAGCTCGCGATGGAGGACGCGATCGCGCTCGCGTGGGCACTGCGCGACGGCGACGTGCCCGCCGCGCTCGACGCCTACGAGGCCGAGCGCCGCCCGATCGTCGAGAGCACGCAGCGCGCGGCCCAGGGCAGCCTCGAGTGGTTCGAGGGCATCGGCCGCTACATGGGCCAGGAGCCGCTGACGTTCGCGTTCAACCTGCTGACCCGCTCGCGCCGCATCACGCACGGCGAGCTGCGCATGCGCGATCGCGAGTTCGTCGCCCGGCTGACCGACACCCCGCCGATGTTCCGGCCGTTCACGCTGCGCGGCCTGACGCTCGCCAACCGCATCGTCGTCTCGCCGATGGACATGTACTCGTCCGACGACGGCACGCCGGGGGACTTCCACCTCGTCCACCTCGGCGCGCGCGCCATGGGCGGGCCCGGGCTGCTGATGACCGAGATGATCTGCACGAGCCGCGAGGGGCGGATCACGCCCGGCTGCGGCGGGCTTTACAGCGACGAGCACACGCGCGCCTGGAAGCGGATCGTCGACTTCGCGCACCAGTACACGAAGATCGGCTGCCAGCTCGGCCACGCAGGCCGCAAGGGCTCCACGAAGCTGATGTGGGAGGGCGAGGACGAGCCGCTGGCGGACGGCAACTGGCCGCTGATCGCGCCGTCGCCGCTGCCGTATCGCCCCGCCAACCAGGTCCCGCGCGAGATGACCCGCGACGACATGGACCGGGTGCGCGACGAGTTCGTGGCCGCCACGCGCCGCGCCGATGCCGCCGGGTTCGACCTGCTCGAGATCCACATGGCGCACGGCTACCTGCTGAGCAGCTTCCTGTCGCCGCTCACCAACGTCCGCGACGACGAGTACGGCGCCGACCGCGCGCGCTTCCCGCTCGAGGTGTTCGCCGCCTGCCGCGCGGCCTGGCCCGCGGACAGGCCGATGTCGGCGCGCATCAGCGCCACCGACTGGGTCGACGGCGGGTTCGACGGCGACGACGCGGTCGCGCTCGCGCGCCGGCTGGCGGCGGCGGGCTGCGACATCGTGGACGTCTCGACCGGCCAGGTCTCGCCCGCCCAGCGCCCGGCGTACGGCCGCAGCTTCCAGACGCCCTTCGCGGACCGCATCCGCCACGAGGCCGGCATCCCGGTGATCGCCGTGGGCGCGATCTCGAGCTACGACGACGTCAACACGATCATCCTCGCCGAGCGCGCCGACCTGTGCGCGCTCGCCCGCCCGCACCTGTGGGACCCGCACTGGACGCTGCACGCCGCCGCCGAGCAGGGGGTCGAGATCGCCTGGCCGGCCCAGTACCGCTCGGGCAGCCGGGCGCCGAACACCGGCAAGGACGTGCGCCGCATGCCGCTGCGGCGCTTCGACGCGGTGCATGTATGAGAACCGTCGTGATCACCGGCGGCAAGCGCGGGATCGGCGCGGCGATCGCCGCCCGGTTCGCCGGCGAGCGCGTGATCGCGCTCTCGAGCGCCGACTGCGACGTCACCGACGAGGCGGCGGTCGCGCGCGTGTTCGGCGCGCTCGGCCCGGTCGACGTGCTCGTCAACAACGCCGGCGTGTCCTCGAGCGCGCCGCTGGGCAAGAGCCGCCTCGCCGACTGGCAGCGCCAGCTCGACGTCAACGCCACGGGCGCGTACCTGTGCACGCGGGCGGTGCTGGACGGCATGCGCGAGCGCGACCGCGGCCGCATCGTCACGGTCTCCTCGGTCGCCGGACGCGCGGGCGCGAAGTACATCGCCGGCTACGCCGCGTCCAAGCACGCGGCGGTCGGGCTGATGCGCGCCGTCGCCGCCGAGGTGGCGGGCACGGGCGTCACGGCCAACGCCGTCTGCCCCGGCTACGTGCGCTCGGACATGACCGCGCGCACGATCGCGACGATCGAGGCCAGGACGGGCCGCGACGGCGAGGGCGCGCTGGCCGCGATGTCCCCGCTCGGCCGGCTGATCGAGCCCGAGGAGGTCGCGTTCGCGGTCGCGTTCCTCGCCGCCGCGGAGGCGGGGGCGATCAACGGCCAGACGCTGATCCTGGACGGGGGAGGAGTGCAGTCGTGAGCTACACCTGGAGCGTCGGCGACGGCGTCGGCACCGTCACGCTCACCGGCGCCGAGCGCAAGAACCCGCTGACCTTCGAGTCCTACGCCGCCCTGCGCGACCACTTCCGCGCGCTCGCCCACGACGCCGAGGTCCACGCGGTGGTGATCACCGGCGACGGCGGCAACTTCTGCTCGGGCGGCAACGTGCACGACATCATCGGGCCGCTGACCCGGATGGACATGCCCGGACTGCTGCGCTTCACGCGCATGACCGGCGACCTGGTGAAGGCGATCCGCGGCTGCCGCCAGCCGGTGATCGCCGCCGTCGACGGCGTCTGCGCGGGCGCCGGGGCGGCGATCGCGACGGCCTGCGACATCCGGATCGGCAGCCCTCGCGCGCGCGTCGCGTTCCTCTTCACGCGCGTCGGCCTGGCCGGCTGCGACATGGGCGTGTGCGCGATGCTCCCGCGCATCATCGGCCAGGGGCGCACCGCCGAGCTGCTGTTCACCGGCCGCGACATGGACGCGGAGGAGGCCGAGCGCTGGGGCTTCTTCAACCGGCTCGCCGGGGACGTCGGTGCCGAGGCGGCAGCGCTCGCCGGCTCGCTCGCGGCCGGCCCCACGTTCGCGCACGGGATGACCAAGACGATGCTCGACCAGGAATGGGACATGGCGCTGGACGCCGCGATCGAGGCCGAGGCCCAGGCGCAGGCGATCTGCATGCAGACCAAGGACTTCGAGCGCGCCTACCGCGCCTTCGTGGCCCGCGAACGGCCGGTGTTCGAGGGCGACTGACATGCTCGAGTGGCCGTTCTTCGAGGACCGCCACCGCGCGTTCGCGCCGCGCGTCCCGGAGGTCATGGAGACCGCGCTCGACGATCGCTGTCGCGCCTACGTCCACGCTCTTGCGCGCGAGGGCTGGCTCGCGCACTGCGTCGCCGACCCGCTCGACGTGCGCCTGCTGTGCCTGGCCCGCGAGCGGCTCGCCTACCACGACGCGCTGGCCGACTTCGCGTTCGCCATGCAGGGTCTCGGCGCGGGCCCGATCACGCTGTTCGGCGACGCGGAGCTGCGCGCGCGCTACCTGCCGGCGGTCGCGGCGGGGGAGAAGATCGCGGCGTTCGCGCTGTCTGAGCCCGACGCGGGCTCGGACGTCGGCGCGATGACCGCCACGGCCGCCGGCGACCGCGTCACGGGCACCAAGACGTGGATCTCCAACGGTCCGATCGCCGACTTCTACACGGTCTTCGCGCGCGCGGGCGCGGGCATCACGGCGTACGTCGTCGACGCCGAGCACGTCGAGGTCGCCGAGCGCATCGACGTGCTGGCCCCGCACCCGCTCGCGCGGCTCGAGTTCCGCGCCGCGCCGGGGCGGCGGATCGGTGAGCCGGGCAAGGGCATGCGGGTCGCGCTCGGAACGCTCGACGTCTTCCGCTCCACGGTCGGCGCCGCCGCGCTGGGGATGGCGCGGCGCGCGCTCGACGAGGCGCTGGCGCATGTGAAGCGCCGGGAGCTGTTCGGCGCGCCGATGGCCGAGCTGCCGCTCGTCCAGTCCCGGCTCGCGGAGATGGCGCTCGCCGTCGACGCCAGCGCGCTGCTCGTCTACCGCGCCGCCTGGACCAAGGACACCCGCGGCGGCCGCGTGACCCGTGAGGCGGCGATGGCCAAGCTGCACGCGACGGAGTCGGCGCAGCGCACGATCGACGCCGCCGTGCAGCTGTTCGGCGCGCTCGGGGTCACGAGCGGCCACCCCGTCGAGCGCCTCTACCGCGAGATCCGCGCGCTGCGCATCTACGAGGGCGCGAGCGAGGTCCAGCAGCTCGTGATCGCGCGCGAGGTGCTGCGTGGATAGCTTCGCGCGCGACCACCTGCCGCCGCGCGAGGCCTGGCCGGACCTGCTGGTGCTCGACGTGCCGCCACGGCTGAACGCGGCCGTCGAGCTCCTGCGCCACGAGGGCACGGCGATCGCCGGCGGCTGGAGCTACGCGGAGCTCGGCGAGCGCTCGGACGCCGTCGCCGCCGCGCTCGCGATCGAGCCCGGCACGCGCGTGCTGCTGCACGCCGCCAACACGCCCGAGGCGATCGCCGGCTGGCTCGGGATCCTCAAGGCGGGCGGCATCGCGGTCGCCACGATGCCGCTGCTGCGCGCCGGCGAGCTGCGCAAGGTGATCGACAAGGCGCGGGTCAGCCACGCGCTCGTGCAGCGCGACCTCGCGGGCGAAGTGGCCAAGGCCGGCGAGCTGACGGTGCTCGCGCTCGACGCGATCGAGCCGGCCGGCTTCGACGCCGTCGACACGTCCGCCGACGACGTCGCGATCATCGCGTTCACGTCCGGCACCACGGGCATCCCAAAGGGCTGCGTCCACCTGCACCGCGACCTGCTGGCGAGCTGCGACACGTTCGCCCGCCACGTGCTGGACCCGCAGCCGGGCGACGTCTTCAGCGGCACGCCGCCGCTGGCGTTCACGTTCGGCCTCGGCGGCGCCGTGCTCTTCCCGCTGCGCTTCGGGGCGGCGACCGCGCCGGTGCCGAAGCCCGGCGAACTGCTCGCCACGCTGCGCGAGCGCGAGGTCACGACACTGTTCACGGCGCCGACCGCTTACCGCGCGCTGCTCTCCGAGGACGTGCCCGCGACGCTGCACACGTGCGTGTCGGCCGGCGAGCCGCTGCCGGCCGCCGTCTCGGACGCCTGGCACGAGAAGACCGGCGTCCGGATCGTGGACGGGATCGGCTCGACCGAGATGCTGCACATCTTCATCGGCTCGCCGGCCGCCGAGGTCCGCGCGGGCTCGTGCGGGCGCCCGGTCGCGGGTTACGAGGCGCGGATCGTCGGCGAGGACATGCAGACGCTCGCGCCCGGCGAGATCGGCCGGCTCGCGGTGCGCGGCCCGACCGGTTGCCGCTACCTCGACGACGACGCGCGCCAGGCGGTCTACGTGCGCGGCGGCTGGAACCTCACCGGCGACGCCTTCAGCATGGACGCCGACGGCTACTTCTGGTTTCAGGCCCGCACCGACGACATGATCGTCTCCTCCGGCTACAACATCTCCGGCTTCGAGGTCGAGGCCGCGCTGCTCGAGCATCCCGCGGTGGCCGAGTGCGCCGTCGTCGCCGCGCCCGACGAGCAGCGCGGGCATATCGTCAAGGCGTTCGTGGTGGCGTCGGCGGCGGTCAGCGAGCGCGAGCTCCAGGACCACGTGAAGGCGCTGATCGCGCCGTACAAGTATCCGCGCGCGGTCGAGTTCCTGGACGCGCTCCCGCGCACGCCGACGGGCAAGGTGCAGCGCGCGGCGCTGCGGGCGCGATGAGGCGCCTGCAGCCTCCCGGCTGGCCGCAGCCGCGCGGCTACAGCAACGGCGTCGAGGCCGACGGCCGGCTCGTGTTCGTCGGCGGCCAGATCGGGTGGAACGAGCGCGGCGAGTTCGCGAGCGACCTGCCGGGCCAGCTCGCGCAGACGCTGCGCAACATCGTCGCCGTGCTGGCCGAGGCCGGCGCCGGGCCCGAGCACGTGGTCCGCCTCACCTGGTACGTCACCAGCCGCGACGAGTACCTGGGCGCGCAGCGCGAGCTGGGTGCCGCGTACCGCGAGGTGATGGGGCGCCACTTCCCGGCGATGGCCGTCGTCGAGGTCGTCGCGCTGGTCGAGGCTCGCGCGAAGGTCGAGATCGAGGCCACGGCGGTCGTGCCCCGTAGCATCGGGGAATGATCGACGAGAGCACCGACTTCGGAGCGCGCGCGGCGCGCCATCTGCGCGAGGACACGGTCGTCTGGCTCACCACGGTCTCGCCGCAGGGCTCGCCGGCGCCCAACCCGGTGTGGTTCCTGTGGGAGGAGCCCGACACCGTGATGATGTACTCGCTCCCCGACGCCGCGCGCGTGCGCAACCTGCGCTCGAACGCGCACGTGTCGTTGAACTTCGGCGGCGACGGGCGTGGGGGAGACATCGTCGTGCTCAACGGCATCGCGACGCTCGAGCCGTCCGGCGTGGCGACCGACAACGCGGCCTACACGCGCAAGTACGCACCGAACATCGAGCGGATCGGGTTCGACCCCGCGGGCTTTGCGCAGCGCTATTCGCAGCCCGTGCGCATCGCGCTTAAGCGCGTCCGCGGACGATAGTTTTCGTTGCGCCGGGCCAAAGCTCGGCTACGGTTGGCGCAGGTGTCCAGGGTCCTGCTGTCTCTCGCCGCACTGGCGGCGGCGGTCGCCTTCGCGTCCGCGGCGCGCGCCGGCGACGACGGCGGCTGTACGTCGGCTGACGTGCCGTCCGGCCTGTGCGACGCGCGCCGCCCGGACCCCGCGATCACAATGCGTCCCGCCGCGCCGCATGCCGGATCGCCGGTCGTGCTGTCGGCCGCGAGCCCGGGGCGCGGCGTCACGTATGCCTGGGACCTCGGCGACGGGCGCACTGCGACCGGCGCAACCGTCACGGCGACGTTCGACCACGACGCCACCGCGCGCGTGACCGCCACCGACGAGGACGGGCGCACCGCCACCGAGACGCGGACGGTGACCGTGCATTCCGAGAACCTCCCGCCGAGCGCGACGTTTCACCTCGTCACCCCGATGCCGCGCAACGAGACGGTGACCGGCGTGGTCGTCGACGGGACCGATCCCGACGGCCAGGTGAGCCGGATCGACGTCGACGCCATCGGCTGCGGCGCCGGCGAGCCGGACGACCGCGCGGGCCACTGCGGCGCGCGCCCCTACGAGTACCAGCTCGGAGCGGAGTTCTCGCCGGGGCAGCCCGCGCACCTCGAGGACGGCCTGCGCGATCCGATCATCGGCACGCACGCGGCGCACATCCGGATCACCGACGACGCGGGTGCTGTGACGTTCCTCACCGCCGACTTCACGAACCACGACGGGAACCTGGCGCCGGTCGCCTCGCTCGACGTCTCGCCCGAGGCGCCGAGCCCCGGCCAGCCCATCGACCTGACGCTCCACGGCGACGATCCCGACGACGGCACCGACCTCGGCTACGCGTTTGATCTCGACGGTGACGGCAGCTTCGAGGCCGGCGGCGCGGTCGCGCAGACGAGCTTCCCGGCGCCCGGGACCTACGAGCTGAGCGGGCGGGTCACGGACGGGGTCACGCCGGTCGTCGTGCGCCGCACGGTCGACGTCGGCGTCACGCCGATCGCGTTCACGCTGCCCGACGAGCCGGTGCGCCCGGACGTGCCCGTAACGCTGAGCGCGAGCGCCGCGGGCGAGTGGGACGCGGACGCCGACGGCGTCGTCGACGGGGTGGGCACCTCGGTGACCTTCAGCTATCCCCAGCCCGGCGTCTACTACCCGGAGCTGCGTGTCGGAGCCCGCGTAGAGCGCCGGACCGTGATCGTGGTGGCGGACACGCATCCGCCGGCCGTGACGTCGCTCGACGTGCCGGCGTACGTGCGGGCGGGGCAGCCGGTCGACGTGCGCGCGACGGCGGTCGATCCCGACGGCGGTCCGGTGGCGCTCAGCTACGACCTCGACCACGACGGGCAGTTCGACAACTCGCCGGACGGTTGGACGTTCCCCGCCGGGCCCGTGACGATCGCCGTCCAGGCGACCGACCCGGCCGGCCATACGGCCCAGCGCACCGCGCAGGTGACCGCGACGGACCTCGCGCTGGGCCCGGACCCCGTGTTGACCGTCTCCGGCGACCTCGTGACGGGGACGACGCTGACGCTGAGCGCGACCGGCGCGACGACCTACGCGTGGGACACGGACGGCGACGGCGTGTTCGACGATCCCCCGCAGCTCATGCTCGGGGCGGGAGCGCACACCGTGTCGCTGCGCGCGAGCGACGCCGATGGCAAGACCGTCACCCTCACCCGGAGCTTTACGGTCGGGCCGCCGCCGCCCGTCGCGGATTTCACGGCGACGGAGGCCGGCGCGCTGGAGTCGACGGCGTCGGGCGCGACCTCGCTCACGTGGGACCTCGACGGCGATGGAGCCTTCGACGACGGCACGGGGCCGACCGCTGTCCTGGCGGGTCCGGGCACCTACCTCGTCGGCCTCAAGGCGCGCAACGACGGCGGGAGCGACGGCATCCGCTACCGCGTCGTGACCGTCGCGCCGCAGGCGACCCCGACGCCGACCGCGACGGCCAGTCCGACGCCCACGCCCACCGCGACGGCCAGTCCGACGCCCACGCCGACCGCGAGTGCGTCGCCCACGCCCACGCCCACGCCGACCGCGACCGCGTCGCCGACGCCGACCGCGTCGCCGACGCCCACGCCGACCGCGTCGCCGACGCCCACGCCGACCGCGTCGCCGACGCCCAGGCCTACGGCGTCCCCGACGCCCGCGCGCTTGGCCACGATCGCACCGACGCCGCAACCGACCGCGATCCCGCCGTCGCCGGCGGACCGCACGCCGCCGCAGCTCAGCGTCTCCACGCAGACGCCCTCGCGCGCGCGCGGAATCCCGGTTCTCACGCGCTGCTCAGAAGCGTGCACCGTGACCGTGGTCGCGACTGTCAGCGGCGCGACCGCCAGGCGCTTGAAGCTCCGGGCGACGCGTCAGGTCGGCCGCATCACGAAGACGCTCGCGGCACGCAGGCGCGCCACGCTCACGGTCCGGTTCTCGGCGCGGGCGCGGGCGACCGCTCGCTCCGCGTTCACGGTACGGCTGGAGATCACGGCGCTCGACGGCGCCCGCAACCGCACCACGACGACCCGCTCCGTCATCGTTCGACGCTGAACGTGTTTTGCACATGAGAGCAGCAAAAGTCGTTGACTATCGCGCTTGAAGTGCGATAAGTTCCGAATCGGAACGACGTCCATTGGAGGGGGGAGTTGCGTTGGGGTTGAGGAAGACCTATTTGCCATGGCTGGCATGCGCCGTAATTGCGGCAGTGGGGATCCCGGCACTTGCCTGGGGCAGCGCTGACGCACCGGTCTCCAACGCCGAGGCGCTCACCAACGGCAGCTTCATCACGTACGACAACGGCTTCTACGACGGAAGCGGCACGAACCAGAACGACACCACGGTGAACATCACCGTCGGCGGAACGGTCAACTTCAGCTATCCCGACGGCAGCAGCGCGCACAACGTCGCGTTCGACGACGCGTCGCCGAAGCCGAGCTCGTGCGAGCAGACCGCCGGCACGAACTTCGGCGGACCGGTTCCCCCGCTGCCGAACAACGGCGACGGGCCCGGGTGGGCGGGCAACTGCACGTTCAACACGGCTGGCACCTACACGTTCTACTGCCAGGTCCACGAGTCGATGACGGGCACGATCGTCGTCTCGGATACGGGGACGCCGACGCCCACGCCGACCTCGACCCCGACGCCGACCCCGACGGCCACCCCGACGCCGACGCCCACCGCGACGCCGACGCCGACTCCCACGCCGACGGCGACGCCGACCGTTGGCCCGCCGCCGCTGACCGGCTCGATCGAGGCGCACGACTCCAACAACGGGAACACGACCTGGTGGCAGGACGCCTCGGGGTCGGAATCCGGCCGATTCGAGCGTGACGATCGCCACCGGGGGCACGGTCAACTTCAGCTTCCCGACTGGCAACGGCACGAGCTCGCACAACGTCAAGTTCACGACCACGCAGCCGACCTCGTGCGTTCAGACCGCGGGCATCAACGGCGGCGCGGTGCCACCGCTCCCGGCGTTCGCGTTCCCAGCGGGTTGGGCCGGCAACTGCACGTTCAATACGGCGGGCACGTATGCGTTCGTCTGCTCCGTGCACCCCACGATGACCGGCACGGTGATCGTGCAGGATGTCGCGACGCCGACGCCGACTCCCACGCCGACGCCGACGCCGACTCCCACGCCGACGCCGACGCCGACTCCCACGCCGACGCCGACGCCGACTCCCACGCCGACGCCGACGCCGACTCCCACGCCGACGCCGACTCCCACGCCGACGCCGACTCCCACGCCGACGCCGACTCCCACGCCGACGCCGACTCCCACGCCGACGCCGACTCCCACGCCGACGCCGACTCCCACGCCGACTCCCACGCCGACGCCGACTCCCACGCCGACGCCGACGCCGACTCCCACGCCGACGCCGACTCCCACGCCCACACCGACTCCCACGCCGACGCCGACGCCGACTCCCACGCCGACGCCGACTCCCACGCCCACACCGACTCCCACGCCGACGCCGACGCCGACTCCCACGCCGACGCCGACTCCCACGCCCACGCCGACTCCCACGCCGACGCCGACGCCGACTCCCACGCCGACGCCGACGCCGACGCCGACGCCGACTCCCACACCGACGCCGACTCCCACGCCCACACCGACACCGACTCCCACGCCCACGCCGACGCCGACTCCCACGCCGACGCCGACGGGTACGACCGGCAACGTGTCCGGCAGCGTGTTCTCGACGCTGTCGCTGTCGCTCGGGAATACGGCCAGCTTCGGCCAGCTCAGGGTCGGCATCGCCACTGACTACCTGACGACGGTCCCGGCCAGCGTCATCAGCACCGCGGGCAACGCGACGCTGAGCGTGTCCGATCCGGATCCGGTCGCGTCCGGACACCTGGTCAACGGCGACCGGACGCTGGCGAGCCCGCTGCAGGCCAACGCGACCAACGCCGCACAGCCGACCAGCGCGTTCGCGCCGATCCCGAGCAACACCACCCCGTTGACGCTCCTGACGTACCCCAAGGAGATCGCCAACGATCCGGTGACCATCGGTCTCAAGCAGTCGATCTCGGCCAACGAGCCACTGCGCAGCGGCACGTACAGCAAGACGCTGACGTTCACGCTGTCGACGACGGCCCCGTAAGCGGGGAAACCCTCAAGCCGCGGCGGCACCTGCCGCCGCGGCTTGAGCACCGCCTACTTCAGCTCGATGTTGCGCGGGCCGAAGACCTTCATCGTCGCGGCCCCGCGCTCACCGAAGCCGCGATCGGAGACCAGGTAGTAGGTCTTCTTCGAGCCCTTGGGGATGCCGGCCGCGTTCTGCGGATCGACGGCGCAGAAGCGCTTGACCAGGGACGCGTACGTCGCCTTGGTCGCCGCCGTCGCGCTGTCGCCCGGGATCCACTGGAAGTGCAGCGCGTCGCACGCGAAGGTGGTCTCGGCGCTCTGCCCGGAGTTGATCGACCCCTCGTCCTTCGCGAACACCACCGTGCGCGCGCGATCGTCGATCTGGCCCTTCGTATTGTCGGCGGCCACCCGGTGGTAATCCACGGCCGGGAAGTGCCCCGCGGCGCGGTAGGAGTCGAGCGCGGCCAGCGCCGGATCCTTGGCCGGCGGCACGAACGTGTCCACCGTCATCACCATGCCGCTCTCGGACGACGTGCCGCTGACGTGCTTGCCGGCCGTCGCCGCGGACGTGCTCTTATCACCGCCTCCGCAGCCGCCCAGCGCCCCCGCGACCAACGGGATCGCCGCGACCGCTCCTATGCGTCTTCCTCGCATCAACTCTCCTCCACGGGCTTGACCAGGTCGCGAGCGTAGCCGGACCCGATGAGCGTCGAACGTACTCGATGCGGGCTCTCACTTTTGCGAGAGTTGAATGCAAAAGTTCGTTGACACAGGATTCGAAGGGGACTAGCATCGGCGACGCCATGGGGCGAAAGTCCCTGGGTGACCGAGCACGGAGTTCGGTCTGGGGCTCTCTGAGTATTCATCGTCGGAGGAGGGAGAGTGGGGATGGGAAAGACCACGGCGGAAACGCCGTCGGACCACCAGCTTCGGGTCGGAGGGATTCACGAAGCGGGTTCACGCGCCAAGCGCGCACTGCTCGCGTTTGTCGGCGCACTGGTGGCGACCGCCCTGGTGGGCGCCGCACCGGCGCTGGCCGACAACGGCAAGGTGCTGGTCTTCACCGGAACCGCCGGCACGGCGAACCCGGTGACCACGGACGCCGCGTCCGCGATCGCGCAGCTCGGCGCGTCCGCGAACATCACCGTCGACCAGACGGCCGACGCGACCAAGATCAACACGGCGAACCTCGCCAACTACAAGGCGGTCGTCTTCGTCAACTCGTCCGGCGACGTGCTGGACGCCACGGCAGAATCCGCGCTGCAGTCCTACGTCCAGGGCGGCGGCGGCTTCGTCGGCATCGGTGAAACGGCTCTGCTCGAGCAGGGCAATGCATTCTTCGACACGCTGATCGGCCTCACGGGCGCCACGCGCACCACCGGCGCGCCCGCGACGAGCACGCAGGACGTCGAGTTCGAGGACCGCGTCAGCCCGATCACGCGCGACATTCCGCAGCTCGTGAAGGCGCACGCCGACTCGTACTACTCATGGACCAACAACCCCACGGGCCAGGTCCACACCGTCGCGCGTGTGCGTTTCGCCACGGTTCCGGACGGCAAGGGCGGCACCATGTCCGTCACCAACGACGCCGTCACGCGCTTCACCGGCACGAGCAACACGATCCAGCCGCAGCTCGAGCGCCCGGTCTCCTGGTGCCGCGACATCCAGGCCGGCCGTTCCTTCTACAGCGGTCTCGGCGGTACGTCGGGCAGCTGGTCCGACGACGCCGTCCGCAAGCAGACGCTCGGTGCCATCGAGTGGGCCGCGGGCCTCGCGCGCGGCAACTGCAAGGCCACGATCGACTCGAACTACGTGGCGACGCGCCTGACCCCGCCGAACCCGACGACCACCTCGAACGCGTACATCGGCGAGATCGACGGCGAGTCCATCGCCAAGGACGGCCGTGTGTTCTACGTCGGCCGCGCCGTCTGCTCGCAGGGCATGACGCAGACGACCAACTGGGCGGCGCCCAACGTCGGCCTCGGCTGCGGCACCATCCACGTCTGGGATCCGCGCACCTACGGCAACGGCACCGAGAACCAGGACCCGGCCAAGGTCACCAAGGTCGGCGAGCTCCAGGTGTTCGGCGCCAAGGGCGGCGGCGGCGAGACCGGCGCGACGTCCAAGGACGAGCAGGGCATCCTCGGCATCGCTCTGGACCCCGACTTCACCAACGGACGCCCGTACATCTACATCATGTACCACCCGTACTTCGGTGGCGAGATGGGCTACCCGACCGGGACCACCAACGAGTGGGTGAACAACGACGCGACGTCCTACGGTCCGGGCTTCGTCCGCACCGACTACATGGGCGAGCGCCGGCTTTCGCGCTTCACGTACGACAACACCAATCACAGGATCACCCCGGGCTCTGAGCGCGTCGTCTTCCACTGGATGACGCAGGTCTTCTCGTGCTGCCACCTCGGCGGCTCGATGGACTTCGACTCCAAGGGCAACCTCTACCTGGCGACCGGCGACAACACCGGCAACTCGCCGAACTCGACCAACGGCGGTTACGTCAACTCGCACCCGACGATGACGGTCCCGTGCCCCGGCACGCCCACCAACGTCTACGTCCCGACCGGCTGCGGCGTCACCAACGCCGCTTCGTGCCCTGACTACAACCTGCCCGGTGGGGCCGCCAAGTGCGGGTTCACCGGATACGGCGACGCCAGGCAGACATCCGGCGACACGAACGTGTACGAAGGCAAGCTGCTGCGGATCCACCCCAATGCGACGCTGGGCGCCGCGACCGTGGCACCGGGCATCGGGACGACGTACACCATCCCGGACGCGACCGCGCCAAACGGCCCGCAGCTCTTCCCGCCGGGCAGCCAGGCGGTCACGGACGGGCTGGCCAAGCCCGAGGTGTTCGCGATGGGCACGCGCAACCTCTACTCGATCGACATCGATCCCAAGACGGACATCATCGCCACGGCGTGGGTCGGTCCTGACCAGGGCACCAACAGCACCACGTACGGCCCGGCCAAGACCGAGGACGCCACGCTGATGGGCTCCGCCGGCAACTACGGCTGGCCCTACTGCCAGGGCGGCAACCGCTTCGACTACCGGGCCAAGCTCCCGGCGGCCACCGGCGGCGGCGCGGGCGCCAACCTGTCCGACAACATCCGCGGCACGATCGGCGGCGGCGCCGACGGCCAGACCGGCGCCTACTGGGACTGCTCCGGCAAGAACGGTGGGACCGTCGCCAACGACTCGCCCTTCAACCGCGGCCTGACGGACATCCCGGCGCCGAAGCCGGTCAACATCTGGTACGGCCCTGAGGGCGGGTGCTACAACTTCCCGAAGAACGCCAACGGCGTGCCGATCTACAACGCCACCAACACCAGCACCGGCCCGGACACGTGGCGTGAGTGCCCGTGGGTCCTGGGCGGCAGCCAGGCCCCGATGACGGCCGGCATCTACCGCAAGCCGGCGGGCAGCGCCCCCAACGCGTGGCCGGCCTACTGGGACGGCCGCTGGTTCCTGTCTGACTTCGCGGGCGGCAACAACCTCCGCCACGCGCTGCTGATGGACCCGGCGACGATGACCTCCGGCGGCCAGCCGACCTCGGTCGACTCGCTGTACGGGATCGTCCCGCGCTCGATCATGGACGGAAACCGGACGATCGACCTGGACTTCGGTCCTGACGGCGACCTCTACGTCGCCTCCTACTCCGGTTCGAACTTCACGATCTCCAACACGAACACCGCGCTGTGGAAGTTCTCCTACGTCGGCGGCGACGACACCCCGGGTCCCGACCCGCAGGCCGCACCGGCGCCGGCTTCGGGCTCCGTGGCGTTCAACACCGGCATGTCCGGCGGCGTCTCCTACGCGTGGACGTTCGACGACGGCACGACGGGCACCGGTTCGTCCGTGAACCACGTGTTCGCCACCGGTGGCCATCACACGGCGACCCTGACCGTGACCTACATCGACGGTCAGACGTCGAGCAAGGACGTCGCGTTCGACGTCCAGGCGACCACGGTCACGGGCAACGTCGGCGGCACCGTGACCCCGACGCTGGCGCTCAGCCTGGGCGCTCCCGTCGGCTTCGGCGTGTTCACCGCCGGCCAGGTCAACACCTACCTCGCCAACACGTCGGCCACCGTCACCTCGACGGCGGGCAACGCGGCGCTGGCGGTGGCCGACGCGAGCACGACATCGCCCGGGCACCTGATCAACGGCACCTCGGTGCTGCCGCGAGCGGTCAGGGCGAAGGCGACCAACTCGGCGAACTCGAATGCGAACACGGTGTACGGCGACGTGTCCGGCACCCCGTTGACGCTCCTGACGTACCCGAAGGAGATCACGAACGACGCCGTGACGCTGATGTTCTCGCAGGACATCGGCGCCAACGACGCCCTCCGTTCGGGCTCGTACTCGAAGACCCTGACGTTCACGCTGTCGACGACAGCGCCGTGAGGAAGCTCCGGGCCGCGGCGCGCTAACGCCGCCGCGGCCCGGGAGCCGTTTCACCGTCCCCGGGGTCGCTTGGTCAGCGCCCCGGGGACGTATTTGTTGCAGGACTCATCTAACTTCTGGATACTGACGGGCTAACAATGCTGGGACGGATCTCAGGCCTCGCGCTCGGACGGCGCTCTCGATGGATCGTGATCGCCGTTTGGCTGGTGGCGGCCATCGGGCTGGGCGGCCTGCAGCCGAAGCTGCAGCACAAGGCCTCCGACGAGAGCAAGACCTTCCGGGCGCGCGGCGCCGAGTCCACGCGCGTGCACGACATGCTGGACACGACGTTCCCGGAGAGCGGCGACTCGACGTCGGTCATCGCCTACCAGGTGCGCAAGGGGTCGATCTACTCGTTCACGTCGATCGTGGGCGCCAACGCCGACACCATCTGCGGCACCGCGGCGCTCCCGAACCTCAAGGGCGTGGGCGGCCCGAGCGGCCCGGCGTGCGGGGTGATGGGCCACGAGCTGGGCCCCGAGACGCCGCCGTCGGCGTTCTCGAGCGACACGCCGGAGAGCATGGTCCTGTTGTCGGTGATCAACCACAAGGACGACACGGACTCGATGGTCCGCGACGTCACCGCGCTGCGGAAGATCCTCCCGGGCCCGAACGGCTCGCCGCTGCGCTCGTACGTAACGGGGCAGGCGGGATTCGACGCCGACCGGGCGATCGCGGTGCAGGGCATCGACGGCACGCTGCTGGCGATCACGGGCGGGCTCGTATTGATCCTGATGCTGCTGACCTACCGCTCGCCGTCGATCGCCGCGATCATGCTCGGCGTCGTCGTGATCGCGTACCTGATCGCGACCGGTCTCGTGTACGGGCTGGTCGAGGCGGGCGCGACCACGGTCAGCGGCCAGTCGGCCTCGATCCTGATCGTGCTGATGTTCGGCGCGGGCACGGACTACTCGCTGCTGATCGTCTCGCGCTTCCGGGACGAGTTGCGCCACGAGGAGGACGTCGACACGGCGCTCCGGCGCGCCAGCGAGCGGACCGCTCCGGCGATCTTGGCCTCAGGCGGGATCGTCGTCGCGGCGATGCTTGTCCTGGGGCTCGCGGACTTCAACGCCACGCGCGAGATGGGGCCGATCCTCGCGCTCGGGATCCTCGTGATGATGGCCGCCGGCCTCACGCTGCTCCCCGCGGTGCTCGGTGCGCTCGGCCGCCGCGCCTTCTGGCCGGTCGTCCCGCGCGTGGACGGCGTGACGCACGAGAGCGCACGGTGGAGCCGCATCGGCCGGCTGGTCCGCCGCCGTCCCGGGCTGCTCGCGGGGCTCTCGATCCTGATCCTCGGGGCCGGCGCACTCGGGAACCTCGGCGGCCGCGGCTACCTCGACATCGACGAGCAGTACCGCCATCCGCCGGAGTCGGTGAAGGGCCAGCAACTGATCGCCGAGCGCTACCCCAAGGGTCGCGTGGCGCCGGTCGACGTGATCACGACGTCCGGCGCGGCGCTGCAGGTCAAGGACGCGCTCGCGAGCGTCCGGGGCGTCGACGCGTCCAACACCGACTCGCAATCGAACTCCGGCAAGTACATCTCCAACGAGACGCTGCTCAACATCGACCCGTTCTCGCCGCAGGCGATGGATCTGATCCCCCGCCTGCGCGAGGTGGCCAAGGCGACCGCCGCCAAGGCCGGCCCGAACGAGGTCGCCCTGGTGGGCGGGATCACGGCGGAGCAGCACGACAACCTCGAGGCGCTGCGCCGGGACGCGAACCTGATCGTCCCGCTCGTGCTCCTGCTGATCTTCCTGATCCTGGTCGCGTTGCTGCGCGCGGTGATCGCGCCGCTCTACGTGATGGGGACGGTGATCCTGTCGTTCGCGTTCGCGCTGGGCGCGTCATCGCTGATCTTCACGCATGTCTTCCACCAGCCCGACTCGGATCCGAATCTCTCGATCTTCGCGTTCATCTTCCTCGTCGCGCTGGGAGTGGACGACAACATCTTCCTCATGACCGGCATCCGCGAGGAACACGCTCGCGGCCGGTCCACGCGCGACGCAGTGATCGCGGGCCTCGAACGCACCGGCGGCGTGATCACCTCGGCCGGCCTGATCCTGGCCGGCACGTTCGCAGCGCTGATGGCGCTCGATCTCGAGGCACTGTTCCAAGTCGGGTTCACGGTGACGCTGGGGCTGCTGGTCGACGCCTTCCTGGTGCGCACGTTCCTGGTGCCGTCGCTCGCCCTGCTGGTGGACGATCGCGGTTGGTGGCCGAGCAGGTTCCGAGCGGCTCGGAGTGTGGTTTAGTTGGATGACGCGCCGATCATTGAACTTTTGCTGACGGAACAGCAAAAGAGATTGCCCTTGGCGCGTCCTGCAGGTAGGCTTTTGAACGACGACTGATTGTCTGGAGGGGGGACTCCGTTGGGTCGAAGGAAGAGGTTCTTGCCATGGTTGGCGTGTGCGGTGATCGCTGTGATCGCTGCGCCGACCTTTGCGCGCGGCGACGGTAACGATCCCTCGTCCGCGGCCGTCGTCGTCACGGACAACGGCTTCATGGACGCCTCGGGCTCTGACCCGGCGGATACCTCGGTGACGATCACGCCCGGCGGGAAGGTGACGTTCAGCTTCCCGTCCGGCAACGACAACCACAACGTCGCGTTCGTCGACAAGCAGCCGACGTCGTGCAAGCAGACCGCCGGCGCGGTCTGGGGCGCCGTGCCGCCGCTCCCGTGGTACG
Source organism: uncultured Solirubrobacteraceae bacterium (assembly GCA_963792915.1). Classification (GTDB taxonomy): domain Bacteria; phylum Actinomycetota; class Thermoleophilia; order Solirubrobacterales; family Solirubrobacteraceae; genus Solirubrobacter. The sequence goes on from CAWBYD010000003.1 coordinate 1,604,703, forward strand.
CGCAGAGCAAGGGCTGGGCCGGCGAGTGCACCTTCGACGCCGAGGGCACCTACCCGTTCCGCGACCAGGGCCACTACCAGTTCACGGGCACGGTGATCGTGGCGGCGCCGACGCCGACGCCGACGCCGACCCCCACTGCGACCCCGACGCCGACGCCCCACGCGCGACCGCCGACGACGCCGACGCCCACGGTCCGCCGCTCACCGGCGCGATCGAGGCGCACGACTCCGACGGCGGCAACACGACCTGGTGGCAGGACGCCTCCGGGTCCGGCGCGAGCGACTCGAGCGTCACGATCGCCACCGGCGGGACCGTCACCTTCAGCTTCCCGACCGGCAACGGCACGAGCTCCCACAACGTCAGGTTCTCGGCCGCGCAGCCGAGCTCGTGCACGCAGACCGCGGGGCCCAACGTGGGCGCGGTGCCGCCGCTACCCGCGTTCGCGCTGCCCGCGGGCTGGGCCGGCAGCTGCACGTTCAACACGCCCGGCACGTACTCGTTCGTCTGCTCGGTCCACCCGGCGATGACCGGCACGGTCGTCGTGCAGGACGCGGGCACGCCGACGCCGACGCCCACCCCCACGGCGACGCCCACGCCCACGCCGACGCCCACGCCCACCGCGACCCCGACCTCCACGCCCACCGGTGGCGCCTCGATCGAGGCGCACGACGCCGGCACGGACACGTGGTGGCAGGACGCGTCCGGGACCGACAGGACGGACTCGAGCGTCACGATCATGATGGGCCAGTCGGTCAACTTCAGCTTCCCGACCGGGAACGGCTCGAGCTCGCACAACGTCAAGTTCTCGGCCGCGCAGCCGAGCTCGTGCACGCAGACCGCGGGGCCCAACGTGGGCGCGGTGCCGCCGCTGCCTGCGTTCGCGCTGCCCGCGGGCTGGGCCGGCTCCTGCACGTTCGCCACGCCCGGCGTGTACGCGTTCGTGTGCTCGGTGCATCCGGCAATGACCGGCACCGTCGTGGTGACCGACCCGAGCGGCGGCACGCCGACGCCGACCCCCACGGCGACGCCGACGCCCACACCGACGCCGCCGCCGCGCGACACCACGCCGGCGCCGAAGCCGGTCCCGTGGGCCTCGCTCGCGCCGCCCACGCACAAGCTCGGGACGGTCGCGAAGTTCGCCGCCGGCAAGCTGCAGATGGAGGCCTACTGCACGCAGTTCACCAACGCGAACGTGACCGTGAAGGTGTCCAACGCGCTGGCCGACAAGCTCGACCTGTCCGACCCCGTGGTCTCCAAGGGCAGCGGGGCGTGCGACAACCACAACCGCTTCGTCGTCAAGCTCAAACCGACCGACGAGGCCGCGAACGCGCTCGCGCACTACAAGAAGGCGGTCAAGGCGACCGTGACACTCAAGACGAAGGGCCTCGTGCCCAACGAGCTGGTCGTCAGCCGCAAGATCAAGCTCGCCGCGGCCAAGAAGGGGAAGGCGTGATGGATTACGACTTCGATCGTCTGACGCGCCGCGCGGCGCTCTCGCGCGGCTTCGGCAGCGTCGCGGGACTCGCCTTCGTGTGCTCGTTCAACCACCACGAGCTCAAGCGCGTCAAGCGGAGCACCAGCGCCTACGTGCGCTCGGCCGCGTCGATGCCGTTCGAGCCGTTCAAGGTCGACGTGCCGATCTGGAAGCCGCTCAAGCCGAAGGTCAAGGGCGACGACCTCGAGCAGTACGAGATCACGGCCAAGCCCGGCACGGCGGAGATCCTGAAGGGCTACGACACGCCGATCCTCGGCTATGACGGCATCTATCCGGGCCCGCTCTTTCACGCGACGCGCGGCAAGGCCGTGCAGGTCAAGTTCATCAACCAGGCCCAGCGCGACCTCGTCACGCACCTGCACGGGGGCGTGACGCCGCACGAGTCCGACGGCTACCCGTCGGATTTCTTCGGCAACGGCGAGGAGAGGGTCTACACGTACCCGAACGTCGGTCGGGCATCGACGCTCTGGTATCACGACCACTCGCACGGCGAGACGGCGCGGACGCTCTATGCCGGGCTGGCGGGGATGTACATCCTGTCCGATCCGGACGACGACGCCCTCGGCCTGCCGAGCGGCGACTACGACGTTCCGCTGATGATCCAGGACCGCAGCTTCAACTCCGACGGCTCGCTGCGCTACCAGCTCGACATCGACCGCGGCTTCCGCGGCGACACCATCCTGGTCAACGGCGCGGTGGCCCCGCGCATGAAGGTCGAGCGGCGGCTGTACCGCTTCCGCATCCTCAACGCGTCCAACGCGCGTCCGTACACGCTGTCGCTCGGCAACAACCGCCCGATGGTGCAGATCGCCACCGACGGCGGCTTCCTACCGGCGCCGGTCACGCGCACGGAGATCGCGATGGAGCCGGCGGAGCGGGTCGAGATCATCATCGACTTCCGCAAGTTCGGCGTCGGCTCGAAGATCATCCTCAAGAACCTCGTCGGCGAGGCGTCGACGACCGCGGTCATGCGCTTCGACATCGTGCACGGCGGCACCGAGGAGGCGCAGGTGCCGGCGGTGCTGAGCGAGGAGGAGGAGCTCCCGCCGGTCAACGCGCAGCGTGAGTGGGCGCTGACCTTCCAGGGCCTCGGCCTGAACCAGTGGCAGATCAGCGGCGGCGGCTTCGACTACAACCGCATCGACTGCCGCCCGCGGCAGGGCTCGTCGGAGCTGTGGACGTTCACGAACTACTCGAACCGGACGCACCCGATGCACCTGCATTGCTACCACTTCAAGATCGTCAGCATCGACGGCGCCCCGCCCGGGCCGGGCGAAGCGAAGGCGCTCAAGGACACGGTTCGCGTCGGGCCCTACGAGACCGTCGTCATCCGGCCCTGGTTCGACTACTACTCGGGGCTGTACGTATTCCACTGCCATGCGTCCGAGCACGGCGACATGTCGATGATGGGCCAGATGGAGGTGGTGGCATGATCCGGCGCGTCCTGATCGCGGCGTTCGCCGCTGCGCTCCTGTTGCCCGCAACCGCCGGCGCGGCGGTCACGCGGGCGATCCAGTCGGTCTCGCTGCCGACGCGGCTCTACTGGTCGCCGAACCAGCTCAACGCCCAGCAGGGCGACACCATCGAATGGCGCATGACCGAGCCCGGCAACGCGAACGCCGCCACGCACGACATCTGGCTGATCAAGCCTGGGGCCGATCCGTCGACGGCGCAGCAGATCGGCGCGACGTACCTCAACAACGGGATCGCGCACGCGCTCGTGGACCAGGTCGGCACGTACACGTTCTATTGCAGCATCCATGGCGGGCTGGCGCCCGGCGGGATGAACGGTACGGTCACGGTCGGCACGACCGATCCGGGCCCGCCGGTGGACCCCGGCCAGCCGTGGAACGACGACGGCGGCGGCGGCGACTACCCGGGCGACGCGTGGCCGAATCCGACCACCGCGCCGACGGTGTTCGAGACCGGAGACAACACGCCGCCGTCGCTGACGCTCGTCAGCGCGGGCGTCCACAAGCGCACGGTCAAGCTCGTCGTCAACACGTCCGAGGCCGGCCAGCTCACCTGGACGCTCAAGCGCAAGAAGAAGGTCGTCTCGAGCAAGACGGTCACGTCAGTGGCGGGCACGAACCCGCTCAAGGTCAAGATCCCCAATACGCCGGGCGACTACGTGATCGAGGTCGTCGCGACCGACGGCGTGGAGCTCGAGTCCGACACGCTCTCGGTCTCGGTCACGGCGACTGCGAGAGCCGCCAAGGCGGGCAAGGCGTCCTACACGCCGGCCAAGCGCAGACGCTGAGCCGTGAGGCCGATCTTCCTAGGATCGGCGGCATGGAGTTCGGACAGATCGGCATCTGGACATCGCTCCGCCACGGCCCCGGCGCCGTGGCGGAGATCGAGGCGCTGGGGTTCGGCGCGCTGTGGCTGGGCGGCAGCCCGTCGCTCGAGCAGGCGCGGCCGTACGTCGCAGCGGCCGAGCGGCTGCCCGTCGCCACCAGCATCCTCAACGTCTGGCAGCACGACCCGGCCGACGTGGCCGCGGGCTACGCACAGCTCGAGGCGCAGTTCCCCGGCCGCTTCCTGCTCGGGATCGGGATCGGCCACCCCGAGGCGACGAGCGACTACCGGCGCCCGCTCAAGACCATGCGCGAGTTCTTCGACGGCCTCGACGCCGGCGGGGTCCCGCGCGAGCGGATGGCGGCCGCAGCGCTCGGGCCGAAGATGCTCGACCTCGCGGCCGAGCGCTCACTCGGCGCGAACCCGTACTTCATCGACGTCGAGCACACCCGGTTCGCGCGCGAGCGGATGGGCGCGAGCGCACTGCTCGCGCCCGAGGTCGCGGTCGTGCTCGAGTCCGACCCGGAGACGGGCCGCCGGCTCGCGCGCGAGTACGCCGCCACGTACCTGCGGCTCAGTAACTACACCGACAATCTGCTGCGCTTCGGCTACAGCGAGGCCGACCTGCGCGACGGCGGCAGCGACCGCCTGATCGATGCCGTGATCCCGCACGGCCCGATCGAGGCCGTCGCCGACGCCGTGCGCGCGCATCTCGACGCCGGCGCCGACCACGTGTGCATCCAGCCGCTCGGGCACGGCAAGCGCCCGCTCGGCGACTACGGCGCGCTCGCCGGGGCGCTGCTCTGAGCGTAGGCGTCCGCGGCGGTTGAAGTAGGGGCGGGCGGCGGCTCGCCGGCCTGCTCGCCGTCTCGAAGCGCGACCCCCAGGGAGACCGACTGCCCGCTCGCCGCGGTCTCGTCGCGGACCGCCTCGCCGGCGCGCCGGAGCTCGTCGGCGCCGACCATCCCGCGCGAGTCCCCCACGCGGCGAGCTCGACTTCGCCGGTCACACCCGTGCTCGGACCGTCGACCACCTTGACCGTGCCGGCGGCCATCGGCGGCGTGAGGTCGCGCACGTTCTGCGGCCCCGCGCCCACCGGCAACGGGATGTCGGTCGCCGGGATGGGCGGCCGCAGCACCACCGGGCCGCGCGTGACCTTGAGGCCGACTTCGGGATGCGACCAAGGTCGCATTGCGGGTGCGACCTGCCAGGACGGAGAGTACGGGGCGTCCATCGCCGACTTCGCAAGGAGCGGTCCATGTCGAATCTCATCCGCGGCGCGGTCGTCGCCGCCGTGGCGGCGACGCTCGCGCTCGCACCCAGCGCGTTCGCGTCCGGCGGCGTCAACTCCGGCGGCGGCAAGCCGGCGCCCGCTCCCGCGCCCGCATCGGGTTCGTGCGCCACCATCTCGGCCTTCAGCAACACCGACGGCTACTACAAGGTCTGGGCCGCCATCTGGACCAACTTCGTCATCGACGACGCGTGCGGCAGGCCCGTCGACTGGCGGATGACCTACACGAACGGCAACACCGGCGTGGTCGACTTCTCCGCCGGCACCTCCACCGCCTACGAGTCGAGCGGCGTCGTCGACGAGGATTGGGCCGGGTTCCTCACGCCGTACACGGTGTCGCTGACGGTCACCGACCCCGCCACCGGCGCGGTGCTGGACAGCCAGAGCGCCGTGGTCACCACCAAGAAGGGCAAGGGCGGCGGCTCGGGAGCGTGAGGCAACGCTGCATGCGCACGAGCGCCGCGGTCTCTAGCGGGCCGATGGCGCGATGGCGCCGCGCGCGATCGCGGCGGACCGCGGCGACGTGCCGAGCGCCCTCGCGAGCGAGCGCCTCGAGCGCAGCCAGACGACCGCGGCAAGGATGAAGAGCGGCACCACCGGGTGACCGATCACGGCGCTCGCCGCGACCGCCGCCGCGAAGATCAGGAGCGCGACGGCGGGCGGGCGGCGCCGGACGTACCAACCCGTGCGGTCCGCTCCCGGGCCGGGCAGGTCGCCCTCGACGGCGGCGAGTTCGGAGTCATAGCGGGCGCCGTGCACGAGTTCCAGGCGCTGCTCGAGCTCGTCGAGCGTGATGCGGCCGGCGGCCGCGTGTGCTGACAGGCGATCGGCCGCAGCGCTGCGCTCGGCGTCACCGATGCGGATCTGAGTCATGCGTCTAGCTTAGACATCTAACCATTAGATATCAAGCGGTCGCGAGGTTGAGCTGCGCGAGCGTCTCGGCGTCGGCGCTGCCGGGCTCGGCCGTGTAGATGACGAGGCGCAGGTCTGAGCTCTGCACGGTCATGACGTCGCAGTCGAGCGTGACGCGGCCGATCTCCGGGTGGTCGAGGGTCTTGCGCGAGGCGACGCGAGGCCGGGCGGGCTCGGTCTCCCAGAGTGCGTCGAAGCGCGCGGAGGCGGCGCGCAGGCCCGAGATCAGCGCGTTGAGCTCGGGGTCGCCGGGATGGCGGGCGAGCACGGCGTGCAGATCGGCGACCATCTCGGCCTCGACCACCGCCGTGTCGCGCTCGTCGCGCACGAACCCGGACGGCCAGCCGGTGAAGTGGCGCACGACGATGTTGCGCTCCTCGTCGATCTCGCCGAGCAGGGCGGTGGCGAGCGGGTTGCGCTCCACGATCGTCCACGCGGCATCGATGACCATCACGGGCACGTCGAGCAGCCGGTCGAGCACGCGCCGGACGCCGGGCGTGATCTGCCGGTTCATCCGCCCCGGCGCGACGTGGCCCGCCGCGCGGAACAGGTGCTCGGACTCGTCCGCGTTGAGGCGTAGCGCGCGGGCGAGCGCGCCGAGGACCTGCGGCGAGGGGTTCACGGCGCGGCCCTGCTCGAGCCGGCTCAGGTAGTCGATCGACACGCCGGCGAGGCTCGCCAGCTCCTCGCGGCGCAGCCCGGGCGCGCGGCGCAGCGGCTGCTCGGGCAGCCCGACCTCGACGGGGGAGAGGCGGTCGCGCCACGCGCGCAGTGATCGTCCCAGCTCGTCCATGTCCTCAGGGTGGCACTGACAGTCCGCTTGTCGCCCCGCGCCTCGGCGGCCAGGCTGGATCGCATGACCACGACGCTGATCACGGGGGCCAACAAGGGCCTCGGCTACGAGACGGCGCGGCGGCTCGTCGCGCACGGCCACGACGTGTGGGTCGGCGCGCGCGACCCCGAGCGCGGGCGCGCCGCCGCGGGCGAACTGGGCGCGCGCTTCGTCGCCCTCGACGTGACCGACGACACGTCGGTCGCCGCGGCGGCCGAGGCCGTCGGCGCGCTCGACGTGCTCGTCAACAACGCCGGCATCGGCGGCGGCTTCAAGCCCGTCCCAGAGACGACGGCGGAGGACCTGCGCCGCGTCTACGACACGAACGTGTTCGGGATCGTGCGCGTGCTGCACCGCTTCCTGCCGCTGCTCGAGCGCTCGGAGGCTCCGGTCGTCGTCAACGTGTCGAGCGGGATGGGGTCGCTCGCCGTCACGAGCGACCCCGAGCGGCTCGAGTCCAGCATCGTCGGGCTCGCGTACCCCTCCTCGAAGACGGCCGTGAACATGCTCACGTCGCAGTACGCGAAGGCGTTCCCGGCGCTGCGCATCAACGCCGTCGACCCCGGCTACACGGCGACCGACCTCAACCGGCACCGCGGCCACCGGACCGTCGAGCAGGGCGCGGAGATCATCGTGCGGATGGCCACGGTCGCCCCCGAAGGCCCGACCGGGGGTTTCTTCGACGACCAGGGCCGGGTCCCCTGGTAGTCGCGTCGCCCAGGGGGCGACGCTTCGGCGAGTTCCGCGGAGCGGCGGCGTGGGTTACCACCGCGGGTGAACTCGCGGCCGCGTCGCCCAGGGGGCGACGCTTCGGCGAGTTCCGCGGAGCGGCGGCGTGGGTTACCACCGCGGGTGAACTCGCGGCCGCGTCGCCCAGGGGGCGACGCTTCGGCGAGTTCCGCGGAGCGGCGGCGTGGGTTACCACCGCGGGTGAACTCGCGGCCGCGTCGCCCAGGGGGCGACGCTTCGGCGAGTTCCGCGGAGCGGCGGCCTGGGTTACCACCGCGGGTGAACTCGCGGCTAGGTGCCGATCTCGGTGCGCACGTCGAGCAACTCGGGGAAGAACGTGAGGTCGAGCGCGGCGCGCAGGAAGTCGACGCCCGACGAGCCGCCGGTGCCGCGCTTGCGGCCGATGATCCGCTCGACGGTCTTCATGTGCCGGAAGCGCCAGAGCTGGAAGCTCTCCTCGACGTCGACCAGCTCCTCGCACAGCTCGTAGGCCTCCCACTGGCGCTCGGGTGCGTCGTAGATCGCCTTGAACACCGGCAGCAGGTCCGCGCGGCGCCGGTGCGGCTGCGAGAAGTCGCGCTCGACGCAGCCGGCCGGGACGGCGTAGCCGCGGCGGGCGAGCAGGCGCAGGAACTCGTCGTAGAGGCTCGGCGCCTCGAGCACGGCGAGCAGCCGCGCCTGCTCGGCGGGCGCGTGCGCGAAGACCTCGACCAGCTCGCGGTTCTTGTTGCCGAGCTGGAACTCGATGATCCGGTACTGCAGCGACTGGAAGCCGGAGGCGGGGCCGAGCGCGCCGCGGAACTTCACGTACTCGCTCGGCGTCAGCGTGGCCAGCACGCCCCATTGCTCGAACAGCTGGCGCTGGATCTGCTTCACGCGCGCGAGCCCCTTCTGCGCGGGGCCGAGCTCGTCGGCGGCGAGGAACGCGAGCACGGCGTCCAGCTCGTGGATGATCAGCTTCATCCACAGCTCCGACGTCTGGTGCTGGACGATGAACAGCAGCTCGTCGTGATGCTCCGGCACGCTGCGCGGGTGCTGCGCGCCGAGCAGCCGGTCGAGCTCGAGATAGCCGGCGTAGGTGAGCCGGCCCTGCAGGTCGCGGGTGACGCCGGGCTCGACGGCGCGCAGGTTCTCCACGTCCGGGACCTTACGGACCAGGAAGGGGAAGCGGATGTCCCGCCTTCCTACTGCGCGGCGGCGTCCCACGCGGCGAGCGCCGCGCGCACGATCCGCTCGCACTCCTCGGTGCTCAGCGTCTGGCCCTCCGCCACCCGCCACGTCACGCCCGCGTGGACCGCGCCCAGCGCGCAGCGCACCGGGAGCTGGTCGCCGCCCGCCGCGAGCGCGGCGATCAGGCGCCCGAAGCGGTGCTGCGCGTCGAGCCGCTCGATCAGGTCGCGCTTGGCGGTCGGATCGGAGAAGAACGGGCGCAGCGCCGGACCCCACCTGGCGAGCAGGCTGACGAACGCCCGCAGGTCCGCGCCGCGGTCGCCGGCGTCGTCGGTGATCGCGTCGAGCTCGTCGAGCGCCGGCTCCACGAGCGCCAGCAGCATGTCGGCCTTGCCGGGGAAGTGGTAGTAGAGCGCGGCCTTCGTGATCCCGAGGTATGCCGCGAGATCGCGCACCGACGTCCCCGCGTAGCCGCGGTCGGCGAACAGCGTGCGGGCCGCGCCGAGGATCCTGGACCGGGTCTCCCCCGCGGTCGAACCTGCGGTTCGGGACATGCCGTGCTAGCTTACCGGACGTTCGATTAGTCGACCGCAGCGAGGCAAACTCCCCTATGTCCTCACTTGCACGGTGGTGCTTTCGCCGCCGTTTCACGGTACTCGGTCTCTGGTTCGCGGCGCTGGTCGTCGTGGGCGGCGTGAGCGCAGCCTCCGGTAGCCATTACACGGACCAGTTCACGCTCCCCGGCACCGAATCGACGCGCGCGCTCGAGCTGCTGCAGAAGTCCTTCAAGGCGCAGTCCGGCGACACGACCCAGATCGTGTGGCAGGCCAAGCAGGGCGTCAAGGACCCGGCGGTCAAGGACCGCATCACCGCGATGCTGGGCAAGCTCGCCAAGCGGCCGCACATCGCGTCGGTCGTCAGCCCGTACGAGAAGGCGGGTGCCGCGCAGATCAGCGGCGACGGGACGATCGCCTACGCGACGGTCAACTGGGACGCGCTCCCGCAGGACATCCCGATCAGCCAATACAAGGACGTGATCACGCTCGCCCAGGCCGCCGGCACGTCCGGCGTGAAGGTGCAGCTGGGCGGCAGCGGCATCCAGCAGGCCACCCAGACGCCGCCGGGCGCGGGCGAGGCGGTCGGCATCATCTTCGCGGCGATCATCCTGTTCATCGCGTTCGGCTCGCTGTACGCGATGCTGCTGCCGATCTTCACCGCGATCTTCGCGATCGGCGTCGGGCTCTCGGTGGCTGGGTTGCTCGCCGGCGTGATCAACATCGCGACCTTCGCGCCGACGCTCGCGACGCTGATCGGACTCGGCGTGGGGATCGACTACGCGCTCTTCATCGTCACCCGCCACCGCAACGCGATCATCGGCGGCCGCACCCCCGAACAGGCGGTCGAGCTCGCGCTCAACACGTCGGGCCGCGCCGTGCTGTTCGCGGGCGGGACGGTCTCGATCGCGCTGCTCGGCCTGCTGGTGCTGGGGGTCGACTTCCTCAACGGCGTGGCGATCGCGACCGTCACGGTCGTGCTGTTCACGATGCTGGCGGCGACGACGCTCGTGCCCGCGTTCCTCGGCATCCTCAAGATGCGCGTGCTGAGCCGCAAGGAGCGCCGCGTGCTCGCCACCGACGGCCCGCACGACACGTCCGCCAAGGGGTTCTGGGCCAGGTGGGCGGCGTTCGTCCAGCGCCGCCCGGTGCCGCTCGCACTGCTCGCGACCGCCGCGATGGTGGCGATCGCGATCCCGTTCCTCGGCCTTCGGCTCGGCTCCTCGGACGCGGGCAGCGACCCCACCTCGTCCACCACCCGCAAGGCGTATGACCTGCTGGCCGCGGGCTTCGGCCCCGGCTTCAACGGGCCGCTGCAGCTCGTCGCGCAGACTCCGGGCAAGAGTGCCGACAAGGCGGTGATCGACAAGTTGTCGGCGGCCGCCAAGACGACCCCCGGCGTCGTCGAGGTCTCACCCGCGTTCTCCAATCCCGACGGCACCGTGACGATCGTCAACGTGACCCCGAAGACCGCGCCGCAGGACAAGGCGACCAGCGACCTGATCAAGACCCTGCGCAACGAGATCGTTCCGCGGGCCACGCAGGGCAGCGAGGTGACGGTCTACGTCGGCGGCCTGACCGCGATCTTCGACGACTTCGCCAAGGTGCTGACCGACAAGCTGCCGCTGTTCATCGGCGTGATCGTGCTGCTCGGCTGCCTGCTGCTGATGCTGGCGTTCCGCAGCATCGTCGTGCCGCTGGTCGCGGCGGTGATGAACCTGCTGGCCGCCGGCGCGGCGTTCGGCCTGGTCACCGCGGTGTTCCAGCACGGCTTCGCCAGCTCGATCATCGCCATCGGGCGCCCGGGACCGGTCGAGGCGTTCCTGCCGGTGATGCTGCTGGCGATCCTGTTCGGGCTCTCGATGGACTACCAGGTCTTCCTCGTCAGCCGGATGCACGAGGAGTGGTCGCACAGCCACGACAACGACGTCGCGGTGCGCGTCGGCCAGGCGGACACGGGACGCGTGATCACCGCCGCGGCGGGCATCATGGTGCTCGTCTTCGGCTCGTTCCTGCTGCAGGGCCAGCGCGTGATCTCGGAGTTCGGGATCGGCCTCGCGGGCGCCGTGCTGCTCGACGCGTTCATCCTGCGCACCGTGCTCGTGCCCGCGCTGATGCACCTGATCGGGCCGCGCAACTGGTGGCTCCCGCGCGGCCTGGACCGGGTGCTGCCGCATGTGTCCGTCGACCCGTCCGAGGACGAGTTCAGGACTCAGCCGGCGTCTGCTTGAGCGTCTCGAGATCGTCGCGCAGATCGTCGAGCAGCGTGTCCAGGTCGGGCATCTGCTCACGGTCGGCGACGAGCCCGAAGTCCATGTGGCCCATGTAGCTCATGACCGTGATGTTCAGCCCCATGCCGTCGGTGATCACCGACACGGGGTAGTTGGCCTCGAGCCGCGCGCCCGCCATGTAGAGCGGGAACTGCGGGCCGGGCACGTTGGAGATCACGAGGTTCCAGGTCGGCCGGCCGGCGCGCGAGGTCGAGAACCCGAACGTCATGCGCGCCGCGCGCGCGAACACCGCCGGCGGGATGAAGTGGTTGGCGTCCTGCAGCAGTTCCGCGGGCACCGCCCGGTGGCGCTCTTTCATCTCCTTGAGCGCCTCGTGGGTCTTGTGCAAGCGCTCGATCGGGTCCGGCTCGTCCGTGTAGAGCGGCGCCGCCATCAGCAGGATGCGGTTGCCGAAAGTGCCGAACTGCTCGCCGGTGCGCACCGACACCGGCACCTGCGCGACCAGCGGCGTGTCCGGCAGATCGTCGTGGGCGATCAGCCAGCGTCGCACCGCGCCGGCGCAGACCGAGACCACGACGTCGTTGACCGTCGCGCCGTAGGCGTTCTTGGCCGCCTTGAAGTCCGCCAGCGAGAGCTGCCCGAAGACGAAGCGCCGGTGCGCCGAGATGCGCCCGTTGAAGACCGTCTTGGGCGCCACCAGGCTCGGGCGCTGGACGCCGTTGCGGCGCAGCACGTTGGCCACTTTGCTGACCGTCCCGGCGCCGGGGAAGATCCCGAACGGCGTGTCCTCGATGTGAGGGATCGCCGACGGCAGCGCCCGGGCGATCCGCAGCGGATAGCGCGGCAGGCCGAGCAGCCCGCGCCCGAACATCTCCAGGCCGTGGGGTACGGGCTCGCCGTGCGGCTCGGTGTCGGCCTCCACTTCGCGACCCTCGGGCGTGAGGTCCAGCAGCAGGCCCATGATCTCGGCGCCCGAGAGCCCGTCGACCACCGCGTGGTGGATCTTGGTCAGCACCGCGACGTAGCCGGACTCCAGCCCCTCGATCACGTACAGCTCCCACAGCGGCCGCGCGCGGTCGAGCGGGCGCGAGACGATCCGCGCCACCTGCTCGGCCAGTTGCCCGTCGTTGCCGGGCGATGCGAGCGCCATCTCGCGGATGTGGTAGCCGAAGTCCAGCTCGCGCTCGTCGACCCAGTACGGGTAGTCGAGGCCGAGCGGCACCTCGGCGAGGCGCCAGCGCAGCGGTGGGAGCAGCGGCGCGCGCTCCCGCAGCAGGGTGGTGACCTCCTGGCAGCCAAAGTGGCTCCCGGGCGCGGTCGACGGGTCGAGGATCGCCAGCGAGCCCACATGGCCGGACTGGCGCGAGTTCTCGAGCGCCAGGAACTGGGCGTCGAGGCTGGTGAGCTGCCGCATGTGCGCACCCTATGACCTTCTGGACGCGTCAGCTACGGGGAACTGGCATTGTGTCGCCCGTCCCACCCAGGAGGAGCGCATGCCAGCCGTCAGCCCACATGCCGGAACGCGGCCTGACGCGTCGATGTTGATCGACGTCGAGGCGCTGTTGGCGGCCTACCGGCGCCCGCCGGAAGGGCCGGTTGCGTTCGGCACCTCCGGGCATCGCGGGACCTCGCTGCGGGGCACGTTCACCGAGGCGCACGTGCTCGCGATCTCGGAGGCGATCTGTCGCCACCGGCGCGCCGCCGGGATCGACGGGCCGCTCTTCGTGGCGCGCGACACGCACGCGCTGAGCGCGCCCGCCTACCAGACCGCGATCGAGGTCTTCACCGCTCACGGGCTCGACGTGCGCGTGGACGCCGGCGGCGGCTACACGCCGACCCCGGCGCTGTCACACGCGATCCTGACCCACGACGGCGTGGCCGACGGGATCGTGCTCACCCCCTCGCACAACCCGCCCGAGGACGGCGGCTACAAGTACAACCCGCCCTCCGGCGGCCCGGCCGACACCGGCATCACGAAGGCGATCGAGGAGGAGGCCAACCGGCTGATCGCGGGCGGCCTCGCCGAGGTCCGGCGCGAGCCCGACGCGGCCGCGCTGGTGACTCCGCACGACTACGTCTCGGCGTACATTGCGGATCTGCCGAACGTGATCGACATCGACGCGATCCGCGCGGCCGGCGTGCGGATCGGCGCCGACCCGCTGGGCGGCGCCAGCGTGGCGTACTTCCAGGCGATCGCCGAGCGCCACGGCCTCGACCTGACCGTCGTCAACGACGACGTCGACCCGACGTTTCGCTTCGTCCCGGTCGACCACGACGGCAAGATCCGCATGGACTGCTCGTCGCCGTACGCGATGGCGGGGCTGATCGAATTGCGCCACCGCTTCGACGTCGCGGTGGCCTGCGACCCGGACGCCGACCGCCACGGGATCGTCACGCCGGGTGCCGGGCTGCTGAACCCCAACCACTACCTCGCGGTCGCGATCCACTACCTGTTCGGGGGCGCCCGCCCCGACTGGCCGGCTGACATCGCGGTCGGCAAGACGCTCGTGTCGAGCTCGATGATCGACAAGGTGTGCGCCGACCTCGGGCGCCGGGTCGTCGAGGTGCCGGTGGGTTTCAAATGGTTCGTCGACGGGCTCGTGAGCGGCACGCTCGGCTTCGGCGGCGAGGAGAGCGCCGGCGCGTCGTTCCTGCGCCGCGACGGCGGCCCGTGGTCGACCGACAAGGACGGCATCATCATGGCGCTGCTGGCCGCCGAGATCACGGCCGCCGGCCAGGATCCGGGCGAGGTCTACCGCGGGCTGACCGAGCGCTTCGGCGCCCCCGCCTACCGGCGCGTGGACTCGCCGGTGACCGCCGAGCGCAAGGCGGCGCTGCTCTCGCTCGCGCCCGCGGACATCGAGGCGACCGAGCTGGCGGGCGAGCCGATCACCGACGTGCTCACCACCGCTCCGGGCAACGGCGCGGCGATCGGCGGGGTGAAGGTGATCGCCGAGCACGGCTGGTTCGCCGCGCGGCCGTCGGGCACCGAGGATATCTACAAGCTCTACGCGGAAGGCCTGGACGGCGACGTACGGCTGGAGCGCATCATCAACGAGGCGCAGGAGATCCTGGGATGAGCTCGCGGGTGCTGACGATGGTCCTGGCCGGCGGCGAGGGCAAGCGGCTCGCGCCGCTGACCGCCGACCGCGCGAAGCCGGCCGTGCCGTTCGGCGGCAACTACCGCCTGATCGACTTCGCGCTCTCGAACCTGGTCAACGGCGACTTCCGGCAGATCGTCGTGCTCACGCAGTACAAGAGCCACAGCCTGGACCGGCACGTGTCCACCACCTGGCGCCTGTCGCCGCTGCTCGGCAACTACGTCGCGCCGGTGCCCGCGCAGATGCGGCTCGGGCCGCGCTGGTTCGTCGGCTCCGCGGACGCGATCTACCAGAACTACAACCTGATCGCCGACGCCCGGCCGGAGCACATCATCGTCTTCGGCGCCGACCACATCTACCGCATGGACCCGCGCCAGATGGTCCAGCAGCACGTCGAGAGCGGCGCGGGCGTGACGGTCGCCGCGCTGCGCACGCCGATCGAGCAGGCCGACCAGTTCGGCGTGATCGAGACGGCGCCCAACGGGCGCGACATCGCCGCGTTCCGCGAGAAGCCGTCCGATCCCAAGGGCCTGCCGGATGCGCCCGACCAGGTCTACGCGTCGATGGGCAACTACGTCTTCTCGACCGAGGCGCTGATCAGCAGCGTGTCCGCCGATGCGGCCGACCCGAGCTCCAGGCACGACCTCGGCGGCAACATCATCCCGGCGCTCGTCGCCCAGGGCGAGGCGCAGGTCTACGACTTCGCCGCCAACGAGGTGCCGGGCGCGACCGAGCGCGACAAGGGCTACTGGCGCGACGTCGGCACGCTCGACGCGTACTTCGACGCGCACATGGACCTGATCTCAGTTCACCCGATCTTCAACATGTACAACCACGACTGGCCGATCCACACGTGGCCGGATGTCACCCAGCCGGCCAAGTTCGTGTTCGACGAGGACGGCCGCCGCGGTCAGGCGCTGGACTCGATGGTGTGCGCCGGCGTCCTCATCTCCGGCGGCACGGTGCGGCGCTCGATCCTCTCGCCGCTCGCGCACGTGCACTCCTACTCGCTCGTGGAGGACTCGATCCTCATGCACGGCGCCGTCGTCGAGCGCAGCGCCGTCGTGCGGCGGGCGATCCTCGACAAGAACGTGCACATCGGCGAGGGCGTGGAGATCGGCGTCGACGAGGAGGCCGACCGCGAGCGCTTCCACGTCTCCCAGGGCGGCATCGTGGTGATCCCCAAGGGGCAGCGGGTGATCGCCGCATGACTCGCGCAGAGCGCTCGCATACTCCGGCGGGAACTCCCCTGGCGGCTCGTTCCCGCGCCGCGTCGTCAGCGACGGCCAGTCGCGCTGCGCGCTCGCAGCTCCGGCAGGGAGCGGCGTCGTGAGGGTCGCGCTGATGACGCGCGAGTACCCGCCCGAGGTCTACGGGGGCGCCGGCGTCCACGTCGAGTACCTCGCGCGCGAGCTGCGCGCGTTCGAGACGGTCGACGTGCACTGCTGGGGAGTTCCGCGCGCGGATGCGACCGCGCACCTGCCGTGGACGGCGCTCGCCGGGGAGGCGCCGGAACTGGCGGCGCTGCGCGCGGTCTCGATCGACCTCACGATGGCCGCCGGCGCGGCGGACGCCGACGTCGCCCACAGCCACACCTGGTACGCGAACTTCGGCGGGCACCTGGCGAAGCTGCTCTATGGGATTCCGCACGTCGCCACCGTGCACTCGCTGGAGCCGCTGCGGCCGTGGAAGGAGGAGCAGCTGGGCGGCGGCTACCGGCTCTCGAGCTTCTGCGAGAAGACCGCGCTGGAGAACGCCGACGCGGTGATCGCGGTCTCGCAGGGGACGCGCCGGGACATCCTCGCGTGCTATCCGGCGATCGAGCCCGAGAAGGTCGCCGTGATCTACAACGGGATCGACACCGTGGAGTACGCGCCTGACCGCGGCGTCGACGTGCTCACGAAGTACGGGATCGACCCGGACCGTCCGTCGGTGATGTTCGTGGGGCGGATCACGCGCCAGAAGGGCGTCGCCTACCTGCTCGAGGCCGCGAAGTCGTTCCACCCCGCCGCGCAACTGATCCTGTGCGCGGGCTCGGCGGACACGCCGGAGCTGGGGGAGGAGATCGAGCGCCGGGTGGCCGGCCTGAAGGCCGCGCGCGACGGCGTGATCTGGCTCGAGCAGATGCTGCCCAGGGCCGAGGTCATCCAGCTGCTGTCCCACGCCACGGTCTTCGCCTGCCCGTCGATCTACGAGCCGCTGGGGATCGTGAACCTCGAGGCGATGGCCTGCGAGGCGGCCGTCGTGGCGACGGCCACCGGCGGCATCGTGGAGGTCGTGGCGGACGGCGAGACCGGCCTGCTCGTCCCGATCGAACCGGGCGACGACGGCACCGGCGCGCCGCGCGAGCCGGAGGTGTTCGCGGCCGCCTTCGCCGAGCGCGTGAACGTGCTGCTCGGTGACCCGGGCCGCGCGGCGGCGATGGGCCGCGCGGGCCGCGCGCGGGCGATCGAGAAGTTCGCGTGGCCGGCGATCGCGAGGCAGACGTCCGAGCTCTACCGCCGCCTCGGGGCCCCTTGAAGAATTCCGGTACGCCCGCCTGACGTTCACGCTCAGCACCACGCACCCGTAAAGAAACTACGCAGCGTGGTACGCAACAAGTGACGGAAAGCCCTGCATTGCGGGGCCTTTCGCCGATCTGGGGACGGCTTGACCGGTCCGGGCGCCGGGCGGTATGGATTGCCGTGGGGCGGCTGCGACGCCGCTGGGTCTAAAGAGAGGTCTCACAGATGAGAGGAATCCACGCCGCCGGGATGGCGGCGTTCGTCGCGCTTGCGCTGCCGGCTGCGGCATCCGCGGCAGGGGCGCCGTCACCGCTCGATCCGCAGAACTGGACCACCCAGGAGCGCCTGACGTGGAGCGACTATCACGCGCTGCCGGGCCCGGACTACTCGGACCCGAGCATCCAGCCGACGGTGAAGAAGTGGAAGGTCGCGCTCGTCGTGACCGACTTCCCCGACAAGACGTTCACGATCTCCAAGCCCGCCGGCTCGACGGTGTTCGGGACGCCGACCGCGGAGATGAACAGCGTTCCGCGCGCCGACGTGCCCGCGTTCTACCGCGATTTCCTCAACAAGCCGCAGCCGCTCAACCACTTCCAGACCATGAACCGGTACTGGATGGAGGACACGCACGGCAAGTACGGCGTGCAGCTCGACGCCTACGGCCCGTACCTGCTCCCGTCGAACTCCTACCAGTACTTCGAGCAGGACTTCGACTCCTCGGGCAACCACTGCCCGAACAAGGCGACGAACCCCTGCAACAAGAACTTCCGCACCGACGCGCGGGCGGCCTGGCTGGCCGACGTCGGCCAGACGGTCGTCAGCTCGTACGACAACATCTTCTACGTCTCGGCCGGCGAGGACGAGTCCTCGACGTGGCAGGAGTTTGGGAACATGAGGTGGGCGACGCAGGACCAGGTGCCCGACACGTTCGGCCCGAAGAGCTATGGCGACCTGACGCAGACCAACTGGGCCCCGACGCGCTACGTGCCGTGGACGTCGTGGGCGTCGTCCTCGACGATCTGGCCGAACGCCTCGGGCAACACGTCGATCGAGGCCGAGAGCTCGGGAATGGGCACCTACGCCCATGAGCTCACCCACAACCTCGGCATCGCCGACAACTACAACAACCCGTTCGGGACGACCCAGCAGCGCTCGGCCACGGGCCCGTGGGACATGATGAGCCGCGGCTCGTTCGGCGGCCCGGGCGGCACCCATGCGCGGTACTTCATCCCGCCGACCACCGGAGGCTCGCTCGGCTCCCAGCACAACGTGCGCAACAAGCTCAAGCTGGGCTTCGTGACCCAGAACCAGGTGCTGCGCCTCAACCGCGGCGGACTCGCGCAGTCCGGCATGGCCGTCGCCGACGTCACCGCGCGCGAGGTGGACCCGGGCGCCGGCCTCAGCGGCGTTCAGGTCACGCTGGACGGCGGCGACCAGGAGCCCGCCTGCACGGTGGCCACGAACCCGCTCTGCGACGGCGTCGGCCGCAATGCCAGCGGCGCGGTCACGAACGGGTTCAACAACTACGTGGCCGAGGTCGTGCAGCAGATCGGATCGGACTCGTTCGACCCGGGCCACGGCGTCCTGCTCTCCAAGACCAAGACGTCGGAGAGCAGCTCGTGCGGCACCTTCACGTGCTTCGTGTGGATCATCGACGCCCACCCGGAGGACATCAACATGGTCGACTTCGTCAAGCCGGACGGCACGCCGTCGATGGCCACGATCGCCGACCAGCGCCAGCTCGACGACGCGACGTTCAACGCGGGCACGAACTCGGGCACCTCGTATGAGTACGAGGACAGCGCGAACCGCCTGCACTTCTACATCATCAACCTGCGCAAGGACGCCGACGGCATCCTGCACTACACGGTCGGCGTGCAGTCGCTCGACGGCAACGGCCCGCAGACGCGCGGCGTCGCGCTCTCCGACGCGCCCGGGATCACCGACGACGGCGGCCTGCCGGCCTGCACGTTCACGCTCACGAACAGTGGCGTGACGGCGGCCACCGACCCCGCGCTGCATCCGCAGGACGCCACCGCGTTCCTGCAGAGCGACGTCTACCGGCTCTCGGCCTCGGCCACCGGCACGGGCTGGACCGCGAACCTGCGCGACGCGCTGGCGACCGCGAAGTTCGGCGACTCGACGACGGTCCCGGTCTACGTGACGAAGGCCGACGGCGCCGCGGCGAACGGGACGGTCACGCTGACCGCGACGTCGGTCAGCGATCCGTCCAAGACCGCGACCGCGGTCTGCAGCTCCTCGACCGGCGACGTCGGCGGCGCGGTGCCGGCGACGCTGTCGCTGACGATGGGCGCGCCGGCCGCGTTCGGCGTGTTCACGCCGGGCGTTGCGCTGACCTACACGGCGTCGACGTCGGCGACCGTGATCTCCTCGGCCGGTGACGCCGCGCTCAGCGTGGCCGACCCGAGCGCGACGGCCACCGGGCACCTCGTCAACGGCACGTTCGCGCTGCTGTCGGGGCTCACCGCCCAGGCCAAGCAGGGCGCGTACGCGCCGGTCGGCGGCTCCGCGAACCCGACCACGCTCACGACGTGGGACGGCCCGGTGTCCAACGACCCGGTGTCGATCGGCTTCCAGCAGGCGATCGGCTCCACCGACGCGCTGCGCACGGGCACGTACAGCAAGACGCTGACGTTCACCCTTTCCACGACGAAGCCCTAACGTTTCTGGGCGCGGGCCGTCCGGCCCGCGCCCACCAACGTCGGGGAGGAGAGTCCCATGGCCGAGAGCGTCTACCGCGTGACCGAGGTCATCGGCGTCAGCAGCGAATCGTGGGAGGCGGCGGCCAGGGCCGCGGTCGCCACGGCGGCCAAGAGCGTCCGCGACCTGCGCGTGGCGGAGGTCGTCCGCCAGGACGTCACGATCGGCGACGGCGGGGTCGTCAACTTCCGCGTGCGGCTGGCGATCTCGTTCAAGTACGACAGCGGCGACTAGTGAGGACAGCGCCCACGGCCAGCCCGTAGGCGACGTGGTCGGCCCACTGCCGGCCCTGCGGCAGCGCGCGGATCGCAGGGATGCGGCGGCCGATCAGCCCGAGGTCGAGCGCGGCGATCGCGAGGCCGGCCAGTGCGCCGCGCGGCGGCGTGAGCGCCAAGCGGGAGAGCGCGGCCGCCCAGCCGAAGGAGAGCGCGAGGTGCACCGGCACGGCGGCGGCGAGCAGCGCCGGCGTGCGGGTCTCGCGTGGCAGCACGATCGCGCCCGCGGCCCGGGCGCCGTCGAGCAGGCTCTCGCCGCGCCAGAGGGTGACGAGCGTGGACGGCAGGCCGGACAGGACCGCGCCCGCGAGGCCCGCGACCAGCACGCGGGGCACGGGCGCGCCGCGGCCGGGCAGCGCCGCGCCGCGGTCGCCGGGGCGCGCGCCGCCGGGCGGCGGCGCCGGGCCGTCCCCGCGCGTCATCGCGCGACCGCCAGCGCGGCCACGTAGCCCGCCGGCACGTCGACGTCGCGCAGCTCGTACGGGCCGGGGTCGGTCGTGTCGAACGCCTCAGGCGCCCATTGCAGCCCGCGCCCGATCGCCTTCGCGAGCGCCTCCTTGCGGCACCAGATCCGCAGCAGCTCGTGCTCGCCCCCGTCCAGCGCGGCCCGCTCGCCCGCGGTCAGGGCGCGCGTCACCGCGCGTGCGGAGCGGTCGGTGCGTTCGACGTCGACGCCGACCTCGCGCTCGGCCAGCGCGATCAGCGCGAGCTCGCCGGCGTGGCTGAGGTTGAAGCGCAGCGCCGCGCCGGCGAGCTCCGGCTTGCCGTGCTCGCCCGCCGCGAAGACGACGTCCGCGGGGGCGATGCCCAGCCGCTCCCCGAGCGTCACCCGCAGCGCCGCCCGCGCCGCCGACCAGCGCCGCGCCTGCGCCTCGGCGGCGAAGCGCTCCGCGCGCTCGCGCTCGTGTGCCGAGAGCACCGGCGCGGCGGGCGCCGTGAGGTCGACGGTCACCACCTCCACGCCGGACACGGCGATCAGCGCCTGACGTCGAACGCGATCGTCGACGGGCCGACGCGGTTGCCGGAGGTGTCGAGCGCGATGATCGCGAGCCGGTAGCCGCCCGGCTTGAGCTTGCCGCGCTTGAGCGTGAAGCGCACCGTGCCGCTGCCGCGGACCGTGCGCTGACCGGCGAGCGCGACGTAGTACGTGCAGCGCGCGCGCCGGCGCAGCCGCGCGGTCGGCTTGACGCACCGCGAGCCGCTGCGCCGCCCGGCGCGCGCCGCCTGCGTCGTGACGGTCAAGGTGGCGGGGCGCGAGAGCGTGAGGCTCACGGTCACCTGCTTGCGCAGCGTCCGCGACGACATCCGCAGCGCGCTGACCTTGACCGGCGGCGTGACGCGCCGCGGCGGCACCGGCGTCGGCGTCGCGACCGGCGCGGGCGGGGGCGTCGGCGGCGCGACGCCGAAGGTCGCGCCGACCGACTGCGATCCGTTCATCCTCACCACGCAGGCCGGCGCGGTGCCCGAGCAGGCGCCGCTCCAGCCGGTCAGCACGTACCCCTTGACCGGCGTCGCGGTCAGCGTCACGAGGCTCCCGGCGCTGTAGTGCTGCAAGCAGTCGGTCGCGCACTGGATCCCGTCCGGCGAGCTGGTCACGCGCCCGAGGGTGATCGGACCCATCGACACCGAAAGCTGCGGCAGCGGCGCCGGCCCGGCACCCGGGTCCAGCCGCAGCACGCGGTTGTTGCCCGAGTCGGCGATCAGCAGCGTTCCCGTGCCGTTGAACGTCATGCCGCGCGCCTCGGTCACCTGCCCGTCGCCCGAGCCCTGCCCGACCAGCGGCGCGTCGTCCCACGTCGGTCCGACGCGCCGGAAGATCCCGCCGTGCTGCGCGACGAACAGCATGTCGTCCCTTGAGGCGAGCCCCTCGGGCGTGTCCCAACCGCCGCTGGGGGGCACGACCGGCGTGCGCGCGGCGTCCATCCAGACACCGTCCGCGTCGGCGGCGTAGATGTCGGTGCCGTCGTCGGCCACGGCGACGGGACGATTGAGCCCGGTGATTTCGTCGGTCACGACTCCGGTGCGCGAGATCCGCGCGATCCGGTTGTGGCCGCGGTCGGCCACCAGCATGTCGTCGCCGTTGCGGGCGCGCACGATCGCGCGCGGGTCGCTCAGCGCGCCCACGGGCGTCGTGAACAGCACGACGCCGTTCGTCGCCAGCTCGACGACGCGATTGTTGCGCGAGTCGGCGATCCACAACTGGCCGAGCCGGTCGTAGGCCACGCCGCTCGGGCCGTCGTACTGCCCCGGCGCGTTTCCCGGGATCGTGAAGCCCGTGCTCTGGCTGACCACGCCGAACTGGCCGGCATACGCGCCGTCGGCGCCGAAGCGCTCGATCCGGTCGTCGAACGTGTCGGCGACCGCGATGCTGCCGTCGGGCGCGAACGCGACGCCGCGCGGGCGCGTCACGTAACCCGGGCCGCGGCCGGAGACCCCCCACGCGGACGTGACCGCGCCGGCGGTGTTGAGCGTCTGCACGCGATCGTTGGCGGTGTCGGCCGCGACCACGCCGCCGTTCGGGTTGTCCGACAGCGCCCCGACCGAGCGGACGATCGCGAACTGTCCCGGCACCCCGCGCCCGCCGCTCCCGAACGCGCCCAGCGGCGCGAACGTACTCGCGTCGAAGACGTCGATGCGGTTGTTCTCGTTGTCGGCCACGTACAGCCGCCCCGTCGCGTCGATCGCGACGTCGTAGGGGAAGTTGAGCTCGCCAAGGCCCGTGCCGTGGCTGCCGAAGATCGCGAGTTCCCCGAGCGTCGCCGGATCGAGCACCGCGATCCGGTGGTTGTCGTCGTCGGCGACGAACAGCCGGCTGCCCGAGGGATCGATCGCCAGGCCCTGCGGGGCGGCGAAGATCGGGCCGGTCGCCGTCGCGGCGCCGAACGTGTTCGTGCCGGGGTCGTACGGCACCCGGACCACGCGGTCGGCCCCCGCGTCGGCCACGTAGACGACCGGCCCCGGCCCGACGGCGATCCCGCCGACGCTGATCCCGGCGCCCAACTCGGCGTCCTGGGCGCCGAACAGGGTGAAGACGCCCGCGTCGCCGAAGCTGTTGAGGAAGTTGCCCGCGGCGTCGAAGACCTGGAAGCGCTCGTTCTCGGAGTCCAGCACGTAGATGCGCCCGGCCGAATCCGTCGCGACGCCGCCGATCACGCCGAAGCGCGCCGTCTCACGGCCCACCGCGCGGCCGCCGAACCAGGTGCGGAAGGAGCCGTTGGGACCGAAGATGCTGACGCGGCCGCTGTACTCGTCGCCGACGATCACGCTCCCGCCGCCCGGCGAGTACGCGACGGCCTGCGGGAAGCGGAAGACGCCGCCGCCGTTGGCGGGCTCGCCCACGGTCGTCAGACCCTGCGCGGCGGCGGCGGGGACGATCAGCGCGAGCAGCAGCGCGGCGAGCGCGAAGATCCTCACGCAGTCGTCATACCAGGCGCGGGAGCGAAGTTGCGCACGGCGACGGGCGAAGGCCCGGCCCAAGTGCGAGCATACGCGCATGAGTGCCTTCCGCCTCCAGGTGCGCCCGTGCCCTGTCTGATCGCGCTGATCGGTCTCATCTCACCGCGGCTCGCCCTGATCCTGCTTGCGATCTTCAGCGACATGCTGAGCCGTGCGTTCGACAGCTGGCTCGTCCCGCTGCTCGGGTTCTTCCTGCTGCCGTGGACGACGCTCGTCTACGCGCTGGTGTGGGACGACGGGCACCGGGTGACTGGCTTTGACTGGTTCCTCGTCGGGATCGCGTTCGTGATCGACCTCGGGTCCTACGCCGGCGGCGGGCGGGCGCGCAGGTCGTGATCTCGGCGTCCACGCACGTCCTCCGGTTGCGGGAGACGTTCGCCATCGCGCGCGGGGCCGCCGACGAGGAGACGGTGACTGCCGTCGAGCTCACGCACGAGGGGGTGACCGCCCACGGCGAGGGCGCACCCGTCGACTACTGGGGCGAGACCGCCGAGGGCATCCGCGACGCGGTCGAGGCCGACGGCACCGCGCTGCTCGGCAGCGACCTGTTCGCGGCGGAGGCGATCTCGCGCCGGCTCGCCGCCTGGGACGGCCCACAGGGGGCCAAGATGGCGCTCGACGGCGCGCTGCACGACTGGCTCGGCCGGCGCGTCGGGCAGCCGCTGTGGCACCTGCTGGGGTCCGACCGCTTGACGCCGCCGACGTCGTACACGATCGGGATCGACAGCGTCGAGGGCACCGCGGACCGCGCTCGCCGCGCGACCGGCTACGAGGTGCTCAAGGTCAAGGTCGGCGGGCCGGGCGACGTCGAGCGCCTGCGCGCCGTGCGGGCGCAGTCGGGCGCCCGGATCCGGATCGACGGCAACGAGGGCTGGGATCTCGACACGGCGCGCGACCTGACGCCCGAGCTGGTCGAGCTGGGGGTCGAGTTCGTCGAGCAGCCGTTCCCGGCCGCCGACCTCGACAGCTTCCACGCCTACCGCGCGCTGCCGGGCCGGCTCCCGGTGCTCATCGACGAGGGCTGCCGCGACCTCGCGTCCGTCGCGCCGATCGCCGCCTACGCCGACGGGATCGTGATCAAGCTCTCCAAGTGCGGCGGCATCCGCGAGGCGCTGCGGATGATCCACGCCGCCCGCGCGCTCGGGCTGCAGGTCATGCTCGGCTGCATGATCGAGTCCGAGCTGGGCATCTCCCAGGCCGCGCAGCTGGGCTCGCTGGCCGATCACATCGACCTCGACGGCCACCTGCTGATCGAGCCCGGGCCGTTCAGCGGGCTGGGCCTCGAGGCCGGGCGGCTGGTGCTTCCAGACGCCCCGGGGCTGGGCGTCGCGTGAGCCTGGCGCTGTTCACCGGCGGGCTGTTCGCGGACTCGCACGCCAAGACCGCGCACGGGATCCTGCGCTACGCCGGGCGCGAGGTGTGCGCGGTGGTCGACGCGGCGTACGCGGGGCGCCGCGCCGTCGACGTCGTGCCCTACGCGCGCCGCGACGTGCCGATCGTCGCCACGGTCGCCGAGGCCGCCGCGCTCGGCGCGTCGACGCTGGTGATCGGCGTCGCGCCGATGGGCGGAGCGTTGACGCCTGAGTGGCGCGTGGTGTTGCTGGAGGCGATCGGGCTCGGGTTGGACCTCGAGGCCGGACTGCACACCGTGCTCGCCGAGGACCACGAGCTGTCCGCCGCGGCGAGCGTCGCCGGCGTCGCGCTGCACGACCTGCGCGCCGCGCCGAAGGACCTCAACGTCCCCACCGGCGCGCGCCCGGACGCGCGCGTCGTCCACACGGTCGGCTCTGACTGTGCGATCGGCAAGATGTCCGTGACGCTCGAGCTCGACGCCGAGGCGCGCTCACGGGGACTGCGGTCGGCGTTCGTCGCCACCGGCCAGACGGGGATCGCGATCTCCGGCTGGGGCATCGCGGTCGACCACGTGATCTCCGACTACGTCGCCGGCGCGGCCGCGCGGCTCGTGGAGGAGGGCGCGCGCCGCGCGCCGCTGCTGTTCGTCGAAGGCCAGGGCGCGCTCGGCCATCTCGCGTACTCGGGCGTGACGCTCGGGCTGCTCCACGGCTGCCGTCCGGACGCGCTCGTGCTCTGCCACCGCGCCGGCGCGACGCACAACACCGACTACCCGGGACAGCCGCTCCCGCCGCTGCCCGAGCTCGTGGCGAGCTACGAGGCCGCCGCCGGCTGGGTGCGCCCGGCGCGCGTGCTGGCCGTCGCCCTCAACACCCGCGGGCTGGACGACGCGGCGGCGCGCGCGGCGATCGCCGGCGCCCGCGAGCAGACCGGGTTGCCGGCCGACGACCCGGTGCGCTTCGGCGCGGGCGAGCTGCTGGAGGCGCTCGTGTGAGCGTCGCCGCCGACGTCCACATCGCGCTGCGCGACGGCTCGACCGTCCACGTGCGGCCCGTGACGCCGGCGGACGAGGCGGCGCTGCGGACGTTCCTCGAACGGCTGTCGGACGACTCGCGCTGGCTGCGGTTCTTCTCGCTCGGCGTGAACCTCGACCGCGCCGCGCGGGCCGCCGCGGCGGGCGATCGCCCGGAGGGCTACGGGCTGGTCGCGACGCTCGACGAGCGCATCGTGGCCCACGCCGTGTTCGAGGTCGAGCGCCCGGACCGCGCCGAGGTGGCGTTCGCGGTCGCCGACCAGATGCAGGGCCGGGGGATCTCGACCGTGCTGATCGCGCACCTCGCGCAGATCGCCGCGGAGCGTGGGATCGCGACCTTCACGGCGACGGTGCTGCCGGAGAACCGGCGCATGATCAGCGTGTTTCGCGAGTCCGGGTTCCCGGTGCACGTGCACGCCTCGATCGACGGCATCCTCGTCGAGTTCCCGACCGAGCTGGGGGAGGACGCGCGCCGGCGCTTCGAGGATCGCGACCGCGTGGCGGCGGTGGCCGCGGTGCAGCGCGTCCTGCGCCCGCGCTCGGTCGCCGTGGTGGGCGCCTCGCGGCGTCCGGACTCGTTCGGCGGCGCGCTGTTCGCGAACGCGCTGGCGGCGGGATTCCGCGGCGAGCTGTATCCCGTCAACCCGAACGCGGACTACATCGGCAGCCGCCATGTGAGCGGGTCGGTGGGGGAGACGCCCGGGCCGGTGGACCTGGCCGTGGTGACCGTGCGCGCCGACGCCGTGCCGGACGTCGCGCGCGAGTGCGCGGGGGCGGGGGTTCCGGCCGTCGTGGTGATCAGCGGGGGGTTCGCGGAGGCAGGCGCGGAGGGCGCCGCGCTGCTGGCCGAGCTGCTCGACGTCTGCCGCGTCAGCGGCATGCGGCTCGTCGGACCCAACTCCCTGGGGGTCGTCAACACCGACCCCGAGGTGCAGCTCACCGCGACGTTCGCGCGCGCCGACGTGCCCGCCGGCAGCATCGGGTTCGCCTCCCAGAGCGGCGCGTTCGGCGGCGCCGCGATCGACGGCGTGCGGCGGCGCGGGATCGGGCTCTCGGCGTTCGTGTCGCTCGGCGACAAGGCGGACCTGTCGAGCAACGACCTGCTGCAGTACTGGGAACAGGACGAGGCGACCTCGGTCGTCGCGCTGTACCTCGAGTCGTTCGGCAACCCGCGCAAGTTCGGGCGCGTGGCGCGGCGGCTCGCGCGCGCCAAGCCGGTGCTGGTGGTCAAGGCCGGGCGCACGCCGGCCGGCGCCGCGGCGGCGTCCTCGCACACGGGCGCGCTGCTGGCGGCGTCCGATACCGCGGTCGACGCGCTGTTCGCGGGCGCGGGCGTGATCCGCTGCGACGGCCTCGACGACCTGCTCGACGCCGCCGCCGTGCTGGCCGAGCAGCCGCTCCCACGCGGTTCGCGGGTCGCGATCGTGGCCAACGCGCGCGGGCCGCTGGTCGTGTGCGAGGACGCCTGCACGGACGCGGGCCTCGCGGTGACGCCGGTCCAGCTCGCGCCCACCGAGCCGCCGGAGCGCTTTCGCGCCGCGGTCGAGGGCGCGGACGCGGACGCCGTGATCGCGATCTTCGTCGAGCACATCGCGCTCGGCGCGTCGGAGATCGCCGCCGAGCTGGCAGCCGCCGCGCCGCGGCTGCACGCGGCCGGCACGCCGCTGCTGGCGGTGTTCATGACCCCGGAGCCGGTATCCACCCAGCTGCGCGCGTTCCGGGTGCCCGAGGCCGCGGCGCGCGCGCTCGGGCGCGCCGCCGCCTACGCGCGCTGGAGCGAGCGCGATCCCGGCGACACGTCGCTGCCGGAGGGGATCGACCACGACGGGGCGGCCGCCGTGCTAGCAGGCGCGCTGGCCCGCGGCGGCGGCTGGCTCGAGCCGGGCGAGGTCGAGCTGCTCCTGCACGCGTATTCGATCCCGCTGGTCGAGCAGCGGCGCGTCGCCTCGGCGGCGGCCGCCGCGCGGGCGGCGGCGCAGCTCGGCGGCCAGGTCGCGCTGAAGGGCATCGCGCCGGGCGTCGTGCACAAGGCGCAGGCGGGCGCCGTGCGCCTGGGGTTGACCGGGCCGACCGCGGTCCGCCGCGCGGCGGCCGACGTGGCGCGGACGCTGACCGCCGCGGGCACGCCGCCGCACGGCTTCCTCGTCCAGCGGATGGCCGTCGCGGGCGCCGAGATGCTGGTCGGCGTGCTGGCCGAAGAGCGCTTCGGCCCCGTCGTGGTGTGCGGCGCCGGAGGCGGCACGGCCGAGGTGCTGGGGGACATCGCCGTGCGGCTCGCGCCGCTGACGACGGTGGAGGTGCACGAGATGATCGCGGGCCTGCGGTCGATGGCGCTGCTCGAGCGCGCGCGGGCCGACGTGGACGCGCTCGCCGACGTCGTCGTGCGCGTCGCCGCGCTGGCCGACGCGCACCCGACGATCGCCGAGCTCGATTGCAACCCGGTGATGGCCGGGCCCGACGGCGCGCCGGTGGTCGACGCGCGCGTGCGAGTTGCGCCGCTGGCCGCACAGAGCGTCTTCCCGGCGGTCGGGACATGAAGCGGATCGGCCTGCTCGGTGGCATGAGCTGGGAGTCCTCGCTCGAATACTACCGCCTGATCAACGAGCTGGTGGCGGCGCGGCTCGGTGGCCTGCACTCCGCCGACTGCCTGCTGCGCTCGGTCGACTTCGCGGGCATCGAGGTGCTCCAGCGCGAGGGGTCCTGGGAGGAGGCGGGAATCGTGCTGGCGGGCGAGGCGCGCGCGCTGGAGGCCGCGGGCGCGCAGCTGCTCGTGCTGTGCACGAACACGATGCACAAGCTCGCCGCGGAGATCGAGGCGGCGCTCTCGATCCCGTTCGTCCACATCGCCGACACGACCGCCGAGGCCGTGCGGGCCGCCGGGCTCTCGACCGTCGGGCTGCTCGCGACCGCCTACACGATGGAGCAGGACTTCTACGTCGGCCGGCTGCGCTCGCACGGGCTCAGCGTGCTCGTCCCCGACGCCGGCGACCGCGCGCTCGTGCATGCGGTCATCTACGACGAGCTGTGCCGGGGCATCGTGCGCGAGGCGTCGCGCGAGCACTACCGGCGGATCATGCGCGGCCTGGCCGAGCGCGGCGCGGAGGGCATCCTGCTCGGCTGCACGGAGATCGACCTGCTGGTGGGCGCCGAGGACTCGCCTGTCCCGGTG
This sequence comes from uncultured Solirubrobacteraceae bacterium, assembly GCA_963792915.1. Taxonomy (GTDB): domain Bacteria; phylum Actinomycetota; class Thermoleophilia; order Solirubrobacterales; family Solirubrobacteraceae; genus Solirubrobacter. The sequence continues at coordinate 1,633,827 of CAWBYD010000003.1, forward strand.
TTCGACACGACGCGCCTGCACGCCGAGCGTGCGGTCGCGCTCAGCGTGGGTGGTTAGGCCGGCGCGGGGGCGACCTGCGGCAGCGACAGGTGGTCGACGATCACCCCGGCCATCACGAGCCCGATGCCGACGTGGCGCTGCGCGCGCCGATCGGCGTCGCCACCGACGCGGCCAGCAGATAGCCGACGCCGCATCCGCGCGGTGGTCGCGCTGGAGCCGCGGCACGACGGTCTGCGAGAGCGCGAGGGCCGCGAGCACGAGCGAGGTGAACACGACACGGGTGTGATCCTGCGGCGATGAGTTCCGAAAGATCCGGACCGGACCGTCCACCACGGTTCGTTGAGCGAATGACCGCGCAGCGGACGTTCGAGTGCATGGGCACCACGTGCGCCATCGTGCTGACGGGCACGGATGCCGCCGGCGCCGCGGAGGCCGCCGAGGCGCGCGTGCGCGCGCTGGCCGCGACGCTGACGCGGTTCGACCCGGATTCGGAGCTCTCGCGCGTCAACGCCGACCCGCGGCCGGTCGTGCCCGCCTCGGCGGCGGTGCGGGCGCTGTTCCGCGCCGCGGCCTGGGCCGCGGGCGCGACGGGTGGGCTCGTCGACGCGGCGCTGCTCGACGGGCTCGAGCGCGCCGGCTACACCCGCTCACGCGCGGGCGCGCCGTCGGCCGATCTGGCCGACGCGCTGGCGCGCGCGCCGCTGCGGCGCCCAGCTCGCGCGCGCGGGGCCGCCGCGGGGCCGCCCGTTTCCGGGTCGCCGCCCGTGCCCGCGGGGCCGCCCGTCTCCGTCTCGCCGCCCGTGCCCGCGGGGCCGCCCCTCTCGGCGCCGCCGCCCGATGCGCCCTGGTGGACGCTCGTGTCCGTGGATGACGCCGCCGGCGTCGTCGCGCGGCCGCCGGGGTTGCGCATCGACCCCGGTGGGATCGCCAAGGGCCTGATCGCGGACCTCGTCCTCGCCGGCGTCGCCCAGCGGCCGCTCGCGTTCGTCGACTGCGGCGGCGACGTGGCCGTCGGGGGCGCGCGGGCCGCGGAGCGGCCATGGCGCGTCGCGGTCCGCCACCCCGCCGACGGGTCTGTCGCGCACACGTTCACGCTCGCCCACGGCGGCGTCGCCACCTCCGGACTCGCCCGCCGGCTCTGGCTGCGCGCCGACGGCACGCCCGCCCATCACCTGCTCGACCCCTCGACCGGCGAGCCCGCCTGGACCGGGCTGCTCAGCGCCACCGCGGTCGCCGCCGGCGCCGTCGAGGCCGAGGCGCTCGCCAAGGCGGCCTACTTGAGCGGCCCGGCGGGCGCTCGCGCCGTGCTCGCCGCCCGCGGCGGGCTGCTCGTCCACGAGGACGGGCGCGTCGAACTCGCGTGAACGATCGGGGTCTGACCCCTTTTGTTCGTCAGCGGCGCGCCCACAGCGAGGGCGGTTCGGTGGCGGGGGCCGGCATCGGCGGCGGGCTGCGCTCCGGCACGGGGCGCCGCTTCGGCGCCGGTCGTGGCAGCAGCCAGCGCGCGGCGAGCAGCACCGTGGCCGTACCGCAGAGGCCGAAGGCGGCGAGCGTCATCCACCAGGTGCCGGCGTCGCTACCGGCGGTCAGCGCATGGATCGTGCTGACCACGAGGACGACCGGCGTGAAGCGGTGCGCGTAGCGCCACGTGCGGGCGCCGATCTGGCGGCGCAGGTACCACGACGCCGCGAACGCGATCATCAGCCATCCCGCGAGGATCCCGACGGCCACGGCGAGCGGCCGGTAGCCGATCGTGAACGGGACGAGCACGCCGGTCAGCCCGCTCCGCAGCCACGGGTCGAGCGCGATCGCGAGCCCGTGGCCGGCGAGCGCGACGAGCGCGGCGAGGGTCAGGTGCTGGTGCAGCCGGCGCGCGTCAGGGCCGGGGGAGATGCGGCGCGCGGCCATCGCCAGTCCCAGGATCACCGCGAGCGCGGCGAGCGCCCACGCGACCAGGCCGGCCGAGCGGGCGACGAGCCACGCCGCCTGATGCAGCGGATTGGTGTCCGGTGTCACGAGAGGCGGCTCTCCGGCTGGGGCACGTCCTGGGGGAGGTCCTGGCCGCCGCCGTTGGGGTCGAGCCCGCCGCCCTGGTCCTGACCGGCGTTCGGGTCGAGCCCGCCGCCCTGATCCTGACCGGCGTTCGGGTCGAGCCCGCCGCCCTGGTCCTGACCCCCGTTGCCATCCTGATCCACCGTGGTCGGCGTCGCCACGGACGCGGACGCGAGCGCGGGATCGTGGCCCGCGGCCATGCGGACGCCCTCGAAGCCGACCAGCCCGACGAACGCTGCGAGCGCGGAGACGTAGATGTGCCTGGTGCGGATTCGGCCGACGTTCATGCGGTGAATCTCGCTCGCCCGGATCAACGTTCTCTCAATCCCGACCCGGTTTTTCATGAATTCTTCAAAGCACGCCGACCGCCCGGCCCGCCATCATGTGCGGGCGTGGAGGCCACACGCACAACCACCGCGGCCGGGCTGGACGGCCTGGTTCCGCTGCCCGCGCGCGCTGCCAAGCCGCGGACCGTGGGCGTCACCCATGTCGTGGACCCCGGGCTCACGCGGGTCGAAGCCGAAGGGCTGATGGAGGTCGCGGCCCCGCATGTCGACATCGTCCGGCTGGGTTGGGGCTCGGCGCTCGTCACCGGCGCGGTCGAGGCCAAGCTGGCCGCCTACCGCGACAACGACGTCGCACCGATGCTGGGCGGGACGCTGACCGAGCTCGCCTACCGCCACGACCGCATCGACGCGCTGGTGGACGCGCTGCGCAGCCTCGAGATCGCGCACATCGAAGTCTCCGAGGGGACGCTCGACCTCGACCCCGCGGACAAGCGGCGGCTGATCGGCCGGCTCTCGCAGGAGTTCACGGTGTTCGCGGAGATCGGCTCCAAGGACGGGCGGCTCGCGCCGTCCGGCGGCCTGTGGGTCCGCCAGGCGTCTGAGGCCCTCGACGCCGGCGCGCACGCGATCGTCTGCGAGGGGCGCGTGTCCGGCGACGCCGGCCTCTACACGTCCGACGGCGCGATCCGCGACGAGCTCGTCGACGCGCTCGTCGCCGCGGCGGGGGTGGAACGGTTGATCTTCGAGGCGCCGCGGCGGTCCCAGCAGGCGTGGCTGATCCGCCACTTCGGGCCGGACGTCAACCTCGGCAACATCCTCCCGGGGGACCTGATCGCGCTCGAGAGCCTGCGCCTGGGCCTGCGCTCGGACACCTTGACCCGCTTCCACGCTTGAACGGCCGCCCCGCCGTTCTCCTGACCGGCGTCGGCAAGCGCTATGACATCGTCACGGCGTTCGCCCAGCACGCGTTCGTCGTGGCGGCGGACCCGAGCCCGCTCGCGCCCGCGCAGTACGCGGCCGACGTGCGCGTCGCGCCCCCGCGCGCCGACGATCCCGGGTACATCGCGTTCCTGACCGCGCTCGTCGAGGAGCACGGGGTCAGCGCCGTGATCCCGCTGACCGACCTCGACCTCGAGGTGCTCGCGCGCTCCCCGCTCCCGGCCTTCGTCCCTGACGCGGAGGTCTGCCGGGCGACGTTCGACAAGTACCTCGCGCACCAGCTGCTCGAGACGCACGGCCTGCCGTCGCCGCCGACGTGGCTGCCCGGCGAGCCGGCGGCCGGCTACCCGGCGGTCGTCAAGCCGCGGCGCGGCTCGGGGTCGCGCTCGATCCACCCGGCGGCCGACGCCCGCGAGGCGGAGTTCTTCGCCGGCTACGTGAAGGAGCCGGTGATGGTGCAGCGGCTGCTGGACGGCCCCGAATACTCCGTCGACCTGCTGTGCGACCTCGACGGCCGCTGCCTGAACGCGATCCCGCGCACCATGCTCGAATCGCGTGGCGGCGAGTCGATCAAGGGCAGCGCGATCGCCGATCGGGAGCTGATCGAGCTCGGTCGAGCGGTCGCCGAGGCCCTCCCGCTGCGCGGGCCGGCGACCGTCCAGATGTTCCGCGACCGCGAGCTGGGGCTGCGGATCACGGACATCAACGCGCGCTTCGGCGGGGCGTTCGCCTGCCCGATGTACGCGGCGCATGCAGGCCGGACGTACCCCGAGCTGATCGTGCGGATGGCGCAGGGGGAGCGGATCGCGCCGCACGTGGGGGAATTCCTGGCCGGACGCACGTTCACGCGCTACTTCTGGCAGATCGAGCTCGACGAGGCGCTGGAGCCGACCGGCCGCGACATCGTCCCCGACGGCCCGCGCAAGCCAACCTAGGTAGACCGCGGCGCGGGCGGCTGGGCCGCCCGCGCCGCGAGCTTTAGGAGCGCTCCACGAAGCGCAGCAGCACCTGGCCGATGGCGATCGTGTCGCCGTCGACCAGGGAGGCTTCGCTCACGCGCTCACCGTTGACGTGCACGCCGTTGCGGCTGCGATCGTCGAGGATCATCGTGCGCTCGCCGCGCCGCGTCATCAACGCATGGCGGCGGGACACGGACGCGTCGTCGAGCACGATGTCGGCCGCTGGACTGCGGCCGATGTGCATTACGTCGTCCGTCAGTGGGAGCAGGACGACATCAGCGCCGTCTTCGACGGCGAGGTAGCGGCCAGGCGTCAGGCGCGGGATCGACATCGCGCGCCGGCGCTCGCGATCCGGGAGCCGCGGCAGCGTGCCGGTCTCTTGGGTCGGGGCCTCGGTTGTGGGTCGGGGGTCGGCGATGGCCACGGTGCAACCTCCAGGACGAGCGTGGTCAGAGCCTGCTCATGAATGGTCCCGACTGAAGGCAAGGACCAGCTAAAGATGTCCGCGAGCGGACTGGCGCGTTCGCGCTCCGTCGGCGCGACTGGCGTATTTCCGGCGTGTTTGGCCGGGACGCGCCGGACGCGAACCTTCGTCCCCGGCTGGCCGAACGACGGCGAGGACGGTTCGTTGGGCCGCTGCGTGTGCGCGGACGGAGGCGCTGTTGCCGGAGTTGCCTGCTAGTTCCTGCCGTAATTGCGCTTTTGACACTGCCGCAGTTGCCTTTTACATCCTGCCGCTCCGGTACTGTGGACGGCGATGGCCGGGCCGGTCGCGTATCGACGACGGATTGTCGACGACGAACTCGACGAACTCGTCGGCGCGCTGGCGGCCATCGCCCTCGAAGGCCCGAAGGGCGTCGGGAAGACGCGCACCGCGCTCGAACGGGCCCGGACCGTGCATCGGCTCGACGACCCGGCACAGCTGGCCGTCGCACGCGCGGACCCGGGCCGGCTGCTGGACGGGCCGGCACCGGTGCTGATCGACGAATGGCAGCGCCTGCCGCAGGTCTGGGACCTGGTGCGCCGTGCCGTCGACGACGGTGCGTCCCCTGGGCGGTTCCTGCTCACCGGTTCCGCGGTGCCGGATCCCCCGCCGACACACTCGGGCGCCGGCCGCATCGTCGCGCTGCGGATGCGCCCGCTGGCGCTGAGCGAGCGCCGCGGGACCCCCAGCGTCAGCCTCGCGGACCTGCTCAGCGGGGACGCGGCACCCGTCGCGGGCGCGACCGACGTCGGACTGGCGCAGTATGTCGACGAGATCCTGGCCTCCGGCCTGCCGGGAGTGCGGGTGCTTTCCGGCCGCGCCCGGCGCCTGCAGCTGGCCGGGTACGTCGAGCGGATCGTGGACCGCGACATTCCCGACGATGCCGGCGTGACCGTTCGCAATCCGGCGGCGCTGCGGCGCTGGATGGCCGCCTATGCGGCTGCCTCGTCGACCACCGCCACCTTCGAGACGATCCGCGACGCGGCGAGCGCGGGCCACGAGCACAAGCCTTCGCGGACCGCGACGGACGCCTACCGCGACGCGCTCACTCGCGTGTGGATACTCGACGAGGTCCCGGCGTGGATACCGAGCAACAACCGCCTGTCGGAGCTCGGGCAGACGCCCAAGCACCAGCTCGCCGACCCGGCGCTCACGGCGCAACTGCTCGGCGTCCAGGCCGAGACGCTCCTCAGCGGCCGGAGCTCCGGCCCCGCCTTCGCGCGCGACGGCACGCTGCTCGGCGCGCTGTTCGAAAGCCTGGCGACGCTGTCGCTGCGCGTCTACGCCGCGCACAGCGAGGCGCAGGTGCGGCACCTGCGCACCGCTCGCGGCCGGCAGGAGGTCGACCTCATCGTCGAGCGCGCCGATGGCGGCGTCGTCGCCGTCGAGGTCAAGCTCGCGCGCGTACCGTCCAGCCGTGACGGCCGCCATCTGAATTGGCTGCGTGACCGGCTGCCGGACCGCGTTCTGGACCGGGTCATCGTCACCACCGGGCCGGCGGCGTACCGGCGCGACGACGGCATCGCGGTCGTGCCGCTGGCGCTGCTGGGTCCGTAGCCGCTGGGCGGCCTCGGGCGCACTGGAATTCCCGCCGCCACCCCTGCGAACATATGTTCGCCATCCACCCGCCCGCGCTCCGCTCGCAGGTCCGTGCCCTCGCTACGAGCGGTCCGCTCGGATCTACCGCCGGGATGACGTTGAGCGCCTGCTCGCAAACGGTGTGACCAAGTCCTGACCGCGGCTTGCTACCCTCGTGCGGCGCCGAGCGGCTGTGGTGAAATTGGTATACACGCATGGTTCAGGTCCATGTGGGGGCAACCCCGTGGAGGTTCGAGTCCTCTCAGCCGCACTCTCGGAGCCCGTTGCTAGTCTGGGCCCCGACGTTCCCTGCCGCTATCGTCTAGGGGACTAGGACGCCGCCCTCTCACGGCGGAAACCGGGGTTCGAATCCCCGTAGCGGTACTTACGAATGCCCCGGAATTCCGGGGTTTTCGCGTTCTAGGGGAGCGATTTCATCAACGAAATCATCAAAACGCTCCGCGGTGTTGCCATTCGCGTGATACGCATCGAGCTTGGCGGCGATCGTCGCGCTGCTGTCCGGGAAGAGGTGCCCTTAGATGCGCTTCGTCGTCCGCGAGTCGCTGTGCCCGATGGTCTCCGTGAGCTCGAGGTCGTTCAGTCCTGCCTCGATCAGGTAGCTGGCCGCCGAGTGCCGGCCTTCGTGCGGGGCGATCGGTTCCAGGGCGTCGGGGCGCGCCTTGACCCAGATCGTCTTCGGTTTGTCGGCGTCGGGGTTCGTGATCTCCTTCCAGCCCCACGTTCGTAGCGCGCGGCTTCTGACGGTTGAGGGGATGAACGGATCGGCGGCGGTGCGACCGAACACGAGGTCGGTGCCGCTCCGGTTGGTCGCTGCGCGATGCGCGATGAGGAGTCGTCGCAGCCCGGCGGTGACGGGCACCACGCGGAAGCCGGCGTCGGTCTTGACCTCGACCTCGCCTTCCACGTCGTCCCACGTCCGCCGCACGTGGATCAATGCCGGCTGCACGTCGAGGTCGACGTCGGACCAGCGCAGCGCCCGAAGCTCCCCGCGGCGCAGGCCGGCGTAGATGGCGGTCGCCCAGAACGCCTTCTCTGCGGCGGGCAGGGCCGCGACGAGGTCACCGGCCTCGCTGCGGTCTGCGACGCGATCTCGCCGCCCGCGGAGGGCCGGGAGCTCGAGATCCTTGGTGGGGTCCACAGTGATCTCGCCCCGCCGGATCGCTCGCCGAAAGACGACGCGGATCGGGTCGAGCTTGTTGGCGATTGTGCTGGCCGACAGTCCTTTTCGCCGGAGTCGATCGATGAAGCTCTGCACGTCGGCCCGCTGGACCGCGGTCACACGCATGCGTGCGATTGGGTCCGGTTTCAGGTACTTCGTCACGGCCAGCGCGTACGACCGGCACGTGCTGGGCTTGTAGCTCTTCCCCGAGCGGTCCAGCAGCGATCCGTCCTTCATGCCCTCCAGCAGTGCATCGGCGGCCTCCTGGAGCGTCTGCTTCGACTCCGGCCGGATCGTGCTGTTCTCAATGGCGATCCGGACGTCGTCTCGCCACGCCTTGGCCTCGGGGTACTTCTTCAGCGTCTTGGTGTGGAACTTCTTGCGGTTGCCGTCCCAGACGCGCACCTGAATGCTCGGCTTACATCGACATCGCCCGCGCTTGTGCGGGCAGGTCATATCGGTAGAAGTGGTGTAACGGGGTCGCGGAAAGTCCGGGGTCGGAGGCGACGTCGGCCACCGTGGGCCGCGAGACTCGTCGGTTGACCACCAAGTCAGTCGACGAAACGGAGAACACCACGATGGCCGAGGGCCAGATCTTGACGACCCAGGAGCTCGTGCGGAAGGCGTTGGCCGACGAGTACGGCGACTTTCTCAAGGACGCGGTGGCGATGGTCGCCGCGCAGATGATGGAGGCCGAGATCAGCGCGCAGATTGGCGCTGAGCGGGGCGAGGTGGCGCCCGCTGCGCGTGTGACGCATCGCAACGGGTATCGGCCGCGGGTGTGGGAGACGCGGGTCGGGGAGATCGAGCTGGCGATCCCGCGCAAGCGCTCGGGGGAGGCGTACTTCCCGGGGTTTCTGGAGCCGCGGCGGCGCTGTGAGCAGGCGATCGTGGCGGTCGTGATGGAGGCCTACGTGAACGGCGTGGCGTTGGTCTAGCACTGCGCCTCCTCTTGGATGTCGTTCTCGAACAGTCCAGCTTGGTCGGGTGTGACCTGGATTCGTAGGCCTTTGCGCTTGCCGCGGTGGACGTAGACGGCGGCGAGTTCGCCGCGTTGGACCTTGTGCAACACGGTCTGGCGGGCGACGCCGAGCGCCTGCGCGGCCTGGGCGAGCGGCAGCCAGCCGTCGGGTGCCTGCTCGCAGACGCGTCGACGGAGCTCGTCGGTGAGCTGGATCTGCCACGGCGCGCCGGGCGTGATCTGCTGGCCCGTGATGAAGCCTTCGCGTAGCCAGCGGTGCACGGTGGCGGTTGAGACGCCGAGCTCTTGGGCGGCGGTGGCGATGGTGACCACGTTGTGATCTTGGGCGGGTGCTCGGACGGGACCGGCGGGGATGGCGTGGTAGTTGCGCAGGCCGGCGACGCGGTGCGCGGTGAACGGCTTGCCGGTCCCGGTACGGCGGCCTTGGCGGGCGAGGATCGCGGCGATCTGCTTGTCGGGGTAGTGCTCGGCCAGGCGCCGCACGAGCGCGATCGTGTCGTGGTCGGTGGCGCGCGTGGGGCTGGCGGTGTGCGGCAGGCTGACGGTGTGCTCGGTCGCGGCGCCGCCCTCCCACGTGATCTGCAGCCGCGCGACGTGCGGGTCGCTCTGGCGGTCGACGGTGACGACGACCTCGGCGAGGATGGCGCGCAGCAGCTGCTTGCGCTCGCGGTGGCTGGTGGTGGGCGCGTCGAAGACCGCGCGCAGGTCGGCGCCCGCGTGTCGGCACCAGGCGATCTCCTCGCTGGTGAGCGGGTCGGGGCGCCGGGCGGCGATCTCGGCGAGCGCGCGCTCGGCGCGGGCGACATCGGCGAGGCGTTGCTCCCATTCGCGCTCGAGCGTGCGCGCCACGAGCCGGTTCTCGGGCTCGCAGGCATCGAACTGGCGGCGCGCGCGGTCGGCGTGGATGCGCGCTCGCTCAAGGTCGAGCTCGGCCGAGCGCACACGCGCATGGTGGTTGTCGTTGGTGTGCTCGATCGCCCGCAGGGTGGCCTCGATGCCGGCCGGGCGCAGCGCCTCGAAGACCTGCTCGAGCACGACGTGCTCGATGCGGCGGCCGCCGACGGACTGGCAGCGCTTGGCGCCGTAGAGCTGGTTGGCGCGGATGCAGCGGTAGTGCGGGACGAGCGTCTTGCCGCTGTAGCCGACCTGCATGCGCCGGCCGCAGCGTCCGCAGCGGATCAGGCCTTGCAGCAGCGCGCGGCCCTCGCGGGCGGCGCCGCTGCCCTCGCCCCGCGGCGGCGACCAGTTCGCGCGCAGCTGCTGCTGGTTGGCCAGGTACTGCTCGAAGCTGATGTAGCCCGGGTGGTGCTCGCGGATGCACACCTGCCACTGCTCGCGCGGCGCGCGGCGCTGGCGCTCGCGGATGACGCCGTCCTCGACGCGCCGTTCGGTGCGCTTGCGCCCGTAGACGTAGGCGCCGGCATAGATCGGGTTGGTGAGGATCTCGTGGATCGCCTTGTACTTCGGCGTCTCCCAGCGCACGTGGCGGTCGCTGGTCGCCTTGCGCGGCAGCCTGCCGCCCTGCTCCTGCAGGCGGAGCATCACTTGGCGGGCGCTCTGGAGCTGCTCGAAGTACGCGAACACGGTCGCGATCGCGTCGACCACCGCCTCATCCGGGCTGATCCGCACGGCGCCCTGCGCGTCGTGCTCATAGCCGGCCGGCAGCGCCATCCGCAGCTCGCCCTTGGCCGCCTTGTGCAAGCTGCCGCCGCGCAGCCGGGCGCGCAGAACGTGCAGCTCGGCCTCGGACATCGTGCCCTTCAGACCGAGCACCAGCCGGTCATTGTGCAACCCCGGGTGATAGATGCCGTCGGCGTCGGCGATCAGCGTGTCGGTCAGCGCGCACAGATCCAATAGCCCGTACCAGTCGGCGTTGCGGCGCGACAATCTGGAAACCTCGATCCCGAGCACGATCCCGACCCGCCCCAACCCGACATCGGCGACCAGCCGCTGAAAGCCGTCGCGCTCGTCGGCGCTCCTGCCCGAGCGGCCCTGGTCATCATCGATCACGACGACCTCCTCGCGTGCCCAGCCCAGCGCCACGGCCCGCGCGGCCAGCTCGTACTGACGCTCGCCGCTGGCGGTGTTGCGCTCGACCTGCGCCATCGAGGACTGGCGCACGTAGACGTAGGCCTTGCGCTGCAGGTGCCGACGCTCGACCGTGCTCATCGCTGCTCCTCCCCGACATCGCTCAAGACGCGCGCGATCGCCACCGCCAGCAACCGCAGAATCCGCTCCCGCGCAGCGGGCGAGAACGACTCCCACCTCCCGCCGATCCGATCCCGGGCATCCAGCGGCAGGGCAAGCTGATGCGGCGTAGACTCAAGCCCGCGCACGAAGGTTCACCTCCACGAGTTGTTGGCGCTTCTCGGGAGGCGAGCCTACGTGCCGCTGCCGTCGTCGCTGGCCGCGATCGGCACCGCCAGCAACCGCCGCAGCCGGCGCACTCCCGCGGCCGACAGCAACACGCCCGCCGCCGGCTCGCTCCTCGCCACGCCCGCGCTCGTCGCCTCGACCTCGATCGTGCCCGGCGTGCCATCCGGCAGCCGCACGATCAGACACGCCGCGCCACCGACCCGCCGGCGGCCCTCGACCACCAGCCGCTCGCCGCACAACGGATGCTGCGCCGCGGTCACCGTCACCTCCGCCGGCAACGGCGAGGAGCGCGATTCATGCAGTCTGTGCGGCTGGTTGTTCGACCCGTAAGGTCGACCGGCTGGTCGAGCAGCTCGGGATTCACGGGATGAGTAAGGACCGCGTGTCGGGCCTGTGCCGGGCGTTGGATGAGCAGGTGCAGGCGTTCCGGGCGCGGCCGTTGGAGGGCGCGCTACCCGTACCTGTGGCTGGACGCCAAGCTGGTCAAGGTCCGGGCTCGCGGGCACGTGTACCCGAAGGCGTTGGTGATCGCCTACGCGGTCCACGAGACCGGCCGCAGGGAGGTGATCGGGCTCGACATCGGCGAGACCGAGACCGAGGCGTTCTGGGTCGAGTTCTTGCGCTCGCTGCGCGAGCGCGGCCTGCACGGGGTGCGCTTGTGCGTCTCGGACAGCCACGAGGGCCTCAAGGGCGCGATCGCGAGGGTGCTGGCGTGCCCGTGGCAGCGCTGCACAGTGCACTTCGTCAGAGACATGCACCGCCACTGCCGCCGATCGCAGCGCGGGATGGTCTCGGCCGCGCTCAGGGAGATCTTCAACGCACCCGACCGGGCCGCGGCGCGCGAGCGCTGCGGCGAGGTGATCGAGCGGCTCGCCGGCCCGGCGCCGAAGGTCGCCCGGCTGCTCGAGGGCGCCGAGGAGGACCTGCTCGCGTTCTACCGCTTCCCCGACGCGCACTGGCCCAAGCTGCGCTCGACGAACCCGCTCGAGCGCGTCAACCGCGAGATCGGCCGCCGCAGCGATGTGGTCGGGATCTTCCCCAACGACACCAGCGCGATCCGGCTCGCCGGCGCGCTGCTGATCGAACAAAATGACGAGTGGCTGGTCAGCCGCCGCTACCTGTCCGAGGAGTCGCTCGCGCTCGTGCTCACGGCCGACAGCGAGCCCGACGCCGCGCCGCGAGAGGGGGTACTCGCCGAACTCCAGGCCGCCGCCTGACCGAGCGGCCAAGGCCGAGCGCGCTCACTCGCGCGGGCGCGCGCGAAAAGCTGTTCACAACCTCCGGTTGCGAACAGCCACGACCACGACAACAACCAACATCCACCCGACGAGGCGTTACACCACCTCATACGACTTGACTTGCGGGCAGCCGGCCTGGTGGACGAGCGTCATCTGGGCCATATCCCTGGCCATCTGACCTCCGATCGGGTCGAGTTGAGCGAAGAGGCGAGCTTGTAGGCCCACCCTCCGATCTTCTCAGCCGTCGATATATGCGCCCCCGCGACTAGGCAGCCCGCGAGAGCAGACGCTCCGCGTTCTCGCCGGCCCAGCGCTCAAGTTCGACGACAGGGAAGAGCCGCATGCGCCCGCGCCGGATGCAGCAGACGTCCGCCTGGACGTAGCGCTCGAAACTATCGACGCTCATCCCGAGCGCAGCCGCGGCGGCGGGCTTTGGCAACGCGATGGGATGGACCGCGACGGTGAAGTCGGTCATGAGCCGCCCTGGGTCGGGATCGGGTGCATGAACCAACTTCTGAGCCCGCACACTGCCGCCTGCCGCCGCTAGCAACGCGTTCGGCGACTGGCGATGTTCATGATTCGGACATCGTCGGGGCGAGAACCTGCGCGCCCCGCCTAGTACCGCTACCGGCCAAATACATCTCAGCCGGGCGCGGCGCGGCCGGGGGCATCCAGCGAACCGGCCGCCCCCGCGCGAACCCGCTCAGGCGGGTAAGCGGTGAGATCCGAGAGAAACGTTCGTCTCCGCGTCGCATCGTGGCGAGCCAACGCTCGCGCGCGGTGGGGTGCGGCGAGCATCGCTGTCGTTGACGAACGCCGGGTTCGTGTGGGACCACTGTCGCGTCTCGTCCCGCGGCCGGACTCGAACCGAGCCGCTACGGCACTGTTCGGGTCGGCGGGCCTTTGGAATCCGTCGGGAGGCGCGGCGAACATTTGAGGATGGCCAAGTCCAAGCAGGCAAGGCCGCGGTGCTGGTTCTGCGGCGCGGAGGGCGTCACGGACGAGCACGTCCTCGGCCGTCAGTTCGCGAAGATCTGGCCGGCAGCCGGGCCCTGGTACCACGCGACGAGGGACCCAGACCGGCCGGGTACGCCGAAAGTCGTCGAGGCGGGCGGGCCGAGGTTCATCGTCCGCATCCCCTGCGGCGACTGCAACGGCGGATGGATGGGCAGCCTTGACGACGCCGCGGTCGGCCTCGTCTCGTCGATGGCCCGGGGCCGCGTAGTCGTGCTCGACCTCGACGCGCGCGAGACACTCGCCGCCTGGGCCGCGAAGGTCATCCTCTGCATGTCGGCCAAGGAGCCCGCGAGCCGACGGTTCGTCTCACGTGCCCACTACCTCGAGATGGGCCGCACCCACCGCCCGCCCGCCGGCATGACCCTGTGGCTCGGCTCGGTCGACCGCTCCGACCCGCTTCTGTTCCGCCCGAACGACGTAACTCTCCGGGACGGCACCACCGGCTACGGCGCGACCCTCTCGATTGGCAGGCTGTTGTTCCACTCCATCGCGCGCAACGCCGGCCCGGCACCCAACCTTCGGCTGCTCGGCCCGGCCGAGCGGAGCTTCGACCGCATCAGCCCCGACACGGGCCGCGCGATCACCTGGCCTCCGCGCGAGGTCCTGGCTCCGGCCGACCAGTGGTACGTGGCGGAGGGCGTGGCGAACCTATCGACCCTCACCGGCTGACCGGCCAACCGTGGACAGCGCACCCCGATGCGACCCGGCTTCCTTCCGACGGTCGACGGCCGGAGCAGCGATTCTTCGACCGGAGACGTCCACGGCCATCGGCTCCAGACCAGATCCGGATTCCCGACGCCTTACCTATTGCAAGGCAGAGGTCTTGAGCGCCGCCCTGGCGCTCTCTCGCACCGACGCCGAGAGGTGTCCTCGGAACGTTTCGAGCACTTCGCGCGCGGTGCCTTGCGGGGCGACGGTGTTGGCAAAGGCGCGAGCGAACGCGAGCGGCGGCTGGCGCCCGGTGTCGTCGGCAACGCGGCGAAGGACCAACTCGGCGATCGGATCGTTCGCGCAAGCCAGGACGCGGCGGGCTGCCGCCTCGGCCGCGGCGGCCCGGACCGCCGGGTGCTCGTCTGAGACCAGAGCGAGTATCACCGCGACGGCGTCCTCGGTCGACGCGGCGAGATGGGCCGCCCCCATGCGCTGGCGGGGTGTTCCGCTCAGGAGTTGGGCGATCCGATGCGGACGCGACTCGGGGTCGATTACGCCGGCGAGGAAACCTGCGTGCCCGGCAATGTCGGAGCTGAAATGTGGGTTGTCTAGGCTCGGTCCGGTCTCGGGAGCGGTGCGCGCGATCTCGAGAAGCCGCGGGTGCCACGTTGGGTCGACGGACTTGATGTGGCGGGCGAGCGTGGCCAACGCGACCCCCTTGAACCTGCGTCCGACGAGTGGGTTATCGAGGAAATCGAGCAGAAACTCGAATGCTGCCGTCTCAGGATGGGCGACGAGGACGAGAGCCACATCGTTTGCCGGTTCTCGCCGATCGAGCGTTGCCCGGCCCTCGTGCGCGTCGGCCTGGATTTGGTCGAGTGTGCGGAGGAGATCCGGCACGACTGCGTGTGCGAGCTCTCTATCCAGGTTGCCGATCGGCACCAGCGACGCCAGGGAGGCGAAAGCGGCGTGGTGGCCCTTGCCCGCTTCGGCGACGAGCGTCGCTCGCGCATCTTCGTCGTAGGCGGCCCGGAGCGCGAGAATCGGCCAGCGGAGCATCGTCGAATCGACGATCGTTTAACCCCCCAACGCATCGAGGGCGTCTGCTGTCCAGGCGTCACGCGGGATGGTCGCCACGAGGCGCGTCCAAGCCGTGAATATCAGGTCTGGTTCCCTGAGCTGAGGCGTCGAGAGGTGGCGGAGCACGATCGCGATCGTCCGCTCCGGGGCGGCGGCGGCGACCTCGGCGAGGCATTCGAGCGGGGATAGCCTCGGATCACCGGTCTCCGATCGCGTCAACTTGATGAGTGGGGCCGGGTCGTCGATGACTGCTTCCAGCCAGTCGCAGGTGCGCTCTGCCGTCTCGGCGTCGAGGACGTCGCCGCTGGAGCGGAGCAGCGCGAGATCGGCGCCGATCGTCGTGCGGGTTGATCGCGCGAGATCAACTTCTGCGGCTGCGGAACGGACGGCGGCCAGCGGCCCGTCGTTGGTCAGTCGGTCGATGGCCAACTCGATCGCTTTGGCGTCTCCCGCAAGGCGCAGTGTTCGGACGCTTTCCACGACATCTCGCACGCGGGCGCGACGATCGAGGCGGATCAGACCGTCCTGTCCGAGCAGGCTGGTGAGGCTGCGCCACGAGCCATGATCACCGAGGTGACCTGCGTTTAGCGCTGCCGCGTACAGCTGGTCGTTCGCATCGTCGGTGCTCACGATCGCGACCGATCGGTCGCGCGCCCAGTCTTTGATGACGCGCCGAGCCATAGCGGTGACACCTCGCGCCACGCCCTCGGTCCGCCACCAGTGCGCAGCTCGGTCGGCGCCTTCGAGAAGGGCAGCGACATCGCGTTGCGTCCATGAGCGGTGGTCGAACAGAATGCCGGCGGCCACGCCCTGCAGGGCCGTCGCCGTCACGTCATCGCTCGACGTGGCGCGGATGAGCTGCACTGCGCTCGCTTCCTTACGCGCCTCGTCGATATCGCCGACGTCGACGAGTGCTCTCGCGCGCTGAACCCTCAGCCACGCGTCATCGACCGGAGAGGCTTCGTCGGCTGCAAGCACTCCCTCCACGACACCGAGCGCTTCGCGCGGCTGGCTCAGGGCGATCAACGCATTCGCCAGCGTCACGGCCGCCGCCGTGCGAGATGCCTCGTCCGGCGCATCGGCGAACGATGCGCGCAGCGACTCCAGCGTGTCGGCCAGAGTCAACTGCCCAAGAGCACCGAAGAACCGCCATCTCCAATCGGGCCAGTCGAGCGCTTCCTCCAGCGTGGGCACCTGACCGGAACCCTTTGCATAGCCGTTAAGCTGCTGCCACCGAGCCTGCATAAGCATCGCGATCGCCTGAGCCGGCGAGAGGGGCTCGCTTTGCGAGAAGTTGGGATGCGGCGCGAGCAGGCGCGGAACCAAAAGGGCGAAGCGAAGCTCGTCAGCGAACTTTGCCAGCTGCCCTCCGGTCCAGGCCGTCCCCTCCAACGGCACGGACGGTCGCCCCGAGGCGGCGATGCGCAACAAGGCCTCAGCGTGGGCCTCGTCCAGCGTGTTCGCTCGCGGAACGAGAATCTTCTTGCCAACTCCGGTCGGCTCGATCGCACACGAGTGACGTGCACCCAGTACGAGATCGCGTGCTCCGCGTCATGCAACACCAACAGATACGGGTGTGCGTAGGACGCCCAATCGTCAAGGTGACGCCCGTCCGCATCCCGGAACCACCAGCCGGTCGTTGCGCCATCAGCATCGCGGACTGGCTCGTTAAAGTAGCTCGGCCCGGTCTTGACCTGCACCAGGACCACGACCCCGATCGGGAAACGACGGTCACGCGCGTCGACGAAGAAGTCCGTGCCGCGGTCGTGCCGGGTGTTCTCTGACGTGCCCCAGCCGATCTGATCAAACGCGGCCCAGACCCTGTTAACGCCAAGGCTGGCAAGTTGTTCGCTCGGCGAGCCTCGCATCGCTCAGAAGGCGTCTTCCGCACCGTCTTCGAGTGACAGCACGTACTTGTGCGGCGTCGGAGGTTTCCTCAGCCTGACCGCGAACGAGACGTCCCACACGATCTGGTCGAACAGGCAGAGCCGGACGATGACGTGTGGGTCGACCCGCAGGATCCCGAGTCCGTGCAGCGGCGCGCAAGCCCGGTTGAGGAGCCCGTCTTCCACGGTCCACCCTGCCGTGTCCGGCTCTCCTCGCAGCGCGCGGCGCACGCCGTCGAACGCGCCGTCGTAGATCACGTCGGGGATCAGGCACGCCAGGAAGCGGTAGGCGATCGCCAGGGCGCATTCGGGCGGTGCGGCGCGGCAACCTCGAAGATCCGGCCGGAATCCGCTGACCTGGCCCTTGCGGATCGACACTTCGCGCCCGAGATCAAGCCGAACGCCGATAGGCGCGCTCACCCAGCGGTCGATCGCGGCGTCGATCTCGACTGCTCCGGCTCCGGCCCGCCCGAAACGACGCCGCAGATCCTGCTCCGTCGCTTCGTCGCCCTTGACGATCGACCCATCGGGTTGCGGGGTGTCACGCACGGCGAAGTCCGCCCCCGCCCACCGGCCATTGACGGATACGTGGCCGTCGGAGCCCACGAACGGCGCCAATTTCCGCATCTTCGCGGCCAGTTCGGGGAGTGTCTCGGCGAGTTCCTCGACCGCAAGCCTGACACTCGGGTCGAGCTTCAGCTTTGACTCGAACTGCGGGCCTATCCGGTTGTTGCATCCCGCGCACTCGAGCCTCTTAGCCAAGCGCCCACCGACCGATTGAGGGATGACGTGCGACACCGTCAAGTCATCAGGTCGAAGGCAGACGATGCAGCGATCCAGCACGCATTCAAAGCTATCCGCGGGAGAGGACGATTAGGAGCCGTAGGGAGCGGTCCGCCACATCTATCGGTTCTCGGGTTCGAGTTCGTCGACAAGCAGCACTCGTGGCCGATCGTCTAACCAGCACGAGTAATTCTGCCGTTGCGACGAACGACGCCCGACGTCGTCTGGAAGCGCCATCACAATCTGTCCTAATGCCGCAGCCTGGCGCCGAGCGCACCGACGTCGAGCCGGCGTGGCCGTCCCGCTTGATCCGGCCCGCGACGCGGCTGGTCTACCTCGATCTCAATCAGTGGATCTCGCTCGCCAAGGCGGCGAGTGGCCACCCAGACGGCGCACGCTTTCAGGCCGCCCTCGAGACTCTGCGAGCGCGGCGGACCGGATGGACATACGTCATCGGCATGCCGCTCATCATCGAGCTCACCGGCAACCTCCGGCGGCAGCAACGCGCGAACCTAGGCGATGTAATCGAAGAGTTCACCGGTTTCGCGTGCCTGCTCCCGCTCACCACCCTCGCGGCACTCGAATTCGAGGCTGCCTTATCGCGATTCACGTCAATCGCCGATCGGTTTCTGCCGGTGGCACTGCTTGGCCAAGGCGTGTTGCAGGCCTTCGGCATGCGTGGTGGGATTCGCGTGCGAGATTCCGCCGGTAACGACGTAACCGAGCGTGCCCGGCGCGACGCCCCGGTCGGCGCAGAGGAATTCGACCGCCGCATGGCTCAGGCGGTTCGCGATCTGGACCGAGGCGTCATCCGTGGCCCGTCGGACGATCATGAGGAGCATCAGCTTCGTGAGCTCGGGTGGGACCCTCGCGCCGCTCGCAAGATCACGGAGCGACGTGCGCAGCAGCAGCGCGATCTCGCCGCCCAACTGACCGCCGAGCCGCGCTGGCGCCGAGGACGGCTTCGCGACGTGGTCGCGGCTCGGTACCTGGCGCTGGAGATCGAAGAGTTACGGGACGACGCGCTTGGTGCCCAAAACGTCCAGCTTCGCGACCTGCTTCAGGACTTAGAATCGGCTCGTCGCTTCACCGACTCGATGCCGACCGCCGATTCGTGGATCACCCTCGCTACGGCGAAGCACCGCAACGTCGACTCGACATGGCGCCCGAACGACATCCTTGATATCGACGCGCTGTCGGTCGCTGCACCTTACTGCGACGTTGTTGTCGCCGAGCGGCACTCGGTACATGTCCTACGACAAGCCGGGGCTTCCCGGCGCTTCGAGACCAAGCTGCTCACGAGCCTCGACCAGCTTGCCGAACATCTCGACGCAGCCACCTAGGATCTTGGGAGTCGGTCCGGTCGCTGATGGACATCGAGCCCGAGTCAGGGACCAGCGACGAAAGTGCTTGCGTCGAACACCAACACGTCGACGCAAAGGCGCTACGAGGGCTTCTGGGCGGCGTCAACGACCTCGGACTCGGCGTCGGCCATTAGCCGGAAGTTTTGAGGGTTTGAGGCCCGATTCCCAGTGGTTCTGGGGGTCGGGCCTTTGTTTGGTCGGCTGGGTGTAGCCAAAGTCTTGGTTGGCTGATGTCCGGCTGGTCCGGTATGTTGTTCGGATGGCGAAGCGCGGTGGGTCAGCTCACGTAGCCACAATCAAGACGAAGGGGAAGGGCGGCACGGTCTACACGTCGCATCTGCTGCGCCGCTCCTACCGCGAGGACGGCAAGGTCCGCCACGAGAACCTCGGCAACCTCTCGCATCTGCCGATCGAGATCATCGACGCGATCCGCGCGATGCTCGTCGGCCGGCGGCTGGTCGATCTCGACGAGGACTTCGAGATCGAGCGCTCGCTGCCGCACGGGCATGTCGGCGCGGTACTCGGCGTGCTGCGCGATCTGGACCTGGAGCGGCTGATCGGCCGCGAGCGCAGCCGGCAGCGCGATCTGGTCGTGGCGATGATCTGCCAGCGGCTGATCGGCCCGGGCTCTAAGCTCTCAGCGACGCGTCGCTTTGGGCAGAGCACGCTGGCCGACGAACTCGATCTCAGCGATGTCGGTGAGGCCGAGCTGCTCGCGGCGATGGACTGGCTGCTCGCCCAGCAGCCACGGATCGAGCGCACGCTCGCGCGCCGTCACCTCACGGCAGGCGGCGATGACGCGGGGTTCGTGCTCTATGACCTGTCCTCGAGCTACATGGAGGGCCGGCGTTGCCCGCTCGCGACGCTCGGCTACTCTCGCGACGGCGTCAAGGGCAAGCTGCAGGTCAACTACGGGCTGATCTGCAGCCCCGAGGGCCGGCCGGTCGGCGTGCACGTCTGCCAGGGCCGCACGACCGACTCCCAGACCGTCCCGGACGTGATCGCCCAGGTCCGGGAGCGGTTCGGGATCGAGCAGGTCGTGTTCGTCGGCGACCGCGGGATGATCACCCAGGCGCACGCCGCCTCGCTCAAGGCCCAAGACGTGGACTTCGTCAGCGCGCTCAAGAGCGCCCAGATCCGCTCGCTGGTGGACTGCGGCGACCTGCAGCTCTCGCTCTTTGACGAGCTCAACCTCGCCGAGATCAGCTCCAGCCGGTTCCCGGGCGAGCGCCTGGTCGTGTGCCGCAACCCGGCCGTCGCGGCCGAACGCGCCCGCAAACGCGCCGAACTGCTGGCCGCGACCGAGGCCGAACTGGACAAGGTCAAGGCAAGCGTCCACGGCCCCCGCGGCCGGCTCCGCGGCGCACCGGCCGGCACGATCGGCGAACGCGCCGGCAAGACCGTCAACACATACAAGGTCGCCAAGCACTTCAGCCTGCAGATCGCCGACGGCAGCTTCGCCTACGAACAAAAGACCCAGCAGATCGCCGCCGAGGCCGCGCTCGACGGCCTCTACGTCATCCGGACCACCCTCACGCCAGACCGGCTCGGCACGCACGCCGCGGTCCGCGCCTACAAACAACTCAAACTGGCCGAGCGCGCGTTTCGCACGATGAAGGACACGATCGAGATCCGTCCCATCCACCACCACCTCGAGACCCGCGTCAGAGCACACATCTTCCTCTGCACGCTCGCCTACTACGTCAGCTTCGAACTCCAACAGCGACTCGCGCCGCTGCTGTTCACCGACGACACCCCGCTCGCCCCGACCGACCCCGTCGCGCCCGCGCGGCGCTCACCCACAGGGCAAGCCAACGCCGCCGCCGCCCGCACCAACCACGGACACGCCGCCCACACCCTGCCCGACCTACTCGCCGACCTCGGCACTGTTCTGCGTCTGAGTTCGTTTCCGAAATCGGCGATTTGATCACGCCATGTCTTTCGGCGTGGAAGGATCTCGGTGAGCGGTCAGACGGGCCCGAGGAGACGCATGTCCGGACCACAGGATGTCAAGCGCAACGGCAGGCGCAAGCGCGTGTTGAGCGCGCAGGAGAAGTACCAGATCTGGCAGCAGTTGTTGAGCGGGGAGCTCACGCAGCGCCAGGCGGCCGAGCAGTGGAACGTCGACCCGACGACGATCATGCGCATCCGGCGGATCGGGCGCGAGGGCGCGCTTGCCGCGCTGGCGCAGTCGCGGCCGGGGGTGCGGGCCAGCGCGAGCAGCGCGCAGGATGCCGAGCTTGTGGCGGCGCGAGCGGAGATCGCCAGGTTGGAGGAGACGGTCAAAGAGCAGGCGATCGAATTGGTCGCGCTGCGGGGAAAAACGCGCTCGGGCTGGTAGGCCCGGTCCCCGCGCGCGTCGACCCCGAGGTCAAGCACGCGCTGCTGGGCTTGATCGCGCAGGCGACCGGCGCCGGGTGGAGCTTCGCGCGGGCCTGCCGCGTGCTCGGCCTGAGCGAGCGGCGCGCGCGCTACTGGCAGGCGCGCCAGTCCGCCGGGGAACTGGAGGATCGCCGGCCGGGCGGGCGCGCGGTGCATGCGCTGCGCCCGGAGGAGGTGACCGCGATCCTGGCGCTGGCGCAGGAGTGGGGCGAGATCGACGGCTCGCACCGCAAGCTCGCGCACCGCGGCTCCTACCTGGGCCGGGTGTGGGTCTCGCCGGCCACGGTCCTGCGGGTGCTGCTCGCCCACGGCCGCGTGCTGCCCTACCGATCGCCCCGGCCGCGCAGCGAGGCCAAGCCGTGGCCGGAGTGGGTCGAGTACCGGCCGTGCCAGGTCTGGGCGTATGACTTCAGCGCCTTCCCGGCCGCGGGCACGAGCGCGCTGGCGATCCTCGACTTGGTCTCGCGCAAGTGGATCGACACGCTGCTCTGCCCCGAGGCCACGCACGTGCAGGTGCAGGCGATCTTCACGCGCGCGCTCGAACGCGAGGGCCTGCTGGACCGGATCGTGTCGCTGCTCGACGAGCTCGCCCCCGGCGCCGACCTGGCCGAGCTTGAGCCGATCCTGCTCTCGGTGTCTGACAACGGCGCGCAGATGACCTCCGGCAGCACCAGGGAGTTCATGGCCCTGCACGCCATCGCCACCCACTACGGCAGGCCCGGGACGCCGACCGATCAGGCCCATATCGAGTCGCTGTTCGGCCACGTCAAGCATGAGTGGCCGCACCTGGAACGCCTCGCCGACCCGGCCGACCTGGCGCGCGAGCTCGACGCCGTCCGCCACCAGTACAACCACGTGCGCTTGCACGCCGGGATCGGCTACGTCACCCCCGACGACGAACACGAAGGCCGCGGACCCGCGATCCGCCACGCCCGCCGCGTTGGCCTCGAGCGCGCCCGCGAGCAACGGATCGCCTACCACCGCGGCACCCACCCCAGGCTGCTCCCATGAACGCCACCATCCTCACCGCCGGCGGCCCCGCTGCCGGCCTCACCCGCCCATCAGCGCAGCGCGCTCGGCCGGTCAACGGGCAGCCCAACAGGGCCGAGCCCCGCGAGCCGCGCAGCGGTGCCCTTGACCGGCCAGTCGCGCGAAGCTACCCCGACCGCGTACCATCCACACCAACCCCCATGAGCCCCGAACCTGGCTGCGTAATTCACGCCCGGATTTCGGAAAAAGACTCAGACACAGGTCAGCACCCTCTGCCGCAACACCCTGCGCATCGGCGCCGCCGACCACACCTTCACCCGCCTCACCACCCCCACACCCCTACAAGCGACCGCCCTCAGCCTGCTCGACATCAAGCTCCACACGTAGCCAAAGCCCAACCACGCCGCAACACCCGGATCCCGCGCCACCACGCGAGATCCCCCAACATCAACCGAGAAAACTTCCGATTAGCTGTTGGAGTGGATCAGTGCGGCTGGCGGTGTCGCAATAGACGATCGTGTTGGCTCGTCGTCGGCATCGACGGGCATGGTGCTTGGCAGCGCCGCACAGGTCATGCATCCATAATCGCGCCTGACGGCGACGGTCCACACCGCTGCCGAGACCTCTGGTGGGGCGGTTTCGACATCTTCGATCAGCGATCGCTTGGAGCGGGGCAGGTCCTAATCGAACTGGAGGCCGCGGGACGCAGGGGGGCACGCATCGACCAAACGCCAACGGCGTTCAGCCGCGCGGCGGCCGACAAAGCAGCGGCCGGCGCCCGGGCTCGCGGCCCGGGCGCCGAGAGCGTCTGCTTGCCATGCCAACCGGAGGATGACGAGGGCACTTCCGACCAAACGACGATTGCCGCGGGGGGTTCTAACCTCACCTCGATGCCGCGCTCCTTGCCGAGCCCCGCCGAGGAAGAGCTCGCTGCTGCCGTTTCCGCTCGTTTTCAGCGAGTCACGCCAAGGCAGCTGGAGCGCTGGCGCGGCTGGGAGTTCCTACGTCCGTTGCCGCGTCGCGCACTCGGCCGCGGCCGAGGTTCGAAGTCCTACGTGACCGAGGAACGGATCGAAGAAGCGGGAGCGGTCGTGGACGTCATAGCGGAGGTACGCGTGCGCCCGCTTGCCGCCTTGACGCTGTTCGCCCGTGGGCAATACGTGACCGAACCCGCCGTTCGCGCCGCGTATCGCGAGGTGCTCGACTTCTTGCTGGGAGCACTCGAGGCCGCGGAGCGTCCCGAGGACGAGAGCATCTTCGACGCCCTCGACCGTTACGCGCGAACGCTCTCCCGGCGCAGCGCTGGGTCAACGGCGGAGCGCACGCGTAAGCGGCTGCGGGCCGCTGGCGCGGACGCGCGGCTTGCAGATGTCAACTTCATCAACCTGGTAGTCACGCTGACGGGACACGTGCCCAACCCCGGAGACCTTGAGACGCTCGCCGTCGCCACGGGGATCCACGCGACGACCCGCGAGTCCTTGTCCGGGGCCGGGCCGGCGGTCGAGGACTTGGACCTGGAAGCCATCGAGGAGCAGTTAGCGCAGCTTGATATTCACACGCTTCGCCGCCTTGCTGAGGAGGTGTCGTGGGTCGATCTGTGCGCGAGCCGTGATCTCGTTGCGGGCCTCGCCGAGCTCGTTCGCGCGATGCTCGTACCCGCTGAGTTTCAAGGGGCACCCGAGGCGCTCGGGCTGCGCGAGTTCGCCCTCCAGTCAGACTGGATGATCGCGGTGGCGGCACTGGCGTGTGTCTCTCATCTGGCAAACATGCGCGAGGCGATTAATACGTGGACCGCTCTCTCGGCCGCTCAGACACCGATCTATACGGCCTTCACGAGCTGGCTCGAAGGGCTCCCCGATGACTTGAGGTCACGCCTGCCTCGAATTGAGGACGGGTTCATCGAAAAGCTCGACCCCGCGACTCGCGCCGAGGTCGTCGACTCGATGCGCGCGTGGACCGCCGCACATCCCGAGGAGGCTGAATCGCTCTTCCTAGCTGCCGAGGAGTCGTAGACGGTTCATCGGCCGCGTCCTCGCACGGAACCACTCTCGGAAGCAGCCGCCGCTCGGCGCGACTCAGCCGCCTGAGCGTTGCGAGCCTGGCGAGACCCCGTCGTCCAGGTCGAGGAGCGCGTCGATGTGCGCGACGAGGGCAGAGGCGCGGCTCGTTCCCACGCCGAGCAGCTCTTGGCGACAGGCGATAAGCAGCTCGTCGCGAAGTTCGAGTGCCTCGGCCAGATCTGGCTCAGATCCACGTCGGTCCATCGTGCGGCAACGGGTGATCGAGGAGGACCTCGCGGATGACGGCGTCGCGCAGTGGCGTGCCCACTGGCCCGTGCCCGCTGACCACGAGCGAGACGCCGGGTCGGACGGGACGGATGCGCCGGCGGCGTGGCGCTGCCAGCTCGTGTTGGTCCATCAGGCGCCGGAGCTGTTCGCGTCGTTGTGCGTCGAACCCGAGCTGCACAGCGCCCGCGAATGTCGGCTCGCCGTCGGCTCCCAACCGGGCGAGGTAATAGGTGTCGGGCTCACGGTCTCCCGGACTCCACGCCGCAACGGACAGCGTCTCGTCTCTGCGGTGCTTGAGCTTGCGCCACGCGGGACTACGTTTGCCGGGCCGGTAGGGGCTTCGAGCCGCTTGAAGACCACGCCCTCGAGTCCGTGCTCGCGCGTCACGGCGAGCACGTCATCGAAGCGATCGGTCCAGGCCGGGGCGAGTCGGCAGCCGGCGTCGTCGGCGAGCAGCTCGGCGAGTAGCTCGCGGCGTCGCCTGTAGGGCAAGGCGCGCACGGGACGACCGTCCAGGTGCAGAACGTCGAAGACCACGAGCGTGGCCGGAGTGCGCGCACTGGCCTCGGCGGCGGCACGCGCGCCATGGCTCGTCAGTCGCCGACGTAGTGCACCAAAGTCGGGCAGCCCGTCGGCGGCGAAGTGCACGAGTTCCCCGTCAAGCACGACCGCGTGCCGTCCAAGCGCGTCGGCGGCCGCGGCGAGCTCTGGAAACTCCGGCGTGCAGTTCCGGCCCGGACGCGAACGCACGCTCCAGCCGTTCCGGCCCTCGACGCGGAGCTGCGCACGGATGCCGTCGAACTTGACCTCGACCGCCCACGAGCCGTCGTCAGGCGGCGCCGGTCGCGCCGTCTCCAACAGCATCGGTGCAACGAAGTGCGGCAATGGCTCCGCGGAACCTGTCAAGCGGGATGAGACGGTCGGCGTTCGGATTTGGTGAGCGGCCTCGTCGGTGTTGGGCTTGTTGATCCACGCGGCGGTCGGTATCGGCGGCGGCGTGGGCGCGCGGCGGACGAATCGCTCGGGCGTCGCGGCGTAGGCGGCGGCGAGCACGGCGCTGCGGGCGGTGTGCGTGGACTCGGCGCGGCCGTGGTGAACGGTCGCCGGCGTCATCAAGCCGATCCCGGAGTGCCGGTGGGAGTGGTTGTAGTAGTCGAAGAACTCGCGGCAGAACGTCGCGCGCGTGCTCGATGCTCTGGAAGCGTTGCGGGAACCCCGGCCGGTACTTGAGCGTCTTGAACTGCGCTTCGGAGTAGGGGTTGTCGGTGGAGGTGTGGGGCCGGCTGTGGGTCTTGGTCAGGCCGAGATCGGCAAGCAGGAAGGCGACGGGCTTTGAGGTCATCGAGCTGCCCGCGGTCGGCGTGCACGGTCAACTGCTCGCGCGTGACCTGCTGCTGCTGGGCGGCTTGGGCGATCAGCGCCTTGGCGACCTCGGCGCTCTCGCGGTGCTGGACGGTCCAGCCGACGGCGTATCGGCTGAAGACGTCGAGGATCACGTAGAGGTAGAAGTAGGTCCACTTCGCGGGGCCGAGCAGCTTCGTGATGTCCCAGGACCAGAGCTGGTTGGGGCGCTCGGCCAGCAGCTCGGGCTTGGCGTAGCCGGGATGCGACAGCTGGTCGCGGCGCTCGCGCACGCCGCCGTGCTCGGCCGCGAGGATCCGGTACATCGTGCGCTCTGAGGCGAGGTAGCGGCCCTCGTCGAGCAGCGTCGCCCAGACCTGCGCTGGCGAGCTGTCGACGACGCGCTCGGAGCACAGCTCGGCCAGCACGGCCGCGCGCTCGCTCGCAGACAGTGCCCTGGCCGACCGCGTCCTGGGCCGCGCTGGCCGTGGCGCCGAGGGCTTGCGACGACGGTAGATCGTCGCCGGCGCGGCGCCCAGCGCCCGGCACGCCGGGCGCGTGCCGATCACCGGCGTGAGCTCTTCGACGGTCTGCTCGATCATCGCTCGGTGCTCCTGCTGGCGCCCCTGGGCTCGAGCAACT
This sequence comes from uncultured Solirubrobacteraceae bacterium, assembly GCA_963792915.1. GTDB lineage: Bacteria > Actinomycetota > Thermoleophilia > Solirubrobacterales > Solirubrobacteraceae > Solirubrobacter. The sequence goes on from CAWBYD010000003.1 coordinate 1,660,326, forward strand.
CGCCCAGAAGCGCGGAGACGTTTCCCTGCACCTCGATCACCCGCCGGGCCTTCTCCAGCTCGGCCTCGGCGCGCTCAAGCCGCCGCCGCAACACGGCGTTCTCGGCATCGCGCCAGTCGGCCGGCTTGCGCCCACGCTTGCGATCGAGCGCCTCCAGCGCCCCGGCGTCGCGCTGCTTGCGCCAGGCCGTCAGATGCGACGTGTACAGCCCCTCGCGGCGCAACAACGCGCCGATCTCACCCGGCCGCGAGCACCCCTCGGCCTGCCCGAGGATCCGCAGCTTGTACTCGGCCGAGAACCGCCTCCGCTTCGCACGCTCGAGCAGCTCGGGGTCCGGGACCCCCTCCCGCGCCGGGCGCGCAGCGGGCACATCACTGCGCTCGCCTACGGCTCGCTCCGCGATGCGCCCGCCGGCTCCGTTGACCCGTTCGTTCTGCATCCCCGCAAGACTCCGTTCTCGCCCTCAAGCTCAATGATTACTGGGTCATCAACGTCTCAGACGAGCTTGGCAGAGAGGGCCGTACGGGCGACCCGTCGCATCGCTCGCACGAGCCTACGATCCCGGTAGCGCCCGGGCCCTGGCAGAACGGCGAGGGCCTCGCTCGTCGCGCCGTCTTCATCGCGAGTGTCCCGTTCGGTGTGTCCGCAGCACGCGCGTCGGCGAGAAGCTAAGGCAGCGCAAAGCGCGTCGAAACTCGCCGTGGTCGACGATGACGCTCTATCGGCCGACCTCGCCGGCTACTTCCACCTCAAGGACGCGATCGCCCGAGCGCCCGCTCGCCGTCCGCCCACTCGCGACCGTCAGTGCCACCGACGCGGCGCGCTCGCCACGACGCAGCGCGCAAACAGCCACCTCGCCCGCGTGCAAGACGAGGACGGCTCACTCACGGGCGTGGTCGCGCTGGAGGACGTGCTGGAGGAACTCGTCGGCGAGATCCGCGACGAAGCCCAGCGCCTCGCCGCACCTATGTGAGCGGAAGGACGTCCCTCACACGCCCGCCGTTGCTGTGCTCGGCCGCGGCCACGACCGAACCGACGACGTCGAGCGGCAATGGCACGAGCACCGTCGCGGCTTCGCCCTTGCCGATCTCAGAGAGGGTCTGCAAGTAGCGCAGCTGCATGGCGCCGGGGCTGTCGGCGAGCGTGCGAGCGGCCTCGGCGAGTCGGGCGGCGGCCTGGAACTCGGCCTCGGCGTTGATCACCTTCGCGCGGCGGTCACGCTCGGCTTCCGCCTGCCGGGCCATCGCCCGCTGCATGTCCTGCGGAATGACGACGTCCTTGATCTCGACCGTGACGACCTTGACGCCCCACGGTTCGGTCTGCTCGTCGATGATGCGTTGGAGCTCTTCGTTGAGGCGCTCGCGCTCGGCGAGCAGCGTGTCGAGCTCGGCCTTGCCGAGCACCGATCGCAGCGTGGTCTTCGCGATCTCGGACGTGGCGCGTAGGTGGTCCTCGATGTCGACGATCGAGGCGTCGGCGTCGACGACGCGGAAGTACGCCACGGCATCGACGCGCGCCGGGACGTTGTCGCGGGTGAGCAGATCCTGGGGTGGGATCGTGTGCGTGACCGTCCGGAGCGTCACGCGCTCCATGCGGTCGGCGATGGGGACGAGCAGCACGAGACCCGGCCCTTTTTGAGCGACGAGGCGGCCGAAGCGAAACACGACGCCTCGCTCGTACTCGCGCAGGATTCGCACCGACGCTCCGGCGAGCGTGACCAGCAGGGTCAGCAGAACCAGGAGGACGACCAGAACAGCCGTCATGTCAACTCATCTCCCATTCTTCCGCCGGCCGCACGGTGAGCGTGAGGCCGTCGATCGATTCAACAACGACGATGCTGCCCTCGGCTAAGGGCGCGAGCTGTTTCTCGTCCTCCCAGAGACGCGCGCGCCAGAGGGCGCCGTCGAGGAGGACCTGGCCAGTCGGGGCCAGAGGGGTTCGCACCGTCGCGAGCCGCCCGAAGAGGGCGGGCGTACCGCTGCGAACGGCCAGCCGATGGGCGGCGAGCGACTGCACGATTAGCACCCAGACCACTGCCGCGCCAACAAGCGCGACGACGATCCCAGCCGCCACGACGGTGGTCGTCCCGGCACCCGCGCCCACGAGCGCGAGTACGACGCCGGCGGTCAGTGCCGCCGCTGCGCTCGCCCCGAGCACCCCGTGGGTCGGAACGTGCGCCTCAGCCACCATCAATGTGGCGCCGGCTAGTGCCAGGACGATTCCGAGGAGCAACATGGCTCTCAGCTTGGATGCGGGGCGCGAAGTCGGCCATTGGGTCGTGGCCTCATTTCCCTTGAGCCGTCACCTCGTGGGGGGAACGACCCCCGGGAGATGAGGGCTGGACCGCATGGCTGAGCGCTCCGGCGAGCGCGAAGGTCCTATCGCATGACCTACGACATGCATTCCCGGCCGCCGCTCGTTGTCCCCGCGGGCCGCGTCCTTCTCAGCCCGGCCGACCTCGCGGAGGCCGTCGAAGAGCTCGAGTCGCTCCGCAGTGCGCACCGCGCTGCCCTCGCCGAAGACTTGCGTGACGCGCGCACCTACGGATCGCCAGGCGACGACGATGACCATCTGGCGGTGCTCGAGGATGCGGCGTTCGCGGAGATGCGGATCTCGCAGCTCGAGCGACTCGTAGACTCGGCCACCGTCGTCGAGTTCGCCGTCGACGGTGTGGTGGGTCTCGGTTGCGTCGTCCGCGTGCGCGACGAGTCGGGCCGCGAGAGCGAGTACGAGATCGTCGGTCGCCGCGTCGCTGATGCCAAGCGCACGCAGGTCACGCCGGCGTCGCCGGTCGGCGAGGCGCTGCTGGGCGCTCGGAGCGGTGACCGCGCGCGCGTCATGCTGCCGAGCGAACGGCGGCGCACGCTCACGGTGCTGGCCGTGTCGAGACCTGGGGGCGACGAACCCCCCGACGCTTGAGCGCATCTCGAGCGGGCATGCCTCCTCACGCCACTCGCCCCACGGCACAACGCAATGCCGAGAACGAGCTCTACGACCTCGGCGTGACCTGGTCGAAGCCGCTGCCGGCATCGCACTACGCGCGGCAGATCCGTCTGCCGCGCGTGCGGTGCCCGCGCTGCTCGGATGCATCGAGGCAGCGCTGCAGGAGCTCAGCAGTTCCTGCAGCGCGCTGCAGTACGTCAACGCGGAGTCGTCACGCCCGCCGTCGGACGCCAAGCGGCGGGCCGTCGCCGGTCGCCTTGAGCGGGGATACACCTACCTTTTCGTGGCCCTGCAAGACGCTCGCTATGCATGTCGCGCGGCGCGTCCACTAGCTGCGCGATCCACCGCCGAACCCAGCGTGTAGGGATATGCGTCGAAGCGGCGCTATGCGAAGAAGCGAAGGCCCCTGATGACGGCCGCGGAGGCGATCACGAGCACCGCTAAGAGGACCGCGCCGACCAGCACCTGCCCTGTAGCGGCCAATGGCGATGCGACAGCCACCGCAGCGAGCGCGACGAGGTTGAAGATCGTGGCTACCACGACCAGATAGATGAGCTCCGACGCGAAGCCGCGCGAACGGCGCGGTGCGTGTTGTTGGGTGTTGCGATTCGTGAACTTGGTCATGCCTCCATTGTCGTAGCGAGTGGGCGCCGTCACCATGGGTGTAGGGCTGCAGTCCGCGCACAGAAGCACCGTAGGTGCCGACGGCGGCCCCCGCCTACGTGAGGACCCGGGCGTCGAACAGCGTCTTCGTCGCCTTCGTGGATGCGTGCTCGCGCCCGACGAAGACCTCGCTCTCGCATTCGCCGGCGAGCAGCGTGAGAAACTGGTCGCGATCGATCGTTTCGCGTCGGAGCAGGATGCGAGCCAGCGTGTTCGAGGCTGTCACGGTGCGTGCGCAGGATCCCGCTCGCTCGATCGTAGGCACAACGGATGATGCGGCGGATCTCGTCGTCGATCTCGCGCGCGATCTCGTCGCTGTAGTCCGGCTCGGCGCTGAACTCGCGGCCGAGGAAGGGCTGGCCGTGGTCGTGGCCGAAGACGCGCGGGCCGAGCTTCTCGCTCATGCCGAAGCGCATGACCATCTGCTTGGCGGTGGCCGTCACCTTCTCGAGGTCGTTCGAGGCGCCGGTCGTGATCTCGCCGAAGACGATCTCCTCCGCGGCGCGGCCGCCGAGCGTCATCGCCATCGTGTCCAGCAGCTCGGCGCGCGTGGTGAGGAACTTGTCCTCGCTGGGGAGGCTGATCGTGTAGCCCAGCGCCTGGCCGCGGCTGATGATCGAGATCTTGTGGACGGGGTCGGAGTGCTCGAGGAAATGGCCGACGATCGCGTGGCCCATCTCGTGGTAGGCGGTGGCCAGCCGCTCCTTCTCGCCCATGACCCGGGTCTTCTTCTCCGGGCCGGCGACCACGCGCATGATGCCCTCTTCGAGCTTGGTCTGCGTGATCTCCTTCTTGCCCGTGCGGGCGGCGAGCAGCGCGGCCTCGTTGACGAGGTTGCTCAGATCCGCGCCCGTGAAGCCGGGCGTCTGGCCCGCCAGCGTGTCGATCTCGATGTTCTTGGCCAGCGGCTTGCCGCGCGTGTGGACCTCGAGGATCTTCGCGCGGCCCTTGCGGTCCGGCCGGTCGACGGTGATCTGACGGTCAAAGCGGCCGGGACGCAGCAGCGCGGGGTCAAGGATGTCGGGCCGGTTGGTGGCCGCGATCATGATGATGCTGTCCTTGGCCTCGAAGCCGTCCATCTCCACGAGGAGCTGATTGAGCGTCTGCTCACGCTCGTCGTGGCCGCCGCCGAGGCCGGCACCGCGATGGCGGCCGACCGCGTCGATCTCGTCCATGAAGATGATGCAGGGCGAGTTCTGCTTGGCCTGCTCGAAGAGGTCGCGCACGCGCGAGGCGCCCACGCCCACGAACATCTCGACGAAGTCCGAGCCGGAGATGCTGAAGAAGGGCACGCCCGCCTCGCCGGCGACGGCGCGCGCGAGCAGCGTCTTGCCGGTGCCCGGAGGCCCGTAGAGCAGCACGCCCTTCGGGATGCGGGCGCCCAGCGCTCGGAACCTCCTCGGGTCGCGCAGCGCGTCGACGATCTCTGTCAGCTCGTCGATGGCCTCGTCGACGCCCGCAACGTCACGGAACGTGGCCGTCGGCGTGTCAGAGTCGGGCCGCTTGGCGGGCGCGCGCCCGAAACCGCCGAGCGGGTCCCCTCCTGACGCGCGGCGGATGATCAAAAACCATAGCCCGGCCAGGAGCGCGATCGGCAGCACGATCCGCAGCGCGAGTTCCCACCAGCGCTGTCCCGCAGGCTCGATATCAGCAGCGACGCCCGCAACGCGCAGTTGATCCAGCAGGTCGCTCCCATACTCGGGCGGGTAGCCGAGCTCGTAAGCCGGGCCGCGCTCGGGCTTGACACGCAAGCTGTTGTCGCGCGTGCGCATGAGCACCTTATCGACCTCTCCACGCTCCACCTGCGTGAGGAACTGCGAGAAGGTGGTCGCGCGCGGCTTGGGCTCGCTCGGCGACATCGCCGACACGAGCAGGAGTACGCCGAAGGCGCAAAGCAAAGTCGTCAGGAGGGCGGGGACGCGATCTACGACGTCATCGTGTCCGCGCACGGGCGCGATGACCATGCGGTCGGGAGTGCATGGGCGCGGTGGCGTCGCCCCACTGCGTCACGGTCTGGCTGCCGCGGCGACTCGCAACTCGGCGGCGGTGCGGTCGAGCCGACGCTCGAGTTCGAGCAGCGCGCGATCGCCGCGCACACGGAGCTCGCGATCCAGCAGGGCGCGCTCTCCGGGCGTCAAGCCGCCGTTGGCCGGGATCGGATGGTGCGGTGAGCGCTCACGGCCTTCGCGTAGCCCGAGTCGAGGCAGCCGACCGACGACCGCTTGGTCGGAGCGGCCGAGCAACGGCCCGAGCAAACCGGGATTCAGCGCGGCGTGAAGCCGGAGCAGCGCATCGTCATCTGCGGTCCATCGCGCTCCCGCACGTGGGCCGCCCGGAGAAGCGCTCGCGGCGATCCCGAGCGTGCGGGCCTTGCGGCGGATCGCTTCCGGCGTGCCGCCCGAACAGACGAGCAGCGTCGGCGACCGAATGCTGCGCCAATGTGCGCGAGAGAAGACGCTCCTCATCGGCGGTCCAGCGTCGCGCAAATGTCGTCAGACCGAGCCTGCGGGCGCGTGCCGCCACGGCCGATGGCGTACGCCCGGACAATCTCTGCGCGATCTCCTCGCACGTGAGCCCGTCGCTGTAGCCGTCGCGCACGGTGGAGTCATCAACCACGTCCCACCGGCGGCGCCGCGGTGGACGATGAAGACCAAGCTGCCGCGCGCGGACCAGAATCGCGCCCGGGCTGCGACCCAGTCGTCGAGCGAGCTCCTCGAGGCTTCCCCCGGACCTCCACGACGTGCGGATCGCATCGTCATCGGCGAGGGTGTAGTGAGGCGCCGCGGCACGTCCGAGTCCGAGCGCGTGCCGACGGGCGCGAACCTGCTCGACGGGCCGGTGCATCTTCTGCGCGATGACCGTCGCGGGCAGCCCGGCCCGGATGGCCTCGCGAAGTACGGTGTCGGCGAGTGCCGACCAGTCGGCGCTCCGCCGCGGTTCGAGACCGAGCGCAGCTCGGCGGGCGTTGACCGCATCCGCGGAACGCCCCGTCTCGCGGGCGATCACTGCCAGCGGCGCACCGTCGGCATAGAGCCGGCGGAGTCGCTCGTCTTCATCGGCCCGCCACCGCGTCGCCATGTCTAACGGTGGGCCGGCGTCATCCGTCATCGTCGAGCAGACGGACCATGACGAGCAGCACGATCGCCGTGAGCGCCAGGGCGACCGCCATGACCGGGGCGAGGATCCACCATCTTCCGACGACCGCGACGAGCCAGGCCAGGGCGACGATCGTCAGCATCGCGGCCGTGACCGTGCCCAGGAGGGTGACGCCCGGGTCACGAAGCGTTGTGCTCTTGTCGTCCGACGGCGGCGGTAGAGCCGGCGGTCTCGGGTCGAGGTGCTCGCGGGTTGGGCGGACCGCGGGAGCGCTTTGGTGGGGCCCCCTGGCGGGCTGGCGAAGCTGTGCGGGACGTGGTCCCAACTTGGCCTCCTTTTCACACTTCTACTGTGTAAAATTGCAGCCGCACCGCGTGTTGAGGTCGTGCCTCCGCGGTCAGGGCTCCTGCCGCGCGGGGCCGAGATCCGGCGCGCTCACGTCGATCACGCGGACCCGCCGGCGGCGACCGTTCCCGAGCGTGAGCGAGACGCGATCTCCGGGCCTGGCGCCGAGCAGTGCCTGCCCGACGGACGAGCTGAGGGCAACGTTTTGACGCTCGATCTGCGGCTCGTGGGGGTGGACCAACTCGTACTCCCAGGTCCGGCCGGCGCGATCGGAGACCGTCACGACCGAGCCGGGGCCCGCCGTGCCTTCCACCGCCTCGCGCAGGGCGGCGAGCTCGCTGAGCAACGCCTCGAAGTCCGACGCGCTGAGGAGCACGCTCGTCTCCTTCGAACGCTCGTCGTCGATCGACACGGGGGCATGGTTGTTGTGAGTCTCTTGCACGGCCACGAGACCATCATGGACCGTCGCGCACTCGCTGACCATGCGGTCCTCGCTGCATATCCGTGGCTCGCTGACCCCATCGGGCAGCTGGCTGACGACTATCACGGTTGCGGTTGGCAAAAGGCGTTTGACTCCATATGCTTTTTTACACACAACACATGTAGAAAAGGAGCCTGAGATGCTCACGTTGGCGGAGGAGCGCGACGCGAATGTCGTCGCGCGCAGCGTCCTACCAGGAAGCTTCCATGTGCTCATCGCCGGCGCCGGCCCGGCGGGTGTCGAGGCCGCTCTGAGGCTTCGACGGATCGCCGGCGACCAGATCCGAACGACGATCGTCGCGCCCGACGAGCGCTTCGTCCATCTCCCGCCGCCCGTGCTCGACCCCTTCGCGGTCGGCTGTCCCGATGCCCCGCCGCTCGCTGCGCTGGCGGCATCGGCCGGCGCGCGCCTGCGCCGCGGCACGGTCGTGTCCGTCGACCCTGTCGCGCGCGAGGTCCGACTCCTTGACGGCGACGCGCTGCGCTACGACGCGCTGCTGATCGCCGTCGGTGGCCGCCAGCGCTCGCCCTACCGTTGGGCGCTCGCCTTCGGCACGCCGGGCAGCGAGGAGCGCATGCACGGGGTCATCCAGGACGTCGAGGGCGGGTACATCAGGCGCATCGCGTTCGTCGTCCCGCCCGGCGGCTCTTGGCCCCTGCCGGTCTACGAACTCGCGCTCCTGACCGCTGAGCGCGCGTATGAGATGTGCGTCGACGTCGAGGTGACGCTGGTCACGCCAGAGCCGTTCGCCCTCGCCCTCTTCGGCGAGGATGTCTCGCAAGACGTCGCGCGTTTGCTGGCCGCCGCCGACATCAGCGTCAAGGCCAACACGGTCGCCGAGATGCCGCGCTGCAATGCGCTCGAGCTCCGCCCTTCGGGAGAGCGCCTGGAGGTCGATCGGGTCGTGACGGTGCCGGTGCTCACGGGGCCGTCGATCGGCGGGCTCCCGTACAACGCTACGGGCTTCTTGCCCGTCGACGCGCACGGTCGCGTGGCGGGGGCGCCGGGGGTCTATGCCGCGGGCGACGCGACGGATTTCGAGATCAAGCAGGGCGGCATCGCGTGCCAGCAGGCGGACGCCGCGGCGGACGCGATCGCCGCGGTCGCCGGCGTCGCGATCGATCCGATGCTGTTCGCACCGATCCTCCGCGGCGTGCTCTTGACCGAGCGCGAGAGCCGCTGGCTGGAGCGCGACCTGGGACGCGGGGGCGGAGTCGAAGGGCGCTTTGGCGAATCGTCGCCGGACTGGCCGCGAACCAAGTTCGTCGGTCGCGAGCTCTCGCGGCTCCTCGCCGATGTCCGCGGTCGCGGCGCGCACTTGCGATGAAGATCCGTCCGCATGTGCTGGTCGTCGGCGGTGGTGTCGCCGGGCTGGAGACGCTGCTCGCGCTGCGCGCGTTCGCCAGGGATCGCCACGACATCACGGTGCTCGCGCCCGAGGCGAAGTTCGTCAACCGCGCGATGGCGGTCGACCACCCATCCTCGATCGGTTCCACGCGTGGCCTCAGGCTGCGCGAGCTCGCGACCGACCTCGGTTCGCGCTGGCATCGCGGCAGCGCCGCATGTGTCGACCCTGAACGGCGCGTGGTTACCACGCACCGCGGGAGCGAGCTGCGCTACGACCGCCTGGTCCTCGCTCTGGGCGCACACCCCGAGCGTGAGTGGCGCTCTCGGGATGTGTTGACGTATCACGGAGCACGCGATGCCCAGGACTTCCGCCGGCTGCTGCGCCTGCTCGAGCAGGGCCGCGTCAGCCGGGTTGCGTTCGTCAGGCCGACCGGGGCAAGTTGGCCCCTGCCGCTGTACGAGCTGGCGTTGACGACCGCCGCCGCGTGCGATCCCCGAGGCCCGCGGGTGGAGCTCGTGCTCATCACCCCGGAGGTCGAGCCGTGTGAGGTCTTCGGGGCGTCCGCGAGCGCCGCTGTGTCGAGAGCGCTCCACAGGGCCAGAGTCCGCGTGTACACCGGCAGCAAAGGCGTACCGAGCCGCCCGGGACGGCTGCATGTCTCACCCGGCGGCCAGCGGGTTTGCGTCGACCGCATCGTGACCGCGCCGCGCCTGGCGGGAACTAGGCTGCCGGGTGTCTGCTGCTGTGAGGGCGGCTTCATCCCGACGGATGCTCACGGCCGCGTGCCCGGAATCGAGGACGTGTACGCGGCGGGCGACGCGACGGAGTTCCCGATCAAGCAGGGCGGCCTCGCCGCTCAGCAGGCCGACGCTGTCGCGCTGTCGATCGCGGCGTCGATTGGCGCGCGTGTCGCTCCGCGGCCGTTCCGTCCGGTCCTGCGAGGACTGCTGACGGCGGGCGGGACGACGCGCTACATGCGCGCGCAGCTCGTGAGCGCAGCCGGCGACGACGGCGCCGTCTCCGAGCGTCCGCTGTGGTGGCCGCCGAATCGGCTCTGCGGGCGCTACCTCGCGCCCTATCTCAGCGGCCGCGGCGGCAGGGGCGCAGCGAGGTTCCAGTCGGCTCCGCCGCTGATCGCCGCTGTATCGGAGGCCAGCGAGGGCCCGCGGCGGTTCGCTGAGCTAGCCGACCTTGCGCCGCACTGAACGCTCGCGGTGTCACCCGCCCCCCGCGGGCTGGTTGCCGACCGCTCGCGGCCGTAGCCGGCGGACGATTCTGCGTGTCCGCCGGGCCGCCTCCTGTTCGTCGGTGCGCAGGCTCGCCGCGATCTCGGCCACGCTCGCACCGTCCAGGAGCATGGCGAGGATCGGGCGATCGGACTCGTCGAGGCGAGCCGCGGCCGCCTCGAAGTCATCGCGTTCGACGGTTGGCATGACGGTCTCACCGTTCGCGATCCGGTGAATCGCCTCGAGCAGGGCCGCTGCCGGTTCGCTCTTGTCGAGCAGTCCGTCAGCTTGCGCCGCGCGCGCCGCGACCGTCAGCGCCGAACTCGAGTACGCCGTGTAGATCAGCACGCTCGAGGTGGCCGGGCGGCTCTTGATGCGCCGGCACAGGGACAGCGCGTCCCCGCGCGAAGGGTCGTAGTCGATGACCAGCACGTCGGGATGACGTCCGCGCAGCTCGCGCGTGAGGGCGATCTCATCCTCCGCCGCGGCCAGGACTTCCAGTTCCCGCACCGGCTCGAGAAACCGGTGCAGCCCGGAGAGGACGGCGGGGTGGTCATCGAGGAGCGCCAATCGAATCATGTCGTCGCCCCTCAGATCGCCGTCAGCTCGTCGAGGACGGGCTGCAGCGAGCTCCGGGCCTGCGCGGATGCGTGCGACGCCTGCTCCAGAACGCCTGCCAGCCGCTCGAGCTGCAGCGCAATGTCGGCGCGCTGCGGCCGGAGGTCGTCGATCGCGAACACCGGCTCCGACAGCCGTCGCAGCGTGTGGCTGCGCAGACGCTCTGCCGCCCCGGCCAGCGCGGTCAATGACGCCTCCACGCAGGCGAGCGTCGGCGCCGCCGCGGCGACCGAGCCGCTCGCGTGTGTGGCCGCCTCCAGCGCATGGGCCGTCGCCATCAGCCCGGCCGCCTCCGCGTAGAGGGAGTGGGCAGGATCGTCGGCGACCGCTGAGTCCCCGTCGAGCCGATCGCGCGGCTCCGTTTCGGGCGCAGTGATGTCCGCTATTGTCGTCATGAGTCTCAATGCTGGCGCCGGGTCCGCGGCGAGACCATGGGGTCGTGGATGCAGGACCGCACCGCGCCAGCCCCACATCGCCCGCGCGGCCGTCCGGGCGGGGTCAGCCGCGGGGCAGGTCGGACGAGAAGTCGGCTGGACCGATGAGGTCGTCGCCGAGGGCGGCGATGAAGACCTCTGCTTCCCACAGCATCCGCTCGCGGTCGAGCCTCGCGATGGTCCTGGCGATCTCGCGTAGCCCGGGCGCGAGGTCGCGCTCGAACCGCTTCGCCTCGGCGTCGGTGACGATCGCCTCGCGCGACCACGCGCATTCGCCACAACGCAGCAGCACCCACCAGCTGGACTCGTCGTGCTCGTGCCAGTCCACGGCGTTCACGACACTTGAGCCGCAGGCGCCGCAGACCGCGAGATCCGCGCCCGCACCGGTGCGGTCGAAGCCCTCGATGGGGAGAAGCGGTCCGCGCACACGCAGCAGCAGCCGCTTGAGCCGGCTCATCGCGGGGCTTAGGCGCTGAGGACGGGCGGACATGGAGCGATCGTCGATCCTTCACCTCGGGGCGCCAATGAGGCCGCGCCCCCATCTTTCGCCCGTAGCGACACCCGGGGTGGCGGGCCGTGCGGCGACTCGCTCCCGAACCTCGCGTACGGCCACGGCCACGCGCTAGCGAGCCGGTACCTCGGGCGCGTTCGGGGAGGCGCCACGGGCCACATCGATCTGCCGCGTGCGGTGGTATCGGTCGTGGACCACGACGCGCTCGGCGCCGCGCTCCCTGGCTCGCCGCCGAGCCGCGAGTTCGGCGTCGGTCTCGCTGGCATGCTCAGACGACGGAGCGGCAGGGTCCCCGTCGTGAACCCTCCACTTCGCCGTGCGGCGGACCGGAACCACATGTACGTCGGGCATCGACATCCACGGTGCCCGAGGCACATGCGGATTTCCATGAGGTCGCGCCCCCACATCGCGGTCATCGCGGCTGCGGCATGGCGCGGAAGGGGTGACAAGCTTGGGGCATGCGCGCTCGGGTGTCGTCGATTCCACTGTTCTGGCGTGTGTTCGCGACGAACGCAGTAGTCCTCGGGTTGGCGTTCGTAGTGCTGGTCCTGGGACCCATATCGGTCTCGGCGCCAGTGGCGGCGGGCGAGGTGGTCGTGCTGGCCGCCGGCCTCGTCGTGCTGCTCGCGGCCAACCTCTTGCTGTTGCGACCGGCGTTTCGTCCGCTGGGCGAGCTGGCCGAGACGATGCGCCGCCACGATCCGCTGTCGCCAGGCGAGCGCGCGCGGCTCGTCGGGGGGCCGCACATCGTCGCGATCGCGCGTGCCTTCAACGACATGCTGGATCGGTTGGAGCTCGAGCGGCGCGAGAGCGCGCGATATGCATTGATGGCGCAGGAGCAGGAGCGCCTGCGGATCGCGCGCGAGCTGCACGACGAAGTCGGCCAGACGCTGACCGGCGTCATGTTGCAGATCGAAGGGCTGGCGCTCGCGATCCCTGACGAGTTGCGCGCGCAGCTCGACGAGCTCCGCGAGACCGCGCGCCACGGCACCGAGGAGGTCCGCCGGATCGCGCGCCAGCTGCGGCCGGAGGCGCTCGAGGAGCTGGGTCTGCCAAGCGCGCTGAGCGCCCTGGCGCGGACGTTCAGCGAGCACGCGCGGATCCCTATCGAGCGCCGGGTCCAGCCGGACCTGGCGCTGTCGCAGGAGCAGGAGCTCGTCGTCTACAGGGTCGCGCAGGAGGCGTTGACCAACATCGCCCGGCACGCCGGCGCGAGCAAGGTCCTGCTCGAACTACAGTGCGCGGATGAGCACACGGTGCTGCGCGTTCGCGATGACGGCCGGGGCGTGGCGCCCGACGCACTGTTGTCGTCGAACGGGATCCGCGGGATGCGCGAGCGCGCGATGCTGATCGGCGCGAGTCTCGCGATCGAGAGTCCGCCGCGCGGCGGGACCGAGGTGCGTCTCACGATCCCGGAGGGCGCGCGATGACGCCGCTGAAGACCAGGATCCTGATCGCCGACGATCATCCGATCGTGCTCAACGGCCTGCGGACCGTGCTCAACGCCCAGGCCGACATGGAGGTCGTCGCCGAGGCGACCGACGGTCACGAGGCCGTGGAGAAGGCGATGAGCGAGGACGTTCACCTGGCGATCCTCGACATCTCGATGCCGCGCATGACGGGGCTCCAGGCGGCGCGCGAGATCACGCACCGCAAGCCCGAAGTCCGGGTCCTGATGCTCTCGATGCACGACACCGAGCAGTTCCTGTTCGAGGCGATCCGAGCCGGCGCGTCGGGCTATGTGCTCAAAAGCTCGGTCGATCGTGATCTGGTCGAGGCCTGCCGCGCCACCATGCGCGGGCAGCCGTTCCTGTATCCCGGCGGCGTCCAGGCCCTGATGCGTGAGTACCTCGAACGCGCGCGCACCGGCGACACAACGCACGGCGAGCTGCTGACGCCCCGCGAGGAGGAGATCCTCAAGCTCGTCGCTGAAGCGCACACCAACGACGAGATCGCGGCGATGCTGCACATCTCCAAGAAGACCGTCGAGCGCCACCGCGCAAACATCCTCGAGAAGCTCGGCATGCGCGACCGCGTGGAACTCACCCGCTACGCCATCCGCCGCGGGCTCATCGAACCCTGACCGGCGCATGGGGTGCCGGCGTGCACCACCTGCATCCTTGAGCGGATAGCGGCGCACGGCCGCGGCCGCCACGGTGAGCGGCATGACTTCGACCTTATGCGGTGTCGTCGCCGGCGGCGCTCCGGAGGGCGACGCAGCAGCGCCCGGGCCCGGGCCCGGGCTCGAGCGTGGCGGAGAGCTCCGGTCGGCCGGCGACCACGCCGCGCAGGAGGGCGAGGTTCATCTCGCAGACGACCTCGGGATGGCGTTGGGCGACAGCGTGGAAGGGACAGTTGCGCAGTCGCACGGTGTCGCCGTCGGTGTAGGGCTCGTAGCCGCGTTCGCGCAGCAGCGGCTGGACCTCGGCGGCAGGGCCGGCCTCGCGCGCGACCTCGCGTCCGAGATCCTCGGCGGCCTGGGACAGCGCGCGGCGCATCTGGCCGTCGGTGTCGGTCGCCGCGGCGTCGGCGAGCAGGCGCGCGGCGAGGTGGTAGTCACGTGGCGGGACGCTGACGGCGACCTCGCGCTCGGTCCGCGCGTAGAGCTTCGCGGGTCTGCCGGCGCCGGGCCCGGTGCGGCCCGAGCGGCGCTCGTAGGTGACGGCGAGCAGGCCTTTGGCCGCGAGGCGGTCGAGGTGGTAGGCGGCGAGCGTGCGGGCGATGCCGGTGGCCGCGGCCGTCTCCTCGCGGCTCACCCCGCCGGTCTGACTCGACACGTGCTCGTAGACCCGGCGGCGAGTCGCGTCCGCGAGTGCGCTGAGGGCCGCTATCGGATCCATGCGCCGATTCTAACGCTAACGAGCATTGACAAAGCCGAGCACGATGCGTAGCTTCGTATATGGAAGTTGTTTTTAGAAGAAGGAGACACCATGGCAACCCTTGAAGATGCGACCGTCCGGCACCCGGAGCCCGCCGTAGAAGCCGTGGCGCTTGCGCAGCGCGAGGCCGGCTATCAGGCCTATCTGATGCTCCGCGTGGCCTTCGCGGTCGCGCCGATCGCGTTCGGCCTGGACAAGTTCTTCAACGTGCTCACCGACTGGCCTCGCTATCTCGCGGTCTGGGTCGACGACCTGACGCCGGGGAGCGCGCAAGAGTTCATGTACGCCGTCGGCGGGATCGAGATTCTCGCCGGGGTACTGGTCGCGCTGCGGCCGCGTTACGGCGCCCCGATCGTCGTGCTATGGCTCGCGGGGATCATCTTCAACCTGCTGACCGGCCCGGGCTACTACGACGTCGCGTTGCGCGACTTCGGCCTCCTGCTCGGCGCGCTCACCCTCACGCGGCTCGCGCTCGCCTACGACCGGCCGCGCTCCTGAGCATGTCCGAGTCCGCGCTCGCTCTCGTCGATCCGGCAGGGCCCGCGGTCCGCCGGATTGACCGCGAGGCGCTCGAGCGCGCCGTCGCCGACATGCTGCGCGCGGTCGGCGTGGACGCTCGCGCCGACGGGCTGCGCGACACGCCGCAGCGCGTGGCCGCCGCGTATGCGGAGCTGCTGACGCCGCAGCCGTTCGAGCTGACGACGTTCCCCAATCAGGACGGCTACGACGAGCTCGTGGTCGCGCGCTCGATCCCGTTCCACACGCTCTGCATGCACCACCTGCTGCCGTTCCACGGCGTTGCGCACGTCGGGTACCTGCCGGGCGAGCGGCTCGTCGGGCTGAGCAAGCTTGCCCGGGTCGTGGAGCAGTTCGCGCGCGACCTGCAGATCCAGGAGCGCATGACGACGCAGATCGCCGACCAGCTGCAGCGCGAGCTCCGCCCGCGCGGCGTCGGTGTCGTGTTGGAGGCCGAGCATATGTGCATGACCCTGCGCGGCGTCGGCAAGCCCGCCAGCCGGACCGTCACGTCGGCGCTGCGCGGCGCCGTCCGCGACGACGCCCGCACCCGCCGGGAGTTCCTCTCCCTGACTACGAGGACATCACATGACTGAGACCGTTGTCGTTGCCGGCGCCGGACTCGCCGGCGCGAGGGCCGTCGAGACGCTGCGCGAGGAGGGGTTCGACGGGCGCTTGGTCCTTGTCGGCGACGAGCCGGACCGTCCGTACGAACGGCCGCCGCTGTCAAAGGACTACCTGCGCGGCGACACCGAGCGCGAGACGATCTACGTCCACCCCGAGGCCTTCTACGCAGAGCACGACGTGGAGCTGCGGCTCGGCCGCCGCGCGGTCGAGCTGGACGTCGGCGAGAGCGAGCTCGTGCTCGATGACGGCGAGTGGGTGGACTACGACCGGCTGCTGCTGGCCACCGGCGCTGAGCCGCGCCGACTCGCGATCCCGGGCGCCGAGCGCGATGGCGTGCTGTATCTGCGCAGCGTCGCCGACTGCGACATGCTGCGCGAGCGGCTCGATCGCGGCGGTGCGGTGGTCGTGGTCGGCGGCGGCTGGATCGGCTGTGAGGTCGCCGCGTCCGCCCGGGCCCGCGGGCTTGAGGTCACGGTCATCGCCCCCGACGCGGTCCCGCTGGAGCGCGTGCTGGGCCGCAAGCTCGGCGCCGTCTATCGCGACATCCACCTTGACCACGGCGTGCAGATGCGGCTCGAGACCGGCGTCGAGGCGTTCGAGGGAGCTGGTGCCGTCGAGCGTGTCCGCACGAGTGCCGGGGATGCGATCGACTGCGACTTCGTCGTCATCGGCATCGGGGCCCAGCCCCGCACCGAGATCGCCGCGCACGCCGGCATCGCCACTGTCGACGGGATCCTCGTCAACGCGCAGCTGCGGACCGATGCGCCCGATGTGTTCGCGGCGGGTGACGTGGCGAGCGTCCAGCACCCGTTCTACGGCGAGCGCATCCGCGTCGAGCACTGGGACAATGCGCGCGAGCAGGGTCCGGTCGCCGCGCACAACATGCTCGGCCGAGAACTGCCCTACGAGCGCCTCCCGTACTTCTTCTCCGATCAGTACGAGATCGGGATGGAGTACACGGGCCACGCCCGCGCGTCGGACCGCGTGGTCGTTCGCGGCGAGCTGGCGACCCGCGAATTCATCGCGTTCTGGCTGCGGGGCGACCGGGTCGTCGCCGGCATGAACGTCAACGTGTGGGACGTCGTCGACCCGATCCAGCGCCTCATCCGCGACCGCATCGCCGTCGACGCGCGTCGGCTCGCCGACCCCGACGTCCCGCTCGAGACGCTGGCCCCCGTCGAGCAGGGCGCGTCATGAACCGGCTCGCTCGGCTGCACGACGCCGGCGTTGCGATCTGGCTCGACACGCTCTCCCGCAAGCTGCTCGACAGTGGCGCCTTCGCAGCCCTGATCGCCGGCAGCGCGGTAACCGGGGCGACCTCGAACCCGACTATCTTCGCCAAGGCCATCACGGGCTCCGATCGCTACGACGACCAGCTACGCGCCGCCGTCGCAGCCGGCGAGCATGACCTCCAGGAGCTCTTCTTCGCGCTCGCGCTCGACGACGTGGGCCGCGCCGCCGACCTATTGCTCGGCGCATTTCACGCCAGCGACGGGCGCGACGGGTTCGTCTCCTTCGAGTGCACACCCGATCTCGCCGACGACACGCCGGGGACCGTCGAGCAGGCGATCGCGCTGTGGAACCGGCTCGCTCGCCCGAACGTGATGATCAAGGTCCCCGCCACCGAGGCGGGCGTCCCCGCGATCGAGGAGCTGACCGCCCGCGGCGTCAACGTCAACGTCACGTTGCTGTTCTCGGTCGCGCGCTACGAGCAGGTCATCGACGCCTACCTCACGGGCCTCGAACGACGCGTGCGCTCCGGACAGCCGGTCGACGGCATCGCATCGGTCGCTTCGTTCTTCGTCTCACGCGTCGACGCCAAGGCCGACGCTGTCCTGCCGCCCGGCTCCGACCTGCGCGGCCGCGTCGCGGTCGCCAACGCGAGCCGCGCGTACACCCGCTACCGCGCTCACTTCGCCGGCCCACGCTGGGCGGCGCTGAGCGAGCGCGGCGCCCGCACTCAGCGCCCGCTGTGGGCAAGCACCGGCACCAAGAACCCCGCCTACTCCGACGTCCTCTACGTCGAGCAGCTGATCGCGCCCGACACCGTCAACACCATGCCGGAGCCAACCTTGCGTGCATTCGCCGACCACGGCCGCACCACGCGCACCCTCGACGTGCCAGACGTCGCCTCCGAAGAGACGCTCCGCCGCGTCCACGAGACCGGCGTCGATCTCGCCGTGATCACTGCCGAGCTCGAGCGCGAGGGCGTGCGGTCCTTCTGCGCCTCCTACCGCGAGTTGCTGAATTCCATCGAGTCCCGCCTGAGACCACTTACGCCGGCGCTCTAGAAGGCTCCTGAAAAAGTCGCGGGTCTGTCCGGCGCGTTTAAGACGCTTCGGGCATGCTCGCGACACGGTCTGGTCAGATCGGGATGCTTGACGCGGCGGTGTTGGCGCGGCCGCTGCCGGAGGGCTCGTTTTTCGCCTTGTTGGCCGAGCACGGCGATCGGATCGTGCGCGATGAGGACTTCGCTGAGTGCTATTCGGCGGCGCGTGGGCGGCCGTCGATTCCTCCCTCGCAGTTGGCACGGGTGATGCTGTTGCAGCACCGCACGGGCCTGTCGGATGAGGCCGCGATGGAGGCGGTCAAGTGGGATCTGCGCTGGAAGATCGCGCTCGGCTTGGCGATCGATCACGACGGCTGGCATCCAACCTCGCTGGTGAAGTTCCGAGCGCGCTTGCTGCTGCATGGCAAGCAGGACGTGGCGCTGGAGAACACGTTGCGCCTGGCTGCGGAGATCGGGCTGCTCGAGGGTGCGGTCGAGCAGATCATCGACTCGACACCGATGCTCGGGGCGGCGGCCACGCGGGACACCGTGCGCCTGGTGCGTCACGGCGTCAGGAAGCTGGTTGACGCCGTCGCAGCCGTCGACGGGGATGCCGGCCGGCGGCTGGCGGACGGGCTGGAGTTCGACTACGGGGATCCCAACGCCAAGCCGGACTGTCACTGGCGCGAGAAGGCCGAGCGCGAGCGGATGCTGACCCGAGTTGCGCAGGACGGCGAGCGCGCGCTGCGCGCCGTCGAGCAGGCCGACGGTCTGCTCTCGCAGGAAACGGTCGCGGAGGCGCATCGGCTGCTGCGCGAGTTGATCGGCCAAGACTTCGAAATCGACGAGGACGGGGTTCCGCGGCTGCACCGCGGCACTCGGGCCGATCGCATCATCTCGACCGTCGACCCGGAGATGCGCCACGGCCGCAAGAGCCAGCACCAGCGCTTTGACGGCTACAAGCTCTCGGTGACCGCGACCAACAGCACGCAGCCGCTGATCACCGCCGTCGGCGTGGTTGCGGGATCAGCGCAGGACGGCCCGCAAGCGAAAGAGCTCATCGACGAGCAGCCCCAAGCGGGCCGCCCCGAGCGGTTGCTCGGCGATACCGCCTACGGGACCGGGCCGGTGCGCCGCGAGTTGGCCGAACGCAACGTCGAGATGCTGGCCCCGGTGCCGCCCGGCGCCACGATCGGTGAGCGCCTGGCCAAACGCGAGTTTGAGATCGATCTCGACGCCGGCACCGTCACCTGCCCCGCCGGCCAGGTCGCGCTGGTCCGCACCGAGCCGTCCGGGCAACGCCGCGCGCACTTCTCCGCGCACGTGTGCCGCGGCTGCCCGCTGCGGGCGCGTTGCACGACCGCGCGCGGCGATCGCAACATCCTCATCGCCGCCGACGAAGAACTGCTGATCGCCGGCCGCCAAGCCCTCCGCAACCCCGCCACCGCCGAGCACCTGCGCCGCACCCGACCCCGCATCGAGCGGCTGCTCGGACTGCTCACCCACCGCTATGGCGCCCGCAAGAGCCGCTACTTCGGCCGCGTCAAAGCACGACTGCAGGCCGCCTGGGCCGCCGCGCTGGTCAACCTCAACCCGATCGCCCACCAGCTCGCCGGCGCGACCACCTGAGCGCCCGACGACACCGCCAGCACCGACGGCCGCCAGCGCACCCAACACGACCACCCGCCATCCAACCACGGCAAACCACGGCAACCGTCAAGCCCTGCAGCGCGGGCGCACTGCTCAGCCACCCGCGCAAAGGCCATTTCTTCAGGAGCCTTAGCGGGCATCATCGGAAACGCCGGCTGGGAGCGCGCGAGCGCCTGCACCTGACTCTTCTCGTCCACGCACAGCACGACCGCGGCCTCGGGCGGGTCAAGGTACAGGCCGACGATGTCATAGACCTTCTCCACAAACAGCGGATCGGGCGAGAGCTAAACGTCTCTGAGCGATGCGGCTGCAACCCGAACGCCCGCCAGATCCGGCCGACCGTCGAGGCCGACAGCCCCGAGCGCTCGGCCATCTTCTGACGCGACCAATGCGTCGCGTTCTCAGGCACGCGACTCCAACGTCGCGACCACGACGTCCTCGACCTGCTCGGCGCTGACGCTCGCCGGGCGGCCCGGCCGCGGCTCGTCCACCAACCCGTCAAGACGCACTCACAAAACCGTCGACGCCACTTACCGACCGTCGGCTGCGAGATCCCCAGCGCCGCGCGACCTCCATATTCGAAGCGCCCTGCGCGCACGCGAGCACGACCGCGAACGCAAGGCCAGCGCCTGCGAGGACCGGCGCCGACGCTCCCAGCGCACCAACTGCGCGCGCTCGACGTCGGTCAACTCAAGCGCAGCGAGCGGGCGTCCGGTCGGCATACACCAGAACCAACACAACGAACAGGGCGGGACCTAGAGAAGCAGCGCGAGCATCAGGAGGACGGGCACGGCGACGACGGCGGCAACGCTCATCCCCATCACGAAGATGCGGGCGAACTGCGCCGCCAAATCAAGAAACGGATGGTCGTTCATCAGGGTGCTCCTTCGAGAGGGAGTGCGCACGAGCCATGTTGGTCCGAACAGCAGCGGTACGCCATCGGCTTGAGGCTGTACCGGCGCGTGCTCGATGAGCCGTCCGCGGGCGAGAGATGCGGCCGTGGCCCCATAGGAACACGTCAAGGGCCTCTCGAACTCGCGGCTCGCGATCACGCCCGGATGGATGCGTGCACCCATTGGATGGATCCGCTGAATCGTGATCATCGGAACTGCGAGTCCGATCAACCACCGAAGGGAGCAGATGGATGCCCGGCAATAAGGCGATCGCCTACATCGAGCCTGGCAAGGTCGAGGTCGAGACGATCGACTACCCGAAGCTTGAGGTGCAAGACGGGCCGGGTGTTCACCCGGACAACCTGGGGCGCAAGACCCCGCACGGGGCGATCCTCAAGATCGTCGCCACGAACATCTGCGGCTCGGACCAGCACATGGTCCGCGGGCGCACGACCGCGCCTGCTGGGCTGATCCTGGGCCATGAGATCACCGGTGAGGTGATTGAGGTCGGCCCCGGCGTCGAGTTCATCAACGAGGGCGACCTCGTCTCAGTGCCGTTCAACATCGCCTGCGGCCGCTGCCGCATGTGCAAGGAGGGCAACACGGGTGTCTGCCTGAACGTCAACCCGGCAGGCTATGGATCGGCCTACGGCTATGTCGACATGGGCGGCTGGCGGGGCGGTCAAGCGGAGTATGTGATGGTGCCCTACGCCGACTGGAACCTGCTCACGTTTCCTGACAAGGAGCGGGCGCTCGAGAAGATCCTCGACCTCACGATGCTGTCGGACATCTTCCCGACTGGCTATCACGGCTGCGTCTCGGCGGGCGTCACGACCGGCTCGACGGTGTACATCGCCGGCGCCGGTCCGGTCGGCCTCGCGGCCGCCCATGCGGCTCAGCTGCTGGGAGCTGCCGTCGTGATCGTCGGCGACATGAACACCGACCGGCTGACTCAGGCCAGGAGCTTCGGCTGCGAGACCGTCGATCTGGCGCAGGACGCGTCGCTGGCTGACCAGATCGAGCAGATCGTCGGCGAGCCGATGGTCGACTGCGCCGTCGACGCCGTCGGTTTCGAGGCCAAGGGCCACGGCACGACGCCCACGAAGCACCTGCCACGGTCCTGAACTCCGTCATGGAGGTCACCCGCGAGGCCGGCAAGCTCGGCATCGTCGGGCTCTACGTGACCCGCGATCCCGGCGCCGGCGACGACGACGCCAAGCACCGCAGCCTGTCGATCCGCATCGGGCTCGGCTGGGCGAAGTCGCACTCGTTCACCACTGGTCAGTGTCCGGTGATGCGATACCACCGCCAGGTGATGAACGCGATCCTCAACGAACGCTGCCAGATCGCGAAGGCGGTCAACGCCACCGTGATCTCGCTCGACGACGCACCACGGGGCTATCAGGACTTCGATGGCGGAGTCGCGAGGAAGTTCGTCCTCGACCCGCACGGCATGCTCGGCGACAAGCAGCGCATCGCCGCCTAGGCGGAACTTTTCGCCGCTGTGGGTCGGTTTTGGGCGGCTGGGCGTTGTTTGCTGCGGTTTTGGCGTGGCTGGTTCTGACTACGTGGGCGTGACGCCGAGTAGTTCGAGCGCGCGTGCTTGCAGCGGCGTTGGTTCGCTGAGTTGGTGGTAGCGGTGCCCGGTGGCGGGGATGCGGATGCGGTTGCGGGTCAGCGTGGCGAGTTCGGCGAGCAGGTCGGCGAGGGTGTGCAGTTGGTGGCCGTCGCGGCTGTGATGGGTGCTGGTCTTGGCGGCGGCGGTCGGTGACGGTTGCGCTGGCTTGACGGGGTTGGTGGCCGCGGTTGGGGTGTCGTCGGTGTAGAGCAGCGGCGCGAGCCGGTCGCTGAGCTCGAACTGCACGTAGTAGGCGAGCATGCACACGAAGGCGTGGGCGCGCACGCGGTCTTCGAGGTGGTGGTAGATCGGCCGGATCTCAAGCTCGGGGCTCTTGAGCTGGCGGAAGGCGTGTTCGGCGACCTTGAGTTGCTTGTAGGCGCGCACCGCGGCCGGCGCCGACAGCGTCGTTGCGGGTTGCTCGGTGCGGATCACGTAGAGCCCGTCGAGCAACGCCTCGTCGTCGATCTGCGCTTGCTTGCGTTGGTAGCTGAAGGCGCTGTCGCCGATCTCAAGCTCGAAGTGCTTGGCCATCTTGTGCTTGTTGATGACCGCGCCGGCGCGCTTGGCGATGGCGGCCGCGCTTGCGCCGTGCAGCCGCCCGCGCGGGTTGCTGACGCTCGCGGTGATCTTCGCGAGCTCGCGTTCGGTGGCGGCCAGCAGATCGGCGCGTTTGCGCGCGCGTTCGGCGGCCACGGCGGGGTTGCGGCACACGATCAGGCGCTCGCCGGGGTGCTCGGGCGAGTCGATCTCGGCCAGCGCGTACTCGTCAAAGATCGACAGCGGGAAGTCCGGGCCGACACGCAGTTTCGCGATCTGCGGCGCGCGCAGCGCGGTGATGTAGCCGATCTGGCGGTCGGCGAGCCGGTCGATCTGGGTCTGCGTGATCATGCCGCGATCACCGACCAGCACCGCGTTCTTGATCGCGAACCGCTCGCGGATCGCGGCGGCGGCGGCGGGCACGGTCGCGGGGTCGCCGCTAAAAAGAGTAAAAATTGATAAAAATAAAAAAATAAATTTAGCAATAATTAGGGAAAAGATGAGAGGATAGTGGGGATAGGAAATGTAGGGATGAAAGTAGAAAGGAAGAGAGAGATGAGATGAAGGGAGAGTGAGGAAAGAAGAGGGGAAGAAGGAGGTGAGGATGGTGGAGTAAAAGGGAGAAGAATGGGGTGGGTGAAGAGGTGGTAGGAGATAAGTAGATAGAGGGAGAGATAGAGGAAAAAGAGGAGGGAGTGGAGGATGAGGGTAAGAGGAATAAGTGTAAGTAGAAGGGGGTGAAGTAGAAGATAAAGGAGAGAAAGAGAAAGTGGTAGTAATGGTGGAGGAAGGAGTAGAGATAGAGAGAAAGGTAGGAAAGGTAAGAGAGGAGTAAAAGGTGAGGAAACTAATGATAGAAATAGAAGAAGAGAGAATAGATATGGGAATGATAGGTAGGAGTAAAGGGAATGAAGTAGAGGGTGGAGATGGAGAGAAGGGAAAAGAAATAAATGGTGATGAAGGAGGTAATATGAGAGAAGTAGTAAGAAAAAGAGAGAAGGATAGGATAAAGATAGGAAAGGTAGGAGAAGGGGGAGAGATAGAAGAGAAGAGAAAAGATAAGGTAAAGAAGGAAATAGAGTAAGAGAGAGAGAGAGAAGATAGAATGAAAATGAAAGAGAGTGGAATAGGGGAAGAGAAGAGAGTAGATAAAATAGAGAGAGAAAAAGAAGAGGATAGAAAGAGAGATAGAGAGAGAGGAAGGGAAGGAGATGAAGAAAAAAGAGAAGAAATGGAAAGGAAGGTAATAGAAAAAATAAGGAAAAGGATAGGAATAGATGAGAGGAAGGGGAGATGGGTAGGGAAGAAAGAGGAAGTGGGAGAGAGGAGAAAGAAGGAAAGTGGAAGGAGAGAAAAAAAAGAGGAAAAGGTAGGAGAAGAGGTGAGCGAGATAGAGGTGAGAGAAGTAGATATAGAAAAAATAATGAGAGAGAGATAGGATAGAGGTAAATTAATAAGGGAGAAGAGAAAGAAAGGAGAGATAGGAAGGAAGGAGATAATATAGTTAAAAGGAGGAATGGAGAGATTGAGAGTAGAGAGAGAGATGCTAGATAAGACAGAGAAAGAGGAAGGAAAGAGAGAAGATAAAAGAGGAGATGGTAGAATGAGAGATAAAGAGAGGAGGAGAGTGATTGAAATAGGGGTAGAAGAGAGAGGGGAAAGGGATTAAAAGAGAGAGAGAGTTTTTAAAAGAAGAGAGAATAATTAGATAGATTGCTATTTGAATGTATATTATAAATTGGAGATATATGCTAGAGATGATACAAGCTAGGCATATTGCGCGCTGCTCGCGCTGGCTAGCACTACCGGCTGCGACTGCGCCAGCGCGGCAAGCGCGATAGCGCTAGATCCGCCGGATGCGCAAGATCGTC
This sequence comes from uncultured Solirubrobacteraceae bacterium, assembly GCA_963792915.1. Taxonomy (GTDB): domain Bacteria; phylum Actinomycetota; class Thermoleophilia; order Solirubrobacterales; family Solirubrobacteraceae; genus Solirubrobacter. The sequence goes on from CAWBYD010000003.1 coordinate 1,684,854, forward strand.
GTCGGGTCGACGTTCCACTGCTCGGCCGCCTGGCGCTGCGTGAGCTCCCCGCTCAACAACTGCTGCCAGATCTGGTACTTATGGTGTAAGCTAAATTGGTTGCGGATCATGCAGCGATCACAGACAAGCAACGCGTTGTTGATCGCGAATCGCTCGTGGATAGTGATGGTGGGGGGGCAAGGTGCGGGGTCGCTGTTGCCCGGGTGCAGCTCGATCGCGACCGGCCGCCCGTCGGGGGCGCAGATCAGCCCGTAGTTGATCTGCAACGTCCCGCGCTTGCCGTCGCGCGAGTAGCCGAGCGCCGCGAGCGGGCAGCAGCGGCCTTCGACGTAGCTGGAGGACAGGTCATAGAGCACGTACCCGTCGGCCGCCAGGTGGCGCTTGGCGAGCGCGCGCTCGATCCGGTCCTGCCTGGCCAGCAGCCAGTCCATCGCGCCCAACAGCTCACGCTCGGAGACCGTCCCCAGCCCGAGCGCTTCAGCCAGCGTGGTCTGCGCGAAGCGGCGCGTGGCCGACAGCTTCGAGCCCGGCGCCAAGATCCGCTGGCAGACCAGCGCCACGCACAGATCGCGCTCCCGGCAACGCTCGCGCGAGAACAGCCGCTCAAGGTCCAGATCGCGCAGCACGCCCAGCACGCCCGCCACGTGCCCGTGCGGAAGCGAGCGCTCGACCGCCAGCGCCTCGCCAGCGGCCACTAGCGTCTCCCCGCGCAACACGCGCCGGACCGCGTCGATCGCCTCCGGCGGCAGATGCGACAGGTTGGCCAGCGTCTGCTTGCGCACGCGGTCGCCGTCGCGGTAGCTGCGCCGGACCAATGTGGTCTCGTACTCACGGTCCTTGTGACGCCGCGTGCTCGTGACCACATGCATCGCCGAAGACTGCCACACCATGACAGAAGCATTGCAGGCACCGCGGACGGAAACACCGCGTCACTCGTGACTACATCAAACCAGTCAAAGGAGCTGCGAACCCGCCTACCACGCGGGCTCGCGAACTAACCACGCGGAAAAGTTCCGCCTAGGCCGCGCTCGCCATCCGGAGGGCGGGGCTATCCCGTCCTCCGGCGCTGCCCAGCCGATGCTCGGTCACGCGGTGACGAGGCCGCGGCGAACGGCGTAGCGGGTGAGTTGGACGCGGTCGCGCATCCCGAGCTTTTCGAGGACGTTCGCGCGGTGCCGTTCGACGGTCTTCTTCGAGATGTGCAGCAAGTCGCCGATCTCGTCGTTGGTACACGCCTCAGCTACGAGCTTGACGATCTCCTCCTCACGCGGCGTGAGGAGGTCGCGCGGCGTTTCACCGCTGCGCGCGCGTTCGAGGTACTCGCGCATCAATGCCTGCACGCCGGCGGGGTAGAGGAAGCGCTCGCCGCGCATGGTTCTGCGACACGCTTCGACGAGGTCACGGTCCACAGCGCTCTTCAACACGTAGTCGGAGGCGCCGGCGCTGATCGCCTCGAACAGGTACTGCTCGTTGTCGTGCATCGAGAGCATGAGTACGCGCACATGCGCGGCTCGGAGCGTGATGTCGCGCGCCGCCTGCAGGCCGGTTTGCCGGGCATGGAGATGTCGAGGATCGCCAGATGCACGTCCTCGCTGAGTGCCTTCTTGACGGCTTCGTCGCCGTCGCTGGCCTGGGCCGCGACCTCGAGGTCGGGCTGTGCATCGAGCACGATGCGCAGGCCGCGCAGCACGATCGGGTGATCGTCGGCGATCAGGATGCGGGTCTTCAGCGGGGTCATGGTGGTGCGGCCACTGTGGCATCTGAACGTCGGCGTCTCCATGCGGCTGCGACCGCATACGAGGCGGCATGTTGACCCCACCGCGCGATCGTCTCGACTACGCCGCTCGAGCCCGTCAGCTCGGCCCGCGCTCGAGACGCGCCCCGTACCAGTACGAGACGGCCAGCGCCGCGAGGGATCCAGGGATCGCACAGATGGCTTCCGCGAACCCTGGCGGGTTCGCGGAGGAGATGCCCGGCACCGGCAGTGCGTAACCGGTGACGATCGCGCCAACCACCGCCGCGAGGAACGCCCCGATGATCCCACCCCAGAAACGGTCCGGTACGAGTACCGCGAAGTGCCACAGCGCGATGCCGACCATGCACCAGATGAGAACGCTCATTGCCGCCAGTGTTGGCCACTGGTGACGAACGCGGCATGGGCTCGCGGCGGCATCTTGCCGGTGGGTCGGCATGCAGGCGCTGCTACCACCGCAGCTTGGCGGCTATGCCGCCCACGGCCGCGAGCGTCTCCACAGCCGGTCCGGTGACGGGCGTGACGCGCGCTCCCGTCGCGAGGCACCGCTCCACGATGCGCTCCGTCAGGCGCGGCTCGCCCGTCGAGCGCGCGCCGAGTGGATGCCGTTCCGGCGGAACGACGAGCCGGCCGTCGGCGGCGATTGCGCCGGCGAAGCGGACGGCAGCGTCATAGACGAGATGCTCGACGCGCGCGTCGTGAGAGCCGCGGTCACTTCCGACAGCCTGAGCGCGCCGCCGCGACCCGCCATTGCCGCGTCGCGGATGCGCTGCGTGAGGCGCGCGTCCCACTCCGATTGCTGATACTCGAGCACCTCGCCGACGATCCGCGCGACGGCGGTGGACTGCATCTCGATCAGGTGCCGGCCGTCGCGTATCGCGTTTTTGTGCAGAGGCGCAGGCAGTGCCCGGATCAGCCGCGCCGTGAGCGACTGAGGGCCGCTGACGACGACACGGTCCCACCTTCCCTCGCTCGCGAGCCCACCGAGCCCCACGGCGACCTTGTCGAGCATCCGGCGACGGCGGTCCCGGGCGCGGCGCTGGCGCCGCTCGTGCATTGGCGTCGCCTGCTGGCGGCGCGGCGCTTCGGGCTTCTCGGCGATGCGCGAGAGCAACACGAGCTCACCATGCTGCCATTCGAGAAGCACGGCCTCACGGCTTGAGAGCAGGGCGACGCCCGCGGGGCGGCCGTGGTCGAGGCACTCCAGCAACGGGTGAACGAACGGACGGTCATCGAGCACGACCCGGTTCGGAACGCGCAGCCGCGACGCGAAGCGCGTCGGGGTGTCGCCGTCGAAGGGAACGAACAGCGCTCGGCCGCGACCCCCCTCGGCAGGATCCCAGAGAGCCGCGGCGTCCGCTGCGTGGTGCGCGAGCGCCATCCTGAGCGCCTCGGCGCGCTCGAACCGTCCCTCCGCCACAAGGCGACGTTCCAGCTCCGAGAGTCGGTTGCGGACATCGATCTCGGTACCGCGGGCTCCGGGCGCAGCGTCGGCGAAGATTGACAGCACGCCGGCCGAGTCGTAGCGCTCGAGCAGTCCGAGCAGCCCGGCCGAGTCGACATCCGCCGCAACGAGCCATCGCTGCGTCATGGCGCCGCCTCGCGCAGGGGTTCGTCTGGTGGTGGCGAGCCAACGGCAACCCCCGCACACAGGCGCTCAACCATCTCGTCGATGCGCGTATCGAGTTCCGAACGCACCACTGCGAGACTGCTCGCGATGTTCGCCGGCGCAGCGCCCTCCATGATTTGATCGAACAGCGCGTGCTCGCTCGCATCGAGCGAGGCCCGTGCGGCGCCCAGCAACTCGGGGATCGGCAGAGGCAGCCATGAACCGCCGGCGGCCACGGAGCGGATCGCCGCGAACAGGTCGCGGACTGGCGCCCCCTTGTCAACGAGCGCGCCAGCACCAGCGACCATCGCCGGCACGACAAGCGAGGCGTCGGCATAGGCCGAATAGACGACGACCGCGGGTGCGAGAACGTCGCGCGTGACCTCACGGCACAGCCGCAAGCCATTGCTCCGCGGAAGGTGGTAGTCGAGGATCAGCACGTCGGGCCGCGCTCGGTACAGGAGCGGCGCGAGTTGCTCGACCTCGGATGCCGTTCCCACACACACGAGTCCCGGCTGGGCCGCGAGCGCGGCCTCGAGGCCCGCACGGATGGCGTGATGATCATCGACGACGGCGACCCCGATTGGACGTGAGCGCGCGTCGACCTCAACTGTGGTGAGTGTCTGCACCTGGATTCCCTTCACGGTTGTCCCTTCAGGATCCCTAGGCCGCAGACCTGGACCATCGGTACCAGCACCCATCGCGGACGCACCGCGGCCCGGCTCTGCTGCCGAACGCGACCCCGCCTATGAGCGGGACGCCGCGTAGTACGCGGCGTTGCGATCGATGTAGTCGTGCCACTCCGGCGGGACCATGTGCTCGGGCGTGATCGCGTCGACGGGGCACGCCTCGACGCATGCGTCGCAGTCGATGCACTCGTGCGGGTCGATGTAGAGCTGGTCGGCCTCGGCGAAGCCCGGCTCGTCGGGCGTCGGATGGATGCAATCGACGGGGCAGACGTCGACGCAGGAGGTGTCCTTGGTGCCGATGCACGGCTCGTTGATCACATACGCCATGAGATCGCCTCGTTCGCAGATTTACACAGTCTACTTGGAGAAAATACATGGGCTCGGATTGTTTTCCAAGCATGACTGTGTAAAAAGCTCGACGGCGTTGGAACTCACCTCGCCCGTGAGCGTGCGCGACCGATCCCTGGTCACGATCGCCGTCGCGGGCCTGCTGGTCTGGCGGTGTCCTCCGACCACGACGTTCCGATGCTCGCGGCGGCCGCCACAGGCGCGCTGGGCTCAGCCTACGCCGTGCTCGGGGCGCTCGTGCTGGCCCGCGCTGCGCGCGCCCTACGCGCGCGACCTCCGAGGCCCGGAGCGCGAGTGACGGCGGGGCGGTCCTAGGATTCCGGCCGAGCTTCGCGGTGCGCGAGCCATTGGTCAAGGACGAAGACGAGGTCCGCGAGGTCGCGTCGAGAAGCGCGCCGACGGAGCGTCCGGAGCCGGCTCGCCGCGTCGGGTCCGCGCAGCGCGTCCAACACGTCGAGCGCGAGATCCGCTTGCGCGTTGGTGAGACCCGGCACGAACGGCGCCAGGGCGTGCCACATGCCGGTGGCGGCGTGGTGCAGCGACGGATCCTCGTCGACCATCGCGATGCAGATCGACAGAGCATCCTTCAGATCCAGGCGCGGCCGCTGCGACGCGTCCGAGCGCGCGCCCATCGGGTTCCGCTCCGCGACGGTCACGTCCGACGCCGAAGCCCGAGCCGCAGGACGTCCGTGAGCACGGTCGCGTTGCTGTGCTCGGCGTCGCGGGCGCCGAAAAGGATCGTGACCTGGCCCGATCGCGCGCGCCGGCGCAGCTCGGTCAGTCGCTCACGCTGCTCCTCGAGCTCGGCACGGTAGCGCCGGTCGAACTCTTCGAAGCGCTCCGGCACGTGCCCGTACCAGCGACGGAGCTCCTCGCTGGGCGCAAGCTCGCGCGCCCACATGTCGATCGCCGCGCGCTCGCGGCTGATCCCGCGCGGCCACAACCCGTCAATCAGTACCCGCAAGCCGTCATCCGGCGAGGGCGGATCGTAGATGCGCTTCTGGCGAATGTTGATGGCGGTGCCAGCCATTGCGAGACAGACTTTACACAATATGACTAGGAAAACCACGACCTAGGCGTTCTGCTGATGATATTTTTCCAGTATGCCTGGGCAAAACAATGGCAGCGTGGGATCGGGGAGCACGGTGGCGAGCGGCGGGCCCGGGGTGAGAGACGTGCCGGCGTTTGTGGCCCTAGCGGCGCTGATGGTCGTCGCCAGCTGGTTGGTGGCCGCCGTCAACAGCGCGGCGCCGTTCGCCCACGGCTCGTGGCTTGCCGCGTACCTGGTGCTGGTCGGCGGCTTCTCCCAGTCCGTGCTCTGTGGCGGTCGCTGCATGCTTCCTGCGCCGCGCCGAAAGCCCCGGCTCGAGCATGTCCAAGCGTTCTGGTCGGCAGCGTGCTTGGCGACGCGGCGCCCGGGACCTAGCCCGGATCGTGCATCAAGGTGAGCGCCCCGGCCGAGGCCGGGGCGCTGTGTTGTCCGGCTGAGCAGGGATTCTTCGGCTTGCTGAAGGACGAGACCCGGTTCAGGAGGATCACCTTGAAGGTGCAGCGAGATGGCCGCAGTTTCACGGTAGATGTGACGGCGGACGGAGCCGGGTTGGTGTCGCATGCCGGCAGCGCGTTGCTGGCCCAGGTGGCCGATAAGACCGGTCTCACGCAAGCGCTCTCGCGCGAGCTCGGAGGGCTGCGTCAGCGCCGCGGCGGCCACGATCCCGGCCGCGTGATCCGGGACTTGGCGGTGATGCTGGCCGACGGCGGCGACTGTCTGGCCGATCTGCGCGCGGTCCGCGACCAGCAGGCGCTATTCGGGCCGGTCGCGTCGGACGCGACGGCGTTTCGGGTCATCGACGCGATCGCCAGTGACCGCGAGGGGCTGGAGCGGCTGCGGGCGGCGCACGCCCGCGCGCGTGAGCGCTCGTGGGCGCTGATCGGCGCGCCCGAGCGGCTCACGATCGACCTCGACGCCACGCTGATCACCAGCCACTCCGAGAAGGAGGGCGCGGCGGGCACGTTCAAGCGCGGCTATGGGTTTCACCCGATGTTGGCCTACGCGCAGGAGACCGGCGAGGCGCTCGGCGCTGAGCTGCGAGCGGGCAACGCCGGCGCCAATACTGCCGCCGATCAGATCGCGGTGGCCGAGGCCGCGCTCGGGCAGATCCCCGCCGCGCATGTCGAGGCGATCGAGATCGTCTTGCGAGTCGACTCGGCCGGTGCCACGCACGAGCTCTTGGAGTGGTGTCGCGAGGCGCGAATCCGGTTCTCGGTCGGCTATGACCTCACCGAGCCCGTCCGCCAAGCGATCCTCCAGGTCCCCGAGAACGCCTGGGTGGCGGCACTCGACGCCGACGGGCGCGCGCGCGAGAACGGCCAAATCGCCGAACTCAGCGCGCAACTGGACCTCTCGGGCTGGCCCGCGGGAGCGCGCGTGATCGTGCGCCGCGAGCGCCCGCACCCCGGCGCCCAACTGAGCTTCACCGACCACGACGGCCACCGCTTCCAAGCCATCCTGACCGACCACAACGAGCCCGAGATCGCCGCCATCGAGCGCGAGCACCGCCAGCGCGCGTGCGTGGAAGACCACATCCGCAACGACAAAGACACGGGTCTCAGAAACCTGCCCTTCCGTGACTTCGAGCACAACCGCATCTGGCTCGCGCTCGTTCTGCTCGCGCACGATCTTCTCTGCTGGACGCAACGCCTCCTCCTCGCCGACGAGCTCGCGCGCGCCGAGCCCAAACGACTGCGCTACCGCCTGCTCCACGTCGCCGCCCGGCTCGCCTTCCACGCCCGCCACGCCAAGCTCCGCCTCCAAGCCGACTGGCCCTGGGCCAACGAGCTCGCAGCCGCCTTCGCGCGCCTGCACACGCTCCCCGACTGACCGGCGCCGACGCCCCTCCGACGACGACAAGGCCGACGGGCGCGACGCGCCCGCCCACCCATGCCCACACGACGCAGCTCAGCGGCCGCGGCACATCTCACCGACGCCAACGCGCCGCACCGCGATCCGACCAACCGCCGACGACCACTGCTCACACACCGCCCAGCGGCTCGCACTCACCATCACACGCTTCATGCACGATCCGGGCTAGGCGGCTGGCGCGCTGCGCTTCAGCGCGCAGCTTCAGCCGCCTCGGCGGCCATCCGGCCACGCAACTCGATCAGGCAGCCGGCGGCGTCCGGGTCCTTGGGCACGAAGCCCACCAGCTTCGTCTTGGGATCGAGCGCATCGAGCAAGCCGCGCGTCAGCCCGCGGTGCAGCCCGCACACCAGCGGCTGGCGCTCGCGCACCGCCTCTCGATACGGGCAGTTGCGCAGGACATAGGTGAGCCGCTCGCCGGCCACCGGCGCGCGCTCGGGCTGGAAGCCCAGCGCCACGAGGACAGCGTGCATCCGCCGCTCTGCCGGGCCGTCGGCGTCGGCCAGCGCGAGTTCGCGCCCGATCTGACGACCGGTGGCCTCGACGGCGCGCACGCGCGCGCTGCCCGTGGCCAGTGAGCGCACCAGCCACCGCGAGAGCTCCGCATAGCCGGTCGGCGGATCGCCTCCCGGCTGGGCCTCCGGGCTGATCGCCCAGGCGTCGCGCGGCCGCCCGCGGGCCCGCTGCTCGCGCTCGCGCACGACCAAGCCGACCTCGTGCAAGCGCTCAAGGTGCATGCGGATGCCGTTCGCATGCAACCCGAGCTCCTCGGCCAGCTCCTCGGTCGATGCCGGGCGCCGCCACTCGCTGAGCAGTGCGAACAAGCGCGCCCGCGTCGGCTGGGCCAGTACGTCCCCGGGGCGAGTCGGTACGTCCATCCGATCAGTTTTGCAAAGGGCGACTAGGAAAACTAGCCGTGTCCACGCATCCGTGATCCGGCCCTCGTCAGGGCGAAATGCATCGCCGACCGCATGGCAAGCCCCGCGTGCCTGCCTCATGGTCATGGCCATGAACCGAACGCATCAATCCCGCAACGTCGCCGACGGTGCGCACCAGCTCTGGCGCGCGGCCGTCGAGTTTGAGCAGAGCGCGTCTGGTGGCGATACCGGCGCCGCCCTTCCCGAGGCCCTCGACGATCTGAAGGAGACGCTCGAGCTGCTCGCGACCGGCGTCGCGAAGGCGTCCCAGGCGATCGAGGACCACGCGGGTTCCGACATGCGTTCTCCGCGGGCGCGCGCCTTGCGCTGGCACCTCTCGCATCTCTCGGCACGTGTTCTAGGTGCCCGCGACGTGTGTCCCGAGACACGACGATGGGCGCCCGAGCTGATGAATGAGCTCGACGTCGAGCCTGCGCCTGACGACGCCGTGTCGGACCCCGCGGCCGCAGCGATGGCGGCGGCGTTTCCAGATGCGACCGGGGCGTCGCCGCGCGGGTCGGACTCCCCCTGAGCGCGGCCGGCGGGGCGCAAGATCGCTCCGCGCCGTCAGAGTACGAGACGCCGACAGCCTGGACGGATGGCGTCAACAGCGCCGCGGAGACGATCGAGCCACCGCGGCGGCGCGTCAGTGCGACTCGGCATCCTCGGCTGAACACACGACCACGGGACACTGCGCGATGCGAATGACATGGCCCGAGACGCCGCCGAGCAGGATGGATCGCAGGGCGGCGTAGCCGCGGGAGCCACCACCAGCAGGTCAAGCGACGGCGTCTGGCTCACGGGCCGGTCGGCGGCATCGCCGTCCAAAAGCACCGGGTCGACGTCCACACCTTGAATCTCGGCGGCGGCTTCGTGCGGACGGCGCGCGAGCGCACTGCGCGCGGCCGCGTTGACCGAGAGCAGGTCTGATGGCGGCGCCGTAGGGAAATGCCCGAAGGCGAGCGGCTCGAACACCGCGACAATCCGCAAGCGCGCGCGTGCCGTGTCGGCCAGTGTCGTTGCCAGTCTCAGCGCAGCGCCAGGGGCACCAGGCCGACGCGACCGCGCTCGGACGCGCCGACCACGATCATGCCGGCCTGCTCGGAAGCCGCCAGCCGGTGCAGCGCCCGGGCTGGCGACCGATCGGCCAGCAGTCACATGCTGACCTTGGCGTCTTGAGGTGTGCAGACGCTTGGTCGAGCACCCGCTCCGCCAGCTCGCGCACGACTCGCTCGTGTTCGCCCTGCCCGAGCACGTTGCCGATCGAATCGTAGGGATGCGCATGGGCGACAACGATTGGCGCGCCCAGCAGGCTGGCGATGCGACCACCGAGCTGCAATGCATCCGCGTCGCGTTTGCTGCCGTCGACGGCGACGACGATGGGCCGCTGAGAGGCATGCACCGCGCTCATCATGCCAGTGCTCACAGGAGGATCGCGATCAGCGAAGCGACTACGGACACGAGAGCGAACCCCCCGAGTACGGAGATGGCCACCGCCGCGGCGGCGCGGCGCTCGTCGCCCGGGACCGGCGACGCCGATCGTCGCATCACGGGCGAGCGAGCGACCGGGGGCGCCTTTCCAGGACTCGACGGGAGGTCGAGCTCGATCTCCACGATCATCCTCCCTGAAGAAGTCTTCCGATGGCCGAGGACGCGCACGCCGATGTCGTCGACGACGGCGGCTGGATCGCGATGGCGAGGGCGCTGAATCGAGAGTGTCGTCATGCAGCCAGTCTCGCGCGGATACGGCGAGTCGACCATCGGCCCAGCACTGCACGCGCGTGGCGTCGAGACCCCACGTGCGGAGCAGCGGCGTCGTCGACGAGCTGGAGCGCCAACGCTCATGCCTCCTGCCGTTGACGCGCTCGCGGCTCTCGCGCAACTGCGTAGCGACCCTGCGTGGGCCCATGCCTCGGGGTCGCGGCGCGACTTTGACCAGCGATGCGACGACGGTGAGCAAGAGCACGCCGAGCACCACCTTCACCGACGCCGAGGTACGCGGCTGGCGCGAGCCGGCAGTCAAGGAATCGCGCGAGCTGTGCCTGGCCTGCAAGGGGTCCAAGCACGGGTGCCCGGTGCGCGTCGACATGGCCACCTACAAAGTCCCAGCGCGGCCGCGCCAGGGCTACGCGCTGGGATTGCTCCCGTGGGCCGCGCGCGTCGCGGCGCGGGCCCCGGGCGTCTCTAACGCCTTGGCCAGGGGACAACCGTTGCCGCGTTGAGCAAGCGGCTCCGCGGCATCATGCCCAGAACGCGAGGTGGCCGCCGACGGCCGTCGCCACGACACGGTCACCGAAAGCAGACAAGCACGAACGTGTCGAGTAACCCGGACAGGAGCTGGCCCGGGGTGGCGTGCCGCCACGGCGCTTCCTGCCCGGTCGATCGCGAGGCGCATGCTCAGGCCGCGTGCCCGAGGTCGTGGTCGCCGAACGACCCCTGGCGCTGGCGATCGGGGTGTCCGGCGAACGCGCCGGCGCCTTGGCGGCGCAGCCGCGGCTCGCTCGCGAAGCTACCGACCGGGTCGTCGGGACCGACGCGACCGACGAAGTTGCCGACCGGCTCGCGGCGGACGTCCGACAGCGGTGGGCCCGGGCGGACGTCGTGCAGATGACCGGGATGATCGCGAGAAGCCACATAGCAAGTGGCGGGTGGCTGTGATGAAGAGAACATGGACTGCAGCTTCGGTCCGTCGGGCGGCGTTAGCCATCGGGCCGCGGCCTCATTGGCGCTGAAGCGTCGCTCCGGTTGGCGCCACACGTCGGCGTGGCTGGGGGGCCAGTTCGCGCTCCAGGGTCGAGCGGCTCGGCTGCTGCCGTGGGGCCCTGCATGCGCCGAGATGAGGCCCGGACCGCATGGCTGGGCGAACGCTAGGTAAGCACCATCGCCCCCAGCGCATCGAATGAGTTGATCGATACGTCGGCGCCGAGCAACGCTCCCGCGTACGTCCGTTTCTCGCCGAGGGCATCGGGGCGACCCGTGGGCACCGTGAACGCCGAAGGTCAATGAACATCCCCGTAAGGAGGGACCGTGAGCCAACCGGAAATTCCAGTTTCGAAATCCCCTGCGGGCGACAGTACGCGCTCGATCGCCCGCCTGCTGTTCGTCGCGGATGCGGCCGTCGCCGACGTCAGCGAGCTGCCGCCCGCGGTGCGCGTCGTGATCGACGCAGCCGTCAAGGTCTACGTGCTCACCCCCGCGCTCCCCGGTCGGCTTGCGTGGCTGGCCGACGACGTCGATCGATTTCGTCATGTGGCCGACGAGCGCCTCTTCACCGTCCTCGAGCACGTGACCTCGATCGGTGCCCACGCCACGGGGGTGAGCGGCCGTGGCAGCGTTCCGCTCGTCATCGAGGACGCCATCGCCGAGTTCCAGCCCGACCATGTCCTGATTGCGCTGCGCAGTCCAGAGCATGCGAATTGGCAGGAGCGCGGGTTGCCGCAGCACATCCAGGAGCGCTTTGGACTGCCGGTTACGGTCTACTCGGTTGACCCCTTGGGGCACGTCAGCCGCTGACGATCGGCCGAGAGAACCTCCAAGAGCGGGACCGCGCCGGCCTGAGCGCGGACCGGCGCACGCCCGGCGCAAGGCCACGGACGAGCCCCTCGGGAACCGCGGGGGCGGCTCAATGACGCCGAGCGACCGGTCCCCATCGCGTCCGTTCAAGCGCCGGCCGATGGCCTCAGCTTCAGGCCGCGGTCTCGCGTCGCGGCTCGTCGCGGTGCACCACGCCGATCGTGGACGCGAGTAGATCGCTCGCTTGCCCAGTCGACGTGGCCGCCGCGCGCAACGCAACGGCGGCAGCGTCCAAGGAGACGAGCAAGCGCGCCTGCTGCTCGTGAGATGGTGCTGTGAGCCCCGGCCAGTTCGCGGCCGCGCGCCCGTACCGCCCACAGATGTCCTCCCGCATGTCGCCCGGCGGGATGACCGACCGGCCAACCGCGTAACACGCTCTGCTGAGAGCGTGTAGCGCCTGCTCGACGTTCCCCAGGGCATCGGCGGCGAAAGCGACCGACGCCGGATCTCCGGCGTCGCGCTCAAGGCACTCGGCGGCCGAGCGCGCGATCGCCGCGTGTTCGCCAAGACGTTGTTCGTGATTGCTCATGCTGTGCAGGGTGCGCGCGGGCGGAGCGCACCACCATGGGTGCGTCGCTGTAGCAACAGCGCATCGCGACTCGGTCGCTCCGCGGATGTCCCAGCGACGGCTAGCGTTCTCGGACACGCTCGAGCTCCTCGACGAGCTGATCGAGCTCTGTCTGCGTCAGGATCACGCGGCCTGCGGCAGCGGTGAGGCGGGGGATGTTGTGTCGTAGGTCATGCCGGCACGATGTCGAGCCCTGACGCTGTTGACCATGAGGCCACACGGCATCGTGGGATGGGTGCGGATCCCCAGGTCAGATCGCTCGCAGCTCGTCTGCACGGGCTCGATCGCTGCGCGGGCACGCGCGGAGGCGAACGAGCCCTGGTCGAGGACGCCCGCGAGCCGCTCGAGCGCGAACGCGATCTCGGCGCGCTGTCGCCGCAGGTCCTCGTTCGGCAGCACGGGGTCAGAGAGCCGCTCGAGCGTCCGGCCGCGCATGTGTCCGACGGCGCTGGCGAGCGCGGCCAGCGACGTCTCCACGCACGCGAGCGTCGCAGCCGTCGCCGGCACCGCGCCCGGCGACCACGTCGACGCTTCCCGCGACTGCGCGGAGGCGAGCAGCCCCGCGGCGTGCCGATAGAGCACGTGCGCGGGATCACGACCGGCGCCGGGCGAGTGTTCATACGAGTTCGTGTCGTTCGTACGGAGGGGTGCGGGTTCGATCAATGCCGTCATGTACTGGCGCCGCTTCGCCGAGGGGCCATGGGGTCGTGACTGCATGGCCATGCACCGCTCGCCCCATGGTCAGCGCCCGGCGCCCGGGCGACAGTACGTGTCATGAGACCACACGAGAACATCGCTGTCGGCGCGTTCCAGTTGCGGCGCGCGGCCGACTCCATCCAGCAGCACGCCTCGGACGCGAGCGCCGTCGACGCCCTTCCGATTGCCTTCGAAGACATCGAAGTGGCGCTTGAGCGGCTTGCCTCGGCGGCAGTCAAGCTCGGCGAGGCGGTCGAAGACCGGACAGCCCTCGAGGGTGACGGGCTCACCCCGGAGGCTCGTGCGCTGCGGTGGCATCTCTTCCACCTCGCGGCGCTATTGCATAGCGCGGGCGACGCGTTGCCGGAGACACGCAGGTGGGCGCGCAGGCTGCTCGCCGAGCACGCGGACGCCGGAGCGAGTGCGAATGCAGCCGCGGTCTGACGGCAATACAGCCCCGGGCTCATGGTCGCGTGCCGGCCCACCACGATGTAGCTCATGCCCACGACGTCATTGCGAGATCACCAACCGGTTCCCGTCGATCCTCTCGTCGCGGGTCCGGTGATCGTCGGGTTCGACGGCTCGCCGGCCGCTGCCCGCGCGCTCGATCTGGCCGCCAAGGCGCTTGCGCCTGACGGGCAGCTGCTCGTCGTCACCGTCGAGCCGCGGGTGCAGTCGCGCGGGGTGCTGTCGGAGTCGTTGCTCGACCCGGATGTGAACGCCGAGGTGCTGCTGGACTTCGCGCGCGACCGGCTTGGCGCCGCCGCGCTGTCGCTTCGACTCGAAACGATCGCGCGCACCGGCGATCCCGGCCACGCGCTCGTCGAGCTCGCGCGCGAGCGAGACGCAAGGCTCATCGCGCTCGGGGGCCGCGGGGCAGACTACGAAGCTGGCGTGCTTCTCGGATCCGTCGCCGCCCATGTCGCCGAGCACGCCCCTTGCCACGTCCTCGTCGTCCGTTGACCCGTCATTACGTGAACCCCGAATCCCCAAGGAGCAGATATGCATACCGATCGACAGATGCCGCTCGATTCACGACCGACCGGAGGGCGCCGGCCGCCCGACGGGCCCGTGATCTGCGCCATCGATGACGACGGCCTGGCTGAGGACGTGATGGCGACCGGAGCCGCCCTCGCGGAACGACTCAATGTCCCCCTGACCGTGGTCCACAGCCCTTACCCCAACGTGTTCCTGACCGGCGAGGCGCGTCGCCTCGCGCTCGAGCGCGGCAACGCGCTCGTGGATCAGGTCACGCACGGCCACCGCGTCGACGAACGTGTCGTCGAGGTCGATGACCCGGCACGACTCATCTCGGCGGTCGCCGCGGAAGGCGCCTCGCTGATCGTGCTCGGGACCCGCGGGCGAACGGGGCTGCGAGCCGCGATCCTGGGCAGCGTGTCCCATGCCGTGATCGCAAGCGACTCCGTGCCCAGTCGTGACAGTGTCCCACTCTGTCCAGAGCGCGATGGGCGCGACGGGACCTGAGGCTTTGAGCGAGCGTGTTGCGGCCTGATCACGACTCGTCATGCCTCTTGCTGTGACGCGTCTCGCGGAGCTCACGCGGCGCGCGCAGGGACCCCGCGTGGGCGCGCGCCGCGGGGTCCCGGCGCGCCTTCAGCAGTGACGCGACAGTGGTGACCGCGAGCACGACGAGGATCACCAGCAGCGACGTCGACGTGGCGACCTCCGGGACGTTGTCGTTGCGCAGATGCCCCCAGTGCAGCAGCAGCTTGACGCCGATGAACGCCAGGATGAGCGAGAGGCCCGTCGACAGGTAGACGAGCCGTTCGAGCAGGCCCGTGACGAGGAAGTAGAGGGCGCGCAGGCCGAGCAAGGCGAAGGCGTTGGCGGCGAAGACGATGAACGCCTCGTCCGTGACCCCGAAGACGGCCGGGATCGAGTCCAGGGCGAAGAGCAGGTCGGAGCTGCCGATGGCGACCAGCGCGACGAACAGCGGCGTGGCCACTCGGCGGCCGTCGACGTGCGTGAGCATGCGGCCGCTGTTGTAGTCCGGCGTGACGGGAATGAGCCGCCGGGTCAGGCGGACGAGGACGTTGTCGTCGACAACCGGGTCCTCGTCGCGGTGCCGGAAGAGTTGGACGGCCGTGAAGATGAGCAGCAGGCCGAAGATCAGGAACATGAACGAGAAGGCCGAGATCAGCGCCGCGCCGAGCGCGATGAAGATCGCGCGCATGACGAGGGCGGCGAGGATCCCGAACGTCAGCACCCGCTGCTGATGCTCGGGGGGCACGGCGAACGTCGACATAATGACCACGAAGACGAACAGGTTGTCGACGGAGAGGCTTTTCTCGACGATGTAGCCGGCGAAGTACTCGGCACCGAAGTCCCAGCCCGCGATGAGCCCGAAGACGACGCCGAAGGCCACGGCGACGCTGACGTAGAAGGCGGACGCGAGCGCCGCCTCGCGGAACCCGACGGCATGCGCGTGCCCCGGGCGCGAGACGAACAGGTCGATGACGAACAGGACCGCGATCAGGCCGATCGTGGCCGTCCACCCGGCCACGGTGACGTCAAGCATCGGGCGTCACCGTACTCCGAGGCAGCATCCTTCCCAAATGTTCACGTGGCTCGCCGCCGCGACACACGCCGTGAGGTCATCTCGTCGCGCTGCGCATGGACGGCAGCATGCGACGCGACTGGTGCGCGGCTCGCGGTACGGGTGGGCGTCGGTGGTGCGGTCGTCGAGCTCGCGGTGCGAGGCCATGAGATGGCCATCGAGTCGGCCGCCGCGCCGTCTGGCGTCGACGACCTCGCCTGGTAGCGCGCGGCGAGAGCAGTGGTCGCTCAGTACATCTGCGGGCCGGTGCGCGGCACCGTGGAAACCGTGCTGTCGACCGAGCACGTGGGCAGCGGGCCGCGCGAGTGCATTCAGGCCGTCGAGCCCTCCCGAGCGCGGCGAGCCGATCTCGATGAGGGCGGGCCCGGGCAGGTAGGCCTTCGTGGCCGGATCCTGCCAGGCGAAGCGGTGGTACTCGAGCATCGCGAGCAGGCGGTGCGCGGTCGACCTCGACGAGCCGAGCGCCTCGGCGGCGTCAGACCCGCGCATGCGCTCGTACTCGCGGAACAGCGACACGTTGTCGGCGGAAGCGATGGGATAGCCCGGCACCTTGGGATCCTCCGCGAGCTTGTGCTCAGGCGCCCTGCACGGTCACGGTCGCCGTGTGGGGAGTGTCGTCGGCGGCCGTGCCGACGTAGACCGTGTAGTCCCCAGGCTTGATCGCGAACGCCCGGGCGCAGTAGTCCCACACGCTGAACGGGTGGTTCGTCGCCGCCGGGTCGAGCGTGATCGTCACCGGCTTCGATGCCCCCGGCTCCACGAACACCTTCTGGAACCCCACGAGCCGCTTGGGGGGCTGTCCCTCCACGGGGATCCCGAGATAGACCTGCACCACCTCGGCGCCCGCCACCGGCCCGGTGTTCGCCACCGAGGCGGTGACGGTCACCGGCGCGTTCGCGCCATCCGGCGCGTCAACCGCTACGTCGGCGAGCTCGAAGGTCGTGTAGGACAGGCCGAACCCGAAGCTGAACAGCGGCGCGATGCCTTGCGCCTGGTACCAGCGGTAGCCGATCTCCAGCCCCTCGGAATACCGGATCACCGGATAGCCGTCGCCCTCGTCGGCGCCCGGATAGCGCTCGGGCCTGCCGGCGTAGATCGTGTCGTCCTCGGCCACGGGGTACGTGGTCGGTACCTTGCCGGAGGGGTTGACCACGCCGAAGAGGAGATCGGCGACGACGTGCCCGTCCTCGGCGCCCTGATTCCAGACCTCCAGCACCGCCTTGGCCGTGCCGATCCACGGCATCAGCACGGGATTGGAGTCCTTCATCACCACGACCGTCCTGGCGTTGACCGCGAGCAACTCGTCCAGCATCCGGTTCTGGCCGTTGAGCAAGTTCGCGTTCGGCTGATCGGCGCAGCTCGGTGGCGACCAGGCCCGCCATCAGCACCACGACGTCGGCCTCCGCGGCCGCCTGCTTCGCCGCGTCCAGGTTGGACAGGTCGTCGGCGACGGTCACCTTGGCGGCCGTCGCGGACGAGCCGAGGTCGCGCAGCACGTCCTGCATGCCCTCCAGAGGCGGAACCGTGTATAGGGGCGTCACCTTGGAGGAGCCGCCGCCGCCCAGGCACGCGTCGTCGACGAACGTGGACTGGCCGATGATCACGATCGAGCCAGCGTCGGCGTCGAGCGGGAGCAGCCCGTCGTTCTTGAGCAGGACGGCGATCTGCGCGCCGATGGCTCGGGCCACGGCGCCGTGGGCCTGTGCGTCGATCGCCCCGGGCTCGTAGGGGCGTTCGAACTGCCCGAAGCGGAACATCTGGGTGTAGCGGCGGACGAGAGCACGGTCGACGGTCTCGATCTCGAGGCTCGTGTCTCCAAGCGCGGCCTTGACGTTCGTCTCGTTGAGGCACTTGGCGTCCGGCATCTCGTGGTCCAGGCCGGCGCTCAGGGCCCGCGCGCAGGAGCGGCATGACCAGAAGTCGGACTGCACGTAGCCCTCGAAGCCCCACTCCGTGCGCAGGACGTCCGTCAGCGTGTACCGGTATTCGGTGGCGTAGACACCTCGCACCCGGTTGTAGGCACTCATGATCGCCGCGATCTCGGCGTCCTTGACCAACATCTCGAACGGCAGGAGATAGAGCTCGCGCAGTACGTGGTCATCGATCTCGACGCTGGTCCGGAACCGTTCGTACTCCTGGTCGTTGAGCACGTAGTGCTTGCCCATGGCGATCACGTCGTGGGCCTGGATCGCCTTCGTCACCGCGACCCCCATCACCCCGGACAGGTACGGGTCCTCGGAGAAGTACTCGAAGTTGCGACCGGCGATCGTGGTGCGATGCAGACAGACGCCGGGGCCCTCCAGGACGTGCTGGCCGAGCGTCGCCGTCTCCGAGCCGATGATGTCACCGTAGGCGTGCGCCAGGTCGGGGTCGAAGCCGGCGGCGAGGCCGATGGCCACCGGCAGAGACGTCGCGGGCGGGCTCGGGGTCCCGTCGCCCATGCCCACCCCCACCGGCCCGTTGGTGATCCGGAACCGAGGGATGCCCAACGCCTCGATCGCCGGCACGTGCCGCTCGATCTGGATCTGTGCGGCGTGAGATCGATCTCAACTTGTCCGCCGAGGCCGCCGATGGCCGCCAGCAGTTCGCGTGTCACCGCGCCGACGGCGCGGTCGGGGGTCAGCGCGACGCGTTGCGCGCGGCCGTCGCTGTGCTCGGCGACGGCCTCGTGAGCATGGAGGTCCAGTGCCACGACGAGCGCCCCCGAGCCGTCCGGAGCCGGCAGCGGCAGCGTCTCCCACCCGCGGGCGGTGAGGCGCAGCGCCGCGTGCTGCAGCTGCGGCTCGGGCGGCGCCAGCCCGGCCGCCAGCTTGCCCAGCACCTGCGTGTGCGCGTGCAGCGTGTCGCACGTCGCGCTCCAGTCCTCGTAACGCATCACGTTCTCCCGATTCGAACCGCTGGTCAGCGGTCGACGGCCACCGGCTTGCCGGAGGCCGCCGACTGGTAGAGGCCAAGGATCACGGCGAGCGCAGCTCGGCCGTCTCTCGTGCCGACCCGAACGGGGCGATCCGTCTGGATCGCGTCGACGAAGTCGGCGAACTGCGCCACGTGGGCGGGTCCGAGGCGTCGCTGCTCGGGGGTCAGCGCGTCCGACGCGGCGACCTGGTTGGTCTCGGCCACCGGCGTCGGGCGGCTCAGCTCTGGCGCGTCCCTCCCGCGCGCATGGAAGTAGGTGAGCTCGTCGTCGGAGATGACGGCCGATCCCTTGGTCCCGTACACCCCCACGCTGGCGTCAAGTCCGGGATAGGCCGCGGTGGTGCCGTGGATCGTGCCGAGCGCCCCGCCGGCGAATCTCACGACGCCCACCGCCGTATCCTCGACCTCGATCCGCTCGTGCGCCAGGCGCGCGGTGTACGCGAACACCTCCGTGGGGACGCCCATCATCGCGATCAGCAGGTCGATCACGTGGACCGTCTGGTTGATGATCGCCCCGCCGCCGTCCATCGCCCAGGTTCCGCGCCAGCGTCCGGCGTCGTAGTAGGACTGCGGCCGCCACCACGCGCAGGACGCGACTCCCGACGTCAGACGTCCGAGGTCACCGTTTCCGATCGCCGCCATAACCCGTTCGGTGCCGCGGTCGAAGCGGTGCTGCGAGACGACGCCGACCTTCTTTCCCGAGCCCGCTCCGCGGCGATGATGCGGTCGGCCGCCTCCAGCGAGACGTCGAGCGGCTTTTCGATCATGACGTGCTTTGAAGCCTCGAGCGCGGGCACGGCCAGGTCTGCGTGCGTCCCGGTGGGCGTGGAGATCGACAGCGCGTCGATGTCGGGATCCGCGAGCACGGCGTCGAAGTCGGTCGTATGGCCGCTCACTCCCCGCGCCTCGGCCAGCCTGCGGGCTGTCGCTTCTGTGGTGCTCACGACGAGGCTCAACTCGGCCCGGTCCGGGAGGCTCGTGATCGCCTGGGCGTGGACGTCGGCGATCACGCCGGCGCCGATGAGGGCGAAGCGGACGTGCGGGTGAGCGCTCAGGTCTGCAGGACCGCGGAGATGTCGAGCGAGACGGCGACCTTGTCGCCGACGAGCTTGTTGCCGCTCCCGAGGGCCTGGTTGAACTTCATGTCGAAGTCGCTGCGGTTGAGCTTGCCCACGACCTCCAGGCCGGCGCGCGTGTTGCCCCACGGGTCGATGTCCGTGCCCTGGATCACTACCTCGAGCCGGATCTCACGCGTGACGCCGTGCATCGTGAGGTTCCCGTGCACGCGCGAGGACTCGTCGTCGATCGCGCCTCCACCCGCGTGGACTCGAACGTGATCTCCGGGAACTCCTCGACGTTGAAGAAGTCCGGCGAACGCAGATGGTCGTCGCGCTGACCCTCACCCGTGTCGATCGTGGCGACCTTGACCGCGCCGTGTGCCCGGCTGGCCCCGAGATCCTCCTGCATCTCGAGCGTGCCTTCGAACTCGGTGAACCTCCCGCGCACGTTGGCGATGCCCATGTGCTTGACCGAGAACTCGACGCTCGAATGCGCCGGGTCGACGGTCCACATTCCCGTGGGGATGAGTGGGCTGGTGCGAGTGGCCATGTCGGCCTCCTGGGGTTCTTGCGCGACTCCGCGAACGCTACTCCCTCGCCGCGAGGCGACCCTCACCGAGGGCGGGGCGGTCGACGCCCAGCAGGACGGGATCGGGCTACCCGCCGGTCTCGAAGACCGTCAGCGCCAGGCCGAAGCGCTCCAGCAGCCCCTCGAGCAGGCCCTGCTCTTGCCACCCGGTGCGATCGGCGCGGCGCAGCGCGATCAGCAGGTGGTCGGGACCGAACTCGCGCACGGCGTCCTCGAACGCCAGCATGGGGTCGTCGGCGCCGACGCGGCCACGCGCCGGCCGGCCGGCCTCGTCGAGCTGACCGAGGACGGCCGCGAGGCGCTCGTCGGCCTGCGCCGTGGCCCGGTCGGTGTCCGACGTGAGCCAGTCGAGCCGTCCCGGGAGCCGCGGCGCGATGACCATGATCTCGTCCGCTGCGTCGATCAGCGCGCGCACGCCGGACGGCAGCTCTTCGGCGCTGCCGGCGGCCTCGCCGATCGCGATCAGGAGTCTTCCTGCCATGGGCAGAAGCTACTCGGCCAGGGCGCGATGTGACACCGTGATCGGCGACGCCGGGGCTGAGCGCACCCTACGCGAGGACCACCACGGCGCTGCCGTAGTTGGTGCCCAAACCCTCTTGGATGGCCATGTGCAGGTAGCCGAGGCCTTCGAGCTGGCGGGCGTGTGCGAGCGGACCCGCGTCGATCGCGCGCAGTCCGCCGTCCTCGGCGATCTGCTGGACGGCGTGCTTCGCGTCGTCGTCGTCCGAGGCCACGAGCACGTTCAGCGGCTGGCCGCCGACCCGTCCCTCGACAAGGGTGCCGGCGAACGTGGTGTTGAACGCCTTCACGACCTTTGCGGCCGGCGCCTTCTGCGCAACCTCTTCCGCCGCTGAGCCGGCTTCGATCGTCAACGGCTGGAAGGTCTGCGGATCGACGGGGTTCGTGATGTCGACGAGGACCTTGCCGTCGAATTGGTCGCCGTAGGAGGCGAGGACGGCGTCGAGCGCCTGGTACCAGACCGCCAGCACGATCACGTCGCCGTCGAGCGGGTCGCCGACGGTGCCGGTGCGCACGTCGCCGGACAGTTCGCTCGCGAGCGCTTCGGCCTTGCCCGGTTCGCGGCCGAGCAGGGTCACCGCGTGGCCTCCCACCAGCGCGCGCGACGATGCCTCGGGCCATGTTGCCGGTGCCGATGATGGTGATGTTCATGAGGGTTCCTCGCTGTGCGTGATGGTGGATACGCCCACAGCGTCGACCGTCCGCGGATCGTTGGGAATGGACGCATCGCGCCGATGTATGGAAGTCCTGCGCCGAGCCGCTGTGGAGCGGCGGGCGTGAGTCTCCGAGTACGCGTCGCCGCTACGGTAGGCGTCGTAAGGCGTCCGCAACAGCCTCGGGCTAATGGGCGCGCGGCCAGAGCTTCCATTCGAACTCGGCGCGAGTGGAATCATCGCGGTCCTGCGCACGAGACAACCCGAGTTCCTCCCGGTGCTCGTCGGTTACCTGTGGGACGCTGGTGTGGGCGCGGTTGAGCTGCCCGTCGGCATCCCGGATTGCCTGTTGGCGATCGCCGCGCTCAACGGCACACCCTCGACCGTCGGCGTCGGCGAGGTGGTTGACGTGGTGCAGGCCGACGCGGTCATCGCCGCTGGTGCTCGCTTCGTGTCGTGTCCGATCGGCACCCACGGCGTCGTCCGCCGCTGCGCGGAGCCGGGGGGTTGCGGCGATCGCGCTCGCCGGCCCGGACGACGTCGTCGCGGCGTGGAGCGAGAGCGCCGCCGCCGTCAAGCTCGACTGCGGACGAGCGGGACCTTCACTCATACGGGACGTGGCGCACGCGGTACCCGGCATCCCGCTCGTCGCGTCCGGCGGCATCGACGATCGCTCCGCCGCGGATTACATTCGCGCCGGAGCGCGCGCCGTCGTGGCCGACGACTGGCTGCTCGGGGATGCGGCCGACGCTGGAAGCCTGGAAGCATTCGGTCAGCGGGCG
Source organism: uncultured Solirubrobacteraceae bacterium (assembly GCA_963792915.1). Classification (GTDB taxonomy): domain Bacteria; phylum Actinomycetota; class Thermoleophilia; order Solirubrobacterales; family Solirubrobacteraceae; genus Solirubrobacter. The sequence goes on from CAWBYD010000003.1 coordinate 1,707,022, forward strand.
AGACGGCTCGTCGCCGCGGTCGTCGCCGCGACATGACGCCGCGGCGCGCGCTTCGGCTCGGTCATCGGACCGCCGACGCGGGGTCGAACTGAACCGCCACGGCGTCGAGCGCGCGGATCAGCTCGGGGATCGAGGCGCGCAGCCGATCGTAGGTCGCCGCGAGTTCCGGATCGAATTGCACCAGCGGCGGCTCGGGAGCGCCGCCCGCGAGTTGGGCCACCGCCTCGGCAAGCGTCGCGGCACGGCCGATGGCGACCAGCCCGAGTGCGGCGGCACCGAGCGCCGTGCCCTCAGCCTCGCCGACGATCCGCAACGGACGGTCGAGCGTCGCCGCCAGTACCTCGCGCCACAGCGGCGATCGCAGGGCGCCGCCGGTGGCGTGCACGGCCGTGACCGGGTGCACCGCATAGAGGCTGTCCAGGATGGCCCGCAGCTGGAAGCAGACGCCCTCGACGGCAGCGCGGACGAGGTGGGCCCGCGTGTGCTCGCGGCGCAGCCCGAGATACGCGCCCGGGAGGTCGGGGTCCCAGAGGGGCGCGCGCTCGGCAACCAGGTAGGGCAGCATGACCAGGCCCTCGCTGCCGGCCGGCACGCTCGCGGCGAGCTCCAGCACCGCGGCGTCGGGACCCGCCGCGCCCGCAGCGCCTGGACATCGGGTGCGAGCGAGCGCCCGGCCCAGCGCACGACCGCCCCGCCGGTGCTGATCGCCCCGCCGATCACCCACACCGCGTCCGTCAGCGCGTAGCAGAAGAGCGTGCGGGCGGCGTCGACATACGGGGCGCCGACGACCATGCGGACGGCGCCGCTGGTCCCCAGCGACAGGCCCGCGACACCCGCGGCGATCGCGCCCGTGCCGAGGTTCCCGAGCGGGCCGTCCGCGGCGCCCGGGACGACGGGCGTTCCGGGCACCAGCCCGACCTGCGCTGCGGGCGCAGATGCGAGTCGCAGCGTTGCCGTGGGGGCGAGGATCGCCGGAAGCTGGTCGGCGGGGACACCGGCCAGCGCGATCGCCTCCGAGCTCCAGGCGCGCGTCGTCATGTCGAGCATGCCGGTGCCCGAGGCCGACGAGAGCTCGGTGGCGGGGGTTCCGGTCAACCACGCCAGGACCAACTCCTTGAGGCCGACCCACCAGCGCGCGGCCGACAGGGTCCCCGGGTCGTGGCGCGCGAACCACATCAGCTTGGCCAGCGGTGTCATCGGATGCGCGGGCACGCCCGTGCGGGCATGCAGGTCCGCAGCGTGATCCGAGCGACGCAGTTCGCGGGCCTCGTCGCGGGCGCGGGCGTCGGCCCAGGTGATCAGCGGTGTGAGGGGCCGCAGCTCGGCGTCGAGCGCCACCAGGCCGTGCATCCCTGCGCTGAGGGAAATCGCCAGCACGTCGGCACCGCCCGTGGCCGCGACGCATTCTGCCAGCGCCTCGGCACACGCAGAGAGGATCGTCGCGGGATCCTGCACCTGCTCGTCGGGCGCGGGCGTCAGCAGCGGGTACTCGCGGATCGCGACGCGCCGCCACGACGAGCCGGGCGCGAACGCGGCGGCCTTGACGCCGGTCGTCCCCACGTCAAGCCCGACGATCACCTCCGCGGGGTTCATCACCCCACGAACTGCTGGGCCTGGTCGAGAACGGTCGCGACTACCTCGCCGTCATCGGCCAGCGCGGGCTCCAGCCGCTCGAGCACTCGCGGGACAGCGTCCCCGAGCGGCCCGTCCGCGAGCGGGACGACCTCGTCGGCGCGCGCGTCGTTGATCGGTGCCCCCAGGCCGCGCAGGTGGCACCCCCAGGCTGCGAGCGCGCGCGTCGCGCCCGCGGGCATTCGTCCCGCCGCGCGCTCGGCCCGCAGCACGGGCACGATCCGGATCGGCAGCTTCTGCGATCCGTCCATCGCGATCCGGTCGAGCCGGTCTTGCATGCGCGCGTTGTCGAAGCCTTCCAGCAGCGCGGCGCGATAGCCCGCCAGGTCGTCGGCGGGCTGGTCGAGGTGCCGCGACGCCTCCGACCACCACTGCTCCACCCAGACGCGGCACGTCTCGTCGCCCGCGGCCTCCGCGACGGTCGTATGCCTGCGGATCGAACCGGCATAGGCCAGGAACGAGTGGGCGCCGTTCAGCAGCCACAGCTTGCGATGCTCGAACGGCGTCACGTCGTCGGTGAACGTCGCGCCGGCGTCCTCCCACGGCGGGCGCCCAGCCGGAAACGCGCCGCTCAGCACCCACTCCTTGAACGGCTCGGTGACGACTGGCGAGCGGTCCTCGTGGCCGCTGTTCTCAGCCACCGCGCGCACGTCTTCCGGGCCTGTGCGGGGCGTGATGCGGTCGACCATCGTGGTCACGAACGAGACGGACTCGTCCAGCCAGCCGAGGAGATCAGGGGCGGCGAGCTCCGCAGCGTCGCGCACGACGCGCTGCACGATCGGCCCGTTGCCCGCGACGTTGTCGCACGAGACGACCGCTAGCGGCGCGGCATCGGCACGATGCCGCGCGGCGATGGCCGCCAGCAGCCGCACCGGCGTGGTGCGCACGAGCGCGGCCGGATCGCGCCGCAGCGCCTCGAGGTCGGCGGTGACCTCTGGGCGCTCCGCGTCGAGTCCGCCGCCGGCAGCGCGCAGGTAGCCCGCCTCGGTCACGGTGATCGTGACGGCGGCCAGCGCCGGATCCTCGAAGTAGCGCAGCCACGCCGCGTGATCGTCGGCCGTGTGGGCGCGCGCGAGGCTGCTGACGACCTCGAAGCGGTCGCCGGTCCGCCGCGCGCGAGATCAGCGTGTAGAGGCCGTCCTGGACGTTGAGGTCGTCGACCACGTCGCGGCTGGAGCGGCCGGTGAACGCCGCGATGCCCCACTCCTCCGACGCGTTGGCCGTGTACCACGCCGTGTGCGCGCGGAAGAAGTTGCCGAGCCCGAGGTGCACGAGGCGGACCGGCGGTGCCGCGCGGCCGTCGCGCGAGAGCCTCACAGCTTGAAGACCGCGGTCGGGCGCCCCGTCGTGAGCTCGATCGCGGTCTCGACGGCCTCGTCCTCCTCGAGGCGGTGCTCGGCGACGAGCTCGGCGATCCAGCCGGCGTCGAGGCGGCGCGACATGTCGTGGCGGGCCGGGATCGAGCAGAACGCGCGCGTGTCGTCGATGAAGCCCGACGTGCGCGAGAACCCGGCGATCTCGGTCACGGCACGCCGGTAGCGCCGGATCAGCTCCGGCGCGTCGAGGAACCACCACGGCGCGCCGACGTACAGCGACGGGTAGAAGCCGGCCAGCGGGGCGAGCTCGCGCGACCAGACGGTCTCGTCGAGCGTGAACGCGACCAGGTGGAACCCAGGGTGCGTCCCGTAGCGCTCGAGCAGCGGTCGCAGCGCATCGGTGAACTCGACGCGCAGCGGCACGTCGGACCCCGTGTCGGGCCCGAAGCGCGCGACGGTCGGCCGGTGATGGCCGCGGCGCACGCCCGGGTGCAGCGTCATCACGAGGCCGTCCTCGCTGGACATCCGCGCCATCTCGAGCAGCATGTGGCGGCGGAACGCCGTGGCCTCGGCCACCGTCGCCTCGCCGGCCAGCGCCGAGCGATAGATGCGCTCCGCACCGCCGGCCTCGAGCGGATCGGTGCGCACGTCCTCGTGGCTGTGGTCGGCCGAGACCGCGCCGTGCTCGACGAAGTAGCGCCGCCGCAGCTCCAGCGCGCGCACATAGCCGGCGTACTCGCCCGTGTCGACGTCCGCGACCTCGCCCAACCGGGCGACCGCCTCGGCCCAGCCGGGCTCCGCGGGCTCGAGATAGCGGTCGGGCCGGAACGTCGGGATCACCCGGCCCGTCCAGCTCGCGTCGGCGGCGAGCGCGGCGTGCGCCGAGAGGTCGTCGCACGGGTCGTCCGTGGTGGCCAGCACGGCGATCCGGAAGCGCTCGTAGAGCGCCCGCGGGCGGTAGGCGTCCTGGGCCAGGCGGTCCACGAGCTGGTCGTAGATCGCGTCCGCGGTGCCCGCGCTCGGACGCAGCGCGACGTCGAAGATCTCTCCCAGTTCGGCCTCCAGCCAGAAGCGCATCGGGGTGCCGCGGAACACGGCCCAGTGCTCGCACAACCGCCGCCACACCGTCCGCGAGTCGTCTTCGGAGAGCGGGCCCTGACCCACGCCGAGCGCCTCGAGGCCGACGCCGGAGGCGTGCAGCAGCCGCGTCACGTAGTGGTCGGGCGTGACGAACAGCGCCGCCGGGTCGGGGAACGGCTCGTCGTCGAGCAGCAGCCGCGGATCGACGTGACCGTGCGGGGAGACCACCGGCAACTCGCGCACGACGTCATAGATCTGCCGCGCGATCGCACGCGTTGCCGCGTCGACTGGCAACAGCCGATCGGGGTGGAGCGCCAGACGAAGTCCGTCGCGGCCACGCCCTTATAGTTGCACTCGCCGGCATGAACAAGGCTGCAGACGCGAGCACCGCGGCGCAGATCGGTGGACCGCACGATGTCCTCGCCGAGGACGAGATCCGCGCGTTCGTGCACGATCAGCTCGCCACCGTCGACGTCGACGGCCGCAGCGTCTGCGTCATCGTGCCGGACGGCACCCGCAGCGTCCCGCTGCCGCTGCTGCTCGCCGAGGTCCACGCCGCGCTGCACGGCCGCGTCACCAAGCTGACGGTGCTGGTCGCGCTCGGCACGCACGGCGAGATGAGCGAGGCGGCGCTCGCGGCCCACCTCGGTGGCCCGTACAGCGGCGCGACCGTGCTCAACCACGCGTGGTGGGACCGGTCGACGTTCGCGGATGTCGGCACGATCAGCGCCGACCGCATCGCGGAGCTGTCCGACGGCATGCTCGAGCACACCGCGCGCGTGCGGATCAACCGCAACGTCGTCGAGCACGACGTCACGCTGATCGTCGGCCCGGTGTTCCCGCACGAGGTCGTCGGCTTCTCGGGGGGCAACAAGTACCTGTTCCCGGGCGTTTCCGGCCGCGACCTGATCGATCTCTCGCACTGGCTCGGCGCACTGATCACGAGCGCCCAGATCATCGGCACGCGCGGGATCACGCCGGTGCGCGCACTGATCAACGAGGCCGCGTCGCTCGTCCCCAGCGAGCGGCACTGCTTCTCGGTCGTCACGCAGTCGCGTACGCACAACCTGCACTCCATGGCCTTCGGCTCGCCGGAGGCGGCGTGGGAGGCGGCCGCGGACGTGGCCGCGCAGACGCATGTCCGCTACCTCGACGCGCCCGTGCGTCGCGTGCTGTCGCTGATCCCGGCCTTGTACGACGACATGTGGACGGGTGCCAAGGGCTTCTACAAGGTCGAGCCGATCGTCGCCGACGGCGGCGAGGTCGTCCTCTACGCGCCGCACATCAGTGAGATCAGCAGCACGCACCCGCAGATCGCCGAGATCGGCTACCACTGCCGCGACTACTTCGTCAAGCAGTGGGACCGCTTCAAGGACCACCACTGGGGCGACCTCGCGCACTCCACGCACCTGCGCGGCGCGGGCACCTGGGACCCGGTCGAGGGCGAGCGCGATCGCGTCGCGGTCACGCTCGCGACCGGCATCCCGGAGGCGCTGACCCGCTCGATCAACCTCGGCTACCGTGACCCCGCCACGATCGACGCCGAGGCCTGGGTCGAGGATCCGGACACGCTCGTCGTGCCGGACGCCGGCGAGGACCTCTACCGGCTGCGCTGATGACAGCGGTCAACGTACCGGCCGCCGCAGCCACCGGACGCCTGCCCTGGTCACGCGTGATCGGCTATGGCTGCGGCGACGCGGGCTGCAACATCGCGTTCCAGATGACGGGTCTGTTCCTGCTCATCTACTACACGGACGTCGTCGGCCTCACCCCGGCCGCAGCCGCCGGCATCGTGGGCTTCGTCAAGCTCTGGGACGCGTTCGCCGACGTCTTCGCGGGCCGCATGGTCGATCGCACGATGACCCGCTGGGGCAAGTTCCGCCCCTTCATCCTCTGGTTCTCGCTGCCGCTGCTGCTGACGAACCTGCTGTGCTTCGCGATCCCGGACTTCTCATCCGACGGCGCCAAGATCGCTTGGGGCTATGTGTCCTACGCGCTTCTGGGCTCGCTGTACTCGCTCGTGAACATCCCGTTCGGCTCGATGGCGGGAGCGATGACCCAGGTGCCGGCCGAGCGCGCGAAGCTCGCGGGCGCGCGCATGGTTGGGTCGGGGTTCACGATCCTGCTCCTCGCCGTCGTGCTCGCACCGCGGCTGAAGTCCGCCAGCGACCTGCATTCCACGTTCCTGATCACGGCGTCGGTCTTCGTGTTCGTCGGGATGGCGCTCTTCATGACGACGTTCCTCACGGCAAAGGAGGTCGTCGCGCGTGAGGTTCCCCGCGTATCGTTCAAGCAGACGATCCAGACCGTCACCAAGAACGGCCCGCTGGCGCGCCTGTGCGCGTCGTCGCTGATGTACCTGATCGCGCAGAACGTGATCGGCGCGATCGTGATCTTCTACGCGCGCGACTACCTCGGCGGGACGGCCGCGCTGTTGACCCTCGTCACGGTCATCACCACCGGCGCCGTGCTCTACGTCGGTCCGTTCGGGCCCTGGGTCACGAAGGTCCTCGGCAAGAAGCGAGGCTTCATCATCGCCTGCGTGGGCACGCTCGTCGGCGCCCTGATCGTCTACTTCGCCAAGGACAACATCCCGTTCGCGATGGTGGGACTGTTCGTCGTCGGCTCGAGCATGGCGCTGCTGAACACGATGACCTGGGCCCTTGAGGCCGACACGGTCGAGTACGGCGAGTGGAAGACGCACATCCGCACCGAAGGCGCCACCTACGCGGCGTTCTCCTTCACGCGCAAGGTCGGCCAGGCCGCGGGCGCCTCGCTGGTCGGCGCGGCACTCGGCTTCTACGGCTATGTCAGCGCCGTCGACGGCGAGCAGCAGCCGCAGTCGCAGGACACCCTGGACGGCATCCACACCACGACCGCGGTGCTGCCCGCCGTCTTCTTTCTCGCCGCGCTGGCGATCATGTGGAGCTACCCGCTGACCGAGAAGCGCTTCGACGAGATCATGGAGCAGATCCGGGCCCGCCGGATCGCCGCGGCCGCGAAGGAGGTCGGAGTCGAGCACTGATGCCCAAGCCGATCGTCACGCTCTTCGAGCTCTACGGATCCGGCGCCGAGCAGGTCGGCCCGCCGGTGGCCGAGGCGCTCGGCGTGCGCTGGGAGCCGCAGGCCTTCGCTTCAGAATCGATCGAGGCGGCCATGGAAGCGCGCGCCGAGGAGCCCGACGACGGCCTGCTCAGCCGCATCTTCCGCACGCTCGGGGGTGCCCCGAGCGTGCTTGACGACCGTGGCGGTCGAGCGCTGTTCGCCGCGACCGACTACGAGCTCGTGCAGGAGAACAACCGCCACGTCCTCGAGGCCACCAAGGACGGTGGCGTCATCCTCGGCCGCAACGGCGCCGTGATCCTCGCCGGACGACCCAACGCGCTGCATGTCCTCCTGACCGGCCGGGTCGAGGATCGCATCGCGCGGGCGGCCCCGGCGGCCGGCATCAGCCCTGAGCAGGCGGCACGCCGCCAGGTCGACGAGGACGGCATCCGAGCCGAGATGTCCCAGCGGCTCTATCACTGGGACCCGCGCGATCCGTCGCGCTACGACCTCGTCATCAACACGAGCCGCCTCGACATCGCGGCGACCGTCGAGGTGATCGTGACCGCCAGCCGGCGCAGCGCGGCCTGACGACGCCCCGCGTCAGCCGTCTGGCCGGTCCTCGTGACGCTCGCTCGGCGCGATCGGGACGTTGACCCGGTACTTGAGGCCGGCGAGCCGCACGGCGACGCACAGGGCGGCGCCGAGCACGGGGAACACGGGGCTGTCGTTGCCGCTCTCCTGGGCGATCACGAGCACGGCGGCGCCGAGCAGGGCCGGGATGGCGTAGAGGTCGTGGCGCAGGACGGTGGGGACGTCGCGCAACAGGACATCGCGGAGGATGCCGCCGCCGATGCCGGTGATCGCTCCAAGCAGGATGGCGGGGACGGGTCCGATGCCGAAGTCGAGCGCCTTGGTGGCGCCGGTGACGCAGAAGAGGCCCAGGCCGACGGCGTCGAAGACCAGGACACTGCGCTTGAAGCGCTCGAGCGCCGGCCGGGCGAAGAAGCAGACCAGCCCGGCCGCGCCGGCCGCCGCCAGGTAGCGCCAGTCGCGGAAGCTCGCCGGCGGGACGCCGATCAGCAGGTCGCGGGTGATCCCGCCGGCAAGGCCCACCACGGCCGAGAGCACGACGACGCCGAAGAGGTCCAGGCGCCCACGCACGGCCGCCAGCCCGCCGCTGAGCCCGAAGACGAATGTCCCGATCAGGTTGAGCGCGAGGATCAGCGTCGGGTCGAACCCGTGCGGCACGTCCATGTCCCGCAGAGCATGTCCGATTCCCTGGCTCTCACGCATGAGACACATCGAGCGGGTAGAGGTAGACGTACGCCGGTCGCCCGGGCCCCGGGACCGGCCGTCGACAGGGAGCGCAAGCATGACCGAGTCAACCCGCGGCAATTCGCCTCTGGCCGGCGTGGAGGCGATCATGGGCGAGCTCGAGGACCTGTACCGCGACGTCCACGAGCACCCGGAGCTGTCGATGCAGGAGCATCGCACCGCGGGCAAGGCCGCGGAGTCCCTGGAGGCCGCGGGCTATGCCGTGACGACGGGAGTCGGCGGCACCGGCGTGGTCGGCGTGCTGGTCAACGGCGACGGTCCGACGGTCATGCTGCGCGCCGACATGGACGCGCTGCCGGTCAGGGAGGCCACCGGCCTGCCCTATGCCAGCACCGCGACGGCGACCGATCCGGGCGGCAACGAAGTGCCGGTGATGCACGCCTGCGGGCACGACATGCACGTCAGTTGGCTCGCCGGCGCGACCACGCTGCTTGCTGGCGCTCGCGACGCCTGGCGAGGCACCGTGCTGGCGGTCTTCCAGCCGGCCGAGGAAACCGCGCAGGGGGCCCGGGCGATGATCGACGACGGCCTCTTCGACCGCTTTCCCAAGCCGCAGGTCATCCTCGGCCAGCACGTCATGCCCGCCCCCGCGGGCGAGATCGCCTACCGGGCCGGCACGACGCAGGCGGCCGCCGACAGCCTCGAGGTGCGGCTGTTCGGCCGCGGCGCACACGGCTCGATGCCCGAGTCCAGCGTCGACCCCGTGGTCATGGCCGCCGCGACCGTCCTGCGCCTGCAGACGATCGTCTCGCGCGAGGTCGCCGCCCGCCAGGCCGCGGTCGTCACGATCGGCGCGCTGCAAGCCGGGACGAAGGACAACGTGATCCCCGACGAGGCGCTGCTCAAGCTCAACGTCCGCACGTTCGACGATCAGGTTCGGACCCACGTGCTGGAGGCGATCAAGCGGATCGTCGAGGCCGAGGCCACGGCCTCGGGCGCGCCGAGGGCCCCGGACATCACGATGACCGAGCACTACCCGCTGACCGTGAACGACCCCGACCGCACTGCCCGTGTGTCCGCCGCGCTACGCAGCCAGTTCGGTGACGACCGCGTGCACGTGCTCGCCGCTCCGGTCTCCGCCAGCGAGGACTTCGGTTCCTTCGGCACCGAGTGGGGCGTGCCCTCGGTCTTCTGGTACGTGGGCGGCACCGATCCGGACGCTTACCGCAGGGCCGAGCAGGCCGGCCGCATCGCGCAGGACATCCCCACGAACCACAACGCGAGCTTCGCCCCGGTCATCCACCCGACGCTCGAGACCGGCGTGCAAGCCATGACCACCGCTGCGCTCGACGCGCTCGCCGGCTAATCGCAACCGCGCATCGAGTTACGCGTCGGGTCTCCAGCGCCGGCGCAGTGCGTGCGCGGCCGCCTTCGGCCTGCGGTCGCGCGTGAAGACACCCTTCTTGTTGCCGTCGACGCGTGATATCCCCGAGCGGGTGGCGAAGTCGGCGAAGTTCCAGACGTGCTCGCCGACCATCGCGTCGATGCGGTCGAAGACCCGGTGGTACATGTCGAGGAAGGCGATCTGGAACTCCTCGCTCCAGGGCTCGCCGATCGCGCTGTGCAGCCCCGCCTCCGTGTCGGCGCCGTACTCGGTCATGATGATCGGCTTGCCGAGCTGCGCCCACTCGCGCAGTTCGCTCTCGAGCGCGCGCTCAGACGTCTCGAGGTCCCCCGTGTACACGTACCAGCCGAAGTAACGGTTGAGCAGCAGGACGTCGAAGAGGTCCGTGACGACGTCGAGATCGGGTGTCGCCTTCATGAAGTTCGCGAACGCGACCGGCCGCGTCGGATCGAGGCGGCGGGCCTCGGCGACGAGCGGCTCGAAGTAGGCACGCGCCTCCGGCGCGACGGTGTCCGGTTCGTTAGCGACGCTCCACATCACGACGCACGGATGGTTCTTGTCGCGCGCGACGAGCTCGCGGATCGCTTGGCGGTGGGTCTCCTGCGTGCGCGCGCTGATCGTGTCGTCGCTGTAGGTGACGAAGATGTCGGTCGGGCCGAGGATCGGGGTGCCGGTATCCAGGTTGAGGCCGACGGCCGCCGTCTCGTCGATGACCACCACCCCGTGCCGGTCCGCATAGTCCAGGACGGCCTCGTCGTAGGGATAGTGCGAGGTGCGCAGCGAGTTGGCGCCGATCCAGGCGAGCAGCTCGAAGTCGTGGACCATGACCGCCAGGTCGAGCCCGCGGCCGTGGACCGCGAAGTCCTCGTGCTTGCCGAGCCCGGTGAACCGGAACGGCTCGCCGTTGATCAGAAAGCGGTGCCCGTCCACCGCGATGGTGCGCACGCCGAACGGCTGCGGGTAGGAGTCGACGAGCTCGCCGCCGGTTCCCAGCACCTCGACTTCGAGCGTGTAGAGGTAGCCTGCCCCCGGGCGCCACAACCTCACGCCTTCTACGCGCAGCGACCCCTCGTCGCCCTCGGTCGTCGCGACCTCGGCGCCGCTGGCGTCACGCACCCGCACGCGCACCGCGTGCGGATCGCCGCCCTCGACGACGACGCGGTAGGCGACGTCCCCGTCGATCGACTCCGTGGTGACGGTGACGTCGCTGATGTGCACGCGCGGCGTCGCGTGCAGCCACACCGAGCGGTGCAAGCCCGCGTAATTGAAGAAGTCGTGGAAGTACTGCTGTACCCGGCGGCCATCGGGGAACTCCTGGACGAAGCCCGGCGGGATCGACGTCCACCACAGCTCGTTGTTGACGACGACGGTCACGCGCGCCTCCTCGCCGGCACGCACATGCTCGGTGACGTCGGCCTCGAACGGCGTGTAGCCGCCCTCGTGCTCGACGACCTGCGTGTCGCCGACCCACACCGTGGCTCGGTGAGTGGCGGCGTCAAAGCGCAGGGCGATCCGCTGGGCGTCCCAGCCTCGCGGCACGCGCATCGTGCGCTGATACCAGACGTCTCCCACATGGTCGCGAGCCGCGCGCGTGGGCACGATGTCGTTGAAGCTGGCGGGCACGGGCATCTCGGCGTCGCCGGGCAGCACGCTCGTCCACCAGCGTTCGTCGCGGCCGACGCCACCTGGATCGAACGCGAAGCGCCACAGGCCGTCGAGCGAGATCCGTTCACGCGTGGAGGACTGGCGGGGGTTGAGCATCTCAGTCTTCTATCCGGGAGCGGGCGGCCGTGATCACGAGCTCGACGCTCGCGTCAGGACTCAGCGCCGTCGTGTCGATCACGAGGTGATAGCGCGTCCGGTCGTACGGCTCGACGCCGAACGCTCGCCGCAGGTACTCCTTGCGAGCGCGATCGTGCTCGCGGACCCGGCGGTCAGCCACCTCTGCGCCGATGCCCTCGCGCTCCGCGACGCGCGCGACGCGCCGCACGCGGTCTCCGATCAGGAGCACGTGGAGCGCCGCCGGCGCGTCGGCGAGCAGGACCATGCCGCCGCGGCCGAGGAGCACGCCGCCGTCGGTCGACGTCTTGGCGAGGAACTCGGCCAGCTCGGCGCGCACGTGCCGCTCGTTGAGGTCCACGCGCTCCAGCGCCTCGCCCGCGAGTATGTCGAGGCGCGCGCCAACGCGCCGAAGAGCCCGCTCGGTCGTTTTCGACTCCATGCTGGCAGTGGCAAGCGAGGCGGGCAGCGCGCGGTCCAGATAGGGCACGCCGAGCGCGTCGGCGACCCGCGGCGCCACGATGTCGCCGGGCGCGCCGTGCTCGGCGGCCAAGGTCACGATCGGTCGGTGGGTCATTGGCGCGCTTCCTCCGTCGGCGCCGGACGTTCACTTCGCGGTCGGCGGCGCGCGGCTTGGGCGATCGCGTGCGTCGAAGGCGGCGACGTGATGAGTACGAAAAGGATCACGAGCACGGCGCTGGTGATGATCTCGGCGCTGCCGGTGGCGACGCAAGCCAGCAGGACGAGGATGACCGCGGGCCCCGTGACGAGCCCCGCTGGGTGGAGCTGGTGACTGATGTCGCGCATCCGCAGCAGGCCATAGAGACCGATCGTGGCGAGCAGCAGGCCGAGGCCCAGCAGGAGGGCGCCGATGACATCACGCACCATCAGAACGGGCCTCCGCGGGTCACGTAGCGGGCGGCGACGAGCGTCGAGGTGAGCGCCAGCAGCGCCAGGGCCAGCGCCGCGTCGATGTAGTAGGAGACGTCGCGCAGGTAGGACAGGATCGTCAGCAGGATGATCACGATGGCGACGAGCACGTCGAGCGCGAGGACCCGGTGCAGGGTGTCGGGGGAGCGCAGCAGGAGCAGGCCGCCGCCGAAGAGCAGCAGCGTCGCCCAGCCGGCCGCGATGTCGAGCACGAACTCGGGCATCGCTCAGCGCACCCCCCGCGCGTGGCGCTCGCGCACGGCGTCGGGGTCGCTCGCGTCGACGAGGTGGACGATCAGCACGTCGCGCTCCTCGTCGATGTCGACCGGCACCTCGTCGGGCGCCTCGCCGGTGAGGACGCCCCACAGCGCGACGGCGTGCGGGGAGCGGCCGTCGCGCGGGATCTCGACGAAGCCCGGGCTCCCGCCGCGGCGCAGGCAGAAGCGCGCCGTCCGCCAGCTCCCGAGCACCATTTCGAGCGCCGTGCGCCCGAGCAGGGCGAATGGCGGGACCGCCCGGCCGCGGTCGGCCGGTCGTGTCCGCAAGGCGATGGCGAGCACGAGCCCGAGCAGCAGACCCGCCGCGGCGTCCGCGGGGGACGCGCTCGTCATCACGAGCAGGTAGATGCCCATGAGGAACAGCGCGTGCACGATCACCCGGCTCATCCGGCGAGCACCTCGGCGGCGTCCTGGCTGAGCGCGAGCAGCGGCTCGGGCCACAGCCCCAAGCCCAGCACGACCAGCGCGAGCACCGCGAACAGCGCCTGCTGCGCCCATCGGCTGCGCGTCCCGGTTCGCTCGCCGCGCCAGAAGTCGAACTGGTAGATCTGGAACACGTACACGAACGACAGCGCGCTGCCGAGCAGGAAGAGCACAAGCACGGCGGGGCTGCCGACCGCCGCGCGGAAGAGCTCGAGCTTGCCGATGAACCCGGCCGCCGGCGGGACGCCGGCCACGCTGAGCGCGCCGAGCGCGAAGACCGCGCCGACGATCGCGCCGCGCATCCCGACGGTCAGGAACAGCAGCGTCTTGTTGAGCGCGTTCACGACCGAGTAGAGGATCGCCGCCGCGAACCCGGCCGCGCCGCCACGCCGATGGCGACCAGCACGTAGCCCACCTGCCCGATCGCGGAGTAGGCGAGCATCTCGCTGGAGGTGCGCCGCGAGACCGCGAGCAAGCCGCCGTACACGATCGAGGCGCAGCCGATCACGATCAGCGCCGTGCTCGCCAGCGCGAGCTCGTCGGGCAGGATCTCGCCGCCGAAGCGCAGCAGCCCGTACGCGCCGATGTTCGCCAGCCCGCCGCTGAGAATCGCCGCCACCGCGGGCCGGGCCCCCGTGTAGACGGTCGGCAGCCAGAAGTGGAACGGGAACAGGCCGAGCTTGACGCTGAACGCGGCGAAGAACCCGACGGCGACGAGGATCGCGGCGTTCGGGTCGACGTTCGCGGCGCGCCCGGCGGCGCGCGCCATGTCCAGCGTCCCCGTGACGTGGTAAAGCCCGGCGACGGAGAGCAGGAAGATGAACGTACCGAGCAGATTGACGGCGGTGAAGATGAGCGCCGCTCCGAGCTCGCGGCGTGTGCCTCCGTAGGTCGCGAGGATGTACCCGGCGGCCATCGAGAGCTCGAAGAAGACGTAGAAGTTGAAGACGTCGCGGGTCAGGAACACTCCCGTCAGTCCGGCACTCAGGAGAACCACCAGTCCGGGAAAGACGCGCTCGCGCACGCCGTCGAGCACCTCGTGCAGCGTTGCCGCGAGCAGGGCCACGGAGGAGAGCACGGCGAAGAGGACGCCGAGCGCGTCGGCGCGCAGCGTGATGCCGACCCCCGGCCGGCCAGTCGCCAGTGACCTCCTCGACGCGCCCGTCGGGCAGGATCTGGACGGCGACGACGACGAGCGCGACAAGGTTCGCGGCCAGCACGGCGACGGCAAATCCGCCGACGAGCCGCCGGCGGCCATCGAGCAGCGCCAGCACGATCCCCGCCGCCCACGCGGTCACCAGCGCCAGGGCCGCCGCCGTCATCGCGCCGCCGCCTCCTCGTCCTCGTGCTCACGCGCGTGAAGGCGCTCGAGCGCGGCGTCGTGCTCGGCCTCCTCCTCGGCGACGTCGTCGATCTCGCGCGACGCGAACGCCTGCCTCACGCGCAGGACGAGCACGAGCAGCAGCGCGGTGACGCCGAGGCCGATGACGATCGCGGTCAAGGCCATCGCCTGGCTGAGTGGGTCGCTCACGTCGCGCGCGGTCAGCGGGTAGATCGGCGCGGCGCCGCGCGTCAGGCCCGCGGCGACCAGCGTCAGCACGGCGGCCTGGGAAATCAGGACGACGCCGAGCACCACGCGGACCAGGTCGCGGTTCAGCAGCAGATACGCGCCGGTGCCGAAGATGGTCGCGGCGGCGACGGCGAACACGAGCTTCACCGGCCAGCTCCCTCGACGAGCCGCGCGAGGTGATGGACCAGCGTGACCAGCATGCCGCAGACCAGCAGGAAGACGCCGATGTCGAAGACCACGGCGGTGATCAGCTCGAGCGTCCCCAGCTTGATGACGTGCTCGCCCGGGCCCGGCGCGTGCGTGAACGGCGGGTCGCCCATGGTCACGGGAAGGAAGCCGACCGCGAGCGCGAGCAGGAGCCCCACGGCCGCGACGACCGGCGCGTGGCGCAGCAGCGGGAGGCTCCGTTCGGCGCCCTCGGTTCCGAACGCGAGGTAGCGCAGCGAGATCGCCAGCGCGACGATCACGCCCGCGGAGAAGCCGTCGCCGACGTCGGTGTACCCCTTGACGATGATGGCGGCGGCCACCATCACGGCGGGGCCCAGCAGCCGCGGCGCGACGACGTCGATGACGTCGCTCACCAGCTCCTCCCGCGGCGCAGCAGGCTCGCGACGCCGATGACGGCGACCGCCAGGACGGTGATCTCGACCATGGTGTCGAGCCCGCGGAAGTCCGCGAGGATCACGGTGACGACATCGCCGCCGTGGGCGTCGCGCGCCCGCGCGATCTGCTGGCGCGCGTCCCCGGCGTTCGTGCTCGTACGCGAGAGCGTCGCCCAGATCAGCGCGAACGACGCGACGCCCGCGATGACGCCGGCCAGCACGTTGCGCCGCGGGCGGCCGGCGGGGACCGGCGCGGCGTGGCGCGGGAGCGGCAGTCGCGAGAAGACGCCGACGAAGACGAGCGTGAAGATCGTCTCGACCAGGACGGCCACAAGCGCGACGTCCGGCGCGCCCGCGACCGCGTAGACCGCGGCCAGCGCGAAGCCCAGGACCGACAGGGCGAGCACCGGGCGCAACGCCCCGGGTCGCGGGCGACCGTGAGCGCCGCCGCCACGCAGAGCACGAGCAGCACGACGATGGGCAGGTCCTGCGCCTTGACCGACCCGACGGTGAAGGAGCCCTCGGTTGGCGTGAAGGCGAAGCCGAGGGCTACCAGCACGCCCGTGGGGACGAGCACGGCCGCGATGCTGTTGCGCAGGTCGCGGACCTCGGCGTCGTGCAGTCGGTCCGAGTAGGCGTTGAGCGCGCGCAGCCCGGCGCCATACAGACGGCGCGGCTCGAACCGGTCGCCGAAGCGCGCCGCCGCGCCGGCCACCGCCGCGCGGACGCGAGCGAGGAGCAGCAACGCCCCGCCGAGCGCCCATGCCGCCACCGCCATCACGTTCTCGGCGCGCGCGTCGAGGTGGTAGGCGGGAGAGACGTCCACCGGCGCGCCGTGCGTGATCGCCGCGGCGTCGCCCGCCAATCCGGCGAACGGCCCGACGACGAAGCCGCCCGCCAGCGCGACCGCGGCCAGGAGGCCGACGGGCGCGACGAGCAGCACCGGGATCGGGCGCGGCGCGGCCCGGCGCGCGCCCGTGAAAAGCCCGAGCCAGAACCGCCCGATATACGCGAACGTGAGCGCGGCCGCGACGACGGCCATGAGCGCCACGAGCGCGCCCCGGTCGCGGGCGGCGCCGAAGAACAACTCGTCCTTGAAGAAGCCCAGGCTCAAGGGGAGCGCGGCGAGCGTCGCGGCTGCCACGCCGCTCGCGACGGCCAGCGTCGGCATTCGGCGCGCGAGCCCGCCGAGGTGCGAGAGGCGGGACTCGCCGGTCGCCATCGTCACGGCGCCGGCCGTCATGAAGAGCGCGCTCTTCGCGATCGCGTGCGCCACGACATACAGCGCGGCGGCACCCGCTGCCGCCGCCCCGCCCATGCCGTAGAGGGCGACGACGTAGCCGTACTGAGAGATCGTCGAGTGGGCGAGGATCTGCTTGAACTCGTCCTGGGCGAGCGCCAGCAGGCCGCCGACGATGATGGATGCCAGCCCGACGACGAGCAGCCCGTCGAGCACCGTCTCGTCGAGCGCGAGCAGCGGGTGGACGCGGCCGAGCACGAGCACGCCGGCCGCCACCATGGCGGCGGAGTGCAGGTAGGCCGACACCGGCGTGGGCGCGGCCATCGCTCGTGGCAGCCAGAAGTGCAGTGGCACCTGCGCGCTCTTGGCCAGGGCGGCGACGGCAATCAGCGCGCAGGCGATCGCGGTGGTCGTGGTGTCGCGGGCGCGCGCGAAGAGCTCGGGCAGCGAGAACGTCCCGTACACGTGATAGAGCAGCACGGCTCCGAGCAGCAGCGCCACCGCGCTGACGCCCGTGACCAGCAGCGCCATCAGCGCCGCGCCTCGCGCTTCGCGCCGGTCGCGGTCGAAGCCGATCAGGAAGTAGGACGCGACCGCCGTGAGGTCGAAGAAGACGAAGAGCAGGATCAGGTCGAGCGCGCACGCCAGGCCGACCATCGAGACCATGAACAGCGTCATCCACGGCCAGAAGCGCCAGGCGTCGACCGCGGGCCGGCGCTCGTGCTCGAGGTGGAGGGGCAGGTAGGCCGCGCCATACGCGAACACGACGGTGCCGATCCCCGTCGCCAGGAGCGCATAGAGAGCGCCGAGCCCGTCGAGCGCGAACTCGAGCCTCAGGTCAAGCGTCGGCGCCCACGCGGTGTCGACGCTGCCGCCGCCGGCCAGCCACCCCGCGAGGCAGGCCGCAAACCCGGCGAGCGCGCAGGCGACCGCGGTCCAGGCAAGACCACCGCCGGGTGGCGACTTCACCGTCGTGCGACCATCGGGGCCGCACATGATGACGCGCGGTCCGTCTTCTCGCGGGTTTGACCTCCGGCGCCGGGGGCTCGCGTGAGCACGGGGCCGGTCCTGTGCGCGTTCGATGCCTCCGAGCCGTCCGTCCTGGCGGCCGACGTCGCAGCCTGGCTGGCCGGTGCGCTGCGCGCACCGCTGGAGCTCGTCTACGTCGTAGACCACGACGACCTTCCCGCCTTGCCGCCCCACGGCGCCGGCATCGACCCGTTCGTGCGCGACGCGCTGCCGGAAATCCAGGAGCAGATCGCCGAGGACGCCGCCCGCGCGCAGCTCGAGGCGGCGCTGTCGGCGCTCCCGCACGCGGATGTCGGCGGCCGCGTGCTGACCGGGTGGCCCGCGACGGTCATCCGGCGGCGCGCCGTTGACTCGCGCGCGAGGCTGCTGGTGACCGGGACCGCGGCGCGCCACGGACTTCAGCGCGTCTTTCATGGCAGCGTCTCAGGAGTGCTCGCCGCCGACGCGCCGTGCCCGGTGGTGGTTGTCCCGCCGGACGCCGCTTGCGTGAGCCAGGGCCCGTCCTGGTCGGCGACGATGGCTCCGAGCACGGCCGGCGCGCCGTCCGTCATGCGGAGGCGCTGGCCGCCAGCGTGGAGCGCGACCTCGTGCACATGCAGGTCGAGGATGGCGACCCGGTCGACGCGCTCGCGCGCGCCGCCCACGAGCAGCGTGCGTGCCTGGCGGTGGTCGGCACCCGAGGCCGCGGGCCGTTGCGCGGCCAGCTCTTCGGCTCGGTGTCGACGGACCTCGTCCGCGCCGCCGGGCGCCCGGTCATGCTCGTCTCCGCGCACGCCGAGGCGCCCGGCTAAGACCGAGCGGCCCGGAGTTGGCGCAGCACGTAGTGCAGGATCCCGCCGTGGTCGAAGTAGCGCCACTCGTTCGGCGTGTCGATGCGCACGTGGGCATCGAATTCGACGCCCGTCGAGGTCGTGACCGTCAGCGTACGCGCACCCTCCTCGAGCGGTGCGACGTCGAACGTCTCCTCGCCGGTCAGGCCGAGTGACTCGGCCGACTCGCCGGCCGGGAACTGCAGCGGCAGCACGCCCATGCCGACGAGGTTGGAGCGGTGGATGCGCTCGTAGGACCGGGCGAGCACGAACCGGATCCCGAGCAGGTTCGGGCCCTTCGCGGCCCAGTCCCGCGACGATCCCGAGCCGTACTCCTCGCCCGCGAGCACGCACAGCGGGACGCCCTGGCGCGCGGCCGTCATCGCCGCTTCGTAGATCGTCGTCTGCTCGCCGTTCCAGACCGTGACGCCACCCTCCGTGCCGGGCGCGAGCTGGTTGCGCAGCCGGACGTTGGCGAACGTGCCGCGCACCATGATCTCGTGGTTGCCACGCCGCGACCCGTAGGAGTTGAAGTCCCGGCGCTCGACGCCGTGGTCGAGCAGGTAGCGGCCCGCCGGCGAATCGGACGCGATCGCGCCGGCCGGGGAGATGTGGTCGGTGGTGACGCTGTCTGCGAGGACGGCGATCACGCGTGCCCCGGTGATCCGGTCATAGCCGGCGGACGGCTCCGGCTCCATGCCAAGGAAGTACGGTGGCCGCTTGACGTAGGTGGACTCCGGATCCCACGCGTAGCGGTCGCCGGCGGGCACCTCGAGTGCGTTCCAGTTCTCGTCGCCGGCGAAGACCTCGCCGTAGCTGCGGCGGAACATGTCCGACTCGACGGCCTGTTCGATCGCGTCGGCCACCTCCCGCTGCGTCGGCCAGATATCGGCCAGGCGGACGTCGCCTTGCAGCGGCTCGCGGGTGATGTCGACGTCCATCCGGCCGGCGAGCGCGTACGCCACGCACAGGGGCGGGCTGGCGAGGTAGTTCATCTTTACCTCGGGGTGGATGCGGCCCTCGAAGTTGCGGTTGCCCGAGAGGACAGAGCACACGGTCAGGTCGCGGTCGAGGATCTCGCGCGAGATCTCCTCCGGCAGCGGGCCGGAGTTGCCGATGCAGGTCGTGCAGCCGTAGCCGACGAGCGAGAAGCCGAGCTGCTCGAGCGGTTCGATCAAGCCGGCACGCTCCAGGTATTCGGTGACGACCTTCGAGCCAGGGGCCAGGCTCGTCTTGACCCACGGCCGCCGCTTCAGACCGGCCTGCACCGCCTTCTTGGCCAGCAGACCCGCCCCCAGCATCACCGACGGGTTCGAGGTGTTCGTGCAGCTCGTGATCGCCGCGATGACCACGGTTCCGTGATCCAGGCCGTCGTCGGCGTGGGGGAGAGAGGCCGGCCCGCTGTCGCCACGGTGCGCAGGCATCGGCTTCGGTGAGACGCCACCGGCTTTGCTCGTCGGCGGGTCGCTCGCCGGGAACGTCAGCGCGGTCGAAGTGTCCCACCCCTCGTAGGCCTCGCCGCTGACGAACGTGCGCAGCTCCTCGCGGAAGTCGCTCGCCGCGTCGGTGAGCGCGACGCGGTCCTGCGGGCGCCGTGGTCCGGCGAGGCTCGGCTCGACCGTCGCGAGGTCAAGCTCCAACGTGTCGGAGAACGCCGGTTCCGGCGCGTCGGGCTCGAGGAAGAGCCCTTGCGCGCGGCAGTACGCCTCGACGAGCTCGACCTGTCCAGCGGGCCGGCCGGTGAAGCGCAGGTAGCGCAGCGTCTCCGCGTCGACCGGAAAGATTCCGCACGTCGCGCCGTACTCGGGCGACATGTTGCCGATCGTCGCTCGGTCGGCCAACGGCAGGTTCGCCAGCCCCGGGCCGAAGAACTCGACGAACTTGCTCACCACCCGACGCTGGCGCAGCATCTGCGTGACCGTCAGCACGAGGTCGGTGGCGGTTGAGCCCTCCGGCAGCTCGCCCGTGAGCCGGAATCCGACCACCTCCGGGATGAGCATCGAGACCGGCTGGCCGAGCATGGCCGCCTCCGCCTCGATCCCACCGACCCCCCAGCCCAGTACGCCAAGGCCGTTGACCATCGTGGTGTGCGAATCCGTGCCCACTAGCGTGTCGGGGAACGCCTGACCGTCACGCGCGTGCACCACGTTCGCCAGATACTCGAGGTTGACCTGATGGCAGATTCCCGTATTCGGCGGCACGACCGAGAAGTTGTCGAACGCGGACTGGCCCCAGCGCAAGAACGCGTAGCGCTCGCGGTTGCGCGCGAACTCCAGCTCGGCGTTGCGCTGGAACGCTCGCGGCTCACCGAACACGTCGACCTGGATCGAGTGGTCGATGACGAGCTCGACCGGCACCAGCGGGTTGATCAGCCGCGGGTTGCCGCCGAGTTCCTCCATCGCGTCGCGCATCGCGGCCAGGTCGACGATCGCCGGCACGCCCGTGAAGTCCTGCATCAGCACCCGGCTGGGCGTGAACGCGATCTCGATCGACGCCGGACCGGCGGGGTCCCAGGTCGCGAGCGCCTCGACGTCCCGCGCGGTGACCGTCGTGCCGTCCTCGGTGCGCAGCAGGTTCTCGAGCAGGACCTTCAGCGAAAACGGCAGACGGGCGACATCGAACTGCTCCAGCGCCGCCAGCCGGAAGATCTCCAGCTCGCGACCGCCCAGCTCGACCGTCGCTCGGGCGCCAAAGGAATCAGGATGCGAAGCCGTCATTCTCGGTTCCTAGTCGTTCTCTCGAGGGTCAACTCTACGCCCGGACGTCGCGGCACACAGCGCCGGCCTTGCGCTGCCTATACTTGCTCTAGCAAGCATGACTCCCACGAGCGACGGACGCAGGAAGCAGCGCAACGGGGATCGACGCGCCCGCCAGACAACTATTGGGCTGAGCCTGACTGTTGATCGGCGCCTTCGGAGAGGTCGGCGAGGCGGCGCTCGAGGAACCGCTGCTCTGGTCCGGGCTGGGTCTGTTCGAGAGCGCGTGTGTAGGCGGCGCGGGCTTCGTCGTTGCGGCCGAGCCGTCGCAGCAGGTCGGCGCGTGTGGAGTGGTAGTAGCGGTAGTCGTCGAGCTCGAGCCGGTCCAGTAGGGCGAGTGCTGCCTCGGGTCCTTCGAGCTCGGCGACGGCGATCGCGCGGTTCATCGTCACGACCGGCGAGTTGGTGATGTGCTCGAGCCGCTGGTAGAGCAGCGCGATCTGCTCCCAGTCGCGTGGATGCTGGAGGTGGAGGTCGGCGATCGCGGCTTGGATGATGTAGGGCCCGCCGCCATGGAGGGTGAGCGCGTGTGCGAGCCGTTGGCGGCCTTCGTCGATCCGGTCGTGGTCCCAGAGCGCGCGGTCCTGGTCGTCGAGCAGGACGAGCTCGCCGTCGCGGAAGCGGGCGGCGGTGCGCGCGTGGTTGATGAGCATGAGCGCGAGCAGGGCGTGCGCTTCGGCTTCGTCGGGCATGAGCTCGACAAGGGAGTGGGCGAGGCGGATCGCCTCTGCGGACAGGTCGACGCGGCCGCCGCCCCAGCCTTCGTTGAAGATCAGGTAGATGACCGCGAGCACGGCGTCGAGGCGCTCGGGCAGCAGGTGGTCGGGCGGGACGGCGAACGGAATGGCGGCGTCGCGGATCTTGTGCTTGGCGCGTGTCAGGCGCTTGCTCATGGTCTCGAACGGGACGAGGAAGGCGCGTGCGATCTCCTCGGTTGAGAGGCCGCCGAGCGTGCGCAGGGTGAGTCCGACCTGCGCGTCGAGCGCGAGCGCCGGGTGGCAGCAGGTGAAGATCAGCTCGAGCCGCTCGTCGGCGAAGGTCGCCGTCTCGTCCATCAGCTCCTCCGATTGGTCTCGCAGCTCGCGCTTGAGCTGCTCGGTCTTGCTCGCGAGTGTCCGCTGGCGCCGGATGCGGTCGATCGCGCGGTTGCGGGCGGTGGCGATCAGCCAACCGGTCGGGTTCGCGGGCTGACCGTCGCGGGGCCATCGCTCGGCGGCCAGCGCGAACGCGTCCTGTGCGGCGTCCTCGGCGAGCTCGATGTCGCCGAGGATGCCGACGAGCGTGGCGAGCACGCGCCCCCACTGATCGCGAAAGACGTCTTCAAGCACCCCCGAGCTCCTGCTCGAGCACGGGACGGACCTCGATCGCCGCGGTCGTGTCGAGCTCCTGCAGCTCGGCGGCGACGGCGAGCGCGCCGTCGAGGTTCTCAGCCTCGATCAGGATCAGGCCGGCGAGGAACTCCTTGCTGTCGATGAACGGGCCGTCGGTCAAGAGCACCTTTCGCGACTCGAGACTGACGGTCGTCGCCGACCCGGCCGGCTGCAGACGCACCCAGCCGCTGACCTCGGGCCGGTCGAGGATCGCGGCGATCGTGGGGGGCAGCTTGCCGGGCCGCCGCTCCCCGGCCGGGTCCGCCTTGGTGTAGATCAGCAGGACGTACTGCATCTGCGCTCCCTTCTCGAACTGCCGGTTGTCCGTTGGACGAACGGCGGCCGCGTCGACGGACACGCGATCGCGGTGTCCGTCTGGGCGCCGGCCGTTCGTCATCAGATCAAAGGGCCGGCATCGGTGCCGGCCGCAACCGAAAGGGTGCAGCGATGGCCAACTACGTGTTCGCGTACAGCGGCGGCAACGGCGTGTCGTCCGACGAGGCCGAGCGCAACGCGCAGTATGCGAAGTGGGGGCAGTGGTTCGCAGACCTCGGCTCGGCCGTCGTCGAAGGCGGCGCCGCGACCGGGCCCGCGAAGACGGTCGGGGCGGGCGGCTCGGTCAGCGACGGCGGCTCGCGTGGCCTGACCGGCTACTCGATCGTGTCGGCCGACAGCCTCGATTCGGCCGTCGAGCTCGCGAAGGGCTGCCCCGTCCTCGAGATCGGCGGCGCGGTCGACGTCTACGAAGCGATCTCGATGTAGCGGGGCGCCGCGGGGCAACCGGCCAACCTCCGGCGCGTGCGGCGGGTCCTTCCTGCGACACGTCCCTCCGGCTCGAAGGTCCCGCATGCTCAGCACCCGTTCCGCCGCTCGTCCCGAACACCCCGTCGCGCCTGCGCCGCCGGTACGGCGCCAGGCTCCGCCGGTCAACGCCCGAGCCATCCTCGATGTCCAGCGCGGTGCAGGCAATCACGCCGTTGCGCGGCTTCTGGCGCGGACTCCGGCGCCCGCACCCGAGGGAACCTCGTCCGCAGGCTCCGCGCCGTCCGTGTCGGTTCGCGACGGCGCGGCGCCGACGACCCCCCTGGGCGCCGACCTCTGGGGCTTCACCTGGCCGGAGGCGATCGAGGCCACGATCAGCGCTCGTCGCGCGGACGGTCAATGGCTGCCGCTCGTGACCGCACTCAGCGGCCGCTATTCCGTGCAGACGCGGCTCCTGCCCGGGCGACAGGAGGTGACCGGCCCGCAGGGCAACACGACCGCGGAGAATCACTGCGACCAGATCGAGGGTCTCGACTCACTGGGCAAGCGGGGCGACTGGTACATGCTCCGCGCGGTCGCGGCCCACGAACACGTGCATGCCGCCGCAGTCGAAGCGACGTTTCAATCCGCCGCCCAGCGGATCACCACTGCGCTCGAGGCAGTCGCGCTGCCCGACGACGGCACGCTGGACCCCGACGGCGCCGTCGGCGCGCTGCAGGCCAGCCCCGCCTTCACCGCGGCGAACGCGCACCAGCTCAAGCTGTGGCAGTTCGACACGATCGACGCCGCCGCACTCGACGACACCCCGAACGGACCCACCGAACGTGCCGAGCACGGCGAGGTCGACCCGATGATCGCTGCCATCCGCGACGCGGCCGCCCAGCGCGGGTGGAACACGTGCGACTCGCCCTTCGGGGCCTGCCCCTGATCCGTGGTGAGGGCCTCGCGTGTGCGGGGTACGGGGTGTGCGGGAGGCGAGCTATGAACGTGTGGCGGGTTGTGGTCTTGATGTTGACGGTGGCTGTCGTGTCGCCCGCTGCGGCGAGCGCGGCGCCGCAGGCTCCGGGAGCACCCGGGGCGGTGGCGAACTGGACGCCCGGGAACAAGGAGGGTTTCGGGACCTCGACCGGGCAAGCGGGGAAGGCGTGGTTCACGCTCGCCGGCGGCGAGTTGAGCGAGGTCTACGCGCCCGATCTCGGGACGCCGAGTCTGCGCGATCTGCAGTTTGTCGTGTCCGATGGCGCGTCGTTCGCGGAGCGCGAGACCGACGCCGCGGCGCAGCAGACGGTGCTCGCCGACCCGCGGAGCCTGACGTATCGTCAGGTCGACACCGAGCGCGCCGGCCGCTGGCGCATCACCAAGACCTACGTCACCGATCCGGGACGCGCGTCGGTCGTGGTGGACGTGACGTTCGAGTCGCTCACCCGCCGCCCGTACCGGCTCTACGTGCTCGCCGATCCGGCGCTGTCGAACACCGGCGACGACGATCGCGGCACGCGCGTCGGCGACGCGATGGTCGCCTATGACGCGACCCACGCGAGCGCGATCAGCGCGCGGCCGGCGCTCGGGATGAGCTCGAGCGGGTACATGGGCGCGAGCGACGGCTGGAGCGACCTGCGCTCCGATCACCGCATGGACTGGTCGTACGACGCGGCGCAGCCGGGCAACGTCGTCCAGCTCGCCGCGACGTCGTTGACCGGGCTCGGGCACAGCCGGCACATGACGCTGGCGCTCGGGTTCGGCGCCGCCCCGGGCGATGCGGCGCGGACGTCGGCCGCGTCGCTGCGGGACGGCTTCCCGGCGCTCGCGGCCCGCTATGCCGGCGGTTGGCATGACTATCTCGGCGCGCTGGGGCGCCCGCGCAGCGTCGCCGGCGGGCTGGAGCGCGAGTACGACGCGTCGTTGATGACGCTCGCGGCGAGCGAGGACAAGACGTATCGCGGCGCGCTGATCGCGTCGCCGTCGATGCCATGGGTATGGGGCAACATCGCGGGCTACTCGGGTCCGTATCACCTCGTGTGGTCGCGCGATGCCTACCAGGTCGCGACCGCGCTGCTGGCGGCCGGCGACCGCGGCGCTGCGGGTCGCGCCGTCGACTACCTGTGGAACCGCCAGCAACAGCCCGACGGGTGCCTGCCCCAGAACTCCAACCTCGACGGCTCGCCGCACTGGCCGAACCTGCAGCTCGACGAGGTCGCCGACCCGATCCTGCTCTCGTGGCAGCTCGGGCGCTCCGACCCGGCGACGTGGGACCACGTGCGCCGCGCCGCGGAGTGCATCCTCGCGCACGGCCCGGTCTCTCAGGAGCGCTGGGAGAACGCCGAGGGCTACTCGCCCGCGACGATCGCGGCCGAGGTCGCCGGGCTCGTCTGTGCAGCGGCGATCGCCGACCGCAACCACGACGCCGCGGCGGCCGCGCGCTACCGGCAGACCGCCGACGCGTGGCAGCGCAGCGTCGCGACCTGGACGGTCACCACCACCGGCCCGCTCTCGCGCGATCCGTACTTCCTGCGCCTGACCGTCGACGGCAACGCCGACGCGGGCACCACGTACACGATCGGGGACGGCGGCCCGACGATCGACCAGCGCGCCGTCGTGGACCCGAGCTTCCTCGAGCTCGTGCGGCTCGGGGTCATGCGCGCCGACGCGCCCGCGATCCGCTCGACGCTGCCCGTCGTCGACCGCGAGCTCGGCGTGCAGACGCCGCGCGGCATGTTCTGGCACCGCTACAACTTCGACGGCTACGGCGAGACACTCAGCGGCGGCCCGTTCTCCGGCCCGGGGAACACCGGCCGCCTGTGGCCGATCTTCGCCGGCGAGCGCGGCGAGTACGAGCTCGCCTCCGGCGATCGGGCCGGCGCCGCGGCGCGCCTGCGGGCGATCGCGGCGACCGCCAACGGGGGCGCGATGCTGCCCGAGCAGGTCTGGGACGACCACCCGCCCGCCGGCCAGCCGGGCGACGAGCCCGGAAGCGGCACCGGCTCCGCGACCCCGCTCGCCTGGACGCACGCGCAACTGATCCGCCTGGCCTGGTCGATCGACGCGGGCCGCCCGGTCGAGCAGCCGGCGATCGTCGCTTGTCGCTACGCCGCAGACTGCCGCTGACGAGCCACCACCACCGCCGCCGAGCAGCGCGGACCGGCCGCGAGGGTCGGCATGCGAACCGGGCGGCTTCCCTTCTGGTCAGCCCCGACCGACTTTTCGCCATCTCTGGACGTATGTTCAGCAGAACCGTTCAAAGGTCCGTCAGATGCCGGTAGAGAGGGCGCAAGAGCGCTCTTGACAACGAAAGGCTGATTATCGGTATATAGGCCGAAGCCGTTTACACGCGTCCCGCGGCTCCGAAGCTCCTTCCGGGCGGCTTGCCCAAGGGGCTCCGCTTGAGATAGAACACCGGCGGGTTCGGAGGTTCGGAGGGTGGATCAGATGGAGCTAGGACCGGCTCGGAAGCCGGCGCTTCCCACAGTGTCGCTCGCGGCGGCTGGTGCCGCGGCGGTCTCGCTGGCGGTGGTGGCCGTGCCGTGGCTGCGCATGTCCTTTGACGCGCCCTCACTCAGGGTGGCGCTGGAAACCGGCGGGTCGCTGCTCGCGGTCACGACGGTCGTCCTCCTGCTGCGGCAGTGTGGGCCCGGGTCGCGCGCCGACCACCTGTGGTTGTCGGCCGGGCTCGTGACGCTCGCGGTCAGCTCGCTGACCGTGGCCGCGCTGATCGTCGGCGGCACGCCGCGGTCGGCGCCCGCCGAGCGGATCAGCCTGGGCGGCAATCTCGCCGGCACCGTGATGCTGGCGATCGCCGCGTACGCGCCCGCGCGCCGGCTCGCGACCTCGCGGCGCACCGTGTGGCTGACCGCCGCCGGCCTGGGCGTCGTCGTCGCCGCGCTGGCGGCGCTGATCGCCGGCCCGGCGCCGGTCGACCTGCATCCGCGGTTCGGCCGCCTGCTCGTCGAGGCGGCGACCGCCGCGACGCTCGTCCTCGCCGCCGTCGGGCTTGCCCGGCGCGCGGAGGCGCGCGGCGAGGCGATGCTGCGCTGGGCCGCCGTCGCGGTCGTGCTGGCGGGCTTCGCGAAGCTCGACTCCGCGCTGTACCCCGCCGTGGACCCGGGCGCCGTCCACCTCGGGGACGCGCTGCGAGTACTCGGCTGGGTCGCGCTGCTGACCGGGGTCGTGACCCAGCTGCGCGCCCGCCTCGCCGAACGCACCACCGCGGCGATCGAGCACGAGCGCCGCCGCCTCGCCCGCGAGCTGCACGACGGCGTGGCCCAGGAGCTGGCGTTCATCCGGCGCCGCGCGGGGCGCCTCTCGACCGAGGCCGACGGCGTCGAGATCCTGGACGCCGCCGAGCGCGCGCTGGAGGATTCGCGCCGCGCCATCGAGGCGCTCGTCCCGCCCGCCTACCAGCCGCTGCACGTCGCGATGGAGCGGCTCGGCGCACGGCTGGCCGTCGAGTGCGGCGTCGAGGTCCAGGTCAACGTGCGCGAGTCCGACGACATCGCCGACGACGTGCGCCAGGAGCTGTTCCGGATCGTGTCCGAGGCCGTGCGC
The DNA here is from genome assembly GCA_963792915.1 of uncultured Solirubrobacteraceae bacterium. GTDB lineage: Bacteria > Actinomycetota > Thermoleophilia > Solirubrobacterales > Solirubrobacteraceae > Solirubrobacter. Next base: position 1,734,868 of record CAWBYD010000003.1, read on the forward strand.
AACGCCGCCAACCACGGCGGCGCGCTCCACGTGCGGGTGGATCTGCAGGGCACGCCGCTCGCGATCCGCGTGATCGACGACGGCTGCGGGTTCCGCGACGGCGCCAGCAGCGGGCTCGGCGTCGCCGGCTACGGGCTGATCGCGATGCGCGAGCGGGCTGAGCAGGTCGGCGGGCAGTTCAGCCTCGAATCCGTCCGCGGCGCGGGTACTCTGGTGCAGGTGGTGCTGCCATAGCGACAGTCCGTGTGCTGATCGCCGATGACCACGCGCCGACGCGCGCGGACATCGCGGCCGTCCTGCAAGCGGACGGCGGCTTCACGGTGATCGCCACGGCCGAGGATGCCCCCGGCGCGGTGGACGCCGCGTTGCGCGAGCAACCCGAGTTAGCTCTGCTGGACGTCAACATGCCCGGCAGCGGGCTGGCCGCGGCGTGGGAGATCACGGCCCGGCTGCCGTCCACGCGCGTCGTGATGCTCACGATCTCGCGCGACGACGGGCACGTCTTCGCGGCGCTGCGAGCCGGCGCGGCGGGCTACCTGCTCAAGGACACGGAGTCCGAGCGGCTTCCCTCCGCGCTGCGCGACGTGATGGCCGGCGAGGCCGCTCTACCCGTGACGCTCGTGACCCGGCTGGTCGAGGAGTTCCGCGACCGCGCGCCGCGCCGGCGCGCGCTGATGCCCTCGCGCGAGGGCGAGCCGCGCCTGACCTCGCGCGAGTGGGAGGTGCTCGAGCTGATGCGCCGCAAGATGACCACGGCGCAGATCGCCCGCACGCTCGTCGTCAGCCCCGCGACGGTGCGAAGCCACGTCGCCGCGATCCTGCGCAAGCTGCGCGTCCCCGACCGTGACGCCGCGGTGAGGTTGCTCGACCCGGACGGGTGACGGTGCGAGCGTGCCGGCACGCAGAGCCAGACCGCACGGCCATTTCCTCGCCGGCGAGGTGGGCGAGATGGCGGGCGTGACCGGCAACACGATCGGCCAGTGGGCGCGCTGGGGCTACATCCGCGCCTCGCAGGACCAGGGCGACCCGCACGTCTACTCGGTCGAGGACGTGACCGAGGCGGCGATGGTCCATGCGCTGCTCGAGCGCGGCGTCAGCCACGCCCAGGTGCGGCGCGCGATCGGGCGGCTGGCGGGCTACGGCAAGTGGCCGCTGTCGCAGGCTCCGCTGGCCACCACGAACGCGGCACGCCCGCGAATCGTCCTGCGCGAGAGCGACGGCGTCTATGCGCTGACGCCGCGCGGCTGGCAGCTGATGGTCGCGCCGCCGCCGCTCGAGGACGTCCGGCTGCGGCTCAGCCGGGTAGCCTGAACCAGACGAATGCCCCGCCGCCCCCTCGTCGCCGCCGCGCTGTGCGCTGCCCTCGCCGCCGTCGTCTACGCGCTCGCGACCCACGTCGCCGCCGCGCAGCATGCCGACACGCGCGTGCTCGACGCGTTCATGGCCGAGGGCGACACGCCCGGAGCCGGCTTCGCGGCGCCGATCTTCCACGCCTTCGACCCGCCGGCGTTCGCCGTGATGTTGCTGGCGCTCGTAACGGGCGCCCTGCTCGGGGGCCGGCGCCGGGCGGCGATCATCGTCGGAGCGTCCGTCCTGGGCGCCACGCTCACGGCCGAGCTGCTCAAGCTCGCGCTCGCCGCGCCGCGCCCGGTCCACACGCACTCGTGGCCGAGCGGGCACACCACGGCCGTGATGAGCCTCGTGCTGGCTGTCGTGCTGCTCAGCCCGCCGCGCTGGCGCTGGCTCGCGGCCGCGGCCGGCGGCGCGCTGACCGTCGCCGTCGTCTTCTCGATCCTGATCCTCGGCAGCCACTACCCGAGCGACGTCGTGGGCGGCTTCCTGGTCGCCGCCGGCTTCAACTGCCTGGCCGCCGCCGCGCTGCGCGTGGAGGCGCTGCCGAGCCTGCGGACGCTCGTCGCCGGGCCGGCGCTGGGCGCCGCGGCGGTGGCGCTCGTGCTCGCGACGCACCCGCACGAGACGCTCGACTACGCCGCGGCCAACACGACCTTCGTCGCCGGAGCGCTGGCGCTGGCCGCCGGAGCGCTGCTGCTCAGCGGTAGCGTCCCGGCTCCCACAGCGGCTCGCCGCCCGCGCCCGCCAGGTTGACCTCGCGCGAGAGGATGAACAGCAGGTCCGAAAGGCGGTTGAGGTAGCGCACGCACTCGGGGTTGACCTCGTCGCCGCAGGCCAGCACGCGCCGCTCGGCGCGCCGGCAGACCGTGCGGCAGACGTGCAGCTGCGCCGCGGCCGGCGTCCCACCGGGGAGGACGAACGACTTCAAGGCCGGCAGCGGCGCGTTCGCCTCGTCGCAGGCGGACTCGAGCCACGCCGTCTGTTCGGGCACCACGCGCAGGCGCTCGCGCTTGCCGCCGGACGGCACGGAGATGTCCGCGCCGACGTCGAAGAGGTCGTTCTGGACGCGGGCGAGCCAGCCCGCGGTGCGCTCGGGCAGTTCGCCGGCGAGCGCCACGCCCAGTTGCGCGTTGAGCTCGTCGACCGTGCCGTAGGCCTCGATGCGGACGTGCGTCTTGGGGACCCGGCTCATGTCGCCGAGGTGCGTCTCGCCCCCGTCGCCGAGCCGCGTGTAGATGCGGGTCAGGTTCACCGTCATGGCGACCCTCTCTAATACCATGCGGGCAATCCGTCGCCGTCCCGTCATCGTGCTCCTCGCCCTGCTGGCGGCCGGCTGCGGCGGCGCGTCCAGCCAGCCCGTGAGCGTGACCGTGTCGCGCGACTTCGGCGCGGAGCGCCTCGCGCCCAGCCGTAACGGCTCGACGAAGCCCGAACAGACGGTGCTGGACCTGCTCGAGCACTCGTTCACGGTCAGGACGGGCGGCGGCAACCCGCTGGAGATCGACGGCCTGTCGGGCGGGCGCGAGAACGGCCGCCGCGTCGGCTGGTTCTACTACGTCAACGGCATCGAGGTCTCCAAGGACGCGGCGCAGCGCAAGCTCAACGCCGGCGACCGCGTGTGGTGGGACCACCACGACGCCGACACCGCCGGGCGCGTGCCGGCGGTCGTCGGGGCGTTCCCGGAGCCGTTCATCTCGGGCATCAACGGCAAGAAGCTCCCCGTGCGGCTCGTCTGCATGGGCGACGTCGGGCGGTCGTGCAGCGAGGTCGAGACCCGGCTGGCGAACGCGGGGATCCGGGCCGTGGCGCGCTCGAGCCTCGAGCAGTCGGTCGGCGAAGTACTGCGGATCCTCGTCGGCGCGTGGCCGGACGTGCGCAAGGACATCGCCGCCCGCTCGCTCGAGCGCGGTCCCGCGAGCTCCGGCGTGTACGCGAAGCCGGCGCCGGCCGGCGGCAGGCTCGCCCTGCTGGACGCCAAGGGCGAGGTGCAGCGCACGCTGGGCGCGGGCTCGGGGCTGATCGCCGCGACCGCCGACGAGGACTTCCCGCCCACGTGGGTGATCACCGGCACCGACGAGGTGGGTGTCGCGGCGGCCGCGGCGGCGCTGACCGAGGATCAGCTCTCGAGCCACTTCGCGCTCGCCGTGGAAGCCGGGCGCGGCGTGCCGCTCCCGCTCGCCACGCCGTAGGAACTACCGACCCGGACTCGGAGAAAGCGCGGTGGCAACCGCCCGTGCGGCCGGTCAGGCTGCACGGCATGACCGCGATTGTTTCGCCGGACGCCACACCACTCAGCGAGCTGATCGATCTCACGGGCAGCACCGCGAGGCGCCCAGATCGGTGGTCGACGGCGGACGGCGACTCGGCTGATGACCGGGACTTGAGTTAGGGTGTCGCACTCGTGAGGATTGGCGTTCCCACAGAGACCGCTCCACGCGAGCGGCGCGTTGCCTTGGTCCCTGACGTCGTGCGACGGCTCAAGGCGGCCGAGCACGAGATCGTCGTCGAGCCCGGTGCCGGGCTCACTGCCGGTGCCACGGACGCTGCCTACACCGCGCTCGGTGCGGAGCTCGGCGACCCGTGGGGCGCCGAGGTGGTGGCCAAGGTCGCGCCGCCCAGCGACGCCGAGGTGGCGCGGCTGGGTCCCGGCACGACGCTCGTCGGCTTCCTGAACCCGCTCGGCAACCCCGCCGGCCTGCAGGCGATCGCCGCGACCGGCGCGACCGCGCTGGCGATGGAGGCGATCCCGCGCATCTCGCGCGCGCAGTCGATGGACGCGCTGTCCAGCCAGGCCACGGTCTCGGGCTACCGCGCCGTGCTGATCGCCGCGGACGAGCTGCCGCGCTTCTTCCCGATGTTCATGACCGCCGCGGGCACGGTCCCGCCCGCGCAGGTGCTGGTGCTGGGCGCGGGCGTGGCGGGCCTGCAGGCGATCGCCACGGCCCGCCGGCTCGGCGCGGTCGTCACCGCGTTCGACATCCGCAGCGCGGTCAAAGAGCAGATCCAGTCGCTCGGCGCGAAGTTCTTCGAGGTCGAGGGGCTCGGCGACGCCGAGGCCGAGGGCGGCTACGCACGCGAGCTGACGCCGGAGGAGCAGGAGCGCCAGCGCGCGGCGCTGTCGGTCCAGATGGGGCGCTCGGACGTGATCATCACGACCGCGCTGGTCCCCGGCCGCCCGGCGCCGAAGCTGATCCCCGCGTCCGCCGTCGAGCTGATGAAGCCCGGCAGCGTGATCGTGGACCTGGCGGGCGAGGCGGGCGGCAACTGCGAGCTCGCCAAGCCCGGGGAGACGTACACGACGGACGGCGGCGTGGTGATCGCCACGCCGCTGAACCTGCCGTCGGAGATGGCCGAGCACGCGTCCGCGCTGTACGCGCGCAACGTGCAGAGCCTGATCGAGCTCGGCTTCGACTTCGAGGACGAGGTGGTCAAGGGCGCCTGCGTGGTGCGCGACGGCAAGGTGGTGGAGCGCTGATGGACCTGCTGACGGAGATCGCGATCCTCGTCCTCGCGGCGTTTGTGGGCCTCGAGGTGATCTCGAAGGTGCCGAACACGCTGCACACGCCGCTGATGAGCGGCACGAACGCGATCCACGGCATCGTCGTGCTCGGCGGCCTGCTGCTGATCGGCCCGGCGCACGGCTTCCTCAACGATGTGCTGCTGGTGATCGCGATCGCCTTCGGCACGATCAACGTGGTCGGCGGCTTCCTGGTCACCGACCGGATGCTCGAGATGTTCAAGACCAAGAAGCCGGACCGCGATGAGTCGTAACGACTTCATCAACCTGCTGTACATCGTCGCCTTCTCGCTCTTCATCACGGGGCTGCGGCAGCTGCGCGGCCCGCGCACGGCGGTGCGCGGCAACCAGATCGCGGCGGTCGGCATGGCGATCGCGGTCGTGGCGACGCTGCTGCAGCGCCAGGTCGGCGACTGGATCCTGATCGTGATCGGCGTGGCGATCGGCACCGCCGTCGGCGTGCCGGCCGCGCGCGGCGTGAAGATGACCGCGATGCCGCAGATGGTGGCGCTCTTCAACGGCGTCGGCGGCGGGGCGGTGGCGCTGATCAGCATCGTCGAGTTCCGCAGCACCGGCGGCAACCTCGAGGCGCGCACGCTGATCCCGATCCTGTTCGCGGCGATCATCGGCTCCGTCAGCTTCTGGGGCTCGAACATCGCGTTCCTGAAGCTCCAGGAGATCATGAAGGGCGGGCTGCACACGCCCAAGGAGGTCAACTTCGGGCTGCTGGCGATCGCGGTCGCGCTGGCCGTGGTGATCGCCGCGGGCTCGGACTCCGAGGCGCTGTTCTGGGGCATCCTCGTGTTCGCCGGCGCGCTCGGCGTGCTCGCCGTGGTCCCGATCGGCGGCGCGGACATGCCGGTCGTGATCTCGACCCTGAACGCGGCCACGGGGCTCAGCGCCGCGGCGGCCGGCATCGCGCTGCAGAACACGGCGCTGATCGTCGCCGGCATGCTCGTCGGCGCGTCGGGCTCGATCCTCACCCAGCAGATGGCCCAGGCGATGAACCGCTCGGTCGGCAACGTCTTCTTCGCCGGCGTCGGCACCGGCGGCGGCGGCGCGGCGCTCGCGGCGCCCGGAGGCGGCGGCACCGCGCGCTCGACCACGTCGGCCGACGTCGCCATCCAGCTCTCCTACGCGCGGCTCGTGGTCGTCGTCCCAGGCTACGGCATGGCGGTCGCACAGGCCCAGCGCGCGGTCGCCGAACTGGCCGCCGAGCTCGAGCGGCGCGGCGTCGAGGTGCTGTACGCGATCCACCCGGTCGCGGGGCGCATGCCCGGGCACATGAACGTGCTGCTCGCCGAAGCCGACGTCCCGTACGACAAGCTCAAGGAGATGGACGACATCAACGGCGAGTTCGCCCGCACGGACGTCGCGCTGGTGATCGGCGCCAACGACGTCACGAACCCGGCGGCGCGCACCGTCACCGACTCGCCGATCTACGGCATGCCGATCCTCGACGTCGACAAGTCCGCCTCCGTGGTCATCCTCAAGCGCTCGATGCGCAGCGGGTTCGCGGGGATCGACAACCCGCTGTTCTACGACCCGAAGACCTCGATGCTGTTCGGCGACGCGAAGGCCAGCGTCAGCGACGTCCTGTCCGAGGTTCAGGCACTGTAACCGTCAGGTATGCCGTTCGACGGCGAACGGGAGCGGTTCCCCGCCCTCGGCGGCCACGAGCACCTCGAGCATCCCGCCATGGTGGATCCCGATCACGGCGCGGACCCTAGGCGGTCGAGCAGCTCGGCGAGCCGCGCCGCGTCCTGCTCGCCGAGCCGTGCGCGCAGCTCGGCGTCGTAGCGGACCGCGACGTCGCGCAGGCGCTCGAACAGCTCGAGCCCGGACGCCGTCAGCTCGACGTGCTGGACGCGCCGGTTGCCCGCCTCGCGCCGGCGCGTCACCAGCCCGTTGCGCTCCATCGCGTTCAGATGATGCGTGAGCGTCGCGCCCGTGATCCCCATCGCCTCGGCCATCTCGGACTGCGTGGCGCTCTGCCCGGCCCGCACGAGCAGCAGCACCTGCCAGATCGGGGCGGAGCCGCCCGCCTGCACCAGCGCGCGGTCGAACGCCGCGGCCACCGTGCGCGCGGTCCTCGTCAGCTGGAGCCCGATCGGCGGCCGGTCCATGGCGGCAAGTCTACTTGATGTCTAAGGATTAGATGTCTAAGGTTTAGTTCCATGCGAGTGAGCCTGAACATCACCGACTATTCCTGGCCCGAGGGCCTGAGCGGCCTCACGCGCGTCGCGCAGGCGGCCGACGCCGCCGGCTTCGACACGCTCTGGGTCTCCGACCATCTGCTGCAGGCCGCGCCCGGCAGCGCGCCGGACTCCGCCATGCTCGAGGCCTACACGACGCTCGGGTACCTCGCCGCGCGCACCGAGCGGATCCGGCTCGGGGCGATGGTCAGCGCCGTCACCTACCGCGCGAGCGCGCTGCTGATCAAGGCGGTCAGCACGCTCGACGCGCTGTCGGGCGGCCGCGCCTGGCTCGGCCTCGGCGCCGGCTACCACGCCGAGGAGGCGCGCGCGTTCGGGCTCCCGCTGCCGAGCGAGCGCTACGCGATCCTCGAGGAGACCCTGCAGCTCGCGCACCGCATGTTCGCGGGCGACGCGTCGCCGTTCCACGGCGCGCACATCCATGCCGAGCGCCCGCTCAACGTGCCCACGTCGCGCCCGCCGATCCTCGTCGGCGGCGCCGGCGAGCGGAAGACGCTGCGGCTGGTCGCGCGCTACGCCGACGCGTGCAACGTCTTCGACATCCCCGACGGCGGCAAGACGGTCCGCCACAAGCTCGACGTGCTGCGGCGACACTGCGAGGCGGCCGGCCGTCCCTACGAGGAGATCTCGAAGACGATCTCCACCCGCGAGTTCGACCACGAGCGCTTCGAGGCGCTCGGGATCGACCACGCCGTGCTCATCGGCACCGGACCCTGGACCACGCTCCCCGCTCTCGATTAAGGGACTTCCCCCATACCGGGGGGCGGAGCGTGCCGGGAGGGTTGGAGCGTGCCCCTCCTCGACGACCATGACTGGAACGTCCTCGTCACCCGCTACGAGCCGCTCCTGCGAGACATCACGCGCCGCTTCCGGCTCACTCCGGCCCAGGCCGACGACGCGGTCCAGAACACGTGGCTGCGGCTGCTGACCGCCAACCTGCGCCAGCCCGAGGCGCTGCCCGGCTGGCTCGCCACCACCGCCCGGCGCGAGTGCCTGCGGGTCCTGCAGGCGCAGGTGCGCGAGCACCTGAGCGACGACCCCAGCCTGGGGGACTCCAACGCGGGCGAGACGCCCGAGGACGCCGTGCTGGCCGCCGAGCAGCGCGCCGTCGTCGGCCGCGCCGTCGCCGCGCTCCCGGGCCGCCGGCGCGCGTTGCTGACGCTGCTGGCCTTCGAGGAGGACTACCACCTAATCGGCGAGCGTCTCGACATGCCCGTCGGCAGCATCGGCCCGACGCGCGCCCGCGCGTTCGAGCAGCTGCGCGGCAACCGCGAGCTGCTCGAACTGCGCCGCGCCGCCTAGGAGCCTGTTGAACTTTCCCCGCCGCGCGATGCGGCACGCCCGCGGCGCCGGATTGGCCGGGCCCGTGCCCAGGTAGACGCACCGGTATGCCTAGGCACGGGCCCGGCGCCCGGCATCCACGGGCGCACCACCTCGCATCGACGGATCAAAGATCAACAGACTCTAGGCGCCGAGGAGCCCCGCTTGCGGCCTCGCTGATCCGTGGAAACCCCCACAGTAGGAGTTCCCTGAGCAGTAGGATGAAGTTGAGTCGAGGGCGCGCCTGCGGACCCGACCACACGACCCAACGGCGGAGGTCAGAACGATGGGGCAGGTGCAAGGCGGCTCCCTCGACGAGACGGTACTGCTGCGGGTGCTCTCCGAGGTCAGCAACGGCGACTTCAGCGTGCGCATGCCGCTCGACTGGACCGGAGTGCCGGGCAAGATCGCCGACGGGCTCAACGACGTCATCGCCGCAAACCAGAAGCTGGGGTTCGAACTGGCGAGGGTCGGCCGCGTCGTCGGCAAGGAGGGCCGGCTGTCCCAGCGCGTCGCGCTTCGAGGGTCCGACGGCGTGTGGTTCGAGGCCGTCGAGTCGGTCAACGGCCTGATCGACGACCTCGTGCGCCCCACGATCGAGATGCAGCGCGTGATCGGCGCGGTCGCCAGCGGCGACCTGAGCAAGAAGATCACCGCGGACGTCCACGGGGAGATGCTCGAGCTCAAAAACACGCTCAACGCGATGGTGGACCAGCTCAACGGGTTCGTCTCGGAGGTGACCCGGGTGGCCCGCGAGGTCGGGACCGAGGGCAAGCTCGGCCAGGCGGCAGCCGTCACGATCGAAGTGGGCGGCGTCTGGAAGGACCTGACCGACAACGTCAACCTGATGGCGGGCAACCTCACCGGACAGGTGCGCAACATCGCCGAGGTGACGACCGCGGTGGCCAACGGCGACCTGAGCAAGAAGATCTCCGCCGACGTCAAGGGCGAGTTCCTCGAGCTCAAGAACACCGTCAACGCGATGGTCGACCAGCTCAACCGGTTTGCCTCAGAGGTCACGCGCGTGGCGCGCGAGGTCGGGGTCGAGGGCAAGCTCGGCGGTCAGGCGCAGTCCGCGGAGGTCGCCGGCGTCTGGAAGGACCTCACCGACAACGTCAACCAGCTCGCGGCCAACCTGACCAATCAGGTGCGGGCGATCGCCGACGTGGCGACGGCGGTGACCGAGGGAGATCTCACGCGTCAGGTCGGCGTCGAGGCGAGCGGCGAGGTCGCCGTGCTCAAGGACAAGCTCAACGAGATGATCCGCAACCTGCGCGAGACGACGCGCCAGAACACCGAGCAGGATTGGCTGAAGACCAACCTGGCGCGCTTCACGCGCATGCTCCAGGGCCAGCGCGACCTGGCCACGGTGTCGAGCATGATCCTCTCCGAGCTGGCGCCGCTCGTGTCGGCGCAGCACGGCGTCTTCTACACGCTCGCCAGCCTCGACGACGGCGGGGAGCCGGTGCTGCGCTACCAGGCCGGCTACGGGTACAAGGAGCGCAAGCACCTGGCGAGCCATTTCCGCATCGGCGAGGGACTCGTCGGCCAGTGCGCGCAGGAGAAGCAGCGCATCCTCCTGACCGAGGTCCCGAGCGACTACATCAGGATCAGCTCGGGCCTCGGCGAGGCGTCGCCGCTGAACATCATCGTGCTGCCGATCCTGTTCGAGGGCTCCGTCCGAGCCGTCGTCGAACTCGCGTCCTTCAGCCGCTTCAGCGCCACCCACCAGGCGTTCCTCGACCAGCTCACGGAGAGCATCGGGCTCGTGCTCAACACGATCGAGGCGAACACCCTCACCGAGACCCTGCTCAAGCAATCCCAGTCGCAGGCGCAGGAGCTGCAGTCGCGCCAGCAGGAGCTTCGGGGCTCCTACGAGGAGGCGAGCCGCCTCGCCGGGGAGAACGTCGAGGTGGAACGCAAGCGCCAGGACGTCGAGCTCGCCAAGCGCATGGTCGAGGAGAAGGCCGAACAGCTGGCGATCTCGTCGAAGTACAAGTCGGAGTTCTTCTCGAACATGTCCCACGAGCTGCGCACGCCGCTCAACAGCCTGCTGATCCTCGCCCAGGTGCTCAAGGACAATCCCGAGCACAACCTGACCGAGGAGCAGGTGGAGTACGCCAGCGTCATCCACTCCTCGGGCAACGACCTGCTGCGGCTGCTCAACGACATCCTCGACCTCGCGAAGGTCGAGTCGGGGACCGTGACGCTCGAGATCAGCGAGGTGGCGCTGGACGACCTCAAGGATGCTCTGGAGCGTGACTTCGGCCTCGTCGGCGAGCAGAACGGCGTCGGCTTCTCGGTGCAGCTCGCCCGCGGCGTTCCGCCGAACATGGCGACCGATCCCGGGCGCCTGCGCCAGGTGCTGAACAATCTCCTCTCCAACGCCTTCAAGTTCACCGAGCACGGGGAAGTGAGCGTGCTCATGCGCCGGGCGGAGAGCGGCTGGAGCGCGGCGAACGGCGAGCTTGCCCGAGCGGACGCGGTGATCGCGTTCAGCGTCGCCGACACCGGCATCGGCATCCCGGCGGACACGCAGCAGCTCATCTTCGAGGCGTTCGCCCAGGCCGACGGCACGACGGCGCGACAGTACGGTGGGACCGGACTGGGTCTGTCGATCAGCCGCGAGCTGGTACGGCTGCTGGGGGGCGAGATCGCCCTCGCCAGCACGCCCGAGCAGGGCAGCACGTTCACCGTCTATCTCCCATGGGTGCCTCACGTCCCAGCGGAGGCATCCGAGGCTTCGTCGCCGCGACGCCAACCACCGGTGGGCACGGGTCTGGCCGGCAAGAAGGCCCTGATCGTCGACGACGACTTCCGCAACATCTTCGCCCTCACCACCTTGCTCGAGCGCCGCGGACTCCAGGTCGTCTCCGCGGAGAGCGGACGGGAGGGCATCGCGATGCTCGAGCAGACGCCGGACATCGACGTCGTGCTCGTCGACATCATGATGCCGGTCATGGACGGCTACGCGACGATGCGAGCCATGCGCAGCCTCCGCTCGCGCCAGGACCTTCCGATCCTCGCCCTCACGGCCAACGTGACCGCCGGAGAGCGCGAGCGTTGCACCGCCGCAGGCGCCTCCGAGTACGTCTCCAAGCCCGTCGACGCCGACGACCTCATGCTCGTCCTCGGCGAATGCGTCGCGCGATGCTGATGACCAGCCACGAGTCCCTCGAAGCGCCGAGCGCGGCCCAACCACCCACGATCCTCGTCGTCGACGACAGCCCGGCCAAGCGCCTCGCGGTCCGCGCCATGCTCGGGCCGCTCGGCCACACCATCGTCGAGGCCGACTCGGGACGCGCCGCGCTGCGCGCCGTGATGCAGCAGACGTTCGCAATCATCCTCATGGACGTCCGCATGCCGACGATGGACGGGTACGAGACGGCCAACCTGATCCGCGAGCGCAGCCAGACGCGGCTCACGCCGATCATCTTCGTCACCGCCTCGGTGCGGTCGAGTCCGATGGCGACCGCCACCGCCTATGCCGCCGGCGCCATCGACTTCATCTTCACGCCGATCGTCCCCGAAGTGCTGCGCGCCAAGGTCTCGGCGTTCGTCGACCTGTTCACGCAGTCCGAGGAGTTGCGGCGTTCGCTCCAGTCCATCACGAGCCTCAACGCGGCGTTGCGCGACAGCGAGCTGCGCGCGCAGGCGGTGCTGCAGAACGTCGCCGACGGCATCGTGACCGCCGACGAGACAGGCCGCATCGAATCGTTCAACGCGTCGGCGCGGCGGCTGTTCGGCTACAGCGAGGAGGAGGTGATCGGGCAGCCGCTTCGGCTCCTGATGGCGTCGGACCGCCGCTCCGATCCCACCGAGCCCACCCAAGCGGTCGGCCGCCGCAAGGACGGCTCGTGCTTCCCGATGGACGTGGAGACGAGCGAGATCCAGATCGGCGACCGCACCCTCACCATCGGCTGCATCCGCGACATGTCCGAGCGCAAGGCGCACATCGAGGCGCTCGGACACCAGGCGCTCCACGACGCTCTCACCGGGCTGCCCAACCGCACCCTCCTCGGCGACCGCATGGAGCGGGCGATCGCCTCCGCGGAGCGCGCCGGCGAGCCGCGCGCCGTGCTGATCATGGATCTGGACGACTTCAAGCAGGTCAACGACACGCTCGGGCACGACCAGGGCGACGCGCTGCTCACCGAACTCGGCAAGCGTCTCCTCGCCTCCGTCCGCGACACCGACACGGTCGCGCGACTCGGCGGAGACGAGTTCGCGATCCTGCTCGACAGCGAGACCGACCTGACCGCGGCGGCGACGGCGGCGTGGAAGATCCAGCAGGCGTGCGAGCCGGCCTTCGTGATCGATGACGAGGCCTTCTGCGTGTCCGCCAGCATCGGCATCGCCCTGTACCCCGAGCACGGCACCACCACCGCCGATCTGCTTCGCCGCGCCGACCTGGCGATGTACGACGCCAAGCGAACGGGCAGCGGCTACGCCGTGTTCGAGGCCGCGCAGGAGAAGCAGACCGCTCGTCAGCTCGCCCTGCTCGGCGACCTGCGTCAATGCATCGCCCGCGACGAGCTGGTCGTCCACTACCAGCCCGTGATCGACCTCGTGACTCGCCGGACGTTCGGCGTCGAGGCATTGGTTCGCTGGCGCCATCCCCGGCACGGTCTGCTGCTTCCCGGCAGCTTCGTGCCCGAGGTGGAGCGCACCGCCTTGATCGCGCCGGTGACGAGATGGGTGCTCAACGAGACCTTGCGCCAACAGCGCGTGTGGCGCGACCAGGGCCTCGACGTCACCGTGGCGGTCAACATCTCGGCCCGCACGTTGCGCCGTGCCGGCGACCTCCCCGACACCGTCGCCGAGTTGACCGAGCGGTGGGGCACCCCACCGGGGCGGCTGACACTCGAGCTCACGGAGGGCGCGCTGATCGAGGCCGCCGCTCCCGAAGTGCTGGCGCGCCTGCACGACCTGGGGGTGACGGTGTCGATCGACGACTTCGGCACCGGCTATTCGTCACTGGCCTACCTGCAGAAACTGCCGATCGACCAGATCAAGATCGATCGCTGCTTCGTCACGAACCTCGCCTCCATCCCGGGCGACGCGGTGATCGTCCGCTCGACGATCGAGCTGGCGCACAACCTCGATCTGACCGTCGTCGCCGAGGGCATCGAGGACGAGGTCGCGCTGGAGAGGCTGCACGAGTACGGCTGCGACAGCGCCCAGGGCTACTTCTTCAGCCCCGCGTGCGCGGCCGACGAGCTCACCGCATGGCTGGCGGAGGAGCCGTTCGGCGCGCACGCAGGGACCTCGGTCCATCAGTAGGTGAGCGTCAGCTTCCCGAGCCAGCCGCCCCAGCCGTCGTTCGGGAACGCGTCGCTCACCTTGACGTAGAGCCACGACCCGCTGGTGTCCACGGTCAGATCGCGCGGCCCGTAGTTGTTCTGGTCGTGCTCCTGGGTGGGCTCGCGCAGGACCTCCTTCCACGTGCTGTTGTCGGGCGACACGTTGACCAGGAACTCGTTGCCGAGTTCGAGCGTCAGCTTCGCCTGGGCGACGCCCCGCGGTACCGGGAAGCGGTACGTGAAGTGCGCGCCGTTGTCGGCGAAGCGGCCGTGGCCGTCGTAGATCGCGCCGTCGAGCTGCGAGCCGCCGGTCTCGAACAGCCACGGCGCCTCGGCGTCGGTGCCGGGCGTGAACGTGATCGTGTTGCCGATCACGGTGATCGACGTCTCCACGCGCGCCGTGGCGCCGCCGGCGCGCGCGACGAGCCGCAGCGGGTAGCTGCCCGGGGCCGTGCCCGCCGGGATCGTGACGTCGAGCGACGTGCACGGACCGGTCTGGGTCGTCCAGCCCGTCGCGGTCAGCGTGCATGCGGGTGGATGCGGGCGGCTGTCGGTGACCGTGACGGGCACCTGCACGGTGTCCCCGGCGCGCCCGGCCGCGGTGTCCGCGCGCATGGTGAGCGGCGAGGGCGGGACCGCCCGGTCTGACAGGATTTCGACCTCGCCCAGCGTCGCCGGCTTGCCCGCGAAGTCGATCCGCACGCGGTTGACGTCGGCGGCGTGGCGCAGCGCGAACGGGCGCGTCTGCGAGCGCCACGGGAACGTCTGCTTCCAGCGCAGGTCGAGCACCTTCCAGTGGCGCCCGTCGCTCGTGCCCTTGACGATCCAGGCGCTCGGATCGGCGCCGGCGGTGGGCGCCGAGGTGAGCGTGTAGTAGCTCACGTGACGCGTGCGGTCGAGCGCGAACTCGACCGCGTGCGCGGACGCCGTGGTGCGCGAGTCGTCGTCGAACAGCGCGTGCGCGCTCGGCTCGCCGTCGCCGAGGCCGGCCGCGTCGGTCAGCGGATACGGCGCCTTGGCGCCGGTGGTGAGCGACGGCGGCGGACCGTCGGCGCCCCAATGGGACGGGGTCGGGCCGAGGTCGAAGTCGAGCGTCCCGCCGCGCGCGATGTCGCGTTGGGAGAACCACGTCCGGTCGAGCCGCCGGCCGTTGAGCCGCACGCCCTGGACGTAGACGTTGCTCGCGCTGTTGCGCGGCGCGTTGATGACCAGGTCGCGCCCGTCCAGGTGCACGACCGCGCGCGTGAAGAGCGGCGAGCCGAGCACGTAGTTCGGGCTGCCGGCCTGCAGGGGGTAGAAGCCGAGCGCGCTGAACAGCCACCAGGCGGACATCTCGCCGTTGTCCTCGTCGCCCGGATAGCCCTGGCCGATGTCCGATCCGAGGAAGAGCCGGCGCGTCGCCTCGCGCACCAGCGCCTGGGTCTTCCACGGCTGCCCGGCGTAGTCGTACATGTACGGGATGTGATGTGAGACCTGGTTGCTCGCGCCCCACTGGCCCATGCGGACGTCGCGCGCCTCGAGCATCTCGTGGATCGTGCCGCCGTAGGTGCCGGGGAACTGGGCGGTCTCCGGCGTGGCGAAGAACTGGTCGAGCTTGGCCGCCAGCCCGTCGCGGCCGCCGTAGAGGTCGGCCAGGCCCTGCCCGTCCTGCGGCGCGTGGAATGCGAAGTTCCAGCCGTCGGTCTCCGTGTAGTCGCCGCCCTGGCGCCACACGCGCGGGTCGAAGACGCTCGGGTCGGTCGTCCAGTCGCCGCTCGCCGATCTTCCCTGGAAGAAGCCGACGCGCGGGTCGAACAGCCGCGTGTAGCCCTGGGCGCGGCTGAGGAAGTAGCCGGCCTCGTCTGAGTGGCCGAGCGCGGCGGCCAGGTTGCCGATCCCGTAGTCGTTGATGTAGCCCTCGAGCGCCCACGAGAGGCCCTCGGCGACCTGGTTGGGCGTGTAGCCGAGGAAGATCGACTTGACGAGGCCCTTGCGCCCGACGTCGGAGTCGAACGGGTCGCCGGGCGGCGCGACCGTCGCGTCCTTCAGGGCGGCGGCGTAGGCGCCCGCGGCGTCGAACTTGACGCCCTTGAGGTAGGCGTCGGCGAACGCGACGTCCGAGCTCGTCCCGGTCATCAGGTTCGCGGCGCCGGGCGAGGACCAGCGCGAGATCCAGCCGGTGTCGCGGTACTGCTGGACGAACCCGTCCACGAGCTCCCCGGCGTCTTTGGGATAGAGCAGGGCGTAGGCCGGCCAGGCCGTCCGGTAGGTGTCCCAGAAGCCGTTGTTGACGTAGACCTTGCCGGGCACCACCGCCGGGTCCGCGAGCGGCGACTGGACCATGTGCGCGATGCCCGCCGGCGTGTCCTCGAAGCCTGAGTTCGGATACAGGTTGAGCCGGTAGAGATTCGAGTAGAGCGTGGTCTTCTGGTCGTCGCTGGCGCCCTGGACCTCGATCGCGCCGAGCTTGCGGTCCCACGCGGCCTGGGCGCGGCCCTCGACCGAGTCGAACGTGTCGGTGGGCGCGATCTCGAGCGCGAGGTTGCGCTGCGCCTGCGCCGGCGAGATCAGCGAGGTGGCGATCCGCATCGTCACCGTCGAGCCGCTGAACTTCGCCCAGCCGGTGCGGTCGCGGGTTGTCGCGCTGGCCGTCATCGGACGGTCGAACGTCGCGTAGATGTACATCGGCGTCGCGCCGTTTGAGTCGTTGGTGTCAGAGACCGCGGTGAGCGCGTTGTGGGCCTGGTCGATGCTGAGGCTCGCCGTCCCGCGGTCGACGTTGTCGAAGATCAGCGTGGCGTCGCCGGGGAACGTGAACCGCAGCGCCGCGGCGTGGTCGGTCGGCGCGATCTCGCCCTTGATGCCGTCGTCGAACGTGACGGCGTAGTAGTTCGGGTGCGCGATCTCGTTGGCGTGGTGGAACGGCAGCGCCCGCGCGCTGCGGCTCGTGTCGGTGCCGAGCGACGGCATCACCTGGAACGTCTGGCGGTCGCCCATCCAGGGGCTCGGCTCGTGGCTCAGCCCGAACGCCTCAAGCGTCGGCAGGTTGTCGGCGTTGTTGGCCCTGGCGTAGTCGTAGAGCCAGTCGAGTGAGTTGGCGTTCGTCTCCGGCGTCCAGAAGTTGAAGCCGTGCGGGACGGCCGTGGCGGGGAAGTTGTTGCCGCGGCTGAACGAGCCGGACGAGTTCGTCCCGCGCGTCGTGAGCGCCCAGTCCGACAGGTGGCTGGACGTGGTGCGCGCCGGCTGCGCCGTGATCGCCAGGTCATCCAGCCAGCCGCTGAAGCGCGCCTTGCCGTTGGGGTCGTCGTAGCCGATCAGGATCTTCGTGATCGTGCGGCCGGCGTACGCGCCGAGGTCGACCGTGCGGTGGTTCCACTGGTCGGGGTAGAGCTCCTTGATCCCGTGGTCGCTGAGCGTGCTGCCGTCGCTGAACACGAGGTCCACGCCCGAGTACGTGCTCGGGTAGTGCAGGTCTCCGCCAAGCGCGGGGAAGAGCTCGTAGCTGAGCCGGCTGTCGCCGGTCACGGCCAGGTTCGTGTCGAAGAGCTTCGTGTCGGCGTAGCCGCGGCCGTCGACGGTCTGCTCACCCGCGTACTTGAGCGCGTGCAGGCCGCTGAAGCCGGCGTTCGGCTTGATGTTCGGGCCCGCCGTCGGCCCGCTGTCGACCGCGACGCGCATGCCGGGCTGCGCGGTCGCGCCGTCGAGCGTCAGCTCGGCGAGCTGCGTGATCGGATCGCCGTGGTTGGCGGTGATCGTCAGGCGGTAGTAGCCGTACGCGGTGGCGTTGGCGAGCGTGTAGCTCCTCGACTGGCCGCGCGCGCCGAAGTCCTGGCCGGTCTGGGTGTCGAGCGCCGTCCACGTGGCGCCGTCGTCAGAGCCGGCGAGCGTCCAGTCGCGCGGGTCGCGCCCCGGGGCGTCGTTGCCCGACGTGACCGTGTAGCTGACGACCGCGACCGGCGCGGCGAGCTGGGCCTGCAGCCAGCCGCTGGGCGCGAACGCGAGCCACTTCGTGTCCGCGCTGCCGTCGAACGCCTTCGGCGCGGTCTCGTTGGGCGGGTTCTCCGCACTCGCGGTGGCCGTCTGGACCACGGCCTGCGTCCCGGCCGTGACGCCGGACTGGCGCTCGAGCGCGGGTGCCGGCGGTGGGTCGCCCGCCTCGAACGACGTGCGGAACTCGGTCGTCGCACCCGCCGCCTGCGCGGGCGCGAGCATGAGCGCGAACAGCGCGAAACAGAGCCACCTGGACATGGCGCTTTCCTCCCCTGCGAAACGTTCTCCCCGCGGGAGTATTCCACCGTCAGGCGGGAGGCGGCGCGCGCCGGCGCGCTAGCGAGAGGAATCTTGCGGAAGAAACCCGGCGCGGTCGCTAGCGTCTGGTCTCGATGGTCCGCATACTGACGTTTCTGCTCGCCGCGCTGGCGTGGGCGCCCGCCGCGGCGGCAGCCGAGGGTCCGATCGACACGCTCAACGCGTGGCGCTCAGAGGCCGGCGTCGCGCCTTTGGCGGCGATGGACCCGACGGCCAGCGAGGGCTGCCGGCTGCACGACGTCTACCTCGCCAACAGCGACGAGTTCGGCCACGCCGAGGACCCGGCGAGCCCGTTCTACACGCCGCTGGGCGCCGCCACGGGGCCCGCGAGCCTGCTCGCCGAAGGCCCCGACGCGCTCGAGATGTGGCTGCTGGTCCCGTATCACCGGATCGCGCTGCTCGAGCCGCGGCTGCGCGTGACCGGCTACGCCGCGGTCGGGGACTTCACGTGCCTGAAGGTGCTCGACGGCAACGACGACTCGGCCCGCACGTCGTCGCTGACGTTGTACCCGTGGCCGCCGGCGCGCTCGCGCGACGTCCCCACCGCGGGGCCCGAGCCCGGGCTGGAGATCCCTGACCCCTACGACAAGCTGCCCGGAGTGATCCGCGCCGGGTACATGCTGACGGTGAACTTCAACGGGCCGTGGGCCTACACCGAGGGGAGCACGGTGGACCTTTCGCGCGTCTCGCTCACGTCGGCGCGCGGCGCGGTGGCGATCACCGGCCTGGACCTCGGCGGCGGCTTCGGGCTCTTCCCGCACCGGCCGCTGTCCCGCGCGCGCTGGTACACCGCGCGTGCCGCGGGCGTGGTTCACAACAGCGGTCGCGACTACCCGTTCGACTTCTCGTGGCGCTTTGAGACCCTGCGCTACGACCCGGCGCTGCGCGTCGACGCGAGCAGCTCCGGCGTGGCCGTCGCGAGTCGCAGCCCGGCGCCGGTGCGGCTGCGGTTGCGGCGCGCGGGCGCGCTCATCTACGACGGGATGCTCGACCCCGGCGAGCGCGCGCCGGTCGAGCCCGGGACCTACGCTGCGTGCGCGACCCAGCGCGGCGACGAGCGCTACCAGGACGCGCGGCGCTGTCTGACGCTCGCCGCGGAGTAGACTCGGCGGATCGCGCGGCCTCGGAGCCGCGCCCCGTCCGCGGGCAGGGCCGAGCCCACTCCGAGGCAGCACCGACATGCTCTGCGACCTTCTTTTCCGCCCGGTGACCGCGGACCGCGGGCGAGTGGGAAAGGAGGCTGCACGTGTCTGATCTGCCTGCCGCTCCGAGCCTGGAGCAGCTGCGCAAGCAGGCCAAGGACCTGCTGCGGGCGGCGCGCGCCGGCGAGCCCGCGGCGCTGGCACGGCTCGGCGCGGGCGACGCCCCGCTCCCACCGGCCGCGCGCCCCGGCGAGCCCGCGGGCGACGCCCCGCTCCCGCCGGCCGCGCGCCCCGGCGATGCCCCGCGGCTCTCCGCCGCCCAGCGCGCGATCGCGCGCGAGTACGGGTTCGCGAGCTGGCCGCGGCTGCGCGCGTACGTCGAGCGGCTCGCCGCGCACGGCGACGCGCTCGAGCACGCCTACCACGAGGACCTCGACTACTACGAGGGGCGCGCCTACGGGCTGCGCGAGTCCGCCCAGGACGGAACGCCTGGCGCGCTGGCCGCGTTCGAGCGCGTGGGCGCGCCGCTCAGCGCGGGCGGCGCGCGGCTCGTCGTGGCCCGGGTGCACGGCTTCGGGAGCTGGGCCGCGCTGCGCCGGCACGTGCAGGGCCTGCGCGACAGCGGCGAGCCGTTCGCTCGCGCCTACCGCGCGCTCGAGGCGCACGACGTCGACGGCCTGCGCGAGCAGCTCGACCGCTTCCCGCATCTCGTCCGGGCGCGCGGCACGAACGGCAACGACCTGCTGGGGATGGCCGGCGCGACCCACGACGAGCGGCTCGTCGAGCTGCTGCTGGCCCGCGGCGCGGATCCCTCGCGCGGCAACGCCCACGGGTGGACGCCGCTGCACCAGGCGGCCTATTCCGGGCTCGTGCGGCTGGCGCAGCCGCTGCTCGACGCGGGCGTGCGCGTCGACGTGCCGGCCCGCGGGGAGGGCGGCACGCCGCTGGTCGTCGCGCTGTTCTGGGGCCACCGCGAGGTGGCGGAGCTGCTCGCGTCGCACGGGCTGTACCCGCGCAACCTGCGCGTCGCGGCCGGGCTCGGCGACCTGGCGCTGATCGACGAGCTCGCCGGCACGCCGCAGGCGGGTGCGCAGCGCGGCTTCTACCGCCCCCACAGCGGGTTCCCCGCCTGGCGACCGTCAGACGATCCGCAGGAGGTGCTCGACGAGGCGCTGGCGTGGGCGGCGCGCAGCGACCGCGCCGACGCGCTCGAACGGCTGGTGGCGCACGGCGCGCGCGTCGACGCCGACGTCTACCGCGGCAGCGCGCTGACCTGGGCGGCGGCGCGCGGGCAGGTCGACGCGATCCGCCGCCTCGTCGCGCTCGGGGCCGACGTGAACGGCCGCGGCTCGTTCGGCGGGCCCACGCACGGGCAGGGCGTCACGCCGCTGCACCTCGCCGCCCAGGACGGGCACCTGGACGCGATCCGCGCGCTGCTCGAGCTGGGCGCCGACCCGTCGCTGCGCGACGAGCTGCACGGCGGCGACGCGGCCGGCTGGGCCGATTTCTGCGGCCACCCCGAGGCCGCCGCGCTGCTGCGGGTGTAGGTCATCTGTTGCCCCCGGGGCTGGCCCGGGGGCAACGTGGGCCGCGCTCAGGTGGTGCAGACGACGTACGGCGTGACCTGGAAGGAGCCCGCGGCGTCGTCGATCGCCTGCGTGGCGATGACCGTGATCTGCCAGGTGTCAGCGTCGAGCGGGAACGAGGTCTGCAGGACGAGACGGTCGTTCTCGGCCGTGTTCGCCGGCGCGGGCACGATCCGTCCGCCGCCGCCGAGCGCCGCGGTTCCCGCCGGGCAGTCGACGGTGAGCGAGAGCCGGGTCCGGGTCGCGAGCGCAGCGACGGTGCTCGTCACGCCCTGGATCCGCTGCGGCACCGCCTGTGGACCGGTGGCCCCGGTCTGCCCGGTCGCGCCCGTCGGGCCCTGCGGGCCGGCGGCGCCGGTCTGCCCGGTCGGTCCGGCCGCGCCCTGCGTTCCCACCGGGCCGGTCTGCCCGGTCGTGCCCTGCGGTCCGGTCGGTCCCTGTGCGCCCGTCGCGCCGGTGTCCCCCTTCGATCCCTGGGAGCCGACCGGCCCGGCCGCGCCGCTCGCGCCGGTGTCCCCCTTTGGCCCGGCGGCACCGGTCGCACCGGTCGCGCCGGTCTGTCCGCCGGCGCCCGGCGCGCCGTCGCTGCCTTGCGGACCTGCCGACCCGGCGTTCCCCTGCGGGCCGGCTGGGCCGGTGTCGCCCTTCAGCCCGGCGGGCCCGGTCGCTCCGCTGGCTCCCGTATCGCCCGTGGCGCCGGTCGCACCCGTGTTGCCGTTGGCGCCGGCGGGCCCCGCGACGCCCGTGGGGCCGGCCGGGCCCTGTGAGCCGGTCGAGCCGGTCGAGCCCTGGGGGCCGGTCGCGCCGGTATCGCCGGTCACGCCGGCCGGACCTTGCGCGCCCGCGGCGCCGGTCGGGCCCTGCGGGCCGCTGGGCCCCGTGTTGCCCTGCGGGCCGGCTGGGCCCGTCGCGCCCTGAACGCCCGCCGGGCCTGTCGAGCCGCGGGCGCCCGGATCACCGGTCTCGCCCGTGCTGCCGCTCGCGCCGGTCTCGCCCGCCGGCCCGCTCGGCCCGGCGGTCGTGCTCGCGGCGCCCTGCGGGCCGGCGATCCCCTGCGCGCCGGCTGGTCCGGTGTCGCCCGCCGGCCCGGCGACGCCGGCAGCGGGAAGCGCGGGCTGGCCGCCTTCGGCTGGGGCGGGCGTGGCGGGACGCAGGCTGAGCAGCCGCGTCCGGTTCTGCCGGGCACCGCGCGTCGTGGCGCGTACCGTCAGCCGGCCGAGTCGTGCGACCTCCAAGCGCGCAGCGGTCGTGATCGTCACCGAGACGCGCCGCGACTTTCCGCGCGCGATCGTGTAATTGAGCCTGCCGAGGCGCTTGTTGGCGACGGCGCCGCTGCGGCCGTCCAGCGTCAGGCGTCCGCGGCAGCGGCTGCGCTGGGCGTGGCGGGAGCAGACGAGCGTCACGCCGACCCTGCCCTTGGTGTCGAGTCGCAGCGCGGCCGCGGAGATCGCCACGTCCCGGTTACGTGACGCGGCGGAGGCCGCGGCGGGCATCGCGCCGGTCACGACGCACGCCATAGCGAGCGCGAGGGCTCGCGCATGTCCAGTCATCTTGGTTGACCTCACAGCCGAGTGCAGCCGGTAAGCGCTCGGGCACGCTCGTCCGAGAAGGACACCTTCAACGGTCCCGTGGCCCGCTGGTTGAGTGCGGACACCGGCACCGCCGGGAACTGTGCCTCGACACGCTGGATGCAGCTGCGGTAGCGAGCCTCGCCGTAGAACAACGTGAGGAACAGCGTCGCGAGCAGCAGGCCCGCGACCGCCAACGGCATCGCGGGCGAACGCCGGGAACGTCCCTGCGCGGCTGCTGGCCGCGCGGGCGCGCGCACCACCGCGGGGTCCTGCTGCACTGCCGTCTGACCACTCATGCCGCCCCGATCCAGGGTGGGCCTGCCGCTCCACCGTGACTGCCTGGACAGGCCGTTCGCCGCTCGTTTTGCAGAACTCCTGCTGAGCGTTCAATAACCAACGATAGACGATCTGGACGGATGTTCACGCGCTTTCGTCGCGTCCAGGTCAGATCGCCGGGTCGGCTGCGGTCTCGCGCGCCGCGGCCGATTACAGGGGCGTGTCCCAAGCCCGAACCTTCGCCGTCGTCGTGCTCGTCTCCGCGGTGCTGGCCCCGTTCGTCCTACCGGTGCGCGCCCGCTCCGCGGATCCGCCACGCACGCCGGCGGACCCGGCCAACGACCCGCAGGTGCGGGCCTGGCTGGCGGCGGCCCACGCGTACTGGGCGCGCTCGCCCCTGTGCCCCGGGAAGGTGGGCGTGGTGCGGGCGACCTGGGTCGGCGACACGCACGCCTGGGCCGCGGCGCGCGATGGCGGCTGCGTGATCGCGCTGCAACCGCTGTTCTATCCGATGCCGGCCGACGAGGACGCGGCGCTCTGGGTAGCCGCGATGTGCAGCGTGCTCGCGCACGAGTGGGGCCACCTGCTCGGGTTTCACCACAGCACCGACCCGGTGTCGATCATGGCGCCGCGCGTTCCGCTGAACGTCGTGCCCGGCTGCCCGACGTGGCCCGTGGGCACACCCGCGCCGGCCGCGACGCCGGCCCCGGCCGGGAAGGCAGTCACGGCGCGCAAGCGTCACCGCCGTCCGTGACAAGCCGGGTCTGCACGCGTACCAGTTGAGGTCCGCGCTTGCGGTGAGATGACCCTCCCGAATCGATCCTTCAAGCCTTGATCGCGCGGCTCGGATCACCGGGCCGGCAACTGCTCGCATTGCCAACCCGGGCTAGACTCGAACCGGTGGCCGAGCCGGTCCATTTCGAAGAGCGACGCTCCCGCTCGGGCACCCTCGCGATGGGCACGTTCGCCTGCCCGCGCTGCGACGCGCCGGTGTCGCCCGGCTCGCGCGCGCTCTCGCCGGCGCAGTGGGTCGCGTGCCCGTATTGCGACCACGCGGCCGTCGCGCGCGATTTCCTGTCGCTCGCCACGCCGTCTCGCCCGGCACGCGTCCGCGTGCGCGTGCGCTGACGGCGGGCACGGCCTCTCCCGCGCCCGCCGGGCACTGGCTAGCGGCGGGCGCTTGACGGTCACCGCCCGCGTCGGTACGGCCAGCCCCACCGGCGAACAAAAGGGGTCAGACCAGAAACGTTCGTCGGGCGCGGCGTGCGAACAAAAGGGGTCAGACCAGAAACGTTCGTGGGCTAGACATGCAGGCATATACCTGCATAATGTTCGGCATGGCCGCCGACCTCGACAAGGCGTTCAAGGCGCTCGCCGATCCGAGCCGGCGGCTTGTGCTGGACCGCCTGCGCGAGCGCAACGGGCAGACGCTGGGCGCGCTGTGCGCGCAGCTGGACATGACCCGCCAGGCGGCGACGCAGCACGTGGAGATCCTGGAGGCCGCGAACCTGGTCAGCTCGGTGCGGCGGGGGCGGGAGAAGCTGCACTACCTCAACCCCGTCCCGCTGCACGCGATCCAGGAACGGTGGATCGACAAGTTCGAGCTCCCGCGGCTGCAGGCACTCAGCGCCGTGAAACGACGAGCAGAGGAGACCGCGATGGCCGACCAGCCGTCCTATGTGTACGTCACCTACATCCACAGCACGCCGGAGCGGATCTGGCACGCGCTGACCGACGCCGAGCTGACCGCCGCATACTGGGGGCACAGCAACGTCTCCGACTGGCAGGAGGGCTCGCCGTGGGAGCACCGGCGCACCGACGGCTCGGGCATCGCGGACGTCGTGGGCACCGTGCTCGAGGCCGTCCCGCCGCGGCGGCTCGTGCTCACCTTCGGCGGCCCCGGCGCCGAACCCTCGCGCGTCACGTTCACGCTGGAGCCGCACGAGGAGATCGTCCGGCTCACCGTGGTCCACGAGCGGCTCGCCGACCGGGCCGAGTACGACGCGGCCTCGGCGGGCTGGCCGGCCGTGCTCGCCAACCTGAAGTCGCTGATCGAGACCGGGAGCCCGCTCCCGCAGGCGCCCTGGGAGATGCACGCGCAGCTGCGGGCGACCCAGATGGCGCGCAACGATCGCTGAACGCGCCTACCACGTGTCGACGAGCCGGCGCGTGGCCGGCTCGGGCGGCGGCGCGGCGGCCAGCGTGGCGGCGATCACGCGGCGCGTGTCGGCCGGGTCGATCACGTCGTCGAGCTCGAACAGCGTCGCGGCGTTGAGCGCCTTGGCGCGCTCCTGCGCCGCCGCGGTGAGCTCGCGCACACGCTCGGCGCGCTCGGGCTCGCCCAGCGCGTCGAGCTCGCGCCGGAAGCCCAGCTTGACCGCACCCTCGAGGCCCATCGGCCCCAGCTCGGCGGTCGGCCACGCGACCGTCAACAGCGGCTCGTGCAGCGAGCCGCCGACCATCGCCTGCGCGCCGAGACCGTAGGCGCGCCGGAGGATCACGGCGACGAGCGGGACGCGCAGCCCGGCGCCGGCGACCAGCAGCCGGGAGGCGTGGCGGACGAGCGCGGTGGCCTCGGCCTGCGGGCCGACCATGATCCCGGGTGTGTCCACGAGCGACACGACCGGGAGCCCGAAGGCGTCGCACAGCGACAGGAAGCGCGCGGCCTTGTCGGCGCCGTCGCTCGTGATCGCGCCGGCCAGATGGCGCGTGTCGTTGGCGATCACGCCGACCGGGCGGCCCTCGAGGCGCGCCAGTGCCGTCACCAGGCCGGGCGCGAAGCGCGAGCGCAGAACCGTGACCGACCCCGCGTCGGCCAGCCCCTCGATCACCGGGCGCACGTCGTAGGCGCGTCGCCGGCGCGCCGGGACGGCGTCGCGCATCGCACGCTGGTCAGGCGCCTCGAAGCCCGCCGGCACACGCTGGAAATAGCCGAGCAGCCGCTTGGCGACCGCGGTCGCCTCGGCCTCGTCCGCGACCGCCACGTCGACCACGCCGTTGGCCGCCTGCACGTCGAGCGGGCCGATCTCCTCCGGCGCCACGCGCCCGAGCCCGCCGCCCTCGATCATCGCCGGGCCGCCCATCCCGAGCGAGACGTCCGCGGTCGCCACGATCAGGTCCGAGCAGCCCGCCAGCATCGCGTTGCCCGCGAAGCAGTTGCCGGCCACGACCGCGATCCGCGGCACGAGCCCGGACAGCCGCGCCCACAGCGCGAACGCGCGCGTGTCGAGCGCGGACACGACCGGGACGTCGACGTCCCCTGGCCGCCCGCCGCCGCCCTCCGCGAACAGCACGGTCGGGAGCCGCATGCGCTCGATCAGCTCGAACAGCCGGTCCTTCTTCTTGTGCCCGAGCGCGCCCTGCGTCCCGGCAAGCACCGTGTAGTCGTAGGAGATGACCGCGCACGGCACGCCGTTGACGCGCGCGGTGCCGCCGATCAGCCCGTCGGCGGGCGTGCGCTCGATCAGCTCCGCCTCCGAGCGCCGCGAGCGCTGCGCGGCGACGGCCAGCGCGCCGTACTCGACGAAGCTGCCGGGATCGACGAGATCGTCGAGGTTCTCGCGCGCCGTCCGGCCGCCCGCCGCGTGCCGGCGGGCGACCGCCTCGGGCCGCGCCGCGTCGCGCGTCGCGGCCTGGCGCGCCAGCACCTCCGCCAGTGGATCCTCCTCCGCGCCCACCGGCCGAACCCTCGCACACCCCCGCTATGTTGCGCGCGCATGCGCGACGGAATCGAGATCCGCAACGGCGTCCACGGCCGCGGCGTGTTCGCCACCATCGCGTTCGCGAAGGGCGACACCGTCGAGATCACGCCCACGCTCGACCTGCCCGAGGACGACGTGGCCGGGCAGCTCGGCGACTACGTGTTCGGCTCGGCCGAGGACGAGAGCCGGGTCATCCTCCTGCTCGGCTACGGGATGCTCTACAACCACTCCGCCGACCCCAACGTCGAGTACGTCCAGCACGGCCCGCGCGAGATCGCCTTCGTCGCGCTGCGCGACATCGCGGCGGGCGAGGAGCTGCGGATCGACTACGGCGAGGAGTGGTGGGAGACGAGGGGGCTGATGCCGGGATAGGCCGGCCTGCCGAGCGCCGCCTGCAGTCCGTGCTCGAGCGGCTGGCGGGCATCGCCGCCGCGCCCGGTCACGGCGCGTCAGTGTCTGGGACAGCCCGACGGTTTGCGCTTGCCGGCGAGCAGGCAGCCGTCGAAGCGCGCGGGCGCCTTGCCGCGGCGGATCGTGATGATCGTGACGCGCGGGATGTAGCCGGGCTTGGTGACCTTGATCGTGAGCTTGATCCCGGCGCGCAGCGCGGTCTCGAACTGGGGGATGTGGCGTGTCGAGGCCGTGCGCGCGACCGCGGCGCGCGGGCAGCCCGTGCCGGCGCAGCGCACGCTGATCGCGGCGCCCTTGGGGGCGGTGACGGTGAGGACGGTCACGCGCGCGCCGTCGGCGGTGAGCCGGCCGGCGACGCGGATCATCGGGCGCGGATGGAACATCCGCAGCTTCGCCGGCGTGGCGGCCGGGACCACCGGGACGGTCGCGACCGGGAGGCTGAACGACGAGACGACCGGGGGGGAGGGAGCCGGCTCGGGCACGAGGGTCACCGCGGGCGTCGGCGTGGGCGTGGGGGTCTTGGTCGGCGCCGGGGTCTTCGTCGGCGTCGGGGTGGGCGCCGGCGTCCTGGTCGGCGTGGGGGTCGGGGTCGGCGTCTTCGTGGGCGTCGGCGTCGGGGTCGGCGTCTTCGTGGGCGTGGGGGTCGGGGTCGGCGTCTTGGTCGGCGTCGGCGTCGGGGTGGGGGTCGGCGCGGCCTGCACCGCCGCCGTCGCGCCGGAGGCCATGTAGTCGAACTGGCTCCCGTACGACGCCCACAGCACCGCCCGCATGCGCTTGCCGAGGTCGCTCGACGTGAGCGCGAACGTCGCCGAGTTGTTCGCGACCGTCGAGCAGGTCCAGAGGTTCTCGTCGCTGCAGCGCAGCCACGAGTAGCCGTGGTCCGTCCCGCTCGGGCCGCTCCAGTGGCCGCCCGTCGCCGTCAGCGTCTGCCCCACGCGCACGGTGCCCGAGACCGACGGCGCCTGGGTCACGTCGGGGCTCGAAGCGAGCGCGGGCGTGGACCCGCAGAGCGCCAGTGCACCGAGCCCGATCGCTACTGCCGTCTTCGTGTTGACTGGCGACAACCTGCCCGCCTCCTTGCGGTTCCCGGCCATGCAGGCATCATCTTGGGCTTGAACTTCCTCCGCGTCAACTCATTCAAGTGTCCAGCGACGTCCTGATCAGCGCCGAGGATCTGCGCGACCGCGACGTCGTGCTGCTCGACGTCCGCTGGGACCTCAACGATCCCGACGGCCATCGCCACTACCGCGAGGGTCACATCCCGGGCGCGGTGTTCGTCGACCTCGACGCGGAGCTGTCCGGCCCGCCCTCGCCGCACGACGGCCGCCACCCGCTTCCCGACATGCGCGACCTCGAGCAGGCCGCCCGCCGCTGGGGGATCGACGACGGCGACGCCGTCGTGCTCTACGACGCCACCGGCAACCTCGCCGCGGCGCGCGGCTGGTGGCTGCTGCGCTATGCGGGCCTCGAGGACGTGCGCCTGCTCGACGGTGGCCTGCAGGCGTGGCCGTACGGCCTCGAAACCGAGGAGCCGCGGCCGGCGACGGGCAACGTCACGCTGCGCCCAGGCGCGCTGGGAGTGCTCGACGCCGACGCCGCCGCGGAGCTCGCGCGCACCGGCGTGCTGCTCGACGCCCGCGCCGGCGAGCGCTACCGCGGCGAGGTCGAGCCGCTGGACCCGCGCGCCGGTCACATCCCGGGCGCGCGCAGCGCCCCCACGCGCGACACGCTCGCGCCCGATGGGCGCTTCCTGCCGGCGCAGGAGCTCAGGCGGCGCTTCGGCGCGCTCGCTTCACAGCCCGTCGGCGCCTACTGCGGCTCCGGGGTCACCGCCGCGCACCTGCTCGCCGCGCTCGCCATCGCCGGCGTCGACGGCGCGCTGTATCCCGGCTCGTGGTCTCAGTGGTCGGCCGACCCCGACCGCCCGGCGGCCTCGGGGCAGGACGCGTTGACATAGCCCGACCGGAACGGCGACGCCGCGCCGGTCACGTCGTCGTACGTGTGGCGCCAGACGCAGCCGGTGTCGTTGGCCAGCAGGTGGATCGACACCGACGTGACGTCCGAGGTGGTCCGCACGCGGTGGATGTCGTCGGCGGGCGGGAGCAGCGCGTAGAAGTCGCCCGCGTCCAGCCCCCGCCGGCGCAGCAGCTCGAGGCGGCTGTCGGCCGGGCGGTAGAACTCCTCGTCCTGGTTGCCGCGGTAGAGGCCGATCAGGCCCCAGGCGAGGTGGTCGTGGACCGGCGTCATCGACCCCGGCGGCACGACCAGGCTGAACAGGCACAGCGACCCGTCGCCCGCGCGGTAGAGCAGCCACTGGCCGATGCCGCCGCCCATGCCGGACTCCGGCGCGTCGCGCGTGTAGTGCTCGGGCAGCCACGTGCGGTCGGCGATCAGCTCGCGAAACAGCGGCTGGATCGCGTCGCACGACTCGCGCGGGTCGGCGACGGTGCGGGCGCGTACGGAGGCGATGAAGTCGCGCACGAGCGGTGTGTCGAGCACGTACTCGTCCTCGCCGGACGCTGGGGCGGCGTGAAAGTCACACATCGATAGGCGCAGTATCGCAATTCACCGCGTCGACCCGACGTAGCGCAGATCGACGCTGTCGCGCTGTCCGGCCCAGCGCAGCGTCAGCCGCCAGCACCCCGACGACGGCAGGTCGATGATCGACGGACCGGGGCCGCCCGCGACCACCCGCGCGACCGTCGTCGGACCGCTGGTCGCCGTGATGCGCAGGTCCGATACCCCGCGCGGCGGCTTGCGCGCGACCCACAGGATCTTGTTGGAGTGCACGCGCGACGGCGGGGCCGACAGCGGGAACCCGAACAGCACCGCGGCGATCCGCCCGCCCGACCCGACGACGTGGGGCACCTTCGGCTCGGGGTCCGAGAAGCCGCCGCGCGCCCACGCGGGCAGCACGCCGCGGTCGACCGGCGCGCAGCTCGCGCTGCCGTTCCCGCCGCCGCACGCGGCCAGCCCCACCACTCCGACGAGCGCGATCCGCCACACACCCCAACTACACCAGCGCCGGCGCGCCGGTTCCGTCTCTGGCCCGCTGTCGAATCACGCTCTCATACGGGCTACGCTCGGGCGGATGGACGAGCCCGTCCGCGTCGACAAGTGGCTGTGGGCCGCAAGGCTCGTGAAGACCCGTGCGCTCGCGGTCGACGCCATCCGCGGCGGCCGCGTGCGCGTCAACGGGCAGCCCGCCAAGCCGAGCAAGGACGTCAAGCCCGGCGACCGGCTGGAGTTCAGCGCGGGCGTCCTGCGGATGGAGCTCGACGTCCGCGGGACATCCGAGCGGCGGGTGTCCGCGCCCGAGGCCGCGCGGCTCTACGAGGAGACGCCCGAGAGCCGCGCGACCCGCGAGGCGCGCCTGGAGGAGATGCGCATGACCCGCCCGCAGGGGGTCGATCGCAACGCGCGGCCGACCAAGCGCGAGCGGCGCCAGCTCGAGCGTCTGAAGGGCCGGCGCGAGCCGCGGTAGGGGGGTTGCCGGACCCCTGAGCGGCGGCCGGTTCAGGGAGACGTCGAGGGAGCTCCCCCATATCGGGATCGGCCGCCGGCCGGGAGTCTCGTCGTGTGCCCAACGAACTCCTTCCCGCCGCCCTCTCGGCGCACATGGCCTCGCTGCACCGCGCCGCCCGCGGCATGACCCGTCATCGTGAGGACGCCGAGGATCTCGTCCAGGACATGCTCCTACGGGTCCTCGCCCGCCCGCGGGTGATCGATGCCGAGGGCGCCGGCCCCTACCTGCACCAGGCGCTGCGCAACACGCACGTCTCCGTCCTGCGGGCCCGCGACCGGCGCCCGCAGCAGGCGCCGCTCGAGCCCGAGGACGCGCGTCTGACGGCGGTCGCCAGCGATCCCGCCGACGTCGTCCACACGCGCGCGGTGATCGCCGCCATCGCCTCGCTCCCCGACGCCCAGCGCGACGTCATCGCCGCCGTGGACGTCGCCGGCTACGGCTACGCCGAGACCGCCGCGCAGCTCCAGATCCCGGTCGGAACGGTAATGAGCCGCCTGCACCGGGGCCGCGCGCGGCTCGTCAGCGACGTGGCGCTGGCCGCGTAGATACTAGGGTCCGGCGGGTGATCCGCCCGGTCCGCGACGACGAACTGCCCGAGGCGTTGCGCGTGCTCGCCGAGGCCTTCGGGCTCCCGGCCGCGACGCCGAGCGTGCACACGCTGGTCGCGCGCGCGAGCGAGGGCCGCTTCCTGGTCGCCGAACGCGACGGCCGGATCGTCGGCACGGGCGCGTGCGTCGCGTTCGGGCCGACCGGCTGGCTCGGGGGGATCACGGTCGCCGCCGAGGCGCGCGGCGCCGGCCTCGGCCGCGCGCTGACCGAGGCCGCGCTGGATGCGCTCGGGCCGCGCGAGACCGTGCTGCTGCTGGCCTCGGAGCTCGGGCGGCCGATCTACGACCGGCTCGGGTTCGTCGCCGAGGGCCGCTACCCGGTGTACGCGGGCGGCGCGCCCGGCGAGGCCCGCGACGTCCGCCCGGCGCGGCCGTCGGACCACGCGGCGATCCGCGCGCTCGACGCGCATGCGACCGGCGAGCGGCGGACGCTGGCGATCGACGCCTCGCTGGACGGCGCGCTCGTCACCGACGACGTGTCCGGCGTGGCGTTCAACCCGCCGTTCGGAGCCCTCCCGGTGATCGCGCGCACGCCGCAGGCCGGCGCGGCGCTGCTGGCCGCGACACTCGGCTCCGGCGCGCGCCTCGCGGTGCCCGAAGAGAACGCGGCCGCCCGCGAGGCGCTCGAGGCCCACGGCGCGCGCGAGGTCCGCAGCGTCACGCGCATGCGGCGTGGGCCCGCCGTCGCGTGGCGGCCGGAGTGCGTGTGGGGCGTCTTCAGCCTGTTCTTCGGCTGAGCGACTCGCGCTGCAGCACGCGCCCGACCGCGGTCATCGCCACCACCATCCCGACCACGCTCGCGGGGTGCAGCGTCTCGCCGAGCGTGAGCGCGGAGCCGATCGCGGTCACCGCCGGGACCGTCAGCAGCAGCGCCGCGACGCTGCTCGCCGCGTGGCCGCGCAGGACCCGCATCAGCGCCAGCAGGCTCACCGCGCCCATCACCCAGCCGATCCAGCCGACCGACAGCACGAGCTTCGCCGAGACGTCGAAGCGCCCGCCGAACACGGCGACGGCCGGCGCGATCACGACGCCCGCGGTGACGTTCTGCACCGCGGCCGCCACGCGCGGGTCCGCCGCACCGACCCAGCGCTTCTGCAGCACCGTGCCGGAGGCCAGGCCGAGCATCCCGATCAGCGTCACGCCGACCCCGGCGCCGACGCGGGCGTCACCCAGCGCCGGCGCGAGGCTGATCGCCACGCCCACCACGCCGACCGCGAGCCCGGTCCACAGCCGCGAGTCGCCGCGCTCCTGCCCGGTCGCGATCGCCAGCGCGGTCGTGATCAGCGGCGAGAGCCCGAGCATCACGAGCGCCCCGAGCGCAGCCGGCACGCCGAGCGCGAAGCCGCCGTAGACACCGCCGAACTGCACGATCTGCAGCAGCAGCCCGACGACCGCGAGCTTGCCGAACGGCGCGCCGTGGCGGTGCCGCCACGCCAGCGGCACGAGCAGCAGCGCCGCCAGCGTGAAGCGCGCGGCCAGCAGCGGCAGCGGGTCGGCGACTCCGATGGCCAGGGCGCCGACGACGTAGCCGCTGGCCCACAGGACGACGAAGCTCGGGAGCAGCACGCGATCGGACACGACCCTCACCATGCCCGCGCACGGCCGGCGGACCAATCGCACCTGGCCCAAAACCGATGCGCATCCGTGATCGATCGCCTACGATACGGGCGTGGACCTCGATCCCGCCCACCTGCGCTCGTTCCTGGCGATCGTCCGCTACGGCGGCTACCACCGGGCCGGTGACGCGCTGCACCTCACCCAGCCCGCCGTCAGCCGCCACATCCGGCGCCTGGAGGAGCAGCTCGGCGAGCCGCTGTTTCACCGCCGCGGGCGCGGCGTCGAGCTGACCGCGTTCGGCGAGCGCGCCGCCGCCGAGTTCACCGCCGTCCTGGCGGCGCACGACCGCGCGCTCGCCCGCCTGCAGCGCTCGGGCCCGTTCGTGTTCGGGACGATCGAGAACCTCGTCGACCCCGTCCTGCCCGACCTGATCGCGGTCGTGCGCGAGCAGGTGGGCGACCTGCAACTGCGCGTCGACCGCTCGTTCGCGCTGGTGGAGCGGCTCACCCGCGGCGAACTCGACGCGGCGATCGTCATCGACCCCGGCGACGCGCCGGACCCGGTCGAGCTCGGCACGATCGCGCTGCGCTGGTTCGCGAGCCCGGCGCTGGTCGAGCGCGAGCCGCTGCCGCTCGTGGCCTACGACCCGCCGTGCGGCCTGCGCGATCTGGCGCTGGCGCGGCTGCGCGAGCTCGGCCTGGAATACACGCTCAACGCCGAGAGCCCGCACCTCAGCGGCGTGCACTCCGCCGTGCGCAACGGCCTCGGCTACGCGCTGCTGGCGGCCGGCGCGGACGGGCTGCGCGCGGTCACGCACGGGCCGCTCGCCACGCCCATCCCCGCGCGCCTGTACCTCGTGCTCGCTCCCGGCCACGCCGCGCTCGCGACGCCGCTGCGCGCCGCGCTGTGGCGCGCCACGGCGAGGGCCGCCTAGCTGACTTCCGGCGAAGAGGGCGCGGCCTCGAGCTCGGTCGCCTTGCCGCGGCCGCGGTCGCCCGACAGCAGCCAGTCGACGTCGCTCTCCTCGTCGTCGGCCGGCTCGCGCCGCACCGACAGCAGCCGCTCGCCGCCGAAGCGCACCTGGCCGACCGAGTACGCCGAGACCGGCACGCCGTGCTTGCCGGCCAGCCAGTCGATCGTGGTCAGCGCGCGCGGGTCATAGCCGCCCGCGACCAGCACCAGCGCGGGCGACTGGTGCCCGTCGATCCCGTCCAGCCCCTCGTGCAGGCCGACGAGCCGCTCGCGGTCCCAGGTGGCCACGTCCGCCGCGGCGCCGAGCGCGCGGCCGAGCTGCCACTCAACGGTGTCGCCGGTCACGAGCACGACGACCACGCGGCCCACACGCTCGTCCAGGCCCAGCAGGTCGACGTACGGGACGGGCTCGCGCGCCAGCAGCCGCACGCCCTCCAGGCCGAGCTCGCCGGCGAAGACGTCCCACGACGACGTGATCAGCGACAGCAGCTCCTCGCGGTCCGGCGGCGCCTCGTGAACGAGCCCGGAGGAATGGGGGGCGACGAGCGTCCCCGAGGTCTCATCGATGCGCAGCACGGCGGTCCATTCCTCCTTGACGAGAGCGGTCCGCCGACAAGCCTAACCCAGCGTGACGGGCTCGCCGATGACGATGCGTCCCGCGGTCACGACGCGAGCCTCGATCCCCGGCCCGTCGCCGCGCGACGCGACGAGCCGCAGGCGCACGCCGTCGCGGAAGACGAGCTCGCGGCCCGCCCAGCCGCCGCGCGGCAGCTCGAGCTCGAGCTGGACGTTCACGCCCGCCACCTCGGGCGCCTCGGGCAGCGTCGCGGCGAGGTAGACGGCGCGCGAGGACTCGAGGTCGCGCACGAGCCGCACCGAGCGCCCGAGGTCCGCGGCGAGCGCGCTCGCGACCCGCGGATCACCCCAGCGCCAGCTCCGGATCCCGCCCGGCGCGGACAGGATCGGGTACGGCGGAGAGAACTCGGCCATGATCGCTCCGTCGGGGTTGAACGGGTACGCCGCCGTCCAGCGCGCGAGCTGCGGAAGGTCCTGCGGCGTCAGCATGCCGTCAGGACCGGCGACGTAGTGCTGGCGGTCCCCGGCGATGCCGCGTGCATCGAGACGGCTCGAGCGCAGGCGCTCACCGCCCATACCGGCGACCGGCCAGCGCCATAGGGCTGTCACCGAACCTTCGACAGCCGTCACAGTAGCCTCAGCGCGGCCATGCTGTCGCGCTCCAATGCCGTCGCCGCCCTCACCGCGGAGCCGTTCGACGTGCTCGTCATCGGCGGCGGGATCACGGGCGCCGGCGTCGCGCTGGACGCCGCCACGCGCGGCTACTCGGTGGCGCTCGTGGAGCGCGGCGACTACGCCGGCGGGACGTCCTCGCGCTCGAGCAAGCTCGTCCACGGCGGGCTGCGCTACCTGCAGAACTTCGACCTCGGGCTGGTGCGCGAGGCGCTGGTGGAGCGCCAGATCAACGTCAACATCGCGCCGCACCTGGTGCGCCCGCTGCCGCTGATCGTGCCCTCCTTCGACGGCGCGCGCCCGGACCGGATCGTGGCGCTCGGGCTGAACATGTACGACGTGATGGCGCTGCGCCGCCGCCGCGGGCGCGACGAGGAGTGGAGCCCCGCCCGCCACCGCCTCATCTCCGGCGCCGAGGTCGTCGCGCAGCTACCGGCGCTGGCCGACCGCGCGCCCACCGGCGGCTATCTGTTCTACGACTGCCAGACCGACGACGTGCGGCTCGTGCTGACCGTGCTGGCCGAGGCCGAGCGCTTCGGGGCGGTCGCCGCCAACCGCGTCGAGGCGGTCGAGCTCGTGCCCGGCGGCGCCCGCGTGCGCGATCGCGAGAGCGGCGAGCTGCTCGACGTGCGCGCCTCCTACGTCGTCAACGCGACCGGCGTGTGGGCCGACCGGCTGCGCCCCGCGGAGCTCCACGACGAGGCCGAGGTGCCGGTGATCCGCCCCAGCCGCGGGACGCATCTGGTGCTCGATGCGAGCGTGCTGCCCGTGACCGCCGGGGCGATCGTCCCCGCGGGCGGCGGCCGCAGCATCTTCGTGCTGCCGTGGCTGGGGCAGACGCTGGTCGGGACGACCGACAACGACTACGAGGGCTCGCTCGAGCACGTGCGTCCCTCCGAGGACGACGTTGCCTACCTGCTCGACGCCGTCAACGCGTTCTTCGCCGCCACGCTGGACGCGAGCGACGTGGTC
Organism: uncultured Solirubrobacteraceae bacterium; assembly: GCA_963792915.1. GTDB lineage: Bacteria > Actinomycetota > Thermoleophilia > Solirubrobacterales > Solirubrobacteraceae > Solirubrobacter. The sequence goes on from CAWBYD010000003.1 coordinate 1,770,434, forward strand.
GCCGCCTATGCAGGCGTGCGCCCGCTGATCTCGACCGGCGATCCGCGCAAGTCCGTCGACATCTCGCGCAAGGCCGAGCTGTATGAGACGTCGAGCGGGATGATCACGATCACCGGCGGCAAGCTCACGACCTGGCGGCGGATGGCCAAGCTGACCGTCGACCGGATCGTCGAGCGCGCGGGCGCCGACGCCCCCTGCCAGACGGAGTCCGTGCCGCTGGGAATGGCGATCGAGCCCTCGGACCTGACCGCGGCGCCGGAGTTCGCGCGCGAGCAGCTCGCGGCGCGCTACGGCCACGTGGCGCACGACGTGATCGCGCTGGGCGGGCTCGAGCCGATCCTCCCGGGGCGGCCCGACCTGCTCGCCGAGGCGGTCCATGCCGCGCGCCGCGAGCAGGCCCGCACGGTCGGCGACGTGCTGCTGCGCCGCACGCGGCTGGGGCTGACCGCGGCGCGGCCGCTACTGGCGCCCGGGGCGGCCGCGATCGAGCGCGTGGCGGACGCGATGGGGGAGGAGCTGGGGTGGGACGCGGCGCGGCGGGCGGTGGAGGTCGAGGCGTTCCGGGGCGAGGCGCGCGAGGAGGGCATCCTCCCCGCGCCGTAAGGTCCGCCAAAACTTTCCGCCCCCTCGCCGGTTGCACCGGGCGAGGTCCCTCGACTCCCGGAGCCGCATGTCCCGCCGTCTCATCGCCCTGCTCACCATCGCGCTCGTCCTCGGTCCGGCCGCCACCGCGCACGCCGCGTGGTTCCCGTCGGCGGCGGTCGACGGCCCCAACGACAGCGTGCTCTCGGTCGCCGGGATCGACGTGGCGCGCGACGGCAACGGCGCGATCGCCTACCTGCGCAGCGACGGCGGCCTGCCGCACGCGTTCATCGCGCGGCTCGTCAACGGCGCCTGGCGCGCGCCCGAGCGGGCCGATCCGACGACCGGCGCGGTCAGCGAGCTCAAGGTCACGGCGGGCGACGGCAACCGGCTCGCGGTGGCGTGGATCGCCGACGGCAGCGTCTACGCCGCGGTGGCGGCCGGCGGGACGGCGCCGGGGCCGCTCGGGCCGGTCGTGCAGCTGGGCGGCCCGGACGCAAGCGGGCTGGACCTCGACATGGGCGTCAACGGCGCGGCCTACGCGATCTGGTCCCAGGGCGGCGACGTACGCGCCGCGCGGCTGCAGGACTCGACCTGGACGGGGCTCGCGTCGCCGGTCGACTACGACGCCGGCAACTCGGCCGGGACCGGGACGTCGCGCCCGCGCGTCGCCGTCTCGGCCGAGGGCTACGCCGTCGCGGTATGGGGCGAGCTGCTGAGCGACGCGCGCACGCACGTGTTCTCACGCCGGCTTACGGGCACGACGCTGTCCGCGTTCCCGCAGGACCTGACATCGAGCGACGGCGCCGCCGACTCGCCGGACATCGACATCGAGAACGACGGCTCGTTCGCCTGGACCGTGTACCGCCAGTTCGTCGGCGGCGTGCCGCACACGTTCGGGCGCCGGCTGATCGGCTCGCAGTACGACCCGCCGGAGCAGATCGACGGCAACGTGCCGTCGGGCGAGCCGCGCGTGGACCTCAGTGGTGACGGCAGCGGCGGTGCCGTCGCGCAGGGGCTCGACGGCACCGTCACGGGCGCGGTGCTCGACCACGACCACTTCCAGCCGGCAACCGCGCTCGGGACGACGGTCCTGACGCCGCCCGCGCCGGACGTCGCGACCAGCGATCGCGAGGACGTCGCCGCCGCGTGGCAGTCCGCGGCGCCGGACGGAACCGTGCTCGCCCATGCGCGCTTCCGCGCCGCCGGCGAGGGCTGGGGGGCGGACACGCTGATCAGCAATTCCGGGCTCGGCACGGTCGACGATCCCGGCGTGTTCATCAGCGGCGACCGCGTCGGCGACATGGCGGTGGCGATGGTGCAGGGGCCGCCCGGCGCGCGGGCGCTGACCGCGGGCGTGTTCGACCGCCCGCCGGGAGCGCCGTTCATCGACTCCACGCAGGCGTACAAGCGCAAGACGCGCCCCGAGCTGCGCTGGCGAGCGGGCGTCGAGCTGTGGGGCTCGCCCGTCTTCCGGGTGCTGATGGACGGCGTGCAGATCGGCCAGACGACGAACACGACGCTGGTGCCCGCGACGCCGCTGACGACGGGCAAGCACGTCTGGCAGGTCGAGGCCGTCGATCGCGCCGGCCAGGTCGCCCGCAGCCGCGCGCGGACCCTCAAGATCGACGCGACCGCCCCGACGCTGACCGTCAAGGTCTCAGGCAAGCGCGCCGCCGGCAAGACGCTGAAGATCAGCGTCAAGGCGGTCGACCACGGCGGCTCCGGGCTCGATCACGTGACGGTCGACTTCGACGACCACTCCGCGACCACGCACGCGAAGACCGTGACGCACCGTTACCGGCGCGGCAAGTACACGCTCGATGTCGCGGCGGTCGACAAGGCGGGCAACATCGCGCACAAGCTGACGACGCTGAAAATCAAGAAGAAGTGATCCTGCGGGCTGGGCGGCGGCGGATCGAGCTCGGGCGGCGGCCGCTGCTGATGGGCATCCTCAACGCCACCCCGGACTCGTTCTCGGATGGCCGCGCGGAGTCCGCGGCGGCGCGGCTGGCGCGCGGGCGGGCGCTGCTGGCGGCGGGCGCGGACATCGTCGACGTCGGCGGGGAGTCCGCGCGCGGCGACCTGCCGCCGGTGACGGCCGCCGAGGAGATCGACCGCGTCTGCGACCTGGTGCGCGGGCTCGCGGACGCCTTCGTGTCGATCGACACCTACAAGCCGGAGGTGGCCCGCGCGGCGCTCCAGGCCGGCGCGTCGATGGTCAACGACGTCTCGGGGCTGCGCGATCCGTCGCTCGCGGCGCTGTGTGCCGAGCACGGCGCGGCGCTCGTCATCATGCACACGCGCGTCGCGCCCAAGGAGACGCTGCTCGATCCGGCGGCCTACGACGACGTGGTCGGTGACGTGACGGGCTTCCTGCGCGAGCGCATGGCGGTCGCGCTCGACGCCGGCCTGCCCGCGGAGCAGATCGTGCTCGACCCCGGGCCGGACTTCGCGAAGACCCCCGCGCAGACCGTCGCCGTGCTGCGCAACATCGACGCGCTGCGCGCCCTCGGACGCCCGCTGCTGTGGGCCGTCTCGCGCAAGGACTTCCTGGGCGCCATCGTCGCTCGCACGCCCCCCGAGCGCGACCCGGCGACGCTGGCGGCGGTGGCCTACGGCGCGGATGCAGGCGCGGCGATCCTGCGCGTCCACGACGTCGCGGGCGCCGCGGACTTCCTCGCGGTCCGCAGCGTGCTGCGCGGCGAGCGCGTGCTGGGGCCGCTCGAGGGTCTGACGCCGGAGCGCTATCCGGACGGCGTCCCGCCGCACCTGGCGCTAGGCTGACGGTAATCGCCGGCCGCTGCGCCCAACGCGTGCCGGATGCCCACCGATTTCGAGAGGAGACATCTCGATGCCTTCCGTTCTGGACCGTGCTGCGCTGGAGCAGAGCCCGCTGGCCGACCTGCACCTGCTCGCCAACGAGCTCGGCGTGGACGGCTTTCGCCGCCTGCGCAAGCCCGATCTCGTCGACGCCATCCTGACCCGCCAGGGCGGGGAGGCCGAGGAACCTGAGGTCGTCGATGCCGTCGCCCCCGCGGCGGCCGAGGAGGACGACGGACCCAAGCGCTCCCGGCGCGGCCGGCGCGGCGGGCGCGGGCGGCGCCCGCGTGACGAGGACGAGGGCGAGTCCGTGGCGGACGACGGCGACGAGCCGGAGGCCGTCGGCGACGAGCACTCGGTCGACGGCACCGTCGAGCTGCTCTCCAACGGCTCCGGCTTCCTGCGGCTCGCGCCGCCCGAGCCGACCGACGACGACGTCTACATCTCGGCCGCGCAGGTCAAGCGCTGCGAGCTCGTGTCGGGCGACAAGATCAGCGGGCCGGTGCGCGCGCCGCGGCGCTCGGAGCGCTTCCCGTCGCTGATCCGCGTGGACACGATCAACGGCCGCCCGGCCGACGAGGTCGCCGAGGGCACGCGCTTCGAGGACCTGGCGGTGGCGTGGCCGTCGGAGCGGCTCGAGCTCGGCTCGGAGGACCCGACGGTCAAGGCGATCGAGTGGCTGACACCGTTCGGCAAGGGCTCGCGCGTCGTGATCGCGGGGCCGTCGCGCTCCGGCAAGAGCGAGGCGCTGCGGCGGTTGGCGGCCGCGCTGGCGGGCCGCGAAGGACTCGAGGTCAGCCTCGTGCTGGCCGGCGTGCGCCCGGAGGAGCTGGCCGACTGGCCGCTCGCACCGAGCGCAGCGCTGAGCTTCACGGCGTCCTCGGACGCGCAGGCACAGGCCGTCGAGCAGGCCGTCGAGCTCGGCCGCCGGGTCGCCGCTCGCGGCGGCGACGCGGTCGTGGCGATCGACGGCTTCGACCACCTCCCGGGCGGCGCGGCCCGGCGGGCGCTCGCCGCCGGGCGCAACCTCGCAGCCGCCGGGTCGCTGACGATCATCGCCACCGCGCCCGCGCCGCTCGGCGGCGAGACGACGGTCATCGTGCTGGAGGCGACCGGCACCTACCCGTCGCTCGTCCTCGAGCGCTCCGGCACGTTCCGACCCGAGCTGCTGGTGGGGGAGGCGGGCGCGGCCGCGATCGTCTCCGCGCGCACCGGCGAGCCGGTCGCTGAGCCGGTCGTCGAGGTCGTCGAGGTCGTCGAGGTCGTCGAGCCGGAGCCCGAGCCCGAGCCGGCTCCGAAGCGCGCGCCGGCCAAGCGCAAGGCGGCCGCCGCCAAGAAGCCCGCCGCGAAGCGCAAGCGCGCCGCGAAGAAGCCTCCCGCCGAATAGTTCGAAACCTCCTGTCGAGACCGCGCTGAAGCGGTCTCGACAGATGTACGATCGTGGTATGGGCCGGACCTTGCTGGTGGTGCCGTCGGCCGCGGATGTTGGATTGGCCAGGACGTGCCTCGGCGTGGTGCGGGGGCTGGACCGGCGCGGCGTGCACGTCTCCTTCGTCAAGCCGGTCGCGCAGGCGCGCGCCGACGGCGGCCCCGATCGCTCGACCGCGCTCGTCGCGGCGACGACCGCGCTGCATCCACCGGATCCGCTCTCGACCGCCGAGCTCGAGCACCTGCTCGGGGCGAGCGGGCTGGACGTGGCGCTGGAGAAGATCGTCGGCTCCTGGCAGCCCGTCTACGACCACTCCGACGTGGTCGTCGTCGAGGGGCTCAGGCCGGGCCCGACCGCGCTGTACGTCCACCGCTTCAACCAGGCGCTGGCCCAGGCGCTGGACGCGGACGTCGTGCTGGTCGGCTGCTGGCCGGCGGGGCACGGCGCGGACCACGACACCGTCGAGACCCTGGCGGAGTCGCTTGCGGTGATCGCCGGCGGCTACTGGTCCGGCGAGCAGGCGCGCGTGGTCGGATGCGTGATCAACGACCTGCCGTCCGCGGACCCGTCGCTGTCTGGGCAGGTGCGCGAGGCGCTGACCCGGCACGGGCTCCACACGATCGCCACGGCGACGCATCGTCCGGAGTTGACCTGGTTGCGGGTGCGCGATCTCGTCCGTGAGATGCGCCCGCGGGTCTTCAACGAGGGCGACATGTCCCGGCGCATCAAGGACGTCGCGGTATTCGCCCAGGGCATCCCGGGCGGCCTGCGCGTGCTGACCGACGGCCGCTTGATCGTGGTCCCAGGGGACCGCCACGACGTCGTGATGGCGGTCTGCCTCGCCGCGCTCAACGGCACCCGGCTGTCGGCGCTGGTCTTCTCGGCCGGCGCCGAGCCGGACCCGCGGGTCTGGAAGCTCGCGCGGGCGACGTGCGAGACCGGGCTGCCGATCGTCGTCGTCGACGAGAACAGCTACGAGACCGCGATGCAAGTGCGCGCCCTGGACTCGGGACTCCCGGTCGACGACCTCGACCGGATCGAGAGCGTGACCGACGGCATCGCGGACGCGCTGGACGAGTCCTGGGTGGGATCGATGTCGAGCTCGTCCCGTCCCCGCCGCCTGAGCCCGGCGGCGTTCCGCTTCCGGCTGGTCGAGCTGGCCCGTGAGGCTGACGCCTGCCTCGTCCTGCCCGAAGGCGCCGAGCCTCGCACCGTGCGCGCCGCGGTCGTGTGCGCGCAGCGCGGGATCGCCCGCAGCGTGCTGCTCGGCCGGGCGAGCGAGATCGGCGAGCTGGCCCAGAGCCTCGGCGTGGAGCTGCCCGAGGGCATCACCGTGGTCGAGCCGGAGAGCGTGCTCGAGCGCTACGTCGTACCGCTGACCGAGCTGCGGCGCCACCGCGGCTGGAGCGAGCAGACCGCGCGCGACCACCTCGCCGACCCGATCATGCTCGGCACGATGATGCTGCACCAGGGCGAAGTCGACGGCCTCGTCTCGGGCGCGATCCACACCACCGCCGATACGGTCCGTCCCGCGCTGCAGATCCTCGGCACCAGCGCCGGCAGCCGCCTCGTGTCCTCGGTGTTCTTCATGTGCCTTCCCGACGAAGTCGTCGTGTACGGCGACTGCGCGATCAATCCGCGGCCCAGCGCGGAGGAGCTCGCGGACATCGCGATCCAGAGCGCGGCGTCGACCCGCGCCTTCGGCCTCGAGCCGCGCGTCGCGATGATCAGCTTCAGCACCGGCACGTCCGGTGCGGGCAGCGACGTCGACCGGGTCGCCGAGGCGACCCGGATCGTGCGCGAGCTCGAGCCCGACCTGGCCGTCGACGGCCCGCTGCAGTACGACGCCGCCGCGATCGCGTCGGTCGGGGAGAACAAGCGGCCCGGCAGCACGGTGGCCGGACGCGCCAACGTGTTCATCTTCCCCGACCTCGACACCGGCAACACGACCTACAAGGCCGTGCAGCGCAGTGCCCACGTGGTCAGCCTCGGCCCGATGCTGCAGGGCCTGTCCAAGCCCGTGAACGACCTCAGCCGCGGCGCCTCGGTCGAGGACATCGTCTACACGCTGGCGCTCACCGCGATCCAGTCGCGCGCCGCGTGATGCCCGTGTCCGGTCCGGTCGCCGAGCGTCAGCCGCTGATCCGCGACGTGTTGCTGCGCGACGGCTCGACGCTGCGCCTGCAGACCCCGACGCCGCAGGACTATGAGGAGATCAAGGCGTTCTTCGACGGCCTGTCGGAGGAGAGCCGGTACATGCGCTTCCACGGCTACGGGCGCAGCGATGCGGCCGCGCGTGCTGCCGCCGAGGCGACCGGGATCGATCGCTTCGCACTGATCGCCCGGCACGGCGGCCCCGTGGTGGCGGTCGCCGAGTTCGACGGGCTGCGCGAGCCGCGCGCCGCGGAGGTCGCGTTCGCGGTCGCCGACGACTATCAACGCCGCGGCGCCGGGACCCGGATGCTCGAGCAGCTCGCGGAGATCGCGGCCGAGCGCGGGATCATCCGGTTCGACGCGGAGGTCCTGGCCGACAACCGGGCGATGCTGGGAGTGTTCGAAGGCGCCGGCTTCGGCGTGCGGCGCCGGGGCACGTTCGGAGATGTGACGGTCTCGCTCGACATCAGGCCGACCGAGACGGTGCGTCAGCGGATCGACGAGCGCGACCATATCGCTGCGGTCGCCGCGTTGCGCCCGATCCTCGCGCCCTCGTCGATCGCCGTCGCAGGCGCTGCCGCCGAGCAGAGCAACCTCGGCCGCGCGGTGCTGTCGAACATCATCGCCGGCGGATTTCAAGGGGTCGCGACGCCGGTCAACCGCGACGGTGGGGTGGTGTGCTCGACCCGCTCCGCTCGCAGCCTCGTCGAGTTGGACGTCGTTCCCGAGCTGGTGATCATCTCCGCCGGAGACGACGAGCTGCTCGAGTTCGCCGCGGAGGCGGCCTCGGCCGGCGCAAAGGCGCTGCTGCTGCTTCCACCCGGTCTCGTCGGCGACGGCGAGGGATCTGGAGAGCACGAGGAACGGCTGCTGGAGATCGTCCGCGGCGCCGGCGTGCGGATCGTCGGACCGAGCTCGCTGGGAGTGGTCAACACGGACGCGACGGTCAGCCTGAACGCCACGTTCAGCGGCGCGCACGTGCACCCGGGCGGGGTCGCGATCGGCTCGCACGCGGCCGGGCTCGGGCTCGGAATGCTCGGACACGCTGAGGCCCGGCAGCTCGGGGTGTCGGTCCTGGTCGCGCTCGGCACCTTCGCCGACGTCTCGACCAACGATCTGCTCGAGTGGTGCGAGGAAGACGAACGGACGACCGTGGTCATCCTCTACGTCGAGTCGTTCGGCGATCCTGAGCGCTTCTCGCGGATCGCGCAGAACGTCTCGCGCGAGAAGCCGATCCTCGTGGTCAAGGGCCGTCGCAGAGCCGAGAAGGCGCGCGCCGACGCGCACTCGCAGACGGCTGCGGCGTTGCGCGGCGACGCGGTCGTCGACGCGGTGTTGCGTCATGCCGGCGTGCTGCGGTTTCGCAGCGCCGAGGAACTGTACGACGCCGCCCAGCTGTTCGAGCGCCAGCCGCTCCCGCGCGGACGGCGGATCGGGATCGTGAGCAACTCGGCCGGGGTGGCGACGGTCGCCGCCGACGCCTGCGCCTCGCGCGGGCTCGAAGTGATGGAGCCGCGCGACCCATCGCTGCTTGCGGTCGGCGCGGGACCGGACGAATATGCGGTGCGCGTCCGCGGACTGCTCGGCGACGTCGGCATTGACGCGCTGATGGTCTACTACGTCGACCATCACGAGGGCCACCCGGACGCCGTGCTGGACGCGATCTCCGCGGTCTCGCAGGGTCAGGCCAAACCGGTCGTCGCCTCCGTCGTGCGCTCTGACGGACGGCTGGCGGCGGGGAGCGGCGCGAGCGTGCCGAACTTCGTGTTTCCTGAGTCGTGCGCCGCGGTGCTCGCGCGCGCGGCCGAGCGTCGCGCCTGGCTGTCACGGCCGCTCGGCGAGGCTCCGCACTACCCCGACCTGGACCGGACGGCCGCGCGCACCTTGGTCGCGGAGTTCCTCGACCGCGAGGCCGCCGGCGGCTGGCTCTCGCTCGCCGAGGCGGAGGCGCTGCTGGCGACGCACGGGATCCCCGTCGCCGCGTCGGACCGCTGCCGCGGCCTCGTGGCGGCGATCGCGGCGGCGGAGAAGATCGGCGGTCCGGTGGCGCTCAAGGCGGACTTCGTCGCGCCCGCGCACGCGAGCGAGATCGACGCCGTTCTGCGCGGGCTGGAGGGTGAGGCCGGGGTGCGGTCCGGCTGGCGCGAGCTCGAACGAAGGGTGCACACGGCCGGCCGGGAATGGACCGGCGCGCTCGTCCAGGGCCTCGCGGCACCCGGCGCCGACGTGCTGGTGGGCGCCTTCAACGATCACGACCTGGGCACGGTGATGGCGATCGGTCTCGGCGGTCGTCAGGCCGGCCTCGACGAGACGGTCGCGTTCCGCCTGCCGCCGGCGACGGACGTCGAGGCGGACGAGCTGATCGACTCCTGCGAGAGCGTGGCGGCCCAGCTGAACGGGCTCCCCGGCGGTGCCCCGCTCGATCGCGAGGCGCTGCGCGAGCTGGTCCTGCGCTTCGCCCTGCTGCTCAAGGAGCTCCCCGAGGTGGTCGAGGCCGACCTCAACACGGTCCGCTGCACGACCAGCGGCTGCGTCGTGCTCGACATGCGGCTGCGCATCGAGCGCCCGGCTCGGGTTCAGCGCATCAAGACGTGGTGACCGCGTGGAGTCAGCGGCGGGGGGCGCCGTAGGCGACGCGGCGCCAGCTGGGCTCGGGGCTCAGCTCGATCGGCTCGCGGTCGCGCTCGGGCTGGACGTAGCCGAACGTGTGTGTGGCGTCGTCGAACACGACGTCGAGCTCGCCCTCCTTCACGCGCTGGTCGAGCCAGGCCGAGCGGAAGACGAGGCGGCGCAGCCAGTGCACGAGCGAGCGGTCGGCGGGTCCGACGAGCTCCGGCCAGCAGTCGTTGACGTGCTCCCCAAGGCCGGAGGCCGGGTCGACCACCTCGCCGTTGACCGTCAGGTTCACGAGGTCCTCGAGCTCGGTCTCCTCGAGCCGCTTGCCGACGAAGCCGAGCTTGCGGGCCGCCTGCTCGACGCGCTCGGAGAAGTCGCGCTCGTTGAACGTGAAGCGCAGCTCCCCGTACTCGAGCACGTAGTCCTGACCTGAGTCGTAGTTGCCGCGGCGGATCTGGTCCATGGGATCAAGCCCGGGTTCGCCGGGGCGTCTGCATCTTATGCGCGGATCCTGCCCGCGGTCTGCTGCTGAACTGGATCTTTCACGCCGCCCGCAGCCCGTCCCGGAGGTCGAAGGCGCGCAGGGCGTCCGGGGCGGTTTCGGGGAAGTCGGGGAAGCGCCGGTTGCGGCAGTAGAACGCGTCTCCGCCCGCGCGCTCGTGGGCCCTCTCGATGCTGAACGCGCAGCGCGCGAGCGGCTCGCGCGCGAGCTTGATCGTCCCGTAGCCGCGCCCGCGCTCGGCCTCCTCGAACATCGCGATGTCGATCTCGGTCGCGAACACCCCGCTCGCGCAGCCCATGTAGCGGATGCCGCTCAGCGGATCGTCGTAGGCGTACAGCGAGGGGCAGGACGTGTTGACGCAGGTCGCGGGAGCGATGACCCGGTCGCAATACGTCAGGCACCGGCGGCACTCGGTGGCCTCGGTGCGGCGTGCGATCCGGCCCATGCCGCGAGTCTACCCCGGACCTTCGGTCAGGGTCGTTGCCCCAGCCCTCAATGCACCGTGTTGTAGTAGTCGATTCTGGATACGTTGGCGCAATGACCGTCCGTCGCGCTGCCGTCCTGGCCGCTCTCCTGTTCGCCGGCGGCCCCGTTCCCGCGCTTGCCGCGGACGGCGTGCAGCCGAGCCCCAACCAGATCCTCAGCGGCAAGATCCGCTTCCCGCGCGCCCAGTCGATGACCGCGCAGACCGGCCGCATCGACGGCTCCCAGCTGACCGTGACGCTCGGGTTCGACGGCACGTGCAAGGGCGGCGGGCTCGGCGAGGTCTGGGCCGCCTACGTGCCGGTGCGCGAGACCGTACGCGTGCGCGCGGGCGTCTTCGCGGCGACGCTGACGGGCACCAGCAGGAACTTCGGCGGCGTCAGCGGGCGCACCGCGACGTTCCGCTGGCGCTTCGCGGGCAGCTTCACGGACGCGACGACCGCCGCGGCGACCGTCTCCGGCAGCGCCGAGGTCCGTTCGGCCGGCAAGGTGATCTCGCGCTGCGCGATCGCGCGGCCGGCGCGGGTGACGCTCACCGCCGGCGGCTGAGCGGCGCCGCGCGGCCGGCGGTTGCCGCGCCGCCGCGGGGGGCGAGCTTTTCCGGCCGCGGACTACGGGGGGCATGGACCACGCCACGCTGCTGCTCGTCGAGGACGACCCGGTCACGCGCACGTTCCTGGCCGACAACCTGACGGCGGACGGCTACGAGCTGCTGGTGGCCGACTGCGTCCGCGACGCGCTGCGGTTGCTGGAGTACAAGCGCCCCGACCTCGCCCTGGTCGACCTGACGCTGCCGGACGGGTCGGGGCTTGACCTCATCCGGTCGGTGCGCACGTCCGACGGCGTGGCGTCGCGGCTGGACCCGTCGCTGCCGCTGATCGTGCTGTCGGCCCGCGGCGGCGAGCTGGACCGCGTACGCGGGTTCGAGCGCGGCGTCGACGACTATCTCGGCAAGCCGTTTTCGTACGGAGAGCTGCGACTGCGGATCGCGGCGGTGCTGCGCCGCACGCACGACCGCCGGCATCGGGGCCGCCTGCGGGTGGGCGTGCTCGAGCTCGATCCGGCCGCGCGCGTCGTCACGCTGCGCGGGCAGCGGGTCGCGCTGTCGACCAAGGAGTTCGCGCTGCTCAAGACACTGGCGGCCGAGCCGACGCGCGTGTTCGGCAAGGACGAGCTGCTGCGCGACGTGTGGGGCTTTCGCTCGCTCGGCTCGACGCGCACGCTGGACTCGCACGCGTGCCGGCTGCGGCAGAAGCTGAGCGGCGGCGGCGATCGCTTCGTGGTGAACGTCTGGGGGATCGGCTACCGGCTCGTCGACGGGCCGGTGGAGGACCCGTGCTGAGCGTCTGGATCGGCTGGGCGGCCGCCGCGCTCGCGCTGAGCCTGCACCTGCGGACGCGCCGCCGGCTCGTGCTCGTCGCACGTGCCACGCACGAGGTCCGCGGCCCGCTGACCGCCGCCCGGCTCGGATTGCACGCACTGGCGGGGGAGCCGGGCCGCGTCACGGCGATCGACCTCGAGCTCCAGCGCGCGGGCCGTGCGCTCGAAGACCTCGCCGCGGCGCGTGCGGGCCTGGTCGGCCCGTCGCGCCCGGAGCTCGTCGACGCGGCGGCGCTGGTCGCGGCCTACGCGCCGGCCTGGAGCGCGCTCGCCGGCGCCCACGGCGCGGCGCTGACGGTCGAGCCGCCGCTGATCGTCACCCAGGCGCCCGAGCCCGCGGCGCCGGGCGGCGCGGTCGCGCGTGTCTCGCCCCGCGCGGGCGAGCGTCCCGCCCGCCGCACACTCGCCGTGCGCGCCTGCCCGCTCTCGCTCGTGCGCGGCGGCCGCGCGAGCCTCGCGCTCTCGCCGCCGCCTGACGCGTCGCTGTCGCCGACGATGGTGGTCGGCGACCCGCTGCGGCTCGCGCAGGCGTGCGCCAACCTCGTCGCCAACGCGGCCGAGCACGGTGGCGGACAGGTGCGGATCCGCGTCCGCGCGGGCGGCGAGCACGTGCGCATCGAGGTCAGCGACGACGGGCCCGGATTGCCGCAGCCGGTCGCGGCGCTCACCGCGAGCGCCCGCGGGCGCTCCGGCCGGCGCGGGCACGGGCTCGCCGTCGCCGCCGCGATCGCCGAGCACCACGGCGGCCGCCTCAGCGCGGCGCCGGCGCGCACGGGCGCACGGATCCTGCTCGAGCTGCCCGCGGTGGCGGGCGCCGCGCGCCCCGGCCGCGCGCCGGTGGTGGCATGACGTCGCCGCAGCGTGGGCCCGTGCGACGCGGCGGCGATGGGCGGCAGGCCCTGGGCGCGCCCAGCCGGCACGGGCCGGTGCGCGGGGCCCCTGGCGGACGGCAGGCCCCGGGCGCGTCCCGGAGGCCGGGGCCAGTGCCCAGGGGCCCTGGCTGGCGTGCCGTGCGGAGACGGCCCGCTCCGGCGCGGGCCGGCGGAGCGCCGGCGTGACGCGCCGCCGCCGCGCCGCGCTGCTGCTCGGCCTCGCGCTCGTCCTCGGCGCGCTCGCGGCCGCCGACGTGCACCGCCGGGAAGCCGCGATCGACGCACGGCTCGGGCCGCTGACCGACGTCGTCGTCGCGCGCGAGCCGCTGCCCGCGGGCCGCGTCGTCACGCTCGGCGACCTCGCGACGCGCCGCATGCCCGCCCGCTACGCGCCGCCCGGCGACCCGGTGTTCGCCGCGGGGCTGGCGGGTCACCGGCTGGCGGTGCCGGTCGCGGCCGGCGCGGCGCTCGCGCCCGAGATGCTGGCGAGCCGCCCGGCGGCGCCGGAGGCCGCGATCGGCCGCGGGCAGCGCGCGGTCGACGTCGTGGCCGCCGCGTCGGCGCGTGCGGTCGTCGCGGGCGCGCGCGTGGACGTGGTCGTGACGACCCAGCACGCGTCGCGGCTCGCGCTCGAGGACGTCGAGGTGCTCGCGGCGCGCGCGCTGCCCGACGAGGACGGCAAGCCACCGCGCGTCACCGCGACGCTGCGGGTGGACGTCGACCAGGCGGTCTACCTGGCGGCGGCCCAGACGTTCGCGCGCGAGGTCCGGCTGCTCGCCCGCGCGCCCGGCGACCGCCGCCGCGCCGGCGCGTTCAAGGTCGGTGACGGTCTGGGAGCTTGAGCTCCTGCAGCAGGTTGCCGCCGTCGATCACGATCGACTGGCCGGTGATGTAGGAGGCCTCGTGCGAGGCGAGGAAGGCGATCAACGCGGCCACCTCGTCCGGCGTGCCCGGCCGGCCGAGCGGCGTCTGCGTGCCGGCCTCGAGCTCCTCCTCGGTCGAGGAGGCGGTGGCGATCCAGCCGGGAGCGACGCTGTTGACCGTCACGCCGCGCGGGCCGAGCTCGAGCGCGAGGCCGCGCGTGAGCCCGTCCACGCCCGCCTTCCCCGCGCCGTAGACGACGGAGTAGACGAGCGCCGAGTACGGGCCGGTGACCGAGGAGACGTTGACGATCCGCCCGAAGCCGCGCGCGGCCATGCCCGGCGCGACGAGCCGGCACAGCCGGAACGCGATGTGCAGGTTGAGGTCGATCCCGCGCTCCCACTCCTCCTGCGTGAGCTCGGTGAAGCGGCGGTCGGGCGCGTCGAACCCGGTCTGCACCATCCCCGCGTTGTTGACGAGCACGTCGAACTCGCCCGCGGCCACGCGCTCGCACTGCGCCCAGTCGGTCAGGTCCGCGACGGCGCCCGCACACCCCAACTCGGCCGCGCGAGCGAGCACGCGGTCGGTCGTCGCGGTGATCAACACCTCGTCGCCGCGCGCGACGAGCGCGCGCGCCGCCGCGAAGCCGATCCCATCGGCGCTGCCGGCGCCGGTCACGAGCGCTTTCACAGAACCTCCTCGAACGCCTCGATCACGCGGTCGCAATCGCGCTCGGAGATCACGAGCGGCGGCTTGATCTTGAGCACCCGATCGCCCGGGCCGTCGGTGGAGATCAGGATCCCGCGCGCCTTCAGCGCCTCCTTGATCGGCGTCGCGTCCTCGCGCAGCTCGACCCCCAGGAAGAGCCCGTGCCCGCGCACGTCGACGGGCCCCGCGAGCGCGCCCAGCCCCGCCAGCAGCTGGCGCCCGCGCGCGAGCGCGTTCTCCTGCAGCCGCTCGTCGGCGATCACGTCGAGCACCGCGAGCCCGATCTCCGCGCTCACCGGGTTGCCGCCGAACGTGTTGAAGTACTCCATCCCGGTCACGAACGAGTCCGCCACCTCGGGCGTCGTCACGACCGCCGCGAGCGGGTGGCCGTTGCCGATCGGCTTGCCGAGGGTGACGATGTCCGGCACCACGCCGCCCAGCTCGAAGCCCCAGAACTGCTCGCCGACGCGGCCGAAGCCGACCTGGACCTCGTCGGCGACGCACACCCCGCCCGCGTCGCGGACCGCCGCGAACGCGTCGCGCAGGTAGCCCGGCGGGTAGACGACCTGCCCGCCGCAACCCTGCAGCGACTCGGCGAAGAACGCCGCCGGCGCATCGATCTCGGCCACCAGCGACAGCAGCGCGCCCGGGGCGGTCGGGAGCGCGGCGACACGGGTGTATGCCGGCCGGTCGTCCCCGAACTTGTAGGGACTGAGGGCGATCGTCGAGCTCAGGTGCCCGTGGTAGGCGTGCTCGAGCACGATCACCTCGTCGCGGCCCGTGTGCGCTCGGGCCAGGCGCAGCGCGAGGTCGTTCGCCTCGGAGCCGCTGTTGACGAAGAAGCACACGTGCAGCGGGTCGGGGAGCGTCGCCGCGAGCCGGCGCGCATAGTCGATCACCGACCCGTGCAGGTAGCGCGTGTTGGTGTTCAGCAGCGCCATCTGGCGCTGCCCGGCCGCGACGACGCGCGGATGGCAGTGGCCGACGTGGGCGACGTTGTTGACGAGGTCGAGCCACGCGCGCCCGTCGCGGTCATACAGGTACGCGCCCTCGCCCCGGACGATCTCGAGCGGCTCGCGGTAGGCGAGCGAGAGCGCCTGGCTCAGCACGGTCCGACGCGGCGCCGCCGGGTCCGCCCGCGGCGCGCGGGCGTCGTCGCCGCCGCGCCGGCCGAGCAGCAGGTTCGGGTCCGGGCAGATGCTGCGCCACACGTCGGCCTCCTCGGAGAGCGCGACGCCCGGCAGGTCGTCGACCAGCGCCGTGAAGACCTGCAGGTGCAGGTGCGGCGCCCAGCCGCCGTTGACCTCGGGGGAGCCCAGGCGCGCGATCTCCTCGCCCGCGCGGACCGCTCCCGTCGCCAGCGTCTTCGGGTCCAGATGCCCGTGCAGCGTCCAGAACCCGTCGTGGCGCAGGACCAGGAGCCCGCCGTAGTCGCCCGGCCGGGCACGGTTCTCGCGCCGCTCGACCACGCCGTCGAACGGCGCGTAGACCGGCGTACCCGCGGGCGCGAACAGGTCCGTCGCCATGTGCCGCGTGCGCCAGCGGCCGTCGGGCGTCCGGAACTCGGGCGCGGTGTAGATCGTGCGCTCCTCGTCGTAGCGCCCGATCGCCAGCCCCGCGCCGTCCCACTCGACGTTGGTGAGCACCTCGGCGGCCTCGAGGTCGCCGTCGATCACGGGCGCCGCCCGATGCAGCGACAGGAAGTTGCGGACGGCGCGCGCGGTCGGGCTCGCCTCATAGCCGCACGCGTCGCGGAAGCGGAGGTGCGCGAGCTCGGCATCCTCGCGTTCGAGCCGCGCGAGCGTCTCCGTCACCCCTTGCTGGCTCACCAGTAGGTACTCGTTCTCCGGTGTGGCGGCGTGCTGGATCGCGCTCATCGCGACGCTCACCTGCAGGCGCGCGCGGATCAGCGCGAACAGCACCGCGAGCTCTCCGGCACGCAACGGCGCGACCTCGTGGTAGCCGCGCACGAGTCCAACGACCGCGCGGACCGGCGCGGGTTGACCGTGCATCGCGTAGGCGGCGGCGACCGCGAGCCCGCAGATGCGCGCCGACCACACGACGTCGCCGAAGTCGATCAGCCCGGTCGCGACCCCGTCCGTGACGAGCACGTTGTGCTCGTTGGCGTCGTTGTGGATGACCTGGTGGGGGAGGCCGGCGAGGTCCGGGATCTCGACGCCGAGCGCCCCGGCCTCGAGCAGGTTCCAGCGCAGCGGGCGCTTCATCGCCGGATGCGTGAACCCCGCCAGCGCGCGATCCACGCGCGCGACCAGCGCGCCGAGGCTCGCCATGTCGCCGGGCGCGTCGGCCCACGGCTCGCCGTCCAGCCACGAGAGCAGCCGCACGCGCCGGCCGCCCGCAGTACCGCTTCCCACCAGGTGCGGGACGCCGGGCACGTCACGCAGGCGCTCGAGCACGGCGTCCTCGAGCGACAGCGCTCCCGGATCGGCGTCCGGGTGGTGGAGCTTGAGCACGAAGCGGCCGCTGCCGGAGTCGAGCCGGAAGTTCAGGTCGCGCTCGCCGTGCAGCTCCGTCGCGGCGGCCTCCAGGCCGTACAGCTCGCGCGCGATCTCCTCGGCATTCATCAGGGGCGAGTTTGTCGCATCCGCCCCTATAGGTGACATGGACCCGCTCGACGCCCTCGCCACCGACCTGCGCGAGCGCCTGCTGGCGGGCGCGGGCGAAGACGACACGGATCTCCCGCGCCGGATCCGCGCGCTGGTGGACCGCGAGGCCGGCGTGCTCTCGGAGGAGCGGCGCGTGGAGCTGGCGGCGCGGATCGCCGAGCGGGCGTTCGGGCTCGGGCCGCTCGAGCCGCTGCTCGCCGACCCCTCGGTGGACGAGATCATGGTCTCGGGCACCGCCTGCGTATGGGTGGAGCGCGGCGGCCGGCTCGAGTCGACCGGCGTGCGCTTCGCGCGCGAGGCCGACCTCCACGACGCGATCGAGCGCATCCTGGCGCCACTGGGACGGCGCGTAGACGAGGCCGAGCCGCTCGCCGACGCCCGGCTGCCCGACGGCTCGAGGGTCAACGTCGTCCTGCCGCCGCTCGCGCTCGACGGTCCCGCGCTGACGATCCGCCGCTTCCGCCGGCGCGGCTTCTCGCCGGACGAGCTCGTGAGCAACGGCACGCTCACGCGCCCGCTGCTCGACTTCCTGGGTCGCGCGGTGCGAGCGCGCTGCACGCTGCTCGTCTGTGGCGGGACGGGCTCGGGCAAGACGACGACGCTGAACGTCCTGTCGGACTTCGTCGGCGACGGCGAGCGGATCGTGACGATCGAGGACGCGGCGGAGCTGCGGTTGCGCCAGCCGCACGTCGTGCGCCTGGAGGCGCGGCCGCCCAACCTGGAGGGTCGCGGCGAGGTGACGATCCGGCGCCTGGTGCGCAACGCGCTGCGGATGCGGCCCGACCGGATCATCGTGGGCGAGGTCCGCGGCGCGGAGGCGCTGGACATGCTGACCGCGCTCTCGACGGGTCACGACGGGTCGCTGTGCACCGTCCACGCGGGGTCGCCCGCGGAGGCGCTGCGCCGCGTCGAGGTGCTCGCGCTGATGGCCGACCTCGGGCTCCCGCACGCCGCGATCCGCGAGCAGGTCGCCGACGCCTTCGACCTCGTGGTCTGCCAGGCGCGGACGTCCGACGGCGCGCGCCGCGTCGTCTCGGTCGCGGAGGTCGTGCGGGTCGCCGCGGGCGCCGCCGCGCGGGAGCTCTACGCGTGGCACGACGGCGCCGGGCGCTGGCGCGCGCCGCTGGGCGACGGGCTGGCGGAGCGGCTGGAGCGCGTGGCGTGAGCGGGGCGGGCGAGGCACACGCCGCCGCCTCGCGCGGGCCGGCGCGCGCGAGCACGTGGCGGGTCGGCAGTGTGAGTGCGGCGCGGGCAGGCCACGCGTGCGCGGCCGGGCGTATCGGGCTGCCGGACGGTCGCGCGTGAGCCTCGCGGCCGCGCTCGGATTTCTCGCCGCCGCCGCCGCGGTGCTGGGCACGTGGGAGGTGCTCGCCGCCGTCGAGCGGACGCGGGTGGCGACGGCGCTCGCTCGGGCGGTCGCGCCGCTCGTCCGCGCCGGGCGCGAGGGCGTGGCCCCGACGGCGCCCGAGCGGCGGCGCCTGGCCGTGTTGGCGGCGTGCACGCTGGCGGCCGCGGGGTGGCTGGTGGGCGGGATCGCCGCGGCGCTGCTCGCCGGGGTGGCCGGACCGGCGCTCGCGACGGCGCTCGTACGCGCGCGGCGCCGGCATTTCCGGGCCGCGCTCGCGGCGTCGGCGCCGCTGGTCGCGCGCGTGCTCGCCGACGCGCTCTCGGCCGGCCATTCGGTGCGCAACTCGCTGACCGTCGCGGGTGCGGGCGTGCCGGGCGCCGCCGGGCACGAACTGCGCGCGGCCGCGCGGGCGCTCGCGCTTGGCGCGCGCACGGAGACCGTGCTCGAGCGCCTGCGCGCGCGGGCCGCGTCCCCGGCATGGGACTCGCTGGTCGCCGGCGTACTGCTCCAGCGCGATGCGGGCGGCGACCTGCCCGCCCTGCTGCGCGAGCTCGCGGGCGCCCTCGAGGCCGCCGCGCGCCAGGATCGCGAGGCGCTCGCGGCGATCGCGCAGGCCCGCGCCACCGCGCGGATCGTGCTCGGCCTGCCGCTCGGCGCCGCCGTCATCGCCGAGCTGGCCAGCCCCGGCTTCGTCGCGAACCTCGTCGCGGATCCCGTGGCGGCCACGCTCACCGCGCTCGCGCTCGCCCTGCAGGTGGTCGCGCTCGTGGCCGTCCGCCGCCTCACCCGCGCGACGCTCCGATGACCGCCGCGCACGCGCGGCGGCACGCAGCGGCGACGGCGAGCGCGGCTGGCGGGCGGGCGACTCGCCTGTGCGGCGCGCCGCGCGCTCGGGCGCCGGTGGGCGACGCTCGCGACGCGGCGACGAGGGCGCCGCGGTGAGCGCGCTGCTCGCGTTCGGCGCCGCCGTCGCTGCCGTCGCCGGCTGCGCCGAGCTGCTGCGCACGATCCGGCCGCGCCGCCCGCGCCTCGGCCTGCTCGTCCGCCTGGGCGCGCGCGTCGGCCTGCGCGGCTCCGGCGGCCTGGCGGGGCGGGTCGCGGCGGCCGGACTCGACCGCCCGGTCGGCGAGGTCGTCGCGCTGCAGTCGGGGATGGCGCTGACGGCATGGCTCGCCGCGCTTCCGCTCGCGACGGCCGCGCCCGGCCGGCTCGCGATCCTGATCTTCCTCGGCGCACCCGTCGCGGGCTACCTCATCCCCGAGTACGGGCTGCGGCGGCGGGCGCGCAGGCGGGCCCGCGTGATGGAGCACGAGTTGCCCGACGTGCTCGACCTCCTACGGGTCGCGATCGCGGCCGGCCTGGCGCCGCGGCGGGCGCTCGCCGAGGTCGGCCGCCGGCACCCCGGCGAGCTCGCGCGCGAGCTCAACCGCGCGGCGGCGCGCGCGGCCATGGGGGAGCCGATCGAGCTCGCGCTGGACGGGCTCGAGGCGCGCTGTCCCGCCGCCGGCGTGCCCCCGCTGGTCGCCGCGCTGCGTCGCGCCGAGCGCCACGGCGCGCCGCTCACCGGGACGCTCGCCGCCCTGGCCGCCCAGGCGCGCTCGCGCCGAGCGGTGCGCCGCACGGAGCTCGCCGCGCGCGCCGCGCCGAAGATCCAGCTCGTCGTCGCCCTGCTGCTCGTCCCAGCCGTGCTGCTGCTCGTCGCCGCCGCGATCGTGCCCGCGCTGGTGGGCGCGTGAGCGGGTCCGGCCGGTGACCCGCGCCCGCGCCGCGCGAGGGGTAGCGTGCAGGCATGCGCTGCTTCATCCCGCCATACGTGCTGGAGCAGCTCGGGCGCACGGAGCAGCTCGAGCGTGACGCGGCACTCCGGGCGGCCCGCGCGAGAGCGCCGCAGCCGCACGCGGAGGCGGCCGCCGCCGGCCTGAGCCGCACCGTCCGCGACGCGCAGCACGGAGAGGACGGACCCGTCGTGCGCGAGGAGGGCGGCGCGCCCACCGGCGACGCCGCGGCCGACGAGGCCTACGACGGCCTCGGGGCGACGTACACGTTCTGGAAGGACGTCTTCAACCGCGACTCGATCGACAACCGCGGCTTGCCGCTGGTCGCGATCGTCCACTACGAGACCGACTACGACAACGCGTTCTGGGACGGCGAGAAGATGGTCTTCGGCGACGGTGACGGCGAGCAGTTCAACCGCTTCACGATCGACCTCGACGTGATCGGCCACGAGCTCGGACACGGCATCACCCAGACCGAGAACAACCTCACCTACCAGGGGGAGCCCGGCGCGCTGAACGAGTCCTATTCCGACGTCTACGGCTCGATGGTGCAGCAGTACCACGACAACCAGACCACGGAGCAGGCCAACTGGCTGATCGGCGACCAGCTCGTGCTGCCCGGCTTCCCCGGCAAGGCGCTGCGCTCGATGAAGGCGCCGGGCACGGCCTACGACGGCGACCCGCAGCCCGACAACTACGCCGACTTCGTCACCACCACCGACGACAGCGGCGGCGTTCACATCAACTCCGGGATCCCCAACAAGGCGTTCTACACGCTCGCGGCGGCCCTCGGCGGCCACTCGTGGGAGCGCGCCGGCGCCATCTGGTACGCGACCGCGAGCCGGATCGCCTCCACCACCACGTTCAAGCAGTTCGCCACTTCGACCCACCAGACCGCCCAGCAGACGTACGGCTCAGACAGCCAGGAGGCCCAAGCGGTGGCAGGCGCGTGGGAGGCCGTGGGGCTTTCCGTGTGACCCGCGTCGTGCTCAGGCGCAGCGGCGGCTTCGCCGGCATCACGAAGTCCGCGGACACCGACGAGCTCCCTCCCGAGGTCGCGGCGGAGATCGCGAAACTCGCCGAGAACGTCCGCCTGGAGCCAAATCCTGGCCCCATTCTGCCCGACAGCTTCATCTATGACCTGCAGGTCGCAGACCAGCACGTGCGGGTCTCCGAACACGCCGTGCCGGCACCGCTGCGGCCGCTGCTGGACCGCCTGAAGCGCGAGTTGCGCTAGCCCTCGGCGCGGGCGCGCCGATTCCTCCCGCGTGATCGCCGCGCCCTGCACAACCCGGTGCAGTGACGCGATCTGCAGTGGTGCCTGCACGAGCGGTGCTTCGCGTGCTTGAAGGAAACACCTGCAAAGCAACCACTTTGCGGCGCATCCTCATGCAAGGTGGGAAGCGAAGCGGGTTCTGTGTTGCAGAGTGGGACGTTGTGGGGTACTTTGGTGAAGCGAAGCCGGTCCGGGGTGGCGGGGCTCCTCCCACTCCGCCACCCCGGATCGACTGACCTCGCTGATGGAAATGCGCCTTGGCCTTCACCGGCACCTTCGAACACAACCTCGACGCCAAACACCGGCTGACGATCCCGTCGAAGTTCAGGGCGGCACTCAGCGGAGGCGTCTACCTCTCACGCGGGGTGGAGAAGTGCGTGTCGCTGTATCCCACCGAGACCTACACCGAGATCGCCGACGCAGCCCTGGCCAAGGCCAGCCCGATGTCCCGCGAGGGGCGCGAGCTGCGGCGCGTGCTCTACGCAAGCGCCTTGGAGACGGAATTGGACTCGGCCGGGCGCGTGACGCTGACGCCGAAGTTCCTGGAGCACGCCGGGATCGACCGCGAGGTCGTGATCACCGGCGTCGGCGAGTGCCTCGAATTGTGGGACCGCTCGGCCTGGGAGGCCTACGACACCGACCTCACGGCGCGTGCGTCGGAGCTCACTGAGTCCATTGGCCATCCTGATTGACATGCCCCAGATCCACGTCCCGGTCCTCGCGGGCGAGCTGATCGAGGCGCTCGACCCGCAGCCGGGCCAGATCGCCGTCGACTGCACGCTCGGCGCCGGCGGTCACGCGCGGCTGGTCGCCGAGCGCCTCGGCCCGAGCGGGACGCTGATCGCGATCGATCGCGACCCGACCGCCGAGGCCTCGTTCGCCGAGCTCGCGGCCGAGGTGTCCTGCGAGACGCGCTTCGTGCGCGCGGACTTCGTGAGCGGGCTTGCACAACTGATCGACGAGGGCCTGCGCGCCGACGCCGTCTACATGGACCTCGGCATGAGCTCGATGCAGGTCGACAACGCGGAGCGCGGGTTCTCCTACGCGTACGACGCGCCGCTCGACATGCGCATGGACCCGTCGCAGCCGCTGACCGCGCGCGAGATCGTGAACACTTGGGACCGCCGCCGGCTCGCGCGCACGCTGCGCGAGTACGGCGAGGAGCGGTTCGCGGACCGGATCGCCGGCGAGATCGTGCGCCGGCGCGGCGCGCATGACCTGACCACGACGTTCGAGCTCAACGACGCGATCAGCGCGGCGATCCCCGCGCCCGCGCGGTTCGCCGGCGGGCATCCGGCCAAGCGAACGTTCCAGGCGATCCGGATCGCCGTCAACGGTGAGCTCGCGCAGCTCGATGAGGCGCTGCCGCTCGCGTGGGACGTGCTGCGCGTCGGCGGCCGCGCCGCGGCGATCTCCTTCCACTCGCTCGAGGACCGGCGCGTGAAGCGCTTCTTCGCCGCGAGAGCCCAGGGCTGCATCTGCCCGCCCGACCTTCCCGTCTGCGGCTGCGGCCGCACGCCCGAGGCGGAGCTCGTCCACCGGCGTTCGATCGCTCCGACGCCCGGCGAGGTCGCCGCCAACCCGCGTTCGAAGTCGGCCCGCCTGCGGGCCGCCCGCAAGCTCAGCGAGGTGCGCTAGATGGCCCAGCACGCAACCGCCCGCCGCACGGCGCCGATCCACCCGCGCCGCCTGTCCGGCCCCATGCGGCGTCCGGCGCCGGCCGTCGCGCTGCCGGCGCCGAGCCTGTTCGAGCGCGTCCGCGCGCTCCCCGAGCATCGCCTGATCGACCGTCTGCTGCGCGGGCGGGTCTGCATCTGGCTGATCGGCGTGATGCTGGGCGGGATCGTCGCGATGCAGGTGTCGCTGCTGCGCCTCAACGCGGGCATCTCGCGCGCCGTGCAGACGCAGGACACGCTGGTGCGCGAGAACGCGGATCTCGAGTCGACGGTGACCGAGCTCACCGGCTACGACCGCGTGCGCGCCGCCGCCGCCAAGGACAACATGATCGACCCGCAGGCCGGCGACACGCCATACGTGACCGCGCGTCCGGGGATCGATCCGGGACTCGCGCTCAAGCGTATGCGCCCCCCGAGCCCCGTGGCGCGCGAAGTGATGGCCAACCACGGCAAGCTGCCCGGCGCGCTCGCCACGGGGTCCTCCGTATCTGGCGCCACGTATGCCACGTCGAATACGGCCGCGTCCGCTACGGGCACGTCCGTAGCGACGTCCGCGGCCACGGGCACCGCAACGTCCGGGGCCGTGACACCGGGCGCCACGCCCTCGTCCGTGGCGACGCCGACCGCCACGCCACCCCCTGCGGCCACCGGGACGCCCGTTCCCACGGCCACGCCGCCCGCCACCGGCGCACTGCAGGGCTCGCCCGCGACCGGAACGCCGGTCGGTCAGGGCTAGGCGCGGTGCAGCTCGTCGAGCGGCGCATCGGCTTCCTCTTCGCGGTCTTCCTCCTGCTGCTCGGCGTCGGCGCCGCCAAGGCGGCCTGG
The DNA here is from genome assembly GCA_963792915.1 of uncultured Solirubrobacteraceae bacterium. GTDB lineage: Bacteria > Actinomycetota > Thermoleophilia > Solirubrobacterales > Solirubrobacteraceae > Solirubrobacter. The sequence continues at coordinate 1,794,371 of CAWBYD010000003.1, forward strand.
CTCGGCGTCGTCAAGGCGCCCGTGCTCAAGCGCGCCGCCGTGACCCAGCAGGAGGCGAACATCACCGTCCCCGCGCGGCGCGGCGCGATCACCGACGCCAACGGCATCGAGCTCGCGGTCTCAGAGCCCGCGGTGGACATCGCGGCGACCCCGTACCTGGTGACCGACGCGACCAAGGCCGCGCGCGCGCTCGCACCGATCCTGCAGAAGCCCGAGGACGCGCTGCTGCGCGCGCTCGCCCGCCGCGACACGGGCTTCGTCTACCTCGCCCGCCACGTGCCCGCCGCGCGCGCGGACCAGGCCTCCAAGCTCAAGCTCGCCGGGCTCGAGTTCATCCCGCAGTACAGCCGCACGTACCCGCGCGACTGGATGGCCGCGCAACTGCTCGGCAGCGTCGGCACCGACGGCAACGGCCTGGGCGGGCTCGAGTACTCGCTCGACAAGCGCCTGCGCGGCCGCGACGGCGAGCGCCGGCTGGTCAAGGACGCGATGGGCCAGCCGATCGAGATCTCCAACACCAGGCCCGTCGAGTCCGGCCACACGGTCAAGCTCACGCTCGACGCGCACCTGCAGGACCAGGCCGAGGCCGTGCTCGCCGAGGTCGGCGCGACGTGGCGGCCGAAGGGCGCGACCGCGATCGTGATGGACCCCAACAGCGGCGCCGTGCTGGCGCTCGCCAACTGGCCGCGGGTGAACGCCAACGCGCTCGGCGACTCGCCTCCCTACGCGCGCGGGAACCGCGCCATCAACACGAACTACGAGCCGGGCTCCACGTTCAAGGCGTTCACCGTCGCGGCCGCGCTCGAGGAGCACAAGATCACGCCCGACACGCCGTTCAGCATCCCGCCCGTGCTGGCCGTCGCCGACCGCAAGATCACCGACGCCGAGGATCACGGCTACGAGACGCTGACCACGCGCGGCATCCTCGAGAAGTCGTCCAACATCGGCGCCGTTCTGATCGCCCGCAAGGTCGGCACGAGCAGCTTCGATTCGTGGATCCACCGCTTCGGCTTCGGCAAGCCGACCGGGGTCGACCTGCCCGGGGAGGAGCGCGGCATCGTCACGCCGCTCGCGCTGTACTCGGGCGCGAGCATGGGCAACCTGCCGATCGGCCAGGGCATCGCCGTGACGCCGATGCAGATGGCCGCCGCCTACGCGGCGATCGCCAACGGCGGCATCCTGCGCGCGCCGCACATCGTGGCGTCGATCGGCGGCCGTCCGACGGCGGCGCCCAAGGGCAGGCGCGTGATCTCCGAGGCGACCGCGGCCTCGCTGCGCTCGATGCTCGAGGGCGTGCTCGGCCCCGGCGGCACGGCCACCGGCGCCGCGATCAAGGGCTACACGCTGGCCGGCAAGACCGGCACCGCGCAAAAGGCGGATCCGCTGGGCGGCTACTCGAAGACCAAGTACGTCGCGTCGTTCGTCGGCTTCGCCCCCGCGGCACATCCCAAGCTGCTCGTCACCGTGATGGTCGACGAGCCCAAGGGCCAGATCTACGGCGGCCAGGTCGCGGCGCCGGCCTGGCGCGAGATCGTCAACTTCGCGCTCGGGTATCTGAAGATCTCGCCGCGATAGTGAATCACCGTTCATACTAAGCGGCGAGATGCCCTATCGACCGACCGAGGTGACTCGCGCGCGCGACGCCGCCGCCCGCGCGGCCGTGCTGCAGGCGGCGCTCGACCAGCTCGCCGAGGGCGGCTACGCGTCGGCCTCGGTGGCCGGGATCGCCCGCCGCGCCGGGCTGGCCACCGGCTCGGTCTACCGCCACTTCTCCGGCAAGGGCGAGCTGTTCGCCGAAGCGTTCCGGCTCGCGGCCCAGCGCGAGGTCGACGTGCTGCGGGCGCTGCGCGGGGACACGCTGGCCGAGCGCCTCGCCGCGTGCGTGGAGACCTTCGTGCGCCGCGCGCTGGCCGAGCCGGTGCGCGCCTACGCGCTGATCGCCGAGCCCGTCGATCCCGTGATCGAGGCTGAGCGCCTGCGCTTCCGGCGCGCCTACGCGGACCTGTTCGCGCAGCTGCTCACCGGCGTGGCGCTGGACGCGGACCTGGCGGCGACCGCGATCGTCGGCGCGCTCGCCGAGGCGCTCGTCGGCCCGCTGGCGCGCCGCGACGCCGACCCCGCCGCGCTGATCGCCGGCCTCCAGACCTTCGTCCTGTCCGCAGTGGGAGTGAACGATGCGCGTTGACACCGTCCGCGGCACCCACGAGGTGCTCAACCAGTCCGTCCCGTTCGAGGAGGTCGACCTGTTCGGCCTCGACGCCGCGCTCGTCGAGGCGCTCGAGCGCGAGGGCGGCGGCTGGGCGGCGGGCCGCGTCCGCGAGGCGGGGCTGCTCGCCGGCTCGAGCATCGCGCAGGCGCACGGGCGCCGCGCCGAGCGCCACGAGCCGCGCCTGGTCACGCACGACCGCTTCGGCCGGCGCGTCGATCAGGTGGAGCTCGACCCGAGCTGGCACTGGCTGCTCCACGGCGCGATCGAGCGCCAGATCCACGCGCTCCCGTGGGCGGATCCGCGTCCCGGCGCGCACGTCGCCCGCGCCGCGCTGGAGCTGCTGTGGACGCACGCCAACGCGGGCGTCATGTGCCCGATCTCGATGACCTACTCCGCCGTGCCCGCGCTGCGCGTGGACCCGGAGCTGGCGCAGGAGTGGGAGCCGCGGCTGATCGCCGGCGCGCTGTGCGGGATGGCGATGACCGAGAAGCAGGGCGGCTCGGACGTGCGCGCCAACACGACCCGCGCCGAGCCCGCGGGCAGCGGCTGGTTCGAGCTCACCGGCCACAAGTGGTTCTGCTCCTACCCGCCGTGCGAGCTCTTCCTGGTGCTCGCGCAGGCGCCCGCCGGCCTCTCGTGCTTCGTGCTCGAGCGCGGCCCCGGCATGGAGTTCCAGCGCCTGAAGGACAAGCTCGGAACGCGCTCGCTGCCGTCGTCGGAGGTCGAGTTCCGGGCCGCGCCCGCGCGGCTGCTCGGCGAGGAGGGCCGGGGCGTCGCGACGATCATCGAGATGGTCACGCACACGCGGCTGGACTGCGTGATCGGGTCGGCGTCGAGCATGCGCAAGGGCGTCGCCGAGGCGGTCTGGCACGCCCACCACCGGGCCGCGTTCGGCGCGCGGCTGGTGGACCAGCCGGCGATGGTCAACGTGCTCGCCGACCTGGCGCTCGAGTCCGAGGCCGCGACCGCCACCGCGCTGCGCCTCGCGCGCGCCTACGACGAGGGCGATCACGCGCTGCGGCGCTTTGCCACCGCGATCGCCAAGTACTGGGTCTGCAAGCGCGCGACGCCGCACGCCGCCGAGGCGCTCGAGTCCCTCGGCGGGAACGGCTACGTCGAGGAGTCGCCGATGCCGCGGCTGCTGCGCGACGCGCCGCTGAACGGGATCTGGGAGGGCTCGGGCAACGTGATCGCGCTCGACGTATTGCGCGCGCTCGCGCGCGAGCGGGAGGGAATGGACGCCTTCCGCGCGGAGTGCGAGCTCGCCCGCGGCGCCAACGCGGCGCTGGACGCCCACCTCGACGCCCTCCCGTCGGCGTTCGATCCGTGGTCGGCACGCCGCGCCGTGGAGGAGCTCGCGCTCGCGCTGCAGGCCTCGCTGCTCGTGCGCCACGCGCCCGCGTTCGTGTCCGACGCCTTCTGCGCCGCACGACTCGGCGGCGGTGGGCGCGCGTTCGGGACACTTCCGGCCGGGATCGACGGGAGCGCGATTGTCGGCCGTACACTCACGGTATGAGTCAGCAGGCGCAACCGCGCTACGAGAAGATCCGCATGAAGGCTCCCGACCGGTTCGTGTTCGTGGCCAGGCTGCCGTCGGGGCAGCTCGTCGAGCGCCCGCTCATCCGCTTCTCGCTGACGATGAAGCCGCCGCCGCCGACGGTCACGCGCCGCTGCGGTGACTAGCACCGCCGCGCGCGTTCGTAAACTGCCGGGCGCATGACGCTCCGCGAATTGCTCGGGGACGGCCCCGACGTGGTCGTCACGGGCCTGGCCTTCGACAACCGGCTCGTCGAGCCCGGGACCCTGTTCTTCTGCGTCCCGGGGTTCACGCGCGACGGCCACGACTTCGCGCCCGATGCCGTCGCGCGCGGCGCGGCGGCGCTCGTCGTGCAGCGCCCGCTCGCGCTCGGGGTGCCCGAGGTCCTCGTCGACGACGTGCGCGCCGCGATGGCCCGCGCCGCCGCGCGCTTCTACGGCGACCCGACGCGCACGCTGCGCATCGTCGGCGTGACCGGCACGAACGGCAAGACGACGACCGCGTTCCTGACGCGCGCGCTGCTCGAGGCGGCCGGCGTGCAGTGCGGGCTGCTCGGGACCGTGAAGTCCGTGGTCGGCGGCGCCGAGCGGCCGGTGGTCCGCACGACGCCCGAGGCGTTCGACCTCCAGCGCTCGTTCCGCGAGATGCTCGACGCAGGCGATCGTGCGTGTGCGATGGAGATCTCCTCGCATGCGCTCGAGCTGCGCCGCGCGGATGCGATCCACGTCGCGGCGGCGATCTTCACCAATCTCTCGCAGGACCACCTGGACTTCCACCCGACGATGGAGGAGTACTTCGAGGCCAAGCGTCGGCTCTTCGCCTCGCCGCTGACCGCGCTGCGGATCGCCAACGCCGACGACGCGCACGGGCTGCGGCTGATCGCCGAGTTCCCGGACACGCTGACCTTCGCGATCGCCCGCGAGGCGGACTACCGCGCGGTCGACGTCCGCACGGACGCGACGGGCTGCGACTTCACCGCCCTCACGCCGGACGGCTCGTTCGCCGCGCGCGTGCCGCTGCCGGGGCGCTTCAACGTCCTCAACGCGCTGGCCGCGTGGGCGGGCGCGCGGGCCGTCGGCGTGCCGGCCGAGCGGCTCGCCGGCGCGCTGGCCGGCGCCGCCACCGCGCCCGGGCGCTTCCAGCCCGTGGACGCCGGGCAGCCGTTCTCCGTGGTCGTCGACTACGCCCACAAGCCGGACGCTCTGGAGCAGGTCCTGCGCGCGGCGCGCGAGCTCGCGTCCGGGAGGCTGATCGTCGTGGTCGGCGCGGGCGGCGACCGCGACCGCGGCAAGCGCCCGCTGATGGGCGAGATCGCGGCGCGGCTCGCCGATGTCGCGCTGATCACGTCCGACAACCCGCGCTCGGAGGACCCCGAGGCGATCATCGACGAGATCCTCGCGGGGGTCCCGGCCGATCCGCACGCCGCCGTCGAGCGCGATGCCGACCGGCGCGCCTCGATCTTCCGCGCGATCTCGCTCGCACGGCCGGGCGACGCCGTCGTCATCGCCGGCAAGGGCCACGAGCACGGCCAGGAGTTCGCGGACGGGCGGATCGAGCCGTTCGACGACGCCGCCGTGGCCCGCGAGGCGCTCGCGTGAGCGCTGCCGAACCCGCCATCATCATCGACGGCTGCTACAACGCCAGCCCGCTCCCCATGCTCGACGATCTCGCTACGCAGGCGCCCGCACGGGGGCGCGGGCCGGAGGCGCTCGCCCGTGGGTGAGGTGTTGATCGCGGGGACCGCCTCGCTGCTGATCTGCATCTTCCTCTCGCCCAAGTTCATCTCGTTCCTGCGCGAGCGTGAGTTCGGCCAGAACATCCGCGAGGAGGGCCCGGAGGGGCACCACGCGAAGGCCGGGACGCCGACGATGGGCGGGATCATCATCTTCACCGCGATCTCGGTGCCGTTCCTGCTGCTGACGGACCTCGACTGGCGGGCGATCGGGGTCTTCGGCGCGGCGATCGCGTGCGCGCTGCTGGGCTTCGCGGACGACTACACGAAACTCGTCAAGCGGCGCTCGCTGGGCCTGCGCGGGCGGACGAAGCTGATCGTCACGCTGCTGATCGCCGTCGGGCTGTGGCTGGTCGCCTCCAAGGGCGCCGACCTGCCCAACACGGTCAACCTGCGGATCGTCGACGCGTCGATCAACCTCGGCTACCTGTACCCCGTGTTCATCTATCTCGTGGTGGCGGGAACCACGTCGGCGGTGAACCTCACCGACGGGCTCGACGGGCTGGCCGCCGGCTGCGCGGCGATCGTGCTGCTCGCCTACATCGCGATCACGTTCACGACCGGACAGCTCGGGCTCTCGCTGGTGGCGGGCTGCCTGGTCGGCGCCTGCGTCGGGTTCCTGTGGTTCAACTCCTTCCCGGCGTCGATCTTCATGGGCGACACCGGGTCGCTGGGCCTGGGCGGGGCGATCGCGGGCATGGCGGTGATGACCAAGACCGAGGTGCTGCTGATCATCCTCGGCGGGATCTTCGTGATCGAGGCGCTGTCGGTGCTGATCCAGGTCTTCTCGTTTCAGACCTTCCGCAAGCGCGTGTTCCTGATGGCGCCGATCCACCACCACTTCGAGCTGCAGGCATGGTCGGAGACGAAGATCATCCTGCGCTTCTGGATCGTAGCCGCGGTCTGCAGCGCGATCGGCTTCACGCTGTACCAGCAGTCGGTCTCGTAGCGGCGCTCCCGGGCGCGCGACTGGCGCGCGACGGCCGCCGTTTGTGCCGGAAGTGTGCCGATTGCGTGCCGATTCACGCGCACCGGGCTCCGATCTCGCGAACCGGCCGCATCGTGGCGGTCCGGTAATCGTCATCTCGCCCGCCGTCCGCGCAGCTCGGACCGCGGGCGACGTCACAAGGAGCAGAGCATGGATCTCGATCGCCTGCGCGAGGTCGTCGCGTCGATCCCGCCCGGCCACTGGGTGAGCTACGGCGACGTCTCGGCGGCCGCCGGCGGCAGCGACGTGCACGCCCGCACACTCAATCAGCGCTTCATCCGGGAGTCGACGGAGGGCGCGCACCGGGTCTTGAAGTCCGACGGCACGATCGGCGGGACCGCGCTCGGTGACCCGGCCGAGGTGCGACGCCGGCTCGAGGCCGAGGGGCTGGAGTTCGACGGCGGACGGGCGCGGGCCGAGAGCCGCGTGCGCCCGCCGGCCGCGGGCGTCGCGTCATGACGCTCGGGCGACGCGGGGCGGTGTTCGCCGCGCTTGGGGCCAGCGTGCTCGCCCTCGTCACGCTGCCCCCGGCCGCCGGCGCGGCACGCTACGTCGTCGAGGCGTGCGCCGATCCGGGGCTGCGCGCGTTCGTCGCGCGTCCGACCGACGGCTGGATCCCGGACGGCCTGACGCCGCCCGGTGGAGCCTTCTGCCAGTCCGACCGGGGGCTCGTCGCCCAGAGCGGGTCCGCGTTCGGGGGCTTCCGGTTCGACGCGCCGCCCGCGACGGCGCTGACGGACGCGTGGACGTCGTACGACGCGCACCTGCCCGGCGGCGCGCCCTGGGCGGTGCCGGTGTTCGTCGTCGAGGCGCGCTATCGCGACCTCTGGTCCTACGTGCCTCCCGCTCAGGGCTACATCGGCGGGACGCCGATCGACTTCGGCGCTCCCCTCGTCCATGCCGACATCGGCGGCGCCGAGGCGCTGCGTTACGGCGTGCGCTGCGAGATCGGCCCGTGCGCAGCCGCCGATCTCCCGCGCATGAACGTGCACGCGCTCGCGGTCGCGCTGAACGACCCCGAGCCGCCCGCGTTGGAGCCGCTCGCCGGTTCGCTGGTCGCCGCCGGCGCGCAGCAGGGCGTCCGCGAGCTCGCGCTCGCCGCCTCCGACCGCGGCAGCGGGATCGCGGAGCTGACCGTGACGGCCGGCGGTCTGACGGTCGACGCGTGGTCGCCGGGCGGTCGCTGCGCGCGGCTGGCGCCGACGCTGGCCGACCTCCCGCACTACGACGCTCCGGTCCCGTGTCCGCCGGTCGCGCAGCGCACGGTGGCGGTGGATACCGCGCGGCTGGCGGACGGGCCGCAGCCGCTGAGCGTGCGCGTCGAGGACGCCGCCGGCAACGCCCGCACGGTGAGCACGGAGTTCGTCGCCGACAACCACCCGCCCGGCCCGGGCGCGCTGACGCTGTCCGGCGCGGCGCGGGTGGGAGAGCGCCTGGCGGCGGCCGCCAGTGGGTTCGACGGGCAGTCGCCGCGGCTCGAGTTCAGCTGGCAGCGGTGCTCCGCCGCCGGCGATGCGTGCGAGGAGGTCGCCGGGAACGGGCCGAGCCACCTCCTCACGCCCGGCGATGCCGGCCACCGGCTGCGCGCGCGGGTCGTGGCGAGCGACCGCGGCGGCTCGGCGTCGGCGCTGAGCGCGCTGTCGGATGTCGTGAACGCGCCCGCGGACGCCGCGGCGACGCCGGTGCCGACGCCCACGGCCACCGCCACGCCGGCGGCGACGCCTGTCCCGACCGCGGCGCCGGGTCCAGTCGCCGCGCCCGCCGTTCCGGGCCCGAGCGCGGTGCAGACCGTCGTGGTGACGCGGCCCGACCATGTCGCGAACGGTCGCCGAGCCAGCGAGCACGCCGTTCTGCTCGCGTGGCTCGAGGGGCCGCACGGTCGGCGCGGTATCGCGCTCACCGCACCCGCCGGTACCCGCGTGCGCATCCGCGGGCGGCTGACCGACGAGGCAGGCCGCGCCATCGCGGGCGCCGCGGTCTCGCTGGTCGAGTACCGCGGCGGCTGGCCGCGCGTCGCCAGCGGCGCCACGACGCGACCGGACGGCCGGTTCACGGCGTTCACCCGCCTCGGTCCGGGCCGCACGCTGCGGTTCAGCTACCGCGCGTTCAGCGACTCGAGCCGCCTCACGCGCAGCCCGGCGTTGCACCTGCGCGTCGCCCGGCGGCGATGACGGACCTCCGGCCCGCGCTCCCGTCGCGGCGCGCGGGCCGGCCGGACCGGCCGTGCGGGTGCTCCGCGCGGACGCGCGGAACCCGGCCGGCCGCTCTCATCGAGCGCGGGAGGCGTCCGGCGCATGGTGTCGAATGGCGGTCCAATGGCCAGACCGCAGCAGCCGCTCGAGCATCGCCTGCTGCTGACCGCCACGTTCTGCCTGCTGGCCGGAGGAGCGGTGATGGTGTATTCCGCGTCCTCGGCGCGCACCCTGCTCGAGGGCCAGGGGGACGGGACCGCGTACCTGATCAAGTACCTCAGCTACGGCGGGGTCGGGCTGATCGGGATGCAGATCGTCTCGCGGCTGAACCTCGAGCACGTGCGGCGGTCGACGGGCGCGCTGGTGATAGCGGCGTTCGTGATGCTCGTGGCGGTCAAGCTGCCCGGCATCGGGGTGCGGGTCAACGGCGCGCGGCGCTGGCTCGGCGCGGGCCCGCTGACGTTCCAGCCGAGCGAGATCATGAAGCTCGCGCTGATCCTTCACACGGCGTCGGTGATCAGCGCGCGGCCCAGGATCGGCAGCTCACTGCGCCTCGCCGCCGGGCCGGTGATCGGCGTCGCGGGCGCGGCCGTGCTGCTCGTGGCCGCGCAACCCGACCTCGGGACCGACCTCGTGATCTGCGCGGTGATCGCCGCGATGCTCGTCGCGGCGGGGCTGCCGCTGCGCCAGCTCGGGCTGGTGGCCGGCAGCGTCGGCTTCCTGATCCTGATGTTCGCGATCTTCGAGCCGTACCGCCGGGCGCGGTTGACGAGCTTCCTGAATCCGTGGGACCACGCGTCCGGCGCGGGCTTCCAGGCCGTCCAGGGGCAGATCGCGATCGGCTCGGGCGGGCTGCTCGGGCATGGGCTGGGCGCGTCGATCCAGAAGATCTTCTACGTTCCCGAGGCCCACACCGACTTCATCCTCGCAGTCATCGGGGAGGAGCTCGGCCTGGCGGGGATCCTCGGTCTGCTGTCGCTGTACGGCTTGATCGGGTACGCCGGGCTCAGGACCGCGAAGAACGCCAAGGGCGTCTACGCCAAGCTCCTCGCCGCCGGCATCACCTCACTGATCCTGTGCCAAGCCCTGCTCAACGTCTACGCCGTCCTCGGCCTCGCGCCGCTGACCGGCGTCCCGCTGCCGTTCATCTCGTCCGGCTCGACGTCGCTGATCGTGCTGCTCGGCGCGATGGGGCTGCTGCTCAACGTCGCCGGCGGCGGCTCGGCGCACCTGCGCGCCGTGCCGCGGTCGCGACCGGGAGCCGATCGTGACCGAGCCGCCGCGGATCGTGATCGCCGCCGGGGGAACGGCCGGCCACGTGGTCCCGGCGATCGCGGTCGCCGACGCGCTGCGGGCTGAGGGCGCCGAGGTCACGTTCGTCGGCGGCGAGCGCGCCGAGGTCGAGCTCGTGCCCCAAGCCGGCTACGAGCTCGACACGCTGAAGGTCGAGGGCCTGAGCCGCACGAACCCGCTCAAGGCCGCGCGCGCGGTGGGTCGCGCGGCCGCGGCGGTGCGGGCGGCCCGCCGCGTGCTGCACGAGCGCCGCGCCGACGCGGTCCTCGGCGGCGGGGGCTACGTGGCGGGCCCGGTCGGGCTCGCGGCGGCGACCCAGGGCGTCGGGCTCGTGCTCGCCGAGGCCGACTCGCACCTCGGGCTGGCCAACCGCATGCTCGCGCGCCGGGCGCGCCGGGTGTGCCTCGCCTTCCCGATCGCCGGGCGCGACGGCGACCGCTACCGCGTGACCGGGCGCGCCGTTCCGCCGGCGATCACCGACCGGGCACTCGCGCGCGCCCAGCTCGGGATCGGCGCGGGCGAGACGTGCGTGCTGGTGTTCGGCGGGTCGCTCGGCGCGCGCTCGATCAACACGGCCGCGCCGGAGGCGTTCAAGGGCGCGCCGTACCGGATCGTGCACGTCGCCGGCGCGCGCGACTTCCCGGCGCTGACGGCGCCCGATCGCGGCTACGTCCTGCTCGAGTACCTGACGCCGTTCGGCATCGCCCTCGCCGCCGCCGACGCGGCCGTCGCGCGCTCCGGCGGCTCCATCTTCGAGCTGGCCCAGTACGGCCTCCCGTCCGTCCTGATCCCGTACCCGCACGCCTCGGCGGACCATCAGAACACGAACGCCCGCTGGATGGCCGAGGCGGGCGCGGCGCTCATCCTCCCGGACGCCGAGCTGACTCCGGGCCGCCTGCGTGAGGAGACCGACCGGGTCCTGGCGCGCCGCGAGGAGATGGCCGCCGCCGCGCGGGCGCTGGCCCGCCCGGACGCCGCCCGCGACATCGCCGCCGAGGTGCTGGCCGCGGTGGCGAGGTAGGCGCGCGCGGCGCGTGTGGCGCCTGGCGAGGTGGGCGGGGCGCGGCGCGAGCGCCGCGCCCCTGAGCCTGGGCCAGGGGGTCAACCGATCAGATCCAGGCCTACTGCAAACGTACGACGGAGGTGACCAGAAGTTGCGCCGCGCAGGTCAGCACGGCCACGCCGCCCGGCCCGGTGGAGCCGCGCCGTCGAGCGCGCGCGGCGCCGCGCGGGTCAGACCGCGGTCAGCAGCGCGCGCTCGCGCACCACGGAGAGCGCGAGCGTCTTGTAGCCGGCCTCGTCGAAGAGCACGACCATCGCGTCGGCGTCGTAGCGCTGGACCACGCCCTCGCCCCACTGGGCGTGGGCGACGCGCGCGCCCACGCGGAAGGGGACGTCCGAGGGAGGCGGGCCGACGAGGCCGGCCTCGCAGTTGTCGCAGCGCCCGCACGGCGGCGTGAAGGGCTCGCCGAAGTAGCTGAGCAGGAACGCGCGGCGGCAGTCGTCGGTCTCGGCGTACGCGCGCATCATGTCGACGCGCGAGCGGTCGAAGGAGCGGCGGCGCTCCTCGTGCTCGGCGGCGCCCCGGACGGCCTCGGCGGGCGCCGGCGCCGCTGCGGCGGCCGTCACCGCACCGCCGGGGAGCACCTCGAGCGCGCCCGCCTCCTCGAGCCGCGCCAGCGCCGTCGTCAGCTTGGTCTGCGAGAGACCGAGCGCCAGCGACGCCGGGTCGACCGGCCCGTGGGCCGACCGCACCGCGTCGAGCACCTGGGCGATCTCGTCGAGCTCGACGTGGCCACCGCCGGCGAAGAAGCGCCGCAGCCCGAGATCCTCGGCGCGGTAGAAGAGCACGATCTCGGCACGCTCGCCGTCGCGGCCGGCGCGGCCGACCTCCTGGTAGTAGGCGTCGAGCGACTCCGCGACCTCGGCGTGGAAGACCCAGCGCACGTCGGCCTTGTCGATCCCCATGCCGAACGCGGTCGTGGCGACGACGACGTCGAGCGCCTCGTCCATGAAGCGCTGCTGCACGTCGTCGCGCTCGCGCGAGCGCATCCCGGCGTGATAGGCGGCCGCGCGCACCTCGCGCGCGTGCAGGGCGGCCGCGAGCTCCTCCGCCTGGCGGCGCGTCGCCACGTAGACGATGCCCGGGCCCGCCGCCCCGGAGATCCGCTCCTCGAGCGCGCGCAGCTTGCGGGCCGAGCCGTGCTCGCCGTGGAAGCGCTCGACGGCGAAATGCAGGTTCGGCCGGTCGAACCCGCGGACCAGGACCGCCGGGTCACGGAGCCCGAGCCGCGCGACGATCTCCTCGCGCACCGGCGGCGCCGCCGTCGCCGTCAGGGCCAGCACGGGCGGACGCCCGAGCGCGTCGATCGCGGCGCCCAGGCGCAGATACTCGGGCCGGAAGTCATGCCCCCACTCGGAGATCGAGTGCGCCTCGTCGACCACGAACAGCGAGACGTCGGCCACCGCGAGCTCGTCCAGCAGGTCCGGCCGCGCGAGCTGCTCGGGCGCGAGGAAGACGAACTCCAGCGAGTGCTCGGCGAGCTCGGCCAGCGTCTCCTCGCGCGCGCGTGCGCCGACGGAGGAGTTGATCTGCGCCGCCCCGCCCGCGGCCTTCTCGCGCAGCGCCTCGACCTGGTCACGCTGCAGCGCGATCAGCGGCGACACCACCACCGTCGCCCCCGGCGTCAGCAGGCCGGCGATCTGGTAGATCGCGGACTTGCCCGCGCCGGTCGACATCACCACCAGCACGTCGCGCCCCGCCAGCACGGCCTCGATCGCCTCGTGCTGGCCCGGGCGCAGCCGCGCGTAGCCGAATGCCTCGCGCGCGACCCGCTCGATGCTCGTCTCGTCGGCCAGGACCCCTAGGGTGACACGCATGGACCAGCCGTGGTCAGGACGAGCATTGCACTTCGTGGGGATCGGCGGCGCCGGGATGAGCGGGCTCGCGGTGGTCGCGCACGCACTCGGCGCGACGATCACCGGGTCCGACCGCTCCGCCGCGTGGCCGTACTGGGCGCTGCGGGCGACCGGCTACCAGCCGATCGTCGGCCACGCGGCCAAGAACGTCCCGCCGGACGCCGAGGTCGTCTACTCGAGCGCGATCGCGCCGGACAACCCCGAGCGCACGACCGGCGCCCGCCAACTCCACCGCGCCGACCTGCTCGGGGAGATCACGCGCCTGAAGCCGACGATCGCGGTGTCGGGCACGCACGGCAAGACCACGACGTCCTCGATGATCGTGCACGCGCTCAAGGGCGCCGGCGCCGATCCCAGCTACCTCGTCGGCGGCGAGGTCCGCTCGACGGGGGCGAACGCGGGCTGGGGGAGGGGGAAGTGGCTCGTGGTCGAGGCCGACGAGTCCGACCGCAGCCTGCTCAAGCTCAGCCCGACGATCGCCGTGGTCACCAACGCCGAGCTCGACCATCACACCACCTACGCGTCGCGGCGCGACGTCGACGAGACGTTCCGCGCCTTCCTGGCGCTGGCCGAGCACCCGGTCGTGTGGGACCGCCCCGAGCTGCGCGCGCTGGCCGAGCAGGCCACGACGTTCGACGTCCCGGAGCCCTTGCTCAGCGAGTACGGCTCGCGCTTTCGCTTCGACGGCGTCAACGTCCTGCTGCAGGTCCCCGGCGCGCATAACGCCCGCAACGCGGCCGCCGCGCTGACCGCGGCCCGGCTCGCCGGCATCGACCTGGAGGCCGCCGCCGCGGCGCTGGCGGGGTTCGAGGGCGCCGGGCGGCGCTTCGAGCGCCTCGGCACGACGCGCGCCGGGGCGCAGGTCGTCGACGACTACGCGCATCACCCGACGGAGGTGCTGGCGACCATCGACGCCGCCCGCACGCTGGCGCCGCGGCGCCTCATCGCGCTGTTTCAGCCGCACCTGTTCTCGCGCACGCAGCGCGAGGCGAAGGCCTTCGGCGCCGCGCTCGCGACCGCGGACCTGGCGGTCGTGATGGACATCTATCCCGCGCGCGAGACCGCCGAGGACTTCCCGGGCGTGACCGGCAAGCTCGTCGCCGACGCCGCCGCCGACGCGCGCGGTCGCGTCGCCTGGCTGCCGCGCCACGACCAGGCGGAGGCGTTCCTGCGCGGCGAGCTCAGGGAGGGCGACCTGGTCCTCACGATGGGGGCGGGCGACGTCGACTCGGTGGGCCGCGCGCTGCTGACCTGAAGGGACTCGGCGCCGGAGGTCGAAGCTGGCGGCGATGAACCTTCGCCTCCGGGTGCTGCTCGGTACGGTCGCGCTGCTGGCCGTCGCGGGTGGCGGCTACGCATGGGTGCGCGAGTCGGCGCTCGTGCGCGTGCGGCACGTCGAGATCACCGGGATCACCGCCTCCGACGGCGACCGCGTGCGGGCCACGCTGGAGAGCACCGCGACCGAGATGACCACGCTGCACGTGCGCGAGCGCTCGCTCGAGGACGCGGTCCGGCCGTACCCGAGCGTCGCCGGCATCAAGGTCACCGCGGACTTCCCGCACACGCTCCGGATCCAGGTGATCGAGCAGCGCCCGGTTGCCGCGCTCGCGGCCGGCGACTTCAAGCGCGTCCCGGTCACCGCGTCCGGCGTCGTGCTCAACGGCGTGGTCGCCGATCGCGACCTGCCGAGCATCAACCTCGCGGCTCCGGCCGCCGGTCCGCGGCTCACCGACGCGAAGCTCCTGCGCGCGCTGGCGGTCGCCGGCGCGGCGCCCCCGGACCTGCTCGCGCGCACCGACGAGCTGCAGACGGGGTCGCGCGGCGTCGTCGCCGCGCTCCACAACGGACCCGAACTGTTGTTCGGTACGGACGACGAAGCGGCCAAGAAGTGGGAGGCCGCGGCGCGCGTGCTGGCCGAGCCGTCCGCCGCCGGCGCTACATATCTCGACCTTCGAATTCCGGGCCGGGTGGCCGCGGGCGGCCTCGCACCGGTCGCCTCGCCGACACCCGACCCGAACCTTCAACCTGAGGCTGAGAATGGGGCAACTCTCAACGGCTAGTCGAGAGTTTTGCGTTCTGCAACGTTCCTTGCCGAAGTTCACTGCCGTTGACAGCGGGAACGAAACCGCCGTACCGTGCGGTAATCCGCGCCGTCATGGAGCGTGCTAAAACGCTCAACCCTAACTAGAGGTACGGACGGAAACTCTCATGGAAGCCAGCGGTTATCTCGCAGTGATCAAAGTCGTCGGCGTCGGCGGCGGTGGCACCAATGCCGTGAACCGGATGATCGACGCCGGCCTGTCCGGCGTGGAGTTCATCGCGGCCAACACGGACGCCCAGGCGCTGCAGATGACGGACGCCGACCTCAAGCTGCACATCGGCTCCAACCTCACGAAGGGGCTCGGGGCGGGCGCCAACCCGCAGATCGGCCAGGGCGCCGCGGCCGAGTCGCGCGACGACATCAAGGAGGCGCTCAAGGGCGCGGACATGGTGTTCGTGACCGCCGGCGAGGGCGGCGGCACCGGCACCGGCGCCGCGCCCGTGATCGCCGAGATCGCCAAGAACGAGATCGGCGCGCTGACCGTGGGGGTCGTCACCCGCCCGTTCGCCTTCGAGGGCTCCCAGCGCGCCCGCCAGGCCCAGGAGGGGATCGACCGCCTGCGTGAGATGGTGGACACGCTGATCGTGATCCCCAACGAGAAGCTGCTGGCGATGGTCGAGCGCCGCACGAGCATCCTCGACGCGTTCCGCGAGGCCGACAACGTCCTCAGACAGGGCGTCCAGGGGATCACCGACCTGATCACGATCCCCGGCCTGATCAACCTCGACTTCGCCGACGTGCGGGCGATCATGGAGAACGCCGGCTCGGCGCTGATGGGGATCGGCACCTCCTCAGGCGAGTCGCGCGCCGCCGAGGCCGCCAAGCAGGCGATCTCGAGCCCGCTGCTGGAGGAGTCCGTCGAGGGCGCCACCGGCATCCTGCTCAACATCACCGGCGGACGCGACCTCGGGCTGTTCGAGGTCAACGAGGCGGCCGAGCTGATCCACTCCGCGGCCGACGCGAACTCGAACATCATCTTCGGCGCGGTGATCGACGAGGGCATGACCGACGAGATCCGGGTGACCGTGATCGCCACCGGCTTCGACCACGGCGGCGTCCGAGCGGCGCGGGAAGAGCGCGCCCGGCCGCCGCGCGACCGCGGTCCGCGGATCGACGATCGCCAGCGCGACTCGCTCGCGATCCGCGACGACGACCTCGACATCCCGCCTTTCCTCAGGTAGTCGGCGTATCGGGCGATAACCGGGGCGTGGCTCTGCTGCCCCGACGCCCGCGCACGCTGGTTCGCGCCGTCCTCGCCGTCTGCGCGGGGTGGCTCGTGCTGCACGAGCTGCTGGTCGTCGCGCTGCACGGCCACCACGTCGGCCCGCTCGACCACCGCGCCGTCCACGACGTGCTGCTGCTGGCCGCGGCGGCGATCACGCTCGCGCGCGCCGTGCTCGTCCGGCGCGAGCGCTTCGCCTGGCTGGCGCTGGGCACGGGCGTGCTGGCGTGGAGCTTCGGCGAGGTCTACTACACGTTCGTCCTCTGGGACGCCAGCGACCCGCCGATCCCGTCCCCCGCGGACATCGGCTACCTGCTGTTCCCGGTGCTCGCGCTCGCCGGCATGGTGGCGCTGCTGCGCTCGCGCGCGAAGGTCTCGCCCGTGCTGCTCGTCGATGCGCTGGCGGCCGCGCTGGCCGTAGGGGCGCTGAGCGCCGCGATCGTCCTGCAGTCCGTCCTGCGCCACGTCAGCGGCGACCCCGCCGCGGCGGCCACGTCGCTCGCCTACCCGCTGACCGATCTCGTGCTGCTGGCCGTGGGGATCGGCGCCCTCGCCGGCACCGGCTGGCGCGCCGACCGCACCTGGGTCCTGGTCGCCGCCGGCATCTTCGCGTTCTGGTTCGCGGACTCGATGTACCTCGTGCGCACCGCCGCCGGCACGTATGAGGCCGGCGGGTGGTTCGACGCCGGCTGGTGGCTCGGCTTGGCGCTGATCGCGCTCGGCGCCTGGCAGGAGCCGCCCGCGACGCGCCGCCGGCCGCGGTCGGACAGCCTGCGGCTGATCGCGGCGCCGCTGGCGGCGGGCGCGATCGGCGTCGAGGTGCTGCTCTACGGCTGCTTCGGGCGCCTCAACGCGCCCGCGGTGGGCCTCGCCTCGGCCTCACTGGTCTTCGTCATGATCCGGCTCACGCTGACCTTCCGCCAGAACGTGGCGATGCTGCACGCCTCGCGCGACGAGGCGCTGACCGACGCGCTGACCGGGCTCGGCAACCGGCGCGCGCTGACCCGTGCGCTGGCGGAGGCGCTGCAGGAGGCCAGCGCCGACACGCCGCTCGTGCTCGCGCTGTTCGACCTCGACGGCTTCAAGCACTACAACGACACGTTCGGCCACCCGGCCGGCGATGCCCTCCTGACCCGCCTGGGCGCCAAGCTGCGGCGCTACTTCGAGACCCGCGGGCGCGTCTTCAGGATGGGCGGGGACGAGTTCTGCGCGCTCTTCGCGCCGGGCTTCACCGACACCGCCGCGGTGCTCGACGGGGCGGCGCTGTCGCTGACCGAGGAGAGCGACGGCGTCTGGATCGGCTGCTCGTTCGGCGCGATCACCCTGCCCACCGAGGCGGCCGGGGCCGAGGAGGCGCTGCGGCTCGCCGACCAGCGCATGTACGCGCAGAAGCAGGCCGGCCGGCGCTCCGCGTCGCGCCAGAGCAAGGACGTGCTGCTGTCGGCGTTGAGCGAGCGCGAGCCGGCGCTGGGCGCGCGGCTGAGCCTCGTGGGCGAGCTCGCCGAGGCGACCGGCCGGCGGCTGGAGCTGCGCCGCGACGAGCTCGAGACCGTGCGCCTCGCCGCCGAGCTGCACGACGTCGGCAAGGTCGCGATCCCGGAGGAGATCCTCGGCAAGCCCGGCCCGCTCAGCGATGCCGAGTGGGTGTTCGTGCGCGGGCACACGCTCGCCGCCGAGCGGATCATCGGCGCGGCGCCCGCGCTGGCCGCCGTGGCGCGGCTCGTGCGCTCGTCCTCGGAGCGCTGGGACGGCAAGGGCTACCCGGACATGCTGCACGGGCAGCAGATCCCCTTCGGAGCGCGCATCGTCGCCGTCGCGAGCGCGTTCGACGCGATGACCGTGGGCCGCGCCTACCGCCCCGCCCGCACGCCCGAGGCGGCGCTCGCCGAGCTGCGCGCCTGCGCCGGCACGCAGTTCGATCCCGTCGTCGTGGACGCCTTCTGCGCGGTCCACGAGAGTGCGCTCGCTGCCGTTTGAGCGCTAGGGTCCGCAGCCGAATGGCTGCCGACCTCCAGCGCACCGCGCTCTTCGATACCCACGTGCACGCCGGCGCCAAGCTGGTGCCGTTCGCGGGCTGGGAGATGCCGGTCCAGTACGGCGGGATCCGCGAAGAACACGTGGCGGTGCGGACGTCGGCGGGGATCTTCGACGTCTCGCACATGGGCGAGATCGAGACCGCGGGGCCCGGCGCCGAGGCCTTCCTGCAGCGGATCCTGTCCAACGACGTCACGAAGATCGCCGACGGCGGCGCGCAGTACTCCGTCCTCTGCCGCGAGGACGGGGGCGTCCTCGACGATCTCTTCACCTACCGGCTCGGCGACCGCTTCCTGACCGTCACGAACGCCGCCAACCACGAGAAGGACCTCGCGTGGTTCGTCAAGCAGGCCGAGCCCTTCGACGTCACGGTCAGCGACCGCCTGCACGATTACGCGATGCTCGCGGTCCAGGGCCCGCAGGCCCGTGGCATCGTCGCCGCGCTCGCGGACGCCGAGCTGCCGCGGCGCTTTCGCACCGCGACGATGGCCGTGGCCGGGGCGCCGGACGTCCTCGTATGCGGCACGGGCTACACCGGCGAGGACGGCGTCGAGCTGCTCGTCGCGCCCGAGCACGCCGCGGCGGTGTGGGACGCCGTAGTCGCCGGGGGCGCCACGCCGGCCGGCCTGGGGGCCCGCGACACGCTGCGCCTCGAGGTCTGCTTTCACCTCTACGGCAACGACCTGATGGAGACCCGCGGGCCGATCGAGGCCGGGCTCGGCTGGTGCGTGAAGCCCGACACCGGCTTCATCGGATCGGAGGCGATCAAGGCGGTGTCCGAGCGCGGGCCGGCGCAGAAGCTCGTCCCGTTCGTCGTCACCGGCCCGGGCATCGCGCGCCAGGGCAACCCGGTCGGAGGCGGCGGCGAGGTGACCTCCGGCACGCTCTCGCCCTGCCTGGGCGTCGGCATCGGCATGGCCTACGTGCCCGTTGACAAGGCCGAGCCGGGCACCGCACTGGAGATCGACGTCCGCGGCAAGTCGCGCGCCGCCGAGGTGCGCAGCAAGCCCCTGTACAGCAAGGAGACCTGAGCAACGTGGCCGACGCGAGCTATCCCGACGACCTCAAGTACCACGCCGAGCACGACTGGGCGCGGATCGACGGCGACACCGCGACCTTCGGGATCACGTGGTACGCCCAGGACCAGCTCGGCGAGGTCGTCTTCTTCGACCCGCCGGACGTGGGCAGCACAGTGACCAAGGACCAGCCGTACGCCGAAGTCGAGTCCGTGAAGGCGGTCTCCGACGTCGTCGCGCCGCTGTCAGGCGAGATCGTCGAGGTCAACGAGGCGCTCAAGGACTCGCCCGAGCAGATCAACGAGGACGCCTACGGCGAGGGCTGGCTCGTGAAGGTCAAGCTCTCCGACAGCTCGGAGATCGACGCCCTGCTGGACGCGGCGAGCTACCAGGAGTCGCTGTCCTAAGCTGAGCGGCTCACATGAGCCGCTACACATCCGCCACCGAGGCCGACCGGCTCCAGATGCTGGCGGCCATCGGTGTTGACTCGATCGACGCGCTGTTCGCCGACGTCCCCGAGGGCGTGCGCCTCGGCCGGGCGCTCGATCTTCCGGCGGGCAAGCCCGAGCAGGAGGTCTACGCCTACCTGCGCGAGCTCGCCGCCCGCAACGTCTCCGCCGAGGACGAGCTGAGCTTCCTCGGCGCCGGCATGTACGACCACTACGTGCCCGCGCTGATCGACTCGATCCTGCAGCGCTCGGAGTTCCTGACGCCGTACACGCCGTATCAGCCCGAGATCTCCCAGGGCGGGCTGCAGGTGATGTTCGAGTACCAGACGGCGATCTCCGAGCTGACCGGGCTGCCGGTCTCCAACGCCTCGGTCTACGAGGGGCCGAGCGCCGTCGCGGCCGCCGGGTGGCTCGCGCACACGCACACCCGCAAGCACCGCTTCCTGGTCTCCGAGGGCCTGCACCCGCACTCGCGCGAGACGCTCGCGACGACCTCCGCGGGCTGGGGGACGACGATCGAGACCGTGCCGCTCAAGGACGGGCTGACCGACCTGTCCGAGGTCGGCGACGACGTCGCGGCCGTGTTCATCGGCCAGCCGAACTTCTACGGCGCGATCGAGGACCTGGAGGCGCTGTCGCCCGTCGCGCGCGCCACCGGCGCCCTGCTGGTCGTGCAGTGCGACCCGCTGACGCTCGGCGTGCTGCGCCCCCCGGGCGACTTCGACGTCGACATCGCGGTCGGCGAGGGCCAGACGCTCGGCAACCGGCTGGACTTCGGCGGCCCGAGCTTCGGGTTCTTCGCGGCGCAGGAGGCCTACCTGCGGCGGATGCCCGGCCGCATCGCCGGCGAGACCACCGACGTCGACGGGCGCCGCGGCTTCGTGCTCACGCTGCAGACGCGCGAGCAGCACATCCGGCGCGAGAAGGCGACCCACAACATCTGCACCGCGCAGGCGCTGAACGCGCTCGCGGGGATGATCTACCTGAGCTGGCTCGGGCGCGAGGGGATCGTCGAGCTCGGCGAGCTGCTCGTCTCGCGCACGAACTACGCCCGCGAGACGCTGACCGCGCTCGACGGCGTCGAGGCCTGGCACGACCAGCCGGTCGTGCGCGAGTTCGCGCTGCGGGTGCCGAACGTGCGCGAGGTCGTCGAGCGCTGCGCCGCCGCCGGCGTCAACCCGGGCTACCCGGTCGGCGACGACACGCTGATCGTGGCGATCACCGAGCAGCGGTCCAAGGCAGACATCGACCGGCTGGCGTCGGTCCTCGAGGAGGCCCTGACATGACCATCGCCGAGAACCCGCTCCACGCCGACCCCGGGATCGAGAGCCAGGCGTCGCGTCCGCGCCGCTCGGCGCTCGTCGAGACCGACATGCAGCGCGACCGCGCGCAGACGATCTACGAGAAGTCGCACCCGGGCCGGCGCGCGTTCGTGGCGCCGGCGCTCGACGTCCCGCGGCACGAACTGCCCGAGCGGTTCCGCCGCGCCGAGCCGCCGAAGCTGCCGGAGATCGCCGAGCCGGAGATCGTCCGCCACTACAACCGGCTCTCCAAGCGCAACTTCGACCTCGACACCGGCTTCTACCCGCTCGGCTCGTGCACGATGAAGCACAACCCGAAGCTGCACGAGCGGGTCGCGGCGCTGCCCGGCAACGCGCGCCTGCACCCGCTGCAGGACCCCAGGCGCGCCCAGGGCGCGCTGCGGCTGATGCACGAGCTGCAGGGAGCGCTGGGCGAGGTCGCGGGCCTTCCGCACGTGTCGCTGCAGCCGTCCGCGGGCTCCCACGGCGAGCTGGCCGGCGTGCTGCTGACCCGCGCCTATCACACCGATCGCGGCGACCAGCGCACGAAGATCCTCACCCCGGACACCGCGCACGGCACCAACCCGGCGACCGTGACGATGGGCGGCTACGAGGTCGTGAAGGTCGGGACCGACGAGTTCGGCGGCGTCGACGTCGACGACCTGCGCGCCAAGGCCGACGAGAGCGTCGCCTGCCTGATGCTCACCAACCCGAACACGCTCGGCGTGTTCGACCGCAACATCCAGGAGATCGCGAAGATCGTCCACGGCGTCGGCGCGACGCTCTACTACGACGGCGCGAACCTCAACGCGGTGATGGGCCGCACGCGGCCGGGCGACATGGGCTTCGACATCGTGCACTTCAACCTGCACAAGACGTTCACGCAGCCGCACGGCGGCGGCGGGCCCGGCGCGGGGCCGATCGCCGTGTCGGACCGCATCGAGCCGTACCTGACCACGCCACAGGTCGTCCAGCGCGACGACGGGACGTTCGACCTCGACTACGACCGCCCGAAGTCGATCGGCCGCCTGCGCGGCTTCCAGGGCAACTACGGCGTCTTCGTGCGCTCGTACGCCTACATCCTGTCGCTGGGCTCCGACGGCCTGCAGGAGGCGTCGGAGACCGCCGTGCTGAACGCCAACTACCTGCTGGCCCGGCTGCGCGACCTGGGCGTCACCGAGCATCTGCCGCCCGCCTACGACCGCCTGTGCATGCACGAGTTCGTGCTCTCCGGCGCGCCGATGAAGCGCGAACTGGGGCTGCGCACGCTCGACCTCGCCAAGCGGCTGCTCGACCACGGCTTCCATCCGCCGACCGTCTACTTCCCGCTGCTGGTCGACGAGGCGCTGCTGGTCGAGCCGACCGAGACCGAGACGCGCGAGACGCTCGACGCGTTCGCCGAGGCGCTCGCGGAGATCCTCCGCGAAGGCGCCGAGGACCCCGAGATCGCCCGCAACGCCCCGTACGGGACGCCGGTCCGGCGCCTCGACGAGGCGCGCGCGGCCAAGCACCCGGTGATCCGCCAGCCGCTCTGAGCGGCAACCTCGGCTGACACCGGGGTCCTGGAACTGGCGCCCCCGGTTTCAGGACCCCGGCCGGTTGGGCAAGGCCCTGAGGTCAGTCAATCCTCTTAGGGGAGGACTCCATGTCCAGGATCCGTCTGGCCGCGCTCGCGGCCACAATCGCGTGCGGCCTCATGCTGCTCGCGGGCACCGGCGCGGCCAGTGCGCAGACGACGCCGCTCAAGAAGACCGTCGCCGTCACAGGCACCAAGGGCTTCGCCGGCACGTACACGATCGAGCGCTTCGTCGCCTCCGGCGGCAAGCTCTACGCCGTCGGCACGCTCACCGGCAAGCTGAAGGGCAAGAAGGTCACCAAGCACAACGTCCGCCTGCCGGCGACGCTGAGCGGCCCCAGCGGCGCGTCCGCGTCGCAGCTGCCGCCGATCCCCAACGCGTGCCAGGTGCTCAACCTGGTGCTGGGGCCGATCAACCTGAACCTGCTCGGCCTCTCGGTGCGCACGAACCAGATCAACCTCGCGATCGACGCGATACCGGGCGCCGGCAACCTCCTCGGCAACCTGCTGTGCTCGATCACGAACCTGCTCAACCCGGGCCAGACGCCGCTCGGTCAGCTCGCGCAGATCCTCAACGCGATCCTCGCGCTGGTCTAGGGGCCCGTCACATCCGGGCGGGTGGGGGGCGGTACCCTCACCCGCCACGGTGATCATCTTCTCCGGCATCCAACCCACGGGCCGCAAGCACCTGGGCAACTACATCGGCGCGATCGTGCAGTACGTCGAGGGGCAGGATCGCGGCGACCCGGCGATCTACTGCATCGTGGACCTTCACGCCACGACGGTCAATTACGACCCGCAGGAGCTGCGCCGGCGCTCGCAGGACACGGCCGCGCTGCTGGTGGCGGCAGGGCTCGAACCCGACCGCTGCATCCTCTTCCGCCAGGGCGACGTGCCCGCGCACACCGAGCTGACGTGGCTGCTCTCGGGCGTGACCTCGCTCGGCGCGCTCAACCGCATGCACCAGTTCCGCGACAAGTCCGCCCAGCAGCGCGAGCGCGTGTCGGCCGGGCTGCTGTTCTACCCGGTGCTGATGGCCGCCGACGTGCTCGCCTACCGTGCCCACGAAGTGCCGGTGGGAGAGGACCAGCGCGAGCACATCGAGCTGATGCGCACGGTCGCGCAGGACTTCAACAAGCGCTTCGGCGAGACGCTCGTGGTCCCCGAGGGCAACATCCCCAAGGTCGGCGCCCGCGTGCGCGACCTGCAGGAGCCCGAGCGCAAGATGTCGACGACGTTCGGGACGCCCGCCGGCACCGTCTTCGTCGACGAGGACGCGGCGTCGATCGTGAAGAAGTTCAAGCGCGCGCAGACCGACTCGGGGCACGAGATCGTGCGCGCGAGCGACAAGCCGGGGATCACGAACCTGATCGAGATCCTGGCCGTGGCGCGCCGCTCGACGCCCGAGGCGATCGAGGCCGAGTTCGCCGGCCAGGGCTACGGCGCGTTCAAGACCGCGGTCGGCGAGGAGGTCGCGGCGTGGCTGGCGCCCGTGCGCGAGCGCTATCTGGAGCTGCGCGAGGACACCGCCGCGATCGAGTCGTTCCTGGCCGTCGGCGCCTCCAAGGCGCAGGCGATCGCGGTCGGCGTGGTGGCCGACGTGCGCGAGCGGATGGGCGTGGGCCCGCCATCCGTCCCCCTCGCCGCCTAGTCTGCGCGGATGCGCATCGCCCAGCTCGAGCTGGACCTCGACGTCTTCGCGGGTCCCTTCGACCTGCTGCTCTCGCTGATCCTGCGCGACGAGCTGGACCTGCTGGAGGTCGACCTCGCGGAGATCGTGGTCGCCTACCTCGACCACCTGGAGGCGCTCGACGAGCTCGACCTCGAGTCCGCGACGGAGTTCCTGGTGCTGATCGCGGCGCTGCTCGAGTTGAAGTCGAGGTTGATGCTGCCGGGCGAGGAGGTCGCCGAGCTCGACGAGCTCGCGCCCGCCGAGGCGGCCGAGGAACTGGTCGAGCGGATGC
The DNA here is from genome assembly GCA_963792915.1 of uncultured Solirubrobacteraceae bacterium. Lineage (GTDB taxonomy): Bacteria > Actinomycetota > Thermoleophilia > Solirubrobacterales > Solirubrobacteraceae > Solirubrobacter. The sequence continues at coordinate 1,818,904 of CAWBYD010000003.1, forward strand.
TGCAGTACGCCCGCTTCCGCGGCGCCGGCCGCCACCTGGCCGAGCGCTTCGCGCACCACCAGGGCTTTCTCGAGCGCTGCGCGCCGCTGCCGGACTCGCTGCGCCAGGTGCCGGTGGCGTCCGCGTCCGCCGCCTACGCCGCGGACGTGCTGGGCGCCGCGCTCGGCGGGCTGCTGCGCACACCGCCGCCGATCGACCTCGCCCATATGGCGACGCCGCGGGTGACCGTGGCCGAGCGCCTGGAGCTCCTGCGCCGGCTGCTGCAGCGCGGCACGTTCTCCTTCGACGACGCGGTCCTCGACGCCGACCGCGTGACCGTGTGCGTGACCGTGTTCGCGCTGCTCGAGCTCTACAAGCGCGGCGAGGCGGCGTGGGAGCAGGAGGAGCCGTTCGGCCCCATCACCGTGCACGCGCGACGGGTCGAGGCGGCGGCGTGACGCTCGCGGCCCAGCTGGAGGCGCTGCTGTTCCTGGCGCCCGAGCCCGTCTCGGTCGAGGAGCTGGCGGACGCGCTGCAGGTCTCCGAGGAGGCGGTGCAGCGGACGGCGACGGTGCTGGCCGGCGAGCTCGAGGGACGCGGGCTCGTGCTGCGCACGGTCGCCGGCGGGCTGCAGCTCGTCGCGCACCCCGACGCCGAGGAGGCCGCGCGGCGGCTGCTCGCGCGTCCGCGCACCCCCGCACTGACGCCCGCGCAGGCCGAGACGCTCGCGATCGTCGCCTACCTGCAGCCCGTGTCGCGCCCGGAGGTCGCGCGCATCCGTGGCGTGGCGTCCGAGAGCGCGACGTCGGCGCTCAACGACCGCGGGCTGATCGAGGAGGCCGGGCGCTCCCAGTTCGGCGCCGTGCTCTACCGCACCACCGCGCTCTTCCTCAAGCAGTTCGGGCTGGACTCGCCCGAGCAGCTGCCGGACGTCGCGCAATGGGATCCGAGCCCGGAGGAGGCCGCCGCCCTGCGCGAGCGGCTGCTGCGCGCCGGCGAGGCGCGCGGCGATGCGGCGGGCACGAGATGAAGCATCGCCGCAACTTCTCATCGAACGCCGGGTTGCGGGCCACCGTGCGGAACCTGACCCTCGCGCTCGGCGCGCTCATCCTCCTGGCCGCGCCGCAGGGCGCCGCGGCCGCCATCCCCGTCTACCCGGCGCCGGGGACGCTCACGGCGGGATCCGGCACGCAGATCAGCTTCCGCGACGTCGCCCCGGCGGCGCTCGGCACCGTGACCGTCACGGCGTCGAAGAGCGGCAAGCACCCCGGGACGCTCCAGGCGCACTCCGACGGCAAGGGCGCGAGCTTCATCCCGGCCAAGCCGTTCAAGCCGGGCGACAAGGTGACGGTCAGCTCGGCGGCCTCCGGCACGTTCTCGTTCACCGTCGGGGACTCCACGACGCGCGGGCCGCGCACCGTCGAGCTGCCGGGCGTCGGCCACGGCGCGACGCAGCGCTTCGCCAGCCGCCCGGACCTCGGCCCGCCCTCGGTCACGGTCACCACGGCCAAGCCCGGGCGCGCGCCGGGCTATGTGTTCATCGCCCCCAAGGCCGGCCGCGGCCAGGACGGGCCGATGATCCTCGACGACGCCGGAAAGATGGTCTGGTTCAAGCCGGTGAAGGGCGCCGTCGCGGCCGACTTCCGGGTGCAGAGCTACCTCGGCCAGCCGGTGCTGACGTGGTGGCAGGGGCGCCTGTTCGTCGGCGACGGCACCGGCGAGGGCGAGATCTACGACACGCACTACCAGCCGGTGGCCACGGTGCACGCCGGCAACGGCTTCCCCTTCGACCTGCACGAGTTCACGATCACGCCGCGCGGGACGGCGCTGATCACCGTCTACCAGCGCTTCAAGAAGAACTTCGCGCCCTGGCACGGGACGCGGGACGGTCGCGCGGTCGACAGCATCGTCCAGGAGATCGACATCAAGACCGGCCTCGTGCTGTTCGAATGGCACAGCCTGGGCAACGTCGGCCTCTCCGAGTCCGAGGTCCCGCCGCCCACCCACAAGGGCTTCGAGTGGGACTACATGCACGTCAACGCGGTCGACGAGGACAGCGACGGCAACCTGCTGATCTCGGGCCGCAACACGTCGGCGATCTACAAGGTCAGCCGGGCGACCGGCAAGGTGATGTGGCGCCTGGGCGGCCGCAAGTCCGACTTCAAGCTCGGGCCGGGCGTGAGGTTCGCGTGGCAGCACAACGTGCGCCGGCAGGCCGACGGGACGATCACGCTGTATGACAACGAGGCCGCGCCGCCGGTGCGCAAGCTCTCGCGCGTGCTCCAACTGCGCCTGGACGAGGCCGCCAAGACCGCCTCAGTGGTCAGCGCGTGGTCGCACACGGCGCCGCCGCTGCTGTCGGCGAGCCAGGGCGACGTGCAGGTGCTGCCCAATGGCGATCGCTTCGTCGGCTTCGGCTCCCAGCGCTACTTCTCGGAGTTCAGCGCGACCGGCCAGCTGCTGTTCGACGGCCGCATCGCGGCGGGCAACGACACCTACCGCGCCTTCCGCTTCCCGTGGACCGGCGCGCCGGCCGAGCCGCCGCGGATCTCGGCGACGGCCGGCGGCGGCGGCGTGCTCGTGAAGGCGAGCTGGAACGGGGCGACCGCCGTCGCCCGCTGGGAGGTGCTGGCGGGCGCCTCGCAGGCGGCGATGACGCCGGTCGGCTCGGCGGTCCGCAGCGGCTTCGAGACCTCGATCGCGGTCAAGACCGGCGCGCCGCTGGTGGCGGTGCGCGCACTCGACGCCACGGGCAACGCGCTCGGCAGCAGCGCCGCGATCAAGCCCGCGACTTGATTAGTTTGAAACTGTTGTTTCACTGACACAGCTGGATTTTCGGAAATTGCGCTGGTGTCGCGCTGAGTGGTGATGCGCCAGGTTTGCCTGGCGCATCGGTCCGCGCGGCGAGCTATCACGTGCGCCACACAAATGGGTGCGGGGACGAATGCGCCAGCGGGAGCGGGGCATTCCGGAGCGGCGGAGACGCCGGATCCGGCGCGCCTGCGCGCGGTCGCGTTCGCCGTCGACGTGCACGGCGACGTCGTGCCGGTGCTCGACCTCGGGCTGCGCCTCGGCGAGGCCCCACGCCCGCTCTCGGCGGCCGCGCAGCTCGTCCTGGCACGCACGCTCAGGCGCCGCGTCGCGCTGCCCGTCGACGACGCGCTGGGCGTGATCGCGATCGCGCCCCGCCCGGGCTCGGGCGCGCTTGCCGGCGTCGCGATGCTTGACGGCGGGCTGCTTGCCGTCTACGACCTCGACGCGTTCCTGTCGGCCGGCGAGGAGGACCAGCTCACGCTGGCGCTCGCGGGGGCGCCGTCGTGACCGGCGCGCGCGAGCTCGTCGCCGAGCGGCTCGGGCTCGACTTCCCGGACCGCCGCACCGACATCGACACCGACGCGCTCGAGCACGCCCGCCGCGCCCGCTACCGCGACTGGGCGCTGCGCGGCATGCCCGACTGGGCGCGCCTGCGCGGCCTGCATGAGCGCGAGGTCGTGCCGGACCTGCGCGCGCTCGTGTCCTTCGCGCCGCTGAACCTGGCGACCGATCCCTATCCGGCGGGGCTGAACCTGATCGTGTGCCGCAACGTCCTGATGTACTTCACGCCCACGGCCCGCCGCGCCACCGTCGACCGGCTGGCCGCCGCGCTCGCGCCGGGCGGCTGGCTCGTGCTCAGCCCGCTCGACTCAGGCTCGCGCGAGGTGCCGGACACGGAGTGCGTCGACGCGGGCGGGGTGCGCCTGCTGCGCCGGCCGCTCGCGCCGCCGGCGCCGCGCGAGGAGGCCGACCGGGTCGTGGCCCCGCCGGCGCCCGAATGGGCCGCGGCGCACTCGCTGCTCCAGAGCGCGCGGGAGCGGCTGCGGTGAACGACGAGCGCGCCCTGCTCGAGGCGCGGGCGCGGGCGCTGGCCGCGCCGGCGCCGGAGCCGACGGCGGTCGACACGATGAATCAGCGCTTCACGGCGGCGCGCAACGCCGCCGTGTCGCTGCGCGACTCGAGCACGACGGCGGCGCAGGTCAGCGGCTGGACCGAGGCCGTGCGCGAGCTCGACCAGTGGAAGACCGCGATGCAGGCCGCGATCGACGCCAAGGGCGCCGGCCACGGCGCGCAGGCGATCCAGCTCTACACCGCCGACGTGGTCCCCGTGCGCCAGACGCAGCGCAACCTCGTCTCCGAGCTCGTGACGGCCGAGCGCCGGCGCGCGGACGCGCTGGCCGCGACGACGTCCGATGCCGCCGGGCGCTCGATCTGGCTGCTGCTCGCCGTCTCGCTCGGCGCGCTGGCGATCGGGGTCGCGATCGCCTGGGGGCTCTCGCGCGCCGTCACCCGCCACCTGCGCGACGCGGTCGGCACGCTGGCCTCCGCCTCGACCGGGATCCTCGCCGCCACCGCCCAGCAGGCGAGCGGCGCCGCGGAGGAGGAGACCGCGATCCACCAGACCACGACGACCGCCGACGAGGTCCGCCAGACCGTCGCGCTGACCACCGAGAAGGCGCGCGCGGTCGCCCGCGAGGTGCAGGAGACGGCCGACATCTCGCGCGACGGGCGGCGCGCGGTCGACGAGAGCCTGCGCGGCTCGCAGGAGGCGCGCGTGCGCATGCAGACGCTCGCGGAGCGGATCCTCGAGCTCAGCGAGCGCGCCCAGACGATCGGCGAGATCCTCACCACGGTCAGCGGCCTGGCCGAGCAGTCCAACCTGCTGGCGGTCAACGCGGGCATCGAAGCCGCCAAGGCCGGCGAGGCCGGCTGCGGCTTCGCGGTGGTCGCGAGCGAGGTCAAGTCGCTCGCCGACCAGTCGCGCCGGGCCACCGCGCAGATCCGCGAGATCCTGAGCGAGATCCAGGCCGCGACGCAGGCCGCGGTGCTGGCCGCCGAGCAGAGCGTCAAGGCCTCCGAGGCGGGCGAGGCGATCACCAGTGAGGCCGGCGAGGCGATCCGCGCGCTCGGTGAGCGGCTCTCGCGCTCGGCCGACGCGGCGCAGCAGATCCTGGCCTCCGCGCAGCAGCAGATGACCGGCATGGACCAGGTCGCGCTCGCGATGCAGAACATCCGCCAGGCGTCGTCGCAGAACATGTCCTCCACCCGCCAGGTCGAGCAGGCGGCACGCGAGCTCGACGGGCTCTCGCGCCGGCTGACCGAACTCGTCGCCGTGCGCAACGGTGCCCATGCCCAGGCGTGAGGCCGAGCTCAAGGCACGCCTGCTCGCCACCTTCCGCGTCGAGGCCACCGAGCATCTGGAACACCTGCAGGCGATGCTGTTCGCGCTCGCCGAGGGCCGCGCGGCGGCCGAGCGGCACGCGCTCGTGGAGACCACGTTCCGGGTCATGCACACGCTCAAGGGCGCCGCGCGCTCGGTCGGGCTGCGCGACGTGGAGCGGCTGTGCCAGGAATCCGAGGCCCAGCTCGCGACGCTCAGCCGCGGGCGGACGCTGCCGACCGCCGAGCAGCTCGGCGAGCTCGAGGCGGCGGTCGCGAAGGTCGCGGAGCTGCTCGACGAGCCGCGTGCGGCGCCGCCCTCGCGGCGCGCTGCCGACCGCATCCGGCTGACCGCGGACGACCTCGACGTGCTGCTGCGGCGCGCCGAGGACCTGCTGACGGTCAAGCTCGCGGCCGGCGCCGCCGCCGAGCGGGCCGAGGCGCTGGCGGCGGAGCTGCGCAGCGGCGACCCGCGCGCCGCCCAGACGGCCGCGCGTGCGCTGGTCAGCACGCTGCAGCGCGACCGCCACGCGGTCGCCCTGGCCGTCGACGGGCTGCTCGAGCAGGCCCAGCGCGTGCGGATGATGCCCGCCTCCACCGTGCTCGACGTGTTTCCGCGGATGCTCCGCGACCTCGCCGGCAGCCAGGGCAAGGAGGTCCGCTGGAGCGCGACGGGCACCGACCTGGCGGTCGACCGGCGGGTGCTGGAGGCGATCCGGGACCCGCTGATCCACCTCGTGCGCAACGCGGTCGACCACGGCGCGGAGGAGCCGCAGGAGCGCGTGGCGGCGGGCAAGCCGCGCGCCGCGCGCATCCGCGCCGGCGTGCGCGCGCTCGAGGGCGGCCGCATCGAGGTCGTGGTCTCCGACGACGGCCGTGGCATCGACGCCGAGCGCGTGCGCGTCGCCGCGCGGCGCGCGCGCGTCCCCGCCGGCGACGCGGACTCGCTCGAGCTCGTGTTCCGGTCGGGGCTGAGCACGAGCTTCGTGATCACCGACGTGTCCGGACACGGGCTCGGGCTCTCGATCGTCCGCGAGCAGGTCGAGCGGCTCGGCGGGACGGTCGAGCTCGAGTCCCGCCCCGGCGCCGGCACGACGATCCGGCTGGTCGTCCCCGCCACCGTCACCACGTTTCGCGGGCTGCTGGTGGCGGCCGGCGGCCGCACGTTCCTGATCTCGCTCGACGCCGTGGAGCGCGCGGTCCGCGCCGAGCCCCGGCCGCGCGACGGCGGCGAGCTGCTGCCGTGCGCGCCGCTCGCGGCCGTGCTCGGGCTGCCCGCCGGCGAGCCCGGCACGTGCGTGATCGTCGAGGCCGGCGGCGCGCGCGCCGGTCTGCTGGTCGACGAGGTGCTCGGGGAGCGCGAAGGCCTCGTGCGGGAGTTCGAGCCGCCGCTCGTGCGCGTGCGCCACGTCGCCGCCGCGGGCCTGCTGGGCGGCGGCGAGCTCGTGCTGATCCTGCGCCCGGCGGACCTCGTGGCCGCCGCACGCGGGCAGCTCGACCCGCCCGCGCCGGTGCCCGAGCCGGCCGGGCCGCCGGCCGTGCTCGTCGTCGACGACACGGTCACGACGCGGGCGATGGAGCGCGGGCTGCTGGAGCTCGCCGGCTACCGCGTCGAGGTCGCCGTCGACGGCGTCGACGCCTGGACCGCGCTGCAGCAGGCGCCGTTCGACCTCGTCGTCTCCGACGTCGACATGCCGCGGATGAACGGCTTCGAGCTGACGACGCGGATCCGCTCCGACCGGCGGCTCGCCGACCTGCCGGTCGTGCTGGTGAGCGCGCTCGAGGCGCGCGAGGACAAGGAGCGGGGCATCGCGGTGGGGGCCAACGCCTACGTCGTCAAGTCGAGCTTCGAGCAGTCCAACCTGCTCGAGATCATCCGCCGGCTCGGGGTCGTGGCGGCGTGATCCGCGTGCTGATCGCCGAGGATTCCGCCGTCACCCGCGAATACCTGACCTTCGTCCTCGAGTCCGACCCGGAGATCGCCGTCGCGGGCAGCGCCTGCGACGGCGCCGAGGCGGTCGACCTCGCGCAGGAGCTCAAGCCCGACGTGATCCTGATGGACGTCCACATGCCGGTGCTCGACGGCTACGACGCGGCGCGGCTGATCATGGAGCGCGCGCCGACCCCGATCGTGATGGCGACGGCCAGCTCGAGCCTGGTCGAGACCCGCAGCGCGTTCCCGGCGCTCGAGGCGGGCGCGCTGATCCTGCTCGACAAGCCGCCCGGCCCCTTCGATCCCGGCGCCGCGGAGGCCGCGGGCGAGCTGGTGCGGGCGGTCAAGCTGATGGCCGAGGTCAAGGTGGTCCGGCGCTGGCCGGCGCGCCCGACGGTCGATGGCGTGCCCGCGATGGTGCCGCGGCGCGCGCCGCGGATCGTCGCGATCGGGGCGTCGACCGGGGGCCCGCAGGTGCTCGCCGAGCTGCTGGGCGTGCCGCTGCGCGTGCCCGTCCTGCTCGTCCAGCACATCGCCGACGGGTTCATTCGCGGGTTCGTCGAATGGCTGCAGACGCGCTCGCCGATGCCGGTGGCGCTCGCCGAGCCCGACGCCGGGCTCGAGCCGGGCACGATCCACGTCGCGCCCGGCGGCGGCCACCTGACGGTCACGCGCCAGGGCCGGATCGCGATCGAGGACGGCGGTCCGGTCAACGGGTTCCGGCCGTCGATCACGCGCCTGTTCGACTCGGTCGCCGACAGCTTCGGGGAGGAGGCGGTCGGCGTGCTGCTGACCGGGATGGGGCGCGACGGCGCCGACGGGCTGCGGCGCCTGCGCGAGCGCGGGGCGGTCACGATCGCCCAGGACGAGGCGACCAGCGTCGTGTTCGGGATGCCGGGCGAGGCGGTGCGGCTCCGAGCGGCCGCGAGCGTGCTCGGCCCGGACGCGATCGCCGCCGCGCTGGGCAGGCTCGCCGGGGAGCGGGTGCGATGAGTGCGCCGGGTGCGGGCTCGTGTAGCGGATGCGGTCGATCCCGTCGATCGTCGTCACCGACGTCGTGATGCCGCGCATGGACGGCTATACGCTGTGCCGCGCGATCAAGGCCGACCCGGTGCTGCGCGACACGCCGGTGATCCTGCTGACCGCGCTCTCCAGCCCCGAGGACGTGGTCGAGGGGCTCGCCTGCGGGGCGGACAACTTCGTGCGCAAGCCCTACGAGGAGTCCTCGCTGCTGGCGCGCGTCGGGCGCTCGCTGGCCGGAAGCGTGCCCGCGGGCGCCTACGGCAGCACGATCACCGCCGAACGCGAGCAGGTGCTCGACTTCCTGTTCTCGACCTTCGAGGAGACGCTGCAGCTCGACGGCGCGCTGACGCGCTCGTATCACTCGCTCGACCTCCTGTACCGGCTCGCCGAGGGGCTCAACCGCTGCACGAGCGAGCGCGAGGTGGTGGTCGAGGCGCTCGCCCGCGCGCTCGAGCTGCCGCACGTCGCCGGCGCGTGGATCGAGGTCGGCGACGAGCGCCGCCGCGCCGGCCAGGCGGGCAGCGAGAGCGGCGAGGAGACCGTGGTGCAGCTGCGCAGCGGCGAGCGCGTGCTCGGCAGCATGCACCTGCTCGGACCCGGCTCGGGGATGCCCGGCGAGGACGAGCTGCAGAGCGTGGGCAACCAGGTCGGGGCGGCGCTCGAGCGGGCGCTGCTTCAGGAGCACCTCGAGCGCCGCGTCCAGGAGCGCACGGCCGCGCTGACCGCCGAGGTCGCGGCGCGCCGGCGCGCCGAGGAGGCGGGGCGCGCGCTCGCGGCGATCGTCGAGTCCGCTGACGACGGCATGGTGCGCCACAGCCTGGACGGGCGGATCGAGACCTGGAACGCCGGCGCGGCACGCCTGTACGGCTATTCCGGCGCGGAGGCGATGGGCCGCTCGATCGACCTGCTCGTCGATTCCGAGCGCGCCGGCGAGCTGCGCGGGATGCGCGCGCGCGTGGCCGGCGGCGAGTCCGTGCAGGGCTATGAGACCGTGCGGCTGACCCGCGACGGCGCGCCGATCGACGTCAGCCTCACGCTCTCGCCCGTGCGCGACGAGCAGGGCGAGATCGTCGGGATCGCCGAGATCGCGCGCGACATCACGGCCGCCAAGGCGCTCGAGGGTCAGCTGCTGCAGGCCCAGAAGCTCGAGTCGGTCGGGCGCCTCGCGGGCGGTATCGCGCACGACTTCAACAACCTGCTGACCGCGGTCATCGGGTTCGCCGAGCTGGGCCTGCACCGCGTCGCCGCCGACGACCCGGTCCGCGGGTACCTGCAGGAGATCACCCGCGCCGGCGAGCGCGCGACCTCGCTCACCCAGCGGCTCCTGGCGTTCGGGCGCCGCCAGACGCTGCGCCTGGAGGTGCTCGACCTCGACGCGGTCGTGCGCGACCTCGAGACGCTGCTGGGGCGGCTGATCGGCGACGAGATCGACCTCACGGTCTCGCTGGGCGGCGAGGGCTGGACGGTCAAGGCCGACCGCAGCCAGATCGAGCAGGTCGTCATGAACCTGGCCGTCAACGCCCGCGACGCGATGCCCGACGGCGGGCGGCTGACGATCGCGACGCGCGGCGACGGCGACCACCTGTCGCTGACCGTGTCCGACACCGGCGTCGGCATGGACGCCGAGACGCGCTCGCACGTCTTCGAGCCGTTCTTCACCACCAAGCCCGAGGGCAAGGGGACCGGGCTCGGGCTCTCGACCGTGTTCGGCATCGTCAGCCAGAGCGAGGGGACGATCACCGTCGACTCCGCCGTCGGGCTGGGCACGACGTTCACGATCGCGCTGCCGCGCAGCGGCGAGCCGCTCGCGCCCGGGGCCGACGCCGCGTCGGCGAGCGGGCCGGCCACGGGGTCGGAGCGGATCCTGGTCGTCGAGGACGAGGACGGCGTCCGCCTGCTGGTCAGCATGGTCCTGCGCGAGGCCGGCTATGACGTGAGCGACGCGCCCGGGCCCGAGGAGGCGCTGCTCCTCGCGAGCGAGCCGTTCGACCTGCTGATCACCGACCTGCTGATGCCGGGGATGTCCGGGCGCGAGCTCGCCGAGCGCATCCGCGCGGACCGGCCGTCGACGCCCGTGCTCTACATCTCCGGCTACACGGGCGACGTCATGATGGATCGCGGGCTGCTGACCGCCGGCGATCGCTTCCTCACCAAGCCGTTCGCGATGCACGAGTTGCACGAGCAGGTGCGCGCGATCCTCGACGCGAGCTGAGCGGGGATACCATGGGCGCCGGCTATGGACGATCGATCGCTGCGGCTGGACGGCGTAGGTCCCCCGCACGTCCCGCGGCGCCGGATGCCGTCGTTCCTCGACCTCCCGCCGCGGACGCAGAAGCCGCGGCGGGCGGGCATCACGCACGTCCTCGATCGCGGCCTGTCGCCGCTCTCGCTCGAATCGCTGCTGATCACGGCGGGCGAGCACATCGACCTGATCAAGCTCGGTTGGGGCACGGCGTACGTCAGCGGGGCGGTCGCCGACAAGGTGTCGATCTGCCGCAACGCGGGCATCGCGATCTGCCCCGGCGGGACGCTGCTCGAGATCGCGCTCCACCAGGGCCGCGTCGACGCCTACATCGAGTGGCTGCGCGAGCTCGGGATCGACCACGTCGAGGTCTCCAACGGCTCGCTCCCGATCGAGCTCGCGCGCAAGGCCGAGCTGATCGCCCGGCTCGCCGGCGAGTTCACGGTGATCGCCGAGGTCGGCAGCAAGAGCGGCGCCGACGCCGTCGCCCGCGACTGGTGCGCCGAGATGCTCAGTGACCTCGCGGCCGGCGCGGCGCTCGTGATCGCCGAGGGGCGCGAGAGCGGCACCGTCGGCCTCTTCGACTCCAGCGGCGCCGTGCACGACGACCTCGTCGACGAGATCCTGCACGCCGTCGGCCAGGAGACCGTGATCTTCGAGACGCCGCAGCGGGCGCAGCAGGCCTGGTTGCTGCGGCGCGTCGGGCCCAACGTGAACCTCGGGAACATCCGGTCCGAGGACGTCATCGCGCTCGAGACGCTGCGGCGGGGCCTGCGCTACGACACGCTGGATCTGTTGCCCGAGACGCAGCGGGCGCCGCTGTAGCCGGAGCGCGGGCGCGGCGCTCTTGCTACGCGGGGCGGAACTCGCGCCCTTCAAAATGGATGATGTGTGACGTCGGACCTCGCGACGTTATACATCGCGAGGCGCGATATACCGCATCAAGTGATGTGAACCCCCCACGCGAACTCTCGGAGTGGTCAGGGCACTCCGCCCGCAGCGGCCAGACGACTCCGCCCGCGGCGCGTGAGGATCACGGGCGACCGACCCGAGACCGTGCGGCTCCTGCCGGCGAGGTTCGCGGGCCTCGCATAGATGGGCGAGCGCGGCGGCCTCAGGCCGTCCCGCCGGCACGGGCACGCGCCAGCGCCACGAGCGCGCGCTCGGCGGCGTCGATTCGCTCGCGCTCGCCGGCGATCCGCGCCCGCGCCGCGGACACCGCTGCGGTGGCGCCGCGCAGCATGGCGTCCATCGGCTCGGCCGCCGCGCCGCCCGTGACCGTGCGCGCGGCCAGCGCGGTGCCGACGTCGAGCGCGCCGGCGAGCCACTGCGGCGAAACGTCGAGCGGGTGCCCGAGCAGTTCGCCGGCGGCGGCGTCGAGCGCCGCGGCGGACAGGGTCCCGCCCGCCACGGCGCGCCCGACGACCCGGTAGGCCGACCGGTAGTCGAGGCCGTGCTCGATGCTCAGCACCTCGGCGACATCGGCGGCGAGCGCGAAGCTCGCGCTCAGCGCGCGCTCGCACGCAGCGCGGTCGATGCGCAGGCTCTCGGCCGTCGCCGCGGCGAGGTCGAGAACGCGCGTCGCGAGTTCGACCGCTCCGGCGACCTCGCCGTACGCGTAGAGCAGGTTGTCGGTGCGGCCGGAGGGCGTCCGCTGGGTCGCGAGCACGCCGGTCGCGCGGCCCAGCAGCGTGCCCGCGCCGCCGCGGATGACGACCAGCGCGTACGGGTTGCGCTTCTGCGGCATCAGCGCGCTCGCACGGCACAGCTCGTCGCCGATCGCCAGCAGCCCGAACTCGTCGCTGCCGTAGAGCTCGAGATCCTCGGCGAAGCGGCTCGCCCCGGTCGCGGCCATGGCGGCGTGCCAGACGGCCTCGGCGAGCCCGTCGGTCTGCCACATCGCGTCGCGCGTGTGCACGATCGGACCGTCGAAGCCGAGCAGCGCCGCGAGCCGGTCGCGGTCGAGCGGGAAGCGCGACCCGTTGACGCCGCCGGCGCCCGCGGGGCTGCGGTTGACCCAGGCGGAGTCGGCGGCGAGCCGCTCGGCGTCGCGCAGCGCCGGATGGGCGAACGACAGCAGCCAGTGACCGGCGGTCGTCGGCTGGGCGGCCTGCAGGTAGGTGTAGTCCGGCATCGGCGTGTCGCGCTCGCGCGCCGCCTGCTCGACCAGCGCGCCGGCGAAGCGCACGACCGCCGTGCCGAGGTCGAGCAGGCGCGAGCGCAGCGCGATCCGGAACGCGATCCGGCCCGCCTCGCGCCGCGGCCGTCCCGCGTTGAGCCATCCCGACGCGGTTCCGATCCGCTGCTCGAGCACGCGCTCGCGCACGTTCGCCAGGTCCCCGTAGCGGGCGTCGGGCGCGGTCGAGCCGCCGAGCAGGTCGAGCAGCGCGCCGAGCAGCGGGCGCGCGTCGGCGTCCGGGATCGCCCCGCGCTCGGCGAGCGCCAGCACGTGGGCGAGGTCGGCGAGCCCCAGCCCGCGCTCCAGCAGCGGCGCGTCGGCGAGCTCGAGCGCGTAGCCGGCGGCGACGAGCTCCGGCGCCGGGCCGCTTCGCACCCGCGCGTCGGCCCCGAGATACCCGGGGGGAGGCGGCGAGGCCGCGCCGCGCGGGGGCGGCGACGCCTCGCCGCTCACGCGCGCCCCGTGCGGGCGCGCGCCAGCACGGCGTCGACGGTCGCCCCCGCCGCGCCGAGCGCCCGCTCCGGTCGCAGCAGCTCGCCGAGCGCGTCGGGCGGGAGCTGCGCGGCGATCTCGGCATCCGCGGCCAGCGCCACGGCCAGCGAGACGCCGGCCTCCTGCCCGGCCAGCGCGGCGCGGTGGACGAGCTCGTGCGCGCGGTGCTTGCCGACACGCTCGGCGAGCGCGAGCATCGCCGGCTCGGCGAGCACGTAGCCGCGCTGGGCGTCCACGTTCGCGAGCATCCGCCCGGCGTCCACGCGCAGGCCGCCCACCAGCTCGCGCGCGAACGCCAGCGCCGTCAGGCTCGCGGTGGCGGCCTGCGGGAGCACGACCCATTCCGTCTTCCACGCGGCGCCGTCGCGCTCGTGCTCGCCGACCAGCCCCTCGAGCGCGAGGCCGGCGCCCGCGCGGACGATCCGCGCGAGCGTCCACAGGTGCTCGGAGCGCTCCGGGTTGCGCTTCTGCGGCATCGTGATGCTGCCGACGACGCCCTCGGTCGGCGCTTCGGCGACCTCGCCGAGCTCGGCCCGCTGGAGGTTGTAGACCTCGTTGCCGATCTTCGCCAGCGTGCCGGTGACGAGCGCGAGCAGCGAGACGAACTCGCCGATCCGGTCGCGTGCCGTGAGCCAGCTCGCGTCAGGCACCGCGAGCCCGAGCCGCTCCATCACGCGGCGCTGCAGCTCCAGTCCCTGCTCGCCCCACGACGACAGCGTGCCGACCGCGCCCGCCAGCTGGCCGACGGCGAGGCGCGGCGCGGCCTGCTCGATCCGCTCGAGCTGGCGACGCAGCTCGGCGGCCCAGAGCGCCGCCTTGAACCCGAACGTGATCGGCAGCCCGGGCTGGCCGTGCGTACGGCCGAGCATCACGGTGTCGCGGTGGCGCTCGGCGAGCTCCAGCGCGGAACCCTCGATCGCGCGCAGGTCGCGCTGCGCGATCGCGAGCGTGCGCTGCATCGCGAGCCCGAACCAGGTGTCCGTGACGTCCTGCACCGTCGCGCCGTAGTAGAGCCACTCCGCCCCGGCCGGACCGAGCCCGCGCCGCAGGACACGGATCAGCCCGAGCGTCGAATGGCCGGAGCGGCGCGTCTCCTCGCCGATCGCCGCGAGGTCGAGTTGGGCCTCTCCGAGCCCGGCGAGCTCGGCGGCCGCCGGCGCGGGAATGAGCCCGAGCTCGCCCTGCGCGGCGGCGAGCGCGGCGAGGATCTTGACCCACGCGCGCGTGCGGCCCGCGTCGCCGAAGAGCGCGCGCGCCTCGTCGGTCGCCCACAGGTGGCCGTAGACGGCGGAGTCGGCGAGGTCGATCCCGGTCATGCCGCGAGCTCCCGGAGCGCCGTCCGGATCTCTTCGAGGCTCGCGCCCCAGGGGACGGTGCGCCGCGCGCCGGAGCGTTCGATCCCGCGCTCGCGCAGGCAGCACTTGAGCAACGTCGGCTCCGGCCCCGGCTCGCCCTCGACCAGCAGCGGGCAGAAGTCGACGCGCTCGCGCGGCTCATGCCCGTACAGCGCGACGTGGATCTGGCGCGAGCGCTCGCAGCCGATCAGCGTCCAGGCGGCGGCGACCGGCGGCCCGGCGTCGAGGAAGTCGACCGGCACGCCGAGATCGAGCCCGGCGCAGCGGCACGGGAACAGGTAGTGGTCGGCGCCGCGCGCGAGCTCGCGCAGGTCGATCGCCACGAAGTCGAGCGCGACCGGCGGCAGGTCCTCGTCGTACTCGAGCACCGTGCGCGCCATGTCGAGCAGCTTCGGCGGGTGCGGCGGCACGACCTCGACGACGCGGATGTGCAGCGGGGCCGGCTCGAAGATGAAGTTCACGTGCTGATAGCGGCCCTCGACGACGGTCACGCGCGCGCCGGCTCGCGCCGCGCGCGCCATCTGGCTCGCGTTGGCGGTGTCGACCGCCGCGTCGACGACGAACGCCACCTCGTCGGGTCCCGCGAGGATCCGGGCGTCGCGCACCGGTACGAGGATGCCCTCGCGGTCCTCGCGTTCGATCTGCACGAGCGCGCGATCGCCGCCGCAGACCGCGACGATGAACTCCGTGCGCCGGTAGACGCGGCGTGAGCGCAGATGGCGCCGCAGCGCGTTTCCCTCGAGCGAGGCGACGTCCTGCACGCTCACGCCCCGGTACGGCCGCGCGATGAAGTTGGGTCCGATCTCGTTCACGAGCAGGCTCCGGCCGCGATGCCCCAGAGGATGGCAGCGCCCGAGCTGGCGCCCCAGCGGGAGAGCGCGCGCGAGCGCCGTCGTGCGACCTCGGCCTCGCCGGAGCGGATCGAGCGCAGCAGCCGCGCGGCGACGTCGGGGAGCTCGCCGCGCTCGGCGCAGCGCAGGTACGCCAGCCCGATCGGCGAGGCGCGCTCGGCGGCGAGCGTGACCGGCGCGCCCGCCGCGTGGCGCCAGGCGGCGTAGCCCGCGAGCGCGTCGTCGCCCGCCGGCGTGAGCCCCTCGCCGCGCCCGGCGAGCGCGGCGACGGCGGCGCCGAGCTCGCCGCGCCGCAGCGCGCCGAGGCCGGCGGACAGGTCGAGCGGCGCGCCGGGCGAGGCCTCGAGCGCGGCGGTGAGCGCGGCGCGCCAGCCGGGGCGCAGGGGAGCGGGCCGCGGCGGTACGTCGGCGCCGAGCGCACCCGCGAGCTCGATGCGCAGCCGCGCCGGCGCCGCGGCCAGGGCCGCGGGGGCGCCGCCGGTGGCGGGCGGCTCGACCACGAGCTCGCCGTCCGCGATCCGCACGCGCGCCCCCGGCACGAGCGGCGTGCGCTCCAGCCCGGCCACGAGCAGCGTGAGCGGCCCGCGCGGCGCGCGCGGCACCGCCAGGAGCAGCCAGGCCGAGCCGAGCCGCACGTACCCGCCGGGCGACAGTGCGAGCTCGATCACGCCGGACCCGCCGGCAACGAGCGCGCGGCGCGCGCCCGGCCCCGCCCACAGGGCATTAGCCGCTGGCATCGAGCCCATCGGCGAGCGCCTCGATCGCGGCCCGGAACGGCGCCACGGGCTGGTGCGCGACGCCCGCGCCGATCTGGCCCGTGCCCGCCGAGCCGTGCAGCACGCCGGTCGTGATCTGCGGCGTGATCTCGAGCTCGACGACCAGCCGCGCGTCGATCCCGACCGGGGTTCCGGCGTAGTCGCGGCTCGTGAGCGTGAAGCGCTGCGAGCGGGCCGCGCAGATCTGCGCCATCAGCTCGGTGCGCTGCGCGGCGGCCGCCGCGTCACCGCCGAAGAACGAGGCGACGACCGGCGCCGCCGCCAGCGCCATCCCGCCGAGGCCGACGCACTCGATCACCGCGGAGTCGCCGATGTCGCGCGCCGCGTCCTCGGGCGCGTTGCCCTCGCGCAGCAGCGCGTCGGCGACGGGCGCCGCCTCGCCGACGAACCAGCGCCCGGGCATGCCCGCCAGCTGGATGCCGACGTCGGTGCCGTTGCGCGAGATCAGCGACACGACCGAGGAGCCCGCGCACTCCGACGCGGCCAGCGACGCGCACTTGGCGGCCGCCATCGTCAGGTTCAGGAAGAAGTGGTGGTTGGAGGCGAGGAAGCGCGCCGCGGCCTCGCCGCCGACGACCGCGAGCCCCGGTGCCAGGTCGCGGATCAGCAGGTTGCCCGTGGCCTGGCTGCGCATGTGCAGCTCGTCGCCCATGTTGAGCCCCTGCGCGGCGAGCCCGAAGACGTCGACCGGCCCGACCAGCTCGAGCATCCGCGCCAGCCGCGGCCCGAGGTCGTCGCGGAAGAAGCGCAGCCGCGCGATCGCCTCGTCGTCGCCGACGCCGAACCACAGCGTTCGGCCCGGCCCCTCGTTCAAGGTCGAGTACGCACGCCGGCCGGAGCCCTCGACGACCCACACCGGCATCGACGGCGAGCAGACGCCGGTCATCGGCCCCACGTGGTCGTGCTCGTTGCCGGGCTCGAGCGCGATCTCGCCGCGCGCCAGCAGCGCGGCGGCCTCCTCGCGCGTCGGCGCCCAGCCCTCGAACAGCGCCGCCGCGACGAGCGCGCGCCGCTGCGGGTCGCACACGCGCTCCCACGTGATCGGCGGCCCGGAGTGCAGCAGCATCCCGGGCTCCAGCCCGGGCACCACCGACCCGGCGGGCGCGACCGTGAGCGCCCGCGGCGCGGTTCCCTCGATCGCGGCCACCGCGCGCGCGTTGGCGTCCGCGACCGCGCTCCCATGCCGGCCCCAGAGCCGCGTCAGGAGCTCCAGCGCGCCGGCGTCGCCGCCGCCCGGCGGGCGCCAGTCGACCTCCACGACCGGCGCGCCCTGGTCGCGCAGGGCGTCGGCGAACAGCGACAGGCCGAGGTTGACCGCCTCGACGCGGGTGAGGACGTCGGCGCGTGCGGTCATGCTCTTCTCCCGATGACCCGGTTGACGGAACTGGTGGCGGCGGTCACGACGGCGCCCGGCCTGCTCGGCAAGCGCGACCTCAAGCTCGTCGAGCGGCTGAACGCGCCGCTCGACGGCGACGACGCCGCGCTCGTGCCGCACGGCGACGGGTACGTGGTCATCTGCGGCGAGGCGATGTCGCCGCCGTTCCTGCTCGCCGACCCGTTCGGGGCCGGCGCCGCCGCGGTGGTGACCAACGTGTCCGACGTGCGCGCGATGGGCGGGCGCCCGCTCGGCGTCGTCGACATGCTCGTCTCGCCCGACCACGAGCACGCCGAGACGGTGCTCGACGGCATCGCGTGGGCGGCGGACAAGCTCGGCGTGCCGGTCGTCGGCGGGCACCTGACGATCGGCCACGCGCCCGCGCTCTCGGCGTCCTGCACCGGCTTCGCGCGCCGCCCGCTGCGCGCGTCCAACGCGCGCCCGGGGGACACGCTGCTGGCCGCGTTCGCGCTCGACGGCCGGTACATGTCCGAGACCAACGACTTCTTCACCGCGCTGCACGACCGCGATGCCGGCGCGCTGCGCAGCGACGGCGAGGCGCTGGTCGAGGTCGCCGAGCGAGGGCTCTGCCACGCCGCGCGCGACGTCTCGATGCCCGGCATCGCCGGCTCGCTGCTGCAGATGATCGAGGGGGCGCGGGCCGGCGCGCGGCTCGACGTCGAGGCGATCCCGCGCCCGGACGGCGTCCCCATCCGCCGCTGGCTGCTCACGTTCCCGAGCTTCGGCTTCCTGCTCGCCGCGCCGCCGGAGCGCGTGCCGGCGGCGATCGAGGCCTTCACGCGCCGCGGGCTGGCGTGCGCACCGTGCGGGGAGTTCGACGCGACGCACACGCTGAAGCTCGCGGCCGGCGCCGAGCAGGCGACCGCGTGGGACCTCGCGGACACGCCGCTCACCGGACTGAGCAGGTCGCAGGCGGGGACGTCCCGCCTTCGAGAAGGATCGCCATCGGCTGGTGCATGACCCCGCAGTAGCGCCCCGGATCGCCGTCGCACGCCCACCCCAGCCGCTCGAAGAAGCGCACGTTGGCCACCTGCACCTGCGCGACCATGCGCGAGCCGCCGAGCTCGCCCGCGGTGCGCACCGCGAAGCGCACGAGCTCGCCGCCGAGCTGGTACACGCGCGCCGACGGCAGCACGGCCAGCCGGTCGCCCTTCCACAGCCCGCCGCCGAGCGGGTAGAGCCGCACGGTCCCGACCACCTCGCCGCCGACCCACGCGACGGCGTGCAGGGTCGAGTCCAGGTCGTCGCGCGCGTCGCGGTCCGAGCCCTCGAAGAGCCCCTGCGCGTCGACGAACACCGCCTCGCGCACCGCGAAGTGCGCGGCCAGCTCGTCCGCGCCCGACGCGATCGCGATCGCGCGAAGAACGGCGGAGGGGCTGCCCCCTCTTCTAGCGCTGGGCGCCCACGAAGAGCTCATCGATTCCCGCCCCGTCGGAGCGGCGCAGCACGCGCTCCCACGCCGACAGCCCCGAGCATGCCTGGCAGCGCGCGCAGCCGGCCTTCGCGTCCAGGTGGTCGAAGCCCGCGTCGGCGAGCATCGCCGACACCTCGCCGTAGATCCGCGCGACGTAGTCGGGATCCGGCGTGGGGGAGTCCGCCATCAGCGTCCCCGGCACCGGCCGCAGCGGCACGACGAACGGGTAGACGCCCATCTCGATCGCGCGCCGGCAGCCGTCCAGGATCAGCTCCGGCTGCTCGCCCATCCCGAGCAGCACGTAGGTCGTCACGCTGCCGCGCCCGAACACCTCGACGGCCCGCTCCCAGGTGCGGAAGTAGCCCTCGATCCCGCACTGCGCCTTGCCGGGCGCGACGCGCGCGAGGACCTCGGGGTCGAACGTCTCCGAATGGATGCCGACCGCGTCCACGCCCGCGCGGCGCACCTCGTCGAGCACCCGCAGGTCGTCCGGCGGCTCGAACTGGACCTGGATCGGCAGGCCGCAGGCCTCCTTGATCGCCGCCGCGCAGCGCGAGATGTAGATCGCGCCGCGGTCGCGGCGGTTGAGCGAGCCGGTGGTCAGCGTCACGTCGACCGCGCGGTCGTAGTCGCGCGCCGCCGTGCACACCTCGGCGAGCTGCGCCGGCGTCTTGACCGGGATCGTCTGCTCGCCGCGGGTCAGCTCGATCCCGCAGAACCCGCACTGTTCAGGGGTGTCCCAGTAGATGCACTTCTGCACCACCGTCGAGGCGATCGAGTCCAGGTGCAGCAGCGCGATCTTCCAGTAGGGGACGCCGTCGGCGGTCTGCATGTCGTAGATCCGCGGGCGGGGCGGGAGCGTGACCGGCCCGACGAGCTCGTCGTCGCGGTACAGCGATGCGCGCCGGCCGTCGAGGCGCACGGTGTACGGCGAGGCGCCGACGAACGCCGCGTGCGACGGCACGGTCAGCGGCAGCCCGCGCACCCAGAGGAACAGCGCGTCCGACGGCCCGGCGCCACCGCGCCGGCCGGGCAGCAGCCCGTCGGCCTCGTCGACCACGCGTACGCCCAGCGACTGCAGCTCGACCAGCAGCTGGCGGTCGTCGAGGCTAAGCATGGTTCCCGTACACCTCTTCGTAGTTGCGCCAGAACACCCGTTCCTTGAGCTCGGAGGAGATGTCGCGCACGCCGTTGAGCTTCCAGTACTCGGAGTCGAAGTCAGACCACGGCTCGTCGGAGCCGAAGAACACGCGGTCTGAGCCGACTCCCTGCTTCTCGATTTCCGTCAGCAGCCAGCGCGCGCCGAAGCCGACCGCCCACGACGTGTCGGTGTACACCTTGTACCCGTCGCGCACCCACTGCAGGAACTTCGGCACGAGCTTGATGTGACCTGACACACCGCCGCCGAAGTGCACCAGATAGATCTTGCAGCGCTTGCCGTACTTCTCCACCAGCGGGATGAAGTTGTTGATGTCACTGTTCCCACCCGGGCTGGTGTGGAAGTGAAACATCAGGTCGTGCTTCTCGCAGACGTCGAAGACCTCGTCGGCGATCGCCAGGGTCTCGGCGTCCCAGGAGCCCGGATCGGGGTTGCCGCCCAGCAGGAACGTGGTCTTGAGCGCCACGACGCGCGACTCGCTCGCGAGCTTGAGCGCCTTGCGGGTCAGCTCCGCGTTGCGCGGCAGGAACGACACCCAGATCGCGGCGAGGATGCGGTCATTGGTCGTCGCCGCGTCCATCACCACGTCGTTGAGGTCAAACGACAGCTCGTGGATCGGCACACCGTAATTGGAGATGGCCAGCGCGCGCTCGACCTTGAAATAGTCCATGTGACGCTTGACGAACTGCTTGGTGTCGGCATAGTCATAGACCGTCGGCTTCACCGGATGCTCGAGGTCATAGAACTTCCACGGCGGGATCTCACCGATGTGACAGTGCGCGTCGATGATCTTCTTGGGGTGAGTGGCCATGGCTCAGCGTCTCCCGAACAGGCCACGCGCGGCGTCGATGCGCGCCTCCCATTCCTCGCGGGTGTCGTAGGTCTGCTGCGGCATCGCGGGCGCCTTGTCGAGCAGCCACGCGCCGTCGGCGGGGTCGAGATGCACGACCTCGAGCGTGAACTTGGGCCGGCCGGCATCCAGCGGCAGCTCGGCCGCGGCGTGCAGCGCGCGCCCGGAGGCGACATGCATCTCCAGCCGGTGCGAGCCGAGCGGCGTGACGTCCTCGAACAGGACGACCCACTCGGCTCCGTCCACGCGCGCCTGCTCCAGGCGCTGGGCGGCCAGCGCCTTGCCCTGCTCGCGCGTGATCTCGCGGTGGCGGTGGCAGAACGCGGCGTCATAGATCGCGCCGAGGTCCATCAGCGCCAGCATCGGCGGCGCGGAGCGGGAGACGACCTCCCGCACCACGTCGCGCCGCTCGTGCCAGGCCGCCACCAGGTCGTCCTCGGAGCGCACGTCACGGAGTTCCTCCGCGACAGCGCGCACGACGCCGATGTACTCCTGGTAGAGCGTCGCGTTGACCATCACCGACGGGTAGACGCGCGCCTCGGCGCGCCGCCAGGCCTCGATCGCCGCGTCGCGGTCCAGCACGAGCATGCGCTCAGACGGTCCAGGTGTTCAGCTGGAACGCCTTCTCGCGCCACGCGGTGAGCGCGGCGTCGAGCACGTCGAGCGGGTGGAACGGCCGCACGCCCTCCATCAGCAGCTCCTCCGGGAAGCCGTACAGCGCGCCGGACGCGAAGCGGCAGGCGAACACGGTGCCGCCCTCGTCGATGAACGTCTTGATCTGGTTGTTGATCGCCATGTGCCCCGGGAAGGCCTCGTCGCCGACCTTCGGGAACCCGCGCGAGCCGGACGCCATCAGCACGCCGGGCCCGTAGAGGACCAGGTGCGTCTTGAAGCCCTTGCGCTGCACGCGCGTAGTGGTGAGCAGGTTGACCAGCCCCACCGAGCCCTCGTACGGGACGGTGTGCATGAACGTGTAGGCGCTCTCACCCGGCTCGGCCTTGACGTCGGGAAAGACCTTCTCCGACGTGTCGAAGAGCTCTGTGCCCTTCTCAGGCCGCTTGATCGCCTCGGACTTCGCCACGGGTCCTCCCCTTCGGTCGACGAACGGATTTTGGAGCGTATCGCATCGTGGATGCGTTGCAACCTGGACCGCCGGTACACCTCGGGAAAACCCGACGTAGTGGCTTTGTGGCTCGTATACGATAGGAAACGCCATGTCCACGGGAGAGGAACGGACCGCTATGCGCATCGTCGTCGCCGTGGGCGGAAACGCCCTCATCAAGGCCGGCGAGGACGGCACGTGGCCCGAACAGCTGGGCAACGTGCGCGAGATCGTGGAGGCCGTGCTGGCGCTGCGCGCGCAGGGCCACGGGGTCGTGCTCACGCACGGCAACGGCCCGCATGTCGGCGCGCTGCTGCTGCAGCAGGCGCTGGGAGAGGCCGAGGCGGCGCCGCTGCCGCTCGACGCGCTGATCGCGATGACCCAGGGCCAGATCGGCTACCTGCTCGAGAGCGCGTTCGCGGCCGTCGATCCGAGCGTCCCGACCGCGGTCCTGCTCACGCGCGTGCTGGTGGACCGCGACGATCCCGCGTTCAGCGCGCCGACGAAGCCCGTCGGCCCGTTCTACGACGAGGCCGAGGCGCACCGGCGCGCGGACGCGCTCGGCTGGGACGTCGCGCCCGACGCCGGCCGCGGCTGGCGGCGCGTGGTGCCGAGCCCGTATCCGCTGCAGGTGCTCGGGCAGGAGAACGTCGTGGCGCTGCTCGAGCGCGGCGCGGTCGTGATCTCCTGCGGCGGCGGCGGCATCCCGGTCGCCGCGGCGGGGCAGGAGGTCGTGGGCGTCGCCGGCGTGATCGACAAGGACCGCTGCTCGGAGCGCCTGGCCGTCGAGGTCGGAGCCGACGTGCTCGTGCTCCTGACCGGCGTGCCGAAGGTCTCGGTGGACTTCGGGACGCGCTGGGAGCACCAGCTGTCGCGGCTGAGGGTCTCCGACGTCGCGCGCGGGCTGCGCGACGGCGAGTTCCCGGCCGGGAGCATGGGGCCCAAGATGGAGTCCGCGGCGCGCTTCGTCGAGGAGTCGGGCGGGCGTCGCGCGCTGATCACGAGCGCCGACCGGCTCGTCGCAGCGGTGGCCGGCGAGGACGGCACGTGGGTCGTGCCCGACGGCGCGGCGGTCGCCGTATGAGTTGGGTGGTGCGCGTCGTGCGCGACCGCTACGTCGACAGCGTGCGGCTGATGAAGGTCGCCCAGGGCCTGCGCGCGCACGGTCGCGCCGAGGTGGCGATGGGCACGCCCGCGAACCTCGAGACGCTGGCGGCGCTGGGCGTGCGCTGCGAGGCCGGGCCGACCGACGTGGTGATCGCCGTCGAGGGTCCGGAGAGCGCGCTCGACGGCGCCGAGCGCGAGCTGGCCGCCGCCGCGGGCCCGCCGGCCGGCCCGGTCGGCGAGCCGCCGCGGTCGCTCGTCGCCGCCGCGCGCGAGGGGGACCCGAACGTCGCGCTGATCTCGCTCCCGGGCGCGTACGCCACGCTCGAGGCGCACCGCGCGCTCTCCGCCGGGCTGCACGTCTTCCTCTTCTCCGACCACGTGTCCGAGGCCGACGAGCTGGCGCTCAAGCGCCGCGGTGCCGAGCTCGGGCTGCTGGTCATGGGCCCCGGCTGCGGGACGGCGATGCTCGGCGAGGTCGGGCTTGGCTTCGCCAACGTCGTGCGCTCGGGGCCGGTCGGGATCGTCGCCGCGGCGGGAACGGGCGCCCAGGAGGCGGCCATCCTGCTCGACGGCGCCGGCGTCGGCGTGTCGCAGATCATCGGCGTCGGCGGGCGCGACCTGACCGAGCCGATCGGCGGGATCATGTTCGGCGAGGCGATGCGCCTGCTGGCCGCCGACGACGCCACCGAGACGCTGCTGCTGGTCTCCAAGCCGCCGTCGCGCGACGCGGTGCACAAGCTCGGGACGATCGACGTCGGCAAGCGCGTCGTCGCCGCGTTCGTCGGCTGGGACGGCGGCGAGGCGCCGTTCGAGATCCACCCGACGCTCGACGCCGGCGCGTTCGCGGCGGCGGGCTGCGAGCCTCCGGACGTCTCCGAGCTCGAGGCCGGCGTGGACGCGCGCCGCGCGAGCGGGCCGTTGCTCGGCCTCTACTCGGGCGGCTCGCTCGCCCACGAGGCGGTGACGATCCTCGCGCCGCGCCTCGGCGAGCTCGGCGGCAACGCCGGCCACGGCGACTCCGAGCACCGGATCTTCGACCTCGGCGAGGAGGAGTACACGCAGGGCCGCCCGCACCCGATGGTCGACCTCGAGGTGCGCCTGGAGATGCTCGCGGGCGGCGCGGACGCCGGCTGCGTGCTGCTCGACGTCGTGATCGGCCACGGCTCGCACCCGGACCCGGCCGGCGGCCTGTCCGACGCGCTCGCGGCGCTGGCGCAGGACCGCCCGGTGATCGCGCACGTGTGCGGCACGGCGGGCGACCCGCAGGACGCGCGCCGCCAGGTGGCGACGCTGCGCGAGGCGGGCGTGATCGTCGCGCCGACCAACGCGGCGGCGGCGCGGCTCGCCGCGCGCGCGCTCGTGGGGGTGGCGGCGTGAGGATCGCGATGCTCACCTACTCGGTCAAGCCGCGCGGCGGCGTCGTGCACGCGCTGGAGGTCGCCGAGGCGCTCGCGCGCCGCGGCCACGCCGTCGAGCTGATGGCGCTGGCGCGCGCCGGCGAGGGGCTCTTCCGCGAACCGCGCGTGCCGCTGCGGATCGTCCGCCACGTGCCGCTCGACGCGCCGTTCGACGCGCGCATCGCGGCGATGCTCGAGACCTACACCGAGGGCCTGCGCCCGATCCTCGCCGGCGGCCGCTACGACATCGTCCACGCCCAGGATTGCCTGTCGGCCAACGCCGCGCTGGCGCTGCGCGACGAGGGCGCGATCGAGCAGGTGATCCGCACCGTCCACCACGTCGACGACTTCACGTCGCCGTCGCTCGTGGAGTGCCAGGATCGGTCGATCATGGCTCCCGACCACGTGCTGTGCGTGTCGGCGCCGTGGGTCGAACGGCTGCGCGGCGAGTTCGGCGTGTCCGCGGGGCTCGTCCCCAACGGCGTCGACACGCGCCGGTTCCGCCCCGGCCCGGCGCCCGCGAACGGGCGCCTGACGATCCTCACGGTCGGCGGCATCGAGCCGCGTAAGGGGTCGCTGACGCTGCTCGAGGCCTTCGCCCGCCTGCGCGAGACGCTGCCCGAGCGCGACCCGCTGCTGCTGATCGCCGGCGGGACGACGCTGTTCGACTACCGCCACGAGCTCGAGCGCTTCGCCGCCCGCGCGCACGAGCTGGGCGTCACCGAGCACGTCCACCGCCTCGGCGCGCTCGAGCCCGAGGCGCTCGAGCACCTGTATCGCACCGCGGACCTGTTCGCGTTCCCGTCGGTCAAGGAGGGTTTCGGGCTCGTGGCGCTCGAGGCGCTGGCCGCCGAGCTGCCGCTCGTGGCGTCCGACCTCGACGTCTTCCAGGGCTTCCTCGCCCACGAGCGCAGCGCGCTGCTGGCGCCGGTCGGCGACGCGCCGGCGCTCGCCGAGGCGATGCGCCGCGTGGCCACCGACGCGCCGCTGCGCGCGCGGCTGCGGGCCGGCGGGCGCGCCGTCGCGGACGCGCTCAGCTGGGACGCGTCCGGCGCCGCCCACGAGGCCGTCTACGCGCGCGCCGGGAGCGTCGCCCGGTGATCGAGGTCACCGCGACCTACCACGGCGGCTACGCGGCGACCGTCGAGGCGCGCGGCCACACGATCGCCGTCGACGAGCCCGAGGACGCCGGCGGCGCCGACCAGGGCGTGATGCCGACCGAGCTGCTGTGCGCGTCGCTCGCCAGCTGCTTCGCGCTCGCGCTCGGCCACGTCGCCCGCAAGCGCGACATCGCGCTGCCCGCTCTGCAGGTCCAGGTCACCGCCGAGCGCGCGGGGCGCGAGCTGCGCTATCACCGCCTGAGCGTCGTGGCCAGCGCCGGCGTCCCGCTCGAGCAGCTGCAGGACCTCGTCGTCAAGGCCGAGCGCTTCTGCTGGGTGTCGAACACGTTCGCCGACCCGCCTGACATCACCTATCGAGCAACGGAGGACCCATGCCCGAGCGTCTGATCGTGATCGGCGGCGGGGGCGCCGGGACCGCGGCCGCGACCATCGCCCGGCGCCTGGCCCCCGAGCTGAAGGTGACGCTGTTCACCGAGTTCCCCGACATCGCGTACTCGCCGTGCGGGATCCCGTTCGTCCACGGCCGCGAGATCGACAAGTTCGAGTCGCTGTTCCTCTCCACCGTCGAGCGCTACGTCGAGGACGGGCTCGACATGCGGATGGAGACGACGGTCACCGACATCGACCTCGACCGCGGCATGCTGACCGCGAAGAACACCCACGAGGGGTTCGACAAGCTCGTGATCTGCACCGGCTTCGTGTGGGAGAAGCCCGACGTGCCGGGCGCGAACCTCGACGGCCTGCACTACGTCAAGGACATCCGCGCCGCGATGGAGTTCGACAAGCAGCTCGACGCCATGAAGCGCGTCGTCGTGCTCGGCGCGACCCCGCTGGGCGTCGAGATGGCCGGCAACCTCGGCCACCGCGGGCTGCACGTGGACTTCGTCGACGAGGGCCCGTGGGCGCTCAGCGAGGTGCTCGACCCGGACGTCGCCGAGCCGGTGCACGAGTCGCTGACCAAGCGCGGCGTGCAGCTGCGCTTCGGCACCCGCGTCGAGGCGTTCCTCGGCGACGGCCGCGTGCGCGCCGTGGCCACCAGCAACGGCGAGATCGAGTGCGACGCGGTGATCGTCTGCCTGCACAAGATCGCCAGCGCCGGGCTGGCCGAGGCGGCGGGCCTGGAGATCGGCACCACGGGCGGGATCAAGGTCGACGAGCGCATGCGCACGTCCAAGCCGAACGTGTGGGCGGCGGGCGACGTCGTCGAGGTCCCGCACGGGCTCTCGATGCTGCCGATCCGCGGGCTGACCGGCTCGCACGCCTACGCCCAGGGCCGCACGGCCGCGTTCGACGTCGCCGGGCAGAACCTCAAGTACGACCCGGTGTGGATCCCGTGGGGGATGGTCGCCGGCGACTACACGATCGGCGGCTTCTCGATCGGCGAGACGCTGGCCAGCGCGATGGGCCTGCCATACATCGTCGCCAAGGGCGTCGGCGTCTCCCGCGCGCGTTACTTCCCGGGCGCGACGCGCACGCACGTCAAGCTGCTCGCCGAGCCCGACACGCGCAAGATCATCGGCGCCCAGATCCACGGCGGCGAGGGCGTCAAGGAGCGCGCGGACTTCCTCGCCTTCGCGGCCAAGCGCGGCGCGACGCTCGACGACCTGGCCTGGATGGAGAACATCTATTCGCCGCCGATCGGCGCGCTCTTCGAGCCGGTCGCGATCGCGGCGCAGAACGGGCTGGCGGCGCTGCGCGAGGGCGCCGCGGCATGAGCGCGCTCAAGCGGACGCTGCGCCAGCGCTCCGAGCACTACCTGCTGCAGGACGCGGCGCGCCGGCTCGGCGAGGGCGTCCCGGGCACCGTCGCGCCCTACCGCGGCCGCGAGGGGCGGCTGTGGCGCTTGCTGTTCGTGCCGCTCTACCGGCGCGTGCCGTGGCCGGTCAAGCGCCGCGCGATGCACTCGCTGCGGATGACCGCGAGCGGCTGGACGCCGCCCGAGCGCGAACCCGGCGAGCCGTGGAAGCCGCCCGTAGGATGAGCCTCGTGCCCCGCGAGAGCCCCGCACCGGCGTCACTGCCGGACATCGAGCGCAAGGTCTCGGGGCTGGGGGCGAAGGTCGCGGCCGAGCGCGCCGAGCGCGGCTGGTCGCTGGCGCAGCTCGCCCAGCGCGCCGGGATGTCTCCCGCCGCGGTCCACAAGATCGAGAAGAGCGGCATGACGCCGACGATCGCGAGCCTGATGAAGATCGCCGCGGCGCTCGGGCGCAGCGTGTCGTTCTTCGTCGAGGAGCCCGCGACGCCCGACGTCAGCGTCGTGCGCGGCGACGACCGCACGAAGGTCTACACGTCCAAGCAGGGGCTCGACCTGCGCAACATCTCCGGCCGCTACGGCCCGTTCCTGATCGCCGGCGCCGAAGCGATCGTCGAGCCCTACGCCGACAGCGGCCCGACGCCCATGAACCACCCCGGCGAGGAGCTCGTGATCGTCACCGAGGGCGCGATGGTGTTCACGGTCGACGGCCAGCCGCACGAGCTCGAGGCGGGCGACTCGATCCACTTCCGCACGCTGCTCCCGCACTCCTGGAGCAACCCGGGCGAGCAGCCCGCGCGCGCGATCTGGCTCGTCGTGCGCTCGTCCTAGTCCGGCCAGCGGCCGTGGGCGGCCAGGTAGTCGCGCGCCGCCTCTTCCTGCACGCGCTCCTCGTCGCCCTTCGCGCCCAGCCGGAACAGCCAGTTGAGCAGCAGCACCGCGAGCCCGCTGCCGACGCACATCGCCCAGCCTTCCCAGCGCCGCGCGTCGTCGATCACGAACAGCAGCACGAACCCTGCCACGATCAGGGCGGCCGGAAGTCCGTAGCGGATCAAGCGGAGCATCGACATCGAGACTAGGCCTGTTGCACCCGCCGCACCATGGGGTTTTCCCACGGAGCTGCTGGACGCGCTGCTGGCCAGCCTGGCCGACGCCGTCTACGTCGTGGGTCCTGGCGGCGACGTGCGCTTCCTCAACCCCGCGGCGCTGGCCGTGCTCGGCTACGACGCGCCCGAGCAGCTGCTGGGCCGCGACAGCCACGCGACGATCCACCATCACCGCCCCGACGGCACGGTCTTCCCGGCCGCCGAGTGCCCGCTGCTGCGCCCGCGCGCGACCGGCGAGACGGTCCGCGTGGACCAGGACTGGTTCGTGCGCCGCGACGGGACGTTCGTGCCGGTCGGCTACGCGTCGGCGCCGGTCGCGACGCCCGAGGGCCGCGGCGCGGTGGTCGTGTTCCGCGACATCTCGGCGCGCCTGGAGGCCGACGAGGTCGCCGCCTCGCGCACCCGGCTGGTGACGGCGGCGGCGGCCGAGCGGCGCCGGATCGGGCGCGACCTGCACGACGGGGCGCAGCAGCGGCTCGTGCAGGCGCTGATCCGGATCGAGCGCGGCGAGCTCGACGCGGCGGCGCAGGAGACCCGCCGCGCCCTGCGCGACCTGCGCGAGCTCGCCGCCGGCATCCATCCGGCCGTGCTCACCGACCAGGGACTGGCGGCGGCGATCGAGGACCTGACCGCGACCGCGACGCTGCCGGTCGCGCTCGACCTCGACGAGGCGCGTCAGGACGCCGACGTCGAGGCCGCGGCCTACTTCTTCGTCGCCGAGGCGCTCGCGAACGTCGCCAAGCACGCGGGCGCGACCGCGGCGGCGGTCACGGTGCGCAGCGGCGAGGCGCTGGTCATCACGGTCTCCGACGACGGCCGCGGCGGTGCCGATCCCGCGCGCGGGAGCGGGCTGCGCGGCCTGCAGGACCGGCTGGCGGCGATCGGCGGGCGGCTGGAGATCGCGAGCGGCGCCGGTACGACGCTGCGCGCGACTATCCCGCGCGCAGCACCTTGAGCACGGCCAGCACGCGCCGGTGGTCGGCGCGGTCGCGGCCCAGGTCGAGCTTCTCGAAGATGCTCGTGACGTGCTTCTCGACCGCCGGCGGCCCGACGTGCAGGCGCTCGGCGATGCCGTGGTTGGAGAGCCCCTCGGCCATCCCCGCCAGCACCTCGCGCTCGCGCCTGGTGAGCGCGGCGAGCGGGTCGTCGGCGCGCCGCCGGCCGAGCATCCGCTCGACCACCAGCGGGTCCAGCGCCGTGCCCCCGGCGGCGACCGTGCGCACGGCGGCGACGAACGCGTCGAGGTCGGCGATGCGCTGCTTGAGCAGGTAGCCGGCGCCGCGCGGATCGTCGCCGAGCAGCGTGAGGGCGTAGCGCTCGGCGAGGTGCTGGGAGATCACGAGCGTGCCGGTGCCGGGCAGGACGCGGCGGATCTCGAGCGCCGCGCGCAGCCCGTCGTCGGTGCGATCAGGCGGCATCCGCATGTCGGTGACGACGACGTCCGGGCGGTGCGCGCGCGCCTTGCGCACGAGCTCGCCGGCGTCGGCGGCGGTCGCGACGACGTCGATCCCCGCCTCGGTCAGGATCCGCGCGAGCCCCTCGCGCGCCAGCAGCTCGTCGTCGGCGACGACCGCGCGCACGCTCAGGCGGCGCGGGCGGCGAGCTGGCCGCAGGCGGCGTCGATGTCGCGCCCGCGCGTGAGGCGCACGGTGGCGCGCAGCCCGTGCTCCTCCAGCACGGCGCGGAACGCGTCGATCGCGCCGCGCGAGGAGCCCTCGTAGACCGAGTCGGTCGGGTTGTAGGGGATCAGGTTGACCTTGAAGATCCGCGGATCGAGCAGCTGCGCGAGCTGGACGGCCTGCGCGTAACCGTCGTTGACGCCCGCGAGCATCACGTACTCGATGAACACCTGGCGGCGCTTGCGCTCGTAGTGGGCCTCGCACGCCGCCAGCACCTCGGCGAGCGGGTAGCGCTCGTTGATCGGCATGATCTGCGAGCGCAGCGCGTCCTCGGGCGCGTGCAGGGAGAGCGCGAGCCGGATCGGCTCCTCGATCTCGGTCAGCGCGTGGATGCCCGGCACCCAGCCGACGGTCGAGATGCCGGTGCGGCGGTGCGTGATCCCGACGTCGGGCAGGCGGCGCGCGGCGGCCAGCACGTGGTCGAGGTTCATCAGCGGCTCGCCCATGCCCATGAACACGAGGTGGTCGACCGGCTCGATGCGGCGGAAGTGCAGCACCTGGTCGAGGATCTCGGCGCTCGTCAGGTTGCGGGCGAACTTCATCTGCCCGGTCGCGCAGAACGTGCACGTGAGCGGGCAGCCGGACTGCGAGGAGACGCAGATCGAGCGGCGCCCGTCGCGGTAGCGCATCAGCACCGCCTCGACCGCCCGGCCGTCGTGCGTTCCAAACAGCGCCTTGACCGTGCCGTCGGCCGCGCGCGCCTCGCGCGCCAGCGACAGCGTCGAGAACGGGACCTGCTCGGCCAGCGTGGCCCGCAGCGCCGCCGGCACGTCGGTCATCGACGCGTACCCGGCCGCGCCGGACGCCGCCCAGCGCCACACCTGGCGGGCGCGGAAGGCGGGCTCGCCGGCGTCCGCCAGCGTGCGATCGAGCAGGTCGAGGTCCACGGGAATCTATGGTGGCAGCCCGTGAGACTGGCCAAGTACCTCGCGCACGCGGGCGTCGCCTCGCGCCGCGCCGCCGAACGCGTGATCGCCGACGGGCGCGTGAGCGTCGACGGCGCGGTGGTCACCGACCCCGCGCGCGACGTCGACGACACGCGTGCGGTCGAGGTCGACGGCCGGCGGGTCAGCACGCAGGGACACGCGCGGCTCGTCTACGCGCTCAACAAGCCCGCGGGCGTCGTCTCGACCGTGCACGACCCGCAGCGCCGCCCGACCGTGGTCGCGCTGGTGCCGAGCGCGGAGCGCCTGTACCCGGTCGGACGCCTCGACGTCGACACCACCGGGCTGATCCTGCTGACCAACGACGGTGCGCTCGCGCACCAGCTCACGCACCCGAGCTTCGAGGTCCCGCGCACCTACCGCGCGCGCGTCGCCAATCCGCCGGTGCGCGAGGAGGAGCTGCGCGCGCTGCGCGAGGGGATCGAGCTCGAGGACGGCCTGACGGCGCCCGCCCGCGTGCGCCGGATCGGCTCGGACCACCTCGAGCTGACGCTCTACGAGGGCCGCAAGCGCCAGGTCCGGCGCATGTGCGAGGCGGTCGGGCATCCCGTCGAGTCGCTCGAGCGGATCGCGTTCGGGCCGCTCCGGCTCGCCGGCCTGGAACCGGGCGAGCACCGGCGGCTCGCGCCCGCCGAAGTCGAGCGGCTGCGCGGCAGTTGATTGAATCCCCGCCTCGCATGCGGTTGATCGCGCTCCGAGGCGCCAACTCCGTCACCGAGAACACCGAGGCCGCGATCCTGAGCGCGACGGACGAGCTGATGCGCCAGATCCTCGAGCGCAACGCGCTCACGGCCGAGGACCTCGTGAGCTGCATCTTCACTCTCACGCCGGACCTCGACGCGCAGTTCCCGGCCGTCGCCGCGCGCCAGATGGGCCTCTCGAGCGTGCCGCTGCTGTGCGCGCGCGAGATCCCGGTCCCCGGCGCGCTGCCCAAGGTCATCCGCGTGCTGATCCACGCCTACGGCACGAAGGCCGAGCACGTCTACCTCGGCGAGGCCGTGAAGCTCCGGCTCGACCTCGCCGGCGCTCAGTAAAGCGAAGCGGTCTCCTGTCTGTCTCGCGGCGGGCCCGCGCCTCATACCCATGCGTTTGTAGCGCCGGATCGAGAGCGGGACGAAGACCGCCATCAGCCCGGCCGCCCACAGCAGCGACGTCGCCACCGGATGCTGGAGCGTCCACACGTCCGGTACGGTGCCGACCGGCGAATGAAAGAGCTCGCGCGCGGCGGTGGCGAGCGCGCTGAGCGGGTTGAGCTCGGCGATCTGGCGCAGCGGCGCCGGGAGGCCGGCGACCGGCACGAAGATCCCCGACAGGAACATCGCGGGGAAGATCACGGTGAGCCGCCGCCCGGCACCTTGATCGCGCTGCCGAACACGTACGCGAACATCAGCACGAAGACGAGCGGCAGCAGCACGGCGCCGAACGCCTTCTCGGGGATGCGCGGGATGTGGCGCAGCCCGCGCCCCCGTGTCCGCGGCGCGAGTCATCGAGCCCCGACAGCGCCTCGGTGGGGCCGAAGCGCTTCCCCAGGTCCTCGGTTCGTACAGCGTACGTCACAGTACGCCGTACGGTAGCGGTACGCTGTACGGGTGTCAAGACGCGACGACGAGCTGGCCCCGATCTGGGCGCGCCCCGAGCCGCCCGGCCGCGGTCCGCGCGCCGCGCTCAGCCGCGCCCAGATCGTCAAGGTGGCGCTCTCGATCGCCGACCTCGAAGGCCTCGAGGCGGTCTCCATGCGCCGGCTCGCGCGCGAGCTGCGCAGCGGCGCGATGTCGCTCTACCACTACTTCCAGAGCCGGGACGAGCTGCTGGACCTGATGGGGGATACGATCGCCGCGGAGATGCTGCTCGATCGCGTGCCGGCCGACTGGCGCGAGGCGCTGACGGCGATCGCGCACCAGAGCCGCGCCGCGTTCACGCGCCATCCGTGGCTGCTGATGACACTGCAGGAGCGTCCGCGCGTGAGCCCGAACATGCTGCGCCACGTCGAGCAGTCCTCACAGGCGGTGCTGGGGCTGGCCGAGCGCGGCCTCGAGCCGGCGCAGCTGGGCGGGCTCGTGCTCGCGGTGGACGACTACATGCTCGGCTACACGCTGCGCGAGCTCTCGACCGCCGAAGGCGAAGATCGCGGGCGCGGGCTCGTCAACCGCTTCCAGCAGGAGGCCAACGCGCCGTACGTGCGCTACCTGCTCGACAGCGGCGAGTTCCCGATCCTCAGCCAGTTCGCGGCCTCCGGCGCCGCGGCGCCGGGCGGCGACCGCTTCGACGACGGGCTGCAGTGGCTGCTCGACGGCTTCGCCGCGCGGCACGGGCTATAACCCTCTCGTGGCCATCGAGTACGCCGAGAAGGTCCGCCGCATCCCGGTCTACCCGGCCGCCGACGGCTACGGGTTCGAGGGCCCGATCACCGCGCTCGCCTCCAACGAGTCGCCCTACCCGCCGATCCCCGCGGTGATCGAGGCGGTCACGAAGGTCCTCGGCGGCCTCAACCGCTACCCCGATCCCACCAACGCGGCGCTGCGCCGCAAGCTGGCCGACAAGCACGGCGTGCCCGCGCAGCGGATCGCGATCGGCAACGGCTCCTGCGACATCCTGCTGGCCGCCGGCGAGGCGCTGCTCGAGCCCGGGGCGGAGCTGGTCTACGCCTGGCCGTCGTTCAGCGTCTACCCGCACCTGGCCGCGGCCTCCGGCGCGCGCGCGATCGAGGTGCCGCTCGACGACCGCCACTGCCACCAGCTCGACAAGCTGCGCGAGGAGATCACCGCGGCGACCCGGCTCGTGCTCGTCTGCAACCCCAACAACCCGACGTCGACGGCGCTGGGCATCGACGAGATCGCCGAGTTCGTCGCCGCGGTCCCGAAGCACGTCGCCGTGATCCTCGACGAGGCGTACGTCGAGTTCAACGTGCTGCAGGACCCCGACGACTCGGTCGACCTGCTCAACCGCCACCCGAACCTCGTGCTGCTGCGGACGTTCAGCAAGGTCTACGGGCTGTGCGGGCTGCGCGTCGGCTACGCGCTGTGCGGGTCCGAGGACTTCCGGATCGCGGTCGACCAGGTGCGCCAGCCGTTCTTCTGCAACGCCGCCGCGCAGGCCGCCGCGCTCGAGGCGCTCAACCACTCCGACGAGGTCACGCGCCGCGTCGAGCGCAACCTCGCCGAGCGGATGAGCCTGCAGGACGAGCTGGTCGAGCTCGGGCTCGCGCCCGCCGACTCCCAGGCCAACTTCGTCTGGTTCGATCTCAAGGACCCCGAGCGCGAGGGCGAGGTGATGCGCGGCCTGGCGCAGCGCGGCATCCTGGTCCGTGCCGGCGGCGCGCTGGGGCGCGCCGGCGCGCTGCGGGTCACGATCGGCACCGGGGCGGAGAACGAGCGCTTCCTGGAAGCGCTGGCCGCTCTCCTGTAAGCTCGTTCGCGCGCTATGGCCACGACGTCCGCCACGAATCTCCGCACCCCGGCGTCCTACGGCCGTTCCTACGCGTACTCCTGGCGATTTAGCTAGGCGCTCGGCCGGCGACCGCGAGTCTCCGTCCGCACATCGGGCCCAAGGGCCGAGCGCCGGAGCTCCCACTCGTCG
Organism: uncultured Solirubrobacteraceae bacterium; assembly: GCA_963792915.1. Taxonomy (GTDB): domain Bacteria; phylum Actinomycetota; class Thermoleophilia; order Solirubrobacterales; family Solirubrobacteraceae; genus Solirubrobacter. The sequence goes on from CAWBYD010000003.1 coordinate 1,853,530, forward strand.
TACCGTTCCCAGCCAGCCTTCATTCCAGGAGCACGCAGATGATGATCGTCATGAAGCCGACGGCCACCGAGGAGGACATCCAGGCCGTCATCGCCCGCATCGAGTCCTGCGGCGCGCGCACGCACCTCTCGCGCGGCGAGGAGGTCACCGTGATCGGCGCGATCGGCGACCGCGAGCACGTCCAGCGGCTCGGGCTCGAGGGCCACGCGGGCGTCCAGCAGGTCGTCCCCATCCTGCGCCCGTACAAGCTCTCCAGTGCCCAGTTTCGTCATGGTGAGCGGACGGTCGTAGAGATCGACGGGCGACGGGTCGGCGGCGAGCACTTCTCGATGATCGCCGGCCCGTGCACGGTCGAGTCACGAGAACAAGTACTCACGACCGCGCACGCCGTAGCCGAGGCGGGCGCGTCGATGTTCCGCGGAGGCGCCTACAAGCCGCGCTCCTCGCCCTACAGCTTCCAGGGGCTGGGGCAGGAGGGTCTGCACCTGCTCGCCGAGGCCAAGGCCGAGACCGGGCTGCCGATCGTCACCGAGCTGATGGACGCGCGCGACGTGGAGCCGATCCTCGAGGTCGCCGACGTGATCCAGGTCGGCGCCCGCAACATGCAGAACTACCCGCTGCTGGCCGAGATCGGCCGCACCGGCAAGCCCGTCCTGATCAAGCGCGGGCTCTCCTCGACGCTCGAGGAGCTGCTGATGGCGGCCGAGTACGTGCTCAAGGAGGGCAACCCGAACGTGATGCTGTGCGAGCGCGGCATCCGCACGTTCGAGACCGCCTACCGCTTCACGCTCGACATCATGGCCGTGCCGATGCTCAAGGAGCTCTCGCACCTGCCGGTGATCGTCGACCCCAGCCACGCGCCGGGGCGGCGCGACATGGTGCTGCCGCTGTCGCTGGCGGCGGCCGCGGCGGGCGCCGACGGCATCATCGTCGAGGTGCACCCGAACCCCGAAGAGGCGATCTGCGACGGGCCGCAGCAGATCTACGCGGACAGCTTCGCGTCCTACCTCGAGCAGGTCGAGCGCGCCGCGGCGGTCGCCGGCAAAGTCCTGAGCGCCGCCGCGTGAAGGTCGCCGTCGTCGGCGTCGGGCTGATCGGAGGGTCGATCGGTCTGGCCGCCCGCCAGCGCCTGGGCGCGCACGTGAGCGGCTATGACCCGGCGCCGGCGGCGCTCGACGCCGCGGTGGCCCGCGGCGCGATCGTCGAGGGCTGCGACTCGGTGGCCGGTGCCGTGCAGGACGCGGACTTCGCGTTCGTCGCCGCGCCGGTCTCCGCGCTGGCGGCGATGGTCGCCGAGGCGCTGGCCGCGGCGGGCGACGGCTGCGTGGTGTCCGACGTCGGCTCGGTCAAGCGTGCGGTGGTCGTGGACGACCCGCGTTTCATCGGCGGCCATCCGCTGGCCGGCGCCGAGACCGCGGGGGTGGAACACGCGCGCGCCGACCTGTTCGTCGACGCGACGTGGTACCTGACGCCCGGACCGACGACGCACGGGACCGCCTACGAGCGCCTGCACCGGCTGATCACGCGGCTCGGCGCGTGGCCGACCGCGATGGACCCCGAGACGCACGACGTCGTGATGGCGTCGGTCTCGCACCTCCCGCACGTGCTGGCCAACGTGCTCGTGGCACAGGCGGCGCGGGTGCTGAGCGCCGGCGGCGAGCGGCTGCCCGCGACCGGACCGTCGTTTCGCGACGTGACGCGCGTGGCGGGCGCCAACACGCCGCTGTGGCGCGGGATCTACCTCGCCAACCAGGACGCGCTGGTGGGCGCGCTCGACGACATGATCGAGCGCCTGACCGCCGCGCGCGGGATCCTCGCGGCCGGCGACGGCGAGGCGATCGCGGCCTGGAACGACGCCGCGCGCGAGGACCGGCGGCGGCTGCTGGAGACCGACCTGGCGGGCGGCGAGGTGTACGAGCTGCGCGTGCTCGTCCCCAACCGGCCGGGGATCGTCGCCGAGATCGCTCTGGCGTTGGGGCGCGCGACGATCGACATCGTGGACATGGGGCTGTACCCGTCCTCCGGCTCGCACGGCACGGTCGCGCTGTGGATCCGCGGCGAGGAGACCGCCGCGGAGGCCGAGGCGCTCGTGCACGAGCTGGGGCTCGAGGTCGCGCGCGCGTGAACCGCCGCTTTTCTCCCGCCGGCCCGCTGCGCGGCACGCTGCGGGCGCCGGGCGACAAGTCGCTCTCGCACCGCGCGGCGCTGTTCGGCGCGATGTCCGCGGACCCGGTGCGCGTGACGGGCTACCTCGACGCGGCCGACACGCACTCGACGCTCGACGCCGTGCGCGCGTGCGGGGCGCTCGTCGAGCGCAGCGCGCCGGGCGAGCTGACCGTGCGCGGCCCGGGTCTGCGCGCGGCCGCGCCGGCCGCCATCGACGTCGGCAACGCGGGCACGCTGATGCGGCTGCTGCCGGGCTGGCTGGCCGGCCAGCCGGGCGGGTCGTGGACGCTCGACGGCGACGCGTCGATCCGCCGCCGGCCGGTCGACCGGATCGCCGGCCCGCTGCGCGCGATGGGCGCGCGGATCGAGGCGCGCGAGGACCGCTTCGCGCCGTTCACCGTGCGCGGGACTCCCCTGCACGGGATCGAGTACACGCTGCCGGTCGCCTCCGCGCAGGTGAAGTCGTGCGTGCTGCTGGCAGGGCTCCTGGCCAGTGGCACGACCACGGTGATCGAGCCCGAGCCGAGCCGCGACCACACCGAGCGCCTGCTCGCCCGCGGCGGCGCGCGGATCTCGCGCGACGGCGCGCGGATCGAGCTGACCCAGCACGACGAGCTCGAACTCGACGCGATCCACGTCCCCGGCGACCCGTCGTCGGCCGCCTTCCACGTCGCCGCCGCCGTGCTGGTGCGCGGCTCGCGGATCGTGATCACCGACATGAGCGCGAACTGGACGCGCACGGGCTTCGTGCGGATCGCACAGCGCATGGGGGCGGTCGTGCTCGGCGACCTCGAGCCTGCGCGGCCAGGGGAGATCCCGGCCGACGAGCCGGTGTGCGAGCTCGACATCGCGTCCGGCCCGCTGGTCGCGACCGTGGTCGAGCCGCACGAGGTCCCGCTGGCGATCGACGAGCTCCCGCTGGTGGCGCTGCTGGGCTGCTTCGCCGAGGGCGAGACCGTCGTGCGCGGCGCGCAGGAGCTGCGCGTCAAGGAGTCCGACCGGATCGCCACCGTGGTCGCCGGACTCGGCGCGCTGGGCGCGGACATCGACGCCACCGACGACGGCTTCGTCGTGCGCGGGACGGGCGGACTGCGCGGCGGCGTGATCGAGGCGCACGGGGACCACCGGCTGGCGATGCTCGGCGCGGTCGCGGGCCTGGCTAGCCGCGAGGGCGTCGACGTCGTCGGGATGGAGGCCGCCGCGGTCTCCTATCCCGGCTTCGAAGCCGACCTCGCCACTCTGCTCTAACGGAGTACTTGCCGTCCTCTCACCGCGGGAGTAGCGTCCGGCGCAGGGAGGCTTGGGAGGCCTCCGCCGAGAGAAGGGACGGAGAGTGGACCTACGAGTGGCGGGGGCCGCCGGCCTCGTGCTGGTCGCCGTGTGCGCGCCGGCGGCGCGCGCGGACACGTGGGATCAGATCGCTGCGCTGCAGCAGATCAAGGGCTCGCTGACCGCGAGCGAGCGCAAGCTGGACAGCCGGCTCGCGGTCGCGCTGAAGTCCAACCGGTTCGCGACCGGCGTCGTGGTCGCGGGCGGGAAGACCGCGGTCGAGGTCAGCGGGACCGACGGCGCCGCGCTCGCGGCCCGGCTGCGCGCGGCCGGCGCCGCGGTGCACACGGTGACCAAGGACACCGTCAGCGCCGACGTGCCGATGAGCGCGCTCGAGCAGGTCGCCGCGTGGGGCGACGTCAGGCACGTCGCGCCGGTGGGCGGCTATACGACCGCGCACCTGACGCCGCGCATGAAGCCCGCGAGCAAGGACGAGCGCGCCGCGCAGGTCGAGGCCGAGCTGCGCGCCGCCGCCGCGCCGCGTCGTCTCCGAGGGCGACAAGACGCACGCCGCCGACAAGGCGCGCGCGTCCAAGCACGTCAGCGGCATCGGCGTGAAGGTCTGCGTACTTTCGGACGGCGTCGACTCGCTCTCCGCCGACCAGGCCGCGGGCGAGCTCGCCCGCCGTCGACGTCCTGCCGCTGCAGGAGGGCAGCGGCGACGAGGGCACCGCGATGCTCGAGATCGTCCACGACCTCGCGCCCAAGGCCGCGCTCGGATTCGCCACGGTCGACGACGACGAGGCCGTGATGGCCGAGAACATCCGCGCGCTGCGCTTTGACGCGGGCTGCGACATCCTCGTCGACGACGTCGTGTTCTTCAGCGAGAGCCCGTTCCAGGACGGCCCGATCGCGCAGGCGGTCAACGACGTGATGGCCGACGGCGCGCTCTACTTCAGCTCGGCCGGCAACCAGGGCAACACGCTCGACGGCACGGCGGGCAACTACGAGGGCGACTTCATCGACTCGCGGCAGGGCGTGGGGAAGTTCGTCGGCACGGCGGAGGACTTCGACCCCGGGCCGGCCGTGCAGGTCTTCGATCCGCTGTCTGACTCGAGCTACGGGCTTCCGGTGACGCTCTTCTGGGCGGACCCGCTGGGCGCCGCCAACGACGACTACGACCTCTACCTGTTCGACTCCGACGGGAACGTGATCGCGTTCTCGCAGAACGTCCAGGACGGCGACGACGATCCCTTCGAGCGGCTCGGCACGCCGCTGGACTTCGGCATGCGGCTCGCCGTGGTCAAGTACAAGGGCAGCTCGCGCTACTTCCAGGTGACGGTCTGGGACGGGCGCTTCGCGGCGTCCGACGACGGGCTGAAGCCGTTCGCGACGGCCGGCGTGATCCGCGGGCACGCGGCGACGGCCGGCGCGTTCGCGATCGCCGCCGCGCCCGCGTTCGAGCCGCTGCCGTTCGACCTCGAGCCGGGCGACCCGCCGAACCCGTCCGGCCCCTTCCCGAACCCGTTCACCAAGGCGCAGAAGCCCGAGCGCTTCACGTCGGACGGGCCGCGGCGCGCGTTCTTCGCGGCCGACGGCACGCCGTACACGCCCGGGAACTACAGCTCGACCGGCGGCGTCGTGCGGCCCAAGCCGGACTTCACGGCGGCCGACGGCGTGAGCACCTCGCTGCCTGACTTCTCGCCGTTCTTCGGCACGTCGGCGGCGGCGCCGCACGCCGCGGCGATCGCCGCGCTGGTGCTGTCGGGCAACCCCGGCGCGAGCGCGGGCGACGTGCGCGCCGCGTTCGCCGCGACCGGGCTGGACCTCGCGCCCGCCGGCACCGACAACCGCTCCGGCGGCGGCCTGCTGCGGGCGGACCGCGTGCTGACCCAGTCCGGCGCGACGCCGCAGCCGCTCGTGACCGCCGCGGCGCCCACGGTCGCCGAGACGGCCGGCGACGGCGACGGCTTCCTCGAGCCGGGGGAGAAGGGCACGCTGACGCTGCCCGTGACCAACGAGGGCGACGGCACGGCGACCGGGATCAGCGTCGCCGTGGCGAGCTCGGAGCCCGGCGCGCGCATCACGCCGGCCTCGCTGGCGTACGGCAACCTGGCGGCCGGCGCGTCGCGCGCGAAGGCGTTCAAGGTCGCGCTCGCCGCGGACTATCCGCTCGGCAAGCCGTTCAAGCTCTCGGTGCGCGTGTCCTTCGCGGGCGCGCTGTCGCCGACCACGGCCGTGTTCAGCGTGCCGACAGGGCAGCCGGCGAGCACGGCGACGACGTACTCGTACGCGGGTCCCGCCGTGCCGATCCCGGACGGCAGCACGACCGGCGCGTCGGTGCCGATCGCGGTCACCCAGGACGGCTATGGCTCGAAGGTCACGTTCTCGATCGACGGGACGGCGTGCAGCACCGCGACCGGCGCGACGACCGTGGGGATCGACCACACGTTCGTCGGCGATCTCGTGGGCACGCTGTCCAACCCGAGCGGCCACGCGGTGACGCTGTTCAGCCGCTCAGGCGGCGGCGGGAACAACCTCTGCCAGGTGGTCTTCGACGACGCCGCGACGGCGCCGTTCGCGACGGTGGTGTCCGGCGAGGCGCCGTTCACCGGCACCTGGAAGCCGGACGAGCCGCTGGCCGGCCTGCTCGCCGACCCGGTGAAGGGCACGTGGACGTTCAAGGCCGTCGACGCCGCGCAGCTCGACACCGGCTCGGTGCGCGCGGTCTCCTTGCACGTGACGGGGTTCGCGACGGGCTGATCTCTCAGACAGGCGGCGCCGGCGCGCTCACGCGAGCGCGTCGAGCGCCGCGTCGACGTCGGCGTCGGTGTTGTAGAGGTGAAACGAGGCGCGCAGGCGGCCGGCGCGGGCGGCCGCCATGATGCCCGCGTCGCGCAGCCTCTCGGTCGCGTTCTCGCGGTCGGTGGTGACGATCGCGGAGTCCCCGGGCGGGAGTCCCAGCCCGGCGCGGAAGCGGTTCGCGAGCCGCAGGTCGTGGGCGTGGATCGTCTCGACCCCGATCTCGTTGAGCAGCGCGAGCGCCGGCTCGGTTCCCACCCACGAGAACCACGCCGGCGAGGTGTCGAAGCGCCGTGCGGAATCGGCGAGCCGCAGCGGCCCGCCGAACTGGTCGGTGAGCGGGTCGCGCGCCGCGAACCAGCCGGCCTGATGCGGAGTCATCGTCTCGGCCAGGCGGTCCGACAGCGTGAGGAACGCGGTCCCGCGCGGGCACATCAGCCACTTGTAGCTCGCGCACGCGACGGCGTCGAAGCGCGACGCGTCGACCGGCAGCCAGCCGCACGCGTGCGTCGCGTCGATCACGGTCAGGGCGCCGTGGTGGCGCGCCGCGGCCGCGATGTCGTCGAGCCGCGCGAGCTCGCCGGTGGAGGACTGCACGGCGCTGACCGCGACGACGCCGGTGTCGCCGTCCACGGCCTCCGCGAGCCGGTCGAGCGCGACGAACTCCACGCTCACGCCGCGCCCGGCCTGGGCCAGGAAGGGGAAGATCAGCGACGTGAACTCCGGCTCGGCCGCGAGCACGCGCGTGCCGTCCGGGAGCGCCGCCGCCACCAGCGCGATCAGGCCGGAGACGGTGGCGCCGACCGCGATCCGGTCGGCGCCGACGTTGACCAGCGTCGCGAACTGCGCGCGGGCGCGGGCGGTCACCGCGGTCCAGTGCTCCCAGCTCACGCGCCCGGCGCGCCAGTCGCCCTGCGCCTGCTGCACCGCGTCCCAGACCGGGTCCGGTGGGAGCCCGAAGCTCGCCGTGTTCAGATACACCGTCTCGGGGTGCCACAGGTCCGGGATCACCCCGCCCAGCTTGTCAGAGCTCGAGCTTCTCCCACACGGCGCCCCCGCCGGCCGTCTTGAGCTCGCCCTCCTTGACCATGCGCCCCGCGGTCAGGGCCTCGGTGCCGCACCCGTTGCCGCCGTCGCCGTGGTCGTCTCCGCCGCCGTCGTCGCCCTGGTCATCGCCGCCGTGGTCGGCCGCCTGGGCGGTGGCGTCGTCGCACTCGATCTCGGTGTCCGCCGTCACCGTCGCGGTCAAGCTCCCGCCGCCGGCGAGGTTGACCGTCAGCACGCCGCCGCTGAACGACGCGATCGTGCCGGCGTTCTCGTCGCCGTCCTTGATGCCGTCGTCGTCGGTGTCGGCCTTGCGCGGGTCAAGACCCGCCTGGAACTCGCCGCGGTTGTTGAGGCCGTCGTGGTCGGTGTCGCGCCGCGCCTGGTTCACGCGCAGGCTCAGGTGGTGGCGCTGCTCCCAGCGGTCGGGGATGCGATCGCGGTTGCGGTCGCCGCCGTGGGCGCTCGCGACGGTCGACAGCGCGAGCGATGCGACGATCGCGAACGCGCCGGCGGCGAGCACGAAGAGCTTCCTGGACACGGAGCCTCCCGGGTTCGTGTGGTGGTCCATGTCTCTTGAGACGCCGGGAGCGGCGGTTGGGTGACGGTCGTCAGTCGGATCCGCCGTCGTCGCCGCCGTCCTCCGGCGACGGTGTGACGGTGGGAGCGGCGGTGCCGTGGTGCTCGCCGCCGCCGTCCTCATGGCCGGACCCGTCGGCGGACTGGACCGCGCGGTCGTCGCCGCGGCCGTCGGATTCGGCGCGCTGGCCTTCGCCGGCGCCGTCCCCGGCGAGCCGCGCCCCGCCGTCGCGCTCGCCGCGACTCGGCTGCGTTGCGTGCTCGCGCTCAGGCGCCGCGGTGCGGACCGGGGCCGGCGCAGGGGCGGCGGCCACGGGCCGGCGAGGCGCGGGCGTCGGCGCGCGGCGTACGAGCGCGGTGGGGCGTGCGCGCGCGGCGCGGGCGTGTGCGTGCGGCGGGCGTCGCGGCACGGTGCGCGGGCGCGGCGGACGTCGGCGCGGTGCGCGGGTGCGCGGGCGCGGCGGGCGCCGGCGTGGCGCGCGGGTGCGCGCGAGCCACGGCCGCGGGACGCTGCACGTGCCGGTGCTCGACAACCAGCGGCGCCGAGATCGCGGTCGCGGCCACGCCGGCCACCACGCCCGCTTTCGCGAACGTCGCCGCGCCGCCGGCGCCCGCGAGCAGGCCGGCGATGCGCGCGCTCATCGAGTCGCTCGCCGCGGCTCCCGCGCCCGCTCCCGCCGAGAGGACGGAGACCGGCACGAGCGCGGTCGCCGCAGTGCGCAGCGCGGTGCGCGCGCGGTGCACGAGCTGGCGGACGGCGAGCGTGGACACGCCCAGCTCGCCCGCCACCTCCTCCTGCGACCGTCCCTGCACCGCGATGCTCAGCAGCGCCTCGCGCTGGCGCTCCGGTAGCCCGGCGATCGCGCCGAGCGTCTCCTCGACCACCGCCCGCCGCTCCACCTCCTCCTCGGGAGTCGCCGCGACGCTCAGCGTCTCGACCAGCTCGGCGACCGGGTGGCCCGCGCGCCGGCGGTGGCTGAGCGCGGTGTTGCGGGCGATCCGGAACAGCCACGCGCGCAGGTCGCGCACGTCGTCGCCCCGGCGCAGCGCGCCCCACGCCGCCAGCAGCGCCTGCTGGAGCACGTCCTCGGCGCGGCCGTCGTCGACCATGCGACGGCACGCGGACAGCAGCGGACGGCGGTAGCGCCTGACGATCGCCTCGAACGCCCGCTCGTGACCTGCGCCGGCCAGCGCGACAAGGCGCTCGTCGCTCTGGGTGCGCAGGAGCACCGCGGACGTTCGGCTCATACTCATCAGACGCCTCGCCGGTGACGCAGGTTACGCCGCGCCGAGCTGCAGCTCCCTCCACACGGCCTCGCCGTCGGCGGCCTTGAGCTCGGCCTCGCGGATCTTGCGGCCCGCGGTCAGGAGGCTGGCGTCGCATGTGCTCGTCTGCGGGGTGCCCTGCGTGCCGCCGCCGGTCGCCGGCGGGGCGGGCTGCCCGTGGTCGCCGTGGTCGTCGCCGGGCTCTGAGTGGTCGCCGGCGTCGTCGGCGGGCTGACCGTCGCCGCCGTGGTCGTCACCCGGCTCGCCGGACGACCCGCCGCTGGGCGCCGGGCTGCCGTAGTAGGTGCCGGTCTCGCCGCCGCCACCGCTGCCGCCGCCGCTCTGGCCGCCACCGCCGCCGCCGCCGTGCTCGCCGCCGCCGCCGCTGTCGTCAGCCGCGACGGCCTTGGCGTTGTGCGCGCACTCGAAGCGCGTCGCGTCGGTGACCTTGGCCGCCAGCGTGCCGCCCTTGGCGAGCGTGATGGTCAGGACGCCGTCCTTGAACGAGGCGACCGCGCCGGCGTTCTCCTTGCCGTCGATGATGCCGTCGTCATCGCTGTCGCGGTCGTGCGGGTTCATCCCCGCGCGGTACTCGCCGCGATTGTTCAGGCCGTCGTGGTCCTGGTCGCGCTTGGCCTGCTTGAGCTTGAGCGAGAGGTGGTGCGCCGTCTCCCAGCGGTCGGGAAGCCCGTCGTGATTGCGGTCCGTGGTCCGGGCGCCGGCCGGTGCGGCGGCCACCAGCGACACTCCGAGTACCACCAGCGTGGTGCGAAACATGATCCCTCCTGTGCTTGCCATCGCTCAGGGAGACACGGGCAGGTGCGCCAACGTCACGCGAGAAATCTCACGCGGCGCGTGTGCGGCGCGGCGGGTGCACGGCGGCGGCCAGCGCGGCGGCCAGCGCCGGCGCCTCGTGGGGGTGAAGCGCGGCCGTCGTGATCCGCACCGCGGGCGCCGCGGCGAGCCGGAACGGCGCCCCCGCCGCGACGGACGCGCCGGCGGCGAGCAGCGCCCGCACCGCCGCGTCCTCGTCGGGGACTGCGACCCACACGTTGAGTCCGCTCGGCGCGTCGGCGGGAAGGTCGTACGCGGCCAGCGCGGCGACCAGCGCCGCGCGGCGCTCGGCGTACGCGGCCGTCGCGCGGGCGACGAGCGCGAGCACCTCCGGGTCGGCCCACAGGCGCGCGGTGAGCCGCTGGAGGAGCCCGCTGACCCAGCCGGGCCCGAGTGACATGCGGCCCTCGACGCGCGCGAGCGTGAGCTCGTCGCCGGCGAGGATCGCGCAGCGCAGATCGGGCCCCAGCCACTTCGAGACCGAGCGCACCGCCGCCCAGCGCCGGCCGGCCGCCGAGTGCCAGGGGACGCCGGCGACCGGGCCGAGGTGGTCGTCCTCGACGACGAGCACGTCCTGCAGCAGGTCGCGCAGCGTGGCGGCGCGCCCGGCGTCGAACGCCGCTCCGAGCGGGTTGTGGCCGCGCGGCGTCAGGACCGCGGCGCGGGCGCCCGCGCGCAGCGCCGCCTCGAGCCCGTCCGGGCCCATGCCACGGTCGTCGACGGCGACCGGCGCGAGCCGCAGCCCGAGCGCGCGCACGAGGTCCAGCACGCCCGGCCACCCGGGATCCTCGACGGCGACGAGGTCGCCGGGGGAGAGGTGCGCGGCGAGCACGCGCTCGATCCCGTCGAGCGCGCCGCTGACCACGGTGAGCCGCTCGGCGGGGATGCCGTCGGCGGCCAGCGCGGCGCCCGCGACCGCGGCGAGGCCCGGATCGACCGGCGCCTCGCCGTAGAGCCGCTGCGGCGCGGGGAGGTCGCGCAGCGCAGCGGCGAGGTCGGGGAGCAGCGCGGGGTCCGGGTTGCCGAGCGCGAGGTCGCGCACGCCGGGCGGGACGGCCACCGGCGCGCGCGCGGGCCGCAGCGGCGGCCGCTCGGCCACGCGCGTGCCGGACCGCGCGCGCGAGAGCACGACGCCGCGCCGGCGCAACTCGGCGAGCGCGGACGCCACGGTCGTCGGCGAGACGCCGAGCTGCTGCGCCAGCGCGCGCACCGCGGGCAGCGGCGCGCCCGGCGCGAGCTCGCCGCGCGCGACCGCCGCCTCCACGCTGGCCACGATCTCGCCGACCGACGCGCCGCCGATCGCCGCGCCGGGCGCCGCGACCTCGCCGGGCGCCGCGACGTCGCCGCGCTCGCCGCGCGGCGCGGCCTCGCCACGCGCCGCTGGCGCGGGGCGCCCCTCTTTGCCATACTGTGCCGACACAGAACTCGAACTGTACTGTAACAGATGAGAACAGCCAGAACCAAGCTCACCCGGGCGCCGCAGCGCGGCAGCCACGACCTCGCGACGATCCGCACGATCCTCGACGAGGCGCTGATCGGCCACGTCGCGTTCGTCCACGAAGGCCGGCCGGCGGTGATCCCGACGCTGATCGCGCGCGACGGCGACCACCTGCTGTTGCACGGCTCCTCGGCGAGCCGGACACTGCGCGCGCTGCGGGCCGGCGCCGAGGCGTGCGTCGAGGTGACGCACGTCGACGGCATCGTGCTCGCGCGCTCGGCCTTCCACCACTCGATGAACTACCGCTCGGCGATCCTGTACGGGACGCTCGAGCCGGTCGCCGACGTCGAGCGCGCGCTGCACACGTTCACCGAGAAGCTCGTCCCCGGCCGCTGGCCGCACGTGCGTCCCCCGAGCGCGCAGGAGCTCAAGGCGACCGCGGTGGTGCGGCTGCCGATCACCGAGGGCTCGGCCAAGATCCGCCAGGGCCCGCCCGGCGACGACGAGGACGACTACGCGCGCGACACGTGGGCCGGCGTGCTCCCGATCACGCAGACGATCGGCGCGCCGGAGCCCGATCCGCTCCTGCGCGACGGCATCGAGGTCCCCGACCACGTCCGTTCGCTGACGGTCTTCTAGCCTCTTGCGTCATGGTCATCGCCATCGACGGTCCTGCCGGGGCGGGCAAGTCCACGGTCGCGCGCGGCGTCGCGCAGCGGCTCGGCTTCGCGTTCCTGGACACGGGGGCGATGTACCGCTGCGTCGGGCTCGCCGCCGACGAGCGCGGGGAGCCGGCCGCGCGGGTCGCCCAGAGGATCAGGATCGAGCTCGGCGACCAGGTGCTGCTCGACGGCGAGGACGTGACGGAGCGGATCCGCACGCCGGCGGTGTCCGAGGCCGCGTCGCGGGTCGCCGCCGACCCTGACGTCCGCGCGGCGCTGGTGCGCCAGCAGCAGGCGATCGTCGAGCAGGGCGACTGGGTCGCCGAGGGGCGTGACATCGGCACGGTCGTCGCCCCCGGCGCGCAGGTCAAGGTCTTCCTCTACGCCGACCCCGGCGAGCGCGCGCGCCGCCGCGCCGCCCAGCACGGGCTCGAGCCCGACAGCGTCCTCAAGCTGCAGAAGGCGCGCGACGAGCGCGACTCGACCGAGGGCCGCTCGACGCTCGAGGCGCCCAACGACGCCGTCCCCATCGACACGACCGGCCGCCCGCTCGACGAGGTGATCGACCAGATCGTGATGCTGGCGACCGAAGCGAAGGAGGTCGGCGCATGAAGGTCGCGGTCGTGGGCTATCCCAACGTCGGCAAGTCGAGCCTGGTCAACCGGCTCACGCAGTCACGCGAGGCGGTCGTGCACGAGCGCCCGGGCATCACGCGCGACCGCAAGGAGCTGCGCACCGACTGGAACGGGCGCTCGTTCACGCTGATCGACACGGGCGGCGTCGACCTGCAGGACGAGGACGCGCTCGCGGTCTCGATCCAGGACCAGGCGCGCGCCGCGCTCGCCGACGCCCAGGTCGCGCTGTTCGTGGTCGACGCGCGCGCCGGCATGCGCCCCGGCGACCAGGAGATCGCCGACATCCTGCGCCGCGGCAAGCTGCCGATCGTCGTCGCCGCCAACAAGGTCGACGACGTCAAGGACCTCTCGCTCGTGCACGACTTCCACGGCCTCGGGCTGGGCGAGCCGATGGCGGTCTCGGCCGCGCAGGGCCTCGGCACGGGCGACCTGCTGGACCGGCTCGTGGACCTCCTGCCCGAGGACGACGAGATCCCGGAGGCCGAGGAGGACATCGTCCGCCTGGCCGTGATCGGGCGCCCCAACGTGGGCAAGTCGAGCCTCGTCAACGCGTTCCTCGGCCGCGAGCGCGTGATCGTCTCGGATGTCGCCGGCACGACCCGCGACGCCATCGACACGCCGATCGAGGTCGAGGGTCGCAAGCTGCTGCTCGTCGACACGGCGGGCATCCGCCGCGCCGCCAAGGTCAGCGAGTCCGTCGAGTACTACACGTCGCTACGCAGCCAGCGCGCCGCCGAGCGCGCTGATGTCGCGCTCGTGGTGTGCGACGCGCAGGACGGCGTGACCGCGCAGGACCTGCGAATCGCTGAGCTGGCGATGAAGTCCGGGTGCGCCACCGCGCTGGTGCTCAACAAGTGGGACCTGACCGGCGGCGACGGCGAGCCGCTCGGGCCGGGCGGCGGGGTCGGGGCGCAGGAGCTCGACCGCGAGCGCGCACGCGTGAACCAGAAGCTGCGCCTGCGCCCGAAGGTCCTGACCGCGAGCGCCAAGACCGGCCGCCACATCCAGCGCCTGCTGCAGGAGTCGCTGTCGATCGCCGACCGCGCCCAGCACCGCATCCCGACCCCCGAGCTCAACCGCTTCATCGGCGAGGTCACGGCCGCGCGCCAGCCGCCGTCCAAGCAGGGCCACCGCCTGAAGCTGCTCTACATCGCCCAGATCGGCTCGCGCCCGCCGCGCTTCGCGATCCAGATCAACTCGCGCCAGCGCGTCACGCGCGACTACGCGTACTTCGTCGAGAACCGGCTGCGCGAGCGCTACGGGCTCGAGGGCGTGCCGGTGATCATCGACTTCGTCGAGCGCAAGTCGCGCCGCACGGCCTGAACGAACGTCGTAACAGACAAACACCTCCAAGCCGCTAGGCTTTTCTCCCCCGCTCTCGCGCATCCGCGGTGAGTTCGCACGCGCGAGGGGCCAAGCATCGAAGCGGAGCGATCCTCGAGATCCCATGACCCAGCTGTCCGACAACGAGTACCTGTTCACTTCTGAGTCCGTCACCGAGGGGCATCCCGACAAGGTGGCCGACCAGATCTCCGACGGCGTCCTGGACGCGGTGCTGCGCGAGGATCCCAACGGCCGCGTGGCCTGCGAGACACTGGTGAACACCGGCCTCGTCGTCGTGTCCGGCGAGATCTCGACCACGACCTACGTCGACATCCAGGAGATCGCCCGCGAGACGATCCGCAAGATCGGCTACACGGACGCCGAACTCGGCTTCAGCGCCGACTCCTGCGCGGTCATCAACGCGATCGACAAGCAGTCGCCCGACATCGCGCAGGGCGTCGACCAGGCGTACGAGAAGCGCACCGACGCCACCGACGACGATGAACTCGACGTCGCCGGCGCGGGCGACCAGGGCATGATGTTCGGCTACGCGTCCAACGAGACCGAGGAGCTGATGCCGCTCCCGATCTCGCTCGCGCACCGGCTCGCCGAGCGCCTCGCCGCGGTCCGCAAGGACGGCACGCTCGACTACCTGCGCCCCGACGGCAAGACCCAGGTGACGGTCCGCTATCGCGACGGCAAGCCGGTCGCGATCGAGAAGATCCTGATCTCCACCCAGCACCGCGAAGGCGCCGAGTCGCTGATCCCGGACGACCTCTGGGAGCACGTCGTCACGCCGATCCTGCCGGCCGAGCTCTACGACGCCGAGAAGCTGCGCCGCAACTTCCTCGTCAACCCGACGGGACGCTTCGTGATCGGCGGCCCGGTCGGCGACGCGGGCCTCACCGGCCGCAAGATCATCGTCGACACCTACGGCGGCATGGCCCGCCACGGCGGCGGCGCGTTCAGCGGCAAGGACCCGAGCAAGGTCGACCGCTCGGCCGCCTACGCGGCACGCTACGTCGCCAAGAACCTCGTGGCCGCCGGCCTGGCCGACCGCGTCGAGGTCCAGGTCGCGTACGCGATCGGCGTCGCGCACCCCGTCTCGGTGATGGTCGAGACGTTCGGGACCGAGAAGATCGGCCGCGGGCGGATCGCCGCGCTGGTGGACGAGTTCTTCGACCTGCGCCCGGGCGCCTTCCGCGTCTACCTCAAGCTCCACCGCCCGATCTACCAGAAGACGGCCGCCTACGGCCACTTCGGGCGCGAGGACGAGGATTTCACGTGGGAGAAGACCGACAAGGCCGCCGCGCTGCGCGAGGCCGCCGGGCTGGCGCAGACGGACGCCGTCGCGTAGCACGTGTTGCTGAGCTGAACCGGCTGGGTATGGGGCCTCTCGAAAGGGAGGCCCCACTTGCAAGACATCCGGCTCGACACCAACTTCGTCGACTACGCGATCGTCGTCACCTACTTCGCCGTCGTCCTCGGCGTGGGGTTCGCGGCGAAGCGCTACATCCGCTCCAGCCTCGACTACTTCCTGTCGGGGCGCTCGCTGCCGGCGTGGATCACCGGCCTGGCGTTCATCTCCGCCAACCTGGGCGCCACCGAGGTGCTCGGGATGGCGGCCAACGGCGCGCAGTACGGCGTGGCGACGGTCAACTACTACTGGATCGGCGCGATCCCGGCCATGGTCTTCCTGGGCCTGGTCATGATGCCGTTCTACTACGGCTCCAAGGTCCGCTCGGTCCCCGAGTACCTGCTCCAGCGCTTCAACCCGGCGTCGCACCAGTTCAACTCGTGGACGTTCGCGCTCGCCACGATCCTGATCGCGGGCGTGAACCTCTACGCGCTCGCGCTGGTCATGAAGTTCCTGCTCGGCTGGCCGATCATCGCCGGCATCATCGTCGCGGCCGTGATCGTCGCGGCGTACATCAGCCTCGGCGGGCTCTCGAGCGCGATCTACAACGAGGTGCTGCAGTTCTTCGTGATCCTGGCGGCGCTGATCCCGATCGCGTTCGTGGGCCTGCACGACGTCGGCGGCTGGGGCGGCCTGCAGGACAAGGTCAAGAAGTCCAACATCGGGGAGGCGGGTCTGCACGCGCTGCAGGGCACGGGCGTGGGCCACGTGACGAACCCGATCGGCGTGTCGTGGATCGGCATCGTCTTCGGTCTCGGCTTCGTGCTCGCGTTCGGCTACTGGACGACGAACTTCGCCGAGGTCCAGCGCGCGCTCTCGGCGCGCGACCTCTCGGCGGCCCAGCGGACGCCGCTGATCGGCGCGATCCCGAAGCTCTTCCTGCCGTTCATCATGATCCTGCCGGGCATGATCGCGCTGGTCGTGATCCCGAAGCTGGGCACCACGGACGAGTTGCAGTTCAACAACTCGATCCCGCTGCTGATGAACAAGTACCTGCCCAACGGCATGCTGGGGATCGCGCTGACCGGCCTGATGGCGTCGTTCATGGCCGGCGTGGCGGCGAACGTGTCGGCGTTCAACACCGTCGTCACCACGGACCTCGTCGAGCCCTACTTCAAGCCGGGCCAGCCCGACGACTGGTACGTGAGCTTCGGCCGCTACGCGACGATCGGCGGCATCACGATCAGCATCTTCACCGCGCTGATCGCCTCGACGTACTCGAACCTCATGAACTACCTGCAGGCGCTGTTCTCGATCTTCAACGCGCCGCTGTTCGCGACGTTCATCATCGGTATGTTCTGGAAGCGGATGACGCCCGCCGCCGGCCTCTGGGGGCTGGTCGCGGGGACGTTCGCGGCGGCGTCCACCTTCATTCTCTACAAGGCCGGCGCGATCAGCTTCGGGTCAGACCTCGCCGAGTCGATGTGGGGCGCCGGGCTGGCCTTCGTGGTCGACGCCGTGGTGTCGGTGGCGGTCACGCTGCGCACCCAGCCCAAGCCGGTCGAGCAGTTGCAGGGCCTCGTCTACGGCATGGCCAACACCGACGACGCCGGGGCGGGTACCACGCCCAAGGTGATCGGCGGCCTCGTCCTGGCCGGCGCCGCGATCCTGACCGTCGTCCTCTGGTAGGAGGCAAAGCGAATGTCTGCAACGACGAGCTCACGCGCAGAACGGGCGGCCAACCTCTTCGACCTGCGCCGCATCATCGGCGGCGTCTTCGTGACGTGGGGCGTGCTGCTGACCATCCTCGGGCTGACCGACTCCGAAGCCGAAGCCCACAAGGCGGCCGGCATCAACATCAACCTGTACGCGGGCCTCGGCATGCTGATCGTCGGCCTGATCTTCGTCGCCTGGGCGCTCACGCGGCCGCTGGGCGAGGAACTGCGCGAGGCCGAGCCGGACGAGCGCCCCGGCTCGCCCCGGCACCCCGCGCCGCGCGGGGTGGACGCGGCCGCGCTCGCTTCAGAGCAGTCGCGCCGGCGCGTGCGGGGCGACCGCCAGGGCACCCGGGGGCCGGACGACCCCGGGACCTAGCAGCGCGAGCACCGACCCGCCGAAGCCGCCGCCGACCATCCGGGCGCCGGCGGCGCCGGCGGCCTTCAGGCGCGCCACGGTGGCCTCGACCGCGGGCACGGACGCCTCGTAGTCGTCGCGCAGGCTCGCGTGCGAGGCGTCCAGCAGCACGCCCGCGCGCTCGAGGTCGCGCGCCTCGAGCGCCGCGGCCATCGCGTCGACGCGCGCGTTCTCTCCCAGCACGTGGCGGACGCGCCGGCGCAGCGTCTCTCCCAGCCGCGGCAGGTCCTGCTCGCGCGCGTCGCGCAGCGTCTCGATCCCAAGCGCCTCGCACGCTGCGTGGCACTCGGCGCGGCGCGCGTTGTACCCGCTGCCGGCGTGCGTGTGGGTGGCGCCGGAGTCGACCGTCACGAGCGTCCAGTCGCCGAGGTCGAACGGCACCGCGCGCACCTCGAGCGTCCGGAAATCGATCCGCAGCGCGTGGCCCGGCTGCGAGAGCAGCGAGGCGAACTGGTCCAGCAGCCCGGTCTCCGCGCCGACCCACTCGTTCTCGACGCGCGAGCACAGCTTGGCGAGCTCGCGCAGGTCGGCCGGCGGCTCGCGGCCCGAGATCGCGAGCAGGGCGAGCGCGAGCGCCGCCTCGAGCGCCGCCGAGGAGGACAGCCCGCTGCCGAGCGGCACGTCGCCGGTGATCTCCAGGCGCGCGGGCCGGACGTCGCCGAGCTCGGCCACGATGCCGCGGGCGAACGCGCGCCAGCCGGGCGCCGGCTCCGGCGTGCGGAACGTGTCCTCCTCGCCGAGGTCCAGCGCGAGCACTTCAAACGCGTCCGCGGCGGTCGCCGTGACGGTCACGCCGCGGTCGATCGCGAACGGCATCGCGAGCCCGGCGTTGTAGTCGGTGTGCTCGCCGATCAGGTTCACGCGACCGGGGCCGAAGGCGCTGACGCGATCAGGCAAGGCGCTCGCGCATCACCCGGCCGGCCTCCGGGCTCTCGTCGATCAGCAGGGAGCGGCGGCCGAGCTTGGCGGCGACGGCCCCGAGCGTCCCCGAGCCGGCGAACGGGTCCAGGCACAGGTCGCCCGGCCGCGAGCTGGCCTGGACGAAGCGGCGCAGGAGGCCCTCGGGCTTCTGGGTCGGGTAGCCGGTCTTCTCGCGCCCGGTGGGGGAGACGATCGTGTGCCACATCACCGAGACCGGCCGCTTGCCCTTGGCCACCTTCTCGGGCGTGACCAGCCCGGGCGCCATGTAGGGCTCGCGGTCGACGGCCTCGGAGTCGAAGTAGTAGGCGCGCGGATCCTTGACGTAGACGAGGATCGTGTCGTGCTTCTGCGGCCAGCGGTTGCGCGGCTTGGCGCCGTAGTCGTAGGCCCAGATCAGCTCGTTGAGGAAGCACTCGCGGCCGAACAGCTCGTCGAGCAGCAGCTTCACGTAGTGCGCCTCGCGGTAGTCGAGGTGCAGGTAGAGCGTCCCGGTCTGATGCAGGACCCGCCGCAGCTCCTCCAGGCGCGGCGCCAGGAAGCCGAGGTAGTCGTCGAAGCTGTCCTTGTAGGAGGACTCGGCGAGCAGCCGGGTCGAATAGCGGCGCCCGCCGAAGCCGGTGCGGTCGCCGTCCGCGGCGGCCACCGTCGCGAGGCTGCGGCGCGTCTGCGAGCGGCCGGTGTTGAACGGCGGGTCGGCGTAGACCATCTGCGCGATCCCGTCCTCGAACTCGCGCAGGTGGACGAGGTTGTCACCGATGACGATCTCCGGCACGGACACGCAGCGAGCCTACACACGCTCCCGGCGATCCATCTCGGCCGGCTGCGACGCTAGGCCGGTGATCCTGCGCGTCGAGCCGCTCACCACCACCCGCCGCCTGTCGGGCCCGTTCGACTACCGCGGCGAGGCGCAGGTCGGCGCGGTCGTGCGGATCCCGTTCGGGCGCCAGACGCTCGACGGCGTCGTCGTGGGGCTGGCGCAGGCGAGCGAGCTGCCCGACGAGCGGCTGGTCGCGCCGACCGCCGTGCGGCCCGAGCAGGTGCCCGAGGACCTCGTGGAGCTGGCCCTGTGGCTGGCCGTCGAGTACTGCTCGACGCCGGCCCGGGCGCTCAGCCTGGTGCTCCCGCCGCCGGGCAAGGCCAGGAGCGCGCTGTGGGCCGAGCCGACGGGCGCCGACGGCAAGCTGACCGAGCGCCAGCGCGCGCTGCTCGAGCGCCTGCCCGGGCCCGCCGGCGCCGACCTGGCAGCGCTGCGGCGGCTCGAGGCGCGCGGGCTCGTGACGATCGCGAAGCGCGCGAGCCGGCGGGCGCCGCGCACGAACGACGCCCCCGATCGCGAGGTCGAGCCGAGCGCTGCACAGGCCGCCGCGCTCGCCGCGATCGACGCCGGCGGGGCCTGGCTCCTGCACGGCGTGACCGGGTCGGGCAAGACCGAGGTCTACCTGCGGGCCGCGGCGGCGGCGCTGGCACGCGGGCAGGGCGTGATCGTGCTGGTGCCGGAGATCGCGCTCACGCCGCAGACCGTGGCGCGCTTCCGCGCGCGCTTCGGGGACACGGTGGCGGTGCTGCACTCCGCGCTCTCGGACGGCGAGCGCTTCGACGAGTGGCGGCGGCTGCGCACGGGCGAGGCGCGGATCGCGGTCGGCCCGCGCTCGGCGGTGTTCGCGCCGGTCGCCAACCTCGGGCTGGTCGTCGTCGACGAGGAGCACGACGGCTCCTACAAGCAGGAGGGCGACCCGCGCTACGACGCCCGCCACGTCGCCGCCGAGCGCGCGCGGCGGGCCGGCGCGCAGCTCGTGTTGGGGTCGGCGACGCCGCGGCCGGAGACGGTGTTCGCGCTCCAGCGCGTGCGCCTGCCCGAGCGCGTCGGCGGCGCGCGCGGGCTGCCCGAGGTCCGGGTGCTCGACATGCGCGGCGCGCATCACGCGCTGCACGCCCAGACGCGCCGCGCGCTCGAGGCCGCGCGCAAGTCGATCGTGCTGCTCAATCGCCGCGGCTGGTCGAACTTCCTCTCCTGCCGCTCGTGCGGCAAGGTCTGGATGTGCCCGCAGTGCGACGTCGCGCTCGTGCTGCACCGCGCTCAGGGCCGGCTGGCCTGCCACCACTGCGGGCATCGCGAGCCCGTGCGCGAGCGCTGCGACCACTGCGGCTCGCTGTCGGTCGCGCGCCATGGCGCCGGCACCGAGCGCCTCGAGGCCGAGCTGCGCGAGGTGCTCGACGTGCCGGTCTTCCGCCTGGACGCCGACACGAGCCAGACCAAGGACGCCGTGCCCGAGCTGCTCGCGCGCTTCGACCGCGCGGGCGAGGGAGTGCTGCTGGGGACGCAGATGGTGGCCAAGGGCCACGACTTCCCGGATGTGACGCTCGGCGTGGTGCTCGACGCCGACTCGACGCTGCGCTTCCCGGACTTCCGCGCCGAGGAGCGGACGTTCGCGCTGATCGCGCAGCTCGCGGGGCGCGCCGGGCGCGGCCCGCGCGGCGGCCATGTGCTCGTCCAGACGACGACGCCCGACGCCGCGTCGATCGTCGCCGCCGCGCGCCACGACGCGGACGGCTTCCTCGCGGAGGAGCTCGAACGCCGGCGTGCGCTGCGCTACCCGCCGTTCGCCGACCTCGTGCGCGTCGTGTGCAGCGCCGAGCGTGCGCCGCTCGCGCGCGCCGCCGCCGGGCGCGTGGCCGAGGCGATCGGCCCGACGACCACGCGCGCGACCGAGCTGCTCGGCCCCGCGCCGCTGTTTCGCCTGCGCGGCCGCGAACGCTTCCAGCTCGTGCTCAAGACGGCCGAGCGGGCGCTCGCGGTGAAGGCGACCGGCGCGGCCGTCGAGGATGCCGCGCGCGACCGGGAATTCCGCGACGTCGCGTTCTCGGTCGACGTGGACCCGACCTGAGCTCGGAAAGCGTCAATATTATGTCCGCCGTGGCTGACGAGGTTCACACCGAGGCGCACGGCGAGGTCGCCGAGCCGCACGAGCGGCTCGATCCCGAGACCCGCGCGCGCCGCGAGGCCGCGCTCAAGCATGTCCGCAAGTACGGCGACCCGGTGCTGCGCTCGCGCGCGCTGGAGATCACGCGCTTCGACGACGCGCTGGTCGAGGAGACGCGCCGGATGGGCAAGCTCATGCACGATGCCTACGGGATCGGGCTCGCCGCCACGCAACTGGGCGTCATGCACCGTCTGCTCGTCTACCGCACCGAGCTCGCAGGAGCGGTCGCGGCGCTCGTGAACCCGGTGCTCGAGTGGGCGAGCAAGGACAAGGAGTCCGCCGAGGAGGGTTGCCTCTCGCTGCCCGGCGTCGCCGTCGAGGTCGAGCGCCCGGTGCACGTGCGGGTCAGCGCGCTGGACGAGCGCGGCGCGCCGATCCTGGTCGAGGCCTCGGGGCTCGAAGCGCGCGTGATCCAGCACGAGATGGACCACCTGGACGGCGTGCTGATCCTCGACAAGACCTCGCGCGACCAGCGCAAACAGGCCTACCGGGCGCTGCGCGAGGCGCTCGAGCCCCGCACCGCCGCGGCCTAGGAGCCCGTTGAAGAATTCCCGTACGCCCGCTGCGGCACATCCGCGGCGCCTCGCGCCACCCACGCAGCTCAACGTGCCAGAGGCACGCGTTCGCGGGCGCGCGGCCCGAGGCCCGCACGGCTGCACCCATCGGTCGGACCGACCATTCTTCAACGAGCCCCTAGCTTGAAGACGGTCTTCCTCGGCACGTCGCAATTCGCCGCCGTCGTGCTGCGCCGGCTCGCCGCGTCCGCGCACGAGGTGGCGCTGGTGGTGACGCGCCCGGATGCGCGCCAGGGCCGCGGGCAGCGCCTCACGCCGCCGCCGGTGGCGCTGGCGGCGGGCGAGCTGGGCCTGGAGTACATCCAGCCCGAGCAGCTGCACGTGCCCGAGGTGCTCGAGCAGATCGCGGCGGCCGAGCCCGACGTGCTCGCGACGTGCGCGTACGGCGTGCTGATCAAGGAGCCGCTGCTCTCGGACTACGAGATGCTCAACGTGCATCCGTCGCTGCTGCCGCGCTGGCGCGGCGCGGCGCCGATCGAGCGCGCGCTGATGGCCGGGGATGCCGAGACCGGCGTCGCGATCATGCGCGTCACCGCCGGCTGGGACGCCGGCCCGATCTACCTGCGGGCCGCCGAGCCGATCCGCCCCGACGACGACTATGGGACGCTCTCGGCGCGCCTGGAGACGCTCGGCGCGGATCTGCTCGTGCGCGCGCTCGACGAGCACCCCGCGCCGGTCGAGCAGGACGAGTCGCTTGTCACCTACGCGAACAAGATCGGCCCGCGCGACCGGGCGCTGGACTTCACGGCGCCGCCGGGCGTGGTCGAGCGCACGGTGCGCGCGCTGCGTCCGCACATCGGGGCGCGGCTGGCGTTGCCCGACGGCAGCTTCCTCGGCGTCGTCGCGTCGCGGGTCGACGGGCCGACGCGCGCGCCGGCCGGCGGGCTCGTGCGCACCGAGGGTGAGCGGCTGCTGCTGGACTGCCGCGGCGGCGCGCTGGAGCTGACCGTTGTGCGCCCGGCCGGCGGGCGGGAGATGCCGGCGCGCGAGTGGCTGCGCGGCCTGCGCGACCTCAGCCTCGCGAACTTCCGCTTCGATCCGGCGCTGCCGGACCGCCCGCTCGACGAGGTGCTCGCCGCCGCGCGCGTGGAGTGGGCGGACGCGGCGGACGAGTGGTGGCCGAACGTCTGCGCGCTCGCCGAGCGCGGGACGCGCGACGTGCTCGAGGCCATGCGCGCGCTGGCCGCCGACCCCGACGCCGATGCGCGCGCGCTCGCGGCCTACGTCCTCGGCCAGCTCGCTCACGGCGCGTTCGCGGATGAGCAGGCCGCGGCGCTCGCCGCGATGGCGAGCGAGGAGCGCAGCGCGGGCGTGACCGCCGCGATCGCCTACGCCTACGGGCACCTCGGCGCGCCGTACGGCCAGGACTGGTTGCTCGAGCACGCCGGCGACGCCGACCCGGACATCCGCGAGGCGGTCGCCTTCGCGCTCGGCGGGCGCGGCGACGAGCGCTCGCTACAGGCGCTGATCGAGCTCTCGGGCGACGGTGAGGGCGACGTGCGCGACTGGGCCACGTTCGCGCTCGGCACGCTCGCCGCGCAGGACACGCCGCCGCTGCGCGACGCGCTGGCCGCGCGGCTGGAGGACCCCGACGAGACCACGCGGCTGGAGGCCGCGCATGGGCTGGTCATGCGCGGCGACCCGCGCGGGACCGGACCGGCTCGCGAGCTGCTCGCGCGCTCCGGCGGCGTCGACAGCGTGTGGGCGCGGCACCTGCGGATCGAGACCGCCGAGCGGCTCGAGGAATGAAGCGGCTCGGGGCGCCGCAGGGCGCCCCGAGGGAAACGTTCGGCTACCAGGCCGGCGTGGCCGCGGGGTCCGCAGCGGCCGCGGGAGCCGGCGCCGCGGGCGCGGGCGCCGGATCGGCGGGCGGCGCGGGTGCGGGAGCCGGTGCGGCCGGAGCCGCGGGGGCCGGAGCGGGAGCGGCGGGTGCCGGAGCGGCCGGGGCCGGATCGGCGGGCTTCGGCGCCGGGGCCGGGTCAGCCGGCGCCGGCGAGTCGGCGTGGGTGGGCGCGGACTTCGCGTCGTCGGCCGGCGCGCTCGCCGGCGGGTCGGCGGGCTTGGCGTCGTCGGCGGGCTTGGCGTCGTCGGCGGGCTTGGCGGAGTCGGCGGGCTTGGCGTCGTCGGCGGGCTTGGCGGAGTCGGCGGGCGTCGTGGCGTCGGCCGGCGTGCTCGCCGTGGCGTCGGCGGGCGTGGCGGCGTCGGCCGGCGTGCTCGCCGTGGCGTCGGCGGGCGTGGCGGCGTCGGCCGGCGTGCTCGCCGTGGCGTCGGCGGGCGTGGCGGCGTCGGCCGGCGTGCTCGCCGGGTCGGCGGCGGGCGTCGGGGCGGGGTCGGGCGCCGTCGTGACCGGCTGCTCGGAGACGGGTGCGGGCGCGTCGGCCGGCGGGGCGGGCGTGTCGGCGGTCGGCGCGGGATCGTCGGCCGGCGGCGCCGGCGTCTCGACCGGATCGTCGGTCACCGGCGGCGCGGGATCCGTGGGCGCGGGCGCCTCGGTCGCGGGCGGCGCCGGGGGCGGCACGGGCAGCCCGTCGGGGTAGCCGTCGCCGTCGCGGTCGTCCATGCCGTCGGGCCTGCCGTCGCCGTCGGTGTCCGGGTTCGTCGGGTCGCTGCCATTGCGCACCTCGGCGGCGTTGGACACGCCGTCGCCGTCGGAATCGTCGTCACCGTCGATGATGCCGTTGCCGTTGGTGTCGCCGTTGGGGATCGTCGAGGCGATCTTGAACTCGGTCAGGTTCGAGAGGCCGGTCGAGGCGTCGGTCGCCGAGGCGTCCGTCGGGTCGCTCGCGCTGTGCCCGTTCGCCTCCTCCCAGTTGTTCGGGATCCCATCGCCGTCGGAGTCGGTCGTGTTGTCGGGCGCGGTGAAGCCGCTGGGCCCGAAGTTGCCGGAGGAAGCGTCGGTGTTGACCTCACCGGTGACGACGCGCTTGGCGCGCGTGCGCACCGGCGCGGACGTGGCGGGCGGGCCGTTGACAGCGTCGAGCACGCCGAAGCTCGCGCCAGTGCGGGCGCTGCCCGTGCCCGTGAGGCCTGAGAGGCCGACGGCGGCCGTCGCACCCGCGGGAGCCGGGGCCGCGCCCTTGCGCGACTGCCCCTGCGGCGAGCGCGGCGCATGCGCCGGCGGCATGGCCGCGAGCTTGACGTTCGTCACGTCGTTCGGACGCAGACCCTGCGGCCAGTCCTTCCAGCCGACGAGGGGCGCGGCGAGTGCGCCCATGCCCAGGGTCCCGGCGATCAGGCCGGTGGCGATGGTCCCCGCGAAGCGGAGATCGCCGAGCGCCGACGGCCGTGCCGTGCGCGTGGTGATCATGGTGCTGTCAGTGTCCGACATGTTCTGGCTTCCCCTTCCGTGGCCAGTGTCGGCAAGTTGTACGGGTTCCATTAGCCCCCGTGGGGCGAATTGATGACGAGGGCAGAGATTTGGACAAACGTACGAGCATTCTGCGAAACAGCTGCAAATAGCCCATTTCGAAGCTTGAACAAGGCACCGGAAGCCGGACGACTCTACGACATTGGCGCCTTCGCCCTCATCCTGGGGCGGCCGCGGCACCGCCGGAGAGCCAATCAGACCACGGTCGCCGCGTAAAGTCTTGACGCACAAACACCTCCACGTCGCACCGGCGCGCGCCGCCGCGTACCTCGTGGTTCGGCGCGTCTTCGAGCAGGGAGCGTGGGCCGACCGCGCGCTGCACGGCGAGGCGCGCCGGCTGGAGCTCGACGCGCGCGACTGGGCGCTGGCGACGAACCTCACCTTCGGGACGGTGCAGCGCGTCGCGACGCTCGACCACGTGATCGCGACGCTCGCGGGCCGGCCGGTCGCCAAGCTCGACGCGGCGATGCTGGCCGCGCTGCGGCTCGGCGTGTTCCAGCTCGCGTTCCTGGACCGCGTGCCCGCGCACGCCGCGGTCGGCGAGTCCGTCGAGCTCGTCAAGGCCGACGCCCCGCGCGGCGCCGGGCTGGTCAACGCGGTGCTGCGCCGCGCCGTGCGCGAGGCGCGCCCGCTGATCGCCGCGCTGCCGGACGCCACGCCCCAGCAGGCCGCGCTCAAGCACTCGCATCCGGAGTGGATCGCGCAGCTGTGGTTCGACACGCTCGGCGCCGAGGCGGCGCGCGCGCTGCTGGCCGCCGGCAACGAGCCCGCGGAGGCCGTGCTGCGCGCGAACGCCCTGCGCACGACGCCAGCGGCCCTGGCCGAGCGCCTCGGCGTCCCCACCCGCCGCAGCGAGGACCTGCCGGAGGCGCTGATCCTCGACGCCGCGTTCGACGCCTTCTCCTCGCAGGAGTGGCGCGAGGGGCTGTTCATGCCGCAGTCGCGCGCCGCGATGACCGTCGCGCGCGTGCTGGCGCCCGCGCCCGGGGAGCGCGTGCTCGACCTCTGCGCGGCGCCGGGCGGCAAGACGACGCACCTCGCCGCCTTGATGGGCGACCGCGGCCGGATCACGGCCGTCGAGCGCCACGAGGGCCGCGCCGAGGCGCTCCGGCGCACCGCGCAGCGGATGGGCGCCACGAGCGTTCAGGTGCGCGTCGCCGACGCCGCCGTCGCGCAGGAGGCCGGCGCGTATGACCGGGTGCTCGTCGACCCGCCGTGCAGCGATCTCGGCACGCTCGCGGCGCGCCCCGACGCGCGCTGGCACAAGGCGGGGCGCCCGGAGGCGCTGGCTGAGCTGCAGGCCCGCATCCTGGCCGCGGGAGCGAGCGCGCTGCGGCCCGGCGGTACCCTGGTCTACTCGACCTGCACGATCTCGCCAGCCGAGAACGAACGCGTCGTGGAAGCCTTCCTGCGCGCCAACGACGACTTCACGGCCGACGATCTGGGCTCAGAGGTCCCCGTGTGGAAGCATCCGACCATGCCGCGCCACCTCCAGACGTACCCCCACCGTGACCACACCGACGGTTTCTTCATCGCGAGGCTGGTGCGCGCGTGAGCGACGTCGACCTCGGCTCGGTCTGCCCGTCCTGCCACGAGCCATGGCTGCGGCCCACCAACCTCCCCGGCCGCTACCGCTGCGTGAACTGCCTGCACCGCTTCGAGCTGCGCTCGGTGTGCCCGAACTGCGGCGAGCACTCGACGATCGTGCGCATGTCGAACACGGCGCTCTACGTGTGCGGGCACTGCCAGGCATCGATGCTCGCCCCGATCTGATGCGCGGCGTCGCCCCTTCGATCCTCGCGGCCGACTTCGGCCGCCTCGCCGAGCAGGTGCAGACCGTGCTCGACGGCGGCGCCGCGGTCATCCACGTCGACGTCATGGACGGCCACTTCGTCCCGCCGATCACGATGGGCCCGCTCGCCGTCCAGGCGATCGCGGACACGGTCCACGCGGCCGGCGCGAAGATCGACGTGCACCTGATGGTCGAGCGTCCTGAGCGCTACGCGCAGGACTTCGCGGCCGCGGGCGCGGACTCGATCACGGCGCACGTCGAGGCCACCCCGCACGCCAACTACGCGCTGCAGGCGATCCGCGAAGCCGGCTGCGCGGCCGGGCTCGCGCTCAACCCCGGCACGCCCGCCGACGCGGTTCGCGAGCTGACACCGGACCTCGTGCTGTGCATGACGGTCAACCCGGGCTGGGGCGGCCAGCGCTTTCTTGAGGCTTCACTCTCCAAACTGGAGCGCTTGCGCGAGCTGATCGGGCCCGACGTCGTGCTCGAGGTCGACGGCGGGATCGACGCCGCGACCGCGGCCCGCTGTGCCCGGGCGGGCGCGACGCTGTTCGTCGCCGGCACAGCGGTGTTCGGCACCCCCGACCCTGCCGCGGCCGTGCAGGAGATCGCGGCGGCCGTCGCGTGACCGTGGTTTGCGCAGTCCTCTGTACGGCCAGCCGTATGTGAAGGTGTTCACAGGGTGACGAAACTTGCACTCGTGGACTGCACCGTCCTCATAGTCGACGACCACCCGTCGTTTCGGGCCAGCGCGCGCGTGCTGCTCGAGTCGGAGGGGTTCAACGTCGTCGGCGAGGCGGTGGACGGGGCGAGCGCGGTCGAGGAGACCTACCGCCTGCGTCCCCAGCTCGTGCTGCTCGACGTCCAGCTCCCGGACATCGACGGCTTCGACGTCGCAGCGCGCATCACCGGGCACCCGGACTCGCCCGCGGTGATCCTCGTCTCGAGCCGCGACTCCTCGGACTTCGGCCCGCTCGTCTCGCGCTCCGGCGCGCGCGGGTTCGTCCCGAAGGCCGAGCTGTCCGGCGAGCGCGTGCAGGAGCTGTTGCTTTGACGACCCTCACGCGGGCGCTGGCGATGCTGGCGCTCGCGGCACTGCTCGTCGGCCTGGCCGGAGCGGGGGTGATCCTCGGCTCCGACCACGCGGCGCACCGCGGGCTGGGCGCCGCGGTCGTGTTCTTCATCGGCGCCGCCTGGGTCGGAACCGGCCTGTACGCGTGGTGGCGGCGGCCGGCCAACCGCTTCGGCGCACTGATGACGTGGACCGGCTTCGCCTGGCTGCTGACGGCCTTCACGGCCGCCGACGCGCCGGGCGTGTTCACCCTCGCGGTGATCGCCGCGAACCTCTACATCGCGGCGTTCGTGCACCTGCTGCTCTCCTACCCCGAGGGCCGCGTGCACTCGCGCGGCGAGCGGCGGCTCGTGATCGCCGGCTACGCGCTCGCGCTCGCCGGCCCGCTGCCGGTCCTGATGTTCGGGTTCGACACGAGCCCGGTCGGCTGCGACTGCCCGGACTCGGTGATCCAGATCTCGGGCGCGACCGCGCCGGGCACGATCATGGACGTCGTCGCCAGCGCCCTCGCGCTCGTGCTGGTCGGCTGGGTCGTGGTCCTGCTCGTGCGCCGCTGGCGTGCGGCCAGCGCGCCGCAGCGCGTCACGATGGCGCCGCTGCTGTGGTCGGGCACCGCGCTGCTGATCCTCGTCGCGGCCGGGATCGGCGCCGAGAGCGTGACGGGGACCAGCGGCGTCTCCAGCCTGTTGCTGGTGCTCAGCCAGCTGATCTTCGGCTCGGTGCCGTTCACGTTCCTGTTCGGGCTGCTGCGCACGCGCGTGGCCCGCGCCGACGCCGTCGCCGAGCTGCTCCTGCGCCTCGGCGAGGCGCCCGGTACCGACGGGCTGCGCGGCCTGCTGGCCGACGCGCTGGGCGACCGCTCGCTGATGCTCGTGTTCTGGATCGACGGCCGCTGGGTCAAGCGCGACGGGACGCCCTGCGGGCTGCCGCGCGACCGCGCGTGGACGGCGGTGGAGCTCGAGGGCCGCCGCGTCGGCGCGATCGTCCACGATCGCAGCCTGGCCGACGAGCCGGAGCTGCTCGGCTCGATCGCCGCGGCCGCCGGGCTGGCCGTCGAGCACGAGCGCCTCGAGGCCGCGCTGGGCGCGCGCCTGGAGGAGCTGCGGCGCTCGCGCGCCCGGATCGTCGAGGCCGGCCTGGCCGAGCGCCGGCGGCTCGAGCGCAACCTGCACGACGGCGCCCAGCAGCGGCTCGTCGCGCTCTCGCTGACGCTGCGGATCGCCCAGAACCAGATCGCCAAGGCGCCCGAGAAGGCGGCGTCGATGGTGGGTGACGCGCAGGAGGAGCTCACCCGCGCGCTCGAGGAGCTGCGCGAACTGGCTCGCGGCATCCACCCCGCCGTGCTGTCCGATCGCGGACTGCAGGCCGCGGTCGAGGCGCTGGCGGTGCGCTCGCCGCTGCCGGTCAAGGTGGTCGAGGTGCCGGGCGAGCGGCTGCCCGAGCCCGTCGAGGCCGCGGCCTACTTCGTGATCTCTGAGGCGCTGACCAACGTGGCCAAGTACGCCAACGCGAACGAGGCCACGGTCGCGGTGCGCCGCGTCAACGGCCACGCCGAGGTCGAGGTGCGCGACGATGGCGTGGGCGGCGCCGACCCCGGCCGCGGGTCGGGCCTGCGCGGGCTCGCCGACCGCGTCGGCGCGCTGGACGGTTTCCTGGCGCTCGACTCCCCACCCGGGTCGGGCACTACTCTGCGAGCGGAGATTCCCGTATGAAGGCAAGCAGCCCCACCGGCCCACCCCGATCACCCGACCTTCGATGAGCACCGACCACCCCCTCAAAGTCGTCGTCGCCGAGGACTCCGTGCTCCTGCGCGAGGGTCTCGTGCGGCTGCTGGAGGACTCCGGCTTCGAGGTGGCCGGCCAGGCCGGGGACGCGGAGGACCTGCTGCGCAAGGTCGGCGCGCACAAGCCCGACGTCGCGGTGATCGACGTCCGGATGCCGCCCAGCCACACCGACGAGGGCCTGCGCGCCGCGCGCAAGATCCGCGCCGACCATCCCAACACCGGCGTGCTGGTGCTCTCCCAGTACGTCGAGGAGGCCTACGCGCTGGACCTGCTGTCGGAGTCCACCGAGAGCACCGGCTACCTGCTCAAGGACCGCGTGGCCGACGTCGACACGTTCACCGACGCCGTGCGCCGCGTGGCCGGAGGCGGCAGCGCGCTCGATCCCGAGGTCGTGGCCCTGCTGCTCGGCCGGCGCCGCCGCGAGGACCCGCTGGAGGGCCTGACGGCGCGCGAGCGCGAGGTGCTGGGGCTGATGGCCGAGGGCCGCTCGAACGCCGCCATCGCCGAGGCGCTGGTCGTGACCGAGCGCGCGGTCGAGAAGCACGTGACCTCGATCTTCTCCAAGCTCGACCTCGCGCCGACGGTCGAGGATCACCGCCGCGTCCTCGCGGTGCTCGCGTACCTGCGCGCCGCCTGAGTCCGGGTGCAAACGTCTCGCTAACGCGGCGGGCGTCAACGCGGCCGGCAGAGGTAGGGTCAGCCCCACCCGGGTGGTCGTGGCACCCGAACGCTCACCGTTTCGAAACAGACGAGGATGGTCGGCATGAACATCGTTGAGACGGCGGACCTGCGCCGCACTTACGGCGAAGGTGAGACCGCCGTGCACGCGCTCGCCGGCATCACGCTGTCCTTCCCGAAAGCCCAGTTCACGGCGATCATGGGCCCGTCCGGCTCGGGCAAGTCGACGCTCATGCACCTGCTCGCGGGCCTGGACCGGCCGACGTCGGGCTCGGTCGTGGTCGACGGCCAGGAGATCGGGAAGCTCGACGACAAGGGGCTCACCCGGCTGCGGCGCGACCGCCTGGGCTTCGTGTTCCAGTCCTACAACCTCGTGCCGGTGCTGACCGCGCTGGAGAACATCACGCTCCCGCTCACGCTGGCGGGCAAGCAGCCGGATGCTGCGTGGCTGGACCAGCTGATCGACACCGTAGGCCTGCGGGACCGGCTGACGCACCGCCCCGCCGAGCTCTCCGGCGGCCAGCAGCAGCGCGTCGCCGTGGCCCGCGCGCTCGTCCACCGGCCCGCCGTGCTGTTCGCCGACGAGCCGACCGGCAACCTGGATTCGCACGCCTCCGAGGAGGTCCTGGGGCTGCTGCGCCGGGCGGTCGACGAGTTCGGCCAGACCGTGATCATGGTCACCCACGAGGCCGTGGCCGCCGCGGTCGCCGACCGGCTCGTGGTGCTCAGCGACGGCCGCGTCGTCCACGACGGCGCGGGCACGGACGCCGACGGCGTGCTGGATCTGATGAAGGCGGTGGCGTGACGTGCTCAAGCTGGCGCTGCGGGGCCTGCTGACGCGCAAGCTGCGGTCGGTCCTGACCGGCTTCGCGGTTGTGATCGGCGTCGCGTTCGTGGTCGGCACGCTGGTCTTCACCGACACGATCAACGAGTCGTTCACCAACCTGTTCGAGCGCACCCAGAAGGGCGTCGACGTCGAGATCGAGGCGCGCCAGGCCGTCAAGGCCGACTTCTCGGCGCCGCCGACGATGCCGTCGAGCGTGCTCGCGAAGGTCAAGGCCACGCCGGGCGTGGACATCGCCGAGGGCAGCGTCTCCTCGAACGTGACCCTGCTCGACAAGAAGGGCAAGGCGATCACCTCCAACGGGCCGCCGACGATCGGCGTCTCGGCCTCGGACGTCAAGCGCTTCCAGGTGCTCGACTACGACAGCGGCGGCCCGCCCAAGGGTCCTGACGAGGTGGCGCTGGACCGCGGCACCTCGAAGAAGTACGGCTTCAAGGTCGGCGACATCGCGCGCGTGCAGGGCGACCAGCCGGCCAAGGACTACAAGGTCTCGGGCATCGCGTCGCTCGACGGCAAGGACAACCTGGCCGGCGCCCGGCTCGTGGTGATGACGCTGCCCGAGGCGCAGCGCGTCACCGGCCACGACGGCTATGACTCGATCTCGGTCGCCACGGGCGACCCGAAGGGCGTCAAGGCCGCGCTGCAGCGCGAGCTGGGGCATCCGATCCTCGTCCGCACGGGCAAGGAGGCGGCCGAGCAGCAGGCCCAGGACCTCGCGGACGCGCTCGGTTTCATCCGCACCGCGCTGCTCGTGTTCGCCGGCGTCGCGCTACTCGTCGGCGGCTTCCTGATCTTCAACACGTTCACGGTCACCGTCGCCCAGCGCACCAAGGAGTTCGCGCTTCTGCGCGTGCTCGGCGCGTCGCGGCGCCAGGTGCTGACCTCGGTGCTGGTCGAGACCGTGGCGGTGGGGCTGTTCGCCTCGGCGCTCGGCGTCCTGCTCGGCATCGCGCTCGCGCCCGCGCTGGCCGCGATGCTGAAGGCGTTCGGGCTGGATCTCGGCACCACCGGCCTGGTCGTCAAGGGCGGCACGGTGGTGATCGGCATGGTGATCGGGCTGGTCGCGACCGTCGTCTCCGGGCTCGTGCCCGCGCGGCGCGCCACCCGCGTCGAGCCCGTGACCGCGATGCGCGACAGCGAGACGCCGGGCGTCGGGCACATGCGCAAGCGTCGGATCATCGGCTCGCTGGCGCTGATGGCGGCGGGCGTGGGCGCGCTCTTCATCGGGCTGTTCGGCGGCGCGCCGGCGGCGTCGGCGGCCTCGCTGCTCGGGCTCGGCGCCGTGCTGATGATGTTCGGCGTGGCGTTCCTGGCGCCGCTGCTCGTGCGCCCGCTGGCCCGCCTGCTCGGCGCGCCGCTCGCGCGCTTCCAGGGCCTGACGGGCGTGCTGGCGCGCGAGAACGCGATCCGCCAGCCGCAGCGCACGGCGGTCACCGCGGCGGCGCTGATGGTGGGCCTGGCGCTGGTGGTGCTGGTCACGATCTTCGCCGCCGGCCTGACCGCGTCGATCAACAAGACGATCGACAACCAGGTCTCGGCCGCGCTGATCGTGCAGAACCAGGACGGCTTCACGCCGATCCCGGCCAAGGTGGCCGAGACGGTCAAGACCGTGCCGGGCGTCACCGCGGTCTCCCCGGTCAGCTTCTCGACCGGCATCCTCAAGGGCCAGGACGGCAACACGGCGGCCACGGGCATCGACCCCGAGACGATCGGCACCGTGCTCAAGCTCAAGTGGAAGGACGGCTCGCCCCAGACCCTCAGCGGCCTGCGCGACG
This sequence comes from uncultured Solirubrobacteraceae bacterium, assembly GCA_963792915.1. Classification (GTDB taxonomy): domain Bacteria; phylum Actinomycetota; class Thermoleophilia; order Solirubrobacterales; family Solirubrobacteraceae; genus Solirubrobacter. The sequence continues at coordinate 1,886,827 of CAWBYD010000003.1, forward strand.
GGCAGACGCTGCTCGACGCCGACTTCTCCAAGTCGCACCACCTGCCGGTGGGGAGCACGGCGCAGTTCACGACGCCCGCGGGCAAGCAGGCGCGCTACGAGGTCGCCGGCACGTTCAAGAACCAGGCCGGGCTGACCGCGAGCGTGATCCTCACCAACCGCACGCTCGCGCAGCTCTGGGACAACAAGCAGATCGCGTTCGTGATGGCGGCGGCCAAGCCGGGTACCGACGCCGACAAGCTCGCGGCCAAGGCCGACCAGGCGCTCAAGCCGTTCCCGTCGACCGACGCGCTCTCGATCGACCAGTTCAAGAAGAAGCAGAACGCCTCGGTCAACCAGCTGCTCGGGCTCGTGTTCGCGCTGCTCGCGCTGTCGGTGATCGTCGCCCTGCTGGGGATCGTCAACACGCTCGCGCTGTCCGTGCACGAGCGCACGCGTGAGCTGGGGATGCTGCGCGCGGTCGGCATGAGCAAGCGCCAGGTGCGCCGCATGGTCCGCGCCGAGTCCGTGATCACCGCGGGGATCGGCGCGGTGCTCGGCACCGTGCTGGGGATCGTCTTCGCGCTGATCGTGTCGCGCCCGCTGGCCAGGCAGGGGTTCGTGTTCACGGTGCCCGTCGGCACGCTGATCGTGTTCTTCATCCTGGCCGCGATCGCGGGCGTGCTGGCGGCGATCCCGCCGGCGCGCCGGGCGTCGAAGGTCGACGTGCTGCGGGCCGTCACAACCGAATAGTCCGCGCCCGGGCGCCGCACTCCCCGCTAGCCTCGGGGGGCAGTGCGGCGCCCGAGTCTCCCCGTCCTGCTGCTGGCCGCCGTGCTGGCGCTCTCGTTCGGGCTCAACGCGCGCAACGCCGCGCACCCGCGCTCCGCCTACCAGTCGGCGGACGAGCGGGCGTACGGCAAGCTCGCGATCGACCTCTCGGAGCGCCACCACTACGGGAGCGCGGCCACCAAGATGAAGGAGCCGCTGCACTGGCCGCCGGGCGCGCCGCTCCTGTTCGCGGCCGGCCACAGCGTCTTCCCCGCCGCCGCCGACGCCCGCACGTTCGACATCCGCTCGGCGTACTGGGAGCAGGCCGTGCTCACCACGGCCACGACCGCGCTGGCCGCGGTGCTCGTGTGGCTGCTCGCCGGGCCGTGGGCCGCGGTCGTGGCGGCGCTGATCGTCGGCACCTACCCGCCGCTGATCGGCGCCACGGGCGACCAGCTGTCCGAGCCGCTCGGCGCGTGCTTGCTGATGGCGTCGTTCGCCGCGCTGGCGTGGGCGCTCAAACGCGCCGGCCCGTGGCGCTACGCGCTCGCGGGCGCGCTGTTCGGGCTGACGATCCTGACCCGCGCCGACCTGCTGCCCGTGCCGTTCCTGATCGCGGGCGCGGGCGTGCTGTACGTGCTGGTCCGGCGCCGTGCCTGGCGCCGCGCGCTGCTCACCTGGGGGCTCGTGGCGCTCGCTGCGGCGGTCGTGCTCGCGCCGTGGACGATCTACGCGTCGCACAAGGCCGGCGCGTTCGTCCCGGTCACCAAGGGCAGCGCCGCGGCGCTGTTCGTCGGCACCTACCTGCCCGGCGGCGGCACCACCGTCGGGATGAAGGAGCACCTCGAGGCTGAGCTGCGGCGCCGCCACCCGCAGCTGGCGGGCGTGAAGACGTACAAGATCCCCGCCGCCTACGCGCTCGCGATCTTCGCCGAGCGCCATCCCGAGCTCTCGCGCGACGCCGCGCTGCAGCGCGAGGCGCGCCACAACCTCGTCCACTACGCGAGCACGCAGCCCGTCGCCTTCACGAGGATGGCCTTCAACAAGGCCAAGCGGATGTGGTTCTTCTACTACCGCGGCGGCGGCGTGCACTACATCTCCACCCCGATGCGGATCTGGCAGGTGCTGCTGGTGCTGGCCGGCGCCCTCGGCCTGCTGGCGGCGCTGATCCGCCGCCGCGATCCGCTGCTCGCCGCGGTCGCGCTGACCGTCGCGTTCTCCACCGCGATCCACGCGATCGTCGTCTCCCAGGCGCGTTACAACCTGCCGCTGATGCCGGCGCTGATCGCCGGCGGCGTCGCCGGCTGGTGGCTCGCGGCGCGCCGGCGCCCGTCGCCGGAGCCGGCCGCCGAGCGCGAGCCCGAGCGCGAGCCCGTCCCGGCTAGCGCAACTTGAAGGCCGACGGGGGCAGGTTGCCCTTGTAGACGAACAGGAACGCGCCGTTGGGACCGGGACGGGCCACCTGAGGCTCGCCGTTGACCGTGAACGGGAGCTCTTTGAGCCCGCGGCCGAGCCGTCCGTAGAACAGCGTGCGGCCGGGCCGGTGCAGGAAGTCCACGGTCTTGTCGCGCGGCCGCGGGCGCACGCACTGGCCCGCGTAGTCGAGCGGGTAGGGGTGGAACCGGCCACCCTTCACCTCGCCGAGCGCGACCCCGTTGACCTCGCCCGCGATCACGCACGAGCTGCCGTTGCGGGCCTGGTAGACGCTCACGCCCCATTTGCGATCGCCGTCCAGGGCCGTGACCGAGAGCTGGCGCGGATCGGCGTTGGGCCGGTTCACGTCCGAGCGCGGCTTGACGTCCTTGACGGGCTCTCCCTGGGAGATCAGGTCGGCGGCGCCCGCCGCGGCGGCGGCGCCGAACAGCGCGACCGCCAGCAGCCCGCCCGTGCGGCGCCGCCGCACGCGCACGCGCACCCGCCGCAGCTCCACCTCGCGCTGCGCCGCCTCACGCAGGTTCTCGCGCAGCTCCTCGAAGGCCGGCCCGATCACGCGACGTCCTCCAGCAGCGTCGCCGGCTCGTGCAGCTCCCGCGCCAGCGTCCGCAGCCCGCGCGAGACGCGAGCGCGCGCCGTCTGCTCGGTGATCCCGAGTCTGTCGGCGACCTGGCCGTAGCCGCACTCGTCGACCACGCGCAGCTCGACCGCGCGGCGCTGGTCCTCCGGCAGGGAGGCCATCGCGTCGGCGAGCGGGGCGGCCAGCGAGGCGACGCCGGCGAGGTGCTCGATGCGCTCGAGCTCCGGGTCGCTGAGCCCCGGCACCGGCACGCCGAGTCGGGCGAGTGCTGAACGCTCCACCTTCCCAGAGCGCCAAAAGTGCGACAGCTCGCTGCGGGCGATCGCGAACAGCCAGCCCTGCTCCTCCTCGGGCGAGTCGCCGCGGAACTGCGAGCGCCGCTCGAGCGCCGTCGCGAACGTCTCGGACAGCAGATCGAAGGCGGCTTCCACATCGAATACGCGGCGGGCCAGGAACACCAGGACCCGCTCAGCATAGGCGTCGTAGAACTCCGCGAAGGCGTCGGGGTCCTCCCTGGACTGCGTGAGCAGGCAGCGGGAACGGCGGCGGGCGATAGCGAGGCGTAGGGGCACGGCAGACCGCAACGGGGGGCTTCCAAGCCTACCCGCGTCACAGACCCCTGGGTCAAGGCTCATAGCTGCTGCCGGAGCGCGCGCCGGGCCTCCTCTCAACGAGAAAGGACTCAGAAATGGACCGACGCCTGCGTCGTTTTCCGGCGCGCGTCCCGCTGGTCGCTGCCCTCGTGGCAGTGCTGGCGTTCGCCGCACCCGCCCTCGCCTACGTGACCACCGACCTGAACGACTTCAACCTCACCGAGACGACGAGCACCTACGGGGGCGGCTCGCAGTACCACATCTCCACCGGGACGGACGGCTGGGTGTCCTACCGCTGGCTGGACTCGCCCAGCAAGAGCACCGTGATCTCCGGCAACAACTGTCAGGACTGGGAGCTGATCGGGAGCACCGCATCGATCTCGTCCGGCGACACCGGCTACCACGCGCTCTTCAACGGCTTCACCTCGGAGTGCTTCGTCGTCCGCGGCCGCACGGCCTCGGGCCAGGGCTCCATGTCCCTCTACGACGGAAGGATCCAGCGATGACCGCGCGCGTCCGCATGATCGGGGCGATCGTGATCGCCGGAGCCGCCGCGGCGCTCGCCGCCGGCGCCACCGGCGGCTCGGCGGCGCCGCCCTCCGGCACCGCGCCGCAGACGGTGCTGCAGGCCGAGGCGCTGACCCGCGCGGCCCCGGCCGCCGGCGGGTCCTATGACACGCCGCAGCTGCGCTCCACCGCCAGCCTGCGCGGCGTCGCCGTCCCGCTGCCTGCGGGCGGGACGTTCAACGGCATCCAGTGGGAGAACGGCGGCGTGGGCGTCACCGCCGGGGAGATCGACGGCGTGCTCGAGTACAACTCCGCCTGCCAGTGGCTGCGCGCCTGGCGTGACGGCCGCGACGCCCCGCTCGCCATCAGCGTGCTCCAGCAGGCCCCGCACTGGCCCGCGATGCGCGGAACGGAGTCGGGCGACATCCTCACCAAGGTGGCCGCCGACGTGAGCGCCGGCGGGGGTGAGACCGCCACCAACGTGCTGCGCGACTGCGATGCGTCCTACGCGCGCCAGACGCAGTACGCCGCGAAGCTGGGGCTGGTTCCGACGCGCTGATCGGTCACAACATCCGCGGTCGCGGCTCTTATCACTGCGTCACGCCGGGCATGGTCAAAGGTTCTGGCCGGGCGGGTTGAGCCCGCTCGCCGCGGCGGCCACGAGAGTGGTCGCCGCGGGTGGCGCCGCGGCGCCTGCGTCGCCCAGAGGGCGCCGCATCGCCCAGGGGGCGATGCTCCGGCGAGTTCGCCGAAACCGCGCGGAGCCGCGATGCGGTGCTGCGAACTCGCGCCGCGCTCATCCTTGGGCGGCCACCCGTGCCCAACCGGCACTTCTCCGGCCCGGGCGACACACCAGACGGTGCGCGCCGCTATCCGAGCGGGAGCACGGCTCGGACGAGCGTGCCCTGGCCCGGCGGGCTGTCGATGCTGAGCGAGCCCTCGCAGGCGCCGACGCGGTCCGCGAGGCCGCTCAGCCCTGAGCCGAGCGCGGCGTCCGCGCCGCCGACGCCGTCGTCGCGGACCTCGATGATCAGCGCGCCGTTCTCGCGCGCCAGGCGCACCGTGGCGTGGCTGGCGTGCGCGTACTTGGCGACGTTGGTGAGCGCCTCGGCGACCGTGAAGTAGGCCGTCGTCTCGCACTGGGCGGGCAGCCGGCCCTCCAGCTCGCCCGCGATCTCGACCGGCACCGGCGCGCGGGACGCGAGCGCTTCCACGGCCGGCCCGAGGCCGCGCTCGGTCAGCACCGCGGGATGGATGCCGCGGGCCAGCTCGCGCAGCTCGGCCGACGCCTCCTGGAGGTCCGCGGCCAGTTTCTCCAGGCTCGGCCCGATCGTCGCCGGGTCCTTGGCGGCCCGGCGCTTGGCCACCTGGATGTCCAGCGAGAGGCTGACGAGCCGCTGCTGGGCGCCGTCGTGCAGGTCGCGCTCGATCCTTCGCCGCGCGGCGTCGGCAGCTTCGATGATGCGCGCCCGCGAGGCGCGCAGCTCCTCCGTGCGCGCCGCCTCGACCTTGCGCCGCAGCAGCGCCTCCTCGGCCTCGCGGCGCTCGGTGATGTCGAACAGCGCGCCGTCCATCCACAGCCGCCCGCCGCCGCCGGACACGAGCTGGCCGCGGTCCAGCACCCAGCGGATCTCGCCGTCGGAGCGCACGATCCGGTACTCGAGCGCGAACGGCTCGTCCGGGTCGATGAACGTCGAGATCGCGCGCCGGACCATCGTCAGGTCGTCGGGGTGGACGATGCTCATCAGCGTCCGCTGGGCGCTCGCGATGAAGTTCGCGGGCGGGTACCCGGAGATCCGCTCGATCTCGTCGCTGATCAGCTCCAGCGTGTGGTTGTCGTGCCAGGCGGAGCGGTAGATCGCGCCTGGGACGTTGACCAGCAGCGAGCGCAGCATCGCGTCGTCGGCGCGCTGCTGGGCGGCGCGCAGGCCGGCCCGCGCCCGCGCCAGCACCTCCGCGCGCGTGAACGGGCGGTGCAGGTAGTCGTCGGCGCCCGCGTCCAGGGCCGCGTCCGCCATCCGCCCGCGCGCGGGAACGATGATCGCCAGCAGCCACGCGTCGCCGATCCGCGGGTCGGCGCGCAACGCGCGGCAGACGCTCGGCGCGTCCTCGCCGCCTCGCGTGCGGTCGACGATCACCAGATCGACGGGCTCTGAGTCCAGCAGCGGCAGCGCCGCCTCGACGTCGCGCGCGGCCCAGGTGACGCGCCCGGCCGCGCGCAGCCACGGCTGCACCTCGGGCTCGATCGCCCCCACCAGCAGCACGCCTCCGTGCCTGCGCCGTACCGGCTCGCTCCGACCCACGCCCCGATTCTATGGTGCTCGCCGTGCTGCACCTGCATCGAGCCGAACGGGCCGACGGGCTCGTCGACGCGCTGGGCAAGCTGCTCGCGGTCGTGCCCGCGGATCCGTTCGCTGTCGAGGTCGTGAGCGTCCCGACGCGCGGGATCGAGCGCTGGCTCGCGCAGCAGACTGCCGCGCGGCTGGGGATCTGCGCGAACGTCGAGTTCCCGCCGCCGCGGCGGCTGCTCGGCGACGCCGTGGCCGTCGCCGCGGGCATCGACCCCGAGCGCGACCCCTGGCTCCCCGAGCGCATGGTGTGGCCGCTGCTGGAGGTGGTCGACGCGTGCCTGGGGGAGCCGTGGCTGGCCGAGCTGACCGCCCATCTGGCGCGCCCTGAGCGGCGCTTCGGGGCGGTCCGCCACCTCGCCGACCTCTACGACCGCTACGCGCTGCAGCGGCCCGAGCGCGTGCTGGCCTGGGCGCGCGGGGAGCAGGAGCACTGGCAGGCCGAGCTGTGGCGGCGGCTGGCCGCGGCGATCGGCATCCCCGGCCCGGCGGAGCGGCGCGCGCGCGCCTGCGAGCGCCTCCGGGCCGAGCCGGGCGCCGTCGAGCTGCCTGAGCGGCTGTCGCTGTTCGGCCTCACGCGGCTGCCGGCGGGCCACCTCGAGGTGCTGCGCGCGCTCGCCGTGCATCGCGACGTGCACCTGTTCGTCCTGCATCCGTCCCCGGCGCTGTGGGCGAAGGTCGCGGGCTCGCCGCCGGTGCTGCGGCGCGCCGAGGACCAGACGGTGGGGCTGGCGCGCAACCGTCTGCTCGCGTCCTGGGGGCATGACGCGCGCGAGCTCGGGCTCGTGCTGGCGGCGGCGGGCGAGGCGGTCGACCACCACCATCCCGCCCCGCCGCCCGGCGAGACGCTGCTGGCGCGCCTGCAGGCCGACATCCGCGCCGACCGCGCGCCCGCGGGGGACTTCGCCGGCGCCGACTCCAGCGTCGTCGTGCACGCCTGCCACGGCCGCGCGCGCCAGGTCGAGGTGCTGCGCGACGCGATCCTGCACCTGCTCGCCGACGATCCCACGCTCGAGCCGCGCGACGTGATCGTCATGTGCCCGGACATCGAGGCCTACGCGCCGCTGATCGCGGCGACGTTCGGGGCGGCCGACGAGGACCTCCCGCCCGGGCTCGCGCCGCCCGACCTGCGCGTGCGGCTCGCGGACCGCTCGCTGCGCCAGACCAACCCGGTGCTCGGCGTGGTCGCGCGGCTGCTCGACCTGGCGGGGGAGCGGCTGACCGCCTCGCAGGTGCTCGACCTCGCCGACCGCGAGCCGGTGCGGCGCCGCTTCCGGCTCGACGACGACGATCTCGCCCGGCTCGAGGACTGGGTCGCGGCCAGCGGCATCCGCTGGGGGCTCGACGCCGAGCACCGCGCGCCGTTCAAGGTCGACCTGCTCGCCGGCACCTGGCGCGCCGGGCTGGACCGCCTGCTGGTCGGCGTGACGATGACCGAGGACGAGCAGCGGCTGTTCGCCAGGGTGCTGCCGCTCGACGACGTCGACAGCGGCGCGATCGACCTCGCCGGGCGCTTCGCGGAGCTGCTCGCGCGGCTGCGGGCCGCGGTCGACGCGCTCAGTGCGGCCCAGACCGTCGCGGAGTGGGCGCGGGCGCTGCGCGCGGCCGCCGACGCGCTGACCCTCACCGCGCCGCGCGAGGCCTGGCAGCGCGCGGAGCTCCAGCGCCTGCTCGACGACGTCGCGGGCGAGGCGGGCGAGCATGCGACGCCGCTGTCGCTGACCGAGCTGCGCGCGCTGCTCGCCGAGCGCCTGCAGGGGCGCCCGACGCGCGCGAACTTCCGCACCGGCCACCTGACGATCTGCACGCTCGTGCCGATGCGCTCGGTCCCGCATCGCGTCGTCTGCCTGCTCGGGCTCGACGACGGGGCGTTCCCGCGCCGCTCGCCGCGCGACGGCGACGACCTGACGCTCGCCGACCCGCACGTGGGCGACCGCGACGTGCGCACCGAGGACCGCCAGCTGCTGCTCGACGCGTTGCTGGCGGCGCGCGAGCGGCTGCTGATCACCTACGCCGGCAAGGACGAGCGCACGAACCTCGACAAGCCGCCGGCGGTCCCGGTGGGCGAGCTGCTGGACACGATCGAGCGCACCGCGCCCGGCGTCGACGTCGTCGTCCACCACCCGCTGCAGCCGTTCGACCCGCGCAACTTCCAGGCCATCGAGCCGTGGAGCTTCGACCCGGTGACGCTGGCCGGCGCCCGAGCGCTGTCGGCGCCGCGGGTCGCGCCCGGCCCGTTCCTGCCCGCGCCGCTGGCGCCGTTCGACGAGCCGCTCGAGCTCGAGGACCTCGTGCGCTTCGTCTCGCACCCGGTGCGCGCGTTCCTGCGCCGGCGGCTGCAGATCAGCCTCGCCGACTATTCCGAGGAGGTGCAGGACGCGCTCGCGGTCGAACTCGACGGCCTCCAGCGCTGGGGCGTCGGCCAGCGGCTGCTCGACGCGCGGCTGGACGGCGTCGACGTGGCGACGGCGCGCCGCGCCGAGATCGCGCGCGGCGCGCTCCCGCCCGGCCAGCTCGGGGCGCCGGTGGTGCACGGGCTGCTGCCGACCGTCGAGGCGATCGCCGCCAGCGTGCCGCCCGGGCCGGCCTCGGAGTCCGTCGACGTGCGGGTCACGCTGGCCGGCGGGCGTGTGCTGACCGGCACCGTGCCCGGCGTGCGCGGCACGGTGCTGACCGCCGCGAGCTTCTCGCGCGTCGCCCCCAAGCACCGGCTCGTGGCCTGGGTCCGGCTGCTCGCACTGACCGCGGCGCGGCCCGACTCCGGCTACTCGGCGCAGACGATCGGCCGCGGGAGCGACGGCGTGCTGGTCAAGCGGCTGCCGGCGCTCGACGCGCTCGCCGCGCGCGAGCAGCTGGCGGCGCTGCTGGAGCTGTTCGACCTCGGCATGCGCGAGCCGCCGCCGCTCTACTGCGCGACCTCGGCCGCCTACGCGCAGGCGGTCCGCGAGGGCGCCGACGGCACACGCGCCTTGCGCGCCGCATGGGTGTCGGACTACGCCTTCCCGCGCGAGGACGCCGATCCCGAACACGTGCTGGTGCTCGGCGGCGAGGACCCGTTCGCGGCGCCCGCGCGCGACGGCGAGCGCTGGTTCGCGGACGAGCCGACGCGCTTCGGGCAGTGGGCGCGGCGGCTGTGGGACGCGCTGCTGGAGCACGAGCGGTGAGCGGGTTCGACGTCTGCGGGCCGCTGCCGGCGGGCGTGACGGTGCTCGAGGCCAGCGCGGGGACAGGCAAGACGTTCACGATCGCGGCCCTGGCGGCGCGCTACGTCGCCGAGGGCACGCCGCTGTCGGAGCTCCTGCTCGTGACGTTCACGCGGATGGCGACCGGTGAGCTGCGCGAGCGCGTGCGCGAGCGGCTGGTGAGCGCCGAGCGCGCGCTCGCCGGGCCGCTTCCCGAAGACGCGGACGAGGTCGAGCGGCTGCTCGCTTCGGCCGACGTCGAGCGCCGGCGCGAGCGGCTCGCGCGCGCGCTGGCGGACTTCGACGCCGCCACGATCGCCACCACCCACGGCTTCTGCCAGGAGGTGCTCGGCGGGCTCGGCGTGGCCGGCGACATCGATCCCGGGACCGTGCTGGTCGAGGACCCGCGCGACCTCGTGGCCGAGGTCGTCGACGACCTCTACATCCGGCGCTTCGCGAGCGGCGACGAGCCGCCGTTCGACCGCCGCCAGGCGCTGCGGATCGCGCTCACCGCGGTCGAGAACCCGGACGCGCCGATCTCCCCGCCGGCCTCGCACGACCCCGGCCGGGCGCCGATGCGCCGGCGCTTTGCCGAGGCGGTCCGCGGCGAGTTCGCGGCGCGCAAGCTGCGGCTCGGCGTGATGACCTTCGACGACCTGCTGACGTCGCTCGAACGGGTCCTGGGCGGCGCGATGGGGCCGGCCGTCGTCGCGCGGCTGCGCGAGCGCTACCGCGTCGTGCTGGTCGACGAGTTCCAGGACACCGATCCGGTGCAGTGGGAGATCATGCGTCGCGCGTTCGCGGGCGGGTCGGCGCTCGTCCTGATCGGCGATCCCAAGCAGGCGATCTACGCGTTCCGCGGCGCCGATGTCTATGCCTATCTCGAAGCGGCCGACGAGGCCGGCGAGCGCGCGACACTGCGGGACAACTGGCGCAGCGACCAGCGGCTGCTCGACGCCTACGACGCGCTGTTCGGCAACGCCCGGCTCGGGCACCCGGGGATCGTCTACCGGCAGATGCGGGCCGCCGTCGCCGACCGCGCGCCCGAGCTCGGCGGTCTCCCGCTGCGGGTGCGCGTGCTGCACCGCGACGGCGGCGCCGTCGCGCTGACCCGGAGCGGCTACGCGGCGGTCGGCTCCGCGCGCGAGCAGATCGCCGCCGACCTCGCGGCCGACGTCGTGTCGCTGCTCGGGCGGGGGACCGTGGCGCCGGGCGAGGTCGCGGTCCTGGTGCGCACCAACAACGCCGCCGCGCTGATCCGCGACGCGCTCGCCGCCGCGCGCGTGCCCGCGGTGATCAACGGCGCGGGCAGCGTGTTCGCGACCGGGCCGGCCGGCGACTGGCTGCGGCTGCTCGAGGCCATCGAGCGCCCGGCGTCCGTGCTGCGGGCACGCGCCGCGGCGCTCACGCGCTTCCTGGGCTGGACCGCGACCGAGGTCGCGACGGCCGGGGACGACGCGTGGGAGGACGTCCACCGGCGCCTGCACGAGTGGGCCCGGATCCTGCGGCTGCGCGGCGTCGCGGCGCTTGCCGAGACCCTGACGCTGGCCGAGGGGCTGCCCGAGCGCGTGCTGCGCCGGCCCGGCGGCGAGCGCGACCTGACCGACCTGCGCCACATCGCGCAGCTGCTGCACGCGGCCGCCACCGAGGAGCAGATGGGCACGGCGGCGCTGACGCTGTGGCTGCGGCGGCGCATCGCCGAGGCGGGCGCCGACACCGGCGACGAGGAGCGCAGCCGGCGCCTGGAGTCCGACGCCGCCGCGGTGCAGGTGCTGACGATCCACCGCAGCAAGGGGCTCGAGTTCCGGGTCGTCTACTGCCCCGACCTGTGGGATTCCGACCTGGGTGTCCGAGGAGCCCGTGCCGGTCGCCTTCCACGATCCCGAGGCGGACGACGAGCGCCGGATCGACGTCGGGCTCGACGGCCCGGAGTATGTCCGCCACCGGCGCCAGGAGCTGATCGAGCAGCGCGGCGAGGACCTCCGGCTCGCCTATGTCGCGCTGACCCGCGCCCGCCACCAGGCCGTGCTGTGGTGGGCGAGCTCGACGTCGAGCCGCCACTCGGCGCTCGGGCGGCTGCTGTTCGCCCGCGATGACGACGGCAACGTCGACTGGCGGGGCAAGCTCGCGCCGTCCGACGCCGCCGTCGTCGAGCGGCTGCAGGCGCTCGGCCCGTGCGTGAGCGTCGAGCGCTGCGCCCCGCGCGCGCCCGGCACGCACCGCAGCGAGGCGTCCGGGCCGCCCGCGCTCGCGGCGGCCGTCTGGGAGCGCGCGCTCGACTGGGACTGGCGCCGCACGTCCTACAGCGACATCACCGCCGCCGCCCACGACGCCCGCGTCGCGAGCGAGCCCGAGGAGGCCGAGCCCGGCGACGACGAGGGCGCGCCCGGCGACCTCGCGGCGCCCGGCGCGCCCGCCGCCGACTCGCCGCTCCCCCTCGGCGCGATGCCCGGCGGCGCGGACGTCGGCACATTCGTGCACCGCGTGCTCGAGGCGACGGACTTCGCGGCCGCCGACCTCGACGCCGAGCTCGCCGCCCGGGTCGCGGGGGTGCGGGCGCGACGGGCGCTCGACGTGGGCGACGAGTCCGCGGTCGTCGCCGGGCTGCGCGCCGCGCTCGAGACGCCGCTCGCCGGCGCGCTGCGGTTGCGCGACGTCGCCCGCGCCGACCGGCTCGACGAGCTGACCTTCGAGCTCCCGCTGGCGGGCGGCGACGTGCCGTTCGGCGCGGTCGCTCCCGAGGCGATCGGGGCGCTGCTGCGCGCGCACCTGCCCGCCGGCGACCCGCTGGCCGGCTACGCGGCGCGGCTCGACGACCCCGAGCTGCGACGCGGGTTGCGCGGATACCTGACCGGCAGCATCGACCTGGTGGTGCGCGCCGGCGGGGCGTTCACGATCGTCGACTACAAGACCAACCGGCTCGCGCCGCCCGACGAGCCGCTGACCGCCTGGCACTACCGGCCCGCCGCGCTCGGCGCCGAGATGGAGCGCGCGCACTACGGCCTACAGGCGATCCTCTACACCGCCGCGCTGCACCGCTACCTGCGCTGGCGGCTCGCGGGCTACGACCCCGCGCGGCATCTCGGCGGCGTGCTGTACCTGTTCCTGCGCGGGATGACCGGAGCGCCCGGCAGCGGCGTCTTCGCGTGGCATCCGCCGGCCGCCCTGGTCGAGGCGCTGAGCGAGGCGCTGTCGTGATCGAGGACCCGTTCGACGTCCGCCGCGTGCAGGCCGCGCCGCCGCTGCTGCGCGCGTTCAACGACGCCGGCGTGCTCGCCCCGGCCGACGTCCACGTCGCACTCCGGCTGGCCGCGCTCGCCGGCGAGGCCGACGAGGCGGTCGTCCTCGCCGCCGCCCTCGCGGTGCGCGGACCCCGGCTCGGGCACGTCTACGTCGACCTGGCCACGATCGCAGCGACCGCGATGGTCGAGGACGAGGAGCCGGTCGACCTCTCGGCGCTGCCGTGGCCGGACGCCTCGACCTGGCCGCACGCGGTCGCCGCCAGCGCGCTCGCGGACGGACCGCTGCACCTGGAGGGCAGCTCGCTCTACCTCGACCGCTACTGGCGCGAGGAGCGCCGCCTGGCTGCCGACCTGCGCGCGTTCGCCGAGGCCGAGCCGGACGCGGTCGACGACGCACGGCTCGCCGCGGGCCTCGCCCGGCTGTTCGGGCCGGCCGAGCGCCTGTTCGTGCTCGACGAGGCGCCTGACGACGACCAGCAGCGCGCCGCCGCCGCGGCGGTGCTGCGGCGCCTCGCGGTCGTCGCCGGCGGCCCCGGCACCGGCAAGACGACGACGGTCGCCCGGATCGTCGCGCTGCTCGCCGAGCAGGACGGTCCCGCGCCGCTCGTCGCGCTTGCCGCGCCCACCGGCAAGGCCGCCGCGCGGCTCGAGGAGGCGGTGCACGCCGAGGCGCGCCGGCTCGACGTCGACGCGCACGTGCGCGAGCTGCTGCTCGGGCTGTCCGCGTCCACGCTGCACCGGCTGCTCGGCCGCCGCCCGGGCACCCACAGCCGCTTCCGCCACGACCGCGCCAACCGGCTCCCGCACGACGTCGTGATCGTCGACGAGACGTCGATGGTCTCGCTGAGCCTGATGGCGCGGGTGGTCGAGGCCGTGCGGCCGACGGCGCGGCTGATCCTGGTCGGCGATCCCGACCAGCTCGCGTCGATCGAGGCCGGGGCGGTGCTCAGCGACGTCGTCGGGCCCGCGGCGGACGGACCGCGCATGCGACCGCGGGCCGCCGCGCGGCTCGCGCGCGTGACCGGACGCGACGTCGCCGGCGAGGGCAGCGCGGCGATCGGCGACGGCATCGTCGTCCTGCGCCACGTCTACCGCTTCGGCGCGGGGATCGCCGACGTCGCGGCGGCCGTGCGCGACGGCGACGCCGAGCGCGTGCTCGACGTGCTCGCCGGCGGCCCGACCGGCGTCACCTGGCTGCCGGACTCAGACGACCCGGAACCCCTGCGCGCCCCGACGCTCGCGGCGGCGCGCGCGGTCATCCGCGCGGCGGAGCACGGGGACGCAGCGGCCGCGCTCACGGCGCTCGGCCGCTTCCGGCTGCTGTGCGCGCACCGCCGCGGCGAGCACGGGGTCGCCGCCTGGCAGGAGCGCGTCGAGGCCTGGCTGGCGCCCGAGCTCGCCGGCCGCTGGTACCCCGGCCGCCCGCTGCTGATCACCGCCAACGACTACGGCCTGCGGCTCTTCAACGGCGACACCGGCGTCGTGGTCGCCGACGGCGAGCGCGTGAGCGCGGCGTTCGAGCGGCGCGGCGAGGTCGTCCACGTCCTGCCGGGCCGGCTCGAGGCCGTGGAGACCGTGCATGCGATGACCATCCACAAGGCGCAGGGCTCGCAGTTCGAGACCGCCGCGGTGCTGCTGCCCAGGCCGGATTCCCCGATCCTCACGCGCGAACTGCTCTACACGGCGGTCACCCGCGCCAGCCGGCATCTGATCCTGGTCGGCGCCGAGGCCGCGATCCGCGCCGCCGTGGCGCGGCCCGTCGCGCGCGCCTCGGGCCTCGGCGACCGGCTCTGGCGATAGCGCGCAGCATCGACGCGCCGAGCAGCGCCGGCGCGGCGCCCGCGCGCTGGTCATCCGTGGGCTGGCGGTGACGTTCGCGCCGGCGCGGCTGACCGGCGGGTTCGCGGGCACCGCGCTCGCTCGTGGCGACGGTCGGCTCCCTGCCGGTGGATCATGTTGCGATGGACGTCACCCACCCGATCGACCGCGAGCGCGCTTGAGCGGCCCGCTGACCGGCACCCGCGTGCTCGAACTGGGCGGGATCGGCCCCGGCCCGTTCGCCGGCATGGTGCTGGCCGACCTCGGCGCCGACGTCGTCCGGATCGATCGGCCGACCGGCCTGACGTTCGCCGGCCTGGACACCAGCCGCGACGTGCTGCTGCGCGGGCGCCGCACGCTCGGCGTGGACCTGAAGGGCGAGGACGGCGCGGCGCTGATGCGGCGGCTGATCGGACGGGCGGACGCGTTCATCGACCCGTTCCGCCCCGGCGTGACCGAGCGGCTCGGCCTCGGGCCCGACGAGGCGCTGGAGCTCAATCCGCGGCTCGTCTACGGGCGCGTGACGGGCTGGGGGCAGACCGGGCCGTGGGCCGACGCTGCCGGGCACGACATCAACTACATCGCACTCGCCGGGCCGCTGGCGGCGATGGGCCGCGCCGGCAGCCCGCCGGCGCCGCCGCTGAACCTGGTCGGCGACTTCGGCGGCGGCGGGATGCTGCTCGCGCTCGGGATCCTCGCCGCGCTCGTCGAGCGCGTGGCGTCGGGGCGCGGCCAGGTCGTCGATGCCGCCATGGTCGACGGCGCCGCGCTCCAGTACGCCCTGATCATGGGCTTCCGCGCCATGGGCGTCTGGAGCGACGAGCGCGAGAGCAACCTGCTCGACGGCGGCGCGCCGTTCTATGACACCTATGAGACCGCCGACGGCCGCTACGTGTCGGTCGGGGCGATCGAACCGCAGTTCTATGCCGAGCTGCTGCAGCGGCTCGGGCTGGATGCGGGGGACTGGCCGCAGTACGAGCGCGCGCGCTGGCCCGCGCTGCGCGCCGAGCTCGCGCGGCGCTTCGCCGCGCGCACGCGTGACGCGTGGACGGCCGCGCTGGGAGCCAGCGACGCCTGCTTTGCGCCGGTCCTGACCGCCGAGGAGGCGGCGGCGCACCCCCAGAACGTCGCGCGCCGCGTGTTCCAGACCGTCGACGGCGTGCTGCAACCGTCGCCGGCACCG
The DNA here is from genome assembly GCA_963792915.1 of uncultured Solirubrobacteraceae bacterium. Lineage (GTDB taxonomy): Bacteria > Actinomycetota > Thermoleophilia > Solirubrobacterales > Solirubrobacteraceae > Solirubrobacter. Next base: position 1,902,463 of record CAWBYD010000003.1, read on the forward strand.
CGTTTCAGCCGTACGCCCGGGGAGATTCGCACCGCGCCGGATGACGACGACTGGGGTATCGAGGAGCTCAGGCGACCTAGTACGCCGAAGTAAGCAGGCTGACACGGCGCTTCGGGGGAAACCGTCGCGGACGTCAATCGCCGTTGTCGCCGGTCTTGCGTCGATCCGCGGGCAGGCCGATGCCTCCTGTATGCGAATCCCCAGAACGCTCTCCCTGGCGGCGGCTGCCGCCGCCCTGGCCGTGCTCGGCGCCCCGGCGGCGCACGCGGCGGCCCCTGCGGTGTGCAACGAGGCCGAGAACTCCTGGCGCGGCGGCTACACGGTCACCGGCGATCCCGTCGACCCGAACCCGCCCGCCTTCCTGCGCGGTTCGCAGATGAAGGTCGGCAACGGCGAGGGCCTGGTCAACGCGGCTTTTCACTCGCCCGCGCTGCGCCTCTGCGGGCCGACCGACACCGGCGGCGGCGATGACGGCGGCGGGGTGCCGGTCAACTGATCCGCGTGCGCCCGCGCCGGCCCGCCGCCGGCGCGGGCGCGGCGCGTGACTACGGTAGGCGGATGTGGTCTCGCATCGCAACCCTGCCGCTGGTCATCGAGGACTACGAGCTCGAGCCGCTGAGCGCCGAGCCGGTCGGGCGCTTCAAGCGCACCACGACCCAGATCCGCCTGCTCGGCGGCGGGACCGACGGGCTCGGCGAGGACATCACAGCCGGCATTCCGGACACGGAACCGGTCGCCGCCTCGCTGCCGCTCGCGGGAGCGTGGACCCTCGAGCGCTTCTGCGAACACCTTGCGACGATCGAGCAGTGGGCGACGCCACCCGAGTGGGCCGTCGCCCGCCTGCATCGCAACTGGGCGTTCGAGGCGGCGGCGTTGGACCTCGCGCTGCGCCAGGCCGGCCGCCCGCTGCACGAGGTCCTCGGGCGCGAGCCGCGCCCGGTGCGCTTCGTCAACTCGCTCGGGCTCGGCGAGCAGCCCGACACCGGCACGCTGCACCGCCGGCTCGCGCGCTATCCGGGGCTGCGCTTCAAGCTCGACGCCCACCCCGCCTGGACCGACGAGCTGATCGCGGACCTCGTCGCCACCGGCGCCGTCGACACGATCGATTTCAAGGGCATGTACGGGATCGAGGTCGAAGATCGCGACGCGCTGCTCGCGCTCTACGACCGCGTCCTCGCCGCGTTCGAAGCCGCCAACCTCGAGGACGCGCACGACGACCCCGAGGTCGCGCGGCGGCTGGAGCCGCATGCCGCCCGCCTCGCCTACGACGCGCCGATCCACAGCGTCGACGACCTCGCCGCGACGCCGCTGCCGGCGCGGATCTTCAACGTCAAGCCGTCGCGCACCGGCGGCCTGCGGCCGCTGCTCGCCCTCTACGAGCGTTGCGAGGCCGAGGGCTTGGCGATGTACGGCGGCGGGATGGGCGAGCTCGGCGTGGGCCGCGACCAGATCCAGCTGCTCGCGGCGCTCTTTCACCCCGACGGCCCGAACGACGTCGCGCCCAGCGGCTTCAACGACGCCGAGCCGGCCGCCGGCCTACCGCGCAGCCCGCTGCCGGCGGCGCCGGCGCCGGCGGGCTTTCGCCGCGCGGATCAATAGCGCGTCCAGATCCGGTAGCTGACCGTGTCGCGGCGGCACTGCCAGGTCGCGAACCAGCGCTGGTCGCGGGCGAAGCCGACGTGGGCGCCGGGGACGTCGCCGCAGCGGTAGCCGTGGTAGCGCGACGGGTTGCCGGAGTTGCGCCAGCCGCGCATCAGCGTCAGCGCCGAGCGGCAGCTCGAGCCGTCGTGCGTGACGAGTTCGCGCGCGCTCCGGCCGGCGCCGCAGACGCCGCCGAGGCCGGCCTGGGCGCTCACGATCCGGATCGACGGCGTCTTGGCGTTCCAGGCGAGGTCGTAGCTGGCGCTGGCGCCGTCGCCGTCGAGTGTGGTGGTGCCGGTGCCGTCGGCGTCGAGGCTGATGCTCACGCGCGCCTTGCCGGGGTCGCCGGCGAACTCGTCGTCGATCGTCCTGCTGGTCTGGGCGAGCACGCGCTCGCCGTCGACGCCCGCCGGGTTGGGGCCGGCGAGGCGCACGACCAGCGTGCCGCCGCGGGTGACGGCCGCCTGGCCCACGAGCGAGCCGCCGTCGACGTGCAGCGGCGTGGACTGGGCGGTCGCCACCAGCGCGCTCGGGTCCGGCGCCGGCGCGGCCTCCGACGCGGCGGGGAGCGCGCCGATGGCGGCGGCGCACAGCGCGGAGACGGTCAGGAATCGGTTCATCGGGAGAGGTCCTCCGTGGATGGATTGACCCCCGCAGCCTCGGCGATCCGGGGCGTGCTGTCGTCACCGCCGGCGGCCGACCCGGGGGAGGGTGAGCGGCCGTTCGCGGACCCCGCCAGCGGGGGGTCGCCGCGCGCCGGCGGCCGCGGCTCACCCCACGGGAAGCCGTGCGAGCACCGTCGTTCCGGCGCCCGGCGGGCTGGCGATCTCGATCGTCCCGCCGATCGCGTCGACGCGGTCGCGCAGGCCGATCAGGCCGGAGCCGCCGGTCGCGTCGGCCCCGCCCACGCCGTCGTCGCACACGGCGAGCCGGACGGCCCGCTCGTCCTCTTCGACACGCAACTCGACGAGCGACGCCTGCGCGTGCTTGGCGGCGTTGGTGAGCGCTTCGGCGGCGACGTAGTACGCCGCAGCCTCGACAGGCTCCGGCAGCCGCCGCTCGACGCGCACGTCGAGCTCCACCGCGACCGCCGAGCGCCGCGCGAGCGCTTTCAGCGCGGGTTCGAGCCCGCGCTCGGAGAGGACCGCCGGGTGGATGCCGCGCGAGATCTCCTGCAGGTCCGCCAGCGCGCCCTTGGCGTCGTCGACGCCGGCGGCGAGGAAGGCGGCCAGCTCGGGCGGAGCGGCGGCCTGCGCGGTACGCAGCCACAGCCCCAGCGACACGAGCCGCTGCTGCGCGCCGTCGTGCAGGTTGCGCTCGATCCGGCGGCGCGCCTCGTCGCCGGCCGCCACGAGCCGCGCGCGCGAGGCGGCGAGCTCCGTGCGGCTCTCGGCGTTCGCGATCGCGGTCGCGACGAGCTCGGTGAACTCCGCGATCCGCCACTCGGTGCCGGCGGGCAGCGGCTCGGCGCGTGTCGTGCGGGCGATCACCGCGCCCCACAGCCGCCCGCCGACCGAGATCGGCGCGCCGATCGAGGAGCGCACGCCGGCATCGATCCGCGCCGGGCGCCCGCCGCACCGCACGCGCTCGGCGACGCGGTCGCCCGCGAACGCGACCTCCGGCTCCCGCTCGCCCCAGCCGGCCACGACCGTCGCACCTTCGGCGTCGTAGCGCAGCACGCGCGCCGTGTCCGCGCCGACCGCCATGCCGACCTCCTCCGCGACGGCCGCGAACAGCCGGGCGGGGGAGGCGTGGCGGGCGACGAGCGTGGCGACCCGGCGCAGCGCGGCCTGCTCCTCCGCCAGGCGGCGCACTTCGGCGCGCGCCTGCACGTTGGCGATCGCGGTCGCGACGAGCTCCGTGAAGCCCGCCAGCCGCGCCTCGGTGTCGGCGGCCTGCGGCGCCGCGCGCGTGGACGCGACGATCATCGCGCCCCACAGGCAGCCGTCGACCAGGATCGGGCTGCCGACCGACGTGCGCACGCCGCGCTCGCGCAGCGCCGCCGCCAGCGGGCCGGGCGCGCCCGTGTAGTCGGAGATCCGGCCGGGCCGGCCGCTGCGGCGGACGAGCGCCGCGGCGTTGCGCCCCTCGAGCGGCCAGCGCCCGCCGACCGGCAGGTGCTCGCCGCCGTCGCTCCAGGCGGCCGCGACGGTCGCGGCGTCGTCGCCCGCGTAGCGGATCATGTGCACGATCTGCGCGCGTAGCAGCCGGCCGACCTCGGCCGCCACCGCGGTGAACGCCTCCTGCGGCCCGGCGCCACGCGCGACCTGCGTGGCGAGGCGGCGCAGCGCGGACTGCTCGTCGGCGAGCCGGCTGAGCTCGGCGCGCGCCTCGCTATTGGCGACGGCGGTGGCGACGAGCTCGGTGAAGGCGGCGAGCCGCGGCTCGGTGTCCTCGGGCAGCGACGCGCCGGCCCCGGCGTCGACGATCATCAGCCCCCACAGCTCACCGGCGACGACGATCGGGCTCGCGACCGACGAGCGCACGCCGAGCCGGCGCACGAGTCCCGCAACCGGGCCGGAAGCGTCGCCCCAGTCGGCGATCCGGACGACCTGCCCGGTCCGGCGGACCATGCCGCCCAGGTTGTCGCAGCCGGAGGCCGGCAGCCGCGTGCCGACCTTCAGCTGCGGGCGGCCGGGCGGCCAGGCGGCGACGATCGTCTGCGTGTCGTCGGCCTCGTAGCGCGACATGCCGGCGAAGTCGGCGCCGAGCAGGATCGCGATCTCCTCCGTGACCGCGGCGAACACCGCGGCGGGCGCCACGCCACGGGCGACGAGCGTCGCGACGCGGCGCAGCGCGGCCTGCTCGTCGGCGAGTGCGTCGTGCGCCTCGCGCAACCGGCGCGGGCGGGTCATCACCGGTTCTCGAGGAACGCGAGCACGGCCAGCACGCGCCGGTGGTCGTCGCACGTCGCGGCGATGTCGAGCTTGAGCAGGATGCTCTTGACGTGCTTCTCCACGGTGCCCAGCGCGAGCCACAGCGCCCGCGCGATGCCGGCGTTGGAACGGCCCTCGGCCATCAGCGCCAGCACCTCGCGCTCGCGCGCCGTCAGCTCGTCGAGCGGGTCGCTGCGGCGGCGCGCGCCGAACAGCTCGCGCACCAGGTCCGGGTCGACGACCGAGTGCCCCGACGCCGTCCGCTCGATCGCGTCGAGGAAGTCGTCGACCTCCATCACGCGGCTCTTGAGCAGGTAGCCGACGCCGCCGGCGCCGGCCATCAGCTCCATCGCCGACTCGATCTCGATGTGCGCCGAGAGCACGAGCACGGCGATCTCCGGATGGCGGCGGCGCAGCTCGAGCGCGGCGTCGATCCCCTCGGTGGTGTGCGTGGGCGGCATCCGGATGTCGACCACGACGACGTCGGGCGCCTGCTCGGCGGCGAGCGCCAGCAGCGCGGGCGCGTCGCCGGCGCAGCCGGCCACCTCGAAGCCGTGACGCTCCACAAGCATCGCCAGACCTTCGCGCAGGAGCACGTCGTCCTCGGCGATGACGATCCGGCCGCGGGGGGCCGCCGGCGTCGTCGGGGCGTCGACCATCAGGGAACTCGCGGTGTGCACTATCTCGTCGCTCCTCGGGGGGTGGACGGTTCTCTAGTAGAGTGCGCAATGTGCAGAACGCTGCACAAACTTAACCGCGTTAGCTCCCGGTTGTCAACACCCGCTTCGACATGAGCCATCCGAGCGCCCCGAAGAACCTGCAGGTCCTGCAGTTGCTGGCGCGCGACCTGCTGTGCCGGCACGCCGGCGAGCGGCTGCCCACGAGCCGCGACTACCAGGCGCGCTTCGGAGCGGGCTCGGGCACGGTCAGCAAGTGCATCCGCACGCTCGAGGAGATCGGCGCCGTCGCGGTCGCCTCGCGCGGCCACCAGGGCACGTTCGTCACGGCCCGCAACGTCGGGCGGCTGTGGACGCTGGCCGAGCAGGGAGCGGTCAGCGGATTGCTGTCGCCGACACAGGCGGCGCAGCTCGAGCTGCTGACCGAGGAGCTGCGCGAGCGTTTCAGGGCGCTCGGCGTGCCGTTCCACGCGACGCTGCGGCGCGGTGCGGAGGGCCGGCTGGAGCGCGTGGCGGCCGGCGAGGCCGACCTCACGGTGATCTCCGGGAGCGCGCTGGCGCGGCTGCGCCACGACGGGCTGCGCGCCTGGCCGCTGGCGCCGTTCACGTACTACGGCCGCGACGCGCACAGCGTGATACTGCGTCCCGGGCTGCGATCCGAGCGCCAGCTCGCCCGCGTGGCGATCGCCTCCGACACCGAGGATCAGGCGAGCTTCGCGCGCGCCGAGTTCGGCGACGGCGTCGAGTACGTCGCCATGCCGTACGCGCATCTGGTGCGCGCGGTCGCCGAGCGCTCGGTCGACGCGGCGGTGTGGCACCACGTTCCGCTGACGATCCCGTTCGAGCTGGTGGGCATCAGGACGCGGCCGCTGCGCGCCGCGGACGCGTACGTCCGCGACGGCAGTCACGCCGTGGTCGTCGCGCGCGCCGCCGACGCCGAGCTCGGCGCGCTGCTCGACGGCGCCGGGCTGGAGTCGATCGCCCTGCAGGCGGACGCGGTCGCGGCGTAGCGCCCGCGCCCGCCTGCCGGGATCGCGGCTCAGCAGGTGGCCGTGATCGAGAACGCGTGGTCAGAGAGCGCCGCTGGGCTCGCACCGTCGCGCGTCGAGACCGTGGCGGTCTTGCTGTCCGGGCCGAGCTGCACGCCGACCGGCCCGACGGCGTCGCCCGCGGCCGACTCGGTCGCGGTCAGCGCGCACTTCGAGACGTCGCTGTGGAACGTCACGTCGTACGTGCCGGTCGAGTCGCGCTTGACGGCGTCGACGCCGCGCATGCCGCCGCCGGCGCCGGTGCCGAGCACGCGGGCGAAGCTGATCGTGCCCTGGACGGCGGCCACGGCATCGCTGGTGAGCTGCGCCGGGGTCTTGGAGCCGACGCGCTCGGCGTTCAGGCCGGTCGCCACGCCCGTGGCGTTCGTGGTGAACGGCTTGCTGGCGTCGCCGCCGGCGGTCTCGATCGTGCCGCCCTGCGGGCCCTTGGTGAGAGCGCATTGGCGCCGGGGTTGCGCTTGCCGGCGGTCACGCCCTGAGCGAGCGCGAGCGGCGAGACGACGAGCGCCAGCAGCACGGCGGCGGCCAGCACCCACTTGGCGTTGGGGTTGCGGGTGAGGGTGAGTCGGCTCATGCGGTGTGTCTCTCCTGTCGTTGGGTCAGACGCCGACGCCGGCGAGGCGGATCGACGGGTGGTCACCGTTGCCCCAGGCGAGCCTGTAGACGACGGAGTCCGGTCGGGTCCTGTTCATGGGCCCGATGACGCTCACCGAGCCGGTGCCGTCGGCGCGCAGGACGATCGTCAGGCCGGCCTTGGCGGGATCGCTGACAGCGTCGGGGATCGCGGCGCCGTCCTGCGCGAGCGCTCGCTCGCCCGTGGCGGTCGCCCCGGCGAGGCGGACGATCAGGCGCCCGCCCGCGGTGATCGCCGCCTGGCCGACGACCGACCGGGTCGGGCCCGCTCCGTTCGCCACCGGCGGCGACTGGGCCGTCCGCACGAGCGCGGTCGGATCCGGGTCGCAGTCCGCGTCGTGGCCGAGCAGGTCGGCGATCGCCTCGTCCGGCACGGTCCGGCACCCGACCTGGCCGGTCCCGATGTCCACGACGACCCAGTTCGGCGTGCCGGCGGGCCGGACGAGGAAGACGTCCGCGCCCTGCAGCGAGCTCCGGTAGGCGCGCGTCGGGCGGAGCTGCGCGTAGGCCCAGGCCGGGTCGACGGACGAGACCCTGGCGTGTGCGACGGTGTACTGGCTCGGCGGAATGCGAGCCACGCCGCCGACCGGCGTCGAGTGGACGGCGCGGTCGATGGCGCGGGCCTGCGCAGCGCTGGGCGCGTGGGCCGCAAGCGCTGGGCTCGTGAGCGCGCCGAGTGCGGCCGTGCCGGTCGCGGCGGCGGTGAGCGTTGCGATGCGGTTCATGTGCGTGGGGCGTCTCCTGGTCGGGTTGGTCACCGCGACCAGGTTCGCGGCGCCGAGGCGCGCTGTCAGGACGGCAGGCGGCCGACCTGGCCGGCCGCTCACGGGTCTCCTGCGCTCCCGGCGCGCCTCCCCCCGCCTGCGGGGTGGCACGAGACCCGTGCCCCCCACCGCCGATCGGGTGCGGACGGTCCTGACAGGCGGGCGCCCCCGCGGGAGGCTCTCAGACCATGAACCCGATCCTCCCCGCCCGATGCCGCGTCGTGGCCGCGCTCGTCGCTCGCCTGGCCGGCGTCGCGTGGGCGCTGGCGACATTCTTCGTCGTCCCCGTGCTCGCGTTCGAGGGTCTCGGACCGGAGGCCGCGCTGCGCCGCTCGGCCGCGCTCGTGCGCGAGCGCTGGGGCGAGGGCGTCGGCGGCGCCGCCGCGATCGCCACCGCCGTCGTGGTCGTGGGCGCGCTGCCGGCGCTCGCGCTCGTGGCCGTCGCCGCTGCGATCGGCGGGACCGTCGTGCCGATCGCGCTCGGCGCCGTGGCCGCCGCGCTGGTCGTCGCCGCCGCCGTCACCGGCGCCGCGCTGAGCGCGATCTTCCGCGTCGTGGTCTACGGCTTCGCGCGCGACGGCCGCGCCGTGGCGGGGTTCGAGCGCGCCGAGCTCGCCGCGGCGTTCGGGGCGGTCTGAGATGCCCTACGTGCGCTGCCCGAGCTGCGGGCTGAGCAGCTTCAGCGCGGCCTACTGGCTGGCGCCCGACCACTGCGCGCGCTGCGACGCCGAGCTGCCGCGGCGGCGGCCCGGCGCCCCGGCGGACGCCACACCGGCGATCCGCGCCAACTGACCGCGATGACTTTCACGCGCGGCGGCGGTCTATACCGGCATGACGTTCGCTCACGTCGCCGGTGTGCCGGTCGAGGAACTGCTGCCCGCGGCCATCCCCGTCGCCGCCGCGATCTGGAACGCCGCGCGCGTGCGGCTGCGGAACGCTCAGCGGCGATATACCGCGAAGAGCAGGCCGCAGAGCAGCGTGGCCGCGCCGAGGTAGCCGTACTCGGCGCGCGCCAGCTCGTCGCCGGCGCCGACCAGCATCCAGACGACGAACGCGACCGCGCTGACGAGCCACGCCGCCGCGGCCGCCGGCGCGTGGTCACGTGCCAGTGCCGCCTGGTTGAACGTGCCGGCGGCCAGGTGCGCGCCCATGCCGAGCGCGACCGCCGCAAGGCCCACGCGGCCGTAGGTGGCGGCGTCGTCAAACACGATCCCCATCACGAACGGGCCCAGCACCAGCAGCCCGAGCGCGACCGCGCCCGCGAAGCCCGCGATGGCCAGCACCGTGATCCGGATCGCCTTCTCGAACTCGGCCCGGCCCTCGGTCGCCTCGAGGCCGGCGAGGTGCGGGAGCAGCGAGCCCTGGATGGCCTGGAAGAGCTGCAGCGGCGCGCGCGCGATCAGCAGCGCGTTGAACACGTAGCCGGCGACGGCGGCGTTGGCGGCGGTGACGTTGGCGGTCAGCACGCCGGCGTTCAGCAGCGTCTGCTCGGCGGCCATGATGCACAGCACCGAGACCGCGAAGCGCCCGCCACGCGCCAGCCCGAGCGCCTCCTCGTCGGTCTCGTTGCGCGCCGCGCCCTCGCGCGGGCGCCGTGAGAAGGCCAGCGGGACGACGACCAGCGACACGAACGGCGCGGCGGCCATGCCCATCGCCACCACCGACTGCCCGCTGGCGATCCCGATCGCGACCGCCAGCGCGAACAGCAGCCGCGAGGAGGCCTCCATGAAGACCAGCGCGCCGTAGTAGGCGAACCACTGGTGCCCGGCCAGCCAGCCGCGCGCGAAGTAGCTCGCGGCGTAGGCCAGCACGCCCACGATCAGCACCCAGTACAGCGCCGCCGAGCCGTCGAACAGGCCGTCTTCGAGCGGTCCCTTCAGCGCGAGCGCGATGACCAGGAACGTCGTCGCGAACCCGGCCTGGATCAGCAGCGGGGTGCGCAGCGGATGCCCGGTGTGCAGCCCGCGCGCGCGGCGGTCGGCGATCGTGCGCGACAGCAACTGCTCGATCGGCCGGTAGATCACCGAGACGATCACGAACATCACCGACCACAGGAGCGAGACGCCCTTGTAGTCGACGTCGTTGAGCGCGTAGGAGGCGACCGAGAAGTACGCGAATGTGACGATCCCGGTCGACGCGATGCCGACCGAGAGGATCTTCGCGCCCGCGCTGTAGCCGGAGGAGCGCCTGGCTGCGGCGGCGCTCATGTCTCAGCGCCTAGAAGGTCGGATGATCGGGGTGGGGCGGAGGGGATGTCACGCCTTCACCGAAAGGTCGGATGATCGGGGTGGGGCGGAGGGGATGTCACGCCTTCACCTGTCACGCCTTCACCTGTCACGCCTTCACCAACAGCATGGTCCAGGGGAACGGGGAGCGGATCTCCTCCACCGTCCCGTGCCGTCCCAGCAACTCGACGAACGCCTTGCGCGACCAGTGGTTGAGGTGCCCGGGCGTGTTCCCGAGGTCCTTCAGGTAGGCGCCGCGCGCCATGTTCAGCCCGCGCCACAGCGGCTCGCGCGGCACCGACACCAGCAGGTGCCCGCCGCGCGCCACGCGCGCCATCTCGGCCACCGTGTGCTCGGCGTCCGGCACGTGCTCGAGCACCTCGATCGCCGCCGCCAGCTCGAACTCGGCGTCGGCGAACGGCAGGTGCTCGGCCTTCATGATCCGGTACTCGAGGTTCGGCGCCTGCCGCGTGGCCCACTCGGCCTGGATCGCGGGGTCCTCGAGGTCGACGCCGACGATCCGGCCGTCGCGCAGGCGCTGCGCCCACTTGTGGGTCAGCACGCCCTCGCCGCAGCCGACGTCCAGCACCGAGCGCGGCGAGGCCTTGGCCCACAGCTCGTCGAGCGTGCGCTCGAAGCCCGCCATCAGCTTCTTGACGACCGGATTCGAGGACCCGTACTTGTCGTAGGTGTTGCCGGTGACCGTGCCCTCGGCATCGCGGGTGATGGTGCTCATAGCTGCACCGCCTCGCGCTCCTCGGTGTGCTCCTTGCCGCTCGCCTTGGCGCCCGTGGTCGGGGCCTTGCCGTTCGGCGACCCGGGCTCGTAGTGCGAGGGCGGGATGTCGATGTGCAGCTCGATCCGGCGCACGCGCTCGAAGATCCGCTGCAGCATGATCCGCTGGCCGCTCAGGAGGTCGCCGAGCACGCCGAGCGCGGCGAGCACGACCGCGGCGTTGAACAGCACCGCGCCGAGGATCAGCGACTGCACGTGGCCCGCGCCGCTGCCGGAGATCCACGCGACGAGGAAGCGCGTCCAGACCGCCACCGCGGCGAGGCCGACCAGCAGTGCGGTCGTCATGAACACGCGCAGCGGCTCGTACATCGAGTAGATGCGGAAGATCGAGAGCCCGTTGCGGCGCACGTAGGACCACATCGAGGGGAACAGCCGCGACTCGCGCGTCTTGGGGTTGGTCCGGATCGGCACGTGGTCGACCGCGACCGTCATCTTGCCCGCCTGGATGATCGTCTCGAGCGTGTAGGTGAACTTCGAGACGACCTGGAGCTGCAGCGCGGCCTCGCGGTTGTAGGCGCGGAAGCCGGACGTCGTGTCCGGCACCGTCGTCTGCGAAGCCTGGCGCACGACCCACGACCCGAAGCGCTGCAGCGACTTCTTCAGCGGGGAGAACTCGTCGATCGTCATCACCTGGCGGTCGCCCACCACCATGTCGGCGTCGCCGGCGAGGATCGGCGCGACCAGCTTCGCGACGTCCGGCCCGTAGTACTGGTTGTCGGCGTCGGTGTTGACGATCACGTCGGCGCCGAGCTTGAGCGCCGCGTCGAGGCCGGCCTGGAAGCCGGACGCGAGCCCCTTGTTGTTCGTCAGGCGGACGATGTGGTCGACCCCGTTGGCGCGCGCCACCTCGATCGTGCGGTCAGTCGAGCCGTCGTCGATGACGAGCCACTCGACAGCGGCGAAACCGGGGACCTCGCGGGGGAGGTCGGCGAGCGTGACGGGGAGGGTCTCCTCCTCGTCGTAGCACGGGATCTGGATGATGAGCTTCATCGGAACGGGAAAGACGGTAGCGACTGCCGCGGCGTTCGCCGTCTGGGCGCCGCGCCAGCGGGGATGGCGCCGCCCGCGAGTTCGCCTGCGGCGGCGCATCTCGGTGCCGCCCCGCGGAACTCGCCAGAGCATCGCCCTCTGGGCGATGCGGCGAAGTCGCCGGAGCATCGCCCCCTGGGCGATGCGGCATCCTGTCACCTCGAATGGACGGCTCGACCATCACCCGGCCGCGTCCGGAGCCCGCCTCGCTGCGCTCCGCGCGGCCGCCGGCGGGCCGCGCCGACCGGCTGGCGCTGATCGCCTTCGCCCTGCTGTGCGTGGGATTCACGATCGGGTTCTTCGTGTTCCCCACGTACCCGGTCTATGACAGCTATTACTCGCTGCTGTGGGGCCACGACCTGCTGCACGGGCACCCGCTCGTGTTCGACGGGTTCCGCTACCCCACCGAGCACCCGCTGGCCATCGCCGCGGGCGCGATCCTGTCGCTGCTGGGCGACTCCGGGGATCGCGTATGGGTGGCGCTGATCTTCGCCTCGTTCTTAACACTGGTCGCGGGCGTGTACCGGCTCGGCCGGCTCGCGGCCACGCCGCTGGTCGGCGCGATCGCGGCGGCGCTGCTGCTGACGCGCTTCGACTACCCGTTCCTCGCCGCGCGCGGCTACGTCGACATCCCGTACATGGCGCTGGTCGTGTGGGCCGCTGCACTCGAGGCGACGCGCCCGCGCCGCGGCGTGCCCGTGTTCGTGCTGCTGGCGCTGGCCGGGATGCTGCGCCCGGAGGCGTGGTTCCTGTCGGCGATGTACTGGTGCTGGATGGTCTGGCGCGCCAGCTGGCGCGAGCGGCTGCTCTACACCGTCCTCGCCGCGATCGGCCCGGCGGTCTGGTGCGGGGTGGACCTCGCGGTCACCGGCAATCCGCTGTTCAGCCTCAAGTACACGTCCGGCTCGGCGGAGGACCTCGGGCGCCAGAAGTCGCTCTCCCAGCTCCCGGGCGCGGTCCCGGGCTTCTTCGAGGACCTCGTGAAGCTGCCCGTCCTGGCCGCGTCCGGGCTCGGCGCGCTGCTGGCGCTGCTGATGTCCCCGCGCCGCATGGTGATGCCGTTCGCGCTGCTGTTCGCGGGCCTCGCGACGTTCGTGGCGATCGGCGTCGCCGGCGCGTCGGTGATCGAGCGCTACCTCGCCGTGCCCGCGCTGGCGCTGATGATCTTCGCGGCCGTGGCGCTCGGCGGCTGGACGATGCTGGCCCGCGGCGCCGTGCGCACCGCCTGGATGGCCGCCGCAGGGCTGATCGTCGTCGCCGGGATCGCCTACACGGCCACGCACCTGAACCTGTCGCGCTTCGACAACGAGCTGCGGTTCCGCGGGCAGGCCCATCAGGACCTCACCGCGGTGCTCGAAGATCCGCGCGTGCAGGCGGGGTTGAAGTGCGGGCCGCTGACCGGGCCCAACCACAAGATCGTGCCGGACTCGCGCTGGATCGCCGGGCTGGGCGACGGCAAGGTGCTGGCGCGCGAATGGGTCCAGCGGATCGAACAGCAGGAGGCCGACGCGGCCGCCGGCAAGCCGGGGGCCAAGCACCCGCCGGCGAAGGACCTCGCGCTGGCGCGCAGCGTCGGCAAGGGCGTCGCGATCGTCGTCACCAGCCGCTTCGCGATCTTCAAGCACGCGTGGAGCGACGCCAGCGACGACCCGATCAACCAGGTGCCGCCGGCCGGCTTCACGCGCACCGCGACCTCGCGCTTCTATGCCGCCTACGTTCGCTGCTGAGCCGGCGCGTGGCTGACGCCGCGGTGATGGAGACCGCCGAGGCGCCGGCCGCACCGGCACCCCGACGCTCGCTCGTCTGGCCGGCGACGCTGCTCGCGCTGTTCGCGGGCGCGCTGGTTCTGCGCCTCGTCGGCCTGCGCACGGGCCTCCCGTACGTCTACAACGCCGACGAGAACGCGCACTTCGTGCCGCGCGCGGTCGGGATGTTCGGCCACAGCCTGAACCCCGACTACTTCATCAACCCGCCCGCCTACACGTACCTGGTGCACGTGCTGTTCGCGCTGCGCTGGGGGACCGATCCGGCGACCGTCGGCGGCGCCTACGCGGCCGACCCGACCGGCGCGTTCACGATCGCGCGCGCCGCGACCGGCGCGCTCGGCGCGCTCGCCGTGCCGTTCACCGCGATCGCCGGCGCGCGGCTGTTCGGCGACCGCCGGACCGGCGCGCTGGCCGGCGCGCTGCTGGCGGTCGCGTTCCTGCCCGTCCACTACGGCCACTTCGCGCTCAACGATGCGCCGACGCTGGCGCCCGCCGCGCTTGCGCTGGTCGGGATCGCCGGGATCTACTCGACCGGCCGCACGCGCGACTACGCGCTGGCGGCGCTCGCGCTCGGGCTCGCCATCGCGACCAAGTACACGGCCGGCATCCTCGTGCTGACGCTCGCGGCCGCCGCGCTCGCGTCGCCGGTGGCGCACGCGCGGGCGCGCCACCTCGCGCTGGCGGTGGGGCTGATCGTCGCGGGCTTCCTCGTCGCCAACCCGTACGCGCTGCTCGACCACAAGGCGTTCCAGGACGGCCTGACCAAGCAGACCGAGACGGCCGGCGACGAGGGCGGCAAGCTCGGCCTGGCCAACTCCTCGGGCTGGCGCTACTACCTCGGCACGAGCACGTGGGGGTTCGGCTGGCTGCCGTCGCTGGCCGCGCTCGGCGGCGCGATCGCGCTGCTGGTGCGCCGCCGCGGGCTGGCCTTCGTCCTGCTGCCGGCGCCGCTCGTCCTGTTCGCCTACCTCGGCCACCAGTCGCGCTTCTTCGCGCGCTGGATGCTGCCCGTCTACCCGCTGCTCGCACTGCTGGCGGCGTGGGCCGTGGTGGCGCTGGCGAGCCGCGTGCGCTGGCGCGTGGCGCTCCCCGCCGCCGCCGTGATCGTGTGCCTGCAGGGGCTCGTGTTCAGCGTCCACAACGACCTCGTGCTGGCGCGCGCCGACACCCGGGCGCTGGCGCGCGAGTGGATGGTCGCGAACATCCCGGCGGGCGCGAAGATCGTCATCGAGCCGATCGCGCCCGACCAGTGGGCCGCCGACCCGGGCGTGTTCAATCCCGCCACCGGCAGCGGGAACCGCTGGAACAAGTGGCGCACGTCGCGCTCGCGGGTCAACAACGACGGCACGCTCTCGAGCGTCGCGCGCGTCGTCAAGCTCGAGGACTACGAGCGCACGACGCGCCCGGACCTGGTGCGCGCGTACCGCGACGGCGGCTTCTGCTGGGTCGTCACCGGCTCGACGCAGACCGGGCGCGCCTACGCGGACCCCAAGCAGGTCCCGCAGGCGATCGCCTACTACGACACGCTCAAGCGCGAGGCCGACGTCCGCTTCCACGTCAAGCCTGAGTCGGGAAGCGTGCCGTTCTCGTTCGACGACTCGTTCGACTACCTGCCGCTCTCATACACGCGTCCCGGCCCAGAGGTGATCATCTACCGCCTGCGAAACTGCACACCATGAAGCGGTTGGTGATCGCCTGCTTGCTGGTCGGGCTGCTCGCGCTCGCGGTGCCGAACGCGATCGTCTGGCTCGGCGGGCGCGGTCCGGTGACGAGCGATCCGGCGCGCGTCCCGCACGCCCAGGCCGCGCTCGTGCTGGGCGCGCAGGTCTACCCCGACGGGCGGCCGAGCCCGATGCTGGCCGACCGCGTCGCGGCCGCCGAGGAGCTCTACCGCGCCGGGCGCGTCGACAAGCTGCTGCTCTCCGGCGACCACTCGCGCGTCGACTACGACGAGGTCGGGACGATGCGCCGGATCATGCTCGCCGACGGCATCCCGGCGCGCGACATCTTCACCGACCACGCGGGCTTCGACACATGGGACTCGGCGCAGCGCGCCGCCCGCGTGTTCGACGTCCACAGCGCCGTCGTCGTCACCCAGGGCTTCCACATGGCCCGCGCGCTCTACGACGCGCGCCGCGCCGGCCTGCACGTGACAGGCTTCTCCGCCGACCGCCGCCGCTACGGCACCGTGATGGCCAAGCTGAGGGTCCGCGAGCTCGCCGCGCGCGTGAAGGCGTTCGGCGACACGGTGACCGGCGCGCAGCCGCACTTCCTCGGGCCCATTCACCCGATAACGGGGGATGGGAGAGGAAGCTGGGGGCCACTAAGGTCTTAGGTACGTGACCACGCTGCTCGCCACCGACCAGCAGCACCTCGCTCGGGCGCTCGAGCTGGCGGAGGGCGGGCGCGGGCGCACCAGCCCGAACCCCCTCGTCGGCGCCGTGATCGTGCGCGACGGCGAGGTCCTCGGCGAGGGCTTCCACGCCGAGCTCGGGGGCGCGCACGCCGAGCGCGCCGCGATCGCCGCCGCCGGCGGGGCGGACCTGCGCGGCGCGACGCTGTACGTCTCGCTCGAACCGTGCTGCCATACCGGCCGCACGCCGCCCTGCACGGAGGCGATCCTCGCGGCGGGCATCGCGCGCGTCGTCGTCGCCTCCGACGACCCGACCGATAAGGCGGCCGGCCGCGGGCCGGGCATCCTGCGCGACGAGGGCGTCGAGGTGACCGTCGCCGACGGCGAGCTCGCGGCGCGGGCGCGGCTGCTCAACCAGCCGTTCCGCAAGCACGCGCGCACGGGCCGGCCGTGGGTGCTGTTCAAGTCCGCGATGACGCTCGACGGCAAGGTCGCGACCCGCACCGGGGACTCCAAGTGGATCTCCGGCGAGGACTCGCGCCGGCTGTCTCACCACTGGCGCGCCGAGTGCGACGCGGTCGCCGTGGGGATCGGCACCGCGCTGACCGACGACCCGCAGCTGACGGCCCGCGTCGAGGGCATCACGCGCCAGCCGCGCCGGATCGTGTTCGACTCCGAGGCGCGCCTGCCGCTGGACTCCCAGCTCGTCCGCGGCGCCGCCGACGTGCCGCTGACCGTCGTGATCTCGCGCGCCGCCCCGCGCACCGCGGCCGACTCGCTGGAGATCGCCGGTGCCGACGTGATCGTCGCCACCGGAGCGAACGAGCCCCACCGCGTGCGCAACGCGCTCTCCCAGCTCGGCGCGGCGGGACTGACGTCGATCCTGCTCGAGGGCGGCCCGCACCTGGCCGGCGCGTTCCTGGACGCCAGCGAGGTCGACGAGATCCGCCTGTTCGTCGCGCCCGTCCTGCTCGGCGGCTCGAGCGCGCGCGACCCGCTGGAGGGCGCGGGCGCCGAGCGCATCGCCTCCGCCGTGCGCGCGCTCTCGCTCGAATGCAGCCGCGTCGCCGACGACGTGCTGATCACCGCCCGCATGCGGGAGTGGTAGCCGTGTTCACCGGGCTGGTCGCGGACCTCGGGACGGTCGTGGCGGTCGACGCCACCGCCGACGGGGTGCGCCTCGCGGTGCGGACGGCGCTCGCCGGCGAGCTCTCCGAAGGCGACTCGGTGGCGGTGAACGGCGTCTGCCTCACCGCCACGGCGATCGCGGACGGGGCGTTCTCCGCCGACGTGATGCTCCAGTCGCTGCGGCGCTCCTCGCTGGGCGAGGTCGGGGAGGGCTCGGCGGTCAACCTCGAGCTGCCGCTGCGGGCCACCGACCGGCTCGGCGGCCACGTCGTGCAGGGCCACGTCGACGGCGTCGGCACGGTGCGCGAGACGCGCGAGGACGGCTTCGCCCGCGTCGTCACCTTCGACGCGCCGCCCGACCTGCTGCGTTACGTGGTGGAGAAGGGATCGATCGCTGTTGACGGCGTGTCACTTACAGTATCGGCCATGACCGACGACAGCTTTTCGGTCTCGCTGATCCCCGAGACGCTCGAGCGCACGACGCTGGGCAGCGCCGGCCCCGGCCGGCTCGTGAACCTGGAGGTGGACGTGCTCGCGAAGTACGTGGAAAAGCTGGTGCGCGCGTGAGGCCGTTCGCAACGATCGAGGACGCGCTGGAGGACTTCCGCGCCGGGCGCATGATCGTCGTCTGCGACGACGAGGACCGCGAGAACGAGGGCGACCTGACGCTCGCCGCGCAGTTCGCCACGCCCGAGGCGATCAACTTCATGGCCAAGGAGGGGCGCGGGCTGATCTGCCTCGCGCTCTCGCCGGAACGATGCGACGAGCTCGGCCTGGACCTGATGGCGGCCAAGAACGAGTCGCCCTACGAGACCGCGTTCACGGTCACGATCGAGGCGCGCGACGGCGTCACGACCGGGATCAGCGCGGCTGACCGCGCGCACACGATCCAGGTCGCGATCGACCCGGAGTCGGCGCCGCGCGACCTCGTCCAGCCCGGCCACATCTTCCCGCTCAAGGCCAAGCCGGGCGGCGTGCTGGAGCGCACCGGGCAGACCGAGGCGGCGGTCGACCTCGCACGCCTCGCGGGCCTGAACCCGGCCGGCGTGATCTGCGAGATCATGAACGACGACGGGACGATGGCCCGCGTCGGCGACCTCGAGCGCTACTGCCAGCGCCACGACCTGAAGATGATCACGGTCGCCGACCTGATCGCCTACCGCCGCAAGCACGACCGGCTGGTCGAGCGCGTGGTCCAGACGCGGCTCCCGACCGGGTTCGGCGAGTTCACCGCCGTCGGCTACCGCTCGCTGGTCGACAGCAAGCATCACGTCGCGCTGGTCAAGGGCGAGGTGGCGGGCGAGGACGACGTCCTGATCCGCGTGCACTCCGAGTGCCTGACCGGCGACGTCTTCCACTCGCTGCGCTGCGACTGCGGCGAGCAGCTCGAGAGCGCGCTGGCGATGATCGAGAACGAGGGCCGCGGCGTGCTGCTCTATCTCGCGCAGGAGGGCCGGGGCATCGGGCTGCTCAACAAGCTCAAGGCCTACAACCTGCAGGACCGCGGCATGGACACGGTGGACGCCAACCTCGAGCTCGGTCTGCCCGTCGACCTGCGCGACTACGGCATCGGCGCGCAGATCCTCGTCGACCTCGGGCTCAGCACGATCCGCATCCTCACCAACAACCCGAAGAAGATCCGCGGCCTCGAGGGCTACGGGCTCTCGGTCGCGGCCCAGGTGCCGATCGAGCACGCGCCGAACCCGCACAACGAGGCGTACCTGCGCGCCAAGCGCGACCGTCTCGGTCACACGCTGCACCACCAGGGGCTGGCGCTGGACGAGCAGATGGTCCACGACGAGCAGGTCTCCGACCGCGAGCGAAAGCCGTGAAGTTCGCGATCGTGGTCGCGCGCTTCTACGAGGATCTCGCGACCAGGCTCCAGGACGGCGCCCAGCGCGTGTTCTCCGAACGCGGCCACGGCGAGGCGGACGTGTTCGACGTCCCCGGGGCGTTCGAGCTCCCGCTCGCGGCCAGCTTCGTCGCCCACACGAAGCGCTATCAGGGCGTCGCCTGCCTCGGCGCGGTGATCCGCGGCGAGACCGACCACTACGAGTACGTGTGCTCGGAGTCGGCGCGCGGGATCATGACCGTGCAGCTGACGACCGGCGTGCCGTGCGCGTTCGGGGTCCTGACTGTGGAGACGATGGAGCAGGCGCTGGCGCGCGTCGGCGGCGGCAAGCGCGACCAGGGCGCGCACGCCGCCGAGGCCGTGATCACGCTGGCCGAGATGAAGCGGAGCCTCGGCGGCTGACCGGCAGCCGGACGTGGAACGTGGTTCCGCGTCCCGGCTCGCTCTCGAAGGTGAGCGTGCCGCCGTGGCGCTCGACGACCAGCGCGCGGGCGATCGCCAGCCCCTGGCCGGTGCCCGCGCCGACGGGCTTGGTGGTGAAGAAGGGATCGAACACGCGCTCGGCGATGGCGGGAGCGATCCCGGCGCCGGTGTCGGCGACGTCGATCCGCACGTGAGCGCCCTCGTCGCGCGTGCGCACCGTGATCTGCCCGCCGGCGTGCTGGGCGTTGACCAGGAGGTTCACGAGCACCTGCTCGATCTCACCCGCGTTGCAGACCACGGGCGGCAGCGGCGCCAGGTCGGTGTCGGCCTGCACCCCGGCGAGCGCGACCGCCGCCCGCGCCCGCGCCACCAGGTCGGCGGCGACGTGCGCCTCGGGGTGCGCCTGCTCGCCCATCGCGCGCACGATCTCGGCGACCCGGTCGAGCCCCTCGTTCGCGCGCCGGAAGGCGGCCGGGACGCGCTCGCGCAGGTAGGCGATGTCGGTCGACGCCTCGGCCTGCGCGACCGGCGTGCCGGAGCGTACGGCGTCGTAGACGTCGAGCAGTTCGGCGAACGACTCCTCCAGGAACTCCACGGTGTCGCCGAGGAACTGCACCGGCGTGTTGATCTCGTGCGCCACGCCGGCGGCGAGCCGGCCGACCGCCTCCAGGCGCTGGGCAAGCCGGTGCTCGGCCTCGGCGGTGATGTCGACGAGCAGCGAATGCAGGTGGCGGCCGTCCTCCATCACCACGCCGCTGACGTCGCGCAGCCGGATCTGCCCGCCGTCGGGCCGCGTGAAGCGGAATTCGGCCGGGCCGCCGCCGAGCCCGCGCGCCTGCTCGGCGAGCTTCATCTGCAGCAGCACGCGGTCGTCGGGATGGATGCGCGCGAACACGCCGTCCGGGTGCTCGAGCCAGTCCGCGACCGGCACGCCGAGGATCGCCTCGGACTGGGGGCTGACGTAGACCGGCGCGAGATCGCGCCCGAGCGCGAACACGACCGCGACGGCCGGGACCTGCTCGACCAGCGCGCGGTAGTCGATCACTGGATCACCCGCAGCGGCTCGCGCACCTGCCCGAGCGGGAAGTTCCCCAGGCGCTCGATCAGCTCCGGGCCGACGAGGTTGCCACGGGTGATCAGCAGGCGCCCGTCGGCCGCGCGCACGTCCGCGGCGAGCCGCATCCCGACCTCCAGCCCGGCGATCCGGACCTCGGCGACCTCGAGGCCGTGGACGCGCACGCCGACGAGGCGGTGGAAGACCTCCAGCAGCTCGGGGTCATAGACGCCGGTGCGGCCGCGCATCGTGTCCAGGGCGAGGAACGGGTCCGCGCCCTCGCCGCCGAGGCGCACGAAGTCCATCGCGATGCGCAGGATGCGCGCGCCGGCGGGCAGCTCGCCCGAGTCGAAGCGGCGCCTGTGGCCGGCGATGATCGCCTGCACGCCCTCCAGGCGCGGGATGTTGGCCAGGATGCGCTTGGTGATCGCCGGCACGCGGTCCACCATCGACGTCTCGTGCGGGCTCAGCGGCCGGCCCGTGCGCAGCCGCTCGGCCGTCACGTCGGGCAGCGTGACCGCGCCCAGGTTGGCGAGCATCGCGGCGACCTCGACCTCCCAGACGTCGCCGTGCTGTGTCTCGCGGGCCAGCCCGCCGGCCAGCTCCTTCAGCCGCGTGCTCTGCCCGAACACGGCCGGGCTGGCGAGCGCCAGGACGTCGCTCAGCGCCTGGACGGCGCCGTGCAGCGTCTGCTCGAGCAGGTCGCGCTCCAGTACCAGCGCGCGGTGCTGCGCGAGCGCCCCGGCGCACGCCTGGCGCAGCTCGAAGCGGTTGCACGGCTTGGTCAGGTAGCGGAAGATCTGGCCGTCGTTGACCGCCCGCTGGGCGGCCTCGGCGTCGGCGTAGCCCGTCAGCAGCATCCGCACCGCGAGCGGGGAGACGCGGCGCGCCTCGCGCAGGAACACCGAGCCCGGCATGTCCGGCATCCGCATGTCGGAGATCACCACCGCGTAGCCGCGCGGGTTGCGGCGCATCAGCGCGAGCGCCTCGGGCCCGGTGGTCGCGGTCTGCACGGTGAAGTCGCGGCGCAGGATGTCGCGCAGCGACTCGAGGACGTTCGGCTCGTCGTCGACGCACAGCAGCCGGGGGCGCGAGAATGCGGCCACCGTCGCCCGGCCGCTCAGCCGTTGCCTTTGGGCTTCTTGCGGCCCGGGCCGCCGCCCCCCTGGGCCTGGCGCAGCAGCGCCCGCACGACCCCGTTCTGGTCGTCGAAGCGCTGCAGGCGTGCCTGGAGCACCGGCACGGCCTCCTGCGGGCGGTCGGCCTGCACCAGCGCGTCGGCGTAGTCGTACATCGCGTAGGCGCAGGGGTCGACCGCGGAGGAGCCGCCGCAGGCGTCGATGGCCGCCCTGAGGTCGGTCAGCGCGCCCTGGATGTCGCCGTTCTGCAGCGCGGTGTGGCCCTTGGCCTGCAGCTCTGAGGGGCTGCCCGACGGGGGAGCGGTGCCCTGCGGCGGCGTCGGCGTCGGCGCGGGGGTGTCGGAGGCGGTGGGCGTGGCGCTCGGCGACGGGCTCGCGGTCGCCGTGCCCGTGGCGGTGGCCGTGGCGGTCGCGGTCTTCTTCGCGGTCTTCTTCGCGGTCGCGGTCGCCGTCGCTGTCGCCGTCGGCGTGTGCTGGGCGCGCGGCGGGTTGGCGGCCTGGTCGTGGTTGCGGTTGACGAGCGCGACCACGCCCAGCGCGACCAGCAGCGCGAGCGCGGCCAGGACCGCGACGAGCGGCCCGGCGCCGCGGCGTCGCGGCGCGGGCGCGGGCCGGCCGCGGGTGGCCGAGCGACGCGGCGGCAGCGGCGGCGGAGCCTCGTCCGCGGCATTGACCCACGACGCGCCGGGCGGCGGCGCCCCGGCGGCCGCGCGGCCACGCGGCGGCACGCCGGCGGCGCGCCCCGTGCCGGCGTGGCCGGGCGGCGGCGCCCCGGCGGCGCGCCCCGTGCCGGCGTGGCCGGGCGGCGGCGCGTCGGCGGCGCCGGCGCCGCCGGGCAGCCACGCCGTGTCGGGCCCGCGGGCGCCGCTGCGGCCGGGGTCCACCGCGCCCGCACGATCGCGGCCGGCCGCCCCGCTGCGGCCGGGGTCCGCCCCGCGGGCGCCGTCGGCGCCGGCCGCCGCCCCGGCGCGCTTGTCGGCGCGGCGCAGCCGGCGCGTCGCCTTCGTCGGCTCGGCGCCACCGTCGAGCGTGCGGGCGAGCGCGTCGACGAACTCGGCGGCGGAGCCCCAGCGGTCGCCCGGCTCCTTCGCGAGCCCGCGCTCCAGCACCGCGTCGACCGCGCCTGAGCCGCCGGCGGCCCGCGACGACGCCGGCGGCACCGGATCCTCGATGTGCGCGCGGGCCTGCGCAGCGAAGTGCTCGGCGTCGAACGGGCGTGCGCCGGTCAGCAGCTCGTAGGCGACCACCGCGAGCGCGTAGCGGTCCGAGGCGGCCGTGGCGGCCTCGCCCATCGCCTGCTCGGGCGACAGGTACGCCGCCGTGCCCAGCACCTGCCCGGTCTGCGTCAGCTGGTCCTCCCACGCGACCCGGGCGATCCCGAAGTCCGCCACCGCGAGCCGGTCATGCCCGTCGAGCAGCAGGTTCCCGGGCTTGATGTCGCGGTGCACGACCCCGGCCGCGTGCGCCGTGTCGAGCGCCCCGGCGGCCTCGCGCAGCCAGCGCACCGCCGTCGCGGGCGCCACGCCCCCCGCCTTCAGACGCTCGGAGACGGTGCCGCCGCGCATGATCTCCATGACCATGAAGACGCGGTGGCGATGCTCGCCGACGTCGTAGATCGTGACCACGTTGGGATGCGAGGAGAGCCCCGCGGCGGCGCGCGCCTCGCGCTGGAAGCGGCGGCGGGCGCGCTCGTCCTCGCCCAGGTGCGGGGCGAGCAGCTTGACCGCCACGTCGCGCTCGAGCAGCTGGTCGTGCGCCTCCCAGACGCTCGCCATCCCACCGCTGGCCAGATGGCGCACGACGCGGTAGCGATCGGGCAGGGAGATGCGGTCCGGAGTCACCGGGGGCATCGCACACACGGTACCCGCCGCGGCGGGTCCTATACTCTCCGCCTCGATGGCTCGAATCTGTCACTCATGCGGCAAGCGCCCGGCCTTTGGCCAGAGCCGCTCGCACTCTATGGTCGCCACGAAGCGGCGTTTCGACATAAACGTCCAGAAGGTGCGGATCGTCGAGGCGGGCGCACCGAAGCGCGTGTACGTGTGCACGCGCTGCTTGAAGGCTGGCAAGGTTACGAAGGCCTAGTCGGCGGCCGCGGACGCCGTGGCCGATCCGAGCCTCCTCCGCTTCCGTCTCGTCATCGAGGCTGCGCTCGCGCAACTCGAAGCACGACGCGAGGAAGTCAACGACCTGAACGTCTTCCCCGTCGCCGACGGGGACACGGGCGACAACATGGCGCTCACGCTGCGCGCCGTGCTGGACGAGCTCGACAACCTCTCCACCCAGGGCGAGATCGACGAGATCGGGCGCGACCAGATCGTGGACTCGGTGGCCCGCGCGGCGCTGCTGGGCGCGCGCGGCAACTCCGGCGTGATCCTCTCGCAGCTGATCCGCGGTGCGGCGGAGGAACTGATCTCGCGCCCCGGCGAGCTCGTGGACCCGGTGCTGGTCGCCGCCGCGATGGCGCGCGCCGCCGACCGCGCGTACGGCTCGGTGCGCGATCCCGCCGAGGGCACCATCCTCACGGTGGTGCGCGAGATGGCCTCGCGCGCGGCGAGTGAGATCGCGCACATGGACGAGCCGCGCCTGCAGCACCGCGTCGACGACGCGACCCAGAACGAGATGCTGGCGTACGTGCTCGAGCACGCGCTCGACGCCGGCCAGTCCTCGGTCAAGCGCGGCCCGGAGCTGCTGCCGATCCTGCGCGACGCCGGCGTCGTCGACGCCGGCGGCTACGGCCTGACGATCATCTTCGCCGGCGTGATCGCCGCGCTGCGCGGCGCCGATCCGCCGCCGCTCGAGCATCATGCGCCGGCGCGCATCACGCACCCGCAGCACGAGTCCGCCACGCACCGCTACTGCACGAACTTCGCGGTCACCGGGACGGGACTCGATGCCGCGCCGTGGATCCCGCGCCTGGAGGCGCTGGGCGACAGCGTGCTCGTGGTCGGGGACTCGCAGACGCTCAAGGTCCACGTCCACACCGACGAGCCGGAGACCGCGACGGCGCTGTTCGCCGGCGCGGGCACCGTCTCGCGCCTCGACGTGGCCGACATGCACGAGCAGGTCCACCAGCGCGAGCTGCGCCTGGCGGAGACGATCCGCACGTGCGGCGTGCTGGCGGTCGTCTCCGGCGACGGGATGCGCGTGCTGTTCGAAGGGCTCGGCGCCGCGGTGCTCGACGGCGGCGCGACGCTCAATCCGTCCACGTACGAGCTGCTGGCGGGCATCCACGACGTGCCCGGTGAGCAGGTCGTGGTGCTGCCGAACTCGCCCAACGTGCGGATGGCCGCCGAGCGCGCCGCGGAGCTCTCCGAGAAGGCCGTCTGCGTCGTGCCGACGCGCTCGATGGCCGCCGGGCTGGCCTGCGTGGTCGCGCTGGACCTTGACCGCTCGGCCGCCGAGAACGCCGCCGCGATGGAGCTGACGCTCGCGCGCGTGCGCACCGGCGGCGTCACCGAGGCCGCGCGCGACGACACCCAGGGCCGCTTCCGGCGCGGCGACACGGTCGGGTTCATCGACGACGAGCTCGTCGCATGGGGCGAGCCGGGCGAGACGCTCGAGGTGGTGCTCGGCGAGCTGGGCCGCGAGGCCGAGCTGCTGACGGTGATCGAGGGCGACGGCGCGCCGCTGGGCGGCGACGCGGTGGCGGCGCTCGCGCCGCGCGAGACGGAGCTCGAGCTCTCCCGCGGCGGGCAGCCGTCGTGGTGGTGGCTGATGGCCGCCGAGTAGTGGCGCCGACCGTCTTCGCCAGCACCGACCCCCTCCCCGACGAGGCCGGCTTCGCGCCTCGCTACCCGAGCGTGGAGCGCTTCGACGCCGAGCTCAAGATCCCGTTCGGCGAGAAGGCCGCCAAGGCGGCCGAGCGCCTGAAGCTGACGACGGTCGGCGCGCTGCTCGAGCACATCCCGCGCGACCGCCGCGCGGCGCGCACGATCGGGGAGCTGGCGCTCGACGAGGTCGCGACCGTGGTCGTCGAGGTGCGCTCGATCAAGAGCCGGCCGGTGCGCCGGCGCGGGATGAAGCCCTTGGTCGAGGCGCGCGTGGCCGACGGCTCGGGGACGATGACCGTGACGTTCTTCAACCAGCCGTGGCTGGAGCGCCGCTACCGCCCGGGCACGCGGCTGCTCTTGACCGGGAAATACCAGGGCCGGCGCGGGTTCCGCGTCCAGGACCACGCGATCACCGGCGAGCTGGTGGCGGCCGGGGAGGACATGGCGACCTATCCCGCGACGGACGGGCTGACCTCGGTGCAGATCGCCTCGCTGGCGCACGAGCACCGCAGCGCGGCGCGCGACGCGCTCGACCCTGTGCCCGCCCGTCTGCGCGCGCGCGAGCGGCTGCCGGACCGCTGGGCCGCGCTCGACGCCGCGCACTTCGGCGACCAGGAGGGCGGCCGCCGGCGGCTCGCGTTCGACGAGCTGCTGCTGCTCCAGCTCGCGCTGCTGCGCCGCCGCGCCGTGCGGCGCGAGTCCGCGCGCGCCGCGCCGCTCCCGCCCGCGGGCGAGCTGACCCGGCGCTGGCTCGCGGACTCGCTCCCGTTCACGCCGACCGGCGACCAGATCGACGCGATGGGCGCGCTCGACGAGGACCTCGCGCGCCCGCAGCCGATGCAGCGGCTGCTGATGGGCGAGGTCGGGTCCGGCAAGACCGTCGTCGCGCTGTACGCGATGCTGCGCGCGGTCGAGTCGGGCGCGCAGGCGGCGCTGATGGCGCCGACCGAGACGCTCGCCGAGCAGCACTTCGCGACGCTGCAGAAGCTGATGCCGGGCGAGCTGGTGCAGGCCGCGCTGCTGACCGGCTCGACGCCCGGCGGCCGCCGGGCCGACCTGCTGGGCAAGCTCGCGTCGGGCGAGCTGCGGCTGCTGGTCGGCACGCACGCGCTGATCGAGGAGGCCGTCGAGTTCGACCGGCTCGCGGTCGTCGTGGTCGACGAGCAGCACCGCTTCGGCGTCAACCAGCGCCGCGCGCTGGACCGCAAGGCCCCGGCCGGGCTCGCCCCGCACGTGCTGCACATGACCGCCACGCCGATCCCGCGCACGCTGGCGCTGACCGCCTACGGCGACCTCGACGTGACCGTGCTGCGCGAGCTGCCGGCCGGGCGGCGCCCGATCGAGACGTTCGTGGCGTCGTCGGAGGCCGAGCGCTCGCGCGCCTACGAGCGCATCCGCTCCGAGCTCGACGCGGGGCGCCAGGCGTTCGTGGTCTGCCCGCTGGTCGAGGAGTCTGAAGCGCTGCAGGCGCGCGCGGCGACCGCGGAGTTCGAACGCCTGCGCGGCGGCGAGCTCAAGGACTACCGCGTCGTGCTGATGCATGGCCAGATGCGCCCGAAGGCCAAGCAGGAGGCGATGGCGGCGTTCGCGGCCGGCGGCGCGGACGTGCTCGTGGCCACGACCGTGATCGAGGTCGGCATCGACGTCCCGAACGCGACCGTGATGCTGGTCGAGGACTCCGAGCGCTACGGGATCTCCCAGCTGCACCAGCTGCGCGGACGGATCGGCCGCGGCGAGCACGAGTCGCTGTGCCTGCTCTTCGGGCCCAAGGAGTCGCGCCGGCTGCGCGCGCTCGCCGAGCATCGCGACGGGTTCAAGCTCGCCGAGATCGACCTCGAGCTGCGCGGGGAGGGCGAGATGCTCGGCGTCCGCCAGTCCGGGCTGGCCGCGTTCCGCTTCGCACGGCTCCCCGAGGACGCCGCGCTGCTCGAGCGCGCGCGCTGGCACGCGCGCGCGATCCTCGACGCCGACCCGGCGCTCGCCGACCCCGAGCACGCGCTGCTCGAGGCGGCGATCGTGCGCACGTTCGGGCCCGCGTCACTTGAGCCGATTCCCGCCTAACCTCGGACTCATGACCCCGGATGTCGGCGCGTTCGCCGCCCAGTTCACGGACTTCATCCGTGTGATGTCCGAAGCCGCCGAGCGCCCCGACTCGGCGCTCGTCGAGCGCCTGCGCTCGCACCTCGGCGTCGAGCCGAACGAGCTGCCGGTGACCGTCGCCGATTTCGCGGTCACCGACCACGCCAACCTGCAGCTCGCGCTTGACGCGGTGCTCGCGGGCACCGAGGTGATCGGCTACAGCGCCCTGCACATGGCGTTCCAGGCGGTCGGGCTGTCCGAGATCGTCGCCGGCGTCAGCGCCGCCGGGCCGATCAAGCCCGGGCCGGTGCAGTACGCGAACGTCGAGGTCGGCGACGGCCGCGTGATCCAGTGCGTGTCCGCCGGGCTCTACCTCGCCGAGCGCGACGGCGCGCCGGTCGTGCTCGTGGTCTCCCGCAGCGACCGCCCGTTCGGCGGGCCGGGGCTGCGCTTCGAGGGCATCTCGCCGGAGGCCGGCGCGCTGCAGGCGACGCTCGACGCGCTGCGCGAGGCGATGCGTCTTCACAACGTCTTCCGCGGCCGGACGATCTCGCTGCACGCCCACGACGACCATTCCGTCTCGGTCGTCTTCCACGCGCTGCCTTCGGTCGCGCGCGACGCGGTCATCCTGCCGGAGGGCACGCTCGAGCGGCTCGAGCGGCACGCGCTGGGCATCGCCGAGCACGCCGAGCGCCTGCGCGCCGCCGGCCGGCACCTCAAGCGCGGGATCCTCCTGCACGGCCCGCCCGGCACCGGCAAGACGCTGTCGGTCAACTACCTGCTGGGGGCGATGCCGGGTCGCACGACGATCCTGCTCACCGGCCGCGGGCTGGGGCTGATCGAGCAGGCGCTGGCGATCGCGCGCGACCTCGAGCCGGCCACGGTCGTGTTCGAGGACGTCGACCTCGTCGCGGGCGAGCGGACGCTCGAGATCGGCTCCAACGGCGTGCTGTTCGAGCTGCTCAACCAGATGGAGGGTCTGGCCGATGACGCCGATCTGCTCTTCCTGCTCACGTCCAACCGCCCGGATCTGCTCGAGCCGGCGCTGGCGGCGCGGCCGGGGCGCGTGGACCTCGCGCTCGAGGTGCCCCTTCCCGATGCGGCGGCGCGGGCGCGGCTGATCGCGCTCTACGCGGGGGACATCGTGCTCGACGCCGAGGCCGAGCGCGAAGCGATCGCCCGCACCGAGAGCGTCAGCGGCGCGTTCGTCAAGGAGCTCATGCGCCAGGCGGCGCTGCGGGCGGCGCTCGACGGCCGCTCGCCGGTCGCGGGCGACGTGCTCGCCACGCTCGACGAGCTGCTCGCCGACCGCTCGGCGCTCACGCGGCGGCTCCTCGGTCAGCCCGGGGAGGACGGCGGCGCGCCGCCGTTCCCCGGGATGGTGCGGGCGATCGAGGCGGCCGGGCTGCCGTTCGGATTCCCGCCCGGCTGACGCGTCCAACGTTAAGGGACCTGTCACCGCTGGCGGTCCGACTATAGGTTTGTGGCATGCGCGTGATCGCGGGCGAGTGGCGGGGCCGGCAGCTGCAGACGCCGCACGGCGACGCGACGCGCCCGACGGCGGACCGCGTCCGCGAGGCGCTGTTCTCGATCCTCGGGCCGATCGAGGACGCGCGTGTGCTCGATCTGTTCGCCGGGTCGGGCGCCCTCGGCATCGAGGCGCTGTCGCGCGGGGCGCAGAGCGCCACGTTCGTCGACGACGCGACGCTCGCGATCCGGGCGATCCGCGCCAACCTGAACGCGCTCGGAGCGGCGGCCGACGTACGCAAGGCGGACGCCGTGCGATTCCTCGGTTCCGCATCCGCCGGCGGGGCCCAATACGATCTGGTGTTCCTCGACCCCCCGTACCGACTCGCGGAGCAACTGGCTCCGCAGCTGTCCGAGGCCCTCCCCGCCGTACTGGCGCCCGGGGCGGTGGCCGTGGCCGAGAGCGAACGACGGGCGCCGTTAGCGCTCGACCTGCCCCTTCAAGACGAACGTCGCTACGGCGACACCCTGATCCGGATCTATGGCCCCTGACCCGCGCATCGCCATCTGTCCCGGCTCCTATGACCCGGTGACCAACGGCCACCTGGACATCATCGATCGTGCTTCGGGCATGTTCGACGAGCTGATCATCTCGGTCGTCAACGCCTCGGTGCGCAAGAGCAAGTCGCTGTTCACGGCCCAGGAGCGGATCGGCTTCCTCGAGCGCGCGACGGCCCATCTCCCCAACATCCGCATCGAGCCGTTCGACAAGCTCGTCGTCGATTTCGCGCGCGAGCAGGGAGCCAAGGCGATCGTCAAGGGGCTGCGTGCGATAAGCGACTTCGAGTACGAGCTCGAGATGAACCAGCTCAACCGTTCGCTGGCATCAGATGTCGAGTCCGTCTACCTGATGGCCTCGCCGCAGTACAGTTTTCTGTCCTCCAGCGGTGTCAAGGAGATCGCCACCTTCGGGGGCGATGTTTCGGGGCTCGTTCCGGAGGAGGTCGCCCGGCGCTTGCAGGAAGAGCTGGGGCGGTAGCGAAACGGGGATTCACCATGGACGTCCTGGTACTGATCGACAAGCTGGACGACCTCGTCCACAACGCCAAAGCGGTTCCGCTGACGGATACCGTGCGCGTGGACAAAGAGGAGATCTACGACATCCTCGACCAGATGCGCGCGACGATCCCCGAGGAGATCAAGCAGGCGCGCTGGATCGTCAAGGAGCGTCAGGAGATGCTCGCCGAGGCCAAGCGCGAGGCCGAGCGGATCGTCAAAGAGGCGCGCGAGCGCCAGGAGCAGCTCGTCTCCCAGCAGGAGGTCACCCGCCAGGCCGAGCGCGCGGCAGAGGACATCATCGAGGACGCCCGCGCCCGCGAACGCGAGATCCGGCTCGGCGCGGAGGACTACGCGGACGAGATCCTCAACACGCTCGAGGTCAACCTCTCGAAGTTCATCGCCGCGGTCCAGCGCGGCCGCGAGCGGCTCCAGGGCCGCGACGAGCCGGCCGAAGTCGGCTGAGCGCCGGACCCGATCAGCCGGCCGTAGAATCTCGCTCATGTTCGGTCGCAAGACCCTCGAAGGGCACGCGCAGGTGCTCGAGATGGGTCCGTCGGCGCGTGGCGCGCGGCAGACGTCCAAGCTCGACGTCGAGTACCGCTTCGGGCTGAAGGTGTCGGTCCCCGGGCAGGACGACTACGTCGTCGAGCACACCGAGACGGTCCCGCACGCCAAGTCGCCGGCACTCGGCAACGTGGTGCCGGTGAGCGTGTCGCCGG
>CAWBYD010000004.1:0-542069 GCA_963792915.1 uncultured Solirubrobacteraceae bacterium
GATCCTGGTGGAGGTGGCTGCTGGGCGCCGTGGCCGGCTCGCCGAACTCGATCGACATGAAGGTCGCCCCGCAGTACGAGAAGGGCAAGGAGGTCGCCGCCCAGTCCGGCTGCCTCGCCTGCCACAAGATCGGCGAGAACGGCAACGACGGCCCGGGCCCGCGCCTCACCGACATCGGCGACAAGTTGGCGAAGGGCGCCATCCGTCGCACGCTCGAGAACCCCACGGCACCGATGCCGTCCTTCAAGGGCCTGCCTGAGGAGAAGAAGGCCGCGCTGATCGACTTCCTGTCGTCGCTCAGAAAGGGCGGCGGGGCCCAGGGCGGCTAGGCCGCCCCCCATGGCCGCTCGTTCTGGCACCCTGCCCGCCGACTCCGTCCGGGCGATGTTCGACCGCATCTCCGGCGTCTACGACGTCATGAACACCGTCATGACGGCGGGGCTGCACCATCGCTGGCGCGCCCGCGCGGCGGATCTCGCGCGCGTCGGGCCCGGCACGCGGGCGCTGGACGTGGCGACGGGAACCGGGGATCTGGCGATCGAGCTCGCCTCGCGCGGCAGCTCCGTCGTCGGCTCGGACTTCTCGGAGGGGATGCTCGCCAAGGCGCGGGCCAAGGCGCCCGGGCTGCGCTGGGAGCAGGCGGACGCGCTCGCGCTGCCGTACGACAGCAACGCGTTCGACGCGGTCACGGTCGGGTTCGGCGCGCGCAACTTCAGCGACCTGGACCGCGGCCTGGGCGAGATGGCGCGGGTGGTGCGGCCCGGCGGGCGGATGGTGATCCTCGAGATCACGACGCCGCAGAAGCCGCCCTTGTCGACGTTCTTCTCGGTGTGGTTCGATCGCTTGGTGCCGCTGCTGGGCCGCTTCGACGACGCGTACACTTACCTGCCGAACTCGGTCAAGCGCTTTCCCGCGCCGGAGCGGCTCGCCGCCGCCATGGCCGCCGCGGGCTGCCGCGACGTCGGCTGGATCCTGACCGCCGGCGGGATCATCGCGCTCCACCACGGGACCGTCGATGGCGAGCGCTGAGGCTGTCGCCGCCGTCGTCGAGGCGGGCGGGGCGCACGTCCCCGGTCTGATGCGCGCGCTCGAGGATCGCCTCGCGGCGGTCGGGCGCTCGCACGGCGCGGTCCTCGGCGAGCACGCCTGCGCCACGATCGCGGCCGGCGGCAAGCGGCTGCGCCCGCTGCTTGTGTTCGTCGCGGCCGGCCCGAAGGCGGCGGATCCCGACCTCGCGCTGCGCGCGGCCGTGGCGGTCGAGCTCGTCCACTCGGCGACGCTGGTCCACGACGACGTGCTCGACGCGGCGGTGCTCCGGCGCGGGCGTCCGACCGTCGTGGCGTCGGCCGGCCGCGCGATCGCCACCGCCACCGGCGACCTGCTGTTCTCGCGTGCGTTCGCCGAACTCGCCGGTGGCGGACGGCCCGAGGCGGTGCGTGTCCTCTCGGACGCGTCGTCCGCGCTGGTCCAGGGCGAGCTGCTGCAGCGCGAGGACGCGTGGAAGCTGACGTCGCGCGAGCGCTATCTGCGCCGTTGCGACCTCAAGACCGCGCGGCTCTTCCGCGCCGCGTGCGAGCTGGGCGCGCTCGCCGGCGGCGACCATGTCGCGCTGTTGGGGGAATTCGGCGAGCGCATCGGGCTCGCATTCCAGCTGCTCGACGACGTGCTCGACGTCTCCGGTCCCGCCGAGCGGACCGGCAAGCACCGCGGCACCGATCTCCTCGACGGCACGGTCACGCTGCCGCTGATCGTGGCGCGCGAGCGCGACCCGTCGCTGGCCGAGCTCGACCTGCGCGGCGTCCGGACGCCGGAGCAGGCCGAGAGCGTGTGCGACGCCATCGCGGCCACCGGCGCGCTCGAAGCCGCCCGCGCCGAGGCGCTGACGATGGTCGCCGAGGCCAAGGCCGGCCTGCCGGCGCTGCCTGAAGCTTCCCAGCAGGCAGCGCTCGAGCTCGTGGCCGACGGCGTCGTCGACCGGTACTCCTAGAAGTCTTCGGGCAGGATCGCGTTGGCGTTCAGCGCCGCGGCGAAGCGGTCCGCCTCGTCCTCCATGTTCGCCTGCACGAGGCGGCGGAGGTCACGGACGAGGGCCTCGGTGCCGTTGTCGAGCGTCTCGTCGAAGCGGTCGACCGTGGCCTGGTCGTAGGTCCCGACCTCGGTCCACTCGCAGTTCGGGCAGCGGAGCTCGACTTCCCAGTGCGTCATCGACGCCTCCGACCAGTCGACCGGGTAGACAAGGTCGCGATCGCACTCCGGGCAGATGTGAAGCTCATCGATGTGGTGGCGCGGCATCGCGGCGGCGGCAGCTGCCTCGGCCACGAGGGGCTCGAAATAGACGACTTCGATCGAGCGGCCCGAGGGCAGCGTGATCTTGCGCACGTACTGGCCGTTTGAGTTGGTGGGCTGGCTCATGGTCCTGGGTCGTTCCGGATGGGCAACGGAAGGTCGCTGTCCCTCAGATAGATCGGCGAACGCTCGGCGGACTTGACTCATCTCGTTGCGCGAGGTATCGCTACAGTCGTCAGAAGGTCAAACCTGTGGCTGGCCAACCACTGAAGCGGGGAGCGAGCGGTGCCCAACATCGGACCCATGGAGCTGATCATCGTGCTGGTGATCGTGCTTCTCATCTTCGGTCCCAAGCGGCTGCCCGGCCTCGGGAAGCAGCTCGGCACCGGCATGCGCGAATTCAAGGACTCGATCGCCGGCAAGGATCGCGACGACGACGATGACGAGGAGGAGGACGAGCGCCCGCGGCGCAAGTCGTCCTCGGGCCGCCGTGAGGCGGAGGCCGCGCTCGGCCGCCCTGAGGGTGAGCCCGACCCGCTCGAGGGCGAGGTCGTCCGCGAGCGCACCACCACCTAGCCACCAGCCCGTTTCATGCCGGCGCTTCGTCCCGTCTCACACGAGGACCGTCTGAGCCTCGTCGAGCACCTGACCGAGCTCCGGGTCCGGATCATCATCTGTCTCGTGGCCTTCCTGGCCGCGCTGGTCGTGTGCTTCTGGCAGAACGACCGGCTGCTGAACATCCTCAACAAGCCGCTCGCGCATACCGAGCAGAACGGGTCCAAGGACCCGCTGGTCCTGGGCGCGCGCTTCGATCAGGGTCTGAAGGTCTATCTGCTCTCGACCGCCGCGACCGATCGGGCGGCCGCGGCTGCCGCGGAGGACGCGTCGGTGCGGGCGGCGTATCTGCAGGCCGCGACGGATGCCGAGGCGGCCGCGCGGCTGGCGCCGCCGGTGCGGGGCCGCCGGCCGGTCACGTTGGGGGTCAGCGAGCCGTTCATGGAGACGTTGAAGGTCAGCGCCTACGCGGCGTTGTTGATCTCGTTGCCGTTGATCTTGTTCCAGCTGTACGCGTTCGTGCTGCCGGCGTTCTCCCCGCGCGAGCGGCAGGTCGCGCTCCCCGTCATGTTGGGGGTTCCGGTCCTGTTCATCTTGGGGGTCGTGTTCGGCTACTACACGGTGGTCCCGAGCGCGATCAAGTTCCTGCAGAACTTCAATACCGATGCGTTCGACGTGCTGGTGCAGGCGCAGCCGTATTACAAGTTCGTGATCCTGCTGCTGGCCGCGATGGGCCTGCTGTTCCAGATTCCCATCGGCCTCGTGGCGATCACGCGGGTCGGCATCGTGACCACGAGCCAGCTGGCGCACAACCGTCGCTACGCGATCCTCGTGATCGCCGTGCTGGCCATGGTGCTGCCGGGCCAGGACCCGGTGACGATGACGCTGCTGATGGCGCCGATGTACGTGTTGTTCGAGGGCTCTATCCTGTTGTCCTGGCTCTTGGACCGCCGCTCGCGCCGCGGTCGCGCCGAGGAGGAGGCCATCGACCTCGATGACGAGGACGAGGAGCTTCCCTCCCGGGAGCCGGAGCTCGTCACCTTCGATCAGGACTAGTCCGCTCTCACCATGCTGTTCGACCTGCGCAGCGCCGGACGGCGCCGAACCGTCAAAGCCGTGTACCTCGGCCTCGCCCTGCTGATGTTCATGGGCTTCGTCTTCTTCGGCATCGGTTCCAGCGGCCTCGGCGGCAGCATCGGGGACCTGTTCCAGAAGAACCAGGGCGGCGGCGACAACGCGGCCAAGAACCGGCTGATCGCTCAGGTCCAGTCGGCGAACGCCAAGGCCACCGCGACGCCGACCGACCCCGCCGCATGGGCCGCGCTGGCCCAGGCCCGCATCCGGCTCGCCGGCCTCTCCGTCGATCCGAACTCGACCACCGGCGACTACACCGCCGACGGCAAGCGCCAACTCAGCGCCGCCGGCGCGGCCTGGGACAAGTACGTCGCGCTCAAGCCCTCCAACCCGGACGAGCGCCTGGCCCGCCAGATGATCTCCGCGTTCCTGACGCTCAACAAGGCCGACGAGGCCGTCGGCGCCCAGGAGATCGTCACCGACGCCGACCCGACCCAGCAGACCTTCTCCAACCTCGCGCTCCTCGCCTATCAGGCCAACCAGATCCGCAAGGGCGATCTGGCGGCCAAGAAGGCCATCGATCTCGCCCCGGCGGCCGACAAGAAGGATCTCAAGACCTCCCTGGACTCGGCCAAGAACCAGGCAACCGTGCAGTCGCTGCAGAACGTCGCGCCGACAGCCACGCCGACCCTGTAGCCCAGCGTCGCCGCTATCCTGTGCGGCCTCGCCCTTGTAGCTCAACTGGCAGAGCAGCGGACTCTTAATCCGAAGGTTCCAGGTTCGATTCCTGGCGGGGGCACTACCGAAACCGCGCTACGGCGCGGTTTCGTCGTTTCCGGAGCGGGTGGCTCAGAGCCACTGTGTCCCGATTGTGTCCCGAGATATGCGCCCGGGGGCGAAGTTTTCGCCCTTCTCGCTATTCGGGGTATGCGGCAACCCGTCTCCGGCCACGTCTACCGGCACGAGGGCGCCCGCGGTCCGGTGTGGCGAACGAAGTACCGCCTCCCCGACGGCCGCCAGGTTCACATGACGATCGGTCCCGCCTGGACCGAGCGCGGTCGTCCGCGAGCGGGCTACTTCACCAAGCGCACCGCCGAGGCGTGGCTGCGCGAGGTGATTGAGCTCGCGCACGCTGGGACGCTGCCCGGGATGGTGCGCACCGGCGTGACGTTCGCCGCGGCGTGCGAGGAGTTCCTGCGCTACGTCGAGCATGACCTGGACCGCAAGCCGTCGACGCTCTGCGACTACCGCTCGGTCATCCGGGCCCACCTGCTGCCGGCGTTCGGTTCGCTGCGGATCGAGGACGTGACCGCCGACCGCATCGAGGCCTGGAAGGGCACGCTGCGGATGAGCAACCGGACCAAGATCAAGCTCCTGACGGTCCTCAACGGGATCATGACCCGAGCGCGCAAGCTGCACCACCTGCCGATCAACCCGTTGGCCGACGTCGAGAAGCCGCGCCACCGGACGTCGGCGGGCATCGAGGTCTTCTCGCCGGAGAAGGTCTTCGCCCTCGTCCGCGCGGCTGCGTCGCCGCAGGACGCCGCGATCTTCCTCACGGCCGCGTTCACCGCTCTGCGCCGCGGCGAGCTCGTCCCCCTCCGCTGGCGCGACGTCGACTTCGCCGCCGAATGTGTTCGCGTGTGTGGCTCATACGCCGGCGGCCGGCTGACGACGCCGAAGAGCGGCCATCCCCGCGCCGTACCCCTCGCGCCGGTGGTCGCCCAGATGCTCGCCCGGCTCGGCCAGCGCGAACTGTTCACCGACGCCGACGACCTCGTGTTCCCGGGCATCACGGGCGGCTACCTCGACGCGTCGGCGCTGGCCCGCCGCTACCGGGCGGCCCTGCTGCGGGCCGGGCTCCGGCGATTGCGGTTCCACGACTTGCGCCACACCTTCGGCACGCGGACGATCACCGCGGCCGACATCCGGATGGTGCAGCAGTGGATGGGGCACGCGGACATCACGACGACCATGAAGTACCTCCACTTCGCCCACCGCCCGGACGAGGCGCGCTTGGTCGCCGAGGCGTTCGCGATCGCCGAGCCAGAGGCCACCGAGAAGATCGACGCGTAACCACGTCACCGCTCAATTCCGAAGTCGCCCCTCCTCAGCTCCCGGGCCTGCAGCCGGTCCGCCCGTCCGCGGGCGCCGCAACCGCGCGCGAGGCTTCGCTCCGCCGCGGCATCCCGCTGTAGCTCCGCACGGCGCTCGCGCAGGCGCTCCACGCGCTTCGCTGCTGCCGCCGTCTCTCTTCCCGCGCGGCGTAGCTCATCCTCTCGCCGCTCGCGGGCGGTCCGCTGGAACCAGTGCGGCCCCGGCCGGTTCGCCACGGCGCGCTCTCGACGCTGCGCCGCGTACATCTCCCGCTCCGCGGTGGCGAGTTCCGCGGCGAGCATGACCAACCGCCGCGCAGCGGGGTCGCCCTCGGACGCCTTCTGCTGCGCGCCAGAGCGGCGTAGCCCGGCGAGCAGGACGTCACTCGCCGGCCTCGCCTCGGTCGCGGGCGCGTACTCGTCCCGCTCGGCGTCGTCGCGCACGACATAGAGCCGGTTGCCTTCGCGTCCCCGGCTCATCGCGACATAGGCCCATTCCTTCGAAAGCCCGTCGGTCGCCAGCACGAACGTCTG
Organism: uncultured Solirubrobacteraceae bacterium; assembly: GCA_963792915.1. Lineage (GTDB taxonomy): Bacteria > Actinomycetota > Thermoleophilia > Solirubrobacterales > Solirubrobacteraceae > Solirubrobacter. Next base: position 6,546 of record CAWBYD010000004.1, read on the forward strand.
GCGGCAGGTCATGCCCTGCGCCACGTGGCCGGTGATCGCGTACCCGAGCGCGAGCGCCGGCCCACCGCGGCCCTCGGCGTCGAGGTACTCCCGATCAAGCGGCACCACGCCACCCGCCAGGCGCACGTCGACCGAGCGCCGCGCCGCGTCGATGGCCACGACGACACCGCGTTCGCCGTTCACAACGCGCAGCCGGCGATCGTTCCGCCTGAGCAACACGTGATCCCCGGCGGCAGCGCTCACCTCGCCGACGGCGATCTCGGTCTCCCCGAGCGCCCCGCTCGCGCGCATGAGCGCGTGCGCGCGGCCGTTCAGGTCGGCCACGTCGCGCCGTCGGTAGGCGATCATTACGGCCTCGCCCGGGTCGCCCGCCCGCCACCATTCGGCGACCAAACGCTGCCGGAGCTTGCTCGCGTCGTCGTCCGCCACGACTCGCCCGGCAGCTTCGTACCGCCCGGCGGCGCCTTCCGCATCTCCGTCGCGCAGCAGCTTGAGCGCCTCGCGTTCCCACTCGGCCGCCTGGCGCCGATTCTCGTGGAGCTCGATCGCCGGCAGCCGCGCCGCCAGCGCCCGGAACGCACCGCCCGCACCGATCTCGGGCAGCTGCCGGTCGTCGCCGACCAGGACCAACTTCGCGCCGGCCCGCTCAACGTGCTCGACCAGCTCGGCGAGCACGCGCGTCGGCACCATCCCGGCTTCATCGATTGCGAGCACCGACCCGCGCCGCAGCGTCACGGTTGGCCGGCGGCGTAGCTCGTCGAGCAGTGCGGCGATGCTCGTACTCTCGATGCCCGCGCCCGCTTCGAGTTCCAGCGCGGCCCGCCGACCCAGCGCCGCGCCCACGACCCGCCGGCCGCTCGACTCCCACGCCTCGCGCGCGGCGGCCAGCGCATACGTCTTCCCGGTTCCGGCCTGGCCGATGACGACGGCAACGCCGTCGCCCTCCGAGCACAGCCGCCGCACCATCTCCGCCTGCTCCGCGGCCATCGTCGGCCTCGCCCGAAGCGCCCGCTCGACCGCGCGCTCCATGGCCACGCCACGTCTCGCGTCGCAGGCAGCCGCTGCTACTTCGAGAACCCGACGTTCGCGCCCCAGCAGCTCAGGCGTCGAGTACCGCCGTTCTGCGGCGTCCCCCGTCGCGAGCACGACGACCCGCTGTGACGAGGAAGCGGTCGGCCATCCGTTCGAGCTCGTCGACGTCCGCGCCAACTGGGAGCTCCCCCGCCAACGACTGAAGCACGTCCTTCCGAGCGAAGCTCGACCGCTGCGCCGTCAACCCTTCCGGCCCGCCGAGTCGATCAAACAGGTACTCCAGGTTCGCCAATCTCCGGCGTGCGTTCGCGACCCAAGATGGAGCGGAGCGCGGTCGCGTTCAGCCCGAGCGTCGCCGCCCGCTCGCGCCACTCCGGCACGAGCTGCTCCGGGGTCACGCCGTAGTCCTTCGCCCGCCTCGTCGCGAGGGCGGCGACCTGGGCCGCGGCGGCGCGGGTCGTCCAGCGCCGAGCCATCTCCGCCTCGATGTCAGCCCGCCGCCGGCTGAACGCCCGCCGAAGGCCGGCGGACACGCCGACCACGTCGGCGATCCCGTTGCGAACCGGTCCCCACTCGAATCCGAGCTCACGCGTCAGCAGCGCTCGCAACCGCAGCTCGCAGAGATAGCAGGCCGTCTTCGCGTGCGCGTAGTCCGCCGGCCGTCGAGCGTTCCCCAGCGCCCGTCCTCGCCGAGGATCAGGTGAGAACGACGGCTTGCGCTGGCCCCGGCGCGATGGTGGGAATTCCACTCAGCGTCGCAACGGGTCGTCTCGATCGTAGTCGCCTGAGAGCCACCGGTGCGGCTTGGCCTTCAGGTGTTGGTTGTTGATAGATCAATTTCTGGGATGACCTGAGCCGCGAAGCGGCGAAGCTGGTTCGGTGATCGCAGAGAGTTCTGTTTCTCGATAGGGAGCGAGCGTTCTGGTCGAGTCGTGGCGGAGCGGGCGACGTCCTGGCGCGTTGGTTTCAGGCGGCGATGCGTGCGTCGGCGAAGAGGTCTGCGGGCCGGTTCCAGTCGAGGGTCTTGCGAGGCCGGTGGTTGAGTTCGATGGCGACGCCCCGGATGCTGTCGGCGGTGTGGACGCTGAGGTCGGTGCTCTTGGGGAAGTAGTCGCGCAGCAGGCCGTTGACGTTCTCGTTGCTGCCGCGCTGCCAGGGAGCGTGGGCGTCGCAGAAGTACACCTGGGTACCGGTGCGGGCGGTGATCTGCTGGTGCAGGGCGAGCTCCTTGCCTTGATCCCAGGTCAGCGTCCGGCGCAGCCCCACGGGCAGGCTCACCAACGCGGTGGTGATCGCGTGGCGGACGGCATCGGCGGTCGCGACGGCCCCGGGGAAGGCCAGCAGGATCACGAACCGGCTGCGGCGTTCGATCAGCGTGCCGATGGCGCTGCGGTTGCTCGGGCCCATGATCAGGTCGCCCTCCCAGTGCCCGAACTGGACGCGGTCGTCGACCTCGACCGGCCGTTGAGCGATCATTGTCATCGCGGTCAGCCGCCCGCGCCGTTGCAGCCCGGCCAGCCGGCGACGACGGCGACGCCGGCGCGCGGGACGAGTGAGCTCGACGTCCGGGTCATAGATCGCTTGATAGATCGACTCCGTGCACAGTTGTCGCCGTGGCTGACCGGCGAACACGATCCGCAGCTCGTGCGCGACTTGCTCCGGGCTCCAGCGCTGCCCCAGCAACCGGGCGATGACTCCGGCCAGCACGCCATCGGTGGCGACGCGCCGCGGCCGCGGCCGACGCGACCGAGCCCGGGCGGCGTGCTCGGCGTGATGGGGCAGGTAGCGCCCGTCAGGGTCGCTGTTGCGAGCGATCTCGCGACTGATCGTCGAGGGCGCGCGGCCCAGTTCGCGGGCGATCGCGCGCACGCCCTCGCCACACGTGAGCCGATCGGCGATCGCGATCCGCTCCGGCTCGGACAGATACCGCGGGCTGCGCGACTTGGGTGCGGCAACCCTGACCGCCGGATAGCGAACGAGCTCCCCGGCGGTATTGACGACCGTCCGACCGTAACGCCACCGGTTGCCTGTCTTGCGGTTGATCCCGACCAGCCGACACGCCTCCGAGTTGTTGAGCCCCTGGGCGATCAGACGCACGTACTGCTGCTGCTTTTCCGCCTGCACACCCCCCGCCGGAGTCCTTCGTCGCTCGCGCATCGCCACCTCCGTCATACGTCGGTGTTGCGACGTTCAGTGGAATCCGCCCCGTCATTCCCAATCAGGTTCGCCACCAGGACGTGCGTGTGAGCTGCGGGTCACCGGCGCGCGACGTCCGATGCCGGAACGCCGCCGCGATCAGCCCGCGGCCGCGGATCACCGCCGTGCCTCCCGCGCCACGCCGGGTCACGCCAGCCTCCCCCTCGACGTACGAGAGCGCGTCGTCGACCGCCCGGTCGTGCGCGTCTCGGATCGCGGCGCGGAGCCGAGCGTCGCCAACGCCGAACAACACGCTCACGCTCTTCGGCGCCGAGAACGTCAGGTCGAAGCCGGGCACCCGCCGCGCGACGATCCGCCCCAATGCCTCGCCCGGCGCCGGATGCAGTCCGCTCAACACCCGATCGAGACGCACCGCGTCGACCTCGCCGCCCAGACCCAGCATCCGAGCCCCGGCGCCCGTCCACACGCCGGGCGCCTCAGGGCCGCTCAGGTAGTAGTCGTCGACGCCCGAGCTCACCGAGCTCGCGCGCGTCACCGCGCCGCGCCCTGCTCGAAGTAGTAGTCGGACTGACCGACGGCGAGCTTGCCGATCGAGAGCATGTAGCCCTTAGGCCGACGAACCGCCGATTTGGGCAAACGAGTTCAAGCACCGCGTCGTGCCGATGACATCTCCCAGTCGTGCCGGGCGACTGCGGCGGGTTGCATTCCCGATTCCGAGCGAGGGCCTCTACCTGACTAGCCGCTGGCGCGACCGTCATGGCCACAATCGGATCAGCGGGTCGCACTTCCGGCGGCCCGCGACAGCGCGCGCCGCCTCAGGCTGACGCAGACTCGAGCGCGAGTCCGGGCACGCCGCGGAAGATCCGGTCGTTCGAGACGAGCGGAACGCCCAAGCGCAGCGCAGTCGCCGCGATCCATCGGTCGGCGTTGTGCGCGCGTTGGGCGAGCGCGTGACCGACCGCTTCGCAGTCAGCGCGTAGGCCTGCGTGAACCAACACGAGCTCGGGGCCGGTATGAATGATCTCGGCGTATCGGAGCCGCACATCGAGCTTCAGCATCCGCGCGGCGCCCCAGCCCCGCCGGAGCGCGCCGTAGCGCAATTCCGTGGCCGTCTGAAACGAGATGAACGCGGGCCGGCCGGCGATGATCGGCGCGTACCGCTCGGCCAGCTTCGACCCGGGCACGAGCTCGGCGCTGAAGACGTCCGTGTCGATCACGATCGGCCCCCGCCGCGGCGCGGCACTCACGAGTCGATCGCGGCGAGGAAGGCGGCGCCTTCCTCCGTGCTCAAGTCCTCGATCACCATCTCGCCGGACGTCGGCAGCGGGCGGGCGCGGCGCAGGAGTTCCTCGACAGGAAGCTCGAGGTGCGGCTGCTCGCCGGCGGCGGAGGACTGCATCGACACAAGGCAAGTGTACGCGCGCCACGACAGCCGATCATCCAAGCCGAGCCACGATCTCTGCATTCCCGAGGGCCTTGAGCGACTCCGCACCCTAGCCGACGCCCGTCCAGCGAGAGCTCGTCCGAGTAGGTCGCCCCGACCCCGCAGATCCGGACAATCCAGCGTCGTCTCACGCCCCACACCTCGAACGAGAACGACAAAGAGCGGCACAAAGAGCGGCACGCACTTGCACTGCGGTGCTTAGGCGGCTCTCGCACCGTCCGTCCGCAAGAGCCGAACGCGTCCAGAGGCTTGTCGACGCGCGACGATCAGGAACTCAGGCGACGCCGCGGACGGAGCGGCGCAGCTATGCCACATCCGCTGCGACCGGCAGCTCAGGACTCGGTTTCACTCGCATCCACCCGAGCATCGCCAAGTTTCGGATCGTCTCCGCCATCTCCAGCTCAGTGAACTCCGGCCTGCGACGCGCCTTCCACTCCTTGACGTAGGCAAGCACGTCAAGCTCGGCTGCCGGCTCCTTGTCGTTGGCGAGCCAGAGCTGACGCGCGGAGTAGTGCACGGTCGCGGCCAGCTCCGCACGTCGCGACGTCATCCGGCTAAAGAGGTCCACTAGCGTGTCGATCGTCGGCTCGAACTTCGCCAGTTCCTCGACGTACGCGTCGCGTGCCCTCTCGTACGCTGGCCCGACCTTGACGGCGATCCGGTTACCGTCCGACTGTTCGTCCACCAAGCCGTTGTTGAGCAACCGGCTCGTCAGCGGCTTGAGCCCGGCGGCGAACGGGCCGTAGGACTTTCGCTCGAACCTCAGGCCTGTCGGCAGCCCGATCTCGGTCGCGAAGTACGCGAGCTTCTGGAAGAACACCCGGCCTACCGGCGGCTGGTAGGGGTTCGCCTGCAGCCGCGACAGAACCTCCACTAGCGCCACCGCCGCGACAGGCACCTTTGACTCGGGGGCAGTCGGCCCGTCGCCGTGGCCGATGTGCGCGAGCTGATCCTCTAGGTACTCGATCTGTAGTTCGGCCTGCGGCGCGTTGAACGGAGCGTAGATCGTCACCGGGATGCCGAGCCCGGTCAGGTGCTCGTACAGCACCGGCCCCACGACGCGCCACTCCAGCCCGCCCTCGCCGCAGCCAAGCGGGGGCACGGCGAGCGATTCCACACCCCACTCGTGCACGTGAGCGGCGAGGTAGCGCAGGCCCGCCACGATGTCCGCGAGCTTCGACTGCGAGCGCCAGTGGTCCTTCGTCGGGAAGTTGATGACCGACTTGCCGACCATCGGGGTCCACAGGTACGGCCGGCCGAGCCGGACCTCGCCCGCCTCGCACAGCGCCCGGTACTCATCGAACATCGACGGGAACCGCTGCTTGAAGCCGAGCGCAATGCCCTTGCCCATAACGCCCACGGTGTTGACCGTGTTCACGAGCGTCTGCGCGTCGCTCTCGAACAGATCGCCTTGGCGGATCTTCACGTTGGCAGTGTCGGTCGTCATCATCGAAAGAAGAGGTGTCGGTGTTGCCTTACGGGGCACCCGGTGCCGAGCGCCACAAGCGCGTTCTCGCCCGCCGGGCACGACACGTACGCGCCCTTGATGTACATCGGCAGCACGCGGTCGGGCACCAAGACCTCGGCCTGCTTCGCCTGCCGGCGGCGGACCTTTTCGAAGTACTCGCTGTGGTTCCACGACTCCGCGAACGTCAGCGCCTCGTCGACGATCGCCAGGCCATGAGGCGACGGCTCAAAGCGCACGAAGTCGGCGGCGGCGTTGCGGTCCGTCACGACGACACCCGGCAGGTCGAGCACATCCGTATCGACGCTCAGCACGGTCAGGTCGGCGTGGCGTTCTTGCCGCCGATACATCATCGGGTTCCGAGCATGGAAGTACAGGTTGGCGTACTCGTGGAGCGGCCGCCCGCCAGGAACGCGCACCCGCGCCCGGCGCTCTTGAACTTCGGGGTCAGCCACTGACTCATGAGCTACGGCCTGCGCGCGGCGGTGCGACAGGATGCCGTTCGTCATCACCGAGGGCAGGTTCTCGATAGGCATGATGCAGTGCAGCTCGCGGAGCTTGTCTCGATCCATGGTCACGAACCGCCGCAGCAGGCCGGTCGGGCCTGTCGGCGGGCTGACCATCCTAAGCGCGCGCGAGCGCATGCGGGGCCGCACCATGGAGCGCAGGGGGGGCCGCAGGGCACGCGCACGCCGATCGGGCTGCCGGGCGTCGCGTCGAGTTCCAGTCACGACTGTAATTCTCGTGCCTGCAGCGGACGAGATTGGAGACAGACAGCAAGGATTCCTCATTGCGCCGGCCGTGAATTAGAGTATGAGCTGCAATGGACCACCCCGAGTCTCCGTGGGATCGACCAGCGTGGCTCGCGATCGGCCAAGCGCTTCTCCAGGCTGACGGACGTACGCTGACTGCACCCGGCATCGCAGCGGCCATCGGCGGCCACTCGTCCAACGTCAAGCGCGACGCAGAGGCGATGCAGGAAGCCGGCTTGCTCGAACACCGCGAGCCGGGGAAGCGAGAGCCCGGTGCCCGGGGCAGACCGGCGACCGTCGCGTACTTCCTGCCTGATACAGGTGCAGCTGCAGTGCGGGGGGCACGGGCGGAGGAGCAGCCTCCACCCGGCGTGATGGAGCCAGGGACGCAGCTCGTCTTCGCCGAGGCCGGGCAGCGCCACATTGCACCGCTCCTGGAAGCGCTCGCGGCCGGCGACGCGCTGATACAGGCGTCATGGTTCGCGCTGTGCGACGGCGAGCCGCAGGAGTACGCGATCGCCTTCTGCGGACGCGATGCCATCGAGACGGCCGCGGACCTCATGGCCGAACTCGGCGGTGCTTCGCTGCGCGCACGCCGCACCACAATTGCCGAGGTGCAGCCTATTGAGCGCTTGATGCAGCGCGCACGGCGCACGGCGCGCTCCGCGCGGAAGGCGCGCATAGCGCGCGCCACGCGTGAGGCTGAGGCATCCTGACGGCCGATCGACGTCGACGTCGTTCGTAGACAGAGATCGGTCAGTCGTTCACGGGCACGCGCACTGGCGTTGATCTCAGCCGTTCGGACGGCCTGATCGGGCACCCGTCCGTCGTCGACGCTGCCCATCATGAGAGGCACGCGACGTCCGGTCCGGATTCCAGACGGCTCGAAAAAGGCCTCCTGCCGAGGCACGTAGGATTTGCCGCTGAAGGTTGCATATCCCCCTTTAGGTACCGACCCCCGATTCTCGCCCCCTCACGCCACGAGGAGTTCCAGCGTCCGCTGGTATCGCTTGTCATTAGCTCGGCTCAACGAGAAGCCCGCCGGACCTGCTGCGCCTTCGTCTTGGTCCGCGTCCATCGGTCGACGCGGGCGTCAGTGACACCACGGGCGAATCGTCTGACGGGTGCTGCCCGTTGCACGTCGCAGCAGGTCACCACGCCGAGCCCGTCGAGCTAGTGGAGCGTCAGGCAACGTTGGCCGTGTTGACGAGCGCGCGTAGGCGCGGGTTATCGGTGTTGCGGTTGCGCCAGGCGATGTAGCGCCGGATCGGCCTGGCCTGGGTGGCGTGGTCGGGGTGGTCGGTGCCGGCCAGCGTGAAGTAGCGCAACGCCCGGAACTGCGCCTCGATGCGGTTCAGCCAGGACGCGTAGAAGGGTGTGTAGGCGAGTTCGACGTTGTGGTCGGCGGCCCATTGGCGGATCGTCTCGCCCTTGTGCGGGCTGAAGTTGTCCAGCACGAAGTGCAGTCGGATCTCGGGCGGGTAGCGGCTGCGGATGTAGCGGCAGAAGGCGAGGAACTCGACACGGCTCTTGCGCGCTTTGATATGGCCGTAGAGCCGGTCGGCGCTGACGTCGTAGGCCGCGATCAGGTGGCGGACGCCATGCGGGCGATTGAACGTCGCGCGGATCCGCTTGGGCTTGGCTCGAGGCGCCCAGCCTTTGCCGCCGGGCTGCGGCTGCAGGTTCAGCGGCCCGAACTCGTCGAGGCAGATCACGACCGCCTGGCCGGCCTCGGCGAGCGCGTAGAGCTCGACGATCCGGTCGCGTTTGGCCTCGAAGTTCGGGTCGTTGGAGCGCTTCCACGTCCTCACCGCTTGAAAGCGGACGCCCTCGTGGTGCAGCAACTGCCGCAGCCCTTCGTGGGAGATGTCCGTGACCACCCCCTCGGCGACCAGATAGTCCGCCAGCTTGGCCAGCGACCATGTCGCAAACGGCTGGCCGAGGTCCTGCGGATCGCTCAGCGCGATGCGCTTGATCTCCTGGCGTTTGGGCAGCGTGAACGTCTGCGGCCGCCCGCCCCGATAGCGCGGATAGAGCGCGTCAAAGCCGTCGCGGTTGAAGTTGTGGATCACGTCGCGGACCGTGTCGGGATCGGTGAACACGACCTCGCTGATCCGCAGCGGCGTCATGCCCTGCGCCGACAACAACACGATCTGCGCGCGCCGCCACGTCACCACCGACCCCGACGTGCGGCGCACGATCCGCAACAACCGGTTGCCCTCATCGTTGGTGATCTCGCGCAACTGCACCCTGGCCGCCAAGTCTGCCCCCTCGCGCCGAGCCATCTCGACGCGAGGATTCGACGCCCAGGGCCGCGAGCCTTGTTACGTAAACCCGGCCAACGTTGCCGGGTACTCCACTAGCTCACCGCCGCCGCGGAGCCGACGACCGGGGGGCACCCATCGGTGTCGCGCGTGAACATCTTCACTGTTCGACCTGCGCCCCGACGCGCCGTTGGAAGACTCCGTCGCCGCGCGCCAGCCGCTGCACCGTATGGAGACGTTCTCCAGCAAGCGCTCCGGGGTCGCCAGCTCGCGAGCGAACCTGTCCGCCTCTCGGCGACTGTCGTTTGCGCGCTTACCCCGCTGGGAGGTTCGCGTAGCGGTCCGCGGACCCGCGTAGCGTCGTCCCAGCGACCGCGCCGCGGTTCGGGACTGCGCTCTGTTCGGCCAGCGACAGGAGGCAGTCCCACGGTGCCCTCCGACCTGCCGATCAGATCGGGCGACCTCGACCGTGTCCCGAACCGTGTCCCGAACTCGGCAAAACTGAGGGCAACTGGGAGCAACTACGAGCGCCGCAACTGGCTCTGCAAAGCCAAACGCGGCTCAGATCCTGCCTCTCGTAATCCGAAGGTTCCAGGTTCGATTCCTGGCGGGGGCATTGCAAGGCTCGCCTGAGGGCGAGGTCTCGCGCCCGGCAGAATGCGTCTCGTGGCTGACGAGAACACGCCAGACGCGGCGGTACGCGTCTCGACACTCGAGCTGTTCTTCGACCTCGTCTTCGTCTTCACGATCACGCAGCTGACGTCCGTGCTCGGGCACGAGCCGACGCTGCGCGGCGCGCTGCAGGTCGTGCTGATGCTGGGCGTGATCTGGTGGATGTACGCCGGGTATGCGTGGTTGACGAACCTGGTGGCGCCGGACCGGGTGGAGCGGCGGGCGCTGCTGCTCGGCGGGATGGCCGCGTTCCTGATCCTGTCGCTGGCCGTTCCGCGCGCGTTCGGGGAGGGCGGGCGGGCGTTCGGCGTGGCGTATCTGCTGGTGGTGGTCGTGCATCTGGGGTTGTTCACGAAGGCGACCGAGGCGCGCACCGTGCGGGCGGTGCTGGGCTTGGCGCCGTACAACATCCTGTCCGCGCTGCTGGTGCTGGCGGGCGGGATCGTCGGCGGGACGGCGCAGTACGTGCTGTGGGCGCTCGCGTTCGTGCTCGAATGGATCGTGACGCCGATTCTCATTCGCGGCGCGGCGGGCTTTGAGATCACGCCCGCGCACTTCGTCGAGCGGCACGGGCTGGTGGTGCTGATCGCGATCGGCGAGTCGGTCGTGGCGGTCGGCACGGGTGCCGAGGCGCTCGCGCTCGACTGGCGGCTCGCGGGCGTCGCGGTGCTCGGGCTCGCGCTCAGCGGGCTCCTGTGGTGGACGTACTTCGGCGGCGACGACGAGGAGGCCGAGGCAGCGCTCGGCGCGGCACCGCAGGCGCGGCGCTCGTGGCTCGCGATCGAGGCCTTCGGTTACTGGCACCTGTTGCTGCTGTTCGGCGTGATCGCGATCGCGGCGGCCGAGGAGCAGGTGATCGCGCACCCGGGGCACGGGCTCGACACGGCGCACGCCGTGGCGCTGGGCGGCGGCCTGGCGGTCTTCCTGGCCGGCGATGTGCTGTTTCGGCGCTCGCTCGCGATCGGGCGCGGGATCGGGCGGCCGGTCGGCGCGGTGCTCGCGCTCGCTACGATCCCGCTCGGTTTGGCGGCCGCCGTGCTGCAACTCGGCGCAGTCGTGGTAGTGCTCGCGGCCGCGCTGGCGTCGGAGCGGCGCGTCGAAGCGCCGACCTAGCGGCACCGCCGGCGGGCGCCGCCACACTGGTAGTCGAGATACCAGACGAGGTGGCGAATCCCCCGCAAAAGCGCCATGTTTCCGTAGTACCCGTTTTCAGTGCGAGTTCTAACCGTCATCGGCAACCGCCCGCAGTTCGTGAAGGCTGCGGCCGTCTCGCAGCGGCTCCGCGCCGTCGCCGACGAGGTGCTCGTGCACACGGGCCAGCACTACGACGACGCGCTCTCTCGCGTGTTCTTCGACGAGCTCGGGCTGCCGCGGCCGGAACACCGCCTCGAGGCCGGCGGGGGGACGAATGCGGCGCAGACGGCGGTGATGCTCGCCGCGCTCGAGCCCCTCCTCGCGGGCGAGCGCCCCGACGCCGTGCTCGTCTATGGCGACACGAACTCGACGCTGGCGGGAGCGCTGGCGGGCGCCCAGGCGCAGATTCCGGTCGCGCACGTCGAGGCCGGCATGCGCTCGTACGACCGCCGGATGCCGGAGGAGCTCAACCGCGTCCTGACCGACCATGCCGCCTCGCTGCTGCTGTGCTCCTCCGCCGCCGCCGCGGAGACGCTGCGGGGCGAGCGCGTGGCGGGCGACGTCGTGGTGGTCGGGGACGTGATGGTCGACGTGTTCGCGCTCGTCGCGCCGCGCGTGGACGGCGCGATGCTCACGCGGCTCGGCGTCGAGCGCGGCGGCTACGTGCTCGCCACCGCCCACCGCGCCGGCAACGTCGACGACCCGGCGCGGCTGCGCAAGCTCGTCGACGTGCTGACCGGGGTCCCCGGGCCGGTCGTCCTCCCGTTGCACCCGCGCACGCGCGCGCGATTGGAGGAAGCTGAGCTGACGCTCGACGGCGTCGTTCTCACCCCGCCCTTGGGGTACCTCGAGTTCGCGGCGCTGCTGACCGGCGCCCGCGCCGTCCTGACCGATTCGGGTGGCGTCCAGAAAGAGGCCTACCTCGCGGGCGTACCGTGCGTGACCCTGCGCGACACGACCGAATGGCGCGAAACCGTCGCTGCCGGCTGGAACGTGCTCGTCGACCTCGACCTCGACCGGGCGCGCGCGGCGCTGGAACGCACGCCGCCGGAATCCCGCCCGCCGCTGTATGGCGACGGCCGGGCGGGAGAGCGCGTCGTCGAGGCCCTGCTTAGGATGTCGGCGTGATCCGCGTCGGCGTCGTCGGCCTCGGCTACTGGGGCCCCAACCTCGCTCGCAACTTCGCCGCGATCGGCGGCTGCGAGCTGGCGTGGTGCTGCGACGAGCGCGCTGAGCGCCACGAGCGCTGGGCGGCCGCGTTCCCCACCGCGCGCTTCACCACGCGGCTCGACGATCTGCTCAGCGACGGCGAGCTCGACGCGATCGTGCTCGCCACGCCGGTCGCCACGCACGGCCCGCTGGCCCAGCGCGTGCTCGCGGCGGGCAAGCACTGCTTCGTGGAGAAGCCGCTGGCCTATACCGTCGCCGACGCCGAGGCCGCCGTCGCGGCCGCGACGGCGGCGGACCGCATCCTGATGGTGGGCCACCTGCTCGTCTACCACCCGGGCGTCGAGACACTGCAGGGGATTGCCGCGTCCGGGGAGCTGGGAAAGATCCTCTACATCTATTCGCACCGGCTCAATCTCGGCCAGCTCCGGACCGAGGAGAACGCGCTCTGGTCGCTCGGGGCGCACGACGTGTCGGTCGTACTGCACCTGGCGGGCGAGGAGCCGGACGTGATCGAGGCGCGCGGCGAGTCCTACGTGCACGCGGGGATCGAGGACGTCGTGTTCTGCTTCCTGCGTTTCCCGTCCGGCCTGGCCGCCCACCTGCACATGTCGTGGCTGGACCCGCACAAGACGCGCAGCTTCACCCTCGTCGGCGACAAGCAGATGGCGACGTTCGACGACATGGAGCTCGAGCGCAAGGTGACGGTCTACGACAAGGGCTTCGACGAGGATGCCCAGTCGTGGGGGGAGTACGTGATGCGCTCGGGGGACATTCGCAGCCCGCGCGTGCCCAATCGCGAGCCGCTGCGGATCGAGTGCGAGCACTTCATCGACTGCGTGCAGGAGGGTCGGCGGCCGCGGTCGGACGGCGAGGCCGGCCTGCGGGTCGTCCGCGTGCTGGACGCGCTGCAGCGCAACCTGGACGCTTCGCGGAGACGTGTCGCCGCCTGAGATCCACCCCACCGCCGTGGTCTACCCCGGCACATTGATCGGGGACGGCTGCGAAGTCGGTCCGCATGCCGTGCTGGGCAAGCAGCGGCGGCTCGCCGCTCACTCGACGGCCTCGCGTGCGGCGCCGGTGCCGCTCGAGCTCGGTGCCGGCGTGTACGTGGGCGCCGGCGCGGTGATCTTCGCGGGCGCCCGCATCGGCGCGGACGTGATCATCGGCGACCAGGCGTTCGTCCGCGAGCGCGCGGTGATCGGAGCCGGAACGGTGATCGGGCGCGGATCGACGGTCGACAACGACGTGACGGTCGGCGAGCGCGTGCGCGTGCAGACGAACGTGTACCTCACCGCCTACTGCAGCGTCGAGGACGATGTGTTCGTGGGCCCGGGGGCGATCACGTCCAACGACGACACGATGGCCCGTCACGGCCCGGAGTACCGGCTGCGCGGGGCGACGCTGCGGCGGGCGTGCCGCATCGGCGCCGGCGCCGTGCTCGTCCCGGGGGTCGAGGTCGGGGAGGAGGGCTACGTCGCGGCCGGCGCGGTGGTCACGCACGACGTCCCCGCGGGCGCCGTCGTGATGGGCGTGCCGGCGCGGGTCGTCCGCGCCGTCGGGGCGGAAGACCGTCTCGAACGCTGGCGCTGACGGTACGCTCGCTCTCATGTACACCTCCCCGCCGCCCCCGGGCGCCGGCGGCCCGCCGCCGTACTACGCGCCGCCGCGCCTGCACCTCGCGGAGTGGTGGCCACGCGTGGGAGCACAGCTGATCGACAACCTGATCGTCTGCGCGGGCGCGGTCGTCCTGTTCGTCGTCTTCGGCGGGTTCGTCGGCGCCGGGTTCGTCCTAGGCGACGCCACAGGGACGGTGGCCCTGATCCTCGGCGTCCTGGCCTGGTTGGGCTGCGTGATCGCCGTCTCGCTCATCTACGCGCCCGTGATGATGGCGCGCACCAACGGCAAGACGGTCGGGCGCATGGCGCTCGGCCTGCGGGTCGTCCGGGTCGACGGCCGGCCGGTCGACTTCGGCTACGCGCTGCTCCGCGAGGCCGTGATCAAGCACATCCTGTTCGGGTGGGTGACCGGCGGCATCGGGACGCTGCTCGACTGTCTGTGGCCGCTCTGGGACGAGCAGAACCGCGCGCTGCACGACATGATCGTCGACTCGCGCGTCGTCGTGGATCGAACCTAGACGGTGACGACCGTCTGGGCCGCGAGGCTGTTGCGCCCCGCTTCCGTCCAGATCACCTGGTCGCGCCCCGGGCCGACGCCGATCAGCGCGATCGGCACGCCCACGAAGTCCGAGATGAACTGCAGGTAGTCGCGGGCGGCCTGCGGCAGGTCGCGCTCCTCGCGGGCGTCCGAGATGTCCTCATCCCAGCCCGGCAGCCGCTCGTACTCACCCGACGCCTGGTGCATCACCGTCTGGTGGTAGGGATAGTGGTCGAACGTCGCCTCTTCGCTGCCGCGGTAGCGGGTGCAGACGTTGAGGCTCCCGAGGCCGGTCAGCACGTCGAGCTTGGTCACCGCGAGATGGGTGAGCGAGTTGATCCGCGTGGCATAGCGCAGCGCGACGAGGTCGATCCAGCCGACGCGCCGCGCCCGGCCGGTCGTGGTGCCGTACTCGCCGCCGGCCTCGCGCAGGGTGATGCCCAACTCGTCGTCGATCTCGGTCGGGAACGGACCCGAGCCCACGCGCGTGGCGTAGGCCTTCGCGATCCCCCAGATCTCGTCGATGTCCTTCGGTCCGACGCCCGTGCCGGTGCAGGCCGAGGCGGAGACCGGGTTCGACGACGTCACGAACGGATAGGTGCCGTGGTCGATGTCCAGCAGCGTGCCCTGCGCGCCCTCGAAGAGGACGTTGACGCCGCGGTCCAGCTGGTCCCACGTGAGCCGCGCGGTGTCGGCGACGTACTGCGCGATCCGGTGCCCGTAGGTCAGGTAGTCCTCGGTCATCGACTGCAGGTCGAGTTCGGGTGACTTCGCGAACGGGCGCAGCTGGAGGCGCTTGGGCTCCATCGCGGCGACGATCTTCTTCTTGAGGATCTTCTCGTCCAGCAGGTCCTGCACGCGGATGCCCAGGCGCGCCGCCTTGTCGGCGTAGCAGGGACCGATGCCGCGCCGCGTGGTGCCGATCTGCAGCCGCCCGAGCTTCGCCTCGCCGGCGTGGTCGAGCAGCATGTGGTACGGCATGATCAGGTGTGCGTTGGCGCTGATGCGCAGCCCGGAGAGGTCGACCTGCTTGGAGCGCAGATCGTCCAGCTCGCCCGTCAGCACCTTCGGGTCGATCACCACCCCGTTGCCGATCGCGCACAGCTTGCCGGGGTAGAGGATCCCCGAGGGGATCAGGTGGAACTTCCACGACACGCCGTCCCGGACGATGGTGTGCCCCGCGTTGTTGCCACCCTGGAAGCGGATCACCAGGTCCGCCTTCTCGGCGAGGAGGTCGACGACCTTGCCCTTGCCCTCGTCGCCCCACTGGGCGCCCACGATCACGATGCCGGCCATTTCGTGAGTCCAGTCTACGGCGCACCGCGCCGGCGCCCGTAGACGAACGGCGTGCCTTCCTCGGCGTGCAGCTGCGGCAGGTCGAACTCGCTCTCCAGGCGCCGGTCCTCGCCGAACATCGGCAGCGGCGTGCCGCACATCTCGTAGAGCCGCGAGACCGTCCGGTCGCCGATCTGCTCGCGCAGCAGCGCGTCGTGGCGGGCGTCGAACTCGTCCTCGGGCACGCCCTTGGGGCGCCGCCGCTCCTGCTCGATCAGGTTCGTGGTCAGCACCATCGAGCGGCGCTCCTCGTAGCGCGTGTTGACCACCGTGTAGAGCTGCTCGAGCACCCAGCTCGTCGTCTGCTCGGCCCCGACGTCGTCGATGTGCAGCAGGTCGACCGAGCACAGCTTGTCCATCAGCTCGCTGAGGCTGTAGCGGGCGTCGTCGCGAAACGTCTCGCGCAGCATCGTCAGCAGTCGCGGCAGGCTGTAGATCGCGACGGTGCGGTCGGACTCCATCACGGTCTTGGAGATCAGCATCGCCAGCGTCGTCTTGCCGGTCCCGAAGTCGCCGGTGAACCACATCCCGCGGCCGGCGTCGAGCTGCGCGCCGATGTCGGCGCAGAAGCGCCGAACCTCGCGCACGACGTGCGGGTAGGCACGCTGCAGCGACGGGAGCGGCTCGCGCTCGAAGCTCACTTCGCGGAACGCCTTCGGGATGCGCCCGGCCACCGCCGCCGCGCGCTTGCGCGCCTGGCGCTGCGGCCGGCACGAGCAGGGCCGCGCGCGCCGGCGCTCCTCGTCGTACAGAAAGCCGGAGCCGTCGCAGCGTCCGTCCGGGCATTCCATCAGTAGCCGTCGTCCCCGACGTAGGACATGAAACGCGGGTATTCCTTCTGGAACGTCAGCTCGATGGTCCCGAGGCCGCCGTTGCGGTGCTTGGCGATGATGATGTCCGCGATCCCCTCGCGCTCGGACTCCTTGTCGTAGTACTCGTCGCGATAGACGAACATCACCAGGTCGGCGTCCTGCTCGATCGCGCCCGACTCGCGCAGATCCGAGAGCACCGGGCGCTTGTCCGTGCGCTGCTCGACGCCGCGGTTGAGCTGCGACAGCGCGATCACCGGCACCTCGAGCTCACGCGCCAGCGTCTTCAGGCCGCGGCTGATCTGGCCGATCTGCTCGACGCGGTTCTCGACATTGCCGGCCGCGCGCATCAGCTGCAGGTAGTCGATCAGGATCAGGCTCAGCCCGTCCGCGTTCTGCTGCGCGAGCCGCCGAGCCTTCGCGCGCACGTCCAGGACCGAGAGGTCCGACGAGTCGTCGATGTAGAGCTTGGAATGCGCGAGCCGCGCCGACGCCTGCAGGATCTTGCCCCAGCGCGACTGCGGGACGCGGCCCTTGCGCAGGTCGTCGCCTTTGATCGACGCCTGGGACGCGATGAAGCGCTGCGCGAGCTCACCCTCGGACATCTCCAGGCTGAACAGCGCGACCGCCTTGTTGGAGTTCAGCGACGCGTTCTCCGCGAAGTTCGCCATCAGCGCGCTCTTGCCCATCGAGGGGCGCGCGGCCAGGATGATCAGGTTGCCGGGCTGGAAGCCGCCGGTGATCGCGTCCAGGTCCTCGAAGCCGGACGCCGTGCCGGTGATCGGTGTCCCCTCCAGCGAGAGCCGCTGGAGCTTGTCGAGCTCCGAGTCCAGCAGCTGCTCGATCGAGCGGAAGTCCTTGCGCGAGTCCTCGTGGGCGACCTCGAGAATCGCGCGCTCGGCCATGTCGACCAGGTCGCGCGGCAGCGCCTCGTGCCCGTGCACCTGCGCCTGGATCTCGTATGCCGCGTTGAGCAGCCGCCGCAGCATCGCGTTCTCGCGCACGATGCGCGCGTACTGGCGCAGGTTGCCGACCGCCGGGACCGAGCCGGCCAGCAGCTCCACGGTCGCCGCGCCGCCCACCGCCTCGAGCTCCCCCGCCTGCTTGAGGTGCTCGACCAGCGTCAGCGCGTCCACCGGCTCGCCCTGCGAATGCAGGTCCAGCATCGCCTGGTAGATGCGCCCGTGGCTCTCGCGGTAGAAGTCCTCGGCACTCAGCCGCTCGTCGATGATGAGCGCCGGGAGCGCGGTGTCCGAGAGCAGCACGGCACCGAGCACCGACTGCTCTGCCTCCAGATTCTGGGGCGGAGCCATCGGGCCGGGAATGTGGCCGTTCGTACCGGAGACGCTCATCGGGACGCCGGAGTCTAGGGCGCCCCCCGGACCGAACACATGTTCTGTCTCCGCAAGCTGCGAGGATTCCGCGCTCACCGTCATCGATCCCGTCGCCGAGCGCGACGGGAGTGCTGCTGCCCGCAGGGCGGGCTGTGGGTCTTGCCGGGCGGTGGGAGCGCGAGCCGGTGACGCGGCGAGCGCTCTGTAGGGCGTAGCCTGCCGCGTGGCGGGAGCGCGAGCCGCGTTGGCAAGCGCTCCCAAGCGACACGAGCCCGCAGGGCCGGACGTCGCCTACTTCTGCTCGACCACCATCGTCTTGACGGTCGCGATCACGCCGTCTTCGACCTCGACCTCGATCATGCGGGTCCCGACGGTGCGGATCGGCTCCTCGAGGTTGACCTTGCGGCGGTCGATGGTGATGCCGCGGGCCTCCTGGATCGCGTCGACGATGTCCTGGGAGGTGACGGAGCCGAACAGGCGGCCGTCGTCGCCCGCCTGGTGCGGGATCGTGAGCACGGTGCGGTTGAGCAGCGCGGCCGATTCCTGGGCGCGCTCGGTCGCCTGGGCGACGGCGCGGTCGGCAGCCTCGCGCCGCTTGGCGGCGGCCGTGATCGCGCCCTTGGTCGCCGGCGCGGCGAGCTTGCGCGGAATCAGGTAGTTGCGCAGGTAGCCCTTGGAGACATCGACAACCGTGCCGCGCTCGCCGAGCAGCTCGTGGTCCTGCAGGAGGATCGCCTGGGGCATCGCCGCCTACCGGTCCCGGTCGCGCCCGCGGCCGCCGCGGCCGCCCTCGCGCTCCTCCGGGCCGGAGCCCTCGCCCACGTACGGGAGCAGCGCCAGTTCGCGGGCGCGCTTGACCGCGCGAGCGATCTGGTTCTGGTGCCGCCGGCACGCGCCGGTGATGCGGCGGGAACGGATCTTCCCGCGGTCGGACACGAACTTCTTGAGGGCGGTGATGTCCTTGTAGTCGACGAACTCCACCTTGTCGCGGCAGTACTGGCAGGACTTCCGGCGTCCGCCGCCCCCTCCAGTCTTCCGATCCCGCCGGCGTGTCGGCCGGCTGCGCTGCTTGGCCACTGTTCGAAAACCTCTCTAGCTGCTGTCTCGCTGTACGCGCGCCTCGCGCGCGCGAGGCCAGACGCCAGGCGGCGCCGGACTCGACAGGGTAGCGGACCGGCACCCACGGTCAGATTCCGCGCGTCTCTCGCGTCCTTTGCGACAACTCTGCAACGTTTCTGCGGATTGTCCGGCGTTTCGGGCTCGATCCCGCCGGACCCGACCGTAGACTCGACTGCAAGTTCAGAGAGTCAGCTCGCATGCCGAAAGGAGCCAGCCAGCCATGGCGGCAACCAACATCAACCGCGTCGTGCTCACGGGCAACCTGACGCGCGATCCGGAGCTCCGGTCCACGCCGTCGGGCATGTCCGTGTGCAGCCTGCGTATCGCGTCCAACACGCGCCGCAAGGAAAACGGGGAATGGGTCGACAAGCCCAACTACTTCAGCGTCACCGTGTGGGGCGCGCAGGGTGAGAACTGCAGCCGCTTCCTGTCCCGCGGCCGCCCGGTGTGCATCGACGGCCGGCTGGAGTGGCGCGAGTGGCAGACCGCCGACGGCCAGAAGCGCGAGGCGATCGAGATCGTCGCGGACGCCGTGCAGTTCCTCGGCGGGCGCGAGGATGGCGGCGGCGGCATGAGCGGCGGCGCCAACAACGGCTTCGCGCCGCACTCGGACGTGCCGGCGGACACGTCGGACTTCGCGCCGGTCGGTGCGCGCAACAGCGCCCCGGCCGACGACGACATCCCGTTCTAGCAGTCGAACTTCCCGCCGCGCCCCGGCGCACCGACGGATCAAAAGCTCACTGACTCTCGCCGCGGCGATTCGTGTTCGGGCCCCGGAAGCGGGGCCCGAGTCCGTTCGGCGCGCCCGACCGGGGACGCCGCGGCCTCGTACGGCGCGTCGGGCGCGCGCATCACCCCGGTCGCCGCTCATACCGCGCGCGACGGCGCCCACGTCTCGGCGGGCAACGGGCCGCGCGACGGGCGCAGCCGCGGCTACGCCTCGGCGGCGCGCGACGGGCGCAACTGCGGCTACGCCTCGGCGGCGCGCGACGGGCGCAACTGCGGCTACGCCTCGGCGGGCTGCGGTTCGGCAGCGACGACGGGCGTCGCCGACGGGCGCAGATCCGGCGGATCGGGCGTGCCGGGGCGGAGCTTGATGATCCGGAAGCGCAGGACGCCGTCCGTGATCTTGAGGTTGTGGTCCAGCTGCTCGAGCAGCGACGGTTCGCCCCTGAACTGGATCAGGTGGTAGTCGGCCTCGGCCTTCTTGCGCACTTCGTACGCGGCCTGGCGTGTGCCCCAGTCGTGCCGTCCGATGAACTCACCCGTGCGGTCGATCAGGTCCGCGACGTCAGCAACGATCTGCTCGCGCCGCTCAGCCTCGACAGCCGGGTCAAGGAGCAGCGTGAGGTCGTAGATGTGCTGTCCGCTCGACATTGCGGTGGCGCATGATAGCGGCGAGGGGCGAACCCGCCCGCCTCCGCGACTAGGAGAGGTATGCGGCGGGATGCACTGGCACGGGTGCGGTGGGGCAATGTCGGCCTCGCGCTCGGCGTGCTCGGCGTGCTG
The DNA here is from genome assembly GCA_963792915.1 of uncultured Solirubrobacteraceae bacterium. Classification (GTDB taxonomy): domain Bacteria; phylum Actinomycetota; class Thermoleophilia; order Solirubrobacterales; family Solirubrobacteraceae; genus Solirubrobacter. Next base: position 26,896 of record CAWBYD010000004.1, read on the forward strand.
GTGATCGTGGTCGCGTGGCCACTCCTTGCCTCGGGCCCTCCGGCACTGCCGTCGGGCGCGCCGAGCCCGCTGGTGGAAGCGACACCGCGCGGCGCGCCGCGCGCGACGGTGCGACGTGGGGCCGGCCGGCACGGGAGGGCGACGACCCGCAGCCGCCCGCCCGCCGCGCCGGCGCGCGCCAAGGCGACCGGTGCGAGCCGGCGTGCGGGGCGACGTGTGCGGCATCCGCACCGGAACGGGGAGCGCGGCCGGCCGAAGCTGCGCCGACACCCTCCGAGCGTGAGCGCGGATCGCGGCCGGCCCAAGCTGCACCGACACTCTCCGAGCGTGGCGGCGGTGCCGCGGGTGGCGGCGCCGATTGGGCCGCCGCGCTCGCCGGCGCCGCGATCCCAGCCGGCGCAACATGCCGGCGAGTTCGGATTCGAGGGCGGTGGCGGCTGACCTGCGTGTCGACTTTGGGCGCTCCTGCGACCCAAAACCGACACAGCGCGCCCGCCCCGAGGGGTGCGACCGCTCCCGCGGGGTGAGGCGCCTCGCGCATGGCGGCGTGGGAGGGGTGCGGCCGCCGCGCGGGGTGAGGGGCCTCGCGCATGCCAGCCTGGGCCCGCGGCGGGCGGCTGGGCTACCCCGTCGGCGCGCGCGCGCCGTGCTTGGCCCGGATGTCCGCGATCTGCTCGTCGATCCAGTCGCCCGGGTCACGCGACGTGACGATCTCCTTGAGCCCCTGCGCGCGCCGCTCGCGCTCGCCCGGGAGCATGGTGAGCGCGGTGTAGATCGCGTCGGCGAGCTCCTGCACGTCGAAGGGGTTGACCGACAACGAGAACTCGCCGAGCTCCTCGTGCGCCCCGGTGTTCTCCGACAGCAGCGAGACGCCGTTGCGCTCGTTGACCAGCGGGCCCTCCTTGGCCACGAGGTTCATGCCATCGAACATCGCGTTGACCATCATCACGTCGTAGTGCTTGTACGAGGCGACGGCCTCGTCGAGGTCGTCGCGGAGCTTGAGGTCGATCGGCATCCAGTCCGGCGTCCCGTGGCGATGGTTCACGACGGCCACGAGCGCCTCGATCTTCTCGAGGTACTCGGCGTACTCGGGCACGTCGGTGCGGGAGGGCATCAGCTGCGCGGTGAACGTGATCCGCTCGGAGAACTCCGGGTGCTGCTCGAGGAAGATGTCGAATGCGGTGAACCCACGCAGGACGTTCTTGGACAGGTCCGCCCGGTCCACGCGCAGGATCGAGAACTCGCGCCGGCGGCGCAGCACGCGCTCCTCGAACTCGCGCACGCGGGGCCGGCGGGCGACGGCCCGGGTGGCCTCGTGATCGATCGGCAGCGGGTAGGCGCGCACCCACACGTCGCGGTCATCGATGCGCACGACGGCGTGCTTGAAGTCGACGTCCAGATCCAGCAGATCGCGGCAGCACAGCAGGAAGTTGCGCCGGTAGGACCGCGTGTGGAAGCCGATGATGTCGTTGGCCAGGAGTCCGTGGAAGATCGCGTCGCGGATGGCCGCGGGCAGCACGCGCCAGGCGTCCGGCTGGGTCCAGGGGATGTGCACGAAGTGGTGCAGGAAGACGTCCGGGCGCGCCTCCCGGACCATCGCCGGCAGCGTATAGAGGTGGTAGTCGTGGACCATCACCAGCGGCTCGTCCTGGCCGGCGATCTCCTCGACCACCGCGGACGCGAGGTCCTGGTTGACGCGCTGGTAGCCCTCCTCGAACGCGACCACCTCGTGCCGGCGGATGTCCGGCGCGTTGCTCAGATCCCAGAGATAGTGCTGGATGAACCAGAGCATCGGGTTGGCGATGATGTTGTAGAAGCGGTCGTAGGCTTCGGGGTCGGACTCGACGAAGCAGACGCGGAACGAGCCGCCCTCGGGCGCGGAGACCTCGAAGGGACGGCCCTCGTGCTCACGCGCGACATCGATGTCCTGGTCGGTCATCGCGGAGGCGATCCAGATCGCATCGCGGTGGGAGGCGAGGCCGGTCAGCGCGGTCACGAGCCCGCCCGTGCCGCGCTTGATCGAGCCGTCCTCCTGGTAGGTCACCGGTCCCCGGTTGGAGACGAGAACGAGTGGCGCCTGTGCGGCCATCTCCAATGATGATGGCAAGCGGGCGAAGCGGACGACGCTCCGGCGCCGGCGGTCAGCCCCCGATCGGGTCTCCGAGCGGCCGCTCCGCCAGCTTCACCTTCACGGTGCGCGCGGCGCCCGCGCGGGAGATCTGCACCGCAACCGTCTGGCCCGGGCGGAACCTCGCGACCGCGCCCGAGAGGTCGTCGGCGCTGGAGATCGGCGTCCCGCCGACCTTGGTGATCACATCGCCGCCGCGGCGGTAGCTGTCGCCCTGGAACGGCGCCGTACCGGCGCCCCCGTGCAGCCCCGCTCGGGCCGCCGGCCCGGCGGGCGTGACCGCCTGCACCCACGCGCCCTTGGCGACCTTCAGCCCGAAGTGCGACACGAGTTGGGGATAGAGCGGCACCGACGACACGCCGAGGTAGGCGTAGTGGGCGGTCCCGCCGGCGCGCAACTGGTCCAGCGAGCGCTTGACGATGCCGATCGGCACGGCGAAGCCGACGCCCTCGCCTCCGCCCGACCGCGACTGGATCTGCTGGTTGATCCCGATCACCTTGCCGTCGGCCCCGACGAGCGGGCCGCCGGAGTTGCCGGGGTTGATCGCCGCGTCGGTCTGGATCGCGCCCGGGATCTCGAAGTTGGTCAGCGATGCGACCGAGCGATCGACGGCCGAGACGATGCCGACCGAGAGCGACTGCGCCTGGCCGAACGGCGAGCCGATCGCCGCGACCGGGGAGCCGACCCTCACCGCTGCGTCGCGCCCGAGCGGCAGCGGGCGCAGCGTCAGCCCCTTGGCGTTCACGCGCAGCAGCGCGACGTCCGCGTTGGGGTCCTCGCCGACGATCCTCGCCGCGACGCGATTGCCGTCGGCGAACTCGACGTAGACCTGCACGGCACGCCGGATGGCCCGTCCCTCGCCGGTCGTCACGACGTGCGCGTTGGTCGCGATCTCGCCCTGCCCGTTGAGCACGAACCCCGAGCCCTCGCCGCCGTCGGCGCCGCCGAACTCCGACACGACCGTGACCACGCCCGGCGCCTCGGCCTTGTAGATCTGCTGCGCGTTGAAGCCGCCGTCGCCGTCGAGCCCGTTGATGACCTCGACCCGCGTCTGGGCCGCCTTGTCGCCGCCGCACGCGACGACCGCGAGCGCGAGCAGCACGACGAGCCGCCTCATGAGGGAAGTACCAGCGAGAACGTCGTCGCGCCGGGCGCGGAGCGGACGGTCAGGCGCCCGTGCATGCGCTCGGCCAGCTCGCGGGCGATCGCGAGCCCGAGTCCGGCGCCCTGCGCCTCCTCGTTGGACGTGAAGAACGGCTCGAAGATGTGGGGCATGTTCTGACGCTTGATTCCGAGGCCGCGGTCGGACACCTCCAAGCGAACGTTCCCGTTGCTGCGGGCGGCTGAAACGCGAACCCCGGTGCCGGGCGGCGTGTGGCGCAGCGCGTTGTCGAGCAGGATGCGCAGCACCTGGGCCACGCGCTCCGGGTCGCAGTCGAGCTCGATCGGGTCGGGCCGCAGGTCGAGCGTGACGTCAGACTGATGACGCGTCGCGGCCGGGGTGAACTCCGCGGCGACCTCGCGTGCGAGCTGCCCCACGTCGGTCGGCTCCGGGCGCAACTCGAGCGCGCCGGCCTCGAGCCGCGAGAGGTCGAGCAACTCGACGGCGAGGTTGCGCATCCGGTCCACCTGGCCGCGGATCTGCTCCAGGAACTGCCGCCGCGTCTCCTCGTCGAGGTCCTCGTCGGCCAGCAGTTCGAGGAAGCCGCCGAGCGAGAAGATCGGCGTGCGCAGCTCGTGCGAGGCGGACGCGATGAACTGCTTGCGCGCGCGGTCCAGCCGCGCCAGCTGCGCCTGCATGTCGTCGAACGCCGCCGCCAGGCGCCCGAGCTCGTCGTCGGAGTCGGCGTGGATCGGCTGCGAGAAATCGCCCGCCGCGACCTTGCGCGCCGCCCGCTCGAGGCGCTTCACGCGCGCGGCCAGGGCGCGCGCGACGAGGTAGCCGGCCAGGACGGCGATCGCGAGCGCGATACCGCCCGAGATCAACACCTGGCGCCGGATCAGCGCGACGTTGTCCTGCACGTCCGACAGCGAGTCGGCGAACACCGCGGCCCCGTTCACCTTGTGCGTGTCGGGATCGAACGTCGGCTGGACGACGATCGCCTGGCGCCCGGCGCTGGTCGGCCCGGTCTGCGTGACCTCGCGGCGGGTCCGGATCGCCTTCGCCGCCAGCGCGGCGACGTCGTTCGGGTTGACGCCGCCGCCGGGCTTGGAGTCCGCGATCGCGAACGGGCCCAGGGGTGCCAGCGCGTAGATCAGCACCTCGGCACCGGACAGGTCCGCCGCGCGCTGGGCCGCGTGGCTGCGCGCGGCCCGGTTGCGCTTGATCTGGTCCTCGCGGGCCTTGATCCGGCGCGCCAGCGCCTTCTGCTGGCTCTTGCCCGCGGTCGCATCGGCCTGGACCGGGGGAGGGTCGACCACCTGCTGGACGCGCGTGATCCCGGTGAGGTAGCGCTTGCTGTCCGCGACCAGGCCGTTCAACCGCTGGGCGGTGAGGCTCGCCTCCAGCCGCGGCGTCACGGACAGATAGATCGTGCCGATCGCTCCGAGGATGATCAGCGCGAAGATGACCGCGAGCCGGTTGCGCAGCGAGCGCAGGCCCGGCATCTACGTCTCTTCGTCGCGGAAGCGGTATCCGACGCCGCGCACCGTGAACAGGTACTCCGGCTCCTTCGGATCCGCCTCGATCTTCTCCCGCAGGTGGCGGATGTGCACGTCGATGGTCCGCGGGTCGCGGTACGCCGAGTCCCCCCAGACGCGCGCCAGCAGCATGTCGCGCGTGAAGACCCGGCCGGGCGAGCGCGCGAGCGCGGCGAGGATCTCGAACTCGACGTAGGTGGTGGGGACGACGTCGCCGTGGCGGGCGACCGTCCGCTTGCCGGGGTCGATGCGCAGGCCCTCGACGTCGATCGGGCGCTCGTCGTCGTTCTCGGCGCGCGCCATCCCGGAGCGCCGCAGTGCCGCCTTCACGCGCGAGCGGAACTCGCGCATCGAGAACGGCTTGGTGATGTAGTCGTCGGCGCCGAGCTCGAGCCCGAGGACTTTGTCGATCTCCTCGGACTTCGCGGTCAGCATGATGATGGGGACGGTCTCGCCCTTGGCGCGCAGCCGCCGGCACACCTCCAGCCCATCCATGCGCGGCAACATGACGTCGAGCACGACGAGATCGAAGATCTGCTCGGAGAAGCGCGCCAGCGCCTCGCGCCCGTCGGCGGCGTGCACGACTTCGTATCCATCGCGCTGCAGCGGGAAGGACAGGAGCGTCTGGATCGGCTGCTCGTCATCGACGAGCAGGATGCGTGGGGCGCGGTCTGCCATGACCTACCGACGACAAGGATAGTTGGGGCGTGCGCGTGGGCGGGGTCAGGCGGCCGATGCGGCGGATAACCTCGGTCGTAGGTGCTCGATGTTCGCGTGTACCGGACCGCCTTTCTGCCGGCGCTGGTCGCGCTGTTCGTCGCTGCGTTCGCGCTCGCCGACCGGCCTCGCCCCGCCACGTCGTCGCTCCCGACCGACGCGTTCAGCGGCGACCGCGCGCTCGGGACGGGTGAGCCGCCGGAGCCGCAGTCGCTGCGCGGCATGGCCGCCGCGTTCCCCGATCGCCGCGCCGGTTCGGCGGGCGACACCCGCCTCGCCGACTTCGTGGCGAGCGTGCTCGCCGCGCCCGACGAGTCGGGCCGGCCGGGCTTCGCCGTGCGCCGCATCGTCTCGCCTGGCCGCACCGCGGACGGCCGCGGCGAGCTGACCACGGTCGTCGGCACGCGACCCGGGCTGTCGAGCCGCCGGATCGTGGTCGTCGCGCATCGCGACGCGCTCACGAGCCCCGCGCTCGCCGACCTGTCCGGCACCGCGACGCTGCTGGAGCTCGCGCGCGTGTTCAAGACGCGCGACGTGCGCAAGACGCTCGAGCTCGTCTCCACGTCCGGGTCGACGACCGGCTTCGCGGGCGCCGCGGCGTGGGCGCGCGAGGAGGCCGGCGGCCCGGTGGATGCCGTGATCGTGCTGGGCGACATGGGCGGGACGCAGATCCGCAAGCCCTGGGTCGTGGGCTGGCCGGCCGCGGCCCAGCCGTCTCCGCTGGCGCTGGAGCGGACCGTGCAGGCCGCCGTGCGACGCGAGACCGGCAGCGACGCCGGCGGCCCCCACGCCGTCGGCCGGTGGGTCCGCCGGGCGGTGCCGGCGACGCTGTCCGAGCAGGGGGTGATCGCGGCCGAAGGGCTGCCCGCGGTGCTGATCTCCGAGACCGGCGAGCAATCCCCGGCGCCTGACGACCCGGTGAGCTCGTCGCGCCTGCAGGCGTTCGGGCGTGCGGCGCTGCGCGCCGTGAGCGGGATCGACGCCGCCGGACCCAACGACGGGCCGGCCTTCGCGTCGTCGCCGTCGGGGATCGTGACGCTGCGCAACGTGCTGCCGGACTGGGCCGTGCGGTTGGTCGTCGGCACGGCGCTGCTGCCCGCGCTGCTGGCCGCGCTCGACGCCTATTTCCGCGCCCGCCGGCGGCGCACGGCCGTCGGTCCTTGGGTGCTGTGGCTCGCCGTGGCCGCGCTCGGGCCGTTCGCGGCCTGGCTGTGGCTGCGCTGCCTCGGTGCGGCCGGGATCCTCGCGACGCCCGACGGGCCGGTCGCGCCCGCGGCGTTCCCGCTCGACACCCCCGCGATCGTCGCGCTCGTGTCGGCGGCGATCGCCGGCGCGCTGGCGTGGTGGATGGCGCGCCTGCTGGCGCGCTCGCGGGTCGGGCGGGCGGAGGTCGAGGCGCCGCGCGAGCGCCGGCGCGAGGGCGGCTCCCCGGTCGACGGGCTGGCGGTGGCCGCCGGACTGCTGGTGTGCGCGCTCGCGGCGGTGGCGTGGGTGCTCAACCCGTACGCCGCGGCGCTGCTGGTGCCGGCGGCGCACCTGTGGCTGTTCGCGGCCGCCGGGTGGCGCCCGCGAACCGGCCTGGTGGCGCTGGCCGTAGGACTCGTGCCGATCGTGCTCGTGCCCGTCTACTACCTGTTCGCTCTCGGCCTCGGGCCGGGGGAGCTGGCGTGGGGCGCCGCGCTCGGCGCCGCCGCGGGCGCCGGGCTGTGGTCCACGCTGCTCGTGAGCGGCATGTTCGCCGCGGTCGCCGGAGTGCTGCGGGTATTGCGGGCGCGCCACCGGCTCGGCGGCGAGCACGGCGCGGGCGAGGTCCCCATCCGGACTCGCGGACCGCTCGGCTATGCGGGCCCGGGCTCACTCGGGGGTACAGAGTCCGCGCTGCGACGATGACGGCGAATCTTCCACAGGACGCGCCGGCGCGGGATGAGCCGCTCGGCGGCGGGCGCGCCACCCGCAGCCGCAGCCGCCGCGCGCTGCGCACGGTGTCGACATTGCTGATCGCCGTTGGTGCATTCCTGCTTGTGGACGCCACCGTGACGCTGCTCTGGCAGGAGCCCTTCTCGGCGATCTACGCCCATCAGCGCCAGGGCCAGCTCCAGCATCGGCTGGACGAGTTCGACCGCCTCCCGCCGAGCCCGGTGGAGGCGCAGGCGCTGAAGAGCCTCCCTGATCCGGCGCGCCGCGTCGCGTTCGCCGCGCGCTCGTTCGACCGCCGGACGGGCGAGGGCGACCCGCTCGGCAAGCTGCAGATCCCGCGGATCGGCGTCTCGGCCGTGGTCGTCGACGGGACCGGCACCGCCGACCTGCGCCAGGGACCCGGCCACTATCCCGGCACGCCGCTCCCCGGCGAGCGCGGCACCGTGGGCATCGCGGGCCACCGGACGACCTACGGCGCGTGGTTCCGGAAGATCAACCAGCTCAAGCCAAACGATCCGATCACGATCACCATGCCGTACGGCCGTTTCACCTACCGGGTCGAGCGCACGCGCATCGTGCCACCGACGGCGGTGTGGGTGACCCAGCGCGTGTCCTACGACCGGCTGATCCTGTCGGCGTGCCATCCGCTGTACTCGGCGGCCAAGCGGATCGTCGTGTTCGCGCGGCTGGTCGCGACCCAGCCGAGGGGCGCTGCGGCGTGAGATCCGGCCCTGACCCCATCGACCCCCGTCCGCATCAGGACGATGAGGCTCATATGACGGTGCTGGAAACCCGATATGGGACGCGAGACCGGATGACGGGTCCGCCTCGCGACGGACGGCGACGCTTTGTGCGTGCGTCCTCGTCGCCCCCTCCGACGGATGGTGGGATGACCAAAGTGGAGCAGATTCGAGAACAAGTCGAGCGAGGGACCTACGCGGTCCCCAGCGCGGCGATCGCGGAAGCGATCATCAAGCGGCTTCAGGAAGGCCGGCCATGAGCCACTGGCGCAACTAGTGCTCGTAGCCCCGCCAGGCGCTCGCGTCTGGCGGGGCGTGGACCCACCGGACGTCGGCAGGACCGGGGCTTACCTCGCCGATCCACGTGAGGTCGAGCTCGCGGGCCGCGGCGGGTGGCACGCACGCGCACAATTCATAGTCTTCGCCGCCGGTCGCGGCGAGTTGCGCCGCGCTCATCCCGAGTTCGGCGGCGACGTCCGCGACGCCGGGTGCGAGCGGGAGGGCCCGTGCGTCGAGGACCACGGTCACCCCGCTCGCCTCGGCGAGGCGGCGGGCGTCCGACGCGAGGCCGTCGGACAGGTCGAGCATCGCGCTCGCGCCCGCGGCGGCCAGCGCGCGGCCCTCCGCCAGACGCGGTCGCGGGCGCAGGAAGCGGTCGACCGGTGCGCCCGACGCCCGGCCGTCGAGGACCGCGAGCGCGGCCGCCGAGCCGCCGAGCGTCCCCGTGACCCCGACGAGGTCGCCGGCGCGGGCGCCGTCCCGACCCACCAGCGCCTCGGCGGAATCGGCCCACCCGACGACGGTCACGGCGAGGGTCAGGGCGGGGCCTGACACGAGGTCGCCGCCCGCGATCGTCACGCCGCACTCCGCCGCCAGCGCCTCCGCGCCGCGGTGTACGGCGATCACGTCGTCCGCGGAGAGGGCGGGCGGGAGCACGACCGACAGGTACGCCTCGCCCGGCTCGGCGCCCATCGCCGCGAGGTCCGACAGCGCGCCCGCGAGCGCCCGCCAGCCGGCGTCCTCGGGCGTCGCCTGACCCAGCCGGAAGTGCGTGCCGTCGACCATCACGTCGGTCGAGACGGCGGCGAAGCGTCCCGCGCGCACCACCGCGGCGTCGTCGCCGAGCCAGCGCACCACGCGCGTCCCACGCAGGGAGAGGACGCGGCCGATGGCCGCGATGAGTTCGAGCTCAGCGATGCCGGTAGACGATCCGCGCGCGGTGGAGGTCGTAGGGCGAGACCTCGACCCTCACCCGGTCGCCGGGGAGGATGCGGATGCGGAAGCGCCGCATCTTGCCGGCCACGTGGCCGAGGACCTCGTGGCCGTTGTCGAGCTGCACCCGGAACATGGCGTTCGGGAGCGCCTCGACGACCTCGCCTTCGAACTCGACCTTCTCTTCCTTCGCCAAATTCAGATGACCCGTACGTTCGTGGCCTGCGGTCCCTTCGCGGACTCGCCCAGCTCGTACTCGACCTTCGCGCCCTCGCTCAGCGTCCGGAAGCCGTCGCCGGCGATCCCGGAAAAGTGGACGAACGCGTCCTTGCCTCCGTCATCGGGCGTGATGAAGCCGAAGCCCTTCTCGTCGCTGAACCACTTCACGACACCGGTCGCCATGACGGCACTCCTCTCGAATCCAGCATGCGCGAGGGGTGCTGCCGGGCACTGCCTTCCCGCATACCACCACACCATCGCCGCCACTGCGGCGGCCTAACGGCGCAAGTTGTACCAGTCGCGCGGGCGCCTGGACAGCCCGCTTTCACTGACCGTTGCCAGTGGGCGCCTGGGTCCCTCCGCCGGGTGACTGCGTGGTCGGCGGGCCCTGGGGCTTGGTCTCGTACTGGTTGGGGTCGAACGTGGTGCCGCCGGGCTTCTGCTTGTCCTTGCCGTTGGCGCCCGGGGTCGACGTCGCGCCCGGTGTCGGCGTCGCGCCGGGAGGAGCGTTGGGGTCGTTCTTCTTCTTGTCGTTCTTGCCGGCCAGCTGCGAGTAGTGACCCATGAACGGCTGGCTGACGAACGGCGTCTTCGGCTTCGGGAAGCCGCCGCAGAACTTGCCGGACGCCTGCTTCATGTAGGCGCTCCAGATGTCCGCGGGATACGTGCCGCCGTCCACGTTGCGACCGAAGTACAGCCCGTTCATCTCGACGCGGCTGTTCGGGTAGCCGACCCAGACCGCGGTGGCGTAGCGGGGGGTGAAGCCCACGAACCACGCGTCGGTGTTGTGGTCGGTGGTGCCGGTCTTGCCCGCGGCGGGGCAGCCGAAGTTCGCATGCGTGCCGGTGCCGGCCTGCACGTTCTGCTCGAGGATCCTGGTCGCCTCGTAGGTGACGCCGTCCTCGAACGCCTTGGCGCGGTGGACCTTCCAGCGGTTGGGCAGCTCGGAGTGGCCGTCGCGGGTGATGATCTTCTTGATCACGCGCGGGCGGTTGCGGTAGCCGCCGTCGGCGATCGTCGCGTAGGCGTTGGCCATCTCGAGCGGCGACACGCCGTCCTCGAGGCCGCCCAGCGTCTCGGCGCAGTAGCCGTTGAGCTTGGACTTGATGCCCATCATCCGCGCCGTCTCCTTGACCTTGTCCGGGCCGAGGTCGGCGGCGAGCTGGATGTAGACCGAGTTGTCCGAGCGCAGCGTCGCCTGGACGAGGCTCTCGTTGCCCCCACTTGTGCCGCCGTAGGTCTTGATGTCGAACGGCGAGCCGCACTGCGGGGCGTCGATGTGCGTGGGGGACACGGAATCGTAGTGCGTCTTGTTCGGGTCCACGCCCTCGCGCAGCGCGGTCATCAGCGCCATCACCTTGAACGAGGAGCCGGGCTGGCGATGGCCCTGGGCCGCGAGATTGAAGTTCGACTTGCCGTACTCCGCCGAAGAGGCCATCGCGACGATGTCGCCGTTCTTGGGGTCGATCGTCACGATCGCCGACGACGGGCCGATGTTGCCCATCTTGTCGGCGATCGCCGCGCGCGCCTGCTGCTGCTTCTTGAGGTTGATGGTCGTGTAGACCTTCAGGCCGCCGCGCTGCACCGTCGCGGTGCCGTACTCCTTGAGCAGCTCGGACTTGACGTAGTCGAGCACATAACGCTCGCGCGCCTTCCTGAAGTAGCCCTCCATGTGCAGCCCGAGGCCCTGCTTCATGGTGGTCGCGGCGGTCGCCTCGGAGATGTACCCGAGCTCGGCCATCTTGGCCAGCACCTCGTTGCGGCGCTGCTTGGTGCCGCTCGGGTTCTGGGTCGGCGAGTAGAGGGAGGGCGCCTGCGGCATGCCGGCCAGCATCGCCGCCTCGCGCAGCGTCAGGTCCTGCACGCGCTTGTTGAAGTACAGGCGCGCGGCGGCGCCGGCGCCGATCGCGCTCTGGCCGCCGACCGTCCCGTAAGGCACGGTGTTGAGGTACTTGCCGAGCACCCAGCTCTTCGGGTGGATCTGCTCGAGCTGCTGCGCCAGCCGCGCCTCGCGGATCTTGCGCTTGTAGCCCTCGATGCCCGTCCGCGTCGTGTCCTCGGTGTAGAGGTTGCGCACGAGTTGCATGGTCAGGGTCGAGCCGCCCTGGACCGTCTTGTGCTCGGTCGCGTTCTTGAACGCGGCGCGGATGATGCCCTCGTAGTCGACGCCCTTGTGCTTGTAGAAGCGCTGGTCCTCGATCGCCACCGTCGCCTGCTGAAGCACCTTCGGCATCTCGTTCGACGGCACCGGCGTGACCAGATCGTCGTTCTGGATGAAGCCCAGGCGCGTCTTGCCGTCGTCGGCGAGCACCACGGTGAGCGAGCCCGGGTTGCGCTGCTTGAGCGAGGACAGCGACGGCGCGGAATTGGCGGTCTTCCACACCCAGCCGACCGCGGCGGCGCCCGCGAGGGTGCCGATCAGCACCACGCACAGGAAGCCGAGCAGCACGTAGGTGCCGAGCCCGACGCCCTTGTGACGACGTCTGCGGATGCGCGAGGAATAGCTCAAGGGCGAACCACGAATTCTAGGCGCGAACGGCTAAACCTCCCGAAGCAGCTTCTCGTCCCGGAGTCGGCGCAGGCACTGGCGGCGCAGCGCGGCCTCGTGCGCGCCGCGCTCCGGCGGCGGTACCGGATCGCCGGTCACGGCCAGCCGCGTCCCCCACGGAACGGCCTCCGCGATGCTCACCGGCTGGCCCGTCTCGTCCTCGAGCACGGCGATCGCACGCTCGGCGTCGGCCTCCGGCGGAACCCACAGCGAGACGTCGAGGGCGACCACGTCCACGGCCAGCGTGTCGTTGCGCAGCACCCCGCCGGCCAGCTTCTCGTTGGGGATCACGATCCGCTGCTCGGACGCCGTGCGCAGGATCGTGTAGTTGAGCCGGACGTCCTCGACGACCCCGTAGCTGCCCTCGACCATGACCCAGTCGCCGACGCGGATCGGCTGCGTGATCGCGAGCATGAGCCCCGCGATGAAGTTGGCCAGCACCTGGCGGGCGGCGAAGCCGATGACCGCCGCCGCGATAGCGCCGGAGGCGAGCAGGCTGGTGGCCAGCTGGCTGATGCCGGTGAAGCCCGAGAGGGCGATCGCGACGCCGATCAGGATGACGACGGCGTAGACGAGCCGGCGCACGAAGCGCAGCCGCGTCCCCGCCTCGCGCGAGAACCCGACCTGCGGCTCGCGCGCCTCGATGCTGCGGAACAGGCGATCGAGGAGGAACGCGATCACCAGCGCGATCGCGATCGAGGCGCCCGCGTTGACCCACGTGCCGACGTCGATGCCACCATCCGCGGCGAACATGGCCGCGCACCCTACCCCGCGGGCGGTGCTGCTCGATGCCCTGGGGACGCTGATCGGCTTCGAGCCGCCCGCGCCCCACCTGCGCGCGGCGCTGCTGGCGCGCACCGGCGTCGACGTCGGCGTGACCGCGGCGCGGGCGGCGATCCGCGCCGAGATCGCCTATTACCGCGCGCATCTGCACGAGGGTCGCGACGCGGCCGCGCTGCGCATGCTGCGCGAGCGCTGCGCGGCGGCGATGGCGCCGGAGCTGCCCGCGATCGACCCCGCCGTCCTGCTCGACGCCCTGCTCGCTTCGCTGCGGTTCTTCGCCTACCCGGACAGCGCGCCGGCGCTGGGCGCGCTGCGGTCACGCAGGATCCGGACCGTCGTCGTGTCCAACTGGGACGCGTCGCTGCACGAGCGGCTCGCCGAGACCGGCCTCGAAGTCGACGCCGCCCTGGCCTCGGCGGAGCTCGGCGCCGCCAAGCCCGAGCGCGCCATCTTCGCGGCCGCCCTCGAGCTCGCGGGTGCCGCGCCGCATGAGGCCTGGCACGTGGGCGACACGCCCGCGGCCGATGTCGACGGGGCGCTCGCCGCCGGGCTGCGCGCGGTGCTGATCGTCCGCTCCGGCCCGCCGCCGGACGTGCCCGCGGGGGTCCCGGTGATCCGATCGCTCGCCGAGCTCCTAGATTTGACGCCGTGAACGAGGATCGTCCCGACGTGCCGGTGTGGGTCCCGTTCGCGGCGCTCGGGGTCGTCCTGCTGGTCGTCACGCTGTTCGGCGGCGCGATCCTGGCGATCGCCAAGGCGGGCGATCCCAAGATCGACGCGTTCGACGATCTCTCGCAATGGGCGCAGATCGCCCTCACGGTCGTGCAGGACCTGGTGTTCGTGTCGGCGGCCTGGATCGCCGTGCGCGTCGCGCGCCGCGGCGCCTCCCTCGGGGACTTCGGCCTGCGCCGGCCGCGCGATTACAAGGCCGCCGCCGGCTACGCGGCGCTCGTGTTCGTCGTCTTCTGGGCGGTGACGGTCGCGCTCTCGCAGGCGTTCGGCAAGCCGCCGGACCAGGACCTCGTGAACGACATCAAGAACCAGAACTCCACCGCGGTGCTGGTCGGGTGGGCGTTCATGATCTGCGTGGCCGCGCCGTTCGTGGAGGAGCTGTTCTTCCGCGGCTTCATGTTCACCGTGCTCTCACGGCGGATCGGGGTGGTGTGGGCGACGCCCCTGGTCGGCGTGATCTTCGGCCTCGGCCACGCGCCCGCCCCGTGGATCTCGCTGGTCGCGCTTGGCGTGTTCGGAGCCGGGCTGTGCCTCCTCTATTGGCGCACACAGTCCATCATTCCGTGCATGGCCTTGCATGCACTCAACAACTCGATCACCTTCGGGGCGGTGAAAGACCTCCACGCCGGCCTCTACGCCGGCCTGGTGGTCGCCGCCGTCGGGACCGTCACGGTCGCGGGCATGGCGCTCGCATCGCGCTCCGCGGTGGCCGCATGACGCGCGCGGCGGTCGCTGCCGCCGCGCTGCTCGCGCTCGCCCTGCCCGCCCACGCCGCGGCGCAGGTCCCGCCACCCGCCCCGACCCCGGCGCCGCCTGCTCCGACCCCCACGCCGGTGCCGCCGGCCACCGGAACGCTCGCCACGAGCGCCCAGGACACGCTCTCGGGCGTCGCGCTCCGCGGCCGCGCGTTCACGGTGCGAATGTCGGTCAAGCCCTACGTCGCCAACGAGAAGTTCGTCGTCCGCGTCTACCGCGGCAAGCACAAGAAGATCCTCGTGAAGTCGCTCGCGCCCAAGCCCGTCGCGGGCGGGGCGGCGGCGGTCGCGACGCTCAAGGTCAAGTCGGCCAAGCCCGGCACGCTGACGATCAAGGCCTCGCACAAGGCTACGCCGGCGCTGACGACGCTGCACGCCAAGACCCTGCGCGTGAAGGTGATGACGCCGGCCGCTGGTCCGGGCGCGCGCGGCCCGCTGGTCCGCATCCTCCAGGGCAAGCTCGCGGCGCTGCACTACGCCGTTCCCCGCAGCGGCGTGTACGACGGCGGGACCGGCGAGGCGGTGATGGCCTTCCGCAAGCTGACCGGCATGTCGCGCACGTACATCGCGTCCGAGCAGGTCTTCACCGCGCTGCTGAAGGGCAAGGGCGCGTTCCACGTCCGCCATCCCGGCGACGGCCATCACGTCGAGGCGCGCCTGAACCAGCAGGTGCTGGCGCTGATCGACGGCAAGAACGTGGTGGCGATCTACCACACGTCCTCGGGCAAGCCGTCGACCCCGACGGTGCAGGGCAAGTTCGCGGTCTACTCCAAGACGCCCGGCACCAACGCCAAGGGCATGGTGGACTCGAACTACTTCATCCGCGGATACGCCATCCACGGCTACTACACCGTCCCGCCCTACAACGCCAGCCACGGCTGCCTGCGCGTGCCGATCCGCGACGCGGCGACGATCTACAACTGGCTGCGGGTGGGCGACGTCGTCTGGGTCGAGCCGTAGCCGCGTGTCTCGGCGGCGAGCTGGGTGAGCACCTCGTCCAGCCCGCCGTCGGCGTGGGCGGCGCGCATGCGGTCCGCGCCGCCGCCCTCGCGCAGGATCCGCTCGATCTCCTCCAGCGCGTCCTCGCCGTCGAGCTCGCGCGCGTACGGTCGCGCGACCTCGAGCGCGTCGGCGGCGACGGCGCGGATCGGCGTGAGTGCGCCGCGCCACCAGATCGTCGCGTCCAGCCCGTCGCGGGCGGCGCGGAACGAGGACTCCATCAGCGCCTCCGACGGGGGCGTGAACTCCTGCGCGCCGTCCGCGCACGCCACGGCCAGCGCGTGCACGAGCGCGGCCAGCCCGGCGACGGTCTCGAGCCGCGCCTGCGCGTCCATCGCCCGTACCTCGACCGTTCCGAGCCGCGGGCTCGGGCGCACGTCCCACCAGAGGTAGGTGTAGTCGGGCAGCTCGCCGGCCGCCTCGCACCACGCGACGATGTCCACGTAGTGCTCCCAGCCGGCGAACGCGGGCGGGATGACCGAGCGCGGGAACGCGCGGAAGACCTGCGCCCGGGCGCTCGCCAGGCCGGAGTCGGCGCCGTGCCAGTACGGCGAGTTGGCGGCCAGCGCCTGCAGCAGCGGCAGGTGCGCGCGCAGCCCGTTGCAGGCGGCGATCGCCGTCTCCGGGTCGGGCATGCCGACGTGGACGTGCACCGCGGCGGTCGGCGTGCGGTCGACCAGGCCGCGCATCGCTTGGCCGATCTCCCGGTAGCGTTCGAGCGGCGCGTGCTCGACGTCGCCGAACGGCGCCGTGGGGTGCAGTCCTGCGCCCATCACGGTCGCTCCGGCGTTCGCGAGCGTCGCGCGCAGCGCGGCCAGCGCCTCATACCCCTCTGGTGCGCTGCGCACCACGTGGGTCGAGCACTCGATCAGCGCTTCGTAGACCTCGGGCGCGATGTCGCCGGACTGCGGCGTGACCCGATCGAGCAGATCGCTCGCCGCGTGCGCGAGCTGCAGCGAGTCGGGGTCGACGAGGAGCAGCTCCTCCTCGATGCCCAGGGCGAACTCGGGGCCCCGGCCGTAGGCGTGCTCCACCGGCTCAGTCTACGGCCGCGCGGGCCAATAGCGTTCATGCGAATGTCAGCAAACGACACCTTGATCGAGGAGCTCCGCCGGCACGCCCTGATCGTCGGCGAGGTCACGCTCACGTCCGGCAAGCTCGCGCAGTACTACGTCGACGCCAAGCGCGCGATCCTGCGCCCGGCCGGCTTCGGCGCGCTCGCCGAGCTCGTCGCGGGCTTCGCGCGCCAGTGGGAGGCGACGGCGGTCGGCGGTCTGACCATGGGCGCCGACGCGCCCGCCTGCGCCGCGCTGGCCGGCGGCGCCGACGTGAAGGCCTTCTTCGTGCGCAAGGAGGCCAAGGCGCACGGGCTGCAGCGGCGCGTCGAGGGCCCGCCGCTGGTGCCCGGCGAGCGCTGCCTGATCGTCGAGGACGTCGTCACCACGGGCGGCTCGACCGTGCAGGCGATCGAGGCCGTGCTCGCCGAGGGTCACGACGTCGTCGGCATCGTGGCCGTGCTGGACCGCCTGGCGGGCGGCGCGGACGCGATCGCGCTCGCCTCCGGCGGCGCTCCCTACCGGGCGCTGGCGACGATCGACGACGTGTACCCGGACCGCCCGGACCGCGCCTGATTACGCTTCACGCGCTGCCCTCGTAGCTCAATGGATAGAGCACGCGCCTCCTAAGCGCGGGATGCAGGTTCGATTCCTGCCGGGGGCATGGCTACGTCGCACGCGGCCGGCTTCGCCGGCGCGGTGCGAGAACAGCTTGAGAATCGCTTCGCGGATTCTCTTGCGACGCTCGCCCAGGGGGCGACGTCGCAGGGAGTTCCGCGCCGCGGCAGCTAGGGCGCCATCGCCAGGGGAACTCCCGCGCGGCGAGGGACGCCAGGGGGCGACGACGCGGGGAGTTCCACGCGCGGTCGCCAGGGCACCGCCCGCGGGTGAACTCCCGCCGGGTCGAGGGACGCCCAGCCTACGGAGCTACAGGGCGCCATCGTCAGGGCGCCGCCCGCGGGGGAACTCCCCCGCGGCGAGGGACGCCCACGCCGCGGACAGGCGCCATCGCCAGGCGAGCTCCCCTCGCCGAGGTCGCGGCGCGCCGCCGCCGCGCGCGAACGCTTGCAATCGTGCGCCATGGTGTGAATCGGGTGTACGTTTCTCGCAGCGTTCGGGGAACAACGTAGGACCGGGATGCACCCCCAGGGGGTTTTTGAATGAGTACGGGAACGGGCGCCAGCGACCTCCTCCACGCGGAGGATGCGCCAGGCATAGAGCCGCTTGTGGCGGGAGAGCAGCCGGTCGCGGCGCGCTCGCCCCTGCAACTCTTCTGGCGCCGCTTCCGCAAAGACAGGGTGGCGCTGACCGCCGGCACGTTCATCGTCGTGCTGGTCCTGTGCGCCATCTTCTCCGAGCCGCTGCGCAAGCTCGTCGGCGTGCCGGGCCCGAACGTGCAGTCCACCAGCGCGCGCGACATCTTCGGGCTGCCCACGGGGCCGAGCAGGGCCCATCCGTTCGGTGTCGACGACCTCGGCCGCGACGTCTTCGCGCGCGTGCTGAGCGGCGCCTGGGTCTCGCTGCGGGTGGCGTTCATCGGCACCGGACTGTCCGTGCTGATCGGCGTGACGATGGGGATGATCGCGGGCTACTACCGCGGCAGCGTCGACACCCTGATCGCCCGCTCGGCCGACATCTGGCTGGCGTTCCCGGTGCTGCTGCTCGGCCTCGGCCTCGGCGCCGCGTGCTCGGGCAAGAACGGCTGCCTGGGCGGCCTGCTCGAGCCGGGCCTGAAGGTCGTGATCGTGATCATCGTCCTCTCCAACTGGCCCTACGTGTGCCGCATCATCCGCGGCCAGGTGCTCTCGCTGCGTGAGAAGGAGTTCGTCGAGGCCTCCCGGTCGCTCGGTGCCGGCGACCATCGGATCATCTTCCGCGAGATCCTGCCGAACCTCGTCGCCCCGATCATCGTCTACACGACGCTGTTCATCCCGGCCAACATCCTGCTCGAGGCGGCACTGTCCTTCCTGGGGGTGGGCGTGCAGCCGCCGCAGGCGTCGTGGGGGAAGATGCTGTCCGAGGCCAGTTCGAACTTCGACACCGAGTGGTGGTTCATGTTCTTCCCGGGCATGGCGCTGCTGCTGACCGTGCTGGCCTTCAACCTCGTGGGTGACGGGATGCAGGACGCGCTCAACCCCAAGGGCACGAAGTCGAGGTAGCACGATGGCCGCGTACATCGCCCGCCGCCTGGTCTGGGTCGTCTTCCTGCTCTTCATGGTCGCGCTGATCACGTTCATCCTGTTCAGCGTGCTGCCGGCCGGCGACCCCGCCGTGCTTCGCGCCGGCCGCCAGCCGTCGCCGCAACAGGTGGCGACGATCCGCCATCAGCTCGGCCTCGACAAGTCCAAGCCGACGCAGTTCATCAACTACATCGGCGACATCCTGCCGTTCGTGGGCCACAACGGCGTCTACTTCGGGTTCTCGTATCAGAACTCCACGGCGGTCCTGCCGGCGATCCTGAGCAGGCTGCCGGTGACGATCTTCCTCACAGCCGGCGCCGTGCTCCTGTGGCTCGCGATCGGCATCCCGATCGGGGTGCTTTCGGCGGTCAAGAGCGGCACGTGGATCGATCGGCTGGCGATGGCGATCGCGCTGGTCTTCGTCTCCGCCCCCGTCTACTTCTTCGGCCTCGTCGTCCTCTATCTGTTCGACAACAAGATCGGGGTGTTCAAGGTGTTGCCCGGCAACTCGGCCTACGACGCCGCGCACGGGTTCCTCGGCCACTCTGCCGCGCTGATCCTGCCCTGGTGCGTGCTGGCGGCCTCGTTCGCAGCGATCTATGCGCGCTTCCTGCGCGGCAACCTGATCGACACGCTGCAGGAGGACTACATCCGCACCGCGCGCGCCAAGGGGCTGTCCGAGCGACGGGTGATCTTCCGCCACGGGGTGCGCGCCGCGATCACCCCGATCGTCACGCTGCTCGGGCTGGACATCGGCATCCTGCTCGGCGGCGCGATCCTCACCGAGACCGTGTTCAACATCCCCGGCATCGGGCGTTACGCCTACAACGCGATCGTCCAGTCCGACTTCCCGGTCGTCGAGGGGACGGTGCTGTTCGGTGCGTTCTTCATCGTCAGCATGTCCCTGATCGTCGACGTCCTGTACGCCTTCGTCGACCCGCGGGTGCGCTACTGATGACGAACCCCGCCACCGAACCGCCGCTCCTGGAGGTCGAGGACCTGCGGGTCCATTTCGAGACCGAGGACGGCCTGGTGAGAGCCGTCGACGGCATCTCCTACACCGTCGAGCGCGGCAAGACGCTCGGGATCGTGGGCGAGTCCGGGTCCGGCAAGTCGGTCTCCTCGCTCACCGTGATGGGCCTCACGCGCTCGCGCAACGCGCGCATCTCGGGCTCGGTGCGCTTCGACGGCCGCGACCTGCTGGGCGCCTCCGACGAGCAGATGCGCTCGATCCGCGGCAACGGGATCGCGATGATCTTCCAGGACCCGCTGTCCTCGCTGCACCCCTTCTACAAGGTCGGGACGCAGATCGCCGAGGGCGTCCTGGCCCATCGCCGCGTATCGAAGGCGCAGGCCTGGGATCGCGCGGTCGAGATGCTCAACCTGGTCGGCATCCCGGAGCCGCGCAAGCGGGCCGACGCCTACCCGCACGAGTTCTCGGGCGGCATGCGCCAGCGGGCGATGATCGCGATGGCGCTGGCCAACGATCCGAAGCTGCTGATCGCCGACGAGCCGACGACGGCGCTCGACGTCACCGTCCAGGCGCAGATCCTCGAGCTGATCGAGAGCTTGCAGAGTGAGCTCGACACCGCGGTCGTGGTGATCACCCACGATCTCGGGGTGGTCGCCGAGATGGCGGACGAGATCGCGGTCATGTACGCCGGCCGGATCGTCGAGAAGGCGGACGCCGACACGATCTTCGCCGCCCCCGAGCACCCTTACACCTGGGGCCTGCTGTCGTCGATCCCGCGCCTGGACTCGCCGCGCGACGAGGAGCTCGTCCCGATCTCCGGGCGCCCGCCGTCGCTCATCAACCTGCCGCGGGGCTGCGCCTTCCACCCGCGCTGCCCATACGTGCGCGAGGCGCACACGCGCGTGGAGCCGACGCTCGAGCCGGTGCCCGGCCAGGCCGGCCATGACGTCGCGTGCCTGCTCGAATCCGGCGTGCGCCGCAAGCTCTGGAGCGAGTTGCGCGAGGGCACCAAGCCCGACGCCGCCCGCAAGGACGTGATGGAAGAGGAGGCCGGCGTATGAGCTTCACGGCGAGCGAGGTCGAGCCGGGCGAGCCGAAGGTCGGCGAGCCGATCATGGAGGTGCGCGACCTCTACAAGCACTTCCCGATCCGCGCGGGCTTCCTCAGCCGCCAGGTCGGCGCCGTGAAGGCGGTCGACGGCGTGTCCTTCGACGTGCTGCGCGGCGAGACGCTGGGACTGGTGGGGGAGTCGGGCTGCGGCAAGTCCACCACGGCTCGCCTGCTGCTGCGGCTGATGCCGCCCAGCTCGGGCTCGATCAAGTTCGAGGGCCGCGAGATCTCGCGCCTCTCCGGGGGCCCGCTGAAAGCGCTGCGGCGCGACATGCAGATGATCTTCCAGGACCCGTACTCGTCGCTGAACCCGCGCAAGACGGTCGGGTCGATCATCGCGGATCCGTTCGTCATCCACGGCCTGCTGCCCGACCGCGGCGAGCGCAAGAAGGCCGTGCAGGACCTGATGGACACGGTCGGGCTGAACCCGGAGCACTACAACCGCTACCCGCACGAGTTCTCCGGCGGCCAGCGCCAGCGCATCGGAGTGGCGCGCGCGCTCGCGCTCAAGCCGAAGGTGATCGTGGCCGACGAGCCGGTCTCGGCGCTCGACGTCTCGATCCAGGCGCAGGTGCTCAACCTGCTGCGCGACCTCCAGCGCGAGATGGGGATCACGCTCGTGTTCATCGCGCACGACCTCTCGGTGGTGCGGCACATGTGCGATCGCGTGGCCGTCATGTACCTCGGCCGGATCGTCGAGGTGGCGTCGTCGGACGAGCTCTACGCGCATCCGCGCCATCCGTACACGGGCGCGCTGATGTCCGCGGTCCCGGTGGCCGATCCGCGGTTGGCGAAGACCAAGAAGCGTCAGGTGCTGGGCGGCGACGTGCCGTCGCCGAGCAATCCGCCGCAGGCCTGCCGGTTCCACACGCGCTGCTGGAAGGCGGAGGAGCTCTGCCGCCAGGACGACCCGCCGCTGGAGACCAAGGACGGCGGCAACCTCGCCGCCTGCCACTTCCCGATGACCGATCCCGAGGTGTTGGAGCGCGTGCCGACGGCGCGCAACGTCGGCTAGGTGCAGGCGGCCGCAAGTACCACGTATTCCGGCGGGCCCCGCCCGCCGCTGCCGGGCGGCGGCAGCCGCACACGTACCACCAGTATGCGAGCGGCTGCCGCCGCGGGCAGCGACGACCGGTGCATTCGCCGGCGATACGCGGTACGTCCGCCCGCATGCACTAACGGGCACTCCAGCCGAGGTCCATGGTCACCGGCCCGCCGGTGAAGCTCGCGCCGCCGGGGCCGGCCAGGAACGCGATCACGGTGGCGACCTCCTCGGGCTCGATCAGGCGCTTGATCGCGTGCGGCTGGAGGATCACCTCCTCGAGTGCCTGATCCTCGGTGAGGCGGTGGGCCTTGGCCTGATCGGCGAGCTGGCGCTCGACGAGCGGCGTGCGCACGTATCCGGGACAGACCGCGGTGGCGGTGATGCCGACGTCGGCGCCCTCGAGCGCGAGCGTCTTGACGAGCCCGAGCACGCCGTGCTTGGCGGCCACGTAGGCCGCCTTGTAGGGCGACGCGACGAGCGCGTGCGCGGAGGCGACGGCGAGGAAGCGCCCCTGGCCGGAGACCGCGAGCGCGTCCCACGCGTGCTTGGCGAGCAGGAACGGGCTGGTGAGCAACAGGGCGACGATCTGGTCCCAGCGGTCGGCGGGGAACTCGCGCACCGGCGCGACGTGCTGGACGCCGGCGTTGGCGACCACGAGATCGAGCGCGCCGAACGCGTCCAGCGCCGCCGCGACCGCCTCGGCGTTCCCCTCGCGGGTGGTCAGGTCGGTGGCGAACGAGCGGCCGGGACCGCCGGGCCGCAGGTCGACCGAGAGGACGTCGTAGCCGTCGGCCAGCAGCCGCTCGGCGGTGGCTCGGCCGATCCCCGAGGCGGCGCCGGTGACGAGAGCGGCGGGCATCCAGCTTCAGCTACCCGCGCGCCCGCTCCGCCAGACGTGCCAGGCGTTGATCCCAGCCGGCGCCCACCTCGGCCATCCAGTCCATCGCGTCGGCCAGCGGCGCGGGCGTGAGCACATAGCGCGTCTCGCGCCCCTGCCGATGCGCATCGACGAGCCCCGCGCGCTGCAGCGCCGCGAGATGCTTGGCGACGGCCTGGCGCGTGATCGGCAGCTCGCCGGCCAGCCGCGACGCGGTCAGCTCCGGGCGCAGGGAGAGTGAGCGCAGGAGCTCGCGGCGCGTCGGGTCGGCGAGCGCGGTGAAGACGTCGTCTACGCCAGGCAAAGAAGCGAGGCCGGATGACCGAGAGGGGATGCCATGCTTCTCATCTCGAGCGCCATCAGCTTCGGACCCCAGACGAGGCTGTCGCCCGCGATGCGGTGCTCGGTGACGATGAAGCGCGTCCCGGCGGGGTGGTCGGACAGGCTCCACTCGACGCGCGAGTCGCCCCAGCGGAACACGATCCGCTCGCCGTCCGCGACCTCCTCGACGACGCCCTCGCGCTCCTCGCCACCCTCCCAGGCGACGCGCACCGGCGCGTCGGGCTCCGGCTCGAACTCCACCTCGTCCGCGAGCCATTCCTCGAGCTCGGCGGGTTCGGTGATCAGTTCCCAGGCGCGCTCGCGCGGGACGGGGAGCACGACTTCGCGGTTCACGACGGGCATTGGCGTCTCCTGCAACTCACGGGTTGCACTACAGGCTACCATGGGAGAAAACCCGCAACCCAGGAGTTGCAGATGCCTCTCGTACCGATGGTGGTTCAGCAGGACTCGCGCGGGGAGCGCGCGTTCGACATCTACTCGCGGCTGCTGCGCGAGCGCGTCGTGTTCGTCGGCACGGCGATCGACGACGACGTCGCCAACCTCGTCGTCGCGCAGCTGCTGCACCTCGAGGCCGACGACCCCGACAAGGACATCCAGATGTACGTCAACTCGCCCGGCGGCGTCGTCTACGCGGGGCTGGCGATCTACGACACGATGCAGTTCATCAAGCCCGACGTGGCGACGATCTGCTGCGGGATCGCGATGTCGGCAGGATCGCTGATCCTCGCCGGCGGCGCGGCCGGCAAGCGCTCCGCGCTCCCGAACAGCCGGATCCTCATCCACCAGCCGTCAGGCGGCTTCCAGGGCCAGGCGACGGACATCCAGATCCACGCCCGCGAGGCGCTCGCGCTGCGCGAGCGGATCGAGGAGATCTACGCCGAGCACACGGGCACGGCCAAGGAGCAGGTGTCGCTGGACCTCGAGCGCGACCGCTTCTTCACGTCTGAGCAGGCGAGGGACTACGGGCTGATCGACCGTGTCGTCAGCTCGCGCAACGGCAACGGTCACTCGTCCTCGTAGAGCGATTCACGCACCAGCTCGCCCCCGCGGTCGTCCCACAGGACGACTTCGAGGTACGCGTCGCCGTAGGCGTCGGGGGCGAGCAGCGTGAAGCGGTCGCCCTCGAGCTGGGACTGGTCGACGGTCACGTCACCGAGCTCGGCGGTGACCACGCGCCCGCGGCGCTCGAACGGCACGCCCCAGATCAGGGTCATCGCCGCGACCTCGCCGCGCTCGCCGCGCCAGCCGCCGATCACCTCCTGGGAGACGTCCATGCGCCACTCGGGGTGCTGCTCGGCGACGTCTGGCGTGTAGTCGGCCCACGCGTAGAGCTCGGTCGCCTCGTCGCCGGGCGCGAAGGACACGTACCCGAACAGCTCGAGGCCGGTGTCGGTGCGCGCCGTCGCGGGGACGTACGTCCGTCCCGACCACGTCCGGTCGGGGAACCAGTGGATCTCGCCGGCCGCGCCGAGGTCCGGGTCGCCCTCTTCGGTCTGGACGCGCAGGCACGCGGCGAGGAACTCCGCCTGCAGGATCTCCTCGCCGGGCAGCGAGCCCTGTGGCGGCTCGGCGGGGAAGCGGCAGATCGGTCGGTCTTCCGGCGGCATGCGGCGGAACCTTAGAGGTCGACGAGGATCGTTACCGGCCCGTCGTTGACGAGCTCGACGTCCATGTGGGCGCCGAACACGCCGCGCTGCGCGTCCAGGCGCTCGCACACGCGCTCGTAGAGCGGCTCGGCGACGTCGGGCTTCGCCGCGTCGACGTAGGACGGCCGGTTGCCCTTGCGCGCGTCGCCGTAGAGCGTGAACTGCGAGATGCACAGCACGCCGCGGTCCCCGAGCGGCTCGTTCATGCGGCCCTCGGCGTCGGGGAAGATGCGCAGCGCCCGCAGCTTGTCGGCCATGCGGTCGGCGTCGGCCTCGGTGTCCGTGTGGGTGACGCCGAGCAGGACGAGCAGCCCGGGGCCGATCTCGCCGGTGACGGCGCCGTCGACCGTCACGCTCGCGCGGCGCGCGCGCTGGACGAGCGCCCTCACAACTCGCGCAGCTCGGCGGCGGCCAGCTCGGGCGGGTGGGTGCAGATGTTCAGGCCCGTGCCGAGCTCGAGTCCGCCGGCGTGGGTGAGCCTCGGCTGGATCTCGATCCGCCAGCAGAAATGCTCGGCGCCGCGCGGGGCCGTCCGCACCCACACGTTCAGCGGCGGGCCCGCGCCGAACCGCGCGCGCAGGCGGCGCAACGCGTCGTGCAGCAGTGCGGCGCCGGTCGGCCCGTCGTCCTCGAAGCGCGCGCGGACGCGCCGCGGGGCGAGCAGCAGGTGAAACGGGACGCGCGACGCGTACGGCGCCATCAGCACGGCCTCGTCGTCGATCGCGACGATCCGGGAGCGCTCTCGCACCTCCGCCTGCACGAGGTCGCCCAGCAGGTTGCCGCCCATCGTGCGCACCGCGTAGGCGCCGAAGTGCTCACGCTCACGGGCGACGGCGGCGGGGACGAAGTCCAGCGAGAAGAGCTGCGTGTGCGTGTGGGCGAGGGAGGCGCCCGCCCGCCTGCTCTCGTTGACGATCAGGTGGTTGCAGGCCGCGTCGGCGTGCGCGCGCAGGCGCTCGCGCCAGGCGTCGACCGCGGCGACGACCTGGCCCGTGCTCAACTCCGCGAGCGTCCCGATCGAATCCGGCGCGTTGACGATCACCTCGTGCGCGCCGAGCGCGGGCTGGGCCGTGAAGAGGTCCGGGTTCGCGTCGCGCTCGGGCGTGGGCGACTGCGGGTCGAGGGCGGGATACAGGTTGGGGAACGCCCGCACGGTCCAGCCGGGCGTGTTCGGCGCGCTGCCGTTCGGACGGACGGCGTAGACCTCGGGCGGCGTGCGGTCCTCGTGGCCCTCGGCGAACGGGTCCTGCTCGGGGTCGATCGGCTCTCCCGGCAACACGATGAAGCCGCCGCCGGGGCGCTTCCCGCGTTCTCCCGCGATGATCGTCTTCAGACCCGTCAGCGGGTCGACGCGGACCTGCGGCATCAGGACGCGTAGCGCGCGATGTCCTTGGACAGCTGCGCGACGCTCGAGTACGGGCCGGTGTGGATGAACGTGTGGCCGTGGCGGTCGATCATCAGCGTCATCGGGAAGCCGACGGCGATCTTGCGGTCGGTCGCGATGCGGTCCTTCGGGTCCGTGTAGGACGGGAAGGGCAGCGGGCGCTTGGCGAGGAACTTGCGCGCCGCCGGATCGGCGTCGTGCGTGTTCAGGCCGAGGAACGCGACCTGCTTGCCGTGCTTGACCGCGGCATTTTCGAAGACCCCGAACTCGCTCTGGCACGGGATGCACCACGACGCCCACTTGTTGATCACGATCGGCGTGCCCTTGAGCGCGGCGATCCTCGCGTCGAACGCGTCCTGGCCGCCGCCGAGCAGCTGATTGGCCTGCGAGTAGATGCCGTCCAGCGGGGCGGGCGCGCCGGCGAGGGTCCGTTCGGCGGCGGAGAGGTTGAACGTCGGCTGCTCCTGCTTGGGTGTCTTGTCGCCGGCCTGCGTCAGGCCGATGACCACCACGACGAGCACGAGCGCGACGGCGAGCCAGGGCAGCACGCGGCGCATATGACTTGAGGGTGGCAGATTGAACGGGTCTGTTCGGAGAGTCTGCTTGAATAGAGCCTGACTCGCAGGGAGCACGACCGAGGGGAACGCCCACAGCGGCGCCTGGAGCTCTCGCCCGCGAGCCTCGTCCGGCGTCTGTGCCGTCTCCAATCCCGGGACAGGCGCCTCCCCGACCTAATGGCTGAGACCACGCCAGTGGCCGACCTGGCAACGCTTCCCTCAATCGAAGAGATCGAGCGCGCTTCGGCGTTCACCCGTGAACCCTTCCTGACCGAGGGGGAGGATGCGAGCACGGCGCTCGCGCCCGGCACGCCGCGGCGGCGCGCGCTCGAAACCGCGCTCGAGGAGCTGGGCGCCGGTGCCCGCGTCCCGTCGCCGCACTGGCGCCGCCAGTGGTCGCTGCTGCTCGGGCTCGAGCGCCTGCTCTCGCAGGACGAGCCGCACCTCGTCGATGGCACGGTGCTCTCCGCCCATCAGGTCGACGCGCTGTCGGGCACGCTCACCGCGCTGCTGGCCGACCGGCTGAAGAACGGCGACGCGCCGCTCCCCGTGGCGGAGCCCGTGCTCGACGCCGATGACGTGCCCGAGCCGACGGTCGACGACGAGGACGAGGACGACGAGGAGGAAGAGGAGACCCCGGAGTGGACGCCCGACGAGGCCGAGGCCGAGGACGTCGCCGAAGCTCCTGAGGACCCCAACGCCGGCAAGCGCTTCTGGTTCGAGCACGCGACGGGCGCGGGCAAGACGGTCGCCGCTCTGGGCTTCGTCGAGGCGTCGCGCACCGGCGGCGTCCTGATCCTCACGCACCGCCGCAACCTCGTCGACCAGTTCCACGGCGAGCTGCGCGATCGCGGCTACGCCAAGCGGATCGCGCCCGCGCTGCTGGGTCACGAGGACACTGCGGCCGGTCCGGTGACCGTCGAGACGTACCAGTGGTTCGTCCGCAACGCCGGCAACGTCTCGGACGCGTACTCGATCGTGATCTGCGACGAGGCGCACACCGCGCTCGGCGAGAAGACCTCCGGGGCGATCCGCGCGTGGACCGGCCCGGTGTTCATCGGCATGACCGCGACGGGCGCGCTGATCGCCCGCCACGTCACGGACCTGTTCCCGACGCAGACGTCGCGCTTCGATCTCGCGCAGGCGGCGCGCCGCGGCGTCATCTCGCCGCTGCGCTGCGTGCGCATCCCGCCGGGGCCAGGCGTGCGGACGATCGCCAAGGTGCCGCTGCGCCGCGGCGAGGTGGACACCGAGTTCGACCAGGAGATGCTGGCCGAACTGCTCGACCAGCTGCCGTTCAACCTCGCCGTCGCGGACCTCTACAAGACGCGCTTCAACGGCGTGCCCGGCGTGGTCTACTCGGCCGGCGTGCGCCACGCCTACAACGTCGCGCAGGCGTTCCGCGACCTCGGGATGAAGGCCCAGGCGGTGTCGGGCGAGACGCCCAAGCGCGAGCTGGCCCAGATCCTCGCGCGCTACGAGCGCGGCGACGTGGACGTGCTGGTCAACGCGCAGCTGCTCGCCGAGGGCTGGAACTCACCGCGCGCGACGGTCTGCATGCACCTGGCGCCCACCGCCTCCAAGCGCATCTACCAGCAGCGCGTCGGCCGCGTCACGCGCCGCCATCAGGGCAAGGAGGCCGGCATCGTCGTGGACTTCGTCCACCCGGCCACCAAGCACGACGATCCGGTGGTCACGCTGCATTCGCTGCTGGATCGCGACGTCTACCGCGGTGGGGCGATCGTGGTGGGGCCGGTCCGGCGCGGCCGCGGCCGCCGGCTGCGGGTCGAGCGGCGCGTGCTCCCCGTGACGTCGGAGGAGAACCGGCGGATCGAGGTCTTCGAGCGCGAGTTGTGGCGCATCGCCGTCGAGCATCTCGACTACGGCGAGCAGGTCCAGTGGGCCGCGCTGGCCGGCGCGCGCGTCGCGCCCACCGGCTGGCGCCGGGCGCGGGCGATGCTGCACTTCGACCAGGGCGGCGAGCTCAAGCGCACGTTCCTGATCACCGCGGTCGACCGCAACAAGAACCCCGCGCTGCGCCTGCGCGCGCTGCAGGAGATCGCCTCCGGGCGCGACGCCGAGGCCTTCGATCGCGCGCTGGACTTCGTCGAGTCCTGGCCGCGCGACGACAAGCGCGAGGGCGTGAAGGTCGTGCTGCAGGCGCTGGCCGAGAAGAAGATCGGCCGCCGCGACCAGGCCAACAATTGGATCTGGCGCTGCGCGAACATGACGCGCGAGGTCCACGAGGAGTACGCGGTCCAGCGCTGGCCGGAGACCAAGCGCCTGCTCGGGCTGCTGGTCAACTCGTCGGGCGGGGCCCATGCGCGCAACGCACGCCGGCTCGTGCACTCCGCCCGCCAGCAGGACCGCCGGCTCTCCGCCGCGCTGCTGGCCGCCGCGATCCCGCACACCGCGGAGGCGGGCGAGGTCATCAACGGCGCACGCACGCGGATGTCCCGCAAGCCCGCCGCGCTGGCGCGCGAGCTGCTGCGCAACTTCCCCAAGGGCCGCGCCAAGGCCAAGCGCCGCCGGCGCCGCAAGGGCGCTCCGGGCGAGGCCGTGGCGCCGGAGGCCGTGGCGGCCGCGACGGCCGCGGCGATCGACGCCGCGCTGGACGCGACCGCGGACGAGTTCGAAGAAGACGAGGCGGAGGTCGCCGTCCCCGCTGGACGCACGCGCCGCCGCACGCGCCGCCGGCCGGTCGACATCGACCCGGGGACCGAGGTCGCCGCGGCCGAGGACCTGCCCAAGCCCGCGCCCAAGCGCCGCCCCCGCCGCAAGCCGGCGGCCGAGCCGGGCGAGGTCGAGGTCGCTGCCGCCGCGCCGGACGAGACGGCGCCCACCACGCGCCGCCGCCGTACCCGTACGGGCGAGCCGGCAACTACGCGCTCGCGCCGCACGCGCAAGCCGGCCCCGGTCGCTGAGGCGGTTGCCGGCGAGGCCATCTCGGAGGCGCCCGCCGCGCCCGCGCCGCGCCGGACGCGCAAGCCGGCGGCGGCGCCGGTCGGCGAGGCCACGCCGGAGGCGGCTGCCGCGCCCGCGCCGCGCGCTCGCCGGACGCGCAAGCCCGCGGCCGCGCCGGTCGGCGAGGCCACGCCGGAGGCGGCTGCCGCGCCCGCGCCGCGCGCTCGCCGGACGCGCAAGCCCGCGGCGGCCCCGGTCGGCGAGGCGGCGGCGGAAGCCGCCGCCGCGCCCGCGCCGCGCGCTCGCCGGACGCGCAAGCCGGCGGCGGCCCCGGTCGGCGAGACGGCGGTTGTCGGCGAGGCCGTCTCAGAGGCGCCCGCCGCGCCCGCGCCGCGCGCTCGTCGGACGCGCAAGCCCGCGCCGGGCGCCACGGCGGTATCCGGGCCGCCCCGCGCGCCGGAGCCCGCGGTCGACGTCGTCGAAGTGACGGCCGCCGCGGCCCCGAAGCGCCGAGCACGCAAGACCGCCCCCGAGGTCGTCGAGGTCGCCGCCGCAGCGACGCCGAAGCGCCGCGCGCCGAGCAAGCCGGCCGCCGCGGCGTCGAAGGCGCCCGCGAAGCGCAAGCCCGCGGCGAAGGCCAAGGCGGCGCCGAAGCGCGCGCCGAAGCGCAACGCCGCGCAGACCGAGTTGCCGATCGACGCGCCCGCGCCGAAGCCTCGCGCGCGCAAGGCGGCCGCCTCGGTCGCCCCGAAGCGCCGCGCGAAGAAACCTGCTGCCGACGCCGACGGCTCTGCGCTCGAGGCCGCGAGCGAGCGGGTTCGCGCGGCGGTCGAAGACGCCGCCGCCTGATCGCCACTTCGCAGCCGGCGGTGTCGAGTTGTCGGTCCTATGGCCCGACAACTCGACTCGGGGCCGGCCGCGCGCTCTAGCGCGTCTCGAGCGCGACGCGAGCGCCGAGCGCGACCAGCACCGCGCCGGTGCACCGCTCCAGCCAGCGTCCCGCGCGGCTGCGCATGAACCCCTGCTTGGCCCGGCTCGCCAGCACCGACAGCCCGGTGTACCAGGCGAAGTCGATGACCATGATCAGGCCCGCCATCAGCAGCGTCCGGCCGAGCAGGGGCGTGCCCGGGTCCACGAACTGCGGGAACAGCGCGACGAAGAACACCGCCAGCTTCGGGTTGGCCAGCGACGTGACGACGCCGTCGCGGAACGGGTGCGCGCCGCCCCGCGCGACGACGCTCGGTGAGCCGCCGCGCAGCGACTGGACGCCCATCCACACCAGCACGCCGGCGCCCGCGACCTTGAGCACGACGAACGCCACCTCGGATGCCGCCACGAGGGCGGAGATCCCCGCGATCGACAGCAGCGCCCACGCGAGAACGCCCACTTCGTTGCCGAGGACCGTCGCGACGCCGGCCCGCCAGCCGCCACGCATCGCGCTGCGGACGACCATCGCCGTCGCCGCGCCGGGGGTGACGCTCAGGAGCGCCGCGATCGGAATGAAGGCCCAGAGCATGGGCCCAGAGATTAGTGACCGACGTGCCCGAAGCCTGTGAGGGCGGCGCCTGCGAACACCACGAACGCCAGCCGTGACCAGCGCCGGCAGGCGCGGTCGCCGGCATCGCGCGCCAGCGCCAGCGCCCCGCCGGCGACCACCAGCCCGGCGAGCACGCCGACCACCCCGCCGAGGTCCACGGGCTGCGCCCCTGACGCGCGCGTCGCCACCCACACGAGCGCCACCGGCACGTGCACCGCGACCGCCGGGCCGAGCACCCAGCGCGCCCGCGTGGCGGCCAGCCCGAACGCCACCAGCGCCTCGACGGCCGCCATCGCGACCGCGAACGGCGCCGGAGCCAGACCGTGCACCGCGCTCATCACTCCGATCAGCGCGACGCTCAGCGACGCGAGCGCCAGCGTCGTCCGCAGCTCGGCGTACGGCGCGGGCGCCTCGTCGACGAACGTGCTCATGCCGCGCTGACGAGGCGCCAGCCGATCTCCGCCGGCGGCTCGACGCCGGAAGCGGCAGTCCCGGCGACCGCCTCGACGGCGGGCGCGGTGTCGGCCACAAACGCCGGCGGCTGGGCGACCGGGACGGCGCACGGCGCGCCGGCCTTCCACACGAAGCGCCGGCGCGCCTCGTGGTAGGAGCGGTCGGCCCCGAAGAAGCACTCGTGCGAGCGAGCCATCTCCTCCGCGCGATACACGGCGAGCGGCTTGACCGCCTCGTCCGCGGCGCGCCGGCGGCGCTTGGCGGCCAGCCACGACGGCAGGTCCGCGTGCCGCGCCAGGCGCTCCGCGACCGCCACGAGCTGCGTGTTGAACGCCGCGAGGTCGCTGCCGAAGACGTCGTCGATCAGCCCGATCTCCTTCGCCCGCCGCGTGCCGATCGGAGCGAACGGCGCGGAAGTGAGCTCGGCGGTCAGCTCCGGGCCGACGCGCCGCGGGAGGATGTAGGTCCAGTACTCGGAGCCGTAGAGACCGCCCATGTGCTGGTAGTACGGGTTCAGGACGACGTCCTCGCGCGCCACGACGTGATCGGCGGCGACCGCGAACGGCACGCCGCCCGCGGCGGCGTCGCCCTGAAGCGCGGACACGACGACGTGCGAGTCCGTCTCGAGGATGTCCAGCACGATGTCGTCGATCGCGTGCAGGTTGTAGTAGGACTCCTCGCCCTGGTCGGCGGCCGCCTCGATCACGTTCAGGTGGATCCCGTTCGAGAAGAAGTCGGCGCCGCCCATCAGCACGAGCACCTTGGTCTGCGAGCGCGAGACCGCATATCGGTACGCCTCACGCAGGCGCCGGCACTGCTCGGTGCTCATCGCGCCGTTGTAGAAGTCGAAGTGCAGGTAGCCGACCGCGCCGCGCTCCTCGTAGACCAGCTCGCGGTACGTCGTGCCCGCGGGAATCGGCGCGTGGACGGCGACGGGAATCTCGGGCGCATCGTAGGTGACGCCCTCGAGCTCGAGCGCGCGCACCGCCGGCAGCTTGAACGAGTCGCGCGCCTTGAGGTGCGTGATCCAGACCGCGCCGTCCACCGTCGCGCGGCAGATCGCGCCGTTGCGGGTGGCGATGATCGCCCCCGGGCGGCCGCGCAGGTCCCTCTCGACGTGCGCGCCGAAGAGGAAGAAGTCGACGCCCTCGATCGTGTCCAGCACGCCCGGCGAGCCCTCGGCCGCGCGCAGCTTGCGCAGGACCCGGGCGGTCGAGTCGCTCGTCCAGTCGATCGCGCGGTCGGCCTGCTTCATCAGCGGGCGCAGGCGCCCGGTCACGTTCGGGTCGGCGTAGTCCAGCGGCGTCGGCCGGTGGTCCGGCTGGCCGAGCTTCTGCATCGCCTCGAGCACCGACTGCACCGCGCCGCGGCGCACCTCGTGCCGGTACAGGCTGCTCTTGCCGGTCTCACGCGTGGAGAACTTGCGCGTCGCCCAGATGTCGCCGGCGTCGGCGTCCTGGGCGGCCTCGAGCAGGGTGATCCCCCACTCGTCCATGCCGAGCTCCACGGCCCAGTCCAGCGAGGACGGTCCGCGGTCGCCCTGCGGGCCCGGATGTACGACCAGGCACGGCTGGTTGCGCCAGATCGACTCCGGGATGAACGCCTTCAGGAACGGGCAGACGATCAGCTCCGGCCGGTGGGCGGCGACGGCCGCCTCCATCTCGTGTCCCTGCGTCACGATCTCCACCGTCACGGTGTGGCCCAGCTCGGTGAGCGCGATGAAGATGCGCTGGCTGAGGCTGTTGTGGGCGGAGACGAGGAAGAGGATGTTCAGGTTCTGGTTGCCACGCGCAGCGTCGGCAGGACGCCCGTGGTCGCTCGACGTACTCAGCATGGTGTTAGCGCTGATCGGCTGATCGGCCGAGCCCTTGACCTGACTGGACGATCGGTCCAGCCGATCTGGCGGCGGGCTCAACCGTGGAGCGAGTCGGCCGATTAGCCGACCTGTGACCGCCGCGACGAAGTTCGCCGAACTGCGCTCCCGCCTCCCTCGCGGTGAGACGCTCCCGCCTGAGAACTGGCACAAGCGCCACCGCGCGATGACCCTCGTGGCGTGGGCGCACGTGCCTGCGCTGTTTGTCTTCGCGCTCTTCACGCACCACTCGCTCGCCACCGCGCTCGCATCGGTGTCGCCGGTCGCGATGCTGGCGTGGGTCGCCGGCCGCCGCGAGCTCGGACGCAAGCGCCGTGCCGCCGCCGTCTGCTTCGCGCTGCTGACCTGCTCGGCCGTGCTCGTGCACCTGTGGGGCGGGCGCATCGAGGCTCACTTCCACTTCTTCGTGATGGTCACACTGCTGGCGACCTACGAGGAGTGGTTCCCGTACCTGCTGGCGTTCCTGTACGTGCTCGTCCATCACGGCCTGATGGGCGCGCTGGACTCGCACGCGGTCTACTCCACGCCCGACGCGCAGTCGCACCCGTGGCGCTGGGCCGCCGTCCATGCGCTGTTCATCAGCGCGCTGGGGATCGTCAACCTCGTCTCGTGGCGCATGAACGAGGACGCCCGCGAGCAGAGCCGCGACTCCGACGAGCGCTTCCGCTCGGCGTTCGAGGACGCCCCGATCGGGATGGCCATCGTCGGCCTCGACGGCCGCATCCAGGGCGTCAACCAGCGCATGTGCACCGCCACCGGGCGCCGCCACGAGCAGTTGATCGGCGATCGCATCGACTCGCTCGCGCCCGTGGAGGACCGCGACGGCGCCTGGCCGCCCGTGGCCGGCGTCGAGATCGAGCGCCGCTTCACGTGCGCCGACGGGAGCGTCGGCTGGGGCCTGTGGCAGCACTCGCTGATCGCCGACCGCGCCGGGGCGCCCGCCTACTGGGTCTGCCACTTCCTCGACATCTCCAAGCGCAAGGGCGTCGAGCACCAGCTCGACTACCAGGCCCACCACGACTCGCTGACCGGCCTGCCCAACCGCGCGTTCTTCATGCAGCGCCTGCGCGAGCTGATCGCGGGCGGCGAGACCGACGAGGTCGCCGTCCTGTTCGTCGACCTCGACAACTTCAAGATCATCAACGACTCGCTCGGCCACGGAGCCGGCGACCGCCTGCTCGAGGTCGTCTCCGAGCGCCTGCGCCGCGTGCTGCGCCCGGGCGACGTGCTGGCCCGGTTCGGCGGCGACGAGTTCGCGGTGATGATCCCGGGCTCCGGCGGGGAAGTCGCCGCGCGGCGGGTCGCCGACCGGCTCGCCAGTGCGCTGCGCGCGCCGGTGGAGCTGGATGGCCGCCAGCGCTTCGTCACGGCCAGCTTCGGCGTGCGCAGCCTGGGGCTGAGCGTCGCCGAGCCGGAGGCCCTGCTGCGCGACGCCGACGCGGCCATGTACCGCGCCAAGGAGCTCGGGAAGGCGCGCTGCGAGATCTTCGACGACTCGATGCGCGAGCGGGCGACCGAGCGGCTGGACCTCGAGGGGGGCCTGCGGCACGCGCTCGAGCGCAACGAGCTGCGGCTGCTCTACCAGCCGCAGGTCGACATGCGCAGCGGCAAGATCGTCGGCGCCGAGGCGCTGATCCGCTGGCAGCACCCCGAGCGCGGGCTCGTCGTCCCGCCCGTCTTCATCCCGATCGCCGAGCAGACGGGCCTGATCGTCCCGATCGGCGCGTGGGTGGTGCAGGAGGCCTGCCGCCAGGCCGCCGTGTGGATGCGCACCGTCGACCGTCCGCTCGCCGTCTCGGTCAACGTCTCGCCGCGCCAGCTCGCGGAGGAGGACTTCGTCGCCGTGGTGGCCGGCGCGCTAGCCGACAGCGGGCTCACGCCGGGCCTGCTGTGCCTGGAGATCACCGAGAGCGCCGTGCTCGCCGACCCGGATGCCGCCACCGACGTGCTCGAGCAGCTCAAGGCGCTCGGACTGCGGCTCGCGATCGACGACTTCGGGATCGGCTACTCGTCGCTCAGCCAGCTCAAGGCGCTGCTGCCGGTCGACACGATCAAGATCGACAAGTCCTTCGTCGACGGCGTCACCACCGCCGGCGAGGACAACGCGATCGTCGACGCCGTCCTGCGCCTGGCGGCGGGGCTGCGCCTGTCCGCGGTCGCCGAAGGGGTCGAGACGCAGGAGCAGGTCGAGGCGCTGATGGACCTCGGCTGCTCGCTCTCGCAGGGATATCACTACGCCCGCCCGCAGTCGGCGGAGGACCTCGATCGCATGCTCGCGATCGAGGCCTTGGGCGAACTCACGGTCTGAAGTCACACTCCGCAGAGCGCCGCCCGGCGCCGTCCGGATACACCGCCCGATTGACCCGCTCAGCGCGAGCGCATAAAGTCGCTCGCGCCCGCCGCGAGGCGGGAAGGGGGAGTGGTCAACGCCGGAGGGGGTTCCAAGGATGTCACCCGTCAAGAGGGCCGTGGCTGGGCTGGCCGCGGGAGTCATGATCGCGATCGGCGCGCCGGGGGTCGCTGCTGCCGATCCGGTGTCGGACGCCGCGACCGCGCAGCTGAACGCGCTCGGGCTCACGCAGCTGACCGGCATGCCGAGCGGCCGCACGACGTACCGCACGTACGACCAGATCGTCGCCGACATGCAGTCGCTGGCCGACGCCAACCCGACGATGGTCGCGATCAAGACGGCGCCCTACAAGAGCGTCGAGGGTCGCACGATCAAGTACCTGGAGATCACGAACAACGTCGCCGCCAGCGACGGCAAGCCCGTGTTCTTCAACATGGGCGCGATCCACGGCAACGAGACGGCCGCCGCCGAGGACAGCCTCGAGTTCGCGTATGACGTGGTCCAGACCGCGGGCACGAACCCGAAGGTCAAGGCGCTGTTCGACCACGTGCGGCTGATCGACATGCCGGTCGTCAACGCCGACGGCCACGTCCGCAACCGGCGCGCGAACTGCGGCGGTCCCGTCACGCCGCCCGCCACGTGCAACACCTCCGGCGTCGACATGAACCGCAACTATCCGTTCGGCTGGGGCTCCAACATCGGCGTCACGTTCGCCCAGCGCGGTTCCGGCCCGGGCTCCGAGCCCGAGGTCAAGAACACGATGGACATCGTGCAGAACCACCAGGTCGTCGACCTGATCACGCAGCACACGAACGAGCGCGCGATCTTCTACCCGAGCCTGGACATCTTCGCCGGCCAGACCGCGGACCTCAACAACGGCTACCGCGACTTCGCGCTGGCGATCGCCGGGGCCACCGCCAACGGCTACACGAACGTCCGTGACTCGGCGCACGACTACGAGACGAGCGGCGAGACGATCGACTGGTCCTACTACGCGACCCGCGGCCTCGCCAACACGATCGAGCTCGTCGGCGCGGTCCAGGGCTGCCCGCAGGCGCTGCCCAACTACCTCAACTGCACCACGGCCGACTACACCGGCACGCCCGGACCGACGTCCACCACGGCCCAGACGAACGTGTTCAACGGCCACCCGGTCCGCAACGCGCTCTACCTCGCGCTGATCTACGCCACGCTGCCGCAGGGCCACTCGGAGCTGACCGGCACCGCGGCCCCGGGCGCGACGCTGAAGATCATCAAGGACATCACGCTCTACACGGCGCCGATCAAGCAGAACACGACGCCCGCGACGACCGACCCGCCGCAGGCCATCCCGACGCACCTCGAGTCCTCGATGGTGGTCCCGGCCACCGGCACGTTCACGTGGGACGTCAACCCGTCGGTGCGCGCGGTGCCGCCGTTCGAGGCCGACGGCGAGCACGCCGGCCCGCGCGGCTACCTGCGCGAGAGCTACACGATCACGTGCACCGCCGCCGACGGGACGCTGCTCTCGACCAGCCACGTGCTGGTGGACCGCGGCGACGTCGCGAACATCTCGCTCTGCACGCAGGGCGGCGTGGGCGGCTCCGTGCCGGCCACACTGGCACTGACGATGGGCACGCCGGCCGCGTTCGGCGCCTTCACGCCGGGCGTCGCGAAGGACTACACCGCGTCCACGACCGCCAACGTGATCTCCACGGCGGGCGACGCGGCGCTGAGTGTCGCCGACCCGAGCGCGACGGCGACCGGCCACCTGGTCAACGGGACGTTCTCGCTCCCGCAGGCGCTGCAGGCGAGCGCCAACGGCGGTGCGTTCTCGACGGTCTCGGGCGCGCCGGCGACCCTGTTGACCTACAGCGCGCCGGTCAGCAACGGCGCGGTGACCGTCGGCTTCAAGCAGTCGATCGCGTCCAGCGACGCGCTGCGCACCGGCACGTACAGCAAGACGCTGACGTTCACGCTGTCCACCACGACCCCGTGATGTGCGCGGCGGGGCGGCCACACGGCCGCCCCGCCGTCACGTGGTGTTGATGAGGCCGCCGTCGATCACGAAGTCCGCGCCGTTGACGTTGCCGGCACGCGGCGAGGCGAGCAGCGCCACGAGCGTCGCCACCTCGTCCGGGCGGGTGAAGCGCCGCGTGGGGATGCCGGCCGTCACCTGCGCGCGGATCGCGTCCGCGCCGGCGCCGGTCGCGGCGCCGATCGTCGCCGCGACGCCCGCGTCGCCCAGCCACAGGTCGGTCTCGACCTGGCCGGGCGAGACGCTGTTGATGCGGATCCCCTTCGGGCCCAGCTCCTGGGAGAGCGACTTGGCGACGTTCACGAGCGCCGCCTTGGCCGCGCCGTAGTCCACGACCGCGCCGTCGGGCTGGTAGAAGGCGTTGACCGACGCGACGTTGACGATCACGCCCTCGCCGCGCGGGAGCATGTGGGTCAGCGCGGCGCGGATCGCCCGCAGCGCGGCGAACAGGTTCAGCTCGAACGACGCGACGAAGTCCTCGTCGGTCGTGCCCATGAAGCCGTCGAGGCGGATGTGCACCGCGCCGACGTTGTTGACCAGCACGTCGACGCGCCCGTGGCGCTCGATCGCCGCGTCCACCAGCGCCGCGGGTCCGGCGGGCGTCCCGAGGTCCACGCGCAGCGCGCTCACGCCGTCCAGTCCCTGCAGCGAGTCGACCGTCCGCGCCCCGGCCACCACCTGCGCGCCCTCGGCGGCGAGCGTGGTGGCGATCGCCAGCCCGATCCCCTTGCTCGCCCCGGTGACGACCGCGACCTTCCCGCCCAGTTGGAGATCCATGCCGGGGAACCTACGCGATCACGCCGGGCGTACCGTGACCTCGCCGGCGCCCAGCGCGCGCACCGTCCCGTCGTGCAGGAGCACGAGCAGCTGGCCGTTGGCGTCGATCCCGTCCGCGGTTCCCTCGCCGCCGTCCCAGAGGATCTCGCGGCCGAGCAGCGCGTCGCGCTCGCGCAGCGCGTCCACGATCTCGTCGCTGGACTGCGCGAGCCGGCGCTCGAGCGCCGCGAGCAGTTCGGTGAGCGTCGCCTCGAGCTCGTCGGGCGCGCGGCCGAGCGTCCCGGCGGTCTCGCGCAGGTCGGGCGGCAGCGTCTCGAGATCGACGGCGACGTTGACGCCGATCCCGAGGATCGCCCACTCGCGCGCCTCGACGAGGATGCCGGCGACCTTGCGGCCGTCGAGCCAGACGTCGTTAGGCCACTTCACCTGCGCGTGCTCGCCGGCCACGTCGGCGACCGCCAGGCCGGCGCGCAACGGCAGCAGCGGGTCGAACTCGTGCAGCACGAGCGAGGCGGCCAGGGCCGTCCCCGGCGGCGTGATCCACTCGCGGGCGTAGCGCCCGCGGCCCGCGGTCTGCTCGTCGGCGGTGACCAGCGTGCCGTGCTCGGCGCCGTCGTCGGCGAGTTCGCGCGCCACGTCGTTCGTGGAGCCGACGCTGGCGTGGTGGATGTGTGGGTGCCCGAGGCTCATGAGAGCTCCAGCGTGTCGCCCGCGCGGAGCTTCAGCGCGGCGGCGGCGCTGCCGCCGTTGACGGCCAGCGCGAGCGCGCCGCCCGAGTCCTCGTAGAGCACCAGCGCGCCGTGCGGCACGTCCCCGAACGTCCGGCCCATCGTCACCTCCAGCTCCCCGGCGCGCTTGACGCCCTTGACGTCCTCGCGGGTGGCGTCGAGCGCCACGTTGCCGAACCCGTCGACCTCCATCGCGTGCACGATGACGACTTTTCCGTCGCGATGCGGCCGCAGTGCCGGGAGGCGGACGAGCGTGGCGGGGTCCAGCGGCGTGCCGGCCTCGCTCAGCGGCGTGCCGCGCACCAGCCGGGCGGCGACCGGGGCGAAGATGTCGCGGCCGTGGAAGGTCGCCGCCACGGGCGCGAGCCGCCACGGCGACTCCGCCAGGTCGACCGCCTCGACCGGCCCGCCGAAGCGCTCGGCGGCGTCGATCAGGAGCCCGTTGTCGGGCCCGACCAGCAGCCGCCCCTGCTCCGCGGTCCGCAGCGCGACTGCCCGCCGCGGCCCGCCGACGCCCGGATCGACGACCGCGAGGTGCACGCCCACCGGCAGGTAGGGCAGCGCGCGGGCCAGCCGGCGCGCGCCGGTGCGGACGTCCTGCGGCGGGACGCCGTGGCCGAGCTCGATCACGCGCGCCTCGGGGCACAGGCTCGCGATCACGCCGACCACGACCCCGGCGTACTCGTCGCCCGGCCCGTAGTCGGAGAGGAAGCTGATGATCACGGCGTGTCGGCCAGCAGCGCCGCGACGAGGCCGTCGGGCGTGTGCGGGTCAGCCTCCAGGTCGGGCTCGGCGCCGTGGGCGCGCAGCTCGGCGCTCGTCGCCGGGCCGATCGACGCGAGCCGCGGGCCGGCCAGCTCCCCGCCCGCCGCGGCGAAGAAGCGCACCGAGGAGGCGGAGGTGAAGAAAACGTAGTCGGCGGAAGCCGCCGCGCGCCGGGTGTCCTCGTCGAGCGGCTCGGCGACGGTCTCATACAGCGCGACGACGTCGACCTCGGCGCCGCGCTCGCGCAGCGCGTCCGGCAGCACGTCGCGGCCCTCGGCGGCGCGGGCGACTAGCGCGCGGGCGACCGGCACGTCCGCGAGCGCCTCCACGAGCCCCTCGGCGACGGCGCGGTCGGGCACCACGTCGGGCTCGATGCCGCGCTCGCGCAGCGCGCGGGCCGTCCCGGGGCCGATCGCGGCGACGGTCACGCCGGCCAGCGCGCGCGCGTCGCGCAGGTGGTCGAACAGCCGCTCGGCCCCGTTCGGCGAGGTGACGCACAGCAGGTCGTAGCCGCGCGGATCGGGGAGCTGGACGTCGAGCGGCCGGGTGCGGATCACCGGCGCCTCCACGACGTCGGCGCCGAGCGCGCGCAGCCGTCCCGCCAGCGCGCTCGCCTGCGCGCGGGCACGCGTCACCGCCACCGTGCGTCCGTAGAGCGGGCGCTCCTCGAGCCAGGCCAGCTGCTCGCGCAGCGCGGCCACGGGGCCCACGAGCGTGATCGCGGGCGCCTTGATGTCGCGGGCCGCGGCGGCGACCTCGGCCAGCGTCGAGAGCACGGTGCGCTGGCCGGGCAGCGTGCCGCGCTCGACGACCGCCACGGGCTCGTCAGGCGAGCGCCCGCCGGCCACGAGCCGCTCGGCGATCCGCGGCAGCGAGCGCACGGCCATGTAGAACACCAGCGTGCCGGGGAAGGCGGCCAGCGCCGGCCAGTCGATCGCGGTCTCGGGCTTGGCGGGGTCCTCGTGGCCGGTGATGAACGCGACCCCGCTGGCCAGCTCGCGGTGCGTCACGGGGATGCCCGCGTAGGCGGCCGCGGCGATCCCCGCGGTCACGCCCGGGACGACCTCGAACGGGATGCCCGCCTCGCGCAGCACGAGCGCCTCCTCGCCGCCGCGCCCGAACACGAACGGGTCGCCGCCCTTGAGCCGCACGACGGTCCCACGGCTGCCGTAGGAGAGCAGCAGCCGGCCGATCTCCTCCTGCGCCATCTGCGGCCCGCCGCCCTGCTTGCCGACGTACACCAGCTCGCCGGTCGCGCCGTCGAGCACGCCCGGTCCCACCAGCCGGTCGTAGAGGATCACGTCGGCCGCGGCGATCAGCTCGCGCGCGCGCACGGTCAGCAGGCCGGGGTCGCCCGGGCCGGCGCCGACGAGGTACACGGTCACGCGCGCGCCGCCTCGCGCAGCAGCTCCCGCGCGCCGGCCGCCAGCAGCGCGCGCGCCACCGCCTCGCCGGTCGCGGCCTCCTCGACGAGCCACGACGAGCCGTCCGGCAGCCCCGCGAACGCCCGCACGAGGCCGCCGCCGGCGAGCACGCCGACCGGCGTGTGGCAGCTCGCCTCGAGCACGCGCACCGCGGCGCGCTCCTCGTCCAGCGCGCGGTGCGTCGGCGCATGGTCGGCGCGCGCCGCCTCCTCCGCGGCGGGCGAGCCGGCGCGCGCCTGCACGGCCACGATGCCCTGGCCGGGCGCGGGAACGAAGACGCCGCCGTTCAGCACGTCGCCGGCCTCGCCGCGGCGGCCGAGCCGATCCAGCCCCGCGGCGGCCAGCACCAGCACGTCGACCTCGCCGGCCGCGCGCTTGGCGAGCCGCGTGTCGACGTTCCCGCGCAGGTCGCAGACCTCGAGGTCCGGCCGCGCGGCCAGCAGCTGCGCGCGCCGGCGCAGCGCGCTCGTGCCGACGCGCGCGCCGTCGCGGACGTGCGCGAGCGCGGACTCGCCGATCAGCACGTCGAACGGCTCGGCGCGCCGCGGGGTCGCGACGATCGCGGTGCCCGGCGCCAGCTCACCCGGCACGTCCTTGGCCGAGTGCACCGCGAGGTCGATCTCGCCCGCCAGCAACGCGGCTTCAAGCGCGCTCACCCAGCGCGACTTGTCGCCGCGGCGGCGGTCGACGTCGCCCGCGGTCGTGATCGTCACGAGTTCCCCGCCGCCCAGCAGGGCCGCGACCTCGCGCGCCTGCGCCAGTGCGAGAGCACTGCCGCGCGTCCCGAGCCGGAGGACGCTCACCCGCGCAGGGGGCGGATCTCGGCGGGCGCGTCGGCCTCGACCCGCTCGTTCTCGTCGAGGCCGAACAGCTCGCGCAGCAACTGCAGGCGGGCGTGCCGGTGCTCGGCGTCGAG
Organism: uncultured Solirubrobacteraceae bacterium; assembly: GCA_963792915.1. Lineage (GTDB taxonomy): Bacteria > Actinomycetota > Thermoleophilia > Solirubrobacterales > Solirubrobacteraceae > Solirubrobacter. The sequence goes on from CAWBYD010000004.1 coordinate 69,199, forward strand.
ATCCTTCACGCGGGCGGTCGGCTCGTGCAGCAGGCGCTTGACGATCGCGCGCGAGAGCGCCTCGACACGGGCGCGATCGCGCTCGCTGAGCGACTCCCAGCGGCCCTCGTTCTCGGCCAGCACCCGCGCCACGACGTCGTCGCCGCGGGCGCGCAGCGCGGTCAGCGTCGGCAGCACCTCGAGCGTGCCGAGCCAGCCCGCGAACGCCTGGATCTCCTCTTCGACGATGCCCTCGGCGCGGCGCGCCTCCGCGCGGCGCACGGTCAGGTGCCCGCGCACGCGCGCCTGCAGCGCGTCCATGTCGAGCAGCGTCACGCCGTCGAGCGCCGCGCAGGCGGGGTCGATGTCGCGCGGGACGGCGAGGTCGACGAGCAGCAGCGGGCGCCGTCCGCGCATCTCCATCACCGCGTCGAGCTCCTCGGCGCCGATGATCGCGTGCGGCGACGCCGTCGAGCTGACCACGACGTCGGCGCGCTCGAGCTCGGCGGGCAGCGCGTCGAAGGAGCCGGAGCTGCCGCCGAAGCGCTCGGCGAGCGCGATCGCCCGGTCGCGCCGGCGGTTGGCGACGAACATCGTCGACACGCCGACGGTATGGAAAGCGCGCGCCGTCAGCTCGGACTGCTCGCCGGCGCCCACCACGACGACGTGGCGCAGCGTCCCGACCGTGGCCTGCGCCGCCTCCACCGCGACGGTCGCGACGGACGCGTGGCCGGTGGAGACCGCGGTCTGCGTGCGCACGCGCTTGCCGGTCGCGAGCGCCGCGCGGAACAGCTGGTTGGTCAGCGGGCCGGTGGAGCGCGCCGCGAGCGCCCGCTCGTAGGCGCGCTTGACCTGGCCCTGGATCTCCGCCTCGCCGACGATCATCGACTCAAGGCCCGCGGTCACGCGGTAGAGGTGGCGCGCCGCATCGCAGTTGCGGTCGGCCCAGATCGACTCCATCAGCGCGGTCGGCCGCGCGCCGGCGCGGCGGGCGAGCATCCCCAGCACCGCCGACTCGGCCGCCACGACGTCGGCGACGACGACGTAGAGCTCCGTGCGGTTGCAGGTCGAGACCGCGACGGCCTCGGAGATCTCGGGGTGCGCCACGAGCTCGTGCAGGAACGGCTCGACCTGGCCGTCCAGCAGCGCCAGGCGCTCGCGCACGGCCAGCGAGGCCGTCTTGTGCGACGCGCCGAGCGCCAGCAGCTCACTCATGGCGCCACCGGCTCGCGCTCTTTCGGGCGCTCGCGGTCGGCCAGCTCGTTGAGCTCGCTCAGGTCGCGCTGCAGGCGCGCGAGCCGGCTGGCCATGATCGCGACGTAGATCAGGATCAGCGCCAGGAAGACCAGGTACGCCGCGGCGACGTACTTGCCGGCCTCGTCGAGCGGCAGCGCGGGCGTGCTCACAGCTGCGGCGCCGCCGAGCGGCGCTGGTTGGGGACCCACTCGTCCTCGCCTGCCAGCTTGCGCTTGAGCGCGCGCAGCTGGAACGTGGCGTGCTTGGAGGCCAGCTCGTACTTCCACAGCGTCACGAACAGGCACGCCATCGCGGCCAGCGCGACCAGGAAGGTCAAGAACATCGAGCCCGGCATGTTGCCCCCGGTGTCGCTGAGCACCCGCGGGTGCGAGAGCGGTTGGGCCGCGCGCACGGCGATGAAGTTCAGCGGCACGAACGCACCCGCCACGACCGAGAAGACGGCGGCGTAGCGCGCCTGGACCTCGCGGTCCTCGATCGAGAACCGCAGCGGCTGGTAGCACGCGTAGAGCAGGAAGATGATCAGGAAGCTGACCAGCGTCGGCTCGTCCCACACCCACCAGTGGCCCCACGAGGCCTTGGCCCAGATCGACCCGGTGAGCAGCGCCCCCACGGCCAGGATCAGCGACAGGTGGATCGCGACGTAGGAGCGCAGGTCGTGGTTGCGGTCGCCCGTGCGCAGGTACCGGATGCCGTAGATCCCGCCGGCCACGAACCCGAGCAGCGCGACGATCGCCAGCGGCACGTGCAGGTAGAAGATCTTCTGGATGAAGCCCTGGTCGGCGTCGTTCGGCGCGTAGAAGAACACGAGCGCGAAGGCCGTCGTGATGAGCACGACGGAGAGGAGCGAGAGGGTCTTCAGACCCCGGCCGAACACAGCGTCATTCCTCCAGCAGGAAGTCGAAGATCGCGTAGGCGAGCAGCCCGAAGACGAGATCATAGAGACCGAGGATCAGCAGCCAGCGTCCCTCGAGCGCCCCGGCGCCCGCGTCGGCGAGCAGCGGCGCGGTGGCGCGCGCGCCGGCGATCACCAGCGGGACGGTCAACGGGAGCGCGAGCAGCGGGGTCAGCAGGTCGCGCGCGCGCGTCTGCACGGCGAGCGCCGCGACCAGCGTCCCCACCACCGCCAGCCCCGCGTCGGCCAGCGCCAGCACGAGCGCCAGGCCCGGCAGCGGCGCCCACGGCGACGGCCCCAGCAGCAGCACCGCGAACGCGGCGACCACGAACACCTCGAGCAGCGCCAGGAACGCGAACAGCACGGTCGCCTTGGCCACGAACATCGCGGTGCGGTCGACGGGCGCGAGCAGGAAGCCGTCGAAGCCGCCCTCCTCGTGCTCGGCCACGAACAGGCGGTTGATCCCGAGCACGGCCGAGAACAGCAGCGTGACCCACAGGATCCCCGCGGCGAGGCTCCCGGAGACCTCCTGCTCGTCGAGCGCGAAGTGAAACAGCACGAACGTGCCGAGGCTGAACAGGACCATCGCGGGCAGCGACTCCGGCGAGCGCCGTTCGAGCCGCAGGTCCTTGCGGATCAGCGCTGCGACCGCGTTTCTCATGCGTAGAGCGCCCGCACGTCGGCGACGCTGACCTGCGCCGCGCGCTCGAGCAGCGCCTGGCGCCCGTTGCGCAGCCCGAGCACGACGTCGGCCTCGGCGAGCCCCGACTCGACGTCGTGCGAGATCAGCACCCGCGTGCCGGACGCGATCAGCGGCCGCACCGCGTCGACGGCGCCGGGATCGAGCCCCGCGAGCGGCTCGTCGAGCAGCAGCAGCTCGGGCTGATGCAGCAGCGCGCGGCAGACCGCGGTCCGCTGCACCATCCCGCGCGAGTAGGTGTGGACGGGATCGTCGGCGCGGGGGCGCATCCCGACCGCGTCGAGCAGTTCCTCGATCCGTGCCGGGCCGACGCCGTGCAGCCGCGCGTGGAAGCGCAGGTTCTCGCGCGCGGTGAGGTCGCGGTAGAGCAGCGGCGCGTGGCCGAGGAAGCCGAGCCGCCCGCGCACCGCCCAGCCTTCGCGCGGCAGCTCGGAGCCCAGCACCCGCGCGCTGCCGCGGTGGGGACGCAGCAGCGTCGCGAGGATCCGCAGCAGCGTCGTCTTGCCGGCGCCGTTGGCGCCGAACACCGCGAGTGTCTCGCCCGCCTCGAGCTCCAGCGACACGCCGGCGAGCGCGACGCGCTCGCCGTACGCGCGGCCGATGTCAGTCAGCTCGATCGCTCTCATGGTGCGACGAGTCCCCGCGGAGGGTGCGCACCACGTGCTTGAGCGTCGGCGCCAGCACGGGGAAGAGCTGGTCGATCGACTTCGGCGAGCCGGGGAAGTTGACGATCAGGGTGTGCCCCGAGATCCCGGACACGCCGCGGGTGAGGATGCCGAGCGGCGTGTACTTGCGCCCCTCGGCGCGCATCGTCTCGGCGAAGCCGGGCGCCTCGCGGTCGATCACCGCGCGCGTCGCCTCGGGCGTGATGTCGGTCGGCGTCATCCCGGTCCCGCCCGTCGTGAACACGAGGTCGAACCGCTGGCCGACGAAGTAGTGCAGCCGGTCCTCGATCAGCGCGTAGTCGTCCGGGACGACCTCCATGGCCTCGACGGTGCACCCCGCCGCCTCGGCCGCCGCGGCGAGCTTGGGTCCCGAGAGATCTTCGGCCTCGCGGCGTGAGACCCGGGTGGAGACGGTGAGGACGGCGGCGCGGATGGCGCGCAAGCGTAGCCGCTGGCGCCGGCGCTATGCGGGAACCTGGGCGCGCTGCGCCTCCGCGATCAGTGCGCGCACGCCGGCCTCGTCGCCGCCGCGCAGCAGCTCGATCGGGTCGGGGTCGCCGTTGACGATCCCCTCGAAGAACTCCTTGCGGTCCTGGTAGGTCGGCAGCGTGCCCTTGGCCCAGCCGCGGACCTCGTTGAGCAGAACGGCCAGGCGCGCGTAGGGCTCGCCGTAGGCGGCGGCGATCTGCGCCTTCATGCGCTTGGCCAGCGCCGGCGAGGCGCCGGCGGTCGAGATCGCGATCGCCAGCGGCCCGGTGCGGACGATCGCGGGCAGGATGAAGTTGCACAGCGGCGGGACGTCGACGACGTTGACGAGCATCGCGCGGGTCTCGGCGTCGTTGTAGACGCTGATGTTGACGTCGGTGTCATCGGTGGCGGCGATCGCGATGAACGTCGCCTCGAGGTCGCCCGGCGCATATTCGCGGCGCAGCCACTCGATCGAGCCCTCGGCCGCGAGCCGCTGCAGCTCCGGCACCGCCTCGGGCGCGATCAGCACGACGCGGCCCTCGCAGGCCAGCAGGCCCTCGACCTTCTCGAGCCCGACCTCGCCGCCGCCGACGACGACACAGCGGCGTCCGGTCAGCTTCAGGCAGGCGATGTAGAACGGCGTCTCGAGCATGTCGCGCACGCAGGTCTGGTCGCAGATCCCGCGACGGTACTGGCAGACGCACTCCTTGCCGGGGTAGGCCTGAGCTGGCATTCGACTATCACCGTACTAAGACCAGAGATGCCGGCCCGCGAGTACTTCACGTCCGATTCATTGCTGCGCCAGGTCGTCGGCCACCGGCTGACCGCGCTGTCCGGGCCGCGGGCGCTGCTCGTGATGGCCGCGCATCCCGTCGCGTTCGCGGGGTTCTTCGCCCACACGGGCGCGCTCAGCGATCCGTACCCGCGCCTGCGACGGACCGCGCGGGTGCTCGATGCGGTCGCGTTCGAGCCGCGCGAGCGGTCTGACAAACTAACCGCACGCGTGCGCGCCATCCACCGCACCGTGCGCGGCGAGCTGGCCGAGCCCGCGGGCCGCTTCCCGGCCGGGACGCCCTATCGCGCCGACGATCCCGAGCTGCTGCTGTGGATCCTCGCCGCGCTCGCGGAGTCGGGCATGCTCGTGTACGGCAAGTACGTGCGCTCGCTCTCGCGCGCCGAGCTCGACTCGCTCTGGCGCGACTACCGCGTCGTCGGCCGGCGCTTCGGGCTACGCGAGCGCGACATGCCGCGCGACATCGACGGCTTCGAGGCCTACATGGCGTCGATGTATGGCTCGGGCGATCTCGTCGTGACGCCGCAGGCGCGCGCGCTCGGGCGCGAGATCGTGCTGCACCCGCCGGTACCGCTGGTCTGGCGCCCGCTGCGCGATCTCGTCAACCAGGTCACGACCGGCCTGCTGCCGGCGGACATCCGCCGCCAGTACGGCCTGCGCTGGGACCCGCTGCGCGCCGCCGCCCTGCACGGCGGGGCGGCGTACGTGAAGCGGCTGCTGCTGCCGGCGGTCCCGCCACGGCTGACACGCGCGGCGTAGCCTGGTACGCTGAACGGACCAATTGTCCGCGATCGAGCGAACCACATTCCGGGCGCTGCAGCGCTACGAGCAGGTTGCCGAGCGGCTCGCCGCCGACATCGGCTCCGGGCTGCTCGTACCCGGCGCCCGCCTGCCGAGCGAGCGCGAGCTGGCGCGCTCGCTCGACGTCAGCCGCGCGTCCGTGCGCGAGGCGCTCGCCTCGCTGGCGCTCCAGGGCGTCGTCGAGACGCGTCCCGGCGCAGGGACGTTCGTGGTCGCCGCGCCACCGGTCGCGGGCGCGGCGCATGACGCCAGCCCGTCGGCGGTGCTCGAGGCGCGCGCGCAGCTCGAGCCGGCCATCGCGCGCCTGGCCGCGGCGCGCGGCCGGCGCGACCCGGCGGCCGAGGACCTGCTCGAGGCGATGGAGGCCGAGCCGGTGGACATCGCGACCTGGAACGCGTCCGATCGCCTGTTCCACCGCCAGCTCGCCGCGATGACCGGCAACCCGGTGCTGCTGGCCTTCGCCGAACACGTCGCGTCGCTGATGGACCAGCCGCTGTGGCAGCGCCTCCGCGACGACTCGATCGCCGTCGCCGGGCGCACGCGCATCCACGTCGCCGAGCACCGGATGATCTATGAGGCGATCTGCGAGGCCGACGCCGAGGCCGCCGCCTTCTACTCCCTGCAGCACATCAACCGCGTCCGCACCTACATGGAGCTCTCATGACGTTCGAAGGCATCATCCCCGCCGTCACCACGCCCTTCGACGCGGACGGTGAGGTCGACGTCGCCGCGCTGGCGGACAACATCAACCGCTTCGTCGAGGCTGGCGTGCACGGCTTCGTCGCGACCGGCACGATGGGCGAGGCCGGCTCGCTGTCCAGCGAGGAGCGGCGCACCGTCGTGCGTGCCGTCGTCGACGCGGCGGACGGGCGCGTGCCGGTCACCGTCGGCGTCTCGTCGGGCTCAGCGGCGCAGTCGCTGGCCTACGCGGCCGACGCCCGCGAGGCCGGCGCGGCCGCGATCATGTGCCTGCCGCCGCTCGGCTATCGCGCCGACGCCGAGGAGCTGGTCGTGTTCTTCCGGACCGTCGCCGAGGGCGCCGGGCTCCCGGTGATGGCCTACAACAACCCCGAGGCGTCGGGCGTCGACCTGCCGGTGGAGCTGATCGTGCGGATCTTCCGCGAGGTCGAGGGCGTCGTGGCGATCAAGGAGTGCTCGGGCGACGCGCGCCGGATCCCGGCGCTGATCAACGCCGCCGCGGACCTGCAGGTGCTGGTGGGCGGCGACGACTGGGCGCTCGAGGGCTTCGCGGCCGGCGCGATCGGGTGGGTCACGGGCGTCGGCGTCGTCGCGCCGCGCGAGACGGTCGAGCTCTACGAGGCCGTGCAGCAGAATGACCTGGCGAAGGCGCGCGCGCTCTACCGGCGGCTGCTCCCGATCGCCCGCTTCGACATGACCCCCAAGCTCGTCCAGTACTTCAAGGCCGGGCAGGACGCGGTCGGCTTCGCCGGCGGTCCGACGCGTGCGCCGCGGCTGGCGCTCAAAGCGGCCGAGCGCGCGGCGCTCGAGGACGCGCTGGCGGTGCTGCGGGAGACCGTCGCGGCGTGAGGGCGCGGCGGTACTTCGCGGCGGTCGACTCGCACACCGAGGGGATGCCGACGCGCGTCGTGACCGGCGGCGTCGGCCCGATCCCGGGCGCCACGATGCTCGAGCGCAAGCTGCACTTCGAGGCCGAGCTGGACGAGCTGCGGCTGCTGCTGATGCGCGAGCCGCGCGGCCACGGCGCGATGTCGGGGGCGATCCTGCAGCCGCCGCTGCGCGAGGGCGCCGACTGGGGCGTCCTCTTCATCGAGGTCTCGGGCTGCCTGCCGATGTGCGGCCACGGGACGATCGGGGTGGCCACGGTGCTGGTGGAGACCGGGATGGTCGAGGTCATCGAGCCGGAGACGGTCGTGCGGCTCGACGTCCCCGCCGGGCTGGTCGAGGCACGCGTCGCGGTGCGCGACGGGCGCGCGCGGGCGGTGACGATCCGCAACGTGCCGTCGTTCCTTCACGCGCGCGACCGCGTGGTCGCCGTCCCGGGGCTGGGCGAGATCACGTACGACATGGCCTACGGCGGGAACTTCTACGCGCTCACGCCCGCCGCCGGCGCGGGGCTGGTGGTCGATCCCGCCCGCTCGGGCGAACTCGTCGAGGCGGGCCTCGCGGTGATGGCGGCGATCGACGCGAGCGAGCGCCCGGAGCACCCGGAGGACCCGCGCATCGCGGGCTGCCGCCACGTGATCTTCCACGAGCCGGGTCGCGACGGCGCCGACGCCGTCGCCGCGACGTCGATCCACCCCGGCTGGCTGGACCGCTCGCCGTGCGGGACCGGGACGAGCGCGCGGCTGGCGCAGCTGCACGCGCGCGGCGAGCTCGCGCTGGGCGAGCCGTTCGTCAACCAGTCCGTGATCGGCACGCGCTTCACGGGCGTTGCCGTCGCCGAGACGACCCTCGCCGGCCGCCCGGCGATCGTCCCCGAGATCACCGGCCGCGCCTGGATCACCGGCATGGGCCAGTACCTGCTCGACGCCGAGGATCCGTTCCCGGCGGGGTTTGCGTTGTAACGTCGCCCGGAGGTCGGCGGGACCGCTGGCGTGGCGGGCGGTCCGCGCCCGCGACGCCCGACGACCGGAGGGCGAAACCCCTTCTCATCGTCGCGCGCCACCCTATGCCGGTGCGCCGCGTCGTGCTGGGGCTGTTCGCGGTCGGAGCCGGGCTCCGCGTCTGGACACTGCTCACCTGGCGGCCCGCGTTCATCGGCTACTACGACACCGCGGCGTACGTCGACGCGGCGCAGCATCACCTCTTCCGCGACGCGTTCCGCCCCGCCGGCTATCCGCTGTTTCTGCGCGCGCTGCATGCGCTGAGCGACCGGGTCGTCGCGGTGACGATCGCCCAGCACGTGTTGGGGCTGGCGACCGCGGCGCTGCTCTACCTCGCCGTGCGCCGGGTCACCGGGCGGGCGTGGGCGGCGCTGATCCCGGCCGCCGTGGTGGCGCTCGACGGGTTCCAGATCCTGCTCGAGCACGCGCTGCTCTCGGACGCGCTGTTCGCCTTCCTGCTCGCCGCGGCGCTCTACGCGAGCGTCCGCGGCGGCTGGCGCTGGGCGCTCGCGGCCGGTGCGCTGGTCGCCGCGGCGGGCCTGGTGCGCACCGTCGGGCTGTTCGCGGCGCCCGTGATCATCGCCGGCGCGCCGCGCCGCATGGCCGCCGGTGCCGTGGCCGCCGTGCTCGTGCTCGGCGCCTACGCCGTCGCCCACGGGACGCTCAGCCTCACGCGCGCGGGCGGCTGGGGGCTGTACGCGCGGGTCGGCCAGTTCGCGGACTGCCGGCGCTTCGCTCCCCCGGCGGGCACGGCGAGCCTGTGCGAGCGCCGCGTCCCGGCCGAGCGCCCGGGCACCGACTTCTACTTCTGGTCGCCCGACTCGCCGGCGCAGCAGGCCTTCGGGGCGCCGCCGCGCGGTGACGCCCGCGTCGGGGCGTTCGCCCACGCGGCGCTCGTCCACCAACCGGGCGCCTACCTCGCGGCCGTCGCGAGCGACTTCGCTCGCTACGTCGCGCCAGAGTGGCACGAGCGCCCGCGCGCGGGCCAGACCGAGGCTGAGTACATCGCGCAGGCGCACTCTCCGCACGAGCAGGCCTTCGTCGGCGGCCGACTTTCGCAGTACTACCGCGACGTGCCGGGCGCACACGCGGGCGTTCGCGTTCCGCTCGGCGTGCGCGGACCGCTGCTGGCGCTGCTGCTCGTGCTCGCCGCCGCCGCGCCCTTCCTCGACCGGCGCGCGACCCGGTTCAGCGCGACGGCGTGGATTCTGCTTCTGGTACCGGTGGCGACGCAGGTCTACGACGCGCGCTACGCCCTGGCCGCGCTGGGTCCACTGAGCGCCGCCGCGGCGCTCGCGGCAGCCAGCCCGCCGCTCCGCCGGCGAGCAGCGCGGGCAGTGCGGGCAGTGCGTAGCGGGGGAGCGCTTCGACCAGCAGGTGGAACGCGCTGAAGGACGCGAGCAGCGCGATCAGCGACCACAGCTCCGGCCGGCGGCGCCCGCGCACCAGCCCGGCGACCGCCGCCAGCACCAGCAGCGGATGCCAGATCCTCAGCCACAGCGTCCGCAGGCCGTCCGAGCGCGGCGACGGCCGCCACCACATCCGCGGCAGCTTGCGCACGTCCATCCACGCGAAGCGCAGCGGGTCGCCGAGCGCGTACGTGCGCACGTTCTGCCAGGCCGCGGCGCGCAGCGCGGCGTCGCGATCGAGTCCTGGCCGGCGCGCCGCGACGGCGCCCATCACGTCCTCGCCCCGCAGTTCGCGGGCGCGCAGCCCGCGCAGCTGGGGCGAGGCGCGCACCGTCTCCGCCTTCAGCGCGGGCTTCGCGCCCGCGAGCGTGCCGTCGCCCGGCAGGAACGTCCCCAGGAAGAACGACGAGCCTCCGCCCGCCGACACCGGCACGAACGTCCCGCTCCCGGTCGACGCATTGACCGACCAGGCCACGATCGGGAGCGCCGCCGCGGCGAGCAGGCGCAGGCCGCCGTGGCGGAGGGCCCGCGCGCAAGTGGGGCGTGGCGCGCGTCGCTCAGCGAACGCGTACGCCGCCGCGACGACCGGCACCGTGACGAGCAGGTTCGCGCGGGTCAGCACGGCGGCGCCCAGCAGCAGCCCCGCGAGCGCGGGCCGCCGGACCGCCGCCGCGAGCAGCGCCGAGGTCAGCAGCAGGGCCCCGAGCGGCTCCGACAGCAGGTCGCCGGTGACGGCGATCAGTGGTGGATAGGTCGCCACCGCCGCGGCCGCCACGACCGCTGCCCATCTCCCGCCGAGCACGAGCGCGAGCGCGAAGACGACCGGGATCAGCGCCGTCCCGACCGCCCACTGCGCCCAGTAGGCGGATTCCATCCCGGCGCCCACGCGCGCTGAGAGCGCGAACAGGGCCGGCGCGCCCGGCGGCCAGTGCAGGCTCTCGCGCCCGTACCGCCCGGTGTCCACAAGCCGCCGTGCCGCGGCCACGTAGCCGGCTTCGTCGCGCGAAGTCCGCGGGTTCGGGTGCAGCGCCGGGCCGGCGCGCAGGGCGCTCGCCAGCGCGGTGAGCAGGACCAGTGCGACGACCCAACGCATGACCCCAGCTTCCGGCGCGCTGGGGCCGGCGGATACCCCACCAAGGTGCCGTCGCTACTCCCTCAAGGTGTGAAGCGCGGATGCGAGTGCATGGTTTCGATGCCGCGCACGAGCGCGTCGAGGCCGAACTCGAAGCGGTCGTCCTCGCCCTCCTGGCTGGTCAGCGGCACCGCCATCGCCACGACGTGCGGGAAGCGGTCCGGCGGCAGCGACTGCCAGTAGGCGCGCATCTCCGCGATGAACTGCTCGCCGCGGTCGGGCAACTCCTTGGCCGTGTAGAGGCTCTCCTCGTACGCGGTGGCGGTCGCGTACAGCGGCAGGATGTCGACCGCATAGGCGATCACCTGGTCGGGCAGCCCGGCGTCGAGCAGCACGCCGAGCAGCCCGTCGATGAAGCGCAGCGCATTCGGCCCGGTCGGGATCGTGCCGAGGCTGGCGCCCGCGAGGTCGCGGTGCGCGGCCAGCCCGCGGCGGATCCCGCGCATCGCCTCCTTGAGCTGCTCCTGCCACGCCCCGGCGCCCACTGCGGGGACGGGAATGTCGCCCGCCAGGCGATCGATCATCGCGGCCAGCAACTCGTCCTTGCCGGCGAAGTGCGCGTACAGCGACGCCGGCCCGGTCCCGAGCCGGTCCGCCACCGCGCGCATGTTCAGGCCGGCCACGCCGCTGGCGTCGAGCACCGCCAGCGCGGCGTCGACGATCGCCTCGGGGCTGAGCGCGCGGCGCGGCGAGCGGCGGGGGCGCATCCGCGGCGGCGTCGGCAGGTCCGGGCTTGACACGAACACGATTCTAGTGCTAGAACGTTGTTCGTCCTAACGAACAACGTTCGGAGCCCTGTTCTAAACCATGCCCGCTCTCGCCGAGCCCTCCGTCATCGAGCCCGACGCCCAGTCCCATGGCCATCCCAAGCGCTGGCTCATCCTCGCCCTGATCCTCGCCGTCGAGTGCATGGACCTGCTCGACGGGACGATCGTCAACGTCGCCGCGCCGTCGATCCGCCAGAGTCTCGGCGCCAGCCTGTCCGCCCTGCAGTGGATCGCCGGCGGGTACGCGCTGGCGTTCGCCGTCGGCCTCGTGACCGGCGGCCGGCTGGGCGACATCTTCGGGCGCCGCCGCCTGTTCCTGATCGGCGTCGCCGGCTTCACGACCGCCTCCGCGCTCTGCGGCGCCGCGAGCTCGCCCGCCATGCTGATCGCGTTCCGGCTGACCCAGGGCCTGTTCGCCGCCGTGATGATCCCGCAGGGCTTCGGCATCCTCCGCCAGGCCTTCCCGCCTGAGGAGATCGGCAAGGCGTTCGGCCTCTTCGGTCCGGTGATCGGCCTCAGCGCGGTGCTCGGGCCCGTGATCGGCGGCGCGCTGACCGACGGCGACCTGTTCGGGCTCGGCTGGCGCGCGATCTTCCTCGTCAACCTCCCGCTCGGGCTGATCGCGTTCGCGGGCAGCCTGCGCACGCTTCCCGAATCGCGCGCGAGCGAGCGCCCTACGCTGGACCTCCCGGGCGCGGCGCTCGTCAGCCTCGCCGCCGGGCTGCTGATCTACCCGCTGATCCAGGGCCGCGAGTCGGGCTGGCCCGCCTGGACGTTCCTCAGCATCGGGGCGTCGCTCGCCGTGCTTGCGATCTTCGTCGCCGTCGAGCGCCGCCGCGAGCGCGCCGGCGTCTCCCCGCTGGTCACGATGAGCCTGTTCGGGAAGCGCGCGTTCTCCGCCGGCGTCGTCACCGCGCTGGTGTTCTTCGCGGGGATGATCGGGCTGATGCTGGTGTTCAGCCTCTACCTGCAGCTCGGTGAGGGCTACTCGGCGATCCGCGCGGGCGTCGCGTTCATCCCGTGGTCGTTCGGCGTCGCCGTCGGCGCGGCGCTGGGCAACGCGGTGCTGGGACCCAGGTTCGGCCGCCCGACGCTCCACGCCGGCCTGCTGGTCATGGCCCTGGGCGTGCTGGCGATCCTCGCCGTGGTCCACGGCGGCGGCGACCACGTCAGCGCGCTCGCGCTCGCCGGGCCGGAGCTGATCGCGGGCGTCGGCATGGGCGCGATGCTCTCCCCGCTGTTCGACTTCGTGCTCGCGGGGGTCGACGACGACGAGGTCGGCTCGGCCTCGGGCGTGCTCAACGGCATGCAGCAGCTCGGCGGCTCGATCGGCATCGCCGTGATCGGGACGATCTTCTTCTCGATCCACCCGACGGCCGCGGCGCTCCAGCACGTGCTCGTGATCGAGGTCGGGATCCTCACCGTGGCCGCTCTCCCGGTGGCCCTGCTCCCGCCCCGCGCCCGTGAGGAGGCGCACGCGTGAGCCGATACGCTTAACGGCGATATGCCCGCGCGAGACGATGAGGTCCAGGCCCTCGTCGAGCAGCTGAGCGCGGAGCTGGATCGCTCGGTCCTGGTCGACGACGCCGGGCTGCGCCTGCTCGCCTACAGCCCGACGCTCGGCTCCGAGGACGAGGTCCGCAGGACCGCGATCCTCACGCGCGAGACGCCGCGGGCGGTGCGCGACCTGCATTTCTCGCAGGGCATCGCCACCGCGACGGAGCCGGTGCGGACCGCGCCGCGGCCGGAGTACGGACTGGCATCGCGTGTCTGTGTGCCGATCCGCTGCCAGGGCGCGCTCTTCGGCTACCTGTGGCTGATCGACGCCGACCAGTCGCTGAGCCCCGGCGACTGCGCGCTCGCCGAGACGTGCGCGGCCGAGATCGGCGCCGCGATGTACCGCCGCGAGGAGCTCGAGAAGCCCCAGCGCGAGCTGGAACTGCGGCTCCTCGACGACCTGCTCGGCCGCGACGCGGCACGCCGCGAGCAGGCGGCGCACGAGCTCCAGGCCGGCGACCTGCTGGCCAAGGGTCCCATCGGCGTGCTCGCGGCACGCCCGTGGACCGACGCCGACGCCGAGCTCGGACCGGCCGAGCGCGCCCGGCTCGGGCTCGCGCTGGACCAGTTCCGCCACGCGCTCCCGCGCCGCCAGGCGCTGAGCTTCGCGCGCGCCGAGCACGGCGTGGTGGTCGTCTCGAGCAGCGGTGCGGGGCTCGCCGCGCTGGCCCGCCGCCTGCAGGACGCGCTCGACCAGGCATTCCCCGGCGAGCGCATCGCGGTCGGCTTCAGCGACGCCTGCGAGCATGCGCGCGACGCCGATCGCGCCCACGAGCACGCCCGGCTGGCACTGCGGGTCGCGGGTGCGCTGCCGGATCTGGGCGCGCCGGCCGGTTGGGCGGAGCTCGGCGCCTACCGCATGCTCGCCCGGGCGGCCGAGACCCCGCACGCCGAGGAGCTCCTGCATCCGGGCCTTCCGGTGCTGTTCGCGCTCCAGAGCAAGGAGTCGCTCGTCCAGACGCTCGAGGCCTACCTCGACAACGGCTGCGACACCAAGCTCACCGCCGAAGCGCTGTTTCTCCACCGGGCCAGCCTCTACTACCGCCTGCAGCGCATCGAGGCGATCACCGGCACGAGCCTCAAGAGCGGCGCCGACCGGCTGGCGCTCCACTCCGGGCTCAAGCTCGCCCGGCTGCTCGGGACGCATCCGGCGCTGAGACGCCTCAACACCCCGTAGACGCACGGCGTTCGAGCCCGAGTGAGCAAATTTCCGCCACCTGGCGGATGCAGCCCTCCCCCGCCGCGACGTAGGTTGAGGGCAGGGTCAGAGAGAGGGAGGTTTGGTGTGAGAAGGAGTCTCGTCGTGACGGCGACGGCCGTCTGCCTGGGCTGGTTCGCGTCCACGGCCGGTGCGGCCGCGCCGCCGCCGCTGGATCCGCAGCACGTGCAGGACCAGCAGGACATGACCGCGTCCGACTACCACCCGATCCCCGGGGTCGACTGGGCGCGCAGCGGCGCCGTCGGCTCGGTGCGCGACGTCTCGATCGCGCTCGTCGCGTTCGACTTCGACGACCAGCCATTCGTGATCACCCAGCCCAAGAAGAGCGATCCGTTCGGCAACCCGCAGATCGACCCGGTCGCGCGCGCCGACGTGCCGAAGTTCTACGCCGACTTCTACAACACGCCGAGCGCGCTCAACGGCGGCCACACGATCAACGGCTACTGGCTCGAGCAGAGCGGCGGCAAGGTCGGGATCTCCAAGGTCACGACCTACGGCCCGTACCGGATGCCGAAGAAGCTCTACCAGTACGGCCTCAACGACATCGGCCAGAACCACGGCACGACGGGCGACGGCTGCCCCGCGCAGACCACGGTGGCCGGCGCGCAGTCGGCGACGGCGACGATCGCGGTCGCCGATTCGAGCTTCTTCTACGTCGGCGACGTGGTGACGTTCTCCGGCGTCACGCCGTCCGGCACCAAGACGATCACGGCGATCCCCGACGCGACCCACATCACGTTCAGCGTGCCCGTGACGGTGGCGGCGAACGCCACGCTCGAGGACTGCCTGAACACGAACTTCGACAGCGACGCCACCAACCTCTGGCACCAGCAGGCCAACTGCACCGGCAACTGCGGCGCCACGATCCACCTGTTCGTCTACGCCGGCTACGACGAGACCTCCGTGTGGCAGGAGTTCGGCGAGATGATGTTCCAGAACAAGGACGACGTCCCGCAGGCGGTCTGGGGCAACCCCAACCCATCCAAGCCGAACTGGGTCATCAGCCGCTACGTCGACTGGACGTCGTGGTTCGCAGGCGAGCAGCAGTGGGGCGAGTCCTCGATCCGCCAGGGCGAGAGCTCGGGCACGATCACGCACGAGATCAGCCACAACATCTTCTCGGTCGGCGACAACAACAACAACCCGTACGTGACCCCGTATCACCGCGTCGGCTCGGGGACCTGGGACATGATGGACCGCGGGTCGTTCAACGGTCCCGGCGGCCCCCACAACCGTTGGGAGGTGCCGGCCCAGTTCGGGGCCTCGCAGGGCGCCGAGCACACGCTGCGCTCGAAGATCGGCATGGGCTTCGTCCCCAACTCCGCCGTGCTGCGAGTGAACCGCAACGGGCTCGCGCAATCGGGCCTGGCGGTTGCCGACGTCGTGGCCCGGGCGGTCAACGCCCAGCCGCTCGCCCCGGGGGTGAGAGCCGGCATCCAGGTCTACTTCGACGGCGCGTCGCCGGTCGACAAGGAGCCGGCGTGCGACATCAACACGAACCCGCTGTGCGACGGCGGCGGGCCGAGCGGCGCCTGGACGAACTACTCGCTCGAGACCGTGCAGCGGATCGGCTACGGCTCCTTCGAACCTGACAACGGCGTCCTGATCTCCAAGAACAAGACATGGAACTCCGGCTCCTCGCGCGGGACCGAGGGCTCGCAGTGCGGCTACAACTGCTTCACCTGGGTGGAGGACGCGCACCCGGAGGACATGAACATGGTCGACTACTACAAGCCCAACGGCACGCCGATCATGCGCACCGTCGCCGACTACCGGCAGCTCAACGACGCGCTGTTCCACGCGGGCACGAACTCGGGCTCCTCGGCCGAGTACGTCGATGACGCGAACCACCTGCACTTCTACGTCGTCGACACCTACAAGGACACGGGCGGGATCCTGCACTACATCATCGGCGTGCAAAACTCGACGGGCGCGGGCCCGCAGACGCGCGGCGTGGCGATCATGGGCGCGACCGGCGACCAGACGATGTGCACGTTCACGCTCAAGAACACCGGCGTGGCGGCGGACACCGATCCGGCGCTGCACCCGCAGGACGAGCGCGCGTCGCTGAACAACGACATCTACCGGCTCACGGCCACGGCGTCGGGCACCGGTTGGAAGGCCGACCTGCGCAACGCGCTGGCCACGGCCAAGTTCGGCGGCACGTTCCAGGTGCCGGTCTACATCACGCCGGGGACCGGCGCCAACAACACGGTGACGCTGACGGCGACGTCGGTCAGCGACCCGTCGGAGACGGCCACCTCCACCTGCGCGCAGGCGCAGGCCATCGGCTCCGCCTCCGGCACGGTGCCGGCGACGCTGTCGCTGACGCTGGGCGCTCCCGCGCAGTTCGGCGCCTTCCAGGCCGGCGTGGCGCGCGACTACTTCGCGCAGACCACGGCCAATGTCATCTCGTCGGCCGGCGACGCCACGCTGACCGTGGCCGACCCGAGCACGACGGCCACCGGCCATCTGGTCAACGGCACGTTCTCGCTCGCACAGCCGCTCAAGGTCGGCGACACGCTCCTAAGCTCCGCAATACCCACAACGGTCAAGACGTACGCGGACCCGATCTCCAACGACGCCGTCACGATCGGCTTCAAGCAGTCGATCGGCTCCACCGACCCGCTGCGCACCGGTACCTACAGCAAGACCCTGACGTTCACGCTGTCCACCACCAACCCGTGAGATCGCTCGCGGCCGCCGTCGCCCTGCTCGCCCTGGCGGGTTGCGGCGGCGGTCCGCGGACGCAGTTACGGGTGATCGTGCCCGACGCCGAGCTGCGCCGGCAGGGCGAGCCCTGCGCGGGCGCGGAGCCGTTCGGCTACGTCCACGCCGCAGCGGCCTACCGCGTGCTCGACGCGCGCGGGACTACCGTGGCGCGCGGGAAGCTCCCCGAGGGCAAGGCGGTGCCGGCCTTCAACGGGGCGAGCGGCCGCGTGGCGAGCGCGCCGTCCTTCTGCCAGATGATCCTGGGGCTCGACGTCGGCGCCGGCGGCTACCGGCTCGTGCTCGGGCAGGGGCCGCCGCTGAAGTTCACGCCGCGGGCGGGAAGGGCGACGGTCGTCCTGCAGTGAGGCGCGTGCTGGTGATCGCGCTGCTGGCGCTGGCCGGCTGCGGTGGCGGCGGGGGCGACGGAGGGCGCGACACGCTGCCCGGGCCCGTGCCCGCGGGCGTCACGTTCACCGACATCCGCGGTCCCGCGGCGCCGCCGTTCACGCTTGCACTGCTCGACGGAACGCGCGTGAGCGGCGCCGAGCTGTGGAAGACGCGCCCGGTCGTGGTCTTCTTCTTCGCGTCGTGGTGCAGCCGCTGCGCGACGCAGCAGAAGGCCCTGGCCTCGCTCGCGCACCGCTGGGGCGGCGCGGTGGCCTTCGTCGGCATCGCGGCCCGCGACCAGCCGGGCGCGCTCAAGCCGTGGCTGTCCGACCACGACGTGGGGTACCCGGTGGGCATCGACTCGGGGCTCGCGATCTCCAAGCGCTACGCGATCCGCACCCCGCCGGCCGTGATCCTGATCGGGCGCGGCGGCGCGCTGCTGCGCGGCTGGCCGGACGGCGTAGGTGAGGACGAGCTGAATCGCCAGTTGCAGCAGATCGTGCGGCGATGATGCGACACATGCCGGTGGTCGCACCGCGCGGTGCGTCTTAGGTTGCCCCGGTGAGCGAGGAGCGGGTCGCAGCGCCCAGGGGGCGACGGGTCGGCGCGGCCGGGGAGCGAACGTACGACGTCGCGGTGGTCGGCGGCGGGCCGGCGGGCATGGCCGCTGCGGTGGCCGCGCGCCGCGCGGGCGCGAGCGTCGTGCTGATCGACGAGTACGCGGCGCCCGGCGGCCAGATCTGGCGGCGTCCGTTCGACGAGACCGACACGGTGGCACCGCCGTCGCTGCCGGCTGCCGCCCGCGACGCGTGCCGCGCGCTGGCGGCCAGCGGCGCGACCGTGCTGACCGACACCGCGGTCTGGGCCGCGCCGGAGCCGGGCCTGCTTCTGCTCACGCAGCTGGGGAGGCCGCCGGGCGCCGCGCCCGCGGGCGGCGAGAGCGCGGTCCTCGCCGCCCCGGCACGTGACGGCGCCCGTGCCGCGCACCCCGTCGCGCCCGGGCGCGTGCGTGCCCGGGCGATCGTGCTCGCGACCGGCGCCTATGACCGCCCGCTCGCGTTCCCCGGCTGGACGCTCCCGGGCGTGATGACCGCCGGCGCGGCGCAGGCGCTCGCCAAGGGCCAGGGCGTGCTGCCCGGCCGGCGCGTGCTGCTCGCCGGCGCCGGCCCGTTCCTGCTCCCGGTCGCGACCGCGCTGGCCGAGCTGGGCGCCGAGCTCGTCGCGGTCGTCGAGGCCACGCGCCGGCGCGAATGGCTGCGCGCCGCGCCGCGGATGGCCGCCTACCCCGACCGGCTGCGCGACTACGCGCGCTACCGGCTGCGGGTCCCGCGGATCGTGTGGGGGCACGTGCTGGTGCGCGCCGACGGTGACGAGCGCGTGCGCAGCGCCACGATCGCCGCGGCGGGCCTGGACTGGGCGCCGATCGGCGCGGAGCGGACGTTCGCGGTCGATGCCGTCTGCACCGCCTACGGCTTCCTGCCGTCGCTCGAGCTCGCCCGCGCCCTCGGCTGCGACCTGCGCGGCGACGCGGTGGCCCACGACGCGGACATGGGCACGAGCGTTCCCGGCGTGTATGTCGCCGGCGAGGCGGCCGGGATCGGCGGCGCGGATCTCGCGCAGCTCGAAGGTGAGCTGGCGGGTCGCGCGGCTGCCGAGCACGCCGGCGCGCGGCCCGGTCAGGACACCCGCGCGGCGCTGCGGCGCTCACGCGCGCGCGCGGCCGGCTTCGCCTCGGTCATCTCGGACCTCTTCGAGCCCCGGCCCGGCCTCGCCGCCCTGGCCACGCCCGACACGATCCTGTGCCGCTGCGAGGACGTCACGGCGGGCGAGGTCGACGCGGCCGAGGCCTCCTCGCTCGCGGCGCTCAAGATCACGACCCGCTGCGGGCAGGGACCGTGCCAGGGGCGCGTGTGCGAGCGGCTCGTCGCCGCCCGCCTGAAGGAGCCCGAGCGCTTCAGCGCCCGGGCTCCGATCCGGCCGATCTCGCTCGGCGCCCTGATCGACGCCGAGCTGCCTACGGGTTCGTCGTCGACAGCGTGAACGTCAGCGTCTTCGCGTAGCTCCCGGTGCGCAGCGGCTCGCCGGCGCCGATCGACTGGCGGAAGGCGAGCGTCGTCACGTCGTTGCTGACCGGCGCGGCGTAGCTCTTGGCGACCGTCGGCAGCGGCTGCCCGCCGAGCAGCAGCGGCTGCGCGAGCGCGAACGTCCCGTTCACCAGGTGTCCTGCGGCCGTGGCGCTCGCGTCGGTGACCGTCAGCGTCGCGTCGAGCGCGCTCGAGATCACGCTCGCGGTCGTGCTCGCGTCATAGTCGCGCGCCGCCCCGGGCGTGAACGGCCCGAAGCTCGCCGGCGCGCCGAGCGTCAGCGCGAGCGTCGCCGGCACCGTGCCGCCGACGGACTGGGAGACGACGTTCGGCTGCGGCTCGGGCGCCGAGACCTCGCCCGGCCCGCAGGTGCGCGGGAGGTAGACGACGGGCGCGACGCAGTGCCACGTCTGCGGGTTGATCTCCGACGGCGTCCGGCGGATCGCCGCCTGGCGCTCATATGCGTAGGCGAAGCCGAGCAGCTTCGCGTCGTCGCCCGCGGTCCCGGTGAACGAGATCGCCAGCGGGCGGCGCAACGTCGCGTCATAGCCCGCCGGCACGGTGATCTGCGGGTAGCCGGCGCGGATTCCCGGCTCCTCGGTGGACGCCGTCAGCGACAGGATCGCCGCCACCGGCGCGCCGCCGTTGGCCAGCAGCCCGTCGATGTAGCCGCGCGCGGCGGTGCGGCCGGCGGCGAGGTTGGTGTTGTAGCTCGTCGCGGTCGCGGGATCGGTCAGGTCGATCGCGTTGTCGGTCCGCAACCGCGCCTGGTTGAACTTGAGCTCGTCGGCGGGGTGCGCGTCGTTGAACGCGATCACGTCGGTGAGCGACGTGCCGTACGGCGCGAGATACGCGTTCAGGTCGCGCTTGAACTCCTGGTCGACGATCTTGGCCGTGCTCGGGCGCGCCGGCGCGGTCAGCGTCACGGGTGTGGCGCCGGCGGCGGTGATCGCCGTCACCGCGTCCGTGAAGGCCTGCACGGCGCTCCCGCCGGTGGGCGCGATCACGCCGATGCGCTGGCCGTTCAGCGCGCTCTTGGAGAGCGCGGCGGTGTAGTCCGGCGCGGTCGCCGGCGCGCTCGCGGTGGCCGCGTCGGCCGCGTCCTGGCCGACCATGCCCGACAGCAGCGAGGCGATGTCGGACACCGTGCGCCCGACCGCCGCCGGCGTCTCCTGGCTGCGCGCCGTGGGCAGGACGCCGGTCCGGCTCACCAGTCCGTAGGTCGGGCGCATCGCCGCGACGCCGGTCGCCACCGCGGCCACCAGCGCCGACAGCGAGTTGCCGTTGGACGGGTTCGTGGTGCCCGAGGTCGCGGCGTCGGTCTCCAGGCCGACGGTCGCGGCGGCGAGGCCCGAGGCGGCCGCGGCCACGGCGCCCGCGCTCGCGCCGTTGACCGACGAGCGCATGTCGTACGGGTTCAGCACCTGCCCGAACAGCGCGCCGTAGCCGGCGGGCGCGCCGGTCGAGATCATGCCGCCCAGCTCGGTGACGTTGACCTTGCCGAGAATGATCGCGCCGGCCGCCTTGAGCTTGGCCACCAGCGCCGCGTCCTGCGCCGGCCGCAGGTTCTCGAGCGCCAGCGACCCGGCGGTGGTCGCCATCCCGGAAACGTCGATCGAGTCGTCGAGCAGCACCGGGACGCCCGCCAGCGGACCCTGCGCGACGCCGCGGGCGCGGGCCTCGTCGGCGAGCGCGGCCTGGCCCTCGGCCGTCGGGTCGAGCGCGCGCACCGCCTGGATGCCCGGTCCCTCGGCGTTGACGAAGCGGATCCGGTCCTCGTAGGCCTTGACGAGCGCGAGCGACGTGAGCGTGCCGGCCGCGAAGCGCCGCTCGATGTCGGAGATGGTCAGCCGCTCGAGGTCCAGCTGCGGCGCGATCAGCGCGTCCGAGAGCGGCCCCGCGAAGCCGCTGAACGGCGCGCACGAGTGCGGGTCATAGCGCGGGCCGGGCACGCAGCGCCAGCTGGCGGGATTGACCTCCGACGGCGGCTTGCGGTTCTTGGTCGCCTGCTCGTAGGCGTACGCGTAGCCGAGCAGCTTGGCCTCGCTGAAGCGCCGCCCGACGAACGTCACGTTGATCGGACGCCCGGTGTCGGGCGTGAAGCCGCCGGGGACGCTGACAATCGGGTAGCTGGCGAACGCGGCCTGGCTGATCAGGCCGAGCTGCAGCTGCAGGATCGCGTCGAGGTTGTTGCCGTCGAGCAGGCTGTCGAGGTAGGTCTTGGCGCGGTTGGTCTCGAAGCTCTTGACCGACGCGTACTCGGCCTCCTCGTCGGGGTTCTCGAGGTGGTAGGTCGAGGACGGCTGGATCCGCGAGTCGCCGTACTTGAGCCCCTCCTCGGGGTGCGCCTTCAGGTAGTCGTAGGCCTCGTCGAAGCTCTTGATCGGCGCGCTCGGCGGCAGCTCGGTGAGGTACTTGGTCAGATCGCGCCGGAACTCGCGGTTGAGGATGCTCTGAGCGGTCGGGAAGTTCGGCAGCGTGATCGGCACGACGGTCGCGCCGAGCGCCGTCAGCGCGTTGCGCGCGGACGTGTTCTGCGCGTTGTTGGAGCTCTGGACGCCGATCCGCGCTCCCTGCAGCGTGTCGGTCTTCAGCCCCGCGGTGTAGTCGGTGCCCAGGACGCCCGCGCTCTGCTGCGTGCGCGGGTCGGCCGGGTCGATCCCGGTGCCCGCGGTCAGCAGCATCGCGGCGTCCGACACCGTCTGGGTCAGCGGCCCCAGCGTGTCCTGGGTCTCGGAGATCGGGACGACGCCGTGGCGGCTCCACAGGCCGGTGCTCGGGCGCACGCCGACGACGCCGTTCTGGGTCGCGGGCGAGATGATCGAGCCCTCGCTGTCTGATCCGATGGTCAGCGCCGCCAGGCCCGCCGCGGCCGCGACGCCGGAGCCCGAGGAGGAGCCGCCGGGGTCGGTCGAGGTGTCGTACGGGTTGAGCACCTGGCCGCCCAGCGAGCTGTTCCCGCTCTGCTGGTTGTTGGAGACATAGGCGGCGAACTCGGTCAGGTTGAGCTTGCCGAGGATCACGGCGTGAGCTGCACGCTCGTCAGCTCCCGCCGCGAGCTTGGCCGCCAGCTCGGTCGCCGACGTCTTCTCCAGATCCAGGTCGGCTGCCCGGGCCGGCTGGGCGGCGGCTCCCGCCGCCATGACGGTCACGACCAAGGCCGCGAAGCGCCGTGCGCGCATTCCCCATCCCCTCCGCTAGTGGATCGCTCCTCCGCGCTGGAACGCTACGCCCGCGGCACGGCGCTCCAGTACCGGCAGATGGCGGAAATTGGAGCGCCCGTCATCGGAAAGACGTGGGTCGCTGGCGAATGCATCGGCCGTCGGTGCCTACGGCGGTCGCCGCTCGCATACTGGTGGTACGTGTGCGGCGGCCGCCGCCCGGCAGCGGCGGGCGAGGCCCGCCAGAACCCGCGTATTTGCGTGATCGGGTGCTCAGGTCCAGCCGGTTGAGACCGACATGCCTGCGTCGACGGGCGTGACGCATGCGCGCACGACGCCGAGGCCCTCGACCCGCACGCGGCACTCCTGGCAGACGCCGATCCCGCAGTAGACCCCGCGCGGGTGGCCGGATGGGCTGTGGCGCAGCGCCGGGCGGCCGGCGTTGATCAGCACCGCGGCGATGCTCTGGCCGGCGGGCGCGCTGAGCGGCTCGCCGTCGACGGTCAGCTCGATCACGAGACGGCCAGCGCGGCGGCCGCGAAGCGGTCGGGCGAGAACCAGCTCAGCGGCACGGCGGGCTCGGCGCCGGTGTGCCAGGCGGCGACGAGTTCGCCCGTTGCGGGCGCGAGCCCGATCCCGGCGCCTTCGTGGCCGGTCGCGACGCAGACGTTGGGCGCCTCGGCGAACGGGCCGACGATCGGCACGTGGTCCGGGGTCAGCGCGCGCAGCCCCGCGTACATGCGCAGCGCCCGCGCGTCGCGCAGGACCGGGAAGAAGCGCGTGGCGCGGCGGGCGATGGCGGCGGCCACGGCGAGGTCCACGGACCGGTCGAAGCCCACGTGCTGGCGGCTCGAGCCCAGCAGCGCAGTGCCACTCGGGGTGGACTCGACGACCATCGCGATCTGCAGCTCGGCCTCGTCGGCCTCGACGGCCGCGACGTAGCCGGCCTCGGAGAGCTTGCGCCGGAACACCACCGGGGAGCGCTCGAGCACGACGATCTGGCCCTTGCGCGGCGTGACCGGCACGCTCAGGTTCGCGCTCCCCAGCAGCTCGGGGGTCCAGACGCCGGCCGCCACGACGACGGCGCCCGTCGCGATCCGCCCGCCCGAGGTGTCGACGCCCGTCGCCTCGCCGTCGGGCGAGCGCACGATCCGCTCCACGCGCTGGTCGGTCACGAGCGTCGCGCCATGGCGCACGGCCGCCTTGACGAGCGCCGCGGTCGCCAGGCGTGGCTCGAGCTGGGCATCGGCCGGATAGAGGACGCCGCCCGGCAGGTCATGCGCCGCGTGGGGCTCCTCCGCGCGCAGGGCCTGTGCGTCGAGCACCGTGCCGTGGACGCCGAGCGCGGCCAGCGCGCGCGCCCGCTCGGCCGACGCCTGCAGCTCCTCCTCGGTCTCGGCCACCACGATCGAGCCCTTGCGGTCGTACTCGAAGCCGTCGGGCAGCTCCTGGGCCAGGCGCTGCCACAGGTCGGCCGAGCGCAGCGCCAGCGGCAGCTCGCGATCGAGCTCCTTGTCCCAGGCCAGGACGTTGCCCTCGCAGGCCCCGGAGCTCCCGGACGCCACGAACGAGCGGTCATAAAGGCGCACACGGACGCCCGCTCGCGCAAGGTGGTAGGCGCACGAGGCCCCGACGACCCCCGCTCCCACCACCACGACATCCGGACTGCGACCGGTCGGCGGCATCAAACAACCGTAGGGATTCCCGCTTCCGCGGCCACCATCACAACGTCGCAAGATCGCCCGCCGCGGCTGCGAGGAACGTCGGAACGGAGACCCGTTTCGACACATGGCGAAGGACCTGCGGGCCGCGTCCTACATCTCGCCGTTGCGGCTCGGCGGCCGCCGGGCGCATACTCGCCGAAGGGGGTTGAGGGAACGGCCGCAAAGGCCATTCGCGAGAATCCTCACCAGGGCGATGCAGACACGCCCGGACGACAGGCGACCATCGTCCGGGCATCTCCTCCGATCCACCCGGCCGGCGCTCACTCGGAAGCGCCGGCCGGGAAGCTTTGCCCGGTCCGGGGGGTCCGGCCGGCGGAGCGCAGGTCTTTCCGGGTCCATGGAAGAGGGGTGTGGCGACGGCCGGCCGGAAGGGCGGCCGCCGCTCGTTAACTTCGGCGGGCGCTGCGGACGAGCGCGCCGGCGCCGGCGCGCAGCACCGGCCAGCGGCGCGCCTCGCGGCCGTGGCGCGCCTCGACGAGCGTCGAGAGCGCCTGGATGAAGTCGGCGTTCTCGGGCAGCCGCGGCGTGCCCGGTGCCCACGGCGCACGGTCCTCGAGCGCCCGCGGCGCGACGTGGCGCGCGATCCGGGCCTCGGCGCCGGTGCTCGCGAGCCCGTGGCGGCCGACCCAGGCGACCGGCGACGGCAGCCGGCGCGCGACGCGCTCGCCCTGCGCGGGGTCGCGGGCCCAGATCGAGATCGGGCCGGCGCGCCCGTCGCGCGCCGCGAGCGCGATCGCCGCCTCGGAATCGGCCACCTCGACGACCGCCAGCACCGGCCCGTCGGGCGGATCGGTGAACAGCGCGTCGTCCGGTCCGGCGGCGATCACCGCCGGCGACCAGAACGGCCCGTCCAGCCCGGGCACGGCGATGCGCCCGCGGGGCAGCGCCGCCTCCATCGCCGTCACGTCGCCGACCGGGCCGACGTCGACCGCAGGATCGCGCGGGTCGCCGACGCGCAGCCGCGCTGCCGCGGCGGCGAGCGCCTCGACGAGCCCGTCCGCCGCGCCGCGCGTGACCACGAGGCGCCCGGCCGCGGCGCGATGGCGCCCGAAGGCCGCCCACGTCGCCGCCTCGACCACGCGCTCACGCGAGGAGCCGTTCAGCACCAGCAGCGTGCCGCGCCGCCCGGGCGCAGGGAGGTCCAGCACGCGCCGGCACGACGCGTCGAGCTCGGCGCCGCCTGGCGCGATCACCGCCAGCAGCTCGCCCGGCAGGCCGGCGCGCAGGAACACGGCGCGCAGCCGCTGGGCGGCGAGCGGAGCGCCGGCGGCGAGCAGCACGCCGTTGCCGGCCAGCAGCGCCGCCGCGGCCTCCAGCACCGGCTCCGCCCACGGCGACGCCGATGGGCCGCGCACGCCGATCACGCCGACCGGCGCCTGCAGCAACCGGGTCCGGCGCCCGGCAAGCCGCGCCGCGCGCGAGGACAGCCGTCGATCGGCGAGCGCGCGCGGGCCGTCGTCGGCCAGCGCGCGCAGGCCCTGCACCGCCGGCAGCAGCTCGGTCAGCACCACCTGCGCGCGCGGCCAGCCCGTCTCGTCGACGAGGCGCAGCGCCAGGTCCTCGACCTCGTCGAGCATCGCCACCGCGGCGCGGCGGACGTAGCGCGCCCGCGCGCGCACCGGCACCAGCGACCACAGCGGCTGGGCGGCGCGCGCCGTCGCCGCCGCCGCGGCCACGTCCACCGGCGCCACCGCGCCGAGCCGGGCGCCGGTGGCCGGCGCGAAGATCTCAGCCGTCACGCCCGCGCGCGTCCCGTATCGCGCGCAGCCGCTCGCGCAGCTCGGACTCCGTGTCCCCGGGCTCGTAGAAGCGCAGGTGCTCGCGGCCCTCCGGCAGGTGCTCCTGGTCGTTGATCGCGCCGGGATGGTCGTGCGGGTAGTCGTAACCGATCCCGCGGCCCAGCTTGCGCGCCGCCGGATAGGCGGCCGAGCGCAGCGCGGCGGGTGGCGACGCCGCGCCGGCCTCGCGAATATGCGCCCGCGCCGCGCCGAGCGCGCGGCCCGCCGCGTTGGACTTCGGCGCCAGCGAGAGGTAGATCGCGCACTGGGCGAGCGCGTAGGTGGCCTCGGGCAGGCCGACGTGCTCGACCGCCGCGGCCGCCGCGGTCGCCACCACCAGCGCCTGCGGGTCCGCGTTGCCGATGTCCTCGGAGGCGAGGATGACCATGCGGCGCACGATGAAGCGCGCGTCCTCGCCGCCCTCGAGCATCGCCGCGAGGTAGTAGAGCGAAGCATCCGGGTCCGACCCGCGGGTCGACTTGATCCAGGCCGAGATGTAGTCGTAGTGCTGGTCGCCGGCCTTGTCGTAGCGCAGCGCCTTGCGCTGCATCGCGTCCTCGGCGTCGGCCAGCGTGACCGCCGCGCCCGTCCGGGCGGCCGTGTCCAGCGCCAGCTCGAGCGCATTCAGCGAGGAGCGCGCGTCGCCGCCCGAGCGCCCGGCCAGGAACGCGATCACCTCGTCGCTGACCGACGCGCCGACGGCCGCCAGCGCCCGCCGCAGCAGGCCCTCGATGTCGTCCGCGGTCAGCTCGTGCAGCTCGTAGACCTGCGTGCGCGAGATCAGCGCGGAGTTGACCTCGAAGTAGGGGTTCTCGGTCGTCGCGCCGACGAGCACGACGAGCCCGTCCTCGACGGCGGGTAGCAGCGCGTCCTGCTGGGCCTTGTTGAAGCGGTGGATCTCGTCCAGGAAGAAGATCGTGTGGCGGCCGCCGCGGCGGCGCTCGCGGGCGCGCGCGATCACCTCGCGCACCTCGGCGCGTCCCGCCTCGACGGCCGAGAGCTCCTCGAACGCGGCGTCCGCGTACTCGGCGAGCATGCGCGCCAGCGTCGTCTTGCCGGTGCCCGGCGGCCCGTAGAGGATCATCGAGTGCGGCTCGCCGGACTGGATCGCGGCCCGCAGCGCCGACGACGGCCCGAGCAGGTGCGACTGGCCGACGAACTCCTCCAGCGTGCGCGGCCGCATGCGCGCGGCCAGCGGCGCCTCGGCGTCCGTGCGCGCCGCCGGTTGCTCCTCCGGCACGTCGAAGAGCCGTCCCATGCGCGACAGTATGCGCCGTGCAGCGCGTCCCCCTTCGCATCGTCGCGCGCGAGTGGGGCCGGATCGGCGTGCTCGGCTTCGGCGGCCCGCCCGCGCACATCGCGCTGCTGCGCGACCTGACCGTCGGCCGCTGGCTCGATCGCGAGGAGTTCGAGGACGCCTACGCCGCCTGCAGCCTGCTGCCGGGCCCGGCCTCGACACAGATGGCGATCTACACCGCCCAGCGCGTCGCCGGCCGCGCGGGCGCGGTGATCGGAGGCCTCGCGTTCATCCTGCCGGGGCTCGTCGCGGCGCTCGTGATCGCGACCGTCGCGTTCGGGGACCGCCCGCCGGAGGGCGTGCGCGGGTTCGGGGCGGGCGCGGCCGCGGCGGTCGTCGCCGTCGTCGCGCAGGCCGGGGTTCGCCTGATCTCGATCAAGAGCTTCCGCGCGCCGGTCTATGTCGCCGCGGGCGTGGCGGGAGCGGCGCTGGCCGGGCCGGCGGTGGTCGCGGTGCTGCTGGTATGCGGCGCCGCGGAGCTCGCGTGGCGCTCGCGCACCGCCGCGTCGGCGGCCTGGCCCGCGCTGCTGTGGCTCGCGTTCAAGGTCGGCGCGCTCTCCTACGGCGGCGGCTTCGTGATCATCCCGCTGATGCAGCACGACGCGCTGCGCTGGATGAGCGCCGCGCAGTTCGCGAACGCCGTCGCCTACGGGCAGATCACGCCCGGCCCCGTGACGCACACGGTCGCGCTCGTGGGCTACGCGGCCACGGGGCTCCCGGGCGCGCTGGCGGCCACCGTGGTCGCGTTCGCGCCGTCGTTCGTGCTCGTGATGCTCGGCGCGCCGCACTTCGCCCGCATGCGCACCGGCCCGGCGCGCACGTTCCTCGACGGCGCCGGGCCCGCCGCCGCGGGGGCGATCCTCGGCGCGGCGATTCCGCTCGTGCGCGCGCTCGACCACGGTTGGCAGTACGCGGTGCTCGCCGCCGCGGCGCTGGCCCTGCTCCGGGTGGGGCCGATCTACGTGCTCGTGGCGGGCGGGCTCGCGGGCCTCGCGACTACGCTCTAATCCATGGGCCTCGCCGAGGAGCTGCAGGACGAGACGGCCGAAGTTCTGGCCGGGTTGATCCGGTTCAAGACGGTCAACCCGCCCGGGAACGAGCGCGCGTGCCAGGAGTGGCTCGCCGGCTACCTCGAGGACGCCGGCCTCACGGTCGAGCTCGCCGGCGCGCAGTCGGAGCGCCCGAACCTCGTCGCGCGCTTGGCGGGGGGCGAACCGGGGCCGGTGCTGGGCTATCTGAGCCATGTCGACACGGTGCTGGCCGACGCCGAGGACTGGACCGCCGATCCCTGGGGCGGCGAGATCCGCGACGGCTTCCTGTACGGCCGCGGAGCCGTCGACATGAAGGACCAGACCGCCGCCGAGGCGGTCGCCGCCGCCCGGCTCGCGCGCGACGGCGCCCGCTTCAAGGGCGAGCTCAAGCTGATCAGCGTCGTCGACGAGGAGACCGGCGGGACGCTCGGCGCCAAGTGGATCACCGAGGAACGCCCGGACCTCGCCCGCGTCGACTATCTGCTCAACGAGGGCGGCGGCGCGGTCATGCCCTACGGCGAGCGCCGGCTCTATGGCGTGTGCGTCGCCGAGAAGGGCACGTTCCGCTTCAACCTCTCGACGTCGGGCAAGGCCGCCCACGCGTCGATCCCCGGACTGGCCGAGAACGCGCTGCTCAAGCTGGCGCCGGCGATCGTTGCGCTCGGCGAGGCGCGCCCCGGGTTCGACCTCACGGAGGCCACGAGCGCGCTGCTCGAGGCGCTCGGCGGGAGCCCGGACGATCCCGAGGCGGCGCTCGAGCGCGTCGAGCGGATCGCGCCGCGCCTGGCGCCGATCCTCGACGCGGCGCTGCGGGTCACGTTCGCGCCCACGATCGTCTCGGCGGGCGAGAAGATCAACGTCATCCCGGCGCGCGCCCAGGTGCGGGTCGACTGCCGCGTGCCGCCGGGGATGGGCACCGACGTCGCGCTGCGGCGAGCGCGCGAGGTGGTCGGCGCCAACGCGTTCAGGATCGACTTCACCGAGGAGGTCACCGGCAACCGCTCGCCGGTCGACTCGCCGTTGATGGACGCGATCGGCGCCTGGGTGAGCGAGCACGACCGCGGCGCCGAGGCCGTCCCGGTGGTGCTCCCGGCCTTCACGGACTGCCGCTGGTTTCGCGCCGCGTTCCCGGACTGCGTGGCCTACGGCTTCTTCCCCCAGCGCCATCAGACGCTCTACGAGACGTGGCCGCTGATGCACGCCGCGGACGAGCGCGTCGACGTCCGCGACCTCGGCTTCGCTGCCGCGTTCTTCCACGATCTTCCAGGGAGGCTCCTTGTCTGACGACAAGCTCCGGCTCGGCGGGATGGCCCTGCGCAACGGCCTGCTGGTGCACGGCCCGTCACAGTGGTCCGCCGCCGTCCGCGCCGCCGACGGGTCGGTCAGGGTCGCGTCGGGCCCCAAGCCGCGCTTCACCGCTGCCGACGGCGTCCCCGGCGTGCGCGGGCTCGTGCGGCTGGCCGAGGCGTTCGCGGTGATCCCGCTCGTCCGTCGCGGGCTCCCGGAGGCCAGGCTGGCCTTCGAGTCGCCCTCGGTGCTCGGCGTCGCCGCCGGCGCCTCGCTGGCCGGGACGCTCCTGAAGCGCCGCCTGCGCGGCACCGCGGGCGAGCTCGGCGCGGCGATGATCGGGTTCGCGCCTGCGCTGTTCGCGCTGCGCGACGGCGAGCTCGCGGCCTACCACGGCGTCGAGCACAAGGCGATCGCCGCCTACGAGGCCGACGACGAGGACGCGCGCGACGCGTCCAAGGAGCACGAGCGTTGCGGCTCGCACCTCATGGCCCCGATGCTCGTGGCCAACATCGCCGGGACGCTGCTGCTCAAGAAGGCCATCGAGCGTCCCAACGCGCTGGCGGGCGGCGCGATGGCGCTCGCCTCGACCGCTGCGGCCATCGAGGTGTTCGCGTGGAGCGAGCGTCACGCGGACTCGCCGGTCACCGCGGTGCTCAAGCGGCCGGGCTTCGAACTGCAGCGGGCGCTCGGCACGCGCGAGCCCGACGAGCGCCAGCTCGAGGTCGGCCGGGCGGCGCTCGCCGAGATCCTCCGGGTCGAAATGGGGTCCAGACCCCCTTCCACCAGCGCGTAGAAGCGCGACACTAGGTTCCGATGAGCTTCTGGGACCAGTTCTCCAACAATCTCCTGACATGGGGGCCGATGGCCTTCATGGCGCTGATCGTGTTCTTCCTGTGGCGCACGCTCAAGCTGATGCCGAGGACCAAGCCGCTGGAGATCAAGCCGGATTCGGAGACCTCCGTGCGCTGGGACGAGGTCGCCGGCGCCGACGAGGCGAAGGCCGAGCTCCGCGAGGTCGTGGACTTCCTGCGCGACCCGGCGCGCTTCAAGAAGCTCGGCGCGAACGTTCCCAAGGGCATCATGCTCCACGGCCCGCCGGGCACCGGCAAGACGCTGCTGGCCAAGGCCGTCGCCAACGAGTCCGGCGCGCAGTTCTTCTCCCAGTCGGCGGCGTCGTTCGTCGAGATGTTCGCGGGGCTCGGCGCCGCGCGCATCCGGCGCCTGTTCAGCGAGGCCCGCAAGCATCGTCCCGCGATCGTGTTCATCGACGAGCTCGACGCGGTCGGCGCCTCCCGCGGCTCGGACAACAACTCAGAGCGAGAGCAGACGCTCAACCAGCTGCTGGTCGAGATGGACGGCTTCAACACCAACGGCGAGCTCGTCGTGATCGCCGCCTCCAACCTGCTCGACAAGCTCG
Source organism: uncultured Solirubrobacteraceae bacterium (assembly GCA_963792915.1). Classification (GTDB taxonomy): domain Bacteria; phylum Actinomycetota; class Thermoleophilia; order Solirubrobacterales; family Solirubrobacteraceae; genus Solirubrobacter. The sequence continues at coordinate 100,304 of CAWBYD010000004.1, forward strand.
ATCCCGCGCTGCTGCGCCCGGGCCGCTTCGACCGCCAGATCCTCGTCTCGCCCCCCGACGTCCGCGGCCGCGAGGCGATCCTCGGGGTCCACACGCGCAACAAGCCGCTCGACGGCGTCGACCTGTCGCTGATCGCGCGCCAGACCGCCGGGCTCACCGGCGCGGACCTGGCCAACATCGCCAACGAGGCCGCGATCGGCGCCGCGCGCGCTTGCCGGTCGCAGGTCATCCAGCAGGACTTCGACTCGGCGCTCGAGCGCATCGTCGCGGGCATGCAGACGCGGCGGGTGATGAACGACCACGAGCGGCGCGTGGTCGCCTACCACGAGGCCGGTCACGCGCTGTGCGCCGAGATGCTCCCGGGCGCGACGCCGACGCACCGCGTGTCGATCGTGCCGCACGGCACCGCGCTCGGCTACTCGCTGCACCTGCCGGCCGAGGACCGCTACCTGGACACGCGCGTCGAGCTGATGGACCAGATGGTCGTGATGTTGGGGGGGCGCGCCGCGGAGCAGCTCGTGTTCGGCGGCATCACCACGGGCGCGTCGGACGATCTCAAGCGCGTCGCCGACGTGTCGCGCCGGATGATCCACGAATGGGCGATGGGCACCTCGGTCAGCGCGCTCCAGCTCGTCGCCGAGGGCGGCGCGGTGTCCGACCGCACGCGTGAGCTGCGCGACGCCGAGCAGCAGCACCTCGCCGACGAGGCGATGCGGCGCGCGGTCCGGCTGTTGACCGAGCATCGCGTCGAGCTCGAGGAGCTGGCGAGCGCGCTGTTGCGCCACGAAGTGCTCGAACGCGCGGACATCGAGCGGATCGTGGTCATCGAGCGGCCCGCGTCGCCCGCCCACGACCTCAGCCTCGCCGCCACCCAGCAGAACGCCTGAGGGGCGCGGGTAGACTCGCTCGCGTGTTCGGCCGCATCGACCACATCGGCGTGGCGGTCTCCGACCTCGAGTCGGCGATCGCGCTCCACACCGGCACCTACGGCATGCCGCTCGTGCATCGCGAGATCGTCGCGGAGCAGGGCGTCGAGGCCGCGCTGCTCGACGTGGGCGAGAGCCACGTCGAGCTGCTCGCACCGCTTGCCCCGGACACGCCCGTCGGGCGCTTCCTGGCCAGCCGCGGTCCGGGCCTGCATCACGTCGCCTACGCCGTGCCGGATGTCGAGGCCGCGCTCGCGGAACTGCGTGAGCGAGGTCTGCGGCTGATCGACGAGACGCCGCGCACCGGCATCCGGGGCTCGCAGGTCGCGTTCCTGCACCCCGCGACGGCCGGCGGCGTCCTCACCGAACTCGTCACGCCTCTGGAGGTTCATTCGTGAGTGCCAACCCCGTCCGCCGTGCCGCAGTCGGCTTCCAAGGCGGCCAGGTGCTGTCCCTGCGCGTGCCCGAGGAGGTGCTCGCGAGCCTGCGCCAGACGCTCAAGGAGGGCCGCGAGCGCTGGCAGGAGGTCGAGGTGGCCGACGGCGCGGTGCTGATCGACATCGGGCAGGTCGTCTACCTGCGCGTCGAGTCAGACGAGCATCACGTCGGCTTCTGACGCGCGCAGCGGGCTGAGCGGGGGGCGGGGCCGATGATGAAGGTCGGGATCGTGGGGATGCCCAACGCGGGCAAGTCCTCGCTGTTCAACGCGCTCAGCCGCGCCGGCGCGGAGGCCGCGAACTACCCGTTCACGACGATCGAGCCGAACGTCGCCGTCGTGCCGGTGCACGACGAGCGCCTGGACGCCGTGGCCCGGATCGTCAAGGCCTCGAACCTCGTCCCGGACACGATCGAGTTCCACGACATCGCCGGCCTCGTGGCGGGAGCGCACCAGGGCGAGGGTCTCGGCAACAAGTTCCTGGCCAACATCCGCGAGACCGACGCGCTCCTGCACGTCGTGCGCGCCCACCACGACGACAACGTCATCCACCCCGACGGCAAGGTCGACCCCGGCGCGGACATCGAGACGATCGAGACCGAACTCGTCTACGCGGACCTCGAGTCCGCCGAGCGCCGGCACGCGCGCGTGGTCCGCGACGCCCGCTCGGGCGAGCGCGCCGCGGTGGCCGAGGAGGCGTGGCTGCGGCAGGTCATCGAGGCGCTGCAGTCGGGCAAGGCGGTGCGCACGATCCCGGTGCCCCAGGACGCGCCCGAGGCGCTGCGCAACCTCTCCCCGCTGACCGGCAAGCCCGTCCTGTTCGTGGCCAACGTCGACGAGGGCGACGACGCGGTGCCGGCCGTGATCGCCGACCACGCCGCGAGCGAGGGCGCGGCCGCGGTGGCGATCTCCTCGCGCGTCGAGGCCGAGCTGTCCGAGCTCGACGACGAGGAGGCGGCGCTGATGCGCGAGGAGCTCGGCGTCGGCGAGTCGGGCCTGGACCGCGTCGTGCGCGGCGCCTTCGGGCTGCTCGACCTGATCGCGTTCTTCACGGCCGGCGAGAGCAAGCCGGCGCAGTCCTGGCACCTGCGCAACGGGCTCAGCGCGTGGCACGCCGCAGGCCAGATCCACTCGGACATCCAGAAGGGCTTCGTGCGCGCCGAGGTGATCGGCTGGGACGCCCTGGTGGACGCCGGCGGCTACGCGGGAGCGCGCGACCGCGGCACGCTGCGGCTCGAGGGCCGCGACTACGTGATGGGCGACGGCGACGTGATCACCGTCAAATTCACGCCGTAGTCATCGCAAACTCATTGTTCGCGCGGGTGCCAGCGCGCCATCCGCCGGTCTCCAAAACCGTTTGCACGCGGGGCCCGCGCTCCCGCTAGTGTCGCCTCGTGAACCGGCGCTTCGTGCTCCCCGGTCCGGACGTCGGCCGCCTGCTGCTCGGGAGGCTGGTCGCCGAAGGCGTGCGCTATGGGCGCGACTTCGCGCTCGTGCGGATCTCCGTCCCGCTCGGGACCGCCGAGGACATCGCGCCGCGCCTGGACGCCGTGCTGCGCGACGCCGACGTGCTGGTGCGCTGGGAGGCCGACGAGCTACTCGCGCTGCTGCCGGCCACCGACCGTGCGGGCGCCGCGCGCGCCGCCCAGCGCCTGCAGGAGGCGTGCGACGGGACGCCGATCTCGGTCGGCTCCGCCCACTGGGTCGGCGACACCGCCTACGACCTGCTGAGCCGCGCGCAGCCGCGCTGAGCGCGCACGCGCCGGACCTTCGCCGCGCCGGTCCTCCCGGGCACGAACGCGAACGTGCCGGACACCGCCAGCCGCCTCGGCGCGCCCCCCTGTGACCTCGATCGTCACGTAGGGCGTATCGACACGATGCCCGGCGCTGTCGCTGACGCGCAAGGAGACCTGGTAGGTGCCGGCCTGCGTGTAGGTGTGCTGGGCGCTCCGCGTTCGAGCAGGAAGTTCTCGCCGCCGAAGGGGTCGAGCCGCGCGGAGACGATCGTGCCGTCGGGGTCCGCGGACTTCGAGGTCAGCGTCACCCATCGCCATCCCGCACAGTGCGATGACGATGGGCCGTACCACGTCACGACTCTGACAGATGAGACCCTGGGGTCAAGTCCCCCGGAGTCGTGAGGCCAGGCGGCCCATGCCGATCGCGGCGGCCGCTTCCGCCCCGCCGGCGCGATCGGTCGCGGCGTCGGGCGGCCGCTGGACGTCGATCGTCCGCAGCGTCGCGATGTCGCGGAACATGCGCAGCTCGGCGGCCTGCTCGATCAGCGCCTTGCGCACGCCGGGCTTCTCGCGGATGGCGCCCAGAATGGAGTGCTCGAGGTCGCCCTTGCGCTGCAGCAGGTCCGCCGCCGTCTTGGCGCCGATCCCCTTGGCGCCCGGCAGCCCGTCCGACGGGTCGCCGCGCAGCGCGATGAAGTCCGGAACCTGCGCCGGGTCGATCCCGTAGATCTCGCGCACGCCGGCGGGTCCGACCTCGTCCGGACCTTCCTGGCGCGCCCGCTGGAGCAGGATCGTGACCGACTCGTCCGCGCACTGGAACATGTCGCGGTCCGCGGTGAGGATCAGCGTCGTCCCGCCCGCCGCGGTCTCGACCGCGGCCAGCGAGCCCATCAGGTCGTCGGCCTCCAGCGACTCGTGGCCCAGCACCGTCCAGCCGAGCGCCTCGTAGAGCGCGGGCGCGCGCTCCCACTGCCACGCCAGGTCGCGGGGCATCTCGGGCCGTGCCGCGTGGTAGTTCGGGTAGGCCTCGACGCGGTAGTCCGCCGACTCCTGCCCGAAGCACATGACGACCGCGCGCGGCGCGTACTTCTCGACGCACCAGAGCGTCATGTTCACCGAGCCGACGAGCGCGTTGACCGGCCGGCCGGCCGCGCCCTTGATCGAGTCGGGCAGCGCGAAGAAGCCGCGGTAGAGCAGTCCGGGGGTGTCGCACAACAGCAACGGGGCGGCCACGGCGGGAAGTATGGTGATCCGGCATGCGGACCATCACCGGACTCGACGAACTCAAGGCGGCCGAGGGCGAGACGCTCGGCACCTCCGACTGGCACGAGGTGACCCAGAAGGACGTCGACACGTTCGCCGACGTCACGGGCGACCACCAGTGGATCCACGTCGACGTCGAGCGCGCCAAGGACACGCCGTTCGGCGGCACGATCGCGCATGGCTACCTCACGCTGTCGCTCGGCCCCCACCTCAACAACCAGGTCTTCAAGCTCGAGGGCTTCACGTTCGCCCTCAACTACGGCCTCAACAAGGTCCGGTTCCCGGCGCCCGTGCCGATCCCCTCCAAGGTCCGCGCGAGCCCCAAGGTCAAGGAGGTCCAGGACATCCCGGGCGGCGCGCAGTGCGTCTTCGAGGTGAGCTTCGAGCGCGAGGGGACCGACAAGCCGGTCTGCGTCGCCGAGACCGTGGTGCGCGTCTACGCGGGCGGCGCCGCTAGCTGATCGCGACGGCAGGGCCGGCCGCGCCCTGGCAGACGACGCGGTAGGTCCCAGCCGCATGGGCCGTCCAGCGGTAGGCGCCGCCGCGGCCCGTCCGCACGCGCGCGACCTCGCTCCAGCCGCCGCCGCGCTGCACCTGCACGTGCGCGAGCGCGCCGCGCGCGGGCCCGGTGACGGTGCCGTGCAGCGTTCCCACGGCCCGCCGCGGCGCCACGTAGGAGAACGATCGCGGCGCCGTCGTGCCGCCCGACGGGTCGGCCCCCGCCGGCGCGTCGGAGCTCGAGATCGACGTGAAGTACGCCCACGTGTCGAACAGCCCGAGCTTGTCGCGCAGCGTCGCGCCCGTCACCTCGGTGGTTCCGCGCGTGCCGACGATCTGCGCGGTCATGATCCGCGGCGAGGCGCCGCGCCTGGTCACCCGGATGCCCCGGAACGCGCCCTGGACGAGCGAGCCGAGCTCGCGCCCCGCCCGCTTGAGCGACATCGTGACCGGCGTCCAGCGGTGGCGCGGGGAGACGCTGTCGTAGGGATCGTCCACCGAGCGCAGCCACGGCTTGGCCTCGGTACCCAGGGTCGTGTTCTCGACGTCCTCGGTGCGGCCGCCGGACGTCGAGAAGAAGTAGGTCACCACCGGCTGGCCCTGGTAGGTCACGACCTGCCCGCGCGTGTCCGCCACCGCCTGGTTGCTCGCCGCCGTCTCGACGCCGACGCCGGAGTACATCTGCGACCGCGTGTCCGCGTAGGCGTCGAAGTCCGCGCCGCCGCGGCTCGTGGTGATCGCGTACGTGCGGGCGGCGATCGCCTGCGCCTTGAGCGCCTCGAGCGGCCACGACGCGGGCGACTCGGCGGGCACGACGCCCTGCAGGTAGTCCTCGAGCCCGACCACGTTGACCACGCTCAGCCCGCTGAAGACGGTGGGCGCGAACTCGAGCGCGCCGCGGTAGGCCCCGTGGCCGGCGAGCGTCGTGATCCCGTTCGTGCCGGCCACCTGCAGCGGCGCCGTGAACGTCGCCACGCGCTTGCCGTGCGCGGAGAGCTGCAGCTGGTTCAGGCCCGAGCGCCGGACCGTGTAGGTGACCGCCGGATCGAGCGTGCGCGAGCCCGCGGCCCGGGCGCCGCTGATCCTCGCGGCGCCGGTCTGCGCCGTGAGCTGGATGCGGAGCGTGCGGTTTGGGTCGGTCGTCCCGAGCGCGGTGCCGGTGTAGTAGTGGGCCAGGATCGCGGCGGCGTCGGCGCCGTGCTCGGCGTAGCCCATGGCGCCGTACTGGCTCATCCCCACGCCGTGGCCGTAGCCGGCGCCCTTGATGGTGAAGGTGGTCTTCGGCTTGGCGGCGGCGGGCGCGGCGAGCACCAGCAGCGCGGCCAGCATGGCGATCAGAGTGCGGGTCATAGGATCAAGCGCGCCCATCTACGTTAGCCCGACACCGGGCTTGGGGAGGAGTTGCGCAGTTGAGTGCTCGCAAGGCGTCTGACCTGTTCGTCGAATGCCTGGAGGCGGAGGGCGTCAAGTACGTGTTCGGCATCCCGGGCGAGGAGACTTTGGATCTGAACGAGTCCCTGCAGGATTCGTCGATCGCCTTCGTCCCCGTTCGCCACGAACAGGGCGGTGCCTACATGGCCGACATGTACGGGCGCCTGACCGGGCGCGCCGGCGTCTGCCTGGGGACGCTCGGCCCCGGGGCCACGAACCTGATCACCGCGGTGGCCGACGCCTTCCTGGACCGCTCGCCGCTCGTCGCGCTGACCGGGCAGGCGGATCTCCAGCGCATGCACAAGGAGTCACACCAGCACATCGACATCGTCTCGATGTTCAAGCCGGTGGTGAAGTGGAACACGCGCCTGAACGCCGCGGCGGTGATCCCCGAGGTCGTGCGCAAGGCCTTCAAGGTCGCCCAGGAGCCCAAGCCCGGCCCGACGCACATCGAGCTGCCCGAGGACGTGATGGGCGACCAGGTCGAGGCCGAGCCGCTGCCGGTGGGCGGCCGCGAGCGCCGGCTGGAGCCGAGCGCGGGCGACCTGCTGGCCGCCGCGGAGCTGATCCGCTCGGCGATCAACCCGATCATCCTGGCCGGCAACGGCGTGGCCCGGGCGGGCGCGGCGTCGGCGCTGCGCGAGCTTGCGCGCGCGACCGGGATCGGCGTCGCCGAGACGTTCATGGGCAAGGGCTCGCTCGACTACACCGACCCGCAGGCGCTCGGCACCGTCGGGCTGCAGTCGCGCGACTACGCGCTGGCCGGCTTCGACGACGCCGACGTGGTGATCACGGCCGGCTATGACCTGGTCGAGCACTCGCCGGCGAACTGGAACCCGCGCCGCGACAAGAGGATCGTCTGCATCGACAGCGTCCCGTCCGAGGTCGACGAGTACTTCATCACCGAGGTCGACCTCGTCGGCGACCTGTACCACATCCTCAGCCGGCTGACCGAGGAGCTGCGCCACGTGCCGCGGACCGTGCGCGGATCGCGCCTGGACGACATCGTGCTCGGGCGCTTCGAGGCCGCCAAGCACGACGACGCGTTCCCGATGCAGCCGCCGCGGGTGCTGTGGGAGATCCGCCAGGCGCTCGGGCGCCACGACATGCTGATCTCCGACGTCGGCCTGCACAAGCTGTGGATCGCGCGCATGTTCCCCGCGCACGAGCCGAACACGGTGCTGATCGCCAACGGCCTGGCCGGGATGGGCATCGCGCTGCCGACGGCGATCGCCGCCAAGCTCGTGCATCCCGGCCGCAACGTCGTGACCGTCAACGGCGACGGCGGGTTCCTGATGAATGTCCAGGAGCTCGAGACCGCGGTGCGCCTGCGCACCCCGATCGTCAACGTCATTTGGGAGAACTCCCAATTCGGCTCGATCGTCTGGAAGCAGGACAAGAAGTTCGGGCGGCACTTCGGAACAGACTTCACGAACCCGGATTTCGTCAAGCTGGCGGACGCCTTCGGCATGCCGGCCTGGCGCTGCGAGTCCGTCGAGGACTTCGGACGGCACCTGCGGCACGCGCTGTCGCTCGAGCTCCCGAGCCTGATCGTGGTCCCCATCGACTACTCGCTGGACGTGTCCATCTCGGAGGAGCTCGGAACGGAGACGGTGGTGGCATGACGGCAACTCAGGAGCGGAGCGCGGTCGACGCGGTCCCGACCCAGCTGTTCATCGGCGGCGAGTGGCGCGACGCCTCGGGCGGCGCGACCCTGGACGTCGAGGACCCCTCGACCGGCGAGGCGATCGCGAGCGTCGCCGACGCGACGCCCGGCGACGCCGAGGCCGCGCTCGACGCGTGCTGCGCGGTGCAGGAGGAGTGGGCGAGGCACCCGCCGCGCGAGCGCGGCGAGATCCTGCGGCGCGCGTTCGAGGCGATGACCGCGCGCGCCGACGAGCTCGCGCTGGTGATGACGCTCGAGATGGGCAAGCCGCTCGCCGAGTCCAAGGCCGAGATCACGTACGCGGCCGAGTTCCTGCGCTGGTTCTCCGAGGAGGCGGTCCGCATCGAGGGCCGCTTCGGCACGGCGCCCAACGGCGTCGGGCGGCTGATCACGATGAAGCAGCCGGTCGGCCCGTGCTACGCGATCACGCCGTGGAACTTCCCGGCGGCGATGGGCACACGCAAGATCGGCCCGGCGATCGCCGCCGGCTGCACGATGGTCATCAAGCCCGCGCAGCAGACGCCGCTGTCGATGCTCGCGCTGGCGAAGATCCTCCAGGAGGCCGGGCTGCCCGACGGCGTGCTCAGCGTGATCACGTCGAGCTCCTCCTCGGCGGTCTCGAAGCCGATCATCGCCGACCCGCGGCTGCGCAAGCTGACGTTCACGGGCTCCACGGAGGTCGGGCGCATGCTCGTCGAGCAGAGCGCGCCGAACCTGCTGCGCACGTCGATGGAGCTGGGCGGCAACGCGCCGTTCCTGGTCTTCGCCGATGCGGACGTGGACGCCGCGGTCGAGGGCGCGATCATCGCCAAGATGCGCAACATCGGCGAGGCGTGCACGGCCGCCAACCGCTTCCACGTCGCCGAGGGCCTCGCCGACGAGTTCGCGTCCAAGCTGGCGGCGCGGCTCGGCGCGATGAAGGTCGGGCGCGGGAGCGAGGAGGGCGTCACGGTCGGGCCGCTGATCGACGGCGTCCAGCGCGGCAAGGTCGCGGAGCTGGTGCGCGACGCCACCGGCAAGGGCGCGCAGGTGCTGGTCGGCGGGACCGAGCGCGAGGGCGCCGGCTACTTCTTCGACCCCACCGTGCTCGCGGGCGTCTCGCCGGACGCACGGCTGCTCAAGGAGGAGATCTTCGGTCCGGTCGCGCCGGTCGTCGGCTTCGACGACGAGGACGCCGCGATCGCCGCCGCCAACGACACCGAGTTCGGGCTCGTGGCCTACGTCTACACGTCCGACATCAAGCGCGCGTTCCGCGTCTGCGAGCGCCTGCAGACCGGCATGGTGGGGCTCAACCAGGGGCTCGTCTCCAACGCCGCGGCCCCGTTCGGCGGCGTCAAACAGTCCGGCTTCGGCCGCGAGGGCGGCCCCGAGGGCATCGACGAGTACCTCGATCTCAAGTACATCGCGATGGCGATGTGACCCCACCCCGATCATCCGACCTGAATTGATCGATCCGCTCGCGCAGTTCCGCGCGTGGTACGAGCAGGCCGTCGCCGCCGGGCTTCCCGAGCCGGAGGCGATGGCGCTCGCCACGGCCACGCCCGCGGGCGCGCCCTCGGTGCGCTTCGTGCTGCTCAAGAGCATCGACGAGCGCGGCGTCGAGTTCTTCACCAACTACGAGAGCCGCAAGGGGCGCGAGCTCGCGGCCAACCCGCGGGGCGCGCTGGCCGTGCTGTGGAAGCCGCTGCAGCGCCAGGTGCGGCTCGAGGGGCCGGTCGAGCTCCTGAGCGACGCGGAGTCCGACGCCTACTTCGCCTCCCGCGGGCGCGGCTCCCAACTCGGCGCGTGGGCGTCGGCCCAGAGCACGGAGATCCCGGACCGCGAGTGGCTGCGCGCCCGGTTGGCCGACGCCGAGGCGCGCTATCCCGGCGCGGTGCCGCGGCCCGGCTACTGGGGCGGCTACCGGCTCGTGCCGGACGCGATCGAGTTCTGGGAGGGCCGCCCGAACCGCCTGCACGACCGCGAGGCGTTCACCCGCGCGGACGGCGGGTGGCGGTCCGCACGACTTTCGCCCTAGGCTGCTCTTCATGAGCGGACCGCAGCGTTCACATCCGAACGTGACCCTCGCCGTGCTCTCGCTCGCCGGGCTGGCGTTCGCGCTGCTGCAGTCGCTCGTCGCCCCGGCGCTGCCGACGATCCAGAAGGACCTCGGGGCGTCGGCGTCGGGCATCACGTGGGTCCTCACCGGCTACCTGCTGAGCGCCGCGGTCTTCACGCCGATCATCGGCCGGCTGGGAGACATCCACGGCAAGCGGCGGGTGCTGATCGGCGCGCTCGTCGGCCTGGCGGCCGGGACGCTGCTGTCGGCCGTCGCGACGTCGCTGGGCGTGCTGGTCTTCGGCCGGATCGTCCAGGGGCTCGGCGGTGGCGTGTTCCCGCTCGCCTTCGGAATCATCCGCGACGAGTTCCCGCGTGAGAAGGTCGCCGGCTCGATCGGGCTGATGTCGGCGCTGCTCGGCCTCGGCGGCGGCCTCGGCGTCGTGCTCGCGGGCGTGATCGTCGACCACCTGAGCTACCACTGGCTGTTCTGGTTTCCGCTGATCGGCGTCCTGATCGCGCTGGGCGGCGTCGTGCGCTTCATCCCCGAGTCGCCCGAGCGCGCCCCGGGCCGGATCAGCTGGCTGAACGCGGTGCTGATGAGCATCGGCCTCGGCGCGGTGCTGCTGGCGGTGAGCGAGACCACGAGCTGGGGCTGGGGCTCCGCAAAGACGCTCGGGCTGATCGCCGCCGGGCTCGCCGTGCTGGCGCTGTGGGTGCTCGTCGAGCTGCGCTCCAAGGCGCCGCTGGTGGACATGCGGATGATGGCGATCCGCGGCGTCTGGACCACGAACCTCGTCGCGGTGCTGCTCGGGGCCGGCATGTTCACCTCGTTCGTGCTGATCCCGCAGTTCGTCCAGACGCCCGCCTCGGCCGGCTTCGGCTTCGGGGCAACGGTGATCGACGCCGGCCTCTTCCTCGCCCCCAGCGCGCTGCTGATGCTCGTCTCGGGCTCGGCCGCGGGCACGCTCGAGCGCCACTTCGGCTCGCGCACGTCGCTGCTCGTCGGCATCCTCGCCTGCCTGGCGGCGTACGTGGTCCTGCTCGTCGCGCACGACTCGCGCGGCCCGATCTTCGTCGGCTCGGGGCTGCTCGGCCTCGGCATCGGGCTGGCGTTCGCGGCGATGGCCAACCTGATCGTGCACGCGGCGCCGGCCAACCAGACCGGCGTGGCGACCGGGATGAACACCGTCGCGCGCTCGGTGGGAGGCGCGTTCGGCGCCCAGATCGCGGCGACGTTCATCGCCGACAGCGTCGTCGCCGGCGTGGCGACCGTTGACGCCTTCAACCGGGGCTTCATGCTGGCGATCGTCGCGCTGTCCGTCGCCGCGCTCGCGGGGCTCGCCATCCCCGGCTCCGAGCGCGCCGCCGTCCCCGTGCCGGCCTAGGTCCGATAGTGCAGGAAGACCTGGCCCTCGTGCACGTCGTGCGCGAACAGGTCGAGCGCGCGCGGGGCGCCGGCGAGCTCGTAGCGGTCCAGCAGGCGCGGGCCGCCGCCGGCCACCAGCAGTGGCGCGATCGTGATCGAGAGATCGGTGACGCAGCCCTCCGCCACCGCGCCGGCCAGCAGGCGCGGGCCGCCCTCGCAGCAGATGCTGTGCGCGCCGTAGCGCTCGCGCGCGTCGGCGATCACGGCGGCGACCGTCGGCCGCTCGAGGCCCACCACCTCGACCGACGGCGGCGCGGCGCCCGGCAGCGCGCTGTAGACGGTCAGCGCCAGGTGCGGGTCGTTGGCCAGCACGGCGTCGAAGTCGATCGTGAAACCGCGCGAGATCGTCAGGATGCGCGGGACCGGCGTCCGGCCCGCGGCGGCACGCGTCGCCCGGTCGGCGTCGTCGACGATCTGCGCGTACTTCTCGGCCTCGAGCGTGCCGGCGCCGACGAGCATCGCGTCCGTCGCGGTGCGCCAGGCGCGCAGGAGCGCGCGGTCGGGCGCGCTGCTCAGCACGCTGGTGCGGCCCTCGATCGCCGCGCGGGCGTCGACGGACGCGACCATCACGCCAATCAGGCGGTCCGGCGCCCCCGCGGCCAGCACGCGCTCGGTGCGCTGCGCGGCCCACGCTCGATAGTCGGTCACGACGTCACCTTGACGGACGGGTCAGGAACGTGCGACGAGGCGCGGGCGTACGGCGGCGCTCAGCAGCCCCGCGAGGATCAGCGCGACGCCGGCGAGCTGCAGCGCCGACGGCTCCTGGGAGAGCAGCAGCGCGCCCAGAACGACCGAGCCGACCGGCTGGATGGTCAGGATCAGCGACGTCGCGGCCGCCGGCGCCCGCGGGAGCGAGAGCGTGATGAGCAGCCAGCCGAGCACCTGCGAGGTGAGCGCCAGCACGATCAGCCAGCCGGCGCTGGGCCAGGCCGGCGCGAGGTCGCCCACGCCCAGCGCCATTCCGCCTGCGAGCGACGCCACGGCGGCGACCGCCGACGTGTCGAACAGCGCGCCGGCCAGGTGGCGCGCGTCGTGGCTGCCCCGGCGCTGGATCAGGATGAAGCTCGCGTACGCGAGCCCGGTGGCGACGCCGAACGCCACGCCGCGCGCCGGGTTGGCGCCGTACGCGCCCTTCTCGAGCGCGCCCGAGACGAGCAGCACGCCGACGCACACCGGCGGCAAAGCGATCAGGATGCTGCGCGGGACGCGCTCGCGCAGCAGCGCCCAGGCCAGGAACGGCACGACGACCACCTGCAGGTTGCCGAGCACGGTCGCCAGCCCGGCGCCGACGTCGTCGATCGCCGAGTGCCAGACCGTGAGGTTGATCGCGAAGATGATCCCGGCCGGCAGCGCCAGCCGGCGCTCGCGCCACCTCCGGCGGCCGTGCCGGCGATCCTCGCGCCAGGCCAGCAGCCCGAGCGCGGGCAGCGCGTACGCGTTGCGCCACAGCGCGGCGGTCACCGGCGTCACGTCGGCCAGGTCCACCAGGATCGCCGAGAAGGCGATCACGAGCGCGCCGAGGACGCCCGCGAGGGCCGGCCTGGAGCTCACGCGAGAAAGCAGGCAGTGCCGATGCGCCGGAAGCCGAGGCGCGCGTAGACGCTCGCCACGTCGTCGCTACCGGCGGAGAGGAACACGAGCTCGGCGCCGTGCTCGAGCGCGTCCTCGACGAGCGCGCCGGTGACCGCGCCGCCCAGGCCCTGGCGGCGCAGCGACGGGAGCGTGGCCACGCCGACGACCTCGCAGACGCCGTCCACGAGCCGGTGCGAGCCGATCGCGACCGGCCCCAGCTGGGCGTCGGCGACGACGGTGACGGTCGCGCGGCGCCGCAGCCGCGCGGCCATGTCGCCGAGGTAGCCCTGCGGCAGCCCGGCCGCGGCGGCCTCGCGCTCGGCCCGGCCCTGCGGACCGGGGGCCGTTCCCTCGTTGGCGAAGCCGACCTCGGCGACCGCCAGCGCCTGCGCGAGGTCCGGCTCGTCGCCGCCGAGCGTCCGCAGGGTCACGCCCGTGGGCTCGTCCGGCGCCCGCCACAGCGAGCGGTCCAACGCCATCAGCGGCAACTCGAGCACGTCGAGCCCCGCCGCGCGGATCGCGTCCGAGAGCCCGGGCGCCGTCTCGGCCACCCACTCGAAGCGCTCCGGCTGCCCGGCCTCCCGCAGCGCCACGCGCGCCGCGTCGACGTCGGCGGCGGTGAACCGCACGGCGCCGCGGCGCGGCCGGGCGTAATACGGCCACGCGACCTCGGAGATGAACAGCGTGAAGGGCCCGACGTCCTCGGCTCGCGCCCCGAGCCGCGGCACAGCGTCGAGGAACGCCTCGATCCGGGCCAGCGGCGTGCCCTGGCTCACCCGCCGGCTGCGATCTTGCGCAGGTCGAGCGCCTTGTCGAGCGTCTCGGAGTCGACGCCGTGCTCGCGCGCGACCTCGCGCAGCGTGCGCCCCGACGCCGACGCGTCCTTGACGATCTCCGCCGCGCGGTCATAGCCGATGAACGGGTTGAGCGCGGTCGCGACGGCCAGCGTGCCCTCCGCCGAGGCCTCAAGCCCGGGCAGGTTGGGCTCGATCCCGTCGACGCACTTGGTCGCCAACAGCGTCGAGGCCGATGTCAGCAGCGTGATCGACTGCAACAGGTTGCGGGCCATGAGCGGGATCCGCACGTTGAGCTCGAACTGGCCCTGCAGCCCGCCGACCGTGATCGCCGCGTCGTTGCCGATCACCTGCGCGCCGACCTGCAACACGACCTCTGGGATCACCGGGTTGACCTTGCCCGGCATGATCGAGGAGCCCTTCTGGAGCTCGGGCAGGAAGATCTCGCCGATGCCCACGCGCGGGCCGGAGCCCATCAGCGCCAGGTCGCCCGCGATCTTGATCAGCGACACCGCGACGACCTTCAGCTGGCCCGAGAGCTCGACCAGCGCGTCGCGGTTGGCCTGGGCCTCGAAGGGGTCCTCGGGCGGCGAGATCGCCAGCCCGGTGGCCGCCGACAGCTTCTCGCGCATGCGCGCGGCGAACTCGGGGTGGGTGTTGAGCCCGGTGCCGGTCGCGGTGCCGCCGATCGGGATCTGCGCCACCTGCGGCAGCGCGTTCTCGACGCGCCGGCGGCCGAGCCGGATCTGCGCGGCGTAGCCCGAGAACTCCTGGCCGAGCGTCACCGGGACGGCGTCCATCAGGTGCGTGCGGCCGGACTTCACGAGGTCCTTGAAGGCCTCGGCCTTGCCCGCGAAGCTGGCCTCGAGCCGCTCGAGCGCGGGCAGCAGCGCGTGCGTGGCCTCGTCGAGCGCGGCGAGGTGGACGGCCGACGGGAACACGTCGTTGGAGCTCTGCCCCAGGTTCACGTGGTCGTTGGGGTGCGCGCCGTCGCCCGCGAGCGTGGCGATCACCTCGTTGGCGTTCATGTTCGAGGACGTGCCCGAGCCGGTCTGGAAGACGTCGATGGGGAACTGGTCATCGTGCGAACCGGCGGCGATCTCGTCGCCGGCGGCGGCGATCCGCTCGGCCAGCTCAGGATCCAGCAGCCCCAGTTCCGCGTTCACGCGCGCGGCTGTGCCCTTGATCCGGCCGAGCCAGCGCACGACCGGCAGCGGCACGCGCTCGCCGGAGACCGGGAAGTTCGCGACGGCCTTGGTTGTCTCGCCGCCCCACAGCTGTTCGACGGTCTCTTGCGCGCTCATGCGGTCCTCCGCGTCATCGGTTCGCCCTTTGCGCTTACGCTAGCGCTGAGTGCCTGCCAATTCTTCGCCCGTCGGCTGCCGCGGCCGGGTCACCTCCTCCGGGGGGATAAGGCCCGGCAGGACGGGAGAGGTGATGGTCGCGATCCGCGGGGGCGTCGAGGCGTTCCTGGCCCGCGACGCTGACGGCGGCACGATCGAGCCGTACACGGAGGTTGTCGTTATCGACTATGAGCCCCCTCGCGTGGTCCTGGTGTCCCCCCTACCGGAGGAGATTTCGTGACTACCACTCTCATCATCATCCTGGTCGTCATCGTCGGCCTGCCGATCGTGCTGGCGATCCTGTTCAAGACGCTGTGGAAGGTTCCGGCGGCCGACGAGGCGCTGATCGTGACCGGCTTCGGCGTCAAGGGCCGGGCGGTGGGCGACCGCATCTTCAAGATCGTCACCGGCGGCGGCGCGTTCGTCGTTCCGGTCATGCAGAAGGCGCAGTACCTCGGCATGTCGGCCGACAAGGCGCTGCTCGAGGTCGAGGGCGTGGACTCGCAGAAGATCCCCGTCGGCGTGCGCGGCGTCGCGATCTTCAAGGTCGGCGACGACGAGGCGTCGATCACCAACGCGGGCACGCGCTTCCTGGAGGCCCAGCAGGGCCAGATGCACGACCTCGTCCGCGAGGTCTTCCACGGGCACCTGCGCTCGATCATCGGCACGCTCTCGGTCGAGGATCTGATCGCCAACCGCAACGAGCTCGCGCAGGCCACGCGCGACGCGAGCGCCGACGAGATGCAGAAGCTGGGCCTGGTCGTGGACTCGCTGCAGATCCAGGAGATCATCGATCCGACCGGCTACATCAAGGCACTCGGCGAGCCGCGCGCCGCCGAGGTCAAGATGCGCGCGCGCATCGCCGCGGCGGGGTCGGATCGCGAGGCGACCGAGCGCGAGCAGGAGGCCGAGGCGCTCAAGTCCGCGGCGCGGCGCGATGCCGAGATCAAGCGCGCCGCCTACCAGGCGGAGATCGACAAGCAGACCGCGGTGTCCGCCCAGGCGGGGCCGCTGGCCGAGGCCGAGGCGCGCAAGCAGGTCGTCGTGCAGGAGACCGAGGTCGCCGAGCTCGAGGCCCAGCGCGAGGAGAAGCGCCTGGACACGCAGGTCCGCAAGCCCGCCGACGCGGCCGCGTACGAGAAGAAGGTCCAGGCCGAGGCCGAGCGCGTGGCGCGCATCTCGATCGCCGAGGCCGAGGCGCGCGAGGTCGAGCTCGCGGCGGCCGCGAAGGCCAAGCAGATCGAGCAGATCGGCACCTCCGAGGCGCGCATCACCTCGCAGCGCGGCAAGGCCGAGGGCGAGGCGACGAAGGCGCGCGGCGAGGCCGAGGGCGCGTCGATCCGCGCCAAGGGCCTGGCCGAGGCCGAGGCGATCGCCAAGCGCGCCGAGGCGCTCGAGAAGGAGGCCGACGCGGTCATCGGCCAGCAGATCGCCGAGCAGCTGCCGGAGATCGTGCGCGCCGCCGCGGAGGCGTTCGCGCACGTCGACAACCTGACCGTGCTCAACGGCGCTCAGGGCATCTCGGAGATCATCGCCCAGGTGATCGGGCAGGCCGGCCCGGCGCTCGAGATGGCGCAGTCCGCGCTCGCGGCCCGTAACCGCAACGGCGACAAGCCCGCGGACGCGTAGGCATCAACGCGCCGCGTGGAGCTCCCCGCGAGCTTCACGCGGCGGCGACGCCGGGCCCGGGCTCGGGCGTGACGTCGCGCGGGCGCAGCTCCTCGCGGCAGTGCGCGCACACGAGCAGCGGGTCGGCCTCGTGGCCGCAGAGGTTGTGGCGCAGGATCACGGGCGGGCCGAAGTCGTCCTGCAGATGCTGGTCGCCCCAGCGCATCAGCGTGACGATCGCGGGGTACAGGTCGCGGCCGGACGCGGTCAGCTTGTACTCGTAGCGCTCGGGCTCGGCGGAGTAGCGGACACGCTCCAGGATGCCGGCGGAGACGAGCGTCTGCAGGCGCGTCGAGAGGATGTTGCGGGCGATCCCGAGGTTGCGCTGCATGTCCGAGAAGCGGCGCACGCCGTAGAACGACTCGCGCAGGATCAGGAACGTCCAGCGCTCACCGAGGATCTCCATCGCGCGCGCGATCGAGCAGGTCTCGGGCCGGACCAGGTCGTACATCGCGTTAAACGTTATCCACAGAACGAGGCCAGTTCACGCGCCAACCCGACGGGATCGTCGTAGGCGATCAGAAAACCGGTGCGCGGCAGCACGCGCAGCTGCGCGTCGGGCAGCGCGTGGAGCGCCTGCTCGGCGATCTCGAGCGGGTGCGCGGCGTCCTCGTCGGCCCACAGGAGCAGCACCGGGAAGTCCATCGCGGGGTAGGCGGCGAGCAGGTCGGCCTGCGCCGCGGAGGGCCAGCGATGCGCCGCCTTGGCCCAGGCGCGGACGCGGTTGCCGTTGCCCCCGAGGTCCATCGTGGCGTGCCGGACGAGGTCGCGCGCGCCGCTCGCCCCGGTGGCGGTCAGGCGGTCGCCCCGGCTCGGACGCAGCGCCAGCGCGCCGGCCCGCGCCAGCACGCGGTCCAGCCCGGGGACCACCGCGGCGCGGACGACCCGGCGACCCACGCGCTCGAGCCCGCTCACCGGGGGCCTGGCATGCAGCGCGCTCGGCGTCAGGACGAGCCTGGCCGGGCGCAGCTCGTGGTTCGCGACGGCGCGCAGCGCGAGCTGGGCGCCGGTGCCGTGGCCGGCCACCAGCGGGCGCGGGCCGCAGGCGTCGTGCAGGAAGCCGGCCAGTACGGCCGCCAGCCACTCCGGCGTGTACGGGTGGTGCGGGAGGTCCTCGGAGTCGCCGTGCAGCGGCAGGTCCGGCAGGACGAGCCGGTAGCGATGCGAGAGCTCGTCGACCACCGGCTCCCACTCGCGATGCGACAGGCCCTTGGAGTGCAGCAGCGCCAGCGCCGGTCCCGTGCCCGCCTCGCGGTAGGCGACGCGCGCGCCGTCGGGATGGTGGTACAGCCGCAGCTTCACCGCGCGCCGTAGCTTTCCATGCATGCCGTATGTCGGGTCGCCGGTCTTGCGCAGAGAGGACGAGCGCATCCTCGCCGGCCGCTCGCGCTTCCTTGCCGACCTGGACGCCCCGGACGGGCTGCTGCACGCCGCGTTCGTGCGCAGCCCGCACGCCCACGCGCGCCTGCGCGCCGTGCGCGGCGAGGGCGCGATCCTGACCGCCGCGGACCTCGCGGGTACCGCGCCGGCGCGGATCGACGCGCCGCCCGGCCTCGAGATCGCCGACGAGCCGCACCCGCTGCTCGCGTACGGCGACGTCCGCTACATCGGCCAGCCGGTGGCGCTGGTCGTGGCCGCGTCGCGCGCGCTGGCCGAGGACCTGGCCGAGCGCGTCGAGGTCGACTACGAGCCGCTCGATCCGGTGCTCGACCCGCGGGCGGTCGATCCGCTGGTGCGCTGGGAGAAGCGCGCGGGCGACGTGGCGGGAGCGTTCGCGGCCGCAGCGCACGTCGTGCGCAGCGACCGCGTGATCCCGCGCGTGAACGCGTCGCCGCTCGAGCCGCGTGGGGTGCTGGTGGCGCCCGGCGACGTGCTCACGATGTGGTCGTCGTCGCAGAGCGCGCATCGCCATCGCGCGCAGCTGGCGCAGACGCTCGGCCGCAGCGAGGCCTCGATCCGGGTGATCGTGCCGGAGGTCGGCGGCGGCTTCGGCTCCAAGGGCGCGCTGCCGGTGGAGGCGCCCGTCGTCGCGCTGGCGGCCCTGCGCCTCGGCCGCCCGCTCAGCTGGGTCGAGGACCGGCGCGAGAACGCCCTCGCCGCGCCGCAGGGCCGCGGCGTACGCGGCGCGCTCGAGCTCGCGCTCGACGGCGAGGGACGGATCCTGGCGCTGCGCGCGCGCGTGCTCGCCGATCTCGGTGCGTACCTGCTGGCCGGCACGGCGATCCCGCCGCACACGCTCGCGATGCTGCTGACCGGCGCGTACGACATCCCGGCCGTCGAGGTCGTGGTGACGGGCGCGCGCACGAACCGCGTGCCGACCGCGCCCTACCGCGGCGGCGGCGCGGCCGAGGCGAGCTACCTGATCGAGACGGCGATCGACGCCGCCGCCCGCGAACTGGGGCTCGACCCCGTGCTGCTGCGCCGGCGCAATCTCGTGCGCGCCTTCCCGCACCGGACCGCGCTCGGCTGGACCTACGACTCCGGCGACTACGAGCGCTGCCTGGACATGGCGCTCGAGCTCGCGCGGCCCGAGCCCGGCGACAGCGTGGGGCTCGCGCTGACCGTCAGCCGCTCGGGCGGGCTGCACGAGTACGCCGAGGTGGCCGTCGAGGGCGGCCGGTTCGTGGTCCGGGCCGGGAGCACGCCCAGCGGCGAGGGCCTCGAGACCGTGTTCGCGCAGATCGCCGCCGACCGCTTGGGCGTGGAGCTCGACCGCGTCGACGTGCGCTTCGGCGACACGTCGGAACTCGCGGACGGCGTCGGCTCGTTCGCCAGCCGCTCGACGGCGATGGGCGGCGCGGCGGTCGCGCTCGCGGCAGAGGACCTGCTGGCGCGCGGGCTGGTCGGGAGCGCGCGCTTCGAGTCCGCCCAGGCGTTCCCGTCCGGCGCCTGCGTGGCGGTCGTGCGGGTCGAGCGCGCGACCGGCCGCGTGCACGTGCGCCGGCTCGTGCTCGTCGAGGACGCCGGCACGATCGTCAATCCGCTGCTCGCCGAAGGCCAGCTGGTCGGCGGCGCCGTCGCTGGGCTGGGGGCGATGCTCGAGCCCGGGTGGCCCACGAGCGCCGGCGCGCCCCCGGTCGAGGTCGCGTTCGTCGAGAGCCCGTCGCCGCTGAACCCGCTCGGCGCCAAGGGCATCAGCGAGCGCGGCGCGATCGGCGCGCCGCCCGCGCTGGCCAACGCGCTGGCCGCCGCGCTCGGCATGCACGTCGATCCGCCGTTCAGCCCCGAGACCCTGTGGGGCGTCCTGCGGTGAACGCGCGCGAGCTGCCGCACCTCGAGGAGCTCGACGAGGACGAGGGCTGGGCCACGTTCCGCGTCGACGGCGTCTCGCGGACCGTGCCGATGGCGCAGCCCGCGCCGCGCCCGCGTCGCGCGCGCTGGGTCGCCGTCGGGCTCGCCGCCGCGGTCGCGGCCGGGCTCGTCCGGAGGCGGCGCTGAAGCCCGCGCCCTTCGAGTACGTCGCGGCGCGCAGCGTCGAGGAGGCGCTCGAGGCGCTGGCGCGGCCGGGCGCGCAGATCCTCGCCGGCGGCCAGAGCCTCGTGCCGCGCATGAACCTGCGCGAGGCACGGCCGGCGCTGCTCGTCGACATCAACCGGATCCCCGGCCTCGGCGTCATCCGCAAGTCGCAGGGCCGGCTCTACCTCGGCGCGACGGTGCGCCAGGCGGCGCTCGAGCGGTCGCGGATCATCGCGCGCCACTGGCCGCTGCTGGCGCAGGCGGTGCGCCACGTCGGCCACCCCGCGACGCGCTCGCGCGGGACGGTCGGCGGCTCCGCGGCGTTCGGCGATCCACGCGCGCAGCTGCCGCTGGCGCTGGCGGCGCTCGACGCGCGGGTGCGCACCAGTCGCCGGACGCTGACCGTGCGCGAGCCGCTCGAGCCCGGCGAGCTGCTGCTCGAGATCGAGGTTCCGCCGCTGCCGCCGGGAACGCGCACGAAGTTCGCGCAGTTCAGCTACGGCGTCGCGGTCGCCGTCGCGGGCGATCGCACCGTGACCACGCCCGTCGAGACCGACCACCAGCGCGCGCTGGTCGAGTTCCTGCTCGCATGAGGGTCACGCTCAACGGGACGCCGTGCGAGGCGCAGGTCGAGCCGCGCATGCTGCTCTCGGACTTCATCCGCGCGCAGGGCCTGACGGGCACGAAGGTCGGCTGCGAGGCCGGCGAGTGCGGCTCCTGCACCGTCCAGCTCGACGGCGAGCCCGTGCTCTCGTGCCTGCTGTTCGCCGTCCAGGCCGACGGGTGTGTGATCAAGACGATCGAAGGGCTCGCGCCGGGGCGGCTGCAGCGCGCGTTTCACGAGCACCACGCCGTCCAGTGCGGCTTCTGCACGGCTGGCGTGCTGATGACGCTCGACGCCTACCTGCGCGACCATCCGCAGCCGGACGAGGCGCAGCTGCGGGAGGCGCTGGCCGGCAACGTCTGTCGCTGCACGGGCTATCAGGCGATCGTCGAGGCGGTCCTGCGACGCTAGAGGGCGTGCAGCTGCGCTCGCCCTACGACCGCCAGATCGGACTGCTCGCCCTGCCGGCGCTCGGCGCGCTGACCGCCGAGCCGCTCTACACGCTCGTCGACACGGCGATCGTCGGCCACCTCGGCACGACCCAGCTGGCCTCGCTGGCGATCGCCGCGACGGTGATGTCGACCGCGTTCACGATCTTCAACTTCCTCACCTACGGCACGACCGCGCAGGTCGCGCGCCTGCACGGCGCGGGCCGCAACGACGCCGCGACGGCGCTCGGCAGCCAGGCGCTGTGGCTCGCGCTGGCGATCGGGCTCGCCCTGACGGTGCTGATCGAGGCGACCGCGGACCCCGTCGTCACGCTGATGGGCGGCGAGGGCGCGGTTCACACGGGCGCCGTGACCTACCTGCGGATCGCCGCGCTCGGCGGCCCGCTGTTCATGCTGGCGAGCGCGGGCCAGGGCTTCCTGCGCGGGATGGGGAACCTGAAGACCCCGCTCGCGATCCTCGTCGCCGCCCACAGCGTCAACGCGGTCCTCGAGCTGCTGTTCGTCTACGGCTTCGGCTGGGGCCTGAAGGGCTCCGCGTGGGGCACCGTGATCGCGCAGGTGGGGATGGCGCTCGCGTTCGTCGCCGTGCAGCGGCGGGCCGGGTTCGAGCGCCCACGGCCCGAGCAGATGCGCCCGCTGGCCCGCATCGGCGGCGAGATCGCGGTGCGCACGACGGCGCTCACCGGCTCGTTCCTGGTCGGCTCCGCGGTGCTCGCCCGCGTCGGCTCCGCCGCGCTCGGCGCGCACCAGATCGCCTTCCAGCTGTGGGTCTTCCTCGCACTCGTGCTCGACGCGATCGCGATCGCCGGGCAGGTGATGATCGGCGGCATGCTCGGCGCGGGCGACGCTGCCGCGGCGCGCGCCGCGGCGGTGCGCATGATCGCCTGGAGCGTCGCGATCGGCGGGCTGTTCGGCGCGGTCCTGCTGGCGCTCGGCGATCTCGTCCCGCAACTGTTCAGCAGCGATGCCGCCGTGGTCTCGCAGGCGCACGAGATCTGGCCGCTGTTCGCCCTGATGATGCCCGCCAACGGCGCGGTCTTCGCCCTCGACGGGATTCTCATCGGCGCGGGCGACACTCGCTACCTCATGTGGGGAATGCTCGCCGCCGCCGCGGCCTACGTCCCGATCGCGCTGCTCGCGCTGCGGGAGGGCTGGGGCATCACCGGGGTCTGGTGGGGACTGCTCGCGCTGGTCACCGTTCGTCTAGTTACGTGCGGCGCGCGGTTCGCCGGATCGCGCTGGGCGTTGACAGGAGCGCCTGCATGACTACCCTGTCGTCGCCCATGACGCGACGGATTGCCCTCATCACCACGCTGCTCGTCCTCGCCGTCGCCGCCCCGGCGCGCGCGCAATCCGCGTTCGGCCCGCTGCCGTCCGTCCAGACGGCGACGCCGACGGCGGTCGCCACCAAGGCCCCCGACACCGGCAACACGGGCCGCAACACGCTCTTCGTCATCGGCGGGGCGCTGCTGGTCGCGTTCGCGGTCATGGGCTGGTTCATCTCGCGTGACGCCCGCCGCTCGCTGCCCGAGTCCGAGTTGGCCAACGCCGACCGGCTGCGCGACGAGGGTCCGCACAAGCACCAGAAGCAGGCCAAGGCCAAGGCCCGCGCCAGGACCCGCGCGCAGAAGCAGGCGCGCAAGTCCAACCGCCCCCGGACGCGTTAGCGCGGCCTGATGACCATCGCGCGCACGTGGAAGACGGCGCGCGAGCGGGGGAGCACGGCGAACGGGCGCGAGAACCCGGCGAACCGGTCGTTCCCGCGGTAGTCGGCGAACCGCGCCACGTCGCGCCCGCGCAGGAAGATCAGCAGGTCGCCGCCGTCGACGCCGTCGATTCCGGTCCACGGGCGCCCGAGGCGGCGTGAGATCGCGTCGCGCGGCGTGCCGTTGGCGACCAGCAGGACGCGATCCCACGCAAACGGCGCCAGTGCACGCAGGTCGACGACGCCATGCATGCCCTCGTCGGGGTCCTCGGCGAGCCGGACGGCCTTGGTGAAGCGCTCGGCCAGCAGGTTGTCGGCCTGCAGGTTGTCCTCGTCGCGCGTCAGGTAGACGACGAGCCCGAAGCCGAGGATGCAGACCGCGAGCGCGCCCGCGACGAGCGTCAGTACGCGTCCCATGCGCATGGTTCGAACCTAGCGGCCACGGGCCCGACGTATCCTGACCGGCGTGCCTCACCGTCCTCTTCCCAAGGACGTCGACTTCCCCGCGCTCGAGGAGCGGATCCTCGAGCGCTGGCGCGAACGCGACGTGTACAACGAGTCGCTGCGCCGCCGCGAGGGCGCGCCGCCGTACGTGTTCTACGAGGGCCCGCCGACCGCCAACGGCCGTCCTGGCTCACACCACGTGCTGGCGCGCGTCTTCAAGGACATCTTCCCGCGCTACAAGACGATGCGCGGCTTCTATTCCTACCGCAAGGGCGGCTGGGACTGCCACGGGCTGCCGGTCGAGATCGCGGTCCAGGGCCAGTTGGGGATCGAGTCCAAGCAGGACATCGAGGCCTACGGCATCGCCGAGTTCAACGCCAAGTGCCGCGAGTCGGTCTTCGAATATCTCGAGGACTGGAACCGGATGACCGAGCGGATCGGCTACTGGGTGGACCTCGAGGAGCCCTACCGGACGCTCGACACGCCGTACATCGAGTCGGTCTGGTGGGCGCTGCGCCAGCTGTGGGACAAGGACCTGCTCTACGAGGGCTTCAAGGTCGTCCCGTACTGCCCGCGCGACGGCACGTCGCTGTCCAGCCACGAGGTCTCGCTGGGCTACAAGGACGTCGAGGACCCGAGCGTCTACGTCCGCTACCCGGTCAACCGCCCGGCCGGGGCGCTGCGCGAGGGCGACATGCTGCTCGTCTGGACCACGACGCCGTGGACGCTCGTCTCCAACGCGGCCGTGGCGGTGGACCCCGAGCTGACCTATGTCCGGACGACCGACGGCTACGTGCTCGCCGAGGCGCTCGTCGGCCGCGTGTTGGGCGACGCGGCGACGGTGCAGGACCGCTTCAAGGGCGCCGACATGCTCGGCGCGGGCTACGAGCCGCCGTTCCCGTACATCCCCGCCTCCGAGTACGGCGAGAAGGGCCACACGGTGCTGGCCGGCGACTTCGTGTCCGCCGAGGACGGGACCGGCATCGTCCATACCGCGATCGCGTTCGGCGAGGACGACTTCCGGCTCGGCGCCGAGAACGGGCTCAACGTCATCAACCCCGTGCGCGCCGACGGCACGTACGACGAGCGCATCGGCCCGTACGCCGGACGCTGGGTCAAGGACGCCGACGACGACCTGATCGAGGACCTGCGAGCCCGCGGGCGGCTGCTGCGCGCGGAGCGCCTGCTGCACAGCTACCCACACTGCTGGCGCTGCGGCACGCCGCTCCTCTACTACTCCAAGCCCACCTGGTACATCCGCACCTCCCAGCTCAAGGACCGGCTGCTGGCCGCCAACGAGACCGTCGACTGGCATCCCGAGCACATCAAGCACGGGCGCTTCGGGCGCTGGCTGGAGAACAACGTCGACTGGGCGCTGGGCCGCGAGCGCTACTGGGGCACGCCGCTGCCGGTGTGGCGCAACGCCGCCGGCGAGGCGCTGTGCGTCGGCTCCTTCGAGGAGCTCGAGCAGCTCTCCGGCGTCGCGCTGTCTGACCCGCACCGGCCGTTCGTCGACGACGTCGAGATCCCGTCGCCGACCGGCCGCGAGCCGCTGCGCCGCGTGCCCGAGGTGATCGACGTCTGGTTCGACTCGGGCTCGATGCCGTTCGCCCAGTGGCACGCGCCGTTCGAGAATCAGGACGTCTTCGAGCGCCAGTTCCCGGCCGACTACATCTGCGAGGCGATCGACCAGACCCGCGGCTGGTTCTACTCGCTGCTGGCGATCAGCACGCTGCTGTTCGACCAGAGCTCGTTCAAGACCGTCCTCTGCCTCGGCCACATCGCCGACCCTGAGGGCAAGAAGATGTCGAAGTCGCTCGGGAACATCGTCGTGCCCTGGGACGTCATCGACCAGCACGGCGCTGACGCCTTCCGCTGGTACTACCTCACGTCCAAGCAGCCGTGGGACGGCTACCTGTTCTCGGTCGCGACCGTCGGCGAGTCGGTGCGCCAGTTCCTGCTCCAGCTCTGGAACACGTACGGGTTCTACGTGCTCTACGCGAACGTCAACGGCATCGAACCGGCCGCCCACGCCCCCGACACCGCTCTTGATCGCTGGGCGCTGTCGCGCCTGAACGCCACCGTCGAGGAGGTGACCGAGCGCATGGAGGCCTACGACGCCACGCGCGCCGGCCACGCCATCGCGACGTTCGTCGACGACCTCTCCAACTGGTACGTC
Organism: uncultured Solirubrobacteraceae bacterium; assembly: GCA_963792915.1. Lineage (GTDB taxonomy): Bacteria > Actinomycetota > Thermoleophilia > Solirubrobacterales > Solirubrobacteraceae > Solirubrobacter. The sequence continues at coordinate 125,940 of CAWBYD010000004.1, forward strand.
CGCCGCTCCCGGCGCCGCTTCTGGGACGGCGACCCGGCCGCGTTCGCGACCCTGCGCACGTGCCTGGTGACGGTGACGAAGCTGCTCGCGCCGTTCACGCCGTTCGTCGCCGACGAGATCTACGACAACCTCGACGGCGCCGAGGAAAGCGTGCACCTCACCGACTGGCCGGCCGGCGGCGAGCGCGACCACGACCTCGAGTTCGCGATGGCCACGGTGCGCGAGACGGTCCGCCTCGGGATGGCGGCCCGCGGCCAGGCCAAGCTCAAGGTCCGCCAGCCGCTGCGCGCCGCCGTCGTGGTCGCCGCCGGCGCCGAGCGCGCCGCGATCGAGCGGCTCGCCGACGTCGTCCTGGAGGAGCTCAACGTCAAGGCGCTGCGCTACGTCTCGCAGGCCGACGAGCTTGGCTCCTACGAGGTCAAGCCCAACTACCGCGCGCTCGGCCCGCGGTTCGGCAAGCAGATGCCGCAGGTCGCGGCCGCCGTCGCGGCGCTCGACCCCGGGCACGTCGTCGACGCCCTGCGTACGCGCGGGCGCGTGGGGATCGCGGTCGACGGGCACGACCACGAGCTCGGGGACGACGACCTGATACTGGCCATGCGGCCGCTCGAGGGATACCAGCTCGAGCGCGAGGGCTCGCACGCGGTCGCGCTCGAGCTCGAGCTCGATGACGCGCTGCGCCGCGAGGGCCTGGCACGCGAGATCGTGCACGCGATCCAGAACGCCCGCAAGTCCGCGGGACTGCAGGTGGAGGACCGCATCGAGCTCCTGCTCGGCGGCGACGACGCCCTGCTCGCCGCGGCGCGCGAGCACGAGGCCTACGTCACGCGCGAGACGCTCGCCGTGTCGGTCACCTACGACGGCGTCGGGGCGGTGGAGCCGGTCACGATCGAGGGCCGGCCGTTGCATATCGCGGTGCAACGGATGTAGTTGCACATGCAATCACCTCGCGCTACAGTTGTTCCCGCAACTACTACTGAGAGTTCGCGAGGGAGAGAGATGAAGTTCACCGGGCTGCACCACATCACCATGATCACGGGCGACGCCCAGGCCAACGTGCGCTTCTACGGCGACCTGCTGGGCCTGCGCCTCGTCAAGAAGACCGTCAACTTCGACCAGCCGGATGCCTACCACCTGTACTTCGGCGACGACGCGGGCAACGCGGGCTCGATCCTGACCTGGTTCGAGTTCCCGGGCGCGCGGCGCGGCCGCGCCGGTGCCGGCGCCATCCACACGCTCCAGCTGGCCGTGGGCTCGGAGGAGTCGCTCGACTTCTGGCAGCAGCGGCTTGCGGACTATGACCCGCGGCGCGAAGCCGGCACGCTGCGCTTCCACGACTACGACGGCCTGCAGCTCGAGCTCGTCGTCGCGAGCCTCGGCAACGCGCCGCTGACGTCCGAGCACCCGGAGATCCCGGCCGAGCACGCGATCGGAGGCGTGGAGGGCGCGCGCGCCTACGCGATCTTCGACGGCGTCGAGGACCCGGTGCTCACGAAGCTGCTCGGCTTCACGTACGCCGGCAACGGCGAGTACGAGCTCGAGGGCTCCGACCGCCGCTTCCGCTGGGGCTATGACGCGCCGCCGGCCGGCCACCACATCGAGGGCGCGGGCAGTGTCCACCACATCGCCTGGGCGTCGGCCGACGCCGACCACCTGGACTGGCAGGCGCGCGTGATGGAGGCCGGCGGGCTCGTCACCGACGTCCGCGACCGCGACTACTTCCGCTCGATCTACTTCCGCGAGCGCAGCGGCGTGCTGTTCGAGATCGCCACGCTCTCGCCCGGCTTCGCCGTCGACGAGGATCCCGACCACCTCGGCGAGGCGCTGCGCCTGCCGAAACAGCACGAGCACCTGCGCGGGCAGCTCGAGGCCCGGCTGACGCCGATCCCGGCGACGCTCGCCCAGACGGCCCGGGCCGAGGCCCGCGGGGTGCAGGCATGACGTCCCTCGTGTATCGCGAGCGCCCGTCCGCGGGCGCTCCCGAGGGCCTGCTGGTCCTCCACCACGGCCGCGGCGCCGACGAGCACGACCTGCTGGGTCTTGCCGACGTCCTGGACCCCGAGCGGCGATTGCATGTCGTCACGCCCGGCGGCCCGCTGCGCGTGCCCGGCTGGCCCGGCAAGCACTGGTACCTCGTGCCGCGCGTCGGCTACCCGGACCCGGAGACGTTCGCGGCCGCCTACCGTGCGCTCACGCAGTTCCACGACGAGACATGGGAGCGGACGGGTACGACGCCCGAGCAGACCGTCCTCGGCGGCTTCTCGATGGGCTCGGTGATGAGCTACGCGCTCGGCCTCGGGCCCGACCGCCCGGCGCCGGCCGGGATCCTGGCGTTCAGCGGCTTCGTCGGAGTGGTGGACGGCTGGCAGCCGGCCGTTCCGCGCGACTCGCGCGTGTTCATCGCCCACGGGCGCCACGATCCGGTCATGGACGTGCAATTCGCCCGCTCTGCCCGGGCGCAACTCGAAGACGCCGGCATGGACGTCGAATACCACGAGTCCGATGCGGCCCACCACATCGATCCAGCGCACGTCCCGGCCGCCCAGGCCTGGGTGCAGGAGACGATGGCGCGCAGCCGCGTGTAGCCGTGGCAACAATTCGGCAACGCCCGCGAGGCACGATGCACCGCGCATGGACGAGCCCCTGCACATCGACCTCGACGTCAGCGTCGACGGCGACGAGGTCAGCGGGCGCGTGGGCGACCGGCCGTTCAGCGGCTGGGTCGAGCTGCTCGCGGCGCTCGATGCGCTGATCGAGCCCGCGTCAGGCCGCGAGCCGGGAGCGGAGCCGTGCCGCTAGCGCGTCAGCGCCGCAGCGCTCGGCGAGCTCCAGCGCCGTGTGGGCGTCGCCGGCCGCCGCGTGGGCCTTCGCCCGCTCCAGCCGCGCCGAGGTGCCGTCCAGCAGCGTCATCGCCTCCCGCAGTGCCGCCGCGTCGCCCGCGAGCTCTCCCACCTGCCGCAGCGCGCGCCCCACGACCCACGGCGCGCCGCTGCGGCGAGCGAGCGCCAGCTCTTCGCCCGCGAGGCGCAACGCGGTCGGCCGATCACCCCGCCCCTGCGCCGCGCGCGCCCGCAGGCCGCGCCAGGGTGACCACAGCGGGTGCGTCTGCGGCGGGCGGCTCGCTTCGAGCGCCTTGGTGATCGCGACGACGTCGTCGTAGCGCCCGTCGGCCAGCAGCAGCTCGGCGCGGCTGATCATCCAGAAGCGCTCGCCGTCGGACGCGCCGGTGTGGTCGCCGGTGCGCTCCAGCGCCTCCCAGGCGCGCTCGCGGTCGCCGCGCTCGTGCCACGCGAGCGCCAGGAACGCCGGCGAGTACCCCATGTGGACGCTGCCCGCGCTGCCGAACAATCCCTCGCCCTCCATCGCGCGCTCAAGCAGGTCGATCGCGCGCGGCAGGTCGCCGGTCCAGATGCTCGCCAGCCCGCCCCAGAGGTCCGCCCCGATCGCGTCGAGCACCGAGCCGCGGCGCCCGGCGAGCGCGCGGATGCGGCGCCACTCGCGCTCGGCGGCGTCCGGCTCGGCCATCGCCAGCACGGTCGCCGGGAGCACCGTGAAGATGCCGCGGTCGAACGCCGGCATCGCGTCGCCGTCGAGCGACTCGGCGGCCAGCGCCGCCGCCTCGCCCGCGTCGTCGCTCAGCATTGCGACCGCCAGCGAGGTGATCGCGGTCAGCGTCTTGGCGCCCGGGCCGTCACTGCGCGGGCCGGCGCGCCAGGCCCCGAGCTCGGCGAGGTTGGCAGGATCCGCGACGCCGAAGAAGACGCCGACGATCCGCAGCGCGCGCAGGGCCAGGTGGAGGTCCTCGTAGGCCGCCGGGAGCTCTGCCCGCGCGCTGTCGATCAGCGTCATGGCGTCCTGCGGGTTGTCCATGAACAGGATCGTGCGGGCGAGCATGACCGCCGACTCGCCGCGCGCGAGCGGGTCGGTGAGCCCGTCGCGGGCCAGCGCGAGCGCCTCGACCGCGGCGGTGCCGCGCACGAACTCCGCGGCGCTGCCGAGCTCCAGCGCCAGCTCGGAACGTACGTCGGACCCGGGCGGCTCGGCCTGCGCGCGCTGCAGGTGCGCGAGCGCGGCGTCGGGCGCGCCGCGGCCGATCGCGATCGCCGCCGCCTCGCGCAGGCGCTCGACCACCCAGGCATCCGCGCGCGGCGGCGCGAGCATCAGCTGCGCGGCGACCCGCTCCGGGCTGGCGCCGAGCCCCGCCAGCAGGCGGGCGGCGCGCGCGTGCGCAAGCCCGCGGCGGGCGGCCGGCAGCTCGCCGTAGATGGCGTCGCGCACGAGCGGGTGCACGAAGCCCAGCGGCTCGTCGGCGCGCAGGATCTCCGCGCGCGCCAGCGCCTCGATCGTCTCCGCGGCGGCGTCCTCGTCGACTTCGGCGAGCCCGGCGATCGCGGGCAGCCCCGGCTGCTCGCCGAGCACCGCGACCGCGCGCGCCACCGCGGCGGCGGGCGCCGGCAGCCGCGCGAGACGCAGCAGCACCGTGCGCGAGACGGCGCGCGGGCCGATCGCGCGCACCGAGGCGGCGTGCGCGGCGTCGGGCGCGACGTGCTCGGCGGCCAGCGCGGTCAGCAGCTGGCGCAGCAGCAGCGGGTTGCCGGCGGTCACGTCCTGGCAGGCGGCCGCGAACGCGTGGTCGGGCGCACCGCCCAGATGATCGGACACCAGGTCCGCCGTCCCCCCGGCCGTCAGCGGCTTGGGCTGGACCGCGACCGTGGCCGGAATCCTGGGCGAGCTCGCCCAGCAGCAGCTCGTCGCTGTCGGGCTCGCCGGTCCGGATCGTCGTGGCGACGAGCACGGGCAGGTCCGCGATGCGCCGGGCGAGATAGGCGACGAAGCGCAGCGAGGCGGTGTCGCTCCACTGCAGGTCGTCGATGCACAGCACCAGCGGGCGCAGCGCGGCGAGCTTCGCCGCGTGGCGGAAGAGCCCGTCGAGGATCGCGAACAGGCCGTCGCCGGTCGGCGGCGGCGCGTCCGCGAAGAGCTGGCGCGCGACGCCGAAGCCGAACTCGCGCTCGAGCACCCCGGCGCGCGCGTCGCGCACGTCGGCGGGGGGCGCCACCAGCTCCGGCCCGGGGACGGTCCCGAGCTCCTCGCGCAGCAGCACGCGCAGCTCGTCGTACGCGCGCAGCGCCTCGGCGGTGTTGCCGCGTTGCGCGAGCACGCCGATCAGCGCCGCGCGCGCGGACTCGCGGAACGGCGCCGCGGCGACGGCCGCCCGCGCCGCCCGCTCGGCGGCCGGGAGCGCCGCACCGCCACGCCGCAGGCCGGCCTGCGCGGCGAGCTCGAGCGCTTCCACGCGCAGCTCCTCGAGCTCCGCGCGGGGCTCGGCGAGCCACGGCGCATCCAGGCCGGGCAGCAGGCCCGGCTCGGCCAGGCGCGCGGCCTCCAGCGCCGTGTCGGCGCCGCCGCGTGCCGCCGCCACCAGCTCGGCGATCGCCTCGACGTCGACCCAGACGGCGTCGGGGAAGACGAGCCGCAGGCTGTCGCGGCCCTCGAGCGCGGCGGGCTCGACGGCCCGCCGCAGCCGCGAGAGCACCGGGGCCAGCGCGGTGTCGCTCGGCGGCGCGCCCTCGTGCGCCCACAGCGCCTCGATCAGCTCGTCGCGCCGGACCGGCCGCGCACGGTGCAGCACCAGGTACGCGAACGCCAGGCGGCCCTGCCGGCCGCGCAGCTGCGCCTCGCGCCGCTCGCCCGCGAGCTCCGCGCGGAGCTCGCCGCAGAGGTGGATGCGCCATGGACCGCTCACGGAGGCCCGGACGCTACTGGCTCTGCCCCTCCAGGAATGCCGGAACGGTATGCGGGGCGACGAGCAGCCGCTCGGGGTCGACGGCGGCCTGCACGCGCGCGAGCCGCAGCAGCGCGTCGCGGGGGATGCACGTCTCCAGCGAGCTGCGCCGCTCGGCGAAGCTGGTGAAGCGCGTGCCGGTCGCCCACGGCGCGAGCGCGCCCAGGTAGTGATCGAGATGGGCGCCGAGGTCCTCGGCGCTCGCGGGCATGTCCGGGATGCCGACGCCGAAGAGCAGGAACTCGCCCTCGAGGTGCCCCCGCGCGCCGGCGCCCTCGGGCGCGGCGGCGAGCGCGCCGCCGAGCTGGCGCAGCTCGGCGGCCAGCAGCGGCGAGCCCGGGCCGGCGGCGCTCAGGAACGCGGCGATCGCGTCGTCGTCGAGCGTCTCCAGCAGGATCCCGTCGCCGATCGCCGGCACCGGGTCCTCGGGGTCGCCGTGCAGGCGCGCGACGGCCGCGCTGGGCATCGGCCCGAAGCCGCCCAGGATCGGCGTCGCGACGGCGCGCAGGCGCCGCTCCAGCTCGCCCGCCTCACGCCCGTCGAGGTCCACGCCGTCGATGCACACCGTGGGCACCGCGCGCAGCGGCTCGGGCACCTCGGGCAGCGGCGGCAGGCACAGGAGCCGGAACGTGGTCGTGATCGCGTCCGGCGCGAAGCGCGTCCAGTCGCGCCACTCGCGCAGCAGCGCGCCGGCGTCGGCGGCGGAGAAGAACAGCGCGCCGCCGGTCACCTGCGCGTAGTCGAGCAGCCCGATCTCGACCGCGGTGACGATCGCCGAGCCGCCGCCACCGCCGCGCAGCGCCCAGAACAGCTCGGCCCCGTTGCGCGCATCGACGCGGCGCAGCGCGCCGTCGGGCGTGACGACCTCGAACGCGCGCACGTGGTTGGCGGCCAGGCCGTGCTTGCGTGCGTAGAAGGAGAGCCCGCCGCCGAGCAGGTAGCCGATCACGCCGACCGACGGCGAGGAGCCGTGCATCACGGCCAGCCCGTGCGGCGTGACGGCGTCGACGACGTCGCCCCAGCGCGCGCCGGCCTTGATCCGGGCGCTGCGCGCCGCGGGGTCGACGTCGATCTCGCCGTCGTGCAGCGCCAAGCGCAGCAGCAGCGTCTTCTCGAGCGGCGGCAGCGCCTGCCCGAGGTGGCCGGTGGTCTGGGCCGCGACGCGCAGCCCGTGGGCGCGGGCGTAGGCCACGGCGGCCTGCACGTGCTCGACGCTGGTCGCGAAGCAGATCGCCGCGGGGCGCTGGTCGGCGTGCAGATTCCAGGCGCGGCGGGCGGTGTCGTAGAGCGGGGAGTCGGGAAACACCAGGGCCGGCAGGTAGGCCGGCAGGGCCTGGCTGAGGATCGCGTTCATGTCTTCTAGGCTCCGGGAGCGGGGTCGGGGTGCCCATCCCTGCGCTGCGGGGTCTTCGCCGGATCAGCCCTCCCCCATCTGCGGGGGGCAAGGCGCCGGCAAGCTTGCGGCAAGGGGTGCGCGGGAGAGTTCCGCCATGCCCCGCCCTTCCACGCGCGCCGTCGCCGCCCTCGAGGCCATCGAGCACCTGGGAACCCGCGAGCTGTCCGCCCAGGAGCTGATCGAGGCACTCGTCCAGCGCATCGTCGGCGTGATCGAGGTCGACGGCTTCTTCGCCGGCGCGACCGATCCCGACACCGGCTTCTGCCTCGGCGCGGGCATGGTCTTCAACTACGCCCACGAGGTCTGCAACCCGTTCTGGGAGCACGAGTTCCTGGTCCCGGACTTCAACAAGTTCTCGGACCTGACGCCGGCCGATCCCGTCGCCGACCTGCGGCTGGCGACCGGCGGCCGGCTCACTCGCAGCGCGCGCTACCGCACGCTGAACGCGATCTCCGGGCTCGCCGAGGAGCTGCGCGGCGTGTTCTTCGCCGGCGGCCGTCCGTGGGGGACGCTGCAGCTCAGCCGCCACGACGGCGGCGCGCCGTTCAGCGAGTCAGAGCGGGCGTTCCTGCGCGCGGTCGCGCCGCTGGCCGGCGCGGCGCTGCGGCGCGCGCTGCTCGAGGAGCCGGCGCGCACCGACCCGAGCCGCGGGCCGGGTGTCGTGATCCTGGGCGAGGACGGCGCCGTGCTGAGCGCGACCGGCGAGGCCGACGCGTGGCTCGCAGAGCTCTCCTCGGGCTGGGATCACGCCGGCTACGACATCCTGATCCACCCGGAGCTGCTGCTGATGTCGCTCTCTACGCTCGACGATGGCCCACGGCGGGTGCGGCTGCGGACCCGCAACGGCACGTGGCTGGTCGCGCACGCGGCGGCGCTCTCCGGTTCGCGCCAGGTCGCGCTCGTGATCGAGCCGGCCAAGGCCTCGGAGATCGCGCCGATCGTCGTCGAGGCCTACGGGCTGACGCCGCGCGAGGTCGAGGTCACGCGGTTGGTCGCGCGCGGGCTCAGCACCGACGAGATCACGGCGACGCTGCATCTCTCGCGCCACACCGTGCGCGACCACCTGAAGGCGATCTTCGAGAAGGTCGGCGTGTCCTCGCGCGGCGAGCTGACGTCGAAGCTGTTCGCCGAGCACTACCACCCGGCGCTCGAGGGTGCGATCCAGGAGTCCTGGGAGCGCACCGCCGCGCGCGCCGGTTAGGCGAGCGCGGGCTCGAGCTCTGAGACGATGCGCTTCTTGGGCATCGCGCCCTGGATCCGCTTGGCCTCCTGGCCGTTGCGGAACAGGATCATCGTCGGGATCGCGAGCACCTGGTACTGCGCCGCCGTCTGCTGGTTGTCGTCGACGTTGAGCTTGACGATCCGCAGATCCTCACGCTCGCCGGCGATCTCCTCCAGCGCGGGGGCGACAACGCGGCACGGCCCACACCACGGCGCCCAGAAGTCCACCAACACGGGGGTCTCGTTCTCGAGCACCTCCGCCTGGAAGTTGGTGTCCGTCACGTCGGTGATGTTCTCTGCCATGGTTCCTCCGGTCGTCTCGCTTCACAAAGTATAGCGGCGGATCAGCGCGCCAGCGCGTGCAGCACGTGGGGGGTGACCCACGTCTCCACGGTGGCCGCACAGACCAGCAGCGGCACGGCGAGGGCTGTCGTCGCGATCGTCGCGGCGAGCAGATCGTTCCAGCGTCCGCGGCGGCTCGCGATGGTCCAGGCGGCGAGCGGGAGGAAGAGCGCGAACAGCTCCGGGAGCGCGTGCGGCATCAGCGCCACGAGCAGCACCGCCGTGGGGCGGTGCACCGTCGCGGCGAGGTCGGCCGTGCCACGTCCCAGCGCGTAGGCCTGGGTGACGAGCGAGAACAGCGTGGCGAGCGTCACGAAGCCGATCGCCAGCGGCCCGGCCTGCTCGTGCAGCCGCCGGACCGCGCCCTTGTAGCCCTTCGCGACCTCGGGCAGCGACGAGCCCGCCATGAAGCCCGCGAGACAGGCGAGCGAATGCAGGGCCAGCACCACGCCGTTGCGCTCGAGCACGAACTGGAAGTCGGCCCAGGTCGCCGGCCGGCTGAGCCCGGGGTAGATGTAGTCGCTCGGGTCCGCGGCGGTGAAGCGCGCGATCACCCACGTGGCGGCGAGCAGCAGCGCGGTCACCGCGAGCGAGCCGACCGTCCACGGCCCGAGCGCCGGCCACGGGTCGGCGTTCCAGCGGCGCAGCGTCGCGCGCGTCTCGTCCCAGCCCCGGACCAGGGCGAGATGTTCGGACCTCATGCATCCATGGATCGGCAGCCGCCGGGCGTTTCCGTAGCGAGCGCGGCGGGCCAGGGCCGCCAGCGGCGCGGGCCGAAGCGCAGCGCGGGAACGCGCCACGCCGCCTCGAGCGCGATCCGCGCCGACATCTTCGATTCGCCGAGCCGGCGCTCGCGAAAGCGGATCGGGACCTCGACCACGGACAACCCCAGCGACAGGACGCGCCACGTCAGCTCGACCTGGAACGCGTAGCCCTGCGCGCCCGCGCTGGAGGCGTCGACGGCGCGCAGCGCGCCCGCCCGGAAGCACTTGAAGCCGCCGGTGAGGTCATGCACGCCGACGCCGAGCACGCGCCGCGCGTAGCCGCAGCCGGCGCGCGAGAGCACGCGCCGCTTGAGATCCCAGTTCTCGATCCCGCCGCCGGCGACGTAGCGCGAGCCCAGCACGAGGTCGGCGCCGTCGTGCGCCGCCGCGAGCAGCCGCGGCAGGTCCGCCGGATCGTGCGAGAGGTCGGCGTCCATCTCGATCACGTAGCCGGCGCCCGCGTCCAGCGAATGCGCGAAGCCGGCCGTGTAGGCACGGCCGATCCCGGCCTTGAGCGGGCGGTGCAGGACGTGCAGGCGCGGATCCCCGAGCGCCAGCGCGTCGGCCAGCTCACCGGTGCCGTCGCGCGAGTTGTCGTCGACGACCAGCACGTGCGCGGCGGGCGCGGCCGCGCGGATGCCGCCCACGACAGCCTCGAGGTTCTCGGCTTCGTCGTAGGTCGGAAGGATCACCCAGACGGAGCCGTCCATGACGGCCGCGTAGGTTAACGGGGGCATGAAGACGAACGCCGAGATCGCTGCCGCCTTCGACGAGCTGGGGGATCTCTACGAGCTCGACGGGGCGGTGTCCTACCGCGTCATCGCCTACCGCACGGCCGCCAAGGCCGTGCGCGACGCCTCCGTGTCGATCATGGCCCTCACCCGCGAGGGCAAGGTCACGTCGCTGCCGGGCATCGGGAAGACGCTCGAGGAGAAGCTCAAGGCGCTCGACGAGACCGGTGACATCCCCGCCGCCCAGAAGCTGCGCGCCAAGTTCCCGGCCGGGCTGATCGCGGTCATGCACCTGCCGGGGTTCGGCCCCAAGCGGGCTCGGCTGCTCTACGAGGAGCTCGGCGTCGATTCGCTGGAGTCGCTGCGCGAGCGGGCCGAGGCGGGGCAGATCCGCAAGATCCGCGGGCTCGGCGCGCGCGTGGAGGAGAACCTGCTGCGCGTGCTGGCTGAACAGGAGGACGGAGGCGGGCCCGCGCCGCGCGTCCTGCTCTCGCGCGCGCTCACGGTCGCCGAGCAGATCGCGGGCGCGCTGCGCGATCACCCCGCGTCCGAGCGCGTGGAGATCGCGGGCTCGCTGCGCCGGATGGCGGACTCGGCGAAGGACATCGACATCATCGCCACGGCCTCCGATCCACTCACCCTGACCTCGACGCTGGCCGAGCTGCCGCTGGTCGAGTCCGTGCTCTCCTCCGGCGAGGCGGGCGCGCGCGTGATGACGCACTCGGGCATGAAGGTCGACCTGCGAGTCGTCGCGCCGGACCAGTTCGGCAACGTGCTCCAGCACTTCACCGGCGCCAAGGCGCACAACGTGCAGCTGCGCGAGGCCGCCGTGCGGCGGGGGCTGCACGTGTCCGAGTACGGGATCCTCGACGACGAGACCGGCGAGACGACGCGCTGCGCGACCGAGGAGGCGGTCTACGAGCGGCTCGGGCTGGCGTGGATCCCGCCGGAGCTGCGCGAAGGGCGGGGGGAGCTCGAGGCCGCGCTGAAGGGCACGCTGCCGCAACTGGTCGAGCTCGGTGACCTGCGCGGCGACCTGCACTGCCACACGACGCTCTCCGACGGCCGCCAGAGCGCCGAGGCGATGGTCCAGGCGGCGGCTGCCCGCGGCTGGGAGTACGTCGCGCTGACCGACCACTCGGCCTCGCACGGGTTCGGCGACCACGTGACCGACGAGGCGCTCGAGGCGCGGATCGAGGAGGTCGCGACCCTCAACGAGCGCCACGAGATCCAGGTGCTGGCGGGCACCGAGGTCAACATCCACCCGGACGGGTCGCTGGACTACCCGGACGAGCTGCTGGCGCGGCTGGACTGGGTCATCGCCTCGATCCACACGTCGTTCGGGATGGACGAGGCGGCGATGACCGACCGCATGATCGCCGCGATCGAGCACCCCTGGGTCGACGCGATCGGCCACCCCACCGGGCGCAAGATCGAGACGCGTCCGCCCTACGCGCTCGATATGACGCGCGTGATCGAGGCGGCGGCGGGCACGGGCACGATGATCGAGATCAACGCCGCGCCGGATCGCCGCGATCTCAACGAGGTGCACGCCCGTGCGGCCGCCGCGGCCGGCGTGATGATCCTCGTCGACTCCGACGCCCACTCGGCGCGCAACTTCGACCTGCTGCGCTATGGGATCGCGACCGCGCGGCGGGCGTGGCTGACGCCGGCCCAGGTGGCGAACACGCGCCGGTGGGCGGAGTTCGCGGCGCTGCGCAAGCGCGCGTCATGACCCAGAGGGTCACGACGCGAGGGGCGCTCGCCTAACGGCTCGCCCCCGCCGCTCCCAGCCTCCACTCGTGAGGCAAGTGCACTCACAACAGCCGCGGCAGGAGCTGCTCGGCGACGACGCGGTCGACGGCCGCGGGCGTCAGCGGCTCGAGCGCGATCCGCGCCTCCTCGGCGTAGACCGGCGAGGGGTCGTCGAGCGCGGTGCGCACGTCGAGCGCGTCGCCGACCAGCCGCGGGTCGAGCGCGCGGGCGATTGGCAGCGCCGCGTACGGTCCCGGCGCGTGGGCGGTGACGAGCACGCACCCGTCGGCAAGCGCCTCGAGCTGCGCGATGCCGTAGTCCTCGCGCCGCGGGGCGGAAAGGAACACGCGTGCGCGCCGCAGCAGCGCGCGGTACTCGCCGCGCTCGAGCAGGCCGGCGAAGCGCACCGCTGGCCCGCCGCCCGCCCCGCGGGCGCGGCGAGAGCGCGGCGCGGCGCCGCTCGCGCCGCGCCCGCCCACCCCTACGCGCACGCCCGACGCCGCCTCCGCCGCGGCGAGCCAGGGCGCGCCCGCGGCCTCGTCCAGCCCGGCCACGACCAGCTCCTCGTCCGGGCGCCCCGCCCGCAGCCAGGCGGCGAGCACGCGGTCCAGGCCCTTCTTGGACGGGTTCGCGCCGTACGTGATCGCCGCGATGTCGCGCTCGCCCGCCGGCCCCGACGGCGCCACCGCGACGGGCACGATCACCGCGGCGGCGCGCGGGCGCGGCGCCTCGGCCAGCCCGCCTTCGCTCCACGGCACGAGCAGCGGCGTGCGCGCGAAGCGGTGCCGCTCGGCCGGGCGCTGCCAGAGCCCGTGGCGCCCCGGGCGGTTGCCGGCGGCCGGCGCGTCGAAGCGGATCGCGCCGCGCCGCGGCGCGAGCAGCGCCGCCGTCGTGGACGAGTACATGACGGCGCGCGGGCGGTAGGCGGAGATCGCCTCGCGTGCGGCGCGGCGCGCATTCAGCGCCCACGCCAGCTCGAGCGCCGCGAGCGTTCGCAGCTCGGGCGGCCGCGCGGCCGCGGCGACTTCCACGTCCGCGCCGGCGCGGCGCAGCGAGGCGGCGAGCTCGGCGTCGGCCTCGCGCAGCCCCGCCGTGCCGCCGAGGGAGACGATCAGCACGTCGGCGCGGGGCATCGGCCTGGCATTCTGGCGGGCCATGGAGATCGAAGTCCTGCCCGAGACCCTCAGCGTGTGCCGGCTGCGCGCCTCAGACCGCGTCCCGTCGTGGGCGCTCGAGCTCCACGAGGGCTTCGTCTCGGTCACCCGCACGGCCGACGAGCTCTCGATCGTGTGCCCCGAGGAGGCGGTCCCGCCGGACACGACCGTCGAGGAGGGCTGGCGCGCGCTCAAGGTCGTGGGGCCGATCCCGTTCGAGACCACCGGCGTGCTCGCGGGCATCGCGGCGCCGCTGGCCGCCGCGGGCATCTCGATCTTCGCGATCGCCACCTACGACACCGACTACGTCCTGGTCAAGGCCGACCAGCTCGAGCGCGCGCTCGCCGCGCTGCGCGAGCCGGCGCAGCGCATCTCGTCCGGCTCGCCGTACGAGCCCGCGATCGGGTTCTCGCGCGCGCTGCGCATCGGCGACCGCGTGCTCGTCTCGGGCACGACCCCCGTGATGCCCGACGGGAGCTGTCCCGAGGGCACGCTCGCCCAGGCGCGCCGCTGCTGGGAGATCGTCGGTGCCGCGCTCGGCGAGGCGGGCGCCTCGTTCCGCGATGTCGTGCGCACGCGCACCTTCCTCACGCCCGGCGCCGACGAGCAGGGGGCGATGACGGCGCACGGGGAGGTGTTCAAGTCCGTCCGGCCGGCCTCGACGATGCTCCGCGTCCACTCGCTGCTCGACCCGAGGTGGACGGTCGAGGTCGAAGCGGAGGCGGTGCTGTCGGCGCGCGGACCGGCTACGGACGCAAGAAATCTCCGCCCCAGCCGGGCGTCCTGACGAGCCGGATCGGCTGCCAGGGCGAGGTCTTGTCGACGTAGAAGCGCACGCCGTCGCGCTCCTCGATCGCCGCGACGGCCGACTCCTGGCGGCGCCACGCGAGCGCCCAGATGATCGCGAAGCCCGCGGCGATCCCGCCCACCTGCGCGAAGAAGAACGACAGTACGGCCGCGCCGAACGTGGCCAGCAGCAGCGGCCAGAGCCGGTTGGCGATCGTTCGGCCCGGCTGCAGCTCGGGCAGCAGCGTCTCCGAGCGCGCCGTCGCAAGCAGGTTGGTGATCGCCGGCGAGGCGCGGTCGCGGCCCCCGAGCGTGATCCCGATCAGCGTCGAGAGCGCCCACCACACCGCTGTGACGTAGGCCGCGGCCTCGGAGAGCTGGTTCGAGAGCCCGATCACCGTCAGCGCCGCCAGCAGAGTCGCTGACGCGGCGCTCAGCAGGACGGTGGCCTTGAGGAAGTCGCCGAACCTCAAATGAGTAGGGCGCGGAGCAGGTCCCGCACGCCTTCGGGACCGTCCACCATCGTGTCGGCCTCGTCCTGCAGCGCGGCCGGGCTCTCGTCCGAGCGCACGCCGACGCGCAGGGCGTAGTCCAGCCGCCCCATCTCCTGCAGCTCGCCCAGGCCCCGGAAGGCGTCCAGGTCCGTGACGTCGTCGCCGACGTAGACGGCGGCCGCGAGGTCCGTCTCGCGCAGCAGGTTGACCAGCCCGGCGCCCTTGTCGATCCGGATAGGCGGCCGGATCTCCAGCACCTTGCGCCCCCAGTGGGCGACGAAGCCGGCCTGCTCGGCCTGCTCGGCGACCTCCTCGACCGCCGCGAGCGCCTCATCCTCGTCGGGCGTGCCACGCCAATGCAGGGCGGCGATCGCCTCCTTGTCCTCCATCCGCACGCGCAGACGCCGCAGCTTCTCGCCGAACGCTTCGTGGGCGAAGTCCTGCACGCGGCGCGCCCAGGCCTGGAGGTCCTGGTCGAGCACGGGGGCGATGGCGCCCGGCCGCAGCACCTCGGAGCCGTGCGAGCCGAGGTACGCGATCGAGCCCAGCGAGACGATCCGCCGGGCATCCGAGGCGCGCCGACCCGAGACGCACGCGACGGTCCCGTAGCGGCGCGCGACTTCGATCAGTGGCCGCCGGGTCGTCTCGGGCATGTGGGCGTCGTCGGGCTGCTGCACGATCGGCGCCAGCACGCCGTCCACGTCGAGCAGCACCGCCGAGCGCTCCGGCGCGTCACGCAGCGGCCGGAGCAGATCCTCGAGCGTGGCAGAGGGCACGGTCCTAGTATGCCGCCAGATGGATACCGAACACGGCGACGGCTGGGCCGTCGCCAGCATCGACGGCCTCGGCTCGGGCCCCGGCTTCCGCAAGATCCGCTCCGCGCTGGGCGTGACGGCCTTCGGCGTCAACGCCGTCGTGCTCCCGCCCGGGATCCAATCCGGCCGCCATTACCACGAGCGCCAGGAGGAGCTGTACATCGTGCTCTCCGGCGAGCTCGAGATGACGCTCAACGAGGAGCGGCGCGTGCTCGGCCCCGGCGGCCTGGCGCGCGTGGACGCCGCGACCGTGCGCGCGCTGCGCAACACCTCCCAGACCGAGGAGGCCGTCTACGTGTGCGTGGGCGGCGCCGGCGGCTATGTCGGGCGCGACGGCAAGCTCCCGGACTAGGCGCGCTGTGCGCGCAGGAGATCGCGGATCTCGGTCAGCAGGGCGACATCCTCTGCCGGCGCCTCCGGCGGCGGCTCCTCGTCACGCTTGCGCCGCGCCGCCAGCGCGTTCAGCGGCTTGACCACTGCGAAGAAGATCACCGCGCCGATGATCAGGAACGAGACGATCTTGTTGAAGAAGTCGCCATAGAGGAACTGTGAGCCGTTGATCCGGAACTTCAGGCTCGAGAAGTCGGGCTGACCGCCGAGCGCCGCGAGCAGCGGCGTGATGATGTCGGCCACGAACGCGGTGACCACCGCGCCGAACGCCGCTCCGATCACCACCGCGACGGCGAGATCGACGACGTTCCCGCGCAGGATGAACTCGCGGAACTCCTTCAACATGCGTCGACCATTCGTGGTCGCGCGCGGAAGCCCTGCATCGCATCGAGTAGTGTCGAATGGTGCTCGGCAGGCGTCTGTGGCTCGCTGTGATCATGGCGCTGGTCTGCGCCGCGCCCGCGCACGCCGCCACGGCGCGTCAGTCGATCGTCGGCGGAACCGAGGCGCCGATCGCGTCGTGGCCGTCGATCGCGTTCCTGTACGGCACCTTCCACGCCGCGGACGGCTCGCCGCGCGTCTACGGCTGCACGGGCTCGGTCGTCGCGCCGCAGTGGATCGTCACCGCCGCCCACTGCGCGTTCGGGCTCGGCAATAACCCGCCCGACTCGCTGGTCGCGGTGCTCGGCGTGTCCGACTACCTCGATCCGCAGCGCACGGTGATCGCGGTCGACGGGACCGTCATCCACCAGGACTACGACACCTCCAGCAACGTCGCCGACATCGGCCTGCTGCATCTGAGCCAGCCGACGACAGCGCCCTCGATCCGGCTGGCGACCAAGGCCGAGTTCGCGGAGAACGACTACGTGAGCTACGAGAACGTGCCCAACGCCGCCGGCTGGGGCGCGCTCGACGAGGCCTCCACGATCGGCACGACGATGCTCCAGCAGGCCTACCTGCGCGTGCACTCCACCACCGAGTGCCGCACCGAGGTGGCGGCGTTCAACCCCGCGCGCGAGGTCTGCGCCGGCACCGAGAACCGCGCCGGCGCCTGCCACGGCGACAGCGGCGGTCCGCTGGTGGCGTTCGACCGCACCACCCATCAGGCGGTGCTGTGGGGGATCACGAGCTGGGGGCCGCAGGACGCCGCCGGCCTGCCGCCGTGCTCGCGCGCGCTCCCCGTGGTGTTCACGTGGGTTCCGGCGTACACCGACTTCGTGATGCAGACCATCGGCACGCAGGGCCAGACGGCCTTGCCGGCGCCGGCGGGCGCCGGCGCGCAGGCGCCGACCGGCGTCGTGCCGCCGCGCGAGTCGCCGACGGCGGCCTGCGCCTCCGCCCGCTCGCGCCTCTCGACCGCCAAGCACGCCGAGCGCAACGCGCTCACCCGGCTGCGCGCCGCGCGGGCGATGGAGGCGACCCGTAAGCGGATCCAGCGCCTCTCGGTCCGCTACCACGCGGCCCTCGTGCACCGCGCGCGGATCTCCGCCTCCGCTGCCCGCCTCTGCGGCTAGTGGACGCGTCCAAAAGTTCGACGTATTCCGGCGGGCCCGGCCCGCCGCTGCCGGGCGGCGGCCGCCGCACACGTACCACCAGTATGCGAGCGGCGTCCGCCGCAGGCAGCGACGACCCGTGCATTCGCCGGACGATACGCCGAACTTCCGGACACGCCCACTAGTACCCGAGGTGCGGGTCGACGCGGGCGACCAGCTCCTCGCCGTCCGCGAAGCGGCGCACGTTCTCCTCCACCCGCCGCGCGAGGTGGCGGAACTGCGCGCTCGGGGGATTGGCGACATGCGGCGTGATCAGGGCGCGCGGCATGCTCCACAGTGGATGGCCGTCCGGGAGCGGCTCGGGATCGGTCACGTCGAGCGCGGCGCCGGCGATCTCGGCCGCCTCCAGTGCCGCGACGAGCGCGTCGGTGTCGATCAGCGACCCGCGGGCGACGTTCACGAGCCACGCGTGCGCGGGCATCGCCGCGAGCTGCTCGGCGCCGACCAGGTGGCGCGTCGCGACCGTCGCGGGCGCCGCGAGCACGAAGTGGTCGGCGGCTCCCCACACGTCGGCGAGCTGATCGGCGCGCACGGTGCGCGCGGCGCCGGACACCGGGAGGCCGCGGCGGGTGACGGCGACGACCTCGACGTCAAGCGGGGTCAGCCGGTCGATCAGCGCCCGCCCGATGCCGCCCGCGCCGATGATCGCCACCGTCGAGCCCTCGAGCACCGGGTCGTCCTGCGCCTCCCATGAGGCCGTCCGCGCGTAGCGCCAGAGCCCGCGCACGCCCGCCAGCAGCAGGGTCAGCGCGTGCTCGGCGACCTCGGTCGCGTACGCGCCGGTCGCCGACGTGAACGTCACGTCCGGCGCCGCCGCGGCGCGGGCGATCCACGGCTCGACGCCCGCCGACTGCAGCTGCACCCAGCGCACCGAGGGCGGCAGCTCGCCGAGCTCGTGCTCGCTCCCGATCCACACCACGCCCTCGGCATCGGCGAGCGCGGCCACGTGCCCGCCGGCGGCCTCGACGGCCTGCTGCAGCACGGGCTGATCGCGCGGGCCGATGTGGATGGCAGGTGAAGACAAGGTGCGGCTGCCTCGATTGCTGGCGGGACGGGGGTCGGCCACGCTAACGGATACATGGCCACGCACGTCCCCCAGCTGGCTGCGCGCGGCCTCACCAAGTCCTTCGGCGGTCGCTCGATCCTGCGCGGCGCCGACCTCGATGTCGAGGCCGGCTCGCGGATCGGCATTCTGGGCCCCAACGGCGGCGGCAAGTCGACGCTGCTGCGGCTCCTGACCGGCGAGGAGACCCCGGACGCCGGCACGGTCACGACGCGGCGCGGGCTCGTGCTGGCGTTCCTGCCCCAGATCGTGGACGGCGACGATCGTGACGCGCTCGCCACGGTGCGCGCCGCGCGCCCGGAGCTGGCGGCGCTTGAGGCCGAGCTGCACGCCGCCGAGGCGCGCCTGGCCGACCCTGCACTGGCCGCCGACCTGCGCGCGATGACCCGCGCGCTGGCCCGCCAGGAGCGCGCGCACTCGGCCTGGAGCGAAGCGGGCGGAGAGCGCGCCGAGGGCGAGGCGCTCGGCCACCTGCGCGCGCTCGGCATCGCGGCGATCGACGTGCCCACGCGCGAGCTCTCGGGCGGCCAGCGCAAGCTCGTCGCGCTCGCGGCGTGCCTGGCGCGGCGCCCGGACGTGCTGCTGCTCGACGAGCCCGAGGCGCACCTGGACATGCGCCGCCGCGAGCATCTGGGCGCGCTGCTGGACGACTTCACCGGCGCCGTGGTGATGATCTCCCACGATCGCCACCTGCTGGACGCGACGGTGTCCGAGATCGCCGAGCTCGACGGCGGCACGGTCCGCATGTGGCCCGGCGCCTACAGCGCGTACGCCGTCGCGCGCCGGCTCGAGCTCGAGCGCCGCCAGCAGCAGTGGGTGACCCAGCGCAAGGAGATCGAGCGCCTCGAGGAGGCGGTGCGCCGCTTCCGCCACTGGGCGCACATCCGCGTCAACGAGCGCGCGGCGCGCCAGGCGCGCGTCAAGCAGATGCAGATCGACCGCATGGAGAAGATCGAGCGGCCGGTCTTCGAGCGCCGCAAGATGGCGCTGGCGCTGCGCAGCGGCACGCGCGGCGGCCAGCGCGTGCTTGCGCTCGACGGCGTGGACGTGAGCTTCGGCGAGGACCCGGTGCTGCTCGACGTCGACCTCGTCGTCACGCGCGGCGAGCGCGTCGGCGTCGTCGGCCCCAACGGCGGCGGCAAGACGACGCTGCTGCGCGTCGTCACCGAGGAGCTGGAGCCCGTCGCGGGCACGCGCTGGGTGGGCGACGGCATCACGGTCGGCTACCTGAGCCAGGCCGCAGGCGACCTGCCCGACGACATCAGCGTGATCGACGCCCTGCGCTCCGGCCGCTCGCTGGCCGAGGACGCCGCGGTGCGGCTGCTGATGGCGTTCCTGTTCGACTACGAGCAGTGCCGGCGGCCGGTCGGCACGCTGTCCGGAGGCGAACGCACCCGGCTTGCTTTCCTGTGCCTGATGCAGGATGCACCGAACTGCCTCGTGCTCGACGAGCCCACCAACCACCTCGACATCGACTCGATCGAAGCGCTCGAGGACGCGCTGGAGCGCTACGACGGGACCGTGGTGGCGGTCTCCCACGACCGCTACTTCCTGGACCGCATCGCCGACCGCATCGTGCTCGTGGCCGACGGTGAGGTGCGCGCCTTCGAGGGCGGCTGGGCGGCCAACGCGGAGCTCGTCGCATGATCGCGCGCTGCTGGCGCGGCACCGTCCGCAGCGCCGATGCGGAGGTCTACGCGGCGTACATCGACGAGACCGGCATGAAGCACTACGCCGCGACGCCCGGCAATCGCGGCGCGTGGATGCTCCAGCGCGAGCTCGGCGAGCTGACCGAGTTCGTCACGTTCAGCCTCTGGGACTCGCTGGACGCGATCCGCGCGTTCGCCGGCGAGGACTACGAGACCGCCGTCTTCTACCCCGAGGACGACCGCTACCTGGTCGAGCGCGACCTCACGTGCACGCACCACGAGGTCGTGCGCTCGGCGAGTCCGGGCGGGCGATAGGCGCCGCGTGCGCGAGTTCACCCGCGGCTTCGTTGCCGGGGGCCGCGTCGCGGAACTCGCCAGAGCTTCGCCCTCTGGGCGATGCGACGAACTCGCCAGAGCTTCGCCCCCTGGGCGATGCGGCGGCTAGGATGCGCCGCCATGTCTGACGCCGGCAACGGGACGGGCCGGATGCTGGTGAGCGTCGTCGTGCCCGTCTACAACGAAGCGGCGACCGTCGGCGAGGTCGTCGAGGAGCTGCTCGCGCTGGGCCTGCGCCTCGAGGTGCTGCTCGTCGACGACGGCTCCACCGACGGGTCCGCGGCGGAGCTGGCGCGGCTCGCCAAGCGCCACGGCGAAGTGCGCGTGCTCACGCAGCCGGCCAATCGCGGCAAGGGCGCGGCGGTCCGGCGCGGGATCGACGAGTCCCACGGCGACATCCTGCTGATCCAGGACGCCGACCTCGAGTACTCGCCGTCGGACATCCCGGCGCTGATCAGCCCGCTGCTGAGCGGGAAGGCCGACGCGGTCTTCGGCACGCGTTTGCGCGGCGGCGCCCACCCCCAGCGCGCGCACCTGTTCTGGCACTACGCCGGCAACCGCTTCCTCACGCTGCTGGCCAACGTCCTCTACAACACCACGATCTCGGACATGGAGGTCGGCTACAAGGCGTTCCGGGGCGACCTCGTGCGCGGGCTGGACCTGATCTCCGACGACTTCCGCATCGAGCCGGAGCTGACCGCCAAGGTGCTGCGCCTCGGTCCCGGCATCCGGCTCTACGAGGTCCCGATCTCCTACTACGGGCGCTCGTACGCGGAGGGCAAGAAGATCACGTGGCGAGACGGCTTCGGCGCCGTCGCCGCGCTGCTGCGCTTCCGCTTCAGCGGCTGACCACGACCGGCCGCGCGGCCCGGCCGTCGAGCGGGTTGCGCGCCGCGATCCCGACGCGCACGCGGCCGCGCTCGAACAGCCGCGAGACGACGACCCGCCGAGCGCCCGGGCCGACCTCGCGTCGCTGCACCAGGCCGCCGGGGGAGCGCACCAGCACCACGTAGCCCGCGGCGTGCGGCGCCGCGCCAGCTCGCCGTCGCCCGCGCGCCGGGGCGGCGCAGCCGCACACGGGCTCACCCGGCCTGCGCGCGCCGGCGCCGGCGCCACGTAGCGCGCGACCGTCAGCTCCGTGCGCGGCGCGCCGTTGCTGAACACGTTCGCGACGATGCTGCGAGCGCGGTCGGCGCCGGGCCTCGCGCGGAAGCGCAGCCGCCCGTCGGCGCCCTTCGCGACGCCGAGGTCGTAGCTGACCAGCTCCTTCTCGTCGCCCGCTCCGCCCTTCGGGAGCGTCCAATTGACCGCGCCCAGGTAGAGCTGCACGCCGGCGATCGAGAGCGAGAGGTTGTCGATCGCGATCGAGCCGCCGCCGGAGTCGCCGGGCAGCGGCAGGCCGTTGACGTTCACGTCGCCATCGGACTCCCAGCGCGGATGGTCGGCGGTTCCGACGTCGAGCAGGCAGTCGCCGGTCGCCTCGACGAGCCCGACGTGCACGACCTTCTCGCAGGCGACGACGCGGAACGTGCGCCGGGCCGGGCGGGCGTCGGCGTTGCCCGCCGGGTCGATCGCGCGGACCTCGAACGTGTGCTGGCGCGGGCGCCATGAAGCCGTCGGCCAGGCAGGCCGTCCACTCGACGAGGTCGACACCACCGGAGGCCTGGTTGTCGAGCCGGCACTCGAACGTGACGCCGGTCGTGGTCGAGCCGAACGTGAACGACGGCGTTGGGGTCGTTGGTCAGCCCCGTCGGCCCGCCGGTGAAGCCGGTGTCGACCAGCGAGGTCCTTGGTGAGGGTCGCGTGCGGCGCCTCGGCGCGCAGCATCCACGCCCGGCTCGCCCGGCACCCAGCTCGCGCGGGCGTAGTTGAAGGTCCCGTCGGCGAAGCCGAGGCCGACGTTCTCGAGCCGCAGCCGGTTCGGCGTCGGCAGGGTCAGGGCGTCGGCGCCGCCCTCCCAGCGCAGGCCGGGCGAGGCTGCGTTGCACGTCTTGGACGCGTCGCCGTTGTTCTCACCGGCGAAACGGACGAACAGGTTGTTGCGCCTCGCGCCGGCTTAGCGCCTGACCTGCTCGCAGCCGCCGACGATCACGTCCTGCGGGTCCACGAACGCGATGTCGTTGCCGTCGCCGCAGTCGATCCGGTCGACCTCGCCGTCGACCGCGTTGATGCGGTCGTCGCCCGCGCCGCCGGCGATCCGGTCCTGGCCCTGGGTGCCGGCGATCGTGTCGTTGCCGGCGCCGCCGTCGACATAGTCGTCGCCGAACCCGCCCTCGATCTGGTCGTCGCCGTTGTTGCCGAACACGGTGTCGTTGCCCTGGCGGCCGTACAGCTGGTCGTTGCCGTCGCCGCCGTTGAGGACGTCGTCGCCGTTCTCGCCGTCGACGTAGTCGTCGCCGCCGAAGCCGAACAGCGTGTCGTTGCCGTCCGAGCCGAACAGCGAGTCCGGGGCGTCGGTGCCGCTGAGCGTGTCGTTGCCCGTCCCGCCGCGGACCACGGACGGGGCGTCGTCGTCGGTGGAGACATCGGGCTCGACGGTGACCACGCTCTCGCACGAGTCCAGCTGGTCGCGATCGGGAGCGGTGTCCTCGGTGTAGACCGTGTCGTGGCCGGGGCCGCAGAACACGTAGTCGCCGCTGTCGTCGGCGACGTGGATCGTGTCGTCGCCGCGCCCGGCGTGGATCTCGTCCGAACCTCCGCCGCCGGTGATCGTGTCGTTGCCGTCGGAGCCGGACAGGTAGTCGTCGTCGGAGCCGCCGTCGAGCGTGTCGTCGCCCTCGTGCCCGTAGAGCGAGTCGCGCCCCGCGTCGCCCTGCAGCCGGTCGTCCCCCTCGCGGCCGAGCAGGATGTCCCCGGCGCGCCCGCCGATCAGGTTGTCGTTGCCCGCGCCGCCGTCCAGGCGGTCGGCGCCGGAGCGGCCGTACAGCGTGTCGTCGCCGTCGCCTCCGAGCATCATGCGGTCGTTGCCGCGGCCGCCGTCGAGCACGTCGTTTCCGGGACCACCGTCGATCAGGACGTCGTTGCCGAGGCCCTGCTCGCCGATCACGTCGTCGCCCTCGCCGCCGCGCAGCGTGTCGTCGGCGTCGCCGCCGTCGATGCGGTCGTTGCCCGGCCCGCCGTCGATCGAGTCGTTGCTCAGCCCGCCCTGCGCGACGTCGTCACCGGGGCCGAGCGTGATCGTGTCCTTGCCGTCGCCGCCGCTGGCGGTGTCGTTGCCCTCGCCGCCGTCGAGCGTGTCGTTGCCGGTCGAGCCCGACAGCCGGTCGTTGCCGGTGTCACCGAGCAGGACGTCGTCGCCGCGGCCGCCGTCGAGCACGTCGTCGCCGCCGAAGCCCTCGATCCGGTCGCCCCCGCGTGAGCCGTCGAGGATGTCCGGGCCGTCGGTCCCGAACACGAACGCGAGGCCCGGCTGGACGAGCAGCGGGCCGGCGCCCTTGACCGCGAGCGTGCTGAGCCTGACGCCGGACAGCGCCGAGAGCACGCAGATCGTGCCGCGGCGCGCATCCGAGACGTAGATGCGCACGCCGTCGGCCGACCACGCCGCACGCCCCGGGCCACCGCCGGTGGGCGGGCGCACGAGCACCTTGGCCTTGACCAGGTCGACCAGCGCGGCCTTGCGGTGGATGCCGCCGGGCAGCGCCGCGCCGGGCGCCACGAGCGCGCGCGTGCCCTCGGCGTCGACCGCCACGCCGCCGCCGCCGTCGGTGCCGAGCACGATCGAGCGGAAGATCGAGCCGTTCCCCGGGTTGATCCCCAGCAGCCGCGAGACCGGCTTCGGGCGGTGCTTGGCGTGGCGCGGGCGGCGCGGGGTGAAGGTCGTGGAGACCCACGCGCGCCCGCCGCCGTCGATCGCCACGCCGGCGGCGCCCGGCAGCTTCAGCCGCCGCACGAGGTGCCCGGTGTGCAGGTCCAGGATCGAGACCGTGCCGGACGAGACCACGACGGCACGAGCGGACGTGACCGCCATGTCCACCGGCGTGCCCGCCAGCGCGCGCTTGCCGGCGAGCTGCTGCGCCGCCGTGTCGATGATGTCGATCGCGCCCTTGCGCGCGGCGAAGACCCGCGTCCCGTCCGGCGAGGTCGCGAGCGCCAGCGGCACGCCCGGCATCACGATCGAGCCGGCGCCGTGGCGCGATGCGAGGTCGATCGCCGACACCGTCCGTCCTGCCGCCACGAACGCGCGCGTGCCGTCGGGCAACGCGGTGACGGCGCGCGTGATCCCCGGCAGCGGGATCTGCGCGCTGACCGTGTTGGTGGTCGTGTCCAGCAGCGTCACGGACGAGCTGCCGTTGGCGACGATCACCGCGCGCGCCTGGGCGCCGGCGGGGAAGGCGAGCAGCAGGGCGAGGGCGAGCAGGATGCGCACGAGCCCTCGGAACACGCCGGGCTACGTGCAGTTGCGCAGGTGGTACACGACCATCCTCGGCCCCGGCCGCGCATACGCGGGGTCGATGTAATTGAACGAACGATCCACCTGGTAGCGGGGGAGCGTCCTGCCCGCATGGACGGGGCTCACGTGGTAGGCCACGCTGCTCTCGCGCATGAGCTGGCGGTAGTAGGCGACGGCGTGCGCGGCGCGCCGCGGCTCGGCCTGCGTGCGGCCGTACTGCGTCGAACCGCTGACGATCCAGCAGTAGCCCTCGCGGCGGTAGATCTTCAGCAGCAGTGGGGTGAGCGTGCGCTCGTAGTTCTGGAAGTTCGCCTCGCGCTTGGCGCCCCGATACTCGCGCGCGAGCTCGGCGATGTCGGCCTGCGTGCGGTCGAAGCGCGTCCACTGCTGCGCCGGATCGGCCTTCGCGCCGCCGCCGGGCGTGACGCCGTACCACTCGGCCGGGGCGATCGGCTCGAACACGACCTTGGTGCCCCGCGGCAGGTGGGCGACGAGCCAGTCGCGGGTCGCGGTGCGCGTGTCCTGGGCCGACATCACGCGGGCGTTGCGGATCGTCGGGAGCGCGGCCGGGACGAGCAGCAGCGCGGCGAGCGCCGCGAGCCCGTAGGGCGCGGCGCGGCGCGGCAGCAGGTCGACGGCCTGCGTGATCGCATAGCCCGCCAGCACGGCCAGCGCGGGGTAGATGGGCAGCATCCAGCGCGCGTAGAAACGGTGCTGGCTGCCCATGTAGAGCCAGAACAGCACGATCAGCACGCCGAACACGACGGCCTCGCGGCGGCGGCGCAGCACCAGCAAGCCGCCGCCGGCGACCGCCAGCAGGCCGGGGATCGTCCCGAGCGCCCACTTGAAGCTCATCGCGTAGTAGACCCAGCCGTTGCGCTCGGGCTGGCCGATCAGCGCATGGCCGTTCGCGAACTTGCGCTGGCGGTCGAGGTCGTGCGTGAACGCGCCCCAGTCCGACAGCGCGTAGGGGTCGGTGACGATCACGACGGCGGCCGCGAGCGCGCCGGCTCCCAGCAGGCCGCGCAGCGCGCGCCGCTTCGTCAGCGCGGGCGAGACGAGCGCCGCGGCCACGAGCGCCAGCACGACCACGCCGTCGGAGTACTTCATCGCCGCGGCCAGCCCGACGCACGCGCCGCCGGCCAGCAGCGCGCGCGTGCTGCCGGTGCGCAGGACGACGGCCGACGCCCACAGAGCGCCCGCGCACGGCAGCATCGCCGGGCCGTCGTTGAGCGCCAGGCGCGAGTAGAACACCGGCAGGAACGCGACCGCGATCAGCGCCGCCGCGAGCAGCCCGACGCGACGGTCGAACCATGCCCGCCCGGCCCCGTACACGGCCGCCACGGCGCCGACCCCGAACAGCACCGAGAGCACGCGCGCCGCGAGGAACACCTGGCCCGGATGGTCGGCGTACAGCTGCTGCACGTCGCCGCCGAGGTGCAGCAGTCCCAGCCACGTCGCGACCATGTACGTGTACGCGGGCGGGTTGATGAAGTAGCCCGGGTTGAGGTCCCCGCCGGTCATCGCGACCGCCTTGGGGACGAAGTGCGCGCGCTCATCGAGGTTGTACGCGTACGGCAGGCCCTGGCGGATGCTCCACAGCCGCAGCCCCGCCGCGGCCAGCAGGATCAGCCCCAGGACCGCCGCGGGCCGCCAGTCGCGCCGCGCGTGCGCAGGCTCCGCCGCCGGCGCCGCGACCGCTGCTTCGATCGTCGTCAAGCCCCTGAGGCTAGAGATCAGCCAGCGGGTCGCGCTTCGGTGGCGCGCTCTTCGGCTCGCCGCGCGGGCTCGGGTTCAGCAGCGTCCGCAGCCCGATCACCGGGCCGAGGATCGCCGCAACCCACAGCCACCCCACACCCCAGGGATTGAGCAGGTCCTGGTCGGCGAGCACCGCGAGCGCGCCGGGGATCAGCGGATAGAGCAGCAGGATCATCCAGCGCTTGGAGATCCCGGCCCTCCGCGCGCCGAGCACGACGCCCAGCCACGCCGCCGCGCCGACCCACAGGCCGCCGTGATGGTTCACCAGCGCGCGCTCGAGGATCACGAGCCCCCAGCCGATGGCGATCGCGGCCCAGATGCCGAGCCGCGCCTTGTCGCCCGCCACGACCATGTAGACGGCGGCCAGCACCGTCGCGATCACCATGACGAACAGCGCGGTCGAGCCGAGCGCCGCGGCCAGCAGCCACGCGACGGTCGCGACGGCACCCGCCAGGATGCCGCCGCGCAACGCCTTGTCGACCGTCTTCGCCGCCTTGACTTTGCGGGGCGACTTGGTGGGGACCGAGGCGAGCGCGCTCATCCTCCCAAGGTACCGCGCCCACGCGGGAACGGCCACGCCCGAAGCGACGGCCGAGCGCTAGTGGCCTTGGACGCCCACGTCGCCGACGTTCGTGAACGCGTGGATCTTCCGCGCGGCGCCGTCGTCCTGGACGAGGCCGGACACGTCGCGCTCGCCGACATCGGCATCCGAGTCGACCGCATACGTGCTACGCGGCACGTCGAGCCGCACGTCCCCCACGTCGCTCGTGGCGTCGAGGCGGTCGGGCTGCTGCGCGAGCGAGAGGCGCACGTCGCCGACGTGGGTCCGCGCGTCGACGTCGCGCGTGACGAGCTCGCGGCCGCTCACGTCGCCGACGTCGGTCCGGACCTTCACGGGCATGCCGTCGGGCAGCGCGACGCGGACGTTGGTGGCGCAGGAGCCGAACGGGAAGCCGCCGTGGCAGCGCGCCTTGACGGTCAGCACGCCGTCGCGCACGCTCTGCGTGACGGTCGGCTTGCGCAGCGCCCAGTGGCGCACGTCGCGGACGCTCACGCCGCCTGTCCCGTGCACGAGCGAGACGTCGCCCGTGCCCACGTCGACGACGACTGAACGGACGCCGGCGGGGGCCGCGTGCGTCTCGGACTGCTTCTTGGAGAGCGTGTTCGTCGCGCCCCAGGCGAGTCCGGTGAGGGCGATCAGCGCGACCGCCGAGGCGGCCACGATCAGGAGGATCTTCTTCATGAGGGCAAGCTACGGCCGGGCCGCGAGCGCCGACAGGCGGCAGCCAGGCGTGCCGTGGTGCGCGAACTCCCGGGCCCGGCTGGGGCTGTCCCCCGGTCAGACGTTCTGCAGCGTACGTCCGCGCTCGTGCACCCACAGCCCGAGCAGCCCGCGGAAGTGCGCCACGAAGCGCTCGTGCTCGTGCGTCGGGTACGTCGAGCGGACGGTCTCGATCAGCAGCGCGTCGAACGCCGGCGAGGCCACCCAGTCGAGCACGAGCTCGTCGACGTGCGCGAGCTGCGTCGTGCAGAACTCCTGGTAGCGCTCGGCCTCGAAGTACTCGTCGGCCAGCCGCCGGTACGCGGCGAGCTTCTCGCGGTAGGACAGGTCCTCGCGGTCGCCGATCTCGAAGTAGCGCCGCGTGTCCATGTCGACCACGCGCGGCTCGCGCGCGGTCACCGTGCAGAACGCGGTCCAGCGCAGCAGCGCGGTGATCGCCCACGGGAAGTAGTAGTGCAGCGACGTCAGCGCAACGTCCGGGGACGCGTTGGCGTAGTCGATCGGGTGCGCCTCGGCACCGCGGATCAGGGTCTCGCAGGAGTTGAACTCCCAGCGGAAGAACGCGTTGATCAGCCGGCTGATGGTCAGCACCTCCTCGCCCGTCTCGGGCGACAGGAAGTCGTGCGCCACCGCGTAGCGGTCATGCATCGGGAGGTCCGGGCGGAAGTTCATGACCATCGTCTCGGCGCCGATCGAGAGCGAGCGCGCGAACACGTCGAAGCCCTCGACCGACTCCTGAAGGTGCATCAGCCGCTCGCCCGAGTCGTCGTACGCGCGCAGCAGCTGCTGGCGGTTCTTGATCCGCGTCACGCCGACCCACTGGCCACCGTCGTAGGGCTTCATGAACAGCGGGTAGCCGATCTCCTCCGCGATCGCGCCGAGGTCGAACGCCCGGTTGTACTTCGCCGCGGTGTACTCGAAACGCGTGTTCTCGGGCGGGTGCTTGTGCGGGATCAGCACCGTCTGGGGCACCTTGAGGCCCAGCCGCAGCATCGCGCAGTACGCGGCATGCTTCTCCATCGCCTGGAACGTGAACGGGCTGTTGAGCAGGTACACGTCGTCCATCAGCGCGACCTTCTTGAGCCACTCGCGCGGGACGAAGTACCACCATGCCAGGCGGTCCACGACGAGGTCGTAGCGCGGCCGGTCGCGCAGGTCGAACGGCTCGATCGCGATCCGCTCGCTCGCCAGGTGGTGCGTCTCGCCGCCGTAGGAGATCGGCCCGAGCCGCGAGAGCAGCGTCTCGAATGCGCGCGGCCAATCCTCCTCCGTCCCCAGCAGCAGGCCGATCAGGTGCGCAGTCATCAGCAGAACCTCGGGAGATGATGAGCGATCTGGGCGCGCCACGAGGGCCAGTCGTGCGGGACGTCGTGCCCCCACACGTCCAGCTCGTGGCGGATGCCCTTCGAGCCCAGCAACCCGGCGAACGCGCGCGAGGAGTTCAGGGCACCGGTCGTGTCCTCCCACGCCCCCTGGCCGCACACGAGCAGCAGGCTCGCGCGCGAGCGCAGCCAGTCGAGGTGCCCGCCGTCGAGGTGGCGGACGTAGTCCATCGGGTTGTTGAAGTACGTGGCGTCGCCGCGCTCGCCCCAGCCGTTCCACGACGACGGGTCGTAGTTGCCGGACATGCAGATCGCCAGCGGGAACAGGTCGGCGCGCTTGAGCGTGAAGTTCGCGGCGTGGTAGGCGCCGAGCGACACGCCGGCGGTGGCGATCTCGCCGCCGGTGTCGTGGTGGATGAACGGCACGACCTCGTCGATGATCCAGGACTCGTAGCGGCCGTGCGCGCGCGCCCGCTCCTCCAGCGGCGCGGACTGGTTCGACCACGAGCCGGCGTCGAAGGAGTCCACGCAATAGAGCTTCACGCGGCCCGCGTCGAGCAGGCCGCCGATCGCATCGACCATGCCGTTGTCGTTCCAGTCGCCCGCGCGCCCGCCCTCGGACGGGAAGGCGAGCACGGCACGACCGTAATGGCCGTAGGCGATCACCGCGCCCGAGGCACCGACGGCCGGGGAGTAGAACTCGTGGTGGGTGCCGTTCATCGGGTCCAGGCGCGGCGCAGCAGCGCGGTCAGATGGGGATCGAAGGCGTCGCGCCAGCCCGTGTAGTTGTGGAGGTCGAGCACCTCCTCGACGGTCACCTGGTACCCCTGCGCGGCCAGCGCACTCCCCATCTCGCGGTTGTTGGCCATGTTCTCCTCCGCCCGTCCACACGTGATGGTCACCGGCACCGGCATGGCGTAGCTGCCGTCACGCAGCGTGTCACGAACGAAGCGCGTGATGCGCGCATAGCGGCTGAAATGGCGCTCCATCGCGTCGTAGCGGGGGATGAAGAAGCTGCCGGACTGCAGGAACAGCGCGCCGAGCGAGCGCGGGAAGCGGCGGTGCGCGTGCAGCATGGCCAGCGCCCCGAGGCTCGCGCCTATGCCCGCCGGCGCGCCGACCACCCCGAACTCGGTCTTCAGCGCCGGCAGCACGTCATGCGCCAGCACGCGCGAGTAGGCCGCCGAGGCCGAATACCACTGGTCGCGGTCGCCCGGGGCGAGCAGCGCGACCCGGAACGGCGGCAGCGCACCCGCGGCGATCTGCGCGCCGGCGAAGTCCGTCAACCGCGAGAGCGCGTCGTACTCCGGCCCGTCGTTGGCGACCAGCAGCCGCAGCGGGCCCTCGGCCGGGCTCCAGACGCGCATGTCGAGCTGTCGCCCGAGCCCCCGCGCGCGCACCGAGAGCTCGTCCGAGCGCGCCGGCACGCGCTCGGCATCCAGCCAGGCGGGCGGCCGATAGCCCGGCAGCTCGAGCACCGACTTCTCCCCGAACGCGCCCGGGGCGCGCAGCGGGTTGCCGGGATCGAGCGCCCACTCGTTGCCGCCGTCGTCGTGCGTGAGTTCGAGCTGATACTCCAGCCGCAGCACGTCGGGCAGCTCGACCTCGAGCTCCCAGCGGCCGTCAACGCGCGCGAACGTCCGCCGCGCCTCGGACAGCTGAAGGTCCGAGGCCAGCCGGACGGCACGGTAGCGGCCGTCCGGATCGGCGAGCCGGAGCGCCATTCGCATGGCGCGCCAACTTAGCGTGCTACACGGCGCGCCCGCGGAAGCCGGTGAAGAACATCAGCAGGGCGACGATGGCCAGCGCGAACAGGATCGGGTGGACGATCGCGCCGCCCGCGATGGCGATGACCAGAAGCACGATGCCGACGATGAGCCACAGCATGGATGGGACCTCCGTGTAGGTGGATGCCGCGCGCTGAACGCGCGGCATGGGCCCCTATAGGCCTTCCCAGCGGCGCGCCCGTGTATGCATCGGACCTACAGGGCGAGTGACTTGGGCACGCCGTTGACGCTCCAGTACAGGCGCGCGAACGAGGCGGCGAGGTCGGCGACGGGCGTCCCGGCCGGCTCGAGCAGCTTGTCGCCCTGCTGGTTGACCAGGTGCAGCTGCTGGCAGCTGTAGGCCATCGCGCCGTTGCGCAGGAACACGACGTCCTCGATGCCGCTGGTGTCGCCCTGGTCGACGGCGTCGCATGGCTTCGACGTGTAGAGCGCCTTGTGCTTCTGTGCGTCCCAGGTGGCGGAGCTCTTGGACTCGCTGGCGCCGCCCTCGAAGTCGCGCAGCGCGCCGATGTAGCGGTTGCCGACGATCGTGAAGCTGTCGTGCTCGATCTCGTCGAGCCCGAAGTCGACCGCCACGAACAGCGTGAAGCGCCGGCCAGTCGACGTCCAGCATCCGTACACGCGGTCGCGGCGCGTCTGGTTCTGCGTCGGCTTCTCCTTGACCGACACGACGCGGACGTTGCCGGCGGCGGCGAGCAGCTTGCCGCCGTCGCGCTGGCAGCTGGGGGCCGCCGCGTGCGCGGACGCGGGGAAGGCGAGCAGGAGCGCCACGAGGAGGGCTGAGCGCATCATCATTCGGGCGCGGCCGCCTGCGGCTGCGTGACCATCGTGTGCGACGGGTGGAGCTCGTCGAGTCGGCTCTGGACGCGGCTCACGAGCTGCCACATGCCGACGTCCTCGGCCACCGCGAGCGTCTCGCGCAGCAACTCGGCGGCGAGCTCGCGGTCGGCCGCGTCGCCGTGCGCCAGCAGCATCTCGGCGTACTCGCGGCGCACCAGCGCGACCACGGTGCGCAGGCCGCGGCGCTGGTCGGTGGCGAGCGCGGTCTCGAAGTGCGCCTGCGCGGTGTCCCAGTCGCGCAGCGCGGCGGCGAGCAGCCCGAGGAAGCGCTCGACCGAGCCGAACGCCGCCGCCTGGGTGACCTGGACGTTGCGGTCGCGATACGGCAGCAGCGCCGCGTAGAGCCCCCGGCAGAGCTGCGGGTCGGCCATCAGCGCCGCCGCCTCGGCCAGCAGCGACGTCGCAGTGAGCCAGAACATGTCGCGCGGTACGCCGGTCTGCATCACGCGCTGCAGCTCGGTCACGGCGGCCGGGATGTCGCCGCCGACGAGGTGCGCGAGCGGCAGCACTGAGCGCCAGGCGACGAGCGCCGGGTTGCCCGCGACGAGCGACTCGACGCGCGCGATGTAGTCCGGGAGCCGGTCCTCGAGCCGCCGCAGCACGAGTGTCTGCGCGGCATGGATCGTCTCCGCGTCGCGCGCTTGGGAGCGCAGCCCCAGCTCGTACGTGTCGCGGGCGAGCCGGTCGGCGTCGGCGAAGCGGCCCGCCATCTGCGCCCACACGACCTCCCAGCCGACCGCGTAGTACTGGTAGCGCGGCTGGCGCAGCGCGTGCGCCAGCGCCGTCAGGCGCCGGTGCGCGGCACGCGCGGCCTCGATGTCGCCGGCCTCGAGCAGGTCGTAGATGCGCCAGTGCAGCGCAACCGCCTCGAGCTCGCGCTCCTCGCCGCGCACGGACAGCTCGAGCATCCGCTCGCTCAGGCGCAGGCGCTCGTCGAGGTGCTCGACGTGCAGCAGCGCGCCGTGCCGGCACTCGGCGGCCAGCGCGAGATCGCGCGGCTCGCTGGCCAGCTCCAGCGCCCGCGCGCTGAGCGCCAGCACGCGCTCCTCCTCGCCCGCGAAGCGCAGGCTGTCGGCGAGCCGTGCCAGCAGCGGGACGCTCTCCCCGGCCTCGGCGATCGCGCGCTCGAGCAGCGCGATGCCCTCGCGGTCGACGACGCCCGTCTCGCCCGGCCAGCCGGCGAAGCCGCGCGCGGCGCGGGCCAGCTCGTCCGGCGTGCGCGCCAGCTCGGCGGCGCGCGCGAACGTCGCCCGCGCGGCCGGGTCGCCGGCGCGCAGCTCCGCGAAGCCGAGATCCAGGAGCACGCCCACCTGGTCGGCCTCGGCGACGCCCGCCAGCGCGCGGCGGTAGTGCCCGGCCGCCTCCTCGTAGGCCAGCGACGCCTCGGCGGCGCGCGCGGCGGCGAGCGCGTACTGGACGGCGCGGCGGTCGTGCGCCTCGGCGAAGTGGTAGGCGAGCTCTGCCGGGCGCGCTCCGCCGGCGGCCTCCAGCGCGTCGCCGATGCGCGCGTGCAGGCGCACGCGCCGGCTCGCGCTCTGGCGTTCGTAGAGCGCTTCGCGGACGAGCGCGTGCGAGTACGCGAAGCGGCCGCCGTCGACCTCGCGCACGAGGCCCGCGGCGATCGCCTCCTCGAGTGCGGTCAGCGCCGTGTCGCCGGGCGCGTCGGCGACCTGCTCGAGCAGCTCGAGCTGGAACTCGCGCCCCACGACCGATGCGACGGTGAGCACGCGGTCGGTGGTCTCGCTCAGCCCCGCGAGCCGGCGCGCGATCAGCTCTTTGACGCCCTCGGGGACCGCGATCCGGCTCAGCGCGCGCTCGAGCGCCACGCCGCCCTCCTCGCCCTTCAGGCTGCGCAGCGTCTCCTCGATGAAGAACGGGTTGCCCTCGGTCTCCTCGCGCAGCCGGCGGATGAACTGCGACGTCACGTCGCGCTCGTCGCGCGCGGCGACCAGCGCGCCGGTCTCGTCCGGATCGAGGCCTTCCAGCGCGATCCGCTCGAACATCGGCGTGCGGCGCAGGCGGCCCATCAGCTCGCCCAGCGCCGCGGTCGTCTCCTCGTCACGCGCGGTGCCGATCACGAGCAGCCGGCTCGGCTCGGCGTCCTGCAGCAGGTGCCCGAGCAGCAGCGACGTCGACGTGTCCGCCCAGTGCAGGTCGTCGAGGATCAGCAGCAGGGGGCGCTCGGAGGCCGCGAACGCGAGCACGCGGGCGACGGCCTCGAAGAGCCGGTAACGGCGCGTCTCCGGGTCCTCGGCGAGCGGCTCATGCGTGGCGCGCCGCAGCCCGGGGAGCACGCGTGCCAGCTCGGCCAGCTCGCGCTCGAGCTCCGGCGGCTCGCGGTGCGCGAGGTAGTGCCCGACGGCGCCGATGAACGGCTGGTAGGGGATCAGGGACTCGGCGTCCGAGCGCCCGAACAGCACGGTCGCGCCCTGCGCGTGGACACGCCGCGCCAGCTCCGTGGCCACGGTCGTCTTGCCGATCCCCGGCTCGCCGCTGAGGAGCACGAACTGGCGCTCGCCGGCGTCGGCGCGCGCGTAGCGCTCGCTCAGCCGCTCGAGCACGTCGGCGCGCCCGACGAACGCCGTGCGGCGGCTCAGCGCCGGCGGGACCGGCACCGGCGGGCGCTGGCCGCCGGGCTTGGCGGCGCCGGTGGCCACGCTGCGCTCGGGCGCCAGCGCGCGCGACAGCGCGACCGCGGCCAGTGCCGCGCGGCCGACGTCGCCGGCGCTCTGGAAGCGGACGGCGGGGTCCTTGGCCATCGCGCGGCGGACCACGTCGCCAAGCGCCTCGGGTGCGTCCGGGAGCACCGAGAGCACGGACGGCGGCGGCGCGTCCAGGTGGGCGAGCATCGTGGCCGCCGCGGTCTCGCGCGGGTACGGCACGCGTCCGGTCAGTGCCTGGAAGAGCACGGCCCCGAGCGCGTAGACGTCGGTGCGGGCGTCGATGCTGCCCTCGCGCAGCTGCTCGGGCGCGGCATAGTCGAACGTCCCGATCACGCTCCCCGCCTGCGTGATCTGGGTCTGGGCGCGCACGTTCTTCATCAGCCCGAAGTCGGTCAGGATCGCCGTGTCGCCGTCGAGCAGCACGTTGGCGGGCTTGACGTCGCGGTGCACGATCCCGGCGGCGTGGGCCGCGTCGAGCGCGTCGGCGATCTGCGCGATGATCGCCGCCGCGCGCTCGGGCGCGAGCCGGCGCTGCGCGCTCAGGAGCCGCGCGAGGTCGGTCCCCTCGACGTAGCGCATCGTCACGTAGAGCTGCCCGTCCTCCTCGCCCGCGTTGTAGACGGGGATCACGTTCGGGTGCTGGATCGACGCCGTGGCGCGGAACTCGCGCCGGAAGCGGTCGCGGAACTCCGGGTCGGCGGACGAGCCGGAGGCGATCAGCTTCAGCGCCACCTCGCGCTCGAGCGGCACGTGCACCGCGCGATAGACGACGCCCATCCCGCCGCGACCCACCACGGCCTTGATGACGTGGTCGGCGAAGGTGGAGCCGATGGCGAGTTCAGCCACCACCACGACGCTACCGGTGCCGCGCCATCCCGCGCAACCTACGTCGTGGACTGGACGGCCTCCCGGCGCACGCGGCGCTGCGGGGCCCGCACCTGGATCTCGCGCGCGGCGAAATAACTGCCGAGCACGACAAGCAGCGCCAGCGCCTGCGCGGCCAGCCCCTCCCACGTCGCATACAGCCCGAGCCAGCTGTTGGCCCAGATCGGCAGGTCGAACGCCGCCGGCGTGGCGGGCAGCCAGCCGAGGCCCTGCAGCACGTGGACGGTCGTGCCGGTCATCACCGCGAGCACGACCGCGATCAGCACACCGGTGGCGATCAGCATCTTCTTGTAGGGGAGCTTGCGCTGGGCCGCGAACGTGATCGCGCCCACCGCGAGCGTGGCGGCCAGCCCGATGCTCGACCCGAGCACGCACGCGCCGGTACCGGCGCTCACCTGCAGGTTCTGCACGAACAGGACGGTCTCGAAGCCCTCGCGGTAGACGCTGGTGAGCCCCAGCAGCGCGAGCCCGGCGGCCTGGCCGGACAGGACGCCGAAGCGGTCGAGCTTCTCGAGCGCCTTGCGGCGGCGGTTGAAGCGGGCGATCCACTGGCTCCAGTAGACGCGATGGAAGAACCAGTTCGTCACCACGAGCAGCACCGCGATGGCCAGGATGCCGGTGATCGCCTCGAGCCGCAGCCCGCCGGTGCCGAGCTCGGAGACCAGCAGCTGCACGAGCGCCCAGGTGACGATCGTCGCCCCCAGCCCCGCGACGCCGCCGAGCAGCACCGGGCGGCGCAGGTGGCGCTTGGCGCCGACGAACGAGGCGGTGATCGCGGCGAGGATCAGCACCGCCTCGAGCCCCTCGCGGAAGACGAGGATCGCCGCGTCGGTCACCACGGTGCCCTTGCTCACCTTCACATCGCCGAGCGTCTGCTGGGCGATCGAGAGGCGCGAGCGCGCGGCCGCCACGGCGGCGCCGACGTCGCCGCGCTCGTCGAGCGCCGTCAGCAGCGCGAAGAACGGCGCGTCGAGCTCGCCGGCGCGGGCGCCGAGCCGGCGGCGCACCCCGGCCGTGGCCGCGTAGGCGTCGAGCCCCGCGGCGACCGCGGCGCGGTGGTCGGGCGCGTCCTGCGTCCGCGTCAGCGCGGCGCGCGCGGCGCCGTAGGGATCGGCGGGCGCCGGTGTCGCGGCGGCGCCCGCGGCGGCGGCCTGCCGGGCCACCGTGGCCGCGAGCGGCCACGGATGCAGCACGTCGCGCGTCGCGGTCAGCGTGCGCTCGAGCTTCGCCAGCGCGGGCGACGGGTGGGCGACGGCGAGCAGGCGCACCTCGGTCCGCAGCCGGCCGGCGAGCGCCGCGTCGTGCGCGATCACCGCCTGCCGGTACTGGATCGAGACGTCGTCGAGCAGCGGCGCGCTCGCGCCCGGCGCGGCGAGCAGCGCCATCACGAGCAGGGCGCGCATCAGTCGGCGAGCGCGTCCGAGACCTGGGCGAGCGGCTTGGCGAGGCTCGCGACGAGGGCGCTGAGCTGCTTGCGCTCGGCGCCGTCGACGGTCTCATAGCTCGGGAACGCGTCGCCGGTCCGGAGCGTCTCCAGCTCCGCCTGCACGGCGTCGAAGCGCCGGCTGACCGTGTCCGCGAGCTGCGGGTCCTTGGCGCGCACGGCGGGCGCGAGCAGGCCGAACGTCGTCTGCGCGCCGTTGATGTTGGCCTTGAAGTCCGACAGGTCGGTGTGCGAGTAGCGGTCCTCCTCGCCGCTGATCTTCGAGGAGGCGACTTCGCCGAGCAGGCCGTTGGCGCCGTTGGCCAGCTCGTCGGGCTGGTAGGTCAGCGTGCGCGTCTTGCGCTCGAGCGTCTCGCAGTCGGCCAGCAGCTTGTCGGCGATCGCGTCCAGGCCCTTGGTCGTGTTGCGCTGCCACAGCGCCTGCTCGATGCGGTGGAAGCCCGTCCACTCGTCGCCCTGCTTGACGTCGTTGACGCGGGCGTCGATGTCGGGGTCGAGCGTGCCGAAGCTCTCGGCCACCGGCTCGATCGTCTCGTAGGGGACGCGCGCGGCGGCGAACCGCTGCTTGGCCTGCTCGACGTCGCCGGCCTTGACGGCGGCGACGAACGGCTTGACCTTGGCGACGAGATCCGCGGCCTGGGTGGCGACGTAGCTCTGGTAGCCGGACACCGCGGCCTGCAGGCGCGGGTCGGTCGCGGCGAGCGACCTGCTCGCCCCCGACGGTCAGGACGCCGGTCGCGGCCGTCGTCCCCCCGGGGCAGCTGAGCGTGTAGGTGCCGGGCTGGAGCGTCAGCGTGAAGGAGCCCGAGAGGCCGGCGACGAGGTTCTCCTTCTCGCCGAGGATGCGCGCGCCGCTCATCAGCTCGAGCTCGCTCACGCGGCCGGTGCCGGCGTTCGTGACCTTGAACGTCGTGCGGCCGGCGTCGATCTTCAGCGTCGCCGGGTCACAGCCGGCGTCGGTGAGCTTGATCTCGACCTGGCGCCCGCCGGCGGCCGAGGCGCCCTTGGAGTCGCTCCCGCAGCCGGTCAGCACGACCGCGACCAGCACCAGCACGGCGGCGACGCTCGCCACCTGGGTCACCTGGGCGCGCGCCGGGCGGCGCGCGCGGGCGGGCCAGAGCACGTAGGCCAGCGCCGGGACTCCGAAGAGGACGTAGCCGGTCACCTCGGCCGTGACGGGCTGCGGCTGCCACCCGAGCATCCCGGTCAGCAGCGCCGACGTCCAGGTGCCGGGCACGACGAGCCACGTGAGGTCGAGCGCCTGGCCCTGGCCGGCGTTCAGCCAGCCGGCCTCGTGCGCGGTGTGCAGCGAGCTGGCCACGAGCCCGGCCGCCACCAGCACGAGCACGACCCCGGTGAAGCGGAAGAAGCGGGCGAGGTTGAGCCGGATGCCGCCGCGATAGATCGCGACGCCGATCGCCACCGCCGTCGCCAGGCCGAGGAAGGCGCCCGCGCCGCCGGTCGCGGGGTCCTCGGCGTTCTGCAGCACCGCGAGCAGGAAGACGACGGTCTCCAGGCCTTCACGGATCACGGCGAAGAACGCCATCGCGATCAGCGCCTTGGCCGAGCCCTCCTTGAGCGCGTCGCCGGCGCGCGCCCGCAGCTGCCCGGACAGGTCGCGGGCGTGCCGGCGCATCCACACGATCATGAAGCTGACGACGCCGATCGCGGCGATGCCGACGACGGTCTCCAGGCCCTCCTGCCGGCGCTGCGGCAACTCCTGGTCGAGCACCTGCAGCGCGACGCCGACGGCGACGCAGATCGCGACGGCCCCGGCCACGCCGAGCGCCATCGGCCGCAGCGCGTCGCGGCGGCCCTCCTGCCGAAGGAACGTGGCGATGATTCCGACGATGAGGGCGGCCTCGACGCCTTCGCGCAGGCCGATGATGAACGTGGGCAGCATCAGCTCTCTGGTCGTTAGGGGACCCTAATAAACTCCTACCGTACCAGTGGGAATAGCGAGATGCGTTACCGCAGCGCTGCATCTCCAAGCGCGAGCGCGAGCTGCGCCACCACGTAGCTGGTCAGCATGCATACACGCCGAGAAACGGTGCGCCGCCTCGCACGGGCCTCTCATCTTGTGCGATTGCGGTTCCTCGTTCGTACTGGGACCTTCGTCGCAATGGACGTGTCGGCCTTGGCTCTGTTCCTCGCGCCTTTGCTCGGAGCGCTCGTGAAGTCCGCCGGCATCGCGGCCAGCGAGCGCGCGACGGAGGCGATCGGCGAGTCGGTGTGGGAGCACGCCCGCCGGTTGTGGGCGCGGCTGCGCCCGGCCGTGGAGAGCAAGCCCGCCGCCGAGGAGGCGGTGCAGGACGTCGTCGACCACCCGGACAACGAGACGGCCCGCACGGTGTTCACGTGGCAACTGCAGAAGCTGCTCGACTCCGACGCGGCGCTGCGGGCCGACATCGAGCAGCTGTGGGCGGAGCGCCCGCAGGCCGGCGTCGTGGCGGGCGAGCGCGGCGTGGCGGTCGGCGGCAGCATCGACCGGGCGACGATCATCACCGGCGACCGGAACGTCCTGCGCGGCGACCCGTGAGCGCCCAGCCGCACCGCGATCGAAGCGTCGCCGTCGAGGGCGACATCCGCGACTCGATCCTGGTGCTGGGCGACCACAACGTGCTCGACGTCCGGCTCGGCAACGACGCGATCCTCCAGCGCTGGCTCGACCACGGCGACGTGCGGATCGAGCGCCGCGCGCCGGGCGCTCCGCCGCCGCCGTTCCCCGACCGCGTGGACCGCGACGACGAGCTCGCCGCCCTCGGCTCCGCGGCCGGCCATGTGAACCTGCACGGCACCGGCGGCATCGGCAAGACCTACATCGTGCTCGCGGCGCTCGGCGCCGGAGGCGTCTTTCTCGACGCGGCGCAGCGTCCGGTCGACGACCTCCTGCAGGCGCTCGTGGAGGCGCTGTTCGACGGTCCGCCCGGCGTGGTCCTCCGGCCGGAGCGGCGCCAACGCGAGCTCGCCGGCGTCCAGGAGCGGCTGGCGCTCGACGACGTGCGGCTGACGCCTCAGGACGCTCAGCGGCTGCTCACCGAGGCGCCCAACTGCCGGTTCGTGGTGGCCTCGCGCCGGCGCACGCTCATGCACGCCCAGTCGGTGCGGGTGTCCGGTCTGCCGCTCGAGTTCGCGACGTCCGTGATCGCCGACGGGCTCGGGCGTCCGCTGCGCCCGGACGAGGAGGCCGGCGCGCGCGAGCTCGCCGAGCGCCTCGGCGGCCATCCGCTGATGCTCCGGCAGGCCGCGGGACTGGCGGGCGACACGGGGATCGTGCTGGCCGAGCTGGCGCAGGCGCTCGGGACCGAGGACCCCGTTCGCGCGCTCAGCGCGCGGCTGCAGGCCGCCCTGACGCCCGAGGACCGCGAGCTGCTGGCCGAACTGGCGAGCGCCGGCGGCGCCCCGCTCTCCCCCGGCTGCGTCACGGCATTGGGCGGCCCGGCGGACGCCGCCGAGCGGCTGCCCGCGCTCGAGTCACGCGCGCTCGTGCAATCGCACAGCCCGCGCTACTCGCTCGCCGGGGCGCTCGCCGAAGCACCGCCCGAAGCGGGCCGGGTCGGCGCCGAAGCCGCCGCGACGGCGCTCGCCGCCTGGGCCGAGCGGCGCGACCCCGCAGAGGTGCTCGACGAGTCGGCCGCGCTGCTCGCGGTCCTCCGGCGCGCGGACGGCGCGGCCGCGATCGGCCTCGCCCGCGCGGTCGAGCGCCCGCTCGCGCTCGGCCGGCGATGGGCGTCGTGGCACGAGGCGCTGTCGGTGCTGCGGGAGGCCGCGGCCGCCGCCGGGGACGCATCGAGCGAGGCGCACGCACTCCACCAGCTGGGCACCCGGGCCTACGCGCTGGGGGACGCCGCAGAGGCCGTCGCGCTGCTCGAGCAGGCGCTTGCGCTGCGCAGACAACTCGGCGAGTCCCAAGGTGTGGCCAACACGCAGCACAATCTCGATTTCATCGGCTACGGCGGCCCACCGCCGTCGGACGGCGACGATGACGAGCCCGGCGGCGGCGGTTCGGGCCGGCGCGGGCTCCGCGCCCTGCTCGCGGGCGGGGTGGCGGCGCTCGTGGTGGGCGGCGTCGTGGCGATCGTCGCGCTCGGCAACGCCGGGGGAGGCGGCGGCGGAGACGGAGGCGGGGGAGCCGGCGCCGGCGGTGGCGGCGATCCGCCCGTGTTGAAGGCCACGATCGTCGCGCCGCGCGCGGGCGCGACGTTCACGGCGGGTACCGCGATCCGCGCGCGCTTCAAATGCACCGAGGGCGTCACGTGCCGCGCCGCCGTGCGTCGCGGTCGGGTCGGCGCGCCGCGGTCGCTCCCCGCCTCGTCGTGGAAGGCCGTCAAGCCAGGCGGCCGCCTGCCCAACCAGCGCGGCAGCTTCACGCTCGCCGTGGTGGCGACCGACACTGCGGGCAACACGGCGCGCGACTCCGCCGCCTACGGCGTGCTGCCGGCGCCGGCCCTCGCGGCGTGCGCCGACGGGCGCGACAACGACGGCGACGGGCTGGTCGACCGTAAGGACCCGGGCTGCACGTCGGCGACCGACGACGACGAGGCGAACGTCTCCGCCAAGGCGGCGTGCGCGGACGGGCGCGACAACGACGGCGACGGGCTGATCGACGGCAAGGATCCGGGCTGCACGTCGGCGACCGACGACGACGAGGCGAACGTCTCCGCCAAGGCGGCGTGCGCGGACGGGCGCGACAACGACGGCGACGGGCTGATCGACGGCAAGGATCCGGGCTGCACGTCGGCGACCGACGACGACGAGGCGAACGTCTCCGCCAAGGCGGCGTGCGCGGACGGGCGCGACAACGACGGCGACGGGCTGATCGACGGCAAGGACCCGGGCTGCGCGTCCGCGACCGACGACGACGAGACCAACAGCACGCCGGCCTGCAGCGACCAGCTGGACAACGACGACGACGGGCTGATCGACAGCAACGATCCGGGGTGCGATTCGCGGACGGACAACGACGAGACCGATCCGCCCGTGACGCCCAGCGTCTCGCCACAGCCGGTCGAATAGCGCGCTTCCACGGCTGTACGCCGTCGGCGGGCTGAGCCGGCGCGCGCAGGCTCCCTTGACACGGCCGGATCTGCAGGAACCGCCACGCTTGAGAGGGCCCTCGCGGCCGCGGCCCCCGCCGCCAAGGCCGCGCTCTCGCCACAGCAGTCGGCCGTGCTCAACGCGCTGGTCGCGCGCCTTGTCCCGGCCGATGCCAACGGCCCGACGCGTATGCGACGTCGACGTTCGGCGCGCTGTTCAGCGCCCTTCCCGCGGATCATCGCCGACATCGAGTCCGGCAAGGCGACCGGGTTCGCGGGCGGCGTGGACACGTTCTTCGGGGCCCTCCACGAGCACACCCTCCAGGGCATGTACTCCGACCCCGTCTACGGCGGGACCTCCTTGGCTAGCGCAAGCTCGCGAAGGAGCTTCCCACCTGGCGCCGCAATGCCTCAGCGACCGCGGATCGGTCGTCTACATGATGAACGGCGTCGGCCGCACATCGATCCACTACACAGCTTCTGACACGCGCCAACCAGCGCGCAAGCTTTCGCCAAGGCCGGCGGGCGAGGCTGGCGGCCATGGAACGCATCCTCGACATCGCCAACCCCGCGCACCGCCGTGCCGCCGCCTACGCCACCGCACATGGGGAAGCGCTGTTCTACGCGTTCGGGAACTTCTGCGCGCTGGCGGCGCGGCCAGGGCTCGAGTCGATGGAGGCCATGAATCGCCTCAAGGGCCGGCCGCTGGACCAGGTCGGGAGCATCACGACCACGCCTGAGCGCGCGCAGCGCATGTTCGACTTCGAAGGGCTGGATCGCGCCCGGATCGCGGCGGTCATGGATGACCTGATGCAGCTCGGGCCGATCGGGTTCCGCGGCCCGGCGTCGTCGCTCGTGCCCGGGCACCTGACGTCCGACGGCACCGCGCAGCTGATCACGCCCGGCCACGCGTGCCCGTCGAACGCGCTGGTGGGCGAGATCCTGGAGCTGATCGGCGAGGAGCTGCTCTACATCACGTCCGCGAACACCTCGAGCCACGTGTCCAAGAAGATCGAGGCCGCGCACAACGAGATGCGCGAGATCCAGCGCGAGTTCGGCCAGCGCGACGACGTCGTGCTGATCGGCCACGCGAGCGAGCGCGCGGCCCGCCGGCGCTATCCGGACCACCGGCCGTGCTCGACGTCGATCGTCGGCTTCGGTGCGGACGTCCTGACGCTCGAGCGGCTCGGCTCGCTCGGCACGGCCCACATCCGCGGGATCGCCGCGCGCCACGGGTTCGAGCTCGCGATCGCCGACGGCGCGCGGACGCGCGTCCCGTCGCGGCGCCCGCGCGTGATCGCTCGCCCGCGCGCGCTGAGCGTCCGTTAGGGCCCGCTGAAGAATTCCGCTACGCCCGCTGCGGCACATCCGCGGCGCCTCGCGCCACCCACGCAGCTCGACGTGCCAGAGGCACGCCTTCGCGGCGCGTGCGGCCCGAGTCATCCACGGCTGCACCACATCGGTCGGACCGACCATTCTTCAACGAACCCTTAGGCGAGGGCGAGCAGCTCCGCCTCGCGCTCGGCCGACATCGGCCGCGGGCGCGTCTGCGCGCGCCAGTCCGTCAGCTCGGCCTCGCCGCCCGCGCGCAGCCATGCCGCGACGTCGGCGAGCGTCTCGGCCACCGGGCGGCAGCGCAGACCCGCGGCCTGTGCACGCTCGGTCCCGACGTTCCACGTGCCGGCGTAGCGCTCGGGCATCCAGAGCGGGAGCTCCATCCACGGCTCGACGCCCGCCGCCTCGAGCCGGTCCTCGGGGATCCAGCGCAGATCG
Source organism: uncultured Solirubrobacteraceae bacterium (assembly GCA_963792915.1). Lineage (GTDB taxonomy): Bacteria > Actinomycetota > Thermoleophilia > Solirubrobacterales > Solirubrobacteraceae > Solirubrobacter. The sequence continues at coordinate 169,354 of CAWBYD010000004.1, forward strand.
CCGCCCGCGAGCAGCTCGCCCATCGTCGTCTGGCCGATCGGCGCGGTCCCGTTGAAGACGCCGGACACGCGCCGCTCGCCCAGTTCGAGCAGGAACGCCGCGAGATCGCGCGCGTCGATCACCTGCAGCGATCGGTCCGGGCGTCCGGGAGCGGGCACCGGGCCGCCCGCCAGCAGCCGCTTCACCCACCAGGGAAGCCGGAAGATGTTGTCGTGCGGGCCGACGATCAGCCCCGCCCGTACGGTCGCCGAGCGCCCGGCCGGCAGCAGCCGCTCGCAGGCGGCCTTCTGCTCGCCGTAACCGTCGCCCTCGAGCCACACGGGCGAGTCCTCGTCGACCGGCTCGTCCGGCCACGACGGATACACGTTGCAGGTCGAGACGAAGACGTAGTGCGGCGCGTCGAGCGCGGATGACGCCGCCACCTCCGGCGCCGCGTAGCCGGACGTGTCCACGACCGCATCCCACGCGCGCCCCTGCAGCGGCGCGAGGTCGGCGCGGTCGCCGCGCACGTGCTCCGTGCCCGCGGGCGCCGCGCCGTGCAGGCCGCGCGAGTAGACCGTCACCTCGTGCCCGCGCGCGAGCGCCTCTTCGGCCACGTGGCGGCCGAGGAAGACCGTCCCGCCGAGAATCAGGATCCGCATGACTCGCAACCTAGCAGTTGCGCTTACGGAAGGCCGTGCTCCAGCGCGCCCTTCACGCTCGCGTCCAGCGCGTTCAGGCGGTAGAGCGCGAGCGCCTCCGGCGAGCCGAACCGCCGTCCCGGCGCGCCCTCCGCCCCGTGATGGGTGAGCACGCAGTGCGCGAGCGCGAGCCGGCGGTCGTCCGGCAAGGCGCCGGCGCGCTCGTCGAGCAGTCGCTGACCGAGCACGACGTGCCCGAGCAGGCGACCCTCGTCGGTCAACCCGATCTCGGCGCCGTACGTGAACTCGCGCGTCTTGCCGAGGTCATGAATCAGCGCCGCGCACAGCAGGAGGTCCGGATTCAGACGCGGGTGAAGCTGGGCGCATTCCAGCGCGAGCGTCCCGACCGCGACCGTGTGCTCGAGCAGCCCGCCGAGGTAGGCGTGGTGGCCGGTGCGGGTGCAGGGCGCGCGGCGCCATGCCGCCCGCAGCTCGCCGTCCCCCAGCAGCTGCTCCAGAAGACCGCGATACCCCGCGTCGTGGACCTCGCGCGCGAGGTGCTCGAGGAAGCCGTCGAGCTCGTCGAGGTCGCGGTACGCGACCGGCAGGAAGGCGGCCGGATCCGCGGCCTGTGCACGTGAAATGGCCCGGACCTCGACCTGCAGCTCGTCGCGGAAGCGTTCCACGCGGCCGGTCACCTGGACGAGGTCCCCGCGCTCGAAGCGGCCCGCCAGCACATCGGCGTCGCGGAACGCCCGCGCGGCGATCGCGCCGGTGCGGTCGCGCAGCTCGAGCGCCAGGTACGGCGTGCCCGTCCGCGCCTGCAGGCGGTCCTTGCGCGAGCACGCGAAAACGCCGTCGACCTCGTCGCCGGCGCGCAGTGAGGCGATGGTTCGTTCCACGCTGTCCATACTGGGACGCACGGCGGACACGGTACGGTGAACCCATGCAGCCGCTGCGCTGGGAACGCCGACCCGACGGGCTCCGGGCCCCTGCGCTGATCTGTGCCTTCAAGGGCTGGAACGACGCCGGCGAGTCCGCGACGTCCGCGCTGACGTTCATGGCGGGCAGCCTCGGCGCGGAGTCCTTCGCCTCGATCGACCCCGAGGAGTTCGTCGACTTCCAGTCCACGCGACCGATGGTGCGCCTGGAGGACGGGATCACCCGCCGCGTCGAGTGGCCGGACTTCGAGATCCACGCCGCCCGCATCCCGCGCGCCCCGCGCGATCTGATCCTGCTGTCGGGTCCCGAGCCCGCGATGCGCTGGCGCACGTTCTCACAGACCGTCGTCGACCTCGCCGAGGCGCTCGGCGTCCAGCTCGTGGTGCTGCTCGGCGCGCTGCTGGCCGACGTCCCGCACTCGCGCCCGGTCGCCGTCACCGCGCACGCCACGGACGCGAGCCTGATCGACCGGCTGTCGCTCACCCCGCCGACCTACGAGGGCCCGACCGGCATCGTCGGCGTGCTGCACGAGGCGTTCGCCAACGCCGGCGTGCCCGCGGCCTCGCTGTGGGCGGCCGTCCCGCACTACGTCGCCGTCGCCCCCAACCCCAAGGGCGCGCTGGCGATCCTGCGCCGCCTGGAGAGCCTCGTCGGCGTCACCGTCGACGCGACGGAGCTCGAGGACGCGGCGTCGGACTATGAGCGCCAGGTCTCCCGCGCCGTCGAGCTCGACCCGGACGTGCAGGCCTTCGTCGAGCGCCTGGAGCGCGCCGCCGACGAGGAGTCCGGCCGCCCCGATCCCGGCTCGCTGCCGAGCGGAGACGTGCTGGCGCGCGAGTTCCAGCGCTTCCTGCGCCAGCGAGGCCAGGGGTAGAGGTAACGTCGCACGGAGGTCGGCGGGACCGACGAGGCGGCGACCGGTGGACACGGGCCGCGGATGTCCCGACGACCGGAGGGCGAAACTCTATTTCCCCGCCCCACCCCGATCATCCGACCTTCTTTCAGCGCTCGGCGGCGGGGCAGGCGATCCGGTAGTCGCACATCGAGCACGCCGACCAGCTCGGCGTCGGCTCGAAGCCCTGGGACAGGATCCCGTCGGCGACCGTGAACACGGTCTCGGTGATCCAGTCGCGATCCTGCTCTGAGCGCTCGACCGGCACCTTCTCGTCGTCGAGCACGTAGTAGTAGGCCTGCTGGGCGGCCTCGAGCTGCCACGACTCGCGCGCGCCGACGGCGTACAGGGAGAGCTGGACGTCCTCGCGCAGCTGCGTCGCGGTCTTGGGCCGGCCGGTCTTGTAGTCGATCAGCTCGTAGCCGCCGTCCGGCAGCCGGTCGACGCGGTCCACGCGCCCGCGCAGCAGGTGCGGCCCCATGCGGAACTGGAACGCGCGCTCGAACCACACCGGCTCGCCTTCCTCCTCCTGGAAGCGGTCGTGGTAGCGCACGAGCGCCGACGTCGCCTTGGCGCGGAACTGGCGCTCCTCCTCGGTGTCGCCGAAGCCGCCCCGGCGCCACCCGGCCTCAAGCAGGCCGAGGAGGGCCGGCAGACCCGGAGATTGGGTTTCGCCCTCCGGTCGTCGGGACCCGCCGGCGTGGCCGTGCCGGCCCGGAAATTGGGTTTCGCCCTCCGGTCGTCGGGACCCCCCCGCGCCGACATCTCCGATGTCGCCTCGTTGGTCCCGCCGACCTCCGTGCGACGTTACGTTGCCGTGGTAGCGCTCCAATACCTGATGCACGAGGATCCCGAAGCGCTGGTTCATGGTCGGCTCGGACGGGATCCGGAACACGCGTGCGAACTTGTACTTGAGCGGGCACGTGCGATAGGTCTCGATGTCGGTGGCGGAGAGCAGCAGCCCGCCGCCCCGGCGCGGCAGGAAGGGCTCGAGCGACGGCTCGTTGCGGACGGCGACCGCCCGCGCCCGGGCGCGCTCGTCGCGCTCGGCGTCCAGCAGGTAGTCGTCGAGCGCGGACGTCTCGAAGATCTCGCGCTGCTCGGACGTGGCGGCCTGCAGCAGCCGCGTGTTGACCTCCGGCAGCGCCTCCTCGACCGAGAGCCCGGCGCCGCGCGTGCGCTCCATCAGCGCCGCGAGCTTGATCAGCTCCATGTAGCGCACGACCGCGTGCGAGACGTCGAGATCGGTGTCGAAGCGCAGCTCGCCGAGCCGCCCGCCGACCTGCGCGACGGTCGTCAGCAGCTCGTCGCGCAGCAGCCGGAACGTCGACTGCAGCGTCTCCGCGGGCCCGAACAGCTCCTCCTCGCGCGCCTCCCATTCGCCGCCCAGCGCGGCGCGCGCCTCCTCCGCGAACGGCGACGGCTGCTGTGCCGCGCCGCGGTCCGTGCGCTCCGGGTAGGCGAGCACGAGCCGGCGCCGCGCACGCGTCATCGCGACGTGCAGCAGCCGCCGCATCTCGGCGGTGTGGACGTCGCGCGTGAGCGGCGGGACGGCCTCCTTGAGCAGCGCGTCGGGGATCGGCTCGAGCGTCTGGCGCCGCGGCCCGGGCATCCGCCCGCTCAACAGCCCGAGCACGTAGACGTGCTCGAACTCGTGGCCCTTGGCGTCGTGCATCGTCATCACGTGCACGCCGCGCGCGCGCTCGGCGCTCGCCTCCTCCTCGCGCAGCCCCGCCTCTGCGACGGCGGCGATCGAGCGGGCGAACTCGCGCGCCGTCGCCTGCGGCGCCCGGCGCACGTAGGCCGCCGCCAGCTCGGCGAAGCGCGCGAGGTTCTGCAACCGCTCGACGACCTCCGTGGTGGCGGCGAACAGCAGCTGGCGCCGCAGCCCGAGCCGCTCGATCAGCCGGTGCACGTACAGGTCGGGCCGCGCCGAGTCCAGCGGGCCGGCCGCCCAGCGGTAGTGCTTGAGGAACACGTCGATGCGCTCGCGCGCCTCGGGCGGGATCTGCGGGGACTCCAGCGCGGCCGACAGCGCCGCGACCATGTCGAGCTTGCGCCGGCGCGCGATCTGCGTCACGCGTGCGAGGTCGATCGCCCGCAGCTCCACCGGCGGCCGTGCCAGCGCCCGCACCACGGCGCCGGCGTCGCCCGGGTCGACGAGCAGCCGCAGCCAGGCCAGCAGGTCGCGCACCTCGGCGCGCTGGAAGAACGCGGCGGCGCCGGACAGGTGGTACGGCACGGCGCGCTCCTCGAACGCGACCGCGACCGCCTGGCCCTCGGCGCGCACGGAGCGCACGAGCACGCACACGTCCTCCGGCGCCACACTGCCTCGGCCAGAGGTCTCGTCACCGCTTCGCTCGTCCCGGCCCACCAGCCGCTCGACCTCGGCGGCCACCGCCTGCGCCTGCGCGCGCTCGGACGCGCAGCGCCAGAACGCGACCTCCGAGGCGACGTCGGCGGGAGCGAGCACCTTCTCGAGGCGGTCCTCGATCGGCGCCACGACGGCGCCCGCGGCCTTCACGATCGAGACGCCGGAGCGCAGCGAGTCCGGGAGGCGCACGACCGTCGCCAGCGGCCACTCGGCGCGGAAGTCGCGCACGTTCTTGGTCGCCGCGCCGCGGAAGCGCCGGATCGCCTGGTCGTCATCGGCGAACGCCGTGATGCCGCCATGCTCGGAGACCAGCAGCCGAAGCAGCAGGCCCTGGGCGAAGCTCGCGTCCTGCAGCTCGTCGACGAGCACCTGGCGGTAGCGCGCCGCCAGGCGCCCGCGCACGTGCGGCTTGGAGCGCAGCAGCCCGAAGGCGTGCAGCACGAGATCCCCGGAGTCCAGGACCCCGGCGTCGCCCAGCAACCCGTCGTGGGCCGCGTAGAGCGCGGCGAACTCGCGCTCGCGCGCGCCGCGCGCGTCCTCTGGCAGGCCGGCGGCCCACGCCGAGTAGTCGGCGGCCGAGATCAGCTCCTCCTTGAGGCGATCGATCCGCTGCACGATCGCCCCGAGCGTCGCGGAGGGATTCCCGCGCAGGTCGTGATGGCGCAGCGGCAGGTCGTCGATGCGCTCGAGCAGCATCGCCAGCCGGTCCGACGCCGCGACGGGCGTCGCGAACGGGTCGATCCCCGCCTCGAGCGCCTCGTCGCGCAACAGCCGGGCGCACAGCCCGCCGAACGTCGTGACGGACAGCTCCTCGTAGGGCAGCTCGAGCCGGTCCTCGATGCGCTCACGCAGCGCGTCCGCGCCGCGGTCGCCCACCGTCAGCACCAGGACCGACTCGGGGGGAGTCAGACGCGCGAAGCGCTCGATCAGCGTGGTCGTCTTTCCGGTGCCCGCTCCCCCGAGTACGAGAAGCGGACCGCCGGCGTGCTCGACGGCCTCGCGCTGGGCGGAGGTCAGCACGCGTGGCACCGCCGTAGGATAGGCCCGCATGCCTCCGCACCGGAACGCTGACACTCCCGATTGGCTCGGGGCGTGCCGGCGCTCCGCCGCCGCGGTCCGGACGATGCTGGCGGCCCGGCCGACGATCGCCGAGCGCGTGCGGGAGACCGGCACGCGCGGCGAGGGCGGCGACCTCACGCTGCTGATCGACGAGGCCGCCGAGGACGTGGTGTTCGCGGAGCTGCGCGGGCTGCACAACGCGGGCGCGCGCTTCACGGCGGTCAGCGAGGAGCGCGGCGAGGTCAGCTTCGGCTCGGGCGACGTGCTGGTCGTGATCGACCCGATCGACGGGTCCACGAATGCCAAGCGCGGCCTCCCGCACTTCGCGCTCTCGATCGCCGTCGCCACCGGCTCGACGATGGCCGACGTCGTCTTCGGGTTCGTGCAGGACTTCGGTCCCGACGAGGAGTGGGTCGCGTGGCGCGGCGGCGGCGCCGAGCTCAACGGCATGCCGCTCGATCCCTCGCTGCCGGAGCGCCGCACGCGCAACGGCAAGCTCGAGGTGCTGGGGATCGAGTCCGCCGACCCGCGCTGGGTCGTGCAGTCCGCGGACGCGCTGGCCGAGACCGCCTACCGGCTGCGCGCGATCGGCGCGATCGCCGTCTCGATGTGCCAGGTCGCCGCGGCGCGATTCGACGCGATGGCGTCGCTGAAGCGCTGCCGTGCCGTCGATGCCGCCGCCGCCCAGCTGATCGTGCGCGAGGCCGGCGGCCACGTGGCGTTCATCGCCTACGACGATCCGCTGGCGGCGCCGCTCGACCTCGTCCCGCGCTCGCCGGTGATCGCGGCGCGCACGACGCGCGGCCTCGCCGAGGTGGCGACCGTGCCCGTCTGGCCCTGAAGCACGCGCTGCACGCGCAGGTCGTCGTCGAGCACGACGACGTCGGCCGCACGCCCGGCTTCGAGCGCTCCCGTGTTCAGGCCGAGCAGGCGCGCGGGCGTGGTCGAGGCCGCGCGCGCCGCGTCGACGATCGCGATCCCCACGTCCTGCACGGCCCGCCGCAGCGCGACGTCCATGGTCAGCGTGCTGCCGGCAATCGCGCCCCCCGTCGCGAGCCGCGCCACGCCGCCGCGCACCTCCACGTCCAGGGCGCCGAGCGCGTAGTCGCCGTCGGGCATGCCGGCGGCGGCCATCGCGTCGGTGATCAGCGCCGTGCGGCCGCGCCGGAACGCGAAACGCGCGATCGCGTCGTGCAGGTGCACGCCGTCGTTGATCAGCTCGATCACGACCCGCTCGTCCTCGAGCGCCGCGACGACGGGACCCGGCTCGCGGTGGTGGATGTCGCGCATCGCGTTGAACAGGTGCGTGGCGACGCGCGCGCCGGCGTCGAACGCGGCCCGCGCCTGGGCGTACGTGGCGTCCGTGTGACCGACCGCCGCGACGGCGCCCGCCGCGACCGTGCGCCGGATCAGGTCGATCCCGCCGGGCAGCTCCGGCGCGACCGTGACCATCCGCACCGGACCGGCGAGCAGCCGGTCGAGCAGGTCCGGGTCCGGGGCGCGCAGCAGCGCCGGGTCGTGCGCTCCGGCGTGCGCGGGGCTCAGCCACGGACCCTCGAGGTGGACGCCGGCGAGCACCCCCTCCTCCACGAGCGGCGCCAGCGCCCGCACCGCGCGCTCGAGGTCGCCGGGACTCGCGGTGACCAGGCTGGCGAGCGTCGTCGTGGTGCCGTGCGAGCGGTGAAAGGCGGCGGCGGTGTGCGGATCGTCCGCGAACGAGGCGCCGCCGCCCCCGTGGACGTGGATGTCGACGAAGCCGGGGAGAAGCCACGGACCGCCGGGCCCGCCCGCGCCGACGCCGGCGATCAGGCCGTCCTCGATCCGGATCCAGCCCGGATCGAGCACCTCCGCGGGGGTGACGACGCGACCGTTGAGGATCATGTGACGGTGATCTTGCTCAGCCCGGCCGGCGCGTCCGGGTCCAGCCCGCGTGCGCGGGCGAGCGCCAGCGCGAGCTGCTGCGCGCGCACGACCGCGACGACGGGGGCGAGCGCCTCGGGCACGGCGGGCAGCGGGAGATCGCCGGCGGGCGCGACCGTGTAGACGTCGGCGCCGCGGCTGCGCAGGTCGCCGACCAGGTCCGTCATGTCGGCGTAGCCCGGGCCCGGCGCCAGCAGCGCCAGCACCGGGAAGCCGCGCTCGACCACGGCGATCGGCCCGTGGCGCAGATCGGCGGCCGAGAAGCCCTCGGCGGGCACCATCGTCGTCTCCTTGAGCTTCAGCGCGGTCTCGAGCGCCGCGCCGTAGAGCAGCCCGCGGCCGACCGTGATCAGCCGCGAGGCGTCGACGAGCTCGGCGGCGACGCGCTCGGCAGGCCCGAAGTCCGCGAGCACGGCGGCGACCGCCTCCGGCAGCCGCTCGAGATCCTCGCCGGTGAACGGGACCGGGCCGAGCGCGGCGGCGATGAGCGCCAACGCGGTCAGCGTCGCGGTCACGGTCTTGGTCGCCGGTACAGCCTGCTCGCTCCCGACGCCGAGCGCGAGCGTCGCGTGCGCGACGTGCGCGAGCGGACTGTCGCCGTCGTTGGTGATCGCCAGGCCCGTCGCGCCGCTGGCCTGCATGCGCTCGAGCGTGGTCACGATCTCCGGCGTCTGCCCGGACTGGCTGACCGCCACCGCGAGATACCCCGTGTGATCGACATGCGCGCCGTAGAGCGTGTGCAGGCTGGGCGCGGCGAGGCCCGCCGGGCGGCCGCTGGCGAGCTCGATCAGGTAGCGGCCGTAGACGCCGGCGTGGTCGGAGGACCCGCGCGCGACGACGGTCGTCCCGGCCGCCGGGCGCTCGACGGCGATCTCCGCGCGGCGGGCGACCAGCGCCGCCAGCACGTCCGGCTGCTCGGCCATCTCGGCCTGCATGAAGGTGCCGCTCATCACGCCAAGCTCTCCTGTCGTCGATCGCGTGACCCAGCCGGGCTCGACTGGTCTAGACCAAAAGCTACCGGCTGAGCGATCGGCCCGCGGCGGTGAGCGGCTGCCATGCTTGACAGGTGATCGATTGGAACCTCGCCGGGCAGGTCGCGCGCGGCATCGCGAACATCCAGCCCGGGGGGAACGGCGCGCCGTTCCGCGCGCTGGACGAGCCCGCCGCCGAGAGCGAGCGGCTGGTCTCGGAGTACACCGGACTCGTGGCGGCAAAGCCGATCCCGGTGCCGGAGGCCGTCGACCGCGCGGGTTGGATCGACGCCAACCTGCGCTCGCTGGAGCGCGTGCTCGAGCCGGCGGCCGAGCGGGTCGCGGGCGGCATCGCGCCGGTGCGCTTCCTCGTCGGCGCCGTGCTGGCGGTGGAGGCGGGCGCGATCTCCGGGTTCCTCGCCGGGCGCGTGCTGGGCCAGTACGAGTTCCCGGTGCTCGAGCCCGACAAGCCGGCGCGGATGCTCTACGTCGCGCCCAACCTCGGCTCGGCGTCGAGCTCGCTCGACGCGCCCGCGGACCAGCTGCTGCGCTGGGTCGCGCTGCACGAGACGACGCACGCGCTGCAGTTCGGCGGCGTGCCGTGGCTGCGCGAGTACCTCGCAGGCATGGTGCACGAGTTGCTCGGCGCGCTGCAGATGGACCCGCGCAGCCTCATGCGCGTGCCCGACGTCAGCGACCTGCGCAAGCTGTTCGAGCGGGTGCGCCACGACGGCCTGGCGGTCGTCGCGATCGGCGAGGAGCGGCGCGAGGTGCTGGACCGCGTGCAGGCGTTCATGGCCGTGCTCGAGGGCTACGCCGAGCACGTGATGGACGCCGTCGGCCTGCAGGTGCTCGACGATCTCCCGTCGCTGCGCAGCGCGCTGCAGCGCCGCCGGCGCGACCGCTCGGGCCTGCTCAAGCTGCTCGAGCGCCTGATCGGCATGGAGCTCAAGCTGCGCCAGTACGAGCAGGGCAAGGCGTTCTGCGACGAGGTCGTGATCCGGGCGGGCATCACGGGTCTTAATCGCGTGTGGTCCGGGCCCGAGTACCTGCCCACGGTCGCCGAGCTCGACGACGCCGCGGGCTGGCTCAATCGCACCGAGCGTCAGGGTTTGCGCGAGTCCGCCTAGTGCGAACGTACGTTCGCTCCTGTCACAAACTCTACGGATCTTTACGGCCTGATTACGTGCTCTAGCGCGATTCGTGATACAAACTGGGGCAGCCCGCTGTAACCCGTCCAGGACTTCGGTTTACGTACATATGTTCGCTGGGTACGAACGAGGCGAACAGACGACTGACTGAGACCCGAGGCAGGAGCGATCCCATGGCTGATCCCACCCCCACCACACCCAGCACCCCCACACCCCCGGCGACGCCCGCACCCGCCGCCAAGCCGGCGGCCAAGGCGCCGTCGCGCAAGCGTAAGCCGGCCGTGCGCAAGTCCCCGCCGCGCCGCAGCCCGTCGGTGAGCGCGCCGTCGCGCGCGACCGGCCGCCGCCTGCGGACGACCGCGGAGAACAAGACGCGTGACGCAGCGAAGGCCAACGCCACGGCTGCGCGCGTGACCGCCGACCAGGCGCTCTCGCTGGCCGAGCGTGCGGCGCTCTCCTACGTCGGCTTGACGCTCGAGGCGCGTGACCGCGTGATCGAGGCCGCCAACAGCGTCGCGACCACGTTCGGCTCGCGCGAGGCCGCCGAGCGTGAGTTCAAGAAGCTGCAGGCCCGCTACGAGCGCCGCGGCGCCACCGCGCGCAACCAGCTCGAGCGCGACGTCAAGAAGGCCCGCATGCGCCTGGAGCGCGTGGCGCGCCGCAACCGCGAGGCCGTCGAGGAGCGCACCAACCACATGACCGAGCGCTTCACGGGCGTCACCGAGCGCGTCGAGGAAGTCGTCCACAACGGCGTCGCCGCCGCCGAGCGCGTGGGCACGATCGCCAAGGAGCGCGTGACCGCGCTGGCATAGCCGCAATTTCCCCCGCAGTGCCTCGAGGAGCGGCACCGGCGGGTTGACCTCCCGGCCTCATATCTCGCCGGAAGGACTCGCCGGCCCTCATACCTGGCCGGCGGGTGCAGCACCCTCTCCTCCCTCAACCGTCGCCGTGCCTCCGGGCACGGCGACGGTCTTTGTCGCGTCGCCCAGGGGGCGACGCCTGGGTGAGTTCCGCGGGGCGCCGCCGAGCGGCCGAAGCCGCGGGCGAACTCACGGTCGCGTCGCCCAGGGGGCGACGCCTGGGTGAGTTCCGCGGGGCGCCGCCGAGCGGCCGAGCCGCGGGCGAACTCACGGTCGCGTCGCCCAGAGGGCGATCGCGCACATGCGGGGTCTTCCCGGACCGGAATACGGGTTTCCCCCTATAGCCGCGTGCTCATCTTCCGATCATGATTCCCGCTGCGACATGGACGAAGGGCCCACCGGCACGGCGATCGCAGGACTGGTGTGCGCGTGGCCAGACCCCCTCGAACACGCCCGGGACGGCGTGCCGGTGGAGCCCGCTTCATGCCGCCGCCCGCCACACTCTCCGCTGTGAGCCACCCCACTTCCCATAACGGGGTGCGGCCGGCGCTGTTCTGGCGCGTCGCGGCCGGCAACGCGGCCGTGCTGGCCGCGGCGTGCACGATCACGGCGCTGATCTTCTCCCCGCGCGCGTCCAACGTCGCCCTGCGGGAGCTGTCGATCTTCGCCGGCGGACTCGCGCTGATGCTGGCCCTGAACCTGCTGCTGCTGCGCCGCGCGCTCGCCCCCCTGCGCCAGCTCACGGCGTTCGCGCGGCGGATCAACCCGCTCGAGCCCGGGCGGCGGCTGACCGTGTCCGGCGGCAAGTCCGAGGCGGCCGAGCTGGCTGACGCGTTCAACGAGATGCTCGACCGGCTCGAGGCCGAGCGCCGCGAGAGCGTCGGCCGCGCGCTGCAGGCACAGGAGGGCGAGCGGCTGCGCGTCGCCCAGGAGCTGCATGACGGCGTCGGCCAGACGCTGACGGGCGTGGTGCTGCAGCTCGGCCGCGTCGCCCGCGACGTGCCGGCGGGCGCCCGCGACGGCGTCTTGGAGGCCCAGGAGACCGCGCGCGGCACGCTCGAGGAGGTGCGGCGGATCGCGCGCCGGCTGCGCCCGGAGGCGCTCGACGATCTCGGGCTCCCGAGCGCGCTGCGCGTGCTCGGCGAGCGGGTCGCCGAGCATTCGGGCCTGCTCGTGGACGTGTACGTGCAGCCCGGGCTGCCGGACCTCGCGCCCGACGGCGAGCTGGTGGTCTACCGCGTCGCCCAGGAGGCGCTGACCAACGTCGCGCGGCACGCGCGCGCGGCGCGGGCGAGCGTGCGGCTCGAGCGGGCCAACGGCGTCACGCGACTGGAGGTCTGCGACGACGGCCGCGGCTTCCGCGACGACGCCATGGAGGGCGGCGGGGTGCTCGGCATGCGCGAGCGCGCCGTGCTGGTCGGCGGGCAGCTGCGGCTCGGCCGCAGCCCGTCGGGCGGCGCGAGCGTCACGCTGGAGCTGTCATGAAGACGCGGATCCTGCTCGCCGACGACCATGCCGTGGTCCGCCGCGGCCTACGGCTGGTGCTGGAGGGCGAGCCGGACCTGACCGTCGTCGCCGAGGCGGGCGACGGCGCGGAGGCCGTGGCGGCGGGCATGAACCCGGACGTCGATCTCGCGGTGCTCGACGTCTCGATGCCGCGCATGACCGGCCTGCAGGCCGCGCGCGAGCTGACCGCCCGCCGCTCGGACCTGCGCGTGCTGATCCTCTCGATGCACGACAACGAGCAGTACCTCTTCGAGGCGCTGCGCGCGGGCGCGTCGGGCTACGTGCTCAAGAGCGTCGCCGACCGCGACCTCGTCGAGGCGTGCCGCGCGACCATGCGCGGCGAGCCGTTCCTGTATCCCGGTGCCGTCCGCGCGCTCATGCGGGACTTCGTGGAGCGCGCGCGGCGCGGAGAGACGCCGCCGGACGACCCGCTGACCCCGCGCGAGACCGAGATCGTGAAGCTGATCGCCGAGGCGCGCACGACGCGCGAGATCGCGGCCGACCTCGTACTCTCGGAGAAGACGGTCGAACGGCACCGCACCAACATCCTCGCCAAGCTCGGGATGCGCGACCGCGTCGAGCTCGTGCGCTACGCGATCCGGCGCGGGCTGGTCGAACCCTAAGGGGTGTTCGCCCTGATCTTTGGGGGGAGCCCCGGATTGTCAGGGGCGATGGCCACCGGCATGCTCGACGGATGGACATCGTGATCGTCGACGACCACCCTGCCGTCCGCGCCGGTCTGCGAGGCCTGCTCGACGACGAGCCCGAGCTGCGCGTGGTGGCCAGCGCCGGCATCGCGCGCGACGGGTTCGAGGCGATCAGCGACCTGCAACCGGATATCGCGCTGGTCGACCTGCACCTGCCCGACGACGACGGGCTCTCCCTGTGCCTGCGCACGCGGGCGCTGTCCGTGCCTCCCCGGGTCGTGCTCTACTCGGCGTTCGCCGGCCCCGGGCTCGCCGTGCGCGCGGTGATCGCGGGCGCCGACGCGATGGTGCCCAAGGCCGCGGCGCCGCGCTCGCTGGTCGCGCTGCTGCGCCGGGTGGGCGCCGGCGGCGTCCGGCCTGCGCTGGACCCCCAGGCGCTGCGCGCGGCCGGCGAGCGCCTCGAGCCCGGCGATCTGCCGATTCTCGGCATGTTGTCGCACGGCGTCGATGCGGACGAGGTGGCGAGCACGCTCGGGATCGAGCCGGAGTGGCTCACGGCCCGGCGCTGGGCGATGCTGACGCGGCTGGATCCCTCGCCGCGCCGCCGCCTCGCCGCCGCATAGCTCGCAACTGCGACAATGCAGGCATGCCCACGAGAGAGCAGATCCTCGAGGCGCTGAAGGTCGTCATCGACCCCGAGCTCCATCGTTCCATCGTGGAGCTCGGAATGGTCCGTGCCATCGATATCTCAGAGCTTGGTGCCGTGAACGTCACGGTCTCGCTGACGACCCCCGGCTGCCCGATCAAAGGCCATTTCCAGACGAACGTCGACAAGGCGGTCCGGGGTGTTCCCGGCGTCACCGCCGTCGGCGTCGGCTTCGACGTCCTGTCCGACACCGAGAAGGCCGGCCTGCAGAAGACGCTCGGCCGCCCCGGCGGCCTGCCCGAGGGCGCGCTGGCGGCCGTCGCCAACGTCGTCTGCATCGGTTCCGGCAAGGGCGGCGTCGGCAAGTCCACGCTGACCGTCAACCTCGCGGCGGCGCTGCAGGCCGAGGGCAAGAAGGTCGGCGTGCTGGACGCGGACGTGTGGGGCTACTCGATCCCGCGCATGCTCGGGCTCGGCGGCCAGCGCCCCAAGGTCTCGGGCGAACGCAAGATCGTGCCGCTGGAGAGCCACGGCCTGAAGGTGATCTCGATCGGCTTCTTCCTCAAGGAGGACGAGGCGGTCGTGTGGCGCGGCCCGATGCTCCACAAGGCGCTCACGCAGTTCCTCGAGGACGTCGCGTGGGGCGAGCTCGACTACCTGCTGATCGATCTCCCGCCCGGCACCGGAGACGTCTCGATGACGCTCGCCCAGCTGCTGCCGCAGGCGCAGTTCATGATCGTCACCACGCCTCAGGACGCCGCGCAGAAGGTGGCGCGCCGCTCCGCGCAGATGGCCGACAAGGTCAACCTCGAGATCTGCGGCGTGATCGAGAACATGTCCGGCTTCACGGCGCCGGACGGACAGCGCTACCCGATCTTCGGCGAGGGCGGCGGCCAGCGGCTCGCGGATGAGCTCGAGGTGCCGCTGGTCGGCCAGGTGCCGCTGACGATGCCGCTGCGCGCCCACAGCGACGCGGGGCAGCCGCTCGTCGAGGTCGACCCGGACGACCCGGCCTCGCAGGCGATCCGCCACGCGGCGCGCGGGCTGATCGCGATGACGCCGGCCGCGCCGATCGCGCTCCCGGTGCTCGACGTCGTGCAGGCGGGTCCGCCGCAGCCCGTCGGCATGTCGCTCCCGATGGCCTGATGATCGTGGGCGTCAGGGGCGCTCCCGCGCCCCTGACGCCTCACTTGCCGGCGTAGTACGCCGCGTTGCGCTCCGCGTAGCTCGCCCACTCGTCGGGCAGCTGGTCCTCGGCGAAGCAGGCGTCCACGGGGCACGCCTCGACGCAGGCGTCGCAGTCGATGCACTCCTCGGGATCGATGAAGAGCATCTCGACCTTGTCGTAGTCGGGCTCGTCGGGCGTCGGGTGGATGCAGTCGACGGGGCAGACTTCGACGCAGGAGTTGTCCTTGGTTCCGATGCAGGGCTCGGCGATGACGTAAGCCATGCGGCGAATCCTGACACAGTCGCGTCGCCCAGAGGGCGACGCTTCGGTGAGTTCCGCGGGCCGCGCCGCAGCCGCGAAGCCGCGGGCGAACTCACATGGCCGCGTCGCCCAGAGGGCGACGCTTCGGTGAGTTCCGCGGGCCGCGCCGCAGCCGCGAAGCCGCGGGCGAACTCACATGGCCGCGTCGCCCAGAGGGCGACGCTTCGGCGAGTTCCGCGGGCCGCGCCGCAGCCGCGAAGCCGCGGGCGAACTCACATGGCCGCGTCGCCCAGAGGTGGACTCACATAGCCTTCGATCTGCGTGCTGCTGCTGACTGGAGCGACCGGACTGCTGGGCGAGGCCGTGGTCCGACGACTGACGGCGAGGGGAACTCCCGTCCGCTGCCTGGTGCGCGATCCGCGGCGCCTCGGCGGGCAGCGCGTGCGCGTGCAGCTGGCGATCGGCGACCTCGCCGATCCCGCGAGCTGGCGCAACGCGCTGCGCGGGGTGGATACCGTCGTGCACCTGGCCGGCAGCTCGCGCGACCAGCCCCGCGGGACGGTCGAGGAGCTCAACGGGCTGGCGGCGTTCCGGCTGCTGCGGGCCGCCGAGCGCGTGGGCGCGCGCCACTTCCTGTGGACGATGCCGCTCGGCGCCACGCCGCATCACCCCATGCGCCTGCATCGCGCGAAGGCGCTCGCCGCGGTCGCGGTGGCGGACGCGCCGCTTCCCACCACCACGCTTGCCCACTCGCTGCTCTATGCGCCCGGCGACCGGCACCTGCGCTGGCTGGAGCGGCTCGGGTACCTGCCCGCGGTCCCCCTGGTGGGGCGCGGAGTGGCGCGCACGCAGCCGCTGTGGGCCGAGGACGCGGCCGATTGCGTGCTGGCCGCGCTCGCCCGCCCGCCGGCCGAGCACGCCCGCTACGAGCTCGCCGGCCCGCAGACGCTGACCCAGCGCCAGTTCGTACGGCTCGTGCTCGCCGCGTCGGGCCGCCGCCGCCGCGCCATGCCGCTCCCGCTGGCCGGCCTGCGCGCCGCGCTCGGCGCCGAGGAGGCGCTCACCGGGCCGGCAGCGCTCGTCACCTGGGACGACGCCCAGCTGCTCGCCGTGGAGATGCTCGCCGAGCGCGGCACCGCGGACGCGGAGGCGCTCGGCGTGCGCCCGCGCGCGCCCGCCGACGTGCTGAGCGCCTGACCGATGGTGGAGCTGCGCCGCCTGCGGTACTTCCTGGCCGTCGCGAGCGAGCGCAACTTCACCCGCGCGGCCGAGCGGCTCCACGTCGCCCAGCCGGCGCTCAGCCGCCAGGTGCGCCTGCTCGAGCAGGAGCTCGGGGTCGAGCTCATGCGCCGCACCACCCACACGTTCGAGCTCACCGACGCGGGCCGGTTCCTGCTCGCGCGCGGGACCGAGCTCGTCGACGAGGCCGACGCGCTGGAACGGTCGCTGCGCGCGTTCGGCGCCGGCGAGCGCGGGCGGGTGGTGGTCGCCTACGGAACGAGCGCCGGCTACGACACCGCGCCGCGGCTGTTGCGGGCGCTCGCCGAGCGGCTGCCGGAGCTCGAATTGGCGACCCGCGTGACGTCGGTGCACGAGATCGTCGCGGGGATCGGCGACCGCTCGATCGACGTCGGGCTCGTGCGCTGCCCGCCGGAGGTCCGAGGCGTCGAGTCACGGCTGCTGCGGCTCGAGGCGCAGGGCGTGCTCGTCCGCCGCGATCACCGGCTCGTCGCGGCCGCTCACGCGCGGCTGGACGAGCTGGGCGACGAGCCGGTGCTGCTGCATCCGCGCGAGGCCAACCCGGGTCACTACGACGCGGTCCTGGCGCTGCTACGCGAGGCCGGCGGCGCGGCGCGCGTCGAGCTGCGCGAGCTCAGCTTCGACGTCGCCCACACACCCGTCCACGAGGGCCGGGCGGTGGCGATCGTCGGCGAGTCCACGCTCGCCGGGCTGCCGGCCGGGCTGGCATGGCTGCCACTGGCGCCGCCGGCCGCGCTCGCCGTGCGGCTGCTCGCGCGCAAGCTCGACCGCGCCCCGCCCGTCGGCCGCCTGCTGGCCGCGGCCGAGGACGTCGCCGACGAGCTCGGCTGGCGCGAGTGGCCGCGCTAATGCGAGGCCCGGTAGTGGCCGGGCTCGGCCCGGCTCGCGATCATGAGCCGGTTCCACGCGTTGATCGCCGTGATGGCGAACACGAGCTGGGCCAGCTCCTCGGCGTCGAACGCCGCGGCCGCCGCCTCCCACACCGGATCGGGAACGTGCCCGCCGGCGATCAGCGTCATCGCCTCGCACAGCTCGAGCGCCACGCGCTCGCGCTCGTCGTAGAGCGCGCTCTCGCGCCAGGCGTCGAGCAGGTAGAGCCGCTCCTCGCGCTCGCCGCCGGCGCGCGCGTCCTTCCAGTGCATGTCGATGCAGAACGCGCAGCCGTTGAGCTGCGAGGCGCGCACCTTGACCAGCTCCTCGACCACGGAATCGAGTTCGATCGACGCTTCGAGCCGGTACATCGCCGTGAACGGCTTCGGCGCCTGCTCGGCGAGCTGGATCCTTCCGGCCGGAATGGTCGTGCTCATGTCGGGCCTCCTGTGTCGCGGGACATCACGATCAGGACGCGGCGGGTGCGCTGGATGTGACACGGGTGCTCATGCCGAGTCGCGCTCAAGACAGCCCGATCCGGTCTTTCACGGCACGGGCCCGGCGCCGTAGCGTCGATGGCACCCGACCCCGGAGGTATGCCATGCCGACCGCCACCGACTCAAAGACCGTGCTCGAGCGCTACGTCGCGGCCATCCAGTCCCGCGACGCGGCCGCGATCCGCGAGTCCTTCGCCGAGCACGCCGTCTGGCGGCTCGACGGGGAGCTGCCGATCTCCGGGACCTGGGAGGGGCGCGACGCGATCGTGGACGAGTTCCTCGCGACCGCGATGCGCTACTACGAGCCCGGCTCGGTCAGCATCGAGATCACCAGCCTGATCGCCGAGGGCGAGCAGGTCGTGATGGAGTGGACGAGCCGCGCCCGCACCACCGGCGGCAAGCCGTACGAGAACCGCTGCATCGCCACGTTCACCGTGCGCGACGGGCAGATCGAGGCCGTGAGCGAGTACATGGACACGCTCTACGCGTACCGAACGGCGTTCTCTTAAGTGGTCGGACGGTGATGCGCCCAGGGGTGCGCGGTCTCGAGCTGCGCGGCGATCTGCAGCAGCGTGTCCTCGCACAGCGGCTTGCCGGCGAGCTGCACGCCCGTCGGCAGGCCGTCGGCGCCGAATCCCACCGGGACCGAGATCGCCGGCTGCCCGGTGATGTTGAACAGCGACGTATAGGGCGTGAAGTTGCCCGAGCGTGCGAGGTCGGCCAGCGGGTTCTCGCCGAGCCCGTTGCACTCGCCGACGGGCAGCGGCCGTTCGGCCAGCGCCGGCGTGAGGAGAAGGTCGTAGTCGGCGAAGAACGCCACGATGCCGCGGGCCAGCGCCTGCATCTGGGCGACGGCGCCGAGGTAGGCGATCGACGGCGTGGCGACGGCCCGCTCCCACAGCGCGCGCGAGAGCGGCTCGATCTCGCCATCCTCGGGGTCACGGCCTGCGAGCCGGGTACCGAAGTCGATGCCCAGCGCCACTGCGGGCCCGAACGCGGAGATGAACGTGTTCAGTACCTCGGGCGGCGGCAGCGCCGGCGTCGCCTCTTCGACATGGTGGCCGAGCGCGGCGAGGATCTCGGCGGCCACGCGCAGGCCGCGCACGGCCTCGGGGTCCACCGGCGCCGCGAACGGGTTGTCGGCGCTGACGGCGATCCGCAGCCGGCCCGGATCGCGCCGCATCGCCGTCGCGTAGGGCTCGGCGGGGCGCGGCGCCCAGTTCGCGTCGCCCACCTCGTAGCCGCCGAGCACGTCGAGCGCGTGCGCGGTGTCGGCCACGGTGCGCGTGAGCACGCCGTTGCAGGCCAGCCAGGACTCCCCGAGGTCCGGCCCGCTCGATACGCGCCCGCGGCTCGGCTTGAGCCCGACGAGCCCGCAGCAGGCGGCGGGGATGCGGATCGAGCCGCCGCCGTCGTTGCCGTGGGCGAGCGGGACCATCCCGGCCGCGACCGCGGCCGCCGACCCGCCGCTCGACCCGCCAGGCGTGTGGTCGCGGTTCCAGGGGTTGCGCGTGATCCCGGTGTGGCGCGGCTCGGTGGTGGGCAGGATCGCGAACTCCGGCAGGTTGGTGATCCCGATGATCACGAAGCCGGCCTCGCGCAGGCGGCGCACCAGGTAGGCCGAGTGTCCGGGGCGGTGGTCGCCGAGGAAGCGCGACGCGAAGTTGAGCGGCAGCCCGGCGACCGGCACGTTGCCCTTGACCGCGATCGGCACGCCGGCGAACGGCTGCGCGTCGCCCGGCGTGACGGCGTCGGCGGCGGCCAGCGCGCGCTCGCCATCGACCGCGATGAACGCGTTGATGTCGGGATCGAGGGCTTCGACGCGGCGCAGCGCGGCGTCCACGATCTCGCGCGGGCTCGCGCCTCGGGTGCGCACCAAGGCGGAGAGCTCGGCGGCTGAGGCGAACGGAGTGTCGTCCACTAGGCGCCGGAGCCTACGACACGGAGGTCTGCTCAGGAAACCTTTGGGCGACCTACCATCTTGCGGTGCCGACGACGAGCCGCTACCGGTGGGCGATCCTGGCCGCCGGGGTGTTCGCCCAGGGCGCGCTGTCGGCACTGCAGCAGGGCCTGCCCGCGCTCGGCCCGCTGTTGCGCGACGAGATGGGGCTGTCGCTCGCCCAGGTGGGCGTCGTGTTCGCGTGCGTGAGCTGGGGGATCACGGCGCTGCTGCTGGGCTGGGGCTGGCTCGCCGATCGCGTGGGCGAGCGCCCGGTGGTCGTCACCGGGCTCACCGGCGGCGCGCTCGCGCTGATCGGCGCGGCGTTCACGACCGGCTACGGCCCGCTGGTGGCGACGCTGACCGCGGCGGGCGCGCTGGGTGGCTGCACCTCGATCGCCAGCGGCCGCGCCGTGATGGGCTGGTTCGGGCGCCACCAGCGCGGGCTCGCGCTCGGCGTGCGGCAGATGGCGGTGCCGCTGGGCGGCGCCGCGGGCGCGCTGATCCTGCCGGCGCTGGGCGGGCTCAAACCGGCGCTGCTGGCACTCGCGGGCGCGTTCGCGGCGGGCGCGCTGGCCTGCGGCGTGCTGTTCCGCGCGGCCCCCGGCGCCGCCGCGCCCGACGAGGCGCTCCCCGCCCCGCTGCGCGACGCCCGCATGTGGCGGCTCTCGATCGCTTCGTGCTTCTACGTCGTGGCGCAGATCTCGGTGATCTCGTTCACGGTCCTGTTCCTGCACGAGCACCGCCATGTCGCGGCGGGCGCGGCCGCCGCGGTGCTGGGCGCCCTCCAGCTCGGCGGCGCCGCCTCGCGCGCGCTGGCGGGCTGGCGCTCGGATCGCAGCGGCCTGCGGATCCCGCTGATGCGGCGGATCGGGCTGGCCACCGCGGCCGGGCTCGCGGCTGTGGCGCTGCTGGCCGACGCGCCGCTCGTCGCGCTCGTTCCCGCCCTGTGGGCCGCGGGCGTGGTCAGCATGAGCTGGAACGGGCTCTCGGTGACCGCCGCGGCCGAGCTGGCGGGGCCGGGCCGCACCGGCGCCGCGCTGGGGCTGCAACAGACGCTGGTCGCGCTCGCCGCGGGCAGCGGGGTGCTGTTCGCGGCGCTCGTCACCGCCACCTCGTGGCCGGTGTCGTTCGCGCTGCTGGCCGTGCCGTCGCTCGCGGGCTGGTGGCTGCTGCGCCCGCTGCGGCACGCATGACAGATGTCATGGCCAAGTGAGGACGCGCGCCACTTACCGGCGCGCCGCGGCGGACGTACCTTCGCCGCATGATCCACGTGGCGAACCTCCGCAAGGCCTACGACGGCGCCGATGTCGTCCGCGGCGTGTCCTTCGACGTCGGCCCCGGCGAGGTCTTCTGCCTGCTCGGCCCCAACGGTGCCGGCAAGACGACGACCGTCGAGATCCTCGAGGGCTACCGGCTGCCCGGCTCGGGCGAGGTGACCGTGCTGGGGCGCGATCCGGCCGCCGGCGGGCGCGAGTTCCGCGAGCGCGTCGGCATCGTGCTGCAGGAGTCGGTGATGACGCCGACGCTGAAGGTCGGCGAGCTGCTCGAGATGCACGCGCGCTACCACCGCCGCCCGCGGGCGCTCGACGAGGTGATCGCGCTGGTGGAGCTCGACGTGCGCCGCGACCAGCTGATCGAGACGCTCTCGGGTGGCCAGCGGCGGCGGCTCGACCTGGCGCTGGCGCTGGTCGGCGACCCCGACCTGCTGTTCCTCGACGAGCCGACGACGGGCTTCGATCCGGGAGCGCGCCGCCACGCCTGGGCCGCGATCCGCTCGCTGTGCTCGCTCGGCAAGACCGTCGTGCTGACCACGCACTACATGGACGAGGCGCAGGCGCTCGCCGACCGCGTCGGCGTGATGGTGGACGGCGAGCTTGTGGCCTGCGGGCCGCCCGCGCAGCTCGCCGGCCGCGACGCGCTGCCGACCGAGATCCGCTTCGCGACGCCGCCGCTGGCGCTGCCGGACCTGCGCGACGCGTCGGTCGCGATCGACGGCGAGAGCGTGCTCGTCAAGACGCCGCACGGCGTCGAGACCGCCCACCGGCTGACCGGCTGGGCGCTCGAGCACGGCATCGCGCTGCGCGGCTTCGCGGTCGCGCAACCCTCGCTGGAAGACGTCTACCTGGCGCTGACGGCATGATCGCGCTCGCGCTCTGGCAGGTCCGCTACGAGCAGCGCGCGTTCTGGCGCAACCGTAAGTGGACGGTGTTCACGTTCGCGTTCCCTGTGATGCTGCTACTGATCTTCGGCTACCTCAACAGCGCGACGACGCTCGACACCCGCGGCGACATCTCCTACGTCAGCTTCTACGTGCCGGGAATCCTCGCCTACGCACTTGTCGGAACGGCGTTCTCCAATCTTGCGCTGAGCTTCGTCCACGCGCGTGACCTCGGGCTGATCAAGCGCATTCAGGGCACGCCGCTGCCGTGGGGCGCGTACGTCGCGGGCCGGGTCGGGTCGACGCTCGTCACGGTGGGTGTGATGACGGCGCTGGTGCTGGGGATCGGGGCGGTGCTGTTCGGGGTGGGCGTGCGGCTCTCGACGCTGCCGGGGCTCGTGCTCGCGCTGGCGCTGGGCACCGCCTGCCTGGCGTCGCTCGGCGTCGCCGTCGCGCGGGTGCTGCCGAGCGCCGAGGCCGCCGGGCCCGTGCAGGCGATCCTGGTCATGCCCGTCACGTTCATCTCCGGTACGTTCTACCCGCTCGACGGCAGCCCGGCCTGGCTGCGCGACGTCGCCCGAGCGCTGCCGCTGCAGCCGCTCGCCGATGCCCTGCAGGTCGCGTTCGATCCGCGCACGGCGGGCGCGGGCATCGCCGGCACGGATCTCCTGCTGCTGGCCGGCTGGACGGTGGCCGGCCTCTGGTTCGCGCGCGCCTTCCTGCGTACGCTGACCCGGCGCGCATGACCGAGCGCCAGCACAGCCGGTGGGACTGGGCCGGGCCGGCCGTCGGCCTGCTCTGGCTCGCGTTCCCGATCGCCTCGATGGCCGGGCAGGGGGCGACGCCGGCTCAGATCGTGCTCGCGGCGGCCGGCTCGCTCACCTACGCGTGGCTGTTCATCGCCCGCGGCGCGCGCCAGGAGCGCGAGTGGCGCCCGGGCGAGGACGTCGCCGTGATCGGCGCCATGACCGCGATCGCGATCGTGCTGACGCTGGCGATCGGCGCCGAGTGGGCGATGCTGTTCGTGTTCGTGACCGTCCCGGGCGGGCTGCGGCTGCCGCCGGACCGGGCGTTCTGGCTCGTGCTGGCACTGGTGGCGCTGGCCGCCGGGCTCTCGCTGACCGATCCGGAGATCGGCTCGGACGTCGCCGTGACGTGGGCGGCGGCGACGTTCGGCACCGGCCTGCTGTTCATCTCGCTCGGGCGCGTGCTGGCTGCGAATGCGGAGCTCAAGCGGGCGCGCGCGGAGCTGGCCGAGCATGCGGTGGCGGAGGAGCGCCTGCGCTTCGCGCGCGATCTGCACGACCTGCTGGGCCACTCGCTGTCGGTGATCGCGCTCAAGGCCGAGCTGGCCGGGCGCCTGCTCCGCGCCCGCCCCGCCGAGGCCGCCGAGCACGTGGCGGACGTCGAGCGCGTGGCGCGCTCGGCGCTCGCCGAGGTGCGCGACGCGGTCAGCGGCTACCGGCGGCCGACGCTGGCGGGCGAGGTCGCGGGCGCGCGGGTGGCGCTGGCGGCCGCCGGGATCGAGGCCGAGGTGAGCGCGGGCGACGAGCCGCTCGACGCCGAGGCCGAGGCGGTGCTCGCGTGGGCCGTGCGCGAGGGCACGACCAACGTGATCCGCCACAGCGGCGCGCGGCGCGTGCGGATCGTCGTCGACGGCTCGAGCGCGGAGATCGCCGACGACGGGCGCGGCGGCGACGGCAGCGGCCACGGGCTCGACGGCCTGCGCGAGCGCGCCGAGCGGCTCGGCGGCCGGCTCGAGGCCGGCCCGCGCGCCGGCGGTGGCTTCGGCCTGCGGGTCACGCTGCCGTGATCCGCGTGCTGCTCGCCGAGGACCAGGCGATGGTGCGCGGCGCGCTCGCGTCGCTGCTCGAGCTCGAGCCGGACATCGAGGTCGCCGCCCAGGTCGGGCGCGGCGACGAGGTGCTCGCGGCGGTGCATGCGGCGCAGCCGGACATCGCGCTGCTGGACATCGAGCTGCCGGGCATGAGCGGGATCGACGCCGCCGCCCAGCTGCGCGGCCTGACCCGCGTGCTGATCCTGACGACGTTCGGCCGGCCCGGCTACCTGCGCCGGGCGATGGAGGCCGGCGCCTCCGGCTTCCTGCTCAAGGACGCGCCCGCCGCCGACCTGGCGCGCGCCATCCGCCGCGCGATGGCCGGCGAGCGGATCGTCGACCCCGGCCTGGCGGCCGCCGCGCTGTCGGAGGGCGCCTCGCCGCTGACGCCGCGCGAGCGCGAGGTGCTCGCGCGCGCCCGCACCGAAGGCACGATCGCCGAGCTCGCCGCGTCCCTGCACCTCTCGCCCGGCACGGCCCGCAACCACCTCTCCTCGATCATGCAGAAGCTCGGCGCGCACTCGCGCATCGAGGCGATCAGGATCGCGGAGGAGAAGGGCTGGCTATGAGGTCGGCGACCGCGGCCCGCGGGACGTGGAGCGATCTCCACGACCGCCTCGGGTAGCCTGGCGCGCCGATGCGCGCGCTCGTGAAGGCCTACGCCGAGCCGGGACTCTGGCTGCAGGACGTGCCGGAGCCCGAGGTCTCGATCAACGACGTCCTGATCCGCGTCGACCGGACCGGGATCTGCGGCACCGACCTGCACATCCACTCGTGGGACGCCTGGGCGCAGCGGACGATCCCGGTCGGGCTCGTGATCGGGCACGAGTTCGTCGGCGAGGTCGTCGAGGTCGGCTCGAACGTCACGGGCTTCGCGCCCGGGGACCTGGTGAGCGGCGAGGGACATCTCGTGTGTGGGCGCTGCCGCAACTGCATGGCGGGCCGGCGCCACCTGTGCGCGCACACCCAGGGCATCGGCGTCACGCGCACGGGCGCGTTCGCGGACTACATCGCGCTCCCCATGACCAACGTGTGGCACCACCACCCGAGCATCGACCGCGACGTCGCGGCGATCTTCGACCCGTTCGGCAACGCCGTCCACACGGCGCTGGCCTTCAAGGTGCTCGGCGAGGACGTGCTGATCACCGGCGCCGGGCCGATCGGGATCATGGCCGCCGCCGTCGTCCGCCACGCGGGCGCGCGCCACGTCGTGATCACCGACGTCAACCCGCACCGGCTGGCGCTCGCGCACGCCATGAACGTCACCCGCGCGCTCGACGTGCGCACCGAGGCCATCGCGGACGTCCAGCGCGAGCTGGGCATGGAGGAGGGCTTCGACGTCGGCCTCGAGATGTCCGGCAACGCGTCGGCCCTGCGCGACATGATCGCCAACATGGCCCACGGCGGCCGGATCGCGCTGCTGGGAATCCCACCGGATGAGTTCGCGATCGACTTCAACCAGGTCGTCTTCAACATGCTGACGATCAAGGGCATCTACGGCCGCGAGATGTACGAGACGTGGTACGCGATGTCGGTGATGGTGCAGTCCGGGCTCGACGTGAAGCCCGTGATCACCCACCACTTCGGCCGCGACGAGCACGAGGCGGCGTTCGCGGCCGCCGCGGGCGGGAAGGCCGGCAAGGTCATCCTGCACTGGGAGTGAAGCCCCCATCCGACCGTCTAAGGAGCACCGTGTACGCCGACGTCAAAGCGCAGCTGGCCTCCGAGCTTGACGAGATCCGCGCCGCCGGGCTGTTCAAGTCAGAGCGCGTGATCGCGTCGCCGCAGGACGCCAACATCCGCGTCGGCGACGGCGAGGTGCTGAACCTGTGCGCCAACAACTACCTCGGGCTCGCGGATCATCCGGCGCTCGTCGAGGCGGCGCGGGAGGCGCTCGAGCGCTGGGGCTTCGGGATGGCGAGCGTGCGCTTCATCTGCGGCACGCAGGAGGTCCACAAGGAGCTCGAGGCGCGGCTGTCGGCGTTCCTTCAAACCGAGGACACGATCCTCTACGGCTCCTGCTTCGATGCCAACGGCGGGCTGTTCGAGACCCTGCTGGGGCCTGAGGACGCGGTCATCTCCGACGCACTCAACCACGCCTCGATCATCGACGGCATCCGGCTCTGCAAGGCGCAGCGCTACCGCTACGCAAACAGCGACATGGACGAGCTCGAGGCCCATCTGAAGGCCGCGCAGGGCGCGCGCCGGCGGCTGATCGCGACCGACGGCGTGTTCTCCATGGACGGCTACGTCGCCCGCCTGGACGCCATCTGCGACCTCGCCGAGCGCTACGACGCGATGGTCATGGTCGATGACTCGCACGCGGTCGGCTTCGTCGGCGAGAACGGCCGCGGGACGCCCGAGCTGATGGGCGTGATGGAGCGCGTGGACATCCTCACCGGGACGCTCGGCAAGGCGCTCGGCGGGGCGAGCGGCGGCTACACGGCGTCACGTTCCGAGATCGTCGCCATGCTGCGCCAGCGCTCGCGGCCCTACCTGTTCTCGAACACGCTCGCGCCGCCGATCGCCGCTGCGTCGCTGAAGGCGCTCGACCTGCTCGAGGGCGGCGGCGAGCTGCGCGCCCGACTGCGCGAGAACACCGCGCGCTTCCGCGGACGCATGACCGAGCTCGGGTTCGACGTGCTGCCCGGCGACCACCCGATCGCGCCGGTCATGTACGGCGACGCGGTGCTCGCCGGCCGCACCGCCGAGGCGATGCTGGAGCGCGGGATCTACGTCGTCGCGTTCTCGTATCCCGTGGTCCCGCGCGGCGCGGCGCGGATCCGTACGCAGATGTCGGCGGCGCACTCGCTCGCGGACATCGACCGCGCGATCGCCGCCTTCGAGGACGTCAGAACGGCAGTCCCCGCACCCTGACGGGGCCGTCGGCCGGTGGCGGAGCGCCCCGCAGCTCGCGCCACATGGCATGCGGCGGCATCGCGATCTCGAGCCCGCCGGGCTGGCCGACGATCACCGGCGCGGCGATCTCCGCGAAGCCGAAGTGGGCGTACAGGCCCACGTTGTGCGCCCCACAGAAGAGCATCGCCACGTCCGGCCCGAGCGTCGCCGCGCGCTCCAGCGAGGCCGCCATGACCGGGCGAGACAGGCCCTCGCCGCGGCGCGAGCGCGTCACGAACACGTCGCCCACGCCGACGACCGGGAAGGCGTCGGTCTCCGCGACGACCAGCCCGACATCGAGACCGGCCGGTCGCCGTCGAACAGCACCGTATAGAGGTCCTTGGAGCGCCACCGGATCGACAGGTCCTCGGCGCGGAACGGGTCCTCCTCGCCGTCGCGCAGCTCCTCCCAGCGGTCGTGCCCGAGCGGACCGATGTGCTCGAGCCGCATCAGCGCAGCGGCAGGTCCGCAGGCAGCGGGACCTCCTGCGGCGGCGCGCCTTCAGTCTGCTCCCAGCTCGTGAACGCCTCGCCGTCGCGGCCGACATGCTCGGTGGCCCCGCCCAGCGCGACCAGCAGCAGATCCTCCTGGTGCGCGTTCACGAGCTGCCGGCGCACGTCCGGCGCCACCCGCGCCAGCTCTCCCTGCCCGAGCGTGTGCTCCTCGCCTTCGATCAGCAGGGTCAGCGTGCCCGCGAGCACGAGATAGACCTCCTCCTGCGTCGCGTGGCGGTGGATACGCCCGCGCTCGCCGGGGCGCAGCAGGACCTGATTGATGCCGAAGCTCGTGACCCCGAGCAGCCGTCGCAGCGGAACGAAGCGCTCCTGGGCGTCGGGGTCGAGCTCGGCGTAGCCGACGCCGGATTCCATACGCCACATCGTCGCACCTGCTGTTAGAGGTCGACGCCGACCCAGGTCGTCTCCTCCTCGGGCGTGCGACCGCCGTGGTGGCCGCGAAAGCGCAGCTGGGGGTGCGGGAAGGCGCCGAGCCACGCCATCCGGCCGGGCGCCGGCAGCACGCAGACGTCGGCGAGCCGTGCGCGCAGGCGCTCGCCGGCCGCGGGGAAGAGCTCGGCGGCGAGGCGGACCTCCGCGCGGTCGCCGAGCCGCTCGGCCAGCTCGGCCGCCACGGTCTCGGGATCGTCGACGTGCAGGAAGCAGTCGCGCGCCGAGCCCGCGGGCGGGAGCGGGCGTCCGCGGCCGTCGCGCCGCAGCCGCGCACCGAGCTGCGGCCAGACCTCGTCGAGCAGGTCGATCGCCGCGACGCCGATCTGGCCGTGGTCGGCGGTCACCAGCAGCGGGCCCGGAACGCCGGCCAGCGCATCGAGCGCCTGCCGCGCCGCGGCGTCGAAGCGCTCGGAGCCCGGGCCGTGGACGTGGCCGACGGCGTCGATGCGGTCCCAGTACAGGTAGGTGAGGCCCGGGTGGATCCCGAGCTGTGCGACGCCCTCCTCGAGCCTCTCGAACGCGCGCACGGTCGCGCCCGCGAACGCCGCCGAGCCGTAGCGGGAGGGCCAGATCTTCGCCGGCTGGAGCACGGTCGACGGCACGTCGAGCGCCTGCCAGAAGGTCGCCGGCACGAGCGCGGACGGCTCGATGGCGAGCGGTGGGTCCTCCCCGCGCGCGGGCAGGAACGGCAGCGGCAGGATCACCGCGTCCAGCGCCGGCTCATAGACCTGCCACTCGTAGAGCCCGTGCTCGGCGACCGGCAGCCCGGTGTAGAGCGTCGTCAGGTGCGCCGTGGTCGTGGAGGGAAACTGCGACGCCACCGGCTCGATCTCCAGCCGGCGCAGGAGCGGATGGTCGGCGTGGCGCTGCACGAACTCCCACCCGAACGCGTCCAGCAGCACGACCGACAGCCGCTCGTGCTCGCGCGTGAGCGCCGCGATCTGCGCCGGCAGCTCGGCGAAGGTGCGCATCGCTGCATGGTCGCGCATGGCGCGCGCTCAGTGGATGCCGAGCGGCATGTAGGCTCGACTGTCCATGCTCGCGCGCCTCACGCTCCTCTCCGCCGTCGTCGCCCTGCTCGCCGCCGCCCCGGCGAGCGCCGCGGCGCCCTGCCCGACCGGCGCGCGCTGCGCGACTCTGACCGTCCCGCTCGACCACACCGGCGCGGTGCCCGGCACCCAGACGCTCAGCTACGCCGTGCTGCCGGCGACCGGTCCGCGCGTGGGGACGATCGCGTTCCTCGCCGGCGGCCCCGGCCAGTCCGCGATCCCGCTTGTGGCGGACGTCGCCGACGTGCTCAAGGGCGTGCGCGGGTCCTACGACCTGCTCTTCCTCGACCAGCGCGGGACCGGCGACTCGGGCGCCGTGGGGTGCGACTTCAATGTCGACCAGTGCGCCGGCGCGCTCGGCGACCGGCGGACGTTCATGACGACGGTCGAGACCGCCAAGGATCTCGAGGACGTGCGCGCGGCGATCGGGGTGGACCCGCTGGTGGTGCTCGGCGTCTCCTACGGGACGAAGGTCGCCGGCGAGTACGCGCGGCGCTTCCCGGCGCACACGGCGGCGCTGGTGCTCGACTCCGCGGTCGGAACGGACGGGCTCGACGCCGTCGGGCTCAACGCCATCAAGAGCGCTCCGCGAATGCTCACCGAGGTGTGCGCCGCCGACGCGTCGTGCAAGCGCACGGTCCCGAACGTCGAGAACGCGCTCACCCAGGCTGCGCACCGGCTGCAGAGGGGTGCCGTGCGCGGCCCGCTCGTGACCACGTCCGGACGCGTGATCGGTCGCGTCCGGGTGCGCGAGACGGCGCTGCTGGACGCGCTCGCCGCGGCCGACCTGGATCCGGTGCTGCGCTCCGAGCTGCCGGCAGCGGTCGCGTCGCTGGCGCACGGCGACGCCGCGCCGCTGATCCATTCGATCGTCCGCGTGCCGAGCTCCACCAGCGCGCGCTTCGGCTTCCGGCGCGGCGGCCTGCAGGACGACAGCGGGATCAACAGCGCGCGCTTCTTCGCCACGTTCTGCACGGAGTCGGCGCTGCCGTGGGCGCCGGACGCCCCGCTGGCCGGCCGCGCCGGCGGCGTCGGCGCGTACCTCGCCGCGCTGGGTGGCGCGAGCGCGTTCGCGCCGTTCAGCCCCACCGCGGTCTACGACAACTCGACCGCGTCGCTGTGCGCCAAGTGGCCGCCGACGGCGCGCCCGGAGCCCGTCGCCACGCCCGGTCCGCCCGTGCGCACGCTCATCCTCAGCGGCCGCGACGACACCCGGACGCCGCTCGAGGACGCGCAGCGGATCGCTTCCAGCTACCCGAACGTGCGCGTGCTCGCGGTGCCCGACACCGGCCATTCGGTCCTGCGCAACGACTTCAGCGGTTGCGCGACGGACGGACTGGCGGCGTTCCTGGCCGGCGGCGAGCCCGTCCCGTGCGAGCAGCGGACGGGCGCCAAGGCACCCAAGCCGCTGCTGGCCGCCGTGGCCTACCGCGCCGCGACGTCCGGCGGCCTGCGCGCCGTGCTGGCCAAGGGCCGCCCCGGTCACACGGCCGCCGCCGTGCTGGTGACGCTCGAGGGCGTGTTCCACGACGCCGCCGCGGAGGCGATCCGCACCGGCCTCCCGCGCCGGACGAAGGTCGAAGGGCTGCGCAGCGGCTCGCTCGTCCTGTCGCGCTCGGGGATCGAATTGCACGCGGCCGAGTGGGTCACGGGTGTGCGCGTGACCGGTTCGGTCAGCTACAAGGGCACGGGACGGATCAGCGTGAGCGGCCCCGCCGCGGCCGCGGGCTCGCTGCGCCTGCGCAAGGGAAAGGTCGACGGACAGCTCGGCGGCAAGCGGGTCAAGGACTGAGTGCCGCGGCGCCACCCTCGGACACCACCGCCGCGCCCGCTGCGCGTCTCGCGGCCCGACCCTGAGCGCCTGCGCGCCGTCTGCGCGGCCAAGGACCGCTACGCGTCGGAGGCCGAGGCGCGGGCGTTCGCGCTGATGCACGCGCCCGGCCGCGGGCGGCGCGCGAACGTGTACCACTGCGAGGTCTGCGGCGGCTGGCATCTGACGTCGCGGGCCTAGCCGGGTGGGGAGTGCGCTGCGCGCCGCGCCGCGTGAGGATCGGGTGCATGAGAGGTCTGATCGCCGCCGCAGTGGCGGCCGCCGCCGTTGCGGCGCCCGCCGCGCGCGCCGACACGGTGCCCGAGTACTTCAACCTGCCGGCCCCGCTGAAGATGAGCCTGGGGCTGGACGTTGCGCCCGACGGCACGGTGTACTTCGGCACCGACGACGGAACGCAGCGCCCGCCGATCGGCCGCCTGGACCCTGCGGCCGCCGTCCCGGGCACCGCGAACGGGATCACGCCGCTGACCACGCCGCCGAACCAGACCTGCTGCGCGACCCAGATCCGCGACGTGGCCTTCGCCCCGGCGCTCAACACGCTGTGGTGGACGCGCAGCGACGGCGTCGTTGGCCGGCTCGACGGCGCGACCATGACGTCGACGAGCACGTCCGAGAAGATCGCGCCGTGGGGGATCGCGGCGGCGAGCGACGGGAGCGCGTGGTTCACGGAGATCGACGCGACGAGCTCGCCGAAGTACCTCGGCGACCGGATCGCGCAGGTCTCGCCCGCGTTCGGGATCGCCGAGTCGACCAACATCGCGTTCCAGTCGGGCACGTTCGACTCGATCCGCTATGACGCCAAGCCGATGGGCATCGCGCTCGCCCCCGACGGGTCGCCGTGGTTCACCGAGTCAGACAACGGCAATCCGGGCTACCGCATCGCCCACGCCGTCGGCGCCGCCTACACCGAGTACGAGCTGCCGTGCATCGCGGTCAGCCCGTGCTCGGGCACCTACTCCGGCACGGGGCCGGCCGACATCGCCGTCGCCGCCGACGGCACGGTCTGGTACTCGAACCGCAACACGCACGCGGTCGGGCATCTCGATCCCGCGACGCGCAGCCTCGTCGAGTACCCGCTGCAGGGTTTCGGGTCGGGCCTCGGCGCGGGAATGCCGCGCGGCCTCACGGTGGCGAGCGACGGCAGCGTCTGGCTGGCCGTGTTCGGCTCCTTCTCGGCGCCGGGCGCGAACGCGATCGTCAAGCTCGTTCCCGGTCCCGTGCCGACCGCGACCGCCTATCGGCTCGGCGCGGCGCTCGCGCCGTGGGAGGTCGCCGCCGATCCCCATGGCAACGTCTGGTTCACCGGCTCGCCGAACAACGGCCAGGCCGCGGTCGGGCGGCTCACCGGCGTGGTGGCGGTCGCTCCGGCCGGTTCGGCCGTTCCGGTCACCGCGACGCCGCCGGCCAGCACGCCGATCATGCCGTCCATTGTCGCCACAGCCAAGATCACCGACCCGCAGGTGCACGGCACGTCGGTGACAGCCAACCAGATCTGCGTCGGACCGCCGCAGGACCGCTGCAGCCTCGTCTACCTGATCCAGACGCACGAGTACGTGGCCGGGCTCCCCGGCAGCAAGGGCTCCGCCGCGCGCGCCAAGCCCAAGTTGGTGACGATCGGCAAGGCGACGGTGACGCTGTCCGGCGGGCAGTCGCGCAAGGTTACGGTCAAGCTCAACGCCACCGGCCGCAAGCTTGTCAAGAAGGCGAAGAAGCTCAAGGCGACCCTGACCGTGACCCAGTCGCGCAACGGCGCCAAACCGGCGTCGATCCTCAAGAAGTCGCTCACGTTCAGACGCTAGAGCGGCGCGCCAATTCGACCGTGGCGGCGCGCAGGCCGCCCGGCGCGGCCACCGGCTCAGGTCGCGTCGCCGCGCGGCGTGCTGACCCGCAGGTCCAGCCCGTAGCGGTCGATGCGCACCGCGCGCGCCGCGGTCGCATCCGGGTAGCCGCCCAGCGCACGCGCCGCCCTTGAACGGCGCTCGCTCGAGCGTGAGCGTGCGCAGGTCGCGTCGCGTCGCGTCGTCGACGGCGCGCTGCGCATCGACTGGCTCAGCGCAGCCCGTCGATGACGTCCTTCGCCGTACGCAGGTCGCAGCCCGTTTGCTCGCGGTAGAGCTTGATCGCCTGGATCTGCTTGCCCTGCAGCGTGAGTTCCCGGACCTCGGTGCTCACGCTCGGTCCGGCGCCGAACCCCATGTCCTGAAACCCGGGCGCGAACTCTTCGAGGGGAGTCTCGGGCGCCCGCGCGCCGAGCCGGCTGTAGAGGTCGTCGACGAGCCGTTCCAAGCGGCTCACGCGCCCTGCGAGATCGTCCATGGGCGCCATTAAACGCCGAGGGCCCGGCGCATGCCGGGCCCTCGAAGATCAGACGACGCTGCGACCGCGAGCATCGCCCTCCGGGCGCGTGGCTACATCATCCCGCTCATGTCGGGCATACCGCCGCCGCCACCGCCGCCGTTGTCCTTGTCCTGGACCTCGGCGACGATCGCCTCGGTGGTCAGGATGTTCTTGGCGATCGAGGCCGCGTTCTGGAGCGCGGAGCGCGTAACCATCGCGGGGTCGATGACGCCGTCCGAGACGAGGTCGACGTACTCGCCGGTGGCCGCGTTGAGGCCGACGCCGGCCGCGGACTTGCGGACCTCGTTGACGACGACCGAGCCCTCGAAGCCGGCGTTCTCCGCGATCTGGCGGAGCGGCTCCTCGAGCGCGCGCAGCACGATCCGCGCGCCGGTCTTCTCGTCGTCGATCGGGATCACGTCGAGGTTGATCGCCGAGGTGGCCTCGAGCAGGGCGACGCCGCCGCCGGGCACGATGCCCTCCTCGAGCGCCGCGCGGGTCGCCTGCAGGGCGTCCTCGACGCGGTGCTTCTTCTCCTTCATCTCGGTCTCGGTGGCCGCGCCGACCTTGACCACGGCGACACCGCCGGACAGCTTGGCGAGGCGCTCCTGCAACTTCTCGCGATCGAAGTCCGAGTCGGTGTTCTCGATCTCGGTCTTGATCTGGTTGATGCGGCCCTTGATGGCGTCCGCGTCACCCGAGCCGTCGACCAGGGTCGTGTTGTCCTTGGCGACCACGACGCGCCGCGCGCGGCCGAGCTGCGAGATCTGCGTGTTCTCGAGCTTGAGGCCCATCTCCTCGGTGATGACCTCGCCGCCGGAGAGGATCGCGATGTCCTCGAGCATCCGCTTGCGGCGGTCGCCGAAGCCCGGGGCCTTGACGGCCACGCCGGTGAACGTGCCGCGCAGCTTGTTGACGACCAGCGTCGCCAGCGCCTCGCCCTCGACGTCCTCGGCGATGATCAGCAACGGCCGGCCGGACTGGATGACCTGCTCGAGCACGGGCAGGAGGTCACGGACGGAGCCGATCTTCTGGTTGGCGATCAGGATGTAGGGGTCCTCGAGGACCGCCTCCATGCGCTCCTGGTCGGTGACCATGTAGGGCGAGATGTAGCCCTTGTCGAACTGCATGCCCTCGGTGAACTCGAGGTCCATGCCGAACGTCTGGCCCTCCTCGACGTTGACCACGCCGTCCTTGCCGACCTTGTCGATCGCGTCGGCGATCACGTCGCCGATCTCGTCGTCGCCGGCCGAGATCGTCGCCACACGAGCGATCTGGTCCTTGCCGGAGATCTCCTTGGACTGGTTGCGGATGTGCTCCACGACCTGCTCGACGGCGATCTCGATGCCGCGCTTGAGGCTGAGCGGGTTCGCCCCGGCAGCCACGTTCTTCAGACCCTGGCGGACGATCGCCTGGGCGAGCACCGTCGCGGTCGTCGTGCCGTCGCCGGCGACGTCGTTGGTCGCCGTGGCGACCTCGCGGACGAGCTGTGCGCCCTGGTTCTGGAAGACGTCCTCGACCTCGATCTCGCGCGCGATCGTCACGCCGTCGTTCGTGATCGTCGGAGCACCGAACTTCTTGTCGAGCACGACGTAGCGGCCGCGCGGGCCGAGCGTCACCTTGACGGCGTTGGCGACCGCGTCGACGCCCATCTCGAGCGCCTTGCGCGCGTCGACGTCGTACTTCAGTTCCTTGTGAGCCATGTGTCTCTAGTTCTCCCTAGCGATTCAGTCGGTGACCTTGGCGAGAACGTCGGACTCACGCAGGACCAGCAGGTCCTCGCCTTCGACCGTGATCTCGGTGCCGCCGTACTTGGAGTACAGGACCTCGTCGCCCTCGGTGACGTCGAGGGGGACGCGCTGGCCGTTGTCGTCGAGCTTGCCGTCGCCGACCGCGAGGACCTTGCCCTTCTGCGGCTTCTCCTTCGCCGTATCGGGAAGAACGATGCCGGAAGCGGTCGTCGCCTCCTCCTCCACGGCCTTGACGATCAGGCGATCGCCCAGGGGCTTGAGCTTCATTGAGTGACCTCCACTCAGATCGGTACCAGCGATAAACCTTTGGCACTCTCGTGGCGAGAGTGCCAGCGGCCGACCATGATACGACGAAAGTCGAGGTCGTCAAGGCCCTTTTGGCACTCTCTTCACAAGAGTGCCAGCCGCATTGCCCAGGGGCAATGCTTCGGCGAGTTCCGTCAGCGGGGGGAAGGGCGCCGGCGCCAGGGGAACTCGCGGGGCTCGCCAGGCCGAACTCGCGCGGCGGGCCGAACTCGCGCGGCGGCTAGTTCTGGGCCCCGCCGACGCCGCGCAGGCGATCCTGGAAGTCCGGCGGGTTCTCGACGATCTGGGAGAACCGGACGACGGTGACCGTGTCGTCGAGCGCGACGTCGCGGTCGTAGATCTGCTTGAGGAAGTGCACGAGCTCCTCGGTGCGGCGAAACTCGGGGTTGTCGTGCTCGATGTCGCGCGGCGAGAGGTCCTTCACCCGCTTGACCTCCACATTGTCGATCACCGCATGGAACAGCTTCTCGCGGGGCGAGTACTGATAGCCGACGGTGACCAGCACGACCTGGTTCTTGCGGTACTTGTGCCGCTTGTCTCCGAGCCGGATCGTGGCGGTCTTGCGCCCGCGCTTCATCTGGTCGGCGAAGACCGTGGAGTAGAAGTTAAGGACCTGCACGGAGCGGCAGACTAGCGACCCGACGGCAACTTGGACAGCAGGCGCTCGATCAGCGCCCGCTCGCCGGGGTAGCTGAGTTGCTCGCGGGCCGTCGCGACGGGGATCCAGCGGGCGTCGTCGACCTCGTTGTCGTGGTCCTCGGTGGACCCTTCGACGTAGTCGCAGAGGAAGAAGTGCACGGTCTTGCGAACGCGCCGGCCGCCGCGCCGGTAGGTGTAGCGGACGTCCCCGAGCGGCTCGCGCACCGCCGCCACGACGCCGGTCTCCTCCCGAACTTCGCGCGTCGCGGTCTCCTCGGGCGTCTCGCCCGCCTCCATCCCGCCCTTGGGCAGCCCGGTCACGCGCTTGCCCGTGGGCGTGATGACCAGCAGGTCGTCGCCGCGGACCACGACACCACCGTAGGACGTCTCCAGCTCAATAGACATAGTTGCGCAGCGCTTCGGGGTCATGAACGGTAAGGCGTCCACGCCCCTGGGAGATCACACCTGCCCGCTCGAGCGTCGCCAGGAACCGCGACGCGGACTCGCGCGAGGAGCCCGCCAGCATCGCGACCTCGGCCTGTGTCGCGGTGATCGGCACGTCCACGGCACCGGCGCCCTCGATGCGCGCCTGCTCGACGAGCTGGTAGATGACGGTCGCCACCCGGCTCTGCACCGTCTGGAAGGACTGGCTGGCGAGCCGCTCGTTCGTCGCCCGCAGGCGCCGCGCGAGCGTCACGGCCAGCGCGACCGCGAGCTGCGGGCGGCGGAGCATCAGCCGCCGCATGTCGGGCCCGAGGATCGCGAGCGTCTCCAGCGCGTCGATCGACTCGACCGTCGCCGAGCGCTTCTCGTCGTCGAACATCGCGAGCTCGCCGAAGATGTCGCCGGGGCCGAACGTCGCCAGCGCGATCTGGCGGCCGTCGGGGTGCTCGCGCACCGCCCGCGCGTGCCCCGAGCGCACGACGTAGCACGTGTTCGAGTGATCGCCGTCGCGGACCACGACCTCGCCGGGACCGAAACGGCGCGGGTGCGAGACCTCCGCGATCAGCGCGAGGTCGTCCGGGCCGAGGCCCCCGAAGACGGGGACCTGGCCGAGGAGGTCCGTAGCGGCGTGCGCGTCCACGCCGCAGGCATACCACGTATCACGCCATCTCTAGCGCCCGCTCGCGCCTGCGGCGCGCGGTGATCCGCCCGGCGACGGCGATCAGGGCGACCACGAGCGCGATCGGAAGCCCCAGCGCGAGCGCGATCACGAGCACGCCCGCGGCGACCTCGAGCACGCGGCCGGCGTCGTGCAGCGCGTCGCCCGGGGTCCAGCGGCCGGGCGGCGGGGCGGCCGCCGCGTGCTTGCGTGCGCCGCGGATGGTCAGCTCGACGTTCGCGTAGGCGACCTCGCGTCCGAGCTTCGCCACGGCGCGCTCGCGCGCGGTGATCCGCCGCGCCGCGGTCTCGAGCAGCGCGCGCAGGTGCGAGCGCTCCTTGTCGGTGGCCGCCTTGGCGAGCCGCCGCCGCAGTCCGGCCTGATCGGCGCGGGCGTCGCGCACGGCGGCCTCCAGCTGCGCCTTCTGGTCGGTGACGTCGGTCGCCTCCTGCGTGCGCCGCGTGACATGGCCGAGCTTGGAGAGCTGGGCGAGCCCCTGCTGGAGCTTGTCGGACGGGATCGCGAGCGTCAGCGAGGCGCTGGCGCGGCTCGCGGTCGTGCTCACCGACGAGTCCGAGACGTAGCCGCCGAGCCCGTCGACCACGCGGATCGCGCGATCGGACAGCGTGTCGACGTCCGCATTCGGGACCGAGATCGTCAATTCGGCGCTGCGCAGCTGGGCACGCGCCTGGGGGACGGCGGCATCGGGGCTTGCGCTGCTGCCGGCCAGCCCGCCGGAGGCGGTCTTCCCGGCTGGCCGCGAGGCACTGGAGCCGCTTTTCGCCGAGTCCGAGGAGAACCCGTCGCTGCCGCTGTGGTTCACCTGGGTCGCCACGAACACGATCACGAGCGCCAGCGCGGCCAGCGACCCGACCGCGAGCACGTTGCGGCGCAGGAACATGAACGGCAGCCGCCATTTGGGCGGCGGGGCGGGAAAGCGGTTGGCGACGCGCGAGTCCAGGCGCGCGGTCCACGCCGGATCGGGCTCGGGGCGCAGCTCCCGCAGGAGCGTCTCGAGGTCAGACATCGATGGTCTCCCGGAGCTTGGTCATGGCACGGTGCAGCAGCGTGCCGGCGTTGGTGGCGCTGACACCGAGCACCGCGGCGATCTCGGCGTTGGACAGGTCGGCGTGGTACTTGAGCGCGATCAGCTCGCGCTCGCGCGCCGGCATCCGGTTCAGGGCCGCGCGCACGGCGTCGCGCTGTGCGGCCAGCTCGGCCGCCTCGTCGGGCGGCGGGTCCGCGAGTGGATGCGGGATCTCGGCCTCGGCAGCGCGCTTGCGGCGGCGCAGCTCGTCCAGCGCGGCGTTGCGGGCGATGCCGAACAGCCACGCGCGCGGCGAGCCGCGGCGGGCGTCGTAGCGCGAGCGCTTGCGGAACGCGCGCTCGAACGCGTAGGCGGTCACGTCCTCGGCGGCCGCCGCGTCGCGCAGGAGCGTCGCGGCGTAGGCGAAGACGTCGTCCCGCGCCTGGCGGTAGAGCGCATCGAAATCGAGCGCCTCCGATGCCGAGGCCGGGAGGGTCGCGGTGCTGGCCGTCACACCCGTACTACGCTCGGGCTCTCGATCCATCACAACTCTGACGGTGGACGGGCGTTACGTACGGTGATGTCGTTGCGAAAGACGTTGCTGACCGCCCTCCTGGGCATCCTGCTCGCGCCCGCGGCGGCGCATGCGAAGGATGACCCGGATCTGTGGGCCACCGTCAACGTCTGCGACAGCGCCAAGCGCCCGGACACGATCGGCGTGCGCGCCTCGATGCCCGGAATGCCGCGCGGCGCACGGCTGTCGATGCGCTTCAACGTGCAGTACCGCGACGATGCCGGCGCCTGGAACGACGTCGACGGCGCCGACTCGGGCTGGCACGTGGTCGGGGCCGGCAAAGGGCTGCCGGTCGAGTCGGGCTGGAGCTTCACGTTCGCGAAGCCCAACGGCTCCGTCGTGCTGCGCGGCGTCGTGCGCTTCCGCTGGCGCAAGGGCGACGCGCTCCCGCGCATGGCCCAGCTGCCCACCGAGGCCGGACACCGGTCCAGCGCCGGGGCCGACCCCTCCGGCTACTCGGCGGCGACCTGCGCGCTGGGCAGCTGAGCGAACAGCCGCGGGTCGTTGGTGATCACGCCGGTCACGCCGAGTTTCTGGAGCCGGCCGATGCGCGGCGCCTCGTCGACCGTCCACACGTAGAGCTCGCCGCCCGCGTCGCGGACCGATCGCACGAGCTTGGGCGTGACGAGCGCCCAGTGCGACATCAGCGCGTCGCAGCGCCCGGCCGCCATATGGCCGGCGACGACGCGCGGCAGGCGCCGGCGCACGATGCCGATCGCCACGTAGGCGGGGAGCTTGGTCAGCGGCGAGGCGATCCAGTCGCGCCGCACCCGCGGCACCGACCAGCCGAGCCGGACGCGCGGCTCGAGCGCCCGCAGGATGACCAGGGAGCGCATCCAGTTGGTCGAGATCAGCGTCCGCTCGACCAGCCCGTACTCGCGCAGCGCGGCGATCACGCGCTCCTCGTAGCCCGGCAGCTTGAGGTCGACGTCGAGCTCCACGCTGCGGAACGGGCTCGAGGCGAGGTGGGAGAGTCCGTCCTCGAGCGTCGGCGCGCCCTCGATGTGGTCGTAGTCGTGTGCCAGTAGCAGCCGGCTGGTGGTCGGCTTGTAGCGCTCCTCGGGGAGCACGTCGAACTCGATCATGTCCACGCCGTGGGCCAGCGCCGCGTCGAAGGACGCAGGTGTATTGCCCGGGACGATCAGGTCCGCGCCCTTGTGTCCGATCCGCCTCATCGCTGACATCTCGGACACCAGTATGTCCGGCGATTGTCGTCCCATTGCCCACGCGCCACGATCTTCGACGCCTCGCCGCAGCGCGGGCAGGCCTCGCCGGCGTGGCCGTAGACGACCTTGAAGCGCTCGTGCAGCCCGTCGGCGACGGATTCCTGCATCCGCGGCCGGGCGGCGCGGACGATCGCCAGTGCCTCCGCGTCGGAGACCTCGCCGGTGCGCCGCCACGGGTCCACGCCGGCCTCGAAGCACGCCTCGGCCTTCCAGAGGTTGCCGATCCCCGCGATCACGCGCTGGTCGATGATCGCGTCGCCGATCGGCCGGGTCGGATCGTCCTCGCGCAGCCGCCGCAGGAAGCGTGCCTCGTCGAACTCGGCGCCCAGGATGTCCGGACCGAGCCCGGCGATCCGCCGGTCTGAGCGCGCGCGGGCCTCGGTCATGAGCTCCAGCACCGGGCCGTTGAGCTGCAGCACCTCGCGCTCGCCGCGCGCGATCGCGAGCCAGGTGCGCGGCGGGAGCTCGGGCCCGGCGTCGCGGACGCGCCATTGGCCGGTCATGCGCAGGTGCGAGTGGATCAGCAGCCCGCCCTCGAAGTGGATCAGCAGATGCTTGCCGCGCGCATCCACCGCGGTCACCGCGCGGCCGCTCAGCCGCTCCGGCCAGCGATCGCGCGCGAAGCGCGCGTGCGTCGCGAGCGCGTCCGGTACGTGGCCCGCCAGCACCGGGCGGATGCGGTTGGCAGCGCGGTGGATGGTGTCGCCCTCCGGCACCGCTGCGAGTATGCCAATGGTCAGGAAACGCGACGTTTAAGCCCTGACACGGCAACGGTAGAACGTTCGTCTACTGCCGATGGACGATCTGTGCAGATCTTCCGAAACCTCCCGATCGCCGCCAAGCTGGGCGCCGGATACGGACTCGTCGTCGCCCTCATGCTGGCGATCGGGGGCGCGGGTTCGCGGTGGTCGCCGAGGAAGTGCGCCAGCTGGCCGAGGAGTCCTCGGCCTCAGCCGAGCAGGTCTCGGCGTCGACGCCGCTTCACGCTGTCAGCGTGAGCTTGCGCGGCCCGGCACGGAAGCCGAGGTCGAGCAGCCGCTCCTCATAGGCCGAGCCGACCACCGGCTCGCCGTCGACGCGCTCGAGCGCGAGCCGCTTCACGCGGCCGCGCTTGACCGCGTCGGCGAGCGCGGCCAGGCAGGCGTCCACGCGCTCGTCGTCGGCCAGCACCTGCAGCCCCTTGCCGCCGCGCTCGACGAACAGCACGGGCTCGGCGCCCGCCAGCACGACGTAGGCGCCGGCCTGGCGCGCCGGCCGGCGCGCGCTGTCGGGCCACTTGAGCGCGGCGCCGTACGGCTGCGCCGGATCGGTCGCGGCGAGCACGAGCGGGGGCGCGGCGTCGTCGTCGCGCTGCGCGCGCAGCCGCTCGACCGCTCCCGGGAGCGCGAACTGCGCGCCGCCGAGCCCCTCGACGAAGTAGCCGCGGCGGGCGACGCCGAGCGTCTCCAGCGTGGCCAGCGAGTCATACAGCGAGGAGAAGCCGCCCGGGATGCCCTCGGCCAGCACCTGCTCGCGGGTCACGATCCCGTAGCGCTCGAGCAGCAGCTCGGCCTGCGTGCGGCGGCGGGCCGCCGGATCGTCGCCGGGGCCGAACAGCGCGCCGGTCAGCGACCAGCGGCCCTGCACGGCCGGGGTGGCGCCGCGCCGGCGCGCCGAGAAGCTGCGCCGGCGCTCGGTCCGCGCGCGCTGGCTCCACTGCGGCGTGAGTTTCGGCGAGCGCAGCGGCGCGAACGCGTCGTTGGTCGCCTCGCCGGCCCACACGAGATCCCACAGCGCGTTCTGGAGCTCCTCGGTCGTCGGGCCGGCGACGTCCGTCAGCAGGTCGCTGAAGAAGCACGCCCCGGCGCGCAGGCGCTCCCGGAGCTGCTCGTGGATCGGCTCCGACGGCGGCTCACCGCCACGCGGCGGCGGCCCGAGCAGCGGCGCGTCCTCGCGGAAGTAGAGCGCGACGCGCCCCGAGCGCCCGAGCGCGCCGGCGCCGACCCACACCAGCTCGCCGCTCGCGCACAGCTGGTCCATCCACGACGGCGAATAGGCGCCGGTGCGGCGCGGCAGCACGTCGCGCTCCCACACCTCGAGCGGCAGCGCGAGCCCCTGCAGCGGAACGAGCACGTCGCGCAGCCGGTCCACGCCGGCGCCGGACGGGGGGTGGCGGTCCACGCCCTGCCAGCTCGCCTGAAAGCGCGCGAACGCGCGCTGGTCGGCGGGCTCGATCTCCGCCCGCAGCGCGGCCAAGGAGGCGCGGCGCATGCGCCGCAGCACCTCCGGGTCACACCACTCGCGCGCCGTGCCGCCGGGGCGCAGCTCCCCGCGCACGAGCTCGCCGGACTGCTCCAGGCGCTCCAGCACCGGCGTCAGGTCGATGCCGTAGCGCTCGCGCAGCGCGCGCGTCTCGAACGGCCCGTGGGTGCGCGCATAGCGGCGCACCAGGCGCTCCAGCGCGTCCGGGACGTCGGCGATGAACGCCTCCGGCAGCCCGGAGGGCGGCACGGCGCCGAGCGCGTCGCGGTACAGGCCGGCGTCCTCTGCGGCGACCCAGCGCGGCTCGCCGCCGATCCGCAGCACCGCGGCCCGGCGCTCGCCGCGCAGCTGCTCGAGCCAGGCCAGCGTGCCGCCGCGCAGCAGCGCCTCGTCCTCGGTCAGGTCGCCGACGCGGCGCAGCACGTCGTGCACCCCGTCGACGGAGTCGGCCCGCGTCCGGTCCGACAGCCGCTGGAGGTCGGCCTCGAGGGTCTCCAGTGCGCCCGGGTCGATCAGCTCGCGCAGCTCCTCCTGGCCCAGCAGCTCGCGCAGCAGCTCGCGGTCCAGCGCCAGCGCGGCGGCGCGGCGCTCGGCGTTGGGCTGGTCGCCCTCGTACATATAGGTGGCGACGTAGTCGAACAGCAGCGAGGACGCGAACGGCGAGGCGGTGGCGGTCTCGACCTCGACGAGCGACAGCTCGCGCCGGTGCAGCCTGGTCAGCAGCTCGTGCAGGCCGGGCAGGTCGAGCACGTCGCGCAGGCACTCGCGGTAGGTCTCGAGCACGATCGGGAACTGCGCGTAGCGGCGCGCGACCTCGAGCAGCGTCTGCGACTTCAGGCGCTGCTGCCACAGCGGGGTGCGGCGGCCGGGGTAGGCGCGCGGGATCAGCAGCGCGCGGCCGGCGTTCTCGCGGAAGCGGGCGCCGAACAGCGCGCTGCCGCCCAGCTCGCCGACCACGAGGTCCTCGAGCTCGTCGGGCTCGATCAGCATCAGCTCGGCGCCCGGCGGCTCGTCGGCGTCGGGGAGGTGGACGATGATGCCGTCGTCGGACCAGATGGCGTCGGACTCGAGGCCGTACTGGTCACGGATGCGGGCGCTCAGCGCCAGGCCCCAGGCCGCGTGCACGCGCCCGCCGTAGGGCGAGAGCACGCACACGCGCCAGTCGCCGATCTCGTCGCGGAAGCGCTCCACCACCACGGTGCGGTCCGACGGGATCACGCGCGTGGCGTCCTGCTGCTCGCGCAGGAACGCGACGAGGTTGGCCGCCGCCTTGTGGTCGAGGTCGTAGTCGTGGGCGAGCGTCGCCGCGTCCTGCTCGACCGCCCAGCGCGCGAACGCGCCGATCGCCTCGCCCAGCTCGCGCGGGCGGCCCAGCCCGTCGCCCTTCCAGAACGGGACGGCGCCGGGGACGCCGGGCGCCGGCGTGACGATCACGCGGTCGCGCGTGATCTCCTCGATCCGCCAGCTCGACGCGCCGAGCAGGAACACCTGGCCGGGGCGGGCCTCGTAGACCATCTCCTCGTCGAGCTCGCCGACGCGGCGGCCGTCCGGCAGGTTGACCGAGTACAGCCCGCGGTCGGGGATCGTGCCCGCGTTGGTGATCGCCAGCGCGCGCGAGCCCTTGCGGGCGCGGATCGTGCCATTGACGCGATCCCAGACGATGCGCGGGCGCAGCTCGCCGAACTCCTCGCTGGGGTAGCGGCCGTCGAGCATGTCCAGGACGTTCTCGAGCTGGGCGCGCGAGAGCTCGGCGTACGTGTAGGTGCGCGCGATCAGCGCGGCCAGCCGGTCGACCTCGAGCGTCTCCTCGGAGGCCGCCATCGCGACGATCTGCTGTGCCAGGACGTCGAGCGGGTTGCGCGGGACGACCGTCGTCTCGATCTTGCCCTCGCGCATGCGCTGCGCCACGACGGCGCACTCGAGCAGGTCGGCGCGGAACTTCGGGAAGATGCGGCCCTTGGACGTGTCGCCGACATTGTGCCCGGCGCGGCCGATGCGCTGGAGCCCGGCGGTCACCGACTTCGGCGACTCGACCTGCAGCACGAGGTCCACGGCGCCCATGTCGATCCCGAGCTCGAGCGACGACGTCGCGACCAGGCACGGCAGCTCGCCGGCCTTCAGCTGCTCCTCGACGACGATGCGCTCCTCGCGGGCCAGGCTGCCGTGGTGCGCGCGCGCGATGCTCTCGCCCGCCAGCTCGTTCAGGCGCAGCGCGAGCCGCTCGGCGGCGCGCCGGTTGTTGACGAAGATCAGCGTGCTGCGGTGCTCGCGCACGAGCTTGAGCAGCTCGGGGTAGATCGCCGGCCAGATCGACTTGCGGGTCGCCTCCTGGCCCGCGAACGGGTCCAGCTCGAGGTCCATCTGCTCGGGCTCGACCATCGACTCCACGGGCACGTGGATCTTGAGGTCGAGCGGCTTGCGCACGCCGGTGTCCACGATCCGGACGCGCCGGCTCGGCCCGACCATGAAGCGGCCGACCTCGTCGAGCGGATTCTGGGTGGCGGACAGCCCGACGCGCTGGACGTCCCGGCCCGCCTGCTCGACCAGGCGCTCGAGCGTCAGCGTGAGGTGCGCGCCGCGCTTGGTCTGGGCCACGGCGTGGATCTCGTCGACGATCACGGTCTCCGCCTCCGCGAAGATGTCCCGCGCGCCGGAGGTCAGCATCAGGTACAGCGACTCGGGCGTCGTGATCAGCACGTCGGGCGGGTGCTTGACCATGTCGCGGCGTTCCTTCTGCGGCGTGTCGCCGG
The DNA here is from genome assembly GCA_963792915.1 of uncultured Solirubrobacteraceae bacterium. GTDB lineage: Bacteria > Actinomycetota > Thermoleophilia > Solirubrobacterales > Solirubrobacteraceae > Solirubrobacter. The sequence goes on from CAWBYD010000004.1 coordinate 213,613, forward strand.
TGCGGATCGCGACGTTGAGCTCCGCGCCGATGCCGCGCAGCGGCGCGCGCAGGTTCTTCTCGACGTCGTAGGAGAGCGCCTTCAAGGGCGAGACGTAGACGAGCCGCGTGCGCTCATGGCTCGGTGAGGCGACGAAGCGGTCCAGCCCGTACAGGAACGCGGCGAGCGTCTTGCCCGAGCCGGTGGGCGCGGAGATCAGTACATGCTCGCCGGTGGCGATCGCCGGCCAGGCCTGCGCCTGCGCGGCGGTGGGCTCGGCGAAGGCCCGCTCGAACCACTCACGGACCTGTGGGGTGAAGTGCGCGAGCGGATCTGGCATCGGTCCTACGTTACGGCGATCACGGTCCGGCGCCTTACGGCTGCCACGACTGCTGACCCGGCGGCGAACGCGGCGGCGACCAGGAACGCGGTCCGCCAGCCCGGACCCTCCACCAGCACGCCCGAGAGCGCGGCGCCGACGGCGATCCCGCCCACGAACGCGGTGATCGGCCACGTGTAGGCCTCGGTGCGCATGCCCGGCGGCGCGACGCCGCCGACCAGCTCGTTGCGGGTGGCCAGCAGCGGCGCGATGCAGCAGCCGGCCGGGAGCACCAGCACCGCCATCGCGGCCACCGACGGCGCGGCGGCCAGCGGCAGCAGCGTGAGCGGAAGCAGCGCGGAGACCAGCAGGTGCGTGCTCTGCAGGCCGCGGCGGCGCGGGAGCGCGCCGTAGAGCAGCCCGCCGATCCCGCTGCCCAGGCTCCACAGCGCGAGCAGCACGCCGGCCATCGCGGGGGCGTGCTCGGCGCGGCTGAAGGCCGGGATCCCGACCTCGAGGATGCCCAGGCCGGCGCCGGCCGGGAACGAGGCGATGACCAGCGTCCGCACGCCCGGCGACGCGAGCGCACCCAGCCAGTGGCGCTCGCCCGCCTGCGGCACGTCGACGTGGCGCGTGGCGGGGAGCGCCGTGAACACGCTCGTGCCGATCACCACGGCGAGCGCCGAGACGATCAGCGCGCCCGCGGGCGCGGCCAGTGCCGCGATCGCCGCGGTCAGCAGCGGGCCGGTGATGAAGACCAGCTCGATCATCGTGCTGTCCAGCGCGTACGCCGGCTGGAGCAGGCGGTCCGGGAGCAGCTCGCTCCACAGGCTGCGCAGCACGGACGAGGTGGGCGGGATCGCGAAGCCGGCGACGAAGCCGCAGGCGCCCAGCGCGACCGTCGGTGCGCCGAGCTGCGCGAAGCCGACGATCGCGCCCAGCGCGAGCGCGTGCACGAACGCGAGCGGGACCAGCACGCGGCGTGCGCCGAGGCGGTCCACCAGGCGGCCCTGGACCGGCGCGCCGACGCCCGAGCCCGCGGACAGCATCCCCGCCACCGCGCCGGCGACGGCGTAGGAGCCGGTCTTGTCGCGCAGGAAGAGCACGATCGCGAGCGCGTTGATGCCGACCGGGAAGCGCGCGAGCAGGCTCGACGCGACGAGCGCGCCGACCTGCGGCGCGCGCAGGATCTCGAGGTAGCGCCTCACTCGCCCCAGGCGAGCGACTTGGCCTGGCTGAGCACGCCGTCCATCATCGCGGGCGTCAGCTTGCCCGTGAACGTGTTCTGCTGGCTGGGGTGAAAGCAGCCCAGCAGCGGCCACGGCGCGCCCTCGGCGACCATGCCGTGGCCGAACTTGGGCTTCGGCCGCGCGACCTCGCCGCCCAGCGCCGCGCGCAGCCGCAGCGCGCTCTCCCAGGCGAACCCGCCGAGCGCGAGGACGACGTGCAGGTCGCCGAGCAGCGCGACCTCGCGCTCCAGCCAGTCCGCGCAGTGCGCGCGTTCCGCGGGCGTCGGGAGGTTGGCCGGCGGCGCGCAGCGCACCGCCGCGACGACGTAGGCGCCGGTCAGCGCGAGGCCGTCGTCGCGGTGCACGGACTCCGGCTGGTTGGACAGCCCGGCGCGGTACAGCGCCGCGAACAGGAAATCGCCCGAGCGGTCGCCGGTGAAGATCCGCCCGGTCCGGTTGCCGCCGTGCGCTGCTGGGGCGAGCCCCAGGATCAGCACCCGCGCCTCGGGGTCGCCGAAGCCCTGCAGCGGCCGGGCCCAGTACGTCTCGTCGCGGAACGCGGCCCGTTTCTCGCGCGCCACGCGCTCGCGCCACTCGACCAGGCGGGGGCAGCGGCGGCAGTCGAGGACCGCGTCATTGAGGGCGCTCAGCGCGGTCACGGCCGCACGGATCGTAGTGACGGCTACGCTCTCACCAGCGATGCGCCGCATCCTCCTCGCCACTGTGCTCCTCGCGCTGCCGCTGAGCGCCTGCGCGGGCGCCGCGCCGCGCGCTTCGAGCAAGTTCAAGGGCGAGCAGGCCAACGTCGCGAAGGTCGTCGACGACCTCGCCGCGGCCGGCCGCAAGCGCGACGCCAAGACGATCTGCAACGACATCCTGTCCAAGCAGCTGGTGGCCGAGCTCAAGTCCGCGGGCGGCGACTGCCAGGCCGAGATGAAGCGCGCGATCGAGGACGCCAGCGACTACGACCTGCAGGTCCGCAGCGTCAGCGTCACGGGGAACACGGCGACCGCCCAGGTCCGCCAGGGCGACGCCGGGCAGGTCGCGACGTTCACGTTCGTCAAAGAGGCGGGCGGCTGGCGCGCGAGCGCGCTCGGCGGCTAACGCTTCGAGTAGACCTCCTGCCCGGTCTCGAACGAGTAGCGCGAGAGTTCGGGCGCCCAGCGACGCAGCGGCTCGGTGCTCGTCGTCTCGCCGTGCTGGGCCGCGGCCACGAACGCGCCGAGCGGGCCGTCTGACTCGAACGTGAGCAGGAACCCCGACGCGTCGCCCGCTCAGCACGGTCAGGATGTTCAGCACGGCCTGGTAGTCGGGCATGTCGGGCCCGCGCGCAGCGAGGAACGCGTCGAGCTCGCCCGACTCCTCGTCGAGCCGGGCGCGCGCCAGCGGGTAGAGGTTCGTGAGCTTCTTGACCGCGCGCGGGGTTCGCAACTCGCTCGCGACGATTGCCGCGAAGTCGCGCTCGGGCGAGGTCAGCCGTCGCGTCGAGCAGCTCGGCGCCGTTACTCGTCGGGATGCAGGGCGAGCAGCATCGCCGCGATGCCGCGGGCGGTCACCGTCCCGGAGAGCCGCCCGCGCACCGACTCGACGGACGCGGAGAAGTGGGTGGCGACGGCGCTCACCGGCCGACCCCAACCGACCGATGAGTTCGCGGATCGGGCAGCGTTACACCCGCCATGCTGCTCGAAGACAAGACCGCACTGATCTACGGCGCCGGCGGCTCGATCGGCTCCGCCGTCGCCCGCACCTTCGCCCGCGAGGGCGCGACCGTGCACCTGATCGGCCACACGCGCGCGCCGCTCGAAGCGCTCGCAACGACGATCCCGGGCGCTCAGGTCGCCGTGCTGGACGCGCTCGACGAGGCGGCGGTCGATGCCCATGCCGCCACGCTGGAGCGCATCGACATCTCGTTCAACCTGATCTCCCGCGGCGACCGCCAGGGCACGCCGCTGGTCGACATGAGCGCCCAGGACCTCCTGCGGCCGGTCACCAACGGGCTGCTCACGAGCTTCTACACGGCGCGCGCGGCCGTGCGCGGGATGCGCGACGGGGGCGTGATCCTGCACCTCACGAGCGGCTCGTCGCGCGGCGCCCAGGCGGGGATGGGCGGGACCGGCCCGGCGGACGCCGCCAGCGAGGCGTTCATGCGCTACCTGGCGGCCGAGACCGGGCCGCAGGGCGTGCGGGTGGTGGGGATCCACACCGCCGCCGTCGCCGAGACGCTGACGAGCGAGAAGATCGCGCGCACGCTCGGCATCCCCGAGGGCCCGCCGATCGAGATGGTGCTCGCCGGCGTCGCGCAGGCCACGATGCTCAAGCGGGCGCCCGCGCTGGAGCAGATCGCCGAGACCGCGGCGTTCCTCGCGTCCGATCGCGCCGGCGCGATCACCGGCACGATCGTCAACGCGACCTGCGGGCTGGTCTCCTAGTGGACGCGTCCACAAGTACGACGTATTCCGGCGGGCCCGGCCCGCCGCTGCCGGGCGGCGGCCGCCGCACACGTACCACCAGGATGCGAGCGGCGTCCGCCGCAGGCAGCGACGACCCGTGCATTCGCCGGGTTATACGCCGTACTTCCGGACACGCCCACTAGCCCAGGCTCTTGCCGTACTGGCGCTCGTAGTAGGCGCGGTACTCGCCGGAGCGGATCGGCTCCCACCACGCGGCGTTGTCGCGGTACCAGGAGACGGTCCGCTCCAGGCCCTCGGCGAAGCGGACCTGCGCCTGCCAGCCGAGCCCTTTGACCTTCTCGGAGCCGAGCGAGTAGCGGCGGTCGTGGCCGGGCCGGTCGGTGACGTACTCGATCAGCGACTCGTCGGCGCCGGTGTAGGAGATGATGCGCTGGACGACCTCGAGGTTCGGCGCCTCGTCGGGACCGCCGACGTTGTAGACCTCGCCGGGCACGCCGCGCTCGAGCACGGTGCCGATCCCGCGGCCGAAGTCCTCCACGTAGATCCAGTTGCGCACCTGCTGGCCGTCGCCGTAGACCGGCAGCGCGTCCCCGTGCAGCGCGTTGAGCACCATCAGCGGGATCAGCTTCTCCGGGTACTGGTAGGGCCCGTAGTTGTTCGAGCCGCGGCAGATCAGCGCCTCGAGCCCGAACGTGTGGTGATAGGAGGCGACCAGCAGGTCGGCGCCGGCCTTGCTCGCGCTGTAGGGCGAGGACGGCGCGAGCGGCGAGGACTCGGTGAACGAGCCCTCCTCGATCGACCCGTAGACCTCGTCGGTCGAGACCTGGACGTAGCGCAGCCCGGCGGCGCGCGCCGCCTCGAGCAGCACGTAGGTCCCCATCGCGTGCGTCGTGATGAACGCCTCGGGCTCGGAGATCGAGCGGTCCACGTGCGTCTCGGCGGCGAAGTTGACGATCGCGTCCACGCCCGCCGACGCCTCCGCTACGGCCTCCGGATCCTCGATCCCGCCGACGATCAGCGGCACGTCGAGGTCGGCCAGGTTCTCGCGCCGCCCGGCATACGTGAGCTTGTCGAGCACGACGACGTCGTCACCGTGGTCGCGGGTGCGGATGCGGACGAAGTTGGAGCCGATGAACCCGGCCCCGCCGCAGACGAGCAGCTTCATGCCAGTACCTCTCGGGCGGCTAGATGGGCGATCAGGCCGTCCCGCCACGCCGGCAGGACCGGCGCGTCGGAGCGGGTGGAGAGCAGGACGGAGTACGCGGGGCGGGGAGCGGGGCGGCCGAGGTCGGCGCTCGCGCCGCGCTGGACGGTGACCTGCAGGCCGGCGCGCGCGAACGTCTCGCTCGCCAGGTCCCACCAGCTGCAGGAGCCGCCGCCGGTCACGTGCAGGACGCCCAGCGTACGCGCGTCGGCGATCGCGACCAGCGCCTGCGCGAGATGCCCGGTGTAGGTCGGGGAGCCGATCTGGTCGTCGACCACGGTCACCGTGTCGCGCTCGGCGCCGAGGCGCAACATCGTGTCGACGAAGTTCTTGCCGTGCGGGCCGAAGACCCAGGCCGTGCGGACGATCGCGTGCGACGACGGCGCGGCGTCGGCGACGGCGATCTCGCCCGCGAGCTTGGAGCGCCCGTACGCGCCGATCGGGCCCGTCGCGGCGTCCTCGCGATAGGGCTCGGTGGCGTCACCGGCGAAGACGTAGTCGGTCGAGACGTGCACGACGTGCGCTCCGGCCTCGGCGGCGGCGGCCGCGACGTGGCCCGCGCCATCGCCATTGACGAGCGTGGCGGCGGCCTCCGCGCTCTCGGCCCCGTCCACGTCGGTCCAGCCGGCGCAGTTGATCACGGCGTTCGGGCGGATGTCGCGGACCGCGGCGCGCACGGCGTCGGCGTCGGCGATGTCCAGGTCGGCGCGCGCGAGCGCGACGACGTCGTGGGCCACGGCGGCAGCGGACACGACGTCCGTGCCGAGCATGCCCGCCGCGCCCGTCACAAGAAGGCGCATGGTCCCTATGAATAGCGAACGGCGTCGGCCGCGCGCAGGGCCAGCGCGAGCTCGAAGCGCGTGTCGGGATCCTCGAGCCGCGCGCCGAACAGCTCGCGCAGCTGCTTGAGCCGGTAGCGGACGGTCTGCGGATGGACCTCGAGCGCCGCCGCCACCGCCTGCACCTGCCCGGGCCGGTCCAGCCACGCGCGCAGCGTCGCCACGAGCCGTTCGCGCGCCGCCGCCCCCAGCCCGTCGAGCGGCGCCAGCCGGGTGCGCGCGAGGTCGGCGGCCAGCGCCGGCTCAGCCGCGAGCAGCAGCGCCGGCAGGTGCTCGTCGGCGACGACGAGCCGCGACGAAGACTGGACGGTCGAGGAGGGCGACGACTCGCCGGTGGACCGGGCGACAACCCCGCCGGGCGGCGGGGTCCCGTCGAGGCGGCCCTGCTCGGCGAGCCGGAACGCGGCGGCGGCGCGGCGGACGCTCGCGGCGGCCTCGGTCCACGGCACGGCGGGGCCGAGCGCGGCACGCTCGCCGGCCAGCGCGTTCTCCAGCGCGCGCCGGCGGCCGGGGCCGTCGGGGTCGGACATCATCACGACCGCGAGCCCGCCGACCGCGGCGCCGACGGCGTCCGCGCCCAGGCGCCGCGCGAGCGCGGCCGCGATCTCGTCGGCGACGTCCGCGCCGTCGCCCTGCTGCTCGATCTCGGCCGCGACGATCGCGGCCACCATGCGCGGCAGCGCCCACGCCGCGGTCAGCGCCGCCGTGCGGACCGCCTCCGCCGGCGGCGGCGGCTCCTGCGCGAGCAGCCGCACGAGATCCTGGCGACGGCGCTGGCTCTCGCCCGCCGCGGCGGACTGGGCCTCGGCGTAGCCCGCGGCCGACTCCGCCGAGATCTCGTCGATGTAGGAGAAGATCGCCTCGCCGAGGTCGTAGAGCGCGTCGGGCGGGAAGCCCGCGCGCGTGCCGGCCTCGACGAAGCGCCGCCACGCGAGCCGCGCGCCCACCCGGTAGGCCGCCAGCAGCGCGTCCAGCGAGCGGCCGGCGTGGAACTCCCCGCGGCCCAGCCGCACGTACGTCTCGCGCGCGCGGCGCGTGCCGCCAGTGCTGCCCATCAGCAGATCGACGAAGCGGTTGAGCGCGACCTGCACGCCGACGCGCACCGTCTGCCCGAACGCGCCCTCCATCGGGCGCGCGTAGTCCGGCACCTCTGCCGAGATCGCCTCGACGATGTCGTCGGCCAGCCCCGGGAGCACGGGGCGCAGGGCATCCGCAGCCTCGGGCGAGAGCGTCGCGGCCGCCATTGTCATGAGGCTACAAGAATCCCCTCGCCCGGGTGTCGCGGAGCGCGAGAATCCGGGGCCCGATCGGGGTAAAACCCACGGTCGTGTCGCGCACCCACCAGTTCCTCAACCTCACCGGCGTCGTGCTGCCGTTTCTCGGCGTCCTGGCGGCGCTGCTCCTGCTCTGGGACAGCTGGGTGGACTGGACGTCGCTCGCCGTCATGGCGCTGATGTACGTGCTGACCGCGCTCGGCGTCACGCTCGGCTTCCACCGCCTGCTGACGCATCGCTCGTTCCAGACCTACAAGCCGGTCCAGTACGTCGTCGCCGCGCTCGGCTCGATGGCGGTGCAGGGCCCGGTGATGTCGTGGGTCGCCGACCACCGCATGCACCACGCGCACACCGACCAGGACGGCGACCCGCACTCCCCGCACGGTCACGGCAGCGGCCTCAGGGGCGCCGTCGCCGGCCTCTGGTACGCGCACATGGGCTGGCTGTTCGAGCGCTCGGGCATGAGCGAGCACAATCGCTACGCCAAGGATCTCTACGAGGACCGCGGTATGCGCTTCATCCACGGCAGCTTCGGGCTGTGGGTGACGGTCGGGATCGCGTTCCCCGCGCTGCTCGGCTTCGCGTTCACCGGGACGCTGCGCGGGACGGCCGAGGCGGCGCTGTGGGGCGGCCCGGTGCGGATCTTCCTGCTGCACCACGTCACCTGGTCGATCAACTCGGTCTGCCACTTCTTCGGCCGCCGGCGTTTCGCGGTCGACGACCACTCGACCAACGTGTTCGTGCTCTCGCTGCTCTCGATGGGCGAGTCGTGGCATCACAACCACCATGCGTTCCCGCGCTCGGCGTTCCACGGTTTGCGGGGTTGGGAGATCGATCCGACGGGCTGGGTGATTCGCGGGATGCGCGCGGTGAAGCTCGCCTGGAACGTCGTGGAGATCACTCCGGAGCGCCAGCGCGAGAAACTCGCTTAGAAACCCGCAGAAACCCGCTATAACCCGCAGGGATGCTTACTGCGGAACGGCGACGCGAGATCCTCGGGCGGCTCGACCGCCACGGCAAGGTCGTCGCGTCGCAGCTGGTGGCCGACCTCGGCGTCTCCGAGGACACGATCCGGCGCGACCTGCGCGAGCTGGCCGACCAGGGCCTGCTCCAGCGCGTGCACGGCGGCGCGCTGCCGCCGGCGGTGCACCAGGGCCCGTTCGCGCGCCGGCTGGAGCTCGAGCCGGAGCGCAAGGCCGCGCTGGCCTCCGCCGCGCTGCCGCTGCTGGCGGGCGCGCGTGTGATCGTGCTCGACGGCGGCACGACCTCGCTCGAGCTGGCGCGCCTGCTCCCGGCCGACTACGACGGCACGATCGTCACGAACTCGCCGCCGATCGCGGTCGCGCTCGCGGCGCACCCGCGCGCCGAGGTCGTGCTGATCGGCGGGCAGCTCCTCAAGGAGGGTCAGGTCGCGGTCGGGGCCGCGGCGGTCGACGCCCTGCGCGCGATCCGCGCCGACGTCTGCGTGCTCGGCGTCTGCTCGCTGCATCCCGAGATCGGCGTCACCGCCTTCGTGCACGAGGAGGCGCACGTCAAGCGCGCGATGGTCGCGTCCGCGGCCGTGGTGATCGCGCTCGCGACCGCCGACAAGCTCGGCACCGCGGCGCCGTGGGTCGTCGCGCCGATGGCGGAGGTCGACCACCTGGTCACCGACGGCGACGGCGCGCCGTTCGTGGTGGCCGGCGTCGACGTGGTGGCGGCATGAGCCCGCGCGCCGCGACGTTCTCGATCTTCGCCGTCAACGGCGCGATGATCGGCACGTGGCTTGCCCACATCCCGTGGATGCAGGAGCAGCTCGGCGTCTCCAAGAGCACGCTCGGGCTCTCGCTGCTGTGCATGGCGGTGGGCTCGCTGATCGCGATGCCGCTGACCGGCCAGCTGCTCGACCGCCGCTCCAGCGCGTCGATCACGCGGATCGCGACGCTCGTCTACTGCCTGATGCTGCCGCTGCCGCTGCTGGCGCCGAATCCGGTCGCGCTGGGCGCGATCCTGCTCGTGTTCGGCGCCGTCAACGGCTCGATGGACGTCGCGATGAACGCGCACGGCGTCGCCGTCGAGCGCGACCTCGGCAAGCCGATCATGTCCTCGCTGCACGGCGGCTGGAGCCTCGGCGGCTTCGCGGCCGCCGGCGTCTCGGTGCTGGCCGGCGCCGTCGGGCTGGACCCGCGCTGGGAGAGCCTGCTGGTCGGCGTCGCGCTGTGGCTGGTCTCGTGGTGGCTGACCCGCCGGCTCGGCAGCGCCTCCGCGCACTCTGGCGGGAGCGCGTTCGCGCTGCCCAGCCGCGGGATCGTGCTGATCGGGCTGCTGTGCCTGCTGGCGATGGTCACCGAGGGCGCGATCGGCGACTGGAGCGGCATCTACCTGCGCCAGGACGTCGGGGCGAGCGCGTCCGCCGCCGCCACCGGCTACGCCGGCTTCGCGCTCGGGATGGCGGCCGGCCGGCTGAGCGGCGACGAGCTCAACAAGCGCCTGGGCGCCGGGACGCTGCTGCGCGGCGGGATGCTCCTGGTCGCGGCGGCGCTGGCCGCCGCGCTGGCGATCGGGGAGCCGATCCCCGCCGTGATCGGGTTCATCCTGGTCGGCGTGGGGATCGCCAACGCCGTACCGCTGCTGTTCAGCGCCGCGGGCCGCCACGAGCCGTCCGGTCCGTCGCTGGCGGCGGTGTTCACCGTCGGCTACACCGGCTTCATCGCCGGGCCGCCGGTGATCGGCTTCCTGTCCGACGCCGTCGGTCTCCCGCTCACGCTCGGCCTCGGCGTGCTGTTCGCGCTGATCGTCGCGGCGTTCGGCGCCGAGCGCGACAGCGCCCCTATTCCAGTGCCGAGTCGATGAGGGCGCGGATCTCGCCGGCCGCCCGCTGGATGCGCTCGGCGAACTCACGCCGCTCGGCGTCGGAAATCGGACGCTCGGTCGCCAGCACCTCGGCGAAGCCGGCGACGATCGTCAGCGGGGTGCGCAGGTCATGCCGCAGCCGCCGCCGCGCGTCGATGTCGAAGCTGAGGTCGTGCTCGTCGTTCACGGGGCCTGTGCCGGCGGCGAGATGAAGCCCTCTCGCAGGGCGATCGCGATCGCGTGGACGCGCGTGTTGGCCTCGAGCTTGTTCATCGCGTTGCGGATGTGGGTCTTGATCGTCTCGGGGGAGAGAAACAGCCGCTCGGCGACCTGCTCGCCGGTGAGCCCCTGGGCCAGCAGGTCCATGATCTCCCGCTCGCGCTTGGACAGCACGCGCTGCGTCTGGGTCGCGCGGCGCGAGAGCAGCGCCGGATGCAGCCGCGGGTCGACGTACGTGCCGCCGCTCGCGACGGTCGTCAGCGCGGTCGTCAGCTCGCTCGGCGTGCCGTCCTTGAGCGCGTAGCCGCGCGCGCCGGAATCCAGTCCGCTGATCAGCAGCTCGATCTCGCTCGACCCGGTGTAGAGCACGATCCGGCGCTCGGGGTCGGCGTCGACGAGCGTCTTGGTCAGCGTGATCCCCGACTCCTCGCCGAGCCGGATGTCGACGAGCGCGACGTCGGGCGCCAGCCGTTCGATCAGCTCGCGCCCCTCGCCTGCGGTGCCCGCCGTGCCCACGACGTCCAGCCCCTCGCGATCGAGCAGGAGTTCGAGCCCTTCGCGCAGGGCTTGGTGATCTTCGATGAGCACGAGTCGAAGCGGCATAGGAACCCGGAAAGTGCGCCCCCTGGGGAGGGTACGCGTACGGCAGCACTCTAAGGTGTCGCGCAGTTTGGCGAAGGACACGGAAAAGCTCATCCGTCAGCTGTCGCTGATCTCCTATCTGATGGCGGAACGGCGTCCCGTCACGGCCACCGAGATCAGGCGCGACGTCGAGGGCTACTCCGACATGACCGAGGATGCGTTCGCGCGCCGTTTCTATGCAGACCGCGCGGAGCTCGACGCACTCGGCATTCACCTCTCGGTCGACAAGCCCGCCGACGGCTTCTCCGAGCAGGAGAACTACTCGCTCGCACCCGAGGCGTTCCACCTCCCGCCGATCGCGTTCACGGATTCCGAGCGGGCCGCGCTGCAGACCGCGCTCACGCTGCTCGGCGGGGAGTTCGCGTACGCCGAGCCGCTGCGGCTCGCGTTGCAGCAGATCACGTGGGGGCGCCCGAGCCCGCTCGGCTCGGACTCGCGCCAGACGATCGGGCTCGGCATCACGGCGTCCGCCGGCGGCGCCGAGCTGTCCGCGCGCCTGGCCAAGGTCGACACCGCGATCTACCGCCGCAAGCGCATCGAGTTCGACTACTACACGATGCAGCGCGACGACACGTCGAGCCGGCTCGTGGACCCGTACCACCTGCTCTACGAGGGCGGCCGCTTCTACCTGGTCGGCTACTCGCACGAGCGCAAGGACGTGCGCGTCTTCCGGCTCTCGCGGATCCGCGGCAAGGTCGCCTACGCGACCAAGGCCGAGCATGACTTCCAGCGGCCCGCGGACTTTGACCCGCGCGGGTACGCGAACCGGATCGAGTGGCAGTACGGCGAGCGCCGCGGCGTCGCCGAGCTCGAGATCCCCGAGGACGTCGCGTGGTACGTCGAGCGCCAGTACGGCGCCTACGGCACGCTCGACGGCAACCTCTACCGCACGTGGTACGCGGAGCCGCGGCTGCTGATCTCGTGGGCGCTGACCTACGGCGCGCGCGTGCTGGGGCCGCCTGAGCTCGTCGAGGAGGCACGCCGGCGTGTGGAGCTGTTGATCGACGGGCATCGCGGCGACGCTCCCGCCGTGGTCGCGACGGCGCCCGGAGCGGGCGGGCCGGCGGTTGCGGAGGGCAACGGGCGCAGCCGCGGCAGCGAGGCGGCGATCCGGCCGGAGCGCTTCGCGCGGCTGGTGACGCTCGCCTCGGTGCTGATCGCAGCGGGCCGCAAGAGCGAGCGGCTGCGCGTGGCCGACGTATGCGAGCGGCTGCAGATGTCGGCGAGCGAGCTGCGTGAGGACATCGCGGTGCTCAACGTCGTCAACTTCGGCGGCGGCGCCTACGTGATCTACGCCGAGGTGCTGCCGACGGGCGAGATCGAGGTCGACACGGAGCCCTACTCGGACACGTTCGACCGCCCGGCGCGGCTGCTGCCGATCGAGGGCAACGCGCTCGTCGCGGCGATCGACTACCTGAAGGTCGCGCACGCCGACCTCGCGTCGGCGCGCGCCAAGGTCGTGCAGGCGCTCGGGCGCGACCCGGTCGACGAGGGGCTGCACATCGTCTCGCCGACGGTCGACAAGGACATCATGCACCGCGTCGAGCAGGCCGTGCACGACGCGCGCATGCTGCGGATCGAGTACTGGACGCAGTCCGAGGACCGCTACTCGCGGCGCGACGTCGAGCCCTACGCGCTGATCAACAGCAACGAGGGCTGGTACGTCGCGGCGTGGGACACCGACCGCGGCCAGCTGCGCCACTTCCGCCTGGACCGCATCAAGGAGGCCGAGGCGCTGGCGGACACGTTCGTGCCGCGCGAGGGGCTCAACCCGGCGGCCGACATCGGCGGCTGGCCGCGCACGGGCAAGATCGGCGGCTCGCGCACCGCGCGCGTGCTGGTGTCCGCCGAGCAGGCCCGGCGCGAGCGCGAGGAGCGCGCCGTGGTCGCCGAGGTCGAGGGCGGCGCGATCGTCGTCGAGTACAGCTTCAAGGGCGTCGACTTCCTCGTCGGCAAGGTGCTCAAGGAGGCGGGCGACGCGATCGTGCTCGAGCCCGCCGATGCGCGCGAGGCGGTGCTGGCGCGCGCGGAGCAGCTCGTTACCTCGCGGGCCATGCCGGCATGACCGCAATAACCTCCGCGGGGTGAGCCAGCGTGCGCGGATCGCGATGTCGGCGGCCGAGGCGCGGGCGTTCCTCGACGAGCAGCGGACGCTGACCGTCGCCACCGTCGGGCGCGACGGCTGGCCGCACCTGATGCCGCTCTGGTACGTCGTGCGCGACGGCGAGTGCTGGGCGTGGACATACGCGAAGTCCCAGAAGGTGCGCAACCTCGAGCGCGAGGCGCGCTGCACGCTGCAGGTCGAGGCGGGCGAGACGTACGACCAACTGCGCGGCGTGATGCTCAAGTGCGCGTGCGCGATCCACCGCGACCCCGAGACGGTCGCGGCGATCGGGACGGCGCTCGCGGCGCGCTACGGCGCCGGCGGCCATGTGACGCCGGCTCAGGCGACCAAGCGCGTCGTGCTCCAGTTCGTGGTCAACACGACCGCCTCCTGGGATCACCGCAAGCTCTGAGGGACGCTCCTACAGGCTGCGGCCGCGGAGCCCCGCGAGCGCGTTGTCGAGGTGCTCGCGCAGCGCGCGCAGGGCGCGCGTCTCGTCGCCCACCGCGATCGCGGCGGCCAGTTCGCGGTGCTCGGCGATGATCCGCGCCATGCGCTCGGGGCTGCGCGCGGCGGCGCGGCCCATCCGGCGCTGGCGGTCGCGCAGCGAGTCGTAGAGCCCGAGCAGGATGTCGTTGCCGGTGCCCGCCACGAGCGTGCGGTGGAACGTGCGGTCGGCCTCCGCGAACGCGGCCCCGGTGAGCTCGGCCTGGGCGCCGGCGGCGCGGCACAGCTCGTCGGCGAGCTCGCCCGGCTCGGCCAGCGCCTGCTCGACGGCGTAGCGCTCGATCACCCAGCGCGTCTCGATCACGGCCGAGGTCTCCTGCGCGGAGACGGGCACCACGAGCGCGCCGCGCTTCGGATACAGCCGCAGCAGTCCCTGGGACTCGAGCTGCGTGAACGCGGCGCGGACCGGCGTGCGGCTCATCCCGAGCGCCTCGGCGATCTCGCCCTCGGAGATCAGCTCCCCGCCCGGGAGGACGCCGTCGAGGATCTGCTGCTTGACGTGACGGTAGGCGCGGTCACTCGCCGACGGGGCTCTCTCCTCAGCCACAGCGCACATGTTGCCCGGTGTTACGGATGGATGAGTCTTGTATACATCACGGATACACTGCGTATCCGTGAGCGCCTTCCCGCTGACCCTCGACCGTGTCCGCGTCGCCGCCCCCAGCCGGGCGTGGCGGATGTGGGCGCTGGCCGCGGCCTTCTACACGGTCGCGATCTTCCACCGCATGAGCCTGGGGGTCGCGTCGCTGGATGCCAGCGCGCGCTTCGGGGTCCCGACGGGGGCGATCGCGCTGCTCTCCACCGTGCAGCTGGGCCTCTATCTCGCGATGCAGATCCCCGCCGGGCTGCTGGCGGACCGGCTGGGCCCCCGCCGGTCGCTGGCGCTCGGCCTGCTCGCGATCGGGACCGGCGAGCTGGCCTTCGCGTTCTCCCCGACGCTCGGGCCCGCGATCGCCGGTCGCGCCCTGGTGGGCGCCGGTGACGCCTGCATGTTCCTCAACGTCCTGCGCGTGGCGGCGAACTGGCTCCCCCGCCGCCGCTACGCGCTGGCCGCGGCGTTCACCGGCGTCTGCGGGTCGCCCGGCCAGCTCCTGGGCACCGCTCCCCTGGCGGCGTCGCTGAGCGGGCTGGGCTGGACGCCCACGTTCGCGCTCAGCGGGGCGCTCACCGCCGTGCTCGCGTTCGTCGCGGTCAGCCGTCTGCGGGACCGGCCCGACGGCGCGGCACCGGTCCGCCACGACCCGATCCTCCCCACCCTGCGGCGCGCCTGGCGCACGCCGCAGATCCGTCACGGCGTGTGGGTGCACTTCGCGCTCAACACGCCGTTCGTGACCCTGACCGGCCTGTGGGCGTACCCCTACCTCGTGGAGGGCCAGGGTCTCTCGCACGGGACCGCGGCCGCGCTCCTGATGGGCGCGGTCGTGGTCTTCGGGCTCTCGGCGCCGGCGCTCGGCGCCGTCGCGGGCCGCGTCCCGCACCGGCGCGGGCAGCTCGCGGCGGGAGCGTCGGTCGCGGCGGCGCTCGCCCTCGCGGCGGCGCTGGCGTGGCCGGGCGGGCGGCCGCCGCTCGCGCTCGTCGCGCTGATGCTGTGCCTCAGCGGCTTCGCGGGCGCGTCGTCGATGCTCGCCTTCGACATCGCCCGCGAGGGCGGCGCCGGCGCGAGCGCGGCCGGGATGGTCAACATGGGCGGCTTCGGCGCGACGATCCTCGCGCAGGCCGCGATCGCCCTGCTCGTCCCGGCGGGCTACCGGGTCGCGCTGCTCCCGCTGCTGGGGCTGATGACCGTCGGCTCCGTGCAGACGCTGCGGCATGCGCCCAACCGTCGCATCGCGGCGGCCTGATCTCCGACCGCGTGTCCCTGTGGACGCGCCCACGCCGCTCGTAGCCTTCACCTCACGTTCGGTACGGCGGGCCGCGGGGTGATTCTCCTCCCGCCTCGAGGCCAGTGGACAGCGGCGTATCGGGCGGAGATCAGGACACCCCCCGCGACCTTGGCGCACGGCCTGTGACGCAAGGGCCGTTGGCTCCGGAGGCGCGGGGAAACGCGCCCCTCCCCGGTCCGCAGGCGGAAAACCCGAACGCCGCCTGCGGATCGGGTGGTGGGCTACCCTGCACGCGCCATGGAGCAGCTCAAAGGCCTGATCCTGTCAGGCGGCAAGGGCACCCGCCTGCGCCCGATCACGTACACGTCGGCGAAGCAGCTCGTGCCGGTGGCCAACAAGCCCGTGCTGTTCTACGGCATCGAGGCGATGGCCGCCGCGGGCATCCGCGACGTCGGGATCATCATCGCGCCGGAGACCGGCGGCGAGATCCGCGAAGCGGCGGGCGACGGCGAACGCTTCGGGGTGAAGATCACCTACATCGAGCAGGACGCGCCGCTCGGGCTCGCGCACGCGGTGCTGACCGCGGAGCCGTTCCTCGGCAGCGACCCGTTCGTCATGTACCTCGGCGACAACCTCCTCCAGGGCGGCATCGAGGACCTCGTGGCGGCGTTTCGCTCCAACCAGCCCGAGGCTCTGATCCTGCTCACGAAGGTGCCCGATCCGCAGAATTTCGGCGTCGCCGAGCTCGATGCCAACGGCGGCGTGACGCGGCTCGTGGAGAAGCCCAAGGAGCCGGCGTCGGACCTCGCGCTGGTCGGCGTGTACATGTTCACGCCGCGCATCCACGAGGCCGCGCGGGCGATCAAGCCGTCCGGCCGCGGCGAGCTCGAGATCACGGACGCGATCCAGTGGCTGGTCGACAGCTCGCACGCGGTCGAGTCGCACATCGTGCGCGGCTGGTGGAAGGACACCGGCCGGCTCGACGACATGCTCGAGGCCAACCGCCTGATCCTCGAGCGGATCGAGCGCCGCGTCGACGGTGAGCTGGTCGACACGCAGATCGACGGTCGGGTCGTGGTCGAGGCGGGCGCGATCCTCGAGCGCGCGACCGTGCGCGGGCCCGCGATCATCGGTGCGGGCGCCGTGGTGCGCGACGCGTACGTCGGCCCGTATACGGCGGTCGGGCGTCACTGCGTGATCGAGCGCGCCGAGGTGGAGCACTCGATCCTGCTCGAGGGCTCGTCGGTCCGCGGGCTCAACGGGCGCATGGAGTCCTCGCTGCTGGGCCGCAACGTGACGATCGGGCGCGTCGAGCGCCAGCCGCGCGCCTACCGCTTCATGGTCGGCGACTCGTCGGAGATCGGGATTCTGTAAGCGGCGCAGCCCCTCCGCCCCACTCCTATCATCCGACCACTCACGCCGCGCGGGCGCCGAAGTACGCCCCGCCGCCGAGCACTCGGTCATAGCCCGACCAGGCGGAGCCCTCGGGCAGCGCCTTCTCCAGCCGGTCGAACGACCCGAGCCGGCCGCCCAGGTTGTCGATCATGTGTACCAGCGTCGCCTCGCGGGTAGCGGGCACGACGGGCGATCCGTGCTCGAGCTGGCCGTGGTGGGCGAGGATGATGTGCAGCACGGCGGTCGCGAGCTCCGGGGGAAGCCGGGCAGCTCCTCGATCAGCCGCCGCACGCGGTAGTAGCCCAGCGGGATCTCGCCGTGCAGGCGGCCGAGGTCCGTCAGGTCGATCGCGCGCGGGTCTGACGTGTAGGCGTCGAGCTTGCCGATGTCGTGCAGCAGCGCGCCGGTGACGGCCACGTCGCGGTCCACGCCGCCGAACGTGGCCGAGATCGCCGACACGCCCTGCGCGACGGTCAGCGAATGCTCGAGCAGCCCGTGGCGGTACGCCTGGTGGTAGCGCTTGGCGGCCGGCGCCTCACGGAACGCGCGCCACGTGTCCGTGGCGGGGCCGAAGACCCGCTCCAGCAGCGCCCGCAGGTGCCGGCACTGGACCGTCGCGAGCAGCTCGCGCAGGTCGGCCTCCATCCGCTCGACGCTCACGCGCGGGCCGTCCAGCAGATCGTCGAGCGCGTACTCGTGCGCCTCGGCCGCCCGCACGCTGCACACGTCCAGCCAGCGGTCGCGCACCTGGCCGGTCACGCGCACGCAGGTGCCGGGCTCGCACAGCGCGGCCTCGCCGCCCGCGAGGCGCGCCTGCAGCGTCCCCGTGCGATCGCCGAGCACGACCTGGCTGCCGTCACGGGTGCGCACCATCAGTACCTGGTCGATCTGCTGCCCGCTGGTCAACTCCCGCACGTGCATGGCCCGTGGACCTTAGGTCGCGCGGCGGACAGCTTTCCCGGCGGCCGGTTACTCTGCGGCCATGCCCGATCGCACCGCGCTCGTCACGGGCGGCGCCGGAGGCCTCGGCCGCGCCGTCGTCACCGCCCTCGTCGACGCCGGCTGGCGCGTCGTCGTCCCCGTCGAGGCCGGCGGCGACCTCGAGGACCGCGCGGGGGTCACGACCGTCGTCGCGGACCTCACCGACCCGGACGACGTCGCGCGCGCCGTGCGCACCGCCGTCGCCGAGGACGGTGCGCCGCTGCGCGCGCTCGTCAACCTCGTGGGCGGCTTCGCCGTCGACCAGCACGTCGCCCACACGCCGCTGAGCGAGTTCGAGCGGCTGTTCACGCTCAACCTGCGCCCGACCTACCTCGTCACCCAGGCCGTCCTCGGCCGCCTGGTCGCCGCCGGCGGCGGCGCGATCGTGTGCGTGGGCTCGAGCGCGGCGCTCAAGCCGTTCGCCGGCGGCGCGGGGTATGCGGCGTCCAAGGCGGCCGTGATCGCGTTCGCGCGGACCGTCGCCGAGGAGGGCCGTCCCGACGGCGTGCGCTGCAACGTGATCGTGCCGAGCCTGATCGACACCCCAGCGAACCGCGCGTCGATGCCTGAGTCAGAGCACCACAGGCTCGTCCCGCCGGAGCGGATCGCCGGCACCGTCGCGTTCCTGTGCGGAGACGAGTCGGCCGCGCTCAACGGCGTGACCCTCCCGGTCTGACACGGGCCCTACCCGCCGTAGTAGCGGTTCGCGCGGTCCGCGAGCCGGCGCGTCTCGCGCTCGTTGGCGAGCGCGTTGAACGCGACCGCGAAGCCCGGGATCAGCCGCCCCGCGAGGTGCTTGGACGTGCCCTTGCCGAGCATCACCAGCAGGCGGGTCACGAGCGCCTCGTCGCGCGCGAGCCGCGAGCCGGCATAGGTGTGGGCGACGGGCGCCGCGTCGCCGTCGAGCGCGGCGCGCGCACTCAGCGGTTCGGGATAGAGGTTGAACAGCACCAGCAGCTCGGCCGGGCGCATCCGGTCGAGCGGGTCGTAGCCGTGCGCGGCGGCGACGAAGAAGATCAGCCGCGACTGGATCCACGCCAGGCCGACGAGATCGGGCAACAGCGTGATGAAGCCGCCGAGGCCCGTCGCGGCGCCCTCGGCGCGCGCGAGCGAGGCGTGGCGGCGCTTGGCCATGCGCGCCAGGGCGCGCCCGTCGGCGCCATAGACGCGCCGGCGCCGGTCGACCCACGCCGCCGCGGCCGGGGCGTGGAGCTCGGACGCCGCCAGCGCGATGTGCTCGGGTGCCCGGATCGGGTCGGCGCGCAGGCGCTCCCAGAGCGACGCGGGCGGGTCCGTGGGGCTCGTCACCGCGTTTGAACATAGTTGGACCTCCTCACGGGATGTCAGGGCGGCGCCGATAGGGGGTAAGCCGTGAGCATGCCCGCACTGTCCGAGCATCGCATCGAGTTCGCGCCGTACGCGACGCGCGCGCTCGAGACGACGGACGGCTCCGGCTCGCCGGGCCTCGTGCTCCTACACGGCTGGGGCGAGTCGGCGGACATCTGGCGCCCGCTGCTCGAGGCGCTCGCCGCGCGCGGGCGGCGCGCGATCGCCGTCGACCTGCCGAGCGCGGACCAGCTCGCCTCCGGCCCGCTGCTGCCCCAGCTCGATGCCTTCACGGCCGACCTGGTCGCGAGCTGGGCGGGCGAGGACCCGGTGGTCGTGGCGGGCAACTCGCTCGGCGGCTGCCTGGCCCTGCGCCTGGCCGAGCACCCGGGCGAGCTGCGGCTGGCGGGCGTCGTCCCCGTCGCGCCGGACGGGCTCGAGATGCCGTCGTGGTTCGACGCGATCGAGCAGGACCCGATCGTCCGCAAGCTGCTCGCGGTCCCGCTGCCCGTCCCGCGCGCGCTGCTGCGCGGGCGCCCGCTGGATCGCTTCCACCCGCGCCAGCGGCGCGCGGTCGTCGACACGCTGGCCGGCGACGGCGACGCGCGCTACGACGTCGCCGAGCTGCTGGAATCGGGACGCCGGCTCGCGCCGGAGCTCTCGACGGCGCCGTTCGACCTCGTCGGCATCCGCTGTCCCGTGCTGCTGGTGTGGGGCGAGCACGACGCCACGCTCCCGCAGACCGGCGCGCGCGTCGCGCTCGGCTCGCTGCCGCTGACGCAGGTCGAGCTGATCGAGGGTTGCGGGCGCGCGCCGCAGGTCGAGGCGCCCGGTCGCCTGCTCGAGCTGCTGCTGCCGTTCCCGGCCTGAGCCCGGATCCACAGATTCTGAGCACGCGCAACTTCGGTTGCGCGACCGCAGCGGTGGCTACGCTCTTTCGACTATGCGCCGGGCTTTCGTACTCAGTTTCGCTCTCCTGCTCATCTTCGCTCCGACGTCCGGCGCGGCTGATCCGCACATCGCCGCAGGCGTCAGCGTCGCCGGCGTGGACCTCTCGGGGCTCTCGCTCGGAGAGGCCTCGTCGCGGCTCGCCAGCACGCTTGCGCCGCGGGCCGGCACGCCGCTGTCGACGCACGTCGCCGGCCATCGCTTCGCGCTCGCGCCGGCCGATCTCGACTACGGCGTCGACTGGCCCAAGACGGCACGGCGCGCGTACAACGCGGGCCAGGCGCAGCACACCGGTCCGGTCGCGGTGCCGCTGTTCATCACCTATGACGCGAAGAAGCTCAGCGCCTACTCCAGCCAGGTCGCGACCGCCGTCGCCCGCCCGGCGCGCGACGCGACGCTCAAGATCGGGATCACCAAGCTCACGAAGGTCGCCTCGCGCGACGGGCGCGCGGTCGACGCCAACGCCGTCGAGCAGGCGGTCGTCAAGCGCCTCGGCGACCCGCGCCTGGACCGCGTCGTCACGCCTGCGCTGCGGGTCGTCAAGCCGAAGGTGACGACCGCCGGGCTGGCGTCCGCATACGGGACGGTCATCACGATCGATCGCGCCAACTTCAAGCTGCGCCTGTTCAAGCGCCTGAAGCTCTCGAAGACCTATCGCGTCGCCGTCGGTCAGCCCGCGTACCCGACGCCGACCGGCCGCTTCTCGATCGCCAACAAGGCCGTCAACCCGACCTGGAGCGTCCCGAACAGCCCGTGGGCCGGCGCTCTGGCCAACGAGACGGTGCCCGGCGGCTCGGACGCCAACCCGCTGAAGGCGCGCTGGATGGGGATCGCCAACGGCGTCGGCATCCACGGCACGAGCGAGACGGGCTCGATCGGCACGCGCGCCTCGCACGGCTGCATCCGCATGACGGTTCCGGATGTCGTGGACCTCTATCCCCGCGTACCGGTGGGTACACCCGTACTGATCGGGAACTAGCTCTCAGGGGCGTAGCCGTCCGCTCGGAGCGGGTAGGGTCGGCGGCAGGATGCCGGTGACACAGACGCAGGTCGATCGGCTCGCCGAAGCCGCGCAAGCCCAGGGGCGGCTCGGGCTCGACACCGAGTTCATGCCCGAGGGCCGCTACCGGCCCCTCCTGTGCCTGATCCAGATCGTGGTCGGGGAGGAGATCGTGATCCTCGACCCGCTCGAGGGCGAGCCGTTCGATCCGGCGCCGCTGGCCGCCGTGCTGGCCGACCCCGACGTCGAGATCGTGCTGCACGCCGGGCGTCAGGATGTTGCGATCCTGCGTCGCGAGTGGCAGACGACGTTCACGAACGTCTTCGACACGCAGGTCGCGGCGGGGTTCGCGGGCTTCTCCGCGCAGGCCGGCTACAACGGGCTGCTGCACGACGTGCTGCGGATCCGGCTGCCGAAGACCGCGAGCTTCACACGCTGGGACGCGCGCCCGCTGACCGACGAGCAGCTCAAGTACGCGCGCGGCGACGTCGAGCACCTGCTGCCGCTGGCCGACGACATCCAGCGCCGGCTGTCCGAGCGCGACCGGCTCGGCTGGGCGCGCGAGGAGTGCGTGATGATCGCCGAGGCGACCGACGAGCGCGACCCCGACGAGGTCTGGCGCCGGCTGCCGCGGGTCAGCTCGCTCGACCCGCGCGAACGCGCCGTGGCGCGCGCGCTGACCGCGTGGCGCGAGCGGACGGCCGCGCGCGAGGACCGCCCGGTCGGCGCCGTGCTGCGCGACCCGACGGTCGTCGAGCTTTCCAAGCGCCATCCGACCGGCCGGCGCGAGCTCTCGCAGATCCGCGGGATCTCGCCCGACGTCGTGCGCCGCCGCGGCGAGAACGTGATCGCCGCGATCGAGCAGGGGCTCGCGGCGGAGCCGATCCGGCTCGAGGAGGGCGACCGCCTGGCGACCGACGCGGTCGACGGGCCGACGATCGCGCTCGCCGAGGCGCTCGTGCGCGCCCGCGCGCAGGAGGCCGGGCTCGCCTACGAGCTGATCGCCGCGCGCGCCGACCTCTCGCCCGTCGTGGTCTCCGCGCGGCGCGGGCAGGAGGAGCCGGCGGTGCGCACGCTGCGCGGCTGGCGGCGCGAGCTCGTCGGCGCGGAGCTGCTCGAGCTGCTGGCCGGCAAGCGCGTGCTGAGCGTCGGCGGCGCCGGGCGCGTCGAGGTCGCTTCGCCGGAGGAGTAGCTACGGCGCGAGGCCGTCGACGACCGCCTGCAGCAGCACGAGCGGGTCGCCGAGCCGCAGCGGATCGCCGCCCGAGATGATCACGCGATAGATCATCGGGCCGACGATCGCGTCGACCGCGACCTCGAGGTCGATGCCGGCGCGGATCTCCCCCCGCGCCTGGGCGCGCCGGACGATCTCGCGCAGCACACGGCGGCGTGGCTCCACCAGGTGCGCGGAGAACAGCGTGTGCAGCTCGGGCTCGTCGACCACCTCCGACAGCAGCCGCGGCATGAGCGACATCGCGCCCGTGTCCTGCGCGCTGGCCAGCGCCTCGCGCACCACCGCCGCATAGTCGCCGGCCAGCGAGCCGGTGTCGGCCGGCAGCGGCAGGTCGGCGTTGAGGTGCTCGATCGCCGCCTTCACGAGCTCCTCCTTGGAGCCGTAGCGGCGGTACAGCGTGGCCTTGCCGACGCCGGCGCGCTCGCGGACCGCCTCCATCGTCAGCGCGCGGTAGCCGTCGCGGCCCAGCAGCTCCAGCGCCGCGCGCAGGATCGCCGCGCCGGCGGCCGCCGAGCGCGGCCGCCCGGGTGCGCGCGCCGCTTCCTTCATCCCGCCGCGATCGGGGTGACCATCGCCGCCGCGCGCGCCTCGCGCGGGAGGGCGACGAGCGCCACCAGCGCGCCCGCCAGCGCCACCGCGCCGGCCACCAGCGCGGCGCTGTGCATGCCGGAGACGAACGCATCCTGGGCCGCCTGGGCGAGCCGCTCGCCGCCGCCGTGCCGGGCCATGGCGAGCGCCGCGGCCAGCGAGTCCTTGGCGGCGGCGGGCGCGGCGGCGGGCATGCCGTCACGGTAGCCGCTGGCCAGGATCGAGCCGAGCACCGCGACGCCCAGCGTCCCGCCCGCGGTACGGGTGGTGTCGTTGATCGCCGAGCCGACGCTCATCTTCGCGGCCGGCAGCGAGCCCATGATCGCGTCGGTGGCCGGCGCCATCGCGTTGGCCATCCCGAAGCCCATCGCCGCGAGCGCGCCGGCGACGAGCCAGTAGCTCGACGACGCGTCGACGGCCGCGAACATCCACAGCGCGCCCGCCACGACGGTCAGCCCGGCGGGAACGACGGCGCGCAGGCCCAAGCGCGCGGTCAGCCGCGCCGACAGCGGCCCGCCGAGGACGAGCCCGAGCGCGACCGGCATCGTCCGCACGCCGGCGTCGAGCGCGCTGTAGCCGCGGACGTCCTGCAGGTACTGGGTGAGGAAGAAGATCGTGCCGAAGAGGGCGAAGAACGCGAGCGAGATCGCGGCGCTGGAGGCGCTGAAGCGGGGGTTGCGGAAGAGCCGGACGTCGAGCATCGGCGCGCCGACGCGGCGCTCCCAGCCCACGAAGGCGGCGAGCACGGTGGCCGCGAGCACGAACGAGGCGAGCACGAGCGGATCGGTCCAGCCGCGCGACGGCGCCTCGATCAGCCCCCACACGAGCGCCGTCAGCCCGGCGAACGAGCACACGAAGCCGCCGAGGTCCAGCCGCGGGCGGGCGGCATCGCGGCTCTCGGGCACGAGGAAGCGCCCGGCGACGAGCGCGAGCGCGACGATCGGCAGGTTCACGAGGAAGATCGAGCCCCAGCCGTGGTCCTGCAGCAGCCAGCCGCCCGCCACCGGCCCGATCGCGATGCCGAGGCCGGAGACGCCGGCCCAGATGCCGATCGCCTTCCCGCGCTCGTGCGCGGGAAACGTCGCGGTGAGGATCGACAGCGTCGAGGGCATGATGAACGCGCCGCCGACGCCCATCAGCGCCCGCGCCGCGATCAGGAGCTCCGCTGACGGTGCCGCGGCGGAGGCGAGCGAGCCGGCGCCGAAGACGCCCAGCCCGAGCGTCAGCGCGCGCTTGCGGCCGAACCGGTCGCCGAGCGAGCCGGCCGTGAGCAGCGCGCCGGCGAACACGAGCATGTAGATGTCGACGATCCACTGCAGCTGCGATGCCGAGGCGTCCAGCTCGCGCTGCAGGGTCGGCAGCGCAACGTTGAGGATCGTGTTGTCCAGGCTGATGGTGATCAGCGAGAGGCAAAGGACGGCGAGCGTCCACCAGCGCCGGGAATAAATACGAGACCGTTCCGTTTCCATATGCGGGACGGTACACGGCATTGATACGAAACGCAAGAGTCTCGTTTCGAAATTGAGCGACAAAAAGCCACCGGGGATCAGCCGGTGGCGGGGTGGGGGCGCCGCGGCGCCCGGGGGAGAGGGTTCCCAGGCGCCGCGGCGATGAGGGTCGCGGCGACGGAGGCGGCTCACACCGCCAGATGTCGCAACGAGTCAGTGCGTGCTTTTGCCGCCGGCCCACGCCATCATGGCGAAGAGCGCGGCGACCACCGTGGCCAGGAGGGTCGGGAGGGTGTTGACCACGGCGTCGAGCACAACACACACTCTGACGGTGAACCTCAAGCGCGCGCTAAGGCCCGCCTCAAACGTTCCTAAGCGCTTGCCCAGCGGTTCATTAAGCAACTAGAACGCGGTGAATCCGGTGCTCGCGAGGGTGTCCAGACGCGCCTCGCCGACGCCCAGGTAGGACAGCGTGAAGAGCTTGTCGCCGATCACCAGCGCGCGGTCGATCGGCGCGTCGACGCCGCCGGCATCGCTGTGGTGGACGATTCGCCCCGCCTCGCTGAGCGGCGCGCCGGCGCCCGCGTGCAGGCCCACCGCGCCCGTGAACGACGAGAAGTCTCCGAACGGGAAGACCGCCAGGCTGGCCGGCGCCCAGTACAGGAACGCGTGCGGCTCGGTCTCCAGCTGCGAGTACCCCCCACCGAGGTTCACCTGCGAGTCGAGCTTGGGCGCCGCCGGGTCCGAGACGTCGAACAGCGAGGCCTTGACGCTCGACCCGTCGCGTCCGATGCCGAGCAGCAGGCGGTCCGTGATCGGGTGCAGGTAGGCCGAGTAGCCGGGGATCTGCAGCTCGCCGGTGACCTTCGGCGCAGCCGGATCGGCGAGGTCGAGCACGAACAGCGGGTCCACCTGACGGAACGTCACGACGTAGCCACGGTCGCCGAGGAAGCGCACGGCGTAGATCCGCTCGCCCTGTCCGATCCCGGTCACGGCGCCCACGGGAGCGAGCGTCGCGCCCTGCTGGCGCAGGACCGTCACGGTGCTCTTGGTCGTGCTCGGGGCGCCCGGCTGCCACGGCGGCTCCTCGGTGGTCGCCACGCGCAGGTCGCCCTGGTACTCGGACATCGCGTACGAGTTGAGGATGAAGCCGGGAACCGAGCCGCTGGCGCGGTAGACGGAGTGCTCCGGGTCTGAGATGTCGAAGCGGTGGATCTCCGTGCGCAGGTCGTCCGGGACGCTGGTGCCGAGCTCGACCGCGCGGATGTAGCGGCGGCTCGCGACGTAGAGGCTGTCCGGCGAGCCGTAGACGACCTGCGCGGACGCCATCACGCCGTCGCGGTCGAGCGAGTACATGCCGCGGTCGAGGTCGATGGTCAGGATCGCGAGCACGTCGAGGCCGGAGAACAGCGCCGGGCGCCGGACGGCGCCGCAGGGCGCGAGGTCGCGCCTGAAGGTGCGGCCGCTGAGCCTGCTGTGCAGCGTGGTGTGGCCGAGGAAGCGGCTGAGCCGGGCCTGCGGAACGGCATCGGGCTGGATCGGCGCGGGCACCGAGTCGACCACCAGCCGCGCCGTCTGGCCGTGCTGGCGGGCGTCGACGAACGCGCCGGGGACCTCCATCGTGCGCGCGACCTTCGGAGCGGCGGGGTCGGATGCGTCGATCTCGGTCACCACCGTCGCCGGCGGCCCGCCCGCCAGGCCGACGGCGGGCACCGGCTCGGCGACCGGCTCGACCGGGCGCGGCACGTCCGGGGTCGGAGCGAACTTGGAGGCGATCACCAGCACGCGCGTCCCGCGCAGCAGCATGCGCTGGTTCGTGCCGTCGAGCGCGAGCGTGCCGCGCACGATCGGCGTGGCGCCGGTGACGTCCACGATCCGCAGCTTGCCGTCGGTGATCGCGTAGATCAGCCGGCCGTCGGTCTTGACGACGTCCGGCTCGTCGACGCCGAGCTCCTGCACGTTGGTGCCGGAGAAGTCCGGGGTCGCGCTGGTCGGCGCGGGCGCGGCGGCGGGCGCGTTGGTCGGAGCCTTGGTCGGCGCCGGGGGCGTCGTCACCGCGTCGATCGGCCCAGCCGGCGCGCGGCCGACCACGCCGACACCGCCCGCCGTGCGCTGCGCGCCGTCGCGCGCGAAGTTCACCAGCTGCCTGCACGACGCGAACGCCTTCAGTCGCGGCTTCGGCGCGGCCTGCGCATCGGCCGCCGAGCACGCGAGGACCAGCGTCGCCGCCACGATCCGGAATCGCATACTGCGAAGGTATCGCGCATGATCGTCGGGTTGGTACATCCGGGAGAGATGGGCGCCGCGGTCGGTGCCGTGCTCGTGCGCAGCGGTCACGAGGTCCGCTGGCTCCCGGCGGGACGCAGCGCCGCGACGTCCGCCCGCGCGCGCGAGTTCGCCGCCGCCGACACGCTCGCCGGCTGCGAGGTCGTGCTCTCGGTCTGCCCGCCGCACGCCGCGCTCGACGTCGCGCGCGCCGTTCCGCCGGGTGCGCTGCTGGCGGATCTCAATGCCGTCTCGCCCGCGACGGCGCGCGCGATCGGCGCGCTGCGCGAGGGGCGTTGGGTGGACGGCGGGATCGTCGGGCCGCCGCCGCTCCGGGCCGGGACCACGCGGCTCTTCCTCTCCGGTGGCGACGCGGCCGTGATCGCGACGCTGTTCGCGGGCACGCTGCTCGAGCCCGTGGTGCTCGAGGGCGAGGTCAGCGCGTCGGCGCTGAAGATGACCTATGCCGCCTGGACCAAGGGCACGGCGGCGCTGCTGCTGGCCATCCGCGCGACGGCCGAGGCGAACGGCGTCGAAGCGGCGCTGGCCGCGGAATGGGCCCGCTCGCAGCCGGAGCTGGACGCCCGGCTGCGCGGCGCGACGGCGGCCGCGCAGTCCAAGGGCTGGCGCTGGGTCGCCGAGATGGAGGAGATCGCCGCGACCTTCGAGGCCGCCGGCCAGCCGCCGGGCTTCCACACCGCTGCCGCCGAGGTGTTCCGCTAACCGGACGGGGCGCAGACGAGTGGTGCGGCGCGCGACTGCTCGCATGGACCCAACTGCGTCACGCGCTCGCCGCGGGCGGTACGTTCCCGGCGTCCACTCGCTGGGGAGGTTCGCTGTGCGCAGTCCGGTCGCGGGCGTCGTCTCGCTCATCGCCCTGGCCGCTGCGCCCGCGGCCGCGGGTGCCGCCACCACCTGGGTCGGTCTCGGCGACTCCTACGCCGCCGGACCGCTGATCCCCAACCAGTCGCTATCACCGCTCGGCTGCCTGCGCTCGGACCACAACTTCGCCCACCTCTCGGCCGCCGCGCGCGGCAAGACGCTGACCGACGTCTCGTGCAGCGGCGCCACGACGGCCGACATGACGAGCTCGCAGAGCACGAGCATCGGGACCAACCCGCCGCAGTTCAACGCGCTGACGCCCACCACGGGCACCGTCTCGCTGCAGATCGGCGGCAACGACATCGGCTTCACGGAGATCCTGTCCAACTGCGCCACCTACAACCCGTTCGCGCACCCGTGCCAGGACCGCTACAACCCCGGCGGGAACGACCAGATCAAGGCACGCATCGACGCCGCCGCGCCCAAGGTCGGCGCCGTGCTGGACGGCATCCGCGCCCGCTCGCCGCAGGCGCGGATCCTGCTCGTCACCTACGCCGCGATCCTGCCTGAGACCGGCAGCGGCTGCTGGCCGCAGGTGCCGATCGCCTACTCCGACGTGCCGTACCTGCGCGCGAAGGAGAAGCAGCTCAACGCGATGCTCGCCCAGCAGGCGGCGGCGCACGGCGCCGTGCTGGTGGACGACTACACGGCGAGCATCGGCAAGGACGCACGTCGCCCGGGTGGGCGCGGCTGAGGGCGTGCGGGCGACGCTCGAGCACGCCGCCCGCCGCCAACCTGTGTTGCTGGTGCTCGACGACCTGCACTGGGCGGACAGCTCCACGGTGTTGCTGCTCGCCCACCTCGTCCGGACCCGGATCGGCGGCGCGGTAACCATCGTCGGCGCCTATCGGCCGGCCGACCTCGGGCGCGATCGACCGCTGGTGGGCACGCTCGCCGAGCTCGAGCGCGAGCATGAGGCCTGGCGCCGGCGCCGTTGCCGAGCGGGTCGGCGACCAGCGGCACGAGGCGGATGCTGACGACCGTCAGCGCGAACCCCAGCGCGAGCTGCAGCGTGAGCGCCGAGCCGGCGTAGGCGGGCTGGGCGAGTGGGGTGACGGCGGCCGAGGACTGCGCCGAGTCGGCGATCACGACGGCGCCCCACAGCAGCAGCACGCCCACCAGCACCGGCGTGGGCGCCGCGAAGGCCAGCGGGCTGAGCAGGCAGCACGCGGGCGCTGGCCAGCATGGCGGCCATGGTGGTCGTCGCGCGCCCGATGCGGTCAGCGAGCACCCCGCCGGCCACGGCGCCCCCGAGCCCGGCGACGCCGATCGCGACCGCGTGCGCATGGGGTGACGAGCGGAAGTCGACCTCGACGTCGAACGCCCGGTTGAAGTAGTTCGTGAGGACGTTGAGCGCGACGTGGGCGACGACGTCGCCGAGCTCGGCGTCGGACAGGCCGGCGGCGCGCGCCGCGTCCATTTCGCGCTCACCCAGGCCGCCCTGGCTGCGGACGAGCGCCTCGGCGAACGACAGCAGCGCGGCGGACTTGGGCTCGCGGGACCGGAAGCGACGGGCGTTCTCCAGCTCGGCCGCGTCGAGCTTGGCGACGTTGGCGCCGAGGTAGCTGTGCGCCGAGAGGCAGTACGTGCAGGCGTTGCGCTCGGCCATCGCCAGCGCGATGCGCTCGCCGTCGGCCGCGCCGATCGAGCCCTTGCGCAGGGCAGCGCTGAATGCGAGGTGCGCCTCGAGGACCGCGGAGCGCGCCATCGTCCTGAAGACGTTGGGCGTCGCCCCGAGCGACGCTTGGACGCGATCGAGCAGCAGCGTCTCGTGGCCCTCCGCCTCGGTGGGCTCGACGAGTTCGATTCGAGGCATGTGATCCGCCCCTCGGGGCGCGGGAGTGGTCTGAGTATCTGCGCCTGGTCGGGGTGAGTCCGGACTTCCTGAGCAGGGCGGATCGCAGCGCGTTCCGTGTGCTGGTGGCTCGCCTCGCTGGCGAGAATGTCGCGACCGCGATGGCGTTCGAACGTGCGGGTGACTGCGGGGTCTTCAACGTCGGCACGCTGGAGAAGGCCCGGCGTCGCGGGCTGGGCACCGCGCTGACCACGCTCCTCGTCCACGACGCGATGGCGCGCGGATGCGTGACGGCGACCCTGCAGTCGACGCCGATGGCCGCGCGCGTGTACAGCGCAGTCGGCTTTCGGGACCTTGGCCGGTTCCTGGAGTATGCGCCCGGCCTCCAAGCCGTCGCGAATCGCTCATGGCTCGAGCGTCCGCAGTAGCGCGGCGGTGTCGGCGAGGATGACCTCGCTGCGCCTGACGCGAGCGTCGATGACCGTGAGCAGCTCGTGGACGAGGAGGCGAGCACTGCGGCCCGTCGCGCGCGCGGTGAACGTGACGTGCATGCGCAGCAGGACGGTCGTGTCGTCGAGCGTGTGCAGGCCGTCGGGCGCGAACCGCAGGTCGAACAGCTCGCCGATCTGCCGCATCAGCGCGATGTAGCCGTCGATGCCGCGGTGGGTGCCGCCGTAGGGGAGCGAGTCGGGTTCGACGATCTCGAAGCTCGGGTCGATCACGTCGTGCAGAGCGTCCCAGCGTCCGTGAGCGGCGTGGTCGAGCATCTGCTCGACCACGCCCGTGTTCGTCGTCGCGGAGCTCATGTCGATCGGGTCATGTCGCGGTCCACAAGGCGTCGTCGGCGACTGCGGTCCGCCGCGCCGCTCCACGCGCGGCGAGCCGGGTCAGCGCCTCCTCGGCGCCGAGGCGATCCACCGGCGCGGTGGTGTCGGCGAGCACGCGGGCGACCTCCTGGCTGGTCAAGCCGCCCGGGTACGCCGCCAGCAGGTCCGAGAGAGCGGGCACCGGCAGCCGCACGAGTCGAGGCTCGAGGTTGATCAGCGCGACCTCGACGGCCTCGAAGGGCTGGAAGCCCGGGACGACCGCGGTGCCGCCGCCGGAGGCGGCCAGGATGAGCGTCGGCGCCGTGTAGCGCTCGGCGCCGTCGGAGTTGGCCGTCCGGCGCAGCGCGACGGCTTCCGGGCGCGGCGTGCGCGCTCGTGCGCGGTCGTCCTCATAGTCGGCCAGTGCCGGGTCGCTCCGCCGGTCGGCGAGCGCGCGCCCGGCGTCGAGCCCGTCGACGCGCTCGCAGATCACCGCCAGCGCCTCGTCGGTGTCCAGCAGCAGGTCGGTCGTGTACCAGGCGAGGCGCAGGAGCCGCAGCACCGCCTCGGCGTGCTCCTCGCTCTGAAGCGCGGCGGCCTTGACGAGCCGGCACGCGGGCGCCGATGCGATCACGCGCCCGCGGACATGCGGCGTGATCGGCATCCCGTAGCGGCGGAAGCGCAGCGCCGTCACGCACGGCTCTCGGCGGAGGACCCGCGGGCAAGCGATTCCTCGACGCTGGACACCAGCCCGATGAGCGTCGTCGTGAACCGGAGCTGATCGCCGTAGCGCGCCTCGAGCGCGCGCAGCACCGGCTCGAACGAGTACGCCCACGGGCACAGCGGATCGGTCACGTGGGTCACGGTGACGCGCACATCGGAGCCGGTCTGGAAGGGGCGGCGCCACGGCGTGGCGAGCGTCGGTGGGTGGGGACTCACGAACCGGCGGCCGCGGCGCCGGAGAACACGCGCTCGACCCCCTTCGGGTCGGTCCACCACATCTGCGACATCGACAGCGCGTTCGGGTCGGGGAAGATGTCCTCGTGGTCGGCGGCTAGGCCGTCGAGGATCGCGGTCGCGACCTCGGCCGGCGCGGTCTTGGGCGCGTCGATGCCGGCGAGCATGTCGGTGTCGATCCCGGCCGGGTAGACGCCGTGCACGGTGATCCCGCGGGCCTCGAGCACCGGGCGCAGCGCCTGCGTCAGCGAGTGCGCCGCGGCCTTGGACGCGGAGTATCCGGCCATCGGCGGCGTGCTGGCGAGGCTCAGCAGCGAGAGCAGGTTGACGATGTGGCCGCCGCCGTTGTTCTCGAGCACCGGCACGTACGCGCGGATCGTCGCGTAGGTGCCGTCGAAGTTGACGGCCATCTCGCGGCGCACCGCCTCGGGATCGGCGTCCAGGGGGCCCGCGAACTCGGCGGTGGAGGCGTTGTTGATCAGCAGCGTCGCGTCGGCGGTGGCAGCCGCCGCGGCGTTGATGCTGGCCGCGTCCGAGAGGTCGAACCGCACGGCGACGACCCGCGGGTCCTGGCGCACCTTCGTGGTGTCGCGGGCGAGCGCATAGACCTTGGGCGCCCCGGCGTCCAGCAGTGCGTCGACCAGGTGGGTGCCGAGACCGCGCGAGGCGCCGGTGACGACAGGAATCGATGCGGAGATCTTCATGGGCTGAACCGTACGTCTGACCCCTGCCGTGACCAATGACCGAAACGCCTCAGAATTTGCCTCAACGTCCAGCCCCGCGCGCAGCAACGCCGAGATCGATACGGTTACGTTCGTGGACCCTCGCCGAAGTTCGTCACGAAGGCGAACC
The DNA here is from genome assembly GCA_963792915.1 of uncultured Solirubrobacteraceae bacterium. Lineage (GTDB taxonomy): Bacteria > Actinomycetota > Thermoleophilia > Solirubrobacterales > Solirubrobacteraceae > Solirubrobacter. The sequence continues at coordinate 245,472 of CAWBYD010000004.1, forward strand.
TCCCGTCGCCGGTGACGGCCGCCCAGCACACCTCGCTGCGGGAGTCGCCGATCGACCCGCTGACGGGCGCGAGGCCGGCGTCGGTCAGCGCGTACGACGATGCGGCGGCCTTCCCGGCGGCGCCGCCGAACGCCTCGGTGACGATCATCGCGCCGGCGGGCGTGAACTCGAACCCGTACGGCGTCATCCCGGACGACTTGATCGTTGACGGGCCGTGCGCGTAGCCCTGCTCGTCGACTGCGAACGTGCTGATGCTGTCGGTTCCGCGCTCGGTCACGGCGAGCGTCCGTCCGTCACGGCTGAACGCGATCTGCGCGGGATCCGCGTCGGCGGCGCTCAGATCGCGACGCGCTCCCTCGAGCGCGACCAGCCGGCCGTCCTCGAGTCTGAACCCGGCGATGTTCGCGCTTGCGTTGTTGAGCACGTAGAGCAGTCCGCCCGTGACCGCCACGCTCGTCGGCGTCGCGCCCCCGGACGGGACGCGGTCCGTCAGACGCGGCCCAGCGGGCTCGATGGCGAACGCCGACACGTCGTCACTGCCGGCGTTGACCACGATCAGCGTCCGGCCGTCGGGGGTCAATGCGACCGAGCTCTGCGAGGCGAGGTGCGGCTTGCCGGTCCCGCGGCCCCCCGTCGCGAGGGGGCCGAGCGACGTGAGCGCGCCGTCTGCGGCGCGCTCGAACGCGAGCACCTCGTTGCCGTCTGCGTCGTTGGTCTGGACGTACACGGCGGCACTTTCGATCATGTGTGGCTCCTAGGGAGGCGCGGATACTGCGCAGCAAGTCCGGCGCCGCGCGGATGCGTTACATGCCCGCGCGCTGTCGCGGGAATCTTCTGGACCGTGTGGTACAGTCACTGGACCGATCGGTACAAACCATGCGCGGCCGCCCTTCATCCCCGGTGCTCTTCCTCGTGCTCGCGTCGCTCTCGTGGGGGGTGTCGACGGCCCTGAGCAAGGTCGCGATCGAGCAGATCACGCCCCTGGATCTCTTCGGGATCGAGGTCACCACGGGCGCGCTGTGCCTCGGGGGCGCGGCGCTTGCCCGCGGGGCGCGCCCGTCCCGCCCGAGCCCGGGAGTGCTGTTCCTCGGCGTGCTCGAACCGGGACTCGCGTTCCTGCTGTTCGACATCGGCATCGCCCACACGGCAGCCACGCACGGCGCGCTGCTGCTCTCGACCGACAGCGTGTTCACGATCGCGCTCGCCGCGGCGCTGCTCGGCGAGCGCCCCGACCGGCGGCTGGGCTTTGCGCTCGCGGTCGGGGTCGCGGGGTCCGTGCTCGTATCGCTCCACAGCGATGGCAGCATGGCCTCACTCGGGGGCGACGTACTGGTGGTCGCCGCGTCCCTGAGCGCGGCGGGCTACGGCGTGCTGGCCAAGCGGGTCGTCCCCGGTCGTGATGCGCTGTCGCTCACCGCGGTCCAGATGCTCGTCGCGGCGGCGATCGCGTTGCCCCTGGCCGCGGCGGCCGCCGCCGGCCACCACAGCCATCTCGGCCATGCCGGTGCTGGTCACCTGCTCGCCGCCCTGGCGGTCGGCGTGTTCGCCAGCGTCGTGCCGTTCCTGCTCTATAACGCGGCGATCGACCGCGTAACCGCCAGCGTCGCCGGGCTCGTCCTGACGCTCGTTCCGCTGTTCGGCACGGTGGCGTCGCTCGTGCTGCTCAGCGAGAGCCTCGGCACCGTCCAACTCGCCGGCGGGGCGTTCGTGATGCTCGCCGCCGGGCTCGCGGCCACGTCGGTGGAGCGGGAGCCGGCTCCGGCGTGAACGCCACGCCGAGCACCGATCGGGGCCGCGCGACCCGCGAGCGCATCCTCGACGCCGCGAGCGTCCTCTTCCACCGCAACGGCGTCGGCGCCACCGGGCTCGATCAGGTCATCCTCTCGTCCCATACGGGCAAGGGGCAGCTCTATCACTACTTCGCCGACAAACGGGAACTGGTCCACGCCGTCATCGGGCGCCAGGTCGCGACGGTATTGGCAGACCAGGAGCCGCTACTGGAGCGCCTGTCGACCCGCGCGGGGCTCCGCGCGTGGGCGGACGCGCTGATCGCCTCCTACGCGGGCGCCGATCACCCCGTGCGCTGCCCGCTCGGCGCACTGGCCGCCGAGCTCGCCGAGAACGACCCGGAGGCGCGCGCGGCGCTCGCGCGCGGATTCGACCGCTGGACCGACGCCCTCGCGGCGGGCCTGCGGCGCATGCGCGAGAACGGCGAACTCCGCGCCACCGCCGACCCCGAGACGCTCGCGACGGCGCTGTTGTCCGCCTACCAGGGCGGTCTGCTGCTCTCGCAGGTCCGCGGGGACCTCACGCCGCTGCGCGCGGCGATGGATGTCACCGTCGAGGCCACGGTGGCATGACTGTGAAGCGGTGGCGCCGGGAAACGGGTGGCCGTTCCCCGGCGCTCGCACTCACGACGCGGCGATCCCCTCGCCGCCGATGGCGCCCGGCACCGTGACCGAGCCGGCCGGCGTGAGCGACCCGTCGGGACCGACCCGGAACGCGTCGACGCCTCCCGCGGCGCCGGTCTGGACGTACAGGAAGCGGCCGTCCGACGAGCCGGACGCGTCCACGGTCCCGCCGTGCGTCGGGGTGTTGCCCAGCGGCCTCAGGCCGCCGTCAAACGCCGAGACGCTCGCGCTGCCGGCGTTGGAGAGGTAGTAGCGGCCCCCGACATCGACGATCCAGCACGTCGCCGCCTGGCCGGTCCCCGCCTGGGCGATCGCCGTCAGCGTGCCGCGCCGGTCGATCCCGAACGTCGCGACCGCGTTCGGCCCGGCCTCCGCGAGCGCGAGCGTCCCGCGCGCGTCGAAGGCGACCGCGAACGGCACCGCGCCGGGCAGCACCGTCGTCACGGGACGGAGCGCGAGCCCGCCGAAGCGGTCGACGCCGAACACCTCGACCGCATTGGTGTTGGCCTTGGTGGTGACGACGAGCTGGTCGCCATCCGGCGTGAACGCGACCTGGCCGGGCGTGTGCGTGAACTCCGGAGCGGCATTCGGGTCGAGCCCGAGGCCGCGGTGCCAGAGCGGAATCGGGATCAGCACGCCGCCGGCGCGCAGGTAACCCTGGACCGAGCCGCCGCGGCGCGCGTTGAGCACGTAGACGAGGTTGCCGTGCACCGCGATGCTCGCGGGGAACTCGCCGAAGGTCGGCAGCACCTGCCGGCGGATCAGGCGGTCGCCGTCAACGGCAAACACCGTGATCGTGTCGCTCCCGGCGTTGACGGCGTAGAGCAATCCATTGTCGAGCTGCAGCGAGCCCTGCGAGGCGAGGTGGTCGACGACCGAGCCGTCGAGCACGCCGCCGACGCCCCCGGTGCGGTAGCTGCCGGCCTGCTTGAGGCTGCCATCCGGGTTGCGGTCGTAGGCGACGACCGTGTTGCCGGTGACGTCGTCCGTCTGGACGAACACGGCGCCTGGGGGCGTCTGAGGGTGCGCGGACGCGGGTCCGGCGAGCAGCGCGGCGGCCGCGAGCGCGGCGCCGGCGGCGCCGGCGAGACGAGAGAACTTCAACTGCCACTCCTAGGACGTAGGGACATTGCGTCCTATTCGAGTCCGGCCGCCCCTCGAAATTACGTCGCGCGCCCCCGCGTTCACCGCCCTGTAAGGCGCTGCTCTGAAGGCGCGGCCGGATTCGAACCGGCGACCTCGTGCTCCCAAGCGAGCGGGTCAGCCGCCGTCTGCGGCCGTTTGGCTCTGGCGCGGATCCGTTTCCTTCGTGCTTCCCGCGAGAGATGCTCTGCGGCGCGCCGTTGCCATCCCTTGGCTTCCACCGACGAATCCTTGGCATAGTGGGCCGCGAGCCGGTCGCGGCGGCTCGCCGAACGCTTCGCCGCTTCGTACTCGTGCACGTAGGCATTCGCGGTGGTCGCTACGTCCGCGTGCCCGAGCCGTGCGGACACTTCCTCGAGGTCCCATCCGCTCGCGATCAGCGTCGAGCCGTGCGAGTGCCGAGGCGTGTGAAACGTGGGCGCGGGCTCGACGACCTCGCCGTCTCGCTCGACGGCTTGGAGTCCGGCACGTTCACCGCTCGTGCGAGGACGCGCCCGCCGACGTTCCGGTGATCGTGCGGCGTGCCGACCGTGGTCACGAACACGAGGTCGTGGTTGCCGCTGCGCGCCGCGGCCAACTTGGACTCGGCGGATTCCACTGAACGTCGCAACACCTACGTTGTTTGGAGGTTGCGATGCGCGAGCGACGAAGGACGCCGGCAGCGGGTGTGCAGGCGGAAAAGCAGCAGCAGTACGTACGCCTGATCGCCCAAGGGCTCAACAATTCGGAGGCGTGTCGGCTGGTCGCGATCAACCGCAAGACGGGCAACCGGTGGCGTTACCGTCGCGCGGTCCACAACACCGCCGGGGAGGTCGTTCGCTATCCGCCGATCAAGCTCTCCGAACCGAAGCCGCGCAGCCCGCGGTATCTGTCAGAGCCCGAACGGCTCGCGCTCGCCGACCTGCTCACCGGCGGCGAGAGCGTCCGCGCGATCGCCCGCGAGCTCGGCGCGCGCCCTCGACGATCAGTCGCGAGATCGTCGCAACAGCGACCCTGACGGGCGCTACCGACCCCCATCACGCCGAGCACGCCACCCGGGCCCGTGCGCGTCGGCCGCGGCCACGGCGCCTCGCCACGGATGGCGTACTGGCCGGGGCCCGGAGCAAGTCGCGCACGAGCTGCGGATCTTGTTCGCCGGTCCGCGGCAGCGATGGCTGTGGTTGCGTTGCCGGTGGCGATGATATTTAATGGAGTCGTTAATTAACCGGAGCGTTATGTGCCGACCGACCAGCTCAGCCTCACGTTCGCCGCGCTCGCCGATCCGACGCGCCGCTCGATTCTCACGCGCCTCGCCGAGGGCGAGGCGACCGTGAGCGAACTCGCGGAGCCGTTCGAGATCAGCCTGCCCGCGATCTCGCGGCATCTGAAGGTGCTCGAGCGGGCTGGCCTGATCGTCCGCAGCCGCGAGGCGCAGTGGCGGCCGAGCCGCATGCAGGCCGAGCCGCTCGACGACGCCGTCGCGTGGATGCAGTCGCGCAAGCGGACATGGGAGGGGCGGATGGACCGGCTCGATGCGCACCTGCGCCAGACAGGAGAACGACATGACTGACTCATCCCCCGTGCCCGCCGCCGAGCAGGAAGTGCTGATCACGCGGATCTTCGACGCTCCGCGCGAGCAGGTATTCCGGGCGTGGACGGACCCTGACCAAGTGGCGGCGTGGTACGGGCCCGAGCAGCTCGACACGCCGCGTGAGCGGATTCGCATCGATCCGCGCGTCGGCGGGCGCTACGAGCTCACGATGGTTCAGCGGGACGGCGGCGGCGAGTTCGCGATCGGCTACGACATCATCGAATTCGTGGAGCCGGAATTGCTCGTCCTGCGCTCGGACCCGCTGCCGGAGATGGGCATGCACGAGCCGACGGTCACGCGCGTGGAACTTCACGCTGACGGCGAGCGGACCCGCATGACGATCACCGATGGGCCCTATCCCGGTGGCGGCCGGCACGCCGAAGCGGGCTGGAGCGCGTCCTTCGACAAGCTCGACGCCCTCGTCGCCGAATAGGCACCGCGTCGCGGCCGGGATCGCGAAGATCGCGGTATGGACGACATGAGGTACGTCGTGACCGCGGAGGTCTGGCTCTATCCCGGCAAGGCGGGCTGGCACTTCGTCACGCTCCCGTCCGACACGGCTGACGACGTACGTGCGCGCTCCGCCGGCTCGGCCAAGGCGTTTGGCTCCGTTCCCGCGCAGGTCACGATCGGCGCCATGACGTGGTTGACATCGCTGTTCGCCGACACCAAGAGCGCGTCCTACCTGCTCCCGCTCAAAGCACCCGTCCGCCGCCGCGAAGGAATCATCGCCGGCGACACCGTCACGCTCACGATCAGCCTGACCGGCTGACGAAGGCCTCAGCGCCGTTCGAGGATCTGCTTGAGGCGCGCGAGGTCCTTGTTGTTGGCTCGCCGTATCGCGCGCGCCATCACGGGGGCGGCGAGGCGTCTGAAGCCCGCGGGTTCGCCGCGGTTGCGCAGCGTCATGTGCGTCGTGGCGTCGGCGGCGTCGGTCCAGGTGTACGTGGTCTCCATCGGGAACGGGCCTTGGGCGGTGCTCATCACCAGCCGCTCGCCCGGGATGAGTTCGCGAATTTCGTAGGTGTAGGCGAGCCGGCGACCGAGGAACCGGGCGACGAACGCGACCCGCGAGCCGACCGTGAGGGGCGGTGGCGTCTCCCATTCGACGGCCTTGATGTTCTGGTACCACTCGGTCGCGTTTTCGACGGCACTCGCGTAGGCCGCCACCTCGGCCCGTGGACGCGCGATCTCGATCCGGGTTTCGACATCCACGGGCACGGATCGACAATGCTACGTCGAACCAGGATCGGTTCGGCAGTCGTGCCGGGCTCCTCGCTCATGCGCTCGACCGGAGACCGAGCGCCACGAAGGTCTCGAGGTCGTGGGGGAACCCGGTGATGCCGGCGATGCGGTGGCCGCGGATCGCGAAGACCATGACGCCGTACGCCTCGTGGGTGCCGGTGCCGTGCTCATCGGCGTAGCTGGCCAGCGTCGGTTGCCCGTTGGCTCGGGTGGCGATGTGCTTGATCCGGTCCAGCCGGCCCTGTGCGGGCTGGGTGGCGAGGAACTCGCTGATCGCGGCCGCGCCATCGAAGCGCAGAGCCATCGGGGGCATCGTCAGGAGCGCGTCGTCGGTGAGCAGCGCGACGATGCGGGGACATCGACGGCGGCCCAGGCGTCGAGGAACTCGGTCATGACGGCGGCTTCGGTCGAGGCGTCCGTGGGGGCGTGCAAACGCGCGAGCGTGCCTTGCTCGTGCTCGCGGGCAATCCGTTCGCGGGCGCGCTGGAGCGCGCTGTTCACCGCGGCGGCGGAGTCCTCGAGGAGCTCGGCGGTCTCGCGCGCCGACCAGCCAAGCCCGTCGCGCAGCATGAGCACGGCGCGCTGCTTGGCGGGCAGCAGCTGCATCGCCGCTACGTAGGCGAGGCGGACTCCCTCGCGGGTGATCGCCAGGGCCTCCGGTGACGGGTCGGGAGCGGCAAGCTCCTCCAGGAACCGATCGGGATAGGGCTGCAGGTGGGCGTCGACGACGTCGCCGGGCGGGCGCTGCTCGATCATCCGCAGCGCGACGTTGGTGGCGATGCGGTGCAGCCAGGTCGACAGCGCGGCGCGCGGCTCGTAGTTCGGAAGCCCGCGCCAGGCGCGCAGCAGGGTCTCCTGCAGCGCGTCATCGGCATCGTGCAGTGAACCGAGCATTCGGTACGCGTGAACGTGGAGCGCGCGGCGGTGCGGGCTCGTGAGCTGAACGAAGGCCTGCTCGTCGCCGCTTTGCGCGGCGACGAGCAACGGATCGCGCAGCCGGCTCACGCCCCGGCCGCGACAGGCCACGGACCGCCGAGCTCCGTCCACGGCGAGGCGTGGTGAGCGCCGACCAGCCCGCCGAGAGCGACGAAGCGGATGCCGTCGGGGCCAGGCACGATCCGGCGACGCTGCGCCGGAGCGACACGCACCATCACGCCCGGACGCAGTTCGAAGCGCTCATCGTCGGCCACCAGCGTGGCCCAGCCCGAGAGCGGGATGTAGACCTCCTCCTGGCCCGCCTCCTCCGTGCCGACGCCGTGCGCGTGATACGGGTAGCCATCCCACTCGGGTGGCAAGGTCATCACCTGCATGCCCCACGCCGTCACGCCGAGCTCCGCGCGAGCGCGCCGCGCGACGCCGTCATACAGCGTCTCCATCTCGTCGATGACCCTCAACGTCACGTCCGCCATTACGTCCTCCAATTGTCCCGGGCCCACGCCGGCCCGTCTCGACGTTCAATACCGCCGCCCCGCGAAACTCATCGGTCGTCGCGCGCCGAGCTCGCCGAACTGTTCAACGTCGCACGCTCGACCGCCTACCGGGCGCTCCAGCGCGCTCGACACCATGCGGCGGCGCCGGACGCCGCGTAGCGACCGCCGTCACTTCACCCTGCGGGAGGCGTGCCAGGTGATCTGCACCCGATACCAGGGCCGCCGCGTTTCCAGCTTCGTGCGCCGCGGGCCCCCGGGGCTCGACGGGGCCCGGGGGAGCGGTGGGCCAGTTCGGCGCCGGGCGCGTGCGCCGTGACGCTCATCGCTGGGCGCGAATCGCCCACGTGCCGGACGGAAAGGGGCGTGAGAATTGCCGCTCTCACGTCCATCGACACCGACGAGCCCGGACGGCGCCCGATCATCGGGCCCTCGCACGGGCGGAGTTCTCGTGCCCTTCCTCGCCGCCAACGCGTTGCGCACGTCCTCGAGGATCCGCCCGTCGCGCACGCGCAGCACGCGGTCGCCCACCCCGCCACCGCGGCGTTGTGCGTCACCATCACGACGGTCCGGCCCGACTCTCGCCCCACCTCTTCAAGCAGGCCGAGTACGACGCGGCCGGTCTCGAGATCCTGCGCGCCGGTCGGCTCGTCGCGCAGCAGTAGCTGCGGCCCGGCGACCAGCGCGCGGGCGACCGCGGCGCGCTGCTGCTCGCCGCCGGACAGCTGCGCGGGGAAGTGGTCGAGCCGGTCAACGAGACCAACCTGGCCGCAGCGCGCGATCCGCGTTCGCCGCGCCGTGCGGGCCGCGATCTCGGCGATCAGCTCGACGTTCTCCAGCGCGGTCAGCGTCGGGATCAGGTTGAAGAACTGAAAGACAAAGCCGACGGCGCGGCGGCGAAACGCGGTCCGGGCCTCCTCGCCGAGCCCGGTCAGGTCGCGGCCGGCGAGCCGGACGGTGCCGGTCGTCGCGGACTCGATCGCGCCGATCACGTTCAGCAGCGTCGTCTTGCCCGATCCGCTCGAGCCCAGTACGACCACCAGCTCGCCGCGCGCGATCTCCAGGTCGACATCGCGCAGCGCCCGGACCGCGAGCGCACCGTCGCCGTAGGTCTTGCCGACTCCGCGCAGCGCGACCAGCGCCGCATGCGCGATGTCGGAACCCGCGTCAGCCATCGCCGCGTCCCGCCCTCGCGACGGCAAACGCTCGGGCGAAAGCCGCAAGGCAGCGCGGGCCTGTTACCCCGCCCGCCGCCGCGAAGCTCGCTCGGCGGCCGCGCCATCCATCGTGCGCGATCGTCGCAACCGGCGCGACTTTACAGTGTAAAGTGGCCTCTGCGAATGGCCCGCACCGTCGATACAACGCCGCAGCGCACGCGCGCTCGGCGCCCCCTCAATCGCAAGCGGATCCTCGACGCCGCCGTGTCGCTGATCGAGCGCGACGGCCCGGCCGCGCTCAGCATGCGCCGGCTCGGCGCCGAGCTGCACGTGGAGGGGATGGCGATCTACCACCACCTCGCAAGCCGCGACGAGCTGCTGCGCGCGATCGCCGACCGACTGCTCGAGCCCCTGCACCACGTGGAGCCCGCCGAGGACTGGCGCGAGGCATGCCGACGCTTCGCCACGGCGTCGCGCTGGCGCGGCCAGCGACCTTCCGGCTCGTCGGGCTGCAGCCATTCGATACCCCGGCCTCGCTCACGCCAATCGAGCGGCTGCTGCAGGTCCTCGTCGCGCACGGCTTCGCGCCGGCCGACGCGCTCGCCGTCTACCGTGCGCTGTCCAGCTACGCGCGCGGCTACGCGCTCGCCGAGGCGACCGGCTTCACCGTCGACGCCGCCGCGATAAGCGGGCGCCAGCGGCTGGCGACGCTGTCGCCCGACCAGTTCCCCGTGCTCGCCGGCCGCGCGGCCGAGCTCGCCGAGCTCGACGCCGACAGCGGCTTCCAGCGCGGCCTGAGCGCCCTGCTCGCTGGCCTGGCGAACCCGACCTGACGATGCAGCCACCGCCGGACCCCGACGAGTGTGCCGCGAGTCTTTCGCGGTCGGCGACCGCCGATCCTCTGGACCTGAGCGGGAAGCGACCGCGGTCAGCGAGCCGCTTGCTGCGCGCGGCGCTCGGCACCATGGTCGCCGCCAGGGCCGCCCCCTACGGCTACACGGTGTCGATCTGGAGCTCCGGCGCCGTACTCATGCGTGGTCACGGAACGCCGAGCGTCGGCGCGGTCTTCGGCTTCGTCGCCGGCGCGCTGACCGGCTTCACGGCGCTCGCCCTGCTGGCCCGGGGCACGCTGAACCGCAGCGAATCGCTCGACGACGCCGGTGACCGGGTGCTCGCCGGCATGCTGCACTGGCTCGCCGTCGGCGCCGCCGTCGGCGCAGTGGCCGCGCTCGCCGAGCTCCCCGGCTGGACGGCCTGGCCGCTGGGCTCCTTTGCCGCCATGACGATCTATCTCCTCGGCGCCAGCGCTCAACTGACGCTCGTCAGCGCATGGCGAACCCGGCGCTGACCACAGCCGCGCCCTCGCCTCCCGCATCTACATGGGCTGGTTTGGCGAGCACGACCGCGCGTTGCCGACCTTGCCCAAGAGAACTCCCGGCACCAGGCTCCGCTCGCGACCGTAACACCGCCTTGAAAGCCGGTAGTCGGCACGTGGTCCCATACCTCAGCGCTCCCCGCGAACGCCACGAGCGCCGCGGCCGACGTTGGGAGAAACCAATGCCAGAAGCAGTCCCAGTCATAGACGAGCGGGAGAGCCAACCCCATTCGAGAGTCCCGCCGGCGGGCCGCTGACCTTCAAGGTCCGCGGCGAGCAGACGGATGGCACGCTGACCGCGTATTGAGAACGTCATCGCGCCCGGGGACGGACCGCCGCTGCCGGGCGAGTCCGGCACTACCGGAAGTTCAGCGCGCAGCGGAAGACCGAGCCGGCGCTCGCGTCGCCGCGCGCACCGAAGACGATCGCGCAGCTCGGTCGCAAGCACGACATCTCCCAGAGCCTGCTCCGCAACTGGCGCGAGCAGTTCCTCGCCGCCGGCGCCGAGCGGCTCTCGGGCCCGCCGGGCGCGGACCGAGGCCGACGAGCTGCGCCGGCAGGTCAGCCGGCTCGTGCGGGCGCTTGGACGTCCGCGGGCAGCGCCTGTTCGGCTGCCCCGACGTCCGCGGACGGCGCGTCCGATGTCTGCGGCGCGCGAGCGCACCCGTCAGTCTGAGCCGCGCAAGAGGACGGTGACGCGCCTCAGCTCCTCGCACAGCCGTTGGGGATCGTCGCGGTGCAGCGCCGAGCCAGCATCCACGAGCAGACGTTGCACGAGCGCGATGCCGCGGACGCCGGCAGCGTCGCCGCGCAGCAACTGCTCGACTTCGATCAGCTGCGGCGTGGCGGCACGGAGCGCGGGCGGGGAGTAGAGCAGAGTGCTGGACCGCAGCCATTGTGGGTGCTCATCCGCGCCTTTGCGGATCAGCTCGAGCGTGCTGGCGAGCATCTTGCGATGGCCGGGATCGGTGAGCCGGCGCCGCTCGGCGGCCACGGCGCTGACCGGCAGCCGCTCGCGGCCTTCCAGGATCAGATGCAGCGCGTTCTCGCGCCGCTGCTGGCGCACGGCCGCCGCCGCGCACGCCAGCGCGATTGCAGTCAATCCGGCCGCTCCGAGCAGCCAGACCGCCGCGTCGACGCCGACCAGGAGGCCGCCGCTCGCGGCAACGATCAACGCGCCGGCGACGAGCAGGTCTCGCCGCAGGATGTCTTCGCGCTCGAGCGCTCGGGCCAACGGATGGTCATCTCCGAGCGCGGCGCGGGCGGGCGGGGCCTGGTGAAGCGGGCGCGAGAAACGAGGCGGCGGATGCATGACGGCTCCAGCCGACCAGACTTCCCGGCACGCCTGCGTGCAGCTTACGCCCGCAAGCGACCGCTGTCACCCGCCGCTCGGGCCGCAGCGCGCTGCAGGCGCCGTGCCATCGTGGGGACCAGGCTGCCCTGGCCGAGGACCGAGAACAGCACCGCGACGAACGACGCCATAGATCGTCGCCGCGCCCGGAACGTCGCCGAGCACGGCGAACGCTGCCAGCAGGATCGGGACGGCGCCCTTCAACCCGCTCCAGGTGATGAACGCGCGGTCGCCCGGCTCCAGCCGCGCGCGGGTCAGGACGACCGCGACGACCAGCGGGCGCACGACGAAGGCGAGCAGGAGTGCGAGCACCGCACCGTCGCGCCAGATCGCGGCGGGCAGCTCGGCGAGCTTGACCGTGAGCCCGAGGGCGACGAACACGACGATCTCGGCCAACCCGGCGAGCGAGCGGTTGAAGCGCTCGACCTCGACCTTGCCGGGGATCTCCGCGTCGCCGAGCACGAGGCCGGCGACGAACACGGCCAGAAACCCGGACCCGCCCAGCATCGCCGCGACCGCGTAAAGGCTCATCGCCAGCGCGATCAACAGCACCGGACGTAACTCCTCGCTCGCAAGCCGCACCCGGCCGCCGATCGCCAGCAGCAGCCGCGCGGCCGCGGCGGCCACGAGCAAGAAGATCCCCGGCGCCGGGACCGGCAGGCGGTCGCTGAGCCTCGACGACAGGATCGCCAACACCAGCGCGCCGGCGATCGGCAGCAGAATGAGGGCGACGTCGGCGATCTCGGACATGGCAAAGCACCGCCGACCAGGCTTCCCGGCTCACCGACGCGAACACTAGCCCCGCGCGCCCGCCACGAACCTGCGCCGGCACGGCCTCGACGGGATCCTCGCGCCCGGACCGGGTCAGATCGTAGACCCACGATTCTATGGCGCGGCCGGCTCGAAGGACTCGAGCGGGCCCTGGGGGTCAAGGCCCTCTTCTCAACGGCCTCCGGGAACGTGGGCACCTCGATCTACTACGCCCTCGGCCTGGTCGCGTCCTATGCGCTCGGGCTGACCCCGGTCGTGCTCATCATTACCGGGCTGTTCTTCATCTGCACGGCGGCGAGCTATGCCGAGGCGACGCCGGGCAGCGGCTGGAAACCCTACCTGGCGGAGCTGCGGGTACGTGGCACCTTCATTCAGGGGCGGCGGGAGCGCGAACGGAGGCGGTCGAACCCGTGTTCCCGCCGCTGCGCCATGGCCGGAGTGATACCCGAGGCCCCGCCGAACCGCTCAGACCTGCCGCACCTGTCAACTCCGCGCGCTGTCGGAGGCGCTTGCGGCGGGGGAGCGTGGCGTGTGCGAGGTCGTGCGCGAAGCGCTCGCGTTGCACGTGAAAGTGCTCATCGCGCAGCGTCGAATCGGCTGCTTGGGATCGCGAGCCGCCTCCAGCGTGCAACGCTGCGTGGGAGCGCGAGGGCGTCAAAGCGCGAACGGCGGACACCGGCGTCGAAAATTCGGTTGCGCGTGGAGGCATCTCAGCGGCCTTAAGAGATGTGGCTGCTTCCGACGATCGACATGACCAACTTCATCGCGGCCACGAGCCGCTGCTCGACGACAGCGTCATCGAGGCGATCGCGCGACGAGTGACCGACCTGCTCCGACACGACCCCGCGTCGGTGACCGAGGCACGGCTGGTGTCAGCGGCCGAGGTCGCTCAGCGCTTCGGCGTCTCGCGAGCGTGGGTCTACGAGAACGCCGATCGGCTCGGCGCTGTTCGTCTCGGACGCGGCGCGCGGCCTCGGTTGAGATTCGATCCGCGGCTCGTCCAGAAGCGACTGGATACCGGCGAGCGCGGATCGTCCCGGCCGCAGCGAGTGCCAACCGACGGCGGATCTGTCGACCCGGCGGACCTCATCCCGCTCCGCAGGCTCTAATCCCGTGGCGATGACCAACGATCAGCCGAGAGGAGGCTGAACTTGTCCAACCGGGGTCGCCCTGCCGTGGGCCAGATCCGCACCCACACACGCCGCGACGGTCTGACGACCACTCGCTGCGCCTACGCGTCAACGGGGCGCGCTACACGATCCGGCTCGGGACCGAGGCCGAGGGGTGGAGCCATGTCCGCGCCGAGCTCGAGCTCGGCAACGTCCACGCCGAGATCCGCGCGGGGACCTGGGCACTGCCGCGGCCCACCGCCACCGTCGAGAATCCGACGCTGCACGAGTTCGCCTCGCTGTGGCTCAAGCGCAAACTCGCCGACGGCGTCGCCGAGAAGACCCGCCAGGACTTTTTCTGGCAACTCGGGACGCACATCCTGCCGATCCTCGGTGCGTACCGCTTGAGCGAACTCGACGCCGAGACGATCGAAGCCTTCAAGGACCACAAGCTCGATGAGCGCGCGCGCATCGTCACCGCGCGGGAGGCCGGCCAGCCGATCCGCGACGTCCGCGGCTGCCCGCGCCGGACGCTCAGCAACGGCTCGATCAACAAGCTGCTGATCCTGCTGGGCGCGATCCTCAGCAACGCGCGCCGACGCGGCCTGATCGACGCCAATCCCGTCGACGACGTCGACCGGCTCGCGACCCGCCGCAGCAAGGGCGACATCCTCGAGGCCGACGAGCTCGAGTCGCTGATCGAGGGCGCCGGCGACCTCACCGGTCGCGCCGGCTCAACGGACGTCGACGAGCGTTTCGACGCCGTGCGCAGGCTGCGCGACGAGCAGCAGTTGCCATGGAAAGCGATCGCCCGGGCGCTGGGAATCGCCGAGTCGACCGCGATCTATCGCTACCAGCGCGCCGGCCGGCCAGCGCCCACCGGCGTCGCCGACCCCGGACGGCGGGCGCTGATCGCCACCCTCGGATGCGCCGGCCTGCGCGTCTCTGAGCTCGCCGGACTCGACCTCGCCGACATCGATCTTGCCCACCGCAAGATCCGCGTCACGGACGCCAAGACCGAAGCGGGCATCCGCACCGTCGACGTCACCGAGCGGCTCGCCGGCGAGCTGCGCAGCTATCTCGGTACGCGTACCGCCGAACCGGCGAACGCGCCCGCGTTCCCGACGCGCATGGGCAACCGCCGCGACAAGGACAACATCCGCAACCGCGTGCTGGCGCCCGCGCTGCGGCGCGCGAACGAGCTGCGCGAGCGCCGGGGCCTGCCGCCGATCGACGCGCGCGTGACGCTGCACACGCTGCGGCGCACCTGCATCAGCATCATGTTCGGCGCCGGCGCCGACGTCCCCTACGTCCCGGGGGCAGGTCGGCCACATCGACCCCGACCTCACCCTGAGGATCTACGCGATGGTGCTCAGCCGCCGCAACCGCCGCCAGTTCTGCGACGGGTTCGACGAGCTCATGCGCGACGCGATTCCGTCCATGCGGCACGACAACATGCAGACCGCCCGGCCGCTCAAGCAGGCCGCATAAGGCCGCGAACTGCGGCCGATACGATCCAATTTGGACCCGACATTGGGCCAGAAGTCCGCTCACGAATGATTCGACGCGCCAGCCACACGCACCCCCCAACGAAAGAATCCTCGCCGGAGCGGGGATTCTGTGAGGTGGAGCTAGGGGGACTCGAACCCCCGACCTCCTGGGTGCGATCCAGGCGCTCTCCCAACTGAGCTATAGCCCCGAGCGGATTCGGCAGGAATCGGGCGCCTGCCGTCCAACGCGGCATTGTAGCCGTCCCGGCTAGATTGGCCGACGACGCAGCGCTCCCTCTGATGCCCCTCCTCCAGCCCTCCTTCCGCGGCCGGCTGCGGCTGTTCTTCGCCATGATCGTGCTCGTCCCGATGATCGCGGTAGGCGTGGTGCTGTTCCACTTGCTCGACGCGACGAACGACTCGCGGCTGGACTCGAAGCTGAGCGAGGCGCAGATCGGAGCGACCGGGCTCTATCGGCGGGCCCAGGCGGAGGCCGTGATGGCGGCGCGCAAGGCGCAGGAGCCGGACGTGTCGCGCCCGCTGGCGGTGGCGATCGCCGGCAAGCAGCCGAAGGTGATCCAGGCCCGGGTGGACGCGCTGGCGGCGCAGATCGGAGCGGAGCGCGTCGTGGTCGCGGTCGACGGCGTCGGGACGTTCAGGAGCGCCAGCCCGCGGACGATCGCGCCGACCGTCGGCGATCTGCGCGACGAGCACAACCGGACGATCGGGCAGATCACGGTGTCGACGACGGTCGCCCAGGACTACGTGCGCGACGTCAAGGGCCTGCTGGTGGTGCAGTCGCAGGTGGAGAAGGGCGGCGTGGTGCTGGCGACCACGCTGCCCCCGCAGACCCCGCCGCTGCCCGATCGGCGGCCCGCCGACGTGACGATCGGCGGGACCGACTACCGGATGACGTACTTCACGGCCGACGAACCGGACAACACGCAGACGGTCGTGCGCCTGCTCGCGCCGGTGCCCAACCGCGGGGCGGGGGCGACGATCGCGGTCATCGGTCTGATCGGCGGCTTCCTCGTGCTCGCGCTGGTGTTCGCGGTGATCGTGACGCGCACGCTGCAGGAGGAGGTGCAACGGCTCTTGCAGGCCGCCCAGCGCATCGGCCGCGGCGATTTCAGCGTCGCGGTGCCCGCGGAGGGCAACGACGAGTTCGCGGCGCTCGGCAAGGAGTTCAACTCGATGGCGCGCCAGCTCGAGGCACGCCTGGAGGACCTGCGCAGAGAGCGCGGGCGCCTGCAGGAGGCGATCAGGCGCGTCGGCGAGTCGTTTGCCCGCGGGCTGGACCGCGTGGGCGTGCTGGAGATCGTGGTGCAGACGGCGGTCGACGGCGTCGGGGCGGAGGCCGGCCGGGCGACGATGCGCCGCCGGGCCGATGCGCCGATGGAGGAGGTCGCCCGCACCGGCGACCCGGAGCTCTTCCACCGCGCGCTGCACGCGGCGGAGCTCGCGGTCATGGACGCCGGCGAGGTGGCGGAGATCCAGATCGGCGGAGCGACGGCGCTGGCCGCGCCGCTGAGCGCCACGGAGGCCGAGGACCGCGTGCTCGCGATCATCTCGCTGGCGCGCGGCGACCGCGGCTTCACCAGCCAGGAGCGCGACCTGTTTTCCTACCTGACGAGCCAGGCGGCCGTGTCGGTGGAGAACGTCGACCTGCACGAGACGGTGAGCCGCCAGGCGGTCACCGACGAGCTGACCGGGCTGTTCAACCACCGCCGCTTCCAGGAGGTCATGTCGGCCGAGGTGGAGCGCGCCCGGCGCTATGACGCCGAGATGGGCCTCATCATGCTCGACATCGACAACTTCAAGCGGGTCAACGACACCTACGGCCACGTGCAGGGCGACATGGTCCTGCGCGAGGTCGCGCGCGTGCTGCGGCAGTCTGCGCGCGAGATCGACGAGCCGGCGCGCTACGGCGGCGAGGAGATGGCGGTCGCGCTGCCGCAGACCGACCTGGACGGCGCGTACCGTTTCGCGGAGCGCGTGCGGACGCGGATCGAGGCGCTCGAGTTGCCGTTGTTGGAGGGTGACGGCATCCTCAAGGTGACCGCGTCCTTCGGGGCCGCGTCGCTGGCCGCCTCGGGCCAGATGGACAAGGAAGGCTTGGTCGCGGCCGCCGACGCGGCGCTCTACCGGGCGAAGCGATCGGGTAAGAATCGGACGGTCAAGGCCGAGTAGGCTGATGGCAGGAGGTGGACATGGGACTCCTTGACGACGCGATCCGAGAGCATCTCGAGCTCAAGCGCAAGCACGGCGCCAACCCTGACGATGTGGCCCGGCAGGAGCAGGAAGCCCTGGGCCCGGGCCAGCGCAACGAATTCGCCCAGCCGGCGGGCGAGACGCTGCCGCCCGAGCCGCCGGCGGCCACGGACGAGGCGCTCGACGAGAGTGCGCCGGACGTGCCGGAGATGCCCGAGGCGGACGCACCGGCCACGGCACCGGGGTACGAGGAGGATCCGTGGCTGCCCGACGAGGACCCGGACGAGGTCCCTGCGGAGGAAGCTCTCGAGCGCCGCTCCGGGACCAAGGAGACGGGCGAGGAGGACGTCCTGGAGGAGACGCCCGACTTCCTCCAGGAGACGCCCGAGCACGACCGCCTGTGGTTCGAGCAGAAGCCGCCGCGCGACTTCGACTGGGACAAGTAGACCGCTACAGATTCCGGCGCCCCGGCCGATCCACCGGAGTGCCTCGTCCCCCGAACGAGGCACTGCCGGAAGGACGACATACGGCGGAGCGCGGAATCCTTGCCCCGGAAGCTCGCGCTCCGCCGCGTCCGTCAGCTACGGGTTCGTGGTGGAGAGCGTGAACGTCAGCGTCTTGGCGTAGGACCCGGTCCGCAGCGCGTCAGTGGTGCCGACGTGCTGGCTGAACATGACCGGGACCGGATCGTTGCTGACCGGCGCCGTGTAGCTCTTCACGACGGCCGGGAGGGTCGACCCGGCGACGCGGAGCGGATCCGGCAGCGCGAACGTGCCGTTGACCAGATGGCCCGTGGCGGTGGCGCTCGGGTCGGCGACCGTGAGCGTCGCGTCGCCGGCCGAGGAGACCACGTTGGCCGCCGCGGTCGCGGTGTAGTCCTTGGCGACGCCGGGCTGGAACGCGCCGAAAGCGGCCGGACCGACCATCAGCGCGAGCGTCGCCGGCACCGTCGCGCCGACCTCGGCCGTCGCGACGGCCGTTGGCGTGGGCGCCGGCGCCGCGGCCGAGTCCAGCTGGACGTAGTCCAGGCCCGCCAGGTAGTCCGTGGCGGCGTCGTTCTTGCCCGTCACGGTCATGGTCAGCGCGTGCTTGCCCTCGCTCAGGCCGAGCGGCCCGAGCGGGACCTCGACGCGCGCCGCCGGGCCTTCGTGCCGTCGCCGCACGCCTGGTCGGAGCGGAACTGGCGCGTGTCCAGGACGTGGAACGTCGCCAGGTTGCCGTAGGCGGCGCGCCGGTAGATCTGGATGCTCGAGCCGACCGGGCGGTTCACCACGCGCCGCAGCGGCATGTGCTCCCAGTAGGCGCGGAACGCGGCCGCGCGGCGCTTGAGGAAGGCGTCGTGGGGCATGCCCTCCTCGGGGACCTCACCGGCCCAGTTGTTGTCGACCTCGTGGTCGTCGAACGTGACCAACCACGGGAAGTTGGCGTGGGCGGCCTGCAGGTCCGGATCGGTCTTGTAGTGCGCGTGGCGCTCGCGATAGTCGGCGAGCGAGACGACCTCGTGGTTGGAGTGCCCGCGGACGTTGCCGCCCGTCGACGTGTACTCGCCCGTCGTGTACTCGTAGATGTAGTCCCCGACGTGGATGACGAGATCCAGGTCCTCCTGGGACATGTGCTTGTACGCGGTGTAGTAGCCGTGCTCGTACTGCTGGCACGACGCGAAGGCGAACGCCAGCGCGCTCGCGTTGCCGGCCGGAGCGGTCTTGGTCCGCCCCACCGGGCTCGGCGTGCACGGAGTGTGCTTCGCCGAGCAGGGCGGTCTCCTCGCCGTGCGCGACGACGTTCGAGAAGGCGTCGTCGGTGGCGACCTCCCACTGCACCGGCACCGCCTTGTCCGGCATCCCGCCCCCGCCGCTCAGCGGCGACGGCGCGAGCCGCGTCCACAGCACGACGCCGTCGGTCGTCGGATCGCCCGACGCGACGCCGAGCGTGAACGGACAGCCCGTAAAGCGCAGCGGCGCGGTGCGCGCGCGTGCGAACGGGAACTGCGACGCGACCACGACCGCGCCGGCCGACCCGGCAGCCGTCAGGAATTTGCGGCGTGAAAGCCGCCCCACCGTTTTCCACCCTGACCCCCGACCTCGTATGAGAAATTGCCGCGGGGGAGACTCGCGGGTGGGGGCGTTCACAGGCGTTGCCCGAACGTGACCGGGCTGTGAAGAATCAGTGAGCGAACGTGAAGTGCAGGATGTGCGCCGCGCCGCCGGAGACCGCGAGCGTGAGCGTCCAGCGGCCGGGCGTGAGCTTCATTCCGAGCAGCGTCCGGCGCACCGGCACGCGCGCCGTGGCGGCCGGGAACGCGACCGTGCGGCTGGTGCGGCGACCGCCCCGGCGCTGGAGCGTGAAGCGCACCTCGCTGACCGCGGAGACCCTGAAGGTCAACGTCGACCGGCAGCGTGCGCAGACGCGCCCGCGCAGCTTGATGGCGTCAAGCGCCGGGGCGGCGCGGGGCGGCACGATCACCGGCGCCGGGGTGGCGACGGGCGCCGGGGGCGGCACGGTCACCGGCGGCCCGGACGGCGTCGCGCTCACCACGTCCGGCGCCGACTCGTTTCCGGCCAGGTCGACGGCGGTGACCTTGAACTGCGCGAGCGTGCCGTTCGGCACCCCGCTCGCGGTGAAGGTCGTGTCCGTCGTGTCCGCAGGGGCCAGCCAGCCCGCTCGCGCCAGCTGGTAGACCCGGTAACCGGCGAGGTCGGGCTCGTCGTTGGCGGGCCAGGTCAGCGTCACCTGACCGTTGCCGGCCCGCGCCCGCACGACGGGAGCGGCGGGAGGGCCGGCGTCGACGGTCACCGCCGTCGCCGCATTCAGGCGTCCGCCGCTGACGGCCAGGCCGCGCAGCGAGCCGACCGGATCGACCGTGTCGAGCAACCGCTGCTTGATCTGGAGCGCGTTCCAGGACGGGTGCAGGGACGCCAGCAGTGCCGCCGCGCCCGCGACGTGGGGCGTCGCCATCGACGTCCCGCTCATCACCTCGTAGCCGGGTGTGAACCAGCTCGTGAGTGCGCGCGGATAGTCCGAGACCACCCAGAGGCCGGGCGCGAACACGTCCACGGTGGTCGCGCCGAAGTCGGAGAAGCTCGCGGGCTCGTCGTCGCCGTCCGTGGCGCCGACGCACAGGACGTTCGGCGAGGGATCGTTGCAGGGGTAGTGCGGAGTCCTGTCGTTGTCGGCGCCGTCATTGCCGGCGGCGACGACGTACAGGGTGTCCGGGTGGCCGGAGATCGCGTCGTGCACGGCTTGCATCGCGGAATCGCCGCCGAGCGACGCGTTGACCACCCGCACGTGCGCGTCCCCGGCCCGCGCGAACGCCGCGGCGACGGCACTCTCCGAACCCCAGCCGGCGTTGTCGAGCACCCGCAGCGGGAGGATCTTGGCGTCCGGCGCCATGCCCGTCACGCCGTCGCCGTTGGACTGGGCGGCGATCGTCCCCGAGACGTGCGTGCCGTGCCCGTCCCCGTCCTGCGGGACGCCGTCGCCGTCCACGTAGTCCCAGCCGCCGTCGGCGATCTGGCCCGCGAGGTCCGGGTGTCCGGCGTCGATGCCGGAATCGACCACCGCGACGGTGACGCCCGCGCCGGTCGACATCGTCCAGGCCTGGTCGGCGTCCGTGTCGTCGTCGGGCGTGCCGTAGGTCGGCCACTGACCGGTGTTCACGAGGCCCCAGTCGTCGTGCGAGAGCGGGTCGAGCAGGGCCGGCCCCGGGACCGTGTCGGCCCGCACGCGCTGGTTGGGCTCCGCCCACGCGACCCGCGGGTCCTCCTGGAGGTCGGCGAGCGCCTGCGCGCGCTGTCCCGGCGCCACGGATACCACCTGCACGCCCGCGAGCGGCAGGCTGGCGACCAGCCGCACGCCCGCGTCGCCGCGCACGTCCGCAGCGCTCGCGCCGGGCTCGCGCTTGACGATGATCTCGTCGGCGCGCGCGGCCGTGGGGGCCAGCGCCGACACGAGCAGGCTCAGGAACAGGAAGCGTGCGAATCGGGGCACACCCCGGTTGATCGGCGACTGCCCCGGCGCTCGCAGCCGAGTCGACGGATAGTGGAGGCGAGGGGAATCGAACCCCTACCTCGGCCGTGCAAAGGCCGCGTGCTCCCGTTATCACTACGCCCCCAGGAGTTGACTCAGCTTAGTCGCGGGCCGCGACGGCCCGCACCGTGGCGACGTTGATGTCCACCGTGTCCGCCACGTCGGGCGCGTAGCCGCCGGCCAGCACGACGACCACGGCGGCGCCGGAGGCGAGCAGGCGGTCGAGCACGTGCTCGTCGCGCCGGCGCAGGCCGTCCTTGCTCAGCGCGAGCCGCCCGAGCCGGTCGCCCTCCCAGGGATCGGCGCCCGCGAGGTAGAACGCGACGTCCGCCCCGGCCGCCGGCAGCGCGCGGTCGAGCGCGCTCGCGAGCGCCTCCAGGTAGGCGTCGTCGCCGGTGCCCGTCGGGAGGTCGACGTCGAGGTCTGAGGCGATGCGCTCGAACGGGTAGTTGCGCGCGCCGTGGAGCGAGAGCGTGAACGCCTCCGGGTCGGGCCCCAGCACCTGCGCGGTGCCGTCGCCCTGGTGCACGTCGCAGTCGACGACCAGCGCGCGCCGCGCGGCGCCCTCCGCGCGCAGCCGGTACAGCGTCACCGCGACGTCATTGAAGACGCAGTAGCCGCGCGCGAAGTCGCGCCCCGCGTGGTGTGTCCCGCCGCCCAGGTTCATGCCGATCCCGCGCTCGAGCGCGCGCCGCGCCGCGCCCACCGTGCCGCCGACCGAGCGCCGCGCGCGCTCCACCAGCGCCTGCGACCACGGCAGGCCGAGCCCGCGCTGCTCGCGCACCGTCAACTCGCCGTGACGGATGCGCGCCAGCAGGTCGGCGTCCTGCGCGGCGGCCAGCCACGCCCACGGCACGGCCTCGGACTCGAGCACCGTGGCGAGCCCCGCGGCCTCGATCCGCTCGCGCAGGAGGCGGTATTTCGAGGCCGGGAACGTGTGGCCCGAGGGCAGTGGGATGACCCACCGGTCGTGTGCGTAGACGGTTAGAATCGGAGGTGCCGGATGCCCACTCGACCCTACGGGGTCGGGAATGTTTGGTTCGCCAGGCATCTAATCGTCCTGGGACTCGCAGTGATAGGGGTGTCCGAGCGCAGTGGGGAGCGGGCTTACTGCCCGCTCTAGCTGTTTAACGGGCAGACTGCACCCATGGCCATCTACGGAGGAATCGATCTCGGCGGGACGAAGATCCAGGCCGCGATCGTGGACACGGACGCGGATCACCAGGTCCTCGGCCACAAGCGCGACCAGACGCCGCTCAAGGGCGGCCCGAAGGCGATCGCGTCGCGGATGGCCGATGTCCTGAAGGCGACCGCCGCGGAGGCCGGCGTGGAGCTCTCAGCGCTGGCCGGCGTGGGCGTCGGCTCGCCGGGCAGCGTCGACGACGCCGCCGGCACGGTCACGGGGGCCATGAACCTGTCGGAGTGGAGCGGCTCGTTCAACCTGCGCAGGGCCCTGGAGAAGGACCTCGGCGCGCCGGTCTCGCTCGGAAACGACGTCGATCTCGCCACCGACGCCGAGTTCCAGATCGGCGCGGCGCGCGACTTCAGCACGCTGCTCGGCGTGTTCTGGGGCACGGGGGTCGGCGCCGGGCTCGTCCTCGACGGCGCCCCGTGGGTCGGGCGCAAGACGGCCGGCGAGATCGGCCACATGGTCGTCCGCATCAACGGCGCCAGGTGCGGCTGCGGGCGCCTGGGCTGCATGGAGGCCTATGCCGGCCGCGGCGCCATGGAGGCGCGGGCGCGCCGGCGCGTCGACGCGGGCGACAAGACGGTCCTGTTCAAGATCATGGAGGAGCGCGGGCGCGACCGGCTGTCGAGCGGCATCTGGGAGCGGGCGCTGGCGCGTGACGACCAGCTGGCGCTCGAGTTGCTCGCCGACGCCGTCGAAGCGCTGGGCGCCGGCGTCGCGTCCGCGGTCAACCTGCTCGATCCCGAGGCCGTGGTGATCGGCGGCGGGCTGGGGATCCGGCTCGGCCAGCCGTGGGTGAACCTGATCCGCGACGCGATGATCCCGCACCTGTTCGTCGACGACAATCCGCCGCCCGTCATGCTCGCCGAGCTCGGCGACCTCGGCGGGGCGCACGGCGGCGCGCTCCTGGCCGCCCGCAAGGCGGCACGTCGCTAGGCGACCTCGACGGGCACCTCCTCGCGCCGGAAGCGCCCGGTCGGCGGCCGGCCGGTCTCGGCGCCGATGCCGGTCTCCGACCGCACCAGCAGCTCGTCGTAGGCCTGGTCCGCCGCGCCCTTGCCGAGCATCGTCCCGAGCCAGCAGCCGAAGAAGCCGATCGGGATCGTCACGATGCCCGGGAAGGTCAGCGACGACGGCGAGCCCTGCGAGTCGGGACCGGGCCACACCGGCGGGCTGAGGACGATCATGACGACGCCGGCGACGATGCCGAAGAGGATGCCGGTCAGCGCGCCCGTGGTGTTGAAGCGCCGCCACGTCAGCGCCAGCAGCAGCGGCGGGAAGTTCGCGCTGGCGCTGAACACGAACGCCATGCTCACCAGCACGGTGACGTTGAAGCCGGGGCCGATCGCCAGCGTGGCGAGGATGGCGACCACGCCGACCCCGATCGCGGCGATCCGCGCCACCGCGCGCTCGCCGTCCTCGGACCCGCGGCCCATCACGTTGCGCCACAGGTCGTGGGCGATCGCGCCCGCGGAGGCGATCACGAGCCCCGCCACGACGGCGAGGATCGTCGCGAACGCCGCGGCGCTGAAGAGCGCCAGCGCGACGTCTCCGCCGGTCGTCCCGGCACCGCCGCCGAGCAGCTGGGCCAGCAGCGGGGCGGCGTTGTTGCCGCCCTTGCCCAGGGCCTCCGACGCGCCCTGGCCGAGCAGCGCACGGGCGCCGAAGCCGATCACGGTCACCAGCACCGTGAAGGTGGAGATGATCGCGATCGTCCACACCACCGAACGGCGCGCGGCGCGCGCGTCCGGGACGGTGAAGAAGCGGGTCAGGATGTGCGGCAGCCCGGCGGTGCCGATGAAGATCGTCAGGCCCGTGGAGATGACCAGCACCGGGGTCGTGAGATAGGTGCCGGGGCCCAGGATCGCCCGGCCGTCCGGATGGTGCGCCGCAGCGCTGTCCAGCAACTGGCTGGGGCTGAACGAGAACCTGGCGAGCACGGCGACGGCCACGATCGCGCCGGCGATCATCAGCATCACGGCCTTGACGATCTGCACCCAGGTCGTCGCCAGCATGCCGCCGAACACGACGTAGACGACCATGAACACGCCGCACACGAGCACGGCGATCGGGAAGGCGATGCCGGCCAGCGCCTCGATCACGCCGCCCGCGCCGACCAGCTGGCCGACGAGGTAGATGCCGGAGATCAGCAGCGTGTTGATCGCGGTCGCCACGCGCACCGGGCGCTCGCGCAGGCGGAACGCGAGCACGTCGGCGACCGTGAACCTGCCCGCGTTGCGCATCCGCTCGGCGAGCAGGAACAGCACGGGCAGAAACGACAGGCAGGCGCCGAGGCCGATCACCCAGCCGTCGAAGCCGTACAGGTACATCAGGCCCGCGTAGCCGAGGAACGTGGAGGCCGAGAGGTAGTCGCCCGCGGTGGCGATGCCGTTGGCGGCGCCGGCTACGCCGCGTCCGGCGGCGTAGAACTCCGTGGCGCTGTGCGTGCGCCGCGCCGCCCAGCGCGTGATCAGCAGCGTGATCGCGAGCACCACGCCGAAGATCGCGACGGCGAGGCCGTTGAAGTCGCCGGTCTGCGCGAGCAGGCTCATCGCGGCACCTCGGCGCTCATGCGGTCCCACGTCGCGCCCCGTCGCGAGTACGCCACCGCCATGATCGCGGTCAGCACGCAGACACTGAGGCCGCACCAGAGGGCGAGCGAGATCCCGATCACCTCCCTGGCCATGAAGTCCGGCGCGAAGCCCAGCAGCGCCAGGAACGCGATGAACCCGCCTCGCTTCCCGCTCACACTCCGGAGCGATCGTCAGAGCGGCAGCCGCGCGGTGATCTCGAAGCCGCCGCCGGGCAGCGCGCCCGTGTGCAGCTCGCCGCCGTGGAGCTTCACGCGCTCGCGTATGCCCACGAGCCCGTGGCCCTCGTCATCGGGCTCTGGGTGGCGCTCGTTGCCGGTGTCGCGCACCTGCACGGACACCGTCTGCAGGCGCCACACGACGCGCACGCTGGCCGGCGCTCCCCGCGCGTGCTTGTGCACGTTGGTCAGCGCCTCCTGGACGATCCGGAAGGCCGACAAGTCGACGCTGGCGGGCAGCGGGCGTGGCGTGCCGTCCACGTACAGCGTCACCGGCATCCCGGCGGCGCGAGCGCGCTCCACGAGCGCGGGAAGCTGGGCGAGCCCGGGCTGCGGCTCGGCCTCCTCGCCCAGCGCGAGCAGCCGCCGCAGCTCGCCCAGCGCCTGCTCGGCGGAGCGGCGGATCGCGCGCAGCGGCGTGCCGGCGAGCTCGGGGTCGCGGTCCAGCGCGGCGTCGGCCTCGGTGGCGATCGCGCGCAGCGCCTGCGCCACCACGTCGTGTAGCTCGCGCGCGATCCGCGCGCGCTCCTCGGCGACCGCGAGCTGCGCGGTGCGCTCGCGCTCGTGTTGGAGCTCCTCGGCGAGCTCGCGCAGGCGCGCGTCCTGGCGGCGCTGGTGGCGCACGAGCCGCCCGGCGAGCGTGGGCACCGCGACGGCTGAGAGCGCCGCCGCGTACGCGCCCGGCGGCTCGTGGCTGATCCACGGGCTGAGCGCCGCCACGGCGATGCCGAACGCGACCGGCGCGTACGGTCGGCGCACGTGGACGGCGAGCGAGTAGTACAGGACGCACGCCGCGGCGTAGCCGAAGACGACGCGGCCGTCGGTGGGGACGAGCCAGGGGACGCTCCCCGCCACCACGGCGGCGACCGGCCGCGCGCGCCGCCACGCGACCGGCAGCGTCGAGCACAGTGCGATCGCTACGCCGAGCGCCGGCGCGGCGACCGGCCAGATGAGTGCCTGCGCCACGGACGGGACGGCGAGGGCGAGGGCGAGCAGGAGGTCGACGCGGCGCGGGCTGATCGGACGAACGTAACTCCGCCCGGCGGTGCTGTCACTCGTAGACGACGACGTCCGGCCGCGGCTTGAGCCGCATCACCTCGGCCGGGGTCATCGTGTCGGTGTCCTCGTGGTAGAAGAGCTTGAAGCCGCGCCCGAAGCCGGGCGCCTGGTCGGCGAAGCCGTGGTACTTGGCGATCTTCAACGCCTGCGCGCCGAACCCGTCCACGTTGAGCACGCAGGCCAGCCCCGGCCGGGGCTTCAGCTCGGTCTCGGGAACCATCGCGTCGGTGAACTCGTGGATCAGCAGCAGCTTCTGCGGCAACCGGTACCGGGCGGTCAGCTGCGACAGCCATGCGGTCGTGGCGTTGACCTCGCGCGCGCCGACGCGGCCGATCACCTGACCCGGCACCTGGCCGGGGCCCATCCGCCACTCGGGATCGAGGGCCAGCCCCACGTCCGGGTACTTGAGCCACTTGCGCAGCCGGGTGGTCTCGGTGAAGAAGTCCGAGCGGCCGGGCTGGATGTCCAGCACCAGGAGCGCCTTCGCCCGGCGCGCCGCTTTCAGGTAGCGGCGGATCACGCTGTCGGGCTGGCGCAGGTTGTAGCGGCCTCCGTCGCCCGGCGCGTGCGCCGCGACGACCGCGAGCAGCTCGAGCGCCGGCAGCACCGGGCGGGACTTGCGGCCGTAGGGCGCGGCCTGGCGTTCGAGCCGGCGCACGGCATGGTCGGGCGTCCCGATGCCGAGGGCGCCGAGCTCGGCGTCCTGGGGCGCGCCGTAATAGGCGACGATCCGGAACGCGGGCAGGAGCGTCCGCCCGCCGCGCGGGAGCTGGGCGAGCGGCGACGCGGTCGCGGTGGGCGTCGGGCGCGCGGGCGCCGGCGCGGGCGAGGGTGAGCCGCGGGTCAGCAGCGCGAGCGCGACGACGGCCAGCAGCACGACGACCGCCAGCGCCGTGAGGCGGCGGCGACGGAAGGTCGAGGCGGTCGGCACCCGCCGGGCCTACCCGCCCTCAGGCCCGCTCAGCCTTGAAGCCCCGGTTGAGCAGCTGCGTCGCCTGCTTCCCGGTGTCCGGTGAGTGCAGCAGGACGACGCCGAGCTTGACCGGGCCGCGCCGCGCCGTCGCGACCAGGCAGTGCCCGGCCGCGTCCGTGTAGCCGGTCTTCAGGCCGGTCGTGCCCGGATACCCCTGCCGCAGCAGCGGGTTGTTGTTGTAGAGGTAGAGCCGGCCGCCCTTGATCGGGAACGGCAGCACGGCCGAGCGACGCCGCACGATCCGGGCTAGGCGCGGCTCGCGCAGCACCGCGCGCCCGATCGCGGCCAGGTCGCTCGCGCAGGAGTGGTTGCCGTTGTCCTCGATCCCGCTCGGCGTGTTGAAGCGCGTGCAGAGCAGCCCCATCGCCCGG
Source organism: uncultured Solirubrobacteraceae bacterium (assembly GCA_963792915.1). Lineage (GTDB taxonomy): Bacteria > Actinomycetota > Thermoleophilia > Solirubrobacterales > Solirubrobacteraceae > Solirubrobacter. Next base: position 273,159 of record CAWBYD010000004.1, read on the forward strand.
GCCCGCTCGTTCATCAGCCGCACGAAGCGCTTGACGCTCCCGGCGGCGGCGCGCTGGGCCAGCGCGATCGCCGCGTCGTTGCCGGACGGCAGCAGCAGGCCGTGGAGCATCGTGTTGACGCCGATCCACTTGCCCCTGGGCAGCACGCCGACGCCGGAGCCCTGGTAGGCCAGCGCCTGCTTGGTGACCCGCACCTTCGCGCCGTCGGGCACGCGGTCGACCACGACCAGCGCGGTCATCATCTTGGTCAGCGACGCGATCGGCAGCACCTTCGTCGGGTTGTGGCGCCACAGCACGCGGCCGGTGTCGACGTCGAACATCAGGCCGGCGGTCGGCATCGTCTTGAAGCGGAGCGAGACCGGGTCGCTGGTGCCCTCGAGCCGGACCGCGAGCGGGGACGGCGCGGTGCCGCCGCCGGCGAGCGGCGCGGTCGTCGACGGTGACAGCGTGCCCGTGGTGCGCGGGGGCGGCGTGTCCACCGTCGCCGGCGACTGGTCGCGCAGGTAGAGGAGCGTCGACGCGATCGCCGCGAGCGCGACCGCGAGCAGCGCGAACGGCCAGCGCCGTTTCCTGCGCGTCCGCATCAGCGCGACCAGGCGGGTCGCTGCCGGCCGGAGCGCATGCGGTTCGCGAACGCCCGGATCGTGAGCAGCCCGAACACGAAGCCGCCGACATGGGCGAAGTACGCCACGCCGCCGCCCCCGCCGTTGCCGGGCTGCATGACGTCGAAGTACGCGAACGCCGCCTGCTCCACGAACCAGATGCCGAGCACGATCAGCGCGGGAAGTTCGAGGATCGTGAAGAAGAAGACGATGAAGATCACCGTCACCACGCGCGCCTTCGGGTAGAGCACGATGTAGCCGCCGAGCACGGCGGCGATCGCTCCCGAGGCGCCGAGCGTGGGGATCGCCGAGCCCGGGCCCATCACCACCTGCAGCGCGAGCGCCGCCACGCCGCCCAGCACATAGAAGATCAGGAACTTCACGGGGCCCATCGCATCCTCGACGTTGTTGCCGAAGATCCACAGGAAGAGCATGTTCCCGCCGAGGTGCAGCAGGCCGCCGTGCATGAACATCGCCGTGAACACGGTCAGGTAGGTCGGCGCCGTCGGGTTCGGGCAGCCGTCCGCGATCAGCACCTGCGTGCCGGGATGCGTGATCTCCTTCGGGATCGCCGCGTAGTTCTGCAGGTTGCAGATGTAGTGCGCGTTCGTCGGGTCCCCGAGCGTCAGCCCTCCGCGCTGCCAGAAGAAGTACGAGATCACGTTGGCGGCGATCAGCCCCAGCGTCACGTACGCCCGGCGGGAGGTCGGGATGTTGTCGCGTAGCGGGATCACGGCCCGACTACCGTACCGGCGCGGGAGGCGGCTATGACACCGTTGCGGCCAGGGGTCCGACGCCGGGCCGGTCCTGGGCCACGTGCTCGTCGGCGTGGTAGCTCGAGCGCACCAGCGGGCCGGCGGCGATGTGCTCGAAGCCGAGCTCGTAGGCGGCCGTCTCGAGCGCCGTGAACTCCTCCGGATGCCAGTAGCGGACGACCGGCAGGTGCCGCTCGGTCGGGCGCAGATACTGGCCGACGGTGAGGATCGAGACGCCTGCCGCGCGCAGGTCCGCGAACGCCGCGACCAGCTCGTCGTGGGTCTCGCCCAGGCCGACCATCAGGCCCGACTTCGTGACGACCTCGCCCTCGCCCAGCTCGAGCGCGTTGCCCAGGACGCGCAGCGAGCGCTTCCACGTCGAGCCCCGCCGCGCGACCGGATAGAGCCGCGGGACGACCTCGACGTTGTGGTTGAAGACGTCCGGACGCTCGGCGACCACCTTGGCCAGCGGCATCTCCTCGCCGCGGAAGTCCGGCGTCAGGCACTCGATCTTCGTGCCGGGCGACTGCAGGCGGATCGAGCGGATCACGCCGCACCACACCGACGCGCCGTAATCCGGCAGGTCATCGCGATCGACGGACGTGATGACCGCGTGGCGCAGCCCCATGCGGGCCACGCTGCGGGCGACGCGCAGCGGCTCCAGCGGGTCGTTCCAGGTCGGCTTGCCGGTCTTGACGTTGCAGAACCCGCAGCGGCGCGTGCAGGTGTCGCCGAGGATCATGAACGTCGCCGTGCCGCGGTCCCAGCAGTCGCCGATGTTCGGGCAGGCGGCTTCCTGGCAGACGGTGTGCAGCCCCTCGTCGGAGATCGTCCGCGAGAGCTCGCGGTACTTCGGGCTGCCGGGGCGCGGGACCTTGAACCACGCGGGCTTGCGGCTGCGGAACGGCAGCACGTCCTCGCCGAGGACCTTCGTGACGTCCATCCCGCCCGGGTTGGCGCGGGAGCGGGTCTGGTGGATGCGCAGGATCGGCTCGGCGCTCACACCAACGAGGGTATCGAGGCGAGCACCTCGTTCTCGGAGCCGGACTCGAGCACGATCAGCGCCCGGTCCACGCCCGCCGACTCGAGCGTGTCCAGGTTGTCGGGCGTCGCGCCGTAGTACGTCACCGGGACGCGGGTTCCGGCGCGCTCGCGCAGCGCCGCGACGCGCGGCCCGAGCGTCTCGAGCTCCGGCATGTTCGGCATCCAGCCGTCGCCGTAGCGCAGCACACGGTCCTCGGCGCGCGGGCCGTTGCCGCCGATGAACACCGGGAACGGCTGCTGGAGCGGCTTCGGCCACTGCCAGATCGGGTCGAAGTCCACGTGCCTGCCGTGGTACTCGGCCTCGTCGGCGGCCCAGATCGCCTTCATCGCCTCGACCCGCTCGCGCAGGTTGCCGTGGCGCGTCGCGGGGTCCGTCCCGTGGTTGCGCATCTCGTGCTTGTTCCAGCCCGCGCCGACCCCGAGCACGAAGCGCCCGCCCGAGAGCACGTCGAGCGAGGCGACCTGCTTGGCCAGCACGATCGGGTCGTGCTCGATCGCCAGGCACACGCTCGTGCCGATGGTCAGGCGCTCGGTCGCGGCCGCCGCGAACGCCAGCGCGACGAACGGGTCATGCGTGCGGCGGTACTTGTCGGCCAGCACGCCGCCGTCGCGGGCGACCATGCCGGCCGCCACCGGGATGTGGGTGTGCTCGGTGACCATCAGCGACTCGTAGCCCCGTGCTTCCGCCTCGCGCGCCAGCACGGCGGGGTGGATCCCGTCGCCGGTCAGGAACATCGCGAGCCCGACGTTCACGCCGGCACGAGCTCGCCGATGCCGAGCCGCGCGGCGCTGACGAGCCGCTGGCGGCGCCCGAACGCCTCGCTGAAGCGGTGGCCCATGCGCTTGCGGAAGCACGCCATGCCCTCGGCGGCGCCCTCGGCGCGCAGCGACGTCATCTGCACGTCCGGCAGCCCGCACGCCACGACCCAGCTGAACGGGTCGAGGTCGTTCTCGACGTTGACCGCGAAGCCGTGGCTCGAGATCCCCTGCGAGATGTGCACGCCCACCGACGCGATCTTGCGCTCGCCGACCCAGACGCCGACGTGCTTGTGGCCGAGCCGCGTTCCCGCCTCGACGCCGGCGTCGCCCAGCGCGGCGACGATCGCGCGCTCCATCGTGAGGATGTAGTCCGGGACGCTCGCGACGCGCATGATCGGGTAGCCGACGAGCTGCCCGGGCCCGTGGTAGGTCAGCTTCCCGCCGCGCGGGGTCTCGACGACGTCGATGCCGCGGTCGGCGGCCGGCAGCTCCCCGGCGTCCGAGCGCCGGCCCACGGTGTAGACCGGCGGGTGCTCGAGCAGCAGCATCAGCTCGGGCAGCGCCTGTGCACGGACGCGCTCGCGCAGGCGCTCCTGCAGGGCAGCGGCCTCGCGGTACTCGACGCGGCCGAGGTGGCAGACCCAGAGCTCCATGGCTAGGAGCTTAACGGCGGTTTTGAGTCTGCCCCGCCCCGGGTGGTGAGCCCGGGGCGGGTGTCCGTCAGACCTGACCTAGTTGATCGGCCAGGACTCCAGCTTCTTGCGCAATGCTGAGAGGAACTGCGCCGCCAGCGCGCCGTCGAGCGCGCGGTGGTCCCAGCTCATGCACAGGTAGGTCATCGAGCGGATCGCGATCGAGTCGTTGCCGAGCTCGTCGGTCACCACCACGGGACGCTTGACCACGGCTTCGGTGTCGAGGATCGCGACCTGCGGCAGGTTGATCACCGGCGTGGCCAGGATCGAGCCGAACGGGCCGGGGTTGGTGATCGTGAACGTGCCGCCGCGGACCTCGTCGGGCCCGAGCTCGTTGGCGCGGGCGCGCTGGGCGAGCTCCTTGATGCGCTTGGCCAGGCCCTCGACGCTCAGGTCCTGGGCGTCGCGGATCACCGGGACGATCAGGCCGCCCTCGCCGAGGCTGACCGCGATCCCGAGGTGCACGGCGTCGGAGTAGACGTTGTGGCTCTCGCCCTCGAGCGTGGCGTTCAGCGCCGGGAACTCGAGCAGGGTCTCGATCGTCGCGCGGGCCTGGTAGGGCAGATAGCTCAAGCCTGAGGCCTTGCGGGCCGCCTCGATGCGACTCATGTCCGCCTCGGCGACGGTCGTGCAGGTCGCGGCCGTCTGCAGCGACTGGACCATCCGCGAGCCGATCGCCTGGCGCATGCGGCTGAGCGGCCGGCCGCCCGCGGGTTCCGGAGCCGGCGCCTGGCGCGGCACCTCCTCGACCCGCTGCAGGCGCGCCTTGCGCGGCTTGGGCGCCACCGGCTCGTCGGGCTTGTACGGGCTCTCGATGTGCATCGGCGGCTCTTCTCCGCCGCCCTCGATGAACGCCAGCACGTCCTGCTTGCGCACGCGTCCGTCGCGGCCGGTGCCCTGCACCTGTTCGAGGTCCACGTCGTGCTCGGCGGCGATCCGCATCACGACCGGCGAGTAGCGCCGCCGGCGGCCGTTCTCGGGTACCTCAGGCGGGCTCGTGTCCTCCTCGGACACGTGCGCCTCGCCCGGCCGGGCGTCGGTGGCGATCCGCGCCATCACCGTGCCGACGTCCACGGTCGCGCCGACCTCGACGATGATCTCGGCGACGCGGCCCGTCGCCGGCGCCTCGACGTCGGTGTCGATCTTGTCGGTGGAGATCGACGCGATGATCTCATCGGCCTGCACCCAGTCGCCGACCTGCTTCTTCCATTCGACGACGGTGCCCTCGGCGACGGATACGCCCATCTGCGGCATCGCGACGTCGACGAGAGTCTCAGTACTCGAGGAGCTCACGGCACGCCTCCCTCACGTCGTCCACCTGCGGGAGCACCGCCTGTTCCAGCGGGGGAGAGAACGGGATCGGCACGTCGGGGCTGGCGACGCGCACGACGGGCCCGTCGAGGTCCTCCCACGCGCGCTCGGCGATCAGCGCCGCGACCTGGGCGCCCGCCGCGCAGGTCTGGTTGGCCTCGTCGACGATCACGACCTTGCTCGTCTTGCGCACGCTGCGCAGGATCGCGGCCTCGTCGAGCGGCACCAGCGAGCGCAGGTCGAGCACCTCGACCGAGCCGTCGAGGTCCGACGTCGCCTCGAGCGCGGTGTGGACCATCGCGCCGTACGCGATCACGGTCAGGTCGGTGCCCTCGCGCGCGATCCGGGCGGTGAACGGCGTCTCGTAGATGCCGGACGGCACCTCGCCCTTGACGCGCCGGTACAGGTGCTTGTGCTCCATGAACAGCACCGGGTTGGGGTCGCGCACCGCGGAGATCAGCAGGCCCTTGGCGTCCTCGGCGGTGCTGGGCGCGACGATCTTCAGCCCGGGCGCGTGCATGAACCACGCCTCCGGGTTCTGGGAGTGGTACGGACCGCCGGAGAAGCCGCCGCCGGACGGCAGGCGCACGGTGATGTTCACCGAGAGGCCCATCCGGTAGTAGGTCTTGCCGGCGACGTTGACCAGCTGGTCGAAGCCGCAGGAGACGAAGTCCGAGAACTGCATCTCGGCGATCGGGCGCATGCCCTCGACCGCGGCGCCGATCGCGCAGCCGACGATCGCGGACTCGGCCAGCGGCGTGTCCATCACGCGCTTGGCGCCGAACTCGTCGATGAAGCCGTCGGTCACCTTGAACGCGCCGCCGAAGGTGCCGATGTCCTCGCCCATGAGGAACACGCGCTCGTCGACGCGCATCTCCTCGCGCATGGCGTCCGAGATCGCCTGCAAATAGGTCATCGTGGGCATCGCGTCAGGCTCCCTGGAAGCCCGACCAGGGCCCGTTCCCGTCCTCGAGCAGCGCGGGCTCGTCGGCGAACAGGCCCTGCGTGACGGTCTCGCCGTCGGGCATCGGGGACGCCAGCGCGCGCTCGACCGCGGCGTCGATCTCGGCCTTGACCTCGTCGCGGACCGCCTGCGGGTCTACCCCGGCGGCCTCGACGCGCTTGACCTGGCGGTCGATCGGGTCCTTGGCCTTCCACTCCGCGACCTTCTCGGACGGCACGTACTTCATGTCGTCGTGGGCGGCGTGGCCGTGCATCCGCATCGTCACGGCCTCGATCAGCGTCGGGCCCTCGCCGTTGAGCGCGCGCTCCCGCGCCAGCCGCGTGACCTCGAACATCGCCTCCGGGTCGTTGCCGTCGGCGGTCACGCCCGGGAAGCCGTAGGCGGCGGCGCGCTCGATCGGGTTGACCGCGAACTGCTGGTCCAGCGGCGTGGAGTACGCGTACTGGTTGTTCTCGAGCACGAAGATCACCGGCAGCTTCTGCACGCCGGCCCAGTTCATCGCCTCGTGGAAGTCACCGCGCGACGTCGAGCCGTCGCCGAAGTAGGTGAGCGCGCAGCGCTGCTCGCCGCGCAGCTTGAACGCCATCGCCATGCCGGTGGCGATCAGCATCATGTCCGGGAGCATCGAGATCATGCCGACGCAGCCCTTGGTGCGGTCGCCGAAGTGCACGTTGCCGTCGCGCCCGCGCGTGATGCCGTCGACGCGGCCCATGTACTGGGCGAAGATGCGCCACGGCTCGACGCCGCGGACGAGGTGCGCGGCGAGGTCGCGGTGCAGGATGCAGAGCCGGTCCTGCGGCGCCATCGCCCACGCGGTCCCGGCGGACACCGCCTCCTGGCCGAAGCCGTCGTAGAAGCTGCCCGGCACCTTGCCCTGCCGGTAGAGGGTCATCGCGCGCTCTTCGATGCCGCGCATCATCAGCATCGCGCGCAGGAGCCCGACCCGATCGCGGGTCGTCAGGTGCTCCGTCACGTCCGCCGGTAATACAGAGCTTGCGGTCTCGGTCGCCATGTGGCGTTTCTCCACCCTTTCCTGGTTAGGTGCGCCGCTCCGGGATCGCCGGCTTGGCGCCTCCCGGGTTCGCGGGATCTCCGCGAGGGTCCGGGCTCATACCGTCGCCGATGAGGGTATTGGATGCACGTAGCGGAGTCGGCTCGGGGTCGGGGGTAGGCTTGGACGCGACGATGGTCGAGTCCGTGTGGTGGCCCCGTCTGCGATGGCGTATGCGCGGTGCGTGGCAGTGGCCCACGTTCGTGGCCGCGACGGGCGTCGACGCGCTCCTGATCGCGCGGCTGCCGTTCGACGGCGAGGGGCCGGACACGCCCGGGGCGATCCTGCTCGCCGGGTTCTTCAACCTCGTCTGCGTCGCCGTGCTCGCCCCGCTGGCCGGACTGGCGCTGCGGCGCCGGCGGCGCGACCTGCCGGCGCTGATCGCGCGCGACTACGCGGGCACGGCGCTGCTCGGCGCCGTCTGCGCGGCGCTGGCGATCGCCGGGTTCGCCCACCGCTCGTCGGTGCGGGCGGAGCGGGCCGCGCTCGCCGCGGTGCACGCCGGCGTGCACGACTACGTCGTCAGCCAGGCGCCGCGCTTCCGCAGCGGGCTCGACGCGATCGACACCGTCCAGATCTCGCCGGACCACTTCCGCGCGTGCGTCCACGGGCCCGAGCCGCGCCCGCTGTGCTTCTTCGTCAACACCGACCAGACGCCGGCGGGCGTGCGCCGCGACCCGTCGCGCGAGGTCAACCTGCGCCGTTAGAGCGCGAGCCGCAGCGGCGCCTGGAGGTACTCGCGGATGCGCCCCAGGAACTCGGCGGCGTCGGCGCCGTAGAGGATCCGGTGATCGCACGACAGTGTCAGCTCCATGACCGTGCGAATGACCACCGCGCCGTCGCGCACCACCGGCCGCGGCGCCAGCTCGCCGACGGCCAGGATCGCCGCCTGGGGCGGGTTGATCACGGCGACGAAGCGCTTGATCCCGTACATCCCGAGGTTGGAGACCGTGAACGTCCCCGCCGACAGCTCGGGCGGCGTGATCCGGCCGTCGCGCACGCGCTCCGCGAGCCGGCGCGCCTCCGCGGCGATGGCGCCGAGGCTCTTCTGGTCGGCGTCGAACACCGTGGGCACGACGAGCGCGTCCTGGCCCGCCACCGCGACGCCGACGTTGATCCGCGAGTACAGCTCGAACTGGCCGTCCCGGTAGGCCGCGTTGGCGCGCGGGAAGTCGCGCAGCGCCAGCGCCGCCGCCTTGACCACGATGTCGTTGAAGCTCGGCGCGGGCGCCTCGCCGGCCGCGGCCTTGAGCTCCGTGCGCAGCTCCACCGCGGCGTCCATCTCGACCTCGAGCGTCATCACGAAGTCGGGCGCCGTGGCCTTGGACTCGGCCATCCGCCGCGCCACCGTCCGCTGCAGGCGCGTCAGCTCCTGGTAGGTCACCTCGCCGCGGCCGCCCGGCGCGTCCGGCTTGGCGGGCTCCGCGGGCGCTTGCGGCGCGGACGCGCCGATCCCGGCCGCGGCCTCCACGTCGGCCTTCACGATCCGCCCGCCGGGACCGGTGCCCCTCACTCCGGCGAGCTCGAGGCCCATCTCGCTCGCCATCCGGCGGGCGATCGGTGAGGCCTTCGCGTGTCCGTTGGCGTCGGGCTCAGGCGCCTCGGCCGCGGGCGCCTCCGCATCTTCCTCGACGGGCTCAGGCGCGCCGGCTGCCTCGCCGATCCGCGCGATCGTCTCCCCGACGGCAAGCGTGTCGCCCTCCTTGGCCACGATCTGCAGCGTGCCGTCCTGATCGGCCTCGAACGTCATGTTGGCCTTGTCGGTCTCGATCTCGGCGATCTCGTCGCCCGTGGACACCTCGTCTCCGTCAGAGACCAGCCACTTCAGGATGGTGCCTTCCTCCATCGAGTCGGACAGGCGGGGCATCGCGACATCGGCCATCGCGCAAGCATTGCACCAGGATCACGGCTGCGGCGCCCACCGCTGCTCGATCCGCGCGAAGCGCCAGACGGCCAGCGCGACCAGCCAGGTGAGCACGAACAGGCCGACGATCAGGTAGCCCACGGAGTTGAGGTCGATCTCGGTGATCCCGGCCACCGAGAGCAACTCGATGGTCCCGATCCCGAGCGCGACGGCGACCGACAGCCCGGTCACCGTGAGGTTGTAGTAGAGCTTGCGCGCGGGCTTGGCGAACGCCCACCCGTAGGCGAACGACATGAACGCGCCGTCGATCGTGTCGAGCAGTGACATCCCGGCAGCGAACAGCACCGGCAGGCACAGCACGGCGTAGAACGGCAGGTTGCCGAACGCGGCGCCCGCCGCGAGGAAGAGCAGCGCGATCTCGGTCGCGGTGTCGAACCCGAGCCCGAACAGCAGCCCCAGCGGATACATCTGCCACGGCGCCGTGATGCGGGCGCCGAAGCGTCGCGTGAGTCGGGTGATCGGGCCCTGCGGGGTCAGCAGGTGCTCGATGTCGTGCTCGCCGTTGCGCAGCGCGCGCACCGCCCGGCCGACGCCCACCAGCACCACCAGGTTGATCGCGCCGATGACGTAGAGGAACGTGCCCGACACGGTGGTCCCGACCACGCCGGTGACCGACTGCAGCGTCGACGAGTCGTTGCCGACCTCGCCCGCCAGCGCTTTCACGCCCACGCTCAGCAGCAGCGCGAGCGCGAAGACGACGCTCGAGTGCCCGAGCGAGAACCAGAAGCCCACGCTCAGCGGCCGCTGGCCGTCGCTCATCAGCTTGCGCGTGGTGTTGTCGATCGCCGCGATGTGGTCGGCGTCGAAGGCGTGCCGGAGCCCGAGCGTGTACGCGGTGAGGCCGACGCCGACGGTGAACGCCCCGCCGCCGAGCCGCAGATGGTCGGGCACGACGACCAGCAGCAGGATCCCGAATCCGATCGCGTGCAGCGCGACGATGGCGGCGGTCAGCGCGCCGGCGCGGCGCCATTCAGCGGGTGAGAGCTTGCGGATCATGAGCGGACTCCGTCGAGATCGCAGTCGGGGCATCGTCCCACGATCGGGAAATGGTTGAACGGCGCATCGAAGCCGCACGCCGCGCGCACCGCGGAACGGATCTGGTCGAGCGTCGCGGAATCGAGCGGGCACGAACGCCCGCATGCGTCGCACGTCGCCCAGCCGCCGCAGCGGCCCGCGAGCATGTAGCGGCCCGGCCCGTGGCCGAAGTGCAGGTGGCGCACGAGCCCGATCGACTCGAGCGTCTCGAGGTTGCGATACGCCGCGGCCAGATCGCCGGTGCCGACGATCTCGGCCGCGGTCAGCGGGTGCTCGGCCGCCAGCAGCGCGTCGAGCACGCGCCGGCGGGCGGTCGAGACCCGCAGGCCGTGCGCACGCATGGATGTGAGCAGCGCCGCGCGCGACCGCGCGGTCGGACAAGCAAGCATGGTCGGACTCCTGAGGAACGTGGCCCGCCGCCCCTGCGCGGCGACGTGTCGGATTCCCTTAGCGCAGCGGCGTCGCATTCGGATCACAGCTGCGGGACGGCATGGAGGGTCAGGACCGTGCCGACCACCACGATCAGCGCCGCGGAGACCGCCGACGCCGATCCGGCGAGGCGCGCGGGGGCGCGCAGCCGGCCGAGCGCGCGGGACGCGTGGACGACCGCGACGCCGAGCCCGGTGAGCGTTGTCGCCAGCCCCGCGGAGAACGCCACGATGAGCACGAGACCGAGCCCGATGCGGTGTTGCGAGATCGCGCCCAGCAGTACGACCAGGGCGCTCGGGCAGGGGATCAGGCCGGCCGACGCGCCCAGCGCCAGGATCGAGCGACGGTCGGAGCGCCGCTCGCCGTGCGAGTGCGGGTGATCGTGGGTGTGGCCGTGGTCATGGTCATGGTCGTGACGGTGGGCGACGCGCCGGCGCAGGACCTGGATGCCGACGCTCACGACGAGCAGCCCGGCGACCAGGTTCAGGTACGGGTACAGCGTCTCCGGCAGGATCCACTGCGAGAGCGCCAGCGCGACGAACCCCAGCGCGACGACCCCGGCGGTGTGCGTCACCGTCACGGTCAGGCCGAGCACGATCGCGTCGCGCACGCTGCCGCGCGTGCCGACCAGGTAGGCCGCGACCATCGACTTGCCGTGGCCGGGCGAGAGCGCGTGCAGCGCGCCCCAGCCGAACGCCGCGACGAGCAGCAGGAGCAGCACGCCGCTGTCGCGCTCGAGCAGGCCGGCGAACCCGTCAGACGCGCTCGTCGAGACCTTCAGCGCCCGCGCGCCCGGCGCGCTCACCGTGCCGCTGCCCGCGGACACGGTCAGGCGCGCGTCACGCACGTCGGCGGGCGACTTGAGCAGGTCGCGCGGGTAGTGGCGCAGCCCGCCGGTCGGGTCGGCGGCGGCGACGCTCGAGCGCACCGCGGTGCCCGTTCCCGCCAGCGGGACGACGGCCTTCCAACCGATCCGGCCGGGGAATGTCCCGTCGTGGACGCGCAGCGCGCCGAGCGTCTTCACGGCCGCCGACAGCGGCAGCTCGACGCGGGTCGTCGGCAGCCCGCCCTGCCCGGGCGGGTGCGAGAGCCGCGCGGCGCCCGGGACGAGCGTCACGGGCCGGCCGCCGACGCTGATCGCCAGCCGCTTGAGCACCTCGGCCTGCTTGCGCGCGATCACCTGCGCGGAGCTCAGCCCGCGCTCCTGGAAGGTCGGGATCTCGGCCTGGTCGAGGATGTAGAGGACGTCGAGCCGGTCGGGCGTCGCGCGCACCTCGGTCAGGTGGTTGACGGAGAAGTTGCCGAGCGGATGCGCGCTCGCGGTCGCGGGGATGAGTGCCAGCGCGGCGAGCGCGAGTAGCAGCGCGCGCCTCATCGCGCCGCTCCCCGCTGGGCGCGGGCGGCGCCGTGCGCGGCGAGCCGGCCGGTCGCCAGCGCGCGGCGCGCCCGCTGCGCCTGCCACGGCCAGCCGTCGAGGCCGTGCGCCAGCGCCAGCCGCAGATTGCGCGCGCCCTCGGCGCCCCGCCCCGCAGCGAGCGCCGACAGCCCGGCGTGCGAGCGCAAGAGCGGGTCGACCGAGCCGAGCCGCAACGCGCGGTGCGCCCACTGCAGGCCCTGGGCCGGCTGTCCGGCGCGGGTCAGTGCCCAGCCGAGCGCGTCGGCGGCGCGCACGCTCGGTGCCTGCGCCCAGGCCCGCCGCGCGAGCGCTACGGCGCGCGCCGGGGAGCCGTGGTCGGCCTCGTAGATCGCGAGCTCGACGTCGGTGTTCACGCCCGCGGCGTGCAGGAGCTGCTCCTCGGCGCCGATCAGCGCGAGGTCGCGCCGGCCTGCCGCGGCGTGCCCCGCGGCGAGCTCGGTCTCGCCGAGCCCGATCACGTACTCGGGGAGCGGCAGCTGCTGGGAGAGCCGGCGCCAGCGAGCCGTCGCCGCGCCGAGGTCACCCGCCGCGCTCTCCAGCCGGGCCATCCCGGCTTCGGCGCCCGGGAAGTGCTTGACCGAGACCAGCGCGCGCCGGAACGCCAGCCGCGCGGGGGCCGTGTGGCCCTGCTGGCGCTCGAGCTCGCCGAGCAGCGCGCTCACGTACGCGACGTTCTCGAGCGCGGGGCCGCCGGCGGCGACGGCGAGGCGCATCGCGCTGACGGCGCCGTCGAGGTCGCCGTGCAGCTCGCGGAAGTACGAGATCCGCGCGTACGCGGCGAGGTTCGGCTTGGCGTCGACGAAGTGCTGCAGCTCGCGCTGCGCCTCGTCGTAGCGCCCGAGTTCGACGAGCGCGTCGACCACGACCGGCGCCGCGGCCAGCGAGGGCTGCGCGCGGCGGCCGTACTCCAGCCCGGCGCGGAAGTCGTGGCGCGCCAGCGCCAGCGTGCCCGCGGTGGCGTTGACGTCGGGATCGTTCGGGTGGGCGCGCAGGGCGGGCGCCAGCACGCCGCCGGCGCGGGTGTAGAAGGCGGGATCGCCGGTCTCGCGCACCCGCTGCAGATACGCGGACGCGAGGTCGACGCGCAGGTCGGCGCGCGCCGGCTGGGCGCCCAGCTCGCGCTGGAGCACCGGGATGTCGGCGTCGGTGCCGGTCAGCCGCGGGGTCACGACGGACGCCGCGGACGGGGGGCTCAGCGGCGGCGTGGCGCGCAGCAGCGTCCACAGCAGGAGGCCGGCGGCGAACGCCAGCAGCGGCGCGAGCAGAAGTCTGGGATGCGTGAGGGTCATGGCGTTGGGTTGCCGCCCGCGGCGAACCGCGGGCGGCAATGGGTCATCAGGCGGGCGGCTGCGGGACCGGGGCGTGGGCCGGCTCGACGCGCCCGAAGTGCGTGTCGAAGCCGCTGTCCGGCTGCGCGACGTAGGGGAACGACGTCCGGAACGGCTTGTCGTTGACGTCCACGCCGTCCCCGAGCGGGAGCTGCTTGCCGCCGTCCTCGGGCTTCAGCAGCGCGCCGCCGATCACGCGCAGCTCGATGTCGGTCACGTCGTCGCCGAGGCGACGGCCGTCCGGGAAGCCGGCGGTGTCGCCGGCCAGCGCCCCGAACCGGTTGGGCGTCGCTGCGGGCGGCACGCCGAGGTTGATCTTCAGCGTGTCCGCGGGCACCGCGTTCGGCGCGATCTGCGTCAGGCCCGGAAGGCCCGTGAGCAGCGCCTGCACGATGTCCGTGCGGCCGTGCTCCTTGATGCCCAAGTGGAACAGCGCGTTGAGGATCGCGGCCGGCTGCGGCGAGAGCGCGAAGGCGCCGAAGTTCTTCGCGTCGTCGGACGGCTGCGTCGCGTTGAACATGTCCTTCTTGCCGATCGGGATGATGACCTCGTTGATCAGCGGGTTCCCGAGGCGGCTGACCTGCGTCCACTTGGCCGCGCCGTCGCCGCGGCTGACCGGGATCGAGCGGCGCTCGGTGCTGGTCCACACGCCGACGACCGCGTTGGCGGCCTTCGGGCCCGAGACGGCCTTGCCGTCGCGGGTCACGTCGGAGTCGGGAACCTGCAGCGTGAACGCGTGGACGTTGTAGCCGGACACGTCGTCGCGGCCGCCGCCCTGGTTGCCGAGGCCGATGTTCGGCCGGCCCGGCTTGTCGATGTTGATGCCGTCGAACACGGCGCCGAGGTCGATGAAGAACGGGTCGTCGACCGGGCCGACGAACGTCTTCCCGCCGCCCGGCAGCCCGTGCACGGCGCCCGCGGCCACGGCCGCGTAGTTGGGCATCGTCTTGGGGCCGACGTTGTCGGGCGCCACCGGGACGTCGGAGGCGATCTTGTGCTCGGAGACCTCCTTGCCCTTCTTGTACGTCTCGCGGTAGAGATCGTACGTCTGCAGGAAGTTGAGGTTCGGGCTGTTGATCGAGTCCACCGTCGGGGCCGCGTACAGGAACGAGTCCGGCGTGCGGAAGTGGTTCGAGAACTGCCAGCGGTAGGCGACGTCCTCGACGCCGTCGCCCGTGTTGTCGATCTTGACGTAATAGCGAGCCTTCGGATCGAGCTTGCCGAAGTACGGGCCGCCGGTCGGGTTCTCGAACGGAACCCAGTTGGAGACGATCGTCAGCTTGCCGGGCGCGTCGGGCGCCGTGAAGGCGTAGAGGTCCGTGTTGTCCGCGCTCGGGTCGAGCATGATGCGCGGCGCTTCACGGTGGGAAGAGCCGAGGACGCCGGTCGTAGCCAGCGCTCCGGCCGCGAGGACGGCGATCGTCGCCGCCCCCAGCAGGGGGGTCCGCATGGGGCGTTACTCCTGGTAGAGGGACTACCCGCCTCTACGCCGCCGGCCGCCGCGCGGTTATAAAACTCCCTGCACTCAGGATGCAGCTAGGCGGTATTCCTCGCGTTCGTCGAGGCTCTCGGGGTCCACGGTCACCGCTGCCTCGCTGCCGTCGGGACCCAGGAGGACGAACGCGTAGGGGTTCACCGAGCCGTCCGGCACGAGCGCCGGCATGTCCAGCACCCGGCTGAGTGCGCGGACGTCGTCGACGCCGAAGTCGCGCCTGCCGAAGGTCGCGACGTGCGTCTTGAACTCGCCGCGGACGCCGAACACCTGGGCGAGGAGCTCCGCCTCGCCGCTCGCGTCCTCGATCTCGCGCACGACTTCCACGCCGGCGCCGCTCACCTCGGCCAGAGCGCGCCGCAGCGCGCCGTCCGTCACGGCGCGCTCGAGCAGGAAGTCGATGCCACTCATGGGGCGGGCTTGCAGCGCACTGGTAACGAGCGCATGATGACGTTGTCCTCGAAAGCGGGAGACATGAAGGCACTCGTTTTCGGCGGTCCCGGGGAGAAGGCCTGGGACACCGTGCCCGATCCGGGCATCCAGCAGCCGACCGATGTGATCGTCAAGGTCGATACCACCACGATCTGTGGGACCGACCTGCACATCCTCAAGGGAGACGTCCCGGCGGTGACGGAGGGCCGCATCCTCGGCCACGAGGCGGTGGGGACGGTGGTCGAGACCGGCGGCGCCGTCTCGAGCCTGAAGGAGGGCGACCGCGTGCTCGTTCCGGCGATCACGTCGTGCGGGCGTTGCGCGCCCTGCAAGGTCGGCATGGCGGCGCACTGTGAGGCGGTCGGCGGGATCGGCTGGATCTTCGGCCACCTGATCGACGGCGTCAGGCCGAGCTGGCGCGCGTTCCGTACGCCGAGACGTCCGTGCACCTGGTGCCCGAGGGGGTGAGCGACGAGCAGCTGATCTTCCTCGCCGACATCCTCCCGACCGGCTACGAGATCGGCGTGCAGAACGGGCGCGTGAAGCCCGGTGACTCCGTCGCGGTGGTCGGCGCGGGACCGGTCGGCCTGGCGGCGATGATGACCGCGCAGATCGCCGGGGCGGGCAAGATCGTCGCGGTCGACGTGTCCGAGTCGCGGCTCAAGCACGCCCGCGACTTCGGGGCGACGCACACGGTCGTGGGCGGCGACGGCGCCGAGCAGGAGATCCTGGAGCTCTCCGGCGGCGGGGTCGACGTGGCGATGGAGGCCGTCGGCGTCCCCGCGACGTTCGACCTGTGCACGCGGATCGTCCGGGCCGGTGGCACGGTGGCGAACATCGGCGTCCACGGCGCGCCCACCACGCTCCACCTCGAGGAGCTGTGGATCAAGAACATCACGATCACGACCGGGCTGGTGAGCGGCAACACCATTCCCACCCTGCTGGCGCTGGCGCGCGACGGGCGCATGCAGGCCGAGAAGCTCGGCACGCACCGCTTCAAGATGGGTCAGATCATGGAGGCCTACGACGTGTTCGGCGCGGCCGGCGAGCACGATGCGCTGAAGGTGGTCATTCAGGCCTGAGGACGCAACAGCGCGCGCCGCTCGCGGAACGCGCGCACGATCACGCGGACGTCGCCGCCGCTCGCCTCGCCGGCGCGGCGCGGGCGGTGGTGGACGCCGACCTCGGCGATGCGCCAGCCGGCGGTGCGGGCGCGCATCAGCAGCTCGGTCGAGATCATCGCGCCGTCGCTGGTCAGCCCGAGCGCGCGCAGCTCGGGGCCGCGCACGAGCTTGAACGCGCAGTCCACGTCGCGCACGCTGATCCCGAAGCTGTGGCGCATCAGCAGGTTCCACGCATGCGCGGCGAGCCGGCGCGGGAGCGGGTCCGCGCGGTCGATCCGGTAGCCGGCCACGAGGTCGTGGTCCGCCGCGAGCGGGAGGAAGCGCGAGAGCTCGGAGAGGTCGAACTGGAGGTCGGCGTCGGTCAGCAGCACCCAATCACCGCGCGAGGCGGCGATCCCCGACCGCACGGCGGCGCCGTAGCCGCGGTTGCGCTCGTGGGCGACGACGCGCACGCCCAGCGAGCGCGCGATCGCCAGGGTGTCGTCGCGCGACCCGTCGTCGACCACGATGATGTCGTCGCCGCCGGCCCGCCGGGCCGCATCGACCGCCGCGGCGACGTTGTCCTGTTCGTTGAAGCACGGCAGCACGATCGAGAGCGTGCCGAGCGCGGTGTCGTTCATGAGTCCATCCTGCGCCGCGCCCTGTTGGCATTGCGTTTGCGGTTGCTTGCACGTGCACAACACGCTCTTGAGCCGCCGTGAAGGCGCGCGGCGCAGGCTCGCGGGCATGGCACCTCTCCCCGTCCTCGCCGTCACCGGTCTCGGCGTCGCGCTCGCCGGCTGCAGCGCGGTCGCGGCTCGGCCCTCGCCGGCCCGCTCGTGCACCGGCGACGAGCGGCTCGCGATCGCGAGCCGGATCTACCGCCAGGCCGCCGGCGGTCGCGTCGCGGCCGGTGCGGCGGCGCGGATCGCGCGCTCGCCGTCGCTGGCGGCCGCCGTCGCGCGCGACGACCCCGCGGCCACCCGCGCGGCGCTGGCGCCGCTGCTGCGCGGACAGGTCAAGCGCATCGTGGTCACGCAGCACGGGCGCCGGCTCGTGTCGCTCGGCCGCGCCGCGTCGCTCGCGCCGGTCCAGGGCACGATCGGCGCCGGGCCCGCGCGCTTCACGCTCTCGACGATGACCGACCACGGCTTCGCCGCGCTCGTGCACGAGCTCACCGGCGCGCGGGTCGCGATTGGCCCGGCGGGCACCGGCGCGCTGGACGCCACGGCGTTCCCGTCCGGGCCGCTGAAGATCAAGCTGGGGGGATCGGCGCCGTGCGGCGCGTCGAGCGCGATCGTCACGGCTGCCCACCGGCTGCTGCGGGCGGAGCGCACGAGCCCGCGCACGCGTCAGGTGCTGCGGACCGTCGCGCGCGATCCGCGGTTCGTCCACGCGGTCGTCAACCACGACCCGGTGGCGCTGCGCGCCCAGATCGTCCGCTTCTTCAGAGAACCGAGCCTGCACGTGGTCCGGATCCGCGCGACCGACGCGCGCGGCCGGCTCGTCAACGACGTCGGCGGTCCCTACGTGCTCGCGCCGGCCTCGATGGCGGTGCGCTCACACGGCCGCCGGGTCGGGACCGTCACGCTCTCGATCCAGGACGACGCCGGGTACATCAAGCTGCTGCACCGCTTCACGGGCGCCGCCGTCGCGCTGCGCACGCCGGCCGGACCGGTGCCGGGCAGCGAGCCGCTGAGCGGGCCGATCTTCTCCTTCACGGCCAGCGCCTTCCCCTCGGGGCCGCTGCAGATCTCGCTCGCTCAGGCCTGATAGCGGCGCCACTTGGCGAGGAACTCGTCCGCGTCGAGCTGCGCCAGGTCGGCGCGGATCGCGCGGGCGAGCTTGCCCGTGTCGCGCGGGCGCGTGTCCCAGAACAGCGCGACCTCGCCGGTGTCGATGTCCACCACCTCGACCTGCTCGAGCCGGTCGGAGGGGCGGAAGAACCGTCCCTGGCGGTGCACGATCAGCTCGTAGGCGCGGTTCGCGCGCATCAGGCGGGGATCGCCCGCTCGCCCGCCAGCACCCGTCCTCGGACCACCATGGCGGGCAGCTCACGAACGCCGTCGGCGAGCGCGCGCCGGTTGGCCTCGGCGAGCGCCCTGCGCGTGCTCGCCAGCTCGGCGCCCTTGATCACCGCGGCCGGGTGCATCTCGCACGCCGCGGCGGCGATCAGCACGTTGTCGCGCTGCGACAGGTCGCGTCCGGCCGCGAAGGCCTGGCGTAGCGCGGCCAGCGAGAACGCGACGCCGCGCCCGATCCACTTCGCGTAGGTCGCGGCCAGCGTCGCCCACTCGGTGTCGCCGGGGAACGGATCGGGCCAGCGCAGGGTCATGACGCCCAGAGTTTCGGCGCGGCGCTCGATGTCCTCCTTGTAGGCGTCGATCTCCGCCGCGCAGCGGAACGGCCCGGGCTCTGACACCGTCACCGGGATCCACTCCGGCACCTCGCCGAGCGCGTGCAGCGCGCGCTCGGCGGCGAGGTAGGACTCGGGCGAGGCTAGGTCGTAATAGAAGCGGGGTTGCGGCTCAGCCGTGGATGAGCCAGCCGTCGGCGGCACGGGCAGCCTCCATGACGCCCTCGGCCAGCGTGGGGTGGCCATGGACGATCCGCGCGACCTCGGAGTAGCCGCCCTCGAGCGCCTTGGCGTTGACCAGTTCCTGGATCAGCTCGGTCGCCTTGGCGCCGACGATGTGGCCGCCGACCAGCTCGCCGTAGCGCTTGTCGCCGATGATCTTGATCACGCCGCCGCGGTCGCCGTAGACCGTGCCGGCGCCGACGGCGCCGTACTGGACCTTGCCGACCACGACGTCCATGCCCTGCTCGGCGGCCTGCGCCTCGGTCAGCCCGAAGCTCGCCACGTTGGGCGTGCAGAACGTCGCGCGCGGGATGTCGATGTACTCGAGCGGGTGGGTCTTGTCGCCGTGGATGTCCTCGACGGCGATGATGCCCTCGTCGGACGCCTTGTGGGCGAGCGCGGGGCCGGGCACGAGGTCGCCGATCGCCCACACGCCGGCGGCCGACGTGCGCATCGCGCCGTCGACCTTGACCAGCCCGTGCTCGTCGAGCTCCACGCCCGCGACGTCCAGCCCGAGCGCCTCGACATCCGGGCCGCGCCCCGCGGCGATCACCAGGTACTCGGCCTCGCCGGTCTGGTCGCCGTAGGAGAACGTGACCTTGTCGTCGTGGGCCTGCACGTCCTTGACCAGCGTGCCGGTGTGGACGGTCATGTTCTGCTTGGCGAACGAGCGCGCGGCGACCTTGGAGATGTCGGCGTCCTCGCTCGGGAGCACGCGGTCCAGCGCCTCGAAGAGCATCACCTGCGTGCCGAGGCGGCCGTACGCGCTCGCGATCTCCGCGCCCGACGCCCCGGCGCCGAGCACCGCCAGCGTCTTGGGCAGCGCGTCCAGCGCCCACGCCTCCTCGGTCGCGATCACGCGGCCGCCGAACGACGTCCCCGGCACCGGCTTGGGCACGGAGCCGGTCGCGAGCACGATGCCCTTGGCGGCGGTGTACGTCTCGTCACCGACCTTGACCTTGCCCTCCCCGGCCAGCGAGCCGGTGCCGACGATCACGTCGATCTTGTTCTTCTTGAAGAGGCCCGCGACGCCGCCCGTCAGCGTCTTGATGACCTTCTCGCGGCGCGCGGAGACCTTGCTGTAGTCGACGCTGCGCTCCGGGACCTCGATGCCGAACTCGTCGGCCTCGTCGATCTCCGCCAGGACGTCCGCGACGCGCAGCACGGCCTTGGCCGGGATGCACGCGTAGTTCAAGCAGCGTCCGCCGACCTTGTCCTGCTCCACCACGGCGGTGTTCATTCCGAGCTGGGCGGAACGGATAGCGGCCACGTATCCACCCGGCCCGGAGCCGATGATGATCACGTCGTATTGCTCGGGCATTTGGTCCGAGGACACTAGCGTGTGTCAGGTCACGATCAGGATCACGGCGACGATCGCGCCGCCGACCACCACGATCCAGCGCAGCACCTCCGACGGGATCCGGCGCCCGTAGCGCGCGGCGACCTGGGCGCCGACGATCGAGCCGACCGCGATCAGCGCCGCCGGGCCCCAGCGCACGTCGGCGACGATCACGAACAGGATCGCGGCGACGCCGTTGGCGGTCGCGGCCAGCACGTTCTTGAGCGCGTTCAGCCGCTGCAGGTCGTCGGCGAAGCAGAGGCGCAGCAGCGACATCAGGATGATCCCCTGGGCGGCGCCGAAGTAGCCGCCGTAGATGCCGGTGAAGAATGCGGCGGCGACCGCCGGGACGGTGCGATCGGCGTCGGCGTGGCCGGCCGGGGTGCGCCGGATCGCCATCAGCGCGCAGGCCAGCAGGATCAGCGCCGGCACGACCGCGTCGAACACGCCCGACGGCAGCTGCAGCAGCAGCACGCCGCCGACCAGCGCGCCGGTGGTCGTGCCGGTCGCGAGCGTGAGCGCGCGGGCGCGCTGGCCCCCGAGCTCCTCGCGGTAGCCGACCACGCCGCTGACGCCGCCGAACACCAGCCCGACCGTGTTGGACACGTTCGCCGTGACCGGCGGGTAGCCGACGGCGAGCAGCGTCGGGAACGTGACGAGCGAGCCGGAGCCGACGATCGTGTTCACGCCGCCTGCGGTGAACCCCGCCGCGGTGATCGCGACGCCGTCGAGGAGGTTCACCGGGGCGGCACCTGCAGCCGCGCCATCACGCGGATCAGCAGCCAGAAGACCGGACCGCAGAGCCCGAGCACGGCGAGGCAGAGCGCGACGCCCGCGAGGTTGGACGCGAACGCGATCGAGAGCGTGGCGGAGATCAGCGAGATCGCCAGGAGCGCTTCGAAGAGCAGGACCACGAGGTAGACGCGCTGCCAGAGGCCGACCGCCGCGGCCGCCATCAGCAGCGTGAAGCCGATCCCGACGCCCGGCGCCTCGACGCTCGCCCCCGCGGCGAACGCCACCAGGTTGGCGAGCGCGAACAGCGCCGCCAGCGCCGTGGCGAGCTTGAGGCCGAGCGGGCGCTCGCCGGG
Source organism: uncultured Solirubrobacteraceae bacterium (assembly GCA_963792915.1). Classification (GTDB taxonomy): domain Bacteria; phylum Actinomycetota; class Thermoleophilia; order Solirubrobacterales; family Solirubrobacteraceae; genus Solirubrobacter. Next base: position 294,502 of record CAWBYD010000004.1, read on the forward strand.
CCCGAGCGGCTTGAGCGATGCGCGCAGCTCGTCGGCGCGCTCGCGGGAGCGCGCGTAGCCGTCGCGCGGCGGGCGCGTCATCGCTCGAGCTCCGTGCGCAGCGCGCGCGCCGCGGCCTCCGGGTCGGCGGCGTCGGCGATCGCGCGCACGACGACGATCCGGGTGGCGCCGCGCTCGAGCACTTCGTGCACGTTGCCCGCGTCCAGCCCGCCGATCGCGAACCACGGCTTGCCGACGGTACGCGCGGCGTGCGCGACGTAGCCCAGCCCGGCGGCGGGGCGCCCGGGCTTGGTCGGTGTCGCGTGGACCGGTCCCACCGCGAGATAGTCGACGTCGGGGTCGGCATCGGCGGTCGCCGCCTGGCCGGGCGCGTGCGTGGAGCGTCCGACGATCCGCTCGGGCCCGACCGCGCGCCGGGCCTGCGCGGGCGGCGCGTCGTCCTGGCCGACGTGCACGCCGTCGGCGCCGCACGCCTCGACGAGATCCGGGCGGTCGTTGAGGATGAACAGCGCGCCGATGTCACGGAAGGCTCGCGCCGCCGCCACCAGCCCGCGGTCGTCGAGCGTCTTGTCGCGCAGCTGGAGCACGTCGACGCCGCCGCGCACCGCCGCCTCGAGCCAGCTCCGCTCGCGGGCGGGGCAGACCAGATACAGCCGCGCGGTGGCGAGGCGCTCACGGGGCGTCATGCCTCAGGGGATACCATGTGCGGCCGAACACGGGAGCCCGCAGATCGGGCTGAGAGGGCGCCGCCGGGGCGCCGACCGTCGAACCTGATCCGGCTCGTACCGGCGTAGGGAGGCCGTGAAGCAGTCCACACACTCAGAGCGTTTCGACGTCGCCGTCGTCGGGGGTGGCGCGATCGGGCTCGCGTGCGCGCTGCGTGCGCGGGAGGCCGGCGCGCGCGTCGTGGTGCTCGACGCCGGCGAGCCCGGCGCCTGGCACGTCGCCGCGGGCATGCTCGCGCCGGTGTCGGAGGCCGAGTTCGGCGAGGGGGCGCTGCTGGCGCTGGGGCTGGAGAGCGTGCGGCGCTACCCGGGCTTCTGCGCCGCGCTCGAGGATCCCGGCTACCGCGCTGTCGGCACGCTCGTGGTCGCGCGTGACCGCGACGAGGCCGAGGCGCTGGACCGCCTGGCGGCGTTCCGCGCCAAGCTCGGCCTGCCCGTCGAGCGCCTACGCCCGAGCCAGGCCCGCCGGCTGGAGCCGGCGCTCGCGCCGACCGTCCGGCTCGCGCTCGACATCCCGTCCGATCATTCGATCGACCCGCGCAAGCTGGTCGCGGCGCTGCGGCGCGCGGTCGGCGACGTGCGCGCGACGCGCGTGCGCTCGCTCGTCGTGGAGGGCGAGCGCGTGGTCGGCGTGGACGGCATCCGCGCGGACCAGGTCGTGATCGCCGCGGGCGTCGACGTCGCGCGGCTGGAGATGCCCGAGCACGCGCGCGTGCCGGTGCGCCCCGTCAAGGGCCAGGTGCTGCGGCTGCGCGATCCCGGCGGCCCGGGCCTCGTGGAGCGAACGATCCGCGGCGAGTCCGCCTACTTCGTGCCGCGCGGGGACGGCCGCTACGTGCTCGGGGCGACGATGGAGGAGCGCGGCTGGGACACGTCGCCGACGGCCGGCGGCGTCTACGAGCTGCTGCGCGACCTCTCCGAGATCGTCCCCGGCGTCCTCGAGCTCGAGATCGAGGAGCTGATCGCCGGCCTGCGCCCCGCGACGCCCGACAACCTGCCCGCGATCGGCCCGGGCGTGCTCGACGGCCTGGTCTGGGCGACGGGACATTTCCGCAACGGCATCCTGCTCGCGCCCGTCACCGCGGACCTGGTGGCGATGGCGCTCGAGGGCGGGGCGCTGCCCGAGTGGGCCGCGCCGGCCGATCCGCGGCGCTTCGCCGGAGTGCCGGCGTGAGGGTCGTGCTCAACGGCGAGAGCGCGGAGTTCGCGGACGGCGCGACGGTGGCGAGCGCGCTGGAGGCGCTCGATCTCCCGTCGCCGCGCGGCGTCGCCGTCGCCGTCGACGCCGAGGTGGTCCCGCGCGGCGAGTGGGCCGCGACCGAGTTGCACGAAGGGGCGCGGGTGGAGATCCTGCGCGCGATCCAGGGAGGCTGAGATGGCCGTTACCGACACCGACGTCCTGACCATCGGCACCGTCACGCTGACGTCGCGCCTGCTGCTCGGCACGGGCGGCTTCCGCTCGCTCGACGCGCTCGCCGCAGCGCTCGCCGTCTCGGGCGCAGAGCTCGTGACGGTCGCGCTGCGCCGCATCGACCCCGCGCAGCGCGGATCGATCGTCGACGTGCTCGACCGCGCCGGCGTGCGCCTGCTGCCCAACACCGCCGGCTGCTTCACGGCGCGTGACGCCGTGCTCACCGCCAGGCTCGCGCGCGAGGCGTTCGAGACCGACTGGGTCAAGCTCGAGGTGGTGGGCGACGAGCGCACCCTGCTGCCCGACGCGCCCGCGCTGCTGGAGGCCGCCGAGGAGCTGGTCGACGACGGGTTCGTGGTGCTGCCCTATACGAACGACGACCCTATCCTCGCGCGCCGGCTCGAGGACGTCGGCTGCGCCGCGGTGATGCCGCTCGGCTCGCCGATCGGGTCGGGCATGGGGCTGCTCAACACGTACAACCTGCGGCTGATCCGCGAGCGCGCCGGCGTGCCGGTGATCCTCGACGCCGGCGTGGGCACGGCGTCGGATGCGGCGCTGGCGATGGAGCTCGGCTGCGACGCGGTGCTGTGCGCGAGCGCGATCTCACGCGCGGAGGATCCGGTCACGATGGCGCGCGCCATCCGCCTTGGCACGGAGGCGGGCCGGCTTGCCTACCGGGCGGGACGGATCCCGCGGCGGCTGTATGCCACCGCCTCGACGCCCGAGGAGGGCGTCGCGGAGTTCTAGGGGTTCGTTGAAGAATGGTCGGGCGTACCGGAATTCTTCAACGGGCCCCTAAGGCTGGGCGGCGGGCTCGTCCTCGTCGGCCGGCTTGCGCTTGGCGCCGCCGATGATGGCCTGCTGTTCTTCGTCTGTCGGTTCCAGATCCTCGACGAGCATGTCGTCGAACGTCCGGTCTTCCGGGCGCTCCACTGGTGATGCGCCTCCTTGAGGGATGTTTGGCTGGCCCCAACGGTACCTTTGGCAACGTCGAGGTCGCAAGTCCAGGATTGACATGCAATTGCGCGCCCGGCGAGGATGCTGGGCAGCATGGACGATGAGCTGCTCCGAGCGCCGGCGCTGTCTTTCGGCGGCCGGACAGTCGAAGTCGCGGACCTGCTGCTGATCGGTCAGCTCAGCGGCACCTGGCCGGCGTTCCTCGACGCCGCCGGGCTCGGCGTCGCCCTGCAGAAGCGCTGCACACCGGTCCCGGGCGCAGAAGTGCGCGCCGCGGCGACCGCGTTCCGGTACGAGCGCGGGCTGCTCAGCGCGTCCGAGTTCGTAGCCTGGCTGAGCGGTGCGGGCCTCCAGGCGGGCGACCTCGCCGGCGTGCTCGGCCGCGCCTGGCTGCGCGCACGCCACCCGGACACGGGCGAGCGCGGAGACGTCGAGGGCGTGCTGCGCGCCGAGCTGTTGTGCAGCGGGACGCTCGCGACGCTGGTCCGAGAGGCGACCGATCGCCTGGCCGCGCAGCACGGCCTGGGCGCCGACGCGCCGTCCGCCGACCCGGCCCGGGTGCAGGCGCTGCTCGCCGCCGCGGCCAGCCCCGCAGGCGGTCTCCCGGCCCGCCCGCGCGCGAGCGTCGCGGCCGGCCCCGCCGCCGGTCGGCCCCCGGCGCGCCCGCCCGCCGGCCCCGCCGCCGGTCGGCCCCCGGCGCGCCCGCCCGCCGGCCCCGCCGCCGGTCGGCCCCCGGCGCGCCCGCCCGCCGGCCCCGCCGCCGGTCGGCCCCCGGCGCGCCCGCCCGCCGGTCAGCGTGCCGACGCAGGCCGCCCGCTCGCGCTCCTCTCCGGCCTTCCCGACCTGCCCCGCCGCGCCGAGCTCGCCGCCGCCGCCGACGCGGCGCTCGCCGCGTTCGCGGTGCGCATCGCCGACCCCGCCGCGATCCGCCGCCGGCTCGCGGACCACCGGCTGGACTGGCTGCGCGTGTCCGGCGAGGAGTGCGCGTTCACGCGCGAGGGCGCGGCGCGCGAGGCGCGGCTGCTCGTCCGCGAGGGCGCGCCGCTCGCGGACGTCGCACGGCTCGCGGGCCTGCACGCCGACCCGTGCGAGCACCTGGTCGGCGCCGCGTCGCCGGCCGTGGCGGGCGCGCTGGCATCGGCGGCCCCCGGCGAGCTCGTCGGGCCGTGGGAGCAGGACGGGCGCTGGCGCGTGCTCGTCGTCACGGGCAAGGTCGCGCCGCACGCCGACGACCCCGAGCTGCGTGCTCGCGCCGCGCGCGAGCTGCGCGAGGACGCGCTGGCCCGCCTGTCCGCCGGCCGGGTCCGCCGCCATGTCGCTCTCTGAGGACGTCCTCACCCAGCTGCCGCTGCTCGACGGGTTGGAGGGGGAGGTCAAGAGCCTCGTCGCGCGCTCCTTCGTGCCCGTCGCCTACGCGTTCGGCGAGTCCGTGGTCAAGGCCGGCGACCCTGCCGACGCCTACTACGTGATCGCCGAGGGCAGCGCGCGCGTGCTGACCGAGGACGCGGACGGCCAGGAGGTGTCGCTGAACCGGCTCGGCCCGGGCGATGCCTTCGGCGAGGCGGCGCTGCTCGAGGACGCTCCCCGCAGCGCGACGGTGCGCGCCTCCGGCCCGCTCGTCGTGCTGCGCCTGGATCGCGGCGTCTTCCTGGCCGCGGTCGAGCTGCACCCGACGCTGCGCGACGCGTACGCCCGCCAGGCCGGCGCCCGCCGGCTCGGCGACTTCCTGCGCGTGCACTCGGCGTTCGCCGTGCTCGACCCACCCGCGCTTGCCGACCTCGCGGCTCACCTCACGGAGCTGCGGGCCGGCGCCGGCGCGACCATCCTCGCCCAGGGCGATGCCGCCGACGCGATGTACCTCGTGCAGGCCGGGCGCCTGGCGGTGCACATCGACGGGCGCCGGATCAGGACCCTGCACGCCGGCGACCCGTTCGGCGAGTTCGCGCTCGTCCGCGGCACGGCTCGCACCGCGACGGTGACCGCCGAGGAGCCGGTGGTCCTGCAGCGCCTCGACGCGGAGGAATTCCACCGGTTGCTGGCCGCCCATCCCGCGTTCGCGCGCCGGATCGACGAGCGGATCGCGCTGTACGGGCTCCGCGACCGCCGGCCGGCCGTGCCCGCGGCCGCGTACGACGTCGCGGCGCCCGGCCTGGCGGTCAGCGAGGCGGGCGAGGCGCTCCCGCCGCGCCCCGCGCTCCCGCGCCGGTTCCCGTTCGTCCGCCAGATCGACGAGATGGACTGCGGCGCCGCCTGCCTGGCGATGGTCGCGCGCGCGTTCGGGCACGACGTGTCGCTGACCACGATCCGCCACGCCGCGGGCACGAGCATCGACGGCACGAGCCTGCGCGGGCTCAAGCGCGGCGGGGAGGAGATCGGGCTCGCGGTGCGCACCGTCAAGTCCTCGCCCGACCGCCTGGACGCGCTCCCGCTGCCGGCGATCATCCACTGGGGCGCCAACCACTGGGTCGTGCTGCACGCCGTCGACGCCCGCCGCGTCCGCATCGTCGATCCCGAGCGGGGCCCGCGCAAGGTCTCCCGCGACGAGCTCGCGCAGGAGTGGTCGGGCTTCGCCGCCCTGTGCGCGCCCACGGAGCGGCTCGCGGACGCGCCGCGCGGCGGGATCGACCTGCGCTGGCTGGCACCGTTCGTGCGCCCGCACCGGCGGATGCTCGCCGTAGCGCTCGCGCTGGCGACCGTCGCCGCCGCCCTCGAGATGGCGCTGCCGATCTTCGCCCGGCGCGTGATCGACGACGCGCTGCCCGCGCACGACGGCCGCGAGCTGAACCTGATCGTGCTCGCCATGCTCGGCATCCTCGCCGTCGCGGTGATCGCGGCGGTCGGCCAGCGCTACCTGCTCGCGCGCGTGGCGGCGAAGGTCGACGGCCAGTCGCTCGACCACGTGACCGAGCGGCTGCTGCGGCTGCCGATGCGCTACTTCGAGACGCGCCGGACGGGAGACCTCGAGCGCCGCGTGAACGGCATCCGCCAGATCCGCCAGGTGCTCGTCCAGCAGGGCGTCGGCGCGCTCACGGCGGCCGTCCAGCTGCTCGTCGCGTTCGTGATCATGCTCGTCTACTCGTGGCCGATGGCGCTGGTGTTCGCCGCCTTCGCGCCGGTCTACGGCCTGCTGATGCGCTACTCGCGGCGGCGGCTGCGTCCAGTGTTCGACGGGCTCGAAGAGGGCTTCGGCCGCTACCACTCACGCCAGATCGACGCGATCAAGGGCATCGAGGCGGTGAAGGTGACGGGCGCCGAGCCCGGCCTGCAGCGCGTGATGCTCGACGACTTCGCGACGCTGCAGGAGCGCATCTTCCGCGCCGACTTCGCGATGATGGTCTACGCCGGGCTCGTCCAGGCCGCGACGTTCGCGATCTTCGCGGTGTTCCTGTGGTTCGGGGCGCGAGAGGTGCTGTCGGGCTCGCTGACGGTCGGCCAGCTCGTCGCGGTCAACGCGCTCGTGCTGCTGGCCAGCGGGCCGATCGCGATCCTGCTCACCGCCTGGGACCAGATGCAGGTCGTGACGGTGCTGCTCGGGCGCCTACAGGACGTCTTCGAGCAGGAGCCCGAGCAGGGCCGCGACCACTCGCGGCTGCGCGCGCTCGACGATCTGGACGGGCACGTCCGGCTGCGCCGGGTCGGCTTCCACTACGCCGGCGCGCCCGATCGCCCGGTGCTCTCGGACATCTCGCTCGACGTCCCGCCCGGCACCACGGTCGCTCTCGTCGGCCGCTCCGGCGCGGGAAAGTCGACGCTCGTCAAGTGCCTCGCCGGGCTCCTGCTCCCCACCGAGGGCAGCGTGCTGTTCGACGGCCACGACCTGCGCGAGCTGCGCTTCGGCGACCTGCGGCGGCGGATCGGCTTCGTGCTCCAGGACGCCTACCTGTTCGACGACACGATCGAGCGCAACATCGCGCTCGGCGAGCGCGAGCCGGACGCCGAGCGCGTCCGCTGGGCCGCCGAGATGGCCAGTGCCGCCGAGTTCGTCGACGCGCTCCCGCTCGGGTACGCCACCCGCGTGGGCGATTCCGGGCTGCGGCTCTCCGGCGGCCAGGCGCAGCGCATCGCGATCGCCCGCGCGCTCTATCACCAGCCGCCGGTGCTGGTGTTCGACGAGGCGACGAGCGCGCTGGACGTCGAGGCCGAACGCGCCGTCAAGCAGAACATGGACCGGCTGCTCGAGGGCCGCACGGCGTTCGTGATCGCGCACCGGCTGTCGACGATCCGCGACGCCGACCTCATCTGCGTGCTCGAGCGAGGGCGGCTCGTCGAGCACGGCACGCACGAGCAGCTGATCGCCCGCGAGGGCCTCTACGCGTACCTGCACGCGCAGCAGCTCGAGGGCTGAGCTAGTGGACGAGTCCATAAGTACGACGTATTCCGGCGGGCCCCGGCCCGCTCTGCCTCGCCCGGGGGGCTCGTCACTGCTTCGCTCGGCCGGGCGGCGGCCGCCGCACACGTACCACCAGTATGCGAGCGGCGTCCGCCGCAGGCAGCGACGACCCGTGCATTTCGCCGGGTTATACGCCGTACTTCCGGACACGCCCACTAGCGAGTTCGCTCGCGGCGCCGCGGTACAGCGCCGCCCGGGGAGCTCGCCGAAGCATCGCCCCCTGGGCGATGCGACTACTTCGTCTTCCTGGCGTGCGCCGTGTAGCGCTTGCCGGCGCGCAGGATCCGCTTCTTGTGCGTCACGAAGTCCTGCACCTGGACGATCCCGCGCACCACCCGCGTCAGCGTGGTGGTGCACGAGTCCTGCACCAGCCACTTGGTCCCGCGCACCGTGGCCGCGCTGTAGTGGCCCTCGGTCCGGAACGAGCCCGAGCCGTCTCCCCAGAGCTTGCGCCGCTTCGGCTTCTTGGCGGCGGCGCTCGCCTTGCCGGCCTTCGGGCACGACAGCGCCTGGGTCAGCGTGAGGTTCGTGATCGCGGCCGGCTGCGTGACCTTGAAGATGCCGCCGTAGAACAGCGCGCTCTGCACCGCGCCGCCGGCCTTCGGCACCGAGAAGAGGCGCACGGTCCCCTTGCGGACGTCGACCTCCGAGCCGAGCGGGACGCCCGTGCTGGTTTCGAGCGGGACGAACACCTTGCTCGGCTTGATCTTCACGAGCACCGTGCCGCCGGCCGGCCGGACCACGACCATCTGGTGGAAGGTCGGCGTGGGCGTCGGGGTCGGCGTCGGGGTCGGGGTCGGCGTCGGGGTCGGGGTGGGCGTCGGGGTCGCCTGCTGGACCACGGTGATCGTGAATTGGCGCTCGGTCGTCGTGACGTTGCCGGCCGGGTCGGTCGCCCGCAGGACGAACGTGTAGTCGCCCGGAGCCAGGCCGGAGAACCGCGCGGGCGACGCGCACGGGCCGAACGTGCCGGCCGCCGCGCCCGGCCCGTCCAGCCGGCACGCGAAGGTCGTTCCCGCGTCGGGCGACGAGAATGTGAACGAAGGCGCGCTGTCGGTCGTGGGCCCGGAGGGCCCGGAGTCGACGGCGGCCGCGGGCGGCGTGGTGTCGACCGTGAACGCACGCGTGACGGTCGCGCCCTGGTTGCCGATGCTGTCCTTCGCCCGCACGGAGAACGTGTGGGGACCGTCCGCCAGGCCGGAGTACGTCTTCGGCGACGTGCAGGACGTGAAGCCGCCGGCGTCCAGCTGGCACTGGAACGTCGCGCCGGTCTCCGACGAGACCGTGAAGGTCGCCGTCGTCGAGGAGACGGGGCCGCTCGGCCCGCTGTCCACGCTGACGGTCGGCGGCGTGGTGTCGACGGTGAACGTGCGGGTCTTCGGCGCCGTCTCGACGTTTCCGAGCGTGTCGGTGGCGCGCACGCTGAACGTGTGCTGGCCGTCGGCGAGGCTCGCATAGCCCTTCGGCGACGCGCAGCTCGCGAACGCGGCGCTGTCGAGCTTGCACTCGAACGTCGAGCCTGGCTTGTCGGCGGTGAACGTGAACGTCGCCGATGCCGTGGCGATCGTGCCGGTCGGCCCGCCGGTGATCGTCGTGACGGGGGGCGTGGTGTCGACCGTGAAGCTGCGGGTGGCGGGCGTCGCGTCGGTGTTGCCGACGGCGTCGATCGCGCGCACCGTGAACGTGTGCGCGCCGTTGGTCAGCGCGGTGAGCGTCGCGGGCGACGTGCAGGCGGCGAACGCGGCGCTGTCGAGCTTGCACTGGAAGGTCGAGCCGGTCTCGGTCGAGGTGAACGTGAAGCTCTGCGTGTTGACGTTGACGGTGCCGGTCGGGCCGCCGGTGATCGTGGTGTCGGGGGCGATGGTGTCGACGGTCCAGGTGCGCGAGGCGGGCGTGGTGTCGGGGTTGCCGGCGGCGTCGGTGGCGCGGACTTGGAAGGTGTGGCTGCCCTGCGCGAGCGTCGTGTAGGCCTGCGGCGTGGTGCAGGTGGCGAAGGCTGCGGCGTCGAGGCTGCATTGGAACGTCGAGCCGGCCTCGGTGGCGGTGAACGTGAACGACGCCGACGTGCTGGAGACCGCTCCGGTCGGCCCGCCGGTGAGCGTGGTGTCCGGGGCGACGGTGTCGACCGTGAAGGAACGCGTGACGGCCGGGCCCGGGTTGCCGGCCGTGTCGGTGGCGCGGACCTGGAACGTGTGGCTGGCGTCGGCGAGGCTGCCGTAGGCCTTGGGCGAGGTGCAGGCCGCGAAGCCACCGCCGTCGAGCTGGCACTGGAAGGTCGAGGGCTCGCCGGCGGAGAACGTGAACGAGGCCGAGCTGGTGTTGATGGGCCCGCTCGGGCCGCTGTCGATGCTCGCCGTGGGCGCAATCGTGTCGACCGTGAAGTTGCGCGTCGGCGGGGTCGGCTCGACGTTGCCGACGGTATCTGTCGCGCGCACCGTGAACGTGTGCGCGCCGTCGTTGAGGCCGCTGTAGCCCTTCGGGGACGTACAGGCCGCGAACGCGGCGCTGTCGAGCTTGCACTCGAATGTCGAGCCCGGCTTGTCGGCGCTGAACGTGAACTGCGCGGTCGCGGTGGCGATCGTGCCGGTCGGCCCGCCGGTGATCGTCGTGACGGGGGGCGTGGTGTCGACCGTGAAGCTGCGGGTCGCGGGCGTGGCGTCGGGGTTGCCGGCGACGTCGATCGCTCGCACCGAGAACGTGTGCGCACCGTTGGCGAGGCTTGAGTAGGTCTGTGGCGACGTACAGGCCGCGAAGCTGCCCGCGTCGAGCTTGCACTGGAAGGTCGAGCCGGTCTCGGTCGAGGTGAACGTGAAGCTCTGCGTGTTGACGTTGACGGTGCCGGTCGGGCCGCCGGTGATCGTGGTGTCGGGGGCGACGGTGTCGACGGTCCAGGTGCGTGAGGCGGGTGTGGTGTCGGGGTTGCCGGCGGGGTCGGTGGCGCGGACCTGGAAGGTGTGGCTGCCCTGCGCGAGCGTCGTGTAGGCCTGCGGTGACACGCAGGCGGTGAAGGTCGCGCCGTCGAGGCTGCATTGGAACGTCGAGCCCGCCTCGGTGGCCGTGAACGTGAACGACGCCGATGTGCTGGAGACCGCTCCGCTCGGCCCGCCGGTGATCGTGGTGTCCGGCGCGACGGTGTCCACCGTCCAGGTGCGCGTCGCGGGCGTCGCGTCGGTGTTGCCCGCCGGGTCAACGCCGCGGACCCGGAAGGTGTGGCTGCCCTGACCGAGGCCGCTCAGCGACGCCGGTGACGTGCAGGCGGCGAACGCCGCGCCGTCGAGGCTGCACTGGAACGTCGAGCCCGCGTCAGTGGCCGTGAACGCGAAACTCGCCGATGCGCTCGAGACCGTCCCGCTCGGGCCGCTGGTGATCGTCGTGTCCGGCGCCTGGTCGAACTCGTAGGCGCCCGAGTCGCAGGAGGCGCCCTGCGGGCGGTCGAGGTCGCGCTGGTCGTCGGCCGTGCAGGCGGGGCCGAAGTCCACGGCGGGGCTCGTGGCCGGGATCGTCAGCACCGGGGTCTCGCCCCCGGCGGAGAAGAGCAGCGTGCTCAGCAGCGGGTCGGTGTTCTGCTTGTCGGCGGCGCCGAACCCGCACGTGCTGCCCGAGTCGATGTTCCCGCCCGTGCTCGTCAGCTTGGTCGAGCAGTTGGCCGGCACGCCGTCGCCGGTGTTGCTGGCGACGATCGAGGAGCCGATCTTCACGCTCTCGGTGTCCGAGACCTGCACGGCGTCCGCGGGCGTGCTCGAAGCGGTGTTGGCGGCGATCGTGACGCGGTCGAGCGTCGTCGTGTTGGCCGGATTGGCGGTCAGCTCGAGCCCCGCGTACACCGACGCGTTGTTGCGGAAGAACGTCGAGTCCGAGATCTTCAGGACGTTGCCGGCCAGCTTGGCGTCGCCGACCAGGTAGAGCGCGCCGCCGTCACCGCTCGGGACCCCGGCGATGCCCACTGCCTGGTTGTTGTCGATCAGGCTGCGGGTGATCGTCACGGTCGCGGCGGGGCGGATGGCGATCCCGCCGCCCCGGATGCCCTTGCCGGTCGTGACCCGCAGGTGGTCGAGCGTCACGTTCGCGCCCTGGCCGATCTGGATGTCGCCGCCGTAGCCGCCGTCGGTCGCCGCCGTCGACGCGCCGTCGGAGACCGTGAGGTGCGAGATCGTCACCGGCAGCGTGGTGGTGACGTTGAAGATGCGCGACGTCTTGCCGTCGCCGTCGGCCGTGGTCGTCGCCGCACCGGCGCCGATGATCGTGACCTCGCTGCTCACCGGCAGCTGCGCGGCCACCGTGTACATCCCCGACGGCACCAGGACCGTGTCCGGCCCGGTGACGCGCGCGGCCTCCGTCAGCGCCGCGCGGATCGTCGTGCACGACGTGCCGGTGCACGAGCCGGTCCCGTCGGCGGTGCCGGAGACCAGATACGTCGCTGCGTGTGCAGGCCCGGCGGCCGTCAGGACGGCAATCCCGGCGGCAAGCAGAGCGGCTCGCAGTCGCATGCTCAGCCGACCCTAACCGGCCGTCAGATCGCGAACAACCTCCGAATGGTGAGGCTCTCAGCGCGCGGGTTTTGCGAGATACCGCTTTCCGGCGCGCACCAGCACCGTGCGCCGCCGGACGTTGTCGCGCACCGCCACCAGGCCCTGCGTCACACGCGTGAGCGTGCCCTGGCAGCTGTCCTCGACGAGCCACTTCGTACCGCGAACGGTCGCGGCGCTGTAGCGGCCAGCGGTGCGGAAGGAGCCCGAGCCGTCACCCGAGAGATGACGCGTCTTGGGCTGCTGCGCTGCCGCGGCCGCCTTGCCGCGCTTCGGGCATGCAGCCAGCGGCTCGTTGAGCGTGAGATCGATCCGCGCGCCCGACTGCGTGACCTCGAAGATGCCGCCGAAGAACGTCGCCCGCTGCGGCCTTCCCCCTGGCTTGGGCGCGGACTGCAGCGCGATCACGCCGTGCTTGGTGTCGATGGTCGAACCCAGCGGGACGCTCGAGGTCGCGCCGAGCTCCGCGAACGCCGTGCTGCCCGACCGGCGAACCAGAACCTTCCCGCTGATCGGCTTCACGACGACGGTCTGCCCGAAGACCGGAGCCGGTAGGGCGGGGGCCGGCGCCGGCGACGCCGCGAGTTGCGACGCGCGGGCGACCGTGAACGCGCGGCGCTCCGAGACGCCGCGGTTGCCGGCGCCGTCGACGGCGCGGACGAGGAACGCGTAGTCGCCCGGCGCAAGATCCGCGTGGCTGTACGGCGACGTGCAGGGCGCGAACGTCCCCTCGCCCAGTGGCCCGTCGAGGCGGCACTCGAACGAGGCGTCGCTCTCGCTTGAAGAGAAGGTGAACGCCGAGTCGCCGGCTGCCGTCACCTCGGGCGCGGGTGGCGGTGTCGAGTCGACGCGCCAGGTCCGCTGTTGCGTCAGGTCCTCGCCGTCCGCCCGCACGGTGAAGGTGTGGCTGCCGTCGGCGAGGTCGTTGTAGGTCTGCGGCGATGCGCACGCGCTCTCGGCGCCGCCGTCGAGGCTGCAGCGGAAGCTCGCGCCCGCGGGCGTGGCGTGGAACGTGAAGGTGGCTGCACGGCTGCTGGTCAGCGCCGGCGGCCCCGAGTCGATCGTCGTGTCGTGCGGCGCGGGGGTCGCCTCGTACGCGCCCGCGTCACAGGCGGCGCCCAGCGGGCGGGTGCCGTCGCGCTGATCGGTCGGTCCGCACGTGGGCACGAGGTCGATCGCGGGGCTGCCGTCGCTCAGCGGGAGCACGTCCGTCTGCCCGTCCGCCACCAGCGCGGCGGCCAGGCGGGGGTCGGCATTCTGGCGGTCCTCGGCGGCGCTGAAGCCACAGTCGGTCCCGGACTCGACGTTGCCCCCGTTGCTCGTCGGGCGCTTGTCGACGCAGTTGGCGCCCGTGTTGTTGGCGATGATCGACGCGGCGGCGGTGAAGCCGGCCTGACCGACGGTCGTCCCTCCGGTGTGGTTGAGCGCCACCGTGACCTGACGCAGCGACAGCGCGGAGTTCGCCCCGCCGGTGCTCTTGATCCCGATGCCGTTGTCGGCCACGGTCGTGGTGTCGAGCGAGAGCGACGTGGTGGTCCCCAGCGCGGCGACCCCGGAGCCGCCGTTGCCGCTGATCACGCTGTGGTCGATCGCCAGGCTCGCGCCCAAAGCGTCGATGCCGTCCTCGGTCATGCCCTCCACCGCCACGTGGTCGAGCGCCAGCGTGTTCCCGGTCGCCGCAATGCCGTTGAGTCCACCCTGCAGGCGCAGGTCGTGCAGCAGCGCCGTGTCCGAGATCGCGAGCGTGGTGGAGCCGGCGTTGACGATCGCGGTCGCACGGGCGCCCGCGCCGTCGATCGTCACCGGGCTGTCGACGGCGAGGGTGCCCTGGGTGAGCGTGTACTGCCCGGCCGGCAGCGTGATCGTCTCGGGCCCGGCGTCGGCCTTCGCGGCAGCGAGCGCGGAGCGCAGGCTGGGACACTCGACGCCGGCGCACGGGTCGGTCGTGTCGGTGGTGCCGGTCACGGTGAACGTGGTGAAGCTGCCGTTCACGTCGGTCGTGATGTGAACGGGGGTGGAGGCCGGCGACGTGCCGGTGGCGTCGGTCGCGGTGGCGGTCAGCGTGTGCGCGCCGTCCGCGAGGCCGCCGACGTCGAGCGCCCATTCGCCGGTGCCGTCGATGTCGGTGGATGCCCGAGGCTGGCCGTCCGCGCTGACCTCCACGTGCGCTCCGACCGTGCCGGTGCCGTGCACGTGGACCGGGTCGGCATGGACGACGGCGCCCTCCGCCGGTGAATCGATCACCGGTGCCGGCGGTGCCGCATCGGCGGCGGGCGCAACGGCCAGCAGCGTCAGCAGCGTCAGCAGCGTCCCTGCCCAGCGGATCATCCGGACCCGACCGTAGCGGCTATCGGGGGCGCGACGACGCGCAACGATCGTCCAAACCTCAGCGCGTCGGTCTCGCGAGATAGTGCTTGCCCTTGCGCAGCGTGATCGTGCGCTTGCGGATGCGGTCGCGGACGGACACCACCCCGCGCACGACGCGCGTCAGCGTGCCCTGGCAGCTGTCCTGGACGAGCCACTTGGTGCCGCGTACGGTCGCGGCGCTGTAGCGGCCCTCGGTGCGGAACGAGCCCGAGCCGTCGCCCCACAGGTGGCGCTGCTTGGGCTTCCTGGCCGCCGCCGCGGCGGTGCCGTGTCTCGGGCACGCGGCGAGCGCCTCGGTCAACTTGAGATCGGTGGTCTTGGTCGACTGTCCGATCTTGAATAGGCCGTCGAAGAAGTTCGCGGTCTGCGGCTGCCCGCCCGCCGTCGGCTGCGACGTCAGCGCCACGGTGCCCTTGCGCGTGTCGACGGTGGTGCCGACGGGGAGACCGGCGCCGGCGGCGAGCTCGACGAACTGGTCGCTGCCGGGCACGCGCACGAGCACCTTGCCCTTCACCGGCGAGACCACGACGGTCTGCTTGAAGGTTGGGGTCGGGGTCGGGGTCGGGGTCGGCGTCACCGTGGGCGCCGGCGAGGCGGTGGGCGTGGGCGTGGCGCTCGGCGTGGGCACCGGCACGAAGACCTCGTAGGCGCCCGAGTCGCACGCCGCGCCCTGTGGCCGCGGGAGATCGCGCTGGTCGGAGCCCGTGCAGCCGCCGCCGAAGTCGAACGCCGGGCTGAGCGCGGTGATCGGGAAGACCGGCGTCTCGCCGTTCTCGAGGCCGAGCGTCCCGAACCCCGGATTCGCGTTCTGGCGTCCGGACGTGAACGCGCAGTCGGTCGCGCTCTCGACGTTGCGGCCTCCGTCGGCCGGCCGCGGCGCGGCGCAGTTCGCGGGGGAATTGGCCGCGACGATCGACGAGTCCACGGGCGCGGTCTGTGTCCCGCTCGTGATCGCGAACGCGCCCGCTCCGCCCGCATTCAGCGCGCGGTTGCCGGTGATCGTGACCCGCGAGATCTTGACCGTCGCGGCCGCGAGGGTGCCCAGCGCGATCGCCCCGCCGGTGATGTTGGCCTGGTTGTTGGTGAACGTCGTGTCGGTGATCGTGAGCGCGGTGGGGGCGGCGTTCGCGTTGCCGGTGAACAGCAGCCCGCCGCCCGACATCGTCGTCGTGCCGCCGTCGATCGAGCTGTGCGAGATCGACAGGCTCTGCGGCGCGGACGCCACGACGTCGCCGCCGCCGGAGGACGCGAAGCCGTTGGTCAGGCGGACGTGATCGAGGCTGACCTGAGCCGCGGCGCCCACGGACAGGTTGCCGCCCGTGCCGGAGGCGGGTGCGACGCCGTCACGGATCGTGAGGTGGGCGAAGTCCACGATCGTCCCGGCGCCGACCTGGAAGGCGGTGCTGTTGGCGGCCGCCGCGAACGTCGTGCTCTCGGCCCCCGCGCCGATGATCGAGACGCGCGACGGCGGGTTCAGCGTCGACGTCTGAGCGACCCGGCCCGCCGGCATGTGGATCGTGTCCGCCTCCGGCGTCTCCGCCGCGGTGTTGAAGGCGGCGCGGATCGTCGGGCAGACGGTGCCGGCGCAGCTGCCCGGCGTCGTGTCGTCCGTGCTCGTCACCGTGAGGTCCGCGGCCTGCGCGCCGGCGCTCGACGCGAGCAGGGCGGCGACGGCCGCGATGGCAGCTCCGGCTGTTCTGCTTCCCTGCATCGGCTGTTCGGACCCCCGCCGTGGTCTGGAGTTGCGGTCAACGCGCGCGCGGTCTCGCGATGTACTTCTTGCCCGCCCGCACGGTGATGTTGCGCTTGCGGACATTGTCGCGGACGCTCACGACACCGCGCGTCACCCGCGTGAGTGTCCCCTGGCAGCTGTCCTCGACGAGCCACTTGGTGCCGCGGACGGTCGCGGCGCTGTAACGGCCCTCGGTGCGGAAGGAGCCCGATCCGTCGCCCCATAGGCGGCGCTGCTTCGGTTTGCGGGCGGCGGCGGCGGCCTTCCCGGCCGTGGGGCAGGCGGCGAGCGCCTCGGTCAGCCTGAGGTCGGTCGTCTTGGTCGACTGCGTCACCTTGAAGATCCCGTCGAAGAAGTCGGCGCTCTGCGGCGCCGCCCCCGGCTTGGCCTGGGAGGTCAGCGCGACGGTGCCCTTGCGCGTATCGAGCGTCGAACCGACCGGCACCCCGGTCGCGGCGTCGAGCTCCACGAACTGGGTGCTTCCGGCGCGGCGGACGAGCACCCTGCCCTTCACGGGGGCGACCACGACCGTCTGCCGGAAGGCGGGGGTCGGCGTCGCGGTCGGCGACGGGGCCGGCGTGGGCGAGGCGGTCGCCGTCGGGGTGGGCGTCGGGGTCGGCGCGGCCGGCGGCTGGTACTCGAATGCGCCGGCGTCGCACCGCGGTCCCTGCGGGCGCGCGACGCCGCGCTGGTCCTGCAGCTCGATCCCCGGGCAGGAGGCGATGTCCACCGCGGGGCTGGTCGCCGGGATCGGGATCACCGGCGGCGCCGACGTGATGTCGAGCGCCGCGAGCTGCGGGTCCGTGTTCTGGTGTCCGGCGAGGCCGCAGTCGGTCCCGGTCTCGACGTTGCCGCCGAGGTCGGTCGATCCGCTCACCAGGCGGCAGTTCGAGGCGGTCTGGAACGGCGGCCCGGCGCCGGCGCCCGCTGCCGTGTTGGCGGCGACGATCGAGTTCTGCACCTGCACGCCTGCCGCTCCGCTCGTCGACGCGAGCCCGCCGCCGGTGAGCACGCCGCGCGCGCTGTTGCGGGCGATCGTCACGCCGGTGAAGGTCACCGGTCCGCCGATGTTGTTGGTCAGGCCGAAGCCGCCCCCGACCTGCGCGGCGTTCGCGGTGATCGTGGAGTCCTGGACGTTCAGCGTCGTCGCGAACGTCTGGCCCTGCAGGTAGATCCCGCCGCCGAGGTCGGTCGTGTTCGTGCCGGTGGCGGTGTTGGTGTCGATGAGGCTGCTCGCGATGTCGACGCGCGACGAGCCCATGATCGCCATCCCGCCGCCTTGCGCCGCCTGTCCGTCCGTGAGCCGCACGTGGACCAGCGTGAGCGAGGCCTGGCTCCCCACCTGCATGTCGCCGCCCGCGCCGCTCGCCGGCCGCCCGTGCTGCAGCGTCACGTCCCGGAGCGCCAGCCCGGAGTTGCCGCCCGTGTTGATCACGCGGTCCGCGCCCGTCTGGGTGATCACGGTCGAGTTCGCGCCGGCGCCGGCGATCGAGATGTTCTGCGCGCCGAAGTTGAGCGTGAGCGCCGACGTGAGCGAGTACGTGCTGTTGCCCGCGAGCACGATCGTGTCGGCGTCGGTGAGGTTGCTCTGCGCCTGGGTCAGCGCCGCGCGCAGCGTGCAACCGGCGCCGGGGCAGGAGCCCGCGAACCCGACAGGGTCGTCTGTACGCGTCACCGTGATGGTCGCCGCGCCGGCGCTCGGCGCGGCGATCAAGCCGCCGCCCAGCGCGAGCGCGAGGATCAGTCGCCGCACGCGCTCAGCGTCATGGCCGGGCGAGGTACCGGTGGCCCGCGCGCACGATGATCGTCTTGTGCCTGACGTTGTCGCGCACCGCCACGACGCCCTTCTTGACCTGGGTCAGCGTGCCCTGGCAGCTGTCCTCGACCAGCCATCTGGTGCCACGCACGGTGGCGGCGCTGTACTTGCCCTCGGTGCGGAAGGAGCCCGATCCGTCGCCCCACAGGTGGCGCTTCTTGGGCTTCTTGGCGGCAACGGCGGACTTGCCGGACTTCGGGCACGGCGCCAGCGTCTCGGTCAGCGTGAGGTCGGTCGTCTTGGCGGACTGGGTCAGCTTGAAGATGCCCTCGGAGAAGTCGCCCGTCTGGACGCCTCCACCCTTCTTGGCCTGGGACGAGACCCGCACGACCCCGGCCTTGGCGTCCACGATCGAGCCGAACGGGATCGTGGCGCCCGCGACCAGGTCGGTGAACCCGTTGCCGCCGGGCACGCGGATCTTCACCGCGCCGCTGATCGGCGCGACGCCGACGGACTTCTGGAACACGGGCGGTGCCGGCGTCGGAGTGGGCGTCGCCGTCGCGGTCGGCGTCGGCGTCGGCGTGACCACCGGGTCGCCGGGATCCGGGAAGTCCGAGCCCGAGTTGACCGCCGGCGCGACGGCGCCTTCCTCGTAGGCGCCCGCGTCGCACACGCCGCCGATGGTGCGCGGCGCATCGCGCTGGTCGGCGCTGCTCGCGCAGAACGCGACGACGCGCTTGGCCGCGCTCGTGCTCGGGATCGAGAGGACCGGCGTGTCCCCGCCGTGGTCCTCCAGCGCGGCGCTCAGCCCCAGCGAGCCGGACGGCGCGACGGAGAACCCGCAGCCCGCGGCGTCCTCGCGATTGGAGCCGGCGGACGCCTCGGAGTAGCCCGTCCCGGAGCAGTTGGACGCGCCGCTGGCCACCGTGTTGCCGGCGAGCAGCGCGCCGTAGGAGGAGATGCTGCCGCCGACGCCGGACTTCGCGATGCCGCCGCCGGCGCCGCTGGCCACCGAGTTGCGGCCGATCGTGGCGTTGTTGAGCGCCACGCTCGTGGACGCCGGGATGCTGATCCCCCCGCCCGAGCCACCCGCGCCCGTGACGCTGTTGAGCGCGATCGTGCTGTCGTAGATCGAGAGCGTGGCGCCGCTGGAGAGCTGATCGAGGATGCCGCCGCCGGCGCCGCCGGCGGTGTTGTTGTCGATCAGGCTGTTGAAGATCGCGGCGTTGCCGGTGCCGCTCAGCGTGATCCCGCCGCCCGCCGCGGCGGAGCCGCCGCTGACGCGCATCGAGTGAAGGAACAGGCTGCCGTTGGCGAGGATGTTCCCACCGCTGGATCCGGCGGCGCGGCCGCCGCTGATCGCGAAGCGGTAGAAGTAGGCGGTCACCCCGGAGTTGACCGAGAACACCCGCGTGGTGCCGTTGCCCAGCACCGCCGTGGTCGCGGGGCCGCGGCCGTACAGGAACGTGTCGCCGGTGATCGCGAGCTCCTGCGGCTGGGTCAGCTGGTATTGGCCCGCGACCTCCAGGTAGATCAGGTCGCCGCCTCCGGCCGTGGTCGGATGCGCGTTGGCCGCCGTGACGGCTGCGCGCAACGACCCGCAGCGGAGGATCGTCGGCGACTGCGGTATCGGCGTGCAGGTCGCGCCGGGGTCGTCGCCGAGGCCTTCGACGAGGTAGTACTGCGAATCGGGTTGCTGCGGCGGCGGCGGGTCCTGCGGCGGTCAAGCCGGCGAGAAGCACCGCGGCCGCGACGCTCAAAGCTCGCCGTCGGGACATCTCTGGCGACCCTAACCCGGTCAGGTCTCGGACCGCAAGGGCCGAACGGGCGGTTCGCGCGATGCTTTAGGGCAATGACGACCGACGAGCTGTTCGACGGCTGGGAGCGCGCGTGGTCCGGTCGCGACGGCGGCGCGTTCGAACCGCTGTGCGCGCCTGAGCTGCACTACGAGGATCCCCTGACCGCCAAGCCGCTGCTCGGCGTCCGCCAGCTGACGCAGCACGCCCGGCGGCTGTGGACGGCGCTGCCGGACGCGCGGCTGAACGCGACCGGCCCGCGGCTCACCGACGGGACGTTCGCCTGCGCGCCCTGCCGGCTGCTCGGCACGCACACCGGGGAGCTCGGGCGCATCTCGCCGACCGGCCGCGACGTCGACGTGCACGCCGTCGTCTATGCCGAGCTCGCCGAGGGCCGGCTGTTGCGCGTGCGGGCGTTCTTCGACGTCTACGCCGCGGCGATGGCGCTCGGTGTGCTCCCGCGTCCCGGCACCGCGGGGGAGCGCGCGCTGCTGATGCTGCGCGGGTTCGGCATCAGAGGGTGACCCGCAGCGGCGCGTGGTCGGACAGCCGGCCGCGGTCGAGCACCTCGGCGCGGCCCGTGCGCCCGGTCGTGAACAGGTGGTCGACGTGGTGACCGGCCACGTGCGTCAGCCCCGGCAGCACCGGCCGGCGCAGGTTCAAATCGCCACCGAACAGCACCAGCGGCGCCCAGTCTCCGTCCAGCGCCCGCAGCGTGTCGCGCAGCGCCCACGTCTCGCGGTGCGTGGAGGCGTGCAGGTTGACGACCCAGCCCGCGCCGATGCGCACGCCGTGCGCCCAGCGCCGCTCCGGCCACCAGGTGAGCCGCAGCACGCGGTGCTCGAGGATCTCGCCGCGGACGAGGATCACGTTCGCGCCGCCCCCGTTGGCCTTCAGCAGGTCGGGGTTGCGCGACGCTATCGCGCGTCGCAGCGGAGCGCCGAGGTTGCGTGAGGTCAACACGCTGCGCACGTGGGCCTGCGTGGCCGCGGCGAGCGCGTCGGGCCACCACGGCGGGACCTCCTGGAGCAGCGCCACGTCCCACTCCCAGGCTGCCAGCGCCGTTGCGAATTCGCCTTCAAGCGAGTGCCCGGCAGGCTCCGGGCTGCGTCCGTGGTAGAGGTTCCAGGTCAATGCCCGCACTCGAGACCCCTCCTCACTTCCTCACCGGCACGGAGCTGGACGCCGGCACGCTCGACCTGCTGCTGCGCCGCGCGGCGGAGCTGAAGGCCGCGCCGCGCTCGTCGCGCGCGCTGGAGGGGCGCGCGGTCGCGCTGATCTTCCAGAAGCCGTCGACCCGCACGCGCACGTCGTTCGAGACGGGGATCTTCGAGCTCGGCGGGCACCCGATGATCCTGCGCCCCGACGAGATGCAGCTCACGCGCGGGGAGTCCGTGCGCGACACCGGGCTGGTCCTGTCGCGCCACGTCGCGGCGATCGGGCTGCGCACCGGAAGCGAGGACGAGCTGCACGCCCTGGCCGAGCACGCGACCGTCCCGGTCGTGAACATGCTCTCGCCGCTGCACCATCCGTGCCAGGCGCTCGCGGACCTGCAGACGCTGCGCGAGAACCTCGGCGAGCTCGACGGTCGCGTCGTCGCGTACGTCGGCGACGGCAACAACGTCGCCCGCTCGCTCGCGATCCTCGGCGCGCTGGCCGGGATGGAGGTGCGAGTCGCCGCGCCGGACGGCTACCAGCTCCAGCCGGGCGAGACCGAGGCGATCCTCTTCGAGGATCCCGCCGAGGCCGTCAGCGGCGCCGACGCCGTCTACACCGACGTGTGGGTCTCGATGAGCGACGACGAGGCCACCGCCGCGGCCCGCCGCGAGGCGCTCGGGCCCTACGCGGTCGACGACGCGCTGCTCGACAAGGCGGCCCCGGGGGCCTTCGCGCTGCACTGCCTGCCCGCTCATCCCGGGGAGGAGATCACGGAGGGCGTCCTCTATGGCGAGCGCCAGCGGATCTGGGACCAGGCCGAGAATCGCCGCCATGCGCAGAAGGCGCTGCTCGAGCTCCTTGTTTCGCGGCAGCGGTCGGACGGGTAGGGACCGGCCGCCATGCCGCAGGCCAAACGAGCGCTCGACGTCATGGTCATCACGAGGGCGAAGCTGCAGGACACGCTCGACGACGCCGTGCGTCGCGGGCGCATGACGCGCGACGACGCGACCGACCTGCTGTTGGAGATCATGCGCCGCGCCGAGGACGTGCTGACCGCTCCCGCCGAGCTCGTGCGCCGTGTCGCCAGCGCCGGCGACCCGTTCCCGATCGACGACTACGACGACCTCACGGCCGCGGAGGTCGCGGCGCAGCTTGGCGATCTCGACGCCACCGGGCTGCGCCAGGTGCGCGACTACGAGCGCCGCAACGCGAACCGCAAGACCGTGCTCGCCGCGGTCGAGCAGCGCCTGGACTAGTACCGCGCACCGACCGGGTCGGGCAGCGCGTCGAGCTCGGCGAGGTCCTCGGCGGAGAGCGCCACCGCCACCGCCGCGGCGTTCTCCTCGAGCCGCGACACGCGCTTGGTGCCCGGGATCGGGACGACGTGGTCGCCCTGCGCGAGCAGCCAGGCGAGCGCGACCTGCGCGGCCGTCGCCTCGTGGCGCGCGGCGACGGCCTTCACGCGCTCGACCAGCGCCAGGTTGGCGTCCATCGCCTCGCGCTGGAAGCGCGGGTTGTTCTTGCGAAAGTCGCCGGGCGGGAACTCCTGCGGGGCCAGCGCGCCGGTCAGGAAGCCGCGTCCGAGCGGCGCGAACGGCAGGAACCACGCCCCGTGCGCAGCGCACCACGGCACCACCTCGGCGAATGCGTCGCGGGTCCAGAGCGACGCCTCGGACTGCACGGACGCGACCGGGTGGATGGCGTGCGCGCGCTCGAGCTGGGACGCGTCGACCTCGGACATCCCGAGCGCGGCGACCTTGCCCTCGGCGACGAGCTCGGCCATCGCGCCCCATGTCTCCTCCAGCGGCACCGCGGGATCGACGCGGTGCAGCTGGTAGAGGTCGATGCGCTCGGTGCGCAGCCGCCGCAGCGACCCTTCGACCGCGGACCGGACGTGTTCCGGTCGCCCGTCCTTGCGCAGCACGTACTCGGCCGCGTCCTCGACGACGAGGCCGCACTTGGTGGCCAGGAACGCCTCGTCGCGGCGGCCGTCGAGCGCGCGGCCGACGAGCTCCTCGTTGGTGTACGGGCCGTACATGTCGGCGGTGTCGAGCAGCCGCACGCCGAGCTCGAGCGCCCGGTGGATGACGGCGATCGACGCGGCTTCGTCGCGCCCGGCCGTGCTGTAGGCCCACGTCATCCCCATGCAGCCGAGACCGATCCGGCCGACGTTCATGCGGTCAGCAGGATCGGAGCGCCGTCGGTGACGACGATCGTGTGCTCGGCGTGCGCCGAGGGTGAGCCGTCGTCGGTGAGGACGGTCCAGCCGTCGGCCGCGACGTGCACGTCCCCGCCGCCCGCCGCGATGATCGGCTCGACCGTGATGACCAGCCCCCGAGTCAGCTCCGGCCCGTCCCAGGCCACGTTCGGGACGTCCGGCGCCTCGTGGATCCGGCGGCCGATGCCGTGGCCCGTCAGCTCGGCGCAGACGTTGAAGCCGCGCCGCTGGACCTCGGTCTGCACGGCGGCGCCGATGGCGCCCACGTTGTTGCCGGCGCGCGCCGCCGCGAGCCCGCGCCGGAGCGCCGACTGGGCCGCCGCCCCGAGCCGCTGCTCGCGTGCGCGCACGCGCCCGACCGGCACGGTCCGGCAGGCGTCGGCGTAGAAGCCGTCGAGCTCGGCGGTCACGTCGAGCTTGACCAGTTGGCCCTCGCGCAGCCGCCGCGAGCCGGGGATGCCGTGCACGCACTCGTCGTCGAGCGAGATGCAGATCGTGCCGGGGAAGTCATAGTCCAGCCGCGGGCCGGAGCGAGCGCCGTGGCGCTCGAAAATGGCGGCCGCGAACTCGTCGAGCTCGCCGGTGCTCACGCCGGGGCGCACGCGGCGCGTGAGCTCGCGCAGCGTCTCGGCCACGACGCGGCCGGCGGCGCGCAGGGCGGTCAGTTCCGAAGGGTCGTCGATCGACACCCTGTCATCCTCACACATCGATGTCCCCGGCCACTTCCACTCGGCCGTCGCGCGGCGACGTGCTGGAACTCACGATCGATTCCCTCGCCCACGGCGGCAACGGCGTCGCGCGCCGCGACGGCTACGTCGTGTTCGTCGCCGGCGCGGTCCCGGGCGACCGCGTGAAGGCCGTCGTCGGCAAGGCCAAGAAGGCCTACGCGGAGGCGCGCGCGCTGGAGATCGTCGAGCCGTCGCCCGACCGCGTCCCCGAGGTCGCGCACCATCCGGGTGCGCCCTGGCAGGTGCTGCCCTACGAGCGCCAGCTCGAGGTCAAGGCCGAGCAGGTCGCCGACGCGCTGCGCCGGATCGGGCGCCTGGAGCACTTCGAGCAGGAGCCGATCGTCCCCGCGGTCGCGCCCTGGCGCTACCGCAACAAGGTCGAGTTCTCGTTCGGGACGGGCGAGGACGGCGAGCTGGTGCTCGGGTTCCACGCGCCCGGGCGCTGGAACGAGATCGTCGACATCCCCGACTGCAAGCTCGTCTCCGAGCGCGTCAACGTGGTCCGCGCGCAGGTGCTGACGTTCTGCCGCCACCGCGGGCTCGGCGCCTGGGACCGGCGCGACCAGCGTGGATTCCTGCGCAACCTCGTCGTGCGCGAGGGGCGCCGCACCGGCCAGCTCCAGGTCCGGCTCGTCACGTCGCCGGGCAAGCTCGACGTCGACGCCTTGATCGAGGCCGTCGACGCCGACGGCCTGTGGTGGACGCAGACCGCCGATCTCGGCGAGAGCACGCTGGGCGGCGAGACGACGCTGCTGGCGGGAGCGCCGCAGTTGCCCGAGCGCCTGGGCTCGCTCGACTTCCTGATCTCGCCCGAGGCGTTCTTTCAGACCAACACCGAGATGGCCGAGCAGCTCTACGCCGTCGCGGTCGAGTTCGCGGCGCTGCGCGGGCACGAGCGCGTGTTCGACCTCTACTGCGGGATCGGCACGATCGGGCTCTCGCTGGCCGCGCGCGCTCGCCAGGTGATCGGCGTCGAGATCGTCGAGTCCGCCGTCTCGGACGCGCTCGAGAACGCCCGCATCAACGAGATCACGAACGCGACCTTCTACGCCGGGGACATCCGCCTGTCGATGCGCGAGCTCGTCGAGAAGACCGGCAAGCCCGACGTCGCGATCATCGACCCGCCGCGGGCCGGGCTGTCGCAGAAGATCGTGCGCCGGATCGTCGAAGCCGCGCCGTCGCGGATCGTCTACGTCTCCTGCAACCCGACGACGCTGGCGCCGAACGCGGCGCAGCTCGTCGAGGCCGGCTATGAGCTGGTCAAGGTCCGCCCGGTCGACATGTTCCCGCAGACGCCGCACATCGAGTGCGTGGCGCTGTTCGAGGCCGGGCCCGACGGGGTCCGCAACCCCGACCGCGAGGACTAGGCCGCGCCGCCGAACGGCGGGATCTGGCGGAAGGCGACGGGCCGGGGATCTTCGCCGAACGGCGGGCGCTCCGCGGCCTCGGTGGTGGTGACGGTCTCCGGCTTGGGATCGGCTGGTACGTAGCGGCCCTTCGCGTCCCGCCGCAGCTTCACCACGTTGCCGAGCGGCTCGCCGGAAGACTGGTGGCCGGGTTCGTGCTTGGGCATGCCCTTAAGTCTAGGCCGCCGGCGCGCGCGAGCGCGCGGCCGACTTCGGCGTAGACCTCGGCGTTCATGCTCATCCCGATGTGCGAGGCGCGCACCTCGATCAGCTCGGCGGCGGGATCCAGGCAGGCGCGCCCAGTTCACGATCCCGTCGGCGCGGGAGTAGAGCGCGCTGAAGTGCACCTCGGGCGGGAATGCGGCCGTGAGAGCGGACCGGAAGCCGCCGCCGCAGGCACCGCGCAGGCAGCTGACGCCGAACATGCCGGGCACGCGGCCGGTGCCGAGCGCGCACACCATCACCACCTGGGCCAGCACGAACGGGTGCGCGCTGAGCTGGGAGACGGTCGGGGCGCCGAGCGTGACGATGCCCGAGATGCGGTCGGGCCGGCGCACGGCCAGCGCGCGGGCGAAGACGCCGCCGCGGCTCTGGCCGATCAGCGCGACGCGCTGTCCGTGCTGCTCCGCCAGCTCCTCGAGCCGCTCCTCCAGCCTCGCGCACGTCTCGGCGGCGCAGTCGACGTGGGCGCGGATGCCGGTGCGGCTGGGCTCCACGCCCGCCAGCCCCTCGCGCCACAGCGGCGGAAAACGGGGGATCGGCACGCCCATGTCCGCGAACGTACCGAACGCGGGCCCTCCCGCACCACACTCGATCGGAGAGTACGCTCGCGGACATGCGCGCCGCCACCATTCGCGACGGCCGGATCGAGGTCGCCGAGCACCCGGATCCCGAACCCCAGGACGGTCAGCTGCTCGTCCGCGTCAGGGCCGCCGGCCTCAACGGCGCGGACATGATGCAGCTCGCCGGCCACTATCCCGCGCCCCCGGGCGCACCGCAGGACATCCCCGGGCTCGAGCTCGCGGGCGAGGTGGTCAGCTGCGGGCGCCGCGTCGGGCGCTTCGAGCCGGGCGATCGCGTGATGGCGATCGTCGCGGGTGGCGGGCAGGCGGAGCTCGCGGTCGTCCACGAGCGCACCGCGATGCCCGTCCCGGACGAGCTGGACTGGAAGGCGGCCGGCGGCGTCCCCGAGGTCTTCACGACCGCCCACGACGCGCTCTTCACACAGGCGGGGCTGACCGTCGGCGAGCGGCTGCTGGTCCACGGCGGGGCCGGCGGCGTCGGGATGGCCGCGGTGCAGCTCGGCGTGATGGCCGGCGCGCGGGTCACCGCGACCGTCCGCCACGAGCACGCGCGCGAGCAGGTCGCGGCGCTCGGCGCCAACGCCATCCCGCCAGACGGCTTCGCCGCCGAGGGCCCGTTCGACGTCATCCTCGAGCTCGTCGGCGCGCCCAACCTCGACGCGAACCTCGATGCGCTGGCGCCGCTCGGCCGGATCGTGGTCATCGGGATCGGCGCGGGCGCCCGGGCGGAGATCGACTTCCGCAAGCTGATGGCCAAGCGCGGCTGCCTGCGCGCCTCGACGCTGCGCAGCCGGCCGATCGAGGAGAAGGCGCTCGCCGCCCGGCTCGTGGAGAAGATGGTGCTGCCCGGCTTCGCGTCCGGCGACCTCTCCGTGCCCGTGACGGCCGCGTTCCCGCTGGACGAGGCGCCGGCGGCGTACGAGCGCTTCCAGGCCGGCGGCAAGCTCGGGAAGATCGTGCTGGAGGTCTAGTAGGGCGGGAAGTCGCTCCACCACTCGCCGAGCTGCCGGAACGCGCGCCAGAACTCGCGCTTGGCCGACTCCTCGTCGAGCGAGCGGTCGATGTCGGGCACGTACAGCGCGTCGATCGACGGCGTCAGCGACTGGATCTCGCCCGGCAGCTCGCGCACCTCGCGCGCGAGCGGGAGCTGCAGCTCGTTGAGCACGTCGAGCGCGTCGGTGCCCATGACCACGACGATCTTGGGCTGCACGATCGCGATCTCCTCGATCAGCCGCGCGACGCACTCCGGCGCCGCGAGCGAGGGATCGGCCACGGGGCACTTGACGCATAGCGTGCCGTAGACCACGAGCGGGTCGATGTCGAGCCGCCGCAGGGACTTCATCAGGGCGGTGCCCGCGCGGCCGTAGAACGCCACGCCCTCCTCGATCTCGGCCGGCGTGGGTGCGTGCTTGAGCAGCAGCACGTCGGCCTGGGGATGGCCTGAGCCGAGCACCGGCATCAGGTTCCCGCGCGGGCAGCGGTCACAGCTCTGTAGGTCGCGTGTGAAGTGGTTGAGCTCGCGGATGGCGCGCTCGAGGTACTTCTCGCGGATCTCGTCGTCAGTCGCCGGCATTCCGCCGACCGGGTTCACCCCTGGGGCCTGTTCTCCTTGCCCCTGCAAGTCACTGCCCGCCGCGTCCGGCGACGGCGCGGGCGACCTTGCGCCGGCGGGTCGCACGGCGGGCGGCGGGCGGCGTGGCTTTGGTCTGCAGGAACTTCAGCGCCTGGACCTGGGCGTAGCGCAGCGAGGAGGGCTTGCCGGCGATGTCCGCGTCGCGCAGCGATTCCAGGAACTCCTCGGGCCCGTCGAAGTCGCGCATCCGGATGCGCACGCTGCCGAGGCCCTGGGCGACGTGGCTGTCGCTGCCCGCGCCGCCGACGATCCGGTACTTGCCGGCGAAGCGGACCGCCTCCTCGTTGAAGGCCGGGATCGCGATCCGCGGGTTGAAGACCTCGATCGCGTCGATGTCCCCGACGACCGCGAGCATGTGCTCGTAGTCCGGCACCGAGTGCAAGCGGTCGAACGGGTGCGGGACATAGACCAGCCCGCCCTGGCGGCGGATCTCGGCGATCGTCTCGGCGAGCGTCATCCCGCGCGGGATCTTCTCCTCGATGAAGAGGCCGATCACCTCGCCCTGGTCGGCGGTCTTGACCTCCTCGCCGACGATCACCTTGATGCCGTACTCGGCGGCCTTGGCGCGAGCGTCGTGGGCGCCGGAGACCTCGTTGTGGTCGGTCACCGCGATCGCCCCGAGCCCCACGTCGCGCGCGGTCGACAGCAGCACGTCGACCGGCGTCGCGCAGTCGCTCGAGTGGTCGGTGTGCATGTGC
Organism: uncultured Solirubrobacteraceae bacterium; assembly: GCA_963792915.1. Lineage (GTDB taxonomy): Bacteria > Actinomycetota > Thermoleophilia > Solirubrobacterales > Solirubrobacteraceae > Solirubrobacter. The sequence goes on from CAWBYD010000004.1 coordinate 322,806, forward strand.
AGGTCGACCTCGATCAGCTTGCGCTTGGCGAGCCGCCCGCGGACCTCGGGGAGCCCGGTGGGATCGTGGCGCAGTGCGGCCAGCTCGGCGTAGATCGCCTCGACGTCGTCGGCGACGCGCGACCAGCTGAGGTCGCGGCGCTCCTCGGCGCCGCGCGCCACCAGCTGCTCGCGCAGGGCGCCGTCGGTCAGCACCCGCTCGAGCTGCGCGCTCAGGACGTCGACGTCTCCGGGCTCGAACAGCAGCCCGAGGTCACCCTCGCGTAGGACCTCCTCGTAGACCGGCACCCGCGCCGCCACCGGCACCGCGCCCACGCCGAGCGCGCGCACGAGCACCCCGGGGGCCGTCACCTGGCCGAGCGAGGCCGTGACCACGACGTCCGCGCCGGCGAACGCGGCGTCCTCGTCGTCGAGCACCTGCACGCGCGAGCGCAGGCTCGAGCGCAGCGTGGGCACCGCGCCGGTCTTGGAGTAGACCATCGCCTCCCACTCGAGCGCCTCCGGCAGCCGCCGCAGCGCACGCAGGAACAGCCGCAGCGCCCCGCGCTCCTCACGGTCGGAGAACACGATCCGCAGCGGGCCGCTGCGCTCCGGGCGCGGCTCGGCCGACGCCGCCGGCCGCAGCAGGCGGTACCGCGACGGGAAGTAGCGCCCGAGCAGCTCCGCGGTCGCCTCGTAGCTGGCGGTGCGCGCGTCGAGACGGCCGAAGAACAGCTCGACGAAGCGCCGTGCCACCTGCGTCGAGAGCGTCCGCTCGACCGGCGCGTGGAACGAGCCGACGTTGAGCGCGCGCGAGTGCCGCAGCGCGACGCTGCCCGCGCTCGGCGCCCACGGCTCGTGCACGTGGACGAAGTCCAGCGGCACGGCCGACAGCGCGTCCTCGATCGTGCGCGCGATGTCCACCGGCGGCGCCGGGTTGATCCCGCGCTTGGGGCCGCTGAACAGCAGCTCGCCGACGCCGAGCGTGCGCACGCCGCCGTCGGCGTCGAACAGCGAGTCCGGCGCCTCGCGGGCCGCCCGGATCGCCTTGCGCGATTCCCGGATCAGGTCCGTCGAGCGCGACGGCGCCAGCAGCAGGACGCGATGCCCGCGCTCGGCGAGCTCGCGCGAGACCTCCTTCGCGAAGGTCCCGACTTCGTTGGCATCCTCGAGCGGATGCGGGGCGACCTGCGCGATGGCGAACCGATCGGGCACTCGCCCGGGAGCATAACGATGGCGGCGCGGCGCCATGTGAGCGCCGCACCGCCAGCGGGAGTTAGGAGGCCACCTCGGCCTTGGTGACCTTGGCCGCGGCGCGGGCCGCGCGGGCGGCCTTCTCCGTGCGCGCGTGCTCGGCGATGAACGCCTCGGTGTCCGCGCGCGCCTGATCGTCCGGGCGCTGGTTCATCGGCGACTTCATGAGGTAGGAGCTCGGGCCGTCGAGCTGGCCGCCGATGCCGTGGTTGAGGGCGAGCTTGCAGCAGCGTGCCGCGTCGATCACGATCCCGGCCGAGTTCGGGGAGTCCCAGACCTCGAGCTTGAGCTCGGCGGTCAGCGGCACCTCGCCGAACGCGGCGCCCTCGAGCCGGATGTGGGCCCACTTGCGGTCGGTCAGCCACGGCACGTAGTCCGACGGGCCGACGTGGACGTCGTGCGCGGGCATCTCGTGGTCCACGATCGACGTGACCGCGTTGGTCTTGGAGATCTTCTTGGACTCCAGGCGCTCGCGCTCGAGCATGTTGTAGAAGTCCATGTTGCCGCCGACGTTGAGCTGCGACGTGCGCTGAAGCTCCACGCCGCGGTCGCCGAACAGGCGCGCGAGCGCGCGGTGGACGATCGTGGCGCCGACCTGGGACTTGATGTCGTCGCCGACGATCGGCAGCCCGGCCTTCTTGAAGCGGTTGTTCCAGTACTGCTCGCGGGCGATGAACACCGGGATGCAGTTCACGAAGCCGCAGCCGGCCTCGAGGATCTGCTCGACGTACCACTTCGTCGCCTGCTCGGAGCCGACCGGGAGATAGGAGATGACGACGTCGGTCTTGGTCTCCTTGAGGACCTCGACGATGTCGACGGTCGAGCCCGGGGCCTTGGTGATCTTCTCGGACAGGTACTTGCCGAGGCCGTCATGGGTCATGCCGCGCTGGACCGGGACGCCCAGATGCGGGACGTCTTCCTTGACGAACTTGATCGTGTTGTTCTGGCCCGCCCAGATCGCCTCGGAGAGGTCCTTGCCGACCTTGTCCACGTCGATGTCGAAGGCGGCCGAGAACTCGATGTCGGAGACGTGGTAGCCGCCGAGATCGACGTGCATCAGCCCGGGGACGCGGGTGGCGGGGTCGGCGTCCTTGTAGAAGTGGACGCCCTGCACGAACGCGCTGGCGCAGTTGCCGACGCCGATGATGGCCACGCGGACCTTCTCGTTCTGGTAGCGGCCAGCGCCGTTCGTGGACATCGTGCTGTGCTTCGTCAAGGGAAGTTCTTCCTCCGGATGCGGAATCTTCAAGGTCGGATGATCGGGTGGGGCGGAGGGGATGTCTCGCCGTTGAAGGTCGGATGATCGGGGTGGGGCGGAGGGGCTGCCGCCGTTGAAGGTCGGATGATCGGGGTGGGGCGGAGGGGCTGCCTCGCCTTCTCCAGTCAAGTCAAGGAACTCTTGACAGACGGTTTGGTTACACCGGCTCGTCCGCGGGCGGGCGCATGAGTTCCGAGCGGACGTGGAAGATCCGCTGCAGGACGGTGATGATCGCCATCACCGCCAGCAGGTAGACCGCCGGCTCGATCACCTTCAGGTCGCCGAACACGAGGCCCGCCGAGAGCACGACGACCCGCACGGCGCGGTCGGCGATCCCGACCTTGCACTCCACGCCGAGCGCCTCGGCGCGGGCGCGCGTGTAGGAGACCATGATCGACGCGATGACCGCCAGCACGACCACGCCGACGGCGACGTCGTTGGACGCGATCCAGGTGAGGTCGGCGTCCTTGGAGAAGCGGTAGGCGACCGCGGCCAGCACGACGCCCTCCTCGATGCGGTCGAGCGTCGAGTCCAGGAAGGCGCCGAACGGCGAGCCCTTGCCGGACATCCGCGAGTAGCGGCCGTCGAGCGTGTCGCACACGGACCCGACGATGAACGCGATCCCGCCCGGGATCCACCACCCCTGCAGGATGAGGATCGCGGACACCACACACAGCGCGAACCCGGTGAGCGAGATCGCATTCGGCGTAAGCCGTGACTGGATGAGACGGTTGCGGAACTCAGCCTGGAAGTCGCGCGAAGTGGGCGTGCCCATGAGGGCAGCAGACTATCCGGCGCGCGCCGCGGCGGGTAGACCCGGTTCCGGGTCCCACGCCCAGGCGTCCGGGCGCACGCGCGCCAGCACGGTGTGCGCGGCGAACGCGGAGACCGCCGCCGTCACCGCGCCGGTGGCCGCGTCGAAGATCCAGTGGTTCGCGGTCACCAGCACGACCATCGTCACGAGCGGCGCGTAGAGGCCCCACAGCACCTGTCCCCAGCGGTGGCGCACGATCCGCAGCATCGGGAAGGCGAGCATCAGCGCGAACGCGACGTGCATCGACGGCACCGCCGCATACGGGTTGAAGAGCGCGTTAACCGACGCGTCCGACGAGACGCCGGTGAAGTCGGCCACCGAGTCCACGAAGCCGAGCTCGGGCAGCATCCGGGGCGGCGCGGCGGGGTAGATCACGTAGCCGATCAGCGCAAGCCCCATCGCGACCATGAACATGTTGCGCACGAAGTAGAAGCGCTCGTTGCGGAACAGGTAGACGAAGGCGAGCGTGCACGTCGTGACGACGAAGTGTGTGTTCAGGTACATCCAGCTCGCGACGTCGTTCACCCAGCCGGTGTTGACCGCCCAGCGCTGCAGCGAGGGCTCGGCGAACACGTGCAGCGACTGCTCGAGGTGCACGATGCCGCGCGCATGGGCGAAGGCGAGGGAGGATTCGTCCCAGACCTGGCCGCGGACCAGTCGGTAGAGCCAGTAGGCCCCGCAGAAGAGCAGGATCTGCCACAGAAGGTCGCGCGGGCCACGGGGAAACAGGCGGGCCATGGTTGCAGGCTAGTAACGCGGCGGCGTCGCTCCCAGGAGGGCTAACACCCCTTTGCCTCGCGTGACCCGGGTTCGATGTCGAAACGCGCCCGCACGAGGATGACACCGGCCTGGAGCGGGTCGACCTCCGTCCAGCCGCCCTTGGCCCGCCGCACGCAGGCGTCCTCGGTGACCCAGTAGCGCGTGTAGCGGTAGCGCACGATCGTGGGCCTGCGGGCATCGATCTCGAACCAGTTCGGGCCGGCGGCGAGCATCGTGGCGCCGTCCGAGGCCGGCGGGTCGGTCCCGCGGACCTGCCAGATCTTCCAGCGCGGCGACGCGTACACGAGCTTGAGGAACTTCGCCCCGCGCTCGAGCAACTGCGCCTCGTCCTGCGCGGAGTAGTCAAGCGGCGCGGTCGGCAGCGCGATCCAGCGGACGGCGTTCTCGCGCAGCCAGTCGTGGTAGTTCGCGGCCGTCAGCGGATCGTTGTCGTAGAAGATCGGATTGGCCTTCTGGTCGAGCTGGCGCTCCCACCCGCGCGCCAGCGGCACGACCTTCGCGAGGTCGGCGGCCTCCCAGTGGTTCTTGGTCAGCGGCACCTCGACGCGCTCGCCGGGCTTGGCCGCGTGCGCCAGGTAGTCGCGCGCCTCGGCCTGGAAGGCGGGACGGGTCGATGGATCACCGTGCGCCTCGGCCACGGCACGCACGGCCGGCAGCCACTGCAGATACAGCAGCCCCACGCCCACGAGGGCCAGCGCGAGGACCGGCACCCGCCGGCGGTGCGCCAGCGCCAGCAGCGACGGGCCCGCGAGCACGCCCAGACGCAGCGCGTTCTGCCCGAACGGCGACGGGACGACGAACGCGCCCACCAGCACGCACAGGTAGAGCAGTCCGCCCGCGTAGATCGTGCGCCGGCCCGGCGCCAGCAGCGCCATGCCGGCCGCGGAGATGACCAGCATCGGCCAGAACGCCGTGGCGGCGAAGCGGTCGGTCCCGCCCTCGGGGAACAGCAGCCACATCACGATCCCGCCCGCGAGCGAGGGGATCCCGAGCCACAGCGCGGTGGCGAGCGCCTTGCGCCCGTCGGCCAGCAGCTTGGCGGCGGCGCCGAGCATCAGGAACACGCCCGCGACCGGGCTCGCCCACATCGCGCCGAGCGCCAGCACGCCGGAGATCACGCGCCGCTGCCGCCGGGCGCACGACCAGGCGGCGACGGTGAGCGCGATCCCGAGCAGGAACGGCATCCGCCCGATCAGCACGTTCGACAGCACGCCGGCGGTGAACAGCCAGGACGCGGCCGCGCCCGACCCGGGCGTCTGCGCGGCGCCGCGGGCCAGCCCCGTGAAGATCGCCACCGCCGCGACCGCGGAGGCCACGCCGATCAGCGCCGGGCCGGCCAGCGCGGCCAGCGGCGCGAACAGCAGCGAGTAGCCCAGCACGTGGTGCCCGCCGTACCACTGGGCGTTCCAGACGGTCAGCCCCTCGTGCTGGAAGAGCCACGCGCGGTAGGAGTGCGCGGCCATGTCGGCGGTCGCCGGCTGGTCGAGGAGGTAGACGACGCACACCAGCGCGCAGGCCAGAGTTGGCGCGAGGGGATGCTCGAACGCCTTGCGCATGGCGAAGAGGACCCTAGCGCTATGAACGCGGAACTCAGTGTGCGGAGGCGAAATCCGCGGTGACGACGCAGATCGCGGCCGTGCTGCGGCGCCCCACGCCCACGCGCCGGAAGCCGCGGGCGAGCATGATCCGCCGGTGCTGCGCACTGTTGAGCCACATCCGCACGACCTGGCCCGCGTCGCAACGGTTCATCCACGCGAGGTTCTCGCCGACCCGGCGGGAGTGCACGTAGTGGCGCACGCGGCGCGAGAACGCGCCGTGGGACATCACGCGCGTGCGCAGCACGTGGGCCGATTGCGCGTCGGCGGCACGCGCGAGGCCGCGGCTGGAGTGCAGTCGCGGCAGGTGGTTCGCCGCCCGCAGCGCGTTCATGGCGTGCAGGACCGACGCCTCGGTGGCATCGGCGCGCGCGGACGCGGGCGCCGCGAGCGCGAGCGGTACGAGCGCGAACGCGAGCGTGCGTCGCACGGACGTGACGGACATGGGGCTCTCCTGGGAAGCCGAACGCTGACCAAGGCGTCCGGTGATGGGTGTTCCAGTGCAGTCCGTCGCTGGAAGTGCTGACAGCCGCGACTCGTTCGCGGGCTGCGACCCTAAACGGGGTTCCGCCAGACGCCGAACGCAATGTCCGACATCCGTAAGGAATCATACAGCGAAAGGCCTGATTTCCCCTGATCGGGGTAACGACTCTCATCTCCGGGGCCGGACGATGACTCCGCCCTCACGCGCGCGCGTGCGCCGTATCCGCGACCGCCTGCGCGAGCTCTATGGCCGGCCGTCCGCTCCGCCGCACGGCCAGGGGCTCGACGAGCTGATCCTGACCGTGCTCTCGCAGTCGACCAACGACCGCAACCGCGACGTCGCATTCCTGCGCCTGCGCGAGCGCTTCGGCAGCTGGGACGCGGTCCGCGACGCGCCCAACGCCGAGGTCGAGGAGGCGATCCGTCCGGGCGGCATCTCGAAGGTCAAGTCGGTCCGGATCCAGGAGATCCTGCGCCAGCTCGACGGCGACGACCTGTCAGACCTCGCGGACAAGACCGTCGAGGAGGGCCGCGCCGAGCTCACGGCGCTCCCGGGCGTGGGGCGCAAGACCGCCGCCTGCGTGCTGCTGTTCGCGTTCGGCAAACGCGACGTGCCGGTCGACACGCACGTCTCACGCGTGGGCACGCGCCTCGGGCTGTTCCGGGCCGGGGCGCCGTTCGAGGAGCTGCACGACGCGATGCTCGAGCTGACGCCCCGCGGCCAGGAGCTCGAGTTCCACATCAACCTGTTGCGCCACGGCCGCCGGACCTGCCACGCGCGGCGCCCCGACTGCGCCGAGTGCGCTCTTTTGCGAATGTGCCCGTTCGGCTACAATCTGCGCCAAGCAGACTGAGATCTTGTAGAGGAGCACACCACATGGCAAAGACCATCGGGATCGACCTCGGGACCACCAACTCGTGCATGGCCGTGCTCGAAGGTGGAGAGCCGACGGTCATCGAGAACAGCGAGGGTGGTCGCACCACCCCGTCGGTGGTCGCCTTCACGCAGAGCGGCGAGCGCCTGGTCGGCACCGTCGCCAAGCGGCAGGCGGTCACGAACCCCACCAACACCGTCTTCTCGATCAAGCGCTTCATGGGCCGCAAGGAGGCCGAGGTGCGCGAGGAGGAGTCGATCGTCCCGTACTCGGTCGTATCCGGCTCGGGCGGCGACGCGCGCGTCGAGGCGGGTGGCAAGCAGTACTCGCCGCCGGAGATCTCGGCGATGATCCTGCAGAAGCTCAAGGCCGACGCCGAGGCCTACCTGGGCGAGAGCGTGGACTCCGCGGTCATCACCGTCCCGGCCTACTTCAACGACGACCAGCGCCAGGCGACGAAGGACGCGGGCCGCATCGCGGGCCTGGACGTCAAGCGCATCATCAACGAGCCGACGGCCGCCTCGCTCGCCTACGGCCTCGACAAGGAGTCCGACCAGACGATCCTGGTCTTCGACCTCGGCGGCGGCACGTTCGACGTGTCGGTGCTGGAGATCGGCGACGGCGTGTTCGAGGTCAAGTCCACGGCCGGTGACAACCACCTCGGCGGCGACAACTTCGACAAGGCGATCGTCGACTGGCTGGCGGCGGAATTCAAGCGCGACCAGGGCATCGACCTGACGCAGGACAAGATGGCCCTGCAGCGCCTCTACGAGGCGGCCGAGAAGGCCAAGATCGAGCTCTCCTCGGCGCAGGAGACCGGCATCAACCTGCCGTTCATCACCGCCGACTCCTCCGGCCCCAAGCACCTCGACGTGCGCCTCACCCGCGCCAAGCTGGGCGAGCTGGCCGGCGCGCTGATCGAGCGCGTGGTCGGCCCCGTCCGCCAGGCGATCGACGACGCCAAGGACAAGGGCGTCAAGGAGATCGAGCACGTGGTGCTCGTGGGCGGCATGACGCGCATGCCGGCCGTCCAGGAGAAGGTCAAGGAGCTCACCGGCAAGGAGCCGCACCGCGGCGTCAACCCGGACGAGGTCGTGGCCGTCGGCGCCGCCATCCAGGCGGGCGTGCTGGCCGGCGACGTCAAGGACGTCCTGCTGCTCGACGTCACCCCGCTCACGCTCGGCATCGAGACCAAGGGCGGCGTGATGACCAAGCTGATCGAGCGCAACACGACGATCCCGACGCGCAAGTCCGAGGTCTTCTCCACCGCCGAGGACAACCAGCCCTCCGTGGAGATCCACATCCTCCAGGGCGAGCGCGAGATGGCGCTCTACAACAAGTCGCTGGGCAAGTTCCAGCTCACCGGCATCCCGCCGGCGCCGCGTGGCATCCCGCAGATCGAGGTCGGCTTCGACATCGACGCCAACGGCATCCTCAGCGTGTCGGCCAAGGACCTCGGCACCGGCAAGGAGCAGAAGATCGAGATCAAGGCGGGCTCCGGGCTGTCGGACTCCGAGATCAAGCAGATGGTGTCCGACGCCGAGACCCACGCCGAGGACGACAAGCGCCTGCGCGAGCTGGCCGAGGCCCGCAACACCGGCGAGTCGACCGCCTACAACGCGTCCAAGCAGCTCAAGGACCTCGCCGAGCAGATCGACGCGGCCTCCAAGAGCGAGATCGAGGACGCCATCAAGGCCCTCAACGAGGCCGTCAAGGGCGAGGACGCCGAGGACATCCGCAACAAGACCGAGCGGCTGAACAACGCGTTCCACCGCGTCTCGGAGCAGATGTACGAGCGCGCCCAGCAGTCCCAGCAGGCCGACGAGCCCGCCTCCACCAACGGTGCCGGCTCGGCCGCCGAGGAGGAGGTCGTCGACGCCGAGGTCGTCGACGAGCAGAAGTAATGGAGAGTAGAAGGCGGACATCCCCGCCGCCCCACCCCGATCATCCGACCTTCCCCGCCCCTGTGGCGGGGCCGCCCGGAGGCGACGCCGCCGCGGAGGAGGAGTTCTCCGCGGCGGCCCCGCCGCACCCCGCTGCGGCGGGCACGGGCGAGACGTCGTTCGGCGACGCCGAGGCCCCGGGGGCGACTGAGGCCGCCGCCGTCCGCGCCGACCTCGACGACCTCACGCGTGAGCGCGACAACTACCTCGCGCTCGCCCAGCGCACCCAGGCCGACTTCGAGAACTTCCGCAAGCGGATGGCGCGTGAGAACGCGGCCGCGATCGATCGCGGGATGGCCAAGCTCGCCAAGGAGCTGCTGCCGGCGATCGACCATCTCGAGATCGCGCTCAAGGCCGCCGAGGGGCACGAGGACGTCGTGAAGGGGTTCGCGATGGTCGCGACCGAGCTCAAGGCCGCGCTCGAGCGCGTCGGCATCCAGTCCTTCTCCCCGACCGGCGAGGCGTTCGACCCCAACGAGCACGAGGCGATGATCTCCCAGCCGTCCGAGGACGCCGAGTCCGGGACGGTACTCGAGGTCTACCAGTCCGGCTACCGGATCAACGGCGCGGTGCTGCGGCCGGCCCGCGTCGTGGTGGCGGCGTAGCCATGGCCCGCGGTCAGGACTACTACAAGACCCTCGGCGTCGGCAAGAAGGCCTCGCAGGAGGAGATCAAGAAGGCCTACCGCAAGCTCGCGCGCCAGTACCACCCGGACACGAACAAGGACGCGGGGGCCGAGGAGCGCTTCAAGGAGATCTCCGAGGCCTACGACGTCCTGGGCGACCCCGAGAAGCGCAAGAAGTACGACCGCCCGGGCAACGTCTTCACCGGCAACCCGTTCGGCGGCGGCGCGCAGACGGCCGGCGGCGCCGGCGGCGCCGCGTCGGGCTGGGGCGACATCTTCTCCGACCTCTTCAACACCGCGGCCAACCGCGGCCCGCGGACCAAGCCGGCCACCGAGGCGGGCAAGGACATCGAGACGTCGGTGACGCTGTCGTTCGCGCAGGCCGTCGAGGGCGCCCAGGTGCCGGTGTCGGTCGCGACCCACAGCGCGTGTACGACCTGCCGCGGCACGGGCGCGCGTCCCGGCACCCAGCCCAAGGTCTGCCCGGTCTGCAACGGCCGCGGCGTCGAGGCGCAGGGCCAGGGCGTCTTCTCGATCACACGCCCGTGCGCGCGCTGCGGCGGCTCTGGCACGGTGATCGAGGATCCGTGTCCGACGTGCGCGGGCCAGGGCCGCCTGAAGGAGGTCAAGCGCTACCGGGTCAACATCCCGGCGGGCGTGCGCGAGGGCTCGCGGATCAAGCTCGCCGGCAAGGGCGAGGCGGGCCTGCGTGGCGGTCCCGCGGGCGACCTGTACGTCGTCACCCACGTCGACCCCTCGCCGGTCTTCATCCCCAAGGGCGACAACTACGAGGTCGAGGTCCCGATCACCGTCGCCGAGGCGCTCGCGGGTGCCGAGGTGGAGGTGCCGACGCTCAACGCCACCAAGAAGCTGCGGGTCGCGCCGGGCACCAAGCACGGCACGGTGCAGCGCCTGCGCGGCGAAGGCCCGCCGGTGCTCAACGGGTCCGGCCGGACCGACCTGCATTATCGCTTCGTGATCGAGATGCCCAAGTCGCTCAACGACGAGCAGAGGGCCGCCGTCGAGCAGCTCTCGAAGGTGATGAACGGCAACCCGCGCGAGCGGATCCTCCGGGCGGCAGGCCGCTGATGGCCGTCCGGAGGACGCGCATCACCGCCCGCGTGGACCACGAGCGCGGCGTCTTCATGATCTCGGTCGCCGCCGAGCTGGCCGAGATGCACCCGCAGACGCTGCGGATGTACGAGGCGCGCGGGCTGATCGAGCCCAAGCGCTCCCCCAAGGGCACGCGCCTGTACTCGCAGGCCGACGTCGAGCGGCTGCGCAAGATCCAGGAGATGACGTCCGAGTGGGGCATGAACCTCGCCGGCGTCGAGAAGGTCTTCGAGCTCGAGGAGCAGCTCGACCGCATGCAGCGCAAGGTCGCGGGCCTCGAGCGGCGCGCCGAGCAGCTGCAGGAGGAGATCGCGCGCCTCGAAGAGGTCCGCAACAGCGTCAAGGCCGAGATCGTGCGCTACGAGGCGCCGGCCGGAACCGCGCTGATTCCGGTCCGGCGCGTTCGTCGCTCCTAGGCCTCCGCGAGCGCCTCCGCGCGCCGCACCGACACGACGCCGGTGAGGGCGACGACCAGCCCGAGCGCGGCGACGCCGACCACGACGCCGAGCGCCTGGCGGTAGAGCTCGACCGGGTCCCCGCCGCCGCCGACCACGGCGCTGACGATCGCCAGTACCAGCGCCCCGCCGACCTGGAAGGACGTGTTCACGAGCCCGGAGGCGAGCCCCTGCTCGTGGTCGGACACGCCGGCGGTCGCCTGGATGTTGAGCGCAGGGAAGCACAGCGCGAAGCCGGCCCCGATCAGCAGCATCGTGGGCAGGAACGTCGTCACGTAGGGCGCGGCGTCGATGCGCAGGAACAGCGCGTAGCCGGCCGTGAACAGCGCCGCGCCGACCGCCGCGAGCCGCGCCGTGCCGAAGCGATCGGCCAGCGGGCCGATGCGCGGCGCGCCGAACGCGACCAGCAGGCCGCCGGGCAGGAAGGCCAGTGCCGTGTGCAGCGCCGACCAGCCGAGCGTGGCCTGCAGGTACAGCGTGGCGACGAACTGGAATGCGACGTAGGCGCCGAACACGGTCGCCATGCCGAGGTTCGCCCGCATCAGGTGGCCTGAGCGCAGGATGCCGAGCCGCACCAGCGGCTGCGCGGTGCGCCGCTCGATCGTCACGAACGCCGCCAGCAGCGCGACCGCGACGGCGAAGCCGCCGAGTGTCTCGGGCGCGCTCCAGCCGGCGGTCGGCGCCTGGACGATGGTGCGCACGAACAGCAGCATGCCGGCGGTCAGCGTCGCCGCGCCGCCCAGGTCGTAGCGCCGCCGCGACGCGAGTTGCGGACGGTCGCGGGCGATGAAGCGCGGCGCCAGGACCAGGATCGCCGCCGCGACCGGCACGGGGAGCAGGAAGGTCCAGCGCCAGCCGAGCTCGGTCAGCAGTCCACCGAACACCAGCCCCAGCGAGAAGCCGCTGGCGCCGCACGCCGTGTAGATGCTGAGCGCGCGGTTGCGGGCCGGGCCCTCGGTGAACGTGGTGGTGATGATCGACAGGCCCGCCGGCGCCGTGAAGGCGGCGCTGAGCCCCTTCGCGAAGCGCGTCAGCACGAGCAGCGTGCCGTCGTGCACGAGCCCGCCGGCCAGCGAGGCGAGGGTGAACACGGCCAGGGCGGCGAGCAGCACGCGCCGGCGCCCGAGCAGGTCTGCGGCGCGGCCGCCGAGCAGCAGCAGGCCGCCGTAGCCGAGCACGTAGGCCGACACGACCCACTGCAGCTGCGACGTGGTGAGCGCGAGATCGGACTGGATCGAGGGGAGCGCCACGCCGACCATCGAGACGTCGAGGCCGTCGAGGAAGAGCACGCCGCACAGCAGGATCAGCGCGCCCCACAGGCGGGCGTCCCAGCGCGGGGTGTCCGGGGAGGAGAGGTGGCTCATGCCCTCGATAGTACATGCAGACACATTTAATGCTTCAGCATGGGATGTGGGCGCATATACTTACGATGGCAATGGATCCCGACCAGCTCGCAGACGAATGGCGTGCCCTGCTCGCCCGCCACGCGCGGACGACGGACGCGCTGAACCGCGAGCTGAGCGCTCGGCACGGGCTCGGCATGAGCGAGTTCGAGGTGCTCGAGCAGCTGGCGGCGACCGACGGCTGCCGCGTGCAGCAGCTCGTCGGCGCGGTGCACCTGTCCCAGAGCGCGCTCTCGCGCGCGGTGGCGCGGCTGGAGGCGGACGGCCTCGTCCAGCGCTCGATGTGCCCCGAGGACCGGCGCGGGATCTCGGTGTGCTTAACGGCCGAAGGCCGCGCCCGCTATGAAGCGGCGCGGCCGACGCACAGAGAGGTACTCAGTTCGACCAGAGCGCCATGAGCAGCGCCGGCGCGACGCGCTCGTGCGTGCCCTCGCGCAGGTCGGACTCACGCAGGCGCACGATCAGCACGCGGCTCGACGACGCATCGACGGCGAAGCCGCGCGAGGCCATCGTGCAGGCGACGCGCCACGCGTCGCGGCCGGTGTCGCGCAGGTCCACGGCGAGGCGGACACTGTCCTTGGTACTGGAGATCTCGGGCCCGATCACGCGTACCCCATCAATCTCGGCGAGGCGCTCGCGAGCGGTCATGGCGACGGCGCGGACGCGCGTCAAGCTGGCCTCGGCCGCGAAGTCTCGGACCGACGGGGTGAGCTCGGAGGGCGGGAAGAGCAGTGAGGGAGCGGCCATGGCGTAACCCTTTCGCAAGGTCCGCACCCGGACCATGCCTGCAAGGGGTGAACCTCGCCCCCTCGGGGGTGAAGTCGCTCACTCGGCCGGGTGAGACGGCTTCATAGACTCACTCTTCCGTGCTCACGTGCCCTGATTGCGGCCACGTCATGCCCGCGGACGGCGGACCGTGCCCTGTCTGCACGCTGCCGTCGGCGGCCGCGGGCGGGCCTGCGGCGGAAGGCGCGCCCGGGCTGGTCGCCGGACGCTACCTGCTGCAGCGCCGGCTCGGGCGCGGCGCCGCCAAGGACGTCTGGCTCGCGCACGATCTCACGCTCGACCGCGCGGTGGCGCTGGCACGGGTCGGCGGTCCGTCCGCCTGGGAGCGCCTGCGGCGTGAGGCGCGCCTCACCGCGCGGCTCGGCGGGCACCGGCACATCGTCACCGTGCACGACGTCTTCGACGACGCCGGCACGCCGTGTCTCGTCGCTCGTTACATGACCGGCGGCTCGCTGGCCGACCGTCTGGCGCGCGCGCCCGGGAACCGCTTGACGGTCGACGAGGCGATCCGCGCCGCGCGCGAGATCGCGGGAGCGCTCGCCCACGCGCACGCGCACGGCGTCGTCCACCGCGACGTCAAGCCCGACAACGTGTGGCTGGATGCCGATGGCGAGGCGGCGCTCGGCGACTTCGGCGTCGCGCTGGAGCCCGGCGAGGCGGGCGACGCGCCCGCCGGCACGCCGCTCTACTCGCCGCCCGAGCAGGCCGCCGGCGAGGCCGCGACGCCGCGCAGCGACCTCTACGCGCTCGGCGTGACGCTCTACGAGCTGCTGTGCGGGCGCCGGCCCTACCGGGCCACCCAGCTCGCCAGCCGCCGGCCGCCTGCGCCGCCCTCGAGCATGGCCGCCGTCCCCGAGGGACTCGACCAGCTCGTGCTCTCGCTGCTCTCCCACGATCCGGCGGAGCGGCCGGAGAGCGCCGCGGCGGTCGCGGCGGCACTCGGCGCGCTGCTGGCGCCGGCGCACCAGGCGCCGGCGCCGACACCGGGCCTCGTCGGCCGCGTGGCCGAGCTCGAGCGCCTGCGCGGGACGCTCGCCCGCGCCTGGGCCGGCGCGCCGGCGCTGGTCCTGCTCGCCGGTGACGCGGGCATCGGCAAGACCACGCTGCTGGCGGCGCTCGCCTCCGAGGCCGAGCGCCGCGGCGGCCTCGCGGTCTGGGGCCGCGGGGAGCCCGAGGGCCGCGCCTACCGGCTGTGGCGCCCGGTCGTGCGCGCGCTGGCCGCCGCGGCTCCCGGCGAGCCCGATGGGGCGCTGGCCCGGTTCACGGGCGACGTCGCCGAGCCGGGCGGCGAGGAGGAGCGGCTGCGGCTGTTCGACGCCGTCGCCGACCTGCTCGCGGCGGCCGCCGCCGAGCGTCCGCTGCTCGTGCTGCTCGAGGACCTGCACTGGTCCGACGCGTCCTCGCTGCGCCTGCTCGCGCACGTGGCGGGCGGCGACCAGGGCTCGCGGTTCCTGCTGGCGGGCTCCTACCGCACCGGCGAGGCGCCGGCGCTCGACGTCACCGCCGAGCGGCTCGAGCTGGGCGGCCTCGGTCTCGACGAGGTGCGCGCGCTGCTCCCGCCCACCGCGCCGGCCGAGGACATCCACGCGCGCACGGGCGGCAACCCGTTCTTCGTGGCCGAGCTCGGGCGCCTCGGCGACGTCTCGGTTCCGGAGAGCGTGCGCGAGGTGGTCAGCCGGCGCGTCGCGCAGCTCGGTCCCCAGGCGCGGCGCGTGCTCGAGGCCGGCGCGGTCGCGGGGACGTTCACGGTCGCCGACCTGGTGCGCGCGTCAGGCGCTCCGCGCGCCGACGTCGTCGCGGCGCTGGACCGCGGCACCGCGGCCCGGATCGTCGTGCCCGACGAGCCGGGCCACTTCGCGTTCGCGCACGCGATCGTCCGCGATGCCATCCGCGAGGCGCTGCCACAGCGGCGGCGCAGCGAGCTCCACGACACCGTCGCGGCGGCGCTGCGGGCGCGCCGCGACGCCGGGGCCGACGTCGCGGCGGCGCGGCTGGCCCATCACGCCCTCGCGGCGGCGCGCGGCGGCGCCGAGCCGCAGCCGGCGTGGGAGCTCGCGCTGGAGGCGGCGGGCGAGGCGGCGGCCGCGCTCGGCCACGCCGAGGCCGCGATCCACTACGGCGAGGCGCTGGAGGCGCTCGCGCTCGGCGCCGAGGCGCCCGTTCGCGCCCGCCGCGACGCGCTGCTCGCCTACGCCGACGCGACCTTCGCCGCAGGTGACGTCCAGGACGCGCGCCGCCGTTACACGCAGGCCGCCGCCGCGGCGCGGCGCGACGCCGACGCGGAGGCGTTCACCCACGCCGCGCTGCGCTACACGCAGGTCAACCCCTACGGCGTCGTGGACACCGACGGGATCGCGCTGCTCGAGGAGGCGCTGACGCTGCTGCCGGACGCCGACGGGCCGCTGCGCGCCCGTGCCACCGGCCGGCTGGCGGTGCTCGTCCCCGACCAGGCGCGCCGTGAGGATCTGATCGACGAGGCGCTGGCGATGGGGCGGCGGCTGGACGACGAGGCGACGCTCGGCTGGCTCTACCCCGCCGCGATGAACGTCGACTGGCGGCCCGAGCGCGCCGTGCAACGCGCCGCCGCGGCCGCCGAGGTGGTCCGTGCGGCCGCTCAGCACGCCGACCACGCAGGGCTGATCTGGGCCTACGTGCATGTGATCCGCGACGCGATGCAGGCCGGCGACGTCGCCGCCGCCGATCGCGCGCTCGATCGCGCGCGTCCGGTCGCGCACGCGACGCGACGCTCGGTCCCGCGCTGGTTCCTGATGACCGCCGAGACGGCCCGGGCCGCGTTCGCCGGCCGGCTCGACGAGGCCGAGCGGATGAGCGAGGAGGCGCTCGCCATCAACCGCCGGCTGAGCGACGACTGCCTGCAGGAGTACACCGTCCAGCAGCTCGTGCTGGCGCGGCTGCGCTGGCGCTCCCACGAGGCCGAGGCCGCGCAATTGGGCGGCTTCGCCGCCCGCTACCCGGCGCTGCCGGTGTGGGAGGCGATGCTGGCGGCGCTGGAGGCCGCCGTCGGGAACGCCGACGCGGCACGCCGCGGCGTGGAGCTGTGCGCGCGCGACGACTTCGCGGCCGTCATCCGCTCGCGTGACTTCCTGCCCGCGGCCGTGAACCTGGGCGAGGCCGCGGCGGTGTCCGGCACGCACGTCGAGCAGCTCTACGCGCTGCTCGCTCCGCACGCGGCCGTCAACCCGGTGCTCGACCACATGTGGGCGGCCTGGGGCCCGGTGGCACGCGTGCTCGGCCTACTCGCCGCGGCCGACGACCGGCCCGGCGACGCCGCCGAGCATTTCGCGCACGCGCTGGCGCTGTGCGAAGCGTGGTCCGCGCCCGCCTGGGCGCTGCGGACGATCGGCGACTGGCTGGCCACCGGCGTACCCGCGCCCGATCGCGCCGCGCTCGTCCACCACGCGCTGGTCCTCACCCGCGAGCTCGGCCTGCCCGGCGTCGCGGCGCGGATCAACGACGTGCAGCCCGGCGGCGCACCGCTGGCCGGGCGTTAGGTAATCACGCCGTAGCTCTCGATCACGGCCTTGGCGGCGTAGTCGAGGCTCATGCGCGCGTAGCCCTGCTCGCCCCAGCCCGTTCCCCAGCTCGAACGCAGCAGGAAATGGTCCGGTCCGTATCCGAACAGGGCGGCCGCGTGGCTGCCGGTCACCGAGCCGTCGTCGAACTCGTCGAGCGTACCGGCGTCGAGCTTGCTGTCCTTCTGGACGAGCACCAGCACCGGCCCGCTCTCGTGCAGCCAGCGGCGCCACTGGTCGGGGCCGGCGAGCGCGACGTAGGAGAGGATCCGCCGCCGCCGCGCGGACGCGTTGAACTGCTCGGGCGGTCCCGCGGCGAGGCCGGTCTCCCATGGCAGCTCGGATTCCAGTACCGCGCCGAAGCGGCGCACGACGTCGAGCCCGGCCTTCAGGCTCGTGCCGTCCTCGCGCAGGAACGTGGACGGGAAGTCCTCGCGCTGGAACATCTCCTTGGCGGCCGTCCACACGTAGCGCGGCGAGAGCGGCTGGTCGGGCGCGAGCTGGCCGGCGGTGACCAGGTGGTAGCGCAGCACCCCGGTCACCGCCCAGCCCACACATGACGCCGTGTGGCCCTGGTCGAAGACCGGGAGCCAGTCGCGGCGCAGGTCGACCGTGTCGGGCAGCGGCGTGTCGCCGAGCTGCGCCGGGTGGTCGAGGTGGCGGTCCGGCGACTCGCGCGCCGCCGGGATCGCCTTCAGCTCCCCTGCCACGATCCCGCGTCGTCGTGGAGATCGCCGGCCTTGACGGCCATCGCCTCGGAATGCGTCGTCTCGGGCTGCAGCTCGAGCACCAGCTCGTAATTGGCCACCGCGGCCGCGAGCGCGACCGCGTAGGGCTGGTCGCCCTGCTCGGAGGCGGCCTGGAACTTCTTCTGGAGCTGCTCGTCGCGCGCGTCCTCGCTCAGGCTCGCGTAACCCGGCCACGGCTCGCGCGGCTTCCTCGTGTCCTCTGCCATGCCCGCGACTGTACTCGTTCGCTTATGGAGCCCGGCCAAGAACCCTTAGGGCCCGTTGAGGAATTCCGGTACGGCCGGACCGACCGTTCCTCAACGAACCCTTAGAGTGCGGGGGTGGTGAACGACTGGCCCGACCGCCATGCCTCGACGCCTGCGGAGCTGCAGGCGCGGCTCGCCGCTGAGCGCTCCGACGCTCCGTTCGTCGAGGTGCGCGACGGCGACGGCATCCAGCATCTCGTCCCGCTGCCCCACGGCGGGCTGACGATCGGCCGCACGCCGGCGTCCGGGCTCGCGCTCACCTGGGACGCGCAGGTGTCGCGCAGCCATGCGTCAATCGAGGCGATCGACGGCGTCTGGACCGTGCTCGACGACGGGCGCTCGACCAACGGCACCTACGTCAACGAGGAGCGGGTGCAGGGCCGCCGGACGCTGCGCCACCTCGACGTGATCCGCTGCGGCGCGACGCGCGTGCGCTTCCACGATCCGCGCGAGGCCGACGGGATGATGACCGAGGTGTCGGGCGGCTTCGCCGCTCCCGCGCTGACCGCGGCGCAGCGGCGCGTGCTGCTGGCGCTGTGCAAGTACGCCGAGGGGCCGGCCTCCAACGAGGAGATCGCGGACGAGCTGACGCTGTCGGTGGACACCGTCAAGACGCACATGCGCGCGCTGTTCGACGCCTTCCACCTCGGGGCGTCGCCGCCGTATCGCAAGCGCTTCGAGCTCGTCCGCCTCGCCGTGGAGGCGGGATTGGTCCCGCCGCCCGAGCGCCGTTAGCCGTCTCTTTGCCCGCCGCGCCCTAGCATCGGGGCGGTGACGCGCGTGCTGTTCGTCGAGGATGAGCCCTCGATCTCCGCTCCGTTCTCCAGCGCGCTCCGGCGCGAGGGCTTCGACCCGGTCGTGGCCGAGACGCTGGCGGCCGCTCGCGCCTCCTGGGCGGAGGGCCCCTTCGACCTGGTGCTGCTCGACCTGATGCTGCCCGACGGCGACGGGCGCGACCTGTGCCGGGAGCTGCGGGCGCAGTCCGACGTCCCGATCATCGTGCTGACCGCGCGCGGGACGGAGCTCGAGCGCGTCGTCGGGCTCGAGCTGGGCGCCGACGACTACGTGGTCAAGCCGTTCAGCGGCGCCGAGGTGGTCGCGCGCATGCGCGCGGTCCTGCGGCGCGCCGGGCCCGCGGCGGCGGCCGACGAGATCGCGATCGGGCCGCTGCGCGTGGAGCTCGCGGCGCGCCGCGTGTACCTGGACGGCGCCGAGCTGTCGTTCTCGCGCAAGGAATTCGACCTGCTGGCGGAGCTGGTGCGCCACGCCGGTGAGGTCGTCACGCGCGAGGACCTGATCTCGCGCGTGTGGGACGAGAACTGGTTCGGGTCCACGAAGACGCTCGACGTGCACATCGGCTGGCTGCGCGGCAAGCTCGGCGACGATGCCGCCGCGCCGCGCTTCCTGCACACCGTCCGCGGCGTGGGCTTCCGCTTCACCGCGGCGTCGGAATGGGCGTCCTGACCCTCCGCGCGCGGATCGTGCTCGCGCTCGCGTACGTGCTGGTGCTAACGGTGGGCTCGCTGCTGGTGCCGCTCACGCGCAGCGTGCGCGCGCGAGTCAGCGCCGAAGTGCGCACGCAGGCGCTCGGCCAGGCCGAGGTGGTGGCGGCGACGGCGGCGGGCGGCGCGGACGCGGGGCAGCTCGTGCTGACCTCCGCCGAGCAGGTGCGCGGGCGCGTCGTGGTGGTCTCGCGCACCGGCCGCGTGGTCGCCGACAGCTCCCAGGCCAGCGTCGGCGCGGACTACTCGTCGCGGCCGGAGATCGCGGGCGCGCTGCGGGGGCGGATCGTGCAGGACGAGCGGGCCAGCTCCACGCTCGGCCAGCGCATCCTTGCCACGGCCGTCCCGGTCGTCCGGCGCGGGCAGGCCGACGGCGCCGTGCGGGTCACCCAGAGCGTCGACGCCGTGCGGCGCGCGCTGCGCGCGTCGACCGCGGGGCTGATCCTGGTGGGGCTGATCGTGCTCGGGCTGGGGCTCGCGGCCGGCGCCCTACTGGCGGCCAGCATCGCGCGCCCGCTGCACCGGCTCGCGTTCGCAGCGCGGCTCGCAGGGACCGGGGACCTGAGCGTCCGGGTGCCGGAGGAGGGCAGCCGCGAGCAGCGCGACCTCAGCCGCGCCTTCAACGAGATGACCGCGCGCGTGGAGCGGATGATCGACGCCCAGCGCGACTTCGTCGCCGACGCGTCGCATCAGCTGCGGACGCCGCTGACCGGCATGCGGCTCCGGCTCGAGGAGGCGGCGGCGACGTCGGCGGGACCCGCGCTCGAGCAGGTCGAGGGCGCGCTCGGCGAGGTCGATCGGCTGTCCGGCGTCGTGACGGAGCTGCTGGTGCTCAGCGAGGCCGGCGTCGCGCCGGCACCGGACGCGTCCACGCGGCTGTTGGCGGCGGCGGAGCGGGCCGCCGAGCGCTGGTCGGGCCACGGCGCGACGGTGCTCGCGGACGGCGACGCCGACGCGGTCGTGCGCTGCACCGCGGCCGACCTGGACCGCATCCTCGACGTCCTGGTGGAGAATGCCATCGACTACGGGCCCGCAGGCCAGCGCGTGACGCTGACGGTCGCCGGCGGGCGCCTGCAGGTCGCCGACGAGGGGCCGGGGCTGGCCACCGGCGAGGAGGACGCGGTGTTCGCCCGCTTCCACCGCGGCAGCGCCGGCCGCGCGGGCCCGCGCGGCACCGGCCTCGGGCTCGCGATCGCGCGCGAGCTGGCGGCGCGCTGGGACGGCACGGTGACGCTCGAGAACGGCCCGGCGGGCGCCGTGGCCACGATCACGCTGGTGTCCGCGTGACCGGCTGGTCGCGTGCCGCGGCGGCAAGTGCGCGGGTTGCGCGCATGACCGGCTGGCGGCGCACGGCGGTGTGGACGGTCGCGGCGATCGCCGGGCTGGTGGTGGCCGCCGCCCTCACGACCGCGGCGAGCACGCTGTCCAACCAGCGCGTCGGGCTGTCGTCGGAGCCGCTGACCGCCGGCAGCGCGCTCGCCCCCACCGCGACCGCGAGGCCGCGCCCCACGCGGACGCCGAGGCCGGCCGGCACCGCGACGCCGCGCCCCATGCGCACGCCGGGACCCGCCGGCACCGCGACGCCGGCTCCCACGCGCACGGGGCCGGCCAATACCGCCACGCCGCCCCCCACGCGCACGGCGGCGCCCCTGCCCACCGCCGCGCCGACCGACGACCACGGCGGCGACGACAGCGGCGGCCGGGGCCGCGGGCGCGGCAACGACGACTGACGCCGGCGGGGCGACAGCGGCGGCCGGGGCCGCGGGCGCGGCGGCGGCGACTGACGCGGGCGGCGCGGCGGCGGCGACTGACGGGCGAGGCCGCGGCCGCGGCCCTCGTCGCGGCGGCGCGGGCGCGCCGCGCGCAGGTTTTGCCAAGCCTTTCCCTGGGGCTGCCAGGCGCTTGGGGGGCTGCTCGCCAAGGTGCAGCCATGCCCTTGCGCACCCCCATCGTGGCCACCGTCGCCGTCGTCTCCGCCCTCGGCGGGGTCGCCGCGGCCGCCCTGGCCCTCCCGTCGTCGTCGCCCGCCCCTGCGGCGGCGACGCAGGCCGCCCCCGCCCCCACGCCCACCGTCGAAGTGCGGACGCGGACGATCCATCGCACCGTGCACGTGACCAAGCACGTGCATGCCAAGCACGCCGCGGCGGCTGCCGCGCCCGCGCCCGCGGCGGCGGCGCCCGCCGCGCCCTCGGCGGCGCCTGCGCCCGCGGTCCAGGTCGCCGCTCCCGCTCCCGCCGTCACGACCCGCCGCGAGGACCGCGCCGGCGAGCGCCGCGGCGGGCACGACGACGGCCCCGGCCACGACGCCGGCGACGACCATGGCGGCGGCGATGACTGACGCGGCTCAGCGCCGGAGGCGAGGCCCCGGACCGCTGCCCGTGATCGCCGGCTCGCTCGCGCTCTTCCTCGCGGTGCTCACGCTGCTGGTGTTCCAGCTGCGCGCCGGCCGTGATCCGGCGATCGGCGCGGGCTCGCAGGCCGTCGCGGCGGCGCCGGCGCCCGCCGTCCGGCGAGTCGTGATCCGCCGCGTGATCGTGACCCGCGTGGTGACGCGGGTCATCGACGACCCGCCCGCGGTCCGACAGCTGCAGCGCGTCTCCGCGCCGGTGCCGCTGCCGGCCGACGGCCGCGCCCGCCCCTGCCCGTGCCGCCGCGCCCCCCGTCGCGGTCGCGCCCGCTCCGGTCCCGCGCGCCGCGCCGGCGCCGGCCCCGAAGCCGCTGACCACGCGCTCGTCATGACCGCCGACGTCACGTTCGACTGCATGGGGACCGAGGTTCGGCTCGTCGTGCCGGCGGCCGAGCTCGACCATTGCCGCGCCTTCCTGGAGCGCTACGAGGCGGCGCTGAGCCGCTTCCGGCCCGACAGCGAGCTGTGCCGGCTGAACGCCGCGCCGCAGCGCGAGGTTCCGGCCTCGCCGCTGCTGCGCACGGCCGTCCACGCCGCGCTGTGGGCGGCCGAGTGCACGGGCGGCCTTGTCGATCCGACGCTCGCCGGCGCGATCGAGGCGGCGGGCTACGATCGGAGCCGTCGCACCCCCGAGCTCGAGCTCGGCCAGGCGCTGCGGCTCGCGCCCGCGCGCGCTGCGGCAGGCCCCGGCCACCGCTGGCGCGATGTGACGGTCGACCATACGCGCGGCACGATCGCGCGGCCGCCGGGTGTGCGGCTGGACACCGGCGGCACGGGCAAGGGCCTGGCCGCGGACCTGCTCGCGCGCCGGCTGCGCGGCCGCTGGGCGGTCGACTGCGGCGGCGACATGCGCGTGGGCGGGCACTTCGAGATCGATGTCCGCCACCCCCTCACCGGCGAGACCGTCGACACGCTCACGATCGTGGACGGCGCGGTCGCCACGTCGGGGCTCGACGTGCGGCTGTGGCGCGGTCCGGCCCACCACCTGCTCGACCCGGCGACGGGCGAGCCGGCATGGACCGGCCTGATCGGCGCCACCGCGCTCGCGCCGACCGCGCTCGAGGCCGAAGCGCTCGCCAAGGCCGCGCTGCTCAGCGGCCCCTCCGGCGCGGGCCGCTGGCTGCGCCGCCACGGCGGGCTCACCGTCCGCGACGACGGCGCAGTGGAGCGCTACGGCGCACTCGCGGGGAGCGTGGCCGCATGACCGGCGATCACACCTGGTGGCTGCTCAGCCGCTCCGCGGGCGTCGTCGCGCTCGTGCTCGTGGCCGCCTCCGTCCTGATCGGGCTCACGCTCGCGGCCGGGCTCGGCGGGCCGCCGGCGCGCCGGCGCGCTCTCGTCGCCATCCACGAGCAGACCGCGCTCGCCGGGCTCGCCGCGATCGGCCTGCACGCCGTCACGCTGCTCGGGGACCCGTGGCTCAAGCCCGGCCCGCTCGGCATCAGCGTGCCGTTCGTGATGGCCTACCGGCCCGCTCTTCACCGGGCTCGGCATCGTCGCCGGGTATCTCGCGGCGCTGCTGGGTCTCTCGTTCTACGCGCGCCGCAGCATCGGCGGCCGCCGCTGGCGCAAGCTGCACCGCGCGACGCCGGTCGTCTACGTCCTCGGGCTGATCCACACGCTCGGCGCCGGGACGGACGCCGGCACGCCGTGGCTGCGCGCCGTGATGCTCGCCACCACGGTTCCGGCCGCCGGGTTGCTCGTCGCCCGCGTGGCGCGCAAACGGCCCGCGCGGCGCGCGGCGCGGGTGCCGGCATGAGGATCGTCCTCGCCGGCGCGGGCCTCGCCGCGCAGCGCTGTGCCGAGACGCTGCGCGCCCTCGGCCACGACGGCCCGATCACGATGGTCGGCGCCGAGCCGCACCCGCCCTACGACCGCCCGCCGCTCTCGAAGGCGCTGCTGGCCGGCGAGCGCCCCGACGTCGCCCTGCGCCCCGCGAACTGGCACGCCGACCACGACGTCGAGCTGCTGACCGGCACGGCCGCGACCGGCGTACGGCCCGGGCGCCTCGCGACCACGGCCGGCGAGCTGCGCTTCGACCGGCTCCTGATCGCCACCGGCGCCCGCCCGGTCACGCTCGCGGGCGTGCCCGGCGCGTGCACGCCTGCGCACGCTCGAGGACGCGCTCGCGCTCGACCAGGCCCTGCGCCCGGGCGCACGGCTGGCGATCGTCGGCGCCGGGCTGATCGGCCAGGAGGTCGCGTCCGCCGCGACGGCGCGCGGCGTCCACGTGACGCTGATCGACGCCGCTCCTCACCCGTTCGACGCGCTCATGGGCCCCGGCCTCGGCGCCCGCCTGCGCGAGCTGCACGAGCGGGCCGGGGTCCGGCTGGCGCTCGGCCGCCGGCTGGTCGCGGCGGTCGCCGGCCGGCTGGAGCTCGACGACGGCACGCGCGTGCCGTACGACCACGTGCTGGTCGCCGTCGGCGTGCGGCCGGACACGGCGTGGACCGGGCTGTCGGCTCCGGTGCCCGGCGTGTGCTTCGCCGGCGACGCGAGCGGATCCGCGCACTGGGAGGCCGCGGCCCGCCAGGGCGCGGCGGCCGCGCGGTCGATGCTCGGGCTGCCGCTGCGCCCGGAGGCGCCGCCGCTCGTGTGGTCAGACCAGCACGGCGTGCGCATCCAGCGCCTCGGCGACCCGCGCGGCGCCCGCCTCGAGGCCGCCACCGACGACGCCGTCTTCACCTACGTGCGCGCCGGCCGTCCCGCGGCCGTCGTGCTGATCGACCGCCCGGGCGCCGTCGGCGCCGCCCGGCGGCTTCTCGCCAACGTCCCCGACCAGGAGGCAGCATGACCCTCACCGTCCAGATCGATCCCGACGCCTGCCTCGCCCACGGCGACTGCGCGGCGGTCGCGCCCGGCGTGTTCGCCGTCACGGGCGACGTCGCGGAAGTCGTCGGCCCGGGCACCGACGCCCAACTGCGGGCCGCCGCACGCGCCTGTCCCGCGGGTGCGATCCTGCTGTTCGACGCCGAAACCGGGGTTGATGTGGACCCGTGAAACAGCTAGGATCTCAGTCACATCGACTGAGATTTAGGAATCCATGCAAGCCGACCGGTTCACCATCAAGTCCCAGGAGGCGCTGCAGGCCGCCATCTCGCTCGCGGCCGGCCGCCACCATACCGAGACCCAGCCCGAGCACCTGCTGCTCGCGCTGATCGACCAGCCCGAGAGCGTCGTCGGACCCGTCCTGCGCAAGGTCGGCGTCCAGACGGACGCGATCCGGCGCGAGCTGAACGCCGCGCTGGACGCCAAGCCCACGATCACCGCGGGCGCCAACGAGCCGTCCACGTCGCGCGAGCTGCTCGACGTCCTGCGCGCCGCCGAGCGCGAGGCGGGCAAGCTCAACGACGAGTACATCTCGACCGAGCACATCCTGCTCGCGCTGACCGGCGCCCAGGGCGGCGAGGCCGCCGCGGTGCTCAAGCGCAACGGCGCCTCGCACAAGGATCTGCTGCAGGCGATCGAGTCCGTCCGCGGCCCGCACCGCGTGACGGACCAGAGCCCGGAGGAGAAGTACCAGGCGCTGCAGAAGTTCGGGCGCGACCTCACGCAGGCCGCCGAGGACGGCAAGCTCGACCCGGTGATCGGCCGCGACGACGAGATCCGCCGCGTCATCCAGGTCCTCTCGCGGCGCACCAAGAACAACCCGGTGCTGATCGGCGAGCCGGGCGTCGGCAAGACCGCGATTGTCGAGGGCCTCGCGCAGCGCATCGTCTCGGGCGACGTCCCGGAGTCGCTGCGCGATCGCAAGGTCATCAGCCTCGACATCGGTGCGCTGCTCGCGGGCTCGAAGTACCGCGGCGAGTTCGAGGAGCGGCTGAAGGCCGTCCTGAAGGAGATCCAGGACGCCGAGGGCCAGGTCATCCTGTTCATGGACGAGCTGCACACGATCGTCGGCGCCGGCGCGGCCGAGGGCGCGGTCGACGCGTCCAACCTGCTCAAGCCGATGCTGGCCCGCGGCGAGCTGCGCGCCGTCGGCGCGACCACGCTCGACGAGTACAAGAAGCACGTCGAGAAGGACGCCGCGCTGGAGCGCCGCTTCCAGCCGATCTACGTCGGCGAGCCGTCGATCGAGGGCACGATCGCGATCCTGCGCGGGCTCAAGGAGCGCTACGAGGCCCACCACGGCGTGACGATCACCGACGCCGCGCTGATCGCGGCGGCGACCCTGAGCGACCGCTACATCGCCGACCGCTTCCTGCCCGACAAGGCGATCGACCTCGTCGACGAGGCCGCCAGCCGCGTCGCGATCGAGCTCTCGTCGGTCCCGACCGAGATCGACGAGGTCGAGCGCCGGATCAAGCAGCTCGAGATCGAGGCCGTCGCGGTCGGCAAGGACGAGACCGCGACCGCGCGCCGCGACGAGATCGAGCGCGAGCTCGCCGAGCTGCGCGAGCAGGCCGCCGGCATGCGCGCCCAGTGGGAGCGCGAGAAGGAGCAGGCCGAGGGCCACGGCAAGCTGCGCGAGCGGCTGGACGAGGCGCGCCGCGAGCTCGAGCGCGCCGAGCGCGAGCTCAACTACCAGCGCGCCGCCGAGCTGCGCCACGGCGAGATCCCGGACCTCGAGGCCCGCCTGAAGGCCGCCGAGGAGCATCCGGAGGAGCTCGAGCCGCCGGTCTACCTGTCCGAGCGCGTCGACGTCGAGGAGATCGCCGACGTCGTCGGCAAGTGGACCGGCATCCCGGTCTCCCGGCTCGTCGAGGGCGAGGTCGAGAAGCTCATCCACATGGAGGAGCGCCTGCACCTGCGCGTCATCGGCCAGGAGGAGGCGGTGGCCGCGGTCAGCGACGCGCTGCGCCGCTCACGCGCCGGGCTGTCCGATCCCGACCGCCCGATCGGCACGTTCCTGTTCCTGGGCCCGACCGGCGTCGGCAAGACCGAGCTGGCGCGCGCGCTGGCCGAGTTCATGTTCGACTCCCAGGACGCGATGGTCCGGATCGACATGTCCGAGTACATGGAGAAGCACTCCGTGGCGCGGCTGGTCGGCGCGCCTCCCGGCTACATCGGTTACGAGGAGGGCGGCCAGCTCACGGAGGCTGTGCGCCGGCGCCCGTACTCGGTGGTCCTGCTCGACGAGATCGAGAAGGCCCACGCCGACGTCTTCAACGTGCTCCTGCAGGTGATGGACGACGGTCGCCTGACCGACGGGCAGGGCCGCACCGTGGACTTCAAGAACACGGTCCTGATCATGACCTCCAACATCCCGGGCGGCCGCGAGGGCGCGGAGCTGACGTTCAAGCCCGAGTTCATCAACCGCCTCGACGACATCGTGGAGTTCGAGTCGCTCACGCGCGAGGAGCTGCGCTTGATCGTGGACCTGCAGGTCACCAAGCTGATCGGCCGCGTGGCCGAGCGCGGCGTGAGCGTCGAGCTCACGGACGTCGCGCGCGACCTGCTCGGCAACCTCGGATACGACCCCACGTATGGCGCCCGGCCGCTCAAGCGGATCATCTCCAAGCGGCTCGTGGACCCGCTGGCGCTCGGCCTGCTGAAGGGCGAGTTCGCCGCCGGCGACCACATCCGCGTGGACGCCGACGGTGGCGACCTGCGCTTCGAGCGCACCCGCGTCGCCGAGCCGGAGCCTAGTTTGGCGGCTTGATCTTGCGCCGCACTTCGACCCCGACGCTGAACTTCACGGGAGCGGCGGGGTCGTAGTGCTGGACCTGGTCGAAGACGATCGTCCACTCGCCCTCCTTGGGCGGGCGGGCGAACGGGAACTGCCGCAGCTTGCGCGAGAACAGGCCGCACGCGCCGTAGGGCTTGGCCAGGCGCACGGTCTTGACCGACTTGGTGTGGAACACGTAGTGCGCGTACACCGCGCCGATGGCGGTGAAGCCGCGGCCGCGGAAGCGCACCTGGGTGCTCGTGGACTGCGGCTTCGTCGGGAGCTGCTCGACCGACAGCGCGGTCACCTTGCTGGTGACGGCCGCGCTGTTGGCGGGGTTGTCGTGCTCGGTCAGGCGCAGCGTGAACATCCGCTGCCCGCTGGGGTAGTAGGGGGCGAGCACGCTCCCCTCAATGTCGCCGACGATGTCCGTCATCGGCGTCGGCGTCCCCGGCGGCGGCGGCACCGGGACGTCGTCGATGTAGGTGTCGATCATGGCCGACCGCGAGAAGCCGGAGCCGTGGATCTCGATCGGCTCGCGCTCGTCGGCGGCGGCGGACACGTAGCAGCGTTTGACCGGTTGCAGCGTCGGGGCGGCATGAGCGCCCGGCGCCGCTGCGAGCAGGGCGACCGCGGCGCCCGTCACGGTCAGGCGAAGGCGCATCATGGGTGAGAACACCGCACCGGCCGCGGAGGTTCGGTAGAAGGGTCGTTCTGAACCACGCCAGGAGGATGCCGTGCCCACCTACATCATGCTCTCGACGCTGACGCCCGAGGGCATCCAGACCGTCAAGAACAATCCGCAGCGTATTCGCGAGGTCAATCGCGAGGTCGAGCAGCTCGGGGCCGAGGTCAAGGCCCAATGGGCGACGCTCGGCTCGTTCGACTTCGTGAACATCGTCGAGGCGCCCGACGAGAAGACGATGGCCCGCATCTCGCTCGAGCTCGGCTCGCGCGGGACCGGCCACTACGAGACGCTGATGGCGATCCCGATCGACGACTTCATCGCGGCTCTGTGACGAAGGTCCTCGTGATCGGCGGCGGGGGGCGCGAGCACGCCATCGTGCGCGCGCTGCGGCGCTCCCCGCGCGCGCCGGAGGTGCTGTGCTCGCCCGGCAACGCGGGGATCGCGCGCGACGCCGCGTTCCTGGAGGCGGCGGATGACCCGGCCGCGATCAAGGCCGCGGGGGTCGACCTCGTCGTGGTGGGGCCCGAGGCGCCGCTGGTCGACGGGTTCGCCGACCGCTGCGCCGCAATCGGCCTGCCGTGCTTCGGGCCGAGCGGCGAGGCGGCCCGGCTCGAGGGCTCCAAGGCCCACGCCAAGGCGGTGATGCAGGCCGCCGGCGTGCCGACGGCCGCGTTCTCGGTGGTCGACACCGTCGAGGACGGGCTCGCCGCCGTCGCGGCCTATCCGGTCGTCGTCAAGGCGGACGGGCTCGCGGCGGGCAAGGGCGTCGTGATCGCGGCCGACGAGGGCGCCGCGCGCGCCGCGCTCGAGGACATGCTCGTCGCGCGGCGGTTCGGCGAGGTGCCGGTCGTGATCGAGGAGTTCCTGGAGGGCGTCGAGCTCTCCGTGCTCGCGCTCTGCGACGGCGACTCGGCGCTGCCGCTCGCCCCGGCGCGCGACTTCAAGCGCATCGGCGAGGGTGACACCGGGCCGAACACCGGCGGGATGGGCGCCTATTCGCCCGTGGAAGGCGCCGGGCCCGAGCTGCTCGAGGACGTGCGCTCGCAGGTGCTGCAACCGGTGATCGAGGAGCTCAAGGCCCGCGGGACCCCGTTCCACGGCGTGCTCTATGCGGGGCTGATGCTCACCCCGGACGGCGTCAAGGTGCTCGAGTTCAACGTCCGCTTCGGCGACCCGGAGACGCAGGCGGTCCTGCCGCGCCTGCGCTCGGACCTGCTCGATCTCGTGGAGCGCTGCACGCGCCCGGGCGGGCTGGTCGGCGTGCGGCTCGACTGGGACGAGCAGGCCGCGGTCACCGTCGTGCTCGCCTCGCGCGGCTATCCGCAGTCCTCCTCCTCGGGCGACGTCATCACGGGGCTCGGGAGCGTGCCCGGCAACGTCGAGGTCACGCACGCGGGTACCGCGGAGCGCGACGGTGCGATCGTCACGGCGGGCGGGCGCGTCCTCAATATCACCGCGCTCGGGCCGGACACCCAAACCGCCCGCCTGGCCGCCTATGCTGCGGCGGACGTGATCGAATTCGACGGTAAGACGCTGCGCCGGGACATCGCCGCATGAACCGGCCGGCCATCGAGACAGAGGTCGAGACGGACCTCGCCGACCTGGAGGTCGACACCCCGCGGGTCGGGATAGTGATGGGCTCCAAGTCCGACATGCCCGCCATGGACAAGGCGGCCAAGGAGCTCCACGAGCGCGGCATCCTGCACGAGGTGCGCGTGATGTCCGCGCATCGCGATCCTGACGTCGTGGCCGACTACGCGCGCAACGCCAAGCTGCGCGGGCTGCGCGTGATCATCGCCGGCGCCGGCCTGTCGGCCGCGCTGCCCGGCGTCGTCGCGGCGCACACCGAACTGCCGGTGATCGGTGTGCCGCTCACGTCCGCCACCTCGGTGGCGGGCGGGCTCGACGCCCTGCTGGCGATCGCTCAGATGCCGCCCGGCGTGCCGGTCGCCTGCGTGGGGGTGGACAACGCGCGCAACGCCGCCGTGCTCGCGGCGCGCATCCTCGCGTCCTGATGCTGTTCATGGTGATCGAGCGCTTCCGCGACGCGCCGGAGATCTACCGGCGCGTGCGCGAGGGCGGGCGCTCGCTCCCGGACGGCCTGCACTACGTGGACAGCTGGGTGCGCGCCGACCTGCACGGCTGCTTTCAGGTGATGGAGTGCGACGACGCCGCACTGCTGCAGCGCTGGGTCGCCTCGTGGGGCGACCTGACGGAGTTCGAGATCGTGCCGGTCACGACGTCGCGCGAGACGCAGGAGCTGATGGCGTGATCGCGCGCTACACGCGCCCGGAGATCGGTGCGGTGTGGACCGACGAGGCGCGCTTCGGCGCGATGCGGGACGTCGAGGTCGCGGCCGCGGCCGAGCTCGACGGACCGACCGCGGCCGAGCTCGACGCGATCGCCGC
Organism: uncultured Solirubrobacteraceae bacterium; assembly: GCA_963792915.1. GTDB lineage: Bacteria > Actinomycetota > Thermoleophilia > Solirubrobacterales > Solirubrobacteraceae > Solirubrobacter. The sequence goes on from CAWBYD010000004.1 coordinate 353,308, forward strand.
GGCGACGTTCACGGTCGACGCCATCAACGAGCGCGAGAAGGTCACCGATCACGACACGGCGGCGTTCGTGGACGTCCTGGCGTCGTCCGCCGGGCCGGCGGGGCGCTGGATCCACTACGGCCTCACGTCCTCGGACGTCGTGGACACCGGCCTCGCGCTGCAGCTGCGGCGCGCCGGCGAGCTCCTCGTCCCGGCGCTGCGGACGCTCGCCTGGGAGCTGGCGGAGCGCGCCCGTGAGCACGCCGGCACGTTGTGCGTCGGCCGCACCCACGGCGTGCACGCCGAGCCGACGTCGTTCGGGCTCAAGCTCGCCGGCTACGCGATCGAGAGCCATCGCAACGCCCTGCGCCTGGAGCGGGCCTTCGAACAGATCACGGGCGCGATCTCGGGCGCCGTCGGGACCTACGCCACGCTGGGTCCGGAATACGAGGCGCGCGTGCTGGCGCGCCTCGGCCTGCGGGCGGAGACGGTCTCGACCCAGGTCGTTCCGCGCGACCGCCACGCCGAGCTGCTGAGCGCGATCGCGCTGGCCGGCGCCGGGCTCGAGCGCTTCGCGCAGGAGATCCGCCACCTCCAGCGCACCGAGGTGCGCGAGGTCGAGGAGCCGTTCCGGGCGGGTCAGAAGGGCTCGAGCGCGATGCCGCACAAGCGCAATCCGGTGGTCTGCGAGCGCATCTGCGGGCTCGCGCGGGTGCTGCGCGGCAACGCCCAGGTGGGGCTCGAGAACGTGGCGCTGTGGCATGAGCGCGACATCACGCACTCGTCCGCCGAGCGCATCGTGCTGCCGGACTCGACGATCCTGCTCGACCAGATGGTCGCGCTCACGCTGCGGGTCGTGCGCGGGATGACCGTGCACGCGGATCGCATGCGCGCGAACCTGGAGCTGACGTCCGGAGCGCTCTTCTCCCAGCGCGTCCTGCTGGCGCTGGTGGCGGGTGGAATGCAGCGCGACGACGCCTACCGGATCGTGCAGCGGCTCGGCCAGCAGGCCTGGGACACGCGGACGCCGCTGCGGACGCTGCTGGAGGCCGAGGGGGTCGACATCGACTTCGACGCGGTCTTCGACTACGGCTACTACGTGCGGTTCGTGCCGGAGGTGCTGAACCGCCTGGAGGTGATCCCATCCCCGTCCTGATCTATGGCGCGCCGGAGCTCGACGCCGACCTCTTCCACGCCGTGCCGCTGGGCATCGGCGACCCGTTCCTGTATCTCGAGGCCGGCGAGCGCCGCGCCGCGGTCGTGAGCGTGCTCGAGGCCGACAAGGTCTCGGCGCTCGGGATCGAGGTGCTCGAGCCGGCCACGCTGGGACTCGACGAGCTGCTCGCGGCGGGCGTCGACCGCCTGGCGATCGAGGCCGAGCTGTGCCTGCGCGCGTGCCGCTCGCTGGGCATCACGGCCGCCGACGTCCCGCCGCTGTTCCCGCTCTTCGTCGCCGACCACCTGCGCGCCGAGGGGCTCGAGGTGACGATCGAGGCCGACGGCTTCATGCGCCGCCGGCGCGTGAAGTCGGCGTCGGAGATCGAGGGGATCCGGCGCGCCCAGAAGGCCGCCGACGCGGCGATGGGCGTTGCGGCGTCGCTGATCCGCGAGCTGCGCGACGGACTCACGTCCGAGGACGTGCGCGCCGCGATGCAGGCGGTCGCCTCCGAGCACGGCTGCGTGCTGGGAGACGACGTGATCGTCTCCCACGGCGCACAGGGGGCGATCGGCCACGAGTCCGGCTCCGGGCCGATCGCGGCCGGCGAGCCCGTGGTGGTCGACATCTGGCCGCGCGACAAGCTCTCGCGCTGCTGGGCCGACATGACGCGCACGTTCGTCGCCGGCGGCGTCGAGCCTCCGGCCGAGCTGGCCGAGTTCTGGCGGCTCACCAAGGACTCGCTCGATCGCGTGTACGCCGAGACGGCGCCGGGCGTGAACGGCCGCGTGCTCTTCGAGCGCTCGTGCGAGCCCTACATCGAGGCCGGTCAGCCGACGCAGCTGACCAAGACGCCGGGCGAGCCGCTCGAGGACGGGTACTTCCACGCGCTCGGTCACGGCGTCGGGCTCGAGGTCCACGAGCGGCCGTACCTGGGGCGGATGGGCGACGACCTCGTGCCGGGTGATGTCGTCACGTTCGAGCCCGGGTGCTATCGCCGCGGCTTCGGCGGCTGCCGGCTGGAGGATCTCGTGCTGATCACCGCCGACGGCTACGAGGTGCTGACGAATTTCCCGTACGACCTGTGAAGTAGCCTCATAGGACGTGACGACGACGCTTCCCCTCCTGCACTCCGGCAAGGTCCGCGAGCTCTACGACCTGGGGGGCGATCTGTTGATGGTCGCCTCCGACCGCATCTCGACCTACGACGTCGTGCATCCGACGCCGATCCCGGACAAGGGGCGCGTCCTGACCGGTCTGTCCGTGCTCTGGTTCGGCCTCACGCAGGACATCGTGCCCAACCACTTCGTCTCGGCGACCGAGGGCGTCCCCGCCGAGCTGCGCGGGCGCGCCCTGCGCGTCCGGCGGCTGTCGATGCTGCCCGTCGAGTGCATCGTGCGCGGCTACATCACGGGGTCGGGGTGGAAGGACTACCAGCGCTCCGGCTCGGTCTCGGGGATCGCGCTGCCCGAGGGTCTGAGGGAGTCCGAGCAGCTCCCGGAGCCCATCTACACGCCGTCGACGAAGGCCGAGGAGGGCCACGACGAGGCGATCGACTTCGCGGAGACGGTGCGGCTCGTCGGCTCGGACGAACTGGCCGCACAACTGCGCGACGTGTCGATCGCGGTCTACTCGGCCGTGGCGGCGCATGCGCGCGAGCGCGGCGTGATCCTGGCCGACACGAAGTTCGAGTTCGGCCTGAACGCCGAGGGGGCGCTGACGCTCGGCGACGAGGTCTGCACCCCGGACTCCTCGCGCTTCTGGCCGGTCGCGGGCTATGAGGTCGGGCGCTCGCAGCCCTCGTTCGACAAGCAGTACGTGCGCGACTGGGCGACCTCGACGGGCTGGGACAAGGCGCCGCCCGCGCCGGCGATCCCGGACGACGTGGTGGCGCAGACGCGCGAGCGCTACGTAACGGCCTACGAGCGCCTGGCCGGCGAGCCGTTCGGCGCCTGGCTGGACCGCGTTTCGTGACCCGCGTCCGCGTGCTCATCCGGCCCAAGGCCGGGATTCTCGATCCGCAGGGCCAGGCCGTGGAGCGCGCGCTGCCGGCGCTGGGGTTCACCGGCGTGTCCGGGGTCCACGTCGGCCGGCTGGTCGAGCTCGACGTCGAGGACGAGGCCCGGGTGGCGGAGATGTGCGAGCGGCTGCTCGCCAATCCGCTCATCGAGGACTACGAGATCCAGAGCGCATGAGGTTCGGGATCGTGCGGTTCCCGGGCTCGTGCGACGAGGTCGACGCGCTGCTCGCCGCGCGCCGCGTCGGCGAGGCCGAGCTGCTGTGGCACGCCGACGCCGACCTGCGCGGCGTGGACGCCGTGATCGTCCCGGGCGGGTTCTCGTACGGCGACTACCTGCGGGTGGGCGCCATCGCGCGCTTTGCGCCCGTGATGGGTGAGGTCGAGCGCTTCGCGCGGGCGGGCGGGCTCGTCCTGGGGATCTGCAACGGCTTCCAGGTGCTCTGCGAGGCGGGCCTGCTCCCGGGCGCGCTGCTGCCCAACGTGTCGCTGAAATTCACGTTCCGGCAGGTCGGGCTCACGGTGGCCAACGCCGCCACCGCGTGGACCGGCGCGTGCGCGGCCGGCGAGCGGCTCTCGATCCCGGTCAAGCACACGACGGGGCGCTACTGGGCGCCCGACTCGGTGCTCGACGAGCTCGAGGCGAGCGGCCAGGTCGCGCTGCGCTACGCGGACGGCGAGAACCCGAACGGCTCGTCGCGCGACATCGCCGGGGTGTCCAACGCGGCGGGCAACGTCGTCGGGCTGATGCCGCATCCCGAGCACGCGGTCGAGCCGCTGACCGGGTCGGCGGACGGGCTGAAGCTGTTCCTCTCGGCCGCGCAGGTCCCGGCGTGAGCGCCCACCGCGAGCTGGGCCTCACCGACTACGAGTACTCGCTGATCCTCGAGAAGCTCGGACGCGAGCCCAACGGCGTCGAGCTCGCCGTCTTCTCGCTGATGTGGTCCGAGCACTGCGGCTACAAGCACTCGCGACGGCTGCTGCGGACGCTGCCCACGGAGGGTCCGCGGCTCGTCCTCGGCCCGGGCGAGAACGCGGGCGCGGTCTCGGTCGGCAACGGGCTGGCGTGCGCGTTCAAGGTCGAGTCGCACAACCACCCGTCGGCCGTGGAGCCGTTCCAGGGCGCAGCGACCGGCGTCGGCGGCATCCTGCGCGACATCTTTGCGATCGGCGCGCGGCCGATCGCGATCCTGGACTCGCTGCGCTTCGGCGAGGTGGCGTCGTCGGCGCGCTCGCGCTACCTGCTCGAGCACGCGGTCGCCGGGATCGGCCACTACGGCAACTCGATCGGGGTCGCCACCGTCGGCGGCGAGATCTACTTCGAGGGCCCGTACGAGCAGAACTGCCTGGTCAACGCGATGTGCGTGGGGCTGATCGAGACCGACCGGCTGATCCGCAGCGCCGCCGCGGGCGTGGGCAACGTCGTGATCCTGTTCGGCGCGCGCACGGGGCGCGACGGGATCGGCGGAGCGTCGGTGCTCGCCTCCGCCGAGCTGTCGGACTCCGCGGATAAGCGGCCGACGGTGCAGATCGGCGATCCGTTCACGGAGAAGAAGCTGCTCGAGTGCTCGCTCGAGCTGCTCGACCGCGGCCTGCTCGTGGCACTGCAGGATCTCGGTGCCGCGGGACTGACCTCGTCGTCGGCCGAGATGGCCGCCAAGGGCGAGGTCGGGCTCGATCTCCACGTGCGCCGCGTGCCGCTGCGCGAGGCGGACATGGAGCCGTTCGAGATCATGGTCTCCGAGTCTCAGGAGCGGATGCTCTGCGTCGTCGAGCCCGCGCAGGTGGACGAGGTGCTCTCCGTCTGCGCGCACTGGGAGGTCAACGGGACCGTGATCGGCGAGGTCACGGACACGCGGCGCCTGCGCGTGTTCGACGGCGACGAGCTGGTCGGGGACATGCCGGTCGTCGCGCTGGTCGACGAGTGCCCGGCGTACGACCTCTCGCCCGCCGAGCCCGCGACGGCGCTCTATCCCGCGCCGCCCGTCCTGCTCTCGTCGGGCGACCCGGCCGAGATCCTGCTCGGCCTGCTGGGCTCCGCCAACCTCGCTTCCCGGCGCTGGGCGTTCGAGCAGTACGACCCCGTCGTCGGCTCACGCACGGTCCGCCGCCCAGAGCAGGCCGACGCCGCGGTGCTCCTGCTGCCCGACCCGCCGCGTGCCGGTGCGAACGGCGCCTCGCGGGCGGCGTCCGGTGCCTCGGCGGCCCCGCTCGGCGCCTCGCGGGCGGCGTCCGGCGCCTCTCCGGCGGCGTTCGGAGTCTCGCGGGCGGCGTCCGGCGCCTCCCCGGCCCCGCCCGGCGCCTCGCCGGCCCGCGCCACCGCCCTAACGTCGCGCGCCGCCGCAGCCGACCCCACGCTCCTCTCTCCCGCGCCCCGCGCCGACGGCCCGCGGCCCGCGATCGCGGTCTCGATCGACGGCAACGGGCGCCGCGTGGCCGCCGACCCCTATCGCGGCGCCGTCGAGGCCGTGCTCGAGTGCTCGGCCAACCTCGCCTGCGTCGGCGCCGAGCCGCTCGGCCTCACCAACTGCCTGAACTTCGGCAACCCCGAGAAGCCGCACATCGCGTGGCAGCTCACGCGCGCCATCGCCGGCCTCGGCGACGCGTGCCGCGCGCTCGGGGTCCCGGTCGTGGGCGGCAACGTCTCGCTCTACAACGAGGGTGGCGAAGGCCCGATCTACCCGACGCCGGTCGTCGGCCTGGTCGGCGAGCTGCCCGACGCGCGCCGCGCCGGCCGTCTCGGCTTCACGGAGCCGGGCGCCGCGGTCGCGCTCATCACGGCGGATTCATGGGCGCCTTCGCTCGCCGCCTCGGAGCTGTCCAAGCTCCGCGGCGAGACCGTCGCCGGCCCCCTGCCCACCGCCGACCTCGGCGAGCTGCGCGCGCTCCACGCCGCCGTCCGCCAGTCCGTTCGCGCGGGAGCGCTGCTCTCCGCCCACGACGTCGCGGAGGGCGGCGTCGCGATCGCGCTCGCCGAGGCCGCGCTCGCGGGCGGCTACGGCGCGACCGTCACCGGCCTCGCCGGGGAGGCCGAGCTGTTTGGCGAAGGCCCGGGCGCCTTCCTCGTCTCGGCCCGGCCCGAGCACCTGCGCGCCTTCGGCACCGCCGCCCGCGTGATCGGCGAGGTCGGCGGCGACACGCTCACGATCGACGGCGTCCTCACCGTCGCGCTAGCCGACCTCGAGCGAGCGCACACGGACGGCCTGGCCTCACTCCTGCACTAGTCCCTGTTGCGGCTGGAGTACCAGCCGCCGGCGGTGAACGAGAGGATCATCAGGACGAGACCGAGGAAGACGAGCGCCATGGCCTGCAGCTTAGGCCACCCGTCTATGGTCGCACCACCACCCCCACGATCTTCGAGGTCCCCGTTGCGTACGGCAGCGACGGATCGGCGTGCGCGACCGCGCGGAACCGGTATCGGGTCGTACGGAACGTTCCCGTGAAGCGGTAGCGGGCTGCGAATGCCCCGCCCCTCAGGGCGACCGTCCGGAACGTGATCCACCGGTTCCCGCCCCATGCCTCAAGCTCGACGCGGCTCTTCGTCGCGCCGCCCACGCCGTCGATGCCGCCGCGAAATGTGACGGCCTGCCCGTTCCGAAGGCTGCGCCGGTTCGTCCGCAGTGTCACCGGGGCCGGAACGACCACGTGGAGATGGAACTCGCTCGCCAGGTCCTGATCCTCCAGATAGGGCCGATATCCGAGCCGGACATCGCGCGACGGGCCGGCCGGAACCTGCGCCACGAACGTCCCGCCCGCGCCGGTCGTCACTCCTGGCAGGACCGTGTACTCCGCACCAGCGCGAGCCTCCCGCGTTGCGACTTCGATCAGCGCCCCGGCGAGCGGTCGGCCGAGGCGATCCAGCAACTGTCCCTCGATCTGCGAAGCGTGAGCCGAGTTCGTCCGCAGCGTGGTCTTCTTGCCCTTCACGAACCGACCGCTCAGCACCGCCTCGGCTACCCCGGCGCCGTTCGGCGTCTTGGTCGCGGGCTGCGCGGCGGGTGGAACGTTGCGAGTCACGATCGTGTACGCGTCAGACACGGTCGGATTCCTGACGCGTCGCATCGCGAATCGCGACGTCGACCTGATGCGGTCCGTCGTCCGAGAGCCGCCGTGTCAACGACAGCGTCGATATCTCCATGACTTGGGCAGGGAGCGGGTGCGTGAACGGAACGCGGCACTGCGTGCCCGAGTCAACGCGGCGCCGAGCTCAGCAACTTCGACCGTCGATTTGAGGCTCAGCGTCATAGAGGCCGCCGCCTTCATCGCTGGCCGAGAGCGTAAACGATGCGGTCCCGCGTATCGGACCGGGCGACAGGAGTGAGCCAGCGGGTGTCGCCGTGATCTTCGGCGGGCGATCATGGACAAGGACGCCCTCGGTCTTGAAGACCCGTAGCTCTTCGAAGTCCTCGTCCTCACAGACGGGGCCGTCGCCGATGTCATATCGGCAGCTGCATCGAGGGTCAGCGAGAGATTGTGCAGGTTGCTGAACTCCGTGTATTGAGAAGTCCCTGAAGATGAACTCCCCGAGCAGTCCAACCGGCAGGCCATCGGTGCTGCGCTCGAGGATCGTGCGATCGTCGCCACGAAGCTCGTAGTAGTAGGACCCGTTGACCGATTACGGGACGCGTCGCGCGAACGAATTCTCCAGATGCGGAGACCCTCGATATACGCGTGAGGGATCAACGTCCATGTTGCGCTGAGACCGATGGGATAGCGCTGCCTGCTCGCGTCGATGCCGAACACGCCGTTGGACGCGCAGTGGTCATAGATGCCCGTGGGTTTGGGCCCTGAAGTCACGGGAATCCATGCCGTCATCTGGCAATGGGCGTCGAGCCGACCCGGCACGACGACACGACGTACGTCCCCGGCGGATCGTCGCCCCGCGCTGCCGCGGGCCACACCGCCACCGCCGCCACAATTACCGCTGACCACCGCGCAAATGCCCTCATACCCCTCATAGCCCCGAGCAACGAAAACTCTCCCCCGCGCGACGCGCGAAGGGGAGAGTCTCGTGCACTCAGGCAGCGCCGCGCAACCCGAAAGTCGGGTTTCTAGGCCATGAGCTCGTCGGCCATCGCCTCGAACACCTGCACGTACGCGTCGACCGACGCGTCGTCGTGGGTGACCGAGAGGGTCCACTCCTCCTCGCGGCCGGGCGTCATGAAGATGCCGCGGTTCATGTTGTACAGCCAGGCGAGGTCGGAGAGTTCCTTGTCCTGGCTCGCCTTGAACGTCTCGTAGTCGACGATCTTGGTCGGTGAGAACGTGACGCAGCCCTTGGAGCCGACCCCGACGGCGTAGCCGGGCAGGTTGTGCTTGCGGATGACGGCCTCACAGCCCGCGAGGATGCGCTCGTTCAGCGCGTCCAGGTGCGCATATGCGTCCGGGGTCAGGACCTCGAGCAGGTTCGCACGGATCGCCGCCATGCCGAGCGGGTTCCCGTTATACGTGCCGACCTGGTAGACGGTGCCGTCCTCGACGGCGGACATAACCGCTTCCGACCCGCCGATCGCGCCCGTCGGCATGCCGCCTCCGAGCGCCTTGGCCAGCGTGACGAGGTCGGGGGTCACGCCCCAGCGCTCGGTCGCGCCGCCCGCGGCGATGGTCAGGCCCGTCTTGACCTCGTCGAAGATCAGGACGATGTCATGCCGGCGCGTGATGTCGCGGACGGCCTCGAGGTATCCGGGCTCGGGGAGCACGACCCCGAGGTTCATCATCGCCGCCTCCATGATCACGCAGGCAGGCTTACGCCCTTCCTCGGTGAGCCGCTCGATCCGGCGCTCCATCGCGCCCGCATCGTTGAACGGCACGGCGATCGTCAGGTCGACGACCGCCTGCGGGATGCCGGCACCGTACGGCAGCGAGGCGAGGTTCTCGTGATCGCCGATCTGGTCGTACTCGACACCGATCGAGACCATCACGCCGTCGTGATGGCCGTGATAGGAGCCGAAGATCTTTACGATCGTGTCGCGGCCGGTGTAGCCGCGGGCGATGCGGATCGCGTCCATGGTGGACTCGGAGCCGGAGTTGGTGAAGCGCCACTTCGGCAGCCCCCAGCGGCGCGCGAGCTCGTCTCCGACGACGATCGCGTCCTCGGTCGGCGCAGCGAAGTGGGTGCCGAGCGAATACCGGTCGGCGATCGCGTTGCCGATCGCGGGATGGGCGTGCCCCTGCACCATCGAGCCGAAGCCGTTGTGGAAGTCCCACATCTCGTTGCCGTCGACGTCCCAGACCTTGGGCCCGGAACCGCGCTCGAGGTAGATCGGCCAGGGGTCGCGCAGCTGGTAGGACGACGCGACGCCGCCGGAGAGGTGCACGCGCGCCCGCTCGTACGTCGCGGCGGACTTGCGGGTGGCGTCGTCGAGAGCCTTCCCCTCGCGCTCAATCAGTTCGCTGAGGCGCTCGCGGGGGATCTGGACAGGTGCTTCGGTGGCCATGGTTATCCCGTTCCTGAGTCGGACGTGCCGCCGAGCGTGGCCCTGCCCGGCCGGCGAAGAGTCCCCTCAGCGTAGTCGCCGGAGGCTCGCCACGACGGAGGACCGTCGCGGCGAGCGTGCTCCCATCCGGCGTCTAGTCGTCTGATCTTGGCCGTCAGGTTCTGCGTCTTGGGCTTGAGCAGGGAATTGCCCTGGAACCGCACGGTGATCGAGAGCTTCTTCGCGCCGCCGACCTTGCTCCGGGAGATCGAGATGGTCTTCGAGAACGCGCACGTCCTGCCGAGCTTCGCGTTGCGCGCGGTCAGCAGCGTCCGGTCCTTCTTGATCGTCAGCAGCACCGTCCCGGTGCAGGCGGCCTTGGCGTTCACGCCCGCCGGGACCTTGATCTTGCCCCGCACGGTGATCTTGACCTTGCTGCCGCTCACCTTCGCGCTCGCGCCGTTGCCCTTGCCGGACAGCGTGAACGTCGGGAGCGGGCGGTTGTCCGGCGGCGTGCTCGACGACGCGCTCACCTGAACGGATTTGAACGCGGTCGCGGAGTTGCCGGCGAGGTCGCGGTATGTCAGCTTGACGCTATAGAGGCCTGCACTCGGGAAGGTCAGCGTCAGGCTCGGCCCGCTGCCGCCCGCCGTCCCGTCTGACGTCCACACGAATCCACCGGCGTCGATCCCAGATCCGCCCGCGTTGTCTGCGACAGCTGCCGTGAACGTCACGGGCTGGCCGACCGTGGCCGTCGACGGCCCGCTGATAGAGCCCGTCGGCGCGGTCAGATCCGGAACGGTGTTCGCGTGAGTCGTGATGGCGAGCTTTCCGTTGTCTCCACCGACCGCGCCGTCGGTCCCGCTGCGCGAGGCCGACCGCGTTCCAACGCTGCGTCGCGAGGGCGCCGTCGCCGGACGAGTAGTAGAACGTCACGCCGTCGATCGAGTTGAGGATCAGGCCCGAATCACCCGCCGCAAGAACGGTGCCACCCGCATAGTCGACGTCGGCCGGCCCGTTGGTCGGAAACTCCCGCACGCTGTCGTTGCCGAGCTGGAACCAATCGGCGGTCTGCCAACCGTCGCGCGTATACGCCGTGGTCGAACGGCCGTACGGCTCGGCACTGACCGACCACATGCGGCTGGGGTTCTCGGGATCGCCGGCGATCACCCGTCGGACACTGCCTCCATTTCCGGCGTCTGCCGCCTTCACCTGAGCAGCCGAAGCGAGGTCGTTCGTGGTGAAGAAGACGAACGAGAAGCTCGCCGCGACGATGTAGCCGACGTCTGGGTTCCCCGGCACGAAGAATCCGTCTGCGAACCCCTCGGCATAGTTGTCACTGCTCGACGCTTTGCAGGTGTTGTCCGCCGCGCGGTTGGCGTCGATCCACGTCGCCGTGGCGCCCACCTGCGCAGCATTCGCCGGTTGCGACGTGGCCAGTTGCGATCCAACCGCGAAGATCCATGCACGGCCATCGCCCGCGAACCGCACGGCGTTGACATCGCCCAGACTGTGCGGGGCGGTGCAGTCGGCGAATGCGGTCGCGGTGTTCGACACGGGGATGCCCGTGACCGCCGACCAGGACGCTCCGCCGTTGGTCGATCGCAGCACGAGACCGCCGTTGCCGACGGCGAGGCCGATCTGTCCCCGGTTTGGAACTCGATGTCGTTCAGCGGCACCCCGCCCGGTGCTCGTGTCTGGAGGAACGAGCCGTCTGCTTGCCGCGTGAAGATTGCTCCGGCTGACGTGGTGAACCAGAATCGCGTGGCGGACTGGTATTCGATGGCGGTGATGTTCTGGGATGTGCCGCTTGAGATCTCGGTCCAGATGCCGGCAGACGCCGGTTGCGCCACCACCGCGGGCGCGATGGAGCACGCCAGAACGGCGAGAGCGAGGCGCAGGCGGCGAGGAGTGGGGATATGCACCTCGCCATCCTCACCACACCGCGCGACAGGAAGCAATGCCGGATGTACCGACTTTCGGGCAGTCACGGCACCCCTCCCGCCCGAGCGCCGCCGAGCCCCTTGCTAGCCTCATCCGGACCGGTTGTTCGGACGGTGACCCGGTCTTCGTGCCCCTCTCTCTCCCCCTCGACGACGAACGTGACGGCCCGCGCGACGAGTGCGGGGTGTTCGGCATAGTCGCGCCCGGACGAGAGGTCTCGCGCCTCACGTACTTCGCGCTGTACGCCCTCCAGCACCGCGGCCAGGAGTCGGCCGGCATCGCGACCAGCCAGGGCGGCCACATCATGGCGATGCGCGACCAGGGGCTCGTCAACCAGGTCTTCGACGAGCAGAAGCTGCGCGCGCTGCAAGGGGACATGGCGGTCGGCCACGTCCGCTACAGCACCACCGGCGCGAGCTCGTGGGAGAACTCGCAGCCCGTCTATCGCGCCGACAAGCGCGAGGTCGCGCTCGCCCACAACGGCAACCTCGTCAACGCCGTCGAGCTGCACGGCCAGCTGCGCGAGCGCGGCGTCTCGTTCCGCTCGACCTCGGACTCCGAGGTCATCGCGGCGCTGCTCTCGACGCATCCCGCTGACACCATCGAGGACGCACTCACGGATGTGATCGGCACACTCGTAGGCGCGTACTCGACGGTCGTGATGACGAAGGACCGCGTCGTCGCCTTCCGCGACCCGCTGGGCCTGCGGCCGCTCTCGCTCGGCATGCTGGGCGACGCCTACTGCGTGGCGTCCGAGAGCTGCGCGTTTGACATCATCGGCGCCCGCTTCCTGCGCGACGTCCAGCCCGGCGAGGTCGTCTCGCTCACCAAGCAGGGGATTCAGACGCGTCAGGCCGCGAAGAGCCCGCGCAGCGCGCTGTGCGTGTTCGAGCACATCTACTTCGCCCGCCCGGACTCGCGGCTCGGCGGCCAGGTGATCCAGGTCGCGCGCGGGCGCATGGGCGAGATCCTGGCTCGCGAGGCGCCGGTGGACGCGGACCTCGTGATCCCGGTGCCCGACTCCGGCAATCCGGCCGCCCGCGGATATGCGCGCGCGTCCGGCCTCCCGCAGGACGACGGCCTGATCAAGAACCGCTATGTCGCCCGCACGTTCATCCAGCCCGGCCAGGAGCTGAGAAAGCACGGCCTGCGGCTGAAGTTCAACCCGCTCCCCGAGGTCGTCGCGGGGAAGCGCATCGTCGTGGTGGACGACTCGATCGTGCGCGGCAACACCACGCGCCAGATCGTCCAGATGCTGCGCGACGCGGGCGCGAGCGAGGTCCATATGCGCATCTCCGCGCCGCCGATCCGCCATCCCTGCCACTACGGGATCGACATGTCCACGCGCGAGGAGATGATCGCGCACGGCCGCACAGTGGCCGAGGTGGCCGAGGAGCTGGGCGCCGATTCGCTCGCCTACCTGTCGCTGGAGGGCGTGTACGAGGCGGTCGCCGGAGGCCGCGAGTCGCACTGCGACGCATGTTTCTCGGGCGTGTACCCGCTCACCGGGACGGCGTCCAAGGACGCCTTCGAGCAGGCACTCCCGCTGGTGCGTTCCTAGGCGGCGCGCCGTCAAGATCCGGCGGATTCTGTCGATCGGTAGGGGTAATGCCCCTTCCGAAGGTACTCATCCCCGTGTCGTTGGCGGCCATCACGCTCGCCGCCTGCGGCGCGCAGAACGCCACTACGCCGCATGCGGGAAGCGCCCCGCACCGCGGTGGGACGCTCACCGTCCTCTGGTCGGGCGACGTCGACTCGATCGATCCCGGCCAGACCTACTACGCGGGCGGCTACATGGTCGCCAACGTGACCCAGCGCGCTCCGATGGCCTACGAGCCCGGCCGCGCCGACGCCCGGCCGGATCTGGCCACGAAGGCCCCCGAGGTCTCCGTGGGCGGCCGCACGGTGACCGTGCATCTACGCTCCGGCGTGCACTTCTCGCCGCCCGTCAAGCGCGAGGTCACGTCCGCCGACGTCAAGTACGCGATCGAGCGCGGCTTCTACCGCACCGTCAACAACCCGTACGCGGGCGCGTACTTCGGTGACCTGGTCGGCGCCAAGGTCGGCGTCGCGCCCGGGACGACGATCTCCGGGATCCGCACGCCGGACGCGCACACGGTCGTGTTCAAGCTCTCCAGCCCCACGGGCGGGACGCTCGCCGCGGCGCTCGTGCTGCCGCTCGCGGCGCCGGTCCCGCGCGACTACGCGCTGCGGTTCGACCGCGCCAAGGCCTCCACGTACGGCACCCACCAGGTCGCGACGGGCCCGTACATGGTGAGCTCCTACAAGCCGAGCCAGAAGATCACCCTGGTCCGCAACCCGAGCTGGTCGGCGACGACGGACTTCCGTCCCGCCTATCTCGACAAGATCGTCATGCCGGAGGGCAACGACGAGGCGTCGATCGCCTCGCGCCGCATCCTCGAGGGCTCCGACATGGCCAGCGGCGACTTCTTGATCCCGCCCGCGCAGCTCAAGGACGCGGTGACCAAGCACCAGGACCAGATCACGCTCGTCGCTTCCGGCGGCGCCCGCTGGACGGCGATGAACACGAAGGTCGCCCCGTTCAACAATGTCAATGTGCGCAAGGCCGTGGTCGCCGGCTTCAACCGCGAGGCGGCACTGCTCGCACTCGGCGGCAAGACGGTGGGCAGCGTGGCGACGCACTTCCTCCCGCCGGGCACGCCGGGCCACGACAGCGCCGGCCCGACGCCGGACTTCCTCGCCAACCCCAACGGCAACCCCGCGCTCGCGGCCGCGTACCTGAAGAAGGCCGGCTTCGCCAGCGGCCGCTATTCGGGCCCGCCGATCGAGATGATCGGCCCGATCGACGGTCTCGGCCGCCAGATCTCCGAGATCGCCAAGACGGACTTCGAGGCGCTGGGCTTCAAGGTCAAGATGCGCCTGCTGTCCCAGCAGGTCGTGATGACGCGCTTCTGCGGCTACCCCGCCGCCGAGGTCCAGGTCTGCCCGAACGTGGGCTGGACGCGTGACTTCGCCGACGGGCAGACCTTCCTGGATCCCACGTTCAGCGGCAAGAACATCCTGCCGCAGGGCAACATGAACCAGTCCCAGCTCAACGACCCCGCGGTCAACGCGGCGATCGAGCAGGCCAAGACGCTCACCGATCCCACCGCCCGCGCCAAGGCGTGGGGCGCGGTGGACGGTCAGATCACGGCGCTGGCCCCGGCCGTGCCGCTGGTGTGGGACCGCACCCCGATGGTCCACTCGGCCGACGTCAAGGGCGTCGCCAACGAGAACCTCGGCGTGTGGGACTTCGCGTTCACCTCGATTAAGTAACGAAACTGCAACAACTCTGCGCAGGCGGGGGATGCTGGCCGGACCGACCGATATGGTCGCCGGCCCGTGTCCCTCTCCTGGCTTGAGACTCCGCCGCAGACCGCCTTCGACCTAGGTGAGGCCGACGGGCGGGCGCCGTGCGACCCCGTGGCGCGCTCCGCGGACGTCGACGGCGCGCTGCGAGAGCTGTTCGGGTTCGACGGCTTCCGGCCGGGGCAGCGGGCGGCCGTCGAGGCCGCCCGGGTCGGGAGCGACGTGCTCGTGGTGATGCCCACCGGCTCGGGCAAGTCGCTCTGCTACCAGCTGCCGGCGCTGATGCGGACCGATCTCACGCTCGTCGTCTCACCGCTCGTGTCGCTGATGCAGGACCAGGTGCAGGCGCTCGAGCAGGTGGCGCCGGGCCGGGTCGCGCTCGTCAACGCCCAGCAGGACGCGGCCAACAACCGCCGTGCGGTGGACCGCGCGGTGGCCGGGCAGGTGCGGCTGCTCTACGTCGCGCCGGAGCGGTTCGCGTCGCCCGGCTTCCTGGACCGGATCCGGCGGGCGCGAATCGGGCTCTTCGTGGTCGACGAGGCGCACTGCGTCTCGCAGTGGGGCCATGACTTCCGTCCCGAGTACTTCCGGCTGGCCGACGCGGCGCGCTGGCTGGGGGCACAGGCGATCATGGCCAGCACCGCGACCGCGACGCCGCAGGTCGCGGCGGACATCGTGGCGCGGCTCGGGCTGCGGGAACCGGTCCACGTCGCGACGGGGTTCGACCGGCCGAATCTGTCGTTCGCCGTCGTGCGGTGCGCCGGCAAGGAGGCGGTGCACCGTGGGATCGCCGGCGTGCTGCGCGATCCGGCGGCTCGCCCGGCGATCGTCTACGCGGGCACGCGCGCGGAGTGCGAGCGGCTCGCGGACCGCCTGGGCCGCGAGCTCGGCGTCGAGGTCATCACCTACCACGCCGGCCTCCCACGCGATGTGCGGGCCGAGGCGCAGCGGCGCTTCATGGCCGGGGAGGTGCCCGTGGTCGTCGCGACCAACGCGTTCGGCATGGGAGTTGACAAGCCCGACGTCCGCACCGTCTGCCACGAGTCCGTCCCCAGCTCGCTCGAGGCCTACTACCAGGAGGCCGGCCGTGCGGGCCGTGACGGCGCGCCCGCCCGCTGCCTGCTGTTCGCCACCGGCAAGGACAAGGGCCTGCACGTCTTCTTCATCGAGCGCTCGGAGGTGGGGGAGGAGCTGCTACGGCGGGTGGCGCGAAGGCTGACCGGCGACCCGCCGCGCTACGACGTGCCGCTCGGCGAGCTGGCGTCCGACGGCGAGGAGGAGGCGGTGCGCGCGATCGTCGGCTGTCTGGCGCGCACCGGGGTGGTCCAGCCGGCGCCCTCGGCGCCGGACCGTGTGTCGGGGCGCGTCACCGGCACCTGGGACCGGACGTCGCTCGCCGCCTGCCGCGCCGCGCTGCAGGAGGGAACGCGGGTGCGCTGGCGTCAATACCACGCTGTCTGGGCGTGGGTCGAGGGTCGTGGTTGCCGTCGCGAGGGCATCCTGCGCCACTTCGGCGACGCGACGCAGCCGGCTCCCTCCGTGCCCTGCTGCGACGTGTGCGACCCCGCGCTCGCCCAGGCCGCGCCCGTGCCCGCCCGTCAGGAGCATCTGGGCGGCGATCTGGACGACGCGATCCTGACCGTCGTCTCGTCCGCGGTGCCGGGCGTCGGCCGGACCCGGGCGGTCGAGATCCTTCGCGGCGGGAGCTCCAAGGCGCTCAGGCAGCACTCCTATGACGGCCTGCCGTATTACGGCGCGTTCCGCGAGCTGCACGCCGACGACGTACGCGCGCGCATCGACGCGCTGATCGCCGCGGGGACGCTGCGCTCCACGGGCGGCCGCTTCCCGAAGCTCGAGGTCGCATGACCGGTGCCCGCTCAGCGGCGGACGCGCGCTCCGGCGCGGCATCGCCGCCCAGCCCCGACGGCGACGCCGCTCCCGACCCGACCGTCCGCTCGGCCCCTCACCTCGCGGGCGACGCCACGGCGCGGCTGCGCCTCGGCGTCCTGGCCTCGGGCGCGGGCACGAACCTGCAGGCGATCCTGGACCGCGTCCACGGCCGCGAGGCCGAGGTCGTCGCGGTCGGCTCGGACAAGCCGGGGTGCGAGGCACTGGACCGCGCTCGGCGGGCCGGCGTCGCGACGGCGGCCTTCCCACTCGCCGAGCACGCCTCGCGCGAGGCGCGCGACGCGGCGATGGCCGAATGGCTGGCCGCCCGCGGCGCCGAGCTGATCGTCCTCGCCGGCTACATGCAGCTCGTCTCGGCGGCGTTCCTGGCCGCGTTCTCGCAGCGGGTGATCAACGTCCATCCGGCGCTGCTGCCCGCCTTTCCCGGCCTGCGGGCGGTCGAGCAGGCGCTGGACTACGGCGTCAAGGTGTTCGGGGTCACCGTGCACTTCGTCGACGAGGGCGTCGATTCCGGCCCGATCATCGCCCAGCGCGCGATCGAGCGTCCGGGCGCCGTGGACGCCGAGGAGATCCGTGCCGCGCTGCGCCCGCTTGAGCATGACCTGTTGACCGGCGCGATCGTGCTGCTCGCTCGCGGCGCGGTCCGGCCGGACCCCGAACACCCCCGACGAGTACTGGTGGACGCGTGACCGTAGACACTCCAGCTATCTTCCGCGGCCGGATGGAGGCGATGGTGCAGCCCGGCGAAGTGCGCGTCAAGCGCGCGCTGCTCTCGGTTTCGGACAAGACGGGCCTGGTCGACTTCGCGCGCGGGCTCGCGGATCTCGGCGTCGAGCTGGTGTCCACCGGCGGGACCGCCGCCGCACTGCGCGAGGCCGGCCTCGAGGTCCGGCCGATCGCCGACTTCACCGGCTTCCCGGAGATCATGGGCGGCCGCGTCAAGACACTGCACCCGAAGCTCTACGCGGGCCTGCTCGCCTTGCGCGACGACGAGGAGCACATGGCCGCGGCCTCCGAGCACGAGGTCGAGTTCGTGGACCTCGTGTGCGTGAACCTCTATCCATTCGAGGCCACCGCCCGCCGCCGCGGCGCGACCGACCACGAGATCATCGAGAACATCGACATCGGCGGCCCGACGATGATCCGCGCGGCGGCGAAGAACTACGCGTTCGCTGCCGTGGTCGTGAACCCGGCGAGCTACGACGCCGTGCTGCAGGAGCTCACGGACGCCGACGGCCGGCTGTCGCTTGGCACGCGCGAGAGCCTCGCGGCCGAGGCGTTCTCCTACACCGCGCGCTACGACAGCGCGATCTCGCGGTGGTTCGTGGAGCGCCAGGACGACTTCCCGGGGCTGATGCTGAACGCGTACGAGAAGGTCACCGATCTCTCCTACGGCGAGAACCCGCACCAGCGCGCGGCCTACTACGCGCAGGCGGGCGCGCGCATGCACGTGCTGTCGATGGTGCGCCAGCTCGGCGGGAAGGAGCTCTCGTTCAACAACGTCCTGGACCTGAACTCCGCGCGCCTGCTGACGCAGGAGTTCGAGCTCCCGGCGTGCACGATCATCAAGCACAACAACCCGTGCGGTGTGGCCGTCGGCGCGTCGATCCTCGAGGCCTACGACGCCGCGTTCGCGTGCGACCCGATGTCTGCGTTCGGCGGGGTCATCTGCGTCAACCGGCTCGTCGATCGCGCGTTCGCCGAGGCGCTGATCAAGCAGTTCTGCGAGGTGCTGATCGCCCCGCAGTTCACCGACGACGCGCTCGAGCTGCTCTCGACCAAGCCGAACATGCGCATCCTCGAAGACGGCGAACGGCGCATGGTCAACGTCGCCGAGCGCGACGTCAAGCGCGTGATGGGCGGGCTGCTCGTCCAGGACCGCGACATGGGCCTCGAGGACCGCACCGAGATGGAGGTCGTCACCGAGCGCAAGCCCACCGAGGCCGAATGGGGCGAGATGCTGTTCGCCTGGAAGGTCTGCAAGCACGTGCGCTCGAACGCGATCGTGCTCTCCAACGACCTCGCCTCCGTCGGGATCGGCGCGGGACAGATGAGCCGGGTGGACTCCGTCCGCCTCTCGATCGACAAGGCCCGCGCTGCGGGGTCCTCGCTGCTCGGGGCCGCGCTCGCCTCCGATGCGTATTTCCCGTTCCCGGACGGTCCGCAGCTCGCGATCGACGCGGGGATCGCCACGATCATCCAGCCGGGCGGTTCGGTCCGCGACCACGAAGTCGTCGAGGCGGCCGACGCCGCCGGGATCAGCATGGTCTTCACCCACCGGCGGCACTTCAAGCACTAGCGTGGACGCCCGCTCGATCGCTGTGCAGCTCGCGTACGGCCGCATCGCGCTCGGCGCGGGGCTCGTCCTCGCGCCGCGCCTCTTCGTCGCCGCCTGGACCGGCCGCGACTCGGCCACCGGGAGCGGCCGCGTGCTGGCGGCGGCGCTCGGAGCGCGCGACGTGGCGATCGGCGTCGGCACCGCACGCGCGCTGGCCGGCGCGCGGCCGCCGCGCGAGTGGCTGCTGGCCGGCGCGCTCGCGGACGCCACCGACTGCGTGGCCACGCTGCACGCTCGCCGCGAGCTCCCCGCGACGGGAGCGATCGGGGTCAGCGCCCTGGCCGCCGCGGGCGCGGCGCTCAGCGTGTGGGCGGCGCGTCAGCTCGTGCCGTAGAGCACGCGGGTCCAGATCGTGGTGAGCGTCTGCGCCACCACCGCTGGCTTCGTGCCGTGGGGGCTGCCCAGTGAGCGGTGCAGGTAGCGCTCCATCATCCACACGAGCGCCTTGGCGGTCTCGGCGGCCTCGAGCGGCAGGACGCGTCCCGCGGCGATCTCGGCCTCGATGTGCCGCGCGGTCACGTCCACGAACGTCTGCACGAGCCCGCCGTAGACGCGCTCGACCTCGGGATCGTCGGCGGCGGCGTCCGACAGGGCGCGCAGCACCGGCCCGTGCTCGGCGTAGACCTCGACGAAGCCCTCCATCGCCTCGCGCGCCTGCGCCGGCCCGTCGCCCGAGCCGGTGTACCAGCGCTGCGACATCGTGCGCAGCTCGGCGCCGATGTGCTCGACCACTCGCAGCATCAACTGGTGGCGGTCGCGGAAGTAGACGTAGAACGACGGTCGCGAGAGGTCGGTCCGGCGCATGACCTCGTCGACGGTCAGCTCACGGAACGGACGCTCGCGCAGCAGCCCTTCGGCCGCGGCAACGATCTCCGCCTCCGCCACCTCAGGCGTTCGCCGGCGGCGACGGCCCCCCGTCTCGGCCCCACCCACACTCACTCGGCCCCAAGCGTACCCGCTACACCAGCTTTCCGTCGCAGCAGGCGCGATACTCTCGCGTGAGAACGCGCCGCCGTAGCTCAGCGGTAGAGCAACGGACTTTTAATCCGATGTGCGCAGGTTCGATCCCTGCCGGCGGCACTCGGCGCGGGTGGACTGGCGGTCCAGCGGCCCGCTCGCCAGCTCCGCCAGCGCGTCGGAGAGGGAGTCGAGGGCCTCGTGATGTGATCGCCGCCCTCACTCTCGAAAGGATCAGATGCCGGCGAGTATCTCGCGTCGACGTTTCATGGGCACGGCGGCCCTCGCAGGAGTTGGCGTCGCCATCCCGGGGCTGCGACCCAAGACCGCGGAGGCCGACGCGCCGACGCTCCAGGCGCTCCCAACCGCAACGCAGGCCTATCTGGAGGCCCAGCGCCAGGCCGGGCTGGCCGCCGTCAAGGGCGGCGCGGACCTCCCGTTCCTCACCGGCACGCAACTGGCGGCGATGCTGCTCGCCCGCGACGTCACCAGCGTCAACGTCACGAAGGCGTTCCTCGCACGCATCGACAAGCTCAACGGCAACGGCATGTTCTCGGTGCCCTCGCGCAACGTCGACATCCCGGTCTACGGCAACAACGGGCTGCTCAACGCCTACGTTCGCACGACGCCAACGCTCGCGCTCTCGATCGCGGCCGACGCCGACAAGGCGCTCGACGCGGCCGCCGCGGGCGGCGATCCGGTCCCCTTCGGCTGCGGGGTCCCGGTCGCCCTCAAGGACATCTACGCCGTCGCCGGCGAGGAGCTCACGATCGGTTGCCCGCTGGCCGCCGGCAACATCGCCGCGGGCGATTCGGTGGTGGCCGAGCGCCTGCGCAAGGCCCACATGCCGATCCTTGGGCTGACGCACACCGGCCCATGGACCAACGACGACACGTGCCCGCAGACCGCCAACCCGTGGAAGCGGACGCTCTGCGTCGGCGGCTCCTCGGGCGGCTCGGCGGCCGCCATCGCCGCACGCCTGGCGGTGCTCGCGACCGGCTCGGACACCGGCAACTCGCTGCGCAACCCGGCGCAGAACGTCGGCGTCGGCTCGATCAAGCCAAGCTACGGCCTCGTGCCCAAGTACGGCGTGACCGTCTCGAGCACGAGCCTCGACACCTGCGGGCCGATGGGCCGCTCGATGGCGGATGTCGCGATGCTGCTCGGCGTCATCTCCGGCGCCGACCCGCGTGACCCGCGCTCCGAGCAGGCGCCGCCGTTCCCGAACGGGTTCCCGCTCGCGCCGCGTCCGGGCGACAAGCCGTTCGCGGGCCTGCGGATCGGTTCCACGGTCGAGACCGAGACGTCGCCCGCCCGGGCCAACTGGGCGCCGGGCATCCTCGAGCGCCTGCGCGCGGCCGTGCAGCAGTTCGCCGACCTCGGCGCCGAGATCGTCAAGATCACGCCGGTCGCGTCGAACCTGGGCAACACGACGTACTTCTCCGCCGCGAACCCCGATCCGGTCAACGGCAGCAAAGTCTCGGCCAGCAGCGTTTACCAGAACGCCGAGAACGCGTGGACGCTGCGTGACACCTACGCGACGGCCGCGAGCGACGACCCGCGCATCGAGGGCGCGGTGCGCACGCGCTTCCGCACGTCGATCGCCACGATCGAGACGCAGAAGCAGCAGCTCCAGCAGCGGGCCGCGGCGCTCACGGCGGCCGACCTGTTCGGCGCTCACCACGTCCGCCGCGAATACTCCGAGGCGTGGGGCAAGGTGTTCGCCGACAACAACATCATCGCCTGCCTATGGCCGCAGAAGGTCCAGACCCCGCCGGTCCGCAACAACGACAGCACGGGCGGGTTCTCCGGCGTCGAGTCGAGCCGGCCGAACACCACCGGCTGGCCGTGCCTGAATCTGCCCGTCGGCCGCGACGCCAACACCGGCATCCCGGTCGGCATCGACATGGCCGCGCCGTTCGGTGCCGACGCCGTGATCCTGCAGCTCGCGATCGACTACCAGGAGCGCCACCCCTACCACCTCGACATCCCGACGGATCTGTAAGCGATGGCCGATCCCACCAACGCGCGCCTGCGCGACTTCGACATCCCCGTGGTCATGCCGCGGTTCGACTTCATCAAGCTGCCCGCGGCCGTGACCACCGCGACGTGCGGCGCGGCGGTAGCCCCGGCCGCGCCCACCGCGTCGGCCGGAGTTCGCGCGCCGGTCGTCAAGCTCGGGCTCCCGGCGAGCGCTAAGCGCCGCAGCAAGGTGTTGCGCGAGTCCGGCCTGCCGTTCTCGGTCAGCAGCGACAAGTCGATCGCCGACGTGGAGTTCCGCCTGATCGAGCTGCTGGACAAGGGCCGCGTGCGGCCACTGGGGGTCAAGGTCGTGCTCGAGCCCGTCCCGGGCGCCGTGCGGGCCGTCGTGCTGCCGACGCCGTTCGCGAGCCGCAAGCTCGCCGTCGGAACCAGGCCCCGTGCGGTGCGCGTGATCGCGATCGTCACCGCTCGTGACGGCAGCGTCGGCCAGGCCCGCGCCGACTTCACGCTGTCCTAGGCCGCGAACCTCCGTGCAAGCGCCTGCGGCGCCTGCGACAGTTGCAGCGCCGCGGCGCCGAGCACCTCGGCGCGCTCGCCGAGCTTGCCGAGCGTGATCTGGACGGCGGACGCGGCGGGCGCCATCGCGTGCCGCTGGACGGTGTAGATCAGCGGCTCGAGCAGGGTGGGGCCGGCGGCGGCGAGCTCGCCGCCGACCACGACGAGTGCGGGGTTGAGGAGGTTCACGACGGCGGCGATCGCCTCGCCGACTGCCACCGCCGCGTCCGCCACGGCACGCTGGGCGCCGCGATCGCCGCCGCGGATGAGGTCGAACAGGCGCCCCGCGGTCATCGGTTCTCCGCGGCTGCGTTCGAGCAGCGCCGCCACTGCCGGCGGGCTCGCGACGGTCTCCAGGCAGCCGCGGTTCCCGCAGCGGCAGATCAGCCCGTCGTCGACGGCGCGCAGGTGCCCGAGTTCCCCGGCTACGCCGGTGACCCCGCGGTAGGGCCGGCCGTTCAGGATCAGCCCGAGGCCGACTCCCGCCGAGAGCCGTACGTAGGCCATGTCGTTGACGGCGCGCCCGGCGCCGAACATGTGCTCCCCGAGCGCGCCGACGTTGGCGTCGTTCTCGATCCGGACCGGCAGCCCGAGCCGCGCCTCCATCTCTGCCGCGGGGCGAATCCCGCTCCAGCTGGGCAGGATGCCGTCCGCGTGCACCGTGCCGTGCGCGGAGTCGATCGGCGCGGCTAGCCCCATCCCGACGCCGATCAGGTGGGCGCGATCCACGTTCGCGGCCTCGAGCGTCTCCTCCGCCAGCCGCTGCGCGAGGTCCATGCTCGCGACCGGCGCGTGGTCCATCCGCGCTGCCGACCAGCGGTCCGCGACGATCCGGCCCGAGAGGTCGCAGACCGCGGCGCGGATGTGCCCGTGCCCGAAGTCGAGGCCGAGAGCGAACGCCGCCTGGGGCGCGAGTGACACCTGCAGCGGCGGGCGCCCGGCGGGGCGCGGCCGGCCGCCGGCGCGCTCGTCGGCCTGCTGCTCCACCATCCCGGCGGCCTCGAGCTCGTCCACGAGCGCCGACACCGTCGCCCGGGACAACCCCGTGCTGCGGGCGACGTCGCCGCGGCTGCTGGCCGGGTGCCGCAGCAGCGCCTGCAGCACCCGCAGGCGGTTCGCCTCGCGCGGACCGGCCCCCGCGAGGTCGTCTGTCATCGCGGGCTCCTTCGCCACACGTCAATATGCGGGGGATGCTGCAAACGGTCTATGCGGCGGTCGCGTGCGTGCTCAGCTTGGCCATGTGCGTCATCGTCGTCTACTTCATCGCCGCCGGGCGCCACGATCGAGACGACGAGGAGGCCGCGCGCGAGTTCTTCGCCGCGCACGGGCACTGGCCCGACGAGGAGCCGACCTAGCCGCGCCGAGAAGTACCCCCAACGGGAATCGAACCCGTGCTACAAGCGTGAAAGGCTTGCGTGCTAACCGCTACACCATGGGGGCGTACGGCTCTGACAGTCTAGGTCAGACGCTGTGGGTGACGCCGCCGTCGACCAGCAGCGCCGTGCCCGTGATGTAGGCGGCCTGCTCGGAGCACAGGAACACCGCCGCGGCGGCGAGTTCCTCCACGGTGCCGAGCCGGCCGACCGGCACGCTTTCGCGCGCCTGGGTCTGGGCGGCCTCGAGCGAGCCCGATGTGTCGATCATGCGGTCGGTGGCGATCCGGCCGGGGTGGACCGTGTTCAGCGTGATCCCGTCCTTGCCGAACTGCCGCGCGAGCACCTTGAACGCCGCGACCAGGCCGGGCCGGTGCGCGTTGGAGAGCTGCAGGACGTCCAGCGGCTCGCGCACCGCCATCGAGCCGATCGCCACGACGCGTCCGAAGCCGCGCGCGGCCATCTCCGGCAGCACGCGTTTGAGGATCGCCATCGGGGAGAGCAGGAGTGTGCGCTGCGCGACTTCCCACTGCTCGCGGGTGAAGCTGAGCGGCTGGCCCGCGGGAGGGCCGCCCGTGTTGGCGATGTAGACGTCGATCGGGCCGAGGTCCGCGCGCACCGCGTCGAGCAGCGGCGCTACAGCGTCCAGCTCGGAGGAGTCGAAGGCATATCCGCGCGCGCCGACGGCCGCCGCGACCGTCTCGGCGCGCTCGGCGGAGCGCGAGGTGAGCGCCACGCGCGCGCCCTCGGCCACCAGCGCCTCGGCGATCCCGCGCCCGATGCCCTTCGAGCCGCCGGTGACGAGCGCGACGCGATCCTCGAGCCCAAGGTCCATCACGCCACCTCGACGGGCCGAATCCGCGCGCACCACACGGCGAAGATGGCGACGGCGAACGGCGCGCCCAGCCAGTGGACGCCGATCAGCACGCTCGCCAGGCTCGGCAGCCCGGCCAGCGCCGCGCCGATCAACACCGCCACGAGCGGCAGGCGAAGCACTGCGCCGGTGAACAGCGCGCACGCCGCCCACGCGCCGGGCCCGGCCAGCCAGCCCCAGTGGACGAAGAAGTCATGGTCGAGCGCTGTGCCCAGCACGAGCGCGACGGCCGTGAGCGTCAGCGCCTGCAGCAGCGCGGCGCGCCAGAGCACTGACCGATCCATACGCCGTGATGATCGCACGAGGGCTCTAGGAGCCGATGGGGCCGAGCAGCGCCGACGGTGGGCGCAGGGAGAGGAAGAGCTCCCCGGGCAGGCTCTGAAGTGCGGTCGGGTCCGGCGTGGGGACGGCGTCCGCGTCCGTCGGGGTGGGCTCGGCGGTGGGGGTGGACGTCGCCGAAGGGGTGGGCTCGGGCGTCGGCGTGTCCGTCGGAGTCGGCTCCGGGGTCGGCGTCGCGGTCGGGGTGGCCGTGGCGGTCGGCGTGGGCGTGGGCGACGCGGTCGCCGTCGGCGTCGGTGTCGGCGACGCGGAAGCCGTGGCGGTCGGCGTCGGTGTCTGCGTGGGCGTGCGAGTCGGCGACGGTGTGGGCGCCGGCGTCGGGCTCCGAGCCGGACTCGCGGCGGGGAGCACCGTCAGCGTCGGCGTCACGGTCGCGACCGCGTCGCGGGGCACTGCGCCGGGCGCCACCGGTGGTCCGGCCGGCGGCGTCGGGTCCTCCGACACCACGGGCGGCGAATGTGGCGGCGCGGGCGGCCGGTTATCCCGTGCCGCGGCGGTGATCAGCGCGCAGACCCGTCGGTGCTGCGCCGCGCTCGGGCGGTAGCGGTAGATCGCGTAGCGCTCGAGCGAGACGATGTGCGCATAGCGTGCGCACCACGAGTAGCCCTCGGCGAACCACTCCGCCGGCGGCGTCTGCCCGGCCCACCACTCCCGCGCGGCCGGGATCCGCATGATCTGCCTGAACCGCACGCGATCCTCGTTGCTCAGGACAGTCAGGTCGTAGACGTGCCCCAGCTCGTGCAGCATCACGCCCCGCGGGTTGTTCAGCCCGCGCGCGAGGTAGATGACACGCGGATCGCGCGTGTAGACGCAGCCCGCCGCCTTCGTCATCGACGGGCAACCGGTGAGCCGCACGGTGACGCGCCCCTTCACGGTCGGCACGAGCGAAGCCTGCGCCCAGGACTGCCAACGGCCGGGCAGCTGCCTTCCGCTGATGTCCACCAACCGCACCGCTCCACGCGCCGCCAGCACGCCCGCTTGGGCGGGGTGAAGCGAAGGCCAACCCACGGCAAAGCCGAGGGCTGCCAGCACGACGACCGCGGTGGCGCGACGCAGCACCACACGGAGATACCACAGCGCCCGCCGACGCGTGGTGTCCGTCCGGAGACCGCGCTGACGGGCGTGGACCGCCGTGGCAGCCTCCGCGTTCCAACCGATACGTCCGAAGGCGCGGGCGCGTGTCTATCCTGGGGGCGGATTCCGCGGCCTAGCGCCGTCTCGGGCGGTTAGCTCAGTTGGTCAGAGCGCCTGCCTTACAAGCAGGAGGTCGGCGGTTCGAGCCCGCCACCGCCCACCTCACGTCGTGCCTGCAAACGGGCCCAGTCGGCGTCCCCGCCCGGAGTCCGTAGCCCGGCTCGATCAGCCAAGGGAACAAGCAGGGAACAAGCAACTCCGTTCGCGGCGCCGACCTACGCACCGCACGGCGCTCGTGGCCAGAAGCTCTCGCCGTTCTCGGAGCCCGATCGCCTGAGGCGGTGCCGCGGCCCGCCTGATACGCGTGCCGCAGAACGAGAAAGACCGGGTGCCCGCCCGGTCTTCCGCTGCGGCCTTCCGGCCACTCAGCGCTCCGCGAGGAGCGCCCACATATGCAAGTGACCCGAACTCTAGCCGTCCGCCGGACGGATCGGCAACCCCTCGCCGAGGGGCCGGTTCGTCGCGCGCCCGAAGCGTGCCGCGCACGGTCGCTCGGGGTTTCTCCAGCTGCGCCGCGAGCGTCCGCTCGCGGGCGTGGTGCTGTCTGCTGCCGCGGCGCCGTCGGGCGTTGGCGGTGCCGCTGGATCGCGTATCCGCGTCGTATCGCGCTCGTCGGCGCGGGCCGTGGTACAGGCCCGCGATCGAGCCGTTGCCGCCCGAGCCGGGCCGCCTGGTCGTCCACGCGCTGCTGGCTCGGGCACGGCGTGCGCGGGGGTGCGCGACGCCGGGTGACGATCGTCTGGAGGCGCGGGTGTATGCGCTGAAGCGGTATCTGTTCCGGCTCGGGCACGCAGCGCGCTCGGGGCGGTTCGCGTGCTCGATCGAGCAGCTGGTCATCGGGTTGGCGCCGGTGATGGGCTGGGGCACCCCGCCCGTGGACGCGTTGGAGCGTGGCCGGTTTGTGGCGGCGCATCGGCGGTCGGTGCAGCGTTGGCTCGACGACCTGCAGGTCAGCGGCGTGATCGCGCATGAGCCCGAGCGCGACGGCAGGGGCTTGTGGTGGCGGACGCAGATCGTGCTGCAGGCGGCGCCCGCGCCGAGCGCGGAGGAGTTGCGCGTCGCTGAGCGCCGGGCGCGTGGCTGGAGGCGGCGTGAGCGGGCGCGTAGCCGCCGGCCGCGGCGGGCGCGGTCGCTGGGCGCGATCCGCCGCGCCGGCGGGGTCCCGAGTGCGAGCACTCGGCGGCGGCTGGCGCGGGCGCGGTGGCGCGCGATCGCCGAGGCGCGTCGACGCCGTCGTGTCGAGGCGGAGATCGCCGCGGCGCGGGCTCGTAGAGATTTGACGCATCCCGTTGGAGCGCCACCTCCGGCGGCGCAGGTGTTGGTGTCCCCGCAACGCTCGCGGAGAGCTGAGACGACACGGATCCCGGCGCCACTCGCATGGCCGGCAGTTCGAACGGTCTCGAGCTCAGTAGCGGTTGTCGATCAGACGGGCGCGCGCACTCGCGCGACCACCGGACCGGAGTCGGGCTCGCAGCCGCAGCGAACGGCATGCACCGAGGAGGTCGCGCGCCTGTCGCGCCACGATTTCGACGCGCTGGTGGTGCATCGTGTCGCGGCGCGACGTGAGGCGGCTGGCTGGCGTGAGGACGTGATCGCTCGGCAGGCGTCGGCGCGGGCGGTGAGCGTGCTGGGGTGGCCGATGGGTCGGGCGTGTCCGTTGGGGCGCTTGCGAGAGGCGTGGGTGACGTATCGCTACGGGCCGGCCATGGTGGCCCGCTCGGGCCGGCGGCCGCCGGCCGGGTCACGCCGGCGCTGGCGGCTCGCCTCGCGCACGACGCCGCCCGGATCGCCGGCGCTCGCTCGCGAGCCGTGGCCCGGGGCGCGGCCGCGGCGTCGCCGTCGCCGTGGCGGTTCGCGTTTCGGACCGGGGCGCCGCGGCGCGAGACCGCCGAACAGCGCCGCCGGCGCGTCCGCGATGGCGTGCTGATAGCCGGCGGCGATCCCGCGGCGTGGCCGAACGCGCAGCTCGCGCTCGCCCACTTCGCCGGTGCGCTCGGCCGCGCCGTCGAGCTCGTCGAGCCCGACCGTTTTGAGGAGCTCGACGGCGTCGGCGCGCGCGCCGCGCGCTACCGGGCCGACCTGGCCCGCGGCCGCTGGCAGCTCCCCCACGACCTGCAGCACCCGATCGAACCCGCCCGTCCTAAGGAGGCACGTCCATGACCGCACCAGCCCCGCTCCACCACGCCAACGGCTCGCCACCGCCGAGCCGACGGGACCTCGCACGCGCCGCTCGTTGCGCCCGGACCGCTGGATGTCCACGCGCGACCCGATCGCTCTCCGCCGGGACGGTCGCCGCGGCTGGACGCGGTTGCGCGTCGGCGCGCGCGCTCAGCTGCGCAGGTGCGCCGCTGCGCTCACCCGCCGTCGCGTCGCGGCGCAATCGAGCCGGTGCGCTCGTGCGCTCGTTCGCCGCGGCGTCGCTGCGCATCCGTGTCGCTGCGCTGCTGCGCTGGTCTGCCGCCGCGTCGCTGCGTCGCTGCGCAGCCGCGCGCGAGCGCACGCCCGCAGCAGCGCGGCCACGCAGTGGCGCAGTTGCGCGATTGCGCGCGCCGGGGGTGCGCGGTGAGCGTGGTGGTGGCGGTGCTCAATCGCAAGGGCGGCGCGGGCAAGACGTCGTTGACGAAGGATCTCGGGTTCGCGCTCGCGGAGTGCGGGTTGCGGGTGTTGCAGGTTGGGCTCGATCCGCAGTCTTCGCTTGAGGTGTTGGCGGGCCTGGGGTTTGACACGCCGCCGGAGCGGACCGTGAGCCGGCTCTTGATGCCCGAGGAGTTCGACGACACGGTCCCACTTGGGGCGGTGGTGCACGAGACGCGCTGGGGCACGTGGTTGGTGCCGGCGAGTACGGCGTTGGCGAGCGCGGAGCGGGCGCTTGGCGAGCGGTCCGGGGTGGCGCGAGCCAGCGCCTGCGCCGAGGCCTGCAACGGCTGGGGGTGCGGGAGCGCTTCGAGGTCGTGTTGGTCGATTGTCCGCCCGGGATGACGGCGTTGACGATGAACGCGCTGGTCGCGGCCGACAGCGGCTGGTCCCGACGCAGCTGGACTTTCTCTCGGTCGCGGGGCTGGCGGTGTTGATGGAGACCGTCGAGGAGGTCCGCGCCTACGACAACCCCGCGTTGCGCTACTGGGGGATCGTCGGCGTGCAGGCCGATGAGCGGACCCGGCACGCGCGCGAGATCCGCGCACAGCTCGAGCGCCTGTTCGGCCCGGACTCCGGGGGCGCGCTGTGCGGGGCGACGATCCGGCACAGCACGCGGGTCCGTGACGCGCACGCCGCGGGCCTGGCGGTCGGCCAGACCGACCCGGGCCATCCGGTCAGCCAGGACTACCGCGACCTCGCGGCCGAGGTGATCGTCCGGGCGCGCGTCGAGCTTGCCGCGATCGGAGCGGATCGATGAGCGCGGTCCGGCGCGCCGATGCCGGCGCGGCCGTCGCGGGGCTGTTCGCGCGCTCGAGCGCGACCGGCGGGCTCGCCGGCCGCAACACGCCAACCGGCCAGCCCGCCGCGAGCGGTGTCGCTGCCGCGGGGGCCCGGGTGCGCCAGAGCGTGGAGCTCACCGAGGCCGACTCGGCCTACCTGCGCAGCCTGGCGCGCCCGGTGCGGACCGGACAGCCGCGGACGCTGGGGATCAAGTTCCTCGCGACCGGCGTGCTCGAGGCCGCAGTGGAGCTGCTGCGCCTGGTCGAGGTCGACCTGCACGGCGTCCGGGCCGGCGATCGCGCCGAGCTCGCGATCCGCGCCCGGGCGGCCCTGCTAGACGCCGCCGCCCAAGTCACGGGCGAGGAAGGCGCCGAGTGACCGGGCGGCTCTCCAGGTCGGGCGTGCGGCGACGGGCCGGCGTTAGGCGAGCGCGAGGACGAGCTGGAGCACGCCGTTGGTCGCGAGCAGCGTGCCGAGGAATAGCCACAGGATCGTCGGCGTCGCCGCCGGCGAGCCGCGTCGTCGAGCTCGCGCCCCGAGCCGCTGACGGCCCGCGATCATCACGACTGCGGTCGCCAGCAGCGCGATGCCGAGCACGGCCTGGGCGATCTGCATCGGTCGCAGTATCGCCGCGATGGCGGGCGTTGATCGCTTCGGGCGGGTGGGTCGGCGGTGGGTGTTCGGGGGGTGGGGCGCTGTGGATTTTGCTGTGGATTGGGTTCCGTAGCGCCCGTCCGCTGATCCCAGTGTTCATGCGGGGTTGGTGGGGGGCCTGGCTCCGACCCCGCCCGCACCACGTTCATTCTTCTCGGGTTCGGTCGGGGTCGGAGCCAGTCCCCCCAAGAAGTGGTGGTGAGAGATCAGCGGACGTGCGGAGTCATCTAAGGACAGAAAACCAGAAAGACAGAAAGCAGAAGAAAGAGACAGGGAGGAGGGCAGGCGTCGGCGGCCGGAGACGGAGAAAGAGAAGGACGAACGGGCGGGCAGGGCCGGGCGGGCAGCGAGCGCGGTAGCCGGGGTGCGGGTGGTGGCGGGTGAGCGGTCGCGGCGGCAGGGTGCGCGGGCCGGGGTGGCGCAGTGTGGAGGCGTTGCGGTGGCTTGCGCGGGTCGAGGTCGCGGGCGTTGAGCCGCTCGGGCTGGCGTTGGGGTTCGGGCGTAGCGCGACGTATTCGCATCTCGCCCGGCTGGCGGAGGCGGGCCTGGTGGTCCGGTCGTTTGATCCCGGCGGCAGCGTGGTCGCGATCACCGCCGCGGGCCGACGCGAGGCCGGCGCCGATCGCGGGGACGTGCGCACCGGCTCGACGCATGGGTCGGGGTTGCGGCACGCGCGCGCGGTCTCGTGGGTCGCGGCGCTGCTGACGTTGCGGGAGCGCGAGTGGGTGAGCGACCGCGAGGCGCGCGGCCGTGAGGAGTGGTTGGTGCCGGTGGCGTGGTCGGGAGCCGGGCGCGTCATCGCCCGGATTTGGGGATCAGGGTGCGGGGTGCGCGGGTGGCGGTCGAGGTCGAGCTGTCGTTGAAGGGGCCGCGGCGTCTGGACGCGATCCTGCGGGGCTATGACGACGCGCTCGCGAATGGCCGGATCGCTGGCGGCCTGATCTACGTCTCAGACCGGCCCGACGTCCTGGACGCGGTCGCGCGCGCCGCCGGGCGGGTCGGTCTGTCCGAGCGGCGCTTCCGGCTGCGGCCGCTGGAGGAGATCCAGGCCGACGTTCACCGCCTGACGCGGGAGCGTGCGGCGGCTCGCCAGGAACGCGTCGCGTCGAATTCGGGTGCGCTGGATTCTGGTCGAGCTGGCGCTCATGCTCTGACGGGAACGCGTGAATCGTGGCGGGTGGACGAGCCCGGGGGTGCGGCGTG
Source organism: uncultured Solirubrobacteraceae bacterium (assembly GCA_963792915.1). GTDB lineage: Bacteria > Actinomycetota > Thermoleophilia > Solirubrobacterales > Solirubrobacteraceae > Solirubrobacter. The sequence goes on from CAWBYD010000004.1 coordinate 384,945, forward strand.
ACCGTGGGGCGTCTCGACGCGCACCCCCGGCCCGGCGAGCGCGCGACCGAGCGCCTCGCCCTGGGCGCTGCGGACCAGCACGGCGGCGTTCGAGGAGGCCTGCTCGACGACGTCGGCCACCGCTACTCGACGAGGTCGAAGCCGCCGGCCAGCACGAAGTCCAGGCGGCCGGTCCGCCAGCCGCGCACGGCGTCGCGCACGAGCGGGGTCGGGCGCTCGCGGTAGCGGCGCACGATCCGCGCGCGCCCCGCGGCCGCCGCGGCGAGCGCCTCGGCGGGCGGCGGCCCGCCGGGCACGTCGGGCGCGACCGCGACCCGGACCCGCACCCGCTCGTAGCCGCCGTGCCCGTCAGGCCGTTCGAGCACGTGCAACCCGGCCTCCGGGCGCAGCGTGCGCAGCGACGCGAAGCCGCCGACCGAGGCCAGCAGCCGGTACCCGCGGCGGTTCGTGCGCTCCTCGAGCACCTCGAAGCGCATGCCGCGCTGGCGCGCCCAACCGCGGTACATGTCCGCCACGCGCGCGCCGAAGCCCGCCTCGCCGTCCACGCGCAGCAGCGCGTCGGCGGGCTCGCCCGCCTCCAGCGCGTCGAGCGCCTCGCGCAGCAGCAGCAGCCGCTGCGCCGCGCGGCGCACGATCGATCCCGCCCGCCCGCGGTTGAGCAGCGAGCCGGCGCTGCGCGCGCCGGCCTCGATGCGGTCGCGCAGCTCGATGCCGGCGAGGACCGAGACGCGCCCGCCGTCGTCCCAGAAGCCGGGCTCGCCCAGCCGCTCGAGCAGCGCGGCCTTCTCGGCCTGCCAGCCCGGATCATCGATCCGCGCCCGCACCTCGTCGTAGGCCGCGCGCAGCACGCCGGGCGCGTCGCCGCCGTCGCGTGCCAGCGCGACGAGCGACGCCGGCGCCTCGCGCGCCGGCTCGACCGGCTCCTGCGCGTCCGGGTCCACGAACGTGACGTCCAGGCCGGCCGCGCCCGCCCGCACGAACAGGAATTGGTCGCCGCGCGGGTAGTCGTGGGCGGCGATGGCGAGCGCCAGCGGCGTCAGGAAGTGCCGCTCCACGGCGCGCTTCAACGGCCTCGCGCCGAGGTCGGGCGTGAAGCCCTCGGCGAGCAGGAACTCGAGCGCCGAGTCATCCCACTCGACCGCCCAGTCGCGCGAGCGCAGCCCGCGCCGCGCCAGCACCGCCTCGAGCTCGGCCTCCAGGATGTCGCGCATGACCGGCCGCGACAGCGGGCGGAACACGACCACGCGGTCGATCCGGTTGAGGAACTCGCGCCGGAACGCCCGCGTCACCGCCTGGGTCACGCTGCCCGCGGTGAAGCCCGACTCCGGGTTGAAGCCGATCCCCGCGCCGGTCGGGATCTTCGCCCCGAGGTTCGAGGTCATGATGATCACGGCGTGGCGGAAGTCCGCCGGCTCGCCGCGCGGATCGGACAGCCGCCCGTCGTCGAACACCTGCAGGAAGAGGTCCCAGACGCCCGGGTCGGCCTTCTCGAACTCGTCCAGCAGCACGACCGAGAACGGCTGGCGGCGGATCGCGCCGACCAGCGACGGATCGTCGAACTCGCCCTCGCCGAGCAGCCGGCGGGCGCTGCCGAAGCTCTGGTACTCGGACAGGTCGATCCGGATCATGCGCTCCGGCGAGCCGAACAGGAACTCCGCCAGCGCCTTGGCGATCTCGGTCTTGCCCGTACCGGTCGGTCCGACGAACAGCAGCACGGCCTGCGGGCGCGTCGGGTCCGTGAGCCCGGCCTTGACCAGCGCGACCCGCTCGACCACGCACTCCACCGCCTCGGGCTGGCCGACCACGCGGGTCGAGAAGAAGCGCCGTAGCGCGTCGACGTCCAGCCGCTCGGACTCGTTGAGCAGCGACAGCGGCAGGCCGGAGCGCTCCGCCACGGCGGCCAGCACGTCGGCGACCGTCGCGCCCGCCCCGGCGCGCCGCAGCAGCGAGAGGACCGACCCGGGCAGCGCGCCCGGCAGGTAGTGGCGCGCCAGCGCGAGCGCTTCGCGCGCCACCGGCCGCTCGGCCAGGCGCTCGGCCAGCGAGAGCGTCGCCGCCTCGCTCGCCGGCTCGACGCGCAGCGGCTCGAACAGGTCGCGCATGGCCGGGCGGGCGCGCAACAGCCGCTCGTAGGCCGCGGGGTCGATCTCGCCGGCGATCGCGATCCGCGCGCCGCCCTCCAGCGCGCGCAGCAGCATGTCGAGGATGCCGGTGCTCGAGTGCTTGTGGGTGCCGGCCCACAGCAGCTCCTCGAAGTGCGGGACGATCCACAGGACGTCGCGGCCGGCGAGCGTCGACGTGATCGTGCGCACGCGCGCCTCGAGCTGGCCGATGTACGTCTGGCCGGCGTTGACCTCGCTCGCGCCGGCTTCCAGCACGCCCCAGTGGCGCCGCGCCACGCGCGCGCCGAGCGCGCGCAGGCGGGCGCTGCGCCCCGTGCCGGACTCGCCGACCACCAGCACCGGCCGGCGCTCGGTGACCCGTTCCTCGAGCTCGTCCAGCTGCGCGCCGAACGTCTCGTCGACGACGAGCTCGCGGTCGAGCGACCACGCGGCCGCGGACGTCCAGGTGCGCCCGATCTCGCTCATCGCGGTCAGCGCGCCGCCGACCGCCACGCGCGCCTCGAGCGGCGCGGCGATCCCGGGTGCCAGCACGTCGCCGAGCCGCCGCAGCAGGTGCAGCGTGCTCTGCAGCCAGACCTCGGGCACCGGGCCGATCGTGAAGTCCTCGTCGCGGCGCGCGATCAGCGCCCGCAGGTCCTCGAACGGCGCCTTCTGCCAGGCGGGTCCGCCCCACGTGAGGATGCGGTAGACGAGCCCGTCGCCGTAGTGGGTGTCGAGCGCGCGCAGCAGGAAGACCGCGGTCTGCGGGCGGACGGGGCCGACGAGCTCGCCCAGCGCCTCGCCCAGATCCTCGTCGCGCTCGCGCCGCGCGAGCGCCTCGAGCGCCGCGCGCGCCGCGACCGGCTCGCCCTCGCGGGCGAGCTCGAGCAGCGCGTCGGAGGAGCGCCCGGCGTAGAGGTCGACGAGCTCGCCGAACGGCTCGGCGCCGAGCAGCGCCTTGGCCTTGCGCCACTCCTTCGGCAGCTCGTGCAGCGCGGCGAGCAGCTCCTCCTCGCGGGTCACGCCAGGCCGGCCAGCTCCTCGTAGAGCGCGCGCGCGGCGCGGGCGCCGAGCTCCAGGCTCTCCACGCGATAGGACTCGTCCGGCGCGTGCAGGTTGTCCTCGGGCAGCGAGAAGCCGGAGACGATCGCGGGGATGCCGCGCTCGGCGAACGCGGCCAGCACGGGCAGCGTGCCGCCGGTGCGCAGCAGCACCGGCTCGCGCCCCGCGGCCCTCGCGAGCGCCCGCCGCGCGGCCTGCAGCGCCGGGAGCTCGGGATCGAACGCCGAGGGCTCGGCGCGGTCGCAGCTGAACGTCAGCTCGGCGCCGTCGGGCAGCGCCTCGCGCAGCAACTGCTCGAGGTTGGCGGCGATCTCCTGCGAGCGCTGGCCCCCGACGATCCGGACCGACAGGTCGGCGCTCGCGACCGGGACCACGATCGTGCGCGCCTCGCCGCCCGCGACCCGGTGCACGTCCAGCGACGGCTCGGCGGTCGTGCGGATGTAGACCTCCTCGACGGCGCGTGCGTCGGCCGGCCGCGCTCCGACCTCGGCCAGCACCTGCTCGCCCGGCGGCAGCGCCGCCCAGCTCTCGAGCTCCGCCGCGGACGGCGGGATGATCCCGGCGCGCAGCGGCTCCGGCAGGCGCCCGTCGGGGCCCGGCAGCACGGCGCCCAGCGCGCGGTGGAGCGCGTGGAAGGCGTTCAGCGCGGCGCCGCCGTACATGCCCGAGTGGGCGGTCTGGCGGCCGGTGCGCACCTCGATGTGCGCCATCACCATGCCGCGCGTGGCCAGCGTGAGCGCGGGCGTCTCGGCGTCGAGCATTCCTGAGTCGAAGACGATCACGGCGTCGGCGCCGCGCTCGTCGGCGCGCACCCACTCGCCGACGTCGTCGGAGCCGGTCTCCTCGGCGCCCTCGATCAGCACGCGCACGTGGACGGGTAGCTCGCCCGCGCTGGCCAGCCGGCAGGCCTCGTGGAGCAGTGGCAGGAAGTTGCCTTTGTCGTCGGTCGCGCCGCGGCCGTAGAGCCGGCCGTCGCGCACGGCCGGCACGAACGGGTCGGACGCCCAGAGGTCCGGATCGCCCGGGTCCTGGACGTCGTAGTGCCCGTAGATCATCACGGTCGGCGCGTCGCCGGCCGAGGCGCGCAGCTCGCCGACCACCAGCGGCGCGCCGCCGGGCGTGTCCACCAGCTCGGCGGTCCCGCCCGCGTCGCGGACTCGCATCGCGGCCCACTCGGCGGCCTCGCGCAGCGCCGCCTCGTCGCGCGCGCCGGCCGAGATCGACGGGATCGTCAGCCAGTCGATCGCTTCGTCGAGCAGCTCATTCACCGCTGATCACCGCCAGCGTGTCGCCCGCGCTGACCGCCGCGCCCTCGGAGATCGGCAGCTCCTTGATGACCCCGGCCTTGTGCGCGGTGATCTCGTTCTCCATCTTCATCGCCTCGATGATGCAGATGAGCGCCCCTTCCACGACCGTGGCGCCCTGCTCGACGAGGACCTTGAAGACGTTGCCCTGCAGCGGCGAGGCGAGCGTGTCGCCGCCGCCGGCACCCCCGCCCGAGCTCTGCCGGCGCTCGCGCTTCTTCGGCGCCGCCTTGGGCGCGACGCCGTTGGCGCCGGCCTCGCCGTGGACGGTGACCGTGAAGCGCTTGCCGGAGACCTCGACGACGTAGTCGCGCGCGACGGTCTCGGCCTCGTCGTCCTCGGGCCGCGGCACGTCGGCGGCGAGCGTCTTCAGCCACTCGCGGTCCTCCAGCAGGTCGCGGCAGGTCTCGCCCCTGGCCCACTGCTCGGACGCCATGATCGCCCGGTGGAAGCCGATCAGGGTCCGCACGCCCTCGATCTCGAACTCCTTGAGCGCCCGCGCCATCCGGCGCGTGGCCTTCTCGCGGTCGGCGTCCCAGACGATCAGCTTGGCGACCATCGGGTCATACAGCGGCGTGATCTCCGACCCGCTCAGCACGCCGGAGTCCACGCGCACGCCCGGTCCCGCCGGCTCGCGGTAGTGGGTCACCGTGCCCGGCGCGGGGGCGAAGTTGCGCGCCGCGTCCTCGGCGTTGATGCGGCACTCGATCGCGTGGCCGTGCCAGCGGATGTCGTCCTGGCCGAACGAGAGCGGCTCGCCGGCGGCGATCAGCACCTGCTCGCGCACGATGTCCACGCCCGTGACCGCCTCGGTTACGCAGTGCTCGACCTGCACCCGGGTGTTCATCTCGAGGAAGAAGTACTCGCCGGCCTCGCTCAGCAGGCCCTCGATCGTGCCGGCGCCGCGGTAGTCGACGGCCCGCGCGGCCTCGACGGCGATCTCGCCGATCCGCTCGCGCAGCGCGTCGTCGACCAGCGGCGCGGGGGACTCCTCGATCAGCTTCTGGTGGCGGCGCTGGATCGAGCAGTCGCGCTCGCCCAGGTGGACCACGTTGCCGTGGCCGTCGGCCAGCACCTGCACCTCGACGTGGCGCGGGTCCGGGAGGTAGCGCTCGAGGTAGACGGTCGCGTCCGAGAAGAACTTCTCGCCCTCGCGCGCCGCGCCCTCGAACGCCTCCTGGAGCTTGGCGGGCTCGAGCGCGACCCGGAAGCCCTTGCCGCCGCCGCCCCCGGCGGCCTTGACCGCGACCGGGTAGCCGATCTCCACGGCGATCTGCTCGGCCGCCTCGAGGCTCTCGACCGGCTCCGTCGTGCCCGGCACGATCGGTACGCCCGCCGCCTGCATCAGCTCCCGCGCGCGGGTCTTCGAGCCCATCGCCTCGATCGCGGAGGCGGGCGGCCCGATGAACGTCACGCCGGCCGCCTCAAGACGCTTGGCGAACGCGGCGTTCTCGGCCAGGAAGCCATATCCGGGGTGGACGGCCTCGGCGCCGGAGCGCTCGATCACCTCGAGCAGCTTGTCGACGTTGAGGTAGGACTCGGCCGCGGGGCCCGGGCCGAGCAGGTAGGCCTCCGTCGCGCGCTTGACGTGCTGCGCGTCACGGTCGGCCTCGGAGTAGACGGCCACCGACGCGATCCCGAGCTCGTCGAGCGCTCGGATGACGCGGACGGCGATCTCACCACGGTTGGCGACCAGCACCTTTGCGAACATCAGGCCGCGGCATGCTATCCGCCCAGATCGTCCTCGTCCGCCATGGACAGTCCAGCTACAACCTCCAAGCCCGCCTGCAAGGCCAGGCGGACCCGCCGCTGAGCGACCTCGGCCGCGCCGAGGCGAGCGCGCTCGCCCCCGTCCTGGCCGGCTTCGCGAGCGACCGCGTGGTCACCAGCGACCTGCAGCGCGCGCGCGAGACCGCGGCGCTGATCGGCTACGCGGAGGCACGGCCGGACGCCGCATTCCGCGAGATCGACGTCGGCGAGTGGTCGGGCCGGCCGCTGAGCGACTTCCCGCCGGGCTCGGAACCGTCGTGGCGCGGCGGGCCGCTCGTCCCCCCGGGCGGCGAGACGTTCGGGCAGCTGCAGGCGCGCGTCGGCGATGCGCTCGACGCGCTGGCCGCCCAGGGCGGCCGGTGGCTGGTGATCTGCCACGGCGGCGTGGTCCGCGCAGCGCTCTCGCACCTCACCGGCGCCGACCCGCAGACGGTCGGCGGCCCCGAGAACGGCAGCGTCACCGTGCTGCGGCCGCCGCGGCTGCTCGTCTACGGCTGGACGCCCGCCGCGTCATGGTCCTGACGCGCGCGAGATTACCCGCAAGTTCCGCCTGGCGGCGGCGTTTGAGCCACTGACGCCGCCCTGATCCTGGGGCCTTGAGGGGCGGCCGCCGGGCGCCACGCGCCCGGTCCGGATGGGAACCGGTCGGTCGGCACAATGGGGCCGCTGACCGGCCGGTGACCACCCCGCATCGCCCAGAGGGCGATGCTGCGGCGAGTTCCGCGGGCGGGCGAGGCGCCCCGCGACGGCGGGCGAACTCGCTGGGCCGCGATTCACCGACCCAGAGGGCGATGCTGCGGCGAGTTCCGCGGGCGGGCAAGGCGCCCCGCGACGGCGGGCGAACTCGCTGGGCCGCGATTCACCGACCCAGAGGGCGATGCTGCGGCGAGTTCCGCGGGCGGGCAAGGCGCCCCGCGGCGGCGGGCGAACTCGCGCGGGCGCGATTCACCGACCCAGAGGGCGATGCTGCGGCGAGTTCCGCGGGCGGGCGAGGCGCCCCGCGACGGCGGGCGAACTCGCTGGGCCGCGATTCACCGACCCAGAGGGCGATGCTGCGGCGAGTTCCGCGGGCGGGCGAGGCGCCCCGCGACGGCGGGCGAACTCGCTGGGCCGCGATTCACCGACCCAGAGGGCGATGCTGCGGCGAGTTCCGCGGGCGGGCGAGGCGCCCCGCGACGGCGGGCGAACTCGCGGGCCGCGATTCACCGACCCAGAGGGTGGCGCCGGCTACGGCCGGCGATCCACCGCCTCCTCGCGCGCGGCGCGCACCCAGCCGCTCTGCCGCGGCTCCTCGGCGGCCGGCGGCGGCGCCGTGTCGCGCAGGAACTGCTCGATCGCGGCGATCACCGCCGCGGCTTCCTCCGGCGAGGCCGTGCTGCCGTGCAGCTCCAGGCGCGGGCGGCGGTTCACGTCTTCGGCCCGTTGACGCCCTTGATCGACGTCTGCCCGCGGCCGACCGAGTAGTGGAAGGCGGCATCCGGCAGCGTGTCGCGCGAGCGCGCCTTGATCGTCTTCACGCGCTTGAGCGTGCAGTCGAAGCTCGTCTGGCTCGCGCTCACCAGCCCGTAGCCATGATGGTCGAAGTCGGCCTGATCGACCCACGGGTTGATCGCGCGCAGCCCGTCGATCACGGCCTGCGGCGTGTTCGGGTTCTGGTCGTTGCCCTTGAGCACCTGGCCGCCGCCGAGCGGCAGGTCGCTCTCGCCCAGGCCGGCCGACGTGATCGACCCGCCGACGAACTCGATCGCGACGGTCTGGCCTGTGCTGTCCTGCGTGCGCACGTCGCCGGCGACGAACGTGTGGATGTCGCCGGTGACGAAGATCACGTCCTTGATGGCCTTCTGCTGGATGTGCGCCAGCAGTTCCTCGCGCTCGCTGTGGTAGCCCTGCCAGGAGTCGAAGCCGAGGTAGGTCGACGGGCCGGACTTGGTGTTCATGATCATCACCTCGTTGCCCACCACCTTCCAGGCGGCCTTGGAGCTCTCGAGGCGCTGCTTGGCCCACGCCATCTGGGTCGCGCCGAGGAACGCCCGCGGGCTCGCGAACTCGGCGCAGGCGGGCGCGGCCGTCGCGTCGCCGCACGGCTGGTCGGCGCGGTACTGGCGCTCGTCGGGCAGGATCAGGTCCACGGTGCGCCCGAACGACAGCGCGCGGTAGATCCGGCTCGTGCCCTGCGCGAAGAACGGCATCGCCTCGAAGAACGCCTTGTAGGCGGCCTTCCGGCGCGCCGCGAAGTAATGCTTGGACGCGTCGAGCCCGCCGCCCGGGGCACCGCCGGCGTAGTTGTCCTCGACCTCGTGGTCGTCCCACAGCGTGATCATCGGGAACTTCGCGTGCACGCCGCGCAGCGCCGGGTCCGAGCGGTAGAGCTGGTACTTGGCGCGGTAGTCGGCGAGCGTGGTCGCCTCGCGCACGATCGACGCGTTGTCGTGGTTGACGGACCCGGTCTTGTCGTCGCGCACGCCGGTCCCGTCGGCCTTGGAGTGGTAGGTCTCGGCGTAGATGTAGTCGCCCAGGCAGACGACGAAGTCCACGTCCTCGCGCTCCATCAGCTCGTACGCGTTGTAGTAGCCGTGCGAGAAATCCGCGCAGGAGAAGAACGCGAACTTCACGGGCGCCTGGGAGTCGGCCGGCAGCGCTGTCTGGAAACGGCCGACCGGCGAGTGCGCCGAGCCCGTCTCGAAGCGGTAGAAGTAGCGCTCGTGCGCGTCCAGGCCGGTCACGCGCGCCTTCACGGAATGGTTCTTGGCACCGCTCGTGGCGATCGACTTGTGCGCCACGACGTGCTTGAACGCCGCGTCCTTGGCGACCTCCAGGCGTACCGAGCCCGCGCCCTCGACGCCGTCGAGCAGCGTCAGGAGCGTGATCGAGTCCAGCGCCGGGTCGCCGGACATGACGCCCTGGGGGAACTTGCCGCCGCGCAATACGGCGGACGTACGGCCGCGCGGGACCGCGCTGGGCAACAGGAGCACGGCAGCGGAGCTCGACAGGAACCGGCGACGCGTCAGCATGCGCGCGAGACTACTGGGAAGTGGATGGTTGGATGTGAAGCATGAGCGTGCCCCTGGACCGCTGGCAGGTCGGGCCGTTCAACCGCTGGTCCTATCAGCACGCCGGCGAGCTCCTGCGCACCGTCACGGTGCCGCGCGGCGACGGGCCGGTGCGGCCGCTGCCGGTCGGCGAGCCGGTCGACGTGGCCGAGCCGCCGTACCTCGACGGCCTGGCGGTCCTGCGCCGCGGCGAGCTCGTGGCCGAGCGCTACGCGAACGGGATGGAGCCCGCGACGCGCCATCTCTCCCAGTCGCTGGCGAAGTCGGTGCTGGGCCTGCTGGTTCTGGCGCTCGGGCTCGATCCGGGCACGCCGGTCACCGAGCTCGTCCCCGAGGTCGCCGGCAGCGGCTACCGCGGCGCGACCCTCGGGCACCTGCTCGACATGACCGCGGCGACCGGCTTCGTCGAGGACTACGCAAACTTCTGGCGCTACGACGCGGCCTGCGGCTGGCACCCGCCGCATCCCGGCGTGCCGGGCTCGATCCTCGAGTACGTGGCGACGATCGGGCCCGCCGGCCGGCCGCACGGCGTGGAGTTCCAGTACTCCTCGCCCAACACCGACCTGCTCGGGATCGCCGCCGAGCGCGCGGCCGCGGCGCCGCTGGCCGAGCTGCTGGGGCGCGAGCTGTGGGGCCCGCTCGGCGCCGAGCACGACGCCGAGCTGGCCGTCGACTCCGCGGGCAGCGCGGTCATCAGCGGCGGCCTGTGCGCCACGCTGCGCGACTACCTGCGCGTCGGCGCGTACGTGCTCGAGCGCAAGCCGCCGGGCCTCGGCGCCGGCGGCTACGCCCGGCAATGGTGGGGCCTGCCCGGCGGCGCGATCGCGGCGCTGGGCATCCACGGCCAGCTCGTCGCCGTCGATCGCGACGCCGAGCTGGTCGTGGCGGTGCTCTCCTCATGGCCGCAGGCCACCGACGAGCGCGCCCGGGAGGCCCAGTACGCGCTCGTCGCGCAGCTCACAAGCCCTGCGTGAACAGCAGCCGGTTCGGGGTCGGGGCCGGGTTGGACTTGATGACGTTGGTCACCGAGTCCTCGCGGATCCACAGGTTGACAGTGTCGGTCGACCACTGGTCGCCGACGTAGTTCGAGAACGAGGCCTTCGTGTCGGTCTGGTCGGAGGCGGCGACGGTGAACGCGCTCGGCGTGCTCGCCGGCGAGACGTTGCACGCGTCCTGGTGCTCGTTGCCGGCTGCGACCACGATGAACACGCCCGACGCGGCCAGGTTGGCCGTCGCCTGGTTGAGCGCGGCCTCGGGTGACTCCACAAGCTGGAACCGGGGCTGACAGTTCCCGGCGGCGACGTTACGATGCCGCCCTGTCGTGGTAGCCGTGGAGCCCACCACAGAACCGGCGGCCACCGAAGCGCCGCGCACCCATCCGTTCCCGCTCACGACGTATGTCACGGTCGGCGCGGTGCTGGTGTGGTTCATGGTCCAGCTGGCGCCGTTCATCGGTGAGGCGCCGGACCTCGACGGGATGGTGTCGCTGCGCGGCTCGCTGACGCTGTTCCACGAGGGCTTGCACGGGCTGATCGCGAGCTCCGACGGCACCGGCATCCATCCGCCGCTGTTCGACTTCCTGAGCTTCATCGCGTTCGCGGTCCTCGGCGAGGGCCCGGCGGCCCAGCAGATCCTCGCGATCCCGCTGTTCGTGCTGCTGGCCGGCGGGACGGAGCGGCTGCTCGCGCCGTACCTCACTCCCGGCAAGCGCGTGCTGGGCGCGTTCGCGGTGGCGATCTGCCCCTCGCTGGCGATCTCGCTGTTCTTCTTCTCGCGCGAGGCGATGATCATGGTCATCCTCGTGATCGCGCTGGCGCTGGCGCGCGTGCCCCGCGCGGGTGACCGGCGCCCGCTCGCGGTCGGGGCGCTGCTGGCGCTTCTGCCGCTGATCAAGGAGAACGGCGCCGTGCTGGTGCTGCCGTTCGCGATCGACGCGCTGCTCAACGGCCCCAAGCCGGAGCGCCTGCGGCGGCTCGCCTACGTCGCCGGGCCGGCAGCGATCGCCGCGGTCGCATGGCGGATCGTGCTCACGCTCGCGGGCGGCTCGGCCTGGCACACGTGGGTGCTGTCGTCGCACTCCGACGACGGGCCGTACGTCGTCGCCGCGCGCGCCATGCTCGGGCTCGAGAAGGGCATCTACCTGCGCCAGAACCTGGCCAACGCGTTCATCGTCAACTACCTGTGGCTGCCCGCGGGCCTGGCGCTGGTCACCATCGTGCTGCTCGTGCGCAAGTCGACCGACTCGCGCCAGCGCCGCCTGACCGGGCTGCTGGTCGGCCTCGCGCTCGTCTACGCATGGACGACGCTCACGTTCCCGACGTTCACGGAGCCGCGCTACGCAGCGCCGCTGACGATGCTGACGATCCTGGTGGTGCTGGTCGGGCTGCCGCTCTGGCCGCGGCGCGCCCAGCCGTGGATCGTCGGCGCGCTGCTGGTGACGTTCGCCGCGGGCGCGTGGTCACCCACCGATCCGATCTCGCGCAAGGTGTTCGGCACCGTCAGCGTCGGCGGCGAGCAGATCTACAACACCGCCGAGCTCCAGCGCGGGCCGGACCGGATGGGGATCAACTTCGCCGTGCTGCGCGCCAGCCGGCGCATGAACGAGCGCCTGCGGCGGATCTTCCGCACCGACGCCACGCTGGTGACCGGCGACTGCAACGCGATGAAGTTCGGGGAGAAGCTGTTCTCGGTCGGCTTCACGCCGAGCGCGTTCGACCAGGGGATTCCCGGCGCGCGGCCGCTGAAGTGCGTGTTCCCGAAGGACCTCCCGCCTGGCGCGACGAGCGGCAAGGACAAGATCGTCTACGCGCGCACGCCGGAGGAGGACGCCACGAACCAGCCGCCGGCGGTCTCCGGGCCGTCGGTGATCGTCATCCACTGAGCGCGAGGATCGCGCGCGCGGAGCGGCGGATGTCGTCCTCGGTCGTGCGCCAGTTGCTGACCGAGATGCGCATCGCCGGCTCGCCGTCCCAGGCCGTGCCGCTCATCCAGCACGTGCCCTCGCGCTGGACGGCCTCCATGACCGCGTTCGTGACGTTGGCGCCCGCGCGCGTGAAGCGCACCAGCACCTGGTTGAGCACGACGTCGTTGAGCACCGTGACGCCGTCTGCCGCGGCCAGGAGCTCAGCCATCAGCCGGGCGTGGGCGCAGCAGCGCTCGACGAGGTCGGCCACGCCCTGGCGCCCGAGCTCGCGCAGCGCGGCGTAGACCGTGAAGCCGCGCGCGCGGCGCGAGAACTCCGGCACCCACTCCGACGCGTCGCGCCGGCCCTCGACGGCGGGCGGGATGTAGGCGGCGCCCGCGAACGGGTTCAGCGCCGCCGCGTGCGCGGCCGCATCGCGCACGATCGCGACGCCGCAGTCGTAGGGCACGTTGAGCCACTTGTGGCCGTCGGTGGTCCAGGAATCGGCGCCCTCGACACCGTCCACGAGGCCGCGCAGGGCCGGGCTGGCGGCGGCCCAGAGGCCGAACGCGCCATCCACGTGGCACCAGGCGCCGTGCTCACGCGCGCGCTCGGTGAGCGCGCGCAGATCGTCGAACGCCCCGGTGTTGACCTCGCCGGCCTGCGCGATCACGATCGTCGGCTCGCGCGTCAGCTCCAGCTCGGAGACGATCATCCGGCCCTGGTCGTCGGCGGGCACCGTCTCCACGCGCCGGCTGCCGAGCCCCAGCAGCCGCAGCGCCGCGAACACGGTGGCGTGCGCCTTGGCGCCGACGATCACGCGGATCTCCGGCGCGCCGAACAGCCCGTCCTGGTCGGCGTCCCAGCCCGCCTGGGCGAGCAGGCGATGGCGCGCCGCGGCGAGGCACGTGACGTGCGCCATCTGGCAGCCGGTGGTGAAGCCGAAGCTGGCGTCGCGCGGGAGGCCGAAGAGGTCGAGCAGCCAGGCGCCGGCGACGTCCTCGACGACGGCCGCCGACGCGCCGATCGAGTAGATCCCGGCGTTCTGGTCCCACGTGCTGGTCATCCAGTCGGCCGCGAGCGCCGAGTCCAGCGCACCGCCGATCACGAAGCCGAAGTAGCGCGGGCTCTGGCTGCCGATGACGCCCGGCGCGGCGGCCGCCACGAGCTCCTCGACGACCTGGGCGGCGGGGAGCGGGGCGTCGTTGAGCGCCACGCCGAGTGCCGCGCGCAGCTCCTCGGGCGAGGCCTGCTCGCGGACCGGGCGCTCCGTGAGGCCGCGCAGGTGCGCCAGCGCGAGGTCAGCCGTACGGTGCGCGAGCGCTTCGTCCATGCGCCGAAGCTACTTGACGCGCACCCATGGCCGCAGCTCGGTCCACGGACGCAGGATGTGCGCGAGGCACTCGTCCTTGGAGCCGGTCACGCCCGCCTCGGACCAGCCGCCGGGCAGCGCCATGTCGTCGGGCCAGATCGAATACTGCTGGTGGGCGTTGACGACCACGAGATAGGTCATGGCTTGGTGCTCCTGGTCGGGGATCATGAGCGGCGGGGCGCTGCTCCTGCAGCGCTCAGCCGTTTCTGGCCCCAGGTGGGCACCGTGTGACGAAGGCGGCGAGCTTTGGACCCCATGCACATGGGTCTAAGAGCGCCCTCCCGTCCGGGCAGATACCAAGTTCCTAGAGCGGGATGTTGCCGTGCTTGCGCCGCGGGCCCGGCTCGCGCTTGGTCAACAGCGCGTCGAGCGCCGTGATGACCTTGGGGCGCGTCTCGTGGGGGATGATCACGTCGTCCACGTAGCCGCGCTCGGCCGCTGTGTAGGGGTTGGCGAAGCGCGCCTTGTAGTCGTCGATCAGCTTCTCGCGCCGCTCCTGCGGCGTCGGCGACGCGGCGATGTCGCGCCGGTGGATGATGTTCACCGCGCCCTCGGGCCCCATCACCGCGATCTCGGCGGTCGGCCAGGCGAAGTTGAAGTCCGCGGCGAGGTGCTTGGACGCCATGACGTCGTACGCGCCGCCGTACGCCTTGCGCGTGATGACGGTGATCTTCGGCACGGTCGCCTCGGCGTAGGCGTACAGCAGCTTGGCGCCGTGGCGGATGATCCCGCCCCACTCCTGGGACGTGCCGGGGAGGAAGCCGGGCACGTCGACGAACGTCAGCAGCGGGATGTTGAACGCGTCGCAGGTGCGCACGAAGCGCGCGGCCTTGGCCGAGGCGTCGATGTCCAGCACGCCGGCCATCGCCTTCGGCTGGTTGCCGACGACGCCGATCGCATGCCCGTCCAGCCGCGCGAAGCCGACCACGATGTTCTGCGCGTAGTGCTCGTGGACCTCGAGGAACTCGCCGTCGTCGACGACGTAGCGCATCGCGTCGCGGATGTCGTAGGGCTTGTTGGCGCTGTCGGGCACGATCGAGTCCAGCGCCTCGTCCATCCTCAGCGGGTCGTCGGACGGCTGCACCCGCGGCGCCGTCTCGAGGTTGTTCTGCGGCAGGAAGCCGAGCAGGTAGCGCGCGTCCTCGAGGCACGCGTCCTCGCCGTCTGAGGCGAAGTGCGCGACGCCGGACTTGGTCGAGTGGCTCATCGCGCCGCCGAGGTCCTCGAACTCGACCTCCTCGCCGGTGACGGTCTTGATCACGTCGGGGCCGGTGATGAACATGTGCGAGGTCTCCTTGACCATGAACACGAAGTCCGTGATCGCGGGGGAGTAGACCGCGCCGCCCGCACACGGGCCCATGATCAGCGAGATCTGCGGGATCACGCCCGAGCTGCGGACGTTGCGCAGGAACACGTCGCCGTACGCGCCGAGCGAGACCACGCCCTCCTGGATGCGCGCGCCGCCGGAGTCGTTGATCCCGATCACGGGGCAGCCGATCTTGGCCGCCAGATCCATGATCTTGCACATCTTCTCGGCCATCACCTCGCCCAGCGAGCCGCCGAAGACCGTGAAGTCCTGGCTGAAGACGCACACGCGGCGGCCGTCGATCGTGCCGTGGCCGGTCACCACCGCGTCGCCCCAGGGCCGATTCTTCTGCATCTCGAAGTCGGTCGTGCGATGGCGGACGTACGTGTCCAGCTCGTTGAAGGAGCCGGGGTCGAGCAGCTTCTCGAGCCGCTCGCGGGCGGTGTACTTGCCCTTCGCGTGCTGCTTCTCGATCGCGTTCTCTGATGCGTGGTGCACGACCGCGGCGCGCAGCTCCTCGAGCTGCTCGAGCCGCTCCGTGAACGTCTCCGGAGCTTTCTGGCGCATTGCCAGTGACTCTAACGTCGCGCGGCGGCGTGTCGCGCGAGTGTCCAGGACTGGCCTGACGCGTCCTTGACGACCAGCCGGAACGGCTTCGAGCCGGGCCGCCGCGAGAGCGTCAGCGTCTGGCGGGCCTTGACCCGGCGGGCCTTGAGTCCCGGCGCCTTGAGCGTGGCGCTCTTGATCGCGGGGGCGTCGCGCCCGCGCTCGAGGCGGACGGTCACCCGGCGGCCGCGCAGCGTCAGCGTCGCCAGCGGCGGGCAGCCGGCGACCTTCAGCGGCGCGCTCAGCTTCGCCACCGCGCCGCTGTGCGCGGTCAGCGTGCCGCGCACCGTCTGGCGCGGGCCGCGGCAGACGTCGCGGGCGAGCACGAGCGGCGAGTTCGCGCCGCCCGAGAACGCCAGGTCGAACCGCTCCAGCGGCACGTCCGGGATGCCGGTGAACGAGTTGTGGATCACGCCGTCGGCGCCCGGCAGCGGGACCTTGCCGAACAGCGGCAGCGAGACGGGGCCGGTGAGCGTGAGCGCCAGTCCGGGCAGCGAGCCGGCCGCGGGCACGGCGAGCGTGACGGGGCTGGTGAGCGGCTGGGCCAGCAGCGGCGTCGTGGCGGTCGCGGACCCGATCCGGGAGCTCGCCGGGCAGGCGTTCGCCGCGAACGCGGCCGGGGCGCACGCCTGCGCGAGCTTGCGGATGTCGAGCCCGATTGCGTTCGGCAGGTCGACGGCGGCGCTCGCCGTGGCCGCGTTGCCGGCCGGGACGGTGATCACCGCGCGCAGCGGTGCGGCGGCGCCGCTGCCGGTCTTCCCGCGCGCGCCGACCGTCGCTTCGATCCTCGGCGCGAAGGGCAGCCCGGCGCAGTCGGTCGCCTGGTAGGGCGCACTGGCCGACGCGCTGGCGCCGTCGGCGCCGTCGATGATCGCCGTCACCTGCTGCGGCGCGCAGCTCGAGGCGTTGAGCACGAACCCGGGCCG
Source organism: uncultured Solirubrobacteraceae bacterium (assembly GCA_963792915.1). GTDB lineage: Bacteria > Actinomycetota > Thermoleophilia > Solirubrobacterales > Solirubrobacteraceae > Solirubrobacter. Next base: position 401,345 of record CAWBYD010000004.1, read on the forward strand.
GTCGAGCGTCAGCGCGAGCGAGCGGATCGACACCGGAACGCCGCCGACCAGGCGCGGGAGCGGGCTCGTGCGCACGGTCAGGCCGCCGTCCGGGCGCAGCGCGATGCCGGCGCGCACGACGACCGTGCCGAGGTCGACCGGCCCGACCTTGGCGGGCAGCACGATCGCCAGGCCCGCGAGGCCGCCGTCGAACGGGCCGGTCAGGTAGACCGTGCCGCTCAGCGGCGCCGGCGCGTCGCCGCTGCCCACCAGCGCAGTCACCGAGCCGACGCGCGACGCGGCCGGACAGGCCGTGACGTCGGCGCACACCGGCACGCCCTTGAGGCTGCCGGCGAGCCCGGGCGGAAGCTGGGCCGTGACCCGCGAGACGTCCTGCGAGCCGTCCGGCCGTGAGACCTCGAGCGTGACCGCGCCGGCGGGGCGCCCGGCGGCCGTCGACGTCGCCGCCACGCGCAGCGCGGGCGCCAGCGCAGGCGCCGGGCAGCCGCCGCCGTGGCCGTCGCCGTCGATCACGAAGCCCGTCGTGACGGTCTGGGGCGTGGTGCCGCTCCACGGCGTGAGCACGGCGCTGATCGTCTTGGCGCCGCACGTCGGCGGGTTGGCGAGCACCGCGTGCGCGCCGCCTTGGAACGTCAGCGCGAACGACGTGAACGGGACCTGCGGGAGGTGGTCGAACACGGTCGTGATCTGGCCGGTGGCCGGGTCCAGGTGGACGTCGCCGGGCAGCCTGACGAGCACGCCGGCGCCCGCGACGACGACGTAGAGGTGGAAGCCGTCGCCGAAGTAGACCTGGCCGCCGAGCGTGCCCAGCAGCGGCGTGTCGAACGCGACGGTGCCGACCTGCGACGCCGCCGGGCAGCCCGAGCCGTCGAACTCCGCCCGCGTGCAGGCCTGCAGCCCGTTCGCGACGCCGGGCGAGAGCGTCGTGCCCACCGGCAGCGCCAGCTCCGCGCGCTGGACGTGCGACTGGCCGCGCGGGAGCGAGAGCGTGACGGTCGCGCCGCTCGGGACGCCGCGCTGCGTGCTGTCCAGCCTGGCCGAGACCGCGGGTGTGAAGGGGACGTTCGCGCAGCCGGTCGGGGTGAACGGCGCCGCGGTCTGCGTCGTGTCCGCGTCGACCGTCGTCGTCGCCGCGATGCAGGACGTCGGCAGCGTCATGAACGTGTGGCTGAGCGTGAGATCGAGCGCGTCGAGGCTCAGGTTGCCGGTCTGGACCGACTCGATCGTCGAGTCCAGCCCGCCGTCCGGGCGCAGGGACACCGCCGCCTCGTTGCGGACGAGCGTGACCAGGTCGAGCAGCGTCGTCGTGATCCCGAGCCGGGCGGGCTCGCCAGGCTCGGGCTCGAGGTTGTAGACGCTGCCGCCGAGCGTGAACAGGCCGCTCGTGGCGGAGGCGGTGCCGACCTTCGACGCCGGCGGGCAGACGGCGTTGCGGAACGTGTCGAGCGCGCACTTGGGCGCTGCGGTCGGGTTGCCGACCAGGCCGGGCGTGAGGTGCAGCGCGATGCTGGCCGGAGTGGTCGCGAACTCGGCGTGGATCGCGATGTCGGCGGGCGCGCCCGCCTGCAGCGTCGAGGGCGTGACGGTGAACTGGGCGTGCGCGGGAGTGGCGAGGGCGAAGAAGAGCAGTGCGGCGAGAAGACCTTTCACGCCGCCGAACCCTAGGCAGCACGTGCGCGCCGTGTCGCAGTTCACCGCTGCCCGAACGGCGACCCGCCCTCCCCGTAAGGGAGTTCACACCTGGTTGGAACTGCGTCGGGGTGCCGGGAACTCCCCGAAGCGTCGCCCTCTGGGCGACGCGACCTACAACGCTGCCTGGTACTCGCCGAACACGTCGCGCAGCGCCCCGCACACCTCGCCGACCGACGCCCGGTCGCGCAGCGCGGCCTTGATCGGCACCATCAGGTTCTCGGTGCCACGGGCCGCGGCGCGCAGCTCGTCCAGCCGGCGGGCGGCCAGCGCCTGGTCGCGCCCGGCCTTGAACGCCTTCAGCCGCTCGACCTGGGCGCGCTCTGACTCCGGGTCAACGGACAGGATCTCCTCGACCTCGGCCGCGTCGTCGACGAACTCGTTGACGCCGACCACGATGTCCTGGTTGAGCCGGTAGCGCTCGTGGTAGCCGAACGCGGACTCCTCGATCTCGTTCTTGATGAACGCGATCGCGTTGACCGAGCCACCCTGCTCGTCGACCTTCTCGATCAGCGCCCAGGCGCGCTGCTCGATCTCCGCGGTCAGCGACTCGACGTAGTACGAGCCCGCGAACGGGTCGACGGTGTCGGTGGCGCCGGACTCGTAGGCGATCACCTGCTGCGTGCGCAGCGCGAGCTTGGCGGCGCGCTCGGACGGCAGCGCGAGCGCTTCGTCGTAGCCGTTGGTGTGCAGCGACTGGGTGCCACCGCAGACGGCCGCGAACCCCTGCAGCGCCACGCGCACGACGTTGTTGAGCGGCTGCTGGGCGGTCAGGGTCACGCCGGCGGTCTGCGTGTGGAAGCGCAGCATCAGCGAGCGCGGGTCCTTGGCGCCGAAGCGGTCGCGCATCGCGTGCGCCCACATGTTGCGCGCCGCGCGGAACTTCGCGACCTCCTGGAAGACGTTGTTGTGGCCGTTGAAGAAGAACGCCAGGCGGGGCGCGAAGTCGTCGACCTTCAGGCCGGCGTCGAGCGCGGCCTGGACGTAGGCCATGCCGCTGGCCAGCGTGAACGCGACCTCCTGGACGGCCGAGCACCCCTTCTCGCGGAAGTGGTAGCCGGAGATCGACACCGTGTTCCACTTCGGGATGTGCTCCTTGCAGTACGCGAACAGGTCCGTAGTCAGGCGCATCGACGGCTCGGGCGGGTAGATGAAGTTCCCGCGCGCGATGTACTCCTTGAGGATGTCGTTCTGGACCGTCCCGCGCAGCTTCGTGCCGTCGACGCCCTGGTCGGCCGCGACCAGCTCGTAGAGCGAGAGCAGGACCGCGGCGGGCGCGTTGATCGTCATCGAGGTCGAGATCTCGTCCATCGGGATGCCGTCGAACACGGTCCGCATGTCGTCGATCGAGTCGATCGCGACGCCGGTGCGGCCGACTTCGCCCAGGCAGCGCGGGTCGTCGGAGTCCAGGCCGAGCTGCGTCGGCAGGTCGAACGCCATCGAGAGGCCGGTCGAGCCGTTCTTGAGCAGGTACTTGTAGCGCTCGTTGGACTCCTTGGCGGACGCGTAGCCCGCGTACTGGCGCATCGTCCACATGCGCTTGCGGTACATGTCGGCGTGCACGCCGCGCGTGTATGGGAACGCTCCCGGGCGGCCGTCGTCGATGCCGCCGCGCAGGTCCTCGCTCGTATAGAGCGTCTTGACCTCGATGCCCGAGTCGGTGAAGCGGCGCGGATCATCAGGGCCGACGATGGGGGCCACGGAGAGGTCCGTCGCCGTGTCCTTGTCCTCTATGGCCATGCCCTGAGACTACGCGCCGCCACCGTGCTTCAGCCGATCATCTCCCGCGCCGCTCCGCCCGGCTTGAACATCGGCAGGCAGTTCGCCTCGGGCGCGATCCGCACGTGCAGCAGCGCGGGGCCCGGCTCGGAGAGCGTCTCGGCGAGCGCATCCTCGAGCTCCTCCGGGTCGCCCGTCGAGCGCGCCGACCAGCCGAAGGCCCGCGAAAGCAGCTCCCAGTCCGGGCCCGCGCCGAGCTGGACCGCCGCTCGCCGCCCGCCCCAGAACAGGTCCTGCTGCTGACGCACCATGCCGAGCGAGGCGTTGTCGAGCAGCAGCACCTTGACCGGCAGCGACTCCTCGACCGCGGTGGCGAGCTCCTGCACGTTCATCAGGAACGAGCCCTCGCCCGACACGCAGACGACGGGCGAGCCCGGCCGCGCGGCCTGGGCGCCGAGCGCGGCCGGCAGCCCGAAGCCCATCGTCCCGAGGCCGCCGGAGGTGATCCAGCGCCGCGGGGCGTGGAAGCGCAGCCGCCCGGCCGCCCACATCTGGTGCTGGCCGACGTCGGTCGTGACGATCGCGTCGCCCAGCACGCCGGCGAGCGCGTCGAGCGCCGCCTCGGGCGCCACGCAGCCCTCCGACGGCGGCTCGGGCGCGCGCAGCGGGTGCGCGGCCTGCCAGCCCCGGATCCGGCGCCACCACTCGGCGAGCCGCGCCGGGTCGGGGCGCAGCCGCTCGTACGCCGCGGTCAGCGCCGCGAGCGCGAGCTTGGCGTCGCCGACGATCGGCACGTGGCAGGCGACGATCTTGCCGATCTCCGACGGGTCGATGTCGATGTGGACGATCTTCGCGCTGGGCGCGAAGTGCTCCAGCGCGCCGGTCACGCGGTCGTCGAAGCGCGCCCCGACGGCGACGATCAGGTCGGCCTCGTCCATCGCCCAGTTCGCGACCCGCGTGCCGTGCATCCCGAGCATGCCGAGGTTGCGCGGATCGTCGGCGGGCAGCGTCCCGAGCGCCATCAGCGTCGTCGTCACGGGCGCGCCGGTCACCTCCGCCAGTGTCCGCAGCTCCTCGGACGCCTCGGCGGCGACCACGCCGCCGCCCGCGTACAGCACCGGCCGCCGGGCCGACGCGAGCGCCTCCGCCGCCCACCGCACCTGGCGCCCGTTGGGGCGCGCCCGCGGGCGGTAGCCGGGCAGGTACGGCGCGTGCGTCTCGTCCCGCGCGGGCGCGTTGGCGACGTCCACCGGCACGTCGATCAGCACCGGCCCGGGCCGGCCCGAGCAGGCGATCCGCAGCGCGTCGACCACCGCCTGGGCGGCGTCGTCGGCGCGCTCGACCGCGATCGAATGCTTGACCAGCGGCTGCGTGATGCCGATCACGTCGGCCTCCTGGAAGGCGTTCGTGCCGCGCAGCGTCGTCTTGACCTGGCCGGTGATGAACAGCGTCGGGACGGAGTCCATCGCGGCGTCGGCGATCGCGGTGACGAGGTTCGTCGCTCCTGGCCCGCTTGTGGCGAGGGCGACGCCGACGCGGCCGCTCGCGCGGGCGTAGCCCTCGGCGGCGTGCCCGGCGGCCGCCTCGTGGCGCATCAGCACGTGGCGGATCGGGCTGTCGTGGAGGGCGTCGTAGAGCGGCAGGCAGGCACCCCCGGGGATGCCGAAGACCGTCTCGACGCCGGCGCGCTCGAGCGCGCCGATCAGGGCGTCGGCGCCGCGCATGCGCGTTGGTGATGAAGGGTGGACGTGGGGACGTGCGTGAGTACGTCGAGTCGAAGCATGGGGGAACTCCTGTTCCGAGGGATGGTTCAGAGAACGGGCGAGGGCACGCGCGGCGATACTCGCCGCATCGCCCAGGGGGCGATGCTCCGGCGAGCTTCGCGAGCGCCGGGGCGCTCTGTGGCGCCTCGTAAGCTCGCGGTCGCGTACAGCCCGGTCATGCCCGTGATGATGCCAGACGGCGGCGCGCGCGTCGAACCGCTCGCCGGGCGGCCCCCGCGACCAGCGCGGACAGCGGCGCCGACGTCTCGACCGTGTAGGTCCGCGGCGCGCCGGGGTTCTTGCGCGCCCAGCCCCACCACTCGTCCTGGCGGCGCAGCTCGGTGAACGACGGGTGCTGGGCGACGATCACGTCGAACACGGCCCGCAGATGCGGCTGCGTGCGCTCGGGCTCGGACAGCTCGCGGTGGGCGATGCCGTCGGTCGCCTCACGGCCCGGGTCCTGGGCGTAGGTCCACTCGAGGTCGTCCATCAGCAGCCAGCCGCCGGGGCGCAGCAGCTTCTCGACCAGCACCACCGCCAGGCCGTCGATCGTCCAGTTCTTGGCGCCGTCGAGGTAGACGAAGTCAAAGCGCGGCGTGACGTTGCCGTGGGCGTCCGTGCTCGCCTCGATCTGCTCCTTGAGCCACCACGTGTAGGTGCTGAACTCGCGCACGATCGTCACGCGGTCGCGCACACCGGCGCGCGTGAGCGTGTCCTGGGGACCGGGGTCGTACGCCGCTCCCGCGAAGTCCACGGTGGTCACGCGCGCCCCCGCCGCGGCCATGTACGCGGCGCCGACGCCGTGCGCGGTGCCGAGCTCGAGCACGTCGCGGGCGCCGGTCTCGACGATGTGGTCGTACACCAGCCGTCCCTGGGCAGGGGACATGAACGGCACGCCCGCCACCGCGCGGGCCACGTCGTCGAACAATTCAGGCGCCGGCGGGGCGCGGCGCGGTGGGGTCCGCCGCCGCCGTGCCGGACTGCTCGCGCGCCATGTAGTTCTCGACCTCCATCGGGTCGTCGCGCGAGCGCTCCACCACGCGCAGTAGGTCGGACATCGTCGCGACCTCCTCGACCTGCTCCTTGATGAACCACTGCATGAACTGCTCTGACGTGTAGTCGCCCTCGCTGCGCGCGCAGCCGGCCAGCGCGTTGATCTGGTCGGTCACGCGGCGCTCCTGCTGCAGTGCCAGCGTCACCGGCGCCACGATGTCGCGGAACTCCCCCTCGGGCGCCGCGACGCCCGGGATCAGCACGTGCTCGTCGGCGTCGAGCAGGTACCGGACCATCATCATCGCGTGGTCGCGCTCCTCGAGCGCCTGGCGATAGAAGAAACGCGCGAGCTGGGGCAGCGTCTCCGAGTCGTAGTACACGGCGCAGGCGACGTACTGCTGGTGGGCGGCGTACTCGTGGGCGATCTGCTCGTTGAGCAGCTTTACGAACGCGTCGGCGGCCATGCGGACGGATGCTATACCGCGTCCCCCGTGGCGGCTCGCGTCATCAAGCCCAAGAAACGCTGCTGCAAGAGCCGCCCCCGCTGCAAGCGCTGCCCCGTCGTGTGCAAGCGGCTGGCGGAGGCGGGGCTCGCCTCACGGCGTTCCGACGGGCGTTTCGAGCTGGCCGTCGACGTGAGCAAGAAACGCCTCAAGACGGTCCGCTCGTAGCCCGCTGGCTATCCTGCCCTGCTCATGGCCACCTGCCTAGTCACCGGTGGCAGCGGCTTTCTCGGATCGCATCTGTGTGATGCACTGCTGGCGCGGGGTCACCGTGTGATCTGCGTCGACAACTTCGACACCGGGTCGCTGGCCAACATCTCGCACCTTCGCGGCGGCGAGTTCCGGTTCGTCCACCAGGACATCACTGTCCCGTTCTTCATCGACGAGCCCGTGGACTTCGTCTACCACTTCGCGTCGCCGGCCTCGCCGATCGACTACCTGCGGCTGCCGCTGCATACGCTCAAGGTCGGCTCGTACGGCACGCACCATGCGCTCGGGCTCGCGAAGCTGCATCGCGCGCGCTTCCTGACCGCCTCGACGTCCGAGGTCTACGGCGATCCGCAGGTCCACCCGCAGCCGGAGTCCTACTGGGGGCACGTGAACCCGATCGGCCCGCGCGGCGTCTACGACGAGGCCAAGCGCTACGCCGAGGCGTTGACGATGGCGTATCACCGCCAGCAGGGCGTGGACACGGCGATCGTGCGCATCTTCAACACCTACGGGCCGCGTATGCGTCCGCACGACGGCCGCGCGATCCCGACGTTCCTGCGCCAGGCGCTCCAGGACCGGCCGATCACGGTGTTCGGCGACGGCTCGCAGACGCGCTCGTTCTGCTTCGTCAGCGACCTGATCGACGGGATCATCCGGCTCGCCGAGTCCGGCATCCACCGGCCGGTGAACATCGGCAACCCGGACGAATTCACGCTGCTCGAGCTGGCCAAGACCGTGATCGAGGTCACCGGGTCGCGCTCGGAGATCGTCTTCGAGGCGCTGCCGACCGACGATCCCCAGGTCCGCCAGCCGGACATCTCGCTGGCCCGCGAACTGCTCGGCTGGGCGCCGACGGTCGAGTTGCGGGACGGCCTGCAGCGCACGGTCGAGCAGGCCGGCGCCGCGGCGCTCACGGGCACGCTGCCCGCGTGACGTCGCGATACGACGGGGACGACCCGTCGTAAAGGACTATTCCCGTGCACCGGAGAACAAACCGCGAGACATTCCCGGCGCCGTCGCGTTGAAAGTGCGACAGCCAGTGGCCGAAGCCCACACCCGCACCCCCGAGCCCACGTCGACACGGTCGACCGTCCCTGCGCACGAGCGCGTCGTGCTCCCGCCGGTCGACATGCGCCGTAAGCGCCCGCCGCTGCTCTCCTTCCTGCTGCGCATGGAGACGCTGCGCAAGGCCTCGCGGGTCGCCTCGCTGCTGGCGCTGGACTTCGCCGGGCTGCTGTCGGCGCTCGTCGTCGCCCTGATGGTCAAGTCCGTGCTGCGCGAGCACGTGTGGGCGTGGCGGACGTCCTACGAGGAGGCGCGGCACACGATCGCCTTCGCCTACCTCGTCACCGCACTGCTGTTCGCGCGCTCCGGGCTCTACGCGGAGCGCGCCCAGCGCCCCGGGCTGGCGCGGATCGTCTCCTCGCTGTTCGAGACCACGATCGTGTCGCTGATCTTCGCCCTGGTCAACGGCCAGGACTACTCGAGCTACTACATCTTCTACGGCACGTTCGTGTTCGCGGTCGTGATCATGGGCTCGAGCCGCTGGATCTACGAGAAGCTCACCGGCGCGCTCCTGCGGGCCGCCGGCTACCGGCGCCGCGCAGTGCTGGTCGGCTCCGGGCGCCACATCGAGGACGTCGCGCACGCGCTCACCGACGAGGTCCACGCGCCGGTCGAGATGGTCGGCTTCATCTCGCTCACGCCGCGTCCCGACAACGGCCTGCGCTCGCTGGGGCGGATCGAGGACGTCGCCGAGGTCCTGGACTTCTACCGCGTCCAGGAGGTCATCATCGCCGACCCGGACTTCCCGCAGGAGCGGGCGGTGGACCTCGTGGACACCTGCCACCAGCGCGGCGTGACCGTGCGCGTGGCGCCGTCGACGATGGAGATCCTCGTGCAGCGGGCGGAGTTCGTGCCCGGCGCGTCGGTCCCGCTGTTCGAGCTGCGCCCGCCGGTCTTCGACGGCATCGACTACGTCGTCAAGCGCTCCTTCGACGTGCTGGTGTCGGTGCTGCTGCTGGTTCTCCTCAGCCCGCTGCTGACCGTCGTCGCCCTGCTCGTGAAACTGTCCTCGCGCGGCCCGGTCATCTACCGCTCCTACCGCCCCGGGATCGGCGGTGCGCCGTTCGCGTGCTTCAAGTTCCGCACGATGTACTCGGACGCCGACGAGCGCCAGCAGGATCTCGAGGCGTTCAACGAGGCGTCGGGGCCGCTGTTCAAGATCCGTCAGGACCCGCGCCAGACGCGCATCGGGCGCCTGCTGCGCCGCTACTCGCTCGACGAGCTGCCGCAGCTGGTCAACGTGCTGCTCGGGCAGATGTCGCTCGTCGGCCCGCGCCCGCTCCCCCAGCGCGATTTCGAGCGCCTCGAGGAATGGCACAAGAAGCGCTACCTCGTGCTGCCGGGGTTGACCGGTCTGTGGCAGATCTCGGGCCGCTCTGAGCTGGACTTCGACGACCTCGTGCGGCTCGACTTCCTCTATCTCGAGCGCTGGTCGGTCGGGCTGGATCTCGCGATCCTGCTCAAGACCATTCCCGCGGTGTTCTCACGCCGCGGGGCGTTCTAGCACCGCGTCGACTTCGTCGCGCCCGGCGGCAGGCAGCGCGTGGTGACGAGCGGCTCCTTGTGCTTGCGGATCTTGATCGTCTTGACGGCCGCGATCTCGCCCGTATGACCGACCACGACCGTGATCGTGACGCCGACCTTGATGTGCTTGCGCCCCACGATCGCCCGGATCGACACGGTGCCCTTGGCGTTGCGCTTGACGTACCTCTTGCGCGGGCACCCCTTCTTGCACGTGACCGTGATGGTCGAGCCCGCCGGCACGCTCTTGATGACGAGCTTCTGGAACGAGGTCGCCTTGCGCGTCGACTTGTAGGCGTAGCTGACGCCCACGGTGATCGTCTGGAGCGGCACGGAGACCAGCGGCGGCGACGCGGCGACGCCGCGGCCCGAGAGCGAGACGGCCTGCGTGCCGTTGTTGGTGTTGACGCCGAACTTGAGCGTGGCCGTCCGCAGGCCGGCGGCGCCGGGCGCGAACTGGACGACGACGGTACAGGTGGCGCCGGGCGGCACCCCATAGCAACCGTTGGCCACGACCGCGAAGTCGCCCGGATTGGCGCCGCTCAACGCGAAGTCACCGACCAGCAGCGACGAGCCCGTCGCGCTGTTGGTGACCTGGATCGCCGCCGTGCTGGTGGTGCCGGTCTGGGTGTCCGCGAACGCCGCGGCGGGATCGGCGGTGATCGAGGTCGTCGGCGTGAAGATCTCGGCGCTCGCGAGCCGCGCGTTGAGGAAGCCGCCCGCGATGAGCACGCGCCCATCTGGCAGCTCTGTCGCGGTGTGGGCGTAGCGCGGCGTGGCGAGCGTGCCGCTCGACTGCCATTGATTGGTCCGCGGGTCGTAGACCTCGGTCGCTGAGCTGACGCCCACGGCGTCGATCCCGCCGGCCTCGAGGACGGTGCCGCCGGCGAGCAGCGTCGCGGTCCCGGAGTCGTGGGGGGAGTTCATGTTGGCCGCGGCGGACCAGGCCTTGTTGATCGGGTCGAAGAGCCCGGCGGTCGCGACGCGGGTGCCGCCGCTGTTACCGCCCGACGCCAGCACGCGGCCGTCGAGCAACGTGGTGAGCGAAAACGAGCTGCGTGCCCCGATGGTCATGTTGCCCGCCGCCGTCCACGTGGTGTCCGGCGTGAAGATCGTCGACGTGTTCGTGCCGCCCGTGCCGCCTGCGAGGAGCGCGGTGCCGTTCTGGAGCAGCGTCATCGCCGCGTCGACGCGCGCGCCGGCGAAGGAACCGGCGGGTGCCCAGGTGTTCGTGTTCGGGTCGAACTCTTCGGCGGTGGAGAGCGCCGTGCCGGCGGCATCGGCGCCTCCGGCCACGACGACCTTCCCGCTCGGGAGCAGCGTCGCGTTGGGCCGGCTGCGCGCGCTGGCCATATTGGCCACCGCGCGCCACTTGTCCTCGCTGGGGTAGTAGAGCTCGGCGGACGATGTGGCAGCGAGCGTGGCGGTGGCGCCCCCCATGGCGAGGACCGTCCCGTTCGCGAGCCTGACCATCGCAAATCCGGTGCGCGATGAGGTCATCGAGCCCGCCGGAGTCCAGGTTCCGGCGGCCGGGTCGTACAGCTCCGCGGTCGCCGTCCGGCCGGCCGGGGCGTCGCCCCCGGCCACCAGGACCTTGCCGCTGGCGAGCAGCACTGCGGAGGCACCGGAGCGGCCGAGGTTCATGCCGCCGGTTGGTGCCCAGCCGATCGCGATCGCGGCGTGTGCGGGGGCGGCGGTGATCAGCAGGGCCAGCGCGATGACCGTCGCGGCTAGGCCTTCCAGGCGAAAGCGAAGCAAGTGTCCGTACTCCTCAGGGCTCGGCAGACCGCGTTGAGGCTAGCTCAGCGCTGGAGAACCCGCCAGGTCATATGGGCAGGGTCTCCCCGTCCTCCGGGATGGCGACGGCGTCCGCGAGCCCCGCCGCGTCGAGGAAGCGGCGCAGATCGGCGCGCGTCTCGGTCGCGTGGGCGATCGCCTCGAGGTGGACCGCGACGATCCTGGTGCCCGGCGCGTAGCGCGCGAGGTCGGCCACGTCGCGTGCGTCCATCACGATCGGATCGCCCTCGTTGAAGCGCGCGGCGCCGGCGTTGACGACGACGACGTCGGGCCGGTGGCGGGCCAGCGCCTCGCGGACCTCGTCGCACAGGATCGTGTCGCCGGCGATATAGAGCGACGGCTCGCCGGGCGCGCTGAGCACGAAGCCGCTCACCGGCGCCATCCGCTCGCCGATCTCCCCTGTCCCGTGCCGGCCTTCCGTCCGAGCGAGGCGCAGGGTCCCGACGACGGCCTCGTCCGTCACTTGACGGACATTCGTAAAACCGTCGCCACGCAGGCGTTCTGCGTCCGCGGGCTGACACAGCACCGGAATCTCGCGCGGCAGGCGCTCGCGGCCGGTCGCGTCGTAGTGGTCGCTATGCAGATGCGTCACGAGCACGGCGTCCAGACCGGCGATCACCCGCTCCACCGGAAACGGCAACTCGACGAGCGGGTTGCGGCGCGGATTGGGCGTGCCGGGCACGGCATCGCGGGCACCCGCGGGGTCGAGCTGCGGATCGACGAGCACGGTCAGACCGGCGACTTCGACGCGCAGCGTGGCGTTGCGAATCAGCGTCAGCTTCATTCTGCACAGGATCACCACAAGATCCGTCGCTTGCCCGCAAACCCCGGTGCCACCATTCGGCGGCGTGAAGGGACCGCTGATCTGCGTCATCGAGGATGAGGAGGTGATCGCCGCCGCCATCGCCGCTCGCCTGCGGGCTGAGGGGTTCGACGTCGCGGTGGCGCACGACGGGCCGGAGGGCGTGGAGCTGTGCGAGCGCCTCGGGCCTGATCTCGTGGTGCTCGACCTGATGCTTCCCGGGCTCGACGGGCTCGAGGTCTGCCGCCGCGTGCAGCGCGCCCGGCCGGTGCCGGTGCTGATGCTGACCGCGCGCGACGAGGAGTCCGACCTGCTGGTCGGGCTCGCCGTCGGCGCCGACGACTACATGACCAAGCCGTTCTCCCCGCGCGAGCTGGTGGCGCGCGTGCGCGCGCTGCTGCGGCGCGTGGAGCGGCGGCCGGCACCGCTCGGGGACGCGCTGCGGCTCGGGCCGCTGGAGCTCGATCCCGCGGCCCGGCGCGTGCTGCTGGACGGCGCGGAGGTGCATTTGACGCCGACGGAGTTCGACCTGCTGGCGCTGCTGGCGGGCCGGCCGGGGGCGGTGTTCTCGCGCGAGCGACTGCTCGCGGAGGTCTGGGGCTGGCGCGACGGCTCCGGCCAGCGGACCGTGGACTCGCACGTGCGCGGGCTGCGGCGCAAGCTGGGCCCGGACCTCGTGCGCACGGTCCACGGCGTGGGCTACGCATTCGAGGCGCCCCAGTGAGGCCGCATCGCCCAGGGAACTCGCAGTGAGGCCGCTGGACTGGCTCAGCTCGATCAAGGTCAAGCTCGGCGTCGTCGTGCTCGGCACCGCCGCCGGGACGGTGCTCGTGGTGTGGGCGGGGCGCAAGCTGGGCGTCCCGCTGTGGGTGCGCGCGCCGGTCGGGAGCCTGCTCGGGCTCGCGGTGGCGCAGTTCCTCGCCCGCGGCATGACGTCGCCGCTGCGCGAGATGGCGGACGCCGCGTCGGCGATGGCGCGCGGCGACTATGCCGGGCGCGTGCGCGCGACGTCGCGCGACGAGGTCGGCGATCTGGCGCGCGCGTTCAACGCGATGGCGGCCGAGCTCGCCGACGTGGACCGCATGCGGCGCGAGCTCGTGGCCAACGTCTCGCATGAGCTGCGGACCCCGATCGGCGCGCTGCAGGCGCTGCTGGAGAACCTCGTGGACGGCGTCGAGCCGCCCGCGCCGGCCGCGTTGCGGACCGCATTGGTGCAGACCGAAAGGCTGGGACGACTCGTGGGACAACTGCTCGACCTGTCACGGCTGGAGAGCGGCGCGCTGGCGCTGCGTCCGGCCCCGTTCGCCGTGCGCCCGCTGCTCGAGCAGGCGACCCGCGAGTGCGAGCTCGGCGAGGCGTTCCTCGCGCGGCCGGTGTGGCTGCGCGTGTGCGTCCAGCCGGGCGACCTGCGGGCCACCGGGGACTCCGAGCGCATGCATCAGGTGGTCGCGAACCTGCTCGACAACGCGGTCCGCCACTCGCCGGCCGACGGCCGCGTGTGGCTCTCGGCACACGCCGCCAAGGCCGGGGTGACGACGATCGAGGTCGCCGACGAAGGTCCCGGCATCCCGGCCGACGAGGCCGAGCGCGTCTTCGAGCGCTTCCACCGCGTGGACGCCGCGCGCGCCGCGCGCGACGGCGGCACCGGCCTCGGGCTCGCGATCGCCCGCTGGATCGTCGACGCGCACGGCGGAACGATCAGCGTGCGCGGGCGCGAGCCCAGCGGCTGCCGCGTGGTGGTCGAGCTCCCGCGGTGAGGGAGTTCTACGAGGCGTTCTGGGCCGACGCGCCGCGCGATCCTGAGCCGTGGGCGTGGGAGCGCCGGCGTGCGCTGCTGCTCGCCGAGGCGCGGCCCGGCGAGCGCGTGCTCGACCTCGGGTGCGGCGCCGGGCGCTTCCTCGCCGCGCTGCGGGCGGCCGGGGCCGAGCCGGTCGGCGTCGAGATCGCCGCGGCAGCTGCCCAGCGTGCACGCGAGAACGTCCCGGGCGCCGACGTGCGCCTGCTCGAGCCCGGCGGCGCGCTCCCGCTCGGGCACGGCGAGGTGGACCTCGTGTGGTGCAGCGAGACGCTCGAGCACATCCCCGACGTCGCCCACGCGCTGCTCGAGGTCCGCCGCGTGCTGCACCCCGGCGGCCGCGTCCTGATCACGGTGCCGTTCCACGGCCGGATGCTCGACACGGCGATCGCGCTGACGCGCTTCGAGCGCCACTTCGACCCGCTGGGCCAGCACGTGCGCTTCTTCACCCACCGCTCGCTGGCGACGACGCTCGAGCACGCCGGCTTCGACGCGGCGCAGATCGCGGCCATGGGCGGGCTCCCGCTGCTGCGGCGGATGCTCGTCGCGCGCGCTACCCGGCCGGGACGAGCCGCGACGTCGTGACGATGTCGGACACGCTGCGGGCCGACATCGGATCGAGGTAGTACGCGGCCTGGAACGCGCGCAGCGCGCTTTTGGGATCGTTGAGCACTTCGAGCCGGAAGTGCCCGAGCCGGCGCCACGTCTCGGCCGTCGCCGGCTCGAGGTCGACGGCCTGGTCGAGCGCGCGCTGCGCCCCGGCGCGGTCGCCCCGCGCCTGCTCGATCGCGGCGAGGTCGAACAGCGGATCCTTGGACAGCGGGTCGCGCTCATGCGCGATCCGCGCGATCGATGCCGCCGCCACGAGCGCGCCCTGGTCGACGCGGTCGAACGCCGCCGTCTCGGCGTGCTCGGAGCGCACCGGCTGCAGCGCGGCCCAGGACAGGAGCACGGCGCCGGCGACCGCCAGCGCGCCGGCGGCCGGCGCGAAGAGGCCGCGCCGCGGGACGACGTCCGCGACCGGCTCCAGGCGCTCTCGGATCGTCCCGCGCGACGCCACCCAGCCGGCGCACAGCAGCGCCGGGACGACGTTGCCCGGTACGAACCACGTCCAGTCGATCGCCGAGTGCAGGCCGAAGATCAGCGCCACCAGCGCCAGCGCGGCCAGCCCGACGCGCTCGGCGTCCCAGTGCAGCCCGCGGTCGCGACGGCGCAGGCCGAGCGCGCGTGCCGCCGCCCAGAACCACGCGAGCGTGGGCAGCAGCGAGATTCCCAGCCCCACCCAGCCGAGGTCGGCGAGCGTCTGGACGACGTAGCCGTGCGCGTGGCGCGCCGTGCTCGGCTCGGTGCGATAGCGCAGGCGCAGCGTGCCGTAGGAGCCCGCGCCGTTGCCGAGCCACGGGCTGTCCGCATGCAGCTTGAGCGCCTCGCGCCAGTAGCGCGCGCGCACGGAGGACGTCTGGCTGAAGCGGCTGGGGGTGTTGGCGGGAGTCTCCGCCACCGGGTTGGTCGCCTGCGTCCAGGCCTTCGAGATCTGGCCCGAGATCCCCCCGGGCGCGTTGGACAGCATCAGCACCGCCACCGCGGGAACCACCGCCAGCGCGCCGACCAGGAGGCGGCTCGCGCGCGCCCGCACCTGGGCGTCGGGAGGATGACGGTCGCCGAGGAAGCCGACCGCCAGCCCGGCCGTCGTCAGCGCGACGAACAGCAGCAGGAGCAGGGCTCCGAGCGAATAGCCGGAGTCCTCGCGCAGTGCGAGCTGGGCGCCGTCGAGCGCCAGCCCGTCCTGCGCGAACGCCCACGCGACCAGCGGCAGCGTCGCCGCCAGGACGCCCGCGATGACCACGATCGAGCGCAGCCGCAGGGGCACGATCGCCAGCCAGACGGCGAGCCCGATTCCGACCGCCAGCAGCGCGCCGCGCGAGTAGGAGAGCAGGATGCAGACCACCATCGCGCCCAGCGCGGGCCACGCGAGCGCGTTCACGGCGGCGTGGCCGGAGCGGCGCGCCGCGAGCCACAGCAGCGGCGGCACGCCGAGCGCCGCCGCCAGGCCGACGCTGTTCCAGTAGCCGAACGGCGGGCGCAGGCGCGCGAAGCTCTCGTCGGGCGCGAGCCAGCCCGGGAAGACCTTCGTCAGCAGCGACCAGCCGCAGATCGCCAGCGCCGACAGCGCCACCGCGTGGATGAGCGACGTCCAGCGCGCCGGAGCGAGGCGTCCGAGCGCGACTCCGGCGGCCAGGACCGCGAGATAGGCGAACGTCCGGTCGGCCTCGAGCCACGAATCGCTCGGGGTCAGCGACCAGGTGATCGAGAGCGTGGTGTAGACCGCGAGCAGCGCGAAGCCCGCGAGCATGCAGCCGCCGCGCACGCGCCGCGGCACCCCGGCCCGGCGCGGCGTGAGCAGCGCGATCGCGCTGATCACGGCGCCGGCCAGCAGCAGCCCGACCTCGGTCCACGTGGTGCGGTCGAGCTCGGCGCCGCCCTGCGCGACGAACGCGCTCAGGCCGATCGCGAGCGCCGTTCCGGCGGTCAGTACGACGGGTCCGTCGAGCGCGAACGGCAGCGCGAAGCGGCGCACTCGCGCGCCCGGCGGCGCGACGTACGAGCGGCGGCTACCGGTGGCTGATGACACGAACCAGAGGTCTGGCCAGCAGTGCGAGCGCCGCCGCGGCCAGCGCAGCGAGGACCACGATCAGAAGTCCCGGCACGCTGTTGCGGCCGATGCTGGCGGCCAGCCGCGCGCTCGGGACCACCGAGTGCCGGGGCAGCTTCAGCTCGTCCGCGCCCGCCTTCCCCGCGTCGGTGACGGCCTGGTGCTCCTGCGGCGTGTACGGGGCGGGCAGCTTGTTCGATTGCGTCGACGTGTCGCTGAGCCGGGACGCGTCCGGCGTGGCGGTCGCCGTGGCCGGTGCGCTGGGGGTCGAGGACCCGCCGCCGCCGGTTCCGCCACCCGCTCCGGCGGTGGAGGTGTGGTTCCCGCCGCTCGACGAGGTGCGCGCGTCGAGCGCGCGCGATAGCACGTCGCGGCAGTCGGAGTACTCGTCGACGTCGGTGGGCAGCGCCTTCTGCGCGGCACGCAGCTCGGCGGCGCTGTAGTTGCCCTGGAGCACGCCGTCGTCGAAACAGTCGCGCAGCACGTCGTTCGGGCTCGCCGCGTGAGCCGCAGCCGGGACGAGCGCGAGCACCGCGAACAGGGCCAGGAAGATGGTCCGTCGCATCGGCGAAACCACGCTAGCAGCCGCCTTTTGCGGCGCCCGCGGCCTGCAAGGCGGCGCTCATGCCGTGCGCCCAGGCCGCCGGCGTGTAGTCCGCGACGGCCGCGCGCGCCGCGGCTCCCAGCCGCGCGCGCAGCCCCGCGTCGTCGCGCAGGCGGACCAGCGCGGCGGCGAGCGCGTCCGCGTCGCCCGCTCGGACGACGAGCCCGGTGCGCTCGTGGCGCACGAGCCCGCCCGCGGCGGCTCCGACAGCGTCTGTGGCGATCACGGGAACTCCCTGGTGGAAGGCTTCGTTGACGACGAGGCCCCACGGCTCGAGGAAGTCGCGCGTGGGGACCGACGGTACGACCACAACGTCGCTCCCGGCGTAGGAGTTGCGCAGTTCGGGCGCGCTCAATGCGCCGAGCACGTGGGCCCCGGCGGCGACGGCCCGGGCTCGGAACGGACCGTCGCCGCACAGGACGAGCGCGCCGGAGGGGCGGAGGGCACTCCACGCCGCCAGCAACACCGGCAGCCCCTTTTCCCCTTCGAGGCGTCCCGCAAACAGGACTTGGAACGGCGCGCGCCGGTCGGGCGTCGCGTTGGCGGACCAGAAGGCCGCGTCGACGCTCTGCGGGGCCTCGAAGATCGGCTCTGCCGCGCCCTTGGAGCGCACATAGGCCGAGACGTGCGGGCCGTAGGTGGCGATCGCGTCGGCGTGGCGGTAGAGGTGGCGCAGCGGCAGGTAGGACAGCGCGTGCGCCGCGGTCCGGGGGTGCCGCCAGATCGTCGCCCACAGCACGAACGGGACGCGCGCCGCCCGCGCTCCCGCGTAGGCCCCGGGCAGCGCGACGCGGCCGGAGAGCCCGGCGATCACGGCCCGGTAGCGCCCGGACGCCGCGAGCCGCGCGATCGCGCGCTCCGGCGGCGCCAGCGCCGGGAACGGCAGCGCGCCCGCGGTCCCGCCGCCGCCGTGCCGCACGCCGCCGCCGACGAGCGCGAAGACGGCGTCCTCGCGCTCGTGCAGCGCGGCGAACGCCGGGACCCGGAACGGCGGCGCGTGGTTCGTGACGAACAGGACGGGCTTCACCGGAGCGCGTCCTGGTAGGCGGCCACGGTCGCGCGCCCGCAGGCGTCCCAGGTGAAGTTCGCCTCGACGTTCGCGCGCGCGGCGGCGCCGAGCTGCCGCCGCAGCCCGCCGTCGTCGAGCAGCGCGCGCAACTCGGCCGCCAGCGCGCCGGGGTCCTCGCGCGCGACGAGCCGCAGCCCGCCGCCGCACGCCGCGATCTCCTCCGGCCCCGGCTCGCCGCGCGTGCCGATCGCGGGCACGCCGGCGGCCATCGCCTCGATGTAGGCGACGCCGAACGCCTCCTCCACGCTCGGCAGCACGAAGATCCCGGCGCCGCGCGCCGCCTCGAGCGCATCCGCGGGCGCGAGCCGCCCGCGCCAGCACACCCGCTCCGCGACGCCCAGCTCGGCCGCGAGCCGGGTCAGCGCGGGGCGTTCCGGGCCGTCGCCGACCACGATCCAGCGCGCCTCGGACAGCAGCGGCAGGGCGCGCAGGACGTCGGCGTGGCGCTTGCGGGCGATCAGGTTGCCGACCGTGACGAGCGTCGTCGCGTCCGCCGACGGGGTCGCGGGCAGATCGGTGCCAAGATGCACGACGCGCACGTCGCGCGCGCCGAGTGCGCCGCTGCGATCGGCGATCGCCTGGGAGTTGGCGAGCGTCAGCCGCGCCGCCGCGAGCGCGCGCTGGACGGCAGCGCGGCCGCCGGGGAAGCGTTCGGCGACGCCGAGCACGTCGCCGCCGTGCACGCTGATCACCAGCGGGACGTCGAGCCGCGCGCGCCGGACGGCATCGCCCGCCGGTGTCGCGTAGTGGGCGTGCACGAGGTCGAACGGCCCGAGCGCGCGCAGCGCCACGGCGAGCGTCGGCGCCGCCCACGCGCCCCACGACGCGTACCAGCGCGGCCGCGGCGGTGCGAGGAAGGGCACGTACGTGACGCGGATTCCGTCGAGCATCGTCCGCAGCGGCTGGCGCAGCGGCTCGAGCAGCGCGGGGAGCCGCCGCTCGCGCAGCGCTGCCGCCGATGGGAGCGGGCGGTGCAGCACGAGGACCTCGACGTCGATGCCCGCGTCCCTGGTCGCCAGCGCCTGGCGGTGCGCCCACACGCCCAACGTCGGGTCGGCGGCGCGCGGGTAGTACTCGGCGACGATCGCGACCCTCACGGCAGCTCCCGGTACGCAGCGAGCACCTCGGAGGCCTGGGCCCGGGTCACGTACGCGCGCCCGTCGAGGTACGCCTCGGCTTCGGCGATCGCGGCGTCGCGCGGATAGTCGACGGCGACCGGGCGCAGGTGGCGCACCGGCGTGGCGTCGACGACGCCGATCGGCCAGCCGTGCTCCTCGGCCAGCGCGCTCCAGCGCGCGTCGAGGCCCCAGCCCATCCGCAGGTCCGGGAACGGGAGCAGCGCCGCGGCCGCGCGTGCGCTGAGCGCAGTGACCGGGCCGATCTCCACGAAGCGCGTCCGGCGGGCGAGCACGCCCGGGCGCCGGCGCGTGACCTCCCACGCGCCGTGCGAGGCGAACGCGTGCGCGGGCTGCGCGAGCTCGAAGCCGAACGCCTCCGCCAGCGCCAGGAAGCGGTCGAGGAAGCCACGCCCCAGCAGCACGTCGTCGTCGACGATCACCAGCCAGTCCGCGCCGTCGAGCGGCGCGGACTCCAGGGCGGCGTTGATGTTCTGCCACTTGCCGAGCCCCGGGCCCGGCTCGACGAGCGCGAGGCGAACGTCGTGGCGGGAGCGGGAGAGCTCGCGCCGCAGCCGCGCGACGGTCGCCGTGTGCGAGGGCCGGACGACGCCGACCACGTGCACGCGCCGGCGCGGCGTCGGCGGGACGCGCACGCGCCGGGTGGCGAGCGCGTCCTTCAGCGCTCCGACGAGCAGGCCGCGCCGCCCCAGCGTCCCCGAGCGGCCGGAGAGGAAGTCCGGATCGGCGGCGTTCGGCGGCGCCGGCGCGGGATCCAGCGCCTCGGCGAGCCGCCCGAGCGTCAGCGCCGCGAGCACGATCCCGACGCCGCAGCGGCGCCGCGCGACGTGCCACACGCACCCGGCCAGCGTTCGCAGCTCGCCGCCCACGCCCGGCGCGCGCCCGCCGAAGACCTCGTAGCGCCGCGCCGCCCGCCCGCGCTGGAAGGCCGCGCGCGACAGCGCGCCCAGCCGCGCGTCGCGCCCCGCGCGCCGGTGGTCCACGCCCGCCGCGGCGACGTACCCCACGCGGCCGCCGCCGGCCCGCAGCCGCCGCTGCCAGTCCTCCTCGTCGCCCGCGCCGCCCAGCGCCTCGTCGAACGGCCCCACGCGCTCGAGCGCCTCCCGCCGCAGCGCCATGTTCGCGCCCCACACGAACTCGGCCTCCCTATCGGAAGGGCCGAGGTCGAGCGCCGTGATCGGCAGCGGCTCGCGCCCGCAGGCGCGCAGCCGCGACCCCTCGAGCCGCGGCCGGATCGGGCCGCCGAACGCGTCCTCCGAGCGCGTGTCCGCGGCGGTCAGCAGCGCGTCCAGCCAGCCCGGCCAGACCGCGACGTCGTCGTCGAGGAAGCAGACGAGCTCGCCGGTGGACGCCGCCACCGCCGCGTTGCGGGCGACGTTGATGCCGCGCGCGCGCCCGAGCACGACGTAGCGGCCGCCGTGGCCCGCCACCAGTGCCGCGGTCGCCGCGTCCTCCGGCCCGTCCTCGACAACGACGATCTCGGCCCCCGCGGCCTGTGGCGCGACGGACGCGAGCGCCACCGCCAGATAGCTGTGGCGGCCGCGCGTGGGCACGCAGATCGAGGCTCTCGACACGCCTGGAGACTAGGCTGCGCCCGTGTGATCCTCCTGCTGCACCACCGCTACCGCCACGCCGGCGGCGAGGAGCGGGCGGTCGCCGACCTGCAGTGGTTGATCCGCGAGCACCTGCACGAGGACGCCGAGGTGCTCGAGCGCGACTCGGCGTCGGTCAGCAGCCCACAGGCCGCGGTGGCGCTGATCGCGGGCGGCCTGCGGCCCGACGACGTCGCTGCCGCGGTCCGGCGCACGAAGGCGCGCGTCGTGCACGCCCACAACGTCCACCCGACGTTCGGCTGGCGCGCGCTCGCCGCCGCCCGCGAGGCCGGCGCACGGGTGGTGCTGCACCTGCACAACTACCGGCTCGTGTGCGCGGTCGGGACCTGCTTCACCCGTGGGCAGGACTGCACGCGCTGCCACGGTCGCGACACGCGCCCGGGCCTGCGGCTCAACTGCCGCGGCGGCTCGCGCGCCGAGGCCGCCGCCTACGCCGCCGGGCTGGCCCTGTGGCAGCGCCGCCTCACCGAGGCGGCGGACGCGATCGTGGTGCCGAGCGCGTTCGCGCTGGACCGGTTGCGCGCGCTCGGGGCGCAGCTGCCGCACGCGCGCGTGCTCGGCTCCGTCCAGCGCGAGTTCGCGCCGCGCTCGGCCGCGGCGGCGGGCACGTACGTGCTCGCCGCGGGCCGGCTGACGCCCGAGAAGGGCTTCGCCGACGCCGTGGACGCCTGCGCGCGCGCCGGACTGGCGCTGGTCGTCGCCGGCGACGGCCCGCAGCTCGCCGAGCTGCGAGCCCGCGGCGAGCCGGCCGGCGTGCGCTTCGCGGGACGGGTCGACGCCGCCGAGCTCGCGCGGTTGCGAGCGGGCGCCGCGGCCGCGGTCGTGCCGTCGCGCTATGCGGAGATCCTCCCGCTGGCGGCGCTCGAGGCGATGGCCGCCGGGCTCCCGACGGCCGCCGCGCGCTCGGGCGGGCTGGCGGAGGCGGTGCCGCAGGAGGGCCTGTACCCGGCGGGCGACGTCGAAGCGCTCGCCGAGCGCCTGACCGAGCTGTATGCGAGCGCCGCGGCGGGCGAGCGGGCGCTGGCCGTGGTGCGGGAGCGCTGGTCGCCGGCCGCCGTCGCGGAGCAGCTCGGTGCGCTCTATGACCGCAACTCCGCGCCCGCGACCGTGCTCTAATCGTCGACCGTGCGCCGTCTCCTCCTGCTTTCGAGCGCGCTTCTCGCGCTGCTTGCGCCCGCCTCCGCGGGCGCCGCCGTCACCCAGAAGAAGACGATCTGGGGCCCTGTCGAGTTCCAGGGCGATTCGCAGTTTCCGATCTACAAACAGCTCGGCGCCGGCATCTGGCAGTCGACGCTCGACTGGGACCAGATCGCGACCGAGAAGCCGGTCGACGCCAAGGACCCCGAGGACCCCTCCTACGCGTGGCCCGACGAGCTCGACACCGCGGTGGCCGACGGCGCGGACAACGGGATCGTCGTCGAGCTGACCGTCACGGGCACGCCGAAGTGGGCCAACGGCAACCGCGCCGCGAAGTTCGCGCCGACCGACCCGAAGGACTTCGCGGACTTCGTCGCGGCCGCCGCGAAGCGCTATCCGGGCGTGCACCTGTGGTCGATCTGGGACGGCCCGTCTGACAAGGCGAAGTTCCGGGCCGCCTCGACGCACCGCTACGCGCAGCTCGTCGACGGCGCCTACGGCGTGCTCCACGCCGCGAGCAAGCAGAACCGGGTGATCGGCGGCAACTCGAACGTCAGCTCGCTCGGGCGCTGGCTGAAGGCCCTCACGCTCCCCGGCGGCAAGCGGCCGCGCATGGACGTCTACGGGCAGGACCCGTCGGCGTCCAAGCCGCCGACCGCGGCGTCTCTGCAGGCGCTCGAGCGCGCCGTCGCGAAGGCGTTCGGCAAGAGCCTGAAGCTCGACCTGAGCCCGACGAGCCTGCCCACCAAGGCCTCGCCCGACTTCAAGTTCCACCTCAGCGAGGCCAAGCAGGCGGCGTGGCTGAAGGCGGCGCTCAAGCTCACCAAGCGCGACAAGGACGTCTTCTCGCTCGGCTACCGCGCCCTCTACGACGACTCGTCGGTCCCCGGCGTCGCGCGCGGGCTGATGACCACCGACGCCACGCAGAAGCCCGCGTACGCGGTATTCAGGAACGGGTAGGCCTCCGCCGCATAGGCTTGCGGCGCAATGCGCGCCCTGGTCACCGGAGGAGCCGGGTTCATCGGCTCCCATCTCGTCGATGCGCTGGTCCGTCGCGGCGACGAGGTCACGGTGGTCGACCACCTGTGGACCCACGCCGCGGAGACCCTCGCGGGCCACGCGCACCTCATCCGGGCCGATGTCACAGAGGTGCGCGACATGGTCGCGGCCTGCCGCGACGCCCGCCCCGAGGTCGTCTATCACCTCGCGGCGCAGATCGACGTCCGCCACTCGGTCGCCGACCCGTCGACGGACGCGCACGTCAACATCGGCGGGACCGCGGCGATGCTCGAGGCCGCGCGCCGCGCCGGCGCGCGCCGCGTCGTCCTGGCGTCCACCGCGGGCGTCTATGGGGACCCGCGGCAGGTCCCGACGCCGGAGTACGCGGCGATCGACCCGCTGTCGCCGTACGGCGCGAGCAAGGCCGCGGCGGAGAGCTACCTGCGCCTCTTCAGCCGCATCCACGGGCTCTCGACGCTCGCGCTGCGGATGGCCAACGTCTACGGCCCGCGGCAGAACCCGGGCGGCGAGTCGGGCGTGGTGGCGATCTTCTGCGGCGCGGCGGTCGGCGGGACGCCCGCGACCGTGTTCGGAGACGGCCGCCAGACGCGCGACTTCGTCTACGTCGGCGATGTCGTCGAGGCGTTCCTGGCCGCCGGCCGCTCAGACGTCGAGGGCGCGCTCAACGTCGGCACCGCGCGCGAGACGAGCCTGTCCGCACTGGCCGGCGCGATCGGCGTCGCCACGCGCGCGGGCCCGGTGCGGCTGGGCGAGATCGAGCGCTCCTGCCTGGATGCGACGGCGGCCGCCGAGCGCCTCGGCTGGCGCGCGAGGACCGCGCTCGGCGCCGGCCTCGAGCTGACGCTGGACTGGCTGGCGACGGCGGCTGCGCAGCGGGCATGAGGCTCGGCCGAGCGCTGCTGGGAGCGATCGTGGTGCTCGCGGGCGGCGCGCCGGCGTTCGCGGCCTCGATCAACTGCTCCGCCCCGAGCCCGTACTGCGTGCCCGGCGCGGGCGACATAATCGTGATCACGGGCACCGCGGGCGCGGATCGCATCGCCGGGACCGCAGGCGAGGACTGGGTCGGCGCCGAGGGCGGCGACGACACGATCGCGACCGGGACCGGTGACGACACGGTCGACGGCGCCGCGGGCGACGACCGCATCGACTCCGGCGAGGGCGTGGACTGGGTGAGCGCCGGGGCCGGCGACGACACCATCCACGGCGGCCCCGACAACGACCTCGTGAGCGGGGACTCCGGCGACGACCGGATCGACGGGGGCATCGGTGACGACACCGTTGACGGCGGCCCGGGCGCCGACCGGCTGTTCGGCGGCCCGGGCGACGACCTGCTCGACGCGCGCGACGGCGCCCGCGACACGGTCGTCTGCGGCCCGGGCACCGACACCGTGCTCGCCGACCGCGTCGACCGGGTCGCGAGCGACTGCGAGCGCGTGTCATCTAGAGCTGGAGGGCCGACACGCCGAGCTCGCGGGTGACGCCGCGCAGGTCGAGCGTCCGCTGGGCGCCCTCGGCGATCGCGCGGTGGTCGACGGACGGATGGGCCGTGACGATGATCGCGAGGTCCACGCCGTCCGCGGCGGCGGGCAGCGGCGCGCTGCGCAGCCCGAGCTCCGGCAGCTCCGGCACGTGCGGGTCGTGGTAGGAGAGGTCGGCGCCGCGGTCGTGCAGCAGCCGCAGGATCTTCAGCGCGGGGGACTCGCGGATGTCGCCCACGCCGCCCTTGTACGAGACGCCGACGACGAGGATGCGCGAGCCGCGCACCGGCTTGGCGACGTCGTTGAGCGCGCGGACCGCCTTCTCGACGCAGAACACCGGCATCTGCTGATTGACCTTGCCCGCGAGCTCGATGAACTCCGTCGCGAGGTCGTACTCGCGTGCCTTCCAGGTCAGGTAGAACGGATCGACGGGCAGGCAGTGGCCGCCCATCCCGGGGCCGGGCTCGAAGCGCATGAAGCCGTACGGCTTCGTCGAGGCCGCCTCGACGACCTCCCAGAAGTCGATGTCCATGCGGTCGGCGAGCATCGCCATCTCGTTGACCAGCGCGATGTTGACGCTGCGGAAGATGTTCTCGAGCAGCTTGGAGAGCTCGGCCACCTCGGGCGTCGAGACCCGCACGACGCGGTCGCACACGCGCTCGTAGACCGCGGCCGCGGCCTCGGTGCAATTGGCGGTCAGGCCGCCGAGGACCTTCGGCGTGGTGCGCAGCGTGTAGTCGGTGCGGCCCGGGTCCACGCGCTCCGGGGAGAACGCGAGCGCGAAGTCCTCGCCCGCCCGCAGTCCGGACTCCTCAAGCAGCGGCAGCATGTGCCCGCGCGTGGTGCCGGGGAACGTCGTGGACTGGAGCACGATCGTCTGGTCGCGCCGGATCACGCCCGCCAGCGCCTGCGCGGCGCTCAGCAGCGGCCCGAGATCGGGCTCGCGGTTGCGCGTCAGCGGCGTCGGGACGCATACCAGGATCGCGTCGGTCTCGTGCAACTCGACGAAGCGCGTCGTGAACTCGCAGCGCTCGAGCACCGCCTCGAGCCGCGCGGACGGGACGTCCTCGATGTGCGAGCGGCCCTGGCGCAACGCGTCGACCTTGCCGCCGTCGACGTCGACGCCGACGACGTCGCAGCCCGCCTCGGCGAACGCCACCGCGAGCGGGAGCCCGACGTATCCCAGTCCGACGATTCCGATCCTCATGTGTCCTCAGCGGGATAGCAGCTCGAGGTCCGCGCGCACCATCAGCCGGATCAGGTCCTCGAAGGTCGTGGTCGGCTCCCAGCCGAGGATCCGCTTCGCCTTGCCGGCGTCGCCCACCAGCAGGTCGACCTCGGCGGGCCGCAGGAACTGGTCGTCGAGCCGGACGTAGCGCTCGCAGTCGAGCCCCACCTCGTCGAACGCGACCTCCACGCAGCGACGGACCGTGTTGGTCTCGCCGGTGGCGATCACGAAGTCCCCCGCCTGCTCCTGCTGGAGCATCAGCCACATCGCCTCGACGTAGTCCTTGGCGAAGCCCCAGTCGCGCCGCGCGTCGAGGTTCCCGAGCGCGAGCTCGTGCGCCTTCCCGAGCTTGATCGCGGCCGCGTGCCAGGTGATCTTGCGCGTCACGAACTCGCGGCCGCGACGCGGACTCTCGTGGTTGAAGAGGATGCCCGAGGACGCGTGCAGGCCGTAGGACTCGCGGTAGTTGACCGTGATGTGGTGCCCGTAGACCTTGGCGACGCCGTACGGGGAGCGCGGATAGAACGGCGTCGCCTCGGTCTGCGGCGTTTCCAGGACCTTGCCGAACATCTCGCTCGAAGAGGCCTGGTAGAAGCGCGCCTCGGGGCACACCTCGCGCAGCGCCTCGAGCACGCGCGTGACGCCGACGCCGGTGAACTCGGCGGTCAGCGTCGGCTGGATCCACGACACCGCCACAAACGACATCGCGGCCAGGTTGTAGACCTCGTCGGGCTGCGCGGCGCGAAGCGCGTCCACCAGCGAGCGGTGGTCCAGCAGATCGGCCTGGTGCAGCGTGATGCGGTCGCCCAGGTGCTCGATGCGGTCGAACTTCTCCGTCGAGGCCCGGCGCACCATCCCGTGCACTTCGTAGCCCTTCTCGAGCAGCAGTTCGGCCAGGTACGAGCCGTCCTGGCCCGTGATCCCGGTGATCAAGGCACTCGGCATGTGGTTTCAGCTTCCTCCTGGTGAGTGAGCGAGCGAGGCTAGCGACCGTGCGATTCCGTCCGCCGGCGCGGTGTGGGGCCGCCAGCCGAGCACGCGCTCGGCCTTCGCGGCCGCCGGCGGCGGCGCGGCGAGCCCGTCGGCGGCGGCCAGCGTGAGCGTCTCGGGGGCGTTCCCGCACGCCGCCCAGCACTGGGCCGCGAGCGCCCGCAGCGGCTCGGTGGCGGCGACGTCGAAGTCCTCGTCGCGCGCCGCCGGCGCGGCCATCGCGAGCACGATCGCGTCGGCGACGTCGTCGACGTAGGTGAGGGCCACGGGATCGTCGGCGTCGCCTGCGAGCGGATCGCCGCGGCGCGCGGCGCGCAGCAGGTCCATCACCGGGTGCTCGAGGCCCGGCCCGTAGACCCCGAAGAGCCGGCAGATCGTGAACGGCAGGCCGTGCTCGGTGTGCGCGGCGCGGCACAGCGCCTCGCCCATCGCGTTGGCCACGGCACGCGCCGAGCCCGACGACGTGTCGCCGCTCACGTACGTGCAGCGCGCCACGTCCGCGTCCAGCGCGGCCCGCACGACCGCCGCGTCGAGCGCCGCGTTGATCTCGAGCAGCGTGAAGGGCTGCGAGGCGTCCAGGAACGCGGCGAGGTGCACGACGCCCGTGCAGCCGCGCAGCGCCTTGCGCGCCTCGTCGAGCACCCGCAGGTCGCCCGCGTGGACCTCGGCGCCCTCGCGCATCCACAGCGGCACGGGACGCTGGTCGGACACCCGGACCTCGAAGTCGGGGTCGCGCAGCAGTCGCCGCACGACCGCGGAGCCGATGTGCCCGGCGCCGCCGGTGACGAGGACGCGGTTCACTCCGGGCCCGGTCGCAGCCGGGCGAAGGGCGGGCTCATGGGCGCGCAGGCTAGTGGGTCAGCGGCGCCGGAGGCGCACCCACTGGCGGGCGAAGCCGACGATGAAGCGCGGGTTGTAGCGAGCGTAGCGGCGCCACAGGCGGCGCGGCTCGTGCGCGAGACGGAACGCCCATTCCATGCCCATGCACTGGATCCACGCGGGTGCCTGCGGGACGAGCCCGGCGTGGAAGTCGAACGCGGCCCCGACGCCGATCAGCACCGGTGCCGTCAGCCGTGCGCGCATCGTCGCCATCCACTTCTCCTGGCGCGGCACGCCGAGGCCGACCCACACGACGTCGGCGCCGGAGGCGTTGATGTCCGCCGCCACCTCGTCGGCCTCCTCGTCCGTCAGCGCGCGGAAGACCGGCGCCCAGCCGCCGACGATCTGCACGCCGGGGAAGCGCGCCCGCAGCTTGCGCGTCAGCTCGGCCAGCGCCTGCGCATCGCCGTCGCGGCCGCCGTACAGGTAGAAGCGCAGGCCGGTCCGCGCGCCGCGCTCGAGCGTCTTTTCCATCAGCGTCGGACCGTAGACGCGACTCGGAAGCCGGTGGCCGAACGCGCGCAGCGCCCACACCAGCGGCTGGCCGTCCGGCACCGTGAAATCCGCCCCGAGCACGGCGCTGCGCAGCTCGGCGTCCTCCTGCGCGGCCATCACCGTGTGCGTGGCCGCGACGCAGATGTACCCGCGATGGTCGCTGGCGACGGCCGCGCCGATCCAGTCCAGCGTCTGCTCGTACGTGGTGAGCGCCAGCGGGACGCCGATCACCTCCGCCGAATGCGGCCGGTGGGGCGCGGGGGGCGCGGCGACCAGGCTGTCGGTGTCCATGGCGAACGTCATCGGTGGCATTTCAACGCGGCTTCGGTGAAGAAGTAGCGCCGAACCCGCCCTAAGAGTGGCACGCCCGGCGGCGCTCAGCGCGAGCCGAGACGGATCGCCCGCTCGCGTGCCCCGGGGCCGAGCCTGCCGACCATGCGGCCGATCAGGCGCCCGCCGGGGGGGATCGGCAGCTGCTCGAGCACCGCCGGCGGCCCGAACGCGGCCATCTTGCCGACCACCACGCCGTCGCGGCGCAGGGTGCCGGCCTCGTGGAGATCCTGCACTCCCTTGCGCACCTCGTCGTAGACCATGTAGTCGTCGAACACCACCAGCGCGTCCGCGGTGAGGAACTGCGCCCAGTGGCTGACGTCCTCCACCACGGCCTCGCGGCTGTGCCAGCCGTCGACGAAGTGCAGCCGGATCGGCTCGCCGTCCCACTCCGCGGCCGCCGCGACCGAGTACGTGTGCTTGAGCTCGACGTGCTCGCTCACGCCCGCGTCGGCGAGGTTGGCGAGGAACTCGGCCTTGGTGTCGTACTCCGGCAGCTCGGGGATGCCCAGCGCGCGCGTGTGCGGGTCCACCGCGACGACGCGCCCGCGCCCCGAGTCCGCGACGGCCGACGCCAGCACGACCGTGGAACGGCCGAGGTAGGAGCCGATCTCGACGATGATGCCGGGATCGGGCGTGACGAGCGCGCCGTGGTAGAGCAGGCTGAGCTCGGGGCGCGTGGTGTAGCCGGTGATCTTCTCGGCGCGCGCCCAGGCCTCGGCGAAGCCCGGCTGCGAGGCGTCGAGGATCAAGCGCTCGCGGTACGCGTCGGCGCCGGTCCACAGGCCCTGGCGCAGCGCGCGCGCATGCTGGGCGACGGAAGGCATGGCTGGGCAGGGTAGCGGCGGGCACGCCGGCGATAGCTAAGGTCGCTGGGAATGTCGCCGTCCGTCCTGTTCCTCGCCGAGCCCGCTGAGGACTACGTCGCCGACTCGCTCTTCCACGGGCTGCGCACACTGCTCGGCGCCGACGCGGTCGACGTCCCGCGCCGCGATCCGTTGTACGCGGGAGCTCCCCGGCGCGAGCTGTACGGGCGCGGGTTTGGCCTCTACGGCCTGCTCGAGGACATCGCCGTCGAACGCGAGGGCGCGCTCGAGCGGGCCGCCGCCGGCGGCTTCGACCTCGTGGTCAGCGGCGCGATCTGGCGCGACTGGCAGTGGTGGCAGCGCGCCTGGCGCACGGTCGGCACACGCGCCCGCCACGCGGTGGTGGACGGCGCCGACGTGCCGTGGATGTACCCCTACGGGCCCACGTGGTGGCGCTCGCCGAAGCGCTGGACGCTCCCGCGAGCGCACCGCCGGGCCGCCTATTTCAAGCGTGAGCGCTCCTGGCTCACGGGCTGGCTGCGCTTCTACGGGCTCGTCCCGCCGCCGCTGAGCAACCGCGTGCCGCTGCTGCCGGTCTCGATCTCCTACCCCGCCGAGAAGGTCGTCGCGGCGGTCGGGCCCAAGTCGCGCACGTTCCAGACCCACATCGTGGACCCTGAGGTCGCGATGCGGGTGGCGGGCGCGACCGGGGGCTACGCGTTCGACAGCGAGGACGCCTACCGGGCGGACCTGCAGTCCGCGCGCTTCGGGGTGACCACCAAGCGCTACGGGTGGGACGCGCTGCGCCACTACGAGATCGCCGCGGCGGGAGCCGTGCCGGCGTTCGCCCGCCTGCGCCGCAAGCCGTCTCGCTGCGCGCCGTTCGGGCTGCGCCCGGGCGTCAACTGCCTGACGTACGAGAGCGCGGACGAGCTGCTGCGCCAGGTCGACGCGGTCTCCGAGGACCGCTACGCCGAGCTGGCCGCAGGCGCTCTCGCGTGGGCCCGCGAGAACACGACCCGCCGCAGCGCAGAGCGCTTCCTGGCGGCCGCCGGGATCGCGTGAGCATCGCCGATCCCGACGTCGAGCTGCTGGACACCGGCGCCGCCGGCGGCCGGGCGATCCGCGGCGGCGGCCTACGCATGGCCTCGTACTTGGTGGCGATGATGCTGAGCCTCGCCTCGGTGCCGTTCATGATCCGCCACCTCGGCGCGACCCAATACGGCCACTTCGTCACCGTCACCTCGATCATCTTCATCATCGGCGGCGTCACGGAGGCCGGGCTGACCAACCTCGGCACGCGCGAGTACGTGGTGCTCCAAGGCGCCGCGCGCGAGCGCTTCCTGCGCAACCTGGTCGGGCTGCGACTGGTGCTGACGATCGCCGGCGTGGGCATCGCGGTGGCGTTCGCGGCGCTCACCGGCGCCGGGCACGCGGTGGTGGCCGGCACGGCGATCGCGGGTCTCGGGCTGCTGCTGGCGCTGACGCAGTCCACCTACGGCGTGACGCTGTCCGCGCAGCTGCGCTTCGGCTGGATCTCGGCGCTCGAGCTGATCAAGAACGCGAGCATCTCGGTGTCCACGATCGCGTTCGTGCTGGCCGGCACGGGGCTGATCCCGTTCTTCTTCGCCAGCGTGATCGGCGGCTTCACGATGCTCATGGTGACGCTCGTGATCCTGCGCCGGGAGGCGGGGCTGCTGCCGTCGATCGACCTTCCCGAGTGGCGGCAGATCCTCCGCGACGTGCTGCCCTACGCGCTCGCCGCCGCGGTCGGGCTGATCTACTTCCGCCTGGCGATCATCCTTATGAGCTACATCGCGTCGAGCAGCGAGACGGGGTACTACGGCGCGGCCTATCGGATCGTCGAGACCGTCGGGGTGATCCCGTGGCTGCTCGTGTCGTCCGGGTTCCCGATCCTCGCCCGCGCCGCGCGCGACGACGACGCGCGGCTGCGCTACGCGCTGCAGAAGCTGTTCGACGTCTCGCTGCTCACCGGGACGTGGATCGCCATCTGCCTCGCCGTCGGCGCGCACTTTGCCGTGGAGGTGGTGGCCGGCCCGGGGTTCGACCCGTCGGTCGTCGTGCTGCGGCTGCTCGCGATGTGCCTGCTGAGCTCGTTCCTGGTCGCCACCTGGTCCTACGCGCTGCTGTCGCTCAAGCGCTTCCGCCAGTTGCTGGTCGCCAACGCCGTCGCGGCGGCGACGGCCGCGGTGCTGACCTTCTCGCTCGTCCCCTCGCTGGGCGCCAAGGGCGCGGCGCTCGCGACGTTCGGGGCCGAGGCCTCGCTCGCCGCGGGCTACCTCGTCGCGCTGGCGCGCACGGATCGCACGCTGCTGCCGAAGCTGGGGGAGATCCCGCGGCTGGCACCCGCGGTCGTGGGCGCGACGGCGGCGGGCTTCCTCGTCCCGCTGCCGGACGTGGCGGCGGTCGTGGTCGCCACGCTCGTCTACTTCGGGCTGGCGTTCGCGCTGCGTGCCGTCCCGCCCGAGCTCCTCAACGCCGCGCTGCGACGGGAGCCAGGCGCATGAAGCGGGTCGTCGTGCTGCGGGGGCATAACCTCAACCCCTGGGACGTGCGCCCGCTGGCGCGGCTGAGCGACGAGTTCGACGTCGTCGCGCTGCGCACGGGCTCCAACCTGCATCGCACCGAGGGTCTCGGCGTCGCGGTGCGCGACGTGCGGACCCCGCGCGACACGCTGCCCGCGGGCCGGCTGGCCGGCGCGGCGGCGTACGCGCTCGGGGAGCGCTACCTCGGGCTGCGCGACGCGCTGGCGGGCGCGGCGATCGTGCACGCCGCGGAACTGGGCACGTGGTTCTCGGCGCAGGCCGCCGCGCTGCGCGACGCGCTCGGCTTCAAGCTCGTGCTGACGGTCTGGGAGACGCTGCCGTGGGGCGCGACCTATCGCTGGCCGCGCGAGCGCGGTTACCGGCGGGCCGTGCTGGGCAACGTCGACCTGTACCTCGCCGCGACCGAGCGCGCGGCGGCCGCACTGGCGCTCGAGGGCGTGGAGGCCGAGCGCATCGAGGTCTGCGCGCCCGGGATCGACGTTGCGCGCTTCGCGGTCCCGCGCGACGCCGCGGCGCCGCTCGTCCTGTCCGCGGGGCGGCTGGTGTGGGAGAAGGGCCACCAAGACGTGCTGCGCGCGGTCGCCGCGCTGCAGCGCGGGATCGGCGGCCCGCCGCGGCCGGACGTCCGGGCGCTGATCGTCGGCGACGGGCCCGAGCGCCCCAAGCTGCAGGCGCACGCGACCGAACTGGGGATCGCGGGCGCGGTGGAGTTCCGCGCGACCGTCCCGTACGACGAGATGCCCGCGCTGTACGCCCGCGCCTCGGCGCTGGTGCTCGCCTCGCTGCCGACGCGCGGCTGGGAGGAGCAGTTCGGGATGGTGCTCGTGGAGGCGATGGCCGCCGGCACGCCGATCGTCGCCGCTGACAGCGGCGCGATCGGCGAGGTGCTGGGCGGCGCGGGCACGCTCGTGCAGCCCGGCGACTGGCGCGGGATCGCCGCCGCGCTGCGCGCCGTGGGCGAGCCCGCGTACGACGCCGAGCGGCTGCGGACGTTCTCTTCGCAGGCGGCAGCCGAGCGGCTCCGGGCCGCGTATCGCCGCGTGCTGTCTCGCTAGTGAGCGTGTCCGGAAGCTTGGCTTCAACCCCGGCGAATGCACGGGTCGTCGACTTCCGTCCCTACGAGCTGCCCTACGACGAGCACTTCCGGGGGCCGAACTTCGTCGCGGTGCACGAAAGCCGCGGCGACCTGCTGGCCGCGCTCGGCGGCACGCGCCGCTCCTAGACTCAGCGTCCGTGGTCAAGCCTGCCGGCTACTACTCGATGGACCGCGCCGACGTCGTCGCGGAGCTGCCGCGCCCGATCGGCCGCGCGCTGGACGTCGGCTGCGGCGAGGGCGGCGTGGGACGCTCGCTGCGCGCCGCCGGGGCGACCGAGGTGCACGGCATCGAGGTGAACCCGTCGGCGGCGGTGATCGCACGCGACACGCTGGACTCCGTGTACGAGGGCACGGTCGAGGCGGCGCTGCTGGGCGGCGAGCTGCCGAGCCCGTTCGACACGATCTGCTGCTACGACGTGCTCGAGCACCTGGCGGACCCGTCGATCGTTCTGCGCGGGCTGCGCGAGCTGGCCGCCGACGGCGCCCGGCTGCACATCTCGGTGCCCAACGCGCGTCACTTCTCGCTGGTCTGGGACCTCGTCGCGCGCGGGACGTTCGGGTACACCGAGTGGGGTCACCGCGACTCGACGCACCTGCGCTGGCTGACCCGCCGCGACGCGATCGCGCTCGTCGGCGCGGCGGGCTGGGACGTGCGCTGGGCGGTGTCGGACATCTTCCGCGGCCGCAACCGCTACGTGGACCGCGTGACCATGAAGCGGGCGCGCGAGTTCATCGCGCTGCAGTGGCACATCCTCGCCATCGCCGCGTGACGCGCGTCGCGATCGCCGCGATCGGCGACCCGCTCGCCGCCACGACCTGGTCGGGGATTCCGGCCGAGCTGGCCCGCGGGCTGCGCGAGCGCGGCGTCGAGGTGGCGGGCCTCGAGGCGAGCCCGCCCGCGCCGCTGCGCCAGGCCGCGCTGGCGCTCGCCGCCGGCGTGCGCCGCTCACGGGTCGACGCGTGGTACACGCGCGGGATGCACCGCCTGCGCGAGCTGGTCGCGCAGCGCCGGCTGGCGGCGCTGGGGCCCGTCGACGGCGTCGTGCTGCTCGGGGCCGAATTCGGCCTGCCGGCCGGCACGCGCTACGTGGTCTGGACGGACATGACGCTGGCCCAGGCGCGCGCCGACCATCCCGTCTTCCGCCGCCTCAGCGCCGGCACGTTCGCGGGCTGGAACGCGCGCCAGGCGCAGATCTTCCGCCGCGCCGCGCGCGTGATGGCCGCCAGCCACTGGACGGCCAGCTCGCTGCGCGAGGACTACGGGCTGGCGCCGGAGCGCGTGCAGGTCGTCGGCTTCCCGCGCAACCACGAGCCCCCGCCGCGGACCGGCGGCTGGGCGCCGCCGCGCTTCCTGTTCGTCGGCCGCGAGTGGGAACGCAAGCGCGGCGCCGACGTCGTCGAGGCGTTCGCCGCCGTGCGCGCCGCCCATCCCGGCGCGCAGCTCGACGTGGTCGGCGGCCATCCGCCGCTGCAGGCCCCGGGCGTGACCGGCCACGGCCCGCTGCGGCTGTCGGTGCCGGCGGAGGCCGAGCGCGTCGCCGAGCTGTTCACCCGCGCCACCTGCTTCGTGATGCCGTCCGAGCTCGAGCCGTTCGGGATCGTCTACGCGGAGGCCGCGGCGGCGGGCGTCCCGAGCATCGCGACCGCCCGCGGCGGCGCGGGGACGATCGTCGGACCGGACGCGGGCGTGCTCGTCGAGCCCGGCGATGTCGGCGCGCTGCGCGCCGCGATGCTGCGGCTCGCCGACCCGGAGACGGCGAGCGAACTGGGCGCGGCCGCCGCCCGCGGCGCCGATCGCTTCACGCGGTCAGCGGTCAGCGGCCGCGTGCTGCGCGCGCTCGCGCTGCCCGGCATGCGGCTCGACGGCCTGCCGGAGGCGCTGTGAGCTGGTGGGTGTGCGTCCTGAACTGGAACGGCCGCGAGGACACGCTGCGCTGCGTGGCATCGATCGAGGGTGCGGCGGGCATCGTCGTGGCCGACAACGGATCGCGCGACGGCAGCCTCGAGGCGCTGCGCGCGGTGCCCGGCATCGAGCTGGTCGAGAACGGTGCCAACCTCGGCTTCAGCGGCGGCAACAACGCGGCGATCCGGCGCGCGCTGGAGCGCGGCGCCGGCTGGGTGGTGCTGCTCAACAACGACGCGACGCTCGCCCCCGACGCGCTGGACGCGTTCGCCGCCGCGGCCGCGCGGCACCCGGACGCCGGCGTGCTCGCGGGCAAGCTGCTCTATGCCGACCGGCCGGAGGTCGTCCAGTGGGCCGGCCAGCGCGTCGGGCTGCTCAGCGGCTACTCGGGACGCCCGCGCGGCGACGGGCGGCCCGACGGCCCGGCCTACGCCGTCGAGGAGCCGGTGGACCGCGCGGTCGGGGCGCTGATGGCGGTCTCCCGCCCGGCGATCGAGACCGCAGGCCTGCTTGACGAAACGCTGTTCGCTTATGTCGAGGACGTCGACTGGTCGCTGCGCATCCGTGCCGCCGGATTCAGCTGCTGGTTCGTCGGCGCGGCCCGCGCCTGGCACGCGCTGTCGGCGTCGTCGGGCGGTCGCGCGTCGACGGCGCCGATGTACTACGGCACCCGCAACACCGTGATCGTGTGCGAGCGTCACCGCCCGCTCGGCTTCGCCGGCACGCGGCTGCGGCGCGCCGCGATCCTCGCGAGCTTCGGCGCCCGCGCCGCGCTCGTGCTGCGCAGCCGGCGGGCGGTCCGTGCGGTGCTGGCCGGCTACCGCGACGCGCGCTCGTAGGCGGCCAGCGTCCCCTCGGCGGCCGCCTGCCACGTGTAGCGGGCGGCGCGCTCGCGCCCCGTGCCGCGGCGGTGCCCGGACGCCAGCTCGGTGAGCGCGGCGGCGATCGCGGCCGCGTCCTCGGGGTCGAAGAACGCCGCATCCGCGCCCGCGACCTCGTGCAGCACCGGCAGATCCGAGCACGCGACCGGCACGCCGCGCGCCATCGCCTCGAGCACCGGGATGCCGAAGCCCTCCCAGCGCGTCGCGGTGATCAGCCCCCACGCTGCGGCGTAGAGGTCCTCGAGCTCACTCGACGGCACGGCGCCCAGGAGCCGCACGTCGTCGCTCACCCCGAGCTCGCGCGCACGCGCGGCGAGCCGGTCCGTGCCGTGGCCGGCGAGCACCAGCAGCGGGCGAGCCTCGAGCCGCGCGAGCCCGGCGAGCAGCGCGGCGAGGTTCTTGTGTGGCAGGTCGGTCGCGACGCTGAGCACGATCGGCCGCGCACCGGCCCGCAGGCGAGCGACCGCGGCGGCCGCGTCGCCGGGCCGCGGCGGGGCGATGCCGTTGGGCACGACATCGATGCGCTCCGCGCGGCATCCCGAGCTCGGCGACGATGTCGTCGCGCGAGGCGGCGGACACGGTGATCACCCGCGTCGCGCGGCGCGCGGCGGCCGGGACCAGCGCCTCGGTGCCCCAGCGCAGCGCCCGCGGCAGCAGCTCCGGGCGGCGGCGGAAGAGCAGGTCGTGGAGGGTCAGCACGCGCGCGAACGGCCCCGTCAGCGGCGCGAAGTTCGCCGTTCCGTGCAGCACGTCCACGCGCGCGTGCGCGGCGGCCCGGGCGACGCCCACGAGCTCGCCCGCCGCCCACGCGAGCCGCCCGTTCGCGGTCGCGCGCGGCAGAACCACGCGCCGGTCGACGGCGCTGAGCCACGGCGGGGGCGAGGCCGCCGTCTCGCGGTTCAGGAACGCCGTCAGCCGCAGGTCGGGGCGGGCCGCGCGCAGCGCCGGCACCAGCTCGCGGACGTACGTCTCGCGGCCGCCGGACGCGTCCGGCACCAGGAACAGCAGATCCAGGCCGACATGCAAGCTAGTGGACGTGTCCGTCAGTACGACGCATTCCGGCGGGCCCGGCCCGCCGCTGCCGGGCGGCGGCCGCCGCACACGTACCACCAGTATGCGAGCGGCGACCGCCGCCGGCAGCGACGACCCGTGCAATCGCCGGATTATGCGCCGTACTGCCGAACACGCCCACTACAGAGCGTGGCGCACCGCACGCCAGTACGCCGCCTGCGCCGTCGCCAGCGGCCGGATTCGCGCCGCGGCGCCGAGGTAGGGCGAATCGAGCGACGCGGTGAGCGGCGCCGCGAACGTTCGCGCGTCGACCCGGCGTGCACGCTGCACCTCGCGCCGGCGCCGCAGCGCCCACGGCAGCGTGCGCAGCACGGCGGCCTGGGCGCGCAGCTTCGACGGCAGCCAGCCGCCCGCGGCCGCCACCGCGAGCAGCGCCGAGCTCGGAGGCGAGCAGCGCCGGCAGGGTCAGCGCCAGGAGCGCCGGGGGATAGGCGGCCAGGAGCGCCCGCCAGCGGTTGCGCTCGAGCCAGTCCCATTTCCACTCGCCCTTGTCGAACTCGTAGCCGTGCTAGACGCGCGCCGCCGGGACCACGCCGACGCCCCAGCCCGCGAGCCACAGTCGCAGCCAGAGGTCCACGTCCTCGGAGTACATGAAGAACGCGGGCTCGAGGCCGCCGGCCGCGTCCCAGGCCTCGCGCCGCACCATCAGCGCGGCGCCGGAGGGGAAGGCGATCTCGCGCGGCCCGTCCGGCACCGCCGCGACGGGCTCGTCGCACTGTCGCCGGCCCAGCCGAACCCAGGTAGTGCAGGACGCCGCCGCGACGTGTTGAAGCTGCCCGCCGGGGAGCATCACGAGCGCCTGCCACGCGCCCCAGCCGGGCTGCTCGTGCGCCGCTGCGCGCAGCGCCTCCAGGCAGCCCGGCGCCAGCTCCGCGTCGGGGTTCAGGAACAACAGCAGCGGTGCGTCGCTCGCGCGCGCGCCGGCGTGGCAGCCCGCGCCGAAGCCGGCGTTCTCGTCGGTCGCGACCACGCGCGCGCCCGCAGCCTGCGCGCACGGCGGCGGTGCCGTCGGTCGACGCGTTGTCGACGATGATCAGCTCGTCACCGGCGCGCAGCTGCGCGCGCGCAGCGCGGCGCAGCGTACCGGCCGACGGTGCGCGACGTCGCGCTGCGGTACGCGACCGCCACGACGGCGAGCCTCGGCTCGACGCCACGCTCAGTGTGCGTCCGCGAGAGCTCGCGCGTCTCGTCGTCGAGCCGCTCGGGCGCCTGCAGGCTCGTCGAGCCGCTGCTGCAGCAGGCCGAGGCGCTGCGCCAGCACCTTGTTCTGATCGGACAGCCGCGAGACGGCGAGCGAGAAGTGCAGCAGGATCATCGAGATCAGCCCGAACGCGACGCGAACAGCAGCGATGGCGGATAGGAGATGCCGACGTCGCCGGGACAGCGAGGTCAAGCAGCCCCTTCCAGACGGCGAGCACGAACAGAATCACCGCGGCGAGCAGCCACAGGATCGCGTAGCGCTCCGACAGCCGCTCGCCGGCGGACGAGCTCGAAGACCAGCCCAGCAGCGCGAGCGTGAGCGCGATCGCGAGCCGCGCTGGAGGGTGAGTGCGTCATGCGTGCGCTCCGCGAGCGCCGCGGCGCGACGTCTCGGCTCGACGGTCGGGCGCGGCGGAAGCAGCCCGACGAACACGGCGAGCAGGACCTTGACCATGTAGTAGACCGACTGCGTCGAGGAGATCGCCGAGACGCCGGTCGGCCGCGGGCGCATGACGACGGGGATCTCGACAGCTGCGCAGGCCGGTGGGCGTGCATCAGCAGGATCGCCTCGACCTCGGGATAGTCGTGCGGGTAGTCGCGCGCGAACAGCTCGATGCCGCGCCGGCTGGTCATGCGAAACCCGAGGTCGGATCGGTGACGCGCTGGCCGGTGATGCGCGAGACGACGGTCGAGAAGATGCGGATGCCGGCGCGGCGCGCCGCCGAGGATTGAAAGCCGTCGCCGCTCGCGGGTGAGAAAGCGCGAGCCGGTGACCATGTCCAGCTCGGGGTCGGCGTGCAGGTGCTCCAGCAGATCGGGGATGTGGCGCGGGTCGTGCTGGCCGTCGCCGTCGACCTGCACCGCGACGTCGTAGCCGTGCTCGAGCGCGTACAGGTAGCCGGCCTGCATCGCCCCGCCGATCCCGAGGTTGAACGGATCCGCAACACGTCGGCGCCGGCCTGCACGCGCGTTGCGCGCCGTGTCGTCGGTCGAGCCGTCGTCGACTACGAGCACGTCGAAGTCCGCGTGCTCGTGGATCGCGACGACCGTCTGAGCGACGGATCGGCCTCGTTGAAAGCGGGAACGATGGCGAGGTTGCGTCTCATCGGAGGGGGCTCACGCGTACGACATCACCTCCAACGGACATCTCCGGCGAAGGTTGCGCGAAACGGACAGGCTACCGGGACGCGCTGCTAGCCTCGCCCGGCGCCGGCGCGCTGCAGCCGGCCGACTGCGATGTCGCATTCCTCGCCGACCCTTTCCCCGGGGCACCACGCTCCCGTTCGGCCGCGGCTCGGCCGCAGGCTCTGGATCGTGCTGGGCGGATTGATCGTCGTGGCGCTGCTCGTGCTCGCGGTGCTGAAGGTCGGCCTGCAGCGCCATGTGCGCCTGGCGGGGACCAACGCCGTGTTCCCGAGCGAGGTGGTCGCCACCGTCACTCCCGGGCAGCGGCTGTGCCAGGTGGGCCGGCTGCCGGACGGGACGCGCGCGGTGGAGGTGCCGCTGGACGGCGATCCGCCGCAGGGCGGTCTGCGGCTCACGGTGCTCTCGCCCAAGCTCAAGGAGATCGCACGCTCGACGCCCGACACGCGCCGGCTGCGCTGGGCGCGCTTCGAGCTGCCGCGCACGATGAACGGCACGGAGAGCGCCGTCTACTGTTTCGACGCGTCGGCGGCGGGGCACGGAGCGGCGTTCGTGGGCAGCAAGGCGCTCGGCGGCCTGTCGCTCGACGACAAGGCGATCCCGGGCGCGGTGAGCGCGCGCTTCCTGCGCCCTGGCACGGAGACCACGCTCGCGCTGGTCCCCGTCGTGATGGCGCGCATCGGCGAGGTGCGCGGCATGCTCGGCGGGCCGCTGCGGGCGGTCCTGATCGCACTCGCCGTGATCGCCGGCGCGGCACTCGCCCTGGCGCTGCTGACGGGCAGGCTGGGGCGCCGCGCGGGGCTCCTGTGCGCGCTCGTCGCGGTGCTCAACGCGGGCGCGTGGAGCCTGCTGACGCCGGTCTTCCAGATCCCCGACGAGCCGTCGCACGCGTCGTACGTGCAGGATCTCGCGGTCAAGGGCTACGCCCCGCGGCCCAAGGACGTTCCCGGGCTCTCACCCGAGCTCGTCGACGTCACCGCGGCGAGCGCCGTCGGAGCGATCAACTTCAACGGCTTCGCGAAGCCGGTGTGGGACGACGAGGGCGCCCGGCTGGCGACGGCGCCGCTGGCCGCGCACCCGAGCACCCGCAACCCCGGCTCCTACACCAACGTCGTCGAGTACCCGCCGCTCTACTACGCGACGCTGGTGCCGGCGTACCGGCTCACGCACGCGCTCGGCGGGAACACGCTCGCCGCCGTCACCCCGATGCGGATGGCGTCCGCGCTCTACGCGGGCATCACCGTGCTCGCGATCTTCGCCCTGCTGATCGAACTGTTCCCGCGGCGCCCAGAGCTCGCCGTCCCGATCGCGCTGGCGTGCGCCTACCAGCCCGTTCTGACCTGGATCTCCGGAGCCATCAACCCCGATGGTGCGCTGATCGCCCTCGGCGCGGTGATGTTCTGGCTGTTCGCACGTGGCTTCCGGCGCGGGCTGTCGACGGGCGTGGCGGCTGGGCTGGGGCTGATCATGGTCGCCGCCGTACTGGTCCAGGTGCGCGCGCTGGGGTTCGGTCCGGGCTGGGCGGTCGGCGTGGCACTCCTGCTCTGGCGCAGCACCCCGGCGGGGGATCGCGGGCGACGCCTCGCCTTGGTCGTCGCCTGCGCCGCGGGGCCGTTCGTCGCCTACGAGCTGGTGAACGTGCTCGCGTGGCAACGCCCGTTCCTGCCCGGAGGGCTCGCCGCCGCCGCCGGCGCCACCACCAGCCCCGGGCCGGCGCACCCCAACAGCGGCTTTGCCAGCTTCGTCTGGCAGTACCTGCTCCCGCCCGTCGGGGGGATGACGAACTTCTTCGGCGTGTCGTGGACGGTCAAGGACCTGTGGGTGCCGATGTGGGTCGGCAAGTTCGGCTGGTACGACTACCAGTTCCCCAACTTCGTCAACCGTGCGGCGCTGCTCTTCTACGCCGCCGTCGCGGCCGGGGCGCTATGGGCACTCGTGCCCTTGCTGCGCCGCGTGCGCACCGTCCAGCTGCTGACGCTGGTCTACGCGTTGCTCGGCGCCGGGATCGCGTTCGCGATCGCGCGCGTCGCGTACCCGCTGCGCGCGTCGGGCACCACGATCTTCGAGCAGGCTCGCTACGTGATGCCGCTGATCGGCGCGTACGCGCTGGCGCTGGCGCTCGCGGCCTCCGTGCTGCGCCGGCGCGCGGTGCTGGTCGCCTCGCTGTTCGTCGGCGTGTGCTTTGTGCAGTTCGCGATGGCGCTCGAGCTGACTGTGCAGCGCTACTACCTCTAAAGCCGCTCGGCGAGGTTCGGCGACGCGCGCTGGAACACGTAGATGCCCAGAGCGAGCAGCCCGAAGATCGTCCCGATCGGGATCAGCATGTAGATCCAGCCGCCCGCCACCTCGGCCGCGGACGGTGCCGCCGGGTCCACCAGCGCGTGACGCAGCTCGGTGAGGATCGCCGCGATCGGGGTGCACGCCATGATCCCCTGGAACTGCCCATAGAGGGCGATCGTGTAGAAGATCGGCGAGCCGTAGAACAGCGCCTGGGCGAACACCTCCCAGATCGGCTGCACGTCGCGGGCGCGCACGTAGGCGACCGACAGCAGCAGGCCGACACCGGTCGCCAGCGCGAGCAGCAGCGCCACGAGCACCGGAACCTCGAGCCAGCTCCAGGCCGGCGTGAGCCCGCTCAGCAGCACGAACGCGAGGACGGCCAGGAGGTTGGTCGCCAGGTTGAAGAACGAGGTCACGCAAACCGCGAGCGGCACGACCATGCGCGGGAAGCGCGCCTTGCGCAGCAGCGTCTCGCGGTCCACCAGCGAGCTGACCGACAGCGACGTCGCCTCGGCGAAGAACGAGTAGAGCACGATGTCCGCCAGCAGCAGCACCGGATAGTGCGGGATCCGGTCGCCGACGCGCGCGATCTCGGTGAACACGAGGTAGAGGACGCCGAAGAACATCAGCGGCCGCACCAGCGTCCACAGGTAGCCGAGCACCGAGCCGAAGAAGCGGAGCTTCCATTCGGTCACCGCGAGCGTGTAGACGAGCGAGACGAACCGGCCCACCTCGTCGCGGCGCGAGCGGGTCACCGGGACACGGACGGCGGCGGCGCTCATGTCTCGGCGACCGTGAACTCGTGCGGGAGCGCGACCAGCCCGCCCGTCGCGTCGACGGCGTGGACCATCACGGACGTCAGTTTCGGGCGCAGGTCCACGATGTCCTCGGCGGCCAGGCCGCGCAGGACGGCCGGGGTGCAGAAGTAGCGCCCCGGGCCGAGCAGGCAGTCGAAGCTCAGCCGCACCCGGTAGCGCCGGCCGGCCTGCAGCTCGTCCGGCATGTCGGCGTGGTACTGCGAGGACGCGACGAACAGCGGCTGGCGCGACTCGTTGCGCAGCTCGACGTTGAAGATCGGGGTGCGCAGGGTCTCGCGCGTCCAGACCTCCATGCACACGTGTGCCTGAGCGCCCGACAGCAGTGCCTCCTGGCGAGCGCCCGCCGGCTGCTCGAACCAGACCTCCGCGATCTCGGCCTCCGCGCGGTCGCCGTAGCGCTCCTCGCCCTCGGGCGGCCGGGAGTCGCGCCGGTTGAAGTTGAGCTCGTGGTAGCGGCGGCCGATCGCGAGCGGGTCGTCGATCGCCACCATCCGGCCGCGCTCGAGCAGCATCGCGCGGTCGCAGAAACGCGCGACGGCGGACATGTCGTGGGTCACGAAGAGGATCGTGCGGCCCTCGTCCTTGAGGCGCTGGAACTGCTCGTAACACTTCTGCTGGAACGCGGAGTCGCCGACCGCGAGCACCTCGTCGACCAGCAGCACGTCGGTCTCGATCTGGATCGCGGTCGAGAAGGCGAGCCGGACGTGCATGCCCGACGAGTAGTTCTTGAGCTTGAGGTCCTTGAACTCCTCGAGCTCGGCGAACGCGAGGATGTCCGGGAAGCGTGCCGCGGCCTCCTTGCGCGAGAGCCCCATCATCGTCGCGTTGACCATCACGTTGTCGCGCGCGGCGAGCTCGGGATTGAAGCCGACGCCGAGCTCGATGAACGTGCCCAGGCGGCCGCGCACGTCGACGCTCCCGAGCGTTGGCTCATAGATGCCGGCGAGGCACTTCAAGAGCGTGCTCTTGCCGCTGCCGTTGCGGCCGACGATGCCGAAGAACTCGCCCTGCGGGACATTGAAGGAGATGTCCTGCAGGGCCTCGAGCAGCTTGTGCCGGGCGCTGGCGCGAGGATGCAGGACGCGCTCCTTGAGCGTGCTCGCCTGCGTGTGCGGAATCGAGAAGGTCTTCGAGAGCGCGTCGACCGCGACCGCCGCGGGGCGCATTGGGCCGGCCGGCGTCGAGGCGGCCGGCTCCTGCTGCGAGGCCGCGGACACGCGCGAGACGGTAGCAGCGGGTTCTCTACCCTGGACCGTCTGTCCGCCCTCCCTCAGCGCATCCTCG
Source organism: uncultured Solirubrobacteraceae bacterium (assembly GCA_963792915.1). Taxonomy (GTDB): domain Bacteria; phylum Actinomycetota; class Thermoleophilia; order Solirubrobacterales; family Solirubrobacteraceae; genus Solirubrobacter. The sequence goes on from CAWBYD010000004.1 coordinate 444,883, forward strand.
TCACGGGCGGCGCCGGCTTCGTCGGTGCCAGTCTGTGCCTCTCACTCGCCGCCCTCGATCCGACCGTCGAGGTCGTCGCGCTCGACTCGCTCAAGCGCCGCGGGTCGGAGCTCAACCTCCTCCGGCTGCGCGACGCCGGCGCGCGCTTCGTGCACGGCGACGTGCGCGCGCGTGAGGATCTGCTGGCCGTCGCGCCGGTGCAGGCGATCGTCGAGTGCTCGGCCGAGCCGTCCGTGCTCGCCGGCATGGGCAGCGGCGCGGACTACGTCGTGCAGACGAACCTCGTCGGCGCGCACAACTGCCTCGAGCTCGCGCGCCGCGACGGCGCGCAGCTGATCTTCATGTCGACCAGCCGCGTGTACCCCGTCGCCCCGCAGCAGCGGCTCGCGCTGCGCGAGGACGCGACGCGCTTCTCGCTGCTGGCCGAGCAGCCCGTGCGCGGGGCATCGGCGGCCGGCATCAGCGAGGACTTTCCGCTCGAGGGCGCGCGGACGATGTACGGAACCACGAAACTCGCGGCCGAGTTGCTCGTTGGCGAATACGCCGACTCCTTCGGCCTGAAGACCGTAGTGGACCGGTGCGGGGTGCTCGCCGGTCCGTGGCAGATGGGCAAGGTGGACCAGGGCGTCTTCACCCATTGGCTGCTCTCCCATCACGCGGGCCGGGCGCTCAGCTACATCGGATACGGCGGAACGGGCAAACAGGTACGTGACGTGCTGCACATCGACGATCTCTGCGACCTCATCATCGAACAGCTGAGCGACCCCGACGGCTGGAACGGCGCGACGGTGAACGTCGGCGGCGGCGTCGACGGCAGTCTCTCGCTGCTCGAGACCACCGAGATCTGCCGCGAGCTGACGGGACGCAGCGTCGACATCACGCCGGTACCGGAGCCGCGTCCGGGCGACGTGCCACACTACGCCAGCGACTGCGCGCGGTTGTTCGCGCGTACCGGATGGCGCCCTCGCCGTTCGCCCCGCACGATCCTCGAGGACACCTACGCCTGGATCCTCGCCCACGAGGAGACAGTCCTTCCGACCCTGGTTGGCACGTGAGCACAGTCATCGTCACCGGCGCCGGCGGGCTCATCGGCTCCGAGTCCGTCCGCCACTTCGCCGCCGCCGGCCACACCGTGGTCGGGATAGAGAACGACATGCGGGCCCGCTTCTTCGGCCCGTCGGCGTCCACCGCGCACATGACGCAGCGCCTGCGCGAGGAGTTCCCGAGCGCGTTCCGCTGGGTCGAGCTCGACATCCGCGACACCGAGGGGATCGACCGGCTGTTCGCCGAGCTGGCGGGCGACCTCGAGCTGATCGTGCACACCGCCGCGCAGCCGTCGCACGACTGGGCGGCGTCGGACCCGCACACCGACTTCACCGTCAACGCCAACGGCACGCTGAACCTGCTCGAGAGCACGCGCCGCCACGCGCCGGCCGCGACGTTCATCTTCACCTCGACCAACAAGGTCTACGGCGACCGTCCCAACTTCCTCCCGCTGATCGAGCTCGGAACGCGCCTCGAGCTGCCCGCCGAGCACGAGTATCACGGCGGCATCCCCGTGACGATGTCGATCGACCAGACGCTGCACTCGCTGTTCGGCGCGTCGAAGTCGGCCGCCGACCTGCTGGTGCAGGAGTATGGCCGCTACTTCGGCATGCCGACGGTCTGCTTCCGCGGCGGCTGCCTCACCGGCCCCGCGCACCAGGGCGCGCAGCTGCACGGCTTCCTCGCCTATCTGATGCGCTGCGTGGTGACCGGCGACCCCTACACGATCTTCGGCTACGGCGGCAAGCAGGTGCGCGACAACATCCACGCGGCCGACGTCGTGCGGGCGTTTGAGGCGTTCCATCGCGCGCCGCGCATCGCCGCGGTCTACAACCTTGGCGGCGGGCGCGAGAACTCGATCTCGATGCTCGAGGCGATCGAGCGCTGCGAGGCGATCGCGGGCCGCGAGCTGGAGTGGACGCTGTCCGACCAGGCGCGCACGGGCGACCATCGCTGGTGGATCTCGGACCTCGACGCGTTCCGGGCCGACTACCCCGAGTGGGAGATCGAGTACGACCTCGACCGCACGCTGCGCGAGATCCACGACGCGAACGTGGAGCAGTGGGTGCGGTGAAGCTGTCGGTCGTCATCCCCGCGCACAACGAGGCGGAGTCGATCGTCGAGACGGTCGAGGGCATCCGCACCGCGCTGCGCGCGGCGGCGATCCCGTACGAGATCGTCGTGATCGACGACGGCTCGACGGACGGCACGCTGCGCATCGTCCAGGACCTCGCCGGGGAGGGCGACGTGCGCGGCTTTCGCTCGCACTACGAGGGCGGCTTCGGGCACGCCGTGCGCGCTGGGCTCGAGCGCTTCGAGGGCGACGCGGTGGCGATCATGATGGCCGACGCGTCCGACGATCCGCGCGACCTGGTCCTCTACTACCGCGTGCTCGAGGCGGGCTACGACTGCGCGTTCGGCTCGCGCTTCATGCCGGGCGGCGGCGTCGTCGACTACCCGCGCATCAAGCTGCTCGTCAACCGCGTCGTCAACTTCGGCATCCGCGTGCTCTTCCAGCACGGCTACAACGACACCACGAACGCCTTCAAGGCCTACCGGCGCGAAGTCATCGACACGATCCAGCCGCTGTTCTCCAAGCACTTCAACCTGACGGTCGAGATGCCGCTGAAGGCGGTCATCCGCGGCCACACGTTCGCGGTCGTGCCGACCACGTGGCGCAACCGGCGCCACGGCGAGTCCAAGCTCGCGATGCGCGAGATGGGCTCGCGCTACCTCTTCATCGTGCTCTACGCGTTTCTCGAGCGCCACCTCTCGCGCGGGGACTACCGCCGCCACACGGTGGAGCCCGTCGAGCCCGCGCAGGCGCCCGCCGGCGTCCACGTGCTCGGGAGTCGCCGGGCGTGATCACGGTGCTGGAGCGCCGGTCGGGACCGGCGCTTCCGGAGGCGCGGACACCGGCGGGGCGCGGATGGGAGTTCGCGCTCGCGGGCGCGATGGTCGCCGCGGCCGCGCTGATCCTCTACGTGGGGCGCGGGACGGGCTTCTGGTTCGACGAGTGGAACTGGGTCTTCGCGCGCCGGGGCTGGAACGCGGACGCGCTGCTCGCGCCGCACAACGAGCACCTCTCACTGCTGCCGGTGCTGGTCTTCAAGCTCGGCTTCGTGACCGTCGGGTTGAAGTCCTATCTGCCGTATCGACTGGTCGCGCTCGCCCTGCACCTGACCTGCGCGGGCCTGCTCTACGCCTACGCCCGGCCGCGCGTGGGCGCCGCCGCGGCGCTGGCGTGCGCGATCGTGCTGCTGTTCCTGGGGCCCGCGTGGCAGGACATCCTGTGGGCGTTCCAGATCGGCTATCTCGGCTCGCTCGCCGCAGGGCTCGGGGCGCTGCTGGCGCTGGACCGGCGCACGCGGCGCGCCGACGTCGCGGCCGGCGCGCTGCTCACGCTGGCGCTCGCGTCCTCGTCGCTGGGCATCCCGCTGCTCGCGGCCGCCGCCGTCGAGGTCGCGAGCTCACCCGCGCGAGCGCGCCGCTGGCCGGTGATCGCCGTCCCCGCCGTGCTCTACGGGCTGTGGTACCTCGGCTACGGCGTCCCGGAGGGGATCACCCAGGACAACGTGCTGGCCACGCCGGCGTACGTCACCGACGCGGCCGCCGCGGCCGTGGGCGCCGTCTTCGGGCTGAGCGCGGACTGGGGCCGCGTCCTGGCGCTGGCGCTCGCCGCGCTCGTGGCCTGGCGCGCGCTGACGCTCGTGGCGCGGCCGTGGAGGCTCGCGGTGCTGGTCGCGCTCCCGCTCGCCTTCTGGACGCTCACCGGGTTCGCCCGCGCGCAGTTCCACGAGCCCGGCGCTTCGCGCTACCTGTATCCCGGCGCGCTGTTCGTGCTGCTGGTGATGGCGGAGACGGGCGCCGGGCTGCGGCTCTCGCGCCGCGGGCTGATCCTGCTGGCGCTGCTGCTCACCGGTATCACGGTCTCCAACGTGGGCGCGCTGCGCAACGGCGGCGGCTGGCTGCGCGACCGGCATGCGGGGATCGAGGGCGGACTCGCCGGGCTGCGGCTCGCCGGGGCATCGGCGCCCGCGGGCTTCCAGCCCGCGCCGAACGACTCGCCGCAGATCACCGCCGGCGCCTATCGCACGCTACAGGCCAAGCTCGCCGCCCCGCCGGGCGACCTGACGCGCGCGAGCGCCGGCGCGCGCTCCGCCGCCGACGCCGCGCTCGTCGCGCTCGGTCAGGTGACGCTGCGGCCGGGCGGCAGCGCCAGCGGCGCGCCTGAAGCCACGCCCGGCGCGGGCGTGACGACGGCGGCGAGCGACGGCTGCACGCGCGCGGCCGGAAGCGGCGACGTGACGCTTGCCGTCCCGGCCACTGGGCTGACGGTCACCGCGACGCACGGCAACGTCGCGGTCGGCGTGCTGCGCTTCGGCGCGGCACCGGCGGCGCTCGGCACCGTCGCCGGCGGCGCGACCGAGACGCTCGCGGCGACCGCGGACGCCGCCTCGACGCCCTGGACCGCACGGCTGACGATCGCAGGGGAGGCCCGTGTCTGCGGTGTCTGATGACGAGCTGACCGGCGCCGGGCTGGAGATCGACGCGCCGGCCGCCGCCGAGCACGGCGCTCGCTGGGGCTGGCTCGGGGTCGCGATCTCGGTGGTCACGATCGGCGCGTTCGTGTGGTGGGCGCTGCGGCAGGACCCGCCGACGCTGCCGAGCTCCGCCTCAGCGCTGGCGATGCTGGCCGGTGCGGTCGTGGTCTACGCGCTGGCTACGGTCGTGCGCGGCTGGCGCTGGCACGTGCTGCTGCGCCGCGCGCACATCGAGCATCCGACCGCCGATGCGTACGCGCTGATCCCGGTCGGCTACATGGGCAACGCGATCCTCCCGGCGCGGGGCGGCGAGGTGATGCGGGTCGTGCTGCTGGCCAGCCGCTCGCGCGCGCTCAAGCGCGAGGTCGCCGGCTCGATCGTCGCCGAGCGGATACTCGACGCCGCGGTGCTCGCGGTGATGTTCGCGGTGCTGACCTGGATCGGCATCGCGGGCTCGCCCGTCGGCCAGCTCGCGGGCTGGCTCGCCGCCGGCGGGGTCGTGCTGCTCGTCGCCCTGGCCGTCGTGGCGCTGCGCCTGCGCCACCACCCGCGGCTCGCGCCGCTCGCGGCGCGGCTGCGCCCGGTCGCGCTCGCCTCGGCCCGGCTCGTGCACCCGTGGGGGCTCGGCCTGGCGGCCGTCACGGCCGGCGTCTGGTGCCTGGAGGCCGTCGTGTTCCACCTCGTCGGCGCCTCGCTCGACCTCCCGATCGGCTGGATCGACGCGCTGTTCCTGGTGGTGCTGACGTCGTTCTTCGCGCTGATCCCGGCCGGGCCGGCCTACGCGGGCACGTTCGACGCCGCGGCGGTCTTCGGGCTGCGCGCGCTGAAGATCACCGGCGGGGCCGCCGTGTCGTTCGCGCTGCTCGTGCGGGCCGTGCTGTTCATCCCGATCACGCTCTGCGGGCTCGTGCTCGTGGTCGTCCGCTACGGCGGCTGGAGCGCGGTGCGCCGCGTGCGCCGTTCAGCGCGCCGCAGGCGGTACAAAGCGCGGTAGCCGCGCAGGAGCGCGCCGAAGACCGGCGCCGCAGCGCCGGGCGGGTCGAGACCGCGAGCAGCGCCTGCTGGACGTCGGGCGGGACGTAGCCGCCTGCGCCGACCAGGGAGAGCGCGAGATCGGTGAGCGGCTCGGCGCGCGGCCCGGTGCTCGACCCGCAGCGGGGATGCGGCGGCCTCGCGGTAGACGGCGACCATCTCCTCGCCTGCGCGGTCCCAGCGTAGCGCCGCGGCGGCCTCGCGCACGGCTGCCACGAGCCGCGCGCGCTGCGCGTCGTCGGCCAGGAGCTCCGCGGCCCGGTCGCGCTCGCGACGGGGTCCCAGGCGACGATGCCGGCCGGCTGGACGGGAAGCAACTCCTCGAGCGACGAGTGGGCGGCCCAAAGCGTCGCGGCGCCGGCCGCGGCAGCCTCGAACGGCACCAGCCCGAAGCCTTCGCGCACCGTCGGGTAGAGGACGAGCGCGGCGTGCGCGTACAGCCAGGCCTTCTCGCGCTCGTCGACCGTGCCGAGGTCCAGCGCATGCGCAGCGTCGGCGGGATGGGCGGCCGCCACTCGGACTCCTCGGCCGCGGACGTGCCCGAGGCTGCGTGCGGGCCCGCCAGCACGAGCCGCCCGGTGAAGCCGTGGCGCGCCCGCAGGTCGGTCAGCACGCGCAGCGCGAAGAGGCGGTTCTTGTGCAGGAAGTCCGTCCCGAGACAGAGCAGGAACGCCGTTCGTCCGCCAGCGCGGCGGGGCGCGACGTCTCGACGGACGGGGCGAGCACGCGGTGGTTGACGCCGATGTACACGACGCGCGCGCGGCTGGGCTCGACGAGGTCCTCGCCGACCGCTTCGCCGGCGGCGTGCTTGGAGAAGAACGCCACCCGGTCGGCGGACCCGAGCGCCTCGCGCGCCAGCTCCCGGTAGCCGTGCCAAGCCGCGTAGTCCTCGAAGTAGGCCGGGTTGTGGTAGGCGATCAGGTCCTGCTGGGTGACTACGACGGCGCGTCCGAGCCGCCGCAAGAGCGCGACGTCGAGCGGCGTGACGACCTGGAACGGGCGGTGCGCAATGTCTGAGATACGGCTGGTCGGCGGGATCGTCGTCGGTCCAGAAGCGCTCCACCCCCAAAGCGTCCAGCGCGCTGCGGGCGACATCGCCGATCGAGCGCGGCACGCGGATGCGCGACGGTGACGTCGTCGCGCCGGGCCAGCGCCCCTGCGAGCTCGAGCACGTGCAGCTGGGTTCCGGTCACGACCGGCCCGAGAGCGCTTCCGTCGATCGTCACGCTCAGCGCGCCAGACCGGCGCGGGCGGCGGCGAGGGCGCGCGCGAGCGGGATCCGCTCAGAGCTCGCCGCCTCGCGCACGGCGGCGTGGTAGTAGGGGTAGCGCTCGGACAGGATGCGCTCGTGGGCCTCCTGGCGCGGGCTCGGGCCGAAGCTGCCGCCGCCGCGGTGGTAGACGAAGAGGTCGTCGGCGACGACGTGCACCAGGCCGCGCTGCAGGCAGCGCTGCGAGAAGTCGACTTCCTCGCCGTAGCCCGGCGAGAAGCGCTCGTCGAAGTCCCCGACCAGGTCCAGCGCGCTGCGGCGGACGTACAAGCAGTGGCCGATGCCGGTTGGGATGCGCGGGTAGACCCCGGGCGCGGCGGCTGCCACGGCCTCCGCGGCCTGCGCCAGCGAGAGCCCGTCGGGCGGCGCGGAGGAAGGCCCGTTGCGCTCGGGGACCGACAGCAGCGTGCCGTGGTTGGTGAGCGTCGACGCGGTGGCCACCAGCGCGTCCGAATACGCCGCCGCGCGCAGCCGGTCCAGCCAGCCCGCCGGGACGACGACGTCAGAGTTGAGGATCACCACGTCCCCGGGCCTGCAGGCCGCGAAGGCGTTGTTCATGTTGCGCACGAAGCCCGCGTTGACCGGCTGGCGGACGTACGCGAGGTCCAGATGCAGCGCCTCCTCGGCGAGCCGCTGCGCGAACGCCGGGATGCCCGCGTCGGTGCTCGCGTCGTCGGCGATCAGCACCGTTCCGGACGCGGTGTGATCCGCCACGGAGCGCAGGCACTGCTCGAACAGCGAGCGTGCCTCGAAGACCGGGAATGCACACCACGACATCGCCTCGCGCGACACCGAGCGGCTCTGCAGGAGAGAGAACGCGCAGCTTCACGGCGCGCGAGGATAGAGCCATCGCGATGTGCCACCCTGCACGGCCATGCCGGTCGCCGCCACCGTCGCCGCCCGCTCGGAGGTGGCCCAGGCGCGCGTCCTGACCGCCGCGCTGCGGGCCCAGGGCATCGATCGCCATGTCGTCCTCGTGATGGACGGCGCCGCCCGTCCCGGCGAGCCGTTCGAGCGCGCGACGCCGCGCGGGATCGGCCGCGCTCGCCGCGCTCGAGCGCGAGGAGCTGCGCGAGGCGCTCAAGCCGCGGCTGCTCGAGACGCTCCTGCCCGGAGCCGGTGCTCCTGCTGGACCCGGACGTAGACGTCCGCGCGCCGCTCGACGACGACCTCGTGCGCGAGCGACGGGGTGCTGCTCGTGCCGCGCGGCGACGACGACGAGCCGGGCGTCTACCGTTCGGGCGTGCTGTCGGCCGCGGGCGAGCGGGCCTGCGCTTCGCGCGCTGGTGGAGCCAGGACACGTGCCTCGCCCGCTCGACGCCGCGCCCGCGACGGCCGAGGTCGAGATCGTGCGCGACCCGGCGCACGGGGTCGCGCCCTGGAACATCGAGGAGCGCCACGGCGTCGACGCCGCGCACGGTCGTCGCGCGCGGATTCGATCCTCGCCGCCCGTTCTGGCTCGGGACCGAGGTCGCCGATCCGGCGCTCGAGGACTACGCGGCGCGCCTGCTGGCCGCGGGGTGGGAGCTCGAGCACGACACGCGCTGGGGCTTCGATGTGCTGCCGGGAGGAATCCCGCTCGATCAGCCGCTGCGCGCGGTCCTCCGCGACGCTCCGGACGGGCTCGGCGACCCGTTCACCCGCGAGGGTGCCGAGCAGTTGCTGGCCTGGGCCTCGCGACCCGCCGACCGCGGGTCCCAGTGGGGGCTGACGCGCTACCTCGCCGCGCTCTGGTCCTGTCGCCCGGACCTGTCGCGCTCGTTTCCCGACCTCGAGACGGCCGACGGCGAGCGGTTCGCGCACTGGGCCGCCGAGCACGCCGGCGAGGAAGGGCTGATCGCCGGCCTCGTCCCGGACGTCGCCGAGCCCGCCGAGGCGCCGTTCGGCGTCAACGTCGCGGGCTACCTGTCGAGCACGCTCGGCACGGCGGAGGCCGCGCGCCTGTACATGAGCGCGCTGCGGTCGGCCGGGGTGCCGCTGCGGATGGAGTCGCTGGAGCCGCCACGGCCCGCGCGGCCTCGCACCACCGCGGACTCGACGCCCCCGCCACGCCCGGTTCCCCGCACGCTCGACGCGCCGGTCGACTACGCGCTCAACCTCGTCACCGTCAACGCCATCCAACTGCCGCAGTTCGCCCGTCAGCTCGGCGAGGACTTCTTCGCCGGCAAGCCCGACCGTCGGCATCTGGGCCTGGGAGACGTCGGTGATCCCGCCGAGCTGGGCGCCGGCCTTCGAGTGGGTGGACGAAGTCTGGACGCATAGCACCTACTCGGCCGGCCTGATCGCGCCGCGCTCGCCGGTCCCCGTCATCGCAGTGCCGCCGCCGGTGATCGAGCCCGAGCCCGCGGACGGACCACTCCACCTCGACGGCGTCCCCGACGGCTTCTGGTTCCTGTTCGCCTTCGACTTCCTGTCGACCGTCGAGCGCAAGAACCCCGTAGGGCTCGTCGAGGCCTTCAAACGGGCCTTCGCCAACCGCGAAGGCCCGCAGCTCGTCCTGAAGGCCTTCAACGGCGACTACAAGCCCGAACAGCTCGCGGCAGCTGCGCTACGCGGCGCGCGGCCGCGACGACGTGCACCTGGTCGACCGCTGGATGACCGACGCTCAGCGCCGCGCGCTCGCCGCCCGCGCGGACTGCTACGTCTCGCTGCACCGCTCGGAGGGGTTCGGCCTGACGATGGCCGAGGCGATGGCGCTCGGCAAGCCGGTGATCGCCACGGGCTACTCCGGCAACCTCGACTTCATGGACTCGAGCACGGCGTACCTCGTCGGCCACGGGCTGGTCGAGGTCGGTCCGGGCGTCGATATCTATCCAGCGGACGGCGTCTGGGCCGAACCGGACCTTGACCACGCGGCGGAGCTGATGCGGCGAGTGGTGCTGCAGCCGGAGGAGGCCGCGGATCGCGGTGCGCGCGCGCGGGCGCACGTGTTGCGACGTTTCTCGCCCGAGGCAACCGGCGCGCTGGCCCGCACGCGGCTCGAGCAACTCATGCGCCGGACGGTCGGCCGCACGCAGCAGCCGCGCGTCGCTCGGCCGACGCGGCGATCGCGCGGACCGTGGACAAGGCTGCGTACGACCCCCTGGCCGGAGCCGCTTCCAAGCACCCGAAGGACATGGCGAAGCGCGCGGCGCTGCAGGCCATGCGGCCGTACACCTTCCACCAGCAGGAACTGAACGGGCTGATCGTCGACGCCCTGCGCGAGATGCACGCGGACATCGCCCGGCTCGACCACATGCTCGCCGCACAGCGACGGCGCGTCCGGCGGGCCGAATGGCAGGTCCGCGGATTCCAGGCGCAGCGCGCCGGAGGCGCAGCGAGACGCGTAGAGGCCTTAGACGGGTTCGGCGAGCAGCTTCACGCCCGCGATACCCAGCGCCGACAGCGGGAAGCGCAGGGTCTCGGGCGGGATGTGCACGGGATTCGACATGAGCTCGAGCTTGCGGACGGCAAACCCCGCCGCCTGAAGCGCCAGCTGCAACCCGTCGAGGGTGATGCGATTGAGCTCGCGGAACTCGCGCAGCATGTACTCCGCCCACTCGGGGCTCGACGCACGCTCGCGGACGGTCGCCTCGACCGAGTCCGAGTCATCGACGAGATGATGGAAGCCGCCGGGGAACCACTCCCACAGATGCGACCCGTGTTCGGAGTGATAGAACGGCCACAGCTGCAGGAACAAGCACCCGCTCGGGTTCAGCACCCGCCGGATCTCGCGCAGCACGCCGATCGGCTCGCGGACATGCTCGAACGCCGACCAGGTGACGGCGAGGTCGAACTCGCCGTCCTCGGCCGGCAGGCGCGTCTGTTCGGACGTCCGGAACTCGAGTTCGCGCGGAAGTGACTCGGCGACGCCGTGCAGACGCGCGCGGCGCAGCAGGTCCTCGGCGTTGGTCGGCACGACGTCGAAGCCGACGAGCCGCTTCGGCCGGCCTCGCTGGACGAGCCCGAGGTCGATGATCCCGTCCCCGGCTCCGATGTCCGCCACGGTCGCGCCCGCGAGCGTGATCGCGTCTCCCCCGAGGAAATCGATGATCTGGTCGGCGGCGTCCGTGTAGTGGTCGAAGAACCACTGCCGCTCGGCGGCGCCGGCATTCTGCGTGGCGTCGCTCACCGGGCGCGAAACGGTAGCATCGGGGCTGCGGAGAGCGTCCGATGTGCCAGGCTTCAGGACCCGTGATCTGCACAGTCGTCTCCCGCTCACAGCTCCCCTATGCCCGCGTCCTCGCCGCCGCTCTGCGCCGGCTCGATTCGGCGGCGCGGCTCACCGTGCTGGTCATGGACTGCGCTCGAGGCGACCCCGACGCCGAGTTCGACGCGCTCGGGCTGCGCGAGGTCATCGCCGATCCGGACCCCGCGCTGTATGCGCTCCCGGAGCCCGAGCTGCGTTGGCGGGCGCGCGCGGCGTTGCTGCTCCACGGACTCGAGCGGGGCGAGGACGTCGTGCTGGTCGAACCGGAGCTCGATCTGCACGCGCCACTCGACGATCTGCGATCACTGGCCGCGACGCATGGCGTCGCCCTCGTTCCGCGCCTGCTTGCGCCGATCCCCGACGACGGTGAGCGCCCGACGTACGCCGACGTCGCCCGTGGCGGCATCTTCGACTTCGGGGCTCTGGCCGTCGGCGCGAACCCCGCCGGGCGCGCATTCGCCGAGTGGTGGCAGGCCGCGCTGAGGCTAGCCGGGAGCCGGGCCAGCCGTCGCCGCTTGACCTTGCTTCGACGCTGTTTCCGGGCGCGTTCATCGTGCGCGACCTCGGTCACTGCGTCGCCTACTGGAACCTGCCGGGCCGCCCGCTGGAGCCGCCCGCGCTGCGCAGCTTCTACTTCGCGGACTTCGATCCGCGCCGGCCGCACTGGCTGAGCGACAACAACACGCGGGTCCGGGTGTCCGAAAGCGAGCGCCGTTGATCGCGTTGTGCGACGGCTTCGCCGCGCGGCTGCTCGAGGCCGGCTGGGAGGCTGCGCGCGACGAACCGTGGGGCCATGCGCGGCTGGCCAACGGCGTGCCGGTGGACGCCACGCTCTCCCGCCTGCTGACCAATGCCCGCGCCGACGGGCTCGACCTCGGCGATCCGTTCTCGGAGGAGGGCACAGCGCTCCTGATGGAGTGGGCCACGGGCCCGGCCCCGGTGGGCGCCGCTTCGGGTGTCACGCGGTACATGCTGGAGCTCCACCGCTCCCGCGACGACCTGGGCGGGGCGTTTCCGCTGCTCGACGGAGAGGATGGCGTCGACTACGTCCGGTGGGTGATCGAGCACGGCGCGGACGAGGAGGGAATCCATGAGGCGCTGCTGCCCGCCCGCCAGTTGCCGGGCGCGGACGGCGCCCGTGTCCCGTTCGCGGTCAACGTTGCCGGCTATCTCGCCGGCGGGCTGGGCCTCGGCGAGGCGGCGCGCGGCTACGTCCGCGCCCTGCAGTCGGCCGGCGTGCCCGTCCGAACGGAGTCGGTGGACCCGCCGCTGCCGCCCGCACAGCGAGCCTTTGGGGTGCCGGCGGCCCAAAAGCGGTTGAGGTACGCCGAGCTCGAGGCGTCGCTGGACTGCCCGCTAAATCTCGTGTGCGTCAACGCCCCGGAGCTCCCGGGCTTCGCGCAGCGCGTGGGCGAGGAGTTCTTCGACGGCCGCAAGACCGTCGGCGTATGGGCGTGGGAGACCTCGTTCATCCCGCCTGCAGTGGGACGAGGCGTTCGGCCTGCTCGACGAGGTGTGGACCTACTCGACGTACGTCGCCAATGTCCTCGCGCAGCGGGCGCCCGGTGCCCGTCGTGGCCGTGCCGCTGCCGGTGTCCGCTCCGACCGAGATCGCCGGCCGGTTCGAGCTCGAGCTCGGCGACGCGTTCACGTTCCTGTTCGCGTTCGACTTCATCTCGACCCTCCAGCGCAAGAACCCGCTGGGCTTGGTGGAGGCGTTCAAGCGCGCCTTCCGGCCCGGGGAGGGCCCGCAGCTCGTCGTGAAGTCGTTCAACGGCGACTACAGGCCCGAGCACCTCGAGCGCCTGCGCCACGCCGCCCGCGACCGCGACGACATCCTGGTGGTCGACGAGTTCGTCACGCGTCGAGCAGCGCAACGCGCTCATGGCTCGCGCCGACTGCTACGTCTCGCTGCACCGCTCCGAGGGCTTCGGCCTCACCCTCGCGGAGGCGATGTCGCTGGGGAAGCCGGTGATCGCCACCGGGTACTCCGGGAACGTCGACTTCATGGACCCCGGCTGTTCGTACCTGGTCGACTACACGTTGACCGAGGTCGGCCCCGGCGTCGAGATCTACCCCGCCGAGGGCATCTGGGCCGAGCCGGACCTCGATCACGCCGCCGCGCTCATGCGGCAGGTCTACGAGAATCCCGACGACGCCGCCGAACGGGCTGAGCGCGGACGGCTGCGGATCGCCGAGCAGCTCTCGCCCGAGGCCTGCGGCGCGATCGCGCGCGGACGGCTCGAGCGGCTCGCCGTTTCGCTCGCGACCGAGAACGTCGCCGAACCGGCAGCGGACACGCTCGACGCGCTCTCCAGAAAGGCAGCCGTCGACCTCCGTCACCCCGGTGCCGGCGCGCTGCCGAATCAGCTTGGCAGGCGAGCGGTGGTCGGGGCGACGAGACCGCTGGTCCGGCACCAGCGCGAGGTCAACCAGCTGACCGTGGCCGCCCTGCGCGAGATCCGTGAGCTTCACACGCGGGTCGAACCGCGCGTCGCTAAGCTCGAGAAGCAACGTCTGTCGCGCCGCGCGGCGATGGCGGACGCGCGCAGCCAGCGATTGGAGGAACAGGTGGAGGAACTCGAACGACGGCTGCGCGCGCTCGAATCGCGCGGCGACCGCTAGCCGGCATGGAAGGCCTGACGACCCACGCGCCGATGACGAATCGGCTGAATGAGCGTGGCACATTCGAACGCCATCCCTTCGTCCTCATCGATGTGGGGTGCTCCGGTGGCATCGACCCGGCCTGGCGCGCCTTCGGCCCCTCGCTGGTGGCTCACGGCTATGACCCCAACATCGCCTCATGCGAGGAAGCTCAGGCGCGCGAGCCGTTCGACGCGGTCCGATACCACCCTCGCTTCGTGGGTCTTCCCGAGACCCATCCCTTCGTGCAGCGGTGCCGCAATGAGGCCCAACGGTGGCCCGAGACGAACATCTGGGGGCGGGTCACCGCTGGGTATGTGGCTGGGCGAGCGCAACAGACAAGCGGGGAAGCGGCGCCGCGCATGGCCGATCCGCAGACGCTGATCGGCGTGGACGAGATCGTTCGCGAGCAACGCCTCAGCACCGTCGACTTCCTCAAGGTCGACGTCGACGGGCCGGACGTGGAGGTCTTGGAGTCGGCTCGCGATCTGCTCGCCGACCCCCGCCTCCTCGGGATCGGCATGGAGGTGAACTGGCATGGCTCTGGCAGCCCGACCGAACACAGCTTCCACCGCACCGATCGCTTCCTGCGTGAGCAGGGATTCACGCTCTTCGGACTGACGTTCCGCCACTATTCGCGGACCGACCTACCCGCGCCGTTCGAGTTCGAGGTCTACGCGCAGACGCGCTTCGGCCAGCCCTACCAGGGCGATGCGATCTACCTGCGCGACCTTGCGGCGCCACATCTGGCGGCGCAGGCGGACGACCAACCCCCGGACAAGCTCATCAAACTTGCCTGCCTCTACGAACTGATCGGCGTTCCGGACTGCGCCGCGGAGATCCTCAACCGCTTCGAGCGTCGCCTTGACACGTTCGGAGATCTCGAGCCGCTCCGCGACGCCCTGACGCCGCTGTTCCTTGGCGAGCGCCTGACGTACCGGCAGTACATCGACCGCTTCGAGCGTGAGCCGCACCGCTTCCTGCCCAGCGCGGCCGTACCGCCCACTCCGGCGCCCGCCGCGGATCCGGAGCCCCCGCCCCCCGCGCCGCCGGAGGCCGTCGTGACCGAGACTCCGCGATCGAAGGTCACGGCCGTCCGGCGGAGGCTCGGGCGCGTAAAGCGACGGATCCTCAAGTGAGTACCGCTGGCCGCGCTTCACGCCTGCGCGCAAGCTTTCTGGAGCGAGCGCCCGCCGGTGTCCTTCGGCGGGTGGCGGTCAGCCTCGCACGTGGGCGCGGGCTCGCGCTCGACCCTCACTGGCATTTTCACCTGCCCGCCGACGATGCGCCGCAACTGACGCTCTTGAGACGCGACATCTGGGCCCACTATCGCGAGCATCCGACCGATGCGCCGATCGTGTTTCGCTGGTACGAGGGCCTGCGAGTCCGAGTCTTCCTCGGCAACGATCTCAGTTTGTGCCTGTTCGTCCTGGGCGCGTATGACCCGAATGAATTCGTGCTGCTACGGCGGATCCTCGAGCCCGGAATGGTGATGCTGGACGGCGGAGCGAACGAAGGGCTGTACTCGCTCTATGCCTCCCGCCGGGTTGGAGCCCAGGGCCTGGTGCTGGCCGTGGAGCCGAGCACGCGCGAGTTCGAACGGCTCGAAGCGAACCTTGCACTCAATCGGCTCGTGAATGTGCAGCCGTTGAAGGTGGCGCTCGCGTCGCGCGCCGGTGATGCTCAGTTGGCGGTCGCCTACGAACGTCACGCAGGCTTGAACACACTGGAGCCCAAGATCCTGCCTGAAACCGCCGACCTCTGGGGTGAAGTGCACGAAACGGTTCAGGTCGACACCATCGATGCGCTTGTCACCCGATACGATCTCCAGCGACTCGACGTCATCAAGCTCGACATCGAAGGCTCGGAGGTCGACGCGCTCGAGGGCGCACGGGCGACCATCTCACGCTTCCGTCCAACGATCTTCCTCGAAGCGGAGGACGTGCGGCTGGCGACCCGAGGTCGAAGCAAGGAGGATCTCGTGCAGGCGGTGGCCGAGATCGGGTACGACCTGTGGGTCTTCGACCCCGGATCGGGGCAACTGCGACGGTCGGAGCCGCCGGCCAGCGTCGAAGGTAACGCGATCGCGGCACCGCGCGGCCGGCGCCCCCCCGGTTACGTTCGGGAGTGATGTCAAGCCTCTCGTCTAGGCTTAGCGCCTGACGGAAGTCGCAGTCGTTGGTCTAGGAAAACTTGGTGCGCCGCTGGCCGCAGTGCTGGCGAGCAAGGGTAACGAAGTGCTGGGGATCGATGTCGATCCTGGGTCCGTTGGCCGGCCGGCTGTGCGGGGCTCGCGCCGGTCGACGAGCCGGGCTGCAGGCCCTCGTTCGGCATCGCAGCGAGGCTGAGCGCTACGACCGAGCTTCTGCCGCAGCCGACAAAGAGGTCATCATCCTGCTCGTCCCGACTCCCTCGGACGAGCGCGGCGGGTTCGTCAACGACTACCTCCTCGCAGCACTCGAGGAGATCGGCACCGCGCTCGCGTCGGGTGACGCGTATCAGGTCGTGGTGGTCACGAGCACAGTGATGCCGGGATCCTGCGACTGGGAGATCCGGGCGGCGATCGAGCGCACGTCCGGCCGGCGGGTGCGGACTCGCCGGGGCTCTGCTACAGCCCGGCCTTCATCTGCGGTCGCTCACGCTCCGCCGGCGGGAAGCCGTCGCCGCGGCCGCAGATGCAGGTCTCGGTCGACTGCGCGGGCAGCTGAAGCGGGGTATCCGGCTCTGAGGCCGGGTGCCACGGTACGCTCGTCGCCAGTGTTCAATCCAATCCAGCGCCGCAACGTAGCTGCCGAGTCGATTCCCGCCGGCGGAGGAACCGAGTGCTTCGACACCGCTGCCGCGGAAGCGATCAACCGCGCGCGGCTCGATCATCTGGCGGGCCTTGCTCTGCCGATCGAGCGCAAACGCGTCCTCGAAGTCGGCGCCGGCGTCGGGCGGCTCACCGGGTTCTTCCTCGATCGCGGGTGCGAGGTGGTCGCCACCGAGGCTCGGCCCGACAATGTCGCAGAACTCGCACGCCATCGCCCGTCCGTAACCACACGGCTCGCTGACGTCGAGGAGAGCCTCGCCGAATGCGGCCGGTTCGACGTCGTGTTCTGCTATGGCCTCCTTTATCATCTCGAGAATCCCATTCGGGCACTGCGAAACATGGCGGCGGTCTGCGATGACCTGCTGCTAGTCGAGTCGGTGGTCTGCGATTCACAAGCGCCCGTCCTCAGGCTCGAGGATGAGACGCTGTCGGTAAACCAAGCCCTGGCGGGCGTCGCGCATCGTCCAAGCCCTTCGTACGTGGCCTTGGCAGCGAATCGCGTTGGCTTCGAGCATGTGTATATCGCCACGGATCCGCCGGAACACCCGGATTTTCGGTTCGAGTGGCGCAACAACCTGGACACCGCTCGCGACGGTGCCCTCCTGCGCGCGGTGTTCGTGGCCTCACGCCGGCCGCTCAACACAAGTGGCTTGACGCCGCTGCTCGGCGAGCGGGCGGTGCCCGTGCCACCCGCGCCGGAACCATCGCACGCCCCGCGCGCCGGGTTCGGCGGCGTCTTGCGGCGGTTCGTGCAACGCGGCCGAGGTGGGTGAGCATGCCTCCCGAGATCAGCGTGGTGGTCCCCGTCTACGGTTGCGTCGGCTGCCTTCAGGCGCTGCACGACCGGCTGACGGAACCCTGAGCGCGCTGGTCGACGCGTACGAAACTGATCTTCGTCGACGACGGAAGCCAGGACGGGCGATGGGCGAAGGCATCGTGGCGGTGCACTACGCGGGTGTCGGCTGCGCGATGGACGAGATCAACGCGATCGCGCAGCGCCACGGACTGCTCGTGGTGGAGGACGCCGCCCAGGGTGTCATGGCAACCTATCGCGGGCGGGCGCTCGGCACCCTCTCGCCGCTCGGGGCAGTGAGCTTCCACGAGACGAAGAACGTCATCGCCGGCGAGGGCGGCGCGCTGATCGTCAACGACCCCGCGCTCGTCGAGCGGGCCGAGATCCTGCAGGAGAAGGGAACCGACCGGAGCCGGTTCTTTCGCGGCGAGGTCGACATGTACAGCTGGGTCGACATCGGCAGCTCGTACGTCCCGAGCGAGATCAACGCCGCCTTCCTCTGGGCCCAGCTCGAGCAGGCGGAGGCGATCACGGCTGCGCGGCTCAAGCTCTGGGCCCGCTACCACGCCGGGTTCGCGGATGTCGAGGAGCGCGGTCTCCTGCGCCGCCCGATCGTCCCGGACGAGGTCGGCCACAACGCGCACATGTACTACGTGCTGCTCGAGAGCGAGTCCGTGCGAGCCGGCGTGATCGCGAAACTCCGCGAGACCGGCGTCCACGCCGTCTTCCACTACGTCCCCCTGCACTCATCCGAGGCCGGCGCGAGGTACACGCGCGTCCACGGGTCGCTCGCCGTCACCGACGACCTGAGCGGCCGCCTTCTGCGCCTGCCGCTCTGGCCTGGGCTCGATGAGCGCGATGTCGACCTGGTGATCGAGACCGTCGCGCAGGCCGCGCGGTCGCCGGTGCGCATCTGATGGCGGCCGCGACATCTGCCTCGGCTCGTCGCGTTCGCGGCCCCGCGAGGCTTTCGGGCGTCCGCCTCGAGGTACTCGGCGTCGCCGCGGTGACCGTGGGTGTGGGCGTCCTTTACGCACTGATCGACGCTGTCGTCCTGAACACGCCGGGCTATCTCGACCCGTGGATCTATTACGCGCTCTTTCAGAGCATCGCCTGGTCGAGTCGCCGGCGTTCGACCTCCCGCTCGAGAGCTGGCGTCCGCTCTATGACCTGACGGTGTCGTATCGGCCCGATCTGGTCATCGAGCTCGGCAGGGGCTGGGGCAACTCGACGTGTGTGTTCACGGAAGCCGCCCAGCGGATCGGCTGTCGCGTCGTCAGCGTCGGCTTCGACGCGGAGCACGGGTGGGAGACCCGCACGGCACCGCGGTTGTCCGCGATCGTCGAGCCCGAGTGGTTCGCGCCGCTCACCGTGATCCAGGACGACATCACGACGATCGACTTCCGGCCGCTGACCGACGGCAGTCGCCGCACGCTCGTGTACTGGGATGCACACGGCACCGATGTCGCGGAGGCCGTCCTTGGGCGGCTGGTGCCCTCGCTCCCGGCCGACAACCGGATCGTCGTCGACGACGTCTGGCAGGCTCCCGAGCAGTACGGCCAGCAGGCGGAGACCACGCCGGGCCGATGTGGTCGATGTTCGACGAGATCTTGCCGCTCTGGGAGTACCTCACGGAGCGCGGTATCGACTTCGAGTCGAGCAATCGTCACATCGTGTTCACGGCACCGGTCCGATGAGCCGTTCTCGCGAGTTGGTAGCCTGACCACCGCTAGCTCCCGGACTTCGCACGCTCCTTACCGTTCAAGACTCCGCGCACAGCAGTTTGATGACTCGTAGCCCCGCCCCTCGATCAACCGCTGCGGTGCGCCGTTACTGGGACGCATGTCCCACCAACCCTCGTCACTCGCTCGTCACGGCGCACGCCTTCTAGGCTGGCGGACCTATGAAAGTCGCCGTCGTAGGACTAGGAAAGCTCGGTGCGCCGCTGGCCGCGGTGCTGGCCAGCAAGGGCAACGAGGTGCTCGGGATCGACGTCAATCCCGCGGCCGTGCAGAAGCTCAACGATGGGGTCGCGCCGGTGGACGAGCCCGGTCTTCAGGACCTGGTCACCGCTTCGCGCGACAGCCTTACGGGCACCACCGACCTCGCCGCCGCCGCCGGTGCCGAGCTGATCATCCTGCTCGTCCCGACCCCCTCTGACGAGCGCGGGGCGTTCGTCAATGACTACCTGCTCGCCGCCGTCGAGGAGATCGGCCCCGCGCTCAAGGGACGCGACGAGTATCAGGTCGTGGTCGTCACCAGCACCACGATGCCGGGCTCGTGTGACGCGGAGATCCGGGACACGCTCGAGCGCACGTCGGGCCGGCGCGTGGGCGACACTCTCGGTCTCTGCTACAGCCCAGAGTTCATCGCGCTAGGGAACGTGATCCAGGACATGCTCAAGCCCGACATGGTGCTGGTTGGCGAGTCCGATTCGCAGGCGGGCGAGGTGCTCGAACGGCTCTACCGCGGTGTCTGCGAGAACGATCCACCGTTCCGTCGCATGAGCCTCGTGAACGCCGAGCTGACGAAGATCGCCGTGAACACGTACGTCACGATGAAGATCTCCTACGCGAATGGCCTCGCCGACATCTGCGAGCGTCTGCCCGGCGCCGACGCCGGCGTCGTCACCGCGGCGCTCGGGATGGACACCCGGATCGGCTCGAAGTACCTGCGCGGCGCCATCGCCTACGGCGGCCCCTGCTTCCCGCGCGATAACAAGGCCTTTGCGCTGGTCGCGCGCGAGCTCGGCGCCGACCCGCTGCTCCCTGAGGCAACCGACGCCGTCAACGTCGCCCAGACCGACCGGCTGGCGCGGATCGTTCGCTCGCGCCTGGAGCCCGGAAGCGTGGTCGGTATCCTGGGGCTTTCGTACAAGCCCGATACCGCGGTGATCGAGGAGAGCCCCGGCGTAGCACTGGCGGGCCTGCTGGCGCGTGAGGGCTACGAGGTCAATGCGTACGACCCGGTCGCGCTCGATGCCGCGCTTCGCGACCTCGGCGACTCGGTGCAGGGCTCGGCGTCGGCCGCCGAGGTGCTCGAGCGGTCCGACATCGTGGTGATCACGACTCCCTGGAAGGCCTTTGCCGACCTGTCCCTGCAGTCCCTCGAGCGTGAACGCGATCCGCTCGTGGTGATTGACTGTTGGGGGATCCTCTCCGACGAGAGGGAAGACAGCACAATCGAAATTGTCCGACTCGGCCGGGGACTCGAGCAGTCGAGTCGAGTCTGAGTCCACTGCCGAAGGAGATGACCGTGGAGCGAACCATCCTTCCGACCGATCCGATTCTCGTTGCCGGCGCCGGCGGATTCATCGGCGGTTGGCTGGTGCGCTACCTCCGCGAGAACGGCCATACCACAATCCGGGCGGTCGACAACAAGCCGTTCGACGAGTGGCATCAGATCACCCCGGAGGTCGACAGCCGCGTCGCCGATCTGCGCCTGCTCGAGAACTGCAAGGAAGCGGTCGACGGCGTCTCACACGTCTACAACCTCGCCTGCGACATGGGCGGCATGGGCTTCATCGAGGCGAACAAGGCCGCTTGCATGACCTCGGTCCTGATCAACACGCATCTCCTCATCGCCGGACGCGATGCGGGCGTGAAGCGGCACTTCCTCTCCTCGTCGGCGTGTGTGTACAACGTCGACCTCCAGCAAGATCCGGACGTGACCGCGCTGCGCGAGGAGGACGCCTACCCCGCGATGCCCGAGGACGGGTACGGCTGGGAGAAGCTCTTCTCGGAGCGCATGTGCCGCAACTTCCGCGAGGACTACGGCATTCAGACTCGCATCGCCCGCTTCCACAACGTCTACGGGCCGTACGGCACCTACGACGGCGGACGCGAGAAGGCACCGGCCGCGATCTGCCGCAAGATCGCGGCGGCGAAGCTCTCGGGCGAGCACGAGATCGAGATCTGGGGCGACGGGGAACAGACCCGCAGCTTCATGTACATCGATGACTGTCTGCTCGGAGTGACCCGGATCCTGGAAAGCGACATCGTCGATCCGATCAATCTCGGCTCGGCGGAGCTCGTGACGATCAACCAGCTCGTCGACATTGTCGAGGAGATCGCCGGGCTGCGACTGAATCGCCGCTACAACCTGGACGCGCCGAAGGGCGTCCGTGGGCGCAACTCCGACAACACGCGCATCCAAGAGCGGCTCGGCTGGGAGCCGAGCACGCCGCTCGCCGAGGGCATGGAGAAGACGTACGCCTGGATCTACGACGAGCTCGCGGCAGCTGCGGGGGTCTCCGGGCGCGCACTCGCGTCAAGCTGATGCGCGCTCGGCGCGGTTTCCACGCGCTCGCACGCCGATGATCTCGGTCATTTTCTACGGCCGCAACGACGCGCACGGATACAACCTCCACCGTCGAGCCGCGCTCAGCCTGAACTGCGTCGCGGAGGTCCTCATCGACCCCGACGACGAGATCATCTTCGTCGACTACAACACGCCCGACGAGCTACCCACGTTCATCGAGGCGATCTCCGACACGCTGACCGAGCGCTGTCTCGGCCTGATGCGCGTGCTGCGCGTCCGAGCAGCGATCCACGAGGAGCACTTCGCCTCGCACACGCACCTGCTGGTGAACGAGCCCGTCGCCCGCAACGCTGGTGTACGTCGCGCCAACCCAGCGAATCAGTGGTTGCTGCACACGAACACGGACATGCTGTTCGTGCCGCTTGGCGAACAGAGCCTCAGCGAGATCTGCGGTGACCTTCCCGAGGGCTTCTACGGGCTCCCGCGCTTCGAGCTTCCCGAGTGGCTGTGGGAACGGCTTCCTAGGGCCGACCCGCGCCGGGCCCTAGCCGAGATCGCACAGCTCGGCCCCGGGCTCAGGCTCGACGAGCCGACGCTGAGCCACGATTGGATCCGGTTCGACGCACCGGGGGACTTCCAGTTGTTCACCCGCGAGGATTTCGCGGCCATCGACGGCTTCGACGAGCGAATGATCCTCGGCTTCCACGTCGACTCGAACATCTGCCGCCGGATGCTGCTGCACCGTGGAGCAATCCTGAGCCTCGAAGGTAAGCTCGCCGGCTATCACTGCAACCATAACCGCACCCGCACTGTGCTCCACGGGTCAAAGGTCAGAAACGACCTCGACAGATTCTTCTTTTCCGTCGATGCGCCCGACGTGGAGGGGCAACGTGACTCCTGGGGCCTCGCCGGCGTCGAACTCGAGGAGGTGCCGATCTCCGAGCGCGTCGGCACCGAGTTCGCGGGCGCCCTCGTAGACGTGATTCCGGAAGGTCCTCGGGTGCTGTACTACGCCAACGAAGCCCAGTTGGAGCTCACCTACGACTCTGGGCACGTGCTCGGCTTCATCGCCGACTCGCTCGTCATCGCGCCGCCCGATTCGACCATCGGCTATATCGGGGCCAACCCGGTTCTGCGGGGGATGCTCGCCTCGCTCGTCGATGGTCTCGGTGGCGGGCACCACCTAGCGGTCGCCGAGCTCGCGGAGGAGGGGGCGGTCGATGAGCTGTCACGAATCGCCGACATGTTCGTCGTCGATCTCGGCCTGGACGTGTCACAGGTGGATGCGTCAACGCACACATCCCACCAGGACTATCTCCCGGAGGTTCCAGCCGCGCTCGCGCGAGTCGTGGGCTCGCTCGAGCGACTGATCGAACTCGAGCGCGAATATGTCGAGCGGAAGAAACACCCGCGTCTGGTGATGTTCGTCAATAGCTCGGCCAGCTGTTGGGAAGCCTACATCGAGTCACAGTTCGACTGCAGCTACACCACGTTTCACTCGCGTGTCCGTCGAGCCACTGTGAAGTCGGTGGTGGACGATGCCGAAACGGGCGAGGCGCTCAGCCGTGTGCGCACCATGATGCGTTGGAGCGCCCGGCGTTACTTCGACCGCGAGCGGCTGGCGATCCAGCCGGGCCAGCGTGTCAACCTCGTCGAACTGCAGAGTTATCACGGTTTCGGCAGCGGCTGGGCCGTTCCTGAGGATCTCGGTATCTGGACCCTCGGCCCGCGTGCGGACCTCCGGATCGCCGTCGACGGGTTCGGCGAGAGCCAGCACGCCCTCACATTCGGCGTGTCGAACACGTGTGTCGAGCCCGGCGCGTCCCTGGCCGTCGAATTGCTCGCGAACGGCAAGTCCGTCGCCACGCGCCGCTTCTCTCACGATACGGGAGGAGGACAGTGGCGCGTGGATCTTCCCGCGCACGTGGTCGCGGCGGGCGAGGTCGACCTCACGTTCCTCGTCACCGAGCCGCGTTCGCCGCTCGCCGTCGGCTGGAACAATGACCGACGCGAGCTCGGCATCCTGCTCCGGAGCGTGTTGGTCGGGGCGGAGGACCGCGGCGTCGAACTCGGCGAGAGCATCGCGTTCACGACCGGATCGGCGTCGGAAGGGTTCCTGGGGGAGGGCTGGTCTGGGCTCGAGACCACCGGCGTGTGGACGGTCGGAGACCGATCGCAACTGGTTCTCGACCTGCCGGGGACCGCCGCCGACGACCTCGAGCTCCAGCTCGACGCCAGTCCGTTCGTCCTGCCCGAACATCCCGAGCTCAACGTCGAGGTGTGGGCGCGCGAGCAGCAGCTTGCGGCACGGGTCTTCCGGCACGGCGAACCCGCGCCCCCGCTTATGATCCCTCTGGCCGGCGCCGTCGCCCATGGGGACCAAGAGGTGACGCTCGAACTACGAATCCGCGATCCCGCGCGGCCCGTCGACGCGGGCTTCAACAGCGATCCGCGGCTCCTCGGCCTCCATCTCCGTTCGCTCACCCTCAGGCACCCGTCAAGCGAGCCAAGCCCCGAGCCAAGCCCCACCGCTGGTCACGACACGTTGCGAAAGCTTCGCCGGCGCGTTACGCGATCGCTTGGACGGTGACGGTCCGCTAATGGGGCCCGATTATCCTTGGCTGGAATGCTTCCCGAGATAAGCGTTGTCGTCCCGGTCTACGGTTGCGCCGACTGCCTTCAGACGCTCCACGACCGGCTGACGGAAACCCTTAGCGCTCTTGTCGACGAGTACGAACTGATCTTCGTCGACGACGGAAGCCAGGACGGGGGATGGGCAAAGGTCGAGGAGATGGCCGGTCGAGACGATCGGGTCATCGCCATCAAGCTCAGCCGGAACTTCGGTCAACACGCTGCCATTACCGCCGGAATGACCGAGGCGCGCGGTCGCTGGGTGGTCGTGATGGACTGCGATCTCCAGCACCCCCCGGAGGAGATCCCGCGGCTGTTCGCCGCGGCCGTCGATGGCGGGTACGACATCGTATTCACACGACGGCGCGGTGTCGGGCATACGTGGTCCCGTCGCGCCGCCTCTCGCCTCTATTTCTCGCTTATGAACAGAGTGCTGAAGACTGACATGAAGTCCGATTTCAGCAACTTCAGCATCATCAGCCGCCAGGTCGCTGACGAGTTCCTCCGCATACGCGACCGCGACCGGCAGTACCTGATGATCCTTTACTGGCTCGGCTTCAAGTCCACCGCCGTCGAGTTCGACTTTCGCGAGCGGCACTCCGGCGAGAGCACGTACTCGTTCCCAACGCTCGTCCGGTTCGCGTTCGACGGCTTGTTCTTCCAGACGACGGCGCTGCTGCGCTGGATCGTCTATCTCGGCTTCGCGCTGTCGCTCGCCGGCGCCGCTGTGGCGGCGTACTTCGTCGTGCACTATCTCGCGTCGGGGAGCCGCTATCCAGGCTGGACGAGTCTCATCGTCCTGTTTTTGATGGTCGGCGGCTTCATCATCGTCAGTACCGGCGTTGCCGCGCTCTACATCGGGAAGATCTTCGGACAGGTGAAAGAGCGGCCGCTGTTCGTTGTCGAGACGCGTCGCAGTGTGAAGACGCTCGATAGTAAGAGCGCCGCTGACAACGAGCGGGTCCACGCGCCTTTGAGTCAACCGCAGCCTGAACGTCCGCCGGTGCGTATCGCGCTCGTCGCGGAGCCGCAGGGGTGGTTCGTGCCCTATGTCCGGCAGTTCGCGGAAGAGCTCCGCTCGCGCGGCCATGACGCGCGCGTCGTGTCGTCCTACGACGACATCCCCTCCGGGACCGAGATCTCCTTTTTCCTGGGCTGCACGCGTGTCGCGACACCGGAGCAACTCGCGCGCAGTCGGCACAACGTCGTTATCCACCAGAGCGCCCTGCCGGAGGGCCGCGGCTGGTCGCCGCTGTCGTGGCAGGTGCTGGAGGGCAAGCGCGAGATTCCGGTGACCGCATTCGAGGCGGCGCCCGGGGTCGACGAGGGAGACGTGTACCTACGCGGCGTCATCCGCCTTGAGGGGCACGAGCTCTGTGAGGAACTGCGCGAACTGCAGGCGCGCAGCGATGTCGACCTCGCTCTCGAACTCGTGGGCCTGTACCCGAATCTCGTCGCGTCGCGGCAGAGCGGCGCGCCGACCTATTACGAGCGGCGGACCCCGGTGGACAACCGCCTCGATCCGGAACGTTCGCTCGCCGAGCAGTTCGACCTGCTCCGGATCTGCGACAACGACCGTTACCCGGCCTTCTTCGAGCTGCGCGGCCACCGGTACGTCCTGAAGATCGAAAAGGCTCATTCGTGAGGGTGTGCGTCGCGTGCGAGTCGACGTTCCGCGGTCCGACGTGGCGCTGCCCGGCGTGCGGAAGCGCGCCGGACGCAAACGGCTTCCTTCGATTCTCGAGCGCCGAGACGGACTCGTTCCACAGTGAACTGTTCGAACTCCTCGCAGGCGTGGAGGAGACGAACTTCTGGTTCCGGTCTCGCAACCGGCTCATCCAGTGGGCGGTTGGCCGGTACTTCTCCGAGGCCGCGAGCCTGCTCGAGGTCGGTTGCGGCAATGGCTTCGTCCTCGCCGGCCTGAGGGCCGCACGGCCGCAGCTGCGCCTCACTGGCGTGGAGCTCTTCACAGAGGGTCTCCGGATCGCTGAGCGCCGTGTTCCCGACGTCGAGCTCCTGCAGGCGGATGCGCGACGGCTTCCGTTCGAGGCGGAGTTCGACGTTGCCGCCGTTTTCGACGTGCTGGAGCACATCGACGACGACGCGCTGGTCCTCCAGCAGCTCGCACGCGCACTGAAGCCCGCGGGTGGCCTGCTCGTGACCGTGCCCCAGCACCCCTGGCTCTGGAGCGGCGCGGACGACGCGGCGGCTCACAAGCGGCGATACACGCGCGCCGTGCTCGCCCGGCGGCTCGAGCAGGCCGGCTTCGAGCTCGTGCGGATGACGTCGTTCGTGTCATTGCTCCTGCCGGCGATGGCGGCGGCGCGGCGGCCGAGCCAGCGGAGCCGCCCGTACGACTTCGCCGACGAATTCCGGATAGCTCCTAAGCTCAACCGCGTGCTCGAGACGGTCATGACGGTGGAGCGCGGTCTCGTCCGCGCTGGAGTCTCGTTCCCCGCCGGCGGCTCGCTCCTTGCCGTTGCGCGTAAGGGGACGGCATGAGCGGATGGATCCCGTTCAACCGGCCGCACACCACGGGGCGCGAGCTTGACTATGTGCGCGAGGCGATCGAGAACGGCCACCTCTCCGGAAACGGCCCGTTCACGAGGCGGTGTGCGGGGTGGCTTGAGCAGCGGCTCGGAGGTTCGCGCGCGCTGCTGACGCATTCGTGCACCGGTGCGCTCGAGATGGCTGCGATGCTCTCGGGCGTCGGTGCGGACGACGAGGTGATCATGCCGTCGTTCACGTTCGTCTCGACGGCCAACGCGTTCGTGCTGCGTGGCGCGGTCCCGGTATTCGTCGATATCCGGAGCGACACGCTCAACGTGGACGAGTCACTCGTCGAGTCCGCGATCACGGCGCGTACGCGCTGCATCGTGGCGGTGCACTACGCGGGTGTCGGCTGCGCGATGGACGAGATCAACGCGATCGCGCAGCGCCACGGACTGCTCGTGGTGGAGGACGCCGCCCAGGGTGTCATGGCAACCTATCGCGGGCGGGCGCTCGGCACCCTCTCGCCGCTCGGGGCAGTGAGCTTCCACGAGACGAAGAACGTCATCGCCGGCGAGGGCGGCGCGCTGATCGTCAACGACCCCGCGCTCGTCGAGCGGGCCGAGATCCTGCAGGAGAAGGGAACCGACCGGAGCCGGTTCTTTCGCGGCGAGGTCGACATGTACAGCTGGGTCGACATCGGCAGCTCGTACGTCCCGAGCGAGATCAACGCCGCCTTCCTCTGGGCCCAGCTCGAGCAGGCGGAGGCGATCACGGCTGCGCGGCTCAAGCTCTGGGCCCGCTACCACGCCGGGTTCGCGGATGTCGAGGAGCGCGGTCTCCTGCGCCGCCCGATCGTCCCGGACGAGGTCGGCCACAACGCGCACATGTACTACGTGCTGCTCGAGAGCGAGTCCGTGCGAGCCGGCGTGATCGCGAAACTCCGCGAGACCGGCGTCCACGCCGTCTTCCACTACGTCCCCCTGCACTCATCCGAGGCCGGCGCGAGGTACACGCGCGTCCACGGGTCGCTCGCCGTCACCGACGACCTGAGCGGCCGCCTTCTGCGCCTGCCGCTCTGGCCTGGGCTCGATGAGCGCGATGTCGACCTGGTGATCGAGACCGTCGCGCAGGCCGCGCGGTCGCCGGTGCGCATCTGATGGCGGCCGCGACATCTGCCTCGGCTCGTCGCGTTCGCGGCCCCGCGAGGCTTTCGGGCGTCCGCCTCGAGGTACTCGGCGTCGCCGCGGTGACCGTGGGTGTGGGCGTCCTTTACGCACTGATCGACGCTGTCGTCCTGAACACGCCGGGCTATCTCGACCCGTGGATCTATTACGCGCTCTTTCAGAACTTCGATTACCTGTACGACGCCTTCTACTCTGCGTACTACACGTCGCGATTGCCGTGGATCATCCCCGGACAGGCCGCACACGCAGTGCTGCCGAGCGCTGCCGCATTCTTCGTGCTGCACGGGACGTTCGTACTCGCCACCGGCGCCGCGGCCTATGCCGCGTTACGGCGATTCTTCGGACGCGCGATCGCGCTGCTCGGCTACGGCGCTCTTTTCCTGAACGTCATCTTCTACAACTCGCACTCCGATGACTATCCGGACGGACCGCAGATCACGTACCTCATGCTCTCGATATCGACGGCGCTTCTCGCGACGCGATCTCGCCGTCCGGCAGCGCTCATGTTCACGAGCGGCTTCTTCGCGTTGGCCGCCCTCGGCACGAACTTGTTCGATGTCTTCTTCCTCGCCCCCGCTGCGATCGCCTATCTGGCCGCGATAACGCCGCGCCCGCAGTACGGCGCGCGACTCGTTCGCGACCTCGTCGTATTCGCCGCCGGCGCGTTGACGCTGCTGATCCTCGTCGGCTCCTACGCGAAGCGGCACGGGGGCGAGTTCCTCTTCTTCATGCCGTCCGTCCGGACGGCGAAGACCTTGCCGACGACGAACTGGCGGTTCCCCGGTTATCACTGGATGCTGTCGGAGCCGCGACTGCTCGCGACGGTGTTCCTCATCGTGATCGGCATCATCGTCCTTGGGCCGTCGATCCGCCAATGGAAGCGCGACCAGTCGATCCGCGTCGCGATCGGACTGACCGGCGCGCTCGCCGTTTCGACGATCGTCCTCTCCGTGTGGGAGTTCGTCTTTGACGGTATCGCGGTGTTCGACATCTCGTACTACTTCAGCGTCTTTACGCCGCTGCTGATCCTCACGGCCGCTTCCATCGCCGGCGTCGCCGTGCACCGGGCCAACCTCGGTGAGAGAGGTCGGCGCGTGTACGCGATCGCCGGGATCGCCGCCGCCGCCTTCCCCGTCTGGCTCATCTACGGCGCGGGTGCCCACGGCTTGATCGGGCGAACCGGCTTCTTCGTCTCGCTGGCACTGATGGCGATGTCCGCCGCTCTGGCCGTCGGGTTCCGCTTCGGCCCCCGTCGTTTCGTCGCGTCCGGCGCCGTGGCGTTCGTCGCGGTCACGTGCCTTTCGCTCAGCTTCTCAGCGGCGGCGAGCGTCGACTCGAGGCGGTTTCAGGATGCCGTATCGCAGAACAGCTCCTATGCCGAGCGGTTCGCCACGATGCACATGACGGACCAGTTGATCGCCTTCATGCGGCGAAGCGGCCTCCAGCCGACCGGGCCAACCGCTGTGCCCGCGAACTTTTGGATCGATGAGCGCGACCGCGAGGTGCAGAGCATCCAGTCGGCGTACCTGTATGGATGGACGGCGGCCGGATATCACCTGCCGCGGATCGATCCGGACATGAAGTTATTGCTGCAGCAGCGCCAGCCGACGAGGCTCGTCCTCCTCTGTCGCCGCGACTGCCGCGCGGGGGTTGCTGCGCTGACGGTCGAGGGCTACGAGCCGCAACTTCGCGCCTCGACCGAGCTCGCGTGGGGCAGCGAACGTGTCGTAGCACGCGCATACACACTCGGACGTATCGCGGCGATCAGCCCGTAGCAGCCGTTGCTAGCTCGGCGAGCTCGCTGCGCGCCACCAGGGTTCGCCGCGCCGATTAGCCGACGCCACGGTCCCCTATCCCCGCCGCGGGAATCGCTCCGTCCGTGGGCGTCGTTCTACGACATCTTCTTCACGGTGCCGGACAAGGAGCGGCACGCGACGCTCCGCAAAGACCATTCGCACGTGATCGCCGACCTGAAGGGGCAGCCCCAAGTTCCGGCCGACGTCGCGATCGAGCAGGCGCGTCGCACGTGTGCGTGTCCTCAGGACGCTCCGCGGAGAACCCCTGACCTGCCGCTGGCCGTTCGCATGGTGCACACACGGCTAAGCCCTTCTCGTACGCGGTCGTCTGGGCGCGACTCACCCCGCTACCGTCCGTGCCCATGTCCGAGTTCGCCGACACTTACTTCGAGGCTGCGGCCGCGCTCTCCGTTGCCGTGCCGCGAGACCGCGTGGACGCCATGGCCGCACGGCTGGCCTCCGTGCGCGAGGCCGGCGGGCGGCTGTTCATCCTCGGCGTCGGTGGCGGCGCCGCGCACGCCTCGCACGCCGTCAACGACTTCCGCAAGCTGTGCGCGCTGGAGAGTTACGCGCCGTCGGACAACGTGGCCGAGCTGACCGCGCGTACGAACGACGAGGGCTGGGAGACAAGCTACGTCGAGTGGCTGAAGACGTCGCGTCTGTCAGCGCGCGACGCGATCCTCGTGTTCTCGGTGGGTGGCGGGTCGCGCGAGCACAACGTTTCGATGAACCTCGTTCGCGCGATCGAGCACGCGAAGGAAGTCGGCGCGGCCATCCTGGGCGTGGTCGGGAGCGCGACGGGCACCACCGCGCAGCTCGGCGACGTCGTCGTCGTCGTCGATGCGCCGCCGGCGCTGAAGACCCCGCTGGTCGAGTCGCTGCAGGCCGTCGTCTGGCACGCGGTGGTCACGCATCCCGACATGGCCGCGTCGGCCGGCAAGTGGGAGAGCGTCGAGGCCGCGGCGCAGTGAGCCGCTCGGCAGTCTTCCTGGATCGGGACGGTGTGCTCAACGATCCGGTCGAGGATGCCGAGCGGGGCGGCCCGCCAGAATCGCCCTACCGCGTCGAAGACGTGCGGCTGGCGGCGGGCGCGGTCGCCGGGGCGCGGCGGCTGCGCGAGGCTGGGTACGCGCTGGTGGTCGTGACGAACCAGCCCGCTGCGGCCAAGGGCACCGTCACAGTCGAAGCGCTTGAGGCAGTCAACGCCCGCGTGCGGTCACTGCTCGCGGACTCGGGCGTGGAGTTCGCTGGCTGGTACACGTGCCTCCATCACCCCGACGGAGCCGTGGTGGGGCTTTCCGGCTCGTGCGACTGCCGCAAGCCCGCGCCGGGACTACTGCTGCGCGCTGCGGACGAGCTCGGCCTGGAGCTGCCGGCCAGCTGGATCGTGGGCGATTCGGACTCAGACGTCGCGGCGGGGCAGCGCGCCGGGACGCGGACGGTCCTCGTCGCGCACCCGGGCTCGGCGCACCGGCGCAGCGACGCGGTGGCGCCGGATCTTCGGGCCGGCGACCTGGCCGACGCCGCTGCGGGCATCGTGCGTGCGCGCTCGCACGCACGCACGGGTGGCGATCGGACCGGGCGCTAACCTCGTCGCGCGTATGCCCCTGGACCTGGCCATCGTCGCCGAGTTCGCGATCGCCTGCGCCATGATCACCGGCGGCCTGATCGTCATCGGCTATCCGGTCAAGGCGTTCCTGCTCGACGGCCCCGACGAACACTCGCCGGTCCCGAGCCTGGTGGCCGGCCTGGCCGTGGTGCAGGTCGTCGGCTGGTACTGGTTCCGCGCCGGCGGCGAAGGGCTCAAGACACCGATCACCGCGTTGCTCGTCGCCGGCGCGGTCGCGACCGTCGTCGCCGTGATCCGGCGCGGCGTGCCGCGGCCGGGACGCGAACTGCTCGCGCCGGGCGTGGGTGCCGTCGCTGCCGCGGTCGTGTTCTTCGTCGTGTACGCGTCGATCTTCGACCTGCCGTTCCATACGACGTCCAGCCTCGCCAACGCCGACCCGATCTCCTATGCGATCGTCTCGCAGCACATGGCCGATCATGGCTTCGGGGATCCGGGCCAGATCTCCAACCTCGGCGTCTACGCACAGACCGATGGCTTCGGCACGACCGTCATCCTCGGCGCGGCATCCGCGACGACCGGTATCGCCACGTGGAAGCTGACCAACCCGCTGATGTTCATCCTGATCGTCCTCGCGGTCGCGACGCTCGCACGCCTGCTCTCGGAGCTGTTCCCCGACGCGCCCGTGCAAAGCGGGCTCGCAGCCGCTGCAGCGTGCGCGGGTTTCCTCTTCTTCTACCTCGTCGGCCAGTATTTCCTCGGCCAGGTCATGGCCATGGCGGTGGCGCCGATCCTGGGCGTCGCCGCGCTGCGGGCGCGCGATTGCGCGAGCGTACGCTCGGGCGCGCGGCTCGCCGCGTCGGTGATGGTCGTCGGGCTGGTGTTCGTGAGCCACTACATGCACATGCTCGCCCCGGCCGTCCTGCTCTTTGGCGCGGCGGCGCTCGTGGCGTCCTGGGGCGAGCTCAGGAAAGCCCTGCCGAGGCTCGTTGCCGTCGGGGGCGCCGGATTGCTCGCCGCGCTGCTGATCGTCCCCGAGCTGGCCAAACAGAACATTGACCGCGCGCGTCAATTCAGCTCGATACAGGCCGGCTGGCCTCTGCCCGGGTTCCTGCCGAGCGAGCTCGCCGGCGCGCTGGACGACTCGTTCGCCCCGCACGGCCCCGGCGGCTACGCCGCTTCGGCGATGCTGCTCGCCGGCTTCGCGGCCGCCTTGCTCGCGTTGCGCACTGCGCGCAGGCGCGCCGCGCTATTCGCGGGTACGACGGTGGCGCTGATCCTCCTCACCTATCTCGCGGTGTACCTGCACGAGGGCGTGAGCTACCGCCAGTGGAAGTGGATCACGTTCTTCCAGCCGCTGTTCGCGGCGCTCATCTTCATGGTCGTGGCTGTGGCGTTGACCGACCGCGCGGTCGCCCACCGGCTGCGGGCCGCCGTTCCGGCCGCGTGCCTCGCCCTGGGCGCGCTCACCGCGGTGATCTTGGCGGTGAGCGGATTCGCGCACACGCCGGCTCGCCCGCAGTACCCCGCGTCCGTGACGACGGATCAGGCGTTCGCCTACGTCGACCCGGACCTCTCCAACCTGGGCGTCAACCCAAAGCTTGCGAGCCTCGGCCCGATCAACGTGGACGTCGCTCCCACGTGGGACACGATGTGGGCGCTGTACTTCCTGCGCAACCACCCGCTCACGGTTCAGTCGGGGTCGTACTACCCGACGACTCCGCCGACGGCGCCATGGACCTTGACGCCCCGCTCCGACGCACTGACCTCGCCCTCGTTCCACGCCGTCAACCGGCGCTTCCAGCTGGAGCCGCAGTTCACTGGCCCCACGAGCGCGGCCGCGGACGGGCTCGCTGCGCGGATCACACCGCAACAGGAGAAGGTGGTCGTGACCGCGGGCACCCCGATCCATGTCACCACGAGGATCGCGAACACCGGCTCGTCGGCGTGGCTCCCCGGCGGCACGACGCCGGGCTCCGTCAACCTCGGCAGCCAGCTCGAGACGCCCGCCGGAAAGCAGCTCCAGCACGACTTCAGCCACCAACCGGTCGTGCCCGGCCGCACGCGGCCGATCCCTCCCGGCGCGACGGCGACGACGGTGCTCGACGTCCCCTCGCCCCCGCCCGGCCGCTACCGGCTGACGCTGCAGATGGTCAGCGAGGGGGTCAAGTGGTTCGGGCCGAGCGCTCCCATCGACCTGACCGTGCAGGCCGCCGGCTGACAGCCGACGGGCGCGAGCGCCGTCAGAGGTCCGCTAGGCTGTCGGCGGTGTTCGACCGGATCTCTACCCGGATCTTTGCCGACGGCGCCGACCTCGACGGAATCCTACGGCTGGCAGCCGACCCTCACATCAGCGGCTTCACCACGAACCCGACGCTGATGTGGAAGGCGGGGCTTACGGAATACGCCGACTTTGCCGAGCGCCTGCTGGAACGCATCACGAAGCACCCGATCTCGTTCGAGGTGTTCGCCGATGACGAGGCCGAGATCCGTCGCCAGGCGCGCAAGATCGCCGGCTGGGGCGGCAACGTCTATGTCAAGATCCCGGTGACGACGACGAGCGGCGAGTCGCTCGCTCCGCTCGTGCGCGAGCTGTCCGAGGACGGCGTCCAGATCAACGTGACCGCCCTGTTCACGACCGCGCAGGTCGAGCTGATCACCGCGGCGGTTGCCGAGGGCGCGCCGAGCTACGTGTCGGTGTTCGCCGGGCGGATCGCCGACGCGGGCGTAGATCCGGTGCCGATCATGGCCCGCTCGGTTGAGATCCTCACCGCCGCGCCGCGCGCGGAGCTCATCTGGGCCAGCCCCCGCGAGGTGCTCAACGTCGTCCAGGCCGACCAGGTCGGCTGCCACATCATCACGATGACGCACGACCTGCTGAAGAAGCTGGACTCGCTCGGCAAGAACCTCGATCAGTTCTCGTTGGAGACCGTCCAGATGTTCCGCCGCGACGCCATCGCCGCGGGGTTCACGCTCTAAGCACCATGCGACGCGCGCTTGTCACCGGCGGTGCCGGGTTCATCGGCAGCACGCTCGCCGACCGGCTCGCGGCCGACGGCGTCGAGGTCGTCGTGCTCGATGACTTCCGCACGGGCCGCCGCGAGTTCGTCGCCGACCTGCTCGAGCGCGAGCATGCGACCCTCGTGGAGGGCGACGTGCTCGATCCCGACGCGCTCGAGCAGGCGATGCGGGGGGTCGACACGGTATTCCATCTGCAGGCCAACGCCGATGTACGCCACGGCCTCGCGCATCCGCAGAAAGACCTCGAGCAGAACACGATCGCGACCTCCAACGTGCTTGAGGCGATGCGCGCGGAGGGTGCCCGGCGGATCGTCTTCTCGTCCACCGGCTCCGTGTACGGCGAGCCGAAGACGTTCCCGACGCCGGAGGACGAGGCGTTCCCGGTCCAGACCTCGCTGTATGCCGCTTCGAAGCTGGCCGGCGAGGGCATGATCGCCGCCTACTGCCACGGCTACGGCTTCACCGGGATCGTCTACCGCTTCGTCTCGATCCTCGGCGAGCGTTACACGCACGGCCACGTCTTCGATTTCTACCGCGCCCTCAAGCGCGACCCGGCGCGTCTGCGCGTGCTGGGCGACGGGCGCCAGACCAAGTCCTATCTCTATGTGCAGGACTGCGTGGACGGCATCCTCACCGGTCTCGCTGCGACCGAGGGTCCGGGGTTCGAGGTCTACAACCTCGGCGCGGACGAGGTGCTGGTGGTCAACGACTCGGTCGCGCGCATCACGGCGCGCCTGCGCCTCTCGCCCGAGATCGAGCACACTGGCGGCGCGCGCGGCTGGGCCGGCGACAGCCCGCTCATCCACCTCGACTGCTCGAAGATCCGCGCGCTCGGCTGGCGTCCGAGCCTGTCGATCGGCGAAGCGATCGACCGCACGCTGGACTGGTTCGAGGCGCATCCCGAGATCGTCCTGGAGACAAGCCCCGCATGAGCGTCATCTTCTCCCGTGCCCCGCTGCGCCTGAGCCTCGGCGGAGGGGGAACCGACCTGCCGTCGTACTACACGCGCCGAGGCGGATTTCTGATCGGCGGCGCGATCGACAAGTACATCTACCTGATCACCCACACGGTGTTCCAGCGCCGCTACAGGATGAAGTACGCGGAGTTCGAGGAGGTCGACCACCCGTCGGAGATCCGCCATCCGATTCTGCGCGAGACGCTGTGCCGCCATTGGAACGGAGCGCCGCTGGAGATCGCGTCGATCGCCGACGTCCCCGCCGGCACGGGCATGGGGTCCTCCGGCGCTTACACGGTAAATGTGCTCAAGGCGCTCGCACTGGCCAAGGGCATGGCGACGACGCCGGGCCGTCTCGCCGAGCAGGCGTGCGAGATCGAGATCGACGTGCTCAAGGAGCCGGTCGGCAAGCAGGACCAGTACGTCTCGGCGCACGGCGGCATCTGCGCGTACACGTTCAACCCGGACGGCTCAGTGGACGTCGAGCCGCTCGAGTTCTCGCAGGACACGCTGACGAAGCTGCGCAACAACTTCCTGCTGTTCTTTACGGGTGATGCGCGCAGCGCGTCGAAGGTGCTCGCGGATCAGGTGGAGCGAACCGAGTCCGACGACGACGAGATGCTCGCGAACCTGGACCGGACGAAGGAGATTGGTCTCAAGAGCCGCGGGCTGCTGGAATCCGGCGACCTCGACGCCTACGGCGAGCTCATGCACGAGCACTGGGAGAACAAGCGCCGGCGCTCGCCGGGGATGGTCAACCAGCGCATCGACACCCTGTACACGCTGGCGCGACGCGCGGGCGCGATCGGCGGCAAGCTGGTCGGCGCGGGCGGTGGCGGCTTCCTGCTCGTCTACGCGCACCACCCCGAGGACGTCCGCCAGGCGATGGCGGCGGCGGAAGCGCCCGAGCTGCCGTTCGACTTCGAGTTCCAAGGTTGCTCGGGCAACGTGTACGCATGAGCACACCGTTGCGCGTCGCGGTCGCCGGCTGCGGCCTCATCGGCGGCAAGCGGGCGCAGGCACTCGGTGACAGCGGCGAGGTGGTCGGCGCCTACGACGTCGTGTCCGAGGCCGCGCAGCAGCTCGCCGCCGAGTACGGCGGCGAGGCCGTGAGCAGCTACGACGCCCTGCTGGCGCTGCGCCCCGACGTGGTGGTCGTCGCGACCAGCCACGACTCGCTCGCCGGCCTGGCCGAGCGTGCGCTCCAGGACGGGGCGCACGTGCTCGTGGAGAAGCCGGCGGCCCTCGGCGTGGCCGAGGTCGAGGCGCTCGCCGCCGCGGCCGAGGTGGCCGGCCGCCGCGTCAAGGTCGGCTTCAACCACCGCTTCTACCCCGGCATCGCGCGCGCCATCACGGAGGCGCGCTCGGGTGAGCACGGGGACATCCTGCACCTGCGCGCGCGCTACGGGCACGGCGGGCGCGCCGGGTACGACCGCGAGTGGCGCGCGCAGCCGGAGCGGTCCGGCGGCGGCGAGATCATCGACCAGGGCATGCACCTGCTCGACCTCAGCCACTGGCTGTTCGGGCCCCTGCCGCTGCACAGCGCACTGCTGCGTACCCAGTTCTGGGACACGCCGGTGGATGACAACGCCGCACTGCTGCTTGGCGAGGCGGACTCGCGGACGGCGCCATGGGCGATGCTCCACGTCGCATGGACCGAGTGGAAGAACATGTTCTCGCTCGAGATCTACTGCCGCAACGCGAAGCTGCAGCTGGACGGGCTGGCGCGCTCCTACGGGCCGCAGACGCTGACCACTTACCGCATGAAGCCCGAGCTCGGGCCTCCCGACGTCGAGACGCTCAC
Organism: uncultured Solirubrobacteraceae bacterium; assembly: GCA_963792915.1. Taxonomy (GTDB): domain Bacteria; phylum Actinomycetota; class Thermoleophilia; order Solirubrobacterales; family Solirubrobacteraceae; genus Solirubrobacter. Next base: position 481,922 of record CAWBYD010000004.1, read on the forward strand.
GTATCCCGACGACGATCCGTCGTGGACCGCGGAGTGGGCGCACTTCGTCAACGCGATCGCCGACGGCTCACCGCTGCTGGGGGACCTCGCCGACGCGCACTACGCGTGGTCGGTGGTCGAGGAGGCCTACCGGCGCACGGGCTACGGCGCCGCGCGCGCAGGGCTGGGTTGATGGCAGGCCGCGTCCTGGTGACCGGCGGATCGATGGGCATCGGCGCGGCGTGTGCGCGGCGCCTGGCGAGCGACGGCTGGACCGTCGTCGTGGCCGCCCGCGGCCGCGAGCCGCTCGATGCGACGGTTGCCGCGCTCGACGGGGACGGCCACGAGAGCCTGGTGCTGGATGTCGGCGACGTGGCCGCGTGGGAGGCGGCGCGGCCCGCGCTCGAGTCCGTCGACGCGCTCGTGCACGCCGCGGCGGTGATGGGGCCGATCGGCCCGGCCGAGGAGATCGATCCGGTCGCGTTCCTCGACGTGCTGCGCATCAACGTGCTGGGGACGTTCCTCGCCGTGCGCACCTGCCTGCCGGCGCTGCGGGCGACGGACGGCCCGATCGTGGCCTTCTCCGGTGGTGGCGCCACCGGCCCGCTGCCGCGCTATGACGCCTACGCGACGTCCAAAGCGGCGACGGTGCGCCTGGTCGAAAACCTCGCCGCCGACGGCGTCCGCATCAACGCTGTCGCGCCGGGTTTTGTGGCGACGCGCATGCACGAGGCGACGCTCGCCGCCGGCCCTGAGAGCGCGGGCGCCGACTACCATGCGCGGACGCTCGACGACCTCGAGCGTGGCGGCACGCCACCGGACGTTGCTGCCGAGCTCGTCGCGTTCCTGCTGTCGGAAGACGCGCGCGGCATCTCCGGGCGGCTCATCTCCGCCCCGTGGGATCCTTGGCGCGAGCCCGAGTTCCAAGCCCGGTTGCGGAGCGAGCGCGACCTCGCGACGATCCGGCGCATAGACGAGCAGTTCTTCACCACGGCATGACCCTCCTCAAGCAGCCACCGTCGGGTGCCGCGAGCGAGCCTGCGTTCACCGCGTACGCGCAATGCTTGGACGTCAACTGGTCGGACGACCTCGAGGCGCTCCACGAGGAGTCCAGCCGTGACCACTTCATCGATGTGTGGACGCGGCGCGCGCTGCTCGAGTCGGTGCTCGACCGCCTGCCGGCGGATGGCGTCGTGGTGGACGCCGGCTGCTCGAGCGGCTACCTGCTGGAGGATCTGCGCCGCGCGCGCCCCGCCGCCGAACTGATCGGCGTGGATCTCGTGGCGGCCGGGCTGCGGCGCGCGCACGCCAGCGTCCCGGATGCGCGACTGCTGCTCGCCGACGTGGGCGAGCTGCCGCTGCACGACGCGGTGGCGGACGCTGTGGTATCGGCGAACCTGCTCGAACACGTGCCCCACGACATCGGTGCGCTGGCCGAATTTCGCCGCGTGTTGCGACCCGGCGGCCTGGCGGCGCTCGTCGTCCCCGCCGGCCCCGGAACTTACGACTATTACGACCGTTTTCTCGGTCATGAACGCCGCTATGGTCGAGGCGAGCTGTCCGCGAAGGCCCGTGACGCCGGCTTCGAGGTCGTCCGCGAGGCGTTCCTCGGCTCAGTGATCTACCCCGCTTTCTGGATCGTGAAGAAGCGCAATCGCCGCAACCATCCCAACCCATCCCCCGAGCAGATGCGAGCGCTTGTCGAGGCCAATATCGCCCGTACCCGCGACTCCCGCCTCGGTGCGCTGACGACCCGCCTCGAGCGCGCGCTGCTGGCGCGCAACGTCGTGATCCCATTCGGTATCCGCAACCTGACAGTCCTGCGGAGGCCCGCATGAGCCTGCTGTCGATCGTGATCCCCGCCTATAACGAGGAGGCGAACATCGGCCGCGTCTACGACCGCATGACGACGGTGCTGGACGCGCTCGGAATGGAGTGGGAGATCATCTTCGCCGTCGACCCGTGCACGGATCGTACGGAGGAGCTCATCCTCGCGCTGCGTGAGGAGGACCCGCGCATCAAGATGCTGCGGTTCTCGCGGCGCTTCGGGCAGCCGGCGGCGACGCTCGCCGGCCTCGAGGCGTCGCGGGGGGATGCGGTGCTGGTCATCGACTGCGACCTCCAGGACCCGCCGGAGCTGATCCCCGATCTCGTGGCGCGCTGGCGCGAGGGGTTCGACGTTGTCTACGCCCAGCGCCGCACCCGCGAGGGCGAAACGCTCCCCAAGCGCATCGTCGCCGCCGCCGGCTACCGCGTGATCAAGCGGATCGGCGAGGTCGAGATCCCGCCCAACACTGGCGACTTCCGGCTCATGAGCCGGCGCGTCGTCGACCATGTCGTCGCTCTCAACGAGGCCCACGGCTTCCTGCGCGGGCTTGTCGCGCTCGTTGGCTTCAAGCAGACGGCGGTGCTCTACGACCGTGACCCGCGGCACGCCGGGGCGAGCAAGTACAACCGCTTCCTCGGGTCGATCCTGATCGGCATGAACGGCGTGGTGAGCTTCTCGCGCTATCCGCTGCAGCTCATCTCGATCGTGGGACTGTTCTCGTCGCTGTTCGCCTTCATGCTCGCCGTCGGCTACCTGGTCGCCAAGATCGTCGGCGTCGGGTTCCCGATCGGCAACCCGACGATCGTGATCGTCGTGTCGCTGTTCAGCGGCATCCAGTTGCTCAGCCTCGGGATCATGGGCGAGTACGTCGGGCGCATCTACGACGAAGTCAAGCGCCGCCCGAAATACATCGTCGAGACCGCGCACGGGCTCGAGGCGCCGGAGTCACCGCTGGTGGCGACGACTCACGACCTGCACGACGCGCAGTGACCCTGTTGCCTGTCTGCATTCTGGCCGGCGGATTGGGGACACGACTGGGCGGGATCGTCGCCGACACCCCCAAGCCGCTGCTGGAGGTCGCCGGAGAGCCGTTCCTGCGTCATCAGCTGCGGCTGCTGCGGCACTATGGCGCGTCCGAGATCGTCATCTGCGTCGGCTACCGCGGCGAACGGATCGAAGCGGTTCTGGGCGACGGTGCGGATCTCGGTCTGACCGTCCGCTACGTCTACGACGGCCCGGAGCTGCGCGGCACCGCGGGCGCGATCCGCGGTGCCGAAAAGCTCCTCGGTGAGGCGTTCCTCGTCCTTTACGGAGATACCTACCTGCGCATCGACTACGCGGAGGTCCAGCGGGCCTTCGAGGCCTCGGGCCTGCCGGCCCTGATGACGGTGTTGCGCAACGAAGGCCGGTGGGACACGAGCAACGTGCGCCTCGAGGACGGGCGGGCGTTCTATGACAAGCGCCACCCGACGCCGGACATGGCCTGGATCGACTACGGGCTCGGCGTCCTGCGGGCGAACGCGCTCGACGCCGCGGGTCCCGATGAGCCGGACCTGGTGGCCGTGTATCACGAGCTGTCCAAGCGCGGCGAGCTGGCCGCGTACATGGCCACGGAACGCTTCTACGAGATCGGGACGCCCGACGCCCTGGCCGAGACGGACGCCTTCCTGCGAGCGCACGCCCCGTGACGTCAGCCTCCAGAGTGGAAGATGCGGCCGCGGAGTACCAGGAAATTGAGCGCGGCGAGCGAGCAGGCCGTCGCCAGGTACACGGGCGTCACCGGCAGATCGAGGGCGCCGGGCAGGATCGACGTCGAGAGCGCCGTCAACGTGTACTGGATCGCCGCCACCACCAGGTAGCGGCCGACCTGCGCATGCACGCTGAGCGCGAACTCCTCGTGATGCACCCACACGAACACCCGCTGCAAGGTGAAGTGCGCGGTCAGGCCGGTGAGCGTGCCGATGATCAGCGCGAGCTGGAACGGGACGCCGAAGACCTCGTGCAGAACCGTCGTCGTCGTCAGGTAGATCAGCGCAACCGTGCCACCCGCGATCGCGAAGCGAAGCCCTTCGCCGATCACTCCCGATTCCGGGGAGCGCAGGTGGTGCACGCGCCCGCTGATCGTCTTCTTGGGCGCAGCCACGCGTTAACAGGCTATACGGCGTGAACGCGGTACGGAGCATCCGACGCCTGCCGCTCTCATCGCGCGCGCTCATCTTCGGCGACCCGGTGACCGTCGCGCTGGCCGTCGTATTCGTGCTGGCCGGCGCGTTCTACCTGTGGACGGCCCACACGAGCGTGCCGCTGGCGCTCACCGGTCAGGAGGGCGAGCCCTACAACCGCTTGGCGGACGCGTTCATCCATTTCCGGCTGTCGATCGGCGACGCCCCGGACGGGTTGACGCAGCTGCCGGATCCGTACGACCCGGTCCAGAACGCGGCCTTCCGCGGCCAGGGCCTCCACGACCTGGCGATGTACGACGGCCGCCTGTTTCTGACCTGGGGGCCGCCCGTTGCCGTCCTGTTGGTGCCGCTGCGGCTGCTCGGGCTCGCGCCCTCGTCGAGCCTGACGGTCGCGGTCCTGGCGATCGGCGGGCTCGGCTTCGCGCTCGCCGCTCTGCGCGCGATCCTGCGCCAGGTCGGGAGCACGAGCGCGTGGGTCGCGGCGTTCGCCGCACTGGCGCTGGCGTGCTCGACCGCGATCCCGTTCATCCTGCGCCGGCCGGCGACCTACGAGTCGGCGATCGCCGGCGGCTTCTTCTTCGCCGCGGCGGGAATCTGGCTCGCCGTCACGGCGCTGGTGGCCCGCCGGGCCGCGACCTGGCGGCTGGTGGCGATGAGCGCGTGCGTGGGACTGGCGGTGTGCTCACGCCCCGGGCTGGCGCCGCTCGTCTTCCTGCTGGTGCCGGTGTTCTTCCGTCTGCGCGGGACGGCTTCCGTGCGGCGGCTGGTGCTGGCGCTGGGCGCCCCGGTGGCGACGATCGGGGTACTGCTGATGATCTACAACGCGCTGCGCTTCGGCAGCCCGATGGAGGTCGGGCAGAGCTACGTGCTCGCCGGCTACAACCCGAATCAGGACCTCTACGGCGACGCGCGGTACATCCCGCCAGGCCTGTGGTTCTACTTGCTCTCACCGCCACGCCCGACGGTGCTGTTCCCGTTCCTGAGGCTGACCCCGCCGCCGAGCTCCTATCCGGGCACTCTCCCGGCCGACTACAGCGGCCTCGAAGTCACGGGCGGCCTTATCCCGATGTCGCCGATCCTGCTCTTCGCCCCCGCCCTACTCGTATTGTGGCGCCGGCGCTCGGCGCCGATCGCGCCGCTGTTGAGCCCGCTCGCGGTCATGGTCGGCGCGGGCGCGATCGGCCTGGTGTTCCTCTGCTACGAGTTCTTCGGCACGACCCAGCGCTACGAGGTCGACTTCGCGCCGCTGTTCCTGTTCGCCGCGCTGACCGCGTGGCTCGCGCTCGCGGCAGGGGCGCAGGGGATCCGCCGGCGGCTTGTGCGCATCGGCGGCGCGCTGCTGATCGCGTGGGGCGCCTTCGCCGGTCTGGCGGTCAGCTTCACGGGCTACTACAACCCGCTCCCCGGCACGCATCCCGAGACCTGGAAGCGGCTGGAGCACGCCGGGTCGCCAGTGTCCACGATGATCGCGATGGCCGCCGGCCGGCCAATCCTCGCGACGGTGAACGCGCCGAACTTCGCCCAGGTTTCCCCGGTGAAATACACGAGCCTCGGCGCCGGGGTCACCGCGTTTGCGCTCTCGAGCGCCGACGCGGCGACGCTCACGATCGTGTCGCCGTCGGCGCGCGAGGCCGGGCTGGTGCTCGTCACCGCGCCGGGCCCGGCGCTGCGGCCCGGCGCCTCCGTCCATCTGACCCTCCAGGGACCGGACAGTCGCCGCGTCACGTACCGCGTGGAACCCGGCAGCGTGCGCCTGCCGGTGCACCTTCGTCGCGGGCTGAACCGCTTCTCGTTGAGTGCGGGCGAGAGCGCTGCTCGGCCGGCTGACCCGGCCAACCCGCCGGCGAACATCGTCGTCGGCGTGAACCCGCTGACGCTCGCCTACGACGACTGACGGCTACGGCTTCGGCGTCGCGACCACGAGCACGCCGGACGCCGTGGCGCGCACGTTGCGCAGCGCCCGCGACTCCGCCCAGGCGGCCGCGTTGCCCAGCTTGAACAGCGCACCGACGATCCGGCCGAGCAGCGAGCGCGACGGCGTCTTGCCGTCTTCGCCGTGGTACGGGCTATGGGCCCAGAACGCGCGCTGGACCGAGTCGTTGGAGACGGCGGCGAAGAGCGCCGCGTCCATCAATCCGCCCAGGAGGTGGTAGGCGTACCGCTGCTCGCGCGCGACGAGGTTCGCGTCGTTGAGCATCGTCCGCACGTCGGCGTGGGTGAACGCCACCGCGTGGTCCTTGGTGCGCGTGTAGAGGTCCTCGCCGAGGAACCTGCGGAACAGCCGGTACCAGCCGCGCGGCTCGCCCTCGATCCCGATGAAGGCCACGAGCTTGCCGCTCGGCCGCAGGATCCGCACGATCTCGTTCAACAGATCCTGCGGGCGGTCGGTGTGGTCGAGCACGTCGACCAGGAGCGCGACGTCGGTCGAGTCGTCCTCGTAGGGGAGGCGCTGCGTATCGGGGTCGATGACCGAAAACTCGAAGTCGCCGCCGATGTCGGTGCGCTCGACGATGTCGCAGCCGCGCAGCGTGACGCCGCGGTGGTGGTTGCCGATCGTCCGCAGCATCTTGCCGCCGCCGCAGCCGACGTCGACCACGATGGACTCGTCTTCGACGCGGCGGACGATGAACTGCGCCTTGAGTCCCGGCAGGTCTCGCGAGCCGACGTCGACGGGCGCGGCCGCGTAGTGGAAGTCCTCGGTCTGCGTCATCAGGCGCGGCGCCCTCGCCGGCCGAACCGGCTGCGGAAGAACATCGAGTACGACGGGAAGAACTCGCGCAGGAAGTCGATCTTCTTGCCCTCCTCGAAGCTGCGCGCGACGTAGTTCACCGGCACCTCCATCGGGCCGTAGCCGCTCTTGACGAGCAGGCACGCCAGCTCGATGTCGAAGCTGAAGCCGTCGGCGTGGAAGTCGATGCCGTCGATGCACTCGCGCCGGAACACCTTGAACATCGTGTTCACGTCGGTGACGCGCTGCTGATAGAGCGCGTTGAAGGTCCTGGCGAAGACCAGCTGGGCGAAGTTCATCAGGAACGCCTTCACGCGCGACTGCGCGAAGCGGCGAACTTTCCAGTCGTCGAGGCCGAGCGAGCGTGAGCCGAGCACGAAGCTCGTGCGGCGTTGGACGATCGGGCGCAGCAGCGCGTCGTAGTCGTCGAGGTCGTACTCGAAGTCGGCGTCCTGGATCAGCAGGATCGTGCCGGTCGCCGCCTCGAGGCCGCGACGGACGGCGGCGCCTTTCCCACGCGGCTCGTCCTCGTAGATGATCGACAGGCCAGGGCGGCCCTCGAAGTCGCGCACGATCTCGCGCGTGCCGTCCGTGCTGTTGCTTTCGACGACGATCACCTCGTGCGGGATCGCGAACCGTTTGCTGAGCAGTTGCTCGAGCACGTCGCCGACATAGTCGCGCTCGTTGAACACCGGGACGACGACCGAGAGCCGTTCGGCCGTGGCCATCGTCGCCGGGCGCTCGAAGACCGACATGTAGGTCCCGGTGGGGACTCGGGCGACCGCGTTATCGAGTCCGATGCGCCGCGCGACGCTGGCGAGCGGCGCGTTCGGCAACGCAAGGTCGAGCGCGCGCGTCACGGTGTACGACGTGTTCAGGCCCGACTGCGCGAGGAAGCGCAATCCGCTGCGCTCGGCCATGCGGCGCAGGTTCTCGGAGTCGAAGTAGACGGACTTCCAGTTGAAGAAGCGGCGCCAGTGGCGGCGCAGCATCCGCCCGGGGAGTGAGGCGACGTTGCTGTAGACGACGACCAGCAGCGCTCCTACCGGCAGGCGCGCGGTGAGCGCGGCGAGTACCTCCGAGGCGCGCGGGCAGGCCTCGAGCAACTGGCTAAGGACGATCAGCTCGACGTCTTCGGGGATGGCCTCGAGGATCGGGGAGACGTCCGCGTCGTCGACCAGTCGCACTGTCTGCTCGTGTGTGAGCCGGGCGACGGCGACGTTCACGCTCGGCTCGTCCGGCAGCCGCCCCGCGACCAGGATGCGCGCCGGCTGAGCGCCGCGGCGCGTGCGATACACGTCGGTCGCGTAGTGCAGCACATCGTCGAACTCCTTGCGCAGATGCGCCTCGTCCTCGACCGTCGCGCGACGCTCAGGTGCCGCGACGTCGAAGTAGTCGCGGACTTGCGCCGGCGGGTTCACGTAGACGACGTTGCAGCTTCGGCACTGGACGAAGCGGGCGCCGCGTCGGTGGAAGAGATACCTCTCGGCATCGGCGGAACACGCAGGACAACGGATGAATTGACCGCTGGCGCGCGAGCGCACGACCGCCGCCGTGGGATCGAATTCGAACTGGCGCCCGACCTGGTCGGAAGCCAACATGTCGCTTGCGCGCATGCGCTGGAAGGATATCGGCGCTCGTCCGGGCGTCGGTGGCAGCGTCTACCATCGTCGCCGATGCTTGCGACCATGCAGGAGGACTGCCCGATCTGTGGCAACCATACCGCCGACATCGGGACGGTGCATTCGGACTTCAGTCACATCGATTTCGCCTTTCGTCAATGCGACGCGTGCGGCCTTTCCTTCGTCGCCAATCCGCGCGTGGACTTCGCGGACGTCTACGACTCCGCTTACTACCGGGGCAAGGGTGCGGATTCGTTCATCAATTACATCGAGGAGATGGAGAATCCGCGCACGGTCCGCGCGTACGAGTGGCGCGGCATCTCGCGGCTGGTCGAGCAGCTCTGCGCCGGCAAGGACATCAAGTGGCTGGACTTCGGGTGCGGGCTCGGCGGCCTCGTCCGCCACGCGCAGCACAACGGCTTCGGTGAGGTGCACGGCTACGACGAGGGTTGGGGCGCGGACTGGGCGCGGGAGCACGGGATCGACGTGCTCGACGACGAAGGCCTGAACGAGCACGAGGGGACCTTCGACGTCGTCACGGCGATCGAGGTCGTCGAGCACATCCCTGGTCCGCTCGCCCCGCTGCAGCGGATCGCCTCTCTGCTGAAGCCGGGAGGCGCGTTCCTGTTGACGACTGCGAACGCCGCGCCGCATCGCGACAAGCTGACGTCGTGGAGCTATGTGCATCCTGACGTGCACGTCGCCTACTTCGAGCCACGCACGCTCGGCGAGGTCTACCGGCGAGTCGGGCTCGAGCCGTTCACCCCCGGCTACCTGCCCGGCTTCGAGGACGTGATCCGCTACAAGGTGCTCAAGACCCTTGGCTGGCCCTCGCGCGGCCCGCTGGAGAGGGCCGTTCCGTGGCGCCTCGCCGGACGCGTCGTGGACAGGCGCTACAAGGTCACACAGCAGCCATTCGCACGCAAGCCGTGAGCCGCCTGAGACCGGCGCCCGCCGCGCGCTACGTCCATCCGAAGGCGGTCGAGCTGCTTGACCAGGAGGGGGCGCACGACGCGGACCTCGACATCGCGAGCGAGAGCGCGCCGAACTACCTGTCGTGGATCACGTCGCTCTGCGAGCCGTACCTCGGCCGGCGCGTGCTCGAGGTCGGAGCGGGGCTGGGTTCCATCACCGCCCGCTATCAGGAGGGCCGAGAAGTCGTCGCCAGCGACATCTCGCCCGTGTGTATCGAGGCGCTGCGCCGGCGCTTCGAAAGGCATCCCAACGTCCGCGTCGAGGACCGCGACCTCCGTACGCTCGAGCTGGACGAGCGATTCGACTCGGTACTCATGGTCAATGTCCTCGAGCACATCGCCGACGACGTTGGGGCGCTGCGCGGGCTCAGCCGCCTGCTCGTGCCGGGCGGGCGCATGATCGTCTACGTCCCGGCGCTGAACGGGCTGTACGGGCCGCTGGATAAGAAAGTCGGACACTACCGCCGTTACTCGGTCTGGCGGCTGCGCGAGGTCTTCAACGAGGCAAGGCTGGAGCCGGTTGGGCTGCGGTGGATGAACGCGCTCGCCATCCCGGCCTGGGCGGCGTTCGGGCGCGGGAACATCGATGACCAGCGGCGCTCCAGCAAGCTGCTCTCGCTGTGGGATCGCACCGCGGTGCCGGCCGGGCGCTTCGTGGAATCGCGCGTGCGGCTGCCGATCGGCCTGAACGTGTTCGGCGTCGCGCGCCCACGCGGCTGAGGTCGTTGCCACAATGAACGCGTGAGCCTCCGCCGGACCTTCACGCCGCGTGAGTTCCGCCTGATCTCCTACGTGGCGCTCAGCGTCTGCACGCTGATCGTCTTCACCGGCGCCGCGGTGCGGCTCACGGGCTCCGGGCTCGGCTGCCCGGAGTGGCCGCGCTGCCACGGCACGCACCTGACCCCACAGCTCAAGCTCCACGGCCTGATCGAGTTCTCCAACCGCGTGATGACCAGCATCGTCGCGATTCCGTGCCTGGCCGCGGCGATCCTCGCGTGGTTCCGGCGTCCGTTCCGGCGCGACTTGGCGTGGCTGGCGCTGCTGCTGCCGCTCGGCGTGCTCGGACAGGCCGTGCTGGGTGGGCTGACCGTGCTCTACGGGCTCGATCCGGGCTGGGTGATCGGGCACTTCCTGATGTCGATGGCGCTGCTGGTGGCCGCGGTGGCGCTGGCCTGGCGGGCGACGTTCGAGCCGGGGGAGCGGCCGCGCTCGCACGACCGGCTGCTGACCTGGTCGGTGCGCGCGCTGCTCGTGCCGGGCGCGCTCACATTGGCCGCGGGCACGATCGCCACCGCGGCGGGGCCGCATGCGGGCGGGGAGGGGACGCATGACGTCGTGCCGCGACTGGACTGGCGCGGCTCCGGCACGCTCGACTGGACGATCCACCAGCACGGGGCGCTGGCGACGCTGCTCGGGCTCAGCGCCGTGGGCGTGTGGTTCCTGGCGCGCTCGCGCGGCGCTGATCCGCGCACCCGCGGCGCGCTGACGGCGGTCTGCGTGCTGGTCGCCTGCCAGGGGTTCGTGGGGTCCGCGCAATACGCCTTGAAGCTGCCGGCGGAGATCGTCTGGTTTCACGTCGTGCTCGCGGCGCTGACGTGGATCTCGCTGCTCGGCGCGACCGCCGCGGCGGGACGGCTGGCGCCGCGGACGGCGGCGGTCGCGGGGCGCGAGCTCGTGCGCTCTAGCTGACCTCGCGCAGGCGCCCGGTGTCGACGTCGTAGACGAAGCCGCGGAGCGAGTCGGTCTTGGGGATGAACGGGCTCGCCTTGATCCGCGCGACCGATTGCCTGACGTCCTCGTCGAGATCCGGGAAGGACTCGGCGGCCCACTCCGGCTTGATGCCCGTCTCGTCCTGGACCGAGCGCTTGAAGGCGTCGTCGGTGAACGTGAGCATCCCGCAGTCGGTGTGGTGGATGAGGATGATCTCCTCGGTCCCCAGCAGGCGCTGGGAGATCGAGAGCGAGCGGATCTCGTCGTCGGTCACGACGCCGCCGGCGTTGCGGATGACATGCGCGTCGCCGACGTCGAGGCCCAGCAGGTCGTGCACGTTCAGCCGCGCGTCCATGCAGGCGACCACGGCCAGCTTCCTGGCCGGCGGCAGAGGACGGCCGCCCTTGTCGAAGTGCTCGGCGTAGGCCTCGTTGTTGGCCAGCAGCTCGTCGGTCGTGCTCATTCGGCAGAAAATACATAAACCCGGGTCGGATTACGACGGGTGGTGGCGCGGCCTAGACTCAGCGGCGATGCCCGAGCTCATCCCCGGCCCGTCCCGCGTGGAGGCCGCCGGGACCAAGCCGAAGCTGATCGACGAGTACGCCGGCCGCGTCAACAACGGCGAGCACCGGCTCAGCGTGGCGCACATGCGCTCGCCCGCGGGCTGGGTCGAGCCCGGCCAGCGGCCGGAGTTCGACGAGTACACGCTCGTGCTCGGCGGCGCGCTGCACGTCGAGCACGACGGCGGCACGCTCGAGGTGCGCGCCGGTCAGGCGGTACTGGCGCGCGGGGGAGAGTGGGTCCGCTACTCGACGCCGGACGGCGCCGAGTACGTCGCGGTCTGCCTGCCGGCCTTCTCGCCGGACTCCGTCCATCGCGACGAATCGTGAAGCGCGGCGCCATCGGCCTCGTGGTGCACCCGCGCCGCGAGAGCGGTGCGATGATCGACTGCATCGTGGCCTGGGCCGAGAGGCACGGCAAGGAGGTGCGCGGGCTCGAGGAGATGGCCGCCCGCATGCCGGCGGGAGTGCGCCCGGTGCCCGAGCACGAGCTCGGGGAAGGCGCGGGGCTGATCATCGGCCTGGGCGGCGACGGGACGATCCTGCGCGCGCTCAAACTCGCGCACGAGAACGACGTTCCGGTACTGGGGGTCAACCTCGGGCGGCTGGCGTTCCTCGCCGAGGTCAACCTCGACGAGCTGCCCGCCGCGCTCGATCAGATCGACCGCGACGAGCACCGCGTGGAGGAGCGCGCGGTGATGACCGCGTCGGGCGGATGCCTGGCGCTGCCGCTGACGGCGTTCAACGAGGCGGCGCTCTCGCGCATCCCCGGCAACGGCCCGGCGGCGGTGGCGGTCGAGGTGGAGAACAGCGTGTTCGCCCGCTACACGACCGACGCACTCGTGATCGCGACGCCGACGGGCTCGACGGCGTACTCGTTCGCGGCCGGCGGGCCGATCGTCTCGCCGCGCCACTGGGGCCTGCTGGTGACGCCGGTGGCGCCGCACGCGGCGTTCGACCGCGCCGTCTTCCTGCACCCGGAGGAGGCCCTGCGTGTGCATGTGCTGGAGCGCTCGGCGCCGCTGCTGCTCGAAGCCGACGGCCAGCGCGTCGCCGAGCTCAGGCAGGGCGACTGCATCGAGTTCGCGCTCGACGAGCGCTCGGCCAAGGTGCTGCGGCTGCATCCGGAGGGCTTCTACGAGCGCGCGCGGCGCAAGCTGCAGCTGACCGACTCCTCGGAGCTGGCGCCGCGGTGAACCGGCGCGGCCGCGAGCGCCGCGCCAGGCCGGCGCCCCGGGCGGTCGAGGTCAAGACGCCGTACGCCGAAGCCGAGGTGCTGGCCGACCCGCGGCGGCCATCCTCGCGGCTGCTGCTGCTCGACGGGCGCGAGGCCGGCCAAGTGGATCTCGCCGACCCGCGCCGGCTGGGCTTCGCCTACATGCGCCGGATCGCGGACCTGATCGACGTGTTGCGCGCGCCCGGCGCGGGGCTCGACGTGCTGCACCTCGGCGGCGGCGCCTTCGCGCTCCCGCGCTACGTCGAGGCGACCCGGCCGCGTTCGCGCCAGCAGGTGTTCGAGCTCGACCCGGGCGTCGTGGCGCTGGCGCGCGAGCATCTGGGCCTGCGGGCGTCGCCGCGGCTGCGGGTGAAGGTCGGCGACGCCGCCGGGCTGCTGCCGGCGCGGCCGGACCGCTCCGCCGACCTGGTGATCGGCGACGCCTTCAGCGGCCCGTTCGTGCCCGCGCAGCTCTCCGGCGCCACGTTCGCCGGCCACGTGCGGCGCGTCCTGCGGGTCTCGGGCGTCTACGCGCTCAACGTGATCGACGTGCCGCCGCTGGACGAGGTGCGCGCGCACGACGCGGTGCTCGGCGCCGCGTTCGCGCACGTCGCCTGGGTCGCGCCGCCGGGCGTCCTGCGCGCCCGCGCGCCCGGCAACGTCGTGCTCCTGGCCTCGGCCGTCCCGCTGCCGCTCGCCGCGCTGCGGCGCGCCGCGACGGCCGCGGTCCCGCGCGAGCAGGTGCTCGAGCGGGCGGCCGTGCCCGGTAGCGTGCAGTGAGGTGGCACCTCCCCGGCATCGCAAGCGCCTTGCACTTGCCGCCGCGATCATGGGCTCGTTCGTGGCGGGGCTGGACGCGACGGTCGTCAACGTCGCGCTGCCGTCCATCCGCGCGGACCTCGGCGGCGGGCTGGCCGGCCAGCAGTGGGTCTCCAACGCCTACCTGCTGACGCTCGGCTCGCTGATCCTCGTCGCCGGCTCACTCGGCGACCTCTACGGGGCGCGGCGCGTCTTCTCGATCGGCGTGGGCGGCTTCGGGGTCGTGTCGGTGATCTGCGCGCTGGCGCCGAGCATCGAGGTGCTGATCGCCGGGCGCGCGCTCCAGGGCGTGTTCGGCGCGCTGTTGACGCCGAGCGCGCTGGCGGTGATCGTCTCGACGTTCGGACCCGACGAGCGCGGGGCCGCGATCGGCTCGTGGACGGCCTGGTCGGGCATCTCGTTCGTGATCGGGCCGCTGGCCGGCGGCTGGCTGATCGACGTCGCGTCCTGGCGCTGGATCTTCGCCATCAACGTGCCGTTCGTGCTGCTCACGCTCGGACTCGTCGCCGCGGCGGTGCCGAAGCCGTCCGGGGCGCGGCGTCACGTGCGGCTCGACTGGCTGGGGGCGCTGCTGACGGTGCTCGGGCTCGGCGGGCCGGTGCTGGCGCTGATCCGCCAGCCGGCGGCCGGCTGGAGCAGCCCGCAGGTGTGGGCGGTCGGCCTCGGCGGCCTCGTGCTGTTCGGCCTCTTCATCGTCCATGAGGCGCGGACGCCCGACCCGATGCTGCCGCTCGGCCTCTTCAAGCGCCGCAACTTCGCCGCCGGCAACCTCGAGACGTTCGCGATGTACGGCGGCCTGGGCTGCCTGTTCTTCTTCCTGACGCTGTTCCTGCAGCAGGTCGCGGGGTTCGAGGCGCTGCAGGCCGGGATGGCCACGATCCCCACCACGATCGTGATGTTCGTGCTCTCGCGCCGCTTCGGGCGCCTCGCCGACCGCTTCGGCCCGCGCTACTTCATGGGGTTCGGGCCGCTGCTGAGCGCGTGCGGCCTGCTGCTCGTGCTGCGCGTGGACGCGACCGTCAACTACTGGACCGACCTCTTCCCCGCGCTGATCCTGTTCTCGGTCGGCCTGTCCGCGACCGTCACGCCGCTCACCGCGACCGTGCTGGCCGACGCCGATCAGAGCAACGCCAGCATCGCGTCGGCCGTCAACAACGCGATCGCGCGCGTCGCGGGGCTGATCTGCGTCTCCGCGGTCGGCGCGATCGTCGCCGCGCAGTTCAATGCCGACCTCGACCGGCGCCTGGCCGGCGTCCGGCTCGACGCCCGCGCCGCGGCGCAGGTCGCGACGGCGCGGCGCGAGTCGCTCGGCAGCGTCGAGGGCATCCCGGCGGTCGAGCAGGCCTCGGTCCACGCGTTCCACGTCGGCGTCGGGATCTGCGCCGCGCTGGTCGGCCTCGGCGGGGTGCTCGGGCTGGTCGGCATCCGCAACCCGCGCCGTGATGTCCGCTGCACCGACTATTCACAGGGCGCCCAGTCTGTGCAGGCGCCGATGGCGGCCAGCCGCCAGTCGCGAACCGGGTAGCTCCCTGATCGGCAGCCAGGCCCGCTGAGAAGCTGCGCCGCATGGACCTCGATGCCCTCGAGACGAGCTTCGATCTGGTCGCCCCGCGGGGCGAGGAGCTGGTCGACATCTTCTACAAGCGGCTGTTCGCCACCGCTCCCGCCGTTCAGCCCCTGTTCGCCGGCACGGACATGGCGCGCCAGCGCGCGATGCTGCTGTCCGCGCTCGTGCTGCTGCGGCGCTCGCTGCGCCAGCTCGATGCCGCCGTTCCGACGTTGCGCGCCCTGGGAGCGCGCCATGTCGCCTATGGCGCGCAGGCTGCGCACTATCCGGTCGTGGGCGCCGTGCTGATCGCATCGATGGCCGAGGTCGCCGGCGACGCCTGGGAGCCCCGTTACAGCGACGAATGGGCCGCGGCGTTCGAGCTCGTCGCCGGCGTGATGCTCGACGGGGCCGCCGAAGCGGCGGATTCCCTCGCCGCCTGAGGCGGGGTGGCAGCCCCCTTCCCGCCGCAGCTCGCGGGCGTTAGTGTCGCCGCCGTCCATGCTCGCCGATTCCCCCAGCCATTCCCGCCTGCTCGCGGTCGAGCACGCCGTCGCCGCCGAGCTGATCGGCGCCGAGGACGTCGAATCGGCGCTGTGCGGTCTGCTGACCACGATCGGCGAGGGCATGGAGTGGCACTACGGAGGGATCTGGCTGCCGGCGCTCGACGGACTGCGGTGCGCCGCGACCTGGACGGCGTCGCCGGAGCTCGAGCCGTTCGCGGCAACGTCGCGCTCGCTGGCCCTGGCCGCCGGTGAAGGACTGCCGGGCAGCGTCTGCGCGTCCGGGCGCCCGGCCTGGCTCTCGAGCCCGGACCAGGCGCGCAACTTCCCGCGCCACGACGCGGTGATCGCGGTGGGGCTGCGGACCGCGCTCGCGTTCCCGCTGCCCGGCACCGGGGGCGCGATGGAGTTCCTCACGACCGCGGCGCTCGAGCCCGACACCGCGCTGATCGACACGCTGGCGAGCCTCGGCCGCCGGATCGGGCAGTTCGTCGCGCACCGGCTGGCCGAGGCGCGCAACCGCGCCATGCTCGACGCCGCGCTGGACGCGGTCATCACGATCGACCACGAGGGGTGCATCGTCGAGGTCAACGCCGCGGTGCAGCGGCTGTTCGGCCATGCTCCGGAGACGCTGATCGGGCGCGAGATGGCCGACGTGCTCGTTCCGCCGGCGCTGCGCTCGAGCCACCGCGCGGGGCTCGAGCGGGTCGCGGCCGGCGGCGCCGGGCGGCTGCTGGGAACGCGCGTGGAGATCACCGCGCTGCACGCCGACGGGCGCGAGCTGCCGGTGGAGCTCACGATCACCCGCATCGACGTCCCCGGCCCGCCGATGTACACCGGCTACGTCCGCGACATCACCGAGCGCGTGACCGCCGAGCGGGAGCTGCGGGCCTCACGCGCGCGCATCGTCAGCGCCGCCGACGAGGCGCGGCGGCGGCTGGAACGCGACCTGCACGACGGCGCGCAGAGCCGCCTGCTCGCCGTCGGGCTCCAGCTCAAGGTCCTGCAGGGCCAGCTCGACGGCACGCCGGCGCAGTGGCTCCAGAGCGTGCGCGAGGAGCTCGACCACGCGACCCGCGAACTGCGCGAGCTGGCGCGCGGCATCCACCCCGCGGTGCTGACCGAGCTCGGGCTCGTTCCCGCGCTGCGCACGCTGGTGCGCCGCGCCTCGCTGCCCGTGGAGCTGCGCGCGGGCAGCGAGGAGCGCGCCCCGGCGCCCGTCGAGGCCGCCGCGTATTTTCTCGCGTCGGAGGCCCTTACCAACGTGACCCGCTACGCGCGCGCCAGCCGTGCCGAGATCGCGGTCGAGCGCATGAACGGAGACTTGACCATCACCATCAGAGACGACGGTGCCGGCGGAGCCGACCCGGCGGCCGGATCCGGCCTGCGCGGGATGGCGGACCGCCTGGCCGCGATCGACGGCCGGCTCGAGATCGCCAGCCCGTCCGGCGGTGGCACGATCGTGCGGGGGGTGATCCCGTGCGGGTCGTGATCGGCGAGGACTCCGTGCTGCTGCGCGAGGGCGTGGCGCGCGTGCTCGAGGCCGCGGGCGTCGACGTGGTCGGGCTCGCCGGCGACTTCGACTCGCTGATGGCCACCGTCGCCGAGCAGCGCCCGGACGTGGCGGTGACGGACATCCGCATGCCGCCGACGCTGACCGACGAGGGCCTGCGCGCCGCGCGCCGGATCCGCGCCGAGCTGCCCGGGACCGGCGTGCTCGTGCTCTCGCAATACGTCGACGAGGACTACGTGTTCGCGCTGCTGGGCGACGGGGCGCAGGGGCTCGGGTACCTGCTCAAGGATCGCATCACCGACGGCGACCGGCTGGTCGACGCGGTCGAGCGGGTGGCGGCCGGGGATGCCGCGCTCGATCCCGAGGTGGTCAGCCACCTGCTCGGCCGGCAGCGCTCGGGCGGGCCGCTGGACGAGCTCACCGAGCGCGAGCGGACGGTGCTCGAGTCGATGGCCGAGGGCCTCTCCAACGGCGCCATCGCGGCGCGCATGTTCCTCTCCGAGCGGGCCGTGGAGCGCCACGTGACCGCGATCTTCAGCAAGCTCAAGCTGTCCGCGACGCCCGAGTCGCACCGCCGCGTGCTGGCGGTGCTCACGTACCTGCGGGCGTGAACCAGAACTAGACGAGGGTCAACAGCTCGTCGGTCGACGCCTCCTCGCGCGGGTCGCCGCCGGCGATGTCCGCTGCGCGCCGCAGATCGACCGCGATCGACCGGATCTGGCCGAGCACGTCGCGGCTCGCCGCGGCTCCCTCGGGTGCCAGCGCCGCGGCGCGAAGGGCGTGGGCTCGAGCAGACGCGGCGCGCGCCGGCCGCTCGTACGCTCCGGCCAGGTCCCAGACCGCGAGGCCGAGCTCGCGGACGGCGGCGGCGATGCCCTCGGGAACCGACTCGCCGGAACGTAGCTGGCGCACGGCGTGGCGAGCGAGCACGCGTGTGTCGCGGACCGCGTAGTCGACCTGGGCGAAGCTGTCCGAGTAGCGCTCGAGCGCCGCCAACGTCGGACGTCGGCGTGGCGACAGGCGTGCGGTCTCGCGGCCCTCGCGCAGCGTCTCGCGGAACGTCTCGACGAGCGCGTCGAGCTCGCGCGCGGCGCCCAGCGCGTCGGTGGCAGCCGCGTGGTCACGCGTCGCGAGCGCCGCGGCGATCCGCTCCAGCGCGTTCCCCAGCCGGGCGAACACGGTCTGCGCGGCGCGGCCCACGTGCAGCGCCGGGTCGGGTGGGAAGAACAGTGAGGTCACCGCGAGCCCGACGCCGCCGCCGATCAGCGCCTCGAAGATGCGGTTGATCGTGAAGTGCGGGCTCGACCCCGGGTCAAGCGACACCAGCAGGATCGCCGACACGGCGCTCTCGGCCACCAGCAGCTCGCCGCCGCCCACCAGGACCGCGGCGGTCATCGCGAGCAGGACCATCAGGCCGATCTGCAGCGAGCCGGCGCCGATCAGCGCCACGATCAGCGACGCGACGGTGATGCCGAGCACCACACCCGCCACGAGCTGCACCGCCTTCGAGCCGCGCTGCCCGTAGGACGCGCCGAGGCAGATCACCGCCGCGATCGACGCGAACGACGGACGGCCGTCCGGCAGGAACAGGACGGCCAGGTACCAAGCGGCGGTCGCGGCCGCGGCGGTCTGGAGGATCGGCCACAGCCGCGCGCGCAGCCGGCGCGTAGCGAGGGCGGGGAGGGAGCGCAGCACTACGCGCCATTAAACGAGCCGCCCCGCCGGCGGCGCGAGGCCGGGCGGGACGAGGCGGGGGCGGGGCGGGGCGAGGCAGGGCGGACCGGGCGGGGTCGGGCCGGCGGGGGGCGAGGGCTCATCCTTTCGGGCGGCGGGAGCGCGGCCCCCTGGGCCGTGCTCCAAGGCGAACGAGCCGGCAGGGCGAGGCTCGCCCAACGAGCCCGCAGGGCGAGGCTCGCCCAACGAGCCCGCAGGGCGAGGCTCGCCCGGCGAGGATCGCCCGGGGCCGGCATGCGCGGCCGGCCCCGGGCTTGCTCCTCCCATCGGCGGAGCGCCTAGTTGCCGGAGCCGTCTCCGAAGCCCTGGCCACCCTGGCCGCCGCCGAAGCCTTGCGAATCCTGCTGCTGCTGAAGCGACGAGGTCGAGCTGGGCCGCTGGACGAGCTTGACGCTGACCGTCTTGTGCTGTCCGTTGCGGGTCAGCTTGACCTCGACGGAGTCGCCGACCTTCTGCTCATCCACGAGCGCGGTCAGCGAGGCGGCGTCGTCGACGCTCTTGCCGGCGAGCGAGGTCACGACGTCGCCCGGCTGGATGCCCGCCTGCGCGGCGGGGCCGCCCTGGGCGACGGACGCGATCTGCGCGCCGGCGCCGCTGGCGTCCTCGGCCGAGACGCCGAGGTAGGCGTGCGAGACCTTGCCGTTCGCGCGCAGCTGGTCGACCACGCTCTTGACGGTGTTCGACGGGATCGCGAAGCCGATGCCGACGTTGCCGGCCTCGCCGGAGCCGGACTGGTTCGTCGACTCGATCTGCGAGTTGACGCCGATCACCTGGCCCTGCGCGTTGAACAGCGGGCCGCCGGAGTTGCCGGGGTTGATCGCGGCGTCGGTCTGCAGGACGTCGTCGATCGAGAAGCCGTTGGGCGCCGAGATCTGGCGCTGCAGCGCGCTGATGACGCCGGTCGTGAGCGTGCGGTCAAGCCCGAACGGGTTGCCGATCGCGTACGCGGGGTCGCCGACCTGGACGGCGTCGGAGTTGCCGAGCGTCAGCGGCGTGAGCCCGCTGGCGTCGATCTTGAGCAGCGCGAGGTCGGTCGACGGGTCGGTGCCGACGATCTTCGCGGTCTGCGTCTTGCCGTCGCCGATCTTGACCTTGACGTTGGTCGCGCCGTCGACGACGTGGTTGTTGGTGACGACGTAGCCGTCGCTGGAGACGACGAAGCCCGACCCGGTGGCGACGCCGGACTGCGCCTGGCCGAACGGATTGGTGGTCTGCTGGGTGATCTGCGCGGTGATGTAGGCGACGGAGTTCTTGGCCTGCTCGTAGACGTCGTGCGGGGAGAGCGCGGACGTCGTGGAGGCGACCGTCCGGGTGCTGGTGACCACCCGGGTGGTGGAGGCGGGGGTGTCGTGCTGGAGAGCTTCGGTAGCAGCGGCGCCCGCGGTCCCGCCGAGCACAGCGGCTGCGGCGAGGGAGAGAAGCGGGGAGGGGAGGTGCATGACACTAAGAGTGGACCCGCTCGCTTAGCGCTTCCTGGGCGCGCGGTAAGCCGTGCCTCGCGCCTGTATAAGAACCTCGTATGGGCTCGTTCGTCAGCCTCCTCACCGGCTCGTTCTCCACGCCGGCCGGTGACAACCCGACGGTGGCGATGATCGAGGCGGCCTATCGCGACCTCGAGCTCGACGCCCGCTACATCAACTGCGACGTCGCCCCCGACGCGCTCGCCGACGCCGTGCGCGGCGCGCGGGCGATGGGCTGGGCGGGCTTCAACTGCTCACTTCCGCACAAGGTCGCGGTGATCGAGCAGCTCGACGGACTCGCCGCGTCCGCCGGCGTGATCGGGGCGGTCAACTGCGTGGTGCGCCGCGACGGCGCGTACGTGGGCGAGAACACCGACGGGCAGGGCTTCCTGCGCGCGCTGCGGGCGGTCGTCGACCCGGCCGGGCGGGCGCTGACGCTGTTCGGCGCGGGCGGCGCGGCGCGCGCGATCGCCGTCGAGGCGGCGCTGGCCGGCGCGCGCCAGATCACGATCGTCAACCGCGACCCGGCACGCGGCGGCGAGCTCGTGCGGCTGCTGAACGAACGGACGGGCGCCGAGGCCTCGCTCATCCCGTGGGATGGACTCGCGCGAGTCCCGGACGGCACGGACATCGTCGTCAACGCCACCTCGATCGGGCTCTCGGACGGGAACGCGCGGCTGGACCTCGACCTCGCGAGCCTGAGCGCCGGGATGGTCGTCGCCGACGTCATTCCCAACCCGCCGCGCACGCGGCTGATCCGCGATGCGGCCGAGCGCGGCTGCACGGTGCTCGACGGGCTCGGCATGCTCGTCGAGCAGGGCGTGGTGAGCATCCGCCACTGGACCGGCCGCGATCCGGACCCCGCCGTGATGCGCGCCGCGCTTGAGGCGGTCTTCTAGGTTCGGGTATCCGCATTGCCGCCGGCGGCCGCCAGCCCGATAGTTGCGGCCATGGAATTGGATCAGGCGATGGCCGCGAAGTTCCCCTGGCGGCGCGTCAAGACGTTCGCGGACGTGTGCGCCATGGACGGCGCCGTGGCGAGCCGGCACCGGCACCTGCGACGGATCCCGGTCGCGGCCGCGGACGCGGCGCGGACGCCGCTCCCGCACGCCGACGTGATCATCCTGCGCGACCGGCTGGCGCTGCTCGGCCGCGCCTACGACGCGCTGCCCGAGGGCGGCGCGGTGATCGTCCAGGACACGGCCGGCTACGCGTGCCAGCAGCGGATGGCCGACGTCGGCTTCCACGCCTCCTACGTCGAGTGCCTCGGCGACACGGCGATGGTCGTCGGCCTCAAGTGAGCCGCCCCTCGAGGTGGCCGTGGACGGCGAACGTGCGCTCCGCCTCACCGAACGTCACCGTGCCGGGCAGCAGGATCGGCTGCTTGAAGCGCACGTCGACGGTGTAGGCATCGGGCAGCCGCAGCGCGGCCAGGCAGCGCGCCTTCGTCCACATGCCGTGGGCGATCGCGCGCGGGAAGCCGAACGCCTTCGCGCTCCAGGCGTGCAGGTGGATCGGGTTGTGGTCCCCTGACACGGCTGCGTAGCGGCGCCCGAGATCCTCCGGCAGCCGCCAGATGGTGTGCCCCGCCGGCGCCTCGAACGCGGCCTCGCGTGGGAGCGACTCGTCGCCGCCGCCGCGTTTGAGGTTGGTCGAGATGTCCTCCCACACGAGCTCGCCGTCCACGAACCCCTCGCTGACGAAGTCGAACGCGCGCCCCCGCCGGTGCGGGCGCAGCGCGCTGACAGAGACCTTCAGGGTCAGCGGCTCGCCGAGCGCCAGCGGCCGGTGCTGGACGATCCGGTTGGCGATGTGGACGACGCCGACGGCGCTGAACGGCGCCTTCGCGAGCAGCTGCAGGTGCAGCCCGAACGCGAGCACGTGCGGGTAGGTGGCGGGCAGCTCGTCACGGAGCGTGAAGCTGCAGACGTGCGCGTAGGCGGCGAGATGGTCGCGATCGACCGTGACGGCGCGCTCGAGCACGTCCGCCGGCATGTCGTCGCCGCGGCCGGGCAGCACCGCTCTGAGCGTGGTGAACATCGCTACGCCCCCAGCAGCGACTGGCCGCAGACGCGCACGACGTTGCCGTTCACGCCGCCGCTGCCCGGCGACGCGAACCAGGCGATCGTCTCCGCGACGTCCACCGGCAGCCCGCCCTGGCGCAGGCTGTTCATGCGCCGCCCGGCCTCGCGGACGCCGATCGGCATCGCGGCCGTCATCTGGGTCTCGATGAACCCCGGCGCCACCGCGTTGATCGTGATCCCGCGCGAGAGCCCGGGCGCGAGCGCCTCGACGAGCCCGATCAGCCCGGCCTTGGACGTCGCGTAGTTGGTCTGCCCGGCGTTGCCGGCGATGGCGCTCATCGAGCTCACGCAGACGATCCGCGCGTCGTCGTTGAGCACTGGCGCGAGCGCCTCGGTGATCCGCTCGGGCGCGAGCAGGTTGACCTCCATCAGGCTCTGCCAGCGCTCCTCGGGCATCTTGGCCAGCGTGCGGTCCTTCGTCACGCCGGCGTTGTGGACCACGATGTCGAGCCCGTCGGCGAAGCGCCGGGCGAGCTCCTCCGGCGCGTCCGCGGCCGTGATGTCGAGCTCGAGCTCGGCGCCCGTTCCCGGGACGTCGAGCGCGACGACCTCGGCGCCGTCGCGCTCCAGCGTCTCGGCGATCGAGCGGCCGATCCCGCGCGACGCGCCGGTGACGAGCGCGAGCTTGCCGTCCAGCGGCCGGCTCCAGTCGACGGCCGGACGGCGCTCGCTCGGCGTGATCCGTACGACCTGCCCGTCGACGTAGGCCGAGCGCGGCGAGAGCAGGAAGCGCAGCGTGGACTCGAGCTGGTCCTCCGCGCCCGCGGCCACCTGCACGAGCTGCACCGTCGCGCCGCGGCCGATCTCCTTGGCCAGCGAGCGCGTGAAGCCCTCCAGCGCGCGCTGGGGCACGTCGGCGGGCGGGCCGCCGATCACCACGACGCGCCCGCACGTCAGCACGCGGCCGACGGTCGGATAGAAGAAGCGCTGCAGCTCGACGAGCTCGCTCGCGGTCGCGATGCCGGTGGCGTCGAACACCAGCGCCTTGAAGCGCTGGACGTCGTTGAGCACCGCGGCGTCGAGCTGCGCGGACGCCGCCGCCGAGCGCACGGGCTCGTCGAGCGCGGTGACGGTCTCGGCGCCCATCGACTTCAACGCGCGCGCGGCGGCGCCGACGGCGCGGCCCTCGCCGCCCAACAGCACCGGACCGCTGATCCGCGCGCTGCCGCGCTCGAGCGCGACCGGCGTGGGGAGCCCGACACGTGCGGCCAGCGCACCGGCGAGGGGCAGATTCACGAATTGCGAGTAGCGGTCGCTCATCACTTCTCCAGGATCGCGACGACGCCCTGGCCGCCGGCGGCGCAGATGCTGATGAGGCCACGGCCGGAGCCGCGCTCGTCGAGCGCCTTGGCCAGCCCGGCCACGATCCGGCCGCCGGTGGCGGCGAACGGATGGCCGGCGGCCAGCGAGCCGCCGTTGACGTTGAGCTTGGAGCGGTCGATCTGCCCGAGCGGCTTGTCGCGCCCGACGCGCTCGTGGTTGAACACCGGGTCGCCCCACGCCTTGAGCGTCGCGAGCACCTGGGAGGCGAACGCCTCGTGGATCTCGTAGAGATCGAAGTCCTGCAGCGCCAGCCCGACGCGATCGAGCATCCGCGGCAGCGCGTACGCGGGCGCCATCAGCAGCCCCTCGCCCTGGTGGACGTGGTCGACGGCCGCCGTCTGGGCCTCGCTGAAGTAGGCCAGCACGGGCAGCCCACGCTCGGCCGCCCAGCCCTCGCTGGCCAGCAGCACGACGGACGCGCCGTCGGTCAGCGGCGTCGAGTTGCCCGCGGTCATGGTGCCGCGCTCGCCGCCGAACACCGGCGCGAGCTTGGCGAGCCGCTCGACGCTCGAGTCCGGGCGCAGGTTCTCGTCGCGCTCGAGCCCGAGGTAGGGCGTGACCAGCGAGTCGTTGAACCCGCGCTCGTACGCGGCGGCCAGGCGCTGGTGCGACGCGGCGGCGAGCTCGTCCTGCTCGGCGCGCGTGACGCCCCAGTCGAGCGCCGTCAGCGCCGCGTGCTCGCCCATCGACAGGCCGGTGCGCGGCTCGGCGTTGCGCGGGACCTCCGGCACCACCTGGCCGGGGCGCAGGCGCGTGATCGTCGCGGCGCGGGCCGGCAGCGACTTCGCGCGGCGGAGGTCGAGCAGGATGTGGCGCAGGTCCTCGTTGACCGCGATCGGCGCGTCCGAGGCGGTGTCGACGCCGCCCGCGATCCCGGCGTCGATCTGGCCCAGCGCGATCTTGTTGGCGACCGCGATGACCGCCTCGAGCCCGGTGCCGCAGGCCTGCTGCACGTCGTAGGCCGGCGTCTGGGGCGCGAGCTTTGAGCCCAGCACCGACTCGCGCGTGAGGTCGCGGTCGCGGGAGTGCTTGAGCACCGCGCCGGCGACGACCTCGCCGAGCCGCTCGTCGGCCAGCGCGTAGCGGTCGACGAGCCCGTCGAGCGTCGCGGTGAGCATGTCCTGGTCGGACGCGTGGGCGTAGGTGCCGTTCGCGCGCGCGAACGGGATGCGGTTGCCGCCGATGATGGCCACGCGGCGGGTCTCGGTTCTCATGGGTGCCTCGTCAGTCCGGGTTCGATGGTGGCGATCAGCAGTTCGGCGGCCTTCGCGGCGGGCATCGCGTCGGTCCGCAGCCACCAGCGGCCGAGCGCCTCGGCGGCGCCGAGGATCGCGACCGACAGCGGCTCGGACGCCCGCTCCTGGGTGAGGTCCAGCAGCGCGGCGCTGACGAGCTGCTCCAGCCGGTCGCGGTACTCGGCGACGCGCTGCGCCACCTCGCCGCCGACCGGCAGCGTCGGGTCGTAGAGCACGCGCCAGGCGTCGCGCTCGGCGTCGAGGAACGCGAAGAACGCGTGGATGCCGGAGCGCAGCGCCTCCTGCTGGGTGCGCGCGTCCTGCACGGCGCCGATCACGGCCGCGGTCAGCGCGTCGCCGGCGGGCCGCATGCACTCCAGGAACAGCTGTTCCTTGTTGCCGAAGTAGTTGTAGAGCAGCGGCTTCGTGACGCCGACGGCGGCCGCCACCTCGTCCATCGTCACGTCGGCGTAGCCGCGCGCCGCAAACAGCGCGCGCGCCGCGTCGAGCGTCTGGCGCTCGCGCTCGGCCCGTGGCAGCCGCGTCCTCATGCGGCGACCGCGGCCGCCACGGCGCGGGCGTCGCCGAGGCAGCTCTCCGGCACTCCGAACGCGTCCACGAGCGTCCGTGCATCGGGGCGCAGCTCGCCGCAGAGCGTGTTGACCGCCTTGACGACCGCCTTCGAGCGGCTGCCGTTCAGGCGCCCGTGCTCCTGGTAGTAGCCGCGCTCGGCCTCGATGCGGTGCAGCGCGAACAGGCTGCACAGCCGCCCGAGCAGCGGATCGCGGTCCGCGACGGCGGCGAATGCCTCGAGCACGACCAGGTCCACCCAGGCGCGGGCGAGCTCGACGACGTGGTCCTGGCAGTCGACGAGCACGTCGAACGGGTCGCGCCGCGCGTCGATGCCGCCCTTCAGGCGGCGCGCGGCGCCGGCCAGCAGGTGCTCGTGGCGCCAGCGGAAGAGGTCGAGCTGGGTCGTGCGCTCGAGCAGGTCGGCGCCGTCGTCGCGACCGGGCAGCAGGGAGGCGGCGAGCTTGCGCAGCGCCGCCCGCTCGGTCAGCACGCCGAGCGCCTGGCCCGCCACGAACTGCGCCATCCCGAGCGGGTCGAGCTCGCCGAACGCGTCCTTGTAGTCGGTCAGCAGGTTCTTGGCGGCGAGCTGGAGCAGGACGGTGTTGTCGCCCTCGAAGGTGGTGAAGACGTCCGTGTCGGCCTTCAGCGTCGCGAAGCGGCTGGCGCGCAGGTAGCCGGCGCCGCCGCAGGCCTCGCGGCAGGTCTGGATCGTGCCGGTCGCGTGCCAGGTGGCGACCGCCTTCACGCCCGCGGCGAGCGTCTCCAGCTGGCGCGTGCGGCGCTCGTCGGGCTCGGCGGCGGTGAAGACCTCGTGCAGCTCGGCGACCAGCCGCTGCTGCGCGAACGACAGGGCGTACGTGGTGGCGAGCGCCGGCAGCAGCTTGCGCTGGTGCGTGCGGTAGTCCATCAGCAGCGCCTCGGCGGCGCCGGGCGCCCCGAACTGCCGGCGCTCCAGCGCGCGCCGGATGGCGATCGTCAGCGCGACCTTGGTGGCGCTGATCGACGCGCCGGAGACGCTGACGCGGCCCTGGATGAGCGTGCCGAGCATCGTGAAGAAGCGCTTCGCGGAGTTCTCGATCGGGCTCGAGTACGCGCCGTCGGGAGCGACCGCGGCGTAGCGGTCGAGCAGGTTCTCGCGCGGCACGCGCACGTGGTCGAACCACAGGCGGCCGTTGTCGACGCCGTTGAGGCCGAGCTTGGCGCCGCAGTCGGAGATCCGCACGCCGGGCAGCGGCTCGCCGTGCTCGTCGCGGATCTCCACCAGCAGCGCGTGCACGCCGCGCTCGGACCCGCCGGCGATCAGCTGCGCGAACACCACCGCCATGCGGCCGTCGCGGGCGGCGTTGCCGATGTAGTCCTTGCGCGCGTCGTCGTCGGGCGTATGGATGACGAACTCGCCGTCCTCGTAGGTCGCCGTCGTGGCGAGCGCCTGCACGTTGGACCCGTGGCCGGTCTCGGTCATCGCGAAGCATCCGGGCAGGTCGAGCGCGGCGACGTCGCGCAGGTAGCGCTCGTGGTGGCGCTGGGTACCGAGATGCAGGATCGCGCCGCCGAACAGGCCGAACTGCACGCCGCACTTGACCAGCAGCGAGAGGTCGCCCAGCGCGAGGGTCTCGAACGACGTCACGCTGCCGCCCGGGTTGTCCTGCCCGCCGTACGCGGACGGGTAGCCGCGCCCGGTGTCGCCCTCCGAGGCCAGCTCGCGCGCCCACGCCAGCACCTGCGCGCGGTGCGCCTCGGTCTCGAGCTCGTCGATCGGCGCGTTGCCGGGCTGGGAGAGCCACCACCGAACGCGTTCGCGGATCTCGGGGTAGTCCCCGTCGAGCAACGTCTTGAGGGTCTCCAGGGTGCTCATGGGGCGGAGTTACCCAGCTATAAATTTCTATACCGGTAACTGTGACGCTTCGCACGCGCTCAAGACCGGCCGGGTAGCTGCCGATAAGGCTCGTGCATGCGTCGCTCCCTCGCCATGCTGGCTGCCCTGATCGCGCTCGCGGTACCCGCGGGCGCGCGCGCGGACGCAGGCGACATCATCGTCCAGCGCGAGCCCGGCACCCGCGCGGCCCAGATCGACTCCGACGCCGGCGTCCGCCGCGTCGAGACGCTGCCGATCACGCGCACCGAGGTGGTCGATCCGAGCGGTTCGCAGGCGGCGGCGCTCGCGGCGCTGCGGGCCGACGACGACGTCGTCTACGCGGAGCCCGACCGGCGCATCTCGGTCGCGAGCAACGACACCTTCTACAACTCCCAATGGGGGCTGGTCAACAGCGGACAGGGCGTCGGCGGGCAGTACGGGACGCCCGGCGACGACATCCACGCGCTCGCCGCCTGGACCCGCAGCACCGGCGCGGGCGTGACCGTCGCGGTGGTCGACACCGGCGTGCTCTTCACGCACGCCGACCTCCAGGGGCAGTTCGCGACCAACGCCGCCGACCCGGTCAACGGCGCCGACGACGACGGCAACGGCTACGTCGACGACTACCGCGGCTGGGACTGGGTGACGGGCGACAACGACCCGACCGACCAGCACGGCCACGGTACCCACGTCTCCGGCACGATCGCCGCGCTCGCCGACAACGGCATCGGCGTCGCCGGCGTCGCTCCCGCCGCGAAGGTCCTCCCGCTGCGCGTGCTCGACGCCAACGGGAGCGGCTGGATGAGCGCGATCGCGGCGGCGTTCGCCTACGCGGGGCGCCAAGGCGTGCGGATCGTCAACGCCTCGCTCGGCGGTCCGGACTCGCAGGCCGTCGACGACGCGATCGCCGCGTATCCGGACACGCTCTACGTCGTCGCCGCCGGCAACGGCAGCCTCGACGACGACGGCCCCGGGGCGAGCTTCCCCTGCGCGGCGCCGGCGCCGAACGTGCTGTGCGTCGGCGCGACCGACAACAAGGACAACCCGGCGAGCTTCTCCAACTACGGCGCCACCAGCGTCGACCTCCACGCGCCGGGCGTGAACATCGTCTCCTCCTACTTCACCTCGCCGGCGTCCTATGTGCTGATGAGCGGGACGTCGATGGCCACGCCGCACGTCGCGGGCGCCGCCGCGCTCGCGCTCGCCGCCTACCCCGCGGCCACCGCGGGCCAGCTCAAGGCGGCGCTGATGAGCTCGGTCGACGCGCGCGCCTCGCTCGCCGGCAAGAGCGTGAGCGGCGGGCGGGTGAACGCCGACGCCGCGATCACCGCCCTGCAGACGCAGATCGAGACGCCCCTGCCGGTCGACACGCCCACGCCCACGCCGACTCCCACGCCCACGCCCACAGCCACGCCCACGCCGGTGCCGACGGCCACGCCCGAGCCGACGGCGACGCCGCTGCCCGTCGCGACGCCGACGGTCACCCCCGAGCCCGCGGCGCCGCCCGCCGTCATGCCGGTCGCCCCGCCGCCCGCCTGGGTCGCCCCGGTCTTCCCCGCACGCCTCTCGGGCGTCACCGTGCGCGGCTCGCTGCGCGGCCGCAACGGGCGCCTGCGGATCAGCTTCATGCTCGACCGCGCCGCGGCCGTCCGCTTCCGCGTCACCGCGCTCCGCGGCTCGGGCACGAGCACGTGGACGCGGCGCGCGTCGGCCGGGGCCAGCCTCGTCTCGCTCTCGCGCCGGCTCCCGACGCACCGGACGCTCGCGCCCGGCCGCTACCGGCTCTCGATCGGCCTCGACGCGACGGCGCTGACGGCGTCGTTCAGCGTCGGCGCCGGCTGAACGGGAGCGGGGACAGCCGTGCGGACGCGCCGCCTGCGAACGCCGCCGGATCGAGCTTGGACGCCAGCACGCGCAGCTCGCCGCGCTCGGCGGGGGTGAGCCGGTGTCCGTGCCGCGCCAGCTCGAGCATGCGCGAGCGCTCGTCGCGGCTGAGGAGGCCGAGATGGCGGCGGGCCAGCAGGGCGACCTGCACGATCGAGAGCAGCTTGAAATACGGCAGGCGTCGGATGGTTCGGAACATGCGACCGAGGCTACCCGGACGGCCGGAGCGGTAATTGTGGCGCGTAGGCACTCGGTAGGAGACGCAGGCGCGCCGACCACCGTGGATGAGACCATGCACGCTGCCCTGGCCACGCCGACGCTCTCGCTGGAGTTGCTTCCCGACGCGGCCGTGGTGCTCGACGGCGAGGGCGCGATCATCGCCTTCAACGCTCCCGCCGCGGCGATGTTCCGGGTCCCGGCGTTGACCGGCGCGCGCTTCGCCGGCTTCCTCGAGGACACCGGGTGCCTGGACGCGGCGCTGGGCGCCGTCATGCCGGGCGACGCCGTCGCCAGCGTGCCGGTGGTCGGCGTGCGCGCCGGCGGCGTGCCGTTCCGGCTCGACGTCAGTGCGCGGCGCCTGGCCGACGGGGTCCTGTGCGTGCTGCGCGACCTGGGCCAGGAGCGGCTGCCCGACGACGCGCGGCGCTATCTCGACGAGGCCTTCGACCACATGCCGATCGGCATGGCGCTGGTCAACCCCGACGGCGAGTACGTGCGCGTGAACGATGCGCTGTGCACGCTGCTCGGCCGCGCCGAGTGCGACCTGATCGGCCGCCGCGACCAGGAGATCACGCACCCCGACGACCGCCAGCGCGACGTCGACGCCGCCTGGCGCGTCCTGCGTGGCGAGTGCAGCACGTGGCAGTGCGAGAAGCGCTTCGTGCGCCCGGACGGCGAGCTCGTCTGGACGCTGGTCAACCTCACGTTCCTGCGCGACCACTACGGCCGCCCGCTCTGCTGGGTCGGCCAGTTCCAGGACATCAGCGAGCGCCGCGCGCTCGAGGTCGAACTGCAGCGCCAGGCCTCTCGCGACCCGCTGACCGACGCGCTGAACCGCCGTGGGTTCGACCTCGAGCTGGCGCACGCCGCCGCCGGCACCGCGGTCCTGATGGTCGACCTCGACGGATTCAAGGAGACCAACGACATCTACGGCCACGACGCCGGCGACGACCTGCTGCGCGGCACCGCGTCCGCCATCCTCGGCCGCCTGCGCCGCGGCGACGTGCTCGCGCGCCTGGGCGGCGACGAGTTCGCGGTGCTCCTGCCGGGCTGCGCCGCCGGCGAGGCCGAGCGCGTGGCGGCCGACCTCGTCGCGGTGATCGCGGCCCAGCGCTTCAAGTTCGGCGCGGTGCCGCGCTCGATCACCGCCTCGATCGGCGTCGCCATGGTCGATCCCTGCGAGCCCGCGCTGGCCGTCTCCGCCGCCGACCGCGCGATGTACGCCGCCAAGGCCGCCGGCGGCGACTGCGTCCGCTAAACGGACGCTTCCTTGAGTACGACGCATTCCGGCGGGCACGGCCCGCCGCTGCCTCGCCCGGGGGGCTCGTCACCGCTTCGCTCGGCCGGGCGGCGGCCGCCGCACACGTACCACCAGTATGCGAGCGGCGTCCGCCGCAGGCAGCGACGACCCGTGCATTCCCCGGGCGATGCGCCGTACTCTCGGACGCGTCCTAGGACGAGTCCGCGGTCGCCCAGCCGCCGGCCGTGCGCGCCGTCACCTCGCAGGCCGCGGGCAGGTGTGCCTTCAGCGTGCGGCCGCGGCCGACGTAGTGCTTGGCTCCCGGCACGTAGAGGGTGACGCCGGTGTCCGGGTCGGTCCGCGTCAGGTACGGGTCCTGGCGGAACCAGCGCACGCTCAGCCGTGCGCTCGCCGGACTCCACGCGCCGGTCACGCATGTGAGGGTGCCGCCGTGGCGGCGCACGCGCAGGCGCCGGCGCGCGAACGGCGCGAAGGCGGGCGGCGGGCCGGTCAGCAGCGCCAGGTGGGGCAGCACGCGCTCGGCTACGTCGGTCGGCCCGTGCCCGCAGCCGTGGCCCTGCGTCTCGCCGCCCCATGTCACGACGCCGGCTTCGAGCAGGACACCGTCGCGGCGCACCATCACCGGGCTGCCGCTGTCGCCCGCGCACGCCTGGGCGTCGTTGGCGGTGTCCTCGCGCGTGCACAGGTGAAGCGCGGGGTGGAGCAGCCGGCCGCCGTAGAGGCCGCGGCACGCCGCGCCGGAGAGCACGGTCTGGGCCGCCGCCCGCGCGGCCTGCGTCGTGGCGCCGCCGGGCGCCGTCACCCCGCGCCCGACGGTCAGCGTCGGCTCGCCGTCGGCCGGCGCGGCCGGTGCCAGCCCGAGCGGTGCGACCCCGGTCACCGGCCGGGCGAGGACGATCACCGCGACGTCGTCGACCGTCGCCGACGCCGAGGGATCGGTGGGGGCGAACGGGGCGGGGAGCTCGCGGTAGGTGGTCGGAAAGAACGCGCCGCGCCATTGCACGCGCCGCGCGTTCGCGACGTCCCCGCCGCCGATCCGGACGCTGACGCGGGCGGGATTCATGCCTTGCACGCAGTGCGCGGCGGTGAGCACGCGATCGGGCGCGATCAGCGCGCCGCCGCAGAACGGCCCGCCCGCGCTCAGGCTCACCAGCCAGGGCGTCCCCGCCGCGGGCTGGCCGTGGTAGATCGCCTGGGCGGGCGCGGCGAACGCGAGGCTCAGCGCCACGGCGAGGGCGAGGCGAGCGCTCAGGTCGCGAAGACCTCCAGCTCGCCCACCTCGGCGGCCTTCTCGATCGGGGTCACGGACACCGCCACGACCTTGTACTCCGGGCACGACGTGTTGACGTCCGCGGAGGAGCCGACCAGCAGGTTGGTCCGGACCTCCGGGAAGTGGAACGCCGTGAAGACGTGGCCGGGCTCGATGCGGTCGGTCACACGCGCCTCGGTGGCGATCGCGCCGACCGCGCTGCGCACTTCGACGATGTCGCCGGTCGCGACCCCGCACGCCTGCGCGTCCTGCGGGTGGATCTCCAGCCAGTCGCGGTCTGAGAGCAGCAGGTTGGCGGTCCGCCGCGTCATCGTGCCCGCGTTGTAGTGGTGCAGCCGGCGCCCGGTGACCAGGATCAGCGGGAACTGGTCGTCAGCCGCGGAGCCGGGCGGCTTGTACGGGAGGGCGGCGAACTGCCCCATCCCGCCCGGGAGCGTGAACTCGTCGCCGTAGAGGATCGGCGAGTCCGTCCCGTCGGGAGCGACCGGCCACTGCAGGCCGCTGCGGCCGAGCCGCTCGTAGGTGACGCCGGCGAAGTCGGGCGTGAGCGCCGCGACCTCGAGCATCGCGTCCTCGGGCGACTCGAAGCCCATGTCGTGGCCGAGCTCGCGCGAGATCGT
The DNA here is from genome assembly GCA_963792915.1 of uncultured Solirubrobacteraceae bacterium. Classification (GTDB taxonomy): domain Bacteria; phylum Actinomycetota; class Thermoleophilia; order Solirubrobacterales; family Solirubrobacteraceae; genus Solirubrobacter. The sequence goes on from CAWBYD010000004.1 coordinate 514,621, forward strand.
CGTGATGATCTCGAAGTCGGTCTTGGCCGAGCCGGGCGGGGCGATCGCCGGCGCCACGAGCTGGATCCGGCGCTCCGCGTTCGTGAAGGTGCCCGCCTTCTCGAGGAACGCCGACGCGGGCAGGACGACGTGCGCGTGCTTGGTCGTCTCGTTCTCGAAGATGTCCTGGCAGACCAGGAACTCGAGGTTGTCGAGTGCGGCCATCACGTGCTTGGTGTTGGGGTCGGTGTGGGCGACGTCCTCGCCGAAGATGTACATCGCCTTCAGGTCGCCGGCCACGGCGGCGTCGAACATCTGCGGGATCGTGAGGCCCTTCTCGCGCTTGAGCGACACGCCCCAGCGCGCCTCGAAGCGCCGCGCGACGTCCTCGTCGAGCACGGACTGGTAGCCCGTGAACGTGTCCGGCAGCGCGCCCATGTCCGACGAGCCCTGGACGTTGTTCTGCCCGCGCAGCGGCAGCAGCGCCGAGCCCAGGCGCCCGACCTTGCCGGTCATCAGCGCGAGGTTGCAGATCAGCCGCACGACCTCCGAGCCGTAGCGGTGCTCGGTCACGCCGAGCCCCCAGAGGATGCACGCGTCGCCGGCCTCGGCGTAGATGTGGGCGGCGCGCTCGAGGTCGGCCGCCGGCACGCCGGTGATGCGCGCGACCTCGGCGGGCGGGTAGTCGTCGAGCAGATCCTCGAACTCGGCGTAGCCCTCGGTGCGGCGCGCGATGAAGTCGGGCTCGACCAGCCCGTCGCGGGCGACGATGTGGGCGAGCCCGTTCATCAGCGCGGCGTTCGTGCCGGGGCGCGGGGCGAGGTGCAGCACGCCGTAGTCGGCCAGCTCGATCCGCCGCGGGTCGACCGTGATGAGCTTCATGCCGCGGATCGCGGCCTGCTTGATGCGCGCGCCGGCGACCGGGTGACCTTCGGTGGCGTTCGCGCCGATCAGGATCGCCGCGCCGGCGTGGTCGATGTCTTCGAACGAGCCGGTGGCGCCGGAGAGCCCGAACGCCTTGCGCAGCGCGAACGACGTGGGCGAATGGCAGACGCGCGAGCAGTTGTCGATGTTGTGCGTGCCGAGCGCGGCGCGCATCAGGCGCTGCATCGCGTAGCAGTCCTCGTTGGTGGCGCGCGAGGAGGCCAGCCCGGCGATCGCGTCCGGGCCCGCGGTGTCGCGGATCCGGCCCAGCTCGGAGACGACGCGGCCGATCGCCTCCTCCCACGTGGCGAGCCGGAACTCGCCGCCCTCGCGGATCAGCGGCGCGGTCAGGCGGTGGCGGTGGCGCGCGAACTGGTGCGCGAAGCGGCCCTTGAGGCACGTGTGGCCCTGGTTGGCGGGGCCGTCGAGCGCGGGGCTGATCGAGAGGATCCGGCCCCCGCGCGTGTGCGCCTCCAGGCGGCAGCCAACACCGCAGTAGCCGCAGGTGGTGGTGACATCGGAGTCAAAGCGATCGGACATGGGTCACCTCGCAGGTTCGGGCTCAATCAGGTGTAGCAGCGAAAGCTCGATGATGGCGTCGGTGGGGCAGGTGTCGGCGCACGCGCCGCACGAGACGCACGCCGACTCGCGGAAGCCCTGGCCGAGGCCGGCTGCGATGTTGGCGCCGAAGCCGCGGCCGGTGGCGGTCAGCGCGAACGTGCCCTGCACCTCGTCGCACGCGCGCACGCAGCGCCCGCACGAGATGCACAGCTCGTGCTGGAACGCGAGGTAGGGGTGGCGCGTGTCGTGGACGAACTCGTGCTGCGCGCCGGGCCAGCGCGGCTCGCCGACGTCGAGCATCCGGGCGACGGCGGCGAGCTCGGTGTACGGTCCCGGCGGCTCGGGCAGCTCGGACAGCACCAGCTCGACGACCGCGGTGGCGACGCGCCGGGCGCGCGGGTCATCCGTGTGGACCTTCATGCCCTCGCGCACGATCGTGGTGCACGAGGCGACCGGGTTCCTGGCGTCCTCGAGCCCGACCAGGCACACGCGGCACGCGCCGAACGGCGCCTGGCGCTCGTCGAAGCACAGTGTCGGGACCTCGCCCCCGCTGCCGCGGATCGCCTCGAGCACGGTCGTCCCGGGCTCGACGAGGGTCTCCTCGCCGTCGATCTCGATCCGGATCACGCCAGCCCCAGCTCCTCGGGGAAGTGCTTGAGCAGGCTGCGGATCGGCGCCGGCATGCCGCCGCCGTGCGCGCACAGGCTGCCGAGCTCGAGCGCCTCGAGCAGCGCCTCCAGCCGCTCGCGCTCGATCGGCGCATCGGCGACGAACAGCGCGTGCGCGCGCTTGAGCCCGATCCGGCACGGGAAGCACTTGCCGCAGCTCTCGGCCGCGCCGAAGTGCAGCAGGTGGCGGGCCACGGCGCGCATGTCGGTGGTCTCGTCGAACCCGACGATTCCGCCGTGTCCGACCATGCAGCCCTGCTCGGCGAGCGCCGTGAAGTCGAACACGGTGTCGAGCAGCGACGCGGGCAGGATGCCGGCGAGCGGGCCGCCGATCTGCAGCGCCTTGATCGTGTGACCGTCGCGCAGGCCGCCCGCGACGTCCTCGCACAGCTCGCGGACGGTCATGCCGAACGGCACCTCGTAGGCGCCCGCGCGCGCGAAGCGCTCGTTGAAGCAGACGATCTTCGAGCCGGGGGTCGCGTCCGGGCTCAGCGCGCGGTACGCGTCGGCGCCGCGGCGGGCGATGAACGGGATGTTGCAGAGCGTCTCGACGTTGTTGACGACCGTCGGCATCCCGTGCACGCCGCGCTGCGCGGGGAACGGCGGGCGCGCCGACACGGTGCCGCGCAGCCCCTGCAGGCAGCTCAGCAGCGCGGTCTCCTCGCCGACCACGTAGGAGCCCGCGCCCTCGACGATCGTGACGTCGAAGCTGAACCCGCTGCCGAGGATGTCGTCGCCCAGCAGGCCTTGGTCGCGCGCCCCGGCCGCGGCGGCCTCGAGCGCGGGCTTCGAGCGCGGGTACTCCGAGCGCACGAGCACGAACCCGTGCTCGGCGCCGACCGCGAAGCCCGCCAGCGCCATGCCTTCGAGCAGCAGCGCCGGGTTGTCCTCCATCAGCAGCTTGTCGATGTAGGAGCCGGGGTCGCCCTCGTCGCCGTTGGCCACGATCACGCGGCGCTCGCCGGGCGCGTTGCGCGCGAACTCCCACTTCGCACCCGCCGGGAAGCCGGCGCCGCCGCGGCCGCGGACGTCGGCCGCCTTGACCGCCTCCAACAGCTGCTCGGGCGTCGAGTGCGCGAGCGCGTGGCGCAGGCCGCTCCAGTCGCCGGGGCACGTCAGCACGGGCTCGTCGAGCACGCTCTCGAAGCGCGGCTCGGGCGCGGGCCGCGTGCGCTTGGCGAGCAGGCGCTCGATCGCCCCCGGCCCGGCGTCGATCACGTCGCCGTCGCGAACCGCCGGGCTCGCGTGGCAGTAGCCGAGGCAGACCGTCTCCGCCAGCGACGTCGTGCGGTCGGCGGCGCGCTCGCCGAGCTTGAGCCCGAGCTCCTCCTGCACGGTCTCGACGTGGGCGTCGGCGGTGGCGGCGAAGCACGCCGTGCCGGTGCACACGCGCACGTGGCGCGCGCCACGCGGGACCAGCAGGTCGTCATAGAACGTCGACACGCCGTAGACCGCGGCCTCGGGCAGGCCCGAGCGCTGCGCCGCCAGCCGGCGGTCGTCGTCGGTGATCTCTCCTCGTTGATCCATCGCCTCTTTGAGCACTTCGAGCGCGGTGGGCGCTCCCTGCTCGTGATGGCGGCGGACCAGTTCCACCAGATTGCGCGACACGACAGCGAATCGTCGCTGCAAGTGCGGCCCATGTCCAAGTGCTGTCGGCAATGTCCTGATCGATACGATCTATCGACCGGTGTTCCTGCGCCAGCTCGAGTACCTTGCCGCGCTCGATCGCGAGCGCCACTTCGGCCGCGCCGCGGCGGCCTGTCACGCCGCGCAGCCGACGCTCTCCGCGGGGCTGCGCAGCCTCGAGCGCGAGCTCGGCGTGCCGCTCGTGCGGCGCGGGCGCCAGTTCGAGGAGCTGACGCCCGAGGGCGAGCTGATCCTCGGCTGGGCGCAGCGCGCGCTGGCGGACATCGAGAGCCTGCGCCAGGAGGCCAGCCGGCTGCGCGGAGGGCTCGAGGGCACGCTGCGGATCGGCGCGATCCCGACCTCACTGCCGCTGTCGCCGCTGGTCAGCGCGCGCTTCCGCGCGCGCCACCCGCGCATGCGCGTGCGCTTGATCTCGATGAGCTCGCGCCAGATCGCCCACGGGCTCGAGCACGGGGAGATCGAGGCGGGCCTGACGTACCTGGACAACGAGCCGCTCGCGCGCGTGGACACCGTCCCGCTGTGGCGCGAGCACTACCGGCTCGTGACGCCCGCCGACAGCGAACTCGGCGGCCTGGCGGCCGTGTCCTGGTCGGCCGCGGCGGCGCTGCCGCTGTGCCTGCTGACGTCGGACATGCAGCACCGCCGGATCGTCGACGGCGTGTTCGCCGGGCTCGGGGTGACGCCGCAGCCCGCGGTGGAGACCAACTCCGTCTCGACACTCGTCGCGCACGCACGCGCCGGGCTGCCGGGCGTCACCGCCCACACGTGGCTGTCGGCGAACCCGCTCCCGCCCGACCTGCGCGCGATCCCGCTGGTCGACCCGGAGATCGAGCACACCATCGGCCTCGTCACCGCGACCACGACCGAGCGCACGCCGGTGATCACCGAGCTGCTCGGCCTGTTCGGGCCGCTCGAGCTCGACCGGCGCTAATAGGCCGCGCGCATCAGCTCCGCGAGCTCGGAGAGCATCGGCATGCGCGGGTTCGCCGGCGCGGTCTGGTCCTCGTAGGCGTCGACCGCCATCTCCGGCAGCGCGTCCATGTAGTCGCGCTCAGAGATGCCCAGCGTCCCGAAGGAGCGCTGGATGCCGATGGCCTCGCACAGGCGCTCGACGGCGCGCGCGTACTCCTCGACCGCCTGCTCGGGCGTCTCGGCGGGCAGGCCGAGCATCCGCGCGATGTCCTGGAAGCGCTCGGGCGCCTGGAAGCGCGCGTACTTCGGCCAGCCGGTCAGCTTCGACGGGAGCTGGCCGTTGTAGCGGATCACGTGCGGGAGCAGGATGCCGTTCGCGCGTCCGTGCGCGACGTGGAAGCGCGCGCCGATCGTGTGCGCGGTCGCGTGGCAGACGCCGAGGAACGCGTTCGCGAACGCCATCCCGGCGATCGTGCCCGCGTTGTGCATCTTCTCGCGCGCGACGCGGTCGCGCCCGTTCACGACAGCCCGCTCCAGGTGCCCGAACACGAGCTTGATGGCCTGCAGGCACAGGCCGTCGGTGTAGTCGTTCGCGTACACCGACGTGTAGGCCTCGGTGGCGTGCACGAGCACGTCGATGCCGGCGTCGGCGGTGACCACGGGCGGCAGCGCCTCGGTCAGCGACGGGTCGACGATCGCGACGTGCGGCGTCAGCGCGTAGTCGGCCAGCGGGTACTTCTTGCCGGTCGCCTTGTCGGTGATGACCGCGAACGGCGTCACCTCCGAGCCCGAGCCGGACGTCGTGGGGATGCAGACCAGCTTGGCCAGCCGCCCCAGGTCCGGGAACTGGAAGGCGCGCTTGCGGATGTCGAAGAACTTCTCGCGCAGGTCGGCGAAGTCGACGTCCGGGTACTCGTACTTCAGCCACATCACCTTCGCGGCGTCCATCGGCGAGCCGCCGCCGAGTGCCACGATCGTGTCGGGCTGGAACGAGCGCATCAGCTCGGCGCCGCGCTCGACCGTCTCGACCGAGGGTTCAGGCTCGACGTCGTCGATGATCTGCAGCGCGACCTTGACCTTGCGGCGCGAGAACACGTCGATCAGGCGGTCCACGTAGCCGAGCCGGGTCATGTTCGCGTCGGTGACGATCGTGACGCGGCTCACGTCCGGCATCGAGTACAGGTAGCGGATCGAGTTGCGCTCGAAGTAGATCTTCGGCGGCACCTTGAACCACTGCATGTTGTTCTGGCGCGCGCCGACGACCTTGACGTTGAGCAGGTGCACGGCGGACACGTTGCCGGCCACGGAGTTGTGCCCGTAGCTGCCGCAGCCGAGCGTCAGCGACGGCATGAACGCGTTGTAGACGCCGCCGATCCCGCCTTGCGAGGAGGGGCTGTTGGCGATCACGCGGATCGCCTTGACCGCGCGGCCGAAGCGCTCGATCAGCGGCTCGTCCGTCGTGTGGATCGCGGCGGAGTGCCCGAGCCCGTCGAGCTCGACCATCTGGGCGGCGAGCGCGATGCCGTGCTCGGCGCTGTCGGCGCGCAGGACGGCGAGGACGGGGCACAGCTTCTCGCGCGTGAGCGGCTCCTGGCGCCCGACCGAGCCGACCTCGGCGAGGATCACCGACGTGTCGGGCGGGACCTCGAAGCCGGCCTGGGCGGCGATCCAGGCCGACGGCTGCCCGACCACCGCCGCGTTGAGCTTGGCGCCCGAGCAGTTCTCGTCGTCGGCGCACGCGCCGAAGATGTAGCGCTCGAGCAGCGTCTTCTCCTCGGGCGTCGCGCGGTGCGCGTGCAGGCGCGAGAACGCGGCCAGCGCGGGCTCGTAGACGTCGGCGTCGATGATCACCGCCTGCTCGGACGCGCAGATCATGCCGTTGTCGAAGCTCTTGGAGAGCACGATGTCGTTGGCGGCGCGCGCGAGGTCGGCGGAGCGCTCGATGTAGGCCGGCACGTTCCCGGCGCCGACGCCGAGCGCCGGCTTGCCCGTCGAGTACGCGGCCTTGACCATCGCGTTTCCGCCGGTGGCGAGCACGGTCGCGACGCCCGGATGGTTGATCAGCGCGCCGGTCGCGTCGATCGACGGCGCCGTGATCCACTGCACGCAGTGCTCGGGCGCGCCTGCGGCCACCGCGGCGTCGCGCACGACGCGGGCCGCCGCGGCCGAGCACTCCTGTGCGGCCGGGTGGAACGCGAACACGATCGGGTTGCGGGTCTTGAGCGCCAGCAGCGCCTTGAAGATCGTCGTCGACGTCGGGTTGGTGACCGGGGTGATCCCGGCGACGACGCCGACGGGCTCGGCGATCTCGGTCAGACCCTGCAGCTCGTCGTGGCCGATCACGCCGACGGTCTTCAGGCCCCGCAGGCTCTTGGTCACGTGCTCGCACGCGAAGACGTTCTTGACCGCCTTGTCCTCGACGACGCCGCGGCCGGTCTCGGTAGCGGCGAGCTGCGCCAGCGGCATGTGCTGTGAGAGCGCGGCGACGGACGCCTTCTTGACGATCAGGTCGACCCGCTCCTGGTCGAAGTCGGCGTACGCGTCCAGCGCGCATTGGGCGCGCGCGACGAGCGTGTCGATCTCGCCTGGTACGGGGCGCTCGAGGTCGGTGGCGGGGGCGGTGGCGGTCATCGGGTCGTCTCTCGTGTTCTGTGGCGAGCAGCGCAGCCGCGATGCCCCGGAGGTCGGGCGAACGGCGTCGTATACCCGTGCTCTCGGCGGGCCGCCGAGGACGCCCGACTTCGCGTCCCCCATCTGGGGGAGCCGGAACGGCGACGGCCCGCCGAGGCGGGCCGTCGAGGGAAGCGATGGCGGCGCGAGGATCAGCCGCAGCCGGTGTTGTTGCCGCAGCTCGAGCACGTGTAGCAGGAGCCGGTGCGCTGCATCATGCCGCCGCACTGGTTGCACGCCGGCCCGAGATCGAGGCCGATCAGCCGCGCCGGGACGACGGGCGGCGTGTCGGTGAGCCTGGTGGTCGGTGCCGCCGGGGGCGCGGCGGACGCCTTCGCCGGCACGTGGCCGCCGTTGGACGGGCGCGCGGAGCCGCCGGACGCGCCGGACGCGACGTCCTCGCCGATCTTGCGCGCTCGCACCTCGGGCGTGAGGATGCCGAGCTCCTCCTGGGTGTCGGTGTCCAGGAAGCGCGAGGCGAGCCAGCGCATGATGTAGTCGGGCATCGACTTGGCGAACGGGATCTCCGGGTTGGTGGTGATTCCTTCGGGCTCGAAGCGCATGTAGGCGAACTTGCGCACCAGGGTCTCGAGCGGCACGCCGTACTGGAGTGAGATCGAGATCGCGGTCGCGAACGAGTTCATCATCCCGCGCAGCGTCGAGCCTTCCTTGCCGATGTCGGTCAGGAAGATCTCGCCCACGGTGCCGTCGTCGTACATGCCGGCCGTGATGTAGCCCTCGTGGCCGCCCAGCGAGAACTTGTGCGTGAGCGACTTGCGCTCGCGCGGCATGCGCTTGCGGAGCGGCTCGTCCTCACGGGCCTTGGCGCGGGCGACGGCCTTCTCGACCGCGACGGCGATCAGCTCGTCGACCTCGGACTGCGTGAAGATCTCCTCGCCGGCCGAGAGCGCAGCCTCGGCCTTGGCGTTGATCGCCTTGACCTCCTGGGCGTCGGTGCGCAGCGCCTGGGCGGTCTTCGAGCCGTCGCGGTAGATGGCCAGCGCCTTGACGCCGAGCTTCCAGGCCTGGATGTAGGCCTCGGCGATGTCCTCGACCGTCGCCGTCTGGGGCATGTTGACCGTCTTGGAGATCGCGCCCGAGAGGAACGGCTGGACGGCGCCCATCATCTTGATGTGGCCGGCGTGCGAGATCGCCCGCTCCCCGACCGCGACGTCGAACACCGGCAGGTGCTCGCTGGCGAGGCCGGGCGCGCCGACGATCGTGCCGTGCTCGGCCACGTAGGCCTCGATCTGGGCCACCGCCGCCTCGCCGTAGCCGAGCGTGCGCAGCGCCATCGGCACCGTGCGGTTGGCGATGATCATGTTGCCGCCGCCGACCAGCTCCTTGTACTTGATCAAGGAGAAGTCGGGCTCGATCCCGGTCGTGTCGCAGTCCATCAGGAACGAGATCGTGCCCGTGGGCGCGAGCACCGTGGCCTGGGCGTTGCGGTAGCCGTAGAGCTCGCCGAGCGCGACGGCCTCGTTCCACGTCTCGCGCGCGGCGGCCAGCAGCGCCGTGTCCTCGACCACCTCGGCGGGCACCGCGTAGGACGCGTCGCGGTGCATGCGCATGACGTTGTTGTGCGCCTCGCGGTTCTCCGCGTAGCGGTCGTACGTCCCCATCGCGGCGGCGATCTTGGCCGACTGCGCGTAGGCACGACCGGTCATCAGCGCCGTGATCGCGGCCGCGGCCCCGCGGCCCGCGTCGGAGTCATACGCGAAGCCGTTGGACATCAGGAACGCGCCGAGGTTCGCGTAGCCGAGCCCGAGCTGGCGGAAGGCGCGCGCGTTGTCGCCGATCTCCTTGGTCGGGTAGCTCGACGGCGACACGATGATCTCCTGCGCCAGCAGCACGATGTCCACCACGTGCTGGAAGCGCTCGACGTCGAACGTCCCGTCCGGGCGGCGGAACTTCATCAGGTTCAGCGACGCCAGGTTGCACGCCGAGTCGTCCACGTGCATGTACTCCGAGCACGGGTTGGACGCGTTGATCCGGCCCGAGTTGGGCGACGTGTGCCACTGGTTGATCGTCGTGTCGTACTGCACGCCCGGGTCGGCGCAGCGCCACGCGGCCTCGGCGATCTCGCGCATCAGCTCGCGGGCGTTGACCGGCTCGCCGACCGGCTCGCCCGTCGTGCGCGCGATCAGGTGCCAGTCCGCGTCGTCCTCGACGGCGTGCATGAACTCGTCGGTGACCCGGACCGAGTTGTTGGCGTTCTGGTACTGGATCGACTGGAAGCCCTCGCCGTCGATCGACATGTCAAAGCCGGCGTCGCGCAGCGCGGCGGCCTTGTCCTCCTCCTTGGCCTTGCACCAGATGAAGTCGCGGATGTCCGGATGGTCGACGTCCAGCACCACCATCTTGGCCGCACGACGCGTCTTGCCGCCGGACTTGATCGTGCCCGCCCACGAGTCCGCCCCGCGCATGAACGAGACCGGGCCAGAAGCCGTGCCGCCCTTGGACAGCGGCTCCATCGAGCCGCGGATGTTGGACAGGTTGATGCCCGACCCCGACCCGCCGCGGAAGATCCGTCCCTCGCGCGTGTTCCAGTCGAGGATCGAGTCCATCGTGTCCTCGACCGAGAGGATGAAGCAGGCCGAGCACTGCGGCGACTCCTCGAAGCCCACGTTGAACCACACCGGCGAGTTGAACGCCGCCACCTGGTGCAACAGGATGTACGTGAGCTCGGCCTCGAAGGCGTCACCGTCCTCGACCGAGGCGAAGTAGCCGCGCTCGCGCCCCCAGTCGGCGATCGTCCCCGAGACGCGCGAGATCATCTGCTTGACCGAGCGCTCGCGCGTCGGCGCCTCGAGCTGGCCGCGGAAGTACTTCTGGGCGACGATGTTGGTCGCGTTCTGCGACCACGACTTCGGGAACTCGACGCCGTCCTGGCGGAAGCTTCCGACGGCCGCGGTGCGCGACTCCCATTCGATGTCCTCGTAGGGATGCACGCCAGGCCGCGTGAACAGGCGCCGCACGCTCAGGGCCTCGGTCGCGGGCCCTTCCTGCGTCAGTGTTGTGTGCGGCGTCGTGTCTTCCATATTCGCGCGTCTCCCTTCGGGTGCCAGCCACGGCACAGACCTCAAACTTGGACGGTCGACTATGCCGGTCCGGGCGGACAGAACGGCCGCCCACCGAGGCCTGAGCACCACCGTCGCCACGGTCTGGGAATTTCCTGCAAGCAACCCAAATTTTAGCTGCCCGCGGTGCTTGCCGAGAGTGGGGCTGGCCGCACTTTGCGGGGTCTCGCCGACTCGCTCGAGCCAGCAAATACGGCGCGTTTGCCTCAGCGCCCGAAGCGCAGCCAGTCGGCGAAGTCCGCCCACGTGCCGCGCGTCCGGAACGCGGCTTCGCGCCAGGCGTGACTGAGGCGCGGAGAGCGCCGCGAGGCGACCGCGAAGACCGCCAGCCCGGCGATCCCGAGCAGCGCCGCGCCGAGCAGGGTGAGCGGCAGCACGAGGCTCCCGTGGGCGGTGCGCATGATCACCGGCGTCGGCGTCGGCGACGCGGTGACGGCGGCCGTCGGCGGCGGCGTGGCGACCGGGGGAGCCACGGTCGGCGCGGCGGTCGGCGCGGGGGTGGCGCCGCTCTCGGGCGGCGTGGCCGCGGTGCCATCGCCGGAGGAGTCCTGCGGCAGCCGGCCCGACTCCGGCGTCGACGACGGTGAGGCGCTCGGCGGCACGGTCCCCACGTTCGGCGTCGACGTCGCGGTGGCCGTCACCGACGGCGTCGGCGTGGCCGTCGCGGAGCCGTTGTCCTCGTTCGCGCAGCCGTTGCGGTCGTGCAGCTTGATGCCCGCCTCGAGCGCCACGCGGAAGTCGGGATAATCGGAGTCGAAGGCCGGCTCGATCGTGTCGAGCGCCTTCTGCAGATCCTCGCGCGCGTGATTGCACGCGTCGATCTTCCCGTCGCCGCGGTAGTCGTCGTAGATCTGCTTGACCTCCTTCGTCGCGTCCTTGGGCGCGCCCGCGGAGGACGCCGACTGCGACTCGCCCGCGGTGGCCGTCGGGGTCGGAGTCGGGTCCTGCGCCCAGGCGGCGGGGCACGACAGGAGCGCCAGCGCGGCCGCGAGGACCGTGATCGGGCGCATGCGCATCAGTATCCGAGTCTACCGGCACCCTCCCGCTACGATCCGGCGCCCATGCGGCTCCTCGTGACCGGCGGCGCGGGCTACATCGGCTCGATCGTCGCTCAGCAGCTCGTCGCGCGCGGCGACGACGTCACCGTGCTGGACTCGCTGGTGCGCGGGCACCGGGCCGCGGTCCCCGAGGGCGCGGCCTTCGTGCAGGGCGACCTGCTCGATCAGCCCGCGCTGGCGCGCGTGCTCGCTCCCGGCTTCGACGGCGTGCTGCACTTCGCCGCGCTGTCGCTGGTCGCGGAGTCCCAGCAGCACCCGGAGCGCTACTACCGCGGCAACGTCGTCGGGACGCTCAACCTGCTCGACGCGATGCGCGACGCCGGCGTCGGGCGGCTCGTGTTCTCCTCGACCGCGGCGACCTACGGCGACCCGGTGAGCGACCCGATCACCGAGGACGATCCGCCGAATCCGGTCAACACCTACGGCAACACCAAGCTGGCAGTCGACCGCATGCTGGGCGACGAGTGCCGCGCGCACGGCCTCGCCGCCGTGAGCCTGCGCTATTTCAATGTCGCGGGCGCCTGCGGGCCGCTGGGCGAGGACCACCACCCCGAGACGCACCTGATCCCGCTCGTGCTGCAGGCGGCCGCCGGCCGGCGCGCGCACGTCGCGATCTACGGCACCGACTACCCGACGCCGGACGGCACCGCGGTGCGCGACTACATCCACGCCGAGGACCTCGCGACGGCGCACGTGCTGGCGCTCGACAAGGCGCAGCCGGGCCGCCACGAGGTGTTCAACCTCGGCACCGGCACGGGCTACTCGGTGCGCGAGGTGATCGCCGCCGCGCGCGCCGTCACGGGACGCGAGATCGCGGTCTCGGAGGAGGGCCGGCGCGCCGGCGACCCGCCGCGGCTCGTCGCCTCCAACGCACACGCCCGCGCCGCGCTCGGCTGGGAGCCGGAGCGCTCGCTGGAGCAGATGGTGGCCGACGCATGGACCTGGCACGAGGCGCACCCGGGCGGCTATGGACACTGACGAGCTCCTGCGCGCCCATCCGCACGCGCGCGCCGTGCTCGGCGCCGCGCTGCGCGGCGAGCCCGCTCACGCCTACCTGCTGCACGGTCCCGCCGGTTCCGGCAAGCGCGCCGCGGCGCGCGCGTTCGCCGGCGAGCTGCTGGCCCGCGACGCGCGCGATCCCGACAACGCCCGCATGCGCGCGGCGCACGGCGCCCATCCGGACCTGACCTGGGTCGTGCCCAGCGGCGCGCACGAGATGCTGCGCCGCGACGTCGACGAGGCGGTCGTGGCGGCCGCCGCGCACACGCCGTTCGAGGCGCGCTACCGGATCTTCGTGCTCGAGCGCGCCGACACGCTGATCGACCAGGCGGCCAACGCGCTCCTGAAGACGCTCGAGGAGCCGCCGCCGTACGTCGTGCTCCTGCTGCTCACCGATCGCCCGACCCAGGTCCTGCCGACGATCGCCAGCCGCTGCCAGCCGGTGCGCTTCGATCCGCCGGCGCCGGGAGCGCTGGCCGCGCGGATCCGCGAGCGCGGCGTGGCGTCAGAGACCGCCGAGGCGTGCGCGCGGCTGAGCCTCGGCGACGGCGAGAAGGCGCTGGCTCTCGCGCGCGACCCGGGGCTGCGCGACGCCGCCGAGGCGCTCGCACGCGCGCCGCTGCACGGCCGCGCCGGCACCGAGCAGCCGTGGCGCGCGCTGCTCGAGCGCTCGCGCGCCCGCGGCAGCGCGGCGCGCGCCGAGGTCGAGACGGCGCTCGCCGAGGAGCTGCAGTACCTGCCCAAGAAGGAGCACAAGCGGCGCGAGACCGAGTTCACCGAGCGCGCCCGCCGGGCCGAGCGGCGCGCCGCGACGGAGGCGCTCGACCACGCGCTGCAGCTGACCGGCCTGTGGTATCGCGACCTCGCGTGCGCGGCCGCGGGAGCGCCGGAGCTCGTCTTCAACACCGACCGCGACCTCACGCCCGACGCCGGCCGCCCGGCCGCGGCGCTGCGCAAGGCCCAGGAGCTGGTCGACGACACGCGCGCGCGGCTGGTCCTCAACGTCAGCGAGGAGCTGGCCTGCGAGGCGCTCGCCTACCGCCTGGAGAGCGTCCTCGCATGACCGAGGTCGAGATCCGGGGTGCGTATGCGACGGTCCGCGCGCCGGGGCTCGAGGACGAGGTCGCGGTCGAGGAGCCGCTCGAGATCCGCGCCGCCGGCAAGCCCGTCGCGGTCACGATGCGCACGCCCGGCGAGGACGGCGAGCTGGCCCTCGGCTTCCTGTTCGGCGAGGGGCTGATCCGGTCGGCCCGGCCCGTCGAGCCCACGCTCGAGATCAACACGGTCGAGGTCGGCGCGCTCGACCGCGAGCCGTCGAGCCGCAACTTCTACACGACGTCCTCGTGCGGCGTGTGCGGGAAGGGCGCGCTCGAAGAGGTCGCGGTCGACGCGCCCGACGCGCTTCCTGGGCCGACGATCGACCGCGAGCGCCTCGCGTCGCTCCCCGACGGCCTGCGCCAGCCCACGTTCGCCCGCACCGGCGGCCTGCACGCGACCGGGCTCTTCACCGTCGCGGGAGAGCTGCTCGCCGTGCGGGAGGACGTCGGGCGCCACAACGCGATGGACAAGGTGATCGGCTGGGCGCTCGGGCAGGGCCTCGTTCCGCTGCACCCGCACGTGCTGTGCGTGTCGGGGCGGCTGTCGTTCGAGCTGGTGCAGAAGGCCGCGATGGCGGGGGCGCCAATCCTCGTGGGCGTCGGCGCGCCCTCCTCGCTCGCGGTGCGCCTGGCCGACGACCGCGGGATGACGCTGGCCGGCTTCGCGCGCCGCGGCCGGGTCAACGTGTATACCGGGACCGAGCGCGTGACCCGATCGGCCCGAGATCCGGCGTGAGGCCGTAGGTCTCGAAGTTGCCGAAGCGGGCGAAGCGCGGGTGCTCGGGCCCATGGAAGTCGGCCGAGCCGGTGGTGAGCAGCCCGCGCCGCGTCACCTCGGCGTACAGCCCGCGCGTCTGCGCCTCCGTGAACGTCGTGTAGAAGACCTCGACCCCGTCGAGTCCCTGGAACTCGCCGAGCGGCTCCAGCGCGTCGTCGACGTCCCAGAAGGGATGCGCCCACACGGCGACGCCGCCGGCCGCGTGGATGACCGCGATCGCCTCCGCGACGGTCGGGCGCTCGCGCCGCACGTAGCCTGGCGCGCCCGGGACGAGATACGCGGGGAACACCGTGTCCGGGCCGTCGATGCCCTCGTCGCGCAGGCGCTGCGCGTTGTGCTCGAGCAGGGCGCGGGCGAGGTGCGGGCGGCCCGGCTTGATCGGCTCGTCCCCGAGCTCGAACCCAAGCTCGCGCAGGCGGTCGGCCATGGCCAGCACGCGGCGGCCGCGGTCGGCCTGGAAGTCCTGCAGCGCCGCCAGCAGGCCGGGGTCCGCATGGTCGAGCTCGTAGCCGAGGATGTGCAGGTCCTCGTACTCGCCGTGCACGGCGGACAGCTCGGCCGCCGGGCTGAGCGTGACGCCGTGCGCGCGGGCGGCCGCGAGCGCCTCGTCCACGCCGGCGACCGTGTCGTGGTCGGTCAGCGCCAGCAGCTCGATCCCGGCGCCGGCCGCGCGCGCGACGACCTCGGCCGGGGGCAGCGAGCCGTCCGAGTGCGTCGAGTGCGCCTGGAGGTCGAACGTTTGCCGCGCGGGCATCTCCGGGAAGGTTGACCTCATCCCCATTTCGACACCGAAGGGAGGTTCCCGATGACCACCGGCGCCATTATCGCCATCGTCGTCGTCGTGATCCTGGTCCTCTTCGCGCTGGCGCTCGTCATGCCGCGCATGCGCGCTCAAGCGCGCGTCCAGCGGCGCGAGCGTGACCTCGCCGAGCGGCGAGAGCGCGCGGCCGGCGAGCATCGCATGGCCGCCACGGAGCGAGAACGCGAGGCCGACCTGGCCGAGCAGCGCGCCCGCGTCGCCGCCCGCGAGGCCGAGGCCGAGCGGGCCCAGGCCGAGCTGCACAGCGAGCGTGCAGGCCTGACCGAGCGCGGCATGGCCGACCATGAGCTGATCGACGAGGACGAGCGCGACCGCTTCGCGGGCACGTCCGCCGACCGCTCGTTGACGGACGCGGGTCAGGATTCCGACGGTCCGACACGCTTCCGCCGCGAGGACGTCGAGCGCGAGAGCGACCGCCCCGCGCGTTACTGACCGGGAGCAGCCGGGTGGCCCGCGCGCTGGCTCAGCGCGCGGGCACTCCGGCCTCCAGCAGCGCCCTTGCCCCCTCCGCGGTGACGGGCGCGCCGATGTAGAAACCCTGGGCGAACTCGCAGCCGATCACCTTCAGGTAGTCCAGCTGCTCGCGGGTCTCGACGCCCTCGGCGATGACCTCGAGCCCGAGGTTGTGCGCGAGCCCGACGACGGCGCGGACGATCTCGAACGCTCCCGCGTCGTGACCGATCCCGCTCACCAGCGAGCGCGAGACCTTGATCGCGTCGCCCGGAAAGTGGTGGAGCATCCGCAGCGGCGAGGCGCCCGTGCCGAAGTCGTCGATGTGGGTGCGGACGCCGGCCGCCTCGAGCACGTGCTCGAGCACGCGGCGCGTCGCGTCGTCCCCGCGTCCGCGCGCGAGCGCGTGCTCGGAGACCTCGAGCCGCAGCGCGCGCGGGTCCAGGCCGGTCGTGCGCAGGACGGCGCGCAGCATCGACACGAATCCCGGCTCGGCGAGCTGGCGGCCGGACACGTTGACGCCCATCGTGAGCCCGGCGCCGCGCGGCAGTTGGCGCCACTGCACGAGCGCCTGACAGGCGGCCTCCAGCACCTGGCGCCCGAGCGGGACGGCCAGGCCGGTCTCCTCGGCGATCGCGACGAAGTCCGGCGGCTCGATCCTCCCCGCCCACCGGCGCAGGGCCTCGAACCCGACGACGCGGCCGGTCGCCGTCTGCACGATCGGCATGTAGACGACCTCGAGCTCCGCGCGTTCGATCGCCCCGCGCAGCTGGCCCTCCATGTCCAGGCGCCGGGTGACCTGCTCGTGCATCTCCGCGTCGAAGACCTTGTGGCGGCCCTTGCCGTCGGCCTTGGCGCGGTACATCGCGACGTCGGAGTCGCGCATCACCTGCGCGGGCGTGGAGTCCCCGGTGGCGAGCGCGATCCCGATGCTCGCGCCGACGAACAGCTCGCGCCCGTCCAGCAGGAACGGCGCGCGCAGGCTCTGCAGCACGCGCTCGGCGATCACCGTCGCCTCGCGCGGGTCGCGCACGTCGTCGAGCAGGACCGTGAACTCGTCCCCGCTCATGCGCGCGACGGTGTCGTTGGGGCGCAGTGCGGCCTCGAGCCTGCGCGCCACCGCCTGCAGCAGCTGGTCGCCGACCGCGTGGCCGAGCGAGTCGTTGATGATCTTGAAGCGGTCGAGGTCCAGGAACAGCACGCCCGCGCAGCACTCCGGGTGGCGGCGCTGCGCGCGGCGGATCGACTGGTCGAGGCGGTCGAGGAAGAGCACCCGGTTCGGCAGTCCCGTCAGCGCGTCGTGGAGCGCGTCGTGCTGCAGGCGCCGTTCGGCCTCCCGGCGGTCGGTGATGTCGGTGAACGAGCCGACCATCCGGGTCGCGCGGCCGCCGCCCTCGCGGACCGCCGTGGCGCGTACGAGCATCCAGCGGTAGCCGCCGTCGCGGTGCTGGATCCGGTGCTCGTACTCGAAGTGCTCGCCGGCGGCGTTGGCCAGGTGCGTCTCGAGCGCCTGCGCGAGCGCCGCGCGGTCGTCAGGGTGCACGCGGCCGAGCCATTCCCCGCGGGTGACCCCGATCTCGTGCTCGGGATAGCCGAGCATCTGCTTCCAGCGCGGCGAGTAGAAGACGCGGTCGGCGGCCACGTCCCAGTCCCAGATGCCGTCGTTGGCGCCGCGCAGCGCCAGCGCCTGGCGTTCCTCGGAGTCGGCCAGGCGCCGCAGCGTGCGCTGGTGCTTCAGCGCATAGCGGATCGCGTGCTCGAGCCGGTCGGCGCTCAGGCCGGGAACGAGCAGGAAGTCGGCGATCCCCGCTTCCGCCGCCTCGGCGTCGGCCCGCCGGTCGGCGGTGTGGCTGAGCACGATGATCGGCGTGTCGGGCGCGTGGCGGACGAGGTTCTCGGCGACGTTGAGGCCGTCCGTGCCCGGCGGGTCGATCTCACGGTCCACGAGCACGACGTCGTGCAGGCCGGACTGCAGCGCCGCGAGCGCGTCGTCCGGGCTCGTGACGTGCTGCACCTGCGTCGTCGTGCCGGGGAACACCTTCAGCAGCGCGCGCACCGGCGCGTGGCGTGCGGCGTCCGCCGACACCGCTAAGACGCGCAGCGGGTCCGGCAGCGGTCCCGCCATCACGCCGCCGCCGGCGGAAGCTCCGCCGTCTCGAGCCAGTACGCGGTGAAGACCTTCATCAGCCGCACGAGCGCGAGGAAGGTCACCGGCTTGACGATGTACGTGTTCACGCCCGCCTCGTAGGCCGCCGCGACCGTCGGGGGCTCGTCGTCCGCCCCCAGCGCGACGATCGGGATCGGCTGCGTCGCCGGGTTCTGCTTGAGCGCGCGGATCGCCTCGGCGCCGGCCGGAGCGCCGGGCAGCGCCGCGTCGATCACGATCAGCGAGGGAAACGGTCTCAGCGCGCCGTCCGGTGCGCCGTCCCGCTGGAGATACGCGAGCAATTCGGTGCCGTCGGCGACCATCCGCAGGTCCGTCGCGCTGCGACCTTCCAGGAGCGCGTCCCGAGCCATGGCGCGAAAATCCTCGCTCGCATCCGCAAACAGGATTGTCGGCAAACTCGGCACCCGCGCACGCTGAAAGCGTTCGGTCACGCGCATCCCCCGAGAACCTGGGGGCGGAGGACCGTCCGTGGCCACCGCATCACTCATTCACTCCTCGAATTCCGGTCAAGGCGCGCCGGAGCCCCCGACGCTTGTCACACCGAATCTAGGCGGCTCGGAAAGTCCGAGCAATGCGCCGCTGCCAAGTTCGGCGGATGTACGAGCGCGTCCGGCCCAGAATTCGGTTTAGTCAGGCGCGGTTGGCGCAGCGCGGGTCGAACGTGAAGCGCGGGGCGCACGTTGTCCGCGCTGACCATTTGCTCTCGAACGACGTCGCGAACGCCGCGAGCGCGCGGTCCTGCGCCTCGGACTTCAGTTTTGCCGTCGCCGTGTCGATCTGGCGCGCGCGCGTGACCGGCCGGCGCGGGTAGATGCGCGTGACCGCGAACACGTAGTAGCCGAACTTGGTGTGCACCGGCCCCTCGAGGCGCAGCCGGTGGGCGGCGAACAGCTTCTTGGCCAGCCGCGGCTCGACGTTGCTGCGCCGGAGCTTGGACTGAAAGCCGCCCCGGGCCTTGGAGACCTCGTCGAGGCTGAACCGCCGGGCGACCTGATCGAACGGAGCGCCGCCGGCCAGCTGGCGGTACGCCGCCCGCGCGTCGTCGCGATGGGCGGTGAAGATCATCAGCGCGTCGCGGCGCTCGGGGATGAAGCGCGGGTGCTGGTCGACGTAGCGCGCGACGATCTGCGGCGTCACCGCGTCGACCGCGGGCGTGGCGGCGCGGGCCTTGAGCTTCGTCGCGAGCAGGTCCTGGCGCGAGCGCTCGAGCAGGTCCGCGCGCGTCTGACCCGTCTGCACGAGGTAGCGGCGGTACTGGGCGATGTGCGGAAACAGCTGCGGCCGCTGGCGGTTCAGGGCCCGCGACACCTCGCGGTCGGTCACCGTGATGCCCTGCTCCTGCGCCTCGGCGCGCAGGTAGGCGCCGTTGAGCAGCGTGTCCATCGCCTCGAGCTGGAGGTCCTGGAACGTCGGCCTGCCGGGCACCGTGCGGCGCGCGACGTGCAGCCAGTGCGCGAGGTCGTCCTCGCTCGCCGTCACCGGGCCCTGGTTCGTGGCGACGGTGAACACGGGGGGCGAGGGCGCCTGCGCGCCCGCGGGCGCGGGCGCGCCGGCGATCAGCACGGTGGCCGCCCCCGCGGCTAGGACTCCTCCACGCACCCGGCCGATGCTAGCCGCGGGTCGCGCGCAGTCCGCTGAAATCGCGGCTCGCGCGGTGCCTGGCTGCATCTCGCCTCGCTCTCGTGTTCCGCTCGGGCGGGCTGTCACGCGGGCGCTACTTCGCTACCCTGCGCGCTGCGCCGACGTAGCTCAGTTGGTAGAGCACTTCACTCGTAAGGTCGGCGCAGCGCGGATTTGGAGGGCTCTCGGAGGGCCTTCGGAGCGCTGAAGCATCGCAGTTGCGCGGGTTTGCGGGCCGCTGGCGTCGACCGCCCGATCTGGCGGCATCCTGCGCGACCCGGCGTGCGTGTGCACGGGGTGTGCATGGCCCGGGCGGCCGCCGCGGGTGGGTGAAGCGTCGCCTGCTCGCGGTCCACGTTGACGAATCCCGCCGTTGCCGATCCGTCCCGGCACGCGAGGGCCTGACCACGCCCGTATCTGTCGTTCGCGTCCGCTGGCTACGGTTCGGCGCTCGGGCCTCGCGACCGGCGGCGCGCCTCGCGACCCCGCTCCCCTCGATGCCCGCCGTTGACGTGTACGCCGCGGTGAGGGCTAGGCTCGACCGTCGTGGTCAGGACGTCTTGCGGCGTCTGATCAGCCGGAGGCCCACGTCGAACATGATGATCAGGAAGGCGCCGATCACCCCGAGCCCGAGTGCGAACGGGACGCCTTCCTCGTCGAACCATGACCACACGAAGTAGGTGGCGATGACGAGGTATGCGGTCGCGACGAGCAGGTCGAACGAGCGTCGGGGGTTCGGCTGCGGCGGGCGGGTCATCGGATCAGGCAAGTGGTCGGCTGGTGGCGACGGGCACGATAGGGGGTTGGGGCTCGGGTGGGACGGTCGTCTTGAGATCCGCCTCGGGGCCCTGGCTTGCTGAGGGTCCTCGTGCGAGTCCGGTCCTCGTCGTTGGCGCCGGCGAGGACGCGAGCGAAGCGAGCGCCCGCAGCCGGCGCGGCGGCGGCGAAGCCGCCGCCCTTGATGGTCGTAGAGAAGGTCTTCACCCCGCGGGTGCCTGACGCGGGGAGCTCGCTGAAGCCTGGATAGACCCGACCGAAACTGGCTATGGCGCTGCGGTACCTGCGATGGCCGGCAAGGCCGCGAAGGGCTGCAGGCTGTGGGTTCGGCGCTGTGCCGCCGATAACTCCCGTACTATGGTTCGCCCCTGGTTCGCATTGCGGTTCGCTTTCGGTTGCGCTTAGTATCTACGGACAGACTGTGGCTATGGAGGACATATGACCCACGACGCATCAGGCGTTCAGGAGGAGAGATGGCAGTCGGGGTATCCAGACAAAGACCGCGAGATCTATCCTGCCGCTCCGCTGCGCTTCGTGGCGTTCGAGTTGACGTTCCCGCCGGTGCCGTCTCTGCAGGACGAGACCGCTAAGCGAGAGATCTATGCGCGGCTTCGTGGGACTTTTCCGATCCCAGCGGCGACACCCGCGTCGATGGGCGGGTTCAGCCTGCAACTGTCGCCGACGGGCGTAGCGGCGCCGGCGCCCCTACGGGCCGGAAGCTTTGCGGGCTTGGCGACTGGCCTGCGGATGATGAATCGCGACCGCACGGCGAGCGCAACGCTCAATGCGGATTCCATCCTCGTTGAAACCTCGGCGTACGTCCGTTATGAAGATTTCCGGGAGATGGTCAGGGTTGCGCTGGAAGCGTTGGTGGCTGTAGAGGAGCTGCCTGGAGTGCAGCGAATCGGTCTGCGTTACATCGATGAAGTCCGCATCCCGGAGGTCGAGCGCCCAGCAGACTGGGCACCCTACGTTGCGCCGTGCCTGCAGGGACCCGTTTCGCTGATCAACGCGGATGCCAAGGTGACGCAGGGCCTTGTCGAATACCAGCTCGCGGAGCAGAGGGCGCTGATCTTGCGGTACGGCGCAACGAGTGGCTGGAGCGTCGACCCGAACGGCCCGTTGCGACTGAAGTCAGCTGCGAGCGGCCCGTACTTCCTTCTCGACATAGACAGCTTCTGGTCGTCGCTCGAGGATCTGGTCCCGGAGTTCTCGCTTGACGTGGCGCTCACGCTCTGCAATGAACTCCATTTGCCTGTTCGACAAGTCTTCGAGGCTGCCATTACAGACAAGCTCCGAAATGACGTGTTGCGAAAGGATCCCGTGTGACCGACGTTGTCGACAAGTCGACGGCTGGCGAAGCGCCCCAGGTCCATCGGTTGAGCGATCGGCGGCAGACAGGGGGCTCGGCTCTGAACGATTGGTCCGCGCTTCGCGATCGAGTTGGAATCCTTGATCGCGAGGTTGCGGACGGGTACCGCGGTGTGCGTCGGCGGCAGCTCGATGAACGCACCACCGTAATCGCCCAGCGCGAGCCGCGGGAGTTGCTCGACGAGCTCGCAACTGCGTGGGGTCTGTCTTGGGCGCTGATCGCGCGCTTGGTTGGCGTGACCTCGGCGGCCGTTCGAAAGTGGCGACGTGGGGAGAGCATCACCGGTGACAACCGCCGCGGGATCGCCCGCGTCATCGCGTTTCTGGAGTCGGTGACGCAGTCCGCGAACCCGCTCAGTGACGTGGCCTCCTGGCTCGAGATGCCCATCTCGGATGACACGGACTATTCGGCCATCGACCTCTATGGCGCCGGCGAACTCGACCTGGTTCTGGACCTGGCCGCACAGGCGATCGGAGCGCACGACGCCCTCGATCGTTTCGACCCAGCGTGGCGCGACAAGGCCGACCGGCGTTTCACTGTCATCGAGGCCCCCGACGGGCTGCCGGCGATCGTTGACGTCGACGACCGTTGAGTCGTGTGTTGGCGTAGACGCGAATGGGGGACTTCCTCGATCGACCCGCCGAAGCGGACGCGCTCTATATCGATCGCGGTAACCCCGTTCGGCCATGGCGGCCGATCATGCAGGGAGACGTGTTCGAGGGCGTGGCTATCCCCAACGCCCGGGAACACCGCGCGATTCTCCTGATGACGCATCCCTGCACGATGCGCGGTGCGGCGGGTCAGCTGAAGCCGGTGCTGCAGGCTGCCCCGCTGGTCGAATACCAAGCGGTCCCGTTGGATCAATGGGCGACGGGCCACTTGCGGGTGTTCCCGCTCCCGGACCTCGATGATGGCGCGCCGTGCGCCGCCCTGCTCGAGCAAGTCGGCCTCTTTAGGACGGAGGAGCTCGACATCAATCGACGTATCGCGACACTGTCAGAAGACGGCATACTGTTGCTCCAACAGCGATTCGTGATGTGCTTGACGCGCGCGAGAATTTCGCTTCCGCGGCTTGATGAGGCATCTCGCCATGTGCTTGAGGAAGCCGAACTGCTCGAAGCGTGGAACGAGACGCTGGCGCAGCCGCGGGTCAATGCAGGCGAGGACCGGGACACCGTGCTGAACGAGGAAGCCGAGCAGTTCGATGCGTTCCTAAGGACCGGCGATCCGGAACTCCGGTCGGGTCTGAAGGCGGCCGCTGGCCGAGCGGCGGTGCGGCGCGCGGTCCGACAGGAGATCGTGGCCCGTTCCTCGTGAGGATGCCGCGCCGCGCCGCGCGATCACGGGGCTGGCAGTACGCCGACGCCACGTTGGAACCTTATGACTGCGGCACGAGAACGCTGCCGTGGTAGCCCCGCGCTCCCGCGCGCCGCTGTGGCGGCAGGCATGCCAGAAGCGTGACGTGATGCGCTCGCCTCTCGCGCGAGAGGTCGCTCGCGGCGCGTGGCTGCCGGAACACAACTCGCCGCGACCGACTGCTGGCGACGGCGTGTTTGACGCGGAGTGAGAGGCACTCCCAGCGAGCCCGCACGCGGCAACGGCGCATCCTCGCCAGAGCAGACCATGAACCCGGGCAACGTCTACGAAACCTAGGGCCGAGTGTCAGCATCAGCCGGGACTCGACAGGTGTCTTGCCTCGGGAGATGCCTTACACCGGTGCCGCGGTTGATGCCCGCGCGGCGTAGTGACAGTGCGGCTCAGGTCTCGTCGTTCTCGTCATGCGCAAGGTCGCCTGGTCCGCCTGCGGACTGTGGCGGGTCCTGAGCCGGAGTCACGTGAGCCGCTCGGAGGGTGTATCCGGTGATGTCGAGTGTCGTATTGGGGGGTAGCTTCGTGGGTTCCGCTTTGCTCCGCCACGTCATCCTTGCTGTGCCATGGGGGTTCGAAGCGACGTGCAGCAGCCTGACGTCCCACTCAAGCTCGATCGCGCCGCCGGGCATCTCGCCGGGCGGCTGGCCGTCGTCGCGCCGTGAGAGATGACCGCGGGCTGACCGGACTACCGGGACGAGCCCGCGCGGTTCGTCGTACGACTCGCCTAACAGGCGATTCCGCGAGGCGGCGTCAGCACCGGATGCGTCAATCAGAGCCCGTCGAACGAACCCGAACGATTGCTCGAGCACACTGGAAATAAGGCCTCGGACCTCGTCGATCGCCATATACCCGTGCTCGAATCCGTTGCTCGCCTGCGTCATCGCGTCGAGTGCCGCTTCGTCGCCCGCGAAGATCTCGTCGCGAAGGAAGCGCCACCTGAGTTGCTTCTCGCTCTGCGCGCCCTCCAGCCTCGCCAGGTTCTTCGGCGACACTCCACGGGTGGCGGCGCGGCTCTCGATCAGGAATCGACTGAGGGTCTCGGCCGAGATAAAGAGAAATTCGCCTGCGAGGAGATGTTCCTCTGGGACCCAATGAGATAAGGCGCGGCGGTACGTCTCGATCGCTCGCTGCAGCAATGCCGACTCAGGATGGTTGACGACCTTCGTCGCAAGGGCTGTCGTGGCTGGCACGTCGATCTTCCGTGCGCCCGGCGGAAACCACTCGTTCGGACCGGGCGTCTGGTAGCCCACGAATCGCTGAGGGCTGGCCAAATCGAGCCCGTGCGCGGCAATCGGAAGCGGCGGGGCGATCGCGGCGTTCGCTGCCAGAGCGATCAGCGGAAAAGTGCTCGCGATGGCGCGGCCCAAGCGCGGCTGGGCTTCATCGAGTGAACTCCCCTCACCGCGAATCTCACCGTGGATCGTGACTGCGTAGGCTCGACCGTCCGCTCCGCCTGTGTACTCGCTCTGAAGCATCGCAGTCGCGTCGACCCATCGGATGACCATGACGTCCTCGAACTCGAAGTGCGCCGCCGCGTAGGCGCGTACACGAACCGCAAAGGGAGCCACGCGCGGACACTAATGTCAAGGATCATCGAAATTCCTCACCTTCGATCATGGGATTTCCCCACCCTGAAGGCGTGTGGTAAGGGCTGGGCGCAGCGACGCGATGGTGTCGCGGTGGCGACGCATCCTGTAGCTGTCGCCGGAGATCGAGAGCACGGTGGCGTGGTGGAGCAGGCGGTCGAGGATGGCGGCGGCGACGGTGGTGTCTTCGAAGATGTGGCCCCAGTCGGCGATTCCGCGGTTGGTCGTGAGGACGATGCTGCCGTGTTCGTAGCGGCGGCTGATGACCTGAAAGAGGTGTGAGGCGGCGTCGCTGGGCATCGGCAGGTAGCCGAGCTCATCGATCAGGAGAAGCTGCGGGCCGTTCCAGAAGCGCATGGTGGTCGCCCAGCGGCCTTCGATCGCGGCGCGGGTGGTGCGGGCGACGAGGTCAGCGGCGGTGGTGTAGTAGACGCGGTAGCCGGCCTCGATGGCCTTGTGGCCGAGCGCGGTCGCGAGCATGGTCTTGCCAACGCCGGGCGGTCCGATGAGCAGCACGTTGGCCTTGTCCTCGATGAAGCGCAGCGTGGCGAGGTCTTCGACGAGCCGCCGGTCGAGCGAGGGCTGGGCCGAGAAGTCGAACTGCTCGAGCGTCTTGCGGGCGGGCAGGCGCGCGAAGCGCAGGCGGCCTTGGAGGCGGCGCTGCTCGGCGGCCTGGACTTCGGCGGCCAGGAGGTCGGCGAGGAAGCGGGTGTAGCCGGGCTTGTCGCGCTCGGCCGCTTCCAGCGCCGGGGCGAGCCGGTCGGCGACCGTGCTCAGGCGCAACTGCGCGAGGTGCTCGCGGAGTTGTTGGTAGAGCGTGTCCGGGCTCACGCGATCACCCCTGTGCTCGTGAACTGCTCGGCGCGCATCAGCAGGCCTGCGCGAGCTGCGCGTAGCGGTCCAGCGTGGCCGGTGCCGGCGTGCCCGGGTCGACGCCGCGCAGTGCGGCGAGCGCGCCCAGTGCCGCGTCAGATGGTGGCCGGTTGCGCTTGCGCTCGCACGTCGTCTGGGTCGTGAAGGCGGCCAGCACGGCGTGCTCGAGCGCGCGGGCGTGCTCTGCGGTGCGGATCGTCTGGCCGGCGCCGGCGAGGGCTTGGCGGTGCTCGGCGATGATCTCCCCGGCCGCGGAGACGATCCGCAGCAGCGGGTCGCCGACCCGCGCGAGCACGGTGACGGTGCGTCCGGCGTGCGCGGGCGCGATGCTGTAGCGGTTGCCGTCAAAGGCGACCAGCGCCGACCGTGACGCGACACGCTCGACGCGGATCTGCGCCGGGTACGCTCGGGCCGGCAGCGCTCTCAACGGCTCGCTGGCGGCGATCGTCGCGACGGTCTGGCCGTCCGGGCGCGCTCGCTGGTCGGCGATCCGTTCGCACCAGCGATCGAGGTCCTGCTGGGCCTGCGCGGGCCCGGTGACGGACGCGCTGGTCCACCACGAGCCGGTCGTGTACCCGA
Organism: uncultured Solirubrobacteraceae bacterium; assembly: GCA_963792915.1. Lineage (GTDB taxonomy): Bacteria > Actinomycetota > Thermoleophilia > Solirubrobacterales > Solirubrobacteraceae > Solirubrobacter. The sequence goes on from CAWBYD010000004.1 coordinate 540,609, forward strand.
TCGCGCGTTCGACGACGCCCTTGCGCTGCGCGCGCCGCGGCGGGCAGACCGCGATCTCGACGCCGTAGTGCTTGGCGATCTGCGCGGCGTCGACCGTCAGCCGGTCGCTGTCGGGCACGACGATCGTGGCCATCCGGTCGGTGCGCCACACCTGCGCGGTGCCGCCCAGCGCGACCAGCACCCGGTGCGCCGCGGCGGCCAGATGCCCGAACGTCATCTGCTCGCAGAACACGCCGCGGAAGCGCCCCGAGTGCGACAGCGCGCCGACGAGCACGTACGCCGGCGCACCCCACGGCGTCTCATGCAGCTCCAGCCAGTCGAACTGGATCTCCTCGCCCGGCGGGTGCTCGATCTCGGTCGTGACGCAGCGGCCGCGGCGGTGCTGGCAGACGTGGCAGACCGGTCGCAGCTCTAGCCGGCGCAGCTCGCGGATCATCGTCGTGTAAGCGCGCGCGAACCCGGCGTCGACGAGCTCGCGGTAGAGAACGCTGCCGTCCAGGTGCGGGTCATCCACGAACCGCGCGGCGATATACGCCCGAAACGGCTCCAGACACGACGGCACCGGCTCGCGGCCGGGCCGGCCGCCGTGCAGGTACTTGCGGACCGTCTTGCGGTCACGGCCGGTGTGTCTGGCGATCGCAGACACCGACCAGCCGCGCGCATGCAGCGCGTAGATCTCCACTCCGTCCTCCTGTGTGAGCATCCCCTGGGGGCCCTCCCGAGCAGCGTCGCGTGGCTTGAGCACCCGCGACCCTGGGAGGGCCCCCGGACAGACCCGCGCAGGCGAGCTAAGACACAGGCTCACCTCGCCCTACGGGCAAGGCTCGCCTGCGTCTCAGCTCGCCTGTCTACGCGCGATCAACCTGGGGAATTCTTGTGATCCGATGTGGGGAGGAAACCGTGATCCCGCACAACTAACGGAGATCTGAAGACGCTCGTACTGCGCCTAACCTCTTGTCCGAGACGCCGACACCCGCGAGGACGATCGCGGTGCCGGCGAAGAGATTCCAGGTGATCGGCTCGCCGAGTACGATGGCGCCGAGGACTACGGCGACGATCGGGAGCAAGTAGGTGACAGTGGAGGCGGTGGTGGCGCCTTCGTCTTGGATCAGGCGGTAGTTGAGGAGGTAGGCGAGTCCGGTCCCGAGGGCGCCGAGGGCGAGGACGCTGGCGACGACGTCGAGCTGGAGGTCGACGGCCTGGTCGGCGAGCACGGGCGCCGTGATGATGAGGATCAGTGCTCCGACAGTGATCTGCGATGTGGCGAGAGCGATCGGGGTGGTCCCGCGGCCGGTAAGGAAGTGGCGCATGTAGACGTAGGAGACGCCGTAGCTGGCGGCGGCGGCGAGGCAGGCGATCGCGCCGGTGGCGGAGGCGCCCTCGCTGTGCCACGGCGCGACGATGAGGACGGCGCCGAGGAAGCCCAGCAGGAAGCCGGCGACGCGTGCGCGGGTGATCGTG
>CAWBYD010000005.1:0-68388 GCA_963792915.1 uncultured Solirubrobacteraceae bacterium
CGAACCTCTGACCTTCGGTTCCGTAGACCGACGCTCTATCCAGCTGAGCTACGGGCGCAGACGTGCGGGCGGTCAGTTTAGCCGTGACCGTCCGGTGGAGGGGACAGGGCGGGATTCGAGGCCGAGATGGAGCTATAGATCCCACACTCGCTTAGAGCACGCCGCGGCTCTTCGACCACCCCGAGGCCGCACGAAATCGCTGCAAATCTGCCACTTCTCCGCTGGCACCCGCGGGCGGTCCGGCCGACTTGCCACCGTGGGGTTCTGACTGGGAGATTCCCGTAGTTCGCCCTTGCATCAGGCGATCGGCGAGACGCGCCGCCCGCAGAACGCCCGGTTCGCGTCGATGGCGCGCACATGCTTCCCTGGACGCGGATTCTGCAGGGCCACCACGTGGGCGGCCGCTGGGCGGCGACGACATCAACCCGCGACTTGCCGTCCGTACTTGCCCGGCTGGACTTGGATGCGAACTACAGATGCATGGCGCGGCGGCAGCGCGGATCGTTAGGCGCGTGGAGGAGAGGCAACCTCAGAGCCGGTCCGCGAGGAGCCCCGATGACCTCCCAGAACGCCCGCATCCGTGATGCCCGCGAGAGCGACATCCACCACCTAGCGTCGCAGAGAGCCGCAGCCATGAGCCCGAGCTATCACGCCCTGCGAGTAAGCGACAGCGCCTTTTCCGCCGAGTGGTGGGCGGAGGCGCAGGCGCGAAAGGCGCACGCCCCGACCGCGATTCGGGCACTCTTGGCGGGACGGGTCCGTGTCGAACTGACCGCCCGGGAGGCCGCGAGCGCGATCGACTGGGCGTCCGGGCTGCCCGGCTGGGAGACCGACGGTCCCGCGCCCCTCTTCGTCCATGTACCGTGTGGCGTGACCGGCTGAGCCCGATCGCCGTTTTCGCGTTCGCCGGTAGACAACAGCGCCCGCGCTTGCGCGAGAGGCGACTTCCCTGTCGTCCGGTGCCGACAACGGATCTCTGTCGAGTGCAGCGCTCTTGCTCGGCCGTCGCGCGGTCGGCTCGGCGCGACGTTGGTAATCAAACCGATTCGCCCGCTGTCGCCGCTTCCTCGCAGCTACGCCGACTATTCGCTCCAAACCACGCATAGCCTGGTCGCGGTGACCGTCGTGCACGTCAGCGAACAACCGACCCCGCTCGAGCTCGCCGCCGCAGCGATCGAGGACGCTTTCCATGGCGTGCGGGTCAAGCCCGGCAAAGGTGTCGAGCACGCCCACGCCGTGGCCGAGGCGCTGCGGGCGGCTGGCTGCCAGGAACCCATCCAGGTCGTGGGCCTGCTGCACGACATCGTCGAGGACACCGCATGGACGCCGGCCCGGGTGCGCAAGCGCTTCGGCAAGCGCGTCGCGGTGCTCGTCGCGGCATTGACCGAGGACGCAGGTATCGCCGACTACCGTACGCGCAAGCGGGCGCTCCGCACGCAGATCATCCGGGCGGGGCCCGATGCGATCGACGTGGCACTGGCCGACAAGGTGGCGACGCTGACCTACGCCCTGAGCCACGACAAGCGCGTACCCAAGCGCAAGTTCGCCCACTATAAGGCGCTGCTGCAGGCCGGCGAGGGCCAGGCCGCCCACCCCGTGCTGCCAGCGCGCGTCGTCGAGCTGCTCGCGCTCGTCGCTGACCGGCGGCCCGACTGAGCGGCGGCCGGTCGGTCAGGCGGCCCCGTCGAGGACGCATACCGCTTCACCCGCCCGCCGCGACGACCGGACACGCCGGCCCACGCCCGATCTACACGACCTCGCCACGCTCGTGGCGGTGCTCGCCGGCCCAACCCCACAGGCGCGCGCCAGCAGCTCGACAAGAAGACGCCCGGCTAGCTCGCCGAGCGATCCGCCTCACGCAGCAGCGCCGCGACGGCCTCGTCTGGCGAGACGCCGCGGCGTCTCGGCGATCCGCTCCCGGCGCGCCACGTCCTCACCCTCGACGCTCACAAGTACACGCAGCGCGCCGACGGGTCACCCTCGTGGAACTCGACCGCGTTCTCATCGAGCAGCGCCAAGACGGCGTCAACGTCGCCGGGCTGCGGATCGGTATCTGTCCACGGGTCCCAGGGCATCTGCCTACCGATGAAGAAGGCTCTGCTCCGCCAAACGTCGCACTCCACCGGTGACCACCAGCCACGTCGTGGGATCAGCGGTCTGCTCGATCACCAGCGTCAACGGTGCGCCCGACCATCAGACGCCGCAGCCCTGGCGCGCGCGGATTGCGAATCCTCGCGTACCGGTTGCGCGGGAGCTACCCGACCTCCGACCGAGAAACGCTGCGAGCGCCGAGCTTCTCAAGCGCACGCCGCGTCATCAGTAGCTCGTAAACGACATCGGCCACGGAACGGGGACGGGTCTACCGGAGCCGCAGGACGGACTCGCGCCGGTAGCTCCGCCTCCACCGGCGCCTCCACGACCCGGAAACGCCCCGCGGCGCGCAGCCGAGAAATCGCGCACTTGCAGGGCGTTCTGGGACGGACAGGGCGGGATTCGAACCCGCGATGGAGCTATAAACCCCATACTCGCTTAGCAGGCGAGTGCCTTCAGCCACTCGGCCACCTGTCCCGGATTCGGGGAGTGTAGAGCCCCGGCGGTCAGGCCGTGCGGTGGCGGCGCCCGCGCGGCAGGGTGTCCAGTTCCTCGAGGGACATGCCCGCGCCGGTGGCGACGCAGGCGAGCGGATCCTCGGCGAGCCGCACGGGCATGCCGGTTTCGCGGCCCACGCGCTCCTCGAAGCCGCGCAGCAGCGAGCCACCGCCCGCCAGCAGGATGCCCTCGGTGGTGATGTCGGCGGCGAGTTCCGGAGGGGTCTCCTCGAGGGTGGCGTGGATCGCGGTCATGATCTCGGCGAGCGGCTGGGCGATCGCCTGGCGAACCTCCTCGGAGGTCAGCAGGATCTCGCGGGGGAGCCCGGACGCGAGATCGCGCCCGCGGATCGAGGTCTCGATCTCCTCGTGCAGCGGCTCCGCGGAGCCGGCCGCCAGCTTGATCGCCTCGGCGCTCTGCGAGCCGATCGCCATGCGGTGCTCGAGCCGGATGTGGTTCGTGATCGCGTCGTCGAGGTCGTACCCGCCCACGCGCAGGGAGCGGGCGACGACCAGGCCGCCAAGCGAGACGACGGCGACCTCGGACGTCCCGCCGCCGACGTCCACGACCATGCGGCCGACGGGCTCGGCGATGTCGATCCCGGCCCCGATCGCGGCCGCGAGCGACTCCTCGATCAGGTGGACCTCGCGGGCGCCCGCGCTCAGCGTGGCCTCCTCGACGGCCCGCCGCTCGACCTCGGTGATCCCCGACGGCGCGCAGATGACCATGCGTGGGCGCGAGAAGCGCGAGGGGAGAACCTTGGTGACGAACTGGCGCAGCATCGCCTCGGTGACCTCGAAATCGGCGATCACGCCGTGGCGCAGCGGACGGTCGGCGGAGATCGTGGCGGGCGTGCGGCCGATCATGCGCTGCGCATCGGCGCCGACGGCGTGGACCTCGCCGGTGCGCTGGTCGATCGCCACCACGGACGGCTCGGACAGCACGATGCCGCGCCCGCGCACGTACACGACGGTGTTGGCGGTCCCGAGGTCGACCGCGATGTCTCCACCGCCGCGCAGCCGCCCGACGGGAGAGCGGCGCCGGCCCGAGCCGCCGAATAGTCCGTTCCAGGACATCGATCGCCCACCTAAGCACACGGCGCGGCGGGCTCCTACGCTTACGCGGAATCCGGAGGGGTGGCAGAGTGGTCGATCGCGCCGGTCTTGAAAACCGGAGTCCGTGCAAGCGGACCGTGGGTTCGAATCCCACCCCCTCCGCTCCACACCTCGCGAAATCTTGGCTCTACAGCGCGCTTTGCGGGCTCTGGGCGGCCACGGGCGCGACTTCCGACGAGGGCAACGCGAGCCAGCGGATATCGGGTTCTGAGAGGTGTTCTTTCCCCGGTCTTTCCCCGGGAGAGGTGTGGTCGAGCTGCCTCGGCAGGCCCCGGCGCAGCCGGCTTGACCCGCGCATCAGCGGAGGCGGGCGGCGGGGTCAGGCGGAGTCCGACAGGACGGGGCGTCAGCCAGCCGCGCAGCGGTCCGCTTGACGCCGGACGCCGGAGCTAGCCGTTCGCCTACGCTGTGCGTAGCACGCGGCCGGGCCTGGCGGTAAGGGGCCGCCCCGCGAGAGGTCGGGAAGGGTGGGCGGCCTGCCGGGTGCTTTTCGGCGTCTTGGGTGTGGGCTGGCGAGCACGGCGAGCGCAGCGAGCCGCGCGCAGCCGGCCGCGGCGGCGAAGCCGCTTGAGCATGGAAGGAAAGCTGGTCGTGGCTTCGTGCTTTGGATCGGCCGAGCATGAAGTTGCGACCGCCGCAAGCAGGCGAAAGCGCGTAGCGCCAATCCGAGCGACCTCGGGGATGGCGCGGCGGGCTAGTACGGCCGCGCGGCCACGGTCAGCCGCTGGCGGGCGAAGTCGTAGGCTGCGAGCGCGAGCCGCCGGGAGGGGTCGATCACCAGCCACGCGTACGGGTTGGGCAGTCGTTCGGCGGCCACCTGCTCGGGCGCTCCAAAGGCCCGGCTCGGTGACCGCAGCGTGGCCTGCAACGTCCAGTACGACGGGCACGGGCACGCGCCGCGCAGGGACAGCACGACGGTCTCGCCCGTCGGCGCGCGCTGGATGGCGAGCGGCTGCGCGGGCGGTCCGGCATCCGAGATGACCATCGAAGGTCCGCGCCCGGTCGTGCGCAACTCCGCGGCGCGAAGCTGGCCCGCGCGATCGGTCCACCCGACGGTGGCGCGCCCGGTGGGCGACACGGTCACACGTGGCGTGGCGCCGTCGGGTCCGAGCCGACCGAGCCCGCGGCTCAACGTACTTGGATGCCGTGCACCGAGGACCGCAGCGTGCGCCGTTGCCGGGCCGCAGCCTTCCTCGCCGCACTCCGCGACACGCCAGGCCGCGACAGCCCGCGGGCCGGCGACGGCCACGTCCACCGCGGGCTCGGAGGACACGCCAACAGCCCGGATACGATCGAGGTCCTGAAGGGCGCCGAGCCGCCCGCCGGCCGCCAGGCGTCGGGCGACGAAGTCGAAGACGCGGGCCCGAGCTCGCGCGGCCACGATGACGAGATCGCCCGCCGCGTTGAACGCTCCCGCCAGCGTCGTGAAGTCGCCTTGCACGAGGGTGAAGCGGCGCACGCGCCCGTCCGGACGAGCCACGACCACGCGCAGTGCCGATCCCGTGACATACGGGATCGCCACGTCTCCTCGCGCGCTTGTGACGACGCTGCCGAACGTCGCGAGGCCGCGGCCGTCGATCAGGACGCGGGCAGGCCCCAGCGGACCGCCGACTGGCCCGCTCGCGAGCGTCACTCGCTGCGCGCCGGCCTGCGATTGGGTAACCACGAGCGCCGCACGCCCGGCGCCGGCGGCCAGTAGCGTCCCTCTTCCCATCGCCGGCGGCTCCACCGCCGCCAGGGGCCCGGGCACGCCCGCCACCACCGTGGAGGCCATCAGCGTGACCGGCGACGACGGCGACGAGGTGGCAACGGCGAAGATCCCGAGCCCGTCGGGCGTCAGGCTGACCGACTCGCCGAACGGCAGCCCAGGCGGCGCGTCGCCGATGACACGCTCGGTCCACAACCCCGCCGCGGTAGCGTTCGCCGGCAAGACCACCAGCGCCGCCAACAACCCGCCGACAACAAGGAGGCGCAGCATGCCGCGATGCTGTCACGGGTTGCACGGTGCCTTCATCAGTGCCCACCCGCGGCGCCGTCAGTACTTCCCGGATCCTCCGCACATCCGGCCCGCGCTCGAAGCGGTCACACAGCACTGGCCGCGCGAGGCTTGCCGCAAGATGGGTGCGATCCCTGTCGTGCTGGACAGCTCCTACCGTCGACCGCCGCATGCGCGATCAGGACCGGCGCGGAGCCACGCTTCAACGTCGCCAGGGCAACCAGAAAGCGCCGGCGGATCGCCGGCTCCTATGCGCGCACAACTTGTCAAGGCCGCTCGAAAACTGACCCCCTTGGCATCGATGTGCCAGGACCGCGATGCGAGCCATCGAAGGCAACCGAGCCGAGCGACCGGTTGCCGGCGGATGCGGAGGGCGATGAGATACGTGGTCCAGACCGTGCACGACCCCGACAGCCTGCAGGCGACGATCGCCGCCGCCGACGGCGAGGTCGCGACATGCTGACGCTCGGCGCGTGCCTGTCGCTTACGGGCCGCTATGCCCGCTTCGGGCGGCAGGCGGCGAACGGGCTGCGGGTCTGGCAGCAGATCGCGGGCGGCGATACCGGACTCGCGATCGCCGACGACGGCAGCGACCCGGAGGCGTTTGCCGCCCGCCTTCGCCTCATGGCGTCGCGTTGCGACGTGCTGCTCGGCCCGTACTCGACGCAGCTGCTGCGCGCGGGCGCGGGAGCGATGCCCGGGATCGATCGGCTGCTGTGGAACCACGGCGGCGCCGGCGATGACGTGCAGGTGCTGTGCCCGGGCCGGATCGTCTCGGTGCCGGCGCCGGCGACGCGCTACGCCACCCCGTTCGTCCGGGACAGGACCGCGCAGGCAGCGCGGGCGCCGCTGTGGGTGGTGCGCGGGCGCGGGCGCTTCGGGCGCCAGGTCGCAGCGGGCGCGGTCGACGAGGCGCGGCGCGACGGGCTGGAGGCGATCGAGAAGGGCACCAGCGCACGGTTCGAGGACGTTCCGGCGGTGTGGGACCTGTTCAGCTGCGGACGGTTCGAGGACGACGTCGGGATCGTCAAAGCGGCGCGGGCGGTTGCGAGCCCGCCGCGGGCGATCTGCTCCGTCGCGGCGGGTGTGCGCGACTTCGCCGCCGAACTCGACGACGTCGACGGCATGTACGGAGTCGCGCAGTGGCATCCCGGGCGCGGCGCGCGCCCCGAGCTCGGGCCGTCGGAGGACGAGTTCCTGAGGGCGTACCGCGAGCTCGCCCAGGCCGAACCGGACTACCCCGCCGTCCAGGCGGCGGCCGGCGCGGTGCTCGCCATGCGCTGCGTCGAGCTGGCGGGAAGCACGAAGCCGGACGCGCTGTGGGCGGTCGCGGCCGCGTTGGACACGACCACGCTGCTCGGGGCGTTCAAGATCGACGCCTCCACAGGTGCGCAGACAAGGCACACGACCGCGCTCGTGCAGTGGCGCGGCGGCGCGCTGCAGTCCGCCGCTCGGACCCCGTGACGCCCCCTCCACTGCGGGACCGCCGGGCAGCGGCGGGCTACGGACCGTAAGACCGTAGTCCGCGCGCGGATGAGCGAGGCATACCCCTGAACAGTGAGACGACGCTGCGCCGATGCTCTAGTGATGGGCTGTCCCCGTTCCGGCCGGTGTCGCTCGCCGCTCGATCGTCCCGGAGCGTCAGCCGGGGGGCCATCTTGAACGTCCCGGTCGACGAGCGCCTGGCGAGGGCCGTCCACCGGTTCGCGGCGGTCGCCGCAGGCGTCACGCTGATTGTCGGCCTCACCGTCCTTGCGGGCTGGGTGCTCGACGTCGGAATCCCTCAAGAGCTTCGCGCCCGGGATGGTCCCGATGAAGGCGAACACGGCGCTCGGTCTCGTGCTGGCGGCAAACACGCTGTGGCTGCTGCGCAGCGAGAACCCGGCCCGCGCCGCCCGTGTGACGGGGGCCGTGCTCGCGGGCGTGATCCTCACCTTCGCACTCCTGACCCTGGCGGAGTACCTGGCCGGAATCGACCTCGGAATCGACCATCTGTTCAACGACTCCCGGGCGCACTTCGCGCACCCGGGACGCGCGTCCCCGCACACGGTCGTCGCGTTCGTGGCGATCGGCGGGTGGTTGATCGCGCTCGCGCTGCCCGGCAGGACGGCGGCCCGGATCCGGGACGTCCTGTCGGTGATCGCCTGCCTGATCGTCGCCCAGGCGGCGATCGGCTACCTCTACGGCGTCCACTACCTCTATGCGATCTCCGGCATCTCCGGAATGGCCGTGCACACGATGGGGACGTTCATCGTGCTCTGCCTGGGCATCCTGTCAGCGCGGCCGAGGGAGTCGTTCGCAGGGCTGCTCACCAGCGACGGCGCCGGCGGCCACGTCGCGCGCCGTCTCACGCCCGCGGTCGTCTTCGTGCCGCTGACCATCGGCTACCTGCGCCTGAAGGCCCAGCAGCACGGGCTGTTCGATACTCGCGAGGGGATCGCCGTCCTCGCCGGAACGACGACCGCGGTGCTCGGCGCGATCGTCGTCTACACCTGCATGACGATCAACCGGACCGATGCGGTCCGCCGGATCCTGGAGCTGCAGCTGCAGGCACTCGCGGAGCGCGACCCCCTGACCAACCTCTTCAACCGCCGCCGCTTCCACGAAGAGCTCGAGCGCGAGGTGGCCCTGGCCCGGCGCCACGGCACGCAGGTGGCGCTGATCATGATCGACCTCGACCGGCTCAAGCACATCAACGACACCTACGGCCACCGCGCCGGGGACGAGGTGCTCAGCAGCGTCGCCGCCGCGCTGACCGACCAGCTGCGGGCCACCGACACCGCCGCCCGTCTGGGCGGAGACGAGTTCGCCGTGCTCCTGCCCAACACGAGCGGCGCCGGAGCCGAGGCGGTCGCCGCCACACTCGTCAGCGCGATCGCGCGGACATCATGCCTCGTCGACACGCACACGATCGTGGCGTCGGTGAGCGCGGGCGTCGCGATCTCCGGCGACGCCCCGGACCCGTTGACACTCGTGCAGGCGGCAGACAAGGCGCTCTACCTCGCCAAGGACGGCCGCGGCCGCTATACGGTCGCGCCGCCTCTCAGCGAATCCTCGCTGGACCCCGCATAGACGGCGGGCACCTGCTGGACGTCGGCGACCCCGACGGTCGGCGGCGAGATCGGCAGCCGGATCAGGAACGTCGTGCCCCGGCCGGGCTCGCTGTCGACGGTCAGCGCGCCGTGGTGCTTGTCGACGATGATCGAGCGCGAGATCGCGAGCCCCTGCCCCGTGCCGTTGCCGGTCTCCTTGGTGGTGAAGAACGGGTCGAAGATGCGCTCGCGGATCTCGGCGGGGATGCCGGTGCCGGTGTCGCTGACAGCGATCGTCGCGTCGCCGCCGTGGCAGCCGGTGCGGATGCTGATCATGCCGCGTCCGGCGCCGGCGCTCTCGATCGCGTGCGCGGCGTTGACGATCAGGTTGAGGAACACCTGTCCGAGCTCGCCGACGTTGCGGGTGACGAGTGGAAGGTCGCCGATGTCGGTTTCGATGTCGGCGACGTACGTGTACTCGTTGCGGGCGATGATGAGGGTCGACCGGATGGCGTGGTTGAGGTCGGCGGGCTCGTGCCGGCTGGCGTCGGCGTGCCCGAAGTCCCGCATCGCGCTGACGATCATGCCGACGGATGCAGCGCTTCTCGGGCTCGAGACTGTCGATCTCGCCGGTGCGCAGCTGTCGCAGCGACTCGAGGCTGCCGCCGACGTCGTCGGGATGCGTGACATCGGCGAAGGTGAGGCCCACGAGCTCCTGCTCGCTGTAGCCCAGCAGCTTGCACAGCGCCGCGTTGACCCGCACCTAGCGCCCCGTGCCGTCCGTCACCGCCATCGCGATGCGGGCGTCCTGGAACATCAGATCGAGCGGTGCTCGCTGTCGGCCAGCGCTCGCTCGGCCTGATGGACCGCCGTCACGTCCTCGACCGGCGCGATCGCGAACATGACCTCCCCGTCCTCGCGGCGCGCGAGGGAATGGGTCAGGCGTCCCCAGAAGACGGCCCCGTCCTTGCGGATGTAGCGCTTCTCGGTCGTGTAGCTGTCGCGCGCGCCGGCGATCAGCTCGGCGAACGGGTCCGCGTCGGAGGCCACGTCGTTCGGATGCGGCGAGCTCGACCCGCGCGCCTCCTCGGCGCCGCGCGCGCGTTCCTGCGCCACGCGCGCGCGGTCGTGGGCGCGCAGCACGATCCCCATGCGGGTCAGCACGAGGGCCGTGGTGAGTGCCGACGCGACCGCGAGAACGATCGCCTCGATCGCCGTGTCGCTGAAGTGCGATCCGACCACCGCCGCGGCGGGAGTCGCGACCAGCGCGGCGCCGAGCGCCACGAGCCGGCCCGGGCGCAGGCGGAGCGTCTCGGCCGGGGGACGGACGGGACGCCGTCGGGGCTGCTCGCGGCGAGCGCGAAGCAGAGGTCGGCGAGCAGCCAGCCGCTGTCCAGCACGCCGCCGATCGAGTACTTCATCGCCTCCGCGGCGAACCCGGTATCGGCAGCGAGCAGCGCGACGACTCCGCACGTGACGAGCTGCCGCGCGCGGTTCGTGCGCCAGAACAGCCGCAGGCCCACGACCAGCGCGAGCACGTCGATGCTCGGATACGCGAGCACGCCGAACGTCGCCCCCGACGAGGCCGGCGAGAACCCGGTCACCGTGAGCCCGACCCACGCGACGACGAAGAACGTCGCGGTCGCGATCGACGGGTACGGATCAGGTCGCCCGAGGAGACGACGTCGCGGAACACGTCTCCGGCGACCCACCACGCGAGGCCCGCGCCGACGACAGATGACGGACTGCAGCGTCGGGACCGGGATCAGGTAGTAAAGCGCGATGACGGCCGCACCGAGCGCCGCGAGCGCCGGCGTGCGTGGTGGCGAACCTCAGAGAGCGGACGGCCATCAAACAGCTAATCGATACCGCGCAGCAAACGGTTGAGCGCCGGTCGATCGGCAAGAATCGGCGCCGTGTCGCGGAGCGCGAATGCCGTCCATCGCGGAGGCGCGGGGCCGCCGCTGGTGCTGATCCACGGCTTCATGGACACCTGGCGCACGTGGCAGCTCGTGCTGGGAGCGCTCGAGCGCCGGCACGACGTGCTCGCGCCCACGCTGCCCGGACACACCGGCGGGCCGCCGCTGCCGCCTCGGCTCACCGGCGCCCAGCTTGCGGACGCCGTCGAGGCCGCGATGGACGCGGCGGGCTTCGGGACGGCGCACGTAGCGGGCAACTCGCTCGGCGGCTACGTCGCGCTCCAGCTCGCCGAGCGCGGGCGCGCGCGGTCGGTCGTGGCGCTCGCGCCGGCAGGCGGCTGGGCGGACGACGCCTACCGCGAGCTGCTCAACGAGCAGGCGGCGCTGCACGAGCAGCTGCGGGGCGCCGGCGCGCACGCCGACGCGATCGCTGCCACGCCTCAGGGCCGGCGCCGCGCGACGGCGCTGCTGACGACGAACTACGAGCACCTGCCGGCGGCCGTGGTCGCCGATCTGATCCGCGACACGGCCGGCTGCCCAGGCGCGCAGCGGATGATCGCGTACGCGCTCGAGCACGGGTACCCGCTCGACTTCGAGCGCATCACCTGCCCCGTGCGGATCGTGTGGGGGACCGCCGACCGGCTGCTGCCGTGGCCGGGCGCGGCGGCGCGCTTCGAGCGCAACCTCAACGCCGACTGGGTCGTGCTCGACGGCATCGGCCACTGCCCGCAGCTCGACGTCCCGCTCGAGACCGCGCAGCTGATCCTCGGATATGCAATACTTGCGTGACTCACACATCTATCTGGGAGGCGGATCAGATGCCCGAGCACGCCAAGAGCACGTTCAAGATCGAGAGCTGGGACGAGCAGCCGTATGTCGAGCACGACGGCACGAAGCTCACCAAGGCGAGCGTCACGCAGGCGTTCAGCGGTGACCTCGACGGCGCCGCGAGCATCGAGTCGCTGTCCTTCTACCGCACCGACCAGAGCGCCGAGATCGTCGGACTGCAGCACTTCGAGGGCCGCCTCAACGACCGTGCGGGCACGTTCGTGATGCGCTCGGAGGCGACGTTCGACGGCACCGAGGCCAGGGGCCGCGTCACGGTCCTCCCCGGCTCGGGGACCGGCGACCTGCACGGGCTGACCGGCACCGGCGAGTGGAGCGCGGTGAGCGGGCCCGCGGGCACGCTGACGCTGGACTACTCCTTCGCGTGACGCTCGACCGCGCGGGCAACCTGCTCGGCGCGCTGTCGCTGGCCGTGGCCGACCGCACCGCGGACGCGGTCGGCCACCCGCCCAGCACCGCCGCCGCGCTCTCGGCGCTGAACGAGTTCCTCGACGAGCCGTCGGTGGACCTGCTGCGCCGCGTGCTGGGCCTGACGGCCTCGGGGACCGTGCGGCTGGTCGACCGCCTGGAGCTGGCGGGCTACGTCGAGCGCGGACCCGGCAGGGACGGGCGCACCGTCGCGCTGCGGCTGACCGCGGCGGGCGCGCTCGCCGCACAGCGCGTCGCGGACGCGCGCGCCGGCGTGCTCGACGAGGCGCTGCGGGCGCTCGACGCCGAGCAGCGCGCGACGCTCGAGGCGCTGCTGGCCGAGGTGCTGCCCGGCCTGATCCGCGGTCCCGGCGCCACGCGCTGGATGTGCAGGATGTGCGACCTGGAAGCGTGCGGGCGCCCGTATGATCGCTGCCCGGTCGCGAACGCGGCCCGCGCCCGCTACGGTCATTCCAAGGAATGAGCTCCACCCGACACATCCCGGTGGCCGAGGCCGGCCCCGCCGTGCGCGACGTGATGCTCTACGAGGCGCGCACCATCACCCCGGACACGCCGGTCGCGCAGGCGCGTGAGACGTTCGCCAACCCGCACGTGAAGCTGCTGCTGGTGGCGCACGAGGGTGCGTTCCTGGGCACGCTGGCGCCGGACGACCTGCCGCCCGAGGACGCCGGCACGATCGCTCCGCTCGTGCGGACCGACACCCCGCGGCTGACGTCCGGTGATCCCGTGGCCCACGCGCTCGAACTGCTCGAGTCGACGGGCCTGACCCGGATCCCGGTCGTGGACGACGGCGACCGCTTGCAGGGGCTGGTGTGCTTCAACGGCCGCCGCTCGGCCTTCTGCGCCAGCCCGTAAGCGTTGCTCGCCTACCTGCCAAGCCCGTCGAGCGGGGAGATCCACCTCGGCCCGCTCGTCCTCCACGCCTACGGCCTGTTCTACGCGGTCGCGGTGGTCGCGGCCGTGTTCATCTGCCGCCGCCGCTGGGTGCGCCAGGGCGGGAGCGTGGAGATGGTCGACGAGGTGGCGCTGTGGGGCTTCCCCGCCGGCCTGATCGGCGGCCGCCTCTACCACGTGATCACGAGCTGGAACGAGGTCCCGCACACCTGGTGGGGCCCGTTCGCCGTCTGGAAGGGCGGCCTCGGCATCTGGGGCGGGATCTTCCTCGGCGTCGTCGTCGGGCTCTGGCGCGTGCGCCGGCGCGGCGAGAACGTCGCCGCGTTCATGGACGCCGGCGCCCCCGCGCTGCTCGTCGCGCAGGCGATCGGACGCGTCGGGAACTGGTTCAACCAGGAGCTGTTCGGCAAGCCGACGACGCTCCCCTGGGGCCTGAAGATCGATCCGGGACACCGGCCTGACGCCTACGCGACGAGCGCGACCTTTCACCCGATGTTCCTCTACGAGCTGATCTGGAACCTCGCGCTCGCCGCGCTGCTGGTCTGGCTCGGCAACCACCGCCGGATCCGGCCGCCGGGGCTGTTCGCGCTCTACGTCACCGGCTACTCGGCGTTCCGGATCTTCGCCGAGGTGATGCGCGTCGATCCCGCGCACCACTTCTTCGGGCTGCGGTTGAATCTGTTCGTGGCCGTCGCGCTGACGCTGATCGGCCTGCTGTGGTTCCTGCGGACTCAGTCGGCGCCCGGCGGCTCGGTCCCGGCGGGAACGTCCGCCGGCTGAGGACCCAGGCGGACGACCCAGCGCACCGCCGCCGGGGCGAGCAGCACCATCACGAGCACGCGGAACGTCTGCGTGGCGAGGATGAACGTGGTGTCGGCGTTGGTGCCGAGCGCGATCGCCAGCACCGCGTAGAGCCCGCCGGGCGTGGTCGCGAAGTACGCGTCGCGCAGCGTGACCGGGGCCGTGAGGTGCAGCACGACGGCGAGCCCGAAGCTGCCCGCCAGCAGCGCCGCGAGCGAGATCAGCATCGGCACGACGAGCTTCCCGGCCTGCTTGACGGTGGCGACCGTGAAGCGCAGGCCGACCTGGAAGCCGACGATCGCGAACGCGACCGTGCTGACCGCGGCCGGCACGGTGAACTCCGCGCCCGCGAGCGTGACCGCGCCCGCGACGAACATCGGGCCGAGCAGCGACGGCGCCGGCAGCCGGGTGACGCGGCCGAGCAGCATGCCGGCGGGCGCGGCGGCGGCCGTGATCAGCCAGCCGCGCAGATCGCCGAACGCCGGCTGGTGCGGCGCGGCGGTGTGCGAGCCGGTAAGCGCCGCGACCAGCGGCGTGAGCAACACGACGACCAGCACGCGCAGGTACTGCATGAACGCGACCAGCCGCTCGTCGGCCCCGAGCTCGCGCGCCATCACGACGATCCCGGAGGCGCCCCCGGCCACCACCCCGAGCGCCGCGGTCGGCCCGTCGACGTCGGTGACCCGCGCCATCACCGCTCCGGCGGCCAGGCTGATGACCAGCGTGCCGAGGCTGACGAGCGTGATCGGCAGCCACGAGTCCGCGATCGCCGACAGCGTGGAGGACCGCAGGTACGCCCCGAGGCTGACGCCGACCACGGCCTGCGCGGCGACGAAGAAGCGGCGGTCGGGCACGAGCTGCTCCGGCCAGCGCAGCGCCACGCCGATGCCGAGCAGCATCGCCGCGAACAGCGACGGCGAGGGGAGCCCGGCCTGCGCGAACGCGAGGCTGGCGAGCGCGGTCGCGGCGAACAGCGCGACCCATCCCGCCGCCTTCCGCATGCCGCAAAGCTAGCGTTCCCGGGAATGCTCGTTTCTGAGGTCGTCGGCCGGACCGTCCACCGCCTTGGCGGGGATACGGTGTTCGGCCTGATGGGGAGCGGCAACCTCGCCGTCACCAACGCGATCGTGGCCGCCGGCGGCCGCTTCTACTCCTCGCGCCACGAGACCGGCGCGCTGTGCATGGCCGACGGTTACGCGCGCGTCAGCGGGCGGCTCGGCGTCGCGAGCGTGCATCAGGGACCGGGGCTGACGAACGCGATCACGGGGCTCACGGAGGCGGCCAAGAGCCGCACGCCGCTGCTGCTGCTAGCGGCCGACACGCCCGCCGCGCAGCTGCGCTCGAACTTCAGGATCGACCAGGACGCGCTCGTGGAGGCGGTCGGCGCGGTCTCCGAGCGCGTCTACGGGCCGGCGACCGCGGTGGCCGACGCAACGCGCGCGATCCGGCGGGCGACGGTCGAGCGGCGGACCGTGGTGCTGAACCTCGCGCTCGACGTCCAGGCCGCCGAGGCGGAGCTGAGCGACCCCGTCCCCGGCCCGGAGCTGGCCCCGGTGCGCCCGGGCGACGTGACGCACGCCGCCGCGATCCTGGCCCGCGCGCGGCGGCCCGCGATCGTCGCCGGCCGCGGCGCGGTGCTCTCGGGCGCCGGGCCCGCCCTGCGCCGGCTCGCCGAGCTGATCGGCGCCGACCTCGCGACGAGCGCCGTCGCGAACGGGCTGTTCGCGGGCGACCCGTACGCGCTCGGCATCGCCGGCGGGTTCTCGACTCCGACCGCGCAGCGGCGGCTCGCCGGGGCCGACGTGATCATCGCCTTCGGCGCCGCGCTGAACGTCTGGACGACGCGCCACGGCGCGCTCGTCAACGGCACGGTGATCAAGGTCGACACCGACGTCGACGCGCTCGCGGCGGCGGACGTCGGCATCCATGGCGATGCCGCGGAGACCGCCGCGGCGCTGGTCGCGGAGCTCGCCGAGCACGCTGCGCAGCGCGACGGCGCCGAGGAGATCGCGGCCGGGCGCTGGCGCGACGTCGCCTACCAGGAGAGCCGCGACTGGCTGGACCCGCGCACGCTCTCGATCGCGCTCGACGAGCTGCTCCCCTCCGAGCGCACGGTGGTCGTGGACTCGGGCGCGTTCATGGGCTACCCGTCGATGTACCTCGATGTCCCCGACGCGCAGGGCTTCGTGTTCCCGCAGGCCTTCCAATGCGTGGGGCTCGGGCTCGGCAGCGCGATCGGCGCCGCGCTCGCGCGCCCGGACCGCCTGACCGTCGCGGCGGTCGGCGACGGCGGGCTGCTGATGGCGCTGCCCGACCTCGAGACGCTCGGCCGCCTCAAGCCCGACCTGCTCGTCGTGGTCTACGACGACGCGGCCTACGGCGCCGAGGTGCATCACTTCCGGCCCATGGGCATTCCGGTCGAGCTCGCGCAGTTCCCGCCGACCGACTTCGCGGCGCTGGCCGAGGCGGCCGGCTGCCGAGGAATCACGGCGCGCAGCGCGAACGATCTCGAAGCCGTGCGCGAATGGCTCGCAAACCGTGACCGGCCGCTGGTGCTGGACGCCAAAGTCGACCCTGACATCTGTGCCGAATGGCTTGAGGAGGCATTCCGTGTGTAACGTCGATCGGAGTCCGAGCTTGCGAGGACGGAGATGCGAAACCGGGGTATTCCCGAATGCTTGACCAGCTCGCAGAGTCGCTCGCCACCGGAGCTGTGCGCGTCGTCGATCTCACGCAGCCGCTCGGCGAGCGCACGCCGGTGCTGCAGCTCCCGCCGCCGTTCGCCAACACGCCGGGGCTCAGTCGCACGACGATCAGCCACTTCGACGACCTCGGCCCCGCCTGGGCGTGGAGCACGCTGACGGTCGGCGAGCACGTCGGCACGCACTTCGACGCGCCGATCCACTGGATCACCGGCCGCGACGGCGAGGACGTGGCGAGCGTGGCGCCGGGAAGGCTCGTCGGCCCCGCCGCCGTGATCGACAAGTCCGCCGAGGCCGCGCAGGACCCCAACTACCTGCTGACGCTCGACGACATCCGCGCCTGGGAGTCAGAGCACGGCGCGCTCCCCGCGGGCGGCTGGCTGTTCCTGCGCACCGGCTGGGACGCCCGCGCGCATGACCAGGCCGCGTTCCTCAACGGCGGCGAGACGCCGGGCCCGGACGTCGAGTGCGCGCGCTGGCTGGCCGAATCGGCGCCGGTCGTCGGCTTCGGGGTGGAGACCGTCGGCACCGACGCCGGCATGGCCCACAGCTTCGACCCCGCCTTCCCGGCCCACCACTTCCTGCTCGGCGCCGGCAAGTACGGGCTCACGCAGCTCGCCAACCTGGCCGAGCTGCCGCCCACCGGCTCGCTGGTGATCGTTGCACCGTTGAAGCTGGTGGACGGCACGGGCAGCCCGAGCCGCGTGCTCGCGCTTACGGATTCGTCGTCGACAGCGTGAAGGTGAGCGTCCTGGTGTAGGTGCCCGTCCGCAGCGCGTCGGTCGCGGCGATCGGCTGCTTGAACGTGATCGCCACCGGCCCGTTGGAGACGGGCGCCGACCAGGCGCTGGGCGCGATCTGCACCTGCAGCGGCTGCGGCAGCGAGAACGTCCCGTTGGTCATGTGCCCGGGGTCGCTGACGCCGAGCGCCGCGTCGCCGGCGGTCGAGATCACGTTCGCCGTGGTCGAGGCGAGGTAGTCATTGGCCACGCCCGGCGCGAACGCGCCGAAGCTGGCCGGCGCGCCGAGCGTGAGCGAGAGCGTCGCCGCGACCGTCCCGCCTGCGCTGCCCTGCGCCGTGTTGACGTAGGCCAGCTTGGGCGCGGTGGCCGGGACGAGATGGCCCGTGCCGCCGAGCTGCTGCTCGAGCGCGTAGCCGAAGCCGAGCATCTTCGCGTCGTCGAACGCGCGGCCGACGAACTGCAACGACATCGGATCGCCGTGCGGGTTCGCGCCGACCGGCAGGATGAGCGTCGGCAGCCCGACGTTGGACGTCGGCACGTTGCTGTTGCGGTCACTCGAGAGCGTCTGCGCGCCGTCGTTGTCATAGACGTCCGAGCGGAAGCCCGGGTAGACGACGGCGTCGACGCCCGCGCTGTCCATCCATGTCTCCCAGCGGGCCTTGTAGTCGTCGCGGTTGGCGAGCACCTTCTGCACGTCGTCCGCGGTCATGCGCGGGCGCACCGCGACCGTCTGGCGGTTGTACGGCAGCACCTTCGGCGAGGACAGGATCTCCGACGCCGTGTGATAGGGCGGGTTGACCTGCTGGTCGAAGTAGTGCTGCCAGCCCTCCTCGGTGCGGTTGCCGGTCAGCGTCGGGCTCGCGGGCGCGCTCGGGACCGGCGTCGTGATCGGCACCATCGTCGCGCCGGCGGCGACGATGTCGGCGAAGCGCGCCTCGAGCGCCGCGCCCGTCCCGTCGTCCTGCCCGTAGCTCGGGCTGTCCTCGAACGACGCCGGGATGTAGCCGATCCGCTTGCCCTGCAGCGCGTTGCGGTCCAGCGCGCTCGTCCAGTCCGCGGGGCGTTTGTGGTCGGCGTCGGCGTGCACGGTCGCGGGATCGTTGGGGTCGGTGCCGGTGGTGACGTTGAGGATGCGCGCGATGTCGGTCGTGGTGCGGGCGATCGGGCCCTCGAAGTCCTGCAGGTAGGTGAGCGGCATCACGCCGCTGCCGGAGCTGATCCCGTCCGTGCCGCGCAGCGACACGAGGCTGGCGCCGGTCGACGGCGCGTACAGCGACACGCCGGTCTGGGTGCCCATGCCGAAGCCCGCCATGCTCAGCGCGGTCGCGACCGCCGGGCCGCCGGAGGAGCCGAGCGACGTCTTGGACGGCTTGAACGCGTTCCACACCATGCCGTAGCCGGAGTCGCTGTAGGAGCCGGAGTTCGCGAACTCCGAGAGGTTGCCCTTGCCGAGGATCACGGCGCCCGCCGCGCGCAGGCGCGCGACCTGGAACGCGTCATGCGCCGGCTGCCAGCCCTCGAAGGCGAGGCTGCCGTCGGTGGTCGGCATGTCCTTGGTGTCGTAGAGGTCCTTGACGATCACGGGGACGCCGAGCAGGTCCCCGCGCGTGCCCGCCGCGCGTGCGTCGTCGGCGGCCTTGGCCTGCGCCATCGCGTCCTCGGCGACGGTGATGAACGCGTGGAAGCCGAACGGGCCCGTGTCGTAGGCGTCGATGCGGTCCAGGTAGGCGCGCGTGATCGCCTGCGAGGTCGTCAGCCCGGACTCCATGTCGGTCTCGAGCTGCGTGATCGACTTGTCGACGACGTCGTAGCCGGACGTCGTGGTCGGGAGCGTCGGCTCGGCCTCCTGCGGCACGGAGGGCGCCCCCACGCCGGCGCACGCGGCGCCGAAGTCCCAGTTCGAGACCGTGCATTCCTGGGTCGTGCCGATGCCCGACAGATCGGGCGCCTGGGCCAGCGCGGCCGCCTGCGTCCTGACCGCCGCGATCTGCTGGCCGGCCGTGGCCGTCGTCTCCGCGCGGCCGGCGACGACGTAGCGCAGCAGGCTGCGCGTCTGCCCCGGCGCGAGCGTGAGGCGGCTGTTGTAGCCGTAGAAGTTGGCCTCCAGGCCGGTGGCCGGCAGCGGCAGGTCGAACGCGCCGCGCTGGAAGTTGCCGGTGCCGAGGAAGCCGCCCGGGCCGCCGCCGAGCACGACCGCCGACGGGCCGCGCGAGCTGGGCCCGGACGTCGGCGTGGTGGCCGCGCTGGTCGGGCTGTCGAGCTCCACCCAGCTGTCGTCGGTGCCGACCACCGTGTCGCCGCTCGACGTCGCTGCGACCGCGCTGCGGTTGTTGGTCGTGTTCAGGCCGACCGTGCCGCCGAAGCTCACGTCGACGGTGATCGTGCGCGTCGTCGTGTTGGCGAACGTGTCCAGCCAGCGCGTGAAGTTGCCCGGCTTGTTGACCTTGACGTCGCGGCTGATCGCGACGCCGCCGAGGTCGATCGCGCTCGTCGTCGCGAAGGTGTCCGTCCCGTCGTAGGTGAGCCCGAAGCCGCGCATCAGCTCGCCGTTCAGGCGCGCCGTCGGATCGGTCGCCGGGATGCCGGAGACCTTCACCCGGATGCCGCCGAACCCGTAGAACGCGTTGTCGGAGATCGCGCGCACGCTGCCCGTGTCCAGCTTGGGCGGCGCGTCGTCGTGGATCTGCCAGCCGGCCCCGTTGGCCGTGGTGACGGTGTTGACCGCTGCCGCCGGCGAGGCGGCCACTCCAAGCGCGAGAACGCCGGCGGCGAGCGCCGCCGCGCGCAGAGAGGTATGCACGTGCGAGATTCCCTTCCCTTGACTTCGGACCCGCGCGGAATCCTTCCAGCGCGCCCGCGCCGTGCCGATGGCCCGCCGGTCGGGACCCGAGCGACCGCTGGTACTAACCGACCAGGGCGCGGCGCAGCGGCGCGGGATCGAAGCCGTGCTCGGCCAGCCAGCCGAGCGGGCCGCCGTGGCGCTCGTCGAGCACCGCGAGCACGCGCCGCATGTCCTCCGCGCGCGGCGTGTGCACGTCGTCGGGGCTGCCCTCGAGGTCGGCCGCGTAGGTCGGCGAGCCGCGCAGGCGCGCCATGATCGCGCCGATCCGCTCGCCGGTGGCGACGTAGTCGGCCACGATCGCCGAGCGCTCGACGCCCGCCGCCGACAGCGCCAGCGCGCACACCACGCCGGTGCGGTCCTTGCCCGCCGCGCAGTGCACGAGCGCCGCGCCGCCCGCGGACGCGACGTCCTCCAGCGCGCCGACGACCGAATCCGGGCGGTCCTCGAGGTAGCGCAGGTAGAAGAACACGACCGGCGACTCGCCGGTCGAGCGCCAGGGCATCACGTCGGCGGCGGCGTCGGTGCGCCGGCCGCCCTCGGGATGCAGCGAGCGGTGGCGGTGCTCGACGCGGCCCACCAGCGGCCCCGGCCCCTCGAGCTCGACCTCGCCGCTCGTGCGCAGGTCGACCACCCTGCGCAGGCCGCGCGCCAGCAGCGCGTCGACGTCGCGCCCGGAGAGGTCCTGCAGGTTGTCCGAGCGCAGCAGCGCGCCGGGCGCCGTCACTCCGCCGCCCTCGACCGGCAGGCCGCCGAGGTCGCGCGCGTTGACCGCGCCGTCCAGCCCGATCCAGCTCACCCGAGCGTGGCGGGCGCGCCCCAGGCCTGGAGCGCTTCGGGGATCGCGACCGTGCCGTCCGGGCGCTGGTGGTTCTCCAGCAGCGCGATCAGCGTGCGCCCGACGGCCACCGCGGTGCCGTTCAAGGTGTGCACGTGCGAGGGGCGCCCGTTCTCCGCGCGGAAGCGGATGTCGAGCCGGCGCGCCTGGAAGTCCGTCGTGTTCGACGTCGAGGTGAGCTCGCGATGGCGTTGCTGCGACGGCAGCCACGCTTCGAGGTCGTACTTCTTGACCGCCGAGGCGCCGAGGTCGTCGACCGCGATGTTGACCACCCGGTAGGGGATCCCGAGCGCCTGGAGGATCTCCTCCTCGATCGCCAGGATCCGCTCGTGCTCGGCGGCGGACTCGGCCGGCTCGACGAACGCGAACATCTCGACCTTGTCGAACTGGTGCACGCGGAAGATGCCGCGCGTGTCCTTGCCCGCGGCGCCCGCCTCGCGCCGGAAGCAGGGGGAGAAGCCCGCGTAGCGGCGCGGTATGGCGTCCATGATCTCGCCGGCGTGCAGCGACGCGAGCGGGACCTCCGACGTCCCGGCGAGGTACAGAGCGTCGTCGGCCAGCCGGTAGATCTGCTGCTCGGTGTCCGGCAGCATCCCGGTGCCGAACAGCGCCTCCTCACGCACCAGCACGGGCGGGATGACAGCCTCGAAGCCGTGCCCGCGCAGGACCTCCAGGACCCAGCGCACCAGCGCCAGCTCGAGGAACACGACGTCGCCCTTGAGGTAGGCGAAGCGCGAGCCGGCGACTTTCGCGCCCGCCTCCATGTCGATCAGCGCGCCCGCCAGCTCGAGATGGTCGCGTCCCGACGGCGCGTTTTCTCCCCATTCGCGCAGCACATTGTCTGCGTCGGCGGCACTGGGATCCGGGGGGTTGGGAAGCGACGCGACGAGCGCGTCGAGCTCGGCCTGCAGCGGGGCGAGCGACTCGCCCAGCTCCTTCACGCGCGGCGAGAGCTCCTGCATCGCCGCGATCTCC
Source organism: uncultured Solirubrobacteraceae bacterium (assembly GCA_963792915.1). Taxonomy (GTDB): domain Bacteria; phylum Actinomycetota; class Thermoleophilia; order Solirubrobacterales; family Solirubrobacteraceae; genus Solirubrobacter. Next base: position 21,719 of record CAWBYD010000005.1, read on the forward strand.
CCGGCAGCGTCCTGCCCGGCCTGCTTGGCCCGGCCGATCGCGTCCGAGGCCTCCTTCTGGCGCGCGCGAAGCGATTCCCACTCGTGCTGGGCGGCGTTGCGGCGCGTGTAGAGCGCCAGCGCCGCGTCGAGCCGCTCGTCGGACCCGTCGCGCCGGCGCGCCAGCGCCGTCCGCACCGGCTCGGGGTCGCGGCTGATCGCCCTCAGGTCCAGCATCGGACCGCTATCCGGCGGGGCAGTCGCTGGCCGTGGCGGCGACGCCGGCCTGCGGTTTGATGGAGGTGCCGGAGTACTTGTCGATGAAGTTCGCGAGCAGCTGCGCGTCCGGCCCGGTGACGATGTTCTGCGGCATCGGGCCCGACGAGAAGCCGCCGTTGCGGATCGCGAACAGGATGCAGTTCGTCGTTTCCTTGCGCTGGTTGAAGTTCGGGCCGTCCTTGTTCTCGCGCGTCCGCACGTTGGTCGCGGAGCCCTGCGTACCGGCCACATTGAGCGTGTGGCAGCCGGAGCAGCGCTGGACGAACAGCACGGCGGCGCGATGATCGTCGCCCGTCAGCTTGGAGGAGATCCCCTGCTCGCCACAGGCAGCGACGGCGCCCGCGGATGCGGCGAGCGCGGAGGCGATCAACAGCACGCGGCGAGCCCTCGTCATCGGGTGCGACAGCATAGGGGACCGATGCCCCGGAGTACCCGCACCCTCCTCGCGCTCGTCCTGCTCGCCGGCTGCGGCTCGCAGCCGGCGCTCACGCGCGAGCCCTCGGCCCGCTTCACGGTCACGCTCGACGAGTTCTACATGCGCCCCCAGCGCCTGAGCGTCCCGGGCGGCGAGCAGCTGACCGTCACGGTCGTCAACCACGGGCGGCTCGGGCACACGTTCCGGCTGCGCACGCCGAACCACACCGTGCTCAAGCTGACGACGATCAAGCCGGGCCAGCAGGCCTCGCGCAGCTTCAAGCTCGCCCCCGGCAGCTACACGATGTTCTGCGCCCTGGCCAACCACGAGGAGCTGGGCATGTCCGGGACCCTGGTCGTGCGCTGATGCACGAGGTCGAGCCCGCCCACTTCCGCGCCGTCATGGGCCACTTCGCGACCGGGGTCACGGTCGTGACGGCGAGCAGCCCGGAGGGCCCGGTGGGGATGACCGCCAACGCGGTCTGCAGCCTCTCGCTCGACCCGCTGCTGGCGCTGGTGTGCTTCGACAACGGCGCGCGCACGCTCCCGATCGTGCGCCGGACGCGGCGCTTCGGCGTCAACGTGCTCGCCGCCGGCCAGGAGGAGCTCGCCCGCCTGTTCGCCTCCAAGGCGCCCGAGCAGGACAAGTTCGCCGGCGTCCAGCACAGCGTGCACGACGGTGTGCCGATCATCGAGGGCACGCTCGCCTGGGTCGCGTGCACGCTGAAGTCGCTCGTCCCCGGCGGCGACCACACGATCGGCATCGGCGCGGTGACCGCCGCGGAGATCGGCACCGGCCGCCCGCTGCTCTGGTACCAAGGGCGCTACCGCACGTGAGCAGCTTCCACACCACGTTCGGCGCCGTCGCCATCGCCGTCAACGCGCTCGCCGCGCTGCTGGGGGCGATCGCCTGGCTGCGCCGCGAGTCCAGCCGCCCGTTCTGGGTCGCGCTGCGCACCGGCCAGGCGCTGATCATCCTCGAGGCCGTCACCGGCGCCGCGCTGCTGCTGGACGGCAAGGACCTGCCGCGCCTGCACCTGATCTACGGGCTGGTGCCGATCGCCGTCGCGTTCATCGCCGAGCAGCTGCGCTTCGCCGCCGCGCCCACCGTGCTCGAGCAGCACGAGCTCGAAGGCGTCGACGACGTGCGGCGGCTCCCGGAGGCCGAGCAGCAGGCGCTGGTGGTCGAGATCGTCCGCCGCGAGACCGCCACGATGGCCGCCTCGGCGGCGGTCGTGGTGCTGCTGGCTCTGCGCGCTCAGGGATGGCTGTGATGCGTGCGATTCGGCACTAAGTAACAGCACCGCACAAGGTGCTACAAATCCGGGACGTGATCCGCGCGTACCTGCCGGCGATCGTCTTCGTGGTCCTCGGGATCGGGTTGGGGGCCGTGTTCGCGACGCTCAACTCCTTCCTCGGCCCGAAGCCGAAGCACGTCCGGGCGTCGACCGAGGAGCCGTACGAGAGCGGCCTGCCCTCAGAGGTCAAGAAGTCGATGCGCTTCGGCATCTCCTTCTACCTCGTCGCGATGCTCTTCATCCTGTTCGACATCGAGACGATCTTCCTGTTCCCGGTGGCCGTCGAGTTGAAGGCGTTCGGGTCGTTCGCGCTGATCGAGATCATCGTCTTCATCGTGCTGCTGTTCGTGGCCTTCGTCTACGTGTGGCGGCGGGGAGCGCTGGAATGGAAATAACCCGCCAGAACCTCGGCGCGGGCAAGGACGGCGAGTTTCGCTCTCGCCAGCTCAATGCGCGCGCCATGCTCAACGGCGAGCTCGACGGCGCCGACCTCGACGCCTACGTCGAGGAGCGCGTGTTGACCACGACGCTCGACAAGGCCGCCAACTGGGCGCGCGGGAACGCGTTCATGCCGGCGACCTTCGGCCTCGCATGCTGCGCGATCGAGATGATGGCCGTGGTCAACGCGCGCACGGACATCGCCCGCTTCGGCTTCGAGGCGTTCCGCGCCTCCCCGCGCCAGGCCGACGTGATCATCATCTCGGGCCGCATCTCGATCAAGATGGCGCCGGTCGTGCGCCGCATCTACGACCAGATGCTCGAGCCCAAGTGGGCGATCGCGATGGGCGCCTGCTCCTCGAGCCAGGGTGTTTTCAACAACTACGCGATCGTCCCGGCCGACAAGTTCCTGCCGGTCGACCTGCACGTGCCCGGCTGCCCGCCGCGGCCGGAGTCGCTGGTCTACGGGATCCTGAAGCTGCGCTCGATGGTGATGGCCAAGCCCGACCAGGGCTGGCGCACGCGCTACGGCGGCCGCGGCACCGAGGAGTTCACGCCCGAGGAGCTCGAGCCGGTAGCCGAGGGCGGCACCGGTGCCTGACGCGACCGGCCTCGAGCTGCTCGCGCAGGAGTTGCGCGAGCAGGACCCGGAGTGCGTCCTGGACACGACGTTCTTCCGCAACAAGGCCGCGCTCAGCGTGACCCCGCCGAGCATCCGCGCGGTGCTCGAGCACCTGCGCGGCAAGGGCTTCACGTTCCTGGCCTCCGTGCACGGGCTGGACTACTTCCCCGAAGAGCCGCGCCTGGGCGTCCAGTACGAGTTGCTCGACATGAAGGAGGTCGACCGCATCACGGTCAAGCTCCGCGTCGCGCTCGACACGCCCAACGTGCCCTCGGTGACCCCCGCGTGGCCGACCGCGAACCACCAGGAGCGCGAGGTCTACGACATGTTCGGCGTGATCTTCGACGAGCATCCGGACCTGCGCCGGATCCTGATGCCGGAGGACTACGAGGGCCATCCGCAGCGGCGGGACTTCCCGATGGGCGGCGAGCCGGTCCTGTTCACGCACAATGAGCCGCGGCTGCCGGGGTGGTGGAAATGAGCGACGTGACCGAGCGGCCGACCGCCGCGCGCGGCCTGAGCTACCGCGAGATGGAGAGCTCGATCGACATCGCGCACATCGAGCACCCCGAGCACGACGAGCTGCTGACGCTCAACCTCGGGCCGCACCACCCGGCAACGCACGGCGTGCTGCGGCTGATCACCACGCTCGAGGGCGAGGTGGTGCGCGACGTCAAGCCGGTGATCGGCTACGTCCACACCGGCATCGAGAAGAACTGCGAGGACAAGGCCTACTGGAAGGTCATCCCGCTGATCGAGCGGATGGACTACCTGTCCTACTACCACAACGCGCACGCGTACTGCGGGGCGGTGGAGACGCTGCTCGACCTCGAGGTGCCGCGCCGCGCCCAGTACATCCGCGTCGCGCACCTGGAGCTCAACCGGATCGCGTCGCACCTGCTGTGGCTCGCGACCGGCGGCCTGGACCTCGGCGCGATGTCGGTGTTCTTCTACGGCTGGCGCGACCGCGACCTGATCCTCGACCTGTTCGAGATGTCCTCGGGCCAGCGCATGCACACGCGCTACTTCCAGATCGGCGGCGTCGCGGAGGACATCCCGGCCGGCTGGGCGGCCAAGGCCAAGAAGTTCACGGCGCTGTTCCCGAGCCGGCTCGACCAGTTCGAGGAGCTGATCGACCGCAACCAGATCGTGCTCGAGCGCCTGCGCGGCGTGGCCGCGGTGGACGAGCAGACGATGCTCGACCTCGGCGTGACCGGCCCGCTGCTGCGCGCCACGGGCAACCCCTGGGACCTGCGCAAGGCGGCGCCGTACGAGTGCTACGGCGAGCTGGACTTCCGGATCCCGGTCGGCACGGTCGGCGACAACTACGACCGCTACCGCGTCCGCATGGCCGAGATGCGCGAGTCGGTGAAGCTGATCGACCAGGCGCTCGACGGCATGCCCGAGGGCGACTACATCACCAACGACCGCAAGTACGCGCTGCCCCCGCGGCATGAGCTCGCCACCTCCATGGAGGCGCTCATCCACCACTTCAAGCTCGTCACCGAGGGCTTCCGCGTGCCGCCGGGCGAGGCGTACTACCCGATCGAGAGCCCGCGCGGCGAGATGGGCTGCTTCGTGCGCTCCGACGGCTCCTCCAAGCCCGCGCGCGTGCACATGCGCGACCCCTCGTTCGTGAACCTGCAGTCGTTCAAGCCGATGGTGCAGGACCTCTACGTCGCCGACCTGATCGCCGCGCTGGCCATGCTCGACCCGATCCTCGGAGGGATCGATCGCTGATGACGCAGGTCAAGCGCTACGCGCACGGCTCGCGCGTCCCGGGCTGGGACGACGCGGCGGACCTCACGAAGGACCCCGCGGTCGTCCCCGACCCCGCCACGACGCCGGTGCCCGCGTACGTGCGCACGGCGATCGAGGCGCTGATGGCCAAGTACCCGGACCTCCGCTCCGCGGTGATCCCGGCGATGAAGATCGTGCAGCGCGAGCACGGCTGGCTCTCGCCGACGGCGATGGAGCAGTGCGCGTGCGTGATGCGCCTGACGCCTGCCTACCTGATCTCGGTGGCGAGCTTCTACGACATGTTCGAGCTGCGCCCCAAGGGCGCGAACGACGTCTACGTGTGCACGAACATCTCGTGCTCGCTGCTCGGCGCGGACGAGCTGTTCGCTCGCATGAAGGACGTGCTGGGCACCGACCCGGACTTCAACGTGCGCGCGTTCGAGTGCCTGGGCGCGTGCGAGATCGCGCCGATGGCGTCCGTCAACGGCACCTACGTCGGGCCGCTCGAGCTCGACGACTGCGAGCGCATCCGCGACGACGTCAAGGCGGGCGGCGAGGTGCTCGAGGGCAAGCAGCTGCGCCATCGCAAGGCCGCGTCCAAGCACTGGCGGGAGCAGACCCCGTGATCGAGAACATCGACACGATCCTCTTCAAGGACATCGACGAGCCGGACCTGAACACGCTCGCCGTCTACCAGAGGCGCGGCGGCTACGAGATGCTGCGCAAGGCGCTCGCGATGGAGCCGGCCGCGGTGCTCGAGGAGATGCTCGCGTCCGGCGTGCGCGGCCGCGGCGGCGCCGGGTTCGCGATGGGCCGCAAGATGTCCTTCATCCCCAAGGGGTCGATGGACAAGTACCTCGTCTGCAACGCCGACGAGTCAGAGCCCGGGACCTTCAAGGACCGCGAGCTGATGCAGAAGAACCCGCACCTGCTGATCGAGGGGATCATCATCGGGGCCTACTGCATCGGCGCCAACCGCTCGTTCATCTTCATCCGCGGCGAGTACGACTACGTCGCCGACATCCTCGACGCGGCGGTCGCCGAGGCGCGCGCCGCCGGCTTTCTGGGCGAGCAGATCCTCGGCTCCGACCACACGATCGACCTCGTGGTCCACCGCGGCGCCGGCGCCTACATCTGCGGCGAGGAGACCGCGCTGCTGGACTCGCTGGAGGGCAAGCGCGGCAACCCGCGCCTGAAGCCGCCGTTCCCGGCCGTCCAGGGCCTCTATCAGGGGCCGACGCTGATCAACAACGTCGAGACGCTGATGAACGTCCCGATCATCCTCGGGATGGGCGGCGCCGAGTACGCGAAGATCGGCACGCAGACGTCCACGGGCACGAAGCTGATCTCGATCTCGGGACAGGTCAAATATCCCGGCAACTACGAGATCGTGCTCGGGACCAAGGTCCGCGACATCCTCCACGACCTCGCCGGCGGCCCGCTCGAGGGACGCACGTTCAAGGCGTTCTTCCCCGGCGGGTCGAGCGCGCCCGTGCTGCCGCTGACCGACGAGGTGCTGGACCTCAGCTACGACTTCGACACGCTCGCCAAGGCGGGCTCGATGCTCGGGTCGGGCGCGATCATCGTCTTCGACGACTCGACCTCGATCGTCGACGTCGCCTACAAGACCGCCCACTTCTACCGCCACGAGTCCTGCGGCAAGTGCTCGCCGTGCCGCGAGGGCACGAACTGGACCGAGAAGATGCTGCTGCGGATCAAGAATGGCGACGCGACGCCGATGGACCTCGACATCATCGCCTCGGTCTGCGAGCAGATCATGGGCAACTGCCTGTGCGTGCTCGGCGACGCGATGGCGATGCCGGTCGGCTCGATGATCAAGCACTTCCGCCCGGAGTTCGAGGCCTACATCGAGGCGCGCCGCGAGGCGCTGGAGCTCGGCCTCGCCTATCCGCAGGTCAACCACGACGAGCACTCCGGCCCCAAGCCGCTCCTCGCCGCGTAGTGGCCCCCTCCGCGAACACCCACGCCGCCTGGCGGCCGCCGATCACCACCTGGGGTTGTCCTCGGCAGGGGCAAGGGCTCCGCCATTGCACCCTGCCTGCGTCCTCCCCAGCTGGCGCCGGCGACCCCCAGTCGGGCGCGCGTGCCCACGGAGGGAACCACTGATGCCGCGCCCCACCGTCAAGATGATCACCTTCTCGCTCGACGGGCGGGAGGTGCAGGCACCCGAGGGCGTGATGCTGGTCGACGGCGCCAAGTACGGCGACGTCGAGATCCCGATCTTCTGTTACGAGCCCAAGCTCGGCCAGCCCGTCGGCGCCTGCCGCATGTGCCTGGTGGAGATCGAGGGCATCCCGAAGCTCCAGACGGCCTGCTCGACGGCGGTCAAGGACGGCATGGTCGTCCACACGCAGACCGATCGCGTGCACGCCGCCCAGCGCGCGGTGGTCGAGTTCCTGCTCGTCAACCACCCGCTCGACTGCCCGGTCTGCGACAAGGGCGGCGAGTGCCCGCTGCAGGACATCACCTATGGCTGGGGCCCGGGTACCTCGCGCTTCATCGAGCCCAAGCGCCACTTCAAGAAGCCGCTCGAGCTGTCGCCGCTGATCGCGATCGACCGCGAGCGCTGCATCCTCTGCTACCGCTGCGTGCGCTACTCGCAGGAGGTCTCCGAGGACTACCAGCTGGTGCTGGTCGAGCGCGGCGCCGCGAGCTTCGTCGGCACGTTCGACGGCCATCCGTACGTCGCGCCGTTCTCCGGCAACATCATCGAGCTCTGCCCGGTCGGCGCGCTCACGTCGCGCGCGTACCGCTTCCGCGCGCGGCCGTGGGACATCGAGGGCGCCGGCACGGTCTGCGCCGGTTGCTCGGCGCAGTGCAACGTCGAGCTGACCGTCCGCGACGAGCGCGTGATGCGCGTGCTGGCGCGCGACAACCCGGAGGTCGACGACGGCTGGCTGTGCGACAAGGGCCGCTTCAGCTACCAGGCGACGCACTCCGACGAGCGGATCGTGGAGCCGCTCGTGCGCGAGGGCGTCGAGTTGATGCCGGCCAGCTGGGAGAAGGCCTACGAGGCGGCCGCGGCCGCGCTCAAGAAGGCGGGCGAGCGCGCGAGCGCGCTCGCCGGCGGCCCCACCACCAACGAAGAGGCGTTCCTGCTCCAGCGCCTGCTGCGCTCGATGGGGTCCAACCACCTGAGCGCGCGGGCCCACGGCGAGCTGGACCTCGACGTCCAGCGCGCGCTGGCCGACCCGGCGCTGCAGGCCACGGTGCCGGACCTCGAGTTCGCGCACACGGTGCTGCTGGTCGACTGCGATCCGATCGACGAGGCGCCGATCTGGGACCTGCGGATCCGCAAGGGCGTGCGCCGCCGCGGGACCAAGGTCGTGGTCGCAAGCGCGCGCCCGACGGCGCTGGACCCGCGTGCCGAGGCGACGCTGCGCTTCGCCCCCGGCGGCGCCGAGGGCTTCCTGGTCGCGCTCGACGCCGCGCTGGCCGGCGACGAGGGCAACCTCGGCGGCGCCGCGAGCGCCGCGGGCACCTCCGCGACCGCGATCCGCGCGTTCGCCGGCGCGCTGCGCGCCGCGGGCCAGGAGATCGTGATCGTCTACGGCGAGCGCGCGGGCGCCGGCGCGCGGGCGCTGCTCAACATCGCGACGCGGCTGGGGCTGCGCGACATCGCGGGCGCCGGGCTCCTCGAGCTGCCCGCCTCGCCGAACGGCCGCGGGCTGCGCGAGGCCGGCTTCGCCCCGGGCCACGGCCCGGGCTATGAGGCCGTCGCAGCGCCGGGGCGCAACGCGCGGGCGATCGCCGAAGGGCTCGCGAGCGGCGACCTGCACACGATCTGGCTGCACCAGGTGGACCCGCTGCGCACCTATCCCGACCGCGCGCTGTGGGACCAGGCGCTGCATACCGCGCAGGCCGTGATCGCGGTCGACTCGGTGCTGACCGACTCGATCCGCGAGCACGCCGACGTCGTCTTCCCCGCCGAGGCCTACGCCGAGAAGGAGGGCACGCTCGTGCACCCCGACGGGCGCGTGCAGCGGCTGCGCCAGGCGATCGGCCGCGCCCGCGGGCGCTCGTTGGCGCCCGGATCCGGGGCGCGCGCGCTGTGGGAGGTCATCGCCGAGGTGTCCAGGCGGCTCGGCCACGACCCCGCGGCGATCACCGGCGCGGCGGCGTCCAAGCTGCTCTTCGACTCGGTGCCGTTCTATACGGGGCTGACGCTCGACGAGATCGGCGGGCGCGGCGTGCGCTGGGCCGAGCGCGAGCAGTTCGTCTCGCCCGCATGGGAGCTGGTCAAGCTCGAGGTCCCGGCGGGCTCGGCGGTGGCGCGCCAGGGCGCCCTGCGGCTCGGCACGTTCCGGCCGCTGTGGGCGCACAAGGACGTCGAGGCCTCGCCGGCGCTGCACTTCATGCGCGCGCGCCAGGTCGCCGAGCTCTCGCCGGCCGACGCGAGCGCGCTCGGCATCCGCGAGGGTGACGTGGTCGAAGTCGCCGGCCCCGCGGGCGATGGCGCCTCGGGGGCCGGTGGCGTGCGCGCCGCCGTGCGGCTGCGCGAGGCTATCCCGGCCGGCAGCGTGTTCCTCGCCGAGGGCACGCGCGAGGACACGGTGAACGTGCTCACCGACGCGCTGGTCGAGCTGCGTCCGGTCGGGCGCACCGACCACGTGCCGTTGCCGAGCGACATGGCCGCCGAGCACGCCGAGGCGCCGCCGTCCGCCGCGCTCCCGATTCCGCCCCGGGAGGTCACATGACGTTCGGCGAGGTGGGCTATTACGAGCCCTGGTGGATGCAGATCCTGAAGGCGCTCGCGCTCTTCTTCGTGGTCTTCAACCTCGTCCCGATCACGCTCGTCGCCGAGCGCAAGGTGCTGGGGCGCTTCCAGCACCGCTACGGCCCCAACCGCGTCGGCCCGTTCGGCTTCCTGCAGCCGATCGCCGACATCGGCAAGCTGATCTTCAAGGCGCAGTTCCGCCCGCGCACGGCCAACGGCTGGCTCTACGCGGCGGCGCCGGTGATCTCGATGCTGACCGCGGCCGCGACGATCGCGATCCTGCCTTTCTCGGACGTCGTCGACATCTTCGGGACCAAGACCGGGCTCTACGGCGTTGACCCGTCGATCGGGATCCTCTACGCGTTCGCGTTCGGCGGGATCTCGTTCTACGGCCTGATGCTCGGCGGCTGGGCGTCGGGCTCGAAGTACAGCTTCCTCGGCTCGATGCGCGCCGCCGCCCAGCTGATCTCCTACGAGGTCGCGCAAGGGCTCTCGCTGGTCGGCGTGATCATGATGGTCGGCTCGCTGTCGCTGACGCGCATCGTCGAGTGGCAGGGCGACCACGTGGCGATGGTGGTGCCGCAGTTCCTCGGCTTCCTGATCTTCCTCGTCGCCGGGTTCGCCGAGACCAACCGCGCGCCGTTCGACCTCGCCGAGGCCGAGGCCGAGCTCGTCGGCGGCTTCAACACCGAGTACGGCGGCGGGCGCTTCGCGGCGTTCTTCGCCGCCGAGTACCTGAACGTCGTGGTGGTCTCGGGCCTGATCGTGACGCTCTTCTTCGGCGGCTGGAACCTGCCGTGGCTGAGCCCGCCGACGTGGGTGGACCCGATCATCGTGATCGTGAAGATGGTGGTCGTCATCTTCTTCTTCATCTGGGTCCGGGCCACGCTCCCGCGCCTGCGCTACGACCAGCTCATGTCGCTCGGCTGGAAGATCCTCCTGCCGCTGGCGACGCTCAACGCCCTTGTGACCGCGATCCTCGTGGTGGTGCTCAACTGATGCCGTACGACCCTGGTGACGTCGTCGAAGTGCAGCGCGGGCCGCGGCCCGGCGCGGCGGCCGGCGCCTATCGCACCTTCGCCGCCACGCTGCGCGGCCTGAAGATGACCATGGGCCGCCTCGCCGAGGGCACGATGGTCAACTCCTACCCCGAGGAGAAGACGCCGGTGTTCCCGCGCTTCCGCGGGCGCCACAAGCTGCATCGCTTCGAGGACACGGGCCTGGAGAAGTGCGTCGGCTGCTCGCTCTGCGCGGCGGCCTGCCCGGCCGACTGCATCCGCGTCGTGGCGGACGAGAACACGCCGGAGAACCGCGTCAGCGCCGGGGAGCGCTACGCCGCGGTCTATGAGATCAACCTGTCGCGCTGCATCTTCTGCGGCTATTGCGAGATCGCGTGCCCGTTCGACGCGATCACCATGGGCCACGACTACGAGATGGCGGACTACAACCGGTCCGACCTCATCTTCACCAAGGAGATGCTGCTCGCCGAGCCGCTGGAGCGCACGCCGCTGCGCCTGGCCGACGAGTAGGCGCGATCGATGTCGGAGTTCTTCTTCTTCCTCGCCGCGATCGGTGCCGTCGCAGGCGCGATCGGGACCGTCGCGCTGCGCGACGCGTTCTACAGCGTGCTCGCGCTGGTCTCGCACCTGATCTTCCTGGCGATGCTGTTCTTCCTGCTGCGGGCCGAGTTCGTGGCCGCCGCGCAGGTGATCGTCTACGCGGGCGCGGTGATGGTGCTCTACGTCTTCGTCGTCGGCTACGTCGGCGGCATGGAGGCCGGCTTGAGCGGCCCGATGGGCGGCGGCCTGCGGCGGCTGTCGGTGGTGTTCGCGCTCGCGCTGTTCGTCGAGCTCGCGATCGCGCTGATCGGCACCGGTCTCGCCGGACTGGACACCGAGGGCGCGCCGTACGTGCCCGGGTTCGGCGAGCCGACCGTCGTCGGGCGCCTGTTCCTGACGACCTACCTCGTCGCGTTCGAGGTCGCCTCGCTGCTGCTCCTGGTCGCGGCGGTGGGCGCCGTGATCCTCGCGCGCCGGCGCTCCGGGCTCGCCGACCCGCGCGAGATCTCGGTCAGCGAGTTCATGCGCACGCCGCTGACCAAGGGCGACGCCCCCGAGGGCACGATGATCGAGGCCGGGGGGCCGCAGAACCTATGAGCCTCACGTGGTACCTGGTCGTCTCGGCCCTCATCTTCTGCATCGGCGCGGGCGGCGTGCTGGTGCGGCGCAACCCGCTGGTGATCCTGCTGAGCCTCGAGCTGATGCTCAACGCGGCGAACCTCGCGCTGGTGGCGTTCTCGCGCGCGCACGGCGACATGGGCGGCCAGATCTTCGCGCTGATCGTGATGGTCGTCGCGGCCTGCGAGGTCGCGGTGGGGCTCGGCCTGATCGTCGCGCTCTACCGGCGCCGGCTGCCGATCGACGTCGACGAGCTGCGGGAACTTCAAGGATGAGCCTCCAGACCTACGGCTGGCTGATCCTGATCTTCCCGCTGGCCGGGGCGATCCTGATCGGGCTGACCTTCCGGGCGCTGCCGCAGCGCGTGCACGGCGCGATCGGCGTGCTCGCGATCCTGCTCGCCTTCCTCAGCGCGGTCGGCGCGTTCTTCGCGCTGCAGGACCGCGCCGAGGACTCCAAGCAGGTGGTGTCGGTCGCCTGGGACTACGCCAACACGCTCGGGCTCGACATCCAGCTCTCGATCCTGATCGACCCGCTGAGCATCTTCATGGCGCTCGTGGTGTCCGGCGTCTCGACGCTGATCCACGTCTACTCGGTCGCCTACATGGGCGGCGACCGCGGCTACTCGCGCTTCTTCGCCTACCTGAACTTCTTCGTGTTCAGCATGTTGCTGCTGGTGATGGCGGGGAACTTCTTCTTCCTCATCGTCGGCTGGGCGTTCGTCGGCGCGGCGTCGTACTTCCTGATCTCGTTCTGGTACCGGCGGGCGACCGCGACCGCGGCGGGCATCAAGGCGTTCGTCATCAACGTGCTCGGCGACGTCGGATTGGTGCTCGGCACGTTCTTCGTGTTCCGCGGCGTGCACACGCTGGACTTCCTGAAGGCGTTCGACCGCCTGGACGCCGCGTTCACGGTCAATCAGGGCTCGCTGGTCGCCGGCTGCATCCTGCTGCTGGTCGGCGCGTTCGCCAAGTCCGCCCAGGTGCCGCTGCACACGTGGCTCCCGGACGCCATGGAGGGCCCGACGCCGGTCAGCGCGCTGATCCACGCCGCCACGATGGTGACCGCCGGCGTGTACCTGATCGCGCGCCTGCACCCGCTGTTCGAGCGCGCGCCGGCCGCCGCCTCGGTCGGCGCGATCGTCGGCGCGGTCACGCTCTGCGTCGCGGCGACGATCGGCCTCGTGGTGACCGACCTCAAGCGGGTGATCGCCTACTCGACGATGTCCCAGATCGGCTACATGATCATGGGCGTCTCGTCGGCCGCCTACGCCGCGGGCCTGTTCCACCTGATGACGCACGCGTTCTTCAAGGCGCTGCTGTTCATGGCCGCCGGCTCGGTGATCTCGGCGATGGGCGGCATCCAGGACCTCAACCGCATGTCGGGCTTCCGCAAGGCGATGCCGTTCACGTACCTGTGCATGATCGTCGGCGGCCTGGCGCTGTCGGGCGTGCCGCCGTTCTCGGGCGCGTTCTCGAAGGACGAGATCATCGCGCTGGAGTTCGACCGCGGGGGCTGGCACTCGATCCTCGGCGTGGCCGGCTACCTGGGCGCGTTCCTGACCGCCGCGTACACGTTCCGGATGATCTTCCGCGCCTTCCACGGCGAGCCGTGCGAGGAGGCGCGCGAGCTCGAGGGCGGGCATCTCTACCACGCCCCGGAGCCGACCAACCCGGCCACCGGCGAGGTCGAGGACACCGACGTCGGCTTCCCCGGCCCCGAGCACCACATCGCCGAGCGGGCGGGCGCGATGCGCGTCGCGATGGGCTCGCTGGCCGTGCTGGCGATCGTCGGCGGCTTCCTGCAGATCCCGGGCGTGGACTCGTCGATCCATAAGTTCCTCGAGCCGACGTTCGCGGACTCTTCGCTCTACGGGCAGCTCGAGCCGTCGGTCGGGACGCAGTGGATCGGGTTGATCATCGGCGGCGCGATCGGGCTCGCGGGCATCTTCCTCGCCTACCAGCTGTGGGTCGTCTCGCCGGAGCGGCCGAAGGCGATCCAGGCGCGCTTCGGCGCGCTGCACACGTTCTTCGTCAACAAGTGGTACTTCGACGAGGCGATCGACGCGCTGTTCGTGCGGCCTGCCGCCTGGACCGGCCGCTTCGCCAACACCACATTCGACCGCCTGTTCGTCAACGGCCTGCTGATCGGCGGCGCGACCGGGATCATCGGCACGCTCTCGCGCGCCGTCCGCTCGATCCAATCGGGCTACCTGCGGTACTACGCAGCGTTGCTGGTGGTCGGAGTGACCGGCCTGGGCGCCTACTTCCTGATCTCGGCATGAGCATCTCACTGACCATCCTCGTCTTCTGGCCGCTGGTCTTCGGACTGCTCGCCGGGCTCTTCGCCCCGTCCTCGGCCGCGCCGTTCACGCTGCTCGTCGGCACGATCGTGCCGCTCGGCTACGCGATCCTCCTGATCGCGGACTTCGACACGGCGGCGCGCGGGCTCCAGCACCTGACCGACGACAAGTGGATCCCGGAGCTCGGCATCCGCTACAAGCTCGGCATCGACGGGCTCAACCTGTGGCTCGTCACGCTGACGTCGGTGGTCGCCACCGCGTCGGCGCTCTGGCTCGTGGTGCGCCCTCCGGAGCGCCCGAAGCTCTTTGCGTTCCACTTCGGGCTCGGCGAGACGGCGGTGCTGGGCGCGTTCGTCGCGCAGGACCTGGCGCTGTTCGTCCTGTTCTTCGACCTGATGCTCGTGCCGTTCTACTTCCTGGTCGGCCAGTGGGGCGGGCCGGACCGGATCCCGGCGGCGCTGAAGATGGTCGTCTACACGCTCGTCGGGTCGCTGCTGATGCTCGCGGGCGCGGTCGCGACCGCGGTGCTGACAGCCGACCAGACCGGCGGCCACATCACGTTCGTGTTCAGCGATCTCCAGCGCCATGTGCTGCCCGAGGGCACGCAGAAGTGGATCTTCGTGACGTTCGCGCTGGCGTTCCTGATCAAGATGCCGTCGTTCCCGTTCCACGGCTGGATGCCGGACGCCTATCGGACGATGCCGCTGCCGGCGCTGGCGTTCTTCTCGGGCGTCGTCTCGAAGGTCGCCGCCTACGGGCTGCTGCGGATCGTGCTGCCGCTGTTCCCCGCGGCGACGCAGGACTACCAGATGATCCTGCTGATCCTGGCGCTGGTCTCGATCCTCTACGGGTCGCTGCAGGCGTTCACGCAGACGAACGCGCGGCTGATCCTCGGCTACTCGTCGGTCGCCCAACTCGGGTTCATCACGCTGGGGATCTTCGCCATCGACGGCTCGGCGCAGGGCGCGCAGGGCGCGCTGCTGCAGGCGGTCAACCACGGGCTCGTGGTGGCGCCGCTGTTCTTCGTGGTCGCGCTGCTGGCCGAGCGCGCCGGCGGCTCGGAGGACATCCGCGACTACGGCGGGATCGCGTTCCGCGCCCCGGTGCTCGCGTCGCTGTTCCTGATCTGCGTGCTCGCGACGCTGGCGATGCCCGGCTCGGCCAACTTCGCGGGCGAGTTCCTGATCCTGATCGGCGTCTTCAACTCCAAGCTCGCGATCGCGATCATCGCGTCGACCGGCGTGGTGCTGGCGTCGGTCTACGCGCTGCGCATCTACATCCGCTCGATGCACAACCGGGTGGGGCCGAAGGTCAACTCGTTCGACCTGTCGCTGCGCGACGGGCTCGTGCTGGTGCCGCTGGTGCTGGCGATCATCGCGTTCGCGCTGTATCCCCAGCTGGCGCTGGACTCCGGTGAGCAGGCGATCAAGACGACGGTGGCGGCGGTGGGCAAGTGATGATCGCGACGGTGCACGGACCCAAGCTCGACTGGGCGGCGCTGTCGCCCGCCGTGGCGCTGGTCGGCGGCGCGTGCATCGTGCTGCTGGTCGGCCTCGCGCGCTCGTCGTTCATCCGCACGCAGGTGGTGCCGTTCCTCGCGCTGGCCACGCTGCTGACGGCCGGCGGGCTGATCATCTGGCAGTGGGACGCGCAGGTGTCCACCGCGGCCGCGGCGCTGGAGATCGACAACCTGACGCTGATCCTGACCGCGATCTTCGTCGTCGGCGGGATCGGGGCGGTGCTCCTCTCGTGGCGGTCGCTGGCCGCGGTCGAGGCCGGTGAGGGCGAGTACTACGCGCTCCTGTTGACGTCGATCCTCGGCATGTTCGTGCTGGTGGCGGCGACCGACCTGGTCGTGCTGTTCATCGGCTTCGAGCTGCTCTCGATCCCGCTCTACGTGCTGTGCGCCACCCACATGCGGCGCGAGCACTCGCTCGAGTCGGGCCTGAAGTACCTGATCATCGGGTCGGTCGGATCGGCGACGCTGCTGTACGGGCTCGCGCTGCTCTACGGCGCGACCGGCGCGACGAACTACGCCGGGATCGCTTCCGCCGCCGCGTCGGTCTCGCACGACGTGCTGTTCCTGACCGGCGTCGCGCTGGTGCTGGCGGGGCTGGCGTTCAAGGCGTCGGTGGCGCCGTTCCATCAGTGGACGCCGGACGTCTACGAGGGCGCGCCGACGCCGATCACGGGCTTCATGGCGGTCGCGACCAAGGCGGCCGCGTTCGGCGTGCTGCTGCGGCTCTTCGACGTCGCGCTGATCGACGCGTCGACCACCTGGGCGCCGGCCTTCGCGACGCTGGCCGTGATCACGATCATCGTCGGCAACGTGGGCGCGATCGGGCAGTCCTCGCTCAAGCGCATGCTCGCCTACTCGAGCATCGCGCAGGCCGGGTACATGCTCGCGGGCCTGATCGTGACGACGCCGCTCGGCGTCTCGGCGACCGTGTTCTACCTCGGCGCGTACGTGCTGATGAACGTCGCGGCGTTCGCGGTGATCACGGCGCGCGAGCGCGAGGCCGGCCTCGGCGACGACATCTCCTCGCTCTACGGGCTCGGCGCGGACCGGCCGTGGCTGGCGTGGCCGATGACGATCGCGATGCTCGCGCTGGCCGGGTTCCCGGCGACGGCCGGCTTCTTCGGCAAGCTCCAGCTGATCCGCGCGGCGGTCGGCAACGGCTACGCGTGGCTCGGCATCGTGATCGTGCTCGGCTCCGCCGTCTCGCTCGTGTACTACCTGCGCGTGGTCGCGGCGGTGTGGATGCGCTCGCCGTCCGAGGCGCCGGCGCCGCTGGTGCGCGCGCGTCCGGTGATCGCGGGCGGGTCGGTCGAGGCCGACGACCAGGCGCGCGCCGCCGGCGTCGAGCCCGGTGCGCTGTTCGCCCGCCGCTTTCAGCCCGAAGTGATCTTCGTCGCGCTCGTCTGCGCAACGCTCACCGTCGCGCTCGGCCTCTACCCCGAGCCGCTCTTCAATCTCGCCAAGGACGCCGGCGCGGCCCTGACGTCGCTGGTGTAGCGCCGCCCGCCCGCCCGCGCTGCTCGCCGCCGCGGCGCGACCTCGCGGCCGCCGCACAACTCTTCGCGGCGCGGGGGGCGAGCTTTTTCGAGCGGCGCCTATGGGGGGTGTGGACCATGCCCACCACACCCCCATCGCCGGCCAGGCGAGCGTGGAGTACATCGCCGTCATCGCCCTCGTGGCGGCACTGTTCGCGTTCGCTCTGCCGGCGGTGGGTGGGCCAGACCTCCCGCGGGCGGTCGAGCAGAACGTCCGGCTCGGCATCTGCGTCGTCGCGGGTGACATCTGCGGGCCGAAGTCCGCGCGGGCCGCCGGCGTCGCGCCGTGCACGCTCAACTCGCGCACGGACGGGCGCGCGGTCGGTCTCTCCATCCTCAGCGTCGACCTGGGGGGCAACGAGACGCTGACGGTCGCCCCGCAGTCGGACGGCAGCGTCAACGTGAGCGTCGGCGCCGGCGTCTCCGCGGGCGGGTCCGCCGGGCTGGGCGAGGACCTCACGGAGGGCCCGGTCGCGTTCTCGATCGGGGCCGGCGGCTCCGTCGGCGCGCGCTTCCAGGCCGCCCGCGGGTGGAGCTTCCCCGACCGCGCCAGCGCCCAGCGGTTCCTGGACGCGCTTCCCCACAGCGTGAGCTCGGCGCGCTTTCCTCCGGCCTGGAACTCCGGCGACCTCAACGGCGACGTGTCGGCCGGGGCGGGGATCTACGCGGGCAGCGAGGACAGCAGCGCCGACCTCGCCGGGCTGGCCAGCTCGGCCTCGGGCGTGCTCGGCGTGCGCCGCGCTCGCGACGGGACGGTCACGATCTACGGCCGCGCGTCGTTCGAGCTCGTCGACGCGTCGGTCCCGCTCCTCTCGTCGATCGGCCCGGGCCGCCACGACTACTCGATCGAGACGTCGTTCGTGCACGGCGCTGCGCGCGAGCTCGTGTTCCGCGCCGCGGCCCCCTCAGAGCGCGGGAACCGCGTGACCGACACCGTCGTCCACCTCGACCTGCGCGATCCGGCGAATCTCGCGCTCGCCCGCGCGATGCTCCAGGCGCGCACGCCCGCGGCACTGTCGAGGGCGGGCTCGGCGGTCGTGCAGCGCGCGCGGGCGGCGGGCGTGATCGAGCGCTCGGTCTCGGACCTCAACGACGTCTCGTACACCGCATCCGGGGACATCAAGCTCGGCCTGCAGTTCGGTGGCTCCTACAAGCGCATCAAGGTGCGCAAGAACCTCGTCCACGCGTCGGCCTGGGTCAACGGCTCCGGCGAGCTCGACCGCTATGACTGCGAACACCCCGTCAGCGCAGGTGGTTAGCCACGTCCCACGTCCACAGCTCCACGACGTTGCCGTCCGGATCGTCGGCGTAGACGGCGCGCGACGCCTCATACGTCGCGAAGTCGTGCTCCTCGACCTGCAGGCCGGCGCTGCGCAGCCGCTGCACGGCGTCGTCGTAGTGCTCCTCGGGCAGGTGCATCGCGAAGTGCACGTGGATCCCGCCGCGCCCGCGCGCGAGACCGACCTGCGGCCGCCACAGGCCGATCCGCGTGCGCTCGCCGGCCATGACCCAGACCGCACCGCGATCCGCCCAGCGCTCCACGACGGGAAGGCCGAGGATCCCCGCGTAGAACGCCTCCGCGGCGTCGAGGTCCACCACTTCGAGCACCAGTTCGCTGACACCGGTCACCGGAATTCCCATGCGCACATGATCGTCCACCTGCGGCGCGAGTGGGCGTGTCCGGAAGTACGGCGTATCGCCGGCGAATGCACGGGTCGTCGCTGCCCGCGGCGGACGCCGCTCGCATACTGGTGGTACGTGTGCGGCGGCCGCCGCCCGGCAGCGTCGCGAGCGAAGCGGTGGCGAACGCCAGCGAGACAGTGGGCCCGCCGGCGAGCGAAGCGGTGGCGAGCGTTAGCGAGACAGAGTCGTTCTGACGGACGCGTCCACTAGAGTCGGCCGCCGTGTTCGAGCAGTTCAGCGCAGACGAGCGCGCGCGCCTCGCGCCCCACTTCACCGATCTCGACGGGCCGGTGTTCGCGGTCGTCAACCTCCCGGAGACCGTCAAGGCCGCGCTGTTCGCGCGCTACTCGCGGTATCCCGGCACCCTGCGGCGGCTCTTCCTCGATGAGTTCGCGGACTCGCTGCCGGCGGTCGACGTCGCGGCCCACGGCGAGGAGGGGGCTCGCGCCGCGCGCCTGTTCGAGACCATCTTCGTCGGCTACGGCGACGACTCGGTGGCGCAGCTCGGCGGCGCCCACGTCGCCTGCGAGTGGGTCTCCAACGTGCTGACCAAGGTGCTGCAGCGCCCGCGGCTCGCCGCATACCTGGAGCAGTCGACCCGCTACATCGCCTATGACGCGCCGATGCCCGGCGGCGGCTTTCGCTACCACCGCGAGCACGCGTTCGGACCGGCCTACGAGGCGGCCATGGACGCGGTGTTCAGCGCCTACTCGGAGTCGCTCCCGCGCGTGCGCGCCTGGGTCGACGCGGCGTTCGAGGGCGATCCGTCGCCGGCGCGCACGCGCGCCATCAACGCCAAGGCGCTGGATCTGCTGCGCGGGCTGCTGCCCGCGGCGTCGCTTTCGCACATGGGGATCTATGCGAGCGGCCAGTCGTACGAGCAGTTGATCCTCCACCTGCTCGCGCACCCGCTGCCCGAGGCGCGCGTATGCGGCGAAGGGATGCTGACCGCCGTCAAGGGCGTGATGCCGAGCTTCGTCGCCCGCGTCGAGCGCGCCGGGCGCGGCGACGTCTGGATCGACTACCTGCGGGCGCGCCGCTCCGCCGAGCTCGACTGGACGGCCCGCCTGGGACTGGATCGCGACGAGGGCGCCGGCAACGGTTCCTCGGTGCGGCTCCTGCACGTCGACGGCGACGAGGATCGCCTGCTCGCCGCGCTGCTGTTCGAGGCGGCCGGGACGGCCGAGGAGCGCACGCTGGAGGCCATCCGCGGGTTGGACGCCGGCGAGCGCGAGCGGATGCTGGCCGACCTGGTCGGCGAGCGCGCGAACCGCCGCCACCGCCCGGGGCGTGGGTTCGAGGCGCTCCGCTTCCGCTTCGAGATCGTCTCCGACTACGGCGCGTTCCGCGACCTGCAGCGCCACCGCATGCTGACCGTGCAGTGGCAGGCGTTCGGCCCCGACCTCGGCGCCGACGTGCCGGAGGAGGTCACCGCGGCGGGGTGCGGCGACGCGTATGAGCGCGCACTCGAGCGCTCGCGCACCGAGTACGCGCGGCTGGCGGACGCCGGGCTGGCCGCTGCGGCGCCCTACGCGCTCTGCCTCGGCTACCGCATCCGCTACATCCTCGATCTCGACGCCCGCGAGGCGATGCAGCTGATCGAATTGCGCTCGGCCCGTGAGGGCCACGCGAGCTACCGCGCGGTCGCGCAGGAGATGCACCGGGCGATCGCGCGCGTCCACCCCGCGGTGGCCGGCGCGATGAAGCACGTCGACCACAGCGCCGAGCCGCGCCTCGAGCGCATCCTCGCCGAGATCCGCAGCGCCGCGTGAGCGAAGCGCCGTAGCGGAGGGCGCGCCGCGGCCGGGCGTGGCATGCTCGAACGCATGGCGCAGCTGATCACCGACGGCGGCGAGCTCGTCCTGCGTCTGTCGGCGCTCGAGAAGTTGGGCGCGCTGCACGGCGACATCCATGTG
Source organism: uncultured Solirubrobacteraceae bacterium (assembly GCA_963792915.1). Taxonomy (GTDB): domain Bacteria; phylum Actinomycetota; class Thermoleophilia; order Solirubrobacterales; family Solirubrobacteraceae; genus Solirubrobacter. The sequence goes on from CAWBYD010000005.1 coordinate 42,358, forward strand.
CCGCTCGCCGCGGTCGAGCGCGTCGCCCGCCTGGAGCGCGGCTTCTCCGCGCTGCGCGGCGTCCGCGCACCCGGGACCGGCTTCCCCCGCGTGATCGCGCTGGGAACGTGGCGCAGCACCGGCGGCCGCGACTTCGCCGCGATCCACCGCGGCCGCCCCGCGCTCGTGGTCGACCTGCGCGACCAGCCGTTCCGCCGGCTCGTCGTGTCGGTCGACGACCCCGACGCGACCGCGGCGCGGCTGCTCGCCGCCCGCGAGGGGCGGGGCGACGTCGCGCCGAGCGGCGCCTGACCGCCCGCCGCAAGGGCGCCGGCCACGTCGCGCCGAGCGGCGCCGCACCGACCGCGGGCGATGCCGGCGAGCGCCGCCGCGGGCGGCCTCGCCTCGCGGCGCCCCGCGACGGTCAGCGCCGGACGCTGGTGTCGAGCTCGAACGTCGCAGGTGGGCGTGGACGGCGGGCCCCGCGTTCCAGCCGCGGCGGCAGCGCCCACAGCGCGCGGGTGCGCCGGCCGAACCCGAGGCCCTGCGCGAGCGCGCGCCGCAACGCCCGGCGCCCCGAGCGCGGAGGCGGCCCGGCGCCGGGCGCATAGCGCCCGGCGGCCAGCGCCCGCAGGTAGGCCGCGACCTCCGGCGAGTGGCTGCCGAGCCGGCGCTCGAGCTGGGACAGCGTCGTGCCCGCGCTGACGGGCCGCCCCACGCGCCGCATCGCGTCCTCGAGCTCGGCGATCGCCCGGTCCATCGGCGTCGCTCCCCGCGGGCGGCGGATGATGAGCGCGATCACGAGGGCGGCCAGCCCCACCCCGAGCAGGGCGAGGAAGAAGACCCACCACGCGGGGCCGCCGTCGCCGGCCGAGCTGCCGTTCGACGAGCCGGCGGTGCCGAGCAGCAGGTCCGGGCGCACGCGGACCTTGTCGCCGGCGCTCGTGTCGGTGCTGTCGGTCGCGCCGGCGCGGTCCGGCGCGAGCGGCGCCGCCGTCGCGGGCAGCGAGATCGCGGCGATCTGCGAGCGCGCGGGCGAGGCGTCGGGAGTCGGGTCCACGGTGATCCACCCGTAGCGGTCGAACCACGCCTCGACCCACGCGTGTGCGTCGGTGTCGCGCACGATCCAGGCCTTGCGATGCGCCGAATAGCCGCCCGGGGTGAAGCCGGTGGCGACCCGCGCCGGGACACCGCCCATCCGCAGCAGCAGCGCCATCGCGCCCGCGTAGTGCTGGCAGTAGCCCTCGTGCGAGTCCAGCAGGAAGTACTCGAGCGGCGCGATCCCGGCGGGCGGCTGCGCCGGCCGCTCGGAGTAGCGGAACTCCGGCTGGCGCAGGTAGGCGTTGACGCGCTCGAGGTACTCGTACGGCGTCTTGGTGCCACGCTTGAGCTGCTTGGACAGCTGCCACGTGCGCGAGTACATCGAGCGCCCCATCACGTGGTCGATGTTGGTCTCCGAGCGGCCGAGCTGGGGGTACTCGCCGTAGCTCGAGCCGTTGCCGCTGTAGGACTTGAAGTGCGCGTTGACCTCGGTCACGCGCTGTGCAGCCTCGCGGTCGTAGATGTCGAGCGGCGCATGCTTGCCGGGCTTGAACGGGATCGTGATCACGAGCTCCCCGAGCGGCGTCCCACGATCGTCCGACGTGGCCGACTCCAGCAGCGCCGGGTCCGGCCGCGCCGAGTATGTCTTGACGGTGTAGGAGTCGCCACGGTGCAGCGGCGTGATCGAATCCCAGGTGCCCGCCGACGCCCCCGCCCGGACCGGGCTCGAGCTGTCCTTGACGCCCATGATCGTGCCCGCCCCGATTACGTCGGTGGTGCGCATGCGCCGGATGCTGACCGAGATGTCCTGCGTCCAGCCCGGACGGTCGGTCCAGTTCTCCGGCACGTCGGGCTCCCAGGGCGTGCCGCTCAGCGGCGTGGTGCGCGCCGGGCGCGCGGTCCACGCGGTGTTGTCGAAGATGTCGAGGTTGCGCGCCTTCCAGTACAGCGGCTGGGGAGACGACACGCGCAGGACCTCGTTGCCGTCGCGCGGCCACGTAATCGGCCCGTAGCTCTGCGTCCACGAGAACTGGACCGGATCGTCGGGACCGAGGCTCTCGGCGAACGCACGGTAGTCGACCCACGGCTCGCCGCGATCCGCTGCCGCGGCCAGCGGCAACGCCCCGACCAGTGCGATCGCGAGCAGCGCGGCGACGCCGAGGCCGGGCCGCAACGGCAGGCGCTCGAGCCACAGGAAGCAGACGGTGAGGGCGGCGAGCGCGAGCCCGAGGATCACCGGGCGCGTGCCGCCCAGCGACGCGATCGGCGAGACCACGAGCACGAACAGCACGGCCAGCGCAACGAACGGGTAGCCGCGGTCCGGTGAGCGCAGCGGCGAACGGGCCGCGAGCGGCTCCGCGCCGGCGCGCGGCCAGAAGGTCAGCAGCGCCGCGAGCACGAGCAGCGCGCAGCCGAGGAACTCGAGCGCGATCCGCGGCCAGGGGTCCGCGCTCACGTACGGGATCCGGACCGTGCCGAGCGCCTGGATGCCGCCGCCGAGCCCGGACAGCAACTCGTCCCAGTGGCGCGGCTTGAGCTCGTCCATCCCGGCATGGGACATCGCGAAGGCGACGAACAGCCCGGCGAGGGTGACCGCGACCAGCGCGGCGATCCGCAGCCACCCGCCGCGCACGCGCCCGGCGAGCAGCGCGCCGCCGCCGGCCGCGGCGCCGACCGCGACCCACAGCAGCGCGCGCGCCGAGGCGAAGCCGCCGATCAGCCGCTGCCACTCGAGCGCCCCGATCGCGCCCAGCGCCGCGAACGCGAGCATCCGCGCGAGCCACTGCGGAAGCAGCGCACGGCTCACCGGCCGCGCCGTCTCCGCGCGCATTCGTTTCACGCCGTCGATTCTGGCAGCCAGTCGCATCGCCTCGACGGCCATGCGTCGGCAAGCGGCGCGTCGCCGCTCGTGGTTAGGCCGTCTCGAGCTCCTTCTGGCGCAGTTCGATGCGCCGGATCTTGCCGGTGAGCGTCTTGGGCAGGTCCTCGACGAACTCGATCTTGCGCGGATAGGCGTACGCAGACAGCCGCGAGCGCACGTGGCCCTGGATCTCTTTGACGAGCTCGTCGGAGCCGGAGTGCCCCGCCGTGAGGACGATGAACGCCTTCACGACCATGCCGCGGCGCTCGTCGGGCGACGCGACCACGGCGGCCTCCTTGACCGCCGCATGCTCCAGGCACGCGGACTCGACCTCGAACGGCCCGATCCGGTAGCCGGCCGCGATGATCACATCGTCGGCGCGGCCCTCGTACCAGATGTAGCCGTCCTCGTCGAACTTGGCGGCGTCCTTGGTGTGGAACCACTCGCCGCCGAACGTGTCGCGCGCGGCCTCCTCGTTGCGCCAGTAGCCGAGCGGATAGTGCGGATTCGAGCGCGCGCGCAGGCAGATCTCCCCGCGCTCGCCCGCCGCCACGGGATGCTCGTCCTCGTCGAGGATCTGCACGTCCCAGCCCGGCATCGGCCGGCCCATCGAGCCCTCACGCACCTCCATGAACGGGTAGTTGGCGACCAGCGGGTAGGACTCGGTGAGCCCGTAGTAGTCGAGCACGGTCAGCCCGTACTGCTCCCGGAACCAGCGGATCGCCTCCGGGTTCAGCGGCTCGCCGGCCGAGCAGACGACCCGGAACTTCTGCGGATAGCGCGTGCCGGCGCTTTCGATGGCCATCATCGAGCGCATCGCGGTCGGCGTCGTGAACACGTTCGTCGCCCCGTGGCGCGACAGGAAGTCCAGCTGCTGGTGCGGGTCGAATCCGCCCTGGCGCTGGATCACGAGCTGCACGGCGCCGAGCCGCCACGGACCGAGCAGCGGCGCGATGCCCGCCGCCCACGCCCACTCGCCCATGCCGTGGAAGAGCTCACCGTCGTGCACGTCGTGGCAGTAGGTGAACTCCTCGTGTGCGAGCAGGTAGCGGTGCGCGTGCACGATCCCCTTGGCCAGCCCCGTGGTGCCCGACGTGTAGTAGAGCTGTGCCGGGTCGTCGGCCAGCGTGTCCTCGCGCGTGAACGCGGGATCGCCGGAGGCGAGCAGCTCGTCGTCGAGCACGAGCACGTGCTCCACGAGCGACGAGTCGACGCGCCCCTGGTTGGCCGCATTGGTGACGAGGACCTTGGCCTGCGAGTCGCCGACCCGGTGGCGGATGCCGTCGTCGCCGTAGAGCACGGACATCGAGAGCAGGATGGCGCCGCATTTCCAGGTGCCGAAGAACGCCGCCGCGGTCTCCGGCGTCGGCGGCAGCAGCATCGCCACGCGGTCGCCCTTCACGACCCCGCGGGCGCGCAGCACGTTGGCGAAGCGGTTGGAGGCCGCCTGGAGCTCGCCCCAGAGAACCTCCCGGACCGTCCCGTCGAAGTGCTCGTGGATCATCGCGAGCTTGTCCGCCGGGTGCTTGTCGCAGACGTCGTGGGCGATGTTGTAGCGCTCCGGCACGCGCCACTTGTGCGCGGTGACGGCTTCCTCATAGGACGCGAACATTTCAGTTCTCCTCCGCTTGGCGCTCCTTGATCTTGCCTTCGAGTTGTTTCATGACTTCGGGGTCTCGTAGGGTGGTGACGTCGCCGAGTTCGCGGCCTTCGGCGATGTCGCGCAGGAGGCGGCGCATGATCTTTCCGCTGCGGGTCTTGGGGAGGTCGTCGGCCCAGATGATCCGTTTGGGGCGGGCGAACTTGCCGATCCGTATGGCGACCTTTTCGCGGATCTCGCTGACGAGTTCGTCGTCGCCGTCGAGGTCGCCCTCGAGGGTCACGAAGGCCGCGATCGCTTGGCCGGTGTCTTCGTCGGCTTGGCCGATCACGGCGGCCTCGGCGACCTTGGGGTGCGAGACGATCGCTGATTCGACCTCGGCGGTGGAGAGCCGGTGCCCGGAGACGTTGACGACGTCGTCGATGCGGCCGATGATCGAGATGTAGCCGTCGGGGTCGGCGCGGGCGGCGTCGCCGACGACGTAGGTCTGGCGGCCCAGCCGTGACCAGTAGGTCGCGATGAAGCGGTCGTCTTCTTTGTAGAGCGTGCGCAGCATCGAGGGCCAGGGTCGTTTGAGGACCAGGATCCCCTGTTCGGTGCCGGCGTCGACGCCGTCCTCGTTGACGACCGCGGCCGCGATCCCGGGCAGCGCGCGGCCCGCGACCCCGGGCTTGGTGGCTTGCAGGCCGGGCAGCGTGGTGATCATGATCGCGCCGGTCTCGGTCTGCCACCACGTATCCACGATCGGGCAGCGGCCACCCCCGATCACCTTCCAATACCACAACCAGGCCTTCGGGTTGATCGGCTCCCCGACCGTTCCCAGCAGCCGCAACGAGGTCAGGTCGTGCTTGGCCGGATACGGCTCGCCCCACTTCATGCACGCCCGGATCGCCGTCGGCGCGCAATACAGGATGCTGACCCGGTAGCGCTCGACGATCTCCCACCAGACATCACGGTCCGGGTAGTCCGGGGCGCCCTCATACATCACGCTGGTCGCGCCGTTGGCCAGCGGCCCGTAGACGATGTAGGAATGCCCGGTGACCCAGCCGACATCGGCCGCGCACCAAAACACGTCCTCGTCGGGCTTGAGGTCAAACACCGCCCGATGCGTATACGCGACCGCAGTCAGATAGCCGCCCGTGGTGTGCAAGATCCCCTTCGGCTTGGCCGTCGACCCCGACGTGTAGAGGATGTAGAGCGGGTCCTCGGCATCCATCGCCTCGGCCGGGCACTCCGGCGCCGCCGCCGCCAACAACTCGCGATAGGTGTGATCGCGCCCGGGCTTCATCGGCGCATCGTTACCGACGCGCTCGACGACCACGATCGTCTCGACCAGATCGCCGATCACCTCATCGACCTGCTGCTTGATCGCCGCCGTCTTGCCCTTACGACGCGCACCATCGACCGTGATCAACACCTTCGCCTCAGAGAACTCGATCCGCTCCCGGACCGACTCCGCGCTAAAGCCCCCGAAGACCACGTTATGCGGCGCCCCGATCCGCGCACACGCCAACATCGCCACCGCGACCTCCGGGATCATCGGCAAATAGATCGCGACGACATCGCCCTTCTTGACCCCCAACGACTTCAACGCATTCGCCAAGCGCTGCACATCACGATGCAACTCCGCATACGTGACAGCGAGCTCCTCACCCTCCTCACCACGCCAGTGATACGCCACCCGCCCCCCGCGCCCGGCCAACACATGCCGATCCACGCAGTTATACGACGCGTTCAACTTGCCGCCCACAAACCACTTCGCAAACGGCGGATCAGACCAATCCAACACCCGCTCCCACGGCACATCCCACTCCAACAACCCCGCCTGCTCGGCCCAAAACCCCTCAAAATCCGCATCCGCGGACTCCCACACCCCCGGATCGGACACCACCGCCCGCTCCACAAACTCCCGCGGCGGCGCGAACACGTCCTGATCCAGCAACTCCTCCAACTGCTGCTCGAGCGTCTGTCCTTCGGTCGCCATAGCCGGTCTCCTCGTCCGCCGCAGGTGTTCCTGCAACGTCCTACCACGTCCAGACGGTGGATTGCGTTTCAGCGGCGCTTCTTGCGCTTGCGCGGCGCGGCGGCGGGGCCGCCCGCGGGCGCCGGCTTCGGCGCGCGCTTGGGCGCCGGCGGCCGGTTGCTCGGCCATGGGATCTCCTTGCCGGCCTCCCACGCCGGCGGCGCGCCGCCGGGCCACACGCCGAGCAGCAGCGCGCCGAGGCCCGCGAGCCAGAAGAACTGCACGAGCGGGAACGGGAAGAGGATCAAGAACGCGCCGGCGGCCACGCCGAGGTAGCCGAACAGGCGCGTCAGCAGGCCCGCGCGCATCGCGTTGAGCGAGACCAGGAAGAGCCCGACGGCGAGCGCGAACGAGCCGAGCGTCGCCATCAGCTGCGCGAAGGCGATCAAGCCGCCACCCGCGTCGGCGGCGTCCTGGACCGTGCGCTGGGTATCCAGGAACTGGCCGGGCAGCGCGGCGTTGCCGACCTGGAAGATCAGCATGCCGATCGCCATCAGCATGCCGCCGACGATCGGCAGGTAGATCGCCCAGCGCGGAAGGGCGTCGCGCCGCGCGCGCGTCGCGACAGCCAGGAAGCCGACGCCCCAGGCCATCCCGAGGTACCCGACGAAGCCCGCGACGCCGGTCAGCACGACCAGCGCGCTGTGCGCGTCGAGGTACTCGAAGTACGGGATCTGCAGCGACGGCAGCTTCCCGATGTCCCCCGGCTTGGTGACGCGCTGCAGCGTCTCCAGCCCGCTCGTCGACGGGGCGTTGCGCTGCATGACGCTCTGGATCGTAAAGAAGGCGATCAGCCCGATCACGCCGAGCAGCGAGGCGACGCCGGCGCGCGGGCCGTGGCGGCGCTCCCAGGCGCGCTGCTTGGACACATCGGACGTGGGGACCGCGGACACCGTCACTTCACTCTAGTTGGCAGTTGTGCACGCCTCGGCGGCTCGGGCCCGATCTCGCCGCGCCCGACCACGCGCGAGACGCGGTCACCGGCGAACAGGACGATGTCCAGCGCGGGCGCGGCGAGGCGGATCAGCCGCTCGATCCGGCGCCGGCGGGCGAGCTGCGTGGGGCTGCGGTAGGCCACAGTGGCCGCGATTGTAGACTCGGGAATACAGGTGCTGATCCGCGAGGTCATGACGGACAAGGTCGTCACCGCGGACCCGCAGACCTCGGTGCGCGCGCTCGCGCAGCTGATGCGCGAGCGCGACGTCGGTTCGGTCGTCCTGGTCGAGCGCCGCCGGCCGGTGGGGTTCGTCACCGACCGCGACCTCGTGCTGTCGGTGCTGGCCGACGGGCGCGAGGAGTCCTCGCCCGCCGCCGACCACGCGTCCTCGCCGGTCATCACGGCCGCGCCGGACATGGAGGTCGACGAGGGCGCCGAGCTGATGATCCGCCACGGCATCCGCCGCCTCGTGGTCGTGGACCACGGGGAGCTGTGCGGCGTCGTGACGCTCGACGACCTCGTGGCACGCGCGAGCGAGCCGGCCAGCCGGCTGTCGGCCCGGATCACACGGGCTGCGCTGCCCGGCTCCTTCTCGAAACCGCTTGGGCGAACTCCCGGATGACGGGGTGCGCACGGGTGCCGTCGCCGGCCAGCTCGGGCTGGAACAGCGTGCCGAGGAAGAACGGGTGGTCCGGCAGCTCGAGCGCGCGCACCGCCCCGTCGTCGTCGTGCGCGCTGAACACCACGCCGCCGGCGGCCAGCGTGTCGAGGTAGGCGTCGGCGATCCCGTACGCGCAGTGGTAGCGCTCGACACTGCGCTCGACGCCGGCGATCGCCGCCATCCGTGTGCCCGGGACGTAGTGGATCGCGCCCTCGTGGCCGACCAGCGAGCACTCGAGCTCGACGATCACGGTCTGCCCCTCCGGCCCGTACTCGCCGTGCCAGGCGTCCTCGATCCCGCACACGTCCCGGGCCAGCTCGATGATCGCGTGCTGGAACCCGCCGCAGGTGCCGAGGAACGGGAGCTCCAGCTCGCGGGCGGTGCGCACGGCCGCGATCACGCGCTCAGGGTCGCGATAGGGGGAGCCGGGAACGACCCAGATGCCGTCGAAGGCCTCGAGACCGGCGGCCTCCTCGGACGCGATCCAGTACGGGTCGAGCACGATCCCCTCGCGACGGCGCAGGGCGTCGATCAGCAGCGGGATGCGCGTGTGGGCGCGCACGCTCGGCGAGCGATCGCCGACGAGCGCGAGCTTGGCGGTGGGCATGGGTCGCATGCTGGCGCGCGAGCGAGTTCACGTCCAACGATCTTCTCTGGCTTGCCCATCACGGATACTGATGTGAATGGACCCGCGGTTCCTTCGTACGTTCGTGCTGGTGGCTCGTCTGCAGTCCTTCTCGGCGGCCGCGCGCGAGCTCGGCTATACGCAGTCCGCGGTGTCCCAGCACATCGCGGTGCTGGAAGCTGACGTCGGCGCGCTGCTGCTCGACCGGCGCCCGGTCCGGCCGACCGAGGCGGGAGCGCGGCTGCTCGAGCACGCCGAGCCGATCCTGCTGCGCCTGGACGCCGCGCGCGCGGACGTGGCGCGCGTCGCGGCGGGGCCGCCCGCGCAGCTGCGGATCGGCGCGACGCCGCTGTCCACCGGGCTCGCCGCCGAGCTCGTGGCGCCGGCGCTGGCCGTGACCGTGCGCGTCGCGGCGCGCGACGACGTCGCCCGGGCGGTCGCGACGGGCGAGCTCGACGCCGGCGTGGTCGACGGCGTGGCCGCCGTCAGCGACCCGCTGCGGCTGCCGGACACGGGGCTGCGCGTCGCGTCGTTCACCGAGGAGCCGCTGGCGGTCGCGGCGCCGCTCGGCCATCCCCTGGCGGGACGCGGTGTGCGCCTCGAGGACCTGGTCGACGCGCGCTGGATCGATGCGCCGGCGATCTCGGCGCCGCTGGCCGAGCTGAGCGCGCTGGCGCGGGCCGAGGGCTTCCGCGCGGCGCTGCACTACGACGGGTTCGACGTGCGCGGGCTTCTGGCACTGGTCGTCGCCGGCCACGGCCTCGCGCTGCTGCCCGAGCGCGCGCTGGAGGGCGTCGCGGCGCTCTCGGTGATCCAACCACGGCTCGTCCATCGCACGGAGTGGTTGCATGAGTCGGGATAACCCCACCCCCTTGAGTGGTACTCGCCCAATTACGGTCGCGCCTTCGGCGCGCGATGCTGTCTCCATGGCCGTAATGGACGCCACCGACCGTGCGCTGGGAATCGGGAAGGTGTCAGCGCGCCAGGTGATCGTGCTCGTGACCGCGACCGTCGGGCTCGTGGTCGGCCTCGTGGTGATCGCACCGGCGGTCGCCGGCCTGCCCGACGTCTGGCACCGGCTCGGCACCGCCAGCCCGTGGTGGCTCGGCATCGCCTTCACGCTCGAGGTGCTGTCGTTCTGGGGCCACATCCTGCTCTTCCGCGCGGTCTCGCTGGACGGCACGGGCCGGATCGGCTTCCGCGCCAGCACCGAGATCACGCTCGCCGGCCACGCCGCGACTCGCCTGTTCGCGTCCGCGGGCGCGGGCGGCGTCGCGCTGACGGCGTGGGCGCTCAAGCGGTCGGGCATGGAGCCGCGTGACGTCGCGGCGCGCATGACCACGTTCATGGTCCTGCTCTACGGCGTCTACATGGCGGCGCTCGTGCTCGGCGGCCTCGGTCTCTCCACCGGCATCCTGCACGGCGGCGGCTCGTTCGCGATCACGGTCGTGCCGGCGATCTTCGGCGCCGTGGTGATCGCGCTGGCCGCTTCGACGCAGGTCGTGCGTCCCGGCGACGGCCGGATCCGGCGCTGGCTGGCGCCGGTCGGCGAGGGCACGCGCACCGCGCGCCGGCTGCTCGTCTCCCGCAACCCGGGGCTGATCGGCGCGGTCATGTGGTGGGCGTTCGACATCGCCGTGCTGTGGGCGTGCTTCGAGGCGTTCGGCGACTCGCCCGCGGTCGGCGTGCTGGTCGTCGGCTACTTCGTCGGCATGCTCGCCAACACGCTCCCGCTGCCGGGCGGCGTGGGCGGCGTCGACGGCGGCATGATCGGCGCGTTCGCGGCCTTCGGCGTGGACCCGGGTCTCGCGATCGTCGCCGTCCTCGGCTACCGCGCGTTCTCCTTCTGGCTGCCGATCGCCCCGGGCGTCGTCGCGTTCGCCTCGCTGCGCCGCACGGTCGCGCGCTGGGAGGGCCGCGAGGCGGTCGAGGAGCGCAAGCCGCAGCGCCGCGTCGCCGAGCGTCCGCTCTGCCACCAGTACAGTTGAGCCATGGAAGGTTTCGGCAGCTTCTTCAACGACCCAGATTTCCAGCAGCGGATGCAGGAAATGGCTCAGCAGATGCAGTCGGCTCAGACGCTGGCATGGGCCGACAACGCGATCAAGCTCGCGGTCGACATGACCGTCGCGGCGATCAACCGCGTCAACATCCAGGGCACGACCGAGCAGCAGGCCCAGCAGATCCGCTCGGTGATGGCGACGGTGTTCCCCGAAGCCGTCACGCTGGTGCGCGAGGCGCGCCAGGGTTTGAGTTAGATCATCCGACCTTAGTGCAGGGTGCTCCAGAGGTGGATGACGGCGTAGGCGCGGTACGGGCGCCAGGGCTCGGCGTTCCCGTCGTGCCCGAGGCGCGCGAGCGCGTGCTTGACGCCGAGGTCGGTCGGGAGATAGGCGTCGGGCTCGCGCAGCGCCCGCATCGCGACGTAGGACTGCGTCCACGGCCCGATCCCGGGCACCGACAGCAGCTCGCCCAGGGGCACGCCGGCCAGCGCGCGCAGCGTGGCCTTGCGGCGCTCGGGCAGCGCCATCGCGCTGTCGGGCGCGTCGCGGATCGCCTCGAGCGTCGGGAACACGTGCGTGACGGCGCCGACGGGGCGCGCCAGCGGCTCGCCCGCCGCCTGCACGAGCCGCGCGGCATGGGTGGCCGCCGCGCGCAGCGAGATCTGCTGGCCGAGCACGGCCCGCACGGCCAGCTCGCCGCCGTCGACCGTTCCGGGCACGCGTAGACCGGGCGCGGCGCGCACGTGCGGACCGAGCAGCGGGTCGCGCCCGAGCGTCTCGACGATCGGCGCGGTGTCGGTGTCGAGGTCGAGCAGCGCGCGCACGCGCTCCAGCGCATCCGGCTCGTCGTCGGCGTACAGCCGCACCTCCATCCCGCCACGCGCCGGCCGCAGCTCGACCACGCCGCCCGGCACGCTGCGCCGGTACCCGCCGGCGAAACACTCCTCAATCCCCGGCACGGCCCGCAGCGCGAGGAAGGCGAGCAGCGCGCGAGCGTCGTAGGGCCCGCGCGCCGGCAGGATCACGCGGGCGCCTCGGCCTCGGCCTCCGCCTGGCGCGACGCGCGCCCGGCGCGGATGACCTCCTTGAAGGAGCGGAAGCGGAAGATCCAGACCACCGCCGCCAGCCCGATGCAGAACGTCAGCACCGCGATCGCGATCTGCTGGCCGACGGAGTACGCCGCCACGGTCGCGCCGCTGCCGAACACCTTCACCAGCAGCGCCTGCTGCACGCCCGCGCCGCCGGGAGTGAACGGCACCAGCGCAGCGACCGCGTTGACGCCCAGCACGAGCAGCACGTTCCGCACCGAGCCGCCGACATGGAACGCGTCGAGCAGGCACCAGAACGCCGCGAAGCGGCACAGCCAGCCCGCGAACTGCACGAGCCAGACCTCGCGGAAGTAGCGCCGGCGATCGAACAGGATCGTCAGGCCCTGGCGCACGCGCGCCCAGAACCGCCGCACGCGCGCGGAGAGCAGCGCGAACGCGGCGAGCACCGCGATCCCGAGCACGGTGAGCAGGAAGAGCAGGAAGCGCGGGTGGGAGGCGAAGAACGAGAGGTCGAACGCGTGCAGCTTCGAGAAGTCCGGTGGCTTGGGGAACACGCCCTGGCTGAACGCGTACGTCAGCACCGGCACCGCGATCGTGAGGTCGAAGCCGAACTCGACGAAGAACGCCGCGGCGATCGCCGAGTAGCTCGAGCCGGGCACGGAGGTGTGGGTGAGGAAGAGCCGGATCACGTCGCCGCCGCGGGCCGGCACGACGGAGTTGAAGCCGTACCCCGCGAAGTACGCGCCCCAGACGCGCCGGAACTCGATCCTGGTGTCCGGATACGCCGCGCGCAGGATGTGGAACGACGCACGCGCCCGCAGCGTGAGGTAGGTCGTGAAGAAGCCCAGCGCGAGCAGCAGCGAGATCCAGCCGACGTGCGCGAGGCTCGAGAAGAACGAGCCGACCGCGTCGAAGAAGGACGAGAGGGAGGCGAGCGGCACGATTCCTAGCGTGGCACGCGCAGCGGGACGATGAACGCCGCCGTCAGCGCGGCCGCGAGGCCCGCCGCGAGGAAGCCGTACCCCGGCGACACGTGGTAAAGGGGCAGCCACATCAGCGGCGCGAGCGCGCTGCCGAAGAACTTGAACGCCGAGACCACCGACGTCCCGCCCGCGCGGTTCCCGGGCACCGCCTCCACCGCGAGCACGTTCACGCCCGCCCAGAACAGCGCCGAGCCGAGCCCGGCGGCGAACCACAGCGCGGCCAGGACGCCGGCCGACGGCGCCAGGCCGAGCAGCGCGACCAGCCCGCCGCTGGTCAGTGCTCCGGCGAGCGCCACCGGGATCCGGCCGTAGCGGTCCACGGCGTCGCCCGCCGCTCGCCCGACGAGCATCCCGGCGATCCCGAAGCCGGCCAGCAGGACGCCGCGCGTGACCGAGCCGAGCCCGAAGTCGTCGGCCGCGAGCACGGCGACGAGGAACGTGACGCCCGCCACGCCCGCGTAGCCCGCGAACGCGGCGGCGCTGAGCAGCGCGACGCGGCGGGTCAGGACGGTCCGCAGCCGCGGCGGCGCGTCACGCGCCGCGCCGTCGGACGGCGGCAGCAGCGCGAGGCCCGCCGCCACGAACGCGGGGACGATGAAGGCGAGCCGCCAGTCGAGCGCGCCGAGCGCCCCGCCGCACAGCGGCGCCAGGGCCAGCGCGGCCGTCTGGACCGCGGCGAACGTGCCGACCGCGCGTCCGATCTGCCGCGGCGGGACCTCGTCGGCCAGCCCGGCCAGCAGCAGCGGCGTCAGGAACGCGTTGGCTGCGCCCTGCAGCGCGCGCACGACCAGGAACAGCCCGAGGCTCTGGGTCAGCGCGGCCGCGGCCGAGAGCAGCGCGTAGGCGATGTAGCCCGTGCGCACGACGCGCCGGCGCCCGAGCCGCTCGCCGAGCGTGCCCGAGACCAACTGCAGCACCGCGAACGGCACGAGGTATGCGGGGATCGACGCGGCGACGCCCGCCGTCGTGGCATCGAACGCGTCGCGCAACTGCGGGACGATGACCGCGACCACACCGCCGCCGAACGGGCCGAGGAAGCCGCCGATGTAGAGGGGCAGGGTGCGTGCGCGCACCCGACCAGGCTAGGGTCCCCTCAGCTGCCGGAGCGGACGCAGCGGCGCCGGCTCGACCAGCTCCACCCCGCGGCGGGGAACCGGGCTCGACTGGATGATCGACGTCGTCGTCTGGCCGTAGGGCGTGAAGCCGTCGATGACCTCCTCGAGGTGCTCGACCGAGCGGACGTGGAGCTTCATGTAGAAGCAGTCCTCGCCGGTGACGCGGTGGCACTCCACGACCTCCGGCGTGTCACGGGCGACGGCCGCGACCTTCGGGATCTGCCGCGGTGCGGGGCGCATGCGCAGCACCGCGGCGAGCGTGTAGCCGAGCGCGCGCGGGTCGACCTCGGTGCGGTAGCCGGCGATCACGCCGTCGCGCTCGAGTCGCGCGAGGCGCTCGGCGACCGCCGGCGCGGAGAGCCCGACGCGGCGCCCCAGCTCGGCCTGGCTGAGCCGAGCGTCGGCCTGCAGCTCGGCGAGGAGTCGAAGGTTTGTCGGGTCAATTCCGTTCGAATCGACGGCCATTGCGCACAGAATACCGTTGAACAACCCTGGTGGACACCCCTCTCGCCAGCGATCCTGTTGAGACCGTGAAGCGCGTCCCACCGCAGGCCATCTTCGTCGTCAGCGCCGTCTTTCACTATCTCGGTCCGGCGTTCGCGGTGCTGCTGTTCGTGCGCGTCGACGTGCTCGGCGTCGCCTGGCTGCGGATCGCCACCGCGGCGCTGGTCTTCGCGCTGTGGCGGCGGCCGTGGCGCGCGCTGCGGCGGCCCGTCGTGCTCGCCTGGGGCGGCGTGCTGGCGCTGATGAACTGCTGCTTCTACTCGGCGATCGACCGGCTGCCCCTGGCGACGGTCGCCGCGATCGAGTTCCTGCCGGTGATCGCGCTCGCGGCCCTGGGGGCGCGGACGCGGCGCAACGCCGCGGCCTTGGCGCTGGCCGTGCCGGGCGTCTACCTGCTGACCGGCGTGCACCTGGAGGGCGAGCCGCTCGGCGTCGCCTTCGCCGTCGCCAACGCGGTGCTGTTCGCGGCCTACATCGTGCTCGCGCACCGCGCGTCGGGCGACGACGGGATCGACGCGCTGGCCGCGGCGATGCTCGTCGCGCTCGTCGTGGTCACGCCACTGGCCGGCTGGGCCGCGCTGCCCGCGCTGACCGACCCGGTCGGGCTGCTGGCCGGCGCCGGCGTGGGGATCTCCTCGTCGGTGATCCCCTACGTCGCCGACCAGCTGGCGATGGCGCGGCTGAGCCGCGCCGCCTACGCGCTGATGGTCTCGCTGCTGCCCGCGACCGCGACGGTCATCGGCCTGGTGGTGCTCACGCAGGTCCCTTCGCTCACCGACAGCGTCGCGATCGCGCTCGTCATCGCGGGCGTGGCGCTCCATCGAGAGCCTGGTAGTCCGGCCGCGTCCACACCTCGGCCAGACGCACGACCGTCGCCGCGGCGGCGGCCATCTCCTGCAGCGACGCCCACTCGCGCGGCGAGTGATACTCGTGCCCTCCCGTGAACAGGTTGGGCGTCGGCAGGCCCATCTCGCTCAGCCTTGAGCCGTCGGTGCCGCCGCGGATCGGCGTGCGCCTGGGCTCGAGCCCCTCGGCGCGGATCGCCGCCTCGGCGGCGGTGACCACCGCGGGCATCGCGTCGATGAAGCGGCGCATGTTCGGGTACTGCGCACGCACGACGACCTCGAGCCGGGCCGCCGGCTGGGTCGCCACGACCTCCTCGGCGGTGCGCGTGAGCAGCGCCGTGTGGGCATCGAGCTTGGCGTCGTCGAAGTCGCGCACGATCGCGCGCACGACGGCGCGGCCGGCGCTCGCGTCGACCTCGTAGGGGTGGATGAAGCCGTCGCGGCCTTGGGTGCGCTCCGGCGTGAGCTCGGGCGGCAGCTTCGCCAGCACCTCGCCCGCCAGCCGCGCGGCGTTGACGAGCTTGCCGGTCGCGAAGCCGGGGTGGGCGTCGACGCCGTGGATCGTCAGCGCCACCTCGGCGGCGGTGAACGTCTCGTCCTGGAGCTCGCCGAGCTCCGAGCCGTCGAGCGTGTAGGCGCACAGCGCGTCGAATCGCTCGACGTCGAACAGCGTCGCGCCCTCGCCGATCTCCTCGTCGGGCGTGAAGCAGATGCGCAGCGTCGGGCGTGGGAGCTCGGGGTGCGCGACGAGGTGCGCGAGCGCGGTCATGATCTCGGCCACGCCCGCTTTGTCGTCGGCGCCCAGCAGCGTGTCCCCGCTCGAGGTGACGACGTCGTGGCCGGCCACGGCGGCCAGCAGCGGCAGCTGGGCCGGGTCGAGCACGGTGTCGCCCTTAGGCAGCTCGATGGTCGCGCCGTCGTAGGCGCGGTGGACGAGCGGCTCGACGCCGGTCCCCGACGCGTCCGGGCTGGTGTCGACGTGGGCGATCAGGCCGATCACCGGGCCGTCGCCGTGCAGCGTGGCGACGACGTAGCCGTTGTCGTCGAGCAAGGCGTCGTCCAGACCGAGCGCCAGGAGCTCGTCGCGCAGCAGCCGGGCGAGGTCGAGCTGCCCCGGCGTGCTCGGGCTCTGCGTGCGATCACGTGCCGACTGCGTGTCGATGCGGACGTAGCGAAGGAAGCGCTCGAGCAGATCGGGAGCGAGCGCCTCAGCGAGAGGAGAGGTGAACGTCACCGTGTGGACGGTAGCTCGGCATCCTTGGGGTCGTGGACCGGGAGCTGATCGCCGCCGTCAAGGCCGGGCTGACCGCCCGGGCGGACCCGGAGAAGGCCGCCGGGATGCGGGCCTACATGAAGTCGGCGATGCCGTTCTACGGCGTGCAGAAGCCGGGGCGGACCGAGCTCCTGCGGGCACTGGGTCCCGCCGACGTCCAGACCGCGCTGGCGCTGTGGCGCGAGGCGGAGCAGCGCGAGGAGCGCTACATCGCGCTCGCGTGGATCGAGGCGCTGCCGGTGTCGATGGCGCTGCTCGCCGTGTACGAGGAGCTGATCGTCAGCGGCGCGTGGTGGGACTTCGTCGACGCCGTCGCGGCGGGACCGATCGGCAGGTTGCTCGCGCACGATCCGGCGCTCGTGCCGGTGCTGCGCGCGTGGTCGGCGGACGCGGACCTGTGGAAGCGCCGGGGCGCCATCATCTGCCAGGTCCGCCGCAAGCGCGAAACGGACTTCCCGCTCCTGGCCGAGCTGATCGAGCCCAACCGCGCGGACCCCGAGTTCTTCATTCGCAAGGGCATCGGCTGGGCCCTCCGCGCCTATGCCTGGGTCGATCCGGAGACCATCGTGCACTACTGCGAAACGCACGAACTCAGCGCGCTCAGCCATCGTGAAGCGCTGCGCAACGTGCTCGCCGGCAGAGTTCGCTGACTGTTGAAGCCATCGACATCCGCTTGCGTTCGTGAACGAGATGCGCTTCGGCTCGCCCGCACGGTTCAGCGAGTGGAGGAAGGTCATGACGAAGACTGCGCTGTCGTTCCTGAAGAGGCACATACTCGGTGCTACAGCGTTGTTTCTGGCGCTCGGGGGGACGTCGTACGCCGTCGCGAGCGATGCCGCGCCTCAGTCCACAAAGACGTATTACGCGTGCGTCACCCCGCGCTTCCACACGCTGAACCTCTCGAGCAGGACCGCGAAGTGCCCGAAGGGCGCGCACAAGATCTCCTTCAACGCTCAGGGAGCGCCGGGCGCGAAGGGCGCGAAGGGCGACACCGGCGCCCAGAGCGAGCGCGGGGCGACGGGCGCGCAGGGACCCGCGGGCGCGCAGGGTCCGGCCGCGGCCAGCGTCCTCGGATCGGCGGGCGCGGCGGGCATCGCCGGGCCCAAGGGTGACACCGGCCCCGCGGGGGCCAAGGGCGACACCGGCCCCGCCGGCCCGATCGGGCCGACCGGTCTGCCGGGTGTCAAGGGCGACAAGGGCGATACCGGCGCGACCGGCCTGAAGGGCGATAAGGGCGACACCGGCGCGACCGGAATCCCCGGCGTCGCAGGCCCGATCGGCCCGAAGGGTGACAAGGGTGACACCGGCACGGCCGGCCCCACGGGCGCCACCGGCGCGAAGGGCGACAAGGGTGACAAGGGCGACACCGGGGCGGCCGGTCCGACCGGCGCCAAGGGCGACAAGGGCGACACCGGCGCCGCGGGTCCGGCCGGCGCGACCGGCGCGACCGGTCCGACGGGTCCGACCGGTCCGGCCGGCGGCGGCAAGAACCTCGTCGACAACAACAACGTGACGCTCGGCAGCGTGCTCGTCCCGACCAGTTCGATGTCACCGTGCTGACGTCAACGGGCTACATGATCGCCATCCCGTGGACCGGCACATTCCAGCCGGCGCAGATCTGGTACACGGGCACGAACTGCACCGGGACCGCCTACCTGAACGACGGCGGCGACGGGACCCCGCCGTTCCCGAAGATCTTCGGCAAGTGGGTCGTCTTCTCAGGCTCGGCGAACTCGCTGATGGCGCCCACCACCGTCAGCGGCGGGACCTCGACCGCCGAGACGTTCACCGCGCAGTCGATCGACAACCCGACCTGCGGGAACAACGCGGCCTTCACGCGCGAGGGCTGGAAGCTGTCCGCCGTCTCCCGCGCGACCGTCGGCCTGCCGGCGACGATCGCCGTCCCGCTGCGGCTCCAGTAGCGAGCGCGGGGGTGCGGTAGCCGTACCACCGCACCCCCGCTGGCGCTCATGCGCGGCGGGGTCAGGCCGCCGCGAGCTCCTCCAGCGCGCCCAGGACGACATCGTCGTGCGTCTTGGGCGAGACCTTGGGGAACACGCGGGCGATCGTGCCCTCGCCGTCGATGATGAACGTGGACCGCAACGCGCCCCAGTACTTCTTGCCGTACATCGACTTCTCCGCCCACACGCCGTAGAGCTCGCACACGGCGTGGTCGGCATCGGCCAGCAGCGTGAAGTTCAGCGACTGCCCACCGTGGAACTTCTTCACGAGCTGGACCGGGTCCGGCGAGACGCCGAGGACCCGCACGCCGGCGGCCTCGTACTCGGACGCGTGGTCGCGGATCCCGCACGCCTGCGTGGTGCAGCCGGGCGTGTCCGCCTTGGGATAAAAATACAGTACGACCGTGGTTCCCTTGAGGTCCGAAAGGGTCACGGGATTCCCGTCCTGGTCAGAGAGCGTGAAATCGGGAGCGGCGGTGCCTTCTTCGAGCATGTCCGCGAGGCTAGCGCGCGGCGCACGGCTCCCTGGGCCAGCGGCGTGCCTGGACGGAGCGCCGTTGGTGGATGTCCGCACGCACGAGACTCGCGGTCAGATCGTCGCTGACCTCGGCGACGAGCGCGGCGGCCGCGATCTCGCCGTCAAGACCGTCACCACGGACACGCTCGGAGACGATAGCTGCGCATCGGTGCGCTGGCGCCTCCCAAGTCGTGGCGTTGGCCTCGGGGGTCGGGTCTGGAACTCCGCCGGCCTGCGACGCCGCAAGCGAACTCCTGCGCCGTCTAACCCGCCGTTAGGCCAGGAGGCGTTAACGCGGGTCACCGTATGCTCCGACGAAGTGTCGGATTACGCCATTCGCGAGCGGCTGCGCCAGCGTTGGCTGGACGGCGAGACGCATGCCCTGCTCAGAGCCCCCGCCGGCAGATTCCTGATCGGCAGCGTCGTGAGCATCGGGGCGCTGACGTTGATCGGATTGCTGGCGCTGTGGCCGTACGGGTGGCACCCGATCGGGACTCGCGGGTCGACCGGAATCGTCGGCGGACAGGTGCGGCACATAGTCGACGTGCCCTGCGCGCCCGGGCTTCCACAAGCTTGCCGCAGCATCGTCGTCGCCGTCGAGGGGCGCAGGCCTACGATCGCGCTCGGGCCGGTCAGCCGCGCGCCGCACGTCTCCGCCGGCGACAGCGTCCTGGTGATACGCCCGGGTCGGGCCGACACGACTCCGTCGGCGACGCAGTCCGTCTACTACCAGTTCTACGACGTGGACCGTCACGCCTCGTTGATATGGCTCGGCGTCGTCGCGGCTGGCTTAGCGGCTGCAGTCTTGCGCTGGCGCGGGGTACTGGCTCTGCCTCGGCGTCGGACTGTCGCTCGCGGTCGTGATCTGGTTCCTGGTTCCGGCGATCCTCGCGGGCCGCCCGGCGTTGCTCGTGGCGCTGGTGGCGTCGCTGACGGTGATGTTCATCACCGTCGTCCTGACCAACGGCCTGGGTGCGCAGACGTTCGCAGCGGCCTTGGGCATCGCCGCCACGCTGGTGCTGGCGTGTCTGATGGCGGCGCTCGCGGTGCGGTTCACGAACCTCTATGGCGACGCCGACTTCGGGCTCGCGGGTCTGGAGACCGCGGATCGGCTTTCCGTGCGCGGGATCATCATGGGCGCCGTGCTCGTCGGTGCACTTGGGAGTGCTCGCGGACACCGCGGTCACGCAGGCGTCCGCAGTCGATGGCGCTGCGCCGCGCGAACCCGCGTTACGACGCGCGGCGACTGTTTCGCGAAGCGTTCGTGATCGGCCGGGACCACCTGACCGCGACGATCCACACCCTCGTGCTCGCCTATGCGGGTGCCCTGCTCCCGCTGCTCCTGATCCTGCGCTCGAGCAACTCGGACGTCCTCCGGGCGATCAACCGGCAGTCGGTCGCCGAACCCATCGTTGCGACCGTCGTCGGCTGTCTGGCGCTCATCGCGGCCGTCCCGCTGACCACCGGCCTCGCCGCGCTGCTCGTTGCCCGCGTGCCCGTGAGCGCGATCGTCGGACCACCACGGCCACGTCCATCACTGAACCGAACGCGGCCCGGCGAGCCAACGATCTGACTCCTACAACGTATGGGACTCATCGCTCGGCGGACTGGCTTTGAGTCCGGCAGTTTCTGCTGTACAGTGGCCGCCGCGGATGCGAAAGGTTCGGGTCACTCGCGCCGGCGCGCTGGTCTTGTGCGCGCTGCTCGGCGCAATCGTCGTCACGGCGCAGATTTCGCCGGGCCTTGCGGCCGGGTTCGCTCCGTTCTTCCTGCTCGTCGGCCTCCTCGCCATCGGACATTTCCCCGGCGAGGAGATGATCGATCGGCTCCGCTCGCGCTACCGCCAGCCGGCTCGCCGGCCGGCCTCCAGCGTCCGTCCCGCGGGCCGCGTGCCGTTCGTCAAACGCGTCGGGCGCGCCGCGGCGTTCGCCCTCGCCGTGCGCCCGCCGCCGGCGCTCCTTCTCACCCGGTAGCGCTCGCCGCGCGCCGCTTCGGCGCGCTCTCGTGACGTCCGCGCGGACGTCGCTCCGATCACGGATGAGGGAAGGAGGCGCGCCCTATGCGCGTAGACAAGTCGGGCCGGCGCTGGGCCGCACCGGGCATCGTGGCGGTGCTCGCGGCGCTGCCGTGCGCGGCTGCCGCGGACGGTCCGCCGCCCGCGGGGCCCTGCAACGGCAGTCCCCAGATCACCGATGCCGTCGGCGACGGCCACCACACGTCGTCGGACGTACTGTCGGCGTGGCTGACGGAGGGGTCGGGCCAGCTCCAGGCGGTGATCCAGGTGCGCGTCGGCACGTTCGTGCCCGAGCACAGCGACGCCGAGCTCAACGGCTCCGGCTTCGCATTCCTGTTCACGCTCGCCGGCCGGCTGGACTACGTGCGCACGCTGGCCGCCCCGGACGGGACGCTGACCTACGACTACGGCACGTTCGCCGGCGACACGTTCTCAAGCCTCGGCGCGACGACCGGCTCGGCCGTCCACAGCGCGGGCGCGGGCACGACCACGATCGACATTCCCGCCGCCCTCGGGGTTGGAGCGGGGACGCTCCTGTCGGCGCCGTTCGTGCTGACCTACGACGGGATCAACGGCGGCATGCCCGACTGGGTCGACCAGGCGCCCGGCGGCATCGATCCCGCCGACGGCGCGCGCGGCGCCGACTACGTCGTTGGCTCATGCGGTGGCGCGCCGGGAGGCGGCGGGGGCGGTTCCCCGGCACGCGATCACGGCCGTGCAGCTGGCGGCGCCCAAGCGGATCACGGGCCGCGGCGCGGATCCTGATCTCCGGCGCGGTCGTGCCGGCCCGCGGCGGCGTGCCGGTGACGATCACGCGCGCGGCGCGCACCACCGCCGTCTCGCACGTCACCACCGACCGCGGACGGGAGCTTCGCCGTTCGCGTCACGGTGAACGAGACCACACGCTTGCGGGCGAGCGCCGCGGGCCTGAACTCAGGCACGCTGACCGTCGACGTCCGCTCCCGCACGCGGCTGAAGCTGCACGGATCCGTGTCGCTGCGCGGAACCGTCGACCCGGCGCTCCCGGGCAAGGCGCTGCTGCTGCGCAGCGACTCGCCCACCGTCCTCGCCACGCGCGCCGTGCGGCACGGCGCGTTCACGTTCCGCGCGCCCGGGCGAGGCGCCTACCAGGCCGTCTATGTCCCGTCCGGCGCGCGCGCCGAGCGGTCCACGTCCAACACCGTCCGCGTCCGCGGCGCCTAGCAAGGAGCACCATGCCCAGGTCCCCCGTTCTGTTCGCGCTGGCGCTGGCGCTGGCGGCTCCCGCCGCCGCCTCGGCGCACCCGAGCGTGTACTTCGCCACGGCCAAGATCGCGGCCACGCCGGAGATCCAGACGCTGACCCCGACGGGTGGCAACTGGACTCCCGCCACGGGAGCGGCGACGGTCGCCGATACCGCCACCGCCGCTCAGGTGCAGGCGGCGTTTGCGAGCGTGCCTTCGATCGGCTACACGACGAGCTCGGGACATCCGAACGCGCCGGGCTATGACAACGTGCAGGTCACCGGCAACAACGGCGGCCCTTACACCGTCAAGTTCGTCGGCACGCTGGCCGGCGTCAACGTGGACTCGCTCACCGCAACCGGCGCGACCGTCGTGACCAGCCAGAACGGCGGCACGCCGGTCACGTACTCGGGCAACGCCACCACCGACCAGGCGGCGATGGCCGACCAGCAGCAGGCCGTCGTCGTCAGCGACGGCTACGCGATCGGCTACCGCGAGACCAACGGCGTCGGCCCGGGCGGCCTGATGAACCTCAGCAAGGCTCCTGCCCGGCAGCTATCGCGCCGGCATGACGATGCTGCAGAAGCTCGCCTACACGCCGGCGCAGAGCAGCATCCAGCTGCACGCGACGTGCACCGGCGTCGCCGCGCTGAGCGACCCCAACACGATCTGCCGCGGTGTGGGCGCGCAGCGACAACGACCCGTTCTACAACTACGTCCCCTGGCAGAAGACCAAGGCCGGCGTCTACACGGGCGACACGCTCGTCGCGGGCTTCGGCGACGATCCGACCAAGTGGATCCCGGTGGTCAAGTCGGTGACCGGCGTGGACCTCTCCACGCTGAGCACTGTCGCGGACTTCACGAGCGCCTGCCAGGGGCTCGGCGGCACGTATCACCCGGCGGACACGGCCTCGAACGTCACGAGCGCCGTCGTCGCCGACGCGACCGGGCCGCTCAGCGCCCAGGTCACTTCGCTCACCGCCCAGGTCGGGTCGCTGGTGCCCCAGCTCGCGTCGCTCACGTCGGAGAACGCGGCGCTGAAGGCGGCCGTGCCGGCCAAGCGCGCGCTCGCGCTGACGCTGACGGGCCGCAAGCTGGATCCGAGCGCCGTCACGACGATGGTGACCGGAGTCGCCGGCCAGGCCGTAACCGTGAAGCTGACGCTTGGCTCGGCAGTGGCCAAGGCGCTCCGCCTCAAGTCGGCCACGCTCGCGACAAGGACGGCGAGGATCAACATCCAGGGCGCCGCGCTGATCTCGCTCGCCGCCAAGCACAGCGTCCTCAAGGCGCTCGGCAAGAGCAAGGGCTCGCTCACCGCCACCGTCACCGCGGTCTCGGGCGGCGAGACCAGGACGGCGTCGGCCAAGCTCTGACATGAGAAAGGTCAGTTCCATGCCGCGCACCGTCCGGCGCCTCGGCCCCATCGCGGGGATCTTGGCCGTCCTGCTGACCGTCGGCGCACCGAGCGCCTTCGCTCACGTGACGCTCGTCTCCACGAGCCCGAAGAGCCACTCCACCCGTTCCTCCTCGCCGAGCTCGGTCTCGATGACCTTCAGCGGGCCGCTGCGCAGCGGCACGCTCATGGTCGTCAACTCGAGCGGGAAGACGGTCTCCTCCGGCACGGGGGGCCGCGACCCGCGAAACATCGACCGTGTGCTGGTCGCCGTCCACGGCCTCAAGGCGGGCAAGTACACGGTGAAGGGCAGCACCGTGGCGGCCGACGGCCACCGGCAGGCGTGGTCGTTCTGGTTCCGGGTCCGGTGAGGCGCGCCGCCTGCGCGCTGCTCGTCGCCGGCGCGGCCCTCGCGGGCTTCGCGCCGGCCGCGAGCGCGCAGATCCAGGTGACGCCCGCGGTCGTGGCGCCCGACGACCCGGTCAAGTTCACCGTGCTCGTGCCCGGTGAGAAGACCGCGCAGACGACGAAGGTCGATCTCAAGATGCCGGCGCAGCTACTCCCGTTCTCCTACGAGGACCCGCCGGGCTGGAAGCGGACACTGGTGAAGGCGAGCAACGGCGGCGTCGATCAGATCGTCTGGACCGGACGGCTGGCGCGGGACGGGTTCGTCGAGTTCTCGTTTCTGGCGGGAACGCCGGAGAAGCCCGGCAAGCTGGTCTGGAAGGCGCTGCAGACGTACTCCGACGGCAGCATCGTGCGCTGGATCGGCTCGCCCAGCTCGAACCAGCCCGCGCCGGTGACCCAGGTCGTCAAGGGCGCGCCGCGACAGAACGCCGGCGGGGAGGGGGCACCCTCGACCTCGGCTGCCTCCGCCCCGGCGCCCACCGCGACGGCGATGGCGCCCGCGCCGGCGGCGGCGCTCGAGCTCTGACTGGGTCGCACGCATCCTGGCGATCGCGGCGATCATCGCGCTCGCCGTGGTCGCGCTGCAGCTGCGGCTTCGTGTGCGCACGTGATCGAGCTTGCCCCGTTCGCATTGAAGGGCCTCGCGGAGGTGCTGATCCTCAGCGTCGTCGCGGGCGCGCTCGGCACGTGGATCGTGCTGCGGGGCTCGCGTTCTACTCGCACGCCGTCGGCGCGGCGGCGTTTCCCGGGCTCGTGCTCGCGTCAGGGCTCGGGTTCGTGCCTCTGCTCGGCGCGCTGGGGACCGGCGCGCTGGTCGCCGGCGGCGTCGGAGGCCGCCGGCGCGCGGGCTACGACGTGTCACGGCGCTCGCGCTGGTCGGAGCGCTCACGATCGGCGTCGTACTCGCCTCGAATGTCTTTCACTCCGGCTCGGACGTGGACTCGCTGCTGTTCGGGAGCCTGTTCGCGATCGGCGGTGCCGAGCTCGCATTCGCGGCCGCCGTGGCGACGGTGTCGCTCGCCGCGACGGCGCTGTTCGGACCGCGCTGGATGGCCGCGGGATTCGACGGCGCCGGCACGCGCTGGGACGCGATCCTGATCGCGCTCGTCACGATCGCCGCCGTGGCGACGCTCGCGGCGGTCGGCGCGCTGCTGGCCCACAGCATTGCTCGTCGTGCCGGCCGCGACGACACGGCTGTGGGCGCCGCGGATGCTCCGCTGGCAGTTCGCCACCGGCGCGCTGGCCGCGCTCGAGGGCGTCGCCGGCATCTGGCTGTCGGTGCAGACCAATGCGCCCCCCGGTGCGACGATCGCGACACTCGGCGGCATCGTGTTCGCGCTTGGCTCGCTTTTGAGACTGAATCTCAGTATTGTCTAGGTGGTGCTGACTCGGCTCTCGCTCGCCGCCGCATTGGCGGCCTCGCTCTGCGCGTGCGGAGGCGACTCCGGCGCCGCCGCCAAGGGTTCGCGCCCCGTCGTCGTCGCAACCACCACGCAGCTCGGCGACATCGTCCGCGCCGTCGCCGGCCCGGACGCAGAAGTGCACCAGATCCTCCGGCCCAACAGCGACCCCCACCAGTACGACCCGCGCCCGGACGACGTCACAGCCGCGGCGAGCGCGAACCTCGTCGTCGAGTCCGGCAACAATCTCGACCGGTGGATGGCGAAGGTCGTTCAGCAGGCCGGCGGGCATCCGACGGTGCTGACCGTGGCGCCGGACCACACGCCCGACCGCGTGCCGGGCGAAGCGGAAAGGCCTGGAGGCGTCGAAGTTCGACCCCCACTGGTGGCACGATCCCGTCAACGTCGAGGCGGCGACGCTCGCCGTGCGCGACGCCCTCGTCGCAGCGTCTCCCAGCCACGCGGTGGCCTACCGCGCCAACGCGAGCGCGTACGTCGCCAACGTCAAGGCGCTCGACTCGACGATCCAGGCGTGCTTCGCCAAAGTGCCACCGGCGCAGCGCAAGCTCGTCAACGCAACGACGACGCCTTCAACTACTTCGCCGCCCGCTACGGGATA
>CAWBYD010000006.1:0-1112396 GCA_963792915.1 uncultured Solirubrobacteraceae bacterium
CGCGTATTTCAGACGGTCGTCGACGGTCGGCTGCTCGCCATCGCCCCGCGAGCTCCCAAGGCGCCCGAGGACGTGACGCTCGCGGTCGGCGCACCGATGCTCCTGCAGGACGTCCACCGCTCGTTCGCTGAGGCCGAAGAGGCGCTCGCGGCGGCGCGCGCCTTCGGCGTGACCGGCATCGTCGACCTGACCGCCCTCGGGCCGCTGCCGCTCGCGACGGCCGCCGGCGCGCTCGCCGAGCGACTCGAGCGCAGCACTTCCGCGCGCTGGACGAGCTCGCCAGGACCGGCAAGGAGATCGAGCAGACCGCCCTGACCCTGCTCGACCTCGACCAGAGCGTCGACGCGACCGCCGCCAGGTTGCATCTGCACCGCAACACCGTCCGGTATCGCGTCACACGGTTCCGAGACCTCACCGGCCTCGACCTCCGTCGCACCGAGGACCTCGTGATCGCGTGGTGGCTGCTCAAGCGGCGACAGGCGCGGCCGGCGCCCTCGACTGGCCGGAGCTTGGCGGCGGCGAGGCGCGCGAGCGTGGCGCGATGTCGCGCGGCGCGCCCGAGCAGCGCGGCGTCGAGCTGGGCGCGCTTGTAGAGCCAGTGGACGTCGGCCTCCCAGGTGAAGCCGATGCCGCCGTGGGCCTGGATCGCGCTCGCGGTCACCTGCCGTCCGCCGTCCGCCGCCGCGGCTGCGGCGAGCGCGGCGGCCTCCGGCAGCCGCTCGGGGTCCGCGTCGGCCGCCCAGGCGGAGTAGTACGCGGTCGAGCGCACGCTCTCGGTGTGCAGGCGCATCTCCGCGCAGCGGTGCGAGACCGCCTGGAACGAACCGACCGGGACGCCGAACTGGTGGCGGTGCTTGACGTGGTCGAGCGTCATGTCGAGCGCCCGCCGGCAGACTCCTACCAGGCTCGGGAGCGAGTGCCGCTCGCAGGCGGTCGGCCGCGCCCGCGTC
Organism: uncultured Solirubrobacteraceae bacterium; assembly: GCA_963792915.1. Taxonomy (GTDB): domain Bacteria; phylum Actinomycetota; class Thermoleophilia; order Solirubrobacterales; family Solirubrobacteraceae; genus Solirubrobacter. Next base: position 951 of record CAWBYD010000006.1, read on the forward strand.
GAGCGGCTCGCCTCACCGCTCACCCTCGCAAAGCGGCGCGTCGGATCGATCATCGTGAGCGGCTCCGCGCGGGGTGACTCGACAAGCCCTGCCTCCTCGGCGTCGAGCAGCACGACCACCGCCGCGCCGGCGGCGTCGGCCGCCAGCTCGCGCGTCCCGATCCCCGCCGTGAGCTCGCCGGCCGCCAGCCCGGGCAGCCAGCGCGCGCGCTGCTCGTCGGTGCCGGCGGCCTGGATCGCGGCGGCCGCCGCGGCGGTCGACAGGAGCGGAGTCGGCGCGCACGCGTAGCCGAGCTCCTCGAGCAGGACGGCCAGCTCGACCGCGCCGAGTCCCTGCCCGCCGTGCACGTCGGCGATCGCGATGCCGGGCCAGCCAAGCTCGACGAGCTCGGCCCAGAGCTCCTCGTCGTAGCGCCGGCGCTCCGCGGCCTCCCGGACCGTCGCCCACGGGGCGCGCGCGGCGAGCAGCTCGCGCGCGACGGCCCTGATCTCCTTCTGCTCCGGCGTGAGATCGAAGTCCATGGCCTACCTCGCCTTCGGGAGGCCGAGCACGCGCTCGGCGACGATGTTCTTGAGCACCTCCGTGGTCCCGCCCTCGATCGAGTTGCCGCGGGCGCGCAGCAGCTCGTGGGCCCAGGGGTCGCCGGCCGCGAGCGCGCGTGGCCCGAGCGTGTCGGCCGCGAGCTGGGTGAGCGCCTGGTTGGCGTCGGACCACATCCACTTCGTCAGCGAGCCCTCGGGCCCGGGCTGCCCGTACTTCTCGGTTGCGGTCAGGCCCCGGTAGGCGGTGAGCCGCAGGACCTCGGCGCGCAGGTGCAGGTCGCCCAGGCGGTCGGCGACCAGCGGGTCGGCGAGCAGGCCCTCGTCGCCGGCCTGCTCGAGCAGCCGGTCCAGCAGCTGGCGCAGTCGCACCTGGAGCGAGAGGGCGAGGCCGGCGCGCTCGGACATCAGCGTCGTGAGCGCCACCTTCCAGCCGTTCCCGGCGCCGCCCAGGACGTTCTCGTGCGGGACGCGGGCGCCCTCGAGGAACAGCTCGTTGAACTCCGGCTCGCCGGTGATCTGGCGCAGCGGGACGACCTGCACGCCCGGCTGCTCCATGTCCATCAGCATGTACGTGAGGCCCCTGTGCCTGGGCGCGTCGCCGTCGGTGCGCGCGAGCAGCATGCACCACTTCGAGTACTGGGCGCCCGAGGTCCAGACCTTCTGGCCCGTGACCAGCCAGTCGTCGCCATCCCTGACCGCGCGCGTCTTGAGGCCCGCGAGGTCCGAGCCGGCATCGGGCTCGGAGAAGCCCTGGCACCAGATCTCCTCGGCGCTCAGGATCGGCGCCAGGAAGCGCTGCTTCTGCTCCTCGCTCCCCCACGCCATGATCGTCGGGCCCGCGAGCAGCAGGCCGAGGACGTTGGCCGGAAGGGGAGCGCCGGAGCGCGCGAGCTCCTCGAAGAAGATCGCCGACTCCGTCAGCGTCGCGCCGCGGCCGCCGTACTCGGGCGGCCAGTGCACCGCGGCGTACCCGGCGTCCGCCAGCCGGCGCTGGAAGTCGCGCCGCCACGCGAAGCGGGCGTCCTCGTCGCCCTCGGGCTCGTCCCCGGGGTGGTTGTCCTCCAGCCACGTGCGCACTGCGTCGCGGAACGCGAGCTCGCGCTCCGAGAAGGTCAGGTCCATGGTTCCTCCCCGGTCATGCCGCCCGCGCGGCCAGTCGTTCCACACCGTCGGCGAGCGACGGCCACAGCGGCCGCGGCAGCTCGTGTCCCATGCCTTCGATCACGCGCAGCTCGGCGTCCGGCACGGCGCGACTGGTGGCGATGCCGCCGGACACGTGGATCAGCGGGTCGTGCCGCCCGTGGACGACGAGCGCCGGCGCGCGCACGCGCCCGAGCGCCTTCGTGCGGTCCCCGGACGCGGCGATCGCCACCATCTGTCGCGCCGTGCCGACCGGGTTCAGGCCCCGGTCGAACGTGGCCTCGGCCCGCCGGCGCATGCGCTCGGCGTCGAACGGGAACCCCGGCGAGCCGATCCGCCGCAGCAGTTTCACGGTGCGCTCGACGTACTCGGTGCGGTCGCGCGGCGGCGTGCGCAGCAGGAGCCTGGCGACGCTCGGGCCCGCCCATCCCACGGTGCGCCGGCCGGTCGTCGACATGATCGAGACCACCGAGCGCACACGCTCCGGGTGCCGGACGGCGAGCGTCTGGGCGATCATCCCGCCCATCGAGACGCCCATGACGTGTGCCGGCGCGACGCCGAGATGGTCGAGCAGGCCCGCGGCGTCGGCCGCCATGTCGTCGAGCGTGTACGCGGCCGAGCGCGTATCGCCGAGCAGCGACCGCAGCGGCCGCGGTCGCGGACCCCCCTCGACTGCGCTCGAGCGGCCGCAGTCGCGGTTGTCGTAGCGGATGACCCGGAAGCCGCGACTCGTGAGCTCGCGACAGAGCTCGTCGTCCCACCAGATCAGGGGACCGCCGAGGCCCATGACGAGCAGCAACGGCGCCCCGCCCGGCTCGCCGAGCGTCTCGTAGCAGATGTCGAGCCCGTTGACGCGGGCGTACGACTCGCTCGAGGTCATGGTCAAGGCAGCTGGAGGACGAGCTTGCCGACGTTCTCGCCGCGGAAGAGCATCTGCAGGACGTCGGGGAAGTCGTCGATCGTGCCGGTCACGACGTGCTCCTTGACCTTGAGTCGCCCGTCCGCGATCCAACCGGCGAGCTCCTTGGTCGCCTCACGATGGCGCGCCGCGTAGTCGAAGACCAGGAACCCCTGCATCCGTGCGCGCCTGACCAGCAGCATCATGTAGTTCGACGGGCCCTGCATCGGTGTCGCCTTGTCGTACTGGCTGACCGCGCCGCAGATCACGACCCGAGCATGCATGGCGAGGTTCGCCAGCGCCGCGTCAAGGATGTCGCCCCCGACGTTGTCGAAGTAGACGTCGATGCCGTCGGCTGCGTGGCGGCGCAGCGCCTTCTTGACGTCCTCGTCGCGGTAGTCGATCGCGGCGTCGAACCCGAGCTCGTCGACGAGCATCGCGCACTTGTCCGGCCCGCCGGCGATGCCGATGACGCGGCAGCCCTTGAGCTTGGCGATCTGACCCGCGACCGTGCCGACCGCGCCCGCGGCGCCGGAGACCGCGACGGTCTCGCCGGGCTGCAGGGCGCCGACGTCCAACAGGCCGAAGTAGGCGGTCAGGCCCGGCATGCCAAGGGCGCCGAGGTAGGTCGAGGCGGGTGCCAGCGACAGGTCGACCTTCACGGCGCCGCGGCCGTCCGAGACGACGTGCGTCTGGGCGCCGAAGGTGCCGACGACGTGATCTCCGACGGCATAGTCGGGGTGGTTGGATGCCGTGACCTCGACGACGCAGCCCGCACGCATGACCTCGCCGACGCCGACCGGCGGCAGATACGAGGGCCGGTCGTCGAGCCAGCCTCGCATCGCCGGGTCCAGGGAGATGGCCTTCGTGCGCCCCGCGAACTGCCCCTCACCCGGCGCGCCCGGCGGCTCCGCGGTGTGCTCCCAGTCGGTCGGCTGAACCGCGCCCGTGGGACGCGAGGCGAGGCGGATCTGACGGTTCGTGGCGAGCACGTCGGCTCCTTCGATCTGGTCGAGGTCGGCGGCATACGCCGCCGGAGGCGCCAGATATTAGACGCTGTGTCGTCTAAACTCAACACCGCGTTGATTTTCTTCAGGCGGCCGGGTCGCGCGGGATCCGCAGCGCGTTGGCCCACAGGCGCGTGAGCGTGGCGACGAGGTCGTCGAGCTCCCACGCCTCGCCTGCCACATAGGCCGAGTACGCGATGCGCCCGACCATCGCCGACAGCGCGCTCGCGGCCAGGAACGGATCGAGCTCGGGGTCCGCCAGGCCGCGAGCCTGCAGGTCGCGGATGCCCTCGGCGTTGCGCTCGGCGAATGCCAGGCCACGCCGCCGGCGCAGCTCCCGGACGTCGTCGTCGATGGTGGCGACCTCCTCCAGGAGGCGCATCAGCCTGGCGTTGCGCCGGTACGCGAGCAGGTAGGCGCGGTTGGCGGCGCCGATCAGCGCGACCGGGTCGTCGCTGTCGGTCATCTCGCGCACATGCGGGTGGAGCATCTCCTCCTGGGCCTCGGCGAGGACCGCGGCGAAGGCCTCCTCCTTGTTCGTGAAGTAGGTGTAGAACGAGCCGGTGGCGAGGCCCGCCTCCGCCGTGATGTCGGTCAGGCGCGCGTTGAGGTAGCCGTCGCGCTCGAACACGGTGCGCGCCGCCCGCACGAGCGCCGCGCGCGTGCGAGCCCCGCGCGCGGTGCGAGGCGGCTCGCGGACGGACGCGGGAGTGGACTCGGACGGCGCCATCGGGTCCGCCGACGATACATCCGAACCTGGCGTCAACTTCAGCGGGCGGCCGGCTGGGCCGCCGCGCCGTTCGGCGAGCCGGCGTCGGGCTGCCAGCGGCGCAGCTCGCGCAGCGCGATCGTGCGCTTGTGGACCTCGTCCGGCCCATCCGCCAGGCGCAGGGTGCGCATGTGGGCCCACATGCTCGCGAGCGGGAAGTCGTCGGACACCCCGCCGCCGCCGTGCACCTGGATCGCGCGGTCGAGGATCTTCAGCGCCACCTGGGGCGCGGCAACCTTGATCGCCGCGATCTCCACGCGCGCGTGGCGGTTCCCGGCCGTGTCCATCAGCCACGCCGTCTTGAGGGTCAGCAGCCGGATCATCTCCAGCTCGATCCGCGACTCGGCGATCCAGTCCTGGACGTTGGCGTTGTCGGCCACCGGCTTGCCGAAGGTCGCGCGCGACTGCGCGCGCCTGCACAGCAGCTCCAGCGCACGCTCGGCCATGCCGATCGAACGCATGCAGTGGTTGATGCGACCCGGTCCGAGGCGCGCCTGGCCGATCAGGAAGCCGTCGCCCTCGCCCGCCAGCAGCGCGGAGGTGGGCACGCGCGCATCTCGAAGCGCACCTCCGCGTGCCCCTCGCGATCCCGGTAGCCGAACACGGGCAGGTTGCGCACGATCGTCACGCCGGGCGTGTCGATCGGCACCACCAGCATGCTCTGCTGCTTGTGCGCCGGGCCGTCCGGATTCGTCCTGCCCATCACGATCAGGACCCTGCAGTTGGCGTGGAGCGCGTTGGACGTCCACCGCTTGCGCCCGTTGAGGACGTGCTCGTCGCCGTCGCGCTCGATGCGCATCTCGATGTTGGTGGCGTCGGACGACGCGACGTCGGGCTCGGTCATCGCGAACGCCGAGCGGATCTCGCCGGCGAGCAGCGGGCGCAGCCAGCGCTCCTTGTGCTCGTCGGTGCCGAACAGCGTCAGCACCTCCATGTTGCCCGTGTCGGGCGCGCTGCAGTTCATCGCCTCGGGCGCCAGGTGCGCTGCGGCCCATGATCTCGGCCAGCGGCGCGTATTCGCCGTTGCTCAGGCCAGGGCCCCACTCAGGATCTGGATGGAAGAGGTTCCACAGCCCGCGGCGCTCGGCCTCCTGCTTGAGCTCCTCGAGGATCGGTGGATGGAAGTGCGGGTCGCCGGACTCGCCCATCTGCTGCTCGTAGACGGCCTCCGCGGGGTAGATCTGCTCGTCCATGAACGCCTGGACGCGCTGCTGGTAGTCCTTGCAGCGGTCGGTCAGCTCGAAATCCATGCGGCTTCAGCTCCTGGTCGGCAGCGACGGGGGTGACGCCCACTATTGTTTGAACTTGAGTTCGGATTCAAGTTCTTGCCGACCCTCGTCTACGATCGCCGGATCGCCGATCCGCCAGACTCCTCCGCCATGCCCGCCCGTCGCACCGCCCGCGCCACGCGCCGGCGGACGCCGCGCAAGGGCGACCTGACCGAGCAGGCGATCCTCGACACGGCCGAGCGGCTGCTCGCCGAGCGGCCGCTGTCGGAGATCGCGATCGACGAGCTCGCCCGCGGCGCCGGCATCTCGCGCCCGTCGTTCTACTTCTACTTCGAGTCGCGCGAGGCGATCCTCCGGACGCTGTCGGAGCGCATGTCGGAGGAGCTCTATCGCTCGTCGCAGGTGTGGCTGCGCCGTGTCCACGAGTCGCCGGCCGAGGCGATACGCCGAGCGCTCGAGGCCAACGTCGCGCTGTGGCGCGAACATGGGCCCGTCCTGCGGGCGACGGTCCAGGCGAGCGAGCGCGACGCCGAGGTGCGCCGCTTCTGGGACGACGTCGCGCGGCGCTTCGTCGACGCGACGGCCGAGCAGATCGAGCGCGAGCGGGCCGCCGGGCTGGCGCCGCCGACGCCTGCCGCCCGCTCGCTCGCCTCGGTGCTGATCACGATGAACCACCAGGCGTTCTACCAGGCGAGTCTGAGCCGGCGCTCGGCCAGGGCGGATCGGGAGCTCGTCGACGTGCTCGCCACCGTCTGGCTGCGCTCGGTGTACGGCGAGGGGTGAGCGCCAACGCGGACCTCGAGGCTCATCTCGCCGTGCCCGTGGCCTCGCGGACGATCCGGCGCATCCCGGCCAGCCAGCGCTCGGGATCGGTGGCCTTGACGGCCATGAACCGGGCGACCTCTTCGTGCGGCAGGATCAGGAAGCGCTCCTCGCGGACGCCCGCCACGATCGCGGCCGCCACGTCCTGCGGGGAGAGCACGCCGCCGGCCGTCAGCGCCGCCGCTCCCGCCGGCTCCTCCATGGCCAGGTCGAGCATCGGCGTCTGCACGGCCTGCGGGCAGACGCACGACACCTTCACGCCGGCGTCGCCGTAGGCGACCGCGAGCCACTCCGCCACCGCCACCGCCGCGCTCTTGGCGGCGCTGTAGGCGAGCGCCGAGACCTGGGTGAGCAGCCCCGCGGCCGAGGCGGTGTTGACGAGGTAGCCGTCGCCGCGGGCGACCATGTCGGGCAGCAGCGCGCGCGCCGCCCACACGTTGGGCCATGACGTTGACCCGTCAGGTGAGGTCCCACTCATGGAGATCAGCAACCGTCATGTGGTCGTCACCGGCGGCGCCAGCGGAATCGGCCGGGCGCTCGCGCTGCGCCTCGCGGAGGAGGGAGCGCGCGCGGTCGTGGTCGCCGACCGCGACCTCGCAGGCGCCCGCGCCGTCGCCGAGCGCATCGGCGGGCTCGCCGTGCGCATCGACGCGGGCCACGAGGACGACATCCGCGCTCTCGTGGCGCAGGCCGGCGAGGCCCACGGGCCGATCGACATCTACGTGTCCAACGCCGGCGTCCCCGGGCCGCTCGGGGGTCCCGAGGCGCCCGACGTGGCCGATAGAGTAGTAGTCGAATATGAATTCAGGTTCAGCCCGACGGCGCGAGCCGAGCTTCCCCGAGGTGCTCGTCCTCGGCGGCGGCGGGATCCTGGGGGAGGCGTGGATGAGCGCCGTGCTCTGCGGTCTCGACGACGCCCTTGGGTTCGATTCCCGCGGCTGCCGCGGCTACGTCGGCACCTCTGCCGGGTCGATCGTCGCGACCGTGCTGGTCGCCGGCCTCGCTCCCGTCAGCCGCCTCGGCCGGCTTCCGGAGCAGCCCGCGGCGCCGGTTGCCGAGCGCCGCCCGACGCCGCTCACGGAAGCGCTCGAGCTGGCGGGCGGCATCGGCGGCGCGGTGGCGGCTCCGCTGGCGGCGCTGGCGTTGAGCACGTCCGCGCCGGGCGGGGCGCTCGTGCGGCGAGCCGCCCTGCGCCGCGTCCCGCCCGGCCGCCGGTCGCTGGCCGACCTCGGGCGGGAGGTCGAGCGCAGCGGTGCGCGCTGGGACGGCCGGCTGCGGATCGCGACGGTCGAGCTCGAGACCGGCCGCCGCGTCACGTTCGGCGCTCCGGGCGCGCCTGAGCTTTCAGTGGCGGCCGCCGTCCAGGCGTCGTGCTCGATCCCGGGTGTGTTCCGGCCGGTCCGGGCCGGCGGGCGCACCTACGTCGACGGCGGCGTGTGGAGCCCGACCAACATGGACACCGCCGACGTGCGGCCGGGCGACCGGGTGCTCTGCCTGAACCCGACCGGCTCCTTTCGCCCGACGATGGCCGAGCCGGTGGGCGCCGTCGGGCCGGTGTCACGCGCGGCCGCCGCTGCCGAGGCCCTCGTGCTGCGGCGCCGGGGGGCCGCCGTGACCACGGTCAACCCCGACGAGGCCTCGGCCGCGGCGATGGGAACGAACCTGATGGACCCACGGCGCCGCACCGCCGTCATCGCGGCCGGCGTTGCGCAGGGTCGGCGGCTGGCACCTCTGCGGCGGCAGCAGCAGCCGGCGTAGGCCTCCGGTGCGAGTGGTCAAGACGTGACGACGTCGCGCGCTCGCGCGCCTTCACCGGCCGGCGCGAGCAGACGGGTCCTGCCGATCCCCGCCGGGCCTTCGACGCCGACCACGTGGCTTCGGCTCGCGGCGGCCTCGTCGTGCCGCCGAGGACCTCCAGGTCACGATGTTGCTCATGGAGCCGGACCGAAGTTGCGCGTCGGGTCTATGGCGACGGGGTTGCCACGACCGCGCCTGCGACGCCGCAGGCCTTTGCCTCGGGGCGGGTCGGCTGAGCCACCGTTCGACCGGCGTGAGCCAAGGTACCCACGCGGTACCGGAGGGTGCAGGGCTGTGCGGATCGGTGCGGCCGGCTGCGGGATGTGCGCTACGCCCGTGTGCAGGAATTTCGGCTCTGCGTCAGGCGTCGCGAAGATGGCCCCGACTGCCACGGTAAGGAAGGGGTCGCCGGTTCGAGTCCGGCAGGGGGCTCTCAGAAACCGCGCTACAGCGCGGTTTTCTCGTTTTCGGAGCGGCTCCGCTGACCCCTTCCGAGCGGTTCCGAGCGAGAAGGGGTCGAGCGTGGCCGCCGACGGGCGCTGCGCCGCCGCTGGCAGGCCCGCGGAGCGCATCTCGTTCTCGGCCAAGGTACCGACGCGGTACACGGCGGGCGTACGGATCTCCGTCGCGACGGCGCTGGGAACGGTCGGGTTGGCTCGCCCGAGAGCGGTCACCGCGCTGAACCGGAGCTCAGAGCGCGATCAGGGTGACGGCGGCGAGGATCAGCGAGAGGCTGCCGGTAGAGGGCGACGGTGACCCCGGCGAGTGCGGTGCGATCTTCGTGCTGTTGGGGTGGGTGGTCCTCGCTGCGTGCGGGATCGGTGGGGCCTGCCGGCTCAGGCAGACCGCTCGCGCACGACGGCGGCGATGTCGAGGAGCTTGAGCGCCCGCAGTCCCGGGATCTGGGAGAGCAGCGTTGGCCACCAGCACGTGGGGTGTGCAGCTGCGGATCACCGGCCCGCGACGTGCGATGCCGCAGCGCCGCCGCCACCAGCTTTTCAGACGACCTCCTCGATCGCCATCCTGTCGGCACCGGCCATCGCTCGCGCCCTCCTTTCGTCGAACCGTGAGAAGTCCGACGATCATGAGCGCCGAGGTGGCCGGAACCACGCTCATCGCGGTTCCGTCCGACCAGCTCTTACACCAACCCTAGGGACGTGACCGCACTATTGGGCTCCCGGCATCACCATGCAAGCCAATGGAGCCGCGTAGCGGGACGTCTGAGTTCGTCGAAGGCGAGCCCGTGGACCCGCTCCGCCGACCCAAGCGCGTCGGCACGGTAGGGCGCGACCAGCAGCACGCAGCGCTCGTGGAGATTGTGCGCAAGGTAGGCGAAGAGGTCGAGCGTCGACGCGTCCGCCCAGTGCAAGTCCTCGAGCACCAGCACCACCGGCTCGCCGAGCGCGTCAAGCGCGGCCAGCGTGTCTTCGAACAAGCGCAACCGCGAGCCGGCCGTGCGCCGCGAGCTCGCCGCCAGCCGCGCATTGCCGATCCCCGCCTCGCCCGCGATCAGGACCGTCGACCCGCTTCTAGGGCCGCCGCAGCGCGCGCGAGACGCTCGAGCTCCTGCGCGCGCCCGACCACCGGTCCGCCGCTCGGCGCCGGCGCAGCGCGATCGGAGTCGACGAGGGCCAGCAGGTACCGTTCGCCCGGGGGCTCCGGCCAGCCCTCGGCTTGCGCGGTCGGCGAACTCGAGCCCGGAGCCGGCGACGAGATCAGTGACGGTCCGCGACACGAGCACCTCCCCGGGCGCCGCCTCGGCGGCGATCCCGGCCGCGACGTCGACCGCGACGCCACGGGCCCGGCCGCGCGCGATCTCGACCTCGCCCGTATGCACGCCGGTACGGACGTCGATCCCATGCGCGCGGGCCACAGCCGTGATTGCGGCGGCGTAGCGAACGGCTCTCGCCGGCCCGTCGAAGGACGCGAGCATCCGACCGCCGGCGCCCTCGAGCTCCCGGCCGCGATAACCGGCAAGCTCGTCCTGGTGCTCACGCTCGGGAAACGTGGCGGTGCCGACGAGCTCGGTCGCGACGAGCGTGACCAGCACGCGATCCTCCGGAGCACCCTCCCCAGCGGCTCCGCATTCGGCCAGGAACGGCTCGACGACGTCGAGGATCTGATCCGGGTCGACGCCAACGAAGTGGTCTGCCCCCGGCAGCTCGACGAAGCGGGCGCCGGGGATCCGTTCGGCGATATAGCGGCCCTCCTCGACCCGCACGTCGAAGTCCGTGCCGCGGTTGACGACCAGCGTGGGGACTCGGATCGCCGGCAACAGCGCGCGGACGTCGATCAGCGAGTTCATCTCGTTGAGCGCCCGGATGGCGCCCGGACTGGCGGCAGCGCGACAGCGCTCGCCCCACCAGCGCGCCATCGCCTCGTCGGCCGAGGGGCACATCACTTTCATGTCCGACTCGAAGCCCCAGTCGCGCTCGAGACGCTCGACGTAGGCGGCGCGCGCCTCCCGCGTCGGCGCCCACGGGTAGTCGTCGTCCGGATCGAGCCGTTTCGCGTAGGCGCCGTAGAGGACCAGCGCGCGCGTGCGCTCGGGGTAGCTGGCGGCGAAGAGGATCGCCATCGGCCCGCCTTCGGAGTACCCGAACAGCACCGCAGTGCGGCTGTCGACCGCATCCATCACCGCACGGACGTCGTCCATGCGCGTCTCGAGATCGGGAAGGCCGGGCGGCCGGTCGGAGAGCCCGGTGCCACGCTTGTCGAAGCGGATCAGGTGGCCGACCGCGCTGAGCCGTTCGAGAAAGCGCGCGTGGCGCGGCTCCTCCCAGTCCTTCTCGAGATGGGAGATGAAGCCTGAGACGAGCACAAGGTCGATCGGCCCGTCGCCAGTGACCTGGTAGGCGATGCTGAGGTCGCCGCTGCGCGCGTAGCGGACCGGCGCCGGCCGCGGCGCCGGCGCCCGAGCCACCGGCAGGTCCAGGCTCTGGTCCTGGCGCAGGACGCGCAGCTCGAGCGCCACGAGCGCCGGACCCGGGTCGATGCCGAGCTGCTCGACCAGCGCCCGGCGCCCGCTCTGGAACACGTTCAGCGCGTCGGCCTGGCGCCCGCAGCGGTAGAGCGCCAGCATCAGCTGGCCGCGCAGGCGCTCGCGGAACGCGTGCTCGGCGACGAGCGGCTCGAGCTCCGCCACCAGCTCGTGATGGCGGCCGAGCGCCAGGTCGGCGTCGATGCGATCCTCGAGCGCTGCGAGCCGCAGCTCCTCCAGCCGGGAGATCTCGCGCTCCGCAAACGGTTCGCCGCGCAGCTCGGACAGCGGCTCGCCGCGCCACAGCGACAGCGCATCGCTCAGACGCGCCGTCCGCTCCTGGGGATCCTCGCGCCCGCGGGCCTCCGCGATCAGCGACTCAAACCGCGCCACGTCGACCTCGCCGGGCGACACCTGCAGCGCATAGCCGGGCGGGCGCGTCCTGATTCGATCGGCGCCGAGCAGCTTGCGCAAGTTCGAGACATGGCCGTGCAGCGCGGTCTGCGCGCTGCGAGGGGGCTTCTCTCCCCACAACGCCTCGACCAGCTGAGTCCCCGGCACGACCTCCCCGCGGCGCAACAGCAGCAGCGTGAGCAACGCCCGCTGCTTAGGACGCGCCGGGGTCACATCGCAGTCACCTTCGACAACCCTCAGTGGACCAAGCAGCTCAAATCGCACCTGGCCGGATTCTCTCACGCGCGTCAGCCCCGCGTTGGCGCCGCGGCAGAGGCGCGTAAGGCGACCGCGCGATCGTCCCACTCGAGACACCAGCCGAAAGGAGTTCCCGTGAAGGCATCAACCGCAGTCGTTTCACGCTTCCCCGGCCGAAGCCGTCCAGGCGCCGGCGGAGGAGTTCCTCTATCTCGCCTGCCTGCACCAGGGCACCGGCGTCCAGAAGCCGGATTTCCTCGCCGTCGTCGATGCCGAGACTGGCCGGATCGTTCACGAGCTGGCGATGCCGAACGTCGGCGACGAGCTGCATCACTTCGGCTGGAACCGCTGCAGCTCGGCCTGCCACGGCCCGGATCGCTCGCACTTGATCGTGCCCGGGTTTCGCTCCTCGCGCATCCACGTCGTCAACGTCGCCGACGACCCGCGGCGGCCGCGGATCGACAAGGTCATCGAGCCCGCGGAGCTGATCCGCGCGACCGGCCTGACGCGCCCGCACACCGTGCACTGCATGCCCGGCGAGAACATCGTCATCAGCATGCTCGGCGACGCCGACGGCAACGGCGCGTGCGGCTTCGCCGTGCTGGACGCGCGCACGTTCGAGGTCAAGGGCCGCTGGGACGACGGCGCGAACGGCGCGCGGCTCAACTACGACTTCTGGTATCAGCCACGCCACAACGTGCTCGCCTCCTCGGAGTTCGGCGAGCCGCGCGCGTACGAGTCGGGGTTCGATCTCGACGACGTCGCCGCCGGCCGCTACGGCAGCCGCCTGCACTTCTGGAACCTGGCCGAGCGCCGCGTCGAGCAGACGCTCGAACTCGGCGAAGCCGGGCTCATCCCGCTGGAGGTGCGCTGGCTGCACGACCCCGACGCCGACCAGGGCTTCGTCGGCGCCGCGCTGTCGAGCACGATGTGGCACTTCCAGCGCGACAACGGCGCCTACCGCGCCGAGCAGGCGATCGCCGTCGACGGCGTCGAGCAAGAAGGCTGGCCATTCCCCGTCCCGGGCCTGATCACCGACATCGTCGTCTCGATGGACGACCGCTTCCTGTACTTCTCCAACTGGCTGCACGGCGACCTGCGCCAGTACGACATCACCGACCCCGCCCGCCCGCGGCTCACCGGTCAGCTGCAGCTCGGCGGCGTGCTCGGCAGGCCGTCCGACGCCGGCCACGAGCTCGGTGGCGGGCCGCAGATGCTCCAGCTCTCGCTCGACGGCCGCCGCCTGTACGTCACCAACTCGCTCTACTCGACCTGGGACAACCAGTTCTACCCCGGCCTGCGCTCGTGGCTGCTGCGCGTCAACTGCAAGCCCGACGGCGGGATGGAGCTCGACCCCGACTTCCACCTCGACCTCCACGACCGCCCCGACGGGCCCGCGCGCGCCCACGAAGTGCGCCTCCAGGGCGGCGACTGCACTACCGAGATCTTCCAGTGATCCTCGCCCACATCATGGGAGTGCCCATCGAGGAGAGCGCGCTGGCGCTCGCGCCGGCCGGCGCGGCGATCCTCTCCGGCGCGGCGGTCGTCGCGCGCTCCAAGCTGGCGCGAGTCGTCGAATGGCTGGCGTCGCTGATCCGATCGGGATGCCGCTCGATGCGCTCGTCTCGGTGACGACCGGATCCACTGGTGCACACGGAGGGATGCGGATGACCACGATGCCGGCGACGGTGGGCCGCGACGAGCAGACGCGCGCGATGTATCCGGATGAGGAGAGCTACGTCGAGCGCGGCGGCGCCCGCGTCTTCTGGGAGCGCTACGGCAGCGGCGAGCCAACCGTCAAGCTGCTGCCCACCTGGTCAATCATCCACAGTCGCCACTGGAAGGCGCAGATCCCCTACCTCGCGCGCCATGCGCGGGTGCTCACCTTCGACGGGCGCGGCAACGGGCGCTCGGATCGCCCGGGCGAGATCGAGGCCTACAGCGAGCGAGAGTTCGCGGCCGACGCGCTGGCGGTGATGGATGCGACCCGTACCGAGCGCGCCGTCGTTGTCGGGCTCTCGGCCGGCGCTGTGGGGCGCGCTGGTCGCCGCCGAGCATCCCGACCGAGTGGCCGGAGCGGTGTTCATCGCCGGCGCGGCGCCGTTCGCCCAGCACGCGGTGAGGGTCACGACGCCGTTCGACGAGCCGCTCGAGTCCTACGAGGGGTGGGCCAAGTACAACCGCCACTACTGGCTTGAGAACTACCGCGATTTCCTCGAGTTCTTCTTCGGGCAGGTGTTCACGGAGCCGCACTCGACGAAGCAGATCGAGGACTGCGTCGGCTGGGGGCTCGAGACCACCGGCGAGACGCTCGCTCTCACCGACCTCGGACGCGAGCTGCACGACGCCGAGGAGTTCCGGGGCCTGTGCCGCCGCATCGAGTGGCCGGTGCTGGTGCTGCACGGGACCGAGGACGCCGTCCGGCCGTTCGAGGTCGGCGAGGAGCTCGCGCGCGTCACCGGCGGCACGCTCGTCGCGCTCGCAGGCTCCGGGCACTGCCCGCACGCTCGCGACCCGGTGCGCGTCAACCGCCTGCTGCGCGAGTTCGTCAGCCCGCCCCGAGCCCCGCGGACCTGGGTGCGCGGCCGCAGCCGGCGCAAGCGCGCCCTCTACATCTCGTCGCCGATCGGCCTCGGCCACGCGCGACGCGACATCGCGATCGCGCGCGAGCTGCGACGGGCGCACCCGGACCTCGAGATCGACTGGCTAGCGCAGCACCCCGTCACCGCAGCGCTCGAAGCTGCCGGCGAGCGCGTACACCCGGCGAGCGTCCTGCTGGCCAACGAGTCGCGCCACATCGAGTCCGAGTCCGCGGAACACGACCTGCACTGCTTCCAGGCCTGGCGGCGGATGGACGAGATCCTCGTGGCCAACTTCATGGTCTTCGACGACCTGGTCCGCGATGAGCCGTACGACCTGTGGATCGCCGACGAGGGCTGGGAGATCGACTATTACCTCCACGAGAACCCGGAGTGCAAGCGCGCCGCCTACGCCTGGCTGACCGACTTCGTCGGCTGGCTGCCGATGCCCGACGGTGGTAGCCACGAAGATGCGCTGACGGCCGACTACAACGCCGAGATGATCGAGCACATTGCGAGCTACCCGCGCGTGCGCGACCGCGCGATCTTCGTCGGCAACGCCGAGGACATCGTGCCCAACGCGTTCGGTCCCGGCCTGCCGCGGATCTCCGACTGGACGGTCGAGCACTACGACTTCGCCGGCCACGTCACCGGCTTCGACCCGGCGGACGTCGCCGACCGCGAGCGGCTGCGCGCGGCGCTCGGCTACGCACCGGGGGAGCAGGTGTGCGTCGTCAGCGTGGGCGGGTCGGGCGTCGGCCGGGCGCTGCTCGAGCGCGTGATGGCGGCGTTCCCGCACGCCCATGCGCTCGTGCCGGCACTGCGAATGATCGTCGTCGCCGGGCCGCGGATCGATCCCTCCTCGCTGACTGCGCACGAGGGCCTGGAGGTGCGCGCCTACGTCCCCGACCTCTACCGCCACCTCGCCGCCTGCGACCTCGCCGTCGTGCAGGGCGGACTCACCACCGGCATGGAGCTGACCGCCAACCGGCGGCCGTTCCTCTACTTCCCCCTGCGCCACCACTTCGAGCAGAACTTCCACGTCCACCACCGCCTCGAGCGCTACCGCGCGGGCCGCCGGATGGATTTCGAAACCGCCACCCCTGACACGATCGCCGCGGCGATCGCCGAGGAGATCGGACGGAACGTCGACTATCTGCCGGTCGAAACCAACGGCGCCACCGCGGCGGCCGCCCTGATCGCTGAGCTCCTCTGAGTCAGCGCGCGATGCGGGGCGTGCGCGTCCCGGAGTCGCTCTCGCGAGCGACACGCTGGCGGCGATGGACAAAGAACCGAAGACGGGGCGCTAGGGTCGGCAGCAACGCCGATGGCCTCGCGGCCCCAGGTCCCAGGCCCGACAGCCTTGCAGAGCATCGGAAACGCTCTGATCGAAGCCGGCGGCACACTCGATGACGTCGTCCGCACACTGATCTGTCACCGACTTTGGCGACTTTGACGAAGTCGCCCGCGCCCCGCCGAAACGTGAGGCGGCACGGGCGACCAGGGCGCGGCCGTTACGGTCGAGGAAGTGATCGCCGCCGCGCTGGCGGGGTCCAGCGTCCAGCCCCCTGATACGCGCCGCCTGACGACATCCGTGGGTCCCGCGGGCAGTTGGACACTGAGGTAGGTGCGATAGGCGCCGACGTCGTCGCCGCCATCCACGCCGCGTCGAAATCGACCTTCGTGAGGTGCGAGGCGACGACGAGCGACTGGCCGCGGCTGAGGACGTGGATGGAGTCGCTCCGAGCCCGTTCGAGGTAGGGGGCGCTTAGCACGCGATCCGCATCTGCAGCGGCCCGAGCCGGTGCAAGCTGCGCCGCAGCCGAGGTCGAGGTGAACGCGCCCCATCGCGAGCGCGAGAACGCCGCCGGCTACCAGAGCGACGAGCACGACCACGAGCACGACGACCGCGATCCACGTGCCGGTCAAGGGACTGCCCTGTCCTCAGTCGCCGGCGATGAAGATCGCATACCCGAGGGTCCCATCCCGGATCACCTCGCGCGCACGGGCAAGCAGGTCGATCGCGTCGGAGGTCGCGAGCGGGGCACCCGCGCCCGCTCGACGCCGAGCAGGCGGGCTCCGCGTTCGCCGCCGGAGAGCTGGATCGCTTCCGGCTCGCCCTCGGCGGCGACGAACGCGTCGAGCATCGACTCGACCTCGGCGAGGGAGAGCGAGAACCCAGCTCCCCACGCCCCGGTCCCGGAAATCGGCGAAGCAGATCGGGCAGTCCAGGTTGCTGGCGCTGTTGACCTCGATGATCCCCAGACACGTGTGCAGAGCATGCTCGGGGCAGATCCCGCAGTCGTGCGGGCAGCCCCCTGCGAGACCTCGGTCTGGCGCTCGAGCGGCGCGCTGCCGGGCTTGTCGAAGGGCTGGATGTCGCGGTCGCGGGCGGCGTCGCCGTAGACGAGCGCCTCGATGCGGCCGTGGTCGGGACAGGTCCGAGTCAGCATCACCCGGCCATCGCGCTCATCCAGCTCGGCGTCCAGCAACCGCTTGCAGCGCGGACGGATCGACTCGGTGCGGCCGAGCGATCCGCCGGCCTGCGCTCAGGTATAGGGGGTGTGCTCACGGCTCCGGTTCGCTCACTCCCGACACTCTGACCGCGAACCGCCCGCAACGCGCGGGTTGAGCCAAATCACGGCGCGACCGATCGCCCCGGCGGCCTTGGGCCTCGCCGGTCGTGCCGGCGAGCAGCGCGCCGAGCAGCGCGCCGGCCAGCGCCCCGACGATGACGCCGCCCGGCTGCCCGGCGATGACGGTCGCCTCCCGCTCGATCTGCAGAACGACGATCGCGAGCCAACCGACCGCGGCCGTCACCAGACCGGACGCCACCACGGCCAGCGCGGACGCGCGCGCCGCTGCGCGCAACGAGTGACGGCGCAGGGCGCTGCCGCGACGAGCGGCGGGGCCAGGTGGTAGGTCCTGCCCGTCGCCGCAGTCAGCGCGATCCAGATCGCGGCGATAAGGGCCGCCGACCCGACGCCGAGCGCGAGACTGCCGACGACCGCCACGCCGCCAATTCGCGGCGTGGACCTCACGCCGCCGCTGCCGCCCGCCAGGCTCGCGCGCCGCCGCTCACCTGCCCCTCGGGATCTCCGCTGCGGACGCCGCGGCCCGAGCCGATGTCGGCGGCGCCTGCGGCGCCGTGGGCATACGGCCGTGCGCACGCCTGCGAACGCGCCGCGAGCCGGGCTGTGACCGCCACGGTGACGGTCAGCACCAGGACGCTGCCGATGTCGCGGTGCTCGAGCGCGACCCATTCGCCGGGGCGCAGCCCGGTGGCGGCGGCGAACAACACCATGGGTCCGTCGCGAGCTCCGAGCTCGTCGGCGAGGCGGTCGAGGTCGGCTTGCGTGTCGAACGGACGCATCTCGAGGCGGGGCGGCGGCGGGTTGTCGACGCCGGTCTTGGCGGGGTTGTGGTCGATGAGGCCCCCTCGACGGCTCGCGCGAGCGTCTGTCGGAGCGCTTGGGTGGCTTCGAAGCGGTGTCCCGCCGGGAGCGTCATCCGCCACGCGGCGATCGCGCGGGCGTCGAACTGGCCGATCGCCGTGGAGCCGAAGGCCGCTGTTGACTTCGCGAGCAGCCAGCGCAGCTTGGCCGTTGTCTCGGGCTGGCCGTCATGTTGGGCGAGGTACTCCTCGACGAGCTCAGCCGAGCGTGATGCGCGACGCGCCCTTTGCGCCGTTGCGCCGTGGACTGCGCCCGCTGGAGAGCTTCGCGGGCGTCGTCGGCGCGGCGTACCCGCCGCGCTGGATACGTGGCGACCCGCGCCCGTCGAGGCGGTAGCGATAGGCCCAGAGTCGCCGACCGTCGGCTCCCTTGGTCTTGAGCTCAAGGATCTGCCCGTGCTGCATAGTCGCCTCTGTCGGTTCCGCGCGGGGAGGTCGATGGCGACGCAGCCGGGGTGCGCGTGATTCGCATATCGAGAATCGGCGTCGCGCCCGCCGGTACGGTTGCATCACTGATGCCCGAGCGGGAAGTAGTGGCTGTCGAGTTGGATGTTGAACTCGCGGCGATGCTTCGAGAGCGCGCCGCCGCCGGCCACGTGAGCGAAGGTGAGATCGTCGAGCGCGCGCTGCAGGCGGCCGATCTGCGCGCGCTCGTCAGCCGGCTCCGCGCTCGTAGCGAGCTCGACGAGGACGCGGCCATTCGTCTCGTCAATAACGAGATGAAGGCGGCTCGGTCCGCGCGCGCCTGATCGGCGTCGGCTCGACGCCGATATGCGCGTGTCCGCAGCGCTCGCATGCGACGCCGCTGCGCGCGTTCGATGCGCTGCTCGACGGGCGGCTTGACGTCGTTGACTGCCTCGTCTCCACGCGACCTGATCCGCAGGCTCCGTCGATGACGAGCGATGGCAGCGAGCGGGCGCGCGAGGGCCGTGCCCGGCGCTCCCGCAGCACCGTGCGGACGCCGCCTAGGAGTCCTCGAGCGAGCGGCGGATGTCGGCGATCTTGCGATACAGCCGCAGCGGGTTCTCGGGCACGTCGACGAAGCCCCAGCGGCGATAGAAGCCGGCGGCGGCGTCGTCGATGGCATCGACGACTACGAGGCGTGCCGCGACCGCGTCGCTGGCGGCGACGGCCCGCCGCAGCGCTTCGGCGAGCAGGCGACTGCCCAGTCTGTGGCCTTGGTGGCGGCGGTCGACGGCGAGGCGGGCGATCAGGACGGTCGGGATCGGATGGCGGGGCATCCCGCGCGCGTAGCGTTTCGGGGCGTCTTCGCGACGTATCGAGCCGGTGGTGAGGCTCACGTACCCGGCGACCGTGTCACCGTCCAGCGCGAGGTAGGTGCGTGCGAGGTCGGCGCGCTGGCTGGCGAGCGCATGGCTGGCGAGCCACCGGTTGAGCGTCTCGTTGCCGCAGTCGAAGCCGGCGACGTCGTGCTCCTCGGCGAGGAGGACGAGTTCGAGGTCGCTCACCGCTCGGCGATGCGTGGCAGCTTGAGCAGTTCGGTGAGCTCACCGACCGGCTCGGCGGCGCCGTCAAGCGCTGCGGCGAATGTCGCGAACGTCTGGTCGCTCATGACGAGGTGGCGGCGCTCATCAAGCATCTCGCGCGCTCGCTGTTGAGCGGCGCTCAGCAGGAACCCCGTCACGGTCTCGCCGGCGAGCGCGGCAGCCTCGCGGATCAGCGCATCCTGCGCGTCTGTAACGCGTACGTCGATGCGACGAGAACGGGTGGGGGCTGGGGGCATTGTCCGGACAGTGTACACACGCTGGGCAGTGGCTGACGTTCTCGTCAGGCGCGTGCGGATCGCTGGCGCGAGTGTAAGGCAGCGTGGCCGGCCGTCCGCTCGAGCGCCCGGGATGCGCGGAAGTTCACGCTGCGAGCGTGAGTGCGGTCCCGCGAGGCGCGTTGACCGTCCGGTCGCGCTGGCATCATCCGAGGCTCGGATCATGTCCACCGGCGGAGCGACATCGGCGAGCGAGGCGCTGCACGCGCTGTATGGTCCGCTGATCGCGCGCCTGGAGGCGGGTGTTGCGATCGTGGAAGAGCACTCGGCGTTCGTGGACCAGGCGCTCGGCGTCGCGGCGCGGCCCGGGTTCGAGACGTTCATGTGCTTGTCGAGGCTGCGGTTTGAGCCCTTCGCGTATCAGCTGGAGGCGGCGGCTCGCGTCCTGCGCCACATGCAGGGGCGCGCGCTGCTGGCCGACGAGGTGGGGCTCGGGAAGACGATCGAGGCGGGGCTCGTGCTCAGTGAGCTGAGCCTGCGTGGTCTCGCGAAGCGCGCGCTCGTGGTCGCTCCCGCGGGGCTCGTTGGACAGTGGTGCGAGGAGCTCGAGCGCAAGTTCGCGCTTCCGTGCGTCGTCGCCAGCGCGTCGGCTCTGCCCGTCGCAGGCGAGGGTCTGCCGCCGGTCGTGGTGGCCTCGCTGGCCGCGGCGCGCCGGGACCCGCTGCGCGCGGCGCTGGTCGCGTGTGATTGGGATGTGGTCGTCGTAGACGAGGCGCACCGGCTCAAGAACCCTCGCAGCGCCTCGGCACGCCTGGCGCGGGCGCTGCGGGCCCGCCACCTGCTGCTGCTCACCGCGACGCCGATCGAGAACCGCCTCGCCGACCTGTTCCAGCTGGTCAGCCTCGTGCGGCCGGGGCTGTTGGGCGGCGCGCGCGAGTTCCGCACCCGTCACGGCGGCGGCGACGGCCGCGCCGTGCGCAACGTCGCCTCGCTTCAGCTCGCGCTGCGCGAGCTGATGGTCCGCCATCGCCGGAGCGAGATCTCGGTGATGCTGCCGCGCCGGCTTGCCGACACGGTGCGGGTCGCGCCCTGCGCGCAGGAGGCCGAGCTCTACGATGCGATTTCCGCGCGCGTGCGCAGCGAGGCGCGTGACGCCGGACCGGCCCGCGCGCTGGCATTGCGCAGCGTCCAGCAGCTCGCCGGTTCGAGCCCGTGGGCGTGCATCCGTGTGCTCACGAAGCTCGGCTGGGGCGATCTGGCTCAGCAGGCCGCGGCGGTTCCCGCCACCGCCAAGGTGGAGGCCGTGCTGGCGCTGATCGATCGCCACCTGGAGCGCGGGGAGAAGGTCGTGGTCTTCACCGCGTCGCGCGTGACGCTGGACCACCTGACTCGCGCCGTCGCCGCGCGTGGCATCGTGGCCGCGCACTACCACGGCAGCCTGGCTCGCGCGGAGAAGGACGCGGCGATCGCCGCGTTCGCCGGCGCGACGCCCGTGCTGCTGAGCACCGAAGCGGCTGGAGAGGGTCGCAACCTGCAGTTCTGTCATGCGATGGTCAACTTCGACCTGCCGTGGAACCCGATGCGGATCGAGCAGAGGCTCGGACGGATTCACCGGATCGGTCAATGCCACGAAGTGGTGCTGACCAACCTGGTCGCGCGCGGGACGATCGAAGAGCGGCTGCTCGACGTCCTGCAGGCGAAGATCAACATGTTCGAGCTCGTCGTCGGCGAGCTCGACATGATCCTCGGGCGCGTGGACGACGATCTCGACATCGAGACGCTTGTGTTCGAGCAGCACGTCGCGAGCAGTGACGACACCGAGCTCTCGGCGCGGCTCGACGCGGTCGGCGATCGGCTTGCGAGCGCACGCGACGCCTATCTCGAGACGCGCGATCGGATCGACGGGCTGGTCGCCGCATGATCGCCGTCGGCGAAGAGCCGGCGCTGCGCTTCTGGCTGCGCTACGCCGAGCGCGAGGGGGCTCTGGTCGAGGAGCACGGCGAGCACGCGCTCCTGCTGCTTCCGCAGCCGCTGCAGGCGGCGAGCGAGCTCCCCGAGGAGGTGGCCGTCACCGCCGATCCTGACGTCGCGCGCGAGGACGGAGCGACGCTGCTGATCCCTGGCCACCCAGCGATCGAGCGCGCAGCGGCAGCGGTGCTCGCGCAGGGCGACGCCGGACACGCGTTCCTGCCCTGGCCCAAGTCGCGTGCGCCCGCGCGCTCGGCGCTCGAGGCACGCGCCCGCGAGCTGGTGCCGGTGGAGCACGGGCGCCTCGACGCCACCGGCGAGCTCGCTTCGGTGTACGTCCCACTGTTGCGCGTCGGAGCGGTCGTCAGCTACTCCGCATCGCTCTCGCTGCGTTTCGAGGAGCAGGAAGAGGCCTGGGTGGATGCGCGCACCGGCCTCGCGCCCGGCGCGGGGACACTCGCGACGCTGGCCGGCGCGGGCTGGAACCACGCACCTGACCAGCGTCACCGCAGACTGCCCGCCGATCTTGCGGCGGCACTCCCACGGGCGCACGAGCAGTTGGAGCGGCGCGCCGCCGAGCGCCAGCGGTCGCTCGCGGTCCACGCGCGTCGCGCGCGCGACTCCGAGCTGGCGCGCGCAGACGCCTACTACCAGAGCGCGCTGGAGTCGATCGCCCACCGGCGTGCCACCGCAGACTCCGAGCGCGCCAGGCTGCTTGACGCGCAGGCTGACGCGACTCGCGCCGAGCACACGCGCCGCCGGCGGGAGATCGAACGCGCGTACGAGCCGAGCCGCGAGATCAGACCGTTCCGGCTGCAGTTGGTGCACGTTCCCGCGTTCGTTCTGGCGGTCGACGTGCGGCGTGGGAGTCGGAGCTTCCCGTTTACGCTCACGTGGCTGGCGACGGCAGGCGAGTTTGCGGCCTCGCGCTGCCCCGCCTGCGGCGTGGCGGCGGGGCTGGTCGCCGGCCGAGACGGGCTCGGTTGCGCAGCGTGCGCGCCTAGCCGGGCTCCGTCAGCGACAGCCGCCGCGCGCACACAGCCCGCGCGTCCGCGCGCCATCCGGCCCGCACCGCCGCCATATCCGTCCGGGGCCGCCGCGGCCCAACCGTCGGAGGCGGCCACGCGCAGCGCGCCACCGCCTCAACCGGTCGTGCGCGCCGCGACCCCTCGGAGAGCCCCCGCGCCAGCGCGCCCTGCCAGGTCACGGCTGCCGCGCTCGAGCCCTTCGAGCCGCTCCGGAGGCAGGCCGCCGAGCGATGACAGAATCGAGCGCACGGGCAACAAGCTTGCGCTCGCCTTCTGGCAGCGCGTTGCTGGCGGCGAACGCTGGCCGCGCGCGAAGACCGCGCGCGACTCGCCGCTGCGGGCGCTCTATCGGCTCTACGGTGCGCCCGGGCCCCTGCACGCGCTCGGGGTTCCGCGCGGACGGCTTCCAGACGAGGCCACGGCGGTCACGTACCCCGGGCAGCGGGGTGAGCCTGCGCGGACGGTCGGCGTCGTGTTCGCGCAAGGCCGCGGCTACCGGTATGCGCTCGCTTGGTGGCTGGAAGCGGGCAAGCCGACGGTCGGCGAGGTATCTCCGGCGCCGCACCCGCTCGCGCTGCCGCCGCTCGAGGGCGACGGCAGCGATCTCGGCGCGCTACTGCGCGAAGCGGCCGTACCGCCGGCGATCGAGCTCGATCCGGTCGCGGCGGCTCTCTGGGTCGCTGAGCTTGGGCGCAGCGGCCTGCCGTTCGTCGTTCGCTGCCTGGCGACGTGGTGGCGCGTCCGCGACGACGCCGCGGCGGGTCACGACGCCGCGGCCGCGGCCGTCGCGCACGCGGTGGCCAAGGCGTGCGGCATGCGCCGCACCAAGGACGCCGCGGCATCGATCTACGGCATCGAGGTCGCGGCCTTGGACCGGGCGGCGCAAGCGCTCGGTGGCGCGTTGCGGCTCGACCGCGCGCGCGGCTGGTAGGCGGCGCGCGCCACCTGACCAACGCGGCGGTGCCCGCTCGCACAGGGCTCCGATGGCGTTCTGCATAGACGGCGCGTCGACGTTCCCAGATCGGTTCCGTCACGCCCGCAGTCACACTAGACGTCGGGTCGATCAGCGCCACGGGTGGTCCGGTCCGAGCTGCAGGTGGAGCAGTCGCTGGTGCGCTCGGTCGGCGAGCAATGCCGTTGGACTCTCCGAGCCGGAGCGGTACGCCCACTGTGGCCTCCCGGCGGCATCGGTCAACTGGACGGCGAGTGCGTGTCCCTGCTGCCGGATGGGATGATGTTGGCGCTTCTCGCCGGCCGGGCGACGGCGTCGATCGACTTCGTGTACCCGCGATCGTGGCTCGCGCTGGAGATGCGTCAGCTGCGCAGCGTCTGAGGTGGTTCTTCGCCGATCGCGAGTTCGCCGGCTGTCCAGGCGAGCGCGAGGAGCAGCCAT
Source organism: uncultured Solirubrobacteraceae bacterium (assembly GCA_963792915.1). Taxonomy (GTDB): domain Bacteria; phylum Actinomycetota; class Thermoleophilia; order Solirubrobacterales; family Solirubrobacteraceae; genus Solirubrobacter. The sequence goes on from CAWBYD010000006.1 coordinate 24,931, forward strand.
TTGGCGATCTCCATCGGTTCGATGTCGGAGCCGGTCTCCAGAGCGTTCAGGTAGGCGCGCAGGGCTTGCGTGAGCCATGAGGCGACGGCGTACTGCAGGCCGTTGCGTTCGTCGCGGATCTCGTTCCAGGCCGCGACGGCCTCGCCGACCGCGCAGCGAATGACCCAGTCGCGTTCGGAGAGTTTCGGTTCGCCGGTGTGCTGGGCGAGCATCTCGATCGCCGCGATCGTGGCCAGTGCGCTGAGCTTGGTGTATTGCGCGTGCTGGATGCGCAGGCTCACTCGGTCGGATGCTGTGGCGTCCGTTGGGCGGTACGCGAGTGCGGTCGCGCCGGAGCTGATCGCCTCGACCAGGCAGTCACCGATCGAGGTCACAGGGTTGCCGTAGATGACGTCAGCGCCCGAGAGCCGCGCCGACGGCGGGTCGTCGCCGCTGCGGGCGCGTTCGCGTTCCTCGAAGAAGGCGTCGAGTACCACTTGCACGCGCCGCACGTGCACATCCTCATCGGTCGCTGTGTCGGCCGGGCGGACGGTGCGGTCCAGGAGGCGGTCCTCGACGAGGTCGAGCGGCTGTACGTAGCCACCGCCGCGGTTGTGCAGCGTGCGGCGCAGCTGCCGGTTGAGGCCGCGTAGGTCGGCGACGGCCAGTCCTCCGCTGGCCGCGCTGTGGTTGCGGCACATCGTCGCGGTGTCGTTCATGAAGCCGAGCACCTGCCGGCTCGCGGTGCGTGCCAGCCGCAGCGACGCCGGATCGAGGACGGCGAGCGCATCGCGGGCGAAGCCCTCATCCGCAAGAGCCGCCTCGATGTGGGCGATCACGAACGATCCGATCGTCTTGAGCTCGCGCGCACGGACGTCGGCGACGAACACGGGAAACAGCGTCCCCGCGTGCGTGAGCAGCAGGCATTTTCGCCGGTCGATCCAGAACAGGTTGGCGTACCAGTCCTCGTCGCTCGGTTGCGCGTCGACGAGCGTCGTGTCGTCGGCGCGCAGGAGGTCGAGCAGGCGCGTCGTGCAGCGGAGGATCACGCGCCGCAAGCCTACTCACAGGCGTCGGCGAGATCTCTCACGGCACCGTGAGCGAGTCGCTGAGCGTGATCTCGGCTGCCGTGCTGGCGCTGGCGCTCGCTGGCACCTCGGCGTGACTCCGCATCACAACCCGCCGAGCGTACGCCGCGGCTGCTCAGCCCGGGTAACGAGTGGGTAACGGAGGGTGCCGAACGATGCCGTTGCCCGCGGGCAGCTGCCGAGTCACGGATTCGGCGTCCACGCAGGCAATTTGGCCTCCTGCGCGATGCCGGGAGACCGACTCGGACTGCCATGGCAAGGAAGGGGTCGACGGTTCGAGTCCGTCAGAGGGCTCTGCACCCCGTTTTGCAGGGGATTCTTGAGTCGGACGTCCGACGGTCGCGGTAGCGTCGTCGCGGTGGCCTCGCTCGTCGTTCTGGATGGGAGCGGACGCTCAGTCGAACTCACCGAGGAACGCTGGGCGCACATCGTCGGCGGCCATCCGGAGCTCGCGCCGCACCAAGGCGACGTCATGCGCCTGGTCCAGTCGCCCGATCACCGACTCGGCGGACGGCGTGCCGGCGAGGAATGGTTCTACTCGGAGGGCGTCGGACCAAGTCGCTTCCTGAAGGTGGTGGTTGCGTACGATGGACGTGACGGCCGCGTCATCACCGCGTTCGCCCGCCGCTCGATGCCATGACCATCCGCGTCGCCAACACCGACTTCGACCGCGTCGACTACGACGCGGACGCCGACGTGCTCTACCTCGCGGCGGTTGATCCTGCTCGCGCCGTCGACTTCGACGAAACGCCGGAGGGGCACGCGGTGCGCTACGGCCCGGAGGGCGAGATCGTCGGGATCACGATCGTCAACGCCCGCCGACTACTGGACGAGAACGGGGCGATCCGGATCACCTTGCCGGAGACGATCTCGGCCGCAGTGCTAGGCCCGGCGCTCGCCGGCGCCTAGTACCGACGGGGGATCAGCGCTCGCGCGATTGGCTGGTAGCCAACGCACGACTGGCTACTACGGCGCGCGACGTTGGCGAGTCCCGAGTCGGTGCAGCGGCTTCGCGCGAGGCCGCGGTGGCGCTTTCCGCTCCGGCTCACGGGCACAGGAGCGCAGCCGGCACCACGGCGATTCCATCCTCGCGCGACGATAGGCCTCCGGTCCTGTCGTGACCACGACGGCGTCGAGCAGGTCGGCCCCGATCTGCTCGCGTAGCCACCTGAGATGAGCGACGTCCCGGTCGCCGACCGCGGGGCGGAGCCTGACTTCCATCGCCAGCACGCGGCCGTCGCCGCGTTCGACGATCAAATCGATCTCGCGCTCGCCCGCGAAGGTCCGCAGATGGCCGACGGTGGCCTCCGCCGTCTGCGCATACACGCGCACGGACTGGGTCACCAACGACTCGAACAGCGCTCCCAGGAAGGTTCCGTCGCGGGGAACCACGACGCCCGGCTCGTCGCCCGCCAATAGCCGCCCGCTGTCGAGTCCGAGCAGCGTCGTCGCCAGCGCCGGGTCGGCGAGATGGTGCTTGGGCGGCTCGGTGAGGCGCGCGATGTGGCTGCGCGTCGGCTTCCAGCCCGGCAAGGGGTCGAGCACATACAGGCGTTCCAGGACGTCGCGGTACGGCATGATGGTGGTCCGGGCGGGTTTCTCGGACTCGCCGCCGGTGGCCCCGTCGCGCACCGTCCCAGCTCGCGGACGTTGCGGTCGCCGCGGCGTAGGCGAGCATCCAGCGACGCAACGCGGCCGGGTTGCGCGGCTGATGGCCGAGCTCCGGGAAGTCCTTGTCGATGATGCGCTCGATGTATCCGTCCAGCTGCGCGCGCCGCAGCCTGACGGGGAGGTCGCGCAAGCCGGGAAAGCCGGAGAGCTCTTCCGTGTAGTCCGCGAGCCCGAATGGACTCGCTCCGGCCAGCTGCGAGCAGCTCGCGCACGCTGACGGTCGCAATGCCCGGCCAGCGCTCGGCCAGTGAGAGCGGGCGCCTGCGCATCGCGACGATGCGTCGCGGGCAGGTGTGAACGCCGGTTCCCTTGGGCGCGACCGAGCTGGTCAGCAGAAACGGTCCGGGCGGATCGTGCGCGTCCACCGCCCGCCCAACGCGGTCCCAGACCGGCGGATAGTGCTGCCACTCGTCGATCAGCACCGGAGCCCGCTGGAAGAGCACGCGGCCCACGTCCCCTTCCACGACGGCGAGCTGGGTGTCGTCGTCGAGGTCATAGCGCGTGACGGTGCTCTGCTCTGCGGTCGAGGTCTTCCCGATCCCCCGCGCGCCCTCCAGCGCGACCGCAACGGTGGCCCCGGATGCCGCCTCCAAGTATTCGTCGAGCTCGTCATCGACGAAGCGGCGGCGGTGCGGTACAGGAACGTCTACGCGGAAATGGCGGAGCGGCGGAGGTGAGCGCCCCCGCCTCAGACGGGCAGGCGGGTCTGCGCCTCGTCCGGCATGTCCTCGACCACGCGCACGCCGCCGCTGAAGACCTCGGGGTCCAGGAACGCGCGCATCAGCTTCTCGTGGGCGCGGTGGCGCAGCGACTGGGCTTCGTGGCGCAGCGCGTGGGCGTACTCGACCGGGTCGTTGCGCAGCTCGCCGGCGAGGCGGCGGGAGACGATCTGTTCCGCCGCCCAGTGGTAGACGGCGTTGGCGGCGGCCTCGACCTCGAGCATGCGATAGGGGAGGTACTCGCGGATCCGCGCGGGCTTCAGGCCGGCGCGCCGCGCGGCGCGCTCGAGCGCCTTGAACTCGGGCCGGCCCTCGTAGACGGTGACGATCCCGCTCTCAGGATCGAAATGAGCCTCGATCAGCGCATCCTCGTCCTTGCGGGCGATCTCCGACACCCAGCCGCTGGCGCGGTGGCGGACGATCAGCACCTCGAGCTCGGCGCTGTGGCCGGCCGCCTCGGCGGTGACCGTCAGCCGCGAGCCGGGGTCGACCATGACGCGGGCGCGCAGCGAGCCCGTCAGGCGTGCCCACCCGCCGCGGTTGGGCTCGGGCACGGTGTCGTCCCACAGCTTCAGCCGCAGCCCGGCGTCGGCGGTCACCGACACGGGCGTGCCAGGCGGGATCCGCGCGGGGTCGATCACGAGCGAGACGCCGCGGTCTTCGCCCGGGTGCAGCCGCACCGGCGACTGCTTGAAGCGGAGCGGCCCGGTCAGCGTCGCGCCAGCGGTCTGCCGTGGCTCGGCGGGCGCGGCGGCGCCCGTGTCCGCCTCGGCCTCGGGCTCCGCGCGCGGCGGCGTGTCCGACGGCGTCCCACCGCGCTCGAAACCGGCGCCGCCGGGCGCGTCGAACGCGCTGCGCAGCGCGTCGTTGAGCGCGCGCAGACCGACCTGGTCGCGCGCCTGCACGGCGCGTCCGGCGCGGACGAGATGGGCGCCCGCACGGCGCTCCTCCGCGATCACGATCGGCCGCAGCACGCGCTCGATCGCCGCGTAGAGCTTCTGCACGACCGGGTGATGCTCGTTCAGGCCGGAGCGATCGACCTTGACCACGACGTGCGGCCGTGGCGCGTCAAGGGCCGCGCGCTGGAGGTCCTCGAGCGCGTCGCAGATCACCTCGCCGTAGAGGTGCCGCGTGCCGGGCTCGCCCTCGTGTCCGGCGAGCGTCGTCTCGTGCGCGGCGCGTCCGGAGCGGATCACGAGGCCGCCGAGCCGCGTCGCCCGCGACGGGCTCAGCGGGATTGGCTCCGCCGCGCGCCGCACGATCACCCGCGACCGCACGCCCGCCGCGACCTCGATCTCGTCGTCGAACAGCAGCGGTCGCTCGGGATCGGCCTCGAACGCGGGCGGCGTGACGAGCTGCGCGCCTTCCCCGGGCAGCTCCAGCCACAGTTGGCGCGCGGGGTCCTCCAACACCGGCCGCAGCTGCACGAGCTGGCCGACGAGCCTCCGCAGCCGTGTGTTGGAGGGCGGGCTCCCCGCTGCGAGCGGCACGGTGATGCGCGTCCCGGGACCCTCGAACCCGAGCTGCTCCAGCGCGTGGGGACTGGCCGGCTCGTCGCGAACATGGACATACGCGTACGGATCGTCGCCCCCGGACGGGAAGAACCACGACTCGACCAGACGGCCGTCACGCACGCCCTCGATCCGGCCGCCGCCGTGCGCGAGCCAGACGTCACGCAGCCCGCGGCCGAACAACCCGCGCTGCCCGCTGGCGTCGGGCAGCACGCCGAGTGCCCCGAGCCGCCGGTCGACCGCCGCGGCGTCCATCCCCACGCCGTCGTCCGAGCAGCGCAGCTCGTGAAGCCACTCCAGCAGCGCCGGCGCGCGCAGGCGTCGCATCGCCCGCTTCCACTCGCTCGCGAAGCCGGGATCGGGCGGCCCGAACCGCAACACGATCCGCCCGGACGGGCGACCGCCCAGCGCGATCGCAGAGTCGGCGTTGGTCACGAGCTCCGGGATCACCTGGACGAGGTCGATCCCGCCCTGCGCGAAGTTCTCGCGAAAGTAGCGGCCGTTGACCCGGCCGTGGCGGACGCGCGTCGGATCGAGCAGTGGCGGCACCGATCGGACTCTAATCCGCGGCCCGGCCGTGCCCGACGACGAGCGTCACTACGTCCGGCGGCCGAGCGATCATCCGTACCGTGGCGAAGCGATCCCGCGGACATGCACGGCCTCAGCCGCCGGGTGCGGCCGACCGTTCGCTGCTGGACGCGATCGCCGCCGGCGATCTCGACGCGCATCTCGATGCCCTTGCGGCCGCGGTTCGAGCCCGCCAGGAGCTGCTGTTCACGGTCCGCTCCTCGACCGCGCTCGCGACGCTCTGCGTCGGTGATGCGGTGCGGATTAACGATCGCATCAGCCCGCGGTACCTCGCCGGGGTGCACGGCACGGTCGTCGATCTCGACGGGTTCGCCGCCACGGTCCGGCTCGAGCGGCCCGTCGGGCGGTTCAACAGCGGGCGCGTGCGCTGCCCGCCGCTGGCGCTGGACAAGCTGACCTCGGCCGATGCCGCGTAAGGCGGCCCGGCCGGAGCCGCCGATCGAGGAACTGATCGCCGGCTTGACGGGCGAGGAGCTGCGGGAGGTCGTCTCGGCGGCGGTCGATCGTCATGGTGACGTCGAACGGCAGGTGCGGCTGATCGCGGCCCGCCCCGGAGGCGAACTCGCGCAACTGCGAAAAGAGGTGGACCGCGGTCTTCGCACGCGCCGCTTCCTCGACTGCCGCGAGAGCAGTGGGTGGGCGATGGCGGCACGGCCGATCCTCGCGGAACTGGAGAAGACGAGGCCGTCGCGGGAGCTGGTCGTGCTGCTGCAGCGCGCGGTCGGGCACGTCGTGAAGGTGATCATGCACGCGGACGACTCCGACGGGGCGATCGGCGACCTGGCGCGTGACCTGCTGGCGCTGCACGCGCAGGCGTGCGACGCCGGGGTCGCGGACCCGATCGACCTGGCGGCGTGGATGATCCGGTTCGCGTTCGACGACCAGGACTTCTTCGAGGTCGATCCGGTCCGCTACGCCAGCGCGCTCGGCGAAACCGGGCTCATCGCGTATCGCGAAGCCGTCGCCGCGCGGCCCGCCGGCAACGCGTTCGCGCCGCGCTATGCCCGCGAGCGCCTCGCGATCCTCGATCGCGACGTCGACGCGCTCGTGCGACTGCTCGGCGGCGACCTGACCACGCCGCACCAGTTCATCCGCGTGGCCGAGGCGATGGGCGAGCTCGGGCTCGAGGACGAGGTGCTGGCGTGGGCGACCCGCGGGATCGCCCAGACCAGCGGCTGGCAGACCGAGAAGCTGTACGACCTTGCCTGCGGCGCGCAGACGGAGCCGCTCGAAGTGCTCGCCCTTCGCCGCGCGCAGCACGAGCGGATGCCGTCGTCCTCGACCTATCGCGTGCTGCGGACGGCGGCCGACGCCCTCGATGCCTGGCCGCTCGAGCGCGATGCGGCGCGCGCGAGGCTGCAACGAGCCGACCCGCGCGGATACGTCGACGCGCTCCTCGGCGACGGCGAGCTCGACCTGGCGTGGACCGTGGCGGTCGCGGCTCCAAGCGATGCGGTCGGCTCTGGCCTGTGGCTGCGGCTCGCCGAAAGCATCGAACCCGATCGACCGGCTGACGCGCTCGCGGTCTACCTGCGGATCGTCGGCGAGGTGCTCGAGCAGGCCGAGCGCCGCGCGTACCACTCCGCCGCCCGCCTTCTGAAGCGCGCACGGGCGGCGGCGGAGGCTGCGGGCGAACAGCAGGCCTTCGGCGAGCACCTCACCCGCCTGCGCGACCAATACCGGCGGCGGCCGACCCTGATCGCGATACTCGACAAGGCCAACCTCCGCTGAACGGCGCCGCGCTCAGGCGCGCCGCCCCACGACGCGCAGGGTCTCGGCCAACGCGTTACGGGTCGCCGACGGCAACTGCGCTACCCGCTGTCCGGCGTCCAGCCCGGGGACGGCGCGCAGAACGCGCTGGCGCTCCGCGCGGCTGAGCCCGGCGATCGCCTTCAGGAACTGGCGCACGGTGAGCTGGTCGGCGCGTGTCGCCGGACCGGCCAGCTCTCGCCGCAGCGCCACGGCGGCGAATTCCAACGCAGCCTCCCGATCGGGGACCACCGTGAGCGCGTGGTGCAGGCCCACCTCGTGCGCGCGCCGCACGAGCGCCTCACCTGCCGCGGCGTCGGGCCGGTGCTGCCAGAACCCCGCGCGAGACGGTGGCGCCGCACGCGTCGGAGGCCGAGGCGGGGCGGCGATCAAGCCCGCTTCGTGGAGGAAGCGGCTCGGGCGCTCGGTCGTGTACAGGATCGACAGTTCATCGGTCGCGCGCGTGAACGCCACGTACGCGATCCGACGCTCGGCTTCGACTCCCTCACCCGCGGCCTCGAGCTCCGGGCCCGCTTGCAGGGCGTTGCGGTGCGGCAGGACGTCCTCGTCGCAGGCCACGACGACCACGCGCGGCCACTGCCGGCCCTTGGCGCGATGGACGGTCGTGAGTTCGATCCCGTTGCGGTCGTCGCGCGCCTTGCGCAGCGACAGACGACGTCCGGCGAGCGTCGCGGCGAACTCCGCCACCGTACGCCCGGCGGACTCCCGCTCGGCGTCGTCGAGCACGGTCAGGTCGTCGCGGTCGGGCCGTGCGGACGCCCGCGCTGCGTCCGCGAAGTGCTGGTCGAGCCCGTCGGCGCGCAGACGCGCGATCACCGCCGCCGCGTCGTCGAGAGCGGCCAGCGCGGAGAAGGCCTCGGCGGCGCGCACGAGACGCCATTGCTCGCCGCCGCCGGCGGGCAGTCGCTCGATCGCCTCGGGCACTGACGCACCGGCCGCGAGCCCCTTGCAGATCCGCTCCGACGCGTCCTGGCCCAGCCCGCGCGAGGGCCGGCGCAGCATCACGCGCACGTCCGCCTCGCTCGCGTGGCGCGGATCGCTCAAGACCGCGAAGTACGCCTCGAGCGTCTCCTGCGCCCCGGCGGCGTCGAACAGCTCGTCGGGCCCCGCGATCCGCACGCCCGCCGCCGCCGCGGCCAGCGCATAGGGCCGCAGCGCGTTGATCGTGCGCCCCAGCACCGCGATGTCGGCCCGCGAGTAGCCGGCGAGCTTGCGGGCGAGGAGCCGGGTGCCCTGATCCAGCTCCGCCTCATTGAAGTGCGCGAGGCGGATCGCCCGTGCGCCGCCCGGCGTGCGACCGCTGCCCGGCTTGATCGCCTTGGCGAAGCGCAGGCGGTTGTGGGCGATCAGGGCGCCGCTCGCCGCGATCGCCTCCGGCGTGCAGCGGTAGTTGTGCTCGAGGGCGACCCGCCGCAGCGCCGGATAGGCGGTGTCGAGGTCGATCATCCGGTGCACGCTCGCGCGGCGCCAGCCGTACAGCGTCTGGTCCTCGTCGCCGACGACGAACAGGTCGTCGTGGGGCGCGGCGAGCATCTGCACGAGCAGCTCCTGGGCGGGCTCGATGTCCTGGTACTCATCGACCAGGACGTGCTCGAACGCGGCCTGCCAGCGCTCGCGGGCGCGCCGCTCGGTGCGCAGCAGCCGCACCGCGAGCACGATCATGTCGTCGAAGTCGTACAGCCGCAGGCGGTCCTTCTCCTGCTCGACCAGCGAGTACACGCGGGCGATGCAACGGCTGCGATCGTCGCGTGGACACGCCGCCTCCCATTCCTCCGGGGTGGCCAGCTCCCCGAGGCGGATGGCCGCCAGCTCGTGCGGCAGCTCCGCGGCCTCGGGCGCAGGCGCGCCGACCTCGGCGGATGCGAGCCGACCGAAGCGTGACCACTGGGCCACGGTCCACCCCTCGGCATGCAGCGTCCGGCCGTCCACGAGGCCGTGCGCGCGGATGATCTGGTGGCCGACCGAGTGAAACGTCCGTGCGGACACGCGTCCCGCGTCGGCGAGCGCGAGCCGCTCCCGGAGTTCCCCCGCGGCGGCGTCGTTGAAGGTCACGCAGAGGATCCGCTCCGGCCGCGCGCCGCGAGCGAGCAGCTCCCGGACGCGTTCGACCAGCACCGTCGTCTTGCCGGACCCGGCCGGGGCGATCACCTGAACGACGCCGCCGGGCGCTCGCGCCGCCGCCAGCTGCGTGGGATCGAGCGGTCGGTGGGGAGGCGCGTCGCTGGTGGGCGCATGTCGCGTGTCCGTCGTGCGGGCGCGACAGCAGAGCCACCGCATCCGCTCCAGGGTGTGGGCGTGTTCGAAACCCGGCTCGACGAAGCCATCGAGTTCATCAGGCTCTTGCGCGCATTCGATCAGGAGCGGTACGCCGGCGCGCAGCACGGGAGCGAGCAGCGTTTCATGCAGGCAGCGAAGGTCGTCCAACGTCGCCAGCTCGACGCCCCTGACCGCCACGGCGTCGTGGCTCAGGAGCTGGTCGATCGGCTCGCGCGCGGGAGGGACCAACGAGCGCCGGTTGGTGGGATGCAGCCACGTCGCGGCTTCGGCACGCCAGCGACCCCATTCGAGCACGACCGCGCCGCGCGCCTCGAGTTCGGGCCGCAGCGGCGCATCGGCACTCCACAGCAGCAGGCCCTCGTTCACGACTCGCCCGTGGCCGCCCCGAGATGCCGGTCGATGCCCTCGACGCTGCCTGGGATCCGCAGGCGCTCGGCTTGCTCGGGATAGTCGCGAGCCAGCTTGGCCAGCTCGTTGCGCAGGAACGTGAGGCCGTCGTCGAGTTGGGGCTCGCCGGCGTCGGCGCGGCGGGTGACGCCCATCGCGCGGTTGACGCGCGCCTGGGCCTGGGGCCAGGAGTACGCCGGGTCGATCTCGCGCCGCAGTTGGGCCCAGCGGCGGGCGAGGCGGTCGAGCGCGCGGCGCTTGTGCTCGACGCGCCGGTGCGCCGGGACCGGCGTCGGCGGCGGTGGCGCGGGATCGCCGACGCGCTCGCGGCGGACGAACTCGAGGACGGAGCGCAGCGCGCGCTCGGGCTGGCCGAGCTCGCGCAGCAGCCGGCGCGCGGCGTCGACCTCGACGCGGCCGTAGTGCACGCCGGCGACGATCATCCCGCCGGGCTCGACCTGGGCGTCGAGCGCCTGGAAGTCCGGGCGCTGCGCGAGCCCCGGCGGTGGCTCGACCTCGAACGCCGCGCCGACCTCGTCGGAGACCGGCTGGCGCAACTCGACCTCGACGCGCTCGGCGCAGCTCGTGAGCGTCGGGTCGGCGGGCAGGAAGACGGTCGCGACGAGGTCGTCGGGGTCCTCGCGGCGGCGGCGCACGACCCGGCCGACGGCCTGGCGGAAGAACAGGTCGGTGCGCTTGACGGTCGCGTAGGCCGCGAGGACCAGGCGCGGGACGTCGACGCCCTCTGAGACCATGTTGACCGCCACCAGCCAGCGCGGCGCGTCGGCGCCGCCGCGCGCGAAGCGCTCGATCCGCGTGTGCGCCTGCGGCTCGTCGCTGACGACCACGACCGGCTTTTCGGCGCTGATCGTGCGCAGCAGCGCGGCAGTGGCGCGCGCATGGGCACGGTCGTCGCACAGCACCAGGCCGGCCGCGTCGGGGATCACCGCGCGGGCCTTGACGAGCAGCGCGTCCGCGTCGCGCAACATCTGCGGCAGCAGCGGAGTGGCGGGGTCGATCGCGGTCCGCAGCCGGCGCGCGTCGTCGACGGGGTCGAGCTCGTCGGCGAACGCCGCGATCGTCTCCTGGGCGTCGACGCGCCAGCGCAGCGTCGCGTCGAGCAGCCGGAACGCCAGCGGCCGGCAGACCTCGTCGCGGACCGCGTCGGCGTAGCCGTAGACGAAGTCCGGCGCGCAGCGGCGCTCGTCGTCATAGCGAACGAACGGGATCGCCCGCGCGTCGGAGCGGAACGGCGTGCCGGACAGCGCGAGCCGGTGCGCCGCACGGTCGAACGCCGCGCGCAGCGCCGTGCCCCACGTCGCCGACTCCCCGGCGTGGTGGACCTCGTCGAGCACCACGAACGTCGGCCGCGAGAGGTGATGCGCGAACAGATCCGGCGCGGCGGCGACCTGCTGGTAGGTGACCACGACGCCGTCGATGTCGCTGCGCCACGCACCGTCGGCGTTGCGCCAGCGCGGGTCGAGATGCAGCCCGACGCGGTCGGCGGCGTCCGCCCACTGCGCTCGCAGCGCGGTCGTCGGGCAGACCACCACGATCTGCCCGGCGTCGCGCATCGCCTGGCACGCCGCGAGCGTCTTGCCCGCCCCGGGCGTCGCGACCAGCAGGAAATCCGGGTCCGCGTGCGTCGCGTGTCGCGCGAGGAACTCGACCTGCCACCCCCGCGGCTCGATCACGTCCGGCGCGCGCCTTTGCTCAGGTTGCAGCGCGCGCACAGCGCCTGCCCGTTGGCCGGCTCGCTCGCTCCGCCCGCGCTCACCGGCTGGACGTGATCGGCGTGCCAGCCGGGCCGCAACGGCTCACCGCACCGCGCGCAGCGCCCGCCCGCGGCCAGGAACAACGCCACACGGGCAGCAGGACGAAAGCGACGCGCGGTCATCCCCGCGAAGTCTTGCACCGCGCGAAGCCGGACAGCCGGCGCACAATCTCCTCGACATCGTCGAGCTCTCCCGCCGCCACCTGCACCACCAGCTCGTACGCGTCATCGTCAACCGGATCGAACTCAACGCCGTTCTTGGCCACTAACACGTAGCCTCGTGAGCCACGCGAGACGCTCGTTCCGGTCCACCAACGGCCGCTGACGAGCCAACGAATGCAGCAACGCGGTGGCCCTTTAGAAGCTGCCGTATCCGACTCAGAGAACGCGTCGGACGCCATCCGGAAGCGGCCGGCGCCGGTCACGACCAGGCACGACGCATCACGTCCGGATCGCCGAGGTCCGCGAAGCGGGCGGCGAGATCTGCTGCGGTCACTGGTGCTCGGTGAGCGGGCCGCAGTCCCCACTCGGCGAGCCAGCGACGGGCGCGCCCGCGTCCGTGCTCGTCAGCGAACTGGTGGAAGCGCGTGAGCTCGTCCGGCTGCTCCGCCAACGCGTCCCGGAAGCGGCGGAAGGCACTCGGGCGATGGATCGCGCGCTCGAGGCGCTCCGCCAACGAAGCGTCCGCCACCGTCGCGATGAACTTTTCCATGTCGCGCCAGCCCGCGCGCGAATCGGCCCCGACCCAGTGCCAGCGCTCCGAATCCTCCTCGTCGTGATCGTCGTACGGGGACCTATGCCAGATCTCGCCCGTCTCCAGGTCGATGCGCCCGCCGCCGTGGACCGGATCGCCGTCGAGGATCGACGCCAATTCCTCGAGATCGACGGCGATCGGCCGCAGGTCATCCGCGCGGCCGTCGAGGACATCGGCGAGCTCCGCGTCACCGTCGTAGCCGCGCTGCCGCAGGCGATCGGCGCACTCAGGCCGGAGCGCCTCGCCGATGAGTTGCAGCACCGCGTCGAGCTCCCGGCCGGCGCACAGCTCGACGATCGCGGCGTCGTCGCGCTGGGCAACCGCGGAGCGCAGTTCCTGCAGCGCCTGTCGATCCCAGCCCGCCACTACGCGGCGATCTCCTCGTTGTAGGCGCGGATGAAGCGGTCGACCGCGGCCCGATCGGTCAGGTCGACTCCCGCCTCCAGCGCCGCCGCCGCGAACGCCTTCGCCGGGCCCCAGGCCTCCGGGTCAACCGCGACTTCGAGCATCTCATCGCGGAACTCGTCGATCGCCGCCAGCGCCTCGTTCAGCCGCTGCGCCGGGACGCCGCGACGACCGGCGGCGAAGCGCACCCAGCCGGCCAACACCTCGGGAACCCGCTCAAAGAATGCCGGTTCGGCCGTGATCTTGCGTGGCAGCCAGTCGGCCATGAAGAGCTCGATCACCACGGGGCTCCAGCGCAGCGGGCCGCCGTGGTTGTAGTCGACGCCGAAGTCGATCGCGAGCTGTGCGACGTACTCGGCGTCCTCGTCGCCGCGCCAGCACCGACCCTCGGGAGACGCCAGGAACTGCGCATGCAGCGCCTCGCGCTCCGTGGGTGCCATGTCGACGTAGCGATCGGGCAGCTCGAAGCCGCCGGGCAGCAGGTCCATGCGCGCCTCGATCAGCGAGCGCAGCGAGCGCACGTCCTCGCTGACCGGCGCATCGAAGGTGTGGTCGAGCATCTCCAACGCGGCGTCGACGCGGCCGCGCGCCTCGGCGAGGGCGAGGTCACGGATCACGACGCCGGCGCGATCGGGCGCACGCTGCAGATCCTCGAGCACCTCGGCGAGCGGCCCCGACACGACCGCGTCCTTGACGATGCCGCCCAGGTTGTGATCGATGTAGACCATGACCGTGTGCGACTGGCCGTCAGGCTCGGCGAACTCGACCATCACGCTCACACCGTCGTCGAACGCCGGCTCCTCCATCAGGACCGCCGTGGACGGCCGGGAACCTCCGAGATCGTCGACCCACGCCGGCTCGCGCACCCCGGCGCCCGCGAGCCGCTCGGCCGCCGCGCCGGCGCTCGGCGCGCCGACGGCGCTCAGTGCGCGCAACGCCGCCAGCGCCGACGGCGTGCCCAGGGCGACGAACGCGCGGACCAGGCCCGGAAACGCCGCGTCCGAGTCCACCCCGACGAGCGTCTCGTGCCGCCACATCGCGAGCAGATCCGACGCCCAATGCTCAGCCTCGACGGCGCCCTCGACCTCCCGGACGCTCTTCGCGGCGATCTTGGCCAGCTCGCTCAGCATGAGATCCAACGGGTCCGCCTCGGCACGCGAGCCGGAAGTTTTCTCGGTTGATGTGGGGGATCTCGCGTGGTGGCGCGGGGATCCGGGTGTTGCGGCGTGGTTGGGCTTTGGCTACGTGTGGAGCTTGATGTCGAGCAGGCTGAGGGCGGTCGCTTGTAGGGGTGTGGGGGTGGTGAGGCGGGTGAAGGTGTGGTCGGCGGCGCCGATGCGCAGGGTGTTGCGGCAGAGGGTGCCGAGGTCGGCGAGTAGGTCGGGCAGGGTGTGGGCGGCGTGTCCGTGGTTGGTGCGGGCGGCGGCGGCGTTGGCTTGCCCTGTGGGTGAGCGCCGCGCGGGCGCGACGGGGTCGGTCGGGGCGAGCGGGGTGTCGTCGGTGAACAGCAGCGGCGCGAGTCGCTGTTGGAGTTCGAAGCTGACGTAGTAGGCGAGCGTGCAGAGGAAGATGTGTGCTCTGACGCGGGTCTCGAGGTGGTGGTGGATGGGACGGATCTCGATCGTGTCCTTCATCGTGCGAAACGCGCGCTCGGCCAGTTTGAGTTGTTTGTAGGCGCGGACCGCGGCGTGCGTGCCGAGCCGGTCTGGCGTGAGGGTGGTCCGGATGACGTAGAGGCCGTCGAGCGCGGCCTCGGCGGCGATCTGCTGGGTCTGTTGTTCGTAGGCGAAGCTGCCGTCGGCGATCTGCAGGCTGAAGTGCTTGGCGACCTTGTATGTGTTGACGGTCTTGCCGGCGCGTTCGCCGATCGTGCCGGCCGGTGCGCCGCGGAGCCGGCCGCGGGGGCCGTGGACGCTTGCCTTGACCTTGTCCAGTTCGGCCTCGGTCGCGGCCAGCAGTTCGGCGCGTTTGCGGGCGCGTTCGGCCGCGACGGCCGGGTTGCGGCACACGACCAGGCGCTCGCCCGGGAACCGGCTGGAGCTGATCTCGGCGAGGTTGAGCTCGTCAAAGAGCGAGAGCTGCAGGTCGCCGCAGTCCACCAGCGAGCGGATCTGGGCGCTCTTGAGCGCGCTGACGAAGTCCACGTCTTGGGCCTTGAGCGAGGCGGCGTGCGCCTGGGTGATCATCCCGCGGTCGCCGACGAACACGACCTGCTCGATCCCGAACCGCTCCCGGACCTGGGCGATCACGTCCGGGACGGTCTGGGAGTCGGTCGTGCGGCCCTGGCAGACGTGCACGCCGACCGGCCGGCCCTCGGGGCTGCAGATCAGCCCGTAGTTGACCTGCAGCTTGCCCTTGACGCCGTCGCGAGAGTAGCCGAGCGTCGCGAGCGGGCAACGCCGGCCCTCCATGTAGCTCGAGGACAGGTCATAGAGCACGAACCCCGCGTCATCGCCGCCTGCCGTGAGGTGACGGCGCGCGAGCGTGCGCTCGATCCGTGGCTGCTGGGCGAGCAGCCAGTCCATCGCCGCGAGCAGCTCGGCCTCACCGACATCGCTGAGATCGAGTTCGTCGGCCAGCGTGCTCTGCCCAAAGCGACGCGTCGCTGAGAGCTTAGAGCCCGGGCCGATCAGCCGCTGGCAGATCATCGCCACGACCAGATCGCGCTGCCGGCTGCGCTCGCGGCCGATCAGCCGCTCCAGGTCCAGATCGCGCAGCACGCCGAGTACCGCGCCGACATGCCCGTGCGGCAGCGAGCGCTCGATCTCGAAGTCCTCGTCGAGATCGACCAGCCGCCGGCCGACGAGCATCGCGCGGATCGCGTCGATGATCTCGATCGGCAGATGCGAGAGGTTGCCGAGGTTCTCGTGGCGGACCTTGCCGTCCTCGCGGTAGGAGCGGCGCAGCAGATGCGACGTGTAGACCGTGCCGCCCTTCCCCTTCGTCTTGATTGTGGCTACGTGAGCTGACCCACCGCGCTTCGCCATCCGAACAACATACCGGACCAGCCGGACATCAGCCAACCAAGACTTTGGCTACACCCAGCCGACCAAACAAAGGCCCGACCCCCAGAACCACTGGGAATCGGGCCTCAAACCCTCAAAAACTTCCGGCGAGCGGGTGCCTCCCTGCGGCTTCCGGCGCTGGCGTCGCTGCTGGTGCTGATGGCGCTTCTCGCTCATGTCGAAACGGTAGATCGAGGCCCGGTCGGCATTCACGCGGCGGCGCGCTCGAAGCGAGCGAAGCGCGCCTCGAGCCGCACTCGATCCGGCCGGTCCTCCGGCCGGCGCGGGAGCGCGATCGCGTGCCCGTGAAAGCCCTGGAGGCCGGTTCGGAGCATCGGTCCGTCGGTCTCCTCGAGCAGCCGGCGGGCGATGTGCACGACACCGTCGGGATCGATCCCGAGCACGTTGCGATCGAACGCCAGGTGATGGATCGCGCACAACGCCAGTCCGTTGACCACGGCGGCGATGCCCTCGGGCTCGACGTCCGGGACGATGTGCGCCGCCTGGACGAGCGATCGCTCTCGCAGCGTGCAGATGGCGCAGCGGTGCCGGTAGGCGCGCATGACCTCGAGCTTGAAGCGTTGCTGATGCAGCCGGATCCGCGTCTCGGCCGTCGTGTACGCCCGCATGTCGGGCCCGGAGACCAGGCCGCCCGGCCGCATGTCCTGGATTGGGAGGCCCGGCTCGAGCACGACGCTCCTCGCTGCCGGGTCGTCGGCCGTGACGAACATCGGCGCCACCACGAGGTACTGGCTCGGGGCGAGCCCGCGGAAGTACACGAGCGGCGTCTGCAGCTCGAACGCCGCTCGCAGCGCACGATTGTCGGGCTGGTCGATCGAGCCGGCGCGGTAGGCGTAGGTGAAGAGCGCCCCGGCGGCGTCGAACGTGTCCGTGTACGGGTCCTTGACGGAGGTGTAAAGCGTCAGCGCCGCCGGCCCGCGCTGGATCCGCGCCCGGTGGATCCCGCGCTGGAACGACCCGAAGCTCACTTGCCCGCCGCCGAACTCGAAGCCGTCACGCAGCCGGCTCAGCGGCACCAGATCGTCGTACTGCTGCGTCAGCTCTCGCGCTCGCCCCACCGCGGCCTGGCGGAGCGGCAGGTCAGGGTCGACGGCGGCCACCGCGCAACTGTGCCTGAGCGCCGTTCTCCGCGCAACGCGAGCGCCGATGCGCGGACTCGAACCGGGCCCGCGATGGTCGCAGCGGCCTACTCTCAGCGGGCGCCGCGGGCCGGACGAGGCCGGTTACCTCTTCGAACGAGGCCCTCGCGGGCTACAGACCGAGCACGAGTTCGAGGGCCTCGTCGACGGCTCGCTGTTCGTCCGGCGCGAGTCGCCCGACGTGCTCATCAAGGCGTTGCAGATCGAGCTCGCGGAGTTGTTCGACCAGCACGCGTGCCGAGTCGCCGGCCACGTCGATCTCGGGTCGGAAGGTCGCCGGCGCTGCACTTCGTGACGTTGGGGCGACGAGCACCGTCGAGAGGCCGAGCAGTGGGTTGGCCTGGACGATGACCCCGTACCGCGGTCCGCGCTGCTCATGGCCGCGGCTCGCGGGCAGTCGCACGCGATAGACATCGCCACGATTCACTCCGGCCACTCGCCCGATACGGCGTCCATATCGGCCATGACCGCCTGCCGTTCGGCGGTATCCGCCGGATCGTCGGCGAGGCGGCGGACCTCCTCGGCGAGCGCGGCGTGGCGCCGGCGCCGACGACCCGCCTCAACCAGCGCGGTCCGCACCGCCTCTGACTCGTTGCGTCCTTCGCGCACAAGGGCCGACAACGCCTGTTCGGAGGCTTCGTCGAGTCGGGCACGCACCACGCGAGACGCCATCCCGCGACTGTAGCACGATATGTGCCACAGTCGATCAGAACTCGAGGCGGACCGCCGGATTGACCGGCTGGTATTCCTCGTCGACTAGCGAGGCATTGATGACCTCGGTCTCGCCCAAGCGATATCTCCCGTAGGCGGAGTGGATGTGACCGCAGACCATCAGCCGTGGCTGAATGCGCTCAAGCGTCTCCGTCATCGCCGTCGAGCCGACGTGCTCGCCTCGGAGTGTGAGGTCACCGACGCCGCGGGGCGGGCCATGGGCGACCACGACGTCGGTCCCGGCCAGGATCGCCTCAAACTTCGCGGCCAGGAACGCCTCCCCGTTTCGTCGTGGGGCGTTGAAGGCCCAGTCGTAGAACCACGGCTGCCAGGGCGTGCCCCAGATCCGCAGTCCGCACAGCTCGATCCCGTCGTCGCGGAGGTAGTGACAGCGCAGGCCGTCGGGAAGGCCCCATCTCTCGATCGACTGATCGTGGTTGCCGGCCACCAGCACGATCTCGGCGGCCGGCACGCGCTCGAGCCAGTTCCTGAACTCCCCCGCGAGGAACGCTTGCTTGGCAGCGAGGTCGCCCTTGAGCGCGAACGACACGTCGCCCGCGATCAGCATCAGATCGCACGCCGGTACGTCGACGAGGTGCTCGTGCAGGTCTGAGACGCAGACGATTGTGGTCATGACCGAGTAAGGATCGCGCCGCCTCTCCACGACGACCAACGACGGCAGGAGTTCGAATCCGATGTGGCCCGCTCCCTCGGCGCAACTCCGGCCTGGACAGAAGCGCCGACCGCTCGCGCCGCGGTCACGTTACGATCGAACCATGCCCGATCCTGAGGCCGTTCGCGAGTGGGTTCGCCGCAACGAGGCAGCGCGTGCGGAGGATCGACGCCAGGACGGTGAGCGGTCGATGTCCGAACGCCTTGAGGCGGCCATCCGGTTGAGCCGCATCGCGTCCGAGCTTGAATCGAACCGCGCGCCGGATGTTCGCTCCGGATGAGCTGATCGCGGCGCTCGGAGACGCCGGCGTCGAATACGTGCTGATCGGGGGTCTCGCGGTCGGCGCACACGGGTTTGTGCGCGCGACCAAGGACGTCGACATCGTTCCCGCGCCGGACGCCGCGAACCTTGAACGCCTGGCGGCGCTACTCCGCACGCTGGAGACGCAACACCACGGCCTCGGCGATTTCGACGCCTCCGAGTTCCCTTTCGACCCGCTCGACCCACGCCAGCTCGCGCAGGGCGGGAACTTCGTCTTGACGACGCGCCTCGGCCGGCTGGACCTCATGCAGTGGGTTCCGGGCATCCCGGGCGAGTCGGCGTTTGACCACCTTGCCCAGGGCGCCGTGGAGACTGCGCTCAGCGGCCGGCACATTCGTGTCTGCTCGCGGGATGACCTGATCGCGATGAAGCGCGCTGCGGGACGGCCGCAGGATCTCGTGGACCTCCAAGAACTCGGCGCCTAGAACCCGTCGAACGACAGCTGCTCGTCGGCCGACGTCGCCGCGAGGAGCGCCTCCCTCGCCGCCGCGATCTGCTCCTCCGCGTGCTCGCCGTCCCGTTCCTCGGCCATCACATGCGCGTAGGTGTCCAGGCAGACCCGTCGGGTTGTGCCCGAGCTGCCCGGCGATGTCGACCACGGACTTCCGGCCCTCGTGGATCATCAGCGACGCGAACGCGTGGCGCAGGTCGTACGGGCGGGCGCCGGTGAGCCCGACCGACTCGGCGACCGGCTTGTAGATCCCCTGCGCCAGTTCCGCCAGTCCTCCTGGCGGCGGACGGAAACACCGGCGTGCCGACCGGCGGCTCGCCGCAGGCCATTCGCCACGCCTCGAGGTCCTCGCGCAGCGGCGCGAGCAGCTCGACCGTCCGTGGCTGCCGGCGATTCTTGAGCACCTTCAGCTGGCCGTCGGAGACCGCGCGCTCGATTAGCAGCGTCCGCCGCCGGACGTGGCGCCACTCGAGCTGCGGCCGCAGCCCCGCATACGCGAGGACGACCAGCCGCGTCACGTCACGCAGCCGTGCGGCCTCGAGCAACCGCGTGCGCATGACCTCGATCACCGATGCCGGGATCGCCTGCACCGCCGGGCGGTATTGCTTCGGCGGCTTGCGCGTGATCTTCACCGCGTTCGACGGCACGCGCCCCCACTCGACCGCACGCTGGAGGACGCCCTGCAACATCGACATCGTCTTGCGGATCGCCTCGTTGCCGACGCCCGCGCCCTCGAGCTCGGCGCGGACGCGCGCGATCACCTGCGGCGTGAGCTGCCGCAGCTGCAGATGCCCGAGCCGCACGAGCGCGTGCCCGTTCCACAGCTGCGCGTAGGTGCGCAACGTCGCCCGCTCGAGGTTGGGCCCCGCGTAGACGAGCCACCACTCCTCGACGAACTCCGCCAGCGTCTCGGTGCCGGCGTCGAGCTCGGCGAGCGCGCCGCTGCGCTTCATCATCCGGACCTTCGCCTCCCAGGCGCGAGCGTCGGCGGCGCGATCGAACGTCTTGCTGCGCTCCGCGCCCGTCTCGTCGCGCCAGCGAACCCGCCAAACCGAATAGACCGTGCCGTCGCGACGGCGTCGCTCGCGCCGCTCAACCATGGCAGGGACTCTCCTGCTCGCCGAGCATCCACCCGCCTATAGGGCGCCGGGGCGAAAGCTCGCCCCCGTCAGTGAGAGCGGCCCATCTCCGGCGTCAGCACCAGCCGGCCCACCGTGGAGTCGACCGCCCGCAGCGGCGTCGGGTCGGGCCGACGCTCGGGCGGCGGCTCGAGCACCGTCGCCTGAAATCCACGCGTCGACGTCGGCCGGCCGGATCCGGAACGCGGCATGCTCACGGAGATGGCTCGCTCCAGCCGCCCGGCGCGTATCGCACGCGGCACCGTCTTCGTGCTGATCTGCTAGCGCTCGACGACGTCGGACGGCTTGAGCAGGCGCTCCTCGTCCATGCCAGAACTCCCGTTCGATCGCCCGGCCCAATGGCCGGAGCCGCTCGACCCGCACCTGGACCCGACGCTCGGGCGTTAGCAGTTCGGTCTGTCGCTCGCGCAGCTTCTCAACGCGACTCGCGGCCTCGCGCGCGGACTCGTGAAGGCCAGCCAGCTCCTCGGCGTGGAGGCGCCGCGCGGTCGGTCGATACCACCCGGGCCGAGACCGCTCGAGCCGCCGCTGGGCAGCCACGGCGTCGGTTCGTTCGCGCTCCGCATCGGCGAGCTGCCGCGCCGTCTGCGCGAGCCCCGGCCGCGCGGGCGCCTGGTCGGTGGCCAGGCGCTGTGCCTCGGAGCGTTCCAGGCCGGCGATCAGCGACGCCATCGCGCCGGCCCTCAGCGTTGGGCGCGTACTCGAGCCGCTCCGGCGCGTCCCCCTCGATCACGTAGAGCCGGTTGGACCGCGCACCGCGGCTGAGCGCCACGTAGGCCCACTCGCGCGAGAGCTGGTCGTTGACCAGGATGAACGTCTGCCGGCACGTCAGGCCCTGCGCCAGATGGCCGGTGATGGCGTACCCGTGGTCGACCGGCGCACGGCCATGGCGGTCGGCGCGCTCGAGGTACTCGCTCCCGAGGACGACGCGGCGGTCGCCCAGCTCGACCGTGAGCTCGCCCGCCTCGATCGCCACGACCGCCCCGCGGTCGCCGTTCACGACGTCGAGGCGCGATCGTTTCGCCGCAGCAACACGCGGTCGCCGACCGCGAACCCGTGCTCCCCCGGCCCCAGCGCCCCGGCGGCGCGCATCAGCGCGTGCGCTCGGCCATTGAGGTCCGCCACATCGACGCGGCGACGCGCGACCATCAGCGCGCCGTCCGGATCGCGCGCCGACCACCAGTCCGCGACGAGCCGCCGGCGCACCTGATCGGCGTCCTCCCCGGCCACGATCCGGGCGAGCCGCTCGTACGAACGCGCGGCGTCCACGGCCGCCCCAGCGCGCGCGAGCTTGAGTGCGTCGCGCTCCCACTCGGCGACCTGCCGGCGGTTCTCCGTCAGCTCGATCACAGGCGCGCGCGTGAGCAGCCCGCGGAACGCGCCGCCGGCGCCGAGCTCGGGCAGCTGCCGATGATCGCCGACCAGCACCAGCTTGGCCTCGGCCCGCTTGACGTGTTCGACGATCTCCGCCGGCTCGCGGGTGGGGACCGTCCCGGCCTCGTCGATCACCAGCACCGTGCCGCGACCGAGTCGCCGGCGTCGCAGCTCCTCCAACAGCGCCGCGAACGCTCGTGCTCTCGATCCCCGCGCCGCGCTCGAGCCCCCGAGCCGCGCGATGCGCCAACGCCGCCCCGCGAACCCGACGCCCGCTCGCCTCCCAGGCCTCGCGCGCGGCGTCCAATGCGAACGTCGTGCCCGTCCCCGCCTGCCCGACCACGACCGCCACGCGGTCGTGTTCGAGCACGAGCCGCCGCACCATCGCCGCCTGCTCCTCCGAGATCGACGGTCGCGCATACAGGGCCCGCGCGACCGCACGCTCGGCGCGTGGGCTCACGCGGGTATCGCGCGCCGTGAGCGCGTGCTCAATGATCTCCCGCTCGAGCGCGAGCAGGTCGGGCGTCGAGTAGCTCCGCTCGCGCGGGAACGTCGGCACCGCGCGTCCGTCGGCGGTGAAGAGCGCGCCAGGCTCCTCTGCCGCATCGCCCGCCGCGAGGACGACCGCGCGCTCGGAGCCGAGGAAGCCATCCGCCAACCGTTCGATTGCCTCGACTGACACGTCGCCGCCGGCGGGCAGGCGCTCACACCACGCCTGCACGACGTCGCGACGCGTGAACGACGCTCGGTGCGCCGTCAATCCGGACGCGCCGGCGAGGCGACCAGCGATCTCCTCGACCTCGATGGTCTTCGGCCGCGCTCGTCCGAGCAGCTGCTGAATCGCCGCACGATCCAGTCCGAGTTCGTCGGGCGCGGCGGCGCCACTCCGGGACCAGCTGCTCGGGTGTGACGTCGTAGTCCTTCGCGCGCCGAGTTGCCAGCGCCGCCACCTGCGCCGCGCCGGCGCTCGTCGAGCCGCGCCGCTCCATCTCCGCCTCGATGTCCGCGCATCGCCGGCTGAACGCCCGCAGCACCGGACCCGGCACGTCCTCGATGTCGGCGATCCCATCGCGGACCGGACCACACGCCACCCCGAGCTCGCGCGTCAGCAGCGACCGCAGCCGCGCCTCGTAGAGGTAGCCGGCGGTCTTGGCGTGCGCGTAGATGCGACGGCCGTCGAGCGTCGACCAGCGACCGTCGGCGCCGAGCACCAGGTTCGCGACCAGCACGTGCGTGTGTAGCTGGGGATCGCCGGCACGCGGCCTGCGATGCCGGAACGCCGCCGCGATGAGCCCCCGTCCCGCGATGACGTGCACGCCTCCAGGGCCGCGCCGCGTGACGCCGGCCTCGCGCTCGACATACCCGAGCGCATCGTGCACCGCATGGTCGTGCGCGTCCCGGATCGCGCACCGCAAGTCGTCGTTGCCGACGCCGAACAGCACCGAGACGCTCTTCGGCGCGGAGAACGTCAGATCGAAGCCCGGGACACGGCCATGCACCACGCGGCCGAGCGGCGTTCCACTCGCGGGGTGCTCGCCGTTCAGCACCCGCTCGAGCGCCCCACGGTGCCGCGCAGCCCGAGCGCGCGCTCGCCGCCGCCGATCCACACGCCGGCGGCTTCAGGGCCGCCGAGGTAGTGGTCCTCCACGTCCGAGCTAACTGCGCCCGCGCGGGTGACCCGGCGCGCGCCTGCTCGAGGTAGTAGTCGGACTGACCGACGGCAAGCTTTCCGATCGACAGCATCTCGGGTCTGTTGGTTAAGCCGCCGAGCGAGCCGCTTGGGCAAATGGATTTCGCTTCGGGTCAGCGCGGAGACATTTCGGGCTCGAGCGGCCCGGCCGTCTGCCTGACGGTCGCAGGGCACAATTGGTCGAGTCGCCGGCCGGCGCCACGCCGACCGACAAGCGGATGAACTCGCCGCCACAGAAGTCATTCCCACGAATCGTCCGGTCTCGAGCAAGGAGCCTCTACTCCTCTAGCCGTCGACACCTCCGTCGTGGCCACGAGTCGCCCCAACACGACGCGATTCCCTCGCCGCCAAGGCCGCGATCGACCGCTAAGGACCAACGGCCGCCCAGGGCGGCATGCATTTGCACTGGGTGCGGGGAGCGCCCACCGCCGCGTTGTACGCACGGCATTGGTGCGGTCCAACGTGGCCTGTAGCGGGACACGCCCTGGACTGGTCTCGGCCGCGACAGCTCCAGACGTGGAGGCAGGTCAGGCATCAAGCAAAGGCATTGCATGGTGCGGTGTCGCTACCGCGACGCTGCCCGTTCCGCCCGAGGGCTTGACCTATTGACTTGCGCTCTCAGCAATCATGAACATAGGCTGATCGCTCAACCTTCCTAAGGGAGAACTATGGCAAGGATGTCCGCGTGGCCAGTCGTGTGGGTCGTCGCGGTGGCTGCGGTCGCTGGGTGCGGCTCCAGTGGAACCTCCGGCAGCACAGGAGCGCCGACCGCTGTTCCCGCGAAGTCGGTCCAAGACTCGCTCAGGCTCGTAGTTGCCAGTCCGCGGAATCACGCGTCGACGCGAGCATCGACGATTCTCGTGCGCGGGCGAGTCACGAATGGCGGCCGCGTGACCGTTGCAGGCCATCGAACAAACGTGAAGGCCGGGAAGTTCCGTACCCGCGTCCCACTGCGGGTGGGGGGCAACAAGATCCACGTCGTTGCGCATTACGCCGGCGGTGCGAAGAGCAAAACGATCGTTGTTCGTCGCAAGCCGGAAACCCTGGTAGTAGCGTCACCGGCAGCGACTCCGACACCGACACCGACCGAAGTGGCGACACCGAAAGCGACTCCGACTGCCGACAAATGCGACCCCAACTATCGAGGCGCCTGCCTGAAACCGGACTCGCCGGACTACGATTGCGAGGGTGGTAGTGGCGACGGTCCGGACTACACCGGACCGGTGCAGGTGGTCGGCAACGATCACTACGGCCTCGACAGAGATGGCGACGGGTACGCGTGCGAATAGCGAGTCCCCTGGCCGGACTGCCACGGCCCGGCGAGGCGCCCATGGGGTCTACGCAGTCAGCGCCATTGCCCGCGTCTCGATAGCTTGCTGATGTGGCGCTACAAGACCTGACGGATCCGGAGGCCGTCCTCGGGGCGACGAAGGAATTTGACGCATTGGGACGCGAAGCGTTCCTCGAGAAGTATGGATTCAAGGCGTCGCGAGAGTACGTCCTGACCCTAAACGGGCGCCAGTACGATTCGAAACCCATCGTCGCAGCCGCCCACGGCCGCCAGCACCCCGACATTGGTCCGCTTCGGCACACCGAGTTCAATGGTGGTGCGCAAACAACGTCGAAGCTTCGAGGGCTTGGCTTCGAAGTCGTGCGGAGAAACGAGGCTACCGACGGTATGACGGTCGACGACCTTGGCGGACTGCTCCAACGGTTCCTCCACTCTTACGCAATGGCGAAGGGTGAGCGGTTTCGCGGCGACCACGAGGCCGGCCTGCTGCTGAAGCAAGCCGCGGAGAGGATCGCGGCAACGCTTCCCCCGGCACTCGAACGGGCCGTCGTCAAGCCGTCAGTGGGGCAGGGCAATTGGGCGGCGAGCCCCTGGATCGCCGTCCTCGATCCACGCGTCACGACAACGACACAACAAGGTGTGTATCCGGTCGTCCTAGTCCGCGACGACCTGAGTGGCCTCTACGCGACGATCGCTCAGGGCGTCACCAAGTTGAAACGGGAGCGGGGGCAAAGGGAGGCATACGATGCCCTACATCGTCGGGCGACCGCGCTGAGACCAGTTCTCATCGACCTGCTCCCGGCCGGGTTCACGACGGGAGACGACGTCTACCTGGGAAACTCCCCGCTGTCGCGTGACTATGCCGCTTCCGTCATCGTAAGTAAGGACTTCGAGCGAGAGGGTCTGCTGAACTCCACCGTGACTCACGACCAGCGCGCGTTGAACGAGGAGTAGTACTCCACCCTCATCGACCGTGGGCTACTCGGCGATCGTCAGGACGTCTCGTCGACTGAATCCGAGGTTCTCGCGATATACGTAGGTGCTCGAGCACAGGCGAATTTCGACGCCGGCGGCCGGCGAGGATGGTGGGGAAGGAAGCGGGCCCCGGGTGACGCCGAACACGCCAAGGTGGGAGACTTGGTCGTCTTCGCGAGCGGCTTTACTGGCGGGAACGTCCGGGTGGATGGGACGGAGTGGCAGCGCCATCGCGTCCGGCAAGTCGTGATCGGGAGAATCGACAAGGCCGCATTTCGTACCGATGAGCCGATCATACCCGACGAACTTGCGGGCCGGGCTGAGTACCCGTCCGATCCGACTGGACTGGCCCGGAATTTCTCTTCGGCTATCCGGACGGGCTCGCCGAGCCTGTGCACGGCCGCGCCGTGTGGTCGGTCCCGGAGACCCTCGAATTCCTGCTCCGGGCACATCGAGATCCAGCGGCACCGTACGTCCTGGTGCTGGACGAGATGAACCTCGCCCATGTTGAACGGTATTTCGCCGATTTCCTGTCCGGGATTGAATCCCGCCACCCGGTGCTGCCGAATCTGGCGCTGCTCGATGACAAGTGGACGGAGCCGAGGCCTGGCGGGCGTCTGCCGCTGCCGTCAAATCTGATCGTCATCGGCACTGTCAACGTCGACGAAACGACATACATGTTCTCGCCGAAGGTGCTCGACCGCGTTCGTCCACGAGTTCCGAGTGTCCTCACACGATCTTCATCCTGACTTGCGGCGGCCGAAAGCCATTCCCGCGGCAAGCGACGACGTTCATCGCCAACTGGTTCGCCTTCTTCAGCACGACGAGTGGCAGTTCGAGCATCCCCACCCGCAGCAGGACAGTCTCGTCGAAGACATCAAGAGGGTGCATACCCAGCTTCAACGCGTGAATCTCGACTTTGGCCATCGAGTCCTCTACGAGTCGCTTCGGTTCGCGTCCGTAGCGGATGCTGTGGGTCTCGGCGACAAGAGCACCGTACTCGACTACATCGTGATGACCAAGCTTTCGCCAAAGGTTCACGGCTCACGCCAGCGCCTCGAAAGGTCTCTTCTGGCCCTCCAGGTTTGGGCTGACGGTGACCCAAAGGATGCGGGCGAGCCCCACCTGCCCCGAAGCGCGGCCAAACTCGCAAACATGGTCGAGACCTTGAAGGACGCACAGTTCGTTACCTTCACGGAGTGAGGTCGTGACCGTCAACATTCCGGTGCTCGACCAGGACGGTCGTTCGATCGGGCTCTTGTGCTGGCGCCACTCCCTCGAGCGAGATATGTCCCGAGCCTGACCGGTTCCGTCGGCCACGTCGTTGAGGGAGGCGTGTACCGCTTCGCAGTCATGCTGGATGAGAATCCGTCCGCCGTTCTTCTGGAGCCGGCGGAAGAACTCTTCAGCTTCGACTCGGATGCTTGCCTCACCGGCCGGTTTCAGCCAAGACAGCACGCCGGCGCCATCCGAGTGAGGGTCAGCGTTCCAAACAGTGACCTTGTGGAATTGGCTGAAATCGCGGTGGCGCCGACGAAGTTGGAGTATGCAGTCGAGTATCAACAAATGCTGGGTGATATCGCGGCCGTCGCGACCGAGGCGCTGCTACAGGGTTTTGCGCCGGCCGCGTTAGCGTTGTCCCAAACTTCTGATGCAGTCCCAGCGCTTCTGTATCAGCGATTTGCCTTTCTGCAGGCGGAATGGAGTCGCAAGTGCTCAAGGACGCGCTCGCTCTGATCGTCGCGCACCCACATCGAGGGTGGCATGTTGAGGGTGAGACGCAGGCGGCAGGTCACCCCCTTCCGGCAGGCTCGCTTCTGACTCGGGAGATTGCGAAGCCGGGGCGGAGAGTCCCGACCCACTCGCGTCTCCGCGTTGCGTCTGTTCCGCTGTCGTTGGAAAGACGAACCGACGCATCGTTTGACTCCGTCGCGAATCGCTTTGTCAAGCATGCGCTCGAGCGGTGGCGATCGATCGCCCAACAACTAATAGATGTCTTGGGCGCTGCTGATCTGAACGTACCTGGCCCGGTTCGCCGCGGCCGGAGCGCCGCACGAGAACCCACCGCGCAGATCGATGGAGTGCTGGCTGCGCCACTCTTTGGACAGGTGGGGCCACTTGACGTCTTTCCCTCGGCAAACCCCGTCCCGGCTTTCGATGCAACTCGACGTCGACGACCTCTTCGCCGCAAGCCAGCGCTCTACGAGTACTGAATCCCTTGAGTCTCGAAAGTCCTGCAAATGCGGCCTTCTCGACACATGTCTAGTTCCCGCAAATAGCGGGAAAAGCCGGGATGGTAAGGAAGGGGTCGACGGTTCGAGTCCGTCAGAGGGCTCTCGACGAATGCCCTGGTAATGGGTGACTTCTGAGGCTCACGAGGCTCACGCGGTCTCGCGTCCGGGCTCGTGGGCCACGCGAAGGCGGCCATGGAAACGATCTGGAACCCGGCGGTCCAGCCAAGCCGCTGCGGCGGTCGATGCGCGGCGTACGAGAGGCCGAAGCCCGGTCTCCGTGCGGAGCTTGCGGAGTCACGTTGTCCAACACGTTCGCTCGGCCCCCGAAGGTTGTGGTCTGACCCGTGACGGACCTGTCCACCCGCGCCTCCCTCGATGCCCGGTGTTCGCCCGGGCATGCCGATCTGTCGCGGCCGGGAACCGGTGGGGAGCTGGCGGCTTCCTGGGTGCGATGCAGCTGCGGCGATCGTGAGTGCGTTGGCTGGGGAGCGCGATCCGCTCTGCGGCCCCGTTCTCGGCCTGCTTGGCGACGGCGTGGCCTTCTCCGTCTCGATCCGTGTGTCCGTGGTGTGCACGCGGCGGGCTTGACCCGCACTCGCGGCGGAGCCGAGTTGACCAGCTCATCAGCGGAGACGGGTGGTGGAGCTACTGCGGGGCACGTCCGATACGCAGAGCGTCGAGCGCCAAGCGTCCGTCGGTCCGCAGCGTAGGACCGCG
Source organism: uncultured Solirubrobacteraceae bacterium (assembly GCA_963792915.1). Classification (GTDB taxonomy): domain Bacteria; phylum Actinomycetota; class Thermoleophilia; order Solirubrobacterales; family Solirubrobacteraceae; genus Solirubrobacter. The sequence continues at coordinate 53,595 of CAWBYD010000006.1, forward strand.
GCGCTTTTCTTGGAAGCGAAGTGGCACGAGATTGAGCACGCCGACGACCCCGGCCAGCGTGGCGGCCCAGAGCAGGTCATGGAGCGCCCCCGTCGTCGAGGCGGCGGAGAGCGCCAAGGCGGTGACCATCGTTCCGGCGAGCGACGCGGCTGGGCCGGCGAGGGCGATGAGTAGCACGTCTCGCGCTGTCGCACGGGACCCGTCGAACTCGGCCACGCCCGCGACCCTCGCGGGATGCGAAAGAGCGTTGATCGACAGCGCGATCTGGCCGAGGCGCATTTCGGCGAGCTTTCCTGCGCTGCCGACGGACACCTGCACGTTGACGTCGAGAAGGCGACGGGCAGCGATGGCATGCCCGAGCTCGTGCAGCAGGGTCACTGGTATCGCGGTGATCATCAGGAAGATCAATGACGCGACCAGGCCGGGACCGGAGTCCATGAAGCGGACGATCGCGTCCGCAAGGTTGTAAAGCAGCTCCACCGTTCCTGCATCGGCGTGGCCCCGCTGGGTCTGAAGGGAGCGCCGGCCGCCGCGTCGCGCGCGTGGAGCGCCAATGTCGATGGGGACGCGCGCCACGGCTGATGCGTGACGGTGCTCGTGCGGACGTGAGACTGTGCCGCGGGCAGCCAGCGGTCGCGACGAGAGGCACCGGCCCTGGTGACGTCAGCGGCGGCGGCGTAAAGGCGGCCCCGGGCGGCCAAACGACGAGGAACGCCTGGCGTCAGCACAAGCGGTGAACTCGCCAATCGACGCGGCGTCTCACCACATCGAGCTCGCGCGCCCTAACTCTGACGCCGCGCGCGTGCGCCACGGCGCGATCGTCCCGGCCGCGTCGGCGACCAGTTCACGGCTGGACAGCTGCCGCGGCCGACAGCGAAAGCGGGCATCGAAGGGGGGCGTGGACGGGAGGGTGCGCGACCGGTTCTGACCATGACCGGCAGTCGGCGTCGAGCAGGGGCCGCGGAGCCGGTCGGAGCTGGTAGAAGACGGCGACGCGGATCCCGTCGGGGTGAGGATGTAGGTGGCTGCGCGGCAGCGTGGATGAGGCCGTGTAGGCGTAGGCGGCGCAGGTCGTAGCTCACGGTGGCGGAGCGGGGGCGAGGTGCGGCGACGAGCCGCGAAGGCGTGGGGAAAGCCGGTGACGGCGGGCAGGAGTGGCAGAGGGCGCGGAGAGCAGGCGCGTGAGCCGAAGCGCAGCGCGGGGTGGGCCGAGGCAGGGCGGGGAGCGCAAAGAGCGCAGAGCGAGGCACAGCCGAGGCAGCCGAGAGCAGCGCGGGACGGCGCGGGCGGCGACAGCGGGCAGGTGAGGCGGGCGCGGACGTGATGTGGCGGGCGGAGAGGTCGAGCAGCGCGCGGCGGGAGGACGCGACGCGGCGGCGTAGCGGAAGGAGCGCACTCGGTGCGGTGCGAACAGCGCGTGCGTAGGTGGCGCGTCGGTGCCGCAGCGGGCGCCGAACACGAGCGCGACCGCCGGGGCGGCGAGCGAGGTCGGCACGAGCGCCAAAGAAGGCCGGGCGCGGGCGGGGAGCACGAGCGTGCGGCGACCTCGACCTGGCGCACGAGAGCCACGTGCGGCGGCACGGCCACGCGTGAACGGCGTCGGCGCGCGACCAGCGACAAAGAACCGCACGTGCACGGGACCGAAGCTGTCGCAGACGACGAAGGGGGGGGGGAGAGGGGGCGGGGGGCGGGGGGGGGGGAGGGGGGGGAGGGGGGAAGCGGGGGGGGGGGGGGGAGGGGGCGGGGGCGGAGGGCGGGGGGGGCGAGAGGGGGGGCGGGGGGGGGGGAGGGGGGGGGGAGGGGGGGGGGGGGGGGGGGGGGGGGGGGGGGGGGGGGGGGGGGGGGGGGAGGAAAAGAGAAGCCGCTAGCGAGGTGTCGGAGAAGGTGACTCCGCAAGCTCCGCACGGAGACCGGGCTGCGCCCTTCCATCCCCAACGGCGCGACCGCTCACCGCACGGCCGCAGAGCCAGTCCCCGCGAGTCATATGGCTACCGTATGGTATGGCGCGAACCCCGACGCTCGTACAACTCTCCGAGGAGTTGCTCGAGCGACTCGATGCCTACCGAGCTCGTGTGGGGCGGTCGCGCTCCGACGTCGTGCGCGAAGCGATCGAGAAGTACCTGGCGGCCGATCGAGAAGCAGAGATCGATCGGCGTCTTGCCGAGGCCTACGCGCGCCGGCCGCGCGAAGACGTCTGGAGCGAACAAGCGGCCAGGCAGATGATCTCCGCGGAGCCGTGGTGAACCGCGGCGAGGTGTGGTGGGTCGAGCACCCGGACGCCGGCCGACGCCCCGCCTGCGTGCTCACTCGCCAGGCCGCCGTTCCGATCCTCAACGCGCTGCTGGTCGCACCCGCCACGCGGACCATTCGCGGCATCCCGACGGAAGTCTGCCTGACCAAAGATGACGGCATGCCCGAGGACTGCGCGCTCAGCTTCGACAACCTCACCACGGCCCCGAAGTCGTTGCTCACGAGCCGCATCATCATCCTGCCGGACGCCCGACTCCCCGAGTTGTCCAGCGCACTGCGCGCCGCCACCGGCTGCTGAAACGGCCTCCGCGCCCGACCCGGTGACAACGCCGGCCTTGGAAGGTATCCCCGCGCGAGTCGGCAAGCTTCTTGAGCCATTCCAGTCGGTGGCGCGGAGCGTTGCCGAGGCCCTTGACCTCGACTCCGACGACCTCACCGCGGTTGTTCTCGAGTACGACGTCGACGTCTTCGCGGTCGCGCTGGTACTGGTCGATGCGGGGCTGTTGCTCAGACCACGACGCGTCTTGAGTAGTTCGCCGACGACGAATGTCTCGCACGGCTTGCCGGTCAGCTGATCGTCGTCGGCGATCCACTCGTCGTCGGCTCCCAAGACATGCGCGAGCAGACCGCTGTCGCAGACGTAGAGCTTCGGCGTTGCGGCCTCGCGCGGCCGAGTGCCGGCCGCCACGCCGGGAGGCGTGTGACGAGGAACATCTGTTCGAACAGCGCCGCGTACGCCTGGACCATGTCGTGGTGCGTGCCGACATGCGGCAGCTGAGGAGGTTCGCCGACTGCGCGGCCAGCAGTCGCAACAGCCGTGCGGCGTCGTCATGCGACGGACGTCGGCCGGCTCGGCGAAGTCGCGCGCGAGGGTCGCGGCGACGTAGTTCGCGAACCAGCGGTCGCGCAGTCGTCCGGCAGGACGGGGCCGCGCTTCGGATAGCCGCTCTCAGAGACCGCATGCACGAATGCGGACCGGCCCACCGGGGCGCCGCTGCCTCATGCCCACAGGCAAGTTCGGCCGCCTGCGCGAGATCGGCAAGAACGGCGTTCGTCGTGCGCTCGATCAGCTTCGACGCCCGATCGATATCGGCCGCTGGGGTCGACGAGCACGCTCAGGCCCATCCGGCGTCCAGGAGCTGCTCGGTGAAAGCCTGGACATGGGATTGGGGCCGGCGTGTGTGCGTTCCACGCCGCTCGGCGTTCTTGGCCAGCAACACGTAGCTCGCGAGCCACGCGAAACTGGTTTCCGTCCACCAACGGCCGATGGCGAGCCAACGAGTGCAGCAGCGCGGCCACCTTGCTCATCAGCTCCGGGTACGCGTCCTGGCCGAGAACGCGCGCCCGCGGCCGGTAAACCGCCGCATCGAGCAGCCCGAGATCGCGCACGCCTACAGCGCCGCCGACCGCGAACCGCGCGATCCGCAACGCCTGCTCGGTCGTGAGATAGCGAGTCACGCGCCGAGTCGGCGCAACAACCCCGCGAACCGCTCCGCACCCCGTTCGGCGAGCCGGTCGCTCAGTTCAACGTCCGCGGCACAGAACAGGTACCCATCAACGGCCGCAAGGGCGACCTGCTGCATGCTCCGCCCTCCTTCTCGGCCCGCAGCCGCAGCGCCTCGGTCTGCTCGTCGCTCAATCTGAGCGTCATCGCCACGGTATCGAAACGATACCGCGCGACGTTGACGAAGCTAACCGGACTCTCACAGAAAACACGTGGTTCACATCCGGTGGACTTATCGGCGATCGGCTGAGAAGATCGATCTCAGCCATGAAGCGATCCGTGTCCCTGCTGGTGCTGTTGCTCGCGTGGCTCGCGACCGCGCCGCCCGCCGCCTTCGCCGCCCCGCCGACGATCGCCGCGGCGCCGACGCTCAATCCGGTCGCCGGCACGAGCGCCGCCGGCGGCGGCAACGGGATCGACTACTACCGCGTCGCCCTGCACGGCGGCGACAAGCTGCAACTGAATGTCAACCCGTCGGGGTCGTCCGAATATGAGTTCGACCTGTACGCGCCCGGAACGAGCGACTCGTCGTTCACACAATCTTCGCCGGTCGACGCGGCCACCACCAATCCACCTTACGGAAATTCACCGCAGGTGGTGACGGTGCAGGCGCCCTATTCCGGCACATTCGTCCTGGCCGCATGCTCACCCACCGACGCGTTGAACGACGGCGGAGACTGCCGCCAGGCCGTCACCAATCCGCGCAACGTCGTCAGCCCGATGAGCGCCTACGGCGTTTCACCGTCGCTGGTCGACGGCGGCGTCTCCCCAGCCTGCGCGTCCTCCCAGACGCCCGCGGGACCGACGATCTCCGCCGCGGGGATGGTCTCCGTAGGCTCCTGCGAGGCGGGTGGCGGCCACGCGATCGACTTCTGGGGCGTCAAGCTCAACGGCGGCGACCAGCTTCAGCTCACCGTCGCGCCGCCCGTCGGGATCGGCGCGCTCGAGTTCGAGCTCTACGGGGATGGGACGTCGGATGCCACGTTCACCCAGAGGCCGCCGGTGGATGTGGCGAGCGCGTCCGCGTACGGCGCGGGCGGCACCGACCAGGTGATCACGCTGCAGGCTCCGTACACCGGCACGTTTGTGCTGGCCGTCTGCGCGCCGGTCAGCGCCTTCGGCAGCGGCAGCGACTGCCGCGCGATCGAAACCGGCGGCGCCCGCAACTTCACCGTCCCGATTCCGCCCTACACGTACTCGACGGCGCTCGTGGGCGGCGGAGTGAGCGCACAATGCGCGTCGAGTGAGACGCGCGCGACGGCGACGATCAACGGCGCACCGGGCATCACGTCGGGCGCGTGCGAGGCCGGCGGCGGCGGCGCGATCGACTTCTGGGGCGTCGCGCTGAATGCGGGCGACCAGGTGCAGCTGGCGGTCTCGCCGCCCGATGTGGCAGGCGTCGAATTCGACCTCTACGCACCGGGCACGACGGATACCTCGTTCACCCAGACGGCGCCGGTCGATTCCGACACGGTTTCGGGCGGAGCGGCGGGGAAGGCGACACTGACCGCCACCGTCGCGGGGACCTACGTGCTGGCGGTCTGCGAGCCCGCGGCGGCGGGAACCTCGTCCGACTGCCGCGCGATCCGGACCGGCGGCGGCCGCGACTTCCAGCTGCCGATGCGGCCCTACACGTTCGGCCCGGTCACCAGCCCGGCCGGCACCGACGCGAACGGCGGGGACACGTCGAGCGGCTTCGGCGACTTCGGCGGGTACGGCGGGTATGGCGACGGCACCGGGTACGGCGGCTCGTCGAGCAGCACCCTCAAGCTCTCAAGGCAAACCCTGTCGGTATCGAAGAAGCACACGATCTCCGTCACGCTCAAGTGCACCGGCGTCTCGTGCTCGGGCAAGCTCAAGCTGACGGCCGTGGAGAAGACGACCTCGGGCAAGGGCTCGAAGCGAAAGACGGTCAAGAAGACCGTGACGGTCGGCTCGGAGACCTTCTACGTCTTCGACACCGCCAAGGTGCTGATCACGCTCAACGCCACGGGCCTCAAGCTCCTCAAGCACAACCACGGCAAGCTCTCGGTCACGGCCACCGCGTCCTACGACCCAGGGACGGGCAGGAACACGGCCTCCGCCCACGCCACGCTCTCGCTGCGTGGCAAAGTCTGATCGGCGCGCTACTGGCCACCGGACGGCCTGCCACCCTGAACGTGGACTCCTCGCCAGGGTCGGTCTCGCGAGCCGGAGCACCGACGCGCGGCGGCCGCGACGATGCGATCGCCACCGGCTCGCGCGCGGCCTGCTTGACCGGCCTTGGCCGACGTGGGACCGTCGCCAGCGATGGACGCCGCGATGCATCGCACGCTGGTCGTGGCCAACCGCACCGCGCAGACCCCGGTCCTGCTTCAACAGGTCGACCGTCGCGCTGCCGCCCGCCCGACCTGGTTCACGTTGCTCGTCCCCGACACGTCGAGCAAGCGCGCCGATTGGACGCTGCACGAGGCGCTCAAGGAAGTTCGGAAGGCGGCTCTCGGGCCCATGGGGCTGAGACGGGCGCACGTGGACGGTCTGGTCGGCGGCAAGGACGCGTTCGAGTCCGTGAGGCGAGCGCTCGAGTTGGGCACGTTCGATGACGTTCTGATCTCGACCCTCCCCGCGCAGGACTCAGTCTGGTTGCGAGACGAGCTGCCGCGTGACGTAGCGCTGCTCGGCGTGGAAGTGACCGTCATCACGCCGCCGCGGCCGGCGCGCAACCGGCTCGCGCGCTTTCTCCTGCCGGATCGGCCGGACGGCCGAGACGGCTGAATTCGCTCTGTCGCACGCCGACGAGGCGGCTCCGCGGCGTGCTCGAGGAGCCGCGCGATCTTCGCCGTCGTGATGGTGGAGAATCGATCGGCCGTCGCGGTAGGCGAGCGGGGGATGGCGAGCAACCACCGGACCGGAGCGAACATGACGAGCTTCAGCGTGAAGACCATCGATCCCCGTCCGGCCGCGGTGGTCCGCGCCGAGGTCCCGCTGAGCGAGCTTTCGACCGTGTTCGACCGCGGCTTCCCCGAGGTGATGCGGGTGGCGCAGGCGCAGGGCATCGCGATCACGGGCCCGCCGTTCGGCTTCTACCCGCGGATGCCCACCGACACCGTGGAAGTCGTGGCCGGGTTCCCGGTCTCGGCGCCGATCACGCCGGACGGCGACGTGACCTCGTTCGAGTTGCCCGGCGGCCGGGTGGTCACGGGTCTCCACGTCGGTCCGTACGACGCGCTCCCGGAGTCCTACCGCCAGCTCACCGACTGGGCGGTGGGCGAGGGTCACAGGCTCGCCGATCACATGTGGGAGTCCTACCTCACCGATCCGCGGACCCAGCCGGATCCCGGGACGTGGCAGACCGAGATCAGCTGGCCGCTCGCCTGATCAGAACGAGACGCGGGCGCCGCCGCACAGGAAGCGCATGAATTCCGCGGACTCGCCGCACAACTCGATGAACCGCGAGAGAAACCCGCCGGCGGTGACCTCTGACTCGCTCAGGTCGGCGACGGCGATGAAGTCCTTGCGCTTGAGGTCCTCGATCAGCGGATGGTCGCGGTCGAAGCCGGCGGGCGGGCGCTTGAGCGCGCTGCCGCCGAGACGGAAGTGCTCCGTGAATGCCGGGTCCTCGACGATGCCCTGCCAGCGCAGCGGGGTCGTGGCGATCGCGGTTCGGATGGCGTGCAGCGTCTGAGCGTCCGGGCTCCACATGCCGCAGCCCAGGAAGACGGTGCCGGGCTCGAGGTGTAGGTAGAAGCCTGGAGCGTGGGCGTCTCGTGCGCGCTCGTGGCGGAACTGGATGCCGACGTGAGTCTTGTACGGCGACTTGTCCTTGGAGAAGCGGATGTCGCGGTAGATGCGGAACATCGAGCCGCCGGTCGGCCGCGGATCAGCAGTGATGTGGCGGCTGACCTCCTCCGGCAGGCGCATTCCGACGTCTTCGATGAACGCCAGCGCGGGTTCCTGGACGTCGGCGACGTAGCGATCCTTGTTGGCCGCGAACCACGCACGGTCGTTGTTCTCGGCGAGCTTGGTCAGGAAGGCGAACAGCTCAGGGGAGAAGGACGGCTCCTCGTCGGTCACGCCGCCTATCTTCGCTTAGCGAAGCCGCCGCACTCAATTCGCGGCGCCGATCCCCCGGGCGTTACTGGCCGCATGTCTTGGATGGGGAGTCCCGGCGCCTGGTCGTCGGCGGTGACGAACATCGGCGCGCGGCGGCTGACCGCGGGGCACGCCGAGACGGAGATCACGGCGGCCGGTCCGTCCCGTAAACGCGCTCGCGCCGATCGCCGGCTCACTTGACGCTGGCGATCAGCCGCTCACGGTCGAACGTCGCCGAGACGAGCCGCCAGCCGAGCGCGTTGGCCACCAGCAGCGCCGCCCCGAGGCCGACGGCGAGCCCGAGCGTCGCGTGGATCGTGCCGAACGCGATGAGCGTGGTCACGACCGCCCACGGGAGGCTCACCAGCATGCTGAGCTGCTGCGCGGCGCGGATGTCGCTCGATCTGGCCGAGATCGCGATCGCCAGCCAGATCGAGCAGCCGGCGATGAGCGGCGTGAAGATCACCTGGGCGATGATGTCGGAGGCGCGGATGAGCGCGCCGGCGACGCCCGGCGAGGCGAAGAGCTCGGCGCAGGCGAGGAAGCAGGCGTAGACGGCGTACGCGACCGCGACCGACGGGATCAGCGGCGCGAGTGCCTTGCCGACCACGAACTCCTCGCGGCGGATCGGCGTCGTGAGCACCGGCTCGAGCGTCCCCTGCTGGCGCTCGCCGACGATCGAGGCGGCGGCGACGGCTGCCGGCACGAGCGCGGGCACGGCGAGCATGTAGAGCAGCACGTGGCGGTGGCTGAGCTGGGTCGCGTCCGAGGACTTCAGCACCAGCAGGCTCACGAGCGGCTGGATGAGGAAGATCAGCGGGAGGATCGCCATCGCCAGGACGACGGAGCGACTGCGCCGATACTCCCGCAGCTCCTTGCGCACGATCGCGCGGATGCGCCGCCGGTTCACGACGCGTCGTCGCCGATCAGTTCGAGGTAGACGTCCTCGAGCGAGTGCTGCGATTCGCCGATCGCGAGCACGTCCGCGCCGGCCGCCACGAGCGCGCGCGCCACCGCCGGGGCGGCGACGGTTGCCTCAGAGACGGCCAGGACGTACCGGCCGGGCTCGGCCGACCGCCACCCGTCGACGCACGGCAGGCCGGCGAAGACGCGGTCCGGCGCGGCGAGCGGGGCCACCGTCCGGACGCTGAGCGCCTTGGCGAACAGCCGGTCGCGCAGCTCGTCGGGCCGGCCGATGCTGCGCAGCGTCGTGTTGAGAATCGCGACGCGGTCGCAGAGGCGCTCGGCCTCCTCGAGGCGATGCGTCGTCAGGAAGATCGTCACGCCGCTGCGCCCGAGCGCCGCGATCAGCTCGTGAACGTCGCGGGTGGCGACCGGGTCGAGGCCCGCGGTCGGCTCGTCGAGGAACAGCACCTGCGGGTCGCTGAGCAGCGCGCGCGCCAGTGCGACGCGCTGGCGCAGGCCCTTCGACAGCGCGCCGCACGGGTCGTCCGCGCGATCGGTCAGGTTGACGGCGCGCAGCGCGCGGTCGATGCGCTCGCGCGGGCCGGGCACGTCGTAGAGGTCCGCGAAGCATTCGAGGTTCTCGGCCACGCTCAGGCGCAGGTAGAGCCCGGGGGTCTCCGGCAGGATCGCGATCCGCCGCCGGATCTCGACGCCGTTCTCGGGCGTGAGCGGGATGCCGGCCACGGTCGCGGACCCCGAGGTCGGCGCGATCAGCGTCCCGAGCGCTCGGACGGTCGTCGTCTTGCCGGCACCGTTCGGCCCGAGGAATCCGAAGATCTCGCCGTGGCCGATCTCGAAGGACACGTCCTCGAACGCCGTGCGCGCGCCGAAGCGCTTGCTCAGCCCGTGGACGGCCAGCGCCACGCCGGCAACCGTCCGATCGACGTGATCAGCGGACACTCGCCGCAAATCTACGCGGGTTCGATGAGCTGACTCCATCCTCAGTAGAACGCCACCGGATTCCGCGGTCGACTGCGGGCGCGCGCGACCCCGCGGCTGTCGATGACGCGCCAACTTGACGCCGGGCAGTTGAGGTCGAGCACCGACCGGCCGATATCGCGGCTCAACTGTCTCGTGTCGTCAAAGGAGGCCCGCGTGGCCATGTCGTGGTTTGGTGGCCCGAAGGGCTCGCCGGCCGGTGATCCAGTGCTGGAACAGCTCACGCAGCGGCTTGCGAGCCTGCATGACAACTGCCTGAGCAACCTCGTGGTCGGACTGGACGCGATGCGCGCCGGCGACCTGACGGTCGCGGTGACGCCGGTCACGGCGCCGGTCGAGGCGCGCAGCGAGGACCCCGCCGTCCAGGCGCTGGTGGAGCTGTTCAACGGGATGCTCGGCAAGGCGCAGGCGGCGCTCGCCGGCTACAACGACGTGCGCGAGACGCAGCGGCGCGCGCTCGGCGACCACTCCTGCCTGACCGACCTGCAGGCACGCCTGAACAGCCTCTCCGACAACTGCCTGACCGGGCTCGGCGAGGGCCTGGCGGCCGTCGCGGACGGCGACCTGACGGTCGACGCGCACCCCGTCACGACGCCGCTCGGTGCCGGCTCGGGCGAACTCGGCGAGGTGTTCAACGGCATGCTCGCCCGGGCGCAGGGCGGGATCGCGTCCTACAACGCGATGCGGGAGCGCCTGAACGACAAGGTCGGCGGGATGGTCGGCGAGATCGGCTCGCTGGCCGCCAAGGTCGCGAGCAGTTCGCAGCAGCTGTCGGCCAGCGCGCAGGAGACCGGCCTGGCGATCGGCGAGATCGCCACCGCGGTCGGCTCGGTCGCCGAAGGGGCGGAGCGCCAGGTGCTGCTGGTCGGGTCGACGCGCGAGGCGGCGCAGGACGCCGTCGAGCGCGCGGCGAAGGCGCGCGAGGTCGCCCAGCAGGGCGTCGCGCTGACCGGCGAGATCGCCTCGATCGCCGACCAGACCAACCTGCTGGCGCTCAACGCCGCAATCGAGGCCGCCCGCGCCGGCGAGCAGGGCCGCGGCTTCGCGGTCGTCGCCGACGAGGTCAGAAAGCTGGCCGAGTCCGCTTCGCGCACCGTGGAGCAGACGAGAGCGGCGTTCGACGGGCTCGCGGTCAGCATCGAGGACGTCAGCGACTGCATCGGGCGCGTGGCGCGTGCCACCGACGAGGTCGCGAAGGTCGCGAGCAACTCCAGCGCGGCTACGCAGCAGGTGTCGGCCGCCGCGGAGGAGTCCAATGCCTCGACCGAGCAGGTCGCCGTGACCAGCGGCGAGCTCGCCGGCTACGCGTCCGAACTGGACCGTCTCGTCGGCGCGTTCAGCGTCTGAGCGGGCCCGTGAACGACCGCGGTCAACCGTGATGAAACAGACGTCGCCGCGAGATCGACGCAGTATGGCTACCTTGCGTGCGGACCATGCCTATTGCATCTCCTCCCTCATCCGGTGATAACCGGAACCGTCCGCCGGGTGAAACCTCGGAGGCTCGGATCGCGAAGGCGCTTGCGCATCCGTTGCGGGCTCGTATCTTGCAGCGGTTGGGTGAGCGGGTCGCCAGTCCTGGCGATCTTGCCGTGGAGTTGGGCGCGCCGCTGGGCGTGGTGAGTTACCACGTCCGGATGTTGCGTGATTACGAGTGTGTCGAGCTTGTGCGGACCGAGCCGCGGCGCGGTGCGTTGCAGCATTTCTATCGGGCGACGGCGCGTCCGCAGTTGGATGAGCGTCAGTGGCGCTCGTTGCCGTCGGGTCTGCGCCGGGAGTTGGCGGGCGAGACGATCGGGGAGGTCGTGGAGGACTTGGGGGCGGCGGCGGATGCGGGGCTGCTGGATGATCCTGAGGTGGTGGTGTCGCGGACGCCGTTGGAGCTTGATGAGCGTGGGTGGCGCAAGTTGAACAAGTTGGTGGCGCGGACGCTTGAGCAGGCGCTGACGATCGCGGCCGAGAGTGCGGCGCGCGCGGAGGGCTCGGGCGAGGCGTTCGCAACCGAGTTGGCGGTGCTGCACTTCAAGCGCGCCGAGCCGTAGCGGGAGACGCCGCCGCGCACGCCGGACGGATCCGTAGTTGGCCGTAGCGATCGTGCGGGCAACTACGTGTCACCGACCCCAATGGCTGACTATTTTTCCGGCGAACGGCCGGGCGTGCGTCCGGGCGACGACGACCTCAACCCTGTGGACGAAGATCAATCACCCGCCAGCCCGAGCTGCGCGGCCTGCGGTGACCGCATCGGCGTCTACGAGCGCGTACACCGCGAGGATCCCGACGGCACGCTGACCCCCACGTCGCTGCTTGCCGACGGGTCCGACGGCCGGGTCGCTCGCCGCTACTTCCACATCGACTGCGCCGCGACGGCCGAGAGCTGACGCGTCAGAGATGGCGCGTGCCGCCGTCCGGGCACAGCTCGCTGCCGGTGAAGAACGACGAGTCGTCGCTGGCCAGGAAGAGCGCCGAGACGGCGATCTCCTCGGGCCGGCCGAGCCGCCGCATGGGGATCAGCGCGAGCTGCGCCCGCGCGGCCTCGTCGCGCAACTCGGGCGGGATCCCGATGTCCCCGCTCGCCATGGGCGTGTCCGTCAGCCCCGGGCTGATCGCATTCACGCGGATCCCCCGCGGCGCGAGCTCGGCGGCCAGCGTCCGTCCGAGCGATAGGACCGCGGCCTTGGCGGCGTTGTAGACGCTCGTCAGCGGGAACCCGCGCGTCGCCCCGGCGGAGCCGACGAGGACGATCGATCCGCCGTCTCCCATGTGCGGGAGTGCCTGCTGGACGGTGAAGAACGCGCCGCGGAAGTGCACGGCGCACAGGGCGTCGAACTCGTCCGCGGTGACGGCCTCGAGCGGGCCGAAGCGCCCGATGCCCGCGTTCGCCACCAGGACGTCGATCCGGCCGAACGCCTCAGCGGCGGCGCGCATCAGCCGCTCGAGGTCCGCCAGCCGCGTGACGTCGCCGCAGACGCCGATCGACGCGCCGCCGAGCTCGGCCGTGGTCCGCCGCACCGTGTCCGGATCGCGGCCGAACACCGCGACGCGCGCGCCGTGCTGGGCGAACAGCCGTGCGGTCGCGAGCCCGATGCCACTCGTGGCGCCCGTGATCACGCACGCCTTGCCCTCAAGCTTGCGCGCCATCGGTGTCCCTCCCGAACGGCTTGCCGGCCCCGGCCTCGCAGAGCAGCCGCAGGCTCTCCAGGTAGTAGCCCCAGTTGAAGTTGTAGGTCCCGTACGCGTCGTCGGAGAGCTCGCGCGCGTAGTGCTGCCAGAAGCGCAGCCGCGTGCCCGCGCCGGTGTCCTCCAGCTCGAAGCTGAACTCGTTGCCGGCCCAGGGCTCATGGCCGCCGACGCATTCCCACCGCACCGCAGCGGGCGCCGCGGGCTCGGCGACCCGCATGACGGGGTTGAAGTCGCCGCCGAACGTGAACTCGATCGTGTCCGTGGTCGCCGTCACGCGCGTGGACCACCACGACGCCAGGCCGTCGGCCGTGGTCAGCGCGGAGTAGACGTCGTCGCGAGGCGCCGCGATCGCGAACACGTGGTGAATCGTCTTCATCGCTCGTCCTCGGCGATCGGGGTGGCGACCGCGAGCACCTGCTCGGCGGTCGGGACCAGGTCGTGGGCCTCCCGGCCGTGTTGCTGGCAGGCGGCGATCAGCTCCTCGTCGGTCCCCGTGACCGACCAGCCGCAGTCGCATACGATCCGCTTGAGCATGGGGCCGGAATCTACGTTGCCGCGGTTGCAAACCGGTTGCGATCCGGCTGCTCCGCCCCTGCGGGTCTACCTCACGGGGGAGCTGGCGCTCGAGGCGGGCGAGCGCCTTGTGCACGAGGCGCGCCTTCCGGGGCCGCAGGGGCGGCACCTACTCGCGCTGCTGATCTCGGAGCACGGCCGCGCCGTCGGGCTGGACGAGCTCGCCGAGGAGCTGTGGGGACCCGCGCCGCCGGCCGCGTGGCGCACGTCGATCAAGGCGCTCAGCAGCCGTCTGCGCCGCGCGCTGTCGGCGACCGGCCTCGACGGCGCCGAACTGCTCGCCGGGGCGCCCGGCGTATACCGCTTCCGGCTGCCGGCCGGCGCGTGGGTCGACATCGACGCGGCGCTCTCGGCGACGCACGCGGCCGAGGCGCTGCTGGCTGGCGGCGACCCCGCGCGGGCGGGCCGCGAGGCGCTCGTGGCGCGGATCATCACTGCGCGCCCGCTCCTCCCCGGCCGCACCGGACCGTGGGTGGAGCGCCGCCGAGCGCAGCTGGCCGCCGTGCGCATCCGCGCGCTCGAATGCTCGGCGCGCGCGCGGATCGAGCTGGGGCTGGCCTCACAGGCCGTCCGCGACATGCAGCTCGCGCTCGAGGTCGAGCCGCTGCGCGAGCCCGCCTGGCGGCTGCTGATGGACGCGCACGCCGCTGCAGGCGACACCGCGTCCGCGTTGGCGGCCTATGAGCGCTGCCGCGCCCTGCTGGCCGAGCGGCTCGGCGTCGGGCCGTCCGCGCCGACGCGCCGCCACCACTCGATGCTGCTGGCCGGGGCCTAGCCCCAGTCGGCGACGTAGTCCGACGGCGGCAGGTATTCGACGCCGCTCGCCATCTCCATCGCCCGGACGCTCTCGTTCATCGTCAGCAGCGGCCGCGTGCGATGCAGCTGCACGCCGCCGGCCGCGGAGACCGCGATCGACAGCGCGGCCGCGGACACGTTGTCCGGCAACTCCACGATCATGACCAGGTCGGCGTCGCCGAACGCGAAGTAGGCCGCCTCGATCGACCCGCCGAGATCAGCGACCACAGGCCGGAGCTGCTCCAGCCGGTCATGGGGGGCCTTCACCAGTGCGGCGAACGAGTCGCTGGTAAACCCCGCTTCGATCAGGTACCGGGACATGGCTGCTCCTCCGTACTTTTCTTGCCCGCAATTGTGCCCCTAAGCCCGTGTGCTGTCGATGCTCACGGTGTCTGCACAGACTCGGCTTGGAGCGGGCTGACCGCGCGGGCGTACGGCAGCCGGATCTCGATCGTCGTTCCGCTTCCCGGACTGGAGCGTGCCAGCACGCGCCCGCCGGACTGCGACACGATGCCGTCCACCGAAGAGAGTCCCAGACCGCTTCCCGGCGACGTGCCCTTGGTCGTGAAGAACGGCTCGAACGCGTGCGCGAGAGTGTCCGCGTCCATACCTGTGCCGGTGTCGGAGACCGTGACGGCGACCTCCTCGGGCGCCGCCTGGCTGACCTCGATCGTGAGCAGCCCGCCCGAGGGCATTGCGTCGCGCGCGTTGGCGGCGAGGCCGTGCAGCGCCTGCTCGAGGCGTTCGCGATCCGCCTGCACCGGGCGCAGGCCGCGAACCGAGACGAGCCTGAGCTCGATCTCGGGCCCGAGCACGTCGCGCAGCCCCGCGGCCGCGCTCTCGACCAGCTCGCCGAGGTCCACCGGTGCGGGGCGAAGCGTCTGCCGGCGAGCGTAGGCGAGCAGCTGCTCGGTGAGCCTGGCGGCGCGCTCGGTGCAGGCCTGGATCTCGTCCAGCTCGTCGGCGCCGGGCTCGCCGTCGACGAGCTGGCGAGCGAACGCCACGTTGCCGCCGATCACCGTCAGCAGGTTGTTGAAGTCGTGGGCGATGCCGCCCGCGATCCTGCCGAGCGACTCGAGCTTGCGCGCCTCGAGCAGCTCCGTCTCAAGGCGCTTGCGCTCGGTGATGTCCTTCGCCACGGCGTAGAAGCGCGTCTGGTCTGAACGCGCGCTCCACAGCAGCCAGCGCCACGAGCCGTCCTTCGTCCCGAACCGGCTCTCCAGGTCGATCACGGGCCCACCGTCCAACGTCGCCGCGGCGAACGCCGGGGCGTCGTCGGCGTGCATGAACTCCACGTACGGGCGCGACATCAGCTCCTCGCGCGTCCAGCCCAGGACGCGCTCCCACTGGTCGTTCAGCCGCGTGACGTACCCATCGAGGCTGGTCTCGCACAGGAGGTCGTTCGACATCGCGAACCAGCGCGCGTTCGCCTCTCCGATCCGGGAGCGCTCCTTCGCCAGCACGCCGACCAACACACCGACGAGCGCGCACGCCACGGCCCGGGTCAGATACCCGAGCGCGTTCACGTGGACGTCGAGTGCCGCCGCCCAGCCGACGAACAACACGATCGTGAATGCCGCGCTCAGTGCTCCTCCACCGGCCCGAACTCGAGCGCCAGCAGCGCGATCGGCAGCGCGTAGAGCAGCAGGACCCCGTCGCTGAGATCGGGTCCGGCGACCAGCCTGACCGCCGTCAGGCCGAAGTAGAGCCCGAACGCGAGCCACAGCACCGTCCGGCGCGAGAAGCGCCGGCCGAGCAATGCAGATCGATCCACCATCGCTCGATGAGTATTCACCATCTCGGATGCGATCCGGCCGAGATCCGGAGCTGGGGAGGCCCGCACACGTCGTTACCGTGGCGGCCGACGACCGCGCGACGGCTGCCGCGTGCCGCTGATCGTCGCGCTCCTGCATCCGGACGGGCGCGAGCGCGCCTGGCGCACGGCCGCGCCCGTGACTCAATACACGACATGACAACGAACCCTGATGCGATCGTCGTCGGCGCGGGCCCTGCCGGACTGGTCGGCACAGTTCGACCGCGAGCGCGAGGACCACTGGCCGCGACGCTGGGCGCAGGCGTACGTGGAGTTCGCCGCGGGCGAGAAGTACGCCTACCTGCGCGCGGGCACGGCAACTCGCTGCCGCGCTTCCACCTCGCATGGGGGACCGGGCCGGAGGTCGTCCGCATCTTCCTCGAGCCGGTCCAGGTCGTCCTCGCCCACCGCCACCAGGTTGACGAGATCGAGGACGGCGCCGCGGCCGGCGTCCTCGGGATCGTCCTGGCGCCGTCTCAGACCGCGCGCGGCGTCGCGTCCAACCGCGACCGGGTGGGCGAGTTCGAGCACCGCGCGGCGGCGGTCGTCGTGACGTCGGGCGGCATCGCCACAACTTCGACCTGATCCGCGAGAGCTGGCCGGTGGACCGGCTGGGCAAGGCGCCCGAGCATATGATCGCCGGGGTGCCGGCGCACGTCGACGGCCGGATGCCGGCGATCAGCGAGCGCGCCGGCGCGAGCGTCATCAACCGCGACCGGATGTGGCACTACACCGAGGCGTCTCCAACTGGGACCGGTCTGGCCCGAGCACGCGATCCGGATCATCCCGGGGCGGTCCTCGCTGTGGCTCGACGCGACCGGCCGGCGCCGGCCGGCGCCGTACTTCCCCGGGTTCGACTCGCTCGGCACCCTGCGCCACATCGGGCGGACCGGTCACGACTCCACGTGGTTCATCCCTGACCCGGGCGATCGTCGAGAAGGAGTTCGCGCTCTCAGGCTCCGAGCAGAACCCGGACGTGACCAGCAAGGACATCCGGGTCGCCGCGCGCAGCCGGCTGGGCAAGGGCGCGCCCGGCCCGGTCCAGAAGTTCCTCGACCACCGGCGGCGTGCACGGCTACA
Organism: uncultured Solirubrobacteraceae bacterium; assembly: GCA_963792915.1. Taxonomy (GTDB): domain Bacteria; phylum Actinomycetota; class Thermoleophilia; order Solirubrobacterales; family Solirubrobacteraceae; genus Solirubrobacter. Next base: position 70,763 of record CAWBYD010000006.1, read on the forward strand.
ACGCCTGGAGGGAACGTTCCCGCATCTTCTCCGGCCGCGCCGCCGGCCTTGCGCTCGGACGCAAGGCGGCGGCGTGAGGAGTCAGCGTCAGCGGTAGGCGACCTCGGGCTCCGGCTCGGCGAGCGAGGGGAGCGCGTCGTCGTCGGGACGCTCGATGTTGAGGTGCGGCAGCCGCCGCTCGAGCCACGCCGGCATCCACCACATCGCCGGCCCGGCGAGGTGCATGACCGCCGGCAGGAGCAGCAGCCGGATGATGAACGCGTCGATGAAGATCGCCGCGCCGAACCCGACGCCCATCATCGCCAGCGCCCGCTCGTTGCCGATCGCGAACGCGCCGAAGACCGCGATCATGATGATCGCCGCCGCCGTCACGACGCGGCCGGTCATCGCCAGGCCGTGCTGCACGGCGTAGCGGGCGTTGCGCGTGTGCACCCACTCCTCGTGCATGCGCGAGACGAGGAACACCTCGTAGTCCATCGAGAGGCCGAACACGACCGCGAACACCATGATCGGCAGGAACGACTCGATCGGCCCCGTCGCGCCGCCGAACAGCCCGGCCCCGTGGCCGTCCTGGAAGATCAGCGTCACGACGCCGAACGCGCCGGTGATCGAGAGCAGGTTGAAGACGCCCGCCTTGACCGGCACGAGCAGCGAGCGGAACACGATCGCGAGCAGCAGCAGCGAGAGCCCGACCACGACGCCGATGAACAGCGGCAGCTTGTCGCGGATCGTCTGCGCGAAATCGAGGTTCGTCGCCGTCGCCCCGCCGATCGACACGCGCGCGCCGGTCTCACGCTCGATCGGCGGCAACGTCTCGTTGCGCGCCGTCTTGCGGTGTCGTCGGTCGTCACGTCCTGCGGCGTCGTCGTCGGGTAGGCGATCATCGTCGCGGTGTCGCCGCGCTGGTTGAGCCGCGCGGGCAGCACCTGGGCGATCCCGTCCTGCTTGCCGAGCGCGTCGCCGATCCGCTTGAGCGTCGCCTGGTCGCCCGGCTTGGGCAGCTCGACCGCGAGCAGCAGCGGGGCGTTGAAGCCCGGTCCGAAGCCTTGCTTGAGCAGGTCGTAGGCGACCCGCGTGGTGTCGGACTTCTTGTACGTGCTGGCGTCGCTGGTCGCCAGGCGCATGTGCAGCGCGGGCAGCGCGAGCGCGATCAGCACGGCGAGCGCGAGCACCGCGACGGGCAGCGGCCGGCGCGCCACGAAGCCGCTCCAGCGCGAGGAGAAGCCGCGCTCGGAGTCGGCGCCGCCGCTCGCGGGCTTGATGCGCCCGCCGATCTTGCTCAGCAGCGCCGGCATCAGCGTCAGCGACGCGATCATGGTGGCGAGCACCGACAGCGCGGCGCCGATCGCGGGGCCGTACAGGAACGAGATCCCGAGCAGCATCATGCCGAGCATCGCGATCACGACCACGATGCCCGCGAATAGCACGGCGCGGCCGGACGTATCGAGCGCGACGAGCGTCGCCTCGCGAACGTCGCGCCCGGCGCCGCGCTCGAGCCGGAACCGGTTCAGGATCAGCAGCGCGTAGTCGATCCCGACGCCGATCCCGATCATCGCCGCGAGCTGCGGCGTCCAGTTGACGACGTCGAGCAGGTGCGTGCCGACCACGGCCATCAGCCCCAGGCTCACGACCATCGCGAACAGCGCGTTGAGCAGCGGCAGCCCCATCGCGACCACGCCGAGCGTGAGGAACAGCACGAGCGCCGCCACGAGGATGCCGATGATCTCCCCGGAGCCGCCCTGCTGCGCCGTGGACCAGTGCACGACGTCACCGCCGAGCGCGACCTGGACGCCGCCCTGGCCGTCGAGCGCCAGCGTCTTCTCGACCATCGTCTTGACCTTCTTGGGGTCGACGTCGCCCGAGGCCTTGCGGAACTGGATCTGGGCGAACGTGATCCGCCCGTCGCGCGAGACGGGGGCCCCGGCGGCGAAGGGATCCCCGACGGTGAGCACCTCGGGCGACTGCTTGACGGTCGCGAGCGCGCGCTCGATCTGCGGGCGATGCCCCGGATCCAGCACGCGGCCGCCGTCGACCGCGAAGACGATCGTCGCGGTGTCGCCCGCCTGCTGTGGGAAGCGGTCCTTGAGCAGGTCATACGCCCGCTGGGACTCCGTGCCGGGGAGGCGGAAGTTGTTGACGTATTCGCCGGAGGCGACACCCCAGAGTGCGGCCAGCACGACGAAGGCGGCGACCCACAGGCCGATCACGGTGCGGCGCCGGTCATGGCACCAGGCGGCAAGACTGCGCATCCGCCGAACATAGAGGTGGGCTCCTTCCGGGTCGCTGGCGCTACCCGTACTCTCGGACCGTGGTGGCCGCACTTACCACGGCACCCGGAGCGGGCACAATCGTGCGATGGCTGACCAGGCTGACGTCCGGCGGATCGCGCTCGCGCTGCCGGGCACGTCCGAGAGCGACGAGGGCTTCGCGTTCTCCGTCCTCAACCGCGGCAAGGCGAAGGGGTTCGTGTGGGCCTGGAACGAGCGCGTCGAGATCAAACGGCCACGTATGCCGCGCGCCGACGTGATCGCGGTCCGCGTCGTCGACCAGGCCGACAAGGCGGCGCTGCTCGCGTCCGACGACGCGGTGTTCTTCACCGAGCCGCACTACAACGGCTTTCCCGCCGTGCTCGTCCGGCTGCCCGCGGTCGGCCTCGATCAGCTAGAGGAGCTGGTCATCGACGCCTGGCGCTGCCAGGCCCCGCGCGCGCTGGTCGACGAGTGGTCGCGCGAGTGATCAGCTCCGCAGCGCGGCGCCGATCCGCTCGGCGACGCGCAGCGCGGCGACGGCATCCGGGCCGCCGGCGCCGCGCGGCTCGCCTCCGCTGACCGCCGCCGCGAATGCGTCGGCCTGGGCGGCGAGCGCCGACACGAAGTCCTCCTGGCTCGACATGAACTCCACGCGCTCGTACCCGCCGCTCGCGAACAGCTCGAGCCAGCACGCGTCGCCCGGCGGGAAGCGGCGACCGAGCGTGATCGCCGCGACCGCGCCGCGCGAGAGCCGCGCGAGCGCGACCGCCGTGTCGGGATCGTCGCCCGCTCCGGCGCCGGCGGCGGACAGGCCGGCGAACTCCTGCCCGAGCAGCCAGCGGACCTGGTCGATCTCGTGCACCGCCATATCGATCGCGATCCCGCCGCTGCGCGCGCGGAAGCCGGGCGCGGGCGGTTCCTCGTCCCACTGGTGGCAGATGATCAGCGACGGCTCGCCGAGCGTCCCCAGCCGTGCCCGCAGCGCGACCAGCGCCGGCACGAAGCGCCGCCAGTAGCCGACCTGCAGCAGCACGCCGGACGCGGCGCGCGCGGCCGCCTCGGCCTCGGCGGTGCTCAGCCCGCACGGCTTCTCGCACAGCATCGGGATGCCCGCCGCCGCGAAGCGGCCGACGAGCGCCACGTGCAGGTCGGTCGGCGCGGCGATCAGGACGGCGTCGAAGCCGCCGGCCGCGAGCAGCGCGTCGACGTCCGCGAACGCCGGGAGCTCGACGGCGGCGCGGCGCTCGGGATCGGGATCGACGACCGCGACCGCCTCGGCGCGCGTGCTGCGGGCGAGCGCGTCGAGGTGCGTACGCCCCATCCGGCCCGCGCCGACGACCGCGACGCGAACGCTCACGCCGCCGGCTGCAGCACCGAGCGCAGGAACGCCAGGCTCTCGCGCACGTCGCCCACCGGTCCGCCGCCCGCGGGCGGATCGGCGTCGAGCATCGCGTCCTGCTCGAGCACGTACCAGCCGCCGTAGCCGGCGCGCTCGAGCACGGCGACGAACTCGGCGACGTCGACGGACCCGGCGCCCAGCGGCACGTAGAGCCCTTCGCGGACGGCGTCGGAGTACGTCAGCTCGCCGGCCAGCACGCGCGCGGCGAGCGCGCCGTCGACGTCCTTGAGATGCACGAGGCTGACGCGCTCCGCCGCGCTGCGCGCCAGCGCGACGGGATTGTTGCCGCCGATCACGAGGTGCCCGGTGTCGAGGCAGAGGTCGACGGTCGAGCGCTCGAGCACGCGCGCGACCTCCGACGGCCCCTCGATCATCGTGCCCACGTGCGGGTGCAGCGCGCAGCGCAGCCCGCGCGCGGCGCACAGCTCGCGCGCGGCGTCGAGCCCGGACAGGAGCGTGTCCCACTCGTCGTCGGTCAGCGACGGGCGCTCGTCGTAGCCCTCGACCCCGGTGGCGGCGGCGAGGACGAGGACGTCGGCGCCCGCGGTGGCGAACAGCGAAGCGGCGCGCTCGACGGGCTCGAGCGCGCCCGCCCGGTGCAGGACGGTCGGGACGAAGCCGCCGATCAGCCGCAGCCCGAACTCGCGCACGAGCGCCGCGGCGGCGTCGGGGTCGGTGCCGAGGTAGCCGTCCGGCCCGGCCTCGGTGGCGGCGATGCCGAGGTCGCGCATCTCGCCCAGGACGCGGGCCGGGGGCATCTGGGCGCCCCAGCCGGGCACCTCGCACACCCCCCACGAGATCGGGGCGGCGGCGATGCGGTCGAGGATGTTCACGGTCGTTCTCCTTGAGGTGTCACGAGGACCTTCAGCGCGGCCGGAGACTGGGCCAGCTCGAGCGCGTCGCCGACGTCGTCGAGCCCGACCCGGTGGCTCACCAGCGAGCGCACGCCGAGCCGGTCGGCGTGGCGCTCGAGCATCCGCAGCGCCGGCGCGTACTGCGGCAGCGTCTCGCCGCCGACGCCGATCACGGTCACGCCCTTGGTGCAGATGTCGCGCGAGGGGTTCACGCCGACGTCGCCCATGTCGACGAACGTCCCGGGCTCGACGACCGTCCCGCCCGGGCGCACGAGCGCCAGGGCCTCGGGCAGCGTGGACGCGACGCCGGTGCAGTGCACGACGATGTCGGCCCCATAGCCGTCGGTCGCCGCGCGCACGAGCTCCAGCCGCTCGTCGAACGTGGTCGCCGAGGCGTCGAGGCGCAGATCGGCGCCGAGCGCACCGGCGGCATCCAGGCGCGCGGCGAACACGTCGATCGCCATCAGCCGGCCGGCGCCGAGCAACTCGGCCTTGACGAGGTGCAGCAGCCCGAGCGGCCCGGTGCCGAGCACGAGCACGACATCGCCGAACTCGACCGCGCCGTCGAGCCCGTGGGTCACGGCCATGATCTCGGTCAGCGCCGCGAGCGACGGGTCGAGCCCGTCCGGGACGCGGAACAGCCGCGTCCCCGGCAGCAGGTACATCAGCTCCGACCAGCCGCCGAACAGGTGCGGCGGCGTCGCGCAGGAGAGCGAGTTGCCGTAGTCGTGCAGCTCGCGGCAGAGGTAGTACGGGTAGCGCTCGTCGAGGCAGAAGCGGCAGCGCCCGCACGTCAGGTTGGGCGCGGGCACCACGCGGTCGCCGACCGCGAGCGGGCGCCCCAGCTCGTCGAGCGCCTCGCCCGGCCCGATCGCCGCGATCACGCCGACGTTCTCGTGGCCGCAGATCAGCGGGTAGGCGGCCTCGCGCTCGTGGTCGGTGCCCGCGTACTGCAGGCTCTCCCCGCGCCAGGTGTGCTTGTCGGTCCCGCAGATGCCGGAGTGCTCCATCCGCAGCACGACCGCGCCCGGGCCGGGATCGGGCTCGGGGAAGCGCTCGACGCTGAAGCGCCCCGGCGCCTGGATCACGGCCGCGCGCACGCTCACTTGACCGCTCCGAGCGTGAGCCCGCGCACGAAGTGGCGCTGGACGATGATCGCGAAGATCATGATCGGCAGCGCGCCGATCACGCCCGCCGCCGCCATCGGACCCCACTCGATCTGGATCTTGCCGATCAGCGTCGAGACGCCGACCGGGACCGTCTGTGCGTCGGGCGTCGAGGTCAGCGTGAGCGCGATCAGGAAGTCGTTGTAGGTCGTGATCACGCTGAAGATCGCGGTTGCGGCGATCCCCGGCGCGGCGAGCGGGAGCACGACGCGAAACAGCGCGCGCAGGCGCGAGTCGCCGTCGACCATCGCGGCTTCCTCGATGTCGCGCGGGATCTCCCCGAAGAAGCTCTGCATCATCCAGATCACGAAGCTCGTGTTGAGGGCGCCGTAGACGATGATCAGCCCGAGCCGGGTGTTCAGCAGCTGGTACTTGCTGAGCGTGATGTAGAGCGGGATCACGAGCAGGATCGCCGGCAGCGTGCGCACCAGCAGCGACGCCACCAGCGCCTGCTCGTTGAGCCCGAAGCGGAACTGGAAGCGGGCCAGCGCGTACGCGGCGAGCGTGCCGAGGACCAGGCTGATCACGACCGAGACCGTCACCACGATCAGGCTGTTGGTCAGGAACTGGCCCATGTGGTAGGCGCCGAACAGCCGCGAGTAGTTGGCTCCGGTCGGGTGCTGGGGCACGAGCGAGACGCCGCGGAAGATGTCCACCGGACGCTTGAACGACGTCATCAGCAGCCACCAGAACGGAAACAGCGCGACCAGCAGCGCGAGCGCCAGCGCGACGTGGCGGGCGCCGCGCCTCATGCCGCGCTCCGCGCCGCCGCGCGCCGCATGAAGCGGATCGCGGCGATCGTCAGCAGCAGCGTCAGCACCAGCAGCGCGACGACCATCGCCATCCCGCGCCCGTACTGGGTGAACTGGAACGCCGTGTTGTAGGCGTACGTGCTGATCAGCTGCGTCGAGGTACCAGGGCCGCCGCGGGTCAGCACGAAGATCTGGTCGAACGTCCCGATGGCGTCGATCAGCCGCAGCACGACCGCGACCATCAGCACCGGCATCAGCAGCGGCAGCGTGTGGTCGAAGAACACGCGCACGGGCCCGGCGCCGTCCACGCGCGCAGCCTCCATCGGCTCCTGGGGGAGCGACTGCAGGCCGGCCAGGATGATCAGGAACATCAGCGGCGTCCACTCCCACACGTCGACCGCGACGACGCCGACGAACGCGCTGCCGGGGTGCGCGAGCACGTTCGGGGTGCCGAGGCCGAGCGCGCGGAAGAGCGGGTTGACGACTCCGATGTCGGACGCGTACATGAGCCGCCAGATCACGCCCACGACGACCGGCGCGATCGTCATCGGCAGCAGCAGCCCGACGCGCAGGAAGCGGCTGAAGCGCAGCTCGTCGACCACCAGCAGCGCGAGCGCGAGGCCGAGCAGCGTCTCGATCGCGACTGCGAAGCCGACGTAGCGTGCGGTCGTCCACAGCGCCGTCCAGAACACGTGGTCGCCGAACACGACGCGGTAGTTCTCGAAGCCCGCGGACCCCAGGTCGCGCCCGTAGCGGTACGTGTGCAGGCTCGCGCGGATCCCGTAGATCAGCGGGTAGGCGGCGACCGCGGCGAGCGCGAGCGCCGCCGGCGCGAGCAGCAGCCACGGGCTCTCGAGCCAGCGCGCGCCGCGCCGAGGCGCCGGTGCCGAGACGGCCGCCATCTACACGTAGCCGCCCTGCTGCTTGATGAACTGCGTGATCTCGTTGCCGGCCTTGGTCAGCGCCTGCTGGGCGATCGCCGAGTAGCCGCTCTTCTTCTGGATCGCGGTCACCAGCGCCTCGTTGAGGTGCGTGCCCAGGATGTCCTCGAACTTCGGCTCGTCCGGCGTCTTGGGCTTGGGCACGGAGTTGTTGACGGCGTCCTTGATCGCGGGCAGCCAGCGGAACTTCTGCACCGCCTGCGGGTCCTCCAGCGCCGACCCCGTGACCGCCGCGCTGCCACCGTCGCGCGCGAAGTCCTTCTGGACCGCGCTCGACGTGAACCAGTCGAGGAACTGCTTGGCGCCGCCGGGGTTCTTGGCGCCCGAGGCGATCCCGCAGATGAACGTGCCGATCGCCGGGCCGCTGGTCTCCTGGGCCGGTGTCGCCGCCATGTCGATCTTGTTCACGACCTGCGACGAGCTGGCGTCGTCGACGCGGTGCACGAGGCCGGTGTACTCGGTCAGCGCCGTGCACTTGCCCTCCAGCAGCACCTGCGTCTCCTGGTCGGTGTCGAACTCGGCGACGCCGGCCGGCATGTACGGGATGAAGCTGAGCAGGCGCTCGAGCGCGCCGACGCCCTCGGCGCCCACGAACCCGGGTGACCAGTCGTCGTTGACGAACTTGCCGCCGTAGCTGGAGAGCAGCGGCAGGTAGGTCTGCACGATCGGGTTGCCCTTCACGCCGCGCGCCGACCAGCCGTAGAGCTTCGGCGGCTTGGCCTTGGCGGCGGCGACCTTGGCGATGTCGTCCCAGGTCTTGGGCGCGCCGTCGAAGTGGTCCTTGTTGTAGTAGAGGATCTCGACGTCGTCGATGATCACGAGCGCGTAGAGCGCCGGCTTGTCGTTGGCGAAGTCCTTCAGGCGCGCGCCGCTGCGCGGGGGCCAGTAGCCCTGGTCGAGCCCCTTGGGGAGGATGTCCGGGTTGGCCTTGAAGCCGATCTGGTCGAGGTTCTGGATGATCTGGCCGGCCGCGAACTCCGGCACCCAGTTGTCGTCCATGACGTAGATGTCGTATGCGCCGGTCTTGTTCAGCCCGTCGTTCTTGGCGTTCTGGTACCAGGCGTCGTAGCTCGTCTCGTTGTACTTGACGGCGATCCCGGTCTCGCTCTGGAAGCGCTTGATGAACGTGTCGCGGAACGGCGCCATCGCGTTGTCCTGGAAGGACCCGATCGTGATCGAGCCGCCTGTCTTCTTCGCCGCGGAGCTGCCCGCCTTGGGGGTCGAACTGCTGCCGCAGCCGGCGAGCCAGAGGCCGGCCGCGCCGGCCGCGCCGCGTTGGATGGCCTGGCGCCGCGTGATCGGTGTGCTCATGCTCTCTCCTGCTCCCTCGCTCCGGTGCCGGCCGAGACCGGCGGTGTTCCCTGCGCGCTGAGTGCTTCCTCCGTGTCACGATCGAACAGCTGCGCGCGCCGCGGTGCGGGCCGCAGCCCGCAGCGCTCCCCGATCGGCGCCGCGAAGTCCGCGCCCGCGCGCACGTTGATCAGCGCCTCCCCGGCGCGGACGGTGACGAGCGTCTCGTTGCCGAGCGGCTCGACGACGTAGATCTCCCCGGCCAGCGCGTTCGGCGTGCCGGGCGCGACGATCTCCACGTGCTCGGGCCGGAACCCGAGCGTGACCGGGCCGCGCGCCTGTGCCGCGGGCAGCGGCAGCGCACCGCTCGGGTGCTGGAAGACGCCGTCGGCCAGCTCGCCGTCGAGCACGTTCATCGGCGGCGAGCCGCAGAAGCGCGCGACGAACAGGTTGGCCGGGCGCGCGTACAGCTCGGCCGGGGTGGCGAGCTGCTGCAGTCGGCCGTCGCGCATCACCGCGATCAGGTCGGCCATCGTCATCGCCTCGATCTGGTCGTGGGTGACGTAGAGCGTCGTCACGCCGAGCTCGCGCTGCAGGCGCTTGATCTCGATGCGCATCTGCATGCGCAGCTGCGCGTCGAGGTTCGACAGCGGCTCGTCCATCAGGAACGCCTGCGGGCGGCGGATGATCGCGCGCGCCAGCGCCACCCGCTGGCGCTGGCCGCCGGACAGCTGGCGCGGCGCGCGCGAGAGCAGCCCGTCGATGTCGAGCAGCTCGGCGACGGAGCGCACGCGCTCGTCGCGCTCGGCCTTCGCGCTGCGGCGCAGGCGCAGCGGGTAGGCGATGTTCTCGGCGACGGTCTTGTGCGGGTACAGCGCGTAGCTCTGGAAGACCATCGCGATGTCGCGATGGCGCGGTTCCAGGCGCGTGACGTCGCGCTCGCCGATGAAGATCCGGCCGGCGCTCGGCTGCTCGAGCCCGGCGAGCAGCCGCAGCGCGGTCGTCTTGCCGCACCCGGACGGGCCGAGCATGGCGAGGAAGCGGCCGTCCGGCACCGTCACGTCGAGCGGCGCCAGCGCCTGCGTGGAGCCGAAGCTCTTGGCCACCGCCTCGAACCGTACGTCCATCAGGCCGCCGCCCTGCGCAGCCCTTCCAGCGACGCCTCGATGCCGGCCTCGGGCGTGAGGTTGGGATCCTCGTGCTCGATCGAGATCGGGCCCGCGTAGCCGGCGGCGCGCAGCGCGGCGAGCAGCTCGCGCCATTCCGTGAGCGGGCGGCCGTGGCCGACGGCGCAGAAGTGCCACGGCATCGTGTCCGCGCCGGCCGGCCAGCGGAAGTCGAGCACCCCGTGCAGCGCGACGCGCTCGGGATGCACGAGCGTGTCCTTGCCGTGCGCGAAGCCGATCCGGCCGGCCAGCGCGCGCACCGTCGCGACCGGGTCGATGCCCTGCCACCAGAAGTGGCTCGGGTCGAGGTTGACCTTCACGTTCTCGCCGGTCACGGCGGCCAGCCGCTCGAACGAGGCCGCGTTGTAGATCGACGTCCCGGGGTGCAGCTCCAGGCAGATGTCGACGCCGGCCGGCGCCCAGGCCGACAGCTCGCGCCAGTAGCGCTCGATCTGCGGCCACTGCTCGTCCCACAGCCCCTCCATGTCGGGCAGCCAGGCGCCGCCCGCGAAGACCGGCCAGCGGCCGGGGCCGGGGCAGCCGCTCATCGCGACGACGCGCGGGACGCCGAGCTCGGCCGCGAGGTGCAGCGCCCGGCGCAGCGCCGCGTCGTGCTCGGCGGCATGCAGCGGGTTGCCCGATGCGTTGAGCGCGACGACCTCGAGGCCGCCGTGCACGCCGGCGCGCAATGCGTCGACGTGCGGTGCCGGCGAGTAGCCGCCGACGCCGATCTCGAGGCCGCCGATGCCGCGCTCGTCACACCACCGCGCGACCTCGTCGAGCGGTCGGTGACCCAGCGCGTCGGTGAGCAGCGTGATGGAAGGTTCCATACGCGGCCACGACGATTCCACGAACCCCAGGAGCTTGTCAAGTCTTGACGCACCCGCAATCATGTCGGTCGCAATGGTGAACCGTTCCAATGGACCGACGGTCCGGGTCGGGGTGATCGGTTGCGGCCTCGTGGCCCAGGTCATGCACCTGCCGCACCTGCGCGAGCTCGACGACCGATTCGAGGTCGTCGCGGTCTGCGACCTCGCTCCCGGCGCGCTCGAGTTCGCCGCCGCGCTGTTCCCCTCCGCGCGCCGGTACAGCGCCTGGGAGGATCTGCTGTCCGGCGTCGACGCCGTGCTCGTCCTGACCGCCGGCAGTCACGCGCCGGTCGCGGTCGCGGCAGCCGAGGCGGGCGTGCACGTGTTCGTCGAGAAGCCGATGTGCTTCTCGGTCGCCGAGGGTGAGCAGATGATCGCCGCGGCGCATGCGGGCGGCGTCGTGCTGATGGTCGGCTACATGAAGCGCTTCGACCCGTCCTACGAGGAGCTGCAGCGCACGCTCGACGTCGGCGCGCTCAGCTTCGCCCGCATCACGACGCTCGAGTCGCCGATCGAGCCCTACGCGCTGCACCACCGGCGCCCGGCGCCGTCTGCGCTGGACCCGGACGTGCTCGCACGCCTGCTCGCCGACGACGAGCAGCGGCTGCGCGCGGCGCTCGATTCCGAGGACCCGTTTCTCCTGCACGCCTACCGCGCGATGCTGCTCGACAGCATGGTGCACGAGCTCAACGGGGTGCGCGGGCTGCTGGGCGAGCCGCAGACGCTGCACTTCGCGCGCATCTGGGACGCGGGCCTGACGGTGTCCGCCTCGTTCGGCGGCGTCGAGGCGGTGTTCGCGTGGGTCGACCTGCCGGGCATCGCGCGCTACGCGCAGGACTGGTCGTTCTACGGCCCCGACCGGCGGGCGACGCTCGAGTTCCCCTCGCCGCTGCTGCGCAACCAGCCGACGCGGCTGATCGTCGAGGACGGCGATCCCGGCGGCGTGGCGTCGTGCCGCAGCGAACGTGTCGTGTCCTACGAGGAGGCGTTCAAGCGCGAGCTGGAGGAGTTCCACGCGGCGATCGTCGCGGGCCGCGAGCCGCGTACCGGTGGCGAGGACGGCCTGCGCGACGTCGCGCTCTGCCGGGCGATCATCACGGCGCACGCGACGGGCGGCCCGGTCGGCGCGCCCAGCCGGCATGCCGCCTGAGCGCTGGGCCTCGCAGCGGCCCACGATCGTCGACGTCGCCAACCTCAGCGGCGTCTCGAAGTCGACGGTCTCGAACGTCCTGCGCGGGGCGGGCCGCGTCTCCGACGGGACGCGGGCGCGCGTGCTGGAGTCGATCGAGGCGCTCGGCTACCGCCCCAACTCGCTCGCGCGCGACCTCGTGCGCCGGCGCTCGAACACCGTCGGCGTCGTGCTCGGCGACCTCGCCAACACGTTCTACGCGGACCTCGTGAAGCTGCTCGAGCTGCAGATCTCCGAGGCCGCCTACACGACGATCGTGTGCAACACCGACGGGCGCTCGGAGCTCGAGCGCGCGCGTGTGGAGATGCTGCTCGAGCGCGCCGTGAGCGGCGTCGTGATGCTCCAGTTCAGCGGCGACCGCACGGTGCTCGACGAACTCGCGGTCGCGCGCGTGCCGGTGGTCGTGATCAGCTGCTGGGACGAGCGCGCCGACTGCGTCGCGGTCGACGACCACACCGGGATGGCGGCGGCGGTCGAGCACCTGTACGGCCTCGGCCACCGGCGCATCGCGCACGTCAGCAGCCATCTGGTCGAGGACAGCACGCGCGCAGCGCGCTACGCCGGCTACGAGCACGCGATGCGCGGCCACGGGCTCGCGCCGCGGCTGCTGGACGCCGACGTGCGCGACGGCCTGCGCGCGGCGGTCACGGATCGCGAAGCGCCGACGGCGTTCGCTGCCGCCAACGACCTGATCGCCGTGCAGCTGATCGACCTGCTGGAGCCGCTCGGCGTGCGCGTCCCCGACGACGTCTCCGTCGTCGGCTTCGACGGCACGGACCTCGGCGCGCACTCGCGGATCGGGCTCACGACGGTCGCCCAGCCGCGCGCGCAGCTGATCGCCGAGGGGCTGCGGCTGCTCCTGGACCGCATGCGCGGCGGTCTGAGCGAGCCGCCGCGCCATGTGCGGCTGACGGGCGAGCTCGTCGTGCGCGCGTCGACGGGAGCGCCGTGACCGGGGCGTTCCGGCGGCCGACGATCCACGACGTCGCCGCGCTCAGCGGCGTCTCGAAGTCGACGGTCTCGAACGTGATGCGCGGGGCCGACGGTGTCTCGGGCGCGACCCGCGCGCGGGTGCTGGCGGCGGTCGAGACGCTCGGCTACCGGCCCAACGCCGCGGCGCGCAACCTCGTCCAGCGGCGTACGAACCTGCTCGGCGTCGCCGTCTGGGACCTCGCCAACGCGTTCGACGCCGAGCTCGTCAAGCGCATCGAGCTGCACGCCTCGGCGCGCGGCTACACGACGGTCGTCTGCAACACGGCCGGCCGTCCCACGCTCGAGGCGTCGCGCATCGACGCGCTGCTCGAGCAGCGGGTGGACGGCATCGCGCTGCTGGACTTCACGGGCGACCGCGCCGTGCTCTCGCGGCTGCTCGCCGATCGCGTGCCGGTCGTGATGGTCTCGTGCTGGGCCGACTACGCCGACTGCGTGGCGGTCGACGACGAGGCCGGGATCGGGCTCGCCGTGCGCCATCTCGTCGAGCTCGGGCACGCGCGCATCGGCTACGTCAGCCACCCGTCGCTGGAGAGCACGACGAAGCGCTCGCGCGAGCAGGCGTTCGAGCGCGCGCTCGAGCGCCACGGGCTGGCGCGGCGCGGCGAGTGGGTCCTCGACGGCGAGGCGGACGGGCTGGGCGGCGTGTTCGAGGACGGCCCGACCGCGCTCGTCGCCGCCACCGACCACGTCGCGGTGCGGATGATCGAGCGCCTGGAGGCCGCCGGCATCGCCGTGCCCGGCGACGTCTCGCTGGTGGGCTTCGACGGGATCGCGATCGGCGCGCTGGCGCGGATCGCGCTCACGACTGTGGCGCAGCCGGGCGACGAGCTGGCCCGCCAGGCGGTGGCGCTGCTGCTCAACCGCATCGACCGCGGCCACGACGCCGCGCCCGAGCAGCACCGGCTCGCACCCGCGCTCGTGGTCCGCGGCTCGACCGCGCCCCCGGGAGTGGTTTGATCGCATCGTGATGCTCGCCGAACGCGCCCGGCTGGTCGACGTCCTCGCCGCGCTGTCGCTGACGACCGACCTCGCGACGGGCCTGCCGTTCGAGCGCGGGCTGCGCGCGTGCCTCGTCGCCGACGGGCTCGCGCGGGCGCTGGACCTCGATCCGCCCGCGCACCGGGCCGCGTTCCTGGCCTCGCTGCTGCCCGCGATCGGGTGCGGGCACGCGAGCGAGAACGCCGCGCTGTTCGGCGACGACATCGGCGCATGCTCGACACCGCGGCGCACATCGCGGCCGCCGCAGCCTGAGGCCCGCTCCGACGATCGTCCAGCGCGCTTCAAGCGGCGGCGAAATGCTCCGATAGATGGTGCAAGCTGCACAAGGCAAACCCGTCGCGAGGCGGGGACGCAAAGCCAGAGGTCTCGCCCGGGCGAGACGGCTCAGCCGCCAGCGTCCGATCACGGATCTCGACGCAAAGGTGTTCCGCTTGTTCTCCATCTCGTTCCGCCGCCGCCTCACCGCCGTGGCACTGGTCGCCGCCGCCGCACTCGCGTTCACCCCGAGCGCACGCGCCGACTCGTCGCACGCGTCCAAGGCGGCCGTGCACGCGGTGCACGTCAGCGGCCCGGTCACGCTGCGGTCCTCCTGGAGCTGACGGATGCCCTGATCCGTGCCCGAAACGCTGTCCGGCCGGACACGCGCGAGCTGAGACAGTCGCGGGGCCATGCTGCGCCGGCTGCTCGGACTCTCGCTCCTCGTCGCCGCGCTCGCCCCATCCACCGCTTCCGCCGCGAGCACCGTCACGGTGGTGAGCGTCGTCTCGGGCGGGCAGGTCAAGGTGCGCGACGGCCACCGCGTGAAGGTCGTAAACCTGCTCGGCGTCGCCGCGCCGGCGGCGGGAACCTGTCACGCGGCCGCCGCCCGACAGGCGCTCGCGCGCCTGCTGCCGCGCGGCGCGCGTGGTGCGGCTGCGCGCCGACGCCGCCGCTCCGGCGAACGGCCGCTACGTCTACCGCGGCAAGCAGGTCGTCAACGTCTCGCTGGTGCGCTCCGGGGACGTGCGCGCGGCCGCCGGCCGGCTCGCGCTCGCCGCCCAGCTGACCGCGGCGCAGAGCGCCGCCCAGCAGGCGGGCCGAGGGCTGTGGCAGGAGTGCGCCGCCCCGCCCGCTCCCGCTCCAGCTCCTGCTCCCGCGCCGCCGACCGGGGACGCGGCGATCCAGCGCGCCCGTGCGGACCTGTCCGGGCGCGCCCTGATCCACCTGACGGCCACGACCTTCAGCTCATCGCAGAGCACCTGAACCTGTGCTCGGACGGCTCCTTCGTGGAGGACGTCGAGACGTCGAGCGACTACGGCCCGGGCACGTCCGGGCGCTACACCGGGCAAGGGCAGGTGATCGCCGCGCAGTACGGCGACGGCGTGGCCTCCGCGCGCGTGCACCGGCTGAACGCCGACGGGACCGAGGGCTTCCTGGACATCGTGGTCGGAGGCGGGCAGGTCACGGTCAACGGCGGCGTGGACACGGTGCAGGCGAGCGCGGTCTGCGCCTGACTGGTATAACCAGCCGTTGTGACTGGTTCAACCAGTACGCGGTCGAGCCGGATTCCACGCGCGCCTGCGCGCCGACATCCTCAGCGGTCACTACGCCGCGGGCGATCCGCTGCCGTCCGAGCGCCGCCTCAGCGAGGAGCTCGAGACCAGCCGGCACGCGGTGCGCGAGGCGCTCAAGCGCCTGCAGCAGGCGGGGCTGGTCTCGATCAGCCAGGGCGGCGCGACGCGCGTGCGCGACTGGCGCCATCACGGCGGCCTGGATCTGCTGCTCGACCTGGCGGCCGAGGGCGACGCGCCCGAGGCGCTGCACGCGCCGCGCGCCGCGATGGAGATGCGCGCGTGCATCGGCGCCGACGCGGCGCGGCGCTGCGCGCACCGCGCGGACGCCGCGCGGCGCGCGCAGCTGCGCGCCCGCGCCGAGCAGCTCGCCGCCGTCGAGGACCTCGCGGCTCGCAACGCGCACTACGACGTGCTGTGGGACCTGATCGTCGACGGCGCCGACAACATCGCGTACCGGCTCGCGCTGACGACGCTGGTCGCGCGCCAGCGCGTCGCGTCGGTCAAGGCCGACGCGGTCGCCGCGGAGCTCGAGGACGCCCAGGCCGTGCGTGCGCTCGCCGGCGCGGTCGCGGACGGCGACGGCGACGCGGCCCACGCGCTCGCGCGCGACCTGCTCGAACGCTCGATCCCGGAGGACTGATGGCCGCGATCCTCTACTACGCGATCCCGTTCTTCATCCTCCTGCTGGTCGTCGAGTTCGTGTCCTACCGGCACCTCAACGACGACGACGACGAGTTCGTCGGCTACGACCTGCGAGACACCGGGACGTCGTTGACGATGGGCATCGGCAACGTGGCGATCAACGTCGCCTGGAAGCTCGTCGTGGTCGCGGTCTACGCGGCGCTCTACAAGCTGACGCCGCTGCGTCTGAGTCCGCGCAACCCGCTGACGTGGATCGCGCTCTTCCTCGCCGACGACCTCGCCTATTACTGGTTTCATCGCGTCTCGCACGAGAGCCGGCTGTTCTGGGCCAGCCACGTCGTCCACCACTCGTCCCAGCACTACAACCTCTCGACCGCGCTGCGCCAGACCTGGGTGCCGATGACGTACTTCCCGTTCTGGCTGGCGCTCCCGCTGCTCGGCTTCCCGGTCTGGATGGTCCTGCTCGCCCAGGCCTGGTCGCTGATCTACCAGTTCTGGATCCACACCGAGCGCATCCAGCGGCTGCCGGCGTGGGTCGAGCGGGTGTTCAACACCCCGTCGCACCACCGCGTCCATCACGGCTCCAACCACCAGTACCTCGACAAGAACTACGGCGGCATCCTGATCGTCTGGGACCGCGTGTTCGGAACCTGGGAGCCGGAGAGCGAGCGCGTCCGCTACGGGCTCACGACGCAGCTCGAGACGTTCCATCCGGTGCGCGTCGCGTTCCACGAGTACCTCGCGCTGGCGCGCGACGTCGGCGCCGCGCGCGGGTGGCGGACCAAGGCCCAGGTACTCCTGCGCGGCCCGGGGTGGACACCTAACCAGTCGCCGCAGCGAACCTCGTCGCCGGCATCGCGAAGCTCAACGGGGCGCGCGACGCCTCCGCGACCTTGACGTTCAGCGCGATCGTCCCGGTCGCTGTCGTCGGCGTGACGCGGCCCGCGAGCGTCCAGTCGTAGGTGGTCGTCGAGCCGTTCGCTTCGGTCTCCGGCCGGCTGAACGCGCCGCCGAAGCGCCCGCCGGCGAGCGGGAAGCCGCCGAGCCGCTCGCTCGAGCTCCAGAACATGCCGGCCGGTGTCGAGCGGTCGCTGTAGCACGCCAGCCACAGCCCGGTCACCGCGTTCGGGCCGAGCTTGATGACGATCGGCAGGCCCGCGGCGGTCGTGCCGCCGTAGACGCGGCCGGGCGCGCGCACGGCCGTCCACCTGATGGCCTTCGTCCGCGAGTAGCCGGACAGCCGGCCTGTCGCGGTGTCGGTCACCGAGACCCAGCCGGCGATCGTGCCGGAGGCCCGGGACGGCGTCAGTGAGCCGGCGAGGGCGATGCCGACCATGATCTCCTGCGCCGGATCGTGACCCATGCGAGCGAAGAGGCGCGTGTCGAAGCGGCCGCCGGCATTGCGCGAGGCGATCAGCACGCCCAGCGGGATCGTGGTCGGGCGCGACGGCGCCGGGCGGACCCGCGCGCTGCCGGCGACCGGCCACCAGTCGTCGTCGCCGTCGACCCTGACCCTGAAGGCCGCGCCGGTGATCTGCCGGCCGTGCGCGTCGCTGTCGATGACGATCGGGTCGCCGGCCGCGGTCGTGCCGCCATAGATGCCCTCGCGCGCAGAGGCGGCGGCGGGAGCCAGCGCGAGCGCCAGGGCCGCGAGCGCGGCGCTCGCGCGCGGCGCCATGCTCAGCTCGCGACCTGGCGATCGCGCGGCAGTGCGGACGGCTCCCCGTGCCCGAGGCGCGGCAGCCACTCGAGCCAGCGCGGCAGGTACCAGTTCCAGTCGCCCAGCAGCCGCATCGCGGCGGGCAGCAGGACGGCACGCACGATCGTGGCGTCGATCAGGACGGCGACGGCGAGGCCGACGCCCATCATCTTGAAGTCGATCATTCCCAGCGTGGCGAAGATCGCGAACACGGCGACCATGACGATCGCGGCGCTGGTGACGACGCTCGCGGTGGCGCGGATGCCGTGGGAGACGGACTCCTCGGTGCTCATGCCGGCCTCGTGGGATTCACGCACGCGGCTGACGATCAGCACGTGGTAGTCCATCGAGAGGCCGAACAGGATCACGAACAGGAAGAGCGGGAGCCAGTCCGTGACGCCGCCCATCGACGTGAACCCGAGCAGCGACTCGAGGTTGCCCTTCTGGAAGACGAGCACGAGCACGCCGTAGGCCGCGCCGACCGACAGCAGGTTCAGCGCGATCGCCGTGAGCGGGATCACGATCGAGCGGAAGGTCAGGAGCAGGAGCACGAACGCGAGCCCAAGGACGAACACGAAGACGAGCGGGGCGTGGGCCTTCATCGAGTCGTTGAAGTCGCGCGAGCCGGCCGTCCAGCCGGTGACCTTGGCGCTCGCACCCGGCACCGCACCGATCGTGGCGGGGATGACCTGCTTGCGCAGCGTGTCCAGCGCGCGGTTGGAGGCCTCGTCGGTGCCCTTGCCGGCCAGCGGCACCATCACCCGCGCCGCGCGGTGGTTGGCGCTGACCTCGGCGCTGATCGGCTCGTGCATGACGCCGCTCGCGAGCGCGGCCTGCTTGAGCGCCGCGATGCCGGCGGCGACCCGCGGCCGGGTGACGTCCTGCGCGCTGACCACGACGATCGCCGGGCCGGGGCCGCCGGGGAAGGCGCGCTGGATGCGCGTGTAGACCTGCATGACCGGAAGGTCGCGCGGCAGGCCCTGCGCGCCGGAGTCGACGGTGTGCAGGCCGAACGCCGGGATGGCGAGCGCGATCAACAGCGCGACCGCCGCGCCGCCGAAGATCAGCGGGTGGCGGATGACGCCGCCGACGACCGTGCCCCAGAAGCGCGACTCGCCGTCCTTGGCGCGCATGCGGGCCAGGAACGGCACGCGCCCGAGCTCGACGCGGTCGCCGAGCTTGGCCAGCACGGCCGGCAGGACGGTGAGCGAGCCGAGCAGCGCGATCGCCACCACGAGCACGGTCCCGATGCCGAAGGACGAGAACGTCTTCGAGCCCATCAGGAACATGCCCGCCATCGCGGTCATGACGACGAAGCCGGAGAACAGCACCGCACGGCCGGACGTGGCCGCGGCGGTCTGCAGCGCCTCGGCGCTGCTGAGCCCGCGGGCGCGTTCCTCGCGGGCGCGGCGCAGGTAGAAGAGCGAGTAGTCGACCCCGACAGCGAGGCCGATCAACAGGATCACCGAGTTGATCGACTCGTCCACGCGCACGACATGGCTGAGCACGGCGGTGAGCCCGAGCGCGGCGGCGACCGCGGTCATGCCGAGCAGCAGCGGGATCCCGGCGGCGACGAGCGCGCCGAACGCGATCACGAGGATCAGCAGTGTGACCGGGAAGGAGGTCGCCTCGGCGCGCTGGAAGTCCTTCTGAATGCGCGTCATGACCGCGCGGTTGACGCTGCCGTCGCCGAACTCGCCGATGAACAGTCGCGGGTGCGCCGCCTGCACCTTGGCGACCGCGTCGAGCGCCGGCTTCACGCGATCCTTCGCGGTGTCGGGGTCGCCGGCGAGCTGGAAGCTGATCAGCGCGGCCGTGCCGTCGCGCGAGAGCTGCCCCTCGTTGCCCGGCTTCAGCGGGGACTCGAGCCGCACCACGCCGGGGATCCGCGACAGGTCAGCCATCAGCTCGCCGACCGCGGCGCGGTACTCCGCGCCGCCCTGGAGCCGGCCCTCGCGCGTCTGGATCAGGACCTGCTCCGCCGCACGCTCGCGCGGGAACTGCTGGGCCAGCACGCGGTTGGCGGCCAGCGAGTCGCCGTTGCCCCAGTCGTCGGATTTCAGCGTCACCGTGCCGGTCGCGGAGCCGATGGCGTACGCGACGACGACGAAGACGAGCCAGCCGATGACGGCGGTCCTGCGATGCGTCGCGCTCCAGTGGCCGGCGCGTGCGGCGAGCGTAGTCCGGGACATGACTCGACGCTAGGCGTCGCGGGTCCGGTGGGCATCGGTAGCGAGCCGCACCGGCGGCGCGGATTTTCCACGATCAGCAATGATCAGGCGCGATGGCGGGGGGACCGCCGCGCCACCGCGCGCGATCGCCGTCCGGCCTCGACCTCTCTGCGCGCCGCGCCCGCGCGCGGTCGCCGTCCGGCCTCGACCTCTCTGCGCGCCGCGCCCGCGCGCGGTCGCCGTCCGGCCTCGACCTCTCTGCGCGCCGCGCCCGCGCGCGGTCGCCGTCCGGCGCCAACCCCTCTGCACGCGGCTACGCTCGGCACCCGTGGTGGTGCGGTGAACGACCCCCGGCGCGAGCGCGCGCGGAGCTTCGGCGCCCAGGCCGAGGCGTACGAGCGCGGCCGGCCCGGCTACCCGGCGCGGGCGGTGCGGCTGTGCCTGCCCGCCGGCGCGAGGCGGGTGCTGGACCTCGGCGCCGGCACCGGCAAGCTCACCCGCGCGCTCCTCGACGAGGGCGTGTCGGTGGTCGCACTCGAGCCACTGGAGGCGATGCGGGCGCAGCTTCCCCCGCAGGCCGAGGCGATCGACGCGCAAGCCGAGCGGCTCCCGTTCGCGGGCGCGAGCTTCGACGCCGTCGTCGCCGGTCAGGCGTGGCATTGGTTCGAGCACGACCGGGTGCTGCCCGAGGTGGTCCGGGTGCTCAGGCCCGGCGGCCGCCTGGGGCTGATGTGGAACGTGTTCGACGACGGCGAGGCGTGGGTGGCGCGGGTCTGCGACGCGTTCGGCGCGGAGGACCGTGTCCGCCATCTCGACGCGCAGGCCCCCTGGCATGACGTGGCCGGGCTGACCGAGCCGGAGCGGCACGTGGTGCGCCACCTGCAGCCCGCCGACGCGGACACGCTCGCCGCCAACATCGCCTCGCGCAGCGCGGTGATCGTCACGCCCGAGGCCGAGCGCGCGCGGATCCTCGACGCGGTGCGAGCGGCGGCGCCGCCGGGGCGCTTCGCCGTGCCGTACCTGTGCGTCACGTGGGTCGGCAGCGCCGGCCCCGGCGTCGCTGCTCGAGCTCGCCGTACACGACCTCGGACGGACGGCGCTGGTGCCGCTTGGCGTGGGGATGATGTCCGCCACGGCCTGCCATGCACCGTGAGCGTCACCAGCGTGCCCGCCTCGACCGCAATCGAGCACGAATCGACAACGCACGTGCGGGAGTCGCCGCGTTATGCCGAGGCTGTGCCCGCCGCGTCGTCCAGCGTCTCCAGCGCTCGCAACAGGTCCGCGAGCGCGCGCGTGTCCAACATGTCCGGCTCGGGCACGAGATCCTCCCAGCCGCTGAACGCCTCCTGCACCGCGTCCCAGTGGTCCAGCGGGCGATAGCGCGAGCGCCGGGTGTACTCGAACGCGGAGCCGTCGTTGCCGAGATGCAGGTACCGGCGCGTCGCGATGTGCTTGTACGCCTGTACCTCGCGGCCATCCGAGAGCGCGATCGCGTTCATCCACATGAACCAGCGGACCAGCCGCGGCCCGACCAACTCGAGCAGCGGGTCCCAGACAGGTACGTCGAACTGGAGGAGGCGGCCGTCGAAGGCGCCGGGCGGTGGTGGCATGCCCCGATCCTCGGCCGGATCGTGTTACGGAACTACGCGCAAATGTGACGATTCAGTGCCAATTCTGTGCCGCAAGGACCACGCGGAAGCCGTCGGGGTCCTGGAAGGTGAGACCGTTCGCGGCCCAGTATGGATTGGCCGGCTCAACCGATTCCCCAAGCCCCGCGGCTCGCGCCCGGACCGCATCCCAGTCGCCGAGGTAGAGCACGATCAGCGACTCGGGATGCGGTTCGGGTGCGGGGTGGCCGCCGCCGGAGGTGAACTCGAGATGTGCGCCCGTGCCGGGGAGATCGAGGAAGACGCCGTCGTAGCTCGCGTGGTCGGCGAAGCGGCCGAGCTCGGGCAGACCAAGACGGTCGCGGTAGAACGTCACCACGTCCTCGAGGCGGTCGGTGTGGCGCGCGATGCGAACGCTCTGCATCCCGCGCATTCTCACAGTGCGTTGCGCGCGCCGGGGGAGCCGGCCAGGGCGCCGGAGGCGCCGGCCGCGGCGCGCGCGCCGGGGGAGCCGGCCAGGACGCCGGAGGCGCCGGCCGCGGCGCGCGCGCCCGGGGAGCCGCCCAGGGCGCTGGAGGCGCCGGCCGCGGCGCCGCCCTCAGACCGACGCGAGGTCGCGCACCTGCGTGAGCCGGAACGCGTTGCCGGAAGGGTCGCGGAACCCGGCGTCGATGCCGTAGGGCCGGTCCTCGGGCGCCTCGCTGAACTCGACGCCGCGCGCCTTGAGCTCCTCGTAGGACGCGCGGCAGTCCTCGGTGGTCAGGAAGACGGTGCCGGCGAAGCCCTTGCCCATCAGCTCGCGGATCTGCTCCGCGGTCTCGTCGTCGAGGACCGGCGCGCCCGGGATCGCCATCAGGACGACGGAGAAGTCCTGCCCGACGGGGCCGACGGTCAGCCAGCGGAAGTTGCCCATCTCGGCCATCGTGACGTCGGAGCGGACTTCCCAGCCGAGCTTCTGGGTGTAGAACGCGAGCGCGACGTCCTGGTCATGGACCCACAGCTGAGCGTTGGCGATCTTGATCATTTCGTGAATCCTCCTGGGGGGATCGACTGGTCGCCAGGCAAGCTAATCGGCCGTCGCCGCGCTGTCTTCTCGAAACGTGCGGTGTTGCGGACGGCCGTAGGCGCGCACGACGCACGAGGGGACGACGGCCCACGCCGACGCGGGCGGGAAGCGGGCGCGGTAAGCGGTCGGCGTCTCGCCGAACATGCGCTTGAAGCTGGTCGTGAACGACCCGACGCTGACGAGCCCGACGTTCAGGCAGATCTCGGCCACGGAGTGGTCGGTCGTCCGCAGGAGCGCCGCGGCGCGCTCGAGGCGGCGCGTCAGCAGATAGCCGTGCGGCGAGTCCCCGAACGCGCGACGGAACTCGCGCGAGAAGTGCGCGCGCGAGAGCCCGGCGGCGGCGGCGAGGTCGTCGACGTCCAGCGGCTCGGCGTAGTGCGCGTCGGCCAGATCCTTGGCGCGCAGCAGGTGACGTGCGGGCGGGACGAAGGCCATCCGGGTAAGGGATAGCGTGTCCGGTCCCCATGAAGCTCGTCTACACGTACACCGATGAAGCACCCGCACTGGCGACGCACTCGTTCCTGCCGATCATCGAGGCGTTCGCCGGGCAGGCGGGCGTCGAGATCGCGCTGCGCGACATCTCGCTCGCGGGCCGGATCCTCGCCCAGTTCCCCGATCGCCTCGACGAGGACCAGCGCATCGCCGACGCGCTCGGCGAGCTCGGCGAGCTGGCCAAGACGCCCGAGGCGAACATCATCAAGCTGCCGAACATCAGCGCGTCGCTGCCGCAGCTGAAGGCGGCGATCAAGGAGCTTCAGGAGGCCGGGTACGCGGTCCCCGACTATCCGGAGACGCCGGCGACGCCCGAGGAACACGCGGCCCGCGAGGCGTATGACCGCGTCAAGGGCAGCGCGGTCAACCCGGTGCTGCGCGAAGGCAACTCCGACCGCCGCGCGCCCGCGTCCGTGAAGGCGTTCGCGCGCAAGCACCCGCACTCGATGGGCGCCTGGTCGAAGGACTCGAAGACCCATGTCGCGACGATGGACGAGGGCGACTTCCGATCCACCGAGCGCAGCGTGACGCTCGGGCGCGACGACGTGCTGGCGATCGAGCACGTCGCCGCCGACGGGACGGTCACCGCGCTGCGCGGCCCGCTCGCGGTCAAGGACGGCGAGATCGTCGACGCGGCGGTGATGCGCCGGGCCGCGCTCGACGCGTTCCTGGAGCGCCAGGTGCAGGACGCCAAGGATCGCGGCGTCCTGTTCTCGCTGCACCTGAAGGCGACGATGATGAAGGTCTCCGACCCGGTCATCTTCGGCCACGGCGTGCGCGCGTACTTCGCTGACGTCTTCGAGCAGTTCGGCGACGTGCTGCCGAACCCCAACAACGGCCTCGGCGCGATCCTCACGGCGATCGAGGCGCTGCCGCAACGCGAGCAGATCGAGGCTGCGATCGAGCGCGCCTACGCGACCGGCCCGGCGCTCGCGATGGTCGACTCCGACCGCGGGATCACGAACCTGCACGTCCCGAGCGACATCATCATCGACGCGTCGATGCCGGCGATGATCCGGACGTCGGGCCAGATGTGGAATGCCGCGGGCGAGCCGCAGGACGCCAAGGCGGTGATCCCGGACTCGAGCTATGCGCCGCTCTACGCGGAGACGATCGACTTCTGCCGCGAGCACGGCGCGTTCGATCCAGCGACGATGGGCACGACGCCGAACGTCGGCCTGATGGCGCAGAAGGCCGAGGAGTACGGCAGCCACGACAAGACGTTCGAGATCCAGTCGGCGGGCGTCGTCCGCGTCGTCGATCGCGACGGCGCGACGTTGCTGTCGCACGACGTCGAGGCGGGCGACATCTGGCGCGCGTGCCAGACCAAGGACGCGCCGGTGGCGGACTGGGTGCGGCTCGCGGTCGAGCGCGCGCGGGCGACCGGCGCGCCCGCCGTGTTCTGGCTCGATGCGACGCGCGCGCACGACGCCGAGGTCCTCAGGAAGGTCGAGACGTACCTGCGCGGCCACGACACCGACGGTCTGCGGATCGAGATCCTGCCGGTGGCGGAGGCGACGCGCTTCACGCTCGCGCGGGCCAAGGCGGGCGAGGACACGATCTCGGTCACCGGCAACGTATTGCGCGACTACCTCACCGACCTGTTCCCGATCCTCGAGCTCGGCACGAGCGCGAAGATGCTCTCGATCGTGCCGCTGATGAACGGCGGCGGGTTGTTCGAGACCGGCGCGGGCGGCTCGGCCCCCAAGCACGTGCAGCAACTCGTGCGCGAGAACCACCTGCGCTGGGATTCGCTCGGCGAGTTCCTCGCGCTGGCGGTGTCGCTGGAGATGCTCGCGGAGAAGACCGGCAACGAGAAGGCGGCGCTGCTCGGCAAGACGCTCGACGAGGGGACCGGGCGGCTGCTCGAGAACGGCCGGTCGCCGTCGCGCAAGGTCGGCGAGATCGACAACCGCGGCAGCCACTTCTACCTCGCGCTGTACTGGGCGCAGGCGCTGGCCGAGGCCGACGAGGCGTTCGGGCTGCTCGCGCAGCGCCTGGCCGCCGACGAGGAGACGATCGTCGCCGAGCTCAGCGCCGTCCAGGGCGAGCCGGTCGACCTCGGCGGCTACTACTTCGTCGACCGCGAGCGGGCCACGGCGGTGATGCGGCCGAGCGACACCTTCAACGCGGCGATCGACTCGCTGCTCTCGCGCGCGTGAGACCGGGCGGCAGCGGACGCCGAGGACCGATGGAGACCTGGCACGCCCCGCCCGGGGGCGCGATCCCGAACCACCCGCGCTACGCGGTGCTGATCTACCACGGCATCGCCGACGCGCGCGAGCGCTTCGCCGCGCACGGGTGGGGCGGGACATGGGTCGACGGCGTGTTCGACTTTCACCACTTCCACTCGACCTCGCACGAGGCGCTCGCGATCCTCGACGGGAGCGCGACGCTCGAGCTCGGCGGGCCGCAGGGTGAGGCGTTCGAGGTCGCCGCCGGCGACGTGCTGGTCCTCCCGGCGGGCACAGGGCACCGCCGCGCGCGTGGCACGATCACGGTGCTGGGCGCCTACCCCGCCGGTCAGGAGGACTACGACCTGCTGCGCGAGGCCGACGGCGCCGCGCGCGAGCGGATCGCCGCCCTGCCCGCGCCGCCGGAGGATCCGGTGGGAGGCGACGGTGTCGCAACCTGGCGCTGATTGGTGGGAGATTCGCCCGGCCGCGAACCTCAAGCCGGCGACCTACCGCTGCCCGTTCTGCAAGCAGTACCTGCCGGCGCTCAGCCAGCACGTGCTGATCAAGCCCAATGGCGACTCGAGCCGCCGCCGCCACGCGCACACCGCGTGCGTGATGAAAGAGCGCGAGGCCGGCCGGCTGCCGACCCGCGGCGAGTGGTTGAAGGCGCAGCCGCGGCGGCGCTGGCGCGACCGGCTGCCCTGGGGCCGATGAGTTCGCGGCCCGCCCGCCGTTTCAGCCACCATGACGACGATGGACGAGACGGACTTCGGCGCGCTCTTCGACCGCCACCGGCGCGAGCTGCACGTGCACTGCTATCGCATGCTCGGCTCCTTCGACGAGGCCGAGGACCAGGTGCAGGAGACGTTCCTGCGCGCCTGGCGCTCACGCGAGACCTTCGAGGGCGAGCAACTGCGCGCGTGGCTGTACAAGATCGCCACGAACGCGACGCTCGACGCGATCCGCCGCGCCAAGCGGCGCGTGCCGAGCGTCGACAGCCTGGCCGACGTCCCGTGGCTGCAGCCGTACCCTGACCGGCTGCTGGACGAGATCGCGCCGCGCGAGTCCGAGCCGGACGCGCTGGTCGTCGCGCGCGAGACGATCGAGCTGTCCTTCCTGGCCATGATCCAGCTGCTCCCGCCCCGCCAGCGCGCCGTGCTGCTGATGCGCGACGTGCTCGAGTGGTCGGCCGAGGAGACCGCGGAGGCGCTCGAGCTGTCCGTCGCCGCCGCCAACAGCGCGCTCCAGCGCGCGCGGGCGACGCTCAAGAGCCAGGGCCGGCGGACCCAACAGCCGACGCCGCAGGAGCGCGACCTGCTGCAGCGCTTCATCGACGCCCACGAGCGCGCGGACGCCGAGGCGGCCTTGGAGATCGCGCGCGAGGACATCCGGATCGCGATGCCGCCGCTGCCGATGCGCTTCCAGGGCCACGAGCAGATCCTGCCCCTGCTGACCGAGGGGCTGACCGGGCCGGGCGAGTGGCGGCTCGTGCCGACGAGCGCGAACCGCCTCCCGGCCGCGGCGAGCTACCTACGCGAGTGGGGCGGGACCGAGTTCAAGGCGTTCAAGCTCGACGTCCTGCGCATCGAGGACGGCATGATCGCGGAGATCACGACGTTCAACGCCGAGCTGTTCGGGCAATTCGGGCTCAGCTCGACGCTTCCTTGATCACGTTGAACACGGCGCCGGCCGGATCCTTGAGCGCCCCGAAGCGCCCGACGCCCGGGACCTCGATCGCCGCCATGGCCACCGACCCGCCGAGCTCCACGGCCTTCGCCATGGCGGCGTCGGCGTCGTCGACCCCGAAGTACACCTGCCAGAACGACGGGACCTCGGCGGGGATCTCGGACGGCATCGCCATCAGCCCGCCCACGCTGCGGCCGTCCACCGTGAACTGCGAGTACTGCATCCCTTCGAGCGCGCTCTCCTCGAAGCCGTGGCCGAACGTCGCCGTCAGCAGCGCCTTCGCGCCGTCGACGTCGCGGCTCAGCAGCTCGTTCCAGACCAGGGCACCCGGCTCGTTGACGAGCTCGGCGCCCTTGTGCTGCCCGGCCTGCCAGACGCCGAAGGCGCCGCCCGCGGGATGCATGAACACCGCCATGCGGCCGGCGTCCATCACGTCCATCGGGCCGAACAGCACCTGCGCGCCGGCCGTCTGCGCGCGCGCCGCGACGGCGTCGGCGTCGTCGGTGGCGAAGTAGGTCGCCCACGCGGCCGGCTGGCTCTCGTCCTGCGCCGGCCCGACGCCGGCGACGAGCTTGCCGTCCTTCGTGAACATCGCATAACCGCCCGTCTCCTCGGCTGGGCCGGCCTCCTGCGCCTCCCAGCCGAACAATGCGCCGTAGAACTGCTTCGCTCCGTCGGGATCCGGCGTGGTGAGATCGACCCAGCTGGGGACGCCAGGCTCGTATGAGGTGCGCTCGGACATGCCGCGATCATGCCAGGCGCACCCCCAGTCGCGAGTGCCGGCGAGCGGTGTCGGGCGTCGCCGCCGCGCGCGCCACGACGCTGCGCTGGCCGACGATCAGCGTCGCCGTGCGCGCCCGCGTCATCGCCGTGTAGAGCATCTCGCGGCGCAGGAAGAACGCGCCCGCGGCGGGGTGGGCGACCACGACGGCGACCGGCAGCTCGATGCCCTGGCCCTTGTGGACCGAGCAGGCGTAGGCGAGCTGGAGCCGCGGCGCCTCGTCTTCGGGCAGCTTCACCACGAGCCCGTCCGCGCTGACCACGATCGCGTCGTCGCGGACGTCCAGCAGCCGCAGGATGGTGCCGTTCATCAGCCCGAGCTCGTGCAGGTTGCGCCCGGAGAGCATGAGCTTGTCGCCGAGCCGCAGCCGGCCGCCCAGCACCGGCTTGCCGCCCGGGTTCAGGGCGTCGCGCAGCCGCGCGTTGAGCGCTTCGATCCCGAGCGCGCCGCGGTACACCGGCGCGAAGACCTGGATGTCGGCGACGGGGTCCACGCCGTAGTGGGCCGGCAGCCGGGTGGCGACGAGCGAGACGATCTCCTCCAGCGCGGCGCGCGGATCGGCGCGTTCGATCATGAACAGGTCGCGACGCACCTCGGGGGAAGTCTCGAACGCCGGGACAGAGCCGTGGCGGACCGCGTGGGCGCCGCGCACGATCATGCTGCCCGCCGCCTGGCGGAAGATGTGCGTGAGCTCGGCGACCGGGACCGGCCGCGCCGCCACCAGGTCCGCGAACGGCTTGCCGGCACCGACCGGCGCGAGCTGGTCGGCGTCGCCGACCAGGACGACGTGCGTCTCGGCGCCGACGGCCCGCAGCAGCGTGACGAGCAGCTCGAGGTTGGCCATCGACGTCTCGTCGACCACGAGCAGGCCGGCGCTCAGCTCGTCGACGGTCGGGCCCTGGCCGGGGATCCAGCCGAGGGCCGAGTGGATCGTGGAGGCGTCCTGGCCCGTCGACTCCGCCATCCGCCGCGCGGCACGGCCGGTCGGCGCGACGAGCTGGACGCGCGTCTGCGCCGCCGCGCAGATGAGGCGGATCGTCGCCGTCTTACCGGTCCCGGGGCCGCCGGTGACGATCGAGAGCCGCGAGCCGAACGCCGCCCGCACGGCGGCCGTCTGCTCGGGTGCGGGAACCAGATCGCCGGGCTCGGCGTCCCCGCCGGTGAGCACCGGCGCGCTCCCCGCGAGCGCTCGCACGATCTCCGCGAGCTCGGTCTCGAGGGCCCACGTCGTGGGCCGGTACGCCCACACGCCCTGCTCGACCACGAGCTGGCCGGCGTCGGCCATCGCCCCCGGCAGCTCCGGGTCGAGCGCGCCGGTGAGCGGGCGCACGCGCTCGGCCAGCTCGTCCAGGGGCAGGCACGTCGAGCCGTCGCGCTCGGCCTCCATCAACACGTGCACGACCGCGGCACGCGAGCGCCCGACGGACTCGGGTGGATGGCCCGCCGCGCGGGCGATCGTGTCCGCGGTGTGGAAGCCGACGCCGAACACGCTGGTCAGCTCATACGGCCGCGTGCGGACGACCTCGTGCGCGCGGTCGCCGTATTCGCGCCCCAGCCGCGGGACGAGCCACGCCAGCCCGTGCGGCGCCAGCAGCAGGTGCAGCGCGCGCGTGGAGCGCAGCGCGTTCCAGGAGCGGATCGCCTCGTTGACGCGCTTCGGGTTGAAGCCGAGCGCCCGGAACGCGCGCACCGGGTCGGCGTCGATCGCCTCCAGCACACCGTCTCCGTGGCGCTCCACCAGCTGCTCCGCGCGCCGCGCGCCGATGTGCCGCACGCGCTTGAGGTACGCCGTCAGCGCCGCGCCGGCGGGGGCGAGCGGGACCGCGGTGGCGACGTGCACCTGCATCCCGAAGCGCCGGTCGTCCTTCCAGATGCCGGAGACCCGCACGCGCTCGCGTGCCTCGAGGTGCGCGAGCGTCCCGACCAGCACGATCTCGTCGCCGTCGCGATCGGCGTCGATCACCGCGAAGCCGGAGTCGTCGCTGGACCAGCGCAGCCGCCGGATCACGACCTCGTCCTCGAATTGCGTGCCCGGCGCGCCCTCGATCATCGCCCGTCATAGGTTGGCGCAGGGAGAAACTCGCCCTGTCAGCCGAGCAGCTCGCGCGGCGCGACGATGCCGGTGGTCAGCGCCTTCCAGGCCAGCTGCGCCCGCTTCTGGTTCTGGGGCAGCGGCTCGATCTCCAGCAGGTCGGCGATCCGCCGGAGGTGGGTCTTGACGGTGTCGACGCTCACCGACAGCTCGGCCGCGATCTCCTTGTTCGTGGCCGGCGCGCCGTAGGGCGCGTCGCGCAGCGGGCGGCAGAGCGCGACGAGCACGCGCCGCTGGGCGGGCGAGAGCCCATGCGTCTCGGGGCCGGCGCCCGGCGCGTTGAGCGTCTCGCGCAGCTCGGGGCGGCCGGGCCGATGGAACTCCAGCAGCACGCCGCCGCACGTGATGGCGTCGCCGTCGGCGAGCCGGCAGCGGCCGATCACCCGCGTGCCGTTGACGAACGTGCCGTTGCGCGACAGGCCGTCGTCGACGATCGTCCACGCGCCGCCCACGGGCTGCAGCACGGCGTGCAGCCGCGAGACCTGCGGGTCCCACGCGAGCCAGATCCCGTCGGCGGCGTCGCGCCCGATCGGGATGTCGGCGCCGCCCGCGAGCGTGACGAGCTGCTGCCGGCCGTCGGCGTCGCGGAACAGCAGGAACGGTGTGTCGTCGCGCTCCGCGTGCAGCCGCGCCTCGAGCTCGGCGATGGACTGCAGGTGAGGCATCACGGTGATCGTAGGCCAGGGGGAACGGCGCTCCCCCGGCACCACCCCTGGGGTGAGCGCGGGACCACCTCGACCCCCTCGGCGGTGGTGTTCGTTTCCACCCGAGGTGGGATGTCCCTGCAGAGCCGCGACCGAGATCGTCGCGGGCATGGCAACCCCTGACGTGACGACCCAGATGCTCGACCCCGACGCCGCCCCGGAGGTGGCGCGCCTCCCGATCGATCACAAGACGCTCGAGCACGTCGTCAGGGCCGCGGCGGCGGGCGACACCGACGCATGGACGGCGCTCGTCGACCGCTTCCGCCGGCGCATCCACGCGGTGGCCCGCGCGCACCGGCTCGCTTACGACGACGCCGAGGACGTCGAGCAGATCACCTGGCTGCGCCTGTTCGAGCACATCGACCGCGTGCGCGAGCCCGAGCACCTCGGAGGGTGGCTGCAGACGACCGCCCAGCGAGAGAGCTGCCGCGTGCTCAGGCACCGCGCACGCGAGGTCCCCTCGGGCGAGGAGCTCGACCTCGGCAGCCATGAGCCGCCGCTGATCGACGCGCTGGTCGCGGCCGAGCGCGCCGTGGCATTGAGCGCGGCGCTGGAGACGGCCACGCAGCGCGAGCGCGTGCTGATCGGGGCGCTGATCGCGGACCCGCCGGTGAGCTATCGCGACGTCGCACACGCGGCCGGCATCCCGGTCGGCAGCATCGGCCCCACGCGCAAGCGCTGCATCGAGCGCCTGCGCCGCAACGAGCGCCTGGCCGCCGCCGTCGTGGGTTAGACGCGGCGCGCGCCGACATAGTGCGCGCCCCAGTAGGGGCCGTCGATCGGGTGCTCCATGACGCCGTGCGTGGTGGCCGAGATGACCGAGGCGTTGCTCGTCGCGATGCCGACGTGCGAGGCGCCCGGCCCGTCGGTGTTGAAGAACACGAGGTCGCCGGCTCCGATCGCGGCGCGCGCGACCGGGGTGCCGACGCCGAACTGCTGGAAGCTCGTGCGCGGGAGCGTGACGCCCGCCTGGGCGAACGCCCACTGCGTCAGACCCGAGCAGTCAAAGCCGCCGTTCCCGGTACCGCCGAGCACGTAGCGCGCCCCCACCTGTGAGCGCACCGCGGCGAGCGCGGAGCCGCCGCCGCCGCCGCCCCCACCACCGGAGACGCCCAGCGCGGCGAGCGTCGCGGGGCCGGCCACGCCGTCCACCTCGAGGCCGTGCGCGGACTGAAAGCGGGTCACGGCTGCGCGCGTGACGGGCCCGTACACGCCGTCGGCGGCGACCCCCAGTGCCCGCTGCACCGCCGCCGTGGTGGCCGACGGGGGCGCCGGCGCCCGGTTGAGCCCGAGCGCGCCCGCCGTGATCGGGCCGACCACCCCGTCGACCTGCAGCCCGTGCGCGGCCTGGAAGCTGCGCACCGCGGCGCGCGTGAGCGGCCCGTACACGCCGTCCGGCGCGATGCCGAGCGCGCGCTGCGCGGCCGCCACGTCGTCGCCCTCGCTGTGGAGCGTCAGCAGCTCGGCGTGCGCCACCGCGGCCGGCGCCGTGACGCTGGCGGCGAGCAGCGCGGCCGAGACCTTCGCGCCGGTGATGCGCTGGCGCCGGCGCGCGGCGGCCAGCGCGCGCCGCCGCTGCGAGCGCTCCAGCGAACGCTGCCACAGATCCACGCACGACAGGTCACGCAGACCCGGCGGGGGGACGGAGATCGCCCACGCGTCATCAGGTCTGAAAACGGTCATCGCTGCTCCGGGTCACATGACACCACGAGCCGGGGACGGATCGGCCGCGAGCACGCCGCGGGGGGCGCGGCGAGGGCGCGCCGGGGCGCGGCGGCCGCGGCGCGGAGGCCGCGGGGCGAGGGCACGGCGGGCGCGGCGCGGGGGCCGCGGGCGCGGCGAGGACGCGCCGGGGCGCCGCGGCGCGGCGACGGCGCGCTGGGGCGCGGCGGGCGCGCGGGCGCGCACGCCGGCGCCCGCTGATTGACCGCCGCCGCGCGGCGGCGTAGCGTGCCGCTCGTGGCAATCGGCACCCACGCGGCCGAAAGCGCGCTGATCGAGTCCGTCTGCGAGCGGGTGCGCGACCGGCTGGCGCCCGAGGAGGTCGCGGAGGCGGAGGCGTTCGTCCGCCGCTACTACCACCGCGCGCCGGCCGAGGACCTGCGCGGCCGCGAGCCGCTCGACCTCTACGGCGTGGCGCTCTCGCACTGGAGCTTCGGCCGCGAGCGCGGTTCGGGGGAGGCGCGCGTGCGCGTCTACAACCCGACGTTCGAGCAGCACGGCTGGCAGTCGCCGCACACGGCGATCGAGATCGTGTCCGACGACATGCCCTTCCTGGTGGACTCGGTGAGCATGGAGCTCAACCGGCACGAGCTCGGCATCCACGCCCTGATCCACCCGGTGGTCGGCTCCGAGTCCTACATCCACGTCGAGGTCGACCGCCGCGCGGAGGGCTTCGAGGCGATCGCGGACGGCCTGGGGCAGGTGCTCGCGCAGGTCCGCGCCGCGGTCGAGGACTGGCAGCCGATGCGCGCCCGCATGCGCGCGCTGATCGAGGACGACCGGCCGGGCGAGGCGTTCGAGGCGGCGCGCGCGCAGCTCGCGTGGCTCGCCGATCACCACTTCACGTTCCTCGGCTACCGCGAGTACACGCTCGACGGCGACTCGCTGTGGGCCGTCGACGGGACCGGGCTCGGCCTGCTGCGCGGCGATCCCGGCGAATCCAAGGGGTTCTCTCGGCTCCCGCCGAAGATGCGGGCGCTGGCCCGCGAGCCGGTCCCGCTGGTGCTGACCAAGGCCAACGCGCGCTCGCCGATCCACCGCCCGAGCTATCTCGACTACGTCGGCGTCAAGCGCTTCGACGACGCCGGCAACGTGATCGGCGAGCATCGCTTCCTCGGCCTCTACACGACCGCCGCCTACCGGGCCTCGCCGCAGGACATCCCGGTGCTCGCCCCCAAGGCGCAGGCGGTGCGCGAGCGCGCCGGCTTCCCGCCCGGGAGCCACGACGACAAGGCGCTGCTCGAGATCATCGACACGTTCCCGCGCGACGAGCTGTTCCAGATCACCGCCGACGAGCTGTGGGAGGTGGTCAACGGGATCATCGAGCTGGGCGAGCGCCAGCGCGTGCGGCTGTTCATGCGCACCGACCGCTACGACCGCTTCGTCTCCGCGCTCGTATTCCTCCCTCGCGACCGCTTCAACACCGCCAACCGGGTCAAGATCGGCGAGCTGCTGAGCGACGCCGTCGGCGCCGAGAACTTCGACTGGGACCTGCGGCTGACCGAGTGGGTGCTGGTGCGGATCGGCTACACGATGCGGGTCACGGCGCACCCGGAGTACGACGTCGCGGCGCTCGAAACCGAGATCACCGAGGCCACGCGCGGCTGGGACGACGAGCTCGCCGCCGCGCTCGGCGAGGCCGCGCTCGTACACCGCTACGCGGGCGCCTTCCCGCCGGGCTACCGCGACGACTGGCCGGCGCGCTCGGCGGTGGCCGACGTGGCGCGGATCGAGGGGCTGGCCGACGGCGCGCTGGACATCAGCCTCTACCGGCCGCTGGAGGCGTCGGCCGGCACGATGCGCTGCAAGCTCTACAAGCGCGGCGAGCGCGTCTCGCTGTCCGGCGTGCTGCCGATGTTCGAGAGCATGGGGCTGCTGGTCACCGACGAGCGGCCGTACCGCGTCGCGCCGCGCGAGAGCGAGCCGACGTGGATCTACGACTTCGGGCTGCAGGCCGGCGAGGACGTGGACGCGGACGCGATCCGCGACCGCTTCCATGACGGCTTCGCGCGGGTCTGGAACGGCGACGCCGAGCTCGACGGCTACAACGCGCTGATCCTCACCGCCGGCCTGGACTGGCGCGAGGTCACGGTGCTGCGCGCGGCCGCCCGCTACCTGCGCCAGGCGGGGATCTCGTTCAGCGACCGCTACATGGAGGTGGCGCTGCTCGCGCACCCGGAGATCGCGGCGCAGCTCGTCGCGCTGTTCCACGCGCGCTTTGACCCGGCGGGCCCGCGCTCGGGCTGGGCCGACGAGATCGAGACGGCGATCGACGCCGTCGAGAGCCTCGACGAGGACCGCATCCTGCGCGGCTTCCTGTCGGTCCTGCAGGCGATGCTGCGCACGAACTTCTACCGGCCGGGAGCGGCCGGGCTGGCGTTCAAGCTCGACCCGTCGAAGATCCCGCTGCTG
Source organism: uncultured Solirubrobacteraceae bacterium (assembly GCA_963792915.1). Lineage (GTDB taxonomy): Bacteria > Actinomycetota > Thermoleophilia > Solirubrobacterales > Solirubrobacteraceae > Solirubrobacter. Next base: position 105,434 of record CAWBYD010000006.1, read on the forward strand.
CCGCGGCCGCGACCCAAGTTCGAGATCTTCGTGCACTCCCCGCGCTTCGAGGGCGTGCATCTGCGCGGCGGCTCGGTCGCCCGGGGCGGCCTGCGCTGGTCGGACCGGCGCGAGGACTTCCGCACCGAGGTGCTGGGCCTGATGAAGGCGCAGATGGTCAAGAACGCGCTGATCGTGCCGGTGGGCGCGAAGGGCGGGTTCGTGGTCAAGCGCACGCCGGCCACCCGCGAGGAGGTGGTGGCGTGCTACCGGACGTTCATCGGCGCGCTGCTCGACCTCACCGACAACTACGTCGGGACCGAGGTCGTCCCGCCGCCCGATGTCGTGCGCCACGACCCCGACGACCCCTATCTGGTCGTCGCCGCCGACAAGGGCACCGCGACGTTCTCGGACATCGCCAACGGCGTGGCGATGGAGTACGGCTTCTGGCTCGGCGACGCGTTCGCCTCGGGCGGCTCGGTCGGCTACGACCACAAGGTGATGGGGATCACCGCGCGCAGCGCGTGGGTGTCCGTCCAGCGCCACTTCCGCGAGCTGGGGATCGACGTGCAGACCGCGGACTTCACCGCCGTCGGCGTCGGCGACATGTCCGGCGACGTGTTCGGCAACGGCATGCTGCTGAGCGAGCACATCCGGCTCGTCGGCGCGTTCGACCATCGCCACGTGTTCCTCGATCCCGACCCGGACGCCGCGGCGTCGTGGGCGGAGCGGCGGCGGCTCTTCGACCTGCCGCGCTCGTCGTGGGCGGACTACGACGCGTCGCTGATCTCCGCCGGCGGCGGCATCTGGCCGCGGACCGCGAAGTCGATCCCGCTGTCGGCCCAGGTGCGCGAGCGCCTCGGCGTCGACGCCGAGCAGCTGACGCCGTCGGAGCTGATCCAGGCGCTGCTGCGGGCGCCGGTGGACCTGCTGTGGAACGGCGGCATCGGAACGTACGTCAAGGCGAGCGCGGAGACCCACGCCGACGTGGGCGACAAGGCCAACGACGCGGTGCGCGTGAACGCCCGCGAGCTGCGCGCCAGGGTCGTCGGCGAGGGCGGCAACCTCGGCCTCACCCAGCGCGGGCGGATCGAGTACGCACTGGCCGGCGGCGCGATCAACACCGACGCGATCGACAACGCCGGCGGCGTCAACTGCTCCGACCACGAGGTCAACATCAAGGTCCTGCTGGACACCGTCGTCGCCGACGGCGACATGACCGGCAAGCAGCGCGACGCGCTCCTCGCCGAGCTGACCGACGCGGTCGCCGCGCGCGTACTGCGCGGCTCCTACACGCAGACCCAGGCGCTGTCGCTGGCGCTCGCCCAGGCGCCGAACATGCTCGACGTCCACGACCGCCTGATGCGCGACCTCGAGTCCGCCGGGCGGCTCGATCGCGCGCTCGAGGCGCTGCCGGACGCCGAGACGATCGCCGAGCGCCGGCACGCCGGCCTCGGCCTGACGCAGCCCGAGCTGGCGGTGCTCCTCGCCTACTCGAAGATCACGCTGTACGCGGCGCTGCTGGACTCCGACCTGCCCGAGGATCCCGCGCTCGGCGCCGAGCTCGGGCGCTACTTCCCGTCGCCGCTGCCGGAGCGTTTCGGCGACGTCCTGCGCCGCCACCGCCTGCGGCGCGAGATCGTCGCCACGCGGGTGACCAACGACCTCGTGGATCGCGCGGGGACGACGCTCGTGTTCCGCCTGCGCGAGGACACCGGCGCGTCGGCGGCCGACATCGCGCGCGCCTGCGCCGTGGCGCGCGACGTGTTCGAGCTGCGGTCGCTGTGGAACGAGGTGGAGTCGCTCGACGGGCTGGTCGCCGCGACGACGCAGTACGGGATGCTGCTGCAGAGCCGGCGGATGGCCGAGCGCGCCGCGCGCTGGCTGCTGCGCCACCGGCGCCCGCTCGACATCGCCGCCGAGGTCGAGCGCTACAGCGGCGCGGCGCGCATCGTGGCGGACGCGCTGCCCGGCGTGCTCGTGGCGTCCGAGCGCACGGCGTGGCAGGCGCGCGTCGACGCGCTCGCCGCCGACGGCGTCCCGGAGGCGCTCGCGGCTCGTGTGGCGTCGCAGGAGGCGCTGTTCTCGGCGCTCGACATCGCCGAGGTCGCGCTGGCGACGGGCCGCGCGCTGGAGGACGTCGCGGCGCTGCACTTCGCACTCGGCGGCGAGCTGGTGCTGCACTGGCTGCGCGACCGCATCGCCGCGCTCCCGCGCACGAACCGCTGGCAGGCGATGGCGCGCGCCGCGCTGCGCGACGACCTGTTCAGCCTGCACGCCTCCCTGACCGCCGCGGTGCTCGAGGCCGGCGGGATCGACGCCTGGCTGGACGCGCACCGCGACGCCGCCGACCGCACGCTCGAGATCTTCGCCGAGATCCGCGCGGGCGGTACGTTCGACCTCACGACGCTGCCGGTCGCGCTGCGCGAAGTGCGCAACCTGCTGAACTGACGCCTCCTTCCGTCGTCGGCTGAGCAAAAGCGCTCTTCACAGGGAGCCGAAGTCCCTGTAGCCTGGCCCGGCCGATGACGGTGGAGGAGAGCACCGAGGTGATCCTCGGCCTGGGCGAAGCGCCCGCCGCGACGCTCAGCTGGGCGAATCCGACGCTGCGCCGGATGGCCTGGACCGGGTTGGGGCTGGCGGTCACCGGCGCGGTGGCCCTGACCGCGTCCGCGACGGTCTCGCGGCTACCGGACTTCGAGTGGCGCCTGCGCCCCGCGCTGCTGGCGGCGTCGGCCGTCGCGTTCCTGGCGCTGCAGCTCTCGCATGCGGCACTCTGGCGGCGCCTGTTGCGCGAGCTCGGCCACGACGTGGACGCACGCCGCTGCCGCGCGATCTGGTCCACGTCGGGGCTGGCGCGCTACACGCCGGGCAGCCTGCTGATGCCGATGGTGCGCGTCGCGATGCTGCGCCCCGAGGGAGTCAGCAAGCGCGCCGGCCTGGCCAGCTTCATCTACGAGATGGCGCTGCTGCTGACCGCCGCGGTGCTCGTCGGCGCCTACGCCGTGCTGGAGACCGCGGCGTTCGGCGGCCCGCTGCGGGTGGCGATCCTCGCGATCCCGGCCGCCGCGCTCGTCTCGCTGCACCCGCGGATCTTCGGCCCCGTGGCCAACGCGGCGCTGCGGCGCGCCGGGCGCGAGCCGCTGCCCAGCCTGCTCGGCCTCCCCGCGCTGGCGCTCTACGTGGCGCTCTACGCCGCCACCTGGCTGCTGGCCGGCGCCGGGCTGTACCTGCTGCTCGAGGGTGTGCACCCGATCGCGCCCGATGACGTGCTGATCGTGCTGGTGGCGCCGAGCGTCGGCTACATCGCCGCGGTGATCGGTTTCATGGCGCCGGGCGGCCTCGGGGCGCGCGAGGCCGGGCTGGCCGCGGCGCTGAGCGTCGCGCTGCCGGTCGCGGTCGCCGTCGCGATCGCGGTCGCGCTGCGGCTCATGCAGCTGCTCGTCGAGCTCGGCTGCGCCGTCGTGACACCGATCCTCGCCAGGGGGCGCTGATGGTGCTGGTGCTCGGCAGCGGCGGCATGCTCGGGAGCATGCTGGCGGCCACGCTCGACGGGGCGATCGCGGTCGATCGCAGCGGCTTCGTGGCCGGCGAGGACGACGTCGGGAAGCTGCTCGACGAGACCGGCGCGGCGTGGGTGGTCAACGCGATCGGCGTCATCAAGCCGATGATCGACGAGTCCGATCCGGCGTCGGTGGAGCGCGCCTTCGCGGTCAACGCGCGCTTCCCGCACGCGCTGGCCGCCGCGGCCGCCGAGCGCGGCGTGCGCGTCATCCACGCCACCACGGACTGCGTGTACTCCGGTGTCACGGGTGCCTACGCCGAGGACGCGCCCGCCGATCCGACCGACGTCTACGGCGAGAGCAAGGCGCTCGGCGAGGTCGTGGCGTCGCACGTCGTGAACCTGCGCTGCTCGATCATCGGGCCCGAGCCGGGGCCCGGGCGCTCGCTGCTGGAGTGGCTGCGCGCGCAGCCCGAGGGCGCGCAGTTGACGGGGTTCACGAACCACCTCTGGAACGGCGTCACCACCTACCACCACGCGCGCCTGTGCGCGGGGATCGTCACGGAGGACCTGGCGCTGCCGTCCACACCGCATGTGCTGGCCGGCGACGTCGTGACCAAGGCCGAGCTGCTCGAGCTGCTCGCCGCCGCGTTCGGGCGCGACGACCTGGCGATCGCCCACCGGCCCGCGACGGTCGCGGTGGACCGCTCGCTCTCCACGCTCACGCCCGGCGTGAACGAGCGGCTGTGGAAGGCCGCGGGTTATCCTGCGCCGCCGACCGTGGCCGAGATGGTCACGGAGCTCGCTGAATGCGCCGCATCGCGCTCATCCTCGGAATCCGCCCCGATCTGATCCGCGCCAGCCGGGTGATCGGACTGCTGCGCGAGCGGCCGGACGCGGAGCTCACCTTCATCTGGTCCGGCCAGCACTACTCGGACAACCTCAAGGACGTGTTCGTGCGCGAGCTCGGCCTGCCGGCGCCCGACGTCGAGCTCGGCGCGTCGGGCGGCTCGGACGCCGAGCTGGTCGCGTCGGTGATCGCGCGGCTGGGCCCGGTGCTGGCCGAGCTGGCGCCCGACGCCGCGGTCTTCCTCGGCGACACCAACACGGTGATGGGCGCCGTCGCGGCCGCTCAGCTGAACATCCCGGTCGTGCACATCGAGGGCTGCATGCGCTCGTATGACTGGCGGATGCCCGAGGAGAAATACCGCACGCTGGTCGATCACCTGGCCGACCGCATCTACGCGTACTTCCCCGAGTACAAGGCCCAAGGCGTGGCCGAGGGGCTGAACCCGCGCAACATCGTGGTGATCGGCAACCTGATCGTCGACGTGCTCGAGCACTACCGCTTCGAAGCGCCCGGCGACGCGTTCTTCGCCGAGCGCGGGCTGGAGCGCGGGCGCTACTTCGTGGCGACCTGCCACCGCCGCGAGAGCGTGGAGGCGGCGGCGCCGCTGCGCGCGATCCTCGAGCTGTGGGCGGCCAGCCCGTGGCCGATCCACTTCCCGGCCGGCTACCGCACCCAGCAGCGGCTGCGCGACCACGGCCTCGCGGTTCCGGGGAACGTGACGCTGGTGGACCACGTCGGCTACCGCGAGCTGCTGGCGCTGCTGAGCGCCTCGCGCGGCGCGCTGACCGACTCGGGCACGGTCGTGGAGGAGACCGCGGTGCTCGGTGTGCCGTCGCTGCAGATGCGGCGCGCGACCGAGCGCCCGCAGGTCTACGACTGCGGGTCGAGCGTGAAGTTCGACCCCGCACGCCCTGCGGACTACCCGGCCGCGACCGTCTATGCGAAGCTCGAAGCGCTGCGCGGGCGCACGTGGGAGCACGGCCTGGGCGACGGGCGCGCCTCCGAGCGCTTGGTCGAGGACCTGCTGAGCGCCGACCTGCGCGGGCACGAGGCCGAGCATCAGCACCTCGACGTCTCGCGCGCCTACCGCGAGGACGGGCTCGCTGTCTGACTGGCCGTCGATGGGGATCGTGCTCCCCGTCTACAACGAGGCGGCGGGCATCGAGCACTCGCTGCGCGTCGTGGCGGGCGTCGCCGAGCGCTACCGCGGTCACGCGCGCGTGATCGCCGTCGACGACGGCAGCGCCGACGCGAGCTGGGCGATCCTCGAGCGCGTCGCGGGCGAGCTCGAGCCGGTCGACGCGCTGCGCCACGGCGCGAACGCCGGCTACGGGGCGGCGCTGCGCACCGGCGCCCGCCACGCCGGCGAGCTGGGCCTCGCGTACGTGACGTTCATGGACTCAGATCTCACCAACCCGCCCGAGGACGTGCTGAAGATCGGGCCGCTGGCCGCGGCAGGGCATCCGTACATCAAGGCCTCGCGCTTCGTCGCGGGCGGGCGGATGGACGGCGTGCCGGCTCGGCGCGCCGTGTTCTCGCGGACCGGCAACCTTGTCGGCGCGCGGCTGTTCGGCGCCCGCCTGACCGACGTGACGAACGGCTTTCGCGCCATGCGGACCGAGCTGGCGACCCGCTGGCCGCAGACCGAGCGCGGCTTCGCGAGCATCGTCGAGGAGCTCGACTGGGTGCTGCGCGACGGGATCGACGTGGTCGAGTTCCCGACCGTGCTGACGGCGCGCACCGCCGCCCAGCGCGCGACCGCGTTCGCCTACACGCCGCGCACGTTCGCGGCCTACCTGCGCTACCCGCTCCGTCACCGGTTTCAGCGCCGGGCGGCGAACAGCAGCTCGCCGCCGTAGAGCGGCAGCCGCGCCTCGAGCGCGTGCGCCGGGAGCCGCCGCACGAGCGGCCCGAGCGCGCGGTGGAACTCCGGGCCGAAGTGCTCGAACTGGTCGTACGCGTAGCCGGCGCGCAGGCGTTTGACGTGCGCCTTCGCGGCCACCGGGCGCAGGCCGTGGCGCGCGCTGACGCGCTCGAGCGTGTTTCGCGAGAAGTAGTGCGTGTGCTCGGGCGGCGCGATCGGCGGCCAGTAACGGCCGAGCACGCGCGCCGGCAGCGAGCCGGCGTCGGGCGTCTGGATCACCAGCAGCCCGCCGGGCTTCAGGCCTTCGGCGGCGAGCGCGAACAGGCGCGCGGGGGCGAGCAGGTGCTCGACCAGCCCGATCGCGGTCATCAGGTCGTACGCGCCCGGTTCCAGGCCGGCGAAGCCCTCGACCGTCGCCTGCGTCACGCGGCCCGGGTGGCGGCGGTTCGCCTCGGCCGCCGCCTCCGGCTGCAGCTCGAGCCCCCAGCCGTCCCAGCCGCGCCGGGCGGCGAGGTCCAGCAGGCCGCCGTCGAAGCAGCCGACGTCGAACAGCCGCCCGCCGCGGGCGCCGTGGCGCTGCGCGAAGTCCAGCACCTGCTCGAGGCCGGAGTCACGCTCGGGCGCGCGTTCCGGCTCGTAGTTGCCGGCCGCCGCGCGGTGCTCGTAGTGGCGCGCGAGCTGCGCCTCGGTCGGCGGCGGGTCCAGCCGCACCAGCCCGCAGGTCTCGCAGCGGACGAAGTCCCAGCCCAGGCGCCGGTACAGCGGCCGCCACGCGCGCCCGTCGCAGACCGGACAATGCATCAGAACCAGCGCAGGCCCGCGCGATGCAGCGCGGCGCGGCCGAGCGCGAAGCCGTAGCCGGCGAGCTCGTTGCGCAGCCGGAACTTCGCCGCCGAGCGGATCATCGGGCCGGCGGGGGCGCCCGGCACGCGCTCGACCGTGCCGCCGGCCAGCAGCACCTTGAACGTGATCTCGGGGCAGACCGAGAAGCCGTGCGCGTTGAGCCCCAGCGCCTGCACGAACGGCCGGTGGAAGGCGCGGAAGCCGTACGTGGAGTCGGGGATGTCGTAGCCGAGCGCGAGGCGGATCGCGCGCCGGTAGATCGCCTGGTAGACGTGGAAGCGCGCCGGCAGCCGCCGGCGCCCGCCCGGGTCCTCGAAGCGCGAGCACAGCACCAGGTGCGTGCCCTTGCGCAGCTCCGCGAGCATCTTCGGCAGCACCTCCAGCGGGTCACGCGCGTCGGGCATCACGATCGCGCAGTAGCGACCCTGCGCGTACGCCATGCCGAGGCGGATGACGGCGCCGAAGCCGCTCGAGCCGCGGTCCTGGACGAGGATCCGCAGGTGCAGCAGCGGGTATCGGTCGCCGAGTTCGCCGGCCAGGTCCACGGTTCCGTCGCGGCTGCCCGCGTCGACCAGGATCACCTCGGCGGCGGCGCCGGTGGCCGCGACGATCCGGTTCAGCCGCTCCATCGTCGGCGCGAGCGTGGGCGCGTCATCCAGCGTCGGGACGATCACGGTCGTCTCGATGCTCACCGCTCCTCCACGTGCCACGGGTCCCAGTAGCGCGCCGGGTAGCGCACGTCGTCGCCCAGCGAGGCGTCGAGCGTGGCGTCTGAGAGGTACATCAGGCGCGTGCCGGGCGCCAGCGACATCGCGCCGTTGGCATAGCCCGCGGGGACCTCGAGCACGGCGGGGACGGCCGCGTCGAGCGTGAAGCGGTGGACCTCGGCGTCCGGCGCGGGATGCTCCCAGTCGTCGATCGCCACGCAGGCGGCGAGCGCGGCGCCGGCGATGCACATGACCCACTTGCGCTCGTGCCGGTGGGCGTGCCACGCGCGCACGGTCCCGACCGCGTGGTTCTCGACGATGTAGAAGCGCCGCGCCTGCTGCGGGCTGAACTCGTTGACGAACGCGACGCGCCCGCGGTCGTCCGCCGCGACGCCGCCGCGGATCAGCTTCGGAAGCTCGGGCATCAGCTCACCGGGAGGACGGTGGGGGAACGGTGCCGGGCCAGGCTGTGCGAGGCGCGCACCTCGCGGCCGAGCGGGATCGCCTCGGGGCGCAGGTACGGCCGCAGCGCGTCGAGGTTGGAGAACTGCGACAGCGTCGGGTCCTTCACGCGGCCGTCGTCGATGATCTCGCCGATCTCGTCGATCGCGTCGTCGATCGTGAAGCGGGCCTCGAAGCCGAGCGCCTGCTCGGCCTCGGAACGAGACGCGGTAGTTGCGGGTGTCCTGGAACGGGGTCTCGACACGCTGGATGGTGGCGTCGGCGACGCGCGCGACCACGCGCTCGGCCAGCGTCATGATCGTCACGTTCTCGGTGCCGAGGTTGTACAAGCCGCCGACGCTCGACTCCAGGTGCGGCACGACCGCGGTGGCGACGTCGCGCACGTGCAGCAGCGGGCGGTACTGCAGGCCGCCGAACACCTGCAGCTCGCCGACCATCTTCGCGCGCGCGGCCAGCAGGTTGACGACGAGGTCGAAGCGCACGCGCGAATACGTGTCGCCGAGGCCCGCGAGCGTCGCCAGCCGCAGCACCAGGCTCTCCGGCCGGCGCTCGAGCAGCATCCGCTCGGCCGCGAGCTTGGTCTCGGCGTAGAGCGAGAGCGGCGCCGTGGGGCTGTCCTCGTCGAGCTCGTCCTCCTGTGCGCCGTAGATCGAGCAGGTCGAGGGGAAGATGATCCGCCCGTCGAAGACGTCGGCCAGCCATTCGACAGCCTCGAGGTTGATCTTGCGGGTCAGCGCGGGATCGAGCGCGCACGCCGGGTCGCCGACCAGCGCGGCCAGCCACACGACGACGTCGGCCCACACCAGCGCACGCTGAAGCCGCTCGCGGTCCAGCACGTCGCCGCTCATGAACGGGACGTCCTTGAGGTAGCGGTCCTCGTAGAGCAGGAGGTCGTAAACCAGCACCCGGTGCCCGGCCTCGAGCGCTCTATCGACCAGCCAGCCACCGACGTAGCCGGCGCCGCCCACCACCAGCACGCGCGCCATTGCCCTCCTCCATGAGATCGCACGATCCGGGCCACGCGAGCCCGGGCGCCAGCTTACCGACGGCGTTCCTTGACGGTGCGCGCGAGCGTCTGCGCCGTGCCGTCCGGGCGCCGCACGACCACGGTGAGCCGGACGGGGCGGCGTCACCGTCGGCGCCGGAGTGGGCGTCGCGGAGGGCGTGGGAGCGGCCGCGGCGTGCGGAACCCCTCGTTCGCGGGATTGCAGAACGCCGTTCAGCTAAACGTGACGAGCGGTCCTTCCATCGCCTTCACGCCGGCGGCGCACTCGCGCCGGCCGGGGTTGGGCAGCGTCGGGCAGCCGGTCTGCGCGAACTTGCCGTCGGTCAGCACGCCGAGCGCCGTGCCCAGCCAGCGGTAGCAGCTGGCCGCGCCGGCGCCGCGGAAGCGCCCGCAGTCGCCGATCAGGATCGGGTAGATCCTGGGCGAGTAGGCGAGCATGTCCTGGACCTTGGTGCCGCGGATGCAGCTCGTCACGTCGGCGGCGGCCATGTCGCGGCAGATCGCGAGCTGCTCGCGCGGGTCGCCGGGACCGATCACCGCCGCGCCGGTGATGCAGCCCTGGCGCTGGAGCCCGCGCAGGTCGCCGCCGCAGAGCTGCCGGATGTCAGCGGCGGAGCTCACCGGGTTGCCGTCGGCGAGCTCGACGAACGCGCGGTACCAGCACGCGCGCACGAACTCGGCGGGCGCCTGAGCGCAGAGCGTCTTGGGGTCGGTTACGGCGCCGGCCGGCGCCCGCGTGCCGTCGGCGCCCTTGAGCGCGAACCAGTGGTCGTGGTAGGCGCCCTGCGCGCAGTCGGGCGCGTACTGCGGCCCGAGCTGGGCGCACAGCTTCAGCGCGGGCACGATCTGATCCTGATTCAGCCGCATGAACGCGTGCCCGAAGCCGTGCGTGCAGCTGTAGCGCTGAAAGCGCGTGCCGGCGCTGGCGCAGACGTGCTGCGCCTGCGCGGGCCCGGCGCGCTCGATCTCCGGCGCCACGCCGGTCACGACGCCGTGCGCGAAGCCGCCAGCGCACGCCGGATCGTTGCTGCGCGGGAGCACGGTCATCAGGTTCGCGAGCGTGACGTGGCGGCGCGCGGCGTACTCGCGCCCGACGGTGTGCATCAGCCCGTGGCAGTTGCGCAGCAGTAGGCCGCCCGGGTCGGCGTAGGCCGCGGCGGTGATGCCGTCGACGGCCGCCGACGGGTCGCGCGCCGCGTCGACGATCGCGCGCAGCTCGCGCGCGAAGCAGGCGGTGTCCGCGCAGCGGCTGAGGTCGGGCGCGGGCGCCGCCGCGCGCGGGGCGGCCGCGCCGCCGCAGCCCGCCAGCACGAGGAGCAGCGGCAGCAGCCGGCCCACCGGGCGCCGCCAGGCGAGCAGCGCCCGGGAGCGGCGGCCCCGCGCGCGGTTGCGCCCGGAGGGGCCGGGCGGCCCCGCGCGGCTCACGCGCCGCGCCCTCCGCGCGCGGCGTGCAGCGCGCACACGAACGGCGCGGGCGTGGCCACCGGCGCCACGCGCGTGCCGAGCTGGAGCGCGAGCTCGCGCCCGTAGCACGCCCGCGCCGCATCCCCCGTGCGCCCGGCGCAGCGGCTCACGTCGCCGCGCGGCGCCGGGCCCGCGAGCGTCTGGCCGGCGGGCAGCAGCGCGCCCGCCAGCACGGCGCCGATGAGCGCGCGGCGCATTACGGGCTCGTCGTCGAGAGCGTGTACGTGAGCGTCTTGGCGTACGTGCCCGTGCGCAGCGCGTCGCCCGACCCGATCGTCTGCCGGAACGACAGCGTCACGGCGTCGTTGGAGACCGGCCCGCTGTAGGCGAGCAGCGGCACCGGGTCGGCGCTCAGCGGCGAGAACGAGGACGGCGCGCCGCCGAGGCTGGCGGCCGACGCCTGCAGCGGTGCGGGCAGGCTGAACGCGCCGTTGACGAGGTGTCCCGGCGCCGTGCTCGACGGGTCCCGGACGGTCAGCTTCGCGTCGCCCGCCGTGCTCACCACGACCGCGCTCGTCGACGTGTCGTACGTCCGCGCGATGCCCGGCGTGAACGGCGCGAAGCTCGCCGGCGGCCCGAGCGTGAGCGCCAGCGTGGCCGGCACCGTCCCGCCTACCCCGCCCTGCGTGCAGAGCGACATGTTGACGGTCTGCCCGCGCGCGAGCGTCACCTTGTTGGTCTCGAGCAGCGTCCCGTCGGGGGCGGTGCACGTGACCGTGTAGGACTCCGGCACGAACTCGCTCGTGTACTGGCTCGGGCGCAGCGACGGGTTCACGTGCCAGTCGAACCTCCCGCTGGCCGGCACCTTCATCGAGTAGCGCAGGTGAACTCCGAACGAGTGGATCTCCGGCGCCCCGCCGGTCGTCCACACGGCCGGCGACGTGTCGCTCATGAAGTCCTTGCTCAGCGTCAGTGTCGCGCCGGGCGGCGCCGTGCCGGCGAGCTGGGAGTGCAGCGCCGCGTTCTCGGTCGCCGTGAACATGTCCAGCAGCGTCCCGCGGATCGTCGCGCCGGGGTACTGGCCGATGCCCCAGTAGTTGTCGATCACGGCCTGATACGGCGGGTGGTACGTGTTGTTGCCGCTGAAGCCGGGCGTCGCCTCGGTCGTGAAGCCGAACGCGCCGTACGTGTAATAGGTCTGCTCCTCCTCGGTGCTGGTGGCCTCGTAGTAGACGCTCGTCCACGGGCCGTGCGGCCAGCCGACGAGGTTCTTGTCGGCGAGCGAGTTGGTGAGGTTCGTGTAGACGTCCTGGTCGGCGATCACGCGCGGCTCGTTGAGCGAGGACTGCACGCTCAGCAGGCGCCGGTCGGGCGTGTGCATGTCGATCCCCAGCGTGACGTTGTGCGTCGCCAGGTAGTCCGCGTAGGCGGCGTTCTCGGGCTCCGACAGCGGCGCCTCGCCGCGGTAGTTCGTGTTGGTCAGCGAGGAGCTCGACCCGTCGCCGCCCCAGAACGGCCCGAAGTTGCGGTTGTTGTTGACGCCCTGGTTGACCGAGTTGGCGGCGTCGCACTGCGCCTGCGTGGGGATCACGCCCGGCTGGAAGCGGCAGTTGCCGCGCTTCTGCTGGTTGCCGTTGACGTTGCGGCGCGAGACGTCGTAGCCGTCCGGGTTCTGCATCGGCACGATCGTCACGCGCCCGTTCTCGAGCAGCGCGGTGATCCGCGCGTCGGTCCCGTCGTTCATCAGCAGGTCGTTCGCGAACTCCATCGCGAAGTCCACCGACGGCCACTCGCGCGAGTGCAGCACGCCGCCGACGTAGAACGTCGGGCGGCCGTCGTCGTCGTCGACGCGATGGGCGATCTCGATGCCCTCGATGTCGCGTCCCAGCAGCGACTGACGGTCGAGCTTGATCAGCTTGACCGTGTCGGGATGGGCGGCGGCGAGCGAGTGCAGCTCCGCGTTGGTGGACGCGAGATCGCGATACGTGGTCCGGCCGGTCGGCAGCGACTGGGCGGAGGCCGTCCCGGCCCCGAACGCCAGCACGCCGAGCGCCACCCCCGCGGCGCACAACGACTTCATCTCCACAACCCCCTCAGGTCTATGAGCCCTCGTCGCGATGCTATGCCCGCCCCGCGGCCACACCGCCAAGGCCTGCCTTTTGGGGGATGTCGGCGACGCGCGCCGACGCCTCGGCCCGGTTGCGGACGCCGAGCTTGCGATAGATGCTCGACGTGTGCTGCTTGACCGTGTAGGGCGAGAGCCCGAGGCGGCCGGCGATCTCGACGTTGGTGGCGCCGGTGGCCAGCGCGTGCAGCACATCGCGCTCGCGCGGGGAGACGGCCAGCACCGGCGCGACGCCGTGCACGGCGGCGCGCACCGCGGCCACGCTCTCGCCGCCGTGCAGGCGCACGCCGTCCAGCGGCAGGTCGCCGCCGACGAGCACCACGTCCGCCAGCGGGGCGATCCGCCGCGCGGCCGCCGCGCCGGCCGCGACCCAGCGCGGGGCCAGCGCGACCTCCAGCGCGGCGCGCAGCACGTCGGCGGGCTCGGCGACGAGCACCCGAGCGCGGCTCGCCGGCGCCGGCACCGGCGGCGGCTCGGGCAGGAACCCCATGCGCCGCGCGGCCTGGACCGCGGCCGCGCGCTTGGCCACGCCGAGCCGCGCGCACAGCTCGCGCGTGCGCTGCTTGACGGTCCCCGGCGAGAGGTGCACGCGCGCGCCGATCTCCGCGTCCGTCAGGCCCGCTGCGGTCAGCCGCAGGATCTCGCGCTCGGACGCGAGGAAGCGCACAGGCGCCGGCGCGGGGCACGGGACGTCGACCTGGCGGCCCTGCACGAGCTCGCGCACCGCCGCACGCAGCTCCGCGGCCGGCGCCTCGCGTGAGAGCACGCCCAGCGCCCCCAGCTGCCCCGCCGCTCGCGCGGGCACGATGTCCCAGCGCGAACACAGCAGCGCGACCGGCAGGCGGCGCGCGAGCGCACGCGCCACCCGCGGTGCATGCGCATCGACGAGCGCCACGTCGGCCTCCTCCGGACCCGCCGCGAGCCGCCCCAGCAGGCATCGCAGCCCCAGCCGCACCAGCTCATGGTCGGCCGCCACCAGCACGCGTTCGCGCATCAGACCTTTCCCCCTCGCTTCGCCCTCGGGCCGATCCTGTTCCGGGCAGCCAGCGCGGGTCAATGGACCGCTCGTACAGTTCACCCATGCTCTTCGGCAAGGAACACGTGGACCGGTACGTCGCCACCGGCGGCGAGGAGGGCCACGACTGGCAGGGGACGCACACCCTGCTGCTGACCACCACCGGGCGCAAGTCGGGTGAGAAGCGCGTCGCACCGCTGATCTACGGCCGCAGCGGCGACAAGTACCTGATCGTCGCGTCCAAGGGCGGCGCGCCCCAGCCACCCGCCTGGTTCGTCAACCTGCGGGCCGATCCGGACGTCGAGGTCCAGGTCAAGGGCGACAAGTTCGCCGCCACGGCGCGCGTCGCCACGCCGGACGAGAAGCCCGAGATGTGGAAGACGATGACCTCCGAGTGGCCGGACTACAACAACTACCAGACCAAGACCGATCGCGAGATCCCCGTCGTGGTGCTGGAGCGCAAGTAGCCGCACGCGCCGCTTGTCCACGACCCTCGCTCCCGACAGCTCACGAGCTCGGCGGACCGCGCGGTGGCTGGCGCCCGCGGGGCTCACCGTGCTGGCGGGAGCGCTGGCGTGGGCGCTCGGCGCCGCCGAGCCGCTCGGGCTCGACGCCACCGACCTGCTCACGGGAGCGGCGCTGCTCGGAGTCCTCGCGCCGCTCGCCGTGCTCAGACCCCGCGCCGCGGGCGTCGCGGCGCTCGCGCTGGCAGCGACGTGGCTGGCCGGCTACGCGCTGTACCGCTGGCTGCCCGCCGGCCTCGGCGCCGGCGTGCCGGTGGACGACGCCGTGGGCGGCGCGGCGTTCTTCGAGTTCCCGTACCAGCACCGCCAGCTCGCGGGCGGCGTGCTGGTCGTGCTGGTGCTCGCGGGCGCCGCGATCGTGGCGCGCCGCGGCGCTCCCGCCGCTGGCGCGCCCCCTGCGGGTTCGCGCCGCAGCGCGTGGCTGACCGCGCTCGGCGCGGGAGTGGCGCTGCTGACGCTCTTCCCCGATCTGGACGCGCTGCTCGTGGCGCCGTCGCGGGCCCCGTTCGGCGTCACCTGGGACGTGCAGAGCCTGGTCACGTGGGACTGGCTGCAGCAGCAGGGCCTGAAGCCGATGGTCGACTTCTGGTACCCGTACGGCAACTTCGCGCTGCTCCAGGACTTCCCGTCCGGGCCGCTGTGGCGCTTCGCATGGCAGGGCGTCCTGCTCGCGGTCGCCGCGTGGTCGCTGTATCGGCTCGCCGGCCCGCGGCCGCTGCGGATCGCGCTGTGCCTGCTCGCGGTGGTGCTGATCAGCCTGCTCGAGCCCGCCAGCGTGTTCGTGCCGCCGAACTTCTGGCGCTACCTGCCGGCGCTGCTGATCCCGGTCGCCTACGCGGCGGCGGGCCCGCTGCGCAGCCGCCGTCTCACGCCCGCGCACGCCGTGCTGTTCGGGCTGTGCGCGCTGACCGGCGCGATGGAGGCCGACATCCTGCTCTACGGCGTCGGCGGCATGGTCTTCGTCGCGGCCGGCGAGCTGCTGTTCGAGCCCCCGCTGCGGCGCTGGAGCAGCGCGGTCGCGGCGTTCGTGGACGCGCTGCCGGTGCTCGCCGCGCTCGCCGCCGTGGCGCTCGTGTGGGCGGCGACCGGCACATTCACCGAGAACGTCGACTGGTTCGGCTCCGCGCGGGCGGTGTCCGCGTTCGCCGGCATCTACCCGGACGCGGGCCCGCTGGCCGGCCTCTCGCTCGCGCCCGGCCTGGTCACCCTGCTGGTGACGATCCCCGCGCTGGTGGTGGTGATCGCGGTCGCCGTGCGGCTGTCGGGGAGCCGGGCGGCCTCGCTGATCCTGCTCGGCGCCGCGGGCGCCGGCTCGCTGGTGCTGTTCAAGCACCTCGTCCGCCCGCAGTCCCAGCTCGTGCTGTACCTGCCGCTCGTCGGCCTGGCGTGGACGATCGTGCTGACCTGGAGCCGCCGCGTGCTCGCCGGGGCGCTCGCCGCGGGGCTGTTCGCGGGCGCCCTGCTGGCGGTCGTGCAGACGGTCGGTGCCGCCAAGCCCGCCACCTTCGCGCTCGACGCGCTGCAGGTGCCGGCCACCGCGGTCGCCGACGCCCGCCTGCTGGCCGACGGCACGAAGCTCGACGCGGTCCGCGCCGCGCGCTTCGCCCCCGGGCGCTTCGCGCTGATGCCCGAGGCGCAGACGATCGTGCCGCAGGTGTCGCCGTACCTTCACGCGAGCCGCTTCGCGACGCTCGGCGACGTCCAGATCCTCTACCCGCTGCTCGGCCAGCGGCCGCCGTTTCAGATCGCGCTCTACAACGCGGCGCCCCGCGCCCAGCAGGAGCAGCTCGTCCGGATCCTCGACCGCGAGGCGCCGCCGCGGCTCGTCTACCGCCGCGACCTCAACATCGACAACGTGATCTACCCGGTCCGTACGCCGATCGTGTTCGCGTGGGCGATCCAGCACTACGTCCCCGAGCACCAGGGCCCCGACGGGACGGCGTGGGACGTGCTCGAGCGCCGCGCGCCGGGGCAGGCGATCCCGCTCGACTACTGGAAGTCGCGGCTGGCCGCCGCCGTCGACCTCGGCGGCATCCCGAGCTACTCGCGCGGCGCGCAGCGCCCGCGCTGCTCGTCGGGTCCCGACTGCGTGCCGTACGCGATCGTCACCGGCGCGCCCACCGGCTCGATCGCGCGGATCGAGGTGGAGGTGAGCGCGCCGGGCGGTCCGTTCAGCGTGTCGTTCCTGCCGCGCCCGGGCGTCAAGCGCTACGCGGTGCGTCTGGACCGGCTGTGGTTCTGGCCGCTCGTGGCCGGCTCGGCGCAGCTCAGTTCCGGCACGCCGGGCTACGCGGTGCAGACCGTCAAGGTCCGCAGCGACGACCTCTACTGAGCGGCCTCGACCCCGCAGCGCTTGGGCGGTGCGGCGCGTGAGCGCGTCGCCGACCGGGCCCGGCGTCAGGGGCTCGCCGTCGCCCCAGATCAGCCCCACGGCCGGCGCGCCCGGCAGCCGGGTCAGCGGCAGCGCGAGGCGCAGGGCCTGCGCGCGCCTCGGACGTCGCGCCGGTGATCGTCGAGGCGTACGGCCTCTCGCAGCGCGAGGTCGAGGTCACGCGGATGATCGCGCGCGGCCTGAAGACGGTCGAGATCGCGGCACCAGGCCGCGCGCAACACGGTGCCGCTCTAGGGCTGGCCGAACTCCGCGAGCTGCGCGCGCGCGTCGTCGCTCAGGCGCTCGAAGCGCAGCGCGTAGACGTGGTAGCGCTGTTCGCGCAGCACCCGCGCGCGGCCGGTGAAGCGCGGCCGCTCGGGCAGCGCGAACTCGAGCAGCTCGTCGGTGGCCAACGGTCGCGTCGTCGAGACGCACATGCCGCCGGGACCGACGTCCACCGTCTTGCCCTCGACGACCTTGCCGGTGCGGCGCGAGAGCGTGCATCCGAACTCGACCTGGAACCGGGGACTCCGACGGCGTTCGTCCACTCCGGACAGTATGCAGGAGGCATGCTCTTCTATGAACCCGACCGGCGCGATCGCGACCTCCTTCCCCACGACCCGTTCAAGGCCGTCATCGCGCCGCGCCCGATCGGGTGGATGTCGACGATCGGCCCCGACGGCGAGCTCAACCTCGCCCCGTACAGCTTCTTCAACGCGGTCGGCGAGAACCCGCCGATGCTCGGCTTCTCGAGCAGCGGGGCCAAGCACTCGGCGACGTTCGCGCACGCGGGCGGCGAGTTCGTCTGGAACATGCCGACCTGGAAGCTGCGCGAGGCGATGAACCAGACGTCGGCGACGCTGCCGCGCGACGAGAGCGAGTGGGAGTTCGCGGGCCTCGAGACCGCGCCCTCGCGGCTCGTCGCCCCGCCGCGCGTGGCCGCCTCGCCGTGCGCGCTGGAGTGCAAGGTGGTGCACAGCGTCGAGCTCCAGGACGTCGACGGCCGCCCGGCCGACCAGTATTTCGTGGTCGCACCGTCCTTAGGGCCCGCTCGCCGGCGCGGGCGCGGCGGCTGGCACGACGACGTCGGCGGGACCGAAGGCCGCGTGCTCACCGCCCGGGACGAGCAGCCGGTCGGTGACCTTGGCGCAGTCCAGGTCGGCCGGGATGCTCATCACGTGCACGCCGTAGGCGAGCTGCGTGCCGTCGGCTGACCACGTGGGGTTGACGACCTTGCCGACCGGGCCGCGGCCTCGATCGTCGACTCGGCCAGGCCGGAGTCGCCGCCCAGGTAGTCGGGCTCGGGATACGGCGGCTCGCCCGACCAGGCCGGGCCGTGCGTCGCGGCGAGCACGAGCTGCTGGCCGGAGTCGGTATCGCGAGCCTGCGACGGGGAGGAGTAGCCGCCGTCGGTGGTCAGCTGGTAGCGCTTCGAGCCATCCGGGCTCGTCAGGAAGAGCCTCGGTGTCATCCGCGAGGACGAAGTTGTCTGTCGGGACCGTGTTGAGGCAGGATCCACTCGGTGTTCTTGGAGTCCGCGGCTGGAGGCGTGCTGATCTGCGGTGCCGCGGCGTGCGCCGCGGACGCCGTGCTGCGCCCCGTCAACCGCCGCGCCGCCACCCTGCTCGCGCTCGCGCTGGCCTGCGAGGCGGCGACCGAGTTCGGCGCGGGGATCGACGTCACGTCCGGCCTGCTGGCGCTGGCGGGAACGATCGCGCTCGTCGAGCGGCGCTTCGGGCTGCTGCGGATGTCCTGGCTCGACGCCGTGATGGGCGGGTCCGCGACATTCGCCCTGGCACTGACGATCGGCGCCAGCGCCTCGGCGTCCGCGGCGGCCTGCGCGGTCGCCGCCGTGCTCGCGCTGAGCCGCTGGCGGCTCAGCCCGGCCGTGCTGTGCGCGCTGGCGGGGATCGTCGCGATGGGCGCCGGCACCGACTTCGCGTGGCTCGCCGCGCCGCCGCTCGCAACCGCCGCCTGGCTGCCCGAGCGCCGCGTCGCCGCGGGGCCGGAATTCAGTCCGGTGGTGCTGACGGCGATCCTCAGCTTTGCGGCAATCGCCCTGACGTTGCTGACGATCGGTCAGTTTGTAGACATTCCTGCGGCCGCGTCGGCGCTTGCCACCGTCACAGTTCTGACGGGGATGGGCCGTGCGGGCTACACGGTGACCGATCGGCTGCAGGCCAGCCACACGCAGGCCATCACCGACGACCTGACCGGGCTCAGCAACCGCCGCCACCTGATTGCCCGGCTCGGCGAATCGATCGCGGCCACGCGCGACGGCGGCGGCGAGCTTGCGCTGCTCCTGATCGACCTCGACGGCTTCAAGGAGCTCAACGACACGCTCGGCCACTACGCCGGCGACCAGGTTCTGCGCCAGATCGGGCCACGCCTGCGCGAGGCGCTGCAACCCGACGACACGCTCGCCCGCCTGGGCGGTGACGAGTTCGCGGTCGTGCTCGTGCCGGGCGACGAGGCGTCGGCGAGCGCGGCGGGCCTGCGGCTGCGGCGCGCGCTCGAGCGCTCCTTCGGCGTCGGCGGCATCCGCGTGCACATCGACGCCAGCATCGGGATCGCGCTCTTCCCCGAGCACGCCGACGACCCGCTCGGGCTGCTCCAGCGCGCCGACATCGCGATGTACGAGGCCAAGCGCACGCGCACCGGCCACGAGGTCTACCTCCCCGAGCGCGACCATCACTCGCGCCGCCGGCTCGAGCTGCTGGGTGAGCTGCGCGACGGCCTGGACGCCGGCGAGCTCGTCCTCCACTACCAGCCCAAGGCGCAGCTCGCGAGCGGCGAGGTGCACGGCGTCGAGGCGCTCGTGCGCTGGGCGCACCCGCGCCGCGGGCTGCTGATGCCGGCGGAGTTCCTGCCGCTGGCCGAGCAGAGCGGGCTCGGCCGCGCGCTGACCGCGTTCGTGGTCGACCGCGCGCTGGAGGAGATCGGCGCGCGCCGGCGCGACGGCTTCGACCTCACCGTGGCCGTCAACCTCGGTCCGGCGGACCTGCTGGACCTCGGCCTGCCGACGGAGATCCAGCGGCTGCTGGAGCGGCGCGCCTACCCGCCGTCCGCGCTCCAGCTCGAGGTCTCCGAGGATGTCGTGATGGCCGACCCCGAGCGGACGCTCGTGGTGCTCGCCGGGCTGCGCGCGATCGGCGTGGCCACGGCGCTCGACGACTTCGGTGCCGGACATGCCTCGCTCGGCCACCTGCGCGCGCTCGACGTCGACGAGCTGAAGATCGACCGCTCGTTCGTCATGCGCCTGCCGCACGACCACCGCGACGCCGCGATCGTCCAGGCCACCGTCGACCTCGGGCGGCGGCTCGGCATGCGGGTCGTCGCCGAGGGCGTCGAGTCCGCGGGCACCTGGGACGTGCTCGCGCGACTGCTCTGCGACGAGGCCCAGGGGTACTACCTCGCGCGCCCGATGACGGCATCGGCGCTCACGTCCTGGATGCGCGACCGCGACGACGCGCGTCGCCCCGCCTGACGCGGCTACGATCGAGCGGGACGGCCTGCATGAGGACGGACCCTGGACCCTTCCGCCGGCGGCACGCCGCGCCCGCGAGCGCGGCCGTGATCGCGCTCGTGGCGATGTTCGGTGCCCTGATCGGCAGCGCGACGCTGCAGGGCTTCTCGCCGTCGTTGCCGCCGATGGTGCCGAGCACCGGGGTCGGCCTTCTGCTCGCCTCGGCGGCACTGGTGCTCGTCGACCGCCGGCCGGCGGCGGCGCGCGCGCTCGCGCTGGCCGTCGCGTTGATCGGCGTGCTGACGCTGGCCGAGTATCTGCTCGACCGGTCGCTGGGCATCGACTTCGGCAGCGTCTCCGCGAACGGCACGCCGGGGCGCATGGGTGCCAATACCTCCGTCTGCTTCGTGCTCTTCGGCGCCTCGCTGTGGAGCCTTGACCGCGGCTCTGGACTGCTGCGCCCGGCGCAGCTGGAGGCGCTGGCGATCGCGCTGATCGCCGGGCTCGCGCTGCTCGGCTACCTGTTCGACGTCACGAACCTGCAGCGCGGGTTCGGCTCGTCGCTGGTGACCCCGATGGCGCTGCCGTCCGCGCTGGCCTGCTTCGCGCTCAGCATCGGGCTGCTGATCGCGCGCCCGCAGGTCGGGCTCGCGGCGCTCGCGCTGAGCGACGGTGCGGGCGGCACGCTGGTGCGCCGGCTCACGCCGCCGGCGGTCCTGGCTCCGGTCGCGATCGCCTATGTCCGTCTGCAGGGGCAGCGCGCCGGTCTGTACGGCACCGAGGAAGGGCTCGCGATCTACTGCACGTCCCTGGTCGTCCTGTTCGGCGTGCTGATCGTGCTCACCGGCCGCACGCTCGAGCGCCTGGAGCAGGCGCGCCGGGTCGGTCAGGAGCGCGAGCGGGCGATCGTCGAGGCGACGGGCGACGCCATCATCATGGTCGACGGCGGCGGGCTCGTGCTGCTCTTCAACGCCGCCGCGGAGCGGATCTTCGGGCGCGCGCGCGAGGAGATGCTCGGCCGCCCGCTGGCCGACTTCATCGCCGGCGGCGGCCTGCCGGACCGCTTCTGGGAGCCGCTGGAGCTGACCGCCTGCCGCGCCGACGGCAGCCAGTTCCCCGCCGAGGTCACGGTCACCCCGCTGCGCCAGGCGTCGCTCGTCATCCACGTGCGCGACATCACCCAGCGCGTCGCCGGCGAGCGCGCGGCGCGGCGGCTCGCCGCGCTCGTCGAGACCTCGGGCGACGCGATCGTCGTCTCCGCGCTCGACGGGACGATCACGGACTGGAACGCCGGCGCCGAGCGGCTCTACGGCTATCACCGCGACGAGGCGATCGGCCGCTCGCTGACCGAGCTGATCATCCCTCCCGACCGCCAGGCCGAGATGCCTGAGTCGCGCGCGCACCTGCGCGAGGTCGGCTCGGTCAACGACGAGGTGCTGCACGTGCGCCGCGACGGCTCGACCGTGCCGGTCGAGGCGACCGCGTCGATCATCCACGACGCGTCCGGGACGATCGCCGGCATCTCCCTGATCGCGCGCGACATCACGCGCCGGCGTGAGAACGAGCTCGCGATCCGGCGTCTGGCCACGATCGTGGAGAGCTCGCCCGACGTGATCTACACGTTCGAGACCAACGGCTCCGTGATCGTCTGGAACGCGGCCGCCGAGCGGGTCTACGGATACGGCGCCGACGAGATCGTCGGCCGGTCGATCGCGGTCCTGTCGGACGCCGGCGAGCAGTCGCGGATGCTCGAGTCGCTGTTCGCCCGCCTGGGACGCGGCGAGACGGTCGTCAACGAGGGGGTGGCGGTGCGCAAGGACGGCGGGCGCGTCGAGATCTCCTACACCGCGTTCCCGATCCGCGATGCGCACGGCACGATCGTGGCCGGCGGGGTGATCGCGCGCGACGTGACCGAGCGCCAGAAGCTCGAGGCCCAGCTGCGCCAGGCGCAGAAGATGGAGGCGGTCGGCCAGCTCGCGGGTGGCATCGCGCACGACTTCAACAACCTGCTGACGGTCATCACCGGCTACGGCGGCCTCGCGCGCGCGTTGGTCAACGGTGGAACGGGCGCCGAGGAGCTCGAGGAGATCGAGCGCGCCGCGCAGCGCGCCGCGGCGCTGACGAGCCAGCTCCTGGCCTTCTCGCGGCGCCAGCTGCTGGATCCCGTGCTGCTCGACTTGAGCGAGGTCGCGCGCGGGCTCGTCCCGATGCTCGACCGGCTGATCGGCGAGGACATCGCGGTCGAGGCCCGGCTCGAGCCGGAGCTTCCGAACGTGCTCGCCGACGCGGGTCAGCTCGAGCAGGTGATCGTCAACCTCGCGGTCAACGCGCGCGACGCGATGCCCAACGGCGGCACGCTGACGATCGAGACGCGGACGCTCTACCTCGACGAGGAGGATGGACCGGCGCACTACGTGTGCCTCAGCGTGTCGGACACCGGCACCGGGATCGACCGCGAGGTCCTTCCGCACATCTTCGAGCCGTTCTTCACCACCAAGACCGTCGGCGAGGGCACCGGGCTGGGACTGGCCAGCGTGCACGGTGCGATCTCGCAGTCCGGCGGCTACGTGCGCGTGTACTCGGAGATCGGCCACGGAACGGTCTTCAAGCTCTTCCTGCCCGCGACGACCGAGAAGGCGGCGCCGCTCCCGGACCCGCGCGCGGGCGAGGACCGGCTCGGCGGCGCGGAGACGATCCTCGTCTGCGAGGACGAGGACAGCGTCCGCAGCCTGGTCGAGCGCCTGCTCTCGCGCGCGGGCTACCGGGTGCTCAGCGCGGACCGCCCGTCGGAGGCGCTGGCGATCGTCGACGCCGAGCCCGGGCGCATTGACGGCCTCGTCTCGGACGTGATCATGCCCGACATGCCTGGTCCCGAGCTCGCGCGCCGGCTGCAGGACCTGCGCCCCGGGCTGCGCACGCTGTTCCTCTCCGGCTACACCGCCGACACCGTGCACGGCCGCGGGAACCTGCCGCCGGGCAGCGCGTTCCTCGAGAAGCCGTTCGACCGCGTGACGCTGCTGCGCACGCTGCGCGAGTTGCTGGACCGCGTGGCTACGTGAACAGCGGTTCCATCCCGCGCTGCGCGACCAGTTCCGCCATCTGCTCGTCGCTGGGGCGCGTCTGGAACCGCTCGGCCGCGTCGAGCAGCTT
Source organism: uncultured Solirubrobacteraceae bacterium (assembly GCA_963792915.1). GTDB lineage: Bacteria > Actinomycetota > Thermoleophilia > Solirubrobacterales > Solirubrobacteraceae > Solirubrobacter. The sequence goes on from CAWBYD010000006.1 coordinate 128,702, forward strand.
CGGCAGCACCGTCACGTCGCCGGTGGTGAGCAGGAACGCCTGCGGGTTGCCCAGCACCCAGTGCGTCGCGAGGTCGAGATCGGCCTGCTCGGTCAGCGGCTCATACCACGTCGAGGCCGTCTTCTCGCGCCCCTCCCACGGGCGGTAGGCCGCGCTCTTGATCGTCTGCAGCGCGACGTCGCGCTGCGCGCAGAGCTCCGCCAGGGCCGTGAATTCCCTGGCGTAGTGCGTGTCCTGCATCTGACGCCAGTTGTACGGGCACAGCACGGAGTCGAACTCGAAGCGGGCCAGGCTGCGGGCGTGCATCGTCGGCACCGTCAGGCCGTGGCCGGTGACGCCGATGAAGCGCACCAGGCCCTCTTCGCGGGCCTCGAGTGCGGCCTCCAGCGCGCCGCCGGGGCTCAGCGCGATGTCCCACTCGATCACGTCGACGAGGTTGTGCAACTGGATCGAGTCGACGTGGTCGACGCCCAGGCGGTGCAGCGAGCGGCGGATCTCCTCGCGCGCCGCGGCGTACGTGCGCGCGCCGGTCTTGGTGGCGAGGAAGAACTCGTGCTCGCGCAGCCAGGTGGCGATGCGCAGTTCCGCGTCGCCGTAGCTGGCGGCGACGTCGATGTGGTTGATGCCGTGCTCGAGGAGCAGTTCCAGCGCCTGGTCGGCGTCTCGCTTGGAGACGTCGCCCAGCGCCGCGGCACCGAAGATCACGCGGCTGGACTCGTGTCCGGTCGCGCCGAAGGGGGCGCGCTCGATCATGCCTCAGGAGCTTACGTGCTCGATCGCGCGTTCGAGGCGCGCCGTCAGCGCGGCGGGCGCCTCGTTGGGGCGCGGGTGCAGCGGGCGGCCGAACGTGACCGTGGTGCGCGCGCGGCGGTTCAGCCCGCGGCCCTTGGGCATGATCAGCGCGCTGCCCTCGAGGTGCACGGGGATGATCGGCGCGTCGGTCGCGAGCGCCAGCTCGGCGACGCCGGCGCGATAGGCGCCGGGTCCCGCGCCGCGCGTGCCCTGCGGGAACAGGAGGACGTTGCGGCCGTCGCGCAGGTGGGCGGCGGCGGCCGCCAGCCCGCGGCGCTGGCCGCCGCCGCGGTCGAACGGGAACGTGTTGATCCAGAAGCCGGCGATCAGCGCGTAGCTGCGCTTGCGGTAGAAGCGGTCGCTCGCCGCGCCCACCACGGTCCGCGAGCGCCACGCGTACGGCAGCGCGAGCAGCACCAGCGGCGTGTCGATGTCGCTCTCGTGGTTGGGGGCGAGGATCGCGGGCTGGGGCGCGTGCATCAGGTCGGCGGCGCCGTGGATCGTCGGCATCGCGAGCGCGCGCGTGGCCGGGAAGAGCAGCGTCCGCTGCGCGAGCTCGCGCACCAGCGCGGGCTTGGGCTCGCGCAGCCACGCCTCGTCGCCGGCGCCGCGGCGCGCCCACGGGTCGCGGCCGGCGGTGACCGTGCGCCAGCGCCGCGGCGGCTTCTCGCGCGCGCTCGCGTTCGGCCCCGCGAGCCGCTCCAGCAGACTCACGCCCCGCCCCTCCGCGACGGCGGGAGAACGAGCCCCCCGGGCGAGCTTCTCCCAGCGACCTCGCCCCCCGGGCGAGTGTCGCCCACCTCGGTGTAGAACAGCGGCGGGCAATGGAAGTGCGTCAGGGTGGGGTCGCGGCCGACGACCTGCTCGGCCATCTCCAGCGCGTCGCGCAGCGTGTCGGCGCGGCGGAAGCCCATCCGCCGGCACGCCTCGGGATCGCCGCCGACGAAGATCACGTCGCCGAGGTGCTGGAGGCCGTGCGCGCCCCAGTACCACATGTAGAACGGGTGCACGCCGTGGTAGGCGTAGCTCGTGCGGTACAGGTGGCGGTACCAGTCGTCCTCGGCGTAGCCCTTCTCGAAGCGCCGCTCGATCTCCACCGGGTCGGTCGTCTCGGTCAGGACCTCCTCGAAGAAGTCCACGTAGGACGGGTGGTGGACCGGGTGGAAGTCCGGCGCGACCGGGTGCGTGAAGATCATCACGCCGCCCGCGCGGGCCAGCGGGACGCCGCGGTAGAGGTTGAAGAAGTACCCGAGCCCCAGGCACATGACCAGGATCGGGTTCATGATCGAGTCGACGTTGTAGGGGCAGACGTACGGCAGCCCGGCGGTCACGATGTCCGACTGCCCGGAGACCGCGACGGCCTGCTGGGCGGCGCAGCGCTCGAGCGTCACCTCGTGCACGGGCGCGACCGCCCCCGCGGTGACGCCGGTCACCGCGTACGGCGCGGTGCTCTTATGAAAGAGCTTGCGGCGCGCGCTCGGGCTCAGCCGATCGGTCGTGCGCTTGATCGCCGCGAAGGTCGCCTGGTCGCGCGGGGTCCAGCGCGCCTCCGGCTTGGCCAGGAACGAGAGCGGCCCGTCGAACATGTCGTTGTTGAGCGTCGTCTCGATGTGGAACACCGGCACGGCGGCCTCCACGACGTCGCCCTGCCGGCCGGCGGAGTGATGCAACTCGGAGTTGCTCGGGTCCATGAACGACTTCGAGTGGCGCATCGTGTGCACGTTGTGGTGCGCCTTGACGCTGGTGTACGTGCCGAGGCCGACGGCGACCGACTTGTGGCCGCCGTCCATCGTGACCAGGTTGATGTTCACGTAGACCAGCAGGTCGGACTCCGCGGCCCGGCGCGAGAGCTCGACCGCCTCGCCGTGGCGCGTCGCGCCGAGGTCGACGATGTTGTCCGCGTCCTCGGCGTCATGGTTGTAGAGGCGGTCGGGATAGAACTCGTCGAACACGCGGTCGCCCACGGCCCGCCGCAGCTCCTGCGGGGTCATCCGGCGGTGCAGGGCCAGCGCGGCGATCAGGTGGATGTCGTCGACCCCGGCGCGGTAGGCGCGCTCGAGCACCTGCTCGATCACGCGGCCGCGGATGTCCGGCGTCTTCATCGGCGGCAGCGGCAGGCTGATGTCGTCGAACGCGATCGTCAGCCGCATGCCGGGGCGCAGCAGGCTGTCCAGCGGGTCCATCCCGAGCGGCGAGTCCAGCGCGGCCGAGATCGCGGCCTCGACGTCGGCCAGGCCCTTCAGCGGCGGCGGCGGGTAGATCACGCGCGAGCCGACCGGCAGCCGCTCGAGCCGGAACTGCTCGCCCGAGTGAAACAGCGTCGGCGGCGACTTCTCGTGCACCTCGACGACGCACGCCTCGCGCTCGGCCGCGACATGGCGGCGCGCGCGCTCGATCATGCGGGTGGGCGCGATGCTCATATCTCGAACACCGTCTTCACGCGTCCGCCTCGCGCGCCTCTGGGCGCCTCTTCCAGTGCTTTCTTGAACGACTTGAGCGGCCAGCCGCGGTCGATCAGCCGGCCGGGCTTGAGCTCGGCGGCGAACGCGATCGCCTGCGGGAAGTCGTGCTCGTAGCCGTAGGCGCCCTTGAGCTCGAGCTCGCGCAGCCACGCCGCCGCGAGGTCGGCCTTGAGCTCTCCCGGCATGCCGACGAGCACGACCCGCCCGCGCGGGCGCGTGATCGTGATCGCCTGCTCGACGCTCGCGCCCGAGCCGACGCAGTCGAGCACGCGGTCGAAGCCGCCGAGCAGCAGTTCCCGCCCGCCGTGGCCGACGAGCCGGCGCGCGCGCGTGATCCGCGCGCCCTCGAGGTGGATCCGGTCGGGCGCGCAGACGTCGTCGGCGCCGAAGCGGCGCGCCGCGGTCTGCTGGCCCGGGTGCTTGGCGACGGCGATCAGCGTCGCCGAGGGCGCGGCCTGGCGCACGGCGGCGAGCGTGAGCAGCCCGATCGCGCCCGCGCCGATGATCGCCACGTGCTCGCCGGGCTGGACGTCGGCGACCTTCGCCGCGTGCAGCGCGCAGGCGAGCGGCTCGACGAGCACGGCGTCCTCGTCGCTGAGGTCGTCGGGGACGCGGTGCAACTGCGAGACGTGCGCGACCAAGCCCTCGCTCCAGCCGCCGCCGGAGTCGCGGCAGTAGCCGGTCTGCAGCCCGGCGGAGAGCACGCCGTCGGTCGTGTGGCGGCACAGCGCGGGCAGGCCCTGGACGCACTCCTCACACGGCGCCAGGCCGCGCGCGGCGCAGCCCAGGGCGGGCTGCAGCACGACGCGCTCGCCCTTGCGCGGACCCGCCATGATCTCGCCGACCACCTCGTGGCCGGGCACGAACGGCGTCGACGTCAGCGTCGCGAGGTGCAGGCTCGCCCTGCCGCCCAGCAGCGCCTGGTCGGAGCCGCAGATCCCGGACAGGCGCGGCCGCACGTGCAGCCAGTCCGCGCCCGGGGCGCGCGGCGGTCGCACGTCGTTGAGCTGAAGGCTCCCGACCGGCAGCCCGGCCCGGGTCGCGAGGTACTTCGGCAGCGAGGGCGTGTACTCGAGCGCGAGCATCGGCTATGCGGTCGTCCAGGTCTCGACCGGCCAGCGCCGCCGGCGCGCCTCGCGCGTGAGCCGGAAGTCCGGGTTGATCGCGTGCGGGTGGCCGACCAGCTCGAGCAGCGGCAGGTCGGCGAGGCTGTCGCCGTAGGCGTGGCAGTCCGCGAGCTCGACCTCGTGGTCGGCGGCGAGCCGGGCGGCGAGGCTCGCGCGGCCGTCGGCGGTCAGCGGCGGCTCGGCCAGCTCGCCGGTGAAGCGGCCGGTGCGCTCGACCAGGCGGGCGGCGATCAGCTCGTCGCCGAGGTGCTGCAGCGACTCGACGAGGAAGTCCAGCGCGCCGGTGACGAGCACGACGCGGTCGCCGCGCTGCTTGTGCTGGCGGATCCGGCGCACGGCCTCGTGCTGGATCCGCGGCTGGATGAACTCGGGCAGCGCCGCCTGGGCCTGGCGGCGCAGCTCGCGCGCGGGCAGGTCCTTGTAGAGCCGGTAGAAGCTGCGGTTGAACGCCGAGCGCGAGCGGCGGTCGGCCATGATCCAGCCGGGCGCGCGGGCGGCGATCCCGGCCGTCCAGACGAGTTTGTCGAGCTCGGGCATGTCGCGCGTGCGCAGCCAGGCGTAGAAGTGCGCGACGGTCGAGTCCAGCACGACGCCCTCGACGTCGAAGATCGCCAGCGCGGGCGGGCCGTCGGGCGCGGGGCGGCGGCCCGGCCGGGTGGTGCGCCGCGGGCGCGGCGAGGGCGGGACGGCGATCGCCCGCAGCGCCGGCAGGTGCACCTCGCCGAGATAGTGGTCCCACTCGATGTCGTCGACGTCGAAGCCGAAGCGCTCCTCGTCGTCGGGGTGCAGGCCGTCGAGCAGCGCGCGCGTGTGGCGGTCGTCGAAGACGCAGTCGAGCTGGGCGTAGGGCGCGTAGATCTCGTTCAGGCGGCGCAGCCGGTCCAGCCGCCGCTGGTCCTTGTGCAGCCGCAGCTCGATCGCGTCGCTGCGCGGGAGCGGGAGGTTCTCGACCAGGTCGCGGCCCTTGGAGAGCACGGTCGTCGCGCGGTTGATCGCCTTCATGATCTGCGCGCGGCTGCCGAGCCGCCACTCCGGGACCTCGACGGGCAGCCCGTCCTCGCCGGGGATCGGGCGCTCGCGGAAGTAGCGCGTCGTGACCTCGGCCAGCTTGTCGACGGTCAGCGGGTTGCGGTTGCCGGTCGCGACGTTGACGCAGCGGACGCCGTCCTGCGGCGGGTGCGCTGCCGCGGCCAGGCAGACGTTGGCGACCATGTCGACGGGCACGATGTCGAGGCGGACGCTGCGGTCGGCCGCGAAGCGGCCCGGGATGATCCCGGCGCCGTAGCCGAGCAGGATCGGGTCGGCGACCTTCAGCGACTCGAGCCAGCCGGGGTAGGGCGTCCGCAGCGCGGACTCGACGATCGCCGGGCGCACGATCGTCAGCTGCCGCGGGGCCTGCGCGATCAGCCGGCGCTCGCCGAGCGCCTTCGAGAGCCCGTAGGTGTCCGACCAGCCGAGCGCGCGGGCCCGCTCGCGGCCGCGCTCGGTCAGCTGCTCGCCGACCCACTCGCGCCGCAGGCGCTCGGCCCGCGAGCCGGTGGCGGGGCCGCCGGCGGGGCCGACGGCGCGCTCGGCCTCGCGCACGAACCGGTGCTGGTGGACCGGCAGGCGCGACTCGGCCTCGATGTCGCGGCGCCACGCGCGGGCGGCGTCGAGCTCGGCGTCGAGGTCCAGCTCCGGCTCCGACGGCGCGCTGCCGCTGGGCCGCTCGAGCACGAGGCCGGTGCGCTGCCCGGCGGCATAGGCGGTGGAGACGTGGATGAAGTAGGGGTCGTTGCCGGCGTCGCGCAGCGCTCGCAGCAGCCGCGCCGGGCCCTTGCCGTTGAGCTCGAGCGCCTCGTCGAGCGGCTGCTCGAAGGACACCGACGCGGCGCAGTGGATGACGACGTCGATGCCTGAAGGCACCTGCAGGTCGTCGGAGTTGACGTCGCCGGACACCGCGGCGACCCGCGGTGGCTCGAGGCCCTCGAACGGCGCGCTGGTGAGCACCTGATCGGCGAGTCGCTGCTCGGCATCGCCGCGGATCAGCACCGTCACGCGCGTCTCGGGGAGCTCGCGCAGCACCTGCGCGAGGATCGCCTTGCCGACGAACCCGGTGGCGCCGGTCAGCAGCAGGGCCTGGCCGGCGAGCCGTTCACGCAGCGTGGCGATGGGTACCTCGTCGTCGGGCAGAGGGCCACCGTACCAAGGTCTCTACTAACGTGTCAGTAGATGGCCTCAGGTGACACGTCGCAAGCCCGCATCCTGCAGGCGGCACGCGGGGAGTTCGCGCATCGCGGGTTCATCGCGGCGCGGCTGCAGGACATCGCCGAGCGGGCCGGGCTCACGCATCCGACGCTGCTGTATCACTTCAAGTCCAAGGAGCGGCTGTACGCCGCGGTGATCGAGTCCGCCATGGAGGACTGGGCGGCCGTGACCTCCCGCGCGGTCACGCTGGCGCCGGGCGGCTTCGAGCGCGTCGCGGCGCTGATCGACGCGGGCCTGGAGTTCTTCGCCACCCACCACGACTTCGTCGTCATCTGGCGCCGCGAGGCGATCGAGGGCGGCGGCCGGCTCGAGGTCGCGATGGCCGAGCACATGCGCCCGTTCTTCGATCGCGCCGTCGCGTTCCTGCGGCGCGAGGTCGAGGCGGGGCGCCTGCGCGAGCACGACCCCGTGGAGCTGATGCAGGTGGTCTACGGCGCGGTCTCGACGTACTTCTCGGACGCCGCGTTCCGGGCGCGGCTGCTCGACGAGGACCCGACCGGGCCCGCGGCGCGCGAGCGCTTCCGGTCCGCGCTCACGTCGATGCTCAGGGACGCACTAGCGCCGCGTTGAGGCGGCCGGAGCGGAACGGCTCGGCGTCGATCACCGCGTGGCGGTAGCCGGCGCGCTTGATCGCCTCGACGATCTCCGCCTCGCGCCGCTGCGCCTCCTCGAGTCGTTCGGCCTCCACCTCGAGCCGGCCCATGATCCCGTGGTGGCGGACGCGCAGCACCGGGAAGCCCAGCGCTCTGACGGCGCGCTCGGCGCGGTCGATCAGCGCGAGCGTCTCGGGGTCGACGGCGGTGCCGTACGGGATCCGGCTCGCCAGGCAGGGCGTGGCGGGCTTCTCCGCGCTGGGGAGGGCGAGCTCGCGGGCGATCTGCCTGACCAGCGCCTTGCCGGCGCCCGCCTCGAGCAGCGGGTGGCGCACGCCGTGCTCGGCCGCCGCCCGCAGCCCGGGGCGCCAGTCGCCGGCGTCGTCGGCGTTGGCGCCCGACAGCAGCGCGCCGTATCCGCGCTCGTACGCCAGCGCCGCGAGCGTGTCGTAGAGCTCGGTCTTGCAGAAGTAGCAGCGGTCGGGGCCGTTGGCGCGGTAGCCGGCACGCGCGAGCTCGTCGGTCGAGACGGTCTCGTGTGCGATCCCGATGTGCGCCGCGACGCGCCGCGCGCCGTCGAGCTCGCCGCGGGCGACGGCGGGCGAGACCGCGGTGACCGCGAGCGCGCGGTCGCCGAGCGCGCGGTAGGCGAGCGCCGCGACGACCGAGGAGTCGACGCCGCCGGAGAACGCGACGACCGCGCTGCCGAGCGGCGCGAGCCGCTGCGCGAGCGCGGCGGCGCCCACGCCGGGCGCGCTCGCGCGCCGCGCGGCTGCGGCGGCGTCGGCCGCGCGAGTCGCGGTGGCGTCCCCGACGGGCGCGCTTGCGCGCCGCGCGGCTGCGGCGGCGTCCCCGCTCACGTGCGGCCCTCGTGGGCCGCCGCGAGCGCCTGCGCCCACACGACCTTCACCGGCGCGCCGCTGATCCGCGCGGCGCGCTCGCAGTCGGCGTGCTCGGGCGCGAGGTTGACGACCTTGCCGCCCAGCCGGCCGACCTTGATCCGGACCGGCTCGCCGGCGACCTCGACGGTGAAGCTCTCGCGCTCGAGCTCGATGCGGTCATAGCGCGCGATGCGCACGCCGAGCGTGCTGGTCTGCGTGAGCATCGCCTCAGCGACCGCGCGCTCGTCGTGCGGCCGGGCGAGCGCGGAGAGGATGAAGCCCGGCCGCCCCTTCTTCATCTGCACCGGCGCGGTCCAGACGTCCAGGGCGCCGGCGTCGAAGCAGGCCGCGGCGGCGTCGGGCGCGAGCTCGGGCACGAGGTCGTCGAGGTTGGCCTCGATCAGGCTCACGGCGCCGTCGCCGGTGCTCTCGCCCAGCATGACGCGCACCACGTTCGGCAGCTCGGCGAGGTCGCGCGTTCCCGCCCCGTAGCCCGTGCCGGTCAGGGTCATCCGGGGGATCGGCCCGTAGCTTTCGGCCAGGCTCGAGACGAGCGCCGCGCCGGTCGGCGTCACGAGCTCGCAATCGAGGTCGACGCCGTAGATCGGGGCGCCCTCGAGCAGCTTCAGCGTCGCCGGCGCGGGCAGCGGCAGCCGGCCGTGCGCGGCCCGCACGAAGCCGCGGCCCGCGGGCAGCGGCGAGCACACGACGCGCTCGACGCCCAGCGATTCGAGCGCGAGCGCGACGCCGCACACCTCGCCGATCGCGTCGACCGCCCCGACCTCGTGGAAGTGCACGCGCTCGGGCTCGATGTCGTGGATGCGCGCCTCCGCGCGGGCGAGTCGTTCGAAGGCGTCCTGCGCGCGCGCCGTCACGCGCGCCGGAAAGCCCGCGGCGTCGATCTGCGCGCGGATCGTGCCCCAGTCGCGGTGATGGCTCGAGTCGCCGGTGACCGTCACCGTCTTCGCGACGATCCCGTGCCGCTCGGCCTTGCCGACCTCAGCTGCGACGCCGAGCCGCTCGAGCCCGTCGAGCCGGCCGCCGGCGTCGACGAGCGCGGCGAGCAGCATGTCGCCCGCGACGCCGCCGATGCAGTCGACATAGAGGATCATGCCGCCGCCCTGCGCGCGATCCGGGCCGCGATCGTGCCCGCGCCGAACCCGTCGTCGATGTTCACGACCGCGACGCCCGCGGCGCACGACGTGAGCATCGCCAGCAGCGCGCTGATCCCGCCGAACGTCGCGCCGTAGCCGGTGCTCGTGGGGACGGCGATCACGGGCGCCCCGACCAGCCCGCCGACCACGCTCGCCAGCGCGGCGTCCCAGCCCGCGACGACGATCACGCAATCCGCGCGCTCGAGATCCCCGATCGCCGGCTCCAGGCGATGCAGCCCCGCGACCCCGGCGTCGCGGTGGACGACCACCTCGGTGCCCAGCAGCTCCGCGCGCACCTGCGCCTCGGTCACGACCGGGCCGTCGCTCGTGCCGCCGCTGACGATCGTCACGAGCCCCCGGGCGGCGGGCACGTCACGCGCGATCCACGCCAGCCGCGCGCGCTCGTCTGAGTGCGCATCGGCGGCCACGTCGCGCAACGCGGCCCGCGCCGCGGCGTCCGCGCGGGTGACGAGCACGCTGCTCGCGCCGCCGTCGAGCAGCGCCTCGCGCGATCGCGCGGATCTCGTCCGGCGTCTTGCCCTCGCCGACGATCGCCTCGGGCGCGCCCTGGCGCCGCTCACGATCGATGTCCACGCGCGCGAAGCCGAGGTCGGCGAACCGTGCGTCCACGGCGCAGCAGGGTATCCCTCGTACGGCTGGCCCGACCCCTAAGGGGCGGGAAGTCCGCCGGCGAGATTCATGCAGGCCGCCTGGGGCGAACTTCTGCGGCCTGGGACTCTGATCACTACACGCACGCCGACCTGAAGGACCCGGCCATGCCCCAGACCGACACCGCGCTCCGCGAACTCGCCCACCGCCGCAACGACGGCCTCGACATTCGCCTGATCTGGGACTCCGCCCGCGACGCCGTGTTCGTCGAGCTCGTGGACCATCGCAGCGGCGACGGCTTCGACGTCGCGGTGCTGCCCGGCGAGAAGGCGATGGACGTGTTCCACCATCCGTTCGCCTATCGCGCCGTGCGTGAGGCGTCGGACCGCCGGCTGCTGGCTGAGGCGGCGTGAGATGGACGTCCCCGACGGGACGGTCTGGACCGGCCGGCACCCCGTCGCGCCCGGCCGGGCCCCGCGGGACGTGGTGGTGCGCGTGAACCGTCAGGGCTGGACGACGGTGAGCTTCGAGATCGAGCACGCGTACGGCCGCCCGGTCGGGATCGGGCGCGGCGAACTGCCGACGCCGGTGTTCGCGCGGCGCTTCCATCGCATCTTCTAAGCATCGGAACGAGATCGGTGCGAGGATTCGTCCGGTCATGCCCATCGACCTCACGGTCGTGCTTGAGGATCAGCCCGGCGAGCTCGCGCGGCTCGGCGAGGTGGCCGGCGCCGCCGGCGTGAGCTTCCGCGGGCTCGCGGCGTTCACCGGCGAGGGCAAGGGCGTGATCCACGCGCTCGTCGAGGACGGCGACGTGGAGTCCGCGTGCGCCGCGCTCAAGCGCGAGAAGTTCCACGTCGCCGACGCGCGCGACGTGCTCGTGATCGACCTGCAGAACTTCCCCGATCGCTTCGCCGAGGTGCTGCGGACGCTGGCCGACGCGAACGTCAACGTCGACCTCGCCTACACGGCGGTCGGCGGCGCGAAGCTCGTGGTCGCCACAGACGACCTGCGCAGCGCGCGGGCCGCGCTCGCGTAGTCTCGACGAGGTGACCGAGGAAGACCTGGCCTTCGCCGGCGTCGCACGCCAGGCCGAGCTGGTACGGCGCGGAGAGGTCTCGAGCCGCGAGCTCGTGGAGCTGGCGCTGCGCCGCATCGAGGCGCTGGACGGCGAGCTGAACGCGTTCGGCGCCGTGTACGCCGAACGGGCGCTGGAGCGCGCGGACGAGCGCCCGTCCGGCCCGCTCGGCGGCGTCCCGATCGCGGTCAAGGACGAGCTCGACATCGCGGGCGAGGTCACGAGCCGCGGCACAGGGGCGATCCGGACGCCCGCGGGCGCGGACTGCGAGGCGGTCAGGCGGCTGCGCGCGGCGGGCGCGGTGATCATCGGCAAGACCACGATGCCCGAGCTGGGGCTGTGGCCGTTCACCGAGTCGATCACGTGGGGCGTCACCCGCAACCCGTGGAACCCGGACCGGACGCCCGGCGGCTCCAGCGGCGGGTCCGCCGCGGCGGTCGCGGCGGGGCTGGTGCCGGCCGCGCTCGGCGCCGACGGCGCCGGCTCGATCCGGATCCCGGCCGCATGCACCGGGCTATTCGGGCTCAAGCCGCACACCGGGCGCGTGCCGCGCGCGCCGCACGACGAGGACGGGACGCACTGGATCTGCTTCGGCCCGCTCACGCGCACGGTCGCGGACTCGCGGCTGATGCTCGAGGTGCTGAGCGGCGAGCCGATGGGCGCCCCGGAGCCGGAGCGCCTGAAGATCGCCTACAGCGACGCGTTCCCGCCCGGCACCCGCGGGAAGCTGCGGGCCGACGTGCGCGAGGCGCTCGAGGACACCGCGCAAGCCTGCGAGGAGCTGGGCCACGAGGTCTCGCCCGACCGCGTGGACCTCAGCTTCACCGACGTGCTCGGGCTCGTCGCCCTGATGTTCCGCGGCATCCGCGACTTCGTGGGCGAGGTCGAGCTGCCGCAGCGCCTGGAACGCCGCACGCGCGCCATCGCCCGTCCGGGCCGGCTCGTCCCGGACCCGCTGGTCGACCGGCTGCTGGTCCGCGAGCGCCGCGTCGCCGCCCAGGTCCAGCGCCTGTTCGGCGAGCACGACGTCCTGCTGATGCCGGTGATGTCCGAGCCCGCGGTCCCCGCACAGGTGATGGAGGGGCGCGGGGCGATCGCCACCTACGTCTGGGAGACCGGCTGGGTTCCGTTCAATGTCCTCTGGAACAGCACCGGCCAGCCCGCCGCCGCGGTTCCGGCCGGGTTCAGCGCCGACGGCCTGCCGCTGTCGGTCCAGCTCGTGGGGCGCCCGTACGCCGAGGCGACCCTGCTTGCGCTCGCCGGACAGCTGGAGCGGGTACGTCCCTGGGATCACTACCGCCCGCCTACATAGAACTCACGCGACCTTGGTACCGTGCGCCGCTCGAATGGGCGTCGCGCTTGGCTGCCGCATCTGTTCCGGAGACCTGGAGCTGCATGTGCGGGGAAACAACGGAGCCGCGCCCAGCGCAGCGGCGTTCTCCCCGTCCGCCCATCTGCCGGGCCAGCACGGCGACCTGCTGGTGTGCCGCGAGTGCGGCTGCGTCCAGCAGCCCGTGCTCCCGAGCGGCGCGCCGCTGCACGACCTCTACCGCGAGATGAGCGACGACGCGTACCTGAGCGAGGAGCTCGGCCGCCGCGCGACCGCCAACCGCCTGCTCGACCTGGTCGCAGCCCACCGGCCGGCCGGCCGGCTGCTCGACGTCGGCTGCGGCCACGGACTGCTGCTCGACGAGGCGCGCACGCGCGGCTATGCGACCCACGGCCTCGAGCTCTCGCGCACCGCGGCGGCCCACGCCCGCGGGCTCGGCCTGGCCGTCGACGAGCTCCCGCTGGAGGATTTCGCGGATCCGGCCGGCTTCGACGTCGTCGTCCTCGCCGACGTGATCGAGCACCTCGACGACCCGGTCGGAGCGCTCGCCCGCTGCGGCGACCTGCTGCGCAGCGGCGGCGTGCTGGTCGTCGTCACGCCGGACCCGAGCTCGCTGACCGCCAAGCTCGCGGGCGCGCGCTGGTGGGGCTACCTGCCCGCGCACACGGTGCTGCTGCCGCGCAAGACGCTGCGCGAGCTGATCACCGCCCAGGGCCTCGTGATCTCCGCCGACGTCCCGTTCGTGCGCACGTTCGCGCTCCGCCGCTGGGTCGGCGGGCTCGCGGAGCGGCTCGGGCCGGCGGCCGGGCCCGTCAACGCGGTCGGCGGCCGGCTCAACGGCACGCTCAGCCTCAGCCTGGGCGACGAGCGCGTGATCCTGGCCCACAAGACGCCGGTCCGGCACCCGGCGCAGCCGCTGCTGCAGCACACCAACGGGCGCGTGCCCGTGCACGTCGTGCTTCCCGCCTACAAGGCGACGCGCACGATCCCGGACGTCGTCAACGAGATGCCGGTCGGCGCGGCCGACCGCGCGCTGCTGATCGACGACGCCTCCGGCGACGAGACGACCCACGTCGCGTTCGCCCACGGGCTCGACGTGCTCACCCACCCCGCCAATCGCGGCTACGGCGCGAGCCAGAAGACCGGCTACGTGCGCGCGATCAAGGACGGCGCGGAGGTCGTGGTCATGGTGCACGCCGACAACCAGTACGACCCGGGGCTGGTGGCCGAGATGGCGGCGCCGATCCTGAGCGGCGAGGCCGACATCGTGATCGGCAGCCGGCTACTGGACGACCGCGCCATCGCGGGCGGGATGCCGCGCTGGAAGTGGGTCGGCAACCGCCTGCTGACGACGATCGAGAACCGGGCCTTCGGCGTGCGCTTCTCCGAGTACCACACCGGCTACCGCGCGTTCTCGGCCGAGCTGCTGCGCGACATCGCGTTCCTGCGCAACTCCGACGACTTCGTCTTCGACCAGGAGATCTTCGCCCAGGTGCTGGCCCGCAACGCGCGCGTGAAGGAGATCCCGATCCCCACGCGCTACTTCCACGAGGCCTCCAGCGTCGACTTCTTCACCAGCGTCGTCTACGCGCTCAAGACCTTCGGCGTGCTGTGGCGCTTCCGGCTGGACGGGCGCCGCCGCTGGGCCCTGCTGCGCCGCCCCGCCGCATGCCTCTCGCGCGACGGCCGCTAGCGCTCCCGGCGGCGATCGTGCTCGCGGCGCTGGCGCTGCGGATCGTCGTCGTGCTCGCGACGCCGCACTACCAGCTCGTGCACGACGCGATCGACTACGACCACCACGCGCGCTCGCTCGCCGCCGGCCACGGCTTCGCGCTCTCCTACGGGCGCCCGACCGCGTTCCGCCCGCCCGCCTACCCGATCTTCCTGGCCGGCGTGTACTGGTTGTTCGGCGCGGACGTCGAGGCGGGCCGGATCGCCAACGCGTTCGTCGGCGCCGGGATCGTCGCGCTGATCGGCGTGCTCGCGTTCCAGTTCTGGGACCGTCGCACGGCGCTGGTCGCGATGGCGCTCGCCGCCGTCTACGTGCCGCTGATCCTCGTCGGCCAGTCGATCATGTCCGAGCCGCTGTTCACGCTCTGCATGCTCGCGGCGATCGCGCTGCGCCGGCGGCCATTCCTCGCCGGGATCCTGCTCGGGCTGGCGATCCTCGGCCGCGCCAACGCGGTCGTGCTGATCGTCCCGCTGGCGTTCGCGGTCGGCCTGCGGCGCAGCGCGATCCTGGTCGTCGCCGCGGTGCTGACCGTCGCCCCGTGGACGATCCGCAACGAGCACGTCCTGCACCACTTCGTGCCGGTCTCCACGCAGCTGGGGAGCGCGCTGGCCGGCACCTACAACGACGAGGCGCGCACCGACCGCCAGAACCCCGCGAGCTGGCGCAGCCTCAAGCGCGTCGCCGAGTACAAGCCGATCTTCAAGACCATCCGCACGACCAACGAGGCGGTGCTCGAGCAGCGCATCCGCAAGCAGGCGATCGAGTACATCAAGCGCCATCGGGCCTACGTGGGGACCGTCGCCTGGTGGACGACGCTGCGCATCCTCGACCTCGGCGGCCTGGACTGGGCGCGCCACACGGCGACGACGATCAGCGTGAGCCCCGGCTGGGGCATGGTCGGCGTCGTCTGCTTCTGGTGCTTCGCGCTGCTGGCGCTGGCCGGCGCCTTCACGCGGCGCGCACGCGCGGCACCGCCCTGGCTGTGGGCGGTGCCGCTATTGATGTATCTGAGCGTCGTCTTCCTGGTCGTGGAGACGCCGCGCTACCGGACCGCGATCGATCCGTTCATCGTGCTGCTGGCGGCGCTGGCGCTCACGCGCACAGCGCGAACGCCTTCACCGACCAGCTCGCCGCCGTCCCGCCCTGGATCTCCCGAGCGCCCACCGACACGCTCGATAGCGTCGTCGAAGGCGTGAGGTCGTCGAGCACGACGCGGCCCGCGCCGTTGAGCGTCTCGCCGCCCATGCCGAGCACCTTCTTACCGGCCGGACAGGACATCACGACGCCGTGGTTGTCCGACAGCGAGTCGCCGGTGAACGTGCGCAGCTCGAGCCCGGGGACGGGGTCGGCGCACATGGCGTGCGCCGTGATCGTCCAGGTGTTGGCGGTGCCGTTGCCGAGCTCCTGGCCGGCCGCGAGGACGCCGGTCAGGCTCGGGGCGATCGACGTGATCGCGACCTCGCCGCCGGAGTCGGTCTCCGCGCCGGCGCCAACCACCTGCTGACCCGCCGGGCACTGCGCGACCACCTGGCGGCGGGAGTTCGAGCTCTCGGTGCTGACCGCGTCGACCTGGTGCAGGCCGGGCAGCGGGTTCGCGCAGACCGCGAACGTGTCGACCTGCCAGTGCAGCGAAGTGCCGTCGGCGTCCTCGAACCCGCGGGCGGTCACGCCGCCCAGCGGCGCGTCGAGCGTGACGCCGTCGAGCATGACCTGCCCGTTGGAGGGGAAGATGCGCCCGCCGCCGCCGAGCACGCTCGTCCCGGTGGGGCAGCCGGCGAAACGGTCCTTGGCGGGCAGTGAATCGTTGAGGCTCGAGCGGGTGACCCGCTGCAGCCCCGCGGGCGATGCCGACGCGAGGCTCGTGAGCGCGGAGAAGAGCGCGAGCGCGGCGGCGACGGTGGCGATGAGTGATCGTTTGGACATGGCCTCCAGGCTCCCGGCCGTCGGCTCGCGCGCCCATGCGGCAACCCCGCAGGGGCTCGGCGGAGGACCGCCGTCGCGTTCGGGGAAACTCCAGGAATACGCACCGGTGCCGCCGCGTAGCATGGCCGGCAGTGATCAGCCCGCTGGACAACCGCTCGCTGACCGAGCGGACGCGGGACGCGCTGCTGGCGGCGATCCGCGCGGAGGGCTTCCCGCAGGGCCGGCTCCCGCCGGAGGGCGACCTCGCGTCGCAGCTCGGCGTGAGCCGTACGACGGTCCGCTCCGCGCTGCAGAGCCTGGCTTCCGACGGGCTCGTGTCGCGGCGCCGGCGCCACGGGACGTACGTCAACACGCATCTGCTGCGCGCGTCGATGCGGCTGAACCGGCTGGTGCCGTTCACGCGGCTGATCGAGCAGTGCGGCTACGTCCCATCCGTCGATCCGCAGCTGCACGCGCTGCGCGCCGCGGACGCGGACGCCGAGGTGCTGCACGTCGCGCCCGAGACGCCGTGCCTGGTCGTAAAGCGCCTGCTGCGCGCGAGCGGGGAGCCGGTGATCACGGTCGCCGACGTGGTCCCCGACCTCGGCGTGGACGTCGTCGACGCCGAGTCGACGTTCGCGTTCCTGGCCGCGAACGGGCGCGGGCCCGTGGACTACGTGACCTGCGAGTTCATCCCGCGCCTGGCGGGCGAGGACACGCCCGCGGGGCTGCGGATCGCGCCCGGCCGGCCCTACATCGAGCTGCTCGAGACGCACTTCAGCCGCGATCACGAGCTCATCGCGATCTCGCGCGTCGCCGTCGATGATTCGCTGGTCCGGCTGTCGCTGCTGCGGCGCGACCTCTAACCCTGACGGCCGACGAACGCGGCGGTCGCGCCGTCGGCCGGGAAGAAGGACTCGATCACGAGCTCGGAGACCGTGATGTCGGTAGCCGTGCCGAAGCGCGTCGCGGTCGAGATGAAGCGCAGCTCGCGTTCCCCGGCGCGCAGCACGAGCGGCACCGCGATCTCGTTGACGGTCTCCACGCCGTCCCCCCCGCCGTAGCCCACGAGCTCCGCGTGCAGCGTGAAGAGCGCCGGATCGCCCGACGCGACCGCCTGCCGGAACAGCCGGTCGAGCAGGTGCGCGCGCCACTCGCCGAGGTTGACGATCCGCGGCGCGAGCCCCTCGGGGTGCAGTCCGAGCCGCAGCACGTTGACGGGCGGCTCGAGCAGGTGCGCGGCCACGCCCTCGGTCAGCAGGGCGAGCGCGGCGTTGGCGGCGACGAGCCCCCAGTGGCGATCGGCCACCAGCGCCGGGTACGGCTCGTGCCCGGCCAGCACGCGGTCGAGCGCCTCGCGGACCGGCGCGAGCTCGGGGTCGCCCAGATCGTGCTGCGCGTAGGCGGGCGCGTAGCCCGCGGCCAGCAGCAGCGCGTTGCGTTCGCGCAGCGGCACCTCCAGGTGCTCGGCCAGCTGGACGACCATGGCGGCGCTGGGCCGTGAGCGCCCGGTCTCGACGAAGCTCAGATGGCGCGCCGAGACGCCCGCCTCGAGCGCCAGATCGAGCTGGCTCATGCGCCGCCGCCGGCGCCAGTCGCGCAGCAGCGGGCCGATCTGCGGGCGTTCTGCGGTCAGCGTCATGGCCGCCAAGCTAGCGCCGCGACCGCCGCCGAACACTTACCTGCGAGGTCATTGAGACGCCGCGCCCGCGCTGGGACCGTGCCGGGCCATGACCTCCACCGCATCTCCCCGAGCGGCCCTGCCGGTGCTTCTGGCCGGAGCCTTCATGGTCGTCCTCGACTTCTTCATCGTCAACGTCGCGCTGCCGTCGATGGCCGCCGGCCTGCACGCCGGCGCGAGCACCCTCGAGTGGGTCGTCGCCGGTTACGGGCTCTCCTTCGCCGCGTTCCTGATCACCGCCGGCCGGCTCGGCGACGGCCGCGGCCGGCGCCGGATGTACGGCCTCGGCCTCGTGCTGTTCACGGTCGCCTCGCTGGCCTGCGGGCTCGCACCCTCGGCCGAGGCGCTCGTGATCGCCCGCGTCGTGCAGGGCGTCGGCGGCGCGATCGTGATGCCGCAGGTGCTCGCGATCCTCGCCGCCGACCGGCGCGGCCTCACGATCTTCGGCGTCGTCGCCGGACTCGCCGCCGTCGGCGGCCAGGTGATCGGCGGCGCGCTGGTCGAGACCGTCGGCTGGCGCGCGTGCTTTCTCATCAACGTCCCCGTCGGCATCGTCGCGCTGGCGCTGCTCGGGCGCGCGCTCGCCGAGACGCCGCGGCGCGCCACGCGCATCGACGTCTTCGACACGGTGCTGCTCGCGGCCGGCCTGACCGCCGTCCTGCTGCCGCTGATCGAGGGCCGCCAGCACGGCTGGCCGGAGTGGACGTTCGCGTCGCTGGCCGCCGCGCCGGTGATCCTGGGCGCGTTCGTGCGCCGCCAGCAGCGCCGGCCGACGCTGCTCGACCTCGGCCTGTTCCGCGCGCGCGGCTTCTCCGCCGGGCTCGTCACGCAGCTCTGCCTGGCCTGCGCGCAGGCGTCGTTCTTCGTCTACCTCGCGCTCTACCTGCAGGGCGAGCGCGGACTGTCGGCGCTCGAGGCGGGGCTCGTCTTCACGATCCTCGCGGCCGCCTACGTCGTCGTCTCCGGGCCGGCCACGCGGCTCTCCGGACGCGGCGTGGTCGCCGCCGGCGGCGCGCTGTTCACGGCCGGTCTGGCGGCGCTGATCCCGGCCGTCGACGGTCCGCTGGTCGGGTTCGTCCCGGGTCTGGTGCTGGCCGGCGCCGGCATCGGGCTCTGCTACACGCCGCTGACGACGATCGTGCTCTCGACCGTCCCGGCGGCCCGCGCCGGCGGCGCGTCGGGCGCGATGTCCACGACGCAGCAGCTCGGCTACGCGCTCGGCGTCGCCGTCACCGGCATCGTCTACTTCGCCGACGGCTTCCAGACGAGCCTGATCGAGCTCGCCGCCGTCGCCGCCGGAGTGATCGTCGCGGCGCTGGCGCTGCCGGCGGCGGCCGAGCGGCCCGCCGTCGCCGCCGTGACGGAGCTCGGCTAACCTCGCGCTCGCCCATGCGGACCGTCATCACGCTCAACGGCGTCGAGCACCCGGCGTTCGTGCTGCGCGGGGCCCGCGACGGGCCGAAGCTGTCGCTGATCGGCGGGATCCACGGCTGCGAGTACTCGTCGATCGCCGCGGTGACGCGGGTCATGCGCGAGCTGGACGGCGCCGAGCTGTCCGGGACGGTCACGGCCGTCCCGGTCGTGAGCCTGGAGTCGTTCCGGCAGCGCTCGCCGTTCGTCGTCCCCGCGGACGGCAAGAACCTCAACCGCAGCTTCCCGGGCGACCGCGACGGCAGCTACACCGAGCGGCTCGCGCGCGAAATCTTCGAGACGCTGATCGAGCCGGCCGACGCGCTGATCGACCTGCACGGCGGCGATCTCGTGGAGGCGCTCGAGCCGTTCGCGCTCTATGCGAGCGAGGACGCGCGCGAGCTGGCACTGGCGTTCGGGCTTCCGTACGTCATCGACGCCCAGGACGGCTCGCTGCGCGGGATGACGGCCGGCGCGGCCGCCGAGACCGGGATCCCCGGCGTGATCGCCGAGGCCGGCGGGCTCGGGCAGCTCGACGAGGGCGCGGTGACGCTGCTCGTCGAGGGCACCAAGAACGCGTTGCGGCAGCTCGAGATGCTTCCCGGCGCGCCCGCCCCGCCGCGCTCGCAGACCGTCCGCCGCTTCGTCTGGGTGCGCTGCACGCCCGCGGGCTTCTGGGAGGCGGCCGTCGCCACCGGCGCGATGGTGTCGGCGGGCGACACGCTGGGCGCCGTCAAGGACCTCTACGGCGACACGCTGGAGACGATCCGCGCGCCGGAGGACGGTGTGATCCTGTTCCTCACCACGAGCGCCGCGGTGGCGCAGGAAGGCCTGCTGCTCGGCCTCGGCGTCGTCTGACTAGTGGGCGTGGCCGGAAGTTCGGCGTATAACCCGGCGAATGCACGGGTCGTCGCTGCCTGCGGCGGACGCCGCCCGCATACTGGTGGTACGTGTGCGGCGGCCGCCGCCCGGCAGAGCGAAGCGGTGACGAGCCCCCCGGGCGAGGCAGAGCGGGCCGGGCCCGCCGGAATGCGTCGAACTTTCGGACGCGTCCACTAGGCCGCGAGCGCGAGCGCGGCCGGCTCAACCGCGTACAGGCGCAGGCCACAGGAGAGCTCGCGGGCGAGCGCCTGCGGGTCGCGCTCGGCCAGCCGGGCCGCGACCCACTCGCGACCGAAGCCCGGGATCGACAGCGCCTCGGCCGTGGTGATCCAGACCCGCCCGGGCATCCCCTCGACGCTGAAGCTCTGGACCATCGGCTCGCCGTCGAACCGCGAGGCGAGCGCGGTGTCGGAGATCTCACGGGTCAGGACGAACACGTGTGCGACTCTCTCCAGCCCGCGCACACGGGTCAAGACACCGCGTCGGCAGCACCCCCCGGCCGGGGTAATGCGTGCTATTCCGAGTGTTTGAGCAGGTACTCGATGTAGATCGGGCGGCGTGCCTCGAGCGCTTCGTCGTCGTGGCTGAAGGCGTCCAGCACCTGACGGCTCCAGTGCACGACCTGCTCCTCGGCGCGCTCAGGATCGCCCTCCGCGGCATCGGCGGTGGGCGTCTCCTCCATCAGGCTCCAGAAGAACTTCACGTCGAGACGGCGTTTGGCGCGCGCGACCGCGCGGTCATGCAGCTCGCGCGAGGTCAGTTCGTCAAGTTCCTCGAAGGTGGTCACGCCCCGCAGCCTAGTGTCCCGCGTCGGAAGTTCGTTAGGCGATGTGGGTGGCGGGGGCACCGAAGAGGTAGCCCTGGGCGAGCGGGCAGCCGAGCGTGCGCAGCAGCGCCGCCTGGGCCTCGTTCTCGACGCCCTCCGCGACGGCCTCGAGCCCCAGCGCGGCGGCGAGCGAGATGATCGCCGCCACGATCGCGGTCCCGCCGTTGCCCAGCCCGGCGACGAACGAGCGGTCGATCTTGACGGCGTCGACCGGCGTCGCGCGCAGCCGGCCGAGTGAGGAGTAGCCCGTCCCGAAGTCGTCGAGCGCGACTCCGACGCCCAGCGTCTGCAGGTCGGCGAGGTTGCGGTGGCCGAGCTTGGGCGCGGCCTGCAGCACGCCCTCGGTCAGCTCCAGCCGCAGCCGCCGGGCCGGCAGGCCGCTGGAGCTCAGCGCGTGCGCGACGACGGCGGGCAGATCCGGCTGGGCGAGCTGGCGGCTCGAGAGGTTGACCCAGATCCCCGGCCCGTCCTCGCCCGGGCCGGAGGCGCGCACGCATTCCCGGCAGGCGTGCATCAGCGTCCAGGCGCCGATCTCGAGGATCAGCGTGGACTCCTCGGCGACGGGGATGAAGTCGGCGGGCCCGCTCGCGCCGCCGCCGGGACGATCCCAGCGCAGCAGCGCCTCGTGCGCCACGACAGCGCCGGAGGACAGGTCGACGATCGGCTGGAAGGCGAGCCGCAGCTGCCCGAGCGAGAGCGCGCGCTCGAGCGCCGCCGCGGTCTGCAGCCGCTCGCGCGCGTGGCGGCGCAGCACGGTGTCGAACACCTCGACGCGCCCGCGGCCCTCGGCCTTGGCGCGGTAGGCGGCGGCGTCGGCGTCGGCGAGCAGGCTGTCCGGGTCGCGCCGCCCGGCGATGCCGAGGGCGATCCCGATGCTCGCCGTCTGCCGGTGCTCGATGCCCTCGATGTCGAGCGGCTCGCGCAGCGCCTCCGCCAGGCGGGCGCCGAGCGCGAGCGCGGTCCGCTCGTCGATGTCCTCGCACACGACGACGAACTCGTCGCCCCCGAGCCGCGCCACCGTGTCCGCGGGGCGCACGGTCGCCACCAGGCGGCGGCCGATCGCCACCAGCAGTTCGTCGCCTGCGGCGTGTCCGTAGACGTCGTTGACGCGCTTGAAGTCGTCGAGGTCGATGAACAGGATGCAGGCCGATCCGCTGTCGCGGCCGGTGCGCGCCAGCGCGTGGATCAGCCGCTCGTGGCAGAGCGCGCGGTTGGCGAGGCCCGTCAGCGGGTCGTGCAGCGCGTCATGGCGCATCTGCGCCTCGCCGCGCAGGCGGCTCATGGCGGTGGCGAGCACGTTGACCACGCCGCGCAGGAAGCTCTGCTCGTCGTCCCCGAGATTGTCGACCGGCACGACGATCAGCGCGCCGAAGACGTCGCCGCCCGTGCGGATCTCGAGACGGAGCGGCGGCCGCGTGATAGTGCCGTCGCCGCCCCACGCGGCGAGCGTGATGCCCTCGCGCTCGACCGCGACGTGGGCCGTCGGGAACGCGCGCTGGATGCGCTCGACGGCCTCCATGGCCAGGTCGCCGACGTCGGCGCCGGCCAGCGCGCGCTCGCCGAGCGCGGCGACCGCCGCGACCGCCGCCGATTGGCGCTGGAGCTTGGCCATCGCAGCGCGGTGCGCCGTCATGTCGCGGCCGATCGCGAGCAGCAGCGGCCCGGCCTCGGTCTCGACGATCCCCCAGCTCATCTCGCCGACGAACTCCGAGCCGTCGCGCCGCAACCCGTCGGCGCGCAGCGTGAAGCGCAGCGGGTGGTCGGTCTGGAAGTAGAGCTCCATGTTGCGCCGGTAGCGCTCGCGCACCCGCTGCGGCCACAGCATCCTGACGGACCGGCCGACAAGTTCGTTGTGTCCGTACCCGAACAATTCTTCGGCGCGCTGGTTGGCGAACACGATCCGCCCGTCGCGCCCGGCGGCGACCGTGGCGTCCGGCAGACCCTCCAGCACGGCGCGCAGCGCCGCCTCCCGGCGGCGTAGACGATCCTGAACGCGCTCGAGGTCCTGTGCCGTATCGACCGATCCCATCGGCGCCAGAAGCAGTGCCTCGAGGGCGTCCGGTGGATCGTCGTCGTCGTCCGCCTCCAACTTGTGCCAAGCCTATGCCGGTGGCGCTGCGGATCGCAACGGAAGTTACGATCCCGGCGTGGAGGGACTCCTCGCCGACGGTGACGTCTACGCGTTCCTCACCGTCCTCGCGGAGCTCGCCGGAGAGGAGCTCGACCCGGCATTCGACGTGGGCGTGCTGCATGACCTGGGCCGGCTCGAGCATCGCTTCGAGCGCGCCGACGTGACGTTCACGTGGGCGCCGGGCGCCGCCGCGGTGGGGTGGTCGGTGTCAGCGGAGGTTGACATCGAGCTCGCCGCCCGCGCGGTCGCGCGCACGCTCAACGGCGATCGCGACCCCTCCTACCGCCCGCTGCTGCGTCCGGCGCGCAACGACCCGCGCCACCGCGACGCGACGGCGCGACGCTGGAGCGCGGACTTCGACGACGGCGCGTGGCGCGACGAACAGTGCGGGCGCTGCCGCTACTGGATCCCGCTGGCCGGCGACTGGGGGAGCGAATGGGGCGTCTGCTCGTGCGCGGACTCGCCGCACGACCGCCGGGCGACGTTCGAGTACGACACCTGCGCCGCCTACTCCGCGGCCGCCGAGTGGGCGGTGCCCGAGTAGAGCCAGCGCGAACTGCGGGTGGGCGCCGTCCGGATTCGACTGGCGCCTGCGGTGATGGTGCGGCCCGCCGTGCCTGGATTTGTCGGGCGGGCCAGCGGCGTTGTGGGCGCCGCGGGGAGGAACTAGTACTTGAAGCCCATGATGATCTCTCCTTGATCAGGTCGTGAAAGGACACTATTTGCAGCGATTTCCAGACGCTGCGAGATGTTCTGTCCACAACATCGGTCGGTCATCGACCGGACTTAACGGCAATTGCCGTAATTACTCCGTTCAGGGGAGGGGGCGGGCGTGGGCCCGCACGCGCCGGTTGAAGCCCAGTTCGGCCTCGAAGTCGGCGTCGTCGCCGTGGCGGAAGGAGAGATCACCGGCGGTGAGCAGCGCCGTGAAGACCTCGACGAAGTGGGGGTCGAGCTGGTGGCCGGCGACGCGCCGAAGCTCGGCGACCGCCTCCTGCGGCGAGATCGGCTTGCGGTAGGAGTCGCGCGCCGTGATCACGTCGTACGTGTCGGCCACCGCCAGCACGCGCGCGGCGGTCGGGATCTCCTCGCCCGCCAGTCCGCGCGGGTAGCCGTTGCCGTCGTAGCGCTCGTGATGCGCGAGTACGATCTCCGCCACGGGGCCGTAACCGTCGATCCGGCGCACGATCGAGGCGCCGTCCGCGGGGTGGCGCTGCACCGCCTCCCACTGCTCCTCGGTCAACCGTGACGACGCGAGCAGGATCGAGTCCGGGAATGCGAACTTGCCGATGTCGTGCAGCAGCCCGGCGGTATGGACGAGCTCCTGCTGCTCGGGCGACCAGCCGAGCGCGCGCGCCATGGCGCCCGCGTAGCGCGCCACGGCCGCGGAATGGCGGGCGGTCATGCGATCGCGCAGCGCGAGCGTCTCGATCATCGAGGTCAGCACGCCGATCTGGAGCGCGGCCAGCCGCTCGGCGCGCTCGCGGGAGAGCAGGAACGCGCGCAGCAGGTACTGGAAGGCGAGCAGGACGAACACCATCAGCGCCATCGCCGGCACGCCGGTGCGCACGTACACCACCGCGACGCCCGCACACAGCACCGCGCTCAGGACCTCCGACGGCAGCACCGGGACGAAGATGGCGCGGAAGTCGGCGAGCAGCGAATCGCGGGTGCGCAACGCGTGGTCGCCGGCGATCATCAGGAAGTTCACGAGGTTCGTGACCGCGAACACGGCGAGCACGAGCAGCGGGAAGCCCGCGCTGCGCAGCGACACGTCGAACTCGTCGACCGCCCAGCTGAAGAGCAGCCCCCCGAGCAGCGGGAAGGTGGCGAACGCCGCGAGGTTGGCGATCAGCCGCGGCGGCGAGTTGCGGGCGCGCACATGGTCGACCAGCACGGACGCCACGCCGATGGCGGCCGCGGGCGCGGGGCCCAGCAGCGTCATCGCCAGCACGAGCGCGAGGAACGAGCCGGAGATCCGCTGACCTTCGTGCTCGACCGCGAACAGATCGGTGGCCAGGGCGAGCGCGAGCAGGATTGCGACCAGGCCGGGCGGCTGCCAGTCGTCCGCGGTCGAGCTCAGCGCCGCCACCACCCCGACCGCGGCGAGCAGCAGGACCTCCGTCGCGACCAGCGCTGTCGAGCGCGCAGACATGTGCAGCCAATTCTTGCGCGCCCCTTTTCCGCCGCGGTCCGCGAGCGCGAGGTGGCGCACCCATCAACCTACCTGCATTGTGCGGCTAGCCGCACCGCGGTTCCGGGGGGTGGCGGGCCGCTGGACGCCTGGAGGCCCCAACGCTCCGCAGGCCGTGTGAGGGGACACTGCGGTTCTCCCTTCCTCCCCAGGAGCTGATTACCGAAATGAAAGACACGTTCGCCGCCCGAATGGGGCGTTGGAGCGCGCAGCATCGAAAGAAGGCGATCTTCGGCTGGCTCGCCTTCGTGATCATCTCGTTCGCGATCGGCGGGGCGATCGGCGTCAAGGCGCCCAAGAACGACAACACCTACGTCGGCGACTCGGGCAAGGCCTCGCAGCTGGCCGACGACCACTTCCCCACCGACAACGTCGAGAGCGTCCTGATCCAGGCGCCCAAGGGCGGGAGCGCTCGTGACGCCTCGGTCCGCGCCGCGGTCGACGACGAGATCGCCGCGATCTCGGCCGATCGCCACGTCTACGCCGTCGACTCCCCCTACGCGAAGGGCAACGAGAGCCAGCTGTCCAAGGACGGCCGCTCGGTGCTCGTGAACTTCAAGCTGCACGGCGACAAGACCCAGGCCGAGGACGCGATCGATCCGATCGTCGCCGCCACGCGCCACGTCAAGGCGACCAACCCGGGCGTGTTCGTCGGCGAGTTCGGCAGCGCGAGCGCCGACAAGGCGCTCTCCGGCGCGTTCGCCGACGACTTCAAGAAGGCCGAGAAGCTGTCGCTCCCGATCACGCTGGCGATCCTCGTGCTCGCCTTCGGCGCGATCGTCGCCGCCGGCGTGCCGCTGCTGCTCGGCCTGTCCGCGGTGATGGCGACGCTCGGCCTGGTCGCGATCCCGAGCCAGATCTTCCCGCTCGACGACAACGTCTCCTCGATCGTGCTGCTCGTCGGGCTCGCGGTGGGCGTCGACTACACGCTGTTCTACCTGCGCCGTGAGCGCGAGGAGCGGGCCCGCGGGGCGAGCAAGCTCGACGCGATCCACACCGCGGCCGCCACTTCAGGGCGCGCCGTGCTGATCTCCGGCCTGACCGTGATCGTCGCGATGGCGGGCATGTTCCTGGCCGGCGACCAGACCTTCACGGCGCTCGGCATCGGCGCGATCACCGTCGTGCTCGTGGCGATGATCGGCTCGGTGACGGTCGTCCCCGCGATCCTGTCCGTGCTCGGCGACAAGGTCGAGAAGGGCCGCATCCCGTTCCTCGGGCGCCTGCGCCGGTCCGGCGGCGAGAGCCGCTTCTGGAACGCCGTGCTGAACGTCGTCCTGCGCCGCCCGGCCGTGTCGGCGATCGCCTCGGTGGCCGTCCTGATCGCGCTGGCGGTGCCGGCCTTCAGCATGCACACGGTGCTCTCGGGCACCAACGACCTGCCGCGCAAGCTCGAGGTCATGCGCGTCTACGACCGCATCGACGCCGCCTTCCCGGGCGGGCAGATCCCGGCCGTCGTCACGCTGGCCGCCAAGGACGTCACGACGCCTGAGGTCGGCGCGTCGATCAAGGACCTCGAGGCCAAGGCGATCGCGTCCGGGCACTTCAACGGCCCGGTCGACGTGACCGTGTCCCAGGACAAGCACGTCGCGCAGATCGCGATCCCGATCAAGGGCGACGGCACCGACAAGGAATCCAACGCCGGCCTCACCGCCCTGCGCGACGGCGGGATCGTGTCCAGCACCGTCGGGCACCACGGCGACGCCTTCGTGGGCGGCATGACCGCCGAGACCAAGGACTACTCGTCCTTCATCGGCGGCCGAGCGCCGCTCGTCGTCGGCTTCGTGCTGGTCCTGGCCTTCATGCTGCTGCTGGTCACGTTCCGGTCGATCGTGATCCCGATCAAGGCGATCGTGCTCAACCTGCTGTCGGTCGGCGCCGCGTACGGCGTGCTCACCTGGGTCTTCCAGGGCGGCCACCTGCAGGGCCTGCTCGGCTTCCACTCCAACGGCGGCGTCACCGCCTGGCTGCCGATCTTCCTGTTCGTGATCCTGTTCGGGCTCTCGATGGACTACCACGTGTTCATCCTCAGCCGCGTCAAGGAGGCCGTGGATCGCGGCATGAAGACCGAGGACGCCGTCGCGCACTCGATCAAGGCCACCGCCGCCACCGTCACGAGCGCCGCGATCGTCATGGTCGCCGTGTTCGCGATCTTCGCCACGCTCAGCTTCATCGACTTCAAGGAGATGGGCGTCGGCCTCGCGGTCGCGATCCTGATCGACGCGACGATCGTCCGCGCCGTGCTGCTGCCGGCCACGATGAAGCTGCTCGGCAAGTGGAACTGGTACCTGCCCAAGCGGCTGCACTGGTTGCCGGAGTTCAAGCACGAGCCGGTGCCCGCTCCCGCGTAGTCGCGCCCACCGCGACGCTCGCGACCACCAGCGCCGTCCCCGCGAGATCCGCGGTGGACGGCGTTTGGCGGTTGAGGGCGGCGTCGACGGCGACCGCGGCGAGCGGCATCAGGCCCACGAGCAGGCCGGCGCGGGCCGAGCCGAGCCGCTGGACGGCGCTGAACCAGAGGAAGAACGCGAGCGCGGTCGTGATCACCGCCAGGTAGGCGATCGCCGCCAGCTCGTGCGTGCTCGGCGTCGGGAAGCGGTGCGTGAGCAGCGCCAGCTCCGCGCTTGCGAGCCATGCCGCCCAGGCCGCGACCCGCAGCGGGCCGAGGCGCGGGAGCAGCGGCGCGGCGAGCAGCGTGAAGCCGACCTCGCAGGCCAGCGCCGTGATGGCGAGCGCGCCGCCGGCGACCGTCACGCGGCTGTCGGTGCCGTTCACGATCGCCGCGCCGGCGGTGACGATCGCCGCGCAGGCGATCACCCGCCCGCTCGTGCGCCCCCCGCTGAGCGCCAGGATCACCGGCGAGGCGCCGATCACGACGCCGGTGTTGGTCGCGCCGATCCGCTGCACCGAGGCCAGCACCGCGAGGTTGAACGCCGCCATCCCGACGGCGGCCACGAGCGCCAGCCGCGCGAGCTCGCGCGGCGTCGGCCGCCCGAGGCGCCCGCGCGCCAGCGCGGTGAGGATCACGGCGCCGGCCAGGTAGCGCGCGCACTGGCTCGCCGCGAACGGGTAGCCGATGAGCGCCTGGCTCACCGGGAAGGACGCGCCGACGATCACGGTCGCGGCGGCGCCGCTGATCCAGCCTCGCATCTGCGGGAACGTAGATCGCGTCTGGCCCGGGTGTAAGGTCCAGATCGGTGGCAAAGAACCAGGCCAGTTCGTGGTTCGCGCGGGCATGACCGAGCTGCTCGTCGCCGTCACGCGGGGCGCGGGCGCGCTCCAGCGACAGGTCGAGGACCAGTTGCGGCTGGCGATCCGCACCGGCCGCCTCGGCGCGGGCGAGCGGCTCCCGTCCTCGCGCGGCCTCGCGGCGGATCTCGGCGTCTCGCGGGGCGTGGTCAGCGACGCGTACGCGCAGCTCGCGGCGGAGGGCTGGCTCGCCGTGCACGCCCGCTCGGCGCCGCGCGTCGCGGCGTCGCCGCGCGTGCATCCGGGCGGTCTCGCGGCGAGTCGCGTCGACGGGCCGGCGCTCTCGCCGCCGCGCTACGACCTGCGCCCGGGGCGGCCTGACCTCGCGCGCTTTCCGCGCGCCGACTGGGTGCGCTCGCTCACCGCCGCGGTTCGCGCCGCCGCGGACGCGGACTTCGACTACCCGCCGCTCGCCGGCGTGCCGCGCGTGCGCGCCGTCCTGGCCGCCTACCGCGGGCGCGTGCGCGGCACGCTGGCGACCGCCGAGGACGTGCTGCTGACCGCGGGCGCGGGCCAGGCGATCCTGACCGTCGCCGCGGCGCTCGGCCGGGCGCGGATCGCCGTCGAGGACCCCGGCCACGCGAACATCCGCGACCTGCTCACCCGCAGCGGACTGGAGCCGGTGCCCGTGCGCGTCGACGAGGCCGGGATCGTCGTCGGCGAGCTCCCCGACGACGCTCGCGCGGTGCTCACGACTCCCGCGCACCAGTTCCCGACCGGCGTGGTGATGAGCGCGCAGCGGCGCGCCGACCTGCTCGCGTGGGCCGAGCGCCGCCGGGCGCTGATCGTCGAGGACGACTACGACGCCGAGTACCGGTACGACCGCGCCCCGATCGGCGCGCTCCAGGGCCTGCGGCCGGATCTCGTCGTGCACATCGGCTCGGTCTCGAAGACGCTCGCGCCCGCGCTGCGGCTCGGCTGGCTGATCGCGCCGCCGGCGTGGCGGGAGCGGCTGCTCGACGCCCGCGGAACGCTCGACCACGGCCTGCCCGCGCTCGAGCAGCTCGCCTTCGCGGACTTCGTCGAGCGCGGCGCGTACGACCGCCACCTGCGCCGCAGCGGTCGCGCGTACCGCCGCCGCCGCGACGCGCTGATCGCCGCCCTGCACTCCACGCTCCCCCACGCGACGGTGAGTGGCGCCGCCGCCGGCCTGCACATCGCACTGCACGTCCCCGGCACCGACGAGGCGGCGCTGGTCGCCGCCTGTCGCGCCGCCGGCGTCGCGCTCGACGGCATCACGCCGCACCGCGTCGCGCCCGGCGCCCCGGGCCTGCTGATCAGCTTCGCCGCCGTGCCCGACGTCGCCGCGGGCCACGTGGCGCGGGTGATCGCGTCAGTGCTCTGAGACGACGTCCTCGAAGGGGAGCCGGTCGGCGCGCGCGATCCATTCCTCGGGCGTGCGCCGCTCCGGATCGCGCGGTCGCGACGGGGTGCCGAACGTGATCACGGTCGCGACCTCCTCGCCCTCGCGCACGCCGACCGCGGCCGCCATCGCGTCGCGGTCCGCGACGCCGTTCGGGCAGGAGCCGATCCCGAGCGCGTGCGCCGCGAGCATCATGTTCTGCGCCGCGCGGCCGGCATCCAGCCCGACCGGGCCCTTGCCCGCCGTCACGATCGCGACCGCGAGCGCGGCGCCGCGCACGTTGTCGCCGTTCCAGACCGCCGCCGCGACGGCCTCGCGGTCCGAGAGCACGACGAAGCGGCGCTGCTGGCGGTTGCGCGAGCTGCCGGCCAGGCGGCCGGCCTCGAGGATCTGCTGGATCGCGTCGAGCGCCAGCGGGTGGCCGTCGTACTCCCGCGCCTCGCGCCGGGAGACGATGGCGAGGTAGGCATCCATGCCGCCAGGCTACGGCGCGGCCAGGGTGAGCGTCGCGCCGCCGATCGTCGCCGTCGCGAGCGCGTCGTGCTGCGTCCAGTGCACGTGCACGCGCACCGTGCCGACCGTGAACGTGCCGTCCGCGGCGCCGGTGGGCGCATGGAACCGGCCCGCGCCGTCGACCCGCGCGTCGGCCACGAACCGCACGCCGTGCAGCGTGAAGCGCTCTCCGACGGCGGTGAAGTGCCCGCCGCGCAGGCCCGGGCCGTGGTCGGCGCCGGAGTAGTAGCGGCGGATGGTCGCATCGGCGAGCGCGCCCGCCGCGACGGTCGCGGCGCGCCGCGCGCTCTCGCCGGGGTCGGGACCCGCCACCAGGACGGCGGGCGCGGCGGCGCCGAGCGTGCGCGGGTACGACGCGACGTGGACGGCGGGGATCGAGTCGCCGCACGCGCCGTCGAGCGCGCCGCGCAGGAAGGAGCGGATCACCGTCCGCGCGCAGCGGGCGCCGTCGGCGAGGAACGTGTCCCCCTCCGACGTCACGTGCACCGTGTTGCGCAGCGTGACCACGTGCGCGTCGGTGGACAGCGCCGGCGCCAGCGCCCGCGCGTCGGCGAGCGGCGTGAGCGAGTCGAGGTCCCCGCCGAGCACGAGCAGCGGGGCACGGACGGGCTTCGCGCCGGGCGGGATCGCGGGCCGCACGTGGCGCGGGCGCGGCCAGTCCAGGCAGACGTCGTACGGCTGCGAGTAGCCGCTGATGCTCAGCCACTCCGGGCCCGTGAACGGCGCGAACGCGGCGGGCGCCGTGCGCGCCGCGAGCTGCGCGCGGCGCTGCGCCGGCGACGCGGCGAGCGAGAACAGCTGCGGGTAGTCGGCGCAGGCGACCGCCATGTACAGCGCGTCCGAGAAGTAGTCCGCGGCCGGCGCGCTGTGGTTGGAGGTGTGCGACTGGCCCGCCAGCCGCAGCAGCGGCACGCGATCGCCGGCGAGCGCGGCCTGCACCGCGCCGTCGAGCTCGCGCAGGATCACGGGGTCAGAGCCGGCGTCCTGGACCATGTCGGCGAGCGCGCGCGGGTCCACACGCACCCGCAGCGCGCTGCCGTCGGCGTCGCGCGTGGCGCCCGCCACGGGCCGCGCGCGCACGGCGGCGAGGAGCTGCGCCAGCCGCGCCACCGAGCCGGGCGCGACGGTCTCCAGCGCAGCGCGCGCGGCCGTGCCCGACGACGCGTACCACGGGTCCAGGCCGCGCACCGGGTACGCGGAGTCGAGCACCACCGAGTGCAGCAGCGCCGGATGGCGCGCCATGAACGACTGCACGAAGTAGGTGCCGTAGGAGTCGCCGTAGAGGTCGACGCGCCCCAGGCGCAGGTGGCGGATGACGGCCGCGAGGTCGTCGACCGCGTCGGCCGTCGCGTAGTCGTCGCGCCCGGCGATCGAGCGCCCGCAGCGGCCGACGCGCCGCGCGAACGCCCCGCCCGACGTGCGCCCGGCGAACCGCTGGAGCGCCGAGCAGTCGAGCAGCCCCGAGCCGCCGGTGCCGCGCTGGTCCATCAGCAGCAGCCCGCGGTCGCGCACCAGCGCCCCGAAGGTCCCGAGGTACTCGACGCGGCTGCCGATCGACGGATACCCCGGCCCGCCCTCGACCGCGACGATCGGCGGCCCGGACGGATGCGCCCGGGCCGGATAGAAGCGGTAGGCCACGCGCAGCGTGCCCGCGTCGAGCGGCCGCTCGAGCGAGCCGCTGACCGGCGCCGCCGCCGCCGGCGCGCCCAGCCCCAGCAGGGCGAGCACGGCCAGGGCGGCGGCGCGCAGCATGCGCGCAGACTACGTCAGGGTCATGTTCGGCTCGCCGTTGGCGTTCAGGCCGCCGCTGTGCGTGCAGGTGCCGCCGTGGGCCGCGCCGCCGTTGAACGCCTGGCGCAGGCAGTTGCGCAGCGCGAGCTGGCCCCAGTAGTCCGGGTGCCCGTCCTCCTGCAGCTGGTAGGGCGGGAAGATCGTCGTCACCGTGCGGATCTGCTCGACCCACTCGGACTTGTCCGCCGCGCCCGCCGACTGCCAGCTCGCGAGCCCCTGGTCCTCCAGCAGCCCGGCGGTGTTCTCGCACAGGCGGTGGCCGACGAGCGCGTTCTGCATGTCGAGCAGCGCGATGTTCGTCAGCCGGGACTGCGCGACGGCGTCCTTGATCGTCTTGTTGAACGTCGCCACGACCGTGTTGTTGGACCAGTTCTCGTCGCTGTTCCAGACCCCGCAGCCGCCGATCGTCTGACGCGTGAAGCCCGTTTCCGGGTACCGGTTGCCCGACGCGTTGGGCAGCGGCGAGGAGTACGTCTGGGCGAGGATCTTGTACGTGCCGTCGGCCTTGCCGGCGTTGAGCATGGCCTGGCGCAGGTTGAGGAACGACTGCTTGACCGCCGCCGTGATCGACGCGACGTTCGCCGCCGTGAACCGCGACGCGATGTCGCTGTCGTCCTGGCAGTAGTTCTTCCACCACGACGGCGACGTCAGCCAGTCGAGCACGCACGCCTGGACGATGTCCGCGAAGCCGTAGTTGTTGGCGTCGATCAGCACCACCACGGCCTTG
This sequence comes from uncultured Solirubrobacteraceae bacterium, assembly GCA_963792915.1. Classification (GTDB taxonomy): domain Bacteria; phylum Actinomycetota; class Thermoleophilia; order Solirubrobacterales; family Solirubrobacteraceae; genus Solirubrobacter. The sequence continues at coordinate 161,373 of CAWBYD010000006.1, forward strand.
ACATCATGGTTCGTCGCGTACTGCTGGAGCGCCTTGGCCTGCCCGATGTGCCCGGCGCCGTCGTCGTAGAAGTCAAGCCCCGGCTTGAACGCGCCGTCGCTGCCCGTGTGCGTGTACGTGCGCGCACCCGAGCAGGCGAGGTTCAGGCTCACCACGCCGCCGCCGATGTGGGCCTCGGCCGACTTCGAGCGGTGGCAGCCGGGGATCGCCTCACCAGTGCCGGACGCGTTGTCGTAGTAGGCCGTCGGGCCGAGCGCGTCGGTCCGCGACGGGGAGCCGTTCGTGTTGCCGGCCCAGCGCCCGGCCTCGCCGGATATCGCGGAGTCACCGACGGTGACCACGGCGGGCGGCGGCGGCACCGCCACGCGCACCTGCGCATGGGCCGCGGCGGGCAAGAGTGCGAGGGCGACGGCAGCGCCCAGCGTCCTGCGAAGCATCCGGTTTCTCCTCCGGTCGAATCGGCGTATGAGACCAGAGCCCGGTTGGCGAAAGCTTGGCGACTTGCATATCTCTCCATAGGCATATAACCTATAAGGCATGTTCGAAGTCCTCGCCGAGCCCAACCGCCGCCGGCTGCTCGATCTCCTGTGCATGCGCGAGCAGTCCGTCGGCGAGCTCGTGAGCGCGCTCGACATGAGCCAGCCGGCCGTGTCCAAGCACCTGCGCGTGCTGCGCGAGGCCGGCGTGGTGCAGGCGCGCGTGGACGCGCAGCGCCGCCTCTACCGCGTCCGGCCCGAGCCGCTGCGCGAGCTCGACGCCTGGCTCGAGCCCTACCGCGCGATGTGGACGCGCAGCCTGGACGCCCTGGAGGACCACCTCGACGACATGAAGGAGAGCTAGACGATGAACGGCACGCTCGAGCAGACCGCCGCAGGCCCGCGCCTGCGCTTCATCCGCCGCCTGGACCACGCGCCGGAGGCCGTGTGGCGCGCGATCACCGAGCCCGAGCACCTGAAGGCGTGGTTTCCGGACACGATCGTGGTCGAGCGCTGGGAGGTCGGCGCGCCGCTGCGCTTCGAGCACCCCGGGTTCAGCTTCGAGGGCGAGGTCCTGGAGGTCGAGCCGGGCGCGCGCTGGGCGATCCGCTGGGGGACCGACGAGATCCGCGTCGAGCTCGAGCCCGATGGCGACGGCACGCTGCTGACGCTGCTGGACACGCTCGACGCGCTCGGCAAGGCCGCGCGCGACGCGGCCGGCTGGCACACCTGCCTGGACTCGCTGGAGGACCACCTCGACGGCCGGCCTTCGCCGGACAGCAGCGAGCGCTGGCGCGCCGTGCACCCGGGCTACGTCGAGGCGCTCGGTCCGGAGGCGGCGACGATCGGCCCGCCGGAGGGCGCCTTCGACTGAGCCCGGGCCCGGTGGGGGAAGATGCTGGGTCATGACCCTCGCCGTGGAAGTGGACCCCGCCTCGCTGGGGTTCGACGCTGACCGCCTGCAGCGGATCGACCGCCACTACGACCGCTACGTCGACGAGGGCAAGCTCGCCGGCTGGCAGGTGCTCGTGACCCGCGACGGGCAGCCCGTCCACGTCGCCCACAGCGGGCTGCGCGACGTCGAGGCGGGCCTGCCCGTCGAGCCCGACACGGTCTGGCGGATCTACTCGATGACCAAGCCGATCACGACGGTCGCGGCGATGCTGCTGTGGGAGGAGGGCGCCTTCGAGCTCAAGGACCCGGTCGCGCGCTACCTCCCGAGCTTCGCCGATGCGCGCGTGTGGGTCGGCGGGAGCCAGCAGAAGCCGCAGACCGTGCCGGTGCGCGAGCCGGTCCGGATCTGGCACCTGATGACGCACACGTCGGGGCTCACCTACGGCTTTCACTATGCGCACCCGCTCGACGCGATCTACCGCGCCAACGGGTACGAGTGGGGCGCGCCGCCCGGCGTCGACCTCGCCACCGCGGTCGAGGTCTGGGCCGGGATGCCGCTGCTGTTCGAGCCCGGCAGCGAGTGGAACTACAGCGTCGCCACCGACGTCCTGGGCCGCTTCGTCGAGGTGCTGTCCGGCCAGCCGCTCGACGCGTTCCTCGCCGACCGCATCTTCGGCCCGCTCGGCATGGTCGACACCGGCTTCTCGGCGCGCGAGCCCGAGCGTCTCGCCGCGCTCTACGGGCCCGGCCTGGTACGCAACGACATGATGGGCGGCGTGGTGCTCGAGCGGCCGAGCCTGCTCTCGGGCGGCGGCGGCCTGGTGTCCACGGCGGCCGACTACGAGCGCTTCACGCGCATGCTGCTCGATGGTGGCGCGCCGCTGCTCGGCTCGCGCACGCTGCGCTACATGACGCGCAACCACCTGCCGGGCGGCGCGGACCTCGAGCGCTTCTCGCGCCCGGTGGCCGCGTTCACCGAGACGAACTTCGCGGGCATGGGCTTCGGGCTCGGCTTCAGCGTCGTCGACGACGCGACGGCGGGGAAGGTGATCGCCTCCAAGGGCGAGATCGCCTGGGGCGGCGCGGCCAGCACCGCGTTCTGGGTCGACCCGGCCGAGCGCATCACGGTCCAGTTCTTCACGCAGCTGCTGCCGTCCAGCACGTACCCGCTGCGCAGCGTGCTGCGCCAGCTCGTCTATCAGGCGCTGGTGGACTGAGGATGCGAGCGCATCTCTACGGCACGGTCGGCTCGCACCCGGTCGCGAGCACCGAGCTGATGCTGGCCTACAAGGGCATCCCGTACACCCGCACGGACCTCCCGAACATCACGCACCGCGTGATCCTGCCGCTGCTCGGCTTTCGCAGCACGACCGTGCCGGTGATGCGGCTCGACGGCCGGCGCGTCACCACGACGATGCGGATCGCCCGCGCGCTCGAGCAGTTCCGCCCCGAGCCGCCGCTCTTCCCCGCCGATGCCGCCGCCGTCGAGGGCGCCGAGGCGTGGGCGGACGGCGTCCTGCAGGACACGGTCCGCCGGCTCGCCCGCTGGGCGACGGCGCACGACCGCGAGGCGATGGCGACGTTCGTCGTCCATCCGCTGATGCGCATCCCGGCGGGCATGGTCCGGGCCTCGCTGCCGGTCCTGCGGCCGGTCGTGGCGGCCCAGATGAACGTCCCCGACGAGAGCGCGCGCGCGTGCTACGAGGCGCTCCCGGCTCAGCTCGATCGCGTCGACGCGCTACTCGCCGAAGGCGTGATCGGCGGCGAGCAGCCCAACGTGGCCGACTTCCAGATCGCCCCGTGCGTGCGGCTCGCGATGTGCTTCGACCAGCTGCGCGACGGCATCGCGGCGCGCCCCGCCGGCGAGCATGCGCTGCGCGTCTGCCCAGAGTTCCCCGGCCGCTTCAGGGCGGTCCTTCCGGAGGCATGGCAATGAGAACCGACATCGAGATCGGCGAGCTCGCGGCGTGGCTGTACGAGCCCGCGGGCGCGACCGCCTGCGTCGTGATGGCGCACGGGCTGTCCGCCGTGCGCGGCCAGCGCCTCGACGCCTACGCCGAGCGCTTCGCGGACGCCGGTCTGGCTGCACTGCTGTTCGACTACCGCCACTTCGGCGACAGCGGCGGCGAGCCGCGCCAGCTGCTGGACATCGGCGAGCAGCTCGACGACTGGCGCGCCGCGGTCGCGTACGCGCGCGGGCGCTTCGCGCGCGTCGGGCTGTTCGGCTCGAGCTTCGGCGGCGGCCACGTGCTCTCGATCGCGGCGGAGGACGGCGAGCTGGGCGCCGCGGTCGCCCAGTGCCCGATGACCGACGGGCTGCTCGCCACGCTGCGGGTGCCGCCCCGCACGTCGCTCAAGCTCGCGCGTGCCGCGCTGCAGGACCAGGCGCGCGCACTGGCGCGGCGGCCGCCGCTGTTGATCCCGGCCGTGGGCGCGCCCGGCGAGCTCGCGTTCATGAGCTCCCCGGACGCGCAGCCCGGCTTCGCCTCGCTCACGCCGCCGGACTCGACCTGGCGCAACGCGGTCGCGGCGCGGCTCGGGCTGCGGATCGGCCTCTACCGTCCCGGCCGCGCCGCCAAGCGGATCACGGCGCCGCTGCTGATCTGCCTGTGCGAGCACGACGCGCTGGTCAACCTCAAGGCCACCGAGCAGGTCGCCCACGACGCGCCGCAGGGCGAGCTCGCGCGCTTCCCGATCGGCCACTTCGACATCTACACGGGCGACTGGTTCGAGCGCGCCGTGTCGCGCCAGGCGGAGTTCCTCGTTCGCCACCTCATCGACATGGCGTCAGGGGTGGGCGACAGCTGACGGAACGATGTCCATCCGCTTGACGCGCCCGTCTTCGAGCGTGTAGACGTGCAAGACGTGCCCGTCGGAGAGGACGGTTCCGGAGAGATCGCGGACCACTTGGTGGACGTCCACCACGGTTCGCCCTGCTTCATCGGTCGTGTAGCCCGCAGGCTCCACGTGCGCGTCGATGATCTCGAACTGGCGCGTCCAGTACGCGCGAACGGCGTCGTGCCCATGCACGCGGCCGCCCTCCATGCCGTTGGGCCAGTCGACGTCCGGGTGCATCGCGGCAAGGGCCGCCTCGATGTCGCGGGCGTTGAAGGCCGTATAGGTCCGCTCGAGGAGTTCCATGCGGCCATAATAGGCAACCGGAGGGTTGCGTTCGCGAATCGGAGGGGAACCTGTCGTGAAGATCGCAATCGCCCTGGTGGCGGTCGCCTGTGCGCTGGGGAGCGCCGGCACCGCCCGGGCGGCCGACCTGGATCTGGAGGCCGTCACGGTCCCCCAGCTCCAGCAGCAGCTGCAGTCCGGTGAGCTGACGAGCGTCCAGCTCACGCGCGCCTACATCAACCGCATCGCGGCGCTCAACCATCGCGGGCCCGGCCTGAACGCCGTCCGCATCCTCAACCCCAGCGCGCTCACCGACGCCGCGCTGAGCGACTACGCGCGCCGGCACGGCCAGAACCGCGGGCCGATGATGGGCGTCCCGGTCCTGCTCAAGGACAACATCGACGTCGCCGGGCTGCCGACCACGGCCGGCGCGGTGGCGCTGGAGAGCTCGATCCCGAAGACCGACTCGCCGCTGGTCGCGGCGCTGCGCAAGGCGGGCGCGATCATCCTCGGCAAGACGAACCTGAGCGAGTTCGCGAACTTCATCACCAACACCAACCCAAGCGGCTACTCGGGGCTCGGCGGCCAGGTGATCACGCCGATCGACGCCGACCTGAACCCGTCCGGGTCCTCGTCGGGCTCGGCCGCGGCCGCCGCCGCGGCGCTCTCGGCGGTGACCGTCGGGACCGAGACGTCGGGCTCGATCGTCAGCCCGTCCTCGACCCAGGGCGTCGTCGGCCTGCGGCCGACCGTGGGGCTGGTCAGCCGCACGGGCATCCTGCCGATCGCGGCCTCCCAGGACACCGCGGGGCCGATCGTGCGCAACGTCGCCGACGCCGCCGCGCTGTTGCAGGCGATGGTCTCCAAGGACGCCGAGGACCCGTACACCAGCACGCAGCCGGCGACGATCCCCGACTACCTGGCGGGCCTGAAGACCGACGCGCTGAACGGCGCGCGGATCGGGATCATCAACAACTCCGACCCCAACTACCAGGCGGCGATCACCGCCGTGCGGGCACTCGGCGCGACCACGGTCACGGTCTCCACGCCGGGCGGCACGAACGCGGCGCAGGTGCTCGACTACGAGTTCAAGCGCGACCTCGACAACTACCTCGCGCGGCTCGGCGCCGGCGCGCCCATGAAGTCGCTGGCGGACATCATCGCCTTCAACCTCGCCAGCGACCGCAACACGCGCGAGGGGATCAAGTTCGGCCAGACGGAGCTGACCACCGCGCAGGCGATCGACATCTCGCCCGGCTCGGCCGCGACCGCCTCCTACGCGACCGCGCTGGCGCAGGGCAAGTCCCAGACCCAGGGCAACCTCAACGCCGCCTACACGCGTGCGACCACGGACCCGAGCGACGATCTCGACGCGCTGCTGACGCCGTCGGGCACGCTGACCGGGACCGGCGCGCGCGCCGGCTTCCCGCAGCTCGTGGTGCCCGCGGGCTACTCGACGACGACGCGCCGCCCGGTCAACATCGCGTTCAACGGCCCCGCGTACAGCGAGGCGAAGCTGCTCGCCTACGGCTACGCCTACGAGCAGGCGACCAAGCTGCGCAAGCCGGCCAGCGTGATCGACCCGAGCGTGTTCCGCTGCGCGAAGACGACGCCGCCGAGCCCGTTCGCGTCGCGGGGCTCGTGCGCGCCGGACGTGAGCGTGCTCGACGGGCTGGGTGCCGTGCCGTCCATACCCGACCTCGAGACCGCGACAGCGCAGGACCTGCGCGCGCGGATCGCGGCGGGGACGCTGACCAGCGTCGGGCTCACGAAGGCCTACCTGGCGCGGATTGCGCGTGCCAACACGGAGGGCCCGTCGATCAACGCGGTGCGCGCGCTGAACCCGAACGCGCTCGCCGAGGCCGCGGCGGCCGACGCGCGTCACGGCTCGGGGCCGCTGGAAGGGCTGCCGGTGCTGGTCTCCGACGCGCTCGACGTCAAGGGCATGCCGACCACCGGCGGCTCGGTGGCGCTCGACTCCAACGTGGCCACGGCGGACTCCGACGTCGTCGCGAAGCTACGCGCCGCCGGCGCCGTGATCCTCGGCAAGACGAACGTGACCGAGTTCAACGGCTTCACGTCGACCAACATGCCGTCGGGGTACTCGTCGCTCGGCGGGCAGGTGCTCGATCCCTACGACACCGACGTCAACCCGGGCGGCCCGTCCGCGGGCGCCGCCTCGGCGGCCGGCGCCGGGCTCGCGGCGCTGACCGTGGGCACCGAGGGCGCGGGCTCGCTGATCGCGCCGTCGGCGACCCAGAGCGTGGTCGCGCTGCACCCGACGGTCGGGAGCATCAGCCGCGCCGGCCTGTTGCCGGTCGGCCTGACCACTGAGACCGCCGGCCCGATCGGCCGCGGCGTCTACGACGTCGCCGCCGGTTTCCAGGCGCTGGCGGGCGGCGACGTGCTGTCCGGGCTGAGCGCGGGCGCGCTGGCGGGCAAGACGATCGGCGTCACCAACAGCACCGATCTCAACTACCAGGCGGCGGTCGCGGTGCTGCAGGCGGCGGGCGCGACGACCCGGCTGATCACCGCGCCGACCGCGAGCACGACCTCGATCGTCGCGTATGAGTTCAAGCGCGACGCCGGCGCATACCTCGGCGCCCACGGGCGCTCGCTGGCCGACGTGATCGCCTACAACGACGCGCACCCCGACGAGGCGCTCAAGTACGGCGAGGGCCAGCTGACCGCCGCGCAGGCGCTCGACACCAGCGCCGGCTCGGCGGACACCACGGCCTACCAGACCGCGGCGGCGGCGGGAACGACCGCGACCCGCGCGGCGCTCGACACGGCGCTCACGGGGCTCGACGCGATCATGACGCCGGCGACGACGATCACGACGCTGGCCTCGCGCGCGGGCTACCCGCAGCTGACGGTCCCCGCGGGCTACAACACGCTCAACCCGAACTCGTACACGACCAACCCGGTCGGCGTCACGTTCACCGGGCGCAGCGGCGGCGACGGCGCGCTGCTGGCGCTCGGGTACGCGTACGAGCAGGCGAGCAAGCTCCGCAAGCCCGCGAGCTACACGAACCCCGGGACCTGGCGCTGCCTGCCCGACGCGGCGTTCCCGGCGCACTCGTGCGCGCCGGGCGACCTCGCGAACCCGGTCCCGAACGCGGACGTGATCGCCGGTGACGTGGGCGGTTCGGTGCCGGCGACGCTCGCGCTCACGCTCGGCGCGCCGGCGGCGTTCGGCGCGTTCACGCCGGGCGTCGCGAACGCCTACACGGCCTCGATGACCGCGACCGCGATCTCCAGTGCCGGCGACGGCCTGCTGAGCGTCGGCGACCCGAGCGCGACCGCCACCGGGCACCTCGTCAACGGTGCGTTCGCGCTCCCGCAGGCGCTGCAGGTCAGCGCCACCAGCCCGCTCGCGGCGTCGACCGCGGGCGTCTCGCCGGTGGGCGCGCAGACGCCGCTGCTCAGCTACAGCGGCCCGGTCGCCAACGACGTCGCGACGGTCGCGTTCGTCCAGGCGATCGGCGCGACCGACGCGCTGCGGACCGGGAGCTACAGCAAGACGCTGACGTTCACGCTGTCGACCACCCAGCCATGAGCTGCCGGGCTCATCGGGCGCCTCAGCGGCGCTCGATGAGCCCGTTCTCGTAGGCGCGGCGCATCCTTCGGATCACCAGACCGGCCGCGCGCGGGCGCCCGCGACGTCCTCGCCGCCGCCGTGGCGCTCGGCGAACGCCAGCAGCACGCGGCGCAGCGCGTCGACGTCGCCGTCGCCGAGCTCGGCGCGCAGCTCGGCCTCCATGCGCGCGCTCTCGGCGAGCGCCGCCGCGCGCACCGCCTCGCCCTTGGCGGTCAGCGCGAGCACCTTCGCGCGCCGGTCGGCCGGATGCGGCTCGCGCGTGAGAAAGCCGCGCTGCTGCATCTCGTCGACGACCTTGATCGCCGCCTGCTTGCTCACGCCGAGGCGCTCGGCGAGCTCGGTCAGGCCCAGCGGCTCGCCCGCCAGCGCGCGGATCACGAACCCGTAGGGCGAGCGCATGTCCTCGATGCCGGCGCGCTCGACCGCCGCGTTCAGGCGCTCGGCGACGAACCGTGTCGCGCCCACGACGAGGATCGCGAAGTCGATAGTTCCCTTTGGTGTACTATTCGCCAAAGCGAACGAAAGGATAGTGCAGATGGCCGTCATCACCCCCGACGAGGCGCCGATCTTCGACGCGCCCGGCGCCACGATCACCGGGCTCGCGTCACCGTCGCGCGGCGCCACCGACGTCGCCGCCTGGCGCGTGCGCCTGGACGCCGAGCACGAGAGCCCGCGCCACTCGCTCGACCGCCAGGAGGTGTTCATCGTGCTCGAGGGCGCGCTCACCGCCCGCTACGACGGGCACAGCGAGACGGCGCCGGCCGGCGGCGCGCTGATCGTCCCGGCGCAGACGGAGTTCTCGCTGATCGGCCCCGCGGACGCCGTGTGCACGTTCCCCGTCGGCGGCACCGCGCTGCTCGACGGCGAGCGGATCGTCCCGCCCTGGGCGCGCTAACCGAACGTGAACGCGTAGCCGGAGACGCCGGGCGAGAAGCTCAGCTTGAGTCGTGTGCTCGGCGCTCTGCGGGCGCGAGAGCAGGTGGTAGAGCTTCTGCGAGCTGACGCGGACGGTCTTCTCGTGCTTGCCGTCGGCGGTCACGTCGACGGTGCCGCTGCCGTGCTTGGGCGGGCTGAGCACGAGGTAGACGTCCTTGCCCTGGACGTGCCCTGAGAGCGTCGCGCCGATGCCGGCGGTGGCGGACTCCTTGGCCAGCGTCCAGGTGCCGCCGAACGAGAAGGAGCTCAGCGGCAGGCCGGTCGCGGGCGGTGTAGCTCGACGTGCCCTCGCGGCCGGCCGGCTGGAAGCGCTCCTCGCGCTCGAGCCCGAGATACGTCTCGGGCGTCGTGTCCTGCGCGACGTCGTAGGTCTTCGCCGGCGTCGCGTCGCCACCGAGCCCCTTGGCCCCCGCGGCGACCAGCAGCGAGCGGATGTCCTGCTCGGTCTTGTCGTAGTCGCCCTCGCCGAAGTTCGCGCTGCGCACGTGGCCCTGGGCGTCGATCAGGTACTCGGCCGGCCAGTACTCGTTGTTCCACGCCGTCCAGGTGGCGAGCTCGTTGTCCTGGGCCACCGGATACTCGATGTGGTTCTGCTTGATCGCGGCGGCCACGTTGCCCGCGTCGTGCTCGAAGCTGAACTCGGGCGAGTGCACGCCGACGATCGTGAGCCCGTCCTTGCGGTAGGCGCGGTCCCAGGCGGTCAGGTGCGGGAGCGTGCGGATGCAGTTGATGCACGTGTAGGTCCAGAAGTCGACCAGCACGACGCGGCCCTTCAGCGCCGCGAGCGAGAGCGGCCGGCTGTTGAACCAGCGGTCCACGCCCGTGAAGTCCGGCGCCGGACCGTAGTCGGGCAGGTCGGCGCCCATGTGCACGGCGGCGGCGTGGAACTTCGACGGCGGCCGCAGCTTGGCGAGCTGCCGCGTGGCCGCCGAGGAGGTCTCGATCGACTTCGTCGGGTTCACCAGCGCCGCCGGCAGGTGGTCGGCGATCGCGGTCTGGAAGCGCACGTCGAGCTGGAACGCCATCGCCACCGCGGTCAGCACCATCACCGCGCCGAGCGTGCGCTGGATGCCGGGGCCGCGGCCGGCGCGGCGCACGCGGTCGATCACCGCGCGCCCGGCGAGCGCCAGGATCAGCAACACGACGGCCGAGCCGAGCGCGTAGGACAGTCCGACGACGACCGTCCGGCCCGAGGCCGCGCTGACCGACACGACCGCCGCCAGGATCGGCCCCGCGCAGGGCGCGTAGACGAACCCGAGCGCCGCCCCCACCAGCAGGCCGGAGAAGAAGCCGCGGCCGGCGTCCTTGGGCCCGAAGCGCGCGAGCCGGCTGAGCGGCGCCTCGAGCCGGTCGCCGATCCGCGGGACCGCGATCGCCACCCCGAACGCCGCGAGCAGCACGATCGCCAGCGTCCGTGTCAGCGAATCGCCCAGCCCGACGCCGTCGACGACCTTGGCCAGGCCGACGATCGTGACCGTGAACGTGGCCGTCAGCCCGAGCACGATCCCGAGCGGCCGGCGGCGCCCGCCGAGGGCCCCCGCGCTCAGCAGCGCGGGCAGCACGGGCAGCACGCAGGGACTCACAGCGGTCCCCGCGCCGGCGATCAGAGCGAACAGAACGAGCAGGACGATGGTTTCAAGGGTTACGCATCCACGACGCAACCAGATCACAGCGGCATAGGATGGATTGTCATGCCACTAACCGTGGAAATCTGGTCCGATGTCGTGTGCCCGTGGTGCTACGTCGGCAAGCGCCGGTTCGAGGCGGCGCTGGCGCGCTTCGAGCACCGCGACCAGGTGACCGTCCTGTGGCGCAGCTTCGAGCTCGACCCGCAGGCGCCCGTCGGCCCGCCCGGCACCGCGGCGGAGCGCTTGAGCGACAAGTACGGGCTGAGCCGCGAGCGCGCCGAGCAGATGCACGCGGACATGACCGCGCTGGCCGCCGAGGAGGGGCTCGAGTACCACCTGGACCGCGCCCGCGGCGGCAACACGTTCGACGCGCACCGGCTGATCCACCTCGCGGCGATGTCCGGCCACCAGGGCGCCGCCAAGGAGCGCCTGATGCGCGCGTACTTCACCGAGGGCGAGCCGATCGACGACCGTGAGACGCTCGTGCGGCTGATCGCCGAGGTCGGCATCGACCCCGCCGAGGCGCGCGCCGCGCTCGCCGAGGACCGCTACGCCGAGGAGGTCCGCAACGACGAGCTGCTCGCGCAGCAGATCGGCATCCAGGGCGTGCCGTTCTTCGTGCTCGACCGGCGCTTCGGCGTGTCCGGCGCGCAGCCGGCGGAGGCGCTGCTGCAGGCGCTCGAGCACGCCTGGTCAGAGCAGCATCCCGCGGCTGCGTAAGCTCCCGGGCGTGGCGCCCGACTTCCTGCACTTCACCGACTCCGACGAGGCCAACGCGCTGATCGCGCGCGACCCGTTCGCGCTGCTGGTCGGCTTCGCGCTCGACCAGCAGGTCACCGTCCAGAAGGCCTTCGCGGGTCCGCTCGTCCTGCGCGAGCGGCTCGGGAGCCTCGAGCCCGCCGCGGTCGCGGCCGCCGACCTCGAGCCGCTGTTTCGCGAGCGCCCGGCGATCCACCGCTTTCCGGCCGCCATGGCCAAGCGTGTGCACGAGCTCGCCGTGCACGTGGTCGAGCGCTACGACGGCGACGCGTCGCGCGTCTGGGAGGGAACGACGACCGAGCAGCTGCGCGCGAACCTGAGCGCGCTGCCGGGGTTCGGGACGATGAAGCTCAAGTCGCTCGGCTCGGTGCTGGCCAGGCGCTACGGCGTCGCCGCCGCGGAGCCGCTCGTGCCGTGGCATCCGACGCTCGGCGACGTCGACTCGGCGCAGGCGCTGGCGGACTACCAGGCGACCAAGCGCGCCAACAAGGCCGCCTGGTCGGCCTGACGGGTCAGCAGCGCGAACGCGCTGTTGCCGGGCTTCTTGCACTGGCCGTTGGGCAGCGAGCCGAACGCGCAGAAGTGGCGGATGATCTCGCAGCCGCGGACCGTGTAGGCGTGGTTCTCGCGCGTCTGCGCGTAGTCGCTCCCGCCGGGCCCGCAGTCGATCGTGCCGTGGCCGTAGTAGGCGATGATGCGGTCGTTGCCCGGCCCGCCGAGCAGCGTGTTCCTGCCGTGGCTGGGATACAGGAAGTCGTTGCCCGCCCCGCCGCGCAGCAGATCGGTCTGGCCGGCCGGGTTGTTCGCGGCCTGATCGCCCCACAGGACGTCGTTGCCGCCGGCGCCCGCCAGCGTGTCGCTGCCGTGCAGGCCGAGCAACTCGTCGTTGTCGGGCGTGCCCACGCGGTGGTGGCCCTGGGCGTCGGTCACGTACCAGAAAATCCCGGTGATCGCGGGCCAGCCCTTGTGGGAGACCTTGTCTCCGCCGCCGACGGTCTTGCGGCCGTTGCCCTCGCCGCAGTGCTCGCCGGCCTTGGGCGGCCCGCACCGGTCGCTCTGCGCGCGCGCGGCGGCGGGCACCAACAGCGCGAGGACGGCGAGCGCGCCGGCGACGGTCCGGAGCATGCGACGACCTTACCCGTCGCGAGCGCGCCAGCACAAGACGCGATCCGGGGTGAGACGCAGCAGCGGCCCGCGCGGCGCGGCGCGCCGGTAGGCCGGATAACGGCCGGCGAGCGCGGCAAGCGCCTGCTCGTCGTGCTCGACGATCGCGACCTCGCCCAGCACCTGGACCCAGGCGAGCTGGGTCCAGTCGTCGTCGTAGCGGTCGACGGTCAGCGCCGCTCGCGGACGCTCGGTGAGCCAGCGCACGCGCGCCAGCCGGGCGCCCGGGCGGCGCTTGGGCTTGTCGTCGACGGCGCTCCACAGCCGGTCGCCGACGCGCGCGAACGTCACCGGCAGCACGCGCGGCGCGCCCGTCGCATCGGTCAGCCCGAGCCGCGCGACGGGCTCGCGGTCGAGCAGCGCGATCGCCCACTCCGGCGCGTCCATTCACCGCACACCGTACGCTGATCCGCCCGCCGGGCCGCTGCGCACTGCCGGCATGACCACGATGCGGCTGCGCGCCGCGGACCCGACCACCACGCGGCTGCGGCGGACGCACCTGCTGCTCGCGGCGCAATCGGCGCTGCTGGTGCTGGCGTCGGTCAACCGGCTCTGGAGCGCGACCGACGCGCGCATCCTGCCGCACGGATCGCTGCTTCCCGCCGGTCAGCGTTCTCGGGATGCACGAGCCCGCCGACTACCTGCATGCGCGATTCTGCGATCCGGGCTCGAGCCCGTTCTGCTCGATCGTCGCCTACCCGGACGACCAGCTGGCGCACTACCTGTTCTTCGCCGGCTTCGCGGGGATCGACGCCGTGCTGCTGGCCGCCCAGGCGACCGCGTTCGAGCTGCCGATGCGCGAGCGCGACCGGCTGTTCATCGGAGTCAACGCGGCGCTGGTGGCGGGCGCGATCGTCGCCAACCTCGGCTTCGAGGAGATCGGGCTGGACCTGTTCGTCGTCGCGGCGGTCGCGCTGCTCTCGCTCGTGCTGGCGCGCCGCTACGGACTGCGGCCGCTGATCCTCTACTTCGCCTCCGCCTACACCGCCGGGCTGGTGATCACGGCGCTGGTCAAGCTGTGAGTCAGACCGCGGCGACGAGGCTCGCGCAGACCCAGTTGTGGCGCCCGGCGCCGCCCGCCCACAGGCGCGCGGCGAGCCGGTCCTGCTCGGCCTTGGAGGCCTGGTAGGCGTGCGGGGTGGAGCCGCCGAGCCCGTGCCAGGTGGAGTCGAGGATCTGGTAGTAGCCGGACGCGCTGGCGTAGTTCGGCGGCGTGTTCTGCCCGCCTGACTCGCACTGCACGATCGGCCACGGGATCGCCCACGGGCCGCCCGGCCCGCCCGACGCCATCGCGCGTGCTCGCGCGGCCAGCAGGCGGTTCAGCACGCCCTGGGCGCGCAGGCGGCCGGCCCGGGTGCGCCCGAGCGCGGCCAGTCGCGCCGAGCGTGCGGAGGCGTAGGCGTCGCGGCGCGCGCGCAGCCCGTCGGTGATCCCGGCCAGCGCGTCGCGCCGGAGCTTGACCGCGGCGGCCTCGCGGAACTGCTGCGCGCTGAGCGCCGAGAGCGTCGCCTGCTCGCGGTCGGCGTCCGTGCGCGCGCTGCGCACCAGCGCGAGCAGCCGCGTGTCGGCCCGCTCGACGCGGCGCACGAAGCTGAGCGTGTCGAGCAACTGCGGGAAGCCGTCGGAGTGCAGCACGACGGTGACGAAGTCGGGCTGATCGCCCATGTAGCGCGCGCGCAGCAGCGCGCTGAGCTTGACCCGGACCTCGGCGAGCCGCCGGCGCAGCCGGGCCACGCGCCGGCGCGCCGCGGCCAGCTTCGTCTGCGTCACGGTGAGCCGGGTCTGGGCCGCCGTCAGGTCCGCCTGGGCGGCGCCCAGGCGCCCCTCCAGCACCGTCACCTCGCGCGCGGTCTGGCGCTCGAGGCGCCCGAGCCGCGCCGCGGCGCCCGCGAGCTGGCGCTCGCGCGCCTTGCCCGCGCCGATCTGGTCGCGCAGCTGCCCCTCGCCCTGCGCGTGCGCGGAAGGAACGATGGCGAGCAGCAGGAGCAGCGGAAGGAGGCGGCGCACGGCGGCCGCTCACGCTAGCCGCCGGCGCCGCGCGGCCTGCAAGGGCTCGCCCACTAGGCTGAGTGCGGTGGTGACGGTCTGGACCATCGGCTACGAGCGGCTGCTGCCCGAGGCGCTCGTCGCCGAGCTCGAGGCGGCGCGCGTGCGGCGCGTGCTCGACGTGCGCTTCCGGCCGCAATCGCGGCGCCCGGGCATGTCCAAGACGCGGCTCTCGCAGCTGCTGGGCGACCACGGGATCGCGTACGAGAGCCGCCGCGACCTGGGGACGCCGGCCGACCTGCGCTGGCTCTTCCACGCCGGCCGTGTCGTCGAGGCGGCGGCCGCGTTCCGCGAGCACATCGAGGCGTCGGCACCGGCGGCGCTGGACGCGCTGGCGACCGAGCTCGAGCACGCGCCGCGGACCGCGCTGCTCTGCCTCGAGGCCGACCCCGCGGGCTGTCACCGGCGGGTGATCACCGACGCGCTGCGCGAGCGACGCGACGATCTGACGGTCGTCGACCTCTGACCCTGAACGGTTGGACAGTCCCTGCTTGACGGCCCCTGGGCGCCCCGAGACAGTCGCTCCAGGCGTGTGCCCCCGGATCGGCGTCGGGGGCACACGATCCTCCACGCACTAGCGTCTAGGCGTGAATGCCGCGAGAGAACCTGATCGGACTGGCGCCTGCCGCGCTGCGGGCGCTGCTCGACGCGACGCCCGCGGCGGTCGCGTGCTTTGACGCGGCGCTGCGTGTTCCCTACGCCAACACCGCCTTCACGATGACGACTGGCGTGCAGGCCGGCCGCACGCTGCAGGATGGCCCGCTCGCCGCCGCGGTGCTCGAGATGCACAGCGGCAGCGGCGCTCCGCGGCGGCTGCGGCTCGGCGGGCAGCGGCGGCTCCCGGTGTCGGGCACGCTGTTCCGCCTCGAGGGCGGCCTGGTCGGCATGGTGCTGGACGCCGGCGCGCACGAGGCGCTCGCGCAGCTCGCCGAGGAGCAGTCCGCGCTGCGGCGCGTGGCGACGCTGGTGGCGGCCGGCCGCGAGGCCGAGGCGATCTTCCACGTCGTCGCCGAGGAGGCGGGGCGGCTGCTGCACGCGCGCTCGGCGGCGACGATCCGCTACGAGGACGACGTCGCGATGACCGTCGGCCGCTGGGCGATCGACGACCTCGGCGGCTTCGTGGTCGGGACCGTGGTGCCGCTGAGCGACAGCGACGGGCTGACCGCGATCGTCCGGCGCACCGGCACGGCGGCGCGGATCGACGACTACGCGGGCGTGCGCGGCCACGCGGCGGCGCTGATGCGCGAGCGCGGCTACCTGTCGGCCGTGGCGGCGCCGGTGGTCGCGGGCGGGCGGATCTGGGGGCTCGTACTCGTCGCCTCGGACGGGACGCTCGGGGAGGACGCCGAGCACCGGCTGGCGGACTTCGCGGAGCTGGTGGCGCTGGCGCTGGAGAGCGCCGAGGCGCGCGACCAGCTCAACGCGTCCCGCGCGCGCATCCTCGAGGCGGGCGTCACCGAGCGCCGGCGGCTCGAGCGCGACCTGCACGACGGCGCGCAGCAGCGGCTCGTGGCGCTGGCCGTCCAATTGCGGGTCTTGGAGAAGCGCCTCGACGACCCCGAGGTCGCGCGCAAGCTGCTGCGCGGGGCGACCGGCGAGCTCGAGCAGGCGCTGGCGGACCTGCGCGAACTGGCCCGCGGCATCCACCCCGCGGTGCTCGCCGACCGCGGCCTCGCGCCGGCGCTGGACACGCTCGCGGCGCGCGCGCCGCTGCCGGTGACCGTCGAGGGCGTGCCCGAGCGGCGCCTCGGCGAGCCGCTGGAGGCCGCCATCTACTTCGTCGTCGCCGAGAGCCTCACGAACGCGGTCAAGCACGCCGGCGCCAGCGGACTGCACGTGCGCATGGACGCCGAGGGCGCCGAGCTGCGCGTGGAGGTCGCCGACGACGGGCGCGGCGGCGCCGCCCCGGGCGCCGGCGGTGGCACCGGTCTGCTCGGGCTGGCCGACCGCGTCGAGGCGCTCGGCGGCCGGCTCGCGCTCGAGTCGCCGCCCGGCGCCGGCACGGTCGTGCGCGCCGTGCTGCCGCTGCCCGGGGACGAGGAGGACGCCCCCGCCTGGGCGGCTCGGTGACCGCACGCTGACACCGGGGGTTGTGTGAGAGACCGGTGTGCGGCACTCTCTGGACAGACATGGTCGATCCGCCGGAGCGTTGAGAGACACCTACCGGCGGCGAGCATTCGCTCGTCACACCCGGCTCTGAAGCCGCGCGGCCGCATTGAGCGGCCACCCAAGAATTCGGAGGCCGCCCGGACCGTGACAGGATCCGGGCGCCCCGCACTCAGCGGCGCAGCGTGAAGTCGAACGCCCGCGCCACGTCGGGCTTGGAGTCGAGCAGCCCCACGCGGGCGTCGAAGTCCGCCCACTGCTCGAGCGCGCCGCGGTCCAGCCGCAGCCCGTCCGCGAAGGCGGGCAGCACCGCGTCCAGCTCGGCCCCGATCAGCGCCCGGTCGGAGGTCTCGGCAGCGCGTGCGATCACGGTCACAGCGTCGTCCGGGTGCGCGCGCGTGGCCTGCAGCCCGTCGTCGATCGCGGCCAGCGCGCCCTCGATCCGGTCGCGGTGGGCCTGCAGCGTCTTGCGCGACGTGATCAGCACGACCTCGGGGTAGCGCGGCGCGCCGTAGTCGTCGATGCGGAACTCGTGCACGTCGAGACCCTTGCGCTTGAGCGCCACGCCCTCGGCATTCCAGAACGCCGGCACGGCGTCGACGCGCTTGGTCAGCAGCCGCGAGACCGCCGCGAACCCGATCGTCACCTGCTTGACGCGCGCGTAGTCGCCGCCGTCGTGGCTGACGATCGCCTTCACGAACGCCGGGTCCGACGGCAGCCCGGAGACGCCGACGGTCTTGCCGGCGAGATCACGCGGGCGCGCGATGTCCGGCTGCGTGATCAGGGCGCCGAGCGGCCGCCCGACCAGCGCGCCCACGGCCACGACGTCGGTGCCGTGTTCGGCCGCGATCGCCAGGTCCTGGATGTCCAGCACGCCGAGGTCCACCTTGCCGGTGGCGACGAGCTTGAGCGAGTCCGGCGTCTCGCCGGGCTTCTGGATCTGCAGCCGCACGCCGTGCGCGGTGTCGCGGCCCGCGCGCGCGGCCTCGTAGATCGGGGCGTGCACGGGGTTGGGCACGAAGTCGAGCGCGACCACCACGGTCGGCGGCGGCGGGGATGACGAGGACCCGCCGCAGGCGGCGAGCGCGAGCAGGCCCAGGAGCAGGAGGCGGCGCATGCGGCACGGGACCGTACTGTGTTCGCCGTGCTGACCGATGACGTGCGCCGTCACTGCGCCGCGATCGCCGCCGGCGCGCGCCACGTGTGCATCGATCCCGACGCCGAGGTCGCGGGCGGCGGGATCAGCGGCCTCGACGCGGGCCTGCACTACCTCGACGGGCCGCCGGAGGCCGTCGCGCGCTACGTGCTGATCCTCGACGCGGTCAACTTCGGCTCGGGCTGGTTCGACGAGCTGGGCACGGACACCAACACGCTCACGGCGCGGCTGACCGAGCACGCGCGCGCCGGCCTGTGGAGTGCCGGGGAGCTGCGCGCGCTCGACTCGGGCGCGGTGGGGGAGGTGCTCGGGCTGCCGCACGCGCACCGACTCACGCAGCTCTACGCCGAGGGGCTCAACCAGCTCGGCGCGTGGCTGGGCGACGGCGTCCCGGAGCTCGGCGACTCGGCCGAGGCGCTCGCCCTGCGGCTCACCGAGATGCCGTTCTTCCGCGACCGCGGCTTCTACAAGCGCGCCCAGATCGCGGCCAACGACCTCCACCACGCGGGCCTGGCCCGCTTCGGCGACCTCGCGCGGCTGACGGTCTTCGCCGACAACCTGGTGCCGCACGTGCTGCGGCTCGACGGCGTCCTGCACTACGACGACGAGCTGGCGCACCTCGTCGACAGCTGCACCGAAATCCCGGCCGGCAGCGTCTTCGAGCAGGAGCTGCGCGCGTGCGCCGTGCACGCCTGTGCGGCCCTGGCGCGGCGGCTTGGCGTGATCGAGGTGGTGCTGGACAACTGGCTGTGGAACCGCGGCCAGCACCCGCCGTACAGCGAGCGCCCGGCCCACCGGACGCGCTCAGTGTTCTATTAGGTCGCTCTTCGCTCCCGCTAAGGCGGCCCATTTACCCTGGGCCGGGATGAGGATTCTCCGCATCGCGGCGCTGTGCCTGCCGGCGGTCCTGGCCATGTCCGGGACCGCCGTCGCCGCGCAGTTCAAGGACCGCGTGATCACCAAGACGACAGCCCGCATCGCGCAGGCCGGCGGCCCCACGGCGAAGTACCTGGCCGGCAACGTGCCGATCACGATCACCGGTGACCCCGCGCTCGCGCAGCAGTACGCGAACTTCCTGGCCACGCTCCCGCACGGCGCCGAGCTCGCCGACCTGCGGGTCGTGATCGTGCCGGCCGCGGAGGTCAACAGCGCGTGTGGCGGCCGCGACGGCGACGGCATCCTCGCCTGCTACGCGTCCGACACGCAAACGATGACGGTGCCCGACCAGCAGACGGCCTCCGACGTGCCCGTGGACTACGTGATCGCGCACGAGTACGGGCATCACATCGCCGAGCACCGCTCCAACGCGCCGCTGGCGGCGATCGACTACGGGCCCAAGCGCTGGTCGTCGTACGAGCTCGTGTGCTCCCAGACCCTGCAGGGCAAGCTCGCGCCCGGCGCCGAGGGCTCGGACTACGCCTACAACCCCGGCGAGGCGTGGGCGGACACCTACGCGCACCTGCTCTACCCGACGATCGACTGGCAGTTCACGGACCTGCTCAAGCCGACCCAGGGCTCCTACCTCGCGGCCTCGGCGGACGTCGCCCAGCCGTGGACGACCCGCATCAGCCAGACCTTCACGACCAGCGCGTTCAGGTTCCCGCTGACGCTCGACGGCTCGTTCACGCTGCAGCTGTCCGGGCCGGCGAAGTCCAACTACGACCTGGTCCTGCGCTCGGGCGGCAAGCTCGTCGACAAGACCGATGCGGCCGGCTCGAGCGACCGCATCCACTACCGCGAGGCCTGCCGCGACCGGCGCACGGAGACGCTCAGCGTGCAGGTCAAGCACCGTGCCGGGCCGACCGGGCCGGTGAGCGTGAAGGCGACCTACGCCGGCTAGGTCCGGTCCCGAGCATCGCCCCCTGGGCGATGCGACGCCATGGCTTCCAGGCCGCGCACGAGCAGCTCGAGCGCGAACTCGAAGCGCTCCTCGTTGTCGCCCGCGGTGAGCTCCGTGGCCAGCTCTGACAGGTTCGGGAACTGCTCGCGCGGCAGCGACTCCCAGTACGCGCGGATCTGCTCGGGCGCGACCGGCTCGGTCTCCGCGCTCTCCTCGAACGCGAAGCCGCCGACGTAGAGCGCGAACATGTCGGCCGCATAGGCGATCACCTGCGCCGGCAGCGCGGCGGCGCGCAGGACCCCGATCGAGCGGTCCATGACCGGCAGCGCGTTCGGCCCGGTCGGGACCCGCCCCATCGAGAGCTGGCCCGCGTCGCGGCGGCTGGTCAGCACGCGCCGCGTCTCGCGCAGCATCGCCTTGACCTGCTCCTGCCAGTTCGCCGGATCGGGCTCCGGGACCTTCGACTCGCCCACGATGCGGTCGAGCACGAGGCCGAGCAGCTCCTCCTTGCCGCCGACGTGCCAGTACAGCGACGCGGCGCCTGAGCCGAGCTCCTTCGCGAGCCGGCGCATGCTCAGCCCGGCCAGGCCGTCGCGCTCGAGCACGGTCAGTGCCGCGTCGACGATCGCGTCGCGGGTCAGCGGGCGGCGGTCGGCGCGCGGCGACTCGTCGCGCGAGTGCCACCAGGGGGGGTCGGGAACAGCGGCCATCTTGACACGAACACTGTACCGCGCTAGAACACTGTTCGAGATGACTCAAACACTGTTCGACTCCGCCATCGAGGCGACCGGCCTCGTCAAGACCTACTCCAAGGACGTGCGCGCCCTCGACGGGCTCACGCTGGCCGTCGAGGCCGGCACGGTCTGCGGGCTGCTGGGCCCCAACGGCGCCGGCAAGTCCACCGCCGTGCGCATCCTGTGCACGCTCTCCCAGCCCGACGCCGGCCGCGCGACGGTCGCGGGGCACGACATCCTGCGCTCGCCCGGCGCGGTGCGGCGCTCGATCGGCTGCGTCTCCCAGCGCTCGGGCGTCGACCCGACCGCGACCGGGCGCGAGAACCTGCTGCTGCAGGGCCACCTGTACGGGATGAGCGGCAAGGCGCTGCGCGACCGCACGGACGCCCTGCTGGCGTCGCTCGGCCTCGCCGACGCCGCGCGCCGGCTCGCCAAGACCTACTCCGGCGGCATGCAGCGGCGCCTGGACATCGCGATGGGGCTGATCCACCGCCCGCGCGTGCTGTTCCTCGACGAGCCGACGACCGGCCTGGACCCGGAGGTGCGCGCGGCGATGTGGGACCAGATCGGCCGCCTCTCACGCGATGAGGGCCTGACGATCCTGCTCACCACCCACTACCTCGAGGAGGCCGACCAGCTCGCGCAGCGGCTGGCGATCGTCGACGCGGGGCGCGTGGTCGCCGAGGGCACGCCGGCGGAGCTCAAGGGCGAGCTGCGCGGGGACACGATCCAGGTCGAGCTGCGCGTGGCGCCCGAGCGCGTGCTGCTGGCGCTGCCGGGCGTCAGCGAGGTCGTGCTCGACGGCCGCGTGCTGCGCGCCCGCGCCGACCGCGGCGCCTCGCGGCTGCCCGCGCTGCTGGCCGCGCTCGAGGCCGAGGGGCACGGCGTGGCCTCCGCGACGGTCGCCCAGCCGTCACTCGACGACGTCTACCTGCGCCACGCCGGGCGCACCTTCCAGGAGGCCGCATGACCCTCATCACCCAGTCCTTCCACATGGCGATGCGCGACCTGCGCAACCTCGCCCGCCAGCCCTGGTACCTCGTCATGACGCTGCTGTCGCCGATGGTCTGGCTGCTGCTCTACGGCGCGCTGTTCAAGCGCGTCGTCGATCTCCCGGGCTTCACCGGCGGCTCGTACATCGACTACCTGGCGCCGGGCGTCGTGGTCATGAGCGCGATGATCTCGGGCGGCTGGAGCGGCATGGGCGTGATCACCGACCTCGACCGCGGCGTGATCGACCGCTTCCTGATCGCCCCCAGCTACCGCGCGGCGATGATCGCCGGCCGGCTCGCCCAGCAGGCCGTCGTGACCGTCGTGCAGTCGATCGTGATCGTGCTTGCCGCGCTCGCCGTCGGCGCGCACTTCTCCGGCGGCCTGGCGGGAATCCTCGTCCTGCTCGGGCTCGCGGTCCTGCTCGGCTCGGTCGCCGGCGCGCTGTCCAATGCGCTCGCGCTCGCCGCCCGCACCGAGGAGACCGTGATCGCCGCCTTCCAGTTCGTCCAGCAGCCGCTGATGTTCCTGTCGACGATCTTCATCGCCGGCGTGCTCGCCCCGGGCTGGATCCAGGACGTCGCGCGCTTCAACCCGGTCGACTGGGCCGCGGTGGCCAGCCGCAGCGCGCTCTCGACCGACGTCGACTGGGGCCTCGTGGCGTCGCGGGCCGGCTATCTGGCGCTGCTCACCGCGGCGTCGGGGTGGCTCGCCACGCGGGCGTTCAGCGCGTATCAGCGCGCGACCTGAGGCGCCGCAGGCCCAGCAGGGCGACGCGCCGGGGACGGTCGCGAGCAGCTCGTCGGCGATCTCGCCGCGGGCGCTGCGGCCGCGGCGGCGAGCGCCGGTGCGACTCCACGAGCCCGTCGGTGTAGAGCCACGGCGTGTCGTCGGGCGCGAGCGTGAACGACGCAGCGGGGCGCTCCTGCAGCGCGCGCGCCCAGCGGACCTTCTCGGGGTCCACGTGGGCGACCGCGATCTGCTCGGAGGCGCCGGAGCCCGATCAGCCGCCGGCCGCCGGGCTCGTCGAGCACGCGCACGCGCGAGTTCAGCCAGCGCTCGCCGCCGTCCGGGAGCCGGATCCGCACGTCATGGGCGTACAGAACGCCGCTCTCTAAAACTGACCGAACCAACTCACGGAGCTCGGCGCGGTCCTCGGGGGCGACGCACTCGTCGAGGTAGTTGTCGAAGCCGCTGGGCCGCGTCCCGTGGGGGAGCCCGTACAGCGGCCCGACGTTGTCGGACCACTCGACCGCGTCGGTCGCGATATCCCACTCCCAGAACCCGGTCTCGGTGCCCTCCAGCGCCAGCCGGAGGCGCTCTTCGAGGCCCGGCATGGAGCCAGTCCAAGGCGCTACGGGAGCAGGAGGTGCAGGTCCCCGAACTCGTGCCAGCGGTAGCCGTGGGTCAGTGCCGCGGCGTAGGAGCGCTCGAGCAGCGGGCGGCCGGCGATCGCCTCGAGCAGCAGCAGATGGCTCGCGTCGGGCTCGTGCCAGCCCGTCAGCAGGCCGTCGACGGCGCGCACCCCGCGCTCGGGCGTGATCGTCAGGCCGGTCCAGCCGCTCGCGGCGTGCACGACGCCGCGCTCGTCGGCCGCGGACTCCAGCGCGCGCACGACCGTGGTGCCGACCGCGATCACGCGGCGGGCGGCGTTCACGCGCCGGGCGGTGTGGGCGGAGACGCTGAAGCGCTCGGGGTACGGCCGCTCGCCGCGCTCCTGCGAGCTGACGCCGGTGTGCAGGACGATCCGCTGGACCGACACGCCGCGCTCGCGCAGCGCGCGCAGTACGCGCCGGCTGAACGGGCGCCCGGCGCTCGGCATCTCGGCGCTGCCGGGCTCGGTCGCGAAGATCGTCTGGTGGTCGGCCAGCGGGCGCGGCACGGGCTCGTGCGCGTAGCGGATCGGGTCGCCGTACGCACGCAGGTAGAGCATCAGCTCGGCCGGCAGGTCGAGCGCCGCGATCCACAGGCGGCCGGCGGAGAGGTACGGCGCCAGCAGCTCGGCGCGGCCGCCCGCGGGCAGCGTGATCCGCTCTCCGGCGCGCGCCGCGCGGAAGCGCCGGCCGTCCCGGCGCAGCTCGACCACCCAGCGCTCCTCGTGTCCGGGCTCGGGTGTCGACAGGTGCAGGTCCACGCGCGTGCCGTCCGCGAGCGTGCCGGGCAGCGCCGCCGGGATCGTCGCGGAGGCGTTCACCACCAGCAGGTCGCCCGGCTCGAGCTGGGCCGGCAGATCGAGGAAGTCCGTGTGCACGAGCGGCGCGCCGTCGCGGGCGACCAGCAGCCGCACCTCGTCGCGCACCGCGGGCGGCGTGCCGGCCTCCAGCCGCGGCGGCAGCTCGAAGCTCAGCGCGGTCATACCGGTACCAGCTCGCGCGCCTGGTAGCGCCCGCTCGGCAGCTCGCCCTCGATCAGCGCGAGCAGCCCGGGGACGCTCGTCTCCGGATCCGGGCGGTCGCTGATGTCCTCGCCGGGGAACGCCTCCTGGTGCATCCGCGTGTTCATGTCGCCGGGGTCGACCGCGTAGACGCGCAGGTCGTGGCGCTCGACGGCGAGGATCGCGGTCAGCTGCTCGAGCGCGGCCTTCGAGGAGCCGTAGCCGCCCCACCCCTCGTAGGCCTCGACCGCCGCGTCGGAGGAGACGTTGACGATGCGCGCTCCCGCGCCGAGGCGCGGGAGCGCGAGCTGGATCAGCGCCAGGGGGGCGAGCACGTTGGTGCGGTAGACGTGCTCCAGCGCGTCGAGCGGGTAGTCGGCGAGCGCGGGCTGGGGGCTCGGGCCGAGCGTCGAGGCGTTGTTGACGAGCAGGTCGACGCGGCCGCCGGCGGCCGCGACGAGCGCCTCGCGATGGGCGGGATCGGTCACGTCGCCGGGGATGGCGATCGCGTCGGGAATCTGGGCGGCGTGCAGCGGCCCGGCCTCCCGGGCGTCGACGACCAGCGTCCAGCCTCGCTCGGCGAGCGCGTGGGCGAGGGCGAGTCCAAGGCCGCGGGAGGCGCCGGTGACGATGGCGGTGGGCATGCCGGCCACGCTACGCCGGGGCGGGCCGGGTCACCATCGTCAATTGGGCCTAGGACCTGCGGTTCACGGCGCGGTTACCCGGGTGCGGCGGGGGCGCGCATAGCATCGCCGGCGCCTCGCGGGCGGCGCCCCGTCCGCGCGCCCAGCTCCCCAAGAGATAGGACCCGTGTTGTTCAAGCAGCTGCTTCCCGCCGCGCTCGTCTCGGCGGCGATGCTCGGCGCCGCCACGAGCGCCTCCGCGGCCGACCCCGCGAGCGTCGTCGACCCGCTGATCGGCACCGCGAACGGCGGCAACGTGTTCCCCGGCGCCGACACGCCGTTCGGAATGGTGCAGTTCAGCCCCGACGAGACGAACGGCAACCAGGCTGCGAACGTCAACTCCAGCGGCTACGCCGACGGCGTGAACCGGATCCGCGGGTTCGGCCTCGCGCACGTCTCCGGCGCCGGCTGCGGCGGGCTGGCCGGCGACGTGCCGTTCATGCCCTACGTCGGCGACGTGACGACGTCGCCGGCCGCCGACGTGACCGACGCGAAGTACTCGAGCCGCTTCGTCTCCGCCGACCAGAGCGCCAAGGCCGGCGTCTACTCGGTCAAGCTCGACAGCGGCGTGAAGGCCGAGCTGTCGGCGACCACGCGCACGGCCGCCGGGCGCTTCACGTACCCGAGCCAGGCGAAGGCCACGATGCTCGTGCGCACCTCGGCGGGACTCGTCGGCTCGAGCGACGCCGGCGTGACGATCGACCCCGCGACGCGCACGATCTCCGGCTCGGTCATGTCCGGCAACTTCTGCGGCAACAAGAACCTCGACGGCAACCCGGACCGCACGAGCTACTACACGCTCTACTTCGTCGCGAAGTTCGACGCCGCGTTCAACGCCTACGGCACCTGGAAGGACGGCGCGGTCAGCGCCGGCTCGACGAGCGCGAGCGGCGGCACCAGCTACGCCGGCGGCTCGTCGGGCGGCGTCAGCACCGCGGGCGGCAACCCGACGCCCGGCAAGGGCTCGGGCGCGTACGTCCAGTTCGACACGTCGAGCGGCCAGCCGGTCGGCGTGCGCGTCGGCGTCTCCTACGTCGACCCCGCCGGCGCGCAGGCCAACCTCGACGCCGAGCAGCCCGCCGGCACGAGCTTCGACACCGTCGCCCAGCGGGCCCACGACGCGTGGAACACGGCGCTCGGCCACATCGACGTGCAGGGCGGCACGGCCGCGCAGCAGAAGGTCTTCTACACCGCGCTCTACCACTCGCTGCTGCACATGAACGTCTTCAGCGACGTCGACGGCCGCTACCGCGGGATGGACCAGCAGACCCACACGGTCGCCCCCGGCCAGGCCGCGCAGTACGCGACGTTCTCGGGCTGGGACATCTACCGCTCGCAGGTGCAGCTGGTGTCGCTGCTGGACCCCGCGGTCGCGAGCGACATGGCGCAGTCGCTGCTCAACCAGTCCACGCAGGACGTCGACGGCCGCTGGGACCGCTGGACGCACAACTCGGGCGCGGTCTCGGTCATGTCCGGCGACCCGTCGCCGGCGTTCGTGGACACCGTGCTCGCGTTCGGCGGCACGAACTGGGACACGCATGCCGCGCTGCAGTCGCTGGTCAAGGCCGCGACGGTCCCGACGCCCGCGGACCTCAGCCACGTCGGCTGGATGAACACCGCCAAGGGCGAGCGGCCGTCGCTGGACCAGTTCCTGGCGCTGCACTACTTCCCGAACCCGTCCAACGCCTGGAGCGGCGCGAGCGAGACGCTCGAGGACTCGACGGCGGACTTCGCGATCGCCGACCTCGCGCAGCGGCTCGGCGACGGCGCGACCCACGACGCGTTCATGAACCGCGCGCAGTACTGGCAGAACGTCTTCAACGTCAACGGGCCGGGCTACATGCAGAACCGCGCCGCGGACGGCACATGGCCGGGGCTGGACGCGGCCAACGGCGCCGACTTCGCCGAGGGCAGCCCGACCCAGTACGTCTGGAACATCCCGTTCAACGTCGCGGGCCTGTTCGCCGCGATGGGCGGGCCGCAGACCGCCGCCGCGCGCCTGGACGCCTACTTCCACAACGGCAGCGCGTGGGCGTTCACGGGCGCCGGCGGCCTGCATCCGGAGCTCAACAACGAGCCGTCGCTGTGGGCGCCGTGGCTGTTCGCCTGGTCGGGCGCGCCCGCCAAGACCCAGCAGGTCGTGCGCCAGATCGAGGACACGCTGTGGACCACGACGACGCGCGGGATCCCCGGCAACGACGACCTCGGCACGATGTCGGCCTGGTACGTCTTCGCGGCGCTGGGGATGTACCCGGAGATCCCCGGGCGGGCGGAGATGGTGCTCGGCAGCCCCGAGTTCACGAAGGCCGTCATCCACCGCGCGAGCGGCCAGACGCTGACCATCGACGCGTCCGGCACGGGACCGTTTGTCGCGGGCGTCCAGCTCGACGGTGCCGACTACGCCAAGCCGTGGCTGGCCGAGAGCTTCATCGCCGGCGATCACACGCTCGACTACCAGCTCACCGACAGCGCGGCCGCGTGGGGCGCGGGCTCGCCGCCGCCGTCGTTCCGTGCCGGCGAGCAGCCGGTGCTGGCGGCGCTGGACACGCAGAGCTTCCAGCTCGACCCCGGCGCCGGCGCGTCGGCGACGCTGACGCTCCAGAACACCTCCGACGCGCCGCAGACCGTCACGCTCAACGCCGCGCCGAGCGCGCACGTGACCGTCACGGGCGGCCCGATCACGCTGCCGGCGGGCGCCCGCGTCAGCGCGCCGATCGTCGTGCACGCGGCGGCGGGAACGCCGCTCGGCACGACCGAGCTCGCGAACCTCGGCGTGGACGGCGTCGTCGCCAAGGTCGCGATCGACAACCCGAAGCCGCTGGCCGCGCTCTACAACGGCGTCGGTCAGCGCCGCGACGCCGACACGGCGCTCAGGGACGCGCTCGACTCGAGCGGCCACAGCTTCTCGCGCGAGGCGCTCGCGGCGGCGGGCGTGACGCCCGGTGGGACGGTGTCGGTCGGCGGCTTCACGTACACCTGGCCGGCCGCACAGGAGGGCGAGCGCGACAACTACGTCGCCGCGGGCGACCGGATCGCGCTCGGCGACGCCGCGGGCGCGACCCGCATCGGCGTGCTCGGCACCGCGACGAACGGGCCCTCGCGCACGACCGCGACCGTCGCGTACAGCGACGGCAGCACGTCGCAGAGCACGCTGCAGTTCGGCGACTGGGTGTCGGGCAACGGCAATTCGCAGCCGACGGCGGGCGACCGCCGCGCGGCGGCGATGACCTACCGCACGACGCCGAGCGGGACCGAGAACGCGAGCACGACGCTGTACTCGGCCGCAATCGCACTCGACCCGGGCAAGCTGCCGGTCTCGCTCAGCATCTCCGCGCCGGGAGCGGGCCTGTTCCACGTGTTCGCGCTCGCGCTCGACAAGCGCGGGCCGCTGCCGCTGGCACAGCTGTTCGACCAGGCGGGCATCGCGCGCGACGCGTTCCACGCCGAAGCCTCGCTGGACTGGACCGGCCATGCGCTGTCGTGGGAGGCGCTCGCCGCCCGCGGCGTGACGCCCGGCTCGACGGTGCACGCCGACGGCCTGGACTACACGTGGCCGGCGCAGCACAGCCCCGACAACATGGAGGTGGCCGGCCAGCGGATCGCGCTCGACCCGTATGAGGGCGCGACGAAGATCGGCCTGCTGGCGACCGCGATCAAGGGCCCGGCCGACACGGTCGCGACGGTCGCCTACACGGACGGGTCGACCGCCGACACGCCGCTGCAGGTCAGCGACTGGACGCCCGGCGCCGTGCAGCCCCGCAACACGACCGTGATCGACACCACCTACCGCGACACGACGGCGGGCACCGACACCACGCACGCCGACGTCTACTCGGTCACCGTGCCGGTCGTCGCCGGCCGGCGCCCGGCCTGGATCCGCCTCAGCTCGCCGACCAGCGGCAACGCGGCGATCCACGTGTTCGCGGTCGCCGAGGACGGCAAGCTCGTGGTCTCGACGTCGGCGGGCGGCGACACCGGCGCCGCGGTGCCGGCGACGCTCGCGCTGACGCTCGGCGCGCCGGCGAGCTTCGGCGCGTTCACGCCCGGCGTCGCGGCGGACTACACGGCCGCCACGACCGCGAACGTGATCTCGACGGCCGGCGACGCGGCGCTCGGCGTGTCCGATCCCGGGCACCTGGCCAACGGCGGCCTCGCGCTGCCGTCGCCGCTCGAGGTGAGCATCGCGCCGGCGACGTGGACCGGGCCCGTCTCCAACGCCGCGGTGGCGATCTCGTTCAAGCAGCACGTTGGAGCGACCGACGCGCTGCGCACCGGCGCGTACACCCGGACGCTGACGTTCACGCTCTCGACCACCTCTCCCTAGACGAGGCCGCGACGGACCGCATACAGCGCTGCCTGTGTGCGGTCCGTCAGGCCGAGCTTGCCGAGGATGTGGGAGACGTGGGTCTTGACGGTCTTCTCGGCCACGCCGAGCTCGAGCGCGATCACCTTGTTCGAGCGCCCGCGGGCGATCAGCAGCAGCACGTCGAGCTCGCGCGGCGTGAGGTCCTCGACCTCGGCGGGGGCGCCGCCGTGGGCGATCTCCTCGACCATCCGCGTCGCGATCGCCGGGGAGAGCGGGGCGTCGCCGCCGTGCGCGGAGCGGATCGCCTTCACGAGCTCGGCGGGCTGGACGTCCTTGAGCAGGTAGCCGCTGGCGCCGGCGCGCAGGGCGGCGAACAGCTTGTCGTCGTCGCCGAAGCTGGTCAGGACGATGATCCGCGCGCGGCCGCCGGCCAGCCGGCGCAGCGCGCCGACGCCGTCGAGCACCGGCATCACGAGGTCGAGCAGGATCACGTCGGGGTCGGTGCGCGCGGCGGCCGCGACGGCCTGCTCGCCGTCGGCGGCCTCGGCGACGACCTCGATGTCCTCCTGGAGGTCGAGGAACGTCCGCAGGCCCTGGCGCACGACCGCGTGGTCGTCGGCCAGCACGACGCGGATCACGCCGGGACCTCGAGGCGCACGGTCGTACCGGCGCCCGGGGAGGAGTTGACCGCGAGCGTCCCGCCGAGCTCGGCGGCGCGCTCCTCCATCGAGGTCAGCCCGAGCCGCTGGCCGCGCACGGCGGCGCGCCGCGCCGGGTCGAAGCCGACGCCGTCGTCGGCGACGCTCAGCACGAGGCGCCCGCTGCCGTTCTCGAGCCGGACCTCGATGTGGGCGGCCTCGGCGTGGCGCAGCGCGTTGCCGAGCGCCTCCTGCGCGATCCGCAGCACCTGCGCGGCGTCGGCCGGCGGAAGCCGCGGCACGTCGCGCACGCGTAGCGCGATCGCCTGGCCCGAGACGCGCCGCAGCACCTCGACGTGCTTGCGCAGCACGGTCGCGAGCCCCTCGGCCTCGAGTGACGCGGGGCGCAGCTCGAAGACCACGGCGCGCAGCTCCTCCATCGCGCCGCGCGCCAGCTCGCTCACGCGCGCGAGCTCGGCGGCGGCGGCGTCGGGATCGCGCGCCAGCAGCGTGGACGCCGACTCGGCCGCGAGCGCGACGCCGAACAGCCGCTGGGTGACGGAGTCGTGCAGCTCGCGCGCGAGCCGGTTGCGCTCCTCGACGATGCTCAGCTCGCGGCTGCGCTCGTGCAGGCGGGCGTTCTCGATCGCGATCGCGGCGTGGGCGGCGAGCAGCTCCATGCGCTTCGTGTCCTCGGCGGAGAACGCGTCGGCGCCCTCCTTCTCGGTCAGATAGAGCGCGCCGATCACGGTCCCGTGGGCGACGATCGGGACGCCCAGGAAGGAGCGCATGAGCGGATGCGCCGACGGCCACCAGCCGCGGAAGCGCGGGTCCTCGCGGATGTCCTCGGTGCGGTGGGAGTCCGTCGAGTCGAGCATCGCGCCGAGCATCCCGTGGGTGCGCGGCAGCGGGCCCATCGCGGCGATCAGCTCCTCGCTCATGCCGGAGGTGAGAAAGCACTCGAAGGCGCCGTCGCCGTCGGGGATGCCGAGCGCCGCGTAGCGCGCCCCGGCCAGCTCGCGCGCGGAGTGCACGAGCTGCTGCAGCACGGGCTCGACCTCGTGCTCGGAGGCGAGCGCCAGCACGACGTCGGAGAGCGAGCGGAACGGCGTGATTTCCACGGCTCGTACGTTACGCGCGGGGCGGGCGGTCTCCATCGGGCGCTGGGCCTAGGTCCTGCGGCGTAGATTCCCAGCCGTGCACGCCCGTGACGTCATGCGCCGGCTCGCCCTGCTCGGCCTCGCGCTGCTCGGCCTGCTCGCCGCCGGGACGCTGTCGTACGCGGTCACCGAGCACGACGATGCCTGGGACGCGTTCGTGTGGACGATCGACACCGTCGCCACCACGGGCGCGATCGCGCCGCCGCACGATCCGGTCGGCGAGGTCATCAAGGTCCTGCTGACGTTCCTGGGCGTGGGGACGCTGTTCTACGCGCTGGTGTCGCTGACGGAGCTCGTCGTGACCGGCGAACTCGGCACACTGCTCTCAGAACGGCGTGCGCGACGGATGACCGAGCGGCTCAGGGACCACTACATCGTGTGCGGCTTCGGCCGCGTGGGGCGCCAGGTCGCGCGCGACCTGCGGGCGGCCGGCGCGCTCTACGTCGTCGTCGACTCCGATCCCGCCAACCGCGACGCCGCCTACGCGCCGGGCGTGCGCTTCATCCTCGCGCGGCCGTCCGACGACGAGGCGCTGCGCGACGCCGGCATCGCCCGCGCGCGGGCGGTCGTGGCGTGCGTGGACTCCGACGCCGAGAACATCTTCATCGCGCTGACCGCGCGCGAGATGCGGCCGGACATCGCGATCGTCGCGCGCGCGTCGCAGGAGGAGGCCGAGAGCAAGCTGCGCCGCGCGGGGGCCGACCGCGTGATCTCGCCCTACAAGGCCTCCGGCACGGAGATGGCGCGGCTCGCGCTGCATCCGAACGTGACGGGGACGATGGACGTCGCCGCCGAGTACCGGCTCGAGGAGATCACGGTGCAGGCGGGCTCGACCGGCGCGGGGAGCACGATCGGCGAGATCCGCGGCGGCTCGCTGATCGTGGGCGTGCGCCACGCCGACGGGTCGTTCCGGCCCCAGCCGGCGGCCGAGACCGTGCTCGCGGTGGGCGACGTCGTGATGGCGATCGGCACGCCGCGCACGCTCGAGCGCCTGGAGGAGCTCTTCCAGTCACAGGCGCCGGTCACCTGAGCTCAGCTCTCCTGGCCGGCGGGCAGGGTGACCCGAACGGTCGTGCCCGATCCGGGGACGCTGTCGACGTCGATGCTCCCGTCGACGGCGCGCACGCGCTCGGTGAGCGCCGCGAGGCCGATGTGACCTCCGCTCACGGCCCGTTCGAGGCGCTCGGGGGCGAGCCCGCGCCCGTCGTCGGCGACGGTCAGCGTGACGGTGCCCGCCGCGGCGCCGAGCGTGACGTCGACGTGCGCCGCGCGCGAGTGCTTGGCGGCGTTGGCCAGCAGCTCGCGTGCGGTGCTGACGATCAGGTCCTGATGATCTCCGGTCGCGACCGCGGCGTCGACGTTCACGGTCGCGGTGAAGCCGCCGTGGTGCGCGGCGTTCTGGGCGAGGCCCTCGAGCACGGTGGCCAGCCCGGCGCGCTCGAGGCCGAGCGGGTGCATCGCGAACACCTCGTGCCGGAGCTGGCGGTCGGTCTCGTCGAGCGCCGCGCGGGCGCGTGCCTCCGCGCCCGGGACACCGCGCACGACGTCGGTGAGCTCCTGACGCGCCAGCAGCACGTTCTGGATCGCGTGGTCGTGCAGCGCCTCCGCGAGCCGCCGCTGCTCCCGCGCCTCGGCGTCGAGCGCCTGCTGGACCAGTTCGCGGCGCGCGTCGGCGAACTCGACCAGCGCGCGCTGGCGGCGCCCGACCATCGCCGACAGCATGACGGCCGCGCCGCCGACCCACAGCAGGGCGAGCGTGTCGTCGACGAGGATGTCGAGGTCCTGAGGCAGCGTGGTGTCCGGGTGGGGGACGGTGACGGCGAGGAAGGCGAGCACCGACAGCCCGGTCCAGCCGGCGGTCAGCCTTGGCGAGAGGCGCAGCGCGGCGCCGATCGGCAGCACGTAGAACGCGAACTTCAGGGGTGACTGCTCGCCGCCCGTGGCGTAGACCAGCGCCGCGACCGCGCCGAGGTCGACCAGCGCGAGCAGCGGCGAGATCCGCGACGCGGCCGTCCGGCTGACGGCGAGCACGAGCGTCACGATCGCGTAGACGCCGAACGCGGCGATCATCCATGGGAAGACGTCCGAGCTGACGTCGCTGTAGGCGGACTCTGTGACCAGCGCGATCGGCAGCAGCGCGACACGGAGCAGCGCGAGTCCGAGCGTCTCGTCGGGAGCGCGCCGGCGCGCGGTCATTCGAGCAGGCCGCGGCGCATGGCCTCGGCCACGCAGGCCGCCCGATCCGACACGCCGAGCTTCTCGTAGAGGTGACTCTGGTGGGTCTTGACGGTGCCGGGCGCGAGGTGCAGGCGCGCGCCGATGGCGGGCGCAGTGAGGCCTTCGGCGATGAGGACGAGGATCTCGCGCTCGCGCGCCGTGAGCCACGGGCGGTCGGCCGCGGCGCCCTGGGCGCGGACGGCGGCGACGAGCCCTTCCTGCAACGAGGGGTCGAGCACGGTGTGCCCGCGGGCGATCCGCTCGATCGCGTCGCAGACCTCCGCCCGCTCCACGCTCTTTGGCAGGTAGCCCGCGGCGCCGGCCGACAGCAGGCTGTGCACCAGCGCGCCGTCCGTGAAGGCCGAGAGCACGAGAACGTGGGTGTCGATGCCGTCGCGGCGCAGCGCGTTGAGGACCTGCAAGCCGTCGAGTTCGGGAAGCCTGAGGTCGAGCACCGCGACGTCCGGGCGCAGCGCCTGGATGCGCTCGAGGGCCTCGCGCCCGTCGGCGGCCTCGGCGACCAGCGCCAGCGTCGGCCGCTCGCGGATCCCGCGCACGATCCCGTCGCGGAACATCGGATGGTCGTCAGCGACCAGCACGGTGATGCGAGGGGCGGCCATCGCCACCTTCTAGCACGAGCCGCGCGCCCGCGGGATCGGCCGTTCGTCGTGCGTTCGTCTCTGCCGATCGACGTGTCGAGCGCGCGTCGCAGGTCACCCCGATCGACGGATGGTCCGCGGGCGCTGCCCGCGCGATGGTGAACGCACACACCATCCACCGCTTCCGCTGGGACCCGACATGACCACCGCACTTCTCACCGCCCCCGACCGCTTCGATGTTCCGGACTTCTTCACCTCGACCGTGACCGACCGCTACCGCGTGGTCGTCGCCGATGACCACCCGCTGTTTCGCCGCGGCATCGTGCGGGCGCTGGAGAGCTCCGGCGACTTCAGCGTGGTCGGCGAGGCGCAGGACGGGGCCGCGGCGCTGGAGCTGATCCGCAGCCGGATGCCGGACATCGCGCTGCTCGACGTCCGCATGCCCGAGCTCGACGGCGTCGACGTGGTGGGCGCGATCGCTCTCCACGGTCCGGATATCCCGATCGTGCTGCTCTCCGCCTTCAGCGACCACGCCCTCGTCACGGCCGGCCTGGAGGCCGGTGCCGCGGCTTACATCAGCAAGCGCTCCGACCGCGACGCGATCTGCCAGCAGCTGGCGACGATCGCGTCCGCCCACTGTGACTTCGCCCCGCGGCAGCTCACGGCCTCGGGCGGGCCGGTGTTCGGCGGCTCGGGACACTACGCGCCGCGGCTGACCGTCCAGGAGCACGAGCTGCTCAGGCTGGCGGGAACCGGCATGAGCAAGCTCGCGCTCGAACGCGAGCTGGAGCTCGACGAGGCCCAGCTGCGCAGCCGCATCGCCAGTGTGCGCGGCAAGCTCGACGCCGAGACGCTCGGCGCGGCCGTCGAGCGTGCGCGCGCCCTCGAGCTCATCCGTTGACGTCCCGAAAGCGAGGCTCTCGATGTTCTTCCTGATCTTCGGCGGCGGCATCCGCCTGCGGGCGCTTGGTGACGGGCAGGCCCGGACCTGCGAGCGCTGCCACAACCGCGCGACCTGGGCGCGCTTCAAGCGCTACCACGAGCTGACCCTGTTCTTCCTACCGGTGGCCCGCTGGGGCCGCAGCGAGCTGGAGGCCTGTCCGATCTGCGGGACCCAGGCCGAGCTGCCCAAGGCCGCGCGCGTCGGCCGGCACGCGCCGGTTGCCGCCTGACCAGGCCGCGTGCCTCCCCGGCTCCCGGGTGGTCCCTTCCGCCATCACGAGCGCGAGCGCGCGGCGACGGCGGCCTGCCCGTAGGCGATCCCGCCGTCGTTGACCGGCAGCCGCTCGGGGACGAGCGCGCCGGGGAGCGCCGCTCGCGTGCGGTCGAGCAGCAGCGCGTTCTGGAAGACCCCACCGGAGAGGACGTAGGGCGGGTCGGCGAGCGCGCGCAGCGCGGCCGCGGTGGCGCCGGCGACGGCGTTGTGGAAGCGCGCCGAGACGGTCGCGACCGGCGTGCCGCGCGCGAGGTCGCGGGCAACGGCGAGCACGGTCTCGCGCGCGTCGAGGACGAGCGCCGCGGCGTCGCCGCGCGCGCCCGCGGCGGCGTCTCGCGCGCCCGCGCGCGCGCCGGCGCCCTGCGCGCCTGCGCCCTGCGCGCCGGCGGCGGCGCCGCGCGCGCTCGCGGCGTCGCCGCGCGCGCCCGCGCCCCCCGCGGGCTCGTCCGCGGCGGCGACCCGGCCCACGGCACCCTCTTCCCCCCGCGCGAGCGGGAGCGGGTACGCCGCGGGCTCGCGGCGGTCGGCGGCGGCCTCGAGCTCGATCGCGGCCTGGCCTTCGTAGGTGACGGTGTGGCGGATGCCGCAGAGCGCCGCGACGGCGTCGAAGAGCCGGCCCATGCTCGTCGTCACGGGTGCCGCGAAGCCGGTGGCGGCGAGCGCCGCCACGCGCTCCCATGCGGCTGGGTCGACGCCCGCCAGCGGCGCAGGCTCGCCCGCCGCGACGAGCCACGCGCACGCCATCCGCCACGGCTCGCGGACCGCCGCGTCGCCGCCCGGCAGACGCACCGGCCACAGGTGCCCGAGCCGCTCGTACCCGGCGAGGTCGCCGCGCAGCAGCTCCCCGCCCCAGACGCTGCCGTCGGAGCCGTAGCCGGTGCCGTCGTAGATCGCGCCGGTCGCGGAGTCCACGCCGTGCTCGGCCAGACAGGCCGCGAGATGGGCGTGGTGATGCTGGACGCCGACCGCGGGCAGGTCGAGCTCGAGCGCGTGCGTGGTCGAGAGGTACTCGGGATGCAGGTCGTGCGCGACCAGCTCGGGGGTCACCGCGAACAGCCGCTCGAAGTGGGCGATCCCCGCCGTGAAAGCGCGCAGGGTCTCGTAATTGCGCAGGTCGCCGATGTGGTGCGACACCCAGGCGCGGCCATCGCGCGCGAGGCAGAACGTGTTCTTGAGCTCGGCACCGACGGCGAGCAGCGGCGGCGCGGGCGCGAGCGGCAGCGGCGCCGGCACGTAGCCGCGCGAGCGGCGGAGCACGCGCCGGCCGCGCACGACCGAGTCGTCGGTGCGCGTGTGGATCGGGCGGTCGTGGAGGAGGAAGAGGTCGGCGATGTCCGCGAGCCGCTCGAGCGCGTCGTCGTCGGCGAACGCGATCGGCTCGTCGGACAGGTTCCCGCTCGTCATCACCAGCGGAAGCTCCTCCACGAGCAGATGGTGCAGCGGAGAGTACGGCACCATCACGCCAAGCTCGCGCGAGCGCGGGGCGACCGACGGCGCGACCGGTGCGCCGGCGCGCCGCGGCGCCAGCACGATCGGCCGCGCGCGCGAGCGCAGCACGGTCTCGTCGTCGAGGTCGACGAGCGCGCGCACGTCGCGCGCCATCAGCGCGAACGGCCGGTCCTCGCGGTGCTTGCGCGCCCGCAGGCGCGCGACCGCGTCCTCATCGTCGGCGCGGCACGCGAGGTGGAACCCGCCGATCCCCTTGACCGCGAGGATGGCGCCGCCGCGCAGCGCGGCCGCGGCAAGCGCGACCGCGTCGGGGCACGCGGCGGCGAGGGCGCCGCCGGAGGCGAGGGCGCCGCCGGGGGCGCGGGGGCGGGCGAGAGCGCCGCCAGGGGCGGCGAGCCCGCCGGGGGGAGGGCGCCGCCAGGGGCGGCGAGCCCGCCGGGGGCGGCGGCGGCGCCGGGCGGCCACGTTGCGGCCGCCCCGTGCGCGTCCACGAGGCGGACGCGCGGGCCGCAGGCCGGGCACGCGTTCGGCTGCGCGTGGAAGCGCCGGTCGCGCGGGTCGTCGTATTCCGCCTGGCAGACCGCGCACATCGTGAAGCCCGCCATCGTCGTGAACGGGCGGTCGTACGGCACGCCCACGACGATCGTGAAGCGCGGGCCGCAGTCGGTGCAGTTGATGAACGGGTAGCGGTGGCGGCGGTCGGCGGGGTCGAAGAGCTCGGCGAGGCAGGCGTCGCAGGTGGCGCTGTCCGGGGCGATCGGCGCGTCGGGCGGCGTGCCGTCGCGCGGGCTGGCGCGGATCGCGAAGCCGGCCTCGCCGGTCGCCGGGATCGCCCGCGCGTGTACCGACTCGACGAGCGCGAGCGGCGGCGCCTCGTGGGCGAGCCGGGCGAGGAAGCGATCGACCGCCTCGCCCTCGACCTCGACGAGCACGCCGCGCGCGTCGTTGAGCACGAACCCCGAGAGCCCGAGCTCGGTCGCGAGCCCGAACACGTACGGCCGGAACCCGACGCCCTGGACCGTGCCCGAGACGCGCGCGCGTACCCTCACAGCAGCTCCAGCAGCGTGTGGTACGCGCTCGCCTGCGCCTCCTGGATCCGCGGGATGTGCTCCGAGCGCGTGATCACGACGAAGTCGGCGAGCGCCTCGGCGGCGGTCCGCCCCCCGTCGTAGCCGACCATCGCGATCGTGACGAGCCCGCGGCGGCGCGCCTCGGCCAGCGCCGCCAGCACGTTCGGAGAGGAGCCGGACGTCGAGAGCGCGAGCAGCGTGTCGCCCGGGCGCCCGTGCGCGATCACCTGGCGCGAGAAGATCGCCTCGACCCCGATGTCGTTGGCGATCGCGGTCAGCACCGCCGGGTCGTCGGTGAGATCCAGCGCACGCCGGCCGCGAGCGCGCAGGTCGGCCACGACGTCCATGGCGTCGGTCGCGCTGCCGCCGTTGCCGAGCGCCAGCAGCCGCCCGCTGAACGCGGCCGCGGCGGCGCGCAGCACGTCCGCGTTCTCGGTCAGCGTCTGCGTGCGCAGCGCGTCGATCTCCGCCGCCTTGGCCTCGATCGAGCGGCGCACATCCTCCGTCACCGCGGACAGGTCGCCGTCTCCCGCCGCGCCGAGGAACGGGTACAGGAAGCCCGCCGCTCCCGCGCCGGTCGCCGAGCGCTCGCGGTGCTCGAGGAACACGTGCACGAGCTCCCAGAGCACGTGGTAGAGCGTCTCGACGAGCTCCTGGCGCACGAACGGATCGCGGGTCGGCGGAAGGAACTCCTCGCCGCACACGCTCACGCCGCGCGGGGAGAACACCACCACGATGTCGTCGGGCTCGGTCTCGAGCTCGAGCGCCCCGCGCGTCATCAGCGCGATCGCCGGCAGCGCCCGCTTGCCCACGATCACCGGGTGCACGAACTCGACCGCGACGTGGCGCGCATCGGACGCGTCACCCCAGGCCAGCAGCCGCCCGCCGCGCAGGAAGCGCTGCGCCATGTCGTCGCACAGCCCCGCCAGCCGCGCCGACTCGGCGGCGAAGAACTCCCCGTTCGCGCGCAGCCGCTCTTCCAGGCTCACGCTCCGACCAGGCGCCGCGCGGGCAGCGCGGCGAGCCAGTCCCGGAACGCGTCGACGCCCGCCCCGGTGCGTGCGCTCACGAGCAGGTGCGGCACGCCGGGATGCACGGCCTGCAGCCGCTCGACGAACTTGTCGACCGAGAAGTCCACGTGCTCGAGCAGGTCCAGCTTGTTGAGCAGCACGAGCTCGCACGCGCGGAACATCAGCGGGTACTTGAGCGGCTTCTCGTCGCCCTCGGTGACCGACGAGACCATCACGCGCGCGTCCTCGCCGACGCGGAACTCGGCCGGGCAGACCAGGTTGCCGACGTTCTCGATCACCAGCAGGTCGATCTCGTCCAGCGGCACCGACGGCAGCGCGCTGCGGACCATGTTGGCGTCCAGATGGCACTCGCCGCCGAACCCCTGCGAGGTCTGCAGCTGGGTCACCGGGATGTGCAGCGAGGCGAGCCGGTCGGCGTCGAGCGAGCCCTGCACGTCGCCCTCGAGCACGCCCGCGCGGACGCCGCCGAGGTCGCGCAGGACGCGCTCGAGCAGCGCCGTCTTGCCCGCTCCCGGCGCGCCCATGAAGTTCACGACCGCGACGCCCGCGCGGTCGAAGTCCTGGCGGTTGGCCCGCGCGATCGTGTCGTTGGCGTCCAGCGCGCCCTCGACGACCCGCACTCGCACTCGATGCATCCGCTACATCCCCCTGACCTTCAGATAGCGCCGGATCTCCGGCAGCGCGGCCGCGAACACCGCTCCGACGCCCGCCACCGCGGCGCCCAGCCCGATCAGCTTCTTCATCCAGCTCGCTCCTTCCGCAACTCGTCGAGCAGTTCACAGACGAGCCGCTCGGCCTCGTCCAGCGCGGCGCTCACCGGCGCGGTGAGCTCACCCATAGTCTCCTCGCCGCCGGGCTCGCAGCCAACCACGAACGTCCGCGGCGGCGTAGCGCCCAGCGCGTGCGCCAAGGCGAGCACCTGCACGGGGTCCATGCCGTGCGCGTCGACCGCGGCGCCTTCGGGCGCGGAGGGCTCGATCACGTAGAGCGTACCCGGCGGCTCGCCGCGTGGCGTCGCGTCGAGCAGGATCGCCGCGTCGTAGTCGCCGAGCGCGAGCGCCAGGTCCATCCCGCGGATCCCGAAGTCCACGACGTCGACGCCCTCGCCCAGCGCGCGCCGCGCCAGCCGGCCGGCGAGCGCGACGCCGAAGCCGTCGTCGCCGAGGAAGACGTTGCCGATGCCCGCGACCAGCACGCGCCCCTGCTCGAGCTCGCCCAGCGGCTCGACCTCCGCCGGATCGAAGAAGAACCGGTGGCCCGGCATGCGGCGCTCGCCGAGGTCGCGCCCCGGGTCGTCGTCGACGACCACGACGAGCTTGAGCTGCCCGTCGAGGTCGGCCTCGATGCCCTCGACCACCGCGGTCCGCCCGGTCAGCGCGCGGTCGAAGATGTCGGCGCCCGGGCCGGGCCGCAGCCGCACGCGCGAGCGGCGCCGCAGCTCGACGCCGCCGACCTCGACCACGTCGGGCGCGGGCCGCTCGAGTTCGTCCCAATAGTTCATCGTTCGAGCCGGTAGCCGGAGAGCCGCAGCAGCTCCTCGCGCGAGAGCCGCTCCGTACGCTCCAGGATCTCGCGCGTGCGCGGGTCCGTCGCGCGCATCTCGGCCTTCTCGGCGTCGGTCAGCGCGAGGATGTTCAGCGCCAGCAGCCCGTCGATCTCGCCGCCGTCGAACAGGTCGCCGGGGCTCTCGGGCGCGATCCGCGGGTGGTCCTCGAGGATGATCGGCGAGCACAGCATCGTGTCCTCGCCGACCAGCACCGGCCAGCAGCCCACGTTCTCGCAGTCCACGGCCTCGGTCGCCGACAGGAAGCGCCCGCCGCGCAGCACCATGTGCGTCGAGCACATCGTGTGGCGCAGCGCCTCCTCGCGCGGGCCGGACGGCCACGGCGTCGTGTTGCGGACCTCGACGGTCAGCCGGTCGCCGTCCACGGTCACGTCGACCGCGCCGGTGAGCGCCTCCCACGAGCGCGGACCCTCGCGCCCGCCGGTGATCGCGAACGGCCCGCGCCCGACCTCGCGCTCGACCGCCTCGTCCCAGGCGAGGTACTCGTCGTCGGCCTCGCGCGCCGTCACCTGCAGGAAGCGCACCGTCACGTCGACCTCGTGCGGGTCGCTGCGCACGCGCACCTGCGCGCGCATCAGCCCGGCGTCGTCGGGATGCGCCGCCGTGTGCGCGGGCGGGTAGACGCCGCCGAACGTCCAGCGGCGCTGGTTCTTGAGCGCCGAGCGCCGGTACGGCCACAGCACGTAGCCCTCATACAGCACCGCGTCGGCGATCCTGCGCGCTCGGTCCATCACACATCCTCCAGCAACAGCTCCAGCGCGTCCTCCCACGAGGCCAGCGCGCGGCGCGACTTGAACGCGGACAACCGGTCGAAGGTGTCCTTGCGCACGCGCAGCCAGGCCGTGTCGCGGAAGTAGCGCTCCATCGTCTCCTTCCACACCCGCACGGGCAGCCCGTACAGCGCCTCGCTCTCCCACGACAGCCGCGTCGTCTGCAACCGCCCGTCCTCGGCGGCGTAGAAGACGCTGCCGCTGAACAGGAACTCCAGCGGCACCTCGCCGTCGCTCAGCGCGTCGAAGTAGCGCGAGGCGGCGACTTCGAGGTCGTAGCTGCAGGGCACGGTCAGCTCGACCGTCGTCGAGCGCTCGAAGGCGGGCACGACCAGCGTGGTGCGCGCCCACAGGAACGTCCGCAGCGTCGTGCCCCAGTCGGCCACCGGGCCGAAGAGCTCGAACAGCCGGTCGTGCGCCGCCTCGTCGTAGGGCCGGCGCCGCGCCGCGATCTGGATCTGCACGTCGAGCAGCACCGAGCGGACGGGCAGCTCGCTGTCCACCCGCAGCGCGAAGGCCAGCGTCGGGACCGCCGCGTACTCGACGCGGGAGGCCCCCTCGATGCTGAACGCCAGCTCGCGCACCTCGAGACTCCTACGCGGGCGACAGGTTCGGCATCGCGGGATCGATCGGCTCCGCGTCCTTCGGGTTGATGCCGGTCGAGCGCCGCGCGGTCGACGTCCCGTCCGGGTTGTGGCCGAGGTTCTTCTCGTAGTTGCCGATCGCGTTGCCCTGCTTGATGCCGCTCACGTGCGACGGCGCGTCCTGCTTGACGTCCGGTTTGCCGGTCCGCATCTCAGACTCCTCTCGAGGTCGTGTCCAGCCGCGCGAAGAAGCGCTCGAGCTGTTCGGAGACCGCGCTGCCGCCGGTCAGCCCGCGCCAGTACGTGCGGATCAGCCCGACGAGCGCGTAGCACTCGTCGATCGGGACGATCCAGTGCTGCCGCGCCCCGCGCACGCGGTTGACGAGCAGCGCCTCGACGTCCGGCGCGAGCGTGCCGAGGATCGGGTTGACCAGCTCGAGCTCCGACCAGGCGTCGAGCTCGAGCAGCGATTCGGTCGGCCCCAGCGGGCTCGGGTAGAACGCCAGCACGCGCTCGTCGGTGCGGAAGAAGAACGCGATGTCGACCGGGAGCCGCAGCCGCTCCCACATCACGTCGTCGAGCGCGAGCTCGGGCAGCCGCAGCCGGCGGTCGCCGACGAGCCGAAAGCGCCCGTCGCCGCGCTCGAACAGCAGCGCGCACGGCCGGCACGCGCACTTGAGGTCGCGCGCCGGCAGCTCGAGCACGTGGCTGTGCGAGGCGCCGATCGGCGCGCCGCACAGCTCGCAGTGCTCCAGCTCGGCCTCGCGCTCGACGGCCGAGCGCTTGGCCAGCTTCATCAGACCTGTGGCACCGGACATGCGATCTCGATCTGGAGCAGTCCGGACGGCACCTCGCCCTCGGCCTCGATGCGCTCCACGTCGGGCGCCGCCTTGTGGATCGCCTCCTCGACGGCCAGCTTGAGCGTGACGGCGCTCGAGGGACAGCCGTTGCACGCGCCCTCGAGCCGCAGCCGCACCACGCCGTCGTCGATGCCCAGCAGCTGGACGCCGCCGCCGTGGGCCAGCAGGTACGGGCGCACCTCCTCCAGCGCGCGCTCGACCCGCTCGGGCAGCGGCACCGGGTGCAGCCCGTGCAGCAGCAGCAGGTGCTCGACCAGCTCGTCGTCGTAGGGGAGCTCGACGCGCGCCGCGATCCGCGCCAGCCCCTCGCCGTGCAGCTCGAGCACGGCCTGCACGAGCTCGGTCGCGGTCTCGCGCGCGGCGGGGTCCGGGAAGCGCTCGACCTCGTCGAGCAGCGCGTCGATGCGCTCGACGGCGATCAATGCTGGGCTCCGAACATCGGCGAGTGGACCTGCTTGAGCGTCTTCCCGCCGCCGAGGTACATGTGCACGCCGCACGGCAGGCACGGGTCGAAGCTGCGGACCGCGCGCATGATGTCGATGCCGCGGAAGCTGTCCTGGCCGTTCTCCTCGAAGATCGGCTGGCCCATGACCGCGTCCTCGTACGGGCCGGGCGTCCCGTAGGAGTCGGTCGGCGAGCCGTTCCACGGCGTCGGCGGATACGGGTGGTAGTTGGCGATCTTGCCGTCGCGGATCACCAGGTGGTGCGAGAGCACGCCGCGCACCGCCTCGTGGAAGCCGCAGCCGATCGACTCGTCGGGGACGTCGAAGTTCTCGAACGTCTTCGTGCGCCCGGCGCGGATCTCCGCGAACGCCTTGTCGACGAAGTGCAGCGCCATGCCGGCCGCGTAGGCGACGAAGTAGATCCGCGCGCGGTCGCGCTCGATCGCGTTCGACCACTTGGGGATCTTCCACTCGAGGTGGGTCTCGGGCGTGTCGGGCGTCTTGGGCAGCGTCATCGTGACGCTCGACCCGGTCGCGTTGACGAACGGGGTCTTGACCTTGTTGGCCAGCGCCGTCGCCCACAGCCGCGCGAGCGCGCCGCCGCCCGTGTCCATCGCCAGGTGCTCGCCCGTGCGCTCGTCGAACCAGCGCGGGCTCATGACCCACGAGTAGTTGCCGCCGTCGAGGTCGCGCTTCTGCGGCTTGGGCAGCGTCGTCTGGTTCCACGGGTGGCGCCGGTCGACCGGGTTGCCCAGCGGGTCGGCGGGCACGAACAGCTCCTCGCCGGTCCAGTCCTCGTAGTACGAGCTGCCGAGCAGGATCCGGATCCCGAGGTTGATCTTCACGAGGTCGGTGGTCACGAGCTCGCCGTCGACCACGATCCCCGGGGTGACGAACATCTCGTTGCCCCAGTCGCTCATGGTCTTGTACTCGTACGTGCAGAAGTCGGGGTTGTTGAACGCGCCCCAGCAGTTGAGGAGGATGCGCCGGCGCCCGACCTCCTCGTAGCCCGGCAGCGCCTCGTAGAAGAAGTCGAAGACGTCGTCGTTCATCGCGACGGCCTTCTTGATGAAGTCCAGGCAGCGCACCAGGCGGCTCAGGTAGTCGGTCAGCAGCGTCGGCGTCGCGACCGTCCCGACGCCGCCGGGATAGATCGTGGAGGGATGCACGTGGCGGCCCTCCATCAGGCAGATCATCTCGCGCCCGATCCGGCTCATGTGCAGCGCCTCGCGGTACGTGGCCCCCGTGAACGGGTTGTAGGAGGCCATGATGTCCGCGATCGTGGCGTAGCCGTGGACGTCGCGCCCGGGCGCCGCGGTGCTCTGCGCCTTGGACCAGACCGCCGGGTTGGTCTCGGAGACCATCTGCTCGCAGAAGTCCACGAAGACCAGGTTGTCCTGGAAGATGATGTGGTCGAAGATGTACTCCGCGGCCTCGCCGAGGTTGACGATCCACTCGGCCAGCGGCGGCGGCTTGACGCCGTAGGCCATCTGCTGCGCGTAGCACGAGCAGACCGCGTGGTTGTCGCCGCAGATCCCGCAGATGCGGCTGGTGATGAAGTGCGCGTCGCGCGGGTCCTTGCCCTTCATGAACACGCTGTAGCCGCGGAACAGCGATGACGTCGCCTTGCAGCTGACGACCTCACGGTTCTCGAAGTCGATCTTCGTATAGATGCCGAGGTTGCCGACGATCCTGGTGATCGGGTCCCAGGACATGTCGACGATCTTGCCCGCCTCGGGGGTGACGTGTTCACGTGTCGCCATCGCTCATGCCCTCCACCGAGGCTCGTAGCCCGTCGTCAGCTCGGGCTTGTTGTGCCGCCACTTCGGCTCCTTGTTGACCGTCTTGTTGGTGATCGCGCGCAGGCGCCGGAAGACCGCGCCGTAGAGGCCGACCACCGAGGAGGAGACCGCGCCGCCGGGCGGCGAGTCCATGAACGGCATGAACTTGTCGGGGAAGCCCGGCATCGTGCAGCCGATGCAGATCCCGCCGACGTTCGGGCAGCCGCCGATCCCCGCCATCCAGCCGCGCTTGGGCACGTTGCAGTTGACCACCGGCCCCCAGCAGCCGACCTTCACGAGGCACTTGGGCGAGTTGTAGTCGGCCGCGAAGTCGCCCTGCTCGTAGTAGCCGGCGCGGTCGCAGCCCTCGTGGACGGTCTTGCCGAACAGCCACGTCGGGCGCAGTTGCGCGTCGAGCGGGATCACCGGCGCCAGCCCCGCCGCCTCGTAGAGCAGCCAGACCAGCGTCTCCATGAAGTTCTCGGGCTGGACCGGGCATCCGGGGACGTTGACGATCGGCAGGCCGCCGGCCGAGCGGAAGTCCCAGCCGAGGTAGTCCGCGAGCCCCATGCAGCCGGTCGGGTTGCCGGCCATCGCGTGGATGCCGCCGTACGTCGCGCAGGTGCCGATCGCCACCACGCCCCAGGCCTTGGGCGCCAGCCGGTCGATCCACCAGTTCAGCGTCAGCGGCTCGCCGGTCGCCTCGTCGTTGCCGAACGACGTCCAGTAGCCGTCGCCGTTGATCTGCTCGTTGGGGATCGAGCCCTCGATCACCAGCA
Organism: uncultured Solirubrobacteraceae bacterium; assembly: GCA_963792915.1. Lineage (GTDB taxonomy): Bacteria > Actinomycetota > Thermoleophilia > Solirubrobacterales > Solirubrobacteraceae > Solirubrobacter. Next base: position 206,347 of record CAWBYD010000006.1, read on the forward strand.
CGAACGGCAGCGCCGCCTCGCCGCGCGCCGCGGCCCGGAACGGCGTCAGGAACTCCTCGCCGCCGAGCGTCGGGGAGAGCACCTTGTTGTGCAGGTTGACCTTGGGGATGCCGGGGATCGCGCCGAGCAGCACGTCCTCGATGCTGGGTTGGCCCGCGGCGGTCACCGACACCGAGTCGCCGTCGCAGCTCATCCCCTCGGAGATCCAGAGGATGTCGAGTTCCTCAACCATGGGCTGTCTCCATCGTCGTCAACGCGTCCACGAGCAGCTCCTCGCCGCGGACCAGCTCGAGCTCGTAGCTCCCGCAGGCCGCACAGGTGAACGGGAAGTCCGTCAGCTCGCTCTCCGCCCCGCAGGCGCGACAGCACCCGGCCGCCGGGACGGCTTCGATCAGCAGTTGCGCGCCCTCGGCCTCCGTTCCCGCGGCCACGAGCGCGAACGCGAAGGCCAGCGAGTCGGGCACCACCTGGCGCAGGTGGCCGATCTTCACCTCGATCGTCTCGATCCGCCTCCCGCCCGCGTGCGCGCACGCGATGCGCACGATGCTGTCGGCGATCGAGAGCTCGTGCATCAGCAGATCCTCGGCAGCGGGTCGCCGACGAGCTCGTCCATCACCCGCTTGCCGCCGAAACTCGTGTGGACCAGGACCATGCCGGGCGGTTCGGTGCGGACCTCGCCGATGTCGGCCGCCGCGGCATCGAAGCGCTGCAGCGCGGCGAGCGCGGCGTCGGCGTGCTCGGGCGCGACGAGCGCGACGAACTTGCCCTCGTTGGCGACGTACATCGGATCGATGCCGAGCAGCTCGGACGCGCCCGCGACCGCCGGCGGGACGGGCACCGCGGCCTCGCGCACGAGCATCGCGACGCCGGCGGCGCGCGCGAGTTCGTTGAGCACGGAGGCGACGCCGCCGCGCGTGGCGTCGCGCATGGCGCGGATGCCGCCGGCGGCGAGCAGCGCGTCGACGGCCGGCCACAGCGAGTGGGTGTCTGACTCGATCTGCGCCTCGAGCTCGAACTCCCCGCGCGCGAGCATGATCGCCGTGCCGTGCTCGCCGATCGGCCCGGAGAGCAGGATCCGGTCGCCGGGGCGGGCGGTCTCGAAGCGCGCGCGCGGATCGCGCCGGCCCATCCCCGTCGTGCAGATGTACATGCCGTCGGCGTGGCCGCGCTCGACGACCTTCGTGTCGCCGCCGACGATCTGCACGCCCGCGCTCGCGGCCGCGCGCGCGATCGCGTCGACCTCGGCGCGCAGCGTCTCGGCGTCGAGCCCCTCCTCGAGGATCAGCGCCAGCGTCAGCGCCTCCGGCCGCGCGCCGGCCATCGCGAGGTCGTTGACCGTGCCGTTGACGGCCAGCTCCCCGATCGAGCCGCCGGGGAAGCGCAGCGGCTTGACCACGAACGAGTCGGTGGTGAGCGCGATGTCGCCGACCAGCGCCGCGTCGTCCAGCGTCTCGATCCCGAACGCCGGCGCGAGCAGGCCCGCGATCAGCCGCCCGGTGGCCTTGCCGCCGGCGCCGTGGGCCATCGTGATGTGCTCGTCGCGGAACCGCGCGCGCTTGGCCCGGGCGGTCTCGATGATGCCCAGGACCCGCGCCTCACGCCCTGAAACGGTCACACCACCTCGCGATCCCGAGCGAACCTTCCGTAGTTGTAATAGGCCGCGCAGGCTCCCTCGGAGCTCACCATGCACGTCCCGATCGGCCGCTCCGGCGTGCAGGCGGTGCCGAACACCTTGCACTCCCACGGCTTGATGACGCCCTTGAGCACCTCGCCGCACTGGCAGGCCTTGGGGTCGGCCACGCGGATGCCGGGAACGCTGAAGCGCAGCTCGGCGTCGAGGTCGGCATAGGCCTCGCTCAGCTTGAGCCCCGAGTGTGAGATGAAGCCGAGCCCGCGCCATTCGAAGTGCGGGCGCAGCTCGAAGACCTCGGCCATCACCTCGAGCGCCCGCGGGTTGCCCTCGTACGGGACGACGCGCTTGTACTGGTTCTCGACCTCGCAGCGGCCGTCGCGCAGCTGGCGCAGGATCATGTGGACGGCCTGCAGGATGTCCAGCGGCTCGAAGCCCGCGATCACCACCGGCCGGCCGTACTGCGCGGGGATGAACTCGAACGGCCGCGCGCCGACCACGGTGCTGACGTGGCCCGGGCCGACGAAGCCGTCCAGGCGCAGGTCCGGCGAGTCCAGCAGCGCGCGCAGCGGCGGGACGATCGTGACGTGGCTGCAGACGCAGCTGAAGTTCGCGATCCCCTCGGCCTTGGCGCGCTTGAGCGTCAGCGCGGTCGACGGCGCCGTGGTCTCGAAGCCGATCGCGAAGAACACGACCTCGCGGTCCGGGTTCGAGCGCGCGATCCGCAGCGCGTCGAGCGGCGAATAGACCATGCGCACGTCGGCCCCGTGCGCCTTGGCGTCGAGCAGCGTGCCCGCCGACCCCGGCACGCGCATCATGTCGCCGAAGCAGGTGAAGATCACGCCCGGCTGGCGCGCGATCGCGATGCCGTCGTCCACCCGGCCCATCGGGATCACGCAGACCGGGCAGCCCGGCCCGTGCACCAGCTCGACGTTGGCGGGCAGCAGGTCGTCGACGCCGTACTTGTAGATCGAGTGCGTGTGGCCGCCGCAGACCTCCATCACCTTGTAGTGGCGGCCGGGCTCGACGACCGACAGGATCTCGCCCGCCAGCGCGCGCCCCAGCTCGGGGTCGCGGTACTCGTCGACGTACTTCACAGCGTCACCAGCGCGACGCCGGCGTGGACGAGCACCTCGTCGCCGGGCGCGGCGTCGACCAGCGCGACCTCGACCGTATGGTGCGCGCCGTCGGCGTCCTCGCACAGCGCGAGGTCGTCCTTGACCCGCAGCACGCGCATCGGCGCGCCGTCGTCGGAGCAGGTGATGCAGTGATCGCTCACTCGATCACGCTCTCGCGCAGCTCGTGGAGCTCCTGCTCGTACTCCGCGCCCATCTGCTCGAGCAGCTCGCGCGTGGCCCGCGCCTCCTGCTCGTCGATCACCGAGATCGCGAAGCCGACGTGGATCAGCACCCAGTCGCCGGGGCCCACGTCGTCGAAGAGGCCGATGTTGATCGTCCGCTGGACGCCGGCTACGTCGACTCGGGCGAGGCGCAGGGCCTCGTCAAGCACCTCCACGATCTGGCCGGGAATGGCCAGGCACACGACGTCTCTCCTCGCTTGCGAGTTGGTGGGATTTGTAGCACTCCGGAATCCGAAGACAAGGCGGTCGGTCAGCCAACCACCTTGCCGGGGTTGAACAAACCCTCCGGATCGAGCGCTCGCTTGACCGCTCGCATCATCTCAAGCAATGCGGGACCGTGCTCCAGTTCGAGGAACGGCGCCTTGCCGTAGCCGACCCCGTGCTCGCCGGTGCAGGTGCCGCCGAACGCGATCGCGCGGCGCACCAGGCGGTCGTTGAACGCGATCGCGCGCTCGCGCTCGGCCGCGTCGTCCGGGTCGATCAGGATCGCCAGATGGAAGTTGCCGTCGCCGACGTGGCCGACCAGCGGGGCGAGCAGGCCGGACTGCTCGAGATCGCGCTTGGTCTCGGTGATGCACTCCGCCAGCTTCGAGATCGGCACGCACGCGTCGGTCGTGAAGCCGCGCGCACCGGGCCGCAGCGCGAGCGACGCGTCGTACGCGCGGTGGCGGGCGCGCCAGAGCCGGCGCCGCTCGGCCTCGCCGGCCGCCCAGTGGAAGCCCCGGCAGCCGAACTGGGCCGCCAGCTCGCCGACCTCCTCGGCCTGCTCGCGCGTCTCGCGCGCGCTGCCGTGGAACTCGAGGAAGAGCGTGTCCGCGACCTCCTCGTCGAGCCCGGCGTAGCGGTTGATGGCATCCATCTGAACGCCGTCGAGCAGCTCGATGCGGGCGATCGGGATGCCGTGGGCGAGCACCGCGATCACGCAGTCGACGGCCTCGCGCAGGCTCGGAAAGGCCGCGGTGGCGGCGGTCATCGCCTCCGGCGTCGGCTGGACCTTGAGCGTCGCCTCGGTGATCAGCCCGAGCGTGCCCTCCGAGCCGACGAACAGCCGGGTGAGGTCGTAGCCCGCGGACGACTTGCGCGCCTTCGAGCGCGTCTTGACGATCTCGCCGCGGGCGTTGACGACCGTGAGCGAGAGGACGTTCTCGCGCATCGTGCCGTACCGGACCGAGGTGGTGCCCGAGGCGCCGGTGGCGATCATGCCGCCGATCGTGGCGTCGGCTCCGGGGTCGACCGAGAAGAACACGCCCTCGGGACGCAGCCGGTCGTCCAGCGCGCGGCGCGTCACGCCGGCCTGGACGGTGACGTCGAGGTCCGGCACCGTGAGCTCGAGGATGCGGTCCATCCGGGTCATGTCGACCGACACGCCGCCGCGCAGCGCCGCGACGTGCCCCTCGAGGCTCGTGCCGGCGCCGAACGGGATGATCGGGACGCCGTGGCGCGCGCAGGCCCGCACGACCTCCGCGGCCTGCTCGGTGGATTGGGGGTAGACGACGGCGTCCGGGGCGGCTGGGGTATGCCACGATTCGTCGGTGCCGTGGCGCCGGCGCTCGTCGTCGCCGGTGAGGACGTTGCCGGCGCCGAGCGTGTGCGCGAGATCCTGCAGCACCCCCATCCCGGGCACCATACGGACATGGCGAAGCGCAGCGCGGGCATCATCCTCTACCGCCGCCGGGCCGGCGGCCTGGAGGTGCTGCTCGTCCACCCGGGCGGCCCGTTCTGGGCCGCCAAGGACGCCGGCGCGTGGTCGATCCCCAAGGGCGAGCACGACGCGGGCGAGGACGCGCTCGCCTGCGCGCGGCGCGAGTTCGAGGAGGAGACCGGCGAGGCGCCCGCCGCGGGCGAGCTGACCGACCTCGGGACCGTGCGTCAGAAGTCCGGCAAGGTCGTGCAGGCGTGGGCGCTCGAGGGCGACCTCGACGCCGCCGCGATCCGGTCGAACACGTTCACGATGGTGTGGCCGCCGCGCTCGGGCCGCGAGCAGGAGTTCCCAGAAGTCGACCGCGCCGAGTGGTTCGCGCTCGCCGAGGCCCGCGAGCGCATCAACCCGGCGCAGTCGGCCTTCCTCGATCGGCTCGTCAGTGGGCGTGTCCGGAAGTACGGCGCATAATCCGGCGATTGCACGGGTCGTCGCTGCCTGCGGCGTACGCCGCTCGCATACTGGTGGTACGTGTGCGGCGGCCGCCGCCCGGCCGAGCGAAGCGGTGACGAGCCCCCCGGGCGAGGCAGAGCGGGCCGGGCCCGCCGGAATGCGTCGTACTGACGGACGCGTCCACTAGTGGAGGGCCGGCTCCCTGACGCCGCCGAGCAGGTGTTGGACGAACCAGTCGCGGGCCGCGCCGCTGGAGCGCTCGAAGCCCGCGATGTAGGCGTCGAAGTGCCCGCCGGGCAGGATCTCGAGCCGCTTCGGCTCGCGCGCGTCCTCGAACGCGCCGATCGCCAGGTCGGCCGGCGTCAGGTGGTCGCCCTCGGCGACGACCAGCAGCAGCGGCGTCGGCGAGATGCGGCTGATGTAGACGCCCGGCTCGTACTCGAGGAACAGTTCGACGCTGCGCAGCGTGCACTCGTTGACCCAGGACGGCGCGCGCTCGGCGCCGCTCGTCGTGAACCACTCATACGAGTCCGCGGTCGGCAGCGCCGCACGGCTCGCCCTCGGGCGCGACGACCGGGATCATCGCCGGCGCCTCGCCGCGGTAGCGGGCCTCGCGGTCGGCGTCGAACATCGCGCGCGTGGGCGCGAACAGGTCCGAGCGGATCAGCCGGCGGCCGTTCTCGAGGCCGCCCACGAGCGGGACCTGGGAGACGACGCACTTGACGCGGCGGTCGATCGCTCCCACCACGAGCACGTGCGCGCCGCTGTAGCTCGAGCCCCAGATGCCGATCTTCGTCGCGTCCACCTCCGGCCGCGAGCTCGCGTACGTGATCGCGTGGCGGTAGTCGCGGATCTGCGCGACGGGATCGATCTCCTGGCGCGGCTCGCCGTCGGAGGCGCCGAGGTTGCGGTTGTCGTAGACCAGCGCGCACAGGCCGGCGTCGGCGAACACCTCCGCGAACGCATCGAGGAAGAGCTCCTTGACGGCCGAGTACCCGTGGCACATCACGATCGTCGGGAGCGGGCCGTCGGCACCGTCGGGGGCATACAGCCACCCCCTCAGGGTCGTGCCTTCCGCGTCGAACTCGATGTCCTGCCGCATGGTCCGGCCTCCTCGTGCTGAGCGAGCGGTGGGTGCGACCGGAACTCTACGCCGCGGCGGCGGAGGGGCGCCGGCGAACCGGCGCCCCTGCGCTCACGCGATCGCCGGGATGTTGTCCGGCAGCGCGCCGAGCGCGGCGCTCAGCTCCTCCTCGGAGAACTCCGGGTCCTCGAGCGTGCCGGCCAGGTAGGCGTCGTACGCCGCGAGGTCGAAGTTGCCGTGGCCGCAGAGCCCGAACAGGATCGTGCGCTCCTCGCCCGCCTGCTTGGCCGCCTCGGCCTCCTCGATCACCGCGCGGATCGCGTGCGCGGGCTCGGGCGCCGGGATGATGCCCTCGCTGCGGGCGAAGCGCACCGCGGCCTCGAACGTCTCGTTCTGCTTGTAGGCGCGCGCCTCGACCGCGCCGGCCTTGACGAGCGCGCAGATCATCGGCGCGTCGCCGTGGTAGCGCAGGCCGCCGGCGTGGACCGGCGGCGGGACGAAGTCGTGGCCGAGCGTGTACATCGGCATCAGCGGCGTCAGCCCGACGGTGTCGCCGTAGTCGTAGGCGTACACGCCGCGCGTGAGCGTCGGGCACGCGGCGGGCTCGGCGGCCACGTAGCGGATCGAGTTCTCGCCGCGCAGCGTGCCGCGCATGAACGGGAACGTGAGCCCGCCGAAGTTCGAGCCGCCGCCGACGCAGCCGACGATCACGTCCGGGAACGCGCCGGCCAGCTCGAGCTGCGCGATCGCCTCCTGGCCGATCACGGTCTGGTGCAGCAGCACGTGGTTGAGCACGGAGCCGAGCGCGTAGTTGCACGCCGGGTCCTGGGCGGCGACCTCGACCGCCTCCGAGATCGCGATGCCGAGCGAGCCGGTGGGGTGCGACGCCTGCGCCTTGCCGGACTGCGTGAGGTCGGACGGCGAGCGGTGCACGGTCGCGCCCCAGGTCTCCATCATCGAGCGCCGGTAGGGCTTCTGGTCGTAGCTCGAGCCGACCATGAAGACCTCGCACTCGAGCCCGAACAGCGCGCACGCGAACGCGAGGCTCGAGCCCCACTGGCCGGCGCCGGTCTCGGTCGCGAGCTTCTTGATCCCGGCCTGCGCGTTCTCGTACGCCTGCGGCACCGCGGTGTTGGGCTTGTGCGAGCCGGCGGGCGAGACGCCCTCGTACTTGTAGAAGATCTTCGCCGGCGTGCCCAGCGCCTGCTCGAAGCGGCGCGCGCGGTAGAGCGGCGTCGGCCGCCACAGGCGGTACGCGTCGCGCACGGCGTCCGGGATCGCGATCTCGGGCTCGGCGGAGACCTCCTGCAGGATCAGCCCCATCGGGAAGATCGGCGTCAGGTCATCGGGTCCGGCCGGCTGCCCCGTCTGCGGGTTCAGCGGCGGCAGCGGCTCGCCCGGGAGGTCGGGCAGCAGGTTGACCCAGTGCGTCGGGATGGCGTCCTCGCCGAGGACAAACTTCGTCTCCTGGCTCATGGTGGGCGACTCTACTGGGCGCTCACCCCGGGAATGAGAGTTTCGCCTGCCAGGCATCCGCAGCGCCTCGCAGTGGCTCCTGCCTTCGGAAAGAGGGTTTCGCCTGCCAGGCATTCGCAACGCTTCGCGGTTGCTGCTGCCTTCGGCGACGATACAAGAGGAGCGGGCCGCCACGCGGGTCAGACGTGGCGGCCCTTGAAGCTGCACGGCGGGGGGCGTCGGGGAGGGGTCAGGAACAGCCCGGGGCCGGAGCGGGGAGGATGGCCCATCCTTGGGCCGATTTGCGATCCGTCAAGGAACGATTCGTATGGTTGCGCGCCTACCTTGGCCGCACCTTGCGGATACCTTGCCGCTTCATAAGGAAAGGGGAGCGGGCCGCCGCGCTGGTCAGGCGCGACGGCCCCAAGTGCGGGCCGGCCGGCGGACGTCGGGGAGGAGAAGGGAGCGCCCTGGGGCCGGTGCGAGGAGAGAGGGCCCGTCCTTGGGCCTTTGCTGTATCCCGTTCTGGGAACAAGCAGCATGGTTCCAGTTACGGAGTGGCGTTCAGATACGGCCCGCCTGTGAGCAATGGTGTGGCCAGCCACACCTCGTCCGCGACTAGGGTACGCGGGTGAGCATCACCGAAGAGGCGGCCGCCCCGACGCGATCGACGGGGATGTGGTGGTGGTTCGTGGCCGCCTGCGCGCTGGTGCTGATCCTGATCGCCGCGGGGATGGCGGCCTGGTGGGCCGCGTCGCGCGAGACGCGCACGACGAGCTACCGCGTGCTGGGCGACCTCGCGGCCGTGCGGCTGGACCTCGGCGCGGCCGACGTGGAGCTCGACGGCGGTGCCTCCGCGGTCGAGGTCCGGCGCGTCGACCACTTCGCGTTCGGCCACCCGCGCGACGAGCACCGCTCGGTGCGGGCGGGCAGGCTGACGATCGTCTCGCGCTGCCCGGACCAGGTGCTCGGCTCGTGCCGTACCGCCTACCGTCTGGCCGTCCCCGACAACGTGCCGGTCGAGATCGTCACCACGTCCGGCCGCGTACGGATGAACGGTGTGCGCGCGTCGGTGCAGGTCTCGACGGGGTCGGGCCCGATCACCGCGACCGGGTTCTGCGGCTTCTCGCTGCGCGCCGTCTCTGACTCGGGCAGCGTCAGCGCGGCCTCGGAGTGCTCCGCCGACCGGCTCGAGCTGCGCTCGCGTAGCGGCGACGTGACCGCGACCGTGCCGACCGGCCGCTACCAGGTCGACGCGCAGACCGACGGCGGCGTCCGCCGCGTGCGCGCGCTCACCGCCGCGGATGACGCCCCGTTCTCGATCCAGGCGCTGAGCACGTCGGGGGATGTCACGGTCGAGGGAACGTCGTGAGCGGGGCGCCGGTGCGCGCGTGAACGTGGCCGGACACCTGCGGGTGGCACGCCGGGCACTGCTCTATCTCGCGATCGGGCTCGGGCAGGGGCTGACGTACCTGCTGCTGGTCGGCGGCGGGCTCGTGCTGGGCGTCGTGCTCACGCCGCTGTGGGTCGGGCTGCCGCTGCTGGCCGGCACCGCGCGGCTGGCGTGGCGGCTCGCCGAGGGCGAGCGCCGCCAGGCCAACCGGCTGCTCGACACCCACCTCCCGCCCGTGCCGCCGCCCGACCGCGCGCCACTGCGCCAGACGCTGGCCAAGGCGGCGCTGTGGCGGATCGTGGCGCTGCTGGTCTTCAAGCTGCCGATGGCCCTCGCCGGCCTGCTGGCCGCGGCACTCCCCGCGGCGCTGGCCGTGGTCCTGGTCGCGCTCGGGATCAGCGGGTTGACCGGCGGCAACGACCGGCTCGTCGGGCCGTGGACGCTGGGCCCGCCGCTCGGGCTGGCGCTGTGCCTGCTCGCGCTGCCCGCGCTGGTGGTGGCGGTCGCGGCGCTGGAGGCCGTCGGCGCGATCCTGCGCGCGCTGACGGTGCGGTTGCTGCGCTCGCGCATGCCCGAGGGCGGGCCGGTGCGCGAGCTGCTCGCCGAGCGGCTCGGCGACCGCTCGCTCAACATCGCCTACTGGCTGCCCGAGCGCGGGATCTTCGTCGACGACGGCGGCCGCGCCGTCGAGCTGCCCCACCCCGGCTCCGGGCGCGCCTGGACGGCGGTCGAGCGCGACGGCGTGCGCGTGGCGGCGATCGTCCACGACGCCGAGCTCGACGCGACGCCCGAACTGGTCACCGCGGCCGCTTCGGCCGCGGCGCTGGCGATCGACAACGAGCGCCTGAAGGCCGAGCTGCGCGCTCGCGTGGAGGAGCTCCGGGTCTCGCGCCTGCGGATCGTCGAGGCGGCCGACGACGCGCGCCGCCAGATCGAGCGCGATCTCCACGACGGGGCCCAGCAGCAGCTCGTGAGCCTCGCGCTGGACCTGCGCATGCTCAAGGCGCGGCTGGCCGACAGCGGGCTGGCCGGGACGGTCGACCAGCTCGGGAACAAGCTCGCGGAGGCGCTCGCCGAGCTGCGCGAGCTCGCGCGCGGCATCCACCCGTCGATCCTGTCCGAGCGCGGGATCGGCGCGGCGGTCGAGGCGCTCGTGGCGCGCGCGCCGCTGGACGTCGAGACGTCCGTCGAGCTCGACGCGCGGCTGCCCGCGCCGGTCGAGGCGGCCGCCTACTTCGTCGTCGCCGAAGGACTGACCAACGTCGTGCGCTATGCCGACACGCGGCGCGCGTCGGTGCGGGTGCGCCGGCGCCTCGACGACGTCGAGGTCGTGGTCTCCGACGACGGCATCGGCGGCGCCACACTGAGCGGCGGCACGGGCCTGCGCGGGCTCGCGGACCGGCTCGCGGTGCTCGACGGGCGGCTCACGCTGGCGTCGCCGCCGGGCGAGGGAACGCGCCTGGAGGCGCACATCCCGATCCAGCCCGGCTCGCTGGTCGCCGAGGCGTCCACGCGCTCCGCGACCGCCGCCGTCGCACAGCGCGACGAGACGCAGGCGGGCGCATGAGGCGCGCGCTGCTCGTCCTCGCGCTGCTCGTCCTGGCCGGTTGCGGGCGCTCGACCGAGGTCCGCGAGCCGGACCTGGTCGTGCGCGGCAACGACGCGATCGCCGCGCGCCCCACGCCCGACACGCAGGCGCGCGGGCTGCGCATCTCCACCACGCGGATCGTCATGGTCACGCACGGGCAGGCGTCGGACCCGTTCTGGGCCGTCGTCAAGCGCGGCGCCGACGACGCCGGGCGCCAGACCGGCGTCGCGGTCTCCTACCGCGCGCCGGACACGTTCAGCATCGACCGCATGAAGCGCTTCGTCGACGAGGCGGTGGCCGACCGGCCGGACGGGCTCGTGGTCTCGCTCCCCGACGCCGCCGCGCTCGCGCCCTCGATCCACGCCGCCGAGGCCGCGGGCATCCCGGTCGTCACGATCAACTCCGGCAGCGACAAGTTCAAGGCGCTCGGGGTGTTCGCGCACGTCGGCGAGCCGGAGTACCGGGCGGGCTTCGAGGCCGGCGAGCGCATGGGCAAGGCCGGCGTCAAGCACGCGCTGTGCGTCAACCAGGAATCCGGCAACGCCGGGCTCGACGTGCGCTGCCGGGCCTTCGCGGCCGGGCTGCGCAGGAGCGGCGGCACGTCGAAGGTGGTGCCGGTCCCGCTGCAGGACGCCGCCGAGTCGCAGAAGCGGCTCGCGCGCGAGCTCGCGAGCGGGCTCGTCGACGGCATCCTCACGCTCGGCCCCGGCGGTGCCGGGCCGGCGATGGCCGCCGTGCACGCGGGGGGGCTCGAGGATCGCGTGGAGCTCGCGACGTTCGATCTCTCGGCCGACGTGTTGGAGGCCGTCCGCGACGGCAAGATGCTGTTCGCGATCGACCAGCAGCCGTACCTGCAGGGCTACCTCCCGGTCGTGCTGCTCGCCGAGCAGGCCCGCCACGGCATCTTCCCCGCGCGCGGTGAGCTGATCCCGACCGGCCCGCACTTCATCACCCAGGCCAACGCCGCCGCCGCGGTCACGCAGCAGCGCGCCGGCGTGCGCTGAACGCCGTCGGTTGTCCGCCGTCCGGGCGCCTGCTGGCTCCCGGGCGCCGAGGCCGTCGCGCCGCGATGCTGAGGGCCATGCGGATCCTCGTGCTCGCCGTCCTCGCCGTGCTGGTCATCCTTCCCGGCCGCGCCGCCGCGGAGCCCGGCGCGCTGACCCAGTCCGCCGACCCGTCGGCGTGCGTCAGCGAGACCGGCGACGGCGGGCGCTGCGTGGACGGGTACGGGCTCGCCGGAGCGTGGGCGCTCGCCATCAGCCCGGACGGCCGCAGCGTGTACGCCGTCTCGCCCGCGACCCAGACGCTCGCCGCCTTCGCGCGTGACAGCGCCACCGGCCGCCTGACCGAGACCTTCTGCCTGACGCTGTGGGTGCAGGGTGGCGACCCGCGCTGCCAGCGCATCCCCGGCGGCCTGAGCGAGCCGCACGCGATCACGGTCAGCGGCGATGGGCGCAGCGTGTACGTCGCGAACCTGATGAACGAGGTCAGCGTCTTCCGCCGCGACCCGCAGACCGGCGCGCTGACCCAGCCGGCGAACCAGCCGTGCATCACCTCGTGGAGCGGATGTCTGTCGCCCGGCCAGGCGCTCGGGGCCGCCGCCGATGTGGTGGTCAGCCCCGACGGGGGCGACGTGTACGTCGGCTCGCTCAGCGACGCGGCGGTGGCGGAGCTGCGGCGCGACCCCGTCAGCAGCGTGCTCAGCCAGCCCGCCGGCCGCAAGGCGTGCATCAGCCGCGACGGCAGCGCCAGCAGCGCGACGGGCATCAAAGCCGACTGCGATCTGGCCTACAGCGCGTTCAAGCACCCGATCGCGCTCGCGATCACGCCCGACGGCGCGCACGTGCTCGCCGCCGACAACGGCTCGAACGAGCTGTGGGACTTCCCCCGCTCCGCCACCGGCGTGCTGAACGCGCCGTCCTGCGCAGGCTGCGGAACACTTGCCGTGCACGGCGTCCCGGCGCCCGCGGATGTCGCCGTCGCGCCCGACGGCGCGGTCTACGTGGCCTCCGCGACGCCCGGGGACCTCGCGGTGCTCACCCGCAATGCGTCCGGCAGCCTGGTCGGAGCCTCGAGCGCGCCGGGACGCTACGCGTGCGTCGACAACGACGGCAGCGACGGCTGCGTCCAGGGCCGCGCGCTGGCCGGCGCGGAGGCCGTCGCCGTCGCTCCCGACGGCCGCGACGTGTACGTCGCGGCCTCCGCGGCCGGAGCGATCGACGCCTTCGAGCGCGACGGGCTGCACCAGCTCGACGGCCGCGACGGCTGCCTGAGCTACGACGGCGGCGGCGGGATCTGCGCGAAGGGCGAGCTGCTCGAAGGCGTCCACTCGCTGGTCGTGAGCCCGGACGGCCGCCAGGTCTACGCGGTCTCGGCCAACCACGGCGCAGTGTTGACGTTCGACCGCGAGCAGCCGGCTCCGGCGTCCCTGGACGTGCCGCCCCCCGCTGCGGTCGCCCCCGCCGGCGCCCCGCCCGCAGCGGCTCCCGCGCCGGCGTCGCCAGCGGCGGCGCCGCCCGCGATCACGGCATTCAGCGCTTCGCCGCGACGCTTCCGGGCGGCGTCCGGCACGCGCCTGCGCTTCACGGTCTCCGCTCCCGCCGCGGTCCGCATCACGCTCGGGCGCGGCGCGGCGTGCTGACCGCGGCGCCGGGGACCCGCTCGCTGCGGCTGCGCGACCGCCGGCTGCGCCCGGGCCGCTACGTCGCCACCGCGTCCGCCGGCGGCGCGGCGCGCCGCCTCACGCTCGTGGTGCTACGCGCTCGCTGAGCGCAGCGACGAACGGCTCGAGGCCCTCGCGGGCGCGGGCGATCGCCCAGTTGTGGTTCCAGCGCAGCGCCGGCCGCAGGACCGGCGTCAGCGCGCGCAGGAGCCGGCGGTCGGCGTGCACCTGCCAGTCGAAGCGGATGCGGGTGCCCGTCTCGGTCGGGGTGAGCGTCCACAGGCCGTGGCCGCGCAGGTCGCCGTCGGTCTCGCCCTCGATGATGCGCGGGCGCTCGAGCCGGACCGTCTGCGTGCGCGTGTGCAGGTGGTACGGCAGCCGGCCCTTGAAGTGCTGGCGCGTCTCGTGACCCACGGCGGGCGGCCCATCGTCGCCCTCGACGCTGATGTAGACCGGCTTCCACCACTGCGGGTAGGTGCGGCCGTCGGCGAGCGCGTCCCAGACGGCCTCGGGCGGCGCGGCGACGTCCCACTCGTCGACGAACGTGTACTCGCTGTCGGCGAACCGCAGCAGCATGCGCGAGAGCGCCTTCTGGACGCGCAGCGGCGGCTTGGCGGCGTGGGCGTCGTCGCCGAAGTCGCGGATCAGGCGCGCGCCGGCCAGCGGCTTGGGGATGCCGAAGCGGTTGACGTCGAGCTCGGTCAGCAGCGTGAGGAACTCCTCCGTGCGCCCCGCCGGGCGGTGCGTGATGCGCACGCGGCCCTCGCCCTCGCCCACCGGCTGCTGCGTGTGCACCTCCCCAGGCGCGATGTCGATCGACTCGCCCGGGCCGAGTACGCGGCCGTTGACCCGCAGCGCGCCGGACAGCACCTCGATGTGCTCGTGCTGCTTCGCGTGCACGTGTGCCTGGCGCAGCAGCCCGCGCGGGCGCCCGCTGACCTCGAAGGTGACGGACTCGCCGCCGGTCTCGGCCGCTGTCGTCTGCAGCTGGACCCGCACGCCCAGCCCCGGCACGTCCACCACTTCGCCCGGCTTCATCGATCGCTCCTCGCTCATGGGGTCGAGTGGCTATGCGCCGCATCGGCCCCGCCGGATCACCGCCGGCGCGAGAACAGCCGGTCGCGCGCCTCGCGCAGCCCCATCGCCAGCGCGCCCTCGAGCGCCGCGCGCTCGGCCAGCGCGCTGGTCTCGATCCGCGCGGGCAGCGGCAGCAGCCGGCCGACCGTCGCGCGCACGCCCGGCAGCAGGTCGCTCGCGCCGCCGATCCGCCCGCCGAGCACGACCAGCTCGGGATCGATCACCGCGCACACCGTCGCGACCGCCAGGCCGAGGCGCTGGGCCGCGCCCTCGACGACCGCCGCGGCTGCGGCGTCGCCGGCCCGCGCGCGCTCGAACACCTCGCGCGGGCCACGTGCCTCGCCGCCCGCGGCGCGGTAGGCGGCGAGGATGCCCTCGGCGCCGATCTCGTCCTCGAGCGCGCCGAGCCGGCGGTGCTGGGCGTCGAACGGGTCGTGCGCCAGCGGCAGGTAGCCGATCTCGCCGGCGGCGCCCTGGAAGCCGCGGAACAGCTCGTCGCCGATCACGATCCCCATGCCGACGCCGGCGCCGATCGAGACGACCACGAACGTCGACACGCCGCGCGCCAGCCCGCGCCACTTCTCGCCCACCGCCGCGGAGTTGATGTCGTTGTCGAGCAGCACCGGGACCCCGAAGCGCTGCTCGAGCGCGGCTAGCGAGTCGAGCTCGCCGGTCGCGCTCACGTGCCAGGCCAGCGAGGTCACGCGCCGCGTCGCCGGATCGACGACGCCGGGCGTCGAGACGCCCAGCGCGAGCAGCTCGCCGTGGCGGCCGCCGAGCTCGCGGTCCAGCCGGCGCACCGCCGCGGTGACCTGGTCGGCGACGGCGGGCGCGGTCTCGAGCTCGAGCTCGCGCAGCGGCTCGCCGTAGATGTCGACCGCGGCGAGCCGCAGCCGCGTGCTGCCGATGTCGACGCCCACCACGAAGCCCGCGGTCGAGTCGACGACGAAGGCCAGCGGCGTCCGCCCGGGCCGCCCCGGGCGCTCGCCGGCCGCCTGCACGAGGTGCGCGTCGACAAGCCGCTCCACCACCGCCGAGACCGTCGGCTTGGAGATGTTGGTGCGCGCCGCGATCTCGGGCCGCGTGATCGGCCCGGCGCGGAAGATCGCCTCGAGGATCGCCTGCTCGCTGAGCTCTCGGAGCAGGTTCGGCCGCGGGCTCGGAGGCTTGACCAAGACGCCCGGAAGCTATAGCGTCGCCTTTTGTTAGGAAAGGCTACGAATGATCGGCAGCCTGACCAGATCGGGTCGAGGGAGATGCTCATGGGGGCCGGAAAAGGAATTCGCGCGAAGCTGTTCGTGGCCGTCGTGGCGCTGGGCGCGTGCGGCGCGCCGGCGGCACAGGCATCGACGGTGGATCTGACGCCGAACTGGCAGGTCCAGAGCAGCGCGGTCGCCACCGATCCGGGAGCGGCGCTCTCGCAGGCCGGCTACTCGACGGCGAGCTGGCTGCCGGTCAAGACCAACGATGCGGGCGCGGTCGGCGGCGAGGTCGCCGCCCAGCTGCAGAACACGCCGGCTGACGCCCAGTGCGGCGCCAACAACATCTACTACTCCGACAACATCGCGACCTGCCAGGGCACCGAGCCCGACGCGCACGGCTTCCCGACCGGCGTCTACAACGTGCCGTGGTGGTTCCGCACCGAGTTCACGCCCAACCTGCAGCCCGGCCAGAGCGCGACGCTCGAGGTGCGCGGGATCATGGGCCAGGCCGACCTGTGGGTGAACGGCACCGAGATCGCCACCAAGGCCGTCCTGCAGGGCTCTGAGCCCGAGTACGACTTCGACGTCACGGCGCTGCTGCACGGCGGCGCCAACGCGCTCGCGTTCGAGCTCTACCCCAACAACCCGGGGACGATGCTCAACCAGGACTTCAACGACTGGACGCAGACGGCGCGCGACCAGAACACCGGCATCAAGTACCCGGTCCGCCTGCACGTCGCGAACACGCTCAAGCTCTCCGACGTCCACGTCAACCAGGCCAACGCGGCCGACATGAGCAGCTCGGACCTGACCGTGAAGGGCGCGGTCACGAACACGTCCGCGGCGGCCCAGACCGGCGACGTCGACGCCACGATCACCGATCCCAACGGGGCCAACCCGATCAAGCTCCACCAGACCGTCAGCCTCGCCGCCGGCGAGACCAAGACCGTCACGTTCGACCCGGCGCACGTCGACCACCCGCAGCTGTGGTGGCCCTACCAGATGGGCGGCCAGCCGCTCTACTCGCTGTCGGTGCAGGCCTCGCAGGGCGGCGTGACGTCCGACAGCGCGTCGGAGACGTTCGGCATCCGCACGATCACGACGTTCCTGTCGGCGCCCGGCACCAAGGCCTACAACGGCTCGCGCTGGTTCGCGGTCAACGGCAAGCCGTTCGTGTTCCGCGGCGGCGGGATGATGGACCAGGACATGTTCCTGCGCTACTCGAACGAGCGCCTGAACCACCAGATCGAGCTGATCAAGTCGATGGGCCTGGACGGCATGCGCCTGGAGGGCGACGTCCAGCCCGACGCGTTCTACGAGGCGATGGACAAGGCGGGCCTGCTCGTCTACGGCGGCTTCCTGTGCTGCAACTACTGGGAGGAGGGCTCCTCCTGGACGGCCAAGGACCAGCAAACGAACTACGGCACCGCGCTCACGATCGGCCGTCAGCAGCGCAACCACCCGAGCGTCGTCTTCTGGAGCTGGAGCGACAACACGCCGACCGCGGCGCAGGAGGCCGGCGTCCGCCAGGGCTTCGCGGACTCGGACTTCACGGTCCCGCTGATCGCGTCGGCGGAGTACAAGTCGACGACCACGCTCGGCCCGTCGGGGATGAAGGAGGGGCCGTACAACTGGTTCCCGCCGGACTACGCCTACAGCCTCAACTGCACCGGCAGCTCGGGCGTCAACGCATGCCGCAGCGGCGACCTCACCAACCGCGGCGGCGCCTGGGGCTTCGAGACCGAGTCCAGCCCCGGCTCGACGCTCCCCACGCAGGACAGCCTCAACCGCTTCATGACACCGGCCGCGCAGACGCAGATGGTCACCTCGCCGAACCTGCGCCTGTTCAACTCCGGGCGCGGCGCGCAGGACAGCGGCACGAACTACAACAGCTTCCAGCACATCGGCGTGCAGGCGACGGCGATCTGCCGCCGCTACGGCACCTGGACGGCGGCGCCGGTGACGTGCCCGACCAACCCGCCGGGCGCCACCAACCTGTACGCCAACAGCCCGTCGATCAGCGACTTCCTGCGCAAGGGCCAGGCGCTCAACTACGAGACGGTGCGGGCGCAGTTCGAGGCCTACATCGACCACTCGACGCGCACCGACTCGCCGTCGACCGGGCTCGTCTACTGGATGATGAACAAGCCGATGCCGAGCCTGTTGTGGAACCTCTACAACTACGACTACGACCAGGCCGGCACGTACTTCGGCGCCAAGAAGGCCAACTCGCCGCTGCACGTCTACTACTCCTACGCGGCCCCGGAGTCAGACCCCGGCAACCGCATGGTCAACGTGTCCAACCTCACGGGCCAGACGCAGTCGGGCCTGACGGTGACCGCGCGCACCTATGACATGACCGGCCAGGTGATCGACACCAAGGACGCGTGGAACATCACGCTGCCCAGCCAGGGGGTCATGAACCAGCTGTTCGCCATCCCCAACCCGACGCTGCCGGCCGTCAACGGCGTGCCCCAGAAGACGTACTTCCTGGAGCTCCTGCTCAAGCGCGGCACGAAGGTGATCGACCGCAACGTCTACTGGCTCTCGACGGTCAACGACGTGCCGACCTACACCGGCAACGCGTACCCGAACCTGTCCGCCTACGGCGACCTGCGCAACCTGCAGACGCCGACCCAGGACCCCGTCAACGGCCTGCTGGCCAAGACGACCGTGGACGCCTGCGCGACGACGCACGCCCAGTCGGGCCTGAGCGACGGGCAGGACACGGCGACCGACGTGACGCTGACCAACCGCTCGAGCACGCTCGCGTTCCTGCTGCGGGTCGACGTGCGCAAGGGCACGGGGTCCACGCCCGCGGCCGGCGACAACCAGCTGCACCCGGCCGGCTACAGCGACAACTACGTGACGCTGTGGCCCGGTCAGTCGCAGACGGTCACCGAGACGTACGCGTCCTCGCAGCTCGCCGGCGCGAGCGCCGTGGTCAGCGTCGGCGGCTTCAACGTCGACACCGTCAACGTCGCCGGCAACAGCACGTGCGCGGCGCCGACCGGCGTCGAGAGCTTCGGGCTCGCCAACGGCCAGGTGCCGCTCGGCGGCGCGACGCCGGGCCAGGACAACACGCCGGCCACGATGGCGGCCTACAAGGCGGCCGTGCAGGTCGGGCGCCTGACCGCGGTCGACTCCACCGTCGGCGCCAGCGTGCCGGCGCAGCTGTCGCTGACGCTCGGCGCCCCGGCGAGCTTCGGCGCGTTCACGGCCGGCGTCGCGAAGGACTACCTCGCGAGCACGAGCGCGAACGTCATCTCGACGGCCGGTGACGCCGCGCTGTCGGTCGCCGATCCGAGCCCGACGGCCACCGGGCACCTCGTCAACGGCGCGTTCTCGCTCCCGCAGGCGCTGCAGGCGGCCGCCAACGGCAAGCCGTACGCCCCGGTGGGCGGCAGCGCGAGCCCGACCGCGCTGCTGACCTACTCCGGCCCGGTCAGCAACGACACGGTGACGCTCGGCTTCAAGCAGCCGATCGCCGCCACCGACGCGCTGCGCACCGGCTCCTACGCCAAGACGCTGACGTTCACGCTGTCGACGACGACGCCGTAGCGGTGGTGGAGAGACCCGCCCGCAGCGCGCGGGCGGGCCTCGCCGGGTCGTGACAGACTCCTCATTGCGAAAGGGGAGCCTCATGGGCGATGAAGTCGCCGACACGATCTTCACCCGCGAAAACCGGCAGCGCTACCGCGACAAGGTCAAGCTGAACCTCGACGTCTTCGCGCGCATGCTGCGCGAGGCGCGCTTCGACCCCGACCGGCGCTCGATCGGGCTGGAGATCGAGCTCAACCTGACCGAGGAGACCGGCGACCCCGCGTTCGCCAACCAGCACGTGCTGGAGCTGATCGCCGACGACGACTTCCAGACCGAGCTCGCGCAGTTCAACATCGAGATCAACATCCCGCCGCGCAAGCTCGACGGCGCCGTCTTCGCCGAGCTCGAGGAGACGATCCGGCGCGACCTCAACCACGCCTCCGAGCAGGCGCTCGAGGCGCACGCGCACATGATGGTGATCGGCATCCTGCCGACGCTCACCGAGGACCTGCTCAACGGCAAGGCGCTGAGCGCCAACTCACGCTACAAGCTGCTCAACGAGCAGATCTTCGCGGCCCGCGGGGAGGACCTCGAGATCACGATCGCCGGCATCGAGCGGCTCGCGGTCACCGCCGACACGATCGCCCCCGAGGCCGCGTGCACGAGCGTGCAGCTGCACCAGATGGTCGACCCCGCGGCGTTCGGCGCGCACTGGAACGCCGCCCAGTCGATCGCCGGGATCCAGACCGCGATCGGCGCCAACTCGCCGTTCTTCTTCGCGCGCGAGCTGTGGCGGGAGACGCGGATCGCGCTCTTCGAGCAGACCACCGACACGCGCCCCGAGGAGCTCAAGGCCCAGGGCGTGCGCCCGCGCGTGTGGTTCGGCGAGCGCTGGATCACGTCGATCTTCGACCTCTTCGAGGAGAACGTGCGCTACTTCCCGGCGCTGCTGCCGGTGGTCGAGGACGAGGACCCGGTGGCGGTGCTGGAGTCCGGCGGCGCGCCGGCGCTGCAGGAGTTGCGGCTCCACAACGGCACGGTCTACCGCTGGAACCGGCCGATCTACGACGTCGTGCGCGGGCGCCCGCACCTGCGCGTCGAGAACCGCGTGCTGCCGGCGGGCCCGACGATCGTCGACACGCTGGCCAACGCCGCCTTCTACTACGGCCTGATCCGCGTGCTGGTCGAGGACGAGCGGCCGATCTGGACGCAGATGTCGTTCTCGGCGGCCGAGGAGAACTTCTACTCGGGCGCGCGCGACGGGATCGACGCGCGCGTCTACTGGCCGGGGCTGGGCGAGGTGCCGGCCGCGGAGCTCACGGTGCGCCGGCTGCTGCCGATGGCGCGCGAGGGGCTGGCGCGCTGGGGCGTGGACTCCGCCGACGCGGACCGCCTGCTGGAGATCATCGAGCGCCGCTGCGTCGAGCAGGTCAACGGCGCGTCGTGGCAGGCGGCGGCGTTCCACCACTTCTACGAGCGGCTCGATCGCGCCGACGCGCTGCGTGCGATGACCGTCGCCTACCGCGAGCACATGCACTCCAACGAGCCCGTGCATCGCTGGCCGCTCCCCTGAAGGGGGCGTGCGGAAAGGGACACGCGCGGTTTCGCCGCCTGGTGGGTGGGGCACGCCCAGTGACAGATGTCCGCCACCGGAACGCTCGAACTGACGCTGGCGCCCGACCCCGGGTCGGTCGCGGAGGCTCGCGCGAAGGTCGGCGACGCCACCCGCTCGCTGCTGGCGGAACCCCAGGTGCAGACGCTGCGGCTGCTCGTTTCGGAGCTGGTCACCAACGCCGTCCGCCACGGCGGGCACGCGGAGCCGGTCCAGCTGCACGCGAGCTGGAACTCCGAGGTGCGCGTCGAGGTGACCGATCACGGCGACGGGTTCACGCCCGCGCCGCGCTCCGGCGCGCTCGACGAGCCCGGCGGCTTCGGGCTGTTCCTGGTGGGCCGGCTGGCCGACCGCTGGGGCGTGGAGACGAACGACTCGACCACGGTCTGGTTCGTCCTGCGGCGCGACTGACACGGTGTCATGTAGGGTCAAGGGACGTCTGGACGCGGACCGTCCCGCTGGAAGATCACCGAGGTTGCCGACCTGCGCGGCGACCGCCTGCTCATGCTCCACGGCGAGCTGGACATCGCCACCGCCCCGGAGCTCGTGGCCATGCTGGCGCGCCTGCGGGCGCACGAGCACCCCGTCGTGCTCGACCTCGCCGAGGTCACGTTCATCGACTCGACCGGGCTGACGGTCCTGATGGACGCCCACCTGGACGCCGAGCGCGACGGCTGGGCGTTCACCGTACGCCGCGCCTCGCCGGCCGTGCGCCGCGTGTTCGAGCTCGCCGGCGTCGGGCGCCTGCTGGGCGACTGAAGAATCGCCGCAAACTTCCGCCGGGCGTCGGTTGAGCGCGCTCGGGCGCGCCCGTAGCGTCCGCACGAACGGGAATCCGGAGGGGGTTCAAGGTGCAGGCACGGAGGGTGGCCGCGCTCGCGGCCGTATCGGTGATGGCGCTGACCGCGGGCACGGCCCGCGCGCAGTCGACGCCGCCGCCGCGGATCGTCGTCTCGGGCGGCGTCACGCAGGAGGCGTTCGGCTACACGGACGCGATCCGCCAGCGCGTGCGGGTCACGAGCGACTTCGACTCCGACAACGACGGCGTCAAGGACGTGATCACGGCCGACATCATGCGCCCCGCGGCCTCCGACGCCGGCCTGAAGGTGCCCGTGATCATGGACGCCAGCCCGTACTACTCGACGCTCGGGCGCGGCAACGAGTCCCAGCTGAAGGCCGACGACGCGAGCGGGCTGCTCGCGAAGTGGCCGCTGTTCCTCGACAACTACTTCGTCCCGCGCGGCTACGCGGTCGTGCTCGTCGACATGACCGGCACCAACCACTCGACCGGCTGCCCGACGGTCCAGGGGCTCGAGGACAACCAGGCGGCGCCGACGATCATCGACTGGCTCAACGGGCGCCGGCCCGGCGTGGACTCCAACGGCAACCCGATCTCCGCCGCCGGCTGGCACAACGGCAAGACCGGCATGATCGGCAAGTCCTATGACTCGCTCGCTGGCCGCCGCCGCGGCGACGACCGGGATCGACGGGCTGACGACGATCGTCGGCGAGTCCGGCCCCTACGACTACTACGACTACACGCGCTCGAACGGCGTGATCCAGCGCGGCGGCCACTACCTGGCCAGCCTCGCCAACACGGTCACCGACACCAACCGGCAGGCCTACTGCAAGCCGACGCGCGACGCGCTGAGCGCCCAGGACGGCGACGCGAACGCCAACAAGTCCGACTTCTGGCTGCCGCGCGACTACGTCAAGGACGCGTTCAAGGTGCCGCGCCAGCGTCTTCCTCACGCACGGGATGGAGGACGAGAACGTCCGCTTCGACCACTTCTCGCAGTTCTGGTACGCGCTGGGCGACCTCGGCGTCGTGCGCCGCGCGCGGCTGATGCAGGTCGGCCACGTCGACCCGTTCGACGTCAACCGCGCCGACTGGGTCGACGAGCTGCACCGCTGGTTCGACTACTGGCTCCAGGGCGTGCCGAACGGCATCCTCGACGGGCCGCAGGTGGAGGTCGAGACGAGCCCGGGCCACTTCGACGCCTTCGCGTCCTGGCCCGTCCCCGGCTCCACTCCCACGCAGCTGTTCCTCAGGCCGGGCGCGAACGCCGGCACGCTCGGCCTCGCCCCGAGCACCGGCAGCGAGCCGACCACGAGCTTCACCGACCTGGCCAACCAGTCCGAGACGACGATGCTCAACAACCCGACGACGGTCACCGCCAACAAGCGCGTGTTCCTGTCGGCGCCGCTGACCGCACCGCTGCACATCTCGGGCACGCCGGTGGTGCAGCTCGACGCGCAGGTCAACAACAAGACCGGCGCGCACTTCGGCGCCGCGCTCGTGGACTACGGCGCGGCCTTCCCGCGCGTGACCGACAACATCAACAACAACGGCGTCCAGACGCTCACCACCAGCGACTGCTGGGGCGAGAGCAGCACCGCCGACTCGGCGTGTTACAAGGACGTCGGCGAGCTGATCAACACGAACTCGACGGCCTGGCGCGTGTCCAAGGGCGTGCTCGACGCGGGGCATCGCGACTCGCTGACCACGCCGACGCCGATCGTCGCCGGCCAGCGCTACCCGTTCAGCTTCCAGATGCTGCCGGAGGACTACACGTTCGGAGCGGGCCACCAGATCGGCGTCGTGATCGTCGGCAGCTACCGCGACTACAGCACGACCGCGGACACCACCCCGGCCGCGCAGATCACGCTCGGCCTGCGCAACAGCCGCATCTCGCTGCCGATCGTGGGCGGGAGCGCGGCCGCCACCGCCGCGGGCTTCGCCGCCGGCGGCGCGCCCACCGCCACGACCGTCACGCAGAGCGGCGCCGCGCTGACGGCGACCGTCGCGAGCACCGACCCGGCGACCACCGCCGCGCCGCTGCCGGGCTACCAGGCCGAGTTCCTGACCAAGGCGATGTACAACGGGTTCACGACCCAGGGCACGCCGACCGGCAAGGTCCAGTTCCTCGACGGCGGCCAGAACCTCGGCGCGCCGGTCGCGCTGGCGGGCGGCAAGGCGACGATCACGCCGGCGCTGTCGGGCGGCTCGTACCAGATCAGCGCCGTCTACCAGCCCGAGGGCGCCTACGACGCGAGCGCCAGCGCGGAGATCTCCGACGTCGTGCCGGTCACGGGCGGCGCGAGCGGCACGGTGCCGGCGACGCTCAGCCTCACGCTCGGCGCCCCGGCGCAGTTCGGCGCCTTCACGCCCGGCGTGGCGCGCACGTACAGCGCGTCGACGACGGCCAACGTGATCTCGACGGCCGGCGACGCGGCGCTGAGCTGGACGACGCCGACGCTCACCAACGGCGCGTTCAGCCTCGCCTCGCCGGTCGTGGTCGAGCCCGCCAAGGCCGCGTGGAGCGCTCCGGCGAGCAACGACGCGTTCACGATCGCGTTCCGGCAGGTGATCGGCGCGGGCGACGCGCTGCGCACCGGCACCTACAGCGCGGCGGTCACCTTCACGCTCAGCACCACCACCCCGTAGGCTTCAGCGGGAGGAGATGGAGAGCCCCGCAGCCACCGTCCGCATCGACGCGCTGGAGACGTTCGTAGAACTGCTCTCGCGCGTCGAGGCCGACCCGTCGACCGACGCGTTCTACTCGCGCCTGTGCGAGGCGACGTGCCGGCTGGCCGGGATGGACCGGGCGGTGATCTTCCGCTACGACGGCGCGCGCCGGCGCGTGCGCGCCGCCGGCGCCTACGGCGTCCCGCTGGAGGCGTTCGCGGACGCGCAGGTGACGGTGGAGACCGTCGCGGTGGCGCGCGACTCGCTGCTCTCCGACCGCGTGATCGAGGTCTCGAGCGCCGTCCCGGAGATCGTCCCGCAGGAGTTCCGCGGGCTGATCCGCGACTCGCTGGTATGCACGCCGATGGCCGCCGCCGGCCGCTGGCTGGGCGTGATCCTGTCCGACCGCGGGCCGGGCGCGCCGCCGTTGAGCGACGGTGAGCGCCATCTGCTGTGGACGCTGGGCAAGACCGCGGCGCTCGCGGCGTTCGCGCGCCAGGCGACCAACAAGCAGGCCCAGGCGCGCCAGTTGCAGGAGCGCATGGACCTCGCTCGCGAGGTCCATGAGTCCGTGATCCAGCGGCTGTTCGGGATCCAGCTCGTGTTCTCGAGCCAGGCCGAGCTCAGCCCGGCCGCGCGCGAGCGGATCGGCGCCGAGCTGCAGGCCGCGCTGTTCGACCTGCGCCGCGCGCTCCAGCGCCCGCTGTCGCGGATGGCGCCGGAGACCAACACGACGCTGCTCGAGGAGGTCGAGCGGCTGACGCGCGAGCACCGCGACCTGCACATCACGCTGCGGCCGGGCTCCGAGGGCGTGCGGCTGCCGTCCGAGGTCGAGCCGCTGGCGCAGTCGGTCGTCGCCGAGGCGATCCGCAATGCGCACAAGCACGCGCACCCGACGCGCGTCGAGGTCGGGCTCGACGAGCGCGACGACACGCTCGTCATCGACGTGATCAACGACGGCGTGCGCGGGCGCCCGGGGCAGACCGGGATGGGGCTCAAGCTGGCGGCGGTCGAGGCGCTCCAGCTCGGCGGGATCGTGGAGTTCGGTGAGCGCGAGCCGGGGATCTGGCGCGTGCGGCTGGCGGTGCCGCTTGAGCGGACCTGACGTCAGCCCCTCGCGGATCGCCGCGGGCTCGAGCGACCGCAAGCTGCGCGTGCTGGTGGTCGACGACCACGAGGTCGTGCACTGGGGCCTGCGGCTGATGCTCGGCGAGCAGCCGTGGGTGGAGCGCTGCCTGAGCGCGCGCAACACCGCGGAGGCGCTCGCGCTCGCGCGCCGCTATGACCCGCACGTCGCGCTCGTGGACCTGTTCGTCGGCCAGGAGTCGGGCGCGGAGATCTGCGCGCAGCTGCTCGCGCTCTCACCGCACCTGAACGTGCTGCTGATCTCGGGCGCCGGGCGCATCAGCCCCAACGCCGCCCGCGCCGCGGGCGCGTCGGGGTTCATCTCCAAGGACTGGCCGGCCGCCGACATCGCCGGGGCGGTCCGCATGGTCGGCCTCGGCATGACGGTCTTCAAGCCCCACGAGGCGCCCGCCGGGCCCGCCGCTGTCAGAGCGCGAGCGCGAGGTGCTCGAGGCGATCGCGTCCGGCGCGACCAACCGCGAGATCGCGGGCAAGCTCTTCCTGAGCCCGCACACGGTCAAGGAGCACACGTCCTCGCTGTACCGCAAGCTGAACGTCCGCAACCGCGCCGAAGCGGTACAGAAGGCCCAGCGCCTCGGCCTCATTTCCTAAGCGCCCGCGAGTTTCGCGTCCATGTCGCCGAGCGGCTGGCGCCCGCGACGAAACTCGACAGCGAGTCGCCGGCAGGGCGACTCGCCACCCCCCAACAAGGGGGTAGCCGGGCATGGATGGTGTGACCGCACGACCGCTTCGGTGATGGTGCAGGTGTGAGCAACGCAAGACAACCCGCGGCGCTCTTCCCGGGCCAGGGGAGCCACACCCCCGAGATGCGCGAGCTGGTCGCCCAGCGCGCGCCCGAGCTGCTCGAGCGCGCCATCGAGCTCGTGGGCGAGGACCCCTTCGCCCGCGTCGAGGAGAACACCCGCTTCGCACAGCCCGCCATCTTCTGCGCCTCCCTCGCCGGCTGGGACGCCCTCGGCCTCGAGCCGTCCGCGGCCGCCGGCCACTCGCTCGGCGAGCTCGCCGCCCTCGCCGCCGCCGGTGTGCTGCGGCGCGACGACGCGCTGGAGCTCGTCGTCCTGCGCGGCAAGCTGATGGGCGAGGCCCGCAACGGCTCGATGCTCGCGCTCGTCGGTGCCAGCCTCGAGGACGCCGAGGCGATCGCCACGGCCGGCGGCGTGACCGTCGCCAACGACAACGCGCCCGGCCAGGTCGTCCTCTCCGGGTCGCTCGAGGCCCTCGACGCGACCGAGGCGATCGCCGCCGAGCGCAACACCCGCGTGATCCGGCTCGACGTCGCCGGCGCGTTCCACTCGCCCGCGATGGAGATCGCCGCCGAGCCGTTCCGCGCGGCGCTCGACGAGGTCGAGATCGCCGAGGCCGCGTTCCCCGTCTTCTCGTGCGCGAGCGCGGCGCCGTTCAATGACGTGCGCGCCGAGCTCGCCGGGGCGCTCACGCGCCCGGTGCGCTGGCGTGAGACCGTTATCGCCATGCACGCTGCCGGGGCGCCCTCGTTCGTCGAGGTCGGACCTGGCAAGGTGCTCGCCCGCATGGGCAAGCGCATCCTCAAGGGCGTCAAATTCGAAACCCCCGCCGAAGGACTCATTCATGCCTAGCGCCGCACTCCCGCCGGAGCTGCACCAGATCGCCCGCGAGGCGGCGCGCAACGGTCGCCGCCCGGCGCCCCCGCGCACCGCGACGATCCTCGGGCTCGGGCACCACCTGCCGTCGGAGATCGTGACCAACGGCGACCTCGCCGAGCACCTCGGCGTCGACCACGACTGGATCGTCAAGCGCACCGGGATCCACTCGCGCCGGCGCGCGCACGCATCCGAGCGCACGCAGGACCTCGCGGTGTTCGCCGGCCGGCGCGCGCTGCAGGACGCGGGCGTCGACGCGATCGACCTCGACTTCGTGATCGTCGCGACGATGAGCGCCGACGAGATCACGCCCAACGCCGCGCCGCTGGTGGCCCATTCGCTGGGTGCCGAGCGCGCGGCGGCGTTCGACATCGGCGCCGCCTGCACCGGCTTCTTGGCCGGGCTCGCGCAGGCCGCGGCGCTGATCGAGGTCGGCCGCGCCGAGCGGATCCTGCTGATCGGCGCCGAGAAGCTGACCCGCATCACCGACTTCAACGACCGCAAGACCGGGATGCTGTTCGGCGACGGCGCGGGCGCCGTGGTGCTCGGCCCGACCGATCACGGCACCGGCATCGGCCCGATCGACCTGCTCGCCGACGGCGGGCTGGGCGACACGATCGTCGCCACGCACGACGACCCGTACATCCGCATGGACGGGATCTCGACGTTCAAGATCGCGGTCAAGCGGCTGTCGGAGTCGACCGTCTTCGCGGTCTCGGCCGCCGGGCTGGAGCTCGACGACATCGACCTCTTCGTCTACCACCAGGCCAACTCGCGGATCATCAAGGCGGTCGGCGAGCGGCTGGACCTGGAGCCGGCCAAGGTCGCCGACTACATCTCCCAGCTCGGCAACACGTCGGCCGCGTCGATCCCGCTGACGCTCTCGCTCTCGCGCGAGGATGGCCGCCTGCGTCCCGGGTACAAGGTGCTCGTGGCTGCGATCGGCGCAGGGTTCACGTGGGGCGCGGGCGTGCTCGAGTGGAGCGGTTCGTGAGCGGGCGTCCCGACAACGCCGCGGCGCTCGTCACCGGCGCGTCCAAGGGCATCGGCGCGGCGATCGCGCGAGCGCTGGCCGACGACGGCTGGGCGGTGGGCGTCAACTACCGCTCCGACGAGGCCGGCGCGAAGGCGACGGTCGAGGCGATCGAGGCCGCCGGAGGGCGCGCGATCGCCGTCCACGCCGACGTCTCCAACGGCTCCGGCAAGGCGCTGATCGACGAGGTCACCGAGGCGCTCGGGCCGGTGCTGGCGCTCGTCAACAACGCGGGCGTGGCCCGCGACGGGCTCGCGCTCCAGCTGTCCGACGACGACTGGGACGCCGTCATCGCCACCAACCTGACCCCCGCCTTCAGGCTCACGCGCGACGTGCTGCGGGGCATGGTCAAGGCGCGCTACGGGCGCGTCGTGAACATCGCCTCGGTCGTCGGCCCGCGCGCCAACGCCGGCCAGGCCAACTATGCCGCGGCCAAGGCCGGCGTGATCGGCATGACCAAGACCATCGCCGCCGAGGTCGCGCGGCGCGGCGTGACCGTCAACGCGGTCGCGCCGGGCTTCATCGCCACGGACATGACGTCCGAGCTGGAGACGGAGGAGATCGTCAAGGCGATCCCCGCCCGCCGCCAGGGCACGCCGGAGGAGGTCGCCGCCGCCGTGCGCTTCCTCGCCTCCGAGCAGGCCGGTTACGTCACCGGCACCACCTTGTACGTCGACGGCGGCATGTCCGCCTAGCGCGGAATTACATCCCCTCCGCCCCACCTAAATCAATCCAAGGAGAACCAGAACCATGGCTGCAGCCATCACCGAAGAGAACGTCCAGAAGACCGTCTACGAGGCGCTCCCGCAGTTCGGCGTCGACGAGTCCGCGATCACCCGCGACGCGTCGTTCGAGGACCTCGACGTCGACTCGCTGGACCTCGCCGAGCTCTCCCAGATCATCGAGGACGAGTACGGCGTCGCGCTCAAGGGCGACGACGTGGGCAAGATCAAGACCGTCGGGGACGCGATCGACATGGTGGTGAGCCGGGCTTAATGCATCGCGAGGTCGTCATAACCGGCGTCGGCGCCGTCTCCGCTCTCGGAGTCGGCGCGCGGACGCTTCACGAGCGGTGGAGTGCCGGCGTCGTCGGGATCGCGGACGGCAAGGGCGCCGCCACCGAGTTCGACCCCACCGACCACCTGTCGGTCAAGGAGGCGCGCCGCGCGGACCGGTTCACCCAGCTCGCGCTGGTGGCGGGCGACGAGGCACTGGCCGAGGCCGGCTGGAGCGACGAGCTCCCGTACGAGGCCGATCGCGTCGCCTCGATCCTCGGTACCGGCATCGGCGGCATCGGCACGCTCGAGCGCGGCAAGGAGATCCTGATCGAGAGCGGCCCGAAGAAGGTGCCGCCGCTGTCCGTGCCGCTGATGATGTCCAACGCCGCGGCCGCCGCCGTGTCGATGCGCTACAAGCTGCTCGGCCCGTGCCACGGGATCGTGTCGGCCTGCTCCGGCGGCGCGGACGCGATCGGCACCGCGAAGATGATGATCGAGACCGGGCACGTCGACGCCGTCGTCACCGGCGGCTCGGAGGCCGCGCTCACGCCGCTCTCCAACGCCGCGTTCAGCGCGCTCGACGCGCTCTCGCTCACGGGCATCTCGCGCCCGTTCGACAAGGACCGCGACGGTTTCGTGATGGGCGAGGGCGCCGGCATCCTGGTGCTCGAGTCGCGCGAGAACGCCGAGGCCCGCGGTGCCAAGATCCTCGGCACGCTGCGCGGCTACGGCGCGTCCGCGGACGCGTATCACCTGACCGCGCCCGACAAGACCGGCGGCGGCCCGTCGCGAGCGATGCTCGCCGCGCTGGCCGACGCCGGCCTGGAGCCGACCGACATCGTCTACGTCAACGCGCATGGCACGTCGACCGCGCTCAACGACGCCGCGGAGACCGCGGCGCTCAAGCTCGCGCTCGGCGATCACGCGTACAAGATCCCGATCTCGTCGCTGAAGTCGTCGATCGGGCACCTGCTGGGCGCCGCCGGCGCCGTCGAGGCGGTTGCCACGATCCTCGCCCTGCGCGACCGGATCGCCCCGCCCACGCTCGGCCTTCACGAGCCGTCCGAGGGGCTCGATCTCGACTACGTCCCCGGCTCCGCCAAGCCGCTGAACATCAACGGGCAGCCGGCGATCGCGCTGTCGTCGTCCTTCGGCTTCGGCGGCCACAACGCCGTGCTGTGTCTCGAGGCCGCGTGACCCTCCCGCCCGGGCCCCGTCGTATCGCGGCGGGTCCTCGGGCGGGCAGCACGCCGACATCGCCCACCCCGCACCCGGCGTAAGGAACATTCCCCTGTGACACTCGAAGGCAAGAAACTTCTCATCACCGGCGTCATCAACCGCGAGTCGATCGCGTACGAGGTTGCCAGGCAGGCCCAGGCGGCCGGCGCCGAGATCGTGCTGACGGGCTTCGGCCGCGCCAAGCGCATGACCGACCGCTCGGCGACCAAGCTCGACCCGGTCCCCGACGTGCTCGAGCTCGACGTCAACAAGCCCGAGGACATCGAGGCGGTCGCGGAGGACCTGCGCGAGCGCTGGGGCCGCGTCGACGGCATCCTGCACGCGATCGCGTTCGCGCCCGGCGACGCGCTCGGCGGCAACTTCCTCAACACGCCGGTGGAGAGCGCGATCACCGCGTTCCAGACGTCGGCGTACTCGCTCAAGGCGCTGGCGGTCGGGCTCAGCGACCTCTTCCCCGAGGAGGGCGCGGCGATCGTCGGGCTCGACTTCGACGCACAGGTCGCGTGGCCGGTCTATGACTGGATGGGCGTCGCCAAGGCCGCGCTGGAGGCGACGTCGCGCTACCTCGCGCGCGATCTCGGCCCGCGCAAGGTGCGCGTGAACCTCGTCTCCGCGGGCCCGCTCGGCACGCTGGCGGCGCGCGGCATCCCGGGCTTCGGCGACCTCGCCGACGCGTGGGAGCGCCAGGCGCCGCTCGGCTGGGACGTCGACGATCCCGCTCCGGTCGCCGAGACGATCAACTTCCTGCTGTCCGACGGCGCGCGCGCGATCACCGCAGAGGTCATCCACGTCGACGGCGGCTTCCACGCGATGGGCACGGCGCTCGCGCCGGTCAAGCACGAGGTCGAGGCATGACCAAGCCGCCCGTCTTCCTGACCGGCGCCACCGGCTTCCTCGGCATGGAGGTGATCGCGCGGCTGCTCGAAGCGGGCGACCGCGACGTGATCGCGCTCGTGCGCGCCGCCGACGACGAGGCCGCCGGCGAGCGCCTCGACGGCGTGCTGGCCAAGCTGTGGCGCGACCCGTCGCCGTACCGCGACCGCGTGCGCGCGGTGGCCGGCGACGTCACGCAGCCCGACCTCGGGCTCGCGCCCGCGCTGCGCGCGGAGCTGGCCGAGCAGACCGGCGCGGTGATGCACTGCGCCGCGTCGATCACGTTCGACCTGCCGCTCGACGAGGCACGTCAGATCAACGTCGAGGGCACGCGCGAGATCGTCGGCTTCGCCCGCCAGGCCAAGGCCGCGGGGCGCCTGGATCGCTTCATCCACGTCTCCACCGCGTACGTCGCCGGCATCACCAAGGGCACGTTCCGCGAGCGCCAGCTGGACACCGGCCAGGCGTTCCGCAACACCTACGAGCAGACCAAGTGGGAGGCCGAGCACGTCGTCAACGACGCGTCGGACCTCGCGCCCGTGATCGCGCGCCCGTCGATCGTGATGGGCGAGTCGGGCTCGGGCTGGACGCCGGCCTTCAACGTCCTCTACTGGCCGATCCGCGCGTTCTCGCGCGGGCTGTTCGAGAGCGTGCCGGCGCGCCCGGAGGCGCTGGTCGACGTCGTGCCGGTCGACTACGTGGCCGACGCGCTGGTCGCCCTGCTCGAGGACTCGTCGTCCTCGGGCGTGGTCAACCTCGTCGCGGGCCGCGAGGCGTGCACGGTCGACGACCTCGTCGGCATGACGTCGGCCGCGTTCGGCCGCGAGCGCCCGCCGGTCGTCGCGCCCGGCTCGACCGGCACCGGTTCCGCGCACGCCGACGACCAGGCCGCCGTGTACTTCCCGTACTTCGACATGGACATGGTGTTCGACGACTCGCGCGCCCGCGCGTTGCTCGGGCCGCTGGGCGTCTCGTGCCCGCACCTGACCGACTACTTCCCGCACCTGATCGAGTACGCGCAGCGTACGCGCTGGGGCAAGACGCCGCAGACGCGCGAGGAGGCGCAGGGCGTCACGGCATGAGCTCGCGCACGGCCGCGGCCACCGCGTCCGGGCGCTCCTCCGGGACGAAGTGGCCGCAGCCGGCGAGCAGCTGCGTGCGGGCGTCGTCGCCGTGTGCCTCCAGTCCTTGCGCCAGCCTCGCGCCGAGGAACTCGCGCTCGCCGTAGAGCAGGCGGGTCGGCACGTGCAGGCGCGCGCCGCCGAACGAGCCCGTGACGTTCGTCGCGGCCTCTTTGAGCAGGAAGTCGCGGTAGTAGCGGCTCGCGGCCTCGGCCCGCGCCGGGTCGCGGTAGGTCGCGGCGTACACCTCGACCTCCTGCGGCTCGCCGTCGCCCCACGCCGCGCGGATCAGCGCCGGCACGCTGCGGGCGACGATCACGGGGCCGATCAGCGGCGTGGCGATCGGCGGCTGGTAGGCCAGGCGCGGCAGCGCCTTGATGATCCCCGCGGCGGGCTGCCACGGATGCGGGATGCCGGCCGCCACGTAGCCCGTCCAGCGCTCGGGGTGGCGCAGCACGGCGAGGAACCCCGCCCAGCCGCCCCAGTCGTGGCCGGCGAGGCCGGCGCGCTCGATGCCGAGGTCCTCGAGCAGCGCGACCGCGTCGTCGGCGAGTCGCGCCTTGCGGTAGTCGCCGTCCTGCGGGCGCCCGGACCAGCCGAGCCCGCGCGTGTCCATGGCCAGGATCCGGTAGGAGCCCGCGAGCGCGGCGATCACGTGGCGCCAGCAGTACCAGTGCTGGGGGAAGCCGTGCAGCAGCACGAGCGCGGGCGCGTCCGGCGGCCCGGCGTGGGCGACGTGCGCGCGCACGCCGGTGGCGAGATCGTGGTAGCGGTGCTCGACGCCTGGCAGGTCAGGGGGCGGCCGCATCGGCCGACACCGTAGTTCACCGGGGGCCGTGTCGGTTTTGGGTCACAGGAGCGCCACAAACCGACACGGCGGCCGCTCACCGGCGCCCACTACCCTCCCGCCATGCTGCGCGCGGGCGTCATCGTGGTGGTCGGGCTCGCGCTCGCCGCGCCCGCGCAGGCGCGCGTGCAGGCCCCCGGCGCGCCGGGCCGCACGGCCGACTGGGCGAAGGCCGACAAGCACGGCTTCGGGACCTCCGCCAGCCGCGGCAGCCACGTCTGGTTCACGCTGCGCGAGGCGTCGATGACCGAGGTCTACTACCCGGATCTCGGCCATCCCTCGGCGCGCGGGCTGGACTTCAAGGTCGACGGGCGGACCGCCGCCGGGACCGCGACCGTCTCCCAGCTCGAGCTGGCCTACACGCAGACCGTCACCGCCAAGCGCTGGCGGCTCACGCGCGTCTACGTGACCGACCCCAAGCGCAACACGGTGCTCGTCCGCGTGCACTTCGAGGCGCTCGACGGCAAGGCGCACGCGCTGACCGTCGCGTTCGACCCCCAGCTCTTCAACACCGGCGACGACGACATCGGCTGGACGCGCGGGCACGCCCTGCTCGCCCACGACGCGCGGATCGCCAGCGCGCTGGCCTCGCGACCCGCCTTCGGCCGCACCGCCTCGGGCTATGCGGGCCACGAGCGGCATCTGCTCGACCGCTCCTCCGACGCGCTGCGCCAGGGCAACGTGATCCAGGCGGCGCGGACGCCGCTCACGGGGCTCGCACACCACCAGGACGCGACGCTCGCGCTCGGGTTCGGGCCGCGCGGGACGGTGGCGCTGGAGGCCGCGCGCGGCTCGCTCGACACCGGCTTCGACGCCGTCTCGCGGGCGTACGCGACCGGCTGGCAGGCCTATCGCGCGAAGCTGCGCCCGATCCCCGCCTCGGCGCTGCCGGTCGCCGCCGAGTACGAGACCTCGCTGCTGGTCCTCAAGGCGCACGAGGACAAGGCCAACCCGGGCGCGTTCGTCGCCAGCCCGACGATGCCCTGGGGCTGGGGAACGCTGACGATCGACGAGGGCAACCCGCGCTCGGCGCCGTACCACCTCGTCTGGGCGCGCGACCTCTACCAGATCGCGACCGCTCTGCTGGCCGCCGGCGACACCGCATCGGCCAACGCGGCGCTCGACTTCCTGTTCGACCACCAGCAGCTCCAGGACGGCTCGTTCCCGCAGAACTCGCAGGTCGACGGCACGCCGAAGTGGACCGGCATCCAGCTCGACGAGGTCGCGCTGCCGATCGTGCTGGCCTGGCAGCTGGGCCGCGTGGACCGCTGGGACGGCGTGCAGAAGGCCGCGGACTACCTCGTCAAGCACGGCCCGGTCACCGACCAGGACCGCTGGGAGAACCAGGGGGGCTACTCGCCGGGGACGATCGCCGCGGAGATCGCGGGGCTCGTGTGCGCCGCCGGCATCGCGCGCAGCAGCCACGAGGACGCCAAGGCCGCCGCCTACGAGGCCAAGGCCGACGAATGGGCGGGCAAGGTCCAGGCCTGGACGGCGACGAGCACCGGGCCGTTCGGCCCGCGCCCGTACTACCTCCGGCTCACCAAGGACGGCAAGCCCGACGCGGGCACGACCTACAAGCTGGGCGACTCCGGGCCGGCCAAGATCGACCAGCGCCGGGTGGTCGACCCGAGCTTCCTGGAGCTCGTGCGGCTCGGCATCAAGCGCGCCGACGACCCGGCGATCGTGAACTCGGTCGGCGTGATCGACGCCCAGCTGAAGGCCGGGAGCTTCTGGCACCGCTACAGCCACGACGGCTACGGCGAGCAGCGCGACGGCGGCGACTGGGGGCTCTTCCCCGACGGCTCGAACATGACGCTCGGGCGCGCCTGGCCGATCTTCGCGGGCGAGCGCGGCGAGTACGAGCTGCTCGCCGGGCGGCCCGCCAACCCCGAGCTGGCGGCGATGGCGGGCGCCGCCAACGACGGCGGGATGATCCCGGAGCAGGTCTGGGACGGCCGTTCGCCGAAGGCCCGGCCGCTGGGGAAGGGAACGTTTTCGGCGACGCCGCTGGCGTGGTCGCACGCGCAGTTCGTGCGGCTCGCCTGGTCGATCGAGGCCGGGCACCCGATCGAGCAGCCCGCGATCGTCGCGGCCCGCTACGCGAACCGGGGCGGGTAGATCCCGACCGACGGCGTGTCCGCGCTATCCTCTCTTGCCGACCTCGCGCCGGAGCGGGGTTTTCCTTTGCCGCCCGGCGTAACAAAGAACCCATGACTCTCGGAGCACGCCTTTCATGGCCCGCGGAGACGTCCGGATCGCTGTGACCCTCGCCTGCGAGGACTGCAAGCGCCGGAACTACCAGACCAAGAAGTCCAAGCGCAATAACCCGGATCGCATCACGCTGCGCAAGTACTGCAAGTGGTGCCGGCGCCATACCGGGCATCGCGAGACCCGGTAGGGACGACGAGCGATGGCCAGGGATCGTCAACGCCGCGGACGTGGTTCCGACGCCGAACTCGGTGGCGGCGGCGCGCGCGACGATGAACTGGACGTCGAGTTCGGCGCCACGGAGCCCGCGGACCCGCTCGGCCAGGCGCTGCCCGACGTCACGGAGGCGCACCTCGTCGAGCGCGGGGTCGCCGAGCGCGGCACCGGCAAGGTGGCCGCCTACCAGGACGAGAAGGAGCCGGCGAAGACCCGCCGCCGCGGCCTGTTCGGCCGCGCCGCGGACTTCCTGCGCGCTTCCTGGTCCGAGCTTCGCCGCGTCCAGTGGCCCGACCGCCGTCAAGTCGGCCAGGGCACCGCGGTGACGATCGGGTTCGTGCTGGTCGCGGGCGCCTATCTCGGGCTGCTCGACGCGATTTGGAACCCCATCATTCAGAAGATTCTGTAGGCCCACACTTATGTTTCGCTGGTACGTCATCAACACCTACTCGGGTCACGAGAACAAGGTCAAGCAGAACCTCGAGCACCGGGTGTCCTCGCTCAACCAGGCGCGCGCCGTGCGCCAGGTCGTCGTCCCCACGGAGACGGTGCAGGAGATGAAGGACAACCAGAAGATCTCGGTGGAGAAGCGGACCATGCCCGGCTACGTGCTGGTGAACATGGACCTCAACGAGGACTCGTGGCAGGTCGTCAAGGGCACGCCCGGCGTGACCGGCTTCGTCGGCGCGTCCAACGAGCCGATCCCGCTGACCCAGGCCGAGGTCGACCGACTGCTGCACCGCGAGGTCGCGCAGAAGGTCCCGAGCAGGGCTCAGTTCTCGATCGGCGAATCCGTGAAGGTGATCAGCGGGCCCCTCTCCGACTTCTCCGGCGAGATCTCCGAGATCAACGAGGATGCGAGCAAGCTCAAGGTGCTGGTATCCATCTTTGGCCGCGAGACCCCCGTCGAGGTCGGGTACGACCAGGTGAAGAAGATCTAGCTATGGCCAAGAAAGTCCTCACAACGATCAAGCTGCAGGCGCCCGGAGGCCAGGCCTCGCCGGCGCCGCCCGTCGGCCCCGCGCTGGGCCAGCACGGCATCAACATCATGGAGTTCGTGAAGTCGTTCAACGCGCAGACGTCGTCTGACATGGGGGTCACGATCCCCGTCGTCATCACGGTCTACGAGGATCGCTCCTTCACCTTCGTGACCAAGACGCCGCCTGCCGCGGTCCTGATCCGCCAGGCGATCGGCATCGAGAAGGGCTCAGGTGAGCCGAACCGCACCAAGGTCGGCACGATCACCGGCGAGCAGGTCCGCGCGATCGCCGAGAAGAAGCTCGCCGACCTCAATGCGCACGACGTCGACCAGGCGGCCAAGATCATCGCGGGCACGGCCCGCTCGATGGGCGTGGAGGTCGTGGCGTAATG
This sequence comes from uncultured Solirubrobacteraceae bacterium, assembly GCA_963792915.1. GTDB lineage: Bacteria > Actinomycetota > Thermoleophilia > Solirubrobacterales > Solirubrobacteraceae > Solirubrobacter. The sequence goes on from CAWBYD010000006.1 coordinate 243,188, forward strand.
GCGTCTCATGGCAAGACCTATGTCGCGTCCAAGGCCAAGGTGGATCGCACGCGCGAGTACACCCCGCACGAGGCCGTGAAGCTGATGAAGGACGCCAAGCGCGCGAAGTTCGACGAGTCCGTCGAGGTGCACATCCGCACCGGGCTCAACGTCCGCCACGCGGACGAGCAGCTGCGCGGCACGATCGCGCTCCCGCACGGCCTCGGCAAGGAGGTCAAGGTCGCGGTCTTCGCCAAGGGCGACAAGGCGCGCGAGGCCGAGGAGGCCGGCGCGGACGTCGTCGGTGCCGAGGATCTCGCCACCCGCGTGCAGGAGGGCTTCACCGACTTCGACGTCGCGATCGCGACGCCGGACATGATGCCGATCGTCGGCCGGCTCGGCCGCATCCTCGGTCCGCAGGGCAAGATGCCCAATCCGAAGGTCGGGACCGTGACGATGGACGTCGGCAAGGCCGTCGAGGAGTCCAAGGCCGGCAAGGTCGAGTACCGCACGGACCGCACGGCGATCGTCCACATGACCGTGGGCAAGACGTCGTTCGGCGACGAGGCGCTGCTCGAGAACTACCAGGCCGTGCTCGAAGAGCTGATCCGCGCCAAGCCGTCCGCGGCCAAGGGCAAGTACATCCGCTCGATCACGCTCGCGTCGACCATGGGCCCCGGCATCAAGGTCGATCCGACGCGTACCAAGGATCTTTTGGAGACGGAGGCGGCTGCGGGGTAACGTCGCCTGGCCGACGAAATTCCTTAGTCCGTCTCCTCCACAGACTCCGGCGACCATAAGTCCGGGATAGGAGGAATCGCTTGAACCGAGACCAGAAGGCCGCGGTCATCCAGCAGGTGGCCGGGGCGATCAGTGACTCCGACGCCGTCTTCGCGGTCGACTACCGCGGCATCTCCGTGCCGCAGGCCGCCGAGCTGCGCACGCGGCTGCGCGACGCCGACTCGAGCTTCCAGGTCGTCAAGAACACGCTGGCCGAGCGCGCCGCCGACCAGGCGGGCGCCGAGGGCCTGAAGGAGCTCCTGCAGGGCCCGACCGCGATGACGTTCGTGCGCGGCGACGCCGCCGCGGCGGCCAAGGCGCTGCGCGACTTCCGCCGCAGCACGGGCGGGACGCTGCTCGAGTTCAAGGGCGGCTGGATGAACGGCGCGCCGCTCTCGCCCGAGCAGATCGACGCGATCGCCCAGCTTCCCAGCCGCGACGTGCTCAACGCGCGCCTCGTCGGCATGGTCGCCGCCCCGCTCACCGGCCTCGCCGGCGCGCTCGGCAACCTCATCGGCGGGCTCGCCCGCGCACTTCAGGGCGTCGCCGACCAGCGCGGCGAGGCTCCCGCCCCCACTGACACCCCCACGGAGGAATAGAACATGGCCACCAGCACCCAGGAGTGGATCGACGAGCTCAAGTCGATCACCGTCCTCGAGCTCGCCGAGCGCATCAAGGCGCTCGAGGACGAGTTCGGCGTTTCCGCGTCGGCGCCCCAGATGGTCGCGGGCCCGGGCGGCCCGGGCGAGCCCGCGGAGCCCGAGGAGGAGCAGACGGCGTTCGACGTGATCCTGCTCGGCCCCGGCGAGAAGAAGATCCAGGTCATCAAGGTCGTCCGCGCGGCCACCGGCCTCGGCCTCAAGGAGGCCAAGGCGCTCGTCGACGAGGCGCCCAAGCCCGTCAAGGAGGGCGTCGACAAGGAGGAGGCCGAGAAGCTCAAGGCCGACCTCGAAGAGGCCGGCGGAAGCGTCGAGATCAAGTAGGACGGCCGCGCCGCCACCCGGCGGCGAGCCTCCAAGAGAAGTGAAGAGGGCGGCCGCAGGGCCGCCCTCTCAATGTTCCCTCCGGGATACCCAGGGCTATGACGGTGCCGGAGGTGCTCCGGCTGGGACAGGCCGGGAGGCGGTGACGGGCCGCTCCCGGGTGAGGCGCTGGGGCGTTCGGACGGTCCAAATACTAGGGATCGTCTGCCTGTCTGACCATCCCCGAACGGTGGTAACCGGAAGTTGGAGCATCGCCCCGGCGCCCGACGCGGGCGGCGGGAACACCGCCGTCCGCACCGCCGCGAAGCGTCAGGTCGCGACGGGAGCCGGGTCGGTGCCGGCGGCGCAGGCCGCCTCGCTCGTGAACCCGTCGCCGCCGTACGAGTACAGGAAGTTGTGCCACTGGCGGTTGGCGCAGTCCGCGGCCGTCGCGGACCGAACCGTTAGCGTCATCATCCCCGTCAAGAACGGCGGCTCCACGATCGCACGGACCGTTCACTCGCTGCTCAACCAGTCCTATCGCGGCGCGGTCGAGGTGATTCTCGTCGGTGACGCCGGCGACTCCACGTGGACCGCCGTCGAGCGTGACATCGCCCGCGGTCTGGTGACGATCGTCGAGACGTCGGTGCACACCGGCGGGCGCGACTCCAACCACAAGCGCAACCTCGGCCTCGAGGCCGCCGCGGGCGACGTGCTGTGCCTGACCGACAGCGACATGGTGCTGCGGTATCAGTGGCTCGAGACGGGCGTGGCGCTGCTCGACGAGGGCTGGGCCTGCGCGGCCGGGGGCATGGCGAGCGTGAACCCCGGGTTCTGGGGCAGCTACGTCGACGAGAACCCGTTCGCGGCGAAGACCCCGCGGATGGAGGCCGACTACGTCGCCAACGCCGAGACGCTGGGCCGCAAGGGCGTCAAGCCGCCGATCACCGCCAACGTCTTCTTCACTCGCGCCGTGTACGAGCTCGTCGGCGGCCTCGACGCGGCGTTCGTGCACTGCGTGAAGATGTTCCAGGTCGAGTTGGGGACGAGCCCGAAGCCCGCCGGGAAGCGCACCGACCAGCGGTAGGTCACGGTCATGCCCTCGCTGCCCTCCGAGTGCGCCGAGGTCCACACCATCTCCGTGCGCTCGCCGCTCGCCGTCGGGCTGTCGCCCGGGCGCACCTCGATGCGCTGCGCGCTCACCCCGTCCACGACCGCCGGGCTCACGCGGCTCGCGGCCGTCGCCTCGACCACTCTCTTCGGTTCGGGCCGGTGCGAGTTGAGCCCCGCGCTACGGCCGATGGACCTTCATTTGACTGCCCTGACCGGAAGTCGAGGCGACAATACCCACCTTTGGGGAGTGTTGTCCAGTCGGCCGCGGACGGTGCGCGCGGGGCTTCGCGGTCCTTGACCGCACCGCTATCCTGAGGCAACTCGACCGATAGTCGCAGCCGTCCACAGCGCCCTTCCCGCCACATACGGGAGCCGGGCCGGGCGGGGTCCGTGAGCGTCGAGAGCCCCTCGCCAGGGGTCCGCATCCCCCTGTGCTATCTTGGCTGGTCGCGCCCGTATGCCCTCGGCACGATCCGCGCACCTCTCCTGCCGCCCTTCGAACTCCCCGAGGAGTCGCCGTCTTGGCTTCTGTTGATGCTCCCCGTACGCGCCGTACGTTTGCGCGTCTTGATAAGTCGATCGAGGTTCCGAACCTGATCGATATCCAGAAGAAGTCGTTTGCCTGGCTGGTTGATCCGGAGGGTGGGGGGTTGCGTGAGACGATCGACGATATTTCGCCGATCGAGGATTACACGGGCAATCTGGCGGTGCAGTTCGGGGAGTTCGTGTTCGATAGCCCGGTGGCGAGCTTGGATGAGTGCCGGGAGAAGGATCTGACGTATGCGCGGCCGTTGACGGTGACGGTCGGGTTTATCAATCGTGAGACGGGTGAGATCCGTGAGCAGTCGGTGTTCATGGGTGATTTTCCGTGGATGACTGAGCGGGGGACGTTCATCATCAACGGGACCGAGCGGGTGGTGGTGACGCAGTTGGTGCGGTCGCCGGGCGCGTATTTGATGGAGCCCAAGGATCCGGAGAAGCAGGTTTTTGTCGCGAATTTGATGCCGGCGCGTGGGTCGTGGTTGGAGCTTGAGATCGATAAGAAGGGGCGGGTGTACGTCCGGATCGATCGTAAGCGCAAGTTGCCGGTGACGGTGTTGTTGCGGGCGATGGGGTATTCCTCGGATGAGGAGATCCTCAAGCTTTTTGAGGAGAGTTTGTATATCCGGAACACGATCGAGGCCGATACGGAGGTCACGCGCTCTGAGGAGGGCGCGTTGATCGAGTTGTTCAAAAAGCAGCGTCCGGGTGAGCCGCCGAGCGTGGATAACGCGCGCGCGTTGCTCAATCAGTTGTTTTTTGATCCCAAGCGGTATGACCTGACGCGGGTGGGGCGCTACAAGCTCAATTCGCGGTTGGGGTTGGATATCGATCTGGATGTCCGCACGCTCACGCATGACGACATCATCGCGTTGGTGCGTGAGTTGGTGCGTTTGCCGAACATTCTGGGGATCAGCGAGGAGCTTGACGAGGATCTCAAGGATTACGCGGCTGAGGCGATGGCGCGTCCGCGGGAGGCCGTGGAGGAGCATCTGGATGAGTACGAGCATTTCGGTAACCGGCGGTTGCGGACGGTCGGGGAGCTGATTCAGGAGGCGTTCCGGATCGGGCTGTATCGGATGGAGCGCGTGGTCCGTGAGCGCCTCACGACCGAGGACGCGGACACGATCACGCCGCAGACGATCATCAACATCCGCCCGGTGGTGGCGGCGTTGAAGGAGTTCTTCGGGTCTTCGCAGCTGAGCCAGTTCATGGACCAGACCAACTCGCTCTCGGGCCTCACCCACCGCCGCCGCCTGTCGGCGCTGGGCGCCGGCGGCCTGACGCGTGAGCGCGCGCCGATCGAGGTCCGCGACGTGCACCCGACCCACTACGGCCGGATGTGCCCGATCGAGACGCCCGAGGGCCCGAACATCGGCCTGATCGGCTCGCTGTCGAGCTACGCGGAGGTCTCCGAGCACGGCTTCGTGACCACGCCGTATCGCGTGGTCACGGACGGCCAGCTCACGGACGAGATCCTGCACCTGGACGCGACCGAGGAGCAGGAGCGCCTGATCGCCCAGGCCAACGAGCCGCTGGACGCCGATCGCCGCCTGACCAACGACAGCATCCTGTGCCGCACGCATGCGGGTCAGTACGTGTACGTCCCGCCGACCGAGGTCGATCTGATCGATGTCTCGCCGGAGCAGATCTGGTCGGTGGCGACGGCGATGATCCCGTTCTTGGAGCATGACGACGCCAACCGGGCGCTGATGGGCTCTAACATGCAGCGCCAGGCCGTGCCGCTGCTCAAGACCGACGCGCCGCTCGTCGGTACGGGGATGGAGCGCCGCGCCGCGCTGGACACCGGCGACGTCCTGCTGGCCGGACACGACGGCGTGATCGACTTCGTCGACGCGACCCGGATCGTGGTGGCCACCGAGGAGGGCGGCCGCGACGAGTACGACCTGCAGAAGTTCATGCGGTCAAATCAGGGCACGTTGATTCATCAGAAGCCGTTCATCAAGGCCGGTCAGCAGGTCAAGGCCGGGCAGCTGCTCGCGGACGGCTCCTCGTCGGATAAGGGCGAGATGGCGCTGGGCAAGAACCTGATGGTGGCGTTCATGTCGTGGGAGGGTTATAACTTCGAGGACGCGATCATCCTCTCGCGCCGGCTGGTCAAGGACGATGAGCTGACCTCGATCCATATCGAGGAGTATGAGATCGACGCGCGTACGACCAAGCTCGGCGATGAGGAGATCACGCGCGATATCCCGAATCGCTCCGAGGAGTCGTTGCGCAATCTCGATGACCGCGGGATCGTGCGGATCGGGGCCGAGGTCGCCTCGGGCGACCTGCTGGTCGGCAAGGTCACGCCGAAGGGTGAGACCGAGCTGACGGCCGAGGAGAAGCTGATCCGGGCGATCTTCAAAGAGAAGGCGCGCGAGGTCCGCGACACCTCGCTGAAGGTTCCGCACGGTGAGGGCGGCGTGGTGATCGACGTCAAGACCTTCAGCCGCCAGGCCGGCGATGACCTCTCGCCGGGGGTGAACGATCTGGTGCGGGTGTTCGTGGCCAAAAAGCGCAAGATCGCCGAGGGCGACAAGCTGGCGGGCCGGCACGGCAACAAGGGCGTGATCTCAAAGATCGTGCCCGAGGAGGACATGCCGTTTCTGGAGGACGGCACGCCGGTGGACGTGATCCTCAACCCGCTCGGGGTGCCGAGCCGGATGAACATCGGCCAGATCCTCGAGACCCACCTCGGGTGGGCGGCGGCCCAGGGCTGGTATGACGACGGGACCGAGGCCTACAAGCGCGCCAAGGACTCAGACAACGGCAAGGTCTATGTCGCCACGCCGGTGTTTGACGGCGCGACGGTCGCCGACGTCGATTACGCGCTGGTGCAATGGCAGAAGGGCCACACCGGCCAGATCCGGATGGATCTCGACGAGACCCGCCGCGTCGGTGAGCAGGCCTCGGGGAAGTTCACGCTCTATAACGGCCGCTCCGGCGAGCCGTTTGAGAAGCAGGTCACGGTCGGCTACATGTACATCCTCAAGCTCTTGCATCTGGTCGATGACAAGATCCACGCGCGCTCAACAGGCCCGTACTCGCTGGTCACCCAGCAGCCGCTGGGCGGCAAAGCCCAGTTCGGCGGCCAGCGCTTCGGCGAGATGGAAGTGTGGGCGCTTGAGGCCTACGGCGCCGCCTACACGCTCCAAGAGATGCTGACGATCAAGTCCGACGACACCGTCGGGCGCGTGAAGGCCTACGAAGCGATCGTCAAGGGCGAAAACATCGCCGAACCCTCGATCCCGGAGTCCTTCAAGGTCCTCCTCAAAGAGATGCAATCACTCGCGCTGGACGTCAACGTCGTCTCTGACGACGGCGCCCGCGCCGAGATGGGCGACGAAGACGACGACCTACTGCGCGCCGCCGAAGAACTCGGCATCGACCTCTCCGGCGTACGCGCCACCGACGGCCAAGCCGCCGACGAGACCGAAGCCACCGAACTCTCCGAAGGCGAAGACGGCCAGACATCAGACGAAGAAGCGACGGACGCCGGATACATCGAGGCCGCCGTCGACGGTGAGGAGACCGAGTAAGTGATCGACATCAACAATTTCGACGCCATCGAGATCGGTCTCGCGTCCTCGAAGCAGATCCGGAGCTGGAGCTCCGGTGAGGTGACGAAGCCGGAGACGATCAACTACCGCACGCTCAAGCCCGAGAAGGACGGCCTGTTCTGCGAGCGCATCTTCGGTCCCACCAAGGACTGGGAGTGCTACTGCGGCAAGTACAAGCGCGTCCGCTACAAGGGCATCGTGTGCGAGCGCTGCGGCGTCGAGGTGACGCGGTCCAAGGTGCGCCGTGAGCGCATGGGCCACATCGACCTCGCCGCCCCGGTGAGCCACATCTGGTTCTTCAAGGGCGTCCCGAGCCGCATCGGCTACCTGCTCGACATGGCTCCCAAGGAGCTCGAGAAGGTCCTCTACTTCGCGGCCTCGATGGTCACGTGGGTCGACGAGGACGCGCGCGCCGCCGACAGCGAGGAACTGGGCCAGAAGGTCAACGAGGCGATCGACGAGTACGCCGCCGAGAAGAACCTGCGCCTGCAGGAGATCGACGAGTCGCTCGAGCGTCGCGAGACGTACCTCAAGAACGGCAGCCAGGCCGGGTTCTCCGACGAGGACCACCTGTGGGCCGAGCACCTGGACCTCAACGTCTCCAAGCTCGAGGACGACGAGCGCACCAAGCACGTCAAGGACATGCGCAAGGCGCTCGAGGCCGACCGCTCGGACACCGAGGCCTACATCGAGGACGCGATGGAGCGCCTGCGGCAGGTCTGGGACCTCTTCCAGGACATGTCGCCCAAGCAGGTCGTCAACGACGAGACGCTGTTCCGTGAGCTCAAGGAGCGCTTCGGCTCCCCGTACGGGTGGGGCGAGTACTTCCGCGGCGGCATGGGCGCCGAGGCCGTCCGCGACCTGCTCGAGCAGGTCGACCTGGACGCCGAGCGCGAGGAGCTCGAGGACCAGGTCCGCACCGCCAAGGGCCAGAAGCAGCAGCGCGCGGTCAAGCGCCTGAAGGTCGTCTCGGCCTTCCTGCACTCCGGAAACAAGCCGGAGATGATGATCCTCGAGGCCGTGCCGGTGATCCCGCCGGAGCTGCGCCCGATGGTCCAGCTCGACGGCGGCCGCTTCGCCACGTCCGACCTCAACGACCTCTACCGCCGCGTCATCAACCGCAACAACCGCCTCAAGCGGCTGCTGGACCTGGGCGCGCCGGAGATCATCGTCAACAACGAGAAGCGGATGCTGCAGGAGGCCGTCGACGCGCTGTTCGACAACGGCCGCCGCGGCCGGCCCGTCACGGGCCCGGGCAACCGCGCCCTGAAGTCGCTCAGCGACATGCTCAAGGGCAAGCAGGGCCGCTTCCGCCAGAACCTGCTGGGCAAGCGCGTGGACTACTCGGGCCGCTCGGTCATCGTGGCCGGCCCGTCGCTGCGCCTGCACCAGTGCGGCCTGCCGAAGCTGATGGCGCTCGAGCTGTTCAAGCCGTTCATCATGGCCCGGCTGGTCGAGCGCAAGGCCGTCCAGAACATCAAGGCGGCCAAGAAGATGGTCGACTCGATGATCCCTGAGGTCTGGGACGTGCTCGAGGAGGTCATCCACGAGCACCCCGTGCTGCTCAACCGCGCGCCGACGCTGCACCGCCTGGGCATCCAGGCGTTCGAGCCGGTGCTGGTCGAGGGCAAGGCGATCCAGGTCCACCCGCTCGTCTGCCACGCGTTCAACGCCGATTTCGACGGCGACCAGATGGCGGTCCACCTGCCGCTGTCCGCCGAGGCCCAGGCCGAGGCGCGCGTGCTGATGCTCTCGTCGAACAACATCCTCTCGCCGGCCCACGGCGCCCCGCTGGCCACGCCGACGCAGGACATGATCCTCGGCACGTACTACCTCACGTACGGGCTCGACGGCGACGAGCTGGCGGCGATCGACCCCGCGACGCACGAGCCCAAGGTGCACGTGTTCCGCTCCGCCCAGGAGGCCGAGTTGGCCTACGAGCACAAGCTCGTCGGCCTGCACGACCCGGCGCACTACCGCGCCGAGTGGTTCGAGGGCGGCCACATCGCCACGACCGTCGGGCGCATCATCTTCAACGACCGCATCGAGCGGGCGCTGGAGGAGACGATGGGCGAGGAGTTCGATCGCTCGCAGTACAACTTCATCAACAAGTCCCTGCGCAAGCGCGACACGACCCAGTTCGTGGACGACCTGGTGCAGGCCTTCGGCGCCGGCGCGATCTCGCAGGTCCTGGACGCGTTCAAGGACCTCGGCTTCCGCTTCGCCACCCAGGCCGGCATCACGATCTCCAAGAACGACGTCGTGGTTCCGCCGTCCAAGCCGCAGATCCTCGCCAAGTACGAGGGTCGCGTCCACGAGCTGCAGGAGCAGTACGAGGACGGCCTGATCACGCAGGAGGAGCGCCACCAGGCGGTCACCGATCAGTGGAACGCGGCGACCGACGAGGTCGCGGACGCGATGATCGCCCACATCGAGACCACCGACGAGCTGAACTCCATCTACATGATGGCCAGCTCCGGCGCGCGTGGCTCGTTCAAGCAGATCCGCCAGCTGGCCGGCATGCGCGGCCTGATGGCCAACCCGAAGGGCGAGATCATCGAGCGGCCCGTGAAGGCGAACTTCATGGAGGGCCTCGACGTGATCGAGTACTTCACGTCGACCCACGGCGCCCGCAAGGGCCTCGCCGACACGGCGCTGCGCACGGCGGACTCGGGCTACCTGACCCGCCGCCTCGTGGACGTCGCGCAGGACGTGATCATCCGGATCGAGGACTGCGGCACCGAGGAGTACCTCGAGACGCCGCTGTTCAAGGCGCCGGGCGAGCCGGAGGACCAGCTCGTGGGCCGCGTGGCGGCCAAGGACATCACCGCCGGCAAGGAGCTGCTCGTCGCCAAGGGTGACGAGATCGGCCGCGCCCAGCTGGCGGCGATCGTCGCCGCCAACCAGGACTCGGCGGACGCCAACGGCTCCGGCGTGCGGATCCCGGTCCGCTCCGTGCTCAAGTGCGAGGCGACCGTCGGCGTGTGCCAGAAGTGCTACGGCCGCGCGCTGGCCACCGGCAAGACGGCCATGATCGGCGACGCGGTCGGCATCGTCGCCGCCCAGTCGATCGGCGAGCCCGGCACGCAGCTGACCATGCGGACGTTCCACACCGGCGGCGTCGCCGGCGCGGACATCACGCACGGCCTGCCGCGCGTCGTCGAGCTCTTCGAGGCGCGCAAGCCGAAGGGCCTGGCGAAGATCGCCGAGGTCGGCGGCGTCGTGTCCGTCGAGGACACCGACAAGGCCCGCACCGTCGTGATCACCGACGAGGCCGGCGAGGAGCACCGTCACACGTTCCCGCGCCGTACCCGCCTGCACGTCACCGAGGGCTCGACGATCGAGGCCGGCACGCAGCTCAACGAGGGCTCGCTGTACCCGCACGAGCTGCTCGACCTGCGCGGCCGCACCGCGACCGAGGTGTACCTCGTCAAGGAGGTGCAGGAGGTCTACAAGTCCCAGGGCGTGGACATCCACGACAAGCACATCGAGCTGATCGTGCGCCAGATGCTCAAGAAGATCCGCGTCGAGCAGAAGGGCGACACGGATCTGCTGCCGGGCCAGTACGTGGACCGGCACGAGTTCCGCCGGATCAACGAGAAGATCATGGCCGACGGCGGCGAGCCGGCGGTGCACGCGGAGATCATCCTCGGCATCACCAAGGCGTCGCTGGCCACGGACTCCTTCCTCTCGGCGGCCTCCTTCCAGGAGACCACCAAGGTGCTGACCGACGCCGCGCTGGAGGGCAAGATCGACCGCCTGGCCGGTCTGAAGGAGAACGTGATCATCGGCAAGCTGATCCCGGCCGCCACCGGGCTCAAGCGCTACCGCACGATCGAGATCGAGCCGTCCGAGCCGCTGCCCCGCGGCATCGACGACGTCGGCCTGCTCGAGGGCGACGACCTCGCCGCGGAGCTGGGCCTGGGCGACGACGACGGGCTGCAGGGCTTCGGTCCGGCGTTCGACACGACCGAGCTGGACGAGATCAACGCGGGCTTCGGCCCGACCGGCGGCTCGTTCGACGACATCGGCGCCGACCTCGGCGGAGACGACGAGGACCGCTGACCGCGGCTTCGAGGGGGCGCGCTCCGGCGCGCCCCCTCGGCGGACGTCCGGCAGGTGAGCACGGCGGCGAGCACGAGCGCGCCGCCCGCCAGCTGGACGCCGGTCAGCGTCTCGCCGAACACGGCGAACGCCAGCGCGATCGTGACCAGCGGCTCGACCGTGGCGAGGATCGACGCCGTCGTCGGCCCGCAGCGCTTGAGGCCGGCGAAGAAGAGCGCGATCGCGCCGACGGTCGAGATCGCGGCCAGGCAGGCGAGCCAGCCCCAGCCTGCGGCCGTGACCTGGCCCGGGCGCAGGTCCCCCAGGAGCGCCGCTCCGGCCGCCAGCGAGACGGCCGCACCCGTGCACACCAGCGCGGCCAGCACGTGCGCCGGGACGCGCGCGGCGAGCCCGTCGCCGGCCAGGACGTAGACGCTGTAGACGGCCGCCGCCGCGAGCCCGAGCGCGGCCCCGGCGGGGTTGAGCGCGCCGGCGCCCGCGCCCGCGCCCGCGAGCGCGACGCCGGCGACGGCCAGGCTCACCGCGGCGACGCGCCGCCGGCTGAGCCGCTCGCGTCCCCGCGCCACGGCGCCGGCGGCGACCAGCGCCGGGAACGTGTACACGAGCAGCGTGAGCAGCGGCGCGTCGATGCGCTCCAGGGCGGCGAGGTAGCACGCGGCCGAGAGCGCGTAGCCGCATGCGCCGAGCGCGAGCCCGGCCGTGAGGTCACGGCGCGGCAGGGCGTGGACGTCGCGCACGAGCCGATGTCGAATGGTGCTCGCATATCGAGCCGGAATCGACACTCGTGCTTGAGCTGCGGCGCCTCTGCTCGAGCGCGCGGCGCTGGCCGAGGCCGACCTGGCGGCGTCGGCCGGGACGGTCGGCGGGCGCGGGCGGACCGCCGCGTTTCAGTCGGTGGCGCTGCGGATCGCGCTGCCCGCGATCGAGTCACTCGCGCGCACGGCGCCGCGACTGCGCTGCGAGCTGATCGAGGCCGAGCCCGAGCAGGCGCTGCCCGCGCTGGCGCTCGGCGACGTGGACCTCGTGCTCGGCGATGAGTGGCGCCACCAGCCGTGGCAGCTGCCGGCCGGCCTCGTGCGCCACGAGCTGCTCCGCGACCCCGTGTACGCCGTCGCGCGCGAGCCGGCCGCGCTCGCCGAGCTCGCGGACGCGCCGTGGGTGTCCGGCCACCCGGGCATGGCGTGGGAGCAGATGACCCTGCGCACGTGCCGCGAGCACGGCGGCTTCGAGGCCGACATCCGCCATCGCGCCAACGACGCCAACGTGGCGCTGGCGCTCGTCGCGCGCGGGCTGGCGGTGACGCTGCTGCCGCGGCTCGCGCTCGGTGACACGCCGCTGGCGCTCGCGCGCGTCCCGGTCGAGCGGACGATCTTCGCCGTGTCCCGCGCCGCCGACGCCGCGCGCCCGTCGACCAGGGCGCTCCTGGAGGCAGTGGCGAGCTAGGCGGGCACGCGCCAGTGCTCGGCGATCCGCCCGTCGCGCACGCGCTCGATCTGCATCTGGCGCACGCCGAGCGGGTGCACGACGGTGTGGAACGCGACCAGGTCGCCGTCGGCGACCACGTGCACGAGCGCGAAGCGCAGGTCGGGCGTCTCGCGGCGCAGCGCGGCGACGATCGGCTTGAGGCCGGCCGGACCGGGCTCGGGACCGGGCAGGCCGGGGGAGAGGTTGACGTAGTCGGGCGTCAGCAGCGCGTCGACCGCGTCGAGGTCTCCGGTGTTCCACGCGTCGAGGCAGCGCTCGACGAGGGTGTGATGGCTCATCACCGCCACGATGCCCGCGTCGACTACGTGGTGCGGCTCGAGCAGGGCCGCGTGCGCCCGTCGGAAGCGGTGCTCGACGCGCTCGCCGCCTGGCCGGACTTCGAAGCGCTCTGGCGCCGCCGGGATGTGCGGGAGAAGACGCACAGCCGCAAGGGCTTCCGGCTCCCCGGGATCGGCGACCTCGAGCTCGACTGGGAGCGGCTGAGCATGCCCGGCGGACTCGCGCTGACCATGTACACGGCGGCCGGCGCCGCGGCCGCCGCACTGTCGCTGCCGGCAGCCCTCGATCCCGCGTCCGATTTCCCAATCCGAAGCTAACGCGATCTTCAGAGAACGACATGGCAGACCACCGGTGATCGGCAAGGAAGGCGTGGTGACCGGCAGGGTCGCCCCCGACACCGTTGGTGAGGTGCTCCTCCGCGTGCGCGGCTCGAGCGAGAGCTTTCTCGCCACCCCGCCGACGGGGAGACGATCCCGCCGAACGCCCGCGTCGTCGTCCTCGACTACTGGCCGCCGCGCACCGTGGTGGTCAGCCCTACGTCCCTGATCTCCTAGGAGGTCAACCCATGACCGGTTGGATCGCCGCTGCGGCGGCGCTGTGCCTGCTTGCCGTGCTGGCCGGGCTGTTCCGTGCGATGTGGCGGGTGGCCGAGCCCAACGAGGGCTTGATCATCTCCGGGCTGCGCTCGCACATGGCCGACTCCGAGGCCGACGTCGAGGAGTCGCTGGGGTTCAAGATCGTCACGGGCAAGGGCACGTTCGTGATGCCGGGCGTGCAGCGCGTGCGCCGGCTCTCGCTCGACCTCCACGAGACCGAGATGCAGATCGACTGCGTCACCGTGCAGGGCATCCCGCTGCGCGTGAAGGGCGTCGCGATCTTCAAGGTCGGCGACGACTACGCGTCGATCGCCAACGCCGCCCGGCGCTTCCTGGACCAGCAGGACAAGATGGAGCAGAAGGTCCACAACGTGTTCGCCGGCCACCTGCGCTCGATCGTCGGCTCGATGAAGGTCGAGGAGATGATCCGCGAGCGCGAGCGCATGACCGAGGAGACGCGCCGCCACGCGTCGCCGGAGATGGCCAAGCTCGGCCTGATCATCGACTCGCTGCAGATCCAGGAGATCGAGGACCCGACGGGCTACATCGAGAACCTCGCGCGCCCGCACGCGGCGGCGGTCGCCAAGGACGCGCGGATCGCCTCGGCCGAGGCCGAGCGCGAGGCGACCGAGCGCCAGCAGATCGCGATGGCCCAGGCCGCCGCGGCCACCCGCGACGCCGACATCAAGCGCGCCGGCTACGCCGCCGAGGTCGCCGAGGCGCAGGCCCGCTCCGCGCAGGCCGGGCCGCTGGCGGCCGCACGCGCGCAGCAGGACGTCGTGGTCGAGTCCACGCGCGTCGCGCAGCTGCACGCCGAGCAGACCGAGCAGGAGCTCCAGGCCACCGTCCGGCGCCCGGCCGACGCCGAGGCCTACCAGCAGGTGACGCTCGCCGAGGCCCAGCGCCAGGCGCGCATCAAGGCCGCCGAGGCCGCGGCGCGCGAGGTCGAGCTGCACGCCGCCGCCGAGTCGGCGCGGATCACGCAGGTCGGCACCGCCGAGGCGGCCGCCAACCGCGCGCGCGGCGAGGCCGAGGGCGCCGCGATCCGCTCGCGCGGGCTCGCCGAGGCCGAGGCGATCGCCAAGCGCGCGGAGGCGCTCGCGCGCGAGTCCGAGGCCGTGATCGGCCAGCAGATCGCCGACAAGCTCCCGCAGATCGTCGAGGCCTCGGCCAAGGCGCTGTCGAACGTCGAGCACCTGACCGTCCTCAACGGCGCCCAGGGGCTCGCCGAGATCATGAGCCAGCTCGTCAGCCAGGGCGCGTCGGTCTACAAGGTCGCGCGCGAGCTCGCGACGGAGCCGAGCCAGAACGGCAAGCTCCCGGTGGACCCGGAGCCGGGGCGGGCGGAGAGCCCCAGAGCCCGGTATAGGTGGGCGGCGAGCCGTGGGCGCCGTTGCAGTTCGGCGTCCCGCCGCCGAACGGGCCGTAGTTGTCGCCGCCGGAGGCGTCGAGCGGGCTGGCCCAGCCCCACTTGTCGTTGTCGGCCTGCGTCCAGCCGTACCAGTTGTTGCGGTCGCCCGCCGCGTTGTGCACGTCGCCGCCGGTCTGCTGGCACACCACCCAGTTCTGGCCCTGGTGGAGGAAGCCGACCGTGGTGGTGCCCACCACGACGAGCGATCCGCCGTGGATGCCGTCGCCGGGGACGTACCAGTCGCAGCTGTAGTGGCCCCCGCCGGCGTTCGTGCACGGCACCGGCGCGGGGGCGGCGGCCAGTGCGGGTGATGCTGCGGCGAGCGTGAACGCGGCCGCGATGAGTCCTGCCCTCATCACGCCCACTCTCGCGGACGCCGGTTGGGAAAAGCTTGGTTTGCAGCCAATCGGTCACGGCGCCGACAGTGCTCCAGGTGCGTTTCACGCTCTCCACGACGTGGGTGTGGCCCAGCCGCGGAGCGCGCTCGCGTGCTCCGCGGTCAATCCGACCCGCGGGTCGGTCGTGACCAGCAGTGCCGGGCCGGGGCGGTTCGCCGCCCAGTCCCGGCATTCGTCGTCGTGATCGTCGTCGATCCAGGCCAGCGGGCGGTCTGGAGCGGCGAACGCGTCGATCCCCGCGAGCTTCCAGTGCGCGCCGCCTGCCGGGAACGTGAGGTGGGGCCAGCCGCGCGGGAGGCCGAGCAGCGCCGGCAGGTACAGGTCCGCGCGGTCCTTCCAGCCCGTGCACCAGACGCACTCGAAGTACGGCGCCAGTTCGCGCAGCACGGCGCCGGCGCGCCGCGAGAGCAGGTGCGGGACGCCGTCGACGAGCGTGCCGAGCATGTCCGCGCCCGGGGCGAAGACCGACAGGACGCCGTCGACGTCGACCAGCAGCAGCGGCGGCGCGCTAATGCGGACCGTGCGCCCGGACGAGGTGGTCGAGCTCGGACACCAGGTCGCGGGCCGAGTCCGGCACGTCGGTCTGGTCGAAGTCGAGCTCGCGCCCGAGGTAGCGCAGCGAGTAGCCGAAGGCGTCCGTCACAGTGCCGTGCCGGCGGACGTTGATGTGCTTCAGGTCGGCCTTGGCGACGAACTGCTTCACGCGCGAGCGCTCTGACATCGAGAGCGTGAACGAGCGCTTCCCGGCCTTGGTCGAGACCTTGGCGTGCCCGTCGCGCTGGATCGTCAGGCGATCCTGAACGCCCGCGAGCCCGCCTGCGCGCGCGTATTGCAAGGTTCCCGCCAGCATCGCGGCGGACGACACGCCGCCGCCGCAGGCCGCCAGCGCCAGCAGCGTCATGGCCAGGACCGTGACGAAGCGCACTCCCATATAGACCAGTTTGGCACGAGTTCTTCGGGGAATCTTGATGTCGAATTAAACGCCGCCACTACGCTGGCTCGATCCGCGCTCAAGGTCCCGCGGATCGGGACCGATGTAGAGGATGACTCGCCGGGGAGCCCGAATTGCGTCGGGTGGCGAGGAATCTGCACCGAGCCGACGTACGAGGACACGTGTCGCTGAATCTGGGCATCCTGCTCGCGCTGACCTGCGCGATCGCCACGCAGCTGGGCTTTCTGTACAAGCACAAGGGCGCGAACGCGGCCCCCAAGGTCGACATCCGTCATCCCTTCCGCACGGCCAAGCAGCTGTATGCCAACAAGTGGTTTGCGATCGGCATGGCCGTCGCGTCCGGCGCCTGGATCTTCCACGTCGCCGCGCTGGCCTACGCGCCACTCTCGGTCGTCCAGGCCGTGCTCTCCACCGGCGTCGTGATCCTCGCCGTGCTGGCGGACCGCATCTTCGGCTTCCAGGTCGGCCACCGGCAGTGGATCGGCGTCGCGATGACCGCGCTCGGCCTGCTCCTGCTCGTGATCACGCTGCCCGCCACCCACGGCGCGCATTCCGCCTACTCGCTCGTCGGGATGATCGCCTTCGAGGGCGCGATGCTCGTGATCGGCGCGCTGCTGATCGGCGGTCCGCACCTCGGCGCCCCGGACCACCACCACGGCGTGATGCTCGGCGCCGCGGCGGGCGTCCTGTTCGGCGTCTCGGACATCGCGATCAAGGGCCTGACCGGCTCCGACGGGCTGTTCGGCGTGCTCAGCTCCCCCTGGCTCGCCGTCACCGTCGGCGCGTCCGTCATCGCCTTCTACGCCAGCGCCCGCGGCCTGCAGGACGGCGAGGCCGTGCCGGTCATCGCCGCCACCTCGACTGCCGCCAACGTGTCCTGCATCCTCGGCGGGATCATCGTCTTCGGCGACCCGATGCCGACCGACGCGGTCGGCATCTGCGTCCAGGCCTTCGCGTTCATCCTCGTCGTCGCCGCCGCGCTCGTCACTCCGCCGCCGATGCACGCTGCGGCCGCGAACGCGTCCTAGATCCCCAACAGCTTCCGCAGCAGCGCGTTCAGCTCGCGCTCGCCGTCGGCACCGATCGGCGCGGTCAACTCGGTGGTGGCGGCGTTCAGACCGGCCGTGGCGCCGGTCAGCACGGCGCGGCCCGCGTCGGTGACGATCAGCGCGTTGTTGCGCCGGTCCGCGCGGTCGCGCCGGCGCTCCACGAGCCCGCGCGCCTCGAGCGCGTCGACCATCTCCACGACGACCGGCGTGCTGACCCCGAGCCGGTCCGCGAGCTCGCGCTGGGAGGGAACCCCGCCCGCCAGCGCGGTCAGCGCGCCGAAGTGGCGGATCTCGATCGCGAACGGCTCGAGCACGGCGTCGGCGCGCGCGTGGAAGCGGTGGTGCGCGCGCGTGATCAGAAAGCCGAGCCGGCCGGCCATCGCGGGCGGTGGCGGGCCGGTCAGGGCCGCGAGCAGCGCGCGCAGGCGCTCGCGCTCGGCGTCCGTGAGGCGTCCGGACAGCTCGGCCTCGGCGCGGTCCATCACCGGCGCCATCTCGAGCAGCGCCTCGCGCCCGGCGGTCGTGGCGTAGAGCGCGTAGGAGCGCCGGTCCTCGGGGTTGCGCCGGCGCACGACCAGCCCGCGCGCCTCGAGCGAGTCGATCACCTTGACCATCATCGTCCGGTTGACGTTGAGGGCGGCGCCGAGGCGCTGCTGCGAGAGCGGGCCCGCCGCCTCGAGCGTGGCGATGACGGCGGCGTCGCGCGGGTGCTCACCGGCTGGGAAGTGCCGTGCCGCCAGGCCCGCGGCGCGCAGGAACGCGTTGCGCAGCAGGTAGCCCGTGTAGTCGGTGAGGCGGTCCACGTCCATGCGACTATATGTCGCGCGGATCATTGTTAGTCGAGTTGACGATTTGTCGAGGTGACGATAGGGTCGCAGCATGGAACGCAAGTGGTGGACCCTCGTGGCGGTCGCGATCGGCACATTCATGCTCCTGCTCGACGTGACGATCGTGAACGTGGCGCTGCCGGACATCGAACGGGCGCTGCACGCCTCGCTGGCCGACCTGCAGTGGGTGATCGACGCCTACGCCCTGACGCTCGCCGCGCTGCTGCTGACCGCGGGCTCGCTGGCCGACCTGTACGGGCGCCGGCGGCTGTTCGCGATCGGGATCGTGGTCTTCACGCTCGGCTCGCTGCTGTGCGGCGTCGCGACCACCCCGACGTTCCTGTCGCTGGCCCGCGCCGCCCAGGGCGTCGGCGGCGCGATCATGTTCGCCACCGGTCTCGCGCTGCTCTCCAACGCGTTCCAGGGGCGCGAGCGCGGGACCGCCTTCGGCGTGTTCGGCGCCGTCACCGGCGTCGCCGTCGCCGTCGGCCCGGTGCTCGGCGGGGCGATCACGTCCGGCCTGAGCTGGCGCTGGATCTTCCTGGTCAACGTGCCGGTCGGCGTCGCCGCGCTGGCGGTCACGCTCGAGCGCGTGGACGAGTCGCGCCCGTCCGGCGCGCGGCGGCCGGACTGGCTCGGGCTGGTCACGTTCAGCACCGGCCTCGCGGCGCTCGTCTACGGCCTGATCCGCTCCAGCGAGGACGGCTGGGGCGCGACCAACGTGGTCGGGGCGCTCGTCGCCGCGGCGCTGCTGCTGGTCGCGTTCGTGGTGGCCGAGGCGCTCCAGCGCACGCCGATGTTCGACCTGACGCTCCTGCGCAAGCCGACGTTCGTCGGCGGGTTGATCGCCGCGTTCGCGATCTCGGCCTCGCTGTTCTCGACGTTCCCGTACCTCGTGCTCTACCTGCAGACCGGGCTGGGGCTGACGGCGATCCAGGTCGGCGTGCGCTTCCTCGTGCTCTCGGGCCCGATCTTCGTGACCGCGGCGATCGCCGGGCGGTTGACCGATCGCGTGCCGACGAGCCTGCTGATCGGCCCGGGCTTCGCGCTGATCGGGGTCGCGCTGCTGCTGATGCGCGGGTTGGCGCCCGGGCAGGACTGGACGCACCTGGTCCCGGGGTTCATCGTCGCCGGCGTCGGCGCGGGCCTCGTGAACGTGCCGCTGGCGTCGACCGCGGTCGGCGTCGTCGAGCCGGCACGCGCGGGCATGGCGTCGGGGATCAACGCGACGCTGCGCCAGGTCGGGATCGCCACCGGCGTCGCCGCGCTGGGCGCGATCTTCTCCTCGCACCTGACCGCCGCGGCGCCCGGCCCGCGCGGCTTCATCGACGGGCTCAACGCGATCCTGCTGGTCGGCGCGGTGCTCGCGCTGGTGGCCGCCGCGACCTCGCTGACGCTGATCCGCCGGCGCGACTTCGTCGCCGCGTCAGCTCCCTGACGCCGCTGAGCCTTCTCCACGGCCAGTTGTTTGACAGCCGCGCGGCGGCGGACCACCTTCGGGCGCGTTGGGTGTAAGCGAAGGGCTTTGGAGGGTCTGTCCACATGCATGTTTCTGTGGCGCGCGGCGGGCGCGCGCTGCTCGCTCTGACGCTCGGGGTGGCGTGCCTGGGCGCAGCGGCGGGCGCCGCCGCGGCCAGCGACGAACCGAGCATCGTCGAGTTCACGGTCCCCGACCGGGCCGCGATCGACAACCTGCAGAACCTCGGGTTCGACCTCACCGAGTACAGCCGTCCGTCCGACGACGGCAAGCTCATCATCGACGCCGAGGTCACGCCCGAGCAACAGGCGCAGCTCGAGGCGATGGGCTATCCGGCCGGAGCCGTGGTCGAGACGCCGCAGGAGGAGGACGCCGTGCGCGCGCACGCCGACGCCTCCTGGGCCGCGCTGGCCGACGCGCAGGCCAATCTCAAGGCGGGCAGGCGCGCCAAGTCCGCGGCGGCGGCGGACACGGTGCTCGCCAGCCGCGCCGACTACTTCGAGAACTACGCAGGCCGCTACATCTCGATCGAGGCGCGCCCGAGCGACCCGTCCAACGTCGCCGCCCAGAACCCGACGCTCACCGCCGCCTGGGACTCCGGCCCCGGCACGGACATCGGCGGCACTGGCAAGCAGGGCACGCTGACCCCGTTCATCGACACCGATCCGCCGGACGGCCAGTACTACCTCTACCACTACAACACGTTCCGGGTCGGCAACCTCGGCGACGGGCCGATGCCGACGACGGTGCGCGTCGCGTCCTCCAACGGCGGCGTCGACACGATCGCGGTCAAGCGCTGGACGAGCACCGACGGCAAGGGCTTCCCGGCGCCGTACCTGAAGGACTTCACGACCGACTACGTGGACCCGCAGCAGGCCTACGCGAAGATCCGCGCGCTCAGCGCCGAATTCCCGAACCTCTCGCAGATCTACGACCTGCCGTACCAGACCAACGGCTACCAGCGCCATTCGCAGGCGCTGCTCGGGCTCAAGACCCCGTACACGAACGCGACCGGATCGATCGGTGGGATCCCGAACAACACGACCCCCAATCCGGACGAGACGGCGGCGATCCGCCAGGCGCAGTCGGTCGTCCTCACGTCGCTGGCCTGGGGGCAGGACGGCGGCAACAACCTGACCGCCCAGCTGAAGGACCCTGGCGCCGCGAGCGCGCCGCTGAGCGTCGCCGTCAACGGCAGCGCCATCACGGTCAACCTCGCCACCGACGCCACCGGCAAGGTGACGAGCACCGCCGCGCAGGTGATCGACGCGATCAACGCCAGCCCCGACGCCTCGAGGCTCGTGACCGCGACGAAGTACCGCACGAACACGGCCGCCGGCGTGGTCGTGGCCGGCGCCGCGCCGACGAAGCTGAGCGACTTCCTGAACGCTCCAGCCTCGTATCCGCGCGGGCCGCAGACCGTGCAGATGATCCGCATCGGCGCGCACCGCGACGGGACCAAGACCGGCGTCTTCCTGTACTGCCAGGAGCACGCGCGGGAGTGGGCGACGTCGCTCGTCTGCCTGGAGACCGCCGAGCGGCTGCTGCGCAACTACGCGACCGACGCGGAGACGAAGTCCCTCCTCGACAACCTGGACATCTTCATCATCCCGGTCGTCAACGCCGACGGCGCGGCCTACTCGCGCTACGACTTCACGTCGCAGCGCCGCAACATGGTCAACTACTGCGTCGGCGGCGCGTCCAACGACACCGACCCGCTGCGGCGCAACTCGTGGGGCGTCGACATCAACCGCAACTTCTCGGTCGGCTCGTTCTTCGACGGCTACGTCGGCGCGTCGTCGAGCTGCACGAGCGACGTCTTCGCCGGCCCGAGCGAGTTCTCCGAGCCGGAGTCGCGCAACGAGCGGTGGGTGCAGAGCACGTTCTCGAACATCAAGTTCGCGAACAACATCCACTCCTATGGCGGCTACTTCATGTGGCCTCCGGGCTCCTACAGCAACACCGGCCGCGTGACGCTGCCCTACGCGTCGGCGGGGACGAACCAGTTCTTCGACCAGACCGCGGCGACCACGCTCGAGCGGATCCAGAGCTACCGCCACACGACCGTGCTGCCGGCGCGTACCGGGCCGGTCGCCGACGTCCTCTACTCGGCCGCCGGCAACAGCGCGGACGAGGCCTACTACTCCCACGGCATCATCGGCTACGACTTCGAGATCGGCGTCGACCGCTTCGTCACCACCGGAAACTGCACCGGCCCGGGCGCGGTGGTCAACATGAACTCCTCGCAGTGCGTCGCGCCGGTCGGGTTCACGCCGCCGTACAACAGCGAGGGCCATGACGAGGGCCAGGAGTTCGCCAACGGCAACATCGGCCTGCTGACCGCGGCGCTGGCCTACGCGCAGGACACGTCGCCGCCGAAGGTCGGCGCGGTGCTGACCCCGAGCGGCTCCGGGCTGGACCTGACGTTCACGCAGGACGAGCCGGCCGACATCTACTACACGACCGACGGCTCGACGCCGACCACGAGCTCGCCGCACTACCAGCCGGCGGGCCCGCGCCAGCGCCAGCAGCCGGTGCACCTGGCCGGCGAGGTGCCGCTGAAGTGGTTCGCGGTCGACATCAAGGGCCAGGCGTCGGCCGTCCAGACCTACGTCTACAGCTCGCCGCCGGTCACCGGCGACGTCGGCGGCTCCGTGCCGGCGACGCTGTCGCTGACGCTCGGGCCGCCGGCCGCGTTCGGCGCGTTCACGCCGGGCGTCACGAAGGACTACTTCGCGTCCACGACGGCGACCGTGACGTCGTCGGCGGGTGACGCGCTGCTGAGCGTGTCCGACCCGAGCCCGCAGGCGCCGGGCCACCTGGTCAACGGCACCTTCAGCCTGCCCGACGGGCTGCAGATGCGCGCGCGCAACGCCGCCAACACCGGCACCGCATACAACTACATCGGGTCGCAGTTCAACCTGCTGCAGTACGACGGGCCGATCGCCGGCGACGCGGTGTCGCTCGAGTACAAGCAGTCGATCGGCGCCAACGATCCGCTGCGCACGGGCAGCTACTCCAAGACGCTGACCTTCACGCTCTCGACCACGAACCCGTAGCACGGGCCCGGGGGGGAGGTCGCCAGCGCGCCCTCCCCCCCGGTAAGGTCGATCGAGGATGCTTCCCGTGCGGGATCTCCTCCGCGAGCTTGACGTGCGGATCGTGGCGGGCGCTGCCGGCCTCGATCGGCCTGTGCGCTGGGTGCACATCTCCGAGCTGGAGGACCCCACGCCGTGGCTGTCGGGCGGCGAGCTGCTGCTCACGACCGGGATCGGGCTCGGCGATGCCGACGAGCAGCGCGCGTACCTCGCGCGCCTGGCGTCGCACGGCCTGGCCGGTCTCGGCTTCGGCACCGGCTTCTCGCACGCGACCGTGCCGCAGGCGCTCAGCGACGCGGCCGAGGCGCACGACTTCCCGCTCTTCGAGGTCCCCTACGCGCTGCCGTTCATCGCCGTCACCGAAAAGGCGTTCAGCCACCTCGTCAACGAGCACTACGCGGTGCTCCAGCGCGCGCTCTCCGCGCACGAGCGGCTCGAGCGGATCGTGCTCTCCGAGCGCGGGCTCGACGGCGTGGCGAGCGCGCTGGCGGCGATGATCGGCGGCCCGGCGATCATCGTCGACGGCCGCGGGCGCCTGCTGGCCAGCCGCGCCGGGCGGGCGGGGCTCTCCGGCAAGACGCTGGCCGCGCTGTCCGCGGAGGTCGTCGAGCGCACGGCTCGCGGCGGGCGGCGCGGCTACGTTCCCGCCGCCGAGAGCTTCACGCCGCCGATGCGCGCGCTGGCGCTGCCCGTCGCCCGCACACCGTCGGCGACCCAGCGCGGCGAGGGGCCGCTGCCCCAGGCGTGGCTGATCGCGGCCAAGGACGCGGGGCCGCTGACCGAGCTCGACCGGCTGACGCTGCATCAGGCGGTGACGATCGTCGCGCTCGAGCTGCTGCGCCGGCGCGTCGCCGACGACACCGAGCGGCGGCTCGCCGGCGACGTGCTGAGCGCGCTCGTGGCCGGCGACCTGGCGGGGCCGGAGCTGGCGCGCCGGCTCGAGCCGTTCGGCCTGCACGAGCGCGCCGGCGCGCTCGTACTCGCGCCGCCGCGGGCCGCGCGCGCGGCCGCCGAGGATGCCCTGGGTCGCGCGGTCGACGAGGAGGCCGGCGGGCTCGTGGCCTCGACCGGGCGCTTCCTGTGCGCGCTGCTGCCGGCGGGCGACGACGACGGATTCTTCGCGCTGGCCGAGCGCCTGCGCTCGCGCGTGGCGCTGGAATCGCGGGCGGAGCTGTCCGCGGGCGCGGGGCGCACCGTGTCGCCCGCCGAGCTGCGGCGCGGCTTCCACGAGGCGCGCTGCGCGCTCGAGGCGCGCGCGCTGTCCGAGAACGGCAACGGCACCGGTGCGCTCGCCACGTACCGCGACCTCGGGTCCTTCCAGCTGCTGCTCTCGCTGCAGGACGACGACGCGCTGCGGCTGTTCTGCGACTCCATCCTCGCCCCGATCGAGGAGTCCGAAGGCGCGTACGGCGGCGAGCTGATGCGCTCGCTGGAGGCGTTCATCGAATGCAACGGCCAGTGGGAGCGCGCCGCCAAGGTGCTGTTCTGCCACCGTCATACCCTGCGCTACCGGATCCGCCGCGTCGAGGATCTGACGGGGCGGTCGCTGGACTCGGCGCGTGATCGCATCGACTTCTGGCTCGCGCTGCGAGGGCGAGAGCTCGTCCGACAGGAGACACACTCATGAAGGTCGGCGTCCCCACCGAGATCAAGACCGACGAGTACCGCGTCGCGCTCACGCCCGCGGGCGTGCGCGAGCTGGTCGAGCACGGCCATGAAGTGCTCGTGCAGGCCGGGGCCGGCGAGGGCTCGGCGATCTCCGACACCGAGTACAGCTCCCAGGGCGCGCGCATCCTGCCCGACGCGGCGGCGGTGTTCGGCGAGGCCGACATGGTCGTCAAGGTCAAGGAGCCGCAGGCGGTCGAGGTGGCGATGCTCGAGCCGCGCCACACGCTCTTCACGTACCTGCACCTCGCGCCCGACCCCGAGCTGACGCGCGGCCTGGTCCAGTCGGGAGCGACCTGCGTCGCCTACGAGACGGTCGAGGACGCGCGCGGGCGCCTGCCGCTGCTGGCGCCGATGAGCGAGGTGGCCGGGAAGATCGCCACGCAGGCCGGCGCGTTCATGCTCGAGAAGCCGCTCGGCGGGCGCGGCATCCTGCTCGGCGGCGTACCCGGGGTGGCGGCCGCCAAGGTCATGATCATCGGCGGCGGCGTGGTCGGCATGAACGCCGCGTTCATCGCGCTCGGGATGGAGGCCACGGTCTACGTCTACGACCGCAACATCGACCGTCTGCGCGAGCTCGACATCGCGTTCAACGGCCGCGCCGACACGTGCTACGCCTCGACGCTGGACATCGAGCAGCGGCTGCCGGAGGTGGACCTCGTGATCGGCGCCGTGCTGGTGCACGGCGCGAAGGCGCCGTACGTGATCCGGCGCGAGCAATTGAGCCTGATGAAGCGCCAGGCCGTGTTGGTTGACGTATCGATCGACCAGGGGGGCTGTTTCGAGACGTCGCGGCCGACGACCCACACCGATCCGGTCTACGAGGTCGACGGCGTCCTGCACTACTGCGTGGCCAACATGCCCGGCGCGGTCCCGGTCACGTCGACGCGCGCGCTGACCAACGCGACGCTGCCCTTCGTCCTGCACGTCGCCGACGCCGGCGTCGCGGGCGCGGCGGCCGAGAACCCGGGGCTCGCGAAGGGCGTCAACGTCGTCGCCGGGAAGGTCACCTACCGCCCCGTCGCGGAGGCCACCGGCCTGCCGTACACGGAGCTCTTCGAGGCATTGTCATCGCCTACGACGCCATAATCGTCGGCGGCGGGCACAACGGGCTCGTCGCGGCCGCGTACCTCGGGCGCGGCGGGCGCTCCGTGCTCCTGCTCGAGCGCCGCCCGCAGCTCGGCGGCGCGACCGTCTCAGAGCGCCCGTGGGCGGGAGTGGAGGCACGGCTGTCGCGCTATTCGTACCTCGTCTCGCTGATGCCGCAAGTCCTGCGGGCCGAGCTCGGGCTGACCCTGGAGCTGCGCCGCCGCCGCGTCGCCTCCTACACGCCGCGCCACGACGGCACGGGGCTGCTGATCGCCGCCGGCCAGCCGCCCTGGCCCGAGCTGCAGGCGCTGACCGAGCGCGTCGCCGCGGCCGTCTTCCCGACGCTGACGCAGCCGCTGCCGTCGCGCGAGCAGCTGCGCGCGGCGGTCGGCGGCGAGGCGTGGGAGGCGCTGTTCGAGCGGCCGCTGTCGGAGCTCGTGGAGCGCTACGTCGAGGGCGACCTCGAGCGCGGCATCGTGCTCACCGACGCCGTCGTCGGGACGTTCGCGCGCTCCGACGATCCGCTCCTGCGCCAGAACCGCTGCTTCCTCTACCACGTGATCGGCAACGGAACCGGCGACTGGGACGTGCCGGTTGGCGGCATGGGCGCGCTCACCGAGGGGCTGGCCGGCGCCGCGTGGGCGGCCGGGGCGGAGCTGCGCACCGACGTCGACGTGACCGGCATCGAGACCGACGGCGAGCGCGTGCTGGTGCGCTGGGACGGCGGCTCGGCCGAGGGCGCCGACCTGCTGGCCAACGTCGCGCCGCACGTGCTGGCGCGGCTGCTCGGCGAGCCGCCGCCCGGCCCGGAGCCCGAGGGCTCGCAACTGAAGCTGAACATGCTGCTGGCCCGGCTGCCGCGCGTGCGCGACGCCTCCGTCGACCCGCGCGACGCGTTCGCGGGCACGTTCCACGTCAACGAGTCCGCGTCGCAGCTGGACGCGGCCCACGCGGACGCCGCCGCGGGCCGGATCCCGCCGCTGGCACCGTGCGAGGTCTACTGCCACTCGCTCACGGACCCGTCGATCCTCGGCTCGGAGCTGCAGGCCTCGGGTGCGCAGACGCTGACGTGCTTCGCGATGCACATGCCGGCGCGCCTGTTCGCGGGCGACCACGCGGCGGCCAAGGCGGAGGCGATCGACGCGACGCTGCGCTCGCTCAACAGCTTCCTGGCCGAGCCGATCGAGGACTGCCTGTACGTGAGCCCGGCCGGCGAGCCGTGCCTGGAGGCGCGGACGCCGGTGGAGATCGAGGCCGAGCTCGGCATGCCGGGCGGCAACATCTTCCACAACGACCTGTCGTGGCCGTACGCCGAGAGCGAGGAGGAGGTGGGGACGTGGGGCGTCGAGACCGCGCACCCCAACGTCTTCGTCTGCGGGGCGGGCGCCAAGCGCGGCGGCGCGGTCAGCGGGATCCCGGGCCACAACGCCGCGCAGGCGGTGCTGGCCCGAAGTTCACGCTTACGTTAGAATCAAATTCCATGGCTGTCGAACAATCCATCGCCCGGCGGCGCCGAGTGGGGGTGGATGCCGGGCATGAGCACTACAAGTGGTGGGCGCTCTCGTGCACGAGCCTCGGGATGCTGCTCGCGACCATCAACTCCGGCACGCTGATCATCGCGCTGCCGGACCTCGAGCGCGCGCTCGGCACGAGCATCCTCTCGCTCGTCTGGGTGATCCTCGCCTACATGATCTCCTCGACCGTGCTGGTGCTGTTCGCCGGCCGCCTGTCTGACCTGTTCGGGCGCAAGCAGGCGTACGTGCTCGGCTTCGCGCTGTTCGGGCTCGCATCGCTGGGCGCCGGGTTCTCGGGCGACGGCACCGAGCTGATCCTGTGGCGGATCGCGCAGGGCATCGGCGGCGCGTTCCTGTTCGCCAACGCGGGCGCGATCGTCACCGACGCGTTCCCGCGCGAGCAGCTCGGGATGGCGATGGGCACCAACACGATGGTGGCCGCCGTCGGGCTCGTGATCGGCCCGGTGCTGGGCGGCGCGCTGGTCTCGGTCTCCTGGCACTGGGTCTTCTGGTTCAACCTGCCGTTCGCGGCGATCGGGTCGCTGTGGGCGGCGCTGATCCTGCGCGAGCTGGCCAAGCCCGATCGCGTGCGCGGCTTCGACATCCCCGGCGTCGTCACGTTCGTGGCGGGGCTGACCGGGCTCGTGTACGGGCTCTCGCGCGCGGGGCTGAACGGCTGGACCGACCCGCTGACGCTCGGCGGGATCGCCGTCGGCATCGTGCTGCTGCCACTGTTCGTGCTGATCGAGCGCCACCACAAGGCGCCGATGCTCGACCTCTCGATCTTCCAGAACCGGCTGTTCGCGGCCGCCACCGCGGCGGCCTTCATCAACGGCCTGTCGCGCTTCGCGCTGCTGTTCCTGTTCGTCTTCTACTTCCAGGGCGTCAAGGGCGACGACCCGATCAAGGCCGGCATCGAGCTCGCGCCGATGGCGATCGGCATGCTGATCGCCTCGCCGCTGGCGGGCATCTGGGCCGATCGCCGCGGCTCACGCGCGCTGGCCGCGTGGGGCATGGTCGTGGGCGGCCTGGCGCTGATCGGGATGACGACGCTCGGCGTGCACACGGCGTACTTCTGGTCGGCGCTGTGGTTGTTCGTCGTCGGCGTCGGCTCGGGCATGTTCAACAGCCCCAACACGGCGGCGATGATGGGCACGGTGCCGACCTACCGGCGCGGGATCGCGGCCGGCGCGCGGACGATGCTGCAGAACACCGGCGCGGTCGTCTCGATCGCGTTCGTGCTCGCGATCGTCACCTCGTCGGTCGACAAGGGCACGCTGTTCAAGATCTTCTCGGGCGTCACCACCGGGCTCGACGAGCGCACGCTGGACCCGTTCATCTCCAACATGCACACGGCGCTGTGGGTGCTGGCCGCCACGTCGATGGTCGGCGCGGTCGTGTCGCTGCTGCGGCCCAAGGGGGACTGAGCGGTGCGGATCGGGGAGTTCGCCAAGGCCACGCAGACGACGCCGCGGACCGTCCGCTACTACGAGGAGATCGGGCTGCTGGCGGCGTCCGACGAGCGCTCGGCGGGCGCGCACCGCGAGTACACGGCCGAGGACGTCGAGCGCCTGCGCGAGCTGGTCCGGCTCAAGCACCTGCTCGGGCTCTCGCTCGAGGAGCTGCGCGACGTGATGCACGGCGAGGACGCCCGCGCCACACGCCGGCGCGAGTGGCGCGAGACCTCCGATCCCGCCGAGCAGCAGCGCATCCTCGGCGAGGCGCTGGAGCACACGAACTCGCTGCTCGAGCGCGTGCGCCGGCGCACGGCGGAGCTCGAGACGTTCGAGGCCGAGCTCAACGAGCGCCGCCAGCGGCTCATGCATCTCATGCACGCCCCGGTCGCCGAGTCATGAACGCCGTCGCCGCCTCGGGACTGGTGGTTCGCTTCGGCGCGATCACCGCGGTCGACGACGTCACGTTCGAGATCGAGCGCGGCGAGGTCTTCGGGGTGCTGGGCCCGAACGGCGCGGGCAAGACGACGACGCTGCGCGTGCTCACCACGCTGCTCAAGCCCGGCGCGGGCCAGGCCGCGGTCGCGGGCTACGACGTGCGCGCCGACAGCCTGTCCGTGCGCGCCTCGATCGGCTACGTGCCGCAGGCGCTGTCGGCCGACGGCGGTCTGACCGCGCGCGAGAACCTCGACTTCTACGCGCGCGTCACCAGCGTGCCCAAGCGCGAGCGCGCGGCGCGCATCGCCGCCGCGGTCGACGCGATGGAGCTCGAGCCGATCCTCGACCGGCTCGCGCGGACGTTCTCCGGCGGCATGCTGCGCCGGCTGGAGATCGCGACCGCGCTGCTCAACCGCCCGGAGGTGCTGTTCCTCGACGAGCCGACCGTCGGCCTCGATCCGACGGCGCGGGCGCTCGTCTGGGAGCGCGTACACGGGCTGCGCGCCGAGGCGGGCACGACCGTGGTGGTCACGACACACCTGATGGAGGAGGCCGAGCGCCACTGCGACCGGCTCGTGATCATGGACCACGGCCGGATCGTCGAGCGCGGCACGCCCGACGAGCTGCTCTCGCGCCA
Organism: uncultured Solirubrobacteraceae bacterium; assembly: GCA_963792915.1. Taxonomy (GTDB): domain Bacteria; phylum Actinomycetota; class Thermoleophilia; order Solirubrobacterales; family Solirubrobacteraceae; genus Solirubrobacter. The sequence continues at coordinate 272,562 of CAWBYD010000006.1, forward strand.
CGCGGCGCGCTCGCTCGAGGAGGTCTTCCGGGCCGTCACCGGCCACGTGATCGCCGAAGAGGGGAGGATCAGCGATGTCCGCACCCAGCGCCGCGTCGCCCGCCGGCTCGGCTGAGGCCCGGCGCCCGGCCGCGCTCGCCGGGGGGCCGCTGCGCCGGCTCGCCGCCGGCACCGCCGCGATGTCGCTGACCGAGTGGCGCAAGCTCCGCCACAGCCAGCTCGACCTGGTCACGCGCTCGGTCCAGCCGCTGCTGTGGCTGTTCGTGTTCGGCACGGCGATGAGCCGGCTGCGCTCGATCCCCACCGGCGGCGTCGACTACCGCGCGTTCCTGACGCCGGGCGTGATGGCCCAGGCCGCGATGTTCGTGGCGATCTTCTTCGGGCTCGCGGTGATCTGGGAGCGCGACGTCGGCCAGCTGCAGCGGCTGCTGGCGACCCCGCTGCCGCGCACGGCGCTCGTGCTGGGCAAGGCCGCGGGCGCCGCGACGCGCGCGATCGTGCAGGCCGTCGTGCTGCTGATCGTGGTCGCGATCGCGGGCATCGGCCTGAAGTGGTCGGTGATCGGCGTGGCCGGCGCGCTCGTCCTGCTCGCGGTCGGCACGGGAGTGTTCGCCTGCCTGTCGATGACGATCGCCTCGCTGGTCAAGGAGCGCGAGCGCTTCATGGGCATCGGGCAGCTCGTGATGATGCCGCTGTTCTTCGCCTCCAGCGCGCTCTACCCGCTGGCGATCATGCCCGGCTGGCTGCACGTGATCGCGCGCATCAACCCGCTCACGTACGAGGTCGAAGGGCTGCGCGGCTTCCTGCTCGGCGGCGGGCATCCGTGGCTGGACCTGCTCATCTGCCTCGCCTGGCTGGTCGCGCTGGCGGCCGCCGCGACGCGCGCCTACCCCAAGGCCATCCTCTAACCGGCCTATAGCGCCACTGCTACCATCACGCGCCGTATGCCGACGACGTCCCAGCTGGTCCGAAAGGGCCGCAACCCGAAGACGAAGAAGCTCGCCACCCCCGGCTTGAAGTCCGGTAAGGGCCGCAAGAAGAAGGTGGCCGCTCCGCAGCGTCGCGGGGTCTGCACGCGCGTGTACACCACCACGCCCAAGAAGCCGAACTCGGCTCTGCGCAAGGTGGCCCGCGTGCGGCTGACGAACCAGATGGAGGTCACGGTCTACATCCCGGGCGAGGGCCACAACCTGCAGGAGCACTCCGTCGTGCTCGTGCGCGGCGGCCGCGTCAAGGACCTGCCGGGCGTCCGCTACAAGGTCGTCCGCGGGACGCTGGACGCCGCCGGGGTGTCTGACCGTAAGAAGGCACGGTCCCAGTACGGAGTGAAGGCCAAGTAATGCCGCGCCGCGCCGCCGCGAGTATCCGTCCGGTCGATCCGGACCCCGTCCACCGCTCCAAGCTCGTCCAGCAGGTCATCAACAAGGTGATGCTCGACGGCAAGAAGTCGACCGCCGAGCGCATCGTCTACGACGCGCTGGCGATCCTCTCCGAGCGCACGGGCAAGGACCCGGTGGAGGCGCTGGAGATCTCGATCAAGTCCTTGACGCCGGTGCTCGAGGTGCGTTCCCGCCGTGTCGGCGGCGCCACGTACCAGGTGCCGGTCGAGGTGCCCGCGCGCCGGGCCCGCACGCTGGCCGTGCGCTGGCTCGTCGAGTTCTCGCGCAACCGCCGCGAGAAGTCGATGGCGCAGCGGCTCGCGAACGAGCTGATGGACGCGCAGTCCCAGCAGGGCGGCGCCTACAAGCGCAAGGACGACATCTTCCGCATGGCGCAGGCCAACAAGGCCTTCGCGCACTACCGCTGGTAGTCCGCGTCCTGACCGCGCGGGTGGGGCCGTCGAGCGCCGTATCCGCGCTGCGAGCGGGCTTGCGGGCGCGACCGGAACGTGTGTCCCCGTTGCGGCGTGGATAATCGCTTCCCGAATGCGTGCCATGGCCGTGAATGCGTGGGGCGGGCGCGACAAGCTCGAGTTGATGGACATCGAGCCACCGCCCGTTGCCCCCGACGGAGTGCTGGTGCGCGTGCGCGCCGCGGCGCTCAATCCCGTCGACTACAAGGTCCGCGAGGGCTATCTCGCCGGCGCCTTCCCGTATCACTTCCCGCTGATCCTCGGCTGGGACGCCGCCGGCGTGGTCGAGCGGGTGGGCCCCGCCGTCACCTGGTTCAAACCGGGAGACGCCGTCTACGGCTACTGCCGGCGCCACGAGCTCCAGTACGGCACGTATTGCGAGTACGTCACCGTGCCCGAGGGCTTCCTGGCGCCCGCGCCCGAGGGGCTGAGCTTCGAGGAGGCCGCGGCGCTGCCGCTCGCCGCCCTCACCGCCCATCAGAGCCTCGAGCGCCTCGGCCTGCGCGGCGGCGAGCTGCTGTTCGTCACCGGGGGCTCCGGCGGTGTCGGGCACTTCGCGATCCAGCTCGCGCTCGCGCGCGGCGCCCGCGTGATCGCGACGGGCGGGCCGAGCAGCCATGACTTCCTGCGCCAGCTGGGAGCCGAGCCGCTGGACTACGGCGCCGACGACGTGCCCGACCAGGTGCGCGCGCTGAACTCCGGCAGCGGCGCCGACGCCGCGTTCGACCTCTTCGGCGGTCCCGGCCTGGAGCAGGCGTTCGCGTCGCTGCGCACGGGTGGGCGGCTGGTCTCGATCGCGCAGCCGCCGGGCGAGCACGAGCACATCGAGACCGGCTACGTGTTCGTCCGCCCGAGCGGCTACGACCTCGGCGAGCACATCGCGCCGCTGGCCGCCGACGGCGCCCTGCGCCCGCACATCGTCGAGACCTACCCGCTGGAGAGGGCGTCCGACGGGCTGGAGCGCCTGGAAGGCGGGCACGTGCACGGCAAGCTCGTGCTCACCGTCGACTGAGCGCGTTGACGTCGCCGTAGCCGGGCGCCGGCGGGAGCGTGCCGCCGGCGCGCAGCGCTGCCGCGGCGTCCGCGGCCGCTCCCAGCGCGACCCGGAAGAGCGCGGAGCCGGTGCTCACGCGCGCGACGCCGAGCGCCGCCAGGCGGGGGAGCGGGTGGCTGGCGAGCACGTTGAGCGGCGCGTCGATGCGCTCCGCGAGCGTCGCGATCGTCGCCTCGTCGGCCACGCCGGGGACGAAGATGCCGTCGGCGCCCGCGGCGACGTAGCGCGCGGCGCGCTCCAGGGTGTCGCGGACATCGCCGTCGGCGAGCCAGAACGTGTCGACGCGGGCGTTGACGAAGAGCGTCGGCGTGCGGCGCTTGACGGCCGCGACGATCGCCTCGTGGCCGTCCGCGAGCTGGTCCTCGAGGTTGATCCCGGCCACGCCGAGGACGGCCAGGCGCTGGGCGTAGTCGGCGACCTCGGCGGGGTCGCTGCTGTACCCGTTCTCGGCGTCGACCGTGACGTGGACGCCGAGCCCGACGAGCCGCTGCGTGAGCTCGTAGGTGGCCTCCTTGGTCTCGTTCGCGCCGTCCGGGCGGCCCAGCGCGGCGGCGACCCCGAGGCTCGTCGTGCCGAGCGCGGGGAACCCCGCCTGGGCGAACGCGGCGCCCGAGGCGTGATCCCACGCGTTCGGCAGCAGCAGCGGGTCCCCGGGCCGGTGCAGCGCGGCGAAGCTCATCGCAGCGCGCCTTCCACGAGCGCCCGGGCGACGGCCTCGCCGGGACACCGTCGCGGCCCGGCGCCGAACGGGAGGCCGGTGAGGTCGAGCACCACGAGCCCGTCGGGCGTGAGGCGCCTGGTCGTCGGGACCGGCGGCAGCGTGAGGTCCCCGCCGCGCGCGATCAGCGTGGCGGTCGCCGTGCTCGCCTGCACGAGCAGCGCGATGTGCTGGGCGAGTTCCTCCTCCGCGGCGGGCGGGAGCAGCTCGGCGAGCGTGGCGACGGCGGCGTCGGCGCCCGGCGCGGACGTGCCGGGGTGGTAGGCGGCGGCGACGGTCGCGACCGCCTCGACGACGCGGTCGGCGTCCGCCTCGGCAACGCCCGACTCGGTCGCCAGGACGCGCAGCGGCGGGGTGCCGGCGGCTGCGAGTTCGCGCAGGCGTTGCCCGTCGAGCGCGGCGATCCGGGCCTCGACCAGCGCACGCCGGCGCGCGTGCGCCTCGCCGTTGCTGAAGCGCGAGACCGTCGCGCGCAGCCAGGCGATCGTGCCGAACGGACCCGGCGCGTCGACGGGCGGGACGATGGCCGCGGGATCGCGCAGGACGGCCGCGACGGCGTCGCGGCCTGACACGGTCCGGGGCGGCGCCCCGCGCGGCATGGACTCCTTGGCGGGCATCGGGCCACGATAGGCGTGCGACGTTTCGGCCCCGGCCGAAGCGTCGGGCGCCTACGCTGGACGGGTGCCCGAGATCGCCGAGATCGCTGCCCTGATCGCCGAGCCGACGCGCATGCGGATGCTCGAGGAGCTGCTCGGCCCGCCGCTGTCGGCGGGCGCTCTGGCCATGCGCGTCGGCGTCGCTCCGTCGACCATCAGCGGCCACCTCGCCAAGCTCGAGGCCGCGAGGATCGTCACGATCGAGTCGCGCGGGCGCACGCGCGAAGCGCGGCTCGCCGGACCCGAGGTGGCCGAGGCGCTGGAGGCGCTCGCGCGGCTGACCAGGGGCGAGGAGCGGCCGATCGGCCTGCGCGCCGTCAACCGGCGCCAGGCGATGCGCGAGGCACGCTCCTGCTACGACCACCTCGCGGGCCGCGCCGGCGTCGCGCTCGCCGACACCCTGGTCGAGCACGGCGCGCTCGAGCTGCGCGACGGCGCGTTCCTCGTCCCCGGCGACGCCGAGCGCTTCTATGCCGACGCCTTCGGGGTCGAGCTGGAGGCGCTCCAGCGGCTCAAGCGTCCGCTCGTGCGCGCGTGCGTGGACTGGACGGAGCGCTGCCCGCATGTCGCCGGCGCGCTCGGCGCCGCGCTGCTGGACGCGATGCTCGGTCGCGGCTGGGTCCGCAGGCGGTCCCGCGAGCGCACGCTGGAGGTGACGCAGGAGTTGCGCGAGCGGCTCGTGCTGCCGCTCGAGCCGGTCGCGGCGGCCTAGCGGATTCACCCGCCCGGCGCGGCATCCCCTGCTATATTCAAACGCCGTCGCAGCGCGAGGAGTGCTGCGGCGCGGAAGCACCCCGGTCCTTCACATGGAGTCACGCGAGACATAGCCCACCTGCCGACAGGGCCTCGCAGCATGTGAACGACACGGGCCCGGAAGGGCCCGTTTTTTTGCCCGCTCTCGGGGCACCTACGCAGGAAGACCGCAGAACAGAGAAGAGATACCTCCATGCCGCGCAAGTTCACGCTCGAGAAGACCCGAAACATCGGGATCATGGCCCACATCGATGCGGGCAAGACGACGACGACCGAGCGCATCCTCTATTACACCGGAAAGTCGCACAAGATGGGCGAGGTGCACGAGGGCGCCGCGACGATGGACTGGATGGAGCAGGAGCAGGAGCGCGGCATCACGATCACGTCGGCCGCGACCACCTGCGAGTGGCACGACCATCGCATCAACATCATCGACACGCCCGGCCACGTCGACTTCACCGTCGAGGTGGAGCGCTCGCTGCGCGTGCTCGACGGTGCTGTCGCGCTGTTCGATTCTGTGGCGGGCGTAGAGCCGCAGTCGGAGACCGTCTGGCGCCAGGCGGACAAGTACCACGTCCCCCGCATCGCCTACATCAACAAGATGGACCGCATCGGCGCGGACTTCGACCGTGGCGTTCAGACGATGATCGACCGCCTCGGCGCGCATCCCGTGCCGATCCAGCTGCCGATCGGCGCGGAGAGCGACTTCCTGGGCATCGTCGACCTCGTCGCCATGAAGGCCATCGTCTACAAGGACGAGCTGGGCAAGGAGGTCTCCGTCGAGGAGATCCCCGGCCACCTGCTCGAGGCGGCCCAGGCGGCGCGCGAGCACCTGCTCGAGGAGGTCTCGCACTACGACGACGAGCTGCTCGAGATGATCCTCGAGGACCAGGAGATCCCGGCGCCGCTGCTGGTCGAGGCCATCCGCAAGGCGACGCTCACGAGCCAGCTCACGCCCGTCCTGTGTGGCTCCAGCTTCAAGAACAAGGGCGTGCAGCCGCTGCTGGACGCGGTCATCGCGTATCTGCCGTCGCCGCTCGACGTCCCCCCGATGATCGGCCTGGAGCCGGTCAAGGGCGGTGAGGAGCGCGAGGCGATCCGCAAGCCCGACGACTCCGAGCCCTTCAGCGCCCTGGCCTTCAAGATCGCGGCCGACCCCTACGTCGGCAAGCTCACGTACTTCCGCGTCTACTCGGGCAAGCTCGAGGCGGGCTCGCGCGTGCTCAACGTCACGACGGGCCGGACCGAGCGGATCGGGCGCATCCTGATGATGCACGCCAACGACCGCGAGGACGTTCAAGAGATCTACGCGGGCGATATCGCCGCCGCGGTCGGCATCAAGCAGGTCGTGACCGGCGACACGCTCGCCGCGCCCGACCGGCCGATCAAGCTCGAGGCGATCACGTTCGACGACCCGGTGATCTCGGTGGCGATCGAGCCCAAGACCAAGTCCGACCAGGAGAAGATGTCCGTCGCGCTCGGCCGGCTCGCCGAGGAGGACCCGACGTTCCGGGTCCAGACGAACGAGGACACCGGGCAGACGGAGATCTCGGGCATGGGCGAGCTGCACCTCGAGGTGCTGGTGGACCGCATGTTCCGCGAGTTCAAGGTCGACGCCAACGTCGGTCGCCCGCAGGTCTCCTACCGGGAGACGGTGCGCGGCACGGCGGAGAAGGTCGAGGGGCGCCACGTGCGCCAGACCGGTGGCTCCGGCCAGTACGGCATCGTCTACATCAACCTCGAGCCGGCCCCGGGCGAGGGCTTCGACTTCGTCAACAAGATCAAGGGCGGCTCGGTCCCGACCGAGTTCATCCCGGCGATCGAGAAGGGCGTCGAAGAGGCGTTGGAGACCGGCGTGCGCGCCGGCTACCCGATGGTCGACGTCCGGGTCACGCTCGTGGACGGCAAGTACCACGACACGGACTCATCGGAGATCGCGTTCAAGATCGCCGGCTCGCTGGCGCTCAAGGAAGCAGCCCGCCGCGCCAAGCCGGTGCTGCTGGAGCCGGTGTTCGCCGTCGAGGTCGTCACGCCTGAGGACTACATGGGCGACGTGATCGGGGACCTCAGCCGCCGCCGCGGACACGTGCACGGCATGGAGGAGCGCGGCAACGCGAAGGTGATCACCGCTCACGTCCCGCTCAGCGAGATGTTCGGCTATGCCACCGACGTGCGCTCGATGACCCAGGGCCGAGCGACATACACGATGCAGTTCGACAAGTACGAGGAAGTCCCGACCAACATCGCCGAGAAGGTGGTCGAGGGTCGCACCGGCGTGCCGGTGCCAGCGTAGACGCGGTAGTCTGCACGGGTTCGCCTCAGAACGGGTTTTCGAGATAGGAGCGAGTAGAAAGTGGCGAAGGAGAAGTTCACGCGGGACAAGCCGCACGTCAATGTCGGCACCATCGGTCACATCGACCATGGCAAGACGACGCTGACGGCGGCCATCACCAAGGTCCTTTCGGAGAAGTACGGCGGACAGGCTCGGTCCTTCGAGGAGATCGACAACGCTCCTGAGGAGAAGGCCCGCGGCATCACCATCGCCACCTCGCACGTGGAGTACGAGACGGAGAACCGTCACTACGCCCACGTGGACTGCCCCGGTCACGCGGACTACGTGAAGAACATGATCACGGGCGCCGCCCAGATGGACGGTGCGATCCTCGTGGTCTCGGCGGCGGACGGCCCGATGCCGCAGACGCGCGAGCACATCCTGCTCGCCCGTCAGGTGGGCGTGCCGTACATCGTCGTGTTCCTCAATAAGGCCGACATGGTCGACGACGATGAGCTCCTGGAGCTCGTCGAGGTCGAGGTGCGCGACCTGCTCAACGAGTACGAGTTCCCGGGCGACGACATCCCGTTCGTCATCGGCTCGGCGCTGAAGGCGCTGGACGGTGACGAGGAGTACGTCGCCAAGATCCTCGACCTCGCCGAGCAGCTCGACACGTACATCCCGGAGCCCCTGCGCGAGCTGGAGAAGCCATTCCTGATGCCGGTCGAGGACGTGTTCTCGATCACCGGCCGCGGCACGGTGGCGACCGGTCGCATCGAGCAGGGCATCGTCAACACCGGCGACACGGTGCAGATCGTGGGCATCCACCCGCAGGTCGCCTCGACCGTGGTGACCGGCGTCGAGATGTTCCGCAAGATCCTCGACCAGGGCCAGGCCGGCGACAACGTTGGCTGCCTGCTCCGCGGCGTCAAGCGCGAGGAGATCGAGCGCGGGCAGGTGCTGTGCAAGCCCAATTCGATCACCCCGCATACGAAGTTCATGGCCGAGGTCTACGTCCTCAAGAAGGAAGAGGGCGGCCGCCACACCCCGTTCTTCAACGGATACCGGCCCCAGTTCTACTTCCGCACCACGGATGTGACCGGCGTCGCCAACCTGCCCGAGGGCACGGAGATGGTCATGCCCGGCGACAACATCCAGATGGAAGTCGAACTGATCCAGCCCATCGCCATGGACGCCGGTCTGCGCTTCGCCATCCGCGAGGGTGGCCGCACGGTCGGCTCCGGCGTGGTGACGGAGATCGTTCAGTAATCCAGTAATTCACCCGTGGCGGTCGCCATAGCGCCCGTCACGGCTCGCGAAGTCGACAGATACGACCTATGAGAGGGCGGGCCCCGGAGCCCGGGGGCCGCCCTCATCGCGCGCAAAAGACCAGCCTAGATTTCATCTCAAGTACCGGACAGAACGTGGCCATAGCCCAGAACAAGATCCGCATTCGTCTCAAGGCGTACGACTCGTCGGCCATCGAGACCGCGGCCAAGGAGATCGTCGAGACCGCGACGCGGACCGGCGCCACCGTCTCTGGCCCGGTGCCTCTGCCGACGGAAAAGAACGTGTACGCCGTGGTGAAGTCCCCCTTCAAGGACAAGGACTCCCAGGAGCACTTCGAGATCCGGACGCACAAGCGCCTGATCGACATTCACCAGCCCACGCCCAAGACCGTCGACTCGCTTCAGCGGCTCGACCATCTTCCCGCCGGCGTGGACATCGAGATCCGACTCGCCTTCAACTGATGAACGGCATGCATCCCCTCCACCCCATCCCGGGCATCCGACCGTAATGCCTGCCATCCTCGCCAAGAAGCTGGGAATGACCCAGCGTTTCCTCGAAGACGGAAAGGTCGAGCGCGTGACCGTGCTCGAGGCGGGCCCCTGCCCCGTCACGGCCATCCGCACCAACGAGGCCGACGGGTATGAAGCCGTGCAGCTCGGCTTCGGGGCGGTCCGTGAGAAAGCGCTCAACAAGCCGCTGCTGGGGCACCTGAGGAAGGTCGACGCCCCGCCCGTGCGCAAGCTCGTGGAGTTCCGCGACGAAGCGGGCGAGCTCGTGGTCGGCGACACCGTGACCGTGGCCGCCTTCGAGGTCGGCCAGAAGGTCAAGGTCGCCGGTCCGGGCAAGGGCAAGGGCTTCCAGGGCACGATCAAGCGCCACAACTTCGCCGCCGGCCCGAAGGCCCACGGCTCGCACAACGTACGCGCGCCGGGCTCGATCGGCGCGTCGGCCACGCCGTCGCGCGTGTTCAAGGGCATCAAGGGCCCCGGCCGCATGGGCGGCCGGCGGGTGACCCAGAAGGGCCTGACGATCGTCGAGCTGATGCCCGACCGCAACCTGATGCTCGTCCGCGGTTCGGTCCCGGGCCCCAAGGGCGGCACCGTGGAGGTGCGCACCGATGGATGACCAGGCAACGCAGCCCCTCGGCCCCACCCCGAGCATCCGACCTGGCTCCGCCTCGACCCTTGGTGGCGGTGCGGCCGTGACGCTCGACCCGGACGTCTTCGGGCAGCCGTTCAACGGCCCGCTCGTGCACGAGGTCGTCGTGGCCGAGCTCGCCGCGCGCCGGCAGGGCACGCACGCGACCAAGACGCGCGGGATGGTCTCCGGCGGCTCCGCCAAGCCGTGGCGCCAGAAGGGCACCGGCCGCGCTCGCGCCGGCACGTCGCGCTCGCCGATCTGGACGGGCGGCGGCACGGTCTTCGGGCCGAGCCCGCGCCACTACGTCCTCAAGGTCAACCGCAAGGCACGCCGCGCGGCGCTGCGCTCCGCGCTGTCGATCCACGCCGAGCGCGAGACGATCCACGTGGTCGACGCGAGCTCGTTCGACGCGCCGTCGACCGCCAAGGCGGCCGACCTGCTGCACGCCCACCGCGGCGGCAGCGTGCTGGTCGCGCTGGCCGACGACGAGCTGACGGCGGCCAAGTCGTTCCGCAACCTCGCCCGTGTCGTCGTCCTGCACGTCGACGACGTCGGCGTGGCTGACCTGGTCGGCGCGGCGGTCGTCGTGCTCTCGCAGGACGCGCTGGACAACTTGACGGCGCGAGCCAGGAAGGCCTCCTGATGGACCACAGCCAGGTGATCATCCGCCCGGTCGTCTCCGAGAAGTCCTACGTGCTGGCGACTGCCGACAAGTACACGTTCCGCGTGCACGACAAGGCGCACAAGACCCAGATCAAGCAGGCCGTCGAGGCGCTCTTCGACGTGCACGTGGTCGAGGTCCGGACATCGAAGGTGCCGTCCAAGCCCAAGCGCCGCGGCGTCACCGCCGGCCGCACCCGTGCCTGGAAGAAGGCCGTCGTGCAGGTGCGCCCGGGCGACACGATCCCGATCTTCCAGGGCCTGGAGGGAGACCTCTAGTCATGCCGATCCGCAAGCCCAAGCCCACATCTCCCGGTCGCCGGTTCATCACGTTCCCGGACTTCCAGGAGATCACGAAGACCGAGCCGGAGAAGAGCCTCACCGAGGGGCTCAAGAAGTCCGGCGGGCGCAACGCGCTCGGCCGCAAGACGGCGCGCCATCGCGGTGGCGGCGCCAAGCGCCTGTACCGCAAGATCGACTTCAAGCGCACCAAGGACGGCGTGCCCGCCCGCGTGCACTCGATCGAGTACGACCCCAACCGGACCGCCTACATCGCGCTGCTGCACTACATCGACGGCACGAAGGCCTACATCATCGCTCCCAACCGGCTGCGCGTCGGCATGACCGTGCTCTCGGGCCCGGGCGCCGACATCACAGTGGGCAATGCGATGCCGCTGGCCGCGATGCCCGTCGGCACCCTGGTCCACAACGTGGAGCTCCAGCCCGGACGCGGCGCGCAGCTGGCGCGCTCGGCCGGCACGGGCATCCAGCTGATGGCCAAGGAGGGCGACTACGCGACGCTGCGCCTGCCCTCGGGCGAGATGCGCCAGGTCCGTTCCGCCTGCCGGGCGACGGTCGGCGTGGTCGGCAACTCCGACCACCAGAACGTCACCGTCGGCAAGGCCGGTCGCAAGCGCCACATGGGCGTGCGCCCGCAGACGCGCGGCACCGCCATGAACCCCGTCGACCATCCGCACGGCGGCGGCGAGGGTGGCAACCCGCTGGGCAACCATCCGCAGACGCCCTGGGGCGTGCCGACCATCGGCTACCGCACCCGCAAGAAGGGCAAGCAGTCCGACCGTTACATCGTCCGTGGCCGGCGCCGCGGCAAGAAGGGTGGCCGCTGATGAGCCGATCCTCCAAGAAGGGGCCGTGGGTCGAGGACCGTCTTATGGACCGCATCGAGGCCATGAACGCCTCGAACTCGCGCCAGATGATCCGCACGTGGTCGCGCGCGTCGACGATCTTCCCGGAGATGGTCGGCCACACGATCGCCGTCCACGACGGCCGCAAGCACGTTCCCGTGTTCGTCTCGGAGTCGATGGTGGGGCACAAGCTCGGCGAGTTCGCGCCGACGCGCACCTACCGCGGCCATGACTCCAAGGGCAAGGTCCGATGAGCCCCGATCCTGAAGACAAGAAGGACGAGGTCGAGGAGACTCCGGCCGCGGCCGAGGTCGAGGAGACCACGGCCGAGGTGGAGGAGACGCCGACCGATCAGCAGGAGCGGGCCGACGCCGAGGCCGCACGCGCGGCCGCCGCCGCCGAGGAGGCCGCCGAGGCCGCCGAGGAGTCCGGCACGCCGACCGCCGAGGGCGCGGCCGCCGAGACCGAGGAGCTCGCCGAGCAGGCCGAGGCCGCGGCGGAGGCCGCCGCCGAGGCGCCCAAGTCCAAGCGCGCTCGCAAGGCGCGCGAGGCCGAGCAGGTCGCCGACCAGGCCGAGGAGGCCGCCGAAGAGGCGGTCGAGTCGGCTACGCGCTCTCGCCGGCGCCGCGGCCGCAAGGCCGAGGAGCCCAAGGCGATCCCGGTCGGCCTGAAGGTCTCCGCCCAGGCCAAGTACGTCCGCACGTCCGCGCGCAAGGCGCGGCTCGTGTGCGACCACATCCGCGGCAAGGACGTCAACGAGGCGCGCGCGATCCTCGCCTACACCCCCCGCGGGGCGGCGAAGGCGTGGAGCAAGCTGCTCGAGTCGGCCATCGCCAACGCGGAGCACAACCACGAACTGCTGGGCGAGGATCTGCGGATCTTCAACGTCCACGCCGACGAGGGGCCGACGCTCAAGCGCTACCGGCCGCGCGCCATGGGCCGCGCCACGCGCATCCGCAAGCGCACCTCGCACCTGTCAATCACGCTCACCCCGAAGGAGTCCTAACCCACATGGGTCAGAAGGTTCATCCCGAGGCCATGCGTGTGGGCTACATCCACGACTGGAAGTCGAACTGGTTCTCTGAGCGCCAGTTCTCGGACTTCCTGATCGAGGACGTCCGGATTCGCGATCACATCACGAACAAGCTCGCGCACGCCGGCCTCTCGGACATCACGATCCGCAAGGACGCGGCCGAGGTGGAGGTCAACATCCACACGGCCCGCCCGGGCATCGTGATCGGCAAGTCCGGCTCCGAGGTGGACGCGCTGCGGCGCGATCTGCATCGCATGACCGGCAAGGCCATCAAGGTCAACATCCTCGAGATCAAGCGCCCCGAGCTCGACGCCAAGCTCGTCGCGCAGTCGATCGCCGAGCAGCTGCAGAATCGCGTCGCCTTCCGGCGAGCGATGAAGCGCGCGCTCACGAGCGCCATGCGCTCGGGCGCCAAGGGCTGCAAGATCCAGGTCGGCGGCCGCCTCGGTGGCGCCGAGATGGCGCGCTCTGAGTCCTACTCGGACGGTCGCGTGCCGCTGCACACGATGCGCGCCGACATCGACTACGGCTTCTACGAGGCCCGTACGACGTTCGGCCGCATCGGCGTCAAGTGCTGGATCAACAAGGGCGAGATCATGCCCGCAGGCTACGCCGGGCAGGACCTCACGTCGCTCGACGAGCCGGCCGGCGGCCAGCAGCAGTCCGACGACGACCGCCGCGGCGGTCGCGGGCGTGACGGCCGCGGGCGCGGCGACGGGCGCGGCGGCGGCGGTCGTGGTGGCCGCGGCGGTCGCGGCGGTGGCCAGGGCGGGGGCGGCCAGGGCGGCGGTCCGGGCGGTCGCGGCGGCGGCGGTGGCGGCTTCGGCGGCGGCCGCGGCGGCGGCGGTGGTGGCGGCGGTGGCCGCGGCGGCGGTGGCGGCTTCGGCGGCGGCGGTGGCCGCGGCGGTGGCGGCGGCGGGCGTGGCGGCAGCAGCGGCGGCGGTCGCGGCGGCGGACGCCCTGACCTCTCTGGAGGGATCTCCCGCTAATGCTCTCCCCTAAGCGCGTCAAGCACCGCAAGGTGCACCGCGGGCGCCGGCACGGGCTCTCCCGCGGCCAGCAGACGGTCGCCTTCGGCGACTACGGCCTGAAGGCCCTCGAGGCCGGCTGGCTGACGAACCGCCAGATCGAGGCGGCTCGTATCGCGATGACCCGCAAGATCAAGCGTGGCGGCAAGGTCTGGATCAACGTGTTCCCGGACAAGGCCTTCACGAAGAAGCCGGCCGAGACCCGCATGGGCTCCGGCAAGGGCAACCCGGAGGGCTGGGTGGCCGTCGTCAAGCCGGGCCGCGTGATGTTCGAGCTCTCCGGCGTGCCGGAGCCGCTCGCTCGCGAGGCCATGCGCCTGGCGGGTCATAAGCTGCCGGTGAAGACCAAGTTCGTGCAGCGCGAGGACGGTCAGTGATGAAGTCGACCGACCTGCGCGACATGAACGACAAGGGCCTGCGCGATCACATCGTCACGCAGCGGCGCGAGCTGTTCGGCCTGCGTCTCCAGCACGCCACCGGCGAGCTCGAGAACACCGCCGGCCTGCGCACCGCCAAGCGCGACCTGGCCCGTGCCTTGACCATCGCGCGCCAGCGCGGTGTGGACCCGAACGAGAAGAACTGATGGCTGAAGAAGACACCCCAGAGAACATCGTGGAGGAGGTCGAGAACGCGGCGACTCCCGATGAGGGTGCCGACTCGGCCACCCGCAAGGAGCGCAACGCCGCCGCGCGCGCGGCCAAGGCCAAGAAGGCCGCGGGTCCGCGCACCCTGGAGGACCGCATCGCGGACCGCCAGGCCAAGCGCGCTCGCAACGCGACCCAGCGCCGCGCCTACCGCGCCAAGCAGAAGGCCAAGCGCGCCGATGCGCAGGCCGAGGCGCCCGCCGTCACCGAGCAGCTGGCGCCCGAGCACGGGCCCGGCAAGCCGAAGGTGCGCCAGGGCGTCGTGGTCTCCGACAAGGGCGACAAGACGATCACGGTGCGCATCGACATCGCGCGCCGCCACAAGCGCTACCGGAAGATCATGCGCACCTCGATGACCCTGCACGCCCACGACGAGAGCAACGACGCCAGTGCGGGCGACACGGTGCGCGTCCAGGAGTGCCGGCCGATGTCGCGCACCAAGCGCTGGCGGCTGCTCGAGGTCCTGGAGCGTGCGCGATGATCCAGAACGAGACGCGCCTGCGCGTCGCCGACAACACCGGCGCCCGCGAGATCCTGACCATTCGCGTGATGGGCGGCTCGCGCCGGCGCTACGCGTCGGTCGGCGACATCATCGTCGCGACGGTCAAGCAGGCCAACCCGAACGGGACGGTCAAGAAGGGCGACGTGGTGAAGGCGGTCGTCGTGCGCACGAAGAAGGAGTTCGGGCGCGAGGACGGCACGTACATCGCGTTCGACGAGAACGCCGCGGTGATCATCGACGCCCAGAACAACCCGCGCGGGACGCGCATCTTCGGCCCGGTGGCGCGCGAGCTGCGCGACGGCGGGTTCATGAAGATCGTCTCGCTGGCGCCGGAGGTGCTGTAGCCATGGGCGCGAAGATCCGCAGCGACGACCAGGTGATCGTCATCTCCGGCAAGGACAAGGGCAAGACCGGCAAGGTCATGCGCGTGGAGCCGGCCAAGAACCGGGTCTATGTCGAAGGCCTGAACATGATCAAGCGCCATCAGCGCCCGGTCCCCGGCCGCCCCAACATGCAGGTCGGCGTGATCGAGCGCGAGGGGCCGATCCACATCTCCAACGTGGCGATCGTGGACCCCAAGGAACACAAGCCGACGCGCGTGGGTGTGACCCGCAACGACGAAGGCCGGCGCGTGCGCGTGACGCGGCGCTCCGGAGCGGAGCTCGACTGATGGCACGACTGAAGACCCGATACAACGACGAGATCCGGCCCGCGCTGGTGGCCAAGTTCGGCTACTCGACGCCGATGCAGGCGCCCAAGCTGGTCAAGGTGACGCTCAACATGGGCGTCGGCGAGGCCAAGCAGGACTCCAAGATGCTCGAGGCGGCCCAGCAGCAGCTGGCCGACATCGCCGGCCAGAAGCCGAACATCCGCCGCGCCCGCAAGTCCGTGGCGGCGTTCAAGCTGCGCGAGGGCATGCCGGTCGGCCTGACGGTGACCCTGCGCGGCGACCGCGCGTACGAGTTCATCGACCGCCTGGTCTCCGTCGCGATCCCGCGCCTGCGCGACTTCCGGGGCCTGAACCCGCGGTCCTTCGACGGCCGCGGCAACTACAGCCTGGGCATCCGGGAGCAGATCATCTTCCCGGAGATCGACTACGACGCGGTCGACCAGGTGCGCGGCCTCGACGTCGCGATCACCACCACCGCGCGGACCAACGCCGAGGCGTTCACGCTGCTGGAGGCGCTGGGCCTGCCCTTCGCCCGTGACGGGCGCCCGCGCGAGTACGAGACGCTGGCCGGCCAACCGGTCGCCGCATAAAGGAACTTGAAGGCGGAACATCCCCTCCGCCCCACCCCGATCATCCGGACTTAATTTATGGCCAAGACATCCAAGATCGTCGCCGCAAACCGCACGCCCAAGTACAAGACGCGCGCGCACTCCCGTTGTCGCCGCTGCGGGCGTCCGCGCGCTGTGTACAGGAAGTTCGGGCTCTGCCGGCTGTGCCTGCGCGAGCTCGCGCATCAGGGCTTCATCCCCGGCATGACGAAGTCGAGCTGGTAGCGCCATGTCGATGACCGATCCGATCGCCGACTTCCTGACCCGGATCCGCAACGGGATCATGGCTGCGCACGAGACCGTCGAGATCCCCTCGAGCCGGTTCAAGCGCGAGCTGGCCCGGATCCTCACCGAGCAGGGCTACATCGAGGGCTTCGACGAGGCTCCGGGCGTGCCCGGCAGCGCCGCCGACAAGATCCTCGTGCGGCTCAAGTACACTGACAACCGGACATCGGTGATCTCCGGTCTGCGCCGGGTGTCCCGTCCCGGCCAGCGGACCTACGTGGATTCGAAGCACATCCCGAAGGTCCTGGGCGGCATGGGCACGACCATCCTGTCCACCTCGCACGGCGTCATGACCGGCCACGAGGCTCGCGCAGCGGGCGTCGGCGGCGAGCTGGTCGCCGAAGTCTGGTAGCGCATGTCCCGCATCGGTAAGAAGCCCATCCCCGTCCCCTCGACCGTGACCGTCACCGTCGAGCCCGAGGTCGTGCGCGTCGCGGGCCCGCGGGGCAACCTCGAAGAGCGCAAGAACCGCTCGATCGAGGTCACCCAGGAGGACGGGCAGCTGCTGGTCAAGCGCCCCACCGACCGCGCCGAGCACCGCGCCCTGCACGGGCTCACGCGCTCGCTGGTCGCGAACATGGTCGAGGGCGTGACCACCGGCTTCACCAAGACGCTCGAGATCCAGGGCGTCGGCTACCGGGCGCAGCTCAAGGGCCGCGACCTCGAGCTGGCGCTCGGCTACTCGCACCCCGTGCCGATCAAGGCGCCGGAGGGCATCGAGTTCGAGGTGCCCGTCCCGACGCGCATCATCGTCAAGGGCAACTCCAAGCAGGTCGTCGGCGAGATCGCCGCGATCATCCGCAAGCAGCGCCCGCCGGAGCCCTACAAGGGCAAGGGCATCCGCTATCAGGGCGAGTACGTGGCCCGAAAGGTTGGAAAGCGCGCATGACGGTTCTCACCGCTCCCGCGAAGCGCCTCAAGCGCCGCCGCCGCGTCCGCGCGAAGGTGCAGGGCACCGCCGAGCGCCCGCGTATCTCGGTGTTCCGCTCCAACCGCGGCGTGTTCGTTCAGCTCATCGACGACGAGGCCGGGCGCACGATCGCGGCGGTCCAGTGGACCGAGGCGGAGCTGCGCACGCTCAAACCGATGGAGCAGGCCACCAAGGCCGGCGAGCTGCTGGCGGCCCGCGCGAAGGACGCCGGCATCTCCACCGCGGTGTTCGATCGCGGCGGATACCAGTACCACGGCCGTGTGGCGGCCTTGGCCGAGGGCGCCCGCGAGGGCGGCCTGATCTTCTAACCTCGAAGGACTTCATGGCAGCCCCCGATCGATCCATCTCAGCCTCCGGGTTCGACCTCCAGGAACGCGTCGTCGAGATCAACCGCGTCGCCAAGGTCGTCAAGGGCGGCCGGCGCTTCTCGTTCACCGCGCTGGTCGTCGTCGGCGACGAGAACGGCGTGGTCGGCGCCGGCTACGGCAAGGCCAACGAGGTCCCGCTGGCGATCCAGAAGGGCGTCGAGGACGCGAAGAAGAACCTCTTCCGCGTGCCGCGCCACGGCTCCACGATCACCCATCAGACGACGGGGATCTACAACGCCGGCCGCGTCTTCCTCAAGCCCGCGTCCCCCGGCACCGGCGTGATCGCCGGCGGCGGCGTGCGCGCGGTGCTCGAGCTCGCCGGGATCCACGACATCCTGTCGAAGTCGCTCGGCTCGCAGAATCCGATCAACCTCGTCAAGGCGACGATCCAGGGCCTGCAGGAGCTGCGCAAGCCTGAGGAGGTCGCGGTCCTGCGCGGCATCACGGTCGACAAGGTGCTCGGGCTGGCCGGCAAGCCGCCGGTCGTCGTCGAGGCCGCTCCGGCCGTCGAGGAGCCCGCGGTCGAGGAAGCCCCGACGGCATGAGCACGCTCGTCATCACCCAGGTGAAGTCCGCCAACGGGTCCAACGGCCGCCAGCGCGACACGCTGCGCTCGCTCGGCCTGCGCGGCATCGGCAAGACGGTCGAGCGGCCGGATTCCGAGCCCCTGCGCGGCATGGTCCATGCCGTCCGCCATCTTGTGACCGTCGAGGAGAAGTCGTGAGCGAGCAGGAAGCCGTCAACGAGGAGCTCGCGGCCGAGTCCGTCGGGCTGCACAGCCTCAAACCGGCCCCGGGCTCCAAGCGCGACCGCAAGCGCGTCGGCCGCGGGCACGGCTCCGGCCACGGCAAGACGTCCGGACGCGGGCACAAGGGCTACAACTCCCGCGCGGGCGCCAAGTCCCGCGCGCACTTCGAGGGCGGCCAGAACCCGATCCACATGCGCATGCGCAAGCTGCGCGGGCCGAACAAGAAGATGTCGATGCCCTTCGAGATGTTCCGGACGCACACGCAGCACGTGAACCTGGACGATCTCGAGGGCCGCTTCGAGGCGGGCGAGACGATCGACCTGAACACGCTGCGGATGACCGGACTCGCGAAGAAGCGCGACATCCCGGTCAAGATCCTCGGCCGCGGCGAGCTGACGAAGTCGTTCACCGTGCACGCCCACAAGTTCTCCGCCTCCGCGCGCTCGGCGATCGAGGGTGCCGGCGGAACCTGCCTTCTCGTCGAGGACTAGCCGCTCGTGATCTCCACGATCCTGAATTCGTTCCGCGTCGCGGAGATCCGCAAGAAGCTGCTGTTCACGGCGGCCATCCTGGCGCTCTACCGGCTCGGGTCCTTCATCCCGGTTCCGAACGTGAACCTGGATGCGGTCGACCAGATCCAGAAGAACTACGCCGGCGGCAACATCCTCAACCTGCTGAACACGTTCACCGGCGGCGGGCTGTCGCGGATCGCGCTGTTCGCGCTGGGGATCATGCCGTACATCACGGCCTCGATCATCCTGCAGCTGCTGGTCGTGGTGTCGCCCGCCCTGGAGAAGCTCCAGAAGGAGGGCGAGGTCGGGCAGGCGCGGATCACGCAGTACACGCGCTACCTGACCGTCGGCCTGGCCGCCGCGCAGGCGATCGGCTACACGTTCCTGTTCCGCTCGCAGGGCTCCTCCGCAGGCCAGCCGGTGTTCACGAGCTTCAATCCCGGGACCGTGATCCTGGTCGTGCTGTGCCTCACGGCGGGCTCGATCATCGTGATGTGGATGGGCGAGCTGATCACGCAGCGCGGTATCGGCAACGGCATCTCGCTGATGATCTTCGCGTCGATCGTCTCGCGCCTGCCCCACGGCATCCGTGACTGGTGGAGCAACCCTGATCCGGTGTTCAAGATCATCATGCCGTTCCTGGCGATCGGCGTGGTCGCGGCGGTCGTCTTCATCCAAGAGGGCCAGCGCCGGATCCCGATCCAGTACGCCAAGCGGGTGATCGGCCGCCGCATGAGCTCCGGCGGCCAGACCTACCTGCCGCTGCGCGTGAACATGGCGGGCGTGATCCCGGTCATCTTCGCGGCCTCGATCATGGCGTTCCCGCCCACGCTCGGACAGCTCATTCCAGGTCTGGAGGGCCTCGCGACCTTCTTCAACCCGGGCCGTTGGGCCTATGTGGCCGGCGAGACCCTCATGATCATCGTGTTCACGTACTTCTACACGGCGGTCACATTCAACCCGGTGGACCAGGCCGACAACCTGAAGAAGTACGGCGGGTTCATCCCCGGCGTGAGACCCGGGCGGCCGACGGCCGAGTTCCTGGATCGCATCCTCGCCCGGCTGACCTTCCCGGGAGCGTTGTACCTGGCCGCCGTGGCCGCGCTCCCGACCATCATCATCGCCTCCACCGGAGCGACGCAGAACTTCCACTTCGGCGGCACCTCGCTGCTGATCGTGGTCGGCGTAGCCCTGGACACCATGAAACAGCTGGAGGCACAATTGATGATGCGCAACTACGAAGGCTTCCTGAAGTAGCCGTGAGCGAGCTGAACCTCATCCTCCTCGGTCCTCCGGGGGCCGGTAAGGGCACCCAGGCCGCGCGGTTGCGCGAGGACTTCGACCTCGCCTACATCGGCACCGGCGACCTGCTGCGCGAGCACCGCGCCAACGAGACCGACCTCGGGGTCAAGGCCCAGGCCTACATGGACGCGGGCGACCTCGTGCCCGACGAGTTGGTGATCGCCATGATCCTCGACAAGGTCGAGGAAGAGGGCGACGACGGCTTCCTGCTCGACGGCTTCCCGCGCACCGTCGGCCAGGCCGACGCGCTCGGCGAAGAGCTCGAGAAGCTCGGGCGTCGGCTCACGGCCGCGCTGCTCGTCGAGGCGTCCGACGACGTCGTGCTGCGCCGCCTGAGCGGGCGCCGCCAGTGCGCCAACGGGCACCTCTACCACGTCGACTTCGACCCGCCCAAGCACGACGACGTCTGCGACCAGGACGGTAAGCCGCTGATCCGCCGCAAGGACGACGAGCCGGAGACCGTCAAGCACCGGCTCGCGACGTACCATACGCAGACGGAACCGCTGAAGGACTACTACGACGACCGTGGTCTGCTGCGCCGCTTCGACGGCACGCGGGATAAGACGGAGGTGCACGACCACATCCGCGCGACGCTCGCCACGTTGCGGCTCGAGGAACGGCTGTGATCATCAAGAAGTCCCCCGCCGAGATCGACCAGATGGCCGCGGCGGGCGAGATCCTGGTCCGCACCATGGATCTGCTGGCGGGCAAGATCCGCCCCGGCGTCACCACGATCGACCTGGACCGTGCCGCCGAGAAGTTCATCCGCTCGCAGGGCGCCACGCCGGCCTTCAAGGGCTACCGCGGCTTCCCGGGCTCGATCTGCGCCTCGCCGAACGACATGGTCGTCCACGGCATCCCGGGCCGCTTCAAGCTCTCGCGCGGCGACATCCTGTCGGTGGACATCGGCGTCGTGAAGGACGGCTGGGTCGCCGACGCGGCCCGGACCTTCGCGGTCGGCGAGGTCTCGCCGGTCGCCGCGAAGCTGCTCGAGGTCACCGAAGGTTCCCTCTTCGCGGCCGTCGAGCAGTGCCGCGTCGGGAACCGCCTCGGCGACGTCTCGCACGCCGTCCAGCAGCACGTCGAGTCCCAGGGCTTCTCGATCGTCCGCTCGCTCGTCGGCCACGGCGTCGGCCGCGACATGCACGAGGAGCCGCAGGTCCCCAACTACGGCCCGCCGCACAAGGGCCTCGTGCTCGAGGACGGGATGGTGCTGGCCGTCGAGCCGATGGTCAACGCCGGCCGCCACATGGTCCGCATGGGCGACGACGGCTGGGCCATCTACTCCCAGGACGGCTCGCTGGCCGCCCACTTCGAGTTCACGATCGCGATCACCGACGCCGGCCCGCGCATCCTCACGCCCTGGCATCACCCGCCGGCGGCTGCAGCCGCGGCCTGACTCCTGTCCGGGCGCGGACCATTTTCCGGTTGATCTGCGAAGTCCGCGTGCCGTAGTGTCGGCACGTGGGGGGCGAACTCTTCTCCGGCCGACCTACTAGGGGGCACATGCCACCTCGCACGGTCGTCCCAGCGTTCATCCTCGTGTGCCTGCTCGTCCTCGCGCTCTGGCCGCCGCCGGCCGGTGCGGGCACGTACGACGTCTACTCATGCCGCCTCCCCGACGGCACGCCGGCGCCGACGGGCGGTTGGACGTCGTTCATGAACTTCGACCCGGGCGGCGAATACATGAGCGGCGTCTACGACCGCTGCCCGCAGGGCCAGGGATTGAGCGCCACGCTTCCCTGGCAGCCGCAGTCCCCCGCGAACGCAGGCTGGCGGTTCAGCGCGCCGGCCGACACCGTCCTGACTGGCTTCCTGCTTCACCGGTGGGCATCGGGCGCACTCCGCGGGAGCGGGGTGGCCGGCTACATGTCCGGAGTGGACGGCTGGCCGCCCTCGTCGCCGGGGAGCGGGGTTGGCGAAGCCTGTCTCTCCGCTCCACCCGAACAGACCGAGTGGTGCGTTCAGGTGGGCAACCCTTCGGCGCAGGACGATCCGTCGAACGAATACGCGCGCAGTGGACTGCAGGCGACTTCACTCACGCTCGGGGAAGCATGCTCCACGCCGGACGCGTGTCTTGGAAATCCGGTATTGCCGCTGGCGCTGACGATCCGAGATGCGCGCATGACGCTGAACGATGTGTTCGCCCCGCGCTTCGATCAGGACCCATCACCGCAGGCGGCGACCAACGCCGTCGAACTGGCGGTGTCGGACCGCGGGTCGGGTGTCGCCACGCTGGAAGTGATCGTCGACGACAACGTGCTCGCGCGCGAGGACCAACTGACGGCCGCGTGCCAGAAGCCGTACGTGGATCCGGTGCCGTGTCCGCTCCAGCGCAACGTGGCCATGCACATCGACCCGAAGTCGCTCCTCGACGGCGATCATCAAGTGCGTGGTCGGGCGACCGACGCCGGCGGCAACACGACGCTGTCCCGACCAGTCACGATCACTACGCGCGACGGGGCGATCGTGGCCCCGCCGGTCGAGCCCGTCGAACCGCCGGCCGATGCGCCGTTCCCTGCAGTGCCTGCGACACCCTCGACCGCCGCGCTGGGTTCGCCCATCCGCCCGATCGTGCGCCTCAAGACCTGGTTCGTGGGCAAGTCGCGCCGAGCGCAGCGGACCTTGCGCCACGGTCAGGCAGCCGAGCTCACCGGTCGGCTGACGACCGCCGACGGCAAGCCGGTCGCGGACGCGCAGTTGGGAGTCCAAGAGCGCGAGCTGGGGGTGGCGAGCCAGCTGCGGCCGGCCGGAGCCGTGCGGACCAGCCGCGACGGCGCGTTCACGTACCGCGTCAATCCAGGGCCAACGAGAACCATCGTCGTCTCGTATCGAGCTTTGCCGGACGATCCAGCTCCCTCGGTCATTGCGCAGGCGACCGTTTACGTGCGCGCCGGCGTGACGTTGCGGACCGCGCCGGCGCGGGTGCGGAATGGGACACGAATGACGTTTTCGGGCCGTGTCTTGGCCGAGGGGACGTCGCGGCGGGCCTTGGTGACGATCTATTCGTTGTCGAGTGGGTCGCGGTCGCGGATTCCGGTGGAGACGGTGCGGGCGGATTCGGCGGGGCGTTTTGTGTATCGGTATCGGTTCTCGTATCTGGACGCACCGACGACGTTCCGGTTCATCGCCGTCGTTCCGAAGCAGATCGGGTTCCCCTATTTGGAGGGCACGTCGCGGGTCGCGACAGTGCACGGGAGGCCGTAGATGTCGTCTCGATCGATCGTGCTCGCCGTGCTCGCGGCGCTGATCCTGTGGCCGTCATGCGCGAGCGCGGGCACATACGACGTCTACGCGTGCCGCCTTCCGGGCGGTTCCGCGGCTCCTACCCACGGCTGGGATCGCTTCGCGACCCCCGAAGGCGCCGGCGACTCCACGTCCTGGCTGCCGGACAACTGCTTCTTGGGGCTCAGGATGGTGGTTACTCTGCCCGTCGGATCGCAATCCTCGGTGCTGCGAGCGGGCTGGGTGTTTTCGGCCCCGGCGGACACCACGATCGCTGGTTTCGCCGTTCACCGCTGGGTCCAGGCATTCGGGCTTGGGTCGTCGGGGTCAGGCGGCTACGTGGGCAGCCCGGGCGCGTGGCCGCCTCCGGTTGACGGGTCGGACGACGCCGAATCGTGTCTCCAGCGCCTCTCTGCCGGCGCATCATTCGGATGCCTGCAACTCGGCGGAATGCCGGGAACCACCTCGGCGGACACATACACTCGGGCGGGGCTTCGGGCTGACACGTTGACCCTCGGACTCCTGTGCGATGCGTCGCCGGGGCCGTGCGATCTGTTTTCGATCGGGCAGACTCCGACTCTCACAGTCTATGACGCACGCGTAACCCTCGCAGACGAGGCGTCGCCGACATTCGCGAGCGACCCCAGCGATTGACGAGGCAACGCATACGGTCGCGATTGATGCTTCCGACCGTGGGTCGGGCCTCGTCGCACTCGAGGTGCTCGTCGACGACAGTGTCGTCGCCGGAGAGGGCGAGGCCAGCGTGGCGCCGGGATGCCAGGCTCCCTTCGTCGACCCGGTTCCGTGCCCGCTCCACAGGCGCGTCGTCTTCACCTTGGATCCGCGGATCTGCCTGATGGGGAGCATCAGATCCGCGCGAAGGCGATCGATGCATCGGGAAACGCGACGATGTCACGCAACACCAGCTTCGTCACACGGTCGGGAGTGATCGTTCTCGATCCGCCGCAGGGCAGTACGGGTGCGAATATCCCGATGGCTCCGGCGGCAGCCGTTTCGACGAAGACCATCGCCCCCAATCCGCGCTTCGTTCGACTGAAGGCGTGGTTCGCAGGAAAGTCGCGACGGACCCAGCGAACGGTTCGCTTCGGGGAGCCGGCGATGGTGCAGGGCACCCTCATGACGCCAGACGGCACGCCAGTCCCCGGGGCACGGTTGCTCGAGAGCGAGCGGCAGGTTGGAGCAGTGGCAAGGACGGGGACGGGTTCCGTGACGACGGACGCGCACGGACGGTTCGAATTCGCCGTGGAGGCTGCCGCGAACCGGGTGATCACGATCGCCTATAAGGCGTCGGCCGGCGATCCGGCTCCGACGGCGACGGCAGACGTCGTGTTGCGGGTACGTGCCGGGGTGACGTTGCGGACGTCGCCTGGGCGCGTGCGCAATGGGACGCGGATGACGTTTGCGGGGCGGGTGTTGGCCGAGCCGGGGACGCGGCGGGCGCTGGTGACGATCTATTCGTTGTCGAGTGGGTCGCGGTCGCGGATTCCGGTGGAGACGGTGCGGGCGGATTCGGCGGGGCGGTTTGTGTATCGGTATCGGTTCTCGTATCTGGACGCACCGACCACGTTCCGGTTCATCGCCGTGGTGCCGAAGCAGAGCGGGTTCCCGTATCTGGAGGGCAGGTCCGGGGTCGCGACAGTGCACGGGAGGCCGTAGATGTCGTCTCGATCGTACTTCTCTCATCGCATGCCTCCGCGGTGGCTGATGCGGTGCCGATCGCTCGTTGTCGGATGCGTTCTCGTCCTCGCCGCATCATCGAGCCCTGCCAGTGCTGGGACGTACGACGTGTTTTCTTGCGCGCTCCCGGACGGCAGCGCGGCACCGACCACCGGATGGACGTCGTTCACGGATTTTCAGCCCTCAGCGGACCCGTCGGTGGGCGCGCGCGACGGTTGCGCGCAGGGCGAGGGTCTCACGGCCCAGTTGCCGCACGGATCGGACTCCTCACTGGTCCGGGCGGCATGGACGTTCGCCGCGCCCTCCGATACCGCGATCATCGGGTTCGAAGTCCATCGCATAGTGCGCGGAGTCGATTCGGTGCCGAGCGGCTTGGCCGGCTACCTGTCGAGCTTCGGCGCGTGGCCGCCGCCGGTCGCCGACTCCGACGAAGCCTGTCTCTATGGGAACGGAATGAGCTGCGAACGGCTGCGGCGATCCGCCAACGAGTGGAACGCTTGACGACCCATACATCAGGTCGAGTATTCGGGCTGCAGGCCTGACCTTGGGCGTACTGTGCGCCACGGCGCCGAACTCATGTCATGGACCGTCTCTAGAGTTGGGTCCACCGCTGCTGCGGATCCAGGCCGCGCGAATGACACTCGAGGATGAGGTCGCTCCGACGTTTGATGAGGAGCCGGCGATTGTCGCGTCAACGCATTTGGTCGCGGTCGATACCTCCGACCGCGGGTCGGGACTTGCCGCGCTGGAGGTTCTGGTCGACGACAGCGTCGTCGCCGGAGAGGGCGAGACCAGCGTGGCGCCGGGATGTCAGGCTCCCTTCGTGGAACCGGTCCCGTGCCCGCTCCAAAGGACGTCAGCTTCTCGTTCGGTCCGCGGGTATGCCCGACGGGGAGCATCAGATCCGCGCCGAGGCGATTGATGCGTCGGGAAACACGACGATGTCACGGAGCAGCAGTTCGTCACACGATCCGGAGTGATCGTTCCCGATCCGCCGCTGGTCACCGCGGTCGCGGATGTCCCGATGGCTCCGGCGGCAGCCGTTTCACGAAGACCATCGCCCCCAATCCGCGCTTCGTCCGACTCAAGGCGTGGTTCGCCGGAAAGTCGCGGCGGACCCAGCGAACGGTTCGCTACGGGGAGCCGGCATGGTGCAGGGCACCCTCATGACGCCAGACGGCGCGCCGGTCCCCGGGGCGCGGTTGCTCGAGAGCGAGCGGCAAGTTGGAGCAGTGGCGGGGACGGGGACGGGCCTCGATGAGACGGACGCCACGGGCGGTTCGAATTCGCTGTGGAGGCTGCCGCGAACCGGGTGATCACGATCGCCTATAAGGCGTCGGCCGGCGATCCGGCTCCGACGGCGACGGCAGACGTCGTGTTGCGCGTGCGTGCGGGGGTGACGTTGCGGACGTCGCCTGGGCGGGTGCGCAATGGGACGCGGATGACGTTTGCGGGGCGGGTGTTGGCGGAGCCGGGGACGCGGCGGGCGCTGGTGACGATCTATTCGTTGTCGAGTGGGTCGCGGTCGCGGATTCCGGTGGAGACGGTGCGGGCGGATTCGGCGGGGCGGTTTGTGTATCGGTATCGGTTCTCGTATCTGGACGCACCGACCACGTTCCGGTTCATCGCCGTGGTGCCGAAGCAGAGCGGGTTCCCGTATCTGGAGGGCAGGTCCGGGGTCGCGACGGTGCACGGGAGGCCGTGACGTCGCGATTGTCGAACGATGCTCGCCATCCGAGCTCAATTCGACAATCGTCGCCGCCCTCGAGCTGGGCGAGCTGGGGGTTGGGTACCCTGTGTGACGCATGCGCCGGAGAGCCGAGCGGCGCCCGGACGGCGCGCGAGCGACGCCAGGGCGCCGAAAACCGGGGCGGATCTGCGCAAATTGCGGCCCTATAGCACGCGCGGCGGTCAGCACAAGGCCTTTGCTATCCTGCGCTGTCGCGCCTGGAGCCGGGAGGCTTCTGCGTGTGACCGCTCCGGGGGCATGGTAGCGGCGGCTGTCCCGGCCGCCAGAGCCACCCCGTCTGGATCATCAGCCGAAAGGGATCATGAAGGTACGACCGTCGGTGAAGCCGATGTGTGAAAAGTGCAAGATCATCCGTCGCCACGGACGGGTGCTCGTGATTTGCCAGAACCCCCGGCACAAGCAGCGCCAGGGCTAGGAATCACGGCATGGCTCGCATCGCAGGGATCAACATCCCCCTCAACAAGCGCGTGGAGATCGGCCTGACCTACATCTACGGGATCGGGCGCCCCACCTCCAACGACATCCTCGCCGAGCTCGGGATCGAGCCCGACCGGAAGGTTCGTGATCTCACGGACGATGAGGTGTCGAAGCTCCGCGACATCATCGACCGCGACTACGTCGTCGAGGGTGACCTGCGTCGCGAGCGCAGCCAGAACATCAAACGGCTGATGGAGATCGGGTGCTACCGCGGCCTGCGCCACCGGCGCGGCCTCCCGGTGCGCGGTCAGAACACGAAGACGAACGCTCGCACGCGCAAGGGCCCCAAGCGCATGCAGGTGGCGGGCAAGAAGAAGGCAGGTAAGAAGTAGTGCCCGCACCCCGTCGCCCTCAGCGCGGCCGCCGTAAGGTCAAGAAGAACGTCCCGATTGGCCAGGCGCACATCAAGACCTCGTTCAACAACACGATCGTCGCCCTCACGGACCGCGACGGCAACGTGATCGCGTGGGAGTCCGCCGGCGGCGCCGGCTTCAAGGGCTCGCGCAAGTCGACGCCGTTCGCAGCGCAGGTGACGGCGGACGCCGCCGCGCGCAAGGGCATCGAGCAGGGCATGCAGAAGGTCGAGGTGTTCGTCAAGGGTCCCGGCTCCGGCCGCGAGACCGCGATCCGCAGCCTGCAGGCCGCGGGCCTCGAGGTCACGGGCGTCAAGGACGTCACTCCGCAGGCACACAACGGCTGCCGCCCCCGCAAGCGGCGCAGGGTGTAGCCATGACCAACCCGACCCACCGCTCCCACCCGGACAGAACCATCCAACCCCACCGCTCCCACCCGGACGAGAACCATCCAACCCCACCGCTCCCACCCGGACAGACCGTAAATGGCACGCGATACCTCTCCTCAGTGCAAGCAGTGCCGCCGCGAGGGACAGAAGCTGTTCCTCAAGGGCGAGCGCTGCCTGACCGACAAGTGCGGCGTCGAGCGCCGGTCCTATCCGCCGGGCGACCACGGCCGCGGGCGCCAGAAGCAGTCCGAGTACCGCGTCCAGCTGCGCGAGAAGCAGAAGGCCCGCCGCTACTACGGCGTGCTCGAGAAGCAGTTCCGGATCTATTACGACAAGGCATCGCGCCAGCCCGGCATCACGGGCGAGAACCTGCTGCGGATGCTCGAGTGCCGGTTCGACAACGTGCTCGTGCGCCTCGGGTTCGCCGCCAGCCGGCGCCAGGCGCGCCAGCTGATCCGCCACGGCCACTGGGCCGTGAACGGTCGCCGCGTCGATATTCCCAGTTACCAGGTGCGCGAGAACGACGTGATCACGTTCAAGCCCGGCTCGGATGCCGAGAACGTGATCCGCGACGCCACCGAGCTGGTCGCGCAGGTCCCCGCCTGGCTCCAGGCCGACCACGACCAGCTCACCGCGAAGGTGCTGCGTAAGCCCGAGCGCGCGGAGATCGCGGCGCCGGTGCAGGAGCAGCTCATCGTCGAGCTTTACTCGAAGTAGGACTTTCTCCCCACCCCCCGGCCGCGCACACCGTCGCCGCCGGGGCTGCTCCCCCCCAGAGACGAAACGTTAGGACCCTGATGCTCGACTTCCAGATCCCCCGGATCACGTCCGAATCGGTTGAGGAGAACCGCGGACAGTTCGTGGTTGAGCCGCTTGATCGCGGCTTCGGCTACACGTTCGGGAACTCGCTGCGCCGCGTGCTGCTCGCCAGCCTCGCGGGCGCTGCGGTGACCTCCGTGAGGATCGAGGGGGTCGCGCACGAGTTCTCGACGATCAAGGGCGTGACCGAGGATGTGACCGACATCGTCCTCAACCTCAAGGGCATCGTGTGCCGGATGCACTCCGACGCCACCGAGGTCGAGGCGCCGCTGGTCGTCACCGGTCCCGGCGAGATCACCGCGCGTGACATCGACCTGCCGAGCGGGGTCGAGATCCTCAACCCCGACGCGCACATCGCGACGCTCGACAAGAAGACCAAGCTCGAGCTCTACCTGACGATCGGGCGCGGGCGCGGCTACCGCCCGGCGGAGGAGAACAAGTCCCCGGACCAGCCGATCGGCGTGATCCCGATCGACTCGATCTTCTCGCCCGTCCGGCGTGTCGCCTACAGCGTCGAGCAGGCCCGCGTGGGCCAGCGCACGGACTTCGACAAGCTCACGCTGGACATCGAGACCGACGGCTCGATCGACCCGCAGGCCGCGCTGCGCGAGGCCGCCGAGATCCTGATCTCGAGCCTGTCGATCTTCACCGACGAGGACCGCATCGAGGACCTGCGCGCCGGCCCGCACGGCCTCGGCGCGCTGGACAACGGCGCGGGCGGCGGCGGCGGCGGCGCGCTGCAGGTCGGCGGCCGCGCCGGCGGCGGCCCGATGGACGACATCCTGATCGAGGAGCTCGAGCTGGGGGTGCGGTCGTACAACTGCCTCAAGCGCGCCGGGATCCAGACGGTCGGCGACCTCGTGTCGAAGTCGGAGGGCGAGCTCGCCGCCATCCCGAACTTCGGCAAGAAGTCGATCGACGAGGTCATCGAGACCCTCTCGCAGCGGGGCTTGACGCTGCGCACCGACTGAAATGCAGGCGGACATCCCCTCCTCCCCACCCCGAGCATCCGGCCTTAAGTCATGAGACATCAGAAGACACGTCACAAGCTCAGCCGCGACTCGGCGCACCGCAAGGCGCTGCTCGCCAACCTCTGCATCGAGGTCATCGACCACGAGCGGATCAAGACCACGCAGGCCAAGGCCAAGGCGGTCAAGCCGGAGCTCGAGAAGCTGATCACGCTCGCGCGCAAGGGTGACCTGCACGCGCGCCGCCAGGCGATCTCGATCCTCCAGCACCCGGCGAAGGACGTCGTCTACAAGCTCTTCGAGGAGATCGCGCCGCGCTACGCGGACCGTCCCGGCGGCTACACGCGCATCCTCAAGCTCGGGCCGCGCCCGAGCGACGCGACCGAGATGGTCTACCTCGAACTGGTGTAACGCGATCATCCGGCCATAGGGCACTGGGCACGAAGAAGCTCACCCTCGCCTACGACGGCGGCCCCTTCGCGGGCTGGGCGCTGCAGCCCGGCCAGCGGACGGTGGCCGCCGAAGTCGTTAAGGCGCTCGAGACCGTACTCCGCGCGCCGGTCGAGCTGACCGTCGCCGGCCGCACCGACCGCGGCGTCCACGCGCTGGGCCAGGTCGTCTCCTACGCGGGCGAGCTGCCGCGGCTGCGGTCGGTCAACGCGGTCCTGCCGGACGAGATCGTGGTGCTGGAGGCCGAGGTGGTCCCGGACGGCTTCTCCGCGCGACACGACGCGACCAGCCGCACGTACCGCTACCGCGTGCTCGCCAGCCCGACCCCGTCACCCTTCGAGCACGGAAGGGCGCTGTGGTGGCCGCACCGCACGGACTTCGCGGCGCTGCAGGAGTGCGCCGCCGCGCTCGTCGGGACGCACGACTTCACGGCCTTCACACCGACCCAGACCTACCACACGCGCTTCGAGCGCCACGTGCTGCGAGCGGCCTGGAGCGCCCACGAGGACGTGCTGACGTTCGAGATCGAGGCCGACGCGTTCATGCGCAACATGAACCGCGTGCTGGTCGGCACGATGCTCGAGGTCGCGCAGGGGCGCCGGGAGGGCTTCGCGCGACTGCTCGAGGGCGCGCCGCGCAGCGCCGCCGGCGGCACCGCGCCGCCGCACGGGCTCTATCTGACCACCGTCACGTACTGAACGTCTCGCGCATCGACTCGGCCAGCAGGTCGGTGCGCTCGCGCAGCCCGCGCACCTGCTCGCCCAGCTCACGCTGCGCCGCCTCCTCCTCGGATGCGCTCATCTCCGCGACCCGCGTGCGCAGCAGCGCCAGCGACGAGCAGATGCGCTCCATCCCGACCTGGAAGCGCTCGAGCTTGTCCTGCAGGCGGAGCACGGACTCGCGCTGCGCCCGCAGGTCGCCCACCAGCGCCTGCACGTCGGGCGCCGGGTCGCTCGAACGCCGCGCGATCTCGCGCTCCAGGGCCTTGACGTCCTGGCCGGCGAGCGTCGAGGAGATGATCTGCGCGCGCTTGGCGGAGGTCTCCATCGCGGCCACCAGCGCGTCGACGTCCCCGACCACGTCGTCGAGCGGCTGGTCGGCCTCGATCACCGTCTGCCGGATCGCCGCCGCGGTCGCGCGCGCCTGCTCGAGCGGCCGCGCGATCGACGGGTCCAGCGTGCGCGCGTCCAGCGGCGCGGCCTTGGGGCGCGCGCCGTACGCCGCCTTGCCGACCCGCTCGGCCTCGCGGCCGTCGAAGAACGTCTGCAGGCACAGCAGCACGTACGCCACGACGGCGACCGGCACGGCCACGACGAGGACGTGCAGCAGCAGGCCGACGATCAGCACGGCGGCGGGCGCCGCGATGTTCAGCGGCTTGCTCACCGCGTTGACCGCGAGCTGGCGCTTGAGCTCGGCGCGGGTGACGGGCTGGTCGGCCATCAGAAGA
This sequence comes from uncultured Solirubrobacteraceae bacterium, assembly GCA_963792915.1. GTDB lineage: Bacteria > Actinomycetota > Thermoleophilia > Solirubrobacterales > Solirubrobacteraceae > Solirubrobacter. The sequence continues at coordinate 304,309 of CAWBYD010000006.1, forward strand.
ACGAGGAGATCGACCGGTAGACCGCTTCGATGTCGTCCGTCGAGGCCTTGAAGCCCTTGCCGCCCGACGCCTCCGCGAACTGCGAGAGCTCCGCCTCATGGGCGTCGCGGCCGTAGGCGATCGTGAAGACGCGCACGCCGCCGGATTCTGACGCGCCCTCCTGCTTGAGGCGGTTCAGCGCCGACTGGCGCGTGTTCGACGAGTGCGTGTCCTCGCCGTCGGTGAGCACCACCACGGCGTTGATGTGATCGCTGTCGGCGCGCTGCTTGACCGTATCCACGCCGTACACGAGCGCGTCGTAGATCGAGGTGTCGTCCTCGGGGATCACGTCGCGGATCGCCTGGTCGAGCTTGGCCTTGTTGTCGCGGTAGGGCGCCGGGGCCACCAGCGGCGTCACCTTCGCCGAGAACTTGGCGAACCCGATCACGTCCTGCGGCGCGACCGACTTGAAGAACGCCGCGAGCCCGTCCTTGGCGTGCTGGAGCTTGTCCTCGTCGGCCATCGAGCCCGAATTGTCGAGCACCAGCTCCACATTGGCGGGCTTGCGGTCGCGCCGCCAGGTCTGGAGCACGGTGTTGAGCACCTGCGGCGTCGGCAGCGACGAGCGTGCGCTTGGGCTGGGCCGGGTCGGCGCCCAGCGCGGCGCTGACCAGCCCGGCCGGCTTGGCCTCCTCGTCGCCCGGACGGAAGCCGTACTTGCCGGCGAGCTCCGGCGTGACCGCCTTGGCCAGGAAGCGCTGGAACGCGGCTGCAGCCTCCTTCCTGGCCGGCGTGACCCAGTCGGCGTTGAGCACGATGTACGGGGAGTCCGAGATGAACGACCCCTCCGTCGGATAGAGGGCGACGAGCTTGTCCGAGCGGCAGTGGCGGCGGTTGAAGTCGATCACCGTCGTCTCCTCCATCGCCACCGCGGACGCGTACGAGAGCCCGCCCTTGCACAGCTGGTCCTCGATGAACAGCGTCGAGTCACCGTAATGGACGATCGAGCGCTCGAGCTCCTTGACCTTGGGCGCGGCCTTGGCCACGTCGGCCTCGGTGAGCCCCTCCTTCTTGCCGACGAACGCGTAGTAAGAGCCGGTCACCGCCGAGGCGCCGGACGTCGAGGAGTCGGGGTTGGTGTGGACGTACTTGAACTTCCCGAACTCCGGCTTGCCCGCCGAGGCCCAGCCGTCCGGCGCCGTCGCCAGCCGCACGATGTCGTCGAACGAGACCGCCTTCTTCGGCCAGCCGAGCACGCGCGCCATCGGCTCCCAGGTCGCGATCACGAGCGGGGTGCGGACGATCGACGGGTTCTCGTCGGCCACGTAGGGCTTGTCGGCCTGCAGGTTCAGCAGCCGGCCCCAGAACGCGCTGGCCGGCGACCACACGTCCGGCTCGGCCTTGCCGCGCGCGATCGCCGCCTCGGTGTCCCCGGAGTTCTGCGGGCTGAGCCGCACGAAGACGACCTTGCCGCCCGCTTGGGCCTTCGAGGCGTTGAACTGCGCCACCAGCGGCTTGAGCAGCGCCTCCTTCTCCGGCGAGACCACGACGGTCAGCGCCACCGCGTTCTTCGGAGCGGCCGGCGGCGTCGACGGCTTGTCGTCCTTCTTGCCGCTGCTGCTCGCGTAGATCGCGGCCCCGACCACCGCTGCGATGGCCACCAGGATCGTGAGGATGCGCGTCATTGCCCGCACGGTACCGGCGCGAGGCGGCACTGTGGAACGGAGTTCGGGCGCTCAGCGCGCGGTCCTTGCCGCGGCGTTTGGCCTCGCCCAGGGCGCGGTCGGCGACGGCGAGCAGCGTCGACGCCTCGCCGACCGCCCACCAGGCTCACGGTCTCGAGCACGCGCTCGGCCGGCGCGCTCATCCCGCCGGGCGTCGCGTCGTGGACGAGCACCGCGAACTCGTCGCCCCCGAGCCGCGCCGGCACGTCGCTGCCGCGCACCCGATCCCCGCCGGCGTGGATGCCCCAGCCCCGGCGCGCGCTCCCAGTCGACCTTGCGCAGCGAGATCACGCCCCACACCGCCGGCGGTGTCGTCGGCGTGAGCACGGCGCCCTCGACGCCGGGGAAGATCGGCAGCACGAGCGCGACGACCGTCCCGAGGATGAGCATCCAGCTCGCGACCCGCCCGGCGAGCTCGCGCTCGTCGAGGACATCGATGCCGACCAGCCGTTCCACGCCAGCGGTAATCGACCGCCGCCTCAGGCGCTGCACCCGGCTGTCCGAATTGCTACGGGGTTGCCAAGCGGACGACTTCCGCCGCCGCGGTGAAGACCAGCAGGCCGGCCGCGGCCACCAGCGCGAGTTCGAGCGGGACCTGGGGCGCGGCGATCAGCAGCGCGGCGAGCACCAGCAGCAGGCCGGCGCGCGCCAGCCGCCCGCCGGCCCCGTGCGGCGCGGCGGCGCGGGCCGCGAGCCGGCGCCACGCGCCGCGCCGGCCCGGCTCGGCGGCGGCCGCCAGCACCAGGCCGACGGCGCCCGCGACGAGGCTCCACACCCGCAGATCGTCCAGGTAGGCGCTCCAGATCGTGCTCACCACCGCGTCGCCGTGGCTGGTGTCGAAGGTCGAGAGCACGAGTGCCCGCGCGATCGACGCCGCCGCCACCGTCGCGCCGCCGGCCACCGCCAGTGCCAGCGCGGCGCCGCGCAAGCCGCGCCGCAGCGTCAGCGCGCGCCACAGCGCCAGGCCGAGCAGCACGAGCGCCGCCAGCAGCCCGGCGGGCGCCAGCGCGGCGAGGCGGCGCCCCCACGGCGCGGCGTCGCGCAGCGTGGTCTCCAGCCGCCCGCCGCCGAGCGTCATCAGGTCCGGGTCGCCGGGCGGCAGCTCGGCCGCCGCGGCGGGCGAGCGCGCCGCCAGCGCCATCCGCAGGTCGCGCCCGGTGCCCGGGAGCCGCAGGCCGGCGAGCGCCCGGTCGTCGGCGAACAGCGAGCGGTGCAGCGCGAGCGCGCCGGCACGGAACTCGGCCGGAAACGCCGGCTCGGAGACCACGTCGCCGATCGCGGACTCCAGCAGCGGGCGCTGGGCGGCCAACGCCGGGCGCTGCGCCACGTCGCGCCGCGCGATCCGCTCGCTGACCTCGTCGCGCACCTCGTCCTGGGCCAGCGTCGAGGTCGCGCGGTCGGCGAAGGCGCCGGGGGAGAGCACGGCATGGCGCGCGTAGAACGCGAGGCCGGACAGCAGCAGGCACACCATGCCCGCGCCGAGCAGCGGGAGGGAGGGTCTCCGCATCATCGCAGGGCGCACCGTACGCGCAGGGCGCGGCGGCGACCCTGGTCGGAAGTAGCAATATCCTGCGAAACCCATGCTGCGGGTGCTGCTCACCAACGACGACGGGATCGAGGCCGAGGGCCTGCTGGTGCTGCGCCGCGCGCTGGTCGCGCTCGCTGACGTCACGCTCGCCGTGATCGCGCCCGACGGCAACCGCTCCGCCACGGCGCGCTCGATCACGTTCCGGCGCCCGCTGTGGGTCGCCGAGGTCCCGTTCGACGACGGGACGGTCGGCTACGCGTGCGACGGCACGCCGGTCGACTGCGTGCGGCTCGCCTCGCTCGGCCTGGTCGCCGACTTCGAGCCCGACCTGATCGTCTCCGGCATCAACCACGGCGCCAACCTCGGCGACGACATCACCTACTCCGGGACCGTGGCGGCCGCGCTCGAGGGCGTCGTGCTCGGCATCCCGGCGATCGCCGTGTCGCAGGAGTCCTCGCGCGCCCGGCCCGGCGAGCGCTTCGAGTTCGCTGCCGCCGCCGCGTTCACCGCGCGCGTGGTGGACCGCCTGGACGACGTCGCGCTGCCCGAGGGCACGCTGCTCAACGTCAACGTGCCGGCGGGCGAGGTCAAGGGCGTGGAGGTCGCGCGGCTGGGCAAGCGCATCTATCAGGACCGCCTGGACCTGATCGAGGAGGACACGGACCGCAAGCTCTATCGCGTCTACGGCGATTCGCCGCTGCACGACGGCGAGCCCGGCACCGATCTCGCCGCGGTGTCCGCCGGGCGCATCGCGGTCACCCCGCTGCACATGGACCTGACCGCCGAACATGGGATCGAGGCGCTGCGCGCCTACGACCTCGAGACGCTGCTGTCGCCCGGATGAGCCCCGCGGATCGGGCGCGCGAGCTGCGCGAGCAGCTCGCCTACCACGGACACCGCTACTACGTCCTCGACGACCCAGAGATCGGCGACGACGCCTACGACGCGCTGCTGGACGAGCTGCGGGCGATCGAGCGCGACCACCCCGAGCTGCTCACGGCGGACTCGCCGACCCAGCGCGTGGGCGGCGAGCCGGTCTCCAAGCTCGAGAAGGTCACCCACCTGCAGCCGATGCTCAGCCTCGCCAACGCGCGCTCGGAGGAGGAGCTGCGCGCGTGGATCGCGCGCATGCGCAACCACCTGGCGCGCGAGGGCATCGAGGACCCGCGCTTCGAGTTCGTCGCCGAGCCGAAGATCGACGGGCTCGCGATCAGCCTGATCTACCGCGACGGCGTACTCGAGCGCGGCGCGACGCGCGGCAACGGCGAGGTCGGCGAGGACGTCACGCACAACCTCAGGACGATCGGCTCGATCCCGCTGCGGATCGACGACGCGCCGCCGCTGGTCGAGGTCCGCGGCGAGGTCTACATGTCGCTGCCGGACTTCACGGCGCTCAACGAGCGCCGGGCCTCCCAGGGCCTGTCCACGTTCATGAACCCGCGCAACAGCGCGGCGGGGACGATCCGCCAGCTCGACCCCGCGCTGGCCGCCGAGCGCCCGCTGTCGATGTGGTGCTACCAGATGGGCGTCACCGAGGGGCTGAGCCTGAGCTCCCAGTGGGAGGCGCTCGAATGGCTCAGAGCGCACGGGTTCCGCGTCAACCCCGACATCAAGAGGCTCCAGACCGAGGACGAGGTCGTCGCCCAGTGCCTGCGCTGGCAGGAGCGCCGCGGCGCGCTGGACTTCGAGATCGACGGCGTGGTGGTCAAGGTCGACGACACCGAGTTGCAGCGCCGGCTCGGCGTCGTCGGGCGCGACCCGCGCTGGGCGATCGCCTGGAAGTTCCCGCCCACCACCGCGGTCACCCACCTCAACGACATCAACTGGAACGTCGGCAAGTTCGGCGACCTGCACCCGTTCGCGGCGCTCGAGCCGGTCCACGTCGGCGGCGTCACGGTCAAGGCGGCGACGCTGCACAACGAGGAGGACGTCGTCCGCAAGGACGTGCGCGTCGGCGACGACGTGATCGTCCTGCGCGCCGGCGACGTGATCCCCCAGGTCGTCTCGCCCGCACCGCACGCGGTCGACCGCGAGGGCCGCGGCCCCGTCACGCGGCCGCCCGCGCGCTGCCCGTTCTGCGACACCCCAACGGTCAAGCCCGAGGGCGCCGTCTTCACGCGCTGCCCCAACCGCGACTGCCCGGAGCGGCGCTGGCAGCTGCTGACCGCGTTCGCGCACATCATGGACATCGACGGCCTGGGGGAGAAGCAGGTCGCCACGCTCCAGCGGCTCGAGCTCGTGCGGACCGCCGCGGACTTCTACCGCCTGCAGCCAGAGCCGCTGCTGGCGCTGGACGGCTACGGCCAGGTCAGCGTCGACCGGCTGCTCGCGTCGATCGAGGCCTCCAAGGCGCGGCCGTTCGGCGTCGTGTTGTTCGCGATCAGCATCGAGGGCGTCGGCTATGTCACCGGCCGCAGCCTCGCCGCGCACTTCCGGACCATGGACGCGCTGCTCGCCGCGACGCCGGAGCAGATCGCCGAGACGCCGGGGATCGGCCCGATCGTGGCCAGGCTGATCCACTCCCAGCTCCAGGACGAGCGGATGCGGGCGCTGATCGAGGACCTGCGCGGCGTGCTGCGCTTCGAGCAGGAGGGGCCGCCGCCCGGCGAGGGCCCGCTGGCCGGCAAGACGTTCGTGCTCACCGGCACGCTCCCGGACCTCACGCGCGAGCAGGCCCAGGAGCGGATCACGCACGCCGGCGGGCGCGTCACGAGCAGCGTGTCGAAGAAGACCGACTACCTCGTGGCGGGCGCGTCGCCCGGCTCCAAGCTCGAGAAGGCCGAGCGCCTCGGCGTGCCGGTGCTCGACGAGCCGGGGCTGCTGGCCCTGCTCGGCGCGCACGTCCGGTAGGTCCGGGTCTCGCGCACCCTGCGCCCGCGCGCGTCCTTCGCGATCACGAGCACCGTCACGCTGGAGCGCTCCAAGCCGCGCAGGTCGACCGTGGCGCGCAGATGGCGGACCTTCACGCGCTTGCCGGCGACGTAGACGCGCGCGGAGCGCAGGTGCCGGCGCAGGTGGATCGCGAAGCGCCGCCGCGAGAGGCAGGTGTGGCCCGCGGGCAGCGCGGCGCCGGGCTGGCTCACGGCGGCGTCGCTGACGGTCGGAAGCTCGAGCCGGATCGCACTCAGCGTGATCGCCGCCGCGCCGTGGACGGGCCCGTAGACCATCGACCCGCCCGTGATCTGCAGCGTGTAGCGCGCGCCCGGCGCCGCGCTGGACGCGATCGCCTCGAGCGGCCGCGTGAGCGTGTGCGGCCGGCCGTCGAGCGCCAGCGGGATCGGCGTCGTCTGGTTGCCGACGACGACGTTGAGGGCCTCGTCGACGATCTGCGCGAAGACGTGCGCGGTGGCGGAGCTGCCGGTGCCGCTGTAGGTGAGCGTGAGCCGAGGCTCGCCGACGAGCTGGACGGCGCGCGCCGGCGGCGGCACCGCGACGTTGACCGCGTTCGCGGCGCGGCCGGCGCTGATCGGCGTGCCGGAGAGCGCGTCGGCCGGGTTGAGCGCCAGCGTCCCCGCGCCGGTCGCGACCAGCGGCGCCCCCTCGGGAAGCGGGTAGTCGCTCGCCGAGCGCCAGACGGCGTCGTCGGCCAGCCATTCGAAGCGCGGGCCGGTGTCGACCGCGGTGTTGCCGGCGAGATAGCGCTGCAGCCAGGCGATCACGTCGGCCTCGACGTGGCCCGCCGGCCCGGCGCCGGTGAGGCAGATGCCGTGGCCGCCGCAGAACCACACGAGCTTCGCGGGCACCCCGTCGGCGCGCAGGATGCCGTAGTTGGTAATCGCCTCCTTGAGCGTGAACAGCGTGTCGGCCGTGCCCTCGACCAGCAGGGTCGGCACCGTGATCTGCTTGACCAGGTCGCCGGGTCCGCGCGAGTCGAACCACGCGCGGTCGTCGGCGCTCAGCGTCCCCGTGGTCACGCCGCTCGTGAACGCGGACGTGATGTGGGGATCGAGGCGATTCCTGGACGTCGGGACGCCGGTCGCGTACAGCGCGCTCGACCAGCCGCCCTTGACCGTGTCCTCCTTGTAGAGCGACGTGAGCAGCGAGTGCCAGGCGATGATCGGGGCGATCGCGTCGATGCGCCGGTCCAGCGGCGCCGTGACGAGCTCGATCCCGCCCGCGTAGGAGACGCCGGTCATGCCCACGCGCGGGTCGCCCGCCTTGTCGAGCTGCGCCTCGGGCTGCGTCGCGAGCCAGTCGATCAGCGCCGAGACGTCCCTGGCCTCGGCGTCCGGCGAGTCGACCTCGACCGTCCCGCCGGAGCTGCCGAACCCGCGCGCGTCCCAGGTCAGGACGTTGAAGCCCGCCCTGCGCAGCGGCCCGAGGCCGACGTTGCCCGTCTGCTCGCTGCTGGCGCTGTTGGGGTCGGTGTCGCGCGAGCCGCTCCAGCCGTGGCCCTCGAGCACGGTCGGCGCCTTGCCCCCGGCGGCGCTCGGGAAGAACGAGAGCACGATCTGCGTCCCGTCGAACGACGTGATCGTGGCGTCGCGCGCCTGGGCGGCGGCGGGGAGGGCGAGCAACATCAGCAGGGCGGCGGCGAGTGAGCGCATGGCTCGGGCCTATTACCCCGTTTAGGGTGCGTCGTAGCGTGCGAGCGCCGCGGTCATGGCGTCCTGCAGCGTCCGCGCCCCGTAGGGCGACACGCGATTCATCATGAACGCGAACGCCACGCGCTCGCCGCCGGTCGTGTCGCAGTAGCCCGCAAGCGCCGAGACGTCGTGCAGCGTGCCGGTCTTGGCGTGGCAGCGGTCCTGCGCCACGGTGCCGCGCAGGCGCGTGGCCAGCGTGCCGTTGCGGCCCATCACGGGCAAGGAGTCCTCGAACGGCGCGGCGGCGTCGCCAGCGTCCATGCTCGTGATCAGCCGGACGACCTGGCGCGGCGACGTGCGGTCGCTGCGCGACAGGCCCGAGCCGTCGACGACCGTTGGCGCGACCCCGAAGTCCTGCACGGTGGCGCGCACGACGGCCGCGCCCGCGATCGTGCTCCCGGCGCTGCCGTACGTGGCGCCCAGACCCTTGAGCAACGTCTCGGCGATGTAGTTGTCCGAGGGCTGGTTCATCGCCGTGATGATGTCCGCCAGCGGCGGGGAGTCCCAGCGAGCGAGCGTGACCATGCCGGCGCGCGCCGCCCCGGCGCTCGCCTTCACGCCGAACTTGACGTGCAGATGCCTGAGCGCGCGCTGCAGGGCATCGGCCGTGAACTGCGCCGGGCTGGCCTGGAAGTACGGGCGCGCGACGCCCGTGCGCCCGTGGTTGTAGGAGAGCGCGCTGAGCGGCCCGACCTCGTTCGTCAGGTGGTAGTTCGACGCCGGGACGCCGCGGAACGCGTCGAACTCCGACTCGTCGCCGATCACGCCGCCCGTCACGCGCCGCAGGCCGCCCTGCACGATCCGCCCGGCCAGCGCGGCGGCGGCGGTCGGGCCGAACGTGGGGTCGCCGCCGCCGCGGATCACGAGGTCGCCGTTGACGGTGCCGGCGTCGTCCGGGAGCGCAGAGGTCAGCACATCGGTCGAGAGCCGGCCGTCCGCGCCGTACTTGAGCAGCGCCGTCGCCGACGTGTAGAGCTTCTCGACCGAGGCCGGCATGCGCGGGACGTCCGCGCGGTCCTCATAGAGCGTGGCCCCGCTGCCCATGTCCACCACGTAGGCGCCCGACGACGCGCCGGCGCGGGCCATCTCGCGAGCGAGCACCTTCTGCGTCGCGGCGAGCCCGGCGGCGTGCACCGGGGACGCTGCGAGCAGCGCGGCGATGGTGGTGATCAGGGCAACAGCGCGAGACATCGGTGCTCGAGCCTATGCAACAAAACCGAACGGCGGAAGTCGCGCCGCTTTAGACTGATGTTTGCGTGAGCAATGTCGTCGACATGAACGCACCGGCCCGCAAGCAGCGTCGCCGCGCCTCCCGTGCCGCTCTGGTGCTCGGCGGCGGCGGCTTCACGGGCGGCGTCTACGAGATCGGGGCGCTGCGAGCGCTCGATCTGCTGTCCTCGAATCGCTCGGTCAACCAGTTCGATGTCTACGTGGGGACCAGCGCTGGGGCGCTGATCGCGTCGCTGGTTGCCAACGGCGTCACGCCCGAGCAGATGATGCGGACGGTCAACAACGACCAGGGGCCGACGCCCATGCCGCTGCTCGGCCGCGAGCAGTTCCTGCGCTTCAACAAGGGCGAGTTCGCGTTGCGGGCGCTGCAACTGCCCCTGCACGCGCTGAGCGTGGCGCGCCAGATCGTGTCGTCGCTGGGCTCGATGAGCGCGGTCGATCTCGTGATGGCGCTCGGCGACGCGCTGCCGTCGGGGATCTACTCGGGCGCGGGCATCGAGGAGTGGCTGCGCGGAGTGCTGTCCGCCGACGGCCGCACCGACGACTTCCGGCTACTCGAGAAGGAGCTCTACATCGCGGCGACCGATCTCGACACCTGCGAGCGGATCGTGCTCGGCGCCGAGGGCTGGGACGACATCCCGATCTCCTCGGCGGTGCGCGCCTCCACCGCGCTGCCGATGGTCTACGCGCCGTACCGCGTGCGCGAGCGCGAGCTGATCGACGGCGGGATCGTGTCGACCACGAACCTCGACATCGCGGTCGAGGCGGGCGCGAAGTTCATCATCGTCGTCAACCCGCTCGTGCCCTACGTCAACGACTTCTCGAGCGCGATCCCGACGCTGTTCGGCTCGCGCGCGCGGCGGATCTCGGACATGGGCTTCCCGAAGATCGGCTACCAGACCTTCAAGCTGCTCGCCTACCAGCGCCTGCACGAGATGGCCTCGCACTGGCAGGACCGCTATCCGGGCGTCGACATCGTGCTGATCGAGCCCGACCCGGACGACGAGCTGATGTTCCAGACCAACGTCATGAACTTCGCCTCGCGGGTCGACGTGGCGCGCCACGGCTTCGAGTCGGTGACGCTCAAGCTGGCCAAGGACTACGAGGAGTTGCGCGAGGTCTGCCGCCGGCACGGGATCGAGATCTCAGCGACGCGCGTGCGCAAGGTCGTGCGTCATTTCGCCGCCGAGCGCGAGAAGACCCGTGCATGGCGGCGCATCCTGGAGCAGACGACCGGCGCGCTGCTGCGCCAGTCGTCCTCGCAGGACGCCTAGAGCAGGTCGGCCAGGGCGAGCAGGTCAGCGAGCGCCTCGCGCCGGACGCACGCGATCTCGCCGAACTCGACCGAGACCGCGTCGCCGGCCCGCAGCGCGTCCGCGAGCGCCTTCACGGCCGCGCGGACCACCGCGCCGTCGATCTCGCCCACGAGCGTCACCCGCGTCCGCCGCAGCGACGCCCAACGACGGACCTCCAGCCCGCTGTTCACGCGGACCACAACGCAGCGGCGCCGCCGCGCTTGCGATCCGCACGGCTGACGCGGTGTCAGTTGGCGTATAGACGCTCGAACTCGTCGGCGTACATCTGGTTGATCACGTTGCGCTTGACCTTGAGCGTGGGGGTCAGCTCGCCGGTCTCCTGCGCCAGGTCGTGGTCGAGGATGAAGAAGCGCTTGATCTGCTCGACCCGCGCGTAGTTGGCGTTGACGCGGTCGAGTTCGCCCTGGATCAGCTCGAGCACCTCGGGCTCGCGCGCCAGCGCGCCGACGTCCTCGGGCAGGCCGCGCTCTCGCGCGAACTGGACGATCTCGGCCGGGTCGAGCGTGACGAGCGCGACCGGGAACGGGCGGCGGTCGGCGTGCATGACGGCCTGCGAGATCCAGCGCGAGCGCTTGAGGTCGTTCTCCAGGTTGGCCGGCGTCAGGTTCTTGCCGCCGGCCGTGATCATGATGTCCTTCTTGCGGCCGGTGATCGACAGGTAGCCGTCGGCGTCGATCGCGCCGAGGTCGCCCGTGTGCAGCCAGCCGCCCTCGATCGCGCCGAACGCGTTGGTGTCGGCGACGCCGTAGTAGCCGCTGAAGATGTGCGGGCCGCGGACGAGGATCTCGCCGTCCTCGGCGATCTTGACCTCCGAGCCAGGCAGCGGGCGCCCGACGGTCCCGAGGCGGTGGTCGGTCAGCGTGGACGAGGTCGTGACCGTCGAGGTCTCCGTCATCCCGTAGCCCTCGAGCACCGGCGCGCCACAGGCGTAGAAGAACTCGAGGATCTCGCGCCCGATCGGCGCGGCGCCCGACGTCGCCTGCTTGAGGTTGCCGCCGAAGATGTTGCGCACGTTGACGAACAGTTCCGCGTCGGCCCGGTCGAAGGCCGCCTGCAGCTCCGGCGGGACCGGCTCGCCGGCCGCGATCATGTGCCGCACCCGCACGCCGAGCTGGGTCGCCGCGGCGATCTTCTCGGGATCGTTGTTCGACGTGACGAGCGTGTAGATCTTCTCGAAGATGCGCGGGACGCTCGGCAGGAACGCCGGCTTGGTCGCCATCAGGTCCGGCACGATCAGGTCCGGATCGCCGCGCCAGAAGATCAGCGGAGCGCCGAGGTCGAGCGCCAGCAGCTGGATCAGCAGCGCGTAGGAGTGCGCGAGCGGCAGGAACAGGTAGACCGGCTCGCCGGCCTCGATCACCGCGATCTCCTCGCACATGCGCGTGACCTGGCGGTAGTTGGAGTGCGTGAGCACGCAGCCCTTGGGCGGCCCGGTCGTGCCCGACGTGTAGATGATCGTGTACGGGTCCTCGGGCGCGACGGCGGCGACGCGCTCGCCGACCTCGGCGGTGTCGCGCGCGCGGCCGCGCTCGGCGAGCTGCTCGAGCGACAGCGCGTCCTCGCACGGCTCGATCGCGACGATCGCCTCCAGCGCGGGAAGCTGCTCGCGAACGGCCACGATCTTCGCCACCTGCGCCGCGTTCTCGCAGATCACGAAGCGCGCCTGCGAGTTGCCCGCCACCCAGGCGCACTCGTCGGGCGAGTTGGTGGCGTAGATCGGGACCACGACGCCGCCGGCGCACGTGATCGCGAAGTCCGCGTAGGACCACTCCAGGCGTGTCGTGCACAGCAGCGCGACGCGGTCGCCCGGCGCGAGGCCGAGGTCGATCAGGCCGCGCGCGAGCGCCGACACGGTTTCGGCGAACTCGACGTACGAGACGTCTCGCCACTCGCCGTCGCGGTGGTACCGGGCCGCCGGACGTTCGCCGTAGCGCTCGGCGGCCAGGCCAACGATGTCCGCGATCGTCGCCGAGCCGGTTCCACCGTGGCTCGGCCGTGACGTGGTGTCGTGCATCCTCGCTCCTCCTCCGACTTCTGAGGAGCGATCCTATCCGGGGCGGCGCGCTACGCGCCGCGGGTCATGCAGCCGCTACCGACGCTGGACGTTCCGTGTCCGAGAGGTTGGCCAGGAAGAGCGTCTTATCGATTCGTCCCTGGAAGATCGGCACGCCCAGCTCCATGCACTTCTCGATGACCTCGCGCCGTTCCATTCCGGCTTCGCGAGCGAGCTCCGTGGGCGTGAGATGGATTGCCATCAGTACGATGCCTCCTGGTGAGGTTTGCCACGCTGCAGGCACGGTAGCGCCTTCACCGGATGACCACAACGGCAACCGGGTCAATCTGAGCTAAACATTCGTTCAGACCGGATTCGGAATGTCGACGAAGACATGCTCGAGCGCGAAGCGTTCCGCGAGCAGATCGCCGAGGGCGCGCACACCGAAGGTTTCCGTTGCATAGTGGCCCGCCGCGATGAAGTGGATGCCGTGCTCGCGCGCCTCGGCCATCACGTGCTCCTTCGGTTCGCCCGTCAGGAAGGCATCCAGGCCGGCAGCGACCGCCTCGTCGAGCGAACCGGCCGCCGAGCCCGAGACGATGCCGATCGTCCGGACGGGATCCGGGCCCGCGCCCTGGAGCGTCGGCTCGCGCCCGGTCGCGGCGCGCACGCGCTCGCGTAGCTCGGCGACGCTGACGCCCGCGCCGGCAAAGGAGCCGCAGCGCCCGATCGGCACGCCCTTGAAGTGCCCGAACGGCACGTGCGTCACGCATCCGAGCGCGTCCGCGAGCAGCGCGTTGTTGCCGAGCGACGGGTGGGCGTCGAGCGGGATGTGGTACGCGGCGAGGTTGATGTCGTGCTTGAACAGGGGCCGTAGGCGCTCGGCGAGCAGCGGCGTCAGCCCCGCCGGCTGGAAGTCCCAGAACAGCCCGTGGTGGACGAGCACGAGTTGCGCGCCCAGCTCCACCGCCCGCTCAGACAGCTCGCGCTGGGCGGACACCGCGGTGACGACGCGCTCGACCTCCGCGACGCCGGGCACCTGGAGCCCGTTGGGCCCCAGGTCGCTGAATGCGCCGATTTCCAGCAGGTCGTCGAGTGTGGAGATGATGTCGGTGATTCGGGCCATGAGGTTTGCGCTCGAACAGTTTGGGCGATCTGTCACTACATTGATCCGCACGCTCGGTACAGGGGCCGGGCCGCGGGAACTGTGTCAGTTCTGACAGGACCGATCGACGCACGGAGGATCTCCACGGTGGGTAGGGGAATGAGCGGCGCCGTCTTGGCGCCGCCGCACGACGCTGTCGCGGGGCGCGACGATCACGCGCTCGTGGCCGCGGTGCGGCGGGGGGACGACCGCGCCTTCGAGGCCCTCTACGCGCGCTACCACCGGCGCATCCACGCCTACGTGCTGGGGATGGTCAAGGACCACGGGCGCGCGGAGGACGTGACCCAGGAGATCTTCGTCTCGGCCGTCCGGCGGATGCGCGAGACCGAGCAGCCGCTCGTCTTCAAGCCGTGGCTCTACCAGATTGCCAAGAACAGCTGCATCGACGCGTTCCGGCGCTCCAAGCGCGCGGAGGAGGTCTCCTACGACGCCGACGAGGGCCTTGCCCCGGCCGATCACTCGCGGCTCGTCGGCAGTGGCCCGTCGCCCGACGCGGCGGTCGCCGCCAAGCAGGACCTGGAGAGCCTGTGCGGCGCGTTCGGCGGCCTGTCCGAGACCCACCACGAGATCCTCGTGCTGCGCGAGCTCGAGGGCCTGAGCTACGACGAGATCGGCAAGCGCATGGGCATGAGCCGCGCCGCCGTCGAGTCGACGCTCTTCCGCGCCCGCCGGCGGCTCACCGAGGAGTACGACGACATCGTCTCCGGCGCCCGCTGCCGGCGCATCCACCAGATCATCGCGACCGCCGCCGAGGCGCGGCTGGGCACGCGTGACACGCGCCGGCTCGCGCGGCATCTCGCGCATTGTCAGCCGTGCCGGCGCGAGGCGCTGGCCGCCGGCCTGGAGCGCGGCCTGCTGGCGCGCCCGCCGCTGCGCCAGCGCGCCGCGGAGCGGATCGCCGCGTTCCTGCCCTGGCCGGCGTTCCTGCGCCGGGGCGGGGAAGCCGCCGCGCCGGCGCCCACGGGCGGGCGCCTATCGGCGCTGGCGGGGAACCTGCCGGCGCTGTCGGACCACCTGCAGAGCGGCTGGAGCAAGGCTGCCGCGGGCGCCGCGCTGCTGATCGCCGGCGTGGGCGCAAGTGTCGGCACGCACCAGCTGGGCGCCACGCCGCACCGGGCCGCCGCGGTCCGTCATGCCCCGGTCGCCTCGTCGCCGTCGCGCGGGCACGCGGCACCGGCGGCGACGCGCACGCCGGTGCCGGCGGTCGCGACGGCGTCGCCGGTCCACCGCGCCCCGCATCGCTTGACTTCGCGGCGCCGTACGGGCGCCACTGAGTCGCCAACCGCCGCCGGCCGGGCCACGTCGGACGGCGGCGGAGCGGCGACGCCGCCGCCGGCGAGCCACACGAGCGATCCGGGGGGCACGACGCCCTCCAGAGGCTCGTCCTCGTCCGGCTCGTCCGGGAGCGGCGCCTCCCCTCCCGCGGCTCGTCAGACGGCCGACGGCGCGGCGCGGCAGACCGCGGGCGCGGTGAACGGCGCGGTCGGGCAGACGACGGGCGCGGTCAACAGGGTGGCGGGGCAGGTCACCGGCGCGGTTGACGGCGCGGTGCAGCAGACCACCGGCGCGCTTCAGGGCGCCGCCGGCAGCGGTCCGGCGGGCGGGGTCGTGAACGGGGCGGCCGGCGTCGTCAACGGCGCCACCACGGGCGCGACCGGCGCGGTCGAGAACGTGACCACGGGCGCGTCGGGCGCGGTCGACGGCGCGGCCGGCGCGGTCACCGGCGCGCTCGGGGGGCTCACCGGGGGCTGACGCCGGCGAGTGGCTAGACTGCACTCGCCTCGGGGCGTGGCGCAGCCTGGTAGCGCGCGCCGTTCGGGTCGGCGAGGTCCCCGGTTCAAATCCGGGCGCCCCGATGAGCCTGGAACCCGCGCCATGGCGCGGGTTCCGCTGTTTCTAGGCATCCGCCGGGGCAGCAATTGCCAGTTGGAGGGCCAGCGGGTGGGGCTCGGCGAGGTACACGGCCGGCTCAGACGCCGCAGTGGCTCCCAAAGTGCAGGGGCCGACAACCCTTCGCCGCGAGGCCGAACGACCGCGTCCGCGGCGACCTGGATGCGTGGATCATCAGAGCGCCAAGTCACGAGCCTCGCCCCGCACCACCGGTCCACCGCGCGCCAGAGGGCGCGCGGCAGACTGATCGGCTCCCGTTGCGTGCCGTTCCGCTTGCGCGCTGTCGGCATGCGAGAGGGTTTCGATCCGCGTCAGAGTGCGCTCGCTCGCCGCCCGACGAGCGGGAGCGTCCGTCGGCGCACCAGCATCCGCGCGCCTGGTGACAATTTCGCGTCTTGAGAGCGCACCCGGACCACAGCCGGCCGCTCAGGGCGAGCGTCGTAGCCGGGCGCGAGTCGATCAGGAGCCGGTCAGCTCGCGCTCGGCCTCTAGCCAATGCGCAACGCTGTCGCCGCCGCGGTCTTCGAGAGACAGCTCGTAGGCGCGCTTCGCGATCGCCTCAGGTGTCGGCGCTCGCCGGGGCGAAGCCCGCGGCTTGGACGTCGCCTTCTTCGGCGCGTTTGCCTTGTTCGTCTTGGTCTTCGTCGTCGTTTTCTTCGCCGGAGTCGAGGCCATGTTCATCCTCCTCGCGCGTCAGTTCTCGGACCTGCGCCCGGATTCTTGCCGCGCCGCACGCGAAGCGTCAAGACGCGGCTGCGCCGGCATGTGGAGAACTACGCAGCTCCTCGCGCGCAACTCAGGCGCTGGGAGTCGAGCGGTGGCCGCCGTCGACTCCTTGGCCCGCGTGATGACCTTTAGACACGTCAGTCGCTCCAATCCCAGCGGCGGCGATGTCGCCCCGCACCGACCTCCACAACGTGCGGACAATGTGCCCGCCGCCGGCGTCATCCGATCGTGGTGATCCGCGCGAGGCGGGCGGAGTCGAGCGCAGGCACCATGTCTCAGAGGGGTACGGACACGGCCGGCGCCTTGGGCTGGAACGGCCGCATCTCGGCGTGGTTCGGGCCGACGATGCCGCAGCTGGATTCGGGAACCTCGTTCCAGACGCCGGCCACGTCGCCGAGCGGTTCGGAGACGATCAGCCGCGCATCGTCGGAGAACTCGTCGAACGCGGCGCGTTCGGGGTACATCGTGCGCAGCGTCGGGACATCGGTCGTGTAGAACAGCGTGCGCGACTTGTGTTCGCTGGAGTAGCGGAACGCCCAGATCGTCTCGCCGTCGGTCGTGGCGACCGTGCCCTGGAACGGGTGCGGAACCGCGTGCCGCTCGCCGGTCGCCTCGACCAGCCCGATCGCCTGCTCGACGGCCGCGGGAGGATCGTCTTCCAGGCCGAACGTCAGGGCGAGATAGAACAGCAGCTCGGTGTCGGCCTGGCCCTTGATCTCCGGATACAGCGACGGGTCGACGGCAAGCACGAGGTCACGCTTGACGGTCGCCAGCTCATTCAGGTAGCCGTTGTGCATGAACAACCAGCGGCCGTGCCGGAAGGGGTGGCAGTTGGTCTGCTGGACCGCGCTGCCGATCGCCGCGCGGATATGGGTGAAGAACAGCGGCGAGCTGATGTGCCCGGCGATCTCGAACAGGTTCTGATCGTTCCACGCCGGCTCGGTGCTGTGGAAGACGCCCGGGGTGTCAGGCGCGCCGTACCAGCCGACGCCGAAGCCGTCGCCGTTGGTGGGCTCAGCCCCGAGCCTGGACGACAGGCTCTGGTGAACGAGCGAGTTGGGTCCCTCGTAGAGCACGTCCTTCAGCAGGATCGGCGCTCCGGAATAGGCGAGCCAGCGGCACATGCGCCGCTCCTTTCGGTCGAGGTGTCAATCGATGTTTGCGTGCTTGTGTGCGGACCGGTCAGGCGAGCGCCTTGGTCTTCAACGACTCGAACTCCTCTTGGGTGATCGCGCCGCTGTCGAGCAGGTCCTTCGCCTTCTTGATCTCTGACGCGGAGCCGCCGCTGGAGGCGACGGACTGGACGTAGTCGTCGAACTGAGCCTGGCTGGCCCGCTGCTGCTGGGTGCTGCGCTCGGACATGCCTCTGCCATTGGCGATCAGGTAGACGAGAACGCCGAGGAACGGGACGACGATCAGGAAGACCACCCAGGCGGCCTTGGCCCATCCGGATGTGTCGTGACGGCGGAAGAGATCGCCGATGATCACGATCAACACCCAGATCCACGCGACCCAGGCGAAGAAGATGATCATCGTCCAGAGGATGTCCAGAAACGGGTAGTCACTGGCGAGCAACATCGGATCGACCTCGTTGCTATTTCAAGATCGCCCCATGTTGCTAAGCGAGGCGGCCACCGTCATCACGCCATGTGGGTGACGTCCTGGAAATTGTGCGACCCCAGGTGTCGCGCCGGCGACGTCGATCAGTCCCGCCCACGGTGCGCTCCCAGCGTCCCCGGGACGGCTCGTCGGTGTCGCCGAGCACTCGCCGGCGCAGGCTCCGCATGCGATCGCCGTCGATCCGTAACGAGGTTCCGGACAACCTCCGAACCCCCGCCCAGGTGGCACGGGTCGTTCGGTCCGCGGGACACTCGCCAGACCAACGGCCAAGCATCTCCGGAGACTGGACGTAGCCCCGAGGATGCTGTTCGCGCGAGACGGATCGACACCCCGCTAGCGGCGGCTGGCGAAGACGGTGGTGGCGATGACCACCGAGGCGGCGACGAGGGCGCCGAGGGCGCCGAGCCAATTGATCCCGGTGGTCTGGCGGACATGGTCGGCGTAGGCGATGAACCCGATCGGGATGGCGATCGAGAGCGCGAGCAGTGCGCCGCGCAGCAGACGCCGCCCCGTGCGGCCACGGTGCTGGCCCTCGACGGGGGCGCGGGCGGCCTCGGCGATCGCCGATTCGCCGCCGTAGAAGGTCATCGTGCGGTGGCCGAGTCCTCGTGCGTGGCTTTCGCAGCCCCAGGCCATCGCGATCATGAAGCTGACGGGAAGAACCCACGTGATCACCCAGATGGCGGCGCCGATCACGAAGCCGATTGCGGCCTTCATGCGCCATGGAGCACACTTGTCATGCTCCTCCGAGGGGGCGGAAAGGAACCCGCCGTAGATCAGCATCGCGTAGATGCTGCGCACCCAGACACGCACCGGCCGGCGCTTGGCCGGCTTGTCCGGAAGCGGAACGCCGTGGACCTGCGACAGGGCGGCGCGCGCCGCGTCGAGCGTCGGATGTACGCCGCGCAGGACGAGGATCTTCGCCGAGGTCTCGACGTCGCGCGGGTCGAAGCCGTAGAGGGCGGCGATGCGCCGTTCCATCACGCCCTCCTGCCAGAGGTACGCGAGGTATCCCGGGACAAGCGCGATCAGGAACGGCGTGCCGGCGACCGCCCCGTCGATGCGGGCGACCTGCGCCGTCTGGATTCGCACTTCCTCAGCGATCACCGGGCGCGGCACGTCCGGTCGCTCCTTCAGGACGCGGCTTGCCCACTCGAGCGCGGACTCGCCCAAGCGCTCAGAGCCGAACAGCGTGAGGCGGGCCGCGATGTGCTCGGGGTCGCGGTAGGCGATCGTCGCCAGCCGCCGCCACCCGGCCAACCGGTGTTTGATGCGCCCCGAGGTCCGCGGCTCGACGCCGTCCGGCAGATCCGCGCCCGGATCAGTGGGAGACATCCGTCGAATCTATCCGCCAGGCATGTCCGCCGCGCACGCCGGCCGTCCCGCTGGATGCGCGGCCCTGCCCAGTGGGGGGCTTTCGTGCAGCGAGCAGGACCGACGCGCGCCTACCCGAATCTCGGACCGGTGCCCGACGAGCGAGCAGAGCGCGACAGCCGACGCGGTCGGGTGCACCGCCGCCAGGAAACGCGACTCGAGCTCGCCGAACGGATCGCCGACGCGTACGGCCTGGTCCTGGTCCTGATCGTGACGACGTTCGTCGTGATGATGACGCTGCCCCCCGAGGGCTGGGGCGGCCGTGTCGCCGCCGTCGCCGTCGCCGGGCTGACTGCGATCGTCGCGTTCACGAGCTCCGACGTGCGCCCCGGGCGAGTCCGGCTGGCGAGCGCGGTCGTGGCCGCCTCCGTCGCAGCGGCGTTCGTCGCCGAGCGCGTCGATTCGAATCGCCTGCTCGGGGTCGCGTTCGGCGCCGTCGCGATCCTGCTGGGGATCGCCGCGGTCACGATCCTGCGTCGCGTGATCGCCGGCGCCAGCCACGTGGGCTTCCGCACAATCCTCGGAGCGATCAGCGTCTTCACGCTGCTCGGCCTGCTCTTCGCGTTCCTGTTCGTCGCGTTCAGTCGCTGGAGCCACCACGACTTCTTCGCCGACCACGCCCATGCGCAGGCCAGCGACTACCTGTTCTTCAGCTACACGACGCTCACGACGACCGGCTATGGCAACCTGGTCCCGGCTGGAACCCTCGGCCAGTCGTTCGCCGTCTTGGAGATGCTCGTCGGACAGATCTTTCTCGTCACGCTCGTCGCGGGCCTCGTGAGCCTCTGGCGTCCCGGCGCCACAACGGCCGCACCCGACGACACGGCGACCTGACCGCAAGACGCTCACGAGGCGAGACTGCCGGCGAAACCGGTTAATTCACGTCGCGCGAGTAGTCCGTTGCACCATGCGGTCGAGCAGTGAAGACGCACACGAGCTCGATGGTGTTGCGGTCCGGAACGGCAATCGCTTCGAGAGCTTGCAGCCGTTCACGGATGTCGTCTCGCTCCGCAGCGGCCTTGCGGTCGGCCGCCGAGCGCATCACCGAGTAAGAAATCACCTTGGCGCCGTCGAGGGCGACGTGGATCCGCCCGTCGATGAACCCGTCGGTCAGCCGCAACCGTTCAAGGAGATCCCGCAGCGCATCGATCACCTCCTGCTGTCGTTCGGCAGGGATCTCCCATATGTCGACGACCGCCGACTCCTGCGCTAGGTACGACATCGCAGCACTACCTCCAGATGGCGTTGGCGAGACTGGGTGAGACGCTCCCTCTCAGGGCTCTCGACGGCATCGCCGACGAGCTGATCACCGCTCGGGCTGTCGTGGACTTGTGCGACCAGCCGTCGGGGGCCGGGGCCAGCGATGCGCCCGAGCTCGGGACACTCGAGAATGCGCTCGACGACGTGCTCATCGTCGTGCGGCGGTGGGTGACGGGGTGTGGACACGGACATCGCTCGCCGTCAGCGGGATCGCTGTCCATCCATCGTCCCGCCCAAGCTCAGTCACCGCAAGGGTGCCGCCCGGTGTCCAAATGCATCCGGGCCTACCGCCATCACGGCGAATGCAGTGCTCAGTCATGCGCTACTCGCGTCCGTTGGGAAGCGCCAAGGCCGAGGGTGTGTTACACGCCGGCTTGGATCGCGATGAGCTGTTCGTCGCCGGCCCGCTTGAATGCCGTGTAGTCGAGCTCGGTCTGGTCGGCGTAGGCGACCGCGAAGCGTTGTATGGCGCGGTCGAACGTGTCGTCGTCGCCGAGGTAGCCGGCGATCTTCGCGGCGTTGCCGGTGCGGGCGTGCGCGCCGGCGAGCCGTGTGCCGCAGAGCTGGCCGTAGAAGCGCCAGGCGGTCCGGCGTCATCGTCTCGATCACGGCCGAGCCTTTCATGTCGCGCAGCTGGCGCACGTAGAACTCGCGATGGCCCTTGCCGGTGCCGGTGACCCAGCCCAGGAACGCGTCGCTGGCGGACTGCATCAGCCGCTGGCCCTGTACGACTCGCTCGCCCTGGTGCTCGTACTGGCTGGCGCCGGCGTAGGGAGCCAGCGCCGATGCACTGGCCTGCTTGATCTGCAGGAACAGGGGGTCGTCTTCGCGATCGCCGACGAGCAGGATCATGAACGCTTCGGTCCCGACCGAGCCGACGCCGACGACCTTGCGTGCGAAGTCCTCGTAGTGGTAGTGATCGAGCACGACACGCCGATCGGGGGCCAAGGAGTGCGCGTAGTCGGTGAGTCCCTGGCGGATGATCTGCTCGAAGTCGCCGTAGCTCTCCTCGGGCGGGCGCACGATCAGCGGCGGTTGCTGCTTGATCCGGTAGCCGCCGTCGACGCGCTGCGCGAACTTCGCCAGCGAGCCGAGGCTGGTCCGCGTCTGCGCCTTCGCCAGCGTCTTGTTCGCGCTCTTGGCGTCGTCGGCGCCGAGTTCGCCAACCAGCGTGTCGGCGTCGATCCGCGCGTACCAGACGTCCAGGAAGCGCATCCCCGCCGCCCCGGCCATCGCCGTCCGGTACGCCGCCGCCGTGGCGCGCGCCGCCGCGCGCTGCTCCTTCGGTCGGTGGCCGTTGTTGCGGGCCGCCACGACCACGCTCGCGACCAGGCGCTTGAGGTCCCACTCGAACGGTGCCGGCAGCGTCTCGTCGAAGTCGTTGAGATCGAACACGATCCGGCGATCGGGCGCCGCGAAGATCCCGAAGTTCGACAGGTGCGCATCGCCGCAGCACTGCACGCGCAGCCCCGTCGTCGGGGTGCGGGAGAGATCCCACGCCATGATCGCCGCCCCGCCGCGGTAGAACGTGAACGGCGAGACGATCATCCGCCCGTGCCGGATCGGCACCAACTCCGGCACCCGCGTCGCGTCCTCCTGCTCCAGCACGCCGACCGGATCGGGGCGGTCGGCGGGCGCCGCCCACTCGCCGTGCGCCTCCAGCGGCAGAGACTCTCGCTCGGCACGTCCCTCGTCCAAGTGCGCCGCGATCGCCTTCGGGAGGTCCATCACGCCGCGACGGCGCCTATCGTCCTTCACGCTCTTCTTCATCTCTGCTCCTTCGCCACGAGGCGACGCAACCGCCTCCGCGTCAAGCCGTGCACGGCTGCTGCTTCGGGTCCGGCGTGGGGTGGCCGTCGGCGTCTCAGCGGCGCCGCGCGACGCGCCGGGACGTGCGGCGGGCGACTCTGCGGGAACCAAACATCGTGAGCTCCGATCGTTCGTGGATAGGACGGACTCAGCCGGGCTGGGCGGCGGTCTCGAGCGCGTGCAGCTGGTCGGCCTCCTCGCGCGAGACGAGGCCGATCTCGATGAGGTCCAGCGGGCTGATGAACCCGTCGCTGATCCGGAAGCCGCCCGCACGTGCGACCGCGTCGCGCAGGGGCACGGCCCAGTGGTGCTCGAGCAGGATCAGCGCGGCGGCGGAGTCGTTCGGGATCTCCTCGATCACGTTCCACGCGTCCTCGTCGGAGAACACGCTCACGCCGTCCTCGGCCGCCTCGGCACCCGCCTCGGCGCCGGCGACCATGCCCTCCTCGCCCTCGATCCCCAGGCCGATCAGCGCGCCGACCTTGCTGCCGAGCTCGATCGCCTGGTCCTTGGTGAGCGTGCTGAGATGCGCGACCTCGATCTCACCGGCCGCGTCCTTATGAACGGCCAGCGCGTCGATGACGCGCACGGCGTCGCTGTCGTTCAATCGCTCCAGCTCGGCGATGATCTCCCCGTGGAAATCGGGGTGCTTGAAGCCGAGCACGACGAGTTGAACCGGTCCGATGGCCATGATTCTCCTTCCTCACTGAAGTCGTGGCCGTGCGTTATCGCAACACAGGACCGTAATGCGACGCGATATCTACCGCATCACGCGAATGGGGTGAAACACCTCCGCGCGGCGCGCGGATCGGCGCCGCGTCGATCAGGAGTCGACGGCTCGCGAGACGTTCTTGTCAGCGTCCTGGAGTGCCTTGGTGAGCTGCTCGTAGTCGCCGGAGTCCACGGCCTTGTTGATCTTCTTGGTCGACTTCGCGAGCGCCTTATCAACCCGATCCAGGTACGTGTCGTCGACGACGACGATCACTGCCGAGGAGCCTGCCGGGAGGTATTCCTCGATATCGACGCCGAGCTGCTTCTCATCGTGGCGCTTCTTGAGCGCGCCGATCCCGGCGCCGATCCCGGCGCCAAGCGCGGTCGCCAACAGCAGCGGCGGCGCGAACAGGCCCACGGCAAGGCCGCCGGCCGCGCCCAGGACCGTGCCGCCGCCGACCGGCGATGCCGCGCCATGCTCGTCAACGGTGATCTTGCCGGCATCGTCGCGGCTGGCGACGACCGCGCCGAGCACCGCGAAATCCTCCGCATTCTCCGCGGCCTTCAGCGTCTGGAAGTCGGCTTCGGCAGCCGCCGCATCGGCGTAGGACGCGACGTAGAGGGCCAGATTCTCGTTGGCCATGATGATGCTCCCATTCCGGGAAATCGGAGATACGGGCGCCGTGGCGCGAGACGCGCCCCGGATCACGCTCGATCGAAACACCGCGTTCGCGGGTGGTTCGACGACCGGAGGACGACGCTAGGCATCCCCGGAACACTGAGCATCCGTACGAACTACGCGAACGATCCGTTGTCACTCCCGGCGCCTGAGACGCCGGGACCGGCCGGCGGTAGGGCGCTCGTCGACGCGGGCCGCGCGACGATCAGATGGGGCGGGGGTGGCTCACCCGGTTTGGATGATTCCCGGCGGTCGCCCCGGGCGTAGGTTGCGCAGGAGTGGCTGCAGGCGCAGCTGGAGCGCCCAACTGCGCTGGTCGCGCCTCGGGACGACGCCGGCCGGCCGACATCGCGGGTCGGACCCACGCATCGAGGACCGCTCCAGCCCCGGTGAGGGCACGATGTTCGATCACTGAAGGAGGAGCCGCGATGGTGCTTCCGGGATTCTTGGGCACGACGCGCAGACGGACGCTACGAGACCGTGCGGGGCAAGCGTCGATCCCCGGCCCGTGGCGATGATCGGTGCCGTCGCACTGCTCGCGGTAGCGGGCTGCGGGGGCAGCAGTACGCGCGGCCCGCGGCGGCGTTGCACGGGGCAAGCCGTCCTACTGCTCGGATCGGAGCAGCCTCGAGAGCTCCGTCAAGGACCTCCCGAGCGCCGCCACCAGCGGCGATGTCAGCGGCCTGAAATCGCAGGTCGCGACGATCAAGAGTGATGCGACCTCGCTTGTCAACGCCGCGAAGAGCGACTTCCCGAGCCAGACGAGCGCGATCAAGTCGTCGGTCGACGCGCTCGACAGCGCCGTCAACTCGCTGCCGCAGAGTCCATCGAAGGCAGAGCTCGCCGCGCTCGCGACCGACGCAGCGAGCGTTGTGAGCTCGGTCAAGAGCTTCTCGACCGCCACGACCTCAAAGTGCGGCTAGCGGGCTGTCGCGGCGTTGGCGTCCGACGAACCCAGGCCCAAGGCACCCCGCCCGCTCGGCAAGGGGCGGCTGGAGGCGTTCAGCGACGGCGTGTTCGCGATCGCCATCACGCTGCTCGTTCTGGACTTCGCGATTCATCCACCCGGCTCACCGCTGCACCGGGTGTTGCACATCTGGCCGTCGTACGTCGCGTACCTCATCAGCTTCTTGACGATCGGCGCGGCGTGGCTCGGCCATACCACGTTGACCGATTCGCTTGCGCGCACCGATTCGGTCCTGCTCCGACTCAACTTGCTGCTGTTGCTCGCGGTGACGTTCCTGCCGTTTCCCACCCGGCTCGTCGGCGAGGCCCTACGTGAACCGTCGAGCGAGCGGGTGTTCGTCACGCTCTACGGGTGCACACTGCTGGCGATCCGACTCCTGGGATTCGCCCTGGACGCCTATGCCGACTTCGCGCAGCTCTACGCGGCGAACGGCGAAGAGGACGAGCAACGGGAGCGGCGACAACTTCTACCCGTCGTCCTTGCGTATGCGATCGCGATCCTCATCGGGCTCGCGTTCCCGGTACTCGCAGTGTGCCTGTACCTCGCCATCGCGGTGTATCTCGTCGTCCCGTTCCGAGAGATCTCAGCGATGCTCCGACGTTCCTGACTGCGTCGTGAATGCCGATGCCTCGCGATGAGACCATGACTTGGAGCCGAGCGGAATCGGCGGTGGCGGTCCCGCGGTGCTCCGCGAGGTTGGCTCCGGCGCCGCACCCCAGTGGCCGTAGACAACGGGACGTCAGAAGGGGCAACGATGGCGAAGACTGCGGGACGAGCGACGGATGCGACCAGCGTCGTGCTGCTGACACTGGCGGCGGGCCAGTTCGTGATGGCCCTGGATACGACGGTGATGAACACCGCGATCGCGACGGTCGCGAAGGATCTCGACACGACGGTGACCGGGATCCAGACGGCGATCACGCTCTACACGCTCGTGATGGCGTCGCTGATGATCACCGGCGGCAAGATCGGTGAGATCCTCGGCCGCAAGCGCGCGTTCACGATCGGCTGCGCCGTCTACGCCTGCGGGTCGTTGACGACCGCGCTGTCGCCGAACCTGACGGTGCTGATGATCGGCTGGTCGCTCCTGGAGGGCTTGGGCGCGGTGCTGATCATGCCCGCGATCGTGGCGCTGGTCGCGTCGAACTTTCGCAAGCCCGAGCGCCCGCGCGCCTACGGGCTCGTCGCGGCCTCCGGCGCGATCGCCGCCGCGTTGGGCCCGTTGATCGGCGGGTTCTTCACGACCTACGCCTCGTGGCGGTGGGTGTTCGCCGGAGAGGTCGTGATGGTGGCCGTGATCCTCGTGTTCGCGCGCCGCGTGGCCGACACGCCGGCCGCGGAGGGCGTCAAGCTCGATCTGTTCGGCACTCTCTTGTCGGCGCTGGGGCTGGGGCTGATCGTGTTCGGCATCCTGAAGTCCGGGACCTGGGGCGTCGTGCAGCCCAAGCCGCAGGCGCCGCAGTGGATCGGCCTGTCTCCCGTGATCTGGCTGCTGCTTGGCGGCGGCGTCTTCCTCGCGCTGTTCCTGCGCTGGGAGCGCCTGCGCATCGGTCGCGGGGAGGGCGCCCTGCTCGACCCCAAGCTGCTGCGCAATGTCCAGATGCGCTCCGGCGTGCTCTCGTTCCTGTTCATGTTCCTCGTGCAGGCCGGGACGTTCTTCGTCGTGCCGCTGTATCTCTCGGTGGCGCTGGGGCTGTCGGCGATGGAGACCGGCGTGCGGTTGCTGCCGATGTCGCTGACGCTGCTGCTGTTCGCCGCCGGCGTCCCCAAGCTCGCCCCGGACGCCAACCCGCGACGCGTCGTCAGCGCCGGCTTCTTGCTGATCTTCGCGGGCCTCGTGCTGCTGGTCGCCCTGCTCGACATCGGCGCCGGCCCGGAGATCATCACCGGGCCGCTGCTGCTCATCGGGTCCGGGCTCGGCGCGATGGCCTCGCAACTGGGCAGCGTGACCGTCTCCGCCGTCCCCGACGAGCAGAGCGGCGAGGTCGGCGGCGTCCAGAACACCGGGACCCAGCTCGGCGCGTCGATCGGCACCGCGCTCGCCGGCGCGATCCTCATCTCCGCGCTGACCGCGGCGTTCTTCAGCGGCGATCCAGAACAACCCCGCGATCCCCGACAACCTCGTCGTCACCGCGCAAGCCAAGCTCGCGACCGGCGTGCCGTTCGTGTCCGACAAGCAACTACAGAAGGCGCTCGACGACGCCAACGTCCCGCCCGAGACAGCGAAAGCGGTCGTCGACGAGAACACGCAGGCCCGGATCGCCGGTCTCCGCTCGGCCCTCGCGGTGCTCGCGCTCATCGGCCTGCTCGCGCTGCTCTTCACCCGCGGCATCCCAACGATCCAGCCCGGCGCCCAGGCCAAGCCGAACGCGCCACCCATCGAAACGCCGATCGCCGCCTGAACAAGCCGTAGCGGGAGCGCACGCACGCGCGCCCTGCGCGCGCGTGCGGGGCCGTCGACATTGCCAACGGGCGCTTGGGCGAGCCGGCGGGGCACCTCGCTCATCCTGGCTCACCCCGACGGCTCCCGTCGTGCCGGCTACAGCGGGGGATGCGTCAGTCGTGGCCGGTCTGCGGCGGCGCGGGCGCGCCACGGAGCGACGCCGCTGATCTCGACGTCGATCGAAAAACTGAGGACGGTGCGGATGACGACCAGAAGTCCGAGCGCGCCGACGCCTTCGAGCGTCAGATCGACCGATACGGTGCGGATGAGGTCGGCGGCGACGAAGACCTCCAGGCTGGCGAGCAGCCCGCGGCCGAAGGTACGCCGGCCGGCGAGGTAGGCAGCGGCGGACCCGCTCGCGCGGTAGGTCGCGACAGACACCCAGGCCGTCACCAGGGACCCGGCGACGATCACCGCTATCCCGATCCACTCGAACCCGCGGGCGATGTGCTCCATGGCGTGCACCGCGACGACGCTACTACCCGCCCGGCACGCGCGATCGATCCACGGCTGCGGCGCGAGGGGATCGTGCCCATGTCGAGTCCCGGTCGCTCCTTATCCGTGCTGGTCTTCGCCGTCAACTCGTGGGGCCATCGGCGGGGCGTGAGCCTGGTGTTGGTGCGGGTCGGGTGCGCGCGGACGCGCAGCCTTATCTCGGTCCGCGATCCGGGGTGGCTCCGGGTCGGCGACATGATGGTGGCAGCGCCCGCGCGCATCGAAACCTGAACGAAGAGCGGCGGTTCAAATCCGGGCGCCCGACGCAGCGGCCGCGCGGGAAGCCCGAACCCCGCGCTTGGGCCGCTCGTCACACCGTGTGCTCGTCGCGCGCCGCGCGCCCCGCCGTGTTCGCCTCGGTCCCCTCCAGGCGCTGCGCGAGCGCGAGGTCGACCTCGCGCGCGTCGGTGCCGCGCAGGAGCCGGAGCCGCAGCGAGCCGCTCTCGGCCGCGTCGTCGATCGCTGCGTAGAGCGCGGCGATCGAGCGCAGGTCGAGGAGGAGGTCGCCCGCGCGCACGCCTGCCGCGGCCGACGGGCCGCCGTCCTCGACCGCGCGCACGAGCAGCGCGGGCACGGCCGGGAGGCCGACCGACTCGCGCAGCGCGACCGCCACGTGTGCCGGCGCGAGCGTGAGCCCGAGCCGCAGCGGTGCATCGGCGGGCGGGCGTGAGCCCTCGAACTCGACGAGCAGCTTGCGCAGCAGCGCGGCGAGCGCGTCCTGCTCGGCGGCGGTGAGCGCGGACAGCATGCGCCGCTCGTTGGCCAGGTGCGCGGGGACGACGCGCTCGAACAGCTCGCGCCCGCGCGGCGTGAGCGTGATGAGCGTGGTGCGCTTGGACTCCGGATCGGGCCGGCGGTCGACGAGGCCCTGCTCGACGAGGCGGTCCATGCGCACGCTGATCGTGCCCGAGGTGAGCCCCAGCTCGTCCATCAGCCGGCGCTGGCTGACGCCGCGCTCGTCGCCGATGCGCGCGAGCGTGACGAGCACGCCGAAGCTCGCCGCGCCGAGACCGTGCGCCTCGAACACGCGGTCGAGCTCGGCGTCGATGTGACCGCGTACGCGCGAGAGCCGCGAGATGACCGCGACCGGCGTGAAGTCCAGGTCCGGCCGGCGCTCGTGCCAGGAGGCAAGCAGCGCGTCCACCGAGTCGCGCGGGAGGCAGTGGTGATCCTCCATCGACGGCGAGGTTAGGGATCGAGGCGCTTGACAACAACTTGAATTCAAGCTTTAGTATCGAGGTATGTCTTTGGACACGCATCATGAGGTCGTCGACGTCACCGACCCGCGCCGCCGCCCGCGGGTCCTGATGGTCGTCGCGAATCCGGGCGTCTCGACCACGCTCGGCTGGCCGGTGGGGTTCTGGGCCGCCGAGCTGTTCCACCCCTACTACGAGTTCACGCGCAAGCGCTACGACGTCACGATCGCCTCGCCCGAGGGCGGGCCCGTGGAGGTCGACGCGCTGAGCGACCCGCGCGACGCGTCGCGCTGGAGCGCCGACGACCTGATCTCGATGGGCGCGCTCAACACGCCCGAGGTGGTCGCGCGACTGCAGGCCACGCCCGCGCTGCGCGACGTCGACCTCGACGGCTACGACGCGCTCGTCGTGTGCGGCGGCCAGGGGCCGATGTTCCAGTTCCGCGAGCACGCCGACCTGCGGCACGCGATCCGGCACTTCTACGAGGCCAGCAAACCGACGGCCGCGCTGTGCCACGGGACTGCGGCGCTACTCGACGTGCAGCTGTCCGACGGCAGCTACCTGATCGCGGGCAGGACGATGACCGGCTTCGCGAACGTCGAGGAGGACTATGGCGACGCCGCCGTCGGCCAGACGATCATGCCCTACCGGATCGAGGACGCGGCGCGCGAGCGCGGCGCCAACTTCGTCCAGGCCGGGCTGTTCAAGGCGTTCGCGATCCGCGACATGCACCTGATCACGGGCCAGCAGCAGTACTCCGGCGCCAAGGTCGCCGAGCTCGTCATCGAGGCACTGGGGGACTGAGGACGATGAAGATCGCTGTCATCGGCGCCGGCCGCATCGGCGGCAACATCGCGCGCCAGCTCGCCGCCGCCGGCCACGAGCTGGCGCTGAGCTTCGCCCGCGACACCGCCGCGCTGCAGACGCTGGCGAGCGAGCTCGGCGCGAGGGTCGCGGGACCCGGCGACGCCGAGGTGGTCGTGATCTCGGTGCCGTGGAGCGTGCTCCCGGACGCGCTCGAGCACGCCGGGCCGCTCGACGGCAGGATCGTCGTCGACACCACGAACCGCTTCGGCGCGGCCGATGAGACCGCCGCCGCCGTCAACGCCGCCCGCATGCCGGGCGCGCGCTACACGAAGTCGTTCAACACCCTCACGTCGGCGTTCCAGGTGCAGACCGCGCACCGCGACCCGCGCGTGGTGCAGTGGCTGTGCGGCGACGACGCCGGCGCCAAGCACGTCGTCGCGGGCCTGATCCGCGACGCTGGCTACGAGCCGGTCGACCTCGGCGGCACGGCCGACTGCGCCCCGATGGAGGCCCCGCGCCGCGCCGGCGCGGTCTACGGCGAGGAATACCGGCTGCCCGACGCGCTGGCGGTGGTCGAGGCGGTGCGGGCCGGCCGGCCGATCCCGCCGACGCCGAGCTACGAGCGGGCGTGATGGCTCACGAACGCCAGCGCAGGAGCGCCACGGCGGCGATGTAGGCGACCCCGGCCACCGCGCCCAGCTGGCTGTAGGGGCTGCCGTCGCGCCCGTTGGCGATCTCATAGAGCCAGCAGCCGATGACCGCCAGGATCAGCACCAGCCCGCTGAGCGCGGTGGCATGGAGGTCGATCTTCGCCCAGCGCTCGTCGCGCCCGGGGCCGCCGAGGCCCTGCAGCGTCTCGGAGCGGCGCCCGAACAGGAACACGGCACCGAGCGCGGCCATGACCCCGAATGAGATCGCTCCCTCGCCGACGTTGTCGCCCACCGCGAACGCACCGAACATCAGCGCGCCCAACACCAGGCAGAAGCTGGGCATGAACCAGCGCTTACGCATGATCTCGGTCGACATGGAACACCTCTTCCACGGGCTTCTCGAAGTAGCGCGCGAGCGCGATCGCCAGCGGGAGCGACGGCGTGTAGCGCTCCTTCTCGATCGAGTTGATCGTCTGGCGCGACACGTCCATCGCCTCGGCGAGCTGCTGCTGTGAGAGCCGGCTCGCCGTTCGCAGGCTCCGGACCTCGTTGCGCATCGTGATGTAAAGCTAACTTGTCAACGGCCGGATGTCAAGCGAGCTTTCCATCGCGGGGGCCTTCGCGGGCGCCGGCGCGGGCTCCGGCACCGCCGCCCGGGTCAGCAACACGGGGATCGGGCTGGTGTGCAGGACCTTCTGGGACACGCACCCGAGCAGCGCGCCGTGCAGGCGGCCGTGGCCATGGGAGCCGAGCACGATCAGGTCGAAGTCGCCGGAGTGCGCGCGGTCGATCAGTACGCGCGCCGGCGCGCCCTCCACGAGCTGCGTGGTCACGCCGACGTCGGCCGGGAGCGAGTCGGCCGCCTGGCGCAGCACCGCGGCGTAGTGGCCGATGACCTCGCTGCGCGGGGGCGCCGCGCCGGAGGCGAGCAGCGCCGTGGCGGGGATCGGCGGGATCGCGGTGACCAGCGTGAGCCGCGCCCGCTGGTCGCGCGCGAGCGCCGCCGCGTGTGCGAGCGCGGCCTCGGCGTCGGGCGAGCCGTCGACAGCCACCAGGATGTTGCGATAGACGCTGCTCAAGGGCGGCGTTCTCCTCGGCTCTCATAATACCCGGACTGCGTAGTCCGGTTGCGCAATTCAGGAAGATTTCACCCCCACGTCACCGCATACCGCGACGCCGTAGCGCTCCGGCGCGTCGTCGTCGACGGTCTCGAAGAACCCGCCGACCAGCTGCTCGAGCTGGCCGAGCGAGTCCGCCGCGTAGAGCACGGGCTGATAGGCGGTGATGTCGTACTCGAGCGTCCCCATCTCGGCGAGGTCGAGCGGGCGGATCTCCATCGCCCGGAACTCCTCGATCTCGCCGTAGGAGGACAGGATCCCGGCGCCGTAGGCGCGCAGCTCGCCGCGCTCGCGGATCACGCCGAACTCGAGCGTGAACCAGAAGACGTCGGCGATGAACTGCAGCGCGGTGTCGGTCTGCACGCGCAGCGCCGCCTCGCCGGCGGCGCGCTTGAGCGCGGCGAAGCGCGGCGAGCCGAGCATGTTCCCGTGCCCGATGACCTCGTGGATGATGTCCGGCTCGGGCGTGTAGAGCGGCTGCGAGGGGTGGCGCACGTACTGGGTCGAGTGAAAGACGCCGCGGGCCAGCGACCCGTAGAACTCGCGCAGCCCAACGAGCCCCGGCGCCGGGTGATAGGCGAATCCGGTCAGCGGACCCAGGCGCTCGCTGACCTCGTCGAGCTGGGGCACGCGGTCGGCCGGCAGGTCGACGGCGGCCTTGGCCGCGAGGTACTCGCGGCAGGCGTAGCGCTCGTGCTTGACCTCGAGCTCGGCGCAGACGCGGCTCCAGATCGCGTCCTCGGCCGCGTTGTAGACGATCGGCGCGACCGGCGCGCCCGGCGTCCAGGCCAGGGCCGAGGCGGCGATCGCGTTCCGGCGCGCCCGGTAGTCGGGATCGTGGAAGCCCGGATGGTCGGCCCCCAGATGGACCGTCACACCCTCGGCGGTCGCGGTGACCGGCGAGTACAGCTGGGCTTCCTCGAACATGCGCGGGATGACACCAGGACGCCCCTTCGCGTGCAACTCTTCGTTGGAGAGCGAGTCACGCTGCACAGCCTGTGCATCAATACCGGCAAAGAGGTGAACAAAGTGATCGATCAACTGGATGCCCGGCTCCTGCTCACGCTGCGCGCGCACCCGCGGATCGGCCTGCTCGAGGTGTCGCGGCGGCTCGGCGTCGCGCGCGGAACGGTGCAGGCGCGGCTCGAGAAGTTGCAGGCGCGCGGGGTGATCACGGGCTTCGGGCCTGACATCGACCCCGGGCGGATGGGCTACCCGGTGATGGCGTTCGTGTCGCTGGAGATCGTGCAGGGGCGCCTCGACGAGGCGGTGAGCGGGCTGCGGCGCGTGCCCGAGGTGCTCGAGGCGCACGGCGTGACCGGCGACCGCGACCTGCTGTGCCGGGTCGTCGCGCGCGACAACGGCCACCTGCAGGACGTGATCAACGGGATGCTGCACAAGGGCGCGGTGCAGCGCTCGATGAGCTCGATCTCGATGACGCGCCAGATTCCGTACCGGGTCGAGCCGCTGATCGGCGTCGCCGGCGCCGCCTGAGTACGGTTCCCCCGGATGCTGACTCCGCCCTTCGTGCGCGGCCACGACCACGCGCTCGGCGACGGGCCGCTCGTGGTGTTGATCTTCGGCGACTACGAGGACCCGGCGAGCGCCGCGCTGTTCCGCGAGGCCGAGCAGCTGGAGGGGATCACGCTGGTGTGGCGGCACCTGCCGCTCGGGGAGCTGCACCCGCGCGCCAACGGCGCGGCGCTGGCCGCCGAGGGCGCCGCCGCCCAGGACGCGTTCTGGGCCTATCACCACATCCTGCTCGCACGTCAGGATCAGCTCACGGTGCCCGACCTCTTGAACTATGCGGGGCAGATCGGGCTGGACGTGGCGCTGCTGATGGACGACATGCGCGAGGGTCGCCACGCGGAGCAGGTGCTCGACCACGTGCGCAGCGCCGTCGACTCCGGCGTGCGCGCCACGCCCGCGCTGTTCGTCGACGGCGAGTTGCGCGAGTCGCTCTGAACGTGCAGCCCTGGCCCGGCGAGGTGCTCGAGGAGCGGGCGGGGGAGATCGCCGTCGGCTTCGCCGCGCTGCTGACGCGCCAGGGCGCCTGGCGCCACCGGCGCGTCGAGACGATCACGGTGCTCTCGCACGAGCAGGTGCGGCGCTCGGTGTCGGTCGACTTCACGGTCCCGGCCGAGCACCGCGACGACCTGCGGCTGTCCGAGCGCGAGTGGATCGTTCCGCTGGCGCTGCTGGCCAAGCGCGAGCTGGTGCACTTCGACCTGCGCATGGAGGACGAGAGCAGCGTGCCGCTGCTGCGCTCGGAGGAATCGCAGCTGATCGCGCGCGAGCTGCTCTATCTGATGCTCGACCTCGATGCGGAGGGCGGGGAGGACGGCGGCGCCGACGACGTGATCGAGCGCGTGCTGGCCGCCGGGCCCGGCGACGCGCCGGCGATCGACCGCGACGTGGCGGCGCTCGAGGAGCGGCTCGGGCCGCTGCCGGCCTTCGCCGCGCTGGCCGAGCGGCTCGCGCGCGGGTTCCTGCTGTGTACGGTGCTGCACGACGTCGGCACCCGGCGCGTGATCAAGTTCGCCTACGACGAGCCGCTGGGGCGCCCGGACCGGGGCTCGCACTTCTACGACGCGCCCGGCTGCACGGAGGCCGCGAGCTACCACGCGGAGGTCGGCGTGCCGGACGAGATGCGCGCCCGTACCACCGAGCTGATCGACAACCTGACCGGGCGCGTGCTGGCGACCGGCGCGCACGATGCCGACCGCCCGTCGGTGTACTTCGTCGCCGACGCCGGCGTGCGGATGGAGCCCGGGCTGAGCGTGCGCTACGGGACCGAACGCGGGCGCTTCCTGGTCCCCGCCGCGCTGGTGGCGTGGGTCCTCACGCTCGAGCTCGCGCTGCCGTGGCTGCTCGCCGACCTGGCCGGGCTCGCGACGTCGGGCGGGCCGGCGATCTCGGTGCTGCTGTCCTCCTCGGCGGTCTTCTCCGCGCTCGTGCTGCGCAGCGGCGAGCATCCGCTGGTGCGGCTCGTGCTGGCGCCCTACCGGCTCTGCCTCGCCGCCGCCACGATCGCCGCGGTCGTGGCCGGCGCGACGCTGGCGTTCCACGCGGGCGGCGCGCTGCTGGGCTGGAGCTGGGGCGTGGGCGCGCTCGTGGCGGCCGTCGCGGCGGGTATCCTGAGTATCGAGGCCGCCCGCGCCCCCTCGGCCCGGTCTGCCGATACATAAGCCGATGGCCAGCCTCCCGAGACTCTTCCGCCGCGAGCCCGCGTCCCGCAAGGGGATCCGGGAGCGGTCGGCCGTCGTGCGCTCGGCCGAGCTGGCGCTGCCGGCGTTCCCGGCGCCGGTCTCGCGCGACGCCGCGCGCGCCGCGCTGGCCCGCTCGCGCGCACGCCGCGCGGCGGCCAACGGCGCCTGAACGGCGCCGTGTCGGTTTGTGGTCACTGGAGAGCCCAAAACCGACACGCCTGTGCGAGCCTTCGCTGCCATGGGCCTGTTCTCCCGCCGTTCTGACCCCAATCGCGATCTGGCCAAGGCGATCGCCACGCGCGGCGTGAAGACGCGCGGCGCCGTTCACGCTGGAGAACGGCGAGGTCGTACGCGTCGTCGACGTCGAGGGCGGCGAGACCGCCTGAGGCGGGTCGTCGGCCTCGCAGCGCCGCGGGCGCGGGAGGCGCCGGTGGAAGCGCTGGGTCATGCCGGCAGCGGGCCGTGCGCGCCGTCGTCGGTGGGCAGGAACGCGAGCAGGCCGACGTAGGCGAGCAGGCCGGCGCCCGCGGACAGCACGGTCACGACGACGAAGCCGACGCGGAACAGCGCCGGGTCGACGTTGAAGTAGGCGCCGAGGCCGCCGGCGACGCCGCCGATGTAGCGATCTTCAGAGGAGCGGGTGAGGGGAGTCGGGGAGGTCATGGGACCACTGTGGCGGGCGCCCGGCGATCGCACCATTGGGGATGACCCCTACGGACCCCGGGGCCCCGACCCTGAGATGCTGTGTCGGCGATGGCTAAGGACCCGACGATCTATGAGTGGGGCGGCGGCCGTGACGCGTTCAAGCGCTGGCTCGACGCCTTCTACGACCTGGTGGAGGGCGACGATCTGCTCGCGCCCGTGTTCGGCGGGCTGGTGACCCTCGAGCACCGCGACCACGTGACCGACTGGTGGTGCGAGGTGATGGGCGGACCCGCCGTCTACAGCGAGCGCCATGGCGGCTACCCGCACATGCTCGCCAAGCACCGCGACCTCGCGATCACGCCCGAGCAGCGCCGGCGCTTCGTGACGCTGCTGAGCGAGGCCGCCGACGTGGCCGGTCTGCCAGCCGACCCCGAGTTCCGCGCCGCGATCGTCGGCTACGCCGAGTGGGGCACGCGGCTCGCGATGCACAACTCGCAACCGCACGCCGACGTGATCGAGCAGGCGCCCGTCCCGCGCTGGGGCTGGGGAGTTGCCCCGCCCTACACGCCCTAGGTGTTAAGCATACGATGTTCTCTTAGACGTGGACTATCAGCGAGCCCGTAGCCCCGAGCACAAGGTCGAGCGCCGTGAGGCGATCCTGGCGGCCGCGCGCGAGCTGGCGGGCGAGCGCAGCGTGCGCGAGGTCTCGCTCGGCGACATCGCGCGCCGCGTGGACCTGGCGAAGTCCAACCTCCTGCGCTATTTCGAGTCGCGCGAGGACATCTTCCTGCAGATGCTCGAGCGCGAATGGGACGGGTGGGACGCGGCGGTCACGCGCGCGCTGGCCGCCGGCGACGACGTCGCCACCGCGCTGGCGAGCACGCTCGCGGCGCGCCCGCTGTTCTGCGACCTGGTGAGCGAGATGGCGCCGGTGCTCGAGCGCAACGTGAGCGTCGCGCGCGTACGCGAGTTCGAGGCGGGGAGCCTCGCGCGCGTCGACGCGCTGGGCGAGGCGGTCCGCGAGCACTGCGAGCTCTCCGCCGCTGACGCTCGCGACCTCGTCGCGGTCGCGCTCGCGCTGACCGCCGGCGCGTGGCCGCTCTCGCACCCGCCGCCGCAGGTCGCGGCGATGCTCGACAGCGCGCCCGCGCTCGCGCGCGCCCATGTGGACTTCGAGGGCCGCGTGCTCCGGGTCCTGCGCGCGCTCATCGCCTGCTAGGAGTCGAAGGGATGAGAATCACGGTTTGGGGCGAGAACGTCCACGAGCGCACCGAGGAGCACGTGCGGGCGCTGTATCCCGACGGCATGCACGAGACGATCGCGGCGGCGCTGGCCGCCGACGGCGTGCAGACCCGTACGGCAACCCTCGACGCGCCCGAGCACGGCCTCACCCAGGAGGTGCTCGACGCGACCGACGTGCTGACGTGGTGGGGGCACATCGCGCACGACCAGGTCGACGACGCGATCGTGGACCGCGTGCACGCCGCGGTGCTCGGCGGGATGGGGCTGCTCGTCCTGCACTCGGCGCACTACTCGAAGATCTTCCAGCGCCTGCTCGGCACCTCGTGCAGCCTGCGCTGGCGCAACGACGGCGAGCGCGAGCTCGTGTGGACGGTCAACCCGCGCCATCCGATCGCTCACGGCGTCCCGCACCCGATCGTGATCGAGGCGCAGGAGTGCTACAGCGAGCCGTTCGACATCCCCGCGCCCGACGAGTTGGTGTTCGTGAGCTCGTTCGCCGGGGGAGAGGTGTTCCGTGGCGGCGCCTGCTTCACACGCGGCGCGGGCCGCATCTTCTACTTCAGCCCCGGCGACCAGGACTACCCCGTCTACCACCATCCCGACATCCAGCGCGTGCTCGCCAACGCCGCGCGCTGGGCCGCGCCGCGCGGCCCGCGCCAGGCCGTGCCGGGGTCCCCGCAGTCGCCGCGCGGGTGGTTCGGGTGATGCGGGTCGGCGTCGTCGGGCTCGGCTGGGCCGGGCAGCAGCACATCAAGGCCTACCAGGCGCTCGAGGGCGTCGAGGTCGCGGGCATCGCCGGCCTGGAGGCGCCGGTGCGCGCGCGGCTCGCCCGCCGCCACGGGATCGCGCACGCGTTCGAGCGCTACGAGGACCTGCTCGCGCTGGACCTCGACGCGGTCAGCGTCGCCGTGCCCACGTTCCTGCACGCGCCGATCGCGATCGCGGCCCTCGAGCGCGGCCTGCACGTGATCTCCGAGAAGCCGATCGCGCGCGACGGTGAGCAGGCCGAGGCGATGGTCGCCGCGGCCCGCGACGCCGGCCGCGTGCTCGACGTCGCGTTCAACCACCGCCGCCGCGGTGACATCCAGGCGCTCAAGCGAGTGATCGACGGCGGCCGGCTGGGCCGCGCCTACTACGCCAAGGCGTGGTGGCTGCGCCGCGCCGGCATCCCGACGCCCGGGAGCTGGTTCACGCGCAGCGATCTGGCCGGCGGCGGCCCGCTCGTGGACATCGGCGTGCACGTGCTCGACTACGCGCTGTTCCTGCTCGGCAACCCGGCGGTGACGTCGGTCAGCG
This sequence comes from uncultured Solirubrobacteraceae bacterium, assembly GCA_963792915.1. Lineage (GTDB taxonomy): Bacteria > Actinomycetota > Thermoleophilia > Solirubrobacterales > Solirubrobacteraceae > Solirubrobacter. The sequence continues at coordinate 341,967 of CAWBYD010000006.1, forward strand.
CGGCGACGTACGACCTGCTCGGACGCTCCGGCTTCGGCGCGAGCCCGCACTCGTCCAAGACCGGCGCCGACGGCGCGAAGGTCTTCGACGTGGAGGATCTCGCGACGGTCTTCATGCGGCTGCGCGACGGCGGCACGCTGCTGCTCGAGGCGAGCTGGGCGGCGCACCGCGCCGACGGCGACGAGTTCGGCATCACGCTCTATGGGACCGAGGGCGGCGCCGAGCTGATCGTCCCCGACTACGCGCCGGTCGGCGAGCTCACGCTCTACGCCGACGACGGCGGCGCGGCCGTCGCCACGCCGGTGCCCGCCGAGCCGGGCACCGGTCACGACGCGGTCGTCGCGGAGTTCGTGCAGACCGTGCGCTCCGGCGACTGGGAGGGCCACGACGGCTCCGGGGCGGCGGAGCTCGCACGCGTCGTCGACGCGTGCTACCGCTCCGCCGCCGAGCAGCGCGAGGTGAGCCTCAGCGCCCTCCCGTCACCGTGAACGTCTGCTCGTTGTCGGTCTCGCTCGAGTGGTCGCCGGCGTAGACCTCGATCGTCCCCGGCTCCACGCGGAACTGCCCGCCGTTGTCATAGAAGCCGACGTCGGACGCGTCGAGCTGCCACGAGACCGTCGTCTTCTGGCCTGGGGTGAGCGTCACGCGCTGGAAGCCGCGCAGGCGCCGGATCGGCTGCTCGATGCTCGCCACCGGGTCGTGGATGTAGAGCTGCGCGACGTCGTCGCCGGCCACCTTGCCGGTGTTGGTCACGTCGACGGACGCCGTGATCGACCTGTGCGGTGAGAGCGTCTTGGAGCTCAGCCGCAGGTTGTCGACCTTGAACGTCGTGTAGCTGAGCCCGAACCCGAACTCGTACAGCGGATCGCACGACGTGATGTCGCGATGGCGCGACACGTACTTCTGGGTCGGGTCGCACGGCCGGCCGGTCTGCTCGTGGTTGTAGTAGATCGGCACCTGGCCGACGCTGCGCGGGAAGGAGACCGGCAGCTTGCCGCCGGGGTTGACCTTGCCGAACAGCACGTCGGCGACCGCGTTGCCGGCCTCGACGCCGCCGAACCACGCTTCGAGGATCGCCGGCGAGGACGCGTCGACCTTGCTCAGCGTCAGCGGCCGGCCGTTGAACAGCACGACCGTGAACGGCTTGCCGGTGGCGGCGATCGCGTCGATCAGGTCCTGCTCGCGGCCCGGCAGGTCGATGTTCGAGCGCGCCTCGGCCTCGCCGCTCATCTCGCGCGTCTCGCCGACCGCGATCACGACCTGGTCGGCGGCCTTCGCCGCCGCCACGGCGGCCGCGAAGCCGGCGTCGGACGCGCACTCGTTCGCGGGGTCGTAGAGGTCGTTGTTGGAGAGCGTGCAGCCCGGCGTGAACGTCGTGTTCGGATTCTGGGCCTTCATGCCGTCGAACACCGAGACGGCGTCGTTGTCGTCGCCGCGGCCCCACCACGGGCCGAGCATGTCGTGCTTGTCGTTGCCGAGCGGGCCGATCAGCGCGGTCGACTTGGTGGGCGAGAGCGGCAGCACGTTGCCGGCGTTCTTGAGCAGCACCATCGAGCGCCCGGCGGCCTGGCGCGCCGCGGCGCGGTTGGCCGGCAGCAGCTGCTTGCCCGGCGCGGCCGCGACGTCGACGTAGGGATGGTCGAACAGCCCGGCGCGGAACTTGACCCGCAGGATCCGGCGCACCGCGTCGTCGATCCGCTGCATCGAGATCTGATGGGAGGCGAGCAGCTGCTTGCCGAAGTCGCGATAGGTGGTGGAGACCATCTCCATGTCCGTGCCGCCGTTGAGCGCGGCGGTGGCGGCCTGCGGGCCGTCGGCCGCGATGCCGTGCCCGCACGGGCCACCGTCCGGGTTGACGCCCGGGCACGCGCGCAGCTCGGTGACCGCCGTGTAGTCGCTCTCGATGAAGCCGTCGAAGCCCCATTGGCGCTTGAGGATGTCGGTCTCGGTGTGCGGGTTCGCGCAGCCCGGCGTGCCGCTGATCGAGTTGAACGAGCACATGACCGTGCCCGCCCCGGCGTCGATCGCGGCCTTGAACGGCGGCAGGTAGAAGTTCAGGAGCCGCTGCTCGGACATGTCGGTCGTGTTGTAGTCGCGCCCGGCCTCAGGCTGGCCGTAGGCCGCGAAGTGCTTGACGCTCGTGACGACCTTGTCGGGCGCCGAGTAGTCGTTGCCCTGGGCGGCGTGCACACGCGCCGCGGCCATCACGGAGTTCAGATACGGGTCCTCGCCCGCGGCCTCGGAGATGCGGCCCCAGCGCGGCTCGTGCGAGACGTCGACCATCGGGCTGTAGATCTGCTTGATGCCGACCGCCGCGGACTCGAACGCGCCGATCCGGTGGTCGGCCGCCGCGACGTTCGGATCGAAGCTCGACGCGGTGGCGAGCGGGATCGGGAACACCGTGCGGAAGCCGTGGATCGTGTCGAACGCGAACAGGATCGGGATGTGCAGGCGCGAGTGCTCGACCGCGTCGTGCTGATACTTGTTGATCAGCACCGGATCGGTCTCGCTGAACACCCCGCCGATGGGCTTCTTCGCCTCGTCCGGTGTGGCCTTCATCTGGCCGTCCGAGAGCAACGTCAGCTGGTTGAGCTTGTCGTCCAGCGTCATCTTGCGCATCAGATCGTCGATCCGGCGCTCGATGCCGCCGTGATCGTTCGGATACTGGCTCGGCGCGAGCGCCGCCTCGTCGCCTGACTGCGACGCCGCCATGACCCCGCCGACCCCGAGCGAGCCCACCGCCATGACGGCGGCGAACAGCGCGGTGGCGTGACCCCTTCGCTGCATGGTTCCTCCTACTCTCCCGACGCGGCCCGGACCGGCCGCGACCGCAGACGTGCCCCAAAGGGCGGATCGGCAAACCAAACCGATTCAGTCAGTTGACGGGCGGGTAGCCACCGGACGGGAGACCACGTCTCGGGAGGACTCATGCGGGCCAGGACCATCGCGGCGCTCGTCGCGCTGTTCGTATTGCTACCGGCGTCGGGCGCGTCGGCCAACGACGACCTGCGCGACTACGCGCGTTCCACCTGGGCGTCGCTGGCGGCGATGACCGACCCGCAGTCGGGGCTGCCGGCCGACAGCCTCAACAGCGACGGGACGACGTCGGTGCAGACGTCGACGACGAACATCGGCGCGTACATGTGGAGCGCGGTCGCCGCCAACCGTCTCGGGATCATCTCCGACCGCGAGCTCGTGGCGCGCCTCTCCAAGACGGTCACGACGCTCGAGCACATGGAGCGCTACCAGGACACCGGCCAGTTCTACAACTGGTACGACCACCGGACGGGCGCGAAGCTGACGACGATGCCCGGCGACCCGAAGTTCCATCCGTGGCTGTCCTCGGTCGACAACGGCTGGCTCGCCGTGGGCCTGAAGATCGTAGAGAACACTGTTCCGCAATTGCATCGGCGCGCTGGCGCGCTGTATGACGCCATGAACTTCGGCTTCTACTACCGGCCCGATGTCAACCGCGTGCTCTTCCACTTCAGCCCCGGGCTCGACGAGGCGCCGTGCTGCTACGACACGGTCGTCTCCGAGAGCCGGATCGTCGACTACATCGGCATCGCCCGCGGCCAGCTGCCCCAGAAGGAGTACTACGGGCGCTGGCGGAGCTTCCCGGACACGTGCGACTGGTCCTGGCAGGAGTCCAGGCCGGCCGGCGTCACGCGCTCGTACTTCGGCGTCAACGTCTTCGAGGGCGCGTATTCCTACGCGGGGATGCAGGTCGTGCCGTCGTGGGGCGGCTCGATGTTCGAGGCGCTGATGCCCGACCTGTTCGTGCCCGAGGAGACCTGGGCGCCGCGCAGCTGGGGCGCCAACCACCCGCTCACCGTGCGCGCCCAGATCTACCACGGGCTGCGCGAGGCGGGCTACGGCTACTGGGGCTTCTCGCCGTCCAACACGCCCGAGGGCGGCTACAACGTCTACGGCGTCGACGGGATCGGGATGAACCCGGACGGCAACCCGTCCAACGAGGACAACACGCTGATCGACCACGGCTTCCCCGGCTGCCCGGGCGCGCATCCCGCCGTGCCCGACCCGCCGCCCTCGGCCTACACCAACGGCGTCGTCACGCCGCACGCGTCGTTCCTGGCGCTGCGCTTCGCGCCCGACGCGGCGCGCGAGAACCTGCGCCGGCTCGCACGCGACTTCCCCGGGCTCTACGGGCCCTGGGGCTTCCGCGACAGCGTCAACGTGCAGACCAAGCGGGTCTCGAACAGCTACCTGTCGCTCGACCAGGGGATGATCATGGCCGCACTCGGCAACGCGCTCGGCGGCGACGTGCTGCGGCGCGCGTTCGCCGACCGCGGCCTCGAGCGCGGGCTGCGCCCGGTGATCGGCGCCGAGCAGTTCACGACATCTCGTTAGCTGGGGTCGAGCGCGGCGGCGGCCTGGTGCGCGGCCTCGGCGAGACGCTGCGCGCCGCGATTGGCGTGCAGCGGGCCGCCGCCGTCGCTCAGCAGCACGCGCACGAGCGCGACGCCGCGCGCGTCCACGGCGTCGCGCCGCTCGAGCCGCGCCGCCAGCGCGAGCAGATCCGAGGCCGCGCGCCGGACCTGGGCGCCGGTCTGGTGGGGCGCGGCGACGATGCCCTGCAGCGTGCGCGCGAGCCGCCGCCGCGTGCGCGGCGCGATCAGCCGCCGCGCGTGCAGGCTCAGCGCGACGCCGGAGTCGGGCGTGGCGCCGCCGGCGAGTGCGCGGTCCAGTGCCGCCACGCGCAGGCGCGCGCTGATCCGGTCTCCGACGCGGACGGGCCGCAGGACGGCGTCCCCGTGGGGGAGGTCGACGAGTGTCACGCTGGTCACGGCCACAGAGTGTGCTCGCCCGGACGCGCCGCGGCATCGGGAATCCTGGCCGCGTTGGGCGGCGCGACCTGCCCATACGCGGGGGGCGCGGACCTTACGCGCGCAAGAACTCACCGGTCGTCGTTGCACTCGCACCGGCGTTCCTGGTACGAACGCAGACAGCATGGAAGAGCTGACCATCGGTGCCACCTTCGCCGATCATGTGATCCTGGGCGTCGCGGGTCGCGGCGCCATGGGGATCGTGTTCAAGGCCCGCAATCTCAAGCTCGACCGCGACGTGGCGCTGAAGGTGATCACGCCCGAGCTCTCCTCCGACAAGGAGTTCCGGATCCGCTTCCAGCGCGAGTACGAGGCCGAGGTCTCGATCACGCACCCCAACGTCGTGCGCGTGCACGGCGCTGGCGCCAAGGACGGGCGTCTGTACGTGACGATGCAGTACGTCGACGGCTCGGACCTCGCGGCGCTGCTGGCCGGCGGGCGCACGCTCGAGCCGCCGCTGGCGGCGGGGCTGGTGTCGCAGATCGCGGACGCGCTCGACGCCGCCCACGCGCGCGGGATCGTGCATCGCGACGTCAAGCCCGCCAACGTCCTGATCGAGGGCGAGGGCGACGCGATGCACTGCATCCTCACGGACTTCGGGCTGATGAAGAACGTCACCGGCTCGGCGGCGCCGCTGACGATGGCCGGCAGCTTCCTCGGGTCCTGCGACTACGCCGCGCCGGAGCAGCTGCTGGGCGAGCGGATCGACGCCCGCGTGGACGTCTACGCGCTCGGCTGCATGCTCTTCCAGGCGGTGACCGGCCAGGTGCCGTTCCCGCGCCCGGTGTCGGCGGCGACGATGCTCGCCCACATGGACGAGGCGCCGCCGCGGGTCACGGACTTCGCGCCCGCCGCGCCCGCGGCGCTCGACGACGTCGTCCGCACGGCGATGGCCAAGGATCCCGACGAGCGCTACCCGACGGCCGGGGCGCTCGGGCGGGCGGCGCTGAACGCCACCCGCTGAGCGCCGCGGGGTCTACATGCCCATCCGCCGGGCCTCGGCCGCGGTCACCGGCCTGGCCGCCGGCGGCGTGACGCCGGGCGGCGCGACCTGGACGACGGTGTCGGCCAGCGGGTGATCGCCGTCGACCCACGCGATCACGCCGCGCAGCGGCTGATCGCCGGACACGCCGTTCCAGCGCGCCGTGAACGTGTGCTGCCCGGCGGGCCACACGGACGCGTCGCCGTCGACGACGAGGCCCGGTGCCGGCGCGGGGTCGTCGGGCTGCGGATCGGTGACCAGCCACGTGCTGAGGTCGATGTCGAACGGCGCCGGGCTGATGCCGCCGACGCGCACGATGTAGTCGCCGGCCGGGGGGCGCACGACGTCCGAGCGGCCCGGATCGCCGTCGGAGAACGTGCCCACGTCCTCGTCGGCGACGCTGAAGCGGCCGTCGTGGTCGCCGTCGCGGTAGATGCCGGCGAAGCCCGCCTCGAGCGAGTCGGGCCAGCTGCCCTGGACGGACAGCAGGCTCGTGCCCGCCGGGACGTGGACGAGCTTCCAGTGCGAGTACAGGAACCCGGCGGCCTCGGCGTGGTCGGCCGGGACGCCGTGCTCGACCTCGGGCGCCGCGAGCCCGTAGCCGAGCGCGCTCACCTGGCCGGCGATCCGCACGTCGAGGCCCTTCGCGCCGTCGGCCGCGCCCGCGTCGAGCGCGAGCTGGGCCGGCGGATCGAACACGCCCGGGTCGCGGATCGCGAGCGGCAGCCGCGTGTCGCGCCCGCTGACCGTGTCGTGCAGCACGACGGCGCCGGGACGGAACTCGCGCGTCCCGTTGAACGCGGCCAGCTCGATCGTCAGCGTCTGGCTCTGCCCGGGCGCGAGCGTGAAGCGGTTCGGCGTCACGCGCGCGTCGAGGCCGTCGTAGTCGGTCCCCTGCACCGACACGTGGAACTCGCCGCGGGCGCTCGCGACGTCGGTCACCGTCCGCTGCACCGTCACGGTGTCGCCGGCCCCGTCGAGCGAGATGCTCGGCAGGTTGAGGTCGCGCGGCGCGATCGGGTCGCCCGCGGCGTCGACCGAGCCCGGCTCGATCCCGGCCGCGTAGCGGCGGTACTCGTCGGCGGTCGGCGCCACCACCAGCTCGGCGTCGGCGGCCGCCTGCGGGTCCACGCGGCCGCCGCCGACGGCCACGGGGCTCGCGGGGGCGCCGCCGTCGCTCGCCGGCGCTGCCGTGGTGACGAGCGCGGAGCGGATCGCGGCCGAGGACCACCTCGGGTGCAGCTGCGTGAGCAGCGCGCCCACCCCGGCCACCTGCGGCGACGCCATCGACGTCCCGGACTCGACCGCGAAGCGCTCCTGCGGGACGCCGCCGTACTGCGTCAGCCAGTTGACCAGCGGGAACGCGCTGAGCACGTCCACGCCGGGCGCGGCGACGTCCGGGCGCAGCAGGTCGTGCGTGACCGTCGACGGGCCGCGCGAGGAGAAGTCCGCGACGCGATCGGCCGGCCACGGCGTCGCCGCCGCAGCGCCGAACGTCACCGTGCCCGGGCCGCCGTCGAGCGCGGCGTGCACGGCGTCCGCGTCGCCCGGCTTGATGAACACGGTCGGGATCACGCCCGCGTCGGCCGCGTCGGCGGTGCCGTCGGCCACGACCAGGACGAGCCCGAGCGCGCCGTCGTCGTGCAGCGTGGACTCGAGCAGGTCGAGCGGCGCGAACCCCTCGCAGATGACGACCTTGCCACGGACCTGCGCCGCGGTGAACCCGTCGTAGCAGTAGCGCGGGTCGAGCGTGACGTCGTCGGTGCGCGGCCCGAACGTCGCGGCGTCGGCGAGCGGCGCGTCCGCGAGCCCGCTCGCGACGCCCGACGCCGGCACCGAGGCATGGCCCGCGCCGGTCACGTCGAGCCTCGTGCGGAACGTGCGCGTGCCGGTCGTCGCGGCCACAGCGGTCGTCCACGGCGCGGCGGCGGGGCTGCCGATCGCGCCCTCGGAGGCGCCGGCGTTGCCGGCGGCGACGGCGACGAACACGCCGGCCGCGTCCGCGTTGAGCAGCGCGACCTCGACGGGGTCGACGGGGTTGCGGGGATCGACCGGGCCGCCGAGGGAGAGGTTCAGCACATCGACGCCGTCGGCGACTGCGGCGTCGATCGCCGAGACGATGTCGACGTTCGAGCACACGCCCTCCGAGCACGCCTTGTAGACGGCGAGATAGGCGGCCGGGGCGATCCCGGTCAGCCGGTCGACGCCGAGCCCGTTGCCGCCGATCACCGGGTCGACGCCCTTGTCGCCGACCGCGGAGGCGGCGACGTGCGTCCCGTGCCCGTCGTCGTCGCGCGGCGAGAGGATCGCGCCCTCGGGGACGTCGCCGCCGCTGCCGGAGATCAACCCGTCCAGGAACCAGCGCGCGCCGATCAGCTTGTTGTTGCAGGTACTGGCCGGGAACTGCTCGCCGGCCTCGCACGCGCCGTTCCAGACCGCCGGCGGCGCCATGCCCTTGTCCTTGAAGGCGTCCGACTCCGGCGTGATCCCGGTGTCCACGACGCCGACGATCGTGCCGCGGCCGGCGTCGGCCGCACCGCCGAGGCGCTTCCACAGGCCGCCCGGCAGGCCGAGCGCGTCGGCCTCGGAACCGCCGACGCCGCCGCCCGGCTGGGCCAGCGTCTCCAGGAAGGTCTCGCGCGTGACGGCGCGGACGCCCGGCTGGTTGCGCAGCGCCGCGGCCTCGGCGTCCGACAGCTTCGCGGCGAAGCCGGCGAACGCGTAGCGGTAGCGGACGTCGGGCTTGACGCCCGGGGCGGCCGCGGCCAGGACGGCGTCGGCGCGGCCGTCGAGGTAGCGGGCGTAGTCGCGTACCGCCGCGCCCTTGGGCGCGAGCTTCCCGGCACCCTGAGGGGCGGTCGCGGCGAGCCCGCCGGCGCCGCCGCGGTACTGGGCGGCGGGCGGCGAGCTCAGCTCGACGAGCCACTGGTCGGCGACCGGCGCGGGCTGCCGCGCGTCGGGGAAGTCTCGCGCCGCCGCCGGCGCGGCACCGGCGAGCGCCAGGGCCGCCGCCAGCGCGGCGGCGATCCGTGATCGTGAGTGTTTGCGCATGGCGGGCCAGACGAGGCGATCCCGGCCCGCGTATCGGGGTTGTCCCGGCCCGGTTCGCGCGCGGACCGGGACGTGACATACACCGCGCGGGTGTGAACCGCGGCCCGGCGCGGCGTGCCCAAGACACACCGGCCGGGACGTAGCGTGCTCTAGCCTAGCTCCGCTTGGTCGGTAACAAGTTCACGGTCCGGTCATGTTGTTGGTGTTCTCGATCAGGCCGCGATAGCGGCCTGTTTGATTCGCTCGTCGAGTGCGCGTTCGAATTCTCGCCAGGGTCGGCCGAGCGCGGTCGTCCGGGCGACCGGGTCGGGGAGTTTGGGGTCGAGTTCGGCGAGCGCGGGGTTGACGATCCGCGTGTGGGTCTTGGTGAACAAGACGGCGATCATCCGGCCGTGGTCGGTCAGCTCGTAGCGGCGCGAGCGTGCGACGCGTCGGATGAGGCCCTTGCGGCGGAGGCGGCGCAGGTCATAGGTGGCCTGGCGAGCGTCATAGCCGGGGATCAGTCCGGCGACGAGCGCGCGCAGGCTGCGGTTCGTCACGCCCTGGAAGAGGTGCTGCCAGGCGCACAGGCAGGCGAGCACGGCCATCACCCTGGGGTCGCCGAATCTGAGGCCGGGGGCGGGTTGGCCGTCGATGGTGGACGGCAGCACGACCGCTTGCAGCGCGGCCGGGTCGGGCGCGCACTCACAGGCCGCGAGCTCATGGGCCATCAAGCGTTCGTTGACCTGCTCGCCGAGACCGGTCAGTTGCTCCCAGGTCTCAGCGCTCAGCGTGCGTTTGATGGCGAAGTCGTAGGGGTCGTTGACGGTCGTCTCGGTTCTGAGCGCGCAGCCGTCCTTGAGGTACTGCTTGACCTTGCTGTGCTTGTAATGCGCTTGCAGGACCGGTTCGGCGCCGCGGTGGATGACCTTGGTCTGAAACCGTCCCGGGGTCCGCTTGGAGATGCTGCGGGCGAACACGATCTGGATGTTGTCGGGGCGGCCGAGGTCGAGTTGGTCGCGGATCGTCTGCTCAAACCAGCCACGCGCGGCGGCCGGCGGATCGAACACGCGCGTGTCAGAGATCTCGATCTGGCGGACCGAGAGCCGGTAGGGGTGCCGGCGGCGCTCCGCCGCGGTGAACGGCGAGGGCAGCGCGCCCATCCAGCGCTCGAAGAACTCGAGCACTTGCCGGTGACCGAGCGAGCCGCAGATCCCGGCCAACGCCTCAGGGCGCTCGCAGGCGCGAAAGCCGTTGTCCATCGGCCGGAAATCCAGGCCGGCGTGGGCGGCCTGTTGCTTGGCCCATTCGTGCCCGTTGAGGTACACCCAGACCGGGAACGGCGCGTACGCGTTGGCCTTGATGAAGCCGTGCCCCCAATCGGGGTCACGGATGTAGAAGTAGTAGTGATCGACGAACACCGACAGGCGCTCGAACACGAAATGCGGATGCGCGTCTGAGCCGCCATGACGGCGGCCCTTCCACGCATAGGCCTTCTCCTGCGCCTTGCCGACCAGCACCACCCCATGACGGCCGTCGCGCTCGGCCGCCTCCAAGAACGGGCGCGCGACGTCCTCCTTGCACGCGTTCTTCTCAAACCGCAGCAACTGGATCTGGTTGGCGGCCGCGTAGCGCTCGATCGCTGCCACGTACTCGCGGCCCATCTCGCCCAGCATGGCCGGCGACGGGATCGTCCCGCCCCGCGCCCGCGCCCGATCCAGCAAGAACCTGACCACCAGCCCCTCAGACTGCAACGAGCCCACGTACCCCGCCAAAAAGATCCGATCCACCGAACGCACCCTCAACACAACGTGGTCAGCCAGTAGGCTCGAGATCGTGGCCACGGCGTGACGGCCTCCCATAGCGCCCCCGCCACGAGCGGGGCTCGCAGCGCACACGCGCTCTACAGCAGGCCCCCAGCGGGCCTGCACCCTGGGTGGAGGCTAGCCGTGGCCACACGCCACGGCCACCACCCCGCCGGACGCTCACCGCCAGCGCCAGACCCTCAACTCGGCGGTATGAGGTCCCCTCGCTAAGAGTTGGCGGGTCCGGCGTTGGCCACCGGGCTCTTGTTGCCGTCGCGGTCGACCGCGCGGACGCCGACCTGGAAGTCGTCCTTGTTGACGCCGACGATCGTGTAGTCGGTGACGTTGCCGACGAAGCGCGAGTGCGTCCACAGCGCGTCCGTCGAGTCGCGCCAGACGACCTCGTAGCCGACGACGTCCGGTTCCGGGTTCGCGTTCCAGCGCAGCTCGGAGTCATACGTGAGGTTCGCGCTGATCGCGCGCGCGTTGACCGGCGCGCGCGGCGAGCGCGCCAGCGCCGCGAGCGTGGAGCCGACCACGCGGGTCACGCGGGCCAGGAACTGGAAGTCCACGAACTGCGGCAGGTCGCCGAACTGCGTGCCGTTCTCGACGCGCACGTCCTGGTGCTCGTGGTTGTAGTTCTCGTTGGGCTCCGTGAAGCGCACGGCGGCCCAGCCGCGAGACAGGAACGACACCTGGTCGCCGCTGCGCAGGTAGCGGTCGCGGCGCCAGATCAGGTGGACGCCCATGTCGGTCTCGTCGTTCTCGCCGGTCTCCTTGACATAGCGCGCGAGCTGGCGCGAGATGCCGTCGTTCTCGCCGCCGATCGACTGGCGGGTCGAGGTCTGCTGGCGCGTCTCGGACGTCGGCACGCCTTCGGAGAAGAGCCGGATCTCGTGCCCGTCGTGGACGCCGTTGCCGCCCAGCGAGCTGCCGATGATGTCCATGTTCAGGTCGCCCTGGATGTTCCAGTTGGCGGCCTTGGCCACCGCCGCGAAGTGGTCGGAGCCGTAGAGGCCCTGCTCCTCGCCCGGGAACGCCGCGAAGACGATCGTCGCCTCGCTCGGATGCGCGGCCATCACCCGCGCCAGCTCGAGCACGGCGTCGACTCCGGAGGCGTCGTCGTTGGCGCCGGGCGCGTCGGCGGTGCCGTTGAGCACGTCGGTGACGCGCGAGTCGTAGTGCGCGCTGACCACGTACACGCGGTCGGCCGAGGCGGGGTCGGTGCCGTGCAGCGTCGCGTAGACGTTGGTGAGCGTCGTCGGCACGGGGATGCGGTCGGAGACCGGCTGGACGAAGCTCTGCAGATCCACGGTCATCGCCCCGCCCGAGAGCGCGGCGTCCTGGTCGAACTGGCTCTTGATCCAGTCGCGGGCCGCACCGATGCCGCGCTGCGGGTCGGTCTGGCTCGAGAGCGTGTGGCGGGTCCCGAAGCCGACCAGCGCGAGGTCGTCGCTCTTGAGGCTCTTCGGGCTCACCTCGTCGAGCATCTGGCGGACGTCGCGCGGCGGGCGCCACCAGTTCCCGCCGTGGTCGTTGTCGTTGCCTCGTGCGGACGGACCCCCGAGCGCGAAGGCCGCCGCGGCAACGGCGGCGGCCCCGCCGGCGGACACCAGCACGGTACGCAACATCATGGCCATCCCTCCTTACGGGTGGCGCCGCTCCCCCGCGACCGTGCGGCTCCGGCGCCGTGAGCGCCTTCCCTGCGGACCGTGATACGGAATATCAGGTCTAGCCGTGGTTCGGGCCGTCGTCGTGACGGCCGCCGCGGTCGTCGCGGGCCGCGCGGGCGTGGTGGGCGTGGCGCACGCCGTGATCGTCACGGACGTCATGGCGGGCGGGATCGTCGGAGCCGTGGCTGGCCTGGGCGATGCCTGCGGTGGAGAGCGAACCGGCGCCGAGCGCGACGATGGTGCCGGCGAGCAGGAGCTTGTTGCGGATGCTGTTCATGAGTGCAGCATGGAGTTCACCTGGTCTCGGTTTCCATAGGCGATTGGTCTCGGGACCCGGCGATCAGGCCGGCTGGCGGCGGCGCAGGCGCTCGGCCATCACGGCGTTGAGCGTCGCCTCGAGCGCCGGCATTAGCGGCTCGTGCTGGCTCGCGCCGATCTCGTAGACCACGGCGCCCTCGAGCGCGCGCACCGTGGCGCTGTGCGGCGCGCCGGTGAGCAGCGACATCTCGCCGATCACGTCGCCCTTGGTCATCGTGTCGATCACGACGTCGTGGCCGGCCCGGCGTACGAGCACCTCGAGCCGCCCCTCGGCGAGCAGGAAGAGCGAGCGCGTGCTCGGCGTGCCCTCGATCACGAGCCGCTCGGTCGGCCCGAGGGTGAGCGGGCGGGCCGTGCGCGCCAGCACGCCGCGCTCGTCGTCGCCGAGCGCGCGGAACAGCTCCGCCTCGGCGATCAGCGCGGGCAGCTCCGCGGCCGGATGCCGGAAGCTCTCAGGGATCGACGCCCCGACGTCGAGCGCCGGGCCGTAGCCGTCGCGGCGCTGGAGCAGCGGCACCCGCTCGGGCAGGTGCATGTGCGCCTCGAGCAGGCTGACCTGGCGCGGCACGCACTCGGCGCCGGTGTGGTCCATCAACCCGCGCGCCTGCGCCCAGTCGGCGACGTCGTTCATCGACGCGCGATATGCGTTGCAGGCCGACGCGAAGAGGCCGTCGGTGCGCTGCCAGAGCACCAGGTCGCGCGCGGGGGCGGGCAGCTGGTCGAGCTCCGGGAACGCGGCGGGGATGTTGCGCAGCACGGCGCGCTCGGCGTCGCGGAACACGCGCTGCCACGTCTCCTGGGCGTTGTGGAGGTTCGCGCCGGCGAGCTCGATCGCGTGCTTGAGATCGTCGTGGTGCACGTGCAGGAAGCGCAGCGTCGCCTTCTTCTTGGCCATCAGGTTCCACAGCGAGACGCCGCGGATCTCGCGCTGCTTCCAGACCCCGCGCCATGCGTCGGGATCGATCCGCGCGCGCAGCTCGGCGAAGTCCTCGCTCGTCTCGACGGCGGCGCGCTCGCCGGGCGTGAGCAGGTCCCCGACGTCGTCGCGGACGGCCTCGCAGATGCCGAGGAAGGTCAGGAACTCGAGGTAGAGTCCGACGCGCATCAGCCAGCCGGGGTCGGCGAGATGGCGCCCCGTGCCCGCGATGTCCTGGACCAGCGCGTGCGTGTAGAGCGCGGCCTTGTCGGACCCGATCTGCAGCACCGGAAACCACGGGTGGCGGGCGATCGCGCGCCGGCCGCCCTGGCGCGAGACGTCGAGCGGGAGCAGCCGGTCCATCAGCCGCCGGTAGAGCGAGCCGCAGCGGCGCAGGTCGCACACGAACAGCTCGGTCTCGGCGTTGCCGATCTGCACGCGCAGCTGCTGGGAGAACAGGTGCTCGAACGCGAACGCGTCGGCGCCCAGCACGTCGCTCACCGGCGGCAGCGAGAGCACGAGCCGCCCGCGCTCGCCGGGCGCCAGCAGCGGCTCGCCGTCGGCACCGAGCACGAAGCTCATCGGCGCCACCGGGCGGTCCTCCCAGCCCGGCACGGGCACCGGCGCGCGCGTGCCGTGCGGCCCGGTGAACGACAGCGTCGCGCGGACCGCGCCCGGGCCGGAGGCGGTGTAGAGCACGTGCGCGGGATCGGGCTCGCCGCCGGGCAGCAGCACGGCGACGCGCTCGCTGGAGCCGAGCCCCGGATGCGCCGCCTCGTCGGAGGGCCGGCGCCCGGGGAAGAACGGCACGATCGTGATGTCTGCGGGCGCGCTGATGGCAGACGAGCATCCCGGTCCGCCGGCTCGAAGTCCAGCGAGTCGGCGGCCAGCCGCACACGCGCTGCGGTCGTCCGCCACGCGGGCGGGAGCGACCCGCCCGGTGGCGGTCCCGGGCCGCCCGTACGGTTGCCCGATGGACGTTCTGACCAGGCGCGACGAGGGCCGCACCGTCTGCCACGCGGGCAACCTCATGCAGTGGAAGCCGTGTTCCTGCCGCGCCGCGTGCCGCACGCGTTCTCGGTCGCGTGCGCGTCCGGCGTCGCCCGCCGCGGACTTCCCGGTCGAGCGCGCCGCCGCCGCGCTCGCGCCGCATGGCGTCGCGATCCTCGGGCCTAGCGCTCCAGCGCCTCGGCCAGCTCCTCGCGCGAGTGGATGTCGAGCTTGATGTAGATGTGGCGCAGGTGATACTCGATCGTCTTCGGGCTCAGGAACAGCGCCGCGGCCGCCTCGCGCGTCGTCCGGCCGGCGCCGAGCAGGAGCGCGATCTGCAGCTCCTGCGGCGTCAGCGCGTCGACGGTGCTGGGGTCGCGGCGGCGCAGCGTCTCGCCGGTGGCCGCGAGCTCTGAGCGCGCGCGCTCGGCCCACGGGTCGGCGTCGAGGCGCTCGAACGCCTCCAGCGCGGCCCGCAGCTGCGTGCGGGCAAGGACGCGGTTGCGGTCGCGCCGCAGGCGCTCGCCGTACGCCAGCCGCGTGCGCGCCGCCTCGAACGCGTCGGGGGTCTGCTCGTGGAGCGCCAGCGCCTGCTCGAACTCGCCGATGCAGCGCAGCGCGCGGGCGAGCGCCCACGGCTGGCCCTTGACGCGTGCGCCGGCGAGGAACTCGCTCGCCGCGCGTTCGGCGGCCTCGCCGCGCCCGAGCCGCAGGTAGGCGTCGACGAGCTCGGGACCGGGCGAGAGGTCGGCGTCGGTGATCGCCAGCTCGCGCAGCAGCTCCTGCTGGCGCGCGAAGTGCTCGACGGCGCGCTCCGGGTGGCCGAGGCCGAGCTCGAGCTCGCCCAGCGCCGCGCTCAGCCAGACCTCCTGCAGCCGCGTGCCGACGACGCGGCAGAGCTCGAGCGCCTCGGCCGCGCAGGCGCGGCACTCCGGCTCGCGTCCGCGGCGCGCGTGCAGCGCGGCCAGCCCCGCCAGGCCGAAGACGAGATCGACGCGCTGGCCGCTCTCGCGGGCGAGGTCGATCGCCTCGCGGTAGCTGGCCTCGGCGACGGCCCAGCGATCCGTCGCGGCCTGGTCGCGGGCGATCAGGTTGAGCACGAACGGGAGCGAGCCGACCGCGGCGCGCGCCCGGGCGGCGCCGAGGGCGTGGCGCAGCAGCGAGCGTCCCGCGCCGGTGCGGCGCAGGAAGATCGGCCCCACGGTCAGCCACGGCAGCAGGTCGAGGTCGCCGCGCAGCGCGGGCGCGCCCTCGGCGAGCGCGACGGCCGCCCGGATCGCCTCCGCGCCCCTCGCGCCGTCGCCGCCGACGATCAGCGAGATGCCGACGGCGGTGCCGGCCAGGAACTGCGCGCGCAGCGAGGCGTTCTCCGGCAGGGTCGCGCGCGCCCGTTCGGCGACCCGCAGCAGCTCCGGCGCGTTGCCGGCGAAGAAGCAGGCGCTCGCCGCCTCGGCGAGCATCGCGACCGCCCGCTCAGGCTCCGCGCGTGCGGCCGCGGCCACCAGGATCGCGTGGCCTTGCATGACGGGCCCGCGGCGAGCGGCGATGTGGCCGGCGAGCCGGTCGATCTCGACCAGCTTGCCCGCGTCCGTCGTGGACGCGCGCGCGCCGTCGAGCAGCGCGACGGCGCGCTCGGCGAGCCCGCCGAGCCACGCGGTCTCCGCCGCCTGGGTCAGCAGCCGCGCGCGCCGCTCGAGGTCGGAGGCCAGCAGCGCCGCGCGCTCGAACGAGGCGGCGGCGGTCGCGTAGGCGCTGCGGGCGCGCCCGCGCGTGCCGGCCTGCTCGAGCGCGGAGGAGGCCGACTCGTCGACGCCGATCGCCGCCGCCGCGAGGTGCCAGGCGCGGCGGTCGATGTCGCGGTCGGGCAGGACGGCGGCGAGCGCGCGGTGCGCCTCGCGCCGCTGCTCGGCGGGCGCGTCGGCGTAGATCGCCGAGCGGGCGAGCGGGTGCCGGAACTCGACCGCGCCGGTGTGCAGCGTCACCAGCCCCGCGCTCTCGGCGACGGTCAGCGCCGACAGGTCGAGGGCGCCGAGCGCCGCCGCGCGCGAGAGCAGCGACAGGTCCCCGCTGTCGCTCGTCGCGGCGAGCACCAGCACGCGCCGGGCGTGCTCGTCGAGCGTGCCCAGGCGCTGCACGAAGGCGCGCGCGATGCGGGCGGAGACGAGCACCGGGGCGCCGTCCGGGGCGAGCGCGAGCTGGGCCGCGTCGGGGCCGAGCTCGAGCAGCGCGAGCGGGTTGCCGGCCGTCGCCCGGTGCAGCCGCTGCATCGCCTCGCGCGGCGCGTGGATCAGCGTCGCCGCGTCCCCCGGGCTCAGCCCGGCGAGCGCGAGCGCGGGCAGGTCGGCCCCGTCGAGCAGTGACGGCTCGCCCTCGCGGACGGCGATCAGGACCGCGATCGGATCGGCCACGAGGCGCCGGAAGGCGAACAGGAGCGCCTGCGCGCTGGACCCGTCGAGCCAGTGCGCGTCGTCGACCAGGACGGCCACCGGCGCTCGCTCCGCGTAGGCGGCGAGCAGGCTGAGCGTCGCCGCGCCGACGGCGAAGCGCTCCTGCGCCGGCCCGTGACGCAGGGCCAGCGCGCCCTCGAGCGCGACCTCCTGCGGCCTCGGGATCGCGTCGAGCATGCCGAGCGCGGGGCGCAGCAGTTCGAGCAGGGAAGCGAACGGGATCCGCGACTCGGACTCGATCCCGCGCGCCCGCAGCACCTGCATGCCGTCGGCGCGCGCGGCGGCGTGATCGAGCAGCGCGGTCTTGCCGATCCCCGGCTCGCCGACGAACGCCAGCGCCGCGCTGGTACCCGAGCGGGCGCGCTCGAGCGCCTGCTCGATCGCCTCGCGCTCCACGTCCCGGCCGAGCAGCACCGGGGCGAGTCTACGCATCCACTAGGTGGGGTCCGGAAGAGAACGCCGCCGCCGCGACCGTAGCCTCGCCGGACCCCAGACCCAGGAGGCCACGATGGCCACGATCGATCCTCCCGTCGAGCTCGACGGAGACAAACTCACGCAATTCGTGTTCCGCGCAGTCGACGAGGTGGGCGCCGCGCTCAGCGCTTCGCTCGTCGTCATGGGCGACAAGCTCGGGCTCTACCGCGCGCTGGCCGGCACCGGCGGGCTCACGCCGGTCGAGCTGGCCCAGCGCACCGGCACCGCGGAGCGCTACGTCCGCGAGTGGCTGAACGTGCAGGCGGCCGGCGGCTACGTCGCCTATGACCCCGACAGCGGCCGCTACACGCTGCCGCCCGAGCAGACCGTCGCGCTCACCGACGCCGACAGCCCGGCGTACCTGCCCGGCTTCTTCCAGCTCGCGATCGGCGCCGTGCTGGACTCGCCGCGCATCACCGACGCGGCCCGCTCCGGCGAGGGCGTCGGCTGGCACGAGCACGTCCACGACGTCCACGACGGTTGCGAGCGCTTCTTCCGCCCCGGCTACAACGCGAACCTGATCAGCGAGTGGCTGCCGGCGCTGGACGGCGTCGTCGACAAGCTCCAGCGCGGGGCGCGCGTCGCCGACGTGGGCTGCGGCCACGGCGCCTCGACGATCCTGATGGCCGAGTCGTTCCCGAAGTCGCTGTTCGCGGGCACCGACTACCACCTCGGCTCGATCGAGACGGCCCGCCAGCGCGCGCAGGAGGCCGGCGTGCAGGACCGCGTGCGCTTCGACGCCGAGGCCGCGTCGGCGTATCAGCGGCACCGGCTACGACCTCGTGACGATGTTCGACTGCCTGCACGACATGGGCGACCCGGTCGGCGCCGCCCGCCACGTGCGCTCGACGCTGCACCCCGACGGCACCTGGATGATCGTCGAGCCCAACGCGGGCGACCGCGTCGAGGACAACCTCAACCCGGTCGGGCGCGCGTACTACGCGTTCTCGACGCTGCTGTGCACGCCCGCGTCGCTCTCCCAGGAGGTCGGGCTCGCGCTCGGCGCGCAGGCGGGCGAGGCGCGCATCCGCGACGTCGTCGAGGCGGGCGGCTTCACGCGCTTCCGGCGCGTGGCCGAGACGCCGTTCAACCTCGTGTTCGAGGCGCGGCCGTGAGCAGCGCCAGCTGAGCGAGGCCGTCGAGGCTTCGCTCGAGCCCGTCCCGGTCGCGCTCGACGCCCAGCTCGGCGGCGAGCGCGGCCCGGTCGCGGGTGCCGTCCAGCAGGGCCACGAGCCGCTTGGCGAGATCGTCCTCGATGCTCACCGAGGAGTGGCGGAGGTTCGTCACCAGCTCGCCCGCGGCCGCCTGGAGGCGGGCGAGCGGGGTCATCTGCGGGCGCTCGCCCGGCCGTGCGGACATCCGCGGCGGGTAGGCGTGCAGCTGCACCAGGTTCGCCGCGTAGCCGCCGAGCAGCGCGGCGTGCACGGCGTCGCCGCCGTCGAGGTCGCGCACCCAGACGGCGGCCGGCCAGCTCGCCGCGGCCCGCTCGAGCGCCGCGATCACCTGCGGGTGGTCGGTGGTCAGCGTCGCGCCGGTCGGCCCCTCGAACACGCCCACGCCGGCGCGCACGGCGCTCGACGAGACCGCGAGCCGCTCGATCACCTCCGTCCGCGGGCTGCGCTCGACGGTCTGCGCGGCATGGCAGAGCAGGGTCTGCCGGAACGCGCGCCCCTTGACGAAGTCCAGGTACTGCTCGCGCCGCGTCACGTCGCCGAGCTCTTGCAGCGCCGCTGACGCGGCGCCGACCTGCATCTCGTTGAAGTCCGCCTCGGCGAGGTACTGCAGCCCGTGGCGCCCGGCGTGGGCGGCGAACTCGTGGAAGTAGACGGCGTCGTTGATGTCCGCGAGCTCGTCGTGCAGCAGGCTGGCGTCGGCCCGGCCGAGCAGCAGCTCGGCCTGGTGGCGCAGCTCCTGCTCGGGCGGCCACGCCTCCAGCAGGAAGCGCAGCAGCGCGCGCGCCTGCTCGATCCGCTCGAGCGGATCGGCGAGCCCTGCGGTGTGGTAGCGCAGCATGTCGCGCAGCGCCTCGCGCAGGCGTCCGCCCGGGAGCGCGTTGTAGCTCACGTAGGCGACGCCGTTCTCGGCCAGCGCGCGGGCGCACACGGCCAGCAGCCGGTCGCGCGCCACCGGCGCCAGCCACGAGTAGACGCCGTGCGCGATCACGTAGTCAAAGCCGCCGGCCGGCGGCTCGTAGTCCTCGATCGCGACCGGCTCGAGCGTCAGGTTCTCGATCCCGGCCGCCGCGGCGACGGCGCGTCCGCGCGCGATCGCCCCCGGCGCCGCGTCGATCCCGGCGAAGTGCGCGTCTCCGAGCGCGACCGCCAGCGGCGCGAGGTTCCCGCCGTCGCCGCAGCCGAGCTCGAGCACGCGGCAGTGCTCGACGTCCGCGGGCGTCAGGCCGAACAGCATGGCGAGCGTCGCCAGCCGGTCGGGGTGGGTCTGCGCGAACGGGTGCCCGGCGTACGGGACGTCGTCGTAGAGCGAGGTCAGAACCGCTCGTCGACGAGGCGCGCGCCGAGCGGGCGTGCCGCGGCCGGCATGTACGTGAGCAGGACGTCCAACACCACGCCCACATCTACACCAGGGCTCCGGCTCCGTCAACTGCGCGCGCTTGTCCTTCGGCTGACAGACCGGATTTCCGACCTGGCGATCCGGGAGGAGCGATCTGCAGTGGCGGCTTGACAGCGCGGCGCGCAGTCCGCAGGCTGGCGGGGATGCCCGACGCGATCGCCGAGCAGCAGCAACCGCTCAGCCCCGCTCCGGCCGCGCTGGCCGCGACGGGTCCGGCGCCCGCGGCGCCCACGGGCATCTCGGCGCTGGTCTCAAACCAGGCCAGGGTCACCGCGCTGCAGCGCGCGGCCGGACGGCCCGGCTCGGTCGCGCGCGCGCCGCTGGCCGGCTTCCCCGCGCGGCCGGACGATACGCCGACGCTCGCGGCGCTCGCCCGCGTCGCCGGCACGCGCCGCACCGTCGCGCGCTACGAGGCCGGCGAGCACGCGCAGTTCGGCGGCCAGGGGACGGTGATGGTCAACGGCGTCCCGATCCCCGCCGGCAACGTGATCGCGATGGCTGACTTCTACCGCAGCCCCGAGGCCATGAACAAGGCCGACGCCGCGGAGCTGACGGCGCTCAACGCACTGATCGAACGCGACAAGAACGCCCGCCTGGGCGTCCCGGGCGCGACCGCGCCGAGCAACGACGAGATCGAGCAGGCGACCGCCGGCCGCCCCGCCGGCGAGCGCTACATGGACCTCAACAAGACCAACTTCTCACACTTCGCGCCGCCGTCTGACCCGACCAAGGCCGTCGCGGGCCAGGACCACAAGTCAGCGTGGGAGATCAACCACCGCAAGGCGCTCGACCAGGCCAAGAAGAACGCCGCGCCGGCGGGCGCGGCGCAGGCCTCGGACCCGGCGAAGCCCGACCAGGGCACGGTCGGAGCCGACGCCAAGGTCACGAACCTGTTCGCGGCCCACTATCTGACCGACGCGTTCTCCGCCGGGCACCTCGTCAACAAGCAGGAGGTGATGGACAAGGCGAAGGCGTACTGGGACAAGGTCGCCACGCACTGGGGCCTCCCGGGCACGAACGACTTCACGGACAAGGTGGCGCCGAAGCTGATGGCCGACCCGACGGTGGGCGGCGCGCTCGCGGGGCAGGAGATCCGCCTGATCCAGTGGAAGCGGGTCGACGCGCACCGGCTCTCCGAGCTGCTCTACGGCATGTCCGACGACAAGGACACCAAGGGCGACTTCTTCAACCTGTTCGCGCGCATGGTCCACGACAAGCTCAACCGCGACGGCGTCGAGGTGTCCAACGGCAAGAAGACGTGGAAGCTGTCCGGCGACGCGACGCTCAACCACGACTCGCTCGAGCAGGGCCAGCTCGCGGTCGCCGAGTCCGAGAAGAACCTCCAGGAAGCCGCGACCACCAGCGGCGACCTCGACTACGCGGCGATGTTCGCGCGCGTGTGGGCGCTGGTGCCCAAGCCCACGACGGCCGGCGACGCGTTCGTCAAGCAGGTCGTGGACACGGTCGGCAATGCCGGCAAGCAGGAGGCCGAGGACGAGCTGGTGCGGCTGGCCCATGACGAGATCAAGACCGTGATCGACCAGCTCAAGCAGCAGAAGCGCATCCGGCCAGCACCGAACAAGGGCGCGGTGCGCAGTGCGCCGGCCACGGGCGCGGGCGGCGCCCCGCCGTCGGCGGGCGGAGGAGCGGGCGGCGGCTCGGCCGACGGCGGCGGTGGAGCGCCTGACGGCGGCGTGCGCGTGCCGGCGGGCGTCGGCGACGGCGGCCTGCCGCCGGGCGGGTTGCCGTAGGTCAGTCCGGCCCCAGCGTGCGCAGCGCCCACAGCTCGAACGCGAGCTGATCGACGATCGGCAGCGGTCCCGCGGCACCGCGCAGCGTGGCGAGGCTGCCCTCGTAGTGCTCGAGCCGCTCCTGCAGCACCGGGTCCTCGAGCGCGTGCGGGTCGCGCGCCGCCTGGGCCCGCAGCTCGCGCGCCTTGGCGATCTTGTCCGCGGCATAGACCGCGTGCGCGTCCGGCCCCGCGGCCGCGAGCTGCTCGCGCAGCGCGGCCTTGCGCGCCGCGTAGTCGGTGACCGACTCATCCTCGGTCACCGCCGCCACGATCGCCGCCGTCCGCTCGCCGCAGCGCGCGCGCACGTCCTCGACCGTCGCGGGCGTCTTCTCGACAACGTCGTGCAGCACGCCTGCCGCGACCACCTCGTCGTCGAAGCCGCGGCCGCTGAGCAGCGCCGCGACCTCGAGCGGGTGCACGATGAACGGCGCGTGGTCGAGCTCGCGGCGCTGGCTCGCGTGCATGTCCCACGCCCAGTCGACGGCGGCGGCCACGAGCGGGCGGCCCGCGGCGTACGGCGGCTGGCGTGCAACACCGCCCAGGAGGTCCGGCTTTGCCATGACGGGCCTCAGCTTAGGTGGTGGACCACCTGGAGTCCGTAAACCGGCGTATCCAGGCCCTCCAGCCGCGCTTTCAGCTGCAGCGCCAGGAATTGCGAGTAGTAGCGCGACTGATGCAGGTTGCCGCCGTGGAACCACAGCGCCGCTTGGCGCGTCGGCTTCCACATGTTGCGCTCCTCGCCCTCCCACGGTCCCGGGTCCTTCTTGGTGTCCGAGCCCAGGCCCCAGACCTTGCCGACCCGGTCGGCGACGTCCTGGGAGATCAGCTCGGCGGCCCAGCCGTTCATCGAGCGGTAGCCGGTCGCGTAGACCACGAGGTCGGCGGGCAGCTCGGTGCCGTCGGCCATCACCACCGCGTCCTCGGTCAGGTGGTCGACGGCCCCGTTGACCAGCTTGACGTCGCGGTTGGCCACCAGCTCGGAGGCGCCGACGTCGATGTAGTAGCCCGAGCCGCGGCGCAGGTACTTCATGAACAGGCCGGAGTTGTCCTCGCCCCAGTCGAGGTCGAACCCGACGGCCGCCAGGCGGTCGTAGAAGTCCTTGTCGCGCTCGCGCATCTGGTCGTAGAGCGGGATCTGGAACTGGTGCAGGATGCGGTAGGGCAGCGAGGCGAAGATCGTGTCGGCCTTCTCGGTGGTGATGCCGTTGGCGACCGCCTGCTCGGAGTAGAGCGCGCTCAGCCCGATGTCCATCAGCGTGTCCGAGCGCACGATGTGGGTCGGCGAGCGCTGGACCATCGTCACGTCCGCGCCGCCCTCCCACAGCGCCGCGCAGATGTCGTGCGCCGAGTTGTTGGAGCCGATCACGACGCAGCGCTTGCCCGCGTAGCCGTCCGGCCCGGGGTGCTTGGACGAGTGGTGCTGGTCGCCCTTGAAGACGTCCATGCCGGGCAACTCCGGGAGGTTCGGCTGCGAGGACATGCCGGTCGCGAGCACGAGCTGGGAGGGCCGCAGCGTGTGCTCGCCGCCCGCGCGCTCCACCACCACCTGCCACTCGCCCGCGTCCTCGTCGTAGGACGCGCTCTTGACGGTCGTGGAGGTCCAGTAGTTGAGCTCCATCACCCGCGTGTACATCTCCAGCCAGTCGCCGATCTTGTCCTTGGGCGAGAAGACCGGCCAGTTGGCGGGGAACTTGATGTAGGGCAGGTGGTCGTACCAGACCGGGTCGTGCAGGCACAGCGACTTGTAGCGCTTGCGCCACGAGTCGCCCGGGCGCTCGTTGCGCTCGACGATGATCGTCGGAACCCGCAGCTGGCGCAGCCGCGCGCCGAGCGCGATGCCGCCCTGGCCGCCGCCGACGATCACGACGTAGGGCTGTGTCTCGTAGCCGAGCGTCTCTGCCTCGTGCTCGCGCGCCTCGAGCCACGTCTGGCCGCCGCGCTGCGCGCCGTGGCGGGCGCCCAGCGGCCGCGAGGCGCCGGCCGACTCCTCGTGGCCGGTGAGCTCGTCGAGCGTGGTCAGCAGCGTCCACGCCGTGCCGTCCTCGCGCAGCCGCAGATGGCCGCTGCCGCGGCCCACCGCGGTCTCGAACTCCAGCCACGCGTCGGTGATCCCGTCGGCGGTGGTGGGCGGCTCGGTGATGCGCCAGCCGTGCGGGCGCGTGTGCTCGAGTGCGAAGTCGAGCATGTCCCGGATCTCGTCCGGACCCTCGAGCGTCTTGAGGTTCCACGTGAAGCTCACCAGGTCGCGCCAGAACCCGTCCGCCGCGAACAGGTCCGCTGCGGCGGCCGTGTCACCCGCCTGCAGCGCCGTGTCGAACTCCGACAGCCACTCGTCGACCTGGGTCATGCTCTCTCCTCTCGTTGCGCGAGTTCCACGAAGACGTCGAGGGCGCGCGGGTTGGCGAGCGAGTCGCGCGACGCCGCCTGCTCGGCGGGCGTGCCCATCAGGATGCGCTTGACCGGGAGCTCGAGCACCTTGCCCGACAGCGTGCGCGGAACCTCGTCGACGGCGATGATGTCGTTCGGGACGTGGCGCGGGGAGCAGTCCTCGCGGATCCGCCGCTTGAGCTCGTCGACGACGTCGGCGGTCAGCTCGCCGCCCTCGCGCAGCACGACGAACAGCGGCATCCACGCGTCGCCGCCGGCCTGCGGGATGTCGACCACCAGCGCGTCGGTGACGGCGTCGACGGCCATCACCGCGCGGTAGATCTCGGCCGTGCCCATGCGGATGCCGCCGCGGTTGATCGTGGCGTCCGAGCGGCCGGTGATGATCGCGGTGCCGCGCTCGGTGATCTCGATCCAGTCGCCGTGGCGCCAGATGCCGGGGTAGACGTCGAAGTACGCCTCGCGGTAGCGCGAGCCGTCGGGATCGCCCCAGAAGTGGATCGGCATCGACGGCATCGGCTGCGTCAGCACGAGCTCGCCGACCTCGCCGATCAGCGGCCTGCCGTCCGGGTCCCAGGCCTCGACCGAGGCGCCCAGCGAGCGCCCCTGCAGCTCGCCCTCGTAGACCGGGAGCTCCGGGACGCCGCCGACGAACGCCGTGCACAGGTCGGTGCCGCCGCTCGTGCTGAACAGCCAGGTGTCTGATCCGACGCGCTCGTAGACCCAGCGGAAGCCCTCGGGCGAGAGCGGGGAGCCCGTGCTGCCCACGCCCTTCAGCGCGCTCAGGTCGCGGCCCTGCGCCGGCTCGACGCCCGCCTTCATGCACGCGCCGATGTAGCTCGCGCTGGTGCCGAACGTCGTCATCTGCGTGCGTGCCGCGAAGTCCCACAGCGCGCCCATGTCCGGGTGGCCGGGCGAGCCGTCGTAGAGCAGGATCGTCGCCTCGGTGAGCAGCCCGGAGACGATGAAGTTCCACATCATCCAGCCGGTCGTCGTGTACCAGAACAGGCGGTCGCCGCGCTGGGCGTCGAGGTGCAGGTGCAGGACCTTCAGGTGCTCGAGCAGGATGCCGCCCTGGGACTGCACGATCGCCTTCGGCAGCCCGGTGGTGCCCGAGGAGTAGAGCACCCAGAGCGGGTGGTCGAACGCGACGCGCTCGAACACCAGCTCGTCGTCGTGCGCGGTGAGCTCGTCCCAGCTGTCCTCGCCGAGCACCACGGTGTGCTCGAGGCCGGGCATCGCGTCCTCGATCGCCGCCAGCGCATCGCTGCGGTCGAACGCGCGGCCGTTGTAGCGGTACGAGCGGACCGCGAGCAGGACCTTCGGCTCGATCTGCGCGAAGCGGTCGATGACGCTGCGCGCGCCGAAGTCCGGCGAGCAGCTCGACCAGGTGGCGCCGAGGCTGGCCACGGCGAGGAACGCCGCCGCGGTCTCGGGCACGTTCGGCAGGTAGGCGACGACGCGGTCGCCGCGCCCCACGCCCAGGCGGCGCAGGCCGGCGGCGATCCGGCGCGTGAGCGCCCGCAGCTCGCCCCACGTCCACTCGGCGTCCTCGCGGTCCTCGCCGCCGGCGACGATCGCGAGCGCGTCGTCGGGCTTGCCCCGGAACGCGTGCTCGGCGTAGTTGAGCCGCGTGCCCGGAAACCACTGCGCGCCGGGCATCGCGCGCGCGCCGAGCACGGCGTCTCCGCGCTCGCCGACGCCGTAGCGGTCCCAGATCGCGCCCCAGAAGCCGTCGAGGTCGGAAACCGACCAGCGCCACAGCTCGTCGTAGGTGGCAAAGCCGCGCTCGCGCCGGAAGGCGCCGAGCGCGCAGCGCTCGAGCAGCGCCTCGGGCGGGGTCCACAGCACCGGCGGGGTCATCGGTGAGCCATCATGCCACCCGTGCTGCGCACGGTGACCGCCACGCGCTACGTCACCCCGCTGCGCGAGGGCGGCTCGCTGCCGGGCATCGTCGAAGCCGACGACGACGGCCTGTACGTGCTCAAGTTCCGCGGCGCCGGGCAGGGCGTGAAGGCGCTGGCGGCCGAGGTGGTGGCGGGCGAGCTCGCGCGCGGGCTCGGGCTGCCGGTCCCGGAGCTGGTGCTGATCGAGCTCGACCCCGCGCTCGGCGCGGCCGAGCCCGACCCGGAGATCCAGGAGCTGATCGCGGCGTCGGCCGGCATCAACCTCGGCGTCGACTTCCTGCCGGGCGCGCTGCCCTACATGCCGACCGACCCGCCGGAGCCCGAGCTCGCGGCGGACATCGTGTGGCTCGACGCGCTGGTCACGAACGTGGACCGCACGCCGCGCAACCCCAACCTGCTGCGCTGGCACCGCAACCTGTGGCTGATCGACCACGGCGCGGCGCTCTACGCGTTCCATGCCGCGGACCCGCTGAGCCGCGCGCGCGGCGGATTCCAGGCGATCCGCGACCACGTGCTGCTGCCCGCGGCGGGGTCGATCGCCGACGCCGACGCGCGGCTGGCGGCGCGCGCCGGGCCCGCGGCGGCCGCGGCGCTCGTCCCGGCCGAGTGGGCCGACGGCGCTCCGTACGCCGAGTTCCTGGCGCGCCGGCTCGAGGCGCCGCGGGAGTTCGCGGAGGAGGCCGAGCGTGCGCGGGCGTGAGCCCTTCCAATACGCGGCGCTCCAGATCGTCCCGCGCGTCGAGCGCGGCGAGGCCGTCAACGCGGGCGTCGTCCTGTTCTGCCGCCCGCTGCGCTTCCTCGGCGCGCGCACGCAGCTCGACGACGCGCTGCTGGCGGCGCTCGCGCCCGACTGCGATCCCGCCGCCGTACGGCCGCTCCTGCAGGCCGTCGAGCGGATCGCGGCCGGGGATCCGGCGGGCGGCCCGATCGCGGCGCTGCCGGCGTCCGAGCGCTTCCACTGGCTGGTCGCGCCGGCGAGCACGATCGTCCAGCCGGGCCCGGTCCACACGGGGCTCACGAGCGACCCGGCGGGCGAGCTCGACCGCCTGTTCGTGCGGCTGGTGGAACGCTGAGCGCCGGCCGCGCGTATCCTCGGTGATGCCGGATGACGCTCGGGTCTACATGAGGCTGCGGCTCGCGCTCGCGCTCGTCGTGCTCGCCGGCTGCGGCGGAGCGGAGGCGCAGCCCGCGTCGGCCGTGCACCTGCAGCGCGTCGGCAGCTTCGACTCGCCGGTCTATGTCACCTCGCCGCCGGGCGACGCCACGCGGCTGTTCGTGGTCGAGCAGGGCGGCCGGGTGCGCGTGGTGCGCAACGGCAAGACGCTCGCCAAGCCGTTCCTCGACGTGCACGACAAGATCGTGTCGGGCGGCGAGCAGGGCCTGCTCTCGCTCGCGTTCGCCCCCGACTACGCGACCAGCGGGCTGTTCTACGTCTACTACACGGACACCGGCGGCGACGAGCGCGTGATCGAGTACAAGCGCGCGAGCGCCGACGTCGCCGATCCGGGCTCCGCGCGCCAGGTGCTCTTGCAGGCCGACCAGGAGCCCAACCACAACGGCGGGCTGCTGCTGTTCGGCCCCGACAAGCTGCTCTACGTCGGGATCGGCGACGGCGGCGGGGGCGGCGACCAGCACGGCGCGCACGGCAACGGGCAGAACCTCGGCACGCTGATGGGCAAGATCCTGCGCATCGACCCGCGCGCCGCCGGCGGGCGCCCGTACTCGATCCCGCCGTCGAACCCGTTCGTCGGCAAGCCCGGCGCCAAGGGCGAGATCTGGTCCTACGGCCTGCGCAACCCGTGGCGGTTCTCGTTCGACCGCGGCCACCTGATCATCGGCGACGTCGGCCAGGACGCGGTCGAGGAGATCGACTACGTGGGCTCCGGTCGCGGCGACAACTTCGGCTGGCGCGTCTTCGAGGGCAATGCGCGCTACACCAAGGGCGAGTCGGCGCCGGGGGCGGTCGCGCCCGTGATCACCGAGCGCCACTCCGACGGCAACTGCTCGATCACCGGCGGCGTCGTGATCCGCGATCCGGCGCTCGGCGCCTGGCGCGGGCGCTACGTGTTCGGCGACTACTGCCGCGGCGTGGTGCAGACGGCGCGGCTGCCGGGCGGCAAGGCGCGCGACAGCGCCCTGAAGGTGAAGTCGCTGTCGTCGTTCGGCGTCGACGCGCGCCAGCGCGTCTACGCGACCTCGCTCGACGGCCCGGTCTACCGCCTGGTGGCGCGATGATCACCCGCATCCGCGCCGACAACGCCGGGCCGCTGACGCTTTCCGGCACGAACACGTGGATCGTCGGACGCGACCCCGCCTGGGTCGTGGATCCGGGCCCGGAGCTCCCCGCCCACCTGGACGCGGTCGTCGCTGCCGTGCGCGAGCGCGGCGGCGCGGGCGGGATCGCGCTCACGCACGACCACCCCGACCACGCGCAGGCCGTGCCCGCGTTGCGCGCGCGGCTCGGCGTCGAGGTCGGCGCCTATCCGGCGCTGCGCGACGGCGACACGTTCGGCCCGTTCACGGTGCTCGAGCTGCCGGGCCACGCCGACGACCACCTCGTGTTCGTGGCCGGGCGCGCGGCGTTCACGGGCGACGCGGTGCTGGGGGAGGGCAGCGTGTTCGTCTCCGGCCAGCTCGGCGCCTACCTGGAGGGCCTGCGGCGCCTGCGTGCGCTGGACCTCGAGGCGATCTACCCCGGCCACGGCGACCCGGTGACCGACCCGGACGCCAAGCTCGACCAATACCTCGCCCACCGCGCGGAGCGCGAGCGCAAGCTGCTCGCCGCGCTCGAGGCCGGCGCCCGCGGCGAGGACGAGCTGCTCGACGCCGCGTGGGACGACGCGCCGCCGGCCGTGCGGCCGTTCGCGGCGGTGACGCTGCGCGCGCACCTCGACAAGCTGCGCGCCGAGGGCCGCGTCAGGGGCTGACGAGGTCGCCGCCGGCGAGCCGCTGCTCGCCGAGCGCGAGTGCCGCGCGCAGCGGCGTCGTGCCGGTCGAGGCGGCGCCGTCGAAGATCGTGTGCAGCGTGTCGCCGACGGCGCGCACGCGGGCGTCGGCGCGCTCGCGCGCATACCCTTCGGGCTCGAGCTCGACCGAGATGTTGATGATGCCGCCGGCGTTGCAGACGAAGTCCGGCGCCCACAGGATCCCGCGCTCGGCGAGCGCGGCGTCGAGGTCGTCGGATGCGAGCTGGTTGTTGGCCGCGCCGGCGATCGCGCGGCAGCGCAGCCTCGGGACCGTGTCGTCGTTGAGCACGCCGCCCAGCGCGCACGGCGCCACGATGTCGACCTCGGCGGTCAGCGCTGAGAGCGGGTCGGTCCAGGTCGCGCCGAGCCGGTCGGCGAGCGCGCGCTTGCTCTGGTCGACGTCGGCGACCACGAGCTCGGCGCCGCCCTCGTGCAGCAGCTCCGCGAGGCGCCCGCCGACGCTGCCGAGCCCGATCACCGCGACGCGCCGGCCCGCCAGGTCGTCGGTCCCGAACGCGCGCTCGGCGGTCACGCGCAGCGCGACCTCGCAGCCGATCGCGGTCCACGGGCTCGGGTCGCCGGAGCCGCCCTTGGACTCCGCGAGCCCGGTGACGTTGGCGGTGCGTTCGGCGATCACGTCCATGTCGGGCTCGGAGGTCCCGACGTCCTCGGCCGTCTGGTAGGCGCCGCCGAGCGACTCGACGGTGTCGCCGAAGTCCAGCAGCACGGCGTTGCGCCGTTCGGGCGAGAGCACGGCCTCCTCGGGCCGCAGCATGATCACGCCCTTGCCGCCGCCCATCGGCAGCCCCGCGACCGCGGCCTTGTAGGTCATCGCGCGGCTCAGGCGCAGGACGTCGCGCATCGCCGCGCGGGCGTCGCTGTAGGTCCACATGCGGCAGCCGCCGAGCGCCGGACCGCGTGCGGTGGAGTGCACCGCGACCATCGTGAACAGGCCCGAACGGCGCCCGCGGCGGATCAGCAGCGTCTCGTGTGCGAGGGGCTCGGGGTAGTCGATGGCCGCGAGCCTAGTGGATGCTCAGCCGGCGGGCGTCGCCGTCGCGGCGGGCGGCGCGGTCGCGGCGCCGCTGTCGGGCGTCGCGCTCGGCGCGGTCTGCGCGGTGGCCGGATCGGGCGTGGCCTGGGGGGCAGCGGCGATCGGCGTCACCGGCGATTGCGCGGTCGTGTCGGGCGTGACGACCGGCGTCGGGGACGCGACGGGCGGCGAGGGCGCGATCGCGCCGCCGGTCGCCGCCTGCGGGTCGGTCGGGAAGTCGACCTGCTTGCCGTCGGCGGCCGCGGGCGTCTTCACGACCGGCACGATGACCGGCTTGGCCTGGGGCTTGGGGTGCACCGGCGCGGCGGCGGCGGGCACCGCCCGCGGCACCACGACCACGTGGTGAGCGACCGGCTGGGGCGCCGAGCGTGTGACCGGGGCGATCCGCACCGGCTTGGCCGAATGCTTGATCGTCGATGCGGCGGAGCGCGGGTGCGCCGGCGTGCGCTGCGACATCTCGCGGTTGACCTCCACTGCGCCGCCGGCCAGCGCGGCCGTACAGACGACGGCGGCGACCTTGCAGGCCGTGGCGGTCGCGATCCCGCCGCTCACCGCGGCCGAGCCGCCGCCCACGGCGGCGCTCCCGCCCGCGGCCGAGCCGCCGATGCCGGCCAGCTTGGCGGCGAACGCGAGCGGGCCGAAGCCGACCGGGGTGAGCGCGGCGAACGAGCGCCGCACGCCGCGCAGCGCGACGCGGTACTCGCGGCAGCCGTCGCACGAGCGCATGTGCTTGCGCGCGCGGCCGGAGGCCTTGACGCCGCGATCGTAGGAGCGCAGCAGGTCGTCACGGATCTCCGTGCAGTCGGCGTCGCGCGCCTCTTGAGCCTCCACGAGGCCGACGCGCGCACGCACCAGCAGCGACTTGACCGCCGGCACCGTGACGTCGAGCGCGACCGCGAGGTCCGCGTACGTCATGCCGTTGATCTCGCGCATCAGCAGCGCCGAGCGCTGCTGCTCGGGCAGCCGCCCGACGTCCTCGACGAGCCGGCGCAGGTCGTCGCGGCGCTGCGCCTCCTCGACCGGGTCGTGGAGCGGCTTGCGCGAGACCTCGAACAGCTCGGCGGCGGGCGGCACGGGCCGGCGCAGGTGGTCGATGCAGCGGTTGTGCGCGACGCGGTACAGCCACGCGCGGACGTTCATCTCGCGGTCGTCATGGCGCAGCGCCCCGTAGGCGCGCACGAACACGTCTTGCAGCACGTCCTCGGCGTCCTGGCGCGTCGCGGCCGAGAGCATCTGGCGTACGTAGGCGAACAGGCGCTGGCGATAGCGATCATGCAGGACCCGGAACGCCTCGTCGCTGCCGGCACGGAACGCCGCCAGCAGCTGCTCGTCGGACCGGAGCCGCAGCAGACCCAGACCGCGGGGGGCGCGGCGGATCGATGCAGGTGCGTGGATCGCTGAGGCTTCCATGTTCTTGCTCCTGACGGCTGCCGTCCGGCGACTGTAACTGTACGGGAACTCGGAAGTTCTGCTCTATAGGTGTGAAGCTACCTCCCCCCTGTGACGGAGTTCCTGCCGATACGTGACGGCGTTGCGGTGCCCCTGGGCGAGATCGCGATCCGCGCCTCGCGCTCCTCGGGGCCGGGGGGCCAGCACGCCAACGTGACCGCCTCGCGCATCGAGGCGGTGTTCGACGTGCCCGCCTCGACGGTCCTCAGCGATGCCCAGAAAGCCAGGGTCATGGCCAAACTCGGCCCGCGCGTGACCGCCGTGAGCCAGGACGCGCGCTCGCAGGCGCGCAACCGCGACCTGGCGCTCGAGCGGCTCGCCGAGCGGCTGGCGCGGGCGCTGGAGGTCCCGCGCCCGCGCATGAAGACCAAGCCGACGCACTCCAGCCGCGCCCGTCGGCTGGATGACAAGCGCCGGCGCGGCGAGACCAAGCGCGCGCGCCGGCGACCGTCTGACGACGGTTAGGCGCCGAGGTTGGCCATCACGTGCTTGACCACCGTGTAGTCCTCGACTGAGTACATCGAGAGGTCCTTGCCGTAACCGGACTGCTTGAAGCCGCCGTGCGGCATCTCGGACGCCAGCGGGATGTGGTCGTTGATCCACACGCAGCCGAAGCGCAGCGCCTTGGACACGCGCAGCGCGCGGCCGACGTTCTGCGTCCAGACGCTCGACGCCAGCCCGTACGGCGTGCCGTTGGCCCAGGCGATCGCCTCCGCCTCGTCGGTGAACGGCTGGACCGTGATCACCGGGCCGAAGATCTCGCGCTGGATCATCTCGTCGTCCTGGCGCAGGCCGCCGACCACCGTCGGCTCGAGGAAGAAGCCCGGCAGCGCGGGCTCGTTGCCGCCGGTGACGATCTCGGCGTTGTCGGGCTTGCGCGTGAGGAAGCCCTCGACGCGCTCGCGCTGGCGAGCCGAGTTGAGCGGCCCGAGCGTGGTCTCCGGGTCCAGCGTGTCGCCGAGCTTGAGCCCGCGGGCCTGCTCGGACAGGCCGGCCAGCACGTCGTCGTAGACCTTCGAGCCGGCCAGCACGCGCGTCGCCGCCGTGCAGTCCTGGCCCGCGTTGTAGAAGCCGGTGCCGGCGATCGTCTCGTAGACGGCCTCCATGTCGGCGTCGTCGAAGACCACGACCGGCGCCTTGCCGCCGAGTTCGAGGTGCACGCGCTTGAGCGTGTCGGCCGCCGCGCGGGCGATCCACTTGCCGGTCTCGATCGAGCCGGTCAGCGAGACCATGTCGACCTCGGGATGCGTGACGATCGCCGCTCCGGTCTCGTTCCCGCCGGCGATCACGTTCAGGACGCCGTCGGGCAGGAACTCCGCGGCGATCTCGGCCAGCAGCAGGCTCGTGAGCGGCGTCGTCGGCGCGGGCTTGAGCACGATCGTGCAGCCGGCGGCGAGCGCCGGGCCGATCTTCCAGCCGGCCATCATCATCGGGTAGTTCCAGGGCGCGATCTGGCCGACGACGCCGGCGGCCTCGCGACGCGTCCACGACGTGTAGCCCTCGAGGTACTCGCCCGCGGCCTTGCCCTCGAGGTTGCGGGCCGCGGTGGCGAAGAAGCGCAGGTTGTCGGCGAACGCGGGGATCTCGTCGGACTTGACGGCCTCGATCGGCTTGCCGGCGTTGCGCGCCTCGAGCTCGGCGAACTCGTCGCCGCGCGCCTCGACGGCGTCGGCGAGCCGGAACAGCGCGAGGCTGCGTTCGCTCGGGACGGTGTTCGCCCAGCCGTCGAACGCGGCGCGGGCGGCGGCGACGGCGCGCTCGACGTCCTCGCTGCCCGAGTCCGGCGCGTGCGCCATGACCTGGCCGTCGGCGGGATTGATGACCTCGGTGGTCCCGCCGCCGGCCGCGGCCACGGACTCGCCGTCGATGAAGTTGTTGAACGTGCGGGTGTCGGTAGCGGCCATGCGCGCCACGCTACCACCGGATTCTGCGCCTCTTCGGCGCGGACGCCGGGCGCCCGATAGCCCCGGCGTCAGGTCAGCGCGGCGGCGCGCCGCTCGAGTGCCGGCATCCCCAGCTCGCGCGCCGTGGCGAGCGCGGCCGCGGCGAGCGGACGGGCGCGCTCGTGCTCCCCGCGCGCCGCCAGCAGCGCGGCGTGGCGCTCGCGCGTGCGCGCCGCCCACGGCCGCGCGCCAAGCGCGAGGTTGGCGTCCAGCGCCGCCTCGAAGCGCGCGTCGGCCTCGTCGTGGCGGCCGAGCAGCGCCGTGAGCACGGCGACGTGGTGGGCGGCGGAGCCGTAGCCGGCGGCGGCGCGGGCGTTGGTGATGTTGCGGTCCGCGTACGGGAGCAGCCGCTCGAGCAGCGCGCCCGCATGGGTGGGGTCGCCGAGCGGGTCGATCGCCTCGGCGAGCTCGGCCAGCGCCGCGATCCGGTTCATGTCGTCGCCCAGGCGCGCGAAGCCGTCCGCCGCGACCCACTCGACCTGGGCGCGCGCCTCGTCGTCGCGTCCCTGCCCGGCCAGCACCCACGCGAAGCCGGCGCGGTAGGCGTACTCGGCGGGGCGCCCGATCTCGCGCTCGAGCGGGGCCATGCCGCCCAGCGAGCCGAAGTCCTCGCGCGCCCACAGCAGTGCGTAGCGCTGGATCTCCGCGTACAGCGCCGCGTTGGCGTCGTCGGGCACGCTGCGCGGGTCGATCAGCCGCTCGGCCTCGGCGAAGCGTCCCTCGAGGATCGCGAGCGTCGCGCGCCACATCGGCGCCCACCACGTGTAGGCGGGCAGGCGCAGGCGGTCGGCGAGCCGCTCGTGCGCCTCGATCTCCACGCGCATACCGGCCACGTCGCCGCGCTCGAAGCGGTCGAGCACGCGCCAGTTGCGGCCCTGCAGCTCGCGCTCGGGGTCGCCGAGCTCGGCGGCGAGCTCGACCAGCTCGTCGGCGGTGCGCTCGCGCTCGTCGAGGTACTCGGGGCTCCACAGCGCCGCGTGGCGGGCGTTGAGGGCGTCGAGCAGCGCGGCCGGGTGCGGCTGGCGGCGGGCGAGCTCGACCGCCTCGTCGACCAGCGCCTTGCGCCGCTGCGGCGTCGACACGTAGTAGGTCTCGATCGCCAGCCGGGCGAGCGCCCGCGCGCGCAGCGGGTGGGTCTCGGGGAGGCGCTCGAGCGCGCGCTCGAGCAGCGCGACGGTCGGCGCGTCGACCGCGATGATCGTCACCCCGAGCCCGCTGTGGCCCAGCGCGGCGCGCGCCAGCACCTCGGGGTCGCCGCCGCGTGCGGCTCGCGCGAACACGTCGCGGGCGGGCTCGCCGGTGCGCAGCCGTGCCTCGCCGAGCGCCAGCAGCAGCCGGGGATCGTCGGGCGCGAGCTCGAGCGCTCGCTCGCACAGCGCCGCCGCCTCCTCGTAGGCCAGCGCGCGCATCGCCTCGCCGGCCGCCGCGAGCGCCGTCTCCGCGGCCTCGGGCGTGCCGCCTTCGAGGTGGTGGTGCGCGAGCTCGGCCAGCCGCGTGCCGGGCAGCTCCGCCAGCGCGCCGGCGAGCGCCTGGTGCGTGCGCACGCGGCGCGTCAGGCTCAGCTCGTCATAGAGCGTCTCGCGCACGAGCGCGTGGACGAACGCGTAGCGCCCGCCGCGCTCCTCGGTGACCATGCGGGCCGCCGCCGCCTCGTCGAGCGCCTGCAGGACGTCCAGGTCCGGCAGGACGGCCTCGATCGGGGCGACGCTGAACTCGCGGCCGGCGACGGCGGCGATCGCGAGCACGCGGCCGGTGTCGGGCGCGAGCCGGTTCAGGCGGCGCCCGATCACGTCCTTGACGCCCTCCGGGATGCCCTCGCCGCCGTCGTCGGCGAGCACCTGCTCGATGAAGAACGGGTTGCCGCCCGTCTGCGCGTGCAGCCGCGCGGCGTCTCCCGCGGGGACGAGCTCGGCGACCGCCGCCTCGGGCAGCCCGCGCAGCGCGATCCGTTCGACCAGCCCGTCGCGGCGCAGGTCCGCCAGCGCGTCGGCCAGCGGGTGCGCGCGCGAGACCTCGCTGTCGCGGTAGGCGGCGAGCACCGTCGGGGCGTCGGGCCGGCGCAGCACGTGGGCCAGCAGCCGCAGCGTGCCCGAGTCCGCCCAGTGGATGTCGTCGAGCACCAGCAGCGAGCCGGCGACGCGCGCGCCGACCGCCTCGAACAGCCGCCAGCGAGCGCTCTCGGGCGCGCCCTCGGGGGCCAGCAGCGCGAGATCGCCGAGCGCCTCGACGAACGGCTCGTACGGCGTCAGGTGCTCCTCGTGGCAGCGGCCGTAGAGGACGGTCGCGGCGCCGGCGGCGTGCGCGCGGCGCGCCGCCTCGGCGAGCAGGCGGGTCTTGCCGATGCCCGGTTCGCCGGCGAGCAGGAGGGCCGCCGGCGGGCGTTGCGCCGCGATGCGCGCGAGCTCGCCGGTGCGGCCGGCGAGCGGGCCGGTGCGGCGCGCGAGCGCGGCCGGAAGGGCCGGACGCGCCGGGGCGCGTCGCCGGTCGTCGGGGCCGAGGGCGTCGTCGCCGCGCCCGTCTCCGTCCCCGCGCGGCCGGTCGTCGGCCCCCGCAGCCTTGTTGCGCCTCTCCTCGTCCCCGCGCGGATCCTCACGTGGGTCGTCGCCGAGCCGGCGCTCCCGCGCGCCGGTGCCCAGCGGCGGCGCGGTCCCCGCGCGCAACTCCGCGAGCAGCCGGCGCGTCTCGGTCGACGGCCGCAACGACAGCTCGCGCTCCAGGCGCTCCTCGAGGCGCAGGTACGCGGACAGCGCGGCCGCGCGGTCGCCGGCGGCGGCGTACGCGCGCATCAACCGTCGCGCGGCCGCCTCGGACAGCGGGTCGTGCAGCGCCAGCGCCCGTGCGTAGCCCAGCGCGACGGTGGGTTCGGCGGCCGCGTCGGCGAGCTCGGCGAGCCGGGTCGCGACCCGCTCGCGGTGCTCGTCGCGCGCCGCGAGCACCCAGTCGCGGTCGATGCCGGCGAGCAGATCGCCGCGCGCGTCCTCCGGCTGGGCATGGTGGACGTCCACCCACACGTCGGCCAGCTCCACGCGCTCGCGATCCACGCGCAGGTGCGTCGCGGCGTCCCCGAGCGCGCGGCGTAGCTCGTGCAGCGTCGTGCGCAGGCTCGCGCGCGCGCTCGCCTCGGGGACGTCAGGCCACAGGCGCAGCGCGAGCTCGAGCCGCGAGTGCGCGCCGGGATGCAGCGCGAGCCAGCCCAGCAACTCGCGCGCCGGGCGGCTCGCGGGTGGTTCGAGACCCTCCAGCGCGAGCCCGCCGAGGAGCCGCACGCGCAGCATGCCGCGAAATCTACGCGCCGGGCGAGCGGCGTGGCCGGACTCGCCGGCCAACGGCGGGCTGACGCTCGGCTGACGGGGGCGGGCGAGGGTGGAGCGCATGACCGCACCCACCACCCACCTGCTCGACGTCCGCGCCCTGCGCGCCGACCCGAGCGCGCTTCCCGCGTTCCTGGCCGACGACGTCGAGTGGATCGAGGTCGATCAGCGCAGCCAGCCGCACGACCCGGCCGTCCTGGGCGGCCGCGACGCCGTGCTGGCGATGCTCGATGACGCGCACACGCGCGGGATCGCGTCGCGGGTCACCGACGGTTTCGCGATCGGCGACCGCGCCGCGCTGACCGTCACCTGCACCTACCCGGCCGGTGAGCAGGTGCTCTGCAACGCGCTGGTCGACGTCCGCGACGGCAAGATCGCGCGCTGGTTCGGCGTCCAGGCCTGGGACGCGTAGACGATGCGCGACCTCCGCCTGCTCGCGGGCGCGGTGGCGCTGTCGGCCGCGGGCGACCTGCTGATGGTCGTGCTCCTGGCGCTGCGCGTGCACGACCTGACCGGCTCGGGCTTCGCGGTCGCCGCGCTGTTCGCCGCGCTGATGGCGCCGATCGTCGTGCTCGCGCCGCTCGCCGGGCGGCTGGTCGACGGGATCGAGACGCGAGGACTGCTGCTGAGCGTCTCGCTCGCCCAGGCGGCGGTCGCCGCCGGACTCGTGTTCGCGGGCGGGCTCGCGCCGATCCTCGCGCTGGCCGCATTGCTGGGTGCCGGCGCCGCGGTCGCGGGCCCGGCGGAGGCCGCGCTCGTGCCCGCCGTCGCCCGCGGCGACGCGCTCGCGCGGGCCAACGGCTGGATCGAGACCGCGCGCTACTCCGGCTACACCGCCGGGCCGCTGCTCGCCGGGGCCCTGACGGCAGCGGGCGGGACGCGGCTCGGGCTCGCGGCCAACGCCGCCAGCTTCCTCGCGGTCGCGCTCGGCGCCGCGCTGATGCGCGCCCGGAGGCGGCCGGGTGGCGCCGCAGCCGGCCCGCCCGCGCGTGCCGGCGTCGCGCTGCCCGCCTCGCCACGACGCGCCGGCGGCGGCTACGGGCTCCTGTTCGGCGACCCCCAACTCCGCGTCGCGGTCACGGCAGCCGTCGCGGGCCTGCTCTTCATCTCAGCTTCGATGACCGTCGAGGTCTTCTACGTGCGTGACGTCGTCGGCGCAGGGGGAACGGGCTACGCGCTCGTCTTCGCCGGCTGGACGGCGGGCATGGTCGTGGGAGCGATCGGCGTCGCCCCGCGCGTCAGCGCCCGGCCGCTGGCGGCGGCGGCGCTCGCCGCGCTCGCCGTCCAGGGCGCCGGGATGGCCGCGGCCGCGCTGTGGGCGCTGCTGGCCTGGGTGATCGCCGGCTACATCGTCGGCGGTGTCGGCCACGGCGTGAAGAACGTCCTGATGCGCACGCTGATCGGGCACCGCGTCTCCCCCGACGCCCACGGCCGCGCCTTCGCCGCCTACGGCGCCGCGCGCAACACCGCGGAGCTCGGCGCGCTCGGCCTCGGCGGCGTCGCGGTCGGGCTGCTCGGCGCCCAGACCGCGCTGCTGCTCGCGGGCCTCGGGCCGGTCGCGGCGGGCCTGATCGGGCTCGCCTACAGCCCGAGAAGCGCGGCGGCGTTGTCGCGCAGGACGGCGCTCGCCACCGCCTCGGGCAGCTCGAGCCGGTCGAGCTCGCCCAAGCAGGCCTCCGGATCGAACATCGGATAGTCCGTCCCGAAGCAGAACTGCCCGCGCAGCCGCCGCGGGATCTCGCGCCGGACCTCCTCGGGCAGGTAGCGGTACTTCCAGCCCGAGATGTCCAGGTAGACGTTGGACTTGTGCAGCGCCATGGCCACCGCCTCGAGGTGCCACGGCCAGCCGACGTGGGCCAGCACGATCCGCATCCCCGGGTGGCGCGCGGCGATGCGGTCGAGCAGGATCGGGCGGGCGAGGTCGATCCGCAGGCCCTGACCGCCCGGCTCGCCCGCGCCGAGCCCGCTCGTGCCCGCGTGCGTGAGCAGGATCAGCCCGAGCTCGGCGGCCGCGTCGAAGAACGCCAGGAACCGGTCCTCGCCCGGATCGAACGCCTGCATCGTCGGGTGGAGCTTGAGCCCGCGCAGCCCGAGCGACGGGAATCGCGCCAGCCGGTCGAGCGCGTCCGGCCGGTTGGGATCGACCGACCCGAAGCCCACGAAGCGCCCGCCCGAATCGCGGCAGATCGCGGCCAACTCCGCGTTGTCGATCTCGCGTCCCTGGGCGTCCCAGCCGAGCAGCACGCCCACGAGATCCAGCCGCTCGTAGAGCGCCACGAGCTCCTCGATCGAGTGCGGCTGCGGGCGCGAGCCGAAGTAGCGCTCGATCGAGTCCGCGTAGTGCCCGACGCACCCGCATACCCAGTCGTCGGTCGGCAGATGGACGTGCATGTCGACTCCGCGCATCGCGACGAACAGTAGGGGTCTGACCCCTTTCGTTCATCCGCGACGAACGAAAGGGGTCTGACCCCTTTTGTTCGCTGGTATGCTGATATGTTAGATGCCAGTTCCGGATGAAGCGGTGCCGGTCGAGCGCTGGCTGCTCAAGGACCACGCCTACGGGGCGATCCGCGACGCGATCGTGGCCGGCACGCTGGAGCCGGGGGAGCGGCTGCGCGACGAGGACCTGTGCCGCTGGCTCGGGCTGAGCCGGACGCCGGTGCGCGAGGCGCTGTCGCGGCTCGAGCAGGACGGGCTCGTGGAGACCGAGCCGCAGCGCTTCACCCGCGTGGCGCCGCTGGATCGCCGCGAGGCGCGCGACGCGTTCCCGATCGTCGCGAACCTGCACGCGCTGGCCGCGGAGCTCGCCATGCCGAACCTGACCGCCCGCGACCTCACGGCGATGCGCGAGGCCAACGCGCGCTTCGAGCGGGCGCTCGCCGCCACCGACGTGGATGCCGCGCTCGCAAACGACGACGCGTTCCACGGCGTCTTCCTCATCGCCTCGGCCAACGCCGAGCTCGCGAAGGTGCTGGACCGGCTGATGCCGCGGATCCGGCGGCTCGAGCGGCTGCGCTTCGGCTCGCTGCCGGGCCGGCGCTCGGTTCGCCAGCACGAGCAGATCGCCGACCTCGCCGCCGCCGGCGAGGCGCGGCAGACCGCAGACCGCGTCCGCGAGAACTGGCTCTCGCTGGGCGCGCTGATCGACCGCACGTTCAAGGACACGCCATGACCGCCATCAGCACTCGCGAGATCCACGACCCCGAGACCCTCGCCGCGGCCAGGGCGCTGCTCGACGCGGCGGCAGACCCCGCGGCGATGCAGCGCGAGGTCCTCGCGGCGGTCGAGCGCAACGCGCGCTGGCGCGGCCGCGAGTGCCTGAACCTGCTCGCCCCCGAGGCGCTGGTGAGCCCGACGGTGCAACACCTGCTGTCCGCCGAGGTGGGTCAGCGAGCCGCCGAGGGACACATCGGCCCGGTCAACCGCTGGTTCGCCGGCACCCGCCACATCGACGAGATCGAGGCGCTGTGCGTCGAGCTGCTCAAGCGCCTGTTCGGCTGCGCGTACGCCGAGCACCGACTGGTGGCGAGCATGATCGGCAACCTCGCCGTCTACGCCGCGCTGACGCAGCCCGGCGACACGGTGATGACGATCCCGCAACCGGTCGGCGGCCACAGCTCCAACCGCCACGACGGCCCGGCCGGCATCCGCGGCCTGACGATCGTCGACGTCCCATTCGACCCGTACGAGCTCGAGGTCGACCTCGACGCCTTCGCGAGCGAGGCGAGGCGAACCCGGCCGAAGCTGGTCGCGCTCGGCGCGAGCATGACCCTGTTCCCGCTTCCCGTGCGCGAGATCGCGGCCGTCGCGAGCGGGTGGGGCGGGAAGGTGTTCTTCGACGGCGCGCACCAGCTGGGGCTGATCGCCGGCGGCCAGTTCCAGGACCCGCTCGGCGAGGGCGCGGCGGTGCTGACCGGCAGCGGCGGCAAGACGTTCTCGGGCCCGCAGTCCGGCGTGATGGTGTGGAACGACCCCGAGCTCACCACCCCGCTCGGCGACGCCGTGTTCCCCG
Organism: uncultured Solirubrobacteraceae bacterium; assembly: GCA_963792915.1. Lineage (GTDB taxonomy): Bacteria > Actinomycetota > Thermoleophilia > Solirubrobacterales > Solirubrobacteraceae > Solirubrobacter. Next base: position 382,839 of record CAWBYD010000006.1, read on the forward strand.
CGCTCGCCGCCACCCACCAGGTCAACCGCGTCGCCGCGCTCGCCGCCGCGGCCGCCGAGCTGCTGGCGTTCGGCCGCGACTACATGGCGGCGATCGTCGCCAACGCCCAGGCGCTCGCGCACGCGTTGGACACGCGCGGCGTCCCGGTCCTCGGCGCCCACAAGGGCTACACGCGCACGCACCAGGTGATCGCCGACGCTGGCGCGTTCGGCGGCGGGCTGACGGCGGCGCGGCGCCTCGCCGACGCCAACGTCATCACGAACAAGAACCTGCTCCCGCGCGACCGGCCGGAGGACTGGGACCGCCCGTCCGGACTGCGGATCGGCACCACCGAGGTCACCCGCCTGGGCATGGGCGCCGCGGAGATGGAGCAGATCGCGGACATCATCGCCGGCGTGCTGGTCGACGGGCGCGACATGAAGGCCGAGGCGCTCGAACTGCGCGCCGGCTTCCAGCGCGTCCACTACTGCTTCGACAGGTGAGCGGACGCGATTGCATCGGCCTGGCGTTCCTGCGTAGGGTGCGCAGATGCCGGCGATCACGATCGAGTACACGCGCGGTGAACTGAGCGCCGTTCAGCTCCAGCAGGAGGTCGCCACCTTCTTTGACGCGCTGGAGGCGGGCGACCCTGCGATCGAGCAGGATGCCCTCGCCGCGGGCGTGACGCCGGCGGCGCTCGCTGCCGCCGGTCCGGCGGCGTTCCGGTTCGAGGGGCGGCGCCCGGGGCTCACCGGCGTCGAGGAGGCGATCCTGCTGCTCATGCTGGACAAGGCCTTCGACATCGCGTGGGAGCAGGTTGTGCGGCCGTGGATCAACCGCAGACGGGGGCGCGGGGCCGTCGGTGAGGAGACGGGCCGCACATCCGGCGGCGAGTGACCGGCGTACTCGACACTCTGCCTCCCGGGCGCCGGATGTTCTCGCTCGGGCGCTGGCTCGGTCACACGGCGCTCGACGACTGCCTGCGTGACTTCCACACGACGCCGCACAGCTCGGACGAGCACGACGAGTTCGAGGCGGCCTTGTGGGCCGCCGCCGACACGCTCGATGCATCGACGGCGGCCTCGTTCGACCAGCAGCGCGAGCAGCGCGACGGCGTCGCCGCGTTCCTCGCGCGGCTTCCGGGCGCGATCCGCGCCGTGACGGAGGCGACGGCGTACGCCGATCTGCTGGCCGGGGCGGTGGCGCGGGCCGTGGAGCGCCACGCGAGCGACGAGATCGACCCGGTGCAGCGCACGTTCGAGGTCGTCTCGCGCGCGGCGGCCGAGTTCTATCGCGCGTTCGGATTCGGCTGCGAGAGACTCCGCTTTGAGGTCGCGATCCGGAAGTCCGGCGCCGTCCACCGGTTCCCGGCCGGGGCCTGGGTCAACGGGTTCACCGAGCTGCGCGGGCGCGACGTGATCGTCGGGCTGGACCTGACCGCGGAACGGTTCGGGATCGAGGAGATCCGCGCGACGCCCTACGCGCTGTTCCACGAGCTGATCGTTCACGCGTTCGGGCACCCGGTGTCGCGCAGCGCCGCGGGGCCGTGGGCGGAGGGCTGGATGGACCTCGTCGCCGCCGGCGTCCACCGCGCGGCGCTCGACGGCGAGGTGCGATGGCTCGAGCCGATCCCGCTGATCGGGCCGCCGAGCCTCGTCCGCGACGCCGGCGACGAACTGCATCTCGCGCGCTTCAAGCGCGACGCGCGGGACCGCAGTTGGCGCGTCCGGCAGCTCGCCCGGCTGCGCGCCATCGACGCGCTGACCGTGCTCGACCGTGCGTGCGGCCGGGGCGTGGAAGGCGGGCGCAGCGCGCTGTGGGCGTTCTGCGTGGCCCTGAACTGCAGCGCGCTCGAGCCGTATCGTCGCGACGAGGCCTGTGAGGAGATCGGCCGGCGCCTGCTCACGGACGCCACCACGACCGGCGCGGCGCTGCTGGACTGCGCGCGGGCGGTGATGGCGGGCCGCGATCCCCCGACGCGGGTCGAGCGAGCCGTGCAGTTCCTCTTGAGTTAGGCTCTTGCAAAGCCGATTGAAGAACGAAGAATGAATCCCTATCCTGCCGCCGTGGAGCAGGACCGCATATTCGAAGCGATGGCCGAGCTCGGCGAGTTCACGGTGGCCGCCGTCGCCGAGGCCGCCGGGGCGAACCCGGCCACGGTCCGCACCGTACTGTTGCGCCGGCATGAATTGTTCGAGCGACTCGGGGCCGTCGACAGCGATCGGCGCGGCGGGCGCTGGATCCGCTATCGCCTGACCGCCGACGCAGAGCAGCGGCTTCGCGCGGCGAGCGAGCCCGACGTCCCGGTGGCCCCGATCGCCCTGCTGGCAGCCGAAGCGCTGCTGCTCGACGAGGGCTTGCCCGTGCGCGGGGACCAGCGTTCGAGCACCCTGCGGCGCGCGCGGCGCCTGGTTGACGAGGCGAAGGCAGACACGGCCACCCAGCCGTCGGACTTCAAGGAAGGCACGCTGCACGCGATGCTCGTGGAGTCGCTGCTCCGGCTGGCCGAGGCGGAGGACGCGCTCGAGTGGTCGGAGGAATGGGCGGCAGAGGCATGGGCCGACGCAACCGGGCAATTCGACGTGATCGTCGAGGCGCTCAAGGGCGCGGAGGACCGCTCGCTGCTCTCCGCCGCCACCCGGCGCTTCCGCGACAGTGCCGTGGCGGGCCTGCCGCGGCGGCGCGAGCTGATCCAGACGGCGGCGCGGCAGCACGGCGCGCGCGCGTCCTCAGCGTCCGGCGGCGTGAGCCGCGTCGCGCAGGAGCGCGAGGGCGCCGTGGGCGCAGCGGAGGCGGCCGGGCGCGTGGTGGCGAGGCCGCGCTTCACGGATGCGGAGGCCGGTGCCGCGGACTTCCCGTCCAGCTACAGCCGCAGCTTCAACTACTTCACGCCGCGCAGACGCCGCGCGAGTGTCTACGAGGACGTCACGGTCGACGTGCAGCCGGACCCCGCGCGCCACATGACACAGGGCTGGCTGTACGAGTTCGCGAACGGCGATGCAGGGTTCCCGCACGAGTGGACGGCGCTGAAGTCCTCGGACTGGCACGAGTTCCTCGACCCCAACGAGGAATGGGAGCAGACGATCTACCGCAACAACGCCAACATCGTCCGGCAGATCTCACAGAACGTCGAGCACGCCCGCGCCGCGCACGCCTTCATCTCCTTCGATCCGGCCTGGGTGCGGATCCTCGAGCGCCACGTGTTCGCGTGGGCGCACGCCGAACACGGGCTGGGGATGCACGTCTTCACCTCCGCTCAGCGCGACGGGCCGACGAACATGATCAACACCGCGCTCGCCGTGGCCGCCGCGCACAAGCTGCGTCTCGCGCAGGACCTCGTGCTGTACAACCTCGCGCTCTCGGAGGAGCTTGAGGATTTCGAGGGCGCGCTCCACCGGGAGGCCTGGCAGCAGGACCCGCTCTGGCAGGTCACGCGTGCGTTGGTGGAGCAGCTCACGGGCATCCGCGACTGGGCCGAGGCGTTCTTCGCGACCACGGCCGTGTTCGAGCCGCTGGTCGGCGAGCTGTTCCGCTCCGGCTTCGTGCTCCCGACCGCGGCGCCGCAGGGCGACTTCGTGACGCCGACGATCATGGGCGCCGGCGAGTCCGACGCGCAACGCGAGCGCAAGGGCGCGCGCGCGCTGTTCACGATGCTGACCGGCGACGCCGCGTACGGCGAGGAGAACCGCGACACGCTTCAGAGCTGGGCGGCCACGTACGCGCCGTCGGCGATCGCCGCGGCGTTCAGCCTGCGGCCGCTGTGGTCCCAACCGTCCGAGCGGGTCGTCCGCTTCGAGGACAGCTTCCAGCGCGCGCGCGAACGCTTCGCGGAGCTGCTGGGCGACATGGGCCTCGAGACCCCCGCGGCGGTCGACTCGCTCGAATAACCTCCCGCACGTGGCCGTGGCCACCGAACTCGACCTGCAGGCGCTCGACCGCGTCCAGCGGCGGGTGCTGTGGCTGGCCACGAGCATCGTCCACCACGCCAACCGCGTGCGCGAGAACCGCTCGGGCGTGAAGGTCGGAGGCCACCAGGCCTCGAGCGCCAGCATGGTCTCGCTGATGACCGCGCTGTACTTCGGTGTGCTCGAAGCGCCGGACCGCGTGAGCGTGAAGCCGCACGCCAGCCCGGTGCTGCACGCCATCAACCACCTGCTCGGCCGGCTCGATGCGGCCTATCTCACGCGCCTGCGCGAGTACGGCGGCCTGCAGAGCTACCCGAGCCGGACGAAGGACCCCGACCCGGTCGACTACTCGACCGGCAGCGTCGGCCTCGGTGCCACCGCGCCGATCTGGGGCGCGCTCGCGCACCGCTACGTCGCCGGCCACTTCGACGTCCCGCGCGGCGGGCGCCAGATCGCGCTGATCGGCGACGCCGAGCTCGACGAGGGCGCGTGCTGGGAGGCGATCGCCGACCCGCTGGTGGCGCGCCTGGGCGAGGTGATGTGGGTCGTGGACCTCAACCGCCAGTCGCTGGACCGCGTGGTGCCGGACATCGCCGCGGGCCGGCTCGCCGCGATGTTCGAGGCCGCCGGCTGGCACACCGTGATGGTCAAGTACGGCCCGCGGCTCTCGCAGCAGCCGGCGTTGCGGGCGCGCATCGACGCGATGCCCAACGAGGAGTACCAGCGGCTGCTGCGCGCGCCCGTGGACGAGCTGCGCGCACGCCTCGACGTCGACACGCACGACCTCGACGACCAGGAGCTGCTGGCCACGTTCCGCGACCTCGGCGGCCACGACCTCGCCGCGCTGCTGGACGGCTACCGCCAGGCCGACGCGGTGCGCGACCGCCCGTCGGTCGTCTTCGCCTACACGATCAAGGGCTGGTCGCTGCCCACTGAGGGCCATCCTGCCAACCATTCGGCGCTGCTCAACCACGACCAGTACCGCGAGCTCGCCGCGAGGCTCGGCACCGACGCCGACGATCCCTGGAGGCCGTTCGAGGAGGGCACGCCGGAGGCCGAGCTGTGCCGCCGCGCGGGTGAGCGCCTCCGCCGCGACGCCGCGCGCGCCGGCGCGCCGCCGCGGGTCCCGCCGGACCTCGGGCGCCGGCACACCGGCAAGGCGTCGACCCAGCAGGCCTTCGGCCGCTTCTTCGTCGACCTCACGCGCGAGGCGCCCGAGGTGGCCGCGCGCGTCGTCACGGTCTCGCCGGACGTGGGCACGTCGACCAACCTCGGCGGCTGGATCAACAAGGCCGGGATCTGGTCGCTCGGGGAGCGCATCGACTGGTTCGCCGACGACACCGACACGCTCGTGCGCTGGCGCGAGTCAGACCACGGCCAGCACATCGAGCTCGGCATCGCCGAGGTCAACCTGGTCGGCGTCCTCGGCGAACTCGGTGCCACGTGGTCGCGCGACGGCCAGCCGCTGCTCCCGGTCGGCACGATCTACGACCCGTTCGTGGCGCGCGCGCTGGAGCCGTGGTCGTTCGGGATCTACGCCGGCGGCCAGTCGATCCTGGTCGGCACGCCGAGCGGTGTCACCCTCGGCCCCGAGGGCGGCGCGCACCAGTCCGTGATCACGCCGAGCATCGGGATCGAGCAGCCCGGCTGCGTCGCCTACGAGCCCGCCTTCGGGCAGGACCTCGAATGGCTGCTGCTGCACGCGCTCAGCCGCCTCGGCCGCCCCGACGGCACGAGCGCGTACTTCCGCCTGTCCACGCGCCCGATCGACCAGTCGCTGCACACCGGCACGCGCGAGGAGGCGCTCAGCGGCGGCTACCGGCTGCTCGCGCACGACGCGCCGAGCGTGAGCATCGCGGTGATGGGCGCGCTCGTCCCGGAGGCGCTGGCGGCGGCCGGCACGCTCGCCGAGTCCGGGATCGCCGCCGAGGTCGTGTGCATCACGAGCGCCGACCTGCTGTTCCGCTCCTTCCAGGCACGCGCCGGGCTCGGCGACGGCGACCCGCGCACGCTCGAGCGCCTGTTCCGCAAGGGCGTGCCGATCGTCAGCCTGCTCGACGGACACCCGCACACGCTCGCGTTCCTGGGCGCGCCGATCACGTGCCTGGGCGTGCAGCACTTCGGCCAGGCCGGCGACATCGCCGACCTCTACGAGCACCATCTCCTCGACGCCGAGGCGGTCATCGGCGCGGCGCTGGACCTGCTCGGCTGAAGCGCTTCTCGGCGTACATGCGCTGGTCGGCGAGGTTGATCAGGGCGGCGGCGTCCTGCCCCGGCTCGACCGGCGCGATCCCGATACTCGCCGCAAGCCGGGAGGGCTGGCCCTCGCTCGCCAGCTCGGCCGCGACCACGGCGACGGCGTCGCGCATCTCGTCGGCCACCACAGCGGCGGTGGCCGCGTCGACGTGCGTGATCAGCGCGGCGAACTCGTCGCCCCCGATGCGGCCCAGCACGTCGCTGGAGCGCAGGCGGCGCCGCAGCGCGCGGTGCACGCGCAGCAGCGCCTGGTCGCCGGCCGCGTGGCCGAAGCGGTCGTTGATCTCCTTGAAGTAGTCGAGGTCGATCACGGCGACGGCGGAGGCCTCGCCGTAGCGTTCGGCGCGGGCCGCGGCGCGCTCGGCCTCGGCGGTGAAGTGGCGGCGGTTGTAGGCGCCGGTGAGCGGGTCGCGGATCGCCAGCTCGGTCAGCCGCACGTCCTCGCGGTGCAGGCGCTCGGCCGCGGCCCCGGCGACGATCGCCAGGCCCACGACCGCGGTCAGCGTCATCACCCAGGCCGCGACGCTCCACGCGACCCAGCCGGCGCGGGCGGCCGCGGTGCAGACGGTCGCGGTGAGGACCGGGAGCCCGATCACGCCCGGCAGGGTCATGCGCACGAAACGCCCGCCCAGGCCGCGGTCGGTGAACAGGCGCGCGGTGCGCGATCCAGCGTGCGAGAGCGCGAGCGCCGCAGCCAGCAGGACCGCCGACAGCGCCGCCGCCCACGACATCCCCACGCGCGGCCAGCGCACACCGACCAGGAACCCGATCAGCTCGGCGCCGCCGAGGGCGCCGGCCGCGAGCGCGAGCCTGCGCGTCGGCGAGGGCCCGTCGCCGACGAGCGCGGCGCCGAGCAGCGCGAGCGCGGCGGCGGTCAGTGCGGAGACCCGCAGGTCCGAGCTGAGCAGCGCGGTCACATGCCAGGCCCCCGCGGCCTCGCCTGCCGCGAGCGCGGCGACTGCCAGCGTCAGGATGCCGGCCGGCCGTGCCCGGCGCAGCGTGAACGTGCCGACCGCCGCGGCCAGGAAACCCAGGCAGGCGAGCGGGCTGATCGGCGAGCGCGCGCTGGGCGAGGTCACGAAAGCGACGTCGAGCGCCCAGCCGGCGAGGCCGGCGAGCGTCAGCGCCAGGACCACGCCCGCGGCGGCGCGCCGCAGCCGCGCGAGCAGTTGCTCGGGTGCGAAGCTCGGTTCGCCCGCGTCCCCCGGCGCGGGCCTGTGCCTCTCAGGGTCGGCCACCGGCACCACCGCCCGCCAGCAGCCTGTGGACTCTACGGATCCTCACCTTCTCGCCTGATGGCGATCATGTCACGGGTAACCGCGCCCGTGTGCGCCCAATAGTGACGAAGTGCCTGAGTATTCAGTCGTCGATGACGATGCGCGCCGCTTCGCCGGTGCCGACCACGCGCGGCTCGACCGGGCGCACCTCGCGCCGGGAGGCCCACTCGAGCAGCGCGTCGGCGCTCGCGAACGGCGCGATCCGCTCGAGGTTCTTGATCGTCGGGAAGACCATCAGCAGCTCGCCGGCCTCGCTGCCCTCGAGCGCCCGCGCCGGCTCTAACCAGCGCGCGTCGACGATCTCGCTGCCATCTGGGACGGCCGTGGCGCCTTCGGGCGCGACGGCGAGGAAGAAGTAGGTGTCGAAGCGGATCGTCACCTCGGGCGGCGTGATCCAGCGCGCGAACGGGACGAGCGCGGCCGGGTCGGGGAGCGTGATCTGCACCTCCTCGGCGACCTCGCGGACGGCGGCCGCGCGGTGCGCGGTGTCGCCCTCGCCCTCGTGCGCGTCCACGGCGCCGCCCGGGAACACCCAGGCGCCGCCCATGAAGCGCGCCTTCGGCGTGCGCTGGACCATCAACACTTCGAGCCGCCGCGCGCCGCCACGCAGGACGAGCACGGTCGCGGCCTGCCGCGGGGCCGTGGGTTCGCCCTCGTTGAGGATCGTGCCGGGCTCGGGACCGTACGCCATCCAGGTCAGCCTAATATGCGCGCCCATGAGCACGGAGACGGCCCGGCAATGGATCTGCGAGTCCTGCGGTTTCATCTATGACCCGGACGAGGGCGATCCCGACGGCGGGATCGACTCGGGCACCCCGTTCCAGGAGATCCCGCCGGACTGGTTCTGCCCGGTCTGCGGCGCTCGCAAGGCTGACTTCTCACCGTACGAGGGTTAGGGGCCCGTTGAAGAATTCCGGTTCGCCCGCTGCGGCGCATCCGCGGCGCCTCGCGCCACCCACGCAGCTCAACGTGCCAGAGGCACGCCTTCGCGGCGCGCGCGGCCCGAGGCATCCACGGCTGCACCACATCGGTTGGACCGACCATTCTTCAACGGGCCCCTAGATTCTCGATGTGACCGCGCTCGCCGCTCCCCGCCGCCTGCGGGTGCCGCTCGAGCTGCTCGTCTTCTGCGTCGGGATGAGCTCGCTCGGGGCCGAGATCGCGGCCGCGCGGCTGATGGCGCCGTTCTTCGGCGCCTCCACCGTCATCTGGGCCAACACGATCGCGGTCGTGCTGCTGGCGCTGTCGGCGGGCTACGCGCTCGGCGGGCGCCTCGCCGACCGCCGGCCGGACCCGCGCGCGCTGTCCGCGCTGGTGCTGCTGGGGAGCGTGCTGCTGGCCGTGGTGCCGTTCGTCGCGCACCCGTTCCTGGCGCTCAGCGTGCGCGCGTTCGACGAGATCTCGATCGGCGCGTTCTTCGCGTCGCTGTTCGGGACGCTCGTGCTGGTAGCCGTGCCGCTGCTGCTGCTCGGCGCGGTGTCGCCGTGGGCGACGCGGCTGAAGCTCGACGAGCCCGAGCGCGCGGGCACCGTCGCGGGGCACCTGTACGCGATCTCGACCGCGGGCTCGCTGGTCGGCGTGTTCGCGGTGGCACTGTGGGCGATCGAGGCGATCGGCACGCAGCGCACGTTCATCGCGCTGGCCGCGGTGCCGGCGCTGGCCGCGGCGCCGGCGCTGCGGGCGCGCTGGCTGGCGGTGCCGGCGGCGCTGCTGGCGGCGCTCGCGCTCGCGCCCGGGACCACCAAACCCGCCGAGACCGGGCGTGTGCTGTACGAGACCGAGACCCCCTACCAATATGCGCGCGTCGTCCAGATGCCGGACGGCTCGCGCCGGCTCGAGCTCAACGAGGGCCAGGCGATCCACTCGCTGTACCGGCCGGGCACGGTGCTGACCGGCGGCTACTGGGACGGCTTCCTCGTGCTGCCGTTCGCGACCGGTGAGGGCGCGCCGCGCCGGATCGCCGTGCTCGGCACCGCCGCCGGCACGGTCCCGCGCGCGTACGGGCACTACTTCCCGTCCACGCAGGTCGACGCGGTCGACATCGATGCGCGGCTGTTCGCGATCGGGCGGCGCTACTTCGGCCTCGCGCCGCGCCCGGGGCTGCGCGAGGTGGCACAGGACGCGCGCCCGTTCCTGCGCGAGACGCACGCGCGCTACGACGCGATCTTCGTCGACGCCTACCGGCAGCCCTACATCCCGTTCTACCTGACCACGCGCGAGTTCTTCACGCTCGTGCGCGACCGCCTGCGGCCCGGCGGCTCGGTGATCGTCAATGTCGGGCACCCGAGTGACTCGGACGCGCTGGAGAAGGCGCTCTCGAGCACGCTCGCGGCGGTCTTCGCCCACGTCGCGCGCGATCCGGTGGCCGCGACCAACTCGCTCGTGATCGCCTCCGACCGCGAGCTGCACGCCAGCTCCATGCTCGAGGCGCCGGGGCCGCTGATCGAGCTCGCGCGCGACCAGCCGCTCCAACCGGCCTTGACGGGCGGCGACGTGTTCACGGATGACCGCGCGCCGGTGGAGTGGCTGATCGACGCGTCGATCGTGTCCTACGCGGCGGGGGAGTCCAAGTGAGGCGCTGGGGCTACGCCGAGCTCGTCGTGTTCGTGGCGGGAACGGCGACGCTGGGCGCCGAGATCGCGGCCGCGCGGCTGGTCGCGCCCGCGTTCGGCGCGTCGACTGTGGTCTGGGCGAATACGATCGCGGTCGTGCTGATCGCGCTCGCCGGGGGCTACTGGGTGGGCGGCCGCCTCGCCGACCGCCATCCGCATACGCGCGGGCTGGCCCGCGCGGCGCTGCTCGGCGCCGTGCTCGTGGCGCTGATCCCGCTGCTCGCGATCCCGCTGCTGAACGTGACCGAGGACTCGCTGAGCGAGCTGCCCGGCTCGCTGCTGGCGCTGGGAGTGCTCGTCGCGCCCCCGGTGCTGGTGCTCGGCGCGCTCTCGCCGTGGGCGATCCGGCTGCGCGTGCACTCGACCGCCGGCGCCGGCGAGGTCACCGGCCGTCTGTACGCACTGTCGACGTTCGGCGGCCTGGTCGGCAACTTCGCGGCCGCGCTCGCGCTGATCCCGTGGGCGGGCACGCGCTGGACGTTCCTGATCTTCGCGGCGCTGCTGGCCGCGGTGTCCCTCCCGGTGGCATGGTCCTCGTCCAGGCCTGTCTGAACGGCGACCGCGCCGACGGCGTCCCGCGCACGCCCGCCGAGCTCGCCACCGACGCCGCCGCGTGCGTGGCCGCGGGCGCGTCGTCGATCCACGCGCACCCGCGCGACGGCGACGGCCTGGAGACGCTCGAGCCCGTCGCGGTCGCGGACGCGGTGCACGCGCTGCGGGCGGCCGTCCCGCGCACCGAGCTCTCGCTCTCCACGGGGCTGTGGATCACGGCCGGGGACACCGCCGCGCGGCTGAGCGCGATCGCCGGGTGGACCGTGCGCCCGGACCTCGTGTCGATGAACATGGCCGAGGAGGGCTGGCCGGAGCTCGCCGCACTGCTGGGCGAGCGCGGGATCGGGATCGAGGCGGGGGTCTGGACGGTGACCGAGGCCCAGACGCTCGCGGAGAGCGGGCTGGTCGCCACCTGGGGGCGCCGTGCCACGGGTCCGCGCCGGCACCCGCCGGTGCGGCGGATCCTGGTCGAGCCGCGGACCGAGACCGCCGAGGAGGCGGTCCAGATCGCGGCCGAGATCGACGCCGCGCTGGACGCCGCGGCCGTGCCGACCGCGCGCCTGCATCACGGCATCGGGTTCAGCACCTGGACGGTGCTCGACGCCGCGGTGGCGCGCGGGCGCGAGATCCGGATCGGCTTCGAGGACGTCGACCAGCTGCCCGACGGCCGGCCCGCGCCCGACAACGCGGCGCTGGTCACCGAGGCCGTCCTGCGCTACGGGTAGTACCCGTCACCGGAACTACGACGGGTCGCTGCGAATGCACCGGTCGTCGGTGCCTGCGGCGGTCGCCGCTCGCGTACTGGTGGTCCGGGTGCGGCGGCCGCCGCCCGGCCGAGGCGAAGCCGGTGACGAGCGCTAGCGAGGCAGAGCGGGCGGGGCCCGCCAGAACCCGACGTAGTTCCGCGTGCGGGTACGTGTACACGCCGGCCAAGCGCGTTTGGACACAGGGCCATAGTGATCCGCGCCCGCGCGCGATGGAGTGCTGCCAATGGCTGCACCCGCCGGAGAGCTTCACGTCCTGCCTCACGCCACGAGCGGAGGCTGGACCCTGGAAAGCGAGGAGACCACGCCGGGCGCGCCGTGGTTCGCCACGCTGCGCGAGGCCGAGCAGGCCGCGCGCCGCAACGCCGGCGCCCGCCGCATCTTCCTCCACGATCGCTACCACCGCGTACGCGCGCTGGCACGGCCGCGGAGCGCGCCGGCCGCCTAGGAACCGAGCCCCTGGGCGGCCGGCGCCGCGAAAACGTCGCGCCCCCGACCCGTAGAGCGCCGCAGCGACGCTGCACGCTTTCGCGCTGTTCGCGCGGCATCCGGAGCGGGACGCTGGCGGTATGCAGGGTGCCACCAAGCGCCGCCACCTGCGCGCCGACGCGGACGGCGAGGTGACGATCGCGCTGAGCGGGCTCGACCTGCCGGACGGCGGCGCCGGCACACTGGCGTTGCGGTCCGACCGCCAGGTCCCGAGTCGCTGGCTCAGCCGCGGCCGGCCGCGCTGCGTGAGCTTCGGCACGCGGGCGTTCACGGTCGCCGGCGGCGGCCCGACGACGGTCACGCTGCACCTCTCGCGGGACAATCTGGCGCTGCTGCGGCGGATGCAGACCATCACGGTCGTGCTGCGCGCGACGGTGACCGGCGCGGACGGCCGGGCCACGACGGTCTCGCAGCTGGCCAGCCTGCACGCGCCGCCAAACGACGCCGCCCGGTAGACTGTCTCCACCGGGCGGTTTGCCCGGTCAAATCAGTGCCCGCGTTCGTTGTAGCTGCCCTAAGCACCTCCCGCGTTTCGCCGCACATAACCTCCCGGGAGGGAAGATGGCTACTGGAACCGTGAAGTGGTTCAGCGACGAGAAGGGCTTCGGGTTCATTACGCCCGACGACCAGGGCAAGGACCTGTTCGTGCACCACAGCGGCATCGCCGGCAACGGCTTCAAGTCGCTCGCCGAGGGCGCCAAGGTCAGCTACGACGCCGAGCAGGGGCCGAAGGGCCCGAACGCCTCGAACGTCACGCCGATCTAGGGCGCTGCTGCATGGCGTCAGGGACCAAGAAGAAGACCACCATGGCGAAGCTCCAGCGTGAGCAGCGACTCCGCGAGCGGCGCCAGGAGAAGGCGATGAAGAAGGACCTGCGCCGGCGCGAGGCGGCCGCTCCGCCTGCCCCGGAGAGCGAGATCGCCCCCACCGAAGAGAGCTGACGCGAGCGCGGCGATTTCGCCGCGCTCTCACGCTCCTCTCACCGTTCACGCGTCCGATACGACCTACGCCGTGTCGGACGCGTAAGACGTCCGCGTACAACCGCTCGCAGGAGGGCAGCGATGAAGCACGGACGAATCGTCGTAGGGGTCTTGGCACTATGCGCGGCAGTCGCATGGTCGCCACGGACGGCAGATGCCGCAGCCACGTGCAACCTCGGCCCAGGAGGCCAGATCAAGCACGTGGTGATCCTGCAGTTCGACAACACGCACCTGGCGCGCGACGCGGCCGGCGTGCCGTCGGACCTCGAGCAGATGCCGGCGCTGAAGAACTTCCTCTCGAGCAACGGGACGCTGCTCTCCAACGATCACACGATCCTGATCTCGCACACCGCCGGCGGGATCGTGAGCACGGAGACGGGGCTCTATCCCGACCGCAACGGCCTGACGGTCACGAACAGCTACGAGTACTTCGACAAGCTCGCCGCCTCCGGCGTGAACTTCAGCTCGGCGTTCAAGTACTGGAGCGACCCGACCGACGCGACGCGCGACCCGCTGCCCACGCTCGTCACCACCGGCCAGAAGAACACGCCGGCCCCGTGGGTGGCGTTCACGCGCGCGGGCTGCGACTTCGCCGGCGTCGGCGCGGCCGACATGGAGCTCGAGAACACGACGAGCGACGTGACCCAGGTGTTCGGGACCGGCTCGCCCGAGGCGGGGCTGGGCACGTACTCGGCCGGGCAGCCGGCGGGCTCGCAGGGCCGCAACCTCGCGCTCACGGACCTCGAGGGCATCGCGATCCACTGCGCGCTGAACTCGGCCGTGTGCGCCAACGGCAAGCCGGATGCGCTGCCCGACGAGCCGGGCGGCTATACGGGCTTCAAGGGCTTGTTCGGCACGCTCGCGGTCAACCCGTTCATTACGGGCCAGCCGGCCACGGCCGGCTCGGGCGCGCTCGCGGGCGCGCCGGGCACGCCGGTCGCCCCGCCGGTCTATGACGTCTTCGCGCCCAACGCGACCAACACGGGCGCCGGCGCCGCCCCCGTCGTCAACCACCCGTCGGGCACGGCACCGCCGCCGAGCTCGGCGAACGGCGCCAGCACGTCGGTGATCGAGGACGCGACGAGCAACCCCGGCTTCCCCGGCTTCGACGGCATGGAGGCCAACAACGCGCTCGGCTACACGGCCGCGATGCAGGAGGCAGGCGTCCCCGTCACCTACACCTACCTGTCCGACATCCACGACGACCACTACCGGCTCAACCACGGCAACGCGTTCGGCCCCGGCGAGGCCGGCGCCGAGGCGCAGATCGCCGAGTACAACGCGGCCTTCCAGGCGTTCTTCACGCGGCTGGCGGGCGACGGCATCACCAAGGCCAACACGCTCTTCCTGGTCACGGTCGACGAGGGCGACCACTACGCCGGCGGCGGTCCGCTGAACCCGAGCTGCGACGGCGCCACCGTGGCCTGCCAGTACGACACCGCCGAGGCCGGCGGCGCAGCCTTCGGCACCGCGGGCTTCCGGCGCAACGTCGGCGAGGCGGACGTCAACCTGCCCGCGCTGGTCAGCGGCACGACCGGCGACACGACGACGTTCGGCCAAAACTTCGACGACGCGCCGACGATCTTCGTCCCCAACCAGGCTGACCACACCGCCACGCCGCCCGGCCCCAACGACGCCGCGGTGCGCAAGCTCGAGCACGAGCTGGGCTCGCTGACCGAGTTCGACCCGATCGACGGAACCGACCACAGGATCGCCGACGACGTCGCCGACCGCAGCGAGGAAGGGCTGCTGCACATGGTCAACTCCGATCCCGCGCGCACGCCGACGTTCACGATGTTCGGCGACCCCGACTTCTTCTTCCAGACGTCGTGCGCGACAGTCGGCGCGGCGCAGGGGCTGCCCAACACGCCGGTGACCACCCACGGGCCGGGCTGCCCGGCCCAGGGCGCGGGCTTCGCGTGGAACCACGGCGACGAGCAGCCCGAGATCGCGACCACGTGGCAGGGCTGGGTCGGCCCGGGGATCCAGAACCTCGGCCAGACCGGCAGCGTGTGGACCGACCACACCGACGCCCGGCCGACCCTGATGTCGATCCTCGGCCTGCACGACGACTACGACTGGGACGGCCGCGCGATCACGGAGATCACCGATGCCGGCGCGATCCCGGCGCCGATCGCCGCGGCGCCCGCGGACTTCCTCGCGCTGAGCGCCGCCTACAAGCAGCTCGACGCGCCGTTCGGGCGCTTCGGGCTCGCGACGCTGCACTACGACACGGCCGCCGTGGCCGGCGATGACGCCGGCTACCAGGCCGCGACGGCCCAGCTCGCCGCCTGCCAGAGCCAGCGCGACGCGCTCGTGCCGCAGATCCGCGCCGTCATCGGAGGTGCGGAGACCGCCGGGACGGCGATCGACAGCGCGCAGGCCCATGCGCTGACCCAGCGCGCCACGACGCTGATCAACGATGCCGAGGCGCTGCAGGCGTCCGCTTCGGCCGCGCCGCCGACGTACCTGCTGTGCGCCGGCCCGGCGCCGGTCTCCGGCACCGTCAGCGGCACGGTCCCGGCGACGCTCAGCCTCACGCTCGGCGCGCCGGCGACCTTCGGCGCGCTGACGGCCGGCGTCGCGAAGGACTACCTCGCGAGCACCACCGCCAACGTGATCTCGTCCGCCGGCGACGCCGCGCTGAGCATCGCCGATCCGTCAGCGACCGCGACCGGCCACCTCGTCAACGGGACGTTCTCGCTGCCGCAGGCGCTGCAGGCGCAGGCCTCGAGCCCGGCCGGGACGGGCGGCGCGCTCGCCGCGGTCGGCGGCGCCGACCATCCCACCCCGCTGCTGAGCTACGCCGGCCCGGTCAGCAACGACCCGGTGAGCATCGCGTTCAAGCAGCCGATCGCCGGCACCGACGCGCTGCGCACGGGCAGCTACAGCAAGACGCTGACGTTCACGCTGTCGACCACGACGCCGTGACGCGTGCGCCCGGGGCCGGCCGCCGCGCGGCCGGCCCCGAGGCGTTCAGCGGCTCGGCTGCGTGCCGAGCGTGACGATCAAGGTGTGCGTGCCCGAGCCGCGGCGGACCGTGAGCTTGGCCGCGTCGCCGGGATCCTTGGCCGCGATCGCGGCCACCAGGTCGCCGCTGCCGGTGATCGGCTTGCCGTCGATTGCGGTGACGACGTCGCCGGTCTGCACGCCGGCCTCGCCGGCCGGGCTGCCGGCGGTGACCGAGCCGACCAGCGCGCCGCTAACAGCGGTCGACTCGGTCGTGCTGACGCCGAGGTAGGCGTGGCTGACGGTCTGTCCGGCCTCGAGCTTGGTGAGCTCGCCGGCGATCAGGTCGATCGGCACCGCGAAGCCGACGCCGGAGCTCTGCTCGGACGAGCCGCTCGTGGCGATCTGGTCGGCGATGCCGATCACGCGTCCGGCGGAGTCGAGGATCGGCCCGCCCGAGTTGCCGGGATTCAGCGCCGCGTCGGTCTGGATCGCGTGCGCGACCGTGAAGCCGTTCGGGGCCTCGATCGTGCGGTCCAGGCCGGAGACCACGCCGGTGCTCAGGCTCTCCTCGTAGCCGAACGGGCTACCGATCGCGGCGACCGTGTCGCCGACGCTGAGCGCGGCGGAGCCGCCGAGTTTGAGCGGGTGCAGCGTCAGGCCTGAGGGGTCGACCTTCAGGACCGCGACGTCGGTCGCGTCGTCCTGCCCGGCAAGCGTCGCCGTGCGGGTCGTGCCGTCGGCGAACGCGACCTTGATCGTTGCGGCGCCGTCGACGACGTGCGCGGCGGTGACGATGTGGCCGCGGCCGTCGACGACGAAGCCCGAGCCCGTGGCGGTCGCCGACGAGCTGCCCGGGCCGGCCGAGGTTGTGCCGGTCGCGGTGATCTCGACCACGCCGGCGGAGGCGCTCGCATAGACGGCCGACCAGTCGAGGCTCGTCGCCGCGCCGGTCGAGCGCTCGACGACGGTGGTCGTCGTGGTCGCGCCGTCGTCCCCGGTCACAGCCAGCGTGCCCGCGCCCGCCGCGCCGCCCAGCAGCGCCGTCGCCGCGAGCAATGCAGCGAGCCGGCGGCGGTCGGGCCGTCGCCGCCGGCGCGCGGGCGGGGCGGGGCGGTCGGGACCTCCCGGCACACGGTCGACGGGAGGAGGAAGTAGCGCGGTGGACATGGTGACCTCCTTCGTGAGGCCAGGTCGAGTCGATGGGTACGGCTCCATGCTCCCGCGCGCGCCATACAGGAGCCTGGGCCAGAGCTGGGAGCTTTCTGGGAGGGAGCTACCCGTCCGCGACCTGCACCACGATGCCGCCGAAGCGGTGCTCGCCGGCGACGCAGCGCCGGCCGCTGACCCAGCAGACGTCGGAGTCCACGCGCTGCCAGGTCCCCCCGGCGTCGACCTCCGCGACGAAGCCGCCGCTGAACGCCTCGTTGGAGAAGCGCAGGCGGCGGCCCTGCTCGTCGCAGGCGAGCGCGACGCAGGCGGGGCAGATCGCCTTCGGGTAGCGCTCCCACGCCTGGACCGGCTCCCCGCAGATCGGGCAGGTGCTCATGCCGCGCGCAGGAACTCGGCCTCCTGCGCGGCGGCGACCGGGACGCCGGCTCCCGGGCGGAACCCCGCGCGCAGGGCGGCGCGGCCGAGGACGGCGGCGGCGCCACGCAGCTCGGCACGCGTGTGCGACGCCATCGCCGCGAGCCGTACGCGGGCGGTGCCCTCCGGCACGGCGGGCGGGCGGACCGCCTCGGCGAAGACGCCCTGCTCGAGCGCGTGCTCGACCATCCGCGTGGCGGTCTCGGCCTCGCCGACGACCAGCGGGACGACGTGCGCGGCGGCGCCCGAGACGTCGAAGCCCTCGCGCGCCAGGCCGTCGCGCAGCGCCTCGGCGTTGGCCCGAAGCTTGTCGACGCGCCGCGGCTGGGTCTCCAGCAGCTCGAGCGCGGCCATCGCGGCGGCGGCGGCGACGGGCGGCAGCGCCGTCGAGTGCAGCAGCGTGCGCGCGCTGTGGACGAGGAAGCGCGCGGTCACCGGGTCGCACGCCGCGAAGCCGCCGTAGGAGCCGAGCGCCTTGCCGAGCGTGCCGGTCAGGACGTCCACCTCGCCCTCGAGCCCGGCCTCGGCCACCGCGCCGCGGCCGCCGGGGCCCAGCGCGCCGAGCGAGTGCGCCTCGTCGACCAGCACGCGCACATCGAAGCGGCGGGCGATCGCGACGATCTCGGCCAGCAGCGCGACGTCGCCGTCCATGCCGAACATGCCGTCGGTGGCGATCAGGACCGCGCGGCCGTCGCACTGGCGCAGCGTCCAGGCCAGGTGGTCGGGGTCGGCGTGCCGGTACGCGAGGGCGTCGGCCCCCGACAGCCGGCAGCCGTCGGCGAGCGAGCCGTGGCTCAGCTCGTCGTAGAGCACGACCTCGCCACGGCGGGCGAGCGCCGGGATCACGCCGAGGTTGGCGAGCGCGCCGGAGCCGAACAGCAGCGCCGCACGCTGCCCGGTGAACGCGGCCAGGCGCTCCTCGAGCCGGCGGTGCAGCGTCATCGTCCCGCACGACACGCGCGCCGCACCGGCACCGACGCCCCAGCGCATGGCGGCGTCCGCGGCCGACCGGCGCACGTGCGGATGGTCGGCGAGGCCGAGGGCGTTGCCCGAGCACAGCAGCAGCACCGGCCGCCCGTCGAGCACCACGCGCGGACCCTGCGGTCCGGAGACCATCCGCATGCGCTGGCGCAGCCCGAGCTGGTTCAGCTCGTCCAGGCGGTCCTCGAGATCCAGCATCCAAGATCCTCCCTGGGCCTCGTTGGGCCCGGGTGTCGAGAGTGGCTCCTGGTTGAACGCTACGGCGCGGTCCGGACGCCTTTACCGGCCGGTCCACCGCGGCGTGCGCTTCTCACCAAACGCCCGCACGCCCTCGGCGAAGTCGGCGGAGCGGAAGGCCGCCTCGCGCAGCGCGTCCAGCTCGGCCAGCACCGCCGCGTCGAGCGGGAGATCGAGCGCCCGCAGCACGCGCTTGTTGCCGCGCAGCGAGAGCGGCGAGAGCGCGGCGATCGACGCCGCCAGCTCGACGCTGCGCGCGGCCACGTCGGCGGTCACCTCGTTGACGAGCCCCCAGGCGAGCGCTTCGGCGGCCTCGAGCGCCCGCGCGGTGAGGAACAGCTCGCGCGTGCGCGCGGCGCCGATCGCGTCGACGAAACGCCGCAGGCCCGTGGGGGAGTAGACGACGCCCAGGCGCGCGGGCGGCATCCCCACGCGCGCCGCCGGCGCAGCGACGCGCAGGTCGCAGGCCAGCGCCAGCTCGAGGCCACCGCCGAACGCGTGGCCGCCCATCGCCGCCACGACCGGCACCTCGACGGCGTCGAGCGCGGCGAGCGCGGCCTCGAACGGCTCGGTCAGGACATCGGCCAGCCGCTCGGGCGTCAGGTCGCCGATGTCATAGCCGGCGGAGAACACGTCGCCCTCGCCGGTCAGCACCACGCAGCGGGCGTCGAGCGCGGGCAGCTCGCGCGCCAGCGCCTCGAGGATCGCGCGGTCGAGCGCGTTGCGCTTGGCCGGGTTGGCGAGCGTGAGCCGCACGACGCCCTCGGCCGGGCGGTCGACTCCGAGCGCCCCGCTCACTCCAGCACGACGAGCACGTCGCCTTCGCCGACGGCCTGGCCCTCGGAGACCAGGATCTCCGTGACGGTGCCGTCGTCCTCGGCCTCGACGGGCATCTCCATCTTCATCGATTCGAGGATCACGACGGTGTCGCCCTCTTGAACCGGATCCCCCACGGAGACCTCGATCTTCCACACGACACCGGTGATGTGGGCTTCGACGGCGGTCACGAGCGGCACGATATCGACCGCCGGTCGAAGCCGGCGGCGCCTATTGCGGACACGCCGTCGATAGGTGAGACAGAACCGTTCCGCGACTATGAGCAACGTCGTACGTCGCGTACCTCTCCTCCCGCGGCGGACGGCGAACCGGCGAAAGGAAGCGGCGGGTGGGGACTCCTGGACGGCCCCGCCCGCCGCGACCGCCGCGGGGATAGGCTGCACCTATGAGCCAGCCCGAGCTCACGGAGCTCAAGGAGCAGGTCTACAAGGACCCGCGGCCTCCGGAGCACTTCGACCGCTTCCACGAGCGCACTCGCACGCATGAGCCGAACTTCGTCTACGAGGTCGTGCGGATCCTCACGAGCCTGCTGGCGTGGATCTTCTTCCGCGTCCGCGGCAAGCATCCCGAGCGCGTGCCCGCGGTGGGGGCCGTGATCCTCGCGCCGAACCACTTCTCGTTCTTGGACCACTTCTTCCTCGGCGTGTCGCTGCGCCGCAAGGTCCATTTCATGGCCAAGTCGCAGCTGTTCAAGAAGCCGGCCCAGTACGTCTACTCGCCCGGCGGCGTCTTCCCGGTGCGCCGCGGATTCGCCGACGAGGAGGCGTTCACGACCGCCGTCACGGTGCTCGACCGCGGCGACACGATGGCCATGTACGCCGAAGGCGGCCGCTCCCGCACCGGCGAGCTCTCGTCCAAGCCCCGGCGCGGGATCGGCCGCCTGGCGCTGCTGACCGGCGCTCCCGTCGTCCCCGTCGCGATCGTCGGCTCCAGCCACGTCCGCAACTGGAAGCGCCTGCAGTTCCCGAAGGTCACCGTCTACTACGGCGAGCCCTTCCGCTACGAACGCGTCGAGGCGCCGACGCGTGACCAGGAGCAGGCCACGGCCGACGCCATCTTCGCGGAGGTGCGCGCGCTCTACGACGCGGCCAGCACCGCCGGCTCCGCGGCCTGAGCGCCCTCGCGGCGCTTGCCCGGCACGAGCAGGGCCAGCAGCGCGCCCGCGGCGAGCACCGCGGCGCCGACCCAGATCGCGCTCGTCATCCCGTCCGTGAAGGCGGCGGGCGACGCGTAGGAGCCGTGCTCGGCGAACACCGTGGCGAGCACCGCGACGCCGAGGGAGCCGCCGACCTCGCGGATCGCGTTGGTCGCGCCCGAGGCCTGCCCGGCCTCCTCCGGCCGGACCGCGCCGAGCACGGCGTTGGCGGTGGGCGCGAAGACCAGCGCCATGCCGGTCCCGGCCATCACGAACGGCACGATCAGGTGCGAGTAGGGGACGGTGGGCGTTGAGATCGTGGCCAGCCACCCGATCGCCAGCGCCTGCAGCGTCAGCCCGGCGGTCATCAGCGGCCGCGACCCGATGCGGTCGCTGAGCAGGCCCGCCACCGGCGCCACGAACATCGGCATGATCGTCCACGGCAGCGTGCGCAGGCCGGCCTCGAGCGCGGAGTAGTGCTGGGCGACCTGGAAGAACTGCGCGAGCAGGAAGATCGAGCCGAAGACGCCGAAGTACATCGCCAGCGAGACGCCGTTGGAGGCCGCGAAGGCGCGCGAGCGGAAGAACCGCATCGGCAGCATCGGCGCCGGGGCGCGCAGCTCCCAGGCGACGAAGCCGGCCAGCAGCAGCGCGCCGGCGATCAGCGAGGCGAGCACGGTGGTCGAGGTCCAGCCGAGCTGCGAGCCGCGGACGATCCCGAACACGATGCCGAACAGGCCGCCGCCGGCGAGCACCAGGCCCGGCAGATCCAGCCGGCCGGCCGGACCGTAGGACTCGGTCAGGCGGCGGAAGGCGAACGGGGCGAGCGTGAGGCCCACCGGGATGTTGAGCCAGAAGATCCAGTGCCACGAGATGCCCTCGACGACGGCGCCGCCGACCAGCGGGCCGAGCGCGACGCCGAGCCCGGAGATGCCCGACCAGGCGCCGATCGCGAGTCCGCGCTTCTCCGGCGGGAACGCTTCGGAGAGCAGCGTCAGCGTGAGCGGGGTGACGATCGCCGCGCCCGCGCCCTGCACGGCGCGGGCGGCGATCAACGCGCCGGTGCCTGGCGCCAGGGCGGCGGCGGCCGACGCGAGGGTGAAGATCGACAGGCCGACGAGGAACATGCGCCGGCGCCCGAAGCGGTCGCCGAGCGCCGCGCCGGTGAGCAGCAGGACCGCGAACGACAGCGTGTAGGCGTTGACGGTCCATTCGAGGTCCTGCACGCCGCCGCCGAGGCTGGCCCGGATCGACGGCAGGGCCGTGGTGACGACGAGGTTGTCGAGCACCACCATGAAGAGCGCGACCGAGACGATCGCGAAGGTCCAGAGGGGACGGGGACGATTGGCGGTCATGAAGTGAGTGTGTACTCACTTCCATAAATCGTCAACCCGGACCGGAACGTCCATGCGCCAAGTTAGTGGTGACTCACTACCGAGCCAGGGAGCGAATGTCGAATCGTGCTCGCTGGGCGAGCATCATTCGACATCGGCGCGCTACATCGGCGAGTCGGCCCACGGGACCTCGACCGAGTCCTCGGTGGGCGAGTCGCGCGCGACGATGTACTCCGCGGGCGCGGCGTCTGAGACGTTGCGCACCGTGTGGGTCTCGCGCGGCGGCACGTAGAGCATGTCCCCGGCGTCGACCTGCAGCGACTGCTCGAGCTGGTCGCCCCAGCGGATCTCGATGCTGCCCGAGAGCATGTAGAGCGCGCTCTCGCAGTTGTCGTGGTAGTGCGGGCGCCCGCGTGAGCCCGGGGGGACGCGGAAGATGCCCATGTAGATGTTGTGCGCGCCGGTCGACGCCTGGGAGATCTCGGCGCCGCCGACGACCCCGCGCGGGACGTCGCGTTCCTCGTCCGTCCGCTTGACCAGCTTCACGTGGTCATCCCCGTGAACTGGCCGCCGGTGATGTTGAGCACCTGGCCGTGCACGAAGTTCGACCACGGCGAGCACAGGAAGAAGACGCCGCCGGCCGCCTCGGCGGGCGTGCCGGGCCGCCCCAGCGGGATCAGCATCGCCGCCATCGAGCGCATCTGGTCCGGGATCCCGAGCTGCACGGTCTGCCCGTCGATCTCCATCGTGTTCGCGGAGTCCTTGGAGGCGGTCAGCCGCGTCTCGATCCAGCCGAACGCGACCGCGTTGACGTTGATCTTGAACTGGCCCCACTCCTTGGCCAGCGTCTTGGTCAGCCCCACGACGCCGGCCTTGCCCGCGGCGTAGTTGGCCTGTCCGGCGTTGCCCATCGTGCCCGAGATCGAGGACACGTTGACGATCTTGCGAAACACCTCGCGGCCCTCGTCGCGCTCGACCTTGGCCGGCTCGCGCAGGTGCGGCGCCGCGGCCCGGACGACCCGGAACGGCACGATCGTGTGGATGTCCAGCATGCGCTGGAACGCGTCGTCGGAGAGCTTGTGGATCGGCGCGTCGAGCGTGTAGCCCGCGTTGTTGACGATGATGTCGATCCTGCCCCAGGCGTCGAGCGCCGTCTGGATCAGCTGCTCCGGAGCGCCGTCCTTGGTCAGGTCGCCGCCGAACACCGCGGTCTCGCCCGCGATCTCCGACGCCGCCTGCTCGGCGAGGTCGGAATCGAGGTCGTTGATGATCACCTTGGCGCCGTGCTCGGAGAGCAGCTCCGCCGTCGCGCGGCCGATGCCGCGGGCGGAGCCGGTCACGATCGCCACTTTGTCGTCGAGAACTCCCATGGGCGGTGAGGCTACAAGCCGTAGCTGCGCCCGATCACGTCGAGCATGATCTCGTCCGTGCCGGCGCCGATCCGGTTCAGCCGCAGGTCGCGCCAGGCGCGCTCGATCTTGAATTCGCGCATGTAGCCCGCCCCGCCGTGGATCTGCAGGCACTCGTCGGCCACCTCGCAGCACATCTGCGAGGCGTGCAGCTTGGCCATCGAGATCTCGCGCACGGGGTACTCGCCGTTGGCGAAGCGCCAGGCGGTCGAGTAGACCAGCGAGCGCGACGCCTCGATCTTCGTGGCCATCGCCGCGAACTTGTGCCGGATCACCTGGAAGTGGCCGATCTGGCGCCCGAATGCCTTGCGCTCCAGCGCGTAGGCGAGCGTCCGCTCGTACGCGCGCTGGGCGCCCGCGACGCAGCCGGCTGCGCCGATCAGCCGCTCTCCCTGGAGCTCCCACATGATGTGGTAGAAGCCCTTGCCGATCTGCCCGAGGACGGCGGAATGCGGCACGCGCACGTCCTGGAAGGCCAGCAGCGCGGTGTCGGAGGCGTGCATGCCGAGCTTCTGAAGGCGCTGCTCGCGCACGACGCCCGGCAGGTCCATGTCGACGAGGAACAGGGTGAAGCCGTCGTAACCGGCGTCCGGGTCGGTCTTGGTCACGAGCACGATGAAGTCCGCCCGGTGCCCGTTGGTGATGTACGTCTTGGCGCCGTTGATCACCCACTCGTCGCCGTCGCGCACGGCGCGGGTGCGGATCGCCGAGACGTCCGAGCCCGCGTCGGGCTCGGTGATCCCGAGGCAGGAGATCTTCTCCCCGCGGATCGCCGGCACCAGGTAGTCGCGCTTCTGTTCTTCGGTGCCGAACTGGAGGATCGGCGGGGTGGCCATGTCGGTGTGCACGGCCACGCCCATCGAAAGGCCGCCGGAGCTCGCGAACGAGAGCTCCTCGGCGAGGACCAGGTTGGCGAAGTAGTCGCCGCCCTGGCCCCCGTACTCGGCCGGCATCGAGAGCCCGAGGAAGCCCAGCTCGCCCATCCGCCGGAACACCGAGTCCGGGAACGTGGTCTCCTCCCACTCCTCCGCGTGCGGGGCGAGCTCCTTGACGACGAAGGAGTGGATGGACTCCCGCAGCGCCTCATGCTCTTCACTGAAGATGAAGTGGCGCCGAGGCGCTGCGTGATCGGGTTTCAAGACATCGGTCGCGGCCATGCCGCGGACACTACGCCCTGCGTAGCGTCACCGCGCGGGTACTCACCACCTTCGTGGTGCCCCGGTAGAGCTTGACCTTGATGCGCTGGGACTTGGCCCGCTTGAGCGAGCGCTGGGCCGCCTTGGTCAGCGTCAGCGTCACCGTCGCGGTCTTGCCCGGACGCACCGAGTAGCTGTGCTTGGCGATCAGGACCTTGCCGCGCACGAGCTTCACGATGCCCGTGCACGCGATCGTGCTCGAACAGTGGACCTTGATCTTCACTCGACCCTTACGGTCGACCCGGTAGCGCTTGGCGAGCACGAGCTTGGGCGCGGTGAGCAGGCTCGGCGAGCCCGGCTTGGCGGGCGCCGGAGCCGCCGGCGCGGCCGGTGCCGCGGGGAGCGGGATCTCCGGGCCGAGGCCCGGGAGGGGCACGGTGGTGCTCGCGAGGTAGTGCAGCGCGTCGCCGAGCACCTTCGCCCGGTCCGCCGGCGTGCGCACCGCTTCCAGCCCGAAGCCCCACAGCTCGGTCTGGTTGGTGGCGATGCCCGGCCCGTCGGTGAAGCCGACCGACGTGGAGTCGATCCAGCCCGCCTGGTTGGCGGTGCCGGCCGGCGGCGGACCCGCGGTCCAGCCCCCGAGGCCGTTCTCGAAGTCCTGCGTCTCCGTGACCGCGCCGTTCTTGAGCACCTGCACGTCGTCCAGGAACACGCCCAGGCCCTCGGTCGCGAAGTCCTGCGCATACGTGATCGACACCTCGACCTGCTTGCCCTTGAACTTCGCCAGATCGACGTCCCAGTCCTGGAAGCCGCCGGAGTTCCCGGTGGCGCCGTTCCAGTCGCCGGTCGTGCCGTGGTTGGTGCAGTCGGCGGCCGGCGTCGGGTTGGACTGGTAATGGTCGAGGAACGGGTGCAGCGTGTTCCAGTCGATGTCGCAGGAGCTGCCGACGTCGTCTGACGTGTTGCCGTTGGCGTCCGGCAGTGTCGTCCAGTCGTCCTGGCCGACGGTGTGGGCCTCGACGAACACGTAGTCGTAGTTGGGCTCCGTGTCCCACGAGAGCTTGAACTTCAAGCGCGCCGTGGTCGCGCCCGTGAGGTCGATCGTGCGCCGCAGCCGCTGGTAGCTCTCGTCGCTGGATTTCGCGTACGCGTAGTGCGTGCCCGAGGTCGGGTCGAACGCGCTCGGCCGGTCGAACTTGGTCGAGACCTTCGAGGAGAACTGCGGGAACTGGTCGGCCTTCAGGATGTCCGACGTCGGCACGAACGTGTAGACGCCCTGCTGGTTGTCCGCCGAGCCCGCGCCGTTGACCCGGAACGGCGACGTGCCGAACACGCCGCCGGCGCGCTCGAACGGCAGCGCGGCCACCGCCGCGGGGTCCGCGGCGGCCTGGATGTTGATCCAGGCACCGAGGTAGTACTGGATGAAGTCGTTGGACGTGATCACGCACGCGTCCGACTGGCCCGGCGGGATGTCGTCGTCGGGCGGCGTGGCGGTCTGGTTGCTCTTGCAGTAGGAGTTCGGCGGCGACCCGAGCGGGTTCTCGAGGAACTGGTCCCAGGAGCCCTGGAGCGCGTTCTGCCCGGTCACGAGCAGCTTGCCGCCGTCGTTGAGGTAGTCGCGCGTGGCGATGATCTCGTCCTGGAGCAGCTTCGAGTTGCCGGTGCCGCCGGGCTCGCCGGGCTCGCGCACGTACAGGTCGTCGCCGGTGTACCAGACGACGGCCTTGTAGTGCGAGAGCACGCCGAGCGCGTCCGGCGCCGCGCGGCCGGCGCCGTCGACGTCATAGACGTCGTAGCTGACGCCGAGGGTCTGCAGCGCCTGCCGGTAGTAGTCGAGGTACACCGGGCCGGCGTGCGGCCCGGCGCCCGTGACGCTCGACGGGCCCGAGTAGTCCTCGGCGGCCATCACGAGCACGTCACCGGGCGTCGTGGTCACGGCCGAGAACGTGAACGGATCGGTCTCGGCGCCGCCGCCCGAGAACCACACCTTCACCTGGTCGCCGGCCTGGAAGGCGCTCACCGTGCCGCGCAGGCGGTGGTAGTACATGCCCGGGGTGCCGTACTTGGCGCCGCCCAGGTACTCCGCGGTCGGTGCGGTGTGCACCGGCCCGTTGTTCACGCGCCAGTTGACCTGCACGGCGCCGAGCGCGCGGCGTGCGTTGACCTCGACGGTCTGCGGGCTGCCGTAGGACTGCTTGAACGTGCGCTGGACCAGGTCCGGCGCCGTGTTGCCGAGGTGCGAGACCGGCTTGCTCGGGTCCTGCGCGGACTTCGCGAGGTCGAGCGCGAAGTCCCGGTTCTTGGTGGCCTCGGCCTGGACGTCGAGCTCGCGGTCCTGGAAGACGAAACCGCCGGGCGTCGAGCCCTCGTCGCCGTCGGTGCCGCCGATCGGGTTGCCCGACCCGGGCTCGAGCTCGACCGTGTAGGCCTGCGTGCCGTACTTGAAGTACGCGTTGTCGGTGACGTCGCCGTTGGTCGTGTAGAGCTGCGCCGAGACCTCCGGCACGAAGCCGGGGATGGCCGGCTCGGACGGCGTGCCCGCGAGCGCCTTCATCGCCGGCGAGTCCGTGCCCTCGGTCGCGACCTGCCAGCCCTCGGGGTACAGGATCAGCGGGCCGTAGGAGTGATAGTCGATCAGGTAGCGCGGCCTGATACGCGCGAACAGCGCGTCCGCGCCGGAGATCTCGGGCTCGGACTCGGGCGCCTTGCCGCGGTACACGTCGCTGCCGAACGTGTCGTCGGCGCCCTCCTCGTCGTAGCGCCACTTCTCCGCCCAGTTGCGGTTGGGGTCCACGCCGTCGAGGTTCGTGAGCTGGTTGTCGCCGTCGTTGTCGGCGAGGTTGCGCCGCCACAGGCGGTTCGCCTTCGAGAGGAACGTGTAGTCGTAGCCGTCGGGGTTCATCACCGGGATGAACCACAGCTCGGTGTTGCGAAGGATGCCGGGGATCGCCGTGCCTTGGTCGTTGGCGTGCGCGAGCACGTACTCGAACCAGCGCCGCTCGACCTCGGTGGCGATCCACTCGCGCGCATGCTGCGTGGACTCGTAGACCACGACCGGCTTGGTCGCGTCGCCGGAACTGTTGGCGCCGACCGTGACACGGTAGGCGACCAGCGGCTCACCGAAGCGGGTCGCCCCGTACGTCTCCTTCTTGACGATGTCGGTGTGCGCGAGGCGCTGGTTCTCGTACCAGGTCCTCAGGTTGACCGGCTGGCCCTGGGCGTCGACGGCGCCGGAGCAGTGGTCGGGGCACGGCGCCGGGTTCAGCCGCCACGGGCGGAACACGTCGTAGCCGTGCGTGAGGTTCGGGTCCGCGAACGGGTTCGGCGGAGCGGCCTGCTGCTGGCGCGTCACACCGAACGGCGCGGTCACCGTGAAGCCCTTGGCGCGCAGCGCGGCCGCCTGGGACGGCGTCGCCACGATGCCGTGACCGCCGCCGGGTTGCCGGCCCTCGTTGAGGTCCACGCCGGACCGTGCGAGCTGCTCCGGGTCGCCTCCCGTGACGACGTACTGATTGAGCGGCTCCCGGTCCTTGGACGCCGCGTGAGCGGGTCCGGCACCTGCCAACGACAGAACGACAGCCGCTACCGCGACTCCGATCCTCCCACTAGTCCTCATCCCTCTCCCTTCAGGTAGGCGGGCGAGACTACAACGTGAGAGGAACCTCCGCAACGCTCACGGAACGTACATTGCAACCTGTCGCGCCGGAAGATCGAGCATCAGCCTTTTCCGCGAGCGCGCAGCTTGCGGTTAGGCTCAGCACGCGATGGAATTCCAGAGCCTTCGCTACGACGTCGCGCCCAACGGCGTCGCCACGCTCGCGCTCGACCGTCCCGAGAGCCGAAACGCGCTCTCGGACGTGCTGCTCGACGACCTGCTCGCGGCGCTGGCGGCGGCTCGCGACGACGATGCGGTGCGCTGCGTCGTGCTCACGTCCACGCACGATCGGGTGTTCTCCGCGGGTGGCGACCTCGGGCAGTTCGCGTCCGAGGAGCCGCTGGTGCGCAAGCACTTCTCGACCGACCGCTTCCCGCGCGTGTTCCGGGCGCTCGGCGAGCTGCGCAAGCCGAGCCTGTGCGCGGCCAACGGGCACGTGCTGGCCGGGGCGCTCGGGCTCGCCCTCGCGTGCGATCTGGTGATCGCGTCCGACCGGGCGCGCTTCGGGACGCCCGAGATCAATGTCGGCGTGTTCCCGTTCATGATCATGGCGCTGATCTACCGCAACCTCGGCCGCAAGAAGACCAACGAGCTGCTGCTGCTGGGCGAGCAGATCAGCGCCGCTGAGGCCGAGCGGATCGGGCTCGTGAACCGCGTCGTGGCGGCGGACGAGTTCGACGCCGCCGTCGCCGACTGGGCCGCCAAGCTGGCCGCCAAGTCACCGCTGGTGATGCGGCTCGGCAAGGACGCGATGTTCCGCTCGATGGACATGCCGCTGGCCGACGCGCTCGAGTACCTGCACGACCAGCTGACGCTCTCGTTCTCGACCGACGACATCAAGGAGGGCGTGCAGGCGTTCTTCGAGAAGCGGGAGCCGGTGTGGACCGGGACCTGAGCGTCACGGTGCTGCGCTGCCGCACGTCGGACCGCACGCCGGGCGGCGCGCGCGGCGCCGAGGCGCTGGGCGTCGCGCTGGACCCCGAGGCCCGCCTCGTCGGGACGCCCGGCGAGCCGCGCGTCGCCGGCTTCGCCGAGGACCTGCTGGACTCGCGCGGCTGCCTGCTGGAGGCCGGCGGCCAGGTCGAGGACATGCTCGCCGCGGGCCGCTTCCCCCTGCTGACGGCGTCGGACTGCTCGATCTGCGTGACGACGTTTCAGACCGTCGTGCGCCACGCGCCGGACGTGCGCGTGCTGTGGCTGGACGCCCACGGCGACTTCAACACGCCCGAGACCACGCCGAGCGGCTTTCTCGGCGGTATGTGCCTGGCCGCGGCGTGCGGGCGCTGGGACTCCGGCTTCGCGCCGTCGCTGGAACCGTCGCGCGTGCTGATGTGCGGCGTGCGCGACCTCGACCCCGGTGAGCGCGTGCTCGTGGAGACCGCCGGCGTCGGCCGCGCGCGCCCGTCGGAGGTGGCTGATGCGTTACGCGGCGAGCGCGTCTACGTCCACCTCGACATGGACGTACTCGATCCGGACGTGCTGCCCTCCCAGTTCCCCGTCGCGCACGGGCTGAGCGAGACCGGGCTGCGAACCCTGCTCGGCGAGGTCGCGGACGCGTGCGACGTCGTGGGCGCCGAGGTGACCGCCTTCGAGGCGCCCGAGGACCCCGCCGAGCGCGCGCGCCGGACCGCGCTGGTGGCGTCGATCGTGGCGGCGTTGGCGCCGTGAGCGACGGGCTCGCCGATCCGCGCCGGCTCGCCGCGCTCGCCGAGAGCGGGCTCGTCGACTCGCCGCCCGAGGCGGCGTTCGACCGCGTGACGCGGCTGGTCGCCGAGGTGCTGCACGTGCCGGTCGCGCTGTTCACGCTGATCACCACCGACCGCCAGGTGTTCAAGAGCTCGGTCGGCGTCGGCGACCTGCGCTCGACGCCGCTGTCGCACTCCTTCTGCCGGCACGTGGTGGAGTCCGGCGCGCCGCTCGAGGTCGTCGACGCGCGCGAGCATCCGAAGGTGCGCGACAACCCGGCGATCGAGGACTTCGGGATCGTCGCCTATCTCGGCGTGCCGCTCACCACCGAGAGCGGCGAGCGGCTCGGCGCCCTGTGCGCGATCTCGCACGAGCCGCGCCAGTGGACGGGCCGCGACCACGGCGTGCTCGAGGACCTGGCGGCCGCCGCGATGGCCGAGGTCGAGCTGCGGCGCGCCAACCGCGCGGTTGCCGAGGCCGCCGCCGAGCTGCACTTCGCGGCCACGCACGACTCGCTGACGCGGCTCGGCAACCGCCGGGCGCTGCTCGCCGACCTCGGGCAGGTGCTCGCCGACCGCCGGCCGGCGACGCTGGCGCTGCTCGACCTGCAGGGGATGCGCGGGGTCAACGACGCGCACGGGCGGACCGCCGGCGACGCGCTGCTGACGCGCCTGGCCGATCGCCTGGAGGAGGCGACGATGGGCCGCGGCCACGTCTACCGCCTCGCGGGCGTGCAGCTGTGCGCGCTCGTGCCGTGCGTCGGCGATGAGGCCGCCCGCGTCGTCGCGGCCGCCATCGGGGCGCTGGACGAGCGCGGCAGCGGCTACGCCGTCGTCTGCCGCTCCGCGACCGCCGAGCTGCCGCGCGAGGCGCGCAGCGTGGCGGGCGCGCTGCGCCTCGTGGACGCGCGCCTGGCACGCTACGGGCATGTTGCGGCCGCTGGCGCTTGACCTCGAGGAACGTCGTGTCCGTGCGCGGGCGGGTGGGGGCGAGGAGCGCATCGCCCGCCAGCACGCGGCCGGCAAGCTGACCGCGCGCGAGCGCATCGAGCTGCTGATCGACGCCGGGACGTTCACGGAGCTCGGCATCCACGCGCGCCCGCACTTCTCCCAGCGGGCGATGGACGGCCGCGACGCGCCGGCCGACGGCGTGATCACCGGCCACGGGCGCGTCGACGGGCGGATGGTGGCCGTCGCGGCGTACGACTTCACGGTCATGGCGGGCTCGATGGGGATGACCGGCGAGATCAAGGTCGCGCGGCTGCGCGAGCTCTCGCTGCGCCAGCGGATCCCGATCGTGTGGCTGCTGGACTCTGCCGGCGCGCGCATCCAGGAGGCGGTCGGCTCGCTGTTCGCCGGCACCGGCCACCTGTTCCGCGAGGAGGTGATCATGAGCGGCGTCGTGCCCCAGGTGGCGGCGCTGATGGGTCCCTGCGCGGCGGGCACGGCGTACATCCCCGGGCTCGCGGACTTCGTGCCGATGGTCTCCGGGCGGGGGTCGATGGCGCTCGCCGGCCCGCACCTGGTGCGCGCCGCGATCGGCGAGGACGTCACCCAGGAGGAGCTCGGCGGCGCGCGCATGCACTGCCGCAAGTCCGGCGTCGGGGACCTCGAGTGCGAGAGCGACGAGGAGTGCATCGCGCGCATCAAGCAGTACCTGTCGTTCTTCCCGGCGCACTGCGAGCAGGCGCCGCCGGTGCGCCCCGCCTCCGACCCGCCCGACCGCATGGAGGACGCGCTGCTCGACGTCCTGCCGGAGTCCAACCGCAAGCCGTATGACATGTACGACGTGATCCGCCTGATCGTCGACGACGGCGAGTGGCTGGACCTCAAGCCCAAGTGGGCGCGCACGATCATCACCTGCCTGGCGCGCATGGGCGGGCGGCCGGTCGGGATCGTGGCGTCCCAGCCGCGCCACCTGGGCGGGATCCTCGACAACGACTCCGCCGACAAGGCGGCGCGCTTCGTCACCCTCTGCGACGCGTTCGGGATCCCGCTCGTGTTCCTCGTCGACGTCCCGGGCTTCATGGTGGGGACGAAGGTCGAGGCGGCGGGGATCATCCGTCACGGCGCGAAGATGCTGCACGCGGTGGCGTCGGCGACGGTGCCGAAGATCACCGTGATCCTGCGCAAGGCCTACGGCGCCGGCTACTACGTGATGAACGGTCGCGCCTACGAGCCCGACCTGATCGTCGCGTGGCCGAGCGCCGAGATCTCGGTCATGGGCGCGGAGGGGGCCGTCGAGATCGTGTTCCGCAAGCAGGTCGAGGACGCCGAGGACCCCGTTGCCAAGCGCGCGGAGCTGATCGCGGCCTACCAGGGACTGATCGACGTCTACGTCGCCGCGGGCAACGGCATGATCGACGACGTGATCGATCCGCGCGAGACCCGGCCGCGGATCATCGGGGCGCTCGAGCTCGCAGAAGGCAAGAAAACGGAGCGACCGTGGCGGCGGCATGGTGTGATTCCCGTCTAACCGGGTAACGTGTGCCACGCCGCGAGGTTCAGACGGGCGTCTCGCGGCACTGACACACATGGACGCGCTCCAACGACATGTGCTGGACGTGGTGCCCGTCGGTCTCCAGATATGGGAGGCGGTCGGCGATGACCCGCGCTCGCTGACGCTTCGCTACGCCAACCCGGAGGCGGACCGCCAGGCCGGCTTCGCCGTGACCGAGCGGATCGGCCGCCTGGTCGGCGAGGTCTTCCCCGCCCAGGGCAGCTGGCTGGACCTGGTCCACACGGCGTGCGTGGCGCAGGCGCCCAAGACGCTCGAGCTCCCCTACGACGACCCGGCCCTGGGCGGCAAGACGTTCTGGCGCGCGCACGTCACGCCGCTGGGCGAGCGCCGGATCCTCGCCGCCTACACGAACGTGACCGACCACAAGCGCCGCGAGCTGGAGCTGCGGGCGTCCGAGCGGCTCAACCGGGAGATCCTCGCCGGGCTCCAGGAGGGCGTCGTGGTGGTCAACACCGAGGGGCGCGTGGTGGCCGCCAACGAGGCCGCGGCGCGGCTCTTCGGCATGCGCCTGGACGAGTTCGCCGGCCGCGCGCTGAGCGCGATGCCGGTCGATCTGCTCGACGATCGCGGGCAGCTCGTGGCGCCCGAGCGGATGCCGCTGCTGCGCGCGCTGCGCGGCGAGGCGGTGCGCGCCTCGGTCATGCGCTTCGTGCGCCGGGACGGCTCGCTGCTGTGGGTCGAGGCGCACGCCAACCCGCTGCTCGGCGAGGACGGCGTGCTCTACGGGGCGGTCGCGAGCTACGACGACGTGACGCTGCGCGTCGAGCAGGACCGGCGCACGCGCCACGAGGCCGACACCGACCCGCTGACCGGGCTCGCCAACCGGCGCGCGCTCGAGCGCACGCTGCGCGCGGCGCTGGGGCGGGCCGGGGCGCGCGGACGCTCGGTGGCGCTGCTGATGCTCGACCTCGACGGCTTCAAGGCGGTCAACGACCAGCGCGGTCACGCCGCGGGCGACGCGGTGCTGCGCGAGGTCGCGCGCCGGCTGCGCCGCACCGTGCGCGAGCGCGACCTGGTGGCGCGGCTCGGCGGCGACGAGTTCGTGGTCGTGCTGACCGACGTCGGAGGCCGCTCCGGCGCGGCCCGCGACACGGTCGAGCGCGTGCAGGCGGCGCTCGCGGAGCCGATCACGGTCGACGGCGCGGCGCTGGCGCTGCAGGCGGCGCTCGGGATCGCGACGTACCCCGACGACGCCGGCGACGCCGACGACCTGCTGGCCTACGCGGACCGCATGATGTATGTCGCGAAGGCCGGCAACGCCACGCTGCGATAGTGGCCTGGGTGGACGATCCCGTCATCCTCACCTGCGCGCTGTCCGGCGCGCTGGCGTCGCGGGAGCAGTGCCCGGCGATTCCCTACACGCCCGCCGAGTACGCCGCCGAGGCGCGGCGCGTCGTCGACGAGGGCGGCGTGATGGTGCACCTGCACGCGCGCACGCCCAGCGGCGCGCCCTCGCACGCGGTGTCGGACTTCCGGGCGATCACCGAGGCGATCCGCGCCGAGGTCGGCGACGCGGTGATCGTCAACTACTCGACCGGCGCGCTCGGGGTCCCGGTCGCCGACCGGGTCGCCTACCTGCGCGAGCTGCGGCCCGAGGTGGGCGCGCTGAACATGGGCTCCATGAACTACGCCAAGTACTCGGCGCGGCGCAAGGACTTCGTCTTCAAGGCGGTGTTCGAGAACTCCTTCGACACGATCGGGGCGCTGCTCGCCGCGATGGTCGACGCCGGGATCCGGCCCGAGCACGAATGCTTCGACTCCGGCCATGTCGCCTCGCTGGACCCGCTGCTCGACATGGGCGTGCTGAAGCCGCCGCTGCAGGTCTCGTTCGTGATGGGCGTGACCGGCGGCATCCGGCCGACCGCGCGCAACGTCGCCCACATGGCCGAGCAGGTCCCCGACGTCGCACACCAGTGGGGCGTGATCGGCATCTCGCGCGCGCAGTGGGGGCTGCTGGCGGCGGCGCTGGCGCTGGGCGGCAACGTCCGCGTCGGGCTCGAGGACAACTTCTACCTGCCGGACGGCACGATGGCGAGCTCCAACGGCGAGCTCGTCGCGCGTGCGGCGCGGATGGCGCAGGACGCGGGGCGGCGGCTGGCGACGGTCGCCGAGGCCCGCGCGGCCCTCGGACTGTGAGCGGGGCGTTCTACAACCCACTCGGCGGCGGGCGCTTCGAGGCGACCGAGCGCACGACCGGGCCGTGGGACCGCCGCCATCAGCATGCGGGCCCGCCGTCGGCGCTGCTCGCGGGCCAGCTCGAGGCCGTGGCGCCGCGCGACGACATGGTCGTCGCCCGCGTCACGGTGGAGATCCTCGGACCCATCCCTATCGCTGAGGTCGACGTCGAGACTCACGTCGAGCGGCCAGGGCGCTCGGTCGAGCTGCTGGCCGGCGAGCTGTCGGTGTCCGGCAAGCCGGTGCTGCGCGCCCGCGCGTGGCGCGTGCTGCGCTCGCCGGTGGGGACCGACGACGGACCCGCGCCGCCCGCGCGGCCCGAGGACGCCCAGCCGCCGCCGGCGCTGCTGGGCGACCGCTCCGGCTACGCACATGCCGTCGAGTGGCGCTGGACGCAGGGCGGCTGGGAGTCCAACGGGCCCGCCGCGGTCTGGGCGCGGCTGCGAATCCCGGTCGTGCGCGGCGAGGAGGCGTCCGGGGTCCAGCGCGTGCTCACCGTCGCGGACTCCGGCAACGGCGTGTCGTCGGTGCTCGACTGGGAGCGCTACTTCTTCATCAACACCGAGCTGACCGTCCACTTCCTGCGCCCGCCGACCGGCGACTGGGTGTGTCTGGAGGCGCGCACGGAGATCGCCTCGGGCGGGACCGGCGTGGCGTCGTCGGTGCTCAGCGACGAGGCGGGCCCGATCGCCCGCGGCGCCCAGGCGCTGCTCGTCGCCCCGCGCGGGTAGCGCGGCACTGGCGAACTTTGCTCGCATAGCGAGCACCATTCGACATCGACCGGGCGGTCACTCCGGGGGCGGCTTGGGCTTCGGCTTGGGCTTGGGCTTCGGCGAGGGTCCGCCCTCGGGCGCGCCGTGCGGCCACACGAGCACGACCGTGCAGGGCGCGTGGTCGACCACGAAGCGCGTCTCGTGCCCGAACGAGTGCGGGCCGATGTGGCGCCCGTCGCGTGCGACGATCAGCACGTCGGCGTCGCGCGCCGCGTCGAGCACGATCGTCTCCGGCTGCCCGCTCCGCGCCAGCCGGCGCGCGGTGCGCCCCAACCGCTCCTGCGCGTCCTCGAGCAGCGCCTCGGCGGCCTCGCCCGCCAGCGCGCTCATGCGCGCGAGCACCTGCTCGTGGCGGCGCCCGCGGGGGCCCGGCAGGTCGACGGCCGCGACGTGCAGCAGCGTCACGTCGCCGGCGTCCAGGGCGGCCGCGGCGTCGACGCACGCCTCCCAGCCGCCCTCGGTGATCCACGCGAGCACACTCAGGTCACGAGCCACAGCGCGACGGTAGCGCCGATCAGCACCGGAGGCACCGTGAGGGCGCCGAGGCGGTGGAATTCGCCGTGATCGGGCTCGTCGGGCAGGATGCGCCGCCACAGCAGCGTGGCCAGCGAGCCCGTGTAGGTGAGGTTGGGTCCGGCGTTGACGCCGATCAGCACCGCGAGCACGGTCGGCGTGCCGGCCGCGACCGCCGCGGGCAGGAGCACGAGCAGCGCGGGGAGGTTGTTGAGCAGGTTGGCCAGCACGGCGGCGACGGCGGTCGCCCCCAGCAGCGCGAGCACACCGTCGCCGGCGGGCAGGAGGTCGTCGACCACGTC
This sequence comes from uncultured Solirubrobacteraceae bacterium, assembly GCA_963792915.1. Classification (GTDB taxonomy): domain Bacteria; phylum Actinomycetota; class Thermoleophilia; order Solirubrobacterales; family Solirubrobacteraceae; genus Solirubrobacter. The sequence goes on from CAWBYD010000006.1 coordinate 418,882, forward strand.
GCTCAGGCCGTGGTCGGCCAGCGCCTTGACGATCAGCCCGAGGCCGAGCACGAACGCCAGCAGCCGGAGGTCGACCGCGCGCCACGCGCCGCCCTCGAGCGCGAGCATCACGAGCGCGCCGGCGGCCGCGGGCCAGGCGGCGTCCAGCCCCAGCGGACCGGCGGCGACGAAGCCGGCGAGCGTCAGCCCGAGCACGGCGAGCGGGACGCGCGGCAGCCGGGGGCGCTCGCGCCCGCCGCGCCCGCGGGCCTCGAGGTCGGTCCGGAAGACGCGCCGGAACGCGACCCACTCGACCGCCAGCGCCGCCGCCCACGGCAGCGCCATGTAGGCCGCGAAGCGCGCGAAGCCCAGTCCGGTGGCGCGGAAGGCGAGCAGGTTCGTCAGGTTCGAGATCGGCAGCAGCAGCGAGCTCGAGTTCGCCAGGTGCGTGCACGCGTACACATGCGGGCGTCCGGGGAGCCGCGCCTTGGCCGCCGCGCCGAACACGGCCGGGGTGAGCAGCACGACGGTCGCGTCCAGGCCGAGCGCGGCCGTCACCGCCGCGGCGGCGGCGAACACGAGCAACAGCAGCCGCGGCCCCGACCCGCGCGAGCCGGACGCGAGCCGCGCCGCCAGCGCGTCGAACAGCCCCGCCCGCTCGCAGCCGTCGCCCAGCACCAGCAGCGCGGCGAGCACGACGAGCGTCGGCGCGAGGTCGGCGGCCTCGGTGCGCGCGCCGCTGAGGCTGAGCGCGCCGCCGGCGAGCAGCAGCGCGGCGCCGCCGAGCGCGACCGCCCACTCGGGCGCGCGCCGCCATACCGCCGCGCCGATCGCCGCGACCAGCGCCGCGGCGGCGGCGGCCTCGGCGATCACCAGCGGGCCTCGTGGCGCTCCATCACGCCCCACCCGTGCACCGCGCCGGCGACGGGCAGCGTGCCCTCGAACGTCCCGAACGACTGCTCGTAGTCGGAGGCCACGACGAGGTAGTTCTCGCGATGAGCGACGGTGGCGAGCGCGCTGAAGCGCAGGTCGCCGACGGCGGCGAGCCCGTCGAAGCGCTGCGGGCCGACTTCGTGCGGCGCGCCGGCGACCCACACCGTGCGCTCGGAGGGCGAGCCGTCGTGCATGCCCTCGACGAGGTTCCAGACGACGCCGGCGCTCGCCCCGGCCGACCAGCGCCAGGCCGTGTGGCGCGCGTGGCGCCCGGAGGACTCGTCGAGCAGCCCCGGCGCGTCGATCTCGCGGCCGAGCACCGTGCCGGTCACCCGCAGCGGCGTCTTGCGCGTCCAGGCCGGCCCGGTCGTGACCTCGATCGGGACCCCGCGCTCGAAGCGCAGCGCGACGCCGTCCGCGCGTGCTCCGCCGGGCCCGACGGAGATCCCGCGCCACGAGCGCCGGCGGCGCTCGTGCAACCGCTCGCCGTCCCACACCGCGCACCACGCCGTTCGCGCGACGCCGACCTGCGCGCGTGCCACGCAGAGCATCAGCTCGGGGGCGAAGACGCCCGCCCAGCACCACGACTTGTAGAGCGCCACGGCGCAGACGATATGCTCAAAGTCCGGATTGACTGACGGGTCAATCCGTTTTGGGAAGGAGAACCCCTCGTTGCGTGCCGCCGCTGTCCAGTTGCAGTCGACCCCCGACCGCGACCGCAATCTCGAAGCCGCAGACCGCTTGACGCGAGCGGCCGCCGCCGCCGGCGCGGAGCTCGTCGTGCTGCCTGAGAAGTGGCCGCTGCTGGGCACGCCCGAGCAGACGATCGCCGCCGCCGAGCCGTTCGACGGCCCGGTGCAGGCGTGGGCGACGGGCATCGCGCGCGAGCTGTCGATCGACCTCGTGGCCGGGTCGTTCTCCGAGCGCGTCGAGCACGACGAGCGCGGGCGCAACACGTCCCTGCACGTCGGCCCCGACGGCGAACTGCGCGCCGCCTACCGCAAGATCCACATGTTCGACGTCGAGGTCGGCGGGCGCGTGTACAAGGAGTCAGAGCACGAGGCGCCCGGCGAGGAGATCGTGCTCTCCGAGACCGCCGGCGGCGCCGGGCTCGGGCTGACCATCTGCTACGACCTGCGCTTCCCGGAGCTCTACCGGATCCTGGCCGTCCGCGGCGCGCAGATCATCGCGGTCCCGGCCGCGTTCACGTTCGCGACCACGCGCGACCACTGGGAGATCCTCCTGCGCGCCCGCGCCATCGAGGACCAGGCGTTCCTGGTCGCCGCCAACCAGATCGGCGAGCACGCCCCGGGCCTGCGCTCCGGCGGGCGCTCGATGATCGTCGACCCGTGGGGCGTGGTCCTCGCCACCGCGCCCGACGGCGAGACGTTCGCGCTCGCCGAGCTCGACCTCGAGCGCCAGGCCGAGGTCCGCCGCAGCCTGCCCTCGCTGGCCAACCGGCGCCCGGAGGCGTACCGCTGGCCCGCCGAGGTGTCCGTTTAGTGGCCGCCTCCAAGCAGGCCGTCGACAAGCGGCGGCTGATCCTCGACGCCGCCGTGCGCGTGTTCGCGCGCCAGGGCTTCCACACGTGCCGCGTGTCGGACATCGCTGACGAGGCGGGCGTGGCCTACGGGCTCGTCTACCACTACTTCCAGTCCAAGGACCAGGTGCTCGACACGCTGTTCCTCGAGCGCTGGGAGGTCCTGCTGCAGGCGATCCGCGAGACCGACGCCCAGGAGCTCCCGGCCGACCAGAAGCTGCACGCGATCGCGGGCTTCATCATCGACTCCTATCGCCACGATCCTGACCTCATGAAGGTGATCATCGTCGAGGTCACGCGCGCGGCCAACTCGTTCGGCGCCGTGCACCTGGGCAAGATCAACGAGGCCTACCTGCTGATCCGCGGCGTCGTCGAGAAAGCGCAGCGCAGCGGCGAGTTCGGCGCCCAGATCCCGGCCGAGTTCGCGGTCATGGCCTTCTACGGCGCGATCGAGCAGGTGTTGACGGCATGGATCTTCGGGCTGCTCGAAGAGAGCGACGAAGCCTACGAGCGCGCCAAGGCGCACGTCGTCGAGACCATCTGCGGCGGTCTGGCCGCATAGACTGCGCCGCCATGAAAGACAATGACCTCGTCAAGCGCCTCGCCTGGTCGGGCATGCTCGCCGGCGTGGGCGCGCTCGCGTCGATCGTGACGACGCGTGTGTCCGCGGTGATATTCCGCCGGGTCTTCGGGGAAGATCCGCCCGAGTGAGCGAGGACGACCCACAGAAGACGCAGGAATGGGACGCGCCTCCCGAGGACGCGCCGGGCGCCACCGCCGAGGAGGCGACCGCCGCCGCGGCGGCGCGTGAGGCGGCCGCGCAGGCCGAGCGCCAGGACGCCGTGGCGCGCGGCGCGGAGTTGCGGGCCGAGGCGCGCCAGAGCGCGGCGCGCCGCGCCGAGGAGGCGACCGCGAGCGCTCGCGAGACCGAGGAGAAGCTCTCGCGCAAGGAGCGCAAGGCCAAGGAGGCCGCCGAGCGCGCCGAGGCCGAGGCCGCGCGGGCGCGCGAGCAGGCCGAGCGCGCGCACAGCCAGGTGACCGCGCCGCAGCCGTCGCTCTCCGGGGCGCACGTCACCGCGCCCGGACTGGGCTCCGAAACGGATCCTGCAGTCGCGGCCTCGGCGGCGGCCTATCGTCCCCCGGCGGCCGCGGACAGTGCCGTCGCCGTGGAGGCGAGCCCGCTCGAGCGCCCCGAGGTGCTGGCGGGGCTGGCGTTCGCAGGCGCGTTCATCGCCGCCCGCATCCTCAAGCGGTTCTTCGACTAGCCAATGCCAGATCAACAGACATCCGAGCTGGGCCAGGCGATCCAGGAGGTCAGCGAGAAGGCGACGCTGCTCGTCCGCGAGGAGATCGCGCTCGCCAAGGCGGAGATGACCGAGAAGGCGATGGGCCTCGCCAAGGGCGCGGCGATCGGCGCCGCCGCCGGTGTGTTCGTGCTCGCGGGGCTGATCTACTTCCTGCACTTCCTCGCGCTGCTGATCTGGCGGCTGCTGGATGCCGGCGGGCAGAACGTCTGGCTCGGCTACCTGATCGTCGCGGGCGCGCTGTTCCTGCTCGGCGGCCTCGCCGGCTTCCTGGCCGCGCGCCTCTTCCGCAAGGGCTCGCCGCCGACGCCTAAGATGGCCATCGAGGAGGCCCAGCTGATCAGGCAGACGCTGTCCGCGCCGCATCCCGCCACGCCCTCGCCCCCGACGGAGCAGCGATGAGCGCGGCACGCACGCCCGAGGAGATCCGGGCGTCGATCGAGGCCAACCGGGCCGAGCTCGGGCTCGCGGTGGAGAAGCTGCGCGGCGAGGTCACGAAGGCCACCGACTGGCGCGGGCAGCTCAAGCGCCACCAGCGCGAGGTCGTGATCGGCGCCGCGGTGGCCGGATTCGTCCTCGGCGGCGGGATCGCGGCGTTCACCGGCCTGCTGACCGGCCGCCGCTCACGCTAATCGCCGCATCGCCCAGGGGGCCAAGCTCCGGCGAGTTCCGCCAGCGCCCCGCCGGGCTCCATTCCCAGGTGAACTCGCCGCATCGCCCAGGGGGCGAAGCTCCGGCGAGTTCCGCCAGCGCCCCGCCGGGCTCCATTCCCAGGTGAACTCGCCGCATCGCCCAGGGGGCGAAGCTCCGGCGAGTTCCGCCAGCGCCCCGCCGGGCTCCATCCCCGGGTGAACTCGCCGCATCGCCCAGGGGGCGAAGCTCCGGCGAGTTCCGCCAGCGCCCCGCCGGGCCCATCCCCGGGTGAACTCGCCGCATCGCCCAGGGGGCGAAGCTCCGGCGAGTTCCGCCAGCGCCCCGCCGGGCCCATCCCCGGGTGAACTCGCCGCATCGCCCAGGGGGCGAAGCTCCGGCGAGTTCCGCCAGCGCCCCGCCGGGCCCATCCCCGGGTGAACTCGCGCTATCCGCCTTCGGGCTCGGGCCGGGGCGGGTCGGGCGAGATCAGCTGCGTCACGGCCTGGTCGTGACGGTAGTCCCACCATTCGCGGACCGCGATCTGCACCGACGCGGCGAGCGGGATCGCCACCAGCGCGCCGAGCACGCCGAGCAGCGTGGAGCCGAAGAGCACCGCCACGAGCACGAGGAACGGGTGCACGTTGACGGCGCGGCGCTGGATCTGCGGCTGGATCAGCGTGTTCTCGAGTTGCTGGTAGACGACCGAGAAGATCGCCCAGATGATCGTCGCGGTCGGGAAGTCCTGAAACAGCGTCACGACCGCCACGAGGACCGCGCCGAGCGTCGCGCCGACGAGCGGGATCAGGTCCGCGAAGAAGACGATGATCGCCAGCGCGGCGGCGAACGGCACGCCGAGGATGAGCAGCACGATGTAGGCCACGATGCCCGCGACGGTCGCCTGCGCGAGCGCGCCGCCGACGTAGGCGCCAACCGCGCGGCTCATGTGGCCCAGCGCCACTTCCAGGCGCTCGGCGTGCTCGGGTGGTCGCAGCTCGATCGCCTTCTGGACCCACCCGCGCCCGCTGCCGAGCAGGAACGCGGCCAGCACGAGGATCGTGAACAGCGCGAACAGCGAGTTCACGACGCCGAGGCCGATGTTGCCGAGCACGTTGGCCGCGTCCCCGATCCGCGCGGGCAGCTTCGCGGCCTGCTGCTGCAGCTTGCTCGTGATGTTGTAGTCCTTCTCGAGCTTGCGCAGCGTGGCGTTCTTCTGCGAGAAGTCCTGCGCGTCGGTGGCGTACCTGGGCAGGTTCTGGATCAGCCGGTTGGACTGCGTCACGAGCGGCGGCACGATCGCCGCGCCGATCCCCACCGGGATCAGCAGTAGTCCCAGGTACACGAGCGCGATCGCGAACCCGCGCCGCATGTAGCGGTTGAGCGTGTTGACCGGGCCCGACAGCGCGACGGCCAGGAACGACGCGACCAGGACCCAGCTGATCGGCTTGCGCAGCAGGAAGACGAGGTACAGCGCGAGCGCGAAGATCAGCATGACGGCCAGCGTCCGCAGGATGATCCGCGGCGAGAACGCCGGGACGACCTGGACCGTCGGCGGGTCGTCCTGGGGCAGCGGATCGAGGGGGATGCTCATCCGCCAGCGAGGTTCGGACCGCGCCGGCGGATTCCTTCACATCGGCCCGAGCAGTGCGGTGCGCAGGCCCGCGACGCCGAGCACGCCCGGCCCAATGTGGGTCCCGATCACGGGGCCGATCTCCGACACCAGCACCGGGTCGCTCCCGTAGATCGCCCGGCCGCGCTCCACGAGGCGCTCGGCCTCCGCGGGCGCCTGGATGTGCTGGACGGCGAACGCGTCGCAGCCGTCGGCCTTGCGCTGCTCGAAGTGCGCGATCAGCCGCTCGAACGCGCGGCCGGCCGTGCGCACGCGCTCCACGGGCTGCATGCCACCGTCGATCGTAAGGATCGGCTTGACCTTGAGGGTGGCGCCGATCCACGCGCTGGCGGCGCCGATCCGCCCGCCGCGGCGCAGGTACTCGAGCGTGTCGACCATCACGAGGATCTGCAGGTCCTCGCGCAGCGTGCGCGCCGCCGCGGCGGCCGCGGCGAGCCCGTCGGCGGCGTGGTTGGCGGCCGCGACGGCCATGAATCCGTGGCCCGCGCAGCCGGTCTTGGAGTCGATCACGACCATCCGCTCCGGCGCCATCCCCTGCTCGATCAGCACGTCGCGGGCCTGCTCGGCGGTCCGGACGGTGCCGCTGATGTCGCCGCTCAGGTGGATCGAGAGGATGTCGTCGCCGCGCTCGACGAGCGGCTCGTAGACCGTCAGGAAGTCTCCCAGCGAGGGCTGCGACGTGCTCGGCAGCTCGCCGCCGGAGCGCAGGAAGTCGTAGAACCCGTCGTAGTCCGGGAGGTCCGCCTCGCGGTCCGTGCGCCCGTTCCAGTTGACGTAGAGCGAGACCAGGTGGAGATCGTGGCGGGCGACCACCTCCGGCGGCAGGTACATGGTGGTGTCCGTCACGATCGAGACCGGCATCCGGGGGAGGCTAGCTGGGCGGTGCGGCGAGCGTTTGCGCGCCAGGAATGTCGAGTGCGCCTCACGCGAGCGTCGTATGGTCGGACCGCGACGGTGGGCGTCGCGGACGATCCCGAACGGAGGGTGCCATGAAGTTCCTCGCGCTGATCTACAACGATGAGTCCAACTATGCGAACGCGACGCCGCAGGACATCGCCGCCACGTTCCAGGCGCACGGCGCGTTCGGCGAGGCTTCCCGCGAGGCGGGCGTGTTCGGCGGCGGCGACGGCCTCCAGCCGAGCGCCACGGCCACCACGGTGCGGGTGCGCGACGGCGAGCGTCTGCTCACCGACGGCCCCTTCGCCGAGACCAAGGAGCAGCTCGGCGGCTACTACGTGCTCGAGTGCAAGGACCTCGACGAGGCGCTCGCCTGGGCGGCCAAGATCCCCGAGGCCCGCTACGGCGCGATCGAGGTGCGGCCGGTGATGGACTACGCGGCCGTCGAGGCGAGCATCGGCGCCGGCGCGGAGTCCACGGCGTCCTGAACCGCGGCCCGCAGAACGTTCTGGTCGACCGTCTGTTCCGGCGTGAGTCGGGGCAGGCGGTCGCCACCCTGGCCCGCATCCTGGGCGACCTCGACCGCGCCGAGGAGGCGGTGCAGGACGCGTTCCTGGTCGCCCTCGAGCGCTGGCCGGAGCGCGGCGTGCCGGACAACCCGGCCGCCTGGATCGTCACCGCCGCCCGCAACCGGGCGATCGACCGGATCCGGTCCGAGCGCCGCTGGGCGGGCCGCCGGGCCGCGCTGGAGACCGAGCTGCGAGCGCTGGGCGGGGATCCCGACGATGACGAAGCCGAGCCCGTGAGCCCGATCCCGGACGACCGGCTGCGGCTGATCTTCACGGTCTGCCACCCGGCGCTGGCCGCGGAGGCGCGGGTGGCTCTGACGCTGCGGGCGCTCGGCGGGCTCACGACGGCCGAGGTGGCGCGCGCCTTCCTGGTCGCCGAGCCGGCGATGGCGCAGCGGATCGTGCGCGCCAAGCGCAAGATCGCCGCGACCGGCATCCGCTACGAGGTCCCGCGCGACGCGGACCTCCCGGCGCGCCTGCACAGCGTGCTGGTGACGCTCTACCTGGTCTTCAACGCCGGCTACGGCCCGCCGGTGCGGCGTGAGCTGTGCGCGGAGGCGATCCGGCTCGCGCGCGTGCTCGTCGAGCTGATGCCCGACGAGCCGGAGGCGCTCGCGCTGCTCGCGCTGCTGCTCCTGCAGGATTCGCGCCGCGACACACGTGTCGATGCCGACGGCAAGCTCGTGCTGCTCGCCGAGCAGGACCGCTCGCGCTGGGACGTCGCGGCGATCGCCGAGGGCGAGACGCTGCTCGCGCGCGCCTGGCGGCTCGGGCGGTTGGGGCCGTACCTACTGCAGGCGTCGATCGCCGCCCAGCACTCGCGTGGCTCGGACTGGGCGCGGATCGTCTGGCTCTTCGACCGCCTGATGGAGATCGCGCCGACGCCGATCGTGGCGCTCAACCGCGCCGTCGCGGTCGCCGAGCGCGACGGGCCGGACGCCGGGCTGGCGCTGATGGACGAGCTGGCCGAGCTCGACGAGTACCACCTGTTCCACGCCGCCCGCGCGGACCTCCTGCGCCGGCTGGAGCGGACCGAGGAGGCCGCAGGCGCCTACCGTGCCGCGCTCGCGCTGACCGACAGCGAGGTCGAGCGCGAGTTCCTCCAGGGCCGGCTCACGCGACTGCCGCCACCGACGCGGGAGTGACCGGGCGCGCGACGCCGCGCTCGGTGACGAGCGCCCACACGAGCGCGGCGGGCGTGACGTCGAACGCGGGGTTGCGGCACGGCGTCCCGGGCGGGGCGAGCCCGCGCACCTCGGCGGCGTCGCGCTCCTCGATCTCGATCTCGTCGCCGGTCGCCAGGCCGAGATCGACCGACGAGGACGGCCCGGCGGCGAGGAACGGGACGCCCGCGGCGGACGCGGCGAGCGCGAGCCCATAGGTCCCGACCTTGTTGGCGACGTCGCCGTTGGCCGCCACGCGGTCGAACCCCGTCACGACCGCGTCGACCTCGCCGCGGCGGATCAGCCCGGCCGCCGCGGAGTCCACCAGCAACGCGTGCTCGATCCCCCAGCGGCGCAGCTCCCACACCGTCAGCCGCGCGCCCTGCAGGAGCGGGCGCGCCTCGCAGGCCAGCACGCGCACGTCGCGGCGGTCGGCGAGCTCGGCGATCACGCCCAGGCCGGTGCCGCGGCCGGACGCGGCCAGCGCGCCGGAGTTGCAGTGGGTCATCAGCGTGAGCGGCCGCGCGGGCAGCGCCGCCTCCAGCAGCTCGGCGCCGTGGCGGGCCAGCGCGGCGCTGGCGGCGGCATCCTCGCGCTCGATCGCCTCGGCCTCGGCGCGCGCGCCCGCGACGCCGGCGCGGGCGACCCGCTCGACCGCCCAGGCGAGGTTGCGCGCCGTCGGGCGCGTACCCGCCAGCAGCGCGGCGGCCGGCTCGAGCGCGTCCGGATCGGCGGCGACCGCCATCGCCAGCCCGTAGGCGGCCGCCACGCCGATCAGCGGCGCGCCGCGCACGGCGAGGCGCCGGATCGCGTCGGCGGTGTCCTCGGCGCCGGTCAGCACCAGCTCGACCTCCTCGCCCGGCAGCCGCGTCTGGTCGAGGATGAACAGGCGCTCGCCGTCCCAGCGCAGCGGCGCGGTCATTTGGTGGACGCGTCCAGAAGTACGACGTATTCCGGCGGGCTCGGCCCGCCGCTGCCGGGCGGCGGCCGCCGCCCACGTACCACCAGCATGCGAGCGGCGTCCGCCGCGGGCAGCGACGACCCGTGCATTCGCCGGCGATACGCCGTACTTCCGGACACGCCCACTAGCGCCGCACCGCCACGAAGCGGGCTCCGGTGGCGGGCAGCTCGCCCGCCGCGATCAGCGCCTCCTCCTCGCCGCGCAGCGCCGGGTCGCGGTTCCAGCGGTACAGGTAGGCGCCCGGGACGGGCTCGCCGACGTCGAACCACGCCGCCAGCTCCTCGCGGATGCGCGCCAACGGGTGCAGGTGCTCGCGCAGCAGGGCGAGCGTGTCGCCGGGCCGCTCGTCCTCGCGCCGCCACGTCAGCGCGCGCTCGTCCACCGCGCCGACGTCGAACTCGTCGACCACGAGCCGCGCGCGGTGGCGCATGAGCCCGGCGAGCTTCCGCAACGACTCGCCGAGCGGCACGATGTGGTGCAGCGACGTGACCGCGACCGCCGCATCGAAGGAGCGCGGCGGGGCCTCGAAGTCGGCGAGCGCCACGGCGAGCACGGGCGGCGCGCCCGCCGGGTCGATCGCGACGACGTCGTAGTCTCCCAGCGCGGCGGCCAGCGAGCCGTCGCCGGCGCCGACCTCGAGCACGCGCGCGGGCGGGCGCGGAAGCGCGGCGCGCACGTAGGCGACGGCGTCAGGAACCGGCATGACGGGCGAAGCTGCCGAAGATCGCCGCGGCGAGCGCGGCCTGGCCGGGGAGATTGCGTGCGTCGGCGGTGCGGGCCTGTGCCTCGGTGACCGCGGCGGGCGCCAGCAGCTCGCCCCAGTCGGCGTACCAGCCGTCCAGCGCGTCCGCGTCGACCTCGGGGTGAAACTGCACGCCCCAGGCCTGCCGGCCGACGCGGAACCCCTCGGCGCCGCTGCCGTCCGGGCGCGCCAGCACCTCGACGGCGCCGTGCGGCGGCTCGATGCCGTCCTGGTTCCAGTGCAGGCCCGCCGCCCCGGCCGGCAGCGCGCCGAGCACCGGGTCCTCGGAGGCGACCACGCGCAGCGGCTCCCACGCGACATGCCGGCGGGGCAGGCGCGCCACGCTCCCGCCGGCGGCCAGCGCGAGGATCTGCGCACCGAGGCAGACGCCGAGCACGGGCAGCTCGCGGGCCAGCGCCTCGCGCAGCAGCGCGACCTCCTGCGGCAGCTCCCACGCCGACGGCTCCCCGCCGAGCGACACGACGGCGTCCACGCCGTCGAGGTCCGGCAGCGTCCCGAAGTGCTCCTCCACGCGCCCGAGCGCCGTCGCGTGCCCGAGGAACGGCCGCTGCAGATGGTGGATGACGGCGATGCGTGGGTAGGGAGGAGTCATGATCGAGGATCGCGGTGGGCTTCAGAGCGGCCTCAAGCGCCGCCACGTGACGATGATCTCGCTGGGTGGGGTGATCGGTGCCGGGTTGTTCGTCGGCTCGGGGGCGGTCATCAACCAGACCGGGCCGGCGGCGGTGCTCTCCTATCTTGCCGCAGGCGCGCTCGTCGTCCTCGTGATGCGGATGCTCGGCGAGATGGCGGTGGCGCATCCGAGCACCGGCTCGTTCGCCGACTACGCGGGCGCGGCGCTCGGCGGCTGGGCGCGGTTTCTCGTCGGCTGGCTCTACTGGTACTTCTGGGTCATCGTGCTCGCCGTGGAAGCCGCGGCGGGGGCGGCGATCATCCAGGGGTGGCTCCCCGGCGTGCCGATCTGGGCGTCGAGCCTGGTGCTGATGGCGCTGCTGACCGCGACCAACCTCGCGTCGGTGCGCGCCTACGGCGAGTTCGAGTTCTGGTTCGCCTCGATCAAGGTCGCCGCGATCGTCGCCTTCATCGTGATCGCGGGCGTGTACGTGGTCGGTCACGGCGCCGGCCAGCTGACCGCCCAGGGGGGCTTCACGCCCAAGGGCGGCATGACGATCCTGTCCGGGATCGTGATCGTCATCTTCGCGTTCGTGGGCGCCGAGATAGCAACGATCGCCGCCGCGGAATCCGACGAGCCGGGCGCGGCGGTGACCCGGGCCACGAACCAGGTCGCCGTGCGCGTGCTGGTCTTCTACGTGCTCGCGGTGTTCCTGATCGTGGCGATCCTCCCGTGGAACTCGGCCAAGCTCGGCCAATCCCCGTTCGCGGCGGCGCTCGATCAGATCGGCATCCCGGCCGCGGCGCAGGTGATGAACGCGATCGTCCTCACCGCCGTGCTGTCCTGCCTGAACTCCGGGCTCTACGTGGCCTCGCGGATGAACTTCGCGCTCGCCCGGCGCGGGGACGCCCCGCAGTGGATGGTGCGCCTCAACGGCCGCGGCGTGCCCGCGCGGGCGATCGTCATCGCCACGTCGGTCGGCTTCCTGTCGGTGATCGCCAACGTGATCTCGCCGGGGAAGGTCTTCCTCTTCCTGCTGAACTCGTCGGGTGCCGTGGCGCTGTTCGTGTACCTGTTGATCGCGGTCTCGGAACTCGTGATGCGGCGGCAGCTGGAGCGCGACGACCCGGAGCGGCTGCAGGTGCGGATGTGGCTCTATCCGTACCTCACGTACTTCGCGATCACCGCGATCGGGGTGGTGATCGTCTCGATGGCGCTCGTGAAGGACGTGCGCTCGCAACTGTGGCTCGGGCTGCTCAGCGTCGCGGTCGTGCTCGGCGCGTACTTCGTCAAGCGCTCACTGAGCGAGGACACGGGCGGCGATGCCGGCCAGCGTGGCCTCGGCGTACGCCATGGACGGTTCGCCGCGCGTGAGGATCGCGAGCGCGACCCGGCGTCCTCCGCGCTCCAGTAGCGCGGCCTGGTGGGTGAGGCCGGTTCGCCAGCCGCCCTTGAAGAACGCCTTGTAGCCGCGCTGCTTGGCGACCGGCGCGATCCCCCAGCGGTGCCCGGGCGTGATCGAGGAGAGCAGCCGGCGCGCGTAGGCGCGGTGGGCGGCCGGCACCAGCCGGTCGATCCGCAGAAAGAAGCGGGCCTGGTCGGCGGCGGTGATCTGGGCCTCGAAGAGCGCCGTGTTGATGGAGAAGCTGCGCATGCGCGCCGCGCGCGCGACCGCCCGTAGCCCGTCCGTGCCGACCTCGTCGAACACCGCCTCGGCGGCGTCGTTGTCGGAGACCGTGATCATCGGCGCGAGTAGCGCGGCCTGTCTGACGGAGCCGCTGCCGTCGCGGCGCCGCGCCGCGACCAGCAGCATCGCCTTGACCACGCTGGCCGACGGGAAGTGCTCTCCCCCGTTCAGTCCGTGCAGCCGGCCGTGTTCGTCGGCGACCGCGAACGCGACGTCGCCCGCGCGAGTGCGGGCGTACCGCTGTGCGGCCGCGAGGCCGGCGGCGGAGACGAGCGAGGGCGCCGCGGCGTGCTTCGCGGTGCCCTCGCCGACCGGGTCGGCGCGCGCCGCCGGCGCTGCGACGAGCAGCGCCGCCAGCGCGCAGGCCGGGCTACAGGTGGTTCTGAATCTGGAGCGGCGGGGCACCCGGTTCCGCGGCGGCCGGCGCCGCGTCGGGCGCGCTCTCGGGAGTCTTGACGCCGAGCGTCTCGGCGAGCTCGCCCGTCTCGTACATCTCGGTCACGATGTCGCAGCCGCCGACCAGTTCGCCCTTGACGAACAGCTGGGGGATCGTGGGCCAGTTGGAGATCGCGCTCAGCTCCTGGCGGATGCGCGGGTCGGGCAGGATGTCGACCGCCGCATAGGACGCGCCGAGCGAGTCCAGGGCCGCGACCGTGCGGGCGCTGAAGCCGCACATCGGCTGCTCCGGGCGACCCTTCATGAACAGGATGACTTCGTGCTCGGAGATCGCCTTCTGGATCTCGTCGCGGATGGGGTTGCTGGTGTCGCTCACGTGTCTATTCCGCCTTCGTGACGAGGGACAGGGCATGGATGGGGCCGCCGATCTCGGTCCCGAACACCGCGTAGACACGGCGGTGCTGCTCGATGCGGTTGAGCTCCGCGAACTCGGGCGCCACGACCGTGGCACGGAAGTGGTCCCCGCCGCCGGTAAGGTCGGTGACACTGGCTTGCGCGCCGGGGATCGCGGCCTCGATGCGCTCCTTGAGGTCGTCGGTGCTGGGCATCTGCGAGACAGCGTAGCGGTCGCTACACTTCGGGAAGTATTGGCAGGGAAGAAACCTCCCCGGGAGCACACGACGTGATCACCTTCACCGAAAAGGGCGCAGAGAAGGTCCAGGAGTTCCTGGCGTCGCAGAGCGCCGACGTCCAGACCTCGGGTCTGCGCGTCGGGGTGCGCGGCGGCGGCTGCTCCGGCTTCCAGTACGCGCTCGCGTTCGACACGCAGCGCGACGGCGACGAGGTCTTCGAGGACCACGGGCTCCGCATCCTGGTCGACACTCCCAGCCTCCCGTACGTCAAGGGCGCGGTCGTGGACTACGTCGAGAGCATGCAGGGCGCCGGCTTCAAGGTCGACAACCCGAACGTGATCGCCGCCTGCGGCTGCGGCTCCTCCTTCCGCGTCGCGGAGGAGGAAGAGGTCTCGGCCGTCTAGTTCTGTGGCTTCCCGCCGCGCGCTGAGCGCGGCGCTGGCCGGCGGCGTGCTGCTGCTCGCCGGCTGCCAGGGTGGCTGTTCCTCCTCCGGCGACGAGCCTGCGTCGACGCCGCCGGCTCGCACGCCGACGCCGGCTCCCCCGGCCCCGACCGCGTCTCCGGTGCCCACCGCGACGCCCGCGGGCTCGCTCGCCGTCGGGCTCACCGAGCAGAACCCGAACTTCATCTGGCCGCGTGGCGCGCACGCCGTCGCGCCGGAGTTCGCACGCTGGACGGATGCCGTCGACCGGCTGAAGCCCGCGTATTACCGGCTCGTGCTCGACTGGCCGTCGCTCGAGCCGCAGGCGGACAGGCCGGTGTTCGACGCGTTCACGGACGGCTGTCAGCGCGGCCTGGGGCCGTGCGGCGCGTACGGTGGGCTGCGCGACACGCTGCGCGCGCTCGCGGCGCGCCAGCGGCAGGGCGGCTGGGCGGCGCTCGCGGTCGTGACGGGGACGCCGGCGTGGGCGGCCCACGGCCCGGGCGGCTGTGAGCGGGCCGGCACCCAGCCGCGTTCGCGCGCGCCGGACATCGCGGCCTACGGGCGGTTTGTGTCTGCCGTGCTCGAGGAGGCGCGCCGGGACGGCGCCGAGCTGCGCTACTGGACGCCGTGGAACGAGCCCAACCACCCGTACTTCATCTCGCCCCAGCGCCGCACCTGCGATGCGAGTGCGCCCTCGGCGGCCGTGGCACCCTACGTCGAGATGGCGCGCGAGCTCGCCCGGCAGCTCGACGCCGCCCCCGGCGACCAGCAGCTGGTCCTCGGCGAGCTCGCGGGGCTGGACGAGCGCAAGCCGAAGTCCACGTCGGTCGGGGAATTCGTGGCCGACCTCCCGGCCGACCTCGCGTGCGGGTCGCCGATCTGGACGCAGCACGGCTACGTCGGCGGCCACGACCCGGTCAAGGACCTCGAGGGCGCGCTGCGTCGCAAGGGCTGCCCGCCACGCGCGATCTGGATCACGGAGACCGGCGTCGGCGCGCCGCGCTCGGGAGAGGCCCGGCGCACGTCGCACGCCTCCGAGGTGCGCGCCTGCTCGCGCCTGCACGCCCGCCTGCGCCGCTGGTATCGCGACCCGGCCGTGACCGCGGCGTTTCAGTACACGTTCCGCGAGGACGCGCTGTTCCCGACCGGGCTCGTCAAGCCGGACCTCAGCCGGGCCTATCCGGCGCTCTTCGAGTGGACCGCGTGGGGCGGAGCGGCGCGCGCGAACCCCACCGACCCGCCGCCGCCGGACCGCTGCGAGGCGTAGCGACGTGGCCGCCTCGTAGCCTCGACTGGGTGCCCAGTCCGCGCCTCCTTATCGGCTCCGGCGTCGCCCTGGCGCTCGTCACCGTCGCGGTGACGGCGTTCGTGCTCAAGCGCCCGCCCGCCGTGGCCCAGCCGCCGGCCGCGCCCGCTCCGGCGGCCACGGCCACGCCGCCGCCCGCCGCGACGCCCACGCCCGGGCCGCCCGCGGCCGGGTCCGGCCTGGCGATCGGGGTGACGGAGTTCAACCCGAACCTCGTGGCGAGCCCGGCCGACCGCGCGCTGCCCGAGCCGTGGAACCGCTGGCGCGACGCGCTGGGCGCGATCAGGCCCGCGTTCTACCGGCTCGTCATCGACTGGGCCGCGATCCAGCCCAGCCCGGACGTGCCCGCGAATCTCGACGCGCCGCAGGCCGGCTGCGTGCGCGCGACCGGTCCCTGCCTGCCCTGGGTCGGTGTGCGCGACCAGCTCAAGGCGCTCGCCTCGCGCCAGCGCGAGGGCGGCTGGCAGGCGCTCGTCGTGATCACCGGCACGCCGGCCTGGGCCGCCGCTCCCGCCTCAGGCTGCGAGCGCCCGAGCGCCGGCCCGAGCGCGCGGCCGCCGCGCGCCGACGCGCTCGGCGCCTACCGCCAGCTCGTCAGCGCGCTGCAGGCCGCCGCGGTGCAGGCGGGCGCCGACCTGCGCTACTGGAGCGCCTGGAACGAGCCCAACCACCCCGCATTCGTCAGCCCGCAGCGCGCCGCCTGCGATCCCGCCTCGCCCTCGCTGGCCCCGGCGGCCTACGCGGACCTCGCGCGGACGCTGCAGACCACGCTCACCGGCGATCAGCAGCTCGTGCTGGGGGAGACCGCCGGGCTGCTCAAGCCGACCCGCTACGTCACGTCGGTACCGGAGTTCATCGCCGGCCTGCCGCAGGACGTCGTCTGCGCGTCGACGGTCTGGACCCAGCACGCGTACATCGGCGGCGACGACCCCGTCCCGGCGGTCACGCAGGCGCTCGCCGCCCGCGGCTGCCCGCACCCGTTCACGATCTGGATCACCGAGACGGGCGTCGGCCCGGCGCCCGAGGACCTCTCGGCCGCGCAGTCGATCGCCGACGACCAGGCGGGCTGCCGCGCGCTGCACGAGCGGCTCGTCACCTGGTTCGACGATCCGCAGGTGACGGTCGCGATCCAGTACACGTTCCGCCAGGACGACCGCTTCCCGACCGGCCTGGTCAGCACCGACCTGACCGCCCCGCGCGCCGCGCTCGCGGAGTGGACCGCCTGGGGCGCTCGGCCGTCGCCGAGCGCCCCGCCGCCCCCCGCTGTTTGCTAGCCGCTCGACTCCCCTAAGGAGCGCGCGCCGTCCGGGGTGGAGAGCCACACGTTGCCGTCCTTGACGTACGCGATCGAGTCAGCGAGCTTCGTGCCAGAAAGTTGCATGAGCAATCAGGCGCCGGCCTGTGCCAGCAGCCACAGCGCAAGCGAGGTGAACCCGACCATCACGCCGAGCATCCAGTACTGCGAGCGCACCGCCAGCTTCGCCTGACCGTACAGCGTGAGCGCGCGGTCATGCGCGAGCGCCAGCGCGGCCACGTGGCCGACGACGACGAACGCGACCTGCACGTACCACGTGTCCTTCTGCGGGAACACGTTGTAGTTGATGCCCCACGACGCCGTGCCGAACAGGTTCCACAGCTGGCCGAACGGATCCGACGCCAGGTAGCCGATCGCCTGGCCCTCGAAGATCAGGAACGTGAAGTAGTGCGCGGCCACGTAGACCGCGGCGATCGGGACGAGCGAGTGCACGAAGCCGCGCTGCAGGCGCTCGAGCGTCATCCCGCCGCCGACCGACAGCGCTCCGTCGATCCCGAGCCGGTAGAAGCCCGAGACGAGCCCGACGCCGCACGCCAGGCCGATCGTGGCGATGATCCGCGACGCGGTGAGCGCGCCGATCCCGAGCGAGCCGAGCGCGTCCACGCCGTTGGCCGACAGGTTGCGCCACAACTGGCCCTGGCTCAGCCCGTCGAACGTGACCGTGCCGATCATCACCATCACGACCGCGACCGTGCCCGGCGGCGTGTCCAGCCCCGGCAGGCCGCCCAGCGCACGTCGCACGCCGACGGTGCCGTCGCGCGTCTCCCACACCGACAGGCGCGAGAAGAAGTTGTAGTAGACCGAGAACGACTCGCCGTAGCGCGACCACGTCTCGACGCCGTAGTAGACCTGCGCCGCCAGCGTGAGCACCGTGTAGCCGAGTGCCGCCGTCACGAGCCGCGCCGGATGGTCGCCCCAGCCCGAGACGAGCTCGATCCAGGTGAAGACCACGAGCCCGGCCGCGGCCGGGTAGCGGCCGAACCGCTCCGGGTAGGGACGGTTCAGCTCGGGCAGCAGCCGCCCGAGCGCGCGCCAGGGACTGAACGCGCGGAAGAGGTCGCCGAACAGGATCGACGCGAACACGAGCCCGACCCAGAACGTGATCAGGATGAAGGTCGGCGCCCAGTTGTCCAGCGCCGTGCCGCTGCCGAGGTAGCCGGCCAAAATCGTCACCACCAGCAGGAGCACGCCGAATGCCGCGTACAGCGCCCGCGCGGGCGCGCTCGCGAGCACCCGCCCGCCGGGGACCGGCCGCCAGTCGTCGCGTTCCAGACGCGGCTCCGGCCACAACACGGCGAGCGCGAAGAACGAGAGCACGAGCACCGCCGCGGCGGCCCACGCGAACAGCCACTGCGGGATCGGCAGGGCCTCGCGCTGCGCGAGCCCGTGCGCTGACGCGGCCGCCGGCGCCGCCAAGGCGGCGGTCGCCGCCGCCGCGCACGCCGCGAGCGCGCGTCTCACAGCCCGGTCTTGATGGCAGCCTCGAACTGCTTGACGCCGATCGAGCCCTCGAGCCGCGCCGTGATCGTGCCCGCCTTGTTCACCACGAACAGCCACGGCTCAGACGGCAGGCTGAACTGCTTGAGCGGCGGCCGCAGGCCCTTCTGGATGTCGTTGTCGACGTAGACCTCCTGGTGGATGAAGTCCATCTGCTTGCCGTACTTGGCCTTCATCTGCACCTCGATGTCGGTGACCGGGCCGCAGACGCGCGACTGGCACAGCTGCGGAGTGGCGAACAGCAGCGCCACCGGCTTCTTGCCGACCACCGACGCGAAGTCCACGTCGTGCATGTCATCCGGCGGCGAGCGGGTGTCGATCTTCGAGACGTCGCCCTTGGCGCTCGCCAGCGTGTCGGTGTGCACCAGCGGCGCCTTGTCGCCGACCTCGGGGATCGGATCGGCCTTCTGGCTGGAGACGTTGACGGTCTGGCCCGCGCCGATCAGGCGCCCGTCGGGGCCCTTGGTCACCGACAGCACCGCGTAGGCGCCGCGCTTGGAGAACGGCACCTCGGCGCCGTACACCGCCACGAACGGGTCGCTCGCCGTCGCCGCCTGCTTGGAGCGATACCGCTTGTCGGTCAGCAGCACGTCCGCCGGCGCGAGGTAGGGACCCTCGGCGGGCGCGGCGGGGTTGCGCGCGACGTAGAGCGCGGTCGGCCCGTAGACCGGCGAGCCGTTCTTGTCGATCACGCCGAACGCGACCCGGCTGGGGCCGGTCGTGAACACCGAGCTGGCCATCGCCAGCGTCGGGCCCGCCACCGTCGACTTGGAGAGGTCGGTGAGCGACTTGCCCGCGGGGTCCGGAAAGTCGCTCTTGGTCGGGTCCGCGGCGATCTCCACGTGCGCGCGGATGCCGTTCTCGGACGGGACGTTACTCACGGGATCGACCGACTGCTTGGACTTCCCGCCGCAGGCGGCGACGAGCACGGCGAGCAGGGCGAGCGGCAGGCGACGTGACATTGCGCGCCTAGGGTAGTGGCCGCCAACCTGAACGGACGTGAGTGGGCTCACCCGCGCTCGAGCGCCTCGACCAGCGAGCCGGCGTCGAACGCGCCGCCGTGGAGCTCGCCGTTGACGAAGAACGCGGGCGTGGCCAGCACGCCGGCCGCTCGGGCCGCGTCAGCGTCGCGGGCCACTCGCGCCGCGTAGCGGCCGTCGCGCAGCTCGCGCGCGAAGCGCTCGGTGTCCAGCCCCAGCCTGCCTGCGGCGGCGATCAGGTCGCCCTCGCCGAGCTTGCCGTGGCCGGCGTAGAGCGCGTCGTGCATCTCCCAGAACGCGCCCTGGGCGGCCGCGGCCTCCGACGCCTCGGCCGCGCGTTGCGCGTCCGGATGGACCTCGGGCAGCGGCAGGTGACGGAACGCGACCCGCAGGCGCCCGTCGAGCCGTTTCCGCACCCGGCGCACGATCGACTGCGCGGCCGTGCAGTACGGGCACTGGAAGTCGCCGTACATCACGAGCTCCAGCGGGGCGTCCTGCGGGCCGGTGACGTGGTCGGTCGCGTCGAGCGGTGGCGTGAGCACGGGCCGCGATCCTAGACTGCGGGCGAACGTGGGCGACCTCGAGTTCCTCTTCGTGCTCCTGTTCGCCGCGCTCCTGTTCGTCCGGACGGCGGACAGCGCGGGGATCCCGTACCCGATCGTGCTCGTGCTCGGCGGGCTCGGGCTCGCGTTCGTGCCGCACGTCCCCGAGGTGCGGATGGACTCGCACGCCGTGCTGCTGGTGTTCGCGCCGCCGCTGCTGCTGTCGGCCGGCTGGTACTCCTCGCCGCGCGAGCTTCGCGCCGAGAGCCACGCGCTGGCGGGGCTGGCGTTCACGCTCGTGCTGGCGACGATGGTCGCGGTCGCGGTCGCCGCCCACGCGCTGGTCGACGGGCTCTCGTGGCCGCTGGCCTTCACGCTCGGCGCGGTGGTGGCGCCGACCGATGCGGTGGCCGCGACCGCGACGTTCAAGCGCGTCCAGGTGCCCGAGCGCGTGAAGCTGCTGGTGTCCGGCGAGTCGCTGATCAACGACGCCACCGGGCTGACCGCGTTCAAGGTCGCTCTGGCGGGGGTCGGGGCGAGCTTCCGGCCCGAGCACGCGCTGCTGGACTTCGTGGTCGCCACGCTCGGCGGGGCGGCGGTCGGGATCGCCGTCGGCTGGCTGATGCTGTACGCGATCCGCAAGTCGCCGGAGGTCGAGATCTCGATCGTCCTGACGATCCTGTCCGCGTACGCGAGCTACATCGCCGCCGAGCAGCTCGGCGCGTCCGGGATCCTCGCCTCGGCGGTCTGCGGCGTCTACGCGGGCTGGCGCCAGTCGGAGTTCTTCGACGCCGACACGCGCCTGAACGCGGTCGCGTTCTGGGACACGATGATCTTCGGGCTCGAGACGCTGCTGTTCGTGCTGCTCGGGCTCCAGCTCAAGCGGCTGCCGGACACGCTCGGCCATCTCGCGCTCGCCGGGCTCGCCCTGTCGGCCGTCGTCGTGCTCGTGCGCCTGCTGTTCGTCTACCTGCCGCCCTCGGGCGGGCTGAGCCGGCGCGAGCGGATCGTGGTCGGCTGGTGCGGCATGCGCGGCGCGATCTCGTTCGCCGCGGCGCTCTCGATCGGCTCCAAGGACCCCGAGTCGACCGTGCTGGTGCTGACGTTCATCGTGATCCTCGTCACGCTCGTCGGCCAGGGCCTGACGCTGCCCACGCTGATCCGCGCGCTCAAGCTCAACGACGGACGCTCCTGGAGCCCCGAGGAGGCGATCGCGCGGCTCGAGACCGCGCAGGCCGCGCTCGACCGGCTCGACGAGCTCGAGTCCGAGGGCCGCGTCGACGACGAGCCGCTGCGCCGGATGCGCGACCTCTACCGAGCGCGCTTCCGCCAGTGCATGGCGATCCTCGGCAACGAGCCGAGCGACGCCATCGACGAGGTGCGCGAGGAGCGGCTGCGCTACCGCGACCTGCGGCGCGAGCTGATCAACACGGAGCGGGCGACGCTGCTGGGGCTGCGCAACGACGGCCGCGCGCGCCAGCAGACGCTGCGGCTCGTCGAGCGCGACCTCGACCTCGACGAGGCGCGGCTCAGGTGACCGGCACGTTGTCGAGCGAGCGCCACAGGTACTCGCACGCCCGCGTGCGATACGGGCGCCACGGCTCGGCGAGCTCGATCATCGCGTCCGGCTTGGGGATGCCGTCGAGCGCGTAGGCGCGCGCGATCGCGTTCTTGATGCCCTGGTCGCCGACCGGCAGCACGTCCGGCCGGTGCAGGGTGAACATCAGGAACATGTGCGCGGTCCACTCGCCGATGCCCTTGACCGCCACGAGCTCGCGCAGCACCTCGGCGTCGGAGAGCTCGGTCAGGCGCTCGAGCTCGAGCTCGCCCTCGAGCACGTGCTCGGCCAGCGAGCGCAGCGAGACGACCTTGGCGCGCGAGAGCCCGGCGGCGGCGCGCATCGCGTCGGGGTCGTCGTCCAGCAGCTCGCGCGGTGTGGGCGCGCGGCCGCCGAAGCGCTCGACCAGGCGCCCGTAGATCGCTCGCGCGGCCTTGACCGACAACTGCTGGCCGGTGATCGAGCGCAGCAGCGCGCCATAGACGTCGGGCGGCCGGCCCTTGGAGTCGGTCTCGGGGCCGAGCGGGCCGCCGAAGTCGTCGATCAGGTGCGCCAGGACCGGATCGGCCCGGTGCAGATGCGCGTCGGCGGCGTGCACGCCGCGAGCGTAGCGACGCCGGCGGTCATCGCCACGCGGGTGGCGATGACCCCGGCCGGTTCAGCCGTCCGCGTTGATGGTGCCGATCAGCTCGGCGAGCACGCGAGGCGCATCCGCGTTGGCGATCTGACACGTGCCGGCCGCGTCGTGCCCGCCCCCGCCGTAGCTGAGCATCAGCTCGCCCACGTTGGTCCGCGAGGAGCGGTCGAGGATCGACTTGCCGGTCGCGAACACCGTGTTCTGCTGGCGCAGGCCCCAGAGCACGTGGATCGAGATATTGCACTGCGGGAACAGTGCGTAGAGGGTGAAGCGGTTCGTCGGGTGGATGACCTCCTCGTCGCGCAGGTCGAGCACGACGAGGTTCCCGTGCACGGTCGCGCAGCGGCGGATCTGCTCCTCGGCGGCCTCGGCGTGCGCGAAGTACAGGTCCACGCGCTCCTTGACGTCCGGCGTCTGGAGGATCTCGGCGATCGGCAGCGCGGTGCAGACGTCGATCAGCTGCATCATCAGCTGGTAGTTGGAGATCGTGAAGTCGCGGAAGCGGCCGAGCCCGGTGCGCGGGTCCATCAGGAAGTTGAGCAGCGTCCAACCGCCCGGATGCAGGATCTCGTCGAGCGTGAAGTGCGCGGCGTCGCCCTTGTCGACGGCGCTCATCAGCTCCTCGATGCCCGGGTAGCGCTCGGCGCCGCCGTAGTACTCATAGACGACGCGGGCCGCGGAATCGGCGCCCGGCACGATCACGTGGTTCGCGCGCGGCCGGCCGACGCGGATGGCCTCGGAGCTGTGGTGATCGAAGGAGATCGCCACGTCCGGGTGATAGGGGAGGTTGGTGGTGATGTCGTCAGGACCCAGCTCGACCTTGCCGTCCTGCACGTCCTTCGGGTGGACGAACAGGATGTCGTCGAGGAGCCCCAGCGGCTTCAGCAGTGCGGCGCAGACGAGCCCGTCGAAATCCGAGCGGGTCACCAGGCGGTGACGGGTGCGCGTGGTCATGGCAGGAGGGGTCATCGCCCCCGGTAATCGGCCCGAGCGCCGGAAAGTTCAGGCTTCGACGCGCAGCGCCGCGCCGTCCAGCGCGTTCAGCGCGCGCTCGACGGACATCGCCATGCAGGTGAACGTGGGCGTGTCGCGCTTGGTGTAGGCGGACGCCTCGGTCGTGCGCAGGCGCTGCACGAGGTCCAGGAAGACGGCCGGCTCGTCGCCCTCGAAGGCGACGACGAACTCCTGGTCGTCGAGCCCGAACGAGTAGCTCGTGTTGAGGTCGATGCTCGGGTACTCGCGGCCCACGCGGATGTGCTCCTGCATGATCCGCCAGCGCTCCTTGGGGTCGACCCCGTACCACTCACGCGTCTTCACGAACGGATAGACGAACAGGTACTTGGAGTGGGCGGGGCGGACCTCGAGCCGGGATTCCTCGGAGTATTCCGACGGCTTGGTCATCGCCAGGTACGAATACGGCGTCTCGCACCAGGCCATCAGCCCGCTCTGGGCCAGGACGACGTGGAGCTCGTGGATCCGCTCGAGGCTCGCGGCCTGGCTGAGCAGCAGGAGATCGGCGTCACCGCGCGTACCCACCAGGGAGAACGCGCGCAGCAGGCGTTCCGCGGCATAGTCCTCGCAGGCAGCGATGACCTCGCGCTTGTGACGGGCCCGCTCGTCGGGGTCGAGCCGCCGCCAAGCAGGATCGACCTTGAGGAACGTGTACTTGACGAACTGGCGCTCAGGCATGGCTGCAGCTCCCAGCATAGGTGAAGAGCGGTTAGCCGTATCGTGCTCGCCGCCCGATGTTCGTAGGATCGCGGGCATGCGGGTTGCGCTGGTTTCCCCGTACTCCTGGACCTACCCCGGCGGTGTGACGCGTCACATCGAGGCTCTGGCGACCGAATTGCTCCGCCAGGGCCACGAGATCCGCGTGCTGGCGCCGTTTGATCCGGATGTGCGCAAGACGGCATTGCTGCACCGCGGCGCCCGCCCCCAGCGGCGCGAGGCGCCCGAATGGCTCGTACCGCTCGGCGGCACGATCGGCTGGGACTTCAACGGCGCCGTCTCCAACCTGGCCGGCACGCCGTCGGCGATCGCCACGCTGCGGCGCGAGCTGCGCGCCGGGGACTTCGACGTCGTCCACCTGCACGAGCCGGTCGCTCCCGTCGTCTGCTGGGACGCGCTGACGAGCGCCGACGCGCCGCTCGTCGGCACGTTCCACTGCTATTCGGAGTCGATCCTGCCGCACAAGGTCGCCGCGCTGCTGGGCGCGCGCCGCAAGCTCAACCACCTACACATGCGGATCGCGGTCTCCGAGGCGGCGGCCTGGACCGGCCGGCGCTTCTACGGCGGCCGCTACCGCGTGATCCCGAACGGCGTCGTGCTGCCGGCGGACGGCATTCCCGCACCGCTGCCGCGCCGGCGCGGCGACCCGCTGCGGATCGCGTTCGTCGGCCAGGCGGTCGAGCGCAAGGGCCTGCCGGTGCTGCTGCGCGCCTTCGAGGCGCTGCGCAGCCAGATTCCCTCCGAGCTGACGGTCATCGGTGTGACCGCCGACGAGCTCGAGCCGCTGCTGGTCGACGGCGCAGGGGTGACCGCGCTGGGCCGCGTGGACGACGCGGTCAAGGAGCAGACGCTACGCGCGGCTGACCTGCTGTGCGCGCCGTCGCTGGGCGGGGAGTCGTTCGGGATGGTGCTGACCGAGGCCTTCGCGGCGGGCACGCCCGTCGTCGCCTCCAATATCGCGGGCTATCGCGACGTGGTCGGCTCCGGTGGCGTGCTCGTGCCGCGCGGGGACGCGACGCGGCTGGCGGAGACGCTGCGCGACCTGGCCTTCGATCCCGCGCGCGTCGAGCGCCTGGCGCGCGGCGCGGCGAGCGAGGCCCAGCGCTACACCTGGCCGCGCGTGGCCAGCCAGGTCGTCGAGGCCTACGCCGACGCGCGCGAGATCCCGGCGCCGGTCGGCACCGCCCAGCGAACCGCGGTGCGGATCGGCCTGGCGTCCGCGGACCTCGGCGTGCGCGCTCCGGCGCGCCGGCTGCCGTCGCTCGAGCCGGCGCTCCCAGGGCACACGTCGAGCGTCGTGCGCCGGGCGGTGCTCGGCTCCGCGGGAATCGCGACCGCCGTCGGCTCCTACCTCGCCGTGCGCCACATCGGGGTGGGGAGGATCGGCGACACGCTCGTGCGCTCGAGTCCCGCCTGGGTGCTGTTCGGGCTCGCGCTGATGTGCGCGGCGATGCTCGCCCGCGCCGTCTCCTGGCATCAGATCCTGAAGGCCGCGCTGCCGGACGTGAAGCTCGTGGACGCGGTCCAGGGCACGACGATCGGCGTCCTGATGTCGGCGACGCTGCCCGCGCGGCTGGGCGAGCCCTCGCGCGCCCTGGTGGTGGCGCGAAGGCTGGGCCGCGCGCGGGACCGCCTGCCGGTCGTACTCGGCACGCTGATCTCCCAGACGCTCTTGAACGTGGTCGCGCTGATGATCCTGGGCACCGTGATGTTCACGACCATCGGGCTGTTCGCCGGCCGCCAGCAGGCACTCCTGTGGTACGGCCTGGCGCCGGTCGCGGTGCTGCTGGTCGTGCTCGTCGCGCCGGCGCTGATCCGCTCCGGCCCGTCGCGCTGGCTCTCGCGGGGGCGCGACGCGCTGGCCCACGTGCGCTCCGGCCTGACCGTGTTCGCTCGGCCGCGCGAGGGCTCGATCGCCGTCGGCATGCAGCTGTCGGCGTGGGCGCTGCAGTGGATCTCCTGCTACGTGCTGCTGGTCGCGCTGGGGCTCGACCACAAGGCCGACCTCGGCGCCGCCGCCGCGATCCTGTTCGCCGTCAACGTGACCGCGGTGCTCCCGGTCACGCCGTCCAACCTCGGCGTCTTCCAGGCCGCCTGCATGGCGGTGCTGGTCGGCGCGTACGGCGTCGCGCCCGCGCAGGCGCTCGGCTACGGGATCATCCTGCAGGCCGTCGAGGTCGCGACCGCGGTCGTGATGGGCGCGCCGGCGCTCGTCAAGGAGGGCCTGTCCTGGCGCGAGGTGCGCCTGCGCGCGCTGCACAGCACGCCGGTCTCGCTCTCGGCGCCACAGGCGGCCGAGGCCGACGCGTAACTACGCCGGCTCGGCGGCGAGCGCGTCGGCGTCCAGCTTGGACGGGTCGCGCGCGGTGCCGCGGATCACGTCGTCGGGCGAGCCGTCGGCCAGCAGGCGCCCGTTGCGCATGCCGTAGTAGCCGGCCTGGACGTGGTGGGCGACGATCGCCAGCGTCGACTGCTCGGGCAGCGGCGCGTAGCCGTCGGTGATCTGCATGCCGACGTCGGAGATCCGCAGCAGGCGCTCGACCTTGAGGTGCTCGGACTGGTCGGGCACGGCCGGGTAGCCCCACGAGTAGCGCCGGCCCTGGCGGACGTCGATCCCGAGGTCCTTGCGCACGCGCCAGTGCAGCCACTCGGCGAGGCCCTCGGCGGTCTGCACGCCCAGCCCGTGGACGAACAGCTGCTCGGCGAACTCGCCCTGCTGTTCGAGCCGCGCCATCAGCTCGGTGACCTCTGAGCCGACCGTCACGGCCTGCAGCGCCACGACGTCGAGCTCCGTCCCGCGCGGGCGGAAGAAGTCGGCCAGGCACAGCCGGTCGCCCTTGGGCTGGCGCGGGCAGGTGAAGCGCTCGATCACCGTCTCGCGGTCGGACGGATCGAGGATCACGATGTCGTTGCCCTCGGAGTAGCACGGGAAGTAGCCGAGCAGCGCGCGCGGATGGAGGTAGTCCGCCGCGGCCCACATGCGCCGCAGGCGCGGCACGAAGTCGTCGGAGAGCAGTGCTCGCCACGCCTCGCCCTTCACGCCGCGGCCGCCCCAGTGCAGCTTGAACAGCACGTGGGTGTCGAGGTGGGTGAAGAGCTCGTCGCGGTCGACCTCGATCTCGCGCACGCCCCAGAACGGCGGGCTGGGGATCTCCACGTCGGTGCGCACCGCGGAGCGGACGCTGTCGTCGGTCGTGTCGAGGACCTCTTCCTCCTCGCCGACGCTGCGCAGGCGCGCGGCGGCGGCGCGCACGTCGCCGGTGAGCTCGGCGCGCTTGTCGGGCTCGACGAGGCGGTCCATCACCGCGAGGCCCTCGAACGCGTCCTTGCAATAGAAGACGCCGGGGTCGTAGACCGTGTCGTCGTCGTGGCCGCCCGGGTACAGCGCGCGCAGCGCGAACTTGCGGTTGATCGCGGCGCCGCCGAGCAGCACCGGGTACTCGAGGCCCTGCTGGTGGAGCTCCTGCACGGCCAGCGGCATCTGCTTGGACGTCGAGACGAGCAGCGCGGAGAGCCCGATCGCGGTCGCGTCGTGCTCCTTCGCGGCGTCGAGGATCGTCTGGATCGGCACCTGCTTGCCGAGGTCCACGACTGTGTAGCCGTTGTTGGTGAGGATCGTGTTGACGAGCGACTTGCCGATGTCGTGCACGTCGCCGAACACGGTGGCCAGGACGACCGTGCCCTTCGTGTAGCCCTCGAGCTTGTCGAGGTATTGCTCGAGCTGGGCGACGGCCCGCTTCATCACCTCGGCGCTCTGGAGCACGAACGGCAGGATCAGCTCGCCGGCGCCGAACTTGTCGCCGACCTCCTTCATGGCCGGCAGCAGCACGTCGTTGAGCGTGGGGACGGCGCCGATCTTCTCGACGCTCGCGTCGATCTGCGCCTCCACGCCCTCGCGCTTGCGGCGCAGGATGTGCCAGTGCAGCGCCTCCTCGGGCTCCATCGTGGCCGTCGGGTCCGCCTGCTCGGCCTCAGCCTCGGGCCCCTTGGACTCGAAATGGGCGATGAAGCGCTCGAGCGCGTCGTCGCGCCGGTTGAACACGAGGTCGTTGGCGAGCTCGCGCTCGGCCTCGTCGATCTCGGGGTACGGCGTGATGTGGTTCGGGTTGACCATCGCGAGGTCCAGCCCCGCGTCGACGCAGTGGTGCAGGAAGACGGAGTTCAGGACGCTGCGCGCGGCGAGCCCGATCCCGAACGACACGTTGGAGACGCCGAGCGAGGTCTTCACGCCCGGCAGCTGCGCCTTGATCAGCCGGATGCCCTCGATCGTCTCGACCGCGGACGGCTTCCACTCGTCGTCGCCGGTCGTCAGCGTGAACGTCAGCGCGTCGAAGATCAGCAGCTCGCGATCCATGCCGTGCTCGTCGCAGACCAGCTCGACGATCCGCTTGGCGACCTCGAGCTTGCGCTCGCGGGTCTTGGCCATGCCGACCTCGTCGATGGTCAGCGCGATCAGCGCGGCGCCATGCGCCATCGCGATCGGGACGACGCGGTCGAGCTTGTCGCGGCCGGCCTCGAGGTTGACGCTGTTGACGATCGCGCGGCCGGGGATCTGCTCCAGCGCGGTCTCGATCACGTCGGGCTCGGTCGAGTCGATCTGGATCGGGCTCGGCTGCGTAAGGCTGACCTTCTTGGCCACGAGCCGCATCTGCTCGTCCTCGTCGGAGCGCTCGGTCAGCGCGACGCACAGGTCGAGCACGTGTGCGCCGCCCTCGACCTGGTCCTCGGCGACCTGCAGCAGCCCGTCGTAGTCGTCGGACAGCAGCAGCTCCTTGGCCTTGCGCGAGCCCTGGGAGTTCACGCGCTCGCCGACGATCGTCGGAGCGGGCTCCTGGGCGAGCGGCGCCGCGGCGATCATGCTCGACACGTGCGGCGGCCGCGGGGCCGGGCGGCGGCCCACGGGCTGGTGCGCGCAGCGCTCTCTGATCGCTGCGATGTGCTCGGGCGTCGTGCCGCAGCAGCCGCCGACGATCGAGACGCCGTAGCGCTCGACGAACTCCCCGAGCGCAGCGGCCAGCGGGCCGGGCTGCTCGGGGAACACGGTCTCGCCGCGCGGCCCCTGGTGCGGGATGCCGGCGTTGGGGATGCAGTGGACCGGCAACGGCGAATGCTCGCCGAGGAAGCGGATCGCGTCGCGCATGTCCTCGGGGCCGGTGGAGCAGTTGAGCCCGATGACGTCGACCTTCAGCGCCTCGAGCGTGGCCAGCGCGGCGGACACGTCGGTGCCCAGGAGCATCTTGCCGCCGTTGGGAAGCAGCGAGACCGACGCCTGGATCGGCACCTGCCGGCCCGTCAGCTTGAACGCCTCGCGCATGCCGAAGATCGCGGCCTTGACCTCGAGGATGTCCTGCGCGGTCTCGACGATCAGCAGGTCCACGCCGCCTTCGAGCAGGCCCTGGGACTGCTCGGCGAAGACCTCGACGAGCTCGCGGAAGCGGATCTGCCCGAGGCTCGCGTCCTCGCTGGCGGGCAGGAAGCCGGTCGGCCCGATCGAGCCGGCCACGAAGCGCTCCTCGCCGACCGCCTGGCGGGCGATCTCCGCCGCTCGGCGGTTGATCTCCAGCGTGTGCTCGGCCAGCCCCCACTCGCCGAGCTTCAGCCGCGAGCCCTGGAACGTGTCCGTCTCGACGACTTCGGCGCCGGCCGCGACCATCGACTCGTGCACGCCCTGGACGACGTCCGGGCGGTTGAGCACGAGCGCCTCATGGCAGCGCCCGGGCAGCTGGTAGTCGCGCTCGAGCGAGAGGTCGAACTGCTCCAGGGTCGCGCCCATGCCGCCGTCGAAGACGACGACGCGGTCACGGGTGGCGGCGAGGAAGTCGCGCATGGTCTGAACAGGCTAGCGCAACCTTGACACACGTTTGGCAAGGTTGCTGGCTAGTGCGCGCGTACGGAAATACGGCGGGCCGCTGGCGAATGCACCGGTCGAGTCTGCCCGCGGCGGACGCCGCTCGCATACTGGTGGTACGTGGGCGGCGGCCGCCGCCCGGCAGACTCGGGCGGGGCCCGCCAGACCCCGTCGTATTTACGGGAGCGCGTACTACCCCAGGTCTCGGCGCCGCAGCCCGGCCAGGCCCGCGAGCGCGAGTGCGGCGGCGATCAGCGCCAGCACCGCCGGGGCCGCGCCGGCCGTCCCGCCCGGCAACTGCGGGGAGTGCGTGAGCGGCGAGAGGTCCATCGCCCAGCGCGGCAGGTCGAGGATCGGGCCGAGCTCGCTGAGCGCGAGGCAGGCCGCGAGCAGCCCCCAGCTGGCCGCCGTCGCGCGCGGCGCGAGGCCGAACAGCGCCACCGCGACGCCGGCCAGCACCCAGGCGGCCGGGACCTGCGCGAGCGCGGCGACGGCCACGCGCGGGACCTGCCCCGCGTCGCCGGTGGCGACCGCGTGCGCAATGCCGGCGGGGAGCCCGGCGGCTCCCAGCAGCGCCGCCGTGCCCGCGGACGCGATGCCGATGTGGCCGAGCGCCCAGGTAGTCCGTGAGACGGCGGCGGCCAGCACGGGCTCCGCGCGGTCGCTCGTCTCCTCGGTCCGCGCGCGCAGCACGGCGCCGATCGCGTACACGGCGGCGATCAGCGCGAGCACCTGGAACGTCGCGGCGAGGTAGGCGTCGACCAGGTTGGACTCGCCCCCGAGCTTGGCGATCGCGTCGCGCACGCTCTTGCTGTCGCCGATGATGTCGCCGACATCGCTGGCGATGCTGCCGAACACGGCACCCAGGAGCGCGAAGCCCGCGACCCAGGTGGCCAGCGCACCCCGCTGCAGGCGCCAGGCGAGCGCGAGCGGCGTGTGCAGGGAGCCGGTTGCCGGGCCGGGGCGCTGCGGCAACAGCCCGGCGCCGAGATCGCGCCGCGCGGCGAGCCGGGTCGCGACCCCCACGAACGTGACCGTGAGGGCGGCGAGCGGGACCAGCAGCCACCAGCGCTCGCCCGCGAACGGGCGCAGCTGCTGCGTCCAGCCGAGCGGGGAGAGCCACGAGAGCCAGTGCGCGCCCGCGTCGCCGACCGCGCGCACGACGTAGGCGCCGCCCAGCGCCGCGATCGCGAGCGAGTTGGCCGCGCGCGCGGACTCGGCGGCCTGTGCCGCGACCGCGGCGACGGCGGCGAAGACGGCGCCGGAGCTCGCGAACGCGAGGCCGAGCGCGAGCGAGCCGACGGCGCCGAGCCCGACGACGATCAGCCCGAGCGTGACGATCACGCCGAGCGCGACGTCGGCCGAGAGCGCGACCAGCAGCGCGGCGGCGAGCGGCGCGTGGCGCGAGACCGCTCCCGCGCCGACCAGCTCCGTGCGCCCGGACTCCTCGTCCCCGCGCGTGTGGCGCACGACCAGCAGGATGCTCATGAGCCCGGCCAGCGCCACCGCCAGCCCGCCGAGCCGCCACCCCACCAGCCCGCCGACCGAGTCCACGTAGATGCGCCCGTAGAGCGCCAGCGTCGCCGGCGTGTGGCCGAGCGTCTGGACGGTCTCGCGCCGCGACGCCTCGGTCGAGTAGAGACCGATGTAGGACGACGCGGTGCCGATCGCCGCGGCCGCGAGCCCGTAGACCCAGACCGCGAACATGACCCGGCTGCGCCGCAGCGCCAGCCGGTACAGCGCGCCCGTGCCGGCGAGCCGCGACGGGACGCGCGGCGCCGCCCCGCCGCGCGCCGCCACGAGCGCGCTCACGCGGCCTCCGAGTAGTGGCGCAGGAACAGCTCCTCGAGCGTCGGCGGCCGGCTCACGAGGGTCTTCACGCCCGCGTCGAGCAGCTGGGCGAGCACCTCCGGCAGGCGTGCCGTGTCGACCTCCGCGCGCACGCGCGCGCCGTCGATCTGCACGCCCGGCAGCGCCGCGATGGCGTCGGTCACGCGCGCGACCTCGGCCTCGACCGACGTGCGGGTGAGGTGGCGCAGGTCGGCCAGCGTGCCCGTCTCCACCGTGCGGCCCGCGCGGATGATGCTGACGCGGTCGCACAGCGCCTCGACCTCGGCGAGGATGTGGCTGGAGAGCAGCACGGTGCGCCCGCGCGAGCGCTCGTCGCTCACGCACGCGCGGAAGACCTCCTCCATCAGCGGGTCAAGGCCCGACGTCGGCTCGTCGAGGACCAGCAGCTCGGCGTCGGACGCGAGCGCGGCGACGAGCGCGACCTTCTGGCGGTTGCCCTTGGAGTACGCGCGGCCCTTCTTGGTGGGGTCGAGCTCGAAGCGCTCGAGCAGCTCGGCGCGGCGCGACGCGTCGAGGCCGCCGCGCAGGCGCCCCAGCAGGTCGATGACCTCGCCGCCGGACAGGTTCGGCCACAGCGTGACGTCGCCCGGGACGTAGGCGAGCCGCCGGTGCAGCGTGGTGGCCTCGCGCCAGGGGTCGCCGCCCAGCAGCGACGCCTGGCCCGCGTCCGCCCGCAGCAGCCCGAGCAGGATGCGGATGGTCGTGGACTTCCCGGAGCCGTTGGGGCCGAGGAACCCGTGCACCTCGCCGGAGGCCACGTTCAGGTCGAGCCCGTCCAGCGCCCGCGTGTGGCCGAAGGTCTTGACCAGGCCGGAGACGGCGATCGCGCTCATGCAATCCATCGTACACAGGTTTCATACATTCATGAACAGAGTAAACTCACGTTCGTGCGCGACGAGTCCGCAGTCCGACGTTTCATCGAGAGCTTCGCTCTCGCGCTGACCGACGGCGGCGTCCCGCGCATGCCCGCGCGCGTGTTCGCGGCGCTGCTGGCGACCGACTCGGGCCGCCTGACCGCCGGCGAGATCGGCGCGCTGCTCGACGTCAGCCCCGCCGCGGTGTCGGGCGCGGTGCGCTACCTGATCGGCGTGAACATGATCGAGCGCGAGCGCGAGCCCGGCTCGCGGCGCGACCACTACCGGCTCTTCGCCGACACCTGGTACGAGGTGACGGTCCGCCGCGAGGCGCTGCTCGAGCGCTGGAAGCGCGACGCCGCCGAAGGCGTCGCCGCGCTCGGCGAGGACACGCCGGCCGGCCGGCGGATGGCCGACACGCTGGCGTTCTTCGCGTTCCTGCAGGAGGAGATGCCGCTGCTGCTCGCGCGCTGGCGCGAGCGCGCGTGAGTCAGGCCAGGAAGCGCTCGGCGAGCCAGCCGGCGGCGCCGTCCAGGCCCACCTCGCGCAGCCGGACCGCGCCGTTGGCCTGCGCGAGCGCGCCCGCGGCGGCCAGCTCGGCAGCGCACCCCAGGGCCTCCGCGACCGGGCCGAGCGTCGCGATCTGCCCGGCGAGGACCTCGCGCGCCGGCGTGCGTGCGCCCGTGACGTAGTTCGCGAGGCCGGCGTCCAGCCCGGCGCGGCAGGCCGCGCGGCGGTTCTCCTCGATCCGCCAGCTGTCGGTCACGCCCAGGTCCTCGCCCGCGTCATAGCGCGAGGCCAGCGCGCCGATCAGCGCGTGCGCGAACGCGGCCACGGCGCCGACGTCGGCCACCGTCGCCTGCGTATCGGGCACGCGCAGCTCGAGCGTCCCGTGCAGCGTGTGCGGGCGCAGCTCCCACCACCAGCGGCGCGGGTCAGAGACCGAGCCGGCATCGCCGCCCCAGCGCAGCGCCTCGGCGTAGGCCTCCCAGGAGGACATCGCCGGCGGCACGCCCTGGCGCGGGAGCAGCGTCGCGATCATCGGCCGGATCGAGGCCAGCCCGGTGTCGCGCCCCTCGTGGAACGGCGCGTTGGCGGCCAGTGCGGCGAGCTCGGGCAGGTGGGCGCGCAGCGCGTTGTAGACGGCCAGCGTGCGATCGGCGCCGCCCAGCGACACGTGGACGTGCAGCCCGCACACGAGCTGGCGCCGGGCGAGCGAGCCCCAGGCGTCGAGCGTCTGCTGGTAGCGCGCGTCGGAGTTGAGCACGGCGAACGGCGACGCGAACGGGTGCGCGCCGACGCCGAGCAGCCGCCCGCCCTCGGCGGCCGCCGCGGCGGCCAGTTCGCGTCGCGCCGCGGCCAGCCCGGCGATCGCCTCGGGCACGCTGCGCGCCGGCGGCATCACGATCTCCAGCTGCGAGGCGGGGAGCTCGAGCTTGAAGCGCGGGTCGCCGGCCGTGTGGGCGAGCACCTCGCGTGCCCGCGGCAGCAGGTCGAGCGTCTCGCCGTCGACCAGGAACAGCTCCTCCTCGAGGCCGACCAGCCGCTCGGTGTTCTCCTCGAACGCCGCGCGCAGGTTCGCCACCGCGGTCACGCCGGCCGGCCCGCGATCAATGCGCGCATGCCGGAAGCGTTAACAGGCGACGGCCCCGTGAGGGGCCGCCGACTGGGGTGTATGAGGGGAGGGTGGGCTGCGCCGCTTGTACTGAAAGCCTCGTCCGCTGACTGAGGGGTGGTTGGTGGGACTGGCGATAAGTGGCGTTCCCAGTCCCTGTATCGGACCGCCCCACGCGGGGCTTGAGAGCGCCAACGCGCCAAGACTCTCCGGGACATCCCGGAGCGGGCTCCGGGAGATCACGACTGGTGAAGCGCTGCCGCGCGCCCGACAATGCAGGCCATGGCGCTTCCGACTCCGACCGCGCGTCCCCGTGGTGGCCGCTGGCTGGGCGGCGTGTGCGCCGGGCTGGCCGCGCGCTGGGGGCTGCGTCCGAGCCGCGTGCGCGGCGCCTTCGTGCTCGGCGCGCTGGCGCTCGGGCTGGGCGTGCTCGTCTACGCGGCCGCCTGGCTGATCCTGCCGGGCGAGGACGAGAACGGCGCCGGCCGGCGCGGGATCGTCGCGCTCGCGCAGGCGGGCGGCGCGCTGCTGGGGCTGGTCGCACTCGGCGCGCTGGGCGCGCTGGCGACCGTGTTCGGCTTCGGCTGGGTGATCGTGGCGCTCGCCGCGGCGGTGCTGGTCGCGACGCTGGCCGGCTGGACGCGGCTCGGCCCCGCCTGGGCGTTGCTGCCGGTCGGCGCGCTCGTACTGCCGTCGGTCGCGCTGGCGGTCGGCGGGATCAAGGTCGAGCCCAGCACGCGTTCGCGGACGGTCGCGCCGCGCACGGTGGCCGAGCTCCCGCCGCGGCTCGACAGCGGGCTCGGCCTGCTGACCGTCGACCTGCGCCACACGGCGTTCCCACACGACGGCACCGTCGACCTCAAGATCGACGCCGGCGTGCGTCGCACGCTGATCGCGCTCCCGCACGACCGCTGCATCCACGTCGAGGTGGACCAGCACCCCGTCCCGGTGGCGCTGCGCCTCGCCTCGGCGATGCTCGGCCACGGGACGACCGTGCTGCCCGACCTGGTCGTCTTCGGCAGGTACCGCGCCACGGAGCACCTCGCGCCGAGCGGCCGGCGCGCGCGCCATGCCGGCCCGACGCTGCACGTGGACTTCGTCTCAGACGGCGGCGCCCTGGTCGTCCGCGACTACCCCGACGACGTCGATCCGCGCTCGCAGCCGGATTGGCCGGGCTATCCCGTCGCGATCGAGCCCCGGCCGGACACGGCCGGGATGCCGCGAGCGGCGGCGGCGGAGCTGGTGCGCGACTGGCGAGCCCGCCGGGAGCAGCAGGCGCTCTCGAAACAGCGCGTCGACTCGCTCATGCTGGGTCCGTGCGCCATCCCGGAGCTGTTCCCGTGAGCGGACTGGCCGACTCGACGGGCCGCGCCACGGCGGCCGCCGGCCTGCTGCTGGTGGCGGGCCTGGCGGTCGCGCTGGGGCCCGCGAACCGGATCGCCCCGCTGGCGCTGACCGGCGCCGGCGTCGTGCTCGCGCTGTTCGTGCTCGTCCCGCGTGCGGCGCAGGCGGTCCGGCGCCACCCGGCGCTGGGGATCGGCGTGGTCGTCGCCGCGGCACCGTTCGCGCTGATCGCGCTCGCGGCGTTTTTCGGCGACT
Organism: uncultured Solirubrobacteraceae bacterium; assembly: GCA_963792915.1. Lineage (GTDB taxonomy): Bacteria > Actinomycetota > Thermoleophilia > Solirubrobacterales > Solirubrobacteraceae > Solirubrobacter. The sequence goes on from CAWBYD010000006.1 coordinate 454,334, forward strand.
CCTATCGCGTCAAGCAGGTGGCGCGGCTCCCGATCGAGCTGCTGCCCGTCGCGCTGATCGTGCTCGGCGGCACCGGCGGGCTCGTGCTGCTGGCCGACGACCTGCGTGCGCGGCTCGACGTCGCCGCGCCCGGGCTGACGCCGTGGCAGCGGATGACCGGCACCGCGGACGCCCCGGCGCCGGGGCCGGGCGCGCATCCTCGGTGCGCTGGCGCTGATCGGGCTCGCGGCCACGTTCGCGCTGGCCTACCTGAAATCCCAGTTCGGCGGCCAGCACACGCTCGACCTGCTGCTCGCGCTCGCGCTCGGCGCCGGCGCGCTGGCGGTGGTCGCCACGCCGCTGGTGATCGCCGGGCTGGCGCGCGCGGACCGCTCGCGCATGGAGGACGCGCGCGAGGACGAACGCCGCCGCGTCGCGGCGCACCTGCACGACTCGGTGCTGCAGACGCTGGCGCTGATGCAGCGCCAGGCGCACGATCCCGGGGCGGTGTCGCGGCTCGCGCGCCGTCAGGAGCACGAGCTGCGCGCCTGGATGGCGGGCGAGGTCGAGCTCGGCTCGGAGACGCTCGGCGCCGCCCTGCGTGACGCGGTCGCCGACGTCGAGGACGAGTACGGCGTCGTGGTCGAGCAGACGATCCTCGGCGACCGCCCGCTGGACCGCCAGGCCGAGGCGCTCGCCGCGGCCGCCCGCGAGGCGCTGCGCAACGCGGCGCGCCACGCGCCCGGCGCCCCGCTGTACCTGTTCGCCCAGGCCGGCGCCGACGGCGCCGAGGTGTTCGTGCGCGACGACGGCCCGGGCTTCGACCTCGCGCTCGTGCCGACCGAGCGGCGCGGCGTGCGCGACTCGGTGATCGGCCGCATGGCGGCCGCGGGCGGCAGCGCGGCGGTGGAGTCGTGGCCGGGCGAGGGCACCGAGATCGCGCTGCGGATCGGGGTCGTGACATGAGGATCGTCGTCGTCGACGACCATCACCTGTTCCGCGCGGGCGTGCGGGCCGAGCTCGCCGCCCACCACGAGGTCGTGGGGGAGGCGGCGGCGCCCGCCGAGGCGCTGGCCGTGATCGCGGCCACCAAGCCCGACGTCGTGCTGCTGGACGTCCACCTGCCGGGCGGTGGCGGCGTCGCCGTGCTCGAGGCGCTGGCCCGCGTCGAGGCGCCGCCGCGCGTGCTCGCGCTCTCGGTCTCGGACGCCGCCGAGGACGTGGTGCCGATGATCCGCGCTGGCGCGCTCGGCTACGTGACCAAGACGATCGACACCGCCGAGCTGCTGAGCGCGATCGAGACGGTCGCGAACGGCGACGCCGCGTTCAGCCCGCGGCTGGCCGCGTTCGTGCTGCAGGCGTTCAGCTCGCCGCCGCCGGACGCGCTGGAGGCGCTGACCCCGCGCGAGCGCGAGGTCCTGCACCACCTGGCGCGCGGCTACTCCTACAAGCGGATCGCGGCGCGGCTGGGGATCAGCGCGCGAACCGTCGAGACCCACGTGGGCAATGTGCTGCGCAAGCTGCAGCTGACCTCGCGCCACGAGGTCAGCCACTGGGCGGCGTCACGCGGTCTGGTCGACGAGGAGGACGAGTGAGCCCGACCTACCACTGCACCCTCTGCGGCACGCGCTGGACCTACCTCGAGATCCGTTACGTCGCTCGCTGCAAGCGCTGTGGCGCCGGGCTCACCACGACGCCTCAGACGGCCGCGGCGCGCTCGGCCAGCCACGGGTAGCGCTCGGTGTCGCCGCCCGCGTAGTCGGGGTCGAGGTAGATGAAGCAGCGGTGGATCTGCCAGTCGCGGATCTCGAACACGTCGCACCAGCGGCCCGCGCCCCACTCCGGCACGCCGGCGCGCCACGGCCCGTTCTTGTGCTCGCCGTAGGACGTTCCCTCGGCGACGATCGTGTCACCGCCGGAGAAGATCCAGTTGAAGCTCGAGTAGTCGTGGCGGATCGAGTTGAGCGTCGCGCCCACCTCGCCGAACATCTGCCCGATCTGCTCGCGGCCGTTGGCCAGCCCCCACTTGGGGAAGTAGACCTGGGCGTCGGGCGCGAACAGCTCGAGGATGCTCTCGCCGGTCGACGTGACGCCGCCGTTGTCGAACGCCTTGAGGTACTCGAGCGCGACCGACTTGCGCTGCTCGTCGGTCATCGTCTCGCGCGTCAAAGACATCTCTCTCCTCCTCTAGAAGGTCGGATGATCGGGGTGGGGTGGCGGGGATGCTTGCCTTCTAACTCACGGCTCCCGCGAGCGCGGGCCCCTTGACGGGTTCGGCGTCGGCGGCCTGGGCCGCACGGTAGGCGAACGCGATCATCGGGCCGATCGTGGCCCCGCCCGCCCAGTATGCGCGCCTCGACACGGAGGCGACGCAGTTGCCGACGCCGTAGAGGCCGGCGATCGGCTGCTCGAGATCGTCGAGCACGCGCGCGTCGGCATCGGTCTTCGGGCCGCCCTTGGTGTCGAGCGTCCCGCCGGTGACGAGCGCGGCGTAGTACGGCCCCTCGCCGAGCGGCCACATGGTCGGGTTCGCGCGGCCCTCCTCGAAGCGCACGTCGCCGTTGAAGAGCTGCTGGACGGCGCGCTCGCCGCGGCCGAAGTCGGTGTCGACGCCGGTCGCGGCCAGCTCGTTGAAGCGCTCGACCGACGCCCGCAGCTGCGCCGCCCAGCCGTCGGCGAGCGTGAAGTTGCCGGTGACGTGCGCGTAGCGCGCGAGCCGCTCGCGCACCGCGGCCTCGAGTTCCTCGAACGTCGCGCCGGTGAGCACGTGCGCGTCGCTCGCGCCCGTCTCGCCGACGATCAGCCGCCCGTACTCGTCGCTGGCCGAGTGCTCCTGGCTGCGCTGGTCCCAGACCTGGACGAGCACGAGGTTCGGGTACTCGCCGGCGGTCGCGTCCCACTCGAAGAACGTCTGCGCCAGCTCGTTGTACGGGAGCTTCTCGTTCACGACGCGCCGGCCGCGCTTGTCGACGAACAGCATCGAGTCCCCGGCGACCGAGAACATGCCGCTCATCGCCGGGTCCCGGCGCACGGCCGCCTCGAGCGGGATCGGGCACATCCAGGCGTAGTTCATGTTGCGCAGCTGCGCCCCGAGCGGCGTCCCGATGCGCACGAAGTCGCCCTCGTTGGTGAGCGCCGCGCAGCCGCCGAAGACCGGCGCGGAGAGGTGGTTGCGGCGCAACTCGGCGTCGTGCGTGAAGCCGCCCGAGGCGAAGATCACCGCCTTGCGGGCGCGCAGGCGGACGCGCGTCCCGTCCGCGCGCGTCGCATCCACGCCGGACACGGCGCCGCCGCTCGTGAGCAGCCGCTGGACGCGGTGCGACGTACGGATGTCGACGCCGTCGCGCTCGGCGGCGGCCGACAGCGTGCGGATGCCGTTCAGCCCGCCGTCGGACATCGACTCGCGCGCGTCGCGCGGGACGAGCACGCGCCCGGTCGGCGCGGCGTCCTCGGGCAGCTCGGACCAGTAGTCCGGGACCGCCTCGCAGTGGCGGTACGGGAGCGCGCCGCGCTCGGCGAGCAGCTCGGCGGCCGGCGAGGCGGACGCGTAGATCGCGCGCATCCCCTCGTATTCCCACGCGTCCAGGCCCAGCGTCGGGCTCTCCGGGTCATAGCGCTCCGGGCTCGCCAGGCGCGCGCAGTAGCGCAGGAAGTCGGCCTCGGGGTCGGCGTCCATGTGCACGTTGTTCGGGATCCAGTACCAGAAGGCGGCCTTGTTGGCCGTGCCGCCGAGGATCGCGGCCTTCTCGAGCAGGATCACGTCGTTGCCCAGCCAGCGCGAGAAGAGCGCCGCCGGCAGGCCCGAAGCGCCGCCGCCGACGACCACGACGTCGGCGGTCGCATCGGCGGGCTCGCTCGCCCAGTCGACGGCCACGGGAAGCGCGGATTCACGGTTCATGCCAGCACCGCCACACGGTCCAGGAGGGTTTGCAGAACGTCGGTCAGCGCGGCCTCGGGGTCATCGACCAGCGTGTGCGAGCGCCACGCCACGTGCGTGTCGGGGCGCACCAGCACGCAGCCGTCCTCGGCGACCTCGCGCACCCGCGCCCAGTCGTCGTAGAGGTCGGTGTACTCGCGGAAGGGCCCGATCACGTGCGCGACGAGGTCGATGCCCAGCGCCGCGCCGACCTTGTCGGCCGCCGCCGCCCAGGCGCCGCCGGAGATCCCGGTCAGCAGGCAGAAGCGGCCCTTGCCGGCGAGGTCGTGGGTGGAGACCTTCTTGCCGCCGGCGCCCAGCCAGCAGTGCGGCAGCCGCGCGCCCGGCCAGGTCGTCGGGTGGTAGTAGAGCTCGCGGTCGCGCGTGTACTGCGGCTCGGGCGTGCCGTCGGCCACGACGGCGCGCGAGGCGTAGCGCTGCCCGAGCTCCACCCCGTGCGCGTTGAACTCATAGTCCTTGAGCTCCAGCGCCTGCTTGAGCGCGATCCGCTGGCGCGCCGCCTCCGGCGTGTCGTCGGCGCGGGCGCGCATGTGCGCCGCCATCACCTCGGGGTCGCTCGTGTCGGTCATCCCGAGCGCCTGGAAGATCGGGCCGAACTCCTCGATCGACTGGTTGGCCCGCAGCACGATCTGGCGCCCGACCGGCGCGCGCTCGGCGTCGAAGCTGTCGAGCAGCCCCTCGCCGGCCTGGCCGCGCAGCACCAGCGCGAGCTTCCAGGCGAGGTTGTAGGCGTCCTGCACCGAGGTGTTGGAGCCGAGCCCGTTCGACGGCGGGTGGCGGTGCGTCGCGTCGCCCATGCAGAACACGCGGCCCTCGCGATAGCGCGTCGCGTACATCTTGTTGTTGCCCCACAGCGACGTCGAGCGGATCGTGACCGGGATCGTGTCGTCGCCGACCAGGCTGTGGACGATCCGCGTCGCCGCCTCGTCGTCGACCTCCGGCGGCGGCTGGTCGATGTCGTAGCCCCACACGATCAGCCACTCGTCCCACGGGCGGACCATGCGCACCAGCCCCATGCCGATGCCGCCGATGTCCGAGCCCGGCTGCAGGATCCAGTACAGGACGCTCGGGCGGTGCTCGACCAGCGGCGTGAGGTCGGCGTGGAAGACGATGTTCATCGAGCCGGCGACGTCCATCTGGCCCTCGAACGGCAGGTTGACGTCCTCGGCGACCTTGCTGCGGCCGCCGTCGGCGCCGATCACGTACTTCGCGCGGATCTCGTAGGCGTGGCCGGACAGCCGGTCGCGCACCGTGACCGTGACGCCGTCGGCGTCCTGGATGAGGCCGACGTACTCGGTGTCGAAGCGGATGCGGCTGCCACGGTCGGCGGCGTGGCCGATCAGGATCGGCTCGAGCAGCGTCTGCGGCAGGTCGCACGGCTCCGACGGGCTCGCGAGCGTGTAGTCGGCCTGCCGCTGCGGGTGCGTGCCCCAGGTGCGCACGCGGCCGATCTCGTCGCCCGCGAGGCTGGTGCAGAACACCGTGTCGCCCATCAGGCGCTGCGGCGTGCCGTTGGCGAGGATGTCGTCCTCGATGCCGAGGTCGCGGAAGATCTCCACGGTGCGCTGGTTGGTGATGTGCGCGCGCGGCGTGTTGGCCGTCCAGCGGTACTTGGTGATCACGATGTGCTCGACGCCGAGCGAGGCCAGGAAGAGCGCCGCGGACGCGCCGGCCGGGCCGGAGCCGATGATCAGGACGTCGGTGGTGAGGAGTTCGCTCATGCCAGTCGGATGTCGAAGGTCATGCGCCACCACGGGCCGTCCAGCGTGCGGCCATGCGGTCCCTCGCCGGGCGCCTGGGGCTCGGCGGGCGCGATCAGGGAGTCCTTGACGCCGAACACGGCGTCGTCGTCGAGGTGCGGGCTGCCGGCGATGAACACGTGCGTGACGAGCGTCGCGTATCCGTCCGCGGAGACCATGAAGTGGATGTGGGCGGGGCGGAACGGGCTGCGCCGCGCGGCCTTGAGCAGGTCGCCGACCGGGCCGTCGTCGGGGATCGGGTAGGGCGCGGGCTTGACCGACCAGAAGCCGTAGCGGCCGTCGGCGTCCGAGTACAGATGGCCGCGGCCGGCGAGCGCGTCGCCCTGCTGGACGTCGTAGAAGCCGTCGTCGTCGGCCTCCCAGATCTCGAGCTTGGCGCCGGCGATCGGCGTGCCGTCGACGTCGGTGACGCGGCCCTCGACCCAGCACGGGTCGCCGCTCACGCCCGCGCCGATGTCGCCGCCGATCTCGATCCGCGGCGAGCCGTCGACGAAGAACGGGCCGAACACGGTCGACTCGGTCGCGCCGGGATGCCCGGGCGCGTTGATCGCCACGGTCAGCATCGAGAGCCCGAGGACGTCGCTGAGCAGGATGAACTCCTGGCGCTTGTCGTCGGTCATGTGGCCGGCACGGGTGAGGAACTCGATCCCGGCGTTCCATTCGGCCTCGGTGAGCCGGACGTCGCGCGCGAACGCGTGCAGGTGGGTGACGAGCGAGCGCAGGATCTCGCGCGTGCGCTCGTCGGGCGTGGCATCGAAGCTCGCGAGCACCTCGTCGGTGACCTGGCGCTCGCGCCGATCCGTTTCAGTTGCGGCCATTTCTCTCCTCGCGTGGCTTGAACTCAGGATGCTCCGAGTTTCGAGATACGTCAATTCGAACTTCGAGGGCCGTGCCATACGATTCCAATATGGATATGCGGACGCTGCGCTGCTTCCTCACGGTTGCCGAGGAAGGGTCGATCACGCGCGCGGCGCTGCGGCTGCACATGTCCCAGCCGCCGCTGTCGGTGCGGCTGCAGGCGCTCGAGCGCGAACTGGACGTCGCGCTGCTCGTGCGTCACGGGCGCGGCGTCGAGCTGACCGCGGCCGGGCGCGTGCTGGTCGAGCGCACGCGGCGGCTGCTGGCTGACGCGGACGCCACCGCCGAGGCGGTCCGCTCGGTCGGCCAGGGCATGCGCGGGCGGCTGACCGTGACGGTCGGCGCGACCGTGGCGCCGGGACTGCTGGCGCGGCTGCTGTCGGCGATGCGCGCCAGCGCGCCGGACGTCGAGGTGGCGGTGACCGACGTTCCTGGCGCCGAGGTGCTGGACGCCGTGACGCACGCCGACATCGACGCGGGGCTGATCGGACTGGGGCCCGCCGGACCCGGCGGCGTGCGCGTCAAGCCGCGCTCGGACCTCGAGATCGCGGTCGTGGACCGCGAGCCGCTGATGGCCGTGCTGCCCGCCGGCCATGCGCAGGCGGGCGAGGAGCGCGTGGACCTGGTGGCGCTGCGCCGCGAGGTGCTCGTCGCGCCGACCCGCGCCTCCGGGCCGGGGCTGCACGAGCACGTCGTCGCCGCGTGGCGGTCGATCGACGGCGAGCTGATCCAGGAGGCGGGCTCGATCACCACGGCGCTGGCGCTCGTGCAGGGCGGCGCGGGCGTGGCGATCCTCCCCGCCGCACTGGCCGCCGTCGCCTGGCGCGGCCTGGTCGCCGCGCCGCTGCGCCAGCACCGGCCCGCGGTCGAGACCGCGGTGGTGTGGCGCCCGACGGCCGCATCGCCGGTGCTCCGGCGCTTCCTGCGGCTCGCGCTCTCGACGCCGGAGCCCGACGTGCTGGGCCCGGGGCGCGCGCGGCGCCGTGAGGTGCAGGACCAGTGAGCGCCGACTTAATCGTCGATTCGTCGAGTGAGCGCGGACGCGCCGCCCAGCAGCCGATGAAACTCGTGACACAACGAGAGGAGCAGCGCGCGGAGATGACCATGAATGTGCAGGCACATGCCACGCGCTGGCCCGATCTGGACAGCTACACGGCCGCCCGCGACTCCGCTCCGCAGCGGGTCGACGAGGCGCGTAGCGCCGGCGGTCCCCAGACGCAGGGCACGCCGCACCACACCACCACCACGGCACTGACCCAGCAGGACTTCGAAGTCGCGCTCCGGGTCACGCCGAACCTCTTGAGCTCCGCTCCGCAGCAGCCGTTCACGGCGCCGGAGACGCTCCAGCGGACGCAATCACACGGCGCCGACAAGGCCGCGTCGAACCCGTACGGCAACATCGTGGACTCGCTGCGCAACGCTGCGCTCCGCCGCGACGCCGCCGCCGCGGCGAGCGCTGCCTCGCCCGAGTCCGACACGGCGACTCAGCAGTAAACGCGCGAAAGCGCGCGCGGGGACCGGGCCTGGCTCCGCGCGCGCTCAGCTCGTCGTCGGTGCCACGGGCATCCAACGCTCCTCGCGCGGGAGATACTGGTCGTAGATCCCGGGGGCCGGCGGGCGCTTGAGCGGCCGCGCGGCGCGGTCGATCTCGGGCTGGTCGATCACGATCAGCCCCTCGTAGCTCCACACGCGCACCGCGTCGCCCAGCTGCGGCTCGTCGCGCAGCTGCTGCTCGACCCCCGCGCGCCGCCCGCCGGGGAGCCGCACGCCCCACCGGTACGCCGGGCCGTCCTCGGACTTGGTGATCCGGATGGCGTCGATGTGCGCGGTCACGCGCTCCCCGCGCCGGAGCACGCGGCGGCGCTTGAGGTTCGGGAACGCGAGCAGGGCGATGAGGATGTCGAGGAGCATGGGCGTGACCCTCCCAGAGGCGCGCCGGGCCCCGGGTACGGGACCCCTCCCAACGCCGCGGCGGACGACCGCCAACCACTACGCTCCGCCGATGGCCAACCAGACGGTGGAGATGTACCTGCTGCACGGCGACACGCCCCGCGACCGCGACGCGCGCGCCGAGCTGGCCGCGGCGCTCGGCGACGGCGTGACGGTGTCCGAGGCTGACGACGTCGGGGTCTTCGAGGTCGCACTCGAGGCCGACGACCGCGAGGCGGCGCTGAGCCGCGTGTGGGACGCCGTGGCCGCGTCGGGCACCGACGACCACATCGTGTTCCTCGAGCATCCCGACCTGCCGCAGCACTGGCACCGCGTCGCGGGCGGCCCGAACAGCTAAGCGGGCTGCAGGATGCGGATCGCGTTGCCGAACGGGTCGCGCAAGCCGCAGTCGATGCCGTAGGTCTGCTCGGTCGGCTCCTGCGTGAACTCGACGCCCTTGGCCGCGAGCTCCTCATAGGTCCGCCGGCAGTCGTCGGTGCAGAAGCCGATCCAGCCGCCGGTCGCGCCCTTGGTCACGAGCTCGCGGACGGTCTCGGCGGTCGCCGCGTCCATCATCGGCGGCCCGGGGCGCTCGAGCAGGATCTCGCGCCCGGGATCGCCCGGCACGTTGATCGTCAGCCAGCGCATGAAGCCGAGGTCGACGTCGGTATTGACCTCGAGCCCGAGCGTCCCGACGTAGAAGTCCAGCGCCTCGTCCTGGTCGAGGACGAAGATGGCGGAGAGGCGTGTGCTTGTGAGCATGCCGGCGAAGCTAGCCCGCGGCGCGCGCCTTCGCTTCTCCAAAATTGCTCGGTCGCGTCCAGTGCATCGCAAAGCACGTCGGCACCGCGACGGGAGCCCCGCTCGCGCGGAACCCGGTCGGTGAGGAGCCGACGATCGCGCTGAACGTGCGGCTGAACGTCCCGAGGCTCCCGAACCCGACGTCGAAGCAGATCTCGGTCACGCTGCGATCGGTCTGGCGCAGCAGGAACATCGCCCGCTCGACCCGCCGGCGCTGCAGATAGCGATGCGGCGTCTCGCCGAACGTCGCCCGGAACGTGCGGATGAAGTGGGCCTCGCTGACGTGCACCATCCGTGCCAGCGCCGCGACGTCCAACGGCCCGGCGTACGCGCGATCCATCGCGTCGCGCGCCCGCAGCATGCGGCGGTTGGACTCCTCGACGGCCCGGCTCATCGGGCGCCAGTGTGGCACCCGATGAGGCGCGCCGGAGGTCAGCTGACCTTGACCGTGACGTTCATCGTCGCGGGATGGATGGTGCAGTGGTACTTGAACGTCCCCGCCTTCGAGAACGTCTTGGAGAACGTGAAGCCCTTCTTGCTCGACGTCTTGGAGCCGGCGGCGCCGCTCGTCGGCGTCACGTTGTGGGGAACTCCGCCCTGCGTCCACTTCCAGGTGACCTTGTCGCCCTTGTGGATCTTGACCGTCGTGGGTGAATACGAGTTGTTCTTGACCGAGACGGTCTTCGTCGAACCAGCCTGCGCGGGCACGACCACGACCGCGATGCCAATCGACGCCGCGACCACGGCACCGGCGAGCTTGCGCAGCATGGACACTCCTTCGGGTTGTTGGACCTACCGACCAAGACGCCGGCGGCTCGTCATTTCTTCCCGACCGAGTTGAGTCACGAGCGGGGCCGGCACGGCGACCGGCCGTGAGCGACCATGAGCCAGAGGTCCTTGAGGTGGACGAGCACCTCGTGCGGCTCACCCGAGTGACGGCGGCCCGGGCCGACGCGCAGAACGCCTGCCCGCGCATCGGCTCCGCTGCGGGCACGTCAGGGGGCGTCCCGAGGAACGTCGCCGAGCGCGAGCCCGAATCCCTCGTGCCGCTCGACCTGCAAGCCGTGGCGCCGCGGCGCCTGAGGAGCAGCTCACCGGCAGGGCTCCCTCGGAACGCCGGGTCGATGACGATGGCCTCGACGCCTTCCGCAGGCCCCAGTGCGCCATGAACCTGCGCTTCGATGTAGTCGTTGAGGCTCTGCGTCATCGCGGGTGCGAACACGCCACGGCCACGCCGTGTGGTCGCTGCGCAGCAAGCCCTCGACGAACGCGCGCACGCCCACGGCGCGTCCCAGCGCGCCCGCGCCGGACGCGATGGCCTCGAGCAGCGGCGCGAACTCGCCGACGAGCCCGATGTCCGTCGGCTTGGCGGCGCTGTCGCCGAAGACGAGCGTCGCGCGCCCGGTCATGTGGCGCCGGAGTCGCAGGTGGCATGACCACGCGCCGATTTGAGCCGCGACGGCATGTTGATGCTCAACTTCCGGCCACGTACCGAGGCCGGTCGCGCTCGGCGTGCGCGGCGACCTGCGCCAGCGCAACGCGGTTGGCCTCCGTCGGCTCCAGCTCACACGACCCGCTCACAGGCTCACCGCGCGCACATCGACCAATTCCCGGATCTTGGGCGCCGGAACGACGACGACCCCGCGAGGGGCGGGGTCATCGCCTGACTCTCGTGAGTGCGCAGTCCGCTACTTGATGAAGAGCTCCGGGGGCCGAACACGACCACGCGTGGCCAGGCGCGGAGCCGAAGACGGCCAAGCCAGAGGACGCAAATGGGCATCGAACGTCACACCGTGTGCCGCCACAGTGCCGCGCGCGGGCGGCGCGTCGACGATGGTCCCGAGGCGGCCTCCCTGCGCGCCCCGCTTGTGCCCGGGCGGCTGCAACGGAATGCGCGCTGATCGCTGCGTCCCGGCAGGCGAGGACCGAACCACGCCCGTATCTGTCGGTCGCTACCGCCGATCGTGCTCTGGCGCCCGAGGACAGGCTCGGGTGGCGCGCCGCGCGACCCCGCCCCCCTCGATGCTCGCCGTTCGCTCACGCAAGTGCTGCGCCGCGACGCCGAGTCGGTCGCCGCGTCCGTCCTGAGCTTCGGCACGTTGATCGGTGGTGCCGACCACGGCGCTGGTCCGGAACACGCGGGTAGAACTGAGGGACTCAGCTCCCGACCTCCTGGGTGCGATGCATCTGCGGCGGTCGTGAGTGGGCCGGCGGTGACGGCCGATCAGCTCCGCAGCGTGGGTTCCGGCCTGGATGGCGATGGCGTGATCGTGTCCGTTTCGATCTCGCGTGTACGTGGTGTGCACGTCGCGGGCTTGTCCGGCACTCCCGGCGGAGGCGCCTTGCCGAGCCAGTCAGCGAAGGTGGCCGGGCAACAGTAGCCCCACAGGGTGCTCGGAACGCCTCATCGCCGCCGCGTAGGCGTGGACGCCGCCGCCCAGTCGGCGTATCGTCGCCCGCATCCCCCGATCCAGGAGCTATGAGATGGCGGATGACGAGCGCGGCGAGAAGCGCAGCCTCAGAGCGAAATGGCGGGAGCGCAGGGCGCACCGGGGTGAGCGGGCGGCGCAGAAGGCCGAGGGGCGCGCGCGGCTCAAGCAGGCCCGCGACATCGCCAATGTTGAAGTGAGGGACGGGCGGCGGATGCGGCGACCGTGATCGTGGACTCTTCGCCGGCGTCGGCGCGGCGCGGTAGCGCGGCGACGTTGTTGCGCAGCTCCTTCTGCGAGATCACTGGCACCCGGCGGGCGGTGGCAGAACTGATACCTGGCGTGCGGGTGCGGTGAGGAGTGACCGCCGGTCGCCTTGACCGCGTCCGGGTCGCGGAGCTACCCGCAGCGAGCTCGCAGTCGGATCCCGGAGCCGAGCGAAGCGAGCCGCCCTTGAGTTCGTAGAGAAGATCTTCACGGGCGAGCACCCTCGTCGCTGTCCTGTCTCAGGACGTTCTTGACACTTCGGTGTCAGGACCTGCTTGACGCCGGTGGCCGTGATCGGCTCTTGCGCTTTGGCGTGGGAGGCCGGGATTGGGATTGGTGGCGTTGTCGGTCGTCGAGCAGCGGTATCGGGCGGTGATGGCGGTGTTGGACTGTGCGCAGGTGAGTGAGGTCGCGCGCGAGGTCGGGGTGTCGCGGCAGTCGCTGCATGCGTGGATCGGGCGTTAAATCGCGCGCAGGGACTGGCGGGGTTGGCGGATCGCTCGAGCCGGCCGCGGTCGAGCCCGGGCCGAGCGTCGTCGCAGCTGGAGGCGCGGGTGTGTGAGCTGCGCAGCGGATCGTGCATGAGTTGATGCGTGCGCCGGGGGTGCTGGAGCCGATGCCGTCGCGCTCGACGGTGAACCGCATCTTGGTTTGCCACGGGTTGGTGATCCCGCGCGCGGCGGCGCAAGCGCTCGGAGTATGTGCGTTGGCAGCGGTCGGCGGCGATGGCGCTCTGGCAGCTGGACATTCGGCCGCGAGCGCGTCGGCGACCCGCGCCTCGGGCGCGATCAGCGCGCTGCTCGACGCGCCGGTGTCGCCGACGGCGTGAAAGCTGATCGTCTTGGCCTGCTCGATCGGGCCCAGCAAGTTCGGGCCGAGGATCGTCGCGAGATCGATCCGCGGCGGGTCGGGCAACGGGCACGGGAACGGCTGGATCTCGGACTGGTGCGCCGCGTAGTAGCCGGTGTTGTAGTACTTGGCGTCGACGTTGGGCTGATGGAAGGAGACCTCGTCGGGCCCGGGGTCGGGATCGGCGAACAGCCGCTGCGGATCGGCGAACAAATGCCGCCCGACCGCATTGCCGCTGACGTGCCCGACCAGCCCCTCCAGCGATGGATCCTCATCCGGGTGTGAGCGCCCTCGCGTACTCGGCATCAGCGACCTCCTAGCTGAAAACGTCCCAACCCGGCACGGTAGTCCGCTACACCTCGACCTCGCGTGAACAGACCGATGAGGGGCGTTGGGCGAGGGCGTCCCGGTTCCGTGCCGCCGCGGCCGCCTGAGCACGCCCGGGCCTGCGAACGCTGGCCTTCGAACACCGGCAGGTCTCGTCCAGCGCTAGCTTCAGTGGCGACCATGCCGCAGCCACGGGCCTCGATCCACCGGTCGAATCGCTGGCCACCGTGGTTCCCGCTTCCGGGTGCGACGCTGTCCGCGATTTCTGTGCATCACGACGTGCACGGCCCGCCGCTGGGCTATGTCGGGATCGGACTCGCGGCGTGCGCGAGCTGGGCCGGGGTCCCAGGCCCGGGCGAACCGGTGCTCGTCGCCGCCGGCATCCTCGCCGCTCGTGGTCGCCTGGACCTCTTCGAGGTGCTGGTCGCCGCCTGGCTCGGCGCGGCGGTCGGAGGCGTGGGCGGTTGGGCGTTCGGGCGCCGCGCCGGACACCCCCTGGCCGTGGCACCCGGTCCATTTCATCGCCAACGCATCGCCGCCGTGAGCCGCGGGGAGCGGTTCTTCGCGCGTCTCGGGATCCTCGCCGTGTACTTCGCGCCGTCGTGGGTGGCCGGCACCACCGGGATGCGAGCACGGCGATTCATCCCCGCCAACGCCGTCTCCGCCGCCGTTTGGGCGGCTCTTCTCGGCGTCGGTGCGTACGCCGTCGGGCCGTCGATCGTCGATGTTGTGGGCGATGTCGGCCGCGTCGGACTGATCGTGCTGGTCGTCCTGGCGCTGGCCGGAACCGCGCACATCGCGCTGCGCCGGCGACGAAGAGGCTGACGCACGCAACGTTCGCTGCTCCGAGCGTGATGCCCGTGACCGCGGGCCGCACCTACGGTCGCGGGCAATGCGTGGAGATCGTGCGGATCATCGACCCGGCGACCTTGCGCGCCAGCAGGCGCGCCCCCGACTAGTCGCAACGGTCGACAAGCAGCGCTTCTGCCAGCGCTCGTTCGGCCGCCTGTCACGCAATGAGTCGTGCGCGAACCAAGCCATCGTGCGCATGTATGGCGAGTATTCGGCCCAGCACGTCAGACGCCTGATCGACTACCACGAAAGCCCCGGACCAGGGGCTTTCGCCGTTTCTGCGTACACCTACGGATCCCGGCCACTTCCACATCAAGTCGGGGGTCTGTGGATGAGCTCAACGCGGCACGGCGGGGCGGGTCCGATGACCGGCCGAAACGCCACGGACCGCCGCTCGTCTGGCGGCTCGCCGTGGTTCGAGTCTGCGTCTCGGGTTCAGCGGCGCGGGGCGCTCACGGAGCGCTCACCGCGGCTCGGCGTGCGAGGATCTCGACCGAACCGATCTTCCCCCGGGCCCGTACCGACTACAGACAAGCCTGGCGCGGTCGCCCGCAGAAGTGACGCCGTACCATGCCGAGGAATAGGACGTGCTCGACGACGCCCACGCGTATTGGCTCCGCGCCCCAGGGCGCGGGGAGATCGAACCGGTCGCGCTACCTGAGCCGCGGCGCGGCGATGTGGTGATCCGTACGTTGCGGTCCGGCATCAGCCGCGGCACCGAGACGCTCGTGTTCCGCGGCGGCGTGCCGCCGGATCAGCACGCCGCGATGCGCGCGCCATTCCAGGAGGGGGACTTCCCGGGCCCGGTCAAGTACGGCTACCTCAATGTCGGCGCCGTCGAGCAGGGGCCGCCGGAGCTGCGCGGCCGCACGGTGTTCTGTCTGTACCCGCATCAGACGAGGTACGTCGTGCCTGCCGCGGCCGTGACCGTCGTGCCTGACGACGTACCGCCCGCGCGCGCCGTCCTCGCCGGGACCGTCGAGACCGCCGTCAACGCCCTGTGGGACGCGGCTCCGATGATCGGCGACCGGGTCGCGGTCGTCGGCGCAGGCATGCTGGGCTGCTGCGTCGCACGCCTGCTCGCCGGATTCCCGGCGGTCGAGGTCACGCTCGTCGACGTCGACGCTTCACGGGCTGAGGTCGCGGCGGCGCTCGGCGCCGGCTTCGCGCAGCCGAACGACGCCGCCGGCGGATGCGACCTGGTCGTGCACACGAGCGCGACGGCGGCGGGGCTGCAGCGCTCACTCGATCTGCTCGCACCCGAAGGCACCGTCCTCGAGCTCAGCTGGTACGGCGACGCCGAGGTCCGGCTCTCGCTGGGCGGCGCGTTCCACACGGGCCGCCTCGGGCTGCGCGCCAGCCAGGTCGGGACGGTGTCCCCGGCCCGCAGCGCGCGGCGCACGACGGCCGACCGGCTGGTCCTCGCGCTCGATCTGTTGCGCGATCCCGCGTTCGACGCGATCGTGACCGGCGAGTCGCGCTTCCGCGAGCTGCCCGGCGTGATGAGACGCCTGGCCGACGGCAGCCTGCCGGCGCTCTGCCACACCATCGCCTACGACGGGATCTAGCGTGTTCAGCACGACCGTGCGCGACCACATGATGATCGCCCACAGCCTGCGGGGCGAGGTGTTCGGGCCCGCGCAGCGCCTGCACGGCGTGACGTACGTCGTCGATGTGACGTTCCGCCGCGCGGGCCTCGACGCCGACGGCATCGTGGTCGACATCGGCCGCGCGGCCGACGTGCTGCGCGCCGTGGTGGCCGAGCTCAGCTACCGCAACCTCGACGACGAAGAGGACCTCGCGGGCATCAATACCACGACGGAAGTGCTCACCCGGCTGGTCGCGGACCGGATCGCCGACCGCGCGCAGGCGGGTGCCCTGGGCGACGGCGCCCGGGAGCTCGATGGGCTCGTCGTCACGCTGCACGAGTCCCACGTTGCGTGGGCGAGCTATGAGCGTCCGCTGTGAGCGACGTCCATGTGATCGTGCCCGACGGCATCGACGATCGCAGGTGGCCGAGCGGTGGCAACACGTACGATCGCCGGCTCTGTCAAGAGCTTGCGGCGCTCAGCTGGACGGTGCGCGAGCACCCCGTGTCCGGCAACTGGCCGCGTCCAGCCCCGGCAGGCCGCGCCGCCCTCGCGCGCGCGATCCGGAGCATCCCCGACGGCGCCGTGGTGCTGCTCGACGGGCTGATCGCGTCCGCCGACCCCGAGACGCTCGTGCCGCACGCATCCCGGCTGCGGCAGGTCGTCCTCGTGCACATGCCGCTCGGTCATCGCCCGCCGGACCACGATGCCGGCGCCGTCCGCGCGCGCGAGCGCGAAGTCCTTGCGGCGGCCGCGACCGTGATCACGACCAGCGTGTGGTCCCGGCGCCGGCTGACCGAGCTCTACCCGCTGCCGGCCGACCGGGTGCACGTCGCCGAGCCCGGCGTCGACGCCGCCGGTCTCGCGCCGGGCAGCGCGGCCGGCCACGCGCTGCTGTGCGTCGCGGCGGTGACGCCCGACAAGGGGCACGACGTGCTGCTCGACGGGCTCGCGACGGCGACCGATCTGCCCTGGGACTGCGCGTGCGTGGGCAGCCTGGATCGGGATCCGGCGTTCGCCGACGGCGTGCTCCGCCGCGCGGTGCTCGGCGGTCTCGGCGGCCGGGTGCGCTTCGCCGGACCGCGCACCGGAGCCGAGCTCGACCGCGCGTACGCCGACGCGGACCTGCTCGTGCTCGCCTCGCGCGCCGAGACGTACGGCATGGTCGTCTCGGAGGCGCTGGCCCGCGGCTTGCCGGTCCTCGCCACCGAGGTCGGCGGCCTGTCCGAAGCGCTCGGGCGCGGCGACGACGGCACCCGGCCTGGGCTGCTCGTCGCGCCCGGCGACCCGGCCGCCCTCGGCGCCGCGCTGCGGGCCTGGCTCGGCGACGCCGAGCTGCGCGGGCGCCTGCGCCGGGCTGCCCGGGAGCGACGCGCGTCGCTGCGCAGGTGGTCGGCCACGGCGTCCAACGTCGCCGCCGTGCTCGTGGGGGCGGCGTGCTGAGCGCTTCCACTCGCCGGAACGCGTGGCGGTGGACTCGCGTCGCCGTCGTCGCCGCGACACTCGCCGTCGTGGTCTGGCGCGTCGGCACAGGTCCGTTCCTCGACGGCCTGAACCGGGTCGATGCCGGCGCGCTGGCTGCCGCCTCCGCCCTCGCGGTGCTGACCACGGTGTGCTGCGCCTGGCGCTGGAGGATTGTGGCGCGCGGCCTCGGCGTCGATCTGCCGCTCCGAACGGCGGTGGCCGCGTACTACCGCTCGCTCTTCGTCAACGTCACGGTGCCGGGCGGGGTGGTGGGCGACGTCCACCGCGGGATCAGCCACGGCCGTGACACGCGCGACGTCGGCCGTGGGCTGCGCGCCGTGGCGTGGGAGCGCGCCGCGGGTCAGGTCGTGCAGGCCGTCATCAGCGTCGCCGTGCTCCTCGTGGTGCCGTCGCCCGTGCAGGCGGCCATGCCGGTGGTCGCGCTCGCGCTCCTCGCGGCGGCGGTCGGTGTCGCGCTGGCGGCGCGCGCGCCCGCCGCCGGCCGATCGAGGTGGGCCAGGCTGCGCGCCGCCGCGGTGCGTGAGCTACGCGCCGGCTTGCTGGCCCGGGGAGCGTGGCCGGCCATCGCACTGGCGTCGGCGGTGGTCGTCCTGGGCCAAGCGGTCACGTTCATGATCGCCGCGCGGGCCGCGGGGACGACCGCCTCGCCGTCGACGATGCTGGCATTGGCGCTGCTCGTGCTGATGGCCGGTGTGCTGCCCAACGTCGGCGGTTGGGGGGCGCGCGAAGGCGTGACCGCCTGGGCGTTCGCCGCCGCCGGCCTGGGTGCGGCGCGCGGGGTCGCCGTCGCGGTCGTCTACGGCGTGATGGTGTTCACCGCGACGCTGCCGGGCGCCGTCGTTCTCGTGGCGGCCTGGAGGAACCGGGCCTCGAATGCCTGACCGCCCGTACACGATGCTGAGTTGCGCCGTCTCGCTCGACGGCTACCTCGGCGACCACACGCCGCGCCTCGCGCTGTCGAACGAGGGCGACTTTGAGCGCGTCGACGAGCTGCGCGCATCCTGCGACGCGATCATGGTCGGTGCCGTCACCGTGCGCTCGGACAACCCGCGGCTGCTCGTACGCTCGCAGGCCCGCCGCGCGGAGCGCGAGGCGCACGGACGGGCCTTCTCGCCGATGAAGATCACCGTCACCGAGCGGGCCGACCTGGACGCGAGCTCGAACTTCTTCAGCGCTGGCGATGTCGAAAAGCTCGTCTACACGCCGAGGGCGCGGGTGGCCGACGCCCGCGCGCGTCTCGGCCCGGTGGCCACGGTCGTGGACGGCGGCCGTCGCGTGCGGATGCGCCGGCTGAGCGAAGACCTCGCCGACCGCGGCGTGGAGCGGCTCATGGTCGAGGGCGGCGGCATCGTGCACACCCAGTTCCTGGCCGATGACCTCGTCGACGAGCTGCAGCTCGTCGTCGCGCCCGTCTTCGTCGGCGACTCGACCGCCCCGCGTTTCGTGAGCGACGCGCGCTTCCCGTGGAACGTAGGCCGGCGCGCGACCCTCGCCGAGGTGCGCCAGATCGGCGACGTCGTGCTCCTGCGCTACGCCCTCTCACCCCGGTTCCGGCACGAATGAGCCGAGCCGCCGCGCGAGCGCGATCCACGGCTCCCGCCGCCGCACTGATCGTGCAGGTCCTGCTGCTGGCGGTCCTCGCGGCGACCGTCGGGCTCGGGGCGACGGGCTGGAGCGTCGGCGTCACGTGCGCCGTGATCATGGCGGCGCCGCTGACGCGCGGTCTCGCGCGCGATCCTGATGACCGGCTGGGGCCGGGGTCCCGGGTGACGATCGTCCGCGCCACGCTCGCCGTCGGCGTCGCCGCGCTGGCCGCGGACTCGTTCACGCAGGACACGCCGGTGGCGCTGCTCGTCACGCTCGCCGCCGTCGCGCTCGTGCTGGACGCGGTCGACGGATGGGTGGCGAGGCGGACCGGGACGGCGACCGCGCTGGGCGCACGGTTCGACGGCGAGACCGACGCCTTCCTGATCCTCGCCCTGAGCGTCTACGTCGCGCCCGCGTACGGCGCGTGGATCCTCGGGATCGGCGCCGCGCGGTACCTGTTCCTGGCCGGCGAGTGGCTGCTGCCGTGGATGCGACCCGTCGTGCCCCGGCGCCTCTGGCGCAGGGCCGTCGCGGCGGCGGCGGGGATCGTGCTCACGGTCGCGGCCGCCGGCATCCTGCCGCGCGCCCTCACCCAGGCCCTGCTGGCCGCTGTGCTCGCCCTGCTCGCGGCGTCGATGGGCCAGTGCACGTGGTGGCTGTGGCGGCGCCGAGCCGAAGTGCCCGGGCGACAGCGACCGCGCCTCGCCGCGGCGCTCTCGGTCGTCGCCCTGGCGCTTGTCTGGGTCGCCCTCGTCGTGCCGGACCAGCCGAGCCGCTTCACGCCCGGCGCGTTCGCGCGGCTCCCGCTCGAGCTCCTCGTCCTCGTCGCCGTCGCGGTCCTGCTTCCCCCCGCGCCGCGCCGCGTGCTGGCCGTGATCGCGGGAGCGGTGCTGGGCGTGCTCGTGCTCGCGAAGCTCCTCGACATCGGGTTTTTCACGGCGTTCGACCGGCCGTTCAAGCCGGTCGACGACTCGGGCTACGCGGGATTCGGCATCGAGACGCTGCGGGACGCGGTCGGCGCCTCCACCGCGTACCTCCTCGTCGCGGCGGTGGTCGCGCTGATCGTGGTGCTCCTCGCCTTCCCGCTCCTGGCCGTGCTGCGCGTGACGTGCGTCGCGGCGCTCCACCGCGGTGCGGCGCTGCGCGCGGCCGCCGTGCTAGGGGTCGTGTGGTTGGCCCTCCGCGTCGCCGGCGCGCCTGCCGCCTCGACGAGCGCTGCGGCCCTGGCGGTCGACGAGGTGCAGTCCGTGCGCGCCGGCCTGCAGCAGCACTCGGTGCTCGCGCGCGAGATCGCCGACGACCGCTTCCGCGACACGCTCGGCAGCCGCCTGCTGACCGGCCTGCGCGGCAAGGACGTCCTGCTCGTGTTCGTCGAGAGCTACGGGAGGGTCGCGGTCCAGGACTCGTCCTTCTCGCCCGCCATCGACGCCGTCCTGCGCAAGGGCACCGCGCAACTGCAGGCGGCCGGCTTCTCCGCGCGCAGCGCCTTCCTGACCTCGCCGACGTTCGGCGGCCTCAGCTGGCTGGCGCATTCCACCTTCCAGTCGGGGATCCGGGTCGACGGCGAGCGGTTGTACGACCAGCTCGTCGCGAACGACCGCCTCACGCTCACCTCGGCCTTCAAGCGCGCCGGCTGGCGGGCCGTCGGCGTGATGCCGGCGAATCACGGCAGGTGGCCGCAGGGCTTCAGCTACTACCACTACGACGCGATCTACGACCGCGACAACCTCGGCTACCACGGCCCGGGCTTCGGCCTACCCCCGATGCCCGACCAGTACACCATGCAGGCGCTGCAGAACCTCGAGCTGGCCAAGCGGCAGCGCAAGCCGCTGTTCGCCGAGGTCGACCTGATCTCGAGCCACACGCCGTGGACGCGCATCCCCCGGCTGATCCCCTGGGACGAGGTCGGTGACGGCTCGGTCTTCGACCGGGTCCCGCTGGAGGAGTCCACGACGGCCTCGCTGTTCGGCGACTCCGCCCGGGCCCGCAAGGCGTACGGACTCTCGATCGAGTACTCGCTGAACACGCTCTTCTCGTTCGTGCAGCACTACGGCGACGAAAACACCGTGCTCGTCGTCCTGGGCGACCATCAGCCGAACACCACGGTCAGCGGCCAGGGCGCCGACCACGACGTGCCGATCTCGGTGATCGCCCACGATCCGAAGGTGATCGACCAGATCGCCGGGTGGGACTGGCAGGACGGCGTGTTGCCGAGCCCGCGCGCGCCGGTCTGGCCGATGGAAGCGTTCCGTGACCGCTTCCTCACCGCGTTCGGCTCGCAGGCGAAGCGATGAGACAGGACGAGCGCGCGCCGTTCGACCGGGCGCTGCATCGCGCGCGCGTGTCGGCGTACGCGCCCGGGGAGTTCGTTGGGCAGGAGGGCTTCATGACGGCCGGCGAGATCCGGGCGCTGGCGGCGCTCGCCGGCATTGGCCCCGGGGTCGCGCTGCTGGACCTGTGTTGCGGCGTCGCGGGGCCGGGGCGCTTGATCACGCGGGAGCTGGGCTGCGGGTACGTGGGCGTCGACGCCAGCGCGAGCGCCGTCGCCCTCGCCCGGGGCCGAGCCGGCGACCTGGCGTGCCGGTTCGCGATCGCGCAGGTCCCGCCGCTCCCGTCCGGCTCGTACGCCGTAGTGCTCCTGCTCGAGACGATGCTCGAGTTCGAGGACAAGGACGCGCTGGTGCGCGAGATCGCCGCGGCGCTGGAGCCCGGCGGGCGCTTCGCCTTCACGCTCGAAGAAGGGCTCCCGCTCACGGCGGCCGAGCGGTCGAGGATGCCCGGCGGCGACACGATCTGGATCACCCCGCTCGACGAGATGCTCGCGGCCCTGGAGCGTTCCGCGCTCGTCGTCACGCGGCTCCAGGACCACAGCCGGGCGCACCGCGCGATGGCGCACGCGCTCGCCGTCGCATTCGCCGCGGACGCCGCGGACATCGTCGCGGAGATCGGCCGCCGCGCGCTGGACGAGCTGCTCGCCGCCCACCGGCTGTGGGTCGAGTGGCTCGACCAAGGGCGGGTCCGGAAGCTCACGCTGGTGGCGGAGCGGGCGTAAGGACGCCTTCATGCGAGACACCGAAGCGGCCCTCATCCAGACCTACCGCAAGCGGGCCCGACACTACGACACCACCTCCCGGCTCGTTCCGTTCGGCCCGCAACGGGCCCACCGGCGCAGGGCCGTGCGCGCGCTCCGGCTCCGCCCGGGCGACAGCGTGGTCGAGATCGGCTGCGGCACGGGACTCAACTTCCCATCGATCGAGCGGGAGATCGGTCCCGGTGGCCGGATCGTCGGCGTCGACCTGACCGACGCGATGCTCGCCCAAGCCCAGCAGCGGATCGAGAGCAATGGCTGGAGCAACGTCAGCCTCGTGCAAGCCGACGCGGCCGAGTTCGAGTTCCCGACCGAGGTCGACGCGATCCTCGCCACCTACGCACATTCGCTGCTGCCGGAGCCCGGCCAGGTCATCGCCCACGGCGCCGCGTCGCTCTCCGCCGGCGGGCGTTGGGTGGTCCTGGATCTCAAGATCCCCGAGTTCGCACCCCGCTGGATCGCGCGGTCGGGCGCCCTGGAGGAGTGGCGCGCGCGCCGTCCGTGGGAGGCGATCCGCGTGGCCATGCAGGACACCCTGGCCGATCTCTCCTGGACCGAGTTGTTCTTCGGGATCGCCTACCTCGCTGCCGGTTCCGCCGCCGGCGCCTGAAAATCGTCGGGCGGACTGCCGAGGGAGGGCGGGACGTTGCGATCGGCGGGCGGTGAGAGAGGCTCGTCCAGTGCCATCGACGCTCGGGTTCCAGCACCTGACCAACGCTGCGCGGCTGCTGCTGATCGCCGCGCAGGCGGAGGCGCACACCGCGCAGAAGGCTTCGTCGGAACCGACCACGTGTTGCTGGCGGCCGTAAACCGGACGAGTCACGGATGCCCCGAGCTCTACGCACTCACCGGCGAGCTCGAGCGTCTCAGCATCACGACGATGTCCATCGACGCGCTCGCGCGCACGAGACGTCAATCGGGCGAGACGCGGATCGAGACCAACCACGCGCTGGGACCGCTCACCTGCCGGATCCGCGGGCGCATCCTTCACGATCCGGCGCGGGTGGTCACGCTGCGGCAGACACGGGAGTACCGCGCGGCCTTGCAGTCACTGTGGAGTCGAGAATCCGCGACCGATGCGGTTGACGTGTTCGCTGCGATGTTGGTAACGGAGTGTTTCGCTGGTTCGGTGAAGCCTCGATCGGCCCCGCCAGCAACCGGCGTGCCCGCCGCCGCGATCGACGCGACCCGCGGCTGGCCGCGTGCGCGCACGCCTTCGGCTACCGCGGCCACTGCCTCACGAAGTCACGCCGCTACTCGACGACGTTCAAGCAGCTGCGCGCTGACCGCGAGGCCTGGGTGCACGAGCAGATCCTGGCCCGCTCGCGCGACGCCACGCAGCGCGCGCTCGCCGAGGCCCAGGAACGGGTCGTGATGCTCGAAGTCGACGGCATCGGCCACGTAACAGCCTCAGACACGCACTACGCACTCGCCGAGCACGCACGGGCACGAGAACGACGCCGAATCGGTCGCGAGGAGCGCTGCGACCAGCCATCGAGGGCGATCAGAGCGAGGCGGCGGGCGACTGCGAAAGGCGCCCGCGGGACAAGACGAGGTCAGCCAGGGAGGCGGCGACGAGTGAAGCGACGAGAGCGAGGAGGGCTGCGTGATGGGAATAGGTAAGGCGGCGTTGGCGGGCGGTGCCGGGGGCGCGTACGAGATCGATCTGATCGCCGAGGTCCGCGTGCCGCGGCTGCTGTCGATCGCCAAGGTGGCCGAGATCGTCGGCCGCTCGCCGAAGACGGTGCGCCGGCGCATCGACGACGGTTCGCTTCCGGCTGTCGTTGAGCACGGCCAGCTGATGGTGCGCGGCGACGAGCTGCGCGCGTACATCGACGGCTTGCAACGGCCGCGTGGCGAGGCCCCGCGTCGCCGCCGACATGCAGCAAGCCCGTAAGCGAGGCTCGTCTGACGATGAGCGTCCAGCGGAATCGCGACCGGTGGCGCGTGCGCTGGCGGGAGAACGGTCGGCAACAGCCCCGGTCGTTCGATCGCAAGGGCGAATGCGCAGACGTTCGACCGCGAGATCCGCCGCCGGCTGCAGCTCGGGCCGCACCTCATGCGCGAGCTCGACCGGTCGGCGCTGACGCTGGCCGAGTTCGTCGACGGCGGTTTCCGCTCGTATGCGTCGACGCTCGGAGAGAAGTCGCGCAAGCAGTACGACTGGGCGCTGCAGCTGCACCTGCGCGTGCTGGCCGGCGAGTCGCTGCTCGCGCTTGACGTCCCGCGCCTGGCCGTGCACCAGCAGTTCCTGCTCGACCATGGGCGCTCGCCGAACACGGTCCGGGACGTGCTGACGCGCCTGTCGGAGATCCTGCAGGTCGCGGTCGAGCACGGGCACGTGCCGGGGAACGCGGCGCGCGCGTTGCGGAAGGTGCCGGCGCCGCCGCGCGAGGAGGTCAGGCCGTTCACGCCGGTGGAGCTCGAGGCGCTGATCGCCGGCGCCGCCGGGCGCGCCCGCGCGATCCTGCTGCTCGGCGGCCACTTGGGGCTGCGGCCGAAGGAGATCCGGCTCGCGCCATGGTCGAGCTTCGACGGCGAGACGCTCACGATCGGGCGCGCGCGGACGAAGCGCAGCGCCGCGCGCACGCGGGTGATCGCGGTGCCGCGGATCACCGCGACCGAGCTGAAGGCCTGGCAGCTTGATTCCGGCGGCCGCGGCGATGAGCCGATCGTGGGGTAGCTCGGCTTCGACGGCCTGCGGCTCTGGGCGTACAAGCACCTCAAGCCGGCGGCGGAGAGGATCGCCGGCCGGCGCGACGATGTCTCGCTCTACACCCTGCGGCACACGCACGCGTCGGCGTGCCACTACGCGGGCTTCACCGTGCCGGAGGCGGCTCGCCGGATGGGGCACTCGCCGCAGGTGCACGTGACGACCTATGCGCACGTGATCGACGGGATGCAGGGGACCCGCTACGCGAGCCTGGACGAGCTGCTGCAGGCGGCGCGCGCGAACCTGGAGTGCCGCGGATGTTCCGCAAGCTCCCGCTGAACGCGCGAACCGCCTGCAAATGAGCTACTTGGTGCGCTACTTGATGAAGAGGATCTCCGAGTACTTCGGGAGCGGCCACAGGTCGTCGGGCACGATCCGCTCGAGCTTGTCGGCGATCTCGCGCACGGCGAGCATCGCCGAGAAGACCTCGGTCTGGACGTACTTGGCGCCCTCGAGGCCGTGGTCGTCCTCGGGATGGTCGATGTTCGCCTTCTCGAGCGCGAAGATCCGCTCGACGAGCTCGTTCACGAGGCCCGTCGACTCGCTGACCAGCGCCTCGATCCCGACGCTCTGCAGGGTCTCCAGCCAGCGCACGGCGGCCGGCAGGAGCATCGTGCGGGCGATCGACGCGGCCGTCTCGGCCTCGATGTTGATCGTGGTCACGTACTGCTCGAGCGCGACCTCGTAGCGCGAGTGCAGCTCGCGCTCGCTCAGCACCTCGTACTTCTCGAACACCGACACGGTGCTCGGCTCGACGTACCAGGGCAGCGCGTCGGGGCTCTGGGCCAGGTTCGCCAGCCCGCGCTCCTGGGCCTCCTGGTGCCACGCCTCGGAGTAGTTGTCGCCCGAGAAGACGATCCGCTTGTGCGCGATCCACGCCGCCTTGACGACGTCGAGCACCGCTTCCTCGAGCGACTCGCCGGCCTCGATCGCGCTCGAGAGCTTGTCGGCGAGGTCGTCGATCGCCTCGGCGGCGATCGTGTTGAGCACCGTGTTGGGCATCGCCAGCGACATCGAGCTGCCGAGCGCGCGGAACTCGAACTTGTTGCCGGTGAACGCGAACGGCGACGTGCGGTTGCGGTCGCCGCCGTGCAGCGGCAGGCGCGGGAGCACGGAGGCGCCCATCTCCAGGTAGGCCTGCGGCGTGGCCGCGTCGCCCGAGCCGGACTCGATCGCGGCGAACGCCTTCTCGAGCTCCGCGCCGAGGAAGATCGAGATGATCGCCGGCGGCGCCTCGTTGGCGCCCAGGCGGTGGTCCTGGCCGGCCTGGGCGACCGACGCGCGCAGCAGCTGCTGGTGCGTGTCGACGGCCTGGATGACCGCGGAGCAGAAGAACAGGAAGATCAGGTTCTCGTGCGGGGTGTCGCCCGGGTCGAGCAGGTTGACGCCGCCGTCGGTCCCCATCGACCAGTTGTTGTGCTTGCCCGAGCCGTTGATGCCCGCGAACGGCTTCTCGTGCAGGAGGCAGACGAGCCCGTAGCGGCGCGCCACGTTCTGCATCACCTGCATCGTCAGCTGCTGGTGGTCTGAGCCGACGTTCGAGTTCTCGAAGATCGGGGCGACCTCGTACTGCGCGGGGGCGACCTCGTTGTGGCGGGTCTTGATCGGCACGCCGAGCTTGGCCAGCTCGGCCTCGGTCTCGAGCATGCACGCGAGCACGCGCTCCGGGATCGACCCGAAGTAGTGGTCGTCGAGCTCCTGGCCCTTCGGGGGCTTGGCGCCGAACAGCGTGCGGCCGGTGATCACGAGGTCCGGGCGCTCGAAGTAGTACTGCTCGTCGATCAGGAAGTACTCCTGCTCGGGCCCGACGGTCGTGAACACGTGATTCGCCGACTCCCCGAGGAAGCCGAGCGCCTTCACGGCCGAGCGCGACAGCGCGTCCATCGAGCGCAGCAGCGGGATCTTGTTGTCCAGCGCCTCGCCGCTCCACGACGTGAACGCGGTCGGGATGCAGAGCAGCGCGCCGTTGGGGTTCTCGAGGATGAACGCGGGCGACGACGGGTCCCAGGCGGTGTAGCCGCGCGCCTCGAACGTCGACCGGATGCCGCCGCTCGGGAACGAGGACGCGTCCGGCTCGCCCTGGATCAGCTCCTTGCCCGAGAACTCGGCGATCGCGTTGCCGTCGCCGGTCGGGCCGTAGAAGGAGTCGTGCTTCTCGGCGGTCGAGTTGGTGAGCGGCTGGAACCAGTGCGTGTAGTGGGTCGCGCCGCGCTCCATCGCCCACTCGCGCATCGCCGAGGCGACGGCGTCGGCGAGCGAGGGCTCGAGCGGCTGGCCCTTGGCGATCGTCGCCTCGAGCTGGCGGAACACGGCCTTCGGCAGCCGCTGGCGCTGGACGGCGATCGAGAAGACGTTCTCGCCGAAGACGTTCGCGCTCGGCTGGGTCAGGTCCGCCTGACCCAGAGCGCCGCCATTCGGGCTCCACTGGGCAGCGGCGACATTCGGGGTGCGCGTGCGGGATGGCATTGCGGGCGTGGTCCTCCTCAGGATCAGAGACAGCGGTCCGTACCCTAGGAGGAGCGGCCGCGCGGTTCCTTGTCCACGTGTCCAAATCGTGCCAGCTCCGGTTCGCCCGAAGTCAGCGCAACGACCTCGACGGGTCTACAGTGCCCGCGTGCGACTGGGGCTGCGGATCCGCGTACTGGCGGCGGCGGGCCTGATCGCGCTCGTCTCGCTGGCCACGTTTGGGGCCCTGCTCAAGGGCCTGCAGGACCAGCGCAGCTCGGCGGCCAAGGGGCGCGTCACCACCGACGCGGTGGCCCAGGCGGACGCGATCGGCCGCCTGATGCTCGCGACCCGGACGAGCCGCGACGCCGCCGAGGCCGCCCACGCGCGCGCCGCGCTGCCGGCCGCCGGCCGCCGCCTCGTCGCCGTCGAGCCCAACCCGCTCGCGAAGGCGATCGCGCGCGACCTCGCGGCCGGCCGCTACGACGCCATCGGCCGTGAGCTGAGCGCCTTCACCGTCGCCGAGCGGCGCGAGCAGCTGCGCCTGCGCGCCCAGAGCACCGCCCTGCGCGACCGCGCGATCGTGATCGCCGCGGGCGGCCTGGCCATCCTCCTGGTGCTGATCGCGGCGCTGGCGTTCGGGGCGGTGCGGGCGATCGTCGGCCCCGTCAGCCGGCTCCAGCGCTTCGCGCGCGAGCTCGGCACCGGGCGCTTCGACACCCGCCTGCCCGAGACCGGCCCGCCGGAGACCGCCGAGCTGGCGCAGGCGTTCAACCGCACCGCCGAGAGCCTGCAGCGCGTCACCGACCGCCACCTGGCCGAGCTCGACGCCGTCTTCCGCGACGCCCCGATCGGGATCGCGTTCCTCGACACCGACCTGCGCTTCCTGCGCGTCAACGACGCGCTGGCGGACATGAACCGCGTCCCCGCCGCCGACCACCTCGGACGCACCGTGCTCGAGGTCACCGGCCAGGCCGACGTGGCGGCGGCGTTGCGGCGCGTGGTCGAGGCCGGCGAGCCGGTGCTGGATCACGACGTCGCGCTCCACGGCCGCCGCTTCGAGGCCAGCTACTTCCCGGTGCGCGACGACTCCGGCGCGCTGCTGGCGGTCGGCAAGGCGATGACCGACGTGACCGAGCGCCGCCGGGCCGAGTCCGCGCGCGAGCGCCTGCAGGCCGTGACCGCGGCGCTCGCGGGTGCGGTCACGGTCGGCGACGTCGCGCGCGCGGCGGTCGAGGAGGCGGGCGCGCTGCTGGAGGCGAGCACGGCGATCCTGCTGACGCTGAGCGACGACGGCGCTCGCCTGCAGATCGTCGGCGACCGCGGCCTCTCGACGGCCGCGCGGCGCGAGTGGGGCACGGTCGCGATCTCCGACGAGATCCCGTCGGCGACGGCGGCCCGCACCGCCACGAGCCTGTTCATGGCCGACGAGGCCGCGCTGCTCGCGCGCTTCCCGCACCTGGCGGGCGCGCCGTATCCGCGCGCCGGCGCGTATGCCCAGCTGCCGCTGATCGCCTACGGCCGCGTGCTCGGCGTGCTCTCGGTGACGTTCAGGGGCGCGGACGTCTTCGACGACGACGAGCGGGCGCTGCTGCACGCGCTGGCCGCGCAGGTGGCGATCGCGCTGGCCCGCGCGCAGCTCTACGAGCGCGAGCACGCCGTCGCGCAGACGCTGCAGGCCTCGCTGCTGCCGCGCGCGCTGCCGGAGATCCCCGGGCTGGACCTCGCCGGACGGCTCGAGGCGGGCGCGACCGGCGTCGAGGTCGGCGGCGACTTCTACGACGCGTTCGCGATCTCCGACGGCGTCTGGGGGATCGCGATCGGCGACGTCTGCGGCAAGGGCGTCGACGCCGCGGCGCTGACCGCGCTCGCCCGCCACACGGTGCGCGCGGCGGCGCACGAGCAGCGCTCGCCCGCCGCGGTGCTGCGGGCGCTCAACCGCGCGGTGCTGGCCGAGCGGCGCGCCGGCCAGTTCCTGACCGCGATCTTCGCGCGCGTGAGCGTGCGCGGCGATGGCGGGTTCCACCTCACGCTCGCCTGCGGCGGCCACCCCCCGCCGGTGCTGCTCGACGCGGGGCTGGCCCGGCGCGCGCTCGACTGCAGCGGCACGCTGCTGGGCGTGGTCGCCGAACCGGACATCGTGGACGCGGCGCTGGACCTCGATCCGGGCGACACGCTGCTGCTCTACACCGACGGGCTGACCGAGGCGGGGGCGCCCCAGCACACGCTCGACACCGCGGAAGTCGCGTCGCTGCTGGCCTCAGTGCGCCGCGGCAGCGCCGCGCAGACCGCCGACGCCTGCCTGTCGCGCGCGCTGCAGGCGGCCGGGGGAGAGGTCCGCGACGACATCGCCCTGCTCGTTGCGCAGGTCTCCGCCCCGGTGCTCGCGGGCGCCTCGACCGCAGGGAGAACTGCGGCCGGGGAATCTTCGACACCGGGACAATGATGTAAGAACCCGGTCCACCGAGACTCCTCGTCGATGCTGTTTGACAGAGGAGGATCGATGCGCAGGACCCGTTGGGCAGCCGGTTTGGGGGCCGGGTTGCTCGCCACATTGGCAGTACCAGCTGCGGCGCTCGCGGACGGCGACACGCTCAAAGCCGCAGTAGACGGAAAGCTGCCGGACGCGATCGGGATCAACTCGGTCTGGGTGCTGGTCGCAGGCATCCTGGTCATGTTCATGCAGGCGGGCTTCGCCTTCCTGGAGATCGGCTTCTCGCGCGGCAAGAACGCCGGCACCGTGGTCGCCAAGATCCTCGTGAACTTCTCGATCGCCGGGCTGATGTTCTACGCCGTCGGCTTCGCGTTCTCGTTCGGGGCCGGTAATCAGATCATCGGCACGCACGGCTTCTTCCTGGCCGGCGCCAACGCCGCGGCGAACTTCCCGCTCGCCTGGTCGGGCCCGAAGTCGACGGGCCACGTGACCGTCGAGACGCTGTGGTTCTTCCAGTTCGTGTTCTGCGCCGTCTCGCTGGCGATCGTCTGGGGCACGACGCTCGAGCGGATCAAGTTCGGCGTCTACATCATCTACGCCGTCGTCTTCTCGGCGATCATCTACCCGATCGGCGCGCACTGGATCTTCGGCGGCGGCTGGCTCGCCACGAAGTTCGGCATGCAGGACTTCGCCGGTTCGACCGTGGTGCACCTGATGGGCGCCACCGGCGCGTTCGCCGCGCTGCTGCTGCTCGGCCCGCGTCGCGGCAAGTACGGCGCGGACGGCAAGCCGCGGGCGATCCCGGGCCACAACATGCCGCTGTTCGGCCTCGGCATCCTGATCCTGTGGCTCGGCTGGTTCGGGTTCAACCCCGGCTCCGGCCTGCAGGCGCTGGACGGCCGTTTCCCGGAGATCGCGATGGTCACGAACCTCGCGGCCGCCGCGGGCGTGATCGCCGCCGTCGCCGTGATGTACCTGAAGGTCAAGAAGATCGACATCGGCATGGCCGGCAACGGCGCGATCGCCGCGCTCGTGGCCATCACCGCCCCGTCGGGCTACGTGGAGCTGTGGGCCGCCCCGATCATCGGCGCGGTGGCCGGCGTGATCGTCGTGCTGGGCGTGTTCGCGATCGACAAGTACATCGACGACCCGGTCGGCGCGCTCTCCGCGCACGGCCTGGCCGGCATCTGGGGCACGATCTCCTGCGGCCTGTTCACGGCGCCGCGGCTCGCGGAGTACAACGCGGTCGGCAAGCCCGGCCTGTTCTACACCGGTTCCTTCAAGCAGCTGCTCGACCAGATCCTCGGCGTCGCGTCGGCGTTCGCGTTCGTGTTCGTCCTCTCGATCGGCACGTTCTGGGTGATCAAGAA
Organism: uncultured Solirubrobacteraceae bacterium; assembly: GCA_963792915.1. GTDB lineage: Bacteria > Actinomycetota > Thermoleophilia > Solirubrobacterales > Solirubrobacteraceae > Solirubrobacter. Next base: position 485,033 of record CAWBYD010000006.1, read on the forward strand.
GACGTACGGGCTGCGCGTCAGCGCCGACGAGGAAGACGCCGGACTGGACATTTCCGAGCACGGCATGTACGGCTATCCGGAGCAATTCATCCCGGCTCCGGAGCTGGTCGGGTATGCCCCGGCGGCCACGCCGGTCATGCCCGGCCGCACCGCGGCCGCTAGCACTCGGGAGGTTCCGGCGTGAAGAAGATCGAGGCGTACATCCGGCATGAGGCATTCGAGCCGATCCGGATGGAGCTGCTGAACATGGGGTTCCCGTCACTGTCGATCTCGGAGGTCAAGGGCTCCGGGCGCCAGAAGGGGATCACGGAGCGCTACCGCGGCGCCGAGCTGACGAACTGGCTGCGGCCGAAGGTCAAGCTCGAATGCGTCGTGGCGACGGGTGACGTGCAGACGGTGGTCGACGCCATCCTCAAGCACGCCCGCACCGGCTCGATCGGCGACGGCAAGGTGTTCATCCTGCCCGTCGAAGAGGCCTACCGGATTCGCACGGGCGAATCCGGCGAAGAGACCCTGCAGGCCCACCCGGGGGTCGCCGCGCAGGCGGCCTCCTAAGGCGGGCTCACGCAAATAGGCGGATGCGCGGGGCGGCTCTCGGGCCGCCCCGCGTGCGATGAGGAGGCTGTTGCAACGTGGCGATGGAGGCGCAGTCGGTGGGGGACCGTGAGGCCACCGTGGTGGAGCGGGTGAGAGCCGTTCACCTGCGGATGGTCGACGCGGTGCTCGGCGGCGACGGCCTGGAGGGCGTGGCCGCCCTGGCCGCCGGCGAGACCGGCGGAGTGGTGGCGATCGTCGTCCCGCGACTGGGCGCGGCGGCGGCGTCCGGGCCCGTGGCCGAGCTCGCGGCGCTGCGGCGCTACGTGGGCGAGCGTTCACGCGGGCGCACGGCGGCGGTGCCGCCGGGCGTCGTGGCCGAGGTGCCGATCGCGTCGGGCGACGAGCGGCTCGGCGCCGTGTTGCTGATCGGCGAGGTCGAGCCCGCGGCCGAGGCGCTCGAGTTCCTGCACGTGGCCGCCGTGGCGTGCCTGACCGAGGTGGCCGTCGAGGAGGCGCGCCTGGAGGTCGAGCAGAACCTGCGCGGCTCGTTCCTGGAGGAGCTGCGCGGCCGCGACGACTTGGACGCCGACGAGGTCCTGCGCCGCGCGGCGCGGCTGGGCTGCGACCTCTCGCGTGGCGCGGTGGCGCTGTGCGCGGAGCTCTCGACCGACCGGCCGCGGCACGTGGTGGCGACGATCGCGTCCGAGCACGCGGGGGCGCTGGCCCAGCACATGGAGGGCGGCGGCGGCTCCGGCCGCGTCTACGCGCTGCTGCCCGCGGTGGGCGGCGCCGACGCGTCGGCGACCCTGACCGCCGCGCGCCGGCTGGCGGGCCGGCTGCAGCGTCACGGGACCGTCGGCGTGTCCTCGTTCTACGCGGACGTCGCGGACCTCGGGCGCGCGATCCAGGAGGCCGAGCTGGTGCTCGACGTCCTGCGCCGCTCGGACGTGCCGATCGCCGAGGACATCGGGACCGGCACCTACCGGCTGCTGTTCCGCGTGCTCGCCTCGCACCCCGAGGAGGTGCGGTCGTTCTACGAGGACACGGTCGCGCCGCTGGTCGCCTACGACTCGCAGTACTCGACCGACCTGGTCGGGACGCTGTCGGCGTACCTGGAGCGCAACTGCAACATGAACGCGACCGCGTCGGCGATCTACGCCCACCGGCACACGGTCGCCTACCGGCTCGAGCGGGTGAAGGAGCTCACGGGGCTCGACCCGCTGCTGAGCGAGGACCGCGAGCGGCTGGGGCTGGGACTGAAGGCGTACCGCATCATCGCGCCGCGACTGCACAGGTAACGTCGCACGGAGGTCGCCGGGCCGTTGCCGGGTTGCGCCGGCGGCAGGCCGGGGCTGCACCGGTAACGTCGCACGGAGGTCGCCGGGCCGTTGCCGGGTTGCGCCGGCAGCAGGCCGGGCTGCCGGCGACCGGAGGGCGAAACCATTGTCACGAGCGCTCCATCGCGCGTCATCCTGGGTTACTCGGATGATGCGGATCTGGATGGTGATCGCGGCGCTGGCCGGGCTGCTGGCGCTCGCGGCGCCCGCGTTCGCCACGCTCCAGGAGGGCACGGAGCTGCCCGACTTCATCGTCGGCACGGCCACCGACGACACGATCCTCGGCAAGGGCGGCGACGACGCGCTGTACGGGCTCGGCGGCGCCGACCGGATCGACGGCGCCGGCGGCGACGACCGGATCCGGGGCGACGGCGCGTGCGCTGCGGGCGCGCTCGTCGCGCAGTCGTGCAGCGACGACGACGACGGCAGCGGCGGCCCGGACGTCCTGACCGGCGGCGACGGCGACGACGTGCTGATCGGCGGGCGCGGCAACGACCGGATCGACGGCGGCGCCGACACCGACTCGATCTCCGGCGACGCCGGCAACGACGACATCCGCGGCGGCGCCGGCGACGATGAGATCGACGGCGGCACCGGGCTCGACCACATCGACGGCGGCGCCGGCGACGACTGGATCGCGACCGGCCCGGGCTCGGACCGCATCACCGGCGGCGCCGGCGCCGACCTGATCGCCACCGAGGGCGGCAACGACCGCATCGACGGCGGCGCCGGCGACGACGCGATCGTCTCGGGCGCCGGCAACGACGTCATCACCGGCGGCCCCGGCCGCGACACGATCGACGCCGGGCCGGGAAACGACCGCATCGACGTCCGCGACGGCGAGCGCGACAGCGTCCATTGCGGCTCGGGCCGTGACACCGTGATCGCCGACAAGCGCGACCGGCTCACCGGCTGCGAGCACGTCAGCCGCCGCGGATGACCTCGCCGTCCGGCCCCACGCGGGCGGGCACCGGCTGGTCGTCGATCGTGACGCGGAAGCTGCCCGTCGTGCGCCCCTGCGCAGGCTGGGCCTTGCCGGTCAGCCCCGGCGCGACGCGGTAGCTGACGGTGTAGGTCCCGGCCTTGACCGCGACCAGGCGCCACGTCAGCTCGCGCGTCTCGCCGGCGCGCAGCGCGCCCGCGCTCCAGGTGTTGACGCTGGCGGTTTCGCCGCCCTTGGGCCCGGCGTCGAGGATCCAGACCGGCCGCGTGGAGTCGGCGAGATCGCCGCCGAGCCGGCGCGTCCCGAACGACACCGCCGCCACGCCCGGCCGGGCCTCGGTCTCGACCGTCACGGCCACGTTGCCGAGCGCGCGGGTGTCCGCGTTGCGCACGCGCATCCGCAGCGTCACCGGCTGTGCGATGTGCTGGCGCTGCGGGAACGAAGCGCGCACGATCTCGATCTTGAACGTGCCGGACGGCTCGTCGGCGTCCTGACGCGTGCCGCCGCAGCCGGCCGCCAGCACTGCGAGAACGATGACCACGCGCCGCATCGGGTGGGCCAACTCTATGGCGCTGAAGCTAGGCTCGCGCCGGTGGCGTCCCTGCCGGTCCCAGACGGCCTCTCGCGCGACGGCTTCGCGCTGCGCCGGCTGCGCGCCCGGGATGCCGGCCCGTTCGCCGACGCGTTCCGCCAGGACCCGATGCTCGGCGTGCTGATCGGCGCCGAGGAGGACCCCACGGAGCACGGGGTGCGCCGCTTCATCGCGCGTCAACCGGGCCTGCGCGCGCGCCGCGAGTTCCTCGGCCTGGCCGTCACCGACGCGGTCACGCGGCGCCCGTTCTTCGGCCAGGTGATGCTCCACACGTTCGCGTGGGAGCACCGCCGCGCCGAGCTCGGCTTCTGGCTCGTGCCCGCCGCGCGCGGGCGCGGCGCGGGCCGCGCGGCCGTGTCGCTGCTGGTCGACTGGGCGTTCGACACGCTCGAGCTCGAGCGCCTGGAGATCACCACCACGACCTCCAATCACGGCGCGCAGACGCTCGCCCGCACGCTCGGCTTCGTCCAGGAGGGCGTCCTGGAAGCCCGCAACCTGGAGCGGGGCCGGCGGGTCGACATCGTTCTGCTCGCCCGACTGCGCAAGTAATGGCGACGGTTCCCGTTTGAGAGAGCGATGGGGCGTGGCATAACCTTCGCGCCCTCGCGCCCTTGGACGGGCCGTCAATAGAGGAGAGTCTTGGTTCGCAGCACCGCTGATCGCGTCTTCCTCCCAGCCAAGGGACTGCTGGAAGAAGTGGGCGACATGATGATCTTGACGGGGAAGACGATCGTGTCCGCCCTGCGGCCGCCCTACCCCTACGGGGGCGAGTTCGTCCAGCAGTTCCTGTTCGCGCTGCGGCTGTGCTGGTTTCCGCTGATGGTCTCGACGATCGCGTTCGGCTACGCGGCGCCCGGCCTGCAGGCGTCGAACTTCCTCACGCTGTTCGGCGCCAACGACCGCCTGGGCGGCTTCTTCGTGCTGGCGTCGATCCGTGAGTTCGCGCCGTTCGTGACCGCGATCGTCGTCTCCGGCGTGGCCGGCACCGCGATCACCGCGGACCTCGGCGCGCGCAAGATCCGCGAGGAGCTCGACGCGCTGCAGGTGCTGGGCGTGGATCCGGTGAAGAACCTCGTGGTCCCGCGCTTCCTCGCCCTGATGATCGTCACCGGCCTGTTCGACGTCTACGCGATCCTGTTCGGCCTGTTCGGCGGCCTCGTGGCCAACGGCGTCAACCACCAGCCGGTCGGCCCGTTCTTCGCCAACCTGCTGACCAACGCGTCGATCCCGGACCTCTGGGGCTCGTTCCTGAAGTGCACGCTGTTCGGCGCGATCATCGCCGTCGTCTGCTGCTACAAGGGCATGACCGCGTCCGGCGGCGCCGCCGGCGTCGGCCGGGCCGTCAACCAGGCGGTCGTGATCGCCACCCTCGGCGTGTTCGCGTTCAACTACGTGTTCACCCAGACGCTGCTGGCGACCCACCCCGACATCCTCAACATCAAGTGACCGGCTGGCTCGCCGTCCCGCGCGACTGGTTCGCGACCTTCGGGGAGATCGTCCGCTTCTGCGGCACGGTCATGCGCGAGGTGCTGGGCCTGCGCGTCTTCAAGTACTTCGGCGAGGCGCTGCGCCAGGCGGGCGTGCTGATCCTCAGCTCCTGTCTCGTGATCTGGGGACTGACGTTCATCATCGGCCTGCAGTGCGGCATCGAGGCCGCGTACTTCAACCGCGCCACCGGCGCCCCGGCCTACGCCGGCGTGTTCGCCGCCTGGTGCGACCTGCGCGAGCTGATCCCGTACGCGTTCGGCTACATGATGTCCGCCAAGGTCGGGACCGGCATCGTCGCCGAGCTCGGCTCGATGCGGATCTCCGACGAGATCGACGCGCTCGAGGTGATGGGCATCTCCTCGATGACGTTCCTGTGCGCGACGCGCCTGCTCGCTTCCTGGATGGTGCTGCCGTTCGTCTACCTGGCGGGGATCGGCGCCGGCTTCGTCGCGTCGTACCTGGCCGTGGTGCAGCAGATCGGGGAGGTCTCGAGCGGCGGCTACTCGCTGATCTTCTGGATGTTCCAGAATCCACCGGACCTCGTATTCAGCCTCATCAAGGGGATGGTCATGGCGACCGTGATCGTCCTCGTCGGCTGTTACTACGGCTATACGGCATCGGGCGGCCCGGTCGGGGTCGGCACCGCCACGGCCAAGTCGATGGTCCTCAACATCGTGCTGGTCCACCTGATCGGCATGCTCGGCACCCAGATCTTCTGGGGAGCGAACCCGCGGGCGCCCATCGGAGGATGAGATGAGCGAAGCACCGAAGACCCAGCAGCCACCGGGCGAAGAGGACGAGTACCAGTGGCACACCGGCAAGAAGCGTCCATCCGGCGCGGAGGACGCGGTCGAGTTCGTCGAGGTCCATAAGGCGTTCGGGCGCAACAAGATCCTGCGCGGGCTCAACATGGGCATCCCCGAGGACAAGATCTCGATGATCCTCGGGCCCAGCGGCACCGGGAAGTCGGTCTGCATCAAGCACATGGTCGGGCTGCTGTACCCCGACGAGGGCGACGTGCTGGTGCACGGCGAGTCGGTCCCCGGGATGGCCGACGACGACCTGTTCGAGATGCGCAAGAAGTTCGGCGTGCTGTTCCAGGACGGCGCGCTGTTCGGCTCGATGAACCTGTGGGACAACGTCGCGTTCCCGCTGCGCCAGCACACCGACAAGGGCGAGGACGAGGTCGGCGACATCGTCAACCGGCGCCTGCGCGAGGTCGGCCTCGAGGGCTCGGCGGACAAGATGCCCAACGAGCTCTCGGGCGGGATGCGCAAGCGTGCCGGCTTCGCGCGCGCGCTGGTGCTGGACCCCGACATCGTGCTCTTCGACGAGCCCGACTCCGGCCTTGACCCGGTCCGCACCGCGCTCCTGTGCGAGCTGATCAAGGAGATCCACGAGGAGAACGGCGGCGCCTACGTCGTGATCACGCACGACATCATGAGCGCCAAGCGGGTCGCCGAGTACATCGCGGTGCTGTGGAAGGGCCGCATCGTCGAGTCCGGCCCGGCCGAGGAGCTCTTCGACTCCGAGAACCAGTTCGTACGCCAGTTCCTGTCCGGGGCCTCCCGCGGTCCGCTGGGTATGGAGTAACGCTTGACGACCGCCCGGACGGCTGTCCTGATCGGCGTCGCGCTCGTGGCCGCCTTCGCGGTCTATCTCCTGCTGCTGCAAGGCTCGGGGCACGAGTACACGCTGATCTTCCAGAACGCCGGGCAGCTGGTGAAGGGCGACAACGTGCAGATCGGCGGGCGGCCCGTCGGCTCGGTCAAGTCGATCGAGCTGACCGACGACAACCAGGCCGCGGTCAAGATCTCGGTGCAGGAGCCCTACGCGCCGCTGCGCGACGGCACGCAGGCCGTGATCCGGCTCACGTCGCTGTCGGGCATCGCGAACCGCTACGTCGCGCTCTCGCCCGGCTCGGGCACGGCGCGGGCGCTGCCCGACGACGCCACGCTGGGCACCGCGAACACGACCACGGCGGTCGACCTCGACCAGCTCTTCAACACGCTGGACCCGAAGGCGCGGCGCGACCTCCAGGGCGTGATCGAGGGCTTCAAGACCCAGCTGCACGGCAAGGCGCCACAGGCCGGCGAGGCGACGAAGTACTTCAACCCGCTGCTCTCGAGCGCGCGCGGGGTGGCCGGCGACGCGACCGCCGACGAGGGGGCGCTGACCGACTTCATCGTCTCCTCTTCGCGCACCGCGACCGCGGTGGCCGAGAGGCGCAACGACCTCTCGGCGCTGGTCGGCAACGCCAACGCCACGACGGCCGCGATCGCGTCCGAGCAGCGCGCGCTCTCGCAGGCGCTGGCGCTGCTGCCGACCACGCTGCGGCGCGGCAACTCGACGTTCGTGAACCTGCGCTCCACGCTCGACGACCTCGACCCGCTGGTCAACGACGCCAAGCCGGCGACGAAGGACCTGGCGCCGTTCCTGCGCGAGCTGCGTCCGCTGGTGCGCGACGCGCGGCCGACGATCGCCGACCTCTCGACGCTGTTGCGCCGGCCGGGCGCCGACAACGACCTCGTCGAGGCGACGCGGAAGCTGCCGGGGCTGCAGAAGGTCGCGAGCCCCGCGTTCGCGGACGGCACCGGGGCGCTCAAGAAGAGCCAGCCGGTGCTCGAGTTCGTCCGCCCGTACATCCCGGAGCTCGTCGGCTGGTTCCGCGACTTCGGCGTCGGCGCCGCCAACTACGACGCCAACGGCCACTACGCGCGCATCCAGCCGATCTTCAACGCGTTCCAGCTCGAGGAGCTCCCGGCGGGTGGGTCGCAGCTCGTCCCGCTGCCGGTCTCCCAGCGCCTCGCCGGCCTCGAGTCCGGCATGCTGCGCCGCTGCCCGGGCTCGGCCAGCCAGGCGCCGCCCGACGCCTCCGCGCCGTTCCGCGACAAGGGCGGCAACCTCGACTGCGACCCGAGCGAGGTGCCGCCGGGCCCATGAGGCGGATCGTGCCGATCGTCCTGGTGCTGGCGGCCGTCGCCGCGGTCGTCGTGCTCGTCGCCTCGGGCGGGAACGGCCACCCGTACCGCGTGCGCGCGATCTTCGACAACGCCGGCTTCGTCATCCCCGGCGAGGACGTCAAGGTCGCCGGCGTCAAGGTCGGAAAGATCGCCTCGCTCGACGTCACGCCGGACTTCAAGGCCGCCGTCACGCTCGAGATCGACCTGCCCGGCTACCAGGACTTCCGCCGCGACGCGAGCTGCATCGTGCGCCCGCAGAACCTGATCGGCGAGCGCTTCGTCGAGTGCAAGCCGACCCAGGAGCGCGCCGTGGGCGACCGGCCGCCGCCGCCGCTGGGAGTGATCGCGCGCGGGCCCGGCAAGGGCGACCGGCTGCTGCCGGTGCAGAACACCGCGCAGTCGGTGGACATCGACCTGATCGGCAACACGATGCGCGAGCCCGAGCGCCAGCGCCTGTCGCTGATCCTCAACGAGCTCGGCACCGGCCTGGCGGGGCGCGGCAAGGACCTCAACGAGGTCATCCGGCGCGCCAACCCGGCGCTGCAGGAGACCGACAAGGTGCTGGCCATCCTGGCCGCGCAGAACACCACACTCGAGCAGCTCGCGACCAACTCGGACACCGTGCTGGCGCCGCTGGCGCGCGATCGTGAGCAGGTCGCGGGCGCGATCCGCAACTCCAACACGGTCGCTCGCGCCACGGCCGAGCGCAGCGCGGCGCTCGAGGCCGACATCCGCACCCTGCCGAAGTTCCTCGACGAGCTCAAGCCGACGATAGTGAGCCTCGGCGACCTGGCCGACGAGTCGACGCCGGTGTTCAACGACCTGCACGCGAATGCGAGCGACATCAACGGTGTCGTGCGCCGGCTCGGGCCGTTCTCGCAGGCCGCGATCCCGGCGGTCGACTCGCTCGGCACGGCGGCCAAGCACGGTACGCCCGCGGTGACCGACGCGCGGCCCGTGATCGCCGACCTGCGCGGCCTCGCCAACGCGGTCCGGCCGGTCGGCGTGACACTGCGCGCGGTGCTCGAGTCGCTGCGCGACACGGGCGGCTTCGAGCGCGCGATGGACTACATCTACTACCAGACGGCGGCGATCAACGGCTTCGACGCGGTCGGCCACTACCTGCGCGCCGAGCTGATCGTCAACCAGTGCGCGACCTACGCGATCGAGGCGATCGCGGGCTGCTCGTCGAACTTCACGCAGCCGGCAAGCAGCTCGGCCGTCGCGACCGCCGCGACCGCCGGCGACGACCCCGTGCTCACGGCCACGGCGCGCGCGCTCGCCAAAGCGCTCGGCCAGGTCGTCGAGAAGGCGAAGCGCTCGAAGCCCGCCGCGAAGCCACACCACCACCGCCGCCACATCAAGCACAAGGCCCGCCGCCACGCCAAGCGCGCCCCCGACGCGCTGCCGACCGCCACGCCCACGCCCGCCGCTCCCGCGCCGACCGCCGCGCCGGTTCAGGTCGCGACGCCGGCCGCGCCCGCGGCGCCCGCGCCGACCGACACCGCGACGCCGACGGCGACGCCCACCCCGGACCCCGCAGACGCGCTGCTCGACTACCTGTTCGGGAAGGACGGCGGATGAGATCGCGCGGCGGCGGCATCGCCGGAAACCCCGTGCTGATCGGCGCCGCGACAGTGCTCGTGGTGATCGTCGCCGTCTTCTTGTCCTACAACGCCAACCAGGGGTTGCCGTTCGTCCCCACCTACCAGATCAAGGCGGAGGTGCCGAGCGCGGCGCAGCTGGTGGTCGGCAACGACGTCAAGATCGGCGGGACGCGCGTCGGGGCGATCTCCGCCATCGCGCCCAAGACGCTCCCGGACGGCCGCGTCATCGCCGTGCTCTCGCTCAAGCTCGACAAGGACGCCGGGCCGCTGCCGAAGGACTCGACGATGATCGTCCGCCCGCGCTCGGCGCTCGGCCTGAAGTACCTCGAGATCATGCGCGGGCGCTCAGCGCAGACGTTCGCCAACGGGGACACGATCAAGCTCGCGCAGGCCGAGACGCCCGTCGAGCTCGACGAGTTCCTGAACATGTTCGACGCCAAGACGCGCGACGCCACGCAGGCGAACCTGCAGGGCTTCGGCGACGCCTTCGCGGGCCGCGGCGAGTCGATCAACACGGCGATCGGCGCGTTCCGCCCGCTGCTGCGCGACGTCATCCCGGTCATGCAGAACCTGTCGGCGCCCGACACGCAGCTGCGGCGGCTGATCGTCGCGCTGGCCGATACGGCGGCGATCATCGCGCCCGCGTCCGAGACCAACGCGTCGCTGTTCCGCAACGTGAACACGACGATGTCGGCGCTCAGCGAAGTCGCGCGGCCGTACATCCAGGACTCGATCACCGGCGGCAAGCCGGCGCTGGACGCCGGGATCGAGAACCTGCCCAAGCAGCGGCCCTTCCTGGCGGACACGCAGGGCCTGATGCACGACCTGCGCCCCGGCGCGCGCGCGCTGCGCACGGCCGCCCCGGCGCTGTCCTCGGCGCTCGGGACCGGCATCAAGGTGCTGCCGAAGACGCCGCCGCTCAACCGCCGCCTGGACTCGCTGCTGCAGGAGCTGCAGCGCTTCTCCAACGACCCGCTGGTGCCGCGCGGCATCAACTCCACCACCGAGGCCGTGAAGGCGCTCGATCCGACGCTCGCCTACCTCGCGCCGGCGCAGACGACCTGCAACTACATCACGCTGTGGTTCCGCAACATCTCCTCGCTGCTCAGCGAGGGCGATCGCAACGGTACCTGGCAGCGCTTCATCATCGTCACGACGCCGCAGGGACCGAACAACGAGGGCGGCCCGTCGTCCGCGCCGGCCAACGGCCCCACCTCGGACAACCACCTGCACATCAACCCGTACCCGAACACGGCGGCGCCGGATCAGCCGAAGGAGTGCGAGGCGGGCAACGAGCCCTACCTGACGGGCAAGAACGTGACGTCCAACCCGCCCGGCACGCAGTCGACCACGACCGCCGGGCAGAAGGCGCAGTAGATGGCCCGCGCCCGCCGCCGCGCACCGCGCCGCTCGAACGCCTTCATCGGGCTGATGGCGGCGATCGTCGCCGTGCTGATCCTGTTCTTCGGCTTCACCAAGCACATCCCGTTCACGCACGGCTACGTGCTCAAGGCGCAGTTCGAGTCCGCGAACTCGATCCGCGAGAACTCGCCCGTGCGGATCGCCGGCGTCGAGGTCGGCAAGGTCAAGAGCATCGAGCCGCTGCAGGGCACCAACGCGGCGGTCGTGGTGATGGAGCTCAAGCACGACGCGCTGCCGATCCACGAGGACGCGACGGCCAAGATCCGCCCGCGCATCTTCCTCGAGGGCAACTTCTTCGTCGATCTCAAGCCCGGCACGCCGGGCGCGCCGACGCTGAGCTCCGGCGACACGCTGAAGATCTCCCAGACGTCGGCGCCGGTCCAGCTCGACCAGGTCCTGACCTCGTTGCAAAGCGACTCGCGCGATGACCTCAAGGCGCTGCTGGACGGGCTCTCGACCTCGCTGGTCTCCAAGCCGACGAAGGCCGAGGACGCCGAGAACAGCCCGCTGGCGAAGGGCCAGACGGCGTCTGAGTCCTTCAACGACGCGCTCGACGACATCCCGGAGGCCGAGCGCTCCACGGCCGTCGTGCTGCAGGCGCTGCGCGGCACCCGGCCGGGCGCCGACCTGCCGCAGCTGATCCGCGGCACGGCCAGCACGGCGACCGAGCTCGACCGCTACGAGACCTCGCTGCAGGACCTGATCACGAACCTCAACGACACGATGGCGACGTTCGCCGGCGAGTCGACCAACCTGCGCGCGACGATCCGTCAGCTCGCCCCGACGCTCCTGCAGGCCAACGCGACGTTCACGTCGCTCAACAACGCGTTCCCGCCGACGCGCGCCTTCGCGCAGGAGATCCGGCCGGGCGTGCGCGAGACGCCGGCGACGATCGACGCCGCCTTCCCGTGGATCGCCCAGACGCGCAAGCTCGTCGGCCCCGACGAGCTGGGCGGGCTGGCCAAGGAGCTCTCGCCCGCGACGTCGGACCTGGCGCGGCTGATCGACCGCGCGGAGGAGCTGCTGCCGCAGACCGACCTCGTGTCCAAGTGCGTGCGCGACAACGTGCTGCCGGAGGGCGACGAGGTCATCCACGACGAGTTCACGACCGGCAGCGAGAACTACAAGGAGTTCTTCTACGCGCTGGTGGGCATCGCCGGCGAGGGCCAGAACACCGACGGCAACGGCATGTACGTGCGCTTCCAGACCGGCGGCGGCTCGCAGTCGGTCTCGCTGGGCTCCAAGAGCGCCAGCACCGGCCAGCTGTTCGGCAACAACCCCGAGGTGCCGCTCGGCAACCGCCCGGCCTACACGGGCAAGAAGCCGCCCTACAAGCCCGACGTGCCGTGCTACACGCAGAAGATCGCCGACGTCAACGGGCCGGCGTCGGCGAAGTCCTCCCCGACCGGCACGGCCACGGCGGCCCGCGTGTCCGAGACGACGCAGGACAAGCTGCGGCGCGAGGCCGACCTCGAGGCCGTGCGCGCCAAGCTGCATCCGTTCGGCACGGCCCCGGCGGCCGCGGGGAAGGCCAAGTGAGGACCGCGATCCGCAAGCACCTGGCGGACTTCCTGGCGATCATCGGCCTGATCGTGATCGCGGGCTTCGTGGCCGTGATGATCCTCGGCCAGCAGCGGCTCGCGCTGCCCGCGTGGGTGCCGCTGATCGGCAAGGACTACTTCCACCTCGACGCCGAGATGACGACCGCGCAGGCGGTCACGCCCGGTCAGGGGCAGACGGTCAACATCGCCGGCGTCGAGGTCGGCGAGATCCAGTCGGTGAAGCTGCGCGACGGCAGGGCGATCATCGGGATGAAGATCAAGCCCAAGTACGACCGCATCTACAACGACGCATCGATCCTGCTGCGGCCGAAGACGGGGCTCAAGGACATGGTCGCCGAGCTGACGCCGGGCACGCCGGGCGCGGGGCGGATCAAGGACGGCGGGACGATCCCGGTCTCCCAGACGCTGCCGGACGTCAACCTCGACGAGATCCTGGCCTCGCTGGATACGGACACGCGCGACTACCTGCAGCTGCTGCTCAACGACGGCGCGCAGGGGCTCGGGTCGCCCGAGAAGGGGCGCGAGCTGGCGCAGGCGATCCGCCGGCTCGAGCCGACGGCCAAATACGCGCGCGAGATCAACGCGGGCCTGGCCGAGCGGCGCCGGAACCTCGCGCGGGTCGTCCGCAACTTCGGGCTGTTGACCGCCGCGCTGGGACGCAAGGACACCCAGCTCGCGAACTTCGTCCAGAACACGAACGCGGTGTTCGCCGCGCTGTCTAACCAGGACGCGGCGCTGCGGGCGTCGTTGCAGCGGCTGCCGGGGACGCTGAGCGTGACGCAGACGAACCTCGGCAAGGTGCAAACCCTGGCCGACACGCTCGGGCCGACGCTCCAGGCGCTGCGGCCCGCCGCGCGCGCGCTCGGCCCGTCGCTGCGCCAGACGCGCCCGTTCCTGCGCTCCTCGACGCCCGTGATCCGCGACGAGATCCGGCCCTTCACGCGCGCCGCGCTGCCGACGGTGCAGGAGCTGCGCCCCGCGATGCGCGACCTCGCGGCGGCCACGCCCGACCTCACGGCCTCGGTCAAGGCCATCAACTACCTGCTCAACGAAGTCGCCTACAACCCGCCGGGCAACGAGGAGCCGTTCCTGTTCTGGCAGTCGTGGGTCAACCACGCCGGCAACGCGATCTTCTCGACCCAGGACGCCAACGGGCCGATCCGGCGCGGCTTGATCGTGCTCTCGTGCCAGACGACCCAGCTGCTGTCGGCCGTGGCGGCGGCCAACCCGCAGCTGGGGACGCTCGTGCAGCTGTTGAACGCGCCGTCGCAGCAGCAGATCTGCCCGACCACGACCCAGGCGGCGAGCGGTGGTTAAGGATGCCCCCTCATTCGGCCGCATCGCCGCGATGGTGATCTTCGCGCTGTCGTGCTTCGGGCTGCTGCTGTTCCTGTGGACGGCGTTCGGCGGCGCGATCCCGCTCAAGCCGAAGGGCTACCGGTTCCACACCTCGTTCGCGGAGTCGGGGCAGCTCGCGCTGGAGGCCGACGTGCGGATCTCCGGCGTGCCGGTCGGCAAGGTCAAGACGATCACGCCCGACAAGCACACCGGCCGCGCCGACGTGGTGATCCAGCTGCAGCCGCGCTACGCGCCGCTGCCGTCGGACGCGAAGGCGATCCTGCGCCAGAAGACGCTGCTGGGGGAGACCTACGTGGAGCTCACGCCCGGGCACGCCGGCGCGAAGCCGATCCCCGAGGGCGGCGACCTGCCGGCGTCGCAGGTGTCGCCCACGGTGGAGCTCGACGAGATCCTGCGCGCGTTCGATCCCCAGACGCGCGCCGCCTTCCAGGAGTGGATGCAGAACCAGGCGACCGCGATCTCCGGGCACGGGCAGGACCTCAACGACGCGCTCGGCAACCTCGGGCCGTTTGCGGACGACACGGCCGACCTCGTCGACACCCTCAACCGCCAGCAGGGCGCGCTCTCGCAGCTGATCGCAAACACCGGCGTCGTCTTCCAGGCGCTCAGCGAGCGCGACGGGCAGCTGCGCTCGCTGATCGAGAACTCCAACACGGTGTTCCAGACCACCGCGGACCGCAACCAGCAGCTCAAGCAGGCGTTCCTGGCGCTGCCGACGTTCGAGAGCGAGTCGCGCAAGACGTTCGAGCGGGTGACCGCGTTCGCCGACAACACGGACCCGCTCGTCAACCAGCTGCGGCCCGCGGCGCGCGAGCTGTCGCCGACGCTGCAGGACCTCGAGAAGATCTCGCCCGACCTCAAGCACCTGCTCGAGCAGCTGCAGCCGCTGATCGACGCGTCCAAGCAGGGCTTCCCGGCCGCCGAGAAGACGCTCGAGGACTCGCGGCCGCTGATCGCCCAGCTCGATCCGGCGACGGCGCAGCTGACGCCGGCGCTGCAGTTCCTCGCTCCCTACAAGCGCGAGCTGACGTCGTTCTTCGCCAACACGGTCGCGGCGACCCAGGCCACCGATCCCGGCACGACGCTGCACTACCTGCGCACGACGAACCCGCTCAACGCGGAGAACCTCGCGGTCTATCCCAAGCGGCTGCCGACCAACCGGCCGAACCCGTACCGGCTCCCCGGCGGCTTCGACGAGATCAACACGGGCCTGCCGGTCTACGAGAACCGCCAGTGCTCGGCGAGCAACCTGCTGCCGACGATCACCAACCAGCCGGCCGACCTCGTGAGCGCGGTCGCCACCGCCGTGCCGACCGTGACCGGGGGGCTTGTGCAGCTGCCGCCGCTCGGCCTGCCGGCGATCCCGCAGATCCCGCTGACGCCCGAGCAGGCCGAGGCGCTGATCCCGGACCAGCTGCTGCAGCAGATCCAGAACCTGGTGTTCGGCGGCGCCGCCGGCAGTGCGGGCGTCGCGTCGCCGCCGTGCAAGAAGCAGGGCCCGTTCACGTTTGGCGGCGAGACGACGCAATACCCGCACCTGAACGCCCGCAGCGGGGGCTGATGCGCGTGGCGACCCCGTCCCGAGGCGCGGCGTGAGGCTCGTCGCGGTCGCGGCGCGCCACCCCACGCGCGTGCTCGTCGCGGCGGCGCTGGTCGTCGCGGTCTGCGCGGTGCTCGCGCTGCGGCTGCACCCGAGCGCGGGCACGAGCACGCTCGTGTCCTCCTCGTCGGCCGCGGGCCGGGCGACGGCGACGGCGCACGAGCGCTTCGGCGACGACGCCGTCTACGTGCTGGTGCGCGGCGACCTGGCACGGCTCGTGTTGACCGGCGACCTCAACCGGCTGCTCGGCCTTGAGGGCTGCCTGTCGGGCAACGTGCCGCAGGGCGCGACGCCGCCGGGCGGGGCGAGGTCGCCGTGCGGCGCGCTCGCGCGCTCGAAGCCGGTCCGGGTCGTCTACGGGCCGGGCACGTTCATCAACTCGGCGGTCGAGCAGCTGACCGTCCAGCTCCAGGGCCGCACGCGCGCGCGGGCCGCGCAGGCCGACCGCGCCAACCGGGCGGCGCGCGAGCTGGCACGCTCGCAGGGCCGCTCGCCCGCGCAGGCGCGGCGGCTCGGCCAAGAGGCCGAGAAGCTGGTCTACGCGCAGTTCGCGCAGGAGCTGCTGGCGCTCAACACCAAGTACGGCCTCAACCTGACCGGCGCGCCCAAGCTCAACGACCCCGACTTCGTCTACCAGCTGGTGTTCGACCCCGCCCGCGGCGCGCGCACGCCGAAGGCGCGCTTCGCCTACCTGTTCCCGTCCGCGGACTCGGCGCTGATCTCGGTGCGCCTGAAGCCGGGGCTCGGCGATGCCGAGCGCGCCCGTGCGATCGCCGACGTGCGTGCCGCGGTCGCGATGCCGGAGTTCAAGCTCTCGGGCGGGGCGAGCTACGTCGTGACCGGCGTGCCCGTGCTGGCCGGCGACCTCACGGGCCGGCTGGCGGGCTCGACGCTGCGGCTGCTGCTCGTCGCGGTCGCGGTGATGGCGCTCGTGCTCGCGCTGCTCTTCCGCTCGCGGCTGCGGCTGTTGCCGCTGGCCGTCGCGCTCGGGGCGGTGGCGGTCGTCTTCGGCGTGCTCGCGCTGCTCGGGGCGCCGCTGACGCTCGCCTCGATCGCGGTCGTCCCGGTGCTGCTCGGCCTCGCGGTCGACTACGCGATCCAGTACCAGGCCGCCGGAGCGCGCGCCGTGCCGGCGCTCGCCACGGCCGCGCTCGCCACCGGCGTCGGGTTCCTGATCCTGCTCGCCTCGCCGGTGCCGATGGTGCGCGGGTTCGGCGCGCTGCTGGTCGCCGGCGTCGCGGTCGCGCTGGCGCTCGCCCTGACCGCGGGGACTGCCGTGCTCACGCTCGCGGCGCGCCGGCGCTCGGACTCCCGGCTGGCCCGCTCGCTGCGCGGCGCGGGCGAGTTGATCGACGGCGCCGCTCGCCTGCCCGGCCGCCGGCGCGGCGCACCGCGGCTCGAGCGGCTGCTGGGCGCGGCCACGCGGCACCCGCGGCGCGTCGTCGCCGCCGGCGTCATCCTCGCCGTGGCCGGCTGGGCGCTCGACGCACGCATCGAGGTCGTGTCCGACCTGCAGCGGCTCGTCCCGCAGCGGCTCGCGTCGGTGCGCGACCTCGACGCGCTGCAGAAGGACACCGGCGTGGCCGGGGAGGTCGACGTGCTCGTGCAGGGCAAGGACCTCACCGATCCCGCGGTCGTGGCGTGGATGCGCAGCTACCAGAACGGCGTCCTCGCGCGCCACGGGTACACGGCCGCGCGCGGGTGCACCGGCGCCGCGCTGTGCCCGGCGCTGTCGCTCCCGGACCTGTTCCGCATGCCGGAGGAGTCGGCGACGCGCGCCCAGGTGCGCGCGCTGCTCGACGCCGTCCCGGCGTACTTCTCGCGGGCCGCGATCACGCCGGACCGCCGGACCGCCGTGCTGGCGTTCGGGCTGCGCCTGCAGTCGCTGGACTCCGAGCACGCGGTGATCGCCGACATGCGTGCGCGGCTGCGTCCGCCGCCGGGGGTGAGCGCGCAGCTGGCGGGCCTGACGGTGCTGGCCTCGGACGCCAACCACGCGATGAGCGATCCGCTGCGGCGGATGCTGACCGCGCTCGCCGGTCTGCTCGCGGTCGCGCTGGCGCTGTTCGCCGTCTACCGCTCCTGGGAGCGGGCGTGGGTCCCGCTGGTGCCGATCGCGATGGCGACGGGCTGGTCGGCGCTCGTGCTGTGGCTGGTCGGCGTCGCGCTCAACCCGATGTCGGCCGCGCTGGGCGCGCTCGTGATCGCGATCTCGACGGAGTTCTCGGTGCTGCTGTGCGCGCGCTTGCGCGCCGAGCGGGAGGACGGCGGCGACCTGGTCGACGCGCTCGCGCGCACGTACCGCTCGACCGGCGCGGCCGTGCTGGCCTCGGGCGTGACCGCGATCGCCGGCTTCGCGGTGCTGATCGCCTCCGACGTGCCGATGCTGCGCGACTTCGGACTGGTCACGGTCGTCGACCTCGCCGCGTCGCTGCTCGGGGTGCTCGCGGTCCTGCCCGCGGTGCTCGTGCTCGCCGCGGGCCGCCCGATCCGCCGGCGCGGGCGCCGCGCCGCGCTCGCGGCGTGAACGACGCGCCGCCGCCGCGCGGCGATGCCGGCGGGCAGCCCCCGCCGCGCGGCGGTGCCGGCGAGCCCCCCGCGCCGCGCGGCGATGCCGGCGAGCCGCCCCCGCCGCGCGGCTCGCGCCCCGCTGCCCTGGGCGGCATCCCGGGCGGCACGTTCTCCCCGCGCGTGCTGCTGGCGATCGTCGCCGTCGCGGTGCTCGGCTACATCACGCTGAACTCGCTGCGCAGCGACGCGCCGAGCTCGCGCGGGCTCGCCGCCGGCGCCGCGCTGCCGCCGTTCGCCGCGCCGCTCTCGACCTCGACGTGCCGGGGGCGCTGCGACGCGAACGTCGCGACGCGGGCGGGCCAGGGCGACGCAGGCGCAAGCCCGGCCTGCGAGGTCCGCGGCCCGGGCATCCTGAACTCGTGCGAGCTGGCGGCGCGGGGCCCGCTCGTGCTCGCGTTCGTGTTCACGCCGGTCGCGGACTGCCGCGCCGAGCTCAGCGTGCTCGACGGCGTGCGCTCGCGCAACCCGGACGTCGCGTTTGCCGCGATCGCGGTGCGCGCGGGCGCGCCGGCGGCACGCGACCTGGCGCGCGATGTGACGCTTCCGGTCGCGTTCGACCACGACGGTGCCGTGGCGAACGAGTACGGCGTCGTCGTGTGCCCGACGATCACGTACGTCCGCCAGGGCGGGCGGGTGGCCGGCTCGACGGTCGGTCCCCAGGGCGCGGCGGCGATCGAGCAGTGGCTGGCGAGGATCCGCTGATCGAGGCCGGCGCGGTCGCGCCGGAGCTCGCGGCGGAGCTGCCCGGCTTCGGGCTCGCCTGGTGCGTCGCGGCGGTCGGCGCCGACCCACTGCGCCGCTCGCCTCCGCCGCTGCGCGAGCGGCTGCGCGCGCTGTCTGACCGCCATCGCGGGGCGCAGGCGATCGCGCTGCGCACGCGCTCGATCCCGCACGCCTACCGCGTGCTGTTCCGGCACCTCGGGATGGAGCCCGACGTCATCCGCATCCCCGTCGAGGCCTACACGGTCGAGCGCCTCCAGCGCGGCGGCTATCCGTCGCGCGGGCTGCTCGCGGACGCGCTGCTCGTCGCCACGGTCGAGACCGAGGTCGGCGTCTTCGCGCTCGACGCCGACCGCGTCGCGGGCGCGCCGTTTCTCACCGCCCCGGGCGGCCGCGTCGAGGTCGCGGATGCGACCGGGCGGCTCGCCGCGCCGTTCGAGGCCGTCGAATCGGTCACGGCGGCCACACGCCGCGTGCTCCTCTACGCGCTGAGCGCCGCCGGCGTCCCGGGCATCGCGGTCGAAGAGGCGCTGTGGACCGCCGCCGACCTGCTCAGCTGAGCTCGCGCAGCGCCGCCGCCAGGCGCTCGGTTGACTCCGCGTCGCGCAGCGTCACGCGCACGCACGCATCGTCGCCCCAGGCCGCGCCGGGCGCGGCGAACACGCGGTGCGCCGCGAGCCGCTCGGCGAGCGGGGGGCGCTGCGTGAGCCAGGCGTACGGACCGTGGCCGGGCGCGAGCTCGACGCCCGTGCCCTCGAGCGCCGCCGCCAGACGCTGACGCTCGGTCGCCACGCGGGCGCGCCGGCGGCGCACGAGCTCGCCGCCGTTCTCGGTCGCCCACAGCGCTCCCGCGAGCGCGGCCGCGCCGACGCCCAGGACCGGCGCCAAGCGTGCGGGCGGCAACCCCTCGGGCACCACCGCGTAGCCGATGCGGAAGCCGGCCATCGCGTGCGCCTTGGAGAACGAGCGCACGTGCAGCACGCGCGGGTGCTCGACCAGCGCGTCCTCGGCGTCGGGGAGAAAGCCCGCGAGCGCCTCGTCGAGCACCAGCCATTCGTGCTCGCCGAGCGCGGCGGCGAGCGCGCGCACGTCGGCGAGCGGCACGACCGCGCCCGTGGGGTCCGCGGGCCGCGCGAGCACCGTCACGCGCCGCCGCGGGGAGCCCGCGCCGCGCGCGCCGGCCCCGGGGGGCGGGCCCGCCGGGCCGGCGCCGGCCTGGTGCGGCGGAGCGTCGCCGGCGGCGCCGGGCGGGCTCGCCCTGCGGGCGGCGTCGAGCCGACCCGCCGAGCCGAGCGGCACCGGCGTCGCGCCCGCCTCCGCGATCAGGCCCGGCAGCGACAGCCAGCCCGGCCACTCGAGCGCGACCTCTCCGCCGGCGCACAGCGTCCGCAGCGCCGCGCGCAGGAGTTCGCCCGCGCCATGGCCGATCACCACGCGCGCCGGCTCCACGCCGTGGGCCGCCGCGAGCGCGGCGCGCAGCGGTCCCGCGTCCGGATACGCGTTGACCGCGCGCCGCAGCGCGAACGTCGCCGCATTGACGATCTCCGGATGCGGCGGCTCGTGCCACGCCGCGCCGGAGAGGTCGAGCTCCGGCCTCGCCGCCACCTCGCGCGACGCGTCCCGCTGCGCGCGCAGCTCGCGCGAGATCTCCTCGGGCGTGAGTGGGTCGAACTGGCGGTAGTAGTCCAGGAACCGCCGCATCAGTGCGGCGCCAGCGCGGGCGCCGGGCCCTTCACGATCAGAAACCAGAACGCGAAGACGGCGAGCGCGACGATCGCGGACGCGCCGAAGATCCGCGACAGCGCCCCCTCGCGCTGGTCGTGGCCCGCCGCGCGCCGTAGCAGCCGCCACACGCGGTCCAGGCGCGACGCCACCGCCAGCGTCAGAAAGAGCGTCGCGAGGATGCCCGCGAAGGCGACCACGATCCCGAGCATGTTCGAGTCCGCCAGCGGCACCACCTGAGAGCCGACCCACAGCCAGCCGAGCGGCTGCGGCGCCCACACCGACAGGCACAGCAGCGTCTCCAGTGCCAGCACCGCGAAGGCGAGCACGGCGTCGGTGCGCCGGCGGCCCGCCCCACCGCGCTGCGGCGCCCGGCGGTAGCGCAGCGGCCCGGTGCCGGGCCGGCGGCCGATGAACAGTCCGCCGGTGTCGGTTGGGTCGTTCCGGGGCATCGCCAGCGAGGATAGGAGTACGCTCGCAAGCGTGGTGCAGCTTCTCGCCCCGGTCGATGCGGTTGCCGCCCGGCGCCAGCTGCGCGCCCAGATCGCGCGGCTCGAACGCGAGCTCGCCGAGACGCTCGCGACGACCTACCCAGCGATCGGCACGCCGCCGCATGGCGCCGGCGGCCGCCCGCGCGTGCTGGGGCTGGCGGAGCTCGAGGCGGCGCGCGACGCCCTCGCGGGCCGCGTGGCGACCGTGCAGCGTCGCCGGGCCGAGCAGGCGGTCCTTCAGGCCCAGGCGCGCGCGCGGCTCGCCGAGTTGCTGCGCGATCCCGCCGCCTACAAGGGCGCCGTGATCCGCAACGCCGACCTCGGCCTGCCCGGCTGCACGACGTACCGCGTGCTCCCGCGGCTCGGTCCGATCGGGCTGCTGACCGGCTGGTGGCGCGTCAAGGTCTCGTCGGGCTGCCCCTTAGCGGTTTGAGCCGCCATAACAAGCGCCCTCGCCGTGCGCACAGCACGCGGCCCCCGGTCCCTCCGCGGCCACCGCGCCAGACGCTCGCGCAGCGGATCGACGAGCGGCCCAAGCCGCCGTGGCATCCGTTCCCGCTGATCGAGCTCACGGTCCTGATCGGCATCGTGTGCCTCGTCGCCGGCTTCTTCACCCGCGACAGCAGCGGGGGCCGGACGCTGCTCGCGTTTGGGCTCGCGCTCGGCGCCGTCGGGGGACTCGACACCACGCTGCGCGAGCATTTCGCCGGCTATCGCAGCCACACGCTCGTGCTGGCCGCCTTCCCGGCGCTCGCCGTCGCCGTGATCACGGCGCTCGCGCGGGTCCCCGCGCCGCTGATCCTGCTCGCCGCGGGCGCCGTCTTCGTCGCGGCGTTCACGCTGCTGCGGCGCGCGTGGCAGCGCCACCACCCGTGAGCCCTATCATGCCGCCGCGTGTCGGCTGAGAAGCGCATGCGGCTGCGGGGGCTGCACCATGTCACGGCGATCTGCCGCGACCTGGACCGGACGATCGCGTTCTATCGCGACACGCTCGGGCTCGGCATCGCCCGCGACGGCATGTCCGACGACGACCCGGACGCCCGCCACGTGTGGTTCGCGATCGACGACGGCACGTTCGTGAGCTTCCTGCACTACCCGGACATGCCCGAGGGCGTGGTCGGCGTCGGCTCGACGCACCACTTCGCCCTGCGCGTCGACTCCGCATCCGAGCAGGAGGCATGGCGCGACTACCTGCGCCAGCGCGGGCTCCACTGCACCGACGTCCTGGACCGTGGCGCGTTCCGCTCGATCTATGTCCGCGATCCCGACGGGCACATCGTCGAGATCGCCACGCGCGGTCCGGGCTTCGGAGCCGGCGAGCCGCCCGCGTAACGAGCTGACTCGCCGGCCCCGCTGCTTTAGGCCGTCTCGATCTCTCCGAGTCGTTCCGCGAGCTCTCTGCGCTGACGCACCGTCATCGAGCCGATCGTCTTCGTCTCGAGCATCGGGATCGACGTGAGGAACTTGCGGCAGCGATGGCGTCCCCAGCGGTGCTGGCTCATCAGCAGATCACCGATGCTCATGCTCTGCGCCTCCCACGGGCACTCGAGCACGATCCCGGCCACTTCCGCCTCGCCGTCCGCCACCTGACGCTTGAGCTCGGCGCGCGCCAGGCGCACGCGATTGGCCTGCGCGAGCGCCCGCAGGTGCTGTGGTGCAGGTGCTGTCGCAGTTGCTGTCATCGAACCTCCCCGGCTATCTCCCGCCCTCCCCTCGGAGGGTGTCGTCGTGATGTGCAAGTGGTCGTGGCCGAGCGCAGGCAGACCTCGGGGCGACCGCCACCCACGCGCCCGACAGCGCGTTGTGTGACCGCTCCGTGTCCCAACTTCCCCGAGGCTGCGAATCGCTCGACCGCGGCCAGCAGGCTAGCCTCGATTTACCCCGCTGGGCAACGCTCAACCACCCTCCGCCCTCGCAAAGAGCACCGAAATTCGACTGCAGGTATCCATCCGGTGAATCTGCTACGGAAGTGGCCCATGCTCGGCCTCGAAATTCTGCTTGACGTTTCCGAACGCGGCCAGCGCGCGGTCCAGCACGGCGCGCTCGTGGGTCGCCATCACGCTCGTGCGCAGCAGCGCGCCGCCGGGCGGGACGGCGGGATGGATGGCGACGTTGACGTAGACCCCGGCGTCGTAGAGCGCGCGCCACAGCAGCACGGCCTTCCAGTCGTCGCCGACCACCACCGGCACGATCGGCGTGATCGTCGGCTGCCCCTCGACGACCTGGAAGCCCAGCTCGCGCAACCCGCGGTTGAGGTAGCGCGCGTTGTCGAGCACCTTGGCGAACAGCTGCGGCCCCTCGGGCGAGCGGATGATCCGCAGCGCGGCCAGCGCGGCGCCGACCGCGGCCGGGACGTTGGAGGCCGTGAACAGGAACGCGCGTGAGGAGATGCGCAGGAAGTCGATGACCTCGTGCGAGCCGGCGATGAAGCCGCCGCAGGAGGCGAGCGACTTCGAGAACGTGCCCATCCGCAGGTCGACGTCGGCCTCGACGCCGAACAGCTCGGCCGTGCCCGCCCCGCGCGCGCCCATCACGCCCGCCGCGTGCGCCTCGTCGACCATCAGGCGGGCGCCGTAGGCCTTCGTGAGCTCGACGATCTCCGGGAGCGGCGCGATGTCGCCCTCCATCGAGAAGACGCCGTCGACGACCACGAGGACGCCCCCGCCGTCCTCGACGGAGCGCTCGAGCATCTTCTCGAGCTTGTCGAGCCGGTTGTGGCGGAAGGGGCGCAGCTTGGCGCGCGAGAGCAGGCAGCCGTCGAGGATCGAGGCGTGGTCGCCCGAGTCGGCGATCACCGTGTCCCCGGGCGCCAGGATCGTGCCGAGCGTGCCGACGTTGGCCTGGTGGCCGGTCGAGAAGACGATCGCCTCCTCCGTGCCCATCCACTCCGCCAGCTCGCGCTCGAGCTCGAGGTGCAGGTCCAGCGTGCCGTTGAGCAGCCGCGAGCCGGTCAGCCCGGTGCCGTAGCGGTCCAGCGCGTCGCGCGCGGCCTGGTTGACGCGCGGGTCCGCGGTCAGGCCGAGGTAGTTGTTCGAGCCGAGCATGATGCGCTCGGCTCCCTCCATCTCCACCACGGGCCCGGCCGGACCCTCCAGGCGGCGGAAGTACGGCAGCACGTCGGCCTCACGGGCGGCGCGCAGCTGCTCTGAGCGCTCGTGCCCGCGGACCTTGGCGAAGACGTCGATGGCAGTCGGCATGTAGGGTCCGTCTCCGTGAGCGTGGTCGTCCGTCCCGTCTCGTCGCGACGGGACAAGCGGGAGTTCATCGAGCTCCCTTACCGCCTGCACTCTACCTCCGGGGTGTGGGTCCCTCCGCTGCGCCTGGAGCGCTGGCTGTTCCTGATGCGCAGCCAGAACGCGTTCTTCTCGCACGGGGACGCGCAGCTGTTCCTGGCCGAGCGCGACGGGCGCGTCGTCGGGCGGATCAGCGCCCAGCACGACGACAACTTCAACGCGTTCCATCACAACCGCTGGGGGATGTTCGGGTTCCTCGAGTTCGAGGACGCGCCGGACATCCTGCCGCCGCTGCTGGACGCGGCGCGCGACTGGCTGCGCGCCCGCCGCTGCGACCACATGATCGGCCCGATGGACTTCACGCTGCTCGACGAGTGCGGCGTGATGCTCGAGGGCTTCGAGCGCGAGCCGATGATCAAGCAGCCCTGGCATCCGCGCTACTACCAGGCGCGCTGCGAGGAGGCCGGCCTGGCGAAGGAGATGGACCTGCTGATGTACGAGCTGGTGATCTCCGACCGCTCGAAGATCCTGCCGGTCGTGTTCAAGCTGGCCGCGGAGGTCGAGCCGCGCCACGGGATCAGGATCCGGCGCATGTCGCGGCGCTCGCTGCGGCGCGACATGGACCGCTTCGCCGAGGTCTACAACTCGGCCTGGAGCGAGAACTGGGGCTTCGTGCCCTACGGCAAGCGCGACCTGGACGTCTACGCCCAGGAGCTGCAGCTGGTGTTCGACCGCAACTGGTTCATGGTCGCCGAGACCGCCGACGGCGACACGGCGGCGGTCGCCATCACGGTGCCCGACGTCAACCAGGTGCTCAAGAAGATGAACGGCCGGCTGCTCCCGCTCGGGTGGTGGCACTTCCTGCGCAAGGCGAAGACGATCGACCGCGTGCGCGTGGGCTTCCTCGGCGTCAAGCCGTCCTACCAGCACACGGGCGTGGCGGCCGCGCTGTACGTCGAGCACTTCGACACCGCGACCCGCGCGCCCCAGAAGTGGGGGGAGATGGGCTGGATCCTGGAGACCAACCGCAACATGAACCGGGCGATGGAGGCGATGGGCGGACGGGTCGTCCGGCGCTACCGGGTGTACGGTCAGCCCCTTTGAAGTTAGGCCGCCCGAATTTGTAGGGTTTGGGACATGGACCGTACGGAGCTGCTGAAGGCGTCGCCGCCGATGTTCAAGTCGGGACTGCTGGACCGTTTCACCCGCGTCCATCACTACGTGCCAGTGGTGATCTTCTTCCCGGCGATCGTGCTGCTGTTCGCGACCGCGCTGGGCCGCATGGGACTGCTCGAGTCGGTCGGCTACGCCGCCGGCGGATACGCGCTGTGGACGCTCGCCGAGTACTGGATCCACCGTGTGATCTTCCACTTCGAGCCCGAGGACGGGTTCGGCGCGCGCGTGCACTGGATGGTCCACGGCGTGCATCACGACCACCCCAACGACCCGCTGCGGCTGGTCATGCCGCCCGCCGCCTCGGTGCCGCTGGCGCTCGTGTTCTACGCGGCGTTCTGGGTGCTCCTGGGCGCCGACCGCGCGACGGCGTTCGGCGCCGGGTTCCTCGCGGGCTACCTGGCCTACGACATGATCCACTACCACCTGCACCACCACACGCCGCGCACACGGCTGGGCCGCTGGCTGCGCGAGCTGCACATGCGCCACCACTTCCAGGACGACGAGCGCGGCTTCGGAATCAGCGCCCCGTACTGGGATCGGGTGTTCGGGACCATGCACGTCCGGCGCGGTCGATAGCCTCTGTCGGAGTGGTCGAAGACGACGCAGAGGTCGATGGCGAGGTCGTAGACGGGCTGCCCGTCGTCGCCGAGTCGGTCGTGATCGAGGAGCGCGGGGCGCCCTCCCTGCCCGCGGTGCAGGTCGCCGCACTCGCCGCCACGGGGTTCGTCGCCGGCGCCGCGACCGTCGCGGTCGTCACCCGCCACCGGACCCGCAAGGCGGCGAAGAAGCGCAGGAAGAACGCGATCGGCGAGATCGTGTCCTCGAACTCGTTCCTGATCGACGTCCACCTGCTGCGCCGGGATTGAGCGCGCCGGCGGCGAGCCCGCGCGGGGCGGGCGCGCGCGCGCCGCGGCGATGCGGCGAGCGCGCGCGGGGCGGGCGCGGCTCACCGTCAGGTCGCGGACCGTGACGGCCGCTCCCGGCGTCCGGTCGCGGACACCGTGCTCGTGCGCGTGGTCGTCGAGCCGCGCTGGCCGTTCCGGCTCGGCCCGCCCTCGCTGGACGGCCTCACGCGGCGCCGTGGCGACGGGTTCGTGCGCCTGCTGCATCCCGGCCAGACGCCCGCGGTGGTGGCCGTGGCCCAGCGCGGCGAGCGTGTGGTCTTCGCCGCCCGCGCGCCCTGCGAGGCCGCGGCGCACGCCGCGATCGCGCGGATGCGGTTCGCGTCCGGCGTCGATGACGACCTCGCGGGCTTCTACGCCCGCTTCCGGCGCGACCCGGTGATCGGCGCCGCCGTGCGCGCGCGGCCGTGGCTGCGCGTCCGCCGCACGCCCGATCCCTGGGTGACGCTCGCCTGGGCGGTGACCGAGCAGCTGATCGAGACGGGCCGCGCCGCGGTGATCCAGCGCCGTGTGGTCGCCGCGCTCGGCCCGCGCTGGGCAGGGCTGCGCGACGCGCCGTCGGCGTCGGTGGTCGCCGCGCAGGCGCCCGCGCTGCTCGAGTCGTTCGGGCTCGCCGCCAAGCGCGTCCTGGCGCTGCAGCGCGCGGCCCGCGAGGTCGCCGCCGGCCGCGTGGACCTGACGCCGCGCGGCGACGCCCGCGGCGGCGCGACGGGGGAAGCGGGCGCGGGCGTGGACGGCCTCTCGCGCCTGCTCGCGATCTCCGGGATCGGGCCGTGGACGGCGGAGATGCTGGCGCTCTACGGCCTCGGGCGGCTCGAGGTGATCCCGGCCGGCGACCTCGGCTACCTCAAGCTCGTCGGCCGCCTGATCACGGGCCGGCCGAAGGCGATCGCCGAGGAGGCCGACGTGCGCGCGTTCTTCGCCGGCTACGCGCCCTACGCCGGCCTC
Source organism: uncultured Solirubrobacteraceae bacterium (assembly GCA_963792915.1). Classification (GTDB taxonomy): domain Bacteria; phylum Actinomycetota; class Thermoleophilia; order Solirubrobacterales; family Solirubrobacteraceae; genus Solirubrobacter. The sequence continues at coordinate 512,206 of CAWBYD010000006.1, forward strand.
GCGGGCGAGTACCTGCGGCTCAGCCCCCAGCCAGGAATTCGTCCGTCAGCGGCGACGCGTCCAGCGGCGGCCGCTTGAGCAGGCCCTGCGCGCGCATCCAGAGCTCGTACCGCGCCCAATCGGCCGGCGCCATGTAGCCCCACGGCTTCGACGTGTCGGCGGGGAAGAACACCGGCAGCGTCGCCTTGACGGCCGCGAGCTCCTGCGCCGGGTCCAGGCCCTTGTTGGCCTTCACGAGCGCGTCGACGCCCGCCGCGGGCTGGGCGCGCAGCAGCCGGGTGCCGGCCGCGGTGGCCGACAGGAAGCGCCGCAGCCGCGAGGACCCGGCGACGTCGAGGTCCTGCGTCCGGGCGGCGACGATCAGCTCGTCGTACGTCGGCACGCCGAGGTCCTCCATCCGCAGGATCACCGGCCGCTTGCCGCGCCGCTGCAGGTCGACGCCCTCGTAGTTCCAGAACGCGCCGAGCGTCGCGTCGACCTTCTTGGAGAGCATCGCCGACACGAGGTTGAAGTTGACGTTGGTCTCCTTGACCGACGACGGATCGACGTGCGCGGCCTTGAGGATCGTCTTCAGGTAGGCGCTCTGATAGGCCAGCCCCGCCGTCCCGACGCGCTTGCCGGCCAGGTCGCCCGGCCCGCGCACCCCGGCGCCCGGCAGCGCCATCAGCGACGTCAGCGGCTTCTGGACCAGCGCGGCGACGGAGACGAGGTTGGTCGCGCCCGCATCGCGCGCGAGCAGGAGCTCGGGCTCGTAGGAGATCGCCACGTCGGCGCGACCCGCGCGCAGCAGCTTCAGCGGCGACGCGGCATCCGGCGGCGGCTCGAGCTTCACGTCGAGCCCCGCCTTCGCGTACAGCCCCGCCTCCTGCGCCGCATAGATCCCGGCGTGGTCGGCGTTCGGGAAGTAGTCGAGCAGGACCGTGAAGGGCTCGAGCTTCGGCGGCGCGTCGCCGGTCGGCTCGACCTTCTCCCCGCAGCCGGCCGCGAGCATCAGCACGGCCACCAGCCACCAGCGCCTCATCGCCACGTCACCACCCGCCGCTCGAGCGCCCCGAAGAGCGCGTACAACCCGACAGCCTCGACGATCAGCAGCAGCGTCGCCGCGAACACGCGCGCGGTCTCGAGCTGTCCGTTGGCGATCACGACCAGGTGGCCGAGCCCGGAGTCCGACCCGGCGAGCTCGGCGAACACCGCCCCGATCACCGACACCGCCGCGGCCACGCGCAGCCCGGTGAAGCCCGCGGGGAGTGCGGAGGGCAGCTCGAGCAGCCGCAGGCGCTGCCAGCGCGTGGCGTCCAGCGAGCGCAGCAGCTTGCCCGCCTCCGGGTCGCTCGCGCGCAGCCCGTCGGCCAGGTTGACGGTGATCGGGAAGAAGCACACGAGCGCGACGATCAGCACCTTGGGCGCGAGCCCGAAGCCCGCGATCAGCACCACCAGCGGCGCCAGCACCGGCATCGGCACCGCCTGCGAGCCGACCACGAGCGGCCGCAGCGCGCGCTCGACCGGCGCCCACAGGTGCATGGCGAGCGCGAGCGCCGACCCGAGCACGAACGCCGCCGCGAGCCCCGCCACGACCTCGTAGGTCGTCACCCACAGATCGGGCGCGAGCAGCGCGCGGTCGTTGAACAGCGACTCCACGATCTGGGTCGGCGCGGGCAGGAGCAGCGCGTCGACCCAGCCCGCGCGCACGATCAGCTCCCACACCGCGAGCAGCGCGAGCACCACCAGCGCGGGGGCGATCATTCCGTCACCCCGAGGATCTCCAGCGCCCGTTCGCGCAGCGCGACGAGCGCCGGATCGGTGCGCCGGCGCGGCCGTCCGAGCTCGACGTCGAGCGTCGCCACCACGCGCCCCGGGCGCGGCGAGAGCAACACCAGGCGGTCCGCCAGCAGCACCGCCTCCTCGACGTCGTGCGTGACCAGCAGCACCGTGCGCGGCTCGCGCGCCAGCGCCTCGCCGAGCCAACCCTGCGCCTGCGCGCGGGTCAGCGCGTCGAGCGCGCCGAACGGCTCGTCCAGGCACAGCAGCGGCCGCCCCGCGAGCAGCGTGCGCAGGAACGCGACGCGCTGGCGCATCCCGCCCGACAGCTGCGCGGGGCGCGTCTTCTCGAACCCCTCGAGCCCGAACGCCGCGAAGTGCGCGTGCGCCGCGCGCCGCGCCGCCGCCTTGGACTCGCCCGCCACGCGCCGCGCCAGAGCGGCGTTGTCGACCGCGCTCAGCCACGGCAGCAGCGCGTCGCGCTGGGGCATCAGCGCCGCGGGCGGCGCGCTCACGCGCCCGGAGTCGGCGGCCTGCAGTCCGCACACGATCTCGAGCAGCGTCGACTTCCCGCAGCCGCTCGGGCCCGCCACCGCGACGACCTCGCCCGCCGCCGCGCGCAGGTCCACGCCGGCCAGCGCCGCCACCGGCCCGAACGTCTTGCTGACGCCCTCGACCTCGACGCCCTGAACGTACGGAGGCCCCGTAACAGGAGCCTCGGCCTCGGTCTGCATCGCTCCCTCCGCGGGCATTACCCCACAGGTTCAGGCGGTCCGTCCCGGTCTCCTGGGGACGATCTCAGCCGCCATCCGGCAGCACCCGCGTTTTTACGCGCGAACCAACCTAGCACTCGCATCAGGCGCGGCTACCTACGCTCGACGCTGACGCGCACGCCGTGCAACCCGTCCATCTGCTCACGAGACAGCACGACGCGCACGGACCGAGCCGTGGCAGCGCGAATGACGTACGTGTCGGTGAATAGCGATCTGCCCCCGCCATCGCGGACCTGGAGCCGGCCGAAACAGTCCGAACCGGGAGGGCACCGTAGTGACACTCGGACTACTCGTCCGCGGCGACGCGTCCGCAGCACGGTCGGGCGTACGCGTCTCACGATCCCGAACCACAAGAGCCCCAGCACGAGTGCGAGGAGCACTCCGGGACGCAGAGGCTCCGGTAGATGGGCGTCCTCACGAACCAGCCACTGGAACGGAGCGACGAGCATCGTCAGTCGTCCTTCCAGTCCTGATCCTCCGTCATCGTGACGGCGAAGCCGTCGGCCGGCGTGTCGCCCTTGGAGATCTCGGCCTTCCGTGGCGATCCAGTTCCCACCTGGTCGACGTCGCTCGAGTTGCGCCTGACCGCTCCCACGACGGCCTCCATCATCGCCGTGTAGACCGGATCCTCCTTATCGAGGAAGTCCTTGCTGATCAGGTCTTGGAGAACGTCGAGGAATGCGTTGAGCGCTTGGTTGTCGGCGCGCTCGAGGCGCGTCACCGCCACGTCGATGTTGTGAGCGGTCGGGTTGGCGAACACCGCCTCGAACGCCCGGGGGTCATGTCGGTAGAAGTGGTGTAGCGGGACCGCGCAAAGTCCGGAGTCTGAGGCGACGCCGGCCACCGCGGGTCCTGAGACTCGTCGGTTGACCACCAAGTCGACTGACGAAAGGAACACCACGATGGCCGACAGGCAGAGCATGACGACCCAGGAGCTCGTCCGCCGGACGCTGCTCGATGAGCATGGCGACTTTCTCAAGGAGGCGGTGGCGATCGTCGCCGCGCAGTTGATGGAGGCTGAGATCACGGCGCAGATCGGTGCTGGGCATGGCGAGGTCTCCAGCGAGCGGGTCACGCACCGCAACGGGTACCGGCCGCGGGTGTGGGAGACGCGCGTCGGTGAGATCGAGCTGGCGATCCCGCGCAAGCGTTCCGGGGAGGCGTACTTCCCAGGGTTCTTGGAGCCGCGGCGGCGCTGTGAGCAGGCGATCGTGGCGGTCGTGATGGAGGCTTACGTCAATGGCGTGAGCACCCGCAAGGTCGATCGGCTGGTCGAGCAGCTCGGCGTTCACGGGATGAGCAAGGACCGCGTGTCGGCGCTGTGCCGGGCGTTGGATGAGCAGGTCGACGCGTTCCGCAACCGGCCGCTGGAGGGCGCGCACCCGTACCTGTGGCTTGACGCCAAGCTGGTCAAGGTCCGCGCTCGCGGGCACGTGTACCCGAAGGCGTTGGTGATCGCCTACGCGGTGCACGAGACCGGCCGCCGGGAGGTGATCGGCCTCGACATCGGCGAGACCGAGACCGAGGCGTTCTGGGTCGAGTTCTTGCGCTCGCTGCGCGAGCGCGGCCTGGCCGGGGTCAGCTTGTGCGTCTCTGACAGCCACGAGGGCCTCAAGAGCGCGATCGCGCGGGTGCTGGGCTGCCCGTGGCAGCGCTGTACGGTGCATTTCGTCAGGGACATGCTGCGCCACTGCCGGCCCGCCCAGCGCGGCATGGTCTCCGCGGCGCTGCGGGAGATCTTCAACGCCGACGGCCGCCAGCAGGCCGAGCTGCGTTGCGGCGAGGTGATCGAGCGCCTCGCCGGCCCGGCGCCGAAGGTCGCCGAGCTGCTGGAGGGCGCCGAGGAGGACCTGCTGGCCTTCTACCAGTTCCCCGACACGCACTGGCCCAAGCTGCGCTCGACGAACCCGCTGGAGCGCGTCAACCGCGAGATCGGCCGCCGCAGCGACGTGGTCGGGATCTTCCCCAACGACCGCAGCGCGATCCGGCTCGCCGGCGCGCTGCTGATCGAGCAAAACGACGAGTGGCTGGTCAGCCGCCGCTACCTCTCTGAGGAATCGCTCGCGCTCGTGCTCCTCGACGACACCCGGCCCGACGCCGCGCCGGCAGAGGAGGTGCTCGAGCTGCAGGCCGCCTGAACCAGGCGGCCCGGGACCCGCGCCGCGCCCGCGCGAGCGCGCGCGACGAGCTGTTCATAACCTCCGGTTATGAACAGCAACGACCACGACAACAACCACCATCAACCCGACGAGCCGTTACACCACAACAAACGACTTGACTCGCCCGGGTGGCGGGGTTTGCAAGATGAACGCCCAGCCGCGCGCGGACCAGATCGCGCACATTCATGGCGTTACCTGTGCGAATCATGTCGTTCGCGCCGTCCGCGCCGATCACCTCCGCGTCACGCGAGCGCGCGACCAACCCCGCCAGATGCTTCGCGGTCTCATCGTCGAACCGAACGGTTGCCGACATCACGTGTCCTGCCAGCCACCCGCCCGGGATGTCGATCGGCGTGTCCTCGATCGTCTGGACCGCCGACGCTGCCCGCTTGCGGGTTTCGCTGAGCGCCAGGATCGCGTCCTCCTCCTCGACACGCGTCATCTCGGCGGCCGCCCGTACAACGGTTCTGCGCAAGACCGGTTCCAGCACCTGTTTGACGCTGGTTATCCCGCGTCTCGCGGCCTCCGCCGGATTGGCAACCGAGCACATGACCGTGACGTCGGCAACGAAGCTCGCGCGTCCCGTGTGATCCGCGAACGCGACCGCGAACTCGAGTGTGTGATCGGAGACGTCGACGTTCACCCAGCCGCAGGCGCGCTTCCAGTACTTCTCGCCCGGGCTCAACTCCCTGAGGGGAACGCCGTCCTCGCCGATCAGCACGCGGGAGTACCCCATCCCGACGGCGGCCAGTTCGCGGCGCCGCGCGAACCGCCCCCGTCCGGGCTCGAGTTCTCCCTGTTCGGCAATCGGCGAAAAGTCGTCCATGACGGTCACGGCGCCTCCTTATGAGCGAGAGTAGAACGTGGAGTGAACGAGCTTCGCCGTGTCCGGGAGTCGCCCGGACACGCGCATGTGGGCCTTCAATACGCGCTCGAGCTGCGACCCCGGCGCGGCGCGGCGACCGCGGGCCGCGGCCCCCTTGATCGCTCGGATGAGGTCGTTGACGGTCTCGACGTCGATCCGGTTGTCGACGACGCGTCTAAGCAGCAGGTCGATCACGGCGCGAGCGCTCTGATAGCCGGGCGACGAGTCGAAGGCTCGGGCCAGCAGTCCCGCGAGGCCGAGCAACGTCGCGCGTTCGGCCGGGCCCAAGAGCGCGTCGAGTGACTCGGCCGCGTCATCGTCGCGGATTGTGAGACTGCTGAAGATGATCGGAAGCAGGCCGTAGACACGACGGCGCTCCTGACGCGCGGTTTCCAAGGTCTCCAGGAGCCCGACCACGGTCGAACGGATGAGGCTTGCGTCCCCGCCGGCGGCCATCAGCTCAGCGAGCGCGTGATCCGCGCGGGGGCGGAGGCTCGGCTTGTCCATGCCGATCAGCCACAGGTGCGACGGCGCCGCTGACGCCGGGTCCCAGGCGCCCAGCAGCCCGCCGTAGGCGTCGACGGCGGCGGCCTGCAGACGGCTGTTGTCGGTCGTTCCCCAGGACCTGGCGAGCATCCGCGCGTGCGTCGGATCGGCGCCGAACGCCACCGGGATCCCGATCGCCAGCCCCGCACATTCCCGTCATCGCTGAGCGAAAGTAAATCGCCGTGTTCAAGACTCAACAATCCGGTCGAGCGAGGTGTGCCGACCGGCGGAGCTCACTCCGGGTCCAAGCTGCGCTACAGCTCCGCCTGCCGGCGTTCGAACAGGCGGCGCTCGGCGTCGTCGACGACGAGCGCCAGCGCGCGCCCGTACGCCTCGCGCGCCTCGTCGAAGCGGCCGAGGCGCCGCAGCATCTCCGCGCGCGCGGAGTGCAGGTAGCGGTAGTCCTCCAGGCCGAGCGCGTCGGCGATCGCCAGGCCCGCCGCCGGCCCGACGGCCTCCGCGACCGCGACCGCCCGGTTGAGCTCGACGACGGGCGACCCGGTCAGCGCGGAGAGCTCGCCGTAGAGCGCGGCGATCTGCGGCCAGTCGCGCGGGGACTCGGCGTGCAGCGACGCGATCGCGGCCTGCACGACGTACGGCCCATGCCCGTGCAGCGCCAGCGCGCGGTCCAGCAGCGCCCGGCCCTCGCCGATCTGCGCCAGATCCCAGCGCGAGCGGTCCTGGTCGGCCAGCAGCACGAGCTCGCCGCCGTCGAAGCGCGCCGCCCGGCGCGCGTCGTGCAGCAGCATCAGCGCCAGCAGCCCGCACGGCTCGGCCTCGTCGGGCATCAGTCCGGCGAGCGCGCGCCCGAGGCGGATCGCCTCGTGCGCAAGGTCGCCGCGCCCGCTCCAGCCCTCGTTGAAGATCAGGTAGACGACCGCGAGCACCGCGGCCAGCCGGTCGGGCAGGAGATGGTCGGGCGGCACCCGGAACGGGATCGCCGCCGCCTTGATCTTGCGCTTGGCCCGCACGAGCCGCTGCGCCATCGTCGCCGTGTCGACCAGGAAGGCACGCGCGATCTCGTCCGTGGTCAGCCCGCCGAGCGTGCGCAGCGTGAGCGCCACCTGCGCCTCGGTGCCCAGCGCGGGATGGCAGCACGTGAAGATCAGCTCGAGCCGCTCGTCGGGAATCGTGTCCTCCTCTGGCATCTCGGTCGTCTCCGGCACCTCGAGCAGGCGCGTCTTTTCGGCCAGCGTGCGCTCGCGCCGCAGGCGGTCCAAGGCGCGGTTGCGCGCGGTCGTCACCAGCCACGCGCGCGGGTTGGAGGGCAGGCCGTCGCGCGGCCACCGCTCGGCGGCGACCGCGAACGCCTCCTGCGCGGCCTCCTCGGCGAGATCGAAGTCGCCGAGGAAGCCGATCAGCGCCGCGAGGACGCGTCCCCACTCCTCGCGGAAGACCTGCTCTACCACTGCCCGATCGGGCGCACCTCGACCGCCCCGCCCATGCTGGTGGCGGGGATCTTGGCGGCCACCGCGATCGCCGCGTCGAGGTCGTCGGCCTCGACGAAGCAGTAGCCGTCGAGCGCCTCCTTGGTCTCGACGTAGGGCCCGTCCGTGGTCAGCGTGCGGCCGTCCTGCACGCGCACCGTAGTCGCGGTCTCCGGCGGCTGGAGCTGGGTCCCGGGCTCCAGGCCCGGCGTCTGGTTGACCTCGCCCCAGGCGGCGTAGAACGCCTGGCGCTCCTCCTCGGAGAAGCTCTGGTGGTCGCGCGCCTTCGGACCCAGGTTGATCAGCAGCATGTACTTCATGGCGTCCTCCTTGGTGGGAATGGTCGCCTATAGACGAACGGCGCGCGCGAGAATCGACAGGTCAGTGCCTACGGCAGCAACCTTCGCGCGGCCCCCGCGACTCGGGCGCCTCCCAAGGCACCGGCGTACACGCTCAGCAGCAGCGCCGAGATCCCCAGCTCGCCGAGGTCCATCCGCCCGTGGCGGTTGCGCATCATGTTCCTCATGCCAACAGCGTGGGGGTGCTGACCTGGTCGGAGGTAAAGGTTCCGTATCGTCCTCATCAAGCATGGACTGGGACGCCGAGGGACTACTCGACGGGCTGGAGGACGATCGCGCGCGGGCCGCCCGGGGCCGGCTGCTCGACGAGTTGCACGCACAGGGGGTGGACGTCGACGAATTGCGTCGCGTCGTCGCCGAGGACAAGCTCGTACTGGCGCCGGTCACCCAGGCGCTCAGCTCCCAGGCGCGCTACACGGCGCGCGACATCGCCGAGCGCGCGAACGTCGACCTCGCGTTCCTCGCTGCCAGCCGGCGCGCGCTCGGGCTGCCGGTGCCCGCCGACGGCGAGCGCGTGTACGGCGACAAGGACCTCGAGGCGGCCGAGCTGGGCACGCGCCACCGTGACGTCGGGTTCGCCGACGAGGACGCGCTCGAGGTCGCGCGCGTGCTGGGCCAGGGCATGGCGCGCTACGCGGAGGCGACGCGCGCGCTGGTGGCGCGCACGTTCATCGAGCCGGGCCTGGACGAGTACGAGCTCGCGCACCGCTACCGCGCGGTCGCCGAGCGGCTGCTGCCGCTCGCCGGCCCGTGGCTCGAGCACGTCTTCGCCCTGCACCTGCAGCAGGTCCTGCGCAGCGACGCGCTGACCCAGGAGCAGCGCCGCTCGGGCAAGCTCGACGACACGCAGGAGGCGGTGATCGCGTTCGCGGACCTGGTCGGCTTCACCGAGCTGGGGGAGAGCGTCCCGGTCGAGGAGCTCGGGAGCGTCGCCGGGCGGCTGTCGCGGATCGCCGGCGACGCCTGCGAGCCGCCGGTGCGGGTCGTGAAGCTGATCGGCGACGCCGTGATGCTCGTCTCGCCGGCTCCCGGGCCGATGCTCGACTGCGCGCTGCGGCTCGTCGACATGGCCGCCGAGGACGAGAGCTTCCCGCCGCTGCGCGCGGGAGTCGCCAGCGGCCAGGCCGTGCACCGCTGGGGCGACTGGTTCGGCACGCCGGTCAACCTCGCGAGCCGGCTGACCACGCGCGCGCGGCCCTCCACGGTGCTCGTGGCGCAGGAGGTCCGCGACGCCGTCGACGGCGGCTACGCGTTCTCGGACGCCGGCCGCAAGAAGCTCAAGGGCTTCTCGAACCCGGTCCACGCGTACCGCGTCAGGCGTAGCGAGGACGCGTCAGCGCCTTGACGAAGTCCTCGAGCTGCGGCGTCGTCCAGCACTCGTAGGCCTCGCAGTACTGCTCGTAGGCGGCGATCACCGAGTCGCCGTAGTTCCAGTACAGCCGCGGCTCCGGGTTCAGCCAGAACGTGCGCCCGGCCTTGGCGGCGACGCTGGCGAAGATGTCCGCGCGCGGGTCTCGCCCGTTGGTGCGCGCGTCGCCGAGCACGATCACCGTGGCGCGCGGATGCAGGTCGTCCTCGACCAGGGCCAGGAACTCCCGCCAGACACGGCCGTAGTCCGTGTAGCCCGAGACGTCCGCGACGCCGGCGTCCTTTGAGATCGCGTCCGAGACCGCCTTGAACGAGCGCTCGGACGTGAAGACGTCGGTGACCTCGGAGATCCGCTCGACGAACACGAACGAGCGCATGCGCCGGAACGAGTCGTGCAGCGCGTGCAGGACGCTCAGGAAGAACACGCTTGCGCTCGTCACCGAAGTCGACACGTCGCACAGCACGTAGAGCTCGGGGCGGCGCGGGCGCTTGGGCTTGTACTTGAGCACCACCGGCACGCCGCCGGTCTCCAGCGACGCGCGCATCGTGCGGCGGACGTCCACGTGCGCATGGCGGCGATGCCCGCGGGCCTGGTGGCCCTGGGTGGCGAGCCGCCGGCGCAGCTGGGCGACGACGCGGTGCACGGCCGCCAGGTCCTGCGCGGGGCCGCTGGGGAGCGCGCGGTCGAGGTCGGTCAGTGGGCGCGACGGCGGCAGCGCCTGGGTGCGCTCGATCTGCGCGCGCTCGAGCTCGCGCCGCAGGTGCTGCTCGAAGCGCCGGAGCTGCTCGCGGGTGAGCGGCAGCCCGCGCTCGGCGCCCTCGCCCTTGACGAGCCCGCCCGGCTCGCTGCGCAGCCCGAGCGCGCGGCGGATCCGCTGGACGTCGACGCCGAGCACGCCCGAGCCCTCGCCGCGGCGCCCGAAGGCCGCGATCGCGAGCCGCGCGAGGTCGCGCAGCGCGGCCTCGTCGCCGCGCCGGATCGCGTCCAGGATCTGCTCGCGCAGCGCGTCGTAGTCGATCCGCTCGCCGCCCGAGATGCCGTCGCCGGCCTCGCCCTCGCGCACGCCGACCTCCAGCGCGGCGCCCTCGCTGGCGCGGAAGAAGTAACGGTCGAACACGAGGTCGAACACGCGCCGGTCCTCCTGGGACTTGGCGAGCGTCGCCGCGAGCGCCTCGCGGAACGGGCTCTGCGCGGTCCACGGCACCTCGGCGAGCGCGGCCAGCGCGTCGTTGAGCTCGGACGTCCCGATCGCCACGCCCTCCTCGCGCAGGGCGGCCGCGAAGCCGATCAGGTGCGCATCGATCACGCCGCCAGCCGCACGCCCACGCGCTCGGCCACGACGTCGAGGTCCGTGCGGTGCTTGACGATGATCGACATCGTCGCCAGGAACGTCTCGCGATCGATGTCCTCGGCGCCGAGCAGCAGCAGCGCGCGCGCCCAGTCGATCGACTCGGCGATCGACGGGGGCTTCTTGAGATCGAGGTCGCGGACCATGCCGATCACCTCGACGAGCCGGCTCGCCACCGTCGCGGGCAGCTCGGGCGCGTGCAGGCGCACGATCTCCAGCTCGCGCTCGGGCACCGGGTAGTCGAGCCACAGGTACAGGCAGCGGCGCTTGAGCGCCTCGGTGAGCTCGCGCGAGTTGTTGGAGGTCAGCAGCACGACGGGGTGCGTGCGCGCCTCGATCCGCCCCAGCTCGGGGATCGAGATCTGGAAGTCCGACAGCAGCTCGAGCAGCATCGCCTCGAACTCCTGGTCGGTCTTGTCGATCTCGTCGATCAGCAGCACGACCGGGTCGGGCGAGGCGATGGCCTGCATCAGCGGGCGGCTGAGCAGGAACTCCTCGCCGAAGATGTCGTCCTGCACGGCCTGCCACCCCGTGCCCTCGGCCTCGGCCTGGATCCGCAGCAGCTGCTTGCGGTAGTTCCACTCGTACAGCGCCTTGGCCTCGTCGAGCCCCTCGTAGCACTGCAGGCGCACCAGCGCGCGCTGCAGATAGGTGGCCATCGCCTTGGCCAGCTCGGTCTTGCCCACGCCGGCGGGACCCTCGACGAGCACCGGCTTGCCGAGCCGGGCGGCGAGGTAGGCGACCAGCGCGGTCGACTCACCAGGGAGGTAGCCGGCCTCCCGCAGCCCGCCGGCGACCTCCTCGACGGACGCGGGGACGATCATCGCGTGGAGTCTAGGAGGCGAGGAGGCGCGCGCAGAGGTCCGCATGCGCATCCGCGAGCTCCCCGCACGACAGCCGCCGCTCGGCGCGGAAGTAGCCGTAGGCGGTCGCGGCGAGCGGCAACAGGACCACGTCGGCGAGGTAGTCGGCGCGTTCGCCCAGCCCCGCCTCGCGCAGCAGCAGCGTGACGTGGCTGCGATAGAAGGCGTAGACGCCGCTCGCGAGGTACGCCTCGTGCGAGCCCTCGGCCTGCTTGAGCAGTTCGGCGTACTCCTCGAGGAACGCGAGGTAGGCGGCACCGAACGCGATCAGGCGCTCGCGCGCCGGTGCGCCCGGCCCGAGCGGCGGCTCGCCGCGGATGATCCGCTCCTGGAAGACCGCCTCGCGCTCGGACAGCAGCGCCCGGACCAGGCTCGCGCGGTCGCCGAAGCGGCGGAACAGCGTTCCCTTGCCAACACCCGCCTCGGCGGCGACAGCGTCCATCGACACGTTCGCGGGCCCGCAGCGCGCGAACAGCGCGGCAGCCGCCGCGAGCACCTTCTCGCGGTTGGCCGCGGCGTCCGCGCGCTCGGGGCGCTCCTCGCCGAGGAGGGGGAGGAAAGTGGGCATGGTGACACTCATCTTAGCCGAACTGGACCGCAGTCCGCTCACGTGCTACAGTGGTCGCAAGTCAACCGGACCACGGTCCGCATGAGGAGCCAGAACATGAGCGCCATCACCGAAACCCCCATCCCCGCCGCCACCCGCTGGACCGTCGACGCGGTGCACTCGACCGTCGGGTTCGCGGTCAAGCACATGGTCGTCTCGACCTTCCGCGGGCAGTTCGACGACTACGACGCCACGCTGACCGCCGCCGAGGACGGCACGCTGCGCCTCCAGGGCCGCGTCGGCGCGGGCTCGCTCGCCGTCAAGGACCCCAACCTGGCCGCCCATCTCGCCGCGCCGGACTTCTTCGACACCGAGCGCTACCCGGACATCACGTTCGACTCGACGCTGGTGCGCGCCGCCAACGGCGAGCTGGAGGTCGACGGCAACCTGACGATCAAGGGCCACACGCACCCGATCGCGGCCCGCGGCGTCATCGCCGAGCCGGCCGTCACGCTCGGCGACGTCGTCAAGGTCGGCCTCGAGCTCGAGGCGATCGTCGACCGCACGCAGTACGGCCTGACCTGGAACGCGCCGCTGCCCAAGGGCGGCTTCGCGCTGGCCAACGAGGTCAAGCTCCAGGTCAACCTCGAGCTCGCGCAGGCGTAAGACGATGAAGGTCCTCGGCCTCTCCGGCAGCCTGCGTGCCGGCTCTCACAACTCCCGCCTGCTCCGCGCGGCCGCGGACCTGCTGCCGCCGGAGGTCGAGCTGATCGAATTCCACGGCCTGAAGGCGATCCCGCCCTTCGACGAGGACGACGAGCACGTCCGCCCGGACGCCGTCGCCGTCCTGCACGAGGCGATCGCCTCGGCCGACGCGGTGCTGGTCGCCACGCCGGAGTACAACCACTCGATCCCGGGTCAGCTCAAGAACGCGCTCGACTGGCTCTCGCGCCCGCTCGAGGAGAGCCCGCTGCGCGACAAGCCGGCCGCGGTGGTGGGCGCCAGCACCGGGCTGTTCGGCGCCGTCTGGGCCCAGGCCGAGGCGCGCAAGGTGCTGTCGGCGATCGGCGCCCGCGTGGTGGATCGCGAACTGCCCGTCGGCCTGGCCGACAGCGCGTTCGCCGACGACGGCGCCCTCGCCGATCCCGGGCACGAGGAGACGCTCGGCGCGATGCTCGACGAGCTCGTCGGGGAGCTCGTCATCGCGTAGCCCACTGCAGGTAGGTTGCGATCGGGCGCGCCTCGCCGTTGGGGCGGTTGCTCCAGTCGAGCGCGAAGCGGTCCGCGTGGCCGTCGAACGCCGCGGCCGGGACGCGCGCCTCGGGGCCGGGACTCACGACCTCGGGCGCGCCGAACGGGCCGCCCGCGGGCGCGAGCGCCGCGCCGATCGCGCCGGCCGGCGCGTCGGTCAGCTCGCGCACCCAGGCCACGAGCGCGCGGCCGTCCGGCGCCCCGGCCAGCGCGGCCTCGACATCGTCCTCGCCCGGCGGCGAGACGTCCTGCGCCGGGCCGAAGACCGCGCGCTGGTCCGTGGACGCCGCGCGCACCCGGTAGTGGGTCCCGTCCCAGCCGGTCCACGCCACCGTCGCCCGGGAGCCGTCGTCGACGACGAGGTCCAGGCCGCCCCGGACCTGCCGGTCGGACTGCTGCTCGAGCAGCTGCGCCGCGCGGAAGCGCGCCGTTCCTGCCGGCCGGACCGCGGCCTCGTAGTACACCGGCCCACGGTCGCCGCCCTCGGTCAAGCGCTGCGCGCCCCAGGCGACGTACGCGCGCCCGCTGCTCGCGATCGCCGTCCGCAGCGCGGCATAGTAGGTCGGCTGCGAGGCGAGCGCCTGGACAGGCCCGAAGGCGGTCTTCGCTTTCGAGCGCGTCTTGATCGTGCCGCGCGCATCCCACGCGACGAGCACGTCCCCGCGCGCCGAGATCGCCACGGACACGCTGCGCACGCGATCGGTCGCGAGCAGTTGGGGCGTCCCGAACGCGCCCGACGCGCGCCGCTCGGCGACGTAGACGCGATCGTTGCTGACGCCGCGGTCCTCGAACCACACGACCGCGGCGGCGCCGCTCGCGTTCACGGCCAGCACGGGATTGCGCAGATTTGCGCGGGTCGCGATCACCCGCGGGGCGCCGAACTCGGCCCCGCGGCCGTAGATCGCCGACAGCGTGACCTTCCCGCCGCCCGCCTGCCGCTGCGTGACGGCGAGCATGCGTGAGGTCGCGTAGGCGACGGGCGCCGACACCAGCCCGCTCGCGAGCCGGTGCTCGCGGCCGCCGAGCACCGCGCCGTCGGACTCGCCGTCGGCCCACCATGTGGCGAGCCCGGTCCCGTCGGCCGCGAACGCGAGCGCGGGCGAGTCGACGAACTGGTGCGCGCTCGACAGGTTCGCGGGAAGCGACCAGAGGGCGAGCGCGGCGGCGACGGCGGCGAGCACACACCAACAACGGGCGCCGGACCCGAGGGTTGCGTCAGGCGGGCGGGTCGTCCTCCCACAGGCGCTGCGTCTCGGCCCCGTCGTCGGGCGGATCCGGCGCCCGCCGCGTGGGTTCGTCGTGCGGGTCCGGGAGCCGCGTGGTGCGCGCCCGCGACGGGTCCGGCGCGTCCCCCTCCCACGCCGGACGGTCGCGCAGCAGCTCGGTGACCGCGGTCGCGTCGCGTGGCCGGCGGTCGGGCTCGCGTGAAGGCTCGCGGCGCGGCGGGGCGACCCACTCGACCTCCTCGGCCGCCGGATTGGGCGGCTCCGGCCGGTGGGCGGCGCGCACGCGCGCGCCCGCGGCGACCAGCGCGCCCGCCGCCAGCAGCGCGCCGAAGATGCCCCACTGGATGCCGATCGTCGCGCCGGCGCCCTGGCCCTGGATGCCGGGCTTGTCGAACAGCCGCCACACGAGCAGCAGCACCGCCCAGCCGCCGGCCAGCGTGATCGCCAACCCGTCGCCGCCGGGTAGGTGGAAGCCCTTGTGCTGCGAGCGCGCCCACACCAGGAACAGCACCGCCACCGCGACGAGCAGGACGGCGGCCTCGACGAACGTGAAGTCGCCGAAAGCGCTCACGTTCGCCTGGATGATCTTTCCGCCGTCGACCACCGACTTCTGGTACCACGGCAGGACCATCGAGAGCGCGAGCGCCAGCGCCGCCCCGGCGGCGAGCTGCAGCTCGCGCGGCAGCTCCGTCACGTCCCGGCGCAGGCTCACGAGATCGGGATGTCCTCCACTCGCGGCTCCTCGGGCCCCGGGCGGTCGAGCATCTCGATCGAGTAGTCCAGGATCGCCCGCAGCGCGAGCAGCAGGTCGCGCAGCGCGTCCACGACCGCGCGCGCGAGCTCGGGCGGCAGCGCGCCGCGCGCCGCGTCGGCGAGGCCCAGCAGCAGCGAGAGATCCGGGAACGGCGCGTTCGCGCCGCCGTCGCCCTGCCACCCGCGCGGCGGCGCGTTCGCGTTGCGCACCGCCTGCTCCGCGCGCGCGGCCGCCTCGCGCACCAGCCGCTCGGCCGCGGCGTAGTCGTCGGCGTTCGGCTCACCCATCGCTGAACCCCACGATGAGCGCGCCGTCCTCGAAGCTCGCCGACTCCGGCCGGTACCCCGCCAGCGAGCCCGGGAGCACGATCGTCCGCTTGTGCATGTCCACGCGCACCACGAGCTCGAGCCCGATCTTCTTCAGCGACACGTTGCCCTTCTCGGCGAACGGGAGCTCCAGCCGCAGCTCGGCGCGCCCGTCGGACATGCTCAGCTCCTGCGTCAGCCGTGCGTGGTAGACGCCCGCGGGGTCGCGCTCGGCGAACAGCGCCGACGCCAGCCCGTCGAGCCGCTCGGGCCCGATCACCTCCTCGGCGAAGAACGGCGCGCGCAGGATCGGCACCGGCGCGAAGCCGGCCGCCACGAGCGCCAGCTGCTCCTGTTGCACGCCGTGCCAGGCGCCGAAGTAGCCCTCGCTGAGCTCGTCGGGGAAGACCCGGTTCACGACCACCGCGTCGGTCAGGTACCCGTACAGGTTCAGATAGGTGAACGTGCGCATCGCCTCGCCGATCACCATCCGGTCCGGGGTCATGACGAGCCGCATCGACACCCGTGAAGCGTCTCGCAGAAGCTCGTGCATCGCCACCAGGTTCGCGATGAGCCGCTGGATCTCGGCCACCACGCGCTCGTCGGGCAGTTGCACGTCCAGGAACATGCGCGCCAGCGGGCGCGCCGCGGCGAGCATCGACTGCTCGCGCCCGAACACCTTGTCCAGCCACCAGCGCGCCGCGTCCGGGAACGACAGCAGCCGCAGCGTCTCGCTGGTGGGCGCGCAGTCGACGATGACGGCGTCCCAATCATCGGACTCGACGTGGCGCTTGATCTCCAGCAGGCTGAACAGCTCGTCGCCGCCGGGCGGGACGGTCAGCTCCTCGGCGGCGATCCGGTCCACCCCGCGCTCCATCAGCAGCCGCCCGAACCAGTCCGACACCGTGCTCCAGTGCTGCTCGAGCTCGTCCTGCGCCTGCACCTGCTGGGCCATCACGCCGCCGCCGACCGCGGTCGGCCTGGTGCCCACCTCGGCCTGCAGCGCGTCGGCGAGCGAGTGCGCCGGGTCGGTGGAGATCACGAGCGTGCGTGCGCCGTCCGCCGCGCAGCGGCGTGCGGTGGCGGCCGCGACGGAGGTCTTGCCGACGCCGCCCTTGCCCGTGTAGAGGATCGTGCGCGGCCGCATGGCGAACGTGACACTCTAGGCGTGCCGGCGAATCTCCAGCGCCCCACTCGCCGACGCGGCGTTCCCGGCCAGATCCGTGGCGGTCACCGTCAGCGTGTAGGCGCCGCCCTTGCGCGGCGCGGTCCAGGCCACCGACTTCGTTCCGCGGCCGAACGTACCGAGGTCGCGCAGCTCGCCCGCGACCGCCACCTTCACGCGCGAGATCTTCGACAGCTTGAAGCGCAGCTTTCCGGTGCGCCCGGCGCGCAGGACGCGCGGGAAGACCGTCACCACCGGCGGGGTGGTCAGGTAGTTCGTGAAGTGCTGGGCCGCGGAGCAGTACTGGACGGCCGCGGTGCGCGTGCACAGCTGGGCGAGGAAGTCGCGCAGCAGCCGGTGATAGCCGAGGTCTGACTCGATCGTCTGCGACCCGCGCGAGTACAGCGACCATGCGCCGGTGTCGAACGTCGGGACCTCGCGGCGCGCCTCGCGGTCGCCGGCATCGAACAGCGCCTGGCCCGCCGGGTCGCCGGTCAGCGTCGCGTAGTCGCGCAGGCCGACGAGCGACTGGATGAAGCCGTTGAGCACGTGCAGGTCCGCCAGCCCGGAGTACTGCAGATAGTGCGCGCCGTCGCCGTCGGCGACCCGCACGCCCGCGGGCGGCGGGGTCTGGAAGATGCCGACCCCCTGGGCCGCGATCGGAAAGACGGCCGCCTGGCGCCCCAGCCGCGTCGCCGCGCGCGCCATCGCCTGCAGCCCCGTGCCCTGGGCGAGCGAGCTGACCCACGGCGGCTGCTGACCGTCGAACGCGAAGTCGTACTCCCACGCGAGCCCGCCCGCGCGCCTGACGGCGAGCGGCAGCGCCTCGTCGAGCAGCGCTCCGGCGCGGGCGTCGTAGCGCTTGCCGCCGCTCCAGTAGCCGTTGAGCTTGCCCCAGGTGCCGAGCCACTGGATCTGGATCCCGTGGCCGGGGTAGTACTGCCAGACGAGCTCCGAGCCGGGGAAGCTCACGCGCTGGCCGGCGCTCAGCAGCGGGCTCGCCGTCCACCACTGCACGTTGCGCCGGAGTGTGAGGAAGAGCGACGGAAGCCGTGTCGGCTCGTCGAACTGGCCGCGGGCCGCCATACCCTCGAGCTCGGCGACGACACCGCCGAGCTCGGCCCTGCGCGTGCCGGTCAGCTTGTCGACACGCGCGCGGGCGTCGTCATAGGCGGCACCGTCGGCCTGAGCGTCGGCGGGCGTGATCGCGCCCGCTCCGGCCAGCCGCTGCAGCTCCCCCGCGACGGTACGTTTAGGCGCGGCGTGGGCGCTGCAGGTGAGGCACAGAAACGTCACAAAGGCGGCACAAAGACTGCGTCGCACGCGCATCCTCCAATGCTAGGCTCGGCTCGCCGGATGCCTTTCCGTACGAGCCTCATCGTCGCTTCCCTGCTCGCCTTGCTCGTCGCCGGCTGCGGCAGCGGGAGCGAGGGGACCGCGCAGCGCACGTCCGGCTCGGGCAACGACGTCAACGCGCTGTTGCGCGACACGTTCGCCAACCTCGGCAAGATCCACGCCGCGAACCTCGACATGAAGCTGGACATCACGTCGGCTGGCTCCGGCCCGGTGTCCGCCCACCTGAGCGGCCCGTTCGCGGGCCAGGGGCCGGGGAAGCTCCCGCGGTTCGCGTTCGCCGCCGAGTTGCAGTCCGGTGGGCGCAGCGTCACGGCCGGCGCCACGTACACGGGCGAGAAGGCCTACATCGCCTTGCAGGGCACGCAGTACGCGGTCGACGACGCGGTGCTCGCCCAACTCGTCGCGAGCTACCGGCAGGCGCAGAAGCAGGGGCAGGCCAAGAGCGGCGGGCTGGTGCTCGGCACGCTCGGGGTCGACTTCTCGAAGTGGCTCAAGAACGCCCGCAACGAGGGCGCCGCGCAGGTCGGCGACGCCGCGACGGTCAAGCTCACCGGAGAGGCCGACATCGCCCAGGTCGTCGACGATCTCGACAAGATCGCGGCCAAGGCCCGCGCGCTGAACGTGCCTGGGGCCTCCGGGCAGCTGCCGCAGCAGCTCACGCCGCAGCAGAAGCAGCAGGCGGTGCAGGCGATCAAGTCGCTCACGGTGACGGTGTACACGGGCGCGCAGGACCGGATCCTGCGCCGGCTCGTGGTCGCCGCCGACATCGCCGCCTCCACGTCCGACGCCAAGCTCGCCCTCGATCTGACGCTCACGAAGGTCGGTCAGGACCAGGAGATCACGGCGCCCAAGAACGCCAAGCCGTTCAGCGAGTTGCAGAAGGCGATCCAGGCGGCGGGGTTCGGTGGTCTGGGTTCGACGGCCGGCGGCGGCACCGGCGCGAACAACGTGGACAAGTACGCCGAGTGCATCAAGAAGGCGGCTGGCAACGTGACCGAGGGTCGCAAGTGCGCCGCGCTGCTCTCCGGCTGACCGTTCTCACCTGATCCTCACCGATATCCTCCCGAGCGCGTGCCCGCGGCCAGCGCCCCCTTCAATCTGCGCCGCTTCCTGTTCAGCGGGGAGGGCTGGCCGTACGTGCTCGTGCCGTTCATCCCGATCGCGATCGGGCTCAACGCGATCGACGCCTCGCCGACGGTCGTGTTCTTCTCCTCGGCGCTGGGGGTCGTGCCCACCGCGTCGCTGATGGGGAAGGCGACGGAGGAGCTCGCGGCGCGGGCCGGCCCGGGCATCGGCGGCCTGCTGAACGTCACGTTCGGCAACGCGCCCGAGCTGATCATCGCGCTCTTCGCGCTGCACGCGGGGCTGCAGGAGGTCGTCAAGGCCTCGATCATCGGGTCGATCCTCGGCAACCTGCTGCTGGTCATGGGCGCCGCGATGCTGGTCGGCGGCTGGGGGCGCGAGCGCCAGCGGTTCGTCGCCGAGGCGGCCAGCGCGCAGGCGACGCTGCTTCTGCTGGCCACCGTGGCGCTGATCCTGCCCGCGCTGTTCCTGCTCTCCAAGGGCGGCACGCTGCCGAAGCTGGGCGCGGAGGCCACGCATTTCGCGACCGACATCGAGAAGATGTCGGCCGGCGTCTCGATCGTCCTGCTGCTCTCCTACGCCGCCGGGCTGTGGTTCTCGCTCAAGACGCACAAGGACGTCTTCAACCCGGAGACGCATGATGCCGCGGCGGCGCACCGCGCCTGGAGCGTCAAGCGCAGCGTGAGCATGCTGGCCATCGCCGGCATCGCCGTCGGCTTCATGTCCGAGATCCTGGTCGGCTCGATCGAGGAGGCGTCGAAGGGCGTCGGCCTGTCCCCGTTCTTCGTCTCGCTGATCATCGTCGCGATCGTCGGCAACGCGGCCGAGCACTGGGTCGCGGTGTACTTCGCCGCGCGCGACAAGGTCGACCTCTCGGTCGCGATCGCGGTCGGGTCCAGCGCCCAGATCGCGCTGTTCGTGATGCCCGTGCTCGTGCTGCTGTCGTTCGTGCTCGGCCCGTTCCCGCTCGCGCTGGAGTTCAGCGGGCTGGAGCTCGGCGCGATCCTGCTCGCGGTGCTGATCGCCGCGCACGTGACGCAGGAGGGCGAGTCGACGTGGTTCGAGGGCGTGCAGCTGCTCGCCGTCTACGTCGTGCTCGCCGTCGTGTTCTTCTTCGTCTAGAACTCGTCGTCGGGGTCGGGCTCGAGCTCTTCCTCGTCGTCGATCTCGTCCTCGTCAGGGTCCTCGCGGGCGGACGAGCGCGCGCGACGGGTCTCGAAGGCCTCGACGAGCTCGTCGCGCTTGTGCTCGTCGAGTGCCGGCTCATCCGACAGGAGGATCCACTCGGCGCCCTCTTCCTCGTCCTCGATCAGTTCGAGGTCGACGTGGGCGGAGTCGTCCACCACCAGCACGATCTCGGTCTCGGGATGGAAATAGGTGCCCGGACGGGTGAGGAGCTCGTCGACGTCGAAGCGGCGCAGGGCAGGCATGGCCGGGAGGCTACCCGTCTAGATCGGCAAGGCGGCGCGCGATCTCCGCATCGACGTCCAGCGGCGGCTTTCCACGCGCCACCAGCCGGGCGTTGCGCGCCTCCACGAGCGCCCGCAGCTCCTCGCGCAGCGCGCTGTCCGGGCCGCGGGTGAGCGCGGCCAGCTCCGCCTCGACGTCCTGCGGCGCGTCGCCGCGCGCGACCCGGCGGGCGTTGCGCGCCGCCAGCAGCTGGCGGATCTCGTCCTCGCGCGCCTCGGGCGCATCGCGCTCGAACGTCAGCTCGCCGCGGCCGATGTGGTCGTAGGCGCCGCCCGAGCGCGCGAGCGCGATCGCGAGCAGCGCCGCTGCGGCGACCACGGCCACGATCACGATGGGCAGCGCGGCCTGCACGCACGAATCGTCGCACGCTCGCAGATCGCCGCGTGCCGCCCCGCCGTCGCCGTCCTGCGGCTCGCCCGCAGACCGCTTGCGGGGCCGCCCGCTCGTGACTTCGCCGAACTTCGGTTGTTGACACCGGGTCAGCCGAGTACCCTGGACAGAGAGTTGACTGACCAGTCAATCTGGAGACCCTGTGCAAGGAGTAGATCGTGGTTGACTTCACGCTGACCGACGAGCAGATCGCTCTCCGCGAGATGGCTCATGACTTCGCTGAGAAGGAGATCCGTCCGGTCGCGTGGGAGTACGACCGCGACTCGACGTGGCCTCAGGCGATCCTGGAGAAGGCCTGGGAGCTCGGCCTCATGAACTCCCACATCGGCGAGGAGTACGGCGGACCGGGCGTGTCCTATCTCGAGGGCGCGCTGATCGAGGAGGAGCTCTCGTGGGGCTGCTCGGGCATCGCCACCTCGATCGGGGCCAACGGTCTTGCGACCGCGCCGCTCGGGATCGGCGGCTCCGAGGAGCTCAAGAAGCGCTATCTCGGGATGCTGACCGAGGCACCGCTGTTCGCGTCCTTCTGCCTCACCGAGCCCGACGCCGGGTCCGACGTCTCGGGGATGCGCACCACCGCCGTCCGCAAGGGCGACAAGTGGGTCATCAACGGCTCCAAGTGCTTCATCACCAACGGCGGCTACGCGTCCTTCTTCACGGTCTACGCCAAGACCGACAAGGAGAAGGGCCACCGCGGCATCTCGTGCTTCCTCGTGCCCAAGGACGGCACGGTCACGGTGGACAAGAAGGAAGACAAGATGGGCCAGCGGGCATCGAACACCGCGACCATCACCTTCAACGACACCGAGATCCCGCTCGACCACCTGATCGGCGAGGAGAACAAGGGCTTCAAGCTCGCGATGATGACCCTGGACCGCACGCGCCCCGGCGTGGCGTCCATGGCCACCGGCATCGCCCGCGCCGCGTTCGAGTTCGCGACCGAGTACTCCAAGCAGCGCGTGCAGTTCGGCGTGCCGATCGCGATGCACCAGGCGATCCAGTTCCTGATCGCGGACATGGCCACCAAGGTCCACCTGTCGCGGCTCGCGGCCTGGAACTCGGCGGTCCTGCTCGACCAGGGCAAGCGCAACACGCTCGAGTCCTCGCATGCCAAGCGCTTCGCAGCCGACTCCGCGATGGAGGTCACCACGGATGCCGTGCAGGTCTACGGCGGCTACGGCTTCATCAAGGACTACCCCGTCGAGAAGCTCATGCGCGACGCGAAGATCATGCAGCTCTACGAGGGCACGTCGCAGATCCAGCGCCTCGTGATCGCCCGCGAGACGCTGCTCCCGCGGCGCATCGAGGAGCCGGCGGCGGCATAGGCCAGGCCCCGAAGGCGGCAGCCGCCCCGCCTGGGGCGGCTGCGCCCGGGTCGCGCCTATCCCACGAGCTCGAACACGA
Organism: uncultured Solirubrobacteraceae bacterium; assembly: GCA_963792915.1. Classification (GTDB taxonomy): domain Bacteria; phylum Actinomycetota; class Thermoleophilia; order Solirubrobacterales; family Solirubrobacteraceae; genus Solirubrobacter. Next base: position 534,624 of record CAWBYD010000006.1, read on the forward strand.
CGCGCACGCCGGCGCTGACCAGCCGCGGCTTCGCGCGCACGGGCGGCTCCGCGGCGTCGCCGCGGCTGCTGAGCAGGCGCGCCGTGATCGGCCCGTCGCCGGACCGGTCGTTGATCGCGAGCACGCATCCCAGTTCGCGCCCGGCGGCCGCGGCCATCGCCTCGGCGTGCGAGCGGGCGATCCGGACCGCTTCGGCGAGCAACTCGTTCTCCAGCTCCTCCGGCTCCTCGGTGTGCATCACCGGCCCCTCGATCTCGTCGGCGCCGGCGTCCATCGCGGCGGCCGCGAGCTCCCCGGCGCGGCCCACCGGTCCGCTGACCACGACGGACGCGCGCGCCACGCGCCCCATGGTCTCCTCGCCGCGGGGATCGCGGCGCGAGGCGACGGACACGCGCCCGGTCCGCACGTCTCCCGCCTCCTCGAGCGCCTCGGCGACGGCCCGCATGCGCTCCGCGCAGCGCGAGAACGCGGCGCGCGGATCGTCGTCGGACTCGCGCACGAACAGCGTCCAGGTCGCGCGGTCGGGTGCGAGCTCGCGCTCGGCGACGGCGCTGACGGTAAGCCGGTGATCTTTCAATCTAAGCCTCGACTTGAGACTGAGTGTGGATGAATTTGAGCACGCGCTCCCAGGCGTCGGCCGAGGCGTCGGCGAACTCCTCCTGGCGGCGGTCGAAGAACGAGTGCGGCGCGCCCGGGTAGACCTCGATCTCGCTCTCGACCGTCAGCGCGAGCTCGAACGCCTCCACCTGATCCTGCGTGATGTTGCGGTCCTCACCGGCGAACAGGCCGAGCACCGGGACCTTGATCTCCGGCGCGCGGTCGAGCGTCCAGCGCTGGCCCTGGCGCACGAGCGAGCTGTAGAAGCCGACCACGCCGGCCAGCCCCGGGTGGTCCTGGGCGCCCTGCATGAGCGACTGCGCGCCGCCGAAGCAGAACCCGACGGTGACGATCGCCCGCGCCCCGGTCTCGGCGCGCAGGCGCTCGACCGCCGCGCGCACGTCGGCGGCGACCGTCTCCGGCGTCGTCTGCGCGACGTGCGGCGCGTACTCGAAGGTGTCGTCGCGCGGACCGAGCCCGGCCGTGCGGCCGAAATAGTCGATCGCGATCGACGGGTGCCCGGCGTCGGCGAAGCGCTCGGCCAGCTGCTCGTAGAACGCGAACAGCCCGCGCACGTCCGGCAACACGACCACGCCTGCCGGGCCGTCGGCGCGCGCGAGGTAGGCCGAGAACTCCGTGCCGTCGGCGCTGGTGAGCCTCAACAGCTCGCCGGCCGCGGCGCCGGCCATGATCGGGCGGGCCACCCGGCGCGCCTCGGGGATGTCGGGGACCACCGCGTCGAACGGGAAGCACATGCCGTGAAGCTACCGGCTGACGTCTCGCCGGCTCCATACACTCGGAGCGGTGCGGCCCGTGCAGGCGAGCATCGTCGTCAAGGGGCGGACGGTCGAGGCCGAGCAACTCTGGTACGACAGGCACCGCTGGGCGTCGTGGATCGACGGCTTCGGCCACGTCGCCAAGCTCGACGACCACTGGCCGCAGAGCGGCGCCAAGCGCCTGTGGGACTCGCGCCCGGGCGGGCGCGGCCGCGTGCTCGAGATCGTGACCCGCTACGAGGTCCGCAGCGGCCAGGAGCTGCGGGTCGAGGACGAGAGGATCGCGGGCGTCGAGCGCGTGACGTTCGAGCCGGGCGAGGACAGCACGCGGATCACCCTGGCGCTCGAGGTCGAGCCCAAGGCGCGGCTCGCGCCGCTGCGCCGGATGCTGCTGCGCCGCTCGCTCGAGGACTCGCTGCGGCGGACGCTCGCGCGCTTCTCCGTGGAACTTGCGGCGGAGCGGCAGTTCGGGAGCTAGGGTCCGAGTCATGTTCGTCTTCAAAGCGGCGGTCGTGGGCGCCGGGGTCATGGGCGGCGAGATCGCTCAGGTCATCGCCTCCGCGGGCGTGCCCGTCCTGCTCAAGGACGTCGATCAGCGGTTCGTGGACGCAGGGCTCGAGAAGGCCCGCGACGTGACCGTCAAGCAGGGCGCGAAGCTCGTCGAGAAGGGCAAGCTCACCGCCGAGCAGGCCAACGCGCAGACCGAGCGCGTGCTGTCGCTGATCACGCCGGCGACGACCTATGACGGCTTCGGCGACGTCGACTTCGCGATCGAGGCCGTGCCCGAGAAGCTGGACAGCAAGCACGAGGTGTTCGCCGACCTCGACGCCGCCACGCCCGGCCACGCGATCCTGGCCTCCAACACGTCCGGGCTCTCGATCACCGAGATCGGCGAGATCACGCAGCGCCCGGACCGCGTCGTCGGCTTCCACTTCTTCTGGCCGGCCGCGCGGATGCGGCTGATCGAGATCGTCGAGGGCGACGACACGGCCCCCGAGACCGCGCAGACCGCGGCCAACTTCGCCCAGCAGATCCGCAAGGTCCCGGTGCGCTGCGCCGAGTGCCCGGGCTTCGTCGTCAACCGCATCCTCGTCAGCACCGCCTCCGAGGTGTGGCGCTACCAGGACGAGACGGGCGCGTCGCCGGAGGAGATCGACGAGTACGTGCGCGAGCGCGTGAACATGCCGATGGGCCCGTTCCGGGTCGCGGACATGTCGGGCCTGGACACGACGCTGAAGGTCGCCCGCGACCTCGCCGACGCCTACGGCGACCGCTTCTACGTGCACCGGCGCATGGAGGAGCTGGTCTCGGAGGGTCATCTCGGCGCCAAGAGCGGGAAGGGGTTCTATGACCACGGTCGATGACAGCGTCGTCGAGCGCTTCCAGCTGAAGGCCCTCGTCGAGGCCTGCCTCGTGGTCGAGGAGGGCATCGCGGGCGTGCGCGACGTCGACATGGGGATGATGCTCGGCACCGGCATGGTCCCGGGGCCGTTCGCGCGCGCTGACTTCCGCGGGCTCGACGACGTGCTCGCCGCGCTCGAGCGCGCCGAGGACGCGTGGGGCGAGCACTTCGAGCCGCCGCTGATCCTGCGCCGGCTCGTCGCCCAGGGGCGGCTGGGCGCGAAGTGCGGCCAGGGCTTCTACCCCTATCCGCAGGTCGAGCCGGGCTACGAGGACGCGGTGGTCAAGCTCGAGCGGCGCGGCGACGTGGCCGTGCTCTGGCTGGACAACCCGCCCGCCAACTCGCTCGCCCCGGCGGTCATCGAGGGGCTGCGGCGCGCGTGGGACGACATCCAGGGCGCCACGCGGGCGATCATCGTCGCCTCCCCGAACCCGACGCTGTTCTGCGCCGGCGCGGACATCAAGGCGTTCACGCAGATGGACGAGACCTCCGGCCGCGCGATGCTCGAGAACATCCACGCGCTCGGCCGCGAGTGGGAGCGCTCGCCGATCATGACCATCGCGGCGGTCAACGGCATGGCGCTGGGCGGCGGCTGCGAGCTCGCGATGGCGTGCGACGTGCGGATCGCCGGCAGCTCGGCCTCGTTCGGCCAGCCGGAGATCAACCTCGGGATCATCCCCGGCTTCGGCGGCACCCAGCGCCTCGCGCGGCTCGTGGGTCCCGCCAAGGCGCTCGAGATGAACACGATCGGCGATCCGATCTCGGCCGACGACGCCTACGAGTTCGGCCTCGTGAACCGCGTCGTCGCCGACCACGAGCTGTTCGACACCGCGCTGGCGTGGGGGCGCAGGTTCGCGGGCCAGGCGCCCGTCGCGCTCGAGCAGATCAAGCAGGTCTCGCACGCCGGCGACCTCGACGTCGGCCTGGCGGCCGAGCGCGACGCGTTCCTGCACGCGTTCACGTCCGAAGATGCGCGCGAGGGCATCGCGGCGTTCATCGAGAAGAGGAAGCCGGCATTCAAGGGACGTTGAGGCTCGCCGAGCTGATCCGGTCAAGCGGGCCGGTGGTCGCCCTGACCGGCGCCGGGATCTCCGTGCCCTCGGGCATCCCGGACTTCCGCACGCCCGTGACCGGGGTGTGGGCCAACGTGGACCCCATGGAGGTCGCCCACATCTCCGTCTGGCGGCGCGATCCGGCGCGCTTCTGGTCGTTCTACGGGCAGCGGTTCGCGAGCCTCGACGGCAAGCGGCCCAACGGCGCGCACCGGGCGCTCGCGGAGCTCGAGGCGCGCGGCCTGCTGGCGGGCGTGATCACGCAGAACATCGACGGCCTGCACGCGGCCGCCGGTAGCCCCGACCCGATCGAGGTCCACGGCTCGATCCGGACGGCGTCCTGCCTGCTCTGCCACGCCACGTTCTCGCTCGCCGACACGCGCGAGCGGATCGACCTCGACGAGCACGGCGTCCCGCGCTGCGACTGCGGCGCGCCGCTGAAGCCCGACGTCGTGCTGTTCGGGGAGTTCCTGCCCGAGCGCGCGATGCTGCGCGCCCAGGCGCTGGCCGAGAGCGCGGGCCTGATGCTCGCCGTCGGCTCCTCGCTGGAGGTCCATCCGGTGGCCGGGCTGCCGGCGGAGACGCTCGCGCGCGGCGGCCGGCTGGCGATCGTGACGATGGGGTCGACGCCCTACGACCACGCCGCCGAGGTCAAGCTCTCGGGCGACGTGGTCAGTGAGCTCTCGGCCGTGCTCGAGGCGCTCTAAGCGGCAAACGCTGCGCGCGCCCGCAGCGCGGCCTCCAGCCGCGCCAGCGCGGCGCTCGCGGACTCCATGCCGGCCGGGTCGAGCGTGCCGGCGCGCGCCGCCGCCGCGGCGGCGGCGACCGCGGGGCTCCAGCCCGCCAGCTCGGCCAGGCGGTCCGGGAGGTCGCCGAACGCGCGCCAGCCCTCGAGCTCGGCCAGTGCCGCCGTCAGGGCGGCCTCGAGCTGGATCGCGGCCTCGCGGTCGCGCCCCGCGTCGAGGTCCGCACGTGCGCGCAGCGCGAGCTCCTCGCAGGCGAGCGCCGCGTCGCGGCCGGCCATCAGCGCCGCGAGCCGCTCGGCCGGACGGCCCGGCGTGCGGCGCCCGCGGCGCGTCCGGTCAGCCGGCGCCAGCTCACGCGCGGACTCCCAGAGGCCGTCGGCGACCTGCTCGCCGCTGCCGAAGCCGACGCGGGCGGCGAGCGCCCGGGCCAGGTCGGGGTCGGCCAGCGACGCGTCCGCCGCCGCCACGCGCTGCGCGGCGACCAGGCGCACGAGCACGGACGCGGCCTCGATCGCCGCCGGCTGCACGTCGCCCGCGAACCAGTCGCGCGCCGCGTCGCCGTCGGCCAGCGGCAGCGCGTCGATCACGGTCACGCGCGTCACCGGCACCGAGGCGGGCAGCGGCGCGCCCGCGGGCACGCGCCGCGGCGAGCGCGACCACCGGCGCCGGCGCGGCGGCGGGCCGGCGAACTCGGCGACGACGACCACCGCGCGCGCGTCATCGCCCGCGAAGCGGCGCACCACGTAGCGGCCGGGAGGCGGGCCGAGCCGGCCCGCGAACTCCCACTGCACGAACCGGAAGCGGCGCGCTATCGGTGCTTGGAGACCTTCAGCGCGGCCCGCGACGGGGTGCGCTGGACGGTCGGGTTGTCGATCTTGCCGAGGCGGTTGATGAGGCGGGTCCACTGGTTGGGCCGGAGGATCGCACTGATCTGCTTGGCCGCCTTGCTGTCCGCGCTGTACTGCGGGCGGAAGCCGACGTGGATGTGGTCCGCGTGGTCGGGCAGCGAGAGCGTGTTGTCCGCGTTCTCGAACGTCATCAGCGAGATGATCTGGTGCGGCTTCATCGTCCCCTGGAGCGTCAGTAGGCGCTGGATCACGAGGTCGGTGATCGAGCCCTTGCCCTGGTGGCCGAGGATCGGGATGCCGTTGACCGCCGCGATGTCCACGGCGGCGCCCGCGGAGTGCTCGGACACGTTGCCCGACGTCGTCAGGTAGGAGTGGCCGCACTCGAGCGCCGTGACGGTCGGGTTGAACCCGGAGGCGACGAGGAACTCGAGCGTCGCCAGCACGCGGCGGTCGATCGCGCCCGCCTTGATGTCCTGGCGCCCGCACGCGTAGATCTGAATCCGCGGGTCGGCCAGCACGCGCGTCTGCAGCGTCTCCTTGCTCATCAGCAGGATCTGGCCGATGCTCGGCGTCGCCGCGTCCGGGCCGGTGAACGGGCTCTCGCCCTTGGCGCGGTAGATCGCCGTCGACTCGAGCAGCTTCCAGCCGTCCAGGATCGGCTTGGGGTCGATGCGCGGCGCGCCACGGCCGGCGGGCCGGATCTCGAAGCGCAGGTACGGGTGCGTCGGCGAGGACGCCTTGCCGATCCGGCCCAGCACGGTGCCGGCCGGGATCTGCGAGCCGACCTTCAGGTGCTTGATGACGATCTGGTCGCGCGCCAGCCCGATCGCGCGCGCGGGCGTCAGCGCGCCGTCGATGCGGCCGGTGCGCAGGAACTCCTGCTGGGCGCCGCCGGCGACCAGCGCGTTGGCGCGGCTCGGGTGCGCGAACAGGCGCTCCTTGACCGGCGCGGCCACGTCCGCGACCGCCGCCGGGTCGGCGGCCGGCGCGACCTGAACGTCCCCCGAAGCCTTCGCGGCGCGCGAGCGCTTGCGCGCGGCCGGCGCCGTGGTGTCCGACGCCGGCTGGGTCGGCGCGGCGTCGGGCTTCGGCAGCGCCAGCTCCCTGCGGATCTGTGCGGCGTCGAGCTGCTGCGGCTTGGGCGCCGCGTAGAGCGTCGAGACCTTGGCCAGCTCCCCGTACGTGTACGAGTTGCCGTAGGCGTCCTGCACCTGGACGAACCTGCCGAGCCGCGCGGACTGGCCGATCCTGGTCACGCGCGCATCGCCGACCGCGACGACAGGCGAGCCAGCGTCGGCGAAGATCGAGATCCCGCGGCGGTTCGCCGAACTCTCGACCGCGACTGCAGGGTTGTGGCGCTTGGCCTTGAGGTCCTGCTTTGAGACCTCGTCGGCATACGTGGCGCGCGCGGCGACCGGGAAGCGACCCTCGGTCAGCCCGGTCAAGGACCCGACGAGGTTGGTCGGCAGCCCGCCGATGACCTGTGCGCGCAGCAGCACCGAGTCCACGTACCAGTCCGCGTGGTTGTAGGCGTAGATCGCGCCGCGGATGTCCTGTTCGGCGCCCGCGGCCTTCAGGTAGCGCGCCGTGGCGAAGATCGCGTCGACCGGGTTGTAGGGGTCCTTGAAGCCGTCCTGGTTGCCGTCGACCCCGTACTGCTTCCAGGTCGCGGGCATGAACTGCATCCAGCCCTCGGCGCCGGCGGTGGACACGTTGAGGTTGCGCCCGTAGTCGGTCTCGATCTCGTTGATAGCCGCCAGCAGCTCCCAGCGCACGCCGTACTGCGTGCCGGCGGCCTGGTAGATCGGCAGCAGGAACGGCGGGATCCGGAAGCGGTCGATGAAGAAGTCCGGCACGCCGATCCTGGCCGGGCCCGGGAGCGCGAGCGTGCGCGTGGGATCGCTCGCCGACGGCGGCGTGGAGTCGGCCTTGTCGGGCGTGGGGGTCGGCGTCGCCTCCTGGATCTTGCCGCTCAGCGACTCCGTGTTGGCGTTGGTGCCGGTCGCCTGATTGATCGCGCCGTCGACGACCGAGGACGGCGTGTTCTTGTCCTTCTTGCCCTTGCCCTTGCCCTTGCCCTTGGGGCTCGCGCCCTGCGAGGAGCCGGTGTTGGGCGCCTGCGTGGCGGTCGGGTCGGCGGTCGGCGTGGGCGTGGAGGTCGGCGCCGGCGTCGCGGTGGCCGTGGGCGTCGGCGTGTTCTCCGCCGATCCCAGGTCCACGATCGAGGCGACGGGCGCGGGCAGGCCCGGGATCTGCAGCTGGTCGACCGGGGTGCCGGGAGGTACCTCGATCGTGATCGTCAGCTGCTGCCCCGTGATCAGGGTCACGCGCACGTAGTGCATCTCGGCGCTTGCCGCAGACACGAATACGCCCGCGTAGAACGCGGAGGCGACGAGGGCGATGGCGAAGGGTGTGCGCGAAGTCATGAGCCGGCTCGAGGGCAACCCACCCCAGCCGCGACGATGCGCGAACCCGGGACCCCTCGAATGAACGGGCAAGCTATTCCTGCTTTTACGGTGCTGCAACGATCAACGCTCAATCGTGACGACTCTTGCGCACTTTCGACGCAGTTGACGCGACTGTCGTTGACATTCAAGTTCAACTTGAGCTTCATACCAACCGGACGGTCCGCGCTACGGTAGCGTCAGCAGAGTCTGCGGTTGATAAATCGAGGTGAAGAGGCTATGGCCGACGAAGACAGCGAGAACCTCCGGGAGAAGTTGAGTCGCCAGGGGGAGGAGGCGCTGGGCAAGATCGCGTCCGACCTGCTCGAGAATCCGCTGATCAACAGCGCGATCACGCGGGCGTTCTCGGCGCGCGAGAAGGCCGTGCAGGCCCAGGAGGCGGCGATGGGCGCGCTCAACCTCCCGTCCGCCGCGGACATCGACCGGCTGACGCGCCGCCTGCGCAGCGTCGGCACGCGCATCGAAGGGGTCGAGGAAGGGCTCGACCGCGTGCAGGAGGGCGTCGACCGCCTCGCCGACCGGCTCGAGTCACTCGGGCGCGACGCCGGACTCGGCGAGCGCCTGGACGCGGTCGAGGGGCAGCTCGCCAAGCTGCTCGCGGAGGTCGGCTCGATTTCCGGGGCCCTGGATGCCCGCCCCGCCCCGTACCCGCGCGAGCAGGAACGGCTCGCGGTCGACGACCCCGCGCCCAAGCCGGCGGCGAAGGGGCGAACGGCGAAGAAGCGCGCCGCGAACTAGAGTGCCTGACCGCCATGGCCAAGAAGGAAAAGAAGAAGGACAAGCAGGCCAGCCAGGGCGTCGAGCACGACGCCATCGCCGCCGTCCGCGCCGCGGTCGAGCGAACCCTTCAGGTTTCGGCCGAGGGGGCGCAGTCGACCCGCGACCGCACGCGCGAGATCGTCGAGGAGATCGCGCAAGCCGCAGGACGCATCCGGACCACCATCGAGGACATGCACATCCTCGACGAGATCAAGAACCTGCGCCGCGAGGTCGAGGCGCTCGCCGCCCGTGTGGCCTCGCTGGAGATCGGCCCCAAGCGCGGCTCGGCGCCCGCGAAGCCCGCGGCCGCCAAGAAGCCGGCAGCCAAGGCCGCCGCGACCAAGGGCGCGGCGAAGCCGCGCGCCCGCAAGAACGCCGCGAAGAAGCCCGCGGCGCGTAAGACGGCCGCGTCCAAGCGTGCCGCCACGCCGAAGCCGGCTGCTGCGGCAGCGCCCGAGGCCCCGAAGCCCGCCGCCCCCGAGAGCACCGCGTCCGAGAGCTGACGCTGATGGGCAGCACGTTCGACTCGGCCAAGGAACTGCGGGAGGTGATGGACAAGATCTTCTCCTTGATGGACGCCGATCCGGACATGGGTCCGAAGCTGCGCGATGCCGACACGCCCCAGCGCTTCGAGTTCACCGACTTCGACATGGTCGTGAACATCCGTGCCGCCCGCCCGGACGAGGACCGCAACCTCGTCTGGGAGTGGTCCGACGACGTCAAGTGGAAGTCGAAGGTCCAGATGACGATGTCCTCCGAGGTCGCCAACCGCTACTTCCAGGGCAAGGAGAACATCCCGATGGCGGTGGCGCGGCGGCGGATCAAGACCGGCGGGGACCTCAAGGCCGCGCTGGCGCTGATCCCCGTCACGAAGCCGGTCTACAGCCAGTACCGCGCCTACTTGGAGGCCGAGAAGCCGCAACTGCTGGTTTGACACCCGGAGAGCGCCGCGCTACACCTTGAAACTCCGAAGGTCGGGAAGTGGCGTGTGAACGCTGCAAGGCGTCGCCCAAGACGAACGCCGCCGGCCGAGGCAGCGGGCCGCATTGCCCGCAGGCGCGGCGGGGCTCTGGTCCCGCCGCTTCCATTACCGTCCCTCACCGCATGGCCGAGCCGACGCTGACGCAAGTCGCCCGCTCGCTCGCGGTGTCCCCGGCCACGTTGCGGCGCTGGGTCGCCGAGGAGATCGTCCCGCTGCGCGATGGCCGCTGGACGCCCGCGGCGGTCGCGCAGGCGCGGATCGTCGCGCGCATGCGCCGGCGCGGCTACCCGCTGGGGCCGCTGCGGCGCGCGGCCCAGCAGGGCCGGCTCGCGTTCGGCTACATCGAGGACCTGTTTCCGTCCGGCGAGCCCGAGTTCACGCTCGCCGAGGCGGCCCGCGCGACCGGCCTGGAGCCCGCGCTGATCGATCGCGTCTGGACGGCCCTGGGCTTCCCGCACGCCTCGCTCGACCACCTCTGCGAGGACGACCTCGAGCTCCTGCGCTCGCTCGCAGCCGTGCTCGACGCGGGCCTGCCGCTGATCGCCTTCCTGCAGCTCACGCGCGTCTACGGCCAGGCGCTCGCCAGCATCGCCGACGCCGAGGTCAAGCTGTTCCACCTCTACGTCCACGAGCCGATGATCCGCGACGGCGTCGGCGTGCTCGACATCGCGGAGGAGCTGTCGGACCTGGCGGCCGAGCTGCTGCCGCTGGCGGGACCGATCATGGACCAGGTGCACCAGCGGCTGCTCCAGCACGCGCTCGAGCAGGACGCGGTCGGGCACCTCGAGCTGGCCGCCGACCATGACCTCGCGCTCGGCCGCGTGCGCGTGGCGATCGCGTTCGCGGACCTCGCGGGCTACACGCGGCTGACCGAGGAGCTGGGGGAGGAGGAGGCGCTCGAGGTGGTCGAGCGCTTCGTGACGCGGGTCGTCGACACGCTGCCCGACGACGCGCGCGTCGTGAAGACGATCGGCGACGAGGTGATGATCGTGGCCAGCGACACGGTCGCCCTGGTCGACTGGGCGGTCGGCTTCCAGGAGCTGATGACCGAGCGCCCGCTGCCGCGCATCGGGTTGCACGCGGGGGACGTGATCTACCGCGACGGCGACTACTACGGGCGCGACGTGAACCTCGCCTCGCGGGTCGGCGCGCGCGCGGCCGCGGGCGAGGTGCTGGTCACGCGCCCGGTGCTGGAGGCGGCGGGGCGCCACCTCGCCTTCCAGCGCATCGGCGAGGTCAAGCTCAAGGGCTTCGGAGAGGCGACCGAGCTGTTCCTGGCGGCCGCGCGATGACCGCCGACGAGCTGCTGGCGCGGGTCGCGGCGGGCGGGCTGCTGAGCGGGCGCGTCGTCGTCCTGTACTCCGGCGGGCGCGACTCCACCTGCCTGCTCGACCTCGCGCAGCGGCTGGCCTCGCCCGTCGCCCTGCACGTCAACTACGGGCTCCGCGACGAGGCCGGCGACGACGAGGCGCACTGCGTCGAGACATGCGCCCGGCTCGGCGTGCCGCTCGAGGTCCGGCGGCCGCGGCGGCCCGAGGGCGGGAACGTGCAGGCGTGGGCGCGCGACGTGCGCTACGCGGAGGCCGCGGGGCTCGGCGACACGGTCGCCGCCGGGCACACGGCCACCGACCAGGTGGAGACCGTGGTCTACCGGCTCGCGGCCTCGCCGGGGCGCCGGGCGCTGCTCGGCATGCCCGAGCGCTCGGGCCGGCTGGTGCGGCCGCTCCTCTCGCTCACGCGCGAGGACACCGCCGCCTATTGCGAGGCGCGCGGACTCGCGTGGCGCGAGGACGCGACCAACGCGGCGTCCAAGCGCGGCCTGATCCGCGAGCTGCTGCGCGCGCTGCATCCCGCGGCGGAGGAGAACGTGCTGGCGACGCTGGAGTTGTTGCGCGAGGAGGCCGACGCGCTCGACGCCGCGGTCGCCGGCGCCGACCCGGCGGAGCTGCCGCCGGCGCTCGCCCGGATCGCGCTCCAGCGCATGGCCGACCGCGCCGCCGGCGGCGAGGCGCCGGCGCTCACCGCGCACGTCGACGCGCTGCTCGCGCTGACCCGCCACGGTGGCACCGCGGCGCTCGATCTGCCCGGCGGCCTGCGCGCGGTGTCCGAGTACGGACGGTTGCGGATCGAGCGCGCGAATGTCGCGGGCGCGCCGCCGGCGGGCTCGCGGCTCTCGATCCCGGGGCGCGCCGCCTTCGGCGCCGGCGAGGTCACGTGCGAGCGCGGGGCCGATCTCCCGATCGGCGACGGGACGCTGGCGGCGGCCGCGCTGGCGGCGCCGCTCGTCGTGCGGGCCTGGCGCCCGGGTGACCGGATGCGACCGCTGGGGCTCGGCGGCTCGCGCTCGCTCCAGGACCTGTTCACCGACCGCAAGGTCCCGCGCGCGCGCCGGCACGCGCTGCCCGTCGTGCTCTCCGGCGACGAGATCGCGTGGGTGCCGGGAGTGGCCACCGGCGAGCGCTTCCGGGTGACGGACGCCACGACCGACCGCGTGCGGCTCGCCTGGCTTGAGGGCTCCTAGACTGCGCGGCTCCAATGCCAGAGGAAATCGGCGAGATCCTGGTCCAGGCGGACGAGCTGCAGCACCGCATCAAGGCGATGGCGGACGACATCACCCGCGACTACGCGGGCAAGAACCTGCTGCTGATCGGCGTCCTCAAGGGCGCCTTTCTCTTCCTCGCCGACCTCATGCGCCACCTCGAGGTCGGCTGCGAGGTCGACTTCATGGCCGTCGCCTCCTACGGCTCGTCGACGGAGTCCTCGGGGGTCGTGCGCATCCTCAAGGACCTCGACGCGCCGCTCGAGGGGCGCAACGTCCTCATCGTCGAGGACATCGTCGACTCGGGCCTGACGCTGCAGTACCTGCTGCGTACGCTCGAGGCCCGCGGCCCCGCGAGCCTCGAGGTCTGCGCGCTGCTGACCAAGCCCAGCCGGCGCACCGTCGACCTGCCGGTGCGCTACACCGGATTCGAGATCCCCGACAAGTTCGCGATCGGCTATGGCCTCGACTACGCGGAGCGCTACCGCAACCTGCCCTATGTCGCCGCGTTGGTGCTGTCGGATGATTGACTAACCGATCGTTAGCCGCCACAAAGGATGGCGCACCACACTTGCCGTTTGTGAGCCCGAGCGGCCCAACCCCCCTGGTAGCCTTGGACATCTTGACTGGCCGTATCACCTTCGCGCGCGGTATGCGCGCTGGTTCATGAGTCGCTTCTTCAAGAGCGCCGCGTTCCCGATCCTGATCGTGATCGTGCTGGCGTTCTTCGCGTCGAAGCTCATCTCGCGCGCCGACAGCGCACCGCCGAGCGGCTTCTCGCAGTTCCTGAAGCAGATCGACCAGGGCGATGTCGAGAACGTCGTCATCCGGACGAAGGACAACTCCGTCGAGGTCACGCTCAAGGGGCCGGACCACCAGAAGTACACGACCGGCACCACCGACGCGTACACGCCGACGCTGATCAACAAGCTGCGCGTCGCCGAGGCCAGCGACAAGCTCACGGGCTTCGACATCAAGCCGGCGCGCTCGAGCGTGATCCTGTCGCTGCTGACCTACGTGTTCCCGATCCTGATCTTCATCGGGTTCTGGATCTTCCTGATGAACCAGGTCCAGGGCGGCGGCTCGAAGGTGATGTCGTTCGGCAAGTCGCGCGCCAAGCGCATGAGCGTCGACTCGCCCAAGATCACGTTCCGCGACGTGGCCGGGGTGGATGAGGCGGTCGAGGAGCTGCACGAGATCAAGGAGTTCCTCGAGAACCCGAAGAAGTTCCAGGCGCTCGGCGCCCGCATCCCCAAGGGCGTGCTGCTCTACGGCCCGCCCGGCACCGGCAAGACGCTGCTCGCGCGCGCCGTCGCCGGTGAGGCCGGGGTGCCGTTCTTCTCGATCTCGGGCTCGGACTTCGTGGAGATGTTCGTCGGCGTCGGCGCCTCGCGTGTGCGCGACCTCTTCGAACAGGCCAAGCAGAACTCGCCCTGCATCATCTTCATGGACGAGATCGACGCCGTCGGCCGCCATCGCGGCGCCGGGCTGGGCGGCGGTCACGACGAGCGCGAGCAGACGCTCAACCAGCTCCTGGTCGAGATGGACGGCTTCGAGGCCAAGGACAACATCATCATGATCGCGGCCACCAACCGGCCCGACATCCTCGATCCCGCGCTGCTGCGCCCCGGCCGCTTCGACCGTCAGATCACCGTCGACCGCCCCGACCGCAAGGGCCGCTCGAAGATCCTCGAGGTCCACACGCGCGGCAAGCCGCTGGCCAAGGACATCGACGTCGACACGCTGGCGGGCCAGACGCCCGGCTTCACCGGCGCCGATCTCTCGAACCTCGTCAACGAGGCCGCGCTGCTCGCCGCCCGCACGGGCAAGAAGGAGATCACGCAGGTCGAGCTCGAAGAGGGGATCATGCGCGTCGTCGCCGGCCCGGAGAAGAAGACCCGGGTCATGGGCGAGAAGGAGCGCCTGGTCACCGCGTACCACGAGATGGGCCACGCGATCGTCGGCCACTACCTCGAGCACTCCGACCCCGTCCACAAGATCTCGATCATCAGCCGCGGGCAGGCGCTCGGCTACACGATCTCGCTGCCGTCGGAGGACAAGTTCCTCACGACGCGCGCGGAGCTGTTGGACACGATGGCGATGACCCTGGGCGGCCGCGCCGCCGAGGAGATCGTGTTCGGCGAGATCACGACCGGCGCGTCCAACGACATCGAGAAGGTCACGGCGACGGCCAAGCAGATGGTGATGCGCTTCGGCATGAGCGAGAAGCTCGGGCCGCGCGTCTTCGGGCACGATCACGGCCAGCCCTTCCTGGGCCGCGAGTTCTCCTCCGAGCCCGACTACTCGGACGAGATCGCGCGCGAGATCGACGACGAGATCCGCCGCATCGTCGAAGGCGCGCACCAGGTCGCGCGCGACATCCTGTCCGAGCACCGCGACGGCCTGAAGGCCACGTCGGAGATCCTGCTCAAGCGCGAGACGATCGAGGCCGAGGAGTTCGTGGCGCTGCTGGCCGGCAAGTCCGAGTTCGAGGTCTTCGGCGCCGAGGAGGAGCTGCCCCCCGGGCCGCAGGAGCTTCCGGAGCTGCCCGGCACGGTCTCACGCGATCGCGAGTCGGCTCCGCGCGGATATCCGCGTCCGGGCCTCGCGGGCGGGGCCGCGGAGTACCGCAGCCTCGACCGGCCCGAGAAGCCTGACCTCGCCTGATCCGCCGGCGCCCGCGTCGTCCCCGGCGCGACGTTCGTCCCGGCGAGCGGCGAGAGAACGAGCCGCCAGGCGAGTTCTCTCAGCTGATCGGCGCCAGCCGATCAGCCCGGCGCCAGCCGATCAGCCGTCAGCCCTGCAACGCGCCGGAGAGCTCGGCGCGGAACGACGCGAGCTCGGTCACCGCGGCGCCGACGAAGGCGGCGTGCGAGCGCGCGATGTCGCGCTCGAGGTCGGCCATGTAGGAGGCGATCCGGGCGACGCCGGTCTCTTCGGCGAGGGCGCGCTCGGCGTGCAGTTCGAGAAGTTGGGTGTGGAGTTCGTGGGCGGACATGCAGGAGAAGAGCGTGTCACCCGCCAGGCAGATACACGAGGGTGTGAGCCCGTGTCCGGCGGGAGGGAACCCCGCCATACGGGGGGTGGGGTCACCCGTACCAGTCGCATCGCGTCGCATCGCCCAGGGGGCGATGCTCCGGCGAGTTCGCCGCATCGCCCAGGGGGCGATGCTCCGGCGAGTTCGCCGCATCGCCCAGGGGGCGATGCTCCGGCGAGTTCCGCGCGGCGGCGTGGAGCTACGACGCGGCGGGTGAACTCGCGGACGCGCGAGGGCCGGGCTCGGGTCAGGCGCTCGGCGTCTTGAGCAGCTGCTGCGCGGCGGTCGAGAGCTGGAGGATGACGTCCTGCTGGGCCTCGGGCGTCGGCGGCGCGGCCTTGGCTGCGGCGAGCGTGGCCCTGACCGAGTCCAGCATGTTTGCCTGGATGGCGAGCGATGCGGCTCCGGTGATCTCCATACGTCTCCGATCGGGCGCTGATGAGTGGCGGGTTAGCCGCCGCGGCGGGAATGGACGGACGTCGCGCGCAGCGGCAGCGCCGACGTCGGCTTGAGCTCGGCGAGCCGCAGCAGCGTGATCAGCCGCTGGGCGCCCCCGCGCGTCGAGAGCCGGGAGAGCACGAGCTGCAGCTCGGCGACGTCGCGGGCCACGATCATCAGCAGCGCGTCCGTCTCGCCCGCCACCGTGTCGGCCGCGATCACGTTGTCGAGCGCCTGTACCTCCGCTCTGAAGCGCCGCTCCGCGGCCTCGTCGTGGCGCGCCAGGGTGACCATCACGTAGACCTGCAGCGTGAAGCCGGCCGTGGCGGAGTCCAGCCGGGCCGAGATGCGGCGGATGACGCCGGATTCCTTCAGCCGCCGCACCCGGTTCATGGTCGCCGCCGGGGAGAGCCCGACGATGCGCGCGAGTTCCACGTTGGGGCGGTCCGCGTCCTCCTGGAGCTCCCCGAGCAGCCGGACGTCGATTTCGTCAAGTCCGATCGCCATCTAACCAACGATTATTTCGTGCGTGGGCTCAACGGTCAAATCCACACAAGTTTCATACGTCTGATGCCGACAATAGAGGCGTCATGTCGAACCTCAAGCGTCATTCCGCACTTTTCGCGCTCGTCGCGGCAGGCCTCCTGTGGGGGCTCACCGTCCCGCTCTCCAAGCTCGCGCTGGAGTGGCTCGACGGTGGCTGGCTGACGGTCGTGCGCTTCGCGCTCGCCGCGCCGCTGCTGGCGCTTGCGGGCCGCCGCGGGCTGCGCGCGGCCGCGACGCCGCGGATCATGGCCGCCGGCGCCGTCGGCTACGGGCTCGTGATCATCCTGCAGAACGCCGGCATCGAGCGCACGAGCGTGAGCCACGCCGCGCTGATCGTCGGCGCCGTGCCCGCGCTGGTGGCGCTCCTGGCCGCGTTCGGCGGCAAGGCCTGCACCTCGGCGGTCGCATGGATCGGGTTCGCGCTCGCGCTCGCCGGCGTCGGCATCGTGGCCGGCGGAGGCGGCGGCGGCGCGACGCCGGCGGGAGACGCCCTGGTGCTCGCCAGCGTGACGCTCTCGGCCGCGTTCGTCGTCGTCCAGCCGAGGCTGCTCAAGGGCCGCGACCCGATCGCGGTGACCGCCATGCAGACGTTCGCCGGCGCGCTGATCGCGATCCCGAACGCCGCGCTGGAGGGCGTCCCGCACGCGCCCGCGAGCGCGACCCCCGTCGTGGCGCTGGCCGCGCTGATCATGGCCGGGACGCTGGTCCCCTACGCGCTCTTCGCCTACGGCCAGTCGCACGTCGCCCCCGAGCTCGCGGGCGCGTTCCTCAACCTCGAGCCGCTGGTCGGCGCAGCCGCGGGGGCGCTCGCGTTCGGCGACCCCTTCCGGCCGCTCCAACTGCTCGGCGGCACCGTGATCCTCGCGGGCATCGCGCTCAGCACGACGGGTGGGGTCACCCGTACCACAGCCGGTGAATCTCCCACCATCACACGCAAGCCAGCCCCCTCGGCCGCACGAACGCACGGTGGGAGAGTTCACCAGCATGAACCCCACCGTCCTGCTCGCCTCCGCCATCCAGGCCGACCGCCGGCGCAAGCGCTGAACGCCATGACGCTCCTCGCCCCCCGCCCCAGCACCCGCACCTCCGCCCCGCGCGCGTTCAGCACCCCCGTCGTCCGCGAGATCCATCCTGGTGATCCCGGCGGTGCGGCCTACCGCACCACCTGACGCCAGCCAGCCCCCTCAACGCGGGGCCGGCCAGGTGGGAAGTTATGTATCACCAGCCGCCCTCCAACGCTCTGTCTCCCCAAATGACCCTCCTCGCCCCCCGACCCGACCGCACCCTCTCACCCCACGCGTTCGTGGTCCCAGTGGTGCGCGAGCTCCCCGTCGCTCCCGCGGCCACAGGCGCCTCCTCCTCCGCCTGGTAGTCCGTCTCCGCCCGCCCGAGAGTCCTCCTCCTCTCGGGCGGGCGGGTCTGCGTGCACTAGCGTGGGTCTCGTGTACGAGATCATGGGCGTGGTCAACGTCACGCCGGACTCCTTCTCGGACGGCGGCGCCTTCGATGACGCCGCCGCGGCCATCGCGCACGGACACCGCCTGGCGGCCGAGGGCGCGGCGATCCTCGACGTCGGCGGCGAGTCCACGCGCCCCGGCGCCGATCCCGTCCCGGCCGCCGAAGAGGTGCGCCGCGTCCTGCCGGTCGTCGAAGGCCTGGCCAGGCACGCGCGGGTGTCGATCGACACCATGAAGCTCGCGGTCGCGCAGGCCGCCGTCGACGCCGGCGCGAGCTACGTCAACGACGTCAGCGCGTTCCGGCACGACCCGGAACTGGCGGCGTTCGTCGCCGACCGAGGCCTCGACTGCTGCCTGATGCACATGCTCGGCGAGCCGCGGACGATGCAGCGCGACCCGCGCTACACCGACGTCGTGTCCGAGGTGAAGGCGTTCCTGTACGAGCGGATGACGGCGGCGACGGCGGCCGGCGTCGCCGAGGAGCGGATCCAGCTCGACCCCGGGATCGGCTTCGGCAAGACGCTCGAGCACAACCTCGAGCTGCTGCGGCGGCTGCGCGAGCTGACCGACCTCGGCCGCCCGCTGGTCATCGGGACGAGCCGCAAGAGCTTCCTCGGGCGCCTCACCGGCCGCGACGTCACGGGCCGCGTGCACGGCACCACGGCGACCTGCGTGATCGCGCTCGAGCGCGGTGCGCAGGTGTTTCGCGTCCACGACGTGGCGGCGGTGGCGGACGCGCTGGCGGTCGCCGCTGCTACTTTCGCCAGAACATGGCCGACGAGCCCGAAGAATACGACGACGACGACCTGACCGACGACGACGACGATGACGACGAGGAGGGCCCGGAGGTCGGGGTCACGGTCGAGATCGTCGGCCTCTCGCTCTACACCCACCACGGGGTCACCGACGAGGAGAAGAAGATCGGCCAGCGGCTGCTGATCGACGCGCGCTTCGACATCGGCGAGCCCGACGCGCTGATCACCGACCGGATCGAGGACACGGTCGACTACGCCGAGGTCTGTCAGCAGATCGCGCTGATGGCCCAGACGCGCTCCTACAACACGCTCGAGCGCCTGTGCTCGGTGATCGCGGACCGCCTGGCCGAGCAGTTCGGCGCCGAGAGCGTGACGGTCAAGGCCTCCAAGCCCGAGCCGCCGATCCCGCTGCCGGTGGAGGAGGTCTCGGTCGAAGTGTGGCGCGAAGAACGTTAGCACTCACTAACATCTAGTCCATGGCCCGTAGATCTGCCGAGGACCGCCGCGAGGAGATCGTCGGCATCGCGCTGCACCAGTTCGCCGAGGGCGGCTACCACGGGACCTCGACCGAGGACATCGCGCGCCAGGCGGGCATCTCGCAGCCGTACCTGTTCCGGCTCTTCGGCACCAAGCGCGACCTCTTCATGGCCTGCGTGGACCGCTGCTACGAGACCGTCGGCGGCGTGTTCAGCGACGCGGTGCAGGGCGTGCCCGAGGGCGAGCGGATCGAGGCGATGGGCAGGGCCTACCTGGAGCGCCTGCTGCCCAACCGCGACGCGCTGCTGTTCCAGATGCAGGGCTACGCCACGAACGACCCCGCGATCCGCGAGCACGTGCGCGCGGGCTTCGGCGACCTCGTCCACCGCGTCGCCGCGCTCGGCGGCGTCTCGCTGCAGGAGACATGGGACTTCTTCTCCCACGGCATGCTGCTCAACGTCGTCGCCGCGCTCGGCGTCCTGGAGGCGTCTCCGCGCGAGGACTGGGCGCAGGCGTGGGCCGACCGGGGCTGATCTTCCGGCGGCGCCGCCGGATCCTGTGGGGTTCGGCGGTGCTCGTGGTGCTCGCCGCGGCGTTCGCGCTGCCGGTCTTCTCGGAGCTCGGCTCCGGCGACGACTTCGACGACCCGAGCGCCGAGGCGATCCAGGCCCGCGACCGGATCGTCGCGGCGACCGGCGCCGCCGCCGCGCCCAGCCTTGTCGCGCTGGTGCGAGCGAGCGATCCGGCGCGCGTCGGCGCCGTCGCGCGGGCGCTGCGCGACCCGGGGGTGGCGTCCGTGGTCGGCCCCGACCAGGATCGGCGGCTGGTGTCCAACGACGGCCGCTCGGTCTACCTGCTCGCCACGTTCAAGCGCGACCCGGCGGGCGCGCGACCGCGGATCGAGGCGCGCCTCGTGAAGCTGCCGTACGTGACGCTCGGCGGCGCCGCGATCGCGTCGACGCAGGTGTCCGACCAGGTGACCGCCGACATCGCCCACGCCGAGCTCTTCGCGTTCCCGATCCTCTTCGTGCTGAGCCTGCTCGTCTTCCGCAGCGCGGTCTCCGCGCTGCTGCCGCTGGCCGTCGCCGTCACGACGATCCTGCTCTCGTTCTGCGCGATCCGGATCGTCAACCGGATCAACCCGATGTCGATCTACGCGCTGAACCTGATCAACGGCGTTGGCCTCGGACTCGCGATCGACTACTCGCTGTTCATGGTCACGCGCTTTCGCGAGGAGCTGGCGGGCGGCGCCGGGCGCGAGGCGGCCGTGGCCGCGACGCTGCGCACCGCCGGCCACACCGTGCGCTACTCGGGCGTCACGGTGGCCGCGGCGCTGGCCGCGCTGCTCGTGTTCCGGCAGCGCTTCCTCTACTCGATGGGCGTCGGCGGGGCGCTGTGCGCGCTGATCGCCGCCGGTGTCTCGGTGACGCTGCTGCCCGCGCTGCTCGGGGCGCTCGGCGAGCGTGTGAACGCGGGCGCGCCGAGGCGCTGGAAGCGCGCGATCGCACGCGAGGCGGCGGCGGAGCGCAGCGGCTTCTGGTATCGCCACTCGCGCCGGGTCATGCGCCACCCGGTGCCGATCGCGACCGCCGCCGCCGTCGTACTGATCGCGCTCGGGCTCCCGTTCACCGGCATCCGCTTCACCGGCATCGACGCCTCGGTGCTGCCGAGGGATCACTCCGCGCGGATCGTCGACGACGCCCTGCGCACCGAGTTCCCGCCCAGCGAGGCGGCGCCGATCTACATCGCGGTCGACCAGGCGCGCGCCTGTGCCGCGCGGCTGCCGGGCGCGCGGGCCTCCGGCGCTCGCGTCGACGTGCTCGCCCCGGGGCCGGCGCTGGGCGACGCCGCGAAGGCCGCCGTGCGCCGTGCACGCGACGCGTGCGTGCGCTACGGCGCGAAGGTCGGCGGGCAGACCGCGGCGTTCCTGGACCAGCAGGCGTCGCTGCGCGCCCATCTCCCGGCCGCGCTGGCGATCCTCACGCTGACCACACTCGTCATCCTGTTCGCGATGACCGGGTCGGTGGTGCTGCCCGTCAAGGCGCTCGTGATGAACCTGCTGACCCTCAGCGCCGCGTTCGGCGCGCTCGTGCTCGTCTTTCAGGACGGGCACCTGGAAGGGCTGCTCGGGTTCACCAGCCAGCACGCGATCGAGTCCTCGCAGCCGGTGCTGCTGTTCGCGGTGGCGTTCGCGCTCTCGACCGACTATGGCGTGTTCCTGCTCGGCCGCATCAAGGAGCTCCACGACGCCGGGCTGCCCAACGAGGAGGCGGTCGCGCTGGGGCTCCAGCGCACGGGCCGGCTGGTCACCTTCGCGGCGCTGCTGATGGTGGTTGCGATCGGCGGCTTCGTCACCGCCCAGGTCGTGTTCATCAAGCAGCTCGGGTTCGGCGTCGCGCTCGCCGTGGCGCTCGACGCGACGATCGTGCGCGCGCTGCTCGTCCCGGCGCTGATGCGCCTGCTCGGCGACTGGAACTGGTGGGCGCCGCGCCGGCTCGCCAGACTGCGGACGGCGTGAACGAGATCGGCTACCTCGGGCTCGGCTCCAACGTCGGCGACCGGCGGGCGAACCTGCAGGCGACGGTCGAGATCCTGTGGGCGCACAACGTCGTCGTGCTGGCGTCCTCGAGCGTCTACGAG
The DNA here is from genome assembly GCA_963792915.1 of uncultured Solirubrobacteraceae bacterium. Classification (GTDB taxonomy): domain Bacteria; phylum Actinomycetota; class Thermoleophilia; order Solirubrobacterales; family Solirubrobacteraceae; genus Solirubrobacter. The sequence goes on from CAWBYD010000006.1 coordinate 556,140, forward strand.
ACCGAGCCGGTCGGCGAGGTGCTCGACCAGCGCGCATTCTTCAACGCCTGCGTGCGGATCGAGACGCGGCTGAACCCGGAGCGCCTGCTCGACGCCTGCAAGGCGGTGGAGCGCGCGTTCGGGCGCACGCAGGCGGGCGAGGCGGGCTACGTGCGCCACGGTCCGCGCGCGATCGACGTCGACCTGCTGCTGCTGGGCGCGCTCGAGTACTCCTCGGAGCGGCTGACGCTCCCGCATCCGCAGGTCACGTCGCGGCGCTTCGTGCTGGTGCCGCTGCTGGAGCTGGCGCCGGACCTGATCGTGCCGGGCCACGGCTCCGCGGTGGAGGCGCTCGCCGTGCTCGACAGCCAGCCGGTGCGCCACGCCGGACCACCTCTGGACGTGGGGCCGTAAGTGCTACTGGTCGTCGACGTCGGCAACACGCAGACGCACCTCGGCACGTACGACGGGTCGCGGCTGGTCGAGAACTGGCGCTTCGCGACGGTGCGCGAGTCCACCGCCGACGAGCTCGGCGCCGCGCTGCGCAACCTGCTGGCGCTGCGCGGGCTTTCGTTCGAGGACCTCGACGCCTCGATCGTCTCGGCCACCGTGCCGCAGCTGCGGCCCGAGTGGGTCGCGATGGCGCGCCGCTACCTCGGCCACGAGATGCCGGTCGTCGGCCCCGGCGTGCGCACCGGGATGCCGATCCGCTACGACAACCCGCGCGAGATCGGACCCGACCGGCTCGTCAACGCCGTCGCGGGGTTCGACCGCGTGCGCGGCGCCTGCGTGATCGTCGACTTCGGCACGGCGGTCACGCACGACGTCGTCGGACCGGGCGGCGAGTATCTCGGCGGCGTGATCTTCCCCGGCGTCGAGATCTCGCTCGAGGCGCTGTCCGAGCGCGCCGCGGCGCTGCCGAAGATCGACCTCACGCCGCCGCGCGCGCTGATCGGCAAGACCACCGTGGACGCCATCCGCGCCGGGGTCCTGTACGGGTTCGCGGCGATGGTCGACGGGATCGTCGGCCGCCTGCACGAGGAGCTGGGCGACTTCCGCACGCTCGCGACCGGCGGGCTGGCGGGCGCCGTGGTGCCGTTCTGCCACACGATCGACGAGACCGACGACCTGCTGACCCTCAAGGGCCTGCGGATCATCTGGGAGCGCAACCTACCCTGAAGGCATGCGCACGCTGAACGACCCGTGGACGCTGGGCGGCCTGGAGCTGCCCAACCGCGTCATGCTCGCGCCGCTGGCGGGCATCGGGAACTGGTTCGTGCGCCTGCAGGCCAAGCGCTACGGGGCGGGGCTCGCGGTCTCGGAGATGATCTCCTCGTTCGCGATCCACTACGGCAACGCCAAGACGCTCAACGAGCTGCTCGTCGTGCACCCTGACGAGGGGCCGGTGGCGCTGCAGCTGTTCGGGTCCGATCCGGAGATCATGCGCTCCGCGGCCGCCGCGGTGGCGCGCGTCGGCGCGGACATCCTCGACCTCAACATGGGCTGCCCGGTCCCGAAGGTGACCAAGACCGGGGCCGGGGCCGCGCTGATCAGCGATCCCGACACGGCGGTCGCGGTCGCTCGCGCCGCGCGCGAGGGCTCGGGGCTGCCGGTCACGGTCAAGCTGCGCGCGTCGCTCAAGCCCGGCGGCGTCGAGGGGCTCGAGCTGGCGCGCCGGCTCGTCGACGAGGCGGGCGTCGCCGGCATCACGTTCCACCCGCGCTCGGCGGCCGTGCGCCACAAGGGCCTCCCGGACTACGACCTGGCGCGCGAGCTGGTGCGCGAGCTCGACGTGCCGGTGATCGTGTCCGGCGGCATGGAGGGCGCCGAGCACATCCGCTGGGTGTTCGAGCACACCGGCTGCGAGGCGGTCATGCTGGCGCGCGGCGCACTCGGGAACCCGTGGCTGTTCTCCCAGGTGCTGGGCGAGCGCACCGGCGGGCCCGAGCCCGACGAGGTGCTCGCCGAGTGGTCATGGGTGATCGACCGCGCGGAGGAGCATCTTGGTGCGGAGCGCGCCGCGCGGTACCTGCGCAAGTTCCATCCGTGGTACGTCGAGCGCCTCGGCGCGCCGCGCTCGGTCCAGGATGCGCTTCAGCGCGCAGACACTCTGGATCAAACGCGGGCGGTCTTGCTATCCTGCGCGCCCGCTGCGCTGCTGCAGGGCGCGGCCCGGTCCGCCTGACCCGCGGACCTTTTCCGTCTTCAGCCCCAGAAGGACTGACGCAGGTATGCAGAAGGACGTCATCCTCACCCCCGAGGGACTCGAGAAGCTCAAGCAGGAGATCGAGTACCTCTCCACGACCAAGCGCCGCGAGGTCGCCGAGCGCATCAAGGAAGCGCGAGAGTTCGGCGACATCTCCGAGAATTCGGAGTACGACGACGCGAAGAACGAGCAGGCGATGCTCGAGGCGCGCATCGCCACGCTCGAGGACAAGCTGCGCTCCGCCTCGGTGATCAACCCCTCCGAGCTCTCGCCGGACGTCGTCCGCGTCGGCTCGCAGGTGAAGGTCAAGGACGGCGGCTCCGGGAAGGAGCTCACGTACACCATCGTGGGATCCACCGAGGCCGATCCGTCGGCCAACCGGCTCTCCAACGAGTCGCCGGTCGGTAAGGCGCTCGTCGGCCGCAAGGCGGGCGACGAGGTCAGGGTCACGCTGCCGTCCGGCAAGCAGCGCGCGCTGACCGTCACCAAGATCGAAGTGGCGTAAGTGGAGGTTGGCGAGTCTCAACTGCTCGCCATCCGCCGCCGCAAGCTCGAGCAGTTGCGGGAGGCGGGCATCGACCCGTTCCCGCACGCCTACCCGGGCGTGACGCCGATCGCGGACGCGAAGGCGCCGCATGAAGGACTCGAACCCGGCGCGGAGACCGAGGCGCGCGTGCGCGTCGCCGGCCGGCTGGCGGCGCGCCGCGGGCAGGGCAAGGCGGCGTTCCTGGACCTCGTGGACCGGTCCGGGCGCATCCAGCTGCACGCGCGCGCCGACGTGCTGGGCCGCGAGTCGCTGGACCGCCTGGTGTCGCTGGACCTCGGCGACCTGATCGGCGCCGACGGGACGATCTTCAAGACCCGCCGCGGCGAGCTCTCGGTCAAGGTCGACGAGTGGGCGCTGCTGGCCAAGTCGCTGCGCCCGCCACCGGAGAAGCATCACGGGTTGACGGACACCGAGACGCGCTTCCGCCAGCGCGAGCTCGACCTGATCGCCAACGAGGAATCCCGCGATCTGTTCGTCACCCGCGCCCGCATCGTGTCCGCGGTGCGCCGGTTCCTCGACGCCGAGGGGTTCGTCGAGGTCGAGACCCCGGTGCTGCAGCCGATCTACGGCGGCGCGCTGGCGCGCCCCTTCACGACGCACTACAACGCGCTCGACCGCACGATGTACCTGCGGATCGCGACCGAGCTCTACCTCAAGCGGCTGATCGTGGGCGGGCTCGAGCGCGTCTACGAGATCGGCAAGGACTTCCGCAACGAGGGCCTGTCGCCCAAGCACAACCCCGAATTCACGATGCTCGAGTGGTACGAGGCCTACGCCGACTGGGAGACCGTGGCGGCGCGCGCCGAGCGGCTCGTGGACAGCGTCGCGCGCACCGTCGGCTCCGACCGCTTCGCGCCGCCCTGGAAGCGCGAGACGCTGGCCGGCTCGATCGGCGCGCGCCTGGGCGTCGACGTGCTCGCCGACCGCACGCTGGAGTCGCTGCAGGCGGCGATGCGCGGGCGCGGCCTGGAGATCCCCGATGAGCCCAACTGGGCGGCGCTGGTCGACCACCTCGTCTCCAAGCACGTCGAGCCCACGCTGATCGCTCCGACGATCCTCCACGACTACCCCGTCGAGCTCTCGCCGTTCGCCAAGCGCCACCGCGTCTACGACGGGCTCGTGGAGCGCTTCGAGGCCTTCGCGGAGGGGATGGAGTTCGCCAACGCGTTCTCCGAGCTCAACGATCCCGACGACCAGCGCGCGCGCTTCGAGGAGCAGGTGCGCCACGCCGCGGCGGGCGACGAGGAGTCCCAGCCGATGGACGAGGACTACCTGCGCGCGCTCGAGCACGGGATGCCTCCGACCGGCGGGATCGGCATCGGCATCGATCGCCTCGTCATGCTGCTGACCGGACAGCGGACCATCCGGGAAGTCGTGCTCTTCCCGGCGCTCAAGTAGCACGCCGGTCGGGGCCCCCTGACCGGTCCCGCGGTCCGCGCCCGAACCATGCCGGCGTCCGCCGTGTCCAACATGGCTGGACGCCCGGTCGAGGCGTCGGGCCCCTTCCTCTCCGCTGGTAGACTGAGGTATGGCTAAAGACGTGCCCCGAGCTGTCATCCGGATCGACGCTGGTGTCGAATACCGGGATGAGGGCCGGGGTATTTTCGTCTCTCGGCCTCATCCGTCACAGCCCTCCCACCAACCCCGGACCACCAGAACGACTGAGCGCTAGGCGAGCACTAGTAGGAAGGAAGCTCCCCAACCCATGTTCGAGCGATTCACAGAGCGAGCACGTCAGGTGGTCGTCCTCGCCCAGGAGGAGGCGCGGACGCTCAAGCACAACTACATCGGGACCGAGCACATCCTCCTCGGCCTTCTCCGTGAGGAGGAGGGTCTTGCCGCTCGGGTTCTCGAATCCCTGGACATCACCGTGGAGCGCGTGCGCGCCCAGGTCGTCCGCATCGTCGGCTCGGGCGAAGAGGTCACGTCCGGCCAGATCCCCTTCACGCCGCGCGCGAAGAAGGTCCTCGAGCTGGCGCTGCGTGAGGCGCTCTCGCTGGGCCACAACTACATCGGCACCGAGCACATCCTGCTCGGACTCGTGCGCGAGAACGAGGGCGTGGCCGCCCGCATCCTGCTCGACTTCGACGCCGACTCCGAGAAGATCCGCAACGAGGTCATCCGCATGCTCTCCGGCCCCGGTGGCCGGCGCCCGCAGACCAGCGGGCAGCAGCAGGCTCCCGGCAGCGCCGCGCAGGGCGAGGGCAAGAAGTCCTCGAAGCTGCTCGACCAGTTCGGGCGCAACCTGACCAAGCTGGCGGCCGACGGCAAGCTGGACCCGGTCGTCGGGCGCGAGACGGAGATCGAGCGGATCATGCAGATCCTCTCGCGGCGCACGAAGAACAACCCCGTGCTGGTCGGCGAGCCCGGCGTGGGCAAGACCGCGGTCGTCGAGGGCCTGGCGCAGCGGATCACGAACGGCGACGTGCCCGAGCTGCTCAAGAACAAGCAGATCTACACGCTGGATCTCGCGGCGCTGGTCGCGGGCTCCAAGTACCGCGGCGAGTTCGAGGAACGCCTGAAGAAGGTGATGAAGGAGATCACCCAGCGCGGCGACATCATCCTGTTCATCGACGAGCTGCACAACCTCGTCGGCGCGGGTGCCGCGGAGGGCGCGATCGACGCCGCCTCGATCCTCAAGCCGGCGCTGGCGCGCGGCGAGCTGCAGACGGTCGGCGCGACGACCCTGGACGAGTACCGCAAGTACCTCGAGCGCGACTCGGCGCTGGAGCGGCGCTTCCAGAAGATCACCGTCGACCAGCCCTCGCTCGAGGAGTGCGTGCAGATCCTCAAGGGCCTGCGCGACCGCTACGAGGCCCACCACAAGGTCAACATCACCGACGAGGCCCTGGAGGCCGCGGCGGAGCTGGCCGACCGCTACATCTCCGACCGCTTCCTGCCCGACAAGGCGATCGACCTGATCGACGAGGCCGCGTCGCGCATGCGCATCAAGTCGATGTCCTCGCCGCCCGTCTACCGGGAGCTCGAGGAGGAGATCGAGACGACGCGGCGCGACAAGGAAGCCGCGATCGAGAACCAGGAGTTCGAGAAGGCCGCGCACCTGCGCGATCGCGAGCGCCAGCTCACGAACAAGAAGCGCGACCTCGAGGACGCGTGGGAGTCCGGCGAGGGCGGAGAGCGGCCGTCGATCGGCGAGGAGGAGATCGCGGACATCGTCTCGATGTGGACGGGCATCCCGGTCTTCAAGCTCACCGAGGCCGAGACCCAGAAGCTGATGCGGATGGAGGACGAGCTGCACAAGCGCGTCATCGGCCAGCATCCGGCGATCGAGGTCGTCTCGAAGGCGATCCGGCGCTCACGCGCCGGGCTGAAGGACCCCAAGCGGCCGACCGGCTCGTTCATCTTCCTGGGCCCGTCGGGCGTGGGCAAGACCGAGCTGGCGCGCACGCTCGCCGAGTTCCTGTTCGGCGACGAGGACGCGATGGTCCGCATCGACATGTCGGAGTACATGGAGAAGCACGCCGTGTCCCGGCTCGTCGGCTCGCCTCCCGGCTACGTCGGCTACGACGAGGGCGGCCAGCTCACGGAGGCGGTCCGGCGCAAGCCGTACAGCGTCCTGCTGCTGGACGAGATCGAGAAGGCCCACCCGGACGTCTTCAACATCCTCCTGCAGATCCTCGAGGACGGGCGCCTGACCGACTCCCAGGGCCGCACGGTCGACTTCCGCCACGCGATCGTGATCATGACCTCGAACATCGGGGCGTCGGAGATCGCGCGCAACACGCCGCTCGGCTTCGCGGTCTCCGAGGACGACACGGGCATCTCCTATGACGACATGAAGGGTCGCATCATGGGCGAGCTCAAGAAGGTCTTCCGGCCTGAGTTCCTCAACCGCATCGACGACGTGATCGTCTTCCACAAGCTGCAGAAGGACGAGATCAAGCGGATCGTCGACCTGCTGCTGCGGCGGATCCGCACGTCGCTGGCCGAGCGCGACCTCCAGCTGGACCTGACCGAGGAGGCCGAGGACTTCCTGGTCGAGAAGGGCTGGGACCCGTCGATGGGCGCCCGCCCGCTGCGCCGGGCGATCCAGCGCTACATCGAGGATCCGCTGGCGGACTTCGTGCTGCGCGCCGAGCTCGTCGCGGGCGCGACGGTGCTCGTGGAGCCGGCTCCGGCCGACTCCGAGGAGGAGGTCAAGCTCTCGATCATCAAGCCTGCCGAGCAGCCCGCACCGGTCGGTGTCGGCGCCCGCAAGGAGGGCGACGAGGCCGAGGCGGTGGACGACACGGGCGCGCTCGACACGCCCGCGGTGCCGCCGGCCGACGAGGGCTAGCGCATCCCGCATAGAACCTGCCGAGGGCGCCTTCCGGGGCGCCCTCGCTCGTTTCTAGAGGCAGTCGCCCATGCTGGGGTCGCAGTCGGAGACGGCGAGGATGAACAGGAACAACCAACCCGCGATCGTCCCTGCGGCGGTCACGGCGACGAAACCGACGCCGAAGCCGAGCTTCGCCCACACGCCGCCGACCTTGAAGATGGCCCACACCAGCCACGCGTCGCCGGCGAGGGCGAGGACGGTCGCGAGGGCGAGAACGATGAGCCAGGGCAGTGACTCGGTCAGGGTGGCGATCAGCATGTGCAAAGCATCGTGTCGTGTCGACCAATGGTCAACAGGGCGCTAACGACGTTTAATGACCAGCGGTCAACAGGCTCGCGGCGGTCGCCGGCCGGGCGCAGCGCGGGCACGGACGGCGCAGGGGTGTGGCGCGGAGATGTTGGACGAGAAGTACGTTCCCTGACATGTCCAGGATTGCCGTACTCGCCGCGGTCGCGTTCGCGCTCCCCGCCTCGCCGGCCGCAGCCGGCGACTTCGCCGCCACCGCGCGCAACATCATCCCCTCGGGGGAGTACGGCACGGTCCCGCTGCCCGCGGGCGCCGACACCCAGGCACTGATGTACGACTCGCTGACCCCGCTCTTCGACCAGGTCACGGACGCGAGCCTGCAGACCGCGTTCAAGTCCGAGAAGTTCGGCGTCGGGCCGGACGGGCCGGGCCGGCCCGAGCGCCTCCCGCACAAGGGCGTGACGGTCGTGCGCGACCGCTTCGACGTCCCGCACATCACCGGCGCCTCGCGCGACGACGTGACGTGGGCGATGGGCTGGATCCTCCAGGAGGACCGCGGGCTGCTGCTCGCCCAGGCGCGCGACGCGGCGCGGCTGGCGGCGATCGACGCCCCCAACATCTACGCGTTCGGGCTCGTCGTGGACCTCAGGCAGTACACGCCGACGCCCCAGGTCGACCGCATGATCGACCGCTCAGAGACGGCCGCGCTGCGCGCGCAGGGCGCCGCGGGGCGCGCCGTCCTGCACGACATCGACGTCTACCTCGAGGGTCTCAACGCGCGGCTGAAGTTCGAGAAGAGCACCCAGCGCCCGTGGACGCGCGTGGACGTCTACAGCGCCAACGCGGTCACCGGCCAGATCTTCGGCGAGGGCGGCGGCGACGAGGCACGGCGCTCGGAGTTCCTGTCCTCGCTGCGCTCGCGCTACGGCGCGGCCAAGGGCGACCAGATGTTCGGCGACCTGTCCGAGCTCGACGACAAGGACTCGCCGTCGACGCTCACGAAGCCGTTCCCGTACGAGAAGGCCAACCTCAAGGGCGCGGGCAACGTGGTGCTCGACGCGGGCTCGTTCAAGCCCAGCGGCCTGCCCGGCCTCGCGCGCGCGGCGAGCGCGCACCCGGGGTGGGCCAGCAACTTCCTGATCGTCGGCGCGCAGCGCTCGGTCACCGGGCATCCGCTGTTCGTGGCCGGCCCGCAGATCGGCTACACGTACCCGGGGCTCACGCTCGAGGCCGACATCAAATGGCCGGGCGGCGAGGCGCGCGGCGCGACCGCGCCCGGGTTCGCCGGCAACATCCTGATCGGGCGCGGGCAGGACTATGCCTGGAGCCTCACCTCGGCCGGCTCGGACCTCGTCGACACGTACGCGGAGACGCTGTGCGGCGGCTCCAGGACGCGCTACGTCTACAAGGGGCGCTGCCGCAGGATGGGACGCGTCGACGCGGGCGTGATCAAGGGCTCCGGGCGCGTCGTCTACAGCACGACCGTGCACGGGCCGGTCACCGGATACGGCAAGGTCCACGGCCGGACCGTCGCGATCACGCGCAAGCGCGCGAGCTACGGCAAGGACATCCTGTGGCAGCTGCCGTTCCGTGACCTCACGACCGGCAAGGTCCGCTCGGCCAGGACCTTCTTCACGGCGATGGCGCGCTCGCCGTTCACGTTCAACGCGGGCTACGCCGACGATCGCGACATCGCGATGTACTCGGCCGGCCTGCTGCCGCGGCGCGACCCGCGCGTGGACCCGCGGCTCCCCACCAGGGGCACCGGCCAGTACGAGTGGCGCGGCTACCTGACCGCCGCGCAGCACCCGCAGCAGATCGACCCGCCGTCGGGGGAGCTCGTGAACTGGAACAACCGCCCCGCGCCGGGCTGGAGCGCGGCCGACGACAACTGGGCCTACGGATCGGTCCAGCGCGTGGAGATGCTCGAGGCGGGGCTCGCCAAGCGCGCCAAGCACGACCTCCCGTCGGTCGTCTCGGCCATGAACGCCGCGGCCACGATGGACCTCCGCAACGTCGAGCTGACGCCGACGCTGACCAAGCTGCTGGCTTCGACCCCGGCGCCCAGCCCGCGCGCGGCGCGCATGCTGGCGCTGCTGCAGGCGTGGGGCGCGACGGGGTCCTCGCGCCTGGACCGTGATCTCGACGGCTTCATGGACGCCGGCGCCGCCCCGGCGATCATGGACGCGCTGTGGCCGCACCTGCAGGCCGCGGCGCTGCCGGTGCCGGGGCTGACCGACCTCGTCGGCACGGACTCGGGCACCAGCGGCGACTTCACCGACGGCGGGTTCTGGTACATCGACAAGGACCTGCGCGCGCAGACCGGGACCGCGTTCAAGTCGCCGTTCGCCGAGAAGTTCTGCGACCCGGACTGTCCCGCCAAGGTGTGGGCGGCGTTCGAAGCCGCGGGCAGCGACCTGCAGGCCGCGCAGGGGACGGCGGACCCCGACGCCTGGAAGTCCGACGCCACGAAGGAGCGGATCTCATTCCGGCCCGGGCTGCTGCCCACGACGATCCGCTACGTCAGCCGCCCGAGCGGCATCCAGCAGGTGATCAGCTTCGACGGGCACCGCCCGCGGTAGAGGGCGCCGCGCGGGGTGCGCGGCCCGCGCGGCCGCCGCGGCGATCGCGGCGCCGCCCCCGCCGCGCGCGCCATAGTTCCCGCCGATGACGCTCGGCCCCTCCACTCGCGCCGTCCACGCCGGGCTCGGCGCCGGCGAGCAGGGCGCGCCCCTGCTCGGCGGCCCCGTGCTCGCGGCGCCCTACCACCTGCGCGGTCCCAAGGACGCCGCGGAGTTCGCCTACGGGCGCGACCAGAACCCGACCTGGAGCGCCCTCGAGCGCGCGCTGGGGGAGCTCGAGGGCGGCGAGACGCTGACCTTCGCCTCCGGCATGGCGGCGGTCAGCGCGGTGCTGCTGACGCTCCTGCGCCCCGGTGACGTGCTGGTGGCGGTGCGCGACGGCTACCCGGGGGTGCGGCTCGTCGCCACCGAGCGGCTCGCGCCGTTCGGCGTCGAGGTGCGCTTCGTGACGACCGACACCGCGGAGATCGCCGCCGCGTCGGCGGGCGCGCGGCTCGTGTGGGTCGAGACGCCGTCGAACCCGCGGCTCGACGTCTGCGACCTCGCGGCGGTCGCGGACGCCGCCCACGCGGCCGGCGCCCTGCTCGCGGTCGACAACACGCTCGCCACGCCGCTCGGCCAGCGCACGCTGGACCTCGGTGCCGACCTCGCCGTGATGAGCGCGACCAAGACACTGTCCGGGCATTCCGACCTCCTGCTCGGCGCGGTCAGCGCCCGCGACGGCGCGCTGATCGACGCGCTGCGGCGCTGGCGCTCGCAGTCGGGCTCGGTCCCGGGGCCGTTCGAGGCGTGGCTCGCGCACCGCTCGCTGGCGACGCTCGCGCTGCGGCTGGAGCGCTCGAGCGCGGGCGCGCTGGCCGTCGCGCAGGCGCTGCGCGGCCACCCCGCGGTACTCGAGGTCGTGCACCCGTCCGATCACCCCGTGGCCGCGCGCCAGATGGCGTTCTTCGGCTGCCTGGTCGGCTTCACGGTCGAGAGCGCAGAGCGCGCGCAGGCGGTGCTGGGCGCGTGCCGCCTGGTCGCCGAGGCGACGTCGTTCGGCGGCGTCCATGCCACCGCGGAGCGCCGCGCGCGCTGGGGCACCGACGACGTCGCCGAGGGCTTCATCCGCTACTCGGCCGGCTGCGAGGACCCGGCCGACCTCGTCGCCGACCTGCTCGCCGCGCTGGACGCTTAAGAGCAAGAGGCCCGCCGGGTGGCGGGCCTCTCACGTGTGGGGGGTGTTGGGCGGATGGTCGGGGGTCAGTCGACGTCCGCCGCGCGGCGCCGGGAGGAGGGGGTTTCCGGGCGCCTATGTGAGGAGGGAATCGCGGGTCAGACGATTCCTGATGCAGTCGGAGTGCCGCCGAGCCATTGTCGGCCCTCCGCTATGTAGATCGACATCCGTGTCGTCTTGCGGCGTCGGGGGGGTCCAATCCGTCAGCCGCTGAGTGGATGATGCGCCCATCGGGTTGACGAAACCTTGGAGAAACCTTGGCGCTCCGCTAGCGTGCATATGAGAGGTGGGCGCAGGTTGGGATATCCGGTTGTGTGGGCCGGTCATGGTCGATGCGCAAGGGCAGCGTCTCGACGCCGGACTTCCAGGGCGGCAGGGCCGCCTGTTGTTCGCCTACCTTGTTCGCAACCGTACCCGAGGCTGCCCGCGCGACGAGCTGATCGACGTGCTGTGGCCCGAGGGGCCGCCGGCCGCGGCGGACTCGGCGCTGAGCGCGCTGCTCTCCAAGCTTCGCCGCGCGCTGGGCGAGGGCGTGCTGACCGGCCGCGGCGAGCTGCGGTTGCGGCTCGAGGGCGAGGTCAGCGTCGACGTCGAGGAGTCCGCGACCGCGATCGGCGAGGCCGAGGCGGCGCTCGAGGCGGGCGACCCCGCGCTCGCCGCGCAGCGAGCGCGCGACGCGCTGGCGACCGACCTCCAGACCTTCCTGCCCGACTCCGAGGGCGGCTGGGCGGCCGACGAGCGGCGCGAGCTGGACACCATCCGCCTGCGCGCGCTGGAGACGCTGGCCGCGGCCGGGATGCGCCAGGGCGGACGCGAGCTGGGCGCAGCCGAGCAGGCCGCGCGCGCCGCGATCGCCGCGGCGCCGTTCCGCGAGTCCGCCCACCGGCTGCTGATGGAGGTCCACGAGGCCGCGGGCAATCCGGCCGAGGCGCTGCGCGCGTTCGAGGAGCTGCGCTCGCTGCTGCGCGAGGAGCTGGGGACGACGCCCGGCACCGCGGCGATGGCGGTGTTCGAGCGCGTTTTGCGCGGCGAGCCGCCGCCCGTCCGGCGCACCGCCGAGCCGGTGGCGACGGTGCCGGCGCGCGGGCCCTGGGAGCCCACCCCGTGGCCGCCGCCGCTCGCGGTCGCGGTCGACCGGCACGCGCTGGTCGGTCGCGGCGTCGAGCTCGCCTACCTCGAGCGCTGCTGGCGCGAGGCCACCGACGGCCAGCGCGCGCTCGTGCTGCTGGCCGGCGACGCCGGCATCGGCAAGACCCGGATCGCCGCCGAGCTCGCCGCGCGCGCTCGCGAGGACGGCGCGGTGGTGCTCTACGGGCGCTTCGACGAGGAGACGCTGACCCCGTACCAGCCGGTGGTGGAGATGCTGCGCGGTTGGTCCGCGGGCGCGCCGCTGGACCTGCTCTCCGAGCGCCTGGGCAACCGCGCGGCCGAGCTGTCGATCCTGCTCCCGGAGTTCGGCGCCCCACAGGTGGACCCGACGACGATGTCGGGCCCGGAGGCCGACGCGCAGCGCTTCCGCTTCTTCGACGCCGTCGCCGCGCTGATCGGGGAGATCGGCGCCGAGACGCCCGTCGTGCTGATCTTTGACGACCTGCACTGGGCCGACCGCCCGACGCTCCAGCTCCTGCGCCATCTCGTGCGCGCGCCCGCGCCGCGCCGCGCGCTGTTCCTGGGCACCTACCGCGACACCGAGATCTCCGACCGCCACCCGCTGCACGAGCTGATCGGCGACCTGCGCCGCGAGGGGACGCTGCGCCGCCTCGAGCTGCCCGGGCTCGTCGAGTCAGAGGTCGGCGAGCTGGTCGCCGAGCTCGCCTCGGCGCCGGCCACGGCGTCGTTCGTGCACGCGCTGGCGGGCGAGACCGAGGGCAACCCGTTCTTCATCGAGGAGGTCGTGCGCCACCTGCGCGACACCTCCGGCGCGCTGACCGAGGAGGTCACGCTCGAGGAGGCGGGCGTCCCGGACGGCGTCCGCGAGGTCACCACGCGGCGCCTGCGGCGGCTCTCCGACCCCGCCCGGGCGGTGCTGCTGGTGGCGTCGGTGATCGGCCGGGAGTTCGACTTCGACGTGCTCGAGACGGTCGTGTCGCAGACCGGCGACGAGCTCGTCGAGGCGCTCGAGGAGGGCGTCGAGGCGCGGGTGCTGCGCGAGGCCGGGCACGTCGGCCGCTACGCCTTCACGCACGCGCTCGTGCGGGCGACGCTCTACGAGCAGATCTCGCAGCTGCGCCGCGCCCGTCTGCACGGCAAGGTCGGCGAGGCGCTCGTGCGCCTGCGCGGCGGCGACCTGGACCCGCACCTCGCGATGCTCGCCCACCACTTCGCCCAGGCGGCGCCCGTCGAGCGGCCCGACCGCGCGATCGACTTCGCGCTCGCGGCGGCCCGGCGCGCCGATCGCATGCTGGCCTGGGAGGAGGCCGCGCAGCACTACCGGGCGGCGCTGCGCGCGCGCGAGCTGGCCGGCGCGGTCGACGACAACGTGCGCGCCGAGCTGCTGCTCGCCCTGGGCGCCTCCGAGGACCGCGCGGGCCTGGAGGAGGAGGCGCGCGAGACGTTCCACGCCGCGATCCGCACGGCGCGCCAGCTCGGCGACCCGGTGCTGCTGACGCGCGCGGCGCTTGGCGTGGCGGGCCCGTGGTCGGCGCTCAGCCGCTCGGACCCCGGCCGCGTCGCGCTGCTCGACGAGGCGCTCGAGGTGCTGCCCGAGGACGACTCGCCGCTGCGCGCGCGGCTGCTCGCCCGGCTGTCGCTCGAGCTCTACTACGCCGGCGAGCCGGAGCTGCGGATGTCGCTGTCCGAGGAGGCCGTGGCGGTGGCGCGGCGGGTCGGCGACGCGCGCACGCTGGCGTCGTGCCTGGACGCGCGCCACTACGCGCTGTGGCTGCCGGAGAACGTCGAGGAGCGGCTCGAGGTCGCCGCCGAGCTGCGCCGCGTGGCCGAGCAGACCGGCGACCCGGAGCTCGAGCTGCAGGGCGCCGGCTGGACGATCATCGACCTGATGGAGCTCGGCGACATCCAGGGCGTGGACATCCAGATCGCCGCCGCATCCAAGCTCGCCGAGGCGCTGCACCGGCCGATCTGGCTGTGGTGGACGTCGCTCTTCCGCGGCGCGCGGGCGCAGCTGGCGGGCGAGTTCGACGAGGCCGAGCGGCTCGCGCAGGAGACGCTCGCGATCGGCCAGCGCGGGCAGGCCGAGAACGCGCTGCACTACTACGCGCAGGCGATGTTCAACATCCGCCGCGAGCAGGGGCGCCTGGCCGAGGTCGAGGGCGCCGTGCGCGGCTTCATCGAGCTCTATCCCGCGATCCCTGCGTGGCGCTCAGCGCTCGCGCTGCTGCTGGTCGAGCTCGGCCGCCCCGACGAGGCGCGCGCCGAGTTCGAGCGTGTCTCCGCGGAGGGCTTCGCGGCGTTCCCGCGCGACGCCAACTGGCTGATCGCGATCACGCTGCTCGCCGAAGTCTGCGGCGCGCTCGGGGAAGCCGAGCGCGCGGAAGAGCTCTACCACCTGCTCGAGCCCTACGCCGGGCGCAACGTCGTGGTCGGCCGCAACGCCACCAACAACGGCTGCGCGTCGCGGCTGCTCGGCGTGCTCGCCGCCGCGCGCCACGAGTACGACCTCGCGGAGCGCCACTTCGACGAGGCGCAGAGCATGCACTCCGCGATGGGCGCGCGCCCCTGGCACGCGCGCACGCAGGTCTCCTACGCGCAGATGCTGCTCGAACGCCGCCGTGCAGGCGACGTGGCGCGCGCGAGCGAGCTGCTCGCCGACGCGATCCTCGCCGCCGACGCGCTCGGGATGGTCGTGCTCGCCGAGCGCGCGCGCGAGCTCGTTCCCGCGCCGGCCGAGGCGTAGGGCGCGCTGTGTCGGTTTTGGGCTCTCCTGTGACCACAAACCGACACAGCGGGGGGCGAGAACGTCCGGCGCCCGACCTACGGTGATGGGATGCCGCGCGCCAGCACCGTCTTCGTCTGCTCCGCCTGCGGCGCCGAGTCCGCGAAGTGGCGCGGCCAGTGCGCGGGCTGCAACGCCTGGAACACGCTCGCCGAGGAGGCGCGCGGGAGGGTGGCCCCGCCCGCGCGCGCGGCGAGCAAGCCGGTGCGCCTGCACGAGGTCCAGGCGCAGCGCTACGCGCGCCTGAAGACGCGGATCGGGGAGCTGGACCGCATCCTCGGCGGCGGCCTCGTGCCGGGGAGCCTCGTGCTGATCGGCGGCTCGCCCGGCATCGGCAAGTCGACGCTCACGAGCATGGCGCTCGGCAACCTCGAAGGCGCCGGGCACCGCACGCTCTACGTCTCGGGCGAGGAGTCGGCGGCCCAGATCCGCCTGCGGGCCGAGCGGCTGCCCGGCGCGGCGCTGCAGGTCCCGGTGCTCGCCGAGACCGATCTGGACACCGTGCTCGCGACGCTCGAGGCCGAGAGCCCCGAGGTCTGCGTGGTCGACTCCGTGCAGACGCTGCACGCGCAGGACCTCACGGGCGCGGCGGGCAGCGTCGGCCAGGTCCGCGAGGTCGCCGACCGCATCACCCGCCTGGCGAAGGCGAAGGGGATCGCGGTGCTGCTCGTCGGGCACGTCACCAAGGAGGGCGCGCTGGCCGGGCCGCGCGTGCTCGAGCACCTGGTCGACTGCGTGCTCCAGTTCGAGGGCGAGCGCGAGCGCACCTACCGTACGCTGCGCGCGCTCAAGAACCGCTTCGGCTCGACCAACGACGTCGGCGTGTTCGAGATGCGCTCCGGCGGCCTGGTGGAGGTCGCGGACGCCAGCGCGCGCTTCGTCGGCGAGGCCACGCGCGCGCCCGGCAGCGTCGTGCTGGCCGCGATGGAGGGCTCGCGCCCGCTGCTGGTGGAGGTCCAGGCGCTGGTCAGCCCCTCGGAGATCGTGCCGCCGCGGCGCGTCGCCAACGGGATCGACCGCAACCGGCTCGCGCTCGTGCTCGCGGTGCTCGGCCGCCATGCGGGAATCGGCGCGGGCTCCGCCGATGTCTTCGTCAACGTCGCGGGCGGCGTCCGGGTCGATGAGCCAGGTGCGGACCTGGCCGTTGCGCTAGCCGTGGCGGGCGCGGTGCGCGGGGTGACAATGGGCGGCGAGCAGACCCCGCTGGCGTGCTTCGGGGAGGTCGGGCTCACGGGTGAGCTGCGCTCCGTCGGGCACGCCGACCGGCGGCTCGCCGAGGCGGCCAAGTTCGGGCTGCGGCCGGTGCTGGCGCCCGGTCCCGAGACGCCCACGCTGCGCGCCGCGGTGCGCGCGGCGCTCGGTACACCTCCTTCTCGCTTAGCAGCCTGAAGACGTTTCGTCAAGCCGCGTTTTTGGCTCTATTGCGGGGGATTTCAAGGCTAAATTGCGCTTAAGCAACTGCTAGAATCTGTGCGTGATGCAGCCGCGATCAGGGGAAGAGCTCAATGAGCTCGAAGCGCGGCAGGAGCCCCGGTTGGTGAAGTCCCTCGAGATGGTGGCGCCGGGCACGGCGGTCCGCGAGGGCATCGACAACATCGTGCACGCTCGCACGGGCGGGCTGATCGTGATCGGCGATCCGGACGAGCTGGCGTTCCTGTTCTCGGGCGGGATCCGCCTGGACATCGACTACAGCCCTGCGCTCGTCTACCAGCTCGCGAAGATGGACGGCGCGATCGCGCTCAACCTCAACGCGACCAAGATCGCGTGGTGCAACGTCCAGCTGATGCCCGACCCGACGATTCTCACGTCGGAGACCGGCACGCGCCACCGCACCGCGGAGCGCATCTCCAAGCAGACCGACGCGCTGGTGATCGCGATCTCCCAGCGCCGCGACGTCGTGTCGCTCTACGTGGACGGCGCGAAGTACATCCTCGAGGAGATCCCCGCGGTGCTCGCCAAGGCCAACCAGGCCCTGGCCACGCTGGACAAGTACCGCACGCGGCTGGACCAGGTGTCGACGCGCCTCACGGCCCTCGAGTTCGAGGGCGGCGTGACGCTCCACGACGTCCTGACCGTACTGCAGCGCGCCGAGCTGGTGACGCGCATGGCCGTGGAGATCGAGCGCTACATCGTGGAGCTCGGCACCGAGGGCCGGCTGATCGAGATGCAGCTCGAGGAGACGATGGTCGGCGTCGCCGGCGACAAGGCCGCGCTGCTGCACGACTATCTCGCCGACCCGGTCGACGACGCCTTCGCGCAGGCGCTCGACGGGATCGCGCGTCTCCCGCATCAGGACTTGCTCGACTTCGGTCGCCTGGCAGAGCTGCTGGGCTACGACCGCAAGGTCAACACACTGGACTATCCCGTCTCACCCCGCGGCTACCGCATACTCGGCCGCATCCCCCGGCTGCCCAAGCTGGTGGTGCAGAACATCGTTCGCGAGTTCCGCGGGCTGGACGAGATTCTCGCCGCGACCGACCCCGAACTGGAGTCGGTCGAAGGCGTGGGGGAGATCCGTGCGAAGGACATCCGCGAGGGCCTTCGCCGTCTGCAGGAGATCAACCTCGTGGACCGCTACTTGCAGACCTGAAGCATCTGAGAACGAAGCCGTACGGTCCGGCAGCCGGACCGCAATGAAGGAGGACACGATTCCCGAGACAGCCATTGAGATCGAGGATCTCGACATCGAGCGTGAAATCGAGCACATCGATTTCGAGATCGGCGACAACGTGGTCTACCCCCATCATGGGGCCGGCCAGGTGGTCAGGAAGGAAGAGAAGAACATTCTCGGCGAGGTACGCGAGTACCTGACCATCAAGATCCTCCACAACGACATGACGGTCATGGTCCCGTGCGCCAATGCCGGCAAGGCCGGACTGCGCCGCGTGATCGACGAGGACACGGTCAAGAAGGTGCTGGCCGTGCTGGCCGACGACGTGTCCGAGATGCCCAAGAACTGGAACCGGCGCTTCAAGCACAACCGGGACAAGATCAAGACCGGCGATATCTACGAGCTGGCCGAGGTCGTCCGTAATCTCGCCGTGCGCGAGCAGGACAAGGGCCTGTCGACCGGCGAGAAGCAGATGTACACCCGCGCGAAGAAGATCCTCGCGTCGGAGATGATGTACGCGCTGGAGAAGACCGAGGACGAGGCTGAGGCCTACCTCGACGATATCCTCTCGCGCACAGCGGAGCAGCTCGCGGCCGCCGCAGCCGCCGAGTAACCACTCCGCCCCTGGCCCCGACACACGAGCCGCCATGCGCCGGCAAAGTGAGTCGGGGCCCGTCGCTCTCCTCGTCGCCGCGGGCAGCGGCGAGCGCCTGGGCGCGTCGCGCCCGAAGGCGTTCGTCGAGGTCGCCGGGCGGCCGCTGCTCGAATGGTCGCTGGCCGCGCTGCGCGCCGCCGGGATCGAGCACGTCGTCGTCGCGCTGCCCGCGGGCGAGGCCGCGCCGCCCGGCTGCACCGGCGTACGCGGCGGCGCGACCCGCTCGGAGTCCGTGCGCGCCGCGCTCGCCGCGGCCCCGCCGTCGGACGCCGTGATCGTGCACGACGCCGCACGCCCGCTCGCCTCGCCCGAGCTGTTCGCGCGCGTGCTCGACGAGCTGCGCCACGCCGACTGCGCGGTCGCCGCGGCGCGCGTGACCGACACGATCAAGCAGGCCGACGCCGGGCGTGCGGTCGTGGCCACGCTGGATCGCTCCGTGCTGTGGGCGATCCAGACGCCGCAGGCCTTCCGCCGGGCCGCTCTAGAGGCCGCGCTGGCGGTCGACGCCGCGATCCTCGCGCAGGCGACCGACGACGCGTGGCTGATCGAGCGCGCCGGCGGCAGCGTGCGCGTCGTGGAGTCCGGCCCCGTGAACTTCAAGGTCACGACGCCGCACGACCTGCGGGTCGCCGAGCTGCTCCTGCGATCCTGAGCCGCGATGCTGACCGACTACCACGTCCACCTGCGCCCGGACGCGAGCGCCACGCCGCCCGCGACCTACTTCACCGCCGCCAACGCGGAGCGCTACCGCGACGCGGCGAGCGAGCGCGGCGTCCAGGAGCTGGGGGTCGCCGAGCACATCTACCGCTTCACGGCCGCGCTGGACGTCTGGCAGCACCCGTTCTGGCGCGAGTGGGCCAGGGACGACCTCGACGCCTACGTGGAGTTCGTGCGCGAGGAGACCGACCTCAAGCTCGGCATCGAGGCCGACTACATCGCGGGTCGCGAGGACCGGATGGCCAACCTGCTCGACCGGCACGAGTGGGACTACGTCGTCGGCTCGGTTCACTTCGTCGGCGACCATGCCATCGACCTCGACGACGAGATGGACATCTGGCGCCGCGAAGGCTCGGCCGAGCGCGTCTGGAACGCGTACTTCGAGGCGCTGCGGCGGTCCGCGACGAGCGGGCTGTTCGACATCCTCTCCCACCCCGACCTGGTCAAGATCTGGGGCAGCGCGCGCCCGCTGCCGGACACCGACCTGCGCCGCTACTACGAGCCCGCGGTCGAGGCGATGCTCGACGGCGGCGTCGCGATGGAGGTCTCCACCGCGGGCCTGCGCAAGCCGGTGGGGGAGATCTACCCGGCGCGCGCGTTCCTCGAGCTGGCGGTCGAGGGCGGCGTCCCGATCGCACTCTCCAGCGACGCCCACACGCCCGAGCAGCTCGCCTACCGCTACGACGACGCGGTGAAGCTGCTCGAGGAGTGCGGCGTGAGCGAGCTGGCCGTGTTCGAGCGCCGCTCGCGCCGCCTGGAGCCGCTCGGGTGAGCGTCCGCGTCGGCCTGGGGGTCGACACGCACCGCTTCGCCGAGGGCCGGCGCCTGGTGCTCGGCGGCATCGAGATCCCGCACGCGCGCGGCCTGCAGGGGCACTCCGACGCGGACGTGCTCGCCCACGCCGTCACCGACGCGGTGCTCGGCGCGGCCTCGCTGGGGGACATCGGCCAGCACTTCCCGGACACCGACCCGGCGTTCAAGGACGCCGACTCGCTGGCCCTGCTGCGCGAGGCGGTCGCGCGCGTCGTCGCCGCCGGCTGGGCGGTCGAGCACGTCGACGCCACGGTCGTGATGGAGCGCCCCAGGCTCGCGCCGTACCGCGAGGCGATCATGGCCGCGCTGAGCGAGGCCGTGCGCGGCTCGGTGCACGTCAAGGCCACCACCGGCGAGGGCATGGGCTTCGTGGGTCGCGAGGAGGGCGTCGCCGCGCTCGCGGTCGCCACCCTTCTGAAGTTGTCCTGACCGTCGCTCGTGGGCGGCTTGAGCGTCTGAGATACTGGCGACCACGTGGAATCCCGGCTGCACGTCACCAACGGCGACTCGGCCGCCCGCGGGATCGAGGGCACCGGGCTCGCGGAGCGCGTGCTGGCCTGGCGCGACGCGCTCCACGAGGGGCCCGTGCTGCCCGGCCCCGACGCGGCGCGCCGGCGGGCGCGGGCGGACTTCCTGGGGGTGCCGGTGGAGGAGTTCGAGCGCCGCGACGGCGAGCTCGACGCCCATCTCGGGGACTTCGTGCTGTGGTTCGAGGCCGACCTCTACGACCAGTTGCAGCTCGTGGAGATCCTGGCCCGGCTCGCCGCCCGCGGCGTCGCGCCCGAGCGGATCACGCTGATCTCGATCGGCGAGCACGCGGGCCGCGCGCACTTCGGCGGGCTCGGCGAGCTGACCTCCGAGCAGCTGCGAGTGGTCGCCGAGCAGGCCGCGACGCCGCTCACGGGCGCCGCGCTGGAGCTGGCGACGCAGGCCTGGGACGCGCTGCGCGCGCCGCAGCCGGCCGGGATCGCCGCGCTCGCGTCGGAGGCATCAGGAGAGCTGCGCTTCCTCGGCGAGGCCTTCCTGCGCCTGTGCCAGGAGTACCCGGCGCGGCGCGACGGGCTGTCGCTGACCGAGCGGCGGCTGCTGGCCGGCGAGCGCGGCACCCCGGTCGAGCGCTTCCTGCGGGCATCGGCGAAGGAGCCGCGGCCGTTCCTGGGCGACACGTGGGCGTTCGCGATCCTCGAGCGGCTGGCGCACGCGTCCGTGCCGCTGCTCGACGAGGCCGGCGCGCTCACCCCGGCGGGGGTCGCGGTGCTCGCCGGCGAGGCCGACCACGTCGCGCTCAACGGCTGCGACCGCTGGGTCGGTGGCGTGCGCCTGCGCGGGCGCGACATCCACTGGCGCTGGGACGAGGCGACGGAGACGCTCATGCCATGACGAGCCGGCGGCCACGCTCGCGCCGGCGCGGCGCGGCGAGCTGGCGCGTGCGGGCGCGCAGCAGGGCGACGGCGTCGGCGGTGCGTTGGAACGGGTCGGCGACGGCGTCGCCGTCCGGGCCGGTCGCGGCCACCAGGCGGCCGCCGGACTCGGCGACGAGGTGCGGGCCGGCCGGCAGCGGGCGGCTGTCGAGGGCGGCGAGGCGGTCGAGCGCGGCAGCGTCGGCGGCGGTGGCGGCGCGGAGCACGAGCGGAGTGGGCATAGAGAGCATCCTGCGGCCTGGAGCGGATCATGTCCAATGATGAGTTGCGGTACATGGCATAATGCTCCGTGATGCTCGACCTCAAGCTCCTGACGACCTTCCGCGAGGTCGCGGTCCGCGGCTCGTTCTCGGACGCCGCCGCCGCGCTGGACTTCACGCAGCCCGCCGTGTCGCAGCACATCGCGCGCCTGGAGCGCGGGCTGGGGACGCGGCTGCTCGAGCGCGACGCGCGCGGCGTCTCGCTCACGCCCGCCGGTGAGGTGCTGGTCCGCCACGCAGCGCTGCTGCTCGACGGCGCCCGCCGGGCGCAGGAGGAGGTCCGCGCCGCCGCCGGCATCGGCCGGCCGCGGATCCGGGTCGGCGCGTTCCCGTCAGCGGCCGCCGGGCTCATGCCCGGCACGACGCGCGACCTGCGCGCGCGCCGGCCGGACGCCGAGCTCGAGCTGCACGTGTTCGAGGAGGGCCCGGCGCAGGACGCGCTGCTGGCGGGGCGGATCGACGTCGCGGTGATCGTGACGGCCGCGCTCTCGCCGGTCCGCGCGCGCCCGGGCGTGGACTTCCTGCCGGTCTGCGACGACGAGCTGCGGGTTGCGGTGGCCCACGACCATCCGCTCGCCACGCACGCCTCGGTGGCGCTCGAGGATCTGAGCGACGAGGCGTTCCTGATCACCGAGGTGTCCGGCACGTGCG
Organism: uncultured Solirubrobacteraceae bacterium; assembly: GCA_963792915.1. Taxonomy (GTDB): domain Bacteria; phylum Actinomycetota; class Thermoleophilia; order Solirubrobacterales; family Solirubrobacteraceae; genus Solirubrobacter. The sequence goes on from CAWBYD010000006.1 coordinate 578,275, forward strand.
CGGACTCCAACGTCGTGCTGCACGCGTTCCGCGACGCCGGCTTCGAGCCCGACGTGCGGTTCTCCTCCGATGACTACCAGGCGCTGCAGGGGATGGCGGCGTCGGGGATCGGCGTGGCGCTGATTCCGACCATGGCGCTCACCAGCTCGCGGCGCGACGTCGTGATCCTGCCGCTGCGCGGGCGGGCTCCGGCGCGGCAGGTCGTGGCCGCCGTACGCGCCGGCGAGCGCGACCCGTTGGTCGATCACCTGGTCGAATCGCTGCGCCGCAGTGCTCGCGCGCTGGGCGGTCCGGCGCTCACCGCCGTGGCGTAGCTTGACGGACGCTCTCTGAGCGATTAGTTTGGCCCGCGAACGAACTATTCGAAAGAGAGCTCGAATGGCCATCATCGACGATCCCCGCACGACTGCGACCGAACAGGGCGAGCGCCCACCGGAGCATCGGTTCACGTTCGGCTTGTGGACGGTCGGCAACCCGGGGCGTGACCCGTTCGGCGGGCCGACGCGCGAGCCGGTCGACCCAGTCGATTCGGTGCACAAGCTGGCCGAACTCGGCGCATGGGGCATCAGCCTGCACGACGACGATCTCGTGCCGTGGGGGTCCTCGGCGGCCGAGCGCGACGCGATCGTGGCGCGCTTCAAGGCGGCGCTGGATGCCACGGGGCTGGGCGTCGGGATGGCGACGACGAACCTGTTCGGGCACCCGGCGTTCAAGGATGGCGCGTTCACGTCCAATGACCGGCGGGTGCGCCGCGCGGCGATCGGCAAGGCGCTGCGGGCGCTGGACCTGGGTGCCGAGTTGGGCGGCGAGGTGTTCGTGTGCTGGGGTGGGCGCGAGGGCACGGAGGCGGGGGTCGCGAAGGACCCGCGCGACGCGTTGGAGCGCTACCGCGAGGCCGTCAACACGCTCGTCGAGTACTCAGAGGACAACCACTACGGCTTCAAGTTCGCGATCGAGCCCAAGCCCAACGAGCCGCGCGGGGACATCTTCCTGCCGACGGTCGGGCATGCGCTGCACTTCGCCTCCACGCTCGACCGCCCCGAATTGGTGGGTGTGAACCCGGAGGTCGCGCACGAGACGATGGCCGGCCTGTCCTTCCACCATGCCGTGGGGCAGGCGCTGTGGGCGGGCAAGCTGTTCCACATCGACCTCAACGCGCAGCGGATCGGGCGCTACGACCAGGACTTCCGCTTCGGCGCCGAGGACCTCAAGGAGAACTTCCTGCTCGTGCGCCTGCTCGAGCGCGCCGGCTACAGCGGACCGCGGCACTTCGACGCGCATGCCTACCGCAACGAGGATCCCGCGGGCGTGTGGGACTTCGCGGCCGGCTGCATGCGCACCTACCGGCTGCTGGCGGAGAAGGCGCACCACTTCGATTCGCTGCCCGAGGTGCAGGAGGCACTCGAGGCGGCGTCCTCGCCGGAACTCGCCCTGGCGAGCGTCGACGGTGACTCGCCCGACGTGCTGAAGGCCGAGGTCGACCAACTCGACGCGCTGGCCGAGCGCGGCTACTACAACGAGCGGCTCGACCAGCTGCTCGTCGACGTGCTGCTCGGCGCGCGCTGAATTCCGGCACACCGACATCGTTCCGGCCACCGCTTCGCGCGCTGGTCGGAACCATTCGTCGAGGGTTCCAACGAATGCTGCGCACGAGGGACGCTGGCGGGGAACGTTTTGCGTATTTTCTCGCAATATCGCCTGTCGCTCGGGTGGGGTTTGGCGTACGAGGGCTGTCTGAATGTCAGACAGTCTGTCAAATCACGCCGCAGTTCTTTGCATCCGCTTCCATAACCCGGCGTCAGACACTTGACATCCGATGTCTCGATGCCTATTTTGTCGTGCCAGGAGACAAAAGCTCTTCCGCGATTCGACCCGTGGAGAGACATGGCGGCCCCGCCCCTCCCCTCTCCAGGGGGCGGGGCCGTTCCCCTCGCATGGCCCTGGGGGCCATGCTGCGGCAACTCTGGTGAGCACGCCGCTTGCCTCGGTGCGGTGCTTCAGAGTTGCGGCAAGCGCCGGAACTGCGCGAAGAACCCAACTGCGCGAAGAACCCGCGTGCCGCGTCCCGCGTTTGCCCGCCGCGACCGCATCGCGCGCCCCGCGGCGCACCGCGCGCCCCGCGCGCCCGCGTCCCGCCGGCGCCCCGCGCGCTGCTGCCCCCGGCTAGGTTCGGGCCGCGCGGCGGCGGGCGGCTTCGGCGCGCAGCTGGTCGTGCTCGACGATGCGCTTGAGCTGCGCGAGCGTGCGCTTGACGTTCCCGCGCACGATCGGGCCGGCGAGCTGTTCGGCCAGCCAGGACCAGAGCCCGCCGCCGGCGACGCCGAACTGCAGCCGCAGCTCCACGCGTGTGCAACCGCTTCCGGCCTCGCGCAGGCGCCAGCGGCCGTGCTGGTCGATGCCGGTCACCGACGTCCAGGCCAGGTCGTGCGCCGGGTGGTACTCGACGACCTCGATCAGCCCGCCGACCTCGGCCGAGCCGACCCGCATCAGCATCCGGTAGCGCGCGCCGAGGCCGCTGCGGCGCTCGCCGTCGACCTCCCAGCGCGTCACCCCGGCGAAGAAGTGCAGCATGCGGGCGGGGTCTGAGACCTGGTCCCAGACCAGGTCGGGCGGCGCGGCGACGACCGCGGACTCGGCGATCCTCATCCGATCACCGGGAGGCGGCGCTCGGCCGCCAGCGCGTCAAGCGTCTCCTGCATCAGGCGCACGATGTGGTCGTAGACCTCGTCCTCGTCGGGCTCGGGGCCGAACTCCTTGCGCAGGTGGATCGGCGGCAGCGCCTCGACCGTGATCTTGGCCGGCAGCGGGATGTGGCCGAGCATGTCGCCGACGTTGAGGCCCCACGGCAGCGCGAGCGAGATCGGCAGCACCTTCAGCCGGAACAGCCGGTCGAGGTTGAGCGCCCGCGCCAGTCCCTCGCCGCGGCTGAGGAACAGGGCGGTCTCCTGGCCGCCGATCGCCACGACCGGAACGACCGGCACGTCCTCGTCGATCGCGAGCCGGATGAAGCCCTTGCGGCCGCCGAAATCGATCCGGTTGCCATGCCAGCTGGGACGGTGGACGTCGTAGTCGCCGCCCGGGTAGACGAGCACCGCCGCGCCGGTGCGCAGCGCGCGGCGGGCGTTCTCGTGCGAGGCGGCGACGGTTCCGTACTTGCGCAGGAACGACAGTCCGGGATAGCTGAGCACGAGGTTGTGCGCCAGTTGGTGAAACGCGCGCTCGACCCCGAAGTAGGTGCTGAAGGCGAGCGTGAACACGGTCGTGTCCGGCGTCAGGTTCCCGCCCGAATGGTTGCCGACGAGCAGGACCGGACCGCTCTCGGGCACATTGCCGAGCCCGCGCACCTCGCCGCGGAACCACAGCGAGGCGATCAGCCACAGGCGCGGGAGCGTCTCGCGGATGTAGTCGGGGTCGCGCTCGTCGAGGTCGGCCGCGGGAGTTTCGGCGAACCCGGGGAGCCGGCGCAGCAGGCCGGCGACCCGGCTCTGCGGGCGCAGCCGCCGGCGCGCGTGCTCGGGATCGCCGTGGCCGTTGCGCAGGCTGGTCTCGGTCGCTGTCATGCCGCCCTCAATCGTTCCCCGCCGAGCGGATCGACACGCGCGAAGAACCGTTCCAGCAGCCCGTTCGTGCGCTCGGGCCGCTCCACCTGCGGAACGTGGCCGCAGCCCTCGAGCACCACCTGCTCGGCGCTCGGAAGCCAGCGCTCGACGTGGTGACGGAAGCGCTCGGGGATCAACCGGTCGTGCGAGGACCACACGAACAGCGCCGGCGGCTTGAGCTCGGACAGGCGCGGATAGAAGCCCTTGCGCCCGAACGGCGCCTCGAGGTAGATCGCCCGCGCGGAGGCCAGGAACGCGAGTCGGGCGCCCGCGTTGTGGTAGATGCGCTCGAACTCGTCGACGACGACGTCGGCGACCGTCGGGTCGACCAGGTCGCGGTCGGCGAACAGCGCCCAGAACTGCTGCTCGATGCGGTGGCGGCCGAGGCTGTGCGGGAGCAGGCCCAGCTCGGGCCGCGCGAAGCGCACGAACCAATGCCAGTCGCGCTTGACGAACGCGACCGCGGGCGAGAGCAGCGCGAGGCCGCCGATGCGGTCCGGGCGTTCGAGCCCCACCTCGATCGCCACGCGGCCGCCCATGCTGTTGCCCACGACGTGGGCGCGCTCGATCTCCAGCGCGTCCATCGCGCCGATCACCGCGCGCGCCGCGTACTGCGCGCCGTACGGGGCGAGCGCCGGCTTGCTCGAACCGCCGAAGCCCGGAAGGTCGAGCGCGTGCACGCGGTAGCGGCGGCTGAGCGCGGCGGCGGTGTCGAAGAACGACGATTTGCTCGACCCCAGCCCGTGGAGCAGCAGCATGTCCGGCCCCTGACCCATGGTCAGCGTGGACAGCTTCAGCCGGCCCACCTCGACGTCGTGGATGCGCAGCAGCGGCGGCCGGCCGTTCGGCAGCCGGAACATGCCCTCGAAGCCGATCGCGCGGTCGAGGTCGCCGCGCGCGTAGAGCCGGCGCTGGCTGAACGCCTCGACGCCCGAGAGCTCTCCCTCGCGCAGCTGCAGCCAGGTCTCGGCGTCGGTGCCGATCACCACGTCGGGCGCCCGCTTCGACGCGCCCGCGCGCACGCGCGCGCCATGCGGGGTGCAGCGGATCTCCCAGCTGCGCCCGATGTCGCCGAGCCGGATGTGGTAGGTGGCGTCGAAGCCCGGGGCCGCCCCGAGGTAGCGGGACGGCAGCGACCGGAATGCCTCGGCCACCCGCTCTACGAGGTCGTCCATCATGAGAAACCTACCCGGTGGATACGCTCAGCGGCGTGCCTGACGTCACGCTCTATGACACCCGTACCCGCGCGCTCCGCGTGCTGGAGCCCCGAGATCCCGGCCGGGTGGGGATCTACGCCTGCGGGCCCACGGTCTACAGCCGCGTGCACGTCGGCAACGCCCGGCCGTACGTGGTGTTCTCTCAGCTCAAGCGCTTCCTCGAGAGCGAGGGCTACGAGGTGACGTTCGTGGCCAATGTCACGGACATCAACGACAAGATCTACGACGCGGCGCGGGCCGCGGGCCGGCCCTCCGCGGAGCTGGCCGCGGAGATGGCGGACTGGTACCGCGCGGACACCGATCGCCTCGGGCTGGGGCGGCCCGACGTCGAGCCCTACGCGTCCGAGTTCATCGACGAGATCATCGCGTTGATCGCGCGCCTGCTCGAAGGCGGGAGCGCGTACGCCGTGTCGGGCGACGTCTACTTCCGCGTGCGATCGGTCAGCGACTACGGCGCGCTGTCGCGGCGCGACCTCGACCAGATGGACCAGGGCGAGAGCGTCGAGGGCGCGGCGTTGAAGGAGGACCCGCTCGACTTCGCGCTGTGGAAGGCCTGGAAGGAGGGCGAGGACACGTCCTGGGACGCGCCCTGGGGGCGCGGGCGGCCGGGCTGGCACATCGAGTGCTCGGCGATGGCCGAGCGCGTCCTCGGCGTGGAGCTCGACATCCACGGCGGCGGCGTCGATCTCGTGTTCCCGCACCACGAGAACGAGGCGGCCCAGACGTCAGCGGCGCACGGGCGCCCGCTGGCGCGGCTGTGGATGCACAACGGCCTGCTGGAACTGGCCGACGAGAAGATGTCCAAGTCGGTGGGGAACATCCACGGGCTCGGCGAGGTGCTCGACGAGGTCGGGCCGGAGGCGTTGCTCATGTACTTCAGTGCGTCGCACTACCGCCAGCCGATCGCGTTCTCGCGCGAGCGCCTGGCCGAGGCGGAGCGGTCGGTCGCGCGCGTGCGCGAGGCGGGCCGGCGGCTGTCGGACGGGCCGTCTCCCGCCGGGCTGCGTGTCCATCGCGACGCGTTCTTCGATGCCCTGCGCAACGACTTCAACACCGCCGAGGCGCTCGCGTCGCTGTTCACGTGGGTGCGCGAGGCGAACCGCTCCGAGGCGCCCGTCGGCGCTGACGACCTGCGCGACATGCTCGGAGTGCTCGGGCTGGAGTCGCTCCTGGCCGCCGCCGACGGCCCGCCCGACGAGTTGCAGGAGCTGGCGCAGCGGCGCGTGGCCGCGCGGGCGGCTCGCGAGTGGACGGAGGCGGACCGGCTGCGCGACGAGATCCGCGCCGCCGGCTGGGAAGTACGCGACGGCACCGACGGCCCCGAACTGGTCCGGGCATGAGCCGCGGGGGCGCCTCGGGCGGGGGCAAGGGGCGCAAGCCGAGCGGCGCGGGGCCGCGAGGCGGCGCCGGCAAGCCGCGGTCCGGCGGTGGCGCGCCGCGGAGCAGCGGCTCGCCGCGCAGCGGCGGCGGCGCGCGGAGCGGCGGCGACGGCGCGCGCGGGGCCGGCCCGCGCGGCGGTCCGGCGCGCGGCGGACCGCGGTCCGGCGGCGTCTCGCGCGGCGAGGCCGGTTCGCGCGGCGGCGACGGGTATCGCGGCGGCGCCTCGCATCGCGGCGACGCCCCGCGCGGCGGCGCGGGTCCCCGCGGCGGCGACGGGTATCGCGGCGGCGCCTCGCATCGCGGCGACGCCCCGCGCGGCGGCGAGGGGTATCGCGGCGGCGCCTCGCATCGCGGCGGCGCCTCGCATCGCGGCGACGCCCCGCGCGGCGGCGCGGGTCCCCGCGGCGGCGACGGGTATCGCGGCGGCGCCTCGCATCGCGGCGACGCCCCGCGCGGCGGCGAGGGGTATCGCGGCGGCGCCTCGCATCGCGGCGACGCCCCGCGCGGCGGCGACGGGTATCGCGGCGACGCCCCGCGCGGCGAGGGTGGCTCGCGTGGCGGCGAGGGGTATCGCGGCGGCGCCTCGCATCGCGGCGACGCCCCGCGCGGCGGCGCCCCATCGCGCGGCGGCGCCGGCCCGCGCGGCGCCGGCCCTGCCCGCGGCGGGCCGCGCGGTGCGGGCGGCGACTCCCCTCGGGGCCGCGGTCCGCGCGCCGGTGACGCCGCTCGTGGCGGCGAGTGGGGCACGAACCCGCGCGCTGCCGGCGGCCCGCGCCGCACCGAGTCTCCCCGCGGGGACGCCGCCCGCCGCGAGTCTCCCCGCGGCGACGCTGCCCGCCGCGAGTCTCCCCGCCGCGACGCTGCCCGCCGCCCGGCGCCCGCGGGTGGCCCACGCCCGGTCGGGCACGGACCGGACTCGCTCCACGGCGTCACCCCGGGCGAGGCGATCCTCCGCGCCGCCGAGGAGCCCGCGGCGCGCCCGATGGTCATCTACGGCCGCAACGCGGTCCGCGAGGCGCTGCGCGGGCGGCGGCGGGTGCGGCGGGTGTGGGCCACCGAGGCGGCCGCCGCCGAGGGCTGGCAGCCGGCTCGCGTGACCGTGGTGTCGGCCGACGAGATCGAGGAGCGGGCCGGTTCGGAGGCCCATCAGGGCGTCGCCGCGCTCGTCGACCCCTACCCCTACGTGGACGCGTCCGCGCTCCTCGCCGTCGCCGATCCGCTGCTCGTGGCGCTCGACGAGGTCACCGATCCGCAGAACGTCGGCGCCGTGGCGAGGACCGCCGAGGCCGCCGGGGCGACCGGGCTGATCCTCCCCGAGCGGCGTTCGGCGGAGATCACGCCGGCGGTGTGCAAGGCCTCCGCCGGCGCCGTCGAGCACCTGGCGGTCGCGCAGGTGCGCAACCTGGCCGACTTCCTCGTCGAGGCCAAGGCCGCCGGCTGCTGGGTCTACGGCGCGTCGGCCGGCGCGCGCACGCCCTATACCCAGCCCGATTACAGCGGCGGCGTCGTCGCTGTCCTCGGGGCGGAGGGCAAGGGACTGCGGACGCGGGTCGCGGCCATGTGCGACGACCTCATTTCGCTCCCGCTGCTGGGGCGCGTGGAATCGCTCAACGTGAGCGCCACGGCGGCCGTCGTGCTGTACGAGATGTTGCAGCAGCGGCTTGACGCCTCGACATAAGCCTGCCACCATCGCGGTATATTAAGGTGAGCTTGAGGGTTAGCGATGGCCCTCAAGCTCGGTCAATATCCAGGCGCCGCGGGAGGTGTGCGCCACAGCGATTCAGCCCTGGAAATGGGCTGGAAAGGACATGCGCTCGTGGCCCGTCTCGCACCGACAAAGTCTCAAGCTCAACTTCAGCTTGATGATGGATATCTCCTCGCATTGGCCAAACAGGGGAGCCCAGACGCGTACGACCGTCTTGTTCGCCGTTATGCGTCCTTCGTCCGCCTCAAGGCCTCCTCGTACTTCCTGATCGGCGGCGACAGCGAGGACCTGGTGCAGGAGGGGCTCGTCGGCCTCTACAAGGCGATCCGCGACTTCCGCACCGACCGCGAGTCGTCGTTCCGCAACTTCGCCGAGCTCTGCATCACGCGCCAGATCATCACGGCCGTGAAGACCGCGACGCGCAACAAGCACACGCCGCTGAACGGCTACGTGTCCTTCTCGGCGACGCCGGCGGGGGCGTCGGACTCCGAGCCGAGCCTCGACGAGCTGCTGCCCGGCTCGACCGTCCACGACCCGGTCAACCAGGTCATCTCCGCGGAGGAGTTGCGCTCGCTCGTGGCGTGCCTGTCGACCGTTCTGAGCGAGCTCGAGTCGCGCGTCCTCTCGCTCTACCTCGACGGCTACTCCTACACCGCGATCGGTGAACGCCTGGGCTGCGACTGCAAGACCGTCGACAATGCCCTGCAGCGGGTCAAGCGCAAGGTCGGGGCACATCTCGCCTCGCGCGCGGTACTTTCATAATTCACTCACATGCCCACCTGGTTGATCATCGTCATCGTCGTGCTGGTGCTGCTGTTCGTCGGCGGCGTGATCGCTCGGACGCGCCAGCTCGCGCGTTCGCGGCCGGCCTTCGAGCGCTCGCTGACCCAGGTGGACCGCGACCTCGCGGCGGCGGCGGCCGCCGACCGCGGGTGGGATCGCGCGCACCTGGAATCCGCCGCGCGCCGCATCTGCGCCGAGCGGCTGGGCGCCGAGCCGGAGGAGCTCACGCTGGTCGAGGTGCTCGACCGCCCCGGGACCGACCAGGACGAGGCGGTCTTCGCCGTCACCGCCGGCGGTCGCAGCGAGCGCCTCGTGCTGGGGCGCCGCGACGGCGAGTGGGTCGCCGCGTAGGGGCTACGCCGCGCGCCGCGTCGTCCGCCGCGGCCGCCGGTGATCGACGTCGTCGAGCGCCGCGCGCACGGCCTCGAACGTGTCGGTCAGCACGAGGTTGCTGACGTCGGCCTCGCCGATGTTGCCGTCGCTCTGAACGGTCGAATCCAGCCATTCCACGAGCCCGCCCCAGTACGCGGTGTCGAAGAGCACGATCGGGAAGTAGCGGATCTTCTGCGTCTGGCGCAGCGTCGCCGCCTCGAACGTCTCGTCGAGCGTGCCGAAGCCGCCGGGGAAGACGACGAACCCGCTCGCGTAGCGGACGAACATCACCTTGCGCGCGAAGAAGTAGTGGAACCTGAACACCATGTCGACGTAGGGGTTGACGCCCTCCTCGTTGGGCAGGTCGATCGCCAGCCCGACCGACGTCGCCCCCGCGTCCTGCGCCCCCCGGTTCGCGGCCTCCATGATGCCCGGGCCGCCGCCGGTGATGATCGCGTAGCCGTCCTCGCCCAACTGCCGCGCGAGGTCGCGCGCGGCGGCGTAGCGCGGGTGGTCGCGCGGGGTCCGTGCCGAGCCGAAGATCGAGACGGCCTTGCCGATGTGCGAGAGCCCGACGAACGCCGTCCGCAACTCGTCCTCGATGCGCTGCAGGCGCTGCGCATCCGTCAGCTCGGAGAGGATCGCGTCGGTCTCGGCCTCGAGCAGTTCCTCGTCGAGCGACCTCGGATGGCGCGGGGGATGCGGCTCAGCCACGCTCAAGAGGGTACGGGCGACCTCACCGCTGCGCGACGGCAGGTCCGATCGCCGGAACTTGACCGGCGGTCAGGTACGCTCCGTCCGAGGGACATGGCCGAACCCGCATACACCCGCCTCGACGTGGACGAACGGCGCCGCCGCCTGCTCGCGCTGGGCGCCGACCTCTTCACCCACCACGCCTATGACGAGCTCTCGATGGCGCAGATCGCCCGCGAGGCCGGGATCTCGAAGGCGCTCCTCTACCACTACTTCCCGAGCAAGGACGCGTACTTCGTCGCGACGCTTCAGGAGAAGGCCAACGAGCTCCAGCGCCGCACGCTGCCGGACCAGAGCCTGCCCCCACTCGAGCAGCTCGCGAGCAGCCTCGACGCCTACCTCGTCTGGGTCGAGGAGAACGCCGACAGCTACGAGAAGATGCTCCGCTCGGCCGGCGCGGTGCCCGAGGTGAAGGCGATGCTCGACCAGGTCCGCGCCGACACGGCGGCGCGCATCGTCGACGGCATCCGCGGCACGCAGCCGGAGACGCCGATCCTGCGCGTCGCGGTCAACGGCTGGCTGTCGTTCATGGACGGCGTGTGCCTGGACTGGGTCGCGCACCGCGACGTGGAGCGCGAGGCGCTCCACGGCCTGCTGCTCGCGACGCTGGTGGGCGCCGTGGCGGCTGCCGGCGAGGCCGGCAGCTTCGCTTAGCCGACGTTCAGGAGGTCGATCACGAAGACCAGCGTCGCGTTGGGGCCGATCGGGCCCGAACCGGAGGGGCCGTACGCGAGGTCGGGCGGGATGATCAGCTCGCGCCGCCCGCCGACCTTCATGCCCTTGACGCCCTGATCCCAGCCGGGGATGACCTGCCCCTGGCCGAGCGGGAACGAGAACGGCTGGCCGCGGTCCCACGAGGCGTCGAACTGCTTGCCGTCGTCATAGGTCACGCCGACGTACTGGACGGTCACGTTCTGGCCGTCGGTCGCCTCGGCGCCGGTGCCCGTCTTGAGGTCCTTGATGACCAGCTTCTTGGGCGGCTTGCCCTTGGGGACCTTGACCTTCGGCTTGGTGCCCGCCGAGGCCGGGGTGTCGGTGGCCGCGGGCGTGTCCGTGGCGGCCGGAGTGTCGGTGGCGGCCGGCGTCGCCGCGGACTCGTCACTCTTGTTGCTCGAGCCACCGCAGGCGGGAAGCGCCAGGGCAGCGAGCAGGAAGGGAAGGATCAGGAGTCGGTGTCCGCGCATAGCGGTGCGCAAGGGTAGCCGCCGAGTCAGCGGTCGGTACCGAAGATGCGATCGCCCGCGTCGCCCAGACCCGGCCGGATGTACCCGTTGGCGTCGAGTTCGCGGTCGATCGTGGCGGTCGTGATCGGCACGTCCGGGTGCGCCTCGCGCAGCGCCCGGACGCCCTCGGGAGCCGCCACCAGGCACACGAAATGCATGCGCACGGCGCCGGCGCGCTTGAGCCGCGCGATCGCCTGCTTGCCGCTCCCGCCGGTCGCCAGCATCGGATCGACGACGAACACCTCCGCGCCCTCGACGCCGGACGGGATGTTCTCGTAGTAGCCCACCGGACGGAGCTCCTGCTCGTCGCGGTACATGCCGAGATGGCCGACGCGCGCCTCCGGCACCAGCCGCAGGAACCCGTCCACAAGCCCGAGCCCGGCGCGCAGGATCGCGACGACGAACACCTCGTCGGCGAGCCGCAGGCCGGGCGCGGTCTCGAGCGGCGTCCGGAGCGAGATCTCCACCCCGCGCAGCCCGCGCATCGCCTCGTAGCCCAGGATCAGCGCCGCATCCGTCATCGTCTCGCGGAACACGCGGTTCGGCGTCGTCTCGTCGCGCAGGATCGAGAGCAGGCGCTTGAGCAGCACATGGTCGACGACCGTGACCCCTTCCATGCGCGCAACGTACTAGCCTCGCGCGGATGGCTGCGCCGAGCCGCAACATCGAACTCAAGGCGGTCGACCCGGATCCCGAGCGCTCGCTGGCCGTCGTCCTCGGTCTGGGAGCGCACGACCGCGGCGTCCTGCACCAGAAGGACACCTATTTCCGCGTCAACTCCGGGCGCCTGAAGCTGCGCGAGGAGGAGCCGGGCGGCGCCACCCTCGTCCAGTACGACCGCGTCGACGCCGACGAGGCGCGCGAGAGCCGCTACCGGCTCGTGCCGGTCGAGAACCCGCAGGCGCTGAGCGCGGCGCTGGAGGCCAGCCTCGGCCTGCTGGCGGTGGTCGACAAGCAGCGCCACCTGCTGCTGTGGCAGAGCGTCCGCATCCATCTCGACCGGGTGAAGGACCTCGGGAGCTTCATCGAGCTCGAGGGCGTCGCGACCGCGGACTCGGACCTCGCCGACGAGCTGGACCGCGTGACCCGCCTGACCGAGGCGCTCGACATCGCGCCCGAGCGCATCCTGCGCAACTCCTACTCGGACCAGGTCGTCGGCTCGGGCGCGCTGGTGGACGCCGCGCGGGCGGTGATGGAGCGCGCCCACGCGCCCTACAGCCGCTTCCGCGTCGGCGCCGCGCTGCGCGCCGAGGACGGCTCGATCCACGTCGGCGCCAACGTCGAGAACAGCGCCTACCCGCAGGGCCAGTGCGCCGAGGCGAGCGCGATCGGCGCGCTCGTCGCGGCCGGCCGCACGCGCATCACCGAGGTCGCCGTGATCGCGGACGGCGGCGGCGTCTGCGTTCCGTGCGGCGGCTGCCGCCAGCGCCTGCGCGAGTTCATCGTTCCCGGCGCCGAGATCCACCTGTGCGCGGCCGACGGGACGCGCGAGACGACCACGCTGGAGCAGTTGCTGCCGCGCTCGTTCGGTCCGGAGTACCTGCCCTCGTGAACGCGGCCGAGATCCTCGCCGGGCGCGGCGAGCGGCCGCGGCTCGGCATCATCCTCGGCTCGGGGCTCGGCGGGGTCGTCGAGGCGCTCAGCGAAGCGCAGACGATCCCCTACGCCGAGCTCCCCGGCTTCCCGGAGCCCGGCGTGGCGGGCCACGGCGGCGCCGTCGTGCTCGGGCGGCTGCAGGGCCTCCCGGTCGCCTGTCTGCAGGGGCGCAAGCATGTCTACGAGGGCGACGCGACCGCGATGCGCGTCCCCGTACGGACGCTGAAGGCGCTGGGCGCCGAGGCGCTGTTCGTGACCAACGCCGCCGGCTCGCTCGACGCCGAGGTCGGCCCGGGGCGGCTGATGGCGATCGCCGACCACATCAACCTGCTCGGCTCCAACCCGCTGACCGGCCCCAACGACGACACCGTCGGCCCGCGCTTCCCGAGCCTGCGCGACGCGTACGACCCGGAGCTGCGCTACAAGCTCCACACGGCGGCGGGCGCGATGCAGATCAGGCTCGCCGAGGGCGTCTACCTCGCCACCGCCGGCCCGAGCTTCGAGACCCCGGCCGAGATCCGGGCGTTCAGGACCCTGGGCGCCGACGCGGTCGGCATGTCGACCGTGCCCGAGGTGATCCTCGCGCGCCACTGCGGGCTGCGGGTCGTCGCGGTCTCGGCCATCACCAACCTCGCCGAGGGCATGGGCGGCGAGGAGCTCTCGCACGAGCAGACGCTGCGCAACGCGAGCGTGGCGTCGCGTGACCTCGTGCGCCTCGTCCGGCGATTCGCGGAGGACTATGACGCGTGAAGAGACCGTGCGGCGGGCGATCGGACTGATCGACCTGACCAGCCTCAACGACGACGACACGCCCGAGCGGATCGCCGCCCTGTGCGAGCAGGCGCTCGCGGCGGGCGTCGCCGCCGTGTGCGTCTACGCGCCGTTCGTGCGCCAGGCCAAGCGCACCGGCGTGCGCGTCGCGACCGTCGCGAACTTCCCCGCCGGACGCCCGGATCCCGCCGCCGCGGCGCGCGAGGCCGACGCCGCGCTCAACGACGGCGCCGACGAGGTGGACGTCGTGCTGCCCTACGGGGCCTACGCACGCGGCGAGCGCGCGCGCGCGCTGGAGGTCGTCACCGCGACCCGCGAGGCGACCGCCGGCGCGATCCTGAAGGTGATCCTCGAGACCGGGCGGCTGAACGGGCCGGAGATGATCCACTCGGCCGCCGCCGACGCGCTGGACGCCGGCGCGGACTTCGTCAAGACCTCGACCGGCAAGCTGCAGCCCGGAGCGACGCTCGAGGCCGCGCGGGCGATGCTCGAGGCGATCGCCGCGGCCGGCCGCGGCGGCTTCAAGGCCAGCGGCGGCGTCCGCACGGCGCAGGACGCGGGCGCCTACCTCGAGCTCGCCGACGAGCTGCTCGGCGAGGGCTGGGTCTCGCCGCAGACGTTCCGCTTCGGCGCGTCCGGCCTGCTCGCGGATCTGCTGCACGGCGAAGCGGGTACCGGCGCGTACTGATGCTCGCCCCCGAGGTCATCCGTCGCAAGCGCGACGGCGCCGCGCTCAGCGGCGAGGAGATCGGCTTCCTGGCGACCGGGATCGCCGACGGGAGCCTCTCCGACGCGCAGGTCGGCGCGCTCGCGATGGCGCTGTTCCTGCGCGGGATGGACGCCGCCGAGCGGGTCGCGCTCACGCGCGCGATGCGCGACTCCGGCACCGTGCTGACCTGGGATCTCGACCGGCCGGTGCTGGACAAGCACTCCACCGGCGGCGTCGGCGACAAGGTCTCGCTGATCCTCGCGCCCGTGCTGGCGGCGTGCGGCGCGGCGGTGCCGATGATCTCCGGCCGCGGCCTCGGCCACACCGGCGGCACGCTCGACAAGCTCGACGCGATCCCCGGCTACGCCTCGACGCCCTCGATCGAGGTGATCCGCCGCGTCGTGCGCGACGCCGGCTGCGCGATCGTCGGCCAGACCGGCGACCTCGCGCCCGCCGACCGCCGGCTGTACGCGGTCAGGGACGCCACCGGCACGGTCGAGTCGATCGGGCTGATCGTCGCCTCGATCCTGTCCAAGAAGCTCGCCGAGGGGCTCGACGCGCTGGTGCTGGACGTCAAGACCGGCTCCGGCGCGTTCCTGCCGGCGCGCGAGGACGCCGAGGCGCTCGCGCGCGCGCTGGTCGAGGTCGCCAGCGGCGCCGGGCTGGCCACCAGCGCGCTGCTGACCGACATGGACCAGGTGCTCGGCACGACGGCCGGCAACGCGCTCGAGGTCCGCGAGTCGATCGACCACCTGACCGGCGCGTCGCGCGAGCCGCGCCTGCACGAGGTCACGGTGGCGCTGGCGGCGGCGGCGCTCGCGCAGTCGCGGCTCGCCGGCGACATCGAGGCGGCGCGCGAGCAGGTCGAGCGGGTGCTCGACGACGGCAGCGCCGCCGAGCGCTTCGGCGCGATGGTCGCCGCGCTCGGCGGTCCGGCCGACCTGGTCGAGAACCCGGGCGCGCACCTGCCCGCCGCCGCCGTCACGCGCCCGGTCGCGCCGGAACGGCCGGGCGTGGTGGCCGGCATGGACTGCCGCGCGGTCGGACTCGTGGTGACCGGGCTCGGCGGCAACCGCCGCCGCGAGGACGATGCGATCGACTACGCCGTGGGGCTCAGCGACGTCGCGCCCGTCGGCTCGGAGGTCGGGCCCGATTGCCCGCTGGCCGTCGTGCACGCCCGCGGCGACGCGAGCGCCGACGAGGCGGCCGCCGCCCTGCGCGCCGCGATCGCCGTCGGCGACGCTCCCGCGCAGAGGCCGGTGGTGCTGGCGCGGATCAGCTGAGCGAGACGGCGGGAGCCGGGACCGCGCCCGGCAGGCGCTGGACCGCCTCGGCGACCAGCGGGCCGTCTTCGCGGGCCGTGACGAGCACGACCTCGACCTCGTGACCGGCCACGTGCACGCCCGCCGCGCACATCATCGCCATCGTCCGGTCGGGGAAGGCCCAGGAGTCCCCGTTGACGCAGTCCACGACCTGGTAAGTCTCCACCGCCACGGCGTGAATGTACCTGGAACAGCGCCGTCCGCTACCCCATTGGTCTAGGGTGTCGCCGCTGATGGCACCGCCGCTCGCCGAGCTGCACGTGCACCTGGAGGGCACCGCGCCGCCGGCCCTGATCCGGCGGCTGGCGGCGCGCAACGGCATCCCGGTGCCCGAGGGCGTGTTCGCCTCGCAAGAGGAATTTGCGTGGGTCGACTTCCTCGACTTCCTGCGCACGTACGACCGCGCCGCATCGGTCATCCGCACGGCGCAGGACTACCGCGACGTGACGTACGAGTACCTGCGCTCGTGCGCCGCGGAGGGCGCGGTCTACGTCGAGCTGATCGCGAGCCCCGACCACGCCGCGTCGGTCGGACTGCCGGACGCCGAGCACTACGGCGGGATCGCGCAGGGGATCGACGACGCGCACGCCGAGACGGGGATCGAGGCGCGCATCCTGGTCACCGCGATCCGCAACTTCGGCGTCGCCGCCGCCGAGGCGATCGCGCAGCGTCTGGCCGAGACCCGCCATCCCTACGTCGTCGGGTTCAACCTCGCGGGCGACGAGGCGGGCTACCCCCCGGCGCAGTTCGCCACCGCGTACAAGATCGCTGCCGACTCCGGGCTGGGATGCACAGTGCACGCGGGCGAGCACGCGGGCGCCGAGTCCGTGCGAGAGGCGATGACGCTGCCGGTCACGCGCATCTCCCACGGCGTGCGCGCGGCCGAGGACCCCGCGCTCGTGGCCGAGATCGCCGACCGCGGGCTCGTGCTCGAGGCATGCCCGACCTCGAACGTGTGCACCGGCGTGTACCCCAGCTACGCCGAGCACCCCCTGCACGCGCTTCACGAAGCGGGCGTGAAGCTCACGTTGGGTTCCGATGATCCGCCGTATTTCGGCGCTAGCATCGGCGGCGAATACGCCGTGGCGCGCGCGCACCTCGGCTTCGGGGAGGGTGAGTTGGAGCAGATCACACGGACCGCCGTTCAGGCGTCCTTTGCGGACGATGCGGTCAAGCGCACCCTGCTCAATCGATTGACCGCATTCGACGGCCGGTCGAGCCAATAGGCTCGCGGCCGGTCGTTCCACGTAGAAAAGGAGTTCCGGCCGTGCGCCGACCACTTCACCTCATCGCCGTGCTGCTGCTGACCGCGTCCTGCGCCGTGTTGACCGCGTGCGGCTCAGACAGCAACAAGAGCAGTTCCACGCCCAGCGGCGGTTCTGCGTCGACGCCGGCCGCCAAGAAGATCAAGGTCGGCCTGGTGACCGACATCGGCGGTCTCAACGACCGCTCGTTCAACCAGCTCGCCAACCAGGGGCTCGAGCAGTCAGAGAAGGAGCTCGGCGTGCAGGGCCGCGTGCTCCCGTCCAAGGCCAACTCGGACTACATCCCGAACCTCTCGACGCTGGCCCAGCAGAAGTACGACCTGGTGATCGGCGTCGGGTTCCTGATGGCGGACGCGATCAACACCGTCGCGACCAAGTTCCCGAACACCAAGTTCGCGATCATCGACGTCGACGCCACCGGCCTCAAGAACAAGCCCGCGAACGTGCAGGGGCTGCTCTTCTCCGAGCAGGAGGCGGGCTACCTCGCCGGCTACATGGCCGGGCTCTACGCCAAGGACAACAGCGTCAAGACGATCGGCTCGGTCGGCGGCCAGAAGATCCCGCCGGTGGACCACTACATCGCGGGCTACCAGGCCGGCGCCAAGGCGGCCGACCCCGGCATCAAGACCGTCAACGGCTACTCGCAGGACTTCGTCGACCAGGCCAAGTGCAAGGAGCTGGCGCTCAACCAGATCCAGCAGGGCGCCAAGGTCGTCTTCCAGGTCGCGGGCCAGTGCGGCCTCGGTGTGATCGACGCCGCCAAGGAGAAGGGCGTGCAGGCGATCGGCGTGGACGCCGACCAGGCCTACCTCGGCGACCAGGTCATGACCTCGGCCGAGAAGCACGTCGACGTCGCGGTCGAGACCGCGATCAAGGGCGTCCAGGGCAACGCCTTCCAGGGCGGTCAGAACACCCTGTTCAACGTCAAGAACAACGGCGTCGGCATCGGCAAGACCAACGCCGAGGGCGCCAAGTACGCCGACCAGGTCAAGGCCATCCAGGACAAGATCGCGTCCGGCGAGCTCTCCAACATCCCCAGCACGGTGAAGTAAGACACAGCGTGGCCGACGGATTTGAGACCGGGCGCGAGAGTGGCCCCCAGGGCCATTCTCGACAGCGGCCGCCTGCGGCCGCCGCGCTGGAACTCAAGGGCATCACCAAGCGGTTCGGGACGCTCGTCGCGAACCGCTCGGTGGACTTCGAGCTGCGCAAGGGAGAGATCCACGCACTGCTGGGCGAGAACGGCGCGGGCAAGTCGACCCTGATGAACGTCCTCTACGGGCTCCACCAGCCCGACGAGGGCCAGATCCTGCTCAACGGCGAGCCGGTCTCGATCGAGTCCCCGCGCAAGGCGATCTCGCTCGGCATCGGCATGGTGCACCAGCACTTCATGCTCGTGTCGGTGATGACGGTGGCCGAGAACCTGGTGCTCGGCGCCGAGCCGCACCGGGGCCCGCTGCTGGACTACAAGGCCGCCGAGGCGCGCGTGCGCGACCTGTCTGACCGCTTCGGGCTCGCCGTGCGCCCGGACGCCAAGGTCGAGGACCTCGGCGTCGGCGCGCAACAGCGCGTGGAGATCCTGCGCGCGCTGTTCCGCGGCGCGCAGGTGCTGGTGCTCGACGAGCCGACCGCGGTGCTCACGGCGCAGGAGGCGCAGGACCTGTTCAAGGTGCTGCGCACGCTGACGGCCGAGGGCACCTCGATCGTGTTCATCTCGCACAAGCTCAACGAGGTGCTCGACGTCGCCGACCGCGTGACCGTGCTGCGGCGCGGCGAGAAGATCGACACGGTCTCCACCGAGGGCGCCACCGAGCGCTCGCTCGCGCGCCTGATGGTCGGTCGCGACGTGCTGCTGCACGTCGAGAAGGACGACCACCCGGCGGGCGAGCCGCTGCTCGCGGTGCGCGGGCTCTCGGCGCGCGACGATCGCGGGCTGCCGGCGGTTCGCGACGTCAGCTTCGAGGTGTGCGCGGGCGAGATCGTCGGCCTCGCCGGCGTCGACGCCAACGGCCAGAGCGAGCTGATCGAGGCGATCATGGGACTGCGCCGCCCCGACGCCGGCCAGGTGATGGTCGCCGGGCGCGACGTCACCCACGCCGGGACGCGCGACACGCTCGACGCGGGGGTCAGCCACATCGCCGAGGACCGGCACCGGCGCGGCCTGGTGCTGGAGTTCGACCTCGCCGAGAACATGTGCCTGCGCGAGTACCGCCAGCCTACGATGTCGCGCTTCGGCTGGCTGGCGCCGAGCAAGATGATCGCTCGGGCGCGCGGCCTGCTCCAGCAATACGACGTGCGCGGCGGCGACGCGCGCACGCGCGCCGGCTCGCTCTCGGGCGGCAACCAGCAGAAGCTCGTGATCGCGCGCGAGCTGTCCGCCGACCCGCGCGTGATCATCGCCGCGCAGCCGACGCGCGGGCTCGACGTCGGCGCGATCGAGTTCGTACACCGCCGGTTGGTCGAGGAGCGCGACGCCGGCCGCGGCGTCCTGCTGGTGTCGCTCGAGCTCGAGGAGATCCGCTCGCTGAGCGACCGCGTGCTGGTGATCTACGAGGGCGAAATCGTGGCCGAGATGCCGCCCGAGTCCTCCGAGGAGGACTTCGGCGTCTACATGACCGGAGGAGGCCAGGGTGAGCGCGCCGCCTGAGGACGACCTCCCGCCCGACGCCACCGTCGCGGCGCGGCTCTCGACCTACCTGCGCGGCGGCGGCGTCATCACGCCGCTGATCACCGTGCTGATCGCGTTCGCCTTCGGCGGCCTCGTGGTGCTGATCACGGGCCACGACCCGATCGCGACCTACAAGGCGATCTTCAACGGCACCGGGCTGAACTGGTTCTTCCCGTGGACGAGCGCCGCGGACCGCAGCGTCGCCGCCATCAACCTCCAGCAGACGCTGATCCAGACCACGCCGCTGATCCTCACGGGGCTGGCGGTCGCGTTCGCGTTCCGCTGCGGCCTGTTCAACATCGGCGGCCAGGGCCAGTACATCGTGGGCTCGATCCTGGCCGTCTGGATCGGGTCGTCGTTCAAGGGCATGCCGGGGCTCGTGCACATCCTGCTCGCGATGCTCGGCGGCATGGCGGCCGGCGCCGTGTGGGCGGGGCTGGCGGGCCTGTTCAAGGCGCTCGCGGGAACCAACGAGGTGATCTCGACGATCATGCTCAACTGGGTCGCGATCTGGATCGGCGTGTGGGTCTTCAACCTCGGCAGCCCGCTGCAGAACGACAACCCGGCGCAGAAGGACGTCCCGGTCTCCAACGACATCGTGGCGGGCGCCAAGCTCCCGGTGTTCTGGGGCGACCCGGAGTTGCAGGGGCTGCACATCGGGCTCTTCATCGCGCTCGCGGCGCTGCTCGTGTTCTGGGTCGTGCTCAACCGCACCGTGCTCGGCTACGAGGTGCGCGCGGTCGGCTTCAACCCGGAGGCGGCCGCCGCGGCGGGCATCTCGGTCAAGCGCAACTACGTCGTCGTGATGGCGATCTGCGGGGCGTTCGCGGGGCTGGCGGGGACGCTCGACGTGCTCGGCTGGCAGTTCCGGATCGCCACGAATGACATCCAGATCAACCAGGCCGGGTTCCTGGGCATCGCCGTCGCGCTGCTGGGGCGCAACACGGCGGTCGGGACGCTGTTCAGCGCGCTGCTGTTCGGCGCGCTGGTGACCGGGACGTCGGTGCGCAACCTCGACCCGTCCGTGTTCGACCCCGCGCTCGCGACCAACCTCACATACATCATCCAGGGGCTGGTGGTCCTGTTCGTCTCCACCGACGTGCTGGTGGTCTTCCTGTGGCGGCTGCGCCGGCGCAGACCGCGCACCGTGGAGATCACGGCGTGACCGCTGTGCGCGTCGGCTGGGCGGGCATCGCGCTCGGCATCCTGGCGTTCTTCGTCGCGGTGCCGCCGATCATGGTGCGCGTGCTGCCGCCGGTGTTGATCCTGGCGCTGCTCGGCGGCGCGTGCGGCGCGTACGCGGTCGGGCAGGGCGTCAAGCGCGTCGGCTGGGGCGCGGTCGTCGCGGCAGTGTTCGGCTTCGTCGGCGGCGTGGCCGCGCTGAAGTCCGGCGAGGCCCACCTCGAGCAGGTCGTCATCTGGGGGGCGCTGCTCGCGGCGACGCTGCGCTATGCGACGCCGTTGCTGTTCGGCGCGCTCGGCGGGCTCTTCTCCGAGCGCTCCGGGGTGATCAACATCGCGCTCGAGGGGATGATGCTGATCGGCGCCTTCTTCGGTGCCTACGGCGCGGACAAGACCGGGTCGTGGCTGCTCGGGATCGTGATCGCGATGCTCGCGGGCGCGGTCTACGCGGCCATCCACGCCCTGTTCGCGATCTCGCTGCGCGCCGACCAGATCGTCTCGGGCACGGCGCTGAACCTCGCGGCGGTCGGGATCACGGGCTACCTGTACGTCGACATCTACGGCGAGAAGGGCACGCCCGACGACCTGCCGGCGGTCCCCGACGTCAAGCTCCCGATCAAGTCGTTCCCGCTGCTCGGCGACGTCTTCGGCCAGCTCAACCTCCTCGTGTGGGTCGCGCTGGCGCTCGTGCTGATCGTCTGGGTGGTCGTCTTCCGTACGTCCGCCGGGCTGCGCCTGCGCTCGGTGGGGGAGAATCCGCTGGCCGCCGAGACCGCCGGGCTGAACCCGGCGCGCACTCGCTATGTGGCGGTCATGACCTCGGGCTCGCTGGCGGCGCTCGGCGGTGCGTTCCTGTCGATCGGCTTCGTCCATTCCTTCTCGCAGAACATGACCGCGGGCCGCGGCTTCATCGCGCTCGCGGCCTTGATCTTCGGGCGCTGGCGGCCCGGCGGGGCGCTCGCCGCGACGCTGCTGTTCGGCTTCGGCTCGGCGCTCGCGCAGCGTCTCCCGGTCTTCTCACCTTCGGGCGCGGTGCTGTTCCAGGCGCTGCCGTACGTGCTCACGCTGATCGCCGTAACGGGTGTGATCGGGCGGTCGATTCCGCCACTTGCGCTCGGTCGTCCGCTACATAGATAGGACCGTGTGTCCCGTTAGCGCATTTGCCCCCGGTGGAATCATCGGGATATGAGGCTTCGCCCGCTGCCTGTCCTCGCCGCCCTCGGGCTGGCGCTGGTCGCGTGCGGCGGCTCTAAGCCGGACCGCTTCAACCTGCGCACGCCGGGCGCCAACACGGGCGAGGCGGCCGTCGTGCCCGCCCCGGAGTCACCGACTCCGACGCCGACCCCGACGGCCACGCCGACGCCCAAGCCGCCGGGCGGCGCGGTCACCGGCGAGGAGCGGCGGATCATCCGCGGCTGGTCGGACGCGCTGCGCCACGGGCACGTCGCGAAGGCGTCGAAGTACTTCTCGATCCCCAGCGTCGTCCAGAACGGCGGCTCGGGCGGCGCGCTCAGCTCGTTCTCCAACGTCGAGCAGTTCAACCGCACGCTGCCGTGCGGCGCGCGGCTCGTGAAGACCAACCGCGGCACCAAGGCGCACTGGGTCGTCGGCACGTTCGTGCTGACCGAGCGCCCGGGCGGCGCCTGCGGCTCGGGCGCCGGCGCGCGCGCCTACGTGGCGTTCATGATCGCCCGGCATCACATCACCGAGTGGATCCAGATCGACGCGAGCCAGGCGACGGCGCCGGCGCCGACTCCGACGCCGGATCCGTCCACGACGAGCTCGACCGCCGCCTAGCCTTCAGAGGATGATCCGGCGGATCCGGACGACCTCGTACGTGGTGCCGCGGGCCACCGCGCCGGACCCGGGGTAGCTGAAGCGCAGGCGGTAGTAGCCGAGCTTGCGCATCGTGAAGCGCACCTTGAACGCGCCGCTGCTCGACATCTTCGCCTTGCCGAGCCGGCGGAAGTGCCGGCCCTTCTTGCCCTTGGCCGCGGCGACCGTGACCCTCCCGCCGCTGCCGTACGCGACGGTGCCGCGAAGCTCGTAGCGCGGGCCGCGGGCGTCCGGGAACGTCAGCTGCTTGAGCGCGAACGGCGCGAACACGCGGAACGTGACCGGTCCGCTCCACGGCGTGAAGTTGACGCTGTCATACGACGCGCGCCCGACGATCGTGTACGTGCCGGGGGCGGTCGGCGTGACGCTGACCTTGCCGGTCGTGGGGTCGCGGAACGCGGGCTGGGTGGCGCCGGCGAGCGCGCCATCGGCCTGCACGACGCCGTTGAGGGCGTACACGTAGTCCGCCGACCCGTTGGGCGGGATCGCGCTGTCGAACTGCGCCGTCTGGCCCAGCAGGAGGTTCGCGCCGGACGGCCCGAGGGTGACCCCGGCGGCGATCGCGAACGGGTAGTTGGCCGTACTCGTCGCGACCTTGCAGTTGTCGTCGGAGAACATCTGGATGTGCAGCGTGTACGTCTCGTTGCCGCGGTAGGTGACGGGGTAGTCCTGGTTCGGCGTGAACTCCGGGTGCCAGCAGAAGAAGTCCGTCTCGGCCACCTGCGCGCCGGTCTGATCGGTGACTGTCCAGATGTAGCCCTTGGCGTCCGTCGCGTCGAGGTGGACCGCCGCCGTCGGGTGCAGGTTGGCGATCGTCACGCCACCCGCCGGGCTGAGCGCGACCGGCGCGCCGTCATTGCCCGCCACCGTCGCGCTCACGACGCCGAGCGCCGTCGCCGGCGCGCACGCCATCGTCGCCGCCACGACCGCCGTGGCCGCGAGGTACTTCTTCCCTGAACTCAACTCCGCCTCCTGGTACGTCTCTTACGCCTGCTTCACCGGGTTCTAACACTCGCAGCGGTCAAGATGCGCCGGAACCCATGCCGATCCTCGTCGACCCCCTGCGCGAATACCCACATTCCGGCCTCACGCTCACGCTCTGGTGCCACATGGCCGTCGACGGCGACTTCGAGGAGCTCCACGCGTTCGCGGCCACGCTCGGGATCCCGCGCACGCGCTTCCAGGGCGACCACTACGACCTCCCGCCGTGGGTGCGCGATCGCGCCGTCAGCCACGGCGCCGAGCAGGTCAGCACCGGCGAGCTCCTGAGCCGCATGGCCGGCCCGCGCGGTGAGCGCGCCCGCCGCCGCGCCGCGAGCAGGCAGGCATGAGAAGGCGGATCGCGGTCGCCGCGGCGGCGGCGGCGATCGCAGTCGCGACCGCCGGGTTCGTGCTCGCCACGAGCAGCGGCGACGGGACGCCGCCGGGCCCGGCCGCGAACCTGTGGGTGAGCACCGTCGCCGGCGCGAAGCCGCAACGCTGCCAGACGCCGTGCGCCTACGACGCGACGCACGCCTACGGCAGCCTGGCGGCGGCGTACGTGGCCGCCTCGAGCGCCGACCAGGCGCGCATCCTCGGCGGCGCCTACGGCGTGCAGACGCTCGCAACGCCAAACCCGCGCCTGTCCGCGCCCGTCACCTTCGAGCCGGCACCCGGGGCCGCGGTGACGCTCGAGTCGCTCACCACCGATGTGAGCTGGCTGGTGATCCGGAACGTGAAGATCGTCGCGGGCACCGACATCGGGCGCGGGTGGTTCGCGAAGGGGGCGCACCACGTCACGCTCGACGGCGTCGACATCACCGGTGCCGAGGCCTCGGTGCTGCTCAGCGGTGGGTCGGACCTCACGTACCGCGACGCCGCGTTTGGGACGCGGGGCAACGTCACGAAGCGCGCGTGCCTGGGCAACGGCGAGCCGATGCAGATCGACGGCGCCGACCGCGTCCTGGTCGAGAACGTGGACTTCTGGCCGTTCATCGCCGGCACAGGTCCGTCGTGCGGGAGCGACGGGCTCATGCACCTTGAGACATTCAGGCTCAACGGCGACTCGAACGGCGTCACGCTCAGCCGCGACCGCTTCCACCGCGGCGACGGCTCCGGCAGCGCCCGGATCTTCACCAGCGGGGCGGGCAGCGACGACTTCCACATCGTCAACACCTGGATCGGCGCCGCGGACGGTCCGGCGGGGAACAGAGGCAACAGCGTCGAGCTGGCCGCCGGCGCCGGGACGTGCACCGGCTACGTCGTCGCGTACTCGCTGTGGGAGGGCGGATTCAACGACACCGCCTGCCCGGTGAAGCCCGCCTACTACGGCAACGAGGCGGCGCAGCCGAACTACCTCCCGTGCCCCGGCTCGGCCCACGCCGGCAACCTGTGGACCTGGGACATCGCTGGGCCGGCCTGCGGGCGCTGGATCGTCGACCCGCTCGCGAAGGCGTTCTGCGTGCCGGACGACTGCACGCACGCCTACGCGCTCGCCGCCGACCACTTCCACCTCACCGCGGCCTCTCCGTCGATCGACGCCGGCGAGCGGGCGCAGTGCGCGCGCTGGACCGGCGGCGTCGACATCGACGGGCGGCACCGCACGGGCGTCTGCGACGCCGGCCCCGACGAGCACGGCAACTGACAAGACGGAGCGTTCGACGATGTCGGGGGCGCATCGCGCTGGGCGCGACCTCCACCCCGGCGCCGGCCCCGCGATCTCATCCGGGTCGATGCGAGCGGGCGTGCGATCCGGGTGATCGCGAGGCGCACGCTGCGCCGCGGGACGTTCACGGTGAAGCTTCCGGCCGCCGCGCCGGCGCGCTACGCGCTACGGCTCAGGGTCTCGACTCACAAGCGCTGGAGCTGGATCACGACGCCCGCGCCCGCCCCGGCCGTCGGGCCCGCGCCCGGACCTGTCGCGGCGGCGACGCCCGCTTAGTCAGCTCCGGCTCGCCGGCATCCTGTGAGCCAGGGCGAGATCGGGCAGGCTGGCTCAGACGGCCCCCGCCGCATCTCGTCCAGCCCCGTCGCCACGCGCCGCCGATCGAGGCGGCGCGACGCGAGCTGCGCCCGTAGTCTGGCGACGCGCCAGGGCCCGCTCTTCGCGCGCTCGCACGCGGGCGTGCGGCATATCGCCGCCGGGATGAAGAACCCGCGCGACCCCTCGCGCGAGAGGCAGCAGGTCGGTCGACTGCTCCTCATGCCTCGGAGCAGCTGCGCTCGCCGAGGGTCGGATCGATTCGGCGCGCTGCTCCGACTCGTGCAGCGCGATAGCGCCGACGTCGCGCGCGGCGAACCCGCGAGACTGCTCGTGGTGTCCAGGGCGACCGCCGCCGAACCCTCGACCGCGGCGGCCTAGGATGCCGCTGCATGAGCGTTCAACGTGAGGGCGGGTGCGCGTGCGGCACGCTGCGATACCGGCTCGCGTCCCCACCGATGTTCATTCATTGCTGCCACTGCCTGAACTGTCAGCGCCAGACCGGCAGTGCGTTCGTCATCAACCTGCTCATCGAGGCGCACCGTCTGGATGTCCTCACGGGAACGCCGAAGCTGGTCGACGTGCCACGCGACGACGGCAGCGTGCAGCGGATCTTCCGCTGCCCGCACTGTCAGATCGCCGTCTTCAGCGAGTACGGCGCGCCCGAGGTGCGCTTCGTTCGTGGCGGAACGCTCGACGATCCGACCGCTATCGCGCCGGACGTCCACATCTTCACGCGATCGAAGGTCAAGTGGGTGACCATCCCCCCGGACACCCCGGCGTTCGAGGTCTACTACGACTCGAAGACGCTCTGGCCAGCCGAAAGCCTTCGCCGCCTCCACGCGGCCCTTCCCGGCACGCAGTGAGCCGCACATCGACCGGCGCGGCGCTCCTTTCCGTGCATCGGAGCGACGCCGATGACGGCCGACCTGCCGCCGGGCGCGCTAGTGCGAGTCCACGGCGAGCAGCCGTTGGCCGCCGACGAACAGTGCCATGGCGAGTACGTGCGACCCGCGCGCGCCGAGCCGCGGTCATCCATCGATGAGGGCGTCCTCGGCTTGTTCGAGCGCGGCGGCGACGACGGCGAGACGGTCGGCGGGCATCGCGTTTTCGATCAGCGGGAACAGCTCACGTTCCTCGAGTCGCACGTGCGCTGCGATCAGCTCGCCGAGCGCGTCGAGTTGATCGAGCGAGCCGTTGAGGACCTGGTCGGCCCGGCCGCGGATGGCGACGTGGTCGCACAACGCCCGAGCGAGCAGCGGGTGGTGCGGATCGCCGCACGCGGCATAGGCGGGGAACAGCACCTCCTCCTCGAGCCGGAAGTGCACGCGCCCGTGCACCGGCCACCACGCGCCGAGCGCGATCTGCGCGTGTACCGCCGTTGCGGGAGTGGCGCGGCGCAACCGTCGGGCGACCACCAGGGCGAGATGGTGATCGCGCGAGAGTGAGACGAGCGCGGGGCTTCGCCTCATCGTGCGCATGACCTCATGACATGGAGTTTTGCACACCGCGGGTTTGGAAATTGCGGCCCCCGTTACGCGTCGGGCGGCATGCGCGCGGCCGCCTCACGGGCGAGCGGTCCGCGCAGCTCGATCACACACCCCGCGTCGTAGGGGTCCTTGGGAACGAAGGCGACGAGCTTGGTCTTCGGCGAGAGCTGCTCGAGCAGTCCGCGCGTGACGCCGCGATGCAGCCCGCACACCAACGACTGGCGCTGGGGCACCACGTCGCGATACGGGCAGTTCTCCAGGCGGTAGGTCGCCGTCCCCATCTGAGTGAGTTCCGATCGGGGCTGAAAGCCCATCGCCGCGAGCACGCCGCGGAACCGATCCTCGGTCGAACCGGCGACGTTTCCGGCTGCCAGCTCGCGACCGATCGCGCGGCCGCTGGCCTCGACGTCGCTCACCCGCGTCTTGCCGGCGACCATCGCGCGCAGCAGCCAGCGCGCCAGCTCGGCGTAGGCGGTGGGCGGATCGCCGCCGGGGAGCGCATCGACACTCACGGACCACAGGTCACGCGGCCGTCCGCGCGCGCGCCGCTCGCGCTCACGCGTGACCAGGCCCGCCTCGTGGAGTCGCTCGAGATGCGTGCGCACCCCGTTGGGATGCAGGTCGAGGCTGCCGGCCAGCTCATCGGTGCTCGCCGGCCGACGCAGCTCGGAGAGCAACGTAAACAAGTCTGCGCGCGTCGGCTGCGAGAGCACGTCGCCGGGTCGCGATGGAACGTCCATGAAGGTTTGGACCCGGAACGGCGGGTCGACATACAATACGGAGGCCACCGGCATCGAGCAGGACCGCGTCCGGCGCCGACGTGCCGCCGCTGTCGGTCGGGGGGTCGCCGTCAGGAGCGACCACGTAGCTGCCGGGATCGAGGCTGAAGCGGTAGTGGCCGTCGATGCCAGCCGACAACGTCGTGGAGACCGCGCCGCCGGTGTCGTCGGTGCCGGTCACCTTCACCGAGCCGAGACCAACCTGCGTCGTGTGGTCGCGCAGCAGCAGGTCGCCCTCGACGATGCCCTTGGCCGCGACGGTAACCGTGGCGGTGAACGAGCCGGTGTTGTCTCCGTAATAGCCCGTGCAGTCGTTGTAGACGAGCGCCAGCTCGCCCGGCCCGGTCACCTTGGCCTTGGCGCCGACCATCGTCGGCGTGCCGTCGCCGACGCGCGACGCGACCGACCCGTAGTTTGCGGCTGGCGCGGGCCCGGGCTGGAGCAGTCCCAGAGTCCGATTGGCGCACGTGTGTCCGCTGCCGTTCGGGTCACCAGCCGGGCAGTCGCTCCCGGCCCCGCACTTCGCGTTTCCCGAGATCTCGATCGTCGCCGGTCGCACCGGCGCTTGAGGGCGGCGAGCTCGTCGGTCCGGTCCGCCAGGATGTCGGCGAGAAGGTCGGTCCAGCGGATCGAGGCGTGGGGACGTTGCTTAGCGATTCTGGCCTCTCGTTGACTAGTGCCGGTACGCGCCATCGCGGTTGTGTCGGCCGGGTAGACCATCCAGACCCCTCATGAGCCGGGCACGAACGGGCTCGGGTATCGCTCGCCCTTCGTGCGCGCCCTCCATGTGTCCAGTGCGAATCGCAAGCGGGCCGCCCGAATGTCGAGCGGGGCGCTCTGCACACCCCGCGCGCCGGAGCCGACGACAGGGAACCGCGACAGAGCAGGGCATTCGCGAGAAGCCGGAGGACGGATTCGAACCGACGACCTACCGCTTACAAGACGCCAGTCGTTGACGTTCGTATGCCAAAGATATCCCTGCACACAGCCGCATTCCAGCGCGTGATACCGGACCCGACATGCCGCCGAATTCGGCCAGAATCCCGCGGGTTTCGTCACCGTTCTGTCACCCAGCGTCGGCGGACGCCGCGGAGCCAGGCGCGGGTGCGCCGAGCGCGCTGCAGGCCCTGATGCGCGTCGTGCGGAACAACGGCGGGGCTGGCGTAAGGCGGACGCCGGAAGTAGCGGAAAGCGCCCAGCTATGCCAACGATCGGGGTTCGATTCCCCGCGCCCGCTCTCCCAGAGCGAAGCCCGGCGGTCGCTGAGCGCGGAGGACAACCTGGAGCTTCCGGGGCCGGCTAATCGCGTCGACTAGCTCCCCCGCGAATCGCGGCCTTCCGCTGCGGCCACGCGTTCACGACTCAGATTGCGCCCCGCCCCGAAGCGGCACTTGATTATGCCGTGCAACTGCCGAACCAGCGCGACGCGGGATTGGTTTGGGTTGGTCGCCGCGTGGCCAACTTGATGCCGTTTGCGTCGCCGCCGCCCCAACCGACGTAAGTTCGACGTCTCGTTCGGCGCACAGCCGCTAGGAGTCGGTGCCGTCGGTGAGCAAGACGTGTGCGTGGTGCAGGAGCCGGTCGACGGTGGCGGCGGCGAGCGTCTTGGGCATCAGCTCGTCAAAGCCCGCGGGGTGGATGTTGCTGGTGAGCGCGATCGAGCGTTTCTCGTAGGCGGCGTCGACGACTCGGAACAGCGCCTCCGCAGCGTCGGAGGCGACCGAGAGCATGCCGATGTCATCGATCGCGATCAGGTCGGCGCGGATCAGTCGCCCGATCGCTTTGGCGACGGTGTCGTCGGCGCGGTGGCGCCGCAGGAGCAGCGCGAGCGATTCCAGCGTGTGCCAGGCGACCGTCTTGCCTTGGTCGATCGCGAGGTGTCCGAGCGCTTCGGCGAGGTGGCTCTTCCCGGTTCCGCTCGGTCCGCAGATGCAGAGGTTCTCCGCGCGGCCGAGCCATTCCAGCGTCCGCAGCGAGTGTTGGGTCGCGGAGGGGATCGGTGACGCGTGCGGGTCCCAGGCCTCGAAGGTCTTGCCCGCCGGCAGGCCGGACGCGCGGCGGCGCATCCGGATTGTCGCCCGGTCGCGGCCGGCGGCCTCCTCGGCGAGCAAGACCCGCAGGACCTCGGCCGGCTCCCAACGCTGCGAGGTAGCAGTTGCGATCACATCGGGCGCGGAGCCGCGGACATAGGGCATCCGCAGCCGCCGCAGCAGCGTGTCGAGCTCGGCTGGCAACGGCGGCGCGGGCGGCGTCTTGACCGTCATGCGCCGAAGCCCTCCCAGGAGCGTGTGGAGCGCTGCAGCGACTGTTGTTCGCTGGCCTTGGCCGGAAATGCGATCACCCGCGCGCCCCGGTGGTGCGTGAGGATCGCGGCGAGGTCACCGTCGCCGAAGCGTCCGGCGTCCGCCGCAGTCTGAAGCGCGTCGTCGACGGCCTCGAGACCGTGCAGCTTGGCCAGCGCGGTCGCTTCGGCGAGCTTGCGCCGCAATTTCGTCGTCCCGTTGGCCGCGGCGGCGATCAGCCAGCGCTCGGCGCCCGGCCCGATCGCCAGGAACGCTCGCTCTTCGCCGTTATGGGCGCGCGGCTTGCGTTCCAGCGCGCCGGCCGGGCGCGGCGGATAGTGCTCGTCATGGATGCTCGGCCGCCCCGGCGTGGTCAGCCCGTGGCGGGCGACCTCGCGCGGCCCGTCGGAGTCGTCGGCGTGGACGACCACGAGCTCTGAGCCGTCCGCGCGCGCCCAGACACGCTCGTCGACCAACCTCGACGGGACCGAGTAGATCGCCCCACCGACCGAGACCGTTGATGGCCAGGACACGCGCCGGGTCTGGCCGAAGCAGATCGTGTGCGGCATTGCCGGCAGCGGGTGCAGCCGCTCGCGCTCCTCGATGAGCATCAGCGCCGGCGCGCGCCGCGTGATCCGATGCTCGCGCGCGCTGACGCGATCGCAGAACTCCTCGCAGGCCCGCTCGAGCGCCGCGAAGTCCTCGTAGGCCGCTCGCAGGTTGTGATCGGTCGAGACCAGGTCGGCCTTCGCGATCCGGACCGTCGCCTCCGAGCCGCCCTTCGCCTTCGCTGTCGACTGCGCTTGATCGGAGCGTTGCGCAGCGAACTGTCCGTGTGACGCATCCGTTCCATCCGTGGCTGGGTCGTGAGTTCGAGTTCGTGGCCGTTCGTCAGACGTGGGGCGCAGATCGCGTGTCGTTCTTCGACGAGGATGGCGTGCAGCGCTCGCTGCCGCGGGCGTGGACGGACGCCGGCGACCTCGATCCGTTCGTGCTGCTCGCGGGAGGTCGCAGCGCGTTGCGGATCGAGGACCTCCTGGCGCTTGTGGACCTGGTTGCCGAGCTGCGCATCGCGCGGCATACGTAAAGACAATTGTGCCGCTGATGTCAACTAGATTCTGCCGTGTGGAGCGGCTGGCGGCCAGCTCAGAGCGGATAACGAGTCGTGAGGTGGCCGAAGCGTCGGTCTTTCATGTGGTTCTGTCCGGTGTTCGCGGCAGAATCGTCTTGACATCCGATGAAAGGGTTGGGTGATGGGACGAGCCGGTGAGGATCCGAAGGTGCGGGCGTTGCGGGAGGCGCGGAGTCTCAATCCGCGCCCGGAAGCGGTCAGCGACGAGCGGTTCTCGGCGTCGGAGTTTTTGGACGCGCGTGATCTGGTGCAGGTCAAGTACGAGATGGTGCGCCGCGCTCGGGTTGACGGCGAGTCGGTCGGTGGCGCGGCGTCGGCGTTCGGGTTCTCGCGGCCGTCGTTTTATGCGGCGCAGCGTGCACTCGATGAGGGCGGGTTGGCCGGGTTGGTGCCGGCGCGCCCGGGCCCGCGGGGAGCGAGCAAGCTCACTGCCGAGGTGGTCGCGTTCGCGCGTGAGCAGCGGGCGACGGACCCGAGCGTGTCCTCGGCGGGGCTGGTCGAGTTGATCGCTGAGCGTTTCGGGGTGCGGGTGCATCGTCGCTCGGTCGAGCGCGCGCTCGCTCGAGCCGAACGCACAGAAAGCGAGGGAGACCGATGAGCCGTCAGCCGCGACCGAGGACGTCACGCGCTATGAGCAGCTGCGGGCCCGTGCGCTCGGCGGCGACCCGGCCGGATGGCGCCTCGGACTGGCGGTGCTCGAACGCCGTGGCGTCGTTGCCTGGACGCGCGCTTGGCAGGCCACGACCCCCGCGCCGGCCCGGGCGGCAGCGGTCGCGCCGGTGGCGGTCAGTGACGAGCTCGTCGGCGCGCTGGCAAGCATGGCGCTGGCGTGTGTGGCGGGGAGCTGAGCGGCCGTGAACAGCGCCGCGATCGCTTCGAAGGTCACCTCCGAGCATCTCACCCGGACCGCGTACTTGTATGTCCGCCAGTCCACGCTGCGCCAGGTGCAGACCAACACCGAGTCCGCGCAGCGCCAATACGCGTTGCGTCAACGCGCGATCGCGCTCGGGTGGCCGGTCGAGCAGATCGTCGTGATCGACACCGACCAGGGCCAATCCGGCGCGAGCGCCGCTGACCGCCAGGGGTTCCAGCGGCTCGTCGCCGACGTCGGGCTGGGCAAGGCCGGGATCGTGCTCGGCCTGGAGGTCTCCCGGCTGGCGCGCAACAACGCTGACTGGCATCGGCTGCTGGAGATCAGCGCGCTCGCGGGCACGTTGATCTGCGACGAGGACGGCCTCTATGACCCCGCCGACTTCAACGATCGCCTGCTGCTTGGACTGAAGGGCACGATGTCTGAGGCCGAGCTGCATTTCATCCGCGCGCGGCTGCAGGGCGGGATCCTGTCCAAAGCGCGCCGCGGAGAGCTGCCGATGCCGCTCCCCGTCGGACTCGTGACCGATCCGACCGGCAAGGTCGTGCTCGACCCCGACCGCGCCGTCCAAGACGCCGTCGGTCACCTGTTCGCGACCTTCCAGCGAGCCGGGTCGGCGCGCGCGGTCGTCTACGCGTTCAATCGTGACGGGCTGCTGTTTCCCAGCCGGATCCGCAAGGGGCCGCGCAAGGGTGAGCTGGCGTGGAACGAGCTGACGCACTGGCGGGTGCTGCGGACGCTGCATAACCCGCGCTACGCCGGCGCGTTCGTCTATGGCCAGCGCCGGACCCGCAAGACCCCCGACGGGCGCACGACGACGCGCCAGCTGCCGCGCGAGCAATGGATCACGCTGATCCCCGACGCCCATCCCGGCTATCTGAGCTGGGAGCAGTTCGAGCACAATCAGAAGACGCTGGCCGCCAACGCCTACGCGCACAGCAGCGACCGCAGCGCCGGGCCCGCCCGCGAAGGCCCGGCGCTGCTGCAGGGCCTCGCGATCTGCGGGCGCTGCGGACACCGCATGACGATCCGATATCACCAACGCCGCGGCACGCTCGTGCCCGACTACCGCTGCGCCAACGAGAACATCCAACGCAACGGCCCCGTCTGCCTCCAGCTCCCCGGCCACGGCATCGACCGCGCGATCGAGCAGCTGCTGCTCGAGACCGTCACCCCGCTCGCGCTCGAGGTCGCGCTCACCGTCCAAGCCGAGCTCGAGACCCGCGCCGACCAAGCCGACCAGCTGCGCCGATCGCACGTCGACCGCGCCCGTCAGCACGCCGAGCTCGCCCGCCGCCGATATCTCGCCGTCGATCCCGACAACCGGCTCGTCGCCGACACCCTCGAAGCCGACTGGAACGACACCCTGCGCGCGCTGCAAGCCGCCCAAGACGAATACGACCGCCAAGCCGCTGCCGCCAACGCCGTCCTGGACGAGCACCGCAAGACTCAGATCCGCCAGCTCGCCACCGACTTCCCCAAGCTCTGGACCGACCCGGCCACGCCCGTCCGCGAACGCAAACGCATCGCCCGGCTGCTGATCGAGGACGTCACCATCAACAAGACCGACCAGATTCACCTGCACATCCGCTTCCGCGGCGGCCAGACGACCAGCCTCACCACCCCGATCCCGCTCAGCGCGTGGCAAGCGCGCCAGACCGACGCCGACACGCTCGCGATGCTCGACCGGCTCCTCGACGATCACACCGACGCCGACACCGCCGAACAGCTCAACGCCGCCGGCCGCCGCACCGGGACGGGCACGCCCTTCACCCGCCACATCGTCGTGCACCTCCGCCGCGCCCACGACCTCCCCAGCCACCACGATCGACTCCGCGCCCGCGGCCTGCTCACCACCGCAGAAATCGCCGAACGCCTCGCCGCGCACCCCACCACGATCAAACGCTGGAACGCCGCCGGGCTGCTGACCAGCCACAAGGCCAACGACAAAAACCAGCAGCTCTTCGACCCGCCCGACCCCGACGACGCCCGCCTGGTCAAACAACAAGGCCGCCGCCTCGATCGACGAGAACACACCCCAACGCGCCGAGGAGGTGCACTATGAAACCAACGCCTTGCTCTGCGGATCGGCAGGTCGCGATCGAAAGCCCGTAGTGGCGCGCGACCGAGACGATCCGCGGGTTGCGGACCGCGATCCCCGCGATGTGATCGACCGAGACCGTCTTCTCGTGTCGGTCAGCGCATAGGTCGGCGCCCCGCCGAACGCCCGCAGCGCGCGATCGAGCGCCATCACCACCGACGGCATCGTCCGGTCCCAGAGCGCCAGCACCACCCGGAAACGCGACCACGGCAACCACGCGCAGAACAACACCGTCGAGCGGCCGCCCACCTCAGGCCCATCGCCGTAGTCCCACTGCATCCACAGCCCCGGCTCCGGGATCCACGGGCGCGTGCGCCGCCCGTGCCCGGCCCGCCAGCGCCGCTTCGCGTCCGCGAGCGCCCGACGCGTCGTGCGCTCCGAACCCTGATAGCCCATCGCCACCAACCGCCGATGCGCGACGTCGGCACAGACCTTGCCGCGCGAGCGCTTCACCCACTCCTCGATCTTTTCCGCAAACTCATCCACCCGCGGCCGCGCGCGCACCGACAGCGGCAGCCCGCCGCCCGCCTCACCACGCGCGCGCACCCAGTGCCCGACCGTCTTGTGGTCACAACCGACCAACTCCGCCGCCGCGCGCAGCGAGCCGGTCGCATCGAACGCTTCCAGGATCTCCATCACTTCCTCCGGGGTCTTCAAACCCGCCCTCCAGGCCGCCTCGATCATCAAGGCGCTGGACGTTGCAGGCCACTCAGGACGAAACAGTGGGGAGATCCAATGACCACCCATCGGGAGATCCGGTGGCCACCAGCGGGGACATTCGATGGCCGCTACGGGAGAATCCCATGGCCGCCGTCATCCGGCACGTAAGCCGGGCGCGCTGTACTCCGGGTGCGTCTACGCGAAGGCCGAGGCGGGGACGCCGTACCCGCCCGGCCGCGGAGACGGCGGCCCGCGCGTCAATGCCGCGGAGACGGCGGCAAGCGGCATCCGTGGGAGCCGGCGAGCGACGTTACGAGGTCGCCGCCGCCTGCCGGCCGGCCCCGGCGGTAGCGCCGCGGCGCCAACCTGTTCACGGTGCAGCACCGCGACGGCACACGGAGGGCCCGTGCCGGCGCGGCCTGGCGCACGCGCGTGTGCGGCGGGCACATCGGGCTCCGGCCACGCCCAGCGAGTGCTCGTGCAGGACTGGCGGCGCGCGTATCGCGAGCACGCCGGTTCGGCGGCGAACCAGCGGGCGTCACGTTCGCCGTCCACTCGCGGTTCCTGTGTATGAAGATTCGCATCGCATTGCTGGTGTCCGCCGCGCTGCTGAGCGCCGCGGCGCCGGCGCACGCCAAGTCCACGCCGATCACCGCGCTCTCGCGCGGGACGCCGGTGCGCGAGTACGCCGGCTGGCTCCTTTACAGCCGTTGGGACGGCTCGAGGTACCACCTCGCCACGTGGCACGAGGGCCGCGCCCGGGATCTCGCGGTGCCCGCGTCGAAGCAGCGGTTCGATGCCGACGTGGGGCCGGACTCGCATGGCCATCCGTCGGCGGTCGTCTCGCTGTGCCGCGGCTCGTGCGACCTCTACGTGATCGGGCTCGAGCCGGGCGCGCGGTTGCGGCCGGTGCGCAACGCCAACACGAGCGGGCATGACGAGGTCGCACCGAGCGTCTGGAAGGGACGGCTGGTGTTCGGCCGCCGATACGGGCGCGACGAGGTGGTGGCTTACACCAAGCTCCTGCGCGCGCCTCGCTCACGGCCCTCGACGCGGCTCGCCGGTCTGCCGTCAACCCGCTGCGGCGCGGTCGAGCCGCCCTCCTGCCGTCGCATCAAGCGCGTGCATCTCGAGGGCATGGAGTTGTGGGGCCGCTGGGTCGCGCAGCGCTGGAGCTATCACCCGGACGGCTTCGCGGGCTTCGGTCAGCACGAGATCCGGCTGACCGACATCCATCGCACCGACACGCGCCAGCTCGCGTACATGACCAGCGGCGAGGGCGGTCAGGCGTACCTCGGCCCGTCGATCGCGGACGGTCGCGTGGCGTTCTTCCGCGCCTGCCAGGGCGACCCCGGCGGCTGCTCGACGCGCAACTCGGGCGCGGTCCGCTACCGCATCACGTCGCGCCGCTACGAGCTCGCCGGGGCGAACGAGGCCTGGACCGGGTGGGCGTGGAGCGGCGCCGCCGGCTATCACGTCCCGTCGGCCTTCGACTGCGCGGGCGGCGATCCGAGCGCCGCGCCGAGCGAGGCGTGCGCGCTCTACCGCCGCGACGGGCTGGACTGGGCGCCGGTCCCCGCAAAGCGGGTCCGGTGAATGATCGCGTGCCCGGTCGCCGTCTGACGAACGGGCGGCCGGGCCGGGCACGCGCTGGGGCAGGGCGCGATCATGCTCCGACTCAGCGTCCTGCCCTTCGTCCTCGCCGCTGGTTGCCACACCGCCGCGCGGAGTGCAACCGCGTCATCGGGCCAGCGCCGGCGTGACAGGTACGCTCGGCACGCGCCCGTCAGGTCAGAGATCGCGTCGCGCTCGCGGATTGCCGTCCGCGGGTTCAGACCTTCGCCGACGCCCGGCCCCCACGACGGAGGAGGCGGGAAGCAGAGGGCCCGGCGCGACGGCCGGGCCCTTGGAGCGGATCGCCAGCCCGCGGTCGCGTTGCCCAGGGGCGATGCCGTATGTCGTCTTCAACTCCGATCGGCAGCCATCGGTGCGCGTTGCGTCAGCCAGCGAACCGGAGCCAGCATCTGCCTCGTAAGCCAGTGACCGGTCATCTGCCGCTCATCGCGAGGCCCGCGTAGCGCCCGCGCGATGCACGGACGCAGCCACGCTGGGCGCATCATGACGCTGCGGCGTGGCGCCGGCGGATCCCGATACGGGACAAGGCCGTTGATGCCGCGGCCGGCGAACGCCGCCGGCTGCACGTCTCGCAGACGCGGGGTCTGTGTGGCAGGGTGACGCGCAGGATCTCGCACCATGCGCGATTGCGGACTCCATCGGCGCCGGGGTGCAGGGCGACGCCCGCGGCGAGCAAGGGGAGATCGGCCGGCACGCGCGGGCGTCTGCCCCGGAGCGCTGCGCTGCG
Organism: uncultured Solirubrobacteraceae bacterium; assembly: GCA_963792915.1. Lineage (GTDB taxonomy): Bacteria > Actinomycetota > Thermoleophilia > Solirubrobacterales > Solirubrobacteraceae > Solirubrobacter. The sequence goes on from CAWBYD010000006.1 coordinate 615,292, forward strand.
GGCGTGACGCCGTTCGAGGACGAACCGAACGGGTCGACACGTCCCCGCGCGAGCGGTATGGATGCCGACGTGAGTGCGGCGCCGCCTGTGCTTCGCTGGGGCCTTAAGGCGCCGCGCGCGATCTACCACGCTCACTTGGGCTGGTTGCTCGGCCATCGCTTTCTCCTGCTTACGCACCGCGGCCGCCGCAGCGGGCTGAGCCGCCGCACCATGCTCGAGGTGCTGCGCTGGGACGATCGGTCACGGGAGGCGATCGTGATGTCGGGCTTCGGGCCAGGCGCGCAGTGGCTGCGTAACGTCGACGCCGGCGGCGGCGCCGAGATCCAGATCGGACGCGAGCGCTGGAGCGCGCGGATGCGCCGCCTGGCGACGGAGGAGGCTGTCGCGGTCCTGGCCGACTACGAGCGCCGGAACCGTTTGATCGCGCCGCTGGTACGCGCCGTCCTGTCGCACCTGAGCGGCGAGCGCCACGACGGCACGGACGCCGCGCGCCGGCGGATCGTCAGCGCCTTGCCGCTGATCGCGTTCCGGCCCCGGTAGTGCGATCCGGCCACTCCGGCGCGAGCGTCCGGCTGCGTCTGCGGTGCCCTGGCCGCTGCGGTCATGGCGCCACGGCCGCCGGTGGGGACGGTGTGCCGGCCGCCTGAGGCGGCCGGCACACGCATACACCCATCCTCATCGGGCCGGGGAGGCGGGTTCGGAACTCCCGTGGCCTCCGGCCGAGTGGGAGGTCGGGCCCGTGTACCGGAGGCTGGGACTCGGGGCTCGCCGGCCCGCCACCATGCTCCCTCGCTCACTCCGGGCTGCCAATGGCGGGCGCCAACCAATCGAGCCCACGGAACCCACCACGGTCCGAATGCGCTGCTCACGTCCCTTCGATCGCGCAGGCCGCGTTGATCAGGGCGAGGTGGGTGAGGGCCTGGGGCAGGTTCCCCAGGAACTCGCCGCTCACCGGGTCGATCTCCTCCGAAAAGAGGCCGACGTCATTGGCCAGTCCCACCAGGGTGCCCATCGCCTCCGCCGCCTCGGAGACGCGCCCGACGCGCGCCAGCGCCTCGACGAGCCAGAACGAGCACGCGAGGAACGCGCCCTCCCGGTCCTGCATGCCGCTGTAGCGATAGAGCAGGGGGCCGCCCGCGCCGAGCTCGCGCCGGATGGCGTCGATCGTCGCCTCGAAGCGCTCGGGCTGGTCGCGCAGGAGCGCGCCGCGTCCCGCGAGCAGCACGGCCGCGTCGAGCTCGTCAGTGCCGGGTGCGCGGGTGTACGCGCGCGCGACCGGCGACCAGCAGCGAGCGTGGATGTAGTGGGCGACGCGGTCGGCCTCCGCGCGCCAGCGGGTCGCGGCGGCAGCGGGCAGGAGGCACGCGTCGGCCAGCCGTGCGGCGCGATCAAGGGCGATCCAGCAGGCGAGCTTGCTCTGGGTGTAGTCCGCGCGTTCGGACAACTCCCAGATCCCGGCGTCGGGCCGGCGCCAGATCCGGCAGAGGAAGCCGGCGAGCTCGGCCATCCGCAGCCCCTGTTCGGGCGAGAACGCGTGCCCGTCGCGGGCGTAGTGGTAGAGCATGTCGAAGACGTCGCCGAAGTTGCCGAGCTGCAACTGGTCCTGTGCGCCGTTACCCAGGAGCACCGGGCGGGAGTGGCGGTACCCGTCCAGGGGCAACGTCGTGTCCGGCAGGCGTACCTGGCCGTCGAGCTGATACATCGGGCGCAGCTGCGGATGCGTTCGACGGATGGTCCGCAGCAGCCAGCCGAGCGACACGTGGACCTGGTCACGGCAGCCGAGTGCGAGCATCGCTTCGAGCGTGAGGTTCGCGTCGCGCAGCCAGGCGTAGCGGTAGTCGTAGTTGCGGTCGCCCCCGATGCGCTCGGGAAGGCCCGTCGTCGCGGCGGCGGCGATCGCGCCGGTCTCATCGTCGGCCAGGAGGTCGAGCGCGAGCGCGCTGCGGGCGACGGCGTCCGCCCACGGTCCGCGGGCGTCGACGCCCGCCGACCAGCGTCGCCAGCGGTCGACGGTCGACGCGAGGCTCTCGAGCAGGTGCTCGCGCCGCGACAGCGCGAGCGGCTCGTCGCAGAACGCGCCGAGCGCGAGCACCGCAACCTCGCCGTCGGCGGCGTCGAAGCGCCCGCTGAGTTGCGCGTCGGGCTCGCCGGCGCCGAACGACTGCAGCGCGAGAACGTGGCGTTCGTACGTGACGAGCGTCGCCCCGGCGCGGCGTTCGATGTGCCCACAGCGGGAACCGTAGGCAAAACGCGGCTCGAGCCGCCATGTCATCGGCACGCGTCCGGTGAGCCCGTCGGTCCGCCGGATCAGCTGATTCCACAGCAGCGGACGGGCGATCGGTCGGCTCAGCGCGTCCGTCACGCGCACACAGCCCTCGTCGGTCACGAACGTCGTCTCAAGCACGTTGGTGTCCGGCACGTAACGCCGGCGCGTGTGGAACGGGACGCTGGGCGCGAGCGTGAAGCGGCCACCACGATCGCTGTCGAGCAGCGCGCCGAAGACCGACGGTCCGGCCAGCGTGGGTAGCGCCAACCAGTCGATCGACCCGTCGCGGGCCACCAGCCCCGCGGTCCGTTTGTTGCCGATCACTGCGTAGTCGCGGATCGGTGCATAGCCATCGATGCGGGGCGCGCGCCGCGCCCGGCCGGACGTCTCCACCACCATACGGACGGCCCTACCCGGGCGGCGCCGCGCGCGCGGCGATCGGTACGTCGGGTGACGGCCCGACCACCGGCCGCGCGACGGCGGCGTCACGGGGTAGGGACCGGCCATGGACGGCTGTGTGATCATCGGCTACGACGGCACGGACGAGGCCAAGCGCGCCGTCGACTTCGCCGCGCGCACGTTGCAGATCACGTCCGCCGTCGTCGTCTACGTCTGGTCCGACGGACCCGCCGTGACCGCGGTGGGGCCCGTGGGCACCGTCCCGGTGGTGCTGCCCCAGCAGCAGCAGGAGATCGAAGACGCCGCGCGCGCGGTCGCCGCCGGCGGCGCCGCCCGCGCCCGGGCCGTGGGGCTCGACGCGGCCGCGGCTGTGCGCTACGGCGTGGGCAGCAGCGACGTCGCGCGAGTGCTGCACGACGTCGCCGACGAGTACGCCGCCGAATTGATCGTGGTCGGGCGGCGGCCCAGTTCGCTGCTGGAAAACGCGCTCCGCGGCAGCGTCTCCGGGGCGGCGCTGCGCCACGAGCGCCAGCCGGTGCTGGTCGTGCCGGGCGGGATCAGCGGGCGCTGACCCGGGTACGCGTGCGCCTACGCCCGGTCCAGCAGCGCCAGGCGCGCGTCCACTCGGCTCAGAGCGAACGTGGGTTCGTCCGTGCGATCGCGGTGCGGTCCGGCCGCGTTCACGCGCCGGGGGAGTGACGAGGCATGCCGCCTGACTGGCTCACGATCGTCGCCTGGATCGCCCTCGCGCTGGCGCTGGCGACCTCAGCGGCGATCGTCGTCGACATGTGCATTCGCGGCAACCGCCCGCGGATGTCGATCATGGCGGGTGTCTGGCCCGTAACGGCGTTGTACGCCGGGCCACTGGCGTGGCTGGCCTACGCGCGCTGGGGACGGTCCAACGCCGCCAACTACGGCGAAGCCGTCTCGGTGGGGATCGCCGTAAGTCACTGCGGGGCCGGCTGCACGCTCGGTGACATCGCGGGCGCGTGGCTGGTCTTCGCGTTCGGATGGGAACTGCTCGGGCTGGCGCTGCCCGCGGAGTATCTCGTGGATTTCCTGCTCGCGTTCGCGCTGGGCATCGTCTTCCAGTACTTCTCGATCGCCCCCATGCGCGGCTTGGCCGTGGGCGAGGGGATCGCGGCGGCGGTGAAAGCCGATGCGTTGTCACTCCTCGCGTTCGAGGTCGGCTTGTTCGGCTGGATGGCTGTGATGCAGCTGGTGCTGTTTCCGGCACCGCACCTCGCACCCGATCACGCCGCCTACTGGTTGCTGATGCAGATCGGCATGATCGTGGGGTTCGCGACCGCGTATCCGGCGAACGTGTGGCTCGTCCGGCGCGGCGTGAAAGAGGCGATGTGACGCCCGCGAACAGGCGGGCGCTCAGGCGATCGCAGCACGCACAGTCCCCCCGGGTGTTTGCGGCCGGAGTGCCCTACGGCGCCGGGATCGCGATCATTCAGGCCGTGGCGCCACGCTGGCGGCCTGCAGTATCGCCCGCGCCCTGACCTGCCTGGCGACCGTCGGTGCGTCGTCTCCGCGGCTCTCGAGCGTGGGAGCCAGCGGGATGACCGTGCCGCGCACCGAGACGCGCAACCCGATCGTCTCGTGTGGGAGGCGTCCGTGAAGCGCGGGGACGACGAGCATCCGGCGGCCCTCCGGACCCGCGATCACGAAGGCCCCCGGAAACCCCGTGGGGTCCCGCGGTGGACGCGACTGCACGGTGCCGGTGACTTGGACCACCGCGTCCGAGTAGCGCGCCGGGTTCGCGGCCACGCGCTCGAACGCGGTCATCGGGCGACCCTGACCGCCGGCCAGCAGGACCACCGCGACGAGCGCGGCGATCCCTAGAGCCGGCACCACTGCCGGGCGGAGGCGGAGCACCTTCAGTGCTCAGGCCCGGCCTCGTAGAGGTCGTCGCCGAGGCGGCGGATTCCGTCCGGAGTTCACAGCGCGCTTCAGCGTCAGTTCAAAGGGGACGCTCCATGCGTCGGCGCCTGACGCCTCGCGCAACCCGCGGGTCGTCAGTACGCCGTGAGACAGAAGCACGTGACGCAAGCGGCGCTGACGCGCGTCAATGTGGGACCGGCTCACGTCCGGCTGGGGCTGGAATGCGATGCTCATGTCCGGGACCTACCCGACATGAGCGTCTCGGGGTGGGGACGGTAATCTGGCGGACGCGACCAGGACGGGCATCCACCATTCGCTGCGAGCCCGGCCGCCAGGCGGTCAGCCGTCGAACCGTCGACACAGGGAGCGCTCGTCTGAGCGGTACGGTCGGGACGTTCTGGCCCCGAACACGGAGATCTCCGGCGCTGCCCGACGCCTGATCGCGCGCCACATCGACTCGGTGGGGGTCCTCGATCTGCTCCTGGTCCTGCACGCGGATCCAGCGCGGGAATGGTCGAGGGGCGAGCTGTGCCGGCACTTGCGTTGTCCGGCGAAGTGGGCCGATCAGGAGCTGCTGCGGCTGCGCGACGCCGGCCTGGTCGCCGGCGCCTCGGGTCGCTTTCGCTTCTTACGCTCGTCGGCGGATGCGGCGGCGGTCGACGAGCTGGCCCGCGCGTGGAAGCGCGACCAACGACGGGTCACGCAATTGATCTTCGCCTCGATCGGTCAGTTCGCCGGCTGACCGGCCGCGGCGCGCACCTGCCCCCGGGGGTAGTGCCGCCCGCATGACTCGGACGCGGCTGCCCGGACGGGCGCAGGCAACGCTCGACGCCGTTCTCGCCGTGTGGGCGATCCTGTGGATCGCGGTCGGGATCGCGGTGGCGCACGAGGCGCGTGGGCTCGCAGAGTTGAGCGACACGGTCGGTCAGGTGGGACGCGCCACGACGACGGTGGGGGAGACGCTTCGCTCGCTGCCGCTGATCGGGGACCGGCTCGGCGGCGCCGGCGGCGACATCTCCGCCGCCGGGCGCACCGCGGTCGCGTCGGCGCGGATCGCTCGGGAGAACGCGCGCTCGGTGGGCGCGCTGCTTGGCGTCTCGATCGCGCTGATCCCCAGTCTGCCGGTGGTGCTGCTCTATCTGCCGGGGCGGATCGCCGCCGCGCGCGAGCGGCGCGCGCTCGCCCAGGCGGTGGCTCGGGGTCGTGAGGCGTGGGTCGACGAGTTGCTGGCGCGGCGCGCGCTCGTGCACCTGCCCTACACGCGGCTGCGTCGCGTCAGTGAGGACCCGCTCGCCGACCTGGTGGCGGGCCGCCACGCGGCGCTCGCGCAGGCCGAACTCGATTGGTTCGGCGTGCGCGCCCGTCCTCCGGTTTCGCGATGACGTCAGCGCGGTTCGCGCGCGCCGTGGTGGCGCTGCGCTGGCCGATCGTGCTGGCGTGGATCGCGGCGGCGGCCCTGGCCACACTCGCGCTCCCGAGCATCGAGCAGTCCCAGAACGGCGCCCTGGGCGCGCTCGTGCCGGCTCACGCGGCCGCGCTGGATGCGGAGCTGCGGTCGAGCCGGCTGTTCGGATTCCCCGTTCTCAGTCGCACGATCGTCGTTCAGCGCGACGCGTCGGGACTCTCCGCCGCCGCGCAGGCCGGCACCGTCTCCCGGGCGGTCGCGCTCAACCGCAACCAGCTTCCGGAACTCGGACGCGTCGGCGGGGGGCTCCCGGTCCTCAATACGGTTTCGCTCCCGCCGTTCACCCGGGAACGGGGGACCACCGCGGTCACCTTCCTCTACTTCCAGCCAAGCGTTGGGTCCGGGGAGCGGCTCGATCTGGCGCATCGTGTGGCGGCTCGCGCTGCCGCGACCGAGCCGGGCAGCTTCACGGGGGTCACCGGAGCGATCGCCGCGCGCGAGGACCAGTCGCGGATCATCTCCGGGCACCTCCCGCTGGTCGAGCTGCTGACCGTGCTGATCGTCATCGTGGCGGTGGGTCTGCACTACCGTGCCCCGCTGGCGCCGGCGATCACGGTCGCCGCGATCGCCGTGACCTACTTGCTCGCGGTCCGGCTCGTCGCCTGGGCGGGCGAGCGCTTCGGCGTGTCCGTGCCCGCCGAGGTGCAGCCGGTGATCGTGGTGTTGCTGTTCGGCGTATTGACCGACTACGCGATCTTCTTCCTCTCGCGCCACCGGCTGCGGCTGGCGGAGGGCGCGGCGCCGCTGGACGCCGCGCGCCGCGCCGCCGGCGAGCTCGTGGGGACGGTCCTGGCCGCCGGCATCACCGTATCCGCCGCCAGCGGCGCGCTGATCGTCGCTCACCTCGGGTTCTTCCAGACGTTCGGTCCCGGGCTCGCGCTGGCGGTCACCCTCGCCATGCTGGTCGCCGTCACCTTCATCCCCGCGGCACTGGCGATCGCCGGCGACAAGGTGTTCTGGCCGCATCGACCCGGCCGCGACGTTCCCGCCGACCGCGGTGCCGAGGAGACGCCGGCCGAGCGGACCGGCCGGCCGATCCGCTCGCGGGTGCTTCGCCTCGCAGGGCAGCGTCCGCTGCTGACGGCGCTCACCTGTGGCGCGCTGCTGCTGGCGGGTGCCTCCGGGCTGCTGCAGATCCGTGTCGGACAGACGCTCATCCGGGGGTTGCCGTGGGGCAACGAAGCCCATCAGGCGTACGCGCAGGCGTCCCGCGGGTTCGCTCCCGGGGTGTTGTCGCCGACGACGGTGCTGGTCGAGAACCCTGGGATCGTCGCCCGGCACGCGGAGCTGGTGCGCCTCCAACGCGGGCTGGAGGGGCTCCCCGGCGTCGCGCTCGTCGTCGGTCCCGAGCAGCAGCCGCTCGACGCGCAATTCGGCGCCGTCTACTCGCGCAACGGTGACGCGGTGCGTTACCTCGTCATCTTCGACTCCGATCCCCTCGGAGCCGGCGGCATCCGTCGGCTCGCGATCCTGCGTGCTCGGCTGCATGCGCTCACCGTCCAGGCGGGGCTTCCCGGAGTGATGACGAGCATCGCGGGTGACACCGCGCTGGCCGAGGAGACGGTACGGCTGACCGGCAACGACCTTGGGCGGGTGGCGCCCGCCGTGCTGCTGGTGGTGTTCTTGGTGCTCGTGTTGTTCCTGCGCGCGCTGGTGGCCCCGCTGTATCTCGTCGCGGCCAGCGTCCTCGCGCTCGCGGCGTCGATCGGCGTCACCGTCTATGTCTTCCAGGACTTCCTCGGCTACGGCGAGCTGACCTATTACGTACCGTTCGTCGCCGCGGTGATGCTGGTCGCCCTCGGCTCGGACTACAACGTCTTCCTGGCCGGCCGGATCTGGCAGGAGGCACGGCGGCGGCCCATGCGCGAGGCGGTGGCCGTCGCGGGAGCGCGCGCCGCGTCGGCGATCACCGTGGCCGGGATCGTGCTGGCGCTCAGTTTCGCGGTGCTGGGACTCGTCCCGGTACGACCGTTCCGCGAGCTCGCGTTCCTGATGAGCTGCGGGCTGCTGGTCGACGCGTTCCTGGTACGCACCCTGCTGGTCCCGTCGGTGATCGCGCTCATCGGTCCGCTGAGCGCGTGGCCGACCCGGCTCCGTCCCCCTGTCCCCGTTGCGCCGGCTCCGCCCGTGCCCGTGACGCCGGTCGTGCCGGTAGGGCGCTCGGCCACGCGCGTGCTCCTCGCTGTGTTCGCGCTCGGCATCGCGCTCGACGTCGCGGTGCGACGGGTGCGCCGGCAGCAGCGGGGGTGAGGCGGCCGGCGCGTATGCACCCGTCGAGTGGGCCGGTGAGCCGGGAAGGGCCTCTGGCTGTGCCGGCGGGTGAGGGAGGTCCGTCAGTCACGCCCGTCGGTCTCAGAGGGTGGAAACTCACTCGACCCGGGAGACATGGTGGCGGGCGGGAGGGCCGGTGGCGATGGCGGCCCTCCACCATTGCCGCGACTGCCGGCCACCACTGGCGCTCAGGCCTTCGCCGACACGGTTATGCGGCCGAGCGGGAGCCCCGCCTCGAGCTCGGTGATGCCGAGCCGCTGCCCGAGCATCGAGACGACGGTGCCTCCCACCACGGAGGCGTTCGCCGCGATCACGGGGTGGTGCGTCGAGCGTGCCAGATGGCTTCATGTCCAGCGAGAGCAGCGGCACCCGCTTCCCCTCGACGTTCGCCGTCACCATGCCGCGAGCGGGATCGAGCACCAGATCGGTCGCGTCGACGCTCTGGCCGTGGGCGCTGAATCGCAGGCCGCCGGCGTGCTCGATCCGGCCGCCGAGCGGAGCCGCTTCGAGCTGCCCGCCCGTGATCGGGAACTGGAGCTGGTCACCGACGCGCTGGGCGGCGCCCGCGGTGGAGACCTTGATGCCCGCCACGTCGAGGACGCGGGCGGTGGTCGCGTTCAGCCGCAGCGTCGTCGTCCCACCGGTCAGGCTGACGCGACCGGTCGCGGTAGCGGAGCTACCAGCGGTCGGCTGCGGCGTGGGCTCAGATTTCTCACCGCACGCGGCGAGCAGTGTCGTGGCCGCCGCGATGACGGCGAGACGGCGTGGGATCGGGAGCAGCATGCGGAAGCCTCCTGTTCGGGTGCGTCGGCTATGACTCACCCTGCCCCGTCGACGGGGCGGCCGCCGCGCGACATTCGGTGGCCGAACCGTCAGGCGGCGAGGGCGCGCTGCGGCGGCAGGCGCCGGATGAGCCACGCGTCCTTATCGACGCGCAGGATCTCGTCGTCCTCCTCGAGCTTGCCGAGGCTGAGCGAGACCGACGGCCGTCGCAGCCCCGTCAGCTGCGAGATGAGCGTGTGGGTGAGGCGGAGCTCGAGCAGCACCCCGTCGGGGGTGACGCGACCCCAGCGGTCGGCGAGATGCCAGAACAGCGAGCGCAGCCGCACCTCCGCACGGCGCGCCTGCGTGGCCGACAGGAGCACGCTCAGCGACCGGCTTCTCCTCAGGCTCCGGTGCATGAGCTCGCTCGTGACCATCGGCCAGCGGCAGGCGCGCCGCGCGAAGGCCGCGTCGAGCAGCGCGAGGCGTGCGGGTTCGAGCACCCGCCAGGTCGCGCGGCACTCGAGCGTCGCGCCGGCGTCGTCCTCGTCCCAGGGACGGAGCACGTCACCCGGCCCGAGCAGCTCGCAGCACCGCAGGCCGTCGACCTCGAGCTGGCGGACCATCATGCCGTCCAGCACCAACAGCCCGAGCCAGCCGTCGCAGCCGCCGGACGGCTCGTCGGCACCGGGCCGCCAGCGCCCCGCGTCGAGCCGGATCGTGGTCGCCACCAGCTGATGGCGGGCAGCCTGCGCGAGCTCGCCGTCGAGCGGCCCGAGCAGCTGCGGGTCCTCTTCCGCGACCCGGACGACCGCGCGCGATGAGGTGGGCGCCAACAGGTCGAAGCGGCCGTGGCGGCGCAGGTGCCTCGGGGATTGGGCGTGGGGCCAGGCGGACACGAGGCGCAGCATGCCTCAGCCGGCGACGCCGCACCATAGTGGCTGGCCACCATCTGAGCCGGCTCAGCGCTTCGCGTCGGGACCGCTGCCGCGAAAGCGCAGCGCGAACAGCCGCACCGCCTGCAGGGCGTTGGAACTCGCGTCCGGGCAGCCCAGCAGTCGCCCCCAGGCGGTCGCCGCGACCGCGTAACGCATGCCCGTGCGGTCGGGGGTGAGGATCACCGGCACCGAGTCGTGCGCTGCCTGCAGGTCGGCCACCGTCTGGCGCGTGGTGCCGGGGCGGTACTGGATTACGACGACGCCGCGGCGCAAGGCGCCCACCAGCGCCGCGGTGTGGGGCGCATGGGTGTACACGCCGGGTGCCGCCGGGCGCGCCCGTGGACCGAACGTCGGTGGTTGCATGACGTCGAGGTCACGCGCCGCCACATCGCCCGCGTCCTGGCGGAGGACGCAGCCGCCGTGACGCGCCGCGGCCGCAACCGGGTCGGCATGCCGGGAAGGCACGTGCAGCAGGCCGACGGCAAATGCGACGACCGCGCCGATCGCCAGGAACCAGGCGAGCGCGTAGCGCCCGGCGGCCCAGTTCCTCGGCCGCTCACGCAACGCCGTGCCGGTCACCACGGTCATGCGGTCATAGTGCCGCAGGCGGTGCCGGTCAGCACGGCGGCGGTTCGGCGGCATACGGGTTTAAGCGGCAATCCCGGCCGTCGCCGCGGGGTCCAGCAACCACGTGCGATCCGGCAGACGGCGCAACCTCCCGGCGCCAGCGAGACGGCGCAGGCCGGCACTGACTGTCGGACGGTGCGCGCCGACCACTTGCGCGATGACGCCGTGCGTGAGCGTCAGCGGGATCTGTACGCCGTCGAGCGAGGGCCGGCCGAAGCGGTCGGCGAGTGACCAGAACAGGGCTTCAAGACGGTCCTCGACACGGCGGAGATCGCGGATCGCGAGATCGGGGCGCTCGGCGCGCGCCTGCAGCGCGTCGATGACGGCCGGCCAGGGCGACAGGGCCCGCATCACGGCGGGATCGAGCACCGCCACCGACACCCGGCCGAGCGTCTGCCACGGGCACGCCGGCCGGCGATCGTCCAGCACGTCGCCGGGGCCCAGAAGCTCCGCGCGGCCTCCCGGCGGCTCGTTGACGAGCGCGCCCGACATCACCAGCAGCCGAGCGCCGCTGCCATCGATCTTGTCGCCGGCGTCGAGCGTGAGACGCGGCGCCAGCGCGGTGCGGCGGGCCAGCTCGAGCTGCGCCTCGTTCAGGCCCGCGAACAGTTCGGGATCGACGGAGGCCAGTGAGACCCGGCGCGCGGGCTCCGCGGCGCGCATTCGCGCCCGCGCCGCGGTGTCGGTGACGGCGCCGCTGTCGTCGAGCGCCGTACGCAGATCGCGCAGCGCAGCGTCGATCAGCCGCCCGACCTGAGAGGGCGAGAGCGTCATCCGGCGGGCGATCTCGGGCAACGAGAGCTCCTCCTGGGTGCGCAGGTACAGCGCCCGGCGGGCCGGCGCCGACAGGCAGACGAGCGCCCGCTCGAGCAGGTCGCGCTGCTCTGCGTTCTCGAAGCCGGTGTCCTCCTGGACGAGCGAGTCGATCGCCTCGCCGACGGTGCCGTCGGCTGACTGGATCGGCGCGTTCAGCGACTGCGGGCTGAGCGTGGAGGCCGCCATGCGTGCCTCGACGACATCCTCATCGCTCCACCCGAGCTCAGACGCGGCTTCTGAGACGGTCGGGGCGCGGCCATTGCGCGACTGGAATGTGTCCTCGAGCGCACGCAGCGCCTGGACGTGCTCCTGGATCGAGCGGGGGACGTGCGCGGCCCAGCGGGTGTCGCGGCAATAGCGGCGCAGCTCACCGAGCACGGTGGGCACCGCAAAGGTGGTGAAGGCGGTACCGCGACCCGCGTCGAAACGCTGCGCGGCCTTGACCAGGCCGACATACGCGACCTGTTCGAGGTCTTCACGCTGTTCGGCGGCGCGGACGTAGCGCTGCGCCAGGTGACGCGCGAGTCCGCGGTGCCTGAGGACCAGCGCCTCGGCGTCATCGCGCCGGGGAACGGTTGCGAGTGGGGCCATGCCGCCAGTCTCGGTCGTGCGCGCGTGACATTCGATAGCCCCCAACCACCATGCCGCCACTCCGCGGCCACCAAGCGCGCCGCCGTGGTCCTGCGTCCGCTCGAGTCGACCATCGCCGGATGCCGTCTGGAGATGGCCGGCGCGCCGCGCGCGTCATTGACGGCGGCGGAGGGCCCGCGCGAGCCGCAGTGGCAGGAGCCCGATCAGTGGCGCGCGGCGCCCGCGGTCCTCGCGGTCGAGCGCGCGGGCGGAGCGGGCTGCTTCGGTGTCACTGGCGTAGGTCTTCTCGCCGTGTTCGCCGCAACGCCGGCAAGCCCAGCGCATGATCGGGCCGTCGCTGGTCAAGCGCGGGCGGTGTCCGAGCAGTCGGCAGGTGAGCATGGTCTGGGTGGTACCCCGGATGACGCGCGGCTGTCGTGCGCCGCTCGAGCGGGTAGCGAGCGCTCATGAGCGCACGGACGGGAACCATCGAGACGCGCGTCCCGGCCCGGCTGGACCGGCTGCCGTGGTCGCGCTTTCACTGGTTGATCATCGTCGGGCTGGGGACCGTGTGGATCCTGGACGGGCTCGAGGTCACGCTGGTCGGGTCGATCGCGTCGCGGCTGACCGAGAACGGCAGCGGGATCGACATCAGCACCGGGCAGATCGGCATCGCCGCCGCGATCTACGTCGCGGGCGCCTGCGTGGGCGCGCTGTCTTCGGCCAGCTGACCGACCGCTTCGCCGCAAGAAGCTGTTCATGCTCACCCTGGGCGTCTACCTGCTGGCCACTGACGCGACCGCGTTCTCGTTCGCGCCCTGGTACTTCTTCGTCGCGCGCTTCTTCACCGGCGCGGGCATCGGCGGTGAGTACTCGGCGATCAACTCGGCGATCGACGAGCTGATCCTGGCGCGCGCGTGGACCTCATCGTCAACGGGTCCTACTGGCTCGGCTCGGCCGCGGGCTCGGCGGCCGCGCTGTTCTTCCTTGACGAGTCGGTCTTCGCTGCCGACCTCGGCTGGCGGCTGGCGTTCGGCATCGCCGTCGTCCTCGGTCTGGTGGTCCTGCTCGTGCGCCGCGACGTGGCCGAGAGCCCGCGCTGGCTGTTCATCCACGGCCGCGAGGAGGAGGCCGAGCGGATCGTGCGCTCGATCGAGGATGGCGTGGAGGACGAGACCGGGCGACGCCTCTCCGAACTTTCTCGGTCCGCTGACGCTCGGGCGGCTGTTCGACACCGTCGGGCGCAAGCCGATGGTCGCCGGCACGTATCTCGGGTCGGCCGCGGTCGCGGTGCTGCTGTCGCTCCTGTTCGTGGGCGACACGCTCGGCAAGTGGTCGTTCGAGGCTCGTGGTGGCGACGTTCTTCCTCGCCTCAGCGGGCGCGAGCGCCGCGTACCTGACGGTCAGCGAGATCTTCCCGTTGGAGACGCGCGCACTCGCGATCGCGTTCTTCTACGCCGTCGGCACCGCAGTCGGCGGCATCACCGGCCCGCTGCTGTTCGGGCATCTGATCGGCAGCGGCGACCGTGGACAGGTCATCATCGCGTTCCTGATCGGCGCGGGCGTGATGGCGATCGGCGGCATCGCCGAGCTCTCCCAGGGCGTCAAGGCCGAGGGCCAGCAACTCGAGGACATCGCCAAGCCGCTCACCGCCGACGGGGCGGAGGAGGGCGAGCCGGAGTAGCCGGCCGAGAATGAGGAGGTACTGGGCCACCGCCGGCAGGCCGACGAGGAGCGAACCTGGGCCGCCGAGCACCGCGCGCGTGTGCACGAGCTCCGCTCCGGGCCAGCGACGAGCACGGCGCCTGGAGGCCGAGCCCCTGCTGGCGGCGATCGGTGAGCTGCGCGGCGAGCGAGAGGACCAGCTCGCGCAGGCCGCCGAGCAGGACTCAGACGCCGCGCGTGAGCGTTACCGCGCGCGCTGGAGCGCGCGCGGGCGCTCGAGGAGGAGATCGCGCGGGTGACGGCGGCCGACGACGAAGAGGCCGCGCGCCGCGAGCGGCTGGCCGACGCCGCTCGCGAGCGCGCGCGAGCAGCATGCCCGTGCCGCCGAGGCCGGGGGCGCGTCCACGCCGACCAGGCCCGGGCGGCGGTCGGCGACGCCTGGGCGCGCGTGCACGACGAGCGCGCGGCCGCGGCCGAGCGCCACGCCGACGGGGATTCCGCGGGCGCCCTCGAACGCGAGCGCGAGACGGCCGAGAGCGAGGAGCTGGCCCGCGCCGCCGAGGGGCGCCTGCGGGCCGCGGAGCTGCGCGAGCAGGCGGCGGAGGCCGGCGGCGATCAGGAGCAGGCCGAGCGCCGCCGCAACGCGCAGGAGCGCGACCGGCGGATCCGCGAGCGCGTGCTGCGCCAGCGCCGCCGCGAGCGGACCTTCCTGCACCGCCTGCGGCCCGGCCGAGGCGGCATGTGGATGCCGGGCGACGGCGACGGCTCCGACAGCGCGCTCGACGGCGAGATCGCCGCGATCGCCCGCGCGCTCGACGAGCACGGGGCCACCGACCGGCACGAGCTCGCGCGCATCGTCGGCGCCCGCTACTGGGGCGCGGGACGCTTCAACCGCGCGCTGCGCGAAGCGATCGACGAGGGACGCGCGCGCCGCGTGTCGCGCTCGACGGTCGCGCCCACCGACGACCACGCGGACCGGCCGTGACCGTCGACGAGGGACGCGCGCGCCGCGTGTCGCGCTCGACGGTCGCGTCCGCGGAGGGCAACTCGTGACCGTGCTCGCCGCTTGGGCGGCCAGGCGATGACCGCCACACTGTGACGCGCGGGGCGCCGTGCCTGGGCGGGGCGCCCCGTCAGCCCTGACCCGCACGCCGGGGGCAGTGGACCTCGACCGGCTCGGTGAAGCGGCGGCTGCGCGGTGGTCAGCGAACCGGCGCCGACCGCGTTCCGCTCGCACCGCTGAGCGCGGCGCGGGCCTTGCGCTCGCGCACGATCTCGCCTGGGCGGCCGCGTCCCCAGACGGCGTCGCCCAGCGGGACGCCGGCTGCCCGTTCGCGTCGCACGTGCTGCCGGGCCGCGCGCGCCTCGCCGATGCCGAGCGCGAACAGCGCCAGCGACAGCGCCGCCGAGAGCAGGCACAGCGTGCACCAGGTGCCGGCCACCGTAGGCTGAACGACGATCAGCGCGATCGAGACGAGCGCGCCGGTGCTGAGCAGCGCGCCGAGCGCCAGGCACGCCCACGGCAGGCGCCGCCAGCGGTCGGCGCCGCCGAGCGAAAGCAGCAGCAACTCGCCGCCGTAGGCGAGCACGCCGGCGAGCGCGTCAGGCACCGGCTCGGTCAGGTCGAGCACGGTCTGCGCGCGGAAGAACGGGTCCCACACCCTCCACGCGTCCCACTGATAGAGCGTGAGATACAGCGCGTCCAGCAGTCCGATCAGCGCGAGCGCCGCGAGGATCGCCCGGCGCGAGAACGCGGTCGGGTTGTGGCTGAAGCCCGGTGGGATCGCGTCGTGCATGCCGGGTCGGCTACCCAGCGTGGCCGGGCTGCTCAGGCTTCGCGTCCGCCGTATGACCGGCCGCGTCGAACCGCCGGCCGGCCGCGTCGCGCTCGACCCGCGGCCCGCGCGCCCCGGGGGACGTCGATGGTCGGCCGACCGGGGCGAGTCACCCCCGAGTGGCCGCGGGCGCCGAGGGCGTGCGGCGCCGGCTCAGCCAGTCGCGCCGCGCTGACGACCGGCATGCGCGGCATCGGGCGGGCGCAGGAACCGGCTGGCCAGCGTCTGCAGCAGTTGCAGCACGCCATGACGATCAGGCACGGCGTGGCGGTCCCGTCGTCGCTGAACCCCACTCGACTACGCGGTTGCGCTCGCGCTGATCGCCGCGCCGTTCGCGCTGCGGATTGCGCGCGGGCGCTCGGGGGAGCGGCTGGCGCCCACGCGCCGGCGCACCGAACTCGGCCGGCTGGCCGTCGCGTTCGACGAGATGCTCGACGCCCAGGATGCCGCGCTCGCCGCCGCGCAGCACTCCGAACGCCGTATGCGGCGCTTCTTGGCCGACGCCTCGCACGAGCTGCGCAGTCCCCTCGCGGGCCTGCAGGCCAGCGGCGAGGCGGTGCTGCGCAAGGGGGAGGACCAAGCGACCCGCGAGGCGATGGCGGTCGCGCTCGTGCGCGAGGCCCGGCGGGCGGGCGCCTGGTCGACGGCCTGCTTGACAGCACCCGCGGCGCACCCCCCGCTGCGGCGCGAGACCGTCGACCTGAGCGCGCTCGCGCGCGACGCCGTGGAGAGCGACCGGCGGCTGGACCGCCACCACCGGCTCGTGCTGCAGGCCGCCGCGCCGTGCATGGTCATCGCCGACCCGACCGCGTCGCGCAGGTGATCGGGGCGCTGCTGGACAACGCGCGCCGGGCGTGCGCGGGTACGGTGGTCGTGGCCGCCGGGATCGACGGCGAGTGCGGGGTCCTCACGGTGCACGACGACGGTCCGGGCGTGGTGCCCGAACTGCGCGAGGAGATCTTCGCGCCGTTCGTGGGCCTGGACCCGGGCCGCGCGCGATCATGGCGGCACCGGCCTGGGCCTGGCGATCGCGCGCCGGTTGGCGCAAGCCCACGGAGGCAGCCTCGAATGCGGCGACTCGCTGCTGGGTGGCGCGGCCTTCACCCTGTGCCTCCCGCGCTGAAGCTGCCTATACGCCGGTTTGGCGACCACCATTGTCGACGGATCGCCGCCCTGGTTCTGCCCGGTCGGGGAGGTCGCGGCGAGCCCTGGTTCGTCCGGCGACAGGCGACGCCGGGGTGCGATCGCCCGCACCGCCGCGCTGGGCGTCGAGCAGAGTTACTGGCCCTCACCGCGATCACCGGCGCGGATGCGCTGGAGATCGCCACCTCGACCCGGGGCGACGTGGGCGCGCGCCCACGCGGGGGTATGTGGGCGCGGGCCACCGCGTGCGTCCGGTTATCCGGCGGACGGCCCACGTCGCGTCACCAGCCCGCGCAGGGTGTTGCGGAGTTGTTCGCGCGCGGGTGGGCTGACGGTTTGGGGGTCCGGTGTTCGGCGGCGCTGTCGCGCCCATTCGGAGGCCACCTCGGCGCCGGCCAGCAGCACGTTGGCGGCGAGCCAGATGAAGACGATGAAGGCGATGATGCTGCCGAGTGAGGCGTAGATGGCGTCGTAGTGCGCGAAGTGCTGGAGGTAGAGCGAGAAGCCGGCCTTGGCGGCTTCAAAGCCCGCGGCGGCGAACAGCACGCCGGGCCAGGTGTCGCGCAGACGCGTGTCCCGCGCGGGAACGAGCCGGAACAGCAGCGCGCAGACCAGCAGCGAAACCACCGGCGGGATCAGGCGCGCGAGAGCGTCGAGGAGTGTGGTGGGCGCGTCGATTCCCAGCCAGCCCGAGAGCGTGTCGGCGAACGAGGCGGTCAGTCGTACGGCCAGCGAGAGCGCGAACGAAGCGGCGATCGCGATCCCGACACCCAGCACGAGCAGCAGGTCGACGAGCTTGCCCTGCAGCGGCGGGCGCGGGTCATCGACGTCCCAGGCAGCGTTGAGACCGTGCCGCAGCGCGCCCATGACGCCGCTGGCGGCGAACACCAGGCCGAGGGCGCCGATGACGCCGAAGCCGGTCGCGTGGGAGCTGACGCCATCCAGCAGCGCGCGCAGGTCGGCGCGCCCGGCTCCGGGTCGCAGCGGGACGCGCTCGAGCACGAAGCGGATCACCTGCTCGCGCACGGAAGTGCGGTCGAAGACGAGCCCGAGCGCGCCGACGGCGAGGATCAGGAGCGGAAACAGCGAGAGCAGCGCGTAGTAGGAGATCGCCGCCGCGCGCTGAGGGCAGCCGTCGGCGAAGAACTCCCGAAGCGAACGCACCGCCAGGGCGCGAAGGCGGCGCATGATCAGCTGCTACCGCCTTACTGACTGCCGGCCGCGCAACGACACACGAACGCCACTCTGTCCGCCTTGACCAGGGCGGACGCACGCACGCGCTTGGCCACCGCGGTGCGGCTGGCCGGACGCCGTTCCAGCCGCCGGCTGGTGGGTGGGATCACGACCTGGCCCTGCACGCGGACGGTCGTGCCGACCACGAAGGACGGCCCGCGGGTGGCGTCGTCACGGACGACCAACAGCCGGCCCCCGTCCGGGCCTCCCAATACGAACGCGGCGCGCTCGCCATCGGGCACGGTGACGCCACGCTCGACGACCCGGCCCTGGAGGGTCAGCTCGGTCGATCGATAGCGGACCGGCCGAGCCGCCACGGCATCCGCCGACAACGCGGGCGACTCGTCAGCGCGTACCGGCGAGGCCGTGCGCAGCAACCCGGCCAACACGACGGTGGCGGTGATCTCGATGGTCAGCACGAACATCGCGCGTGTGACTCGCAGCGCGCGGATCTGGCGCCGTGGACGCCGCGTCGCGCGGCCTCGCGCCCTCCGGAGTGACGAGCGTGGCATGCGCTGTACGTGCCCGGCTCGAGCCATGCGCAGAGCGCGCGCGTCCGCCGCCTGACGCGTTGCGCGGGCGGTCTCTTGCACCCTGGCAGCGCGCACTGAGCGGCTCCTGACCCGCTCACGCGCAACGGGACCCGAGTTCACGGAACCGTGGGAGGTCCAGGCTCTCGCGCTTCGAGGGTCAGCCGATCACGGCCGACGCTTCGGCCCGGCAGCGTCTGGAGGTTGCGGACCGTATGCTCTGGGCTGAGCCGCACGTGAATCGCGAGTGCGTAGATCGCGCCGCTCAGCACGGCCACCGCCAGCGCGCCCCAGCCGAGCGTGAGCACGCCCCGGCCGTCGCCGTACTCGCCGAGGTAGCTGATCAACATCAGCCCGGCGAGCCACGGGACGACCCAGCAGCCCGCACGCCACTCCAGCGCGGCCGGCGCGTCGCTGAACCGGTGATAGGCGGCCAGCAGCAGGTAGCCGGCCGCGATCGCGATCGCGAGCTTGTAGTTGGTGCTCCAGCCGGCCCAGTAGACGATCAGGTTGGAGGCGATGAACGCCAGCACCGGGATCGAGTCGCCGCCCGGCAGGCGGAACGGGCGCTCTTGATCGGGCAGCTGCCGGCGCAGCGCGCCGAGCACCAGCGGGCCGGAGCTGAACGACAGCACGGTGGCGGAAGTGATGAAGCCGACGAGCTTCTGCCAGCTCGGGAAGGGCAGGAAGACGACGAGACCGACGAGGAAGGAGACGAGGACCGCCACCCACGGAACGCCACGGGCGCTGAGCTTGGCGAGCCCCTGGGGAGCGTTGCGGTTGCGCCCCATGGCGTAGGCGATCCGCGAGGTCGTCGCGGTGTAGATCAGCCCGGTGTCCGCCGGGGAGACGATCGCATCGGCATACAGCGCCACGGCGAGCCAGCCGAGCCCGAGCAGCGAGGCGAGCCCCGCCAACGGGCCAAAGTCGTTGCTGAAGGAGAGCTGTGACCAGCCGCCGCCGAGGGTGTGGCCGGGCAGCGCGCCGATGAACGCGATCTGCAGCAGCGTATAGAGGACGATCGTCACCACGATCGAGCCGATCACCGCGATCGGCACGTTGCGCTTCGGGTTGCTGCTCTCGCCCGCCAGCTCGATCCCCTGGCGAAAGCCGAGATAGGAGAACACGATGCCCGCGGTCGCTACGGCGGAGAAGATCGAGCTGGTGCCATTGGGGGCGAAGCCGCCGTAGCGCGTGAAGTTGCCGGGGTGCGTGGCGGCGATGAAGAACGCCACGATGACGACCGTGATGATCAGCAGCTTCCACCACACGAGGGCGGTGTTCAAGCGCGCGAACGCGCGCACACCGACGACGTTGATCAGGCAGAAGATGAACATCAGCACCACTGCGACCGCATATCCGCCCGGCTCGAGCACCGCGACGCCGGAGCGCTCGTCGGTCAGCCACGGGACGTAGTTGGTGGCGTAGGTGAGTGTGGCGAGCACCTCGATCGGCGCGGTGGTGACCGCGGCCACCCAGGTGACCCAGCCGCTCGTGTAACTCGTGAACGATCCGAACGAGAAGTGCGGGTAACGCACCACGCCTCCCGAGACCGGCAGCATCGCACCCAGCTCGGCGTAGCAGAGGCCGATCAGCATCACCATCACCCCACCGAGCAGCCACGAGATGATCGCCGCGGGTCCGGCGAGCTTCGACGCCGTCAGGGCGCCGAACAGCCAGCCCGACCCGATGATCGAGCCGACGCCCGCGAAGAGCAGCCCGACGCGGCCGACGTCGCGCCGCAGCCCCTTGTCCTCGACGACGACCTGGCGTGGCGTTGCGCGTTGCGGTCGGGCTTGGTGGGGCGTGGCGAGCGACATGGCGGCGACTTGCCCGGTCGCGGCCCTATCGCGCGACCCGCGGTCAGCCGGAGAACCGGCTCGCCGGTCGAGCGCTGACTGCCGGGTAGCGCACCGGGCGATGACCTTCAAGGCCAGCGGGATTCCGACGCTCGGGGCGACCGATCCCGAGCTCGACGGCACGTCCACGCCGGACCGCCGGGCGGTCACCGTGACCGTGCGCGGCGCGGACGGCTCGCGGCACTCCCACCGGGTCACGATCGGCCAACTTCAGAGCTGACCCGGTGAGCCGCCTCGTCGACTGTCCAGGCTGTCACGCGGAAGCGGTGGTGCCCGTACGGTGGCGCGAGCTGTCCGACACGGGCTGGTTGATGGCGCTGCGCTGCGGTGCCTGCGGTGTGCGCCGCACGCTCGTCCTGGACGACGAGGCGGCCTCGAACTACAGCGCCGCGCTCGACCGCGGGCTGGACGAGATCACCGCCGAGTTGCTACGGCTGGACCGCGAGCGGATGCGCGCGCAGGCCGATGCGTTCGCGTTCGCGCTCGCTCGGGACCTGATCGACGCCGCCGACTTCGCTCGCTGACGGTTCCCGCCGCGGCGGCGGCGGTGCGATCGGGTTCCGAGCCCGGCACTGCACGTACCCGCGGCCCGCGGAGCGCCGGGGGGCGGGGCAGACCGCGGCCATGACCATGCTCGGCCAAGGAGCGACCATGACCATGGCATCGCACGTCGGCAGGGGCCACGGACGCCGCTCGCTGAACCGCAACGACTGGCGGGCCTTCGTGGGGCCCCCGTCGATCTTGGGCCCGTTGGGCTTCGCCGAGGCGAGACGGCCAGGGTGCGCGGCCGGGTCGAGGAGGGCCTGCGGATGGAGATGAGCATCACCGGTGCCACGGGGACGGCCGACGCGCGCTGAAGGCCGCCTCGCGGCCGCCGGCGGGGCGGCCTGGTCGCTGCTGGGCATCGCCGCGGCGGCGGTCGCCGCGTGGTGGATGGCGCGGCAGCTGATGGCGGTGCTGCTGCCCGCGGCGGTGGCCGTGCTCTTCTGCGCGCGGCTGCGTCCGCTGGCGGCGGCGCTGGAGCGGCGAGGCGTCAACCGGTCGTTGGCGGCGCTGATCGCCGTCCTCGTGCTCGTCGTCGCCCTGGGCCTCGCGCTCGCGCTCGCGCTCATCGTGCCGCCGGTCATCGCCCGGCCGATCGTCCTCGCGTCCGTCGTCGGCGTGCAGCAGGTGGAGGGCAATGTGCCGTATCCCATCCTGGTCGGCCGACGGATGAGGCTGCGCCCGGCCGTCGTCCTGCTGCATCTTCGGCGGCACGATCGCAGGCATCCCCGGCGCCTTCCTGGGGGTACCGGTTGGCACGCTGTGTGCCGCCGCGCTGGCCGAGCGCGACCCCCGTCCGGAGCCGGGGCGGCTGTTCGTCAGACATGGCGGTCGGCCGGGCGACCGGTCCGGCGAGGGTGCCTCGCGATCGTGCGGCGACTGAACGCCCTCACGCCCGTCCCAGCCGCGACTCCTCGAGATCCAGGTCGTGCTGCAGCTCGCGGGCGGCATCGGCCGGCAGGCCCTCACGGCGCAGGCGCGCGAGCTCCTCGCGCTGGGCCTCCACGAGCGCCAGCCGCGCGCGGCGTCCAGCGGCCCCCGCGTGATCGGGATCGTCGACACCGTCCCCGAGCCGCTCCAGCCGGGCCTCGTGCAGGCTGCGCAGCCGGGTCGCCGTCGCTTCGGACAGTCCGTCGTCGCGGGCCAGTGTCTCGAGCCGCTCGAGGGCGGCGTGCTCGAGGGCGCGCCGCGCGTCGAGCCGCTCCTGACCGCGCCGGCCACCGCCGAGCCCGAGCCGGCGCAGCACCGCCGGGAGGGTCAGCGCCGGGGCGACGAGCGTGAGCAGGATGGTCGTGTAGGTCAGATAGATCACGAGCGAGCGGTCGGGGAACGGCGCGTTGTGCGAGCGCAGCGGGATGGCGAGCGCGGCGGCCAGCGAGAGCGCCCCGCGCATGCCGCTCCAGCCGAGCACCAGCTGCTCGCCTCGCAGTTGCCGGCGATCGACCCGCTCGTCACCGCCGGCGCGGGCCACGAACGGCGTCATGGTCAGCATCCACGCCATGCGGAGTGCGATCACGACAACCCCGACCAGCGCCGCGGCACCGATCAAGCGCCCCGTCGCGTGGCTCTGGATGCCGTCGAGCACGGCGCTGAACTGCAGGCCGACGAGCAGAAACAGCAGGGCGTTGAGCAGGAACGTGGCGACCTCCCAGAATGCCTGGCTCTGTATCCGCGTGGCAGGCCCGCTCCGGCTCTCCGCCCGTCGCTGCACCACGATCCCCGCGGCGACCGCGCCCAGCACGCCGGACGCGCCCGCGCGGTCGGCCGCGATGTAGGCCGTGTAGGCGGTCAGCAGCCCGATCGAGATCTCGATGTTCGCGTCGCGAATCCAGCGACGGAGGACGGTGGCGAGCGCGCCGACCGCCACACCGATCGCGACGCCGCCGGACGCGCCCAGCACGAACCGGAGCGCGCTGTCACCGAGCGAGAAGGCGCCCGTGCCGACGACCGTGAGCGCGACGGTGTAGGCGGTGAGCCCGGTACCGTCGTTGATCAGCGCCTCGCCCTCGAGCACGGTCTCGATCCGACGCGGCGCCCCGACGCGCTGGATGATCGCGGTCGCCGAGACGGGGTCGGTGGGGCCGAGGACCGCTCCGAGCACGAACGCCACGGTCCACGGCAGGCCGGCGACGGCGTGCGCCGCGGCGGCGACCGCGCAGGCGGTGGCCAGCACGAGTCCCACGGCGAGCACCCCGAGCGAGGCGGCGTGGCGCCGCAGGTCAGGGCCGGTGGCGAGGAACGCCGCGGAATACAGCAGCGGCGGCAGGAAGACGTAGAACACCACGTCCGGCTCCAGTTGCGGGCTGGGGAGGCCGGGGATGAAGCCGAGCGCGAGGCCGCCCAGCAGCAGGACGATCGGATACGGCAGGCCGGCGGCGCGGGCCAGCCCGGCGAGCGCGACGACGACGCCCAGCAGCAGGATCAGCGACTCGATGCGGCTCATGGGTTCTCGTCGGGAAGGCGGTGTGGCATGTCCCGGGCCGGCTGATCCCGGCACGCGCGTGTTCCGCCTCTACCCTGGCCCCGCGTCGGACGGACCGCCGGTTCGCCCGCGGACCGTCGCGGCCCGGCGACGCTCGCGCGGCCGTGGGGCTGCCGGACGGAGCGCCCGCCAACGGCTCGTCCGCCGCCGGCGCGACGAGCGGCAGGTCCTCGCCGGTCCTCCGGCGGACAGCCCCTCATTCAGCGGCGGACGGGCCGGGTAGGCGCCCAGTATGAGCAAGGTCATCGTCATCACCGGCGCGTCGAGCGGCATCGGCCGCGCGACGGCTCGCCGCTTCGCCGAGCCGGGCGCCAGCCTGGCGTTGATCGCCCGCGACCGCGAGGGCCTGGAGGCGGCGGCGTGCGAAGTGCGCTTCGCGGGTGCCGCGGCCCTCGTCCTGCCCGCGGACGTCGCCGATCCCGACGCGGTCGAGGCCGCGTCGGTGGCCGCGACCGAGGCGCTCGGTGAGATCGACATCTGGATCAACGTCGCGATGACGACCGTGTTCGCCTTCTTCGAGGACGTCGAGCCGGACGAGTTCCGGCGCGCGACCGAGGTCACCTATCTGGGCAGCGTCTGGGGTATGCGCTCGGCGCTGCGCCGCATGGCCGAGCGCGACCAGGGGGCGATCGTGCAGGTCGGGTCGGCCATGGCCTACCGCGGGATCCCGCTGCAGGCGCCGTATTGCGGCGCCAAGCACGGCGTACAGGGGGTCTTTGAGTCGCTGCGCACCGAGCTGCGCCACAACCGGTCGGGTATCCATCTCACGAGCGTGCACCTGCCGGGCGTCAACACTCCGCAGTTCGAGCACTGCCGCGACAAGTTCGACCGGCGCTCGCAGCCGGTCCCGCCCGTCTATCAGCCCGAGGTCGCGGCCGATGCGATCCACTGGGCGGCGCACCACCGCCGTCGCGAGGTCTACGTCGGGATCCCGACGGTGTACACGATCTGGGG
Source organism: uncultured Solirubrobacteraceae bacterium (assembly GCA_963792915.1). GTDB lineage: Bacteria > Actinomycetota > Thermoleophilia > Solirubrobacterales > Solirubrobacteraceae > Solirubrobacter. The sequence goes on from CAWBYD010000006.1 coordinate 639,540, forward strand.
CAACAAGGTCGCCCCGTGGCTGGCCGAGCGCTACCTGGCGCGCACCGCGGTCGGCTCGCAGCTCAGCGATGTGCCCAAGCGCAACGGGCGTGCGGACAACCTCTTCAGACCGCCGCCCGGCGACGCCGGCGCCCACGGCCCCTACGACGACCGCGCGCACAGGCGCAGCATCCAGCTGTGGGCGACCAAGCACCGGCGCGAGCTCCTGGGTGCCGCCGCGGGCGTGGCGCTGACGGCCGCGGGCGCGGCCGCCGCTCGCTGAGCCGGGCCGTGACCGCGGGCGGCGCGGGCACGCTCGGCGAGGAGGAACACCAGGCTCCGTGCGCGGTCGCGACACCGCGGGGCGGGGTCAGCCGCACGCGACGGCTGCGCACCGAACGTCGTGGCGGTGGTGTGCCAATTCTCGCTCTTTCATCGTCTGCTCAGCGAAGTGGGTAGGCCGTCGACCATGCCCCGTGACACCCTGGCCTCCGCCGCCGCCCGTGCCCCGAGCTCGTCCAGCGTCGCGCTGGGCGAGTTGCGCTGGGAGGTCCACGAGCACATCGCGCTGCTCGCCCACGATGCCGAACTGGCCGGAATCGTCGACCCGGCGCAGCGCGGCCCGGCGACCCGCGCCTCCGTTGCGCGCGTCATGCACCTCGACGTAGGCGCGTGGACGCCGCCGGCCGGCAGCCCGCACGCGGTCGGGCTGGTCGTGATCGAGGGGCTGCTGTGCCGGCGCGCCGGCTACGCGGGGCGCCGCAGCACCGAGCTGCTCGGCCCGGGTGACCTGCTGCGGCCGTGGCAGGCGGCGGGCGATGGCGACGCGGTGGTGGCGGTGCAGGACACGTGGACGGTGCTGCTGCCGACCCGGCTGGCGGTCGCCGACGAGGCCTGGGCGGCCCGCATGAGCGGCTGGCCCGGGGTGTTCGCCGTGCTCACCGGCCGCGCCGTCGAGCGCTCGCATCGCGCCGCGGCGCTGGCCGCGATCCGCCAGATCCGCCAGCTCGACGAGCGCGTCTGGCTCGTGCTGTGGCGGCTGGCCGAGCGCTTCGGCCACGTGCACCCCGACGGCGTGCACCTGCAGCTGCCGATCACGCACGGGACGCTGGCCGAGCTCGCGGGCGCCCGCCGCCCCTCGGTCTCGGCCGCGCTGGCGCGGCTGTACCGCCAGGGCCGCGTGAGCCGCGCCGGGAACGGCTGGCGGCTGCCCGAGGCACCTCCGGGCTGCTGACCCCGGCGGGGCCGCGTCGCGGGCGGTCACCTGGCGTACCGCGCGCCGCGTGACCGATGTCGTACGGGAAGGGTGGTGGGCAGTGCCGCACCCAGTAGCCCGGCCGCGCCGGTTCCGTACCGCCGGTGGTGGGGTCAGGCGCGGCCTTGTCGGTTGCGATGGAAGGACTGCGTATGTCTGAGACGGTGGCGGATTTCGTGCTTGAGCGCCTGTCGGCGTGGGGGGTGCGCCGGATCTACGGCTATCCCGGGGACGGCATCAACGGGCTGCTGGGCGCGCTGAACCGCGCCGGCGAGCGCTTCGAGTTCGTGCAGGCCCGACATGAGGAGATGGCGGCGTTCATGGCGTGCGGCCACGCGAAGTTCAGCGGCGAGGTCGGTATGTGCCTGGCAACGTCCGGGCCCGGCGCGGTGCATCTGCTCAACGGCCTGTATGACGCCAAGCTCGATCATCAGCCGGTGGTCGCGATCGTCGGCCAGCAGGCCCGCGCCGGGCTGGGCGGCAGCTACCAGCAGGAGATCGACCTGACCACCCTGTTCAAGGACGTCTGCCACGAGTACGTGCACGTGGCCATGGACGCTGCCCAGGTCCGTCATCTGATCGATCGGGCGATGCGGATCGCGGCGGCCGAGCGCACGCCGACGTGTGTGATCCTCCCCAACGACCTGCAGGAGGCCGACGCCGTCGAGGATCCGCCGCGCGCGCACGGCACGCTGCATTCAGGGATCGGGGACGGCTACCGGCCACCGCGCGTGCTCCCGCAGGACCCTGACCTGCAGCGGGCCGCGGACATTCTCAACGCCGGGGAGCGCGTCGCGATCCTCGTCGGCCAGGGCGCGCTCCACGCCGGGCGCGAGGTGGCCGAGGTCGCCGAGCTGCTCGGCGCCGGCGCGGCCAAGGCGCTGCTCGGCAAGGCGGCGCTGCCCGACGACCGGCCATGGGTGACCGGCTCGATCGGACTGCTGGGGACGAAGCCCAGCTGGGACATGATGATGGGCTGCGACACGTTGTTGATGGTCGGCTCGAGCTTCCCCTACTCGGAGTTCCTGCCGGAGGAGGGCCAGGCGCGCGGCGTGCAGATCGACCTCGACGGGCGCATGCTCGGCATCCGCTATCCGATGGAGGTCAACCTGGTCGGCGATAGCGCCGAGACGCTGCGCGCGCTGATCCCGCTGCTGGAGCGCAAGACCGACCGCTCCTGGCGGGAGCAGATCGCCGGTGAGGTCGCGGACTGGTGGAAGCTGATTGAGATGCGCGCGCACAACGAGGCCGATCCGATCAACTCGCAGCGCGTGTTCTTCGAGCTCTCCCGGGAGCTGCCCGATCGCGCCATCTTGACCTCGGACTCGGGGTCGGCGGCGAACTGGTTCGCGCGCGATGTCCGCATTCGTGAGGGGATGATGGCCTCGCTGTCGGGCACGCTGGCGACGATGGGGCCCGGGGTGCCGTACGCCATCGCGGCGAAGTTCGCGCATCCCGACCGGCCCGTGATCGCGCTGGTCGGTGACGGGGCGATGCAGATGAACGGCAACGGCGAGCTGCTCACGATCGCCAAGTACTGGCGGCGCTGGAGCGACCCCCGGCTGGTCGTGCTGGTCCTCCACAACAACGATCTCAACCAGGTCACCTGGGAGCAGCGCGCGATGGCGGGCGACCCCAGGTACGAGGCGTCCCAGCAGCTGCCCGACTTCCCCTACGCCCGCTACGCGGAGCTGATCGGGTTGTCCGGCATCCGCGTCGATGACCCCGGCGACCTCGCGGACGCGTGGCAGCGCGCGTTCGCGGCGGACCGGCCCGTGGTCCTGGAGGCGATCACCGACCCCGAGGTGCCGCCGCTGCCGCCCCACATCACGCTCGAGCAGGCCACGGCGCTGACCTCCGCGCTGGTGCACGGCGACCCCAGCCGAGCCGAGATCGTCAAGCAGGCCGCCAAGGGCAAGCTCGAAGAATTCCTGCCCGGCCGATGAGCACGACCCCCACGATCGCGCGGGCGGCGGAGACACCGGTCCACGGGCTGTCGGCGGCCGCCTACACGGTGCCGACCGACGCGCCAGAGGCCGACGGCACCCTCGCGTGGGATGCGACCACGATCGTGATCGTGCACGTCGAGGCGGGCGGCGAGCGCGGCATCGGCTACACGTACGCGGATCTGGCCACGGCGCGGCTGATCGAGGAGCACCTGACCGGGGTGGTGTGCGGGGCCGACGTGCTGGCCCCGCAGCGGGCGTGGTGGGCGATGACCCGCGCCGTGCGCAACCTCGGGCGTCCGGGTGTCGCGGCGATGGCCGTCAGCGCCGTCGACGTCGCGTTGTGGGACCTCAAGGCCAGGTTGCTGCAGCTGCCGCTTGCCACCCTGCTGGGCGCCATCCATCCGCAGGTGCCCGTCTACGGCAGCGGCGGGTTCACGTGCTACACCGTCGAGCGCCTTCAGCACCAGCTCTCGGCGTGGGTGCGGGCCGGGATCCCGCGGGTGAAGATGAAGATCGGCGGGGACCCCGACGACGATCTCGACCGAGTGCTGGCGGCGCGCGAGGCGATCGATGAGGGGGCGGCGCTGTTCGTCGACGCCAACGGCGCCTACGCGCGCAAGCAGGCGCTCGCGCAGGCCGAGCGCTTTGCCGAGCGGGCGGCGGTGAGCTGGTTCGAGGAGCCGGTGTCGTCCGAGGACCTCGACGGGCTGCGGCTGCTGCGCGACCGCGCCCCCTCGGGGATGGAGATCGCCGCCGGGGAGTACGGCTACGAGCCCGCGTATTTTCGCCGGATGCTCGCCGCGGGCGCGGTCGACGTCCAGCAGGCCGACGCGACGCGCTGCGGCGGGATCACTGGTCTGCTCGCCGTGGCCGCGCTCTGCCAGGCGCACCAGGTGCCCCTCTCGGCGCACTGCGCGGCCCCAGTTGCACGCGCATGCGTGCTGCGCGATCGGGCCGCTGCGCCACCTCGAGTACTTCCACGATCACGCCCGCATCGAGCGGCTGCTCTTCGACGGCGCCCTGTCCCCGCAGGCCGGCGCGCTGCGGCCCGACCCCGACCGTCCCGGCCTCGGCATCGAACTCAAGCGCGGCGACGCCGAGGCGTTCGCCGCCTAAGGAGGTCACTCGTGCTGGTACCCCGCTCCCGCCGATCGCGCCTGCTGCGAAACCTGCGCCGCGGCCGCGCGCAGCGGCTCCTCTCGGGCGCAACCGCCGCGGCCGCGCTGCCGCTGGGCGTCGAGATCTACGTCAGCCACTACGGCGGCTCGTTCGGCAACAAGTGGATGTGGACGCCGGTGGCGCTCTCCCCGGCCGTGGCCGCGGCCGGCGCGGCGGGCGTGGTCTCCGAGCGCGCCGCGCGCACCTGGCTGCCCGGGATCTGCGCCCTGTACACGCTCAACGGGGCGCTCGGCGTCTACCTGCACCTGCGAGGGATCGCGCGCAAGCCCGGCGGACTGCGCGAGGCCTCCTACAACCTGGTCATGGGTCCCCCGCTGCTGGCGCCCGGGTCGCTGACGATGGTCGGCGCGATCGGGCTGACCGCCGCCGTGGTGCGGCGGGAGCGTTGAGGATGGCTGAGAGCTTTCGCGGCTCCGGCCATCTGCCCAACCTGCGGCCCGGCCGTCAGCCGGCCGATCCCGCCGGCCTGCCGCGCCAGCGCGCGGGCACCACCCCGCAGCGCCACGGCCGCTATCCCGACTACGACGTGCTCGCGCAGGCCCGCGATTGGGATCCGGTGACCCGCGCGGTCGTACGCGCCCGCGTCGACGCCGTGCCGGCGCGGCGGTTCTTCGGCGACGCCGAGTTCAGGTGTCTGTGCGCCTTCTGCGATGTCGTCCTCGCCCAGGATGCCGAGCCGCGGATCCCGGTCATGAGCTTCGTCGACGCCAAGCTGCACGACGCGCGCCTGGACGGCTTCCAGCACGTCGGCATGCCTGACGACCGCGACACCTGGCACCAGGTCGCCCGCGGGCTCGACGAGGCGGCCCGCGGGCGCGGCGCCGCGTCGTTCGCGCAGGCCGACGGGCCGACGCGACTGGAGATCGTGAGCGCGTTCGCCGACGGCACGCTCAGCGGCGGGACCTGGGATGCGCTGCCGGCGGGCACCGCATGGGGGGTGGTCATGCGCGCGATCCTGAGCGCGTTCTACTCGCATCCGTGGGCGTGGAACGAGATCGGCTTCGGCGGCCCCGCCTATCCGCGCGGCTACATGCGCCTCGCCGAGGGCCCCGCGGGCGCCGAGCCCACCGAGACGCCGGAGGCGTTCGGACCCGATCCGGTGCTCGACGTTCAGCGCCGCGGGCTGTCATGAGGACGGCGATCAAGCGCCTGGCCAAGGGCGCCGCCGGGCCGGCCGAGAACGACTCGCGCTTCCTGCTCGACGTCCACGCCCGCGCCCTGCCGGGGCGCGCGTCGATGGCGAGCTACCGCGACGGGGACGAGGTGGACCTGGTGATCGTCGGGGCCGGCGCGGGCGGCAGCACGCTCGCGCAGCGCCTGGCGCGCAGAGGCTGGCGGATCGTCGTGCTGGAGTCCGGGCCGTTCTGGGACCCCGATCGCGACTGGGTCTCCGACGAGGCCGGCAGCCACCGGCTGTACTGGACGGCCAAGCGGATGATCGGTGGAGCGGATCCGGTCGAGCTGGGCAAGAACAACTCCGGGCACGGCGTCGGCGGCTCGATGGTCCACTACGCGGGCTACACGCCACGCTTTCACCCGTCCGACTTCAAGACCCGCAGCCGCGACGGGGTCGGGGCCGACTGGCCGATCAGCTACGCAGAGCTCAAGGCCCATTACGAGCGCGTCGAGTCCGAACTCCCGGTCGCCGGGCAGGACTGGCCGTGGGGCGACCCGCACCGCTACCCGCACGCCGCGCACCCGATCGGCGGCGGCGCGGAGCGTGCCCGGGCCGGCGCGCGCGCGGCGGGGATCGAGATGCGCGTCGGCCCGGTGGCGATCCCGAACGGCGTGTTCGGCAACCGCCCGCACTGCATCTATCGCGGCTTCTGCCTGCAGGGCTGCAAGGTCAACGCCAAGGCGTCCCCGCTGATCACGCACCTGCCGGACGCGATCGCGCACGGCGTCGAGGTTCGCGCCGACTGCCACGCCGTCCGGATCGAGATCGACCAGGCCGGCCGCTGCACCGGCGTCACCTACATGCACGACGGCCGTGAGCGCTTCCAGCGCGCCGCGGCGGTCGCGGTGGCCGCCTACTCGATCGAGACGCCGCGGCTGCTGCTGCACTCCACCAGCCCGCGGTGGCCGCACGGGCTCGCCAACGATCACGATCAGGTCGGGCGCCACATCATGGTCCAAGGCGCGTCGCAAGTCGCCGGGCGCTTCCCCGACCTGATGCGCCAGTACAAGGCGCCGCCGCCGGAGATCTCCTCCGAGCAGTTCTACGAGACCGACGAGGCGCGAGGCTTCGCGCGCGGGTTCTCGATCCAGACCGTCGGGCCGCTGCCGATCGGCTGGGCCGAGCACGTGCTGGCCGACGGCCACTGGGGCCGCGCGCTGCGGGAGTACATGCGCGACTACAACCACTGGTTCACGCTCGGCGTGCTCAACGAGTTGCTGCCGCACCCCGACAACCGCGTCACGCTGGCGGAGGAGATCGACCGGCACGGGGTGCCGATCGCGCGGATGGACTACACGCAGTCCGACAACGACCGCGCCAACATCGCCTACGCGAAGACGGTGCTCGCCGCGATCTGGGACGCCGCCGGTGCCCAGGACACGCTGACCATCGACCGCTACGCGCACCTCGTCGGCGGCTGCCGCATGGGGACGGGCCCCGAGGACAGCGTGATCGACGCCGACCACCGCGCCTGGGGTGTGCCGAACCTGTTCGTCTGCGACGGCAGCGTGATGCCCACGCAGGGCTCGGCGAACCCGGCACTGACGATCATGGCGCTCGCCTCCCGCCTCGCCGAGCGGCTGGACGCCAAACGCGCCGCCGCCGGGACGTGAAGCGGTGAATCCGTTTCGGCGCTCGCTGCGCTCCACGCTGGCCGTCAGTGCCGGCGCGTACGGCTATACGCTGACGATCTGGGGGACCGGCGCGATCGGGATCGACGTGTTGGGCGCTCCGCACCCGCTCGACGTCCTGCTGTTCATGTCCGGCGCCGTCGTGGCCTTCGTCGGGCTCGAGGCGCTCGCGACGGGGTCCTGGCGGCTCGGGAGCGTTCCGGGCGAGACGTCCGACGCGACGATCTGGGCGTACTCGCATGTGCTCTCCGCCGGCGGCGCGATCCTCTCGGCGTGGGCGCTCGACCGGCTGATTGCCGCGCGCGCGGGCTGGCCGGTGTCCGGCGCCGGCGCCACGGCCGTCTATCTGCTGCTCGCTGCGGCGCAGGCAAGGGTCGGCAGCCGGCCCTGACGCGGTCGCTCCGGCGCGTCCGCGAACCGCGCGCGGCCAGCCGCTACGCCGGCCGGCCGGCCGGCCGCGCCGCTGCGATCACCGCTTCGAGCCGCGGGCCGGCCGCGGCGCGGTCGACGTCGTTGCCGGCCTCGCGCGCCGACTGGTCGGCCACCGTCCGCGCGACCTCGACGCACTGCCGCGCCCGATCGCCCGCGCCGCAGCGCGCCGCGGCGGCCGCGCAGCCCTCGAGCGCGCGCAGCAGCTCGCCCGCGACCCACGCGTCCCCGTCGAGGCAGCGGTTGATCTGGAGCAGGGCGTCGAGGTATTCGCCATACCCGCGCCGGCGCGCCTGGATCGTCAGCTCACGTCCCGGAAAGCGCCGGACCGAGGCGGCCAGATCACGCTCCGCGAGGCGGACCAGGATCGAGCGCAGATAGGCGATGCACGTGACCGCCGTCGCCGGGTCGTTGATCCCCGGAGACATCGCCTTCAGCGCCGTGTCGGTGAGCTGGCGCAGCGCGAAGTCGATGTCCTGGTCGAGGTCGCGCTCGCTGTCGATCTCGACCGCCTCGGCGAGGGCGCCGGCGGGCGCGCCGTCCGCCGGCCACAGCTCGAGGATCGGCATGTCGACGCTCACCAGGTCGCCGGGGCAGACGAGGATCGCGACCCGCCGGGCGCGGCCGTCCGCGGCTGCCGCCAGCGCGTCGATGTCGAGGCGGCGGACGTAGCCGGGCCGCGACGGGAACACCCGGTCAGACGGCTCGCGACGCCAGTGCTCGAGCCTGTCGTCGCCGGCTTCGCCGCGGCCGTAGCGCTCCGGGTAGAGCGCGTTCATGCGCCGCAGGGCGTCGTGCGCGATCGCGGCCGTGATGTGCGAGACCTGGATCAGCTGCGCGACGTGGTGCAGGAAGGCGACGAGCAGGATCACGGCGGCGATGCCCAGGCCGGACGCGACCGTGACGCTGACCCGTGGGACCGGCGCCCCGCCGACCGACCGCAGCACGAGCAGCGCGTAGACGAACGTGCCGACGAACGCCCCGATCGTGATCTGGGTGACCCGGTCGGCGAAGAACGTGCGCAGGATCCGCGGGCTGAACTGGCTCGAGGTGAGCTGCAGCGCCACCATCGTGATCGAAAAGGTGAGGCCGGCGACGGTGATCAGCGATCCGGCGATCACCGACAGCACGGTCCGGGCCGCCGACGCGTCCCCCGCAAAGACGAACGAGCCGGCCGTGACGTCGAGCCGCCGGTCGAGCTCGACCAGCCCCACGCCGAGGACGGCGAAGAGCGCGACCATGACCCCGGGGACGAAGGCCAGGCTCCCCGAGAGGTCGGCCCAGCGCGCTTTGAGGCGGCTCACGCGGACCGCGCCGAGGGAGGCACTACTTGACCGACCCGGCGAGCAGCCCCTGGACGAAGTAGCGCTGGAAGGCGAGGAAGACCGCCAGCGGGATCGCGAGCGAGACGAACGAGGCGGGCGCGATCAGCTCGATGTTCGAGCCGAACTGGCGCAGCTGGGTGAAGATCGCGACGGTGATCGGCTGCACGTTGCGGCCGAAGGTGAGGGCGACGATCAGATCGTTCCAGGTCCACAGGAACTGGAAGATCGCGAGCGAGGCGATCGCGGGCAGGCCGAGAGGCAGCATCAGCCGGAAGAAGATGCGCAGTTCCGACGCCCCGTCGATGCGCGCCGACTCGAGGATGTCCTTGGGGATGCCGGCGAAGAAGTTGCGCAGCAGGAAGATCGCGAACGGCGTCCCGAACGCGACGTGGAAGAGGATCAGCCCGATCACCGTGTCGAACAGCCCGGTCGCGTTGTAGAGCGAGAAGATCGGGATCAGCGCGACCTGGATCGGCACCACGAGCAGCCCGATCACGACCACGAACAGCGCGTCGCGCCCCGGGAACTCGAGCCACGCGAACGCATAGCCCGCGAGCGAGGCGACGACGACCAGGATCACCGTGTTGCCCACCGCGATCACCACGGTGGTGACGAGCGCGTGGATGATCGCGTGGTTGGCGAAGATGGCCCGGTAGTTCTCGAGCGTGGCCAGATTGGGACGCTCGACGACCTTCCACCAGCCCAGCTGGGAGATCTGTTCAGCGGGCAGCAGCGACGTCACGAGCAGCGCGAAGGTCGGGACAAGCCACAGCAGGCCGATGGCGGCCAGCAGGATCGTCAACGGCGCTCGTGCCGCCGCGCGGATCACTCGCGCCGCGTGCGGCTCCGGCGCGGGCACGGGGGCGGGCGGCTCGGCGGCGACCGGGGCCGCCGGTTCGACGGTGGAGTGCATCAGACCTCCCGCTTGAAGCGGCGGACGTTGAGCGCGAGCGCCGGGATCACGAGGATGAACAGGAAGGTGGCGATCGCCGACCCGAGGCCGAAGTCGTTGACGCCGCCGAACGACGTCCGCCACATCGCGAGCGCGATCACGTTGGCGTCGTCCTGAGAGGAGCCGGGCGCGACCGACAGGATGATGTCGAACACCTTCAGGACGTTGATCAGCATCGTCACGAAGACGACGGAGAGCACCGGCGCCAGCATCGGCACGGTGACGCGGCGGAACACCTGCCACTCGGACGCGCCGTCGGTGCGTGCCGCCTCGAGCACCTCGCGCGAGATCGCCGAGAGCCCGGCGGCGATCACGACCATCGCGAACCCCGCCCAGACCCAGATGTAGGCGATCATGATCGCCGGCGTGATCAGCCTGGGTCCGAGCCAGTCGACGCCCGCGAACGGCGCCGCGAACGTCGCGGGCGCGACCGCTACGCGGTAGCTTCCGGGATCGAGCCCGGTGAAGGCGAAGCTGCCGTCGCGATCGGTGTGCGTCGTCGCCGCGACCTTCGTGCCGTCGCGCAACTGGACGGTGACGCCGCCAAGCCCGATCTCACCCGACTCGACCCGACCGGGCGTGCCGCCCCCGGGCTTGAAGTCGCGCCACACCACGCCGTCGATCGCGCCGGGGCGCGCTCGCGGCGTGGCGGCCTGGACACGCTGGGCGGGCAGGTCGCCGGCCGGCACCGCGGTCAGCCCCAGCGCCGCGGTCTGGCCCGGCGCCAGCGCGCGCTGCAGCACGAAGCCGTGCTGCGGATCGCCGCGCAGGGTCGACGTCGAGGCCTGGGCCGCGCTGAGTACGCCGGACGGCGTCACCGCGTCGTGGGCGACTTTGATCGCCGCGTTGAGCGTGCCCTCGCTCGGGTCGCGCTGGTCCATCAGGTGCCAGATCACGCCCGCCGCGAACAGCGAGATCGCCATCGGCATGAAGACGACGATCTTGAACGCCACCGACCAACGGACCCGTTCGGTGAGCACGGCGAAGATCAGCCCGATCGCAGTGACCAACGCGGGGACCACCGCCAGCCACAGGGCGTTGTTCTCGATCGCCTTGACCAGCGTGTCGCTGGTGAACAGCGTCCGGTAGTTGGCGAACCAGACGAATGAGTTGCCCTGGCGGTCGAAGAAGCTGCGGATGACGGTGCGGATCGTCGGATAGACGATCCAGACCCCGAGGAACACCAGCGCGGGCCCGAGGAACACCACGGTCACGCCGGCGCGCCGGCGGCGCTCCGCCGCCGGCGTGTGACCGACGGCGGTCACCTGTAGGCCTTCGCGGCCGCCGCCTCCAGCTTGCGTGCGGTGCCGTCCACGTCGGATGGGTTGGCCAGGAAGTCCTGGAGGATCTTCCATTCACCCTGCCCTGCGGTGCCGCCGAAGGAGGCCGGCGCGAGGTCGGACATGTCGAAGCGGAACGCGTCGGCGGAGGCGATCGCCGTCGCGGTCTCGCGCGTGATCGGGTCCGGGTAGGCACTCGCCGGCACGTTCTTGTTGGGTGACGAGAACCCGCCGCGCTCGACCCAGAGCTTGGCGGCGTCGGCCGACGCGAGGTAGCGCACGAGCGCGCGCGCCGCGGGCGTGTCCTTGAACATGGCGATCGAGTCCCCACCGCCCACCACGTCGGTTCCGGTGTTCCCGACCGACGGGAATGGATAGACGTCATAGCCCGTCTTGGGCTTGAGCGATGTCTTGGACGACACGACGCCGGGCACGAAGTCGCCCTCGATCACCTGCGCCCCCTTCGGCGTCGTCTGGAACACGTTCTCGACCGAGCTCGGGAAGTCCGTCTGCAGCGCGCCAGTGGTCCCGCCGACCAGGTTGGCGCTGTCGCCGAGCACCTGTGCCATCGTCGTCAGGGCCTGTTTGACCGAGGCGTCGGTCCACTTGATCTCGTGGTCGGCCAGCTGGTCGTACTTGTCCGGGCCGGCCTGGCGCAGGTAGATGTTCTCGAACAGGTCGGTGAGCGTCCACCCGTCGGCGCCGCCGATCGAGTAGGCGCGAACGCCCGAGGCCTTCAGCGTCTTCGCGTTCTGGAGGAAGCCGTCCCAGTCCTTGGGCGGGGTGATGCCCGCGTTCTTGAAGGCGGCGACGTTGTACCAGACGGTCGACTTGTTGGCGCCTTTGAACACGAAGCTGTACAGCTTGTCGTCGATCGTCCCGAGCTTGACGAAGTCGGCGGGGAAATTGCTCTCGATGTCCGAGCGGGCGAACTCGATCGGCTTCAGCGCGCCCTTGGCCTCGAACTGCGCCACGACGCCCGGCTGGGCGATCGCCGCCAGATCGGGCGGATTGCCGCCGGCGACCGCGGTCCCGAGCACCGTCGGGACGTTGTCCCCGGCGGACGTGTACTTCACGCTGATGTTCGGATACTTGGCCTTGAACCCGGCGAGCACGGCCTGGAAGGACTTCTGCTCGTCACCGGTCCAGACGCCGATGATCGAGACGTTGCCCGACAGCGACGACTGCGCCGTGGCCGCGGCGGTGGGGGACGCGCTCGCGCCCGTCTTGCCGTTGTCGCTGCCGCACGCGGCGACGGCGAGGGTCAACGACGCCAGCGCAGCGAGCGGGGCCATCCGCGAGCCGATCATGTGTGTGCTCCTTTTGCCTCCCCGGCGTAGATGCCGAGGCCCGTGTGCGGATCGAAGAAGTGCATTTCGGAGGTGTCGACGGCGACCTCGAGCGTCTCGCCCTCGCGAACGCGCGAGGCCGGGGAGAAGCGGCCCACGACGGTCGCCTGCGACGCCTCGCGGACCGGGCCGCCGATGTCCTCGGCGAGTTCGCGGACCTCGTCGGTCATCGCGGGCCGGGCGTCGACGGTGAAGTGCACGACCAGCTCGGAGCCGAGCGCCTCGCGCAGGGTGACGTGGCCGCTCAGCGCTGCGCCGTCTGCGCCGTCCAGCGCCGCGTCCTCGAGTTGCTCGGGGCGGATGCCGAGCACGACGGTGCGGCCTGCGTACTCGCGAAGGGCGGGCCGGCGGCGAAGCGTCGCCGGATCGAGCGCCAGCCGCCGGTCGCCGAGCGAGAGCGCCAGGCCACCGTCGTCGGACTCGACGGTGGCGTCGAGCAGGTTCATCGACGGGCTGCCGATGAAGCCGCCGACGAACAGGTTCAGCGGCCGGTCGTAGAGCTCCTGCGGCTCGGCCACCTGCTGCAACTCGCCCTTGCGCATCACCGCGACGCGGTCGCCCATGGTCATGGCCTCGACCTGGTCGTGGGTGACGTAGATCGTGGTCGTGCCCAGGTCATCCTGCACGCGCGCGATCTCCGCCCGCATCTGCACGCGCAGCTTGGCGTCGAGGTTCGACAGCGGCTCGTCCATCAGGAACGCCTGCGGCTGGCGTACGATCGCGCGGCCCATCGCGACGCGCTGGCGCTGGCCGCCCGAGAGGGCGCGCGGCTTGCGTGCGAGCAGGGGCTCGAGATCGAGCGTCCGGGCGGTGGAGGTCACGCGCCGGTCGATCTCGTCCTTGGCCACGCCCTTCACCCGCAGTCCGAACGCGATGTTCTCGTACACGCTCAGGTGCGGGTACAGCGCGTAGCTCTGAAACACCATCGCGATGTCGCGGTCGCGCGACGGCACGTGGTTGACCACGCGCTCGCCGATGCGCACGGCGCCCTCGGTGATCTCCTCGAGCCCGGCGAGCATCCGCAGCGCGGTCGTCTTGCCGCAGCCCGACGGGCCGACCAGCACGACGAACTCGCCGTCGCCGATGTCCAGGTTCAAGTCCCGCACCGCGCGCGTCCCGTCGGCGTAGACCTTGCCGACCTGGTCGAAGCTGACGTCTGCCATGTGGAGCGACGTCTGCCCTGGCGGCTCGCGACCGCTCGCCGCACGGTCAGCACACGAACAGATCTGGGCCCGCCTCAAGCGTCCCAGGCCCTGCCGGGCGAGGCGCTGGACCCTGAGATCAATGCGCGGGTCGAGGCCGATGCATCCGGGAGCGCCAGAGTCAGCGGCGCTCCGGGGCCGGCGCGGTTGGCTCCGCGGCCGGTGTCAGCGCGGAGCGCTGCTCGAGCTCGGCTTGCGGAGCGTCCTCGGCGGCCGGGACGGTCCGGCGATCGTGGCCGCTCGATACGACGTCGCCCACCCCGCCTCCGGCGCGCGCCGCCAGGTCGGTGAGGGCGCGGTCGGGATCGCGGACCCCGGCGGCCTCGAGCCGCGCCGCGGTGGAAGGGGCGACGTGCTCCACGGTCGTGGTCAGCTGCACGGCGAGTCCGGTCACCAGCGCCGTCCCCACCGCGTGTACCGCCACCGCGCCCACGAGCGCCCACCAGCTGCCGGTGACCAGGGTCACGATCATGCCGACGACCACGAACGTGGTGAACGTGACCGCCAGCAGCAGCCGGTTGTCACCGAGCGTCGCCCCAAGCCTGGCGCGGCCGCTCTCGGGAACGTGGCGAATCGTCTCGCCCGGCGTGTCGCCGACGGCGGCACGCAGCTCGTCGGTGAGCAGCCGGTTCGCCTCCGTGCTCAGGTCAGGGTCATCGACGCGAAGCCGGTTCATGGCGCCTCCTTGCGGATCGGGGTGCGGGGGGCCTACCCCCGGCTCGCTAGTCGTCGCCGCGGTCCGTAACCCCGCTTACCGGGGGCGGCGCGGCCGTCGCCGCCTCCTCGGCCGAGTGCCGGATCGCGTCGACCGCTTCGAAGCGCTGAAGGGCCTGGCAGGCGCGATACGCGATCCAGCCGACGACCAGCGGCAGGATCCAGACCGCGAAGCGCCAGAACCAGATCTGGGTGACGTAGCTCAGGCCGAGGAAGACGAACAGCCGATCCGACGAGCCGGCGAAGAAGACCAGCACCACCCAGGTGAGGAAGCCGAGGCCGAAGGCCGTCCGCCCCGGGGCGTCGCGCGGCCGGTCGAGGAGGTTGTGCGCCGACCGGTCGCCGGTGACGCGCCGCTCGATCCAGGGCCAGCCGACCGCCACCGCGAGCACGACCGTCGGGAACAACTCGCCGCCCCAGAACGGATTCGCGACGACCGTCGCGTTGCCGATCGTGACGTCGAAGCCCGGGACCAGGCGCAGCGCTCCGATCAGCCAGCCGAGGTACCAGTCGGGCTGGGCGCCGTTAGTCCCCAGCCAGGTCTCGTAAGGCCCCCACAGCCAGATCGGATTGATCTGCACCAGCGCGCCGAGTGCGAAGAGCACGCCGGCCGTCCCCGCGAGCAGCCCGAGTGAGCGCGCCGCCTGGCCCGGGAACATCGGCACGCCGACCAGGCGGCGCTCGCCGGCCCGCGGGTCGCTGCCGCGGAACTGCGTGTGGTGGCGCAGCGCGACCAGCGCCAGGTGCCCCCCGATGAGGGCCGTGAGAATCGCCGGGAAGACGAACACGTGGGCGATGAACATGCGCGACTCGAACGACGGGTCGCCGGGGAACGGGCCGCCCCAGATGAGCAGTGCGAGGTTGCCCCCGAGCAGGGGGATCGAGAGCGCGACCCCGTAGCCGATCGCCAGTCCCATGCCGGAGAGCAGGTCGTCGATCATCGAGTAGCCGAGGTAGCCCTCCAGCAGCCCGAGGAAGAGCATCGTCACGCCGATCAGGTAGGTCAGCTCGCGCGGCTTGCGGAACGCTCCGGTGAAGAACACGCGTAGCAGGTGCATGACGATCGCGGCCATGAAGACGTCGGCCGCCCAGTGGTGCGTCTGGCGCATCAGCAGCCCCGCCTTGACCTTGAACGAGAGGTCGACGGCCGAGGCATAGGCGTGGCTCATCGTCGCGCCCCGCAGCGGCGCGTAGGATCCGTGGTAGACCGTGTCGGCGAGGCTCGGCTGGAAGAACAGGGCCAGGAACGTGCCCGTGGCGATCAGCACGATGAACGCGTAGAGCACCACCTCGCCGAGCAGGAACGACCAGTGGTCGGGGAACAGGTAGCGCAGGCCCTTGCGCAGCAGCGGCGCGGCGTTGGCGCGCTGATCGATGAAGGCGACGGGATCCTTGACGAGGTCGTGCTTCACGCCTTGCGCACCCCCCACCAGGACGGGCCAAGCGGACCGGAGTAGTTGCCGGCGGCGAGCAGGCGGCGCCCGTCGCCGATCATCAGCGGCAGCTGCGGCAGCGGGCGCCCGGCCGGCCCGAAGAGCACCTTGGCGCCGGCCGCCGGGTCGAAGGTGGAGTAGTGGCAGGGGCAGACGAGCGCGGGCCTGGGCTCGGTCGGCTCGAACAGCGGGTTGCGGTAGAGCGCGATCGCGCAGCCCGCGTGCGTGCAGATCTTCGAGTAGGCGACGATCCCCTCGGGCGCCCAACCGGCGCGCCCGCGCGGAAGCCGGAGCTCGGCCGGATCGAGCTTGACCAGGATCACCGGCGCGGAGATCTGCTTGCGGTCGGCACCCTCCGGAAACGCCGTGTAGAACGGTCCGCTGTCGATCTCGTCGGCGATCAGCGGCCGGCCCTCCTCGTCGACCAGGGCGCGCCCGCGGAACCATGGCGACTGGTTGAGGCGGCTGGTGTCGAAGACCGGGCCCAGCGAGACGGCGGGCGCGATCAGCGCGGCTCCGAGCGTTGTTCCCGCGAGCCCGGCGGCCCCGCCGAGCAGGCGCTTGCGGGTGATCCCGTCGCCGCTCTGGCGCACGATGGCCGCGACCTTCTCCTGCTCTCCGGGGTTGGCCTCGGGCGGGTAGTCCTCGTCGAGCTCCTCGGTGACGATGAAGGTCTTGGCGGCCACCACCAGCGCGATGCCCAGCAGCACCAGTGCCGCGGCGAGCGCGCCGCCGAACGCCCGGGTCGACCAGCCGACGCCGTAGGCCACGACCGCGAAGGCGGCGGCCGCGGCGGTCGCGACCAGCAGCCCGGCGACGGCGAGCTCGGCGCCGGGGCGCGACTCGGCGCGGGCGACGATCCGCTGCGCCGGCGGGCCCTGCTCGGCGGGCTCGTCGCGGCGGGCGACGGCGAACAGGGCCAGCAGCCATCCGAGGATCGTCTTCATGCTGAGCGCCGCTTTCCGATCGCCAGGCAGAAGCCGAGCAGCACCGGCATCGCCAGCAGCCAGACGACGATCCCCTCGGGGAACGGGCCGAGGTGGTTGATTCCCCAGCCGCCCGCATCGTGCGGGTGCTTCGCGTACTCGACGTAGGCGACGATCGATTTCAACTGCGCGTCGCTGATCGCGCTCGTGGTGAACTTCGGCATGGCGTAGGGCCCGATGCGCACCGCCTCGGCAATCTGCCGCGGCGTCGCGCGGTTCAGCGGCGGCGCCTTCGCGCCGGTGAGCACGCCGCCCTCGGCGACGACCTGATGACAGCCCGAGCAGTGGTTGGTGAACAGCGCACGACCCTGCTCAGGGCTTCCGGCGCGCGGTTCCGGGGTCGGGACGGCGGGGCCGGCGCCCAGCGAGGCCACGTAGGCCACCACCGCCTGCAGTTCCTTGCCGCCGAAGCGCGGGCGCGCGCGGACCGGCTGCCGGCGCGCGTCGGCCAGCGGCATGTATCCCGTGCGCAGGTAGAAGTCGGCGGCCAGCGCCCCCACGCCGCGCAGCGACGGGCCCTGCAGCGCCGGGTCCGATCCCCCGGTCCGGCCGCGGCCCGCGATCCCGTGGCAGCGCACGCAGTTGGCGGCGAACAGCTCCTGGCCCAGCTCGAGCGCCGACGCGCCGCCCTCGCCGCCGGCCGGGACGATCGGCGGGCCCGAGGGGGGCGCCGCACTCGCGCGCGGCACGAGCAGCGCCAGCGCCACGGTGGTGAGGACCAGCAGCCGCTTCACGATTGCACGCACCCCTGCGCGTAGACCGCGCCCGCGCTGCTCATCAGGATCATCGCCAGAAACAACGGCGTGATCGCCATGCCGATCATCGACAGGAAATGAATCCGTCCGGCCGGCGGGGCGTCGTAGTCACTCGCCTCACGGGTGGCCCGAAAGGCGAGCACGGCCGACAGGCCGCAGAGTGCGGCGACGACCGCGGCCGTCCCGCCGACGATGATCGTCAGCGTGTCGACGGGGACGTTCCAGTCCGGTCCGGCCGTGTTGTCGGGGCAGTCCGAGAGACCGATCGCGTAGCCGCTGACGTGCTGGAACGCCCAGGCGAACGGCGGCCCGAGCGCGCCCAGCCACGCGAGGCCGCCCGCGCGGCTCACGACGGCGACACCTGGGTCAGGACGACGGCGACGGCCACGGCGGCGATCACATACCAGTAGAGCGAGACGGCGCGCACGGCCACGAGGCGGTAGCTCGTCAGCCCGCCGGCGAGGCGCAGCAGCAGCCACAGGTCCAGCGCGAGCCCGACCGCCACGTGGGCATGGTGCAGGCCGAGCATCGTGAAGTAGATCGAGCCGTAGGCGTTGGTGGTCGGCGAGAAGTCGCCGAGATCGCCGACGTAGCTCACGATCTGGGCGGCGAGATAGCCCGCCTGGAGCGCCATCGCGAGGCCGATCCAGGCGAGCGCGGCGCCGCGCCGGTCGCGCCGCGCGGCCCGGGACGCGCACCACATCGGCAGGCAGGAGGCGACCAGCACGCCGGTGAGGGCCAGCGGCAGCATGGCCGCCGGCGGGGCGATGCCACTCTGCGGCCACTGCGGCGACGTGACGCGCAGGTAGAAGTAGGTGCCGATCACCGAGCCGAACAGCGCCGCCTCCGAGGACAGGAAGACGGCCATCCCCCACCAGCCGTTCGGCTGCGCGCGCTGCACCGCTCCGGCGAGTTGCGCGCCGCCCTCGCGCCAGTGCCAGGCGCCGAGCACGACCGCCACCGCCCCGGCGAAGACCAGCGCCGTGGTCCAGTGGCCCGTGAGCAGGAACACGAACACCAGCGCGAGGAACCCGGCCAGCGTGATCGGCCACGGCGAGTCCGAGGGCATGTCGAGCACCTCGTCGAGCTCTCCGTCGACCACCGTGCTGGCCGGCGTCTGATGGCCCTCGTCGAGCACCAGCTCGCCCTCGCGGACGCGGCGCAGGTCCTCGTCGCGGTCGCGCCGGTCCCACATCGGGTAAGGGCTCGTAACCGTCGGGATGACGACGAAGTTGTACGGCGGCGGCGGCGACGTCGTCGCCCATTCGAGCGTGTCGCCGCCGAACGGGTCAGACCCCGCGGGCTTGCCGCGGCGCAGGCTTAGCGCGAGGTTGATGAACACCAGCGCCAGCCCGGCGGCGAGCAGGTAGGAGCCGAGCGTCTCGATCAGGTTGGTCGTGCCCCAGCCGACGTCGGCGGGATAGGTCCACTGGCGGCGCGGCATGCCGAGCAGGCCGGCGATGTGCATCGGCATGAAGGTGATCGCGGTGCCGGCGAACGCGATCCAGAAGGACACCTTGCCGACGCGCTCGTAGTACATCCGCCCGGTGACCTTGGGAAACCAGTAATAGAGCCCGCCGAGCAGCGGGAAGACCGCCGCGCCGAAGATCACGAAGTGGAAGTGGGCGACGATGAAGTAGGTGTCGGTGACCTGCTGGTCGAACGGCACGGCGGCGAACATCACGCCGCTCAGGCCGCCGATGATGAAGAACACGATGAAGCCGACGATCCAGAGCAGCGGCGTCTGGAAATGCGGCCGGCCGGTGACGATCGTGGTCAGCCACGAGAACAGCTGGATCGCCGACGGGATGACGATGATCATGCTGGCGGCGGCGAAGTAGATCGTGGTGGTGGTGGCCATCCCGACCGCGAACATGTGGTGTGCCCAGACCCCGAAACCGATGAAGGCGACGAGCAGCTCGGCGACCGCGACGAGCGGGTAGGCGACCATCCGGCGGCCGGTGAAGGTCGGGATGATCGAGGTTGCGATCCCGAACGCCGGAAGGATGATGATGTAGACCTCGGGGTGGCCGAAGATCCAGAACAGGTGCTGCCACAGCACTGGATCGCCGCCCTGGGCGACGTCGTAGAAGTGCGTGCCGACCTGCCGGTCGAGTTCCAGGAAGCCGAGCGCGCAGGTCAGCGGCGGGAGCGCGAAGACGAGCGCGAAGGAGACGGCGAGGAACGCGAAGCAGAACAGCGGCATGCGGTTGATCGACATGCCGGGCGCGCGGCCCTTGAAGATCGTGACGATGAAGTTGACCGCCGCGGCGGTCGACGAGGTCCCGTTGAGGATCAGGCCGAGGCAGTAGAAGTCGATGTTGGGGCCGGGGCTGAACTGCGCGTTGGCCAGCGGGACGTAGTTGAACCAGCCCGCGTCGGGCGCCTTGCCGAGCACCATCGACGTGTAGACGATGATCCCCGAGCTCAGGAAGATCCAGAACGAGAGCGCGTTCATGCGCGGGAACGCCATGTCGCGCGCCCCGATCATCAGCGGCAGCAGGTAGTTCCCGAACGCCCCCGTCGAGATCGGGATCACGAAGAAGAAGATCATCGTGATCCCGTGCATGGTGAACAGCTGGTCGTAGGCACTCGGCCCGACCAGGCCGTTCTCCGGGCGGATCAGCTGGGTGCGCATGATCATTGCCTCGACGCCGCCCGCGCCGAAGAGGGTCAGCGAGGCGAACAGGTACATCAGCCCGATCCGCTTGTGGTCGGTGGTGGTGAGCCAGCCGGCGACGCCGGGACGCTCGGTCCAGATCCGGCTCAGGCGCGCGCTGACCGCGCGGCCGGCGGGGGTGTCGATGACCGCCACGGCTACTTCAAGCCCTCCAGGTAGCTGTCCAGGTCACGGATGTCCGCCTCGGACAGTCCGAGGTCGGGCATCCGGTTTCCGGGCTTGATGTGCTGCGGGTCACGCAGCCACTGGGCGAGCGCGGCCTGGGTGTTGGGCAGCGTGAGCGCGGCCAGTGTGCTGCGCGAGCCGACGTGCGTCAGATCCGGTCCGACCTGCCCGCGGGCCTGCGTGCCGCGGATCATGTGGCAGCTTGCGCACGAGTCGTTCATGAACGCCTGCCGGCCGGCCCGTGCGGCCGCTGTGACCGGCTGCTGTGCGTCGGCCGCTTCGGCGCGCAGCCAGCGATCGAAGTCCGCGGGCGTCTGGGCGTCCACGTACATCGCCATGCGCGCGTGTTCGGCGCCGCAGAACTCGGCGCACTGCCCGCGGTAACGCCCCGGCTTGTCGGCGTAGAGCAGCACCCGGTTCCGGCGTCCCGGGATCATGTCGATCTTGCGGTTCAGTCGCGGGACCCAGAACGAATGGATCACGTCGCCGGTGGTCGCGACGACGTTCACGCGCGTGTTCGCGGGGATGTGGATCTCGTTCGCCGTGACCGCCGCGGTGCCCGGGTAGCGCACCTCCCAGAACCACTGGCGGCCGACCACCTGGATGGTCAGCGGCGTCGTCGACGCGGCGGGCGCCTCCGTCTCCTTGATCAGGAAGAAGTTGGCGACGATGAACAGCGCGATGTTGACGCCGGCCGGGATCACGATCCCGAACACCACGACAAGCCGCAGGTTCAGTTTCGCTCCGCCGTCGACCACCGGCAGCCCGGTGCGGCGGCGGCGCAGGACCGCGATCGCCAGCAGGCCGAGCGCGCCCGCGAACACCACGCACGCCACCAGGAGCATCCACCACCAGAGCTTCGCGATGTCGTGCGACGCTTGGCTGGCCGGAGCGAGCGTGGACTGGCGCCCGCCGCAGCCGGTCAGCGCGCCGCAGGCGGCGATCAGCAGGGCAGGGCCGACGGTCCGGGAACGCACGCGGCGCGGCGCGCGCCGGATCGCTCGCCGCCGGTCAGCGGGCGCACCGCGCCTCATGCCCGCGGCGTCTCCCTCAGCCGTCGCGCCAGCGCGTCGCCCCGTTCGGCGGCGACCGCCCGCGCGATCCGGCGCTCGTCGAGCGCGATCCCGCTCGCCGCTGCCAGTTCGGTGAGCTGCTGGCGGCGCTCGGCGTCACGCAGGGTGCGGATCAGCAGCCACCCGAAGAGCGAGACCATGACCACGCTCTCCTCGACCAGCATCACCGCGCCCGCGACGTTCTGGTCGGTCACCGGGCTGCGCGCCGCCCGCTCGGCGGTCACGACGTAGTGCGGGTAGAACGCGGTCCCCGACCAGATGAAGGCGTAGGCCAGCATCGTGGCGGCGATCCGCACGACCAGCACGTAGCCGAGCCGCGCGCCGTTGCCGAACCACGCCGGCTTGGGCAGCGGACCGAGCAGCGCCAGCCACAGGTTCGCACCGAAGGCGAAGAAGCAGGCATGTTCGACTACGTGGACGAGATCGTGCTCGACCGCCGCCTCGTAGGCGAAGCGGAGGTGCCACAGGTAGAGGTCGGTCGCCCACAGCGCCACGGCCGCCACGGGATGTGACAGCGCCCGTGCCCGCCGGAGGCCGTACGTCCGCAGCACGGGTGCGAGCAGCGGTCCGGTGAGGCCCAGGACCACCAGCAGCGGCGCGACGTCGCCGATCAGCGCGTGCTCGACCATGTGCGCGCTCAGCCGGTCGTCGGCGGCGCGGCCGAACTGGGGGCTGACGGCCAGCGCCAGCAGCAGCAGGCCGGCGCCGAAGCATGCGCGCCGCCAGGCGGGCACAGCCTGGGCGCGCCAGCGCAGCGCGCGGGCTCGCACGGCGTAGGGAACCGCGTAGGCACCCACCAGCATCGCGGAAACGCCGGTCTGGGACCAGCCACCCGTCACGAGCACGGCGCGATCGTAAGCGCTCGCTCGCGGCGCCTGGTGAGGGCGGTACGTCTGCTTACCGCCCCGACCGCGGTCCACGGGTCGGCGGGTAGCGCGGCGGGCAATGATCGTTCGTCCGGCAGCCACGGCGGCACTGGCCGCGATCGCCCTCGCCTCGTGTGGCGACACGGCGCACCCAGCCGCCATCCCGACACCCGCGAGCGCCTCGGCGGTCGCGCTCCAGACCCTCTACACCGGGGCGGTGCAGGACGTCTCCCCGTCGGTCGTGCAGATCGAGACCAGCGAAGGCCTCGGCTCGGGCATCGTGTTCGATACCCGGCGCGACATCGTCACCAACGCGCACGTGGTTGGTAGCTCGCAGAGCTTCAAGGTCACGCTCGCGTCCGGCAAGCAGGTCAACGGCAGCCTCGTCGGGCGCTGGCAGCCCGGTGACCTCGCCGTCGTGCGCGCGCAATCGGGCGACCTCAAACCCGCGCGGTTCGCCGACTCGAGCAAGCTCACGGTCGGCGACATCGTGATGGCGGTCGGCAACCCGCTCGGCCTGCGTTCGAGCGTGACCCAGGGGATCATCAGTTCGCTCGGCCGCACGGTCAGCGAAGGCGCCGACGGCGTGACGCTGCCGTCGGCGATCCAGACCAGCGCTGCCATCAATCCCGGCAACAGCGGCGGCGCGCTGGTGGACCTCCAGGGCCAGGTGGTCGGGATCCCGACGCTCGCGGCGACCGACCCCGAACTCGGTGGCTCGGCGGCGCCGGGCATCGGCTTCGCCATCCCCAGCAGCACCGTGTCATCGATCGCGAATCAGCTGATCGAGCACGGCCGGGTCACTCAGTCCGGCCGCGCCGGGCTCGGCGTCCGGGTGGCGACCGTGACCGGCGGCGGCGTGGCGATCGTCAGCGTCACCGCAGGCGGACCGGCCGATCGGGCGGGGCTCCAGCGCGGCGACATCGTCCTTGCGCTCGACGGCAAGTCGACCCCGGACGTGGGCACGCTCACCTCGGTGCTGGCGGGCCTCAAACCCGGTCACAGGGTCAGCGTGACCGTGCGGGGCCCGGACGGCACGCGGCGCCGGCCGCAGATCAGCCTCGGCCAGCTCGAGGGGTGAAGGGGGTGCCGCTTTGCCGCGCCCGGCGGTCAGGGCCCCGTCGTGACCGCTCGAGCCGCGCGACCACAGCTAACGGCGGGGTGAGCCCGCTAGCGTCATGCCCGGCTCGTGTCCAGCTCACCCCGCCCCGCCGCGCCATACATCCCGCTCTTCTGGCGGCTTTTCGTGCCGAACGCCGCCGTGCTCCTGGGCGCCGGCATCGTGCTGACGATCCAGCCGGCCAACGGGCGCGTCGTCGTGCTGGCCGCCGGGCTGGCGGTGCTCCTGACCGTTAACCTCGTCCTGATGCGTCGCGCCTTCGCGCCGCTCGTCCAACTCGCCGGGTTGATGAACGCGATCGACCCGCTCGATCCGGGCCATCGCCTGCCCGAGATCGGTCCCGAATCCGAAGTCACGCGACTCGCCGAGACGTTCAACCGGATGCTCGACCGGCTGGAGACGGAGCGGCGCGAGAGCGGCTACCGCGCGCTGGTCGCTGAGGAGACCGAGCGAAGGCGGGTGGCCGCCGAGCTGCACGATGAGATCGGCCAGCGGCTCACCGCGCTGCTGCTCCAATTGGACCGGCTGGCGCGCTCCGCGCCCGCCGAGCTGGCCGAAGACTTTGGCGCGACCAGCGCGGCGACGAAGGAGACGCTCGAGGTGGTCAGGCAGTTGGCGCGACGGCTGCGTCCCGAAGTGCTCGACGAGCTCGGCCTCGTGCCCGCGTTGCGTAACCTGTGCGATCGCATCGAGGACGGTACCGGGGTTGTGATCCGGCGGGCGCTTGAGCCGGAACTGCCCGCCCTGAGCCCGGACGCCGAGCTCGTCGTCTACCGCGTGGCCCAGGAAGCGCTGACGAACGTCGTCCGCCATGCGAGAACCGAGCGGGCGCACGTCTCACTCGCGGCGCGCGACGACGACGTCGAGCTTGTGGTCCACGACGCCGGCGTGGGCATCGCCGCGACGGCGGCCGAGGAGTCGGCCGGAGGCATCCGGGGAATGCGTGAGCGTGCCCTGTTGATCGGCGCCAGACTCGAGGTCGTCCCCTGCCCGGGGCAGACCGGCACCGAGGTCCGGCTCCTGGTTCCCGTTCCGGACTGACGTGGCCATCCGCATCCTCATCGCCGACGACCACACCCTGGTCCGCGCTGGGCTCAAACGCATCCTCGAGGACGAGGTCGACATGACCGTCATCGCCGAGGCGGCCGACGGGGCGGAGGCCGTGGCTGCCGCGCAGCGCGAGGAGATCGACGTGGCGATCCTCGACATCTCGATGCCGAAGCTCACGGGACTGCAGGCCGCGCGGCGGATCCTCGACTACAAGCCCGACCTGCGGATCCTGATGCTGTCCATGCACGACAACGAGGAGTTCCTGTTCGAGTCGCTGCGCGTGGGCGCCGCCGGCTACGTGCTCAAGTCGTCGGCGGAGTCCGATCTGGTCGGCGCCTGCCGCACGGCCATGCGTGGTGACCCGTTCCTCTACCCGAAGGCGGTCGGGGCGTTGGTCCGCGACTATCTCGGCCGCGTCCAGCGCGGAGAGCTGGCGCCGGGTGAGGATCTGAGCCCGCGGGAGAGCGAGGTCGTCAAGCTGATCGCCGAGGGGCACACGAGCCGCGAGATCGGCGACATCCTCTCGATCAGTGTGAACACGGTCGAGCGCCACCGGCACAACGTGCTCGAGAAGCTCAACCTGCGCGACCGCGTCGCGCTCACGCTGTACGCCGTCCGGCGCGGACTCGTCGAACCCTGACCGGTTCGCCGGCGAACCCGCCGGCCGAGCAGCCCGAGTTCAGTTGACGCCGGCGATCGGTGCGCCGAGCCGGAACTGGCTGAGGATGCGCTGGACGGCGTGGCGCACGTCGCGTGACGCGAGCCGCAACGTCTGCGCGGCCTCGCTCTCGGTGACGCCGTCGAGCAGCATGCCGACCAGTGCCCGATCGGATTCGCGCAGGCGGGCGTTCGCGTCGCGCAGCGCCGTCGCGGAGAGATCGCCCAGGAGATCCTCGCCCGCGCTCACCCTGCGGATGCCCTCGAACAGCTCGCGCGCACCGATGCCCTTGTTCATGATCGCGCCGGCCTTCGCCAGCCGGGCGGGCACGACCAGCTCGGGGCTGGCATAGGCGGAGAAGATGATCACCCGCGGAGCGGGGACCTCCTGCATGATGCGATAGCAGAGCTGCAGCCCGTCGCCCTTGGGCAGGTGATAGTCGAGCAGGATGACGTCGGGGCGCACACGCTGCAGCAGCGGCCAGAGGGTCTGCGCATCGCCGCTGCTCTCCCCGGCGAAGACGAGGCCGGGTTCACTCCGGAGGACGGTTTGGAGCCCGGCGCGCAGGGCGGGGTGGTCGTCGACGACGGCAACGCGGATCATGGGTGGCCTCCATTGCGGTTGAGTGGGACGTGGAGCTCGATCAGGGTTCCGCCGTCGGGCGGACTCGCGATCTGGAGCCGCCCGCCGATCGTGGCGGCCCGGTTCTCCATCGCCACCAGGCCGTTGGCGCCCGGTCGCAGCTCCGCAGGCAGGCCACGGCCGTCATCGAGGATCGCCAGCTGCAGGAGGTCGCCGATCGTGCCGACGGTGACGTCGATGGCGGTGGCGTCGGCGTGACGCAGCGCGTTGGTGATCGCCTCGCAGCCGATCCGGTACACGTGCGCGCCCACCAACGGAGGAAGCTTGGGCGCGCGGCCATGGATCTCGAGTCGCACGGTGCCCGTGTCGAGCTCGTCGGCCCGGGCGCGCAGCGCGTCGTCCAGGCGCCGGCCCTCTAGCGGAGAGCGCAGCTCGGCGAGGCTCGTGTCCATGTCCGACGCCGCCGACTCGAGCTCGACGGTCGCCCGTCCCACGGTGGGTTCGACCGCCTCGGGGACGCGGCCGGCGAGCGAGCTGACGAGCAGATGCGCGGCGTGCAGGCGCTGCTTGGCGGAGTCGTGCAGGTCCCACGCGATCCGGCGCCGCTCGGCCTCGATGGCTAGCCGCTCGCGTGCTGAACGCTCGAGCGAGAGACGCCGGAGCGATTCCGCGGCGTAGGCCAGCGAGCAGACGAGCAGGAACGGCAGCGACACGTGGATCGCCAGCGTCTCGGACGACCTGACCTGCAGCCGTCCGGGGGCCGGGCCGCCGAGCACCGCGACCACCAGGTACAGCAGTGCGGCGCCGGCGGCGAGCCAGAAGGCGCGACGCAGCGGGAGTGACGTCGCGGGCAGGGCCAGGCTCCCCAGCCAGAGCAGGTAGAACGGGCTGCGCCAGTCGCCCGAGGACAGCACGAACGCCAGCGTGGCCGCGCAGTCGAGGGCCCAGGACCCTGGCCACGTGCGGATCGCCGGGACGGCCGCGAACACGACGGTGCTGAGGGGTCCGTAGGCCAGCAGGAGCAGGTCGAGGCCGCTCAGGCCGCCCCAGACGATGACCGCCGCGGCGATGATCGTCGCCGCCATCCGGGCCCCGATGAACAGGAGCAGCCAAGCGCCCTCGTCGTCCGTGGTGGTCGGACGAGCGAGGCGGGCGGGCAGCACGTCGGGTAGTGAGGAGTCCACGCCGGGGTCAAGATTGCCCGCGGGCCGCTTCCAGCGGCCCGCGGTCGGTCAGCCGGCGAACCGTGTGGCCGTCAACAGGTGACCTGCACTGAGACCGAGTAGGGGGTCGTGACGCCGGTCTCGGTCGCGACCACGCTGCTCTTGTCGGTGCCGATCGTGACCACCACCGGCCCGGCGCCGCCGGCCGGGGTGGACGCTGCGCTGCCGGTCGCCACGCAGCCGCTGATGTCACCGCTGAACGGGACGGTCACCGTCGCGTTGCCGCCGGTCGTGTCCACCGATGCGGTGCGCCCGGCCGGGACGCCCCGGTTGGTCTGGATCGTCGTCCCGTCGGACGCCACCCGGGCGAACAGCACGCTGCCCTTGGGCAGGTAGTCCTGGAGGTCGGTCTTGGCCGCGAACTCCTCCGCGGACTTGCCATCGAGCTTGTCGGCGTTGAGGTTGGCCACGAGGCCGGTTCCGTTGGTGACGAACGGGGGCTTGGCGACGGGCTTGCTGAGGTTCAGCCCGAACAGGAAGCGGCCGATCGTCGGCGCGCTCTCCGTGGACTGGAAACGGAACGCGTCGCCGTTGGCCAGGTTGTTGGCGGCGACGCACGACTCAGTGCCGGCCTTGGCGCGGCAGCCGTAGATGGCGCCGCCGCCGGAGTCGGACTTGTTCGATTGCCGGGTGACGTAGCCGCCCGTGCCGGCGGCGAACCCGCCCTGGTTCTGCGCGATCTCGCCGATGATCTGGGTCTCGCGCGAGAAGCCCGAGGACGCGTTGTTGCTCGGGTTGCGCGCGCCGCCGTCCACCGGGTCGTCCGCGGCGAGCGCGACGGGCGGGGTGAGCAGTCCGATGGCGGTGGCGGCGAGCGCCACCCGGCGGGTACGAGTTCCGATGTGTGGCATCCCTTGGTGCTTGCACATCCGCCCCGCGCTCAACGAAGAGCCGTCGCTGGCCTGACCGGCCGCCGGCGTGCCGGTTCGCGGGCGAACCGGCCGCCGCGACTTTCCAGTCGCCGGCGCGTGGGGGAACCGGAGTCGCGCTCGGCGCGGTGCGTCATCCCTGCGCCCTCGCGCGACTCATGGTTGTCCGACGAAAGGAGCAGCATCTTGCGCTGTCTGATCTCCACCCTGGCCCTGGCCGCGGTCATCGCGCTCGCGGCGCCGTCCATGGCCTCCGCCAACCAATCGCAGTTCACGATCTTCCAGGCCACGCGCGAGGCGCGCAGTCCGGATCCAGCGATGCGCGCGCAGATGCTCGACGAGATCAAGGCGCTCGGCGTGCACTGGCTCCGGGTGGTCCTCTATTGGCAGGATGTCGCGCCCGATCCGGACGCCCAGAGCGTCCCAGGCTTCGATGAGCGCGATCCCGCCGCCTATCCGGCATCGGGGTGGGCGATCTATGACCGCCTGTTCGCCGACGCCCGCGCGCGCGGCGTCCGGCTGCTGGTCACCGTCAGCGGCCCCGGACCGAAGTGGGCGACACGCGCGCGCCAGGACCGGGTGACCCGTCCGAGTCCCACCCGCTTCGGGCGCTTCGTGACCGCGGTCGGCCGCCGCTACGGCGCGCAGGTCGACTACTGGTCAGTCTGGAACGAGCCCAACCATCCCGAGTTCCTGGCCCCGCAGTACGTCGACGGTCACCCGTACTCGCCGAAGCTCTACCGGCAGCTCTACCGCGCCGCCCGCAGGGGCCTCCACGCCTCGGGCAACGGTCACGACCGGGTGCTGATGGGAGAGACGGCCCCGCGCGGCAACAGCCACGTCGTCGCACCGCTGGCGTTCGTGCGCGGCTCCCTGTGCCTGAGCTCGTCCTACCACCGTCGGAAGGGTTGCGGCGCGCTCGACGTCGACGGCTGGGCCCACCATCCCTACACCACCACGAAGGGACCCTGGTTCGTGTCCTCTAACCCGGACGACGTGACGATCGGGTCGCTGTCGCGGCTCACGCGGGCGCTGGACCGCGCGCGCCACGCGCACGCCGTCAAACGGCGCGTCGACGTGTACCTGACCGAGTTCGGCGTGCAGAGCAGGCCTGACCCGTTCGCGGGCGTGAGCGAGACTGCGCAGGCGGAATACCGCTCGATCGGCGAGCGGATCTCCTATCGCAACCCGCGCGTCCGCGCGTTCTCCCAGTACCTGATGCGCGACGATCTGCCCCGTCCGGGGCGCGCGTACCTGCGCTACGGCGGGTTCGAGTCCGGGCTGCGGTTCTCCGGCGGCAGCGCGAAGCTCGCCTACGACGGCTTCCGGCTGGCGCTGGTGGCTGAGCGCGGTCACCGCCGTACCACCCTGTGGGGCCTGGTGCGGCCGACCGATGCCGCGACGACCGTGCGCATCGAGTACCGCAACCGCGGCTCGTCGCGCTGGCGCACGCTCAAGCACGACCACACGAACTCGCACGGCTACTGGTCCACGACGACGTCGCTGCGGAGCGGGCGCTCGTATCGCGTGCGCTGGCGCGACTTCACCGGGCCGCGGACGCGCAGCTATCGCTGAGCGCGAGCCGCAACTTCACGCGCGCGCCCGCGTTGTGACGCGGCATAGCGCCGAACCGCACGGGCCCCGGTCCGTGCGGCCGGGGGACCCAGGTCAGTTCGGGGCGAATCGCCGGCACCTGCCGGCGTAGCGCAGCTCTTTCCAGCGCGAGCCCGTCAGCTCACCTCGGAGGCGACTGGAAGGACACGGCGAGAGGATCGACGATGGACGGGAGAACTCCGCGCCTGTGCGCGGCGGTGGTGGTGGCGACGGCGCTCGGCGCGCCCGCCGAGGCGAAGGCGGCGTTCGGCGACCGCGCCCTACGTTCCGGCATGCACGGTCACGACGTGCGGGTGCTCCAGGACTGGCTCGGCCGGCTCGGGCAGCCGACCGCAGTCGACGGCCATTTCGGACGTGGGACGCGCCGGAGCGTGCGGGCTTACGAGCGCCGCGAGGGGTTGCGCGTCGACGGCCGGGTGTCCCGCCGCGAGGCGCGCGGCATCCGCGGCCGCGTCCAGTTGCCGCCTCCGGCGCCGGCGGCGGGGCAGGCGGTGATCGGCCCCGACGGCCGCACCGCGGTCGCGCCCGCCGGCGCGCCGCCGGCGGTGGCGGCGGCGATCGCGGCCGCCAACCGCATCACCGATCGCCCCTACCGCTACGGCGGCGGTCACGCCCAGGTCGAGGACTCCGCCTACGACTGCTCGGGCGCCGTCTCCTACGCGCTGATCGGCGCCGGGCTGCTCGCGGCGCCCGAACCGTCCTCGGACCTGATGTCCTTCGGGGAGCCGGGGCCCGGCAGTTGGGTCACCGTCTACGCCAACGGCGGCCACGCCTTCGCGGTGATCGCGGGCTTACGCTTCGACACCTCCGGGAGCGGCGAGCGCGGACCTCGCTGGCGCCCGGTCGCGCGCTCGGGCGACGGCTACGCGGCGCGCCACCCAGGCGGGTTCTGAGCCCGGCGGTTCGCCGGCCGCTTTGCTCGACGCGGGGCGCTCATGATCCGGTGTTCGTGTGCGATGACACGGAGTGGTTCCGCGAGTTCCTCACGGTCGTCGCGTTCGGTGAGCAGGCGCTCGCGCAGTCATCATCAGCGCGCCCGCCACGTTCTGATCACGCCCGGCTTGGGCGTCCGTCAGGCGGTAGTGGGGATAGAAGAGCGTCTGCGACCAATGACGAGCGCGGCAACCGGATGCGTCAGCGGCCGCAGCCAGCGTGTGGCACGCACCTGCAACAGCGGCGCCAGCAGCGGGCCGGTCAGCCCGGTCACGATGAGGAACGACGCGATGTCGGCGTTCAGCGGGTGCTGGGCTGTATGCGCGACCAGGACGTCGTCGGCGAGCTGGTCGAGCGGCGGGATCTGCACGGCGACGACGATCACGATCCCGACGGCGAACGCCCCTTGGCGCCAGGCGGGCACCGGCCGACCGCGGCGGCCCAGCATGCGCGCCCGGGTCCAGTAGCTCGCGAGGACGAGTGGTGGCGGCAGGAACTCACCGGCGTGCATTCAGCGCCTTCCCTGCAGCGCATGCCGCTCGATGTCGCGCGCCAGCGATTCGGCGTCCGGGTACTGGCCGGCGTGCACGGCGACGACCTGGCCGGCCGCGTCGATGAACACGGTGGTGGGCAGGCCGGCGAAGCGCCCGAACCCGGCTGCGGCCTTTCCGCCGTCGTCCGAGTAACTCGGATAGCTGACAGGATGCCGGGCGAGGAAGCGCCGCGCGGCGGCCTCGCTGTCGTTGACGTCGAGCCCGAGAAAGCCGACGCGGGTTCCGTAGCGCGCCGCCGCGGCGGCGAACAGCGGCAGTTCCTCACCGCACGGCGGGCACCAGGACGCCCACGCGTTGACCACGACCGGGCGGCCCCGCAGAGCGCGCAGCCGCGCGCGGACGGCGCTCGCGCCGCCATCGAGCAGCTGGGCGCCCTGCGCATGCAGCGCCGCCAGCGGCTTCGGCGAGCCGGCCAGTTGCGCCCGCGCCTGCGCGGCGCTCGGGGGACGGGCCGCGGGCGGGCCCGGGCCCGCGAGGGTCTCGACGTCGTCGCGCAGCTGGTCGACGGTCCACGGCAGGTCCGGGTTGCGCAGATTCGTCCGGCCCTCGTCGTTGAGCAGCGACGCGAGCCGCGCGGGAAGCTTGCCGGCCAGGTCGGGCATGCCGGGAACCGCGGCGCGCAGACGGCCGCGGGGATCGATCACGAAGACGCCGTCCGTGTGCGTGACGTCGAACGTCTCAGGCCGGTGCGTCCACCAGTCGACATCCGGGGGGTCGTCCTGCGGGACCCGCTGGTACGCGACCCCGAGCGTCTTCCACAGGCGCCGGATGTCGGCCTGCGACCCGGTGAGGAAGCGCACGTCGGCACCGGTGAGCCGCTTGAACGCTCGCACGCGTGCCGGCGAATCGCGCCACGGATCGACGGTCGCCTCGGCGATCGCGACGCGGTCGCCCAGGCCGTCGAGCCGGAGGTCGTCGCGCAGCTGCATCAGCGCGCCGGTCGTGAGCGGGCAGACCTCGTGGCACAGCGTGAGCGACGGCGCGAGCACGAGCCAGCGGCCGCGGAAGGCATCCAGCGAGGTGCTCCGGCCGCGCTCGTCGAGCAGCGGGAGATGACCCAGCGGCTTGTCGACCCGGCTGCCGGCCGCGAGCGGCGCGGGAGCCGATCTCGGCGGGGACGACCCGTGCGCGCTCAGCGCCGCGAGCGAGATCTCGATCACCAGCAGGGCGGCGAGCGCGATCAGCAGGAGCCGCCGCATCAGACGGGATCTTCGGCCGCCGGGTTGAGGCGCTGGCGCTCGTCGTGGTAGGCGCGCAGGATGTCGCGGTGGTTGATCCAGCCGACGATGCTCCGCCCGACCGGGGCGAGCACCGGCAGTCCCGGGTCATCGCTGAGCGCGAGCGCGCGCACGGCGCGCTCGAGCGTGTCGTCCGCGCGCAGCTCGCGCGCGGTGTGGGCGAGGCTCGCCGCGGTGGCGCCGTCGTCCGCGTAGTCGATGGTCCGTTCCTCGACGTCGGCGGGGCCGACGATGCCGAGCAGCTCCCCGTGCTCGTCCACCACCGGCAAGGCGTCGCCGGACTCGGTGAGCCGGTCGATGACCACGGCGAGCGTCGCGTCGCCTCGCAGCGGCTCGGGAAGCGCCTGCATGGCGGCGGCCACCGGGACGGTGCGCATGACGCTGACCACGCGTGGGCGGTCGATCGCGATCCCGCGCCGGCGCAGCTTGAGCGTGTAGATCGTGTCATCGGAGAGCCGGCGGCTGACACCGGCGGCGAGCACGATCGCGAACATCAGCGGGAGCACGACCGAGTACTCACCGGTGAGCTCGAACACGATGATCACCGCTGTGATCGGGGCGCGCGCGGAGCCGGCGAAGACGGCGCCCATCCCCACCAGCGCATACGCTCCGGAGGGCGCGGTGACGCCCGGAAACGCGTGGTGCGCGATCTGGCCGAACGCGGAGCCGAGCATCGCGCCCATGAACAGCGACGGCGCGAACACGCCGCCCGAGCCGCCGATCGCGATCGTAAGGCTGGTGGCGACGATCTTCGCGACCAGCAGGAGCAGCACGAACGCGATCACGTAGTGCCCCTCGACGGCGCGCGAGAGCACCGGATAGCCGACGCCGTACATCTGCGGAAGGGCCAGCAACAGCAGACCCAAGAGCACGCCGCCGGCCGCGGGGCGCGCCCACGCCGGTCCCGGCCACAGCCGATCGGCCAGGTCCTCGCTCCCGTAGAGCACGCGGATGAACAGCACGCCGGCCGCGCCCGCGAGGGCGCCGAGCAGGGCGTAGAGCCCGAACTCGACGGGCGAGACGAGCGTGAAGCGCGGCAGATCCAGAAAGGTCGCGGAGCCGAAGACCGCGCGGGCGATGGCGGCCGCGGTCACCGAGCTGAGCACCACGACGCCGAACGAGCGGGTCTCGAAGTCTCGGAGGATCACCTCGAGCGCGAAGAAGACGCCGGCGATCGGCGCGTTGAACGTCGCCGAGATCCCACCCGCCGCGCCGCACGCCACCAACAGTCGCAGCCGCGGCTCATCCATCCGCGTCACCTGGCCGATCGCGGAGCCCAGCGCGGAGCCGATCTGCACGATCGGTCCCTCGCGGCCCACCGAGCCGCCCGAGCCGATACAGAGCGCCGAGGCGAGCGCCTTGACGATCGGCACGCGCGGGCGGATGCGCCCGCCGTGCTCGGCGACGGCGAACATCACCTCGGGAACGCCGTGCCCCCGGGCCTCCGGCGCGAAGCGCGCCACGAGCGGCCCGTAGAGCAGTCCTCCGACGACCGGCGCGATCACCACGAACCACACGCCGAGCCACGGGACGTGCGGGTTGGCCACCCGGCCCGCGGCACTGTAGTCCCGCGACCCCGAGAACAGCTCGGTGATGCCGAGGATCAGGTACCGGAAGCCGATGGCGCCGGCGCCGGCGCCGACGCCGACGATCACCGCGAGCGCCACCAGCCCTTCCGTGCCGTCGAGCCACCGCCGCAGCTGGGCACGGCGACTGCGCGAGACCGGCAAGATCACCCTTGCATTATGCAACAGTCATGTGAGCGAGGATGAAGGGATGCGGGAGGACGACGTTGCCGAGGTCACGACTGCGCTCCTGACGGCGTCGCGGCTACTGGTCGCCGTCGCCGCTCGCTCCCTCGATGCCGTCGACGACTCCGTGACACTGCCGCAGTTCCGCCTCATGGTCGTGCTGGCGAGCCGCGGACCGATGAACCTCACGGCGGTCGCCGACCACCTCGCGGTCAACCCGTCGACGGCGCTGCGCATGATCGACCGGCTCTCAACCGCAGGGATGGTGCGGCGCGCAGTGAATCCGGCGCTACGGCGCGAGCACATCGTGCGGCTGACGGCCGAGGGCCAGCGCCTCGTCGACGACGTCTCCGCCCGCCGCCAGACGGAGCTCGCCACGATTGTCGCGCGGATGGTTCCAGCCGAGCGGACCGGAATGGTCGCCGCGTTGCGCGCCTTCACGAACGCCGGCGAAGAACCGCCCGCCGTGCCGAAGGACCTCTCGCAGCTCGGGTGGGTGTGAGCACGTCGGCGTTCGAAAGGCGGGGCCGCTCGAATCCGTGACAGACCAGCCGACGATCCGCAATCTCAGCGGCGGGCGGGCGGGGTTTCGCACCGCCCTCGCAGCCGGCGAAAGTGGACGGCCGCGTCCCGCCGCCATACTCGCGGCCTCGCCGCGCCTAGTCAGGATGGACGCCGAGGTTGCGGGCTGGCCCTCGGCGTTCGCAGGTGTCGCGGGTCAGCGTCGCGGGTGTCAAGCACCGCAGCGGCCAGAGCCGCATACGAAGGAGGACCGGCCCATGCCGGACGTTAGCTCGACCGCCCGCGGAGGTGCGGTTGTGGGTCTCGTTGGATGTGCATAAGCACTCGATCGTCGCGGCGACGCTGCCGAGCGCTGGTGGCGTGCAGGAGTTGCAGCGCGTGGAGAACAGCGAGCGCGCGATCCGGCGGTTGATCGAGCGGCTCGGCGGGCCCGGAGGGCTCGCCGTGTCCTATGAGGCCGGGCCGCGCGGCTATGACCTGTTGCGGCTGCTCGGCCGGTTCGGGGTGGCGTGTGACGTGATCGCTCCGTCGCTGGTCGCGGTCCGCGCCGGTGACCGGGTCAAGACCGACAAGCGTGACGCGAAGAAGCTGGTGCGGCTCTACCGCGCGGGCGAGCTGAGCTTCGTCGCGCCGCCGTCGCGCGCGCAGGAGGGGCTCAGGGACCTGGTGCGCTGCGTCGATGACCTGCGTTGCGCGCGGACCGCGGCGCGCCATCGCGTCGCCAAGCAACTGCTGCGCCACGGCCGGATCTTCCGCGAGGGCAAGCGCTCCTGGACGAAGCAGCACGTCGCGTGGGTCCGCCGCCAGCGACTGGACGATCCGCTCGCCCAACGCGCGCTGGAGCACATGCTCGCCCACCTCGACGGCCTCGACGCGCAACTCGCCGCGCTCGAACACGAGCTGGCCGAGATCGCCTCGCGCGAGCCGTGGAGTGACCCGGTGCGCTGGCTGACGAGCTTCCGCGGGATCGCCTTGCGGACCGCGCTCGGGCTGCGGGCCGAGATCGGCGACTTCCGCCGCTTCGGAGGGTGTCCGACTCTCTGTGGGTGACCGAGTGACTGGTTTCGGGTGTAGTTGTGTCGTTCGGTTAGTCGGGGAATCGGTCTTCGAAGTGGATCTTGAGCGCGGCGAGCGCTCGTGTCCAGTGGTAGGGCGGATTTCATTGAGCGTCGCAACACCGCCGCGATTTGGAGGTCTGCGATGGGCGAGCGACGAGTCAGGCGACGGACGCCGGCGGGTGGGGTGCAGGCGGAGAAGCAGCAGCGCTTCGTGCGGCTGATCGCTCAGGGGATCAACAACTCCGAGGCGTGCCGCGGATCGTCGGGATCCATCGCAAGACGGGAACCCATCCGGTGTGGCCGGCGCGGATCGCCTCCGCCCGGCGCTGGAAGGCGAGCGCGGCGCTGGCGGCGCGCAGCGCGTGGTCGGGCTGGTCGCCGCGCTTGTTGAAGATGGCGAAGATCTGATCCCCCACGAAGTCCTGCACCTCGGCGCCGAACGCGTCGGTGAGCATCGGCGCCAACTCGCCGAAGTAGGCCAGCAGCATCGCGTGGACCTGTTCGCCCGCGTCTCGGAGAATGGCGTGAACCGGCGAGATCGGCGAACAGCACCGTGACGTCGCGCCGACCGGCCTGCGTCTCGTCGAGGTAGAGCGCGCTGAAGCGCTCCTCGTGCCACTCCGACCAGGCCGCGGCGGCGATGGCGATGAAGCCGATCGCCATGAGCGTGTTGCCACTCCCACCAGCTCAGCCGCCAGCTCGTGGGCGGCGACGCGATGGCGACGAGCGCCTCGGCCAGAAGCGCGAAGGCGAACGCCACCGCGAGCGCCAGCCGGCGCCTTGCCGTGGTCGTGGCCTATCTCGGACCCGGCGGTCAGCTGGCGAACCGGCACAACACTCGCGCGCGGCTCGCCAGCCGGCGCGGGGCGAGCGTACCCAGCTCGCGCGCCAGCAGCGCGGTCGCGAGCGCGGCGCCGACCACGGTGCGCGCACATGTGATTAGCGCCAGGTAGGCGGCGATCGCGCCCGTCGCGACGGGTACGCCGGTGACGAGCGGCAGCGCCGACGCGAGCAGCCCGAGCCGCAGCCCGCCGCTCAGCGGCATCAGCCGCACCCGGGTCCCGCCCTCGATCGCCATCACCGCCAGCGCCGCGGTGAGCGTCGCCGGCAGTGCACACGCCGCCAGGCCACACGAGATCGCTCCGAGTCGCACCGCGCGCGCGGCCAACTGCCAGCCGAGCACGGCGGCAACCGCGGTCCAAGGCCCGCGGAGGATGCGGAATCCGGCTGCGAGGCTCGGGTGGCGTCGGACGACGATCGCGGCGAGCGCGGCGACCGCGAGCCCGCCTGCGAGTATCAGCAGCGGATGCGCGCGCCCGAGCGGCGACAGTCCGTGCCACAGCGCCCACGCGAGCAGCATTGCGCCAGTGACACTCTCGAATAGCGAATCGGCGGCGAGCGTCGCGAGGCCGGTGGCCCGGGAGAGACCCGGGGACCGGCGGCGCAGCATGCCGACCTTCAACAGGTCCCCAGCGCGGGCCGGCACCAGCGCGTTGACGCCGCCGCCGGCGAACGCCGCCGCCTGGATATCACGCCGGCGCGGACCGCGCGCGGGGAAGGCGGCGCGCACGATCCGACACCAGGCGCAATTGCGGATGCCGTCGGCGCCGAAATGCAGCGCGACACCCGCAAGGATGAGGGGGATGTCAACCTCCACGCCCACCCATCTGTCCAGCCGCGCTCACGCCGCGCGATGGGACGTTCGAGGACGAACGGGCCGACTCGACTGCCACCGCGCTCGCCCGGTATAGCTGCAGGAGAGACAGGTGAGCGGCGATGTCGACCGCGGCACTGCCCGCGCGCATCGCCTGAGGCGCGAGAGAAAGGATGTCTCATGACGACCACACTCGACGAGACGAGGCTCGAAGCCTTCATCGGTCAGCTCGTGGGCGAACTGGGCGCGACGCTCAACGCCGCGCTGGTACGGATCGGGGACAAGCTCGGGCTCTACCGGGCGATGGCGGATGCGGGGCCGATGAGCTCCACCGAGCTCGCCGCTCACACCGGTACGGCCGAGCGCTACGTACGCGAGTGGCTGGCCGCACAGGCGGCGGGCGGCTTCCTCATCTACCACCCGGATATCGAACGGTACGAACTTCCCGCCCAGCACGCGATGGTGCTCGCGCACGAGCGCAGTCCCTTTTTCATGCTCGGCGGATTCGAGTTGGCCAGCGCCTGCCTCGCGGACGAGCCGCGTGTCGCCGAGGCGTTCCGGAGTGGCGAAGGGATCGGCTGGGACGACCACGACCACCGCCTGTATGAGGGCACGGAGCGCTTCTTCGCGCCGGGATACCGTGGCAACCTGCTCGACACGTGGATCCCCGCCCTGGACGGCGTGCAGGCCAAGCTGGAGGCGGGCGCGCGCGTGGCCGACGTGGGCTGCGGGCGCGGCGCGTCGACGCTGCTGATGGCTGAGGCGTTCCCGCGCTCGATAATCCGCGGCTTCGACTATCACGCGGAGTCGATCGGCGCGGCCCGGCGGGCGGCAGAGCTCGCGCAGGTCGAGCTGCGCGCGCTGTTCGAGGTGGCGGGAGCGCATGACTTCGAGGGCGACGACTACGACCTGATCTGCTTCTTCGACTGTCTACACGATCTCGGCGACCCGGTCGGCGCGCTGCGTCACGTGCGCGAAGCGTTGGCCGACGATGGCACGGTGATGCTCGTCGAGCCGCGCGCCGGCGACCAGGTGGAGGAGAACCTGCACCCGATCGGCCGCGTCGCGTACTGCGCCTCGACGCTTTTGTGCACACCGAACTCGCTCTCGCAGGACGTCGGGTTGGCACTCGGCGCGCAGGCGGGCGAGGCGCGGCTCGCGGCCATCGCACGCGACGCCGGGCTGACGCAGATGCGGCGGGTCGCCGAGACCCCCTTGAACATCGTGCTCGAGGTCCGCGGGTAGTGAGCTCCTCGGCGCTCCTGCGCATCGCGTTGGCCGCGCCGCGCGCGATCTACCGGGCGCGTCTGGGCTGGCTGCTCGGGCATCGCTTCCTGCTGCTGACCCATCGTGGACGCCGGAGCGGCCAGCGGTACCGGACGATGCTCGAGGTGCTGCGGTGGCGCGCCGCTGAGCACGAGGCGGTCGTGATGTCGGGCTTTGGCCCACGAGCGCAATGGCTGCGCAACGTGCGGGCCGGCGGGTCCGAGATCCGGATCGGGCGCGAGCACTGGCCGGCGCGGCGCATGCTCGAGCCCGAAGAGGCGGTCGCGGTGCTGGCCGGCTACGAGCGCCGCAACCGCCTGCTCGCGCCGGTCGTGCGCCGCGTCCTCACGCGCCTGACCGGCGAGCGCCACGACCGGACCGACGCGGCGCGTGCACGGATCGTCAGCGCGCTGCCGCTGATCGCGTTCCGGCCGCGCTAGCCGACGCGTCGCGGGCTTTGCGCTCGCGCACGATCTCGCCTGTGCGGCCACGGCCCCAGACCGCGTCGCCGAGCGGCACTCCGACCGCGCGCTCGCGCTGCACGTGCTGCCAGGCGGCACGTGCCTCGCCGATGCCGTGCGCGAACAGTGCGAGCGAGAGCCTCGCCGAGAGCAGGCAGATTCCCGATCCAGAACGCGTAGCCGGCGGCCCGCAGCGGCTCATCGTCCTTGAGGTATCGATCGTGGGCGCGTTCGAGCGTAGTAGCGCTCCTCGTCGCCGCCCCAGCGCCGTCCGGCGCTCGGCTGCCGCCAGCGCGTCGGCGGCA
This sequence comes from uncultured Solirubrobacteraceae bacterium, assembly GCA_963792915.1. Lineage (GTDB taxonomy): Bacteria > Actinomycetota > Thermoleophilia > Solirubrobacterales > Solirubrobacteraceae > Solirubrobacter. Next base: position 678,777 of record CAWBYD010000006.1, read on the forward strand.
TCGCGCCACGCGCGCCCCGCGGGAACGCGCGACGCTGCTCGGGTTCGCGGCTCGGGTCCGCTTCTGCGTGCCCGACGATGCCGCTCGCCGCAAAAGCGGTTCGTAGGCGAACCCGCCAGAGTTCCCCCGGTTGACGGCTGGTTTCGCGCCCGTCTAGCGTGGTCGGCAGACGGACGGAAGGCAGGCGATGGAAGCCACTGTTGGCCGCGGCGGCGTAGGCGCGCCGAGCGGAAAGCGCCGCGTCAGCGCGCTGATCGCGCTCGTGCTGGCGACGGCGGGCGCATGGTCCGGTGAGGCACAGGCGGCGGGCTGGCTGGCCCCCACGGACGTATCCCAGCCGCAGTCGACCGGCGGTGCGTGCGGCTTCCTGTCCGCGCAGGCGGGCGTCGGCGGCGTCCAGGTCGCGGTCAACCGCTCGGGCGAGACGATCGCGGCGTGGACGCGCCGCGACGGCGGCAGCCAGACGGTGCAGGTCGCGATGCGTCCCCCGGGCGGCGTCTTCACAGCGCCGCAGACGATTGGAACCACGCTGCCGTGCTACGTGCTCGGGATCCTCGGCGCGACCCCCAAGGTCGCGATCGGCGACCAGGGTGACGCCGTGGTGGTGTGGCCGCATCCGTTGTCGAGCACGACCGTGATCCAGGCGGCCGTGCGTCCCGCGGGCGGCGGCTTCGGCGCGGCGGTCGACCTGTCCGACGCCAGCCGGACGGCGAACAGCGACCCGGACGTGGCGATGGCCGCGGACGGCACAGCGGTGGCGACGTGGTCGTGGAGCACCGGCGCCCACACCGTGGTGCAGGTCGCGGCGCGGCCCGCGGGCGGGGCGTTCGCGCCGGCCGGGACGGCGCAGACGTTGTCGAACTCCAGCCAGGACGCCTCCGGCGCGCGCGTCGCGCTCGACGACGGCGGCGCCGCCGCCGTCGTCTGGACCCGCTCTGACGGCGCGCACGCCATCGCGCAGGCGAGCGTGCGCCCGGCGGGGGGAGCGTTCGCCGCCGCGGTCAACCTGTCCGCCGCGGGCGCCGACGCCTCGGCCGCGGACGTGGCGATCGACCCGCAGGGACGGGCGACCGCGGTCTGGATCCGGGCGAATCTCGTCGAGTCGCGCTTCTTGACCGCGCAGGGCGCGCTCGACGGCGGCGTCGACGACGTCTCTGACGTCGCCGAATCCGTCAGCTTCCCGTCCATCGCCCTCGACGCCGACAACAACGCGGTGGTGGTGTGGACCGGCGGCAGCCTCACCAAGGCCGCCGCCCGGGCCTCGCGCGCGAGCTTCGGTCCGCCGCAGACGATCTCGAGCCCCGGTGACTCGAACGCGCTGCCGACGGTCGCGATGGACGCGGCCGGGACGGCGGTCGCCGTCTGGTCGCAGGGGCTGCAGACGATCCAGTCGGCGCGGCGCCCGCGCGGCGGCAGCTTCGGCGCTGTCGAGGACGTCTCGGCGCCGCCGGGCGCCGGCGTCATCCCGAGTCTCGCCCTCGACGGCGAGGGCAGCGCCGTCGTCGGCTGGACCTCCCTGCGGCCCGCGCCCGACAACCGCGAGGTCGCGCAGGTGAGCGCGTTCGACGCCGGCGCCCCCACGCTCACGGACGTCGCCGTGCCCGCCGCCGCCGCCGCCGGCCAACCGGTCGCGATGTCCGCCTCGGCGACCGATCGCTGGAGCGCGGCGACGATCACCTGGGCGTTCGGCGACGGGACGTCCGCGAGCGGCCCGAGCGCGGCGCACACGTACACCGCCGCCGCGACCGCGACGGTGACGATCACGGCCACCGACGCGGCCGGCAACCTCACCAGCACGCAGCGCGCGATCGCGATCGTCAACCCCGCGCCCGCGCCGCTCCCGGCACCGCGCGCGACGGCGCCGCCGACGGCGGCGCCGGCCGCGCCGGCGGCGAAACCGCCGGCGCGCGTGCGCGTGACCGTGCTGTTCCGTTACGCCGCGACCCGTCGCTCCACGAAGCTGACCCGGTTCACGATCAGGCACGTCCCGCCAGGCTCGACCATCCGCGTGACCTGCCGGCCGCCCAAGCGCCACGGCAAGCGCCCGAAGTGCCCGGCCCGGACGTTCCACAAGAGCCGAGCCAAGGGCAGCGTGAGCATCAAGACCTTCCTGCACCGGCGCTTCGCCCGCAACACGCAGATCCAGGTGCGGGTGACCCGGCCGGGGCGCAACGGCGCGGTCAAGCTGCTGCGGATCCGCACCCGCAACGGCCCCTCGATCGCGACGCGCTGCCTGCCGCCCGGCGCCCGCAGGCCGACGCGCTGCTCGGCTAGCTGACCGAGCCCGCGAGCAGGCCCGGACGAAGTCGCGCCGGGACGCGAGGACCGCGAGCCGCAGCAGCCCGATCGCCGCCGGTGCGATCCGCAGTGGAGCGCGGCTGGTGGCCCGCGCGCGGCGCGCGAGCTGGCGGGCGCCGGCGCGGCGGACGCGACTTCGGCGGTGGCGCGGGCGCGGGGGAGACAGGTCCGACTCGCGTGCGCCCGCCACCTCGACTGCGCCTGGCCGACGCCCGGCAGGCCGCCGTTGCGGGCCCGCGCGACGAAGTTCGCTGACGGGCGAGGGACGTGACACGTAGGCCGACAGCCGTTCGGCGATCCGGCGCTCGTGCACTTCGGTCTCGCGCAGGTGTGCCCGGTCGACCTCGGCGATCGTCTCGTCGCCGGCCAGGCGCGAGGCTGCTCGCAGGAGCCGGAGCCCGCGCAGCTCGAGCACGCGCGCGTGCGTGAGCTCCTTCAACGAGCTGCCGGCTCTTTGCTGGGTTCATCGGTGCTCCTCTGCCGTTGATGGGCGTCCCATCAGCCCCGGTGCGCGACGTAGCGCCGGCCGGCGCGCAGGACGATCGTCTTGTGCCGGATGAAGTCGCGCACCTTGACGCTGCCGCGGGCGACGCGCGTGACCGTGCTATGGCACGTGTCCTCCACGAGCCACCTGGTCCCGCGCACCGTCGCCGCGCTGTAGTGGCCGCGGGTCCGGAAGCTGCCGGACCCGTCGCCCCACAGGCGCCGCGTGCGGCGTTTGCGCTTCTTGGGCTTGCGCGCCGTCTGCGCCTTGGCCGACGACGACGAGGAGCCGCAGCGCGGGACGGGGCCGCGCAGTGCGAGCTGCGTCAGCGTGCCGGTCTGAGTGACGCGGAACACGCCGCCGAAGAAGGTCGCGCTCTCGGTCACCCCCGAGCGGCTGCGCGCGGCGGTGAGCACGATTCTGCCCTTGCGCACGTCGATGCTCGCGCCGAGCGGCACGTCACCGCCGGCCTGCAGCACGACGTAGCGCCTGCTGCCGGGAAGGCGCACCTTGACCGTGCCGCGGGTGGGCACGACTACGACCGTGCGGTGATAGACCGGCGGGGGAACGTGAGCGGCGCGCGCGGGTGGCGCGGGCGGGGCGATGGAGGGCGCGGGCAGCGGGATCGGCGTCGGCGCCGGGGCGATCGTGAAGCTCCGGACGGCGGCCGGAGCGGTTCCGCCCGCGGCGCGGACGGAGAATACGTAGGCCCCGGGAGCCAGGCCGGTGAACGTCTTGGGGGAGCTGCACGGCGCCCACGCACTGCCCGTGTCGCCCGGCCCGTCGAGCCGGCACTCGAAGCTCGGTGCGTCGGGCGAGCTGAAGGTGAACGCCGGCGCCGGGTCGAGCGTCGTCCCCTCCGGCCCCGACGCGATCATGGGCGCCGCGAGCTCATAGGCGCCCGCGTCACACGCCGCGCCCTGGGGTCTGTGAACGTCGCGCTGGTCGGCACCGGTGCAGGGGCCCGCGAGATCGATCGCCGGACTGTCCGGGGCCAGCCGCAGGATGTCGGTCTCGCCGCCCGCCGGCGCGAGCCGGGACGCGAGGCGCGGATCGGCGGGAGCGGTCGCAAAGCCGCAGTCGGCGGCGTCGGAGAGGTTGCCGCCGGTGTCGGCGGGCGGCGTGTTGGGATCGCAGTCCGAGACGAGCGTCGCGGCGCTGCGCACGCGCGCCGCCAACACTGTGTTGGCGGCGATGATCGACGCACCGACGTCGACGCGGACGCCGCGGCCGATCGCGACGCCGCCCGCCGAGGGCGCGGCGTTGCCCGCCAGCGTGACGTGCGCGAGCGTGCCCGCGATCCCGCTCAGACCCGAGTAGTCGTCGACGGCGAGAGCGCCGCCGGCTCCGCTCGCCTGGTTGCCGGTGATCGTGGAGTCGCGGACCTCGAGGGCACCCGGCGAGGCGGCCGCGCTGTAGACGCCTCCGCCCACGCCACCCTCCGCGCCCCCGGCGACGTTGCCGTCGATCAGGCTGCGCTCGATCAGCAGCGAGCCTGCCGCGTTCGCGATGCCGCCGCCGAAGCCGGCGAAGCCCCCGGTCACACGCACGTGGTCAAGCGTCAGCCGGCCGGCGTTGAGGAGGTTCCCCCCGGCGCCGTTGCGGGCGATCCCGCCGCGCATGGTCAGATGTGAGATGACCGCCTCGACGCCGCCCGTGTCGTTGCCGACCTCGAACACGCGCCCGCCCTGGCCGTCGGCTGCGACCTCGAGCACCGTGTCGCGCGCGCCGGCGCCGACGATCGCGACGTCTCGCGTCACGAGCAGCGGGCCGCCGGTCAGTTCGTAGTTCCCGGCGGGGAGTTCGATCGTGTCGCCGCTCGCCGCTTGGGCCAGCGCCGAGCGGATGCTCGGGCAGGACGTCCCGCTGCAGGCGCCTACTGTGTCGCCGGTGCTCGACACGCGGTAGGTTGTCGAATCGGCCGCGTTCGCGGCGGGCGCGGATCCGGCGATCGTCGCCCCCGCCGCAAGGACAATCAGGCGTCCGTGCACGCGCCGACGCTATGGGGCGGCGCTGCCCTCTCGCGGACGGCCGGTTCGCCGGCTTACACGCCCGGCGCGGCAAGCCGTTCGCCGGATGACCGGACGTGCGCGACGCGACCGACACGGCGGGAATGTGCGGTCTACGGCACCGCCCCCCGGCAATGCGTCCGCGGGCTGGCGATCCGCACGCTGATCTCCCGGGCCCGGCCGAAAGCGCCGGGCCCAAACTCTTTCTCGCCGGGCGCGGGGCGACGCGGCCCGTCGACTCCGAAGGGGGTCCCCATGAATCGGTCCCGACGCGCCGTTGGCGCCGTTGCGCTGAGCGTCGCGGCGCAGGCCGCCGCTGCGCCCGAGTGCGCGCGAGCACCCGGCCAGCGCTCCTCGACGGCTGCGCATGCGCAACCGGACGGACGCGACAGCCGCGCCTCGGGGTTCGCCCGGATGTGGCGGCGCAACGCCGACGGCGGCAAACTGCCGACCGAGGCGGTCCGGATCGATCGTGACGCGGCTCGCGAGGTGACCCTGCACCCCGGCGACGACGCCTTCACAGGCCTGCACCGGAGCGCCATGGGCGGCGCCTGTACAGCCAGGCCGGTCACGCTCGAGCTCACGCCGCCGCTTGGGCGCGGCAGCTGGAGACACACTGGAGCGGCGCGCGGGTCCCGGGTGCAGGGCCCGATCGCGACCGAGCTCCTGCACGACGGGCCGAGGCTCACGCCGGCGCCCGCCTGGCCGGTCGTCCGCCGCGGCGCCCGCTCGGACCAAGGTCCGGGTCGTCCAGCGGCTGCTCAACGCTCACAGTCGCGGGCTGGCGGTCGAGGGGATCTACGGGCCGGGCACCGAGGGTGCGATCCGCACGTTGCAGTAGGGGCGGCGCCTGCGCGACGATGGCATCGTCGCTGCCGCCACCTGACGCCGGCTGATCGTGATCGTCTGCGTGGGCCGCCACGGCGACGCGGTGCGCGCCGCGCAGCTGTGGCTGCGGCTGCGCGAGAAGGCGACTACGCCGGCCGCATCGACGGGCGCTTCGGCCCCGGACCGAGCGCGCGGCGAGCAGCGTCCAGGCGCACGAGCGTCGGCCGGGCGACGGCGTCGCCGGCGCGAGGACCTGGCGCGCGCTGCTGGCGCAGGGAAGCGATCGCACCTGTGCCTGCGGCCCGCGGGCGAGCGAGCCCGCGCGGCCACGCTCAACCCGGCCACCTAGGACTCGGCGGTGTTCCTCGACGATCCTCCGCTCGAACCGCCGCACTGGCTCCCGCTCGGGCCTCGCTGCGCAACGCGGCTCAGCCGGGCGGTTCGCCGGCGAACCAGGCGCCGCATCCCGCGGCGCCCGGCGCGGGTTCCCCCGGCATCGGTGTGTCGACAAGGAGGAGGGGCCGTGAAGCTGATTCTCGCGACCGTGGCCGTGATGGCCACCCCGTTCATCTGCGAGATCGTGCCTGCCAAGGCCGTGACCGCTGTCGCCGGCGCCGCCCTGCCGCCCCCGGCCGCGAGTGCCGCCGGCAGCCTGTCGCTGACGCCCCAGATCGTCGAGCACCGGGCGCGCGTCGGCCGCGTCGGCGCGGTGACCGTCGTGAACCACACCGGCAAGCCGCTGCGCATGTCGCTGCGCGCACGGCCCTGGATCCAGTCGCCCGCCGGCGCCGTCTCCGTCGACCCGGACCGCACCCTGGGCCGGCTCGTGCTCGTCAGCCCGTCCTCCTTCACGCTCGCGGCGGGCGCACGCCGTGGCTTGTCGCTGACCCTGCGCCGGCACCCGTCAGGCGGCTCGCTCTACGGCGGGTTGGACCTGACCGGCGCGCCCGTCGGAGAACGGCCGCGCAACGGGATCGCCGTCCGCTACCGGCTCGTCGGCAGCCTGCGGCTGGACCCCGCGCGGCCGCGGATGCGCGTGCGCGCCGGGTCGCTGCGCGTCACCGGGCGGGCGGGCCGCCACGCCGCGGTGCTCGCCGTGCGCAACACCGGCAACACGGTCCAGCCGGTGACCGGCCGCGTGATCCTGACCGGGCCGCACGGGACCCGCCCGAACACGCTACAACCGGTGCGGATCGTGCCGCGCCGGGTGGTGAACGTCACGCTCGGGACCTACCGCGGCTTGCTCAAGGGCCAGCCGCGCGGCCGCTACCGGATGGCGGTCACGCTCACGCAGGGCGGGCGGACGGTGGTGAACACGACGCGGAGCTTCCAGCTCACTTGATCATCACCAGGGTGCCGACCGGAACGCGCGCGAACAGGCGTTTGACGTCCGCCACCGAATCCGGATGCAGCCGTGGGACGCGCGCGTGCCGAGCGTCCAGCTCGCGTCCGTGCCGTGGATGCCGACGCCGTCGACCAGCCCCAGCCAACGACGCTCGACCAGGCACCACGCCGATCGACATCTCCAGCTGGAGCATCGCCTACACGCCGACAGGCTCGGCATCGTCACCCGAGCCAGCATCCCGGCCGGGACGACGCCTGCGCGCGGCGGCTTCTACCTACCCGGCCCCGGGCTACACCGGCTCCGCGACGCCTAACCAGACCTCCGGCCGACCCTCTCCGGCACCACTCGCCCGCCACGACGCGGCCGCGTGCTCACCGACGGCCTCAACCACGGCAGCCAGCAGAGCAGTTCCAGCGGCAGGGTCTACATCGTTAGCGCGGCGATCGCCCGCACCGAGGGCGGCACGGCGCACGGCGGCTGCGTCGCCGCCGACCCGGCGCGAGGGCAGCGGTCGGCAAGAGCCTGGTCCGTCTTCCCAACGGCACCGACGGCAAACTGCAACGACTTCAGGCCGAGCGCGCTGCTGATCCCGGCGCCGTCAATGCCTCCGCGCCGAGTAGGCGCGGGGTGTCTCGGACAGCATCCGCGGCGGCCCCGGGGAGGGCCGCCGCGGCGCGGTCTGTCACGGCGTCGCGGTCGACAGCGTGAAGGTCAGCGTCTTGTTGTAGGTGCCAGTGCGCAGTGCGTCGTTGGCGCCGATGGACTGCTTGAACTCGAGCGCGACCGCGTCGTTGCTGACCGGCCCGTCGTAGGTGAGCAGGTTCAGCGGCGAGCTGCTTGAGCCGACGTTGTTGAACGCCGTGCCCGTGTTGCTCGCGTTGCGTGCTCGGGCCTGCAGCGCCTGCGGCAGGCTGAACGTGCCGTTGACGAGATGGCCGGTGGCCGTGGCGCTCGGGTCGGCCACCGACAGCGTGGCGTCGCCGGCCGTGGAGATGACGTCGGCGTTGGTGGAGGCGGTGTAGTCCTTCGCCGCGCCGGGCGTGAAGGGCCCGAACGAGGCGGGCGTGCCGAGCGTGAGCGAGAGCGTGGCGGGGACGTTGCCGCCGACGCCGCCGCTTTGCGAGGTCGCGCCGAGCAGGACGAGCATCCAGTCACGCAGCTGCTGTGCCTTGGCGGCCAGCGTCGCCCGGGCCGCCCCGTCTCCCGAGGTGGGGTCCTGAGCGATCGAGTGCAGCGAGGCGATGTCGTTGAGCGAGCCGCTGTAGCCGGCGGCGGTGAGCGTCATGTACTTGTCCATCGCGCTCTGCACCGCCGCGCTCGCCGCCGAGGCGGCCGACGGGGTCAGCGTACCGGCCGCCTGGTCGGCCGCAATCAGCGACTGGACCTCGCGGTGGGTGACGCAGTTCATGTTCTCCTGGCCGGCGGCCCACATGATCGCGTGGCGCATGTAGTTGACGAACCACGGGGTCGTGAACAGGTCGTAGTTGTGGCCGAGCACGTTGGCGAACACGCGGCCGCCGTCGTAGTTGGTGCACCACGAGATCGGGTGGTCGCCGTTCTCGAGCGCATTGCGGGAGTTGACGCCCATCGCGGTTGCGTAGGTGCTCTCGTTGAGCAGCAGGATCGGATGCCCGTACGGCCGCGGCTTGCGGTCGAAGTGGTAGAGCTCGTCCGCGATCCGGATGGTGCGCGGAGCGCCCGCGATCGCCGGGTTGGACGGGTCCTCGACCTGCAGCTCGGCGTTGTAGCAGGAGCCGCAGTTGGGGGCGAAGCCGCTCTGGTTGGACGGGTGCGAGACGAACAGGCCGCCTAGCATGTCCTTGTACCACTGCCAGTTGTGCATCGAGTCGTCGGCGCCGTGCAGGGAGACGTAGCCGCCGCCGTTTTCGATGTAGCCCTGGAAGGCGGCCTGCTCGTTGACCGTGGTGCCGTCCTTCATCGTGTAGGCAGCGTTGAAGGTGTTGTTGCCCACCGATGAGTCGCCGATGATGACCTTGTACTGGGCCAGGTTCGCCGCGCTGGTGAACGGCGTGTCGGGCAGTGAGACGGGGGACGGGTGGACCGCGTCCCAGTAGTCGACGTTGAACCCGTACTGCTGGCCGAGCTTCTGGATCATCTCCTCGGCGTCCTCGATCGACTCGTGGCGGTAGGAGCCGTCGTTCTTGGGGCCGATGACGAGGACCTTGAAGGTCGCGTTCGGGAAGTTCGTGGACCCGGTGGGCGCCTTATAGAGGTGCTGCGGCGGGCCGGGGTAGCGCTCGCTGGTGACGCCGAGGTCGGACGGGTCCGGGGCGTCTGGGACGCCGCTCACCTGGCGGGCCACGTCGAGGGAGTCTCCCACCAGCAGGTTGCCCGCGTCGCCGCCGATTCCGCGCGCCTGGTCGGCGAACGCGCCGAGGCTCGCCAGCGCCGCAAGCTTGTCCATGTTGTCGTTGGCCGAACTGGCGGCGCTCAGCTTCGAGCGCAGGTCGGTGACCGTCGCCGCCGCGATCGTCCCGTCGGTCTGGTAACGCGTGAGCATCGCGTCCAGATCGGCGAACGACGTCGTCACCACGAAGGTCTGCGTGACCTTGTTGCCGTTGCCGGCGCCATCGCTGAGACCGAGCGTCCAGGTGTGCCGGCCCAGCGAGAGCTTGGAGGCGTCGAGCGGGAGCGGATAGACCCACTGGCCGTCGAGCCAGGTGTCGCGCACCGCCGTTCCGCCCGAGCCCGGGGTCGGGTCCGTGCGTGTGGGGTTGATCGTCTGGCTGTGGCCGACGTGGTTGTTCGACACGCCGGTGAACGTCGCCGACGGGGGCTGAGTGTCGATGGGAACGCGGACCGTCCTCACCGCCGACGCATTGCCCGCGGCGTCCAGCGCGCGGTAGCTGTACGTATTGTTGCCCTCCGCCGTGATCGTGGGCGTCACACCGGTCGCGCTCGCCCCGCCCTGCGGAGTGGCTGGCACGTCGATGTAGTCGCCCGTGGTCCCAAGCCGGTACTGGAACTTGTCGACGCCGACGTCGTCGGTCGCCGACATCTGGATCTGGACCCCGCCGGTTGTCGTGTACCACGTGCCGATGCCCGTGCCGTTGACGACCTGCTCCACACCGCTCCTGACACCGCCGTACTGCGCCGGCCCCAACGGGGTGAGCGTCGCGGCATCCAGTGTCGGTGCCGTGCTATCCGCGGGCGCCTGAGCGTGCGCTGCCGGGACGATCGCCAGCGCGGTCGTCAGGGTCGCGACAGCCGCCGCCAGGACGCGCGGCCTGGACCTTTCCATGCGATACACCCTCCTCCTCGACCCCGGTCTCTTCCACTCCGGGGAGTTCGCTTGGACCAGCAACTAAAGCGACCGAATGCGTCGGTGTCAAGTCGCTCTCGCGGATGCGTTCCGCTTTTCGGATTCTCGCACTGCATAAGCGTTCGCCGGTCGCAGGGTGTACTCAGAACCGCCTTCATTCCTAATCGTCCTGGGACACCACAAATGAGAATATCTTGACGGTTCGTAGGCGAACCAAAGTCGTTGCTCAGCTCCGCTGACCACGCTAGGCTCGGCCTTTCCCGGAATCCGACTCCTCCGGGATACGAACGATCCCGCGGACCGCACTCGTGCCCACACCCGCTCGGGCGCGGTCCGCGGCAGGCGCGTGGTCCAGACCCACGCGCCCTGGCCGACCGAACCCGACTGCGTCGCCCCCGAGAGGCGGCGATCAGGGAAGGGAGGTCGAGGTCACGGGTCTTTGGCGCTTCCGGCGAGGTCGGTCGCGACGATGCCGCACACGCGCGCGCACGCGGGCCGCCGACGCGACTCGCCAAGCATCCACGGTCACCGCCTCGTCGGCCCCATGCAACGCCGCGTTCGGGCCGGACGTCGATGCTCATCGCCTGGTCGCGATCGTGTTGAGCGCCTGGCTGATGCGGGTCGGCTCGCCGCTTCGACCAGTCAATCTACGCCGCGGGGAACTTCGACATCCCGCGGTCACGCCCTCCACGCTGACTGTGCCGTGCACGCTCTCGGGCAGCTATGACGACGACAGCGGCGTGAAGGTCGCGGGCACACACGGCGGCGGCACGTATCAGGGCGTCGACAGCCACGGCCTGCGGGCGAGCCTGCAGCAGACCAACCTCGACGGCAGTGGCGCGGCGCATCCCGTGGTGGAGCCCGAACCGCAACTGCTGCAGGTCAACTGATGGCTCGACGCGGTCGCGCGCGCGGAGCCGATGAGGCGCGACGCGTCGGCGGTCGCCGGCCTGCTCGGCTCGCCGGGAAGGGCCACGCGCAGCGGCGAAGGGGAAGTCTTGGTGATATCAGCGCCGGCGGGACCGATGCCGCTCTACGGCTGGCTTTCGAAGCGCACCGCGACGGTCGCGGGCCGCGCGGCCGAGCCGCCGTCGACGGGTGCGAACCTCACGGTCCCGGTGCCGCCGCACGGCACGATGAGCGTGGTCGGGATCGGCGCGGGCAGAAAGTAGGCGTCGAGCACGGCGATCAGCGGCACGACCGGGCTCGCGCTCGGGGACGCAAACGTCAGGTACGCCGCGATCGAATCGGCCTCACCGGTAAAGCCGAGCGCCGCGGCGCTCGCGACCGAGATCGGGACAGGCTGGCGGATGACCACCACGCTTTGGCCTGCGAGCGGGTGGCCGGTCTGGCCCGGGCGGATCGGGCCGAAACAGCCGACGCGGATCGCGGCGGGCGCCGCCGCACCGGTGGTCGGCGCGGCACTCGTTGCGCCCGGGCTCGCGGCGGGCAGAAAGACATTGACGGCGCCAGTGAAGAACTGCTTGGGCCCGATCGGCGCTGGCGCGATCGCCTGCGCTCGGGCTGGTACGGCGAGCATCGCGATGACCAGTCCGGCGATAACGGCGATCCGGCGCATCTCAACCCCCACGAGTCTCGTGATAGTGCCAGGCCTATCCTCGTTTGCTGGCACGGGCGTGTCAACCCCGCCCACTCGCTGACTCACGATCGCCTCGAGAATCCGGCGCGATGGATTCGCTGCGCCGCGACCTCGATGGCGCGCAGCACGAGCTCGTCATGGCCGACGGTCAATGCCTCCTCAGACATGACGCGGTTAGCGACCGCGTGGCCGAACTCGCGGGCGGCGTGGCGGACTCGGCACGCCAACGTCCGGCCCGTCCATAGCGTGATGAGCAAAGTCTTGACCGCCTTCGCGTCCGGGTGTGCTCATGAGGCCGCCCTCGGCGACCACCGCGCCGCGACAGACAGCCTCGTCGGGATCGACCAGGACCTCGCCGTCGCGCTCGCCCCACACCAGTCCGACCGGCAGCCTGCGGCGCAGCTCCCCGCGCGCGGCCTTGTTGCGGATGCCGCCATCCAAGCGCGCCCGCAGCCTGTGCAGAAGGTCGGGCGCTGGGTGCTGCGCAGCGCGCCGCGGCGGATCGAGCTCGACCCGGCCTCGCGGGCGCGGCTTGCTCCGCTTCGCCGCGGCTGACGCCGCGCGTATTTGCGCGGCGGGTGATTAGTCGTGCGTCTCAGCGCACCGCCGGTACAACCGAATCGCTGCTCATGTCGTCGCGAAGCGCACCTCGGTCGGGTCGTTGTCTGGTCGCTGGTGCCCGGGCTGGATACCGTCGAGGCATGGGCAAGGTGCTCTCGCCGCTTTTGGCTGCCGTTGACGCCGCGTGGGACGATGGACCGGCGGTTGGCGGTTGGATCGCGGGCCGGCTTGCGTCGTTCGGGCCGAGTGTCGGACATGCGGTGCCGCTCGGCTACCCCGCGTATGCCGTCGCGCCTGTCCCTTGGGACGGGGACCCGGAGGGCGACCGCAGGCCGCTACTCGCCCTCGATGCACTCTTGGAGATCTTCCGCCCGTTCACCGGTGGCCAGGGGTGCATTGCGGGATGTGGGAAGGCTGGAGCTGGTGGTACGAGACGGGAACCGATCCCCGCATCAACTCCGGGGCGGGGGTCGCGTGGCCCGCAGGGCAGCGACCGCCGCAGGAGGAGGTCGACCGCGCACTCTCCGAGGCCCGTGACCGGGTTGCCGCCGGGCGGGTCGAGCGCCCCGACACCGAGCCGCTCGCGCTTCCGCATCGGCGCTACTACGTCTGGACCGGTCCGCTGCACTCAGCGACGGCGTTCGGCATCAGCCGACGGACCCGCCGTCGCTGATCTGGCCGCAGGATCGCTCGTGGTTCGTCGGCGTGCCGATCTACACCAACGAGATCGCTATCGCCGGTATCTCGAGCGTCATTGACGCCGTCGTTGCCGACTCGCGGCTCCACGCGAGGCCCGCGACCCCACACGACGAACTCGACATCGACGACTGACCGCGGGGAGGCCCGGTCGGCCACTCGCGATGGCGGAGACGACGTCGCGAACGGCAGGCTCGTTTTGTCGATCAGCACACGCACAGTGAAGTACGGAACCGTCGACAAGCACGCCTTTGCCGGCGTCGTCGTCGCTGCTCTGTTTGCTGCGGGACTGTCGTGGTCGGGTTCGCTGTTTGCGTTTCATCAGGGTGGCTGATTTCGCCGGCGCGGCGAGCGTCCGGTGCTTGGTGATGTCGGTAGGTTGGTCGGGTGGCGCGAGTGGTGCACGTCGACGATCTGTTTTGGCGCCCGTCGAATCACCTCGGCGTGACCAACAGCGACCTCGCGGCCCAGCTCGCGGCGCGGACGCTGGGCGCGCGGCTGTGGCGGCTGGCGCCCGGGCAATACTCCACGCTGCGCCATCATCGCGAGCAGACCGAGCTGTATGTCGTGCTCGCCGGCCGCGGGCGTATCCGCGTCGCCGGCGAGCTTCACACGTTGGCGCCGCTATCGGCCGTGCTGGTCGAGCCGGAGGTCGAGCGCCAGCTCTTCAACGATTCCGACGCGGATGCGATGTGGCTCGTCGCCGGCGCGCCGCCCGAGGCGCTCGACACGCTCAATATGACGCCGGAGATGCTGGCGCGGCTGTACCCGCATGGGCCGCTGGTGGTGCCGCCCGAGCTCGCGCCCGGTACGCCCGAGTTGTTCGTCGACGTCGGCTCGCCGTACGCGTACCTGGCGAGCGAGCGTTTCCAGGCCGTCGTCGGTGTCCGCCCGGTGTTGCAGCCGGTCCTGCTCGGCGCGATCTTCAAGGCGCGCGGCCATGGCTCGTGGGCGCGCACGGACGCACGCGCGGACGGGCTCGCCACGGTCGAGCACAGGGCCGCCGAGGCCGGCTTGCCCCCAGTACGGTGGCCGCGAGGCTGGCCAAGCGACTACCTGGCCGCGATGCGCGCGGTCGTCTGGGCCGGGTGCGAGGGCGCGCGCGATGCCTTCGCGCGCACAGCGATGCGCGCGGCCTTCGGCGCCGGCGCCGACCTCTCCACGCTCGGCGCGCTGCGCGACGTCGCTCGCGCGGTCGGCCTCGACCCCGAGGCCATGCGACGCGGCATCGCCAGCGCGCCGGTCAAGGCCGAACTGCGCGCCGCGACCGATCGTGCGCTGCGGCTCGGCGTGCTCGGCGTACCGACGACCCGCATCGTCGACCAGCTGTTCTGGGGCGACGACCGGCTCTCCGACGTCGCTCGCGCGATCCAGCACGGATGACCGCGCGCACCGGCGATGCGGGCAGATCGCTCCGCTCTGCGTCGTCAGCTCACTCGTCGCCGGTTACGTCGTCACGACGACCGCAGCGTCCCCGTGGCCTTACATCGCCAGCCCCAACCCTTCGACCGCGAAGCTTGCGAACATCGCCACTTCGTCGAAACTCGACACAACGACCGGTCCGCGGTCAGCGAGCGGTAGGCGGCCGCAGGCCGTGGGGTCGAGAACGACGCGTCGACTGCGCGGCGACGCGCGCGAGCGGGTCACGCTGGCGTCTCGATCTGGAGCAGCGGCTGGGTGGTCGTGTGCGGGATCACGGTTTCCTCCCCGCATCGGATCACAAGAATTCCCCAGGTTGATCGCGCGTAGACAGGCGAGCTGAGACGCAGGCGAGCCTTGCCCGTAGGGCGAGGTGAGGTGTGCTGGGCATGACGTTGAGATCGGAGGTGTGAGTCCTGGACTGGGGCCCTGACAGGGGGAACCCAACACTGAAGGCAAGGGCGCGGCCCGGAGTTCACCGGGCGGTTCGCGGTCGGCTGGTTGAGCGGCGGCGGGCTTCCGTGAGGGCGGGTCTGAAAGAAGCCGTAGGTGCGTCGTGGTGGCGAACGAGAGTGAAGCGCCGTAAGGCGTGCTCGGGGAGGGGTGAGCTGGCCTGTAGCAGCGATGCCCTGTTCCTGTCTGGTGCCCGGGTGCGTATTGGCGACGTGATCGCGACGAAATCTCAGCGTCTTACCCCAGGAGATCTGCTGGGTCCGGTACGTGGTGCCGGTGGGCCGGAGGACGAAAGGACGACGGCTGATGGCCCAGCAGAAGTCGGAGGACCGCGTAGTACCCGAAGGCGGGGTAATGCCCGCCGAGCGCGTGGGGTCGAGCCCCGGCGGGCAAGGGAAGGCGGTCCCGGTCGAAGAAACGGCGGTGCAGCTGTGCCTGTCGATCGCAACAGCAGAAGTCGCGCATGCGAGCCCTCGTGCGATGGGGGTGCCGAAGGCGATCGTCAACGCGCGGGCGGGCCCGTCTGTGACGATGGAGGAGGTCGCGAGCCGGCTGACGCCGGCGTTGTTGAAGGTGGTGTCGAACAAGGGTGCCCCTGGCCCGGATGGCCTGACGGTTGAGGCGCTGCGAGAGCGGTGGCCGGTCGTGTTGCCGAGACTGCATCGTGATCTGCTGGAGGGGTGGTGGCGTCCGGGCGAGATCCGCCGGGCGCTGATCCCGAAGGCCGATGGCGGGCAGCGTGGTAATGGAGGCCCTCAGGCAGACGCTCGAGCCTGTCTGGGAGCCGACGTTTCACGGGTCCAGCCACGGGTTTCGACCTGGCCGCAGTTGCCACTCGGCGATCGCTGAGGCCAAACAGTACGTCCACGACGGCTACGAGTGGGTGGTGGACATCGATCCTGGAGAAGTTCTTTGATCGGGTCTGTCATCAGCGGTTGTTGTCCAAGCTCGCGCAGCGGGACTTGGATCGGCGCGTGCTCGTGCTGATCGGACGGCTGCTGAAGGCCAAGGTGCTGTTGCCTGACGGTGTCGTGATCGACACGACCGAGGGCGTCCCGCAAGGGTCCCCTTTGTCGCCGTTGCTCTCGAACATCGTGCTGGACGAGCTCGACCAAGAGCTCGCTCGGCGTGGTCACAGGTTCGTTCGCTATGCCGACGACGCCAAGGTGTACGTCGCCAGCGAACGAGCCGGACAGCGGGTGATGGTCAGCCTGACCCGGTTCATCGAAGGGCGCATGCGCCTGAAGATCAACCAGGACAAGTCGGCCGTCGCCCGTCCCGAAGAGCGGCACTTCCTCGGCTTCCGTCTGCGGCGCGATCCGCGGGACGGAACCGTCGAGGTGCTGCTGTCTGAGCGCACCAAGCGCTTGGCGATGGCGCGCATCCGCGAACTCACACCACGAACCTGGGGCGGCACGCTGGATAGCTGCATCGACCGGATCAACGTGTGGCTGCGCGGATGGCATCAGTTCTTCGGGATCGTCGCGGCCAGCGAGCAGTTCACGCTGCGCGCGCTGGATGCCCACATCCGTCGGCGTCTGCGCGCGATCGTGCTCAAACACTGGAGACGACCGCGAACTATCGCGCGCAACCTCATCAAGCTCGGCGTCAAGCGCCGCAGCGCGTGGGGACAGGTCTACGCGGGCCGCCGGTCCACGTGGGCGCTCAGCCACGCCCCGGCCGTCGACACGAACACGGCGTCGGTCGTGGGATGCGGGTAGAGCCGGCGGCGGCGGTGCTGATAGCGCTCAAGCGCTTCCAGCGTGCTGGCCTGCAAGGGCACCTGGCGCGACTTGCCGAACTTCGAGCGGCGGATGACCAGGACCGCGTTGGTGGGGTTGATGTCGTCGCGATCGAGTCGCAGCGCCTCGCCGATCCGCAGTCCGGTGGTGGCGAGCAGCCCGAGCAGGGTCTCGTAGGTGGCGGCCCGCAAGGGCTCGCGGATCGAACGGCGCGCGGCCTGCATCAGCGCCAGCACGTCATCGTCGGTGTAGATGAACGGCGCTCGCCAACTGCGCGGGATCCGGATCAGGCCGGTTGGCGGCACCTCGGTGCGCTGGTCGATCCCGGCCAGATAGCGAGCGAACCCGCGCACCGCTGACATCCGATGGCCGGGAACGGTGCTGCCCGCCGGCCAGTCACGGTCCAACGCCCACGCGAGCGCTGCCGTGACGGTGACGTACTCGTTGTCGGTGGCGTCGAGATACTCGACGAACCACGGCAGCTGGCGAGCGGCGTCGTCGAGCTTGTGCCCGAGCATCCGCCGCAGCCGCAGGTAGTCGTCAAGGTGTCGGGCGAGGGCGCTCATCGCGTCCCTCCGGGCCACGGCCGCGCGACCTGCCGCAGCCGGCCGAGATCGACCTTGGCGTAGCCGGCGGTGGTGGCCAGGTCGCTGTGGCGCAGCAGCTGGCTGATGTCCACGAGCGACGCGCCCTCGCGCAGCAGCTCGCTGGCGAACGTGTGCCGCAACCGGTGCGCGCCGACGTGCGCGATGCCGGCGCGCAGGCAGGCGCGCTGGACGACGTCGCCGACCAACTCGGCGCGGATCGCGCGCGTCGGCGCCTTGACGGTCAAGAACACGTGCCGCGATGCGCGCCTGCCGCGCAGCGACAGGTACTCGGCCAGCGCCGCGCCGACGTCCGCGGGCAGCGGCAGCCGGTCATAGCGGCGCGCCTTGCCGCGCACCTCCAGCTCGCCGGCGCGCCAATCGAGGTCTTCGAGCTGTAGTCGAGCGACCTCGATCGAGCGCAGTCCCAGCCGCGCCAACAGCAGCATGATCGCGTAGTTGCGCGCGCCGCCGAGCGTCGACCGGTCACACGAACCCAGCAACCGTCGAACATCGGCGGGCGGCATCGTGGCCGGGATCTCCGTGTCGCGCCAGCCGGCCACCGACGGCACCGAGTCGGCCAGCGCGATGTCCGTGAGCCCGCGCAGGTAGAGAAAGCGCAGCAGCGAGCGCAGCTCCGCGGTCCGGCCCTTGGCCGAGCCGACCGACACCCGCGCGCACTCCTCGAGCAAGAACGCCGATACGTCCGCGCCTGTCAGCTCGGCGACGTCGAACTCGCTCGCGTCCGAAACGCGTCCAGCCATGAACCGCCGCGCCAACCGCTCATAGCGGATCACCGTCGGCTCAGCGAGGCCGCGCTCGCCGACCAGCCAGTCCCGATACTCGATCACGAACCGCTCCAACGCCGTGAACTCGGACCGACCGTCGGCCGCCACCATGACGCCGGCCTCGCGCAAGAACGAGACCAACGGGTGCATCGCGCGCAAGCTCGGCACCCTCCGCAGCCCGCTCGCTCGGCGCGCCGCGAGATACCGCTCGATCCCGGCTTGATCCAGATCCCCGGGCTCGACACCCTCCCGATCCATCCACCGGCCCAGCGCGCCCAACTCGGCCAGCATGTTGTCCGCCGTCAACGCCGTGTACTCGCGTTCGGCCAACCACGACGCATAGCCGGCCACGAACGATCCAAGCCGTCCCGGCCTCCTTCGCGTTCCCGACACGTCCTCGCCTCCCCGGCCAAGACGGCCATCGCCGCCGGCCGTCAGCTCGAAGTTGACTCGTCGGGGACCGAAACTATGCCGACATCTGGGCCAGCGCGAGCACCAACAACCCGTAAGCGTTCAGTCGTCGGGGCCGTGGGCAGGGATTCCTGCTTGTTGCAGCGAATCTTGCGGTCATGGATCGTGCGGAGGCGGAGGCGATCTACGACTCAGGTCGGGAGGCGTGTGTTGACGTCATTCTCGATCTCGCGGGCAGGGTCCAGCAGCACGAGGATCGTCTGAAGTGGCTGGAGGAGCGGGCGCGTCAGGATTCGCGGACGAGTTCGAAGCCGCCGTCGGCGGAATCCGCCGAAGTCGCGGGCGCAGCGGCGGGCGGAGGCGCGCGCGAAGGCGAAGGAACTGATGCGCGAGGAGGGCGAGCGCCGTGAGCAGGGTGGGCAGCCTGGGCATCGTGGCGCTGGTCGTGAGCTGAAGCCGTCCGATCAGATGGATGAGATCGTCGATCACTACCCGGAGGCGTGCGACGGCTGCGGCGCTCGGTATGGGCCTGAGCAGCAGCGGCCGGGCGGTCGGTTCGGTCGCCATCAGGTCGCCGAGTTGCCGCCGATCGGCGTGATCTGGAGCGAGCATCGCACGCATCAGTTGCGCTGTCGGCAATGTCGTGCGCGGACCAGCGCCCGGTTGCCGCAGGAGATCGGCTGCTCGCCGTTCGGGTCGCGGTTGCAGGCGGCGTTGGTGACGTTGACCGCCGCGTACCGTGTCTCACGGCGCGGGATCGTCGAGATCGCCCGGGATCTGTTCGGGGTCACGTTGTCGACCGGCGCGGCCGACGCGATCTGCCAGCGCGCCTCAGACGCGCTCGCCGGCCCGCACCTGCACCTCCAAGATCGGGTGCTGGACCAGCACGCGGTGCATGTCGATGAGACCGGCTGGCGCACACGCGGTGAGGGACGCGCGTTGTGGACCGCGACCACCCTGGACGCCGTGTTCTTGCAGATCGCCGAGCACTGCAACCGCGAGGTGTTCGACGCGCTCATCGGGCCGTATCCAGGGATCGTGGTCTGCGACCGCTGGAACGGCTACAGCCATCTCGACCCCAACCAACGCCAAGTGTGCTGGTCGCATCTACAACGCGACTTCCGACGCCACGCCGACGGCCCGGGCGAGCAGAAGACCTTCGGCGAGACCGGCGTGGAGCTGACCGCCCGCGTGTTCGCCGCCTGGCGCGCCTACCAGCATGAACATCACGACCGCGACCGCCTCCAAGCCGAGATCGCGCCGATCCAGGCCGAGCTACGCACGCTGCTCGAGGCCGCCTCGCCGAAGAAGGCACGCAATCGCTGGCACCGCAGGTTCGCCAACAACCTGCTCAAGGTCTGGCCCGCGCTCTGGACCTTCGCCGTGATCGATGGCGTCGAGCCGACGAATAACCCTGCCGAACGTGCGCTCCGCGCCCCGGTCATCCACCGCAAAGTCTCGCTCGGCACCCAAAGCGAAGAAGGCGAGCGGTTCGCCGAACGCGCCCTGTCCGCGGCCGCGACCCTTCGACTGCAACACCGCTCGCTGTTCACCTACCTCAGCGACCTCATCGCCGCCCACAACCGCGGCGATCCATTCCCCGCACTCGCCTGAGGCCCCGGGGACTGAACGCTTACAACAACCCGTCGATTAGCAGGCAATTCGAATATGCGACACATGACAAGTTCGGCATAGTCGCGGTCTCGGCATAGATCGATCTATGCGGATATCCGCATAGATCGATGAGGCGGGCTACATGCCGCTCGAGCGCGCCGACGCCAACCGCGTCTTTCAAGTCGTCAACCGCCGCTACACCCGCGGCTCCACGATCGTCACCAGCAACAAGACCGTCGCCGAATGGGCACACACGTTCGGCGACGAAGCCTTGGCCGCCGCGATCCTCGACCGCCTACTGCACGACGCCGAAGTGCTCGCCATCAACGGCCCGAGCTTCCGACTCAAGGGCCGCCTCGACGCGCTCCGCGCACGCCCCCACGACCACCCCGAACCGGCCTGACCCCGGCCCCGCCGACCGACATTTTTCGATGGCGATCCACCGACATTCTCCGATGGCTCTTGACACCGCCAGCCGCCACGACCGCTACCTCACGCTCGCCGCGCTCAGCGACACCGGCATCCCCTCACGCCCCGGTCACCGTTCGCATCAGATGAGCCACCCGCGTGCCGCCCAACCGCCGGCGCCCGCAGAATGGGCCGCCGGCCCACGCGCCGCGGACCGCGCCCCGACCCCAAACGACATCCCCTGGGGACTTAAGTGTGTATGCGGACTTGGACACCGACGCCCTTCTACGTCGGTCGATACGCCCCACGGGCTACCGTGCTGCACTGGTCCTGCCGCTGGCTACAAAATACGGTCCGCCACCGCGCCGGGCGCTACCGTGAAGGGGCGTTATGCGGGCAAGCCAAGCACCCACACTCTTCTTGATGGTCGGACTTCCCGGGGCCGGGAAGACCGTGCGAGCACGGGAGTTGGCGGCCGAGCGCGGGGCCCTGCTGATGACACCCGATGCCTGGATGATTTCCTTTTCGGCCAGACGCAGCCCGACGGCGAGCGGTGGCTGCGGGAAGGCCGCCTCATCTCACTGGCTATTGATGCCTTGCGTCTGCGACTCAGTGTCGTCCTCGACTTCGGCCTCTGGTCGCGCGATGAGCGCTCCGCTCTGCGCTGGATAGCCGCGTCCGTGGGGGGGTCCTGCAAGGTCGTGTACCTGCCGGTGGAGCCCGACGTGCAACTGAGCCGGATTCGGAGCCGCTGGGAGGGCACGCCGGAGCAGACATTCCCCATAACGGAGGCGGAGCTCGACGCTTGGAGGGGCCAGTTCGAGGTCCCCGATGAAGACGAGCTGACAGGTTCCTCGCTGCCGTCCCCGCCGCCGGGAGATGAGAGCTGGTTTGACTGGGCGGCGCGCCAGTGGCCCTCGCTACGCAAGAGCGTGGAGCCGGCGACTCACCGCGCGGCCCGCAGCGTGACCTCCGCGTAGGCGAGGGTGGCCTATCAGCCAGTAGAACAGCGGGCCGCGCTGGTAGACCGTGCGTCGTTCTGAGGTGCGAGAATCGACGGTTTCGACCCGTCGCGCGACTACGATGTGGTCATGCCCACCTCATTGAGCGGCGACCGGCCTGCCCTCGATAGTGAGGGTGCGGGACTCCTACAGCACACGCTTATCGAGCGCGTTCGTGCGCTGTGCGTCAAGGACCAGCGGCTCGGCGCCGCGCTGATGTACGGGTCTTTCGTTCGCGGGGGTGCCGACCGCTACTCAGACATCGAGTTTTGGCTGTTTTGTGAGGACGCCTCGTATGAGCAGCTTGACCCGGACGCCTGGATAAGTCGCGTGGGCGCCGTCTATGACATCGTCGTGGGCGAGTCCGGCGCCAACATTGCGTTGTTTCGACCGAGCCTGGTCCGTGGCGAGTTTCACTTCGCGCCCTTGTCGTCCCTCGACCAGGTCCGCTCGTGGACGGCGCTGGGGGTTACGGCCGGGAACCTCGACCGCATGGTGGTGGTCGACCGGGATGGCCGGCTGCGCGCTGCGCTGGCCACGCTGGTTGAAGTGCCCTCAGCGCCCTCTGCCGGCGTGGAGGTTCAGGTGATGTGCGGGCGCTTCATCGACTGGCACGTCTTCGCCGTCGGGGTGCTCGCTCGCGGTGAGGTCGCACGTGCGCACATGCTGCTTGGCATTCTGCATAGCTATCTGGCGCGCATGGCACGGCTCTGTCACGGGCAGCTCGGGCACTGGGCGACGCCCACAAGGTCCTTTGAGGCTGAGCTTCCACCCGAGGTTCAGGAGCGCTACCGGGCGTGCACGTCTGCCGCCGACCGCCAGCAGCTCATCGAGGCGTTTCAGAACGTCTGGATGTGGGGCAGCGAGCAGCTCGTCTTGCTTGCCGAGCGCCACGGATTCACGGTGCCTGACGGCCTCGTCCTCGCGGTCGAGGAGCGTACCCGCGCGCTGTTACCTCATTCACGCTCAACGTTGTCGCAGGGCTAGCCCCGAGCGTGCAGTAGCGGTCGCATAATGACCCGCGCCCCCGCTGGGCGGGGGCGCGGAAACGTCCGGTTGAGCAGGGATTATTGGGCTTGCTGAAGGTCCTTTGATCCCGAGCTTGGAGGTTCACCTTGCGGGTGATACGCGATGGACGCCCGATAACCGTAGAAGTCACGGCGGACGGAGCGGGGTTGGTCTCGCACGCGGGCAGCGCATTGTTGGCGCAGGCGGCCGACACGCTGGGGCTCACGAAGGCGCTCTCGGTGCGCCTGGCGGTGCTCAAGCAGCGCCGTCGCGGGCATGACGCGGGCCGTGTGATTCGTGATCTGGCGGTGATGCTCGCCGACGGCGGCGAGTGCGTCGCCGATCTCGGCGCGGTGCGTGATCAGCAGGCGCTGTTCGGGCCGGTCGCGTCGGACTCGACCGCGTTCCGGGTGATCGACCGCGTCGCCGCCGAGCCGACGCTGGTGGACGCGCTGCGGGCGGCTCGCGCGCGGGCGCGAGCGGTTTTGGGAGCTGCACGGGGCGCCCGAGCGGTTGACGATCGATGTCGATGCGACGCTGATCACGGCGCATTCCGAGAAGCAGCAGGCGGCCGGCAACTACAAGGGCGGCTACGGGTTTCACCCGCTGCAGGCGTACGCCGATGAGACCCGGGAAGCGCTCGCGGGCCTGTTGCGGGCGGGGAACGCCGGCGCGAACACCGCCGCCGACCACATCACGGTGCTCGACCGCGCGCTCGAGCAGATCCCCGCCGCGCATGTCGAGCAGATCGAGATCCTCGTGCGCACCGACACGGCCGGAGCCACGCACGGCCTGATCGACTACTGCCGCGAGGCCAACCTGCGCTTCTCGGTCGGCTACGAGCTGACCGAGACCGTCCGCGCCGCGATCCTCACGATCCCCGCGCAGGCGTGGGTCCCGGCGCTCGCGCAGGACGGCAGCGAGCGTGAGAACGGCGAGGTCTCAGAGATCACCGACAGCGTCGAGCTGGGCTCCTGGCCGCAGGGCTCGCGCGTGATCGTGCGGCGTGAGCGCCCGCATCCCGGCGCGCAACTGAGCTTCACCGACGACGACGGCTACCGCTTCCAAGCAATCCTCACCGACCAGCGCGACGAGAACATCGCGACCATCGAGTGCCGCCACCGCCAGCACGCGCACGTCGAGGACCGCATCCGCCACGACAAGGACACCGGCCTGGCGAAGTTCCCGTTTCAGGCGTTCGCGCTCAACGAGGTCTGGCTCGAGCTCGTCATGCTCGCGCACGATTTGATCGTCTGGACCCAGGCGCTGCTCCTGTCGGGCGAGCACGCCAAAGCCGAACCCAAACGGCTGCGCTACCGACTGCTGCACGTCGCCGCACGGCTCGCGTTCCACAGCCGACGCGCCACGCTGCGCCTCCAGCACGACTGGCCATGGGCCGCCGAGCTGCTCGCCGCCTTCCAGAAGCTCAAAACGCTCCCCGCCGCCGCCAGCTGACCGCGCCGAGCAGCCGACCCACACGACCAACCCACGCTCCCGGCCACGGCCACGACCACCGCTGCCCGCAGACCAGCCCGCGCAGCCCACGACGCCTCCCCGGGAGCGCCCAACACCACCGCCACGACCGCAAACCCGGCTCACCCACCACCATTCACACCCAGACGCCGCCCGCCCGTCACAATCGAACGCCTACTGCACGATCCGGGCTAGTACGGCGTGCTCGACCGCCGTGAGGTCCCGCCGGGGCGCCGGTTCTGTGCGCTGCGATGAGTTGCGCGGCGGCGGGCGGTCTTACGCGCATGACCTCGATTACCGCGCAGACCCACGCGACGCTCGACGGCGTCATCGACGCCCCGCCCGCCGATGCGCTCTTGCCGTACATGAGCGACGCCGGCCGGCAGGGAGCGCTCGATCTCGCGTTGGCGGCGGACGCGCTGCTGCTCCCGCGCGAGACCTGGCACGGCCTGGCCCGGGCGTGGCGCGACCAGACCGGCCCGATGGCCGAGCGGCTCAACGCGATGCCGAAGTACGTCGTGTCCGCGACGCTCGGGTCCGCCGACGAGTGGGACCACACGATGATCGTCGGCTATGACGACATCGCCGGCCTGCGCGAGCGCGAACAGCTCCTGACCTACGGCTGTGGGCGCCTCGCACGGGATCTGCTGGGCGACGGGCTGCTCGACGTGCTCGTGCTGTCGCTCACGCCCGTCGTGGCGGGCGCCGGCCGGCGGCTGTTCGACGACCCCGGCCACCTCGTCCGGCTGCGGCTCACCGACAGCACGACCTTCGAGACCGGCGCCGTGCGGCTGTTCCTTGAGCCGGATCAAGCCTGACCGAAGCTACAGCCGAGTACTTCTTTCAACGCAAGGCACCAGCGGGACGCTCCGAGTCGGCCGAGGGTACGGAACCGTCGAGAAGGATCCTCTTCGAGATCCAGCACTCGCACGCCGCGGGGTCGCCGCGTCGGGTCGCGGACTTGCCGATTAGGATCGACCCGAGTGTCCAGGTCGAGGGACGTTAAGCGCCTGCGTGATCGCTTCGGCACGGGCATGTTGGGCCGTCGAGAGATATCCGGACTTCGCGGCGCAGTTTGGCGACCTGTACCGGCGCGTGGTTGGACGCCTTGCCAAAGAGGCGACGGTGCCGTTCGGCGATCCGTGGTACCGCGAGTTCTTTGCGCTCGGGCCGGCCGACCGGGCGCGGATGCCGGAGATCGCCCGCGACCGGACGGTCTGATCCGACGGCCTGCGCCATTGTCAGCCGGTGTCGTGCCCGAGGTGCGCCTTCGTCGAGAAACAGCACTCTCTGCGATCGCCGAACCAGCTTCGCCGCTTTGCGGCTCAGGTCCATCTCAGAATCAGATTCATCAACAACCAGAACCTGATGGCCAAGCTGGACCGGTGGCGGCTTCGGATTCTTGCACCCAGGCCTTGACGTTTTCATCCGTATCGAGGGCTGGGTAGCTCGTTGACCCTGTGATCGTCGCGGTCCGTGGTCCATGGCGGGACTCGCGATCGTGACAGCGCTAGATGACGTCGCGGATCGCGCGCTCGAACGTGGCGATGTGTGCAATCGCGACGCGTTCGGCGGTGCCACCGTCGCCGCGACAGATGGCTTCGAGGACGGTGCGCTGCTCGTGCACGACGTCGTCGAGGCGCGGCGTGAGCGTCGGGTAGCGCTTCATCGCGACGTGCAGGATGCGCAATGAGAGGTTGTGGTACTGGTCGGCGGTGTTGGTGAGGAACGGGTTGCGCGTGCAGCGGTAGACGAACCGGTGGATCCGCCGGTCGATGGCGAACAGCGCTTCATAGCGCTCGCTTGGGGAGAGTGCCTCCAGATCGGCGAGCAGTGTGCGCGCTTCGTCGTGGTCCTCCGGGCGGGCGCGCTCGGCGGCGAGCCGCGAGGCCCACGACTCGAGATGCTTGCGGACCTCGTAGATCGCCGCCAGGTCGGTGAGCGTGATCTCGCTGACGAGCGTTCCACGGCGCGGGAGCACGGTGACGAAGCCATCGCGCTGAAGGCGCTGGAGCGCCTCGCGCACGGGCGTCCGGCCGACGCCGAGTCGTTGCATCAAGTCGTCCTCGCGCAACAGCGTCCCGGGAGCCAGGTTGACGTGGATGATCTCCTCGCGCAGGGTCACGTACGCGCGCTCGGCAAGTGACTCGGCGACGGCCATCAGGCGCGCGCTCCCCGGAAACGCGACGGCGAGAGCGGCGCGGCGTCGTAGCGCGGCGGCGTGCCGTCGACCATGTCCGCCACGATTTCTGCGGTCACCGGCGCCAAGGTGATTCCGAGCATGGCATGACCGGTCGCCAGGATCAGGTTCTCGAGGCCTCCGGCGGGCCCGACGATCGGCAGCCCGTCCGGCGCGCAGGGACGCAGCCCGCGCCACACCTGCACGGTCCGCACAGCGCGCGGGAGCCGCAACGTTTGGCCGGCTGCGCGCCGCAGGGCGCCGACGCGCACCGGATCGACGCGGACGTCGAGTCCCGATAGATCCAGCGTGCCCGAAAGTCGCAGGCGCTCGCCGAGCGGGGTCGCGACCACGCGAGCGTCCTCCATATAGATCGGGATGCCCGCCTCCAGCGGTTGGCGCTCGAGTTCGACGTGGTAGCCCTTCGCACCCTCGAGGGGAAGGTGGACGCCGACCTCGCGGGCCAATGGGCGCGTCCAGGCGCCCGCGGCGAGCACGACCGTCTCCGCCCGCAACCTCCCGGCGGTCGTGTCGAGCGTCGTGACGCGGCCGTTGGTGCGCTGAATGCTCAGGACCTCGACGCCGGTGCGGACCTCGGCGCCCAACGACCGGGACGCCTGAATCAGTGCGGCCACGTAGGACTCCGGGTCGCAGTGCGCCTCGTGCGGGTGATGGATCGCGCCGGCGAGTCCGGGCGCCAATGCGGGCTCGAGCTCGCGCGCCGCGTCGCCGCTCAGCAGCCGTGCTCCCTCCGGCACCACGGCGCGGGCGAACGCGCGCCGCGACTCATAGACGCTAAGGATGCCGGCGCGGACAAACGACGTGGGCAGCGAGCGGGCCTGAGCAGCGTGCAGGCGCAGGCTGGCAATGGCCAGTGCACGCAGCACCGCGGTGCTGGTGGCCGAGCGGCGCGGCAGCGCCGCGGCGCCGAAGCGGGCGAGCCAGGGAACCAGCGCCGGGCGCGGGCGGACATGGAAGGGGCTGTCGCGCCGGGTCATCCACACGAGGCCGTTGCGGATCGCGCCCGGGCTGGCGAGCGCCTCGGCGTGGCTCGGGCAGATCAGCCCGGCGTTGCCGTACGAGCAGCCCCGCGTGATGTGGCTGCGTTCCAGCACGGCGACGCGCGCCCCGCGCTGGGCCAGCGCGTAGGCAACCGCCGCGCCGATCGCGCCCGCTCCGATCACCAGCACATCCGGGCTCTCGCTTGACAAGAGGAGACGGACTATATACCTTGCCGTCAAGGTTGATATATCAACCAGGTTAGGAGAGACATGCAAGTGCGATTGGCTGCCCTGACCATCGTCGGGATGCTCGTCGCGGGGTGTGGCGGGAGTGAGCCGACCGGCGCCGCCAGGGGCCTCGACACCATCGATCCTGGCGTGTTGCACGTCGCGGCCGAGTCCTACATGCCCTACACGGCGGTCAACGGCAGCAAGCTCGTCGGACTCGACGGCGAGATCATCCAGCACGTCGCGGACCGGCTGCACCTGAAGGTCGAGCCGCAGCTGACGGACTTCAACGGGATGCTCGGCAGCGTGCAGTCACACCGCGTCGACATCACCGTCGGCGGCGTCGCCTGGACCAAGGAGCCGGGCCAAGCAGGGCCTGTTCACCGATCCGCCGTACTACTCGCCTCCCGCGATGGGCGTCGCCTCTGGCAAGCACTACGCGACGGTCGACGACCTCCGGAACGCGCGTCTGGGCACGGTCACCGGCTATGTCTGGGTGAAGTCGATCCAGGCTGTACCGGGTGCCAAGCTCGGGGCGTATCCGAACGCGCTGGGCGTGTTCGACGACCTCGCCTCGGGCCGGCTGGACGTCGGTTTCCTCGATCCGCTGCTGATCGTCTACTACGCAAGCAGCGCCCGGACCGCCCGATGCACACCGAGTACCTGACGCCGCCGACGGCGCAGCAGATCACCGCAGCACCCCGAGTACGACGTTCTTCGCGCCCTACCAGACGCGTTCTACCTCCCCAAGCAAGAGCCGAAGCTCGAAGCGGCGATCTCGCGCGGAGATCCGCACCATGTACGCCGACGGCGAACTGGCGAAGCTGATCGCCAAGTGGGGAGGGGACCCGCGGAGGTTCCTCACTCCGACGGCGGCGATGGCGGAGGCGCGCCAGGGCGTCGACCGGCCGCGAAACTGGATCCCGCCCACCCTCTCGTCCACGACCTCGAGGTGATCGGTATGGCCGCGCTGTTCAACGTGCACTGGGCGTGACTACACGTCCGACCTCTGGCACGCGCTGCTCAAGACGGTCGAGTACACCGTCGCCGGCTTCGTCGGCGCCGCGCTGCTGGGCCTGCTACTCGCGCTCATGCGGCTCGGCACGGTCCGCCCGCTGCGCATCGTCGCGGCGGTCTACACCGAGCTGTTCAAGAACATCCCGCTGCTGGCGATCATCTTCCTGACCTACTTCGGGCTCGCGTCCGTCGGCGTGAGCTCGACGTCTTCGAGGCAGGCACGCTGAGCCTGATCATCTTCTACGCGGCCTACCTGTCGGAGATCTTTCGCTCGGCGATCGCCGGCGTGCACGGCGGCCAGCGCGAGGCGGCCGAGGCGCTGGGCATGAGCCGGCGCGACACGTTCGTCGCACGTCGATCTTCCCGCAGGCGCTGCGCTCGGCGCTGCCGGGCACCAACACCATGCTCGTCGACCTGCTCAAGTCGACGTCGCTGCTCGTCACGATCTCGGCGGCCGAGCTGATGTCGCAGGGGCAGCTGATCGCCTCCGAGACGTTCCGCGCCCTGGAGGTCTACGTCGTGATCGCCGCCCTGTACTTCGCGCTGTGTTACCCGCTGTCCCAGGCGCTGTTGTGGTTCGAGCGCCAGGTGATCCGGCGGGCGTTCCGCTCGTGCCACGCCGCCGGCGCCGGCTCGCGGCGGCGCGCGTTCTGCTCGAGAAGGGAGTGCCGGCATGACCGATACCGCGATCCGGCATCGAGGGCCTCTCTGAAGTCCTTCGAAGGCCGGCTCGTGCTCGACGGCGTCGGCCTGAGGGTCGAGCGCGGGAAGATCGTCAGCATCATCGGCTCCAGCGGCGGCGGCAAGACGACCCTGATGCGCTGCGTGAACCTGCTCGAGCGCCCGGACCGGGCCGACATCGAGATCGACGGCGAGCCGGTCTTCGCCGGCGAGCGCATGGTCTGCCGCGACCTCGCGCGGCTACGCCAGTCGGTCGGCATGGTCTTCCAGCGCTTCTACCTGTTCCCGCACCTGACCGCGGTGGAGAACGTGATGCTGCCGCAGATGAAGGCGGCGCACACGCCCGAGCGCGCGGCGATCGAGACTGCCGTGCGGCTGCTGCAGCGCGTCGGGCTCGGCCACCGCGCCACGGCCTATCCCGAGCAGATGTCCGGCGGCGAGCAGCAGCGCGTGGCAATCGCGCGCGCGCTCGCGCTGCAGCCCGACCGTGCTGCTGTTCGACGAGCCGACCTCGTCGCTGGACCCCGAGTCCACCGGGGAGGTGCTGCGCGTCATGCGCGAGCTGGCCGACGACGGCATGACGATGATCCTCGTCACGCACGAGTTGCCGTTCGCACAGGAGGTCTCCGACTGGGTCGTCTTCATCGACAAGGGACATGTCGTCGAGGAAGGGCCGCCGCTCGACGTGCTCCAGCACCCGCGCGAGGAGCGCACCCGCGCCTACGTCACCACGTACGCCTCGCACTTCGAGGGCGGCATGCAAGAGGCGAGCCGCGTCGTGGGTCTGAAGCCGTGACGTCACGTCCGCTGCGACGATCGGGCGGCGTCGGGCAGGTGGGTGACCCGCGGAGCGCGCACCGAGCGCGGCGCGGCGCGGGCGTCCACGTCGTGCCGCCATCGCCGAAGACGAGCGCCGTCGTTGCGCGAGAAGACGGCGATGAGCGCGCCGTCCGCCGGGCGGGCATGCCCATCCGCGTCGTGCGCGATCTCACCCGGTCGCCGCCCGCCCAGTCCACGGGCACGCGACCCGGACGTTCGGCTCCGTCGGATCGCGCATCGTGCCCGCCTCGTCGACCACCGCAGCTGGCTGCTCACCGGCGCCGATCTCAATGCCGGCCGCGGCGGTCGCTGCCCCACAGCAAGCCGGACCAGGCGCATCCCGCTCGAGACCTCAATCGCGGCTGACGGAGCCCGACGCGGGCGGTGCGGCCTTCGTCGATCGGGCGCCCGTCTAGCTACTTCCCCCGGGTGCGCCCAGAGTCGGAGGTCGATATGTAGATCGTGATTCGACATAAGGGCTCACGACGTAATTACTGACGGTGTGATGGTGTAGTTCCAGTCGCCGTGGAACGTGTGTCGGGTGATGTTGACGCTCGGCGAGTTGCTCGTCAGTGATCTCGAGTCCCGCGCTCGTAGGCGCGCTCATCGAGCTGCGCGTAGAGCTTGAGGCCGGTGCCGGTTGTGGTCGCTGGCGATCAGGTTGATGATGACCTCGAGGCTCTCAAGCGGCTTGCCGCGCCAGTTGAGGCTGACGAAGCTGAACATGCGGTGCTCGATCTTGTTCCACTTGCTGGTGCCGGGCGGGAAGTGGCAGACGCGGATCTGCAGGCCGGTTCTGTCGGCGAGGCGCTGCAGCTCGTAGCGCCATAGGCGCGTGCGGGGGTTGTTCGAGCCGCCGGAGTCGGCGGTGATCGTCAGCCTGCGGGTATCGGGGTAACGGGCCTTGCCGAGGTGCTCCCACCAGCAGATGATCGTGTTGACCGCGAACTGCGCGGTGTCGGAGGTGATCCCGACGCTGACCCAGCCCTCGTCGGCGGCCAGGTCATAGACGCCGTAGGGGATCGCATGCCCGAGTCGCTTGTCCTTGAAGTCGTGCCCGCGGACCTCGACCGGCTTGCCTTTGGGCTCGAACTCGCGCCCGACGGCCTTGAAATCGCCGACCAGCTCGCGCTTTTTGGCATCGATGCTGATCACCGGCTCGCCGGCCGCGACCGCCGCGCCGACCGATCTCGTTGATGTGCTCGAACTGCGCGTCGCGGTCGGGATGCTGGGCGCCCTCACGCGTCTTCTTGTTGGCCTGCAGGCTGTAGCCCTTCGCCTTGAACAGCCGCAGCACCGTGCGATCAACGACCGCGATGGCCCTTGCCCGCGCAAGCGCCTCGGCCAGCTTCGCCCCGCTCTTGCTCGTCCACCGCAACGGCGACTCCGGATCCCCGCGCGTGACCGGATCGATCAACGCGCTCCAGGTCCTGGCTCAAGACCGGGATCGCGCTCCAACGATCCGACGGCCGCCCAGCACCCGCACGGCGCAACCCGCCCCGCCTCGAGCTCCTGCTCGCCGGCATCGAGCTCCGACCAGCCCCCGCCTGACCGTGGACTCCGAGATCCCGGTCGCCCGCACCACCGCCGCGATCCCACCCCGGCCCGCCGAACGCGCCTCCGCCGCCGCCCAGCGCCGCCGCGAACGCTCGTTCAACAGCGCCCGCATCGCCTGATAGCGCTCAGCAATCGCCGCCTCGTCGACCACACCCCCAAGTTCTACGCCCGACCACAGACCCCTCCAGTAATTTTGTCGTGCACCCTAAGCTCGTCGTCGCCAGCGGGTGTGAGTCCCGTCCGGGTAGCTGCCGGGAGGCCCAGTAGCAGGCTGGCGGCTCGGTCTGGAAACGGGTCGGGTCGGAGCCCAGCGTCAAGAGCCCTTCTGGGGGAGCAACCAAGCGGTCCGCAGTATTAAGCGAAGCCTGCCGCGTCGTTAGTGGTGAGGGGTGCCGAGCCCGGTCGGTCGGGGCGAAGGCCATGGAAGGGGTGTAGAGCCTGGATCGCAGCCCTGAGGAACCTCGGCGGGAACTGGGGAGGCCCTCCCCGGCCCGGCGGCGCTGCGATTTGCTGCGGAAATACAAACGGTTGCGCCGTCACAAGGGCCGGGCGCGCAGGTTCATCGCTGACGTCTCAAGACGCCAGCCCGGCCTGTTCGCGCACTGGCGCTGGGGGGCTGCGCCCTGACCCGGGTTCCGCAGTTAGAGGGCACACGGGGCTGATTTCGGGGTGTGATTTGGCTTTCTAGAGCCAAATCGTGTTCCGCGCGGCTCGAAAAGCGTGGGCACACGGTTTGCGTGGTCAGGCGGCATTAGGTATGCGGTTTGTGGTAGTGATGTGGGCATGTATCTGCGGCGGACGCAGCGCAAGCGCACCGACGGGACGACCGTCGGCTACGTGCAGCTCGCGCACAACCGCCGCGTCGAGGGGGTCACGCGGGCGGAGGTGCTGGTCAACCTCGGCCGCGAGGACGAGCTCGACCTCGACGGTCTGCGCCGGTTGGCGGCCTCGATCACGCGCTTTACCGACGGCGACGGCGGCGGGCCGCTGCCCGCCAGCGCGGGCGAGTTCGAGGTCACCGGATCGCGCCCGTTGGGCGGGGCGTGGCTGCTGGACGCGCTCTGGAAGCAACTGGGTGTCGATCGCGCGCTGCGCGGCGTGCTCGGCGCGCGGCGTTTCAGCACCGATGTCGAGCGGGTGCTGTTCGCGCTGGTCGCCAACCGCGCGCTCGATCCGTGCTCGAAACTCGCCGCCGCCGAGTGGGCCAGCCAGGACGCGCACATCCCCGGCCTTGAGGCGATGGACGAGGACCAGGCCTACCGCGCGATGGACCTGCTGGTCGAGGCCGACGCGCAGGCCAAGGTCCAAGAGGCAGTGTTCTTCGCCACCGCCGATCTGCTGAACCTCGAGGTCGACCTGCTGTTCTTCGACACCACGAGCACGTACTTCGAACGCGACGAACCCGACCCGGCGGGCGACGACGGCGCGCCGGCGTTTCGGGCCTACGGGCACAGCAAGGACCACCGCCCCGATCTGCCCCAAGTCGTGATCGGCCTCGCGGTCACCCGGGACGGGATCCCGGTCCGCGTCTGGGTCTGGCCCGGCAACACCAACGACATGTCGGTCATCACCGAGGTCAAGGACGACCTCAGAGGCTGGCGTCTCGGCCGCGTCGTCACCGTCATCGACCGCGGCTTTAGCTCCGACGAGAACCTGCGCTACCTGACCCGCGCCGGCGGGCACTGGATCGCCGGCGAACGGATGCGCGACGGCAGCGCCGACGCGCGCGAGGCGCTCTCGCGTCAAGGCCGCTATCAAACCGTCCGCGACAACCTGCGCGTCAAGGAGGTCCGCGTCGGTGACGCCGACGCGGCCAAGCGCTTCATCGTCTGCCACAACCCCGCCGAAGCCGAACGCGACAAGACCCACCGCGACGACACGATCACGCGCCTGCAGGCCGAGCTCGACCGGATCGCCGCGGCGCGCGCGAAGAGCACCAACTCCAAGGCCGACGGCGCGCATCACCGCGCCGAATGCGCCCTGCGCGACCACCCCACCCTCGGACGCTACCTGCGCCAAACCCCGTCCGGGCGCCTACGGATCGACCGCGCCAAGATCACCGCCGAAGAGCGCCTGGACGGCAAATACCTGCTCTCCACCAGTGATCCCGACCTGTCCGCCGAAGACGTCGCGCTCGGCTACAAGAACCTGCTCGAAGCCGAACGCGGCTTCCGCGACCTCAAGAGCACGCTCGAGCTCCGCCCGGTCTTTCACCGCCTCGAGCACCGCATCCGCGCGCACATCCTGATCTGCTGGCTCGCGCTGCTCCTGATCCGCATCAGCGAACGCAAGACCCAACTGACCTGGCGCCGAATCGCGCTCGAACTCCAACGCCTGCACCTCGTCACCCTCCAAGGGCCCGACGGCACCGTCCAACAGACCACGCCGCTCACCGACGCGCACCGCCAGATCCTCGACGCGCTCGCGATCCCCGCGCCGCCGCGGATCACCACCCTCCAACCCGCCTGACCCGCCGCCACCACGCCGGCCCGGCCCGCCCGGACCGCAACGCGTGGGCACACGGCGCACAAGCGCACAAAGTCCCTCGATCCCGCTCCACAAGCGCGATCCCGTCACATCCGCGTGCCCACTAACTGCGGAAGCCGGGCCTGACGGCTGGACGATGGGAGCCGGATGAGCCGAGAGGTTCCCGTCCGGTTCTGCGAGCGCCGGGAGGTGCGATCCCTCCCGGCGACTCACCTCATCGTGCACTGCAAGAGCAAGCGGCAAGCCGATCTCGTGCTTGCCGGGATCGCCGTGCGGATGCAAGAGGTCGGGCTCACGCTGCACCCCGAAAAGACGCGTGTGGTCCACTGCAAAGACGGCAAGCGTGGGGGTCAGCTGCACGAGCACACCTCGTTCACGTTCCTCGGGTAACCCTTCCGGGCACGGGAGGCGCGCGCGAAGCGCGGCGGGTCGTTTACGTCGTTATTGCCCGCGATCAGCCCCGAGGCGCTCAAGGCCATAGGCGAACGGCTCCGCTCGATGCGGATCCATCGCCGCAACACCCTGTCCCTCAACGACCTGGCGCAATGGCTAAACCCCATCGTCGCCGGGTGGATGCAGTACTACGGCCGGTTCTACCGGACCGCGCTGCATCCCCTCCTCCGGCGCGTCAACACCTACCTGAGACGCTGGGCCGGGAAGAAATACCGACGGCTGCGCACCCACAAACAGTTCAAGCGGTGGTGGACCGGTCTCATGCAACGAGAGCCCGGCCTGTTCGCCCAACGGCAGTGGGTCCGCGGCGCGTGACGGCCGGTGAGAAGAGCCCGGTGACGGGAGACTGTCACGCCGGAATCTGAGGGAGCCGGGGGCTGCAACGCCCCCGGCCACCCGACCAGGCGGACATTCCCGCGACCCGACCATCGGAGGCCGCAACTCTTTCATGCACGATCCGGGTTAACAGCAGTCAGGCCTGCCCTCGCCGCTGTTCGCGATTGTCTGTAGCTGCAGGTCCGTTGAGCGGGGATCGACGCGTGGCAACGCGCCCGCGCGTCGGGCTACGACGTTCGCCGCGGGCAGGGTGGCGCGCATCGCTGGACTTCGTGGGTTGCGGAGTCGAGCGCACCGCGCATAGCCTCGCGCGTCCAGATTCGGCGATAGCGTGCTCGCGATGGCCATCGGCGTTTACTTCAGTCCCGTTCCGGCTGACTGAGGCGGGTGCTGCCCGCGCGCACTGGCGCGGGCAGCGCGGGCGCCCAATCGGGCTTAGGCCTTCAGGTCGGCGGGTCCGACCACCCATTGGTTGGCCGGCAGGGTGATGAGTGGGGACGGCAGGGGATTCATCGTTTGCACGAGGATGTGATCCAGGTACCACGGGTCCTGGTAGCCGGTGTTGAACACCGTGGCCCCCGTGAGAGTTCCGATGTCAGGGGTGTCCCTGAAGAACGCGTCGATGGAATTGCGCTGGTAGGTCCACGTACCGTTGTCGAGGTGGATCCAGCCGGTGTCTCCTCGCGTGCCGTGGAGATTGATCCAGATGTTCGTCGGAAAGGTCTCGGCGCCCGCCTGCGCGCCGGTGAACAGCATGATGAAGGCGTGTCCCGCCGTCGATGCGTGCGCCGTGGGTCGCTTTGGCATGAGCTTGCCGGGCGGTTTGCTGAGGACGGGCTTGGCAGGCTGAGCGGTCGCCGGACCTGCGCTGCCGAGTAGTGCGCCGGCGACGATGAGGGCCGCACCGAGGCGGCGGGGTTTGAGGTTCATCTCGCGTTTCCTTTCGATGTTATGTGATCCAGCCTGCGGGTTGGCAGGCCGTAAGTCGTCGGAGTTACAACGAGGGAGGAGAACAGTCCGACGGCGACGAACGCGCTGAGGATCAGCGCGACGAGACTGCGCTGAGACAGCTGTCATACGACGGACGAGTGAGTTGTCACTCGTGGGGCGCCGCATGAGTTAGCGCTTCGTTCGGTGATGGGGGTGGTGCGTGATGACCGCCGAATGCGGTCCGGGCCTACGGGGGTACGAACCGGCGGCAGAGGGGGCGCGGCATGAGGGGCTGTCCTCCGGGGAGTGGTGATCGACTGGAGGCAACCGTCCCACGCGGCGATTCAAAATCGCTTAAGCATCGACGTGTATCACGACGCCCGCGGCGCTGCTCCTTTGAGCACACATGGAGGCGAACGTCATCGGTGCAGGCATCCAGCGGGTGGAAGGGCAACTCGACCTGGCTCGCACCGTGCCGCTGACCTTGGTGATCGCCGTGGCCGGTTGGGGAAAGACGACGACGCTGCGCGCCTGGGCAGTCCGGGCCAATGCTGCGTGGTTGACGATCACCCGGTGTCACGACGCGGTCGACGTGCTGGCCGGCGGCGTTGCCGACGCACTCGGACTGACGGTGTCCCGGCGCGAAGTTGAGCCCGAGGCGCTCGCTGGTCTCCTGTGTCGAGCTCTCGACCGCGAAACGGTCCTCGTGATCGACGAGGTCGAACACATGGTGCCCGGCAGCGCGTCGGCACGGTTCCTCCGAGCCCTGGCGCAGGGTCGGCTACACCTCGTGCTCGCGTCGCGTCGCGAGCCGCCCTTCAGCGTCTCGCGCCTTCGCGGCCAGGGGTTGCTCAACGAGATCGTGGTCGACCAACTCGCCCTCGACCACGATGAAGTGCGCAGAGTGGCCGGCCCGCAATGGAGCGACAGTTCGCTGCTCGAGCTGCTCCGAGACACAGCGGGCTGGCCAACCGCGACGCGGCTTGCGCTGACCAGCCCTGCAGGACACAAGGGCGCGCTCTACGACTTCCTGGCCCACGAGGCGCTCGAGTCAGAACCGCAGTCGGTTCATGCGCTGCTAGGGCTCGCCGCCCAGCTCGAGCGCTTCACCCCCGAGCTGCTCGAGGTACTCGGCGCATCCAATGCGAGAGAAACGCTCGCGTCGCTCAGCGGACGCGGCCTCTTCGTCCACGAGCACGCCGGCGCGTACCGTCTGACCGGCCTCGCCAGCCGCTACCTTGGCGAGCACATATCGATCACGGCGCGGAAGGCCGCCAACGCCCGCGGCGCCATCTGGCTAGAACAGCAAGGGCTTGTGGCGGAAGCCCTCGGATGCCGGCGCGCCGCAGGCGATCGTGGCGGCGTGGAACGCCTCGTTCGCGAGCACGGCGAGACGCTGATCCACGGCGGCGCCGGCGACGACGTGCTGGAGGCGCTTGACGCGATCGGCGTCCACGACGAGCAGCTGCTGCGGATCCGTGGCCTCGCACTGCAAATACGAGGTGACCTTGACCAGGCACTCGAGTGCTTCACCAGCGCTCTCGCCGGGCGCGAACGCTACGACGCGGACCTCGCATGGCGCGCGGGGATGATCCATCACGCACGCGGTGACCTTCCCGCCGCACTCGACGCCTACGAGCGCGCAGAACTCGATGCCGCAACGCCGCGCACCGGCGCGATGCTGCACGGCTGGCGCGCCTGTGCGCGCTGGCTCGGCGGGGACGTGGAAGGCTGCCGAGCGGATGCCGAGCAAGCACGCATCCTCGCGAACGTTGCCGGCGACGCGGGTGCGCTCGCACTCACCCACACGGCGCTCGCGCTACTGGCCGCCCACGAGGGAGACCGCGCAGGAAACGACGCGCACTACACCCGCGCCCTCAGTTACGCCCAGAAGGCCGGCGACATGGTTCAACTCGCCCGCATCAGAGCCAACCGGGGGTCGCAGCGATTGGAGGAAGGCGACTACCAAGCGGCACTCGCCGAGCTCGAACTCGCCATCGGGCTGGCCGAGCAAACGGGCGTTCACTTCATCCGGGCGCTCGCGCTGGTCAACATCGGCAGCGTCAAGCGGCGGCTCGGGCGACTCGACGACGCGGTGATCGACCTCGAGGCCGCGAAAACGATCTTCCAACAGCTCGGCTCGCGCATGGTGAGCTACGCACTGCAGGAGCTCGGCGATCTCTATCGCGAGCGGGGCAGCCGCGAACTCGCGCGTACGGCGCTCGAGGAGGCCGTCAGGCACGCCGATCGCGGCGCTGACGCCCAAGGTCTCGTCCCTGCGCTCGCCGGGCTCGCGCTCGTCATCGCCGATCAAGAGCCCGAACTCGCAGAGCGCTACGCCGAACGTGCGCTGCAACGCGCAACCGGTCTCTTCCGCCTACCCGCACTACTCGCCGTCGGCTGGCTCTCCGCATGGCGCTCGGAGCACGCCGTCGCACGCGACTTCGCGACGCAGGCGCTGAAGCAAGCGCGGACGCACCGCGATCGCGCAGGACTGGCAGACGCCCTCGAGCTCGCGGCGGCCTGCGCACCGACTCGCGAGCGTTCCGCGCGCGCCTTCACCGACGCCGAGGCGGTCTGGCAAGAGATCGGCAACCCGATCGGCGTCACCCGCTGCCGCCTCGGCGCACTACGGACACGCCAAGCCGACACAAGGCAGCTCAGGCCACTGGAGAGCCAGCTGCGAACCCTAGGCGTGACGACAGCCATGACCGACGAGCCGCCGGAAGTGGCCATCGAGACACTCGGACGGTTCCGCGTCCTGCGGCGCGAGCAACCCGTGGCCACCGGCGAGTGGCGCTCACGCAAGGCCCGCGATCTCATCAAGATCCTCGTCGGCCACCGCGGGCGACCCGTCTCACGCGACGCCCTCATGGAGCACCTCTGGCCAGACGCAGACGCCCGCCGCCTGCCGAACCGGCTCTCCGTCGCGCTCTCAACCGCCCGCTCCGTCCTCGACCCGCTCCACGCCCACCCAAGCGATCACTACCTCCGCGCCGACCGCCACGCCATCGCAATACGCTTCGAGCACGTGTCGGTCGACGTCGAAGACTTCTTCGCGAGCGCCGCGGCTGGACTCAGCTCACTCGACGTGCAGACCCTCCTCGATGCCGAGCGCCAGTACACAGGCGACTACCTCGAAGATCACCCCTACGACGACTGGGCAGAACCGCTGCGGACCGCGGCGCGCGCGACCTACCGCCACGTCCTCACCGAGATCGCCTCACAAACGAGCGGTGAAGAAGCGACCCGCTACCACCTGCGCCTCGTGCAAAGCGATCCCTGGGATGAAGGCGCCCACATCGCGCTCGTCTCACGCTACATCGAGGCCGGACAACACCTCACCGCGCGACGGGCCCATAGCGACTACGCCCGGCGAATGGCCGAGATCGGCCGCGAGCCGAAGACACACGCCGAACTGACGTAGCCGTAGCGTCGCTCGGCCGTCCAGCCACGGCCCGCGGAATCCCGTTGCGCTGGCTAGACTCACTTCGTCGAGGCTTCCTTCCCACAGCGCTTCGATACGGTGCCACCATGCCCATCCGGGTAGCACTTGGTGAGGTTGGCCTTATCGTCCGGGAGGGCGTCCGCCAACTGCTCGGAAGCGAAGATCGAGGTCGTGGCGGCGGTCCGTGACCTGGACTCGCTGCACGCCACGTGCGAGCTCGAGAGGCCGGATATCGTCGTGACGGACATCCGCATGCCTCCGACGCTGACTGATGAAGGCATCCGTATCGCGGCAGAGATGCGCGCCACCCATCCTGATGTCGGTGTGGTGGTCTTGAGCCAGTATTCCGATCCGATGTACGCGCTCGCGCTGCTCGAGCACGGGTCCGACCGTCGCGCCTATCTCCTCAAGGAGCGCGTGCACAACCGCGCCGAGTTGACGGCCGCGATCCGCGCCGTCGCGGACAACGGGTCGATGATCGACGCGCGAGTCGTCGACGCGCTCGTGCTCGCCCGGGGCGCGGCGACCCACTCGCCGATCAATGAGCTGACGGCGCGCGAGCGCGAGGTGCTATTGGAGATCGCGCAGGGCAGGAGCAACGGCGCCATCGCCGAGTCGCTGTTCTTGACCAAGCGGGCGGTCGAGAAGCACATCAATGCGATCTTCTTGAAGCTCGGCCTCGTGGATGCCGAGGACGTCAGCAAGCGCGTCCAGGCGACGCTCATGCTGCGGGCCGAGAGCGGAACGTGCACCAGCGTCCCCGAGGAACATCGGCTCCTTTGAGGTCTGAATCGCGGCGGCCCGCGAGCCTCGTGTGGGAGTCGTCAGACGCTGGGAGCGCTTTCACGAGGCTGTATAGCGGCCACGTCGGACATGAGCTGGCCCGAGCGTGATCGGCCGAGGCCCTGGTCGCCTCACACCCGGTCGTGGCGCAGGTGCGGCAAGGGCTGGCCCGGGGAGGGCCGGCCCTCGCGCGTGTCCAAACCGCTCCAACAGCCGTCGTGGCGCGGCACTATTGACCGGCGCAGGTGGGCCTGGTTTTCACCCGGCGCCGACTCTCTTCAGCCATCGATCGCTGAGGGCGGAAGTGTGGACTCGGCGCGCGGACGAGCGAGGCGCCGGTTCGCGAGACTGCTCATCCTGTGGACCAGGAGGAGCCAGGCTCCGTTCCCTCGCAGCCGGACTGGTGGCGCCGGCCGGTGTCGTTCGAGCTCGTCCGGCGGGGGTCGCACGCGATCGCGCGACGGATGCGCTCGCGTTCGGCTGCACGAGCGTCGGCGATGTGCGAGGCGGCCGGTCTGCGGTGGGGCCTGGTCGGCAATGAGGGTACGGAGGAGGGGTGGTTCAGCAGGTGGCGAGCATGCTGATCAACGAGGGGATCTACGGCGTCGGCATGCCGCTGATCTTCTACTTCGATGAGCCGGTCACCAATCGCAAGGCGGTAGAGCGATC
The DNA here is from genome assembly GCA_963792915.1 of uncultured Solirubrobacteraceae bacterium. Lineage (GTDB taxonomy): Bacteria > Actinomycetota > Thermoleophilia > Solirubrobacterales > Solirubrobacteraceae > Solirubrobacter. The sequence goes on from CAWBYD010000006.1 coordinate 719,370, forward strand.
GTTGGAGATCCGGACGTCCCGGCGCGTCGTTGGATCGTGGTTCTGGGACGACTCGTGCGGCATCGTGCCGCTGTGTCTGTACTTCCGGCCGCGGCGGTACTGGCACCCGCACACGCGCGTGCACTTCACCGCACACGTAAACGGAGTGCAGGCCGCGCCGGGCGTGTTCGGCGTCCGGGATCTCAGCGGGACAATCCGCATCGGCCGATCGCTGAAGGTCTTCGCCAGCACCGCCAAGCACTTCATGAACGTCTACCGCGACGGCAAGCGCTACGCCCACTGGCCGATCAGCACGGGACGCCCGGGCGACGACACGCCCAACGGCACCTACCTCTCGATCGAGAAGGGCAACCCGGTCGAGATGGTCGGCGAGGGCTACGACATGCAGGTCCCCTACTCCGTGCGGATCACCTGGAGCGGCGTCTACCTGCACGCCGCGTCGTGGTCGGTGGGCTCGCAGGGGTCGATCAACGTCTCGCACGGCTGCATCAACATGTCGCCCGATGCCGCCGCGATCTACTACGCGATGTCCATCCCCGGCGACCCGGTCACCGTCACCGGCAGCTCGCGCGCCGGCACCTTCGACAACGGCTGGACCATGTGGTTCAAGTCCTGGCGGCAGTGGCGGCGCGGCAGCGCCCTGCACCGGACCGTCCGCGCCGGCCCGCAAGGCAGCAGCTTCGATAGCTACTCACCGTAAGCCGAGCGGGCGCTTCTGCCACGTCGCGTTCTCGCTCTCGCCCGAAGGAGCGGCGAGGACCTTCGGGCTCCGGGTGAGGTTGGCGGAATCGGGGCATGAAAATACGGCCGAGGGCTCCGTCCGGGTCTCGGATTACGGTCCGGGGACTGGGCTCTAGGGGCCTTCGGGAGAACGCAACGTGGGCAGGCCGCTTTCGACGATGGGCTTCGAGCCCGAGAAATCGGTGGCCGCCCCTTGCGACTGGCCTGGTTGCGCTGCGAGCGCGGATCCGTCGGTGTCGTTGGCCCACAGTTCTCCCGTGTCGTCGGTGATGTCGACGAAGGGAGCGAAGGGTGAGGGCGATCGGGCTGGATGTGCATCGTGACTTCTGTGAGGTCGCGATCGCCGAGCAGGGCAAGGTGCGCTCCGCGGGGCGGATCGCGACGCGGCCGGAGCTGTTGGAGCTGTTCGCGCAGAGTCTGGCGGCGGATGACCGGGTGGTGTTGGAGGTCACGGGCAACGCGTGGGAGATCGCCAGGATCATCGAGCCGTACGTCGCGCGGGTAATCGTGGTCTCCCCGAGTGACACCGGGATCCGTCAGGCCAGGGCGAAGACCGATCGCCTGGACGCGCGGACGCTGGCCAAGCTGCTGGCCGCGGGAACGTTGGACAGTGTCTGGATGCCGGACGAGCGCACGCGGGTGATGCGCCGTCGGCTCTCGCGCCGCTCGCAGTTGGTCGAGGCGCGCACGCGCGTGAAGAACGAGATCCACGCGATCTTGATCCGGCGCCTGAAGGGCCGCCCGGAGGTGAGCGATCTGTTCGGCAAGGCGGGCCGCTCGTGGCTGGGCGAGCTCGAGCTGCCGATCGAGGAACGCGAGACGCTCGACAGCGGCCTGCGCCAGATCGACTTCCTCGACAGCGAGGTCGCGTCCGTGGATCGCGTGATCGCGCACGACGCATTGAATTGGCCGCAGGCGCGGCGGCTGATGACGGTCCCGGGCGTCAACGTGATCGCCGCGAGCACCTTCTTGGCAGCGGTCGGGAACATCGAGCGCTTCCCGGACCGGCGCAAGCTGGTCGGTTACCTGGGCCTGGATCCGAAGGTCCGCCAGTCCGGCGACGCGCCCGCCGCCTACGGGCACATCTCCAAGCAAGGCGCCGCTGCGGTGCGGGTCGCGCTGGTCGAGGCCAGCTGGAGCGCGGTCCGCCAGCCCGGCCCGTTGCGCGCGTTCTACCTACGCATCCGCGCCCGCCGCGGCCATCAGATCGCGATCACCGCCACCGCGCGCAAGCTCGCGTGCCTGTTCTGGATCCTGCTCTGGCGCCAAGAGGACTACGCCTTCGGCCAGCCCACGCTGACGGCCAAGAAACTGCGCCGACTGGAGATCACCGCGGGCGCGCCGCGCTGGCAAGACCGCAAAGGCGTCTGGATCGCGCACCGCCTGCTCCGCGACGCCGAACTCGATCTCGCCCGCCAGGCCGAGCAGGCCTACGCGCAGACCATCCGCGACCGCCAAGCCGCCGGCGCAAGCAAAGCGGGCGCGAGCGTGACACCGGGGCGCGCATCACAACAGCCCACTGAGGGCAAAGCCGCGCGGCAGACCACAAGCCCCTGACGTCTGCGCTTCGCTACGTCAGTCACTCGCGCCCACCACCACGATCCCACAGGAGGCCCCGCCCAGCAAGCCGATTTGACTTTCATCCGTCGTCGAGAAGCGGCACACTCGTCGAGGATCCAGACGCTCGGGGAAGCGCTGGCACCGCGGTTCACGCGTGCGTGACGATGCCTCGCTCCCACGACCCGAGGGCGACGTACTCCCCCGACGGCGCGTAGGCGACATCCGAGGAGAACGGCACGTCTACCGACCATCGCTCCGAGAGGCTGGGATCGAGCCCGATCACCCGCCGCGCTCCGGAGGCGCCGTCCGTGCAGCCGAGCTCGCCGGTCGGTGAGAACGCCACCGCCTCGCCGGACCCGCACGTGGCGAGTGTCCGCGACCGCGAGCTCGCCGCCGTCGTGGAGCGCGAACACCGCGAGCCTCCAGTAGTCGCGTAGCGCCAGCCGCCCGTCACCGGAGAGCGCGAGGCCGTCCACGCGCCGGTTGGTGTCCTGCCAGCGCAGGAAATCCTCCGCTGGATGCGATTCGAACGGCCAGCGCCGCACGCGCACGATGTTGTCGTGCTCGCCGGCGCTGGCATAGGCGAACAGCGAGCCGTCGGGCGTGCACTCCAGCGCGGAAGATCTGCCGGCCGGGTTCGTCCTCGCGCCACACGATTTCGCCCGTCAACGCGTCTCGGACGGTCAGCGCGCCGCCCCACGTGGCCTGCACGAACTCGCTGCCCGGCACGAAGCGCGCTCGCGGCCCCTCGCCGAGGCCGTCGATGTCCTTGTGGACGGCCTCGAACGTGCCGACCGCCAGGACCAGCGCGGCGCCGCTCGTGTTCGCGACGACGGCCAGGGTCCCGTCCGAGGAGCAGTCGGCGCCCATGCCGTTGCGAAACGCGAAGCTCGCCGCCTGGCTCCCCGAGGCGAGTTCCCAGCGGATGAGTTTGCGGGGCTTCGCCGCGATCACGCTGGACGAGTCCCGCGTGAACGCGACGCGCTCAGCGGCGCCGAGCTTCAGAACAGTGGTCATGTGATCGGCGCCGCCGGTCGTCATCGGATCAGCTTGAAGACCGGATTCATGGCGTACAACCCCGCGTTGATGTTCGTGCAACGCCGTGACGAGCGCGGTGAGATGGCGCCGTACTCGCAGCTGGGCTACACCACTACATCGCCAGGGTTGTCTCCTACTCCGACGACAGTCCGTACACGACCGCGTCGTGCATCCACGATGTCCGGCGAAGTCCATGGGCGCGCGGTGAGGAGGTAGATGTGTGGCGAAACGTGTGGCGCGATTTGGGTTAGGCGGCCGCTGCGAGCGGCGCGACGCTGAGTTCCATCAGGAACGCGAGCGTCTCGGACGGCAGGTAGGAACGCATCGTGGCCGCGACGTCGACGCCTGGGGTGCGAATCGCGCGGAGCATCGTCTCGATGTACGTCTGCTGCCAGTCGAGCAACTCGAGTCCGCCTGGTTCGCCGTGACCTGGGTGCAGGGTTGTGCCGGGAGGGAGCTCGGCGCGCAGCCGGCTGAGGTTGGCGAGCCACTCCGACGAGAACCCGTCGGCGAGGTAGCAGTGCGTGCGGTCGTAGGCGAGGTCGGCGGAGAAGACGCGGCGCGGGTCGCTGGCAAGCGCCCAGAGCGAGTCGGCGGGCGACTCGGACGGCCCGAGGTCGGTCACGGTCAGTGCGATGTCGCCGAGCTCGACCGTCTCGCCATCGGCTACGACCTCGGTCGGGAACGCGCGCTGCGGCGCCCACTCGGCGCCGAACATCGGGCGCAGGATCTGCTCCTTGAGCGGGTCGTCGCGGCGGATCACCTCGCTGACGCTCGCCGTCGCGAAGACCGGCAGCGCGCGGCCGTCGAGCAGTGCGACCAGCCCGCCGTAGTGGTCCGGGTGCGCGTGCGTGAGCACGACGCCGAGCAGCGGCTTGCCGAGCGCCTCGGCGTGTGCGCGCAGGCCGCGTCCGCCCGACACCGTCAGCGTCGCGTCGACGGCCACGACGCCGTCGACGCTCTCGACCAGGTAGGCGTTGACCGGCGTGTTCGCCGCCTCCGAGCGGTAGCGATGGATGAGCAAGGGAGCCATGCTCCCGACGCTACGACGATAGGCACCGAACGACAAGTAGGCACCTTTTGGTGCCTATCCGTAGGATTGACGGCGTGGACGTGCAGCCGAACGTGCTCGACCAGAACTGCGAGTCGCGCCAGGCGCTCGAACGGATCGCCGACAAGTGGACGTGCCTGGTCGTCTACGCGCTCGTCGATGGGCCGCGCCGGCACGGCGAGCTGCGGCGCGCGATCGACGGCATCTCACAGAAGATGCTCACCCAGACCCTACGGAGCATGGAGGCCGACGGGCTCGTGCGACGGACGGTGTTCGATGTCGTCCCGCCCGCAGTCGAGTACCGCCTGACGCCGCTCGGGAAGACGCTCGAAGCGCCGCTCGTCGCCATCTGCCGCTGGGCAATGGAACACCTATCCGAACTGCAGGCCGCGCGGCGCGCGAGCGCCCGCTAAGCGACGCATCGTCTCGACCACGAGCGCGAGCGCCGGGGCGTCGTCGGGCGCCGAGCCCACTTACCGGTGAGGCCGCCGAGTCGCGGGGCGGCGCCGCGCAGGTCACCCGGCAGCGGCCGGAAGCCGAGCGCGAAGGCGATCAGCGACTGTGAGCCTTCTGGACTCGCTTGCGAATACACGAGTTCGTCGAAAATCGACACCTCGACCGTCACGACGCGTAGCCACGGCCGGCGCGTAGGGCAAGCCCGGCCCTCGAGGCGAGTGAGATGGCAAAGCGGCGGCCGGCGATGAGTTCGCGGCAGTGGTGCGGTCCTTAGCGACGGCTCCTCAGTTGGTAGTGGCGATGTGCCGAACGTGCTCGCTGGCCGCGCCAGCGAGCGATAAGGATCCATGCGACCGCCGCCCCTAGCACCTCGAAGTGGAAGCCGCGGCGCAGGCCGTCGTCGCTCGTGCGTCTGGGACTACGCGGCGCCGCCGTATGGGTCCTTGCCGCAGGTCTTCGTGTTGCGGTGGTGGCGCTTCTCGCAACGCAGCCACGCCTTGGTGCGTGCGATGTGGTCGAGCCACTGCTGCTTGGTCTTCGTATTGACCTGCGGGTCCGGCTTCGTCTTGATCGTGAAGACGCGCTCGTCCGCGGCGTCGATCGGAATCCGCTCGTAGGTCTCGACCACGAACGTGGTCGCGTCGGTGTTGGAGTCGTGCCGGAACTTGATCGTAATCGAGCCGCCGACCGGCGCGAACGTCGTCGGATCTACGTCGTAGGTGAGCACGCGGTACCTGTCGCTGCTCTTGAGCCGGCGGACGGTCCTGCCGTTGCTCTGCGCACTGCCTGCGTCCTTGAGCTTGCCACTGGCAAGCATGGCCTCTCGACGCTCTCCGGCCACGCCGCGCGCGGCACCTTCGCGTCGAAGGGTACGCGCTCGAAGGTGCCCGCGCCCTCGCGGCGCAGCGTCACTTGAACCGGTTCATAGGTCTTGGCGTCGACGACGCGCGTGGTCGTGACCGTGTGGATGCTCTGGTCGCTCGTGATGGCTTATCGCGAGCTCAATGGATGGGGATCGAACACTGGACTTGACATCTCAAATGAGGGCTTGAGAGACTCTCCGCTCCGCCTCGGCGGGATGGGTTGCGGTGCAATTTCAGGGGAGCGAGGATGGGTTCTGCCTACGGATGGGTGCGGATGGTCGCTGCTACGGCGCTGGCTGTCGTCGCGCTCGCGGGCTGCGGCAGTGACGCGCCCACGCGCGCGGTCGCCACTCCGTCAGCGACCCCGGTCGCCCAGGGTGCGAAGCAGACCGGCGCCGCCGCCGTGGCGCTCGTCAACGACGTCTGCCGCGCGCTGCGCACCGACGCGCCCGCGCCGGTGCCCAACCACCCGTCGGCCGGCGCGCTGACGGCCTACGTCAACGCCGCCTCTCCCACCGCGGAGCGCATGGTCGTCTCGCTCCAGCGCCTCGCCGGCAGCTACCGCGTCACGGGCCTGGACCGCGTGGTCAGCGCCTACACCGGGCTGCGCGCCACCTATGCCTCGGCGGCTACTCAGCGGCTCGCAACATCCGACGCCGCGCGCATGATCGTCAGCCAGGAGGGCGCGGTCTCGAGCGCCGCGCGCGCCGCCCAGCTCCCCGCCTGCGCCGTGGGCACGCGGTAGCCCGATGACCCTCCGCCGGCTCGTCGTGGCGCTCTGCGCCCTGTTCTCACTGATCGCTCCGGGTACCGCCGCGGCCGCGAACGGGACCGTCACCGGAACGGTCACCGCGGCTACATCTCACGCCGCGCTCGCCGGCGTGAACGTGATCGCCTTCGACACGACCTACGATGACCCGACCTTCCTCGCCGCGACGACCGTCACGGACGGCTCCGGCAACTACACCATCTCGCTCCCCCAGGGCGAGTACAAGCTCCAGTTCAGCGCGGCGAGCGGCTACGTGCGCCAGTTCTACAGCGGCAAGGCGACCCCGCAGACCGCTGACGGGCTGGCCGTGAAGGCGAACACGGTCACGGCGGGGATCGACGCGGCGTTGGCCGACGGCGCGACCATCTCGGGCACGATCACCGACGCGCAGGCGCACGACGGCGTGCGCTCGGTCACCGTCGACGCGCTCGACGCCGCGGGCGTCAGCGTGGCCTCGGCGGCGACGGGCAGCGACGGCACCTACAGCCTCACCGGGCTCCCCGCGGGCACCTACAGCGTGCGCTTCACACCGGGCTACTCGTCCGTCTACGGCCAGCAGTCCTACGCCGGCAAGCTCACCCTGAGCGCCACGCAGACGCGGACCGGGATCGACGCGCAGCTGATCGCGCAGACGCTGATCACGGGCACGGTGACGAGCACGAGCAGCGGCAAGCCGCTCTCGGGCATCGAAGCCGAGGTGCTCGACGACCAGGGCAAGAGCCTGGCCTACGGCTACACGCGCGACGACGGCACCTACGCCGCCGGCGGGCTGGCGCCGGGCAGCTACCACGTGCACTTCGGCAACGACTTCTTCAGCGGGGCCGTCGGCGCGGCGCCCGAGTACTTCAACGGGAAGACGACGCTCGCGGCCTCCGACACCGTCACCACCGCGGTCGGGCAGCCGGGGCAGGCCAATGCGGCGCTCGGCGCGCCGGGCTCGATCGCCGGCACCGTCACCGAGGCGGGCACGCACGCCCCGCTCGCCGACGTCGAGGTCGACGTCTACGACCTCGACGGCGACTGGGTGGGCTCCGACAACACCGACGCGGCCGGCGCCTACAGCGTCAGCGGGCTCGGCAGCGCCGGCTACAAGGTCGACTTCTATAGCTTCGACAACCTTCACGTGGGTCAGTTCTACGGCGGCGACGCGACCCACGGCGCAACGGTCAACGCCACGGCGGGGCAGGTCACGAGCGGGATCGACGGGGCGCTCGCGCTCGGCGGCACGATCTCGGGGCTGACGCTCGACGCGGCGAGCGGCCGGCCCGCGGTCGGCGTCAGCGCGATCGCCTATGACACGCAGGGCAATGCCGCGGGCTACGCGACGTCGGGCTCGGACGGCGCCTACGCGATCGGCGGGCTCCCGGCGGGCAGCTACCGCGTCCGCTTCCGCGGCAACCACGGCGGCGGCTACGCGAGCCAGTACTACCCCGGCGCGATCGGGCGCGCGGCGTCGACGCCCGTCTCCGTGACGCTCGGGCAGACGACGCCCGGCATCAACGCGCAGATGGAGGGCGGCGCGCTGATCGACGGCACGATCACCGACGCGGCGAGCCATCAGGCGATCGCGGGCGCGCGCGTCGACGTGCTCACGAGCTCCGCGACCACGTTCGCGACCGTGCTCAGCGACGCGAACGGGCACTACGCGGCGGGCGGGCTCGCGGCCGGCACCTACACGGTGCGCTTCAGCGCCGGCGAGCGCAACTACGCCGGGCAGCTCTCGAGCACGATCACGCTCGCCGCGGACGAAGCGCGGCACAACGTCGACGCGGCTCTGTCGATCGCCGGCGCGGCCACGGGGCACGTGACCGACGCGACCTCGCACGCGGGTCTGAGCGGCGTCGTCATCACCGCCACCGACGCGCAGTCACAGCTGCGCGCGGCGACGACCTCCGCGGCCGACGGCGCGTACTCGCTCGGCGGCCTGCCGGCGGGCGACTATACGATCACCTTCACGCCGGCGAACGGCGACTCGCACCTTTCCGCGACGCGCAGCGCGCACATCACGGGCACGGCGACGACGAGCGGCGTCGACGCCGCGCTGGGCGTCGGCGGCCGCATCAGCGGCACGCTGGCCACGGCGTCCGGCGTCGTGAGCTACGCGCAGCTCACGCTCTACGACAGCACGGGCAGCTTCGTCACGAGTGCCAGCACCGACTCCCAGGGTGCCTTCACCACCGGCCTGCTCGCTCCCGGCAGCTACCGGCTCGGCTACGCGGCCAGCGGCTACCGCAGCGGCTTCTACAACCGTGCGACCACGCTCGCGAACGCGACGCCCGTGGCCGTCACGGCCGGGCAGACGGCGGCGAACATCAACATCACCGCCGACCGCGGCGGGGTGATCGCGGGCACGGTCACCGACCCGCAGCTCGGCGCGCCGGTCCCCAACATCTCGGTCAACGCCTTCGACAGCACGGGGGCGCAGGTCGCCTACGGGTACACCGACGCGGCCGGCCGCTACTCGATCGGCGGGCTGGCCACGGGCAACTACCGGCTCCTCTTCAGCAGCTACGGGGGCCAGGTTGGCTACGTCAACCAGTACTACCACGGGGCGACGACCCTCTCCGCGGCCACGCCGGTCGCGGTCACGAACGGGCAGACGACCTCGGGCATCGACGCGCAGATGGCGCGCGGCAGCGAGATCGACGGTCACGTGACGGTCGCCGGCAGCGGCGCGCCGGCCGCCGGCGCCTCGGTGCTGGCCTACGACAGCTCCGGGCAGTTCGTCACCGCGACCTCGACGCAGGCGGACGGCAGCTACGCGCTGACCGTCAGCCCGGGCACCTACAAGGTCTCCTTCCAGGCGACCGGCCTGCAGTCGCAGTACTACAACAACAAGAGCTCGCTGGCGAGCGCCGATCCGGTCACCGTGACCAGCGGTCAGCACACCACCGGGATCGACGCCGCGCTGATCGGCGGCGGAACGATCACGGGCACGATCACCGACGCGAGCACGCACCTGCCGGTGGCGGGCGTCTCGGTCTCGGCCTACGCGCCCGGCGACCAGTACGGCACCGGGACGACGACCGACGCCAACGGCCGCTACACGATCAGCGGGCTGCACGCGGGCAGCTTCTACGTCACCGCCTACGGGTTCAACTACGCCCAGACCACCTATCCGAGCATGGTCTCGGTGACCGTCGGGCAGACGACGAGCGGGATCGACATCGCCATCCAGCCCGCGGGCACGATCCGCGGCGTGCTGCGCGACGCGTCGGGGCCGGTCGCGAACGTCTACGTCACGGCCTACAACTCGGCCGGCAACCAGAGCTACAGCGTGCCCACGGATCCGTCCGGGGCCTACTCGTTCTCGCTCCCCCCGGGGACCTACCGGATCGGTTTCGCGACCTTCGGCAGCAGCGCGTATCTGCCCAGCTACTGGCACGACAAGAGCACGCTCGCCTCCGCCGACCCGATCTCGGTCGTCGTCGGCCAGACGGTCGACAATGTCGACGCAACGCTCAAGCCCGGCGGCACGATCCGCGGCCGGGTCACCGGCTCGGGCGGTGGCCTGGCCGGGATCAGCGTGACCGTCTATGACGGGACCGGCAGCTACTTCGCCAGCGCGTCGACGGCGAGCGACGGCAGCTATTCCGTCGGCGGCCTGCGCACCGGCTCCTATCGCGTGTCCTTCGGCGCCACCGCCGGCTACCAGTCGGAGTGGTACTCGGGCAAGGACAGCCTCGTGAACGCCACCCCCGTCGCGGTGACCGAAGGCGCGACAACTACCGGTATCGACGCTGCGCTCAAGCCCGGCGGCGGCATCGCGGGCACGGTCACCGATGCGGTGAGCCACACGCCGCTGAGCGGGATGAGCGTGACCGCCTACACCACGGCAGGCAGCTTCCTCGCCTCCGCGACCTCCGAGGCGAACGGCGCGTACTCGCTCGGCGGGCTCGGTGCGGGCAGCTACGTCGTCGCCTTCGGGAGCGGCAGCGCCTACGTCCTGCAGTACTACAACGGCGCCGCGGCCTTCGCCAACGCGACGCCGGTGACGGTCACCGCGAGCGGCGTGACGTCGGGCATCGACGCCGCGCTCGTCCTCGGCGCGGTCATCCAGGGCACCGTGACCGACAGCGCCGCGAACCCGGTGTCGGGCGCCTCCGTGCGCGTGTCGTCCACCACCGCCGGCGGCTCGCAGACGGTCACCACCGACGCCTCCGGCCACTACGCCGCCAAGGGCCTCAGCACCGGCGGCTACACCGTGCTCTTCACCGCGCCCCAGGGCGCGAACCTCGCCCCGCAGTACTACGACCACAAGGACGCCAGCGGCGGCGCCGCGACCGTGCAGGCGACCACGGGGCAGATCACCTCGGGCATCGACGCCACGCTGCACACCGGCGCGCGCGTCAGCGGCACGGTGACCGACGCCGCGAGCCACACGCCGCTGGCCGGCGTGCAGATTTTCCTCACGACCGACAACGGCTCCTTCCTCAAGCTCACGGCGGCCGACGGCAGCTTCACGATCGACGGCCTGGCGGCCGGGACGGTGGGGCTGTACGTGCACGACTCGAGCGGTTACCACGTGGGCTCGACGCGCTTCGTCACGACGGCGCTCGGGCAGACGACCAATGGCGACACCGCGCTCGATCCCGCCGGGGCGATCTCCGGCACGGCGACCGACAAGGAGACGGGAGCGCCGATGTCGGGCGTGACCGTGACCGTGTTCCGCTCCGGGCAGTACGCGAACAGCGTGGCCACCGACGCGCAGGGCAAGTACTCGATCCCCGAGCTCGTGCCCGGGACCTACCAGGCGAGCTTCACGGCCGGCACCGGCTTCGGCACACAGTTCTACAACGGCGTGACCACGCTGGCCGCGGCGACGCCGATCACGGTCACCGCGGGCGTGACGTCCAGCGCGATCAACGGCGAGCTCGTCGCCGTCCCGGTCTCGACTTCGCTGCCCACGATCAGCGGGGTCGCCAAGCAGGGCCAGACGCTGACCGAGGCGCACGCGACGTGGACGCACAACCCGACGGGCTACGTCTATCAGTGGCTGCGCTGCAACAGCTCCGGCACGAACTGCTCGACGATCAGCGGCGCGACGAGCCAGACCTACGCGCTCGCCGCGGGCGACGCCGGATACACGATCGCCGTCCGCGAGATCGCTTCCAACGCGGGCGGCGACGGCGCGCCGGCGACCTCCGCGGTGACGGCGGTCGTGGTCCCGCTCGCGCCGGTCAACACGTCCCCGCCGACGATCTCCGGCCGCCCGCAGCAGGGCGCGACCCTGAACGCGTTCGCGGGCGGCTGGGCCAACGCGGTCGACGGCTACGCCTACCAGTGGCTGCGCTGCGACTCGGGCGGCGCGAGCTGCCAGCCGATCAGCGGCGCCACGGCGACCTCGTACGTGCCGGTGGCGGCGGACGTCGGCCAGACGCTCGCCGTGCGCGTGACGGCGACGAACGCCGGCGGCTCCGGCGTCGCCACCTCGGCCGCCGGCGCGGCCGTTCTGCCGCCGATCCCGGTCAACACCGCGCCGCCGTCGATCTCCGGCAGCGCCACGCAGGGCGCGACGCTCACCGAGCAGCACGGCACGTGGAGCTACGAGCCGACCGGCTACGCGTACCAGTGGCAGCGCTGCGACAGCGCGGGCGCCAACTGCACGAACCTCTCCGGCGCGACGTCGAGCCAGTACGTCCCGGTGACGGCGGACGTCGGGCACAAGCTCGTCGTGCTCGAGACCGCGGTCAACGCGGGCGGCAACTCCTCTCCGGTGGCGTCGGCCCCGACGGCGGTGATCGCCGGCGCGGCGCCGGTCAACACGTCGCTGCCGTCGATCTCGGGCACCGCCAAGCAGGGGTCGACGCTGACCGAGAGCCACGGCGGGTGGACGAACGAGCCCACCTCCTACGCCTACCAGTGGCTGCGCTGCGACGCGGGCGGCGTCAACTGCGTCGTCATCGCGGGCGCGACCAACCAGACCTACGTGCTCACCTCCGACGACGTCGGGTCGCGGATCAAGGTGCGCGAGACGGCGAGCAACGCCACCGGCGCCTCGAGCCCCGCGCTCTCCGGCGCGAGCGGCCTCGTCGCTGCGCTGGCGCCCGTGAACACGGCGCCGCCGACGATCACCGGGAACGCGGCGCAGGGCGCCACCCTGACCGCGCAGCACGGCGCCTGGAGCAGCGCGCCGACCGGCTACGCCTATCAGTGGCTGCGCTGCGACTCGAGCGGCCTGAGCTGCGCCGCGATCGACGGAGCCACGGGCCAGACCTACTCGCCCGTGACGGCCGACGTCGGGCACAAGCTCGCCGTCCAGGAGACCGCGAGCAACTCCGCGGGCGCGGGCACGCCGGTGAGCTCCGCGGCGACGGCCGTCGTCATCGCCTCCGTGCCCGTGAACCGGGTCGTCCCCCGCATCAACGGCACCGCCCAGCGTGGCTCGACGCTGACCGCGGTGCAGGGCGAGTGGACCAATGACCCGACGTCGTACGCGTACCAGTGGTACCGCTGCGCCACGGGCTGCGCGGCGATCTCCGGCGCCACGGCGACGAGCTATCAGCTGACCGCCGCCGACGTCGACTTCGCGATCGTCCTCACCGAGACGGCGAGCAACCAGGCGGGTGCCTCGAACCCCGCGCAGTCGGTCGCCACCGCGGTCGTCGCCTCGGGCGTCCCGGTCACGACCGGCCCGCCGTCGATCGACGGCAGTGCGCGCCAGGGCGCGACGCTGACCGCCGTCCCCGGGACGTGGACCAACGCGCCGAGCTCGCTCGCGCATCAGTGGCTGCGCTGCAACAGCGGCGGCACGGGATGCGACGTCATCGGCGGAGCCGTCTACGACACCTACGTCCCGGTCGGCGACGACGTCGGGCACACGCTCGTGCTCCGCGAGACGGCCTCCAACAACGCCGGCCCCTCGCTGCCCGCGGTCTCGGCTCCGACGGCGGTCGTGACCGCGTCCGCGCCGGTCAGCCTCAGCGCTCCGAAGATCACCGGCGACGCCCGCCAGGGGGCGACGCTGGCCGTCACTCACGGCGGCTGGACGAACCAGCCGAGCGCCTACAGCGAGCGCTGGCTGCGCTGCGACGACCAGGGCGCGGGCTGCGCGGCGCTCACCACCGCGGCGACCTACACGCTCGTGGCGGCCGACGTCGGCCACACGCTCGTGGTCGAGGAGACGGCGAGCAACGCCGGCGGCGACTCGTCCCCGGCGCGCTCGGCCGCGTCGCCGGTGGTCGTCCTCGCCGCGCCCGCGAACACCGCGCCGCCCGTCGTCAGCGGCACGCCCCAGGCCGGGCTCACGCTCACCGGCGCGGCCGGCAGCTGGAGCGGCGCGCCGACGCTCGTGAGCGAGCAGTGGCTGCGCTGCGACCTCGCGGGCACGAGCTGCGATCCGATCCGCGGCGCTACGGCGCTCGGCTACACGCTGACCGCAGCCGACGTCGGCCACCGCCTCGTGCTGTCCGAGACGGCACGCAACGCGGGCGGCGACGGCGACGCGGCGCGCTCGGCGCCGACCGCGGTCGTCACCGCCCCGCCGCTGCACGCGGCCGCCGGCGAGACGGTGCACGTCGCCGCGGGCGCGGCGACGACGCTCGACGGCAGCGCGAGCACGCCGGCCGGGGCGATCGAGGAGGCGCACTGGAACTTCGGTGACGGCACGAGCGCCGACACGCTGACGGCCAAGCACACCTACGCACAGCCGGGCACCTACACGGCCAGGCTGACGGTCACCAACAGCGCGGGCAGCGACAGCGCGACGACGACGGTGATCGTGGCCGCGGCCGCCCAGGCGGTCGACGTGACGGTCAAGGACGCGTCGGGCACGCTGCTCTCGGGCGCCTCCTTGGCCTACCAGGCGCCCGACGGCTCGGCGGTGCGGGCGAGCACCGACGCGAGCGGCGTCGGGCGGCTCCAGGGCCTGCCGGACGGCGACCAGACCGTCTTCGCGCACGCCGACGGCTACCAGCCGGCCGCGGCCTCGGCCACGGTCAGCGGCGGCGTCGGCCACGTGACCATCACGCTCACGCCGGGCGCCGTGGCCACGAGCGAGCTGACCTCGCGCCCGATGACGCGCAGCGAGATCATCGGCGCGGGGATCGACGTCAACGACCCGGCCAACAACCAGGTCTACAGCTTCAGCGTCAAGCTCGTCTTCAACAAGGTCGCGACGCGCCTGTGCGGCTTCATGAACTCCGACGGCCGCTTCGTCGGAGACACCGGCTATGCCGACACGTGCGCGCCGGGCGGCGGCTCCGGCGGTGGCGGTGGCGGTGGAGGCGGCAGCTCGATCGGCGGCTGCTCGAGCTACAGCTGCAGCGGCCCGGGCTGGGCCGCCGTGGGCACCGAGGTCGACGGGCACCCGGTCATCCAGTGGCTCGTGCTCGGCGACCAGGTCAGCGTGCTCAAGCAGTTCTTCTCGGTCGACATGGTCGTCAACAACCTCTCGCCCGATCCCTTCACGCTCTCCCACGGCAAGGCGACGCTGTCGCTGCCCGACGGGCTGAGCCTCGCCCCGACGGCGAGCCCACAGGCGCTCAGCGAGGATCTCGGCACGATCCCGGGCAACGGCAGCGGGCACGCCACCTGGATCGTGCGCGGCGACAAGGCCGGCTTCTACTACCTCAGCGCCGCCTACCACGGGCAGCTCGAGCCGTTCGCCGACCCGGTCGATCTGCAGGCCGCGTCGAAGGACCCGCTGCACGTCTGGGGCCTGGAGGGGCTCAAGCTGCGCGTGCAGGCCGACTCCGGCGCGCTCAAGCAGGGCCGGCCCTACCACGTCCGCATCGGCGTGACCAACGCCGCCGACACGCCCTTCTACAACGTCGGCCTGGGGCTCGACCCCGACAAGCACGAGCGCTTGATCTACCAGCCGCAGGAGCGCTTCAACGACACCGTCACCGAGCTCGCGCCCGGCAAGACGCTCTACTCGCACACCTACGTGCTCGTCCCCGACGCCGACAGCGTGGGCGAGCTCAACCCCGCGGCATCCTTCGCGCAGTTCGACGGCTCAAAGCTCGCGCCGAGCGGCGTCGACGCGGTCGATCCGCCCAAGCTCTACGACCTCAAGGCGCCGACCGACACCTATGCGCTGGTGCACCTGCACTGGGAGCCGGTGCCGGGCGCGCAGGGATACGAGGTCTATCCGGTGGACGACCTCGACACGCCGTTCGCCGACGCGCCCGCGGAGGTCGACGACGCCGAGTTCAACGTGGCGACGCGGCTCCCGGCGGGCACAACCGACGCCTTCCTCCCGGCGGCGGCGGACAGCCATCGCTACTTCGCGGTCTCGACCATCCTCGCCGGCCGTCCGACGCTGATGCACCCGGTGATCGTGGCCACGCCGGGCACCGAGCAATCGGTCGAGGCCGCCAACCCGGGCGGCGGTGGCGGCGCGGGTGGCGGCGGCAGCAGCAGCGTCCCGCAGCCGCCCGGCGAGGGGCCCGGCTACGACAACGGCAAGGGCGCGCCCACGCCGGCCCCGAACTGCGCGCACTTCTCGCAGAAGATCGGGCCCGTGACCGTGCTCGCGTCCTGCTTCACCGGAGGCAAGGGCGTCTGGAAGGCCACGGGGCGGATCCGCGTCAGCGGGCTCGACCTCGAGTCGTCGGGCACGTTCACCATCGACACGGTTAACCTCAAGATCAGCGCGGACGCGGCGGTCGACGCCTACGCCGGCTCGATGCTGCTCTTCCACGGCGAGTGGTCCTGGTCGCTGCCGCAGGAGAAGGAGCTCGCCGTCCCGAAGGGGCTGAAGATCAAGGGCCTGCCCGTCGCGGGCACGCTGAAGATCAAGCCCGTCGCCACCGGCATCGAGATCGACGCCAACGCCACGCTCGGCAGCGGCGACTTCTCGATCACGGGCGCGATCCACCTGCTGCTCAACGGGGCCAGCGGCCTGCAGCTGAAGGGCTTCAAGCTCCAGATGGACAGCGACCTCGCGATCAAGGGCCTGGTGATCAAGCAGGCCTCGCTCGAGTACAAGCGCGACGGCTCGTCCGACACGTGGATCGGCTCGGTCACGATCGTCCTGCCCGGCAAGGGGCCGGAGGTCAACGCGACCCTGGAGATCTTCGACGGCGTCCTCAACGCGGTCTCCGCGAGCGTCGACAAGCTCAACAAGCCTATCGCCGACGGCGTCTTCCTGCAGCGCCTCGGGCTCGAGCTGCGCTTCAAGCCCAACGTCTTCGCCAAGGGCTCGATCGGGCTCTCGCTCGGCCCGCAACTGGGCAAGTACTCGCTCGCCTCGATCGACGGCTCCCTGGCCATGACCTTCGCGATCCCGTTCGTCATCGAGGCGTCCGGGACGATGAAGCTCGTCGACCAGGAGGTCTCCAGCGCCGACGTGAAGGCGCAGATCCCGGGCTCGGTCTCCTTCGAGGGCTCGATGAAGCGCGAGTTCCTCGGGGTCGGGATGGACGCCACGGTCGGCGGCACGGTGACCGCGCACAGCTTCGACGCCGAAGGCAGCGTGACGCTCAAGGAGGGCCCGGTCTCGGCGAACGGATCGGCGCTGGTCAGCGACAAGGGCGTCGCTGCCTGCGCCTCCGCGAGCGCCTTCGGCTTCAGCGCCAACGTCGGCGCAGCGCACCGCTGGAACGGCGACGACTCGCTCTTCACCGACTCCTGCGGCTTCACCCGCCTGAAGGCCGCGGTGGCCCAGGCGAGCCCCACGCGCACGGTCTCGGTCGCGCCCAAGACGCGCCAGATCAACCTGATCGTGCAGGGCACGACGGCCGCGCCGACCGTGCTGCTGACCCAGAACGGCGCGACCGCGACGGTCGCGCCGGAGACGACCGGGCGCTTCGGCTCCTCGGCCTACGTCGCCCTCGATGACGCGGTCCACCACGTCACCTACATCGCGATCCCGCGCCCGGCCGCGGGCAACATCACCGTCACGGCCGCGCCGGGCACCCCGGCGATCTCCGGCGTGAGCTCGACCTACCTGCTGCCCGAGCCGGACGTCAAGGCGAAGCTCAAGTCGCTCGGCAAGCGCCGCTACAAGCTGTCGTGGACCTCGCACAAGAACGCGGGCCAGGCGATCGAGTTCCGCGACTCGGCGGGCAAGGACGGCGAGAAGACGATCCTGCGCACGACCAAGGCGAGCGGCAGCAAGGTCTTCACCGCGGTGAGCACGCCGGGCAACCCAGGGCACACCGTCCGCGCGCTCGTCACCCAGAATGGGCTTCTGCGCCAGGTCGTCAAGGGCCCGAAGTTCAAGCCCGCGCGGGTCGTCATCGGCACGCCGAAGGTGAAGATCACGCTGCGCAAGCGAGTCGCGACGATCTCCTGGAACAAGGTCGCGGGCGCGACGGCCTACGACGTCACGGCGACCACGGATGACGGCCGCAAGCTCTACTTCCGAACCAAGCAGCGCACGCTCAAGGTCAAGGACGTGACGAGGATCAGCGCGCGCGTGCGCGGCGTCGACGACATGGTCCACCTTGGGAGGTTCCGCGCGGCGAGCGCTCGCTAGGGTCGTTCGCGTTGCCCTCTCATCTCGAGCAGCTTCTGGCTGAGCAGGCGGCGCTGCGACGCGTCGCCGTGCTCGTCGCGCGCGGCGCGCCGCAGCGTGAGGTCTCGATGCCGTGGCGCGCGAGGTAGGCTCGCTCATGGGCACCGACACGGTCGGCCTGCTGCGACTCGAGGACGGCGAGCAGATTCCACATGATCGCCGGCTACTCCGCCCGAGCTGCCCGCCGTGCCGGTGGGGCTGCGCGCGCACATCAGCCGCTTCTCAGCGACGCACGACGCGATCCGCTCGGGCTGGCCGGCGCGCTTGGACGCCGCGGCGCTCAACGCCGACGCGCGCACCGCGGAGCTCGCGGGATGAGCCTGCAGTCGGCGGTCGCGGCGCCGATCACGGTCGCGGGACGCGCCTGGGGCGTGATCGCGATCGCCCGCCGCAGCCTCGAGGCGCTGCCGGCCGAGACCGAGGCGCGGCTCGGGGAGTTCGCCCGAGCTCGCGGCGCAGGCGATCGCCAACGCCGACGCCGACGCGGTCGCCTGCACCAACGTCTCCGCGAGCAATTCAAGCGCCAGCTCAGGATCCGCCGTGCGACGCGCCGGATAAGCCAGCAACGGCTCCCGCTGATCGATGTAAAGCACTCGCAGGTCGAGCATCTCTCAACCACTTTGCACGAGCACCGCCGACTGTTACATCAAGCAACCTCCAATCGGCCAACGGCCGCCCCAGTATGCCCTTACGGGATGCGCAGCCGGACACCGATTCGTCGTGAAGCGGAGTCCTCGGTCACGTCGCGGCTGCCCCGGCCCACTCGGTCAGGAGCCACGCACCGATCACCGCGAGAACGCCGACTGTCCACAAGACCCCATATGGCAAGCGCAGCACTCCACGCCACCGCAGGACGGCCTCTAGGAGCACCAAGCCACACACGCCCGCAACGATTAGCGAGGGGACCTCATACCGCCGAGTTGAGGGTCTGGCGCTGGCGGTGAGCGTCCGGCGGGGTGGTGGCCGTGGCGTGTGGCCACGGCTAGCCTCCACCCAGGGTGCAGGCCCGCTGGGGGCCTGCTGTAGAGCGCGTGTGCGCTGCGAGCCCCGCTCGTGGCGGGGGCGCTATGGGAGGCCGTCACGCCGTGGCCACGATCTCGAGCCTACTGGCTGACCACGTTGTGTTGAGGGTGCGTTCGGTGGATCGGATCTTTTTGGCGGGGTACGTGGGCTCGTTGCAGTCTGAGGGGCTGGTGGTCAGGTTCTTGCTGGATCGGGCGCGGGCGCGGGGCGGGACGATCCCGTCGCCGGCCATGCTGGGCGAGATGGGCCGCGAGTACGTGGCAGCGATCGAGCGCTACGCGGCCGCCAACCAGATCCAGTTGCTGCGGTTTGAGAAGAACGCGTGCAAGGAGGACGTCGCGCGCCCGTTCTTGGAGGCGGCCGAGCGCGACGGCCGTCATGGGGTGGTGCTGGTCGGCAAGGCGCAGGAGAAGGCCTATGCGTGGAAGGGCCGCCGTCATGGCGGCTCAGACGCGCATCCGCATTTCGTGTTCGAGCGCCTGTCGGTGTTCGTCGATCACTACTACTTCTACATCCGTGACCCCGATTGGGGGCACGGCTTCATCAAGGCCAACGCGTACGCGCCGTTCCCGGTCTGGGTGTACCTCAACGGGCACGAATGGGCCAAGCAACAGGCCGCCCACGCCGGCCTGGATTTCCGGCCGATGGACAACGGCTTTCGCGCCTGCGAGCGCCCTGAGGCGTTGGCCGGGATCTGCGGCTCGCTCGGTCACCGGCAAGTGCTCGAGTTCTTCGAGCGCTGGATGGGCGCGCTGCCCTCGCCGTTCACCGCGGCGGAGCGCCGCCGGCACCCCTACCGGCTCTCGGTCCGCCAGATCGAGATCTCTGACACGCGCGTGTTCGATCCGCCGGCCGCCGCGCGTGGCTGGTTTGAGCAGACGATCCGCGACCAACTCGACCTCGGCCGCCCCGACAACATCCAGATCGTGTTCGCCCGCAGCATCTCCAAGCGGACCCCGGGACGGTTTCAGACCAAGGTCATCCACCGCGGCGCCGAACCGGTCCTGCAAGCGCATTACAAGCACAGCAAGGTCAAGCAGTACCTCAAGGACGGCTGCGCGCTCAGAACCGAGACGACCGTCAACGACCCCTACGACTTCGCCATCAAACGCACGCTGAGCGCTGAGACCTGGGAGCAACTGACCGGTCTCGGCGAGCAGGTCAACGAACGCTTGATGGCCCATGAGCTCGCGGCCTGTGAGTGCGCGCCCGACCCGGCCGCGCTGCAAGCGGTCGTGCTGCCGTCCACCATCGACGGCCAACCCGCCCCCGGCCTCAGATTCGGCGACCCCAGGGTGATGGCCGTGCTCGCCTGCCTGTGCGCCTGGCAGCACCTCTTCCAGGGCGTGACGAACCGCAGCCTGCGCGCGCTCGTCGCCGGACTGATCCCCGGCTATGACGCTCGCCAGGCCACCTATGACCTGCGCCGCCTCCGCCGCAAGGGCCTCATCCGACGCGTCGCACGCTCGCGCCGCTACGAGCTGACCGACCACGGCCGGATGATCGCCGTCTTGTTCACCAAGACCCACACGCGGATCGTCAACCCCGCGCTCGCCGAACTCGACCCCAAACTCCCCGACCCGGTCGCCCGGACGACCGCGCTCGGCCGACCCTGGCGAGAATTCGAACGCGCACTCGACGAGCGAATCAAACAGGCCGCTATCGCGGCCTGATCGAGAACACCAACAACATGACCGGACCGTGAACTTGTTACCGACCAAGCGGAGCTAGGGCGCTGGCGGCGATGGCCGGCGCGGTGTTAGGTGCGACGTCGCGCAGAGTGTCGTCGACCCTGGCAGCGACGCCAATCGCATACGCGCAGATCACGCCGATCAGCAGGGTCGCCAGCAAGCGCGCCGTGCGTCGTCCCTCGTGCTCGGAGTCCTTACGCATGATCGGTCGCGCAAGCGTAGAGATCCTTGCCGCGGCCGACCAAGCCACAGTATCGAGTTTGTGGAAGAACAGCACAATCGGCGGTCGACGAACCCGCCGCTCACTCCCCCTCTTGTGGACAAGCGTATGTTTCGATGGCGGTCGAAATATACGTTTCTGTGGATATGCGCACCTTTCTACGGGCATCGAACTTCGGTCGCGTCATGCTTGGACGACTGCGACGCCACCCCGGACACCGCGTCGGGCCTTAACGAAGCGGATGGTGGTCGCGACGACCCGCTCTGCGAGGAGCGGGTCGTCGCGAGTTCCACGGTCTAGGCGCGTGCGGTCGATGGCTCCTCGTCGGGGCCGAGATCGAGCTCGTCGAGACTGGAGTCGCCGCGGTGGGCGTCGAGGTCGACGGTGCTGCGCTCGTGGTCGTCGATGACGAACGCGTCGCGGTGCAGCTCCGCTAGCCGGGGTGAGAGCATCGGCCGCAGGAACGTCCAGACCGCGGTCCGCAGCGGCTCGTCGCCGCCGGGCAGCGCATCGTGGAGCTTGCGGCTCATGCGCTCGTTGCCGAGCATCTTCGTGCGCGTGACCCCGGCGGGGTCGAGCACGAACGCTGCGGCGCAGCGCGCGACGAGCGCGGCGATCCTGCGCAGCGGGTCGGGCTCCGCGAGTGCGCGCGTGAGTTCGGCCTCGACGATCGCGTCGACGGCCTGCGGCTCGTGGCGTCCGTTCTCGCCGACCGGGCGCTGCCGTTCGGGGTCGGTCCAGCCGGCGCCGTAGGCGATGACGTCGCGGTAGTCGCGGGCGAGCAGGTGGCAGACGATCGTGCGCAGGGCGTCGAGTTGGGCGGGGGAGGGGTCGATCAGCCCGGCCCTGAGGTCGTGGCCGAGCCCGAGGTTGGTCCGCACGGTCTCCACTTGGCGCTGGCGCTGTTGGTGGCGGCGCTCGCGCTCGGCCTCGGCGGCGTCGCGCAGGGCGGGCGTGTCGAGGCCCGCGCCGGCGAAGTAGGCCGGGTCGGCGGCCGGGGGCGCGTCGCCGTGGTCTTCGAGTGCCTGGTGGAGGGCGTCGAGCATGAAGACGGGGTCGACGACCCAGATGCCGGCGGCGAAGTCGGGGCCGCGCTCGTGCACGTAGGCGTAGCGGCCGGTGCGGGCGCGCTCGCGCAGCGCGGGGTCGACGCGCAGCGTCGCGTGGGCCGTCTTCGTCTTCGTCTGCAGGGCGTCGAGCTCGGCGTCGAGCTCGTCGGGCGCGCAACCGAAGACGCTCGCGGCCTGCCGTCGGCCGGGCTCGTTGAGGTTGGCGCGCGCGAGCGTGAGCTGGGTGTGGGCGTCGAGCCGGGCGCCGTCGTCGATGCGCACGGCGTAGGCGTGTTCGTCCTGGACGATCGTGCGGTGTACGAAGGCGCCGAGGTCGCGCAGCGCGGCGTCGTGTAGGTCGCCGGTGGAGATCCGCTGGGCGACGGCCTGGGTGAGCTCGGGGGCGACGTCGTGCATGTCGGCGAGGCGGTTGGCGAGCGTGACGGAGAGCTGGCGTTCGGTCGGGCGCTCTGCCACGCGGGCGCGGATGGGCTCGGGCAGCGTGAGCTGGCGGCGCAGGTTGTGCGCCTTGACGGCGCCGATGCCGAGGTCTGAGCAGACGGCGGCGATCCGGTCCGTTTCAGCGAGGCCGGCGCGGGCGGCCCAGCAGTCGGCGAATTGGGCCTGCTGGTCTGAGAGCGTGAGGTCCTCGCGCTGGTTCTCCTGGGCCTGGATGCGGCGGATCTCGTCCGGCGACGGCTCGTGGTCGACGAGCAGCACGATCAGGCTGCGCACGGGCTGGAGGCCGTCGCCGGCGAGCTCGTGGCTGGCGCGGGCGGCCAGCAATCGGCGCTGGCCGGCGTAGAGGACGACGTTGTGGCCGGTGGGCCGGTGGCCGATGCACGGGACGAGCTGGCCCATCGTCATCAGCATGCGGGCGAGTCGCTCGATCCCCTCCTCGGCGATCTCGCGGCGCGCGTTGGGGGCGAGCTCGATGTCGTCGAGCGCGACGCGCGCGAGCGTGCCGGCCGCGTCGGCCGGGGCGGCGGTGGTGATGTCGAACAGTGCGGGCGCCGCAGGGTCGGGCGCCTCGGAGTGGGGCATGGCGTTCCTTTCGCGGGAGGGTCGAGTGATGGGCGCGGCACGCTCGGCGTCCGCGGCGGGGCGTGCACGTTCCGCAGTAGTGCGGCGGCGCGGGTGCGGCGTGCCGGGTGATGGGGCCGGGCGCTCGCCGGGTTTCAGTCGCGCGCGGGCTCGAGCACGATGCCGTTGGCCGTGACGTGCAGTTCGAACTCGGCCAGGGCGACGGCGGCGGGGGAGAGGCGCCGTGGCGGGCCGATGTGCAGCGCGCGGTCGCGGAACTCGGCCTCGGCGTTCAGCCTGGCGCGAGCGCGTTGGAGGCGTCGATGACCACGAGAATCGGGATGAGGTACATGCGGCTCCTTTCGCGGGAGCTGACGGGATGCGGTGTCGCGCGAGTCGCCGCTCGGTCGGCGGCGCGGGCGTCAGCGCGGACCGCCGGCCGCCGAACGCAGCGCGGCGACGGTGTCGGCGGCGATCTGGTCGAGCGCGTCGGCGGGGTCGCTGATGACGACGATCCGGTCGGCCTCGACCGAGAGCGGGGCGGCGCCGATCGCGATGTGGATGGTGGGGACGCCGTGGCCGGCGAGCCACCGGATCCGTTCGACGCCGGCGGGCGTGTCCCACCACCCGCCATCCGACAGGACGTAGGCGAAGCGCGGGCGGCGCGGGTTGGTCATCTCGAGCTGGTCGCTCGCGGCGATGATCGCGTCGCCGGCGAAGGCCGTCCCGCCGCCCGTCCGGATGCCTGGGACGAGCCGGAGCCGTTCGCCGCCGTCGGTCAGTCAGCAACTCGGCGCCGGAACCGAAGAGCGCGATCGCGCCGCGCCCGCCGATCTGGCGCAGCCCGTCGCTGAGGATCCAGGCGATCGGGCCGAGCGCGTACTCAAAGGCCGCCATCGAGCCTGAGGTATCGATGACGAGCGCGACGTGCGGCTCCTGGATCGGTGCGCTGATCTGGCGTGTGATCCGCCACGGGTGCGTGCTCACGGGCCGGCCGTCCAGGCGCTGGGCCTGGCCGCGGGCGTAGGCGCGTCCGTCGAAGCGCCCGCCGGGGGTGCGCTTGTCGATCGTGCGCGTGCCGAGCGTCATCGCCTGGCGCAGGCGGGTCGCGTAGCGGCGCGCCTGCGCGATCTCGTCGCAGAACGGGGAGCGGTCGACGCCGCGGTTGGGCATCCGGCCCGACGGCGCGCCGGTCGCGATCCCGCCGCCGCGCGGTGCGTCCGTGGCGCCGTGGCGGGCGACGTCGTCGAGCAGCGCCTGCAGGTCGACCTCGTGCTCGAGCTGCTCGAGCTGGCCGGCGCAGGAGTCGGCGATCGCCTGTTCGAGCGCCTCGGCCAGCGATTTGCGGGTCGGCCCGCTGCCTGCGTCGGCGGCGTCGCCGACGACACCCCGCGACGTGGTTTCTCGGGGGTCTCCGGCGCCGTCGGTCGTGCCTGCTGCGCGATCGCTCGCGACGTGGCCGCGCTCGGGTTCGCCGGACCCGCCGCCCGCACCGCCGGCGTCGTCGGGCTCGGGCTCGCCGATGATCGCCCGGTAGTCGCGCGCCGCGCGGTCGAGCGCGTCGTCGTCACCGTCGGCGATCCAGATCAGCCGCGCGAACAGCGCGTCGAGCGCGGCCAGATCATCCCCGCTAAGCACGGTCTGCCAAATCGGCTCAAGCCAGGAGAGTGTGGACGGGTCGGCGGCGCCGTAGGCCGTCCGCGCGCGCAGGTAGACGGCAGCGGTGCCCGCGAGCTCGCGTGTCACGGGCCGGCCGGCCCGGGCGGGCGCGAGCAGCTCGGCGGCAAAGCGCGGCAGCAGCGTGTCGGCGACCGCCGCCTGCAGCGCGTGCCGCACGAAGCGCCCACGGATCGACTCGCTCGGAAAGTCGCGGCAGCCGTGCGCCTCCATGCGCGGCTCCTCCAGCAGCCGCCGGTCGGCGCCGAGCAGGCGCTCATCGCGCTCGTCGGAGCGCTCCAGCGCCACCGTGCGCTCGACCGTCCAGCGCTTAGTGTGCTTGCCGTGAAAGGTCTCGTGGAACGCGACGCCGAACGTGCGCAGCACGTGGCGGCGCGGCAGCTCACCGGCCATGATCGCGTCGCGCGGGCCCAGCAGCTCGTCGGCGTCCAGATAGATCCAGCGCGAATGGACCTCGATGTGTCCGGGGTCCGAGAGTCCGGGGCCGATCAGCGCCCATACCGGGTACAGGCGCTGCAGGATCCGCGTCAGCTGCTCGGAAAGGTCCTGGTAGCGGTCGTGGTGCGGGGCGCGGCGCTGTCGACGCCGGTGACGCGACTAGTGCGGCGGGAGCTCACGTGCGGACGCGCGGCCGCCGTCGTCGATCTCGACGAGGCGGTTGACCATGAAGTCCGCCGGTGTCTGGTCGGCCTGCCGGGACGAGTCGACGATGAAGGTGATCAGCGAACGCGGCGAAGTGTTGCGGGCCGGCCGGGCCGTGCTCGGCTGGCATCACGGCGGGCCCGGGTGGATCTCATCGCAGGCGAACATCGCCGCAAGTCTGCGGCGTTGTCGGTGACGCGCACGAAGCCCTCGCCCTGGACGATCAGCCCCAGCTGCGCGTCGGTGGCGCCGAGCGCGGTCACGGTTGCAGGTCGCTGCAACGCCAGGATCGTTGGCGACCCGGACGGGCGTGAGGGAGAGATCCTCGTCGAAGCAGAGCTCACGCCGCGACCCGCGTCCGCGGCGGACGGCCGCGGCGCGGGTTGGCGCGGGCGTACAGTGCCGCGACCTGGCGGGCCTCGGCGGGGATGTGCGGCAAGTCCTCATCGAGCACCGCGTCGTCCTCGCCGCGGGCGATGCGGGCGGCGAGCGAGTGGACGCTGAGGCGCGAGCCTCGGATCACGGGCTCGCCGCCCTTGATCGCGGGGTCGCTGACGATCCACTGCTCGCGCAGGCGAACGTAGCGCTCGGCGCGCTCGCGGGCGTGCTCGACGTCCTCGAGTCGCCGCACCACCAGCCCGGGGATGAGGAGGAGTTCGTCGGGACCGTCGGGTGCGCGCAGCCACCGGCGCAGGCGTCGCTTTGTGCGACGAGCCCGGTTGCCGCTGGGCCGCTGCCGTACTCGCGGTGGCCTGCGGTCGGGATGCGCGGCCCGCGCCGGCAGCAGCCACCACCGCCGACGTGACGCCGGTGCCGATCGGCGACGTCATCCGGCTGCCGGAGGGCAGCGATGATCGCGCTCATGCGGTTCTCGTGTCGGGGGACGAAACCCGGGTCTCGCGCGCGCCGGTTCGGGCGCGAGCTCAGTGCCGGTCGAGCCGGGCGAGCCAACCCGATGGCGACCACGGCGCTCGCCGGGTGATGACACGCGAGCCCGCCGGCGCGGTCTTGCGCTGGGATGGGTTGCGGGTCAGTCGCCGACGTCGCTCGTGTGGGCCGCGCCGAGGCGCTCGGCGGCCGCGTGCAGGCGGCGGTCGTGGGTCCACAGGAGCGCGTCGTCGGTCAGTCTGGTCGCGGCGAGCAGCTGCGCGTCGACGTAGCCGAGGCCCGTCCCGTAGAGCTCGTGGCGATCGATGAAGTCCAGCAACTCCGTGGTCGTGGCGAGCGTCGCCTGCGGGAGTTGGCCGAGCAGTCGCAGGATCTCGGCACGGTTGCGCAGGCGTCCGAGCGCGAGCTCTCCGGTCACCCACGGATGGCCGAGCACCTGGCCGCGTTCGAGCGCGTCGGCCAGCCGGGAGCTGCGCTCGCGGAAGTGGTCGATCCAGACCGCGGTGTCGACCAGGATCACCGTGGCGCGGAGCGTCGCCGCGGGATCTGCTCGAGCTCGGGCTCGGTCCCGGCGAGCCGTGCGAGCCGGCGCGCGCTCTCGCGCTCGATCAGCGCGCTCAGCGCTTCGCGGACCAGCACGGTCTTCTCCTTGGTCCCCGTCAGACGCTGTGCCTCGGCGAGCAGGTCGTCATCCAGCGCGAGGGTCGTCCTCATCGCCGCTCCTTCCCAAAGTCACAAATATTCACATCAAATGATGCTACCAGTGATGCCGACGCTGGCTCGCAAGTCTCGCCCAGATCGGATCGTCGCGCTGCCAGGCGCGACGTTGGCGCCGCGGCCAGTGCAACCGCTGTGGCGACGCCGCGAGTCAACCGCCGAACACGCTCGCCACCACACGCAGCTTCGCCGCCGTGCCGCGGTACCCGGCCTGGTCTTGTGCTCGGCGATCTCGCCGGTGATCTGCCCGAGCTGCGTCGCGACCGTCGAGTTGGCGGCCGCGACGCCTTCGTAGGAGTCGAGCACCTGGTGGTGCTCGCCGCCGCGCGGCGAGAGGATCGAGGACGATGTGCGCGACGCCGGCGTCGGCAGGCGATTCCCGCGCGATCTGGCTCTTGCCCGCGCCGGGCGGGCCGACCAGGCGCAGGAAGCTCGAGCTCGCGGGGTCGTCCATGTCGAGCAGCGCGAGCGCGAGCGCGTCGACGCGGCTCGCCGTGCAACGTCGGCGGGTAGATGCGCTTGCCGTCCGGCAGCAGGATCGGGTCGCTCGGCGGCTCGAGCGCGAGCCTGTCGGCGGGGAGGGGGTCGACGGCGAGGTCGCCTTCGGCGGCGACGTCATCGAGCTGCGCCAAGGCAGCGGTGATCGCGCTCATGCGCGAGCTCCTTTCCTATGGCGATGAGTGGTGGCCGCGGGAGCGGCCATCGGCCCCGGCGCGGGTTAGCCGGCGAGGGCGATCGTCGCGGCGGTCAGCGCGACGGTGACCAGCGCCGTCAGGGCGTACTCGCGCACGCTTCCGGTGGGCACCCGCGCCGGTTCTGGCAGCAGCCAGCGCCGTCGGCGAGACAAGGGTGCCCACACCGGGACGCCGCCCGGCGTGCACGCGTCGCCCGCGACGTGTCCGAGGTAGCCGATCGCCACGCCCCCGGCGACGAGCGGCACGAGCTCGGGCGCAACCAGCGACGTGAGCGCACCAGCGACCGCGGCGGCGACCGCGCCGCCGAACAGCGAGTGCGTCAGACCGCGATGCGGCAGGACGATCAGGACACGCAGCGGGAGGCGAGCCAGCAGGCCGAGCGGGCGCAGCAGCGGGAAGCGGCGCTCGATCGGCGTGCATCGATACAGGCGCGCGCCCGCCCGGTCAGCGTCGGGCAACAGCGCACCCAGCCACGCCGAGCCGACCACGATCGCCGCGGCCGGCGCGGAGGCATCGAGCGCCGCAGACGAGACGGCAGCGAGCCCGACTCCCGTGATCTGATGAGACATCCAGCGCGTGTAGTGACTCTACGGCCGTGCCCGGAGCGACTCGCGCGCCGGACGCGCAAGGACCGCTCTTATCACGCGATAGCACTAGTGCGGCGGAGGCCGGCCAGCTGGACATCCACCTTCCTCAAGGGTCGAATTTCGCCAACGTCCGTCCCGCCCACGCAGCCGCGTCGCCGCGCGCCGGTTCCGCCCCCGGTGGTGCGATCGAGGACGACCCCAAGCACACGTCACCGCCGTCGTGGACGAGAGCGCGGTGACGATGGCGATCGTGCGCCTATTCCGCCGATCTGCTTCCCATCATGGCGGGTGATGCAGCACCGCAACGCAGTCCGAGCATGAGCCCCGCCAGCCAGTCGTTCCACGACCGTCGAGACCTGCTCGCGCACTACACGACCGCGTCAGCCGCGTTCGAGCACATCGTGCCGAGCGGCGAGCTGCGACTCAGCCCGTACCGCTACATGCGCGACCCGGCGGAGAACAAGGACGTCATCCCAGGCACGGCGTTCTGGGGTGACCGCCCGGATGCGGAAGCGGGCTGGCTCGCGACGGTCGCGGAGATCAAGCGGATTCGCGACGGGTGCCGCGTCCTCAGCATGACGGACGACGTAGCTGAATCACTCGACAACTTCGGCTCCTGTTGGGCACGGCCTCGCATGTGGGAGCAGTACGCGGACGCCCACCGCGGCGTCTGCCTGGTCTTCCACCGGGAACGGCTGATCGAAGCACTCCATCGCGAGCTTGAGTCGGTCGGCTCCTTCTTCCGGGGCAGCGTGCGCTACACGCCTGCCGGGATCGCCGACAGCGAGATCAACACGATCGTCGACGACCGCATCTTCGACCCGGCGCAACGGGGGCGCGCGATCGACAAGTACATCGACTTGAACTGGAGCGAGTTGTTCTTCCTCAAGAGCGACGATTTCGCCTCCGAGCACGAGTACCGGCGGTGCTGTTCGAGGTCTCCGACGAGTACGCCTATGTGAGCTACCGGAACGCGCTGGTCACGGTGATGGTCGGAGAGCGCTTCCCGAAGTGGCAGCTGGCTGGCGCGCGCGAGGTCTGCGATGCGGCGGGCGTGACTCTGAGCCGGATGCTGTGGGATCGAGGGCGCCCGCATGCCCTCAACGCGCCGCCTCCCGCCGCCGACGGACCCGCACGGGCGTCAGGCGGATAGCTGCGTCACACGCAGGGTGTACTCGATCGGGCCTCGCCGTCGGCGCCCTCGGCGATGACGCGCCCGCGGATCGGGTACTCACGGATGCTGCTGAATGGGACGTCGAGCGGGAACCGGAAATACAACGTCTCGGGCACGCCCCGCGCAATGCCGTCGAGCGTGTAGGGCAACACGCTCTCGTTGTCGACGCGCGCCGCAACGATTGCCCCTGCGGGAGATCGTGCCCGCTCGCCGTGGTCCACACGGTGCTGGCGTTGTCGGGCGTGGAGATAGTGATCTCGACGCGCGCCCGCCCCGCATCGCGCTCTCCGTTGTTGGTGATCGTCAGGGCAAACCGCGCCGCTCCCATGTTGCCCTGGATGCGCGCCACGCCTCCGTCGATTCGGTCCAGCAGGTTCGTGGTCTCGAGCGACGTCGACAGGCTGGCCCGGGCGGACCGCTCGCGCTCGCGCTCCTTCTCCTCGCGCTCGGCGATCTCGAGTGCCTTCTTCGCGATCCGGTTCCCGTTTCTCGGATAGACGATCGCGACGATCAACGCGATCACGGCGACGCCGAGGGAAATCCAAGCGACCACGGGAACTTAGGCTTCGGTCCAGCCGAGCGCGATGGCGTAGTCCTTGGGATGTACGACGCGACCATCGAGCGGTTCCCCGAGTCGAGGAACTCGCCCGTCCTCCAGGTGTACTCGATGCACAGCATCTCGTTGGTGAAGGGGACGGCGTTGTCGGGGATGAGATTGGTCTCGGCCAGCCCCTTCTCCGGCAGGACGGCCTCGCTCTCGATGCCCTCACTCGAGGTGAACGCAGAGAGTGCCTCGGCCATTGACTTGTTGTGCGCCTTGTCGCGCCCGAGGATAAAGCCGCCGTCGGCGATCAGCTGAAACGCTGGAACAGCCTGTGTCGAAGGCGTGCCTCGCGCTTCGAAGCCGCTGCGCTCGATACCCAGCAGGATCTGGCCGATGTCGCTCTTCTTCACGAGTTGGCTTACGGCCGTTTGTCCTTGGGTCTTGATCCCCATCTCATCGAGGGTCTTCCGAACGTCCTCGCCGCCGTATCGTCGAAGGATCGGGATGCTCGCGGTTGGCGAGACGTAGACCGAGCGTGCGTCCAGGCGCACGATCGTTTGGGTCAGCGTGCCTCGCCGGGCGGCCCACCACTTCCCGATGCGCGACCCGGGCGTTGCAGCAAGGAGCGCGGAGGCGTCGAGGAAGCCGTACCGGGTCGACGAGGTCAGCTGGCTCAGGACTCCGGGGTTCGAGGACTCCGACACGAACGCGACGACGAGCTTCACCGGGATCCTGGCCTCGACCAGGAGCTTGTGCAGATAGACGCCGAAGTCGTCCGCGATCTGGCGCAGGAACTCGCCGACGGTCTCGAACTCCTCGGGGTTGTAAGTCCGGGGATCTACGCCGAGAAGCTCAAGCGACTCGACCATCGGGTTGCTCAGCTGCAGCGTGTTGAGAGCCACGTCGACCCACGTCTCGCGCGCGGGGCCCTCAACCTCCAGAGGCAGCGCAACAGGGCCGCGGCCCGCGATTTCGACGTACGCGACGCTCATGGCCTCTGCTTGCTCGTGCGAGGTTTGCGGCCACAACAGCACACACCGACGGCCGATCTCTGGGTCCCGCACGAAGCGCTTGATCTCGGCTATCTCTTGGGAGGTCGGAGGTAGAGCCTCCCGGTGATCGATGTTGATCGGGATCACGCGCATGTCGTCGCGAGGAGGCGCGTCCTTCCTCGCAGCAGCGAGCAGCGAGTCGAAGTCGATCGCTCCGTCATGCACCACGGTCGCGGCATACTCGTTCGGCAGGAACGCCGACAGGTTGCGCGCGAGCGTGGTCTTGCCGGTGCCAGAACGGCCGACGAGCGGAATCAGCGCGCCTTCGTGCCGACCCTTCATGATGAGGCCGGCGCGCTCCAGGGTCATCTTCGTCTTGTCCCCGGGGTCGACGAGTAGTTGCGCGACCTCTGGCCCGACGCGATCGGCAAGCGCCTCGTACCTCGCGGGCAAGTCCAGTTCGCGGAGCACGTGCGTGTCTCTCGACTGCCCCGGCACCGACGGAGCGTACTCTCCGCCACGGACGCTTTACTGACTGAGTGGGAAGTCGTCAGCGGACGGACGAATGGAGCAGCTCGTAATGCTCGGGCACGTCCGGACGGCCGTGACGGCCCGGCCAGCCCTGCGAGAACAACCCCTCAAAGAGAAACCCGGCGTTCCGAACCGCTTGGACGTCGCCCCACTCCCGGATCGGATCAAACGCGGGCTCGACCGCAACGGCGCGAAACGCCTCCGATGCCTGCATCGCGTTCTCACCCGGGCCCTTGTAATGCGCGCTCCCATCGGCGCTCTCCGGTCTGAGGTCAACGCCACGCTCGATCACCAGCTCGCGCATGCGCAAGACGGTGTCGTGCAGTTGCATCGCCGCCGGACTGTACGGATCACGCGCGGACACCGTCCCCGGTTCCTCCGATCACCTCGTGCAACCGCGCGCTTCTCCCTACGCCTGCCAGCAGGGGCTCGGCAACATGCGGCCGGCTAGCGCTGAGGTGCCCACGCAGGACAGCTAGCGCTTGCGCGATCAGCAGTTACGCGGCGTCAGCGCTCGAGCGTCGCGCGGACCGGGACCATCGGCGCTCGGCGCGCGTGAAGGGTCTCGATGATCTCGGCGTTGTCAATGCCTTGGAGATACACGGAGGTGACGCCGAGGTTGCTGTGGCCGAGCTGGCGCTGGATGACTACGAGCGGTACACCTTCGTGGGCGAGCTCGACGGCGTGCGCGTGGCGTAGCTGGTGCGGGGCGAAGCGGCGCCGGACGCCGGCGGTCGCCGCCGTGTCGTGCAAGTGCGCGCGAGCGGCCGCGATCGACCAGCGCCGGCCGCGTGTCGGGCCGGTGATGATGCAGAACAGCGGCCCGACGGGAAGCTCTACCCGGGCCGCGAGCCATGGCTGCAACTGCTCCCAGGCCCAGTCGTCCATACCGATCTCGCGGCGACGGCCGCCTTTGCCACGGCGCACCAGCACTGCGCCGCGCCGCGGGTCGAGATCCGGCTCGGCGAGGGCGAGCGCCTCGCTGATCCGCAGCCCGGCGCGCCAGAGCACGACGATCAGGGCGCGCAGGCGCTGCCCGTGGATGGTCTCGCCGGCGGCGCGCATGACGGCGACGATCTCCTCGACTGTGGGCGGGTCCGCCGGGTAGTGCATCCCCTTGTTACGTGGCGGGCGACCGGCGTGGAAGCCGGGCAGGGTGGCGGGTGAGCGGCGACGACCGGCGGCATCGCGCAGGCGCTCTGACATTGGTCCTCCTTCGGACGGCGATCCTGGCCGCCGAGGATGCCGCGCTCACTCCCGGGAGCGCTATCGCAGCGCCGTCTAAAGCGCTAGCCGGGCCGCCGCGCCGTCGGTCACGGGCGCGCCGCCCCTGAGCTTGGAAGGCAGCAGAGGACTGGCGATCAGCGGGTGTCGGGTGTAGCGTGGCCCGTGGTAGTAGTCAAAAGCGCCGCTGGCGGCTGCCGGGCACCATCCACTTCCGACGCAACACGTCGCATTTGCGTGCAGACTGGATGAGTGACCATGGCCATTTTGGACCGGAAACCCGCCTCCAACCACGCGACCTCCCCGCCAGTCGTTCGCCCGGACTCCAGCGTGCGTCGGACCGCCCGAATCGTTGGGGTCCTCTTCCTTGCGGGCTTCTTGGCATATGGCGTAGGCAACCTCATAGCGACGGGCATCGTCCGCTCCGATGACCGCAGCAGCTCCCCCGCGTTGTTCGTCACCGGCGCCGCGCTGATGCTGCTCAACTCGGCATTCGTGATCGGCATCGGTGTCCTGATGTTCCCGATCCTGCGACCCCACAACGAGGCCATAGCTGCGGGCTACCTGAGCACGCGGATCTTCGAGGGCGTCGGTCTGGCCATCGGTGTCGTGAGCCTCATCGTCCTCACCGGCTCCGCCGCCATCGACGCGAATTCCGTCTGCTACAACGTCGCCGAGGCCGGGCTCGGTATCGGAAGCCTCTTCTTCTGCGCTCTGCTCGTCCGCACCGGACTCGTTCCGCGTTTCCTAGCTGTCTGGGGTTTCATCGGCTACGCGTGCATCGCCGCGGGCACACTGCTGGAGTTGTTCGGCGTCGCGGGCGCCGGGCTCGTCGGCGCCATCCCCGGTGGATTGTTCGAGCTGACGTTCGGCATCTGGCTGATCGCCCGCGGGTTCGCCTCCACCGCGGCCGTCCCCTCGCGCGCGAGGACCGCCGTCGCACCGGCCTAGACCGACACGCTGCCGCTTCGGACGACGACGGGCAGCGCGTCGGGGACGCCGCCCGGCCGCGTCCCGCAAGTGCTGTAAATCCGCCGGTGCCGTCAAGGCGACGGCGTAGGTTCCCTCACGTCCGCCAAGACAATGAAGGAGGCCTACGCCGTGAGACGTACCGTACCGCCGTCGGCGGAGATCGAGGCCCAGATCGACCGGCTGTTGGCCGTCGGCGTGGGCGAGCATCCGCGCGAAGCGCTGTCGGAGCTGGCGAAGCTGGGCGCGCGCTTGATCATCCAGCGCGCGGTCGAGGAGGAGTTCGACGCGTGGCTGGGCCGCGCGCGTTATGAGCGCCTGCCCGACGCGCCGCCGGGGTTGCGCAACGGGTATCGGCCGCGGCGGCTGCAGACCGCCGAGGGCGAGCTCGAGTTGGAGATCCCGCAGGTCCGCCAGGCGGCCGAGCCGTTCGTCTCGGCGCTGTTTCCGCGCGGCACCAAGCTGTTGCGCACCGAGCCGCTGAAGGCGATGGTGATCGGCGCCTTCGTGCGCGGCCTGTCGATGCGCGACGTCGAGTCGCTGTGCGAGCAGGCCGGCCTCGGCAAGCTCTCGAAGTCGACCGCCGCGCGGATCTGTAGCGAGTTGCGCGAGCGCTTCGAGACCTTCCAGCGCCGCGACCTCTACGAGATCCACGTCGCGGCGTTGTTCCTGGACGCCACCTTTCTCGCCGTCCGGCCGAGCGGGCCCAAGGATTGCGTGCTGGTCGCCTGGGGCTTCACCGAAGCCCGCGAGCGCGTGCTGTTGTCGGTGATGCTGGGGATGCGCGAGTCCCACGAGGACTGGCAGTCGCTTGGGCGCGACCTGATCGCCCGCTCGCTCGGCGCGCCGATGCTGATCGTCGCCGACGGCGCGCCCGGACTGATCAAGGCCATCGAGCAGTGCTGGCCGGCCTCGGACCGCCAGCACTGCGCAGTCCATCGCGTCCGCAACCTGCTGGCCAAGCTGCCCGACCGCGAACGCGAGCGCGTCCGCCAGGCCTACTGGCAGGCACTCGATCAGGCGATCAACCCGCGCGACGGCAAACAACGCCTCCAAGCGCTGGTCGACGAACTCGACACGGGCGGCTACACCGCCGCCGCGCGCTGTCTGGCCGACGACCTGGACGCGCTCGTCGTGCACCTGCGCTATCCCACCCGCCACCGCCGGCGCTGGCGATCGACGAACCTGCTCGAGCGCTCACTCGGCGAAGTCAGACGCCGCACCAAGGTCATCGGCCGCTTCCCCGGCGAGACCAGCTGCCTCACCCTCGTCTGGGCCGTGCTCGACCTCTACATCGGCCACGCCACCAACGGCATCAAGTTCACCCAACTCGAACGCCGCCACCTCAAGCGCATCCGCTACGGCGAGCACGACGAGGTCATCCCCGAGGAGGGCGCCGTCGCCTAGACTCACCACGCACGGGAACCTGAGCCGAGGCGAAGTTACAGCAACTCAGGGACGCGACCCGCGCGGTTCGGCGCTGCTGGGTTGGGTCAAGGACGACGCCCAGTACATCGCCGACCAGATCGCCACCCTCGCGAGCACCGGCACGAGCCCGGCGGCGCCGGCGCTTGCCGCCGACCCGCCGCAGCGATGAGCATCGCCACGGCGACACCGCAGCCGGGGTTGGGCCGACACGGGCGCTAGCGGAAGTGCATGCCTGCTGCGATCTCGCCAATGATGATCGCGGCCACGACCCAGTCGACGATCATGCAGAACGGCGGCCACCATTTCGTGTTGGCGACGAAGTGGGTTCGGTGCTGCCAGAGGTCCTTGAGTCCGTGGCCGGCCAGGCCGGCCACGAGCAGCCAAGGTGATCCGGTGATCGCCGCGGCGGCCACGACGACGAACGCGAACGTCACGCTGCTCTCGACGGCGATGACCTTCGGCCGTCCGTCGGCGACCGCGAAGCCGACGTAGACCGCGGCGATCACGGCCAGCCCGAGCGCGTAGACCGCCGCGCTGTCCAGCCACCAGAGGACCAGTGGCGTTGCGGCCTGGAGCAGGCCGACGACGATCCCCCACAGCATGGCGGCTCGGACTGCCGCGGGCTGCGAAGCGGGGGACGCTGGAGCTGCTTGCCGGCTCATCGCGGTCCTGATGATCTCTACATCAGTGACGATGGCGCGGCTCGGCGCTCGTAGGCGCGCTGTCCCTTTGGACGAAGCGCGACAGGCGCGCTCGGCATGGAAGCCGCACACGGCGGTCACCGCGCAGCCCCGGCGGGCCAGACCAGCCGAGGAGCCGAAGAGTGCCCGGGGCCCGGAGCTGCGTCAGGCGTGCGCGAGTGCTGACGGACTCTGGCTGCTTACGATCGCGGGCGCCTTGCGGACGAGGTCGTCGTCTTCGAGGGCCTGAACCATGAACATGGCGAAGTCGACGCGGCGCGTGATGTCGCTTTGGAGGATGGGGTCGCCGACGTGGCTGCTCCAGACGGGCAGGCCCTGGCTGTCCCCCTCCTCCAAATGGCTGCCCCGCACAACGGTCCAGCGGGTGTCGCTGGCGAAGACGCGGCGCGTCGCCTCGACCTGGTCGTCGAGGTCGGCAAAGCGGCCCAGCCGGGCGAGGCGCCCGCCGATATTGACCAGGGCCTTGAGCTTCCATGTGTAGACGTCCTGGCCGTCGACGGTGATGTGCCACCCGCACGAGAAGACGAGTCGTGCTTCGGGCTCGGCGTAGTCGAGAACTGCCTGCGCCGTCCCGGACGCATAGCCGTGCACGCCGCGCGGGACGAGGACGACGAGGACGCCGTCGCAGCCGGCGACCGCCCGCTGGATGACGTCGCGGTCGTCAGTCGCGCCCGGGACAATGGTGATCTGGCTGTCGAAGTCAGCGAGCTTGGTGACGCTCTGCTCGCGGCACACGGCGACGACTTCGTGGCCGCGGTCCAGCGCGAGCCCGACCATGTGTTTGCCGAGCTTGCCTGATGCACCGACAATGCAGACCCTCATGTCGCGACCACCTCTGGATCAAGCGGTGCGTGGAGCGTCTGCTCCGAGGGAGGGGACAGCGTCATGGCCGGATCCTTCCTGTCGGACGAAGCGGACCGCTGAGGGTCGACGTGCCAAAGGCCGGCCGGAAGTGGGAGCCGCAAGGGCTACCTCGCAGCGAGGCGAGGGTTCAGGCGACCCTACACCCATGGCGCCAGGCTCACAAGGCGATCTCCTCTGCTAGCACGCTGACCGTCGCTACCGCTTTGGACGACCGATGAGAATCAAGTCCCGCCGCCCACGTTGGCGCGATCGCGGTCGTGCATCTCGAAGCCGGATTCGGGGTGTGGGGGCGCGCCGTGACCGGTGTTTGCGATCGCTGGATCGCGCGGCGGGTGGTCGCGCGTGTCTCGGTCGGTTAGCTTGTCTGGTGGGCGCGGGTGACTGACGTAGCGAAGCGCGGACGTCGGGAGCTTTGAGTCTGCCGCGCGGCTTTGCCCCGTTTGAGGGCCTATTTCATGCGCGCTCCGGTGTCGCGCTCGCGCCCACCCTTCTTGCCGGGGCTCCGGCTCGTTGGTCCTGGACGAGCCGTTTGTAGGAGGTCTCGGCCTGGCGGGCGAGCTCGCGCTCGGCCTCGCGGACAGCGTCGTTGGCGCTCCAGATTCCGCGCGCGGAGTTGGCGTATTTCGGGGCGCCGCGGTGATCTCCAGCCGCCGCAGCTTCTTCTTGGTCAGCGAGGGTTGCTGGTGGGCGCAGTCCTCGCGGCGCCGGAGCATGCACCAGAACAAGACCGCGAGCTTGCGGGCGGTCGCGACGATCGCCTTGCCGTGCCCGCGCCGCGCGCGCGTGCGGTCATAGAGGGCGTGCGGGGCCCCGGGCTGCAGGACGACGCTCCAGGCGGCTTCGACCAGCGCCCAGCGGGCGTGCGCCGAGCCGCGTTTGCTGATCCGTCCGCTGCGTGCGGGCGCCTCGCCGGACTGGCGGACCTTCGGGTCCAGGCCGAGGTAGGCGACCAGCTTGCGGCCGGTGAAGAAGCGGCTGACGTCGCCGACGGCGGCGATGAAGCTCGCGGCGCAGATCAGGTTCACGCCGGGGACGGTCATCAGCCGGCGGATCTCGGGCCACTCGAGCGCCTGTTGGGCGATCAGTCGTTCGACCGCGGCGACCTCTGAGTCCAGGAAGTCGATGTGGCGGAGCCCAGCGTCGACGGACTCGCGCTCCTCCACCGGCAGCTCCAGACCGGCGAGCCACTGGCGGCCTTTGACGCCGAACAGGTCAGAGCACGGCGGTGCCCTGCAGGCGGCGCTGCAGGACGGCGTGGATCTCGTTCTTCGCGCGCGAGCGGGAGTGCACCAGTTGCTCGCGACGCGCGAGCCGGCGCCGCAACACGCGGCAGCGCTCGTCGGGCATCCACACCGCCTCGAGCTCCCCCGGACCACAACAACCTCGCCAGCGTGCGCGCGTCGAGCCGGTCGGTCTTCGCGCGCGCCTGCGTGATCGCTGCGTGTCTGGGCTCTGAAGAGCATTGGGGGGAGCGCGGTAGCTGAATCGCCGATC
This sequence comes from uncultured Solirubrobacteraceae bacterium, assembly GCA_963792915.1. Taxonomy (GTDB): domain Bacteria; phylum Actinomycetota; class Thermoleophilia; order Solirubrobacterales; family Solirubrobacteraceae; genus Solirubrobacter. Next base: position 757,442 of record CAWBYD010000006.1, read on the forward strand.
GGCTCGGGCGTCTGGGTCGTATGCGGCGTTGTCTGCGGGGGTTAGCCTCGGGCGATGATGGCATCGGTTCCTGAGGTCGATCCGCCGAATCTGGGCCCGCGGATCGTGCGCTTGTTTCGGCCCCACAGGGGTGTGCTGGCGCTGATCGTCGCGATGATTCTGTTGTCGTCGCTGTTGAGCGTCATCGGCGCGCTGCTGGTTCGTCGCGTGTTTGACGACGCGTTGTTCGTTCGGGGCGGTCCCGATCTTGGGGCGTTGTATCCGCTGGTGGCCGCACTGATCGCGATCCCGATCGTCAACGGAGTCCTGAACGTCGGCCAGGCGTATCTGACCGAGGTGGTGGGCAACCGGGTGCTGCAGGAGCTTCGCAACCGGTTGTTCGAGCATCTGGAGCAGCTCTCGCTCGCGTTCTATACAGCGACTCGCAGCGGAGAGGTGCAGTCGAGGCTCGCCAACGACGTCGGCGGGGTGCAGACGACGATCACCTCGACGGCGTCGTCGGTGGTCAGCAACGTGGTCACGCTGGTGTCGTCGGTGGTGGCGATGCTGGTGCTCTCGCCGTTGCTGACGGCGATCTCGTTGGCCGCGACGCCGGTGTTCGTGCTGTTCAGCCGGCGGGTCGGACGCGCCCGCCGGAAGGCTCGTCGCGACGCTCAGGCTTCGCTGGCGGCGATGGGCTCGATCACCCAGGAGACGCTGTCGGTGTCGGGGATCTTGTTGGCCAAGGTGTTCGGTCGCCAGGAGCACGAGGTTGACCGCTATCGCGCCGAGAATGCCAACCAGGCCCGCCTGCAGATCCGGCAGGCGATCGTGGGGCGATCGTTCTTCGCGGTCACCCAGGCGTTCTTTGGGATCAGTCCGGCGCTGGTGTATCTGGTCGCCGGGCTACAGGGCACGGACGGCACCGTCTCGGCCGGGACACTGGTCGCATTCACGACGTTGCAGACCCGGCTGCTGTTCCCGATCAATCAGTTGTTGCAGGTTTCAGTCGACGTGCAGTCGTCGCTGGCGCTGTTCGGGCGGATCTTTGAGTTGATCGACCTTCGCCCCCGAATCACGGATCGACCCGACGCGCTCAGCATCGGCGCGGGCGACATTCGAGGCGAGGTCGCGCTCGCGCACGTGTCGTTTCGGTACGGCGGCGGCGAAGACGGCGGGGCGCCGGCACCAGAGGAGGCGCTGCACGACGTCTCCATGTCGGTCGCGCCCGGGCGGCTCGCGGCGCTGGTCGGGCCCTCCGGGGCGGGCAAGACGACGATCTCGTATCTGATTCCGAGGCTCTACGACGTGGAGCGGGGAGCGGTGATGATCGACGGTCACGACGTGCGCGACCTCACCGCGGAGACGATCGCGCGCGCGGTGGGAGTGGTCACGCAAGAGAGCTATCTGTTCGGGGGCACGGTGCGCGAGAACATCAGCTACGGGCGGCCGACCGCGACGGACGACGAGATCGTGGCCGCCGCGAAGGCCGCGTTCATCCACGAGCGGATCACCGCGCTCGAACATGGCTACGACACCATCGTCGGCGAGCGCGGGTACCGGTTCTCCGGGGGAGAACGCCAGCGGCTGTCGATCGCGCGCGTGATCCTCGAAGACCCACCGATCCTCGTTCTCGACGAGGCCACCTCGGCACTGGACTCCGAAAGTGAGCGGGTCGTGCAGCAGGCGCTCGAGTCCCTCCTCCAGCGCCGAACCACCATCGCCATCGCGCACCGCCTCTCGACGATCCGAAACGCCGATGTCATCTTCGCGGTCGAGAACGGCACGATCGTCGAGCGCGGCACCCACGACGAACTCCTCGCACTCGGCGGCCTCTACGCGCGGCTGTACGAAGAGCAGTTCGGCAACGGGGTCGTCGAAGCTCATTGCAGCGACGGCGTGATTCTGGCCAACGGTCAGCCGTGCCGACCTTCGAGCCAGCGATCGCGTCCAGACGCCCAAGCTCCGCCGCTCCCAACCACCGAACCGGCTTGGGCAGGCGAAGTCCCGGCCGAGCTTCGCACCGTCCTCACGACCTAGCACCCAGCGATGCGTCACGCCTGCGACGTCGCTGGCAGCAGAGGTGGCTCGACGCGATAAGGGTGCCCGCGATGGGCCGCGCTTGCCGCCGACTGCCTGCGACTGCGCGCAAGCGGGGATCTCACATGACGGACGATCCGATCGAGGGCGGGCGCCGCTCGTGTGGCCGCAGGTCGAGCGCTTCCTGACAACGCCTGACCAGGCATCGCCGGAGGCGCGGACCGCTACCGTCGCGCTGGTGGCTGTCAGGACCGCGCTCAAGGACCTCTGGCGCCGGGGACAGCGCGGCTGGCCTGCACGCTTCCCGGTCGTGCAGGTGCCGAACGCGCCGTTGCTGTTCGCACTGGGGGCGTGGCTGGTGGCAGCGCACACGACCAGCACGACGCACGCCTACTCCCGAGCCGCGTTTTACGCCGGCCTCGCCGCGTGGGCGTGGGCGGAGGCAGCCAGCGGCGACAATTGGTTTCGCCGCGCGCTCGGCGTCGGCGGACTCGTCTACGTGGTCGCCAAGCTCGGCGTCGCGTTCGGTGCATGACCGCACCGAGGGCCGTATGCCGACTCAACTCAAGGACGCGGCCCCCGAGGTCCGAAAGCCCCGAGCGCTACTTGAAGCGCAGCCAATTGACGCAGACGCACAGGGCGAACGCGCGCCATCGCGATGGATGATTCGGAGCGGTCTCACCGGCCGTCAACACGGCTGCTGCTCTGCGCGAGATGCGCCAGCGCCGAGCCAACTGGCGCAACGCCGCATGTGCTGCTGCCGATCCTCTCTCCCGTTCGCCGCGAGCGGCCGTGCTCGCCGACGCGGACATCGAGGGTTGCTCAGCACATTCACCCTGCCCAACGGCGACCGCCGATCGCTCGCTGCCGGATGCCTGCTGCGCGACCGCGGTGCGGACGGAGGCGTATGCCCGTCGCGAGCACTCAGCGGTGCGTCGGAGTCCAGCGCGCGAGACAAGCCGTGGGCGTGCGGTCTGAAACAGTCCGGTCGTGGCAGTTTCAGGCGGAATCAGCGAGTGGGAGGGACGAGCACGATCGCCGGCGACAACGGGGCGTTCGGGGTACGATGCATCTGCTGGCTGCGGCTGTATCGTCGCCGATCCCAGCTTGCCGGGAGGGATCGATCTCAGCCGACCGGCACGAGCGCCGTGGAGCGCGCTGCCATCCGCGCGACCCGTCCTGTCGATTCGTCATGCGACTCCCGTTTAAGACCGAAACCGACGCCTTCCGGGTTGTGGTGGCCTTGGCGTTGGTTGCCGTGGTCGCGGTTCTGGTCGGCTGGCTTGCTTCTCGGGCGTACGGCGCGGTCGTTCTTGCCGCCGGCCTCGCGGCCGGAGTGACCTTCGAGCTCGCCGGACGCGAGACAGACCGCGGGTCAGCGTTGCAGGAGGCCGCACATGGTCCCCATCCTCACGGCGCGAGCGGGCGCAAGCGCCACATCCTGGTGGTGGCAAGCGTGAAGCTGGCCGGTGACGAACTCCGCAGGGAGCTCGCGGGAGACAGCGAAGGCGACGTCGAGCTCGACGTGCTCGCGCCGATTCTCGCCTCACGCTCGCATTACTGGGCCTCGGACGTCGACCGCGAGCGCGAGGAAGCGCGCGATCGGCTCGCGGCGTCGCTCGCGTGGGCGTCCGAGCAGGGCTTTGCGGCGAAGGGGGTGGTGGGTGACCCCGATCCGCTGGTGTCGATCGAGGACGAGGTTCGTGATTTCGGCCCCGACGAGGTCATCATCGCCACGCATGCTCGGGAGCGGACGAGCTGGCTCGCCAACCGCATGCTCGGGCACCTCGCACGAGAGCTTGACCTTCCCGTGCGAGAGATCGTCATCGGCGATGAGCAGGACCGCTTGCCGCTGCCGCCCGGGTCTCCCGAGGAATAGGATCAGACGCATGGCCAAGGAGCCGGGACGCCTGCGTCATCGCCTCCTCCTCGCTCTCGTCGCAGCCGCGCTGGTCGGCGTCGGGGGCGTGGTCGGGATCGCCGCGAACGGCGGCACGAGGACGAAGGGAGGAAGGGCCTCCGCGACGGCTACGGCTGTGACTGCGCCGGTCGATCCCCACGTCGCTGCCGGCGCACATGACTTCGTCCAGTTCGCCTGCGCGCAATGCCACGGTATGCAGGGCCGCGGCGGCGTCTCGCCCAGTGTGCCCCCGCTCACCTCCGTCGCGAAGACGCTGACACCGGCGGAGTTGCGGTCGATCATCGACAACGGGCTTGGCGAATCGACCAACCCAACCAAGCCGTACATGCCAGTGTGGGGAGCCGTCATCTCCACGACACAGGTTTCGGACCTGATCGCCTACCTCCGTGCAGGACTGCCGGAGGTGGCGACCGCGGAGCCGCCGGCGATCCCCCGGCGACAGGGGGCCGTCGTCGAGGGATCGGCGCTCTATAGCAGCTACGGCTGCATCAACTGTCACGGGCCGAACGGGCTCGGCGGCGTGCCGAACCCGCAGTCGCCCGACAAGACGATCCCGACGCTCTCGGGCCCCGACTTCCGCAAGGAGTTCAATACGGACGCGAAGATCATCGCGGTGATCCGCTCGGGCAGCGTGATCGGACGGGCGCCGATCGTGAGCATGCCCCACTGGGGCGGGATCATCCGTGATGAGCAGCTGCGAGCGCTCGTGGCCTACCTGAAGACGCTCGAGTAAGGCGGTCCGACCCGACGCGGCGACCGCGGCGGCACACGCCACCGAGCGACGTTGGACTCCCTCGGCCGGGTCGTAGCTCCAAGACGCGCACCGGAAACGGAACTCCGTCATCGCGGGTGCGACGCGACGCCACGGGAGTCCCGCATCGCTCCTATCACGGGCGTCGCCGGCCGCCGGCCCCGCGGTATTGCCATGCGCGAGCAGCGGCTCCCCCGCGACCGACGGCGCTCGGGTCACCGGACGCCTTAGCATTCGGGCACAACGACCGAGGGGTGGCCCAGTGGACGCCGGAGTATCTCGTACGCCGCAGGAGGTCTTTCAGCATCACGCCGAGGTGCTGATCGCCGGAGACTTGGAGGGCATCGTCAGCGACTACTCCGACGACGCGGTGTTCATCACACCAGCGGGAGTGCTTCGCGGCAAGGAGGGCGTCCGGGCCGGGTTCACGAAGCTGCTCGAGGACGTGCCCTCGGCCGACTGGGACGTGCCCACGCAGATATTCGAGGGCGACGTGCTGTTCATCGAATGGAGCGCCGCCTCGGAGAAGACGCGCGTCGAGGACGGGATCGACACCTTCGTGTTCCGCGACGGGCTGATCCGCGTGCAGACCGTCCGCTACACCGTGCTCCACAAGTAGCGCCGTCGTCGGAGCCCGCTCAGCACCCCACCGGGGCGGGGCGGGCCGGGCGACACCTGGTCGTCGCGCCGCGGCCCTGACGAGCGGCGCGTCGCGGCCAGCGCGGGTCGCATCGGACTGCTCCTTTGCGCGATTTGCAACAGCGGTGAGCATGACGTTCCGCGCGGTCACGCCGCTCCGAACACGCTGGCCGCCACGCGCAGCTTCGCGGCCGTCCCGGCGTAGCCGGCGGAGTCCTTGTGCTTGGCGATCTCGCCGGTGATCTGCCCGAGTTGCGTCGCCACCGTCGAGTCGGCGGCGGCCACGCCCTCGTAGGAGTCGAGTACCTGGTGGTGCTCTCCGCCGCGCGGGGCGAGGATCGAGACGATGTGGGCGATGCCGGCGTCGCGGATGTAGGGGATGTAGGTCTGCACCCACCCGCGCACCGCGCCGGGTCGCGTTGCGCGGCCGACGCGCTGCTCCAGGCCGGCGGGTAGCCACGGCAGGTCCAGGTGGCACAGGACCGACGCGTTCTGAAGGTTGTGGCCTTCCGCGCCGATGCGCGAGAGGCAGAGGATCGGGAACTCGCCGGCGGTGAAGCGGGTCTTGAGCGCGTCGAACTCGCGTCCGGTGATCGAGCCGTCGGCGACGTGCGCCTGGACGCGGTGGCGTTCGCGCAGCGTTGAGGCGAGCTGGCGTAGGCAGCGCACGCGCTCGGCGAACACCAGGATCTGTTCCTCGCCGGCGATGCCGGCGAGGGTCTGGGCGGTCACGCCGCGCAGTAGCGGCAGGCCGTCGCCGCCACCGCGCATCGCCTGGGCCGCGAGCCCCTGGCGGCATAGCGCTTGGGCGAGCGCGGCCTTGGAGTGCGTGAGCGTCTCGGGGTCGACGGAGGCGTCGACGAACACGCCGACATTTCCCAAGACCACGCCTTGGACGCGCGCGAGCTCGGCCAGCGCCTGTTTGTAGACGGGGCTGCCGGGCTCCAGGTCGCGCAGCTCGCGTAGCAACTCGAGCAGTCGCCGGTAGGCCTCGCGGCCGCCGCGGCGGATCGCCTCGAGCAGCTCGGCGAGAGCGGCGTCGGCTTCGAGCGTGAGCGGCTGGGCGGGGCGGACCTCGGGCATCCAGGTCTGCATGTCCTGGCGGGTGACGCGTACGAGGTGCGGGCCGTAGTTGACGCGCAGGCGGTGGGCGTTGAGTTCGTCGAGCAGGTCGCCGGCCTCGCGCGTGTTGAGCCGTTCGCGGATCATCGTCGCGTCGCCGAGCGCGAGGCCGACGAGCACGTCGAGCTGTTCTGAGTCCTTGCCGCGCGGTGTGGCGGTGAGCAGCCAGCAGTCCGCGACCGAGCCCATACGCAGCTGCGCGAGCGCTTGGTGGGCGTCGGTGGCGGGGTTGGCGTAGCGCAGGGCCTCGTCGGCGATCAGCAGGTGCCAGTTGATCGCGGCGAGTTCGCCGGGGTGGCGGTCGAGCACGCCGTTGGCGACGAGCGCGACGCCCGGGCGCTCGCCCAGCGTGCGGTCGAAGCTGCGCAGGCGCCCGGCGAGCGGACCGTGATCGCTGAGCACGAGCACGTCGAGGGTCGGGGCCAGCGGCGGCAGCCCGCGCGCGGGTGCGCCGTGGAGCAGTTCGTCGCGCCATTGGGCGAGCAGTCGCCCTTCGGCGACGATCATGGCGCGGAAGCGCGGTGTGGTGGCGGCGCGGTGGGCGAGCGCGCGCCCCGAGGTGATCGTCTTGCCGGTGCCGGTCTGGGAGGCGTCGACGCCGGATCCGACGACCTTCAGGGCGGCGATTTCGCGCTGGCGGCCGAGCAGGACGGGGTCGTCGGCCAGCGGCCGCGTGCGGACCATGCGCACGAGCTGGCGCGCGCCGGCGTCGAGCGTGGCGTTCGAGGCGCCGTGCTTGAGCTCGCGTAGTTCGGCGATCGCCTGCTCGGCCACGACCCGGCGCGTGGTCGCGCTCGGGCCGTCGGCGGTGGTGATGGCGAGCAGGCCGGGGCGGCCCTTCATGCGTCCGACGCGGACGGTGTCCTTGAGTTCGCCGGAGGCCTCGGAGGACAGCAGCAGCGGGAGGCCGTGCTCGATCGCGGTCTGGACGGCCTCGCCGAGTTCCATGGCCGCGCTGTGTGTCGCGTGGAACTCGTCGAAGGGCGCCGATCCGAGCCGGCGGCGCGGGAGGCGGCGGACGGGCAGGGTGACGACGCGCAGTGACAGCTCGGCGCTCTCGGTGCCGCTGGCCGTGGTGTGGCTGCGGCGGCGCACCAGGATGCGGCCCCAGCGGTCGAGCGGTTGCTCGGGGATGCCGGGGTTCACGGGCTGGCCGAGTTCGCGGGTGAGTGCCTCGGCGAGTGGCTTGGCGGCGTGGGCGTGCTCGCGCGGCCCGGCGTGCAGCGTGCGCGGGTTCCAGCGCTCGAGCAGGTCGGGGATCAGGTGCGCGGGCAGCGTCGCCGAGCGCAGATCGGTGTGCAGGCTCGCGCCGAGTGCGGCGAGCGTGCGGATCGCGTCCAGCGAGAAGGTCGGGGCGAGCTCCCAGCCGTGGTCGCGCGCGGGCGTCAGGAACACGCCGACCGGGCGCTCCACTCGCCCCACCGGCGAGAGCTGACGCTCGGCGAGGGCCAGCCAGGTGTGCGAGGCGATGCGCCAGCAGCGCAGATCGTCGGCGTCGAAGGCGTCGGTGTGCGCGACAGCCCAGTGCGAGACCTGCGTCGCGACGGCGGGGTCCAGGTCGAGCCGGCGCGCGAGTGCGCGCTGACGGTCCTCCGCGGCGATCCAGACGGAGGGGTCGTCGAGGTTGATCGGCAGTTGCGTGTGCGCTTGCCGCAGTGCGTCGTCGAGCGCGCTCGCGGGCGTCGTGATACGCGACCAGTCCAGACCGGCCGCGCGGTCGGCCTCCGCTTGCCCGCGTGCGAGTCGGAGGATGGCGTGCAGCTCGAGCCGGGTCGTTCGCACGCCGGTGATGCCGTGCCGGCGCAGGACCGCGGCGGCGTGCGCGTCGGCGTCGGTCCAGGTGGCGGGGTCGTTGGCGTCGACCGGGTCGTTGGCGCTCAGGCGTCGGAGCGTGTGCGCTCCCAATAGCCGGATCGAGACCTCGCCTGAGGCGAAGCAGCGGGCGAGTTGACGTCCCGCGTCGGTGTCCAGCGCGCGCAGCGCGAGCTGCTCGCGGTCCTCGACTGCGTCAAGTGGGAGTGCGAAGGCGAGCGGGCCCGCCGGCGCGTCGGCGCGCGGCGGATCTCCGTGCGCGAGCGGCACGGTGGAATCGGTGTCCAACGTGAGTTTCCTTTCGATCGAGAGATATGGCGCGTTCCGCGGGACCGAGAGCGAAGGCCAGTCAACGGCGCGGCGCCCGAGAACGTCAGCTGCGGCCGAGCCCACGTACGCGCCGCGGACACCGGCCGGTCCGCTGCGCGGACGGTTCCGTCAGCGCCTGAGCGACTCACTCGTCACGGACGTCGAGGGCGACCACGCCGATGTCGGGACCCTCCTGCGGACGGCCTCGCGGCGCCTGGCGCCCGGGTGCGACGGCCGCCCGCTGCGGTGCGGCGTGGCCCCTGGCGCGGGCGGCACGCGGTGCGGATGGAGCCGGTTCGTGTCGCACGCCGCGGGATGAAAGTTCCCGTGGCCGGCGCCGCACTCAGCAGCCCGCGCGCGAGCAGCCGGCCCGCGAGGCTGCGACAGCCGGAGCTCTGGGAGCTAGAGGCGGGTCGTGTGGCTCAGCTGCGGCTCACGCGCGACTCAGTGGCGTCGAGTCGGCCGCGACTTCACGTCGCCCTCGCGGTCGCTGACGTCGCCGGTGGGCGACGTCGCGACGATCGTGCGCGGTAGGAGGCCGGGGCGACGCCGCTGCATGAACGCGGGACTAAGCACGACGGTGACGGTTCCGTCCGCGGCCGTGCTGACCGTGGCGTCGTGCGGCGCGGCTTCGTCCTCGCGGGTTTCGACGGCGACGCGCAGCCGCTCGGCGGCGTCAGCCGCAGCTTCGATCGCGTCCGCCAGCCGCGATTGCGGCTTGCTCGTGAAGTCGTAGGCGTCAGCCGCGGCGACGGCGTCGACGTCGCCGGCGGCGAGCAGATCACTGGCCGAGACGAACGGCGCGATCACGTGCCCGTCGCTGTCAGCGAGCTCGGCGATGCCGATCTCGGTGCTGTACTCCGGGTGGCGCATGGCGATCCGGACCGCTGCGTGGACCGCGGCGGCCCGGTCCTCGTAGGTCCCGACGACGCTGGCGTTCTCGGCGTAGAGGGCGATGAAGCTCATCGGTGCTCCTCCAGTGTGCCCGAAACGTGGTTCTGACGGAAGACGTTCGTCACGGTCGAGGCAAGGATCTGCGGATCGCCCCAGACGGTGTCGTGCCCGACGGGACCGGTCTTGGCGATCGAGCACTGCGCGTCGGCTGGTAGGGCGAACTCGGCCACGAACACTGGGAACCGGACGACAACATCGACGGCGCGTTCGGCCGAGGCGAACACGGACAGACCAGCGTGCTCGATCCACGGCTCGTCGTCGTTGTGCGGCCGGCCGCGGTCTCGGTCGGAACGAAAGTCCTTCGGGCCGGGCATCGCGCCCGCCAGACGACGGTAGACCACCTGGCCGGCGCCAGCCAACGCAACGTGCGCGTCACCGGGCACGTCGTATTGATCAGGTGAAGACGGGAATGTCATGCGGTGAGCGCGTCAGCGCGGACGACGTCGAAGATGCTCGCGGACGGAGAGGACGGATTCACAGCCCGCCGCCGCCCGGACAGCGACCGTAGTGCCCGCAGTAGCGGGCCGAGCACTTCCAGCCGCTGGGATCGGCAAAGCCCCAGGGCTCGTCGGGGCCGAAGCGTTCGTAGAGCGCGTGAATCTGGCTCGCGGCCTGCGCGATCCGCACCAGCGTCGCGCGCAGCTCGGCGACCGAGCGACGGGTGACGACGAACGCGGTACTCATCGTCCTTGTAGTCGACGATCGCCGGGACCAGCTCGCCGCCGCGATCGTCACTGGGGCGGAGCGTTTCGAGGTCGAGGAAGCCCTGGATCGTCCACTCCAGGCCGGGCGCGAGCGCGTAGGACAGCTCGCGCTGGACCGCGACCGGACGTCCGAGCACCGGGAGCAGCTCGCGCAGCGTCAGCGCGAGCGCCTCCAGGCCCATCGTGAACGCTCGCGGCTCGTCAAGTTCGGCGTCCCAGTGCACGCCGCGGTCGGCTTCTTCGGCCGCGAGCTCGTCGGTCCAGTGGTCGCGATAGGCGTCGTGGAGCTGGTCGAGGGAGAGCCGCTCGCCGCAGGCGAGCAGGTGGCGGTGGTAGGTGGAGAGCGCGTCGTCGACGCGCGCGCCGAGGAACATGTGCCCGCTCGGCGGGGTGCGTTCGCCGAGCAGGTAGTGGCGGCGCCAGTCGTCGGGGCACAGCAGGAACCTGCTGTAGGAGGCGTGCGAGAGGTGGCGCAGCGGCTCGCCGTCGTGGCGGACGGGCAGCCGGCGTGGGATGTTGATGCGAGCGGCGAGCTCGGCGGCGTCCACGTGGATGGGCGCGTGTGGGCTCGGCGCCGCGGGTGAGGCGGCGGGCAGGGTGGCTCCTTTCGGAGAGCGGGCGGGGTCAGGCGGCGCGCGTGAGCGGCGCGACCGGCGGCGCCGGCTCGGCGCGGTAGGCGGCGAGCCGCGCGGGGTCGGCCTCGTACGGAGAGAGGCCGTAGAAGCGCGGGTGGTTGAAGCGCAGCGCGGCGATGCGCAGTTGGGCGCGCCAGAAGTGCGCGCGCCAGCGACCATCGCGGTGACGCAGCCGGTAGGAGCCGACGAGGTCGGAGATCGCCTCGGCGCAATGGCCGCATTGGGCGAGCACCTCCACCGCGGCGGCGACGTGGGCGAGACCCGAGTCATCGAGTCGTTCGCCGGGTCGTTGGTTGGGCAGCGCCGCCTCGGCGATCAGCAGCAGCGTGTCCGGTCCGTAGCCCGCGGCCGCGGCGAGCGCGGCCAGCCGCGTGCGGGCCGGGCTCATGCGGCGGGCGGTGTCGTGGGGCCGAGGCTGGCGAAGTCGATCGTGATCAGCTCGCCGCTGCCGTTGCTCGGCTGCCCGTTCGAGGTGCCGGTCGGCTCGGGCGGGGCGCTCGCGTGGGCTTCGGGCGTGGGGTGCGCGGCGGCGTCGGTGCTCTCGCCCTGGCCGATGCCGTCGTCGGGTTCGCCGTGGGCCAGGGTCGGTCCGAGGTCGCGCAGCACCGTGTCGGTGTGGATGCGCGCGCGGTAGCCCTCGCGCAGCCAGGCGTCGGTGGCGACGGAGAGGACGAGCAGGTCGCTCTTGCCGGAGCGGCGGATGCACTGGACCTGCCGGTCGGCGGGGCCGATCGGCAACACGACGGCGGCGAGCGCGGTGTAGAGGTAGGCGCCGATGCCGGCGGCGACGCCGGCGCGCTTGCGCGCATCGGAGTAGAGCGCCTTCAGTCCGGCGAGCGAGCCGCGTCGAGTTCGCCGACGTCCTCGTAGACGGCCTCGACGTCGGGCCCGTTGACGAGTTCCGGGAGCGTGACGTGCAGCCGGCAGGCGAGGTAGAGCCGCCGGCGGGTCGGGCCGTCGGCGGCGGCCGCGAGCAGGTCCCCGTCGAGGGCGGTGAAGGTCATGCGCCAGCGGCCAGGGACGACGCAGTTGAGCCGTTGCAGGACCGATTGGGCGCCGATGTAGGCGGCGACCTGGGCGCCTCCCCACGGGTCGTCGTCCCAGGGCACCTTGCTCATGGCGCGGAAGCCGACGGCGCCCGGGGCGAAGGGGCGCCGGAAGAGCGCGATCGCGTCGTCGTGGGTGCGCGCGGGCGGAACGAGGCCGGCGCCGGTTGCGCGGTGGTGGGTCATGGTGGTCCCTCCTGAAGGGAATGGAAGTCTTAGGCGGCGAGCGCGCGCCGGCCGAGGTCGAGCCCGGCCTCGGCGAGAAAGCGCGACGGGCCGCCGCTGGCGCGGCCGCCGCGGACGTGGCAGCGGGTGAGGACGAGGTGGTCTTTGGCGCGGGTGGCGGCGACGTAGAACAGCCGTCGTTCCTCCTCGAGGTCCTCGGGGTCTGAGCTCTGCAGTGAGCGCCAGGAGGGCAGCAGCTGTTCCTCGCAGCCGAGCAGCACGACGAGCTGCGCTTCGGTGCCTTTCGCGCGGTGGATGGTGGAGACGGTGATGCGGCGGTCCTGGCCGGGTCGGATCTCCTCGGCGTGCAGGCCGGCGGCGTGTTCGAGGAAGCCGGTGACCGAGGCGGCGGTGCCGATCTGGTCGGCGTGGGTCTGGGCGGCGCGGCAGAGCGAGCGCAGGTCCTCGAGCACGCGCTCGCCGTCGCGGCGCTGTTCGGCGCTGGGGGAGTGGTCGCGGCGCGCCTGGTGGTGGGCGACGACGCCGCCGTCGAGCGTGAGCGTGGCGACGACGACGTGGCCGAGCGAGCGCCCGGCCCGGTAGTGTGCGCGCACCTCGTCGAGGCCGGAGCCGAAGCTGGCGAGCGCGTCGCGGATCGCCTGCGAGCGCAGCCCGTTGAGGGCTTGCGCGTTGGCGCAGGTGGTGATCAGGTCGCCGTCGAAGCGCTCGCGGGCGGCGGCGACGACGTGGCCGATCGTGGCGGTGCCGACGCCGCGGCGCGGGGCCTGGACGGCGCGGCGGAAGGCGTGCGCGTCGCGCGGGTTGGCCAGCAGCGCGAGGTAGGCGAGCGCGTCGCGGACCTCGGCGCGCTCGTAGAGCCCGAGCGAGCCGAGCACGCGGTGCGCGATCCCGGCGCCGGCGAGCGCGGCCTGGATCGGGCCGGTGGCCAACGCGGTGCGGGCGAGCACCAGCACCTCGCCGGGTGGGGTGCCGGCGGCGAGCGCGTCGGCGATCAGCCCGGCGGCCCAGGCGGCCTCGTCGCGGTCGGTCGCGAACCCGCGTGTGGTGATCCGCCCGCCGGCGCCGCGGACCGCGACCAGCCGCTTGGGGTGGCGCAGCTCGTTGACGGCGATGCAGCAGGCGGCGGCGGTCAGGATCTCCGAGCGCGAGCGGAAGTTGCGCCCGAGCACCACGCGTTCGTGGCGCGGGTAGCGCTCGCCGAACGCCAGGATGTTGCGCGGCTCGGCGCTGCGGAAGCGGTAGATGGCCTGGTCGTCATCGCCGACCACCGTCACGTTGCCGTCCGCGCCGGCGAGCAGGTGCACGAGCGTGGCCTGCGCCTCGTTGGTGTCCTGCATCTCATCGACCACGAGCCAGCGCCAGCGCCAGCGGGTGCGCGAGCCGGGCGGGCTGCTCGCGCAGCAGCCGGACGGCGAAGGTGAGCAGGTTGGGTGGGCGTGGTCACCCCCGGCGATTAGGCCGGGATGTGCCTCCGCCCCCCACCGAACCGGACGTGATGGTTTCCCATCATCCGGCTCTCCACTTCTCTTCTCTGAAGCTCTCTCTTGAGCGGACTTAGTACAGCGGCACTACGTTCGTGCGGTCGGAGCGTCGGGCGGTAGCACAAGGTGACGTGCTGCGCCCTCGTCGGTCCATCGCGTGACCTCCACCACGCTGCCGGTGGCGGCGTGGCGTGCGGCGGCGTAGCGGACGGCTGCGCGCTCATCGTTGAAGCGCCAGCACTTGTGTACGCCAAGGTCGACGACACCAAAGCTCTCGGCCATGCGGCGATCGTACTCCGCTGCTGCTAGGAGTCCAACCTCTTCGGAAATCGCCCGGAATGGACGGCGTCGTGGCACTCCACGCAGAGAACGATCCTCTTGCGTGTGCGTGTGGATTCGAGCCGGACCCATAGGGGCGAGTTCTTGATGTCCACGAGCCGGCGGACGTGGTGGATCTCGACCGGGCGGTCCGAGCGGCCGCACAGCTCGCACGTGCGGGCGTTGAGTCGCTCGACGATCTCCGACCGGCGGTTGATCCACTTTCCCAGATTCTCAACGGCGTCGACGCCCGCCATCGGGACTGGGGTATGGGTGTTGAGCTGCTTGAGCTTGAACACCCGGGCTCGGTACGGCTTGCCGTCGACCACGTAGTGGGCGACGTATTCGCCGTCTGGTGTGCGCAGATGCGAGGCAGCCTGTTTGACCGTCGTCTTGTGCTTCATCGCGAGGGTGCGCAACAGCGAGCCCCACCAGAGGTAGTAGAGCCGGTTGAGCGCCTTCTTGACGTCGCCCGCGAGTCGGTAGTAGTTGGCCAGGCCGCGCATCTCCGCGTTGTAGGCCATGACGATCTCAACGTCCGAGAGCGCGGTCAGGAACCCGCGGTGCGTTGACTGCAACGCGTCGAGATTCCCGTAGCCCTTGCGTCGGTTGAACGCTCGGACCTTGTGCTCGGGGACGCTGAGTTGGATGCTCTGGGACTTGGTGCGCGCGGTGACGTGGCGACCGGCCAGCGTGATCCGCTGTGCCTGTCGCCCGCCGGTGCGCTTGCCCCAGCCCGGACCCGGTAGCCGAGGAACTCCACGCCGTCGCTGGCGTGGTGAACCCCGGACTTCTCCTCGGCGACGTCGAGCGCCAGTGCGCGGCGCAGGAAGTCCTGCACTGCGTGCTGGATCGTCTCGGCATCGTGTTTGCTGCCGATCACGCCGAGCACGAAGTCGTCGGCGTAGCCGCAGTAGAGAAGGCGACGGAATCCGGGGTCCATCTCGTGGCGGCTGGGATGTTTCGAACGTGCAAGGTCGAGTTGACGGATCTCGACGCGGAGCGCGTTGATGGTGTCCGGCGAGCCGTTGGCGCGCGTGAGCGCGTCGACCTTGCGCCGCCGTTGATGGATGCGGCTGGAGTAGCGCTGGTAATCCCGCCCGGTCATGCGGCGAGCGCCCCGGTTGAACGCCGTGATCTGCTCTGCTACGAACTCATCGAGCTCGTGCAGATAGACGTTGGCGAGCAACGGGGAGATCACCCCGCCCTGCGGAGTGCCGCTGTGCGTCCGGTGAAACTGCCAGTCCTCGACGTAGCCTGCGGCCAGCATGCCCTTGATGAGCTTGATGAACCGCTTGTCGTCGATCTTCCGCTCTAGCAGCGCGACCAGAATCTTGTGGTCGATGCTGTCGAAGGAAGACACGACACACTGCCCACCTCGACGGCTTCCCGGCGACAGTTCGCGTCGTGCGTGCGCGGCATGCGTGGGAGGGGCGCTCGCTCGCGTTGATGGGGTGGATGCGCCGCGGCGGGCGGCTGGAGCTGATCGTGGTGCTGCCGGATGGCAGCCACTTGCTGGTTCCGGCGGCGTGGACCGATCTTGAGGGCGGCGCGGGGCCCTTGGAGGCGGGGACGCTGGGCTCGCTCGAGGATCTGCTCGGGATGCGGCGGGTGCTGGGGCCGCTGCTTGAGCGTGTCGTCCTGGCCGCGCGCGATGATCCGTCGTCGAGGACCGATCGTGCAGTTGCGTCTGGAACTGGCGGAGAGCCCGGCGCCCGCGGCGCCGTTGTGGGAGCTGGTCGGCGAGCAGCAGCGCCAGGCGGCGATGGCGCTGTTGGCGGCGCTGATCGCGCAGGCCGTCGCGCCCGGGGCGGCGGGCGATGAGCGAGCACCGCTGGGAGGCGCAGGCGCGCCTGGAGGACGGCATGACTGAGGGTCGGCTCGACGGCACGGCGTTGCAGCTCGTGACCGTCTGCTTGCTCGACGGGCCCGGCGTGGTCGTCGAGTTCGGCGAGCCGGTGACGCGGGCGGATGTCGTCTCGCACCTGGGAGCGAGCGAGGCGCGCGAGCTCGCGTTCTGCCTGCTGGAGCTGGCGGAGCTGGCTGATCGCCGGTCGGAGGCGCAGCGGTGAGCGAGCAGCGCAAGCTGACCGCGTCGCATCTGCGCCGGGCCGCGTTCGTGTACGTGCGCCAGTCCTCCCAAGCGCAGCTGGAGCGCAACGTCGAGTCGACCGCGCGCCAGTACGCGCTCGTAAGCCGCGCGGTCGAGTTGGGGTTCGCGCGCGAGCAGGTCGTGGTGATCGATGAGGACCTCGGGATCTCCGGCTCGGGGCTGTCGGATCGCTCGGGCTTCGCCAGGCTGACGGCCGAGGTCGCGCTCGGGCACGCGGGGCTGGTGCTCGGCCTGGAGGTCTCCCGGTTGGCGCGCAACAACGTCGACTGGTACCGGCTGCTGGACCTGTGCGGCGTGACCGACACGGTGATCGGCGACGCCGACGGGCTCTATCACCCCGGCTCGTTCAACGACCGGCTGTTGCTCGGCCTGAAGGGCACGATGAGCGAGGCCGAGCTGCACGTCCTGCGCGCCCGCCTGGAGGGCGGGATCCGCAACAAGGCCGCGCGCGGTGAGCTGCGCCGCGGGCTGCCGGTCGGGCTGGTGTGGGGCGAGGCCGACGGCGAGATCCTGATCGACACCGACGAGGCCGTTAGCGGCGCGATCGCCACGATCTTCGAGCGCTTCGCCGAGCTCGGGTCGGTCCGCCAGGTGTGGCTGTGGATGCGCCGCGAGCGGGTGCAGTTCCCGATGCGGCGCTTCCCGCACGGCGAGATCCGGTGGGTCACCCCGACCTACCACCAGATCCACAGCGTGCTCGAGAACCCCGTCTACGCGGGCGCGTACGCGTTCGGCAAGACGCGCCGCGAGCGCTACGTCGATGAGCACGGCCAGCCGCGCCAGCGGATGCGTCGCCTGCCCCGGGCAGAATGGGACGTCTTGATCTGGGAGCACCACCCGGGCTACCTCGACCAGGCCACCTACGAGGCCAACCGCGAGCGGGTCGCCGCCAACACCCGCCCGCGCGCACACGAGGCCGGCGGTGCCGTCCGCGAGGGCGCGGCACTGCTGCAGGGGATCGCGGTCTGCGGCCGCTGCGGCCGCAAGCTCAAGGTCCACTACCAAGGCCGCCATGGGCATCAGAGCCCGGCCTATCACTGCCCCAGCAGCGTCCTCCTCGAGGGCCGCGGCAGCTGGTGTCTGCGGGTCGGGGGAGGCCAGATCGACCAGGCGGTCGCCGGCGCGCTGCTGGCGGCGCTGACCCCCGCCGGCGTCAAGGCCGCGCTGCACGCCGCCGAGGCGCTCGAGCACGATCACGACGCCGCGCTCAAGCAGTGGCGGCTGCAAGTCGAGCGCGCCCGCTATGAGGCCGAGCGGGCCGAGCGCCGCTACCGCCAGGTCGAGCCCGAGCACCGGCTCGTCGCCCGCGGCCTCGAACGCGACTGGGAGCACGCACTCACCGAGCTCGCCCAAGCCGAGGCCGAACTCGCACTGCGCGAGCACCAGCGCCCGCGCACGCTCACCGAGACAGAGCGCGAGCAGCTGCTGGCGCTGGGCGCCGACCTCGGCCGCGTGTGGGCCGCACCCACCACCACCGACCGCGACCGCAAGCAACTGCTGCGCTGCCTGATCGAGGAAGCGATCCTCGACGTCGCGCGCGAACAACGCCGCGCCACCGTCACGATCCGCTGGAAGGGCGGCGCGATCACCGAACTCGCCGTCGCGCTCCCCCGCCACCAGCCGAGCATCCGCACCGAGGAGGACACGATCGCGCTGCTCGAGCGCCTCGCCGCCCACTACGACGACGCCACGATCGCCGGCATTCTCAACCGCCAAGGCCGCCGCTCCGCCACCGGCGAGCGCTTCACCGCGGTCATCGTCGGCGGGCTGCGCCGCTACCGCAACATCCCCACCTACAGGCCGCCCCCAGAGCCGCCCGACGGCGAACTGCTGCCCGTCGGCAAGGCCGCCGACGAGCTCGGCGTCGCCGCCTCCACCATCTTCCGCTGGCTCCAAGCCGGCTTCATCCGCGGCGAACAGGACACGCCCGGCGCGCCCTGGCGGATCCGCGTCAACAACCAACTGCGCGCGCTGTTCGTCGACGACGCGCCCGCCGGCTACGTCCCGATCATCGACGCCATGCGCACCCTCGGCGTCTCCCGCCAGACCGTGTTGCAACGTGTCAAGCGCGGCGAGCTCGACGCCCTCCACGTCCGCCAAGGCCGCAGAAAGGGCCTCAGAATCAGGATTCCCACCGACCACGGCCTGTTCGACCCCACCACCATGAACGCGGAGGCAGTGTGACGATGGCACCAAGAAGCCTCGGACGTCCACGTCGACCAGCCACTTGACGCCGGTCCAGGTGTGCTGGATGTGATCCAGCGCGGTGTGGCACGATCGGCCAGGCCGAAAGCCGTGCGAGTCGGCCGAGAAGACCGGCTCATAGACGGCCTGCAGCAGCCGTCGCGACACCTCCTGGACGAGCTTGTCGTCGCCGGAGGGAAGGCCCAGAGGGCGCCGTCCGCCGGAGGCCTTGGGGATATAGACCCGTCGAGCGGGTGTGAAGCGGTAGGACCCGTCAGACAGTGCACCGATGATCCGTTCCACGCGCTCGGGCGAGTAGCCGTCAAGCGTGATTGGGCGTCAACACCGAGGGGTGACCGCGCCCATGTCGGGCGCCAGAGCTGATGTACGCCTGCAGCCAGAGCAGCCGGTCGGAGAGCACCAGCCGGTACAGGCCGTTGATCCGCGTGCCTTCATGAGAGCGCATCGGACTCCGGCCAAGCGCCGACGCAAGGCATCCCGCAGCATCAGATCAGAGCCGCAATGTCGATGGTAGGTGATCAGAGAAGCTACTGGCCGCGCACGCGCGGACGGGTCCGGCGTTCCGGCGGGCGGCGCGCAGCCAGCCTCGGACCGTGTCCGGCGGGCGTCCGAGTCGCTCGGCGATCCGGCGATGGCCCTCGCCAAGCGCGGCGCGATGCAGCGCGTCGCCGATCACCTCGACGCCGTCGCGTCGCCGTGCCGTCAACCAGGCCGGCAGCAGAACGTGTGTCGCCCCACAGCGGCAGCAGCATCCGCGGCGCAAGCGGATCGAGCGCTCGCCGTCGCGCATCCGCACGCTCCGCAACCCAGTGAAGCCCCAGCGCGAGAGCCGCCCGCCACATACGGGGCAGGCCAGCCGGCCGGCCGCCAACTGGGCCTCGACGCGCCGAGGGTCGGTGTCCACCACGAGCATGAGATCTCAACACGCGCACGCCGCCCGCGACCCTGCCACACGACACAGCGGCGCCGGAAGGGGGAACGCGTGTTGGGACTCCTACCACGCCAGCCAGAACCACGCGACCCGATCCCCAACCAACTCGATCACCGTCATCGCCGCCAACTGCACGGCGATTCCCGTCCCGATGATGAACGTCGTCGCGCTCGTACTGGTGGCGAGCTTCGCGAACCCCCGCCCGCATCCCGAACTTGAGCGTCGCCTAACAGCGAGTAGCCGTCGAGCGTGTTGCGGGCGTCGACACCGGGCGTGACCGCGCCCTTGTTGGGCGCCAGGCTGATGTACGCCTGCTGCCAGAGCAGCCGGTCGCTGAGCATCAGTCGGTACAGGCCGTTGATCCGCTTGCCTTCTTGATGGAGATGCGATCGGGGTTAGGCGCCCCGTCCGTCCCTTTGATCCCCCTGATCGAGGGCACGCCGAGCCCGGTTGAGAACGGCAGACAGAAGACGACCTTGTCTGTCTGCGGGCTCGGAGCAGCGTTTCAACCGATGATTCGCTGCCGCCGCGCTTTAGAGCCGTGAGGACTGGGGTTCAGGCAGTCAGGCTTTCGCCATACCCGTCTTGCACTGACGGTCCGCCGCTACATCGGCTTCACGGACTCCCGGCTTTTCCCACCATGCTCTTGTCCCCCGTGCCCTTTCGGGATCACAGCCTGTTACCAGGCCGGGGTGAGGTGGGTGTGCATCGCACATCTCAGCTATGCGAGCCCTCGCGTCAGCGAGGGCACTCCATCAAGGCGCCTTCACGGCGCACATCGTCGAACGCCCACGCGTTGCAGCGCTCGAGTTCTTCCTCGGCCGCGTGCCAGACGGCGGCGACGAGCGCCGCCGCTGGATAGCGACTGCGCTCGAGGTAGGCGGCGGGGTCGAGCAGCCGGCTCTTGGCCAGCGCGATCCTGGTCTCGAGGTCGGCCGCGGAGGGCTGCCCGCAGGCGGCGATCGCCTGCTGGATCGGTCTGCGTGCGCGGTCGCCGAGCAGCGCCTCGACGACGTTCCTCACGTCGGCCTGGTCGTAGATCGTGTAGGCGTCGGTGCGGCCGAACAGTGTGGCGTGCTCGCGCAGCAGCCGCGCGCAGACGGAGTGAAAGGTGGCGGCGAGCATCCCGCGGGCGGTCGGCTCGTCGAGCAGATCGGCGAGCCGCAGGCGCAGCTCGCCGGCGGCGCGCACGCTGAAGGTGACGGCGAGGATCTCGCCGGGATCGGCGACTCCGGTCGCCAGCAGGTAGGCGACGCGATGGGTCAGGGTCCGCGTCTTGCCGGCGCCGGGTCCCGCCACGATCAGCAGCGGGCCTTCGCCGTGGCGGACAGCTTGCGTCTGCTCGGGCGTCAGCCCAACGAGCGGCGCATCGGCGCCCGGTTCGCGCGCGCATTTGCGCGCGCCGCCCGGGGCGAGGTCACTCATGGCATCACTCCATGGTCCAATCGAAGATGAGGCGCCCGCAGGGCGCGGAGGTCAGTCCGCCGGCTCGAGCGCGACGGTGCGCCGGCCGCCTGCGATCGCCACCGTCCAGCGGTTGCGCTCGGCGTCCGCTGGCGTCGGCCCGACCAGCAGAGCGACGAGCGCCAGCGCCGCGTCTCGTGGCTGCGGTGGGCTCACGTAGTCGGTGCCGTGGTGGCCGGCGATCTCACTGTTGATCGTGTCGGTGGCGTGCACGATCCAGGCCGGCGTGTCGGCGGCGGTCATCGCGGCGGCCCGAAGGCGTCGATCACGCGTGTGCGAGCGCGCGCGAACGCATCGCCGCGCAGCTGCGCTCCCCACGGCCCGCCCTCGAGCACCGAGGCGAGGTCGTAGATCGCGCCGCGCGCGCCGCAGCCCGCGCTGTGGCAGCACCAGCCCTGCTCGGGGCTGGTGCCGACGCTGCAGGACGGGTGCCGGTCGCGATGCCGCGGCACAGGGCACGACACGAGTCCGCCGCGCGGGACGTTGATGCCGGCGAGGCGCTGGAAGTACTCGGGCGGCGCGATCCGCTTGTACGGGTCTGCGGGCCTGCGCTCGCGCGAACGGCTGCACGATCCGGCCGCC
Organism: uncultured Solirubrobacteraceae bacterium; assembly: GCA_963792915.1. Taxonomy (GTDB): domain Bacteria; phylum Actinomycetota; class Thermoleophilia; order Solirubrobacterales; family Solirubrobacteraceae; genus Solirubrobacter. Next base: position 778,634 of record CAWBYD010000006.1, read on the forward strand.
GGCCAGGGCGCGTCGGGCAGGTCGCCGACGAGCTCGTCGATCGCGTACGGCGCGAGCGCGAGGTCGGCCTCGAGCACGCGCGCCCACGCGCCGGACTTGAGGTTGATCGTGCCGGCCAGGCGCATCACGCGCGAGCGCTCGGCGCAGCGCGGGTCGGCGACGTCGGGCCGGCCGTCGGCGTCGACGCCGAGCGCGCGGATGATGCGGCCGTGCGCGCGCTCGATCGGCTCGGTCACCACGCCGTCGGGCCGGGCCCAGCGGGCGGGCAGCGGCTCGGCGAGCTGCCAGTAGGCGTGCACGCCGCCCGAGCCGCCGGAGGCGATCAGCAGCTGGCACGGCCGCTCGGCCAGGAACAGCCCACAGCGCGTCCAGGCGGTCGGGCCGGTCGACGTCGACCCACAGCCAGCGCGTACCGGCGACGGCGTCGCGGCTCCCGGACGGACGTTCGCGCGGGGCGACGCCGACGAACACCTCTTCGCCGGGCCGTTCGCCGGGCCGCGGGCTCGCGTAGGTCCCGGCGACGATCCGCTCGGCGTGGGCGAGCAGCGCCCGCAGCCAGTTCGGGTCGCCGCCGGCGCCGCCGGGCAGGAAGTGCTCGACGTGGCGGCGCCGGTCGACCTCGAGCCGCCCGTCGGCGCGGCGCGTCCCGGGCGTGAGCTCGACGAGCTCTGCCGTGTCGGCGTGCAGCAGCCCGAGCTGCAGTGAGCGGTGCCGGGCGGCGGGCAGCGCGCCGGTGAACACGCGCCCGTCGGCGAGGCGAACGCGGCACGGCAGTGGGCCCGCGCCGGCCCCGGCGGCGAGCGAGGGGCGCCGGGGCCGGTGGGGCGCGCGAGGTGGGCGGCCGGAGGATGTGCATGGCGCGCCTACGACCACCATTGGGACTCAGCATCCGTGCGCCTGCCGTGATCGCCGGGGCCGGCGCGGTCAGGCCGCGCACGCCGGCTCCTCTTCGGGCGGCGGGTCGGGGCGCAGCCGCGGCAGCGGGTCCTCGAGCCGCTCGCCGTCGTGGTAGGCCTGCTGCTCGCTCGCGTAGTCCTCGGCCAGGGCGGCGGCCTGCGAGAGCAGGTCGTCGAAGCCGGTCAGCGTCTCGACGTGCACGACCGTGGTCTCGGTCGTGTCGAGGATGCGCCAGCGGCCGGCCGGGGTGGTGAGCACGAGCACGTCGTGCCGGTTGCCGTCGCGGGCGCGGTAGGTCGCTGCGGTGCGGGGAGGAGGCATGTCGCTCCTTTCCTTGGTCGTCTGATGAGAAGGCGGAGCCGGGAGCTCGGCTCCAAGCGACTTTGCGGTGCCGTCGGCGAACGGCCTGTCAGCCCCGGTCCGTGGTCGCCCGCGGTCAGCGCGAGAGCGTCGCGGCGGCCATCGCCGGCAGCCGCCCGCCGGTCAGCCGCTGGTCGGCGCTGATCCGCCCGGACGCGAGATGCAACGACGGGGCGCGGGCTGCCGGGTTTCAGACACGGGCACGGCCGCGACTCGTTTCGCGACGGAGCCGCTCGGGTCACTCGTCGCCCTCGTTGTCACCGCAGCCGCAGCCTCCTGAATCCCGGCCTCCAGGGGAGCAGCTGACGCCGTCGCAGCGATCTGCCGCGCGCTTGAGCGACCGCTGCGCGATCGCATCCAGCGTGTCTGACGCCTCGTCTCGTGGGCCCGCCGTGGGCGCTGTGTGGCCGTTGGTGATGGCCATTGTGGTCGGCTCCTGGATGGTCGGTGATGGTGGGGTGTGCTGTACGTCGCGAGACGTCTGGCCGCGCGGGTGGACGGGTGGTCGACTCGCCCGCGGACCGGATCGGCGCGCATCTGTGGGCGGCCATAGCGCAGCGCCGCCCGGTTGGCCCAAGCAACTCGCTGCCGTCGCCGGCCCGCGGCATCCGCTGGGCGGGGAGTCGCGCCGGCCCGTGCGGCGGCTCCGCTCGCCACGGTCGGGTCGGGCATCCGCTGCGCCGCCCCTGGTGATCCTCCTGCTCGACCGCCGCCGCATCTCATGACGGCGTCCGACGGCGCGAATCCGTCAACCCACGGCAGTGTCCGTCCCCCTCCAGCGCCGGCAGCCGCCCGGTCAGCCGCCGGAACCCGCTCACCAGCCCGGTGCGGGCTCCGCCGCGTGGTTCCGAGCAACGCCAACTTCGCGGTCGAGGATCTCCGGGCGCTGCGTCGGCGCGTTCGGACTGTGGCCGCGGATGCGATCCGTCGCCACCCGACGGCCCCGGCGCCGCTGGTCCTGGCCGATCTCGACCTCCGCGATCACGACGCGACCGTCACCGCGCCACCGTCGATCACGGCACGACGCGGGCGAGTGCTCGCAGTCGTGCCGCGACGAATCGCCAGCGGAAGGGCTTGACGGTCGCACCGCGCACCGCGCGCCGACGCGGCGAACACTGCTTTCGGACGCCTCGAGCCCTGACGTTGCCCGGCGCTACTGGATGAGCTCGCCGTCGCGCAGGAACTGGCGGTCGCGGACCAAGTGCAGCGTCCAAAGCTCGGCGGCCGTCCCGCCGAGCGGGTCACCGTCGCAGGAGAGCACCCCGTCGTCGTACCAGCTACCAGCGCAGCGCCTCGCCGCGGTGCCGTCGCTCCACCGGACGACCGCGCGGCGACGGCCTGCGATCCCGCGCCCGACGGCGCGTCGCGTCGGCTGATTATTCGGCGGCGAGCGCGTCGGTGACGCGCAGGGGCGGCAGCGGCAACGCCGTGCTGGCCAGCTGCTCGTCGGCGGGGACCTCGAGGCGCTCCCCGTAGCCGCCGGGGCCCGGCTCGCGATGCGCGATCACTCGGCGTCCGTCGAGGTCGAGCACCCAGTACTCGGCGATCCCGGCCGATGCGTACAGCGGCGCCTTGACGGCGAGATCGACGGCCAGCGAGGACACGGCGACCTCGATCACGAGCACCGCGCTTGACGGGTGATACGGCTTCGGGGTGTCGCGCTCACGCACGACCAGGTCCGGTTCCGGTTCGGAGTTGCCGATCGTCAGCGCGCGCTGGCAGCCGACGATGTATTGGCGGCGATCGACGGCGGCGTTGAGCCAGTCATTGAGGAACTCGACGACCGCCTCGTGGCGCTCGGACTTGGGGCTCATGCGGACCAGTAACCCGTCGAGCAGTTCCACGCGCTCGCCCTCGAAGCCGCCGGCCTCCACCAACCGGTGGTAGTTCTCCAGCGAGAGCGGGAGCAGCGCCTCGACGCCCAGGTGCTCGGCCGCGGCCACGCCGCAGAGGATACGCCCGTGGGCCGCCTCAGCCGCGCGGCGTTCAACGATGCTCATGGCTTTGACCGGGCTTGGGATCGCACCCGTGGGACTCGCGCTGACGGCGCCGCGGCCCCGGGATTCGGTGCGTCGTCTCGGCCGGGCGTCGCCGCCGGGCTGGCGGCCGACACGGAAGAGGGCGGGTTTGCCTGCTCGCTCAGCGCCGTGCGCAGTTCCGCCCGCCGTTGTATGAGCAGCTGCCCGAGCCGGTTCTGGCCGACGCCGTCAACGACGCCCCGGTAGCGATCGCCCCATGTGTTGCCCTCGATCAGCTCGGCGCCGGCGGTGGCGAGCAGCCGCAGGCCGAGCGGTTCGCCGAGCCGGAACTTCTGCGCCAGCAGCGCGCGCATGATCTCGTCGCGGGCGTGCTCCCAGTCGGGGCGCAGCCTCGTGCGCCGGCCGCGGCGCTTGGCCGCGGCGGGCGTAGGCGCCGCGGCGATCCTGCGGCGCTCGGCGGGGTCCAGCGCCTTGCACGCCTGAAAGCCGTGCTCGACCGTCGCGCACGCGATCTGCTCCGGCGATGCCTGCTCGACACGGATCACAACCGGCGAGGGGTGGAAGTTGCTCAGGAACGCGTACTCGGTTCCGTCGAAGCGGTCGATTCGCGCCCGGCTGGGAGTCCTGTGGCGATCAGCCATCGAAGTGCTCGCTGATCGGGCGCCACGCATCGCTGTGGAGCTCGTCACGGTGGACCTGTCGAACAGCGCCGAGGAGCTCACCGCCGAGATTGCTTGGGCTGCCGGCGATGCAGCGCAGCTGGTAGTAGCCCTCGCTCGGCCCGTCGGGCGGGCCGCTGTGCTCGACTTCCCACGCGCTGCCCGTGTGGTGGACCAGGCGCTGCCTTACGGCGTAGGGCGTGAGGGGTCGGCTCGGCCGCGATCGTCCGCGGTCCGGGGTCTGCCTGCCGCGCTCGGCCCTCGTGGACGACAGGGCCGCGACGTCGCCCGCAGGTAGCCGCCCGCCGGTCAGCCGCCGGTAGGCGCTGATCAGCCCGAGGTGCGCGACGGCGTGCGCGATCTCGATCCGCCAGCGCGGCTCGAGGTAGCGGCAGCAGGTCGAGCCGGCCGGTGTCGTAGGCGCGGTGGTGGGCCCAGCACATCGGCACGACGCAGTCGGGGTGCTCGCAGCCGCCGAGGCCGCGCGGCGCGAGGTGCGCGGGCGTGAGCCCGTTCGTCTTCTCGCACACGACGCAGGCGCCGCCGACGATCTTGGCGCGCTGCGCCTGGCTGGCCGCGCATCGGCCGCCGGGCGATCGGCGTCGCGGCCTGCGCGAGCGCGCTCGGCCGCAGCTGGGTCTCAGCGCCGCGGGCGAGCGGTGTGCGGCGGCGCAGCGGCGTGCGCCGCGCGGGCGGGCTGCCGGCCCGCAGCGGCCGCGCGCGCCGCAGCGGCTGGCGGCGGTTCACGCCGCGCTCCGTTCGCTCTCGACCAGGCCGACGGGGGCGAGCCGGTAGCCGACGCCCCAGACGTTCTCGACCCAGTGCGCCTCGCCGGCGGCGCGCAGCTTGCCCCGCAGCCGGACGGCGTGCGAGTCGAGCGTGCGGGTGATGCCGCGGGTGCGGAAGCCCCACACGTCGCGCAGCAGCTCGTCCTTGGTGAACACGCGCGTCGGGTCGCCGGCGAGGTGCACGAGCAGCGCGTATTCCTTGGCCGCCAGCTCGACCGGCCGGCCGGCGACGAGCACGGACTGGCTGACGAGGTCGATCTCGAGTTCGCAGATGCGCAGCCGCCGCCGGCTCGGCGGCTGGTGGGTGCGCCGCAGGACGGCGCGGATGCGGGCCAGCAGCTCGCCGTAGTGAAACGGCTTGCGCACGACGTCGTCGCAGCCGTGCTCGAACAGCCGCACGCGCATCAGCGCGTCGGCCTGGCGGGTGAGCACGATCAGCGGCGTCGCCGGGTCGATCGCGGGCGGCGAGCCCGTCGGCGCCGCGGACGGCGTCGAGCAGCTCGAGCGTGTGGCCGTTGACGTCGCACAGCACGAGGTCCGGCGCCAGGCGTCAGCTTGGCGATCGCGTCGGCCTTGTCGGCGGCGACGATCACCTCGTAGCCGTCGGCGGTCAGGTTGTCGGCGAGAAAGCCGCGGCAGACCGCGTCCTCCTCGACGAGCAGGATCGAGCGGGTGGATGGCATGGATGCGCTCCAGGGATCGGCCGCCCCGGGATGCGGGGACGGCGAGGGGATGCGAGGTCGCGTCGCGCCACCTGCGCGACGCTTCCGGGCGCGCGCCCGGCTGCCTGCCGGGCGCGCGCCTGGTGACGGGTGGCGCCGGCGGCTGCTGCGCTAGAGCAGGTCCTCGCGCGGCAGCCACGCGCACAGCGCGTGGCCGAGGTCCTCGCGGGCCTGCAGGGCGGCGGGCTCGAGCGGCGCGCGGAACAGGCCGGGCGCGCCGTCGAGCGCGCCGAACTCGTCGCGCTCGCTCAGCGTGCGCGGGCGGGCGAAGACGAGGCCGGGCGCGCCGTCGACGACGTCGCTGGACGAGGCCGGCCACGAGCAGCAGGTCGGACATGGGTGCTCCTTCACTGGGCAGTTGCGAGATCGATCGGACGCGGCGGCCACGTGGCCGCCGCGCCGGTTCAGGGCTGGGTGACGCGACAGCGCCGGCCGCGGGCGGGCGGCCGTGTCACATGCGCCGCGGCTTCGCGGCTCCTCTGGGGTCAGAGCAGGCCGCTGGCCGAGAGCTCGGCGCGGATCTCGCAGCGCTCCTGCAGTGCCACCCACCACGCGCGGTCGTCGGGATGGACGTCGCGGTCGGGCGTGCGGGTGGTGACGGCGAAGCGCAGGATCGCCTCGTCGGTGTCGGCGATCTGGGCGTGCGTGGACGCCCCGGTGAGGATCGGGTTCAGCATCGGATGGTTCTCCGGGTTCTTGAGGTACGTGGCCGTGCGTTGCGCGCGGTGGCGACCGCGTCCGGCAGGGCGGCGGCGATGAGGCGCGCCGTCGCGCAACGACGACGGCCCGGCCACCGCTCCGGTGAAGGAGCGACGGCCGGGCCGTCACGGGTTCAGGCCGGCGGGCGTTCGCGCCAAGCGCGCGCGGCACCTTCGCCGGGCCGTTCAGCTCAGAGCGAGAAGCCCCAGCCGTCGGGCAGCGCCACGAGCTCGCCGCCGGCGTGCGCGAAGCGCAGGCCGACACTGCCGTGCGGGAAGTCCGCGGGCAGCGACTCGCGGCAGCCAGTTGACCGCGCGCGTCGAGCGGGTAGCTCGCCGGCGAACGCCCGTCGAGCGCGGCCATCGTGCGCAGCTGCGCGAGCGTCGGGCGGTGCTGCACTCGCACGCCCGAGCGCGCGAGCTCGCGCGCGACGCGCAGCGCGGCGCCGACGCGGCCGACGCGCCTCGCGGCGGGCGGGTGCTCCGCCGTGGGCGGCGGGCCCGGAGATCCCGGAATGCCGTCCGGGGCGGTGGTACGCTTCCAATGCATAACTGCTGAGCCTCCTTTGGCTCGACCTCGACCCCGGAGTTGGCCCTCTGGGGTCGATGTGTTTGTAGGGACGATTTGAGCGGCGCGATGCGAGCGCGCCGGGACGACCCGAGGCTCGGCGTCAGCACGGGCGCGGAGCTCGGGCGCGCTCGAGCACGGCGGCGAGTGAGCCGTAGCGCAGGCGCATGGTCTCGAACCCCGGCAGCGTGCCGCCGCCGAAGTCCGCCGCCGCCGGCGACCGCCCGTGCTGGGCTTCGAAGGCGCGGATCGCGGCCAGGATCTGCTCGTCGCTCCAGCGCCGCCTGGGCCGGGTCACGGTCAGTCCGGCGGCGGCGAGGGCGGCGTTCCAGGAGCCGAAGTGGCGGATGATCGGCGGCGCGCTCGGTCGCTGGCCGAGCGTGTCCCACTCGCGTGCGGTCGGGTTGCGCCCGTGCGTGTCGTGAAACGCGCGTAGCGCGCGCACGGCGTCGTCGGCATCAAAGCGCGTGCGCCGCGCCGGCCCGTCGTACCCGCAGGCGCGCTTCGCCTCGTGCAAGCTGCCGAACAGCGCGCGGACGGCGCTGTCCGGCGGAACGCCGCTGCCGCGCGTGCTGCGCAGGTCGGCCGTGGTGGGCAGCCGCCCGTACTTGAGCCGGAAGCGCTCGAAGGCCTCGATCACGTCCGGCCGCGTCCAGGCGCGCCGGGCGGGGATAAGCCCGGCGGCGCGCAGCGCGTGTTCGTAGGAGCCGAAGCGCACGCCCGGGAGGGTGGGCGCGAATAGCTGCGGGCGCGCGGTGATCTCGGCCGTGGTCGGCGCGCGGCCGAGCTCGTCGGCCAGCTCGCGCAGCGCGGCCAGGATCTGCTCGTCGCTCCAGTGCCGCAGGTAGGGCGTCAGTCCGGCAGCCTCGAGCGCGGCCGGCCACGATCCGAAGCGTTCGGTCACCGCCAGCCGGAACGGCCAGCGCGGGTACTCGCGGTCCCACTTGGCGTTCTCGCCCGTCCAGTCGGTCACCCGCGGCGGCTCCCCGGTCTCCTCGCTCCAGGCTCGCAGCAGGTCGATCAGCTCTGCCTCCTGTGGCTGCGTGCGGCGTCGGCCGCGCGCGTGGCAGTCCAGGCACGTGCGCGCCGACGCCTCGACCTGCCAGCCACCGCAGCCGTCACAGCGCACGGCCTTCCAGTAGCCGTAGACGGTCCAGCGCGAGACGCCGACCAGCTCGGCGATCTCCTCGACCCGCGCCACGCCCTCCAGCCGCCGCGCGGTCGCGATCCGCTCCTGAAGCGGCAGGCGCAGCGGCGGATGCGTCGGCAGCCCCGCGCTCTCGAGCGCCTGCCGCCACGAGCCGCAGCGCGCGACCGTCACCGACAGCGACGGCCAGCGCTCGTGCGCGCGCTCCCACTTGCGCGTCTGCGCCGAGCTGACGCCCAGGACGGCGGCCGCCCACGGCGCCCACTCATACGCGCGTGGCGCGCGGCCCTCCTCCCGCGCCCACGTTCGCAGCGCCTCCAGCACCGCCTCACGCGTCCAGCCGCGCCGCGCCGGCCGCGGCTTTCGCCGCTCCCGCGGCATCGATCAGCCCACCTCCCGGGCCTCGTACGGCCTCAACGGCCGCTCCCGAGACGATCTCTCCACACACGAACGGGCCCGGCCATCGCGCGGCCCATTGTCGCGACCGGGGACCGTGTCCGCGGCGTCGCTTGACGGCCGGCCGTGGTCGGCCCGAAAGCGCGCGACCGCACGCGCGATCACGCTAACGAGCAACCGGGTCCTTCACGGTGTCTCCCTGCGCTCGCGCGCCAGGCGGTGTGGCTCAGACCGATGGAGACCGCCTCGGTTTGCGGATAGGGCGGCAGCGGTCGATCGCTGCCGCCGGAACACTGCGTCCGCGCCTGTCCTCGACCGCCTCGTCGAAGAGGCGATCGAGGAGGATCACGCCGAGCAACTGGTCAAGTTCGCGCCGGTGGTTCAGCGCCAGACCGTGGCCCGCTGGTGGCCCATCGCGCCGCGCTGGCTGGTGGTTCACGGTGCCGACGGCGATTCACCTGTCCGTAGGGATACGCGGTCAGCTCAACGGTGGTTTGACGCCGGTGCGGACGCTCGTGCTCTGCATCTTTGGCGATTGAGCGCGTGCGAACGAGCGGGAAGGTCGAGCATGGCGCGAGCTTGGCCTCGGTTCGCTCAGATCGGCAGTCACACGCCGGGCGTGTCGCGAGCGGCGAGCGGTCCGGGCTCTGCGTCGATTGAGCAGTGGGCGAGTCCGATGTTCGGTTGTGGCGCTGCGTGGGCCCCGTCATTGCGGGGAGGTCACCGGAGTCGGTGAGCCGTACACGAGAAGTGCGTACCTTACCGCCGCCGTTTGACGATTCGCGACGTCACCAACGCGCCTCCCGCGTCGGGAGCGCCGTGGACGCCCATCGCCGCGCCTCACCGACGGCGTCCCGGACGAGGCGCCGCACGGGAGGTCCGGAAGCCGATTGTCACGGGTCGAACGCCGCGGCTGTGACCAGGTTCGACCTACCTAAGTGGTCGTCTTCCGAAGTACGCGGCGAGTTTGAAGGAGTCATAACGCTGGCGGCGAACCATCGGGGTGATGGCGCAGGCGTCTCCGCACCAGGTGGTTTTGGATGACGCGCTGCGGCGCGAGCTTGAGCGGCGCGCGGCGGCGTACTCGGGTCCCTACCGGGACGTGGTGCGGGCGAAGGCGGTCCTGTTGGCCGCCGAGGGGCGGTCGAACACGGAGATCGCCGAGCGGCTCGGTCAGTCGCGCCAGGCGGTCTCGCAGTGGCGAAAACGCTTCTGCGAGGAGGGGCTGTAAGGGCTTCAGGAGAGACCGCGGCCGGGTCGGCCGCGGCGTTTTTCCCCCGGCGCAGGTGGCCGAGGTCAAGGCGCTGGCGTGCGAGCTGCCGGCCGAGCGGGGCGTCGCGCTCTCGCGCTGGTCGAGCGCTGAGCTGGCCAGGGAGGCGGTCAGGCGCGGGATCGTCGCGATGATCGCGGCGGTCACGATCTGGCGCTGGCTCAGCGAGGACGCGATTCGCCCGTGGAACTACCGCTCGTGGATCTTCCCGCGCGACCCGCGGTTCGCCGAGAAGGCAGGCCGGATCCTCGATCTCTACGAGGGCCGCTGGGAGGGGCAGCTGCTTGAGCCCGGCGACTTCGTGGTGTGCGCGGACGAGAAGCCGTCGATCCAAGCTCGCGCGCGCAAGCACCCCAGCCAGCCCGCGCAGCCTCGCGGCGACGGGCAGCTGGTCGAGCACGAGTACGAGCGCAAGGGCGCGCTCTGCTACCTGGCCGCGTGGGACGTCGGCCGCGCGAAGCTGGTTGACCGCTGCGCGCCCAAGGACGGGATCGCGCCGTTCGATCAGCTCGTCGAGCAGTTCATGACCCAGCAGCCCTACAGCACGGCGCAGCGCGTGTTCTTGGTCGTCGACAACGGCTCCGCGCACCGCGGTCAGCGCTCGATCGACCGCCTCCAGGGCGCCTGGCCGAACTTGACCCTGGTGCACACGCCGGTGCATGCCAGCTGGCTCAACCAGGCCGAGATCTACTTCTCCGTCGCGCAGCGCAAGGTGCTGCAACCCAACAACTTCCCCGATCTCGACGCGCTCGAGCAGACGCTGCTGGCCTTCGGCCGCCGCTACGAGCAGATCGCCCAGCCGTTCCAGTGGAAGTTCACCCGCAAAGACCTCCAACGAGTGCTCGACCGGCTCGAGCAGCCCACCCCACAACGCCAACTCGCCGCATGACCCACGAATCCGTCAACGAACTTGAGAAGACGACCACTTAGGGTGCACGACAAAATTACTGGAGGGGTCTGTGGTCGGGCGTAGAACTTGGGGGTGTGGTTGACGAGGCGGCGATTGCTGAGCGCTATCAGGCGATGCGGGCGCTGTTGAACGAGCGTTCGCGGCGGCGCTGGGCGGCGGCGGAGGCGCGTTCGGCGGGCCGGGGAGGGATCGCGGCGGCGGTGCGGGCGACCGGGATCTCGGAGTCCACAGTCAGGCGGGGATTGGTCGAGCTTGCCGGCGAGCAGGAGCTCGAGGCGGGGCGGGTTCGGCGTATGGGTGCGGGGCGGCCGTCGGCGTTGGAGCGCGATCCCGATCTTGAGCCAGGACCTGGATCGGTTGATCGATCCGGTTACGCGCGGGGATCCGGAGTCGCCGTTGCGGTGGACGAGCAAGAGCGGGGCGAAGCTGGCCGAGGCGTTGCGCGGGCAAGGGCACGCGGTCGTTGATCGCACCGTGCTGCGGCTATTGAAGGCCAAGGGCTACAGCCTGCAGGCCAACAAGAAGACGCGTGAGGGCGCCCAGCATCCTGATCGCGACGCGCAGTTCGAGCACATCAACGAGATCGTCGGGGCGGCGGTCGCGGCCGGCGAGCCGGTGATCAGCATCGATGCCAAAAAGCGCGAGCTGGTCGGCGACTTCAAGGCCGTCGGGCGCGAGTTCGAGCCCAAAGGCAAGCCGGTCGAGGTCCGCGGGCACGACTTCAAGGACAAGCGACTCGGGCATGCGATCCCCTACGGCGTCTATGACCTGGCCGCCGACGAGGGCTGGGTCAGCGTCGGGATCACCTCCGACACCGCGCAGTTCGCGGTCAACACGATCATCTGCTGGTGGGAGCACCTCGGCAAGGCCCGTTACCCCGATACCCGCAGGCTGACGATCACCGCCGACTCCGGCGGCTCGAACAACCCCCGCACGCGCCTATGGCGCTACGAGCTGCAGCGACTCGCCGACAGAACCGGCCTGGAGATCCGGGTCTGCCACTTCCCGCCCGGCACCAGCAAGTGGAACAAGATCGAGCACCGCATGTTCAGCTTCGTCAGCCTCAACTGGCGCGGCAAGCCGCTTGAGACCCTCGAGGTCATCATCAACCTGATCGCAGCGACCAAAACCGGCACCGGGCTCAAGCTCTACGCGCAGCTCGATGAGCGCGCCTACGAGCGCGGACTCGAGATCACTGACGAGCAACTCGCGAGCGTCAACATCACCCGACACACGTTCCACGGCGACTGGAACTACACCATCACACCGTCAGTAATTACGTCGTGAGCCCTTAGCGACCCGTCGCAAGCCATACGCTTGACGCATGTGCGAAGCACCAGTTGCCGTCCGACGGGCGCTGGAAGAGCATCGGGGTGCTGGCGGTCGTCAGCCTGCCGTCGTGGTGGAGCACGAACGGTGGGCGGACGCATTACCGGAGCATGGAGACTTCATTCGGTCTCTTCCGGATGCTGTCGATCGCTGGGACCTCCGCGACCTTGTCGCTGCACTCCCGCTGGACGATCAGCGGAACATCCGAGCTTTCATCCTGAGCCAGATTTGGGGTCACGGCGAGAATGGCTACGGACCCTGGCGTGTTCGCGAGGCACTCTCGACCGCGGACGGGGACGGCCCGCGGAGGATCAATCATGCGGCCGCCGAGCTCGAACGCAACGGCCCGGTCGCCGGGTTCGACTACTTGTCGGGAGTCGGACGCCTCGAACGTGTGCGAACCGCCTTCATCACCAAATTTCTATTCACGCTGGAGCCCGATGCGGCGCTCATTCTCGACAAGCGTGTGCGCGACTGGCTCGCGGACAACGTCGGCGTGTCGCTCCGAGTCGACAGACATACCGGCTCGTACCGCGAATACTTGGAACGAATGTCCTGCTGGGCGGCGGGGCTTGGCGCGAAGGCATCCGAGCTTGAACTCGCGATCTTCGACGCCGCAATGCGCGGCTCCGGCGGACAGTGGGACGCGACATAATCACGGTTCGCGGGCGACTCACCACTCAGGGGCGCTCTGCCCTCGGGAGCGTGCTGCACCACCTGTGTCGACTACGCGTTCCGCAGCGCGACAGTGCGGGCGAGCTCTTCGCCGGTCTCGTTGAGCTCGTCGAGATCGTCGGTCCCCACGATGCAGATCGGGTAGCCGCAGGTCAGGCGTGACAGATCGCATCGCAGCCGCCGCGTCCACGAGCGCTGCGACCACCAGAGGCGCTGGGATCGACGTCGATGCCAGCATCGGCGGCCGATACGGGACGAAGCTGCCCGCGACCACCTGCAGGCGCGTATCTCGTTCCGCGGGATCGGCGTGCCGCGACGGTGTGGCGCCAGGACCTCGGGCGTGACGACCGCGGTCGGCCGCCAGGCGTTAACCCACATTGTGATCCCGACGAGACGCGGAAGCGCGGCCAGGAGCAGACCGAGAGGCCATAGCGGAGCGAGCTGTTGTTGTAGGGAGGAGCAGCGATGCTGTCAGGGAACGCCTGACATCGGACGGACGTCATGGTTGTGCTCACATGCCGTGCCGCTTCCTCGTGAACGGCGAGAGTCGCAGTTGGGTGGCGGACAAGGCGCCGGTGGGAGCAACTACGCAGTGGCGTCGCGGCGATCCCGCAGTCATCGCGCTCGCGGCGGGCCGAACTACGTTGCGTAGTCAGCATTCCTAATGCACACCTAATGGAGCGTCTCCGAGCGCCGATACTCGATCCAGCGGGCGTTCCCTCGGAGACGCCTTTCGGTCGTGCGAGGAGGCGATCGGCGCGTGGGGACGATCATACGAGGCACGCGCCTGCTGCCGAGTCGGTGCTCACCGGCCGTCGGGTGACGTCGGAACGAGCCAGACGACGGCGAGCGGGGGCAGCGTCACCTCGGCTGAGGCGGGCTGCCCGTGCCACGCGATGGGCTGCGCTTCGATGCCATCGGGGTTTCCCAGATTCGAGCCGCCGTATCGCGCGGAATCCGTGTTGAGCGCCTCGGTCCAGCGGCCGGGGCGCGGGAGCCCGACGCGGTAGCGCTCGCGCGGGACCGGCGAGAGGTTGGCGGCGCACACGAGCAGGCGCTTGCCGCCGCGGGAGGCGCGCGCAAACGCGAACACGTTTGACGCCGCGTCGTTTGCCTCCAGCCACCAGAAGCCCGCGGACTCGAAATCCTGCTCATAGAGGGCCGGCTCGCCGCGCAGCAGATGGTTGAGATCACTTACCAGGGCCTGCACGCCCGCGTGCTCGGGCCGGTCGAGGAGGTGCCAGTCGACTGACCGCTCGTAGCTCCACTCCTGCTCCTGCGCCAGCTCACCGCCCATGAACAGCAACTTCTTGCCGGGGTGCGCCCACATGTAGCCGTACAGCGCACGCAGGTTCGCCAGCTTCTGCCAGCGGTCTCCCGGCATCTTGGAATAGAGGGACCCCTTGCCGTGCACGACCTCGTCGTGCGAGAGCGGCAGGATGAAGTTCTCGGTGAACGCGTACAGCATGCTGAACGTGAGTTCGTGGTGGTGATAGCCCCGGTAGACGGGGTCACGCTGGAAGTAGCCGAGCGTGTCGTGCATCCAGCCCATGTTCCATTTAAAGCCAAACCCCAGGCCGCCGAGGAAGGTGGGGCGCGACACCCCGGCCCAGGCCGTCGACTCCTCGGCAACGCAGATCACCCCCGGCTCGCGTCGGTGGAGCACCGCGTTGATCTCCTGCAGCAAGGCGATCGCGTCGAGGTCCTCCCGGCCGCCGTGCACGTTGGGCATCCAGTCGCCCTCGGTGCGCGAGTAGTCGAGGTAGAGCATCGAGGCGACCCCATCGACGCGGAGCCCGTCGGCGTGGTACTCGCTGGGCCAGAAGAGCGCGCTGCCCTCGAGGAAGTTGCGCACCTCGTGGCGGCCGTAGTTGAAGATGAGGGTGCCCCACTCCGGGTGTGCTCCGCGGGAATGCTCGTGCTCGTAGAGTGCTGTCCCATCAAAGCGCGCCAGCGCCCAGTCGTCGCGCGGGAAGTGCGCGGGCACCCAATCGAGGATCACTCCGATTCCCTGGCCGTGCAGGTGATCGACGAACTGCTTGAAGTCGTCCGGGGAGCCGAAGCGTGCGGTGGGCGCGAAGTAGCCGGTCACCTGATACCCCCACGAGCCGGCGAACGGGTGCTCCATCACCGGCATCAGCTCGACGTGCGTGAAGCCAAGGTCGGTGACGTAGGCGGCCAGCTCGTCGGCCAGCTCCAGGTAGCGCAGCGACCGGTTGCCCTCGAGCGGGTTGAGCCGCCAGGAGCCCAGGTGGACCTCGTAGATCGAGATCGGACGCTCGTGTGGCTGCGTCGCCCGCCGGCGCTCCATCCACTCCCCGTCGCGCCAGTCGTGGCGCGAGCGATGCACGATCGAGTCGGTGCGCGGCATGACCACCGTGCGAAACGCGAAGGGGTCCGCCTTCAGCCGAAGATGGTCGCCCTCGGTGAGCATCTCGTACTTGTACGCGGCGCCCTCTGCGACGTCCGGGATGAAGATCTCCCAGATTCCCGACCCGCCAAGCACGCGCATCGCGTGCAGGCGCCCGTCCCAGGCGTTGAAGTCCCCCACGACGCTCACCGCCCGCGCCGCCGGCGCCCACACGGCGAATGAGGTCCCCACTGCGCCGTCGATCTCGCGCACGTGGGCTCCCAGCCGCGTATGGATCTCCTCATGGCGCCCCTCCCCGAGGAGGTGCAGATCGATGTCCCCGAGCGTCGGCGCGAAGGCGTAGGCGTCGCGCAACGTATACACGTTGCCGTCCGGGTAGCTCACCTCGAGCTCGTAGCGCAGCGGCAGCTCGACGCCGGGCACGAGCGCCTCGAAGAGGCCAGCCGGGTGGCGCTGCTTGAGCATCACGGCGGCTCCGTCCTGTGGTCGCGCGAGCACCTCGCGCGCCTCCGGCCGAAAGGCACGGACCACGACGCCCCCATCGCAGCGGTGAGCGCCCAGCACGTGGTGCGGATCCGAATGCCGGCGCGCGACGACCAGCTCGATCTCGGCCTCGACCGTCACGCGACAGATGCCTCCAGCCGCCACCCGAAACCGGGGAGCGGACCGCTGCTCGACCTCTGCCCGCGCCGCGCGCGGGCCCTCCAGCGGGCGTCGCCCGGCCATGATTCTCCGGTCCGCTCGCCTGAAACCCCCCCACTTCGCATCATCGACGAGACCACCTGGGCATCCGTCGTGGTCGGCGTCCCGCAGCGCGGTCGGCACTGACGGCATCAGCCACACGCACCGACATCTCGGCCCAGGCGCGGCGACCGATCAAGCACGCGACGCGCTCGGCTGCCATCAGTGACGCACGCTCCACAGTCCAACCCTCCCTTGTTGGCGCCATCCTCTCGCTCGCGCGCCGATGCGTCAAACGCCAGCACGCTCACGTCCCGCACCTGGCTGGCGCGCGCCGGGGCGCTGCCAAGGACGACGAGAACACCCCCACCTGCGACGATGAGAACTCCCGAGGCTGCAGGCACCGCGACGCGTCGACGGTGGTGGGCATCGCTACGCGAAACCCACCACGAAGTCCTCGGGCTCCCCGACGCGGCCGGCTGTGGCCGGCGAGAGTCCGCGCGTGCTCGCGCCGGTGGGGTTCCTCACCGCGTTCAAAGTGATGAAACTCCTCGTTGAGCATGTGATCCGCGCCAACGGCGACCCGATTCGGTAAGCCGCCTTCGCCGTCAAGATCAAATGGCTCGAGGCCCACACCATCAGCGTGCTGCCGCCGCCTCTCGCTGGCCGCCCCGTCCTCTGGGAGCGCCTGCGGTCGCTCTACTGTGATCTTGAATACGGCGTGCGGGGAGGCATAGCGCACCGTCGTGTTCAGGTTGTCGATGACGAGCTGGTCGTCTGTGACCGCAAGCACCCTCGCCAAGAGCTTCATCGGCTCACCTCCGAGGAGATCGCGGCGTTCGTCGCCACCGTCCATACCCTCGCGGCGCTGATCGTCGAGGAAGAGCGCCGACGAGCGCCGCCTTTGGCTGGTCCAGGGCTATCTCAACCAGCTGCGCCGACGCCATGGACTTGCCGACCTCCCCGGCGTCGATCGACCCGGAAGCGGATGACGTATGGGATCTGGAACTGCGTGCCGGCGCCCAAGTCTTCACGTCCCGATGGGAGCGGGAACCAGCCGGTGAGCACCACGACATCGCGGTTGACGATCCGCCGCCGTGGGTCGGCCAGCAGCTCCGCTGAAATGTGCTTCAGAGCGTGCGGCCGATTCCCTCCGAAGCCGTGCACCGTATGACGGTGATGAGTTCGGTTGGGCATCGGGTCGCGTGGTCGTGGGTTCGTGGTAGGAGTCCCAACACGCGTTCCCCCTTCCCGCCACGTGTGTGGCGTGGCAGGGGGTCGCGCGCGGCGTGCGCGTGGATGACTCATGCTCGTGGTGGACAGCGACCCTCGGTGCGTCGAGGCCCAGCTCGCGGCCGGGCGGCTGGCCCGCCTCGGCTGTGGTGGGCGGTTGTCGCGCTGGGGCTTTATTGGGTGCGGACCGTGCGCCCGCGCGATGGCGAGCACTCGGTTCGCCCTGCGCCGCGGATGCTGCCGCCGCTGCGGGGCGACACACGCTCTGCCAGACGGCACGGCGACGCGCACCACCGCGCCGCGCTCGGCGAGGGCCATCGCCGGATCGCCGAGCGACTCGGACGCCCGCGCGACACGGTCCGCGGCTGGCTACGCGCCGCCCGCCAGAGCGCCGAACCCGTCCGCGCGCCGCCAGGTGGTACGTGGTGCTCGATGTCCAGTCCGGCCCGGTCGTGTCGCAGCGCTCGGCGATCGCCGACACGGTCGAGGCGCTGATGCTGACGGCGCGTGCATGGCGCCAGCGCTTCGGCCAGGAGCCGATCGGGCCGTGGGAACGCGCGCAATGGCTGACCGGCGGAGTGCTCTCGCCAGCCCCGGCGCTCCCCCGTAGCCGTGCCGTTCTTCCCGGTCGTGCCCGGGCACGACCTGATCGCTGATCAGCTCTGACGATGGACGGGGTCAAGCGCCGCCACCCCGATCGGGGTCCGGGCGCCGACGCAACTCGGCGCATGACGCGGGGCGGCAGAGTTACCCATCACGGGCACGAGCTTCGTCGCAGGCCCGCCGCGACCTTTGGTCGTTTGGTCGTTCGGTCGCCGAGCGCTCCGCGTCCCGGGCCGTCAGCTTCACCAGCGTCCCGGATTCGAGCTTCGCGCAACAACTGCTTCATCGAGCGTCCTGGTTTGCCCCTGGACCCCGCTCTAGCAGACAGGTCACCAGCGCCGTCGCTCCGTCGCACCGCCCGTCCGTAGGTCGGGTCAAGCGCCGTTCGTCGTCGGGGCGTAGACCCGCTCGATGTAGTCGCCGAGCATCCGCCCGGCACAGAAGGCGGGGACCAGCGTGCGCATCGAGGCACGCACGCGCTCGAGCCAGGAGCGCGGGAGTCCGTCTGCGTCGCGGTCATAAAAGGCGGGCAAGACCTCGTGTTCGAGCAGGCCGTACAGGGCGGCGGCGTCGCGCGCGTCCTGCCTTGCGTGGTCGGGGTCGACCTCGCCCGCCAGTGCCCAGCCGTTCGTCCCATCGTAGGCTTCTGCCCACCAGCCGTCGAGCACGCTCAGGTGCAGGCCGCCGTTGAGGACCGCCTTCATCCCGCTGGTCCCGCTGGCCTCGAGCGGCGGCCGCGGCAGGTTGAGCCAGAGGTCGCAGCCATGCACGAGCCGCGCGGCCATCCCCAGGTCGTACTCGTGCAGATAGACGACGCGCTCGGCGACATGCGGCGCGTCCCTGAAGCGAAACAGGTCCTGAACGACGCGCTTGGCCGGCTCGTCGCTCGGATGGGCCGTCCCTGCCAGGACGACCTGAACGGGGTGGCGCCCGGCCAGCAGGGAAAGCCCCCGGTCGAGATCCTGACTGAGCAGCCCGAGCCGCTTGTAGGTCGCGTTGCGGCGCGCGAACCCGATCGTCAGCGCGTCCGGGTCGAACGCGCGCGCGGCCGCCTCGATCTGCGCGCGCGGCTGGCGCTCGGCGAGCCGGTCGATCCCGCTGCGCTCCTGGACGAACTCCACCAGCTTCGCGCGCTGCTCGCAACGGACGCTCCAGAGCTCGGCGTCGGGCACCGCGTCGAGCGCCTCCCACGTCGCGATGTCGGCCGCCCGCAGCCACCATGCCTCACCGAGGTAGCGGTCGAGCAGGCGGCTCATCGCAGCCCCGACCCAGCTCGGCAGGTGCACGCCGTTGGTGACATGGGCGATCGGCACCGCCTCGACCGCCCGCTCGGGCCAGAGCCCTCGCCACATCTCGCGAGCGACGCCGCCGTGGCGGCGGCTGACAGCGTTCGCCGCACGGCTCATCCGCAGGCTGAACTGCGTCACGCCGAAGGGCTCCGCGCCGTCCTCGGGGCGGTCGCGCCCCAGCCGCACGATCAGCTCGGGGTCGACGCCCAGCTCGGCCGCGACACCCCCGAGCACGGCGATCACCTCCGCGCGCGAGTAGGTCTCATTGCCGACCGCCAGCGGCGTGTGCGTCGTGAACACCGTACGCTGCCGAGCGGCCTCGAGCGCCGCCTCGACGGACGCTCCGCGCGCCGCCTCGCCGCGCGCGAGCTCGAGCACCGAGAACGCGGCGTGTCCCTCGTTGAGGTGCACGAGCGCCGGCTCGATGCCCAGCGCCGCGAGCGCGCGCACGCCGCCGACGCCCAGCAGCGCGTACTGCGAGAGGCGCGTGACCGGATCGGCGACGTAGAGCTGCGACGTGATCCAGCGCTCCAGACGGCCGTTCTCGGGTCGGTCGGCGTCGAGCAGGAAGAGCGGCACGCGACCGACGGCCACGCGCCAGATCTGCGCCCTCACCTCCTTCCCGGCGATCGGCACCGCGATCGTCAGCGGCTGCCCGTCCGGCGCGCGCACCAGGGTCGCGGGAAGCCGCTCGGGATCGATGTCGATCCAGTACTCCTGCTGCCAGCCCGAGACCTCCAGGCGCTGACGGAGATATCCCTGGCGGTACATCAGGCCGACGGCCACCAGCGGCAGCGCTCGATCCGAAGCCTCCTTGAGCAGATCG
Organism: uncultured Solirubrobacteraceae bacterium; assembly: GCA_963792915.1. GTDB lineage: Bacteria > Actinomycetota > Thermoleophilia > Solirubrobacterales > Solirubrobacteraceae > Solirubrobacter. The sequence goes on from CAWBYD010000006.1 coordinate 798,035, forward strand.
CCCGCCAGGGCGCCCAGCCCGCCCGAGTAGATCGGCAGCGACTGATGGACACCGTACTCGGCGCACAGGAACGCGATCGGCCGCTCGGGCGCCAGCGGTCCCGCGGCCGGGCGCCTCAGGTCCGCCGCGATCACGTCCTCCAGCGACGCCACGCGGGCGAGCAGAGCGCGATCACCGGCCGCGCGCGCCAGCGCCTCACCCGACACCTCCTGCAGCAGCCGAACCGGGTTCTCGCCGCACAGGCCCCAGCGACCCTCGTCGATCGAGCGAAACACGTCCGCGCCGCCCGCGTGCCAGCACCAGCGATAGTTGTAGGCCACGCGAGCCAACGACGCCAACGCCTCCGGAAGCCGCCCCGCGAGGTCAGCAGCCCTGCGACCAAGCTCCTCGTCGCCGCGCCCCATCGCCAGGATCATCCCAGGTCTGCAGGGCGCGCCACGCGTCCACTCCGCGCAAACGGCGCGCGCCCGGTTTGAGTGGCCGCGCAGGCCGGGGCTGGCGAGCGGGGGTGCTGGTCACGGTACTCGCCCGGGCGGTGCTGCTCGGCGGCGGGCCGGGATCCCAGCCCAGCGTGGCTGCGGCGCTGGGATGCGCCCCGCGACGGCGCCCGCTCCGCCGCCACCGGAGACCCGTTCGACGCCGCCGGCCGCAGTGTCGCGTTTGCCAACCGCGCCTGGCCCGCCGGATCACGCCGCCCACCATGCCTCAACACCGGCTGGAATGCGTCCGGGCCCGTCGCGACCAGCGCGCCAGACGACCTAGCACAAGACTCAGCGCGGACGGTTCCGCGATGTCCAGATCCCTCTTCACCCGCCAACGAGCGCATTGCCGCCGCGGCGGCACGGGCGGACCGGTACGCCGGCGGGCTCCCAATGTCACCATCGAGGCGATCGCAGCCGTGCCAGGAGGTCCGGGCTGCGCGGCCATCTCATCCGCCGCGCCGCTCCGGGCCCGGGCGGCGCCGGCTTCCGGTTCGAGAGCGTCGCGGACGCCGCGGGGCTCGCCGCGGAGGCCGACGTTGAGGTCGCCGCCGGGGGCGCGCCGGATCGGTGGGCCGGCGAAGCTGCGCGTGGCGGCGATGCGGTTAGCCGGGACGCGGCCAGGCTCGAGCGGGCGCAGCGAGAGCGGCGTGTCGGCGGCGCTCTGTGCGCTCGTGGTGCCTGCCGCGGCTGCGGGCGAACGGGTCCGTGACGGCACGGCCGCGTCGAGAGGTGGGGAGCGACACGCTCGGCGCGGTCGTCGACCGGCGGACGGGCTCGCCCGCCACGCGCTCGAGCGGTGGTGTCCAGCTTCACGCGGCGCGGCTGTTACGCGATGACCTTGACGCTCCACACAGTCGCAATGAAGGGAGCTGCGATGGCCGCGAGGGGAACGCAGACAAAGAAGCGGTCGCCCGGCGCGAGCGCTCGCGCGCGCAAGGCCGGTGACGCCGGACGTCGCGCCGCGGGTGCCGCAAGCGGCCGCGCGCGGCGAGTGGCCGCGGTCCGCGCGCGGCGGCGGGAAACCGTCCCAGGCGCGTGACCGGGCGGCTTTCAGGTTTGCCGGTTCTGCGCTGGGGTTTGCGGGCGGCCGCTCGCGGACGGCGCTCGGTCGCCTGCGTCGCTCGGCCGGCGGCACGCTTGCAGGACCGCGCGCCGCCTGCGCTGATCGGCTTGGCCGGCGCCGGAGCGGCGAGAGCGATCGCGCTCGTCAGACGACGCCGCGGCGCTCAGCGGACAGCACAAGCGCCGCCGCCCGCCCCCGCAAAGCAGCCCGGACCCGCCGCCGCGCCGGACGCCCCGCCAGAGGCCGAGCAGCTCGACGCCAGCTCGCCCGCAACGCAACCGCCCGCCGTCGAGTAGCGACACCGACAACAAACGTGCCACCAGCCGCGACGACGATCGCAGCCGGCTGCTCGCCGCGCTCGACGATCGCGAGCCCGTCGTCCGGATCGCGCGTGCGGACGCCTCGAACGCCCGCTTACGCGGTCATGGCGCGTGGCGGCGGGCGTCGAGCGCCGCCGCCGCGAGCTCTGCGGACGCGGACCGCAGGGCGGTCCAGTCGGGGGCGTTACCCAGGCCGCCGGCTTCGAGCCCGGCGAGGATGAGGTCGCGCAGCGGTTCCCAGCGCTCGGATCGATCGCACTCCACGAGCGCTGCCGCGAGCGTCTGCGCGCCGTCGAAGATGCGCGTCCGTGCGGCCTCGCGATCGGGCATCTGATCGGCCGGCACCCGAACATCCTCGCAGAACCCCACAAACCGGTGAGGCAACCGAACACGGGATCACGCTCGGGCGCGCGCCCGTCGCCGCCGGAGGCGGTCGCGCGCCAACGGCTTCGTGCCGGACGGATGGCCGGGTTTCGGCGCACCGCGCGCGTCGACGGCCGGCGCCGTCGGGGCGCGTGTGTCAGCGGCGGGCGGGGCGCGGGCCCGACGCGGCTTGCGTCTCGTCGCGTGCGACGGCAACGACGCGCTCGCGGCCACCGGCTACCCAGCAACAAGCGCCGTCGCAGGTGCCCCCCGCTTCCTTCAGGGCTACGGCATCATGTCATTTGTTGCCGTCGGCTCGGTCATCACTGGCATCGGAAGAAGGCGCCATGGACTTCGTGGATCTCTCAGCACCAATCGCTCCCGATCCCCCAGAGACGCCCGACCTGCTCCGAACGGAGATCGAGTACGCCGACCACGAGAGAGGCGCACAGGACATCGAGGCCATGTTCGGCGTTTCTCCGGATCTGCTGCGCAACGGTGAAGGCTGGGCCATCGAGACGTTTCTGCGGTTGGGAACCCACAGCTCGACGCACGTCGACGCGCCCTGGCACTACAACTCCACGATCGGCGGTCGGCGGGCGAGGACGATCGACGAGCTGCCCCTCGAATGGTTTCACGCGCCGGGCGTAGTGCTCGACTTCAGGCACAAGGCCGATGGCGACGCGATCACCACGCATGAGGTCCAACGCGCGCTCGCGGACGCGGCGCACGAGCTGCAACCGCTGCACATCGTGCTCATGCGCACGGGTCGTGACGCCCACTACGGCACGCCGGGATACATGGCCCTCGGCCCCGGTGTCACGCCGGAGGCGACGCGCTGGCTGCATGAGCACGGAGTCCGCGTCATGGGCATCGATGCCTGGGGATGGGATCGGCCGCTGCATCTCCAAGCCGAAGACGCCAAGCGCGAGCGCCGGCGCGGAGTGTTCTGGGCGGCGCACCAGGTCGATCTCGAGTACTCGCAGATCGAACGCCTCTACAACCTCGCCGCCCTCCCACCCGCGGGCTTCACGGTCAGCTGCTTCCCGTTGCGCATCACGGGCGCCAGCGCCGCCCCAGCGCGCGTCGTCGCCATCCTGCCCTAACCGCCACGACAACCGCCAACGCTACCCAGGGCGAGACGCGGCATCGCCGCCCTCGGCGCCGGTTGCGATCTCCCCACTCCACGCGCCGAGAGCAGCGCTCCGCGCGGTACGAAGGCGTCCTCGCGCGGCGCGATGAGGAAGTTCGGTCGCGCTCTGAGCAGCCGCTTGCGCGAGGCGCGTGGGCACGATCGTTTCGTCCGTCGCCGCGGTCGGGAGCGGATCGTGGAGCTGCGGCGTCCGGCTCACGGGCTGGCCGGCAGCAGCGGCTTGATCTCCTTGGCCAGCGCCTCCGGGAGAGTGGTCCCGGCGCGTGTACGGTTTGTTGATTGGCGAAGGATTGGACCGACGGCGCGCCTGATGTCGGTGAGATTCGGATTGAGGCTGGGTTGGTGAGGTGTCGGTGATTGAGGAAGGGATCGTGGCGCCGCGGCGGGCCGCGGACATGGTCGCTGTGCTGGACGTGGATCCGGATCTGGGTGCGTTGCTGAGCGATGTCCGGCGTGCGCAGGCCCAGCGCGAGCTGGTGGTCAGGGCGCAGCGGCTGGCGGTCGGTCCGTGGGACGTTTCGCGCCTGGCCGGGGTGAGCGCTGACCATCTCGGGCTGCTGATCGTGACCGGTGTGCTGTCGCGTGCGCTGATCGTCGCCGAGCACGTGAGCGCCGAGCTGCTCGGCCCGGGAGATCTGGTGCGCCCGTGGCAGGGCGCGTCGGGCGTCGGCCTGGTGGCGGTCCAGGTGCGCTGGTCGGTGCTCGCGCCGCTGACCGTGGCCGTGCTGGACCGGCGCTTCGCCGCCGAGCTCGCGCGCTACCCGGAGATCACCGCGGCCCTGTTTGACCGCCTCAGCGAGCGCTCGCTGCGACTGGCCACTACGCAGGCGATCTCGCAGCTCACGCGCGTCGATCGGCGGCTGCAGGCGCTCTTGTGGCATCTCGCCGAGCGCTGGGGGCGGGTCTGTGGTGACGGCGTGATCGTGCCGCTGGCGTTCACGCACCGGCTCTTGGGCGAGCTCGTCGGCGCCCGCCGGCCGACGGTCTCCAGCGCGCTCTCAGCGCTGGCCGAGCGCGGTGAGCTCGTCCGCCGCCCGGACGGGTCCTGGCTGCTGCGCGGCGACCCACCGGACGCCGCGTCGCTGGCTCGCACGCCGGGCGGCGCCGCCCCGCGCGGACACGGTCTCCTGCGCCCCGCACCCCGCTTCGGCGGCGAACTCGAGCGCGACCTCGCGTAACGCGCGCGCGGGCTGCGGTGCTCGGCGCCCAACGCTGGCCGGCCCGCGGCCGATCGCCGCCGAGGGCGCCAGCGGCCGGGCTGCATGCCGTCGAGCCGCGCGCCCGCGTCCGCGCGCGCCGGTAGCGTTTCGCGCGTGACCGGTAAGCATCGGGCGGTGTTGGCCGCGCTGGGAGATGCCCAGCACGCGCATGACGGCGAACCGGTCAGCGCCGGCCAGATCGCCGCCCAGTGCAGCGGCCCGTGGCATCGCCGCAGCGATCTGGTCACCCAAGCGCTGTGGCTGCTACACGCCCACGGTCTCGCGTTGCCCAGCCCGGGCGCGGCGGGCGGCTGGAAGATCACCGCCAGCGGACGGGCCGAGCTCCCGCCGCGCCGCGGCCCCGCCCGCAACCGCCCGCCGCTCGGCGGCGCGCGCCAGCGCTGAACCGCGCCCGGCACGCAAGCCATGAGGACGCTCGTCATAGGGGGAGTTGGCGGGCGAGGCGCGACGGGCCTGCATGAGTCGGCGACTGCTAGCGGATGTGCACCCAATCCGCTAGCATGCAGGTCGTGGCCACGCTTCATCTCCGCAACGTACCCCCGGAAGTCGATGCCGCGCTCGCGGCCGACGCCAGCGCTCGCGGCGTCTCCAAGAATCGACGGGCGATCGAGGCGCTGCGGCGCGGCCTGGGCCTCGACCAGGTCGAGCGCTCGCGGTTGATCGACGAGATCCACCAGCGCCGCGTCGACGTCAACGTCGACGTCGCGGAGCTCATCCGCGCCGACCGCCCTGCCACAGACGCCTGAGCTCGATCTGCTCGTCGTGGACGCGTCGGGTCCTCGTCGAGCTGGTGATCGCCGGTCGCCACCGCCGCGGCGCGGACGTCCTGCTGTCGCGCTACGCGACATTGCCGAGCCTCACGCTCGTGTCCGCCGCGCACGGCCTGGTCGAGGCGCTCAGCGCCGTGCGGCGGCTTGTGCTGCGCGCGGATCTCACCCTCGAGGACGGCCTGGCGGCCGTGGAGTGGCTCGTCCGGCTCGACCTGGTCCTCGACGCGACGGCGCCTCGCGCGCGGCGCATTTGGTCGCTGCGTGACCGGATGAGCGCCTACGACGCCGCCTATGCCGCGGCGGCCGAGGCGCTCGCCGCGCCACTGGTCACCGTCGACACACGCCTGCTGCGCGCGTGCCGCGACGCCGGCATCGCGGCCATCGACCTAGATGACCTCACAGCGGGCACCTGAGGAACGTTCGCTCCGCGGGTGACATAACCGCCTCTTCCGACGACCGGCCAACATGGCCAAATATGCGCCGGTTCTCCGCTTACTACTCATAAGCGCAAAGGGTGTTAGCTCGGGCGGCGTGTGTCCGCGTCGTGCGGCGGCGTGGCGGTCTTGACCGTCTGGCGTTGCGCCGGGCAGCAGGCGGACGGCACCGGTCACACTCGCGATATGCGCTCCTGCGACAGTGCTGTGGACGCTGCGAACGCGGCCAAGAGGACAGCCGCGCTGCTGCGTGACGCGCGCGGCGTTCAGCGCGGCCTCGACAAAGCTCGCCGCCGGCATGGCGGAGGCCTCGGCTCCCGCTCAGTGATCCCTCAGTGATGCGCGCGACGCTGTCGCGCGCGTCATCGCCGAGCTCGCGCATGAGGAGCACACCCAGCGTCGTGCCACGCGGCACGCGCTGCGCCGCCGTCGCTAAAGCTGGACTCCCGCGCCGAGTCTGGAGAAGCGGGTCCTTCGACGTCTGAGTGCGCGTTGGGTGACGATGACGAGCGAGGGCGCGAGAGTCTCGCTCCAGCGCGGAAAACGGGAGCCGGTACGGCGAGTCGTCATGGCAACTCGGGTGCGGCGCGCGCGTGCCGCCCGACGCGCTTGAGGACGCGCCTGCACACCGCGACGCACCGATCACGGCTCCGCTACGACTGCCGGCCTGCGGCGATCGCGACGACATTCCGTTCTGACCATCTGCCAGGGGCGGCGCCGGCACCGCGGTCCGCCCGCTCGGACGTCGCAGAGCGCGCCTTGACGTCGTCGGCTCGGGTTCGCGCCAAGCGCGCCTTGCGGCCGGTGCTTGCGGCTGAGACTGTGCGCCAGAGAGAACCTCTGACGACGAGCGAGCGGGAGACGTGAGCATGACGCAGCCGAGCGAACTGGCGGATGTGATCCGGCGCTTCTACGAGGCGTTTGCGACGCGCGACATCGACGCAGTCGAGCGCATGGGCTCCGACGACGAGGGCGCGGTGGCGATCGGCACCGATCCCGACGAGTGGTGGGAGGGCGGGCGTGTGATCAAGGCGCAGCTGCGCGAGCAGCTCGAGGGCGCGGAGCTGACCGTCAAGCCGGGCAATCCGCGAATCGGACAGACCGGAGACGTCGGCTGGTTCGCCGACCGGCCGGCGTTCGTCACACCGGACGGCCACGAGATTCCGTGCCGGCTGACCGGCATCCTGCGACGCGAGCACGGCGAATGGAAGCTGGTCCAGAGCCACGCCTCGCTCGGCGTCCCCAACGCGCAGGTCTTCGGACCGTGACCGACCCCACAGTCTCGGGGGCTTGCTAGGCCCGCCGGCCGGCACAGGGCGCGGTCACGCAACCATCCCACGTGGATGTGCTCGCGGCAAGGGCCAGGCCACAGCGAGCGCCTGTGGGGGTGTCGTTAGGAGCCGGCGAGCTCGCGCTCGGCTTGCAGCCAGTGCGAGACGTGGTCGCCGCCGTTGTCAGCCAGCGACAACTCATAGGCGCGTTGGGCGATCGCGTCGTGGGCCGGTGCTCGCCGCCGCGAGGCTCGCGCCTTGGTGGTCGCGGTCGCCGCTGGCTTCGTCTTCGTCGCGGGCTTCTTTGACGGCTTCTTCTGCGTCGGGGCCACGTCGCATCCTCCAACCCGTCGTTGGTTTGACGCGATGCTACAGCCACCCAGAAGGCGGTCATTCGCTTGAGCGACCGACGGCCGTGCCGCTGTCGGCGAACGATCGTTCGCGAGACGCTCTCTCGCACGGATGGCGGGCTGCCGGAGTCATCGCCCGGTTGCTGGGGCAGCGCTGGAGCCCGGAGCAAGTCGCGCACGAGCTGCGGATCGTGTTCGCCGGTCAGCCACGGCGACAACTGTGCACGGAGTCGATCTATCAAGCGATCTATGACCCGGACGTCGAGCTCACTCGTCCCGCGCGCCGGCGTCGCCGTCGTCGCCGGCTGGCCGGGCTGCAACGGCGCGGGCGGCTGACCGCGATGACGATGATCGCTCAACGGCCGGTCGAGGTCGACGACCGCGTCCAGTTCGGGCACTGGGAGGGCGACCTGATCATGGGCCCGAGCAACCGCAGCGCCATCGGCACGCTGATCGAACGCCGCAGCCGGTTCGTGATCCTGCTGGCCTTCCCCGGGGCCGTCGCGACCGCCGATGCCGTCCGCCACGCGATCACCACCGCGTTGGTGAGCCTGCCCGTGGGGCTGCGCCGGACGCTGACCTGGGATCAAGGCAAGGAGCTCGCCCTGCACCAGCAGATCACCGCCCGCACCGGTACCCAGGTGTACTTCTGCGACGCCCACGCTCCCTGGCAGCGCGGCAGCAACGAGAACGTCAACGGCCTGCTGCGCGACTACTTCCCCAAGAGCACCGACCTCAGCGTCCACACCGCCGACAGCATCCGGGGCGTCGCCATCGAACTCAACCACCGGCCTCGCAAGACCCTCGACTGGAACCGGCCCGCAGACCTCTTCGCCGACGCACGCATCGCCGCCTGAAACCAACGCGCCAGGACGTCGCCCGCTCCGCCACGACTCGACCAGAACGCTCGCTCCCTATCGAGAAACAGAACTCTCTGCGATCACCGAACCAGCTTCGCCGCTTCGCGGCTCAGGTCATCCCAGAAATTGATCTATCAACAACCAACACCTGAAGGCCAAGCCGCACCGGTGGCTCTCAGGCGACTACGATCGAGACGACCCGTTGCGACGCTGAGTGGAATTCCCACCATCGCGCCGGGGCCAGCGCAAGCCTCGTTCACAGCTTGCCGTGTACGCGCCGATGTAACGCCCCTCACCGAACGATGAGGTCGCCTACCGATGCATGCTGATCCTGATCGACGCAGCACGCAGCGACGCGCTCTCCCGAGATGACCCGGCTCATCCACCTTCGACCCGCTCTCGCCACAGATAACTTCGCCATCGACCTACGCACGCAGCTCGAAGAGGACAACTTCTTCCGGCTCTGGCTGTGACACACGGTGGTCAATGGCGACAAATACTGATTAGAGTCGGGGCCCAGTGCGATGAAGCTTGCCCCCCGGATGCCGTCGCGGTCCGGCTCACGGCGGCCGTTTATCGGGCGCGCTGAGTGAGCTGGCGCGACTGCTCGACGAGCAGCCGGAGCTGGCGGAACGCGCGGATCGAGGGGCGGCGCGGCGGCTGGCGGACGCCGCTACACCTCGCCAGCGACTGGCCCGAGTAAGGAGAGTGGCACGAGCGCACGTCGGCTGCGGCATCCTGCGTGCGTGGTGACGGTCCCGCTCAACGACGGTCATCTTCCGGCCATCCTCACGGCGTTCGACCTCGGGTCGTCGGGACGGCTCTCGAGCGGACCTGTGGCCAGCGGGCGGCTCGGCTCAATCTGGCGGCTGGATACCGATCACGGCAGCTGGGCGATCAAACAGGTCGGCGACATCGCTGATGAGGACCTCGCCGAACTGCTCGACGGCGCGGCATTCCAGGAGGCGGCGCTCGCCGACGGTGTTCCGACGCCTGCGGTCCGACGTACGCGCGCGGGCGAGCTCATCGCCGACTGCGGTGGGGTGCGAGTGAGACTCCACACCTGGGTGGATCTTCACGACCCGGATGCGAGCCTCGATCCGGTGGACGTCGGGCGGTTGGTCGCCGCCCTCCACTGCGTCGACTTCGCCGGCGCGATCGGCCTCGACCCCTGGTACACGGAACCGGTCGGGGCTGCGCGATGGTCCGATCTCATCAGCGCGCTCCGCGCACGCCACGCTCCGTTCGCCGATGAGCTCGATGCGCTGCTCCCGGAGCTGGTCGCCATGGAGACGTACCTCGGCGGTCCGCCGCGCGACCTACGAACGTGTCACCGCGACCTCTGGGCCGACAATGTCCGACGGGCGCGAGACGGCGGTCTCTGCGTCTTCGACTTCGACAATGCTGGTCTGGCCGACCCGTCCCAGGAGCTCGCCCTGATCCTCGTCGAGTACTGCACGGCGAATCCACGGCGGGCGGGTCTCATCCGCGCCGCGTATGCGGAGGCGGGCGGACCCGGGCGAGTCGAGAACCCGAGAGACTTCGCGATGCCGATCGCACAGCTCTCGCATATCCTTTCCGAGGGCTGCCGACGCTGGCTAACGGCCACGACCGACGCCGAACGGGCCGACAACGAAGGCTGGGTCCGCGAGTTCGTCGACCGACCGCTGACCCGAACCGTGATCGAGGCGCTCCTGGCCGATTCACTGGCCGGCGGCCAACCGTAGGCCGGGGCGTCGCGCGTCGCAGTGCCGATAGCGCCACGCTTTGCGGGGCGAGCGGCGTTCTTTTCCTGACCGATGCGCGCCGGGCTGCGGATCCCTGTCTAATCGGGGAGTTCCGGTGCCTTGCGCACTGGCGACAATCGAGGTGGCGCCCGTGCTGCCGGACCGCCGGTCTCAGACCCCCTCCCGAGACCCTTCTCGAACCCGTCGCGAAGCATGACCCCCTTCGCTCTCGGGACGCGCCGGCGCATGGGCGCCAGCAAGCTCCTACGTCAGACGCGCGCGGCCCGCGAGGACGACCCCTGTCCGCTCACACGACTTACGCCAGCTGACCTTGTCAACCGCATCGGCCCTCGCCGCCGCACGCTCGTCATAGGAAACGTTAGAGGGCGTCCTCGGCAAGCGAGATCGGCGGCTTCGCGGGCCCGGGCTATCCTCTGCCCGGTGGCCGCTGCGCCGACGCTTCACCGGCTCTCGCCGGAGCTCTATGACCGGCTGGTCGACACGGGCCTGCTCGAGGGCGAGCCGGTCGAGCTCGTCGATGGACTGCTCGTTCACGTGACGCCCCAAGGCGCCGAACACGCCGCGCTCGTGCGCCGGCTGACGCGCCACCTCAGCGCGCGCTCGGACCTGCTGAACGTGCAGCTGCCGCTCGCCGTGCCCGACGGGCGCCCCGAACCCGACCTCGCGCTCGCGCTCGACCCCGGTCTCCACGAGCATCCGCACACCGCCGACCTGGTCGTCGAGATCGCGGTGACGTCGTGGGACGACGACGTCGCCAAGCTGCCCGGCTACGCCGCCGCCGGGGTCGGCACGGCGTGGCTGGTGAACGTCGCCGCGCGCGCGGTGCACGTGTTCGAGCAGCCGCGCGGACGCCGCTACGAGCGCGAACGGGTCCTGCGTGCCGGTGACACGCTCGTCGTGCCGGTCGACGGCGTGTCGCCCTTGGCAGTCAGCGACCTGTTCGCCGGCTTCGACTCCTGCTGACCCCTGGCGACCTTCATGCCCCCGCGCCTATGCGCGCGAGGGATCCATGCGCGTGGTCGCGCCCGTGATCGGTGCTGGCCGCTGGAACGTACAGCGAACTCCCCCCACCCACCCCGAGCTACGCGACAACGCGGGGGCGTCGGAGCGGGACCGACCCACTGCTTCTCCTCGTCCGTCTCAAGCAGCGAGCGGCCGTCGGCCGCCGCATACGGGTAGTCGGTGCCGGCCCGTGGGGAACAACGGAACGAAAGTGCCGGTAAGGCGATTGGCGGCTGCTCGGGCGGGATCGCTGGTGTCTCGGGAACGATCGTTCGTGAAACAACATTGAGGACGAAGCGCGAACCCCCGGAGCAGCCGGCGACGCGTGTCGCAGTCGGCCTACCGCACCCAGACGCGACCGACGGCGTCAAGGCCGCCCGGGCCGGCGCCGGCGGGGCGCGCAGCCGACGTAGCCCCGAACCCCCGGGGCCGCGCGCAGGGAGTTGATCAACGGTGGCTCGGAGGGGCTACGTTGGCCGTCCATGCTTCGCGGGACCGGCCGGATGATGTTGGGGATCCCCGCGGCAGCCGTCGCGTTTTTCGTCGCGATGCTCGCCGGCGCGTTCCTCGGATTGGTCGCCCAGAGTCTCGGCATCGCTCTGTCAGACCACGGTGTCAACGTCCTGGCGTGGAGCCTGGGAGCGCTCGCCGCGGGCTGCGTGATCGTCGCAGCCGCCCTCGACCGTCTGTAAGACGTCCGAGCGGCATGAGAGCTTAATCGTATGACCTGTCGTCACTGCAACCACACTGGCCCGCCCCACTGGCGGATCGTCGGCCACCTCGTCGAGAACTTCTGCCGCGAATGCGACAACTTCTTCGGCGTCGTGCCGATCAGCCGCCCGCAGCCGGGCGTCGGGCCTCCCCGACCGGCCCAGAACCCCGACTGAGCGTCAGCGTCGAGGGCGGCCTAGCGTGGGTCAGTAATCGCCCGGGCACGCGCGCGACGAACCGCCGATCCATGTCAGGGAGCGTGTTGGGCAGCGGCCGCATCCGCTCACGTTCCTCACCGAACCGCTCCGCAATGACCGCGCGCGTCGTGCGGTGCGTGCGCGTGCTGACGCGATCGCACCAGCCATCCGGCTGCCCCTGGAAGTCGATGTGGTTCGCGAACCGCCGACCGGCCTCGAAGTTGCCATGCATGAAGCGGTCCGGCGAACGCCGGGTCTGCCCCGATCCGCGCCGCCTCCAACGCGCGCACCTGCTCGACGCGGTCACCGGCCGGCGCCGCATCTACCAGTTGTCATCCGCCCGCCGCGTTGCAGCGCATAAGGCCCGCGCGCTGCCGCGCGGTTTCCAAGCGCGCAGAGTTCATAACCACGGTTGGCGGGCGTCGGCGAAGGGCCCATTTCAAGCGTTCGCCGGTCGTGAATGGACGTGGTCGATCGAGTCATCGCCGACCTCGAGACGAATCGCAGGGATCGGTGCCGCCGCGAAGTTGCGCGCGGTGACCCGGGACCAGACGTCATCCGTGGCTTGTCGCAGACCGATAGGCGCGCACCCGGGCCGGGTCTAGGGCCAGTTCTTTCTCAACGGCTGGACCCGCGCCGGCAACCGGAAGCAGTGCGCGAACAGCCGAGCGTGTCGAATCATCGACGGCGACAACGGTGTCCATGTCGTCCGAGAGACCGTGCGGGCCGTGCCAAGCGAACCCGTCTCGGCGCTCCAGCGGCACTTCACTCAGCACTCTGGTTGCGGTGACGACACTTTGCCAGCTATTCGCGGGGAGCCGTGCGGCCAAGAGCTTCCGATCGGCTGCGGAGAAGTGGATCCCATAGTCGAGTGGCCACCATCGGGCGTCATCACCGGCAGACAAGACGTTTGCACGCACTTGCATCAACTCTCCGACGAGCAGCCGCGCCGCGGCGCGTTCTGCTCGAGCGTCGCGTTCGTCGGCACGTTGCGACTCGGCCGCCTGCAGCTGGTTTGCGCCACGATTCGCAACGAGCGCGGCCGTGACGCCGCCGACCGTGGTACCCAGGATCCCGAACAAGCCGGCGACAAGGGCAACGACTACGCCCTCCCTGTCAAGGATCATCGAAATTCCTCACCTTCGATCATGGGATTTCCCCACCCTGAAGGCGTGTGGTAAGGGCTGGGCGCAGCGACGCGATGGTGTCGCGGTGGCGACGCATCCTGTAGCTGTCGCCGGAGATCGAGAGCACGGTGGCGTGGTGGAGCAGGCGGTCGAGGATGGCGGCGGCGACGGTGGTGTCTTCGAAGATGTGGCCCCAGTCGGCGATTCCGCGGTTGGTCGTGAGGACGATGCTGCCGTGTTCGTAGCGGCGGCTGATGACCTGAAAGAGGTGTGAGGCGGCGTCGCTGGGCATCGGCAGGTAGCCGAGCTCATCGATCAGGAGAAGCTGCGGGCCGTTCCAGAAGCGCATGGTGGTCGCCCAGCGGCCTTCGATCGCGGCGCGGGTGGTGCGGGCGACGAGGTCAGCGGCGGTGGTGTAGTAGACGCGGTAGCCGGCCTCGATGGCCTTGTGGCCGAGCGCGGTCGCGAGCATGGTCTTGCCAACGCCGGGCGGTCCGATGAGCAGCACGTTGGCCTTGTCCTCGATGAAGCGCAGCGTGGCGAGGTCTTCGACGAGCCGCCGGTCGAGCGAGGGCTGGGCCGAGAAGTCGAACTGCTCGAGCGTCTTGCGGGCGGGCAGGCGCGCGAAGCGCAGGCGGCCTTGGAGGCGGCGCTGCTCGGCGGCCTGGACTTCGGCGGCCAGGAGGTCGGCGAGGAAGCGGGTGTAGCCGGGCTTGTCGCGCTCGGCCGCTTCCAGCGCCGGGGCGAGCCGGTCGGCGACCGTGCTCAGGCGCAACTGCGCGAGGTGCTCGCGGAGTTGTTGGTAGAGCGTGTCCGGGCTCACGCGATCACCCCTGTGCTCGTGAACTGCTCGGCGCGCATCAGCAGGCCTGCGCGAGCTGCGCGTAGCGGTCCAGCGTGGCCGGTGCCGGCGTGCCCGGGTCGACGCCGCGCAGTGCGGCGAGCGCGCCCAGTGCCGCGTCAGATGGTGGCCGGTTGCGCTTGCGCTCGCACGTCGTCTGGGTCGTGAAGGCGGCCAGCACGGCGTGCTCGAGCGCGCGGGCGTGCTCTGCGGTGCGGATCGTCTGGCCGGCGCCGGCGAGGGCTTGGCGGTGCTCGGCGATGATCTCCCCGGCCGCGGAGACGATCCGCAGCAGCGGGTCGCCGACCCGCGCGAGCACGGTGACGGTGCGTCCGGCGTGCGCGGGCGCGATGCTGTAGCGGTTGCCGTCAAAGGCGACCAGCGCCGACCGTGACGCGACACGCTCGACGCGGATCTGCGCCGGGTACGCTCGGGCCGGCAGCGCTCTCAACGGCTCGCTGGCGGCGATCGTCGCGACGGTCTGGCCGTCCGGGCGCGCTCGCTGGTCGGCGATCCGTTCGCACCAGCGATCGAGGTCCTGCTGGGCCTGCGCGGGCCCGGTGACGGACGCGCTGGTCCACCACGAGCCGGTCGTGTACCCGATCGCGCGTTCGACGACGCCCTTGCGCTGCGCGCGCCGCGGCGGGCAGACCGCGATCTCGACGCCGTAGTGCTTGGCGATCTGCGCGGCGTCGACCGTCAGCCGGTCGCTGTCGGGCACGACGATCGTGGCCATCCGGTCGGTGCGCCACACCTGCGCGGTGCCGCCCAGCGCGACCAGCACCCGGTGCGCCGCGGCGGCCAGATGCCCGAACGTCATCTGCTCGCAGAACACGCCGCGGAAGCGCCCCGAGTGCGACAGCGCGCCGACGAGCACGTACGCCGGCGCACCCCACGGCGTCTCATGCAGCTCCAGCCAGTCGAACTGGATCTCCTCGCCCGGCGGGTGCTCGATCTCGGTCGTGACGCAGCGGCCGCGGCGGTGCTGGCAGACGTGGCAGACCGGTCGCAGCTCTAGCCGGCGCAGCTCGCGGATCATCGTCGTGTAAGCGCGCGCGAACCCGGCGTCGACGAGCTCGCGGTAGAGAACGCTGCCGTCCAGGTGCGGGTCATCCACGAACCGCGCGGCGATATACGCCCGAAACGGCTCCAGACACGACGGCACCGGCTCGCGGCCGGGCCGGCCGCCGTGCAGGTACTTGCGGACCGTCTTGCGATCACGGCCGGTGTGTCTGGCGATCGCAGACACCGACCAGCCGCGCGCATGCAGCGCGTAGATCTCCACTCCGTCCTCCTGTGTGAGCATCCCCTGGGGGCCCTCCCGAGCAGCGTCGCGTGGCTTGAGCACCCGCGACCCTGGGAGGGCCCCCGGACAGACCCGCGCAGGCGAGCTAAGACACAGGCTCACCTCGCCCTACGGGCAAGGCTCGCCTGCGTCTCAGCTCGCCTGTCTACGCGCGATCAACCTGGGGAATTCTTGTGATCCGATGTGGGGAGGAAACCGTGATCCCGCACACTCCCGTCGGAACCACGGCCGCTCGCCCTTCTCATCCGTTGCGAGGCGGGAGGTCATCACGTAACCGTAGTCGCGGCGACCGCGTGGGCGATGGGGGATTGCCATCGACACGATCGGTGAGGGACATGCCCGGCCTGGAGAACCTCTTCGAGGTGAGCAACTCCTACGACTTCAAATCCTCGGTCAACCTCGTGTTGACCGACAGCGCGCCCGCGCGTGCCTGCTCGACCACGCCACTGAGCTCCAGCGGGCGCTCTCGCCGGACTACTAACCGCCGCCGACGTCATCGTCGACGTCGCGGCGGCGCGCTCGAGGGCACCGCGGCGAGGCCCTTGGCCGAATCCCCGATGGACCCGTAGGACCCTTTGGAGGTAAGTGCCAGCGTAACCGGGTGTCGACCATCACCTCGGCCGCCGCCGACGGTCGAGACCTTCGATCAGCCCGCTGGAGGTGGTCCCGGCGGAGCAACTCTTACGGCCTCGAAGGCTCGGATCCACGTCGTGTGCTCGCGCGCGTCCGGTCGGCCGAGCCGTTGCCACAACGGCGCGTACATGTCGATGAGCCCCGACCATCCGGGCGAGTCACCGCGTACGGACCAGCCGAGCGTATCCAGCGGGAGATTGCCCTTCTGATACTGGCAGCGCGCGCACGCGGTCGCGAGATTGGTCGGGTCCTGGTAGTCGCCGCCCATCGAGACGGCCCGGACGTGGTCAAGGCTCGTGGAGATGTCCCAGTACGCGCGCGGCGCGATGTCCATCTTCCAGTTCGGGTGGTACGGAAACTCGGTTGGGAACGCGTGCGAGACGAGCCGGAGCAGCTGCGTCGGGACGGTCCAACGGCCGCAGTAGACGCAGGTGAACCGGTCGCGGGCGTAGATCCTTGCGATCGCCGGAATGGGGGGGTTGCGGGTCTGCCCGTGCGTAGCCTTCGGCCAGCCTTCCCGAGGCAGGATGGGCATCGGCTCGATGGGATGCGTCCTGCTGGTCACGCCGGCGAGATCGGCGAGCTCGACCGCGGCGAGGTCGTTGTCTCGATGCGCGAGCGCGCGGACTACCCGGCCGAGCTGCTCGGCGAGCGTGTTATCCGGCTCGGGAAATTCAAGCGTCGGCGGGGCAGCGGTCGCGCGAGCCTCTACATCCGGCTCGCCCGATCCCCGAACGTCCGGCGAGGGCCGCGAGGGCTCGGGTCCGTATGACGCGATGGCGGCGACCGTGTGGCGCAGCTCGTGCGCCATCCGCCCAGCACCGCGCGCGAGGAAGGCGTCGGCCAGCGCGCCGTAGTACCAGAGCACGCCGTCACGGTCTGCGTTGAAGCGCCGCCACACATCCGCGTTCGCCTGCAAGTCGAACAGGATGGCGCGAGCGTGTCCGCGAGCGACACGCGCAGCACGGACGGACGCGCCGTGGCGAGGTGGGCGATGTAGGCCTCCCTGCGTTCGTGCCACGGTGGCTTCGGTACCACGTCGGTATCCGAGCACGCTGCGACGATGTGCGCGACCTCGCGCCCAAAGAGCTGCTCGATCCGCCGGAGAGTCGAAGCTCCGCCCTGGTCTTCGACGGCGTCGTGCAGCAACGCGGCGATCGCCTCGTCCTCCGTGCCGCCGTCCTCGAGCACGAGCGACGCGACGCCGAGCAGGTGCGCGACGTACGGGATGTCCGTCCCTCTGCGCAATTGACCGGCGTGCAGCTCGCCCGCCACCGACACCGCGCGGACAAAACGAGAGCCCAGCGCCGGCCCTTCAGGTTGCGACCGCACGGCGCCCTTGACCCAGCCGAGATAGAGCTTGACGTCGCCAGGCACGCGTGCAGACACGATGGTCTGGCTGTCCGGCTCGGCCCCAAGGGCTCGCGCGAAGCGCGCGTAGTCGTCGTGCCGCTCGGCAGTCGGGCTGAAGGAATGCACGAGCATGGCCGCCTCGGGGGCGCCGAAGCGTTCCGCTTCGAGGACAGCCGCGGCAGCCCGATGCAGCAGCTGATAGCGGAGACCCGCGGCCTCGTCGTCGTCGCGCAGGCCGAGGCGCTCGAGCAGGAACGCCAGGCGCTCCTTGCGCCCTTGGCTGTCGCTCTGCTGGACCCAATCCGCGATGGTGTGACCGCCGAACGGCTCGGCGACCTTGCCTTCGACGGCGAGGACGACTTGGGGTCCTGCGACCCGCCGCGCCAGCACGAGCAGGTCCGTCTGCGACGCCCGAGCGCCACCCGGCAGTGGCGTCTGGTGTTCCGGGATCGCGAGCAGCAGCTCGAGCTCACCGAACCCGGCCTTCGTCAGCGCCGACTCGATCTCTGGCGGCCACGGATTGGCCGCCTCCCACGCATCGGCGAGAGCCTTCGCCGACGCCCCGTGCTTCCAATGCAGACCCGGATTGGCGAGCAGCCATCGCCAGTCCTCGGGGCCTTGTGAGGGGACGTAGATCCGCGTCATTCACAGAGACGAGTCGCCAATGATCCGCAGATCCTGACGAACCCAGCGACGGGATGCTGCAGCGGTGACACGTTGGCCTCGTTCGCGCCGATCATGCGTTGAACGACACGCTCGTTCCGTCAGCAGAAGCCACGTGCAGCGACGATCCTGCCGAAGCATCACCAAGCTCGACCGGCTCGCTCGAGTAACCTGATCGACACTCAGAGTTCCTGCAGGCCCGCGGGGTGGACCTGGTCTTGCTCGACCTGGGCATCGACACCTCGACGGCCGTGGGCCGGATGTTCTTTCAGATCCTCGGCGCGATCGCGGAATTCGAGCACACGTTGATGTCGGACAGAACGAGGGACGGACTCGCCGCGGCCCGCAGGCGCGGCCGCACCAGTGGTCACAAGCCCAAGCTCGGGCCGCACCAGATCACGCTAGCCCGGGTGATTTACGACGAGACCGACGACGGCAAGCGCAAGCACACGGTTGCGCAGATCGCCGCCGAGCTCGGCGTCAGTCGCCCGACCATCTAAGGCACAGGCTGCGCCAGGCCGGCGGTCTTCGCGAGGTGTCGGTGGCCATTCTCGCAGGCAATGATGCGCGGTCGCCTCGTTGGGCGTGCATGGGCCGGGCGAGACGACCACGCGGTCATAGCCGCGCCCGAGTGCCGGAGGGCCACCTCTTCGCCGCCGCATCCGGGCGTCCATCACGGGTTCTTGAGCCTTCTCGCCGCGACGCGTTCCGGGGATCCGGGATGATCAGCCGCCTATGATCAGCGACGAGCTTGACTGGGCTCACACGCGCGCCGAGTGGGATCAGTCATGGAGTCACGCCCGCCATCTGGAAACGATGCGCGGCCAGTATCTCGGTTTCTTCTTCACCGCGGTGCTTGGCGTAACGGCGATTGTGGGACCCAAGCTCGACGTCGACAGCGAGCGGTCCCTCGTGGTCGTTGCGGCGCTAGCGCTCGTGCTGGAGATCCTATCGGCGACGCTCTACGTCGCGGTGCGCCGACTCAACTCCGTCTACCACTGGTACCAGCAGATCATCATCGCGATCAGGAACGAGACGCTCGCCCGCCCGCCAGCTGCCGTCGATCTGACCAGATTCGACAAGGCGCCCACGTCGATAGAACGCGGTCCCAAGTGGGCGCAAACACTCGCGACCACTGGCGGCACGTCATGGCTCGTACTCTTCCTCGGAATCGTTTCGCTCGTCGCGGTACTGGTAGCGGTCGCGATCCGAGTTGCGACGATGCCGCACCCCTCAACTACTGCGATCGTCATCTGCCTGATCGCGCTCGCTTGCGGCATCCTCGTAGCCAGCACTTGCCTTTGGATCCTGCCACCACGTTTCCGGGCCCCGCAAACCGACGGACCCGCTAGCTCCTCCGAGCCTCGTTGACGTCAGCGGCCGCATGCCCAGCGACCAGCTCAACGAGCTCGCCCGCAGCGCCGTTTCCGGCTCGCCGTAGGGTTCCCGGGTTCCGCGCTGCAGCGCCCTTCGCGCGCTCCGGGGTGTCATAGGTTCCATTAGCGGGCGTTGGCGGGCGGGCGGCTCAGTCGCCCCATCGGGCGATGCCGCCGGCAAGGCGTCGGCCCGCGCCGGGGTCGTGCTCGGGCGGGCGAGCGGCCGTCCCGGGCCGGGCGGGCGCCGCGGATCTGCGGGTGGCGAGCGTCGCGACGGTCGGTGTGCGTGAGCGGGCGCTAGGGTGCGGTGCTTGTCGTTGGGGGGAGCCCATCGCGATGTCTGATCACTCGTCCGGATCGCTGCCGCCTGTTTCGCGGGCGCCTCGTGTGGGGCGCTCCGCGTGGGATGCCGCGCTGCGGCCGGCGCAGCGGCGAGCGGCGCTCGGGCGGGCGCGGCTTGAGCAGCGTACGCTCGCCGACGCCCGGCGGCCACGACCGGTCACGGCCTGGCTTGTCGCGGTGGCCAACCGCTGAGCGCGCGGTTGGCGCTCGCTCGCGCGCGGGATGCGAACGTCGCGTGCGTCTGCGTCTGCGTGTCGTGCTCGCGCGCGTCGGCGTGCCCCGGTTTCAGGGGTCGAGGGAGCCGGTCTTGAGCGGCGGCTGGCGGTCCGTGCCGCGACCGGATCGCGAGCAGTCTGTGCCAGTGCGGTCGCGAAGACCGTCGCGCGGTTGCGGCGGTCAGGGCGGGCGCGCGTCGTCGAGCCCGCTGGCGTCGGGTTCGTCGGCGCGTGATGCCGCTGCCGCGGGGCGGGGCGGGTGTGCACGAGCGGGTCGCCGCGGCAGGCGGCGATCTCGAACACGGTCGTCAGGGCGCTCGCACGCACGACCGGCCGCGGCCCCACCAACGCCAAGACCACGCTCGGCGACAACGGCGTCTTCGTCGTGCTCCAGGACACCCTCACGCGCGCGAGCAGACGCTCGCGGAGGCGGCGAGAGCCTCTTCGTACTCGATCTGCGCCGGCGCTGGCAGCGCGTCATGCGGGCCGACGTCAGCCGCGAGATCGAGCAGCTGACCGGGCGCGAGGTGATCGGGTTCATGAGCGACAACCACATCGACCCCGACCTTGCCGTCGACGTGTTCGTGCTCGAGCCGCTGCCCCCCGCGACGCGTTTAGCGTTAGCGACCCGCCTGCGGGCGTGCCGCGCCGGCCGATCGCTCACTCTTCGCGGCGGTCACCGCCGCTCGCGCGCGCCGCCGACACGGGGCCTGAGCGCGCGGCCCCCGAGCCGGGCGGGTGTGGAGGTCGGCGCGAGCGCGTCGGGCGCAGACCCGGCCGAGCTCGTTGGGCCGCGCCTCCCCGCGCCGACGACATTGGCGCGCACCCGCGCATCGGGGCGGGGGGAGAGATCCGGCCTGATGTGCGCTCGCCGGCCCGGCAGGGACGGGCGGAATGAGGGTCAGTTGCATGGTGTGCTCGTCGCCTTGCTGGTCGGGCGTGCGCGGCGCTATTGTTGGGCTCAGACGGGAGCCTTGCCGTCACGCGGCTCGGCCGGATTGTTCGGCACCGGTTCGGGACGCGCCGAGGGTGATCCTCCGCAGATTCGCTCAAACACTGCTGCGGTAACGGCGGCGAGCTGGGATCGCGAGCGGGGTTTCCGGGAGGTGGCCCGATGCGGCCATGGCAGGTAGCTGGGACAGACCGACGGCGACCGGCGCTGGCCGAAGCGCTGGGTGCGGGCTCGGAGCTTGCGGGGTTGCGCGCGACCTGCCGGCGCCAGGCGCAGGTCATCGACATGCTCGGCGAGGCGGTGAGCGAGTTGCGGCGCGCGGCGGCGGCGCTGCGGGCCGAGAACACCGACCTGCGCGCTGCTGGCGAGCGGCTCCGCCGGCGAGCCGCTGGTGCGCGCGCGAGCTGTCGCGGCGGCGACGCCCGCGAGCGCTTCGAGCTGCGGCAGGGGGTGGACGATCGCGCGCCCGCGGGCGCGCGCGCCGCCGACGCGGGCAGCCTGCGCGACCGGGTCGCCGCATCCGTTTCCGCCGGCGCGCAGGTCGTGGTCTCAGCGCTGGTGGCTGACAGCGTGCGCCACAGCGCCGCGCCCGCCGCCAGCGGGCCCGTGGTCGTCCGGGTCCCTCTCACGGGCGCCGTCGTGCGACTCGAGGTCGAGTATCCCCGCCGCGGCGGCGCGATCGCCCCGGATCACCAGCGCGTCGCGCGCGACGTGCTGGCGCTCGCGGCCTACCTCGTTGCGAGCAACGCGCCGGTCGCGCTCTTGCATGCTGGCATTGGCGAGCCACACGGTCGACGTCGCCGCCAGCAGCCCCTCGACGCGCTGACCGCGTACTCGCTGATCGATCGCCGCGACGATCAGATCGATGTGCGGCGTCTGTTGCAGAAGGTCACCCGCGACCACGCCAACCAGACCGGGGGCACCAATGTCCTCGACACGCTCACTGCCAGCTTCCCGCGCGAGAGCCAGGACCCGCGGTCCTGGCCGCAGTGCGAGACGCTGGTCGCGCACATCCCGGCGTACATCACCAGCGCGCCCGGTGGCGCCGGCTCCGTCACGTTGCTCAACAGCGTCTGCGGTCACCTGCTGGCCGCGGGCGACGCCGCCCGCGCCGCGGCGACGGCGACGAGCGCGATCGACCTCGGCAACCGGCTGCTCGGCGCCGAGCATCCCGACACCCTCAGCGCCCGCGCCAACCTCGCCCTCTCCTACGGGCAGGCGGGCCGGACCGCGGAGGCGATCGCGCTGCAGCAGGCGGTGCTGGCCGACCGTCAGCGGCTGCTCGGCGCCGAGCATCCCGACACCCTCAGCGCCCGCGCCAACCTCGCCCTCTCCTACGGGCAGGCGGGCCGGACCGCGGAGGCGATCGCGCTGCAGCAGGCGGTGCTGGCCGACCGTCAGCGGCTGCTCGGCGCCGAGCATCCCGACACCCTCAGCGCCCGCGCCAACCTCGCCCTCTCCTACGGGCAGGCGGGCCGGATCGCGGAGGCGATCGCGCTGCAGCAGGCGGTGCTGGCCGACCGTCAGCGGCTGCTCGGCGCCGAGCATCCCGACACCCTCAGCGCCCGCGCCAACCTCGCCCTCTCCTACGGGCAGGCGGGCCGGATCGCGGAGGCGATCGCGCTGCAGCAGGCGGTGCTGGCCGACCGTCAGCGGCTGCTCGGCGCCGAGCATCCCGACACCCTCAGCGCCCGCAACAACCTCGCCGGCTTCTACGTGTTGAGCGACATGCCGTTTGACGACGCGGGTTCGCGTCATCGTCGTTGACGACGAGGCGGCAGTCGGTCGAGGTTTCAGTAGCAACCGCGCATCTGCTGTCGGAACCTTTACCAGCGCAATGACTGCTGCGAAGTGCGCAGCGCGGGCGGCCGCGCCGACGCGACTGGTCGGCGCGACCGACCTTTGTGCCCAGCGGCTGGCGGCCTTGCTGGCGTTAGGGCTCACGACGTAATTACTGACGGTGTGATGGTGTAGTTCCAGTCGCCGTGGAACGTGTGTCGGGTGATGTTGACGCTCGCGAGTTGCTCGTCAGTGATCTCGAGTCCGCGCTCGTAGGCGCGCTCATCGAGCTGCGCGTAGAGCTTGAGCCCGGTGCCGGTTTTGGTCGCTGCGATCAGGTTGATGATGACCTCGAGGGTCTCAAGCGGCTTGCCGCGCCAGTTGAGGCTGACGAAGCTGAACATGCGGTGCTCGATCTTGTTCCACTTGCTGGTGCCGGGCGGGAAGTGGCAGACCCGGATCTCCAGGCCGGTTCTGTCGGCGAGTCGCTGCAGCTCGTAGCGCCATAGGCGCGTGCGGGGGTTGTTCGAGCCGCCGGAGTCGGCGGTGATCGTCAGCCTGCGGGTATCGGGGTAACGGGCCTTGCCGAGGTGCTCCCACCAGCAGATGATCGTGTTGACCGCGAACTGCGCGGTGTCGGAGGTGATCCCGACGCTGACCCAGCCCTCGTCGGCGGCCAGGTCATAGACGCCGTAGGGGATCGCATGCCCGAGTCGCTTGTCCTTGAAGTCGTGCCCGCGGACCTCGACCGGCTTGCCTTTGGGCTCGAACTCGCGCCCGACGGCCTTGAAGTCGCCGACCAGCTCGCGCTTTTTGGCATCGATGCTGATCACCGGCTCGCCGGCCGCGACCGCCGCCCCGACGATCTCGTTGATGTGCTCGAACTGCGCGTCGCGATCAGGATGCTGGGCGCCCTCACGCGTCTTCTTGTTGGCCTGCAGGCTGTAGCCCTTGGCCTTCAATAGCCGCAGCACGGTGCGATCAACGACCGCGTGCCCTTGCCCGCGCAACGCCTCGGCCAGCTTCGCCCCGCTCTTGCTCGTCCACCGCAACGGCGACTCCGGATCCCCGCGCGTAACCGGATCGATCAACCGATCCAGGTCGTGCTCAAGATCGGGATCGCGCTCCAACGCCGACGGCCGCCCCGCACCCATACGCCGAACCCGCCCCGCCTCGAGCTCCTGCTCGCCGGCAAGCTCGACCAATCCCCGCCTGACTGTGGACTCCGAGATCCCGGTCGCCCGCACCACCGCCGCGATCCCTCCCCGGCCCGCCGAACGCGCCTCCGCCGCCGCCCAGCGCCGCCGCGAACGCTCGTTCAACAGCGCCCGCATCGCCTGATAGCGCTCAGCAATCGCCGCCTCGTCAACCACACCCCCAAGTTCTACGCCCGACCACAGACCCCTCCAGTAATTTTGTCGTGCACCCTTAGGTCAGCTCGCCGTGATCGGCCGCGCGCGAGCGCGCCAGGTTCCGGGGGCGCGCCACAGGCGGCCGACCATCACCGCGATGACGACCCACAGCACCCAGCCGGCGCCGCTTAGCCCGCCGCCGCTGACCGTCGTGTGGCCGTCCACCGCCTTGGCGGTCACGCCGCTTTGCAGCAGCGACAGCCCTGCCCAGTGATAGGTCCCGGTGGCGTGTTGGTTGGCGGCGGCGATTCCGGCGGCGAAGCCGTTGGCGGCGTCAGTGAGGACCGCGGTCACGACCAACATCGACGTCGCCGCCCACAGCCCCGCCGCGATCCAGGAGTGCCGTGGCCGGTCGCCGAACTCGGCGGCCCGGTAGGCGTCGGCGAGCTGCGCGCTGGTGCCGATGTTCCGCAGGGCGGCCGTCGTGCCGACGTCCTGCGCGGCGCTGAGCAGATTCTGGCGGACCTCACGCCGGTGCGCGATGCGCGATGGGCGCGGAATGTCGTACAGGCGCTGGTCGAGCGTCCACACGACGCGCTCGATGCGCAGGCGGTCAATCCAGGTCAGCCTCTGGGCCATCGTCAAGCTCCCTTGATCGGTTCGTTGGGGGTCGGTTGGAAGAGCTGGGCGTTGACGATCTCGGCGAGCGTCGTCCAGGACGCGGTGCCTGCCGCCAACGCCGCGTAGCCGGCCGCCGTTGGGCGGTAGTACTTCCGCGCGGGCCCGGAGGTGGAAGCGACGAGCCTGGTGCTCAGGCGGCCCTCGCGCTCCAGGCGCGACAGCGCCGGATAGACGGAGCCCTCAAGCACCCCGACCAGGCCGATCGTGTGCAGACGCTGCACAACCTCGTAGCCGTATGACTCGCGCTGGGCGAGCAGTTCGAGCAACAGCAGCGACAGGACACCTTTGAGCAGTTGGGGGTCGTGCGGGTGGTCGGTCACGGCTCTAGGCTAAGCCGAGTACCTGGCAATGTCAAGTACTGCCCGGTTGGACCCTTGGTCTGGCCCGCAACCAGCCCGAGTTCAACCGGTCCTTGCAACACCGCTCAGATTTCTCGGCGAGGATAGGCGTTCGAGGTGTAGGTGTTTGTGATTGATCTCAATATGTGAATACCTGAGCCGCGAAGCGGCGAAGCTTCGAGCGGCTCCGACGAGAGAGTGCTGTTTCCCGTGCATCAGCGACCGTTGTGTTCCTGAGGGCTTGTGGCGTCATCCAGGCCGAGCGGTCGCGATGTGGATGCGCTTGGAAGCCCAGAGACAGGCGGCGTCAGGGCGTGAGTAGGTGCGCGTTGAGCGCTTCGGCCGGGGTCTTGTAGCCGAGCGTCTTGCGAGGGCGGCCGTTCAGAGCGGCGGCGACGGCCTGGATTTCCTCGGCGCTCCAGCGCGAGAGGTCGGTGCCCTTGGGGAAGTACTGGCGCAGCAGCCCGTTGGTGTTCTCGTTGCTGGCGCGCTGCCACGGGCTGTGCGGGTCGGCGAAGTAGACCGCGATCCCGGCCTCGATCTTCAGCTGCGTGTGCTGGGCGAGCTCGGTGCCGCGGTCCCAGGTCAGCGAGCGGCGCAACTGCTCGGGCATCGTCGCCATCTGCGCCGCGATCGCGGCGCGCATCGCCTCAGCCCCGTAGCCGCCGAGGGCCGGCCCGTTCTTGATCGGCGCCTGGATGCCCCAGCCCTCGGCGCGGGGCAGATGCAACAGCACCGTGAACCGCGTGCTGCGCTCGACCAAGGTCCCGATCGCCGAGCGACCGGAGCCGATGATCAAATCGCCTTCCCAGTGGCCGGGTACGGCGCGATCGGCGGCCTCAGCGGCCTCTGGCTGATCATGACCTCCGCGGTGACGTGACCGTTCGGGCGCTGGCGCGACCGGGCGCGAGGAACCCGCAGCGCGCGGCCGGTCCGCAGGCAGGCGACCAGCTCGCGCTTGAGCGCGCCACGGCTTTGCACGTAGAGCGACTGGTAAAGCGCTTCGTGCGAGATCGCATCGACGGATCATCGGGGAACTCGAGCTTGAGCCGCTCAGAGATCTGCTACGGGCTCCACCCGGTCACCCAGCGCCGATCCTGACGATGTGGCTTGTTGCGACCCTTCCACGGCCCGGTAGCCGGCCCGCTTACCGCGGCGCCGTCCGGGAGGCGCACCTCGCCCGCCAGGCGATCTTGCACGTACTCCCGCAGTCGCGGGTTCTCCACGAGCTTGGCCGTCTTGGGCCGCCGCGCCACGAGGTCGGCCTTCCACTGCGCCACCGAAGCCCGGTACTCGAGCTTGCCGCAGCGCGTCGCCGCGTTGCGCCGCAACTCCCGTGAGATCGTCGACGGCGACCGTCCCAGCCGCCTCGCCGTCTCGCGCACTCCCACGCCTTGCGCCTTGAGGATCGCGATCTCCTCACGCTCAGAAAACGACAGGTACCTGCCGCTGAGCGGGGCGAGATCGATCGACGGCATCCCACCACCTTCCCTGAACCACCGGCAGCCAGCCGCCTGCGACGCCCCTACCGCCAGCGCGGCCTCAGTGCCGGTCAGCCCCCGGGCGATCTCATGCCAGAACGCCCGCTCGATCTCCCGGCGCAACGACGGCGCCCCCGGCGACTTCATCGGCGACCGGCCCGTCAACGCCACCATCCACCCCGCTGGCCTGCCCATCAACACCCCCACGATCAAGGTGTTGCGACGACCAGTTGAATCCACCCAGTCTGCGGTGACAGGAGTGGTTGACCGCGTCCAGCACGCAGGTCCGCCTGGTCGAAGGGCGCGGATCGGCCGCGTCTAACACGCGGTCGAGCGTCGCGGCTCAGCCGATCGAGCATCCGCCGGAGCCCAACCGCGTCACGCGCAGAAGACGCGTTCGTGTTCTCTGAAGCGGATTCGGGAGCCTGCGATCCCGCCGGGAGCGCGTTCTCTGTAGCCACACCCGGAGGTTGTTTGAGAAGGCTAGTTCTCTGGAAGCTTCTCCTGCGTCGGGGGCAGGTACGCCCGGGCCGTTTGCGCCAGGCCCGGGCTCCTACCGCGGGTGTGGGGGCCGCTGCCGATGACCGGGCCGCTCACGCGCCGGGGCGCCGCTTTGTGGGGCTCTGCGAGGATGCGCGGGGCCGGTCGATCCGACGCCCGATCGCGAGGCCGCGCGGACGCGCATCTTTGACGGCGCGCAGACGCTCGCCGCAGCGCTCACGCGCTGCGATCGATCCGAGCGCTGGGAACCGCTGCGCGATCTCATCCTTGCCGGACTTGAAGCCGGCGGCCTGGGTAACGGTGCCGACGGCACTGCCCTGCGGTCTGCGTCCGCAGAACTCGCGGCGGCGGCGCTCGACGCCCGCCGCCACGCGTCATGACCGCGTGAGCGGGCGTCGAGGCGGCCGCACGCGCGATCCGGGACGGCCGGCTCGTGATCGTCGAGCGCGGCCACGAGCCGGCTGTGATCGCCGTCGCGGCTTGGTGGCACGTTCGGTTTCGGCGACGCTACTCGACGGCAGGCGGTTGCGTCGCCGGCGTGGTGGCGTCGGGCTGCTCGGCCTGAGGCGCGTCCGGTGGCTCGGCGCGCTGCGGCTGCGGGGCGGGGGCGGGCGGCGGCGCTTGCGGTGCCGGCTGAGCGCCGCGCCGTCTGCTGACGAGGGCGATCGCTCCCGCCGCCCCGGCGCCGGCCACGCCGATCAGCGCGCGCGGCACGCGGCGCGCGGCGCGCGGCCGGCCAAGCGTGCCACCGGTCGAGCGGCGCACGCGACCGAGCGCCGTCCGCGAGCGGCCGCCCACAAACCCCAGCGCAGAACCGGACCACCCTCGCAGCCGGCCGATCACGCCCCTGGGGGCGCTGCCCCGCCGCCGCGCGCGGCCGGTCCCGGCACCCGCGGCGCGACGTCCGGCGTCCCCCGCCTTGCGCGCGCGAGCGCTCGTGCCGGGCGACCGTTTCCTTGTCTGCGTTCCCCTTGCGGCCATCGCAGCTCCCTTCATCCCGATCGGTTGTGGAGCGTCAAGTCATCGCTGGAGCGTCAGGTCATCGCGCACCAGGCGACCCGCGTCGAGCGGGACGCCGCCGCTCGAGCGCTGCGCGGGCGAGCACTCCGCCGCTCGACGACGCCGAGCGTATCGCTCCCCACCCGCAGACGCGACCTGCCGTCGCGGACCGTCGGCCCGCAGCACCCGCGGGCCCCGCGCGAGCGCGAAGGAGCGCCACCGGCACGCCGAGCTCGGTGCGCTCGCTTGAGCCTGGCCGCGTCCCCGGTTCACCGCAACGGCGCGACGCGCAGCTTTGCCGGCGGCCGGTCCGGCGCGCGCCCGGTGGCGGCCTCGACGTCGGCCTCCCCGGCGAGCCTGGCGGCGTCCGCGACGCCCTCCAGCCGGAATCCGGCGCCGCCCGGGCCCGGACCGGCGCGGCGGATGAGATGGCCGCGCAGCCTGAGCTCGTAGATCACGCTGGCCGGCCGACGCACGCCCGCCTCGCGCATCGCCGCCAGCGACAACGGGCGCTCGCCCGCGTCGCGCAACAACCGCAGCACGCGATCGTGCTCGGCGTGGATCGTGGCCTCGTTCGGCGTCGTGGCGGTAAGCATCAGACCTCCTATTACGGCTGCGATCACCTGGACGCCGACACTAGGAGCCCGCCGGGGCATTTCATCGGGAACCTCACACGCGGCGCTGCGGGAAACCCGTACCGTCTGGCGACGACGCAGCGCAGCGGCGGCGCAGCGCGGACGGCGCCGCCGCCCGCACGGCACAAACACAGCATCGCGGACCGCCACGCGACGTCACCGGTCGTTGCCATCGTGCTCTCAGACGGCGACATCGGCACGCTCCAGCTCGCGCGCGAGCCGGAGCGCCTGACTGGACGGCCGCCGGCACTCGCGCACGCCCGATCCGCGCGGGCTGCTGATCGCGGTGCCGCCCCCGCGTTGCTTTCAGCTCGCCAATCCACTGCCTCTCATCTCATCGACGGGGTTCTCCGCTCGCCTCGCCGAGTGGCAGATATCCCCGTTTATCTGCCAATCGTTGGACGGGCAGAAGCTAGCCCGGGGGTGGGACAGAACGATGTCAGGCGTCGGGTGCGGCGGAGAAGACCGGCGGCACCTGGTAGCCGAAGAGCCGATCGACGGACTCCTTGTCGACGAAGTGCTGCGCGAACGTGTCGTTCTCGATGAGTCGCCGGAGCGCGCGGCGCAGCAAGCCAAGCGCAAGGCGGAAGTCCGCGACCGCTTCATCGCTCCACCCGGCCACGAGGTTGACGGCGTGGCCGTGGACGTCCTCGGAACGAGCGATGTACAGGCGCTCAGCGAAGCCGGCGTCGACTCCGTCGACTTCGACCATCTGCGCCAACATCGGCAGTCGTCGCTTGAAGTTCCGTGTCAGGTCCTCGATTCGCGTCGCGAACAGCGACTCGAAAGCAGCGACGACAAGGGGGATGGCGTGGTCGGCCCACCTCGTCCAGGCTGCGTACTCGGCGCGCCACATCGCGCGCCGCACCCGGTCAGGGAGCGCGGTCTCGCGTCTCCGATAGGCCTCGAGGAGGCGACGAAGGGCAGCTGCGTCGTCGTCGTCGAGCCAGTCGCGCTCGATGAGAGGCAGCCGGTAGGTGTGGCTCGACTCGTAGATCTTGCGCGGGATGACCTGGTGGCCGCCGTCCTTGTAGTCGACGAGGCGAGCTGCGGAATCGGTGCTCGCCGCGTTGTCGCGTACGTAGCGAGAGAGCGACACGGCCGCGAAGAGGAGGTCACCGGAGTCCCACTCGGCGATGTCGACGACGCCCGTGTCGCTGATCGCCGCCTCGGTAACGTCGCGCCAGAAGGCGTAGCGGACGGCCAAGGAAGGCGCCGCTCGGAAGAAGTGGCCACGAGGCTCGCAGGCGGCGGCCACGAGGTCGTGCTCGCCCTTGGCGAGTCGGCCAAGCATCACGCCGCGGCCCAGATCAAAGGATCGAGGCGTGACGAGCTCAAGCCCGACGCGGCGAGGACAGCCCGCCGGCGGGTGGCTCCGGTACTCGTCGGGCAGTTCAGCGTCGCCCTCGACGTCGAGGATCTCGACCAGCAGCACGTCGCGCGCGCGAACCGCCCGCCCGGCGTTCGGTGGGAACGCGCACTCCCTCAGGTCGGCGGCGCTGTAGCGCAACTCGCGCTCGTTTGTCACGACTTGACGATGCTACGCACGCCTGCCGGTCGACCTTGCCGCGACAACATAAGGAGCATTAGCCTGTCTCGGCGCTCGTGGCCGGGCACTACGCGCGTCTGCTGGCGGTCGTACGCGAGCAGTTTCGCGGGCCCGGCAGCGCGCGTATGCGACTGGTGGGCTATATGGTCGTTGTGGCGGACGTGATCGCCGCCCATCGTGGCTGAATCGGGGTGGCCGACCGGCTGGGCGCCGCCGGCGAGGGGGTGCGGGCGGTCATGCGCAAGGTCGATTCGGCGGTGCGGAAGTCGCGCTGATCTTGATCGCGACGATCACTTCGGCGCCCGGGCATGCGATCCGCCGGATCTCTGGCGTCGTTGCCTTGACGTCTTGCTCGAGGGCTCGCTCTGTCGCTGGCGACGGAGCCGGTCGGCCTGCGCGGTGCGCGCGCCGGCGCGACGGTCCGGCGCTCGTTGGCGTGGTGGGTTGGGGGGTCTGGCTCGCGGGGGAGACGGCGGCGGTTTGAGTTAGAGGATCCGTTCGATCGCGTCGAGGCGTTCGACGACCTGCTGGCTTCGCTGATCGATTCCGGCCAGCCCGGCGCGCGCGGCGGGCAGGTCGCCGGCTCGCTTGTGCTCGATGACGTGCCCGACGTTTTGGTGGAAGGCGTGGTGGTCGCGCTTGAGCGCTTGCATTTCGGGCAGGTCGCCGTAGTTGGTGGTTCCGCCGCCGTGGATCCAGCGACCGAGGTCGCAGCGGGTGTCATCGGCCGCGGCGGCCTCGTCGATCTGCGCTTGGTCTTTGAGGTAGTGCTCGAGCCGTTGTTTCCAGGCCAGGTGTTTGGTCTTGGCCTCGCCGAAGGAGGCGTCGAGCATGAAGCCGCTGACGAGTTGCTCGAGGGTCTGGGCGACGCGTGCGAGTTCGATCCCGGAGGCTGCGATCTCCTGCGTGGACGCGGATGTTTGTTGCGTGGAGGCCGAGACCTGCTCGGCCGATGCCGAGGACTGCTCGGCGACGGCGGCGACTTCGGCGATGTCGTGTTGCATGCGTTCGGCCGATGCGGTGATCTGCTGGACGGCGGCGGCGATCTCGTCGACGCGGATGGTGACGTCTGAGACGGACTCGCCGATCCGTAGGAACGCGTCGCGGGCGTCCTCGACGGTTGCGGCGCCGGTGTCGGTTTGCTCGGCGCCGGCTTGGACGGTCTCGACCGCGGCCGTGGTTTGGGCTTGGACCTCCCGGATCAGTTCGGCGATCGTGGCTGCCGCACGCTGGGAGTCTTCGGCGAGCTTTCTGACCTCCTCGGCCACGACGGCGAAGCCGCGGCCCTGCTCGCCGGCGCGGGCGGCCTCGATCGCGGCGTTGAGGGCGAGCAGGTTGGTCTGCTCGGCGATGCCGGTGATCGTTTCCACGATCCCGCCGATCTGCTCGGACTTGCCGCCCAGCGCGCGGATCACATCGGCGGCGTGCGCCGAGGACTGCTTGACCGCGGCCATCGCCTCGGTCGCCTGGGTCACCGCGGCGGCGCCTTGCTCGGCGAGCGTGGCGGCGCCCTGTGCGGCGGCGGCGGTCTCGCGGGCCGTCTGCGCCGAGGCGCGGGTGGCCGTCACGACCTGGTCGCTGACGCCGCGCGCGGAGTCGATCGAGCGCACTTGGCGTTCCGCACCAGCCGCGACTTCGCCGACGGCGCTGGCGATCTCGCCGACCGCGCGACCGGCCTCGTCGGAGGTCTTGGCCATCTCCTGGGAGGACATCGAGACCGTGCCCGCGGCCTGAGACATATCGCCGATCATGCTCTGCAGCTGCGCGGCCATCGCGTTGTAGGCGAGCATCGAGTCGCGCGTGGTCTCGCGGATCTCGTTGACCGCCCGGGCGATCCGGCCCAACTCGTCGCTGGAGGGGTCGGGGATCGGCTCGGTGACGGGCTGGACCTGCTTGCTCAGGTTGCCGCGCGCCGCAGCGCGCAGCGCGCCCGAGAGGCCGCTGACATCCTCGTCCTTGAGCACGCTCAAGCGGTCCAGGATCGCGGCCGCGCTGCGCACGATCGCGCGTGACACGATGACCGCGACGCCGATCCCGAGAGCCGCGGCGAGCACTAGCAGCACGATCGTGAGCGTCCGGCGCGCGGACGCGACCTGGTCCATCTTGTCGTTGCTGGCGGCGGCGTGCTCGGTGACGGTCGCGTAGAGCGTGTCGAAGTCCTTGGCCAGCGTCTTGGTCAGCGGCGCCACCTTCGCGGTCGCATACGCGAACGCGTCGTCCTGACGGCCCGCGTCAGAGAGCTCAAGGATGCGGTCATAACCGGCAAGGTAGGCCTTCATGACCGACCGGATCTCCTTGAACGCCGCGGCCTCGTCGGGCGTGATCTCGGGCGCGACGGCGGCCAGCCGCTCGGCGATCACCTGGCGATTGGCCATCACGGTCGCCCGCGTCGTCTGGCGCTTGGCGTCGTCGACCGCGAGCAGGTGAATGTAGGCCAGGGCACGGTTCTCGTTGAACTTCGCCTGCGCGACGCCCAACTCACCGAGCGGCTTGGTCTCGCTCGCAAAACCCGCGCGGCTCGTCGACGCCACCGTCGAGAGGCCGGTCACCCCGACCACGCCGATCACCAGCGCCAAGCCCAGCAGCACGCCCGCCATCCCGAACAACTTGACCCGCAGACTCAGATTGTTGAAACGGCGCATCCGGAACGGTCCTCCAGCAGGGTCATGTCAGCCGCCAGACCAACAGCGGCAATTACCTCAGACGTCGGCCGCGAACCACCGATCCCGCACCGTGGTTTGCCGCACACACGGCTGCGACCTCCGTAGTCGTCCCGGACAGCGCGTGCGCGAACACCGCAGACGTACGCGAGAACCGTGGTTCGTACGGACCACCGCGCCGACAGTTGTATCGATACTCATCGAAGGAATAGTCGTCTCCGAGAGGTCTGTCAACCGTGTCTGTCACCGATGTCGTCGCCCCGTCGTCGCCCGAGCCGGCGCGCGCCGCGCGCCGGCGTGTCGCTGGGCGGCCCGTGGCCGTGCTCGCGGTGGGGACGCTGGTGTGGGTGCTGGTCATCAAGGCGCTGGCTCCGGCGTGGGATTGGCTGCTCGCGGACGTGGCGGGCGTGGATCTGCACTCGCGCGTGGGCGAGTCGGTGCGGTTCTTCGTCTATGACTCGACCAAGATCGCGTTGCTGCTGGCCGGGATCGTGTTCGCGGTCAGCGTGCTGCGGTCGTTCATGAGCGTCGAGCGCACGCGGGCGTTGCTGGGCGGGCGCCGCGAGGGCGTCGGCAACGCGCTGGCCGCGACGCTCGGGGTCGCGACCCCGTTCTGCTCGTGCTCGGCCGTGCCGGCGTTCATCGGGTTCGTCTCGGCGGGCGTGCCGCTCGGCGTGACCCTGAGCTTTTTGATCGCCTCCCCGATGGTCAACGAGGTGGCGGTGGTGCTCTTGTTCGGGCTGTTCGGCTTCGGCGTCGCCGCCCTGTACGTCGGTTCCGGCCTGATCATCGCGATCGTCGCCGGCGTGGTGCTCGGTCGCCTGCGCCTGGAGCGCTACGTCGAGCCGTTCGTGTTCGAGACCCACGTGCCCGTGTGCGCCGACCCGGCCGCCGGCCTGCAGTGGTCAGACCGGCTCACCAACGCGCGCGGCGAGGTCCGCTCGATCCTCGGCAAGGTCTGGCCCTACCTGCTGGCCGGGATCGCGCTCGGCGCCGTCATCCACGGCTGGGTGCCCGCGGACGCGCTCGCCTCGATCGCCGGCTCGGGCAACCCGCTCGCCGTGCCCGCCGCGGTGCTGATGGGCGTCCCGCTGTACTCCAACGCCGCCGGCGTGCTGCCGCTGATCGAAGCGCTGCACGCCAAGGGCGTCGCGATGGGCACGCTGCTGGCCTTCATGATGGCCGTCGTCGCGCTCTCGCTGCCGGAGATGATCCTCCTGCGCCGCGTCCTGAAGGTCCGCCTGATCGCCATCTGGGCCGCCACCGTCGCGGTCTCGATCACCGCCGTCGGCCTGCTCTTCAACCTCGTCCTGGCGTCCTGAAAGGACCCTTCCAAATGACCACCATCACCGTCCTCGGCCCCGGCTGCAAGCGCTGCGACGCACTCGCCGCCGTCACCCGCGACGCCGTCGCCGGACTCGGCCTCGACGCGACCGTCGCCAAGATCACCGACTACGCCGAAATGGCCCGCCTCGGCGTCATCAGCACGCCCGCGCTCGCCATCGACGGCCAGCTCGCCAGCTCCGGCCACGTCCCGTCGCTCGAACAGGTCAAGCGCCTGCTCACCGACGCCGCGCGATGAGCGCCGCACTGGACATCGCCCCCAAGCGCAAACGCCCCGCCGGCGAGCCGTGCACGTGCTCGCCGGTCGCGCCCACCATCGACAACGACCTCGCGCAGCGGCTCATCGCCATCGCCAAGGCACTCGCCGACCCCGTCCGCCTGCGCCTCGTCGACGTCCTGCGCGACCACCCCGGACAAGTCTGCCCGTGCGAGCTCGCACCACTCTTCGAGCTCTCCCAACCAACCATCAGCCACCACCTCAAGATCCTCCGCGACGCCGGCATCCTCGGCTCCGAAAAGCACGGACTGTTCGTCTACTACTACGTGCGCCCCGGCGCCCTCACCGAACTGGCCGCATGGCTCAGCTGACCACACCGACCGCTTCCTGCTGCGCGCCCGCCCGGTAGGCGAGCTGCTGTGCGCCGAGCGACGAGGCAGAGCCTGGAGCTCGGCGACGCGCACATCCCTGGAGCCGCGTGTAATCCGGCCGCGCGCTGGCCTCGGCACGAAGCTCGCGCGGGGTCGCCGATCGCGACCAGGACGAGCGCCAGCCGGTCGCCGGGCAAGGCCCGACGATAGGAACCCGAAGGAACCGAGCCCAACGCATGACGTCAGCGTCGAGGCCGTCGAGCAGACCGCCGCCATGGCCACCCGGCGACGTCGGGTCGACCGTGAAGCTCTCGGTCGGTGTCGGTCACCGTTCGGAGAGCAGGGCCGGCTGATCGGCGAGCGGCTCCAGCGGCAGTCCGAGCGTGACCCAGTCGTGGATGCCGCCACGGTAGTAGAGCAGGCGCTCGGCGGGGTGCCCGGCGGCGAGCAGCGTGCGGATCGCGTCCGGCGTCGCGGCGCACTGCGGCCCATTGCAGAAGAGGATCGTGTCGGCCGCGCGGTCGAGCTCGTCCACGCGGGCGGACACGTCGGTGTGCGGCAGCGAGCGCGCCGTCGGGAGCGTCCCCGCCTGCAGGTTGCGTGGCAGCCGCGTGTCGATCAGCGGCAGGCCGGCCGCGATGTGCGCGATCACTTCGAGCTCGCCGACGGTGCGCACCCCCGGCGCCAGTGCGATCGGCATGATTGTGCCCCACGTGGCGTCGACGACGAACCGCCCCGGCTCGTCCGGCACGGGCCGCGGCAGCACGAAGGCGTCGGCGCGGCGCGCGTGCCGCCGGATCGGCGGGCCGGCGAGGGCCGTTGTGGATGGCGTCGGTCCCATGGGCGCTGCTGCCCAGGCTCGCTCTTCTGCGGGGCGCTGCCATCCGGGTAAGCCCGCGCCGGCGCGGCGCACTTTCCGCACGCCGCGGCGGTGTCCGCCGCCGGTCATCCTCGCCTGGAGCGCTTTCCAGGCAGCTTGACGGTGAACCGCGCGCCGCGGTCGGGGCCGGTGCTGTCGGCTTGGACGCGGCCGCCGTGCGCGCGGACGATGTCGGCGACGACGGCGAGTCCGATGCCGCGGCCGCCTACGACTGCGCCCGCGCCGGAAGCGCTCGAACACGTGTG
The DNA here is from genome assembly GCA_963792915.1 of uncultured Solirubrobacteraceae bacterium. Taxonomy (GTDB): domain Bacteria; phylum Actinomycetota; class Thermoleophilia; order Solirubrobacterales; family Solirubrobacteraceae; genus Solirubrobacter. The sequence continues at coordinate 833,819 of CAWBYD010000006.1, forward strand.
CGCGCTCGTCGTCGCGATCCCGGTGTCGGGCACCTCGATGCGGACTTCGGCCTCGCGCGTGCTGACGACGACCTCGACGCGGTCCGCACCCGGCGTGGTGGGCGCCCAGAGCCTCCTCGACGCGCTCGACGAGGTCGCGGCCTGACCGGGGGGAGATTCACACGGCCTCCACACGACCGACACGGAGGCTGCACCGGCGCGAGCGACGATCGGCCCGTGAACGTCAACCAGCCGAGGAGGCACACGATGCTTCGCCGCAGCACGAGGATCGCTCTGACCACCGCCGCCGTCGTCGGCACCCTCGGCGTGGGCGTCGCCGTGGCCGCCGACACGCCGACCTGCCCGTACGGCAACACCCCGCAGGCTGCGCAGTCGCAGACGTCCGGCACGACCGCGCAGCAGCAGCTGCGCAAGCGCGACGGCACCGGCCCGCGCCACGCCCAGCGCTCCCAGCAGCGCGACGGCCGGGGCCTGGGGCGCGCCGGCGGCGGGCCGGGCAACCGCGGCGCGGACTGCCCGTACCGCAGCTAGCCATCCGGACGCGGTGCCCCCCTCGCGGGGCGGGCACCGCGTCGCCCGCCGACCGTAGGATTGAGCGCACGTGGCGCACCTGGTGCTGATCGTGGAGGACGAGGCCAAGATCCGCGAGCTCGTCCGCCGCTATCTCGAGCGCGCGGGACTGCGCGTGCTGACCACCGGCTCCGGAGCGGAGGCCATCACGATGGCCGCCGACGCCCATCCCGACCTCGTCGTGCTCGACCTTGGGCTGCCCGACGTGCCGGGCGAGGAGGTCGCCCGCGAGCTGCGCGACTCCTCCGACGTCCCAATCCTGATGCTCACCGCCCGCTCGGAGGAGCCCGATCGCATCGCCGGCCTCGAGCTGGGCGCGGACGACTACGTCACCAAGCCGTTTAGCCCGCGCGAGCTCGTCCTGCGCGTGCAGGCGGTGCTGCGTCGACGCGCCACCTCCACCCCCGGCGAACCACGCCCCACGTCGTTCGGCGGCGGCGAGCTGCGCATCGACGAGGACCGCCACGAGCTGACCGTCCGCGGCGAGCGGGTCGACCTCACGCTGACCGAGTGGGGGCTGCTGACGGCGCTGGCGCGGACGCCCGGCCGCGTCGCGTCGCGCTTCGAGCTCATCAATGAAGTCCGCGGCTACGAGTTCGAGGGCTACGAGCGGACCGTCGACTCGCACGTCAAGAACCTGCGGCGCAAGATCGAGGCCGACCCCCGGCATCCCGTCATCGTGCACACGGTGCTCGGCGTCGGCTACCGGCTCGGACTCCCCCGCGATGGCTGAGGGCGACTCGCGCGCGTCACTGGCGGCCCGCCTGGCGGCCGCATTCGTGGGTGTGGCCGTCATCGCGGTGGCGACGCTCGCGCTGGTCATGCTCGTCACGACGCGCACCGAGACGCGCCGGCTCAGCGACCAGGACCGCGCCGGCGCGGCGCGTCGCGCAGCCGCCGCGCTGGCGCGCGCATACGCCGCCGCGGGGTCCTGGGACGCTGCTGACACCGCGCCGGCGGGCGCCGTCGCAGCGCGTGACGAGGCGGTCCTCGTCGTCCGGGACGGACAGGGCGCCGTGGTCATCGGTCCGGGTCGCGGTCGCGGCGGCGGGTTGCGCGCGGGGTCGCACGCGTCGCGGGTGACCGCCCCGGTGACCGTGGCCGGCCGGCGCGTCGGGACGGCTGAGCTGCGCTTCCCGACCGGCCTCGGCGCGGCCGAGCAGCGCCTGCGCGACTCGCTCGCCGACGCGGTGCTCGTCGGCTCCGCGATCGCGGTGGCGATCGCCCTGCTCGCCGCCGGGCTCGTCTGGCGCCGTCTCTCCGCGCCGCTGCGCCGCCTCACCGGAGCGGCGCGGCGGCTGCGCTCCGGCGAGCTCGGCGCGCGCGCAGGCGGCGCGCAGGCACCCGGCGAGCTCGGCGAGCTCGCCGCCGCCTTCGACGCCATGGCCGCGACCCTGGAGCGCGAGGACGAGGCGCGGCGCCGGCTCGTCGCCGACCTCTCGCACGAGGTGCGCACGCCGCTCACGATCCTGCGCGGCAACCTCGAGGAGCTCATCGACGGCATCGAGGCGCCGACGCCGGCGCGGCTCGCATCGCTGCACGAGGAGGTCCTGCGGCTCGAATCGCTCGTCGAGCAACTCGACGCGCTGCGGCGGGCCGGGGCACCCGTGCTCGCGATGGACTCCACATCCGTGGACCTGGCCGAGCTGACCGCGACCCAACTCGAGGCGCTGAGCCCTCAATTCGCGGCCAAGGGTGTGCAGATGCACACCGAGCTGGCCACGGCCCGCCTGCGCGGCGACCGCGCGAAGCTCGGCCAGGTCATCGCCAACCTGCTCTCCAACGCGCTCAAGTTCGCGCCCGGGGACGGCCGCGTCGACGTCGCCGTCGGCGCCGTCAACGGGATCGTGCAGCTCGAGGTCAGCGACGACGGACCCGGCGATCCCCGTCGACGAGCGCGAGCGCGTGTTCGACCGCTTCTGGCGCGGCAGCGCATCGGCGCAGGTCGCCGGCCGCGGCATCGGGCTCGCCGTCGTCGACGAGATCGTGAGAGCGCACGGGGGCAGCGTCGCGGTCGGTGAAGGGCGCAACGGCGGCGCCCGGTTCACGGTCTCCCTGCCCACGGAATGATCGCGGCGTCAGGCCCGGCCCGCGCCGGCCACGGCGGCACCCGGCTCAACGGTCGCCTCGACGATCATGGTCAAGGCGCCACGGCGCCGCATTAGCGCCGGCCGAGCCGCGTACGCAGCTCGCTCGCCAGCCGAAGCGGCGACCGGCGGCGCCTGATCGCCAGATAGCCGGCGATCGGCGCGATCGACAGGCCCACGCCGGCCCCGATCACGACCTCGTCGAGCAGCCGGCTGCCCGAAACCGGCCGACCGCGAAGGCGGGCGAGTAGCGCGTCGAACGTATTGGCCGAATGGTTGGCTGCCGTCATGGCCGTCGCGACCAGATCGAGGTCAGCCCGCTGGGCGGCGTCGTAGTGGAGCTCGAACTCGCGCTCGAGCTCCGCGGGCGCAGGGCCGAGATCGGCGTGTGCGCGAGCCTCAGCCCAGGCGATCGCGGCCCAGGTCGGCCGGTCGAACGCCTCGGGCCGGTGCCCCTCCAGGGCGGCCAGCTCGGCGTCGGTCAGCCCTTCAGCGAGCGCCCACCGGCGGTGCGCGAGCGTGCACCAGCGACACGCGTTCGCGCGGGCGACGGCGAGCATCACCTCCTCGCGCAGCTTCGGGTCCAGCCGCCCTCCACCCCAGATCGCGGCCATATCGGGCAGCCGCCGCACGAGCACGCCGACCTGAGCGGCGAGTGACGACAGCGTCGTCGTGGCTGGCACGGGACCGACCATCCCACCCCACCCTAGCCCCCGCGAGCTTCCGCTACCGCGATCGGGGTGCGGCAACTCCTTCCTTGGCATCGACCGCTTTGGACCGCGCCGGCGGCCCGCGACGCGGCGCTCGAGGAAGACCCCGACGTGCTGGTGGGCTGGCGCAGCGATACCGGCGCCGGCGATGCGCCGTCCTTCCGGCGCGCTGCGGGAATCCGGCGGAGTTGGAATGGTGCTTGAGTGAGGTCATGTCCCTGGGCGCGTCAGAGCGGTCTGGTGCAGCGCGTCGAACGCGCTCGCGCGCGGCCGGCTGCGAGGTGGGCTGAAGCCATGAACGATCGGGTCGTCATCGATCGGCGCTTCAATGGCCCGCCGAGCTCCGCGAATGGGGGTTACGCGTGCGGTTTGGTGGGCACGTTGGTCAAGGCGCCGGCGGTCCGTGTGTCGCTGCGCAAGCCGCCGCCGTTGGATGTGCCGCTGCTGCGCCGGCGCGACGAGGACGGCTCTGTTTCGCTGCTCAGCGGCGACGATGTCATCGCCACGGCCGTGCCGGCCGCTGTTCAAGCGCAGGCCCCGCGGGCGCCGACGGTCGAGGAGGCCGAGATCGCGACGCGCGGGTACGTGGGCTTCGCGCATCACAGGTTCCCGACGTGCTTCGTCTGCGGGACGGCGCGCGACGACGGCCTGCGGATCTACGCCGGTCGCGTCGCGGACGGCCCGCTCGTCGCTGCCCCGTGGACGCCGGAGTCAGACGATCCGCTGCTTGCGTGGGCAGCGCTCGACTGCCCGAGCGCGTACGCGCTCGAGGCTGTCGACCACCGCGCTCAGATCGTTGTCCTCGCGTCGCTCACCGTCGAGCTGCGGGAGTGGCCGCGCGCCGGGGAGCCCCACGTCGTCGTCGCGTGGCCGATCGGCAGCGACCGCCGCAAGCACCACTCGGCTTCTGCGCTCTACGACGCGGAGGGACGCGTCCTCGCCGTCGCCGACGCCCTCTGGATCGAGCTGCGAGAGCCCGCCGCTTTCGGCGGCTGAGCCGTCCGAGCGCGCGTGCACGCGCCGCGTCCGTCGCCCGCCGCGTTGTCGCGAGGAGACACGCGGCGGCCGCGTCGCCGGCAGCGCCAGCGGCTCGGTTTCGCGGATCCTGCCCGCCTGCCCGCGCCGGTCGCCGAAGGGTCAACGACGTGCTGCCGGTGCTCTGCCTGCGCGGCCTGTCGACGCGCGACATCCGCCCGGCGTCCGAGCAGCTCGCTCGGCGAGGATGCGTCCGGGCTGTCGTGCTCGACGGCCAGCCGGCTGTGCAACGGGACTGGGAGGCCGAGCGCGCGCTTCCGTGCCGTCCGGCTGCGTCTTGCTCGTTGCGCGTGCCTGTTCGTGGACGGCGGTCATGTCTCGTGCGTTTGCGCGAGGACCGCTCGGCTGAGCCTGCTGGTCGTGATCGGGGTCCGCGGGGAGGCTGTCAAGGCTGCTCGCGGTCGAGGACCGGTCGAGCGTGAGAGCACCAGTGGTGGGCTGGCGTGATGCGCGACCTCACAGGCGTGTGGCCCTCAGCGAGCCCAGGCTCGTGATCGGCGATGGGCGAAGGAGCCGCCGCCGATCGGCCCTCCGCAGGCAGGCAGGTCGCCGACGACGGGCGCCTCGCGGCGCTGGCCCGCAGCGAGCGCGCCGACCTCGCCGCGCACCTCGACCGGCTGGCCGACAGTCACCCCGACGAGCAGTTCGTCCTGCTGCTCTGTCGCTGGGTAAACGAGCTCGCGGAGGGCCGGCTGTCCGGCGAATCGATGCACTGCGTTCCGACCGGCTGGGCATCGCCGCCGACCGCCCGTCGACGATCGCTCGCGGCGGCCTGGGCCGACCTGTCACAGCGAGCGCAGCCGGTCGTCCGGATCGATGCCGGCCGCTGCGGTCGCGGACTCCCTCGCGCTGCCCGCCTCCCCGAGCCGCACGGTCAGCCCCATCTTCTCGAGCATGTGTCGCATGCCGTCGCCCATGTGATGCGCGACCACCGCTTCGACGTCGTGGTCGCGCAAGAAGCGCGCGACGCGGGCGTGGTGGGAGCCTTCACCGCCGGAGTCGCGGAGGCTGTCCCAGCCGACGTCGAGCTCCTGCCAGTCCTCGATTCCGGCTTCGCCTACGGTCGCGAGCGCGACCCGACCTGCCCGGCCCCAGCGCGGGTCGACCAGACCCTCGGGGGTGATGGGAACGCAGACGACCATCGCTCAGGCGGGCTCGCCGCTCATGCTATCCGCCGCCGGCTTGGGTTGTGGCGCTGGCCGGTCGCGGGAGGAAGGCGGCGGCGCTTCGCGCGCGACCGGGGTGGTGCCCCGCGGCTTCTACAGTCGCCGGCGGGCCTCGCCGGTGCCGATCGCGCGCCACCGCGTACCGCTCGTTCATCAAGTCGCGACCCCGGCGTCGACGAGGGACCGGAGCTGCCGCCGAAGGGCCGGCTGGTGGAGCGGACGACGCCACGACAGCAACCGGGGGTGGGGGGGTTCCCAAGCGGGCCTCCCTCCGCCGCTCGAAGAACAGCGTCGCCGGCGCCCATCCGCACGCCCTGCGCAGCGGCCGCCTCCTCATCGGCTCGTCGAGCGGCCTCCCGTGCCGGTTGCGGTCGACGCGCACGGGCGCCGTGTGGAGGCCCGACGGGCGGCGCCGAGATCATGGTGTCGATGGTTGTCTGATCTCGATCACGGTCTCAACAGGGACGTCGAGCGATGCCGAGACGAGGCAGTTCGTTTCAGCCTGCTCGGCGAGCGCTCGCGCCTGTGTCTCGTCGTGGGGCTCGGTTTCGAGTTCGAGTCGGAGCAGGAGCCGCGTGAAGCCGAAGCGGGCGTCCGGGCGCTGCCCGGCGATGCCGTCGGCGTCGACCTTGAGGCTCGTGTAGGCGAGCCCGGCGCGGGCGGCGAGCCCGGTGAAGGTGACCGCGAGGCACGAGGCCGCCGCGGCGACGAAGAAGTCCTCGGGGCTCCAGGTGGAGGGGTCGGTGCCGCGAAAGACCGGCGGTGGGGTGATCTCGATCGGCGGCTTGCCGTGCACGCGGGCAGCGACTCGGCGCTCGCCGAGCCACTCGACCGAGAGCGGGAAGTGGAACTCCTTCGGCCGCACGCCGACTTTGCTGGAGACGCTCGGGGCCATCAGCTGAGGACCTCGGTCGGCTGTCCGGCCGCGCCGTGCTCGTCGAGCGGCCGCCGGGCGGCTGTCGGGCCGGTCAGCTCGTCGAGGAACCGGGCGACGGCCGCCGCGGGCAGGGCGCCGACGAACTCGCGGACGACCTCGCCGTCGCGGAAGACCTTGACCGCCGGGATCCCCCGGATCCGGTAGCGACGCGCGAGCGCCGGGTTCGTGTCGACGTCGAGCTTGGCCAGCTCGAGCCGGCCCACGCGCTTGCCGGCCTCCGCCTCCAAGGCGGGGCCGAGCATGCGGCACGGTCCGCACCAGGCGGCCCAGAAGTCGACGACGACGGGCAGTTCGCGGGAGCGCTCGATCACGTCGCGCTCGAAGGTGTCGGTGGTCACATCCATCGGTTTCACTCCATGGGTTGCGGATTCAGCGCGGCCGGGCGGACCGCGAAGTCGTCGACCAGCGCCGCGAGTCCCCGGAGCTGGTGCTCGAGGGAGCCGCACATCTGCTCGCAGAGGGCGAAGATCTCCTCGTCGCCGATCGCGTAGTGGACGTGGATGCCGTCCTTGCGCCGCGTGAGGATGGCGGTGTCGGTCAGCATCGCGAGGTGTTTGGAGACGTTCTGTTGCGAGGTGTCGAGCTCGGCTGCGAGCTCGTGCACGGTCGCCTCGCCGTCCCGCAGTCGATCGAGCAGCCGGAGTCGCATCGGCTCGCCCAGCAGGTGAAACCGGCGGGCCATGAGCGCGATCAGCGCTGCGGGGAGCGGATGGGGAAGCGGCACGCTGCCTACCGTATCGACACACAACTGTATCGTTGTAGAGCGGTTACTACGGAAGGCGATGCGCATGAGTCCGCACTCCGTCCGCGTCATGCACCACCGATCCAGGAGGCCCCGGGCATGGACGCTGACCCAGACGGCCACGCGCCGTCAGAGCGCGCGAGCGTTGAGCCCCCCGCTTGGCCGCGGTTTGAGGTGACCGGCCGGGCCGGCGGCGGTGTCCGCACGACTCCACTGCCAGCAGTCGCTCGAACTCGGCATCGTCGTGGAGCAGCACCACGTTGTGAACGCGAGAGTGTGTCGAACACCATAGCGATTATCAAGCACACAACTGTGCAGTTGTGATACGGTACTCGCATGTCCCTCGACCCTTCCATTCCGCATCCGCTTCCCGAGGCGCTCGTGGCCCTGATCGCTGCGCGCTTCCGCGTGCTCGCGGAACCGGTGCGGATCAGGCTGCTCGATCGTCTGCGCGACGGAGACGCGACGGTGCTGGAGCTCCAGCAGGCGGTCGGCGCGTCACAGCAGAACGTGTCCAAGCACCTCGGCGTGCTGCTCAACGCCGGCATGGTCGCCCGCACCAAGCAGGGCACGTCGTCGCTGTACGCGATCGCCGACGACGGCGTGTTCGAGCTGTGCGATCAGGTGTGCGGCGGGCTGCGCCGCCAAGTGTCCGAGCTCGACGCGATCCTCCAGCGTGGCGTGGCGTCATGAGCGCCTGGCCGCTGGAGCGCGCGCTGTTCGCGCTGGCCGGCTCGGTCGTGCTGATCAGCGCACTGCTGGCCGCCGCCGTCTCGCCGTGGTGTCTCCTGCTGACGGCATTCGTCGGCATCAACCAATGGCTCTACGTGGTCGTCGGAGCCTGTCCCGCCTCGCTCGTCCTTCGCCGCGCGTGCGGGCTGCGCTCGGCGATCCATCCCGCCAAGGAGCTCGATCTTCGATGAACAGGTATGGACCGGTCGGCCGGTTGGGTCGCTACACGGCCACGCACTTCCGGACCGTCGCGATCGCCTGGGCGGTCGTGGTGGTCGCGCTCGGCGTCTTTGCGCCGAGGGTCGAGACGGCGCTGTCGGGCGCGGGCTGGGAGGCCACGGGCTCGGAGTCGGTCGCCGCGCGCACGGCGATCGATCAGAACTTCCAGGGGCTGTCCTCGAGCGCGCTGATGGTGGTCGTGCACTCGCCGGCCAAGACCGTGGCTGACCCCGCGTTCGCGCGCGCGGTCGCGGCGAGCGAGCGCGTGCTGCGGGCGGATCCGCGGGTGAAGGCGGTCGTGGCGCCGCAGGCCGGGACGTCGATCTCGCGCGACGGGCACACGGCGATCGTGCAGGCCGGCGCCGGCGCCGACGCGAACACGATGGTGCGCGCCGCCGACGACCTCAAGGGCCGGCTCAACCGCCTGCAGGGCGACGGCGTCCAGGTGTCGTTGACCGGCGCCAGCGGCATGTGGTCGGACTTCAACGCCGCCAACCGCTCGGCGATGATGCGCTCGGAGCTGTTCAGCTGGCCGGTCACGCTGGTCATCCTGGTGCTGGCGTTCGGCTCACTCGTCGCCGCCGGGCTGCCGCTGATGCTGACCATCCTCGGGCTGGCCGCGTCGGCCGGCTCGCTGTATCTCGGCACCCAGCTGCTCGACATCTCGATCTGGGCGATGAACTTCGCGCTGATGTTCGCGCTCGCGCTCGGGATCGACTACGCGCTGTTCATCGTGATGCGCTTCCGCGGCGCGCTGTTCGGCTCGGAGGAGCCCGTCGAGCACGCCGTCGCGGAAACGATGGACACCGCCGGCAAGGCCGTGCTGTTCAGCGGTCTCACCGTCCTGATCTCGCTGACGGCGGTGATGCTCGTCCCGAGCCCGGCGTTTCGCTCGATGGCGCTCGGGATCATGCTGGCGGTCGCCTTCATCCTCGCGGCGACGCTGACGCTTTTGCCCGCCGTGCTCGCCAAGCTCGGCGCGCGCGTCGACGCCCTCTCGCTGCCGTGGGTGCACTCGGGCGAGCACCGCTCACCGCGCTTCGCGGCGTGGGCGGAGCGCCTGTGGAAACGCCCCGTCGCGTTCGGGGCCGTCGCGGTGCTCGTCCTGCTCGCGCTCGCGACCCCGGTGCTCGGCCTGAAGACCGGCATGCCGTCGATCAAGGTCGTGCCGACCACCGACAGCTCGCGCGTCGGGTACACGCAGGTCCAGCAGGCGTTCGGCACCGGCGCCCCGGGCGCCGTCCAGATCGTCACCACGCAGGCCGCCGCCCAGCGGGTCGCCGCGGTCGCCAAGCGCGACCCCGGCATCGCCCAGGTCATGCCGGCCGTGCCCGGTGCCGGCGGCGCCGCGCTCGTGCAGGCGGTGCCGCGGGCCGATCCGTCCGCGAAGGCGGTCGGCGCGACCGTCGAGCGGCTGCGCGCGGCGCTCCCCGCCGGCGCGCTGGTGGGTGGCGCGGTGGCCGAGAACCACGACCTCGAGCAGCTGCTGTCGGCCAAGACGCCGCTCGTCATCGGCGTCGTGCTCGCGCTCGGGTTCCTGCTGCTGCTCATCGCGCTGCAGGCGCCGATCATCGCCGCCGCCGGCGTGCTCACCAACCTGCTGGCCACCGGCGCGGCGTTCGGCGTCGCGCGGCTGATCTTCCAGGACGGCCATCTCAGCGGGCTGCTCGGCTTCGAATCCCAGGGCTTCCTGGACGCCTGGGGCCCCGTGTTCTTCTTCGCGATGATCTTCGCGATCTCGATGGACTACACGGTCTTCCTGCTCTCCAGCGCCAAGGAGCACTGGGACCGCAGCCACGACGCCAAGGAGGCGATGATCGGCGGCGTCGCGCACTCCGGGCGCGTCGTGTTCGCCGCCGCCGCCGTGATGGTCGCCGTGTTCTTCACCTTCGCGCTGTCGGGCCCGCTGCCGCCCAAGGAGATGGGCGTCATCCTCGGCATCGCCGTGCTGCTCGACGCCGCGCTGGTCCGGCTGCTGCTGGTCCCGGTCTTGCTGCGGCTGCTCGGCAAGTGGGCCTGGTGGCTGCCCAAGCCGCTGCATCGGATCCTCCCCGACGTCCGCTTCGGTCACGCGTAGTCCGATGGCGTTCTTCCAACGCACCCCCGCCATCACGCCGCGCGAGGCGGCTCGCCGCCTCGCCGCCGGCGAGCTCGCGCTCGTCGACGTCCGCGAGCCCCACGAGCTGCTCGACGGGCGCGTCGAGGGCGCGGCCAACGTGCCGCTCGGCCAGCTGCAGGCGCGCCTCGGCGAGCTCGACCGCCGCCGCCCGGTCGCGTTCATCTGCCGCTCCGGCGCGCGCAGCGCCGGCGCCACCCGAACCGCGGCCGGCGCCGGCTATGACGCCGTCAACGTCAAGGGCGGCATGATCGCGTGGGCGCGCGCCGGCCTGCCCACGACCGCCAGGAGACCCGCATGATCTTCCGCCAGCTCACCCATGACGACCTCGGCTGCGCGTCGTATCTGATCGGCGACGAGGACGCCGGCGTGGCGGCGGTCGTCGACCCGAAGCTCGAGATCGAGGAGTACCTCGCGCTGGCGCGCTACATGGGCGTCCGGATCGAGCACATCCTCGAGACCCACAACCACGCCGACCACGTCTCCGGTCACAGCCGGCTCGCGGCTGCGACCGGGGCGACGATCCACGTCCACCGCGACGCCGCGCCCGACTACGAGCACGAGCCGTTCGACGACGGCTGGGAGCTCGAGCTCGGCCGCGTCCGCGTGCGCGCGCTGCACACGCCCGGCCACCGGCCCGAGCACACCGCGTTCGCCCTCGTCGACACCGCACGCGGGCCGGAGCCGTGGGCGGTGCTGACCGGCGACACGCTGTTCGTCGGCGACATCGCCCGGCCCGACCTCGCCGTCGACAAGCAGGAGGGCGCGCACGGGATGTTCGCCTCCCTGCGTGAGAAGCTGCTCACGCTCCCGGGCGAGTGCGAGGTCTGGCCCGGGCATCTCGGCGGCTCGCTGTGCGGCGGCCCGGGGATGGACATGAAGGTCTCCTCCACGATCGCCTACGAGCGCGCCCACAACGACATGCTGGCCGAGGACGACGAGGAGGCGTTCGTCGCACGCGCGATCTGGTCGCTCGCGCCGCAGCCGCCGAACTTCCAGGCGATCGTCGCGCTCAACCGCGGCCCGCTGCGCATCCACCGCATGCAGGCCGAGCCGCTCACGCCGCGCCAGGTCGTGGTCAAGCGCGACGACGGCGCCGTGATCGTCGACGTGCGCACCGACCTCCAGTTCGACGACGCCCACATCCCCGGCGCGATCTGCAACCCGGCCGTGCGCGCCGGATTCGGGACCAAGCTCGCGTGGGTCGCCGACCGCGACCGCGAGATCGTGCTCGTCGGCCGCGACGACGAGGACGCCCTCCGCGCGGCCCACCTCGCCGCGGCCGTCGGGATCACCGACGTCGCCGGCTATCTCGCGGGCGGGATGACGAGCTGGCACGAGGAGAAGCGCCCGACCGGGTCGCTCGAGCGCATCGACGCCGACGCCCTGCACGCGCGCATCGACGACGTCCAGGTGCTCGACGTGCGCGAGCGCAGCGAATGGGAGCAGCGGCACATCCCCGGCTCGGTCCACGTGCCCTACCACGACATCCACGGCGTGCCGCAGGGCATCGACCCGCAGCGCCCGGTCGCCGTCATCTGCTCGTCAGGCCAGCGCAGCGCCGTCGCCGCGTCACTGCTCCTACGCTGCGGCCTGCAGGAGGCGATCCACGTCGCCGACGGCGGCGTCGGCACCTGGGAAGCGCGGGGCTGGCCCATCGAGCGCCCTTCCGCGAGGAGAGCCTGAAGGAGGACCGGCGATGCACAACGTGAACGTCGAAGCGGTCGAGCGGACCGCCGCCAAGGCCGCGAGCGAACCGAGCGCCGTCGTCCAGCCCGTGGCCTTCGACGGTGAGTGGCAGACCGAGCCCGGCCGACCGCAGTTTCGCGCAACGATCCCGGTCCCGAACGGCGAGCCGGTCGTCTTCGAGGCCGACTATCCGCTCCCGATGGGCGGCGCCGGCGCGGCGCCGAACCCGCTCGCCTACTGCTTCTCGGGAGGGCTCGCCTGCTACGCGATGACCTACGCGCAGGAGGCCGCTCGGCGCGGCGTCGAGCTGCGCTCACTGCGCACACGCGTCGAGACCGTCGTCGACCAGAGCCGCGCACTCGGCGTCAGCGAACGGCCGCCGGTCGAGCACATCGACTGGTACCTCGACGTCGATGCCGACGCCGGCTCCGAGGTGCTCGCCGAGCTCAAGCGCGACGCCGACGAGCACTGCCCCGGCGCGTACTGCATCCGCAACCCGATCGACCTGCGCACGCACGTCCACTCCGCGTAGCGCGGACGCGCCTCAGCTGATCGCGCGGCTCAGCCGGGGCTGCCGGCGCCGGTTGCCAGCAGTTCGCGGCGCTGCGTCGTCGTACGCCAGGTGTCGGTGCGGCGCCGGTCCGGCCGCGCGCGGCGGGCCGGGGGCGAGCGCGAAGGGGTGTTGTGTCTGCGGTTCGGGTCCACGTCTGGGCATCGTCATCGCCGGACCGATTGCGCGTCGGGGTCGAGGTCGGGCGCACATGGGTCATCGCCCGGGTTAGCTGCGCGTCGCACGCTTGCGCGACTTGACGAAGGCGGCTCGGGCCGCGGCGATGACTGCTGCGCAGGCGCCGATCAGGGCCAGGGCCGGGCGGTCGGAGCGGGCCAGGTAGTAGAGAAGGCCGCCGGCGGCGGCGATGCAGGCGGCTGCGCCGACGTAGGCGAGTCCGCGGTCCGGGCCGGGCGCTGCGGTGTGGCGGGCGTGCAGGAGGTTGATCAGTCCGAAGACCAGCAGGAAGGTCAGCGAGCCGAAGGAGACGATCTCGGTGATGCCGGGCAGCAGCGAGAAGGCGGCGCCGAGGGTGGCGATCCAGAGCATCGCCTCGGCCGGGAGCTCGCGTCGCTCGTGGCCGAGGCGGGCGGGGAGCTCGCCGGCTGCGCTGACGTCACGGACGAGCCGTGCGGTGGAGAACAGGGTGGCGTTGATCGCTGAGCTGGTGGAGAAGACGGCGCCGACGGTCGCTGCCCAGAGGCCGAAGGTTCCGAGCGCCTTCTCGCCGACGACGGCGAATGCGACTTCCTTGCGGTCGATGATCATTTGATCGGGGAGCAGCATCTGGGAGGCGATGGTGACCGCGAGGTAGACGAGCACGACCGTCGCGACCGAGAGGTAGAGGGCGCGCGGCAGCGTGCGTCGGGGGTTGGCGATGTCGTCGTAGTCGTAGGGCACGAGCTCGAAGCCCTCGTAGGCGACGAAGATCACCGCGGCGGCGAGAAAGACCCCGGAGACCCCCTGGTTGTTGAGTGGGCTGAGGCGGGCGGGTGAGAACATGCTCAGGCCGATCAGGGCGATGCCGGCGAGCACGGCCAGCTTGGTCGCGACGATCACGTCTTCTGTGCGACCCGACGTCGCCACCCCGCGGAGGTTGATGGCGACGAACAGGGCCAGGATGCCGATCCCGGCCAGTCGCGCGATCAGCACCGGGGCGCCCAGGACGTTGGCGAGGTAGTGGCCGAAGGTGAAGGCGTAGACGGCGAGCGCGAAGACGTAGCCGACGATCAGCAGCCACGCGACCCAGGCGGCCGGCCGGGTGTGCCCCTCGTCGCGCAGATAGGTGAACGGTCCGCCGGCGCGCCCGGCGCGCAACGCCAGCCCGGCGTATGCGTGGGCGGTGAGCCCGGCGATCAGGCCGCCGAGCAGGAAGGTGGCGAACGCGAGGTGGCCTGCGAGGTCGATCGTGACGCCGAGGACGCTGAAGATGCCGCCGCCGATCATGCCGCCGATCGCCATCGCGCTGGCCTCGCGCAGGCCCAGCAGTCCTGCCCCGCGCTGGCGCCGCGCGTGGGTGCGCGGGTGATACGGCGGCCTGAGACCATCAGTCGCGGGCCCGCGCGGTGGCAGGCTCGCGCTGCCGGGCGCGATCACCGGTCGTGCTCCGTCGGTCGGGTCGGTCACCGCTCGCGCATCTCCGGCGCGAGCTCGCCGCGCCGCTCGAGGAGCTTGTAGGCCGCGAGCTTGACCTGGTCGAGGACCAGGACCCAGACGATCGCGTAGCCCCAGGCGAGCGCGACGAGCTCCCAGCGCAACGGTTTCATCAGCAGGCCGCCGGCGGCGATCAGGGTCGCCAGGATCTGGGTCCCGACGACGGCGATGAGCAGGATCGGGGCGGGGTGGGGCGCGGACCACAGGCGGTCGCGGGTGCGGGCGACGAACAGCGTCAGGTGGCCGGCCACGGAGAGCTTGAGGTACATCAGTGTCTGCGTCTCGGCGTGACCGATGCCGAGCACCCCGATCGCGAAGGCGACCAGGGTGAAGGACTCGATCACGCCGGCGAGCCCGAGCACGGTGGCGATGCTCAGCACCTCTGTGAGGTCCCAGCGTTCCGGTCTGGGCGAGGGCCGGACCCGGTCGTAGGCGATCGTCAGGATGGCGGCGTCGTTGAGGATCGCCAGCAGCACGATCTGGGTCGGGGTGAGGGGAAAGAAGGCATAGACGACGATCGCGAGGGTCACGAACAGGACGACGCGGATCGTCTCGGTGATGCGGTAGATCGCGTAGTTGGTCATCCGCCGGAACACCTCGCGGGCCCGGTGGATCGCCTCGATGATCACCGACAGTCCCGCAGCGAGCAGGACGATGTCGGCCGCGGCCCTGGCGGCGTCGGTCGCGCCGGAGACCGCGATCCCGGCGTCGGCGCGGCTGAGCGCCGGCGCGTCGTTGACGCCGTCGCCGGTCATCCCGACGATGTGGCCGCGCGCCTGCAGCGCCTGGACGATCCGATACTTGTCCTCGGGCACCACCTGCGCGAACCCCTCAGCCGATTCGACCGTGGCGGCGAGCTCGTCGCCCTCGAGATCCGCGATCGCGTGCGAGTCGAGGATCTGCTCGCCGATCCCGACCTCGCCGGCGATCTGGCGGGCGATCTCCACCCGGTCGCCGGTGACCATCTTGACCTTGAGGCCGAGCCGGCGCGCCTGCTCGAGCGTCTCGCGCGAGTCGTCGCGGGGCGGGTCCTGGATCGCCAGCACGCCCGTCAGCCGCCAGTGCTCGGCGTCGGCCCGGGCGACGGCGAGCGCCCGGTAGCCCTTGCGGGCAAACGCCGCGGTGACCTCCGACACGCGCGCCGCGGCCGTGCTCGAGACGCCCGGCAGATCGACGATCGCCTGCACCGCCCCCTTCGCCACCCGGCGCTCAGCGCCGTCGGGGAACCGCACCCGCGCCTCGGCGCGCTTGCGATCGGCGTCAAACGGCTCAAACGCGAGCACCTCGTGATCGGCGAGCGGCCCGGAGAGCACCGCGAGGATCGCCTCGTCGATCGGGTCGCGACCGTCGTGTTCGGCGGTCAGCGCGGCCTCGAGCAGGACCTCGTCGCGGCCGGCGCCATCGGCGATCGCGACGACGTCGACGATCGCGAGCTCGTTCTTGGTGATCGTGCCGGTCTTATCCGCGCACAGCACGTCCACGCCTGACAGCTCCTCGACCGCCGGCAGATGGCTGACCACCGCCTCGCGCCTGGCGAGGTCGCGCGCGCCGACCGCCAGCGTCACCGACAGCACCGCCGGCAGCGCCACCGGGATCGACGCGATCGTGACCACGAGCGCGAACTCGAGCGTCTCCGTCACGCTGGTGCCGCGCAGCAGCGAGACGATCACGATCACCGCGATCAGGCTCATCGCGATCACGATCAGGTACCGGCCGATCGAGAAGATCGCCGCCTGAAAATGGCTCGGCGGGCCCGCCTTGCCGGTCAACTCGGCCGTCCGGCCGAACTCGGTGCGCGCGCCGGTGGCCAGCACACGCACCCTCGGTGAGCCCCTGGAGACGATCGTTCCCGAGTAGACGCCGTCCCCGGCGTGCTTCTCGACCGGCAGCGACTCACCGGTCAGCGCCGACTCGTCCGCCTCCGCCGCCCCCGCGACGATCCGTCCATCGGCCGGAATCACGTCGCCGCGCTCGATCACGATCAGATCTCCCGGCACCAGCTCCTCGGCCGGCACCGTCATCCAAGAGCTGTCACGAAGCACGCGCGCGAGCTTCGCGAGCCGTTCCTTGAGCGCCTCGATCGCGCTGGCCGCCTGGTGCTCCTCCCAGAAGCCGACGACCCCGTTGAGCACCAACAACGCGAGGATGATCCCGAAGTCCGCCCACCGCCCGGTCAGCGCGGTGAGGATCACGGCAACCTCGATCATCCACGGGATCGGCGCCCAGAAATGAGACAGGAACTCCAGCACGACGCTGCGCTCCTGTCCGACGAGCGCGTTGGGGCCATAGCGCTCCAGCCGCGCGCTGGCCTCGCCGCCGCTCAAACCCTCGTCCGGCTCGAGCCGCTCATCGCTGCGGCGGTCAGGCTCGCTGCGCTGGTCAGCGACCCCCCGTTGCTCATCGGGGCGTGCCGATGCGTGATTCTGCGCGGCGACCGAAGCGGACCGGCGCGGGCGCTGCCCGCCGTTCACGACGGCCTTGAGACGACGCCATCCCAACAGGGTCGGCGGCTCGGGGCGGGTAGCCCGTCGAGCAGTGCGTACAGGCCGCGCTGGAAGCCGCTGTCGGCGTCGAGCTCGGCGAGCTCGGCCGCGCGGCCGGCGAGGACGGGGAACTGGTCGGGCGACAGCGTCGCCAGCCGCTGGCGCCCGCTTATCGCGGCGGCGTCGACCGTGAAGCCGGTCGCCTCGGCGAGCGCGTAGCCGCGCGCGTAGCTGGATAGCGCGCGGTAGACGGCGAGCGCGTCGGCGGGCGCGAAGCCGTGCGCGACGAGGATCTGCAGCAGCCGCTCGATTGGCGTGAGCGAGGTCGGGGTGTCGAATGGCTGCGTCCCGACGAGCCGGAAGGTCGCCGGGCGCGCCAGCGCGACGCCGCGCAGCGCGGTGGCGAAGCGTCGGCATGCCTCGCGCCAGTCGTCTGTGAGCTCGACGTGGTGCAGGGGCTCGAGCAGTCGGTCGGCGATCGCGCGCAGCAGCTCGTCGCGGCTTGCCAGGTGGTGGTAGATCGCCATTCCCTCCACGTGCAGCTCGGCGCCGAGCCGGCGCATGCTGAGCGCGGCGGGGCCGTCGCGCTCGATCAGCGACACGGCGGCGTCGAGGATCCGCTTGCGATTGAGGGGGCGCCGAGCGCGCGTGCGCTGCGGCGTTGTATCGACGGTGCGGGCCATTCGCAGAGGTCACTTTACACTGTAAAGTCGCGCCGGTTGCGACGATCGCGCACGCTGGATGGCGGGGCCGCTGGGCGAGCTTCGCGGCGGCGGGCGCGACCGGCCCGCGCTGGGTCGCGGCTGGGGCCCGAGCGTTGCGGTGGCGAGGGCGGGGCGCGGTGATGGCTGACGCGAGTTCCGAGATCGCCGGGGCGGCGGTGGTCGCGCTGCGCGGCGTCGGGAAGACCTACGGCGACGGTGCGCTCGCGGTGCGGGCGCTGCGCGATGTCGACCTGGAGATCGCGCGGGGCGAGCTGGTGGTCGTGCTGGGCCCCAGCGGATCGGGCAAGACGACGCTGCGGAACGTGATCGGCGCGATCGAGTCCGCGACGACCGGCACCGTCCGGGTCGCCGGACGGGACCTGAGCGGGCTCGGCGAGGAGGCCCGGACCGCGTTTCGCCGCCGCGCCGTCGGCTTTGTCTTTCAGTTCTTCAACCTGATCCCGACGCTGACGGCGCTGGAGAACGTCGAGCTGATCGCCGAGATCGCGGCCCGCACGGCGCGGCGAACGCGGCCCGCGTGCTGCGCCAGGTTGGTCTCGTTGACCGGCTCGATCACTTCCCCGCGCAGCTGTCCGGCGGCGAGCAGCAGCGCGTCGCGGTTGCCCGCGCGCTGGTCGCCGAGCCGCAGTTGCTGCTGTGCGACGAGCCGACCGGCGCGCTGGATCTCGAGACCGGCCGCGTCGTGCTCGCGCTGCTTGAAGAGGTGGGGCGAGAGTCGGGCCGGACCGTCGTGATGGTGACGCACAACGCCGCGGTGGCGGGGATGGGCGACCGCGTGCTGCGCGTGCGCGACGGGCGGATCGTCGAGGACGTGCGCAACGCGTCGCCGGTCTATGCGCGGGAGCTCGGCTGGTGAGGATGCTGCGCCGCAAGCTGCGCCGCGATCTGCGCCGCCAGCGCGCGCAGTTTGTCGCCGTCGGCGTGACCGTCATGTTGGGCGTCGCGCTGTTCGGCGCCACCTACGAGGCGTATCGCAGCCTGAAGGTCTCCTATGACGCGGCGTTCGTGCGCTACCGCTTCGCGAACCTGACCGTCTCCGGCGGCGCGATCGCCGAGCTCGCGCAGCGCGCGCGGGCGACACCCGGGGTGGCCGCCGTGCAGGCGCGCGTCCAGGCCGACGTGCCGATGCAGCTCGGCGCCGACCGGCTGCTCGGCCGGATCGTCGGGATCCCTGCCGGTGCGCAGCCGGCCGTCGACCGCGTCCACCTGCTCCACGGTCGCTACCCGACAGGCGACGGGGTGCTCGTCGAGGACCACACGGCCGCGCATTTCCGGCTCGCGCCCGCAGACCGCCTGACGGTCGCGCGGCGCGTCGGTTCGGGTCGTCGGGGTGGCGGCGTCGCCCGAGTACTTCTGGCCGGCCAAGAGCCGGCAGGAGGTGCTCGTCGCGGCCGACGACTTCGCCGTGCTGTTCGTCCCCGAGGCGCTCGCCGAGCGGCTCGCCGGCACCGGCCCGAACCAGCTGGCGATCTACTTCGATCGCGGCGCGCCCGACGCGGCGCTCACCCGCCGCCTGTCCGCCGCTGCCTACGCGGCCGGCGCCACCGCGACGATGACGCAGGGCCGAGCAGCCGTCCAACAGCGCGCTGCAGCAGGACGTCCAGGGCTTCGGCGCGCTGGCGGTCATGTTCCCGCTGCTGTTCCTGCTCGCCGGCGGGCTCGCCAGCACGGTCATCCTCACCCGCATCGTCGCCGCGCAGCGCCCGATCATCGGCACGCTGCGCGCCGCCGGCCTGCCGCGCGCGGCGCTCGTGCGCCACTATCTCGGCTTCGGCCTCGTCGCCGGTCTCGGCGGCGCACTGCTCGGAGCGCTGCTCGGCCTAGTGCTGGCCGGCCAGCTCACGCACGTCTACACGCGCGAGCTCTCGATCCCGGTCTCCGTCACGCGCCTGTCGGCGTGGACGCCGCTGGCCGGGATCGCGTTCGGCCTCCTGACCGGGCTCGCGGCCGCGGCCGCGCCGGCGCTCGCCGCGGCGCGCATCCCGCCGGCCGAGGCGATGCGCCCGTTCGCCCCCAGCGGGCGCGGGCGCCGCAGCACGGCCGAGCGGCTGCTGCCGCCGCTGCGCCGCCTACCGGCACGCTGGAAACTCGTGCTACGCGGCGTCGAGCGCAACCCCCGCCGCACCCTCTCCACGATCGCCGGGGTCGTGCTCGCGCTCACGCTCGTGCTCGTCTCCTGGGGCATGATCGACACGATCGACGTCCTCGCCAACCGCCAGTTCACGCAGGTCCAACGCCAAGACGCCCAGATCGCCTTCTCCGGGCCCGCCAGCGCCGCGCGCCTGCGCCAGCTGCGCGCCCTGCCGGGCGTCGCGCGCGTCGAGCCCGCCGCCCGCATCCCCGTCGTCATCAGCCACGGCACCGCCCGCTATCAGACCATGCTGCTGGCGCTCCAGCCCGGCACCCAGATGCACGGCTTCCTGGCGCAGGGCGGCGGGAGCACCAGACTGCCCGCCGACGGCATCCTCGCCGGCGCCGCGCTGCGCGGACAGCTGCACCTGCGCATCGGCGACCGGGTCAGCGTCACCGTGCCCGGCCGCACAGCGACGGCGAGCGCCCGCGTGCGCAACTTCCTCGACGAGCCGCTGGGCACGTACGCCTACACATCGCTGCCGGCCCTGCACGCGATCGCCCCGGCAGGCCCGAACACCGCGCTCGTGCGCTACCGCGCCGGCAGCGACCGCGCGCGCCTGCGGCGCGCGATCGCCGCGCTCCCCGGCGTCGTCGCGATCGAGGACTCCCGCGCGCTGCTTGCCACCTTCAACCGCTCCCTCGGCCTCTTCTACGCATTCGTCGGGCTCATGCTCGTCTTCGGCGCCGTGATGGCGTTCGCGCTGCTCTTTGCCGCCATGACCAGCAACCTCGCCGAGCGCTCCGTCGAGCTCGCCACGCTGCGCGCCGCCGGAATCGGACACCGCGAGCTCGCGCGCATGATCACCGCCGAGAACACGCTCGTCGTCGCCGCCGGCATCCTCCCCGGCTTGCTCATCGGCTACGCGATCGCCCGCGCCTTCATGGCCTCCTACAACAGCGACTGGTACAGCTTCGACCTCCACATGCGCGCCTCCACACCAATACTGGCGGCGCTGGCGATCCTGCTCGTCGCCCTGCTCTCCCAGCACCCCGGCCTGCGCGCCATCCGCCGGCTCGACATCGCGCGCGTCGTACGCGAACGATCGCTGTAGTTGATGATCCGCAACCGCCGCGCCTCCCACGGCGGATGGGGATCGGCTGCCGCCGCGATCAGCCGACCGTATGGGGCGAGACGACCACCACCGGGCACGGGGACACCGCAAGCATCTCGTGGGCGACGCTGCCGAGCAGCACCGAGCGCATCGCGCCGCGCCCACGCGTGCCGAGGACGAGGAAATCGGCGTGCTCGTCCTGCAAAACGCGCACGAGCGCCTCGACCGGCGCGCCCTGCTCTGCACGCCGCGATACGTCCGGGGTCTTGCAGGTGCGCGCGACGTCCTCCAGCAGCCGCTCGGCATCCTCCAGCGCCTCGCGCTGGAAGGCGTCATGGTCAAACGGGACGCCGTACATGACCGAGGGCGCGAGCGGCGTGCCATGAACGAGCACCAGAAGAGCGCCGAGCTTCTGCGCGAGGTCGTCGGCCACGCGCGCCGCCCTCCGGGCGCCGTCTGAGTCATCGATGCCGCACACGATGCAGCCCGCCATCAGCCTGCGTCCCGCGGTCCGCGCACAGCGAGATCCTCGCACCCGCGACACCCGCGTGCCCGCCGCACCCGGTGTACGTCCTCGCAAAGCCACGTTCCCGACGAACCGAGCCGCAGGAGCGACCGTCCTGGCCCGGCGGCGCTGACCCGGCCGGCGGCGCGCCCGTAACGCCGACGCGCGCTCGCGAGACCAAGGCGCCATGGAGGACACCACCGTCCACGTCAGCGCGCGGACGATCGAAGCCGGCGAGACCCATCCCGTCGCAGACCGCACCGTCGACCGCGACGACCACGACGGGGTGTCGTGGTATGCCGATTGGCTCATCAACCGCTCCGAGCCCACGCGGCTCGCGATCACTCCGGTGCGCAGCGAGCCCGTCTGGCTGCTCGCCGCGCTCGCCACGGCCTGCGCCGATTCCGCGCCCGCCACGCCGCGGTCGCAGTCCTACGCCCAGCGGATCGTCGAGCACCTCGGCGCAAACGAGGACGCGCAGTGAGTGCCGCGCCGTACGAGCACATCGCGTGCTGCCTCGAGGACTCGCCAGGCTCGCGCCGCGCGCTCGAGGAGGCCCAGCGGCTCCGCGCGTTCGGGCCGGGACGCCTGACGATCGTGCACGTCACGCCGCCACCGATCATCTACGGCGCAAGCCTCGCACTCCCGCCCGAGGACGAGATCACCCGCGTCGCGTCCGCATGGCTAACCAAGGAGCTCGAGTGCATCCACGGCAGCGAATCCGTCCTGCTGGCCGGCCACCCCGCCAGCACCGTCTGCGCCTGGGCACGCCAAACGCGCCCAGACCTGCTCGTCGCCGGCGCTCACCGCGGCCACCTCGAACGCATCGCCCTCGGGAGCTTCGCCAACTACCTCGCCCACCACGCCCCCTGCCCCGTGCTGCTGGTCCGCCCAGACACCCCCTGACCGCGCCCGCGCATCGGTTCGACTACCAGACGACTCACCCAGCCGAGCCTGCCGGCACCTGGACAACGCGACACGGGCTCCTCGCCGGGCTACGGAAAGAGCGCGCACTCGGCCGTCGTGGCCCATTCGCACGATCAAGCCCGCCCAGCTCGATCAAGCCGGCCGGCGCATCGACGCGCGCCGGGGCAAGCGTCGCGCACGTCGGCGCCGACCTCGATGCGCTCGAGGCGCTCGGCGGGCACCGTGGTCATGACAGACCTCCCCGCTTCCCCGCGCCTACCCCGGGGTTCCCGCACGAACTCTCTACCGACCGCTGACTCTGCAGGCGTTGGTAGACGGAGGCCGCCTGCTGCACGGTGAGGACGACAACCAGCGTCTGAGCGAGGAACAGCGCCGCGTCACGGTTCTCCCGAACGGCTGATGGGTGTGAAGCGGACAGACTCGCGTATGGCCGGACTGCTGCGGAGCAATGTGCGCGGGCGGCCGCGGTGTGCCCGCGGCGTCGCCTGCCCCCGAGCACGTCGTTGGTTCGTTCGCGTGCTCTAGTGTTCGCGCGGGTGAGCCGGGAAGCCTGGTCGGCGCTGTTTTGCCATGCCCGAGATCGCCGACTTCGCCATGATCCTCCTGCCGATCGCCGGCGCGCTGGTGCTGGCGATCCTGTCGTCGAGACTCAGCGACCGCCTGCCGGTCCCGGCGCCGGGCATCTTCCTGCTCGCGGCCGCCGCAGCCGCCGACATCTGGCCGCAGATCGGGGACTGGCTCTCGATTCAGGCGGTCGAGCGGATCGCCGTCGTCGCGCTCGTGATCATCCTGCTCAACGGCGGCATGGACATCGGCTGGCGCCGGATGCGGCGCTCCGCCGCGCCGGTGCTCTCGCTCGGCGTGCTGGGAACTTTCGCGACAGCGGCGCTGCTGGCCGTCGCCGCGCACGTGCTGCTGGGGTTCTCGTGGACGCTCGCCGGCCTCCTTGGCGCGGCGCTGGCGCCGACGGACCCGGCGGTGGTGTTCTCGGTGCTCGGCGGCACCGAGATCAACGGGCGGGCAGGGACGATCCTGGAGGGCGAGGCGGGCGTCAACGATCCTGCCGGCATCGCGCTGATGATCGGGATGGTCGAACTCGCCACCCACCCGGACGCCTCGTTCACGATCGTGATCGTGGAGTTCGCCGTCGAGATGGCGGTCGGATTAGCGCTCGGCCTGGTGGCCGCGCGACTGCTGCTGACGATCGGAGCAAGGGTACGGCTCGCCAGCGAGGAGCTGCGTCCGGTGCTGTTGATCGCGCTGGCGATGATCCTCTACGCGGTCGCGGCGATGCTGGGCGGGTCCGGGTTCCTGGCCGTGTTCGTCGCCGGCCTCGTGCTCGGCGACGCCGAGATCCCCGGCAAGGTCGAGCTCGAGCGCTTCAACCGCTCGCTCGCCGGCCTGGCCGAGATCGTCGTGTTCGTCGCCCTCGGGCTCACAGTCAAGCTCGCCGAGCTGCCCGCCGCGACCTGGCGCGACGGTGCCGTGCTCGCGCTCCTGCTCGCCTTCGTCGTGCGCCCGCTGGTCGTCGCGCTCTTCCTCCTGCGCGCGTGGCTAGGCCCGGGCGACCGCGAGTTCATCGCCTGGAGCGGCCTGAAGGGAGCGGTCCCGATCCTGCTCGCAGCGTTCGCCGTCCTCGGCAACGTGCAGAGCGCAGAATCGGTCTACGGCGTCATCTTCGTCGCCGTGCTGTTCTCGGTCCTCGGCCAAGGCAGCCTAGTTCCCGCCGCCGCTCGGCGCCTCGAGCGTCGAGTCAAATGACACGCGAGCGCCGAGACTGAGTGATTGGCTGAGCGATGGCGCGACGCCGCCTGGAGGATCCGGAACGGGTCCTGGGTCAACGCCCTCTCCTCAACCGCCTACCGCAACGTCGGTCCCTCGATCTACTACGCATTGGGCCTCGTCGCGTCCCACGCGCTCGGGCTGACCCCCGATCGTCATCATCACCGGCAATCTTCTTGGTCTGCACCCCGGCGAGCTACGCAGACGCGACCGCGATGTTCCCCGAGGCCGGCGACGCCCGGCGCCGCATCATCGACCAGGCCGTCGACACGCGCGCCGCCGCGATCGTGATGCCGCCACCACGCCGCATCAACGATTCCGGGTCCCGCCGACCCGCCCCCCGAGTCCTGACACCGGCCCCATCCGACGATGAACTCACCACGCGCATCAAGAGTCTGCGCGTGCGGGGGCTCTCGCGATGGCGCCACAGCCTGAGCTGCGCAGGAGGACGCTGACGCGCCGCAGCTCCTCGCACAACCGCTGGCTGTCATCACGGTGCAGTGCCGAGCCGCCGTCCACGAGCAGCCGTTGCACGAGCGCGACACCGCGGACCGCCGCAGCCTCACCGCGCAGCAACTGCTCGATTTCGATCAGCTGAGACGTCGCGGCGCGCAGCGCGCTTGGAGAGTAAGGCAGCGTGCTCGACCGCAGCCATTGCGGATGCCCGTCCGCCCCTTTGCGGATCAGCGCGAGCGTGTTCGCGAGCATCCTTCGATGCGCAGGATCGGCGAGTCGGCGCCGCTCGTCGGCCACGGCGCTGACCGGCAGCCGCTCACGCCCTTCCAGGATCAGGTCAAGAACGCGCTCGCGCCGCTGCTGGCGCACGACCGCCGCCGAGCCCGTCAGCGCCATCGCGGTCAATCCGGCCGGCCCGAGCAGCCAGACGGCCGCGCCGACGCCGAGCAGCACACCGCCGATACCCGCGACGGTCAACGCGCCTGCAACGAGCAGGTCCCGTCGCACGACGTCTTCGCGTTCGAGCGCTCGCGCCAGCGGGTGCTCGGCTCCGAGCACGGCCTGCGCGGCCTGGGCCTGGTGCAGCGAGCGCGAAAGACGAGGCGGGGTGTGCATGACAGCTCCAGCCGACCAGACTTCCCGGCACACCTCCGTGCATCTTACGTCCGCCGTCACCGCCGTGCTCGGGGCGAATTGCGCTCCTGGCGCCGTGCCGTCGCGGGAGACCAGGCTTCACGATCAAGCGCCAGCCCGTCAGTCGGCTGCGCATCAGCGGCGAGCTTGCGCCCCGCTGACCGCGCTTTCCGCGACGGGTCGCGACGTCGCCACGACGTCTCCGTCGACGACACCAACACTCGAAACGACACGCTCACGGCATCCGCACCGGCACAGCCAACAACAGACAGCCCGGATACACCCCAGCTCACAGAAGCCACTCACGCAGGACCGCAGGCACCACGGGTCCGTCGTCAACCGCCGCTGCTCACACGGCTGAGTTGTCATAAACGCTCGCGCGCGGCGCCCCAACTTTCCACGCCCCAGCGCGTCTCCCCGCCGCCCCGCTCGCCATAAGCGAAGTTTGCGGGTGTTCGAGAATGGCCCGAATGTAACGTCAGTGGCGATGCACGCGGTCCGCACCCTCCCGCCGTCGACGCCGGCCGACGCCGCCGGCGTGGTCCATGAGCCAGCCGGCGAAGGTGCCAGGATCGTCTGCCTTGTGCCCAGCATCACCGAGCTGCTGTGCGAGCTCGGGCTGACCCAGGAGCTCGTCGGGCGGACCGGCTTCTGCGTGCACCCGTGGGAGAGCGTGTGGAGCATCCCCAAGGTTGGCGGCACCAAGGACGTGAAGCTCGACCGGATCCGGGCGCTGGCACCGACGCACGCGGTGCTCAACATCGACGAGAACCGCCGTGAGACGGCCGCGGCGCTCGCCGAGTTCGTCCCGCACATCGTCGTCACCCACCCGCAGGCCCCGCTCGACAACCTCGATCTCTACCGCCTGCTCGGCGCGATCTTCGGTCGAGAGGAGCAGGCCGAGCGACTGTGCGCCGAGTTCGAGCGCGCCTACGCGTCCGCCACCGAGCGTCTGCGACCCCGTCGAGACGTGCTGTACCTGATCTGGCGTCAGCCATGGATGACGGTCGCGCCGCAGACCTACATCTCCCAGACGCTGGCGCTCGTCAACTGGCACACCCAGCCGCTGGCTAGTGCCGACCGCTACCCGGAGGTCGACATCAGCGCGTTCGCCGGCCAGGTCGACCGCGTCCTGCTCACCAGCGAGCCCTACCACTTCCGGGAGCGCCACCTCGCGGACGTCGCCGCCACCCTGCCCGCAGCCGAGGTATCGCTGATCGACGGAGAGATGATCTCCTGGTACGGCAGCCGCGCGATCCAAGGTCTTCGCTACCTCGTCGACTACGCAGCAGCGAAGGCTGCTGGGTGATCGCTGGCGAGCAGATCGATGACGCCGCCCGGCGCCGCATCGAGTCCCCGTGCATCGCGATTCACGCTCAACGGACGTCGCTACGAACTGGTGCGTGCTGTGGTTGAGTCGCGGCTGTAGGGTGTCGCGCCCGAGCCATCCGTGAGCACGCCTGCTCGTCAACGGAACGTGGTTTCCGATGAAGCGGCCGGTGCCCGCGGTGGTCGGCTCGTCGGGCTATCCCGCTTCGGTGGGTGGCGTGGGTTGGGGGCTGCGGGGCGGATCGTCGAGCAGCAGGCGTGGGACGGTGACGAGCCGGTAGTGGGAGGCGCGCAGCCGGCGGATGATCGTCGGGAGCGCCTGGATGGTTTGCGTGCGGGTGCCGCCGGCGTCGTGCATGAGCACGATCGCGCCGGGGCGCACGCTGCGCAGGACGCGTCCGACGATCTCGCTGACGCCGGGTTGTAGATAGTCGCGGCTGTCAACGGTCCACAGCACGGTGAGCATGTGCAGCTGCCGGGCGGTGCGTAGCGTGGCGTGGTTAAACGCGCCGTACGGTGGGCGAAAGAGGTGCGGCCAGTGCGCGCCGTGGAGCGCTTGAGCGGCGGCGGCATCGTTGATCTGCCCGTACTGGGCGGCCCTCGGGAGCCGTGAGAGCATCGCGTGCGTTTCGGTGTGATCGCCGAGCGCGACGTTTCGATCGGCAAGCAGCGCCCGCTCAACGGTCGGGAAGTCGTTGATCATGAACCCGACCTGAAAGAACGTGGCCGGGGCGTGCATCCGGCGCAGGACCCGCAGCACGCGCGTCGTGTAGGGGCCGGGTCCGTCGTCGAAGGTCAGCGCGACCTCGCGCCGGCGCCGTCCGGCGCCCGAGACGTAGGCTGTTCGCCGCTCGGCTCGTCGGAGCGCCGCCAGCTCGCGCGAGCGCTGGTCGCGGTGTGTCTTGGGCGGCCATACCGGTCCGCCGGGCGGCAGCGCCAGGGTCATCGCTGGCGCGTCGCGCGAGCGGAAGCGGTGGCGTTCGACCGCGTTGACCGCGGCGGCGCCGAGCACGACACTGAGCGCCAGCGCGAGCGCGAGCGCCGCAGCGCGAGCCTCGCGGTGGCGCCGGTGTCGCGGCGTCGCCGGCGGTGGTCGGGTCGCCATGCGACGAAGTCTGGCTGAACGTCACGGGGTCGGCGGCGCGCGCGACTCTTCCGTCCCGCTGTCGACGCTGGCGCTCAACAGCGCCTCGATACCGGCGGCGTGGCCGGGTTTCAGGCGAGCGACGACCGACAAGCATCGCGTCGGCTTGGCGGATCCCCGAGTCGACGATACGCGCGACCCGCTCAGGCGTCGGCGGCTCGATCCGCTCGTCCTTGCAGTGCCCGAGCAGCAGGACGCGGACGTGCTCGACGCTGCGCAATGTGCGTGGCGAGCCAGCCGCCGAGCGCCTCGGTGTCGGAGACGCTGCAGATCCGAAACCCGGTGTGGCTGCGGATCTCGCGGCGGTGGTTCTTGATCTGGCGGCCATCGCCGTGCCCAGCGCGCCGCCGCTGCGTGCGCGTCGTTGGTGAGGTTGTATTGGAAGTGGCCGCGTAGTTTTGGCGTCGACGCCGGGCGCGCGTTCGCCAGGATCTGTGCAGGCGGCGGTCATCCCGGCTCGCGGCCTGTACGCCCCGGGTACGCGATCCTGAGCACCCCAGCGGGCAACCGACTTCGCCGCCGCCTCGCCGTCGCGGCGCGATGAGCGGCGCAGCCTCCCCCACCCGCCCGTCGGTTCCGCCCGCAACCCGCCCCCGCCTGATCGGCGTCGTCATGCAACCGCCTCGCTCGCTCCCGTAGCCGAGCAGACGTAGGGGGAGTTGGCGGGCGAGGCGCGACGGGCCTGCATGAGTCGGCGACTGCTAGCGGATGTGCACCCAATTCGCTAGCATACAGGTTGTGGCCACGCTTCATCTCCGCAACGTACCCCCGGAAGTCGATGCCGCGCTCGCGGCCGACGCCAGCGCTCGCGGCGTCTCCAAGAATCGACGGGCGATCGAGGCGCTGCGGCGCGGCCTGGGCCTCGACCAGGTCGAGCGCTCGCGGTTGATCGACGAGATCCACCAGCGCCGCGTCGACGTCAACGTCGACGTCGCGGAGCTCATCCGCGCCGACCGCCCTGCCACAGACGCCTGAGCTCGATCTGCTCGTCGTGGACGCGTCGGTCCTCGTCGAGCTGGTGATCGCCGGTCGCCACCGTCGCGGCGCGGACGTCCTGCTGTCGCGCTACGCGACATTGCCGAGCCTCACGCTCGTGTCCGCCGCGCACGGCCTGGTCGAGGCGCTCAGCGCCGTGCGGCGGCTTGTGCTGCGCGCTGTTCTCACCCCCGAGGACGGCCTGGCGGCCGTGGAGTGGCTCGTCCGGCTCGACCTGGTCCTCGACGCGACGGCGCCTCGCGCGCGGCGCATTTGGTCGCTGCGTGACCGGATGAGCGCCTACGACGCCGCCTACGCCGCGGCGGCCGAGGCGCTCGCCGCGCCACTGGTCACCGTCGACACACGCCTGCTGCGCGCGTGCCGCGACGCCGGCATCGCGGCCATCGACCTCGACGACCTCACAGCGGGCACCTGAGGAACGTTCGCTCCGCGGGTGACATAACCGCCTCTTCCGACGACGGGCCAACGTGGCCAAATAGCGCCGGTTCTCTCCGCGTACTATTCATAAGGAGCGTGAGCGAGCATCCGCCGAACGCCATTCCGACGGTGGAGGTCGAGCGCGCCGATGGAGCGGTGTGGGCGCTGCCGCGCGATTGCCGGGTCGCGCGTCCGCGGTTGCGGAGCGAGCACTTCAGCGACTACGGCGTGCAGGAACGCGGCGAGGGCGCCGGCACGGTGATCGCCTACCGGCTGCGGGTGGGGCGCCACCAGCGCGACCACGTCGTCTGGGTCAAGGAGCCGATGCCTGGGCGGATGCTTTCCATCCCGGGCAACGGTCAGCCGCAACGCTTGCGCGTGAGCGGATCGTGGGCGCTCGACGATGTCGTCCGGGTCATGACCGCAGCGCTGGAGGGGGGCCGCCGACCTCACATGGCGGGTCGCGAGTCGCGGTCGCGAAGCGCCGCGGCGATGCCGACGACTCCCGTGGTACGGCGTGCGGATCGACCGAAACGCGGCGCGAGTTGAGCGGGTTTCTTCCCTTATTGCTCACCATGAATCCAGACCAATCCGGGGTCGTTGACTAAAGATGTGGGTGGTGGTATGACCGGGGCGATCGCCCGCCAACAGTCGGGCGCAATGCGAGGTCGGGAGATGCCCACCATCGTGTGGCTGATCACTAGTGCCGGCGTGTGGCTCGCGGCGGTCGGCGCAACCTGCGCGCTGCTGACGGTGACCAAGCGCGCGGACGCGGCTGCCGATGCCGGCGCGGATGCGCGTGGACCTCGCTGCCGGGGGCTGCCCGAGAACGATGCGACGGCCTGGTCAAGCCGCGCGTCAGCGCGATCGCGGTCGGCGTGCGCGAACCGCCGCTCGCGCCACGGATGAGCGCGATCGCGCCGGGCGGGCCGGATCCGCGACGGCGGCGACGCCCGCCGGGGAACGTCGACGGCGATCAATCGACCTCCGGGCACACCTATGCCCTGCACGTGCGTGGAGAGATGGTTGCGCGGCTGGGGTGGCGCACCGGTCCGGGCGGCGCGGCGGGCTGGTATCTGTGCCAGCCGCGCGGCGGCTGGCGGCGCTTGGCCGTCGATCCCGCCCTTGACGACCTTGACGCCGGCGTCGGCCTCACCGCGCGGCGTCCCGGATGCCAGCAGGCCGCCGATCTCACGGCGTCGCTGAGCACCGCGCTCGCGCTCGACGCGGCCGCGACCCTCCTGCACCGCCCGCCCCCAACACCGCCGCGCCCGCTGCGGCCCGGGGGCTATGAAGTGCATGCCGCTGGGCTCGCGTTCGACATCGTGCCGATCGCCTTCCCCGAGGCGATCACGGCTCGCGCCGGCGACATCTCGGTGCTCACCGGACACTTCGATGATCGCGGACTGACCGTGCTGACCCGACGCATCACCATTCTCGGCGGCCACGTACTGGCCATCTTCCACGCCCAGGAGCCACACACTCGGCGGTAGATCGTCGCGGCAGACAGGCTGGCCTCGATCGCGCGCGGGAGCGTGATGCGCTCCGCTCGCACTCTCAGCGGTCGAGAACGGCGAACAGGTCGCTGACAGCCAGCGGCGGCACGCCCGGCACGGGCGCGACAAGCGGCTCGCGCGCGCAGGACCCGCTCGGTCGCGTACGCGCGGGCCAGCGGGCTCGCGAACACGTGCACGGCACGGTCGGCGACGTCGATGAGCCCACCGGAGCGATCGACGCGCTGGCGTAGCCGGGGAGCTTGGCGAGGTCGTCAGCGCGCGAGGTGACCCGCCACGTCGACGGCCAACTCCGCCGCGTGCGAGTGCTCGCGCGAAGCGGTGGTCTCGGCCAGCGCGACGGTCACAGCTTCGGGCGCGGCGGCTCATAACCCGGGTTCGCGGGCGTGTTGTCGCGGACGAGACGGCGTCGCCGCTGGCATCGTGCGCGTGGTGGTCGAGCGATCGTCGAGTGGTTGACGTTGAATTGAAGGGACTGTTGCGAGCGGCCGATGACCGAAGTGATGCTCCGCTTGCATCCGATGTTCTGCCGGCTCGCGCCGGCGCTCGCGGTCGCCGCGACGCTGGCGACGACGGCTCCGGCGCGTGCGACCACCTTCGGCGCCGATCTGAGCCTGCCTGCCAATGGCACCCGGACGTGCTCGCAGGGGTTCTACCCGGACCCGTTCATGGCGGCGGTGGTGGGAGTCGATTTCGAGAGCTGCACGTGGTGGAGCGCCGGCAGCCTGACCGCGGGCGTGGGCGATGCGCTCGTCCCGCGCGGGGGCGGCGTACTGCGGCTCGTGCGGGTCAAGGTCGGCCCGGTGACCGGCCGGATGCAGGTGCTGGTGCTGCGCCAGCGCCGCCATCCGCTGGCGGGCACGGCGGCGTGCTGCTTTTACGTCGCGTCGACGCCGGTGTTCACGCCCGCGCCCAACGCGGTCACCGAGATCGAGACGGACATCCCCGTGGTCAACGGCTACGACTCTGCCAGCGGGGTGGAGAACTTCGACCTGATCGCGTTGTCCTCGCTCGATCGTGGCGTCCCGGTGCCGTCCTGGGTTGGGGGCTCGGGCTACGTCGGCGGCACGATCGGCGGTGTGTTTCCACACTGGCAGCCGCCGACCGAGCAGCGCCCCGACTACGGCACGGTGACCTTCGGCCAGGTGCTGATCGCCGGTGATGTCGACCCGACGCCAACTCCGACGCCAACGCCAACTCCGACGCCGACGCCAACTCCGACTCCGACGTCGACCGTCAGCGTCGAACGCGCCGCGGCGGTGACCGGCAACCGGCGGGCGGCAACGCTGACCGTGCGCTGTGGACCGACGGCGCCGTGCGAGGGCAAGGTCCAGCTCATGAGCTGGCCCCCGACGACGACGCGAGGCGTCGAGTACGGCCGCGCGTCGTTCTCTCTGCGCACCGGCAAGAGCGCGCACGTGCGCGTAACGCTCGGATCGCGGGCCCGCCGAGCGCTGGGTCGCCGCCGCAACCTGCCCGCCTACGCGATGGTCACGATCACGGGCACGCCGCGTACGGGCAGCCGAGTCACGCTGCGCCGCTGACCACGCTCGGGTTTGCGGGCGCTCCGTGCGACGCCGAACACGCCGACATCGACATTAGCGGGCGCTCAGTCGGGAGCGGCGCGCTGCCGCTCCAGCCGCCGCGTCCGGCCTGCTCCGGCGAACGACGGAGCGCAGCCTGAGCGGCCTCGCGTCGGCCGCGGCGCTGGGCTCGGCGCCTCACCGACGAGGACCGCCGCGGGCCCACGCCGGTGTCTTGGTCCAATATCAACCCGTACGACCATCACGCTCGAGGCACTCGGTCTCCGCCCGGCGCTGACCCGGGCGGCGACCGGAAGCGCTCGTTATCGGCTGCCGCAACCCCCTCGGGGTGCGGCGGCGGCCTGTGCTTGGGGCGCCGCGTCCGTCTGCGCGGGGGAGCGTTTGAGGCCTGCGGCGCGGCGGCGGGGGCCTGGTCAGGCAGGATGATGCTGCCGTCGTAGCGGGTGTTGAGGTACACGCCGCCCGGTGCGTAGGTGTCGATCATGGTGAGCACGCCTTGGGCGCCGTAGAACGCTCCGTTGCGCGATGTGATCGGGTGCACGCACGCCGGAGAATTCGGCCGGTGGTGCGCACATCCCGGCGGTGGTCGTGCGTGCGTGACCTTCGGCGGTTGTGGCACGGGCCGGGGCAGACATCGCTGCGCTGGCCGAGCTCGCCGAGCGTGCGCGCAGCCACGCCGCGATTCGCAGAGCCGCCACGGGTCGTGCCGATCGCGCGAACGACGGCCCGCAGCGGCCACCACGCTGCGGGCTAACGAGTCCAACCTGCGCCACTTCGGCGGCTGGTAGGGCTCGCTCGTCGTCGGTTGCGCTGCCCCCTCGCCACGCTCGTGATCGCCGTCGAGCGTCACGCTCTCGCCGCCTCCCCGAAGAACATCGAACACCAGGAGGCCCGCGAACCCGTCAGGGTCTGATCGTCAATTCCGCGATTCGCCGCCGAGGCTCCGCGACGCGCGGGACAACCGCGGAGTTCGATTCGGGTCTGGCGTGGTCTCGGTCGCGAGTGCGCGCGAGCGAACGGGCGGCGAGCGGGATACGTCTGGCTTAGCGCGCGGCCGGCGCGGAGCGCGAACCCCCAGCCTGAGGGTGTCGTGCTCGGATGCGCCGGCTGGTGTGCGGTGGATGGTCTAGTGGGCGGTGTGGTGCGTTGCGCCGTCGCCGCTGTGCAGCGACTTGCCGGCGCTGTGGATGACGTGGCGCAGGAAGTCGTACTCCGTGTGGACCAGACGGTCGGCCATTTCCAGGCCCGACTCGGTGATCTTCTTGGCCACCTTCGACGTGTCGGCGACTTCTTGCGGCAGCGCCTCCTCGACGCTGATCAGGAACTGCCCGACCGCCTCGATCGCGGCCCGCTCACCGGCGTCGAGCGACTTGAGCAGTTCGTCGGACAGCCACGTGGTCTTCTCGACCGCGCTGGCGATGCGCGCCGCTGGGATGGCGAGCGGAGGGGCCGCTGGGGTCTTCACGACCGGCTCGACCGGAGTTGGCTTGGTGTTTGTCTCGGCCATGGGGGTGCTCCTTTCGGAACATATGTTCGTATGCACTGGGTACACCGTGAGCAGGCTTCTGGTAACGCCGCGTCGACCGGATCGGTAGTAACCCACACTGCTGGGGCCTAACGGCGCGGAAGCCGCGCTGTAGCGCTAAGGAGGCGTGGCTGCGCGAGCTGTGTCGACTACGCCTTGCGCAGCCCGACGCTGCGGGCGAACTGGTCGCCGATCTCGTTGAGATCGTCGAGACCAGCCATCCCCAGGAAGCAGATCGGGTAGCCGCAGGCCAGGCACGACAGACCGCATCGCAGGCGCCGCGTCCACGAGCGCTGCGACCACCAGAGGCCGCTTTGATCGACGTCGATGCCGAGCAGCTGCGGCCGATACGGGACCATGCTGCCCGCGAGCACCTGCAAGCGCGTGATCTCGTTGCGCGGGCTCGGCATGCCGCGACCGCGGGGCGCCAGGCCCTCGGGCGTGGCGACCGCGATCGGACGTCAGGCGTTGACCCACGTCGTGATCGCGACGAGCAGCGGCAGCGCGGCCAAGAGCAGACCGAGAGGCCACAGCGGCGCGGCGCGGTGATCTCCAAGTCCGACGCCGAGCAGCACCGCGCCGATCACGAGCGAGTACACCGCGATGAATACCGGCACGCCGCGATCACGCCGTCGCACGATCACGGTCTGATCGGGATCGCAGTCCGGTCCAAGCGTCTGGTCAGTCATGCGGAGCCGGCGCGCACGCCGTCCGGCAGATAATCGGCCAACTCGCAGCCTACCGCCACCAGCGGCCGCTTCTGCGTGCACCGCGACTGCATCAGCTGCTGAGTTACCAGCTGCAGTTGTCAGCGCGTCGTCATAGGGAGCATTAGCGAGCATCGAATCGCGCGAGCACGTGAGCCGCTGGCGCGCCCGTGGTCGCCTTCGAGATCATGCCCCTACGGGGTATCAGGTCCGCTGGATCCCGATCGCGGTGCAACGGGCTGCGGCGAACTGGCGTGAGAGCATGTATCCGGGCACGCTCCGGGCGCTTACTTCGCGGCAGGATGCTCGGCTGACGAGCACCGTGGCGTCCGACGATCTGCCGTCCGGGCCGACCTGCTGACCGCAGGGTCCGGGCCGCCGCGATTGCGGCCCGGCGCCGCGGAGTCGCGGGTGCGGTCAGCTGCTTGGGCGGTTGGCGCTCGAAGCGATGCCCTCGCGGAGGGCTTCTTCGGGCGTCTCCTGTTCCGCGTTTTCGCTGGGAGCGCTTTCCGCCTCATGCTCTTGAGCCTCACGGTCACGGTCGCGCCGCTCCTGTGCGCGTTGGTCGGAATCCCCGCTGGGATTGGTCTCATGTGACATGTGTGTCTCCTCGGGTGGACGGTGTGCCCTGGGTCTACCCCAAACGTGGTTTGCGATAGCGCGGGGTGGAGCGGCGAGCCTATCGCCCTTGGCTGGCCTCCCGGTAGTAACGGAACAGGAACGTACGCTAAGCCGCCTGGCCGAGCTCGCGTAGCTGGCGGCGGTACCCGTCGGCGAGCTCGTGGGGCAAAGTGAAGGGGAAGTGGCCGAGCATCTTGATGTGCTCATGCTGCAGCGGCGAGAGCCGCCAGAGATCCTCGTCGGTGATCTGGTGCCCGGTGGCGCGTAGCTGGGCGATGGCGTCGTCGAGGTATTGGGCGTTCCAGAGCACGAGCGCGTTGAGCGCGAAGCCGAGCGCGCCGAGCTGGTCTTCTTGGCCGTCGCGGTAGGGCTGGCGCAGCTGGCCTTCGTTGCCGTGGAAGATGACCCGGGCGACGGAGTGGCGGCCTTCGTGGCGGTTGAGCCCGACGCCGGTCTCGCGGCGCAGTTGCTCGCTGTCGATCCAGGCGAGCAGGTGAAGCGTCTTGGCGACACGGCCGAGCTCGGCGATCGCTCGGCCGAGGCGGCTGGGGCGTCCGCCGCCTTGGAGGACGCGCAGCAGTTCGGAGGCGCGGACGGTCCCGGTGGACAGCGAGCCGGAGACGCGCAGGATGTCCTCCCACTGCTCGCAGATCAGGTCAGCGTTGACGTGGTGGCGGGCGAGGCCGTCGAGGGGGCCGTAGTCGGCGTGGCGGTCGATGCGCCAGAACCGCTGGTCGGGCAGCCCGGCGGGGCGGGGGCTGAACTGGTAGCCCAGCAGCCAGAACAGACCGAAGATCTGGTCGGAGTAGGAGGCTTGGTCGGTGATGATCGTCGTCGGGCCGCCGTCGCCGGGTGGTGCGAGTTCGAGCAGGCCGTCGAGGATCATCAGTGAGTCGCGCAGCGTGCCGGGGACGACGATCGCGTGCAGGCCGGCGAACTGGTCTGTGAGGTAGTTCAGCCACGTGACCCCACGGCCGCGGGCGAAGTAGCGCGGGTTCGGGCCGGTATGGATCGAGCGGACCGGCACCCGGAACCGCATCCCGTCGACGGTGGCGATGTGCCCGTCGCCCAGGGCTCCGACAAAAGGGATGCGCCGGTAGACGCCGAGCAGCAGCTCATTGGCTGCGGCGATGGTCTCGGCACGGACGTAGTTCTGGCTGACCCAGGACAGTCGGTTGGGCGCCAGCGCCGGGATGCCAGGGTTGGCGACCTCGGCCAGGCTGATGTTGCACGCCTCGGCGAGCACGACGGCGCAGATGCTGATGTGCAGGTCCTCGGCGCGGGCGAGGGCCTTCGCTGAGATGCGTGAACGCGTCGGCGAACCCTGTCCAGCGACAGACCTCCAAGACCACCTCGGAGAACGCGACGCCGGTCGGGAGCATCGCGGTGGTGGTCGCACGCAGCGCGCTCAGCGGCTCGGGCTCGTCGAGCGCTTCGAGCTTTGCGAGGTCGGGGCGCTCGGCGCCGGCGAGCTCGGCGATCTGCAGGGCGACGTTCTCGGGCAGTCGCTCGGCGGTCTGCCGGTAGGCGCTGTCGAGCTGGGCTCCAAGGCGCTTGAGCGCCTGCTGCGGATCGAGCTCGAGGCTCAAGCCGGTGCAGATCTCGGGCCGTGCGGCCTTCCACGCCGAGCCGCTCAAGAGCTTGGCGCGAGGGTCGGTGAACCGTCCGGAGCGCGTGACGAACACGTCGCGGCGATCCAGCGCCGCGACGAGCGCCTCGAGCACGCAGAACGAGTAGGCGCGGCGGTCGATCTCGTCGGCGCCGAGCTGCGGGTTGTCGAGCACGAGCGTTCGCCAGCGGCCGGTCACGACCTTCAACGACACCGAGTTGGCGCTGACGCGCCCGGGCCGGCCTTCGAGGGCCCGCAGCGACTCAAGCGCCTCGAGCACCGGCCTGCCGGCCGGGGCGGCGTCGAAGGAGATCGTCTCAAGCATGATGGGCAGGAAGCGTCTGAGGCTCTGGTAGCGCCGCAAGAGCTCGCCCCGGAACGCGGCCTGCTGGCCATCGTCCGCGTCGGGTTGAGAGGCAAGCCGGTGGACTGTGGCAGCGGCCCGTTCGAGGTCGGAGCGGCTGACGTTACGGCCGATCGCGCTCCACAGTTCCTCGATCCCGCCCGCCGGCGGATCGAGCAGCACGAGCACCGCGGCGCGCAAGCGACGGGCGGCGCGGTCCAGGTCGGGCAGTTGGGCGTAGCGACGGTCCTTGTGCTCGCGGGCGGCGTGGGAGAGCAGCAGACCGGTCACCCGGTCGAGCACGATCAGCGCGTCGTCGGCGGCGTCGCGCTCGAGCTGCCACAGGGCGGCAAGCAGTGTCGCGGCGCGCCGATCGGGGCTCAGGCGACGCAGGGTCTGGGCCTTGGCGGCAAGGCCGTAGCGGGCCAGGGCCCGCAGCCGGCCAGCGGGCACATCAACGATGAGGTCGCCAACGCCGACCGAGACGATCGCCGCCAGACGCTCGAACGCCTCGGCGACTTCGCTGGCGGTCAGCTTGCGTGGTCCCGTGCGCAGCAGCTCCAGAGGCGAGAGCTGCTCCCCCGGCGCAACCTCGAGCAGCTGCTCAACACGGTGGCGCTGCTCGTCGATGGCTGCTTCAGCCAGCGTGCGGTGCAGGCGGGCGACGGCGCGGTCGCGCGCAGAGGCGACCGCCCGGGCCAGCACACTGGCGCCGGGCAACAGCACCTTGGCGTCGATCAGCCGAGCGGTCGCGAGATCGAACAGGACGCTGGGGCGTTCGGCGGTCGCCCACGCCCGCGCATCCAGCCACCGCCCCAGCTCCGTCCGCGCCGCGGGCTCGGAGAAGTCGCGGTAGCCGTACTCGCGCTGGATCTCCCCGGCGTGCTCGCGATGCGTGGGCTCCCGTTGAGCGTAGGCGGCCAGGCGCCCTGGGTCGCCGACGCCGAGCTCCTCGGCGACCCTTGAAGCAACGACCTGGGGCACGTCTGCCGGGCGTGCCAGGAACGTTCCGAGGAACCGCACGGTGCCCAGCTGCACGGCGAAGCCGAGACGGTTGTGATCGCCGCGGCGGCGATCGATCAACGCCCGGTCGCGGTCGTCGAAGTGAAAGAACCGATCCAGCTGCGCCGCCGACGGCGGCTCGCAGTAGCAACCGTAGCCCGCGACCTGGCCGCGGGTGAGGAAGTCGACCGGCACCGGGGCCTCAGTCCGGTGCCGCCCGGCGAGCGCTCACGACACGTGGTCTCGCTGGAGCGCTGCGCCGCCGTCCGCTCTCACGGCCGGCGCCGGTCGCGGCGGGAGGTGGCGATACAGGCTGGTGCGCGGGATTCCGGTCTTCTTGACGATCTCCGCGATCGTTTCCCCCTGGCCGCGCAAGTGCGCCGCCCACTCCAACTTCGCGGCGTCGACGAGTACCGGCCGGCCGACCCGACGACCCTTTGCCGTGGCCACGGCGCGGGCGTGCGCGGCGCGCTCGATGGTGTAGGTCCGCTCCATCTGGGCGAACAGCGCCAGCAGCACCACAGCGAGCTGCGCCATGGGGTCCTCGGGGTTGGTCGAGTCGATCTTGATCGGGTCGGCGAGGTTGCGCACCCCGATCCCGCGCTCGGACAGCTCGTGGATCATGTTCAGCGTGTCGCGCACGGTCCGCCCGAGGCGATCGAGGGTGTGCACGACGATCGCGTCCCCCTCGCGCGCGTACTCCAGGACCGCGCGCAGGCCCGGCCGGTCGACCGTCGCCCCGGACTTCTTATCGACGTAGATCCGCTCGCGGGCGACGCCGGCGTCGACGAGCGCCTCGATCTGTCGGTCGAGGTCCTGCTTGGCGGTCGACACGCGTGCGTATCCCAGCTCCACGAGCGCGAACGTACCGGAGGTCGCGGACGTACCGCCACAGCGGCACGGCATTTCGGGACCAACCTTCGGGACGCGCTAGCCCGCGTGCTTCTGGCGATCGCGCCCGAGCCCGGCAGGGCGTTCCACTTCCAAGGAAGTGGAACGATGCTGCATGCGGCCGCTTCGGGAGCGGCGATCGCCCAGGTCGCGTGGCCAGATCCCCAGCGGCGAAGTTTGGAGGACATTCGTACGCGACGCGTTCTCGTTCGCCCGAACTCGGGCAGCGTCCGTCTTTGATTACCGCACGTCGATGCGCGATCGGTTGCGCGCGCCCAGGGTTCGGGCTAGCGGTCTTACAGGGGCGGCCAGTCGATCCGGGCGGCGAGCTCGTCGACGGCAAGATTGATCACGGTGCTGCGCTCCACGGAGCGGTACTCGGCATCGCTGAGCGCGAGCCATCTGATGGTCCGAGCGGCCGGATCGATAATCACGACCTCTTCGACGTCGTGCTGGGCGTAGAAGGGGAGCTTGTGCTCGGTCTCGTCAGCGGGCGAGAGGATCTCGACCACCAGCCTGGCCGACGGCGCGTACGTGCCCCAGCCGGTGATGTCGAGCAGCGCGGCGTCGGGGATTCGATAGTCGTCCTTGGTTCCGAGGTTAACCCCGGGCAGCGGGGTGAGGCCGGCTGTGCGTGCAAGCGGGCCGAGCAGCTCGGCGAGCTGTTGTTGGATGCGCACGTGCGCCTCGCCCGGGCCCGGAACCATGTGCAGCACACCCTGCCAGACCTCGTCGCGGCGGTCCGCGCCGGCCCGACGGCGACGCTCGAGCAGCTCCTCAAGCTCGACGGGCACGGGGTCCAGCACCAACGTTGGCACCACCACAGCCTACCGCCGGCCGCCTTCACGCCCCCTTGCCTTATGGCGGCTGGTGCTCGTCCGACCGATCGCAGGGCTTAGCGTACGTTCCTGTTCCGTTACTACCGGGAGGCCGACTGGTGGCAGCGCGCCGGCGTCGAGGAGATCACGCGCGCATGGGAGACCGCCCAAGCCTGGCAAGGGCTCGACCCCGACGCCCGCCACGCCGCCGAGCGCATCCACGACCAGCTGCGCGAGCGCTACGGCCTCGACACCCGCGACCTGCGCGCCGACGAGGGGGCCGTGCGCGACGCGCTGGCGGAACGCGAGCGTGAGGCCCGCGCGCGCAGCGAGCACCAGGAGGCCGTCGCGCTGCTTGCCGGCGCCGAGCGCGCCCAGGCAGACCAGGACGTGCGCCGCGACCACCAGCCCCCGGCCAGCGTCGACCATGTCGCCGAGCCCGCCGACCGCGAAATCCTCGCCGCCGCGCTGCACGACGTCGCCGACGAGGAAACGGTCGAGGCGCGCGTCGTCGCCGCCACCAACCAGGTCCAGCCCGCCTCTGAGGCCATCACGACGCCGCCCCAGCGCGCGCCGCGCGCCCGACCCGCGCGCCGCGCGGCCCGCAGCAAGGACCGCTCGCGATCACGCTGAGCACCTGCCCGCCAGGCGCACCCGCACCCGACGCGCGGTGCCGCCGCGGCTGTGCGTTGCCAGCCCTCGATACGGGCGCGGCCCTCAGACGCTCGCGTCCGTGAACGCGCCTTCTCGGACACCTCGTCGAGGCTCGAGTTCGACTGCTGCAATTCGTCCAAAGCAGCACTGCGCGGCCGGTGCGCGCCGTGTTCTCGCGCGTGACTCGAACCGGCGGCGCGGCTAGGTTCGGTTCGTTGCTCGTCCGGGTGTCGTGAACACGCAGCGCCCGTCGGTGCATGCGTCTTGTGCCTTGACGATCCGGCTCCGCAGGGCGCTCAGCTCGGCGAGCTTGGCATCCACGCGGGCGAGGACCGCGTCGAGCCGCCAGCGCTCGGATGCGCAGGTGGCGTCGCCGGCGTCGTGCGCCGCGAGCGCGTCGACGGCGTCGGTGAGCGTGAAGCCGATCGCCTGGAGTTCGCGTGTGAGGCGGATTCGCTCGACCGTTTCCTGTTCGTAGTCGCGGTAGCCCGATGCGGTTCGCGCCGCTTGCGGGAGTACGCCGACGCGTTCGTAGAAGCGGACGGTGTCGACGCTCACGCCGGCCCGGGTGGCGACCTCGCCGATCTTCATCGCTCGTTCCCTTGACTCTGGACCATAGTCCAGAGTTTACGCTATCGAGCATGGCTGACACGTTCCACATCAAATCCGTCCCCGGGGCGCCGGTCGCGTGCGACATGAGCAGTGCCTGCGACGCGCCCGATGAGCGCCTGGCCGTCTACCAGGGGTTGTTCGAGCGCGCGCTGCTGCGGCGTGAGCGAGGCCTCGACACGGTCGTGTTCGGGTTTGGCGCCGACCCGGGCATCCGGGACGCCGTCGAGGATCTCGCCCGCCGCGAGGCGGCCTGTTGCCCGTTCCTGGACTACCGCGTCGAGACCGCCGCAGACGAGGTGATCTGGACGATCACCAACGCCGTCAGCAGCGACGAGCGCGCCGGTATCGACGTGGTCCTGGACGCGTTCCACGCGCTCCCTGACCACGCCGGTTCGGACGTCGACGGGCTCTTTGACCGGCTCGCCGACCGCGGCCTGCACGTCATCGCCGGACCCGGGGAACGCTTCGAGTTGCGCGACTCAGCCGCGCGCTGACTCGCCCGCCGCAGCGGCGCCCGCGACCGGCGTCCGGCGCGCGGACCGGCGCCGCAGCGCGACCACGGCGGCGGGCACGGCGGCACACAACGCGAGCGCGAAGATCGCGCCGCCGGCGCCCACCAGCACGCCGAGGCCGAGCGCGCCGATCGCGCCGGCTAGCGCCGGGCCGGCCAAGCAGGCGAGCATCATCAGGGCGCCGATGCCGAGCATCGAGCGGGTGGGCGTGCCGGGCGAGTCGGTCTGCTCGGTCCTGATCGGAAGGCACATCTGGAGCGACGTCTCCTTGGTCGGGTGCGACAGTCGGCCGAACGATGCACCTTGAAGTCGGGTTGAAGTCAAGCGCCCGTGGTCAGCGGCGCCGGACCTGCCGCACATCAAGGTCGATGTCGCCGGCCGGCGGCAGCAGCGTCGGGTCGACGAACAGCCCGCACACGTCGACGCTCGCGCAATCGCAGGAACGGGCGACCTGGAGCCAGTGCTTGACGGCCTCGGCGCGGGCGATCAGCGCCTCGATGTGCGGCAGCTTCGCGTCGGCGAGCGAGCGGATGTGGCTGCTCGCCTCGGCGCTGCGGTCGCCGGGGCCGGTCAGCGGCGCGATCTCCTCCAGCGTCAGCCCGGCGCGCTGGGAGACGTCGATGATCGAGAGGCGGTGCAGCACCTCGTCGCGGTAGCGGCGCTGGCCGGCGACGCGCTCCGGCTCGGGCAGCACGCCGACACGCTCGTAGAAGCGGATGTGCGACGTGTTCAGCCCGGCGCGCTCGGCGACCTGGCCGATCGTCAGCGACGGCTCGTCGGGGGTGGTCGGTGATGCCATCTCGCAAACTGCCCCTTGACTTGAAGTCGTGTTCAAGGTGCACGGTAGAGGGTGTGTACCGCTTTCAGTCCAAGGACCCCGATGCCTGATCTGCCGATCGCCTGCACCCTGACCCCCGATGGCATGAACGCCCGGCTCGCGCTGATCGACGCGCTCGCCGCCGACGGGCTCCTCGACCGCACCGCGACCGACGCCGGTCTGCGTGTGCGCCTGCGCGACACACCCGAGATCGAGCAGCGCACCCGCGAGCTTGTCGCCGCCGAATCCGCGTGCTGCGCGTTCCTGGACTTCGACGTGCGCCACGACGACGGCGGCCTGATCCTGGAGATCTCCGGACCGGCGGATGCGCGGCCGGTGATCGATCTGTTCTTCGCGCCCGAGGCGAACTGACGCGAATGCGCACCGTACTGGCGGCACTGCTCGTCGCCGCGACCGCGCTGTTCGCCGTCGGCGCGATCGCCGAGCGCTCCCAGGCCCACGAGACAACCGCCGCCGACGTGCACACGGCCGGAGAGTCCCCGGCCGCGCAGGAGCAGACCGAGACCTCCGGCGAGTCAACCGAAGCCCACGAGAACGGCGTCGCCGTTGAGACCTACACGGAGGCGAGCGAGGCGGTGCTCGGCGTCAACGTCGAGTCCACGCCGTTGATCGTGCTCGCGGTGCTCGTCGGTCTCGGGCTCGCCGCGCTGGTCGCGTCCCGGTTCGGCCGGTCACCGGGCGTGATGATCGCCGTGGCGCTGATCGCGATCGCGTGGGCCGCGCTGGACATCCGCGAGGTCGTCCATCAGCTCGACGAGTCCCGCACCGGTATCGCCGTGATCGCGATCGTCGTCGCGGTGTTGCATCTCGCCGCGGCGCTGCTCGCCGCTCGCCTCGCCGCGCGTGAGCGCCATCCGGCGGCCGGATCGCGCGGGCGCCCTGGCACGATGGCCGCGTGACCGCCCGCTCGATCGCGCTCTTCATCGCCGCCGCCATCGCCGAGATCGGCGGCGCCTACCTGGTCTGGATCGGCATCAAGGACCACCGCGGCATCGCCTACGTCGCGCTCGGAGCGATGGCCCTGACCGCCTACGGCGTCATCGCCGCCCTCCAACCCAGCCACGAGTTCGGACGCGTCCTCGCCGCCTACGGCGGCATCTTCATCATCGGCTCGCTCCTGTGGGGCGTCGTCTTCGACGGCTTTCACCCCAACCGCTCAGACCTGATCGGAGCCACGATCTGCCTGATCGGTGTCGCCGTGATCATGTACGCCCGCTGAACGACACCAACTCGCGATCGCACCTGCCTCGAAGAAGCAGCGGGATGACCCGGCGACGGCACCGCGGCTCGTCCGAAGTGAGAGTCTGACTTTCAAACTGAGCCCGTGGCGGAGCGCGCGGCGAGCAGCGCGATCAGGGCGACGCCCATGACGAGTGCGGCGTACGCGAACGCGGCTGTGGGTGAGGCGATGGTGTAGAGCAGGCCGGCGAGCGCGGAGGCGATGACGTTGCCGAAGCTCTGGACGCCGGCGAGCAGTCCGAACGCGGAGCCGCGCAGCGGTTCGGGCGCGAGCGTGGCGACGGCGGCGTGCTCGGCGGTTTCCACGCAGCCGATCCCCAGCCCGGCGAAGGCGAAGCAGAGCGCGAGCAGCGGGATCGCCGCGCCGGCGGCGGCGAAGCCGGTGTAGGCGAGCGCGAACGCGGCGACGCCGGCGGCGAGCACGCGCAGCATCCCGCTGCGGTCGCCGTGTCGGCCGGCGGGGACGCTGATGGCGGCGGCGGCGATGTTGTAGATGACGTAGAGCGCGATCGCGATCTGGGTGGCGTCATCGGTCCCGTGTGCGGGGGTGAGCAGATCGGTGGCGCGCAGGATCAGCAGGGTGGCGGCGACGTTGCCGAGTTCGAAGACGCCGATGCCGGCGAACAGGCGGCCGAGCCGGCCGTGGAGCACGGGACGGATCCGCAGTCGGATCGGGCGGCGCTCGCGGGTGCTGGGCGCCGCGGTGGCGCGGATGGCGTACAGGATCGCGACGACGGCGAGCAGCCCGGGGATGATCGAGAGCACGATCGCGGTGCGGACGCCGACGAGCGCGACCAGGCCCAGCGCGAGCAGCGGCCCGCCGATCGCGCCGAGGTTGTCCATCGCGCGCTCGAACCCGTAGGCGCGCCCGTAGGCCGCGGCCGGGACCACGTCGGCGAGCAGCGCGTTGCGGGCGGGGACGCGCAGCCCGCGCGCCGTCCACGCGCCGGCGCGCAGCAGGCCGACCTGCCAGGCGCTGGTCGCCACGCCGATCAGCCCGGACAGCACGGCGGTGGCGGCGTAGCCGCCGATGGCGGCCTCGCGGCGGCGGTGCGGGTCGTCGGCCAGCGCGCCGCCGGCCAGCCGCGCCGCGCCGGCCAGCCCGTCGGAGACGCCCTCGATCAGGCCCAGCGCGGCTGCGGGCGCGCCGAGCGTCACGGTCAGCAGGCCGGGGAGCAGGGCGGTCGGGACCTCGTGGCCGACGTCGGCGAGCAGGCTGGCGGTGCCGATCCCGCGCACGCCGGGCGTCAGCCACTGTGTCTCGCTCACGGTGGCCGGTTCGGGCTCGGTTGCGCCGGGCACAGTGGCCGACAGTCTGGCGGGCGGCAATCGAACGAGCGCACGACGTCGATGGTGCTTAAGCGACGCCTTGCTACAGCGGCGTGCGTGGGCTGGAATGCCTAAGTAACGTCAGGACGCTAGCCATGATGCTGTCGGAGGCGCTAGTTTCCTGGCCCTTGTTGGGAACTGAATCACCGTTGCGTGAGGCGCGCATGGCCGCGGGGCTGAGCCAGTCGGCGCTGGCCGGTGCGGCCGGGATCAGCCGGCAGGCGGTCGGGGCGATCGAGGCCGGC
This sequence comes from uncultured Solirubrobacteraceae bacterium, assembly GCA_963792915.1. GTDB lineage: Bacteria > Actinomycetota > Thermoleophilia > Solirubrobacterales > Solirubrobacteraceae > Solirubrobacter. The sequence goes on from CAWBYD010000006.1 coordinate 878,610, forward strand.
GTGCACCGGCCGAGCGTGGATGCGGCGCTGGCGATCGCGGCCGCGGTGGGCCGCTCGGTCGAGGAGCTGTTCGCGCCCGCGCCCGCGCTGTCGGAATCGGTGCTCGGGCACGCCGCGGCGGAGGGCGGCGCGCTGCTGGCCGCGCGCGTCGGGCCGCGGCTGGTGCACGCCGCGGCCGATGAGGCGGTCGCGTTCGAGGGCTGGCCGCGGGCCAACGCGGTGCTGCGCGACGGCCGTCCGCAGCCGTTGCCGGGCGCCGACCTGGACGGGTTCGTGCTCGTCGGCTGCGACCCGGCGATCGGGCTCGCGGCGGCGCTGTCGGCGCCCAGCGGGCCGCGGCGCGTGATCGCGCTGTCGGGCTCCACGCAGGCGGCGCTGGACGCGCTGCGCGGCGGGCGCGCGCATGCCGCGCTCGTGCACGGCCGCCCGGGCGAGCTGCCCGCGCCGCTGCCGGGCGCGCTGCGGTTGCAGCTGGCGCGCTGGCGGGTCGGGGTGGCCTGCCGCGGCCGCCACGCGCGCTCGGTCGCCGAGTTGTGCGAGCGGCGCACGCGCGTGGTGCAGCGCGAGGCGGGCGCGTCGAGCCAGAAGGCGTTCGCCGCCGCGGTCGCCGCCGAGGGCGGCCCGACGCCGCCGGGCCCGGTCGCGGGCGGGCATGTCGAGGTCGCCCAGCGCGTCGCGCACGGCGCCAGCGCCGGGGTGACGATGGAGCCCGCGGCGATCCACTGGCAGCTGGCCTTCGCGCCGCTGGAAGCGCACGTCGCGGAGATCTGGATCGCCGAGCACTTCCGCGAGCACCCCGCGGTCGCGGCGCTCGGCGAGCTGCTGCGCTCGGCCGCGTTCACCGCGCGGCTCGCGCTGATCGGCGGCTACGAGCTCGCCGACTGCGGCGCGTCCGTGCCGAACCTCACGCCGGCCGAGACCGAAAGGGACTGACGATGCGAACCCGAGGCGTTCTCCTGTTCACGCTGCCGCTGGTCGCCGCGCTGGTGGTCGCGGCGTGCGGCGGCGACGACAGCCCCTCCACCAGCAACAGCGGCGACGGGTCGAGCGCGTCGCCGTCGCGGCCGGCGCTGACCGTGTCGGCCGCGGCGTCGCTGAAGAAGGCGTTCACCGCCTACGGGCAGCAGTTCAAGGACGCCGGCGCGAAGTTCTCCTTCGCCGGCTCGGATGAGCTCGCGGCCCAGATCGAGCAGGGCGTCAAACCCGACGTCTACGCCGCGGCGAACACGAAGCTGCCCGAGGAGCTCTACAGCAAGGGCCTGGTCGAGAAGCCGACGGTCTTCGCCGGCAACCGGCTCGTGCTCGCCGTGCCCACCGATAGCAAGATCAGCTCGCTCGACGACATCGCCAAGAGCGGCGTGAGCCTCGCGATCGGCGCCAAGGACGTACCGGTCGGCTCCTACACGCACACCGTGCTCGACAAGCTGCCCGCCGATCAGAGCAAGGCGATCCTGGCCAACGTGCGCTCCGAGGACCCCGACGTCGCCGGGATCACCGGCAAGCTGACTCAGGGCGCCGTCGACGCCGGCTTTTTGTACATCTCTGACGTGCGCGCCACCGACGGCAAGCTCAAGGCGATCGAGCTGCCCGCGGACGTCCAGCCCGCCGTCGCCTACGGCGTCGCCGTGGTCAAGGGCGCCAAGCACCCCGAACAGGCCAAGGCGTTCATCGACGGGCTCGTCAACGGCGACGGCGCGCAGGCGCTCAAGGACGCCGGCTTCGAACCGCCGCCCACCGGGTGAGACACGCGGGCTGGTTCACGGCGCTGCTGGTCGCGGCGCTCACGGTCGTGCTGGTCTTCCTGACGCTGCCGCTCCTGTCGATCTTCGTCGACACCGGCCCGCTTGACCTGCTCTCCAGCCTCGGCGAGGAGGGCGCGCTGGAAGCGCTGCGGCTGAGCCTGCTGTGCAGCTCGATCGCCGTCGCGCTGATCGTGCTCTTCGGCACCCCGGCCGCGTACTTCCTCGCCACCCGCCGGTTCCGCGGCCGCGCCCTGCTGATCACGCTGATCGAGCTGCCGCTGGTACTGCCGCCCGCCGTCGCCGGCATCGGGCTGCTGGCCGCGCTCGGCCCCAAGGGCATCCTCGGCGGCGCGATCGAGGACGCCGGCATCCAGCTCGTCCTGACCACCGCCGGCGTCGTGCTCGCGCTCACCTTCGTCGCCGCCCCGTTCTACATCCGCCAAGCCCAGGCCGGCTTCGAGACCGTCGATCCGACCTGGATCGACGCCTCACGCACCCTCGGCGCCGGCGAGGCGCGCACCTTCCTGCGCGTCGCGATCCCCGGCGCCGGACCCGGCCTGATCGCCGGCCTCGCGCTCGCCTGGGGCCGCGCGCTCGGCGAGTTCGGAGCCACCCTGATGTTCGCCGGCTCCTTCCGCGGCATCACCCAGACCGTCCCGCTCGCGATCTACGAACGCTTCTCCACCGACTTCACCAGCGCGCTCGCCCTCTCCGCCGTGCTCGTCGCCATCTCCGCCGCGCTGCTGCTCGCGGTCAAGCTGCTCAGCGGCGCCACCTGGCTCGGCGGTGCTACGCGTTAACGCCGCCACCCGGCTCGGCGCGTTCGAGCTCGACGTCGCGCTCGATGTCCCCGCCGGTAGCTGCCTGGCGCTCGCCGGCCCGTCCGGCGCCGGCAAGACCAGCGTGCTGCGGATCATCGCCGGCCTCGTCCGCCCCGAGCGCGGCCGCGTCGTCTGCGGCGAGGAGATCTGGCTGGACACCGACACCGGCGTCGACCTCGCCCCCGAACGCCGCCGCTGCGGCTACGTCTTCCAGGAATACGCCCTGTTCGCGCACCTGCGCGCGTGGCAGAACGTCGCCTACCCGCTACGCGAGCTCGACCGCCGCGACCGCCGCCAACGCGCGATCGAGCTGCTCGACCGCTTCGGCGTCGCGCACCTCGCCGACGCCCGCCCGCGCACCCTCTCCGGCGGCGAATGCCAACGCGTCGCCGTCGCCCGCGCGCTCGCCCGCCGCCCCGCCGCGCTGCTGCTCGACGAACCGCTGTCCGCGCTGGACACCCGCTCGCGCGCCGCCGCCAGCCGCGAACTGGCCGCCGTGCTGCGCGACGCCGGCGTGCCCGCCCTGCTGGTCACCCACGACTTCACCGAAGCCGCCCTGCTCGGCGACCACGTCGGCGTCATCGACGGCGGCCGCGTGATCCAGCACGGCACCGCCGCGCAGCTCGCCGCCGCGCCCGCATCCGCGTTCGTCGCCGACTTCACCGGCGCCGTCGTGCTCACCGGCACCGCCAGCCCAGGCCACGACGGCCTCACCCACGTCGCGCTCGACGGCGGCGGAGAGATCTACAGCACCGAACCCGCCCACGGCCCCGTCGCCGTCAGCGTCTACCCATGGGAGATCGCACTCGCCCCCGCCGGCACCCCCCGCACCGGCTCCGCACAGAACCACCTGCCCGTCCGCGTCGTCTCGATCACCCCCGTCGGCAACCGCGTCCGAATCGGCCTCGCCGCCCCCCAACCACTCACCGCCGAACTCAGCGACATCTCCGTACACCAGCTCAACCTCACCCCCGACAGCAGCGCGATCGCCACCTGGAAAGCCGCCGCCACCCGCCTCCTGCGCCTCTGACCCGGCCGCTCGACTTTGCCGGCCGGTCTCGCAGCTCCCGGCCAGCCGCCTCACGACGCCCCCCAGTTACTTGGAACGAACGTCATCTCGACGATCGGTAGCAACAACGGTTTGTCACGTGGTCGTCACACCGCCGGGCGCGTGCGACGGAGCCGGCGATGCCGGATCGTCGGCTACGTCGCTGACGTCGGTGACGGCTGCACATAACCGGCTTCGCGCGCATTCGAGCCATGGGAGAGAGTCCCGGAGCCGCCCGGCTCGCTCTTGCCCGGTCCGGCCCGGCAGGGCGTTCGCGACGGTCTCGACGGTCAGGGTCGTCAGATGACGATCGGCCAGAGGGCGTCGAAGTATGCTGCCGTCGGTGTCGCGCACACGGTGTCTCGATCGATCCGGGCGAGGCCGGCCGCGGCGAGCGCGGCGGCGGCGGAGCGGATCGATCCGGGCTGCTCGCGAAGGCGCGCAGCGAGGGCGGTGATGTCGTGCCAGCTGGAGCGCTGGCCGTTGAGCAGTTCGAGCAGCAGCGCGCGCTGAAGGCGGTGCTCCACGGTATCGCGTGCGGGCGCGATCAGCGCGTCGGCCCCGCCGGGTGGGAACGATGTGGGTGAGGTGAGATCCATGGTCTCCACGCGGCGTCGACGGGCGTCCGGGTAGAAACCATCAGCGCCCGATGCGCGGTTATGGAGCGGGTCTCATCGCTCGGTGTCCGGGTTCCCTCGCGGTCCGGACGCGGTGAACGATAGCGTGGCCGAAAGTCGCCGTGATTGTGGAGACTCGCCGCCAGAGCTTCTCGCGAAAGGACCCGCTCGTGAGCATCATCGACTCCGTCCATGCCCGCCAAATCCTTGACAGCCGCGGCAATCCCACGGTCGAGGTCGATGTCCGGTTGGACTCGGGGGCCTCTGGGCGGGCCGCCGTCCCGTCGGGTGCCTCGACCGGGACGCGCGAGGCCTTGGAGTTGCGCGATGGGGTAGGCCCGTTCGGCGGCAAGGCCGTCACCGGTGCGGTCGGCAACGTCAACGGCGAGATTGCCGGAGCGGTGCGAGGTCGCGATCCCTCCGACCAGCGCGGCCTGGATGAGGCGCTGATCGCGCTGGATGGCACCGACGGTAAGTCGAGGCTTGGCGCGAACGCCATCCTCGGCGTGTCGATGGCGGTGGCGCGGGCGGCGGCCGCCGACGCCGGGCAGGCGCTGTGGCGCTATCTCGGCGGTGAGGACGCGCGCGTGCTTCCGGTGCCGACGATGAACGTGCTCAACGGCGGCGTGCACGCCGACAATCCCGTCGATTTCCAGGAGTTCATGGTCGCCCCGGTGGGTGCGAGCTCCTTCGCTGAGGCGGTGCAGATGGGCGCCGAGGTCTACCACCAGCTCAAGAGCACGCTCAAGCAGCGCGGGCTCGCCTCGGGCGTGGGGGATGAGGGCGGGTTCGCGCCGGCGCTTGAGTCCAACGAGGCGCCGCTGGAGCTGCTGGTCGCCGCCATCAAGGCCGCCGGGTACCGCCCGGGCGATGACGTCGCCATCTGCCTGGACCCCGCGGCGAGCGAGTTCTTCGAGGACGGGCGCTACGAGCTGCGTGGCGAGGGCCGCTCGCTGAGCTCGGCGGAGCTGGTCGAGTTCTGGGCCGACGTCACGAGCCGCTACCCGGTGCTGTCGCTGGAAGACGGGATGGCCGAGCAGGACTGGGACGGCTGGAAGGCGCTCACCGACCGGCTGGGCGACCGGCTGCAGCTGGTGGGCGACGACATCTTCGTTACCAACCCGGCCATCCTGCGCGAGGGCATCGAGCGCGGCATCGCGAACTCGATCCTGATCAAGCTCAACCAGATTGGGACGCTGACGGAGACGCTGGACACGATCGTGATGGCCCGCGACGCCGGCTACCGGGCGGTCATCTCGCACCGCTCCGGCGAGACCGAGGACACCTTCATCGCCGACCTGGTGGTCGCGACGGGCGTGGGGCAGATCAAGACCGGCGCGCCGGCACGCTCCGAGCGGGTCGCCAAGTACAACCAGCTGCTGCGCATCGAGGAGCAGCTCGGCGAGCGGGCGGTGTACGCCGGACGGACGGCGGTCGCGCTCAGCTGACCTGTGGGTGGCGGCCGTCGAAGCGGCGGCCGCCAAGCAACAGCACCACGGCAAGGACGCCGACGACGGCGCCGGAGAGCTGCAGCGGTAGGCGGCCGTCGCCGCTCCAGGCCAGGCCTGCCCAGATGCTGGCGATGAGGGCGCAGCCGCCGGTGATGCCTTGGAAGTAGCCGAGGCCGCTGCCCATGGTCCGGGCGGGTAGGAGGTCGGCGACCCACGCCTTGCCGACGCCGTCGGTCAACGCTGTGTAGGCGCCGTAGACGGGCAGCAGCGCCCACACCCATCCGGGGCTGTGCACCAAGCCGAGCCCGAGGTAGGCGATGGCGAAGATGAGCAGGCCGGTGCCGTAGACCAGGCGACGTGGCAGGCGGTCGGAGACGATGCCGGCGGGGAGGCTGAGCGCCGCGTAGGTCGCGTTGTAGAGCGCGTAGACGAGGATGATGGCCGAGAAGGACATGCCCAGTTCCTTGGCGCGCAGGATCAGCAGCGCGTCGGAGAAGTTCATGAGTCCGAACAGCCCGAGGGTGATGACGAGCTGCCAGTAGCGGCGCGGCAGCGTGCCGGCGGATACAGCGACGGCGTGGTGAGCAGGCGCGGCCGGCTGGGCGGGCTTCTCGTGCACGAACGCGATGAGCAGGACGCTGATGGCGGCCGGCACGGCGGCGATGAAGAACAGCGGCCGTAGCTCGTGGTCGACGAGCTCGTAGAGCGCGAGGCCGAGCAGCGGGCCGACGACGGCGCCGGCGGTGTCGGCGGCGCGGTGAAAGCCGAACGCCCGGCCGCGTATCTCGGGTGGGGTGTCGGCGGCGAGCAGGGCATCCCGGGGGCTGGTGCGGATTCCCTTGCCGACGCGGTCGATGAAGCGGCCGAACAGCGCGAACGGCCACGCCATCGCCAATCCGATGAGCGGCTTGGCGACTGTCGAGGTGCCGTAGCCGATGGCGATGAGCGGTCGACGCCGGCGCCGGTCGGCGAGCCGTCCTGACAGTGCTTTGCCGACCGATGCCGTTCCTTCGGCGACGCCCTCGATGAGGCCGAGCGCCGCTGCGGGCGCGCCCAAGGTGACGGTGATAAACAGCGGGAAGATGGGATACAGCAGCTCCGAGGCGGCGTCCTGGAAGAAGCTCACCCACGAGAGCACGACGACGTTGTGCGGCAGGCCTCTCGCCAAGCCGCGGCGACGCCCGGGCGAGGCGGCGGCAGCCTGGGCGGCGTCGGCGAGACCGTCGGGCGCGGGATGGCGCGCCTCACTCATGGCGGGTGGGCAGCGCGCGGGCCAGGCGCAGGCCGCCGTACTCGAGCTTGGGCGCGGTCGCGCGGAACGCGGGGACCATCTCGCTGGTCACCAGGCCGGTCTCGCAGGTGAGGCGGTCGACGATGGCAAACCAGCGGCGGATGCGCTCCGGCGTGTCGACGATGACCGTGACCACGGGCACGCGGCGGCGCAGCTGCCAGAACGAGTCGCCGTGCGGGCGGTGGTCACCGTGATAGCCCCAGATGCCCCGCAAGGCGGTCGCCCCGCCCGCGCCGGCCTCCCGCAGGTCCCGGACCAGGCGCTGATACAGCGGCCGGCCGTCGTAGTGCGCCTGCCCGCCCGTGTAGACCATCAGCTTCTGCCACGTGCCCAGCCCGGACTCGTCGCGGTCGGGCAGATGCCTCGGCTCGGCGAGCTTTGCGCCGTCGCGCTTGCAGACCCGGACGCGCTCCAGCGTCATCAGCGGACGCTTGAGCATCCCGCCGAGTTCGGGCAGCACCGCCGCGATGCGCGCGCTCTCGCCGACTGCGATGACCATGAGCGGGACGGCGGCGTTGCGCCCGAAGAACCTCGCCCGCTCGCGCACGCCGTGGGCGGTGCCGTCGACGCCGAGCAAGACGGTCGCACCGGCGATGCCACGCTCGTGCAGCAGCGCCACGACCGCCTCGTAGGCGGGCTTGCCGTCGGCGCGTTCCTGGCGGCCGACATAGACGGTCAGCTTCGTCTCGGCGCGCTCCTCCCACGGCAGCTGCACCGCGCCGACGCGGCCGGTGAGCATCCGCGCGCGCTCCAGCGTCACGAGGCCCTGGAGGCGCAACTCATTGACGTCGGCCAGCGCCGCCTCGATGCGCTGACGGGTGTCGACCGCCACCGACACCAGCGGCAGGTCTTCAGACAGCGTGAGCAGCCGGTCGGTGCGGACATGCTGCTTGGCGCCGAAGCCTTCGATGCCGCGCATGCCCAGGCTGGTCTGCAGCTCGTGGCGCGCGTAGATGTCGGTGAGCGCGTCGGCGAGGAAGCCGCCGTCGGCCCGCTCGCGCTCGCCGAAATAAATGGTGAGCTTCAGGCAGTCGTCGTTCACAACGTGGCTCCCAGATGACGGCCGGCCCACGCAGCGGCAACGCCGAGCCCGAGGCTGACGGCGAAGTTCAGCAGTCTCATCGCCAGCTCGCCGTCCTCGCCGAGCCGGTGGCTCTCCAGCGTCCAGGTGCTGAAGGTCGTAAACGCGCCGACCAGCCCCGTGCCGAGGAGCCGGTAGGTGTTCTCGTCAAGCGCCGCCCCGACGAGCACGCCGACCAGCAACGAGCCCAGGGCGTTGACGGCCAGCGTGCCGTACGGGAACTCGCGGCCGAGCCGGCCGGCGATGCTGCCGTCGAGCCCGAAGCGGCCGATGGCGCCGACGCCGCCCAAGAACCCGATGCCGATGACCACCAACACGCTCATGCCGTCACCCGCGCGCGCCGGACGAGGTTGGTGGCCGCGGCCACGGCCAGAAAGCCCAGGCTCACGCTCACCACGGCGTAGGCGCCGGCCAGCGCGAAGTCGTTGGCGTCGAGCATGCCCAGCAGCTCGACCTGCATCGTCGAGAAGGTCGTGAGCCCGCCGCAGAAGCCGGTGCCCAACAGCGGGCGCCGATACGACGACAGCGGCAGACGCTCCTGCAGCCGCGTCGAGAAGTAGCCGAGCGCGAAGGCGCCGACGACGTTCACGACGAACGTCGCCCATGGCCACTCACCGGGGTGGGCTGGCAGCGCCTCGGCCAGTTCGGCACGGGCGATGGCGCCGACGAAGCCGCCCGCGAAGATCGCCGCGAGCTCGCGGCGATCAAAGCGCATCCGCGGGCCTCACTTCCGCCGCCGCGGTTCCCAGCCCAGCGCGAGAAAGACGGCCGCGACCGCCACACCGAGGCCGTAGCCGAACGCGATGACGCCGAGATCGTGCGTGCCGCCCGGCTGCTTGGCCAGCACGTACCCGACGACGAGCAGCACGGCGGCGATGAGGCCGGCCTGCGCGGCGTAGCGGCGCCGCGCGCGATCGCGCTCCCCGACGTCGGCATCCCCCACCGCCAGCGTCACTGGCTCTCCTGATCGTGGATGTGCAGCTGCTCGGTCACCGGTGGTTGCGCTCCTTCGATTGCGGATCGGGGATAGGTACCAAGCCGATCCGGACGAGAACCGCCTGCACGGTGCCGAGGTCGCCGAAGACCAGCGGCAGGCGGCCCCGGGGATTGGCGCGCAGCTCGTCGGCCAGGCCCGAGTTGCTGGTCGCTGTCTCGGTCATGGGCACAAGGTCGCGGTCAGGGCTTGCGGGCTGAGGAGGAGGTCCAGCGCTTCCAGCACCGAGCGGCACACGACGGTGGCTGCAGCGAGAGCCGCGAAGTGCGACCCCTCGGCGCCGAGGACGGCGATGCTGAGGCCAGCGGCCTGGAGCATCGGGACGTCGTTGGCGCCGTTGCCGAGCGCGGCGCAATGGTGGGCCCCGAGTTGCTCGAGGTAGGCGCGCTTGTCCGCGCCGGTGTGCACGACCCGCGCTGCGGCGTCGAAGTCGGCGGCGATGGCCTGCGCGGTTCCGAACGTGTCGGCCGAAAGGACGTGCAGCGCGAGCTGCTCGCGCAGGCGGTGCAGACGCTCCGCAACGCCCGGCAGGAGCCGCCCGCGGTCGCTGAGCGTCCCGTTGACATCCATGACCAAATGGCTGAGGTGCAGGTCTTCGCCGCGGGGAATGTGCACGCGCAGCATCAGCGGACGACCACGACCGGGCAGTGGGCGTGGTGAGCGACGCGGTCGGCGGTCGAGCCCAACAGTACGTCGCCCATGAAGTGCCCGCGATGGCCAACGACGATGAGGTCGTGGCCGTGCGCCTTGGCGTAGTGGGTGATGACCTCGGCCGCGTGCCCGGGCACCAGCTCCGTGCGGACGTCAACCCCGCGCTCGCGCGCCTGCCGTTCGGCGTCGCCAAGCACGCGCGAGAAGAACTCGTCCTTTTCGCGCTTGACCTCGTCGACCTCGCCCAGCGACGCCGCATACGCCGGCAGCTTGCCCTCCACGGCCAGTGCGGTCAGCCGCGCGCCCAGCGCGGTGCAGATGGACAGCGCGCAGTCCAGCGCCTTGCCGGCACCCTCGGACCCGTCGACGGCGACCAGGACGTTGGCGAACCGATACGGGCTCACAGCTGCGCCCCCTCAGCGGCGGGAACCGGTCCCGCGGCGCCATGCCCCGCCGGGGCCGCCGACGCCTGCTTGGCGGCGATCCGCTCGGCGTCGACGTCGGGGCTGAACCAGTGCTGGGCGATCGCGGTCGGCACGATCGCTGACAGCACCACGACCGTCACCAGCAGCGAGAACTGGGTGCGGTCGATGATGTGCGCGTTCAGGCCGTACAGCGAGCTGATGGTCCCGAACGTCAGCCCGGTGCTCATCAGCAGCGTCGTGAAGGTCGCGTGCTGAGGCACATGCCGGCGCGCCAGCGGCAGCACGAGCCCGAACTTCGGCACCATCTTCGCCGCGACCAGCACGGCGAGGATGCCGACGTTGGCGAAGACCGCGCCGAGGCTGACATTCATGCCGCCGCGCAAGAAGAAGAACGGCGTAAGAAACGCGAAGGCCACCACACGTAGCCGCTCCTGCTCCTTGCGGTGCTGGCTGTAGTGGCGGCTCATGACCAGGCCGAGCACGAATGCTGGCAGGACCGCGTGGCCGTTGGCGGCGTCGGCGACGACCATGAGCACGAACAGGCAGGCGAACACGAGCTTGATCTCCGGCTCGATGACGCGGTCGCCGTAGCGGGCAAAGAACGGGCGCGCGACCTTTGGGAGCGCGACGATCAGGGCGACCGAGACGGCGAGGAAGACGGGAAACCAGGCGTTGGGCTTGATGAAGATGGCCGACAGCGCCACGGCAGTCCCCATGTCGGTCACAAAACACGCACTCATGATCAGCTTGCCAACGCGCGTCTGGCTGAGCCCGGTCTCTACCAGCACGGCGTAGACGACGGCCAGGCTGGTGGTCGACAGCGCGGTGCCAGCGATCAGCGAGGCCTTCAACGTCCAGCCGAGAAGCCCGGCGGCAACGGCCCACGCCACGGCGAAGGGCCCGACGAAGGACACGATGCCAATCGACAGCGAGGCGCCGAGGCGCTCCCGGAAGTCGTCGGGGTCGACCTCGGCGCCGGCCAGGAAGGTCAAGACGATGCTGGCGAACTGCGCCACGAAGACCAGCCACGGCATGTTCGGGTCCAGCGAGAACACGTTCCCGACCACCACCCCGAGCCCGAGTTCAAGCAGCGCCACCGAGATGCCCAACTCGACCGAAAGCATGCTGGCGAGCACGACCGTCGCCGCCAGGACGGCGGCCAGCTCGACCGGACTCACCAGCCCTCCCGGTCTGTGACGTCGTCGCCCTCACCAGCGCGCGGCGCGCCGGGCGCTCGCGGCGGCCGCACGCGCTCGGACTTGGCGGCGTAGGCCCAGAACAAGCGCTCAAACTGCGACCACCAAGCCGGCGACCCATCGGGCCCAGATCGCTCCGCCGCAGCGTACTCAGTAAGTCGCCGCGCCCGCCAGGACAGCACCAACGCCTGCACGACGGCGAGAAACCCGATGCCGGCCACCGCCACGGGCCAGTCCCCGGCGACCCCGGGAAAGCTCAACGACAGCGCTTCGGCGCACGCCAACAACGCTCCGAGCTGCAAACCCAGCACTCCCGGCCACAAGCTCCGCCGCAGCGCAAGCACCAAGGCCACCGCTGCGAGCGCCGCGCCGACGACGGCCAGCCCCCCGACGCCGACCTGTTGGGCAAGCGTGGAAGCGAGGCAGAAGGAAAGGGTCATGGCGGCTCCACTCAATCGTCGGAAAGGGACGGTTGGGTAGAGGCCATCAGCGGCCGCGCCGCGGTTATGGAGCGAGCCTCATCGCTCAGGTATCAGCATACCGGCGCGGGCCGCTGGCAGTCAGCGTCACCGAGCACGCCGTCGTTCCCAGCGGGTGACACAACTGACGGCGCGCCACCGCGGGCCAGCGCTATCGAGGCGCTCACGGACCGGCTCAGCGACCGGCTCGTCGAGCTGCGCTCGCGGCTCACGGGCCTGCTCGCCTGGATGCGAGCCGCCACACGCGCGCCGCCGACGCCGGTGCAGCGCGCATCATGGGCGAAGGCGCTCGGACTCTTCGGCGACTGACGAGCACCGCTCGCGCTCGCCGATTCAGCTGCCGGACCGGCGCGGTAGACTACGCCATAGGCGATGAGGCCCGCCTGAACTGCCACAGCGGCTAATGGCTTCTACCGATGTCGGACCCGGTGGAAGCCTTGGCACGTTCACAAACCTCTGCCCCCTTCGAGAGCATCCTCTTCGAGCAGCGTCGACATGCCTCCGGCGTCGACGACCTCGAGCAGCCCGACTTCTTCGGCGATCTGAACCTCGACCAGCTCGTCGAGTCGATCACGTCCGGCCATGAGCAGTACTCGCTCGAGCGGTTCTTCTACGCGCCGTTGCATGACGTCGACACCGTGCGCTACCGGCACGAGGTCCTGCACGACCTCGAGCGGCCGGAGGTGCTCGAGGCCATCACGAGTTTTGCGGACGCGATGATCCGGATGCGCAAGCACCTTTCGGTGGCGCAGCGCCTGCGCTATCCGTTGCAGGCGCAGGCGTACTTCCTCGCCGCGGTCGAGATCTACTGCGACGGCGTCGGCGCGCTAGCGCAGCAACTGGCCGAGCGCGACGTATGCTCGCGCGGCGTGCGCGGCCTGCGCGACTACGTCGCCGCCGCGTGCGCCGCCGACGCGCCGTTCACGTCGCTCGCCAGGGACGCGCGCGAGCTCAAGCGCGCTCTGGCCGGCGTGCGCTACGCGGTCCGGATCAACGGCGCGAAGGTCACGGTCACCAAGTACGAGGGCGAGCCCGACTACAGCGCCGAGGTCGAGGAGGTGTTCGCCAAGTTCCAGCAGGGCGCGGTCAAGAGCTACCTGGTCAAGCTGCCCGACCTGGCCGAGATGGACCACGTGGAGGCGCAGATCCTCGCCGGCGTCGCGAATCTGCATCCCGACGTGTTCGGGGCGCTCGCCGGGTTCTGCGATCGCCACCGCGAGTACCTGGACCCGGTGATCGCCGCGTTCGATTGCGAAGTTCAGTTCTACGTCGCCTACCTGGAGCTCGTCGCGCGGCTGCGCGCTGCCGGGCTGGCCTTCTGCTACCCGCGCGTGTCGGCGCGCTCGAAGCAGATCGCCGCCGACGAGGCGTTCGACCTTGCGCTGGCGGACAAGCTGGTGCGCGAGGAGCACAAGGTGGTCACCAACGGGTTCCGGCTCGAGGGCCGGGAGCGGATCATCGTCGTCACCGGGCCCAACAACGGTGGCAAGACGACGTTCGCGCGCATGCTCGGACAGTTGCATCACCTCGCCGCGCTCGGGCTGCTCGTGCCCGGCAGCGACGCGCGCTTGTTCCTGCCCGACCGGATCTTCTCCCACTTCGAGCGCGAGGAGGACATCGAGACGCTGCGCGGCAAGTTCGAGGACGAGCTGCTGCGCGTGCGCGAGATCCTCGAACACGCCACGTCGCGCAGCCTCATCGTCATGAACGAGAGCTTCAGCTCGACGAGCCTCAACGACGCGCTGTTTGTCGGCAGCGAGGTGGTCCGGCTGATCCTGGAGCTCGATGCGCTCGGCGTCTACGTCACGTTCGTCGACGAGATCGCGTCGCTCAGCCACGCGACGGTGAGCATGGTCACGCAGATCAACCCGGACAATCCCGCCGAGCGGACGTTCAAGGTCATTCGCACGCCGGCCGACGGGCTGGCCTACGCGTGGGCGATCGCCGACAACTACGGGCTCTCCTACGAGCGGCTGTTGGAGCGGATCGGCGCATGAAGGTCTTCCTGCTGCACCGCGACCGGGACATCCAGGTCAGGGCCGACCTGCGCGACGCGATCTTCGACGCGATGCTCAGCACCAACGTGAACGCGCTCGCAAACGCCAAGCGCAGATTCGAACGCTCGGACATCGGCGACGCGCTCGCGCAGGACCTTGAGCTCGAGACGCTGTGGGCCGCGATGGCCGGTGCCGACGACTTCCTGTTCGAGACCGTCAAGCGCGTGCTGCTCTCCAGCCTGACCGACGCGGAGGCGATCGAATACCGCCAGGGCGTCCTCGGCGACTGCCTTGAGCACCCCGGCACCATCCGCGAGCTCTACGACCTGGCCGTCGAGGCGCTCACCGCCGAGAAGACGGCAGGACTGCTGTGGCACAGCGACACGCCGGAACGCATCCTGCACCGCTCCGTGCAGATCCTGAGGCTGCACGTCGACGCGCTCAGGCGGCTGCGGCAGATCGCCGACGACCACGCCGCATCCTTCCGCTCGCAGGGCTTCACGCGCCTCTTTGCGATGCTGCACGAGGAGCTCGCCGATGACTACCTCCAAACGGTCGAGCAACACCTGCACGAGCTGGAGTTCAAGCGCGGCGTACTACAGAGCGCCGAGCTCGGCAAGGGCAACAAGGCGCGCGGCTACACCGTCCGGACGCCGCGCGAGCAGCGCTGGACCGAGCGCTTGCCGTTCGCCAACCGGCCGCCGAGCTACAGCTTCACGATCCCCGCGCGCGACGAGAGCGGCTTCCGGGCGCTGGAGGAGATCCGCAGCAAGGGCCTGAATGCGGTCGCGAATGCGGTCGCGCAGTCGGCCGATCACGTCTCGAGCTTCTTCGCGATGCTGCGGGTCGAGCTCGCCTTCTACCTCGGCTGCCTCAATCTGCATGAGCGGCTCGCCGGCAAGGGCGAGCCGACGTGCTTCCCGCAGCCGCTGCCACCCGGCGGCCTGCAGCTGTCCGCCGCGGGCCTCTACGACGTGTGCCTCTCGCTGCATCTCCAACAGCGCGCGGTCGGCAACGACCTCGACGGCGACGGCAAGTCGCTGGTGATCGTCACCGGGGCCAACCAGGGCGGCAAGTCGACGTTCCTGCGCTGCCTCGGGCTCGCGCAGCTGATGATGCAGAGCGGCATGTTCGTCGGCGCCCACGCGCTGCGCGCCGCCGTCTGCACCGGCGTCCTCACGCACTACAAGCGCGAGGAGGATGCCGCCATGGAGAGCGGCAAGCTCGACGAGGAGCTGCGCCGGATGAGCGAGATCGCGGACCGGATCACGCCCCACGGCCTGCTGCTGTGCAACGAGTCCTTCGCGTCGACCAACGAGCGCGAGGGCTCAGAGATCGGGCGGCACGTGGTGCGCGCGATGCTCGACCGGCGCATCCGGGTCGTCTTCGTCACGCACATGTACGACCTCGCGCACGGCTTCTACACCCAGCGCCTTCAGACCGCCCTATTTCTGCGCGCCGAACGCGAGCCTGACGGCCGGCGCACGTTCAAGCTGCCCGAGGGCGAGCCGCTCCCGACGAGCTACGGCGAGGACTCCTACCGCCGCGTCTTCGGTGGCGCCCAAGCGGCGCCGGCGACGGCAACCGAGACCCGACAGTGACCGCGATTATGAGCCGCACCGCGTCAGACCGCCCGCCCGTTGCTGGGTCGATCTCGAGGAACTCCGCTACGGACACGCCGTCAGCGCCAAGATTTCGTAGCCACAAGAACGGCATAGGACGGGACTGCCAGACCGACGTGCCCGCGGTCGTCCACTGCGCTAAGGCCAAGCCAGCGGCGCCTCGGCCGAGGCCCCTTGATCGCCCGGCCGAGGCCGCTTGATCCGCCGGCCCTAGCGTGAGCGCCGCGCTGGTTCCGGCGCGCTAGTAGCCGCTCAGCTGGGCCGCCACGGCCGCGAGCTCGTCCGCGTCGGCGTGCTCACGCGGTCGGATGTCGACCGCGCCGTCGGGCGCGTAGCGCGGGATCAGGTGGACGTGGAAGTGGAGGATGACCTGGCCGGCGACTCGTCCCGCCGAGTTCCAGAGCGTCACGCCTTCGCAGCCGAGCTGGTCCATCATGCGCCGCGCGAGACGCTGGGCCGCGACCATCACGTGCGCGAGATCCTCCGGAGCGATCTCGTGCAGGTCGGTGGCGTGCGTGCGCGGGATGACCAGCGCGTGGCCTTTCGCCCATGGGTTGATGTCCATGAAGGCGATCGTGTGCTCGTCCTGGTCCACAATCTGCGCCCGAGCGCTTCCCGTGCTAGGACGCGCAGTCCGATCTCAGCTCGGCGTACTGGCGGTCCTGGCGTCTGTGCCCGTGGCGTGGATCGTTGTGCTCGTGGCGTCGATCGCTGTGTTCGTGGCGTCGGTCGCGGCGGTGATCTTCGATGCTGGGAGCGCTCGGCGCTCGTGGGGCCCGGTGAGGCGTGTCCGGGCGGATCGGGGGCGATGGTGAGGGCGCGGGGCAGGCGGGCGGCGAAGAGCGCGCTCGTGGCGAGCGCGACGCCGACGAGCAGCAACAGTGCGAGCAGGCGGCCGGGGCTCATGGCACGAGGTAGGTCTCGAGCGCGGCGGCGATCGCCAGCAGAGCGGCGCAGCCAGCGGCGACGGCGACCAGCCGGCGCGTCGGCAGCGGACCGTGGCGGGCTTGCAGGTAGAGGGCGAGCGCGAGCGCAAACGCAGCGAGCTCGAGCGGCCCGTGCGGGAGCATGGCGGTCGCCATCCGTGAGCCGTAGGCGCCCAGAGCGGCACCCGCGAAGACGGTGTTGAACGCTGTCTGGAGCGAGACGAGCGTGTCGAGCGTGCTGACGACGAGCAGCCCGAGCGCCGAGCGCCGGCCGACCCGCGGTGCGCACCACGGCGATTGGACGATCAGGGTCGCGGCCAGGGCCGCGAGCAGTAGTCGCAGGTTGGTGGCGAGGATGCCCAGCGCTGATTCCGGGCGGGCGGCGAGACCGGCGAACGGGAAGTCGAGCAGCAGGCGCGTCGGTTCGGCGGCGGTGAGACGCACCGCGACCGCGACGGCCACCGTCGCGGCGGCGATCACCGCGGCTACGGCCGCCGCCGGGCCCCCGAGACGGTCGCTGCCGCTCATCGTCGCAGCACGCCGAGGACGGCCTGCAGTCCAATCTGGGCCGCGGCGAGGGCCCGGCGGGGGTCGTCGGGCAGGACGGGAAGGTGGACGAGCGGAGCTCCGCGGGCGGTGGCGAGTCTCGCGAGCGCGCGCAGCGAGGCGGGCGCCGCGGCCGGGTCGCGTCGCGCGAGGATCAGCTCGCGCGCCGCGGGTCCAAGCGCGAGCAGCGTGTGAAGTGCTCGAGCGTGCGCGACGCCGCGCTCGGTGTCGGGCAGTACCCAGGCGACGTGGGTGGCGCCGCGCAGCGTCTGCCGGCCGTGGTCGTGCTGCAGCGTGCCGCAGTCGATGACGACGAGGGTGTGGTGGAGGTCGCGCCGCAGGATCTCGAGCAGCCGCGCGAGCCGCGCCGGACCGGCGGGCGCGAGCTGGCCGGGCGCGGCGGCGACGATGCGTCGCTCGAAGGGCCCGACCTGCTCGGTGGCCCAGAGTTGGCGGGCGAGGTCGGGATCGCGCACGAGCAGTTCGGCGGCCTCGGGCAGCGACCAGGGCGTCTGGTAGCCGGTGCGGGCGGACAGGCCGCCGCTCGGTCCGCCGGTATCGGCGACGAGCACGTGCCCGTGTGCGGCGGCCGCGGAGGCGATCAGGCCGCTGATTGTGCTCGTGCCGGCGCCGCCGCAGACCCCGCACACGGCCAGCAGCGGCGCGGCCGGCGCAGGCGCAAGCGGCGCGGGCGTGTCGCGGGTCTCGACCGTGGTGGGCGCGCTCGTGGGGGCGTGCGCGAACGGTGGCGACGCTGTCGCGGTCACGGAGCCGGTTGGGTCGCGGTGGTGCGGGCGAGGGCGCTGATCGCTGCCCAGGCGTCGCCGTCGTGCTCGCGCAGAGCGGCGGCTCGGCGTGGTGTGTCGCGGCCTTGGTCGGAGGTGAACGCCCAGTACTCGAGCGGGCCGACGCGCGCGGACACGCGTCCGCGTCCGCGGGTGCCGTTGATCCAGAGCATCTGCGCGTGGCTGCCCTTGACGGTCTTCAGGCGCGCGACGAGTTCGCGTTCCTCGTCGGAGAGCTTCAGGGCGGATTGCATGAAGGCCAGCTCGCTCGGGTGCTGGGCGAGCAGCAGCTGCATGGTGGAGTTCTGCAGCAGCGCCAGCCCGTGCTCGGTGTCGGCCTGGGAGAGCTGCTGGAACATGACGGCGAGCACCAGCCCGAGGTGGCGGGCGCGCAGGGCCAGGTCGTTGGCGTAGTCGCCGGTCTCGCGCCGACGCACGAGGTGCCAGGCCTCGTCGATGAGCATGATCGAGCGCCCGGCCAAGCGCGCGGTCTTCTCCGCGGGCGCGCCGGCGGACGTGTGCGCTTGCCAGTGGCGCTCGACGGTGCTGGTGACGTACTCCATGATCGAGAACATCACGGGCCGCAGGACGTCCTGTGGGCAGCGGCGCGTGTCGAAGACGACCAGCGGGCTGTCGGCCGGGACGCTGGTCGGGCGGTCGAGCAGGTAGGCGTAACTGCCCTGCTCGCACCACTCGCTCAGGCGCGTGGCCAGGCTGCGCGCGAGCGCGGCGAGCTCGTGGGCGCCGTCGCGCTGGTGGAAGTCGGCCATGGCCAGCAGCTCGGCGCGCAACATCGATTCGCGGGGCGGCTCGTCCTCGAGCGTCGCGGCGCGCGCGTAGACGGCGCGGATCGCCTCGCCGAGCACGGCCTGCTCGGCCTTGCCCAAGCCCTCGTCACCCATCATCAGCGTGTGCAGCGAGAGCAGGAACGCGACCTTCTCGCTCGAGACACCGCCCGGGTCGGGCACGTCCCACGGGTTCAGCGCGAACCGTGAGCGAGCGGCGCCGAGCTCGATCTGCTGGGCTCCCGTGACGAGCCGGGTGAGCAGTTCGTAGTGGCCGGCGCGGTCGATCACGAAGGCGCGCGCGCCGCAGGCGAGCAGGCGGGCGAGCAGCAGGTTGGCGGTCATCGTCTTGCCCGAGCCGCTGCGCCCGCAGATCAACAGCGTGTGGTTGGCGTGCTCGGGGTCATAGGGGTCCAGGCGCTCGAGCGTGCGACCGGGGTCGGAGAACGCGAACGGGATCCCGCTCGGTGACCCGCAGCCGGTGCCGACCAGCGGGACCGTGTCGGCGGCGTTGCGCGTGGCGTACTTGCGCACGCGGCGCGCGGCGTCGTGTCCGAGCGGCAGCGTGCTCGCCCACAGCTCGCGTTGGCGGAACTCGCCGCGCCCGACCTTGCAGTCGGCCGCGGCCTCGATCGTCTCGGCGCAGTAGTCGACCGCCTCGCTCAGCGCCGCGAGGTCGGGTGCCGGTCCGGGCGCGCGCAGCGCCTGATAGATCGAGACCTCGAAGAGGCCGGCGCGCTCCTGGCCGGCCATCTCGCCCAGCAGTTGCTGGTATTCGTGCTCTTGGGCGTAGCGGTCGAAGTCGGGGACGCGGCCGCGCTGCTCGGCGCCGCGGTTGATGGCGAATAGGCGCCGGTAGCCGAGCCGGATCCGCTGGCGCTCGCGGCGGCGGTCGAGCGCGCGCACGTGGACGCTGAGCGTGTACGGCTGGCGTGTGAGCATCGCGCCGAGCAGCCAGCCCATCGCCGTCTGCTGCGCGGTCGTGTGGACGTAGATGGCCTGCTCGACGTCGCGGCCGAGCTCGAGCAGGTGGCGCCCGCGCTTGAGGTCGACGCTCGACTGCGCCAGCCGCGCGCGCAGCTCGAGCGCGGCTTGGCGGGCCTGCTCGCGATCGCTGGCGGCATCGAGCTCGCCGAACACCTCGACCCCCTCCACCGCCGAGGAGCGGCCGGCGTCGGCGAGCGTCGGGTTCACGCGCTCCCACAGCAGCCGAAAGACCTCGCCGCCGTTGAGCTGGCGCACCGGCAACCCGAGCGCCTCAAGCTCCGCCCGCAGCGCGTCGACGTGCGCCTGGCTCTCGCGCGCCGCGCGCCGATGCTCAGGGATGCTGCGCTCCAACGGCGCCGGAGCGCCGGGCCGCAGCACGGCGCGCGCGCCGCGCCGGCGCGGCCGAAACGGGACCACCGCGTACGCGCCGAGCGCGACCGCGGCCTGCGCCTCGCCGTGCAGGCGCAGCGACTGCTCGAGCGCGGCGTACAGCCGCCAGCGCGAGAGCGCCATCGCGTCGCGCGCGGGGAGCGTGCGCGACGGCGCCGGCCCCGCCGCGGCCTCGACATCGGCGCGTACCTCGGCCAGCACGGCGTCCAGCCGGATCGGGCGCGCGTCCAGATAGAACTGCATCGACTGGCCCGGCCGCAGCCGACCGAGCATGCGCCCGAAGCCGGCGGCGATCGCCTCCCGGTCGATGCCCGAGAGGATCAGCGGATTGGCCGGCGTGACGCGCAGCACGCGCACGAACGCGCCCTCGCCGTTGACCACGAGGCCGGTCCGGTCGATCGCCTCCACCGACAGCAGATCGCCAGACTCCGGCAGCTCGTCGGTCCCCACGCGGCGTGCGTCACGCGCGCCTGCGGTCGCGGTCAGTCCCACAGCGCCTCCAGATCGAGCTCGTGGCTGCCCGCGAGCCCCTCGCCGGTCCGATCGCCGTCGGCCACGAGCAGGTAGCCACGCGCAGCACAGCCGCCACCGGGCAGATAGCGCGCGGGCTGGCGCCGGCCGCGTAGCGCGGCGGCGAGCAGGCCGCCGAGGTCGGGCTCGCTCAGGCTGGCAAAGACGGCCGCGCTGGCCGGGACCGCCCCGATGTAGATCCCGAGCACCATGCCCCACACCCCGCCGACTGGGCTCAGGTACTGCGCGAACACGAGCCCGAACATCACGCCTGCGACGACCGCCGTCCACTGCCCGATCGTCAGCTCGCCGAAGCGCAGCTTCGCCTCGAGATGCTTGAACGCCACGTTCATGACGCCGCCGGCGACTCGTCGGCGGGGTTCGCGTCTTCACCCGCCCCGGGGGCGGGCTGGGCCGGCGGCGCCGCGGGCGCGGGAGTGCCCATCGGGCCGCTGACGGCGAGCGGGCCCGGGTGGCCCGACGGGGTGGCGCCCTCGGTCGAGGCGTCCAGGCCGGCGAAGAAGTCGGCGATGCCTTGCGTTCGGACCTGCGGCGTCGCCGCGGCCAGCGTCCGGAACGCCTCGCGTTCACGCTCGCCGATGTCGGCGCGCGCTGCCTGGTGGACCATCTCGCCGCCGATTCGGCCCTTCTTCGCGTCCGCTAGCCGTTGCAGCGCCAGCTGCGTCTCGGGGCCGAGGTCACGCATCGCTGCCGCCACGTTGGCTCGTGTCGTGGAGTCGCGGCGCGCCGCCGCCGCCTCGGCCTCCGCCGGCACGCGCTCGCGGATCTCCTGCCAGGACGGAGCACGCAGCCCTGGAATCGGCGCGGCTGCTGCGGAGGACCTCGATCGCTGCGGGCTCGCTGAAGTCGCCGTTGCGGCCGGCGCACTCGCCGGAGTTCTCGTCGGCGTGGCCGATGCTGCGGCGCTCGTGCTGGCTCTGCTTGCGGAAGTGCCCGCGCCTGCACCGGCTGCCGATGCGGCCCCGGCCGGTCCGGCCGCGGCGCCGGCGAGGGCGGCACCAGCCGCGGCCGCGCCGCTGCGTCGCTGCCCCGGTGAGCTGGCTCCCTGAGACTGTGGCGATGCCTGTCCTGCGCTCGACGAGGCGCCCCGGCCTCCCCGGCTGCCCGGCATGGCCTGGCCGATCGCGGCGTCGGCGCGGCGCGCGGTGACGTAGCTGGCCGTGCGCGAGCCAAACCCGCCGCGGGCGAACCCGCCGAGCAGCGCCAGCCAGGCGAGTGTCCGCGGCAGGGCGAGCATCACCCACAGCAGCGCCAGCGCGACCAGCGGCATGATCAGCGAGTCCGCCAGCGATCCGGCGCCCTTGAGCGCGAGCGCGTCCACGCCGACCGCGGCGAAGGTGGCAAAGCACAAGGCCCACGCCACCGGGATCACCAGCACGACCGCGAACGCCCGCATCGCCGCCCGCGCGATCCACTCCAGCTCCGGGATCACCCACAGCGCCGCGGCCAGCGGCATCGCCACGAGCACCAGCGCCGTGCTCGCGCTGGCCACGATCTTGCACATGAGGAGTGCCAGGAACAGCAGCCCGGCGCCGCAGGCGATCACGATCGCCAGGAAGTTCAGGCTCACCGCGGACGCGAACGCCAGACCGAGCAGCCGGCTGGTGTCGTCGAGCACGCTGCCGCTGGCCAGCAGCCTGCGCGCCGCCGCGTTGCTCAGCTCCGCCGCATGCCGGAACAGCCACGGCCACGCGACCACGAACAACGCCGCCCCGACCGTGCGCCCGAGGCCTTCGAGCGCGTCGAAGCCGCCCGACCCGCTCAATCCGGCGGCCCAGTAGCGCAGGCCCGCGACCGTCCCGACCGCGGCCAACAGCGCGAACGCCATCGCCGACGTCGTCGACGCCAGTTCGGCCAGGTTGCTCCCCGCTCGGCCATTCGACGTCGACTGCGGCGAGATCGCGTAGTCCGGGACGGCCACCAACCAGGCCAGCAGGCGTCGGTTGATCACCTCCGCCGGCCACGAGAACAGCTTCCCCAGCAGCGCGCTGAACCCATCCACGGCCGCGTTGCCGAGTCCGCCGGTGATCGCGTTGACCCCCGCGCCGATCGCTGGGCCCAGCCCAGGGATTGGCACCGGCGGCAGGGCACGCGCCTCATCCGCGCTGGCCAGTGAGCCGACCACCGCCACGGCGAGCACCACCAGGGCCCAGCCCGCGGCGCCACGAGGGCGAGTACGCATGCGAGGCGCAGTCATCCGGGCGCCTCAGGCGACGATGCCCTTGACCGATCCGAGGAAGATCAGCGTGCCCAGCGAGGCGCCGATGATCACCATCCCGCGGCGGCTGCCGAACATCAGGGCCCCGGCCCCAACGACGCAGCCAAGCGGCGCCACCGCGGCCATCGCCACCAGCGCCGGACCGATCAGCGCGTCCGCTGCGGCCACGAACCCGTCGAGCCCTTCGGCCTTGTCGGGGATCGCTGCTGCACGGCGCACGATCGCCACAACGCCATCGCTCCCTGACGCCACCACCAACGCCGACAGCGCGAGCAGCCCTGCGGCGTGCCAGCCGGTCGATCGCATCCGTGGAGCACTTCTTGAACACGCGATCACCCCTGAAGCCGGTCCGAAGTGCGGCACCCACGTGTGCCGCAAACAGACCATTGAGAAACGGCCGTCGGGTGCCTGCCCGAAGGCAGTGATGCGGGCTCAGCATCCGTCCACCTCGCACGGGGCATAGCCGAGCGCACGCGCCAACCGCCCTGCCGTTTCGACGCCCACGCGCTCCAACAGCCGCGCCGGATACGTGCGCCCACGCCGATCGGTCTTCGGCGCCGTCGCCCGCATTCCCAGCCAGCGCTCCACCTGTACCTGCGAGGTGCCCATCCGCCGCGCCAACGCGGCAATCGTCAGGCCAGGCTCACGCCGTCGACGATCGACGAGCAACTGACGCAGCACCTCCGTGCTCACGTCGGAACCGCCGAACTCAGAGATGCATCGCCGGTCGACGTCGGCCTCCAGCAGTCGCTCAACACGCGCCACCGACACGCGCATCTCACGCGCGGCCTCCGACACCGACAGGCCCCCGCCCGTGACCAGGCGGACCGCCCGCCGTCGTCGCGCGGCACACGCCGGGCACGACCGATCCGGATGGCGCTCACACCAATCGCAGGCCGGCGGAGTTGCTGCGCTACTCGGTCCCGCCGCTTCCTGCGTCGGACGGGTTGAGCCATCGCGCACGGGTCGCGACTCGGTCAGGGACATGGCGTGACCTCGCGTCGGGGAAATCGCCTTGCGGTAGCGAACGCCCGCACCAGGGGCGCTCCACTCGATAGGCGGCGACGCCGGGGGGGCCTCCGCGCCGATCTTCTGCGCGTTTCCCTAATGCGGGACTCGGCGGCGGGCGGTGACCGCCCAAAATCCGCGCCCTGCGCCGCAAACCGGACCACGACGCTGAGCCGCCGCAGCCGGGCCATCCGGGGCGCCAACCGCAGCCGGCGACTCCGCTCGCACGTGGCTGGCAGTTCGAACGTCGATGACGCGATCGATGGCAGCGGTGCGGTTTCCCGACGCATCCTCGACCTCAACTCGAACCTGATGCTGGCCGGAGGCCGGCAGCGACGAGGAGGACGAAGCCGTGCGAAGTCGACGCAACAGGACACGCCGATGCGCAGCTGAACTCGGTGCGGGTTCGCGTTCGCGGGGTCGACGTCACGGCAATCCGCCGCCGCGGGCGCGAACGGCTCAGTCTCCGTAACGCGCCCGTCGACCGTGACGATCAGGCGCTACAGCCCGAGGCCGACGTCGGAGGCGCTGATCGACACCGTGCGGGCGGACTCCTCATGGCGCCGAAGGCGCTCGCCGGCACGCCGCGATGCAGGCTGCGATGCGCACGATGCGACGGCTCGTGGGCTTCACGGTCGAAACTCCCCGCTGAAGGACGAGCTTTGCGGACTCTTCGAGCGCTTCGGAGAGCGGGCGGAGGAGGAGGAGGAGGCGCGCTGGACGTTTCGTTCGCCGTGGCCGCGGAGGCGGCGCTCGGCTTGGCGGTGGCGTTGACCTGCGGCGCCACGGCCTGGGGCCCGAACTCGCGCGCGGCCGCCGCCCGCTGGCGGCGTCGGCGTTCACTGGTGCCCAGCCCAGCCCCGCTGCTCCGGCGTTTCGGCTTCGCGGTCGCGGTCGCGGTCGCAGTGGGTGTGGCAGCCACGGCGGTCGTCGTCGGCCGTGGCGTGGCGGTCGCCTCGCAGCGCTGGTGTGGCGCGGCACGTGCGTGCGCTGCGCGGCGCGCGGGGTGTGTGAGCTGGTCGCTTTCGGCGCGAACTCGTGCGCGAGTGGACCGGCGCACATGGCCGCGATGGTGACGCCGGCGCAGCCGACGGCGACCTTGGTGCCGAGTCCGACCGTGAGCGCGGTGCCCGCGCCCACGGCCGTGCCGCTCGTGAGTGCGGCGTCCTGCGCGTCGCGCGCTGCTGCTCCGCCGCCGCCGCGGCCGACGACGGCTCCTAGGCGCGCGGCGAGCCGCTCCCACGCCCCGATCAGCGGCACGCTGATCACCTCGAGCAGTCCGCGCGCGCGGAGCGCGTAGGCGCGACAGTGCAGGCAGTCCAGCAGGTGCACGTCGATCCGCGCCGCCTCGTGTCGCGGGTATCGCGTCCCTGCTCGTAGCAGCTGCCGCACGGGACCGCACGCGGGGCCGGACTCGGCGCTGGTCAACGCGTCGAGCCCGCGCTGGCTGGCGCGCGTGAGCCGGCGCTCGTACTGGGAGCGGCTGAGGCCGAGCTCGGCGGCGATCTCAGCGGGCGCGCGCTGCTCGAGGTACTTCAGCCGCAGCACCTCGGCGTCGTCGGGCCGCAGGCGCTTCAGTGTGCGCTCGACGGTGGCGCGCCGCTGAGCCAGGGCTTGGGCCGCCTCGAGCTCGCTGTCGGGAGTTGGCCCCGCGTCGGCGAGTTCTCCGGCGTCGTCGATCGGCACGAACTCGCGCGCGCCGTTCTGCAGGCTGCGGCCGTAGCGGCGGCGGAGCTCGTCGAGCGCATCGTGGTGCAGGGCGCGGCGCAGGTAGTTGCGTCGCCGCCGTCCGTCGCTTGGCAGGCGCGGATCGGCCGCCAGGACGGGCAGCGCGTCGGCCACCAGATCCTCGGCATCTTCGAGGCTGAGCGCGTCCGGGAACTGGTGCGCAAGCCACCCGACGAGGTTCTCGCGCTCCGCCGCGAGGCGCTCGAGCTCGGTAGGGGTGGCGAGCACGGCCATCTGCACCAGTAGGCGGAGGTCGCGGACGCCCTCCGCGCCGGATTACCCTGCCGCCGTCGTGCCCGGCACCCGACCAACGGTCCCCGCCGCGCTCTTGCCCCTCGGAATCGTCACCAGGCAAGACCCGCCGCCGTCGCAGCCGTTCCCGAGGTGTGAGGTTCCGGCGCGTCGCCGGCCCCCGGGACCATGTTCCTCGACTCGGGCATCTACCGCCAATCGGCGGCGCCGCCAGAACTTCTCCCCCCAGTCCGGCAACGTGGGGGCGATCGGTCCGCACGGTGACACTCGGCCGTCGTTCGCGGCTCGTCAGCCCGCGTTCCCGCTGACCGGAAGGCGCGCCGTCGAGCGCCGCCGCCAGTGCGGTCCGGCCTCGACCGCGATCCGGGAGACGTCCTCGGCTGCCAGCCCGTGCTCGGGTCCCCAGCCGTACAGCCACGGCAACAGATGGTCGACGCCCAGCAGCCAGCCGCCGCGTCCGCCCCGCTCCGCCCCGCCGTACCAGGCGCGCGGCTCGGCGTGGTCGAAGGCCAGGCACACGACCGCCTCGACGCGGCCTCGGTAGCCGGGGAGTCGATCGCGCAGCTCATCGCCGAGGCGCGAGAGGACCTCCAGGTCATACAGCGTCCACGCCCCGTCGCTCGCGCACAACGTGAACACCCCGCCGGGACCGAAGAGCACGAACGGGACCCGCTGCGTCCCGACCAGCACGTAGCGCTCGACCACCCAGCCGTCGACGCCCGCCAGCTCGCGGGCGACGCGCTCCTCCGCCACGATCAGCCGCCGACTGCGGTCCAGCACGTCGGCGAGACGGCCGACCGCGCCCAGCGCAGCGGGCTGCACGTCCAAGGTCAGCGGGACGCCGGAGCCGCCAACACCCCACCGCTGCAGCGAGTTCGGGGCGCCCGAGCCTGGCCGCCGTCGCGATCCCGCCCTCACGCTGCGCAGCGCCACGCCCACAGCCAGCGCGGCCGCGCCCATCAGCGCGACGATCACCGGCACCGAAGCAAGCGGCGTGGGGATGCAGATCGAGGACGATCACAACGCGACGCAGGACAGTGGGCCGCAGCTCACCGAACGACGCTAACGCCGCCGCGGACGACATCGTGCGCACCCAGAGGCGATGAGGTCTGCTTGTCGCACATTTGATGCAGAAACGTTGCAATGTCGTCACAGTCCGGCACGAACGCGTCACACCTCGTCGCGCCGTCCGCCTCCGGGAGCGGGCGCCGACGTGCTGGTGGAGGTGACTCGCCGAATCGTCAAAGACCGCGCGTACGGTCGGCTCCATGCCACCCACCCCCCCGCACGCTCCCCCGTCCCACCACCGACTCCGAGCGGCGCATGATCCTCGCCGCGCGCCGCGGCGATCCCACCGCGCAGGCCCGCGTCCTCTCCCAATACGAACCGATGATGCGCCTCATCGCCCGCCGCCTGTACCTCCCCGGCGGCGAGCCCGACGACCTCGCCCAGGAAGCGCGCATGGGCCTGCTCGACGCGATGCGCACGTGGGACCCCGCCCGCGGCGTCCCGTTCAGCAACTTCGCCTGGCTGTGCTCCACCCGCGAAGCCCGCAACGCCGTCCACGCCGCCCGCGCCACCAAGCACCACGCCCTCACCACAGCCACCCCACTCGGCATCGCCGACGGCAGCGCCACGGACGCCTACACGGCCGGCGAAACGCCCCTCGACTTCCAGGCCAACGCCGAGCGCCGCCGACGCGTTCACACCACGGGCGCCGCGTCGGCCAACGGCGGCGACCACGACCCCGTCGCCAAGACCCTCGCCCGCGAGCAGCTGCAGGCGCTGATCGCCCGCACGCGTACGCTCTCGCCGCTTGAGCGACGCGCGCTCATGCTCGCCAACAACGACCGCCCGCACACCGAGATCGCCACCACGCTGCACATCCGCGTCCGAGCCGTCAACAACGCACTCCAGCGCGCGCGTCAGAAACTCCGCGAACCGATCGCCGCCTGACTGGCGGAGAACGCATTGGCGCACGCCCGCGGGTCAACAGGCGCGGCGAACTCGTCTCGCAATGGTGTGCGTGAGGCCGTGTGAACCGACCGCCTTCGCGCACCGCTGCCGCGCTGTGGCTCCCGACCGCCGATGACGCTCGACCCGGATGACATCGAAGCTGTCGCGCGGCGCGTGGCCGAGCTGCTACGAGCATCGACGAGCGCGACCGAGCCGCTCGTCGACGCGGCCGAGCTCGCCCGGATCCTCGGCGTCGACCGCGATTGGGTCTACGCGCGCGCGGGCCGGCTCGGTGCCGTACGGCTCGGCGACGGGCCGAAGGCCCGGCTCCGCTTCGACATTGAACGCGTCCGCGCGACTCTCGCGGCAGTGGGGCCAGGCAAGCAGCCTCCCCGGGACGAGCCGCCGCGCCGTCGGCGCGGACGCCCGCGCAGACATGCGGGCGCAGTGGGTGTGCCACTCATCCAGGGGAGGTCAAGTCGGTGACGAGCGGCCGTAGGCTCTCGACGCCGTTGCTCGCATGTACTTCGCGTGCGACGTCGCGATTCGTGATCTTCGAGGACGCTGCGCC
Organism: uncultured Solirubrobacteraceae bacterium; assembly: GCA_963792915.1. Classification (GTDB taxonomy): domain Bacteria; phylum Actinomycetota; class Thermoleophilia; order Solirubrobacterales; family Solirubrobacteraceae; genus Solirubrobacter. Next base: position 906,708 of record CAWBYD010000006.1, read on the forward strand.
CGCCCTCAACCGGAAGGGTGCGTGCGGCCGAGAACGGCCGCCATTGCGCGGACTGCGGGCGGGTCACCGTCCAACCGCTGCCCGACTCGTTCGGGATCGGGCGAAGCCGCGAGCCGCCGATTCCGTCAGCGGCAGCTCGACACGGGCCGGCTGCTCGAGCTCGTCGGTCGCCCGCGGGATACCCCGGCCGGTCGATCGCAGGGAGCGGGGCGCCCGGTGACGGCGCTCGCGCCCGGGGGTAGGCTGGCCGTCGTGGCCAGGCCTACAGTCGGCACCGTCATCCGGAAGAGCACGACCCGCGGCACGAGCTTTGCGTTGCGCGTGACCTTTCAAGGCGAGCGCGTGTTCGTCCCGCTCGGCGGGTCCTGGGAGGCCTGGACGGAGGAACGCGTCCAGGCCGAGCGCGAGCACATCGCGCGGATGATCGCCCGCGGCGAGTGGACGCCACCCGACAGCGACCGGGCTGCCGCCGCGCCGGGGGAGCCGCCGAGCTTCCAGGTGTTCGCGTCCGAGTGGCTGGAACGCAAGCGCCGCCGCGTCGGCACGAAGACCCACAGCGACCTTCTGTGGCGACTGACTACCGGCATGGACCACTTCGGCCTTCACCGCGTCGACCGGATCGACGAGGTCGTGATCGAGGACTTCGTGCAGGCGATGCTCGCCGAGCGCGAAGCGATACGCGTCGCCGCGGCCGCCGGCCACCCGCTGATGCAGACGGTCATGCTCCCTGACGGGCGGACCTACGAGCGCCGCCGCCGGCCGCTGTCGAACGGGTCGATAAACAAGGCGATCGCGGCCGTCCGTATGGTGCTCAAGGACGCCCGTCGGCGCTATCCGAAGCACGTCCTCCGCAACCCCGCCGCCGAACACGACGTCTACTTGAAGGTCCCGCCGGCGGCGAGGTCGTTCCTCGAGCCGCACCACATCGCCGCGATGCTCGAAGCGGCGCACCAACTCGACGGCCGCGGTGGTGTGCTCGACTGGGAGAGGGTCGCCTACATCCGGCAGTCGGACAAGAGCGCCGTCAAGCTCGCACGCGACCTCGGCGTCTCCGACGTGCTGATCGGCAAGGTCCGCCGCGGACTGGTGTGGAACGACGCGCGCGCCGGTAACCGTCGCCAGAAGCGCGCGATTGTCGGCGCGCTCGTGCTCGCCGGCCCGCGCATCTCCGAGCTGTGCGGGCTGCCGGACGACCGGCTCGATCTCGCCGGCGGCCGGATCCTGATCCCGCCGCGCGACATGGACGAAACCGGCCCGCAGACGAAGACGTTCGCCGGCGAGCGGATCATCCCGATGGTCCCCGCCCTGCGCGACATTCTCCTCGACTCACGCGCGAGCTCGGGCGTGCGAACCGAGTCTTCCGGGCCGAGCTCCGCCGCGTTTTCCACACGCAACGGCACGCCGCAGACGCCGGGGAACGTCGCCCATCACGTCCTCGCGCCCACGGTCGCGCTCGCCGCGGAGCTGCTTCGCGCGCGCCGGCAGACGCCGATGCCGAACGTCACGCCGCACACGCTGCGGCGCACGTTCGCGTCGATCCTCGCCGAGTGCGGCGTCGCCCCGCGCCGCGCGATGTACCTGCTCGGCCACACCGACGCGAAGCTCACGCTCAGCGTCTACCAGCAGGTTCTCGACATGAGCGGCGACGCCGTCGAGACCCTCGAGCAGGTTCTCGGCGGGGACCTCGACGACATCGGTGAACTGCTCAACGGCCGGACTCGCCGCCGGCGGCGGGCGACGGAGCAGGCCGACGCGGTCGACGACGCCCTCCATGGCCTCATGGACGGTGAGCGATGAGCTGCGTACACCGGCGATCCGCCTAGCTCGCTCGCGCGATCTGCGGGCAAGAGGGCCACGACCAGCGGGTGGCCAAGAACCCGCGCGAGGACTACGGCTATCCCGACTCGGTCGATCTGGGCACGCCGCTGCGCGACGGCAACTGCTGTGGCGCGAGCGCCATCGCGCCCGTCGTAGTGTCACCGAATCGTCACCAGCGCCGCAGGATTTGATGGCCTCCAACGCTAGGACGTCCGGGAAAGCGCGAGAATCCTTGCTGCGGAGCCACATCGGCGAGAAGCCGGAGGACGGATTCGAACCGACGACCTACCGCTTACAAGATCCCGGCGGGCGGTGATGCGTGCATCAGGACGCCTTGCGTCGCGCCTGCAAATCGGTCACTTCTGCGTGTGGCTCGTGAGCTCGGCGGGTGCGTGCTCGCCGAGATCGAGCGCTTCCAGCCGCGCTTCCATCCGTGCGCGCAACTGCTCGCGCCGGCGATCACCGAAGTGCGCCCGGTAGACAGAGCGGGTGACGTTGGAGTTCTTGTGCCTCAGCAGGTCGCGTGCCTCCTCGGCGTCGAGGCAGTCCATCGCGGCGCCGTGGCGCAGCGCGTGGAAGTCGGGCAGATCCAGCTCGCGGCGCTTGACGCGGGCCGCGCGACGTAGCGGCCTTGGACGTCGACGACGAGCTGCCCGGGCTTGTCGTGTTCGAAGAGCTCCGGGAACGTGGGCAGGCCGTCCGGCGTCGCGTGCACGTTGTTGCGCGGCGTAGAGCGCGCGCATCACGTTGCGGTAGCCGAGTGGCCGGCCCGTCCGAGTGCCGAACACGTAGGAGCTGTGGCCCGGTGGGCGCCTTCGTCTGCGCCTTGTGCTTGAGCAGCATCAGCGCGGCCGCGCGCGGGAGCGGCAACATCGCCTTGCTCTCGTCGGTCTTGAGCGCGACGCGCTGGCCTTGGTGATCGACCTGGAACGCGAAGCGGATCGTGGCGGCGTCGACGTCGGCCAGCTCGAGATCCTGCCACCAGAGACCGAGCAGCTCGCCTTCGCGGCCGGCGGTGATGCTCGCGAGCCGGAAGCAGCGTCGCCCACGGCTCCGTCGACGCCGCGATCGTCTGCGCCAGCTCGTCGGACGCTGTAGATGCGCCGCTCAGGGGTAGCGCTCGGCTTCGGGCGCTCGCTGGTGCTCGAGCAGCTCGAACGGGTTCTCGCCGCGCCAACGACAGTGGCGGCGAGCGAACTTGAACACCCGGCTCCCGGCCCGGACGATGCCGGTGATCGTCCACTCGGCGAGGCCGAGCGCGCGTAGATCGCGAACCAGGCGCGCGGCATCGGTGACGTCGATCGCGTCCATGCGGCGGTTGCCCCAGAGCGGGCGCAGATGGTGCTTGATCGCGCTCGCGTAGTTCGATCGCGTCGAAGGGGCGCAGCTCGACCACCTGCTCGGCGAGCCAACGATCGGCAGCCTCGCCGAACTTCAGACGCGGGTTCGCGCTCTCGCTCGCCGCTGCTCGCGCGTGCCGTGCGTGCACGGAGCAGCGCGCGGGCAGCGGTGATCGCCACGTTCGGACCTTGCGCCAGCGTTGACGACCATCGGCGTCGCGATAGCCGATCTCCAGCGTGCCGTCCGGCGCGCCAGTAGATGCCCTTGTTCGCGGGCACCGCGCACGCGCCGCTTGGGCTTGCTCTTCGAGTCGAGCGGCCACGGCTGCGGCGGTGTCAAGCCGCGCTCATGCGGCACGGCTCAGCGTCGACGTCGCTCGCCCGACGCCAGGCGTCGATGTCAGCGCGCTTGAACCACGCCTTGCCGCCCGGCAGTCCTGCTCGAAGTGCACCTCGCGAGCCGCCATCGCGCTGATGGAGCGCGTGGATCGAGGTTCCGGCGTACGCGGCCGCCTCGCGCGGAATCCATCCAGCGATCCTCGTCAGGTGCGCACCGGCACCGGCAGGTACGGCGCGAGCAACTCGGCCAGCTGACGCAGCCCGCCCTCGTCGCCGCGATGACCGCCGCCAGGGCATGCCGCGGCTCGTGATCTCCCATCACACAACCTCCCGGTACTCGTGGTCTTCCTCATCACTCGCGCCTCGCGGGCCAGTCGTCGATGTTGGCGGGCTCGCGCGTGCTTCGAGGTCGCCAGCAACTCGTCGCCGGCCCTCGCATAGCCGCTTCCGGCGTAGCGCCAGGTGGCTGACGTGGATCGAGTTGTGGTCACTTTTCGCCGCCTCGCCCGCGGCGTGTGTCAGCGCGTGCCTCGCGGAGCGCTTTGAAGGTGGTCGAGAAGCGGCGGCTCTTGGTGAAGCAGTGGCCGCTGAAGCCGAACTGGTGCGCCCACCGGCGCATGCGCTCTCGTCGACGAGCTCGTGCTCGCTTGCGTGCCAGGCGCCGGTTATCAGCCGCTGGGCGTGGTCGCGGCAGCGCAGGTCGCGAAACTCGTGCGCCTTCTCGATCCGATGACGGACGCCGCCCGCGTCCTCGGTCGATTTGGTGGCGTACTTGGCGATGTAGCGCCGCCACGCGCGTCGCCTCCTGCGGATCGGCGCCGAGATCGAGCGCGCGGACGTCGTGCTGGCGGCCCCAGGGGTAGGGCTCAGCGTGCGGTGTCCTCGGCCGGGAACGGTGGCGTTCGGCAGCGCGGCGGTGATCGCGTCGGCGAGCAGCTGCGCGGTGAACTTGGCGGGTGGAGGTGGTCAGCTCGTCGCCTAGTGACGCCGTCGAGGCGCCAGAGAGGTGTGGAAGTGCACGACGCCGCGGCGCTGGAACTCGGCGACTTTGACGTAGGACACGCGCACGCGTTCGCGCGCGGCCTTCTGTGTGAGGCCGGCCTGGCGGGCGAGCTCGCGCTCGACGTAGGTCCGCGTGCGCTTGAACAGCCGGCCAGCGTTGTAGTTCCACAGCACGCACCGCTCGTAGTCGAAGCAGTCCGGGCAGATCGCTTCGCCGAGGCGTGGATCGTCTTCGCTATGGCGCTGAGCCGCAGGCAAGCGAGCGGCCGTGTGGGCATGTCTCGCCGCGGCTGCGCGGACGACACGGCAGCTGCTTCCCGTTGACCTCGCGGATCGTGTGCACCGGCCCGAAGCTCGGCGCCGTGAAGGTCGCGAACACCAGCGGATGGCATGCAACGGATTCGGGGACGCCCTTGCCGCCGCGCAGCCCGGAGACGACGAGCTGCCAGGCGTCGCCGCGGTAGACCTCCGAGCACGGCGCGCAGACGCTCGGCGCGGCGGTTGCCGCACGGCTTGAGCAGCACGCTGTCTGGCTGGCCCTCGCTGGCGAACTCGCGCACGACCTCACCCGTCGCGGCGTCGGCATCCCGTGAGACGCCGCGCAAGCGCACCGGCTGGCGACAACCGCGTGCACGTTCGACCCAGCGCTCGTAGTGGTCGCCCGTCTCGTCGTCGTTGAGGCGAGCGACGATCTCGCGCGCCGCCGACAGCTACGGCGGTGGCGAGCGCGACGGTCACCGCGGCTCGACCAGCTCACCGCGACCGCATCGGCGAGAGCTCGACCACGCCGAACACGCACGCGGTCGCACGCCTCGCTCGTCACTTCGTCGCCCTCGCGCCCGTCGCATTCCGGGCAGACCGCCCACCGTGACCGCTCGTAGAGCGCCTGGCAGTCCGGCGAGTCGCAGTCACGCTCGAGGCAGTACACGCAGCGACGCGCGAAGTTCAGCCGCGGAGGCTTCGTGGCCTCGAAGGTCGGAGTCTCGAGATCGACCGCACAATCCAGGACCGCCATTGTCACTCCCATCCGATGCGCGCTTGCCGTCTACCTAGGTCAGTAGAGGTCTTATCAGTCCGTCCGAACGGTAGTCGGACTTTATAGGACAGTCAAGTCCTAATAGGGTCCCTATACTGACCGGCGTGGTCAACATCGGAGCCACCATCAAGCAACGCCGCGCCGACCTCGGCCTCTCCCAAGCCGAGCTGGCCGACGGCCGCCGACATCAACCTGCGCCAGGTCCGCCGCTACGAGAGCGACGAGCAGCAGCCGGCGATCGGCGTCGCCGTCCGGCTCGCGCACGCGCTCGGGATCACGATCGGCGAGCTCGCCGGCGAGACTCCCGCTCCCACGACTCACGGGCGACTGGTGGGCAGCGTGGCAGACCTACATCGGCGGCGAAGAGACGATCACCACACAGCCCGTCGCGATCCAGCAGAACGGCGCCACGCTCCAGATCAAGGCCTTGGCGCTCGCCGAGCAGGAGCACACCGGCGACTATCTCTGGCGTGGCGAGCTGCGTCTCTGGGGCACGGACACCCTGATGGGCTGGTACGTCGCCACCGACGAGAACGTCCGCTCCAAGGGCACGATGTTCTTCGTCCTGCACACGCAGGGCGACCACGCCATCGGCCGCTGGGTCGGAACCAGCTACGACGGCCCGGTCATCACCGGCGCGGCCGCGCTCGCACGCACGCACGACGAACTGCTGCGTATCTTCGAGACCCGCGAACACCTCATCTCACGGGAGACGACATGAGCCCCGACACGCCGCAGGCCTGCGAGATCATCGTCACCGGCCCCACCGACGACACCCTCGACCGCATCGCCCGCGAAACAAGGCGGTTGCTCTGGCCAGCTGAGCTACTCCGGCGGGAAGGGGAGTGTAGGTATCAAGTTCCGGTGCATGCGTCCGATTTCTGGGTTGTGACGGCACTCGTGCGGGCTGAGGCGACCCGGGGCTCTGCCCTGGAGGCGTTGGTCGACGCCGCGGCGGGGATTCTCGCCGCCGACTCGCTGGACGGGACGCTCGGGCGGATCGCGCACCATCTGCGAACGCTGCTGCACTTCCACGACCTGACCGTCTACGAGATCGACGAGGAGGCCGCGCTGCTGCGGCCGGTGTTCGCGATCGGAGACTGGGTGGACGAGGTGCTGGCGAGCAGCATCCCGCTCGGGACCGGCGTGACGGGCTGGGCGGTCGCGAACCGCTGCACGCGCAACGTGGCGAACACGTGCGCGGAGCCGCTCGCGAACATCGTCGCGGGCACGACCAACGACCCCGAGGCGTTCGTGTGCGTGCCGCTGCTCGCGGAGGAGCGGGTCGTCGGCGCGCTCAACGTCTACCGCAACGGCGGGGACGTGGCCTTCACGGACGCCGAGGTCGAGCTCGTGGAGCGCTTCGGCACGATGGCGGCGCTCGCGTACGACTCGGCGCGCCAGCGCGAGACGCTGCGCGAGCAGGTCAAGCGCGACGGGCTGACGGGCCTGCTCAACCACCGCGCGTGCCAGGAGCACCTGCGCGACGTGCTCGCCGCGGGCGGCGGGACGGTCGGCGTGGTGCTGCTCGACCTCGACCATTTCAAGGTCATCAACGACATGAACGGGCACGCCGAGGGCGACCGCGTGCTGGCCGCGGTGGCCGGGCGGCTGCGCTCGGTCGTGCGCGAGTCCGACGCCGTCGGCCGCCTGGGCGGCGAGGAGTTCGTGCTGATCCTTCCGGGCGTGGACGCCGACGGCGCGGAGGACTGCGCCGAGCGCGCGCGGGCCGCGCTCGCCGACCTGACCGTGCGCGGCCGGCCGCTCGCGGCCTCGGCCGGCGTCGCCGCGGCACCGGTCGACGCCATGGAGGCGACCGCGCTGCTCGAGTGCGCCGACTCCGCGCTGTACTGGGCCAAGCAGTCCGGACGCGGGCAGACGCGCCGCTACGGCCGCGGCGCCGCGCGGCCCGAGGCCGAGCAGCGACGCGAGATCGCGGCGCTGCTGGAGCGCGGGGCGGAGGCGATGCGGATCGTCGTGCAGCCGGTCGTCGAGCTCGCGACCGGCCGCGCCGGCGGCTACGAGGCGCTGACCCGGATCGACGCCGAGCCGATCCGCAGCCCCGACGAGTGGTTCGCCCAGGCGCACCGCGTCGGCCTGGGCATCGAGCTCGAGGCGCTCGCGCTACGGGCCGCGCTGGTGCTGCCCGGCCGCCCCGACGGCACGTTCCTGGCGCTCAACGTGTCGCCGCGCGCGCTGCTGTCCGCGCCGGTCCGCGCCGCGCTGCCGCACGATCTCGACGGCATCGTGATCGAGCTGACCGAGCACGAGCTGTTCGGCGCCGCGGGCGAGCTCGAGACCGAGCTGAGCGCGTTGCGCTCGCGCGGCGCGCGGGTCGCGCTGGACGACGCCGGTGCCGGCTACGCGGGCCTGCAGCAGCTGATTCGCGTCGCGCCGGACATCCTCAAGCTCGACCGCGCGCTGGTGCACGGCGCCCACGCCGACCAGCACCGCCAGGCGCTGCTGGAGGCGCTGATCTCGTTCGCCTTCAACACCGGCGCCGCGGTCTGCGGAGAGGGCGTCGAGGACCTGGCTGACCTGCGCACGCTCGTCGACCTCGACGTCACCTACGCCCAGGGCTTCGCGCTCGCCCGCCCGGGCGCCGGGTGGCCGCAGCCCGCGCCGGAGGCGACCGCCGCCGCGGCGGCGGAGATCCGCTCCGGGCTGCGGCTCGCGTCCGGCCCGCGCGGTGGCGCGGGCGAGTTCGCGCGCGGACTGGCCGAGCTGGCCGACGAGCTGGCCGCGACCGCCGGCCTGGACAGCGCGAACCACCGCGCCGCCGACCTCCTGCGTGCCGACGGCGTGTCGCTGATGCGCATCGACGCGGGCGAGCTCGAGCTGCTGAGCGACCACAGCACGCACCCGCCCGGCGCGCGCTGGGCGCTGGCCGACTATCCGGCCACCGTGCACGTGATCGAGCACCGGATCCCCGGCCAGCTCGTGCTCGGCGACGCCGCCGCCGATCCCGCCGAGAGCGCCGGGCTGGTCGAGATCGGCATGGCGGCGATGCTGATCCTGCCGGTCATCTGCGGCGCCCGCGTCGGCGGCGTGCTCGAGGTCTACCGCAGTCGCCCGCAGGCGTTCACCGGCGCGGAGATCGACCGCGCGCGCGTCGTCGCGCAGCAGTTCGGCGCCGCGCTCGCCCGGCGTTTCTGAGGGGGGAACGAGCCGCCGGGCGAGTGAGCGCCCTCTGGGCGATCACGCCCGCCAGGAGTTGACCGTGTCGCGCAGCGTCGTCTCGAGCGCGATCTCCGGCGCCCAGCCGGTCGCCGCATGCAGGCGCGCGTAGGACCCGCGCACCTCGGGGACCTCGTTCGGCCGGACCCGGTCCGGGTCCACGACGAGCTCGACGCCGACCCCGCTCACGCGCCCGAGCGCCGCGACGAGCTCGCGCGCCGAGTGCGAGACCCCGGAGCAGATGTTGAACACGCCCGGTTCGCCGCGCGCCGCGAGCAGCCGGTACGCGCGCACGACGTCGCGCACGTCGGTGTAGTCGCGGCGCGTGTCGGGCGCGCCGGTGACGACGCGCACCGGGTCATCGCCCGCGTCCAGGCCCGCGGCCACCTGGCGCGCGAAGGCGCTGATGGCGTAGATCGCGTCCTGGCCGGGGCCGGCGTGGTTGTACGCGCGGGCGCGCACGATCCGCAACCCGTACGCGTCGGCGTAGCAGCCCGCGATCAGGTCGGCCGACGCCTTCGACGCCGCATACGGATTCTGCGGCCGCAGGCCGCCGTCCTCGTCGGTCGGCACCGTGACCGGCGGCCCGTAGGCCTCGCTGGACCCGGCCGCGACGAGCACCGCGTCCCCGGCGAGGACGCGCACCGCCTCCAGCACCGCCAGCGTCATCGCGACGTTGTCGGAGATCGTGCCGGCGGGATCGCCCCAGGACTCGCCCACGTGCGCCCGCGCGGCCAGATGGTAGACGACGTCCGGCCGCGCGCCCGCCACGAACGCCCGTGCGGCCGCGCGATCGCGCAGGTCGAGCGCGGCCGACGGCGGCGCCTCGATCACCTCGTCGCCCGCCGCCGCGCACGCCGCGACGAGATGGCGCCCGGCGAAGCCGGACGCCCCGGTGATCAGCGCCCGCACCTCAGTTGAGCGAGACGACGTACTCGGCGGTGCCGTGGCCGTTGGAGGCGGCCGTCACGGGATCCACGGGGCGTGGCTCGTCCTCGGGCGGGTTGAGCCGGCGCTCGAGCTCGCCCAGCACGGCGCCGAACAGCAGGTGCCGCCACGTGGCCTGCGCGAACGCGCGGCCTGACCCCCATAGCGAGGGCAGCCCGTCCAGCCGGGCCAGCGCGGCGGTCGCCGGCCAGGTGGCGAGGTGCTCGACCAACCCCGCCGCCGGCCCGCGTAGCGGCGCCGGGAGCGGCAGCGCCTGCCGGGCGTTGGCGTAGGCCGCGCCGAACACGGCGCCGTTGAGCAGGTGCAGGGCCAGGCCCGCGGGGTAGGCGACCGGGCTCGGCGCGAACGGGCGGCCCAGCAGCGCCACGTCGTCGTAGTCGACGCCGAACACGCGCTGGTCCAGGCGCTGCTGCGCGGCCCAGACCGCCGCGGCCGCCGTGCCGGCGAGCGCGCCGCGGAGGGTGCGTGTGCGGTCGAGCGCCATCTCTATCGGGGACTGTAACGCCCCCGCGGCGGTCGGTGTACGGGAGCCGAGAAGAGCGAGGAACGAGGCGCATGAACCACACCGACCTGCACGCCCGCGCACGGACCCGCGGCGTCAACCCGATCGTCTACTGGCTGATGCGCGCCTGGCTTCAGCCGTTCGCGCACATCTACTGGCGCCTGAGCCGGATCGGCCGCGAGCACATCCCGCAGGATGGGCCGATCATCTTCGTGGCCAACCACCGCAGCTTCCTGGACCCGTTCATCGTCGGGATGTGCAACCGCCGGCCGGTCTACTACGTGGCCAAGGAGGAGCTCTTCCGCAACCGCTTCTTCGGCTGGTTCATCTCAAGCCTCGGCGCCTTCCCCGTCCGCCGCGGCGCCGCCGACGCGGACATGATCGAGACCGCCAAGGCGATCCTCAGGCGCGGCGACCCCGTGCTGATCTTCCCCGAGGGTACGCGCGTGCGCCCCGGCGCGCTCGGCAAGCCCAAGCGCGGCGTCGGCCGGCTGGCGCTGGAAACCGGCGCGCCCGTCGTCCCGGTCGCGATCAAGGGCACCGAGGCGATCCGCAAGGGCTGGCGCATCCGCCCGCACAAGATCCGCGTCCGCATCGGCAGCCCGCTGCGCTTCCCGCACGTCGACGACGCCACCAGCCAGCTCGCGGCGGCCGTGACCGACCGCATCTGGCCCAACGTGATGCTCCAGTGGGAATGGCTCGGCGGCCTGCCGCCGCTGCGCCGCGCGGCGGTGATCGGCGCCGGCTCGTGGGGGACCGCCTTCGCCGTCATGCTCGCCCGCGCGGGGATCGAGGTGGACCTGGGCACGCGCTCGCACGCGCAGGCGGAGCTGATGACCGCCGCCCGTCGCAACGAGCACTACCTGCCGGGCATGGACCTGCCGGCGCGCGTGAATCCGGCGCGCGCGTCCGAGCTCGACCTGCACCGCTACGACCTCGTGGCCTTCGCCGTGCCGGCCGCCGAGCTGCCGGCCGCGATGGCCGAGCACGGGCCCGCGATCACCCAGCGCACCGGCGTGCTGGTCCTCTCCAAGGGCCTCGTCCCGCCGCTCGGCACGCTGCCCAGCGCGTTCGTCGACGAGCGCACGCGCACGTGGGCGGTCGGCGTCCTCGGCGGGCCCGCCCACGCCGCCGAGGCACTCAGCGACGGCGCGTCGCTCGTGCTCGCCGCGCACGACCGCAGCTTCGCCCGCCAGGTCTCCGACGCGCTCGCCGCCGCCGGCCTGCAGGTGAGCCACACCGACGACGTCATCGGCGTCGAGCTCGCGGGCTGCGCCAAGAACGCCGCCGCGCTCGCCGCGGCCGCCGCCGGTGCCGCCGGGCCGAACGCCGCGGGGGCCGCCGCCGGCAAGGTGTTCGCGGAGATCGATGCCTACGCGCGCCGCGCGGGCAGCCGGCCGGAGACGTTCGCCGGGCTGGCCGGCACCGGCGACCTGATCGCCACCGTCCTGTCCGCCGGCTCGCGCAACCGCCGCGCCGGCGAGCTGCTCGCCCAGGGCGTCCCGGCCGCCGAGATCGGCGCCGCCCTCGGCCAGACCGCCGAGGCCGTCGCGGGCGTTCCGCTGCTGGCCGAGCGGCTGAAGGCGGCGGGCGTCGACGCGCCCGTACTGCGCGGCCTCGCCGGCATCATCGAGGGCAAGGTCGAGCCGGCGCGCTGGACGGCCTCGCTGACCGCGCCCCAGCGCGCGAAGAAGGCGGAGAAGGCACGGGCGGCGTAGTGTCCGCGCGGGATGGCCACAGCACCCGACAAGGCCCGCCTGGACGCGGCCTTCTCCGAGCTCTACAAGGAACACCTGCGCGACGTCTACTCCTACGCCTACTACCGGGTCGGCAACCATCACGACGCCGAGGATCTGACCGAGCAGACGTTCCTGCAGGCCTACCGCCACTTCGAGCGCGCGCAGGAGGAGTCGCAGGGCCGCCCGCTGCGCCCGTGGCTGATCCGCATCGCCCACAACCTGGCAGCCAACTACTACCGCGACCGCTCGCGCCGGCCCCAGACGAACATCGACGACGCCGGCCCGCTGTCCACCCCGCACACGACGGAGGGGCTGGTGCAGGATCGCGACGACCTGGCGCGGATCCTGCGCGGCGTGCAGCAGTTGCCGGACGACCGCCGCGAGGCGCTGATCATGCGCTTCGCGCTGGGCATGGACAACCGCGAGATCGCACGCGCCCTGGGCCGGACCGACGGTGCGACCAAGGTGCTGATCCACCGAGCCATCCGCCAACTGGAGGAGATCGTGCACGCCGACGCCAACGGAGCGGGGCCTGAGTGAGCCCCCAGCAGGGACCGACGTTCGAGGACATGGAGGCGCGCCTGCGCGCGGCGCTGGCCCCGATCGAGCCGCCGGAGCGCCTGCGGGCGCGGATGGAGACGACGCTCGACTCGATCGTGGAACTGGCCGCCGACGAGCTGGAGGCGTGGGAGCTGAGCACGATGCGCGACCCGCGCAACTGGCCGCGCGCCGCGCTCGGCCCGGCGACCGCGATCGTGGTCGGCACCGGCGCCGCCGCCGGGCTCGTGATCCTGCGCACCCAGCGCCGCCGCCACAAGCGCCGCGCCGCGGCCAGGGGAGCGCGCGACCTCGCCGCGCGCACGCTGCAGGACGTCGCGCGCGAAGCGCTGCGCGCGTTCGAAGATTTGACGCCCGGACGGTGATCCGAGTCGGCGCCTCGCGCGAAGACTCACACGCAATGGACACACGCGCGCTCGCCGACGAGGACCTCGTCCCCTTGATGTCACGCGGCGACGCGCGGGCTTTCGAGGCCATCTACGAGCGCCATTCCGGCGCCGCCTACTCGCTCGCCTACCGCATGGTCGGCACGCGGGCGAGCGCCGAGGACGTGATCCAGGAGGCGTTCTTGAACCTCTGGCGCTCCGGTGCGCACTACGACCGTGGGCGCGGATCGGTGCGCACGTGGATCCTGGGGATCGTTCATCACCGGGCGATCGACGCGCTGCGCCGCGCCTCGGTGCACTCCAAGCGGCGCTCGGACGACGAGACCGCGGCGGAGCGCCTGGAGGCGCCGGAGCGCGTCGAGGAGGACATCGCCCGGCGCGACGAGGCGGCGACGGTGCGCAGCGCGCTGGACGTGCTGCCGGCGGACCAGCTGAAGGTGATCGAGCTGGCCTACTTCGGCGGCTTCACCCATACGGAGATCGCCGAGATGCTCGACGCACCGGTCGGTACGGTGAAGGGGCGCGTGCGTCTCGGCCTGAAGAAGATGCGCGAGGCGCTCGCGCACGGGGCGGTGGGCCCATGAGCACCGGGCCGGATCACGAGCGCTGGGGCGACGCCGCCGGCACCTACGTGCTGGGCGCGCTGCCGGACGACGAACGCGCCGCCTACGAGACGCACCTGGAGACCTGTACGGCGTGCCGCGACGAGGTCGAGGAGCTGCGCATCGCGGCCGACGCGCTGCCGGTGTCCGCGCCCGCGATGCGCCCCTCGCCGGCGCTGAAGGCGCGCATCATGGCCGAGGTGGAGCGCGAGGCCGCGCTGCTGGCCGCGGCCGGCCCGCAGGCCGACCGCCCGCCGCGCGAGCGCCGCCGCCGCTGGCGCGAGCGCTTCACGCTGCCGATGCCCGCGCTGGCCGCGCTGGCGAGTGCGGCGCTGCTGGTCGGGATCGGCGCGGGCGCGCTGATCTTCAAGTCCGGCGGCGGCTCGAGCTCCCAGGTCGCCTTCGTCGCCGACCCTAAGCTGGCCCCCAAGGCGTCGGCGATGCTCGAGCGCGGCGCCGACCAGTCGATGGTGGTCGCGCACGGGCTGCCGGCGCCCCGGCAGGGCCGCGTCTACCAGGTGTGGCTCAAGAAGGGCGACAAGCTGGTGCCGACCGACGCGCTGTTCATGCCGCGCGGCGACGGGTCGGCGAGCGCGTCGGTGGCGGGTGACCTGCACGGCGTCGACGCCGTGGTCGTCAACACCGAGCCCGACGGCGGCTCGGACACGCCGACGGGCCAGCCGGTGCTCACGGCTACGCTCACCTGATGGAGCTGACGCCCGCCTCCCGCGACGAGTGGGAGGCATGGCTGGAGGCCGAGCACGAGCGCACGCCGGATGGCGTCTGGCTGCGGGTGCCGCGGCGCGGCTCCGGGCACGACGGCCCGACCCACGCCGAGGCGCTCGAGCTGGCGCTGTGCTTCGGCTGGATCGACGGCCAGAAGGCCAAGGGCGATGCGACCCACTGGCGCCAGCGGTTCCTCCCGCGCCGCCCGCGCAGCCGCTGGTCGAAGGTCAACCGCGCGAAGGCGCAGGAGCTGATCGACGCGGGCCGGATGCGCCCGGCCGGGCTGGTCGAGGTCGAGCGGGCGCGCGCCGACGGGCGCTGGGACGCGGCGTACGACCCGCCGAGCACGTCGGCGGTGCCGGAGGACTTCGCGGCCGCGCTGAGCGAGCGCGGCGCGGCGAACTTCGCGGCCATGAGCAGCCAGAACCGCTACGCGATGCTGTACCGCATCCAGGAGGCCAAACGCGCCGCCACGCGCGCCCAGCGGGTCGCGAAGTTCGCCGCGATGTGCGAGCGTGGCGAGACGCTTCACCCTTAGTTCCCGCACACCGGGCGCTGCTACCGTCGCGCTCGAACATGGCCACCTGTTACCGCCACCGCAACCGCGAGACGGGGGTCTCGTGCTCGAACTGCGGCAACCCGATCTGCCCGGACTGCATGACGCCGACGCCGGTCGGGATGCGCTGCCCGGACTGCGCCGGACAGAAGACCCAGGTGCGCAGCATGCGCACGCTGACCGTCGAGCCGGTCGTCACCTACGCGCTGATCGCGCTCAACGTGGCGATCTACATCGGCGCCTCCTCGAGCGCCAAGACCGCCAACGACCTCGTGCTCTTCGGCCCGCTGGTCGCCGACGGCGACTGGTGGCGGCTGATCACGTCGGGCTTCATGCACTCGACCGACAGCATCTTCCACATCCTGCTCAACATGTACGCGCTGTTCTGGCTGGGCCGGATGATCGAGCCGGCGCTGGGCCACGCGCGCTTTCTGGCGATCTACCTCGCCTCGCTGCTCGCGGGCTCGCTCGGCGTGCTGCTGCTGCAGCCCAACACGCCGGCGGTCGGCGCCTCGGGCGCGATCTTCGGGCTCTTCGGGGCCGCGATCGTGATGGCCCGCAACCGCAACATCGACCTGATGCAATCCGGGCTGCTGCCGGTGCTGATCCTCAACCTCGTGATCACGTTCGTCCCCGGCTTCCACATCGCCTACGGCGCGCACCTCGGCGGGCTCGTCTGCGGCCTCATCTGCGCGTTCGTGATCGAGGAGCTGGCCAAGCGCCGGCGCGCGTCGGTCGTGCCGGGCGTGCTCTTCTGCGCGGCGCTGGGCGCCGCGGCGGTCGTCGGCTCGCTCGCCGTCGCGTAGCGACCTCCGAGCCCCGCCCAGGGCGAACAGTGCCGCTACCATTCGCGCTGTCGCCCTGATGAACGACGACGACAGCTCCCGAAGTAGTAGGGAGGACCGATGATCGCCCTGCTTCTGGCGGCGGTCGTGGTCCTCGTCCTCCTCAACGCGTTCTTCGTGGCCGCCGAGTTCGCTCTTGTGCGCTCGCGCAAGGCGCATCTGCAGACCGACGCCGACGAGGGCAAGCGCGGCGCGGCGACGGCCGTCGTGATGATGGACGACCTGTCGCGCTATCTCAGCGCGGCGCAGGTCGGCATCACGCTCACGTCGCTCGGCCTGGGCTTCCTCGGCGAGCCGTCGATCGGGCGGCTGATCAAGGACATCCTCGGCACGAGCGTGCCGGAATGGGTCTCGACGGCCGTGTCGGTGCTGCTCGCGTACCTGATCACGACCTCGATCCACATCACGTTCGGCGAGCAGGTCCCGAAGATCTTCGCGATCCAGAAGGCCGAGGGCGTCGCGCGCCGCGTCGCGCGTCCGCTGGCCGTCTTCACGAAGATGTTCTCGCCGTTCATCGGCGCGCTCAACGCGGCCTCGAACGCGATCCTGCGGCTGCTCGGCGTGCGCACGTCAGGGCAGCTCGACGAGGGCGAGTCGCCGGAGGAGCTGCGGGTGCTGATCCAGGAGTCCGTCACCGGCGGCAAGCTCGATCCGGGCGAGGCGGGGATGCTGACCGGCGTCTTCCATCTCCACGAGCAGCAGGCGCGCCAGGTGATGACGCCCGCCCCGGCCGTCATCACCGTCGACACCAGCGAGGACGTCGAGACCGCGCTGCGGCGCTGCATCTCGTCCGGACACACCCGGCTGGTGGTCACCGAGGACTCCAACCGCGACCGCGTCCGCGGGATCGTGCACTCCAATGCGCTCGCCCAGCGGCTGCTGACCGAGGGCCCGGAGGCGCGCCTGGATGCGCTCGTCCGTGAGGTGCCGATCGTCCCGGAGACCAAGCCGCTGGACGACCTGCTGGCCGATCTCCAGCGCCAGCGGTCGTCGCTGGCGGTGGTGATCGACGAGTACGGGCGCACCGCGGGCATCGTGACCGTCGAGGACATCATCGAGGAGGTCGTCGGCGAGATCGACGACGAGACCGACCCGCAGGGCGGCGAGATCCGCCGGCTGGCCAACGGCGACTGGTTCGTGCGCGGGCACGTGGCGATCACCGACCTCGCCGACTACGGGCTCGAGCTGCCGGTGGACTCCGACGCCTACAACTCCGTCGGCGGGTTCGTGTTCGGCGAGCTGGGACGGCTGCCAAAGCGGGGCGACACCGTGACGCATAACGGCTATTCGATCCGCGTGGAATCGGTGCGAGAGAACCGGATCGAGGCCGTCCGGATCAGGGATCGGCGCCTCCCGGCGGCCTAAACGTCTGGCTCGGTATCAAAACGAAACTGCGTGACGAATTGCACATTGCGGGTTTACGCGCTACCTTCCCGCCAGCCAACTTGCCGCTCCGGCGGTTGAGGAGGAGAGAGAGGGAGATCCTGGGGAGGATCGACCGAGTAAGCACGAAGCGCCCGGCTCAGGGGAGCGAGCCGGGCGCGACGTGTTTAAGGGGCAAGTGGCAATGCGCCATGAAACGGGACGCCCGCCGCAGGCTTAAACACCAACGCCCGCCTCAGGGGAGCGAGGCGGGCGTGTGGTGATGCTTCTGGAGGAGGGGTGCGATGAGAGTCGTCGCGAAACAATGTTCCCAACGCGTTCTCAATCTTAGCTAAACATTCGCCCCCGTCAATCAATAGTTGTAGAAGCCGCGCTTGGCCTTACGGCCGAGCGCGCCTTCGGCGATCAGTTCCCTGACGCGAGCGGGCACCTCGACGCCGATCGTGTCCCCGATTGCGGCCGAGACGTCGAGCCCCACGAGGTCCAGCAGCGCCAACGGACCCTTCGGGTGGCCGGCGCCGAGTTGCATGCAGGTGTCGATCGCCTCGGCTGAGACGCCGGTGCGCTCCATCAGCCGCACGGCATCGAACAGGAACGGGAACAGCAGGCGGTTGACGACGAAGCCCGGCGTGTCCGGGACCTCCACCGCGGTCTTGCCCAGCGTCTCGCACAGCGCGCGGGCGCGCCGGCGGGTCTCCGGCGTCGCCTCCGGTGGGAAGACGAGCTCGATCAGGTCCATCTTCGGCACGGGGTTGAAGACGTGCAGGCCGACGAAGCGGTCCGGATGCCCGGAGGCCGCCGCCAGCTCGGCGATCGAGAGCGAGGACGTGGTGGTGGCGAGGACGGCGTCGTCGGGCAGGTGCTCGGCGAGCCGGCTCCAGAGGTCGGCCTTGGCCGCCGGGTCCTCCACGACGGCCTCGACGACGAACGTGGCGTCGGCGAGCACAGCCGGGTCGCGGCTGACCCGGACGTTGCCGTTCACCTCGACGCCCATCCGCTCGCAAAGGGTCTGCACGCGGCTCGACGCCTTGCTGCAGGAGCCCTCGGAGCGCGCGAATACCGTTACGTGGCCCTGACCGGCGGCGACCGCCGCCAGGCCGCATGCGATGGCCCCGGAACCCGCGATTGCCAGACGCTCCGACACGGACTGCCTCCTGTTGATTGACCAGCCAGTCAACACATAACCCTAGTGCGATCGGGACCCCTTCGGCGTAACGCATGTCACAGTCCGCAGACATCGCAACTTGCCCTGCGCCTCCTCGCGGCGTAGGGTCATGAGGGACTGATGGAGTCACCCGTAACGCTGGGCAGCAAAACACCAGAGGAAATGGAGGAGCGTCGCGCTGCCCTTGAGCGCGGCGTCCCGTTCCTGCTGTTCCGCGACGGCGACGCCCGTCAGCGCATCCACATGCTTGCCGAGGAGTCCGACGCGATCACGGTCGGCCGCCGGTTCGAGGCCGACATCTCGCTGCCGTGGGATCCCGAGGCGTCGCGGCTGCACGCCGAGCTCTCCTATCGCGCGGGCGAGTGGACGATCTGCGACGACGGCTGGTCGCAGAACGGCACGTGGGTCAACGGGCTGCGGCTGGCCGGCCGGCGGCGCCTCGCGGACGGCGACCTCGTGAAGATCGGCCGCACGATCCTGGTCTTCCACCAGCCCGGCATCGTCGGCCCCGGGCCGACGATGGTGCAGGGCGAGCTGAGCGCCACGCCGCGCTTCTCCGAGCAGCAGCAGCGCATCCTGCGCGCGCTCTGTCGGCCGCTGTTCGCCGACGGCGACGGCTTCAACCCGTCGAGCGACCTCGAGGTGGCGGACGCCACCGGCATCGCCGTCGACGTCGTGACGCAGGAGCTCGACCTGCTGGCGCGCCTGTTCGGGCTCGAGGACATGCCGCGCCTGGAACGCCGGGCCGAAGTGGCCCTGCTCGCCGTCCGCTCGGGCCTCGTGGGCGCCGACGACGGCAGCGGCACGCAGGGCTGACCCGAACGGTCGTCCGGATCGCATAAAGCGCGCCGCCGGCCCGCCGATGATCACGGTAAGTGCGGCTGATCCCCTCTCGCAAGATCCGCGACGGCGCTGAACTCGCTCGCGACGTCATGACGGGACCCCCTGGCACCGCGCCGTTGTTGCGTGCCGGTGTGAAGCTGTCCCGCCGCTACGCGATCCTGCTGCCGAGGGCCGGCGTCGGGTCGGTTTGGATCGAGGATGAACTGGGCGAGGCAATCGACGTCGTCGAGCCGCTGACGCCCGAGACGCGCGCGAAGGTCCACCGCGTCACGGGTGCCGCGCTCAGCGCCGCGGGCGCCGCGCTGCACTCCGGCGCGGGCATGTCGACGTCGGTCGTCGAGTCGCTCGCCGACGTCGCCTCCGCCATGGTCGGCGACCTGCTCGACTGCCCGGACGCCGCGCTCGCGCTCGAGGACCTCAACGCGTTCGACTCCTACACGCACCGGCACAGCGTGCAGGTGACCGTGCTCGGCCTGCTGATCGCGCGCCGCGCGTGGTCCAAGGACGGCTGGCTGGACTACCGCCGGCGGCGCCGCCACGACCGCATCGAGGACCGCCTGCGCAAGCTCGGCCTCGGCCTCCTGGTGCACGACGTGGGCAAGCTCGCGGTGCCGCCGGAGATCCTCAACAAGCCCGGCCGCCTGACCGACGCCGAGATGGCCGTGATGCGCGAGCACCCCGACGCCGGCGTACAGCTGCTGCGCAGCGCCTACCTCTCGCCGTTGACGCTCGCGGTCGTGCGCGACCACCACGAGCGCCCGGACGGCAGCGGCTACGGCGCGGGAAAGGCCGGCGACGACATCCACGAGTTCCCCCGCATCGCCGCCGTCGCGGACGTCTACGACGCGGTCACGTCCGAGCGCCCCTACAAGGCGGCCGCGCCCCCCCGGGTCGGCGTGCGGATCATCCGCGAGGGCGCCGGCGGCCAGTTCTGCCATGACGCCGTGCGCCATTTCCGGGCCGTCGTCATGCCCTACCCCGTCGGCCACGAGATCGAGCTGGCGGACGGCCGCACGGGCGTCGTCAGCGCCGTCGACCCCGAGGCTCCCGATGTCCCGACCGTACGCGTCAGGACCGCCGCGGGCGCGATCGAGGAGCTGACCGTCGACCTCGAGCCGAAGCTAGCTGCGGCCTGACGGGCGCGTCATGCCCGGGATGTGGCGCGGCTGCTCGTGCTCGGAGACGCTCTTGAGCGTGCCGACGCCGTCCTGGGCCGGCGTGCCGCGGACCTCGCCGGTGAACCCGAGCCGCTCCAGGCGCGCGATCTCCTGCTCGCCCAGCCGCCGGGCCGGGTCGTCACTCGCCAGGCCGGTGATCAGCCCGCGGATGCGATCGCGCAGCTGCAGCGCGAAATGCGGCGTGGAGCCCCCCATGAGCTGGCGGACGTCGTCGACCGTGACCTGACGATCGGGACGCAAACGGGCGGGCTGCTCGGCTTCGGCCATGGGGGTCAGGGGCCTCCGGTGTCGACGGGCTGGATCTCCAGCAATGTATCTATCCGCGCCTGCACCGCCGCGGCGATCGCGCTCTCGTCGCCGATGATCCAGCCATGCGAGTAGACCCCGCGCGTCGGGTCTGAGCCCTGGTTGTAGCCGGGCTGGATGTCCAGCAGGTAGTCCTGCAGCGGCGCGGGCAGCACGCCGGCGTCGGTGACCAGCAGCAGCGGTCCGTAGGTGCCGGCGGCCGACAGCGGCGCGGCCGCGGCGGCGTCCTGCGGGCGCCGGGTCGAGGCGAAGACGAGTCCGTGGCCCGGATCGACGATGTTCCAGCCGAACGCGCCGTCGTGGTAGCGCGCGAACGTGATCGCGCCCGACACGGGATCGGTCCCCGCGATCCGCTTGACGGCGCCGAGCTTGCCGAGCTGCTCGAGCACCGCGTCCGAGACCGCGTCGACCGGGCCGAGCACGTACAGCTTCGCCGCCTTGTGCGTCCGGATCGCGGCGGCGGTCTCCGGCGGGATCGTGGTCGCGGTCACCCACAGCAGCGGATCGCCGGACTTCGCCGCCCAGCCGGCGGCCGGCATCGCGTACTCGGGCCGGTCGGCGGAGGCGAGCACGATCGCGCCCGCGGGCGAGCCGGCCGCGGCGGCCTGCAGCCGGTCGACGGCCGCCGCCAGTGCCGGCACGTTGGCGGCCGTCACATCGGTGGTCTTGTACGCGCCGACGTTCGCGTTGGTGCCGACGCGGATGACCTGCGCGCCGCCCGCCTGCTTGGAGCCGGTCGGCTGGAGCGCGTCGAGCGCCGCGCGCGTGGCGTCCGGCAGCGTGTCGCCGTCGGCGAACAGCAGCGGCGCGCGCAGCGGCTGGCCGGCCAGCACGGCGGCGGCGAGTCCGGTGTGCCAGTCCTTGACGTCGGCCAGGACGACGACCTGCGGCTTGGTCTCCGGAGTGCGCGCGGGGTAGGTGGCGAGCGCGACGGCGGCGGCGTCGGCGATCGGGTCGCCGCCGGGTACGCGCGTCGTGTTCTTGGTCGCGAAGACGGGGAAGCCGAGCGGCGGGCTCTGGGCGGGCGCCTCGCTGCCGGTCTGCCCGAGCGGCGGCGTCTGCACGGGCGTCGCGGCCGGCTGGCCACTGCCGCCGCAGGCTGCCAGGGCCAGGACGGCGATGAGCCATGCGGCACGCACGCTCTCGAGGGTAGAGGCGCCGGGACACGATGAGCGCCAATGCGCCAGCAAGCTCAAGGTCTCGCCAGAGTTGTCGAAGACGCAATAGAACGGCTTCGGCCGGTGACTGGACATAAGACCGCGGTTTCCGATAGGTTGCCGCGCACGCCGAACTCCCGGTTGGTCGCCGGGAGACGGGGGACCCAAGCAGTTGGGGCGAGTCGCGCATGGATTGCGTGAGACGCAGGCTCTTTCAGCGTCAGCCCGTCAGCTAACCCCGCAGGCCGACGAAAGAGGAACACGGTTTGTCGCTGCTGCGGGCGTTCGCCCTCACCCTGATATCTGCATCATTGGTCCTGCCCGCCACCGCCGCGGCGCAGACCGCGGCCCCTGGAGCGGTCGGCGCGACCGGCGGGGCGGAGTTCCCGCTGCCGCCGGCACCGCCGGTGAACCTGACGGTGCCCGGCGCCGTCGCCAAGCTGCTGCCCGACGGCACGGCCGCCGCGCCGGCTGACGCGCCGCCGCAGGTCCAGCAGGCGATCTGGGCCGCCAACACGATCCAGACTCAAACATACGTCTACGGCGGCGGCCACCAGGACTTCGTCTCGGACGGCTACGACTGCTCCGGCACGGTCTCGTTCGCACTGCACGGCGGCGGGCTGCTCGACACGCCGCTGGACTCCTCGAGCTTCATGCAGTGGGGCCTGGCGGGCGCGGGCCAGTGGATCACGGTCTTCACGAACCCGGGCCACGCCTACACGGTGATCGCCGGCCTGCGGCTGGACACGAGCGCCGCCGGCGTCACCCGCGCGGACACCGCGACCGCGAAGAAGGCGCTCGAGCGCGGTCCGCGCTGGCGGCCGACCCAGCGCTCCTCACGCGGCTTCAAGAAGCGCCACCCCGTCGGGTTCTAGCCCGGCCGGGTACGCTAGGGCGAAACCCCGCGAAGACGATCACATGGAAGGGGGTGCCGTGGCCGGCATGTCCGGGCGGTTCTCCACCGTAATTAAGGCGAAGATCAACAAGATGCTCGACCGGGCGGAAGATCCCGGCGAGACCCTGGAGTACAGCTATCAGAAGCAGATGGAGCTCCTCCAGAACGTCAAGAAGGGCATCGCTGACGTCGTCACGTCCAAGAAGCGCCTGCAGCTGCAGCAGCAGAAGCTCGAGCAGCAGGTCGTCAAGCTGGACACGCAGGCCCGCCAAGCCCTTGCGCAGAACCGCGAGGATCTCGCGCGCACGGCGCTCGAGCGCAAGCAGTTCGCCCAGGGCGAGCTGCAGTCGCTGGACCAGCAGGTCTCGGAGCTCGAGGCCCAGCAGCAGTCGCTGATCGACAAGGAAGCGAAGCTGCGCACGAAGATCGACCAGTTCCGCACCAAGAAGGAAGTCATCAAGGCGCAGTACTCAGCCGCCGAGGCCTCGGTGAAGATCTCCGAAGCTGCGTCCGGCGTGGGCGAGGAGATGGCCGACGTCGGGATGGCGATGCAGCGCGCGGTCGACAAGACCGAGAACATGCGCGCCCGCGCCAACGCGATGGACGAGCTCGAGGCCGCGGGCGTGTGGGACGACCAGCTGTCGCTCAGCGCCGGCCAGGACGACCTGGACCGCCAGCTGCACGAGCTGTCGTCGACCTCGGCCGTCGACGACGACATCGCGCGCATGAAGGCCGAGCTGGGCCAGGGCTCTGAGCCCTCGCCGGCGCTCGGCTCCGGTGAGACACCCAAGGAGAACCCAGCGTGATCGTCAGGATCTCCACGGAGGGCCAGTATCGCCTGCCCGACGAGGACACGGACAAGCTCAACGACCTCGACAACGAGGTCGTGGCGGCCGTCGAGGCGGGAGAGGAGGATCGTTTCCACGAGCTCTTCGAACAGCTCCTGGACATGGTGCGCAGCGATGGCACGCCGCTCCCCGACGAGATCCTCGAGGAGTCCGACGTGATCCTGCCCCCGCCGGACCTGACGTTCGCCGAGGCGAGCGAGCAGTTCACCGGCGAGGGCCTCATCCCTGACTAGGACGCATCGCCCGGGGGGCGATGCTTCGGGGAGTTCGACCCGCGCCGCTGGGGCGCGGGTCGCCTCGCGAACTCACGCCGCGGGGCGATGCTTCGGGGAGTTCGACCCGCGCCGCTGGGGCGCGGGTCGCCTCGCGAACTCCCGTAGGACGCATCGCCCGCCCGGGAATCTCGGGTTAGCCGGAAGTGCAAGAGGCCGGGTGGCACACGCGCCGCCGCCCGGCCGCGGCCGTACCGTTCGTGGTGGATGAACCCGCGCGGCACGTTCTCGCTCTCCGCCCTCGACGCGACGGCCTACGTCGCGCTGAGCGGCGTCATCGGGCTGGTCTCGTTCATCTTCGTGTTCGTCACGCTGGTGATCTCGGTGCCGCTGCTGATCCTCGCGCTGGTCGGGCTGCCGGGCATCTGGCTCGCGCTGGCGTTCTGCCACGGCCTCGCGCTCGGCGAGCGCCGCCGGGCCGCGGCGCTGCTGGGCGCGCAGTTCCCCGTCCGGCGGTTCCCCGTCGGCGGCTCGATGCCGTCGCGGACGCTGCTGTGGATGCGCTCGCGCGGCTCCTGGCTGGAGCTCTGCTACTCGGTCGTGGCGCTGCCGATCGTCGGCGGCTTCGGCGCGCTGCTCGTCTTCAACGCGTGGGGCGCCGCGCTCGCTCTGCTCAGCTTCCCGCTGTGGGGCTGGGCGGTGGCGGGGCGCACGTTCGGGCTCGGCTACGCCGCGGCGGCGCCGCTGCACGTCGCGCTCGGCGTCGCCGCGCTGTACGCGGCGCCGTGGCTCGCCCGCGGCGTCGCGGCGGTGCAGGTCGCGATGGCGCGGCTGCTGCTCGAACCGACCGATCGCGAGCGGCTCGCCGCGCGCGTCGGCACGCTCGAGGAGACGCGCGCCGGCATGGTCGCCGCCGCCGACGCCGAGCGCCGGCGGATCGAGCGCGACCTGCACGACGGCGCGCAGCAGCGGCTCGTCGCGCTGGCGCTGACGCTCGGGCGCGCGAAGGCGGCCGAGGACCCGCAGCTCTCCAAGCGGCTGGTCGACGAGGCCCACGGCGAGGCCAAGGAGGCGCTGGTCGAGCTGCGCAATCTCGCGCGCGGCATCCACCCGGCGGTCCTGACCGATCGCGGCCTCGACGCCGCCGTGTCCGCGCTCGCCGCCCGCTGCCCGGTGCCGGTGGCGGTCGACGTGGACCTGCCGCGCCGCTGCGCGCCCTCGGTCGAGGCGATCGCCTACTTCGTGGTCGCCGAGGCGCTGACCAACGTGGCCAAGCACGCACAGGCGACCCGCGCGTGGCTGAGCGCCGAACTGGAGGGCGATGAACTGGTGATCGAGATCCTCGACGACGGGCGCGGCGGTGCCGACCCGGCGGGCAACGGCCTGGCCGGGATGCGCGACCGCGTGCGCGCGGTCGACGGGCGGGTCGAGTTGACCAGCCCCCCGGACGGTGGGACAACCCTGCGGGTGGAGCTGCCATGCGTGCCGTGATCGCCGAGGACGCCGTGCTGCTGCGCGAGGGCCTCGTGCGCCTGCTGACCGAGGCGGGCTTCGAGGTCGCCGAGGCGGTCGAGGACGGCGAGGCGCTGCTGCGCGCCGTCGAGCGCCATCAGCCGGACGTCTGCGTCGTCGACGTGCGGATGCCGCCGACGTTCACCGACGAGGGCGTCAGGGCGGCGCTGGTGATCCGCCGCCAGTGGCCGGACGTCGCGCTGCTGATGCTCTCCCAGTACGTCGAGGAGCGCTACGCGGTCGACCTGATCGCGGGCGACAGCCGCGGCATCGGCTACCTGCTCAAGGATCGCGTCGCCGACGTCGGCGACTTCCTGGAGGCGCTCCGCCGCGTCGCCGCCGGCGGCGCCGCGCTGGACCCCGAGGTGGTCACGCAGCTGCTCGTACGCAGTGGCCGCAAGGACCCGCTGGAGGCGCTCTCGGCGCGCGAGAGCGAGGTGCTGTCGCTGATGGCCGAGGGCCGCACCAACAGCTCGATCGCCGGCGTCCTGTTCGTCACCGAAGGCGCGGTCGAGAAGCACGTGACGAACATCTTCAGCAAGCTCGGCCTGCCGCCTGCCGATCAGGCGCACCGCCGGGTGCTCGCCGTGCTGCGCTACCTCGAGCACGGGAGCCGCGCGTGAGCACGCGCGCCGATCGCCCGCTCGCCCTGGCCGTCGGGCTCGCGCTCGCGCTGTGCTTCGCGTGCCTGGCGGCGGTCTCGGTCGCGGGCTGGTCGATCGGGACCGTCACCCACACGACCCATCGCGAGCTCGCCGGGCCGGTCCGCGAGCTGCGGTTGAGCGTCGGCTCGGGCGACGTGACGATCACCCCCGGCGGCGACCGCGTGACGATCGACAGCCGCGTGCGCGGCTCGCTGCGCGCGCCGCGGCCGTCGATCCGGCTGCAGGGCGACGCGGTGCGCGTGCAGGGCGGCTGCGGCAACATCGTCTTCGGCCACTGCGAATCGACGTTCGCCGTGCGGGTCCCGGCGGGTACCGCGGTCCGGCTCGACGCCACCTCGGGCGACGTGCAGGTCAACGGGCTCTCGGCGCCCGTGACGATCCGCGCCTCGTCCGGCGACGTCGAGCTCGGCGACCTGTCCGGCGGCACCGACGTACGCGTCTCCTCCGGCGACATCGAGGCGGACGCGCTGAGCGGCCGCGTGGCGCTCCAGAGCTCCTCCGGCGACGTGGTGGCGAACCGCCTGCGCGCCGATACCGTGCGCCTGCAGGCGGCCTCCGGGGACGTCGAGGCCGACCTGGCCACGATCCCGGAGGAGGTCGACGTGAGCTCCTCCTCCGGCGACGTCGTGCTGGGCGTCCCGCACGCCACCTACAACGTCGAGGCCGAGACCGACAGCGGCGAACGGCACGTGGAGGTCAGCTCCGACCCGCTCTCGAAGCGGATCCTGCGCGTCCAGGCGCACTCCGGCGACGTGGCCGTCGTCAACAACCGTCAATGAACACTTGACAGCTACAGTGGCGGCATGACGGATGCCTCGCTGGCCCCGGACGAGCTCGAGCGGATCCGCGAGCAGGTCGGCGAGGCCGTCTTCACCGGCCCCGACGGCCTCCGCGAGTCGCTCGAGACCGACGCCGGCAGCTACCTGCGGCTGGTCGCCGCCGCGGCGGCGGCGCAGACCGAGGGCGACCGGCTGCTGCGCGACTCCGTCGCCGGCGCGCGCCGCGCCGGCCACAGCTGGGACGCGATCGGCAACGTGCTCGGCGTCAGTCGCCAGGCGGCGCAGCAGCGGTTCCGCTCGGCGCCCGGCGCCGAGCCCGACTCCAGCCGGCGCGTGGTGACCGGCGCCCACGCCTTCAACGAGCTCGACGTGCTGGCCGTCGAGGGCCGCGCGGGCAACCACCTCGTCGGCTTCGGGCTCGGCTACCTCGTGCTCGAGGAGTCAGACCGCCGCTGGGAGCACCGGCGGCTGATCGCGCCGACGCGCGCGGCGCAGCGGCGCCTGGAGGCCGACGGCTGGGAGTACGTCGGCACCTGGTTCCCGTTCCGGTACTTCAAACGTATGGCCTAACGCTCGATGATCGGGCGGACCTCGACGTAGCCGTCGCGGGCGGTCGGGCAGCGCTCGGCGAGCTCCAGCGCCGTCGCGTGGTCGCAGTCGAGGATGAAGTAGCCGCCGAGCCACTCCTTGGCCTCCGCGAACGGGCCGTCGGTCTTGAGCGGGCGGCCGTCGCGCACGCGCACGCGGGTCGCGCGGTCAGGCCCGTGGAGCGGGTCGGAGGCCACCAGCACGCCGCGCTGGGCGCACTCGGCGTTGAAGGCCATGATCTGCCCGAACGCCTCGGCGGCCTCGGGCGTGCCGGGCTCGGGGCGGTCGGACACGTACAGCAACAGCATGTGGCGCATGGGGCGGGACTCCTCGCTCGACGTGGGCACTCGCCCTTAAGACGTCCGCGATCGGTCAGATCGACAGTTCGCTAGATCGGGATGCCCCAGAGCGGGAACCAGCGTTCCAGCTCGGGCTCGACCGGCAGGTCGGCGCCGATCTGCGCCTTCAGCCGCAGCTCGCGCTCGTTGTCGCGCTGCTGCGCGCCGCCCGCCGGCACGAACGGGTAGAACGCGCCGCGCTTGTAGTTGTAGATCCAGTAGACGCGCTTGCCGCGGTCGTCGCGCAGCGCGAACACGGCGCACAGCACGCGCTCGCCGTACCCGCCGCCCTGGATCGCCGTCGAGACGGCGTTGACGCCGACCACGAGGTCCTCCATCTCGGGGTCCGTCAGGACCATCCAGCGGTACCCGAACTCGTCGTCGGTGGAGCTGACCTCGGTGCCGGTCTCCTCGCCCGTCGAGCGGACGACCTCCTCCATGTCGGAGACGATCCCCTCGAAGTCCGCGGTGGCGAGCGGCTGGAAGACGATCGCGGCCTTGCCGGAGGAGTGCAGGTTCAGCTCCATGTCGAGCTTGATGTAAGCCGTCGACATGGCAAACAGCCGGTCGGCCGCCGGCTGTTTGATTTCGCGCTTGCCGCGCAGGATGTCGAAGAGCCCCACGAGCTGTGAGTCTAGATAGGTCGGATGACCGGGGTGGGGTGGAGGGGCTGCAACCTATGGATAGGGTCGGATGACCGGGGTGGGGTGGAGGGGCTGCAGCCTATGGATAGGTCAGATGACCGGGGGGCTGCAGCCTATGCCTTGATCGTGCCCTGGAGCTGCATCTCCAGGCGCTCCAGCGCCGCGATCCGCTTCTCCATCGGCGGGTGGGTCGAGAAGAGGTTGCCGATCGCCTTGCCGGTGCCGGCCGGGAAGATGTAGAAGGCGTTCATCTCGCCCGCCGAGCGCAGGTCGCGCTGCGGGATCCGGTGCATGCCGGCCGAGATCTTCACCAGCGCGCTGGCCAGCGCGCTCGGACGCCCGGTGATCAGCGCCGAGCCGCGATCGGCGGCGAACTCGCGGTAGCGCGAGAGCGCCTGCATCAGCACGAACGAGACGACGTAGACGACCAGCGAGACGAGCAGCAGGACCCAGACGCCCGGGCCGTCGTCGTCATCGCTCGACGAGCCGCCGAAGAAGAACCCGAACTGCACGATGTAGGCGGCGATCGTCGCGAAGAAGGACGCGAGCGTCATCACCATCACGTCGCGGTTGGCGACGTGGGTCAGCTCGTGCGCCATCACGCCCTCGAGCTCGGCCGGCGTCAGCAGCTCCATGATCCCCGTCGTCGCGCACACCGTCGCCGTCTTGGGGGAGCGGCCGAGCGCGAACGCGTTCGGCATGCGGGTGTTGGCGACCGCGACCTTGGGCTTCGGGAGGTCGGCCTGCACGCACAGGCGCTCGACCATCGCGTGCAGCTGCGGCGCCTCCTGCGGCGTCACCACCCGGCCGCCCATCGCGGCCAGCGCGAGCTTGTCGGAGGCGAACAGGTTCAGCGCCGCGAGCCCGCCGGCGATGATCACCACGAAGAGGGCGTTCTTGAGCGTGACGATCAGCGCGACCACGAGCACGACGTACACGAGGCCGAGCAGGAACATCGTCAGCGTCATCCGGACCTGAAGGCCGGTGTCCTTGCCGAAAGAGGTGGGGCGTGGCATCTCATAAAGAAGTTTGGCAGGCCGGGTGGCGGCCTTAGCAACATTTAGCCCTCGGTGAAAGTCCTGCACCATGCAGCAATCCGTGCAAGCCTCTTGAGGTTCGTCGCCTAGGATGCGCGCCCGCATGCGCTGGTCGGTCCTCGTTGTCGCGGTGCTCGCCCCTGTCCTGCTGTGGGCGATCCTGCCCGTGGGCTCGATCGCCGGCCAGACGCCGGGCCAGATCCAGCACGAGATCGACCGCAAGAACTCGCTGATCGGCGGCCACAAGGCGCACGAGCGCGTCCTGACCACCGACATCGCGGCCCAGTCCAAGCGCATCAACGGCCTGGAGGGCAGCATCACGACGCTCTCCGCGCGCCAGCAGAAGCTGCAGACGAACCTCGACGCCAAGCGCGCCGAGCTGGCCAAGGTGCAGACCGACCTGCGTGCCGAGCAGGCGCGCCTGACCCGGTTGCGCGCGCGCCTGCTGGTCGTGCGCCGGACGCTCGCGAACCGCCTCATCGATCTCTACAAGGCCGACAACCCGGACCTCATCACGGTCGTCCTCGAGTCCCACGGCTTCGAGGACCTCCTGACCCAGACCGAGTTCATGAAGCGGATCTCCCGCCAGGACGCGCACATCATGGGCGTGGTGGCGACGGCGAAGGCGCAATCGGTCGATTCCGCGAAGAAGCTCGACGGCCTGGAGAAGCGCGAGGCCGCCGTCGCCAAGTCGATCGAGGACCAGCGCGACCAGGTCTCCTCCGCGCGCTCGACGCTCGTCGTCCAGCGCGACCGGCTCGCCACCGCGCGCTCGGCCAAGAAGGCGCTGCTGACGTCCTCGCAGGATCGGCGCCACAAGCTCGAAGACGACATCGGCCAGCTCAAGGACGCCCAGGCGAAGGTCCAGGCCAAGCTCGCGAGCGCCGGCAGCTCGATGCCCGCGGGCGCGATCCGGCAGGGCTCCGGCGGGCTGATCTGGCCGGTCAACGGGCCGATCACGTCGCCGTTCTGCGAGCGGCGAGCGTGGGAGTCGTGCCATCCGGGGATCGACATCGGCGTCCCCTCCGGCACGCCGATCCGCGCCGCGGCCGCGGGCACGGTCGTGCTCATGCAGCCCGAGGCGTCCTCCGGCGGCTACGGCAACTTCACCTGCATCCAGCACACCAGCACGATGTCCACCTGCTACGCGCACCAGTCGAGCTTCGGCACCTCGATGGGCGCGCACGTCGCCCAGGGGCAGGTCATCGGCCTCTCGGGGTGCACGGGGCGCTGCTTCGGCCCGCACGTGCACTTCGAGGTGCGGATCAACGGGTCGGTCGTGAATCCGATGAACTACCTGTAGCTCGTAGACTCGCCCGCCGGAAGACATGGCGACGGCGGTCAGCACCCTCTATCCCGAGGCCTCGGAGGTCCGCAACGGGCTCCTGCGCATCGGCGGCTGCGATGCGCGCGAGCTGGCGCGGGAGTTCGGCACGCCCGCGTACATCGTCGCCGAGGACGACCTGCGGGCCCGTGCGCGCGAGTTCACGGCCGCGATGGGCGGCCACGAGGTGGTGTTCG
This sequence comes from uncultured Solirubrobacteraceae bacterium, assembly GCA_963792915.1. Classification (GTDB taxonomy): domain Bacteria; phylum Actinomycetota; class Thermoleophilia; order Solirubrobacterales; family Solirubrobacteraceae; genus Solirubrobacter. Next base: position 937,353 of record CAWBYD010000006.1, read on the forward strand.
CCTCCAAGGCATTCCCCTGCACCGCCGTGCTGCGGGTGTTCCGCGAGGAGGGGCTCTCCGTCGACGTCGCGAGCGGCGGCGAGCTCGCGCTGGCGCTGCGGGCCGGCTTCCCCGGCGAGCGCATCATCCTGCACGGCAACGCGAAGTCCGAGGCGGAGCTGCGCGCGGCGACCGCCGCCGGCGCCCGGATCGTGATCGACAACTTCGACGAGCTCGAGCGCCTGGAGCAGATCGCCGCCCCCGCCGAGGTCATGGTCCGCGTCACGCCGGGCGTCGTGGCCGACACGCACGCCGCGATCCTCACGGGCCATGCCGGCTCGAAGTTCGGCTTCTCCGTCGCCGACGCGCCGCACGCGATCGCGCGGCTCAACAATGCGGGCTGGGCCGACCTGCGCGGGCTGCACATGCACATCGGCTCCCAGCTGTTCGACCTCGCGCCGTGGCGGCTCGCCGTGGAGGCGATCGCCACGCTGGGCGACTTCGAGGCCTACGACCTGGGCGGCGGGCTCGCGGTCGCGTACACCCCCGAGCGCCGCCCGCCGAGCGTCGACGAGTACGCGCGCCAGATGATCGCGACCGCCGGCGAGCTGCTCGGGCCGGGCAAGCAGCTCTCGATCGAACCGGGCCGCGCGCTCGTCGCGACCGCGGGCGTGACGCTCTACACCGTCGAGTCGGTCAAGGACGTCGACCTCGAGGACGGCCGCGTGCGCTTCGTCGCCGTCGACGGCGGCATGTCCGACAACCTGCGCCCGATGCTCTACGACGCGCCCTACCACGCGGACATCGTCGAGCGCGTGGGTGCGCCGGGCACGCCCTGCACGGTGGTCGGCAAGCACTGCGAGTCCGGCGACGTGCTGATCCGCGAGACCGTCCTGCCCGACCCCCGCCCCGGGGACATCCTCGCCATGCCGGTCACGGGCGCCTACGTGTACGCGATGGCCAACAACTACAACGGCGTCCCGCGCGCGCCGGTCATCTTCTGCTCGGGCGGCGACGCCCGCGTGGTGGTGCGCCGCGAGACCTACGAGGACCTGCATGCCAGAGACGTTTAGGGTCGGCCTGCTCGGCCATGGCACGGTCGGCGGCGCCTTCGAGACGCTGCTCGCCGAGCGCGCGGACGCGGTCGCCGCGATCACCGGGCTCAGGCCGCAGATCACCGGCGTGCTCACGCGCTCGCGGGGCGACTTCGACGCGATCCTGGCCGGCGCGGACCTCGTCGTCGAGCTGATCGGCGGCATCGACCCGGCGCGCGAGTACGTGCTCCGGGCGATGCGCGCGGGCAAGCACGTGGTCTCCGCCAACAAGCTGCTGCTGGCCCAGTACGGCGAGGAGCTGTGGTCGTGCGCGCGCGAGCACGGCGTCCAGTTGCGCTTCGAAGGCGCGGTGGCCGGCGTGGTGCCGGTCATCCGCGTGCTGCAGGAGACGCTCGCCGCGGCGCATGTCGAGCGCATCCACGGGATCGTCAACGGCACGACCAACTTCATCCTGTCCGAGATGGCCAAGGGCGGCGTCTCCTACGAGGACGCGCTGGCCCGCGCGCAGGCGCTCGGCTACGCCGAGGCCGACCCGACCGACGACGTCACCGGGCGCGACGCCGCCGCCAAGATGGCGATCCTCGCCCGGCTGGCGTTCTCGACCCCCGTGCACCTGGACCAGGTGATCTACGAGGGGATCGAGCACCTCACGGCCGATGACATGGCGTTCGCGCGCGACCTGGGGCTGGGCCTGAAGCTGATCGGCACCGCGGAGCGTGTGGACGGCGGGATCTCGGTGCGCGTGCACCCGGCGTTCCTGTATCCGGGCCACCCGCTGGCGAGCGTGTCGGGCCCGTTCAACGCCGTCACGGTCGAGTCCGACGCGATCACCGAGATCACCCTGTCGGGGCCCGGCGCGGGCGGCCCGCAGACGGCCAGCGCCGTCCTGGGCGACGTCGTGAGCGCGATGATCCCGCCCGCCTCGACGCCCGAGGCGACCGAGCAGCTGCCGGTCGTCACCGACGTGCGCTCGGCGTTCTACCTGGCCATGGAGGTCGACGACCAGCCCGGCGTCCTGGCCCAGGTCGCCGAGGTGCTGGGGATGCAGGGCGCGTCGATCAAGTCCGTCATCCAGCGCGGGATGGGCGACCAGGCGCGGCTCGTGATGGTCCTGCACCCGCTGCTCGAGTCGCGCTTCTACGGCGCCATCGCGCTGATCTCGCAGATGGACTTCGTGCGCGCCGCGCCGCGCGCGATCCGCGTGATCGAGGAGGAGTTCTGATGGGCCTGATCGCGCGCTACCGCGAGCGGCTGCCGTTCGCCGCCGGAGACCCCGTCGTCTCGCTGGAAGAGGGCTCGACGCCGCTGGTGCTCGCCGAGCGCGTGTCCGAGCGCGCCGGCGTGGAGGTGTGGCTCAAGCTCGAGGGGGCGAACCCGACCGGCTCGTTCAAGGACCGCGGGATGACGTGCGCGGTGTCGGCCGCAGTGCGCGAGGGCGCGCAGGCCGTGATCTGCGCCTCGACCGGCAACACCGCCGCGTCGGCGGCCGCCTACGCCGCGCGCGCCGGCCTGCGCGGCGCGGTGATCGTGCCCGACGGCAAGATCGCCACCGGCAAGCTCGCCCAGGCGCTGATGCACGGCGCGCGCGTGATCGCGCTGCGCGGCAACTTCGACCAGGCGCTGACGCTCGTGCGCGAGCTCGTCCAGCGCCACCCGATCGCGCTCGTGAACTCCGTCAACCCGTACCGGCTCGAAGGTCAGAAGACCGCGGCGTTCGAGGTGATCGACGCGCTCGGCGAGCTCGACGCGCTGTGCATCCCGGTCGGCAACGCGGGCAACGTGACCGCCTACTGGAAGGGCTTTCGCGAGCTCGGCGTCGCGCCGCGGCTGTTCGGCTTCCAGGCCGAGGGCGCCGCGCCGCTCGTGCACGGCGCGCCGGTCGCGAACCCGGAGACGGTGGCGAGCGCGATCCGGATCGGCAACCCGGCGCGCTGGGAGGAGGCGATGGAGGCCTTCACGTCCTCGCGCGGCGCCGTGCGCGCGATCTCCGACGCGCAGATCCTTGAGGCCTACAAGTTCCTCGCCGCCCACGAGGGCGTGTTCTGCGAGCCGGCGTCGGCGGCCTCGGTGGCCGGGCTGCTGACACACGGTGTCGACGGCGCCGAGCGCGTCGTATGCGTGCTCACCGGACACGGCCTCAAGGACCCGCAGACCGCGCTCGCCAACGCCGGTGCGGTGGTGCCCTGCTCGCCGGAGATCGACGCGGTCGAACGGGCCGTATTGCATTGAACCGGCGCCGGCTCGTGCGCGTGCCCGCGAGCTCGGCCAACCTCGGGCCGGGCTTCGACGTGCTGGGCGCCGCACTCGACCTGCAGATGGAAGTCGAGGTCGCCGAGACCGGGCGCTTCGCGGTCCATACCGACCTCGCGATCGCGCGCGACCGGCGCAACCTGATGGTGCGCGGGTTCGCCGCGCTGCATCCGCCGGACGCCTTCGAGTTCACGATCCGCAGCGACATCCCGCTCTCCGGCGGCCTGGGGACGAGCGCGGCGGCGATCGTCGCGGGTCTCCTGGCGGCCGACTCGATCTTCGAGCTCGGCGCGGACCTGCTGGCCGAGGCGACGAAGCTCGAGGGCCACCCGGACAACGTCGCCGCGGCGCTGCTGGGCGGCTTCGTGCTGTGCTGCGACGGGCGCGCCGAGCGCTTCAACCCGCCGCCGGCGCTCGAGGGGCTGCTGGTGGTACCCGCCAAGGCCGTGCGCACCCAGAAGGCGCGCGAGGCGCTGCCGGCGCGGATCCCGATCGCCGACGCCGTCTTCAACGTCGCCCACACCGGGCTGCTGCTGCTCGGGCTCAGCCGCGGCGACCTCGACCTGATCGGGCGCGGGCTGGCCGACCGCATCCACCAGCCGCGGCGCGCGCACCTGTACCCGCGCTCCTGGGAGCTCGTCCAGCGCGCCCGCGACATCGGGGCACTCGGGGCAACGATCTCCGGCGCCGGCCCCACGGTGCTCGTGTGGTGCGACGTCGCGTCGACCGGCGCCGTGGCCGCCCGGCTGCGCTCCGAGTGCGACGGCTGGGCCGAGGTGCTGCGCGTCCCGTTCGCGCTCGCGGGCGCCGACGTGCGCGAACTCTGAAGCGCCGTTCACCGGCGTCAAACCGCCGCTCGTCGATTCGTCGTTGACAGCAACGAATCCGGAGCGTAGCTTCGCCTGGTGGCGGGACACTAGGCTCGGCAAGCGGAGGAGAGGACGCTGGTGATGACGCTACGTGGCTTGGCGCTCGGCGCCGTGCTGATGCTGGTCGGTGCCGCGCCCGCAGCGGCAGCGCCCGACCTGACGCTGACCGCCACGCACGCGCGCGCGACGTTCCTGCGCGCGACGGCGCCGAATGCGACGCTCTACACCGGCACGTTGACCCTGACGGTCGCCAACGCCGGCCCCGACCCGACGGACGCCAGCACGGTGACGGTCACCGACACGCTGCCCGCAGGCCTGTCGGCGCTGATCAACAACCCGGGCGCGGGCGCCGGCCCGGTCGCCGCCTCCGGCACGGGCTGGACGTGCACCGGCACGCGCTGCACGCGCGCAGACGCGCTGGCGGCGGGCGCGAGCTACCCGCCGATCACCGTGACGGTCGCCGTGGCCTCCAACGCGGGCGCCTCGCTGCGCAACGCCCCGACGGTCGCGGGCGGCGGCGACGCCGGCGGCGGCAGCGCGAGCGACACGATCGGAGTGGTGGCCGACGCGTGCCCGAACGGCTGGTATCCGGGCACGCCGATCTTCGACTCCGGCGTGCCCAACCCCGAGCGCGCCGACGGCTGCACGCTGCTCGACCTCGTCTTCAACCAGGAGCCGTTCGCGGACCGCGCGGCGTTCGTCGCGGCGGTCGACGGCGCCGCCTCGGCATTCGGGCTGGACCTGCACGCCGCTGCCGAGCGCGCGCCGTTCGACCCCGCTGCGCCCGACAACTCGTGCACGACGCGCGTCGCGCTGACGTTCGACGACGGCCCGTCCTACTACCGCCCGCAGACGCTCGCCGCGCTGCGCGCCAAGCAGGTGCCGACGACGTTCTTCGACACCGGCATGCGGCTGCAGGCCAACCCGCAGATCACACGCGCCGAGCTGGCCGACGGGCACACCGTGCTGCTGCACACGTACGACCACCCGAACCTCAACGGCATCCCGGCGAGCGTGCTGGGCTTCGAGGTCACCGACACCGCCGCGATGTTCACGGCCGCGAGCGCGCCGCTGACCTTCAAGGTGCTGCGCCCGCCGTTCCTCTCGATCACCGCCGCGACCCAGGCGGCGCTCGCCGCGCTCGGCTTCACGGCGACGCCCAACCCGATCTCGGCGACCGACTGGGACCCGAGCCGCAGCGCAGCGCAGATCCGCGACGGGATCGTGAGCGGGCTGCGCCCCGGCGTCGCGATCCTGCTCCACGACGGCCCGGTCGACTCGCCCGCCGGGCAGGCGACCGAGGACTCGATTCCGCTGATCATCGACGCCGCGCGCCAGCGCGGCTACTGCTTCGGAACCGTCGACCCGACCGGCATGGTGTCCGCGAACCGCTACGTGTCCGGCGGGCAGGCGTTCCCGCAGGTCACCAACCCGGTGCCGTACCTGCCGCTGGCCTATGCCGGCACGCCGCCCGCGCCGTCGTTCACGGTGCCGCAGCCGCTGCGCATCAAGCCCGCGCATGCGCCCGGCTTCCTGCATCCCGGCGAGCCCTCGCAGGTGACGCTGACCGTCTCGAACCCGACCGACACGGCGACCGACGGCAGCACCACGACGGTCACCGACGCGCTGCCGGCCGGGCTCACCGGCACCGGCGCCTCGGGCACGGGCTGGACCTGCGGCGGGACCAACTCGGTCACCTGCACGCGCAACGACGTGCTCGCGGCGGGCGCGTCGTTCCCGCCGATCACGATCGCGGTCACGTCCGCCAAGCCCGGCGCGGTGACCAACACGGCCAAGGTGACCGGCCGCAGCGGCAACGTCTGGGTCGACCAGCAGTCCGAGCAGATCGTGACCGGAGTCCCGGCGAGCGGCGACGTCGCGGCGACCGTGCCGGCGCAGCTCGCGCTCGCGCTCGGTCCGCCGGCCACGTTCGGCGCGTTCGTTCCGGGCGTCGCGCGGACCTACAGCGCCTCGACGACCGCGACCGTGACCTCCACGGCGGGCGACGCGACGCTGACGGTCAGCGATCCGGGCCACCTGAGCAACGGCGCCTTCGCGCTGCCGCAGCCGCTGCAGGTCGGACCGCTGCCGGCCTGGAGCGCGCCGGTGTCCAACGACGTGCAGACGCTGAGCTTCCAGCAGGCGATCGGGGCGACCGACGCGCTGCGCACCGGGCCGTACTCGACGACGCTGACGTTCACGCTGTCCACCACCAATCCGTAGGGGGAGAGATGCGAGGGAGGATTGCGCTGCTGGCCGCTGGAGCGGCCGCAGCGGTGGCCGTCCCGATCGCGACCGGCGACGACACGCCGCCGCCGCCCGGGACGTACTGGGTCTCGACCTGGGGCACGAGCGCCCAGCCGGACTCCAAGCGCACGTTCAACGACCTGACGATCCGCAACATCGTCCACACCAGCGTCGGCGGCAAGGCGCTGCGGATCCGGATCACGAACGCGTACGGCGGCAACCCCGCCGCGGCGGGCGACGCCTACGACACGATCCCGCTGCAGGTCGGGACGGTGTACGTCGGGCGGCGCTCGGGCGACCACCGCGGCGGTCGTCCCCGGGACGCAGACCCAGGTGTTCTTCGGCGGGCGCCCGGGCGTGCGGCTCTCGCCCGGGACCGACGCGGTCTCCGACCCCGTTCCGCTGGCGACCACCGACGGCGACACCCTCGCCGTGTCGATCTACGTCAAGGGTACGACGCCCAACGCGACGTATCACTCGGGCGCCAAGCAGCGCTCCTATATGACGCGCACGGCGACCGGCGACCACGCCGCCGAGACCGACGCGACGAACTTCACGACGAACACCACGAGCTGGTGGTTCCTGGACGACGTGAGCGTCGCCACCGACACGCAGCTCGGTTCCGTCGTCACGCTCGGGGACTCGATCACCGACGACGCCAACGGCACGTCGGACACCAACCACCGCTGGCCGGACTTCCTCGCGAGCCGCCTCACGAGCGGCGTCGTGCGCGGCGTCGTCAACGAGGGCATCAGCGGCAACTCGATCCTGAAGGACTTCAACTGCTGCGGCGGCAACCCGAGCGCGATCTCGCGGCTGGACCGCGACGTGCTCTCGCACGACGCGGTGCGCACCGTGATCGTGCTGCTCGGGATCAACGACCTCGGCAACTACCCCGACGATCAGAGCAACGTCGACGACATCGAGGACGGGATGCGCCAGCTCGCCGAGCGCGTCCACCGCGCCGGCGCGCGCTTCGAGATGGGCACGATCACGCCGTTCCAGAACGCGACCCTGGCCAACTACTACGACCCGGTCAAGGAGGCCAAGCGCGAGCAGCTGAACGCGTTCATCCGCAGCGCGCCCTACTGGGACGGGGTCGTCGACTTCGAGAAGGCCCTGCAGGACCCCGCCAACCCGCTGATGATGCTGCCGGCCTATGACAGCGGCGACCACCTGCACCCCAACGACGCCGGCAACCAGGCGCTGGCCAACGCGGTCCAGTGGGTCGAGGCACCGACGATCGCAGTCAACGTCCCGGCCGAGCCGGTCGGCGGCACGGTGCCGGCGACGCTGTCGCTGACCATGGGCCCGGCCGCGTCGTTCGGCGCGTTCGTCCCGGGCGTCGCGCAGACCTACACGGCGTCGACCACCGCGACGGTGACCTCGAGCGCGGGCGACGCCACGCTCTCGGTCAGCGATCCGGGGCACCTGGCCAACGGCGCGTTCACGCTCCCGCAGCCGCTGGTGGTGGGCCCGCTGCCGAGCTGGAGCGGGCCGGTGTCGAACGCGCTGGTGACGATCACGTTCTCGCAGGCGATCGGCGCCACCGACGCGCTGCGCACCGGCGACTACTCGAAGACGCTGACGTTCACGTTGTCGACAACGGCGCCGTGATGCGCGCCCGCACCGTCGTCCCCTGCGACCCGGAACGGACCTGGACCAGGTCACAGACCTGATTGGCGATCCACAGCCCCCGGCCGTCGAGCGCCTCACGAGCGGGCGCGCGGCGGCCGGCGAGCGGGTCCGCGAGCCGTCCGCGATCCTTGATCTCGCAGATCAGCGAGCCGTTGTCGCGCCACACGCGCAGGACGCCGCGGCCGCCGCCGTGGCGGATGCTGTTGGCCGCGAGTTCGTTGATCGCCAGCACGAGGTCGGCGCCGCCACCGCATTCCTCGACCAGCCGGCGCACCTCGCCCAGCCCCTGGGCCTCGAAGCCGAGGATGCGCGCGGTGGCGGGCGGCGGGGCGAGCGGCGCGTCGAACGGCGACAGCGCGTCCTTGGTGCGAAACAGCGGGCTGGCGGCGCCGTCGACGCGCGGGTGGCTGCAGCGCGCCTCGCGCAGCACGGCCGGGGCGAGCGCGCGGTCGTACGGGCACAGCAGGCTGAACGGCCGCTGGTCGAACGCAACGTTCAGCAGCGCCTCGTGAAGCTGGCACTCGACCAGCTCGGCGCCGCCGCGGCCGCGCCAGACCGGCTCGCCGATCCCGCGCGCGGGACCGTCGTGGCGGTCGATGAACTCCTGCCAGGCGGGGATGATGCGCGCCGGGTTGCGACCCAGCACCGCCATGTCGGCGTACTCGATCGCGCTGCCGAAGCGCGAGCGCAGCGCGTTCAGCCTGGCGGCCGAGGAGGCCACCAGCACCGGCTCGCCGGCGTCGAGCCCGGCCTGGACGTAGGGGACGGCACCGGCGAGGAAGCCTTCGCGCCCTTCGTAGAGGAGCGCCTCATGCCGGAACCCGAGTGTCACGTCCTCCGCTGAGGGTAGCTCGCGTATTGGCGAATCAGCGAACCTGGAGCTCGCGACGTCCGATTCGGGTCAGGATCTCGTTGCCGAGCGCGAGATAGTCGGTGGCGAGATCGGGCCGGTACTCGAGGATCGAGAGCGCCTTCTCGGCCGACTCCGCGTAGGCGATCGAGGCCCGGATGACGGTCGTGAAGAGCTTGTCACCGTACGCCTCGCTGAGCTGCGTGTACGCGTCGCGCGAGTGCTTGGTGCGCATGTCGGCGATGTTCATCAGCACGCCCAGCAGCTCGAGCTCGTCGTTGTAGAACTCGCGTGCCTGCTCGATCACCTCGAGCGCGCCGTTGACGCCCTGCAGCGCGAAGTACTGCGCCTCGCTGGAGATCAGCGCGTAGTCGGCGGCGACGAGGCCGTTGATCGTCAGCAGCCCGAGCGCGGGCGGGCAGTCGATCAGGATCACGTCGTGGTGCTTGCGGGCGTCCTTGAGCGCCTTGCGGAGCACCAGCTCGCGACCCATCTTGCCCGACAGCGAGCGCTCGACCTCGGCGAGGATCGGCGTCGCGGGGACGATTCCCTCGTGCGTGGCGTCGCGCACCTTCGCCGCGCCGGTCAGGACGTCGGCGATCGTCGGACTGGCGTCGGCGGGGACGTCGAAGTAGTCCGACAGGTTGCCCTGTGGATCGAGGTCGATCGCCAGGACGTCGAGGCCGACGCGCCGCAGCACGTCGGCCAAGGTGCGGACGGTCGTGGTCTTGCCCGTGCCGCCCTTGAGCGACAGGACCGCGATCGTGTCGGCCATGGGGCCGCCACGATATCGGGGTCCTAGTCGGCCAGCGCCGCGGGCGCGGCCGAGACGGGCTCGGCGACGCAGTCCAGGAAGTACAGACTGTGGCGCCCGATCATCAGATGGTCGCCGTCGGCCAGCGGGCTCCACTCGACCCGGCGCCCGTTGACCTGGATCCCGTTCAGGGAGCGGTCGTCGAGCACGCGCACGCCGCCCTGCTCGTTGGCGATCAGGGCGTGGCGGCGCGACACGGTCGCGTCGTCGAAGCGGATGTCGGCGGCCAGCGAGCGCCCGATCCGCGTCCACTCGCGCGAGAGCGGGATCACGACCGCTCCGCCGTCCTGCTCGAAGGCGACGTAGCGGCCCGGGGCGGACAACCCCGCGCGCGACTCCTCCACCCACTCAGGCAGCTCGGGCCTACCGATGAGCCGGAGCGAGTCCGGCCCGATCCCGGGCAGCGTCCCGGTGTTCTGGGCATCCATATCGAATTGTGGATCAGTCAAGACAGCTTCCTCCCTGGGTCTGACGACCCCTCCCCTTCCGAAGCATACGGCTCCGGAGGTGGGGTCGCGACCCCACCTGGGCCGGACCTTGCAGCGGCAGGGTCCCGGCGAGGCCCGCCGAATTGCGGTGTCATGCCCCAGTCGTCGGTTTCCAAACTGCGCGCGTCAGCCCCGGGACACAAGCGCAAGGTCTTCGAGATCTCGCTCGTCCGCAGCAGCATGGCCGCGCTCACGGACGGGCGGCGCATGTGCGTGCACTGCCACCGCACGCCGCTCGTCGGGGAGACCGTGTTCGTCTCCGGCGAGCAGCTCGTGTGCGCGCTGTGCCGGGCAGGGCGCCGCGACGGCGCCGGGCACGAGGAGGTCGTCCACTCCGCGGAGCGCGACCACACCGTCAAGCGCCGCTTCGCGGCGTAGCCACCTATCATCCGGGGCGCGATGGACCCCGTCACCCGCAGCGTCCTGATCGACCGCCCCCGCGAGGAGGTCTTCGAGTACCTCGCGGACATCGCCAACCACCAGGAGTTCTCCGACCACTACCTCAAGGAGTGGCGGCTGACCCGGGTGGACTCCTACGGCCGCGGCGCCGGCGCGCGCTTCCGCATCGACGCGCCGCTGGACCGGTTCGCGTGGGGCGACATGACGTTCATCGAGGTCGAGCGCCCGTGGAAGATCGTCGCCGCCGGGCGCGCGGGGAAGTTCAACCGCAACAAGACCTGGACGACCTGGACGCTCTCGCCGTCGGGCAGCGCGACCCGGGTCGAGGTCTCCACGGAGTCAGAGCCCGCGCTGCTCACGGACCGGCTCATGGAAGCGCTGACGCGCCGGCGCGCGTGGACCAACCGCGGCCTGCGCAAGGCGCTCTCGCGCCTGCAGTCGATCCTCGAGGAGGACCTCGACCGCGGGCAGCGCGTCACCGTCGGCGGGCTGTAATCTCCGCCGCCGTGCGCCGTCTTTCGCTGATCGTCCTGCTCGCCACCGGTCTGCTCGCCGCCGGGTGCGGCAACAAGCAGGCCGTCGTCCACGAGGCCGACACCGAAGGCGTGACGGTCGACGTGGGGTCGCTCCAGTATCAGGTCCAGATCTCGCGCTACCTCAACCCGCACGACGTCGAGGACAAGCAGTACCTGGCCGGCCTGCCCGAGGGCACGGCACTGGACCCGGGCGGCAGCGAGCTGTGGTTCGGGGTCTGGATGCGCGTCAAGAACTACGGCCCGGACACAGCGACGCCGACGACCGACTTCAAGATCACCGACACCGAGAAGAACGAGTTCGAGCCGGTGCCGCAGAACGCGGCCGTCAACCCGTTCGTGTTCGTGCCGGTGCCGCTGCAGCACGCCCAGGTCCTCCCGGGGCCCGAGACGGCGGCCGCGAACGGCCCGATCCAGGGCTCGCTGATCCTCTTCCGCCTCAAGAGCGCCGCGATCCAGAACCGCCCGCTCGAGCTCCACATCGCCCAGGGATCGGAGCCCGAGTCGATCGTGCAACTGGACTTGTAACGTCGCACGGACGTCGCCGGCGACCGCGCCGCCCGCGGAGGCCGCGGCGGCGACCGTTCCGGTGACCGGAGGGCGAAACCGATTTCCCGGAGGCCGCGGCGGCGACCGTTTCGGCCGTTACTTCTGCTTGAGCGCGGCCTCGAGCACCACGCGCGCCGCGGGTGCCGCGGTCGCGCCGCCCGCGCCCTGGCCCACCAGCAGCACCGCGACCGCCACGCGCGGTTCGCGTAGCGGCGCGAACGCCGCGAACCACGCGTCCGTGTCGGTCGTGTCGTTCACCGGCGCAGGCGCGTTCGGATCGGGCGGTGGCGTTCGGGTCGGGCTTGACCGTCGTGCGCAGCTCGGCCGTACCGGTCTTGCCCGCGACCTTCACGCCCGGCACCGCCGCGGCGCCGCCGGTCCCGTCGGTCACCACGGTCCGCATGGCGCTCGCGATCCAGCGCGCCGTCGACGCCGAGGTGGCGCGCACGTGCGGCGTCTGCTCGCCCCGCAGGAGCGTCGGCCGCGGGCGCAGGCCGTCGTCGCCGATGGTCGCGGCGATCACGGGCCATCTCCAGCGGCGTCGCGAGCACCTTGCCCTGCCCGATCGCGCTCGAGCCGACGGCCAGGTCGTCGCCGATCTCGTTCGCCGCGGGGATCGTGGAGCGGGCCGCGCCGGCGAACGGCGGATCCTCGTTGAGGCCGAACTTCTCGGCCGTCGCCACCAGCGAGTTCCGCACCGAGCTTCGCGCCGAGCGGCGCGAACACGCTGTTGCAGGAGTGCGCGAACGAGACCCGCAGCGAGCCGCCGCAGGACTCGCCGTTGGCGTTCTGGACCTCGACGCCCTCGATCGTCGCCGCGTTCTGATACGGGAACGTCGCCGAACGCTTGGCGATCTTGTGGTCGAGCACGCCGGCCAGCGTCACGATCTTGAACGTCGAGCCGGGCGGCTGCGGCGCGGACTGGGCGATCCCGGCCAGCGCGAGCACCTCGCCGTCGCTCGGTCGCAGGACCGCGATCCCGCCGTAGCGCCCGGCGAGCGCCTCGACCGCGGCGCTCTGGACCTGCGGGTCGATCGTCGTGCGCACGGCGTGCCCGGGCGTCGAGGAGCGGCGGGCGAGCACGCGGCGGCCGGCGAACAGCGTCCCGCCGGGGGTGCCGGACAGGCGGTCGTCGAACTCGCGCTCGAGCCCGGTCAGCCCGACTGTCGCGCCGGCCGGGACGCCGCGCGCGGCGAGCGCCGCCGCACGGTCGGCCGGCACGGGTCCGATCGTCCCGGCGATCTCCGACGCGATCGGTCCGAGCGCGGACACGCGCTGCGGGCCCTTGGCGATCGCGGTGCCGTCGCGGGCCTCGATCGTCGCCCGCGGCGGCATCTCGGTCTCGCGCCGCAGCTTCTCTCCCCGCCGCAATCCGGGATAGACCAGCTCGGCGGTCCAGTCGACGCCGGCGTCGGTGTCCTTGCGCTTGCCCATCGGCACCGTGAGCACGCCGCGCAGGGTGCCGAAGACGCGCGTCTCGAGCGCCACCGCGACGGTCGCCGAATCGCCGCCGCCGCGCACGGCGCCCGCACGCACGCCGGTCAGCGTGAGGGTCGCGGCGGCATCCCGGTAGGTGCGCTCCAGCCGTGCGCGGGACGTGCGCCGGCGCGCATCGTCGGAGAGCAGCGCGTACATCGCGCCGTAGTCGCTGCGCGCCCACGCGGTCGCGAACGCGGCGACCGTCCGGCGCTCGGACGGCTCGTGGCGCGCGCCGACCACGATGCCGGCGATCAGCGCGAGCAGCGCGGTCGCCGCCAGCGGTGCGAAGCGGCGCGGATCGGCGATCGCACGGCGCCGCCGGCGCTGGGGTCGGGCGCGCTCGGTGGACGGCGGGGTGCGGGTGCTCATGGCGCCGATGGTGACTCTACGGGGCGTCGGTACGCTCGGATGACGTGACCGGCATCGACTGGCTGATCGTGGGGATCGTGGTGCTGCTCGCGCTCTTCGGCTGGGCACAGGGGTTCGTCGCGGGCGCCTTGGCGCTCGTCGGGTTCGCCTTCGGCGCCTGGATCGGCACCCGGATCGGGCCGGTGCTGCTGTCGGCGGGGCGCCGCTCGCCGTGGTCGCCCGCATTCGGGCTGATCGGCGCGCTGATCGCCGGTGCGGTGTTCGCGTTGGGCTTCGAGGGGGTCGGCGCGCGCCTGCGGGGGAGGGTGCGCTCGCCCGCCGCGACGGCTGCCGACGGCCTCCTCGGCGCGGTGCTGACGGGATGTGTGGGGCTCGGCATCGCGTGGGTGCTGGGCGCGTTGGCGCTCGCCAACGGCGGCGACGCCCGGCGCGAGGCCCAGCAGTCTACGATTCTGCAGCATTTGAACCAAGTCCTGCCGCCATCGAGCGGGCTGATCAACGCGCTGGCCCGGCTGGACCCGTTTCCGCGCATCGACGGGCCGGAGGCGAAGGTCCCCGAGCCGACGGCGTCGATCGCCCGCACGGCGGGCGTGCGCGCCGCGGCGGGCTCGGTCGTGAAGATCCTGGGCAGCGCGTGCGGGCTCGGGGTCGAGGGCTCAGGGTGGGTCGCCGCGCCCGAACTGGTCGTCACCAACGCGCACGTCGTCGCCGGCCAGCACGACACGCGCGTGCTCCTGCGCGGCAAGCAGCCGGGACTCGAGGCGCACGCGGTCGCCTTCGATCCGCGCAACGACGTCGCGATCCTGCGCGTGCCCGGGCTCAAGGCGCCCGCGCTGGAGATCGACGCGAGCCCGAAGTCCGGCACGTCGGCGGCGATTCTCGGCTTTCCGGGCAACGGGCCCTACGACATCCGCGCCGGGCGCATCGGGTCCACGCGCGAGGTCATCACCCAGGACGCCTACGGCCAGGGCCCGGTGCGGCGCTCGATCACGTCGCTGCGCGGCGCCGTCCGCTCGGGGAACTCGGGCGGCCCGATGGTCGACGGCGACGGCAAGGTCGTGACCACGGTCTTCGCGGCGACGACATCCGGCCCGCGCGGCGGTTTCGGCGTGCCGAACGCGATCGCGGCGAGCACGCTGCGCAAGGCGCAGTCCAGTGACGGAGTCTCCACCGGTCCCTGTGCCGGGTAGAGCCCGCCCGCGAGTTTCACCCGACGCGCCCGCTAGTCTCAGCCACGGCATGGGGAAGACGCTCGTTATCGCCGAGAAGCCGTCCGTGGGGCGCGACCTGCAGCGTGCGCTGCCGGGCGCGTTCGCCAAGCACGAGGGCTATCTGGAGTCCGAATCGCACGTGATCACGTGGGCGGTCGGGCATCTCGTCCAGCTCGCGGAGCCCGACGAATACGACGCCAAGTACAAGAAGTGGCGCATGGCGGACCTGCCGATCGTGCCCGACCGCTTCAAGCTCGTGGTCCGCGACGAGCGCTCGCGCAAGCAGATGGGCGTGATCACGCGCATGCTCAAGCGCGACGACGTCGACGAGGTCATCAACGCCTGCGACGCCGGGCGCGAGGGCGAGCTGATCTTCGCCTGGACGTACGAGAAGGCGGCGGCGAAGAAGCCCGTGCGCCGGCTGTGGCTGTCGTCGATGACGCTGAAGGCGATCAAGGACGCCTTCGGGTCGCTGCGGCCCGCATCCGACCTGGCGCGGCTCGAGCAGGCGGCACGCTCGCGCTCCGAGGCCGACTGGATCGTCGGCATGAACGCGACCCGCGCGGCGACGATCCGGCTGCGCTCCTCCTTCGACGGCGCCGTGTCCCTGGGGCGCGTGCAGACGCCGACGCTGGCGATCATCGCGCGTCGCGAGGAGGAGATCCGGGCGTTCGTCCCCGAGCCCTACTGGCTCGTCGACGCGGTCTTCGAGCCGGTCGCCGGGGAGCCGGGGCGCCGCTACAGCGGGCGCCACTACGCGGGGTCGCAGCCGCGGCTGAAGACGGCCGCCGAGGCCGAGGCGATCGTCGCCGCGGTGCGCGACCAGCCGGGCGCGATCACCAAGCTCGAGAAGACCACGCGCAAGGAGCGCTCACCGCTCCTGTACGACCTGACGTCCCTGCAGCGCGACGCCAACACCCGCTTCGGGTTCTCGGCGCGGCGCACGCTGGCGGCTGCGCAGCGGCTCTACGAGGAGCACAAGGCGCTGACCTATCCGCGCACGAACTCGCGCTTCCTGCCGTCGGACATGGTCGCCGAGATCAAGCCGACCGCGTCGCTGGTCGGCACCCAGCGCGAGTACGCGAAGGCCGCCGCGTACGTGACGGGGCTTGACGTGCTGCCGCTCGGACGCGTGATCAACGACGCGAAGGTCACCGACCACCACGCGATCATCCCCACGAACTCCGAGCACAAGCTGGACAAGCTCTCCGACGACGACCGGCGCATCTACGACATGGTCGTGCGCCGCTTCCTGGCCGTCTTCCATCCCGACGCGGTGTTCGAGAACACGCGCCTGGACACGACGGTGGCCGAGCACGTCTTCCGGACCACCGGACGGGTGCTGGTGGAGGCCGGCTGGCGCGGCGTCTACGGCGAGGGCGGGCTCGACGACCAGCGCGCCGACGACGACGACGAGGGCGCCTCGCAGCAGCTTCCGAAGCTCGCACAGGGCGAGGACGTCGCGACGCTGTCGGTCGAGTCGGCCGAGAAGGTGACCAAGCCGCCCCGCCGCTACACCGACGCGTCGCTGCTGGCCGCGATGGAGACCGCCGGCAAGCTCGTCGACGACGACGAGCTGCGCGAGGCGATGAAGGACTCGGGGATCGGCACGCCGGCCACGCGGGCGTCGATCATCGAGCGCCTGATCGACGTCGGCTACATCGAGCGCGACGGGCGTGCGCTGGTCGCCACCGAGAAGGGCCTGAGCGTGATCGCGCTGCTCGGCGAGCACGCGCTGACCTCGCCGTCGATGACCGGCGACTGGGAGCACCGGCTCGAGCGCATCGAGTCCGGCGAGGAGGAGCGCTCGCGGTTCATGGCGGACATCGCGAAGTTCGCCGGCGAGACGGTCGGCGAGCTCGACGCGAAGCTCAAGGAGGTGCGCATCCCGCGCACCAACCTCGGCCCCTGCCCGGTGTGCGGCCACGACATCGTCGAGAACCGCAAGGGCTTCTCGTGCTGGTCGCGCGAGGACCCGGGCTGCGGCTTCGTGATCTGGAAGTCCAAGGCCGGCAAGACGCTGCCGCCCGCCGTGGCGCGCGAGCTGATCTCGCGCGGGCGCACGGAGAAGGCGGTGACCGGCTTCAAGGGGCGCTCGGGGCGGTCGTTCCGCGCCAAGCTCGCGCTGATGCAGACCGACGAGGGCCGCTGGCGCGTCGAGTTCGACGAGCCGTGGGCGCGCGAGGGCGCCAAGCCGCCCGAGGGCGACGAGCCGGCGCCGGCCGAGGCCGCCGTCGCGGCTCCGCGCTCCGGCGAGGCCGAAGCGGCTTAGGCCGTCCAGTCGCCGGCCGGGCGCCGCTTGGCGGGGGGCTCGTCGACCCGCGGCGGCTCAAGCTCCGCGCGCGCCTGGCCGGGCCGCACGATCGCGCTCCAGAGCGCCGAGAGCCCCTGGACCATCGCGACCACGACGTCCGCGAACGGCGTGATCGGACTCGGCGCGGACGCGTCCTCGAGCACCGTCTCGATCTCCGGCGGCAAGCCCGGGCCCTCCCCGTGCGTCCACGTGACATACAGCGCGTGGCTGCCCACCACGCTCGCGATCTCGGCGGCGAGGGCGACGTCAGTGTCGGTATGGGCGGCGGGGAGGTGCAGGGTGGGCATCACTGCCTCCGGGTGAAGCCTGGCGATGGACTGGAAGTAGGCAAGGGTCGCAACTCTTAACGTCACTGGCTGCCGTACATTCGTCCAGACCACGTTTCGGCCCGAAGTTGCGGTCGCGGCTGTGATTCCGGCCGGTCCGCGCGCGACCCTATGGGGCCCGTGTCGCTCACGCTGATCACCGGTCCCGCGAACGCCGCCAAGGTCGGCGCGGTGCTGTCGCGCCTGCGTGCGGCGCTGCCGCGCGACCCGGTGCTGGTCGTTCCCACGTCGGCGGACGTCGGCCATTACACGCGCGAGCTGGCGGGCGCCGGGCTGGTGTTCGGCGCCGAGGTGACGACGTTCCCGCGGCTGATGCGCGACCTCGCGCGCGCCGCCGGGGTCGGCACGCGGACGCTCGGACCGCTGGCGCGCGACCGGGTGGTGCGCGCGGCGCTGGGCGACGTGGAGCTCTCCGTGCTGGCGCCGTCGGCCGGCGCGCCCGGGTTTCCGGCCGCGCTGGGCGACCTGTTCGCCGAGCTGCAGTCCGCGCTGGCGGGTCCGGCGCGCGTGGGCGCCGCGGTCCGCGCGTGGGTCGCGGCCGGCACCGCGCCGCCGTACGCGCGCGAGCTCGCGGCCCTGTACTCGGCCTACCACCGCCGGCTGGAGGAGCTCGGCGCGACCGACGCCGAGGGGCTCGTGCGGGTCGCGCTGGATGCCTTCCGCGCCGACCCGGGCGCCTGGGGCGCGCGGCCGCTCTTCCTGTACGGATTCGACGAGCTGACGGCGCCGCAGCTCGACGTCGTGGAGACGCTGGTCCGCCGCACCGCCACCGAGGTCTGCGTCGCGCTGCCCTACGAGCCGGGGCGGGCCGCGCTCGCCGGCAGCGCTGCGACGGTCGAGCTGCTCAAGCCGCTCGCGGGCGAGCACAAGGTGCTCGCGCCGCGGTCCGAGCACTACGCCGAGAGCGCCCGCGGCGCGCTCCACCACCTCGAGCGGGGGCTGTTCGAGCCGAACCCTGCGCCCGTGCCGCCCAACGGCGCGGTGCGGCTGCTCGAGGCCGGCGGCGAGCGCGCCGAGGCCGAGCTCGTCGCCGCCTCGGTGCTCGAGCTCCTGCGCGACGGCATGGCTCCCGAGGACGTCGCGGTGCTCGTCCGCGGCGCCTCGGCGACCGACCTCTTCGCCCAGGTGCTCGACGACTACGGCGTGCCCGTCGCGCGCGACCGCCGCGCTCTGCTGTCGCGCACGCGGCTGGGCGGCGGGGTGCTCGCGTTCGCGCGCGCCGCGCTGCCGGGCGGGACCGCCGCCGACGTGGTGCGCTGGCTGCGCACGCCGGGCAAGCTCGCCGACCCCGGCGCGGCCGACCGGCTCGAGGTCGTGGTGCGGCGCAGGGAGCTGCGGACCGCGGCCCAGGCGCGGCGCGCGTGGGAGGGCGCGCTCGGCGCGCTCGACGGTCTCGCCGCGGCCGCGCAGGAGGGCGCCGGGCCGTTCCTGGCCGCGCTGCTGGTCGAGGCCGAGGCGATCTGGACCGCGCCCTACGTCCGGCGCGCGGACGTGCTCGGCCCGGAGGCGGAGGCCGACGCCCGCGCGGCGGCCGCATTGCGCGGGGCGGTCGGCGAGCTCTCGCGGCTGCCCGAGGAGCTGACCGGCACGGCGGCCGACCTCGTCGAGGCGCTCGCGGCGGTCGAGGTGCGCGAGGGCGAGCCGGCCGCCGAGGGCGCGCCCGGCGTGCTGCTGGCGGACCCGCTGGACATCCGCGCGCGCCGTTTCCGCGCGGTGCTGGTCTGCGGGCTCCAGGACGGCGAGCTGCCGCGCCGCCCGCAACCCGAGCCGTTCCTGGACGACAACGCGCGCGGCGCGCTGGCGGCGGCCTCAGGGCTCGTGCTCGCCCGCCACGAGGACACGCTGGCGCGCGAGCGGTCGCTGTTCTACTCGTGCGTCTCGCGGCCCGAGGAGGCGCTCTTCCTCGCGTTCCGCACGTCCGACGAGGAGGGCGGTCCGCTGCAGCCGTCACCGTTCGTGGAGGACGTTCGCGCCCTCTTCACCGGCGAGCTGTGGACCGGCCGCGGCCGACGGCTGCTGGCCGAGGTCACGTGGCCGCCGGCGGAGGCGCCGACGCCGCACGAGCTGCGACGGGCGCAGGCGGCCGGCGAGCAGGCGCCCGCTCCCGCCCCGCTCGGGCCGCCCGTGAGCGCGGCGGTGCGCGCGGGGCTGGCGGCGCGCGAGCGCGAGTCGGCGCGCGGGCTCGAGGCCTTCGCCGGCTGTCCCGTCAAGTGGCTGGTCGAGCACGTGCTGCGCCCGGCCCCGGTGGACCCGGACCCGGAGGCGATGCGACGCGGCTCGCTCGCGCACCTCGTGCTCGAGCGCACGCTGCGCGCCTTGAAGGCGCGCACCGGCAGCGCGCGGCTCGCGCCCGACACGCTGGCCGAGGCGCTCGCAGAGCTGCGCGGGGCGATCGGCGAGCTCTCGGCGGCCGGCGGAACGGCGCGCGCCCGCGCGGCCGCCCGTGCGCTCGAGGTGGACCTCGAGCGCTACGTCCGCCACGAGGCCGCGACCGGCGCCGGCTATGAGCCGGAGTGGTTCGAGTGGAGCTTCGGCGACGAGGGCGGCGCACCGGCGCTCGAACTCGGTGGCGTGGCGGTGAGCGGGCGCGTGGACCGCATCGACGTCGACGGCCGGCGCGCGGTCGTGCGCGACTACAAGGGCCGGACGGTGCACGCCGGCGCGCGCTGGGCGCAGGACGGGAACGTGCAGGCGGCGCTCTACGCGCTCGCCGTGCGCGATCGGCTCGGCTACGACGTCGCGGGCGCGCTCTACCAGCCGATCGGTCGCGCCGACCAGCGCCCGCGCGGCTTCGTGCGCGCCGACGTCCCGGGCCGCTACGTCAACGGCGACGTCGTGGACTCGCTCGACGCGGGCCTCGAAGCCTCGCGCGAGGTCGCCGCCGCGGCCGCCGAGGCACTGCGCGCGGGGCGCATCGCGCCGTGCCCGGATCGCTGCGGCTGGCAGGGCGGCTGCGCCCACCCGGGGATCTGCCGCTCGTGAGCCCGCCCGTCTTCACGCGCGAGCAGCGCGCCGCGATCGAGTCCCGCGCGGGCTCGTCGCTGCTCGCCGCCAACGCCGGCTCGGGCAAGACGGCGGTGATGGTCGAGCGGATCGCCGCGGCCGTGCGCGAGGACGGCGTGCCGGTCAGCGCCATCCTCGCGCTGACGTTCACCGAGAAGGCGGCGGGCGAGCTGGCCGAGCGGCTCAAGCGCCGGCTCGCCGAGCTCGGCGAGAGCGAGGCGGCGCGCGCCGTCGACTCGGCCTGGATCGGCACGATCCATGGCTTCTGCGCGCGGCTGCTGCGCGCGCAGCCACTCGCGGCGGGCCTGGACCCGCGCTTCGAGGTGCTCGACGAAGCCGCGGCCGGGCGGCTCGCCGAGGCCGCGTACGAGCGCGCGTTCGAGGCGTGGGGGAGCGGCGAGTCGCGCGCGGCGGCGGCGGGTGGCGGCGAGTCGCGGCGTGAGCGCGCGGCGGCGGCGATCGACCTCGCCGCGTCTTACGGGCCCGCGCTGCGCGACCTGATCCTCGGCGTGTACGCGACCCTGCGCGCCCGGGGCGACGCGCACCCGCGCCTGCGCATCCCGTCCGCACGCGCGGCGCCGGACCCCGCGGCGTTCGAGGCGGCACGCGCCGCCGCGCAGCGCGACCTGGCGAGCGCCGGCGACGGCGTGCGCGTGGCGGCGGCGCGGCTGGCGCTGGAGACCGAGCTGCCGGACGGCGTGCCGTGGCCCGGCGCGCTCGACCCGGCCGAGCTCAAGGGCGGCGCCAAGGCGCTCGCCAGCGAGGCGTGCGAGGCCTATCGAGCGGCCTGGGCGGCGTACCGCGCGGGCTGCGCCGAGTACCACGCGCGTGACGCGGTGCGCGGACTCGACGCGCTGCTGGATCGCTTCGGCGCCGAGTACGCGCACGCGAAGGCGGCCCGCGCGGCCGTCGACTTCGAGGACCTCGAGCTGCGCACGCGCGACGCGCTGGCGGTCCCGCATCGCTGGGCCGAGCGGTTCACGCTGATCATGATCGACGAGTTCCAGGACACCAACGCCGTCCAGCTCGGCATCCTCGAGGCGCTGGAGCGCGACAACCTGTTCGCGGTCGGCGACGAGTTCCAGTCGATCTACCGCTTCCGCCACGCCGACGTCGGCATCTTCCGCGCCCGCGCCGCCACGCTCGGCGCCGAGCGCGTGCGCACGCTGGCGGTCAACTTCCGCTCGCGAGAGGAACTGCTCGACGTGCTCAACGCGACGTTCGCGCCCGAGCTCGGCGAGCGCTTCACGCCGCTGCGCGCCGGCCGGCGCCCCGAGGGGCCGGGCGGGGAATTGCGGCTGTTCGAGCTCGCGCCGAGCGGCGAGCCGCCGGTCGAGTTCCTGATCACCGACACCCAGGGCTGGGACGACGTCGAGCTCGGGCTCGAGGCGGGCGGCGACCAGCCGTGGCGGCGCGCCGAGGCGCGGTTGCTCGCGCACCGGCTGCGCGCGGAGGTCGACGCGGGCCGCCGCCCGGGCGAGGTCGTCGTGCTCGTGCGGGCGACGTCCTCGCTGCGGCTGCTCGAGGAGGCGCTCGAGGCCCAGGGTCTGCCGACCTACGTCGTCGGCGGCCGCGGCTACTGGTCGCAGGAGCAGGTCCGCGACGGCCTGGCCTGGCTGCGCGCGCTCGCGAACCCGCACGACGAGGAGGCGCTGCTGACCGTGCTCGCCTCGCCGTTCTGCGGCGCCACGAGCGACGACCTCGTGCTGCTCGCGCAGGCCGGTCGCGACCACCGCGGGCTCTGGCCCGCCCTGCAAGGGGTGGCCGGCGAGGGCGAGGCGGGCGTGGGCGGCGGCGGCGGGGCGTCGCTCCCCTCGCGCGAGCGCATCGCCTCCGTCGCGCGGCTGCTCGCGCGCGAGCGCGACCGTGCCGAGCGCGCGCCCCTCGAGGTGCTGCTCGAGCGCGCGATCGTCGCGACCGGCTACGACCTTATGGTGCTCGCGCGTCCGGGCGGCGACCGCCGGCTCGCGAACCTGCGCAAGCTGATGCGCCTGGCGCGCGAGTTCGAGCGCGCGGAGGGCCGCGACCTGCGCGGCTTCCTGGCCGACGCCGCCGCGCGCGACCTGGCGGAAGCGCGCGAGGGCGAGGCGGCGCTCGAGTCCGACGGCCTGGACGCCGTGCGGCTGATGACGATCCACCGCGCCAAGGGGCTCGAGTTCCCGGTCGTCTGCGTCGCCGACCTCGGCCGCGCCGCCGGCGGCCGCCGCGCGCCGCTGCTCGTCGGCGCCGACGGCACCGCGGGCCTGCGCCTCGCTCCGCTGGGCGGCGGCGACACCGTTCCCACCGAGGCGTGGGAGCGGCTGGCCGCGGCGGAGGCGGCGGCCGACGCCGAGGAGGAGCGGCGGCTGTTCTACGTGGCGCTGACCCGCGCCCGCGAGCTGCTGATCCTCTCCGGCGGGACCGACACGTCGAAGTGGCCGGGCGCGCGCCCCGGCGGCCCGCCGATCGAGTGGATCGCGCCCGCGGTGCTCGGCGACCCGGTGACCGCGCTCGCCCGCGCCGCCGCCGCCGCGCCGCGCGCGGATGGGGCGCCCGGTAGGCGTGCGGGCGAGAGGCCGGGCGCCGCGGCGCCGCTGGCGGCTAGGGCGCCCGGTAGGCGTGCGGGCGAGAGGCCGGGCGCCGCGGCGCCGCCGGTCGCGCTCGTCGAGCGCGAGTGGGGCGGGCGGGCCGCGCGCGTCGCGTGCCGGCTCAACACGCCCGCGACGCTGCCGGGCGAGGCTCTGCGCTCGCGCGCGCCGGCCCGCGCTGCGTCCTCGACGGCGCTGCCCGCCGTGCCGGCGTCGGTCCCCGCGGCGCCCGTGCGCGCGCGCCCGGCGCCGCAGCGGCTGTCGTTCACGCAGCTCTCGGACTACGGCCGCTGCGGCTACCGCTTCTATCTGACGCGGGTCCTGCGGCTCCCGCGCGCCGCCCCGCCCGTGCCGGCGGAGGGAGAGGCCGCGCCGGCCGGGCTCGATCCGCTCGAGCGCGGCTCGCTCGTGCACCGCGCGCTCGAGGAGCTCGACTTCGCGAACCCCGCCGTACCCGACGCCGAGACGCTGCGCGGCTACGGCGTGGAGCTGAGCGACGACGACATCGCCGACATCCGCGACCTCGTCGCCCGCTTCGCGGCCTCGCCGCTGTGCGCCCGTCTCGCCGCCTCGCCGCGCACACGCAAGGAGGCCGGGTTCTCGTTCGCACTGGAGCCGGACGGCTCGGGGCCGCTGGTGTCCGGCTTCGTCGACGTGCTGGCCAGCGAGCGCGACGGCACCATGCTCGTGGTCGACTACAAATCGCACCGGCTCACCGAGGAGACCGACGCCGACGAGCTGATCGAGCGCGACTACGCGACGCAGCGGCTGGTCTACGCGCTCGCCGTGCTGCGGGCGGGCGCGCCGAGCGTCGAAGTCGCCCACTGCCTGCTCGAGCGTCCCGACGCTCCCGTCTCCGTGACCTACACGCAGGCGCAGGCGCCCGACCTTGCGGCGGCCCTGAGCCGGCTCGCCCGCGGCGTACTGGCGCACGAGTATCCGGTGACGCAGCCGCCCGCACCGCGAGCTGTGCGGCGACTGCCCCGGCCGCGCCGCGCTCTGCTCGTGGCCGGAGAGCGAGACGCTCAGGCCTGCGCCGGCTCCTTCACCGGCAGCACCGGCCCGTCGTAGTCCGCCGGAAGGTGCTTGGAGCGCCGCAGGTCCACCACGGCGTTGAGCTCGGCGCCGAACAGCAGCGCGACGTTCGTGACCCACAGCCACACGAGCAGGATCACGGCGCCCGCGAACGCGCCGTACGTCGCCGAATAGGACGAGAAGTTCGACACGTAGACGAAGAACAGCGCCGAGACGACGATCCACAGCGCCACACCGGTCACCGCCCCGGGCGTGATCCAGCGGAAGTGGCGCACCTCCACGTTGGGCGATGCGTAGAAGACGATCGCGTAGATCAGCATCGCCACCACGAGCGCCGCCGGCCAGCGCGCGAGCCGCCAGATCTCGGCGCCGGTGTCCCCGAGCCCGATCCTGCCCAGCACGTCCGAGGCCAGCCCGCCGCCCAGGAACACGAGCACGAAGGTCAGCAGCCCGAGCGCCATCACGAGCAGCGTCCAGGCGAGGTCGGACACCTTGTGGCGCACGAACCCGCGGCCCTCCTCGACGCGGAAGATCTTGTTGAGCGCGCGGCCCGCGGCGCCGAACGCGCCCGAGGCGCCGTTGAGCGCCGTCGCGAGGCCGACCACCATCGCCACGGCCGCGGTGCCGCGCTGCTCCTGCGCCGACTTGAGCGCGCTGGTCACGGAGTTCACGGTGTCCGGCGGCGCGCCCGCGTCGCGCAGGTAGTGCGCGGCGTGGTCGATCAGCCCCTGCTGGCCGAACACGCCCAACACGGCGGCGCAGAACAGCAGGGCCGGGAACAGCGAGAGCAGCGAGTAGTACGTCAGCGCCGCCGCGTTGTCGGTCACCTGATCGCGCCGGAAGCGGGCGAAGGCGTCCTTGAAGTCGCGCGCCGCGATGGCCGGGCCGACGCGCGCCACGGCCCCATTGCCGGGTGCGCCGCTCAGTATCCGCGCCTTCCGCCCCAGCGGTTGCCGAAGCCGTAGCCGCCGGTCGGGATGCCGGCGAGCAGGACGAGGATGGCGGCGACGATCCCGACGATCGCCGGGAGCCCGAGCAGACCGCACAGCCACCACACCAGCGCCGCCACCACGACGGCGATCAGAATCCCGATCACGATTGAAAACCCCTTCTCCGAAGTTGGAACGGTATTCCCATCCTGCCCAGCCCATCGCTTTGTCAGTCCAGCGACAGCGACCTGTCAGTCGCCATTGACGCCGCGCGCGCAGCGTCCGACGCCGCCGAGGCGGCCCGCGCGGCGCCGCTGAACGCCACGACGAAAGGCGTCAGCGCCGACGTCGTGACCGAGGCCGACCGCGCCGCGGAGGCCGCCGCGGTGAAGGTGCTGCGAGCGCGCGCGCCGCACGACGGCCTGCTCGGCGAGGAGGGGACCGAGCGTCCGGGAGCCCGCCGCTGGGTGATCGACGGCGTCGACGGCACGGTGCACTTCGCGGGCCGGCTGACCGGCGGCTGGTGCAGCGCCGTCGCGCTCGAGGACGCGCACGGGCCGCTCGTCGCCGCGGTCGTCGATCGCGCGGGCCGGGAGCTGCACGCGGCTGCGCGCGGGCGCGGCGCGACGGTCAACGGAGCGCCGGTGCGGCGGTTAGAAACCCGACCGCTGGCGCGGGCCCACGTCGCCACGTTCCTGCGCCAGGACCGCCTCGTCAAGCCCGGCGTCCGCGACACCGCGCACCGGCTGCTCGACGCCGCCGGGCTGATCCGCCACGCCGGCCCCGGCAGCCTCGAGCTGGCGTGGGTCGCCGCCGGCCGGCTCGACGCGTGGATCCAACCGGAGGTCGATCCGTGGGACTGGATTCCCGGCGCCCTGCTGGTCACCGAGGCCGGGGGCGAGGCGCGCGTGGTTCAGGTCGCGACGCGCTGGCACCTCGCCGGGCCGCCGGCGCTGCTCGACGAACTGGAGGCGCTCCTCTAGTGTCGGGACACTAGCGCGGCGGCAGCAGCGCGTGGCCGTCCAGCACGGCCTGGGCCACGTCCAGCACCCGCCGCCGGCTGGAGCGCGCGTGGTCGCGCAGGCGCTCGAACGCCTCGCGGTCGCCGATCCCGTGGCGCTCCATGACGATGCCCTTGGCGCGCTCGATGATCGCCCGGCGCTCCAGCGCCGACTCGAGCTGGGCGACCTTCTCGGTCAGCCGCGCCTCCTCGCGGTAGCGGCGCACCGCGACCTCGATCGCCGCCTGCACATCCTCCGGCGTCCAGGAGTCCACATAGCCGGCGATCCCCATGTCGGCCGCCTTGGCGACCGTGGACGGGTCCTCGGCCGCGCGCACGGTGACGAGCACCGGGCCGGAGGCGTACTCGACCGTCTCGGAGATCAGCGCGAGCCCATGCGCGTCGTTGCCGTCGAGCACGACGAACGCGAGGTCGGGCTCTTCGCGCGCGATCAGTTCCACCGCTTCGCGCACGGAGACCGCGAACGGCGTCACGTCGTGGCCGAGCGCGTCCAGCACATCGCCGAGCCGCCGCAGATCCTCTTCGCGCTCGTTGGCGAGCAGGATGCGCAGGTTGAGCTCTCCGGTCGTTCCTGTCGTGTTGGTCATCCTTGCGACCCTCTACACTTTCGATCCCCGGCCCAGACTCCCGCCGGTGGCATCGTTGTGCGCCCCACACCCCGGCGCCCGATTCCTGAGACTGGGACCGTTGGAGCACGTAGATCGTTCCGTCGGGGATACCGCGCCCCGAGCATACTCAGCAGATCCCGACAACCGGGTCGCGCGCGCACGCGCCGACCGCCGGCTGCTGGAGCGCGCCCACCAGGGCGACGCCGCTGCGCGCGCAGCGCTCGTGGAGCGCTTCCTTCCGCTTGCGCGCCAGCTCGCGCGCCGCTACCAGCGCGGCGGCGAGCACCTGGACGACCTCGTCCAGGTCGCCTCGCTTGGCCTGCTGAAGGCGATCGATCGCTTCGATCCCACGCGCGAGACGGCGTTCTCGAGCTTCGCCGTCCCGACCATCCTCGGCGAGCTCAAGCGTCACTTTCGAGACAAAGGCTGGTCGGTACGCGTCCCGCGCGACCTGCAGGAGCTCGCGCTCAAGCTCGACGGCGTGGGGGAGGAGCTGGCGCGCGAGCTGGGGCGCACGGCGACACCCCACGAGCTGGCGGAGCGGACCGGCTCGACGCTCGAGCAGGTGCTGGAGGCGCGCGAGGCGGCGGGCGCCTACCGCGCGGTGTCGCTCGACCGCCCGCGCGATGAGGACGACGAGAGCGACCCGATCGGCGTCGCGGTCGGCATCGAGGACCCCGGCTTCCGGGTCGCCGAGGACGCGGCGACCGTCGAGCGCCTGATGCGCGTGCTCAGCGATCGCGAGCGCGAGGTGCTGCGTCTCCGCTTCGCCGAGGACCTCACGCAGGCCGAGATCGGCGAGCGCGTCGGCGTCTCGCAGATGCACGTCTCGCGGCTCATCCGCCAGGCGGTGCACCGGCTCCAGGAGGCCGCCGGGGAGTCACCCGGGTAGGCTCCCGCGAATGGAGCACTGGGACCTGCGCGCGCTGGAGGTCGAGCCGCACCACCCGAGGATCCTGCACTCAGCCCGTGGCGAGGCGCGGTCGATCCTGATCTCCCTGTCGGCGGGGGAGGAGCTGCAGGAGCACCAGGTCCACGAGCGCGCGTACGTGGTGGTGATCGACGGCGACGTGGACCTCGGCGGCGCCACCGGCGGTCCGGGGACGGCGGCGGTGTTCGATCCCGGCGAGCGCCATACAGCGCGGGCCCTCAGCGACTCGCGCCTGCTGATCGTGCTCGCACCCTGGCCTGGCGAGGGTCATCCCGGCGCGCGCGACTAAGATCGGTGCGTCGGACTCAAGAAGGGGAGAGCAGTGGCTGAGATCACGTTCCAGAACGTGTGGAAGCGCTATCCGGACGGCTTCGAGGCCGTCAAGGACATGAGCCTCGAGGTCGGCGACGGCGAGTTCATGATCCTCGTGGGTCCGTCGGGGTGCGGGAAGTCGACGGCGCTGCGGATGGTGGCGGGGCTCGAGGACATCACGCAGGGTGAGCTGGTGATCGGGGGCGAGCGGGTGAACGAGCTCGCGCCGCGCGATCGCGACATCGCGATGGTGTTCCAGAACTACGCGCTGTATCCGCATATGACGGTGCGCGAGAACATGGGGTTCGCGCTCAAGCTGTCCAAGACGGCCAAGCAGGAGATCGAGCGCAAGGTCATCGAGGCGGCGGAGATCCTCGATCTGACCGACCACCTGGATCGCAAGCCGGCGAACCTGTCGGGCGGGCAGCGTCAGCGGGTGGCGATGGGGCGCGCGATCGTGCGCGATCCGAAGGCGTTCCTGATGGACGAGCCGCTGTCGAACCTCGATGCCAAGTTGCGGGTGCAGATGCGCACGCAGGTGGCGCGGATCCAGCAGCGGCTGGGGACGACGATGCTCTATGTGACGCACGATCAGACCGAGGCGATGACGCTCGGCGATCGGGTCGCGGTGATGCGGGCGGGGATCGTGCAGCAGGTCGATACGCCCAAGACGCTTTACGAGCGCCCGGACAACCTGTTCGTGGCCGGCTTCATCGGCTCCCCGGCGATGAACTTCGTCGCGGCGCGGCTGGAGGAGGACAAGCTGCGGCTGCCGTTCGGCGACGCGCCGATCCCCAAGGGCGTGACGTCCACCAAGCGCGACGTGATCGCGGGCATCCGTCCCGAGCACTTCGAGGACGCGCGCGTCGAGGGCGACCAGCCGGACCGGCTGCGCTTCACGACCACGCTCGACGTCGTCGAGTCG
Source organism: uncultured Solirubrobacteraceae bacterium (assembly GCA_963792915.1). Classification (GTDB taxonomy): domain Bacteria; phylum Actinomycetota; class Thermoleophilia; order Solirubrobacterales; family Solirubrobacteraceae; genus Solirubrobacter. The sequence continues at coordinate 966,054 of CAWBYD010000006.1, forward strand.
ATGGGCTCGGAGCTCTACGCGTACTTCGACGTCAAGGGCGCCGCCGACGTACGCTCCGAGCTGCTCGACGAGCTCGCGGCCGACGCGGGCATGGACGACGTGCCCGGTGGCGCCGAGAGCGCCGTGGTGGCGCGCCTGGACGCCGCGAGCACGGCCGCCGCGGGTCGCGATCTCGAGCTGTCGCTGGACACCACGCAGATCAAGCTGTTCGACCCGGACGGGGGCCGCGCGCTGCGCTAGATCGCCTTGCGGCGGCGTCGCCGCGGGGGAAGACGCTTGCGCTTGCGGTTCTCGCTCCGGCGCAGCCGGTCGACGACGTCCTCGGACCACTCGTGCGTGCGCAGCAGCAGGTAGCGCTGCCCGGCGAGGCGCATGTACGCCTCGGTCTCGGTCTCTGAACCCTCGATGAGCCCGCCCTCGCGGAGCATCGCGCACACCGGCTCGTACTCGTCCGCGAACCAGCGCCCGGCGACCTCCTGGCGGTCCGCGAAGCTCGCGCGCTCCTGCATCATGCGAAACCCCCAGGCCTCGACGTTCTCGGCCAGCATCCCGTAGTCCCAGGGGTCCGACAACGCGATCCGGGCGCGCTGGGACGCCGGCAGCGGTACGCGCTCGCGGAACAGCCGCTCGTGGTCCTTGAGCGGCAGCTCGGACACGCGCAGGTCGCGGCCGAGCTCCAGCCGCGTCATCACCTCGGTGACGTACGCGTCGATGTCCTTGCGGCCCTGGGACTTGGCGACCGACACGCGATGGTGGCCGTCGCGCACGAAGTACAGCTCGCCGACTTTGAACAGCGAGACCGGCGGCATCGCCTCGCCGCGGCGCTGGGCGGCCGCGATCCGCTCCCAGCGCGAGCGCAGGCGCATCGACGTGGGGCGGAAGCCGCGATCGAAGTCCGCCGCGCGGTCGACGGTCCCGACGATGTCGTCGAGCTGCACCACCTGCAGCCCGCGATCCACCTGGCCGCGGCGCCCGAGCGCCTCGATGACCTCCTCGAACGGGAGGATCAGCGCGATGTCGCTGGGCTCGCGGCGCAGCCGGCGCGCGACGTCGGAGAGCAGGCGCGCCCGGCGTGCGCGCGCGAAGTCGTTCTGTGCGTCTGCTGACGAGAAGCCGGAGGCGCCCACCGGCTCCGAGGCTACCTATCCGGCGCCGACGGCATCCCCGTTGAGTGCCTCGTCGAGCGTCGCGACGATCGTGAAGACGCCGTCCAGCCCCGTGATCCGGAACGTCTTGACGATCGCGTCGGCGCTGCAGACGATCGTCAGCGCCCCCTCGAGGCGGCGCAGCCGGCGGTGCGCGCCGATCAGCACCCCCAGCGACGAGGAGTCGATGAACGTCGTCTCGGTCAGGTCGACCACCACGCGGGTGCGGCCGGCGTCGATCGGCGCCGCGACGCGCTGCTTGAACTCCGGGGCGGTGAAGAGGTCGATCTCGCCGACGACCGCGACGACGTGCGTGCCGTCGCCGACCACCCTGTCGTGTATTTCGAAAACCATCGCCATCGCGGGAGGTCATCCCCCGCCCACGGCGTTCTCAATCCTGGGCGATGGTTCAGGACGTCAAGCCGGCGTATTCGAGGCGCACGTGCAGGAACTCCCGCTCCCCCTCGGGTGAAACGCGGAGCTCGTCGGCGAGCTGCTCGATGACGTTGCCCACGCCCGGCACCGCCGCATCGATGACCAGCGCGTCGCCGCCGCCGGGTCGCAACGGACCCACGCGCAGCGAGAGCGTGCGCGGCCCGGGCTCGAACGCGACGTCGACGGTCCCGTGCAGCACGTGCGCGGGCGCGCGGGCCGCGATCAGGTCGGCGACCAGCACCGCGTCGTCGAGCCGGTCGAGCGGGAGATCGGCGCGCGCGGCCAGCATGCCGACGACGCGCCGCAGGATCGGTCCGACCAGCGGCCCGGCGGCGATCGAGACGGTGGTCGGGGCGTCGCCAGCCGGCGGTTCGCTCGTCACGCAGCAGCCCCCGAGCGGGGCCGCGCGAACGTCATCGCCACGCGGCTGCCACCGCCCGGAACGGGCTGGAGCTCCACCTCATCGGCGATGGCGGCGATGAGCGGCAGGCCGAGGCCTGGCCCGGTGGTGTCCGAGCTGGTCCCGATGCCGCGGCCGCGATCGGCCACGACGACGCTCACCAGGTCCTCCTCGGGACGGATGGAGATCTCCACACTGCCCGGGACATCCGGCGGGTACGCGTGGCGCACGACGTTCGTGCACGCCTCGGTCACCGCCAGGCGCAGGTCCTCGATGAGCTCGTCGGGCAGCCGCAGTGCCTCAGCGAACGCACCCAGCACATGCCGGATCACGGAAACGTTCTCCGGACTGGCCGGGAGCATGATCCTGACATCGGTGGTCCGCTCCATCACGTCGAGCGGGTGGATCTGTAGCTGTGCGTTGCTGCCCATGAGATGTCACGCGTGCTGATACCCGGCGTCCCGGCGGCCAAACCGCGCCGCGGGCCGGAATATGGCGGTTCGAAGGATGACACGATTCGGCAGGCGGGCGTGCCACTTGGCGGCTCGCCGCCGGGAGCACTCAGATCGGACGCGGGTTGGGGTCTGGAGGCAGCGGCATCGGGTCCGGCGTCGGCGTCGGCGGCTGCGGGTCGGGATGCGGGGGCGTCGGGGACGGGAACGGGGTCATGCGACTCCGATGTACCCGCGACCGGCGGTTGGGACCCACCCGCCGGCTCCTGAAACACGAACGGGGCGCCCGAAGGCGCCCCGCACGCTGAGGAGGAGGGTTTTGGCGCGGGCTCCGGAGAGTGGAGGGCATCCGATGCGTCGCGACATCCCGGGTATGTCCAGAACGGTTGCGCCTCAAACCAACACACGCGCACCTTTTCCTAAATGCGTCCAGATTGTCATAGTGCGAACCATTTGCTGGTTCGGTCGGCCGCGCGGATCTCACCGGATGAGGCGTGGTTTGAATTCCGACGCCGCCGGACATCACCCGTCCAGCCGGCACGAGGGAGGAGTCCGGCGCCCCACTACCACGGACGCTGCTATGGATACCCTCGAAGCCATCTCGCCGGTCGCCCCGCCGAAGCGGACTCTGCCGGCACGAGAGGAGAAGCCTGTCGCGATGACCGCCGGCGTGCCGGCCCGAGGCGAGGACGGACCAAGCCGCTCGGAGGAGGACCGGCGACTGCTGATCCGCTATCACCGGCACGGCGACCAGGCCGCCCGCGAGCAGTTGGTCGAGCGTCTGCTTCCGCTCGCCCGCAGGATGGCACGCCGCTACCGGCGTTCGGATGAGCCGCTCGACGACCTCGTGCAGGTCGCCACGCTCGGGCTGATCAAGGCGATCGACCGCTTCGATCCCGCGCGCGAGACGGCGTTCTCCTCCTACGCGGTGCCGACGATGCTCGGCGAGCTCAAGCGCTACTTCCGCGACAACGGCTGGGCGGTCCACGTGCCGCGCGGGATGCAGGAGCGCGTGATGCAGGTCGACAGCGCGGTCAAGGACCTCTCGCGCCGGCTCGGGCGCTCGCCGTCGGTGGCGGAGATCGGCAAGCAGCTGGAACTCTCGCAGGAGCAGGTGCTCGAGGCGATGGAGGCGGCCTCGGCGTACGACGCGGTGTCGCTGGAGTCCTATCGCTTCGGCGACGAGGGCGACGGCGAGACCTACGCCGAGTCGATCGGCGAGGTCGACGACCGCTTCGAGCTCGTCGAGTACGGCGCGACGATCGCGCCGACCCTGCAGGCGCTGCCGGCGCGCGACCGCATCGTGCTGCACCTGCGCTTCGTCGAGGACATGACGCAGGCGGAGATCGCCGAGCGCGTGGGTGTCTCGCAGATGCACGTGTCGCGGCTGATCCGGCGAGCGCTCGAGCGTCTGCGAACGGTCGCCGAGCACTCAGGCTAGCCGGCGTTTGGGCCCGATCTCGAACCACACGTGGGTGGAGCCGTCGTGCACGCCCCAGTCACGTGCCACGCGGTTGACCAGGTGCAGGCCCCAGCCGCCCGAGAGCGTCGGTTCGGGTGTGATCTCGATCTTCGCGAACTCGCTGTCGCCCTGGTCGATCACCTCGCCCATCACGATCCCTTCGGGGCTGATCTGCAGCGACAGCGTGATCGGGCGCTTGGGGCCGAACTTGACGCTGTTGGTGATCAGCTCCGACGCGACGAGCTGCAGGTCCTCGAGCACCTCGACGGTGAGGATCTGGTCGAAGACCTCAAGCGCCGCGCGCGCCTGAGCGGGAGCGTCGTCGGCAGGGGGGAATTGAAAGCTGAACTGCATGCGGCGCGTACGGCCCCCCGGTGTCGGGATGCCCGATCAGACGTATGACGCGGTTATGCAGACCAGCGAATCGGACTCGGCTACCCGGAGGAACAGCCTCGGGGCGATGATACGCCCGCGGGCGGCCCGCCGCACCGGTAGACGTTGAACTCTGACCGCCGCATCGCCCAGGGGGCGACGCTTCGGCGAGTTCCGCGCTGCGGCGGCGAGCCCCGCCACCGCGGGTGAACTCGCGGCCGCATCGCCCAGGGGGCGACGCTTCGGCGAGTTCCGCGCTGCGGCGGCGAGCCCCGCCACCGCGGGTGAACTCGCGGCCGCATCGCCCAGGGGGCGACGCTTCGGCGAGTTCCGCGGGTCAGGCGCGGAGTTGGAGCGCGAGCAGCGCGACGTCGTCGCGCGGAGCGCGGCGCGGGCCGAGCGCGGCGCCGAGCAGGCCGTCGACCAGCGCCTGCGGCGTGTCCGCGGGGACTGCGCGCACGGCGGCCGCCAGCTCCTCGGCGCTCCACTGCGTCGACGGCGCGCGCGCCTCGGTCAGGCCGTCGGTGTAGAGCAGGAGCGCGTCGCCGGGCCGCAGGTCGGTCGAGCGATCCTGGAGGTCGGGGTCGGACACGAGGCCGAGCAGCGTCCCGGGCACGCCGAACTCCTCGACGCTGCCGCCGGCGCGGCGCACGATCGGCAGCGGATGCCCGCCGCACGAGACCGTCACGCGCGCGGGCCGGCGCGTGACGTCGACGTGCGCGCAGGCGATCGTGCAGAAGCGCCCGCCGGCGGCGTCCTGGTCGAGCATCGCGGCGCCGACCCAGCGCAGGATCGCCGCCGGCGAGCGCCGCCGCGCGGCCGCGGTGCGCAGCGTGTAGCGGGCCAGCGCGGTGACGGCGGCGGCTTCGGCGCCCTTGCCGCAGACGTCGCCCATCACGAGGTACCACTGCCCCTCGCCGGTGCTGAAGACGTCGTAGAAGTCGCCGCCGACCTCGAGTCCCTCGCCGGCGGGGTGATACGCCGCCGCCAGCGCCGCTCCCGGGACGTCTGGGAGATGCGGCGGCAGCAGCGAGGTCTGCAGCGTGCGCGCGAGCCTCGACGCCGCCCGGTAGAGCCGCGCGTTGGCGAGCGCAGCGCCGGCGCGCAGCCCGAGATCCTCGGCCACGAGGAGGTCGTGCTCGTCGTAGCGGCGCAGCGGCCCGGCGTGCAGCGTGATCGTCCCCAGCACGCGCCCCGACCCGGCCATCGGCACGTCGATGCGGCCGGGCTCCAGGCGCGACCCGCCGCGCATGACCTCGACCGCCTCGGGCCCGGGGACGGCGCCTTCACGCGCGAGCGTCACGGTGCAGCGCTCGGCGAGCGTCCCCACAGCGAGCTCCTCGACCGCGGCGAGCGTGCGCTCGGTGTCCAGTGAACCGGCGAGCGTGCGGCTGGCCTCGGCGAGGAAGCGCTGGGACTGCTCGGAGCGCTTGAGCTCGGTGATGTCCTCGACGAGGTTGATCGCGAGCCGCGCGGTGCCGTCCGCGTCGCGCACCGACGTGGACTTGATGCGCGTCCAGCGCAGCTCGCCCGTCTCGCGCGAGCGCGAGCGCAGGATCAGCGGCTCGGGCTCGGTGCCGCTGAGCGCGCGCCGCCCGGGCAGGTGGTCGAGCGCGAACGGGCGGCCGGCGTCGTCGATCACGTCGAACTGGCTGACGTAGTGCTCGGCCGAGAACTCCCCGACCGCCGGCCCGCGCGTGATGCCGAACAGTCGCGACGCCGCCTCGTTGGCGTAGACGAGGCGGTGATCGGGGCCCTGGACGGTGACGGCGTCGGCGAGCCCGTCGAGCATCAGCCGCAGCTCGTCGGCCAGCACGGTCGCCCGCCGCCGGTCGGCCTCGAGGCCGCTCACGTCCTCGAAGGTCATCACCGAGACCTCGCACCCGTTCAGCGTCAGCGTCCCGCCGGAGACCAGCAGCGTGCGCGCGCCCGTGTCGACCAGCTCGTGGCGCACGATCTCGCCGCGCGCTATGCGCGCGATCACGCCGTCGAGCGCGAGCCCGCCGAGACGCTGGGCGGCGGCGTTGGCGTGCAGCACGCGTCCGCTCGACGGCTCGATCAGCGCCAACGCCACGGGCAGGGCGTCGAGCACCGGCTCGACGCCTGAGAGGCCGCCCCCGACGGCGACCGTGAGGGCGGGCTCGACTCCCACAGCTAGGCGCGAGCCTATCCGCGGCGCGCCGGCCGCGGGCGGAACTTCTCGTCAGGCGGCGCCGTCGCCTGAGCTGTCGGTGCGGTGGCGTTCCAGCAGCTCGCGCAGCTGGCCGGGTTCGAGCGCCTCGCGCAGCCGGTCGAGCGCCGAGACCACTTCGGGCTCGGCCTCCTCGTCGTCACGATCGAAGCGCCGCGCGGGGCGCAGCAGGTCCTGCGGGCGCGCGCCCTGCGCGGTGCCGCTGCCGGGCTTGCGGGCCAGCGACTCGGCGTCCGGCGGGTCGCCGCGCAGCAGCCACGAGCCGTCCGGCCGGCGCGTCAGCTCCTCGCGCTCGGCGAGGTCCGACAGCGCGGTGGAGACCGTCGGACGGCGGGCGCCGACCAGCTGGCCGAGGATGCGGTGGGTGAGCGCCAGCGGGACGATCACGCCGTCGCCGGAGACCCGGCCCCAGCGCTCGGCGAGGTGCCAGAAGAGCGCCTTCAGGCGCCGATCCACGCGCGTGAGCTGGGAGATCGCCTGGGTGGTGGCGAGCCGCAGCGAGCGCTCGCTCAGGCGGTCGAACAGCGTCGCGGTGATCTCGGGGTAGCGGGTCATCTCGGCCGCGAAGCGCCGGTCCAGGACGGCGACGGTGAGCGGCGAGAGCACCGTCCAGACCGCGTCGACGGGCAGCAGCCCGGTGCGGCTCGCGGGCTGCCAGGGGCGCACGAGATCGCCCGGGCCGAGCAGTTCGGCGCTGACGTGATCCGCGACGACCAGCTCTCGTGAGAGAATCCCGTCGATGATCAGCAGGCCAACATGGTCGGCGGTCGCACCCGCCAGGCGGGATACGTCCCAGGGGCCCACCGGGAGCCGGTGGGTTCGCACCACCAGTTCGCGTTCGGCCTGTTCGCGGCGGTTGTCCGTCAGCAGGCCGCCAAGATCGGGATCGACGTCCAGCAGTCGAACCATGTCGGGCGTCCGGGACAAGGGGATGGTTCCTCCTCTCACGACTAAGCCCTACCCGACACCGGCGGATTCCAGACGTCGACCGTGCACGAAACCTTCTGCGAACGGTGCGCGCGACGACATGACACTCTACTTTCTGGCAGGTTTAGTCGGAGCCCGGAGCGGTGAGTCAGAAGGTCAGCCATGAGCCAGGACCGTGACGCGTACACCGGGGCGATCGGCGCCCTCATCGATCGCGGTGAAGAGCGCGGTTGCGTGGATCTCTCGGAAGTCGACGAGCTCGCCCAGAGCCTCGAGCTCGAAGACGAGGAACTCAGCGCCCTCTACGAGCACCTGCACGCGCGCCACATCGAGCTGCGTGACGACTGTACGCGCCAGGACGCGCCCGAGGCTCCGATCGACGATGCCGCGTTCGCCACCGTGACGACCGACACGCTGCAGCTCTTCCTCAACGAGATCGGGCGGCACCGGCTGCTGACCCCGGGCGAGGAGATCGATCTCGCCAAGCGCATCGAGCGCGGCGACCTCGGCGCCAAGGACCGCATGATCAACGCGAACCTGCGGCTCGTGGTGTCGATCGCGAAGAAGTACCAGGGCTCCGAGCTGACACTGCTGGACCTGATCCAGGAGGGCATCCTCGGCCTGATCCGCGCCGTGGAGAAGTTCGACTGGCGCCGCGGCTATCGCTTCTCGACGTACGCCACGTGGTGGATCCGCCAGGCCGTGGAACGCGGGATGGACGCCAAGGCGCGCACGATCAAGCTGCCGATCAACCTCGTGCGCACGCAGCGCAAGGTCGCGCGCGCGGAGAACGCGCTCTCGCTCAAGCTGGACCGCGCGCCGACGGACACGGAGATCGCCGCGGAGGCCGAGATCACGGTCGACGACCTGCTCGCGCTGCGCGACGCGGCGCGCACGGTCACGTCGCTGGACCGCCCGCTCGGCGACGGCGAGGACGCCGCGTTCGGCGACCTGCTGCCCTCCGAGGGCCCGGCGCCCGAGGACGTCGTGCACGTGTCGCTGCGCGAGGAGACGCTCAAGCGCGCGCTCCAGGAACTGCCCGATCGCGAGCGCACGGTCGTCGCGCTGCGCTACGGGATCGACGGCGGTGAGCCGACGCCGCTGCGCGAGATCGGCCGCAAGCTCGGGATCACGCCCGAGCGCGTGCGCCAGATCGAGTCCAAGGCGCTCGGCCGGCTGGGCCGCATGCGCGAGCTCGCCGCGCTGCGCCAGGCGGCCTAGCCGCGTCCCCCAAGCCGCCCGTCAAGGGGCGGAGGGGATGCGCCCTTATTCGCTGTCGGACTCCGGGTCCCAGCGGCCGTCCGGGCCGACGGACCCGGTCACCGGGTTCTCGTCCACGGGGTCGCGCATGCGCGCGTAGGCGAAGGTCATCCGCACCTCGGTGCCCTGGCCGGCGCTGCCCTTGAGCTCGAAGGCGTCCGACAGCGCGGCGATCAGCGGCAGCCCGAGGCCGAGCGCGGGCGGCTCGGTGCGCGCCGGGCGCGGCTGGATGCCCGCGCCGTGGTCGCGCACCACGATCGTCAGGCCGGTCTCGTCCGCGAGCATCTCGACCTCGAGCATGCCCGAGTCCTCGTCGTAGGCGTGCACGACGACGTTGGTGCACGCCTCGGTCACGGCCATCTTCATGTCGGCGAGGACCGCGGCGTCGAAGTCGAGCGCGTCCGCCATCCCCGCCAGCGCCTGCCGCACGACCCCGACGCCCTCCGGGCGGGCCGGCATCGTCAGCAGCACCTCGGGGGTGGGGTTCATTCGCTCGCGCCGTTACTGGAGCGCGCGGCCTCGATCGCTTCGTCGCGGCCCCGCAGGACCGGCAGCACCGGTACCAGGCCGGTGATGTCGAGGATCCGCTGCACCCCGGGCTCCACGGTGTCGCCCACGCAGACGACGTAGCCCTGGCCGGCCTCGATCGCTCGGCGGCGAGCGTCCAGCAGCGCGCCGAGCACGGAGGAGTCCACGAACGTGGCGCCCGTGAGGTCGACGACGATGCCGCCGCCCCGGCCGAGGGCCTCCTCGAGCCGCTCGCGGAGGGTCGGCGCGGTGTAGATGTCGTGCTCGCCCTCGACGACGACGATCACAACGTCGCCCGCGGTCTCGTCGAGCACGATCGGATTGGCGTCCATACGGCCGTGCACGATACCTGCTCGAACCGCAAATTAACGTCACACCGGGAGCTAACGTTGAGCCGATGGCCGACGGGCTCGAGCGCTACCGATCCAAGCGCGACTTCTCCGCCACGCCTGAGCCGTCCGGCGAGGCCGGGGCCGAGCCGGAGCGGGCGCGCTTCGTGGTCCAGGAGCACTCCGCGCGCGCGATGCACTGGGACCTGCGGCTCGAGCACGAGGGGACGCTCGTGTCGTGGGCCGTGCCGAAGGGCATCCCGGCCGATCCGGAGCGCAACAACCTCGCGGTCCGGACCGAGGATCACCCGCTCGAGTACCTCGACTTCCACGGCGAGATCCCGGCCGGCAACTACGGCGCCGGCACGATGCGGATCTACGACCGCGGGACCTACGAGACGCACAAGTTCCGCGACCGCGAGGTGATGGTCACCTTCCACGGCGAGCGCGTGCGCGGCAAGTACGTCCTATTTCAGACCGGTGGCAAGAACTGGATGATCCACCGCATGGATCCGCCCGAGGATCCCGACCGCGCTCCGGTCCCGGAGAAGGTCGAGCCGATGCTGGCCTGTCCCGGCGAGCTGCCGCCGGGCGACGGTTGGGCCTACGAGATCAAGTGGGACGGCGTGCGCGCGATCGGCTACGTGGACGGCGGGCGCCTGCGGCTGGAGAGCCGCCGCGGCACCAACATCACGCCGCGCTATCCGGAGCTGCGGGAGCTCGGGCGCGCCCTGGGCACCCACGAGGCCGTGCTCGACGGCGAGGTCGTGGCGTTCGGCTCCGACGGGCGGCCGAGCTTCCAGCGCCTGCAGGGGCGCATGCACCTGACCGGGGAGAGCCAGGTGCGCCGGCTCTCGCAGACCGAGCCGGTCGTCTACGTCATCTTCGACCTGCTCTTCCTCGACGGCCACGAGCTGTTCGACCTGCCCTATCGCGACCGCCGCAAGCTGCTGAGCGACCTGATCGCGCCCGGGCGGACGTGGCAGGTGCCCGCGCATCACGTCGGCGACGGCGCGGCGCTGCTCGAGGCCTCACGCGCGCAGGGGCTCGAGGGCATCGTCGCCAAGCGGCTCGACGGCACCTACCTCCCGGGGCGGCGCTCCAAGAGCTGGGTCAAGGTCAAGAACGTGCGCCGCGCGGACGTGGTGGTCGGCGGCTGGAAGTACGGCGACGGCGGCCGCTCGAGCACGATCGGGTCGCTGGCGGTGGGCACCTACCGCGACGGCGAGCTGCACTACGCCGGCAACGTCGGCACGGGCTTCACGCAGTCAGAGCTCAAGCGCGTGCTGGCGCTGCTCGAGCCGCTGGCGCGCGAGACGAGCCCGTTCTCCGGCCCGCAGCCCGAGCGCGGCACGCGCTTCGTCGAGCCCGAGCTGGTCGCCAGCGTCGACTACGGCGACCTGACCCGCGTCGGCACGCTCCGCCATCCGGTCTACAAGGGGCTGCGCGACGATCTGGATCCGCGCCAGATCGGGCCGCCCGAGGAGTGAAAGACCCCGTGCGGATTTGGTGGTCCGCCGTCCGGGTCGTCAGAATGGACCGATGGCGCGATCCATGTGGAGCGGAGCGATCTCGTTCGGGCTCGTCAATGTCCCCATCAAGCTCTTCTCCGCGGTGTCCAGGAAGTCGGTGCGCTTCCACCAGCTCAACGGAGAGACCGGCAACCGGATCCAGCAGAAGCGCGTGGACCCGGAGACGGGCGAGGAGGTGGCCTACGAGAACCTCGTCAAGGGCTACGAGCTCACCCGCGACCGCTATGTGCTGATCGAGCCGGACGAGCTCGAGGCGCTCGATCCGGAGAAGTCGCGCACGATCGACATCGAGGACTTCGTCGACGAGGCGGACATCGACCCGATCTTCTATGACCACCCGTACTACCTCGTCCCCGACAAGGGCGCCGCGAAGGCCTACGGGCTGCTGCTGAGCGCGATGGAGGAGTCCGAGAAGGTCGCGATCGCGCGCGTCGTGATCCGCTCCAAGGAGCAGCTGGTGGCCATCCGCCCGCATCGTGACGGCGACCTGCTGGTGATGGAGACGATGGTCTTCGCCGACGAGATCGTCGGCCCGGAGGACCTCGACGGGCTCCCGGAGTCCAAGGAGCTCAACGTCTCAGACCGTGAGCTGAAGATGGCCCGGCAGCTGATCGACTCGCTGTCGGGAGAGTTCGAGCCGTCCAAGTACAAGGACGAGTACCGCGAGAAGGTACTCGAGCTGATCGAGCGCAAGGCCGCCGGCGAGGAGATCGCCGTCCAGCCGGAGGCGCCGCAGCCCGCCAAGGTGCCGGACCTGATGGCCGCCCTGGAGGCGAGCCTCGCGGCCGTGCGCGGCGACGACGAAGACGCCAAGCCCAAGCGCAAGGCGTCCAAGCCGAAGGCCAAGGAGAAGGCGGCGAACTAGTTTCCGACGTGCTCCGGCGCGTCGACGAATTCCAACCGCTCGGTCATCCGCGTGATCTCGAACATGCGCTGGACCGACTGCGGGCCGCGCACCAGCACGAGCCGCCGGCCGGCGTCCTCGAGTTGCTGCGAGACCTGCACGATCATGCTCAGCCCGCTCGAGTCCAGGAACTCGAGCGCCCGCAGGTCCAGCGCCACGACGTCGTGATCGCAGTCGGTGAGCCGCCCGAGCTCGGGCTCGAGCTCCGCGCCGGCACGCAGGTCGAGCTCGCCGCGCAGGGTGACCACCGCGACGGCGCCGCGCTCGGAGGTCTCGAACATGAACCTCGACACGGGCGCAAGCCTAAACGGACTCCCGCCTGGGGAACACGAGAGCGTGTCGAGACTGCGCCGCGCCGACTGCTCCGGACCCGGGATCCACCGCGTCCGGCGCGGGCGCGGCTTCGCCTACTTCGACGACGGCGGGGAGCGCGTGAACGAACGCGAGGTGCTCGAACGCATCGGCGAACTGGGGATCCCGCCGGCCTGGAACGACGTCTGGATCTGTCCGTATCCCGACGGTCATCTGCAGGCGACCGGCGTCGATGCGGCCGGACGCAAGCAGTACCGCTACCACGATGCGTGGCGCGCGCGTCGCGACGCGGAGAAGTTCGCGGACATGGCCCGCTTCGCCCGTGCGCTGCCGCGCCTGCGTGAGCGCGTCGATGCCGACCTGACGGGCGCCACCGCGCTCACCCGCGAGCGCGTGCTCGCGTGCGCGGTGCGACTGCTGGATCGCGGCTTCTTCCGCATCGGCAGCGAGGAGTACACGGTGACCAACGAGTCCTACGGCCTGGCGACGATGCGCAAGCAGCACGTCAAGGTTCGCGACGGGCGGACGATGGTCTTCGACTACCCGGCCAAGAGCGGCAAGCGCCAGGTGCACGCGGTGGTCGACCCGCTGGCGGTCGGCATCGTGATCGCGCTCAAGCGCCGGCGCGGTGGCGGGCGCGAGCTGCTCGCCTACAAGGAGCGAGGCCGCTGGCACGACGTGCGCTCCGCGGACATCAACGCCTACCTCAAGGAGGCGACCGGCGACGGCTTCTCCGCCAAGGACTTCCGCACCTGGAGCGCGACCGTGATCTGCGCCTGGGCGCTCGCGGTGTCCGGGCCTGCGCACGGAGCCCGTACGTCGCGCCGGCGCGCGATCACGCGCGCGATCCAGGAGACGTCGCGCTACCTGGGCAACACGCCCGCGGTCTGCCGCGCGTCCTACATCGATCCGCGGATCTTCGACGCGTTCCAGGCGGGGATGGTGCTCGACGAGCGGCTGATGACCCGCGCGCTGGACGCGTCGCCGGGTGCGCTGCCGATCCACGACCGGGCGGTGGAGGAGGCCGTGCTCGACCTGCTCGACGAACGCGGTGACGCCCCCGGCGTGGAGCGACTCGCCGCCTAGATCATGCGTCGGGGCCGACGGGCTGCGGCGGCAGCGGATCGTCCGGCGGCGGCGTCTCGCGGTCGGGCGTCGGATCGGCGGGCACCGTCGGCTCGTCGGGCACGACGGGCCCGGACGGCTCCGGCGGGACGACCGGCCCGGTCGGATCGGAGGGATTGGGGATCTCAGGTACCGACATGCAGCCCCGAGCCGTACGCGTAGAGCTTCTCCAGCGACGAGCGGATGATGCGCGAGACGTGCATCTGCGAGCAGCCGACGACCTCGGCGATCTCGGACTGCAGCAGATCCTCCTGGAAGCGCAGGCGCAGGATCTCCTGCGCGCGCTCGTCGAGGATGCCGGTCAGGCGCTCGAGCGTGACGCCGGCCTCGACGCGGTCGAACTCCGCGTCGTGTGACCCGAGCAATTCGCCGGCGGACGTGGAGTCGTGCTCCTCGTCGTGCACGGGCGCGTCGAGCGACCGCAGCGAGCGGCCCTCGGTGGCCTGCAGCGCCTCGACGATCTCCTCCGGACTGCGGTCCAGGCGCTCGGCGAGGTCGGCGACCGTCGGCTGGCGCCCGAGCTCGCCCCACAGCGCCTCGCGCGCGTCCTCGAGCGCCAGGCACAGCTCCTGGAGGTCGCGCGCCGGGCGCACGTCCCAGGTGGAGTCGCGGAAGTAGCGCCGCAGCTCGCCGAGGATCGTCGGCACGGCGTAGGACGAGAACGCCAGGCCGCGCTCCGGGTCCCAGCGGCCGACGGCCTTGACGAGGCCGACGGAGGCGACCTGGATCAGGTCGTCGAGCGGTTCGGAGGCGCGGCGGTAGCGCAGCGCGAGCGACCGTGCGAGCGGCATGTAGCGCTCGATCAGCTCGGCGCGCGCACGCTCGTCGCCGCCCTGCGCCTGACGCATGAGGCGCTGGTCGTCGCGCTGGCGGCGAGCGCGAGCGATCGTGGTGGCCGGCGCTGGGCGCGGCTGCTCAACCGTCTGAGCCATCGCCCTCGCCGTACCCGGGCTCCCGGAAATCAGCCGTCCCGGGCCGTGATCCGTCCGTTTGCGGACACGCGTCACTCAAACGCGGCACGCCGATCGAGCGACCGCCCCCTCGCCTCTCGCCGTCAGCAGTCATACCACGAGCCGCGCGCTCCGGCGTAAATTGGTCCACGCTGAGAGCGTGAGGACGGAGCCGTTCTGGATCGACGAGCAGCGCGCCGACCATCGCGTCGTGATCGCCGTGCGGGGCGAGGTGGACATCGCGACGGTGTCCGAGCTGCGCGAGGCGCTGTCGCGGGCGCTCGACTCGCCGGCCACGGACGTGTGGGTCGATCTGAGCGCGACCGCGTTCATCGACTCGACGGCCCTCGCGACGCTCGCCGGCGCCCACCGGGCGCTGGACGGCGCGCGCCGGCTGTCGGTCATCTGCCCGGCCGGGCCCGTGCGGCGAGTGTTCGAGATCTCCGGATTGGACGCGCACCTCGCGCTGTTCCCGAGCCGCTCCGCGGCCAACGGCGCCCGCTGAGCAGCGCCTGTCGCTCGCTGTCAATCCCTGCCGTCAGGTATCCGACGGCGAGCTGCTGGCAGAAGCGGTCCAATCGATCTAAAATGACCATGAGATGGCGGTCGCTGGCAGTATCCGTGACCGGGCCGATCTTGCGCCGACGGTGCCCGCGCGGCACCTGCTTGCGCTCGATCCGGACCTCGGCGCGCTGCTGGACCCGGAGCGCCGCCGCCTCGCCGAGCGCGAACTGCGCGTCCGGATCACGCGCTTTCCGGTCGGCGAATGGGACGGCGGCCGGCTCACGGACGCCGATCCGCTGCACCTCGGCCTGCTGGTCGTCGACGGCGTGCTGGCACGCGAGGTCGTCATGTCGGAGACCGTCAGCACGGAGCTGCTGGGGCCCGGCGACATCGTGCGCCCGTGGAGCATCGAGGGCCAGCCGCAGCTGCTGGCGGCGGAGGTCCGCTGGAACGCGCTCTCGGAGGTGATCCTCGCGCTGATCGACCGCCGGCTGGCTGCGCAGCTCGCCCGCTTCCCGGAGATCGGCGCCGTGATCGTGGACCGCATGGCCGAGCGGGCCCAGCGGCTCGCCGTCACCCAGGCGATCTCCCAGCTCAATCGCGTGGACCGCCGGCTGCTGGCGCTGTTCTGGCACCTGGCGGAGCGCTGGGGCCGCGTGGCGCGCGACGGCATCGCGGTCCCGCTGGCGCTTTCGCACCGGCTGATCGGCGAGCTTGTGGGCGCGCGCCGCCCGACGGTCTCCACCGCGCTCGCCGAGCTCGCCCGCGAGGGGCAGCTCGTCCGCCGCGCGGACGGCACCTGGCTGCTGACCGGGGAGCCGATCAGCGCGGGGGCGTCGTCGGCCGCCGAAGTCGTCCGCCAGCGGCGCCGGCTGCTGCCGGACATCGAGCCCCTCGAGCCCGCGCTCCCTGCGCCCGAGCCCGCTGCCGCCGCGCGGATCGGCGAGCTGCGCGCCGCGCTCGCGGTCGCCCGCGAGACGTCGATCGAGCAGGTCCGCCAGCTCGAGCAGCTGCGCGCCGAGACGTCCGCCCTGCGCGAGCGCACGGTGGCGCTGCGCGCCGAGCGCCTCGAGCGGCTCGAGGCGCTGCGCTCCGCGGCGGCCGCGCGCCGCTAACTCTCTGCGGGCGGGCGATCCTCCATCATCACGATCGCGCCGCGGACGCCGTTCTGGTCCGGATCGACGCCGATCAGCGGCAGCACGGTCGTCGTGCAGACGATCGCACGTCCGCGGCGGTTGACCGCCTCGAGCTCGCGCATCTCGCGCTCGCTGGCGCCGTTGAGCACGGCGCGCAGTGCCGGCGCGAGCTGCTCCGACGGCAGGCCGATGTCGAGGCTCAGGAAGTGGTGGTCCAGCGCCTCGCCGCCGCGCAGGCCCCACAGGTCCTCGGCGCGGCGGTTCCAGACCTGCACGCGCTGCTGGACGTCGAGCACGGCCACGCCCACGCCGAGCGAGGTCAGGATGGCCTCCAGGAACTCGTTGACGTGGTTGAGCTCACCGGTGCGATCGCGCAGCTCGTCGTTGATCGTCTCGAGCTCCTCGTTGGTCGATTGGAGCTCCTCGTTCATCGTCTCGAGCTCTTCGTTCGTCGACTGGAGCTCCTCGTTGGTCGTCTGCAGTTCCTCGTTGGCGGACTGCAGCTCCTCGTTCGTCGTCTCGAGCTCGTCGATCGTCGACTGCAGCTCCTCGTAGGCCAGCTCGAGGTCGCGCCGGTTGGTCTCGAGCTCGCCCATCAGCGTGGTGAGCCGGCTGACGTCCTCGAACGTGACGTACGCGGCGAGCGCGGCGTTGCCGGGCGAGAGCAGCGGCGCGATGTTCACGTCCAGGCGCCGCGGCTCCCCGCGATCGGGCGTGAACGCGACCTCGCCGATGACGACCCGGCGGCGGTCGCGCAGCACCTGCTCGATCGGCTGCATCAGCTCGGCCGGTCGCTGCGCCAGCGCCAGCTCCGCCAGCGGCCGCCCGACGTCGCTGAGCGGGATCCCGAACAGCGCGCGCGCCGGCAGGTTCGCGAACGTGAGCCGGCCGTCGCGGGCGACGATGATCTGTGGGTGCGGGCCGAGCTCCAGCGCCGCGTCGCGGCTGTGGCGCTCGTCCTCGACCTCGTCCGGCGCGGCCGGCGTGATCGTCCCGACGCGGGTGGTGAGCCCGCCCGGCGGCCGCTTGACGAAGGTGCGCTTCTTGAGGTCGGACGCGACGAACAGGTCCCGGTGGGAGACCATCATCTCGGACTTGCCGAGCATCAGGACGCCCGAGCGGTTGAGCGCGAAGTGGAAGTGGCGCAGGATCCTCGCCTGCGTCTCCGCGTTGAAGTAGATCAGCGCGTTGCGGCAGACGAGCAGGTCAAGGCGCGAGATCGGCGCGTCCTGGACGAGGTTGTTGCGGCCGAAGATGACGGTCCGGCGCAGATCCTTGCGGAACCCCCGGTTGTGGTTCGTGCCCTCGAAGTAACGCTGGCGCAGCGCGTCCGGCACGGACTCGAGCTCCTTCGGGCTGTACACCCCGAGCCGCGCCTGGTTGAGCGCCTGCTCGTCGATGTCGGTCGCGTAGATCTTTACGCGCTCCCGGTATTCGGCCTCGCCCAGCGTCTCGGCGAGCACCATCGCGATCGTGTACGCCTCCTGGCCGCTCGCGCAGCCCGCGCTCCAGATGCGCAGCGGCTCGTCGTCGGCCTTGCTCGCGAGCAGGGCGGGCAGGATCTCGCCGCGCAGGTGCTCCCACACCGGCGCGTCGCGGAAGAACTCGGTGACGTTGATCAGCAGGACCTCGAAGAGCAGCGCGTACTCGTCGGGATGCACCTCGAGGTAGTCCAGGTAGTCGCTGAACCCCTCGCACCCGACCGCGCCCATGCGCCGGCGGAAGCGCCGCTGCAGGCTCGTTCGCTTGTAGCCGGTGAAGTCCAGCCCGCGCGTGCGCTTGAGGAACTCGAGCAGCGCCTCGAACGCGGGCTCCGGAACATCGGTCATCCGGCGGCCTCCTCGAGCGTGCCGGTCAGCGCGGCCTCGGCGGCGAGCCGGCGCAGCAGCGCGGCGACCGCTCCGCCGGGGACGACGTGGTCGGCGCTGGTCGCCGCGAGCGCGTGCTCCGGCATCCCGGGCACGAGTGCATCGGCGGGATCCTGCACGATCACCGTCCCGCCTGCGCGCTTGACCGCCGCGACGCCGGACGAGCCGTCCTGGAGCGCGCCCGAGAGGACGACGGCGACGGCGCGCTCGCCCCAGCACTCGGCCAGCGACCGGAACAGCGGGTCGGCCGAGGGGCGGACGCCGTTCTCCCGCGGGCCCTGGCTGAGCCGGACACGCGTGCTCTCGACGAGCAGGTGATGGTCGGCGGGCGCGACGTAGATCGTCCCGCGGCGCAGCGGCGCGCCGTCCTGCGCGAGCACCGCGCGCAGCGGGCCGGCGCGGTCGAGGATCGGGGCGAGCAGGCTGCGCCCCGTGGCGGGGATGTGCAGCACCACGCACAGGGCTCCCGGGAAGTCGGCCGGCAGCGTCTCCACGACCCGCTGCAGCGCCTCGACGCCGCCGGCGGAAGCGGCCAGCCCGACCATCAGCCGGGGCTGCTCGTCCGGCTCGGCCTCGGCGTTCATCCATCTATGAGGCTACGCCGACGGCCCCCGATCCGCCAGCGGGACGGTTTGGGTAGCGTCAGGGGCAGTGCCCGCCAAGCGCCTCGACGTCGCGATCGGTGACCGGACGCTGTCGCTGTCCAACCTCGACAAGGTCCTGTATCCGCGCGCGGGGTTCACCAAGGGCCACGTGATCGACTACTACACGCGGATCGCGCCCGTGCTGCTGGCGCACCTGCGCGCGCGGCCGCTGACGCTCAAGCGCTACCCGAACGGCGTCGAGGACAAGTACTTCTACGAGAAGCGCTGCCCCTCGCACGCGCCGGAGTGGGTGCGCACGGCGGCGGTGTGGTCGGGCCGCAACGAGGGGAACATCGACTTCTGCCTGTGCGAGGACCTGCCGACGCTCGTATGGCTGGCCAACCTCGCCGATCTGGAGCTGCACACGCCGCTCGCCCGCGCCCCCGAGATGGACCACCCGACGCTGATCGGGTTCGACCTCGATCCGGGGCCGCCGGCGACCGCGATCGAGTGCGCGCGGGTGGCGCTGGAACTGCAGCGGGCATTCTCGCACCTCGGCGTGCAGGGGTTCCCCAAGACGTCGGGCTCGAAGGGCATGCAGGTCTACCTGCCGCTCAACACGCCGGTGACCTACGACGACACGCGGGCGTTCTCGCGCGGCCTGGCGCAGTTGCTGGAGCGCCGCGACCCGGGCGCCGTCGTGTCGGACATGAGCAAGGCCAAGCGCGCCGGCAAGGTGTTCGTGGACTGGAGTCAGAACGACCGCCATAAGACGACCGTCAACGTCTACTCGCTGCGCGCGATGGAGCAGCCGACGGTGTCGACGCCGCTGACCTGGGACGAGGTCTCAGACGCCGCCGACGAAGGCGACCCGGACGCCCTGCGCTTCACGTCCGCCGACGTGCTCGCGCGCGTGACCGAGCTCGGCGACCTGTTCGCGCCCGTCCAGACCCTCGAGCAGGAGCTTCCGCGCTAGGCGCCGGGGCCGGGGTGGGCGACCACGTCGCGCGGCGTCAGGTCCTGCCGGCAGGCCAGGCAGCGCCGGCGGTCGTCGAGGCCGCCGCCGCAGTCGCGATGCTCGAGCACGAGCGGCGGCCCGGCGGGCGCGTAGTAGCGGTCGCCGAACTGCAGCAGCGAGACGATCACCGGCCACAGGTCGAGGCC
Organism: uncultured Solirubrobacteraceae bacterium; assembly: GCA_963792915.1. Classification (GTDB taxonomy): domain Bacteria; phylum Actinomycetota; class Thermoleophilia; order Solirubrobacterales; family Solirubrobacteraceae; genus Solirubrobacter. The sequence goes on from CAWBYD010000006.1 coordinate 985,634, forward strand.
CTTGGCGGTGAGCCGGTACTCGAAGCGCTCCGGGCGCTCCTGGTAGCGGACCCGTTCCAGCACCCCCTCCTCGACGAGCCGGGCGAGCCGCGCGGTGAGCACGTTGCGGGCGATCCCGAGCCGCGCAGCGAACTCGTCGAAGCGGCGGCGCCCGAGGAACGCCTCGCGCAGCACGAGCAGCGTCCAGCGCTCGCCCAGCAGCTCGAGCGACTTGGCCACCGAGCAGTTCTGGCCGTCGTAGGTCCGGGGAAGCACGTACACTAGGGTAGCGTCAAGCAACGAACTCGTGTTAGAGTCGGTTGCATGAAGCAACTCGACCGCCGCTGGAAGGTCCTGCTCGTCACCGCCGTGGCCGTCTTCATGGCCTTCCTCGACGTGACGATCGTCAACGTCGCGTTCCCGAGCATCCGCCGGGCGTTCCCGGACACGTCGCTGGCCGGGCTCTCGTGGGTGCTGAACGCCTACAACATCGTCTTCGCGGCGCTGCTCGTGCCGGCCGGCCGGCTGGCGGACCTGCTGGGCCGGCGGCGGCTGTTCTTCATCGGGATGGCGATCTTCCTGGCCGCATCCGCGCTGTGCGGGCTCGCGCCGTCGCCCGCCGTGCTGGTGGGCGCGCGCGTGCTGCAGGCGGCGGGCGCGGCGGTGCTCGTGCCGACCTCGCTGGCGCTGCTGCTGCCGGAGTTCCCGCCCGCGCGGCGCGCGACCGCGACGGCGCTGTGGGGCGCGGTCGGCGGCATCGCGGCCGCCACGGGTCCCTCGCTCGGCGGCCTGCTGATCGCCTGGTCGGGTTGGCGGCTCGTGTTCTTCGCGAACCTCGTGTTCGGCGCGGTGGCGGTGCTGCCGGCACGACGCCTGCTGCGCGAGGCGCGCGATCCGGACCGCGGCGCGGTGCCCGACGCGCTCGGCGTGTCGCTGCTGGCGCTGGGCGTGGGCGCGCTGTCGCTGGCGATCGTCCAGGCGCCCGCCTGGGGCTGGGGGAGCGCGCGGATCGCGGGCGCGTTCGCAGCCGCCGCCGTGCTGCTCGGCGGCTTCGTCTGGCGCTCGGCGACGCATCCGCATCCGGTGCTCGAGCTGTCGCTGTTCCGCGTGCGCTCGTTCGCGGTCGCCGTCGGCGGCGTCGGCGTGTTCGCGCTCGGGTTCTACGCGCTGCTGCTGGCCAACATCCTGTTCCTGACGTCGGTCTGGGGCTGGTCGACGCTGCACGCCGGCGTCGCCGTCACGCCCGGGCCGCTGATGGCGGCGCTCTCGAGCGCCAACGCGGGGCGGCTGGCCGACCGGTTCGGCTCGCGCGCGGTCGCGCTGCCCGGCGGGCTCGTCTTTGCCGCCGGATGCCTGTGGCTGGCGCTCGGCCTCGGCGCCACGCCGGCCTACGCGAGCGACTTCCTGCCCGGCACGCTGCTCACCGGCATGGGCGTCGGCCTCTCGTTCTCGGGCTGGAGCTCGGCCGCCGTGGCGCATCTTCCGCCCGCGCGCTTCGCCACCGGCAGCGCGATCTCGGCCTGTTGCCGCCAGCTCGGCGCCGTGCTCGGCATCGCCGCGCTGATCGCCGTGCTCGGTGACGGTATGACGCTGCCCGTCTTTCACCGCGCGTACACGCTGATGGCGGTCACCGGGGCGACCGCCGCGGTGGTCGCGCTCGCCCTCGGCCGCGTTCGCGCTACCGTGCCTGCATGGGCCTCGAAGAGCACACCCTCGACGACACCATCGCCCGAACCTGCGCCGTCTGCGGCGCGCGGCTGACGACTCAGGAGATCGAGGGCGGCCGGGAGTCCGGCGGCCCGTTCCTGTGCACCGTCCACGCGCTGGAAGAGGGCCCGGCGGACGAGCTCGCCGACAGCGAGTAGCCGCGGCTGTCGAACGATGCTCGCCATGCGAGCAAACTTCGACACGCGTGGAGTCGAGGACAGGTCCTGGCCTGAATCGCCCCTAGCGTGCGCGGCATGGCTCACGAACCTCGCCAGCTCGCGTTCCTCGGCCGCACGGGCCGCATCAAGCACTACGGCATCGCGCTCGAGGGCGACCCTCGCCGCGAGCTCGCGGTCGCCACGCGCCGCCGCGCGGAGGAGATCCCGTCCGGCGCCTACGGCTTCACGATCGCCCACGACGCGAAGTTCGCCGCGCTCGCGATCGTGTACTGGTGGGCGAACGAGAACGAGCTGCACGCGCGCTACTTCTCGGCCCCGCGCGACGAGCCGTCGGAGCTGCAGCCGTTCACGAGCACCGGCCTGGCGTGCGTGTGGGAGCTCGAGGTGATCGACTTCGAGCGCCGGGCCTGGCTCGAGGACGTCCTGATCGCGGGCGACCCCGAGGCCTACCTGGCGCGCGAGCTGCAGCCGCTGGCCGTCTGAGCGCGCGGTGGCGCCGCCGGGGCGGCGCCACCGCTGAAAGCGCTAGGCGGGCGCTCCCACGAGCTTCTGCGCGGCGTCGGCGATCGCGTCCGCGTCGATCCTCGCGCCGTGCAGCAGCTCCGCGGGCGTCCCGGAGCCGGGGATCTCGCGCACCGCGAGCTTGACGACGTGGGCGCTCTCGCCGGCCGCCGCGAGCGCCTCGAGCACCGCGTCGCCGAGGCCGCCCTCGGGCGCGTGGTCCTCGACCGTGACGATCCCGCCGCACTCGCGGGCCGCCGCGGCGACGGCCTCGCCGTCGATCGGCTTGATCGAATAGCAGTCGAGCACGCGCGCGTGCACGCCGCCGCCCGCGAGCCGCTCGGCGGCCTTGACCGCCTCGTCGAGCGTGATCCCGCACGCGATGATCGCGACGTCCGAGCCGTCGACCGCGACGCGGCTGCCGCCGATCGTGACCGCCTCGCCGGGCGCCGTGCGGACCGGGGTCTTGGCCCGCAGCGTGCGGATGAACGAGATCCCGTCGCGGTCGGCCAGCGCGGCGACGAGCTTGGCGGCCTGGTTGGCGTCGCTCGGGTGCACGACGGTCGAGCCGTGGATGGCGCGCAGCGAGGCGATGTCCTCGAGCGCCATCTGCGACGGGCCGTCCTCGCCGATCGAGACGCCCGCGTGCGAGCCCGACAGCACGAGCTTGGCGCGCGAGATCGAGGCCATGCGCACGAAGTCGTACGCACGTGAGAGGAAGGCCGCGAACGTCGACACGTACGGCGTGTAGCCGCGCGCCTGCATGCCGACCGCCGCGGCGACCAGCTGCTGCTCGGCGATGAACATCTCGAAGTAGCGGTCCGGGTGGGCCGCCCGGAAGTCCTCCGAGTGCGTCGAGTTCGAGACCTCGCCGTCGAGCGCGACGATGTCGCCGCGCAGCGAGCCGAGCGCGGCCAGCGTCTCGCCGTAGGCCTTGCGCGTCGGGACCTCCTCGCCGAGCTCGTAGGACGGCAGGTCGCCGCCGCCCGTCGGGTGCTCGGCCGGCCGGCCCGGCGCCGGCGCCGGCACGTCGACCGTGAGCCGGCGGTCGCCGCCCAGCTCCTTGATCGCACCCTCAGGGTCATCCAGAGGTTTACCGTGCTTGCCGGGCTGGTCCTCGACCGCCTTGACGCCCTTGCCCTTCTTGGTGCGGGCGACGATCGCGGTCGGGCGGTCGGTCGTGGCCTCGGCCTCGGCGTAGGCCTCCTCGATCGCCTCCACGTCGTGGCCGTCGATCGGCAGCGCCTTCCAGCCGAACGCCTCGAGCCGGCGGACGTAGCCGTTGAGGTCCCAGCCGAGCATCGTCTCGCGCGTCTGGCCCAGGCGGTTGACGTCGATGATCGCGGTGACGTTGTCCAGGCCCTCCCAGCCGGCGTGCTGGAAGGCCTCCCACATCGAGCCCTCGGCCATCTCGGAGTCGCCGCACAGGACCCACACGCGGTAGGGCAGCTTGTCCAGCTCGCGGCCGGCCATCGCCACCCCGACGCCGATCGGCAGGCCCTGCCCGAGCGACCCGGTGGCGACGTCGGTCGGGGGAATCCGCGGCGTCGGGTGGCCCTCGAGCCGCGAGCCGAGCTTGCGGAACGTCAGCAGCTCCGCGTCGTCGATCGCCCCCACGGCCTTGAGCACCGCGTAGTAGAGCGGCGACGCGTGGCCCTTGGAGAAGATCAGGTGGTCGTTGGCGGGGTTCTCGGGATGCGCGTAGTCGAGCCGGAGATGGCCGTCGATCAGGACCGCCATCAGGTCGGCGGCTGACATCGAGCTCGTCGGATGCCCCGAGCCGGCGGCCGCCGACGAACGTACGGAGTCGACGCGCAGCTGCTGGCCGAGCTCGCGCCGGAAGTCCGCGTCGTGAGTCACTACGCGGCCACCAGCTTCAGCTTGCCCTCGAGGCCCCCGATCAGATCCGCGAAGCTCTTGGCGAACTTCTCGACGCCCTCGGTCTCGAGCACCGCCACGACGTCGTCGTAGGAGATGCCGGCGGCCTCGAAGGACTCGAAGATCCGGGTGGCCTCGTCGACGTTCTCCAGCAGCGTGTCGCCGCGGATCTCGCCGTGATCCTCGACGGCGTCGGCGGTCTCGCGCGGCATCGTGTTCACGGTGTCGGGGCCGACGAGCTCCTCGACGTAGATCACGTCGCGGTACGCCGGGTTCTTGGTCGAGGTCGACGCCCACAGGCAGCGCTGCTTCGTCGCGCCCTTGGCCTCGAGCTCCTGCCACTCGGGGGTCGAGAAGACCTCCTCGTAGACGCGGTAGGCGAGCTTCGCGTTGGCGATCGCCAGCGTGCCCTTGAGCTCGTCGTGGCCGCCGAGCGCGTCGAGCCGCTTGTCGGCCTCGGTGTCCACGCGCGAGACGAAGAACGAGGCGACCGACGCGAGCTTGCCGCTCGGGTCGCCGCCGCCGTCCACGAAGCGCTTGACGCCGCGCACGTAGGCCTCGGCGACCGCGCGGTGGCGCTCGAGCGAGAAGATCAGCGTGACGTTGACCGGGATGCCCTTGGCGATCGTGTCCTCGATCGACTGCAGGCCGGCGAGCGTCGCGGGGATCTTGATGAAGAGGTTCGGGCGGTCGACCAGGCCGTGGAGGAACTCGGCCGCCTCGGACGTGCCCTGCGTGTCGTTCGCCAGGTTGGGGTCCACTTCGAGCGACACCCAGCCGTCCTTGCCGTTGCCGCCGTCCCAGGTGGGCCGCAGCACGTCGCAGGCGTCGCGGATGTCGTCCTTGGCGAGCTGCCAGAAGATCTCCGTCGGGTCGGTGAGCTCGGTGCTGAGCTCGCGGATCTGGTCGTCGTAGGCGTCGCCTGAAGCGATCGCGCCCTGGAAGATCGTCGGGTTCGACGTGACCCCCACGACGCCGCGGTCGACGAGGGCCTTCAGGTCCCCGTCCTTGACGAAGCGGCGCGAGAGGTAGTCGATCCAGACGCTCTGGTCGTGCTCGCCGAGCTGCTGGAGCGGAGTCGACATGAATGAGTCCTTTCGGCTGGGGGCGTGCCGTACATCGTGACACTCCCCGATACCAAGGATCTGCCCGAGTCGTGAAGCTGCGAAACGGTGGGACGCCGCGGGCGCGCCGCGGCGTCCCAGCGCTTTACCTGGGCCGCGTGGCGATCTCGCGTAGCCAGGCGGCTACGGCTTGCTCGTCACGCCTGGCCTCTCGCCGCTGAGCGGCGCGCGCCTGAGAGGCCGTGATCGTGTTCGGCTCGGTGGTCCGTGCGAAACGTCGTGGCGAAGCCCCCGCCGGGGCGCCAGGACGCAGCTGCTGCTGATCCGCCTGAGAGGCAATCGACATTAACGACAAACCTACTTATCCCGTGGACGCTTGTCCACGCCTCCATGTCGAATGGTCGCGAAGCGTCTTCGACCTGACGTCCAACGTGTCAGGACGCTAAACACGCGATCGGGATCAGCGCGTATTCGAGGAAGAATAGCCCCCAGACGCGCATATAGAAGCGCGTGAACGCGACCCGGTCGGCGGGATCGGCGGCCCGCGACCAGTGGATCAGCAGCGCCGCCGCGGCGAGCTGGCCGGCGATCAGCACCATGGGTTGCACGTGCCCGGCAAGCGCGATCGGGCCGAGCACGGCCATCCCTCCGTAGGCGAGGCCGAGCGCCGCCAGCCCGATGTGCTTGACCCGGTCCGGACCCAGGCGCACGGTGTAGGTGCGGATGCTGAAGCGTCGGTCGCCCTCGAGATCGGGGACGTCCTTGAGGACCGCGATCGCGAAGCTGAACGGGAGCACGAACAGGCACAGCGCCACGACCGGCGGCGCGACGTCGCCCGCGAAATGCCAGTAGACGCCGACGTTGACGACGACGCTGCGGACGCCGGAGATGCACAGGCTGGCCGCGAGCGGGAAGCGCTTGAGCCGCGCCGGCGGCAGCGAGTAGAGCGCGCCGACTGCGAGGGCCGCGGCGACCGCGACGGTCTCGACGCCGCCCTGGGTCGCGGCCATCGCCAGCGGCAGCAGGGTGCAGACCGCGACGATCGCGCGCCCGGCCGGCAGCGACAGATCGCCGGCCGCGATCGGCAGGAACGGCTTGTTGATCCGGTCGATCTCGACGTCGGTGAGCTGGTTGACGCCGACGATCGCGATGTTCACGGCGAGCGCCGCGACCAGTGTGGCCAGCAGGTCCAGCGGATCGCCGCCGTGGCCCTCGGCGCCGGCGATGACGTACAGGCCGGCCACCGACAGCGCCGTGCCGATGACCGTGTGCGGCCGGCTGAAGCGCCACAGGACGGCGACGGCGTGGCCCGCGGCGGCGAGCGGGCCGGCGCCTACCCGCGGTGCCTGCCGGACGTCAGCCACTCTGGCGCGCGGCTCGGCGGGCCCGCAGCGCGAGCACCGCGGCGATCGGGACGAACGCCGCGCCCGCAGCGGAGCCGGCGAGGAAGCGGGCGAGGAACCGCGCGCGGCCCGGCTCGGGCTCGGGCGCGGCGGCGCGGGCGGCGGGCGACGGGCCGGGCGCCGGCTTCACGCCGCTGACGGCGAGCGCGTACGGCACGCGACGGTCGTGGTACCAGTCCGGCGCGAGCTCCACGGCGCGCACGTCGGTGAACCCCGCGGCCTCGAACCAGCGCACGTAGTCCTCGGCGGGCGGGAAGAGCATCCACGCCTGCGCGAGCGCGCGCGCGACGCGGTTGGCCGGCCGCACGGGCCCGATCACCAGCGCGGTCCCGCCGCGGTTCGTGACCCGGTAGGCCTCCGCGATCCCGCGCTGCGGGTCCGGCCAGTACTCGATCGAACCGGCGGACACGTAGCGATCGAACGTGTCGTCGGCGAACGGCAGCGCCTCGGCGTCGCCGAGCACGCGCTCGCAGCGCTCGAGCGCCGGCTTGGCGCGGCTGCGCGCCAGCTGATGCGGGCTCTGGTCGAGCATCGTGACGTCCGCGGGATCGACGTGCGCGACGATCCCCTCGGTGGTGAAGCCGGTGCCGGCGCCGGCATCGAGCACGCGCAGGCGCGGCGCGTCCAGCCGCGCGGCGGCCAGCGCGCGCTCGCGCATGGCCGGCGTCCAGAACAGCGGGTTCACCCAGCGGTCGTAGCCGAGCGAGAGGAAGCGGTAGAACCAGTAGGCCTCCCGCTTGTGCTGAATCAGGCCCATCCTCGGGCACCATACGGTGATGCGCGAGGCGCTGGACCACTGGCTCCGCGACGGGAGCGTGCGCACGCGCCACGCTCGCGCCGCCCACGCGCCCGCGCCGGCGCTGTGGGAGGCCGCGCGCGAGATCCGGCTGGCGGACACACGCCGGCTCGGCCGCCTGGTCCGCTGGCGGCTTCCGAGCGTGCCGGCCGCCTCGACCTACCACGAGATGTTCCGGCACTACCCGTTCACGGTGCTCGAGGAGTCCGAGTCCGGGCTGATCTCCGGCCTGTGCGGGCGGATCTGGACGCTCGCGCACGACTATCCGGAGCTCTCGGGTGCGGAGGAGTTCGCCGCGTGGGCGGAGCCCGGGACGGTGCGGGTGGCGTTCGCGCACTGGGTCAGACGGCTCGACGACGGCCGCGCCGAGCTGCACTCCGAGGCGCGCGTGGAGCCCGTCGACCTGCACGCGCGGGTGCGGCTGAAGGCGATCTGGGCCGTCGTCGGGCCCTTCGAGCGCCTGGTCGGCGCGGAGCCGCTCAGCCTCGCGGCCCAGCGGGCGGAGCGGCGCTAGCGCCGTCTTCGAGCGCGGCCTCGCCTTCGCCGCGCAGCCACACGCGGCGCCCGCGGCGGACGCTGTACTGCGCGCGCGCCAGCAGGTGGTGGCTCGAGCGCACCTCGAGCGAGCGCTCGGCCGGCAGCGGCACGGCGAGGCGCAGCGGCGGCGTGCGCGCCTCGCCTTCGATCTCGACCGTCCAGCGCGGCGAGCGGGCGCGCACGTGCCAGGCGCCGCCGCCGGCGCTCGCCAGCGTGCGGGCGAGCGGGGGCGCGAGCGTGACGAGGCCCTCGGGCGTCCAGGCGACCACCGACGTCGGCGCGGCGCCGTGCACGCGCCCGCCCGCGAACGCGATCCCCGGCGCCTGGCCCCACCACCAGTGCGCCGCGAACGCGCCGCCCCAGTTCTTCTCGGCGTAGACCTGCGCGCCGTCGAGGCTGACCGTGCGGCCGACGTCGGCCTCGCCGCGCACGCGCGCGCCGAGCAGCCACGGCGTCCAGTACTGGCCGAGCCACGGCACCACCTGCGCGGGGCCGAGCGCGCCGAACGGCCGTCGCGGCCACTCGCGGCGCGCGTCGAGCGCCGCCGAGAGCCGCGCGCCCGGCCCGAGGTCGACGCGCAGCGACGCGGCATCCGCGCGCAGCAGCGTGCCGGCCACGACGCCCAGCCCGTCCGCGGCGGCGCTCGCCGGCTCGGCGATCCGCGTGCGCTCGAAGCCGCCCGGCTCGCCGGCCAGCGTGACCATCGCCCAGTCGCGGCACACGCCGGCGATCACCGCGACGCTCCAGCCGGGCGCATGGAAGCGCCAGTAGTAGCCCTCGAACGGCACCCCGTGCGCGCGGCGCTGGTCGGAGAACGGGAGGTCGGCGCCGGTGCGCCGGTACCGCGCGAGCACGCGGGGAGTCTCACAGGTCCAGCGCGAGCGTCGCGAACCCGAAGCGGTGCTCCCCGTGGCCCGCGCCGGTGCGCGGGTGGTAGTACTCGCGGAAGCCGCTGCGCTCGACGCCGTCGAGCGCCCCGGCGGCGAGCCGGTCGGCCTCGGCGTCCGCGCCCAGGGCGCGCAGGCCGTGGACCATCATCCAGGTCGTGTTCATCCACGCCGGCCCGCGCCAGACGCGGAACGCGTTGAAGCCGGGCCGGAAGCTCGGCTCCTCCATGCTCACCGACGGCACGCCGAAGCGCGCGCCATAGCGGCGCGGATGCAGGAGATGCTCGTCGACCAGGCGCTCGCGGATCGCGCGCGGGAGCGGCAGCGCGAGCGGGGCGAGCGAGGACCACGTGGAGATCTCCACGCGCTGCTCGGCGCGCCCGGCGAGGTCGAAGAAGAGCCCACGGCGCGGGTCCCAGCAGCGCTCGAGCAGCGCCGTCTCGGTGCGCTCGGCCAGCCGTGTCCAGGCGTCGTCGCCGCTCATCCGGGCGTACGCGCGCAGCGACAGCGCGTAGGCGACGTTGACCAGCACGTCCTCGACGTGCTCGTCGGTCGTCGCGGTCAGCAGGCGCGCGTTCCAGCGCGCGCGCCGGCAGCGCTGCACGAGCCGCGCGTAGCCGGGCCGCCAGTGCGCGAGCGCGCCGTAGACCGGGTCGTACTTGGGCGAGTCGTCGAGCCCCGACTCGTCCGGGAGCAGGATCGTCAGCAGCCCGTCGCCGTCGGGGTCGCGCTCGCGCGCCAGCCAGCGCAGGTGCGCCGCCAGCGGCGCGAGCCCCTCGGCGACGAACCCGGGGTCGCCCGCCGCGGCGCGCTCCCAGGCGAGCGCCAGCAGCGGTGTCTGGATCGACGCGGTCGCCGCGTCGCCCCACATGTGCGCGGTCGCGTACAGCGGCGCGCGCCGCCAGCGCGGCGCGGCCTGCCAGAACGCGGTGTGGGGGACGAAGCCGTCGGCGCGGCCGGCTCGCAGCAGCGTGCGCAGCTCGTCGCGGGCGCGCGCCGGATCGACGTGCGTCCAGGCGATGGCGTGAAAGCACGAGTCCCAGTACCACTGGTGCCGGTAGCGCCGCGCCGACGGGCACGTGAACGCGAACGGCGTGCCGTCGCGCCGCACGCCCTCGCGCCAGTTGCCGCGCAGGACGGCTTCAGCAGAGATCGTCGTAGGTGACCGCGACTCGCCGGCGGGCGCGCTGAAGCACCGCCTCCAGCGCGTGCACGTGGCCGGGGTGGTCGAAGTCGGCCGGGTGCATGTCCAGCCGCAGCAGCCGTCCCGCCGCGGCGGCGCCGGCGCGCATCAGCAGCGGCGAGGTGGCGCGCTTGAGCGAGCTCGCGGTGCCGAGCGAGAGCGCGGGCGCGTGCGCGCCGGGGCACACGCGCAGCAGCGTCGCCCACCAGTCGTAGCGCGCGCTGAGCTGCTCGCGCAGCGCCGGCGTGTACGCGTAGCCGGGCGCGACGAACCCGCGCGGCGGCACGCCGGCCTCGGTCAGCACCCGCCGACCGGTGTCCAGGCACGCCGCGGTGGCCTCGGCGTCGAGCCCGGGGAACTCCACCGCCGCGCCGCCCTGCCAGTGGCGCAGCGCGCGCGCCAGCGGGTGCGGCGGGCGCGTACGCCGGTGCTGGAGGCCGTGCTGGGCGATCGCGTCGCCGGCGTCGCGGCGGTCCAGCAGCCAGTCGCCGAGCTCCGGCGAGCGGCTCGCGAAGGGCCGCAGGTCGGCTGCCGGGATCACGAGCAGCGTGACGCGCTCGACGCCGAGGTCGTCGAGCCAGTCGCGGATCAGCGCGCAACGGCGAAACGTCGCCGGCTGCACGTCGTGCAGCGCCACCGCGAGCGCGCCGTGCGTCGCGACGCGGGCCCCGGCCACGGCGGTCAACGCGGCACCCTGGCGACCAGCGCCTCGAGGTCTCCGAGCTCGGCGGCGAACGCCGATTCCCACGTGTGCGCCGCGGCGAACGCCTCCGCGGCCGCGCGGTCGACCTCGGTCGCGCGCGCGGCCTCGATCGCGCGCAGGAGGTCCTGCGGGTCGCCCGCCGCGAACGTGTGCACGAGCGGCCCGAGCACCCGCGCCGACGGCGCCGTCTCGCAGGCGACGGCGGCGGCGCCGCTCGCGGCGGCCTCGTAGGCGACGAGCCCGAACGTCTCGAGCGGTCCGGGCATGACGACGCAGCGCGCCTCGCGGTACGCCTGAGCGAGCGCGCGGCGATCGCCGAGGTGGCCGACCAGGGTCACGCGGTCGGTCAGCCGCAGTCGCCGGATCTGCGCGGTGATCGCGCCCGCCGCGGGGCCGACGCCGGCGAGCCGCAGCTCCCAGTCCGCCCGCGCCGCGGCCTCGAGCAGCGTGTCGATGCCCTTCTCGCGCGCCAGCCGGCCGGCGTAGAGCACGTGCTCGCCGCGCACGGCATCCGCGGGCGCGAAGGCCGGATCGAGGCCGAAGCGCAGCGGCAGCGCGTCCTCCCAGGCCGACATGACGGCATCCGCGCGCGCGTCCACGCGCCGCATCAGTGTGGCCAGCGCGGGCCGGTAGAGCCGCGCCGGGCCGGGCGCCGCGGCGGCGTCGAGCGCCGGCGAGCCGTGGTGCACGGCGACCACGCGCCCGCCGCCCGAGCGCGCGGCGGTCGGGCCCCAGAACGGGTCGTGGGTCAGCACGACGTCGGGCCGCAGCTCGCGCAGCAGCGTCGCCAGCGGCCGCGTCCCGAGCGGCCAGCGATAGCCGTTGGACGTCGCGACGCTGACCGAGGGCAGCTCGTGCACCGTCGAGGCGCCGCGCGTGCGGCGCGCGGCGCGGGCGCCGGGGACGACCAGGTGGTGCTCGAAGGCGCCCGTGCGCCGCGCGTACTCGACCTTCGCGTCCAGATAGGTCCGGATGCCGCCCGAGCGGTGCCCGTAGAAGAGCGCGACGTCGGCCACGCGCAGCGGCCGCGCGATCGCGATCCGCAGCGGGGCCGCTGCGAGCGCCGGCGTCACGCCGCGCGGACCTCGGGACGCTCGGCGTGCGCGGCGAGCGCGCGGCGCCAGCCGGAGGCCAGCGCGGCCAGCGAGGCGTCCCAGGTACGCTCGCGCACCGAGGACAGGCCGCCGCGGGCGAGCCGGGCGCGCGCGGCGGGCGACGCGGCCAGGCCCGCGACGGCGTCGGCGAGCGCGGACACGCGCGCCGGGCAGAGCATGCCGGTGCGCCCGTTGGCGATCAGCTCGGCCGGACCGCCGGCGTCGACGGCGACGACCGGCAGCCCCGAGGCCTGGGCCTCGAGCACGACCTGGCCGAACGTGTCCGTGCGCGAGCAGAACAGGAACAGGTCGGCGTCGGCGTAGGCGCGCGCGAGCTCGTCGCCCTCGAGCCAGCCGAGGAAGCGGGCGCTGCCGTTCAGCCGTCCGCGCAGCGCGTCCTCCTCCGGCCCGCCGCCGGCCAGCACCAGCTCCAGGCGGGGATCGCGCGCCCGCGCCGCCAGGAACGCGTCGGCCAGCAGGTCGACGCCCTTCTCCTTGGTCAGCCGCCCCGCGTAGAGCACGCGCACGCGCCCGTCGGCGGTCCGCGAGCGCAGCGACGGAGAGAAGCGCGCGATGTCCACGCCGCGGCCCCAGCGGTCGATCCGGGCGGCGTCGATCCCCAGCTCCGCAAGCCGCGCGTCGGAGGCCGCCGACGGCGAGAGCACGACGTCGCAGCCGCCGTAGAAGGCGCCGAGCGCCGCCTCGGCGGCGAACGCGAGCTGCTCGGAGCCCGAGCGCAGCGCCGTGTAGGCCGACAGCTCGGTGTGGTAGGAGCCCGCGATCGGCAGCCCCAGCACGCGCCCGATCAGCGCCGACGCGACGCCCGCCGGCCCCGGCGAGCAGACGTGCAGGACGCCGTAGCGGCCCTCGGCCAGCACGTCCACGACCGCCGGCAGCGACGGCACGCCCACCGACAGCCCGCGGTAGAACGGGATCTCGACCTCGGCGACGGCGGACAGGCGGCGGTCCACGTGCGCGTCGGTGCCGATCACCTCGACCTCGAAGCCGGGGACGCCGCGCTCGCGGATCTCGTCGAGCGTGTGCGTCACGCCGTGCATCCCGCCGATGCCGTCGGCGACCAGCGCGACCCGCACGGGCTCGCCCTCGCGCGTCGCCAGCTTGCTCTTCTCGCGGCCCAGGAACGCGGCCGCCGGGGCGTACGGGATCGCCGCCACGCAGGCCGTGAACAGGTCCGAGGCCGCGGCGCCCAGCGCGGACGGGTCGGCGACCGCCGCGTCGACGGCCGCGCGCAGCCGGCGCTCGTGGCAGCGCCGCGCCCGGCGCTCGAGCGCCGCGTGCGAGAACCCGTCGGACTGGAGGAGGGCGAGCAGCTCGCGCTGGTCCATGCGCAGGTCGATCGCATCGAGCCAGGCGCGCAGCAGGGCGCGGGCGTCCTCGGGACCCAGGTCGCAGCCAATGGAGCCGCTGCGGGCATCGCCCTCCGTCATCACGCGCTCGACCATGCGCAGCACGGCGCCGGGGTCGGGGGCCGCGTCGGACTCGCCGCGGCCCAGCGCGCGCACGGCCAGCGCCATCGCGGAGTGCGCCCACTTGGCGGCCGAGCCCTGATCGCCGCGCGCGGCGACGTGGCCGGTGCGGATGTGGGCGAGGAACTCGGCCGGCGTCGCGGCCGGCGGCGTCTCTGACCAGGTGCGGCCGATGTCGATCCCGGCGTGGTCGTCGGAGCCGCCGGTGCCGACGCCGCCGTGCGTCTCGACGTAGATCGCGGCGGGATGGTTGAGCTCGCGGGCGCGCGAGCCGTTGCGGACCTCCCAGACCTCGAACAGCTCCGCCAGCCGGCGCCGGTGGCGCGGCTGCAGCGGTGCCTCGACGGCGTAGAAGGGATGCGCCAGCGCGCACGTGATGTCCTGCTCGCGCAGGTAGTGCGCGACCACCTCGACGTCCCCGGCGTGCGCCTGCAACCAGGCGTGGTCGTCCGGGGTGATCCCCAGGCACAGCACGTGCACGGCCTGCGGCTCGCCCCTGAAGCGCACGGTCAGCTCCTCCGACACGAATACGTCCGGGCGGTCGGCGATCTCCAGGACGCCGTCGATCGTGTCGTGGTCGGTGATCGTCACGAAGTCCATCCCGCGGCGCTTGGCCAGGGAATAGACCTCCTCGGGAGGCGTCGCGCACTCCGGCAGGCCGAGGGCGCGCTGCACGCCGAGCTTCGACACTTCCGACGCCGTGGAGTGGCAGTGGAGGTCTGCGCGGCTGCTGGTCATAACGTCAAGAATCGGGCCGCCGTGCAGGACTTTTGTGACCAACCGATGATCAGGTCGTGACCGTTCTGTAAACGTCCGCGGGCGGACCGAGATCCGTAGAGAAGCTGGACCGCCATGCGAGTCGACTCATTGCCGTTCGAGATCGCGGTGCGAGCGTGGCACGGCGAGCACGGCGATCAGTTCATCCAGCTCACCGAAGGCCTGGTCGCCGACGAGACGCTCGAGCCCGCCGAGGCGCCGCACACGGTCGAGATCGAGCGCCCGGAGCCGCACCGCACGGTCGTGACCGTCACCGCGGACGTCTACCGCGTCGGGATCGTGCTGCCCGGCGGCCGGCGCTTCACCGGGCTCGGCGCCCGCCACGGGCTGCAGGCCAATCAGGCCGGCCGCTCGCTCCAGCTCGGCGCCGACCGCCGCTACACCGGGCCCGACTGCCCGCCGGACATGCTCGAGCTCGGCGGCATCCCGCAGGGCGACTACGCGCCGGTCCCCTGGCTGCTCGGAGAGGACTGGGCGGCCTGGGTCGAGACCGACGGGCCCGGCGCCCGCTTCGACCTCGGCGACGAGGTCGTGCTCTCGGTCCGCGTCGCGTCGGGCCCGCTGCGCGTGCACCTCTTCACGCACGCGACGCCCGCCGCGCGGCTGCGCGCGTTCCTGCGGCTGACGGGGTTCCCCGCGGTGCTTCCCGAGTGGGGCTACGGCTTCTGGAAGAGCCGCGACATCCACGAGCACCAGCGCGACGTCGACGACGACTTCGACGGGTTCGCCGAGCACCGCCTACCGCTCGACGCGATCGTCATCGACTCGCCCTGGGCGACGCAGTACAACACGTGGGAGTTCAACCCGCACCAGTTCCCCGACGCGCGCGGGATGATCGCCCGCATGCGCGCGGCGGGCGTCAAGACCGTCGTCTGGGTCGCGCCGTGGGTCAACCTCGACTCCAGCGACGGCCAGCGCCCGCCCGACGCCGAGTCAGAGCGCCTGCACAAGGCGCCCGCGCCCAACTACGAGCCGGGGCGCGAGCACTACGTCCGCCAGGGCGGCGAGCCGTTCGTGGCCAAGTGGTGGATGGGCGTCGGCTCGCCGGTGGACTTCACGTCGCCGGCCGCCGAGGCGTGGTGGCGCGAGCAGGCCAAGCGCGTGCTGGAGCTCGGCGTGCAGGGCATCAAGGCCGACGACGGCGAGGGCTGGTACCTGCCCGACGACGTCGAGTTCTCCGACGGGCGCAACGGCGCGCAGGCCGCCTGGGCGCACGGCCTGCGCTACCGGCGCTCGATGCAGCGCGCGCTCGACGAGGTCCACCCCGGCGAGGGCGTGCTGTTCGGCCGCCCCGGCTGGACCGGCCAGCAGGCGGTCGGCGTCACCTGGGGCGGCGACCAGCCGAGCGACTTCTACTCGCTGCGCACGCTCGTCGCCGCCACGCTGACGGCGGCCGCGTCCGGGTTCTCGAACTGGTCGCACGACATCGGCGGCTACCTCGGCGAGCGGCTCGTGTCGCGCTGCCCGAAGGAGCTGCTGCTGCGCTGGGTGCAGTTCGGCTGCTTCACGCCGCTGATGCACGCGCACGGGCGCTTCGAGCAGGAGCCGTGGACGTACGACGAGCAGGTGCTCGACGTCTACCGCGACTACATCCTCCTGCACGAGCGCCTCGTCCCGTACACGCGCGCCGCGGCCGCGACCGCCGCGCGCACGGGTCTGCCGATCATCCGCCCGCTGCCGCTGACCGCGGGCACGGGCTGGGGCATCGCGGACGCCTACGGCTACGGCCCGAGCCTGTGGGTCGCGCCGGTGCTCGAGGCCGACGCGCGCGAGCGCGAGGTCACGCTCCCCGACGGCGACTGGATCGACTTCTGGACCGGCCGGCAGATCGCCGGCGGCGGCACCGTGCTCGCGTCCGCGCCGCTGCACCGCATCCCCGTGTGGGTGCGCAACGGCGCGCTGATCGTCACCTACGCCGCGGACGCGGTGGCGGAGGGGCTGCGCGGCGTCCAGCAGCTCGAGGCCACGCTGTGGGGCGACCCGCCGTGCGGCCGCGCCGCCGCGCGGCTGGCCGGCGGCGAGCGGGTCCGCTACGCGCACGGCGAATGGTCCGCGGACGTTCCGATCACGACCTACCGGCGCTGATCGACCGCCGGTCGAGCGGACCTATGCCAACGGCATATTCACACCGGCGTCCGCAGCGCCGACGATGCTGCCTTCATGGCACTCGCGATTCCCGAGCCGCTCCGCGCCGCGCGCGCGGGCCGTGCCCGCCGCGCTCGCGTCACGCTCGCCGACGGCGCCGGCACCACCGTGCACGTCGTCGCCTATGACGCCGAGGACACGGAGATCCGCGTCGCGGTGCTGCGCGGCCAGGCCCGGCTGCAGTCGTGGTGCGCCGCGCGCGGCGTGCAGGAGGCGCTGGTGGGCGGCTTCTTCACGCGTCCGGACGGGCTCCCGCTCGGCGAGGTCCGCACGCGCGGCGTCGCGCGCCGGCACGTGCCGTTCTCCGAGCCGTTCGACAGCGTCCGCGCCTGCCTGCACGTGCAGGGCGGCCGGCCGCGGATCGCCTGGCGCCACGACCTCCCGGAGCTGCCGCGCGGGGACCTGCTGCAGGCCGGCCCGCTGCTCGTGCACGGCGGCGCGCCGGTGTTCCGGCGCGACGAGGACCTCGAGGGCTTCTCGCTGGCCAGCGCCCAGTTCGACTCCGACATCACCGACGGCCGTCACCCGCGAGCGGCGGTCGGCCTCGGCGGCGGGCGCATCTACGCGGTCGCGTGCGACGGGCGCTCGCGCAACGACGCCGGGCTGACGCTCGAGGAGCTCGCCGCCGTCATGTGCGTGCTCGGCTGCGAGACGGCGCTGAACCTCGACGGCGGCGGCTCGACGTCGCTCGTCTCCGGCGGGCGCCTGCGCAACCGCCCGCGGCGCGAGTGGGAGAAGCCCGAGGACGGCGGCCGCCCGGTCTCGACCGCGCTCCTGTTTACACCTAGGTAGCCGGCGCGGCCGTGTAGACGACGCGCACCTGCTCGTCGAACTGCTGCGAGCCGGGCTCGATCCGCCCCGCGGCGGGCGCGGCGACGCTGCTGCCGCTGCTGTTGGAGTTGTCCTCGCCGCCGGAGTCAGAGCTCGGGTCGAGGATGATCGAGCGCACGCCGGTGATCCGCAGGCCCTGCTGCGCGGCGGCGTCGTCGGCCCGCCGGCGCGCATCGGCGAGCGCGGCACGCGTGGCCAGCAGCCGGCCCTGCGAGGGGTCGGCGAAGCCGAACTCCGGCCCGTCGATGTCCGCGCCGGCGTCGGCCACCGCGGCCAGCAGGCCGCTCAGCGCCGCGATCCTGCGCACCCGGAGCTGCAGGATCTGCTCGGCGCGGAAGCGCGGGCGGCGCTTGCCGTGCACCTTGACCGACGTGCGGTTGACCGAGACGCGGACCGTCAGCTGGTCCTCCTTCGCGACCCCGGCGGCGTCGGCGGCCTTGAGGATCGCCTCGACGTGCCCGTTGACGACCCGGCGGGCCTTCTCCGACGTCTTCTGCGTGCTGCGGACGAACGCGGCGAACGTCGCCAGGTCCGGCGTCAGCGTCGCGGTGCCGAGGCCGTCGGCCGAGACCGTCGGCGTCGTGTCGGCGGGTTGGGTCTGGGCGGCGGCCGGAGCGGCGGCGACGAGGGCGATGGCGAGACCGGCGAGAAGTGACACGCGCATGATGGGGCGATGAATACCCAATCAGGGCACTTCGATACTCAACAATTCTTCATGCTCGTGCTCGACCTGCAGCGTCGTGTGCTCGAGCCCGAAGTCGTCGTGCAGCATCGCGTCCAGCCGCGCGCGGACGCCGTGGCAGTCGTCGCCGCGGCCCACCAGCACGTGCGCCGACAGCGCCGAGAAGCCCGAGGTGACCTCCCACACGTGCAGGTCGTGGACCTCGTGCACGCCGGGGAGCGCCACCATCGCGTGCCCGATCTTGTCGACGTCGAGGTCCTTCGGCGCCGCCTCGAGGAAGATCCGGCCGGAGTCGCGCAGGAGGCCCCAGGCGGCGCGTAGCATGACCGCGGCGATGAACAGCGAGGCGAGGCCGTCCGCGCGGTCGAAGCCGGTCAGCAGCACGACCGCGCCCGCGATCGCCGTCGCGATGAACGCCACGAGGTCGGTCAGCACGTGCTGGAACGCGCCCTCGACGTTGAGCGAGCGGCGGTCCGCGCCGTGCAGGACCCACGTCGCGGCGAGGTTGACCGCGACGCCCAGCAGCGCCACGGCGAGCACGACGCCGCCGTCGACGGCGGGCGGCGTGACGAGCCGCTGGATGCCCTCGTAGACGATCAGCAGGCCGAGCACGAGCAGCGTCGCGCCGTTGAACTGCGCCGACAGGATCTCCGTGCGCCCGAGCCCGTAGGTCATCGCGCCCTCGGCGGGGCGCGCGGCCAGGCGCAGGGCCACGAGCGCGAGCGCCAGCGCCCCGGCGTCGGTCAGCATGTGCGCGGCGTCGGACAGCAGCGCCAGCGACGACGCGAGGACGCCCGCCGTCACCTCCGCCGCCATCAGCCCGAGCAGCAGCGCGAGCGCGATCTTCAGCCGGCCGGCGCTGGCGTTTTCCGGAACGTGCGAGTGATCGTGGTGAGCGTGGCCGGCCACGCACTGCATGGTGACTCACGGCGCGGGGGTATGTTCACGGCCTGGCCGCATCGCGTTCACACCCGCAGCGGGTCCTGATGGGACTGCTCTTCTATCCGCGCGGCGGCTCCGCGCACGTCGCCCGCAACCTCGCCGCCGCGCTGCCGCGCGCCGGGTGGGAGGTCACCGTGCTCTCGGGCTCGGTCAGCGGGCCGGGCGACGCGACCGCGTTCTACGCCGGCCTCGACGTGCGAGCGGTCGAGATGCCCGCCGACGCGCCGGTGCATCCCTCCTACGAGGACCGTCCCGGCGCGCCCGACCGCTTCTTCGCGCGCCTGGACGCGACCGACGCCGAGGAGCACGTGCGCGCCTGGATGCGCGCGCTAGGCGCGGCCGGCGCGGCGGACGCCGACGTCCTGCACCTGCATCACCTGACCCCGCTCTACGAGGCCGCGGCGCGGGTCGCGCCCGGCGTGCCGATCGTCGGGCACCTGCACGGCACCGAGCTGCTGATGCTCGAGGCGCTCGAGCGCGAGCCGCAGCGCTGGCCGTACGCCGCCACGTGGGCCAAGCGGCTGCGGGCCTGGGCGGCCGCGTGCGAGCGGATCATCGTCCTCTCCGAGAAGCAGGTCGCCCGCGCGCAGCGGGTGCTGGGGATCGACGCCGAGCGCTGCGTGCTGATCCCCAACGGGTTCGATCCCGAGCTCTTCGTCCCGCGTCACATCGACCACCGCGCCCTGTGGCAGCGGATACTGGTCGAGCAGCCGCGCGGGTGGGCCCCGGGCGGCGAGCCGGGCAGCGTCCGCTACAGCGCCGACGAGGTCGACGAGGCGTTCTGGGACGGCACGGGGGAGACGCCGGTGCTGCTCTACGTCGGCCGCTTCACCGCGGTCAAGCGGATCGGGCTGCTGATCGAGGCCTACGAGCGCGCCCGCCCCGGCTTCATCAACCGCGCGCCGCTCGTGCTGGTCGGCGGCTTCCCCGGCGAGTGGGAGCGCGAGCACCCGCTGCAGACGGTGCGGCGGATCGGCGCGCGCGACGTCTTCCTGGCCGGCTGGCACGAGCACCGCGAGCTGCCGGACATCCTGGCCGCCACCGACGTGATCGTGCTGCCGTCGGTGCGCGAGCAGTTCGGCCAGGTGCTGGTGGAGGGGATGGCGTGCGGGCTGCCGGCGATCGCGGTCGACGCGCACGGCCCCGCGGACATCGTCGAGCACGGCCGTACCGGCTGGCTGGTCGAGCCCGACGATCTCGTGGGCCTCGCGAACGTGCTCGTGGAGGCCGTCAACCGCCCGACCGAGCGCGGCCGGCGCGGCGCGGCGGCCGCCGAGGACGTGGCCGGACGCTACGCCTGGCCGGCGCTCGCGCGAGAGGTGGCGGCGCTCTACGACGACGTGACCAACCGGCCCGACGCAACATCGTTGCGTGAGAACACGGTGTTGAGCGGCTGAATCCTGCGTCTCACGCAACGGCTCCTGTTCGGAGGTCTGGGCTGATCCTCGCGCCGCTGCTACCGTTTCGCATCCCTTCCGAGCCTTCGGATGGGGTGTCGCGTCCCCCACCCGCCGCCCGTTTATGCCTGAACGTCCGACCGGCCGGATCGGCCTCTACGACCCGACCTACGAGCACGACGCGTGCGGCGTCGCCATGGTCGCCAAGCTCGACGCCGTGCCCTCGCACGAGACCGTCCGGCGCGCCATCGTCGCGCTCGAGAACCTCGAGCACCGCGGCGCCGCGGGCGCCGATCCGAACACCGGCGACGGCGCCGGCATCCTGCTCCAGATGCCCGACGAGTTCATCCGCGGCGTGCTCACGGAGGACCTTCCGCCGGCCGGCGCCTACGGCGTCTGCGTGTGCTTCATGCCGCGCGACCCGGAGCGCCGCCGCCACTTCGAGCAGCTGCTGACCGAGACCGTCGAGGCCGAGGGCCAGCGCGTCGTGGCGTGGCGCGACGTCCCGGTCGACAAGGACTACGTCGGCATCACCGCCAACCTCTACGCGCCCTACGTCGAGCAGCTCGTGGTGGCCGCGTCCGACGAGCTGGCGGCCGACCAGGACGCGTTCGAGCGCAAGCTCTACGTGATCCGGCGCGTGGCCGAGATCGCCGCCGGGCCGGAGCTCGTGATCCCCAGCTTCTCGAGCCGCACGATCGTCTACAAGGGCATGCTGACCTCGCCGCAGCTGCTCGGCTACTACCCGGACCTGCAGGACCCGCGCACGAAGTCGGCGCTCGCGCTCGTCCACTCGCGCTTCTCCACCAACACGTTCCCGAGCTGGGAGCTCGCGCACCCGTACCGGATGATCGCCCACAACGGCGAGATCAACACGCTGCGCGGCAACATCAACTGGATGCGGGCGCGCGAGTCGCAGCTCGCGTCCGAGCTGTTCGGCGACGAC
The DNA here is from genome assembly GCA_963792915.1 of uncultured Solirubrobacteraceae bacterium. Classification (GTDB taxonomy): domain Bacteria; phylum Actinomycetota; class Thermoleophilia; order Solirubrobacterales; family Solirubrobacteraceae; genus Solirubrobacter. The sequence goes on from CAWBYD010000006.1 coordinate 1,006,752, forward strand.
CTGCCGAAGGTCCTCCCGATCGTCCGCCCCGGCGGGTCTGACTCGGCGACGTTCGACAACGTGCTCGAGCTGCTGACGCTCGCCGGCCGCAGCCTCCCGCACGCGGTGATGATGATGATCCCGGAGGCCTACGCCGACCGCGACGACCTGCCGGAGGACCTCAAGGGCTTCTACGCCTTCCACTCGTGCCTGATGGAGCCGTGGGACGGCCCCGCGGCGGTCGCGTTCACCGACGGCCGCGTGATCGGCGCGACGCTGGACCGCAACGGGCTGCGCCCCGGCCGCTGGCTGGAGACCAAGGACGGCTGGGTGGTGCTCGGCTCGGAGACCGGCGTGATGGACGAGCCCGCGTCCAACGTCAAGCGCAAGGGCCGCCTGCAGCCGGGCAAGCTCTTCCTCGTCGACCTCGAGCGCGGCGTGATCGTCGACGACTCCGACGTCAAGCGCGAGGTCGCCGGCGCCAAGCCCTACGGCGAGTGGCTCGAGCAGGGCATCGTGCACCTCTACGACCTCCCGGACGCTCCGGCGCTCGACGCTCCGCAGGAGCCGCTGCAGGCGCGCCAGCGCGCGTTCGGCTTCACGCAGGAGGACCTGCGCGTGCTGCTCGCGCCGACCGCGTCGAAGGCCGAGGAGCCGATCGGCTCGATGGGCAACGACGCGGCGCTCGCCGTGCTGAGCGACCGCCAGCCGTCGCTGTTCTCGTACTTCAAGCAGCTGTTCGCGCAGGTCACGAACCCGCCGATCGACCCGATCCGCGAGGCGATCGTGATGAGCGTGGGGACCGGCGTCGGCTCCGAGCGCAACCTGCTCGACGAGACGCCCGAGCACGCCCACCAGCTCTCGATGAAGACGCCGATCCTGTTCGACCGCGAGCTGCAGAAGCTGCGCCACGTCGACTCCTCGATCTTCGCGTCGCGCACGCTGGACATCACGTGGCCGGTGGCCGAGGGCCCGGACGGGATGGAGCGCGCGTTGGCGCGGGTCTGCGCCGCGGCCGACGAGGCGCTCATCGACGGCGTCAACATCCTGATCCTGTCCGACCGCGCGGTGTCGCCGGAGCGGGTCGCGATCCCGTCGCTGCTCGCCGTCGCCGGCGTCCACCACCACCTGGTGCGCGAGGGCACGCGCCTGCAGACCGGGCTCGTGCTCGAGTCCGGCGAGCCGCGCGAGGTCCACCACTTCGCGACGCTGATCGGGTACGGCGCGAGCGCGATCAACCCGTACCTGATGTGGGAGTCGCTGGCCCAGCTCGTGGCCGACGGCCGCGTCGGCGGCGTGACGGACTTCGCGACGGCCGAGGCCAACGTGGTCAAGGGCATCGCCAAGGGCCTGCTCAAGACGATCTCCAAGATGGGCATCTCGACGGTCCAGTCCTACAACGGGGCGCAGATCTTCGAGGCCGTGGGGCTCGCGCCGGACCTGATCGACGCGCACTTCGTCGGCACCGCGTCGCGGATCGGCGGCATCGACGCGCACGTGCTGGCACTCGAGACGCTGGAGCGCCATGCGCGCGGCTTCAGCCTCGTCCTCGACGACCTGCTGCCGGTCGGCGGCATCTACGCGTGGCGCCGCGAGGGCGAGCACCACATGTGGAACCCGGAGACGATCGCGCTGCTCCAGCACTCCGTGCGCCACGGCGGGCAGCCGACGTACGACGAGTACGCGAAGCTGGTCAACGACGACGCGGCGCGGCGGGCGACGCTGCGCGGGCTGCTGAAGTTCCACGAGCTGCCCGAGGCCGAGTGGCCGGCGCTCGACGAGATCGAGCCGGCGTCGGAGATCGTCAAGCGCTTCGTGACGGGCGCGATGTCGCTCGGGTCGCTCTCGCGCGAGGCGCACGAGACGCTGGCGATCGCCATGAACCGGATCGGCGGCAAGTCGAACACCGGCGAGGGCGGCGAGGACCCCGTCCGCTACACGCCCGACCCGAACGGCGACCTGCGCCGCTCGGCGATCAAGCAGGTCGCCTCCGGCCGCTTCGGCGTGAACATCAACTACCTCGTCAACGCCGACGAGCTGCAGATCAAGATGGCCCAGGGCGCCAAGCCCGGCGAGGGCGGCCAGCTGCCCGGCCACAAGGTGGACCGCTACATCGGCTCGATCCGCTTCACGACGCCCGGCGTGGGGCTGATCTCGCCGCCGCCGCACCACGACATCTACTCGATCGAGGACCTCAAGCAGCTGATCTACGACCTGCGCTGCGCGAACCCCGCGGCGCGGATCTCGGTCAAGCTGGTGAGCGAGGTCGGCGTCGGCACCGTCGCCGCCGGCGTCGCGAAGGCCAACGCCGACCACGTGCTGATCGCGGGCCACGACGGCGGCACCGGCGCGTCGCCGCTGTCGTCGATCCAGGCGGCCGGGATCCCGTGGGAGATCGGGCTCGCCGAGACGCAGCAGACGCTCGTCCTCAACGACCTGCGCTCGCGCATCTGGGTCCAGACCGACGGCCAGATCAAGACCGGGCGCGACGTCGTGATCGCGGCGCTGCTGGGCGCCGACGAGTGCGGCTTCTCGACCGCGCCGCTGATCGCGACGGGCTGCATCATGATGCGCGCCTGCCACCTGAACACCTGCCCGGTCGGGATCGCGACGCAGGATCCCGAGCTGCGCCGGCGCTTCCAGGGCCAGCCCGAGCACGTCGTGAACTTCTTCTTCTTCGTGGCCGAGGAGGCGCGCCAGATCATGCGCCGGCTCGGGATCCGCCGCTACGAGGATCTGGTCGGGCGCGTGGACCTGCTCGAGGCCGACGGGGCGATCGAGCACTGGAAGGCGCGCGGCGTCGACCTCACGCACGTGCTGACCGCGCCGCCCGTCCACGAGGACGCGCCGCGCCGGCGCTCGCGCCCGCAGGACTCGCCGCTCCCGGGCGCGCTGGACTGGACGCTGATCGAGGCGGCGCGCGACGCGATCGACAACCGCGTCAAGGTGACCGGGGACTTCGACGTGCGCAACGTCAACCGCACCGTCGGCGGGCTGCTGTCGAGCGCGGTGGCCAAGGTCCACGGCGCGGCCGGGCTCCCGCCGGGCACGATCCGCTTCACGCTGCGCGGCTCGGCCGGGCAGTCGTTCGGCGCGTGGCTGGCGCCGGGCGTGGAGCTGACGCTGCACGGCGACGCCAACGACTACACCGGCAAGGGGCTCTCGGGCGGCGTGCTGACCGTGCGCCCGCCCGAGGACGCCGCGTTCGTGGCCGAGGAGAACGTCGTCATCGGCAACACCGTCCTCTATGGCGCGACGTCGGGGCGGGCGTTCTTCCGCGGGCTCGCCGGCGAGCGCTTCGCGGTCCGCAACTCCGGCGCGAGCGCCGTCGTCGAGGGCGTCGGCGACCACGGCTGCGAGTACATGACCGGTGGGCGCGCGGTCATCCTCGGCCGCACCGGGCGCAACTTCGCGGCGGGCATGAGCGGCGGCGTCGCCTACGTGCTCGACGACGACGGGACGTTCGAGTCGCGCTGCAACCTGGGCCTGGTCGGGTTCGACCCGATCGAGGCGTCCGACGCGATCGAGCTGCACGGGCTGATCGTCGAGCATCGCGACCGCACCGGCTCCTCCGTGGCGGCACGCATCCTGGCCGACTGGAACGTCTACCTGCCGAAGTTCCGCAAGGTCATGCCGCACGACTACAAGCGCGCGCTGCGCGAGCTGGCCGAGGCCGAAGAGGCCGAGTCGACGGGCGGCGAGGGGTTCGTGACGACGGAGACGACGGTCTGATGGGCAAGGTCGGCGGCTTCATCGAGATCGCGCGCGTCGAGGCGCCCGAGCGCGACCCGCGCACGCGCACGCACGACTTCAAGGAGTTCGTGCAGACGCTGCCCGTGGACGGGCTGCGCCGCCAGGGCGCCCGCTGCATGGAGTGCGGCGTGCCGTTCTGCCACAACGGCTGCCCGCTCGGCAACCTGATCCCGGACTGGAACGACCTCGTGTACCGCGACCGCTGGCGCGAGGCGATCGCCCAGCTGCACGCGACCAACAACTTCCCGGAGTTCACCGGGAAGCTGTGCCCCGCGCCGTGCGAGGCGGCGTGCGTGCTGGAGATCCGCGAGGGCGACGCGGTGGCGATCAAGCAGATCGAGGTCTCGATCGTCAACCGCGCGTGGGACGAGGGCTGGATCGTCCCGCAGCCGCCCGCGGTCGAGACCGGCCGCACCGTCGCCGTGATCGGCGCCGGTCCCGCCGGGCTGGCGGCGGCGCAGCAGCTGCGCCGCGCGGGCCACACGGTGACCGTCTACGAGCGCGACGAGGCCGGCGGCGGCCTGGTGCGCTTCGGCGTCCCGCACTTCAAGATCGAGAAGTGGGTCGTCGAGCGGCGGCTCGCGCAGCTCGAGGCCGAGGGCGTCGTCTTCGAGTACGGCGTCGACGTCGGCGTCGACGTCTCCGCGGCCGACCTGCGCGCAGCGCACGACGCGGTGGTGATCGCCACCGGCTCGCGCGTGCCGCGCGACCTGCCGGTGCCCGGCCGCGAGCTCGACGGCGTCCACTACGCGATGGAGTACCTCTACGATCGCGCGCGCTGCCTGGACGGCAACCCGCCGCCGGCGCCGATCAGCGCCGCCGGCAAGCACGTGCTCGTGGTGGGCGGCGGCGATACGGGCGCCGACTGCGTGGGCCACGCGCATCGCGAGGGAGCGGCGTCGGTGACCCAGATCGAGCTGCTCGGCGAGCCGCCCGCGCGGCGGCCGGACGACCTCACGCCGTGGCCGCGCTGGCCCGTGAAGCTGCGCATGTCCTACGCGCTCAAGGAGGGCGGCGAGCGCGACTTCGCGGTCTCGACGACGCAGCTGACCGGCAACGGCCGCGTGCAGCAGGTGCACTGGATGCAGAACACCGGCAAGCCGCCGTTCGACGCGATCCCGGGCACCGAGGAGACGCACCCGGCGGAGCTCGTGTTGCTGGCGATGGGCTTCCTGTATCCCGAGCAGCCGCTGCTCGAGGCACTGGGCGTGGAGCGCGATCAGCGCGGCAACGCGAAGGCGGGCGCGTACGCGACGTCCGCCGACGGCGTGTTCGCGGCCGGCGACGCGCGCCGCGGGCAGTCGCTGATCGTGTGGGCGATCAACGAGGGCCGCCAGTGCGCCCGCGTGGCCGACCGCTACCTGCGCAGCCTGCCGGCCGGGTAGAGATCTCCACTACCGTGCGCGCATGGCGCGCACGGTTCTCATCACCGGCTGTTCGACCGGCATCGGGCGGGCGACCGCCGCCAAGCTCTCCGCCGACCCGGCGTGGAACGTCTACGCGACGGCCCGGCGGCTGGCCGACCTGGACGGCCTGGAGTGCGCCAAGCGCGTGCTCGACGTCACCGACGAGGCCTCGATGCACGCGGCCCTGGACGGGCTCGACGTCTCCGTGCTGATCAACAACGCGGGCTACAGCCTGTCGGGCGCGCTCGAGACTCTGCCGCTGGACGCGGTCCGGCGCCAGTTCGAGACGAACGTCTTCGGGCTGCTGCGGCTGACCCAGCTGGTGCTTGGAGGGATGCGTGCGGCCGGGCGCGGGACGATCGTGAACCTCAGCTCGATGGGCGGCCGGCTCGTCTTCCCCGGGGGCGGCGCCTACCACGCGTCCAAGTACGCCGTCGAGGCGCTCAGCGACGCGCTGCGGATGGAGGTCCGGCGCTTCGGGATCGACGTGATCGTGATCGAGCCGGGGCTGATCCGCACCGAGTTCGGCAAGACCGCCGCCGACGGCGTGGACGCGTCCGGCCCCTACGCGGAGTTCAACGAGCGCGTCGCGCGCTCAACGCGCGACGTCTACGAGGGGCCGCTGGCCCGGCTCGGCGGCGAGCCCCAGGCCGTCGCCGAGGCGATCGCGGCGGCGCTGGCGAAGAAGCGCGCGCCGACCCGCGTGCCGGTCACGCCGTCGGCGCGGTTGGCGATGGGCGTCCGGCGGCTCCTGCCGGACCGCGCGTGGGACCGCGCGATGTCGGCCGGGATGCGCTAGGACAGCTCGGCGACCGCGGCCAGCAGCCGCTCGGCGTCGGCGGCGTCGTTGTAGTGCAGGAAGCCGGCGCGGACGGCGCCGGCCGGGGCCAGGCCGAGCACGCGCTCGAGCTCCCATGCGTAGTAGTTGCCGTCCCAGACGGCGATCTCGCGCTCGGCGAGCCGGCGCGCCACCTCGCTCGGGTGGTGGCCGGCGACCGTGAACATCAGCGTCGGCGCGCGATCGGGAGCGGCGCCGTAGAGCGTCACGTGTTCCATGCCGGCGAGGCCGTCCAGCGCCGTCGCCAGCAGCGCCTGCTCGTGCGCGCGCAGCGCCTCGAAGTCCTGCTCGAGCAGGTAGGCGGCCGCCGCGCGTACGCCGGCCAGCGACTCGAAGGGCAGCGTGCCGAGCTCCCAGCGGTCGGGCACCTCGTCGGGCGACGGGTTGAGCTTGTCCGGGTGGAACGCTTCCAGCAGCTCGGGGCGCGCGCACAGCACGGCCACGTGGGGCCCGAACCACTTGTAGGCGCTGCAGCCGATGACGTCGGCGCCGAGCGCCGTGAGGTCGTGGCGGCGGTGCGGCGTGGCGTGGACGGCGTCGACGTAGACGCGGGCGCCCGCCGCGTGCGCGGCGGCGACGATCCCGGCCAGGTCGGGGACGGTGCCGACGGCGTTGGACGCCGCGGTCACCGCGACCCAGCGCGTGCGCTCGCTCAGCACCGCCTCGACGGCACTCGCGGGCAGCTCGAGCGTCCCGGGGACCGGCTCGGCGAAGCGGACGGCGGCGCCGGCGCGCTCGGCCGCGATCACCCACGGGCGCACGTTGGAGTCGTGGTCCAGGCGCGTGCACACGATCTCGTCGCCGGGACCGAGCTCGCGCGCGACGGTCGCGGCGAAGCGCATCGTCAGCGCCGTGAAGCTCGGCCCGAAGACGACGCCCTCGGGCGTGCCGCCGAGCAGCTCCGCGCACGCCGCGCGGGTGCCGGCGAGGAGCTCGTCGGTCTCGACGGCGGCCTTGAAGACGCCGCCGTGGTTGGCCTGGCTGCCGGAGCGCATCCAGGCGGACATGGCGTCGATCGCCGAGTCGACGACCTGGCTGCCGGCGGGCCCGTCGAGCCGTGCCCAGCCGTCCCGCAGCGCGGGGAAGCGCTCGCGGTTCATGCCTCGCGCGCGAGGTCGGCGTCGTGCGCGTACGTGAGCAGCTCGGCGGCCTCGCCGGGCGCCAGCCAGCGCAGCTCGTCGACCTCCTCGTTGGGCCGGAACTCGCCTCCGCTCGGGGCCATCAACCAGTAGCGCACGGCCTTGGCGCGGCCCCGGCGATCGGCGTAGAACGTGGGGGGCAGCTCGCGGCCGAGCGTGCAGCGCAGGCCGGTCTCCTCGAGCACCTCGCGCAGCGCGCACTCCTCCCAGGTCTCGCCCGGGTCCAGCTTGCCCTTGGGCAGCGACCAGTCGTCATAGCGCGGACGGTGCACGATCGCGATCCTCCCGTCCTCGCGGCGGACCACGCCGCCCGCCGCCTTGACCTCTGCGTCCTGGAGGTTCATCGGCGCCGGACTGTACCCGCCGCTGTCATCTGGCTCCGCTATGGTCGCCGCCGATGCGTTTCAGAATTGCCCTCCTCTGCGCCTGCGCGCTCGCGCTGGCGTCCCCCGCGCTCGCCTCCGCCGCGCTCACCGTCGGCATCTCCGAGAACGAGCCCGGCATGTTCGACGATCCGCTGTTCAAGCCCCTCGGCATCAAGACCGCGCGCGTCGTCGTCGAGTACGACGTCGCGCTGCACCCGGGCAGCGTGGACTACGTGCGCGTGAGCGACTACCTGGCCAAGGCGAAGGCGGCCGGCATCGAGCCGCTGGTGGCGTTCGAGCACCCGCGCGGCGACGCGTCGCGCTGCGACCAGAAGCGCAACCAGAAGCAGGCGGTCTGCGCGCTGCCGACTCCGAAGAAGTACGAGTCGGCGATCAAGGCCTTCCTCGCCGCGTTCCCGACCGCGAAGACCCTCGCGCCGTGGAACGAGGCCAACCACTTCACGCAGCCGACGTCGCGCAATCCCAAGGCCGCCGCGAAGTTCACGGACACGGTCGCGAAGCTGTGCCCCTCCTGCACGCTCGTGGTCGCCGACATGCTCGACCAGGCCGACGATCCCGCGGCCAAGCACCCGACGTTCACCAAGACGTCCAAGTTCATCAAGGACTTCCGCAGCGCGCTCAAGACCAAGCGCACCATCTGCGGGATCCACAACTACTCGGACGTCAACCGCTTCCGCACCACGGGCACGGCGGCGCTGATGAAGGCGCTCGGCTGCAAGCAGTACTGGCTGACCGAGACGGGCGGCCTCTACCACTTCGGTTCGTTCTGGTCCAAGCGGACGTTCAACGGCTGCAAGACCGCCGCGTCCTGCCAGCTGAAGGCGACGAAGTACATGTTCTCGGTCGCCAAGGCGCACAAGAACATCAAGCGCGTCTACGTCTACACGTGGTTCGCGGGCATCGACGCGCGGTTCGACGCCGGGCTGGTCGCGAACGGGGTCGCACGACCCGCGCTCGCGGAAGTCGAGAAGCACCTGTAGGACAGCGCGATGGGCGCCGGACCGCTGGCCGGATGTCCGGTGCCCGCCCGCGCGGCGGGCCGGTACCCTCGCCGGATCGCCCGCGCCGCCGTACTCGCCGCGGCCATCGCCCTGATGGCCGCCCTCCCCGCCGCGGCGCACGCGCAGGCCGCCCCGCAGCCTGACTTCGAGGCGGCGGCACCGGCCGCGCCGGCCGCCTCCGCGGGCGTGCGGCGCGACCGGGCCGCGCTGAAGGCGCGCCTGGGCGCGCAGGCGGTGCTCGACGTGGACCGCGCCACCGGCACCGCGCGCGTGCTGGCGAAGCTCGACGGGACGCTGTCCGGCCCCGCGTCTGGCACGCCGCACGCGATCGCGCTCGACTACGTGCGCGCCCACCTGTCCGAGCTGGGCCTCACTGACGCGGACCTCGGCACGCTGGCGGACCCGCAGGTCACCGAGCTTCCGGGCGGCACGCACGAGGTGCGCTGGCGCCAGCAGGTGGGCGGTGTCGTGTCGGCCGACTCCGAGCTGCGCGTGAACGTGACCGGCGACGGGCGCGTGCTCGACGTGCTCGGCTCGCCGGCGCACGCGCTCGCAGCCAACACGACGCCCGCGCTCGACAAGGCGGCCGCGCTGCGTGCCGCGGGCGGGTCGGGGCCGGCGGAGCTGGCGTTCTTCCACCAGCGGCTCGCCTGGCACGTCTCCTACCGTGCGGCGCCGGACGCCGTCTACGACGTGATGGTCGACGCCGCCACCGGGCGCGTGCTGCGGCGCATCAACCTCGTCAAGTTCGCCGCGGGCGACGCGTCGGTGTGGGAGAACTTCCCGGGGGCGGCGCTCGGCGGCGCTCCGCAGACGGTCAACCTCGTGGGCCGCGGCTGGCTGACGGGCGGGGCGACGACGCTCAACGGACCGAACGCGCACGTCTACTCGGACACGAACGACGACAACGCCTTCACGCCGAGCGAGGAGATCAGCGGACCGGACTTCAGGCAGACGCTGACGTCGTTCGCCGGGTCCGGCTGTTCGGCGTCGGCCTTGTGCTCGTGGAGCGGCGCCGGCACGTCATGGATGACCAACCGGGCGCAGAACGGCGCGCAGGCGTTCTACTTCGTCAACCGCTTCCACGACCACCTGGCCGCGCCGCCGATCAGCTTCACGCCCGCCGACGGCGCGTTCGACTCGGGCTCCGACCCCGTCCAGGTCAACACCGACGACGGCGCGTCGACCGGGCCCGACGTCTTCCACATCGACAACGCCAACATGGAGACGTTCCCGGACGGCGAGTCGCCGCTGATGCAGATGTACCTGTTCAAGCCGCTGCTGGGAGCGCCGTTTCGCGACATCAATGGCGGCGACGACGCGTCGGTCGTCTACCACGAGTACACGCACGGGCTGTCCGGCCGCCTGATCACCGACGCCGACGGCGTCGAGGCGCTCAACACCGCCCAGGCGGGCGCGATGGGCGAGGCGTGGAGCGACTGGTACGCGAAGGACTTCCTCGTGGACCAGTTCCCCGCGCTCGACAACCTCGCGGTCGCGGGCGACGTCGACATGGGCGCCTACACCGACGCCTCGCCGCACGCGATCCGCACGCAGGGCATGGACTGCGACGTGAACGCGGTCTCGGCCGGCTGCCCGAACGGCGGCTACACGTACGGCGACTTCGGGAGCATCGACGCCGACGGACCCGAAGTCCACGCCGACGGTGAGATCTGGGGCGAGACGCTGTGGGACATCCGCAGTGCGCTGACCTCGCCGGTCGCCGAGGCGCTGATCACCCAGGGCATGCGGCTGGCGCCGCCCGAGCCGACGTTCCTGGACGCCCGCAACGCGATCCTGCAGGCCGACCAGAGCCTCTTCGGCGGCGCGCACCGCGCCACGCTGTGGGACATCTTCGCGCACCGCGGGATGGGCTTCTTCGCCTCCACCGTCGACAGCGATGACACGCACCCGCACGAGGACTCCTCGACGCCGCCTGCCCCCGGCGGCCCGCGCGGGACGATTGCCGGCCACGTCACGGACTCGCTGACCGGCGCCGGCGTGCCGAACGCCACCGCGAGCGTGGGCGGGCTCACCACCGGCCCCGACGCGCTCGCCGCCGTCACCGACGCCGGCGGCGCGTTCTCGCTGCCCAACGTGCCACAGAACACGTACCCGAGCTTCCTCTTCCAGGCGCCGGGCTACGACCCGGCCGTCGCTCCGGTCGCGGTCGCCGGCGGGGCGACGACGACGCTCGACGCCAAGCTGCGCCGCGACTGGGCGGCGCTGTCCGGGGGCGCGAACACCGACGCGACGGCGGCGTCCAGCGCGGAGTTCGCGGGCGACTCGTGCGGACCCAACCAGGCCGTCGATCAGCGCGAGACGACCGGCTGGTCGACGCTCAACAACGGCGGCAGCGCCGGCAAGCCGCTGATCCTCGCGCTGCCCCAGGCCGTGGAGATCACGGACGTCCAGATCGACCCGGGCCCCGCATGCGGCGACGACCTCACCTCCGGCACCCGGGGCTACCGCGTCGATACCTCGACCGCGAGCGCCGCCGGACCGTGGACGCAGGCGACGACCGGCGCGTTCGGGTCCGGCGACCAGGGGCGGATGAACTCCGTGCCGCTGGCCGGTGCCGCGGTCCACGGCGTCCGATTCGTACGCCTCACGCTGCTGTCGCCGTTCCAGAGCACCTCGTCGTTCATCGACCTCTCGGAGCTCGCGATCCACGGCACGCCGACCGGCACGCCCCCGGTACCCACGCCGACCGCGACGCCGACCCCGACGCCGACCCCGGCCGCACCGTCGGCGCCCGTCACGCCGCGACCGGTGCCGGCGCTCGCGACCCCGGTGAGCGCCGGCTGGAAGGTCAAGGGCTCGCGGATCACGCTCACCCGCCTGCTGGTCAGCGGCGCGCCGCCCGGGGCGTCGGCGACGCTCACCTGCAAGGGGTCCAGGTGCCCGCTCAAGAGCAAGCGCACGGGCAAGCTCGCCGGCGGTAGGCTCGACGTCCTGAAGGCACTCGGGAGCAAGCACACGTTCCGCGCCGGGCAGACGCTCGACCTGCTGATCTCCGCGCCCGGCTACCACGGCCGGCTGCTGCGCTTCACGCTGCACGCGGGCAAGAGGCCCAAGCCCGCGGTCTACTGCGTGCCGCTGGGCACCAAGACCCTCAAACGGAGCTGCGGATGATCCTCCAGACGCCGCCGGCGCCTCCGCCCGCCAAGCCCGCCATCACGATCTACGCGAAGGGCCAGGGCGGCGTGCGGATGAAGGTCGTCTGCCACGCGGCCTGCACCATCAACGGCGAGCTGAAGGTGGACGCCCGCACGGCGCGGGCGCTGCACATCGGCTCCTCGCGCGTCGCCGGGACGATCAAGCGCGTCGTCGACCCCGGCACGTTCGTCCTCACCGTGCCGCTCTCGCTCAAGGCCAAGCAGGGCTTCAAGAAGTCCAAGCTGACACTGATCGTGGCGAAGCTGACCGGGGCCGCGGCCTACGCGGACAGCGGCATCTCCGGCACGAAGTCGCGCAAGGTCAAGATCACGCGCTGATCACGGGTCGGGGTAGGGCTGTAGCGGCACGCCGTGCGTGACGTCGCGCCCGCCGAGCTCGTAGGCGCCGCCCGCGGCGGTCGCGAGCTCTGCCGACGTGCGGCCCGGGCGGCGCACGCCGAGGTGGACCTCGGCGAGCCCCGCGTGCAGCACGTCGCGCGCTCCCTGCTGCGTGTCGGCGCCCACCCCGGCGTAGCGGAAGGCGGCGACCTGGTCGAGATCCGCGTGGACGGCGACCCGGATCACGACCCGCGCGCCGGGCACGATCGCCTCCAGGCGCCCGGGCGCGGCGACCACGCGCACGCCCGGGACGTGCCCGAGCCCGCCGAGCCGGTGCAGCCGGCCGCCCACCGAGACGGCGCCGTTGGCGACCCAGGGCGTCAGGGCCCCGCCGACCCGCACGCGGGCCAGCGTCAGCTCGATCCAGGCGTCCGGCTCGTCCTCGAAGCCCGCGGCGTGCAGCCAGACCCAGCGCTCGGCGTGCTCGGAGCCCCAGTTGTGGCCGACCGTCGCGCGCCAGCCCACCACGTCCAGCAGCCGCCCGTCGATCACGACGCGGCCGCGCACCGTGCCGTCGGGCACCGGCGCCTCGAGCTTGGTCTTGGGCAGCGGCAGCCGGTAGAGCACGCCGGGGTGGAGATGGCGCAGCGGCGCGTCGGCGCTCGAGAGCGTGAGGTTCCACTCGGCCATGCGCCCGCGCGCGCGGGCCTCGCCGCGGAAGTGCTCGGCCCCGGCCGCCGTGCCGGACGCGAAGTCCGGCACGGACTCCTTGACGGCCGCCGGCGCCGCGCCCGCGGGGTCGAAGACCGTGCACCACAGCGCGGCGCTGCCGTGCTCGGCGCCCGCCGCCCGGTGGCGCGTGTGGCGGATCCACAGCGCCCGCGGCGGACGGCCGGGATCGGCGTCGCGGGCGCTCAGGAACCACGACTCGTACCGGCCGGCCACGCCGTTCATTGTGCCGTCCGGACCACCCCGTACGGTGGACGCCCGAGATGCCTCTCTGCTTCATCGATCCGCAGGACGCCATCCGCGTGATCGCGGAGTCCGTCGGCCGCGAGGCGCGGCGGCAGTTGCTGGGCGAGCTCGTGCGCGCCTGGGTGGACGAGATCCCGGAGTCCGAACTGCTCGCCCATTACGCCAAAGCCGTCGCCGATCTCGACGAGCACGACCTGTCGATGCTCGCCGCCTGGCATGCCTCGATGGAGGTGGGCACCCCGCTCGCGAACAAGGACTTCCTGGTCGGCGCGTTCAAGCGCCTCGGCGACAACCGGCGCGAGGCGCTCAAGATCGCCGCGGGCCTGCGCGGCGAGGACGCGTTCAACGCCGGCGTGGCGGAGGAGCAGGCGCTGGAGAGCGTGCTGCCGTGGCTGTCGCGCGCGCGCTCGGAGGAGCTGCTCGCCGAGTGCATCGAGCTGTACTGCTGGGACCGGCTGGGCAGCGAGAACTAGTGGGCGTGTCCGGAAGTACGGCGTATCGTCCGGCGAATGCACGGGTCGTCGCTGCCTGCGGCGGACGCCGCTCGCATACTGGTGGTACGTGGGCGGCGGCCGCCGCCCGGCAGCGGCGGGCCGGGCCCGCCGGAATGCGTCGTACTTGCGGACGCGTCCACTAGGCGCGGCGGATCACGTCGTAGCGGCCGACGGCGGTGCGCCCGTCGGCGTGCCAGCGAAAGAACGCGCAGTCCAGCCGCAGGGCGCCGAGCTCGAGCGTCGAGCCCGCGAGCACCTCGCCGGTGCCCCGGAACGGATAGTCCTCGTCCGAGCCCCACAGCTCGAGCCCGGCGCGGATCTGCCGTCCGGCCTCGTCGGTCGTCGTCGACAGCCGCGGCTCCTCGACGCTCACCGCGCGCTCGGCGTCCAGCCGGGCCGCCCAGCGCGCCTCGTCGGCGTGGTCGGAGTCCTTGGTCGTGCGCACACTGTGGAGCGCGATGCCGGTCGCGTCGTCGAACCAGGCGCCGACCGAGCGCGTGAGCGTGATCGCATCCCAGTCGGGGTTGCCCCACGCGTGCCCGCGCTGCGCGACGCCCCGCACGGCGCGGCCGGCGAACGTGCCGCGCACCGCGCACAGCTGCTCGTAGCCCTCCAGCCCGCCCGCCTTCGCCACCGCGTCGCGGCCGCCGTACTCGGCGGGCGGCGTCGTCGCCTCGAAGATCAGCTCGAACTCCAGCTCGCCCTCGCCGCGCGCGGTCCAGCGCTCGAGCGGCGCGTCCACGGTGGTGACGGCCGGCAGCACGTCGCCGGCCTCGGCGATCACGCCCAGCGGCTCGCGGCCGGCGAACGCGACCACCAGCGCGCTCGGCTGCTCCGCCCCGCCGGCCACGAGCCCGGACGCGGTCCGCACGAGCCCGCAGAGCCCGCTCTCGGGGTCAGCCCACGAGAACGTCACGGCGTCGGTGTCGCCGGGCTGGCGCAGCTCCGCCGGCGCCTCGAGCTCCTGCGCGTTCACCGCGGCGGGTCCAGCCGGTCGGGGTCGATGTCCACGGCGGTCCCCTCGACGTCGTTGCCGTTGCGGCTGGGCGGCGTGCCGACGCCGGGAATCGTGCCCATCAGCTTCAGCGCGCCGCGGCGGATCAGCAGCCGCCGCATCAGCACGCGCGTGGGCGGGAACAGGAACAGCAGGCCGAACACGTCGGTGATGAACCCCGGCGTCAGCAGCAGCACGCCGCCGAAGATCACCAGGACGCCGTCCACGACCTCGCGGTGCGGGATCCGCCCCGCGACCAGCGCCTCGTTGAAGCGCCGCCACGCCGCGCGCCCCTGCGAGCGCAGCAGCCACGAGCCGAGCACCGCGTCGGCGACCAGCAGCGCGAGCGTCCACCAGACGCCGATCCACTGCCCGACCTGGATCAGGATCGCCAGCTCGGCGATCGGCACCACGATGAAGATGAGGACGAGCAGCAGCGGCATCGCGCGGGCGACACCTTACGACAGGGCAGCGTGCGTCAGCTGTACGCCGGCATCGCGCCGTCGATCCGCACGGCCGGAAGGCGGTGCAGCCCGACGGTCTCGATCAGCGTGCGGATGTTCGGCTGCGGGTGCGCGAGCCACAGCGTCTGCCCCTGCGCCCGCAGGCGCTGCGCCAGGCAGGCGAGGTCGATCATCAGCGAGGGGTCCGCGAACGTCAGCCCCGAGAGGTCCACGATCACGTCGCGGGTCGCCGCCAGCGCCGCGGAGAGGGGACGGCGGCGGCGGCCACTCGTGGTCCGGTCCTCATCCCCCTCGATACGGAGGATCGCGAGTTGTGCGTCGAAGCTGACGATCCGGGCAAGTTACAACGAACCGACGGGTGAGTACACCCCCGGCGCGCGGATCTTTCTACACTCGCTTGCGATGATCGACGAAGACGACGTCCTCGAAGCGCTATCGAACGTGATCGATCCGGAGCTCGGGCTCGATTTCGTGGAGCTCGGACTGGTCTACGGCGTCGAGATCGACGGCGGCCGCGTCAGCGTGACGTTCACGCTCACGACGCCCGCCTGCCCGATCGGCCCGCAGGTCTCCGAGCAGATGCAGGAGTTCATCGGCGAGCTCCCGGGCGTGGAGGAGGTCATCCCCAACATGGTCTTCTCGCCGCCGTGGTCCCCGGACAAGATGTCCGAGGACGCGAAGTTCGCGCTCGGCTACTAGCCCTGCAAACCGGCACAAAACGGGCCGCCCGAGGCGGCCCGAATTGCGGCGGATGTCCACGGTTTGTCAACGGTAACGCCGCGCCGAGAACAGCGCCGCGACGCGATCCGGCAGCGTCCTCGTGCATCGCCGGGATCGCGTGGCTGTAGACGTCGAGCGTGATCGAGATCGCCGCGTGCCCGAGGCGCTCCTGAACGATCTTCGGGTGCACGCCGGCGCCAAGCGCGAGCGTCGCCCACGTATGTCGCAGGTGGTGCAGGCGGATCGTCGGTCGCTCGGCCGCGACGGCGTGCGCCGGAACGCGCGCGAGAAAGTGCGCGGCCAGATCGGCGAGCCGTCCTCACGGCAGAAAACGAGGTCGTTGTCCTGCCAGCCCGGGCCGATCGCCAGACGTTCCGCGAGCTGCGCCTTCCGGTGCTCTCGCAGCGCGTCGACGGTCCTCGGGTCGAGTGCGACACTGCGACCACGCCCGCCCTTCGGCGTGGAGAGGCGCGGCGCTCCGTTGCCCTCGATCACGGTCTGTGAGAGGCTGCACGCGAGCCCGTCGAGATCGAGATCGCGCCAGCGGATGCCGAGCACCTCGCCGCGGCGCATGCCCGTGCTCCCCGCGACCAGCCACGCGGCATGCAGGCGATCGTCCGCGACGGCCGCGAGGAACCGGCCGACGTCGACCGCGCTCCACGTCCGCATGGTCGGCGCCTTCGCCGCGCTCGCGGACGGCGGGTCGGCCGCGTCGGTCGGATCGCGCGGGATGAGCTGCTTGCGGACCGCGTCCTTGAATGCGCGCCGCAGCACGGTGTGCGTGTAGCGGACGCTGCGGGCACTGAGGCCGCCCTTGCCATCCGAGCGTCCCTCGCGCAGCAACTTGGCGTAGAGCGCGTCCACGTGCGGCCGTGGACACCTGCTGTAGGCCGATGCCTCCGAGCTGCGGGACGACGCGGACGTCTGAGGATCGGCGCTGTAGCTCTCCCACGTCGCGGGCCGCAGGCGCGTGCGCTGCACCTCGAGCCACTGCGGCGAGGTAGACCGCGAGGCTCATCTTGGCCGGCGCACGTACGTGCCGCTGTTGAGCGCGTCGATCATCTTCGCGACGTGCGCATGCGCGAGCTTGCGCGTCGGGAAACCGCCCTTGGACGTCTGCCGACGCTGGCCGGTGATCGGGTCGGGCGGCAGGTCCCAGAGCGCCGTCCAGGTGTCGCCGCGCTTGCGAGTAGAGCCCCTCATCGCTCGTCCTCCGGATTCGTCGTGATCTGAATCGGCGCGCTCTGTTCCCACGCCGCAAGCGCCTCGCCAGCCGCCTTTGTTTCCGACAACGGCACGACCGTGAAGTAGACCCGCGGATCTTGGAACATTGGCCGGAAGCCGCGAATCCACGTCCGGATCTCAGCCGGGGATGCCGACATCTGCGGCGCAAGTTGGATCTCGTCGGCGCCATCGGTCGGGACGATCAGGTGGACGGGCGCGACATCGAGCGCGAGCGCAAACAGGAACACGTCTTCCAGCGACACCGCCCGTTTGCCGCCCTCCACCTTGGCGATCACGCTGCGGTCAACCCGGGCTCCAAGGTGATTCATGCGATCGGCGAGGCCCTGCTGGCTCATGCCGTTGCGGATTCGCAGCGACCGTATCCGCTCGGCGGTGGTGTCACGTAGCGTCTTCACATGAGCGATATTCGCACACGAGAAGACAAAATGCAAGCATTCACCTAGTCTCTCTTTCACGATGACCGACCCCACTGGCACGACCGCCGTGATGAGTCCCCGCATGGAGGCACTCATGACCGTTGACGAAGTCACGCAATGGCTCGGCCTGAATCCCGGCACGCTCCGGTCTTGGCGACACGTACACCGCGGACCGCGCTCTCTGAGCGTCGGCGGCGCGGTGCGCTACCGGCCGAGCGATGTCGGAGACCTGGTTGGAGCGCGGCGCGAAGGACGGCACCAGATGAGCCCGCTACCGGCAGTCCTGACTGTCGAAGAGACAGCCGCCGTGCTGCGCATAGGACGCAGCAGCGCATACGACGGCGTACGCCGCGGCGACATCCCGAGCATCAGGGTGGGCCGCAAGATCCGTGTACCCAGGCACGCGCTAGAAGCGATGCTCGGGTCGCGTGAGATTTCACCCCACAACGACTTCGAGCCCGCGGCGAACGGGCCCGAAGCGAAAGAGAGCGATGACGGCGCTCACCCTTCAGACTAACGGAGGGCGCGGCGCCCGAGCGCCCCTGACCTTCGGCGTACCGGTCGACCGCTGCATATGCGGCCATCGTCGCGGCGATCACCCCGGCGCCGGACCTGCATGGTCGCCGTTGCGCCTGCCAGCATCTGCCCTGCCCGGCGTTCGCGGGCGCCACCGAGTCGAGTGAGCCGGCGGCATGACGGTGATGAACCCGGCGGAGACGATGAGGATCGTCCGCGAGGACTTCGATCTCGCGGGACGCTCGCCGGTGAATCTCAACGGGACCGACCTCGGAGGATTCGCCGCTCGGTGTCCCGTTCCTAGGTGCGAGCGGCAACTGGTCGTCACGATCGGCGAGGACGGCGAGAGCGTAGACATCGTGTGCGAGGGTGGCTGCGACCGGAGCCGGATCGCTGACGAGCTCAAGTTCCGCCGCGAACGACTCGGCACCGGGACCGTCGCCGCCCCGGTCGTGACCTTCGACGACGGCGGGAAGATGATCCTGCCCGACGTGCCCGTCTACAACGACCGCCACGGGCTGTGTGCGTGGCTGACGGCCGTCTTCGCGCTCGACGGGCGCTACCCGATCATCGGCGGGGCCCGCGAGGGACTCCGGGGCGCTGCAGGACACGCGGATCTCGCCACATGGGTGCGCGCGATCCGCTTCGAGCCTGTATCGCGGATCAACGCGCGGGAGCGGGTCGTCGAAGACCTCGCCTGGCAGACGATCGGGACTGACGCCGCAGTCCCGGCCTTCAAAGCGGAGCACGCCCGCAGATCGCGCATGTCGTCCGAATGCTCTGCGGCGCCACAGAGGCGCTCAGCGACGCCGACGAGACCACGGGCATGATCGCGATGTTCCTCGCCGGCGCCTGGGGATCGAGGTCACACGACCTTCGGCACCGCGGCGGAGCGCTTCGAGGCGACGAAGCATCTCCAGCGCGACATCGAGCCGCTAAGCGGGTTCGTCACCGGCCCGCCGCGATACCTGATGACTCGAGCACTGGGGAACTCGTCATCCGTGTCTCGGACCTGCACGACCGCGCGCCGGTACATCGGCGGCAGCCTCGCGCGCGGATGGGTTGACGCCGGATGCAGAACCTCGGCTGGAGCCGTGTGCGTCTTCAGGGCTACGGGCTCAGCGGACGCGAAGGGCGCAGCACCGGCCCGCACGCCGCGTCGACGTCTACCGCGGCGTGCTTCCCAGCCTCGACGAGAAAGAGCCGGTGAACACGTGAACACGCGAAACGTATCTATACGTGCGCGCGAGGGCGCAGCCCACTTCTCCTGCGTTGGTGTGTTTTAGGTGTTCACGTGTTCACCAGCCGTTGCTCGGTCTGTAAGGGCCGGCTCGTGAGAGGGATATGCGTGAACGCCCAGTGCCCCGGGTCCGTTGACCGCGCAACTACTCTTACGGGCATGGACGACCGCTCAACGCACGCCTCACTGAGCGCGAAGGACAAGACGATCCGAGCGCTCGGCCGACAACTCGCGAACCTCGGCCTAATCGAGCCCGACGACGACCTCTCAATCAAGTTCTGGGCGACCGTCGTCGAACACTGGCCGCGCATCGGCGAGGACACGCCGTGACCACGATCTTGAGCCTGAAGGCACTGACCAGCCTCGCCGAGCGGTACATCAGAGCCAACGGACCGAGCGAGGTCGCCGACGTCGTCGACCACCTCATCCTCGCCGGCGCCGACCACCACCGCGCGACAACCGCGACACGCGCCGCGCTCGCCGCGGCCGTCTCACGCTCGACAGCGACGCCACCATCCGGCTGAGCGGCCTGCCGTCGGAGTCCCAAGAAAACCGGGATTTCTATGCACTGAGCCAGGCGGCGACTTTATGGGCCGGATCATCCGGGTTCTCGAGCGTCCCTACCCCCTGCGAGGTCTTGATGCGACCGTGGAAGCTGATCACGACGACCGACCCGGACCAGATGCTGGGCGATGGGGAGTTCCGGCATTTCGGGTCGTTGCTCGCGGCGGCGAACGCGTTCGCGAAGGACACGACGCCGTACAAGACGATCGTCTTCGATGATGGGTGCGTGGTGCGTGAGTTGACCCCGGTCGAGGAGCGGCATCTCGGGGACGTGTGCGCTCTGCACGGGTTCGATGTCGACCGGGTTGGCGAGTGACTCCGACCCGGATCTGCGCGGAGGCCAGATGCCCCGAGCCGGCGACCGTGCGTGGTCGCTGCGACGCGCACGCGAAGGTGGCGCGCAAGGCGAACCGGTTGGTGTTCGACTCGTTCTACAGCAGCAAGCCGTGGAGGATGAGCCGACGCAGGCAACTGTTCGATCATCCGCTCTGCCAATTCGTGGGAGACGATGGCGAGGAGTGCGGCCTGATCGCCGACAGTGTTCACCACATCGTCGAACTCACCGACGGGGGCGCACCGCGCGACCGGAGAACCTGATGTCGACGTGCCGCTCGCATCACAGCTTCATTCACGCTCAGCGCCGCGGCGGCGTGGCGTGGGGATAGGGGACGCTCGGTAACACCGACGCCCGGCAGGGAAAGTCGCTTGGCAGGGCGGTTGGGATATGTACGCTTACGAGTTTGTACGGGTTCTTGAAATGCCGTTGAGTCCATCGGGCGTGACAGGTAGACTGCAAGCCAGTAAGTAGTTTCCATCACCGCCGATCGTTAGTAGACTTTTTTTTTTTTTTTTTTTTTTTTTTTTTTTTTTTTTTTTTTTTTTTTTTTTTTTTTTTTTTTTTTTTTTTTTTTTTTTTTTTTTTTTTTTTTTTTTTTTTTTTTTTTTTTTTTTTTTTTTTTTTTTTTTTTTTTTTTTTTTTTTTTTTTTTTTTTTTTTTTTTTTTTTTTTTTTTTTTTTTTTTTTTTTTTTTTTTTTTTTTTTTTTTTTTTTTTTTTTTTTTTTTTTTTTTTTTTTTTTTTTTTTTTTTTTTTTTTTTTTTTTTTTTTTTTTTTTTTTTTTTTTTTTTTTTTTTTTTTTTTTTTTTTTTTTTTTTTTTTTTTTTTTTTTTTTTTTTTTTTTTTTTTTTTTTTTTTTTTTTTTTTTTTTTTTTTTTTTTTTTTTTTTTTTTTTTTTTTTTTTTTTTTTTTTTTTTTTTTTTTTTTTTTTTTTTTTTTTTTTTTTTTTTTTTTTTTTTTTTTTTTTTTTTTTTTTTTTTTTTTTTTTTTTTTTTTTTTTTTTTTTTTTTTTTTTTTTTTTTTTTTTTTTTTTTTTTTTTTTTTTTTTTTTTTTTTTTTTTTTTTTTTTTTTTTTTTTTTTTTTTTTTTTTTTTTTTTTTTTTTTTTTTTTTTTTTTTTTTTTTTTTTTTTTTTTTTTTTTTTTTTTTTTTTTTTTTTTTTTTTTTTTTTTTTTTTTTTTTTTTTTTTTTTTTTTTTTTTTTTTTTTTTTTTTTTTTTTTTTTTTTTTTTTTTTTTTTTTTTTTTTTTTTTTTTTTTTTTTTTTTTTTTTTTTTTTTTTTTTTTTTTTTTTTTTTTTTTTTTTTTTTTTTTTTTTTTTTTTTTTTTTTTTTTTTTTTTTTTTTTTTTTTTTTTTTTTTTTTTTTTTTTTTTTTTTTTTTTTTTTTTTTTTTTTTTTTTTTTTTTTTTTTTTTTTTTTTTTTTTTTTTTTTTTTTTTTTTTTTTTTTTTTTTTTTTTTTTTTTTTTTTTTTTTTTTTTTTTTTTTTTTTTTTTTTTTTTTTTTTTTTTTTTTTTTTTTTTTTTTTTTTTTTTTTTTTTTTTTTTTTTTTTTTTTTTTTTTTTTTTTTTTTTTTTTTTTTTTTTTTTTTTTTTTTTTTTTTTTTTTTTTTTTTTTTTTTTTTTTTTTTTTTTTTTTTTTTTTTTTTTTTTTTTTTTTTTTTTTTTTTTTTTTTTTTTTTTTTTTTTTTTTTTTTTTTTTTTTTTTTTTTTTTTTTTTTTTTTTTTTTTTTTTTTTTTTTTTTTTTTTTTTTTTTTTTTTTTTTTTTTTTTTTTTTTTTTTTTTTTTTTTTTTTTTTTTTTTTTTTTTTTTTTTTTTTTTTTTTTTTTTTTTTTTTTTTTTTTTTTTTTTTTTTTTTTTTTTTTTTTTTTTTTTTTTTTTTTTTTTTTTTTTTTTTTTTTTTTTTTTTTTTTTTTTTTTTTTTTTTTTTTTTTTTTTTTTTTTTTTTTTTTTTTTTTTTTTTTTTTTTTTTTTTTTTTTTTTTTTTTTTTTTTTTTTTTTTTTTTTTTTTTTTTTTTTTTTTTTTTTTTTTTTTTTTTTTTTTTTTTTTTTTTTTTTTTTTTTTTTTTTTTTTTTTTTTTTTTTTTTTTTTTTTTTTTTTTTTTTTTTTTTTTTTTTTTTTTTTTTTTTTTTTTTTTTTTTTTTTTTTTTTTTTTTTTTTTTTTTTTTTTTTTTTTTTTTTTTTTTTTTTTTTTTTTTTTTTTTTTTTTTTTTTTTTTTTTTTTTTTTTTTTTTTTTTTTTTTTTTTTTTTTTTTTTTTTTTTTTTTTTTTTTTTTTTTTTTTTTTTTTTTTTTTTTTTTTTTTTTTTTTTTTTTTTTTTTTTTTTTTTTTTTTTTTTTTTTTTTTTTTTTTTTTTTTTTTTTTTTTTTTTTTTTTTTTTTTTTTTTTTTTTTTTTTTTTTTTTTTTTTTTTTTTTTTTTTTTTTTTTTTTTTTTTTTTTTTTTTTTTTTTTTTTTTTTTTTTTTTTTTTTTTTTTTTTTTTTTTTTTTTTTTTTTTTTTTTTTTTTTTTTTTTTTTTTTTTTTTTTTTTTTTTTTTTTTTTTTTTTTTTTTTTTTTTTTTTTTTTTTTTTTTTTTTTTTTTTTTTTTTTTTTTTTTTTTTTTTTTTTTTTTTTTTTTTTTTTTTTTTTTTTTTTTTTTTTTTTTTTTTTTTTTTTTTTTTTTTTTTTTTTTTTTTTTTTTTTTTTTTTTTTTTTTTTTTTTTTTTTTTTTTTTTTTTTTTTTTTTTTTTTTTTTTTTTTTTTTTTTTTTTTTTTTTTTTTTTTTTTTTTTTTTTTTTTTTTTTTTTTTTTTTTTTTTTTTTTTTTTTTTTTTTTTTTTTTTTTTTTTTTTTTTTTTTTTTTTTTTTTTTTTTTTTTTTTTTTTTTTTTTTTTTTTTTTTTTTTTTTTTTTTTTTTTTTTTTTTTTTTTTTTTTTTTTTTTTTTTTTTTTTTTTTTTTTTTTTTTTTTTTTTTTTTTTTTTTTTTTTTTTTTTTTTTTTTTTTTTTTTTTTTTTTTTTTTTTTTTTTTTTTTTTTTTTTTTTTTTTTTTTTTTTTTTTTTTTTTTTTTTTTTTTTTTTTTTTTTTTTTTTTTTTTTTTTTTTTTTTTTTTTTTTTTTTTTTTTTTTTTTTTTTTTTTTTTTTTTTTTTTTTTTTTTTTTTTTTTTTTTTTTTTTTTTTTTTTTTTTTTTTTTTTTTTTTTTTTTTTTTTTTTTTTTTTTTTTTTTTTTTTTTTTTTTTTTTTTTTTTTTTTTTTTTTTTTTTTTTTTTTTTTTTTTTTTTTTTTTTTTTTTTTTTTTTTTTTTTTTTTTTTTTTTTTTTTTTTTTTTTTTTTTTTTTTTTTTTTTTTTTTTTTTTTTTTTTTTTTTTTTTTTTTTTTTTTTTTTTTTTTTTTTTTTTTTTTTTTTTTTTTTTTTTTTTTTTTTTTTTTTTTTTTTTTTTTTTTTTTTTTTTTTTTTTTTTTTTTTTTTTTTTTTTTTTTTTTTTTTTTTTTTTTTTTTTTTTTTTTTTTTTTTTTTTTTTTTTTTTTTTTTTTTTTTTTTTTTTTTTTTTTTTTTTTTTTTTTTTTTTTTTTTTTTTTTTTTTTTTTTTTTTTTTTTTTTTTTTTTTTTTTTTTTTTTTTTTTTTTTTTTTTTTTTTTTTTTTTTTTTTTTTTTTTTTTTTTTTTTTTTTTTTTTTTTTTTTTTTTTTTTTTTTTTTTTTTTTTTTTTTTTTTTTTTTTTTTTTTTTTTTTTTTTTTTTTTTTTTTTTTTTTTTTTTTTTTTTTTTTTTTTTTTTTTTTTTTTTTTTTTTTTTTTTTTTTTTTTTTTTTTTTTTTTTTTTTTTTTTTTTTTTTTTTTTTTTTTTTTTTTTTTTTTTTTTTTTTTTTTTTTTTTTTTTTTTTTTTTTTTTTTTTTTTTTTTTTTTTTTTTTTTTTTTTTTTTTTTTTTTTTTTTTTTTTTTTTTTTTTTTTTTTTTTTTTTTTTTTTTTTTTTTTTTTTTTTTTTTTTTTTTTTTTTTTTTTTTTTTTTTTTTTTTTTTTTTTTTTTTTTTTTTTTTTTTTTTTTTTTTTTTTTTTTTTTTTTTTTTTTTTTTTTTTTTTTTTTTTTTTTTTTTTTTTTTTTTTTTTTTTTTTTTTTTTTTTTTTTTTTTTTTTTTTTTTTTTTTTTTTTTTTTTTTTTTTTTTTTTTTTTTTTTTTTTTTTTTTTTTTTTTTTTTTTTTTTTTTTTTTTTTTTTTTTTTTTTTTTTTTTTTTTTTTTTTTTTTTTTTTTTTTTTTTTTTTTTTTTTTTTTTTTTTTTTTTTTTTTTTTTTTTTTTTTTTTTTTTTTTTTTTTTTTTTTTTTTTTTTTTTTTTTTTTTTTTTTTTTTTTTTTTTTTTTTTTTTTTTTTTTTTTTTTTTTTTTTTTTTTTTTTTTTTTTTTTTTTTTTTTTTTTTTTTTTTTTTTTTTTTTTTTTTTTTTTTTTTTTTTTTTTTTTTTTTTTTTTTTTTTTTTTTTTTTTTTTTTTTTTTTTTTTTTTTTTTTTTTTTTTTTTTTTCCCTTCACGCTCGACTTCGTCCGCTTGGATTACGGCGCCCAGCCCGTGCGCGGCGTCGGTCGTCGCCGGCGTAGGCCATCTATCCGCTGTTCATAACCCAACTCATCGAGCCCTTGGACGACAATTGGAAGAAGTAACGCTGAGAAGGCGCTACCAGAAGGGAGGTGCAACAGGATGCCAACGAAGACCGAGCCGACGACTAATCACGAGCGCCTGGTCGACGACTATGGAAGTAAACTGTCCGCGAGCCGTCGAACGAATCGCGTCGCGTCGTTGGGGCTGTCCTCCCCCCGCAGCCTCGCGGATCATCGAGCCCGGAGCACGAGCGAGTCGTGTTAGAGACCCCAGGCGTGATCGAGGCACTCGATGCCGCGCTGGATGAGGTAGCAGCTATAGAGAGGTTGGATGTCGGTGTTGCAACTCGCACCCGTCAAGACGTAGGCGGACGCTCGACGACTTCTGTTCCGGCATTAACCGGTAACCAGGCGCAGAAGTTCCGCGTGGTGATCGCGCGCGTCTGCGCCGACCCGTCGGGCAGGCGACATCCCCAGCGTTCGTCGCCAAGGCGCTCCACAGGCCCGAGCGTTACCTCGGTCGGGCAGTGCCCGCGGGGACGTAAGGTGTGGGAGTTGAAGACGAACCGCCAGCGCGGCCTCTTCATCACGGACGAGCCGTGGATCGTCTTCCTCGACGTTCGCGGCAAGCGCTTCATGACGGCCGACGAGTGCCCGTGGCATTGAGGCGAATGTCCACGCGATGTCAACGAACGTAGCCGGACGGGCCGATCACGAGCCGTCACGCGGCCAGCCGAGCGGGCACCGCATTTCCCCTGCTAATCACATACTTAGGCGGACGCTACACTACGAGGCGACACGGCCGGACGGGGACAAGATGTCCGAGGACGCGAAGTTCGCGCTCGGCTACTGATCCGCGCCTAGCGCCTGCAAAAACGAGAGTTTTCGGGTTCGGGCCGACGGGAGGCTGACGCCATGCGGAAACTGACCTTCGGCATGAACCTGAGCCTGGACGGCTACATCGCCGCGCCCGGCGACGACCTCGGCTGGAGCGTGCCGAGCGACGAACTGTTCCAGTGGTGGTCGGACCGGGTGGGGGCGACAGGCCTGGCGCTGTACGGGCGCAAGCTGTGGGAGACGATGAGCTCCCACTGGCCGACCGCCGACAAGCAGCCGGGCGCCACACCGGCGGCGATCGAGTTCGCCGGCCGCTGGCGGGACATGCCGAAGGTGGTGTTCTCCTCGACGACCAGCACGGTCGACTGGAACACCCGTCTGGTCACCGGCGACGCGGTCACCGAGATCGCCAGGCTCAAGGCCGACGACGGCGGCCCCATGGACATCGGCGGTGCGACACTCGCCGCGGCGGCAATGCGGGCCGGGCTGATCGACGAGTACGCGATCGTCACCCATCCGGTCCTGGTGGGCGGCGGCACGCCGTTCTTCACGGCCCTGGACCACTGGGTGAACCTGAGCCTGGTGGAGACCCGGACGTTTCCCGACGGCGTGGTGCTGACCAGGTACGAGACCAGGCGCTGAGTGCCCGACGTCGGATCAGCGCGGGCTTCGGGCCTCTCAGCGGGCATACCGGAATTCTTCAACGGGCCCTAGGGGTGCACGACAAAATTACTGGAGGGGTGTGTGGTCGGGCGTAGAACTTGGGGGTGTGGTTGACGAGGCGGCGATTGCTGAGCGCTATCAGGCGATGCGGGCGCTGTTGAACGAGCGTTCGCGGCGGCGCTGGGCGGCGGCGGAGGCGCGTTCGGCGGGCCGGGGAGGGATCGCGGCGGTGGTGCGGGCGACCGGGATCTCGGAGTCCACAGTCAGGCGGGGATTGGTCGAGCTTGCCGGCGAGCAGGAGCTCGAGGCGGGGCGGGTTCGGCGTATGGGTGCGGGGCGGCCGTCGGCGTTGGAGCGCGATCCCGATCTTGAGCCCGACCTGGATCGGTTGATCGATCCGGTTACGCGCGGGGATCCGGAGTCGCCGTTGCGGTGGACGAGCAAGAGCGGGGCGAAGCTGGCCGAGGCGTTGCGCGGGCAAGGGCACGCGGTCGTTGATCGCACCGTGCTGCGGCTATTGAAGGCCAAGGGCTACAGCCTGCAGGCCAACAAGAAGACGCGTGAGGGCGCCCAGCATCCTGATCGCGACGCGCAGTTCGAGCACATCAACGAGATCGTCGGGGCGGCGGTCGCGGCCGGCGAGCCGGTGATCAGCATCGATGCCAAAAAGCGCGAGCTGGTCGGCGACTTCAAGGCCGTCGGGCGCGAGTTCGAGCCCAAAGGCAAGCCGGTCGAGGTCCGCGGGCACGACTTCAAGGACAAGCGACTCGGGCATGCGATCCCCTACGGCGTCTATGACCTGGCCGCCGACGAGGGCTGGGTCAGCGTCGGGATCACCTCCGACACCGCGCAGTTCGCGGTCAACACGATCATCTGCTGGTGGGAGCACCTCGGCAAGGCCCGTTACCCCGATACCCGCAGGCTGACGATCACCGCCGACTCCGGCGGCTCGAACAACCCCCGCACGCGCCTATGGCGCTACGAGCTGCAGCGACTCGCCGACAGAACCGGCCTGGAGATCCGGGTCTGCCACTTCCCGCCCGGCACCAGCAAGTGGAACAAGATCGAGCACCGCATGTTCAGCTTCGTCAGCCTCAACTGGCGCGGCAAGCCGCTTGAGACCCTCGAGGTCATCATCAACCTGATCGCAGCGACCAAAACCGGCACCGGGCTCAAGCTCTACGCGCAGCTCGATGAGCGCGCCTACGAGCGCGGACTCGAGATCACTGACGAGCAACCGCGAGCGTGAACATCGCCCGACACTAGGGTTCGTTGAAGAATGGAACTACACCATCGCACCGTCAGTAATTACTTCAACGGGCCCTAGGTGTTCTGCTGATAGGTGTGGGTGATGCTGCGGTTGCCGTCGCGGCAGGTCACGCGCGCGTCGATCTCGGTCGGGATCGTCTCGCGCTTCTCCTGGCAGCTGTAGCCCATGACCTTCTTGACGCAGCGGCCGGCCTTCCCGTGCGCGAGGCGGCACTTGTAGTAGGCGACCACGAACTTGCGCCCCGTGGCGCAGCTGGTCCCCTTCACGCTCAGTGACGTGAAGTAGCCCGTCCCGGGATAGCTCGGGGGCTTGCACGTCTGCGCCGCGGTGGCCGCGTGCGCGCTCGCCGTGCCCACGAGTGCGGCGGCGAGGACGGCGAAGAGAACGATGAGTCGCGACATCGGCGCAACGCTAGCCGCAGCGTCACCTGCCCGCAAACGTGAAGTCCTGGCGCAGACGGGCGACCACGACCGTGGCCAGCAGCGCGGCGCCCGCGTCGTTGAGGTGGATGCCGTCGGCCTGGCGCACGATCGTGTCCTTGCCGGCGACCGGCATCGCATCGCGGTAGCCCTTGGGCGTGAAGATCGGCGGCGTGTCGATCAGCCGGATCTGGCTGCGCCACGGCTCGGCGGCGACGCCGATCGCGGCGTTGACGACGCGGCTGATCGAGGCGCGCGCCGCCGAGCGCGGCGCCGGCAGCGTGATCCAGAAGACGCGCGCGGCGCCGCCGGCACGGTAGGTGTTCATCATCGCCCGCGCGCGGTTCGCGTAGGCGGCGGCCCAGGCGGCGCCGCAGCAGCGCACGCCGTTGATCGGGAAGCCCTCGTTCGCGCCGATGAACACGACGACGGCGCCCGGGTGGTCGCGCTTGACCTGGCTGGCGGCGAGCTGGCCCCAGTCGACCAGGAAGCTCTTGGAGATGCCGGTCCCGAGGTGCGGGTCGCGCACCACGCGCACGCCCGCCGGCACGAGCTTGCGCGCGAGCTCGGCATCGAGCGGCGTGGACATCGAGTCGCCGGTCACCAGCAGCGTCTTCAGCGGCCGCGGCGGCGGTGGCTTGGCCCCGAGCTGCGCGGGGTCGAACGCGTCCGCGGTCACCGCCGGGACGTTCCCGGGCGCCTGCTTGGCGAGCCCGGCGAAGGAGCCGCCGGAGCTCAGCGCCTCGTCGGGGGAGAGCCAGGCGGTGGCCTCGTGCGCGGCGTGCGCGAGCGGGAGCCGGTCCGCGACCCAGCCCGTCGGCCGGCCGACGCCGAGCACGATGTCGCGGCCGATCCCAGGGCTCATCTGCTCCCCCGCATGCCGCACCGACGCGCCCTCGAACCCGATCAGCGCGACGCTGGCGAGCAGCACCGCGAGAATCCCGTCGCGCGCGCGGAAGCGGCGCAGACCGGCGCGGTCGAAGCGGTTCATGAGGCTGTCGTCGGTCACGGTCAGAAGCGGAAGTAGATGAACGGGGCGACGCCGCGGCTCGGGACCGTGGCGGCGGCGAGGATCGTGACGACGGCGAGCGCGAGGCCCAGCAGCGCCGGCTGCAGGCGCTCGATCCGGACCTGCAGCCCCTCGACGGCCCCGGCGGGCAGCAGCTGCGTGCCGATCACCACCGTCACGGCGACCAGCACGGGCGCCGTCCACAGCGTCGGCGCGCCCGCCGTGAAGAGCTGCGCGAGCACGCTGCCGGCGAGGTCCAGGCTCTGCGCGCGGAAGATGATCCAGCCCAGCACCACGAGGTGGAACGTCACCAGCCAGCGCAGCCACGCGGGGACGCGCTCGACGCGGGCGCCGAGCGCGTGCTCGACGCACAGCCCGGTCCCGTGCAGCGCGCCCCACAGCACGAACGTCCACGCCGCGCCGTGCCACAGCCCGCCCAGCACCATCGTAGCGAAGAGGTTGCGGTACGTCTTCCAGCGCCCCTTGCGACTGCCGCCGAGCGGGATGTACAGGAAGTCGCGCAGGAAGCGTGAGAGCGTCATGTGCCAGCGCCGCCAGAAGTCGCGGAAGCCGAGCGCGCGGTACGGGCTGCGGAAGTTCTGGGGGAAGATGAACCCCATCAGCAGCGCCAGCCCGATCGCCATGTCGGTGTAGCCGGAGAAGTCGCAGAAGATCTGCGCGGCGTAGGCGTAGGACGCCAGCAGCACGTCGAGCCCGTGGTAGGACTGCGGGACCGCGAACACCGGGATCGACGACCGTGCGCGCGAGGTAGTCGGCGATCACGACCTTCTTGACCAGCCCCAGCGCGATCAGCGCGAGGCCCGAACCGACCGCGACGTGCTCCGGGTCGCGCGGCGTCGCGAGCTGGGGCAGGAACTCGCGGGCGCGCACGATCGGGCCCGCCACCAGGTGCGGGAAGAAGCTGAGGTAGACCGCGACGTCGAGCGTGGACGCCGCGTCGACGAGCCGGCGCTTGACGTCGACGACGTAGGAGATCGCCTGGAACGTGAAGAAGCTCACGCCGACCGGCAGCGCGATCGTCAGCAGCGGCAGCGGCGGCGCGAGGCCGACGTCCCCGAGCGTGTTCGCGACGCTCGAGACGAAGAACGCGTAGTACTTGAAGACCGCGAGCGTGAGCAGGTCGAGCGCCACCGCGACGCCGACGATCCAGCTCCGGCGGCGCTCGCTCTGCGTGCGCCCGAGCAGCTTCGCCGCGGCCTGGTTGCCGAGCGTCACGCCGCCCAGCAGCAGGCAGAAGCGCCAGTTGGCGCACGCGTAGAACACGTAGCTGGCGACGATGATGAACGGCTTCCAGAGCGCCGGGCGCGACATCAGCGCCCACGACAGCGCGAGCACGAGCGGGAAGAAGAGCGCGAACTGGACGGTGGGGAAGAGCATCTCTCAGCTGCGCCGGATCGCCCGCAGCACGAACGGTCCGAGCGTGGTGGCGAACAGGCGCGTGAGATGATCGCCGTCCTTGCGGACGAGCACGCCGCCGATCACGGGCGGGCAGACCGCCGGCGTGCACAGCAGCGGCGTGAGGTCGAGCAGCTTCACGCGCGGGTCGCCGGGCGCGGCCGCCGCGACGGCGGCGGGGTCGGGCCGCAGCATCTTCGCGCGCGCCTGCGCGCAGCGCCGGCCGATCGCGGCGTGCGCGCGCATCAGCCGCGCCACGCAGCCGCTCTCCGGGTGCACCGCGGTCGGCGTGTCGCGCAGCACGTAGATGCGGCGGACGGTCCTGGGCAGGTGCCGCCACGTCGCCCTGAAGCCCGCCGCCGCGTCGCCGTTGAACCGCGCGAGCGAGTGGCCCGCGGTCACGACCGCGTGGACCTCGGGGTGGCGGTGGAACCAGCTCCGTAGCGCGGCGTTCCAGCGGCGGCAGCTCGCGGTCAGCGATGCGCTGGACAGCCTGACCGGGGTCTCGTTGAACGGGCAGCCCGAGCGCGTGACGGAGATCCCGCGCCAGTGCAGCGCCTGCGCGACGACGTCGAGCGACGCGCGCCAGTGCTCGGCGTGGCTGTCGCCGACCAGCGCGAACGTCTCGCGCGCCGCGGCGGGCGGCGCCCCGAACACGCACGGCAGCACCGCGCCGCGCCCCTTGCGCTCGACGCACGGGGCGTTGGGCGTGATCAGCGCGAGCTCCGGCGCCGGCGTGACGATCCTGCGCAGCCCCGGGTTCGCGCACGGATGCCACGGATCGCGCGCCGCGGCGCCGAAGCACGGCGGCGCGGCCAGCAGCCTCGCCTCCCCTCGCTGCTCCTGCGTGCGGTCGGCGCAGCCGGCTGCGCACGCGGGCAGCTTGCGCCAGTGCGACTCGACGTGCCACGTGAACGGACCCGGCGCGAGCCCGACATCGAGCGGGGAGAACGCGGCCAGCAGCGTCGTGCCGTCGGCCGACACCGTCGCCTGCGTCGCCGACCCGTCGCGGTCGAGCACGGGATGGCGGCCGGTGACGCAGAGCTCGAACCGCGTGCCCTGGGTGATCACGAGGCACAGCGAGCGCGGGCCGCCGGCGCCGAGGTAGGCCGGCTGCCAGCGCTGGCGGGTCGTCACGCGCAGCTGGAACTGCGTCGCCTGCTGGCCGAGCGAGGCGGATACGACGTCGAGCCCGGGCGCGTCGGCGGGGTCCTGGACGACCAGCGGCGCCGGCGGCCAGAGCGCTGTCGCGGCGAGGCCGGCAGCGACCGTCCTCCACACGACGAGCACGCTAGCGGGCGGCCGCCTTGCGTTTGCGCCGCGTCGGCCTGGTGGCCGCGACCAGCTCCGCCAGCGACACGTTCAGCGCGTCGCCCAGCTCGCCGAGGTCGGGGACCGCGTCGTAGTCGCCGAGCAGGCCGAAGTCGATCCGGCCGTTGTAGGACATGATCGCGACCGCGAGCGCCTGGTTGTCGGGCAGGAAGGCGACCGGGAAGAGGTCCTGGAGCTCGCGCCCCAGCACGTAGAGCGGGAATTGCGGGCCCGGCACGTTCGTGACCAGCAGGTTGAACAGCCGCGTCGAGAACTGCAGCCGCGAGGCCTGGGCGAGGATCGTCGGCGGCGCGAGCGCCTCGAGTCCGGCGATCACCTCCGCGCCGACCGCCTGCTTTGACTCCTTCAGGCCGTCCATCGCCTGGCGCACGACCCGCAGCCGCGCGACCGGGTCCTCGACGTAGACCGGCAGCGGGCCGCGCATGGCGACGATCCGGTTGCCGAGGTTGCCCCGCTCGTCCTTGCCGCGGATCGAGACCGGCACCAGCGCGCGCAGCTCGAGCCCCTCGGTGCGCACGCCGCGCGAGCGCAGCCAGCTGCGCAGGCCGCCGGCCACGACCGTGAGCACGACGTCGTTGACCGTCCCGCCCAGCGTGTCCTTGACGCGCTTGAAGTCGGCCAGGTCGTTGCGCACGAATGCGAGCCGCCGGTGCGGGCCGATCGGGACGTTCAGCGGCGTGTCCGGCGCCGGGTTGAGCCCCGCCCACGCGACCTCGCCGATGCCCTCCAGCGCCTCGCGCGCCAGCTCCAGCGACGACGCCGGGTGCGTGGCGGCCGTGACCGCGCGTCCGGCGAGCTCGAACGGCAGCCGCGCGAGCCCCTGGATGCCGCGCGCGGCCAGCGCCAGCGGGCTCGGCTCGGGCGCCGCGACCCACGGCCGGCCGTCGTGCGGCGGCGTCTGCGGCTCGGGCGTGGCGTCGAAGAGCACGGTCATCAGGTCCACGCCGGCGACGCCGTCGACCAGCGAGTGGTGCGACTTGGAGATCAGTGCGAAGCGCCCGTTCTCGAGCCCCTGCACGAGCCACGTCTCCCACAGCGGCTTCGCGCGGTCCAGCCGCTGCGAGTGCACGCGCGCGGCCAGCGCGCGCAGCTGCTCCTCCGAGCCGGGGGCGGGCAGCGCCGTGTGGCGCACGTGGTACTCGAGGTTGAAGCTCGAGTCGTCGATCCACACCGGCCGGCCGGTCTCCAGCGGCGGGAACGCGAGCCTGTGGCGGTAGCGCGGTACGAGGTGCAACCGCGAGCGGATGTGGGTCAGGAAGTCCTCGTACGCCGGTGCGGGGCCCTCGAAGATCAGCACCGCGCCGACGTGCATGTGGCTGTTCGCCCGTTCCTGCGCGAGGAACGATGCGTCGATCGCGGAGAGACGGTCACCATGCGCCTGCGCCATGCGGCGCAAGGCTACCCCCTTACGCGAGGACGCCGACCAGCCCCAACAGGACCGCTAACACGAGCACGACGTTCAGGACCGGCTCGTAGCGGCCGCCCGCGACCAGCCGCGCGAAGACGCGCCGGCCGGCCAGGTGGGCGACGGCGACGGTCGGGACCAGCGCCGCCACGAGCGTGCCGTCCGGTAGCGCGGGCGTCCCGGTGACCCACAGCGCGAGCGCGCCTAGCGCGCTCAGCCCGAGGAAGACGACGGTCAGCGTGTCGCGGATCGCTTCCGGCGCGTGATCGCGATCGAGCAGGTGCAGCAGCAGCGGCGGACCGGACGTGGTGGTCGAGGTGGTGAGCGCGCCCGCGGCGAGGCCGGCCGGCCAGGCCGGCAGGTGCGCGCCGCGCACGCGCCGCGCCAGCAGCGTCGCGAACACGCCGACGGTGACCGCGATCTGCAGGCCCACGGCGGGCAGTGCGCGCAGCACCGCGACGCCCAGGAACGCGCCCGGCGCGGCGGCCGCGAGCAGCACCGCGCACGAGCCCCACAGCGGCTGCGGCCGGCGGCGCTCGGTGCCGAGCGTCAGCAGGTTGACCTCGGTCCCGAGCAGCGTGAGCAGGCCCACCGCCGGCGCCGGGGCGACGGCCGCGAACACGAGCGGCGCGGCGGCGAGCGAGAAGCCCATTCCGGTCGCGGACTGCAGCACGGTGCCGGCGACGACACCGGCACCGGCGGCGATCAGCAGCGGGTCCACCCGCGGGACACTAGGTCACGCGCTGCGCAGGTAGCGCTCGGCGCGCCGCGCGCGGTCGCGCCGCTCGATCGCCGGCACCGGGCTGTCACGCCAGTTGTGGAAGGCGCGCGCGGCGGCGTGCTGGGGCGAGACCGGCGGCCCCGGGAAGCGCGAGCGGGCCGGGGCGGCGACACGCGGCGGCTCGGGCACGAGGACCTCCGTGACGTCGTCCTCCTCTTCCAGCTCGCGGACCATCGCCACGTGCACGATGCCCAGGGCCGGCCCGGCGATGACCAGCACCGCGCTCAGCCCGAGCGTGTAGGGGTTTGCGGGCCAGTAGCCGGTCAGCCAGCCGGCAACGGCGGCGACCATGAAGACAGGGCTCGCGAGCGCGGCGAGCAGCGAGAG
This sequence comes from uncultured Solirubrobacteraceae bacterium, assembly GCA_963792915.1. Classification (GTDB taxonomy): domain Bacteria; phylum Actinomycetota; class Thermoleophilia; order Solirubrobacterales; family Solirubrobacteraceae; genus Solirubrobacter. The sequence continues at coordinate 1,040,738 of CAWBYD010000006.1, forward strand.
CACACGGGACGTCGTCACGACGACCTCATCGGCACCTGAGCGCCTCTCCTTTACCCTCGAGGGCGTGGGCATGACCACGCGTCTCGCCACCGCGCTCTGCGCGGCGCTGCTGCTGGGCTGCGGATCGTCTGACCCGCCGCATCGCGCCGCCGCCGCCGCGCCCACCGCCACGGCCACCGCGGCCGCGCGGCCCGACCGCTTCGACAGTGCCCGCGCGTGGTCGATGCTCGCCTACCAGGTGCACCTCGGCCCGCGGCCGGCCGGCTCGGCCAAGGCCAAGCAACTCGCCGCATACATCAAGCGGCGGCTCCCGCACGCCCACTACGAGGCGGTGCCGGGCGGGCTGCGCAACGTCGTCGGCGAGCTTCCCGGCAAGGGCAAGGCGATCGCGCTCGCCGCGCACTACGACACCAAGGACCTGCCGGGCTTCGTCGGCGCCGAGGACGGCGCGGGCGGGACCGCGGAGATGCTCGAGATCGCGCGCGACCTGCGAACGGTCAAGCGGGCCAAGGACGCGCCGCCGATCCGCTTCCTGGCCTTCGACGGCGAGGAGGCGACCGACGACAGCGACTTCCTCGGCACCGGCGTGCGCGGGTCCAAGGCCTACGCGGCCCGGCACGCGTCCGAGCTCAAGGCACTGATCCTGCTCGACTTCGTGGCCGACAAGGACCTCTCGATCCCGCGCGACGCCAGCTCTGACCCGGTGCTGTGGGCCAAGCTGCGCTCCGCCGCGCAGAAGGTCGGCTCGGGCATCAACTTCCCGGACGAGACCCAGGGCGTGGTGGAGGACGACCACACGCCGTTCCTGGAGAAGGGCGTGCCGTCGATCGACCTGATCGATTTCAGCTTCCCGTGCTGGCACAAGACGTGCGACGACCTGTCGGCGGTCTCCGCGGCCTCGCTCGACCGCTCCGGCGAGGCGGTCCTCGAGCTGCTGCGGACGCTGCGCTGACGCTCCTACACTCGAAGTCCATGCACGCGCCCGAAAAGCTCCTGTTGGCGGCGCCGCGCGGCTACTGCGCCGGCGTGGACCGCGCCGTCGAGACGGTCGAGCGCGCGCTGGAGCTCTACGGCGCGCCGGTCTACGTCCGCAAGGAGATCGTCCACAACAAGCACGTCGTGGAGACCCTGCGCTCGCGCGGCGCGGTGTTCGTCGACGAGCTCGACGAGACGATCCCCGAGGGCGCGCTGACGGTCTTCTCCGCCCACGGCGTGGCGCCGGCGGTGCATGCCGACGCCGAGCGGCGCGGCCTGCGGACGATCGACGCCACCTGCCCGCTCGTCACCAAGGTGCACCGCGAAGCGTTGAAGTTCGCGTCCGAGGGCTACACGATCGTGCTGATCGGCCACGCCGGCCACGAGGAGGTCGAGGGCACGATGGGCGAGGCGCCCGAGCACATCGTGCTGGTCGAGTCCGAGGGCGACGTCGACGCGCTGGAGCTCGACGACCCGGAGAAGGTCGCCTACATCTCCCAGACGACGCTGTCGGTCGACGAGACGCGCTCGATCATCGCCCGCCTGCGCGAGCGCTTCCCGCACATCACCGGGCCGCGCACCGACGACATCTGCTACGCCACCACCAACCGCCAGGCCGCCGTGAAGCAGATGGCCGAGCACTGCGATCTGGTGCTGGTGATCGGCTCGAAGAACTCGTCGAACTCCAACCGGCTCGTGGACGTCGCGCGCGACCACGGCGCCGCCGCGCACCTGATCGACGGCGCCGACCAGGTGCGCGAGGAATGGCTCGAGGGCGCGCGCGTGGTGGGGATCTCGAGCGGCGCTAGCGCGCCCGAGGCGCTCGTCGAGAACCTCGTCGCGTTCTTCCGCGCCCGCGGCACGATCGACGTGTCGGACTTCGAGGTGCTGCGCGAGGACGTGCGGTTCATGCTGCCCAAGCAGATCCGGCAGGCGATGACCGCCGCCGAGCAGGCTTAGGCCGCTTCGATCCGGGCGATCAGCGCGGCGCGGTCGACGTCCGCGCCCTCGAGCGCGCGCGGCACCGTGCCGACCTGCGCCCGCAGGACGCCGAGCACGACGTGGCGCAGCTGGATCTCCTTCTGTCCGGCGGCGACCGCCGCGGTCACGCCGCGGTGCAGCGCGAGCTTCGCCGAGTTGCCGAGCCGCGGGCGCGCCGTGAACGGGCTGAAGTACGGCGCGTCGCCGGTGACGCCGACCGACGCGAGGCTGCGCCGGGTCTCCTCGGCCAGCGCGCGGCTCAGGCCCGCGTAGTCCAGTCCCGCCTCGCGCAGCAGTTGCGCCGCCGGGTCGGGCTCGCGCGTGGCCGCCAAGAGCAGGTGCTCGCTCTCGACGGTCGGCGCGCCGACCTCCTGCGCGACGTCGACCGCGAGCTGGATGACCTTCCCGGCCGGATGCGCCAAGCGCTGGAACACCGTCATCGCCTCCTCAACTCGACGCCCGCGGCGATCAGCCGCTTGGCGTGCTTCTTGTGCACGGCCTGGCGCGTCACGCCGAGCGCCTCGGCCACCTCGGGCCAGCTCCAGCCGGCGCGCATCGCCCGTTCCACCTCCGCCGCCTCGAGCTGCTCGGCCAGGCGCCGCAGCGCCGCCACCGCCGCGAGCCCGTCAGCCGGGTCCTCGGGCTGCGACGGTGCGATCTCGACCATCATCATGCGAGCAACTCTAGTTGACTAACCAGGTGTTGTCAACTCGAGTTGCTAGGGTCCCGGGAATGCTCGCCCAGCTCAGCGACCCCCACCTCCGCGCCGGTGACGCGGCGCCGATCGCCAAGCTCGCGGCCGCCAACGTCGCCGCGCTCGGCGACCTGCTGGCGGCGTCGCCGCAGGTCCGGCGCGTGGTCGCCGGCCACGTCCATCGCACGGTCTTCGGGATGCTCGGCGGGTGCCCGGTCGTCTGCTGCCCGAGCACGAACAGCTATTCCGAGCTCGCGCCCGAGATGCGCATCGTCGAGGAGCCGGCCGGGTTTCTCGTGCACCTCCTGCGCGACGGCGAGCTCGTCACGCACCACCAGCTGCCAGCCACGCCCTGAGGTCGGCGCCGTGCTCGTCGAGCCGCGGCGGGCGCAGGCGCACCGGCGGGCGCTCGCCGTCGATGCGCAGGGGCGGGCGGATGACCGGCAGCGAGTCGACCGTCTCGACCGGCTCCATGCCGAGCTCGTCGGCCAGCGCGAACGCCTCGTCGATCTCGTTGATCGGACCCGCCGGGATGCCGGCGGCGCGGAAGACCGCGATCCAGTGGTCGGCCGGGTGCCCGCGCAGGACCGACTCGAGCGCGGCCGCGAGCTCGTCGGCGTGCTCCACCCGGCCCGCGTTCGTCTCGAAGCGCTCGTCGAGCTCGAGCCCGACCGCGTCCCACAGGCGGCGGAACATGCGCTCGTTGGCGGCCGCGACGGCCAGCGGGCGGTCGGCCGTCTCGTAGGTCTCGTACGGGACGATGCTCGGGTGGCGGTTGCCGCGACGGCGCCCGCGCACGCCGGCCGCGACCCACGCGCTGCCCTGGTTGAGCAGGCACGTCAGCACCGAGTCCATCAGCGACACCTCGACATGGCGCCCGATCCCGGTGCGCGCGCGCTCGATCAGCGCGGCCTGGATGCCGTTGGCGGCCAGCAGCCCGCACACGAGGTCGACGACCGCGGTGCCGGCCTTCAGCGGCCGCCCGTCCGGCTCTCCGGTCACCGCCATCAGCCCGCCCATGGCCTGCGCCAAGAAGTCATAGCCGGGCAGGCCCTTCGCGCCCTCGGCGCTGCCGAATGCGGTCACCGAGCAGGAGACGAGCCCCGGGTTGGCCGTCCGCAGCGTGTCGCCGTCCAGCCCCCAGGAGTCGATCAGGCCCGGCCGGAAGGACTCGATCAGTACGTCCGCGCGCTCGCCCAGCGTCCGCGCCAGCGCGCGGTCGGTCTCGTCGTGCAGGTCGAGCGCGATCGAGCGCTTGTTGCGGTTGAGGCCGAGGTAGTAGGTGCTCTCGCCGTCGCGCCACGGCGGCCCCCAGGCGCGCGTGTCATCGCCGCCGTCCGGGCGCTCGACCTTGATCACGTCGGCGCCGAGGTCGCCGAGCAGCATCGCCGCGAGCGGCCCGGCGAGCACGCGCGAGAAGTCGGCGACCAGAATCCCGGCGAGCGGCGGCATGGGCGGGCAGACTAGAGGGCTCGCGTGCGGACCCTCGTGATCTCCGATCTCCACCTCGGCCACTCCGACGGGCGCGACCTGCTGCGCCGTGAGGACCTGCGCGCGCCGCTGCTGGAGGCGATCCGCGCCGCCAACCGGCTCGTGGTCCTCGGCGACGGGCTGGAGCTGCGCGAGGCCGCCCATCGTCAGGCGCTGGAGATCGCGCTGCCGTTCTTCGCCGCCGCGGGCGAGGCGCTCGGCCCCGACGGCGAGCTGGTGATCCTCGGCGGCAACCACGACCACGGGCTCGCCGCGGGCTGGATCGGCGCCCTGCTCGAGGAGGAGCCGGCCGGGTTCCTCGGCCTCGAGCAGTTCTACGGGCCCGAGCAGGGCGGATCGCTCCCGCTCCGGCTCGCCGACGCCGCGCGCCCGGCCCGCGTGCGCTTCGCCTACCCCGGGCTGTGGCTCGCGGACGGCGTCTACGCCTTCCACGGCCACTACTCGGACGTCCACACGACGGTGCCGACCTTCGAGCGCCTCGCGGCGGGCGCGATGGCGCGCTACGTCGCGCCCCTGCCGCCCGGCGCGGCGACGCCGGACGACTACGAGGCCGCGCTCTCGCCGCTCTACGCGTGGCTGCACGCCCTCACCCAGCGCTCGGACCACAGCGCCGTGAGCGCCGGCGCGGGCGCCTCGGCGCGCACGTGGGTCGCGCTCACCGGCGCGGACCGGCACCGCCGCCCGCTGCGGACCCTGGCCCTGGGGACGGGCTATGCGTCGGCGGTCTTCGCGCTCAACCGGCTCGGGCTGGGCCCGCTGGAGCGCAAGCTGTCACCGTCCGCGCTGCGCCGCGGCTACCTGCACGGGATCGGCGACGTGATCGCGCGGCTCGGCCTGGGCGGCGCGTCGCACGTGATCTGGGGCCACTCGCATCGCTCAGGGCCGTGGCCGGGCGACGACCCGCAGGAGTGGACGGCGCCCGGCGGCGCGCGCATCCTCAACACCGGCAGCTGGGTCTATCAGCGCCACTTCCTCTCGCCCGAGCCGAACGGCTCGCCGTACTGGCCGGGAACGGCGGTCGAGATCGTCGACGGCGCGGCGCCGCGGCTCGTGCGCCTGCTCGGCGACCGCGGGCACGACGTGCTCAGGCCACGCCGGGCGTGAAGCAGGTGGCGTGGACGGTCACGCCGTCGCTCGCGAGCAGCTCCAGCGTCCCCTCGGTGTGACGCTGGTGCTCGACCAGCGGGAAGCATCCCGGCTCGGTGATCGTCTCCGCGCGCCCGTTCACGCGCAGCTCGCCGGCTCCGTCGACGACGGCCCACGCGCCGCCGGCCGCGTAGGGGCCGCAGTAGGCGCCGGGCTGGTCGGGCGTCGGCACGGCGACCAGCGCCCGCGGGTCGTCCTCCGGGCGCAGCGGGGCGAGCGGCTCGCGCTCGGCGCCGAGCAGCGCCTGGATCTCGAGCTCGGTCTCCGCGTAGGCGCCCTCGCCGTAATGCATCGAGTGCAGCGTCAGCTCGGGGCCCCACAGGTAGCGCGCGGGCCAGCCCTCGTTGCCGTAGAGGTCCCAGACCTCGAGCAGCGAGTCGATCGCCACCGGCCAGGGGATCTCCAGGCGCTCGACGGCGCGGCGCACATTGGCCTCCTCACGGGCGGGGAGGAACCCGCCGGTGTGCACCGAGACGATCCGCAGGCCGGCGTCCGCGTAGCGCTCGTTCCAGGCCTTCAGATACGGCAGCGTCCGCAGCGAGTTGACGCGGCAGAAGTCGAAGAACTCGACCAGCACGACCTTGCCGAGCTGTTGATCCATCCGCAGCAGCGCGACGTTCGCCCATGCGAGGTTGCGCGGAAAGGCGGGAGCGTGGATGCTTGCGGCGGCGGCGCGCACGGTCCCGGGCGACGCTAGCAGCGAAACCTTTGCCGTTTTGACGTGTTGTTGACAGGTCTGCGCGGTGGGGATGCCCGCCGCGCCCCACATGCACTATGGAGGAGTTCCTCGTTGCGTAAGTCCCTCATCGCCGCCGGCGCGACCGCGCTCGCAGTCGGTGCCGCCGGCGTCGCCTACGCCCAGGCGCCCAGCATCAGCGTCACCGCGAGCGTCTCGCCGACCGCCGCTGGCACCGCGTCCAAGCCGAAGTCCGAGAAGCTCACGCTGTCGGTGAAGAACGATCCGTCGAGCCACACCACGGCCAAGCGCATCACGATCACGATGCCGAGCACGCTCAAGCTCTCCACCAAGGGCCTGCCGCAGTGCACCAAGTCCGACACCGAGATCCTCAACGGCCCGGCCAAGGTGTGCAAGACCTCGATCGCCGGCAAGGGCACCGCGAGCGCGATCCTCAACCCGACCGGCACGCCCGCGCCGCTGAGCTTCAAGGTGATCCCGCTCGTCGGCAAGAACGAGCTGCTCTTCTACCTCGAGCAGACCGGCGGCGCCGTCAAGGCCGTCCTGCACGGCAAGATCAGCGGCAAGAAGCTCACGATCGCGATCCCCGGCTTCCTGCAGATGCCGGCCACGGGCACGTACTCCGCGCTCAACGGGCTGGACACCACGCTCTCGCTCAAGAAGGGCAAGCACTACCTGCTGTCCTCGACGGGCTGCAAGTCCAAGGCCCAGAAGATCGGCGTCACGGTCGGCTACGCGCCGAACCCGAACCCGCCGGCCGCGCCCTCCGCGTCGGGCTCCGCCAGCGCGAAGTGCTCCTGAGCTCATGAGTGCCGCGGCGGCCTCGCGTCAGCGGGGCCGCCGCCGCTCATAGACTCGCTCCCCGTGCCTCTCTTCGCGCACGGGATCGTCGGGCGTGCCGACCTCCCGATCCCCGGGACCCTGTTCGGCGCCGCCGCGGCGCTCGTGCTCGTCGTGTCGTTCGTCGCGCTCGCGCTCGGCTGGACGCGGCCGCGGCTCGCCACGCTGCCCGAGCGGCGCCTGTTCGGGCTGCCGCTCGCCGTCGACGTCGTGCTCGGCGCCCTTGGCGTCGCCGTCTTCGCCGTCACCGTCTTCGCGGGCCTCGCCGGCAGCGACGAGCAGAGCGCCAACCTCGCGCCGACCGCGGTCTACGTGCTCTTCTGGGTCGCGGTGCCGATCGCCTCGCTGGCGTTCGGCGACGTCTGGCGGCTGCTCAGTCCCTGGCGCGCGCTCGGCCGCCTGATCGGCTGGTTCGGCTCCAACGTGACCGAGTTGCCCGAGCCGATCCCCTATCCGGCGCGCGTCGGCCGCTGGCCGGCCGCGTTCGGGCTGTTCTGCTTCGCGATCTGCGAGCTCTGCTGGGCCAGCGCGACCGAGCCCGGCCCGCTCGCGATCCTGATGCTCGTCTACATGGTCGTGATGCTCGTCGGCATGAGCGTCTACGGCGTGGAGCCGTGGGTGCGCAACGCCGACGCGTTCGGCGTCCTGTGGTCGCTGATCGCCTCGCTCGCGCCGGTCGGGCGCCGCGAGGACGGCGTGCTCTACCTGCGCGTGCCGACGGCGGGCGCAGCGCAGCTCGCGCCGATCATCGGGACGGCCGCGGTCGCGGTGGTCTCGGTCGGCTCGACCGGCTTCGACGGCGCCAAGGAGGGCGCGCTGTTCAACGGCCTGGCCCAGGACTTCCAGGACATCTTCACGAAGGTCGGGCTCTCGCTCGGCAGCGCGCTCGAGCTCGGCTTCGTCGTCGGCCTTGCGGCCGCGGTCCTGCTCGTGGGCGCGATCTGGACGGCCGGCATGGCGGGGATGCCGCTGGCCCGGGGGTATCCCGACCGCGCCGGGCTGGCGCGCGCCTTCGCGCACACGCTGGTCCCGATCGCCGCCGGCTACCTCTTCGCGCACTACTTCTCGCTGCTCGCCTACAACGGCCAGGATCTGTGGCGGCTGGCGTCCGATCCGCTCGGCAACGGCTCGGACCTCTTCGGCGGCGCCAACAGCAGCATCGACTACGGCGTGATCTCGGCGACCGGCATCTGGTACGTCCAGGTCGGCGCGCTGGTGATCGGCCACGTCGCCGGTCTGATGCTCGCGCACGACCGCGCGCTGGAGGTCTACGGGTCGCCGCGCGCCGCGACCCGCTCGCAGGTCGTCATGCTTGCCCTCATGGTCGCCTTCACCTGCCTCGGACTCTGGCTGCTCTCGGCGGCGCTGCGAACATGAACTCCTCGCTCGCCCACGCCGGACACTGGGTCGGGCAGCTGCTCTACCTCGTGCCGGTGATCGCGATGGTCGTCGTGGTCGCGATCGGCAAGCTGCGCGGGCACGGCGAGGAGGACGAGGACGTGCAATCGCCTGACGCTTAACCGGTCCGAATGGCAACCACGGATGTTGCACGGACGTAGTTCATGTGTCGGGACTACCCGAACCGGAAATCCCAACCGGCGCCACGATGAGCCGCAACGACCTCAGATCCCTCCTCGACGACGTGCCCGACACGTTCGAGATCGTGCTCCGGCGCGACCCGGACTGGAGCCCCGTGCTCGGGGCCTGGCGCGACGCCGGCGAGGAGGCCGCCGGCGCGCTTGAGCGCTGGCGCCACGCGCCCGGGCGCGACACCTACATGGTCTATCGCGCGGCGCAGGACCGCGAGGACGCGGCCCAGGACGCGCTGGCTCAGACCCAGACGTCCCTGATCAGCGTCTCGTAGCCGCCGTCATGCGCGGCCGCCTCGGCGCGCGCCTGGTGGCCCTCCTCGCTGCGCTGCGTGAAGACGAGCCGGCCCGGTCCGACGTGGCGGGTCCACGCCCGCGCGAAGGTCTCGGCGCGCTCCTTGTTGCGCGCGAGGTCGGCGGGGACCGGGTGCAGCCGCTCGTCGAACGGTTCGCGCCGGGTGAGCGCGCGCGCGAGCAGGCCCCAGCCGCCGACGCGCGGGTCCGGCAGCGGGCGGCCGACGAGGTAGCGCGGGTTGTCGGAGACGCTCACCAGCTCCTCCAGCGCGACCGCGAACTTGCGCGCCTCCTCGCTGCCGGCCGCGGTCAGCTCGCAGCGCAGGAACCCCGATGCGCGCGGCTCGATCGACAGCGACCTGGCTGCCGCGGGGGACAGCTCGCCGAGCTCGCGGTAGGCATCGGCGACGGCGCGCGCGGCGGCGTCGAGCGGGAGTACGAGCGGCAGCCGGCGCTTGGCGCGGCCCAGGCGCACGGCGGCCACGGTCAGGCCGGCCGGCGCGAGTGCGAGCCCGGCCAGCAGCGCGGGCGAGGCGAGCGCCCCGGCGGCGCCGAACACGACCGCGCCGCCGAGCCCGGCGCCCACCGGCGCCTTCTGGGAGATCCGCACGGGCTTGGGCGCGTCCGCGGTCCGCTCCGGCGCGGGCTGCCCGCGCGCGCCACGCACCAGCAGGGTGGGCAGCTCCACCCCGCGGTAGGGCTGGCCGAGCTGCCAGCGCTCGCGGGCGCCGTCGCGGTCGGCGGCGCGCGCGAGCAGCTCGCGGTTGAGCGGGGCGAAACGCTCCACCGGCGGGGGCGCGAACGGCCCCAGCTCCGGATGAACGTGCGACGGGCCCGCCTCCACCTCGCCGTCCTCGGCGGGCGCGAACACGTGCAGGTGCTTGCGCACGAAGCGCTCGTAGTCGGCGGTGCCGCGCACGAGGTCGGGCGCGACGCAGACGACGTCCCAGTTGGAGGCGACCTTGGTCTTGTCGGCGGGGTCCAGCCGCAGCGAGCGCCCGCGCATCTGCTGCACGCTGACCCCGGTGGTGGCGACCGTCATGTCGACCAGCACGTTGACCTGCGGGCAGTCCCAGCCCTCGCCGAGCAGCGCGCGCGTGCCGACCATCGCGCGCGTGTGGCCCTCGGCGAACAGGCTTGTGGCGAGCTCGACCCAGGCGCGCGGCATCCACTCCGCGCCGTGTGAGAACAGCGACACGAGCAGCCCGTCGAGTTCGCCCTCCCACTCCGGCAGCGTGAAGCGGCCCTCGGCCTCCTGCCGCAGCGCCTCGAGCAGCGGCTCGGCGTCTTCGGGCACGCAGCGCAGCCCGCGGCCCGAGACGAGCAGCGGCCGCAACGGCGCGGTGCGGGCGTCGCCGGCGAGCGCCAGCAGCGCGTGGCGCGCGGTGCCGGCGGCGGGGTCGAGCACGCCGGTCAGCGCGTCGTCGGGGCGCTGGGAGGCGAGCTCGGCGTCGCACAGGACGAGCGCGCGCAGCGCGTCGCCGCGCGCGTCGCGCTCGGCCGCCACGACCTCCACGAGCCCGAGCGCCTTGGCCTGCGACGAGGTCAGCAGGCGGTCGACCTCCGAGGCGCCGCGGCGGATGCCGCGGCGCGTGAGCTGGAACCCGAGCTCGCGCAGCGCGGCGGCGATCGCCGCATAGCGCTCGGCCGCCTCGCGTGAGCTGTCCGCGGCCAGGTGGCGCAGCGCGTAGTCCTCGAGCAGCACCAGCCAGTCGTCGAGGTCGGGCGGCTGGCGGTAGGCCTCGCCGCGCGGCGCGCCCGGCGGCAGCTGCAGCCCGCCGTCGAGCAGGTAGCGCACGCCGGCGCGGGCGAGCTTCGGGTGGCGCTTCTGGAACTCCGGCCACGACAGCTCGGCGTCGTCGTCCTCCGAGCGCCGCCGGTCGCGCAGGCGCGCGAGCACCCACGCGGGGAAGTCGGTGTCGTGCAGCGCGGCGATCAGCTCGCGGAAGCGCCCGTCGTGCTCGGCGAGCCAGACACGCTCCGTGGCCAGCGGCTCGGTCAGCCACGCGAGTTCCTGGTAGGGGGCCAGGAAGCCGTCGCGCACGACGGCCGGCGTCGGGACCGTGTAGTCGACCGGGCCGAGCAGCGCCTTGTAGAGCTCGGCGTGGTCGGAGGCCAGGCTCACCGGCGGCGTCGCGGTCAGGCCGATCACGTGCACGCCCTCGGGCAGCTCGCCCAGGACCGCGCGCACGACGTAGCCCCACAGCGAGGCGAGGTGGTGGCACTCGTCGAGCAGGACGACGCCGACGTTGAGCGTTCTGAGCGTCTTGACCCGCTCGCGCGCCGTCGCCGACAGCAGCTCGGCGAGCTCGACGCCGGCGTGCTCGCCGCGCGCCACCTCGCGCTTGAGGTTCGCCGAGATGCGCCGCAGCTCGCGCGCGCGGCGCTCGGCGGCGGCGCCCTCGAACGCCTCGCCCTCGCGCTCGGCCTCCTCGGGGCTGGTCCCGGTCGCGCGCGCTCGTTCATCCGCCCAGCGCGTCTGCGCGAGCCGCCCGAGCACGATCTCGGGGTCGTCGAGCTGGCACAGCGCCTGATAGGAGAGGCAGGCGATCGGGCGGATCACGTCGGCGCCGGCGATCTCCGCGGCGTGCGGCGTGAACTGGAGGACCGCGCGCGGCCATTGCTGCTGGATCGCCTGGTTGGGCGCCAGTACCAGCGCCCGCCGGCCGACGCGCCGGATCAGCTCGATGCCGAGCAGCGTCTTGCCCGAGCCGGGCGGCGCGACGATGTGCGTGCTGCGCCGCCCGGCCGCGCGGTCGCGCTCGAACGCCTCGAACGCGGCGCGCTGGTAGCGGCGCCACTCGCCCCGGAACCGCATCCCGTCGAAATGGCCGCTCACAGACGCGCGAGGTCGTGCGCGAGCCTGGCCTGGGTCAGCTCGTCGAACGGGAAGCCGATCCGCTGGTACCCGCGCGCGTCGGCCAGCACGGTGTGCGCGGAGTGCTCGAGGCCCTGACGCTGCGGGCTGACCGCGAACGCCTTCCAGACCGGCGCGAGCTGCTCCCGCGTGCCGAGCAGGAACTGCATCCGGCCGGTCATCCCCTGCTCGAGCAGGAAGGCCTGTGCGGACTTGCGGGTGTCGTTGGCGGGGTCGACGCTGATCCCGATCACCCGCGCGCGCGTCTTCTCGCCGAGGTCGTCGAGCGCGCCCCGGATCGTCTGCACCTGCGCGGGACACGTGTCGCGGCAGTGCGAGTACACGAACGCGAACACGACCGGCGTCCCGCTCAGCGACGCGCTCGTAACAGTGTGGCCATCCTGATCGATGAGCGTGAAGTCGGGAACGCGCTGGCCGTCCGGCCGCAGCGCCCCGGCCCAGCCGTTCGTGAGCTCGAGCGGTTGCGCGTGCGTGTTGCGCTCGGCCAGCAGCACGCCGCCCACCGCGGCGACGGCGCACACGGTCAGCGCGATCAGCGCGAGCTGCAGGCGTGCGTGCACGGCCGACAAGGCTAGTGATCGGCGGCGCCGGGCCTGAGCAGCTCGACGCCGCGCTCGACGGCCTCCTGCACGGCCTCGAACGGATCGGCGGCCGGATTGTGGACCACCGCCGATGCGGCCGTGAAGTCGCGGTGGACGTCCGCCAGCAGCTCCCGCAACGCTTGATCGAACGTGGACGGGTGGGTGAGGTCGAGCGCCGACAGCCGCCGGTGGACGCGCCGGAGGGCATCCAGGAGCGGCGGCCAGTTGCGGTGCTCCGGCCACGCGTCGACGCCGAGCAGCGCGGCCCAGCGGTCGCGATCGAGCCCGAATCGCTGCTCGTTGCTGTTGGTGCCCAGCCACATCGTGGCGACGCGCGCACGGGCCAGCGAGCTCAGCGCCTCGTGCACGTTGCGGGCGCTGTAGCCGGCGGCCCGGGCCAGCTGCGGCGCCGTGGCGGCCTGGACGCCGGAGGTCAGAAGGCAGCGGACGGCTTCGGCACGCGCCCCGAAGCCGAGCAGCTCGCGCAGGCGGAACGCAAGATTGATCGGCGCCGTGAGCTTCGGTGGCTTGGCGAGCGCGGTGACCCCCGGGAGCGGGTGGACGATTCCCGCCTCGACGAAGGCCCGCTCGGCCCCGCTCAGGTCACGGGGCCGGGCCGAGCGCCCCATGCGTGCGGTCATCCACGTCAACACGGCGTCCCCGAGCGGGTCGCCGCCGGCCAGGGTGCGCAGCCGCCGCGTGCTGATCAGGTCGTGGTTCACGAACAGCCAGTCGAACACCACCTCGTGCAGCGTCCGGTCCGTGCCGGCGATGCCGAGCGCGAACAGCACCAGCGCCTCCGGGTCCTGCGCCCACGGGCTCGCCTGCCGCGGGCGCATGTACGCACCCATCTGGGCCCACTCGTTGCGCGCGAACGCGATCAGCTCCGCGTTGATGCGTTCGCTGAGTGCGTTGATTCTCGTCGTCGTGGTCACCCGCGGCCTCCGCGGCGAAGTCTTGTCGGGGGTGTTCGATGTCTGGCAACAAGGGTTTCCGAGGGGCCGCCGCCGGCGGACAGCGCGGGCGGGGCCAGGTGGGCTCGCTGTGTGACGCCGCCGCGACGAGTCCCGCGGCGAGTCTAAACGGGCATCCTCGGGGGTGTTCGATTTCCTTGATGTACAACGTCGGACTTCGCGATGTTATACATCGCGGGGTCCGACGTCTGGCATCAACCGTTTTGAAGGGCCGCTGAATCCCCGGTTTTGACGGGCCGCTGAACTCCCCGGTTGTGGCCCGCGCCGGCGCCGGGTCGCGCCGCGGCCCCGTCGCGCGCCGCGCCAGCGCCGGGTCGCGCCGCGGGGCGTCAGAGCTCGATGTGCGACCCCATGATCACGGTCCGCTCGTCCGGCAAATGGAAGACCTCCACGGGATTCGCCGCATTGCGCGAGATCGCGAGGAAGAGGCGCTTGCGCCACTTCGCCATCTCGGGCCGGTCGCCCGGGACGATCTGGATCTTCGAGATGAAGTAGGACGGGTGTGCGAGGTCCGGGTCGCCCTCGACGCCGCGCTCGGCCGCCAGCTGCAGCAGCGCGGGGACGTCGGTCGGGTCCTGGAAGCCGAAGTGGCCGGTGATGTGCGTGATGCCGTCGTCGCGGTACCCGAGGTCGTCGATCGAGAGGCGGTCGGCCTCCGCAACGTAGGGGATTCGTTCAGTGGTGAGGGAGAGGATCAAGACGGACTCGTGGAGCACGTGGTTGTGCTCGACGTTGGCGCGCAGGGCGAGCGGCGTCGTGTCCGGGTTCGCGTTGAGGAAGACCGCGGTGCCGGGCGCCCGCAGGACCGGCGGCTGGATCTCGCGCACCTCGTCGACGAACCTCCGCAGCGGGCCTTCCTCCTCGATCCGCCGGCGCGTGACGATCTCACGCCCGCGCTGCCACGTGGTGAGCACGCTGAACACGGCCAGCGCGATCGCGAGCGGGAACCAGCCACCCTTCAGCACCTTCGTGAGGTTGGCCGCGAAGAACGTCAGGTCGACGATCAGCAGCGCCGCGGCGCCGCCGATCACCAGGCCGAGCGGCTTGTGCCAGAGCGCGCGGACGACGAAGAAGAACAGCACGGTGTCGATCGCCAGCGTCCCGGTGACCGCGATCCCGTAGGCCGATGCCAGCCGCTCGGAGGAGCCGAACCCCACCACGAGCGCGACGACCGCGGCGAAGATGATCCAGTTCGCGGCGGGCACGTAGACCTGACCGACCTCCTTGTGCGACGTGTGGCGCACGACGAGCCGCGGCAGGAAGCCGAGCCTGATCGCCTGCCGCGTGACGCTGAACGCGCCGCTGATCACGGCCTGCGACGCGATGATCGCCGCGACGGTGGCGAGGATCACCATCGGGATCCGCGACCAGTGCGGGAAGAGCAGGAAGAACGGGCTCGCGGCGGCGCCCGGGTCCGACAGGATCAGCGCGCCCTGCCCGAGGTAGTTGAGCGTCAGCGCCGGGAAGACGAGGGCGAACCAGCCGCGGCGGATCGCCCCGGCGCCGAAGTGGCCCATGTCCGCGTACAGCGCCTCCGCACCGGTGACCGCGAGCACCACGCCGCCGAGCGCGACGAACGCCGCGTGCCCGTGGTTGAACAGGAACGACAGCCCGTGGTGCGGTGACAGCGCGCCGAAGATCGCCGGATGCTGGACCACGCGGGCGAGCCCGCCGGCGGCGAGCACGGTGAACCACACGATCATCACGGGGCCGAAGATCCCGCCCACGCGCCCGGTGCCGAAGCGCTGCGCGAGGAACAGGAGGCTCAGCACGACGAGCGTGATCGGCAATACCGCGGACTTGAGGCCCGTCGAGACGACCTCGAGGCCCTCGACCGCCGAGAGCACCGAGATCGCGGGCGTGATCATCCCGTCGCCGTAGAACAGCGACGCGCCGAACACGCCGAGCGCCACCAGCGCGATCTGGGCCCCGCGGGCGGTGATGTTCGCGCGCTGGATGAGGGCGATCAGCGCCATGATCCCGCCCTCGCCGTCGTTGTCGGCGCGCATGATGATCGTCACGTACTTGACCGAGACGATCACCGTGATCGACCAGAAGATCAGCGAGACGACGCCATAGACGGCGTCGCTCGACGGCGCCAGGTGGTGCTCCGGCGCGAAGACGGTCCGCAGCGTGTAGAGCGGGCTCGTTCCGATGTCGCCGAAGACGACACCGATCGCTCCGAGAATGAGGGCGACCGAGCCGCGCTTCACGCGCGGCACGATACCTACGCTTCGGTCAGCCCCCGGCGGATCGCGTAGCGCACGAGCTCGACGCGATCGCGCATGCCGAGCTTGCGCAGCAGGTTCGCGCGGTGGGACTCGACGGTCTTCTCGGCGAGGTGCAGCGTCTCGGCGATCTGCTTGTTCGTGTAGGCCTCGGCGATCAGCTTGAGCACCTCCTGCTCGCGCGGCGAGAGCGGCTCCTCGGGCCCGCTCGAGTCGTCGCGCATCCACTCGCGCACGATCGTGCGCTCGACCGCGTTGGTCAGGAACGCGTCGCCGCGGTTGACCGAGCGGATCGCGTTCAGCAGCGCCTGATCGACCTCACGCTTGAGCACGTAGCCCGACGCGCCGGCCTTCAGCGCATCGAAGACGTAGCGCTCGTCGTCGTGCATCGAGAGCGCCAGCACCTGCGTGTTGGGCAGGTGCGCGCGGATCTGCCGCGCCGCCTGCAGGCCGGTCATGCGCGGCATGGACACGTCCATCACGCACAGGTCGGGCTTGGTGGCGAGCGCCTGCTCGAAGGCCTCGACGCCGTCGGCCGCCTCGGCGACGACCTCCATGTCGGGCTGGCGGTCGATCAGCAACTTCATGCCGCCACGGACGATGCCGTGGTCGTCGGCGATCAGGATTCTCATGTGGCTCCCATGGTGAGTTCGATGGTGGTGCCCTCCCCAGGAGCGGAGAAGACGTTCAGCCGCCCGCCCACCAGCAGGGCGCGCTCGCGCATTCCCGACACGCCCAGGCGGTTGCCCGAGCCCTTGCCGGTGGTCTTGAAGCCGCATCCGTCGTCACGCACGCGCAGAACGGTGCGGCCGATCGAGGACAGCTCCACACGGACGGTGCTCGCGCCCGCGTGCTGGACGACGTTGGAGAGGCTCTCCTGGGTGACGCGGTAGAGCACGAGCTGCTCCTCGTCGGAGAGTTCCGGCGCTTCGCCGTGGCGGTGAAACGTAGTGCGGATGCCGGTGCGCTCGCCGAAGTCGGCGACCTGGCTCGCGAGCGCGGGGACGAGGCCGTGGTCGTCGAGCGCGGTGGGCCGCAGCTGGCGGGCGAGCGTGAGCAGCTCCTCCATCGCCTGCGTGGCGAGCGTCTGGATCTCCTTGAGCTCGGAACGCAGCCCGGGCGGGACGTCGAGCGCGGCGGCCTGCAGGCGCAGCAGGATCGCGGTCAGCGCCTGGTTGACCTCGTCGTGGAGGTCCTGCGCGATCCGCGCGCGCTCCTCCTCCTGGGCGCGCACGACGGCGCGGCCGGACTCCCGGCGCTCCTGCTCGAGGCGGCCCAGCATGCGGTTGAAGTCGGCGGTCAGGCGCTCGATCTCGCGCGGCGCGCCCGTGGGGGCGCAGGCGCGCTGGCCCGGGTCTGACAGGTCGACCCGGCCCATCGTGTGCAGCAGCCGGTCGAGCGGGTCGAGCCGGCGGCGCAGCAGCAGCGAGTTCAGCAGGACGGCGCTGGCGATGGCCAGGCCCAGCAGCAGCAGGCGCTGCGGCGACGCGACCTGCTCCGGATGCGTGCCGCCGATCAGGGCAGCGACGATCGCGGTCAGGGCCACCAGGCCGGTGTTGACCGCGAGGACCTGCGAAAGCAGCGTGCGAGCGCGCATTCCACGCATTCATCGGCATAAGCGCGTGCGAGGATGACCCCGGGTGCTGACCCCATCTGGGCGCTACACTTCCTGAAGTATTGGAATCCCGATCCGCTTTCAAAGGACACTGATCGTATGAGCCCGTCCGGGGCGGAGGTCATCCGCCAGATCCGCAGCCAGATCTCCGAGCTGGACCCCTCCGAGGTCAAGGCCGCGCTCAGCAACGGCAACGGCAATGGGCACGTGGTCCTGCTCGACGTGCGCGAGACCGAAGAGTGGGACGCCGGCCACATCCCCGGCGCCAAGCACATCCCGCGCGGTTATCTCGAATCGCGCGTCGAGGGCATCGCCGGCAGCGACCGGTCGCAGAAGATCGTCATCTACTGCGCCTCGGGGCAGCGCTCGGCGCTGGCGGCCAACACGCTCCAGCAGCTGCTCGGCTACGAGGACGTCGCGTCGATGAACGGCGGAATCACGCTGTGGAAGGACCGCGGCTACGACGTCGAGATCCCGGTGTCGCTCACCCCCGAGCAGCGCGAGCGCTACTCGCGCCACCTGCTCGTGCCGGAGATCGGGCTCGAGGGCCAGACGAAGCTGCTCAACGCCAAGGTGCTGCTGCTCGGCGCCGGCGGGCTCGGCTCGCCGACCGCCCTCTACCTGGCCGCGGCGGGCGTCGGGACACTCGGCATCGTCGACGACGACGAGGTCGACCTGTCCAACCTGCAGCGCCAGGTCATCCACACCACGGACCGCATCGGCGTACCGAAGGTGGACTCTGCCGAGGTCTCGATCAAGGGCATCAACCCCGGCGTGAACGTCGTCAAGTACAAGACCCGCCTCGACGCCTCCAACATCATGGAGATCATCGAGGGCTACGACGTGATCGTCGACGGCGTCGACAACTTCCCGACGCGCTACCTGCTCAACGACGCCACCGTGCGGCTCGACATCCCGGTGGTCAGCGCGTCGATCCTCGGCTTCGACGGCCAGCTGTCGGTGTTCAAGCCGCACGACGGCCCCTGCTACCGCTGCCTGTACCCCGTCCCGCCGCCGGCCGAGCTCGCCCCCTCCTGCGGCGCCAACGGCGTGCTCGGCGTCCTGCCGGGGACGATGGGGCTGCTGCAGGCGACCGAGGTGGTCAAGCTCGTGACCGGCGCGGGCGAGCCGCTCGTCGGCCGGCTGCTGCTCTACGAAGCGCTCGGCGCGACGTTCACGGAGCTCAAGGTGCGGCGCGACCCCGAGTGCCCGATCTGCTCCAAGGACCCGGCGGAGATCACCGACTCCGAGCTGGGCGTGTTCCCGGACTACGAGGCGTTCTGCGCCGCCGCGGGCTAGGGTGACCGAAGTAATGGCGAAGATCAAGATCCCACCGGTGCTGCGGCCGTCCGTGGGCGGCGAGAAGGAAGTGCAGGCGGGCGGCGGCGACGTCGGCGCCGTCCTGCGCGCGCTGGCCGAGCAGCACCCGGCGACCGAGTCCCAGCTCTTCGGGGCCGACGGCTCGCTCAACCGCTACGTGAACGTGTACCTCAACGACGAGGACGTGCGCGTGCTGAACGGCCTCGACACGTCGGTCGGCGAGTCCGACACGCTCGTGATCCTGCCGGCGATGGCCGGCGGCGCTGCATAGGCGAGGTCGAACCGGGTAGGTTCGCGGCCGTGGCGACACCCACCGCGCTACGGCCGCTGAGCATCGGGGAGATCCTGGACGCCGGGATCAAGGTGCTGACGCAGCACTGGAAGACGCTCGCGATCTGCACCGTCGGGCTCGTGCTTCCGATCGAGATCCTCTACACGCTGATGCTGGCGTCGATCTCGCCCGAACAGCTGAAGTTCCCGTCTACCTCGCAGCAGACAGGCTCGGCCGAGGTCGACTGGAGCGCGCTGCTCAATGTCTTCGTCGCGGCGCTGGTCGTGGCGATCCTCTTCCTGGCCGTCTACACGACGTGCTTCAAGGCGGTGGCCGACGCGTGGCTGGGCGTGCAGCCGAAGGCGGGGCGCTCGATCCGCTTCGGCCTGCGGCGCTTCCCCGCGGTGTTCGTGCTGTGGCTGATCTGGCAGCCGGCGATCCTGCTCGGCCTGATCCCGCTCGGGGTGCTCGCCGGGTGGCTGGCCGTGGTGTGGTCGCTCTCGGTGCCGGCGCTGCTGTTCGAGCGCGGTGGCCCGCTGAAGGCGCTGCGCCGCTCCTACGAGCTCGTGTACGGCCGCTTCTGGGCGACGGCGCTGCTCGTCCTCGTCGGGTACGTCGGCGTGTCGCTGGTCGGCGGGATCTTCCAGATCATCCTGCTCGGGATCTCCAGCGCGGCGACGCACAACGACCTGCTGGCCGACGGCGTCGCGCAGGTGGTGGGCGGCACGCTCAGCTCGGCCGTGACGATGCCCTATCTGACCGCCGTGCTGACGATCCTCTACTTCGACCAGCGCGTGCGCAAGGAGGGCTTCGACCTGCAGCTGATGGCCGAAGGGCTCGGGACGGTGCGCGACCCCGACGCGCCGCTGCCGGAGCCGCTGATCGGCCGGCTGCCGGTGCCGCGCCCGCGGATGCCGTACGGCCCGCCGCCGCCGGGCTGGCGTCCACCGCCGGGCTGGCAGCCGCCGCCGGGCTGGCAGCCGCCGCCGGGCTGGCAGCCGGGCCCCGCACCCCCGTCGTACAGCGGCTGGGCCCCTCCGAATGCCGGGCCCCCGGACGCGGGCCCGCGGCCGGCCCGCGACGACGAGGACCCGCCGCCGGGCGGGACGTGGGCGCCGCCGTCCGCCGACGACCGCCCGTGAGGCGCGCCGCCGCGCTCGCGGCCGCGCTGCTCGCCCTGGCCGCGCCGGCGCCCGCGCGCGCCGACGCCGTCAGCGGCGCGCAGCTGCGCGCGCTCGCCCAGCGCGCGGCCGGCGATCCCGCCGCGCTCGTCCAGCTGCGCGCGGTCGACCGCGTCGACGGGCGCCCGGTCGACGTCGCCGGAGCGCTGCGCGGCGCGCGCGGCGCCGCCCTGCGGGCGCGGCTGGACGCGCTCGCCCGGCCGCCCGCGGGCGCGCCACCGCGCGACGCGAGCCGCGACGCGCGCGACGTGCTGGCCCAGCGGCGCTTTCACGCCAACGGCGTGCCCGGGCCGTTTCGCGGGCTGTTCCGGCGGCTCGAACGGTTGCTGCCGGACCCCGGCCGGATCGACCGCCTGCTGCCCGGCGGGCGCTCGATCGTCTGGCTCCTGCTGGCGGCGCTCGTCGCGCTCACCGCCGCGGTCGCGTCGCGCAGCCTGCTGTCCCGCCGCGTGCGCGTGGCGACGGCGGCTGCCCGCGCCGCGCTGCCGGCCCGCGACGACCCGCGCGCGCTGGAGCGCCGCGCCGCCGCCGCCGAGGCGGAGGGCGAGCTCGAGCTGGCGCTGCGGCTGCGCTTCCGCGCCGGGCTGCTGCGCCTGGACGAGCGCGGCGCGATCACGTTCCGCGCGTCGATCTCCACGCACGAGGTGCGGCACGCGCTGCGCTCCGGCGACTTCGACGCGCTCGCCGCCACGTTCGACGAGGTCGTCTACGGCGGCCGCGCCGCCCAGGACGCCGACGTCGCGGCGGCCCGCGAGCGCTGGCCCGAGGTGGTCGCGCGCTCGTGAAGCTGCCCGCCGACCCCCGCGCCCGCGCCGCGTTGGCCGTGCTCGGCGCACTGGTCGCGTTCTGGATCGTGCTGGTGGCGATCGCGCGCCTCGCACCCGCGCCGCACGGCCCGCAGTCCTCGTCGTACGCGACGTCCCCGCAGGGGCTCGCGGCCTACGCCGCCGTGCTCGAGCGCGCGGGGCATCCCGTGCGGCGGCTGCGCCGGCCGGTCGCCGAGCGCCCGCCGCGGCCCGGCGAGACGCTCGTCGTGCTCGATCCCGCCGTGATCGAGCCCGAGGAGTCGCGCGCGATCGGGCGCTGGGTGCGCGGTGGCGGGCGCCTCGTCGCCGGCGGGGTGCGCAACTCGTCCTGGCTGGACGCGGTGCTGCGTGATCCGCCGCGCCTCGCCGGCGGCGCGCCCGCGGCGCGGCCCGTGCTCGTGCCGGTCGCCGAGACCGCGGGCGTGGGCGCGGTCCGCAGCGCCGACGGCGGCGCCTGGACGCACGCCGGCGCGGCGCTGCCGGTGATCGGCCCCGCGCGCGCGCCGCTGCTCCTGACCGCCCGCTCCGGCCGCGGCGAGGTCGTGCTGCTCGCGGACGCCTCGCCGCTGCAGAACCGCGGGCTGTCGGTCGGCGACTCGGCGGCGCTCGGCGTCGCGCTGGCCGGCGACGGCCCGGTCGCGTTCCTGGAGACCGTGCACGGCTACGGCGCGGCGCGCGGCCTCGCCGGGCTGCCGGCGCGCGGCAAGTGGGTGCTGGCCGGGCTCGCGCTGGCGGGACTCGTCGCGCTGTGGACGGCCGCGCGGCGCTTCGGGCCGGCCGAGGATCCCGAGCGGTCGCTGCCCGCGCGCATCGAGTACGTCGACGCGCTCGCCGCCGCGCTCGTGCGAGCGAAGGAGGAGGCCCGGCCGTGAAGGAGTTGCACGCCCGCGTCGCGGACGAGGTGCACAAGGTCGTCGTCGGCCACGACGAGGCGCTCGAGGACATGTTGGCCGCGCTCGCGCTCGGCGGTCACGTCCTGCTCGAGGGCGTCCCCGGCGTCGCCAAGACCCTGCTCGCCGACGCGACGGCGCGCGCGCTGGGGATCGAGTTCCGCCGCCTGCAGTTCACGCCGGACATGCTGCCCTCCGACGTCACCGGGACGATGGCCCTGCGCGGCGGCGAGCTCGTGTTCCGGCCGGGTCCCGTGTTCGCCGGCGTCGTGCTGGCGGACGAGATCAACCGCACGCCGCCCAAGACGCAGGCCGCGCTGCTGGAGGCGATGCAGGAGGGGCAGATCACCGTCGACGGCGTCTCGCACGCGCTGCCCGACCCGTTCATCGTGCTCGCGACGCAGAACCCCGTCGAGTACGAGGGGACCTACCCGCTGCCCGAGGCCCAGCGCGACCGCTTCCTCGTGCACGTCGCGCTCGGCTACCCGGCCGAGGCCGACGAGCGCGCGATGCTCCGGCTCGCGCGCCGCGGGCTCGCGCCGAGCGCGCTCGCGGACGTGCGGCCGGTGGCGAGCGCCGAGGACCTGCGCGCGGCGCGCGCGCTGGTCGACGAGACCGAGGTCCGCGACGAGGTCGTCGCCTACGTCGTGGCGCTCGTGCGGCGCACGCGCGAGCTGCCGAGCGTGGCGCTGGGTGCCAGCCCGCGCGCCGCGGTCCACCTGCTCGGCGCCGCCAAGGCCGCGGCGCGGCTGGCCGGGCGCGCGTTCGTCACGCCTGACGACGTCGGACGCATGGCCGCGCCGGTGCTGCGCCACCGGCTGGTGCTGACGCCCGAGGCCGAGCTGGAGCGCGCGACGGCCGCCGGCGCGGTGGCCGCCGCGCTCGAGGACGTGCCGGTGCCGCGATGAGCCCGTCGCCGCGGGCGGCGGTGATCGCCGCCGTGATCGCGCTCTCGGCGGCGCTTGCGCCGCTCGGGCTCGTCGCGCTGGCGGCGATCGCGCTGGTGGTGGCCGTCGCGGTCGATGCGCGCGCCGCGCGGCGAGCGCCCGAGGTCCGCCGCGACGTGCCCGAGGTGCTGAGCCGCGGCCAGGCCGCGCCCGTGACCGTGCTGGCGCGCGCCGCGGCCGGCGGCAGCGTGCGCACGCGCCAGGCGGCCGTTCCGGGCGTCACGATCGAGCCGCGCGAGGGCCCGGACGCCGAGCTCGTCGCCCACCGGCGCGGGCGTCACGTGCTACCCCCGGTGGCGGCGCGGGTGACCGGCCCGCTCGGCCTTGCGCGCTGGGACCACGCGCCGGGGCCGCCGGCGGAGATCCGCGTCTTCCCGGATCTGCGCACGGCGCGCCGGCTCGCGCTGGCCGTCGCGCGCGGGCGCTTCCGTGATTGGGATCCCACCCACCCCACGGCTCGCGGCCCGCTCGGCCTCGGCACCGAGTTCGAGCTGATCCGCGACTACCAGCCCGACGACGACATCCGCCAGGTCAACTGGCGCGCGACGGCGCGCGTGGGCCGGCCGATGAGCAACCAGTACCGGCTCGAGCAGGACCGCGACCTGCTGCTCCTGCTCGACGCCGGCCGGCTCTCGACGGCGCCGTTAGGGGCGGCGACCGTGCTCGACGCGAGCCTGGACGCCGCGACCGCGCTGGCGCTGGTCGCCGACGAGCTCGGCGACCGCTGCGGCGCTGTCGCCTTCGACGACGAGGTGCGCGCGCAGCTGGCGCCGCGCCGCGCGGGCGGCGCTGTCGTCGTGCGCACCCTGTTCGACCTCGAGGCGCGCCCGCGCGACAGCGACTACGAGCTCGCCTTCCGCCGCGCCGGGGGGTCCAAGCGCGCGCTCGTGGTGATCCTGTGCGACCTGCTCGAGGAGGCGGCGGCGCGCCCGCTCGCCGAAGCCGTGCCGGTGCTCTCGCGCCGCCACGCGGTGGTCGTCGCCTCGCCTTCGGACCCCGCGCTGGAGGCGCTCGCCCGGGGCGGGGGAGACGGCCCGCTGGCCCGCGCCCGGGCGACCGTCGCGCAGGACGTGCTGGACGCCCGCGAGTGCGCTGCGGCGCGCGTGCGCGCGGCGGGCGCGCGCGTGCTCGAGGCGCCGCCGGACCGGCTCCCCGCGGTCGTCGTCGCCGCCTACCTGCGCGCCAAGGCGCGCGCGGTCCTGTGACCGCGGGCGTAGACGAGGCCCCAGAACAGGCAGAACAGCGAGGCGCCGATCGTCACCTGCACGGCGAGCGGCAGCCCCGGGCCGGTCAGGAAGCCCTCGCAGAGCCCGCAGACCACGAGCCAGGGCGCCGTGCCCGCGGCGATCTCGACCGCCGGCCGCGCCTCGAGCCGCAGCGCCGCGCCGCGCGTCCGTGAGCCGGGCCGGACCAGCGCGAGCCCCATGCGCAGGCCGGCGATCCCGCCGCAGACGATGCAGGACAGCTCGAGCGGGCCGTGCGAGGAGATCAGCCGCAGGAACGCGGGCCCCGCGCCGGCGCCGACCGCCAGGGCGCCGAGCGTCCCCAGCAGCAGCCCGTTGTAGAACAGCGAGACGGCGGTCAGCGCGCCGAAGCTGATCCCGCCCGCGAAGGCCAGCAGCGTGACCGTGATGTTGTTGGTCATGACCGACACCGAGAACGCGGCGCCGGTCGCCGCGTCGTAGTCGCGCCCCTGCGGCGGAGGATCGGCCGCGGCCTGGAACTGCGCCGGGACCACGCCGGCCGCCGCCGCCGGATCGGCCGTCGCCCACGCCGCTCCCGCCGCGGCCGGGCCGAGCAGCAGCGCCCAGGCGGCCACGATCAGCAGCGGGCGCTCCGCCAGGCGCCGCCAGTAGCCGCGCGAGACGAACGCCCGCAGCGACCCGCGCCGCGCGGCACGCGCGTAGACCGACGAGCGGGCGCGCAGCACGAGCCCGTCGAGGCGCGGCACCAGCGGATCGCCGGGGTAGCGGCGGCGCGCGAAGGCGAGGTCAGCCGCAGCCGCGCGATAGAGCGTCCCGAGCCGGCGCACCCCGTCGCGACCCAGGCGCTCGGGCCGGTCGCCGGCCCGCCGCAGCGCCGCGTCGAGCTCCGCCCAGTCCGCCGCGCGCGTCGCCTCGAAGCGCTCAGGACTCATAATCGGCCACGCATGGAGTATGAGGACCGCTACGTGATCGCCACGCCGGAGGGCGTGGAGCTGGCGGTCCCGCTCGCCGGGCTCGGCTCGCGCTTCATGGCGGCGATGATCGACATCGTCATCCAGAGCGCGCTGATCGTCGTCACGGTCACGATCGCCGCCATCGCGCTCGGGGGCGTCGGCGCGGCGGTCGCCCTCGGCGCATCGCAGCTCGCGTTCATCCTCGGCTACAACGTGCTGTGCGAGGTGCTCGGCGGCGGGCGCACGCTCGGCAAGCGCGCGTCGAGCCTGCGCGTCGTCAGGACCGGCGGCGCGCCCGTCGACCTGCGCGCGAGCCTGATCCGCAACATCATCCGGCTCTTCGAGCTGGCGCTGCTGTACGTGCCGTCGATCGTCTCGATCCTCGCCACGCGCGACAACCAGCGGCTGGGCGACCTCGCTGCGGGGACGCTGGTGGTCCGCGATGCCCGGCCGGCGCCGCCGCTCGCGCCGCCCGCTCGCGCGATCGATCCGGCCGCCTACGCGAGCTGGGACGTGACCGGGGTGGGCGATCAGGAGACGATCGCCGTGCGCGCGTTCCTCCAGCGCCGGGCCGAGCTGCACCCGACCGCGCGCCATGCCATCGCGGCCGAGCTGGCCGGCAAGCTGCGGCCGCTCGTCGCGGGCGCGCGCGCAGGCCTCGACGACGACACGTTCCTCGAACTTTTGTCCGCTGCGAAGGCAAAGTATCGTCGATAATCCGGCACATCGCTCGGACCGGTCATAATCGACCGCGCCAATGCCTCCCGGTCGCGCAGGGTCACTCGAATCGCTCCGCCGCCTCAACCGCCTGCGCGTGATCCGCGCGCTGCGGGATGAGGGTCACATCTCGCGCGCCGACATCGCCCGGCGGACCGGGCTGTCGCGCTCCACCGTCTCCAGCCTCGTCGCCGACCTGCAGGCCGACGGACTCGTCGTCGAGCGTCCGGAGCCCGGCTCGGCGTTCGGCGCGCAGGGCGGCCGGCCGCCGATCCTGCTCTCGTTCGACGCGTCCGCCGGCGCGGCGCTGGGGATCGACTTCGGCCACAGCCACCTGCGGGTCGCGGTCTCCGACCTCGCCTCGACGATCCTCGCCGAGCGCACCCGCCCGCTGGACACCGACCACGACGCTCAGGAAGGCCTCGACATGGCCGCAGAGCTCGTGATCGAGACGCTGGCGGACGCCGGCGTCTCGCGCGAGGCGGTGATCGGCGCCGGCATGGGCCTGCCCGGTCCGGTCCGCGGCGAGGGCACGGTCGGCTCCTCGGCGATCCTGCCGGGCTGGATCGGGATGACGGCGGCGTCCGAGATGCGCCGGCGGCTCGAGATCCCCGTGATGGTCGACAACGACGCCAACCTCGGCGCGCTCGCCGAGGCCGCGTTCGGCGCGGCGCGCGACGCCGGCGACCTGATCTACCTGAAGGTCTCCTCGGGGATCGGCGCCGGGCTGATCCTCAACGGCCGCCTGTACCGCGGGAGCGCCGGGCTCGCCGGCGAGCTCGGGCACGTGCTCGTGAACCCGGACGGGATCGTCTGCCGCTGCGGCAACCGCGGCTGTCTGGAGACGGTCGCCGCCACGGGAGCGCTCGTCGACCTGCTGCGGCGCTCGCACGGCGAGGACCTGACGGTCCCCGCGCTGCTCGCTCACGCGCGCTCGGGCGACGTCGGCTGCCGGCGCGTGATCCACGACGCGGGGCGCGCGCTCGGCCAGGTGGTGGCCTCGCTGATCAACGTCCTCAACCCCGAGATGCTGGTCGTGGGCGGCGAGCTCTCGGCGGCCGGGGATCTGCTGCTGGACGGCATGCGCGAGTCGATCTCGCGCGCCGCGCTGCCCGAGGCGTCGCGCGGCGCGGAGGTCGTCACCGGCGTGCTGGGCGAGCGCGCGCAGGTGCTGGGAGCGCTGGCCTTGGTCGTCTCGGAAGCCGACCGCGCGTTCCCGAGTCTGCTCGCAACGGCTCCATAACGCCGGACTATCTTCAGAAACGAAGGTACTCTCGGCAAATAACGTTGCCAACGGGGTCAGTTCGAATGTAAGCTCACGAACTGATGGAAAGTTCCTCTCGCCTCGACGCGCGGGCTCGCGTGCTCGGGGTGCTGGCTGAGGCCGGCGCCGTGTCCCGAGCGGACCTGGCTCGCCGCGCGTCGCTGGCGCCGTCGACCGTGTCCGCCGTGGTCAGCGACCTACAGGCCGCCGGGCTGGTGATCGAGCCCGCGACCGCTGCGCACCCGCCGGTGCGGGCGTCGATGGGCCGCCCGCCGGTGCTGATCGCACTGCACCGGCGCGCGGGAGTGGCCGCTGGGATTGACTTCGGCAAGCGCCATGTCCGGCTCGCCGTCTCCGATCTCAGCCACTCGCTGCTCGCCGAGCGCCGGCGCACGCTGGACGCCGACCTCCCGGCCGCGGAGGCGATCGCGCTCGCGGCCGCCTTGTTCGACGCCGCACTCAAGGAGGCCGGGGTCCAGCCGTCGGAGCTCGTGGGCGTCGGGATGGGGCTGCCGGGACCGGTCCACCGGCCGTCGGGCCTGCTCGGCGACTCGACGATCCTGCCCGGCTGGGTCGGGGTCGAAGCGGAGCGGGCGGTAAGTGACGCACTTGGACAACCGGTCCGGCTCGAGAACGACGCCAACCTCGGCGCGCTCGGCGAGTTCATGTGGGGCGCCGGTCGCGGTGTGGACCACATGGCCTACGTGAAGGCGGCGACCGGGGTCGGCGCCGGCTTGATCGTGGCCGGGCAGCCGTACGTCGGCGCGGGCGGGACGGCGGGCGAGATCGGCCACACCGTGGTCGATCCCGGCGGGCCGATCTGCCGCTGTGGCAACCGCGGCTGCCTCGAGACGCTCGCGGGCGCCAACGCTGTTCTTGGGTCGCTGCGCGACATCCACGGCGACGACTTCTCGCTGCCGGACGCCGTCGCATGCGCCGTTGCGGGCGATGCAGGCTGCCGGCGCGCGATCGCCGACGCCGGGCGCGCGATCGGCGCCGCCGTCGCCACGCTCTGCAATTTGTTCAATCCGCGAAGAATCGTCGTAGGAGGTGATCTGGGCGCCGCGGGCGAATTGCTGCTCGAACCGCTGCGCCAATCGATGCGAGACGGAGCCATTCGCTCCGCGGTAGAAGACGTAGACGTGGTGGGCGGCGCTCTGGGCGAGCGCGCGGAAGTACTCGGCGCGGTCGCCCTGGTCCTGGGGCAGGCGAGCGTTCTAGCCGAACGTTCTGCTTGACAACGTTGCCACCGCCACACATAATTCGATTCTGCAGTTAGTCGCCCTGGTTCGACCTGCAGTACAAGGAGGAAGGGGAAGTTGATGAAGATGCGCGCTCTCGGAGCGGTCGCCCTCGCGGCCGCTGCGCTCACGGTCGCCGCTTGCGGCAGTGACAACAATTCGAGCAACTCGAAAAGCACCACGGGGTCGACCGCCACTAAGACGGCGCCCAAGGCCAAGGTCGGCGTGATCCTGCCGGACGCGGCCTCGTCGGCTCGTTGGGAGACGGCCGACCGGAAGTTCCTCGGTGAGGCGTTCACGGCCGCCGGGGTTCAGTCGGACATTCAGAACGCGAACGGCGACAAGGCCAAGTTCGCGACGATCGCGGACGGGATGCTCAGCTCGGGCGCGAACGTGCTGATGATCGTGAACCTGGATTCGCCGTCGGCGGCGGCCGTGATCAAGAAGGCCGCCCAGCAGGGCGTGCCGGTGATCGACTATGACCGCCTGACGCTGGGCGGCGGCGCGTCCTACTACGTGTCCTTCGACAATGTCGCGGTGGGGACCGCGCAGGGTCAGGGGCTCGTGAAGTGCATGCAGGCCAACGGCGACAAGTCCGGTCCGGTGGCGCTGCTGAACGGTTCGCCGACCGACAACAACGCGACGCTGTTCAAGCAGGGCTATGAGAAGGCGATCAAGGACGCGGGCTACACGATCGCGGCCGATCAGAGCGTTCCGGATTGGGACAACACCAAGGCCGGCACGATCTTCGAGCAGATGTACACCAAGGCCAACGGCAAGTTCGTCGGTGTCGACAGCGCCAACGACGGCCTGGGTGGCGCCGTGATCGCGGTCCTCAAGCGCAACGGCCAGGCGGGCAAGATCCCGACCACCGGCCAGGACGCGACCGACGAGGGCCTGCAGCGGGTGCTGCTCGGCACGCAGTGCATGACCGTCTATAAGGCGATCAAGAAGGAGGCCGACGCGGCGTCGGCGCTGGCGATCGACCTCGCCAAGGGCGACAAGGCCGCGGCAGACGCGGCAGCGACCGGCTCGGTGACCGATACCGAGACCAAGCAGCCGGTCAAGTCCGTCCTGCTGCAGCCGCAGCTGATCATGGCCGACAACGTCAAGGACGTCGTCGCCGACGGGTTCACCACGGCCGACAAGCTGTGCACGACCTCTGCGTTGAAGGCGGCGTGCTCCAAGTACGGAGTCTCCGGCTAGTCATGACCGCGACCTCACAGGGACAGCAGCAGCCGCTGCTGTCCCTTCGCGGGGTGAACAAGAGTTTCGGTGCCGTCCACGTTCTGCAGAACGTGGACTTTGACGCGGTCTCAGGGCAGGTCACGGCCCTGGTTGGCGACAACGGCGCCGGCAAGAGCACCCTGATCAAGTCCGTCGTCGGCATCCACCCGTTCGACGACGGCGACATGTACTTCGAGGGCAACAAGGTCGACGTACACGGTCCCAAGCAGGCCAATGCCCTCGGGATCGAGGTCGTCTACCAGGACCTCGCCTTGTGCGACAACCTCGACGTGGTGGACAACATGTTCCTCGGCCGCGAGGTCAAGTCGGGCATCACGCTCAACGACACCGAGATGGAGAAGCGCGCGGGCCAGACGCTCAACAGCCTCTCGGTGCGCACGCTGCGCTCGCTGCGGCAGACGGTGTCCAGCCTGTCGGGCGGTCAGCGCCAGACGGTGGCGATCGCGCGCGCGGTGCTCTGGAACTCCAAGCTTGTGATCCTCGACGAGCCGACCGCCGCGCTGGGCGTCGCCCAGACCGAGCAGGTGCTCAACCTCGTCCGCCGGCTGGCGGAGAACGGGCTGGCGGTCGTGCTGATCACGCACAACATGAACGACGTGTTCCAGGTCGCAGACAACATCGCGTGTCTGTACCTTGGCCGCATGGCTGCTCAGGTCAGCGCGAAGGACGTCAGTCACGGCCAGGTGGTGGAGCTGATCACCGCCGGCCGCTCGGGTGACCTCGGGCTCAAGCCCGACGAGGCCGCCGTGGCAGGCGCGGCATGAGCGCCACCGATACCCACACGGTCTCGCAGTTCGACCTCGAGGCCCAGCGCGACCGCGGCGGCCTGGGCCAGGCCTCGCGTGAGTACTGGGAGCGCATCAAGGGCGGGGATCTCGGCTCGCTGCCGGCGATCCTCGGCGTGCTCATCCTCGTCGCCGTCTTCGGGATCCTGCAGGGCGACACATTCCTGACCGCCAACAACTTCGCCAATCTGCTCAACCAGGGCGCCGCGATCATGGTCGTGGCGATGGGCCTGGTGTTCGTCCTGCTGCTGGGCGAGATCGACCTGTCCGCCGGCTTCACGGCCGGCATCGGCGGCGCATTCCTGACCGTGGTGATGACCAACCACGGCTGGAGCTGGCCGCTCGCGGTGATCGCGGCGCTGCTCGTCGGTGTGGCGATCGGCTTCTCGATCGCGGTGCTCGTCGCGCGGCTCGGGATCCCGAGCTTCGTGGTCACGCTGAGCTTCTTCCTCGGCCTGCAGGGCGCGCTGCTGCTGATCATCGGCGAGGGCGGCACGATCGCGGTCCGCAACGACGCGATCCTGAGCGTGATGAACAAGAACATGCCGGTCGCGCTCGGCTGGGTGTTCGCATTGATCCTGATCGGCGGCTTCGCCGCGTCGTCGTACCTGGCGATCGTGCGCCGGCGCCGGGCCGGCCTGCCGACGCAGGCGCTCAGCGTCTGGGGCGCGAAGGTCGCCGGCCTCGCCGTGCTCGTGCTCGTCGCGGTGTACCTGCTCAACAAGGAGCGCCAGCGTCCGGCCGCGCCGATCGTCATCCAGGGCGTTCCCTGGGTCGTGCCGCTGATCGCGGCGCTGGTGGTCGGCCTCGCGTTCCTGCTCACCCGGACCGGCTTCGGCCGCCACGTCTACGCGACCGGCGGCAACCCCGAGGCCGCCCGGCGCGCCGGCATCAACGTCGCGAACATCAAGACGGCCTGCTTCATCCTGTGCTCGACGCTGGCCGTCGTCGCGGGCATCCTGCTGGTCAGCCGCGACAACAGCGTGTCGCCCACCACCGGTGGCGCGCAGACGCTGCTGTATGCGGTCGGCGCGGCGGTGATCGGCGGCACGTCGCTGTTCGGCGGCCGCGGCCGGATCTACGACGCCGTCACCGGCGGCCTCGTGGTGGCCGTGATCGCCAACGGGCTGCCACTCGTCACCCAGAAGTCCGGCATCCAGTTCATCATCAACGGCCTCGTGCTCCTGCTCGCCGCCTCGGTCGACGCGATCTCGCGCCGGCGCGCTGCAGCGACAGGTAGATGACCGTACGCTGGGGCATCCTCTCGACGGCGCGCATCGCCGAGCGCGTCGTCGAGGGGTGCACGCTTGCGCCCAACGCGTCGCTCGTCGCCGTCGCCTCGCGCGACGGCGAGCGCGCGCGGGCCTACGCGGACGAGCAGCTGATCGAGCGCGCGTACGGCTCCTACGAGGCGCTGCTCGCCGACCCGGAGATCGACGCGGTGTACATCCCGCTCCCGAACTCCATGCACGTCCCGTGGACGCTGCGTGCGTTGGAGGCGGGCAAGCACGTGCTGTGCGAGAAGCCGCTGGCGCGCGACCCGGTCCAGGTCGAGGTGGCCTTCGACGCCGCCGAGCGCGCCGGCCGCTTGCTGATGGAGGCGTTCATGTGGCGCTTCCATCCGCAGACCGAGGTGCTGGCCTCGCTCGTCCACGAGCGGCAGATCGGGGAGCTGCGCTATCTGCGCGCGGCGTTCGGGTTCGCGCTGCCCGACCCGGGCAACGTGCGCTGGGACGCCTCGCTGGAGGGCGGCGCGCTGATGGACGTCGGCTGCTACTGCGTCAGCGCGTTCCGGCTGCTGTGCGACGGCGAGCCCGAGCGGGTGAGCGGAGAGCTCGCCGAGGGCGGCGACGGCGTCGACGCGCGCTTCGCCGGCGTGCTGCGGTTCGCGGGCGACGTGCTGGCCACGTTCGACTGCGGGATGGACGTGGACCGCCGCTACGGCATCGAGGTCGTGGGCAGCGAGGCGACGCTGTGGGTCCCCAACCCGTGGCAGGCGCCGCACCCCGCGATCGTGATGACGCGCTCGGGCGGCGAGGCGGAGACGCTCCGGCCCGAGGCCGTGCAGCCCTACGCGCGCCAGGTCGAGGAGTTCTCGGCCGCGGTGCTCGGCGGGCCGCCGCCGCGGCTCGGGCGCGCCGACGCGCTGGGCCAGGCGCGCGCGATCCAGGCGCTCTACCGCGCCGCCGCCGACGGGCGCAGCGTCAGCCTCTGACCAGCGCACGTACTCGGCGGGATCGAAGCGCGCCGTGCGCCGCCCGAAGCGCCACGTCCAGTCCGGCCACAGGGACGTCGTCCATGCACAGTTACATTACCGTAAGCTACGGATCTGTAACCTGAATGTCCGTGACGCGCATGACCGGGCTCCAGCGCCGCGAGCAGCTGCTCGACGCGACCAAGGCGATCGTCGTCGCGGAGGGCTTCCACGCCGTCTCGATCGAGGCCGTGGCGCGTGCCGCCGGGATCACGCGCCCGATTGTCTACGGACACTTCGACGACCTCCCGGCGCTGCTCGACGCGCTGGTCGAGCGCGAGTCGGCGCGCGCGCTGGCGCAGCTCGAGGCGGTGCTGGGCGAGTTCGAGCGCGGCGATCTGGCGGGCGCGCTGCAGGGCTACCTCGATGCGGTGCGCGCCGATCCGCCGACGTGGCGGCTCGTGCTGATGCCCCAGGAGGGTGCGCCGCGCACGCTGGCCGAGCGGATCGCGCTCGGCCGCGCGGCGATCGTCGCGCGGCTCGCGGAGGGCGCGCCGGCGGCCGGCGAGGACCCGGAGCTGATCGCCCACATGTTCTCGGCCTACGCCGACGAGGCCGCGCGGCTGACGCTCACCGAGCCCGACCGCTACCCGCCCGAGCGCATCCTGCGCCTCACGCGCTGGACGCTGGCTCGGCTCGCGCCTGGGTGAGCTGGGCGGCGGCGCGGTCGATCACGCCGAGGCGCTTGCAGAACGCGAAGCGC
The DNA here is from genome assembly GCA_963792915.1 of uncultured Solirubrobacteraceae bacterium. Classification (GTDB taxonomy): domain Bacteria; phylum Actinomycetota; class Thermoleophilia; order Solirubrobacterales; family Solirubrobacteraceae; genus Solirubrobacter. The sequence continues at coordinate 1,073,506 of CAWBYD010000006.1, forward strand.
ACGTACGGCGCGAGCCGCGCGGGGTCCTTGCTGAAGACCGCCGTGGGGATCGCCACGACGCCCGCGCGGTGCGCGAGGTCGCGGGCGTACGCGGTGCCGTCGCCGTCGACCTCGATGTTCGCGAAGTACGTCCCCTGCGGGCGCAGCACGCGCGCGCCGGCCGCCTCCAGGCCCGCGCACAGATGGTCGCGCTTGCGTTCGAGCTCGGCGGCGAACTCGCGGTACCAGCCGTCGTGCATCCGCAGCGCCGCCGCGCCCGCGTGCTGGAACGGCGTCGCGCCGGCGAAGGTCATGAACTGCTTGGCCGCGCGCACCGCCGCGACGAGCTCCGCGGGGCCGGTCGCCCAGCCGACCTTCCAGCCGGTGACCGAGAACGTCTTGCCGAGCGAGGAGACCGTCAGCGTGCGCTGCGCCATGCCGGGCAGCGTCGCCAGCGGGACGTGCTCGAGGCCGTCGAACACGAGGTGCTCGTAGACCTCGTCGGTCACCACCAGCAGGTCGCGCTCGCTCGCGAACGCCGCGATCTGCTCGAGCTCGGCGCGCGTCAGCACGCGGCCGGTCGGGTTGTGCGGCGTGTTGACGATCAGCAGCCGCGCGCGCGGCCCGGCGGCGGCCGCGAGCTCGGCGGGGTCGAACGTCCACTCCGGCGGGTACAGCGCCACTGGCACGAAGTTCGCGCCGGTCATGGCCACGGCGGCCGCGTAGGAGTCATATGACGGGTCGAACGCGAGCACGTCGTCGCCCGGCTCGCAGAGGCCGAGCACGGCGGCGGTGATCGCCTCCGTGGCGCCCATCGTCACCTGCACCTCGCGATCGGGGTCCACCGCGAGCCCGTAGAAACGCTCCTGGTGCTCCGCGATCGCGTGGCGCAGCGTGGGGACGCCGGGCAGCGGCGCGTATTGGTTGCGGCCGTCGCGCATCGCCGCCTCGGCGGCCTCGATCACGGCGGCGGGTCCGTTCTCGTCCGGGAAGCCCTGGCCGAGATTGATGGCGCCGAGCCGCTCGGCGAGCGCGGACATCTCCGTGAAGATCGTCGTGCCGAAGCCCGACAGCCGTGACGCGATCACGCGCCGAACGCTAGCGACAGCGTGGGTCGCGGGAGGCGGCGGCGCCGCCGTAGAGCCCTGCGGCGACGTCCACGTCGGCCGGCGCCGGCACGCAGGCCAGCTCGTCGGCGGTCGGCGTCTGGGCGCCCAGCGACGGCGCGCAGCGCGTGTCGAACGCGCGCGGCGACATCACCGAGCAGTCGTGGCCCTTGCGGTGGTGCAGGCCGAGCACGTGGCCGAGCTCGTGGGCGGCCACCCAGACCGACAGCGGCCGCGGCGGGCCGCCGAGGTTCGAGCGCAGCAGCACCTCGGAATGGCCGCTGTCCGGCCGCCCGATCGAGGTGCTGTAGCCGAGGCAGTCCCGCCCGCACAGGCGCAGCAGGCGCCGGTCGTCCTCCACCACGACCACGTCGGCCTGCTTGCGCTGGGCGACGAGCTCGATGTCGACCTTGGCGCCGGAGGAGGTCCAGCGCGCGGCGGCCGTCGCGACGGTGTCCGCGGAGTCGGTCGCGTCGAAGACGTGGACGATCCCGTGCGGCCACGCCGGCGTGCCCGTGCGGGCGGTCGCCGGGAGCAGCCGGCCGGCCGCGAGACCGAGGGTGAGGGCGCAGGCCAGCACGATCAGGGACGCCAGCCGGCGCCGCGATCTCCAGGCCCGCACCGGTCGTGTCAGACCAGTGAAGTGCACGCTGATTGTGGGGAGCGGCGGTCGGGGCCCGATGGAGAATCGAGAGGACAGAACGCTGTCGCGCCCGTGGCCCCCGCCACTTTATGTATGCCCACGGGTCGCGCCGTCTAACCGGCGGATATGGTCCGCGCTCATGAGCGTCGCGGTTGGCATCGATGTGGGCACGTCCGCGGTGAAGGCGATCGCGGTGACCGAGGACGGCGAGGTCGTGGAGCGGCGCGAGGTCGCGTACCCGCTCTCATCGCCGCATCCTGGCTGGTCCGAGCAGGACCCTGACGACTGGTGGCGGGCGACCGAGGAGGTGCTCGACGGTATCGGCGAGATCGCCGGCATCGGGCTCTCGGGCCAGATGCACGGGCTCGTGACGCTCGACGCGTCCGACGCCGTCCTGCGCCCCGCGATCCTCTGGAACGACCAGCGCACCGGCGCCGAGTGCGCGGAGATCGAGGCCAAGGTCGGCTTCGACCGGCTGATCGAGCTGACCGGCAACCGCGCGCTGACCGGGTTCACCGCGCCCAAGCTGCTGTGGCTGCGCAAGCACGAGCCCGACGTCTACGCGCGCATCGCGCACATCCTGCTGCCGAAGGACTACGTGCGGCTGCGGCTGACCGGCGAGCGCGCGATCGACGTCGCAGACGCGTCGGGGACGCTGCTGCTCGACGTGGCGCAGCGGCGCTGGAGCGACGAGGTGGTCGACACGCTGGAGCTCGACCCGAGCTGGCTGCCGCGCGTGCTCGAATCGCCCGAGGTGTCGGGGCGCACGCCGGCCGGCGTGCCGGTCGCCGCGGGAGCGGGCGACCAGGCGGCGGGCGCGCTCGGCGTCGGCGTCGACCGCCCGGGGCCGCTGTCGGTCGTGCTCGGCACCTCCGGCGTGGTCTTCGCCGCGCTGCCCGCGTACGAGGCGGACCCGCAGGCGCGCGTGCACGCGTTCTGCCACGCGGTGCCGGGGGCGTGGCACAAGATGGGCGTCATGCTGTCGGCCGCCGGGTCGCTTGCGTGGCTGCGCAGCGTCGTGGGCGGCGAGTTCGCGGAGCTCGTCGGCGAGGCCGAGAGCTGGGAGCCGGGCGGCGAGGGCCTCACGTTCCTGCCCTACCTCACCGGCGAGCGCACGCCGCACGCCGACCCGGACGCGCGCGGAGCGTTCACCGGGCTGTCCGTGCGCCATGACCGCGGCGCGCTCGTGCGCGCGGTGCTGGAGGGCGTCGCGTGCGGTCTGCGCGACTCCTACGACCTCGTGGGCGGCGGCCGGCGCGGCCGCGTCTCAGGCGGCGGCGCGCGCAGCGTGCTGTGGCTGAAGATCGTCGCCTCCGTGCTCGAGCTGCCGCTGGAGCGCGTCGCGGTGGAGGAGGGCGCGGCGTACGGCGCGGCCCTGCTCGGGGGCGTGGCCGGCGGCATCTGGTCCGATGTCCACGACGCGGTCGGCGCCTGCGTGCGCACGCACGGCGAAGTCGAGCCCGTCGCGGAGTGGATCGAGCCCTATCGCGAGCTGCTCGAGCGCTACCGCGCGCTGTATCCCGCATTGAAGGAGGCGCCATGAGCCATCGCTTCACGTTCGGTCTCTGGACGGTCGGCAATCCGGGGCGTGACCCGTTCGGCGGGCCGACGCGCGAGCCGATCGACCCGGTCGACTCCGTGCACAAGCTGGCCGAGCTGGGCGCCTGGGGGGTGAGCCTGCACGACGAGGACCTCGTGCCGTGGGGGTCTTCGGCGGCCGAGCGCGACGCGATCGTGGCGCGCTTCAAGGCCGCGCTTACGGCCACCGGCCTCGGCGTCGGGATGGCGACGACGAACCTGTTCGGGCACGCGGCGTTCAAGGATGGCGCGTTCACGTCCAATGACCGGCGGGTGCGCCGCGCGGCGATCGGGAAGGCCCTGCGGGCGCTGGATCTCGGCGCCGAGCTGGGCGCGGAGGTGTTCGTGTGCTGGGGTGGACGCGAGGGCACGGAGGCCGGGGTCGCGAAGGACCCGCGCGACGCGCTGGAGCGCTACCGCGAGGCCGTCAACACGCTGATCGCCTACTCGGAGGAGCAGGGCTACGGCTTCAAGTTCGCGATCGAGCCCAAGCCCAACGAGCCGCGCGGGGACATCTTCCTTCCGACGGTCGGGCATGCGCTGCACTTCGTGTCGACGCTCGACCGCCCGGAGCTCGCCGGCGTGAACCCCGAGGTCGCGCACGAGACGATGGCGGGGCTGTCGTTCCATCACGCGATCGGGCAGGCCCTGTGGGCGGGCAAGCTCTTCCACATCGACCTCAACGCGCAGCGGATCGGGCGCTACGACCAGGACTTCCGCTTCGGTGCGGAGGACCTCAAGGAGGCGTTCCTGCTCGTGCGGCTGCTCGAGCGCGCCGGCTACGACGGGCCGCTGGCCTTCGACGCGCATGCCTACCGCAACGAGGATCCCGCGGGCGTGTGGGAGTTCGCCGCCGGTTGCATGCGCACCTACTCGCTGCTGGCGGAGAAGGCGCGCCACTTCGATTCGCTGCCCGCGGTGCAGGACGCGCTGCACGCCGCCTCGACCGCGGAGCTCGCGAGCACCAACGGCGACGACGTCGAGGCGATGAAGGCCGAGGTCGACCAACTCGACGCGCTCGCCGGGCGCGGCTACTACAACGAGCGGCTCGACCAGCTGCTCGTGGAGGTCCTGCTGGGCTCGCACTGACGCTTCGGTCGCCGGTATCGCAGCGCGTTCTATGGGCCGGTCGCGTTCGGCACCAGCGCCCGCTCGGCGAAGCTCACGGACTGGCCCGGCGGCGGCTTCGTCGGCATCCACGGGACCGACCGGCCGGACCTCATCCCCGGTGCGGTCTCGCACGGCTGCATCCGGCTGCGCAACGCCGACATCGTGCGGCTGGCGAAGCTGCTGCCGGTCGGGACGCCGCTGACTATCCGCTAGCGTCGTGCACCAGCAGGGCGACCTGCACGCGGTTGGCCGCCTCGAGCTTGACCAGCAGCCGCGAGACGTGCGCCTTGACCGTCGCGACGCTCATGTGCAGTTCGGCCGCGATCTCGGCGTTGGCCGCGCCGCGCCCGACCGCCAGCGCCACTTCATGCTCGCGCGCGGACAGGCCGGCCAGCCGCTCGCGCGCGCGCACCCGGCGGTCGCCCCCGTCGCCGGCGAGGTGCGCGATCAGCCGCCGGGTGACGGCGGGGGAGAGCATCGCGTCGCCCGCGTGCACCAGCTCGATCGCGCGCACGATCTCCGGTGGCGGCGTGTCCTTGAGCAAGAAGCCCGCGGCGCCCGCCTGCAGCGCCCGCAGCACCAGGTCGTCGGCATCGAAGGTCGTGAGCACGATCACCGCCGGCGGCGACGGCTGGCCGCGCAGCAGCCGCGTGGCGGTGATGCCGTCGACCTCCGGCATGCGGATGTCCATCAGCACGACGTCCGGCCGGTGGCGGTCGACGGCGGCGAGCGCGCCGCGGCCGTCATCGGCCTCGCCCACCAGCTCGATCTCGGGCGCGCCCGCGAGCATCATCCGCAGCCCCGAGCGCACCAGCGCGTCGTCGTCGATCAGCAGGACGCGGATCATGTCCACGGCAGCGTCGCCCGCAGCACGAAGTCGCCGTGCGCGTCCGGGCCGTGCTCGAGCTCGCCGCCGGCCAGCGCGACGCGCTCGGTCAGCCCGATCAGCCCCGTGCCCGTCCCGCGGGAGTCGGGAGCCGGGCCGAAGCCGCGCCGGCTGACGACCTGCACCAGCAGCCGCTCGCCCGCCGCGACGGTCACGTCCACCAGCGCCGCGGGTGCGTGCTTGCGGGCGTTGGTCAGCCCCTCCTGGACGACGCGGTAGGCGGTGCGCCCGACGGTCGCGTCGCCGCCGTGGGCCTCGATCTGGGCGCTGACGCGCATCCCGGCGGCCCGCGACTCCTCGACCAGCGCGGGGATCTCGGCCAGCGTCGGCTGCGGCGGGCCGACGCTCGGGTCGTCGCGCAGCACGCCGATCACGTCGCGCAGGTCCTGCAGCGCGTCGCGCGCGGTGGCGCGGATCACGCCCGCCGCCTCGGTCACGTCGGCGTCCGGGTTGAACTCGAGCGCGCCCGCGTGGACGCTCAGCAGCGAGAGCCGGTGCGCCAGCACGTCGTGCATCTCGCCCGCGATCCGGCGCCGCTCGGCCTCGCGCGCCTGCTCGACCAGGTGGCCGGAGCGCTCGTGCAGCGCCCGGATGAGATCGCGCTGTGCGCGGGCGAACAGCCCCCAGCCGACCACCAGGACGTTCATCAGCCAGCCGATCACGAGTTGCCAGACGTACGCGAAGTCCTTCTGGACGTAGATCAGCGGGTAGATCGCGGTGCCCACGATCGCCAGCGCGAGCATCCAGGTCAGCGTCCGCCGCGACCCGCGGATCGCGAGATTGAACATCGACAGCAGGCCGGCGCCGCCCGCGAGGCCCGACACGATGCTCGCGCTCAGCGTGAACGCCGACACGCCGAGCGGGTATCGGCGCCGCCACCACAGCGCGACCAGCGACGGAACGCCGAGCCCGAGGTCGACCACCCACAGCACAGGGGTGTGCTGCTTGGCGGTGGTCAGCATCCCGAGCAGGCCGATCCCGAGCGCGAGCACGAACATCAGCGTGTCCACCAGCCAGTCGCGCGCCGAGCGCCGCGCGCCCGGCTCGGCGAGCACGTCGCCCGGGAGCATCCGCCAGCGCGCGATCGGTCGGGACATGGCGGCCAATGTAGGCCCGACGTCGCCCCCGGACCCCCTACCGAAGTCGATCCCGGCGTCGACCTGCGGCCGTTCTGCCGGCCGCCGCCGCCGCCGATGCTGGCGGCATGATCGAAGCGAACGGACTCACGAAGCGGTTCGGAGGGCGCGCGGTCGTCTCCGACGTCTCGTTCCGCTGCCTGCCGGGAACCGTGACCGGGTTCCTCGGCCCCAACGGCGCCGGCAAGACCACCACGATGCGGATGCTCGTCGGGCTCGCCAGCCCGGACGCGGGCGCGGCCGTCATCCTCGACCGCCGCTACCGCGAGCTCGCGAATCCCGGCCGGCGCGTCGGCGTGCTGCTCGACGCGTCCGCTCAGCACCCCGGCAGGCGCGGGCGCGAGGTGCTCGCGCTCTCGGCCGCGCTGATGGACGTGCCCGACACGCGCGTGGACGAGCTGCTCGGAATCGTCGGGCTCGATCACGCCGCGGGCCGCAAACGCGTGCGCCAGTACTCGCTGGGCATGCGTCAGCGGCTCGGGCTCGCGCACGCGCTGCTCGGCGACCCCGAGGTGCTGATCCTCGACGAGCCGGCCAACGGGCTCGATCCGGAGGGGATGCGCTGGATGCGCTCGCTGCTGCGCGACTTTGCCGACCGCGGGGGGACCGTGCTGCTGTCCTCGCATCTGCTCTACGAGGTCGAGGCGGTCGCCGACCAGCTGGTGATCATCGGCGCGGGGCGGATCGTCGCCGCGGGCACCCGTGACGAACTGCTCGCGGGCGCCGGGACACTGGTCGGCGCCGCCGATTCGCACGCGCTCGCGTCCGCGCTGGCCGCCGCGGGGCTCTCCGCGACGCGCGTGGAGGCGGGCTTCGTGGTCGACGCCGAGCCGCTCGCGGTCGGCGAGGCCGCGCTCGCCGGCGGCGTTGCGCTCACCCGCCTCGGCCCGTCCGAGGGGGCCGGCCTGGAACAGCTCTTCTTCGACCTCACGGAGGTGCCCGCATGACCGCGATCCCGTTCGGCCGGCTCACACGCGTGGAGCTGCGGAAGATGGTCGACACGCGCGCCGGCTTCTGGCTGCAGGCCGCGGTGGGGCTGCTGACGATCGCGGTCGCAGCGCTGTTCGCGATCTTCGCCGAGGCCAAGGACAACAACCTCCAGCAGTTCACGTCGCTCGCGCTGGCGCCGTCCTCGATCCTGCTCCCGATCGCCGGCATCCTGCTGGTGAGCTCGGAGTGGTCGCAGCGCACGGCGATGACCACGTTCGCGCTCGTGCCGCGGCGCGCCGGGGTGTTCTGGGCCAAGCTGGTGGCGGGCCTGCTGCTCGGCGTGGTCGCGATCGTGGCCTGCCTCGTCGTGGCGGCGCTCGCGGTCGCGGCCGGCGGCGGCGAGCTCTCGATGCCCGGCGGGATGTACGTGCAGTTCGTGGTCTTCGCGCTCGTCTCGATGGCCACCGGGGTCGGGTTCGGCGCCGCGCTGCTGAGCTCCGCGCCCGCGATCGTCGCTTCGTTCGCGCTGCCGCTGGCCTGGACGGCGCTCGGCTCGCTGCCGTTCCTGCACGGCCCGGCGCGCTGGCTGGACCAGACGCGGGCGCTGGGCCCGCTGAGCGACCACCTGATGAGCGCCACCGAGTGGGCGCACGCCGGGACGGCGCTCGTGCTGTGGATGGTCGTGCCGCTGGCGATCGGCTACTGGCGGGTCACGCGCGGCGAGGTTTGAGGCGCTGCGGCTCGCTCTCGATTATGGAGGGGTGCCGCGCGGCGTCCGGGTCCGCGCCGGCTCGCAACGGCACCGCTGCCGGTGGGCACTACACTTCCGATAGTGATGGCCCAACAGCTGCAGAACCGTCCCTGCGGTGGCCGCTACGGCGACATCGTGCAGGCGATCGGCAACACGCCGCTCGTCGAACTCAAGCGCCTTTCGCCGAAGCCCGGAGTCCGGCTGTGGGCCAAACTCGAGTCCCACAATCCGACCGGCTCGGTCAAGGACCGCGTCGCGCGGGCGTTGATCGAGGACGCCGAGGCCAAGGGCGCGATCCGCCCGGGGCAGACGATCCTCGAGCCGACGTCCGGCAACACCGGGATCTCGCTGGCCATGATCTGCCAGCGCAAGGGCTACCGGCTCAGGGTCGTCATGCCCGACAACGTGACGCCCGAGCGGACGCAGCTGCTGAAGATGTACGGGGCCGAGATCGTCTACTCGCCGGGCGCCCAGGGCTCCAACGGCGCGGTGGCCAAGGCGCTCGAGATGGCCGAGGCCGACCCGTCGTACTACATGCCGTATCAGTACGGCAACGCCGCCAACCCGGGCGCGCACTACCACGGCACGGCGGTCGAGATCCTCGAGGAGCTCGACGAGATCGCCGCCTTCGTGGCCGGCCTGGGCACCGGCGGGACCTTGATGGGCGTCGGCCGGCGGCTGCGCGAGGAGCTCGGCGACGCGGTCAAGATCGTCGCCGCCGAGCCCATGCAGGGCGAGCCCGTCCAGGGCCTGCGGTCGCTGGAGGACGGCTTCATCCCGCCGATCATCGACCTCTCGCTGCTGGACCGGAAGATCTTCGTCACCAACCACGACGCGATCGTGTGGACGAAGAAGCTGCTCGACGAGGAGGGCATCTTCGCGGGCGTCTCCTCCGGCGCCATCGCGTCGATCGCGGTGCGTATCGCGAACGAGCTCGACGAGGGCAACGTCGTGTTCATCGTCTGCGACGACGGCTGGAAGTACCTGTCCTCGGGTCTGTACACGACGCCGGTCGACGAGCTCGAGAACCTGGACACCACGGTCTGGTGGTGACGGGCACGCGCGTCGCGTCGAGCGATGCTGCGCGGAGGCTGACGCGGCGGGGCCTGCTCGCCGCCGGCGGGGCGGCCGTGCTCGCGGGCTGCGGCCCGCCGGACAAGCGGGTCCACTCGAGCGCCGAGGTACTGGAGTCCCAGCGCCGGGCGGCGCAGGAGCTGACGGCCGCGTTCGCCGGGCTCCCGGACGCCGACCGCGCGCGCGTGGCGAAGCTCGCCGCGCGGGCCGCCGCGCGCGCCGCCCGCCTTGGCGCCGAGCGCCCCGCCGCGCCCGCCCCGACCACGCTCGACGACGTCCTGAAGGCCGAGCAGGCCGCGCTGCGCGCGCACGTCGCCGGCGTGGGGCAGACGACCGACGTGTCGCTGCGCACGCTGCTGGCCGGGCTGGTGGCCGACGGCGCGCAGGACCTGTCGTCGCTGCTCGGCAAGCTCGGCCGCGACCCGCTGGCCACCGCGTTCCCGGGGGAGCCGGCGTGACGCGGCACGACGGCGCAGCCGGCGGACCCGGCGGGGCCCGGCCCGACGGCGCGGCCGGCGCGGCCCGGCCCGACGGCGCCACGCGCGGCTGGCGGCGGCGCGGGCTCCTCCTCGCGGGCGCCGCGGCGGCGCTGTGGCGGCCGGCGACCGCGCGCGCCGCGGTCGACGAGGGCACGCTGCTGGTCGGGCTGTGGCGGCGCGAGATGGCCGCCGCGCTCGCCTACGAGCTGGCCGGCATGACCACGCTGCACCAGCAGGAGGCCGACCACGCGTCCGCGCTGGCGACCGAGCTCGCCGCCGTCGGGCTCAGCACCCCGCTCGAGCCGAAGACCGCCGAGGACCTCGACATCGGGGCGCAGCTGCTGGCCGCCTCCGGCTCGCGCACGGACGCGATCGCGCTCGAGCGGAGCCTGCTCGAGGCCTACCGGGCGGCGCTCCCTGCGCTTGGAGACGCCAAGATCGCGATGACCGTGGCGACGATTCTCGGGTCCCATGCTCAGCATCTGCTCATCCTGCGCGATCAGGCTGAATCCAACGCCTTGGCGGCGAGGTAGCCGGGCGGGTACCCTCAATCCTCCGAACTCCGAACGGGAACTGGTCATGCCCTTCCTCAACAACATCGGGCCGATGGAACTCATCATCGTGCTCGTCATCGCCCTCATCGTCATCGGCCCCAAGAAGCTGCCGGAAGTCGGCCGCTCCCTGGGCAAGGGCATGCGGGAGTTCAAGGACTCGCTCAGCGGCGCTGACGACGTCGATGACGAGGACGAGGTCCGGCCGCTACGCAGGGCGAAGTAGCGCTGCGGATCTCGCGACAGCTCCTCGACGAGATCGTCGAGCACGCGCGCGCCGAGGCGCCCAACGAGTGCTGCGGCATGATCGCCTCGCGCGACGGCGAGGCGGTTGCGGTGCATCGCGCCCGCAACACGGCCGCGAGCCCGCTCCGCTACGAGATGGACGGGATGGAGCAGTACCGGATCCAGTCCTCGATCGAGGATGCGGGTCTGGAGCTCGGCGCCATCTACCACTCGCACACGCGCTCTGAGCCCAAGCCCTCGCAGACCGACATCAACCTCGCGTTCTATCCCGAGGCGCTCTACGTGATCGTGGGCCTCAAGAGCGCCGAGCCGGACGTGCGCGCGTACTCGATCGTCAACGGCGAGGTCTCCGAGCGCGAGCTCGAGCTGGCCGGATGACCGGCGAGCTGGAGTGCCCCGGCTGCGGCGCCGCGCATGACCGCAACGAGCGCTTCTGCGCCACGTGCGGGCTGCCGCTGGTGCACGCGCCCGGCGTCGCGGACGCCCCCAAGGCCTCCGGGCTCGCCCAGCGCGCGCGCAAGGTCAAGCCCGGCTACGCGGAGGGCCCGCTCGTGTGGGTCGCGGGAGCCCGCCACCAGGCCGAGGCCGAGCTCGTGCAGGGAATGCTGCTCGAGGAGGGCATCCCGTCGCTGGCGCGCCGCTCGGGCGGCTTCGACGTGCCGGACTTCCTGGCCTCCGGCCCGCGCGAGATCCTCGTGCCCTCGTCGGGGGCCGACGCCGCGCGCGACCTGCTGGGCGACCGCCGCCCGCCCGGCTGGTCCTCGTCGCTGCCACCGTCGCGCGCGCCCGGCTGGGTCCGCGCGCTCGCGTTCACGCTGGCGTTCGTCCTGATCGCGTCGGCGATCGCGGGCGCGCTGGCGGGCATGCTGTAGCGAGCGCCCCCGCGGGCCGCGCCGGCGTCCTACCCCGCCTGCTCGAGCCGCTCCAGGTGCGAGCGCCAGGCGCCCTCCGTGTGGCGCAGCGCGCGCGGGAACGCGATCTCCAGCGCGCGCACCGGCCCGTCCGGATGCGGGCCGCGCGCGAGCGTGACGCACGCGCGGTCACCCTCCTCGCGCGCCAGCAGGTCGAAGACCGTCCCGCCCAGCAGCAGCGCGTCGGCGCGCGAGGGTGGAAAGCTCGGCGGCGGGCCCTCGCGCAGCCGGCGCGTCACCGCCGGGCGCACGTGGCGCGTCTGGCCGCTCAGCCACTGCGCCGCGCCCTCCACGAGCCACGCCCAGCGCGACCAGCGCGCCAGCCGCCGCGGCGCGAACGGCGGCGGCAGCGGCGGGTGCCCGTCCGCGACGTAGCGGCGCGCCAGCAGCGCCGACGGCGTGAGCATCAGCATCTCCAGCGAGCCGGCGACATTGGACGCCCGGTGGGCGAGCAGCCGCGGGCACAGCACATGCAGCTCGCGCGGCCCGGCCCAGCCCACGACGTAGCGGCGCGCCGCCGGCGTCGTCAGCCGGCGCGCCAGCGGCAGCCAGGGCTGCGCGGCGTCGAGCTGCGCGGTCGAGGAGTGCAGCACCACCGCCAGCTCGCCCGGGCGCGCGCTGAAGCGCTCCTCGAGCCGCGCCCGGGCGTACTCGAGCTGCTTGAGCACGCGGATCGCGTCGTCGTGGTCACGCGCGTCATGGCGCGCCACGAACGTCTCGGACGCGGTCTCTTCCCAGCCCATCGCCTCTCAGGATGACTCACCGCCCCACGTGCCTGACGATCTCGTCGGCCTGCTGGAACGTCGGACGGTTGATCCACTCGATCAGCGGCTGGGTCGCGCCGCCGGTCGGCCGCTGGCGGACCGAGTCAAAGCAGCGCTGGTCGCCGTCCTTGCAGAGGCTGTCGCCGGAGTACACGGTGCTCGCCGGGACCTTGAGCGCCGCCGTCAGCGACCGCTCGAGCGCCGCGCGGCAGCGCGCCCGCGACCCGTGGCCGCAGTAACGCAGCGCGTACGGGCCCTTGACCTTGCGCCCCAGCACGCTGCGCAGGTCCTTGGACACGTAGCCGTAGAACGAGCCCTGATAGGCGGAGCCGAGGTGCGCGCCGCCGTTGTTGGGCGGGTTGTCGATCGCGACCGTCGAGGTCAGCGTCTCGAACGCGGGCTTGCCCAGCGCGGGCTCGAACTCGGCCTTGACCCACAGCGGCCACCACGCGTCCATGATCCGGATCGCGTCGGAGTGCTCGTAGGTCCCGTCGTGGTCTGCGTCCTTGCGCAGCCCGCCGTCGGCGCGCCACGCGCGCAGCTTGGCCACCGCGTCGCGCAGCGCCGGATCCTTCGGCGTCCCGAGCAGGTCGAGCGCCAGCGGGAGGTCCACCCAGGCGCGCAGGTCGCCCGTCCCCGCCACCTCCATCGCGTCGATCAGCTGCGGCAGCGTCAGCTTCTTGGCGCCGGCGATCCCGGCCTTCACGCGATCGGTGAGCTGCACGGAGCGGTAGGTGGACGAATACGCGTTCTCGTCGGAGGAGCGGTAGCCGCGCGCCTGCTTGTTGTTCCAGTTGACGAGGTAGTCCTGGTCGACGTCCTGGGGATGCGCGGACGGCGGCGTGAAGTTCGCCTGCCAGGTGTCCGGGTTCCAGCCCTGCCACTCGAACGGCGCCGCGACCGGGAAGTCGGTGTCGATCCCGCGCGCTCGCACCGGGTTGGCGCCGGAGTTGAAGTATGCGATGTGGTCGGCGTCGGCGTAGAACCAGTTGAACGTGTAGCCGACCTTGGCCGCCGCGTGCTGGAAGCTCGCGGGGTCCTTCACGACCGACGGCGTGTTGAAGTCCATGAACCCGGCGGCCGAGTCGACCTCGTGGAAGTACGTCGAGCGCAGCTTGGTGAAGAGCACCTTGCGGCCGTGGACCGTCCCGCGGCCCGCCACCAGCCCGAGCTTGGTCCGCTCGGCCCGCAGGTGCTGCGTGCCGGGCGCGGTCTGGTCGCCCAGCGTCGGAACCCAGGTGTTGGTCTTCTCGAGCACCTCGATCGGCTGGCAGGTGCCGCGGAAGCGGTAGTGGGTGTCGTCGCACAGCGGCACGGCGAACGTGTCGACGATGTCCTGGCCCGCCGACGTGGCGCTCCACGCGTAGTCGCGCCCGCGGCCGAGCTGCACGTACATGTTGATGCCGTCGAACGCGGCGCCCTGCGCGTCGATTCCCGGCCCGTCCGCGCCGGCCGGCGCGTGCACGTCCTCCTCGATCAGGATCTGCGGGTTGAAGTAGCCGACCTGCGGCCCGGCGACCATCAGCGGATGCCCGCTCGCCGAGTGCCGGCCGGCGACCAGCAGCGCGTTGGAGGCCCGCGCCGGGAACCCCAGGACCGGGGGGATCAGCGGCGTTCCCGCGCCCTGCTGCGTCGTGAGCTTGAGCGAGCCCGGATCGGGGCGGGCGACGCTCCCGGGCGCGACGCGCTTCGGCGGCACCTGGTACGGAAAGCGGCCCTTGAGCACCGTCACGGGCGCCTCCGGGTCCTCGGCGGCGCGGAAGTCTCCGAACACGCGGTCGCCGAGCTTGGTGCCGAAGCGCTGCTCGAGCGCGTCCGCGAGCGTGGAGAACTGCAGCTCCTCGCCGCCGCCCTTGCCGAAGATCCCGCCCACCAGCGCCGCCGTGGCGATGATGTCGGTCGGCTTGAACGGCTCCGGGCCGAGCGGGTGGCCGATCGCGGCGTACTCGCCCGGCATCTTCGTCGGGTCGAGCTTGGCCTCGTCGATGTACTGGTTGACGCCCGCGAGGTAGTTCGTCGCGTCGGCGATGATCTGGCTGCCCTGCGCGCCGAGGTACTTGGGCAGGTCGTCGACCTGCCGCTGCAGGTCCGCCTCGGTGTAGGGCGCGACCTCCCACTCCTCGGCGTCCATCCCGGCGTTCGAGCCGCCCGCGAAGCTCGACAGCTCCGCGCGGCCGGCGTGGCGCAGCACGTCCATGAAGAACAGCCGGTCCTCGGCGCCCGCGTACCCGAGGCCGAACATCGCGCCCGCGCGGGTGCGTCCGTAGACGTGCGGGACGCCGAAGCCCTTGTCGCGCACGATCGTGACGTCCGCACGCGGGGAATAGACGCGCTCGGCAGCGCCCGCGGGGACGCCGAAGCTCGAGTCCTTGAAGTACTTCGGGATGTCCTGGGCCTTCAGCCCGGGCGTCGCGCACACGAGGTTCTCGTACATCGGCAGCTGGTCGCAGCAGTGCGGGACCGTGGCGCCCGTGGTCAGGAACGCGGCCAGCTCGGGCAGGTCGTAGCGCCCGCGCGTGCCCGACGGCAGGATGTCGTGGAACCCGAGGCCGTCATCGGCCTGGTAGGCGCCCGGAGCGACGGTCGGCGTCGGGAGCGGCAGCGGGGGCAGCTGCGCGCCCGCCGGGGTGACGCACGCGCCGGCAGCCAGGACGGCGCCGCAGAGGACGAGGGGGAACCGCACGGCCGGCCGGTACCCCGGAAACCTGAACGTCAATCCGAGGGCACGCGGACCGCTCAGGCGTAGGCCGGCGCGCCGTTGGTCTCGGCGATCGCCGCGATCTCCTCGCTGGCGCGCTCGAACTCCTCGTCGGAGAGCACCGGCGTGCCCTCGAACGGCAGGTCGCGTGTGATCTCCAGCCAGCTGCGGCAGCCGCCGTAGTCGTCGCGCACTCGGACCGTGACGGGCCGCGGGATGCGGTACGTGCGCAGCAGCAGGACGTGCAGCGGATGCCGGCGCTTCCACGCCAGGCGCTTCTCGGCGTAGTCGGTCGTCCAGACATGGAACGGCGACAGTGCGTCGACCGCGCGCCGGTCGGTGACCGTCCATGCCGACGCGACCTCGGCCCACGCCCTGATGCGCACGCGTTCCGGCTGCGGGATGCCGCCGTCCATCGTGAGCGCGCGAGCGGGCGGCTCGCCGTCGGGCCAGACACCCTCTTCGAGCGCACGCCGGAGCTCCGGCTGGTGCGACTCGCGCACCAGGTCGTTGCGCTGATGATCGAACGTGGGGTACAGGAAGAAGCGGTCGTGCTCGAGCGCGAAGTGCTTGTCCGGCTCGCGGATGCCGCCCTTGCGGAGGGTGAGCAGCTGCTCACCTTCCGCGAGAGCGCGCACGGTGACGGCCCATTCCTTGAAAGCGATCGGCATAAAGGTGGGAGAAAGAAGGTTGGAGAGACCAGCGGTTGCCCGCCGAGAGGACCTGCGCAACGACCCTGCCCGAGACTGCGTCCGGGAAACCCCCGGCGGGACGTCACATACTATGCACAAGCTCGCGGAAACTCAAAACATACCTGCAAATGGGCTTATTCCGCGCCCACTGCACATCTTTTCAGTCATGAGCGCCGACGTGCCAGCTTATTACAAGCGTGCACCGGTGAGGCCTTCGACCACCTCGAGCACCGCGGCGAAGTCCTGGTCGCCGAGGCCGCGGCCCACGCCCGCGCCGTAGAGCTCAGCGGCCAGCCCGGCGAACGGGAAGGCCCCGCCCGCGCTGCGCGCCTCGGCGAGGCACAGCTGCACGTCCTTGAGCATGTGCGCGAGCTTGAACAGCGGCGTGAAGTCGTGCTCGAGCATCGGCTTGCCCTTGAGCTGGCGCATCGTGGAGTCCGACGACCCGCCGTCCATCGTGAGCAGGAGGGCGTCAACGTCGACGCCGGCCTGGCGGGCGAGCACGAGGCCCTGGGCGAGCGTCGCGCAGTTGACGGCGGTGATCGCCTGCGAGATGACCTTCACGGCCTGGCCCTGCCCGGCCTCGCCGCAGACGACGATCTTCTCGCCCATGATCTCGAACAGCGGCCGCGCGCGCTCGAGGTCGGCGGCCGCGCCACCGCACATGATCGTCAGCGTGCCGGTCCGGGCCTTGGGGGAGGAGCCGGTGACGGGGGCGTCGACGAATGCGTGCCCGGCCGCCCGCAGCCGCGCGTCGAGCTCGCGGGCCGTGGCGGGGGCGATCGTCGACATGTCGACGAACAGCGTGTCGGCGCGCGCGCCGGGCAGCGCGGCGTCGATCATCTCGGTCACCTGGGCCCCGTCGACGACCATCGTGATCACGACGTCGGAGGCCTCGGCGACCGCGCGCGGGCGAGTCCGCGACGGTCCCGCCGTGCTCGGCCACCCACGCCTGCGCCTTGGCGCGGGTGCGGTTGAACACGGTCAGCTCGTAGCCCGCCTTGGCGAGGTTCATCGCCTGCAGCGAGCCCATGATCCCCAGTCCGATGAACCCCACCTGCTCAGCCATATCCGCCGCCTCCCGGTGTCTCGATCCGTAGTCGCTGGCCGGTCCGCAGCGTCCCGCGCGCCTTCGGCGGGAGCTCGGAGCCGTCCAGCAGGTTCTTCCCCGCGGCGCCCGGTTCCCCCCCGTGCGCGCCCGGCGGGCGGTGGCGGCGGCGCTCGGTCAGCAGCGAGTAGTCCATGTCCGCGAGCGCCTCGAGCTCGCGGATCACGCCGTCGCCGCCGCGATGGGCGCCCGCGCCGCCCGAGTCCCGCCGCAGCGCGTACGTGACCACGCGCAGCGGGAACTCGAGCTCGAGCGCCTCGACGGGCGTGTTGAGCGTGTTCGACATCGCGACGTGCACGCCGCTGGGGCCGTCGGCGTCCGCGCAGGCGCCCTGGCCGCCGCCGAGCGTCTCGTAGTACGTGAAGTCGTCGTTGCCGAGCGTGAGGTTGTTCATCGTGCCCTGGCCGAGCGCGCGCCCGAACGCCTTCAGCACGAGGTCGGCGACGCGCGAGGACGTCTCCACGTTGCCGGCCACCACCGCGGCCGGCGGCTGGGCGTTGAGCAGGCAGCCCACCGGCGCGGTGATCCGCACCGGCCGCATCGCGCCGCTCGACGGCGGGATGTCCGGGTCGGTCAGCACGCGCACGGCGAACCAGCACGCCGAGACGGTCACCGCCAGCGGGCAGTTGAGGTTGCCCTCGTGCTGGCGCGCGCTGCCGGTGAAGTCCAGGTGCAGCTCGTCGCCGGCGACGGTGGCCGTGAGTTTCAGCGTCAGGTCACCCTCGGCGGCCTCGAGCACGTCCTGCGCCTCGCGCGAGCCGTCCTCGAGCGCCTCGATCGCGGCGCGCGTGCGGCGTTCGGCGTACTCGATCGTCGCCGCCATCGCCTCGGCCAGCGGCATCCGCTCGTGCAGCTCGGCGAGGCGCCGGGCGCCCGTCCGGTTGGCGGCCAGCTGGGCGCGCAGATCGGCGCGGCGCTGCTTGGGCTGGCGCATCTGGCTCGCCAGCTCCTCGATCGCCGCGTCGTCGAGCCGGCGCGGCGAGATCACGACGCCCTCGTCGGCCAGCGTCTTGGAGTCCGCGGGCATCGAGCCGGGCGTCGGCCCGCCGACGTCGGCGTGATGGGCGCGGTTGGCAGCGAAGCCGATCAGCGCGCCGCCGGCGAACGCGGGCGTGATGACCGTGATGTCCGGCAGGTGCGTGCCGCCCGCGTAGGGGTCGTTGAGAACCCAGGACACGTCCGGCGCGTGCTCCCGCCGGGCCACGGCGGCGACTGCGGCCGGCATCGCGCCCAGGTGGACCGGGATGTGCTCGGCCTGCATGACCAGCTCGCCCGCGGGGTCGAAGACGGCGCACGACGCGTCGCGGCGCTCCTTGATGTTGGCCGAGTGGCTGGCGCGGATCAGCACCGCGCCCATCTCCTCGCAGGTGGCGCGCAGCGCGCCTGAGGCGACCCGCAGCGTGACCGGGTCCAGGCTCACGCGGTGATCCTGATCGTGCCCGAGTCCAGCACGGTGCCGCTCCAGCCGGGCGGGACGGCGAGCGTCGCCTCGGGCAGCTCGACGACCGCGGGGCCCGCGATCCGTTCGCCGGGCGCCGGCTCGCCGCGGATGACCTCGGTGTCGCCGTAGACCGTCTCGCGGCGCGAGCGCTCCGCCGTGCCGGTGCGGGCGCGCGGGTCGATCCGGGGGCCCGGCTCGGTCGCCGTGGCCCGCAGAGTCACAAGCTCAACCTCAGCCTCAGGGTCACGGAAGCCGTAGGCCTCCTCGTGCGCGCGGTGAAACGCCTCCTCGAGCTCGTCGGTCAGTTCCACGGACAGCTCGAAGGCCTGGCCCTTGTAGCGCAGCTCGGCGACGATCCGCACGTCGGCGTCCGGCGCCTGCAGCTCCTCGCGGGCGCGCCGCGCCAGCTCGTCCGCATCCGCGCGGGCGGCGCCGAGGTCGCCGGACAGCAGCACGCTGCGCTGGACGTCGCGCCGGCGCTCGCTGACCACGAGGCCGAGCGCGGCGAGCACGCCGCTCGCCCGCGGGCACAGGATCGTGCTGATCCCGAGCTCCTCCGCGATCGCCGCGGCGTGCAGGCCGCCCGCGCCGCCGAAGGCCATCAGCGCGAGTCTGCGCGGGTCCACGCCGCGCTCGACGGTCATCACGCGCAGCGCGCGGACCATCTCGGCGTTGGCGACGCGGACGATGCCCGCGGCGGTCTCGTCGATCGAGAGCCCGAGCGTGTCGCCGAGCGCGCTCACCGCTCGCCTCGCTGCCCGGGCGTCGAGCTCGATCCCACCCGCCAGCGAGCCGATCAGGCCCAGCAGGACGTTCGCGTCGGTGACCGTCGGCTCCTGCCCGCCCTGGCCGTACGCCGCCGGTCCGGGCTGCGCGCCGGCGCTGCGCGGCCCGACGCGCAACGCGCCGCCCGCGTCGCGCCAGGCGATCGAGCCGCCGCCGGCGCCGACGGTGTGGATGTCGAGCATCGGCAGCGCGACCGGGCGGCCGCCGAGCTCGCGGCCGGAGGCCTCCCTGACCTCGCCGCCGAGCACGACGCAGACGTCGCAGCTCGTGCCGCCCATGTCGAAGCACAGCGCGTCCGGCTCGCCGGCCGCGTGCGCCGCCCAGGCGGCCCCCGCGGCGCCGCCCGCCGGCCCGGAGAGCACGGTCAGGACGGCGTGGTCGGCGGCCTGCTCGAGGCTCGCGAGCCCGCCGGAGGACTGCATCACGGCGGGCTCGGGCAGGCCGGCGTCGCGCGCTCGCTGTGTGAGCCGGCGCAGATAGGCGGCGAGCAGGGGGGAGAGGGCGGCGTCGAGCTCGGTCGTGGCGGCGCGCTCGTACTCGCGGAACGTGCCGACCACCTGGTGGCTGAGCGAGACGTGGACACCGAGGCCCGCGAGCGCCTCGCCCAGCGCCTGCTCGTGCTGCGGGTGGCGGTAGGCGTGCAGCAGGCAGACCGCGATCGACTCGGGCTCGAGCGCGCGCACCGCCTCGGCGGTGGCGGCGGCGTCGAGCTCCTGCAGCGGCCCGTCCGGCGTCATCCGCTCCGGCGCGCCGACGCGCAGCTCGCGCGGGACGAGCGGGCTGGGGCGCGCGACGCACAGGCGATAGAGGTCGGCGCGGTTCTGGCGCGCGAGCTCGACGACGTCCTCGAAGCCCTTCGTCGTCACCAGCACCGTGCGGGCGCCCGTGCCCTCGAGCAGCGCGTTGGTGGCGGTCGTCGTCCCGTGCGCGAACTGCTCGATGCCGCGCGCGTCCTCGCCGGCCTTCTCCAGCACGGCCGTGACGGCGTTCAGCACGCCCTCG
This sequence comes from uncultured Solirubrobacteraceae bacterium, assembly GCA_963792915.1. Lineage (GTDB taxonomy): Bacteria > Actinomycetota > Thermoleophilia > Solirubrobacterales > Solirubrobacteraceae > Solirubrobacter. The sequence continues at coordinate 1,093,377 of CAWBYD010000006.1, forward strand.
GACTGGTCGCCCGGGGTCGTCGGCGCCTTGGCCGTGACCAGCCGGTCCCCGACCGCCAGTACGGCATCGGTGAAGGTCCCGCCGACGTCGACCCCGAGCAGCATCCGGGGCGAAACGCTACCCGGCGCGGTCGCGCGACCGCGCCGGGGCTCACATCAGGCGGCGATCTGCAGCTCCTCGGTCTCGGCGAGATGCTGGTGCGACGGGCAGTAGCCGTTGTGCGGCAGCGGCGCCCGCTGGCACGGCGTCCCGCGCCGCGTGGTCGCCCGGCACTCCAGCCGCTCCTGCGTGGGGTTGGCGGCGAAGTAGTCGCGGGCGAACGTCATGTAGCGGTCGACCGTCTTGTAGACGCGCAGCTGCGCGGACATCGGGAAGTAGATCCGGATGTCGTTGAACAGCGTCTTGGTCGGCCTGGCGAAGTAGTGCCAGTCCGTGGCGAGCCGCTCTACGCAGGTCTCGCAGGAGCGCAGGACGCGCTCGTGGTTGGTGCTGCCCTCGCGATCCTCGAGGATGTCGGGGGCAAGCTCGCGGTAGATGGAACGGCTGAAGTGGTACATCGATGTCTCCCCGGGACCGTCTCGTACGGCGGCGGTCCCCTCCGTGGCCCGGTGCGGGAGTCTTTGCCGCACACGTGGAAACTCGAACGTCGGCTTTGTTGACTTCGCGTTAAGACGGATCGCCGTCGTTAGTCCAGGTTTCGAAGTGGGGAGCCTCGGACCCCGCTTCGAGCACGGTGTGGCGGTTGTCGAGCGCCTCGTCGGGGGCCGGGAACTCCGCGCGGGCGTGCGCGCCGCGGGTCTCCTCGCGGGCCCTGGCGGAGAGCGCGACGAGGCGGGCGAGGAGGTAGTCGTCGCGGGCCAGCTCGTCGAGGTCCTGGCTCGTGCGCTCGAGCCCGGCCAGGCGCCAGACGGCCTGGCGCGTGGCGCGGCTCGGCGCCGGCACGGGCGCCGGCTCGTCGGTGCTGGTGCGCAGCGGATCGTCGAGCCCGGCGAGCGCGGCGCGGCGCCCGAACACGAAGCACTCCGAGAGGCTGTTGGACGCCAGGCGGTTGGCGCCGTGCAGGCCGGTGCAGGCGCACTCGCCCACGGCGTAGAGCGCTTCGGCGCCGCGCGCGCGGCCGTGCAGGTCGGTGACGATCCCGCCCATCACGAAGTGGCTGGCGGGGCTGACGGGAATGCGTTCCCGGGTGGGGTCCAGGCCGGCCTGGCGCAGCGCGTCGACGATGTTCGGGAAGCGCCCCGGCTCGACCATCGTCATGTCGAGCGCGACGGCGCTCGTGCCCGTCTCGCGCAGCAGGTTGAAGATCGCGCGGGCCACCTCGTCGCGCGGTGCGAGCTCGTCGACGAACCGGTTCCCGTCGGGGCCGTGGAGGGTCGCTCCCTCGCCGCGGATCGCCTCGGAGATCAGGAAGCCCTCGCGCCCCCGGATGCCGCTGACCGCGGTGGGATGGAACTGCGTGAACTCGAGGTCGGCGAGCGCGGCGCCGGCGTGCCTGGCGATGATCAGGCCGGAGCCGAACGAGCCCGGCGGGTTGGTCGTGCGCGACCACAGCGCGGCCGCGCCGCCGGTGGCCAGGATCGTCGCCCGGGCGGTCAGCGTGCGGCCGTCCTCGAGCGTCGTGGGGCTCGTTGCGCGGGCGCCCTCGAGCACCTCGATCCGCTCGTGGGCGGCCACGGCGGCCGACAGGGTCCTCAGGATCCGCCGGCCGGTCGCGCTGCCGCCGGCGTGGACGATCCGGCGCCGGCTGTGGCCGCCTTCAAGCCCGAGCGCCAGCTCGCCGTGGCGGTCGGCGTCGAAGTTGACGCCGAGGCGCTGGAGGTCGGCGACACGCGCCGCCGCCTCGCTCGTCACGACCTCCGCCGCAGACCGGCGCACGAGCCCGCGACCGGCCTTGAGCGTGTCGTCGAGGTGGATCTCCGGCGAGTCGTCGAGCGCCAGTGCCGCCGCGGCGCCGCCCTGGGCCCAGTACGACGCCGTCTCGGCCAGCGGGCGGGCGGAGACCAGGATCACGCGGGCACCCTCATGCGCCGCGGTCAGCGCCGCGAACAGCCCGGCGGCTCCTGCGCCCACTACGACGAGGTCGGTCTGCACGGGCCGAGAGGCTAAGGCACTAGTGTCATCTACATGGGAGCGGTCTGGCTGCGACACGACGCGGGTATGGCACATGACGTGCCCGGCCACCCGGAGCGCCCCGCGCGCATCCGGGCGCTCGAAGGGGAGATGAGCGCGAACGGCTGGTTCGGATGCGACGTCGTCCAGTCTCCGGAGGTGGAGCTGCCGCTCCTGGAGCTCGTGCACTCGCCCTCGCACGTGTCGTTCATCGAGGAGCTGTCGGCCGCGGGCGGCGGGCCGATCGACGCGGACACGTACGCAGTCCCCGGAACGTTCGAGGCGGCGCTGCGCGCCGCGGGAGGCGCGATGGCGCTGGTCGACGCGGTGCTCGGCGGCTCGGCGCCGACGGGCGTCAGCGCGCAGCGCCCGCCCGGCCACCACGCCGGGGCTACGCGCGCGATGGGGTTCTGCTTCTTCAACAACGTGGCTGTGGCGGCGCGGCGGGCGACCGCGGCGCACGGGCTCTCGCGCGTGATGATCGTCGACTGGGACGTGCACCACGGCAACGGCACCAACGACACCTTCCACGCGTCCCCCGACGTCCTGTTCCTCTCGATCCACGAATCGCCGCTGTACCCGGGGACGGGCCCGGCGTCGGACGTGGGCGAGGGCGAGGGCGAGGGCTTCACCGTCAACCTGCCGGTGCCGGGCGGCTCGGGCGACCTGGCGTACCGGTCGCTGATCGAGCACGTCGCCGGCTCGCTGATCGCGACCTGGGAGCCGCAGCTGCTGCTGATCTCCGCCGGGTTCGATGCGCACCGCGACGACCCGCTGGCGTCGTGCCGCGTGACCGAGGAGGGGTTCGCGGGGATGACCGCCTCGTTGCGCCGGGCCGCCGACGCCGTCCAGGCGCCGGTCGGGCTCGTCCTCGAGGGCGGCTACGACACCGGCGCGCTGGCGCGGTCGATGGCGGCGTTGATGCCCGTGCTGGTGTCGGACTCGCCGCCCGCCGTCGAGGTGGACCCGGTCGACGTCCACCCGCTCGCCACGGCGGCGCTGCAGCGCCTGGAGCGCTACTGGCCCGGCCTGGTCACTGCTTGACTTCTCGCACGTAGGCGTCCTTGACGTCCTTCTGGACGCTGCTCAGGTTCGCCTGGGCGTCCGCCTTGGACGTGTAGGTGCCTGAGAACACGACCCAGTAGCCCGCGTTCAGCGACGAGTAGTCGTCGGACTTGAGGATCCCGACGGTGTGGCCCTTGTCCTGGGCGTCCTGGGCGGCCGTCTCGGCCTTGGACTGGCTCGTCGCCGACTCCAGGATGATCGTCCAGCCGTCGCCGCCGGTCCAGCCGGGGAAGCTCGTGCTTCCCGATCCCGTGGTCGTGTTGTCCGGGGTCGACGTCGGCGCGGGGCTGGTCGTCGGGCTCTCCGTCGGGCTCGCGGTCGGCACCGGGCTCGTCGTCGCGGTCGGGACCGGGCTGACCGTGGTCGTCGGCACCGGCGCCGCGCTGGTCGGCGCCGGCGAGGGCGTCGGCGTCTGCGCGACATCCGTGCTCCCCGACAGCGCCACGATCACGAGGATGATCCCGATCAGCGCGAGCCCGGCGAGACCGGTGGAGAGATAGATCGGCACGCGCCAGCCGCGCGCCTCCACGACGTCCGTCTCGGCGGCCGCGCCGCACGACAGGCACCACTCCTGGTCGGGCGACAGCGTGCTCCCGCAACGCGGGCAGCGCCGCTCGGGCGGAGCGGGCGGCGGGATCGGGGCGTCGGGCGGCGGGGTGTGGGTCGTGCTCATGTGCGGCGCTCCGCGGGGCTGGCCATGGAATCGTGGGCCTCCGGCGCGTTGCGCGTGCCGGTCGCGTCCTCGGCCCCGGCCGTCGTGTCGTCGCGCGCGTCGTGCGGCGGGGTCACGTCTTCTCCGGCCGTCGTGTCGTCGTGCGCGTCCTGCTGCGCGGCCACGTCTTCGCCGGCCGGCTGCGGCGGCTCGGCGCCGCCGGCCCCGTCGCGCGCGTCCTGCTGCGCGGCCACGTCTTCGCCGGCCCTGTCGCGCGCATCCTGCTGCGCGGTCATGTCGCCGGCGGGCACCGCGGCCTCGCCGGCCGCGTCTTCGCGCGACGCGGCCACGTCGCCGGCGAGCTCATCCGCCGCCTCGCTCGTCGCGTCGTCGCGCACCACGCCCGTCGCGTCCTCGCGCGTGCCCAGCTCGCCGACGGCCGGCTCGCGCTGGGGCCAGCGGAACTCGGCCTCGGCGGCGCGCTTGAGCTCCTCCGGCGAGAGCTCCTGGGTGGGCTGCTCGTCCGCCGACGGCGGCGGCGCGGGAACAGCAGCCTCCGCGACGGCCCCGTCGGCCCGGGCGGCGTGCCGGCGCGCGGCCTCGGTGAGCGGGAGGCCGCAGTGCGAGCAGAAGCGCGCGTCGCTCCCGAACAGCTCGCCGCACGAAGGACATTCCCCGCCCACGCCCGGCTCCCGCACGACGACCTGACGCCGCACGTCGTCGAGGCGCACCTCGAGCTCGTGCAGCTCGGCGTCGACACGGGTCAGCCGGAGGAGTTTGGCGTCGCGCAGGCGGCGGTGCGCATCGTGCTCGATGTCGCGCGCGGTCCGGTGCAGCTCGTAGACGAAGCCCCCGAGGTCGCGCAATAGCACCTCTCTCGCCGCCCGCAGGAACGCGACGCGCTTGCGCAGGCGTCCGCGGCGGGCGCTGCTGGCCGGCGCGGCGGCGAGTTCGTCGGGATCGAGACCGGCGGGAAGGTCGGTGACCGCCATCGGCCCCGCGTCCATTGGAGTCGGGATCAGGTACGGCGCCGGCGCGCCCTGCGGGACCGGTCCGTAGCTCGGAGCGGGCGGCCCGTACTGCGCGGCCGCGCCGTTCGGCGTGTGCGGGCCGAGCGCGCCGACGCGGGTGGCCGGATCCGCGAGCAGGGACTGACGGCCGGCCGGCTCAGCGGGGGCGGGGGCGGGCGCGTCCATAGGTCCGGGCTGAGCCGCCGCGGGCGGCGGAGTGCCATCGGGACCTCCGGAGCGTCGGCTGGACAAGCGTCGGAAGAGGCCGCTCATGGGTCGGCGGGGCGCGTGCTCGGCTCGAGCCCCGGACGGTCGAGTATAGGGTCGCCTTCGGCGCTCACGACCTTCACAACGCGTGAGCTTCCCGAGAGGTGCGATTCACGAGCAGTTCCCGCCACGCCGCGACCACGCGGGCAGCCATCGCGTCGGCGGAGAACAGCGCCGCCCGCGCGCGGCCGTCCACGCGCGGATCGGACGATTCCAGATGCGGCCTCAGCGCCGCCCGCCAGTCGTCGCGGTCCCACGGTGCGCAGTACGCGCCGGCGATCCCGCCGAGCGCGACCGGGTGGATCCCCACGGGTGTCGCGAACGCGGGCACGCCACAGGCCAGGGCCTCGATCACCGACAGGCCGAAGGCCTCCTTCTCGGACGGGACGAGCACGGCGTTGGCGGCGTTGATCCAGAACGGCACCTCTTCGGGCGCCACGCCGCCGAGCGTCAGCAGCCGGGTCCCGGCCGCCGTGTCGACCGCCCGGTCGTAGCGCTTGAGCGGCCGTGACGGATCGTGCGGGAAGAGCAGGCAGGGCTCGTCGGGGTCGAGCCCGAGCCGCGCCCGCGCCTCGGCGCGCGGGATGCTCCGGAAGCGCCCGGTGTCGATGCCCACCGGCAGCACCGCGACGCGCCGGGTCGTCCCGGCGCCGGGCACGTTGGCGCTGAATTCGCGCGAGACCGCGGCCGTGAGCGCGATGAACGGAAGCGCTGCGCGTGTCGCGAGATACGAGCGGCGGACCAGCAGGTCGTTGCCGTGCAGGGTGACGACCACCGGCCCGAGCCCCGCCAGCAGCGCCGGCCACGCGGTCAGGCCGAAGTGGGCGTGGACGATGTCGAACGACCGGCCGCGGAACCGCCGCCGCAGCGCGCCCACCGCGCGGATCAGGGCCCGCGGGCCGGGGCTGAAGGCGAACAGCTCCACGTCGACGTCCCCGCGGCGTCGCAGCGCCTCCACCTGATCGCGCACGAACGGCCCGAGCGCGGGCCGCTCGGGCGTCGGATACATGTTCGTGACCACGAGCACCCGCACGCGCGCCGAACCCTAGTCGGGCGCCGCGCGGCGCCGTTGCAGTCTCGTGACGATTTCGGTGCACTTCCGGCACAAACGCGCGTAGATCCGCATGAGCCCCCGGCCGGAGACTCCGCAGGCCCCGCGCGTCGCGGGGCGCCAGGCCCCGGGCCCACGGGGCGTCAGGGAGGTTTGCGCCATGTACGAGCTGATGGGGCGCGCGCACGCCGCGCTGGTCCGCGAGCGCGGGCAGGGGACGGTCGAGTACGTCGGATTGATCCTCCTGCTCGCGGTGGTGCTCGCGGGCGTGGTCACCGTGGCCAAGTCGCGGCAGGACGACGGCAGCATCGGGCAGGCGATCGTCGACAAGCTCAAGGCCGCGATCGCGAAGGTCGGTGACGGCTTCTAGTCGCTGCGCGTCGAGTTGTCGGTCCACTGGACCGACAACTCGACACGGAGGCGCGAGAACGGGCCCCGGCCCTCGTGCCAGACTGGCCGCGTGTTCCAGGAGAACGGATGACGGGTCCGGCGCGCAGCGGTGGGCGCGCGGCCGACGAGCTGCGGCCGGTGACGATCGAGCCGGGATTCGTACGCACCGCGACGGGGTCGGCGCTGATCAGCTGCGGCGGCACGCGGGTCATCTGCACCGCGTCGGTGCAGGAGTCGGTGCCGCGCTGGCTGTCGGGTCAGGGCCGCGGCTGGATGACCGCCGAGTACGGGATGCTCCCTGCGTCGACGGGCGACCGCAAGCAGCGCGACATCACGAAGGGACGCCTCGATGGCCGCAGCGTCGAGATCCAGCGCCTGATCGGCCGCTCGCTGCGCGGGGTCGCCGACCTCACGGCGCTCGGCGAGCGCACCGTCTACATCGACTGCGACGTGCTCGAGGCCGACGGGGGGACGCGCTGCGCCTCGATCACGGGCGGCTACGTCGCGCTGGCGCTGGCGTGCGAGAAGCTGATCGCCGACGGGCTGCTGCGCGCGAGCCCGCTGACCGCGAGCGTCGCGGCAGTCTCCTGCGGCGTGGTCGGCGGCGTCCCGCTGCTCGACCTCGACTACCCCGAGGACTCGAGTGCCGAGGTGGACGCCAACGTGGTGATGACCGGCGACGGCGGACTCGTCGAGGTCCAGGCGACGGCGGAGCGCACCCCGCTGTCGCGGACCCACCTCGACGAGCTGCTCGCGCTCGCGCAGACGGGCATCGAAGGGCTGCGCGCCGCGCAGGACGCCGCGCTCGGGCGGTGACCGTGGAGGTCGTGCTCGCCACCCGCAACGACCACAAGCTGCGCGAGTTCACGCGGCTGCTGCCCGGTGTCCGGCTCGCCCCGCTCCCGGCCGGCGCGGAGAGCCCGGAGGAGAACGGGGAGACGTACGCGGCCAACGCGCTGATCAAGGCCCGCGCCGCCGCGCAAGCCGCCGGCCACGCCGCGATCGCCGACGACAGCGGCATCGAGGCCGAGGCGCTCGGCTGGCGTCCGGGCGTGCGCACGGCGCGCTTCGCCGGCGAGGACGCGAGCGACCGCGAGAACCTGGACAAGCTGCACCGCGAGGCTCCCGCAGGCAGCCGCGCGCGCTATGTGTGCGTGATCGCGCACGTCACCCCCGATGGCGCCGAACACCTCTTCGAAGGCCGCTGCGAGGGCACGCTCGCCGAGCGCCCGAGCGGTCAAGGGGGCTTCGGCTACGACCCGATCTTCGTCGCCGAGCAGCAGCCCGGCCGCACGATGGCCGAGCTCAGCGACGAGGAGAAGGACGCGATCTCGCATCGCGGCCACGCGGCGCGCGCGCTGCTGCACTGGCTGCGCGAGCGCTGAGGGCGCCGCGGCGACCCGCGCCCGCGGCGCCGCCCGCGGCGTCCGGCGGCCCGCGCGGTGCACCAGGCGCGGCGCCCCGCACCCCCTGTGCGGCTCAGAGCAGGTTGATGGCGGCGGCGATCGCGACCGCGACGGTGACGCCGGCGTACCCGTCGTAGCCGGAGATCAGCAGGATCAACGCCGTGATCAGGCACAGGCCGACGGTCACGATCCAGGTGATGCGCGCGAGCTGACTCATGGGCGGGGCTATTGTCGCGGACCGGCGAGCTGACTCATGGCGGGGCTATTGTCGCGGACCGCCATGACGGCCGCGCTCACCCCCGCGCTCGCGCTCGACTACCTGCGCGCGCTGTCCGCCGATCTGCGCGCCGCCGTGCTGCTCTCCGCGGACGGCGAGCACGTGGCCGGACCCGAGGCCCTGGCCGCCCCCGCGCGCGCCCTGCTCGAGGCTGGGCCGGAGCTCCACGGCACCTCGCACGACGCGCACGTGTTCGCCGCCGCGAGCGACCTGCACGCGGTGGTCGTGATCACCGGTCCGCAGGTGCTGATTGGGCTGATGCGGCACGACCTGCACAGCGTGCTCACCGCCCTCGGAGGCGGCATCCACGCGGGGCCGCCGAAAACGGCTCCGGAGGGGCTCGTCGAGGCGCTGATTGCGGCGTCTCGGCGTCGGGTGTAGGACGTTTTCGGCGTCAGAGCGTCGATTTGTACGCGCAATCCGCTCCTCAAATCCTCGCAAATTGCGCTAGTTTCTCACGCACGACACCAAACCGCGTCCGGGGCCGCTGTTAGCTTCGGGCCTCCCACCCATCCCCCGAGGGATACACAGGAGGACACATGACGAAGAACGAGTTCGTCGATCAGGTGGCTGCGACGAGTGGCCTGAGTAAGAAGGATTCAGCGACGGCCGTCGACGCGGTGATCAAGTCGATCGAATCCGCGCTGTCGAGCGGCGAGGAGGTCAACTTCACCGGATTCGGCAAGTTCCACGTGGCCGAGCGTGGGGCCCGCGAGGGCCGCAATCCGCGCACCGGCGCCACGATGACCATCGCCGCCAGCAAGGTCCCGCGCTTCACGGCGGGCTCGGGTCTCAAGAAGGCCGTCAAGTAGCCCGCATTCCGAGCTCGGGCGCCGGCGCGGCCGGCGCCCGGCCCGGCGAGGCCGCGTCCATGTCCACTCGCTCGGGCACGCATTTCGGCGACCGGCTCGCGGCCGCCGTGATGGCGCGTGAGTCGCAGATCGTGCTCGGCATCGACCCCGATCCGGCGCGGCTGTGGCCCGCCGCGGTGGAGTCGAGCAGCGAGGCGCGGGCGCGCCTGGCATTCAGCCTCTCGGAGGCCGAGGACGCCGCCGGCGGCGTCAGGGAGACGCCGCTGGGCCCGCCCGGCGCGGGCGTCGTGTCGAGGCTCGAGACCGCCGCGGCGGTGCTCGCGCACTCCCTCGCGCTCATCGATGCCGCGGCGCCGGCGTGCGTCGCGGTCAAGCCGCAGCTCGCGTGCTTCGAGCGCATCGGCGCGCCGGGCTGGCTCGCGCTCGAGCACGTCTGCTCGCATGCGCGCGAGCGTGGGCTGCTCGTACTGGCCGACGGCAAGCGCGGCGACGTGCCGGTGACCGCCGCCGCCTACGGCCAGGCGCTCGTCGGCAGCACGCCGTCGCCGTTCGGCCCCGTCAGCGGCCTGCACGCCGACGCGTTCACCGCCAACCCGCTGCTCGGCCGCGACGCGCTCGAGCCGCTGATCGACGCCGCCCGCCGGCACGCCGCCGGGGCGTTCGTGCTCGTCCGCACCTCCAACCCCGGTGCCGCCGACTTCCTGGACGCGCGCCTGCAGACGGGCGAGCGCCTGTGGGAGCGGCTGGCCGCGCTGGTCGACGAGCTGGGCGAGCCCGGCAGCGCCGGGCTGAGCGACGTCGGCGCCGTCACGGGCGCCACCGAGCCCGAGCACCTCGTCCGCCTGCGCGAGCTGATGCCGACCACGCCGTTCCTGCTGCCGGGCGTCGGGGCCCAGGGCGGCTCGGTGGAGGCGCTCGCCCCCGCGTTCGCCGCCGGCAAGGCGGGCGGGCTGGTCACCGCCGCGCGCTCGATCGTGTACGCCTACGAACGCGGCGCAGGCCCGCCGCCGCTGGCCGCACGCGCCGAGGCCGAGCGCCTGCGTGACCAGGCGTGGCGGCTGGACTGACCGCGTGCGCGGGTATCCTTGACGACGATGGCCGGCCGCAGCCCCGCGCGCTTCCTGGCGCCGATCGCGATCCTGGCATTCGTCTTCGCGCTCTACACGGTCATCAACGACGCCCGCGACAGGCACGGCGTGAGCGGCTCGACGACGCCGACCGCGACCGCGACGACAACCGGCAAGAAGACGTCGAAGAAGACCTCGACGAAGAAGAAGGCGAAGACGTACACAGTGAAATCCGGCGACACACTCTCCGGGATCGCGGAGAAGACGGGCGTCGACGCCTCCAAGCTGGTGCGGCTGAACCCGAGGCTCGACCCGGCGACGCTCGCTCCCGGCCAGCGGATCAAACTCCGGTGAGGCACGTGCGCCGCACCGGCGCGGCCTTCGTCGTGGCCGGGCTCACGCTGTGCGTGCCCACGGCCAGGGCGCAGGCCGCCACCGCGTGTCCGCAGGCGGTCGGGGCGCCGCAGGCGATCGTGATCGAGGTCTCGACCGGCGACGTGGCGTGCTCGCGCTCGGCCGACAAGCGGCGGCCGATCGGCTCGACCACGAAGCTGATGACCGCGCTGCTGACGCTCGAACGGATCAAGCTCACGAAGACCTGCACGGCATCGAGTTACCGTCCGGCGCCGATCGAGTCCAAGATCGGGCTCCTGCCCGGCGAGCGGATGAAGGCCGCGGACCTGATGCGCGGGCTGCTGGCGGAATCGGGCAACGACGCGGCGATGGCGCTGGCCAAGTGCGTGTCGGGCTCGACATCCACGTTCGTGCGGGCGATGAACCAGCGCGCCCGGCAACTCGGGCTGACCAACACCCACTACGAGAACCCGATCGGGCTTGACTCGGACTCCAACTATTCGTCGGCGCGCGACCTCGTGACGCTCGCCGAGGTCCTGCGGACGAACAAGTTCTTCAAGAAGGTCACCGACTCGCCGTCCGTGACGCTCAAGACCGGCGTGCACCCGCGCACGTTCGCCAACCGCAACCTGCTCGTGCGCCGCTACGGCTTCGTCAACGGCGTCAAGACCGGCCACACGTCCAATGCCGGCTACGTGCTCGTCGGCTCGGCCAGCCGCAACGGCATCCAGCTCATCAGCGCCGTGCTCGGCACGCCCTCCGAGGCGGCGCGCGACAACGACACGATGGCGCTGTTCAAGTTCGCGTTCCCGCGTTTCGAGCGCATCCGCGCCGTGATCGACGGCCGCACGATGGCCACGGTGCCGATCCGCTTCCGGGCCGGCGCGACGCTCAAGCTCAAGGCGACGCACACGGTGCGCAGGATCGTCGGGCGCGGGCATCGCAGCGACGTGCAGGTCGCCGTCCACGCGCCAGACAGCGTGGCGGGGCCGATCCGGATCGGCCAGCAGCTGGGGCGGGTCGAGGTCTCCCAGAAGGGCAAGGTGGTGGCGACCGTCCCGCTGGTCGCGGCGTCCGCCGTCCCGGCGGCCGGCATCAAGCAGCGCAGCAAGTCGTTCGCGACGCGCCCGCTGTTCCTGATCGGCGCGGCACTTGCCCTGGGCGGTACGGTCTTGACGCTGCGCCGTCGCGCCATCGCCGGGCGGCGGCCCCGCGAGGCGAGCGCCGCATGATCGTCACCGTCACGCTCAACACGGCCATCGACAAGACCCTGTCGGTCCCGAACTTCCGGCTCGGGCGCCGCCACCGCACCGTCGAGCAGACCACGATGCCGGGCGGCAAGGGCGTCAACGTCGCGCGAGCGCTCAAGACGCTCGGCGCGCCGGTGATCGCCACCGGGCTCGCGGGCGGTGCGACCGGCACCCGGATCGTCGAACAACTGACGCAGCTCTCCGTGCTGTCGGACTTCGTCCGCATCGGCGAGGAATCGCGCACCAACACCGCGGTGATCGACCCCACGACCGGCGAGCAGACCGAGATCAACGAGAAGGGCCCGAAGGTCTCGCCCCACGAGGTCGAGCTGTTCGTGGACAAGCTGCTGTACCTGGCCAAGGGCGCGAGCGTATGCGTGTTCGCCGGCTCGCTGCCGCGCGACGTGGACACCGACATCTACGCGTTCCTGATCCGCGAGCTGCGGCGCCTGCACGTGACGACCGTGGTGGACACCGACGGCGACCCGCTGCGGCGCGCCGTGCGCGCCGAGCCGGACGTGGTCAGCCCGAACGTGCTCGAGGCCGAGGAGCTCGTGGGACACGAGTTCAACGACGACGAGGACCGCACGTACGCCGTGCGCGAGATCTGCGAGCTCGGCGCGCGCGAGGCGATCATGACGATGCCCGACGGCTGCTTCGCGCGCATGCAGGGCGGCGCCGACCCGGCGCCGTATCGCGTGCGCGTGCGCGGCGGGGCGATCGAGCCGCGCGCCACCGTCGGCTCGGGCGACGCGTTCCTGGCCGGCTTCGTGGCCGCCCGCTACCAGAACCGTTCGGTCGACGAGGCGCTGGCCTTCGCGGTCGCCTGCGGAGCCGAATCCACGCAGCACCTGGGCGCGGGCCTCATCGACCCCGATCGGGTCGAGCGCCTGCTCGGCGAGGTCGAGGTCGAGCGCCCGTCGATGCCCGTTGGGTGACCTCCACGGCCGCTCCATAAGTCTGCCCCGGTCGGGGGCTAACGTAGACGGTCTCACGTCCGCACCCCACCCTAGGATTCCGTCATGGAGATCGAGATCGGCCGAGGCAAGAAGGCGCGCCGCGCGTATGGATTCGACGATGTTGCGATCGTGCCCTCGCGGCGCACCCGGGATCCCGACGATGTCGACATCACCTGGACGCTCGGCCCCTATCGCTTCGAGCTTCCGCTCCTGGCGTCGGCCATGGACGGCGTCGTATCGCCCGAGACGGCCGGCATCGTCGGCAAGCTGGGCGGCCTCGCGGTCCTGAACCTCGAGGGCATCTGGACGCGCTACGAGGACGCGGACGAGATGCTCGAGCGCATCGCCGGCCTGCCCAAGGACGAGGCCACGCGCGAGATGCAGGAGATCTACCAGGAGCCGGTCAAGGAGGACCTGATCTCCCAGCGCATCGCCGAGATCAAGGCGCACGGCGTCGTCGCGTCGGCATCGCTCACTCCACAGCGCGTCGAGCGCTACGCCGACCTGGTGCTCGACGCGGGGCTCGACATCCTGGTCATCCAGGGCACCGTGATCTCCGCCGAGCACGTCTCCTCCCAGGGCCACGTGCTCAACCTCAAGGAGTTCGTGCGCGAGCTCTCGATCCCGGTCGTGCTCGGCGGCTGCGCGAGCTACTCGACCGGGCTGCACCTCATGCGCACCGGCGCGGCTGGTGTGCTCGTGGGCGTCGGCCCCGGCGCCGCCTGCACCACCCGCGGCGTGCTCGGGATCGGCGTCCCGCAGGCGACGGCGATCGCCGACGTCGCGGCCGCCCGCTCCCAGCACATGCTCGAGACCGGCGAGTACTGCCGCGTGATCGCCGACGGCGGCATGCGCACCGGCGGCGACGTCGCGAAGGCGATCGCCTGCGGCGCGGACGCGGTGATGGTCGGCTCCCCGCTGGCGCGCGCCTTCGAGGCGCCCGGACACGGCTACCACTGGGGCATGGCGACGTTCCACCCGACGCTGCCGCGCGGCGCGCGTGTGAAGACGACGCAGAACGGGACGCTGCAGGAGATCATCTCCGGCCCGGCGCGCGAGAACGACGGCACGTTCAACCTCATGGGCGGGCTGCGCACGTCGATGGCCACGTGCGGCTACCAGGACATCGCGGAGTTCAACCGCGCGGAACTGATGGTCGCCCCGGCACTGCAGACCGAGGGCAAGCACCTCCAGCGCGACCAGGCCATCGGCATGGGCGCCCGCGGCGGGGCGGTCGCGCTTGTCGCCGATTGACATCGATATCACGGCGGGCAGCCCCTCCGCCCCACCCCGATCATCCGACCCTGTCAAGGCGGGCAGCCCCTCCGCCCCACCCCGATCATCCGACCTCAAGATCGCGGGCTCCTCGCTGCCGGCCGACCAGCCACTCGAGGAGCTCGCGCTCGAGCGCCACGTCGCCACGGACGAGGTCATCGTCCTCGACTACGGCGGCCAGTACTCACAGCTGATCGCCCGCCGGGTGCGCGAGCTCGGCGTCTTCTCGGAGCTGCTGCCGCACCACGTCGGCGTCGACGAGGTGCGCCGGCGCGCGCCCAAGGGCCTGATCCTGAGCGGCGGGCCGGCGTCGGTCTACGCGCCCGGCGCGCCGCGGCTTGATCCCGAACTGCTGGAGCTCGGGATCCCCGTGCTCGGCATCTGTTACGGCATGCAGGCGCTCGTCCTCACGCTCGGCGGCCGGGTCGAGGGCGCCGAGGTGGGGGAGTTCGGGCGCTCGCAGCTCACGGTCTCCGAGCACGGTCGCCTGCTCGCGGGCACGCCGGACACGCAGGCCTGCTGGATGAGCCACCGCGACACGGTCTACGCCGCCCCCGCGGGCTTCACCGCGCTCGCCAGCTCCACGGAGTCGCCGGTCGCCGCCGTCGAGGACGTGGCGCGCGGGCTCTACGGCATCCAGTTCCACCCCGAGGTTGTCCACACGCCCTACGGCCAGCAGATCCTGACGACGTTCCTCGGGGAGATCTGCGGCTGCGCGCGCACCTGGAGCCCGGCGTCGATCATCGACGAGCAGGTGTCCGCGATCCGTGCGCAGGTCGGCGGCGGCAAGGTCATCTGCGCGCTCTCGGGCGGCGTGGACTCGAGCGTCGCGGCCCTGCTCGTCCACCGCGCGATCGGGGATCAGCTGACGTGCGTGTTCGTCGACCACGGCATGATGCGCAAGAACGAGGGCGAGCAGGTGATCGCCGCGTTCCGCGACCAGTTCCACGTGCCGCTCGTGGCCGTCGACGGCGAGCAGCGCTTCCTCGCTCGCCTGAAGGGTCTGAGCGAGCCGGAGGCCAAGCGCAAGGCGATCGGCGCCGAGTTCATCCGCGTCTTCGAGGAGGAGGCGGCCCGGATCGGCGACGCCAACTACCTCGTCCAGGGCACGCTCTATTCGGACGTGATCGAGTCCGGCGGCGGCACCGGCGCCGCCACGATCAAGTCCCACCACAACGTCGGCGGGCTGCCCGACGACCTCCAGTTCCAACTCGTCGAGCCCCTGCGGGGCCAGAGCAATACGTTTCTGTAGTTGTACTGGTTAACGGTTCATTATTGCTCCGGCTCGAGCAGTTTGCGTGGCAGGGTGACCGAGATCGATTCGATCGCCTCACGGTTGCCCGGGTTGCCCTGTTCGGTACCGAGCTCCGCGACCTGTGCGATCTCGATCGACTCCGCGCCGCGGCGTTCACCGCTGGCGTCGAGTCGATAGGTGACGGTTGCGGCCGGGTCGGCGCCGTGACGGATTGCCGTGGGTACTGCGGTGGAGACGTCGTCGGCGACACCGCAGACGTGAGCATTGAGGAGAGCGTTGACCAAGGTGCTCTTGCCTTGCTTGAACTCACCGGCGACCAACACCGTGAGTTGCCGATCGGCGTGGCGGGCCACCGCCCGCTCGAGGCGGCCGACCAGGTCGGGCCGGTCGTACGCGGTCGCCGCGGCCACCGTCGATTGGAGCAGGGCGTCGAGCGCGCTCCGGATCGCCGAGATCGACGCGGTGGGGGCTCGGTCCGCTCGTCGGGGCGTCGGTGTGGGTGCGGTAATGCGGTGGCGTGAAGCGGTGGTCGTCGACACGGGTTCCTCAGATGATCAGGTCTTCCCAGCCGTCACCGAGGTCGTCGGTGTCGGTGTCGGGCAGGTCGGTGCCGTCGTCGGCGGCGAAGTCCGGCGCGCAGCTCGCCGGTGAATGCGGTCGAGACGCGGCGAACGAGTCCGCGATCGGCGCGGTGTCGATGACGACGTCGATCGCGACATCGATCGCGTCGTCGAGCCCGTCGTCGTCGGGCTCCATGGCCGTGTCGTCGATGTCGCGGTGTCGTCGCTGCCTGTGGGTCGATGGCGTCGCTCGGGCGCGGCGGCACCGCAGCGTCGTCCATGCCCGTCCCGAACGTGTGGTCGGTAGCGGACGTCTCGGCCGGGACCGGCTCGGGCCCGACGGGCGGATCGGCGTCGCGGTCGTCGCTGCCGTCGTCATCGCTGCCGTCGTCATCGCCGTCCGTCATCGCCGTCCGTCGTCGGTCTGATCGTCGTGGTGGTCGTCGGTGTGGTGGTCGTCGTGGTCGAGTCGGTCGAGATCGCCGTGTCGCCGTCGAACGTCACAGGTCCGATCGCGTCGAGCGCGGTGGTCAGAGCGATTGCCGACCTGGTCGTGGCCGGCGTCGGCGTCCGTCGATGGCGTGGCCGGCGTCGAGCCACACGGCGGCCTCGGTCGTGGGTGCGGCGTCGGCGAGGATGAACATCGCCTCTTGCACGTCGGCCGGGTCGAGTTCGAACCAGCCGTGCTCGTGGAGGAACTCGGTCGGCGAGCTCTCGAAATCGGCGCGCACGGTCGGCTCGTTGCGCAGACCGTTGAGTAGGTGTGTGAGTGGTGTCGCCATCGTGATCACCTCCTTCGAGAAGCGGATGGCCGGGGCCGAGGGTCTGGGATTCGTGAGATGTCCGGAGACGGTGATGTGGGATCCCGGTCACCCGGGATCCCACATCGAACTCGAACGTCGTCAGCCGACGCTGACGTCATCGACGTCCACGTCGGCGTCGATCAGGTCGTTGTCCTGGTTCAACGAGTCGTCGACATCGACGAAGTCGTTGTCCTGGTGTGAACGAGTCGTTGATCGAGTTGTCCGGGTTGAACGAGTCGGTGGCGTTGAACGAGTCCTCGACGTCGAACGAGTCGTTGATCGAGTTGTCGGTGTTGAACGAGTCGTCCACGTCGAGATCCAACGAGTTGTCGGTGTTGAACGAGTCGTCCACGTCGACGTCGACCGAGTTGTCCTGCAGGTTCGTGTTGCCGTCACCGAAGTTGGTGTTGTCGAGGTCGCTGTTGACGACCACGATCGCCGTGTCGTTGTCGGTCAGGTCGTCGCCGGCGGCCTGGGAGTTGTTGTCGGCCTGCACGTTGCCGTCGCCGACGGCGAAGTTGTCGACGCCGTCGACATCGCTGACCACGGTATTGCCGTCGCCGACTGCGTTGCCGTCGGAGTCGTTGAACTGCACGTTGTCGTCACCGAAGACCGACTCGTCGATGTCGGCGTTGTTGCCGATCACGCCGTCGTTGTCGCCGGTGTTGACGTTGCCGATGATGTTGTCGCCTGCCGCGACGGCTCCGTCACCGGTGGCGACGCCTTCGGCGTCCTCGCCTGCGGCCACCGCCCGGTCGCCCGATGCCGTGATCGTGTCGTTGTCGAAGTCGAGATCGACGATCGAGTGGTCGGCGATGACCGTGCTGTTGACCGAGTTGTCGACGTTCGTGTCGCGGTCGTCGACGTTGGTGATCTCTGTGACGTTGTTGACCTCGTTCACCTCGGTCACCTCGGTCACGTAGTAGTTGACGATCGACTCCATCGCCGCCGTGGGGTCCATGTCGGCCGGCGGGGGCGGGGGAGGCGTCGGCGGTGCCGAGGGGCCGGGGGAGCCGGACGACGAACTCGGTGAGCCGGAGCTCATGCCGGTGTTCGACGTGAAGGACGAGCCGGTGTTGATCGCACCGGTGCTACCGATCGAGGCGCCGCCGGTGTTGACGACGGCCCCCTGGGAGACCGGCGCCTCGCAAGCGAGCGTGGCGGCCTCGGTGACTTCGGCGTACGACACCGACTCGATGCCCGAGTCGTGGACGTACTGGGTCGGGTTGTCGAGATACTTCTGCGTCTCCTGCGGATCGAAGAAGAGCTTGCGGAACATTTCGACGAGGTCGAGATTCGTGGACATGATGGTGGTTCTCCTTGGTGGTGCTCAGCTCGCTGAGCGTGTGGTGTGTGTTGGTTCAGCTCATCGCTGGTGACGTGATCACGGTCTCATGGCTCGGGGTCCGCTCGAATCGGGGAAATCCCCGTCCCGGCCGGGGGAGCCCCCGTGGATCAGGCGCTCTCGGGGAGATCGACGCAGTGGAACAGGGCAGGGTTGTAGGCGATGTGGGCAGGCGCGATGCCGACCGTGGCGCAGACGCCGGTCGCCCCGGGCGGCTGGTTGCCCAGAGTGAGCACTTCGAGGCTCGTGTGGATCACCTGGTCGACCGCGTCCCATGGCACGCGGTCGGGTGCGTCACTGCTCGCCTGTGATGCGGTCGCGTTGTTCCAGTAGAGGTGGGCGTGGAAGCCGTTGGCCACGTCGGGCTCGAAGTTGTGCGGCGCCCAGGTGACCTCGACGGCGCCCTCCGGTGTGATGCGCAACGCAGTGATCGACACGCACGGTTGGTCGGTGACGTCCGCGCACGGGTCGGGCGGCGCGGGCACGGTCGTGGGGGCGGGGCCGTCGAGATCGGCATGGTCGGTCGGGGTCGGCTCGCGTCGGTGCGGTCGGTCGCGGTCGCGGCGGTCGTCGTCGGCGATGTCGAGGAGGATCACGACCGGGCTCGACACCGTGGTCGTGACGCCGCGACACCGTCGCCCCCGTTGCCGGCGAGCGCAAGGCGCCGACCGCGAGCACGGCGGCGGCGGCGACGCCACCGGCGACGAGCGGGCCACGCGAACGACGCCGGGCGGGCGGGCAACGACGTGGGCGGCACGTACGGCAGCGGACGCCCGGCGCTGCGGTGCACGCGCGGCGCTGCGGCCGGTGTGCCGGGCAGGGCGCTCCGGCAGTCGCGGTCGTCAACTGCTGGTCGGCAACGGCCGGTCGGCAACGTGGGGTGGCGCGGGCATCGGGCGACCGGTGGCACCGGGTCCGGTGACGCGATGTCCGGGTCGGAGGCCCGGACGCAGGAAGTACAGCGGGAGCGGCGCGGGCATCACGGCGGGAGTCTCGTCGCGGTGGCTGGAGCGCGCCGGCCATCGCCGCCGCGCCCATCGCGACCGAGTGCTTCGGGTGGATGTCGAGCGCGACCGGCCGGCCGAGATCGGCGCTGACCATCTGGGAGATGAG
>CAWBYD010000007.1:0-813848 GCA_963792915.1 uncultured Solirubrobacteraceae bacterium
TCGCCAGCACTTGGGCGTTCTCGTCGACCTCGCAGGTATGCACGCGCTCGCCGGAGGTCGCCCTCAAGGGATTCCTGGTGGCCGCGGTGCCGATGGCGGTGCCTGGGTGTCGCGGCGAGCCCTTTCCACCCGCCGCCCATGGCCGCGTCGACCCCCTACGACATGCTCGCGGCGGCCTCCGCTGCTCCTGCCGCCGCCCGCCGCTCGCCGCATCATCGGGACCGCGAGCAAAAAGTTCCAGTCACGCGAAGACCCGCGGACGGCTCGCCAGCGCCAGCAGGCCGAGACCGACACGCCGCATCACCCGCCTCCGTTCGCTGATTCAGCAACTTCCCATCATGCGCCCACGCCGCGCGCGCATCCAGCCGGCCCCAGCCCGGTCAGGGGCCGGCGCGCCGGCAGGCCCCTGAACCCGTCCCGCCTACTGCGGCGAGAAGGTCGAGATCGTCGTGCCGTTGGGCTCGACCACGCAGTTGTAGGCGATCCCGCCGGCGGTGACGGTGTAGATGGTGTCGCCCATCTTGGTCGATGAGGTCGGCACCACCGTTACGGTCGAGACATCGACCTTCGCGGTGGCGGCGCCGCGCGCCGCGCAGACCTGCTAGGGCCCGGTCATCACCGGCGCCGGCGGCGGCGGTGGTGGCTTAGGCGCGCAGGCCGCGACGACCACCAGAGGCCCCAGCACCGCCAAAAGGCTAAGTCGGTTCATTCTGCCCTCCGTTGAAGCGCACGTCCCTCGTGCCACCCCACACCGGCCTAGCAACCCCGCGCCCTCCTCGCAACTCACACGGCGTCGCACCGGCGGGCTTCCGCCGGTCGCAAGAACGGGGCTTGCAGGTCACGGAGTGGGGACAGCGGGGGCAACTCGACGGCGCGCGACCACACCGCGGCAAAACGAAGTCCGCCGCCGCGCCCGACGCCAGCGGCCCGGTGTTTCGCACAGGTCCGGCCGGCTGCTGGCGAGCGGCCTCAGGCCAGCGCGGCCTTGGCCTGGTCGACGATGGCGCCGAAGGCCGCGGGCTCGTGCACGGCGAGGTCGGCCAGCACCTTGCGGTCCACCTCGATCCCGGCCTTGTCCAGGCCGTTGATGAAGCGCGAATAGGTCAGGTCGGCGTCGTGCGCGCGGACCGCGGCGTTGATGCGCTGGATCCAGAGCGCGCGGAAGTTGCGCTTGCGGGTCTTGCGGTCGCGGGTCGCGTACTGCAGCGCCTTGTCGACGGCCTGCTTGGCGGTGCGGTAGTTGGTCGAGCGGGCGCCGTAGTAGCCTGCGGCCTCCTTGATGATCTTGCGGTGGCGGGCGTGGGAGGCGGCGCCGCCTTTGACTCGGGACATCTCGGGCCTCCTCTAGCGAGCGTAGGGCATGTACGACTTCACGATCTTCTCGTCCGGGCCGAGAGGGTCGTGGTGCCGCGGGCCTGGCGGATGAACTTGTTCGACCGCTTGATCATGCCGTGCCGCTTGCCGGCCTGGGCGACGTGAGGATCCGGCCGGTGGCCGTGACCTTGAAGCGCTTCTTGGCGCCCGACTTGGTCTTCATCTTGGGCATTTCGATCTCCTGAGCGGATGCGGTTCTGACGGCGCTCGGCAGCCCTGTCGGCCGGCCGCTGCGATGAAAGCGGGTGTATAGGGAGCGGTCACAGCGAATGCAAGCGCCGCCCTCGCCGGGGCTCGCCCGGGGGCGACCGCCAAACCGTCGCCGCGTGGGTGGGCTTCCCTAGTGCGATCTCCGCATCCCGCCGATGCCGACGACCAGCGCCGCGCGCGCCGGTGGCGCTCCCAGCGCCACCAGCGCGAACATGAGGAGCGCACAGCGGATGCGCGCAAGGTACGCGCACTCGCTCAACGCTTATGAAGGATTCGCTGAGAGCACGCGCCCGGCGTACTCCATGACCTCGGCGTTGACGGCGCCGCGCGAGGCCCGCTCGGAGCCCTCCTCGGCGTACATCCGCTTCAGCGACGCGGCGATCCCGGCGTCGCCGCCGGTGAACGCCTCGATCAGCGCCTTCCAGCGCGCGGCCAGCGGCTGCAGCTGCGGGTCGGCGGGGTCGGTGCCGGCGAGCCGCGCGGCGTCGAGTTCGGTTATCAGGTCCGCCCAGTCGCGCTGGGCCTTGTCCATGCCGTCCTCGCCGAGCTCGAGCCGCCGCGCCTCGAGCTGGTCCAGCTGTTCCTGCGTGTAGTAGCGCTCTGACATCGTCATGATCTCGATGGCCTCCATGATCTGGTCGGTCGACGGCGCGCTCGAGTGGTCGAACGCGTCGAGGATGCCCCGCAGGCGCCGGCGCTTCTCGCGCACGTGCTCGAGCTCTTCCTCCACACGGGCGAGGTGGGCGGCCACGGCGTCGCGCAGGTCTGGGCCCTCCTGCGCGAGCGTCTCCGCAACGGCCTCGAGCGAGAGCCCGAGGCCGCGCAGGGCGACGATCCGGTAGAGCCGTGCCACGTCCTCGGGCGAGTAGCGCCGGTGGCCGGCGCCAGAGCGCTCGGCCGGGCGCAGCAGCCCGATCTCGTCCCAGTGGTGGAGCGTGCGGACGGTGAGGCCGGAGGCCTCGGCGAGGGAGCCGACGGTGTACATCCTGCGCGACAAGCTAGGTCCTCACGTTGCGTGAGGTTCAAGCGTAGTTGGCGCACGGACGCTCAGCGCGCAGTAGGTCTAGCCTCCATGACGTGACTTCCGAGCCCAATGCGTTCACCGGCGTCGCACTCGACCGCGCCGGCGACGGCCGCCGCCGTGACCCGGAGTGGCTGGCCCAGCAGCGCGCCCACCCGGGCGCGCGTGCCGTGGTGGCCGGCGACCGCGGACTGCGGCTGCCGGCGAGCGGATCGAACTCGTGCCGCTGGCGGAGTTCAACGGCGCCCAGCCGGTCCTGCTCGGGATCGACGGCGACGGGCCGGTGTTCGCCGACGACGAGGACCCGCCGGGCGACGGGCGCCCGCGGATGGTCGGCGCCGGTGGCATGCGTGGCGAGCCGCCGGTGGACTCGCACGGCGATCGCGTCGGCGTGCGCGAGGCCGCCGCGGGGCTCCCGGCCGACGGCGGCCTCGCCGCCTACACCGCCGCGCTGCTGAACTGGCACCGCCGCCACGGCCACTGCTCGGTCTGCGGCGCGCCGAGCGACGTCGCCGAGGGCGGCCTCACGCGGCTGTGCCCGAACTGCGGCTCCCAGCACCACCCGCGCACCGACCCGGTCGTGATCATGCTCGTGATCGACGCCGACCGGCTGCTGCTCGGCCGCCAGCCGGCTGGCCGGCCGGCCGCTACTCCGCGCTGGCCGGGTTCGTCGAGCCGGGCGAGAGCCTCGAGGAGGCCGTGGCGCGCGAAGTGCGCGAGGAGGCCGGCGTGGCGGTCGGGCAGCCCGAGTACATCGCCTCGCAGCCGTGGCCGTTCCCGGCCTCGCTGATGCTCGGCTTCATCGCGCCCTGCGCGCCGGCGAGCCGCGCGTGCGCGACGACGAGCTTGAGGACGTGCGCTGGTTCGAACGCGCCGAGATCGAGCGCGCGGCGGCGGAGGACGACGACGCGGTGGGGCACCCCGGGCGATCCGGCGGCCCGCTCGGCTGCCGCCGCGCCTGGCCATCGCCCGCCGGCTGATCGACCCCTGGCTCAGCGAGCCGCGCTGATTCCGGCGCGTGCGGACAATTTGCGTGTCGCTCGCTTCGCTAAAGTTGAATGAGCGTGACACTGGAGGGGTGGATCTTCATGGTCGGGCTCCGCGTCTTCGACGTCGGGGCGCTGGTCGTCTGGCTGGTGTGGTTCTTCCGGCTGCGCGACGACGACGACGACGACGGCGACGACTTCCGCCGCGGGACGGCGACGCGCCCGAGCCCGAGGAGCCGAGCGGCTCCGGCGGGCTGCGGCTGCCGCTGCCAGGACGCGCGCCCGTGGCCCTCGCGCCGGCGCGACCACCGCGGCGACCGCCCGGCGGCCCCCCGCTCACGGCGCGCGCCGCACCCGGTGCCGGCGCGCGCGCCGAGCAAGCGCTGAAACCCGAAGGGGTGCAGCCCCTCCACCCCACGCCGGGAAATCTCACAGGGCGGCAGCCCCTCCACCCCACCGCGGTATCCGACCCTGTCGCTCCAGGGTCCGGGCGGGGCGATCCGGAAGTTATCGCGCGGACACCGTTGAAAACTGCCAAAATCCGCTCGGATTCTGTACATTGCCGGGATTGACCCCCGACCAGGAGGTGCGCCATGGCGCGCTTGACGCCCGACCCGAGCTTCTATCCCTCCCCCTCCAACGCGGCCGCCGCGCCGGCCGAGACGCACGCCTACGTGGTGACGCTCAACACCGGCTCCAACGGCGACCGCGCGCCGGACGCGTTGGCGTGATCGACCTCGAGGACGGCTCGGAGACGTACGGCCAGCTGGCCGGGCGGCTTCGACATGCCCGGCATCGGCGACGAGCTGCACCACTTCGGCTGGAACGCCTGCTCGTCCGCGCTGTGCCCGTGGGCGCCGCACCCGCACGTCGAGCGCCGCTACCTGCTCGTCCCCGGCCTGCGCAGCTCGAACATCCACATCGTCGACGTCAAGGGCGACCCGCGGAGCCGAAGCTCGTCAAGATCATCGAGGCCGAGGAGATCGCGCCGCAAGACCGGCTACTCGCGCCCGCACACCGTCCACTGCGGCCCCGACGGGATCTACGTCTCCGCGCTCGGCAACCCGGAGGGCGACGGCCCCGGCGGCATCTTCCTGCTCGACCACGACGACTTCTCGGTCAAGGGCGCCGTGGGAGGACGACCGCGGCCCGCAGGAGCTGGCCTACGACTTCTGGTGGCACCTCAACTACGGCACGGTGATCACCTCCGAGTGGGGCACGCCGAAGATGGTCGAGGACGGCCTGATCGGCGAGCTGCTGCTCGGCAACCAGTACGGCCACAAGCTGCACGTCTTCGACCTCAAGACGCGCAAGCACGTGCAGGAGATCGACCTCGGCGCCGAGCACCAGATGGTGCTCGAGCTGCGCCCCGCGCACGACCCGTCGCAAGGCCTACGGGTTCGTCGGCGTCGTCACCTCGACCGCCGACCTCTCCGCCTCGGTGTGGCTGTGGGAGCGCGCCGCGGACGGCACGGTCGCGACCCAGAAGGTGATCACGATCCCGGCCGGAGCCGGCCGAGGCCGACCAGCTGCCGCCGATCCTGCAGCCGTTCGGCGCCGTGCCGCCGCTCATCACCGACATCTCGCTGTCGGTCGACGACAAGCGACCTCTACGTGTCCTGCTGGGGCACCGGCGAGCTCAAGCGCTTCGACGTCTCGGACCCGCGCGAACCCGCGCGAGACCGGCTCGGTGCGCCTCGGCGGGATCGTCGAGCGCGCCGCGCACCCCGCCAGCGGCCCGCTCAACGGCGGCCCGCAGATGGTCGAGACCTCGCGCGACGGCAAGCGCGTCTACCTGACGAACTCGCTCTACGCCGCCTGGGACGCGCAGTTCTACCCCGAGGGGATCGACGGCTGGTTCGTCAAGCTCGACGCCAGCGCCGACGGCTCGCTGACCGTCGACCCCGGCGTCTTCGTGCCGTTCAGCGGCGAGCGCCCGCACCAGGTCCGCCTCTCGGGCGGCGACGCCTCGTCGGACTCCTATTGCTTCCCCGATAGGTGATGCACGGGCTCTGGCCCTACGTCCTGCTGGGCCTGCTCGGCGCCTATCACGGGCTCAACCCCGCGATGGGCTGGCTGTTCGCGGTCGCGCTGGGAATGCAGGAGCGTTCCCGGCGCGCCGTGCTGCGCTCGCTGCTCCCGATCGCGATCGGGCACGAGTGCTCGATCGTGCTCGTCGCGCTGCTGGTCGTCGGGCTCGGGCTGCTCGACCGACACGCAGGTGCTGCACATGGCGCGCGGGCGTGGCGCTGGTCGGCTTCGGCATCTTCCGCTTCGCCAAGCCGCACGCGCACTTCCGCTGGACGACGATGCGCGTGAACCGGCGCGAGCTCGGCTGGTGGTCGTTCCTGATGTCGACCGCGCACGGCGCGGGGCTGATGGTCGCGCCGGTGATCATCGGCGCGGGCGCGACCGCCGAGGCCTCCGACGAGGACGTCCAGCACGTCCACACGGCGATGATCGCGCCGCTGGCGGGCGGGCTCGCGCTGCTGCTGCACGTCCGTCGATGCTGCTCGTGATGGGCGTGATCGCCGTCGTCGTCTACGAGAAGCTCGGGGTGCGCGATCCTGCGCCAGGCGTGGCTCAACACCGAGTGGCTGTGGGCCGGGGCGTTCGTGCTGGCGGGGTTCGTCACGTTCTTCAGCTAGTTCCTCTCGGCCTGCGGCCGGCTCTGGTCGGGTGAAAATGGGGTTGGCATGATGCTGGGGCCGTGTGCGGACGCCGATCTACTATGGCGCGTGCGAGCCCGTCGTCTAGTTTGGCGTGGGGGTCTGTTCCGGAACTCCGGACTGTCGCTGCTCGAGCACGTTCCTCAGACTCTCTGAATTCACAGGCCCTCGCAGACGGCGATCGGGTGATCGACCTCGGGGGGTTGTGATGGACGTGATCGTCGAGCGCGTCGCGGCGCTCGATGTGCATAAGGCCAGCGTGACGGGTTGCGTGCGGGTGCCGGCCGCCGGTGGTGGCCGCGAGCCGCACCTGGCCGAGTTTCAGACGACGGTCCGAGGGCTGCTCGGGCTGCGCGACTGGCTGGCCGCGCACGCCGTGACGCAGGTCGTGATGGAGGCCACCGGCGTCTATTGGAAGCCGGTCTGGCACATCCTTGAGGACGACTTTGCGCTGATGCTCGTCAACGCCCGTCACGTCAAGCAGGTCCCCGGACGAAAGACGGACATGAGCGATGCGGCGTGGTTGTGCCAGCTCGCCGAGGCGGGGTTGCTGAAGGCCAACTTCGTGCCGCCCAAGCCGATCCGCGACCTGCGCCAGTTGACGCGCTATCGCAAGACGCAGATCGCCGAGCGCCAGCGCGAGGCGCAACGGCTGCACAAGGCGCTGGAGGACAGCAACGTCAAACTCGACTGCGTCGCCTCGGATCTGCTCGGGGTCTCCGGGCGCGCGATGCTCGACGCGCTCGTGGCCGGCACCACCGACCCCGAGATCCTCGCCGAGCTCGCCAAGGGCCGCCTGCGCCAGAAGCTCCCGGCGCTCAGGGAGGCCCTGGAGGGCCGCTTTAACGACCTGCACGCGCTGCTGATCGGCGCGATCCTGGCCCACCTCGATTTCCTCGACGAGCAGATCCAACGGCTCTCGGACGCGATCGAGGAACGCATCGTCCCTTTCGCGCCCGCCGTTGAGCTGCTGTGCACGATCCCCGGCGTCCAACGGCGCACCGCCGAAGTCATCATCGCCGAGATCGGCCCCGACATGACCGTCTTCCCCAGCGCCCGGCACCTCGCCTCCTGGGCCGGACAGTGCCCCGGCAACGACCGCTCCGCCGGCAAGCAACGCTCCGGACGCACCCGCAAGGGCTCGCGCTGGCTCAACAACGCGCTCAAAGACGCCGCGATGGCCGCCATCCGCACCCGTGACAGCTACCTGCGCGCGCTCTACGAACGCCAACGCAGCAGGATCGGACACGCCAAGGCCATCGGCGCCGTCAAACACTCGATGCTCGTCGCCGCCTGGCACATGCTCACCACCGGTCAGCTCTACACCGATCTCGGCGGCGACTACTACCGCCGCCGCGATCCCGTGCGCACCACCAAACGCCTCGTCGCCCAGCTCGAACGCCTCGGGCACAGCGTCACGTTGCAGGAGGCCGCGTAGAGGGCGCGAACCGGATTTTCCCCTCAGTCAACCCGGCGCGACGCCGGTGGCGCCGTCGACGAGAAACCTGGGTACGGTGCGGCCATGCGTCGCTTCATGCTGTCCCTCGTCGCGGCCGGGTTCCTGGCCGCGGCCGCGCCGGCCGCCGCGCAGCTCGCGCCGGCGCCCAAGCCCATCGTTACGCGCATCGACCAGGTGCCGATGGTCGAGCTCTACGACGGAGGCGGCGGCCTCCCGTACCTCGGGTCCACGACGGCCTACAACGCCGGGGACTGGGAGAACGCGCTGCGCACGTACCACGACTCGGGCGTCTACCTCAACCAGGTGGCCCAGATCGACGCCATCGCGCAGAAGGCGATCACGAGGGGCGCGCACGACCTCAAGGTCAAGGCCCGCAAGGCCGATCACGGCCACGGTCATGGTCACGGCAACGGCCACGGTCACGGGGGCAACCCGCACGCCAAGCCCGCGATCGTGCTCGACATCGACGAGACGTCGCTGTCGAACTACTCGGCGATCGCGGCCGACAACTTCACGTTCGGGACCAACTCGCAGGGGGAGGCGACGAACGAGATCGGCGTCGCGATCCCCTCGACGCTGCAGCTCTACCAGGCCGCCGTGGCCCGCGGCATCGCCGTCTTCTTCATCACCGGCCGCGGCGAGGCCACGCGCGCCCACACCGAGAGCAACCTCAAGCGCGAGGGCTTCACGACCTGGGCCGCGGTCGTGCTCAAGCCGGCGGGCTCGACGCTGACCACGGTCGCGTACAAGAGCGGCGCGCGCGCCGACATCGAGAAGCAGGGCTACGAGATCGTCGCCAACATCGGCGACCAGTACTCGGATCTGGCCGGTGGGCACGCCGACGCGGCGTTCAAGCTCGCCAATCCGTTCTACTTCCTGCCCTGATCTTCCACACCGACTATGCACGCGAGCGGGTCGCCCAGACGGCGGCCCGCCTCGCGGCGCGGGTCTACGCCGAGCGCGCGCCGTTCGAGTCGCTGGAGCTCTCGGGGCCGGTGATGCGCGGCGCCGGGCCCGGCGAGTGGCGCTCGGCGTCGATCGGCGAGCCGCTCGGCCCGCTGTTCGCGACGTACTGGCTGCGCGCCCGCGCCACCGTCCCCGACGGCTGGCACCTGCTGCTCGACACCGGCGGCGAGGCCACGCTGTGGCTCGACGGCGTGCCCGTCCAGGGCCTGAGCACCGGCGCCACCCAGGTGCGCAGCTCGGCGCGGCTGCCGGCGGGACGCTCCGAGCTGCTGCTCGAGCTCGCCTGCAACGACCCGTTCGGATTCGGCGAGACCGGCCAGGGCGCGGCACAGGCGTTCGCGCTGCGCCGCTGCGAGCTCGCGCGCTTCGATCGCGACGCGTGGGAGACGTTCCACGACGTCGAGTTCCTGCGCACGCTCGAGCTCGAGGCCGAGCCCGACTGGGCCGGCGAGCTGCTGGCCGAGCTGCACAGCGTTCACGTTCGACGGCGACCGCGAGCGGTTGACGCGGCTGCTGTCGCGCGCGTCGGGTTCCCTGCACGAGCAGTCGGCGGTCGGTCACGCGCACCTCGACACGGCCTGGCTGTGGCCGCTGGAGGAGACGTGGCGCAAGCTCGTGCGCACGACGACCGCGCAGCTGCGCCTGCTCGAGGACTATCCCGAGCACGTCTTCGCGCACTCGTCCGCGCAGCACTACGCGTGGCTGGAGGAGCGCGCACCCGACCTGTTCGCGCGCGTGCGCGCCGCCGAGCGTTGGATCCCGGTCGGCGGGACGTGGATCGAGCCGGACTGCAACCTGCCCTCCGGCGAGTCGCTGGCGCGCCAGTTCCTGTACGGCCAGCGCTACTTCGAGCAACGGCTCGGGCGCCGCTGCACGGAGTTCTGGAACCCGGACGTGTTCGGCTACACCGCCCAGCTGCCGCAGCTCATGCGCGAGGCGGGGATCACGCGCTTCCTGACCCAGAAGCTGTCCTGGAACCGCTTCACGGCGCCCGAGCACCACACGTTCACCTGGCAGGGCCTCGACGGCTCGCAGGTGCTGGCGCACTTCCCGCCCGCGGACACGTACAACGCGCAGGCCACCGTGAGCGAGCTGCGCGCCGCGGTCGCGGAGTACAAGGACCACGGGCGCTCGCGCCACTCGCTGCTGGTGTTCGGGCACGGCGACGGCGGCGGCGGGCCGACCGCCGCGATGCTCGAGCGGCTGCGCCGCGCGCGTGACGTCGCCGGCGTCCCGCGCACCGTCATCCGCTCGCCGGTCGAGTTCTTCGACGCGCTGGAGGCCGACGCGAGCGGCCTGCGGACGGTCGTCGGCGAGCTCTACTTCGAGTACCACCGCGGGA
The DNA here is from genome assembly GCA_963792915.1 of uncultured Solirubrobacteraceae bacterium. Classification (GTDB taxonomy): domain Bacteria; phylum Actinomycetota; class Thermoleophilia; order Solirubrobacterales; family Solirubrobacteraceae; genus Solirubrobacter. The sequence goes on from CAWBYD010000007.1 coordinate 10,028, forward strand.
CCTACACCTCGCAGGCGGAGCTCAAGCGCCTGAACCGCCGCGCCGAGCGCGCGCTGCACGACGCCGAGTTCATCCGCGCCCTGGGCGGCGGCGCGTACCCGCGCGCGCAGCTCGAGCGGCTGTGGAAGACGCTGCTGCTCAACCAGTTCCACGACGTCCTGCCCGGCTCGTCGATCACCGAGGTCAACGAGCGCGCGCGGGCGGACCTGGCGGCGGTGGTCGAGGGCGCGGAGGCGCTGATCGCGCCCGGCGACCAGCCCGTCAACACGCTCGGGTTCGCCCGCCGCGAAGTGGTCGAGCGCGGCGGGGAGCTGGTGATGGTCGACCTGCCGCCGTGCGGCGCCGGGACCGCGGTGCGCGGCGGCGCGGTGCGCGTGACGCACGGCGAGCGCGTGGTGCTGGAGAACGAGCACCTGCGCGCCGAGCTCGCGAGCGACGGGACGGTCACGTCGCTGCGCTGCGGCGGCCGCGAGGCGCTGTCGGCGCCCGCCAACCGGCTCGAGCTCTACGACGACGACCCGGTCGCCTGGGATGCGTGGGACGTCGACCCCGCGCACCTGGAGACCCGCCGCGACCTGGCGTCCGCGCGCGGCTTCGCCGACGTGCGCGCGCAGCCGCTGCGCGCCGAGGTCGTGTTCGAGCGCGAGCACGGCGTGACCCAGACGTTCCGGCTCGACGCCGGCTCGCGCGTGCTCGAGGTCCACAGCGTGGTCGACTGGCGCGAGGAGCACCGCTTCCTGAAGGTCGCGTTCGGACTCGCCGTGCACGCGAGCGAGGCGACCTACGAGGTCGCGTTCGGCGCCGTGCGCCGGCCGACGCACTACTCCACGCGTGCCGACCTGGCCCGCTACGAGGTCCCCGGGCACCGCTGGGCCGACCTGTCCGAGCACGGCTTCGGCGTGGCCGTGCTGACCGACTGCAAGTACGGCTACAGCGCGTTCGGCGACACGCTGCGGGTCTCGCTGCTGCGCGCGCCGCGGCTCCCCGACCCCGAGGCCGACCGCGGCGTGCACCGCTTCGCGTACGCGCTGTTCCCGCACGCGGGCTCGTGGCAGGACGCCGGCGTGGTCGCCGAGGCCGCCGCGTTCAACTCGCCCGTCCGCTGGAGCACGCTGGCCCCGGGCAGCCTCGCCTCGTGCGACGGGCTGGTGCTCGACACCGTCAAGCGCGCCGAGGACTCCGACGCGCTCGTGCTGCGGCTCTACGAGCCGCACGGCGCGCGCGGCGAGGCGCGGCTGCGCGCGCCGGGCTCGCGGGCGTGGCGGGCCAACCTGCTCGAGGAGCCGCTGGCGCCGCTCGACGGCTTCGTCGTAGGGTTCCGCCCGTGGGAGATCATCACGGTGCTGGTGCGCTGATGCGGGCGATGCTGCTCGACGCGCCCGGCCGGCCGCTGCGCGCCGCCGAGGTGCCGGAGCCGCTCGCCGGGCCGGGCCAGCTCAAGCTGCGCGTGCACGCCTGCGGCGTCTGCCGGACCGACCTGCACCTGCGCGACGGCGAGGTCCCTGCCGGCCACCTCCCGCTGATCCTCGGCCACCAGATCGTCGGCGATGTCGACGGGCGGCGCGTCGGCGTCCCGTGGCTGGGCTGGGCCGACGGCACGTGCGCCTACTGCCGCTCCGGGCGCGAGAACCTGTGCGTCGGCGCGCGCTTCACCGGCAAGGACGTCGACGGCGGCTACGCGGAGTACGCGGTCGCCGACGAGCGCTTCTGCTTCGAGCTGCCGGACTCGATGTCCGACCTCGAGGTCGCGCCGTTGCTGTGCGGCGGGCTGATCGGCCACCGCGCGCTGCGCCTCGCCGGAGACGGGGTGCGGCTCGGGCTCTACGGGTTCGGCTCGGCCGCCCACATCATCTGCCAGGTCGCCGTGCACGAGGGCCGGCGCGTATTCGCGTTCGTGCGCGCGGGCGACGATGGGGCGCGCGAGCTCGCGCTCTCGCTCGGCGCCGAGTGGGCCGGCGATTCGACGGCGCCCGGCCCGGAGCCGCTCGACGCGGCGATCATCTTCGCTCCCGCCGGCGCGCTGGTGCCCGCGGCGCTGCGCGCCTGCGCGCCCGGCGGCGTCGTCGTCTGCGCGGGCATCCACATGAGCGACATCCCGTCGTTCCCCTACGAGCTCCTGTGGGAGGAGCGCGTGCTGCGCTCCGTGGCGAACCTGACCCGCGACGACGCCCGCGAGTTCCTGGCGCTGGCGCCGCGGGTCCCGATCCGCACCACGGTCACGCGATTCGCGCTCGAGGACGCCGAGACGGCGCTGGCACGCCTGCGCGCGGGCGAGATCGAGGGCTCCGCGGTGCTCAGTCCCTAACGACCGAGCAGGAGCAGCCGCAGGTCGGCGCGCAGCGACCAGTCCGCGACGTACGCGTCGTCGAGCTCGCTCGCCGACACGGCGTCCGTGGCCCAGCGCTGGGCCGGGCCGATCAGCCCCGGCGCCATCAGCCGCCGGGGGCCCGCATGGCCCGCGCCCGAGCCGGGCGGCAGCGGCCGCGGCCCGACGAAGCTCAGGTGTCCCGTCAGGACCGCGAACAGCAGCGGCACCTCGCGCGCGCCGGAGCGGGCGAGCGCGCGCCCGAGCGCGCCCGGCAGCGGGCCGAAGCGGCGCAGCGGCAGCGTGCGGCCGTCGCGGCCGAGGCGCACGCGGCGCTCCAGCCAGGCGTCGCCGTCCAGCGCCAGCAGCAGCGCGACCACGATCAGCAGCGGCAGCAGGGCGACCAGCATCGTCGCCGCGAGCAGCACGTCCAGCCCACGTTTGGCGGCCAGTGCAGCGCGGGCAGCGGGCTTCCGCAGCCGCTGGGCCGCCGCCTCGACATCCACCGGCCGATCTCGTATGCGCTGCTTGGTCTGCGCCGACACAGACACGCTCCTCATCTTCTCCTCCGGGAAGATCCCAGATGACCGCGTCCGATCCAAGCAAGACCGGACAGATGTTCAGGTAATCAGCCTGGAATGGAGCTATCGCGCAAGCTATGTCGGGCGGCTTATGTGTCCGTGCGCGAGACCATCACCGACGTCGCCTTGACCGCCGCCGTGGCCGCCACGCCGGGCGCCAGGCCGAGCTCCTCGACGGAGTCGCGCGTGACCGCGGCGGTGACCAGGAACGGCCCCGCCTCGATCTCCACCAGCGCCATCACGCCGTCGACCTCGACGGAGCGGATGACGCCCGGGAAGCGGTTGCGCGCCGACAGCGTGTGCCCCGTGGGGTGCCGCTGCGGCTGGCCCGAGAGCCGCTCGACCTCGCTGCGCGGGACGAGCCGCCGGTTGCGCGCGTCGCGGGTCGTGGCGAGCTTGCCCGTGCGGTCCCAGCGGCGCAGGGTGTCCGGGCTCACGCCGAGCGCGCGCGCCGCCTCTCCCAGGGTCAGGTGCGTGGCAGCGTCCCCTCGACGCGGCGCGGGCCATCGGCGGTCAGCTCGACCTTCCAGATCGGCGCCTCGGCCTTCACGCGATCGATCAACGCGCGCGCGCCCGCGAAGGCCTCGCCACGGTGCGGCGCCGACGCGGAGACGATGACGGACGGCTCGCTCAGCGGCACCCGCCCCACGCGGTGGACCAGCGCCACCGCGCACAGCCCGTGGCGATCTGCCTCCTGCTCGCCGATCGCGGCGAGCTTGGCCGTCGCCATCTCGACGTAGGCCTCGTAGTCGAGCGCCTCGACGTCGCGCGTCATGCCCTCGAAGGTCACGACCGCGCCCGCACGCGGATCGCGCACGGCGGCGGCGGTGATCGACGCCTCGAGCGGCTCGCCGGTCACGTGCGCGAGCCGCACCGGCCCCGCGCCGCCGCTGACCGGCGGGATCATCGCGACCTCCTGGCCGGCGCGCACCGGCGCATCGACCTCCGCGTACTCGCGATCCAGGGCCACGACGCACTGCCCGGGCTCGAGCCCCATCGCCGCCAGCAGGTCGCGCACGACCGCGTTCTCCGGCAGTTCGACGTCGACGTGCGTCGAGCCCGCCCGCTCGCGCAGGCCGGCGAACAGGCGCACCGAAACGATCACCCTCCGGATCGTAGTAGGGCGGTCCAATACCATGGAGGTTCGTGGAAGGGACGTTGACGCACCTGGACGCCGCCGGCAACGCGACCATGGTCGACGTGTCGGGCAAGTCCGAGACCGCGCGCTGGGCGCGCGCCCGCGCCGTCGTGCGCATGTCCCCCGCGGCGGCCGCCCGGGTCGCCGCCGGCGACGCGCCGAAGGGCGACGTGGCGACCGTCGCGCGGCTCGCGGCGATCCAGGCCGCGAAGCGCACCGACGAGCTGATCCCGCTCGCGCACTCGCTCCCGCTCACCCACGTGGAGCCGACCGTGGTCGTCGATCCCGAGCGGGGCACCGTGACGCTGATCGCCGAGGCGCGCACGAGCGCGCGCACGGGCGTCGAGATGGAGGCGATGGTCGCCTGTAGCGTCGGCGCCCTGGCGGTCTACGACATGGTCAAGGGCATCGAGCCCGGCGTCGTGATCGAACGCGTGGAGTTGCTCGACAAGACGGGTGGGAAGGCGGACTACCACCGCTCATGAGAGAGCCGCTGGTCGATGGACACGGGCGCTCGATCGGGGACGTGCGCGTCTCGGTGACCGACCGCTGCAACTTCCGCTGCCAGTACTGCATGCCCGCCGAGGGCCTGCCGTGGCTGGACCGCTCGGATCTCCTGACCTACGAGGAGATCGCGCGCGTCGTCGGGCTGCTGAGCTCGATGGGCGTGCACGACGTGCGCCTGACCGGCGGCGAGCCGCTCGCGCGGCGCGAGCTGTGGCGGCTCGTGGAGATGCTGTCCCCGCTGGTCGGAGATCTCTCGCTGACCACCAACGGCTACCTGCTCGAGCGTCAGGTCGAGGCCCTGGTGGGCGCCGGGCTGCGGCGCGTGAACGTGTCGCTGGACGCGCTGGCGCCCGACCGCTTCTTCCAGCTCACGCGCCGCAAGGCGCTGCAGCAGGTGCTGGACGGGCTGGCCGCCGCCGAGCGCCATCCGCAGCTGCGCCCGATCAAGGTCAACGTCGTCGCGCTCAAGGACTTCACCGAGGACGAGGTCGTGCGCTTCGCCGAGTTCGCCCGCAAGCATCCGTACGAGGTGCGCTTCATCGAGTTCATGCCGCTCGACGCCGACCACTCGTGGTCGCGCGACCGCGTGCTGCCCAACGAGGAGGTGCGGCGGCTGATCAACGCGGCGTACCCGCTCGAGCCGCTGGGGCGCGACCGGCACGGCACGGCACGGCGCTGGCGCTTCGCCGACGGCGTGGGCTCGATCGGCTTCATCTCGCCCGTGACCGAGCCGTTCTGCGGCGACTGCAACCGCATCCGGATGACGGCCGAGGGCAAGCTGCGGACGTGCCTGTTCTCGATGACCGAGACCGACCTGCGCGAGCCGCTGCGCGCCGGCGCGAGCGACGACGAGCTCGAGGCGATCGTGCGCGCGGCCGTGTGGGAGAAGGAGCTCAAGCACCACGTCAACGACGCGGGCTTCGTGCAGCCGGCCCGCAGCATGTCGCAGATCGGCGGATGAAGGACCTCGACGAGGCGCTGGCGCTGGTCCTCGCCGGCGTGGCACCGCTGGAGCCCGCGCGCGTCGCGCTGCGCGCGGCGGCCGGCCGCGTGCTGGCCGGCGAGGCGCGCGCCGCGATCGACCTGCCGCCGTTCGATCGCACGGCGATGGACGGGTTCGCCGTGCGCTCCGCCGACGTCGCCCCCGGCACGCGCCTGCGCGTGATCGGCGACCTCGCGGCGGGCGGCGGGACGCTCGTCGTCGAGCCCGGGACGGCGGCGCGGATCTCCACCGGCGCCGCGATCCCCGCCGGCGCGGACGCCGTGCTGCGCAGCGAGGACGCGCAGGTCGCGAACGGCAGCGTGGTCGCCGGCGCGGGCGTTCGGGCGGGCCTGCACGTGCGCGTGCGCGGCGAGGACCTGCACGCCGGCGACGTGCTGGCCCGCCCGGGCGACGTGCTGACGCTCCCGCGGCTGTCCGCGCTCGCGTCGGCCGGCGTCGCCGAGGTGTCCGTGCACCGCGCGCCGCGCGTGCACCTGTTCGTGACCGGGAGTGAGCTGCTGCCCCCTGGCGCCCCGCCCGAGCCGGGCAAGATCTACGAGTCCAACGGGCTCACCGTCGGGCTGCAGGTCGCCGCGGCGGGCGCCGAGGTCGTCGCGGCGCCGACGGTGCACGACGACGAGGACGCGATCCGCGCCGCGGTCGCGGCCGGGCTCGAGGGGGACGTCCTGATCGTCTCCGGCGGCGTCTCGGTCGGCCCGCACGACCACGTCAAGGCCGCGTTCGCGGCCTGCGGCGTGGACGAGGTGTTCTGGCGCGTGCGCATCAAGCCCGGCAAGCCGCTGTGGTTCGGCCGGCGCGGGCGGACGCTGGTGTTCGGGCTTCCCGGCAACCCGCTGTCGGCGATCGTCTGCACCGCGGTCTTCATCCTGCCGGCGCTGCGGCGGCTGCGCGGGGAGCCGGACGTGGGCCCGCGCTTCGAGCGCGGGCGGCTCGGCGAGCCGGCCGGGCCCTCGGACAACCGCACGACGTTCCTGATCTCGAAGTTCGTCCGCGCCGCCGACGGCGTGATCGAGGCGTTCCCCACCGAGCGCCAGGGCTCGCACATGACCGGGGCGCTGGGCGAGAGCGACGGCTTCGCGGTCGCCCCGCACGGCGCGGGCTCGCTGCCGGCGGGCGCCGAGATCGACCTACTGCGCGTCTAGCGTCGCCTCGGCGTCGGTCAGCACCGAGCACGGCACGCCGTTGCCGAGCAGGATCTGCGTGAACGCGGCGCGCAGCGCGGCGGCCTGCGCCTCGTCGATGTGGCGGCCGAACATCTCCTCGACCGCCGCGAGGTGGACCGGCATCGCGCGCTCCAGCGCCGCGGCGCCCGCCGGGGTGAGCCGCGCGAACGTCGCGCGGCGGTCCTCCGGCGGGACCTCGCGGGCCACCAGCCCGGCCTCCTCCATGCGCGCCACGAGCCGCGTCGCGCCGCCGCGCGAGAGCGTGACGTCCTCGGCCAGTTCGCTCATGCGCATCGGGCCGTCCTGCAGGCACGCGAGGACCTCGAACCAGCTCGGCGGCAGGCCCGTATCACGCTCCATCTGCGTGCCGACGAGGTCGACCAGGTGGGTGTGGGCCTGCAGCAGGCCGTAAAAGGCCAGCCACTTCGGGTCCTTGTCCATGCAACGTGATTGTAGAGGAAACGGTTGACACGTCAACCCTTCCATGCTTTCCTTAGCAACGGTTGCAGTGTCAATGCTTGCTACGGAAACCAAGGAGACGATCGTGCCCGTCACCGCTCCGAGCCGTCTCGCCCGTCTGGCCGGCTTCGCCTTCCGCCGCCGCCGGCTGGTCCTCGCCGGCTGGGTCGCCGCGCTCGTCGCCGGCTTTGCTCTGACCGCCGCGTTCGGCGGCGCGTTCTCGGCCGACTACAACACGCCCGGGTCGGAGTCCAAGGCGGCTGCCGACGCGCTCGCCGCGCGCTTCCCCGAGCGCTCGCCGAACACCACCGACGTGGTGTGGGAGCGGGGCGGCCCGGCCGTCGAGGCACGGATGCGCGCGCTGCTGCGCGAGGCGGGCACGCTGCCCGGCCTGCGCCCGGCGACCGCCGTCCAGATCTCCCCCGACGGCCGCATCGCGGTCGCCCACCTGGCGCTCACGAGGCTGCCCGACGACGTCCCGCGGGCGACCGGCAAGCGGATGCTCGCGCTGCGTGACGGCGCGCTGCGCGCCGGCGTGCACGTGGAGCTCGCGGGCGACGTGATCCAGAAGGCCGAGCAGGGCCCGATCTCCTCCGAGGCGGTCGGCCTCGCCGTCGCGGCCCTCGTGCTGGTGATCGCGCTCGGCACCGTCGTCGCCGCCGGGCTGCCGCTCGTCCTGGCGATCTTCGGGCTCGGGCTGGCGAGCGCGCTGATCGGCCTGCTCGCCGCCGTGCTCCCGACCCCGGACTGGGCGTCGACGGTCGCCGCGATGCTCGGCATCGGCGTCGGGATCGACTACGCGCTGCTGATCCTCACGCGCTACCGCAGCGCGCTGGCGGGCGGCGTCGAGCCCGCGGTGGCCGTCGCCGAGGCCGCGTCGACGGCGGGCCGCTCGGTGCTGATCGCGGGCGCGACGGTCGTGATCTCGCTGCTCGGGCTGTTTGCGATGGGGCTGACGTATCTCTACGGCGTCGCGCTGTCGGCGATCATCGCCGTGCTCGTCGTGATGACCGCGTCGCTGACGCTGCTGCCCGCGCTGCTCGGGTTCGCCGGACGCCGGATCGAACGCCTGCGCGTGCCGGTCCGCCGCTCGCGCACCTCCACCGCGGCCGCGCGCTGGAGCCGCGGCGTCCAGCGGCGCCCGTGGACGGCGGCCGTCGCGGGCGCGCTCGTGCTGCTCGTGCTCGCCGCTCCGGCGACGTCGCTGCGGATCGGCTTCCCGGACGCCGGCAACGACCCGGCGGACACGACCACGCGCCACGCCTACGACCTCGTGACCGCGCACTTCGGCGCGGGCGCCAACGGCCCGCTGGTGGTCGTCGCCCCGGGCGCGCGGGCGCTGCAGGTGGCCGCGGCGCTGCGCGCCCAGCGCGGGATCGCGTCCGTCGCGGCGCCCTCGCTCAACCCCGGCGGCGACACCGCGCTGATCGTCGCCTCCCCCACCACCTCGCCGCAGGACCGGGCGACGACGCGGCTGCTGGCCCGCCTGCGCGACGGCCGCCTCGGCCCCGGCGTGCGGATCGGCGGGCGCACCGCGCAGGCCGCGGACCAGTCGGCGGCGACCGCCGCGCGGCTGCCGCTGTTCATCGGCGGCGTGGTCGGGCTCTCGCTCGTGCTGCTGCTGGTCGCCTTCCGTGCGCTGCCGGTGGCGCTCAAGGCGGCGGCGATGAACCTGCTGTCGGTCGCCGCGGCCTACGGCGTCGTCGCGGTGCTCGCGCGCGGCGGCTGGGCGGGGCAGCTGATCGGGATCGACACCGCGACGCCGGTGCCGCCGTTCATCCCGGTGATCATGTTCGCGACGCTGTTCGGGCTCTCGATGGACTACGAGGTCTTCCTGCTCTCGCGCGTGCGCGAGGCCTACCTGCGCGACGGCGACACCGAGCGGGCCGTCACCGAGGGGCTCACGCGCACGGCGCGCGTGATCACCGCCGCCGCGGCGATCATGGTCGGCGTGTTCGGCGCGCTGGCGCTGAGCCCGGAGGTGTTCCTCAAGCTGATCGGCGTCGGGCTCGCGAGCGCCGTGCTGGTCGACGCGACGATCGTGCGCATGGTGCTGGTCCCCGCGGTCATGCAGCTGCTCGGCGACCGCAACTGGTGGCTCCCGCGCTGGCTCGAGCGCGTGATCCCGCGCGCCGAGCTCGAGCCCGCCGCCGCCTGAGCCCTATAGCCGCTCGAGCTCCGCGCGCGTGTCGACATCGGTGGCGTCGGCGAGGTGACCCGCTTCCCAGACGCGCACGTCGAAGCGCGCCAGCAGCTCGCGGGCGCCGGTGTCGCCGGTCAGCGTCGCCACGGCGTCCATCACCGGTCGCGAGAGCACGACCGGGTGCCCGGGCCGGCCGTCGTAGAGCGCGCGCACGGCGTCGTGCCCCTCGAGCAGCGCGAGCGCCTGCGTGATCACCGCCGGCGTGATGAACGGCTGGTCGCCGAGCGTGATCGCGACCGCGTCGGCGTCGATCGCCGCCACGCCGGCGCGCAGCGACGCGGCCTGGCCGGTCTCCCAATCGTGCGCGATCACGACGCGGGCGCGGCCGAAGTCGATCGCGCCGGCGATCTCCGCGGCGCGGTGGCCGAGCACGACGAAGACGTCGTCGAGCGCGGCGAGCATCGCATCGAGGGCGTACGTCAGCAGCGGGCGGCCGTGCAGGTCGGCGAGCTGCTTGGTGGCGCCGAAGCGCGTCCCGCCGCCGGCCGCCAGGATCAGCCCGGCGGCGCTCACGCCGTCCCCTCCTCCATCAGGTCCGCCAGCGCCTCCAGCGAGGCGATCGAGTTGCCCGCCAGCAGGCGGTCGACGTGCGGCAGCGCGGCGCGCATCCCGCGCGTGAGCGGCTCGTAGCGGGGGTCGGCGGCGAGCGGGTTGAGCCAGATCACGCGGTGCGCGGTGCGCGACAGGCGCGCCATCTCCTCGGCCAGCTCGTCGGGATCGCCGCGGTCCCAGCCGTCGGAGAGCAGGATCACCATGCTGCCGCGGCCGATGCGGCGGCCGTGCTCGCGGTTGAGCTCGGCGATCGCCGCGCCGATGCGCGTGCCGCCCGACCAGTCGTTGACCGCGTGGGAGGCGCGGAACAGCGCGCGGTCGGCGTCGCGGCCGCGCAGCTCGCGCGTGATCCGCGTCAGCCGGGTTCCGAACGCAAACGCCTCGACGCGCGCGCGGGCGGCCACGCACGCCTGCATGTACTGCAGCAACATGCGCGAGTAGGGCGCCATCGAGCCCGACACGTCGCAGATCAGCACGAGCCGGCGCGGCCGCTCGGCGGGCGTGCGGTAGCGGCGCTCGAGCAGCTCGCCGCCGGTGCGCAGCGAGGCGCGCACCGTCGCGCGCAGGTCGTGCTCGTCGCGGCGCCGGCGCGTCGGGAGGGTGCGCCGCGAGCGGCGCTTGGGCCCCCGCAGCGCGATCCGCGCCAGCAGCCGGCGCGCGGCGGCACGCTCGCTGTCGCTGTATTCGGCGAAGTCCTTCTCGCGCAGGGTCTCCTCCTCGCTCCACGCGGCGGGCGCGGGCGTGAGGTTCTGCGCGGGCGCCTCGTCGCCGGCGGGTGGGAGCGCGACGCGCGGCAGCGCGGCCTTGGCGAGCTCGCCGAGGTCGTCGAGCGGCGTGCGCTCGTCGTCGGACCCGAACACGGCCGTGAAGGCGGCGGCGAACGCGAGCACTTCGGCGCGCGTCGAGCACAGCGCCGCCCGCAGGGCGAAGAAGACCTCGGCGCGGTCGGCCGCGTCGACGGCGACGAGCGCCTGGTGCGCCGCCAGCACCTCGCCCATGCCGACGCGCGCGCCGTGCGCGCGCAGCTGGACGGCGAGCGCGGCGATGCGCTCTGAGAGGTGCACGGCGAGCGGCTCGAGCGGATCGCCGGGAGCGGCCGCGTCGCCCACCGCCGGCGCGATGCCGGCCGCGGCCAGGAGCTCCTCGGCTCTCGCGACCGTGCGCTCGTCGGCCTCGCGGGCGCGCTCGCGGGCCGCGACGTTCGCCGTCGCGCGCTCCGCGATCTCGCCGTGGCGGATCGCGCGCGGCTCCTCAGGCACCCTCGAGGACCTTGTCGCGGCGGACGCGGTCGATGTCCTCGCGCACCTTGAGCGCGACGCCGAGCGTGTCGTCGAGCGTCGCGTTCCCGTCCAGCGCCACCAGCGCCCGCGCCCAGGTGATCGTCTCCCCCACGCCGGGCAGCTTGTAGAGCTCGCGCTCGCGCAGCCGCGCGACCGCGGCGCACACGCGCGCGGCGACCTCCTCGGGCACGCCGGGCAGCCGCGTCCGGACGATCTCGGCCTCGCGCTCGGGCGTCGGGTAGTCGATCCAGTGATACAGGCAGCGCCGCTTGAGCGCGTCGTGCAGCTCGCGCGTGCGGTTGGACGTCAGCACCACGAGCGGCCGGTGCGTCGCGGCCACGGTCCCGAACTCCGGGATCGTGATCGCGAAGTCGGCCAGGAACTCGAGCAGGAACGCCTCGAACTCGTCGTCGGCGCGGTCGATCTCGTCGATCAGCAGAACCGCCGGGCCGTCGTGCTCGAGCGCCTCCAGCAGCGGCCGGCGCAGCAGGAACTCGCGGCCGAACAGCTCGCGCGGCTCGGCGCCCGCCTCCGCCGCGCGGATCGCGAGCAGCTGGCGCTGGTAGTCCCAGTCGTAGACCGCGTGGTGGAGGTCGATGCCTTCGTGGCACTGCAGCCGGATCAGCGCCGCGCCCGATGCGGCGGCCAGCGCGCGGGCGACCTCCGTCTTGCCGACGCCCGCCTCGCCCTCGAGCAGCAGCGGCTGCTCGAGCGCGTCGGCGAGGTAGGCAGCCGTCGCGAGGCCCTGGTCGGCCAGGTAGCCCTGGCCGGCCAACGCCTCGGCGACTGCGCTCGTACTTGCGAAGTGCACTACCTCATGATGACGCGGCGGCCTCGAGCGCCCGCCGGGCCAGTACCCGCGCCAGGTGGCGCTTGTAGTCGGCGGAGGCATTGAGGTCGGTCGGCGGGTCGGTGCCCTCGGCGGCCAGCTCGGCCGCCGCCGCGATCGACGCCGCGTCGGCCGGCTTGCCCTTCAGCGCCTCCTCGGCGGCCGTCGCCCGCAGCGGCACGGAGCCCATGTGGGTGAGCCCGATCCGCACGTCGGAGACCGTGCCGTCGCCGTTCTTGGCGAGCAGCGCGGAGACCGCGACCATCGCCCAGTCCTCCTGGCGGCGGTTGAACTTCTGGTAGCCGTAGCCGTAGCCCGAGAGCTTCGGGAACCGCACCTCGGTGAGGATCTCGTCCTCGCCGACCGTCGTGGTCAGGAAGTCCTCGAACAGGTCGGCGGCGGCGATCTCGCGCTCGGCGCCGTTGCCGCGGACGACCACCGAGCCCTCGGCGGCGAGCAGGATCGCCGGCATGTCCGACGCCGGGTCGCCATGTGCGAGCGTGCCGCCGATCGTGCCCATGTTGCGGACCTGCTGGTCGGCGATCGTCGCCGCGGCCGCCGAACACAGTCCGAACTTGCCGGTCGCCACGGCGTGATGGCGGACCATCGCGCCGAAGCGCAGCGTGTCGCCGTCGGTCGAGATCGAGTCCAGCCCGACGCGGCGGAGGTCGATCAGCAGCGCCGGCGCCGCGAGCCGGAGCTTCATCAGCGGGATCAGCGAGTGGCCGCCGGCGAGCAGCTTGGCCTCCTCGCCGCCGTCCTTGAGCGCCTGCAGGGCCTCGTCGACGGAGCCGGGCGCCACGTAGTCGAATGCAGCCGGGATCACGACTTCGCCTCCTCGATAGCGCCCCAGATCCGCAACGGGCTGAGCGGCATGTTGATGTAGGTGACGCCGAGCGGGCGCAGGGCGTCGATGACGGCGTTGGTGATCGCCGGCGACGCCGCGATCGTCCCCGCCTCGCCGATGCCCTTGACGCCGAGCGAGTTGACCGGCGACGGCGTCTCCGTGCGGTCGAGCTCGAACGACGGGACGTCGGCCGCGCTGGGCAGCGCGTAGTCGACGAACGAGCCGGTCAGCAACTGGCCGTTCTCGTCGTAGTAGATGCGCTCGAACAGCGCCTGGCCGATCGCGTGCACGATCCCGCCGTGGATCTGGCCGTCGATCAGCTTGGGGTTGATCGCCGTGCCGCAGTCGTCCACCGCGAGATAGCGCGCGATGTCCACGTTGCCGGTCTCCGCGTCGACGTCGACCACGCAGCAGTGCGCGCCGAACGGGAACACGAAGTTCTCAGGGTCATAGAACGCGAGCTCCTCGAGCCCCGGCTCCATGCCCTCGGGCAGGTTCTCCGGGATGTAGGCCGCGCCGGCCACCTCGCCGATCGACATGCCCTTGTCGGGCGAGCCCTTGACCGCGAACTTGCCGCCCGCGAGCTCGATGTCCTCGACCGCCGCCTCGAGCTGGTGCGCGACGATCCGGCGCGCCTTGTCGGCGATCTTGGCCGTCGCCCGCGCCGCCGCCTCGCCGCCCACGGCGGTCGAGCGCGACCCGTAGGTCCCCAGGCCCTGCGGGCCCGTGCCGGTGTCGCCGTGGATCACCTCGACGTTGGCCGGGTCGGTCCCGAGCCGGTCGGCGACGACCTGCGCGATCGTCGTCTCGAGCCCCTGGCCGTGCGGCGACGTGCCGGTGAAGACCGTCACGGCGCCGGTGATGTGCACGCGCACCATCGCCGACTCCCACAGGCCGGTCTGCAGGCCGAAGCCGCTCGGGCCCGTGACCCGCGACGGCGCGAGCCCGCAGATCTCCGTGTAGGTCGAGAACCCGACGCCGCGGTGCTTGCCCGCCGGCGCCTGCGCCTTGACGGCGTCGACGTCGATGTGCTCGAGCAGCAGGTCCAGCGCGCCCGGGTAGTTGCCCGAGTCATAGACCACGCCGAGCGCGGTCTCGTGCGGGAAGCTCGCCGGGTCCATGAAGTTCTTGCGCCGCAGCTCGAGGCGGTCCATCCCGAGCTCGGCCGCGAGCTGGTCGATGCACACCTCGATCATGTGCGTCGCCTCAGGCCGGCCCGCGCCGCGGATCGCGTCCGTCGGCATCTTGTTGGTGAAGACACCGACGATGTCGGTCTGCACGGCCGGGATGTCGTAGACGCCGGACATCACGAACGCGCCGAGCGACGGGATCGTCGGCGTGAGCAGCATCAGGTAGCCGCCCAGGTCCTGCAGGATCTTCGCGTGGAAGGCGGTGATCTTCCCGTCGCGGGTCGCACCCACGCGCACGTGCGCGACCTGGTCGCGGCCGTGGTGGGTGGAGAGCATGCCCTCCGAGCGCGACTCGACCCACTTGACCGGGCGCTCGAGCTTGCGCGAGACCCACGCGAGCGCGATCTCCTCGCCGTAGATCTGCAGCTTGGAGCCGAAGCCGCCGCCGACCTCGGGCGCGATCGCGCGGATGCGCTCCTCGCTGATCCCGAGCTGGAGGGCGAGGAAGAGCCGCAGGAAGTGCGGGACCTGGGTCGAGGAGTGCAGCGTGAGGCTGCCGGCGCGGTAGTCGGCGAGCACGCCGCGCGGCTCGATCGCCGCGCCCGCGGTGCGGTGGTTGACGACGCGGCGCTCGACGATCACGTCCGCGGCCGCGAAGCCCGCCTCCAGATCGCCGCCCCCCAGCGACCACTCGTGGCACTTGTTCGTGCCGAGCTCGGCGTGCACGAGGTCGGCGCCGTCCTCGAGCGCCGTCTCGATGTCGGTGACCACCGGCAGCGGGTCGTATTCGACGTCCACGAGCCCGGCGGCGTCGACCACCGAGTAGCGGTCGGAGCCGATCACGAGCGCGACCGGGTCGCCGACGTGGTGGACCTCGTCCTTGGCGATCGCCCAGTGCGGTGGGTTCTTGACCTCGATCCCCGGGGGAACCCAGGCCATCGGCAGCGGCGCCGCGAGATCCAGGTCGTGGCCGGTGTAGACGGCGACCACGCCGGGCTGCGCCTTGGCATCGGCGGTGTCGACCGAGACGATCTTCGCGTGCGCTTCCGGGGAGCGCACGAACGCGGCCCACAGCTGGCCGGTGACGTTGATGTCGTCGATGTAGCGCGCGCGGCCCATGATCAGCCGCGGGTCCTCCTTGCGCTTGATCGCCCGGCCGACCCAGGGGGCGGCGGGCTCGTCGAGCGCGGTCATGCCTGCGCCCCGACCTTCGCCTCCTGGCCGGATGCGGCCAGCACGGCCTTGACGATGTTGTGGTAGCCGGTGCAGCGGCAGAGGTTGCCCGCGAGCGCCTCGCGGACCTCGTGCTCGGACGGCGTGGCGTTGCGCTCGAGCAGGTCGGCTGCGGCCATGATCATCCCCGGCGTGCAGTACCCGCACTGCAGCCCGTGGTGCTCCCAGAACGCCTCTTGCAGCGGATGCAGCGCGCCTTCCTGGCCCATGCCCTCGATCGTCTTGATCTCGGCGCCGTCGGCCTGCGCCGCGAGCAGCGTGCAGGACTTGACGGCGTTCCCGTTCAGGTGAACCGTGCACGCGCCGCAGTTGGACGTGTCACAGCCGACGTGGGTGCCGGTGAGACCGAGGGTCTCCCGGAGGAAATGGACCAGGAGCAGGCGCGGCTCGACCTCGGCGCTGCGCTCCTCGCCGTTCACCGTGATCGTGACCCGAACAGGACCAGCCATCTGTCTCCTCCTGTTAGAAGAACGCGGCGGACCATATCGCAGCGCGTCGGTTCGAATGGCGGGCTGGCTAGTGTCCGGCGCGGCGGCGGTGGAAGGCGAAGGTGAGCTGCGCCATCAGGAGGCGGTCGGTCGCCGCGATCTCGATGAAGCTGAACGAGACGTCGCGGTCGGTGATGCGCACCGCGGTCGCCGTGGCGTGGATCTCGCGGTCCTGCTGGACGATGCCGAGCACGACCTCGTGGACGGCGGCTTCGCGGTAGGAGGACTGGCGGGCGACGCGCAGGCCGCCGGCGCTGACGTCGCGCGTGAAGCTCGTCCACGGGGGTCCCGGGTCACCCAGCGGGCGCACGTGCGCCGGCATCACCAGCGGGGCGCGCGAGAAGCTGCGGCGCTGGCCGAGGCGGAACGGGTCGAGCAGGGTCGCCACGATCTCGCCCTCGACGTTGCCGGGGCGGACGTTGGCCTTCAGCGCGTGCAGGTTGCCGCCGGATTCGAGCAGCAGGTAGGAGTCCGTTTTCGCGCCGACCCCTTCGGGCGGGAGCGGCGCGCTGGGCGCGAGCACCACGTCGGCGCCGCTGAATCCAACGACGAGGCAGGGCAGCGCGTCCTCGCCCAGATCGAGCTGAGCCGGCTGTCCTTCCGCGAGGGCGCTTGCGAATCCGGTGGGCATGGTCGGTACTCCCCGGGTATCGGCGATCCGTCCATTCGGGTTTAGCTCTGTTTTGCGACGGCGAGCACGCCCGCCGCGAGGACCGCCGCCGCCGAGGTGAGCAGCGCCGCCATCGGCGACGCCACGCGCCCGATCGTGCCGACCAGCGGGCCGCCGCCGCCGACGCCCGCGTCGAAGAAGGCGAAGAACATGCCGGCCGCCGCGCCGTGGCGCTGGGCGCTGACGCGGGCGAGCGCGAGCAGGCCCAGCGAGGGGACCGCCAGGCCCTGCCCGATCGCCAGGACCGCGGCACCCGGGATCGGCGCGCCGAGGGCGACCGTCGTGAGCCCAGCGGCCGCCACGGCGGAGGCGGCGAACGCGGTCCGGGCACCGCCCAGCCGGTCGGGGATCGAGCCGCCGACAGTGCGCGTCAGGATCACGCCGGCCGCGAAGACGGGGATGACGGTCGCCGAGCCGAACGCGAGCACCGCGACGTAGCCGACGTTGACGAGCGTCAGCGAGATGCCGGGGCCGAGCGTGGCCCGCAGCACGCCCACCGGCTCGCGGCCGGGGACGCCGCCTCGCGCGGCGTCACCGCGCTCGCCGCCGGCGCTGCGTGGTGCGGCCTCGCCGCGCTCGCCGCCGGCGGCGTCCTCCCCCGTGCGGCCCGCGCCGGCAGCGCGCGCGGTCGACGCTCCCGCCGCGCTCCCCCGGGCCACTCTAGCGGCGAGCAGCGCGCCCGCCAGCGGCAGCGCGGCGGCCGCGATCAGCACGCCGGCCCGTTCGAATCCGAGCAGCGCGGCCAGGGGCGATCCGGCGGTCAGGCCGGCGTAGTTCGCGAGCCCGATGTGGCCCATCGCCCGCCCGCGCCGCGCCGGGCCGGCCAGCCGCAGCAGCCACAGGACCGCGGCGGCCATCATCGCGCCCTCCCCCGCGCCGACCACCAGGCGCGACCCCAGCAGCGCCGGATAGCTCGTGGCCAGCGCCATCGGCGCGATCCCGATCGTCATCGTCAGCGCGCCGGCAGCCACCACCGGGGCCGGCCCTACCCGATCGGCGAGCCTGCCGCCCCACGGCCGGGTCAGGATCGCGGTCAGCGCCGGCGCGCCAACCGCCAGCCCCAGTGCCGCGCGGTCGTGCGTGAGGTGCGAGAGCGAGCCCAGCACCGCGCCGAGCGCGGCGTAGCACGCGACGGCGGCGGCGATCAGCGCGATGTAGCGCCGTCCGGACGGCGCGGCCGGGCGCGGCCGGGCGGCGGACTGGAGCACGAGCGAATCCATGCACTCCAGGGTGGGCCCGAATCCCTTCGGTCTGGGCCGAACCATGCCCGCACGAACAAAAGGGGTCAGACCGGAATCGTTCGCGCGCGACGAACGAAAGGGGTCAGACCGGAATCGTTCGCGCGCGACGAACGAAAGGGGTCAGACCAGAATCGTTCGCTACTCGCGCCCCGGCCCGGCGTGGAGGGAGCGCCGGGCCGGGGGCCGTCCTGGGGAGGAAGGTCGTCCGGCGGCCCGGGGAGGTCCCGCGCCGCCGGTGCTACAGGCGGTCGCGCCAGCCGACGGCCGCCGACGCCACGTCGCCGAGCGCGTCGGTGAGCCCGCGTCGGTCGCCGGCCGCTCGGGCGCGGTGAAGCGTGCGCAGCGCGTGCGCCATGACGGCCGGGCCGGTCGGGCCGGCGTCGCGGAGCTCGGCCAGCTCGTCCTGCGTCAGCTGCCGCGGCTCGCCGCAGACGAGCGCCGCGAGCTCGCGCGCCCGCCGCTCGGCGGCCGCGGCGCGCGCTTCGGCCTCGCGCGCCGACGTGCGGGCAGCGCGCACCGCCGCGGACTCCGCCGCCACCGCCAGCTGCTCCGCCGTCGCCGCGTCGCGCGCCGCCGCGCGCACGCTCGCCAGCTCGGTACGCGCCGTCGTCGCCACGCGCTCCGCCGCCTCCGCCCGCGCCTCGGCGTCCGCGGCGCGCGCCTCGGCGAGCCGCGCCGCGCGGCGCGCGTCGAGCGTGTCGCTGGTGGCAGCCTGCGCCTGGTCGTACGCGGCCCGCACGCGAGCATCGGCGTCCGCGGCCAGCGTCTCGACCTGCGTCGACGCGGCCAGCCGGGTCTCATGCGACGCGACTTGGACGCGCTCACGCGCGCCGCGGGCCCGCCGCTCGCGCTCGCTCGCGCGTCGCGCACGCGTCCGCGCGTCGTCCAGCTGGTCGGAAGCACGCTCGGCCCGGCGCTCGGCAGACGCCAGCGCCCGCTCCAGCGCCGCCGCCCGGCGCTCCGCAGCCCGGATGCGCCCCGACGCCTCCAGCAGCGCCTCGTCGACGCTGCGGGGGGCCTGCGGCGCGCGCTGCGACACGTCGGGGCGCGCAACACCGGCGGCGCGGCGGCGCGGACCGGAGCGGTGGGGCTCCAGGCCGGCCGCCCGCACGGCGGCGTCGAACGACCCGTCGAACGGGCGCTTGGCGGCGTTGGTGGACGGCCAGTTCCCGGCGTAGTAGCGCTCCGCGCGCCACTCCTGCGCACGCCAGCGGGCCAGCGACGGGTTCCAGTCGGCCGAGCACGGCGGCTCGCCGTAGAGCTCGTTCCACTCGAGGATCTTCGTGATGATGGTCTCGCGGGTCCAGCGCGTCACTCGACGCCCGCCCGCGGTGTTCGCGGACGGGGTCATGTGAAGGTTCCCGTTCCGCTAGTAGCCGCGCGGCTGGTCGTTGAGGACGATGGCGGTCCGCTCGACCCACGCGCCCTTCAGCCACGCCGCGACGCCCGTCGACACGGGCATCATCGCGCTGAAGTGGGCGGAGGTGGTCGCCATCGGTCACAGCAAGGTACAGGCTCGCCCGCCGGCCGTCCACCGCCAATCTCCCAGCGGACAGGGTTCGAACCCTGCGAAGCTCCCGCCATGCCCACCCAGGTGGCGCCCGGCGTGCACAGGCTCGGCAACGAGCTGATCAACCTCTACCTGATCGAGGACGGCAACCGGCTGACGCTGGTCGACGCCGGGCTGCCCGGCTTCCGGCGAGGGCTCGACGACTTTCTGCGCTCGCGCGGGCGCAGCGTCGCCGACATCGACGCCGTGATCCTCACCCACGCCCATCCCGACCACGTGGGGATCGCCGAGTCGGTACGGCGCGACGCACCCGCGCCGGTGTTCGTGCACGAACACGACGCCGAGATGGCCCGCACCGCCAAGACCGGCAAGCGCGACGGCAGCCTCCTGCCCTACCTGCGCCGCCCGGCGGTCTACAAGCTGCTCGTGATGGGCCTCCGCAACGGCGCCGCTCGACCGGTGAAGATCGACCCGGTCTCCACCTTCGCCGGCGGCGACCTCGACGTCCCCGGCCGCCCGCGCGCGATCCCGACGCCCGGCCACTCCCCCGGCCACGTCGTCTTCCACCTGCCCGACCGCGGCGTCGTCTTCGCCGGCGACGCGCTGTGCTCGTACAACCCGCTGCTGGGGACGAGCGGGCCTCAGCTCATGCCGCGCGCGTTCGCGACCGATGCTCAGCAGATGCTCACCTCACTCGCCGAGATCGAGCGCCTCGACGCCGGCGTCCTGCTCTTTGGGCATGGCGAGCCCTGGACGGAAGGACCGGCCGCGGCGGTCGCACGCGCCAGGGAGGTGGGATTGACCTGATGCGCCCCTATCCTGGACGGTCGGTCCAGTGAGCACGGAATCGTCCACGCCTGAACACCCCCTGGTGGTGCCGCCCGGCGCGCCGTCCGTCGGCACGCGCCGGCGCCGCTCGCCGCTGTCCTACCTCGGGGTCGTCGTGTCGATCCTCTCGCTCGGCGCCGTCGTCTGGTGGGCGAGCAAGCAGCAGGCGCCGCAGCTCCCGCACACGGGTCCCGAGCTGTTCTCGCTGGTCGGCGCGATCGCGCTCTACGGGCTGGCGACGGCGGTGCGCGCCGAGCGCTGGCAGCGCCTGCTCGCCGACGAGGGCGGACACCCGCCGCGCGCGGACACCTACGCGCTGACCGTGATCGGCTACATGGGCAACAACGTCCTGCCCGCCCGCGGCGGCGACGTGATCCGGGTCTTCCTGATGGCCGGGCCGGCCGACGTCTCCAAGCGCAGCGTGGTCGGCACGCTGGTCGCCGAGCGCGTGCTCGACGTCGCGGTGCTGGTCGTCCTGTTCGTGGTCGTCGGCTACGGCCTGCTGGGCGACGTCGCCGGGAGCACGGTCATCTACCTCGCGACCGGCGCGCTCGTGCTGGCACTCGCCGCCGCCGTCGCGTGGCGCTTCATCGGCCGCAGCGAGAAGCTGCACGACTTCCTGGCGCCGTTCGTCTCGGCCACGCTCGGGCTGCGCCGCGCCCACCATGGCCTGCGGCTGCTCGGGATGACGCTGGTCATCTGGGCGATCGAGACCGGCGTGTGGATGGCGGTCGGCGGCGCGGTCGGCTTCGGCATGACGCCGATCGAGGGCGTCTACCTCGTCGCGCTGGCCAGCGTCTTCTCGATGATCCCGTCCGGCCCCGCGTACGCCGGCACGCAGGACACCGCGGTGGCGCTCGGGATCAAGGCGCTCGGCGGCAGCGGCGGCACCGCGGTCGCCTATCTGCTGATGGTTCGCTTCGTGATCGTCGTCCCGATCACGATCGCCGGTCTCGTCCTGATGGTCGTCCGTTATGGCGGCCTCGCCAAGCTCCGGGAGGCGCGTACATGACCGTCACCAGCCCTGAACGCACGCGCACTCGGCGCAGCGTCGCGGACTGGTTCGCCGACCAGGACGGCCGCGAGCTGGCCGTCTGGGGCGTGCTGATCGCGGCAGCGCTGATCGTGCGCTTCATCGGCCTCGGCGACCGCCCGTTCCACCACGACGAGAGCCAGGACGCGTACTTCTCCTACATCTTCCGCAAGACGGGGCAGTACGAGTACAACCCGCTGCTGCACGGCCCGCTGCGCTTCTACCTGACCGGGCTGATGTACGTGCTGTTCGGCGACACCGACTTCACGGCCCGCCTCGCGCCCGCGCTGATGGGCTTCGCGATGATCCCGATGTGCTTCGGGCTGCGCCGCCAGCTCGGGCGCGGCGGCGCGTTCGCCGCGGGCGCGCTGCTGGCCTTCGAGCCGACGTACCTGTACTTCTCGCGCTTCGCCCGCGAGGACATCTACGTCGCGTCGCTCACGCTGGCGCTGATCGTCGTGATCCTGCGCTTCCTGGACCGCCCGCGGCGCTATCACCCGGCGCTGATCGGCGGGCTGCTGGCGCTCTCGTTCGCGACCAAGGAGTCGACGTTCATCACCGTCTTCGTGATGGGCACGTTCTTCTTGTTCATGCTCGCGCTGCCGGCGATGCGCGCGCGCATCTGGGACCCCGTGCGGGGCGTCGGGCTGGAGAGCTGGGGCTGGGCGCTGGCCGCGTTCGCGGGCATCTTCACGCTGCTCTTCACGACGTTCCTGACCCACCCCGGCGGCCTCTGGGACGGCGTCTACACGGGCCTGAAGTACTGGACGAGCCAGCAGGGCGTCCACCGCGGCGGCGAGCCGAAGGGCTTCTACCTCGTCCTGCTGTGGGGCCTCGAATGGCCCATGCTGGGCCTGGGCGTGATCGGAGCGGTGTCGCTGTGGCGGCGCAACCTGCTCGTCTCCGCGTTCCTGATCTGGGACTTCGTGCTCTCGCTCGCGGTCTACTCGTGGGCGGGCGAGAAGTTCGCGTGGCTGCTGATGCACCCGCTGCTGCCGCTGCTGCTGCTGGCCGGCGCCGGCTGCCAGGCAATCTGGCAGGCGCGCTCACCGGTCTGGCGCTGGGTCGGGATCGCGGCGGCCGCCGTCGCGCTGTTCTACTCGGGCGTCTCGTCCTGGTGGGTCAACGTGGACCGCGGGGCCAACCCGCGTGAGCTGCTGGTCTCGACGCAGTCCTCGGTGCAGGTCAAGCAGGAGGCCGAGCGCGTGCTCGCGCTCGCCCGCTCGCGCGCGCCGGGCGCACCGCCCCTGACCGTCACGGTCGACGCGGGCGAGGGCGCGACGTTCCCGTACGCGTGGTACTTCCGCGCACCTCTCGGCCGGCTACGTCGACCTCGAGCAGCCCGGCGCGCAGCCGCCGACCACCGACGTCGTGCTGATGACCCAGACGAGCCGCAACAACCTCAACGCGGCGATGGGCGCGTACGACCAGAACCAATACGACTTCCGCGTCTGGTGGGTCCGCGACTACTCGAAGGTCTGGAGCCCCGGGACCTGGTGGCGCTACTGGACCAAGCGCGAGGTCTGGAACCCGACCGGCGGCATGCCTGAGTACATCTACGTCAAGAAGGGCCTGTAGTCAGTTGAGCGCCCAGACCGTCGTGCCGCCGCGCGAGTACACGCGGCGGCCGAGCTGGTCGAACTTCGCCAGCCCGGCGTCGCCGTACGTGGTGCGCTCGATCGGCCCCGCGACGACGTAGCCGATCCCGTAGCGGGCGATCAGCGGGCGCGCCTGCGTGGCGTCGGGGACCGTGTAGAGCGTCTTGACGTCGGCCGGGCGGCTGCCGACGTCGTGCTGCCACTGGACCTCGTGGCCGGCCCAGCCGATCACCGTCGCGCGGCCCGTGAACGTCGAGACGCGCCCGTGGCCGAACGCCGAGTAGTCGTCGCCGAACGCCTCGAGCACGACGGCGTCACCGGGCGTGTGATCGCGAATCCAGGCCAGCGCCCCGGGGTCGCCGGGCGAGCGCGCGCGCAGCCAGCCGAGCCCGTCGAGCGTCGGCGAGTTCGCGAAGCCGCCCGTGCGGGCGTAGCTGCCGGCGTACGGGTAGACGAGCCCGAGCGCCAGCAGCGCGGCGGCCACGACCGCCCACGGCGTCCACACCCGGCGCGGCAGCCAGACGCCCGCCCACGGCAGCGCGCAGCCCGCCGCCAGGCCCAGCAGCAGGTAGGCCTGGTAGCCGCGCCTTGAACACCGTGTTCATGCGGAACAGGTCGCTGTGGTCGAACGCGTCGCGCAGGTAGAACAGCTCGGGGATCAGCAGCAGCGCCATGCCGCCGGTGATCAGGATCCACAAGAAGCGCGAGGGCGCCGGCTCGCGCGGCGCGAGCGCGGCGCCGATCCCGACGCCGGTCGCCACCACCAACACGAACACGCCGGTGAGCTGCCCGGGGGCGGCCAGCGAGCCGATCACGACCCCGCCGGCCAGGCCCCAGCCCACGATCAGCCACGGCCGCGCCGCGGCCCGCAGCCGGCTCAGGTACGCGGCGGCCAGCGGCCACAGCAGGATGCCGTAGATCAGCGCCATGTCGCCCAGCCAGGCGTGGAAGTTGCGGCGCGTGTGGACCACCCCGACGCCCTTGGCCTCGGGCTTGAAGTTGAGCAGGAAGGGCAGGATCAGCACGATGCTGGCGATCAGCACCAGGACCAGCCAGAGCCCGGCGTAGCCGCGCTTGCCCGCGCTCGCCGGGTCGCGCACCCAGGTGATCACCGCCGCGGCCAGCATGCCCGCGACGACCGGGTACGACCACGAGTTGATGGCGTACAGCGCGCCGACCGCCAGCCCCGCGACCAGCGCCTCGGCGACGGCTCGCCACACGAGGTCCCCGCGTGGCCCGCGCAGCGCCACCTGCAGCGCGAACGCCAGCGCGAGCACGGTGAACGGCAGCGCCACCATGTGGGCGTGCAGGTCGCCGAGCATGAACGAGAACGACGGGAACTCGTTGATCGTGTTGGGGATCACGCGCGACGGGTCGAACCACAGGTAGTCGTGCGGCGGGTTGGCGGCCCGGATCCACGTGCGCACCCCGGCGAGGTTGCCGAGCACGGTCACCAGCGCCGCCGCGACGAGCCCGGCGAACACCGGCCCGCCGCGCGGCGCACGTTCGCCGAGCGCGTCGCGAGCGGCCGCCCACAGCGTGCCCGCGAACGCGTACACGGTCGTCGCGGTGAGCCCGAGGATCAGCCCCCAGCTCAGCAGGTAGCCCGTGTCGGGGCGGATGCCGAGCAGCTTGATCGGCCACGCGAACAGGACGTGGCCGAGGTAGTAGTAGTTGAGCGTCGCGCCGCTCAGCCACGGGTCGTGGGGCGGGAAGTGCGACGACGCGTTGATCGCGTTGATGAAGCCCATGTCCATCGGCTTCTCGGTGTTCCAGACGTCGGGCGCGAACGACGCCAGCAGCACGCCCATCGCGTAGGTGACGACGAACACCGCCTCGGCGCCGATGAACAGCCGCCGGCGCACGTGGTCGTCGGGTCCGAGCGCGAGCCGCGCGAGCCGCCGCGTGCCGCGCTCCTGCAGCCGCTCGCCCAGCGCGCGCAGCCGCAGCGCGCTCAGCACGCCGGCGACCGCGAGCACCACCAGGACGCCGACGATCAGCCCGACTCCGTAGGGCGCGACGTGCAGCGACGCGGCCATCCACACGAGCCACGTGACGAGCAACAGCCCCAGCGCCTTGGCGAAGCCGAGCCCCGCGCCCGGCAGCCGCCCGAGCAGCAGCCCGGCGAGCGGGGCCGTGAAGAGCCCCACCACCTCGACCAGCACCAGGATCCCGAGCGCCGCGACCATGCGGCCGGGGAGGGTACTCGGCGCTCGTTAGGCTGGCGCGCATGGCGCTTTACGAGCTGGTCGCGGACCTCCCGCTGACGATCGAGTCCTACGCGCTGCGACGCCTGGCGCGCGCGGTGTCGTCCGGGTTCGAGCGCGTGTCGACGGAGTTCGTGATCGCCGGCGGCGGCGAGACCGCGCGCGGCGAGGACGTCACCTACGAGGCTCCGGCGCACGACGCGCAGGTCGCGCTCGGGCCCGTGCTCGAGCTGGCCGGCGAGTGGACGCTCGCCTCGTTCTCGCGCCACCTCGACGGGCTCGACCTCTTCCCCGGCTACGCGCCCGAGCAGGACGTCTACCGCCGCTACCGGCGCTGGGGGCTCGAGTCGGCGGCGCTGGACCTCGCGCTGCGCCAGGCCGGCACGGCGCTGCACGCCATCCTGGCGCGCGACCCCCAGCCCGTGACGTTCGTCGTCTCCTCGCGGATGGGCGAGCCGCCGACGATCGCGCCGGTCGCGCGCCGGCTCGCGCGCTACCCGCACCTGCGCTTCAAGCTCGACGCGACGCCGGACTGGACCGACGAGCTGATCGCCGAGCTGCAGGCGACCGGCGCCGTCGAGTCGATCGACTTCAAGGGCCAGTACCACAACACGATCGTCGACAACCCGACCGACCCCGACCTCTACCGCCGGATCGCGCGCGCGTTCCCGGACGCGTGGCTCGAGGACCCGGACCTCGACGACGACGAGGCGCGCGCCGCGCTCGCCGCCCATCAGGACCGCATCACCTGGGATGCGCCGATCCACTCGGTGCAGGACATCCTGGCCGCGCCCGTGCTGCCGCGCACCGTCAACCTCAAGCCGTCGCGCTTCGGCTCGGTCGAGGCGCTGTTCGCCGCCTACGAATTCTGCGAGCAGCGCGGGATGGGCGCCTACGGCGGCGGCCAGTACGAGCTCGGCGTCGGCCGCGGGCACGTGCAGCTGCTGGCGGCCCTGTTTCATCCCCACGCGGCCAACGACATCGCGCCCGGCGGCTACGACGCGCTCGACCCAGAGCCGGGCCTCCCCGCCAGCCCGCTCGACGTCGATCCCGCGCCGCGCGGCTTCCGGCGCGCGCAGGACGACGGCGAGGCGCCGGGCGTAAACTGATCAGGCCATGCCGCCAAAGCCCCGACAAGTCCGCATCGAGTCCAAGTCCGCTTTGGCTGCCATGCAGCAGCTGGAGACCCGCTCCGACGAGGAGCTGGAGAAGGAAACCCGCTTCAAGGCCGCCGCGCAGGCCATCCTGGGCACGCGCGCGGCGGAGCGCATGGACGCCCAGCGCTCGCGCGAGCACTTCCGCGCCGCGATCGCCGCGGCGCGCCCGCAGGAGCGCCTGCAGCTGCGCCGCATGGCCGAGGCGTCGCTGGCGCTGGCCGAGCGCCGCGCCGGGGACCTGAAGGTCGCCACCGAGAAGCTCGGCGGCACGCCCCCGAGCAATCGCCAGCTGTTCATGCTGCGGCTGATGGGGGTCATCGCGCCGCCCCCGAGCGCCGGGATCGCGCGCCGCGTGGGCGGGATCCTGCTGGTCATCCTCGCCATCGTCGTCGTGATGGCGGTCGCGTACGGGCTCGTCAAGCTGGTCGCGCTGCCGTTCGGCGGCGTCGGCGTCGTCGCGTGGTTCTGGGCCTTCCTGCTGGTCGTCGTCGTGATCGCCGGGCTGGCGTTCTGGGGCCGCCGGCGCCAGGCGGCGGCGCGCGCGAAGGCCGCCGAGCAGCGCGCGGCGGCCTTCGGCGGCAAACGCTGACTCACGTTGCGCGCCGCTCGCGCGTTGTAGGTCTGTGACCGCGGTCGCGCTGCCCCCGTTCTGGTCGCTCGTCGAGACGCATGGCGACGAGCTGCTCGCGCATGCCCGCAAGCTCGCCGGCCCGGACGCCGAGGACGTCCTGCAGGACGCGCTGCTGCGCGCGCTGCGGGCCTACCCGCGACTGCGCCACGCCGAGCACCTGCGCGCCTGGCTGTATCGCGTGACCACCACCGCGGCGATCGACCACCACCGCGCGCGCCGGCGCGAGGTGCCGACCGCGGAGGAACCGGTCCTCGCCACGCACGACCACTACGACGACGGCGCCTTCGAGAGCCTGATCGCCCCGCTGCCCGGCGGCGCGCGGGATGCGCTGCGGCTGCGCTTCGTCGACGACCTCGACTACGACGGGATCGCCGACCGCCTCGGCTGCTCCACCGTGGCCGCGCGCCAGCGCGTCTCCACCGCCGTCCGCACCCTCCGGGAGAGCATCGCATGAGCCCCCTGCCCGAGTCATTGCTGGAGTCCGTCGCCGCCGCCGCGGTGCGCGAGGGGCTCGCCGACGCGCTCTTCACGCGGCTGAAGACGCCGCTCGGCCGTCTGCTTCTCGTCCAAGGCCCGCACGGGATCGTGCGGATCGCGTTCGAGGGCGAGGCCGAGGACGCCGTGCTGGCCGAGATCGCCTCGGCGCTCGGTCCGCGGATCGTCGGCTCCGACCGCGAGCTGACAACCGAGCGCGACGCGCTCTCGGACTACCTCGAGGGCGGCAGCACGGTGCTCGAGCTGCCGGTGGACCTGCAGCTGACGGCCGCCCCGTTCCGGCGGACGGTGCTCGCGACGCTGCACGACTCGGTGCGGCGCGGCGAGACCGTCACCTACGGCGAGCTCGCGGCGCGCGCCGGCAACCCGCGCGCGGCGCGCGCGGTCGGCACGGCGTGCGCGCGCAACCCGGTCCCGATCGTCGTCCCCTGCCACCGCGTCCTGCCCGGCTCGGGCGGGATCGGCAACTACGGCGGCGGGCCCGCCCGCAAGCGCGCCCTGCTGGAGCTGGAGGGCGCCGTCAGTCCCCGCCCGTGACCCGGAGCGAGGTGATGACGACCGGGTTGTCCGGGAAGTCGGTGCGCGGGTCGGTCCGGATCGCGTTCATGCGCTTGATGACGTCCATGCCCGACGTCACGTGCCCGAGCACGGCGTAGTCGGGCGGGAGCGAGGTCGCGAACTTGCCGGTGGCGATGAAGAACTGCGAGCCCGACGCGCCGCGCGGGTCGCGCTTGGGGTCGCGCGCCATCGCCACCACGCCGTCGGTGTACCTGGTCGACCTCGGCGGCGGCTCGACGACCGTGTAGCCGGGGCCGCCGATGCCGGTGCCCTTCGGGTCGCCGCCCTGGATCACGAAGTCCGTGATGATGCGGTGGAAGATCAGGCCGTCGTAGAAGTGCTTGGACGCCAGGTACTGGAACGAGGCCCCGGTCTTCGGCGAGTCCTTGGCGTCGAGCGTGATCTGGAACGACCCGCACGTCGTGTCGACGGTCGCGACGTAGGTGGCCGCGGGGTTCAGGCCGCTCCTCGGCTTGGTCAGCGCGGGCTCGGTCTTGCCGAGCTTGCCGGCCGGATGCAGCAGGCAGCCGTTCTGGTCGACCGCCTGGGCCGTCGACTCCGGCGCCGTCGTCTCGGGCTTCTTGGCGCCCCCGCAGCCCGCGACGAGCGCCGCGAGCGCGGCGGCCGCCAGCAGCGCTCGCATCAGCGCTCGGCCACCTTGATCGATTTGATGATCACCGTCGCCGCGGGCTGGCCGGAGTTCGGGTCAGCCTGGATGCCGCCGATCTGCTCGACGACCTTCATCCCCTCGGTGACCTTCCCGAGCAGCGCGTAGTCGGGCGCGAGGTTCGGGTTGCCGTCGCCCGTCACGACGAAGAACTGCGACCCCGATGCCCCGGCCGGCTCGGTCTGGGTCTTGGCCATCGCGACGGTCCCGACCGTGTACTTGAGGTGCTTGGGCGGCGCCTCGACGACCGTGTAGCCCGGGCCGCCCTCCCCGGTGCCCAGCGGGTCGCCGCCCTGGATCACGAAGTTCGCGACGATCCGGTGAAAGATCGTGCCGTCGAAGTACTTCTGGTCGGCGAGATACTTGAACGACCCGCCGGTCTTCGGCGCGCGCTTGCTGTCCAGCGTGATCTGGAAGTCGCCGCACGTGGTCGAGACCGTCGCCACGTAGGTCTTCTTCGGGTCGAGCTTCTCGGTCGGCTTCTTGAGGTCGCCGGTGGCCTTGCCGTCCGGCCGGGAGACCTTCTCGCAGCCGTTCGTGAGGTCCGGCGCCGCGGCGGTCGCCGTCGCCGTCGCCTTCGCGGTCGTCGAGGACGTCTTGTTGTCGGAGCCGCCGCAGCCGGCGGCGAGCAGCGCCACGCAGGCGATCAGGGTCGCGAAGACTTTTGTCACGGCGCGCAAGGATAATGGGCATTCGCGTGCCGATCTCCCCAATCGTTCGTCCATATGACCATGTCGTCCTCGACCTCGACGGTTGCGTCTGGGTCGGAGGCCAGGCACTCGCCGGCGCCGTCGAGGCGGTCGCCGCGCTGCGGGAGGCCGAGAAATCGGTCCTGTTTCTCACCAACGACGTGCAGCGGGCGCCGGAGGCGTTCGTGCGCAAGCTGTGGGGCCTCGGCTTCCAGGCGTCGCTCGACGAGGTGGTGAGCGCGGGCGCCGCCGTGCAGTTCTGGCTGGCCGAGCGCAACGACGGCGGCGCGGCGTTCGTCGTCGGCTCGCAGGCGCTCGTCGACCACGTCGCCAACGCCGGGCTGCGGATCGTCAACCGGACGCCGGGCGCCAACCGCGCGGACGTCGTCGTCGTCGGCGGCCACGAGGACCTCACGTTCGAGGAGCTCAAGCTCGCGACCCAGGCGGTGACGCGCGGCGCGCAGCTGATCGGCGCCACGCGCGATGTCAGCTTCCCGATGCCCGACGGGCCGTGGCCGGGCACCGGCGCCGTCCTGGCGGCGATCGAGACCGCCAGCGGGCGGCGCGCGCACCACGTGATCGGCAAGCCCGAGCCGCCGATGTACGAGGCGGCGCGCGACCGGCTCGGCGGCGGGCGAATCCTCGCCGTCGGCGACCGGCTGGACGTCGACGTGGCCGGCGCGCGGCGCGCCGGGCTGGACTCGGCGCTGGTGCTGACCGGCGCCACGTCGCGCGCCGAAGCACGGGCGGCCGACCCGCGCCCGACGCACACGGCCGACTCGCTGGCCACGCTGATCCTCGGTTAGTACGCGCTCCCGTAAATACGACGGGGTCTGGCGGGCCCCGCCCGAGTCTGCCGGGCGGCGGCCGCCGCCCACGTACCACCAGTATGCGAGCGGCGTCCGCCGCGGGCCGAGCGAAGCGGTGACAGCCCGAAGGGCTCGGCAGGACGACCGGTGCATTCGCCAGCGGCCCGCCCTATTTCCGTACGCGCGTACTAGCCTCCCCGCGGCGATGGACGGGCCCGTCTGCCTGATTGTCAACCCGCACGCCGGTGGCGGCCGCGCGCTCCGGCTCCTGCCGGGCGTGGAGGCCGAGCTGCGCGCCCAGGGCCGCACGTACGTGGTCGAGCACACCACGTCGATGGACCATGCGCGCGAGCTCGCCCGCCGCGCCCGCGACGCCGGCGACGTCGTCGCCGCGATGGGCGGCGACGGGCTGACCGGGGCGATCGCGGGTGAGCTGAGCGGCGGGAGCGGCCTGCTGGCGATCCTGCCGGGCGGGCGCGGGAACGACTTCGCGCGCAAGCTCGGGATCTCGCACGACCCGGTCGAGGCGGCGCGGCTGCTGCGCACCGGCGTCGAGCGGCGGATCGACCTCGCGGCGGCCAACGACCACCCCTACCTCGGGATCGTGTCCGCGGGCTTTGACTCCGACGTCAACCGCGTCGCCAACACGACGAAGCTGCCGCTCGGGACGCTCGTCTACGTCTACGGCGTGCTGCGGGTCATCGCGTCGTGGCGCGAGGCGCGCTGGGAGGTGACGGTCGACGGCGAGACGACCACCTACCCCGGCTACTCGGTCGCGGTCGCGAACTCGGGCGTGTTCGGGGGCGGGATGTTCCTCGTCCCGCAGTCGCGGCTCGACGACGGGCGGCTCGAGGTGGTGCTGATCGCGCGCAACCCCAAGCGCCGCTACCTGATGGGGCTCGTGCGGGTGTTCCGCGGGACGCACCTCAAGGACCCGGCGCTGCGGCTGCTGCAGGGCCGCGAGATCAGCTTCCGCGCCGACCGGCCGTTCACCGCGTACGCCGACGGCGACCCGATCGCCGAGCTGCCGGTGACCGTGCGGGTCCTGCCCGGCGCGCTGCGGGTGGTGGCGCCGCGGTGATGCGGCTCGCGGCCGGCGTGGCCGCCGCCAAGGCGGTCGGCACGCTCGCGCGCACGGCCGGGCGCGGCGGCGGCACGTCGCTGCCGGGCAAGGTGCTCACGCGCGTGGACCCGCACGCGATCGGCCATCTGGCGAGCCGGCTGGAGCGCGGCAGCGTCGTGATCTCGGCCACCAACGGCAAGACCACGACCGCGGCGATGGTCGCGTCGATCCTCGAGCGCACCGGGGCGAGCCTCGTCCACAACCGCGCCGGCGCCAACATGGCCGGCGGCGTGGCCAGCGCGCTCGCCGCCGCGTCGCGGCGCGGGGGCCGCGAGCTGACCGGCGACTTCGGGCTCTTCGAGGTCGACGAGTTCTGGCTCGGGCCGGTGATCGAGGAGCTCGAGCCGCGGGCGCTGCTGCTCGCCAACCTGTTCCGCGACCAGCTGGACCGCTACGGGGAGCTCGAGACGATCGCCGACCGCTGGGCGGCGATCGTCGCCGGCCGCGACGGGCTGGTGCTCAACGCCGACGATCCGCTGATCGCCGACCTCGGCCGCCACGGTACGGCCCTCGGGACCGTCCTCGGCGGTCCGAACGTTCCCACCCCGCCTCGGGACGGTCCCCGAAGCATCGGCGCCAGCCGATGCGTCTATTTCGGGGTCGACGACGACGCGCTCGCGCTCCCGCAGCTCCAGCATGCGTCGGACTCCAAGCACTGCCGGCGCTGCGGGCACGCCTACGCCTACCAGGCGATCTACCTCGCCCACCTCGGCCACTACCGCTGCCCGAACTGCGGGCAGGAGCGCCCCGCGCCGTCGGTCGTGGCGACCGAGGTCGAGCTGCGGGGCATCCGCTCCGCCGCCTTCACGCTCAACGGCACGCACCGCGTCGAGCTGCCGCTGCCCGGGCTCTACAACGTCTACAACGCGCTCGGCGCCGCGGCGCTGACGCTCTCGCTGGGCGTCGGGATCGCCGATGTGACCGCCGGGCTGGGCGCCGTCGCCCCCGCGTTCGGGCGCGCCGAGACGCTCGACCTCGGCCGCCCGACCTCGATCCTGCTGGTCAAGAACCCGGCGGGCGCGAACGAGGTGCTGCGCACGCTCGCGCTCGAGGGCGGCGAGCTGGACCTGCTCGGCGTCCTCAACGACCGCACCGCCGACGGGCGCGACGTCTCGTGGGTGTGGGACGCCGACTGGGAGCTGCTCGTCCCCCACATCCGGCATGTGACGTGCGCGGGAACGCGCGCCGCAGAGCTCGCGCTGCGGCTCAAGTACGCGGGGCTCGAGACCGGCCGCATCACGGTCGTGGACGCGCTGGAGAGCGCGCTCGACGCCGCGCTGGCGCGCGGCGACGGCCCGCTCTACGTCGTGCCGACCTACACAGCGCTGCTCGAGCTGCGCGAGCTGCTGACCCGCCGCGGGCAGGCGGAGGCCTACTGGCGATGAACGCCCACGCGATCTGGCACGACGTCGAGTGCGGGCGCTACGCGGCCGATCTGGAGCTGTGGCGCGAGCTGGCGGCGGGCAACGAGGCCGGCATCCTCGACGTCGGCGCCGGCACCGGCCGCGTCGCGCTCGAGCTGGCTCGCGCGGGGCACCGCGTGACGGCGCTGGACCTCGACGCCGGGCTGCTCGAGGTATTGCGCGAGCGGGCGGCGCTCGCCGGCGTGCGGATCGAGACCGTCGTCGCCGACGCCGCGGACTTCACGCTCGCCGCGCCGGTCGACCTGATCCTCGTCCCGATGCAGACGCTCCAGCTGCTCGACGAGCGCGCCGCCTTCTTCGCCTGCGCCCGGCGCGCGCTCGTCCCCGGCGGGCGGCTCGCGGCGGCGATCGCGGTCGGCCTCGAGGAATTCGACGGCGCCAGCGCGCCGCTGCCGCCGCCCGACCTCGGCGACAGCGAGGGCTGGCGCTTCGTCTCCCAGCCGGTGGCGATCCGCGTCGAGGAGGACGCGTACCGGATCGAGCGCGTCCGCCGGCTGATCGCGCCGGACGGGTCGAGCAGCGCCGAGGGCGACGTGATCCGCCTGCACGCCGTCTCCCCCGCGCAGCTCGCGGACGAGGCCGCCGAGCACGGCCTCGAGGCCGAGGCGCTGCTGCACATCCCGGAGACGCTCGAGCACGTCGGCGCCGAGGTGGTGGTGTTCCGTGGCTGAGCTGCGCGTCTGCGCGCTGTATCCGGACCTGATGAACATCTACGCCGACCGCGGCAACCTCGCGCTGCTCGAGCGCCGCTGCCGCTGGCGCGGGCTGGGGTTCACGCTCAGCGGCGCCGGGCTCGGCGAGGCGCTGGACCCCGCCGCGCACGACCTCTTCTACATCGGCGGCGGGCAGGACCGCGACCAGGCGCTGTGCGCATCCGACCTCGCGACGGTCAAGCGCGACGCGCTGCACACGGCGGCCGGGGCCGGGAAGGTGATCTTCGCGGTCTGCGGCGGCTACCAGCTGCTCGGCCACGCCTACGAACTCGGCGGTGAGCGCCTCCCGGGCGTCGGCCTCGTGGACCTCGAGACCGTGCGCGAGGACGGCCCGCGGCTGATCGGCAACGTGGCGATCGAGCTCGGCGCTCAACGGTGCGCGCCACGTCCTCGCCGGGTTCGAGAACCACGGCGGCCGCACCCGCCTCGGCCCCGGCGAGCAGCCGCTCGGCCGCGTGCTCAAGGGGTATGGCAACGACGGCCGCTCGGGCTTCGAGGGCGTTCGCGGCGGCCCGCACGGCACGGTGCTCGGCACCTACCTGCACGGCCCGCTGCTGCCCAAGAACGCCTGGTTCGCGGACTGGCTGACGGCGACGGCGCTAGGCGTCGACGCGGCATCGCTGGCGCCGCTCGACGATGCGCTCGAGGACGCGGCGCACGCCGCCGCGCGGCGCGCCGCGGGCGTGTAGCGGCTGGCGGGTCGGGTAGCATCCGCCGCTCCCTCCCCCGGCTCGTGCCTTGACGTCCACCGAACCCGCCCAGTCACTGGGGCCGTCCGGCTACCGCGAAGCGGTCGAGCTGGAGTTCGTCGAGGCGACGAAGCGCTACCCCGGCGCCGCCGCGCCCGCGCTCGACGGCCTCAGCCTCACCGTCCCCGCGGGCGAGATCGCGGTGCTCGTCGGCCCGTCCGGCTGCGGCAAGACGACCGCGATGCGGCTGGTCAACCGGATGCTCGAGCTGACCGGCGGCGACATCCTGCTCGCCGGGCGCAGCGTGCGCGAGCGCGACGACGACGAGCTGCGGCGCGGGATCGGCTACGTCATCCAGCAGATCGGGCTGTTCCCGCACAAGACGATCGGCGACAACATCGCGACCGTGCCGCGCCTGCTGGGCTGGGACCGGCGGCGCACGCGCGAGCGCGTGCAGGAGCTGCTGGAGCTGACCGGGCTCGGGCAGGACCTGGCCGGCCGCTACCCGGCGCAGCTCTCGGGCGGCCAGCGCCAGCGCGTCGGCGTGGCGCGCGCGCTCGCCGCCGACCCGCCGCTGATGCTGATGGACGAGCCGTTCGGCGCGATCGACCCGATCAACCGCGAGCGCCTGCAGAACGAGTTCCTGCGCCTGCAGGCCGAGATCCGCAAGACGATCGTCTTCGTCACCCACGACATCGACGAGGCGATCAAGATGGGCGACCGGATCGCGGTCATGCAGACCGGCGGCACGCTCGCCCAGTACGCGCCGCCCGCCGAGCTGCTGATGAAGCCGGCGAGCCCGTTCGTGGAGGACTTCGTGGGCGCCGACCGCGCGCTCAAGCGGCTCTCGCTGCAGCGCGTGCGCGACGTCGATCTCTGGCACGCGCCGCTCGTGACGGCCGGGATGGCGGTCGCCGACGTGCGCCGGGCATTGGAGAGCGCCGACGTCAAGATCCCGCTGCTGGTCGACGAGTTCGGCGTGCCGCGCGGCTGGCTGTCCGAGCGCGCGCTGGCCGGCAGCGTGGTGGGCGACCAGCTGCGCTCCGGGCCCGAGCCGGTCGTCGAGCTCGACGACATCCTGCGCGACGCGCTCTCTGACCTGCTGGCGCACGAGTCGCTCTACGCGCCGGTCGTCGACGACCACGGCGCGGTGGCGGGCGTGCTCTCGATCGAGCTCCTCGGCCATCTGATCGCCCGCGAGGAGGCGGCGTGATCCTCGCCCAGCTACAGATCCACAACCGCACCGGCACGAACTCGTGCGTCGAGAGCGACGGCTTCTGCCCGGACTGGATCCGCCACAACCTCGGCCGCTACAAGACGCCGCTGCTCGAGCACATCGAGCTGACCCTGATCAGCGTGGCGATCGGTTTCGCGATCGCGTTCACGCTCGCGCTGATCGCCCACCGCCGGCGCTGGCTGATCGCGCCGATCACGCAGGTCACCGGCGTGCTCTACACGCTGCCCAGCGTCGCCGTGTTCTTCCTGCTCCTGCCGATCACCGGGCGCGGCAAGCTGACGGCGATCATCGCGCTCGTCGCCTACACGCTGCTGATCATCTTCCGCAACGTGATGACGGGGCTCGACGGCGTGCCCGCCGAGGCGCGCGACGCCGGCCGCGGCATGGGGCTGACCGCGCGCCAGCTGCTGTGGCGCGTCGAGCTGCCGCTCGCGCTGCCGGAGATCATGGCCGGGCTGCGGATCGCGGTCACCACCACCGTCGGGCTGACCGCGCTCGTCTTCCTGGCGGGCGCCGGCGCGCTCGGCGGGGCGATCTTCAACGACCTCCCGTTCCGCTCCAACGTCGCCGTCGCGGGCGGCCTGTGCGTGCTGCTCGCGGTCGTGCTGGACCTGCTCGTGCTCGGCCTGCAGAAGGCGCTCACCCCGTGGCTGCGGGCGGCGGCGCGATGACCGCGGTGGCCGTGCTGGGGGACTTCGGCGACGCCGTCGGCTTCATCTTCCACTCGCGCGAGCACCAGCGCGGCGTGCCGGTCGGCGGCAGCCACAACCTGCCCCTGATCTGGGAGCACCTGAAGCTGTGCGGCGTCGCGATGGCGCTGGCGGTCGTCGTCGCGCTGCCGCTCGGGCTCGTGCTCGGCCACACCGGCCGGTTCTCGTTCCTGGCGATCTCGACCTCCAACGTCGGCCGCGCGGTGCCCAGCGTGGCGCTGATCGCGCTCTTCATCGCGTTCTTCCCGCGCAGCCCGGAGTTCCTCAACGTCACGCTGGCGCTGGCGCTGCTGGCGGTCCCGCCGATCCTCACCAACACCTACGTGGGGGTCCGCCAGACCGACCGCGACGCGGTCGACGCGGCGCGCGGGATGGGGCTCTCGGGCGCGCAG
The DNA here is from genome assembly GCA_963792915.1 of uncultured Solirubrobacteraceae bacterium. Taxonomy (GTDB): domain Bacteria; phylum Actinomycetota; class Thermoleophilia; order Solirubrobacterales; family Solirubrobacteraceae; genus Solirubrobacter. The sequence continues at coordinate 46,127 of CAWBYD010000007.1, forward strand.
ATCGTGCGCTCGGTCGAGCTGCCGCTGGCGCTGCCGCTGATCTTCGGCGGGATCAAGACCTCGACGGTCAACGTGATCGCGACCGCGACGATCGCGCCGCTGGTCGGCGTCGTCACGCTCGGCGACCCGCTCGCGTCGTATTCGGTCTACGGGCGCGAAGGCACGATCGGCGCGTCGATCATCGTCGCCGTGCTGGCGATCGCCGCCGAGGTCGGCCTCTCCGCCGTGCAGCGGGCGGTCACGCCCGCCGGCATCAAGCTCGAGCGCGGCGCCGAGGACCGCGCACGCTTCGGTCTCACCAAGAGGAGGATCCAGACCGCGCCATGAAGACGCTCCATGCATTGCTGGTCGTCGCGTTCATCTCGGTCGCCGTCGTCGCCTGCGGCGGCAGCGGCGACAAGGCCGGCTCGTCGACGACGCCCGCCGCCACGGCGACCGCCACCGCGGCCCCCGCCGGCCAGATCGTCAAGAACCCCGCCAACGCGTCGGTCTCGCTCAAGATCGGCTCGAAGTCGTTCACCGAGCAGCGGGTGCTGGGCGAGATCTTCGCCCAGGGCCTCGCCGCGGCCGGCTACTCGACGTCGACCGACCTCAACCTGACCGACGAGCAGACGGCCCTGAAGGCGCTCCAGGGCGGCCAGATCGACGCCTACCCGGAGTACACGGGCACCGCGCTGCTGTCGTTCTTCAAGAAGGATGCCGCCGACCTGCCGACCGACCCCCAGAAGGCCTATGACGAGGCCAAGGCGGAGTTCGCGAAGATCGGCATCACGTCGTTCGCGCCGACGCCGTTCACGGACTCCAACGAGGTCGCCGTGACCAAGGCGACGTCCGACAAGCTCGGGCTGCACAACATCTCAGACCTCAGCGGCAAGGCGCAGAGCCTGACGCTCTACGGCACGCCGGAGTGCCGCCAGCGGATGGACTGCCTGCTCGGCCTGGAGAAGATCTACGGGCTGAAGTTCAAGAAGTTCGTGCCGGTCAAGGCCGACCTGCGCCACGAGGTGCTGGCCTCCGGGCGCGCCGACGTGTCGATCGTGTTCACGACCGACCCGCAGATCAAGCGCAACGGCGAGGTCCTGCTCAACGACGACAAGGGCATGTTCCCGCCCTACAACTCGACGCTGCTGATGACCGACGCCACCGCGAAGAAGGCCGGCGCGGATCTGCCGAAGGTGCTCGACCAGATCCAGAAGCCGCTGACCGACGATGCGATGCAGGAGCTCGACGCGCGCGTCGACCTCGACCACAAGGACCCCTCCGAGGTCGCGAAGGAGTACCTGCAGGAGACCGGGCTGGTCAAGTGAGCCGGGCGGCGACCTGCTCGAGCGCCTGTGGGCGCCCGAGCAGGTAGCCCTGCACCAGCTCGCAGCCGCTGGCGTGCAGGAGCGTCAGCTGCTCGACGGTCTCGACGCCTTCGGCGACCACCGCGAGCTCGGCCGCGTGCCCCATCGACAGCGCGGCCTCGACGATCCGGCGCTCGCGCTCGTCGGTGGCGCGCGCGACGAAGCCGCGGTCGAGCTTGATCCCGGTCAGCGGCAGCCGCGCGAGCCGGGTCAGCGACGAGTAGCCCGTGCCGAAGTCGTCCAGGTAGAGCGCCAGGCCGAGCGCCGCGAGGTCCTCGAGCCCTGCGATCGACGCGTCGCCGCCCTCCATCAGCGTGGTCTCGGTGATCTCGAGCGCGATCCGGTGCGGCGGCACGCCGGCCGCGTCGAGCGTGCGCTCCACGCGCGCGGCGAAGTCGGGCTCGCTCAGCTCGCGGGCGGACACGTTGACGCTCACGTAGAGGTCCTCCGGCCAGCGCGGGAGGTCCGCGCAGGCGCGCCGCAGGACCCAGTCGCCGATCAGCGAGATCAGCCGTCCGTGCTGCTCGGCCACCGGCAGGAAGCGCCCGGGCGCGAGCAGCCCCTCCTCGGTGTGCTGCCAGCGCACGAGCGCCTCGACCGCGACCACGCGGCGCGAGTCGGGCCGCACGATCGGCTGATAGTGCAGGCGCAGCTCGTCGCGCTCGAGCGCTCGCCGCAGGCCGTCCTCGATCCGCAGCCGGTCGCGCAGGCGCCCCCGCATGTCGCGGTCGAAGATCTCGTAGGCGCCGCCGCCGCGCGCCTTCGCCCGGTGCATGGCCGCGTCGGCGCCCTGGATCAGCGCGGCGGCCGTGCGGCGCCCCTCGCCCTCGACCGCGATGCCGATCGACGCGCTCAGGAACAGGCCCTCGAGCGGCGCCTCGAGCGCGTCGCGGATGCGCTGGCCGAGCGCGACGGCCTCGCGCTCGTCGGCCAGCTCGGCGAGCACCGCGAACTCGTCGCCGCCGAAGCGGGCGAGCGGCTCGTCGACGTCGAGGGCCTCCTGCAGGCGCTCGGCGACCTGCTCGAGCGCGCGGTCGCCCGCGGCGTGGCCGGCGGCGTCGTTGACGGCCTTGAAGCGGTCCAGGCCCAGCAGCACCGTCGCCACCCGCTCGCGCTGCGCCCGCGACAGCGCCTGCTCGAGGCGCTCCTGGAACAGGATCCGGTTGGGCAGCCCGGTCAGCGGGTCGTGCAGGGCCTGGTGGACGAGCCGGTCGTGCAGGCGCAGGCGCTCGGTCAGGTCGACGATCGAGATCACCAGGCCGTGGACCGTGCCGTCGCGCTGCAGCGGCTGGTAGTTGACCGAGACGGTGGCCTCGTCGCCGTCGGGCCGCGCGATCACCATGCGCACGTCGCGCGCCGGCTCGCCGGCGCGCAGCGCGCGGCAGGCGGGCGAGTCCCCGCCGTCCTCGGGGCGCAGCGGCAGCCGGCTCCACCACGCCGGGTCGGTGGCGATCATCTCGCGCGTGATCCCGAGGATCGAGAGCGCCGCCGGGTTGACGTCGCGCACCTTGCCGTCGACGTCGAGGGTCACCACGCCGGACTCGAGCGTCGCGATCACGGCGCGCAGCCGCTCCTCGCTCTCGCGCACCTCGGTCACGTCGTCGGCGTGCACGAGCACGCGGTCGGGCGCGATGAAGACGTAGCTGACGTCGAGCCGGCGGCGGGCGCCGCTCACGGGCCGCGTGTGCTCCATCTCACGCCGGACCGTCCGGCGCTCGGTCCAGCAGCGCTCGAAGTCCGCGAGGATCGCCGGGCGCTCGGCGTAGAGGTCGGACGCCGTGCGGCCGATCAGGTTGCCGATCGCGCCCTCGCTGAACTCCACCGCGGCGTGATTCGCGCGCTCCAGCACCAGTTCGGCGCCCACGCGCCGCCACGTGTAGCAGGGAACGGGAATCCCGTCGTACTGCGCCGGCAGCCGGTCGTCCTCGATTGGTTCCTGCCCTGTCATGAGCGGCCTCCCGGGTCGCCTGGCGCCCGGCACGCTAACTGCTGGACGCCCCGGACGCGTTCAAATCGTCGTCCAGGAGTCGCATTCAAGCTCAACCCCGGTAGGTTCGGTAGGACTCATGCGAGCCGGATCCGGGAACATCGTCGGTATGGAGGCGCTGGACATTCCCCGCCTGCGCGGGGTTACGCACGCGTATGCGTTCTGGATCGCCCTGGTCGCCGCGGCGGCGCTGATCATTCTGTCGCCCGCCGGGCCCGCGCGCTACGCGGCGGCGATCTACGGCGCCGGGCTGTGCGCGCTGTTCGGCGGCTCCGGGCTCTATCACCGCTGGCCGTGGCACCCCCGCTGGCGCCCGCTGCTGCGCCGGCTGGACCACAGCACCATCTATCTGTTCATCGCGGCCAGCTACACGCCGCTCGGCGTGCTCGTGCTGTCGGGAACGACGCGCTGGATCGTGCTTGTGACGGTCTGGTGCGGCGCGGCGGCGGGGATCGCGCTCAGCGTCGCCTGGATCAACGCGCCGCGGGTGCTGTGCGCGCTCTGCTACGTGGCGCTCGGCTGGGTGGCCGTGCTGGCCGCGCCGCAGCTGGCCACGCACCTGCCGGTGGTCGCACTGGTGCTGATCGCGGCCGGTGGCCTGCTCTACACCGTGGGCGCGATCGTGTACGCGCGCGGGCGCCCGAACCCGTGGCCGGCGGTATTCGGCTTTCACGAGATCTTCCATGTCTTCGTGATCCTCGCGGCGATCGCGCACTTCGTCGCCATGGCGGCGTACATCGTGCCGTCCGGCCTGCGCGGTTAGCTGTGCGGATGGCCGTTCTCACCGATACCGTCGAGGTCAAGCTCCTGCATCCCGACGCTCGCGTACCGGCGCGCAGCCGGTCGGGCGATGCGGGCTATGACCTGCATTGCGTGGACTCGTTCACGCTCTGGTCGGGGGAGCGGGCGCTGGTCTGCACCGGCGTGGCGATCGCGCTGCCGCCCGGGCTCGCCGGGCTCGTGCTGCCGCGCTCGGGCCTTGCGCACCGCCACGGCGTCTCGTGCGTGAACTCGCCCGGGCTGGTCGATCCCAACTACCGCGGTGAGCTGAAGGTCGTGCTGATCAACCACGGCGCCGAGCCCTACCACGCCGTCGCCGGGGACCGCATCGCCCAGCTGCTGCTGGTGCCGTTCTTCTCGCCCGCCCTGGTCGCGGTGGAGGAGCTGCCGGCGGGCGGGGACGGCCGCGGCGCGGGCGGCTTCGGCTCTAGCGGCCGTTGACGGCGTAGCGGCCGTAGCGCTCGGCCACGACCGACGGCACGCGCACGGTGACGCGCACGCCCTCCGGGGTGTCCTCGCGCTCCATGTCGCCCGCCACGTCGTGCAGCTCGGACAGCAGGCCGCCCTCGCTGAACGGGACCAGCAGCTCGAGGTCGCGCAGCGTGCGCTCGAACTCGGCGGTGATGCGCTCGCCCAGCTCCTCGAGCCCCTCGCCGGTGGCGGCGGAGACGAGCGCGGCGTCGGGGTGGCGGAAGCTCAGCTCGCGGCGGCGCTCGTCGTCGAGCAGGTCGGCCTTGTTGAGGACGAGCATGCGCGGCGAGACGTCGGCGTGGATCTCCTGCAGGACGTCCTCGACGGCGCGGGTCATCGCGAGCAGCTCCTCCTCCGGCGCGCTGGCGTCGACCACGTGCAGCACGAGGTCGGCGCGCGCGGTCTCCTCCAGCGTGGCGGCGAACGCGTCGACCAGCTGGTGCGGGAGCTTGCGGATGAACCCGACGGTGTCCGTCACCAGGAACGTGCGGCCCTGCAGGCGCAGCGTGCGGGTGGTCGGGTCCAGCGTGTGGAACAGGCGGTCGCGGACGCCGATCTCGGCGCCGGTGAGCGCGTTCAGCAGCGTCGACTTGCCGGCGTTCGTGTAGCCCGCCAGGGCGACGTCGGGCAGATGCGCGCGCTCGCGCTCGGCGCGCTGGACCGCGCGCGTCTCCTTGACGTGGTCGAGCCGGCGCTTGAGCAGCGTGATGCGGTCGCGCGCCAGGCGCCGGTCGGTCTCGATCTGCGACTCGCCGGGACCGCGGGTGCCGATGCCGCCGACGCCACGGCCCGCTCCGAGCCGCTCGAGGTGCGTCCACAGCCCGCGCATGCGGGCCATGTTGTATTCGAGCTGGGCCAGCTCGACCTGCATCTTGCCCTCGGCCGTGTGGGCGTGGCCGGCGAAGATGTCGAGGATCACCGCGGTGCGGTCCAGCACCGGGACGTCGAGCTCTGCCTCGAGGTTGCGCTGCTGGCGCGGCGTCAGCTCGTCGTCGGCGACGACCACGTTCGCGTCCGCCGCCTTGAGCAGCGGCTTGAGCTCGTCCACCTTGCCGGAGCCGAGGTAGAGATTGGGGTGCACGCTATCGCGCTTCTGCGTCAGCTCGCCGACGACCGCCACGCCGGCCGTGCGCAGCAGCTCCTTCAGCTCCGAGAGGTCCTCGTTGTCCGGCGTCGCGGCGATGCAGAAGGCGCGCTGCTTGGCCCGGCCAGGGTCCGGCGGCGGGGCGTATCGGGACTGCGTGGTACGGCCGTTGCGAGAGCGCTCCAAGACCCGTAAGGATATCGTGCCATCCAGATGCCCGTCTCCCCCGCGCCGAGCGAGACCGAGGTCGCGGAGCGGCTGGCGGCGCGCACCCTGGAGCTGATCGACATCCCGTCGCCGTCGCGCTCGGAGGCGGCGCTGGCCGCCCACGTCGCGCGGGTGCTGGGCGACGGCGGCGCCGAGGTGATCGAGCTCGGCGACTCGTGCGTGCTCGCGCGGCCCGCAGGGATGCGGCCGCCGGTGCTGCTCGCCGGGCACCTGGACACGGTGCCGGCGCAGGGCAACCTGCCGGGCCGCCGCGACGCCACGCACGTCCACGGGCTCGGCGCCTCCGACATGCAGGGCGCGCTGGCGGTCATGATCGAGCTGGTCCTGGCGCGCGCGCCGTACTCGGCGCTGTTCTTCCCGCGCGAGGAGCTGCCGGAGAGCGAGAGCGCGCTGGCGCCGCTGCTCGAGCGCTCGCCGCTGGAGATCGAGCTGGCGGTCGTGATGGAGCCGACCGACGGCGAGCTGCACGCCGGCTGCCTGGGCAACGTCAACGCGACATGGACGTTCCGCGGGCGCTCCGGGCACTCCGCGCGCCCGTGGCAGGCCGACAACGCGATCGTGCAGGCGGCGCTGGGCGTCGCGCGGCTGGCCGCGGCGCCGTCGCGCCCGGTCGACTTCGGCGGCCTCGTCTTCCACGAGGTGGCGTCCGTGACGCAGATCGAGGGCGGGATCGCCTCCAACGTCATCCCCGCGGCGTGCGTATGCGGGGTGAACTTCCGCTACGCCCCGGGGCGCGCGCCCGGCGAGGCCGAGGCGCGGCTGCGCGAGCTGTGCGGCGGGCTCGGCGAGCTCGTGATCGACGCCAACGCCGGCTCGGCGCCGGTCGCGCTCGACCACCCGCTCGTGCGCCGGCTGATCGACGCCGGCGAGCTGACCGTGGCGCCCAAGCAGGCGTGGACGCCGGTCGCGGAGTTCGCCGCCGCGGGCTACGCCGCCGTGAACTTCGGGCCCGGGCAGACGCGGATGGCCCACCAGCGCGAGGAGTCGGTCGAGATCGCGGGCCTGCTGCACGCCCACCGCGTCCTGGAGGCATTCGCCACGTGACCCTGCGCCTGAACCCCGTGCTGACCGGCCTCGGCGCCTATCCGTTCGTGAAGCTCGAGCAGGCGCGCCGGCGGTTGCGGGCCGCCGGCGTCGAGCTGATCGACTTCGGGATGGGCGAGCCGCGCGAGGAGACGCCCGAGTTCATCCGGCGCGCGCTGATCGAGGCGGTCACGCCGCTCGCCCCGTACCCGTCGGCCGAGGGGCTGCCGGAGCTGCGCGCGGCGATCGCCGCGTGGGTGGCGCGGCGCTTCGGCGCCATGATCGACCCGGACACCGAGCTGGTCCCGACGCTCGGGTCCAAGGAGGCCGTGTTCTCCCTCGCCAACGTGTTCGACGGCGACGTCGTCGCGGTGCCCACACCGGCCTACCCGGTCTACGAGCGCGGCGCGCGCTTCGCCGGCAAGCAGGTGCTCGAGCTGCCGCTCCAGGAGTCCGGCGGCTGGCTGCCCGACCTCGAAGGCGTCGACTGGGAGCGCGTCGCCGTGCTCTGGCTCAATTACCCGAACAACCCCACGGGCGCGACCGCGACGGTTTCCTTTTACGAACAGGCGGGCGCGCTGGCGCGAAAGCACGGGTTCGTGGTCGCGTGCGACGAGGCGTACTCGGAGCTCTACTTCGACGGTGAAGCGCCGGTCTCGGCGCTGCAGGTGGCCGACCGGGCGCACCTCGTCGTGCTCAACACGCTCTCCAAGCGCTCGTCGATGCCCGGCTACCGCTCCGGGTTCGCCGCCGGCGACCCGGAGATCATCGCCGCGCTCAAGCGCTACCGGCCGAACGTGGGCGTCGCGCCGCTCGAGCTGACCCAGCGCGCGGCGATCGCCGCCTGGGGCGACGAGGCCCACGTGGCGGCGGTGCGCGAGCGCTACCGCGCCAAGCGCGACGTACTGCTGCCGGCGCTGGAGGCGCTCGGGCTGCGCTCGGCGGGCGGCGACGGCTCGTTCTTCCTGTGGCTGGACGCCGGGCCCGACGCCGAGGCGCTGGCCGCGGAGTGGCTCGAGGCGGGCGTGATCGTCGCGCCCGGCTCGTTCTTCGGGGCGGCCGGCCGGGGCTACCTGCGCGTGGCGCTGGTGCCGCCGATCGAGGCGTGTGCGCGCGCTGCGGAGATCATCACTGGTGCGCGTGCAGCGCAGCGTTGAGCCCTGACCAGCGGCCCGAGCGCGGGAGCGCCTCGACCGTCCCCGTGCGCGAGTTGCGCCGGAACAGCAGCCCGCTCGCGCCGCTGAGCGTCTTGCCCTTGACGACCTCGCCGTCGGGCAGCGTGATCAGCGTGCCCGCGGTGACGTAGAGCCCGGCCTCGACGGTGCAGTCGTCGCCGAGCGAGATGCCGATGCCGGCGTTGGCGCCCAGCAGGCAGCGCTCGCCGATCGAGATCACCTCGCTGCCGCCGCCCGACAGTGTGCCCATGATCGACGATCCGCCGCCCACGTCGGACCCGTCGCCCACCACGACGCCGGACGAGATCCGCCCCTCCACCATCGAGTGCCCGAGCGTGCCGGCGTTGAAGTTCACGAAGCCCTCGTGCATGACGGTTGTCCCGGGGGACAGGTAGGCGCCGAGGCGCACGCGGTCGGCGTCGGCGATCCGCACGCCCGACGGCGCCACGTAGTCGGTCATGCGCGGGAACTTGTCGACCGAGAAGACCTGCAGCGGCTCGCCGCGGGCGCGGAAGCGCATCTGGACCTCGGTGAGCTGCGCCGCGTCCACCGGCCCGGCGCTCGTCCACGCGACGTTCGGCAGCAGCGTGAACAGCCCGGCCAGGCTGAGCCCGTTGGGCTTGACCAGCCGGTGGCTCAGCAGGTGCAGGCGCAGGTAGGCGTCCAGCGTGTCGGCGGGTGGCGCCGCGAGGTCGTCGATGACCGTGAGCACCGACTCCTGGCGCGTGCCGCGGCGCGCGTCCTCACGGATCGGCGCGAGCGGCTCGTGGCTGCCGGGCTCGCCCAGCTGCGGGTCCGGATAGAAGACCTCCAGGACCCGCTCGCCCGCGAGCGTCGCGAGCCCTGATCCCCAGGCGTTCATGCTTGGAAAGCCTCCACGTGGTCGGCGGCGAATGCGTCCAGGTCGCGCGGTTCGCGCTCCAGCGCGTCCTTGACGCCCGAGGTGACCATCGCCGCGCCGCCGCTCGCGTACAGCTCGAGCAGCTCGGCGAGGCCCTCGGCGTTCCACGGCGGGACCCCGACGCGCACGAGCTCGCGCTTGAACGCCTCGAGCTCGACCTCTCCGACGGCGACCTCGCGCCCGGCGGCGGCGAACAGGCGCCGGACCTGGTCGCGGTAGGAGACGGCCTCCGGTCCGCTGAGCCCGTAGGCCTTGCCCTCGTGGCCCTCGCCGGTGAGCGCGAGGGCGGCGACCTCGGCCACGTCGCGCGCGTCCACGAGCGAGAACGCCGCGTCGGGCACCGGCGTGTAGAACGTGCCGTTCTGCACCCGCTCGCCCCACGCGAGCGTGTTCTGCATGAACGCCGCGGAGCGCAGTAGCGTGAACGCCAGCCCGGACTCGCGCAGCGCCTGCTCGATCGTGCCGTGGGCGCGGGCGAAGCGCAGCGGCGCCTCGGGGCTGGCGCCGATCACCGACAGCTTGACGACGTGCTGGACGCCGGCCTCCTTCGCCGACTCGAGGAACGCCTGCTCGAACTCCGACTGCATCGGGCCGGCGGGCGAGACGAGGTAGGCGCGCGTGACGCCCTCGAGCGCCGGCCCGAGGGTGCGCGGGTCGCCGAGGTCGCCGGTGACCGGCTCGAAGCCGAGGTCGCGCAGGTGGTGGGCCTTGGTCTCGTCGCGCACGAGCGCGCGCGCCCGGGCACCGCGGTCCTTCAGCGCGCGCAGGACCTCCATCCCGGTCGTGCCGGTCGCTCCGGTCACCAGCAGCATCACGCGTCTCCGTTCAGTTCGCTCACCAGCTCCTCGCTCAGTTCCCCGCGGTAGATCGGGACCGCCCAGCCCGTCAGGTCCACGTGCAGCGACTCGTCGACGTCGACCTCGAGCTCGCCGCCGTCCAGCTTGACGATGACCGGCGAGTCGCCGCCGCGAACCACGTGCGCGACCGCGGCGCCCGAGGCACCGGTGCCGCTCGACAGCGTCTCCCCCACGCCGCGCTCGAAGATGCGCGCGCGGATCGCGCCGGGCGCGAGCTCGGTCCAGAACGACACGTTGGTCCGGTTCGGGAACGCCGGCGCGTGCTCGATCTCCGGGCCGAGCGCGGCCAGGTCCAGGCGCTCGAGCTCGTCCGCGTCGACGCGGATCGCGCACTGCGGGTTGCCGATCGCGACGTGCTGGAAGCGCCACGCGCGCCCGCCGGCCGTCAGCTCGCCGCGGCCGTCGGCGGGGCCGCCGGGAAAGTGCGGGGACTCAAGCGCGGCGCGGCCCATGTCGACCCGGCACGTGGTCGGCGACGTGATCGTGGGCCGGATCTCCCCCGCGAGCGTCTGGATGCTGAACGTGTCCGAGTCCGTCCAGCCGCGCCGGCGCAGGTAGAGGATCGCCTCGCGCGCCCCGTTGCCGGACAGCTCCGCCTCCGATCCGTCGGGGTTGTAGATCCGCAGCCGCGCCACGAAGCCCGCTGCGTCCGGGCGCGAGAGCGCGAGCACGCCGTCCCCGCCGGGACCGAAGTGCGGGTCGCACAGCCGCTGCACCTGGCGCGCGGTCATCCGCTCCGCCTCGAGGATGAGGTAGTCGTTGCCCAGCGCCTGCCATTTCTCGAACTTCACGTCGGCTAGATCATGGCGATCAGCTCGGCGGCGACGTCCTCGGGGGCGCGATCGGTGACATCGATCACCTGGGCGCCGGGGAGTTTGCGCAGCCACGTGAGCTGGCGCTTGGCGTAGCGGCGGGTGCGGGTGCGCATGGCAGCGACATCGCCGTCGAGCAGCTCCTTGAAACCGGCGGCGGCGCGCGCGGTCGCCGACGCACCGGCGCGGTCGGCGGCGCGCACCTCGTCCTCGACGCCCGCGGCGAGCATCGCGTCGATGCGCGCCTCGATGCGCTCGTACAGGCGCTCACGGTCCATCACCAGGGCCGCGAGCAGCGTCGGGTGGCGCGTGTGCGCGGTCCACAGCTGGTCGCCGCCGGGCGGCGGGTGGCCGGCGGCCAGCAGCTCGTGGGCGCGGATCACGCGCTGGCGATCGGCCGGGCTGCCGGGCGGAAGCTCGGCGTGCAGCGCCGCCACGCCGCGCGCCTCGAGGTCGGCGACGACCCGCGCGCGGATCACCGGGTCCACCGGCGGCCGGAGGTCGAGGTCGGCCAGCGCGGCGCGCAGGTAGAGGCCGGTGCCGCCGACGACGATCGGGCGCCGGCCCGCGCCGAGCAGCGCGTCGATCTCGGCGTGTGCGCGTTTGGCGTAGGCGCCGGCGGAGAACGTCTGCGTGACTGCCAGGAAGCCAAGAAGCCGGTGCTCGAGGCGCGCGCGCTCGTGCGCGCTCGCCGCGCCGGTCAGGATCGGCAGCCCCTCGTAGACCTGCAGCGCGTCCGCCGACACCGCCACCGGGTCCTCGCCGCGGGCGCGCAGGCGCTCGGCCAGCGCGACCGCGACGGCGGTCTTGCCCACGCCGGTGGGACCGAAGACGGCGATCACGCGCACCGGGTCCGCTCCTCTGGCGCCGGCGGCGCGGCGATCACCGGCACGCCCGCCCCGTCCCTCGGGCCGGCGCGGCGGTCCCCGCACGCGGGGCCGCTCCCCTCGGCGCCGCGGGCGCGTCGATCACCGGCACACCCGCCCCGTCCCTCGGGCCGGCGCGGCGGTCCCCGCACGCGGGGCCGCTCCCCTCGGCGCCGCGGGCGCGTCGATCACCGGCACACCCGCCCGGGCCTAAAATCGGCAGTCACGCACACGCCGGGCAGTATCGTGCGAACCGGCATGCCCATCCGCATCGGCACCGGGCTCTCGACGCTTCCCGACACCCGGGCGGCGGCGTTCGACGCCGCGCTGTCCGCCGGCGCGGCGCTCGACGGCGAGCGCTGCGACCTCGCCGTGGTGTTCGTCTCGGGCGCGTACCTGACCGCGCCGGAGGCGTCGCTGGCGGCGGTCTGCGAGGCGCTCGAACCCGAGGGGCTGATCGGCTGCGGCGCCGGCGGCGTGATCGGCCGCGGGCGCGAGATCGAGGGCGGGACCGCCGTCTCGGTGTGGGCCGCGCATCTGGACGGTGGGACGGCGACGACGTTCCACGCCGCCGTCGAGGAGCTCGAGGAGGGAACCGGCGCGCTGACCGGGATGCCCGACCTGTCCGGCGCCGACGGCGCGATCCTGCTGGCGGACCCGATGAGCTTCCCCACGGACGCGGTCCTGCGCTTCCTGAGCGAGTCCGCGCCACTGATGCCGCTACTGGGTGGGCTGGCCTCAGGACGCACGCTGGATGACGAGTCGGTGCTGTTCTTCGGCGACGAGGTGGTCGACGACGGCGCCGTCGGCGTGCGCCTCGACGGCGTGGAGGTGCTGCCGATGGTCTCCCAGGGCGCCGCGCCGCTCGGCCCCGAGCTGACCATCACCGCGGGCGAGGGGCACGTGATCGGCGAACTCGCGGGCAAGCCGGCGCTCGAGAAGCTGCGCGAGACGATCGAAGGGCTCCCCCCCGAGGACCTGCGGCTGATCCAGGGCGGGCTGCTCGTGGGGATCGTCGTCGACGCCAACAAGCCGGATTACCTGCAGGGCGACTTCCTGGTGCGCGGGCTCGTCGGTGCCGACCCCACCACGGGTCAGGTCTCCGTGGCCGCCGACGTCCATCCGGGCCAGGTCCTGCGGCTGCACGCCCGCGACGCCGAGAGCGCGGACCGCGACCTGCGCGAGTCGCTCTCCGTGCGTATGGCGGCGCTCGGCGGCCGCCCGCCCGCCGGCGCGCTCGTGTTCGCCTGCAACGGGCGCGGGCGCAGCATGTTCGGATGCGCGGACCACGACGCCGAGGCGCTGGACGACGCACTGGCCGGCGCGCCCGCCGCCGGGTTCTTCGCGGCCGGCGAGATCGGGCCGGTGGGCGGCGGGTACTTCCTGCACAGCTTCACGGCGACCGTGGCGGTCTTCGCGTGAAGCTCGCCGGCGCGCACGTGCTGCTGACCGGAGCGACCGGCGGCCTCGGCCAGGCGATCGCCCGCGCGCTGGCGGCGCGCGGCGCGACGCTCGTGCTGACCGGCCGCCGCGCGGACGTCCTGGAGCCGCTGGCGCAGGAGCTGGGGGCGCAGGCGGTCGTGATCGACCTGGCGCTGCCGGGCGCGCCGGCGGAGCTGCTCGAGGCCGCCGGGGACGTTGACGTGCTGGTCGCGAACGCCGGCCTGCCGGCCAGTGGCGGCCTGCACTCGTTCACCGACGAGCAGCTCGACCGGGCGCTGATGGTCAATCTGCGGGCGCCGATGGTGCTGGCCAAGACGCTGTCCGAGCGCTTCGTGGCGCGCGGCAGCGGCCACCTGCTGTTCATGTCCTCGCTCTCGGGCAAGGCGGGCGCGCCGGGAAGCTCCGTCTATGCGGCCACGAAGTTCGGGCTGCGCGGCTTCGCGCTCGCGCTGCGCGAGGACCTGCAGCCGAAGGGCGTCGGCGTCTCCGTGATCCTCCCGGGATTCATCAGCGACGCCGGGATGTTCGCCGAGTCCGGCGCCAAGCTGCCGCCGTACGTGGGCACCAAGTCGCCCGAGGACGTCGCCCGCGCCGTCGTGCGGGCGATCGAGCGCAACAGCGCCGAGATCGAGGTCGCCCCGCTCGTGATCCGTGCGGGCGCAGCGCTCGCGGCGCTCGCGCCCGGGCCGGTCGGCGCGGTGCAGCGGCGGCTTGGCGCGGCCAAGACCGCCGCTTCGATCGTGTCCGGGCAGACCGACAAGCGCTGAGACGCGGCGACATCAGAACAGGCTCTCCTGCACCTGCCGGGCCGCTCGCGGGAGCCGGGGCGGCGCAGGCGGGGGCACGGCGCCGCGGTCGCGGAAGCGGTCGGGATAGCTGCGCGTCGCCCATGGCGCTCCCGCCCCCACCTCGATGCGGCGACGCTCGGGCGGCGACAGATACGCGCCCTTCGCGTACAGGCGCTCGTAGCGCTCGACCAGGTCCGGGCGCGCCTCGCGCAGCCACTCGAGGAACACGTCGCGGGTCGAGCCGCGCAGGAACAGCGTGTTGCCGCTGATGTAGGTGGCGTTCGCGCCGGACGCCGCGGCGACGATCCGCTCGACCTGCTCGGGCGCGTCGTTGATGCCCGGCATCAGCGGGGCGATCAGGATGCCGGTCGGGATGCCGCGGCGGTTGAGCTCCCGTACCGCCTCGAGCCGCGCGCGGGGGTGCGGTGTGTGCGGCTCGGTCGCCCGCCAGGCCTGCTCGTCCAGCGTCGGGATCGACAGGCAGGCCGTGATCTGCGTCACCTTCGCGATCTCGGTCATGAGGTCCAGGTCGCGCAGCAGCAGCGGCGACTTCGTCAGGATCGAGCAGGGGTTCGCGAAGTCGCGCATCGCCTCCCAGATCCCGCGCATCAGCCGGTAGCGGCCCTCGACCCACTGGTAGGGGTCGGTGTTGGTGCCGAGCGCCACGCGCTCCTTCGTCCAGGAGGGCCGGGCGAGCTCCGCCCGCAGCACCTCGGGGACGTTGACCTTGACGATGATCTCGCGCTCGAAGTCCCGTCCCGCGCCGAGGTCCAGATACTCGTGCGTCGGGCGGGCGAAGCAGTTGTGGCTGACGACGCCGGCCGCCACGAAGTCCTCGGTGGCGGTCGAGATGTCGTACATCGGCAGCTCGACCCCGAGCGGCTCGACCTCCACGACGCGCGCGAGCGTCTCGACCGGGTGGCCGGCGAGAGAGCGCTTGCGCGCGATCGCCGGGTCGACGGACTGCAGGAAGCGCAGGCGCTCGGCGCTCGCGCCGCCCAGGCGCACCCCGTCGCTGTCGACCGCGAACGCAAACCCGAGCCGGCGCAGGCAGGCCGCGGCCCGCGCCACGATCGCGGGTTCCGGGCTGGAGAGCCGCAGCGTGACGACCGGCGCCGGGGCGGGTCGCGGCGGTGCCGCGAGCGCCGCGGGCGCGTGGAGCGGCGCGGCGGGGCCCGCGGGCGGCGTAGGGGTGCGCTCGGCGGCCTCCACGCGCATCTCGCCGTCGGCGTCGTAGACCCCGGCGAGGAAGCCGCGGCACCATTGCGCACTCGCGTCCGACGGCCAGGCCAGGAGGTCGCGGATGCGGTCCACGTCCGGGCGGCTGTGGGTGCGGATGCCGCGGATCTCGGCCTCGCGGCCCGCCGCGGGGCGGAACGGGAACTCCTCGGTGCTGATCCCCGCTTCGGCCAGGTACGCGCGGGCGCGGTGGAGGGCTTCGCGATCGGCGAGCGCGAGTCGGAACAGGTGCTCCTGCCACTGCACGCCCAGCGGGCCGGCGTGGGTGCGGGTGGCGACGTGCCCGTCGCCGCGGATCAGCCCGCAGAGATAGCCGCGTCGGTACTCGGCGTCCTCGAACGGGGGCGCGCTGAATCCGCCCGTGCCGAGCAGCTCGTCCTCGGGCGTGAGCTCGACCACGTGCCGCCAGCCAGACGTGCTGAGGAAGCGGTGCTCGGCGCTCGCGACGAGCTCCGTCCCGTCCGCGAGCACCACCCGGTACGCCGGCTTGCGGGTCTCCCAGGCATCGAGTACTCGGCTCGGGACGTAGCGCTCGCCGCGGGTGCCGAGGATCTCGTCGCCGGCCGACAGCTCGGCGATCGGGAGCGCGCGGCCGTCCGCCAGCAGGACCTCGGTATCCCCCGCCAGGCAGTACACGCACGCGTGGCTGCACCCGCGATACGGGTTGACGGTCCACTCGAACGGGAGCCGCGCGGCACCCGGCACCCGGTTCAGGGCCGACTTGGTCCGCACCTCGTGGAAGCGCATGTCCAGCGCCTCCGGCGCGTCGAAGCGCCGCACCACCGTGTCCCCCAACCCCGGGAGGCGCCCGGCGTCGTCACGTTCCACATCCTGCGCTGACCACCTCATACGAACACATGTTCGCACGCCCGGCGGACGGAAGTGGGGGGTGGCGCGTTGCCACTCACGCCGAGGGCCTGGTCGATCCGGGCACGCATGCGGTGCACGATTCGACCAGGCGGGCGGACGGACGTGGCGCGCCGGCGCTACGCGGCGCGGGAGAGCAGCGACTCGCTGCCGGACAGCGACTGGCTCGTCGCGGCCTGGATCTCGACTCCGACGATCTCGCCCGCGGCGGCGAGACCGTCGAAGTTGACGACCTTGTTGTGGGTCGTACGCCCGCGCAGGCGCGACGGGTCGTGTCGAGAGGCGCCCTCGACGAG
The DNA here is from genome assembly GCA_963792915.1 of uncultured Solirubrobacteraceae bacterium. GTDB lineage: Bacteria > Actinomycetota > Thermoleophilia > Solirubrobacterales > Solirubrobacteraceae > Solirubrobacter. Next base: position 62,290 of record CAWBYD010000007.1, read on the forward strand.
CACGTCCAGGGTGCGCCCCACGAAGCGTTGCGCGCGCTCGCGCGCCCGCCGCTGGACGGCCTCGACGAGGCGCTCCATGCGGTCGACCGCGACGGCGTGATCGACGAACTCGTCGACGAACTCCGCGGCCTCGGTTTCTCGCCGTGGCGAGTAAATGAACGTAAAAGCTCCGTCGAACCCGACCGCTTCGACGACCTCGAGGGTCTCCGCGAAGTCGGCCTCCGTCTCCCCCGGGAAGCCGACGATGATGTCCGTCGTGATCGCGCAGTCGGGCACGTGCTCGCGGATCAGCGCGACGCGATCGAGGTAGCGGCCGCGGTCGTAGGTGCGGCGCATGCGCTTGAGTACGCGCGAGGAGCCCGACTGCAGCGGCAGGTGGATGTGCTGGCAGACCGACGCGAGCTCGGCGTGGGCGCGCACGACGTCCTCGCGCATGTGCGCCGGGTGCGGGCTCGTGTAGCGGATGCGGTCGATCCCGTCGATCGCGTCGACGGCGTGCAGGAGCTCGGAGAACGCCCGCGGCTGGGGCCGCAGCCGGGTCCCGTAGGAGTTCACGTTCTGACCGAGCAGCGTGACCTCGCGCACGCCCTCGGCGGCCAGGCCGCGCACCTCCTCCACCAGTTCCTCGAACGGCCGCGACACCTCGCGCCCACGCGTGGTCGGGACGATGCAGAACGAGCAGCGCATGTTGCAGCCGGCCGAGATCTGCACCCAGGCGTGCACGCCGCGGGCGCGCTTGCCGGGCAGGTGGCCGGTGAAGCCCTCGAACTCGAAGAAGCCCTGGGCGGTCAGGCTGTCGCTGGTCAGGAACTCGGCCAGCTTGTGCACCTGGCCGGGCCCGAAGGCGACGTCCACGAACGGGAACTGGGCGAACACGCGTTCCTTCATCGACTGTGCCCAGCAGCCGCCGACGCCGATCACCCGCTCGGGGTCGCGCCGCTTGAGCGCGCGCGCATCGTAGAGGTGCGCCACGAAGCGCTCGTCGGCCTTCTCGCGGATCGAGCAGGTGTTGAAGAGGATCAGGTCCGCGTCCTCGCGCTCGGGCACCTCCGCATAGCCCAGCGACTCGAGCATGCCCTTCATGCGCTCGGAGTCGTGCTCGTTCATCTGGCACCCGAACGTGGTGACGTGGAACTTCATGCGCTAACGAGCGTAGTCGGTGGCGCGCGACTCCCGGATCACCGTCACCTTGATCTGTCCGGGGTACTCGAGCTCCTGCTCGATCTCGCGGGCGATCTCGTGCGAGAGCAGCACCGCGCCGTCGTCGTCGAGCGTGCCGGGCACCACCATCACGCGGATCTCGCGGCCGGCCTGCATCGCGTAGACCTTGTCGACGCCGTCGTGGCGGGTCGCGATCTGCTCGAGGTCGCGCAGCCGCTTGACGTACTGCTCGAGCGACTCGCCGCGCGCGCCCGGGCGGGCGCCGGACAGCGCGTCCGCGGCCTGGACGATCACCGCCTCGACGGTCTGGGGCTCGACCTCGTTGTGGTGGGCCTCCATGGCATGCGCGACGGCCTCGGACTCGCCGTGGCGGCGCGCCAGGTCCCCGCCGACGAGCGCATGCGGGCCCTCGATCTCGTGTGAGACGGCCTTGCCGATGTCGTGCAGCAGCGCGGCGCGGCGCGCGGTCTTGGGGCTCGCGCCAAGCTCCTCGGCCATCATCGCGGCGAGATGGGCGCACTCGATCGAGTGCGCGAGCACGTTCTGGCCGTAGCTGGTGCGGTACTTGAGCCGGCCGAGGATGCGGATCAGCTCGTCGTCGAGGCCCTGGACGTTGGCGTCCAGCGCAGCCTGCTCGCCGGACTCGACGATGTGGCTCTCGAGCTCGGACTTGGCCTGGTAGTAGGTCTCCTCGATGCGGGCCGGGTGGATGCGGCCGTCGGAGAGCAGCTTCTCGAGCGTCATCCGGGCGATCTCGCGGCGGACGCCGTCGAAGCCCGAGAGGATCACCGCGTTGGGCGTGTCGTCGATGATGAAGTCGACGCCGGTGAGGTGCTCGAGCGCGCGGATGTTGCGGCCCTCGCGGCCGATGATCCGGCCCTTCATGTCGTCGGCGGGCAACTGGACGACGGACACCGTGGTCTCGGCCGCATGGCCGGCCGCCAGGCGCTGCATGACCACCGCCAGGATGTTGCGGACGCGCCGCTCGGCGTCGCGCTTGGTCTCCTCCTCGATCTGGCGCACGAGGCGGGCGCTGTCGTGGCGGATCTGGTCCTCGAGCTGCTTGAGCAGCAGCTGCTTGGCCTGCGACGCCGACAGCCCGGAGGTCCGCTCCAAGGCGCGGACGTGCTTGTCGTGGGCCTCCTCGGCGGCGCCGAGGCGCTGCAGCAGCTCCTGCTCGCGGACGTCCAGCTCCGCGAGGCGGGTGGCGAGCGCCTCCTCGCGCGAGATCAGGCGCTCCTCCAGGCGGCCCATCTCCTGACGGCGAGCCAGCGCGTCGTCACTGTCGGCCGTAGCCACGGGTGCCTTCGCGACGGTGCCGACCGGCCGCGGCGGCGCGGCGACCGTGCCGGCAGCGGCGAGCCCGGGGGCCCGCTTCACCAGCAGCAGCGCCGCGATCACCAGGCCGGCCGCGAGCACGGCCGCCGCGATCACGATTTCCATTTCCAGTGTGTCCTCTCTCCGTACGCCGCCCCGCAGGGCGCGGCGAGATCCGATGCTTCAGTTCAGACGCGGCAGACCGGGTCCTGCCCGGGCCTCGGAGCGAGAAAGGTCAAGCATTCAGGCGGCATGCCGCCAGTCAGATGGCGGCTAGCTGGATGTTCGGAGGGTCCGGGCCAGGCGCGAGCGCCCGCTCGGCGGGCGCATTCGCCCAGGGTGAGTCGTCGTGGCCGTCATTGCTGAAGTTGCTGGAATCCGCTCGTAAAGTGGGTGATTTGCTGCAGGTTTCAAAGGGTCCACTCAGACCCGATCTGTCGCTGCGCGTGATCGTAGTACCGGAAGTGGTCGCACGCAACGCGTTACCGCGATGTGACGCTGGGGCGTCGTTCAGCGGTCCACGGTCGCGCCCGCGTGGTGACGCAGCGCGTCATGCGCCAGTTCCAGCGCGTAGCCGCGGCGGACGAGGAAGCCGAGCGCGCGCTCGAGCTCACGCGGGGATTCGGGCGCCACCGGGAAGCGGCGGGCGAGCAGCTCGCAGGCCGCGCGGAGGTCGTCATGCTCGCCGGCGTCGACGGCCGCGCGGATCTCCTCGCGATCGACGCCGAGCTCCACGAGCCGGCGCTCGATCCGCTCGGCGCCCCAGCCGTCGAGGTTGCGGCGATCCTCGGCGAAGCGGCGGGCGTACCCGGCGTCGTCCACGTAGCCACCTTCGCGGAGCTCGCCGAGGACCTCCTCGGCGAGCGCGGGCGCCACGCCCTTGCGCTCCAGGTGCGCGCGCAGCTCGGCCTCGGTCCGGTCGCGCCGGGCGAGCTGGCGCCAGGCGACGTCGAACGCGCTCTGGCGCCGGAGGTCGTCCTGCGGGTCCGGCACGCTCAGGCGACGAGCGCGGCGGCCGCCACCGGATCGCCCTCGATCGGCTCCACGAGGTCCTGATTGACGCCCAGGATCTCGTAGACCTTGGACTCGATCTCCTTGGCCACCTCGGGGTGCTGGTCCAGGTAGCCCTTGGCGTTGTTGCGGCCCTGGCCGAGCCGCTCGTCGGCGTAGGAGAAGAACGAGCCGGACTTCGAGACGATCGAGTGCTCGAGCCCGAGATCCAGGATGCAGCCGGCGGTGGAGATGCCCCTGCCGAACTCGATGTCGAACTCCGCCTGGCGGAACGGCGCCGCGACCTTGTTCTTGACGACCTTCACGCGCACGCGGTTGCCGACCGCCTCCGTGCCGTCCTTGAGCGTCTCGATGCGGCGGATGTCCAGCCGTTGGGAGGCATAGAACTTCAGCGCGCGGCCGCCCGGCTGGGTCTCCGGCGAGCCGAACATGACCCCGACCTTCTCGCGGATCTGGTTCGTGAAGATGCACAGGGTCTTGGTGCGGTTGAGGTTGCCGGCCAGCTTGCGCATGGCCTGGGACATCATCCGCGCCTGCAGGCCGACGCTCTGGTCGCCCATCTGACCCTCGAGCTCCGCCCGCGGCGTCAGCGCCGCCACGGAGTCCACCGACACGACGTCCACCGCGCCGCTGCGCACCAGCATGTCGGCGATCTCGAGCGCCTGCTCGCCGTAGTCGGGCTGGGAGACGAGCAGCTCGTCGATGTCCACGCCGATCTTCTGGGCGTACAGCGGGTCCATCGCGTGCTCGGCGTCGATGAACGCGCACACGCCGCCGAGCTTCTGCGCCTCGGCGATCACGTGGTAGATCAGCGTCGTCTTACCGGAGGACTCCGGGCCGAAGACCTCGACGATGCGCCCGCGCGGGACGCCGCCGATGCCGAGCGCGAGGTCCAGCGAAAGCGCGCCCGTGGGGATGGCCTCGACCTTGACCTGAGCCCCCGGATCTCCCATCCGCATGACGCTGCCCTTGCCGAACTGGCGCTCGATCTGGGTCAGGGCGCCCGCCAGGGCGGTATCTCGTGCCTTTGAGGGGACCTGGTTGCTCATGCCGATCACGCTACGGCGGGGGGCGGACAGATCGACCCGCCGGGGGTCGATTGGCACGCTCTTGACACTCTCTCGTATCGATCGGACGCACTTCCGTGCGTTTTCAGCGCGCCCGCGAGAGCTGCGCTCGCACCTTCACGAGCGACGACGACGCCGCGCGCCGCAGCCGCAGGGCGATCTTCCTGCCGCCGAGCCTGCCGGTGAGGCGCCCGGAAGGCGTGATCGTGAGCGTGCCGGGCGCCGCCTTGGCGCCGGCGATCCGCAGCCGGAACGTCCCGTTGCGGATCGTCCCGGAGACGGCGACGCCGGTCACCGCCTGGTAGCCGTCGAGCGTCACGCGGCGGTTGTGATAGAGCCAGCTCCCGCCGCGCAGGCCGCCGCCGGAGTTCGCCAGCACGGCGGGCGAGAGCGCGATCCCGAGGTCCGCGACCGTCCCGAGGGCGGCGCGCACCGTGCGGCCGACCTTGCGCGGGAGGCCCGTGACGCCCTTGAGCGCAGTGATCGACGCCGGCGGGCTGAGCACCGGCGGGACCCGCGTCTGGACGCGCTTGCACGTCGCCGCCACGCTCTTGGCCTCGGCGAAGCGCACCACCGCCCGCTCGGCGCAGCCGCTGGGGTCGGCGGTGCTGACGCCGTGGCCGACGCCGGGCACGACGAGCCGCTTCGCGCCCGGGATCAGCGCGGCGATCCGCGCCGACGCCTCCGGCGGCGTGCGGATGTCCTCCCCGCCCTGCAGGAACAGCGTCGGCACCGCCGGGTAGGGCGCGAGCGGCGTGGTCGACGGCGCGCGCGGGACGTCGGGCCAGCGCAGGCAGAGGTCGATCTCGTCCTCGACGACCGATTCCGGGTCGAAGGGCGAGAACGCGCCGGGCGGCGTAGCCGCGATGCGCTGCTGCGTGGCGGCCTCGCGCTGGTCGATCGGCGTCCCCGGGGCCCACGGCAGCGGCGTCGTCTCGCACACGGTCGCGTAGCGGGCGTTGGAGAACTCGTCCGGCGGGCCGAGCTCGTCGAAGATGTCGCCCTGGCGGACGAGCCGCGCCAGTGCGGCGCCGTCGCCCTGCCTGGCGGCGACGACCGCGGACGGCATCGCGGCGCGCATCGCGGGGTCGTAGTCGGCCTGGAAGATCAGGTCCAGCAGCGTGGTCGGGCCGATCGTGACGTGGTGGGAGCGGCCCTGGGCGTCATACGCGAACGCCGACAGCGGCTTGGCGCGCAACTGGGTGACGAGCGCGGCGAGGTCGGCGGCGGGATCGGTCGCGATCCCGTTGCAGTGGTCGGGGCAGAGCGCGCGCAGCGTCGGCGCCATCGCGCGGAAGCTCGAGCCGCCGAACGGGTCGGTGTCGTCGGCGTCGACCGTCGAGTCCAGGATCAGCCGGTTGACGTGGTCGGGATGGGCACGCGCGTAGGCGAGCGCGAGCTCGGTGCCGTAGGAGATGCCGTAGAGCGTGAGCTTGTCGACGCCGAGCTGCAGGCGGATCGCCTCCATGTCCTCGACCGAGTCCGCGGTCGTGTAGTGGTGGCGGGCGTTGCCGAGCTTGGCGGCGCACTGCGCGGCAGCGGTGGTGGAGCGCAGGTGCGGGTCCTTCTCGATCGCCGGGCAGCGCAGGAGGCCCGAGCGGCCGGTGCCGCGCTGGTCGTAGCCGATGACCCGGTAGCGGCTGACGATCGACGGGAACGCGTCCATCACGCTCAGCATCTCGCTGACGCCGGCGCCGCCCGGGCCGCCGGACAGGTACATCAGCGTCGGGCCGGAGCGGCGGCCGATGCGGGCGATCCGCAGCGGCACCGTGCCCGGATCGACCCCCGTGCGGTCCAGCGGGACGACCAGCCGCGCGCACTGGACGCCGCGGAAGTCGGTACATTCCTTGTAGTTGAGCGCCGCGGAGGCGGCGTGTGGAGCGGCGAGGAGCGCGGCCAGGGCGGCCAGCGGCGAGAGGGCGACCCGGCGGAGCATCGCGGCTGAGGTTAGAGCGCGCGGCGCGCCAGCGCCTCATAGCGCGCGCCGGACGGATGCAGGCGCGAGGCGTAGAGGGTGAGCGCCTCGCCGGCGAACGCGAGCGGCTCGGGGGCACCGGCGGGGCGGCGGGCGCGGGCGCGGGGGCGCAGGCGCGCGACCGTGACGTGCGGACGGAACGGGCGCCGCTCCGGCGTGTAGACGCCAGCGGCCTCGAGCGCCGCCGCGAGGTGCGCCTGGAGCGCGCCGAGCGTGCCCTCGGGGTCCGCGACGGCGACCGCCAGGACGCGGCCGAGCAGGAGCGGTGGGCCGAGCGCGAGGCGGGGGCCGGCGCCACCGGGGGCGGCCCCGCAGGACGCGCGCGCGGTGGCCTCGCCCGGGGCGCGTGGGGCCGCCCCGCCGGCAGCGCCCGGCGAGAGCCCGCCCGAGGCGCGCAGGGCGGCCTCGCCCCGGGCGCGCGGAGCGGCCCCGCCGGCAGCGCCCGGAGCGACGCCGCCCGGGGTGCCCGGCAAGCGCCCGCCCGAGGCGCGCAAGGCGGCCTCGCCGGCAGCGCGCGAGGCCGCGCCGCCCGGAGCGCGCGGGCCGGCCGGCGAGACCTCGCCCGGGGCGCCCGGCGAGAGCGCGCCCGGGGCGCCCGGCGAGAGCCCGCCCGGGGCGCCCGGCGAGAGCCCGCCCGGGGCGCCCGGCGAGAGCCCGCCCGGGGCGCCCGGCGAGAGCCCGCCCGGGGCGCCCGGCGAGAGCCCGCCCGAGCCGCGCAAGGTGGCCTCGCCGGCAGCGCGCGAGGCGGCGCCGCCCGGAGCGCGCGGGGCGGCCTCGCCGGCAGCGCCCGGAGCGACGCCGCCCGGGGCGCCCGGCGAGAGACCGCGCGGGGTGTCCGGCGCGGCCTCTCCCGTGGCGCCCGGCGAGACCCTCCCCGGGGTGCCCGGCGCGGCCGCGTCCGCGGCGCCCAGCGCCACCGCGGCGCTCAGCAGCGGCGCGATCGTGTCGACGTCGCCCTCCGGACGCCCGCCGAGGAACGCGAGCGTGATGTGCAGGTGCTCCGGCCTGACCGCCCGCCATATCGCCTGGTCGAATTCGAAGCCCGCGAGGGCGGAGCGGGCGTCCGCGGGGAGGTCGAGCGCGACGAACAGCCTCACAGCAGCGCGCGCAGCATGTGCAGCGCGACCGTGGTCGTGCGGTCGCGCACGTCGGCGCGGCCGCCCGGGAGCCGGACGGTGCGCTCCGCCGCGCCGGCTGGACCCTCGACGCACAGGCAGACGGTCCCCACGGGCTTGGACGGCGTACCGCCGCCCGGGCCGGCGATTCCCGTGATGCCGATCCCGAAGTCCGCCCCGAGCCGCGCCCGCGCGCCCGCCGCCAGCGCGCGCGCGACCTCGGGCGAGACCGCGCCGTGCGCCTCGATCAGCGCCGCCGGCACGCCGGCCAGCGCGACCTTCGCCTCGTTGGAGTACACGACCAGCCCGCCCAGCACGTAGGCCGACGACCCCGCGAGGTCCGTGAGCCGGCCCGCCATCAGCCCGCCCGTGCACGACTCCGCGGTCGCCACGGTGCGCCCCGCGAGGCCCCGTGCCACGACCTCGTCGATCGTGGCGCCGTCGGGCGAGAACAGCACCTCCCCGTGGCGCTCGCGCAGTGCGGCCTCGAACGCGTCATAGAGCCCGGCCTCATCCGCCGCGAACACCGTCGCGACCTCGAGCTCCCCGCGTCGCAGGCACGTCGTGATCTCGAGCGCCGGGTCGGGGTCGAGCTCGCGCAGCGTGGCGGCGATCTGCGGCTCGGGCAGCGGGAAGAAGCGCAGGATCCGCTGCTCGAGCGCGACGCTGCCCGCCAGCAGCTCGCGCAGCGGCGCCGTCTCGAGCGCCGCGGCCCACATCGCCTGCAGCTCCCGCGGCGGCCCCGGCAGCACCAGCACGAGCGGCCCGCCGGGCACGGGCACGACCAGCCCCGGGGCGGTCCCGACCGGCTCGAGCACGGTCGCGCCCGCGGGCACGCGCGCCTGCTTGCGCGAGCCCGCGCGCATCGCCTCCTCCTCGAACGGCATCCGCCGCCGCAGCCGCTCGACAATCGCCCAGATCCGCTCCTCGAGCTCGGGGTCGTCGACCATCTCGCGCCCCGCGTACGCGGCGACCACGTCCGCGGTCAGATCGTCGGCGGTCGGCCCGAGCCCGCCGGAGGTGATCACCAGGTCGTGCCCGGAGAGGAATTCGAGCGCCGACTCCAGGTCCGCCTCGCGATCGCCCACGATCACGGTGTGGGAGAGCACGATCCCGCGCTCGCGCATGCGTTCCGACAGCCACGGCCCGTTGGCGTCCGCGATGATCCCCGAGAGCACCTCCGTGCCGGTGATGACGATCCCGGCTGAGACGCTCACGCGCAGAGCTTTACACGCACGGACTCCGCGAGGCGCCTGGGCTTGCGGCCGGGCCGCAGCTCGTAGCCGATCGGCGCGCCGGTGTCGGCCGCGCGGTAGCTGTGGCCGTCGTAGCTCATCGTGACCCCGCCGTTACCGAGGTTCATCCGGAAGCGGCCGGAGCGGAAGCTCTTGCTCGTGAAGCCCGCGTCCAGGTTCTGCCCGTCGATCAGCGCCTTGCCGGTCGCGTCGACGAGGCACACGAAGACCGGCCTGGTCGTCTTCAGCCGCAACGCGACGCGCGCCGGCGCCACCCTCTTGACCTTCTTCTTCTTGCTCTTGCGCGGTGTCGCGGCGGGCGAGGCCGTCGCCGTCGCGGTCGGCGTCCCGACCGTGGTCGGCGCGTTCTGGTCCGGGCCCCACGTGCCGATCAGGTACAGCGCGCCGACCAGCGCCGCCACGCCGAGCGCGACGACCAGGATCGGCCCGACCGGGCGCCGGTTGCGGCGCCGCCGGCGCTGGCCGCCGAGTCCCGGCCCGAACGGCGTCAGGTCCTGCCCCGAGGGGCGCTCGTAGCGCTGTCGGTACTCCTCGACCAGCAGCCGCGGATCGAGCTCGAGGTACTCCGCGTAGGTGCGCAGGAACGTCTTGACGAACGTGGGCCCGGGCAGCAGGTCCCACTCCTCGTTCTCCAGCGCGCGCAGGTACTTGGCGCGGATCTTGGTCGCCGCCTCGACCTCGGTCATGTCGATACGGCGACGCATCCGCGTCTCTCGAAGCGTCTCACCGATCTCCGGCATCGGCTTCGAGGCTACAAGCGCCCTACTCGGGCGCCGGGTCGTCGCCGGCAACGGGCGCCAGCGCGGCGAGCACGCGCGGGACGTCGGCCTCGGTCACGAGCACCTGACGCGGCTTGGACCCCTCGTAGCCGGAGATCACGCCGCGCCGCTCGAGCATGTCGATCAGCCGCCCCGCACGCGTGTAGCCGAGCCGCAGGCGGCGCTGGAGCATCGACGTCGACGCGGTCTGCATCTCGGCGACCAGGCGGATGGCATCGGCCAGCAGCGGATCCTCGTCGGGGTCGAATCCGTCGTCCGAGGACGACGACTCGTCCGCCGCCTCCTCGACGACCTCGAGCAGGTCCTCGCGCAGCTCGGGTTCGCCCTGGCGCCGCCACGCGTCGGTCAGGGTCTCGATCTGCGCCTCGTCGATGAACGCGCCCTGGATGCGCTGCAGCCGCGACGAGCCGACCGGCGAGAACAGCATGTCGCCCATGCCCAGCAGCGACTCGGCGCCGTTCTGGTCGAGGATCACGCGCGAGTCGGTCTGGGAGGAGACGGCGAACGCGATCCGCGACGGGACGTTGGCCTTGATCATGCCGGTGATGACGTCCACGCGCGGGCTCTGGGTCGCCAGCACGAGGTGGATGCCGACCGCGCGCGCCTTCTGGGCGATCCGGATGATCGAGTCCTCGACGTCGGCGGGCGCGACCATCATCAGGTCCGCGAGCTCGTCGATCACGCACAGGATGTAGGGCAGCGACGGCTCGTCCCGCTTGGCCCGCACCGCGTTGAGGTCCTTCAGCGTGCGCGTGCGGGCGAGCGCCATCTGCGAGTAGCGCTGCTCCATCTCGCGCACGAGGTTCTGGAGCGCGGTGGCGGCCTGGCGCGGCGACGTGATCACGGGCGTGAGCAGGTGCGGGATCGAGTCGTAATGGGTGAGCTCGACCTGCTTGGGGTCGACCAGCACCATCCGGACCTCGTGCGGCGTCGCGCGCAGGAGGATCGAGGAGAGCATCGAGTTGATCGCGCCGGACTTGCCCGCGCCGGTGGTGCCGGCGACCAGCAGGTGCGGCATCTTGGCCAGGTCGGCGCCGATCGCGCGCCCGGCTACGTCCTTGCCCAGCCACACGGTCAGCGGCGACCAGTCCGGCGGCGGCGCCTGATAGACGTCGCCGAGGTGGACGATCCGCCGGCGCGCGTTCGGGACCTCGATCCCGACCGCCTGCTTGCCCGGGATCGGCGCCAGGATGCGGATGTCGGCGGCGGCCAGCGCGTACGCGAGGTCGTCCTTGAGCTGCGCGACCTTGGCGACCTTGATCCCGGGCGCGAGCCGCAGCTCGTAGCGCGTGATGTGCGGGCCGGCGACCATCCCGATCACGCGCGCCTCGACGTTGAAGTGCCCGAGCGCCTCGAGCAGCTGCGCGGCCACCTTCTCCTGGCCGGCGGTATCCGGCCGGTTGGCGTCCTCGGACGAGCGCGTCAGCTCGCCCGGGTCGGGCAGCTCCCAGACGAAGTCGGGCGAGTCGGTCACGTCGCTGCGGTAGCGGCCCTGGGGCGTGAGCTGCTCGGGCGCGACCGGCTCGGAGGGCCCGCGCGTGACGCCGGGCTCGTCCTCGGGCGGATCCTCGGCCAGCCGGGCGGGTCCGGGGGGCTCGACGACCGGATCGCTGTCGCGAGCCGGCTCGGGCGGATCGCCGCCGTAGAGGTCCGGGAAGCGCTCGTCGCCCGACCAGAACTCCTCGGCCTTCTTCTTCTTGGGCGCGCGCTTGGGCCGCGGGTCGAACTCCGGCGGGTCCTCGACGGGCTCGCTGACCCGCACGCGCGTGGCGCGCTCGAGCGTCGCCAGCTCCTCGGTCGCGCGCGGGCGCCGCTTGACCGCCCCGCGCAGCTCGCGCGTCGTCGAGGACACGGAGTCCGACGTCGCCTTGATCACGCCGGCCACCGACGCGCCGGTCAGCAGCAGCACGCCGGCCAGGAACAGGAAGACCGCCAGGATGTGCGCGCCGATCGAACCGGCGAGCGTGCTGACCAGGTAGTCGAGCCCCTCCCCCACCATCCCGCCGCGCGTCTTGACCCACTCGGGGTCCCACCACGCGGGCCGCGTCCCGCCCGGGCCGACGCCGAGCGTGCCGGCCGAGAGCCCGAGCGTGACCGACACGAACACACAGATCGCGCCGGAGCGGAACGGCCGCACCGCCGGGAGCACCGGGCGCAGCATCAGGATGGCGCCCGCGGCGGCCAGCGCGACCGGAACGAGGTAGTGCGCCGCGCCGAGCAGCCAGCGCAGGCCCTCGACGGCCTGCGAGCCGGCGCGCCCGCCGTCCCAGCCGAAGTAGACGAGGAACGCGAAGAACAGCGCGAGGGCCATCAGGCCCAGACCGAGGAGGTCGAGCTGGCGTTGCTCGAGCTGGGGAAGCTTCAGGCGCGGAGCCGGGCGGCGGGCTCGGCGGGCGGGCTTGCGGGCAGGCATCTGGCGCGGCACCCTTCGACGCCGGCGCGCCGAGCCCTGCTAGACACGACAGCGACGTGAAGCCCTACACGATCCGTCGCGTGCGGCCCCAGGCGCTGATCCCGCTCGTCGGCGTGCCCGTGTTCTTCGTGATCGTGGGCCCGCACGGCCTCGAGTGGGTGCTGGTGGCGGTGTGGGTCCTGCTGGCGGCGGGCTACCTCGCGCGCGGCTCGCTGCAGCTGCGCGTCGACGAGCGCGGCGTGTGGGTCGCCGGCGGGGCGATCGTGCCGTGGAGCTCGGTCCGCGAGGTCCGGCTCGACGGCGAGCGCCTGACCGTGCGCCTGCACGCCGGCGACGATGTCGAGTTCCCTGCTGAGGGCCTGGATCGAGCCGCCCTGGCCGCCGCCGTCGAGGGCTTCGGGCACGTTCCGCTGAGGAGTTGCTAAACGGCGTCTGAAGGTTGCGGCCGTTCTGCCGTCCGCGCCGTACCATCAGACCTCAGATGGATGCCGCCGCCCGCCCTGTCCGCGTGCTCGTCGTCGAGGACGACGAGGAGATCGCGCAGGTCCTCCAGCGCTCGCTGCGCCTGGAGGGCTACGAAGTCAAGCTCGCCGGCGACGGCGTACGCGGTCTCGACGAGGCGCACGCGTTCCTGCCCGACATCATCGTGCTGGACCTCGGGCTCCCGCGGCTGGACGGCATCGATGTCGCGCGGCGGCTGCGCGAGGACGGCGACGACACGCCGATCCTCATGCTCACGGCGCGTGATGCGCTGGAGTCCCGCGTCGAGGGTCTGGACGTCGGCGCGGACGACTACCTCGTCAAGCCGTTCGAGCGCCAGGAGCTGCTCGCCCGGATGCGGGCGCTGCTGCGCCGCCGGCCCCCGCGTGGCATGGCCCCGCTGCGCGTGGGCGATCTGACGCTCAACCCCGACACGCACGAGGTGGCGCGCGACTCGCGCGCGATCGACCTCACGCAGCGGGAGTTCGAGCTGCTCGAGTACCTGATGCGCAACGAGCGCCTCGTGATCTCGCGCCAGAAGCTGCTCGACGAGGTGTGGGGCTATGACCCGTTCTCGATCACCAACACGATCGAGGTGTTCGTCTCGAACCTCAGAAGAAAGCTCGAAGCCGGTGGCGAGCCTCGACTCCTCCATACGGTCCGCGGCGCGGGCTACGTACTCCGCGTATAAGCGCCAGCCGATCCGCTGGCGGCTGGCCGGCGGCTCCGCGGCGCTGACGCTGGTGATCCTGTGCGGCTTCGCGGTGATCGTCGGGACGCTCACGACGCGCGCGATCTACAAGGACTTCAACCGCCAGGTCTCGTCCTCTGCGGACACGCTCGAGGCGCGGCTGATCTACGTCTACTACCGCCAGGACCCCAAGACCGGCGACCCGCAGTACAAGAAGAGCGTCAACCTCGAGAGCTTCGCGGCCAGCTACGGCGCGGCGATCCGCGTCATCACGACCGACGGGCACATCTTCGAGGCGACGGCGGGCGCGCCCGACTGGGGCCGCGCCGACTCGCGCAGCAAGGTCGTCGACGGCTGGAAGGTCGAGACTCGGGTCGCGCACATCTCCAGCGATGTGCCGCAGTTCGAGTTCCCGATCTTCGTGCAGTACGGGCGGCGGATCTCCGGCGTGCAGGCGACCGCCAACCGCGTCAAGCTGTTCCTCGGCCTCGGCGTGCTGGGCGGGACGGCGCTCGCGCTGCTGGCCGGCGTGGCGACGGCCCGGCGCGCGATCGAGCCGATCGCGGAGCTGACCGCGGCCGCGCGCGAGATCGAGCGCACGCGCGACCCCAAGCTGCGGATCCCCCGCCCGTCGGCCGACGACGAGGTCGCCGAGCTCGCGCTGACGCTCGAGGGGATGCTGCACGCGCTCGACCAGGCGCGCGGCGAGACCGAGGCGACGCTCGCCCGCCAGCGCCAGTTCGTCGCCGACGCGTCGCACGAGCTGCGCACGCCGCTGACCAGCGTGCTGGCCAACCTCGAGCTGCTCGAGGTCACCGTCGAGGGCGAGTCGCGCGAGGCGGCCGCCTCGGCGCTGCGCTCGTCGCGGCGCATGCGCCGCCTGGTCGGCGACCTGCTGCTGCTCGCGCGCGCCGACGCCGGCCGCGAGATGCCGCACCGGCGCGTCGACCTCTCCGACGTCGTGACCGACGCCGCAGCCGAGCTCGAGCCGGTGGCGGGCGACCACGAGATCTCGATCTCCGCACCGGCCGGGCTCGAGGTCGAGGGCGTGCGCGACGAGCTGCACCGGCTGGTGCTGAACCTGATGGAGAACGCGCTGCGCCACACCGACCCGGGCACGGCCGTGGAGGCCAGCGTCGAGCGCCGCAACGGCGACATCGTGCTCGCCGTGGAGGACGACGGGCCGGGGATCCCGGCCGAGATGCAGGACAAGGTCTTCGAGCGCTTCTTCCGGGGCGCGGGCGACCGCTCGGGCTCCTCGGGGCTCGGGCTCTCGATCGTGCGCGCGGTGGCGGAGAGCCACCGGGGCAGCGTCCAGCTCGAGCCGCCGCTCGACGGACGCGGCGCTCGTTTCGTCGTCCGCTTTCCCGCACGCTCACTTAACTAAAGCTCATCGGCCGCGCGCCGATGCCTGTGGTGACATGTCCGACATCACATCCCAGCAGCTCGTCGTCTTCTCGCTCGGAGCGGAGGAGTACGCGCTCCCGATCGGAGCGGTCCACGAGATCATTCGCTTTTCAGAGCCCCGCTCCGTCGCCTCCGATATCCCGTGGATCCGCGGTGTCATCGGCCTGCGCGGCAAGATCATCCCGATCTACGACCTCGCCTCGCGCATGGGCCTAGACGGCGAGGCGTTCGAGTTCGGCAAGATCGTCATCGTCGAGACCGGCACCGGCCAGGCCGGCGTGGTCGTCGGCGACGTCGAGGAGGTCCTGACCGTCTCCAGCGACCAGCTCGAGGCCGTCCCGACCGCCGACACCCAGACGATCGAGTCGATCGCCAAGATCGGCGACCGCCTCGTGATCCTGCTCAACCCGGAGGGGCTGTTCGCGGCCGCCGGGGCTGACGAGCTCGCCGCGGCGTAGATCGCACTCCCATGGCCACGATCAGTCCCAACGCGCAGCGCGTCGTCGTCGCCGACGACTCGCGCCTGATGCGCCGGATCCTCTCCGACGCGCTCGCGCGCCGGGGCTTCAACGTCGTCGCGACGGCGTCCGACGGCGACGAGGCGCTTGCCGCCTGCAACGAGTTTCGTCCCGACGCGATGACGCTCGACCTGGCGATGCCGGGTCTCGACGGCATCGGGGTGCTGCGCGCGCTGCGCGCCGGGAAGGCCGAGAGCGTGCCCGTGGTCGTGGTGTCCGCATTCTCCCCCGCACACGGCGCGCGCGCCGTCGACGCCCTCGCCGAGGGCGCGTTCGACCTGGTCGCCAAGCCGGCGCTGGGCGAGTCGATGGAAACCTTCACGACCGAGCTCTCGCGCAAGGTGTCGGACGCCGCCGAGAGCGGGACCGCACGCCGCCGCATCGTGCGCGCCGCGCCGGCGCGCCCCGCGGCGCCGCGCCGGACGCCCGCCGTGCGGGCCGGGTCGCGCAAGACGGTCCTGATCGCATCCTCCACCGGCGGCCCCAAGGCGCTCGGCGAGCTCATCCCGAAGCTGCCGGCCCGCCTCGGCAACGGGGCGATGATCGTCCAGCACATGCCGGCCGGGTTCACCGCGTCGCTCGCCGCGCGCCTGGACTCGACGTCGAAGCTGAAGGTCCTCGAGGCCAAGGGCGGCGAGTCCGTCCAGGTCGGCCAGCTGCTGCTGGCGCCCGGGGGCTCGCACCTGCGCATGAGCGACGACCGCCGCGTGCGGCTGTCCGACGAGGCGCCGATGGGCGGCCTGCGCCCGCGCGCCGACCTCACGATCGCCGACGCCGCGCGCATCTACGGGCGCGACCTGCTGCTCGTGGTGCTGACCGGCATGGGCAAGGACGGCCTCGAAGGCGCCCGCGCGGTCAAGGCCGCCGGAGGCCGCGTGCTCGTCGAGGCCGAGTCGACCTGCGTCGTCTACGGCATGCCGCGCGCCGTGGCCGAGGCCGGGCTCGCCGACGAAGTGCTGCCGCTCGACGAACTGCCCGCCGCAATCGTCCGGGAGGCCGGATCATGACCCCGCTCAGCGACCGTTCCGCGCCAGCCCGCCCCGCGCGTTCCGTCATCCCGTCCCGCCCCGCCGCCCCCGCCGGCGCAGGCTTCGTCGCCGGCCTGAAGGGCGACGACTTTCTGGTGCTGTGCGAGCTCGTGCGCACGCTCTGCGGCGTCGATCTCGCCCAGTACAAGCGCAACCAGATGGAGCGCCGCGTGCGCACGTGGGTCGACCGCCGCGGCGCGAGCGACCTGGCCACCTATGGGGCGCGGCTGCGCCGCGAGCCGGAGGAGCTCGACGCGTTCCTGGACCGCGTGACGATCAACGTCTCGCACCTGTGGCGACACGAGGACCAGTTCGAGGTGCTGCGCACGTCGATCCTGCCCGAGCGCGCCAAGAGCGGCGGCCCGCTGCGGATCTGGAGCGCCGGCTGCTCCTACGGCGCGGAGGCCTACACGATCGCCGCGATCTGCCGCGAGGCCGTCCCGACGGCGCGCGTCGAGATCAACGGCACCGACCTCGACCGCCGCATGGTGGCCCGCGCCCGCGAGGGGCGCTTCACCGTGGAAGACGCCCGCACGTCGCCGAAGGGCATGCTCCAGCGCCATTTCAACCCGCTGCCGGACGGCGGCTGGGAGGCCAAGCCCGAACTGAAGCGCATAGTGCGCTTCGATACGGGCGACCTGCTGAGGATGCCGGTGCCGGCGTCCCGCTACGACGTGGTCTTCTGCCGCAACACCGTCATCTACTTCACCGAAGAAGTGCGGGACGCGCTGCACCAGCGGCTCGTGTCGACGCTGGCCCCCGGCGGCTACCTCGTCGTGGGAACCTCTGAGCGCGTGTCCGACCCGCGCGGGCTCGGGCTCACCTCACCGTTTCACTTCATCTACCGGAAGAGCTGATGGACGAGTACCTCCCCATGTTCCTCGCCGAGGGGCGTGAGCACCTGCAGGAGCTCAACCTCGCGGTCGTGCGCATCGAGGAGAAGCCCGACGACCAGGCGACGGTCGACGAGATCTTCCGCATCGCGCATTCCCTGAAGGGGATGAGCGCGACGATGGGCTTCTCGGGGATGGCCGCGCTCACGCACGAGATGGAGGACGTCTTCGAGCTGCTGCGCCAGCGCTCCGGAGGCCTCGAGCGCGCAGCGGTCGACGTGCTGCTCGACAGCCTCGACGCGCTGTCGGCCGCCATCGAGTCGATCGACACGACCGGCAAGGAGGCGATCGAGCCGCAGGCGCTGATCGAGCGCCTGCAGGGCCTGGTCCGGGAGCGGACACCGCAGCAGTCCGCGCAGCGCACCGGTGCGTCCGAGCCGCCCGAGAACCTGGCCGAGCTGGCCGACGGGCGCCGCGTCGTACAGGTCTCGGCGATCCTCGCCGACGAGGTCTCGATGCCGTCCGTGCGCGCCTACATGGTGCTCTCGGCGCTCGCCGGGCTCGGCGAGACGCTCGCCTGCTGCCCGGCGCCGGACGACGTGGACGGGTTCGACGGCCGCTACATCGATGCCTGGCTGGTCTCCGAGCGCGCGGACGCCGAGCTCGCCGATGCCGCGGGCGCCGTGCCCGAGGTGGCCGACGTGCAGGTCTTCGAGGCGCTCGCCGACGCCGCCGTCGACGTGCCCTCCGACGAGGACGTCGCTGCTCCGGCTGCGGTCGCCGATGCGGAGGTGCCCGCGCCGGCGCCGAGCGCGCCCGGGCGCCCCGCGCCCAAGGGCTCCTCGACCGTGCGCGTGGACGCCGAGCGCCTGGACCAGCTGATGCACTACATGGGCGAGCTCGTGTTGCACCGCACGCAGGTCGAGGCGCTCGCCTCGCGCGCCGACGTGCCGGGCCTCTCGCAGGCGATGCAGAACCTCACGCGCACGTCGCATGCGCTGCAGTCGATGGTCATGCAGGTGCGGATGATCCCGGTCGAGGCGGTGTTCCTGCGCTTCCCGCGGCTCGTGCGCGACCTCTCGACCAAGCTCGGCAAGCAGGTCGACCTGCAACTCGTCGGCAAGGACACCGAGCTCGACCGCACGGTCGTGGACGCGCTCGGCGACCCGCTCGTGCATCTCGTCCGTAACTCGCTCGACCACGGGCTCGAGGGCCCGGAGGAGCGCAAGGCGGCCGGCAAGCCGGCCACCGGCGTGCTCGAGATCTCGGCCCAGCACGCGGGCGGCAACGTGGTCATCACGGTCGCCGACGACGGCCGCGGCATCGATCCCAAGATGGTCGCCCGCAAGGCCGCCGAGCGCGGGCTGATCGCCCCCGAGGCGGTCGACTCGATCGACACCGCGCGCGCCGTGGAGCTGCTGTTCGCCGCCGGCTTCTCGACCTCTGACGTCACCAGCGACATCTCCGGCCGTGGCGTCGGGATGGACGCCGTGCGCGCGGCGATCCGCGGGCTCGGCGGCGAGGTCCTGATGACCTCCGAGCTCGGCGTCGGCACGAGCGCCCAGATCCGCCTGCCGCTCACGCTGGCGATCATGGCCGCGCTGATCGTCGAGACCGACGAGCGGCCGTTCGCGATCCCGCTCGACCGCATCGAGCGCACCGTGCGCGTGTCCGACCAGGCCGTGCGCTCGGTCGCCGGGCGCCGCATGCTCGTGCTCTCGGACGGCGTCCTGCCGATCGTCGACGCTTCCGAGCGCTACGGTGGCTCGGCGACCCCGAACGCCGACTACGCCGTCGTCGTCCGCGGTGGCACCGAGCGCTTCGCCATGACCGTTACGAAGCTCGTCGGCCAGCATGAGCTGGTCACCCGCCCGCTCCCGCCCGAGGTCTCGGACGGCGCCGCCCTGTCGGGCGCCGCGGTCCTGTCGGACGGCCAGATCGCTCTGATCGTCGACTGCGATGCAGTCGTCGACGTTCCCGTCGCCGTGTGACCCTCGAAAGGACCTTCGTGACTCAGTACACCGACCTGCAGCTCGACGCGCTGCGCGAGCTGGCCAATGTCGGGTCGGGCACTGCCTCGACCGCGCTCTCGACGATGCTCGGCCGCAGCGTCGACATCACCGTCCCGAGCGTGCGACTGCTCGACATGGCGGATGCCGTCGAGAGCCTGGGCGACGCCGAGAGCGAAGTCACCGGCCTCGTCCTGGGCGTGGTCGGCGACATGCCGGCCAGCGTCCTGCTGCTGCTCGCGCCCGCCGACGCCGCCACGCTGTGCGGGCTGCTCGGCGTCGAGGCCGACTCCGAGATCGGCGACTCGGCCCTGCAGGAGATCGGCAACATCGTCGGCACCTCCTACATCAACGCCTTCTCGGCGATGACCGGCATGGACCTCGAGCCCACGCCCCCGTCACGCGCCACCGACATGCTCGCCGCGATCGTCGAGACCGTGCTCGCCTCGCACGCCGGCGCGAGCGGCGGCGCGCTGCTTGTGGACTCCGACCTCGTCGTCGAGGACGCGGATTGCACGATGGCGTTCCTGCTGGTGCCTGAAGAGGGCGGCGTCGAGCAGCTTCTGGCGCGTCTGGGCCTCTAGTCGTGGGGGAGACGATGGTCAGGATGGGCGAACTCGCCGTATCGGCGAGCACCGGCGATGTCCTCGTCTCCCTTGGGCTGGGCTCGTGCATCGGGCTCGCGCTGCTCGACCGGCGGCTCGGGGTGGCCGGCCTGGCGCACGTCGTGCTGCCGGACTCCGGCGGCAACGGCGGCCCGAACCCGCTCAAGTTCGCCGACCACGCGGTGCCCGAGCTCGTCCGGCGGGTCGTCGCGCTCGGCGCCCGCCGCGGGTTGCTCGAGGCCGCGCTGGTGGGCGGCGCGAGCATGTTCGTCGTCACCTCGTCGGCGCTCGAGGTGGGCCAGCGCAACGAGGCGGCCGTGCGTGAGCGGCTCGCTGACCTGCGGATCCCGGTGCTCGCCCACGAGACCGGCGGAGCGCGCGGGCGCACCATCCGGGTGCATGTCGCCAACGCACGCGTTACCGTGCGGGCGGCCGGGGGCGTCGAAAGCGAACTCGTCCGCGGCGCGACGGAGGCGATGACATGAGCAGCGGCCAGACGATGAGCGCGGAGGCGATCGCCGCCCTGGTCGATGCCGCGCGCGAAGGCAAGCTGCCCGACGAGAAGCAGACGCCGCAGCGGCGGCGCCGCATGCGTGCGGTCGACTTCACCCGCCCGACCAAGTTCACCTCCGAGCAGGAGCGCCGCCTCGGGCGCACGCTCGAAGCGTTCTGCCGCACGGCCTCGACGCGCCTGTCGGCCGAGCTGCGCGTGCCGCTGGAGCTCGAGCTCCTGACCAGCACGCAGCTGACGTGGGCCAACGCGCACACGCAGGTCCCGACCAGCTCCACGGGCGCGATCTTCATCGTCGAGCCGATCGGCACGCGCATGCTGCTGTCGGCGGAGACGACCCTGCTGCTGGGCGCGATCGAGCTCCTGCTCGGCGGGTCGATCCAGGGCATCGGCGTCAAGGAACGCCGCATGACCGACATCGACCAGGCGCTGGGCCGGCACTTCTTCGAGCGCCTGCTGGCGCAGCTGACGACGATCTGGACCGACGTCGCGGGCCTGTCGCTGACGCTCGAGAACATGGACCAGCACATGGAGACCGCGCAGATGGTCTCCGTGTCGGAGCCGACCCTGTCGCTGATGATGGAGGCGCGCCTGCAGGGCACGTCCGCGACGCTGGCGCTGCTGATCCCGTGGGGCGCGATCGCGCCGGTGGCCGAGCAGTTCGGCAGCCGTGAGGACTCGCACGCGCGCGACGACGCGAACGAGCGCTCGGTGGCCACCGCCGTCGGCAGCGTCGAGATGACGCTGCGGGCCGAGGTCGCCTCGATCGAGCTGCCGATCGAGGCCGTGCTGGCGCTCAAGGAGGGCGACGTACTGCGGCTGAACGCGCCCTCGTCGTCCGGCGTCACGGTCTACGCCGACACGGTGCCCGTCCACACCGGCAAGCCCGGCCGCAGCGGAAGCCGCCGCGCCGTGCAGATCACCGGCCGCGTGGAGGACGACCGATGAGCTCCGAGGCACTCGAGCGGCTCGGCAAGTCGACCGCGGAGGTGTGCGTCGGCGTGCTCGAGATGTTCGCGCCGGGCAAGATCTCGCTGGGCGAGATCCGCGTGACCGGCGACGCGAGGTCGGTGCTGGCCTCCTCGCCGGTGCCCGCGGTGGCGATGTCCGTGTCCTACGTGGACGGCGTCACCGGCGGCAACGTCTTCCTGATCACGCTGGAAGGCGCGCGCCGGCTGGCGGCGTCGATGATGGGCATGGAGGAGCCGGAGGACCCCGATGCCGTCGAGCTCTCCGAGCTCGAGCTCTCGGCCGTGTCCGAGGCCATGAACCAGATGATGGCCCAGGCCGCGGCGGCGACGTCCGCGGTGCTCGGCACCGAGGTGGAGATCTCCACCCCGGACACCAAGACCTTCACGTCGGCCGACGAGATCACCGACGCCTATCCGCACACGCCGCACGCGATCCACATCCCGATGGAGATCGTCGGCGAGCCCGCGCGGCTCGTCCAGCTCGTCCCGAACGCGTTCGTCGTGCGGATGTCCAGCGCGCTGGACGACATGGGCGCCGAGCTGCCCGCGGCCACGTCCGGCGCCCCGGCGGGCGAGGCGTCCAAGCCGTCGCTCGCGGGCATCCCGGTCCGCGTGTGGGCGGAGCTGGGGCGTACCCGCATGGCCTCGGCGCAGGTGGTCGGTCTTCCCCCCGGCGCCGTGGTCGAGCTCGACAAGCAGGCCGACGACGCGATCGATCTCTACGTCAACGGCACCCGCTTCGCCACCGGCCGCCTGGTCGTGGTGGACGGAACCGACTGGGCCGTGCGCATCGAGCACGTGTTCGACAAGACCGAAATCAACGCCGAGTCCGGAATGGAGGTGGCCAGTTGGCCAGAATCCTGGTAGTCGACGATGCCGCTTTCATGCGGAAGATGGTCAGCGACGCGCTGACCAGGGGCGGCCACGAGGTCGTCGGAGAGGCCGGCAACGGCGTCGAGGCGATCACCCGCTTTCAGGAGCTCAAGCCCGAGCTCACCACGCTCGACATCACGATGCCCGAGAAGGACGGCCTCGCCGCCCTGAAGGAGATCATCGCGCTCGACCCCACGGCGCGCGTGATCATGTGCTCCGCGCTCGGGCAGGAGTCCAAGGTGCTCGAGTCGATCAAGCTCGGCGCGCGTGACTTCGTCGTCAAGCCGTTCCAGGCCGAGCGCGTGCTCGAGGCGGTCGGCAAAGCCCTTCTGTGAGAACTCCGGCGGCCGCCGGGCCGCCGGGCGTTTAATGGGTACTGCGATGTTCCGTCGCCGTCGCCCCTCCCCTCCCCCGCCGCGGCTCCCGCCCGACCCGTGGCCGGCGATGCGCGCGATCGTCGCCGAGGCGGTGATCTGGCAGGACGCCGCCGAGGCGCTGCTGGACGATGTTCGCCAGCGCCTCCCGCTGGCCGAGCTGGCGCCGCGCGGCGGCCCGCTCGTCAGCCGCTTCGTCGCGCTCGAGAGCGGGCTGCCCGTGTCCGACGACCCGGAGGTCATCCGGCGCACGACCGAGCTGCGGCAGCTGCTCAACCACCACGCGCACATGATCTCGGCGTCGCTGGACATGCTGGCGACCGACTGGCGCTCGGAGAAGATCGTCGAGCAGCTCGAGAAGCTCGACGGGCTCGGGGCGCCTGCGCGCCGCCTCGAGGCCGTCTGGGACGAGCTCAAGGTCTCGTAGGGAATCCGGCTCGCGCACGCCCACGACGGGCGTGGGAGGCGTCAGAGGAGCTTGTGGAAGATGCAGACGCCGCTCGGCGGCTGCTGACCCGGCTTGGCGTGCGCCTGGGCGGCCTGCTCGCCCTCGGCGAGGGCGGCGCCGACGGACAGGCCCATCGCGGCGAGGGCGGCGGCGAAGGTGGCGGCGATCGTCTTGAGCTTGGGCATTTCGACCCGTGTGATCGACCCGCGATGCCGCCGGCTTGAGGGCGGATCGCAGGCACCTGGACGCTTGTTGTATTCAGACTGCTACGTCCAGGTGCAATCCTGGGTGTTGTCAGGAACGACCCACCAGGAGACCTCGACACACCGCGTTGCCGCGCGGTCCGCGAGGGAGAAAGGAGCGCATCATGGGCTTCCGCATCTAGTACGAGTCCGCCCCCTTCGAGCGAGCGCCATCGGGCGCTCGTTCTCGTTAACGGCAGGTCGGGTAACGCCCTGAATCGGACAAATGTCTAGTCCGGATCTCCGTGAATCCCGCGACTGGTGATATCGCGACGACGGCGCGTCGGTGAGTCCGACGGCCACCAGCGGTGGAATAGTGCGCCGACGAGGAGATCCGATTCCCACCGAAGTCTGACGACTTGACGACCTGCCTTGGCGAACAGTCCCGCGGCCCGGCGCCGGGCTGGTGCAGCGTCATGAGCGATCCGGGCTAGGCGGGGCTAGGCGGCCCGCATGCGCGGTCGCGCGTAATCCGCGACGCGCTTGTCGAACGCGAGCTCGAACTCGAAGTCGGCCTCGTCGCTGTGGCTGAACGCGACGCCGCGCTCCAGGATCATGCGCTCGAAGACCTCCACGACCTGCGGATCGAGCTGGGTCCCGGCCACCCGCCGCAGCTCGGCCAGCGCAGCCTCGGAGCTCACGGGCCGGCGGTAGGAGTCGCGCGAGGTCATCACGTCATAGGTGTCGGCGGCTGAGATGATCCGCGAGCCGAGCGGGATCTGCTCGCCGGCTATGCCGGTCGGATAGCCGCCGCCTGAGAAGCGCTCGTGATGGTGCAGGACGATCTCGGCCACCGGTCCGTAGCCCTCGATGCGTTCCACGAGCTTCGCGCCCTGCTCGGGGTGGAGCTTGATCTGCTGCCACTCCTCGTCGGTCAGCTTGCGGTTGGCGAACAGGATCGAGTCGGGCAGGATGAACTTGCCGATGTCGTGCAGAAGCGCGGCCGTATGGATCAGCTCGCGCTCGCGCTCGGGGAGGCCGAGCATCGACGCCACCTCGCGCGAATAGCGCGCGACCGCGGCCGAGTGACGCGCGGTCATGGCGTCGCGCATCGACAGCGTCTGTACCACCGTCGACAGCAGACCAACCTGTAGGGGGCGAGTTCCTCCGTTCGCTGCTCCAGCTCTTCGCCCCGCTCCTGGGCCTGTACCGCCGTACGAATGAGGTACTGGAAGATCAGCAGCACGACCGCCAGCAGGCCCACCGCGCTGACGCCGATCGTCGTGTACGTGAACGCGACGCCGGCCGTCAGGAGACCGATCGCGAACTCGGACGGCAGCACTGGGAGAAACACGGAGCGCACCGACGCGCTCAGCGGAACACCCGCTAGGACCTGGAGGCAACTCGCGACCATGAAGAAGTTCAGCGTGACGGCGCCCATGAACGTAACGAGCACGAGCACTGCGAAGCTCGCGCTCTCCGGCGGGACGGCCACGTAACGGGCCATGAGACCGCCGAGCACTGGGCAGACGGTGAAGGCGGTGAGGTTCGCGAGCGTGCGATCCAGGGGGCGGCGCGTACGCACGGCGTCGATCACGGTGCACAGCACACCGATGACCGCGGCGGGTGCCGGGCCCTAGGAGGGCCATGGCGAGCACCACCGCAAGGAACGCTCCCGAGATGTGGATGCCGCGCACGACCACGGTCAGGATGTCGCTTCCCACGGCGAGAACGAGCAGAAGGCCGAACAATGCCTCCGGGTGCCAGTCGGCCGCGTGCGAGGTCAGCGCGGCCGCCGCCACGGCAGCGGCGAGCATCAGCGCTTGCGCGATCAGGGTGGACCGGACCTTCACGGCCCCAGTAATCGGCACGTCGGTCCGTCAGTTTGAATACGCCGCTCTCTCCGGCGACGCTGCCCACACCGCTCCGATGGCGCGAGATAGAGTGCCAAACGGTGAGGAGGCGTTTCGAGCCCTTGCGGGTACGTCCGTTCGGTCGCCTCCTGGGGACGTACACGCTCAATGACCTCGGCGACTCGATCGGGGTCGTGGCGCTGGCCATCCTGGTCTTTGATCGGACCGATGACGTCGCCGCGATCGCCGGATTCTTCCTGGCCGCGAAGTTCCTCCCGGCACTCGTGGCGACCGGGCTCACGGCGCACCTGGACCGCCGCCCGCTGCGCCATTCGCTGCCGCTCATCTACATCCTCGAGGCGATGGTGTTCGGAGTGCTCGCCCTGCTCGCCGCGGATGACGAGTTCTCACTCTCGGCGGTGCTGCTGCTCGGCTTCATCGACGGCACGCTGGCGATCACCGGCCGCGGGCTGACGCGCGGCGCGGTCGCGGCCACGCTGCAGCCGCACGAGCTGCTGAGCGAGGGCAACGCGCTGATGAACCTCGGGTTCGCGTTCGCGTCGGTGTTCGGCGCGGCGCTGGCGGGTGCGCTGATCGCCGCCTTCGGCCTCTCGGCGGCGCTGCTGGTGGACGCCGCCACGTTCCTGGTCATCGCGCTCGTGCTGGCGTCGACCTCGCGGCTGCCGGTGCCCGAGCACGAGGAACCGCAGCCCTGGCGCGAGCGGCTCGGAGCGGGGTTCGCGTTCGCCCGCGGCAGCCGGCCGGTGCGGCTGCTGCTCGGCGGGCAGGCGCTGGCGCTCATCTGCTTCACGCTGATCGTGCCGATCGAGGTCATCTACGCGAAGCAGAGCCTGGGCACCAGCAACGCCGGCTACGGCCTCCTGCTGTCGGCCTGGGGCGCCGGGATCGTGCTCGGCAGCCTGCTCTACCTCGCGCTCAAGCAGCGCTCGAGCTTCATGCTGATCGTGCTCTCCAGCGCCGCGGTCGGGCTCGCCTACCTCGGGATGTCGCAGGCCGCGACGCTGTGGGTCGCCTGCGCCGTGTCGGTCGTCGGCGGCGCCGGGAACGGCATCCAGTGGGTCGCGGTGCTGACCGCCGTGCAGGAGGTCACGCCGTCCGAATACCAGGCGCGCGTGTCGGGCCTGCTCGAGTCGCTCGGCGCGGCGATGCCGGGCGTCGGCTACTTCGTCGGCGGGGCGATCGTCGCGCTGTCCTCGCCCCGCGTCGCCTACGCCGTGGCCGGCGGCGGGATCATCGTGCTGGTGATCGCGGCGCTGGCGGGCAGGCCGTCATACGAGCGCCGCGGGGCGGCGCTCACACCTCAACAACGACCGGGAGCACCATCGGGCGCCGCTTGAGGCGCTCGTAGATGAACGTCGCGAGGTCGTCGTGCAGGAAGGACTCGAGCACGTCGACCTCGGCGATGTGCTGCTCGGCGGCGCGGTCCAGCGAGTCCTCCACCGCTTCGCGCAGCTCGTCGATGAACGCGCTGTTGCCGTCCAGGAACGGGACGCCGCGCGCCAGCACCTCGGGCGGGACGACCGACGAGCCGTCCTGCTCGGAGACGGTGGCGACGATGATGAAGATGCCGTCCGCGGACAGCATGCGGCGATCGCGCAGCGCGACGTCGGACACGTCGCCGATGTCCACGCCGTCGACGAAGATCATCCCCGCCGTCTCGGGCTTGCCGAGCCGGGCGCCCTGCTCGTCGATCTCGAGCGGCGTGCCGTTCTCGGTGCGGAAGATGTTCGCGCGCGGGATCCCGACCGACTCGGCCAGCTCGGAGTGGATCAGCATCCGCTTGTAGTCGCCGTGGACCGGCATGACGTACTTCGGGCGCGTGAGGTTGATCATCATCTTGACCTCCTCCGCGTAGCCGTGGCCGGAGGCGTGGATCGGCGCGTCGCGCGCGGTCACCACCTCGCAGCCGATGTGGTACAGGCGGTCGATCGTCTCGTTGACCGCGCGCTCGTTGCCGGGGATCGGGGTGGCGCTGAAGACCACCGTGTCCCCCTCCTTGAGCTCCACCTGCGGATGGTCGCGGTAGGCCATGCGGCGCAGTGCCGACAGCGGCTCCCCCTGCGATCCGGTGGAGATCACCACGATCTTCTCGTCGGCCCACTGGTCGATCTCGCGCGGCGGCACCAGCATCCCGTCGGGAATGTCGATGTGCCCGAGGCTGCGGCCGATGTTGACGTTCTTGCGCATCGAGCGCCCGACCAGCGCGACCTTGCGGCCGTTGCGCTCGGCCGCGTGGACGACCTGCTGGACGCGGTGGATGTTGGACGCGAAGCAGGTGACGACGATCCGGCCCGGGCAGCGCGCGAACACGCGGTCAAGGTGCGGGCCGACGATCGACTCCGACTCCGAGATCCCCGGGCGGTCGGCGTTCGTCGAGTCGCCGCACAGCAGCAGCAGCCCGTCGCGCCCGAGCTCGGCGAGCCGCGACATGTCGGCCGGCGCACCGCCGACCGGCGTCTGGTCGAACTTGTAGTCGCCGGTGAAGAGCACCGTCCCGAGCGACGTCGTCAGCGCGACGCCCGAGGCGTCGGGAATCGAGTGCGTGAGGTGGATGCGCTCGATCTCGAACGGCCCGGCCTGCACGGCCTGGCCGATCGGGAGCACCTCGAGCTCGACGTCGCGCAGCTTGTGCTCGTCGAGCTTGGAGCGCGCCATCGCGATCGTCAGCTGACCGGAGTAGACGACCGGGATCTTGTCCTGGCCGAGGTCGCGGATCACCCACGGGAGCGCGCCGAGGTGGTCCTCGTGGCCGTGCGTGATGACGAACGCCTCGATCGCCTCCACGTGCTCGCGCAGGTACGTGAAGTCCGGCAGCACGAGGTCGATCCCCATCATCTCGGCGGTCGGGAAGCGCAGCCCGCAGTCGACCACCACGATCCGGCCCTCGTACTCGACGACCGTCAGGTTCTTGCCGATCTCACCGACCCCTCCCAGCGGAAGGATCCGGAGTTTGCCACTCACGCGGCGGAGACCTCGGACAGCAGCCCATGGTGCGCCAGCGCCTCGCGGACGTGCGCCCGCTCGGCGTCGTCGCACTCCACGAGCGGGAGGCGCAGCGGGCCGGCGTCGTGGCCGAGCATGGCGAGCGCTGCCTTCACGGGCGCCGGGCTGGCGGTCACGAACATCGCCGCGTAGATCTCCTGCAGG
Source organism: uncultured Solirubrobacteraceae bacterium (assembly GCA_963792915.1). Taxonomy (GTDB): domain Bacteria; phylum Actinomycetota; class Thermoleophilia; order Solirubrobacterales; family Solirubrobacteraceae; genus Solirubrobacter. The sequence continues at coordinate 90,335 of CAWBYD010000007.1, forward strand.
CTCGCGTCGATCTCCGCGCGGGCCTCCGGCTCGTCGTACATGCGCCGCATCTCCGGGCCGACGACGTGCGAGGCGACGCAGATCCCGCCCGCGCCGCCGATGTCCAGGCAGCGGGCGTAGATGTCGTCGTTGCCGGCCAGGACGGCGAGGCCGTCGATCAGCTGCAGCTCGTCGGAGTTGGCCTGCTTGACGGCGTCGATCCCGTCGATCTGCGCGAGCTCGGCCAGCAGGTCGGGCGGCATGTTGGTCGCCGTCCGGCCCGGGATGTTGTAGAGGATCACGGGCGTGCCCTGCGCTGCGCGCGCGACCTCCGAGAAGTGCGCGAGGATGCCGCGCCGGTTGGGCTTGTTGTAGTACGGGGTGACCGACAGCACCGCGTCGACGCCGGACTCCACCGCGCGCTCGGTCAGATGGATGGCGTGGCGGGTGTCGTTGGATCCGGTGCCGCCGACGATCACGCATTCGTCGCCGAGCTCGCGGACCAGGTGGGCGAGCAGGCCGAGGTGCTCGGCGTCGTCCATCGTCGCGGCCTCGCCCGTCGTCCCCGCCACGACCAGCCCGTGCGAGCCGTTGGCGAGCAGGTAGCGGCCGATGGCGACCGCCGCCTCCTCGTCGACGGAACCGTCGGGGCGGAACGGGGTGACCATGGCCGTCAGCAGGCCTTCGTACGGACGCATGGCCCCTAGGATGGCACGCCGGGCGGCGGGCCGGTGGCTACGGGCAGCGTCGCGCAGCCGTCTCGGCCGGCGTGGCGCACAGCTTGCGCACGCTCGGCAGGCGGTTGCGCCGGATCGTGAACCGCAGGACGTCGCCGATCTCGTTGGACTTGACCAACCACACGTCCAGGACGGTGCGGGGCCTGAGCCGGACGTGTCTGAGCGCGCGAGCGATGTCGACGCGGCGCGCGCGCGGCGCGAGCGCCTTGACGTAGAAGGGGCAGTTGCCGACCAGGTTGCGGGCGCCGGGGAGGTAGCAGACCGCGAGGACGCTCGAGCCCGGGGGCATCTTCGTCAGCGCCAGCCGCTCGAACACCGAGCCGGCGGCGCCGTAGTTGATCAGGTCGGTCTCCCCCGCCGCGGCGATCCGCGGCCGCTGGTAGGCGTTGACGCACGGGCTGGCGGGCGGCAGCGGCTGGCCCTCGGCCGGGCACTTCGTCGTACACGAGACGCTGTCGTTGCTGCCCGGCAGGAAGCAGTCCCAGAACAGCCGGAACTTGAGCGAGCCGCGCTGGTGGTCGAACAGCAGGCTCAGCGTGCGGCCCTCCGGATCGAAGATCTGCACGGTGGCGGCCGTGGCGCCGGTCGCGGCGAACGCCTTGAAGCTCACCAGGCCGGACGGCGGCACTTTGCGGCGCTTGCCGCGGTCCGGGCAGTGCTCGCAGAACAGGGCGACGACCGAGCCCGGCTCCGCGGACGCGACGACGAGCTCGTTGAAGTGCGCGGTGTCACCTTCGACGTCCGCGCGGTAGAAGACCTTTCCCTGCACGGTCTGCACCGTCGTGGCGGCCCGCGCCGCGGGCACGGCGAGGGCGAGGGCGAGCAGCGCCGCCGCCAGCAGCCACGCGGCGGGCCGGACGCGCTCAGTCACCGGTGCTGCCGGTGTGGGTCGTGCCGGTATGGGTGGTCCCGGTGTGCGTGCGGCCGGTGTGCGTCGGCGTGCGGCTCGTGGAGCTCGGGCGGTGGATCGCGGCCGGTGGCGCGGTGGCGGTCGGGACCGGCGTGGCGGTCGCGGCGGGCGGCTGCGGCGTCGCCGCCGGCGTGCGGGCGGCGCGCTTGGGGCGCGGGCAGCCGGGCGCGCCGGGGCTGGCCCAGCAGCGCAGGCGGGCCGTGCCCACGGCCAGGCTGGGCGCGCCCGAGATCGGCCGCTTGGCGGCGTCGAACGCGGACTCGAGCGCGGACTCGAGCGCGCGCAGATTCGCCGGCGCGCGGCGGTTGAGCGCCTGCCGGACGGCGGCCAGATAGTCGCGCTCGGCAGCGTCGACGCGGGTCAGCGTCCCGGCGGGCTTGGTGGTCTCGAACTGGCGCAGCGCGGCGCCGGCCGAGGTGAGGGAGACGCGCGCGGCGCGCAGCGTCCCGCCGTGGCCGAGAAAGGCCAGCGTCCGGGCGACGCCGCGGTCGGCGGCGGCCAGCGGCGTCAGCAGGTCGATCGCGCTCGGCACCGCGGCGACCGTGACGATCGGCGTCGCGACCGCGGTGGCGGTGGCGGTCGTCGTGGCGGTCGGCGTCGGCGCGGGCGGGCGCGGGGATGCGCCGCCTTGGGCGAGCGCGACGACCGCGACGGCGAGCACGGCCGCGAGCGCGGCGGCCGCGGCGAGGATGCGCGGCCGCCGCGTGCGCGGGCGCGCGTCCACCGCCGGCTGCGAGCGCGGCGGGAGCGTGAGGCGAGCGCGCGGCGCCAGCTCGTCGGGCTCGGGCGGCGCAGCGAGCGCGCGCGTGTCGACGCGGGCGGGTTCGCGACGCCGGCGGGCGGCGGCGTGTCGACCGCGGGCGGGTTCGCGACGCCGGCGTGCGGCGGCGTGTCGACCGCGGGCGGGGAGGCGGGGCCGGCGGGCGACGGCGCCGGCTCGACCGGCTCGGGCGGCGCAGCGAGCGCCCGCGTCGGCGGCGTGTCGACCGCGGGCGGGGACGCGACGCGGGCGGGCGGCGGCGTCATGCGGACGAGCGGCGGCTTCAGGCGAGCGGGCGGCGGCGTGAGGCCGGGCGGCGGCGGCGTGTACGGCCCGGGCACGAGCCCGCTGGGAGGCGGCGTGTACGGGCCCGGAAGTGGACCGCCCGGCGGCGTCGCGAGCGCGGTCGTCGCCGCCACCGCCCGGGCCGGCGCCGGCCGCGCGCGCAGCGCCAGCCCGTCGGCGGGCAGCAGGCCCGCGCGCCGCCAGCGCGGGCCCATGCGGGTGATCAGGATCTCCTCGAAGCCCTCCCAGGCGTCGGCCGCGCTGCGCGTGCGCTCCTCCGGCGCCTTGCGCAGGAGCGCCTCGATCCAGTCCGAGATGCCGGGGTCGAGGTCCGGGTTGACCGAGCGCGGCGAGGGGATCGGCTCGTTGAGGTGGCGCAGCAGGAGCGCGAGCGCTTCCTCGGAATCGCTGAACGGCAGCTCGCCGACGAAGATCTCGTAGGCCATGCAGCCGAGCGCGTAGAGATCGGTCCAGGGACCGACGTCGCGCGCCATCGCCTGCTCCGGCGCCATGTAGCCGGGCGTCCCGACGGTCACCCCCGTGGCGGTCTTGAACGCGGTCTCCGATATGCCGCTGGTCGCCTTCGCGATCCCGAAGTCGGCGATCTTGACCGTGCCCTCGCGCGTGACCATCACGTTCTCGGGCTTGAGGTCGCGGTGGATGATCCCGGCTTCCTCGGCGTAGCGCAGGCCCGCGAGCAGCCCCTCGAACACGACGCCCGCCTGCGGCAGCGTGAGCCCGCGGACGTACGGGCGCAGCGAGCCGGGCTCGAGGTACTCCATCGCGATATACGGCGTGCCGTCGCGCTCGAAGTAGTCGTGGACGGTGACGATGTTCGGATGGCTCAGCGAGCCGGCGAGCCGCGACTCGCGCAGGAACCGCTGCGCGAGCGTCGCGTCGGGGTCGTGCAGCGCTCGCAGTTCCTTGAGCGCGACGAGGCGATCGAGGTCGAGCTGGCGCGCGACGTGGACCACGGCCATGCCGCCGTGGCCCAATTCTCGAACGATTTCATACCGGCCGACGGTGTTGTCTGCTGTCCTCCGGTCCATTCGCGAAGCGGCGATCGTAAACGTGCCGCCCGCGCAGTTGGAGATTCTTGTCGAAAGCGGGCGCGTTTCAACCCGACAGAGGGTCTCCGCTGGTCAGCTTCGGCGGCGCATGGCTCGGGAAGTTGCGATCGTCGCCGGCCGGCGCCGCAGGCGGTTCCGTGGGCGGCACGCCGGGCGTCGTGGGCGCCCCCCAGCCACCGCCGGACGGGGGCGGCGGAGCGCTCGGCGGCGGAGCGCTCGGTGCGCTGCGCTCGGCGGCGGGCGCCGGAGCGCTCGGTACGGGCGGCGCGGGCGGCGGCGGCGCCGCTGCGCCCGCGGACGGCGCCGGCGGCGCCGGCGGCGGCCCGGCTGCACCCGCGGCCTCGGCCGGCGCGATCGGGCGCCCGTGCTTGTCGTACTCGACGACCGGTCCGCCGGGCGGCGGGCCGGAGCTCGGCGAGCTGTTGATCTGCTGCTGCACCTCGTCGAGCTTGGACTGCGCCTGCTCGGCGAGCTTCTTGGCCTTGTCGAGGAACCCCATGGGCTCGAAGGTACACGCTCAGCCGCGGTCCACGAGCACCTTCGGAAGCGTCGCCGCGTGCTTGCGCATGTCGGCCCAGGGATCGCCGGCGTCGCGCAGGCGCTCACCCAGCTCGCGCACGCCCCAGCGCCGCGCGGTCAGCGAGGGGTCCGCGACCTCGTCCCAGCGCAGCGGCACCGCGACCGGCGCGCCCGGCAGCGCGCGCACCGCATAGGGCGCCACGACCGTCTGCGCGTAGGTGTTGCGTGCGACGTCGACCAGGATGCGCCCGTCGCGCTTGTCCTTGCGCCACGCGGTGGTCAGCGTGTCCTCGTGCGCGGCGGCGATCTCCTCGGCCAGCGAACCCGAGGCGCGGCGCGCCTCGTCGGCGGTGCCCGTGCGCCGGAGCGGCACGACGACGTGGATCCCGCGCGAGCCGGAGAGCTTCGCGAACGGCGTCAGGTCGTAGCCGCGCAGCAGCTCGGCCAGGGCGAGCGCGGCGGCGCGGATCGCGCCGAAGTCCTCCTCGGTCGGGTCGAGGTCGAAGACCAGCTGGTCGGGCGCCTCGAGCCGGTCCGCGCGGCTGTTCCAGACGTGCGGCGTGATGCAGTTCTGGTTGGCCAGCCAGCGCAGCGTGGGCGCGTCGTTGATCATCCCGTGCACGACGCTGCCGCCGCGCCGGCGCGGGACCTCCACGCGCGCCACCCAGTCCGGCGCGCCCTTGGGCAGCGCCTGCTGGACCACCACCCGCTCGTCGATCCCCTGGTTCCAGCGCCACAGGTTCATCGGCCGCTCGCGCGTGTGCGGGACCATGACGTCCGCGACGCGCGCGTAGTGCGCGGCCAGGTCGGCCTTCGTGAGCCCGTCGGCCGGGAACAGCACCTTGTCGGGGTGCGAGAGCGAGATCTCAGGATGGGGCACGCCTGCCGGATCCCCGCCGCAGCGCATCCGTGAACCGCCGCGGCACCGCGGCGTCCTCGCCTTCTTCCCACAATGTCACGACGATCAGTTCGCCGCCGACGCGATCTTCCATGCAGACGAAGACGAGATCCTCGCGCTCGAGGTCGTGCACGAGTTGCGCGCCACGCTCGCCGGGTGAGACGCGACCGGCGTCGACGGCGCGCGACACGCGCGCGGCGATCTCCGTGCGCGCGTCCAGCGCCCCGCGCACGCGCTGGAGATAGCGCTCGACGGCGTGGTCGGTGACCGCTACGAGGGCCACAGAAGCCGCTCGAGCCCGAACACCGGGGACTCGGGCAGCTCGGCCACGCTGCGGATCGCCAGCAGCACGCCCGGCATGAAGCTCGTGCGGTCGGTCGTGGCGTGGCGGATGGTCAGCGTCTGGGCGACGTCGCCGAGGATGACCTCCTGGTCGGCGACGATCCCGGGCAGGCGCACCGAGTGGATCGGCACGTCGCCCTCCATCAGCGCGGCGGTGCGCGCCGCGGTGCCCGACGGCGCGTCGAGCTTGCGCGCGTGATGGAGCTCGATGATCTCCGCGCGCGCCATGTGACGGGACGCCTCGGCCGCGAAGCGCATCATCAGCACCGCGCCGATCGCGAAGTTCGGCGCCGCGAACACCTTTCCGGGAGCGCCGGACACCGCGTCGCGCAGCGCGTCCTCGTCCCAACCGGTGGTCCCGATCACCGTGTGCACGCCGGCGTGCGAGGCGAGCGCCGCGTTGCCGATCGCCTGGTCGGGGATCGTGAAGTCGACGACCACGTCGACGCCGTCGAGCAGCTCGGCGAGCGACACGCCGAGCGTCGGGTCCGCGCGGCCGGCGAGCTCCATGTCGCCGGCGCCCTCGACCGCGGCGCACACGGTCTGCCCCATGCGCCCCGCGGCGCCCGCGACCGCGACCCGGATCATCAGGCCGCGACGGCGTCGCTCGCGCCGCCCGCCACGCCGTCCACCGCCGCACGGAACGCGTCCTCGTCGGGCCCGATGCCCGCCGCCGACAGCCCGCCCGGCGCCCACAGCTCGTCCACCAGCGTGCGCATGTCCTCGAGCGTGACGGCATCGATGCGCTCCATCACCTCGTCGGTCTCCAGCAGCGGGAGCTCGAACAGCGTCGAGCCGCCGAGCCGGTGCATGCGCGCGCCCGTGGACTCCATGCCCAGCACGACCCGCGCCTTCACGTTCTCGCGCGCGCGCACGAGCTCGGCCTCGGTGGCCGGCTCGGAACGGAAGCGCTCGAGCTCCTCGGCGACGACGCTCATAGCTTCGCGCAGGTTGTCCGGGCGCGTGCCGACATAGAGGCCGATCTGCCCGGTGTCCGAGTACTGCCCGGCGAACGAGTAGACCGAGTAGGCGAGCCCGCGCTCCTCGCGCACGGCCTGGAAGAGCCGTGACGACGACAGCCCGCCGAAGATCGCGTCGAGCACGCGGGCGGCGTAGCGGCGGTCGTCGCCGCGCGGCAGCCCGAGCCCGCCGAGCGTGACGTGGCACTGCTCGGTGTCCTTGCGCTGGAAGCGCACGGCGGTCGGCGGGGCCAGCGGGGCGGGCTCCACGCTCGGCGCCGGCTCGTAGCCGCCACCCGAGCGCAGCGTGCGCGCCGCGAGTTCGACGATCGCGTCGTGGTCGACCGAGCCCGCGGCCGCGATCACGACCGACGCGGGGACGTAGCGGCGCGCGTGGAAGGCCTCGATCACGCCGGCCGGCGTGTCGCGGATCACCGGCGCACGGCCGATGATCGGGCGCCCCAGCGGATGCCCGCCGAAGACCGCCTCGCCGAGCACGTCGAACACCGTGTCCTGCGGGTCGTCCTCGTACATCGCGATCTCCTCGAGCACGACCTCGCGCTCGGGGTCCACGTCCTTGAACGCGGGGCGCCACACCATGTCGGCCATCACGTCGAACGCCGCCGGCAGGTGCTGGTCGAGCATGCGCGCGTAGACCGCGGTGCTCTCCTTGTCCGTGCCGGCGTTGAGCTCGGCGCCCATGCCGTCGAAGAGCTGGTCGATCTCCGCCGAGGCGTAGCGCTCGGTGCCCCGGAACAGCAGGTGCTCCAGGAAGTGCGAGAGCCCGGCCTCCTCGACCGCCTCGCCGCGCGAGCCGGTGTGGACGAAGAACCCCAGGGCCGCGGACCGCACGGAGGGCATGGCCTCCGTGATGATCCGCAGCCCGGAGTCGAGCTTCGTGATCCGGTGCGCCGGGATGGCGATTACCGGCGGTCGGGGTCGCGGTCACCGCGCGGCGCGCGGTCCCGATCGCGGTCGCGCCCGCCGCCGCGGGGCCCGCGGTCGCGGTCACGGCCGCCGCGGCCGCCGTTGCGGTCGCCTCCGCGCCCGCGCTCACGGCCGCCGCCGCCGCCCATCGTCGGGTCGCCGGTGCCGACCGAGGCGAGCTCCTCGGACGTCTTGCCCGCGATCTCCGGGTCCTCGGAGAGGCGCAGGCCGATGCGGCCGCGCTCCTTGTCGACCTCGACGACGCGCACCTCGATCTCGTCGCCCTTGTTGAGGACCTCCTCGACCGTGGCGACGCGGTTGCCCGGTGACACGTTGGAGATGTGCAGCAGGCCGTCCGTGCCCTTGGCCAGCTCGACGAAGGCGCCGAAGGTCGTGGTCTTGACGACCTTGCCCTTGTAGGAGTCGCCGACCTCGACCTCCTTGGTCATCGACCGGATGCGGTCGATCAGCGCGTCGCCCTGGGCGCCGGTGACGGCGTAGACGAGCACCTGGCCCTCGTCGTTGACGTCGATCTGGGACTCGTACTCCTCCTGCAGCGAGCGGATCGTCTCGCCGCCCTTGCCGATCAGCAGGCCGATCTTCTCGGGATCGATCTGGATCGAGCTGATCCGCGGCGCGAACTCCGAGAGCTGCTCGCGCGGCCCCTGGATCGCGTCGTGCATCTTGCCGAGGATGAACGTCCGGCCCTCGTGGGCCTGCGCGAGCGCGTCGCGCATGATCTCGAACGTCACGCCCGTGATCTTGATGTCCATCTGCAGGGCGGTGATGCCCTTCTCGGTGCCCGCGACCTTGAAGTCCATGTCGCCGAGGTGATCCTCGACACCGGCGATGTCGGAGAGGATGACGTAGTCGTCGCCCTCCTTGATCAGGCCCATGGCGATGCCGGCGACCGGCCGCTTGAGCGGCACGCCCGCGTCCATCAGCGACAGGCTCGAGCCGCAGACCGACGCCATCGAGCTCGAGCCGTTGGACTCGAGGATGTCCGACACGACGCGGATCGTGTACGGGAACGTCTCCTGGTCGGGGATCATCGGGACCAGCGCGCGCTCGGCGAGCGCGCCGTGGCCGATGTCGCGGCGCTTGGGGCCGCGCATGAAGCCCGCCTCGCCGACCGAGAACGGCGGGAAGTTGTAGTGGTGGAAGTAGCGCTTGGACGTCTCGAGCCCGAGGTTGTCCAGGCGCATCTCCTCGCGCGTGGTGCCGAGCGCGACGACCGACAGCGCCTGCGTCTGCCCGCGCGTGAAGAGCGCCGAGCCGTGCGTGCGCGGGAGCGGCTTGACCTCGATCGAGATCGGCCGGATCTCGCGCTCCGAACGCCCGTCGGGGCGCTTCTTGTGGACCGCGATGCGCTCGCGGATGATCTTCTTCTCGAGCGCGTCGAACGCGAGCTGCGCGTTCTGGCGGTACTCGGCGTAGGTCGGGGACTCGGGGTCGCCGGAGTACTGCTCGAGCACGGCCTCCTCGACCGCCTTGGTCGCGTTCTGGCGCTCCAGCTTGTCCTCGACCGACGTCGCCTGGTCCAGCGCGGCGCCGTGCGAGGCGGCGATCTCGTCGATCAGGCCCTCGGGCACCTTCGGCGCCTCGACGGTCGTCTTCGGCTTGCCGGCCTTGGCGGCCAGGTCGCGCTGCGCGGCGGTGAGCTGCTTGATCGCCGAGTGCGCGATGTCCAGCGCGTCGAGGATCTCGGCCTCGGGCACCTCGTTCGCGCCCGCCTCGACCATCAGCAGCGCCTCGTCGGTGCCGGCGACCACGAGGTCCATCTCGGCGGTCAGCAGCTGCTCATCGGTCGGGTTGACGACGAAGTTGCCGTCGACCTTGCCGATCCGGACGGCGCCCACGGCCATCGGGAACGGGATGTCGGAGACCATCAGCGCGGCGGACGCGCCGTTCATGGCCAGGATGTCGTACGGGTGGATCTGGTCCACCGACAGGGTCAGCGCGACGAGCTGCGTCTCGCGCCGCCAGCCCTTCGGGAAGAGCGGGCGCAGCGGGCGGTCGATCAGGCGCGCGATCAGCGTCGCCTTCTCCCCCGCGCGGCCCTCGCGCTTGAAGAACGATCCGGGGATCTTGCCCGCGGCGTACATGCGCTCCTCGACATCCACCGTCAGCGGGAGGAAGTCCACATCGCGCGCGTTGCCGGCGGTCGCCGTGCTCAACACCACGGTGTCGCCCGCGGTGACCGTCACCGCCCCGGAGGCCTGCTTGGCCATCTTGCCCGTCTCGAAGGCGATCTCGGTCCCGCCGATTTCGACGGCGACCCGGTGCACTTCAGACATATGTCCCTTTCTGCGCCCCGCCTCGGAAGCGGCGGGGTCCTCTGCATCGTCTTGACGCTTCGGTAGTCGTTGACAAGCATGGTAGCCGGGCATCCGGACCCGGCGCGGCGCGCCCGACAGCGAGTGGACGCGTCCAAAAGTTCGACGTATTCCGGCGGGCTCGGCCCGACGCTGCCGGGCGGCGGCCGCCGCACACGTACCACCAGTATGCGAGCGGCGTCCGCCGCGGGCAGCGACGACCCGTGCATTCGCCGGCGATACGCCGAACTTCCGGGCACGTCCACTAGCCTCAGCGGTTGATGGCTGCGCGGATCATCGTCTTCGGCGCCACGGGCTACACCGGCCGGCTGATCGCCGAGCGGCTCGTCGCCCAGGGCGCGCGCCCCGTCCTCGCCGGACGCAGCGAGGCGCGCGTGTCCGAGCTCGCCGAGCGGCTCGGAGGGCTCGAGCACGTGCGCGCCGACGCCCTGCGCCAGAACAGCGTCTTCGACCTCGTCGGCAAGGGCGACGTGCTGGTCTCCACCGTCGGCCCGTTCGTGAAGTGGGGCACGCCGGCCGTGCGCGCGGCGGTCGCCGCGGGGGCCGTCTACCTGGACTCGACCGGCGAGCCGGAGTTCATCCGCCGCGTCTTCGACGAGTTCGCCGCGCCCGCGAGGCGCTCAGGGGCGGCGCTGCTGACCGCGATGGGCTACGACTTCGTCCCGGGCGCGCTGGCGGGAGCGCTGGCGCTCGAGGACGCACCTGACGCCGTGCGCGTGGACGTCGGCTACTACGCGCTCGGCGGCACGCTGGCGTCGCTGTCGGCCGGGACGCGCGACTCGATGGTGGGCGTGACGCTGTCGGACGGCCACGCGTTCCGCGACGGCGCCGTCCGCACCACCCGCGCAGCCGAGCGCGTGCACAGCTTCGAGGTCGCCGGGCGCCGCCGCGACGCGATCTCGGTCGGCGGCGCCGAGCACTTCACGCTTCCCGCCGCCTATCCGCGCCTGCGCGAGGTCAACGTCTTCCTGGGCTGGTTCGGTCCGCTCGCGCGCCCGATCCAGGCCGGCGCGCTGGTCGGCGAGGTCGTGCAACGGCTGCCGCTCGCGCGCGCCACGATGAAGTTCGCCGGCGAGCGCGCGGCCGCGCTGGTCCCGGGGCCCGAGCCGGGCACCACGCCCGGCGGGCGCTCGTGGATCGCCGCCGAGGCGTACTCCGCCGCGGGCGAGAAGCTCTCGGAGATCCACCTCGCGGGCGTCGACCCCTACGACTTCACGGCGAACTTCATCGCCTGGGCCGCGCAGCAGTCCGTCGAGGGCACCGGCGCGCTCGGCCCCGTCGGGGCGTACGGGCTCGAGCGGCTCGAGGCCGGCTGCGCGGCGGCCGGCCTCGAACGCGTGCGCTAACTGACGGTGAGGGTGCCCTCCATGCCCAGGGCGCGGTGGTTGCCGACCGGGCAGTAGAACGTGTACTTGCCGGGCTTGAGATCGACGGTCACCGGCGATGCGTCCTTGCCGGTCACCACGTCGGTCCTGGCGTTCACGCCGTTGCCCTCGATCACGACGCCGTGCGGGATCTGCGCCTGGTTGGAGAAGTCGACGGTCACCTTGCCGGCCTTCGCGGTCAGCGCGCTGGACGTGAACTTCAGCGCCCCGCCGGGGTCGGCCGCGATCTTGAGCGTGGAACTGCCGCCGCCTGAGGACGCGCCGGACGAGGCCGGCTTGTCGGAGCCGCCGCAGGCGGCCAGGCCGAGCGCGGCAATCGCCGCGAAACATGCAAGAAGACGTCGCATACCAATGAATACGCGGACGCGGCCCCCCGGTTCAGGAGAGTTTGGCGCCCAGCAGATCGTACGTCTGGAGCTTACCGGCGCCCGAGTGCGCGCGCCGGACGACCCGGATCCCGTCGTACTGACCGCGCTTGACGGCCGCGGTGAGGACCACGTAGGCGTCGCCCTTCGCGTCGACCTTGAAGGTGCCGGCGCTCGCGCTCCAGCCCGGGGCGTCGCAGTACACCTCGTAGACGTCGCCCGGGCTGGCCGGCAGGTTGTTCACCCACAGGCGCACGACCGTTCCGCCGGGGACGGTGCGCAGCGCCGCGCGTGCGGTCGCGGCGGCCGGCGCCGCGCCGACGCGGTGGAAGGCGAGCCGGTACTGGGCCGGCGGCCGGCCGGCGTTCTTGGAGTAGTCGAGGCCGCCGACGAGCACGGCGAACGCGGCCGCGGCGCCCGCAAGCGCGCTGCCGACGCCTAACGCGAGCCGCGGGCGCCAGCGCCGGCGCGGCTTCTCCGGGCCGCGCTCGCGGGCGAATCGGTCAAGCAGGCGCTCCTCGATCGCAGGGGGGAGCGGATCTTCGTCCCCGGTTCCCGCGACGGCCGCGAGATCGAGCAGCGCGGGCAGCCCGGCGAGCTCGGCGTGTGCGGCGCGGCAGTCCGCGCAGTCGGCGATGTGGGCGCGGACCCGCGCCTCGGACTCCGGTTCCAGCCCGCCGAGCACGTAGGCGCCCAGATCCTCGTGGACGTGGGTCACGAGTGCACTCCCATCTCCTCGAGCACGAGCCGCAGTGAGCGCAGCGCATACCACGTACGGCTCTTCACGGTGCCCTCGGGCAGCCCGAGGCGGTCGGCGATCTCGCGGACGGACAGTCCCTGCACGTGGGCGAGCCGGATCACCTGACGGTGCTCCGGCGTGAGCTTCTCCAGCGCGCCGGCGACCTGCCACCCGAGCATCGCGCGCTCGATCGAGAGGCCCTCCTGGTCCTCCTCCTCGCGCGGCTGGTGCAGGGCGAGCGCCGGGCGCACGGCGGCGCGGCGGCGCGTGTCGATGATCGCGTGGCGCGCGATCTGGTAGAGCCAGGTGCGGACGCTGCCGCGCGTGGGGTCGTATGCCTCGGCGTGCCGCCAGGCACGCGTGAAGACCTCCTGGACGACCTCCTCCGCCGTTCCTCGGTCGCCCAGCGCGTTGAGCGCGAAGCCGTACAGCTCTCCCGCGTATGAGCGGTAGAGCGCGCGCAGCGCCTCCCCGGTGGCGTCCGACGAGATGCGCGCGAGCAGCTGAGCGTCCGAGGGCATCGACATGGAGTACGCGCCGGTCCGGTTCGTGGTTCGGTCCGCCGCCCGACTAATCGTGACACCCGCTCGTGCGGACACAACCCCGAATCGGTCAGGGCGCGAGCAGCGACCACAAGGCGTCGGTGCGGCCGGGGTACGCGCGGCCGTCGACGAACGCCGTCGGCGTCGTCACCACCCCGGCTCGCACGCCGGCGCGGAAGTCGGCCCGCACGCGGGCCAGCACGGCATCCGAGCGGCGATCGGCGTCGAAGCGCTCGACGTTCAGCCCGAGGCGCTCCGCCCGCAACCACAGATGCGGGTCCTCGAGCCGTCCCTGGTCTGAGAACAGCGCGTCGTGCATCGCCCAGAACGCGCCCTGGAGCGCGGCCGCCTCCGCGGCGCAGGCGGCGGCGTGGGCGCGCGGGTGGCTCGACTTGACCGGGAAGTGGCGGAAGCACACGCGCACCGGCAGCGTCCGCAGGCGCGCCTCGAACGCCGCGCAGTACGGGCACTCGAAGTCGCCGTAGACGATCACCTCGCGGCCGTCGCCGCGGACGTGGTCCTCCGGGCCGACCGGCGGCAGCGGAGCGGAGCCGAGGTCGCCGCTCAGAGCGCGTCGAAGATCAGGTTCGCGCCGGGGAGATCGCCGGGCGAGGCCGCCTCGTAGCTCCAGCGCACCGTGCCGTCGGGGTCGACCACGACCAGCGCGCGCTGCGGGAAGCCGCCCGGGTGCAGGACGCCGAAGGCGGCGCAGGCCGCGCCTTTGGGCTCGAAGTCCGACAGCTGCTCGATCTCGATCCCCAGCTGCTGCTTGAACGCCGCCTGCGAGTACGTCGCGTCGCAGGAGACGCCATAGAGGGTCGCGCCGCGCTCGGCGAAGTCGTCCAGCAGGTCGTTGTAGACCGACAGCTGACTGGTGCAGACCGGCGAGAACGCGAACGGGTAGAAGACGAGCACCGACGTCTGCCCGAGCAGCGACTCGCGCGTGAAGTCGTCGCCCGCCGCAGTCTTGAGCCTGAAGTCGGGCACGGGCTGGCCGGCCGCGACGATCGCCATGATGGCGCTAGCGACGCAGGCCGAGCTCGCGGATCAGCGAGCGGTAGCCCTCGAGATCGTTCTTCTGGAGGTAGTTCAGGAAGCGGCGACGGCGCCCGACGAGCATCAGCAGGCCACGACGCGAGTGATGGTCGTGCTTGTGCTCGCGCAGATGCTCGGTGAGGTGGTTGATGCGGTGCGTCAGCAGCGCGACCTGCACCTCGGTCTTCCCCGTGTCGGCCTCGTCCTTGCCGAACCGGGAGATGATCTCGCGCTTTTCCTCTGTGGTCATGGTCATGTGCGGCCGTGCAGGGTAGCAGCCATGACCCGGTCGCGTCCCGCCTGCTTGGCGGCGTAGAGCGCCTCGTCGGCGCGCGCGAGCAGCGCCTCGGCCGGCTCGCCCACCCAGGTGGCGACGCCGACGCTGCACGTGACGCGCACCGGCGCGCGCGCTCCGGCGACCCGCTCGCGCAGCTTCTCGGCCACGCTGCGGGCCGCCTCGGCGTCGGTGTCGGGCAGCAGCACGAGGAACTCCTCCCCGCCCAGGCGCCCCAGCTGATCCTCGGCGCGCAGGCGGGCGCGCATCGCGCGGACCGCCATGAGCAGCACGTCGTCGCCCGCCGCATGCCCGTGCGCGTCGTTGATGCGCTTGAAGTGGTCGAGGTCGACGATCGCGACCGACAGCGGGTGCCCGTGGCGGCGGGCGCCGCTGACCATGCCGCCCAGCTGGGTGAGGATCGCGCGGCGGTTGGAGAGCCCGGTCAGCGCGTCCTCGCGCAGCAGTGCCTCCAGCCGCAGGCCCTGGGCGACCAGCTCCTGCTGGAGCTCCTTGGTGCGCGCGGCGGCCTCGACGCGGGCCAGCACCTCGCCGTCCGCGACCGGCTCGACCAGGAAGTCCTGCACGCCCGCGCGCAGGCGCGCGAGCGCGTCGCCGGCCGCGAGCCCGGGCCGCTCGATCAAGATCACCGCGGTGGCGTACGCGTCGGGGTCGGCCTTGAGCTCGCCGACGAGGTCGGCACAGCAGTCCGCGTGCACGACGGCGACGTCGGGCAGCGCGCGCCGGCAGTGCACGAGCGCGTCGTCGGAATTCTCGACCTCGGTCACCGCATACCCGGCGCCGCGCAGCACGCGCGCGATCCGCCTGCGCCTGGGATTGAGGGCATGGGCGAGCAGCACCTGCACGCGGGTCCGCGTACCCCGGTGCGGCGCCGCTCAGACCGAACGATCGTCCAGCGGATCCGCGGGGCGAACGAGCGCCCCGATGTGGGCGACGTCCGCGTGCATCTGCTCGACGAGCGCGTCGACGGACTCGAAGCGGCGCTCGCCGCGCGTGCGCGCGATGAAGTCCAGGCGCAGCTCGCGGCCGTAGAGATCGGCGTCGAAGTCGAGCAGGTAGGCCTCGACGAGCAGGCCGCGGCCGGTGACGAACGTCGGGCGCACGCCGATCGACACCGCGGCCGTCCACTCCCCCAGCCCCGGCACCACGGCGCGGCACGCGTAGATCCCGTGGTCGGGCACGGCGAGGCGCGGGTCCGGCACCAGGTTGGCGGTCGGGAAGCCGAGCGTGCGCCCGCGCTTGTCGCCGTGGGCGACGATCCCGCGCATCCCGAACGGCGCCTCGAGCAGTTTCGCGGCCTCGGCGACGGCGCCCGTCGCGATCAGGCCGCGGATGTGCGTCGAGGAGACGATCTCGCCGCCGACCTCGACGAGCGTGTGCACGTCGGTCGTGAACTCGCCCTGCGCGTGCAGCAGCGCGGCGTCGCCGCGCGCGCGGTTTCCGAAGCGGAAGTTCTCGCCCACCGAGACCTCGGTGGCGCCGAGCCGGGAGACCAGCACGTGGTCGACGAACTCCTGCGCGGTCTGCGCCGCGAAGGTGCCGTCGAACGGGATCACGATCAGCTCGTCCACGCCGAGCGCGGCGATCAGGTCCGCCTTCTGTTCGAGCGTGGTGAGCAGCTTGGGCGCCGAGTCGGGCGCCACCACCGTGCGCGGATGCGGCTCGAAGGTCAGCACGCTGTCGGACCCGCGGATCACTTCGCGGTGGCCGGCGTGCACGCCGTCGAACTCGCCCACCGCGAGGCGGCGCGGCCGGTGGGTCACGTCGGGGAGCCAAACGATCTGCATCAGCCGCGGAAGCCTACGACGGGCTTGAGGGTCGCGCCCCCGCGCGGCTCGGCGAGGGCGATCAGGCCGTGCTCGTCGCGCAGGCGCACGAGGCTCGTGGCGCGGCCCGGGACCGTCACGCCATGGCCCGCCTTGACCGCGGCCTCGGCGTCGAGGTCGACCACCGGCAGGAACGACAGCGCGTCGTCGAGCGCGACGAGCCGCTCGCCGTCGGCGTCGGCGACGTCGAATGGCCCGATCCGCGTGCGCCGCAGCTCGACGCAGTACGCGTCGTGCAGGTCGGCGATCAGCGAGCGCACATAGGTCCCCGACGAGCACTCGATCGCGAACGCGGCGCGCTCGCCGTCGCGCCACAGCGCCTCGAAGCGCGTCACCTGCACCTCGCGTTCGGGCACCTCGACAGCTTCGCCGGCGCGTGCCAGCGCGTACGCGCGCTTTCCCCCGATCTTCACGGCGCTGTAGGCGGGCGGGCGCTGGACGATGCGCCCGGTGGGAAGCGTCAGCGGCTCCGCTGGCGTCCGCCCGGGCGCGATCTCCCCCTCGGGGTCGCCCGTGGTCGACGTGAAGCCCAGCCGCGCCACCGTCTCGTACGTCTTGGGCAGCGCCATCAGGAAGCGCTGGATGCGCGTCGCGCGCCCGACCAGCACGAGCAGCAGGCCGGTCGCGAACGGGTCCAGCGTGCCGGCGTGGCCGACCTTCACGCCCTTGCCGAGCCGCCGCCGCACCTGGGCGACGACGTCGTGCGACGTGACGCCCGCGGGCTTGTCGCAGAGCAGGACGCCGTCCGCGTTCTCAGAGCTGCTCGGCAAGCTGCGCGCGCAGGAACTTCACGAGCTCGGGGAACTCGAGGTCGGTGGAGAAGCCGGCCGCCCGGCGGTGGCCGCCGCCGCCGCCGGCGCGCGCGATCGCCGAGACGTCGATGCGGTCGTCGGTCGCGCGCAGCGAGACCTTGCGGGCCGAGCCGCCGCCCAGCTGGTCGCGCACCAGCCCCGCGACGGCGGTGCCCTCGACCGAGCGCAGGTGGTCCACCACGCCCTCGGAGTAACTCTCGTTGGCGCCGGTCATGCGGTAGTCCTCGCGCGAGAGGTGCGTCAGCGTCAGCAGTCCGTCGTCGTAGCGCTCGACGTTCGTCAGCCCGCGCGCCAGCAGCTCGAGCTTGGCCTGCGGGATGCCCTCGTAGAGCCGCCGATAGATCTCGTGCGCGTCGATCCCGGCGCCGATCAGCTCCGCCGCCATCGTGTGCGCGCGCGGCCCGGTGTTCTCGTACATGAAGCGGCCCGTGTCGGTGACCAGCCCGACGTACAGCGCCTCGCCCACCGACTCCGTGATCGGCACGTCGAGCGCGTGCATCAGGTCCCACACGATCTCCGCCGTGCAGGAGGAGTTCGGGTCCACGAAGTTGATCGTGCCGAAGCGCGTGTTGTCGTGATGGTGGTCGATGTTGATGATCCGCCCGCTGTGCACCACGTCCAGCGGCGTGCGGTCGATGTTGCCGCAGTCCAGGAAGATCAGCGTGCGCTCGGCGACGTCGGCCGGCGGCTCGGTGGCGAGGTTCTCGAGCTCGATGAAGCGGTACTCGTAGGGCAGCGGCAGCTCGTCGGCGGCCAGGAACGCGACCGCGTCCTTGCCGAGCGCGGAGAGCACCTGCTGCATCGCGGCCAGCGAGCCGACCGCATCGCCGTCCGGGCGCTCGTGCGTGGTCAGCAGGAAGCGGTCCTCGGCCCGGAGCGCTCGCAGCACCTCGGCGCGCTCCGGCAGCGCGCCGTTGGAGCCGCTCACGACGAGCGCTCCTCGTCGGCCAGCAGCTGCGTGATCCGCATCGCGTTGTCGAGTGTGTCGTCGTGGACGAACTCGAGCTGTGGCGTGTTCTTGATCCGCAGCTC
Organism: uncultured Solirubrobacteraceae bacterium; assembly: GCA_963792915.1. GTDB lineage: Bacteria > Actinomycetota > Thermoleophilia > Solirubrobacterales > Solirubrobacteraceae > Solirubrobacter. Next base: position 108,088 of record CAWBYD010000007.1, read on the forward strand.
GGCGTTCACGCGCCGCTGCAGGAAGCCGTGGGCCTTGGTCAGCGCCTCGAGGGTGCGGCGCCGCTCGCCCGGGTTGCCGAGCACGGAGACGTATACGCGCGCATGGCGCAGATCTGGCGATGTCTCGACAGCGGTCACGGTGACGAATCCGACCCGGGGGTCCTTCAGTTCGGTTGTGATCGCGCCGGAGAGCACCTCCCTCATGGCCTCGTTGACCCGGCGAATCCGATCGCCGGTCATCCTAGTGACTCCAGGTCGTTCCAGGATGCGAGCCTGTACTCGATCCGCACCCCCTGCGGGAAGCGGCCGTCGAGCGCGCGCTGCACCGTGTCCACGGTGTCCTGGGCGAGCGCGGCCGAGCGCGCGGCGATCGCCACCGCGAGCGTCGAGCGCTGCCAGGAGTCCTGGTGGGCGACCTCGGCGACGGAGACGTGCAGGCGCTCCCGCAGGAGCGCCTTCACGCGGTTGAGCTCGGCCCGCTTGCCCTTCAGCGAGCCGGCCTCGGGAAAGAACAGATGCACGTGCATCAGCACGACGTATGATTCAGACACGGATTGGGGCGTCCCGGGAGGTGGGTGGGAAGCCGCCGTCTAACTCAGTGTCCGCTCGACCTGCCGCGTCTCGTAGACCTCCATCGTGTCGCCCTCCTCCACGTTGGAGTAGTTGGCGAGCACGACGCCGCACTCGAAGCCCGCCTGGACCTCGCGGACGTCCTCGTTGAAACGCCGCAGCGAACCGATCTCGCCGTCGTGGACGACCGCGCCGTCGCGGATCAGGCGCACCTTGGCGCCGCGCCGGACCGTGCCGTCGATGACCATGCAGCCCGCGATCACGCCGATGCGCGACGCGCGGAAGATCTGCCGCACCTCGAGGTTGCCGACCACGTCCTCGACGGTCTCCGGCGCCAGCATGCCCTGCATGGCGTCGCGCAGCTCGTCGATCGCGCGGTAGATCACCGCGTACGTCCGGATCTCGACGCCCTCGCGGTCGGCGAGCGCGCGCGCGTCGCCCACCGGGCGCACGTTGAAGCCCAGCACGATCGCGTCCGAAGCGGCCGCGAGCATGATGTCGGACTCCGTGATCCCGCCGACGCCGGCCAGCACGATCGAGACCTGGACCTCGTCCTGCGGGAGCTTGGCGATCTCGTCCTCGAACGCCTCGAGCGAGCCGGACACGTCGGCCTTGAGCACGAGGCTGAGCTCGTTGACGTCGCCGCGCTGGTCGAAGATCGTCGCCAGCGAGCGCTTGACGCCACCGCGGCGCGCCTGCTGCTCGAGCTTGAGGCGGTTCGCGCGCTCGTTCGCGAGCGAGCGGGCACGCCGGTCGTTCTCGACCACGTGGGCGAACTCGCCGGCGTCCGGTACCGAGTCGAAGCCGAGCACCTCGACCGGCTCGGCCGGCGTGGCCTCCTTGACGCGCTTGCCCGTGTAGTCCGACATCGCGCGCACGCGGCCCCAGTGGGCGCCGGCGACGATCGCGTCGCCGATGTGCAGCGTGCCGCGCTGGACGAGCACGGTCACGACGGCGCCGCGGCCCGGGTCCAGCTTGGACTCGATCACGACGCCCGAGGCATCCGTGTCCGGGTTGGCGGTCAGCTCCTCGACCTCGGCCATCAGCAGCAGGCCCTCGAGCAGCTCGTCCAGGCCCTGGTGCGTCTTGGCCGAGACGTCGACGAACATCGTGTCGCCACCCCACTCCTCGGGCTGGAGCCCGAGCTGGGTCATCTCGGTGCGCACGCGGTCAGGCGCCGCGCCCTCCTTGTCGATCTTGTTGACCGCCACGAGGATCGGCACGTCGGCCGCCTTGGCGTGGTCGACCGCCTCGCGGGTCTGCGGGCGCACGCCGTCGTCGGCGGCGACCACGATCACGGCGATGTCCGTCGCCTGGGCGCCGCGCGCACGCATGGCGGTGAACGCCTCGTGGCCCGGGGTGTCCAGGAACGTGATCGTCTTGCCGTCGTCCTGATGGACCTGGTAGGCGCCGATGTGCTGGGTGATCCCGCCCGCCTCGCCCGCGGCCACGTCGGTCTGCCGGATCGCGTCCAGCAGTGACGTCTTGCCGTGGTCGACGTGGCCCATGATCGTGACGACCGGCGGGCGCGGCTCGAGGTCCTCGTCGGCATCCTCGAAGACCGGGTCGGCGTTCGCGTCCTGGGCCGCCGTGACGATCTCGATCTCCTTGTCGAACTCGTCGGCGATGACCTGGATCGCGTCGTCGGACAGCGTCTGCGTGAGCGTCGCCATCTCGCCCAGGCTCATCAGCTTCTTGATCACCTCGGGGACGCCGATGCCGAGGTACTCGGCGACGTCCTTGACCGTCGAGCCGGAGTTGACCCGGATGACGTCGGCCTTCAGCGACGAGACGTCCTGCGCGACGGGCTCCTCGTAGGTGCCGCGCCGGCGCCGGCCGCCGCGCCGCCGCGGCGGGCGCTGCTGCGGGCCGCCGCCGGGGCCGCCGCCCGGGCCGCCGCCGCCCGGGCCGCCGCCCTGGCGCCGTGAGGCCTGCGAGTCGATGACCACGCGGCGGACGCCGCCGGCGGTGCCGGGCGCGCGCTCGCCCTGCAGCGAGGACCGCGTGGGACGCTGGCGCTGGGCGCCGCCGGCCCCTGCGCCGGCACCGGCACCGGCGCCCGCGCCGGCCGGCGGGGCGCCGCCGCCCTCGCGGCGCGGCTGCCCGGCGCCCTGGCCGTTGCGCTGCGGCGGGCCGGACGCGTCCGGGCCCTTGCTGTCCTTCGGCGGATTCTTGGGGCGCAGGTTCTCCGCACGCGGGGCGCGGGCGGTGCCGTGGCCGAAGCCGGCACGCTGCTGGATGACCGGTTGCGCCGGGGCCTTCTTGGCCGCGCCGTTGGCGGCGGACTTGGGCTTCGGCTTGCCCGTGAGAGCGGCGTCGGCGAGCTTCTCGTCCACGGCGGTCGCGGCGGCCTTGACCTCGATTCCGTAGGAAGCCAGGCGCTTGACCACCTCCGGAAGGGGCATGTCGTACTGCTTGGCTAGCTCGTGGACGCGCTTCTTGGCCATGTTTGAGTTAAGTCTACGGTGTCCTGTGATATGGAAACTGGCGCCCGGAAGGCGCGGTGAAAGGCGCGACGGGCCGTCGCAGCCTCGTAACAGGCGAGTGCCGGGTGCAGCCAGGCGCCCCGACCGGGCAGGAGCGCGCGTGGATCCGGCACCACGCACCCGTTCACGTTAGCGAAGCGGGTGAGCAGCGCCTGCGGCGTGCGCTCGCGGCACCCCACGCACGTCCGCTCCGGTCCGCGCCGGCCACCGCCCGACGCCCCGTGGAAGGTCGGATGATCGGGGTGGGGCGGCGGGGATGTACCGCCTTCCATTCTCGGATGATCGGGGTGGGGCGGCGGGGATGTACCGCCTTCCATTCTCGGATGATCGGGGTGGGGCGGCGGGGATGTACCGCCTTCCATTCTCGGATGATCGGGGTGGGGCGGTGGGGATGTCCCGTCTTCGATCAGGCGCCGACGCGGTCGGTGTCCTTGTTGGCGAGCGCCTGGTGGGCGTCGAGGCCGCAGTAGCGGGAGCCCGGCAGCGCCGCGTTGGGGCAGCGGCGCCCGTTGCCGAGGATCGCGGCGCAGCGGCCGCCGGTCTCCTCCTCCTCGCCGTAGCCGGAGTCCTGCTCCTCCTTGGCGAACTCGGTCTCCGAGCGGATGTCGACCCGCCAGCCGGTCAGCCGCGCGGCGAGCCGCGCGTTCTGGCCCTCGCGGCCGATCGCCAGCGAGAGCTGGTCGTCGGGCACGATCACCGTCGCCTGCTTGTTGGAGTCGTCGACGAGCACCTCGCGCACGCGCGCCGGGCTCAGCGCCTTGGCCACGAAACGGGCCGGCTCCTCGTTGTAGGGGATGATGTCGATCTTCTCGCCGCGCAACTCGGAGACGACCATGCGCACGCGCGAGCCGCGCGGGCCCACGCAGGCGCCGACTGGATCGACGCCGTCGGCGTGCGAGACGACCGCGATCTTCGAGCGGTAGCCGGGCTCGCGCGCGACGCCGGTGATCTCCACCAGGCCGTCGGCGATCTCGGGCACCTCGAGCTCGAACAGCTTCTTGATCAGCTCCGGGTCGCGCCGCGAGACGATGATGCTCGGCCCGCGCGTCGACGAGGAGACCTCCTTGATGACGGCCTTGATGCGCTGCGAGTGGTCGTAGCGCTCGCCGTCGACCTGCTCGGACTTGGGCAGCAGCGCCTCCACGCGCTCGCGCAGCTGTACGAGCGTGTAGCGCGAGTCCGACTGCTGGACGATGCCGGTGATCAGCTCGCCCACGCGGTCGCGGTACTCCTCGAACATCATGTCGCGCTCGGCCTCGCGGATCCGCTGCAGGATGACCTGCTTGGCGGTCTGCGCCGCGATCCGCCCGAAGTCGTGCGGCGTGACGTCGCGCAGCTCGATCTGGTCCTCGAAGTCGCTCAGGCGAGCCGGGTCGATGTCCGGCGCCTCGGGCACGATCACCTCGCCCGTCTCCGGATCCACGCGGCGCTCCAGCGCGCCGGTCGCCTGCTCCTCGGCCTCGTCGAGGAGCTGGTCCTCGAGCTCGGGCGGGAGCAGGAACTCCTCCACGATGAAGTCGCCGGAGTCGCGGGCCATGCGCACGCGGGCGTAGCGGGCCGCTCCGGGCTGCTTCTTGTACGCGGACAGGAGCGCGTCCTCCAGCGCGCCCATCAGCTTCTCCTCGGAGATGCCCTTCTCGCGCCCGAGCGCCTTGACTGCTTCGACGATCTCTGCGGACATGGGCCTCAGTCTCCCACGAGGTTCGAACGGTGGATGTCGGCGTAGGGGATCGAGACGACGCCGCTGTCGGCGGCCACGGTGACCGCGTCGTCGGTCGCGCCGATCAGCTCGCCGGTGAAGTTGCGGTGGCCGTCGTGGTCCCCCCGCGTGCGCACGCGCGCGCGCCGTCCGACGTAGCGGCGGAAGTGCTCGGGCTTGGACAGTGGGCGGTTGACGCCTGGTGAAGAGACCTCGAGCGCGTAGTTCTCGCGCACCTCGACAAGATGGTGCGTGACGCGCTCGCAGAGATCGAGCGAGACGCCCTTCGGGTGATCGATGAAGAGGCGCACGAGATCGCCGCCGACGACCTCCGCCAGCAGCACCTCCACGTCCGGCTCCACCTCGGCCAGTCGGGCCTCGATATCGGCCTGGATCGTGCTCATGTCACCTCCTCTATTCAACAAAAAAGCGGGCTCTTCGCCCGCTTCCCAAACACTGGCCTTCCGGCCGCGAAAAGCTATGTGATTGAGGTTAGCAGCGGCTACGCCGCCTTGCGCGCGCGATCGCGGTAGATCCGGTAGTCGCGCCGCTGGGGGTTCATGCACGCCGCGAGCGTCAGCGGCTTGCGCGCCTCCTCGGTGCGCCCGAGCTGCATCAGCGCGCGGCCGAGGCAGAACAGCGCGTAGTCGTTGGTCGGGGCGCGCTCGACGACCGCCTCGAACTCCTGGCGCGCCTGCTCGAAGCCGCCGGAGCGGAAGTACGCGCGGCCCAGCGCCTCACGGATCGACGTCTTGTCGGGCTCGAGGTCGCGCGCCTTGGCGAGCGGGACCGTCGCCTGGTGGAAGTGCCCGTCCTCCAGCAGCGCCATTCCTCGCTGATAGAGGTCATAGACATCGTCCATCCGCACGATTGTAGGCCCGCCCCCGGCTGCTTTCACCTCGGCGGGAGCGCCCACCAGGCCCGCAGGCGGCCGCGCAGGCCGCGCCCCCGTCCGAGTTCGGACCGCAGGCCGCGGCGCTGCGCGCGGCTCGGATGCGCGGGGACGTCGCGGTAGCGGTTCTCGCGCAGCGCGCGCACGTAGCCGGCCGCCGCGGGCGTGGCGGCGAAGCGCAGCTCGAGCGCGTGCAGCGTCGTCCCCGGCGCCGGCTCGCGGCGGGCGCGGCGCAATGCCCGCTCGAGCTCCGACAGCGCCGGCGGCGCGCCGCGGCGCCGGCGCCGCAGCGCGAGCGCGAGCAGCGCGAGCAGCGCCAGCGCGCCGGCCACGAGCGCCGGGATGTGCCACCACGGCGCGTGCCTGGCGACCAGCGGGACGTTGGCGCCGCGCTCGGACAGCGGGTCGCCGTTGAGCGCCTGCTGCGACGCGACGCCGGTGCCGCCGCCGCTGTTCACGGCGTCGAGCGGCTGGCTGCGCGCGGGCGAGGCGGCGGGCGTCGGGTCGAAGGTCACCCAGCCCCAGCCGGGGTAGTAGACCTCGACCCAGGAGTGCGCGTCGAAGTCGCGCACCACGAACTCGCCGGTCTTGATGTCGGTCGCGCCGGTCGAGAAGCCGGTGGACACGCGCGCCGGGATGCCCGCCATCCGCAGCAGCAGCGCCATCGCCCCCGAGTAGTGCTGGCAGTAGCCGGTCTTGGCGTCGAACAGGAAGCCCTCGAGCGTGTCCGCGGAGCGCGGCGGGACCTCGGTGTAGGTGAAGTCCGGCTGCGCGAGGTAGGCGAGCACGCGCTGCACGTAGTCCTCCGGCGTGCGCGTGCCGCGCTTGAGCTGCTGGGCGAGCCGGTAGGTGCGCCCGAGGCCGCCCGCATCGAGCCGGTCGAGGATCTCGGCCTGGGTCAACACCGGCGGGCCGGAGCCGAGGTCGGTCTGGTCGGAGCCATACGGCGGGAACCACACCTGCGTGCTCGAGATCGCCCCGCCGCCCGGGATCCGGACGCCGAGCTGCTCGTACTCGCGCAGCGTCGGGCCGTAGTCGACGCCGGCGCGCCGGCGCTGCGCCGGGGTCGGCTTGGGCACGTAGACCTGCACGCGGTAGGCGTCGCCGCGGCGCAGCGTGCGCGGAGGGATGTAGAGCCCGTCGAGCGTCGGGAGCGGATGCAGCGGCGGCATGTCGATGTCCAGCGCCGAGCCCGCGACCACGTACTGATCCGTGCGCAGGTTGCGGACCGAGACCTTGATCGTCTCCGTGCCCGCGCGCCGCGCGGCAAAGCTGAGCGGGAGGTCCTCGGTCTGGTTCGTGATCTGCGTGCGGTCCCAGTGCAGTCCGTCGAACGCGTCGAGGTTCTCGGTCTTCCAGTAGGCCGGGTGCGGCGCCGTGATGCGCAGCAGCTCGCGGCCGTCGCGCGGCCAGTTGAGCGGGCCGTAGGTGTGGTTCCACGTGTAGGTCGTGGACTTGCTCGCCGACGTCTCCTGCGCCCAGGTCTCGTAGTCGAACCACGGGTCCGGGCGGTTGAGCGCGGGCGCGGCGATCAGCGCCAGCACGAGCGTGGCGAGCGTCAGCGCGGCGGCGGCCGGCAGCTCCGGCGGGCGCAGCTTCTCGAGTCGCAGGAAGGCGACGGTCAGCAGCGTGAAGACCGCGCCGCTGATGAACTCGGCCGAGAAGCCGATCGCGACGACGGGCACGACGTAGAGCACGATCAGCGCCAGCAGCGCCGCGACCGGGCGGCCGAGCCTGGTGCGCCGCGGCCAGAACGCGAGCAGCGCCGCGAGCAGCGCGATCATGCTGCCGCCGAGCGGGATCACCGTCCGCACCCAGTCGTCGAGCCCGCGGTAGGGCACGCGCACGCCGGGCAGGTCGCTGAGCCCGCGCGAGATGCCGCCGGCCAGCTCGCCCCAGCGGGTCGGCGCCAGCAGTCCCGACGGCACCGCTCCGGCCAGGAAGGCGAGCGCGACCAGGGGGACGACGGCGAGCAGCGCGGCGAGCACCCGCCACGCGCCGGGCAGCCGGCGCACGCCGAGCATGGTGGCGACGCCCAGCATCGCGACGAGCAGGACGGTCCAGCCGCGCCCGGGCTGGCTGGGCTCGAGCATCGCCATCCAGTGCAGCGCGCCCCACGCGGTCAGCGCGGCGAACGCGAGCGCGCGCGCCAGTGCCACTCCAAGCAGCGGCTCGCCTTCGCGCACGCGGCGCGCGGCGGCCGGCGGCGCGTCGTGCTCGCGCGCGCCGCCGAGCTGCGCGGCGCTCGCGGCGCTCACGCGCCCGCCTCCTCCCGGCGCCCCGCGCTCACGCGGCCCCCTCCAGCGCGGCGACGGCGGCGGGGCCGCTGTGGCGGCCGGCCGCGTAGGCGTGGCAGCCCGCGACCTCGAGCAGGGCGCGGCGGCCGGCGAGCGCCCCCGGCACGACGATCAGGCAGCCGCCGGGCGTGCGCCCGAGCCCGCGCGGCGCGCGGTCCACGATGCGCGCCGCGACGTACACGACGAGCCCGCGGCGGTTCTGGGCGGCGGCGAGCGACGGGCCGGCGCGCTCGTCGATCAGCGCGAGCCGCACGTGCAGCGCGGGCCACGCCAGCAGATCGGGCTCGAGCACCGCGGCTCGGCGGTCGCCGGGCAGCAGCAGCGAGCAGCCCGAGCGGCGCGCGAAGTGCACCGCCAGCGACCCGGCGGCGCGCACCGCGGCGTCGAGCGCCTCGGGCGAGGCCGGGGTGCGCGGGTCCAGCACGACCAGCGGGCGCGAGTCCGCCTCGGAGATCAGCTTGCGCTCCATCAGCCCGGCGCCGCGCGCGAACGACTGCCAGTGGATGCGCGAGGCGGGCGAGCCCTCGCGCCACGGGCGCAGGCCGTCGATCTCGGTCTCCGCCGCCGCCAGCAGCGACGCGCGGGCGTGCGCCGGCGTCGCGTCGCCGCCGCCCGCGGTCATGCTCACGGGATAGAGCTTCGGCAGCACGAGCACCTCGTCGGTGGCCGGACCCGTGATCGTGCGCTGCGCCAGCCCGAACGGGTCGCGCAGCACGAGCGCGGCGGGCGGGAGCCGGCGGCGCCCGCGGCGGCCGAACGTGACCTCGATGCGCACGCGCGCCTCGCGCCGCCCCGCGGGCAGCCGCACCGGCTCGGGCAGCAGCGGCTCGTCGATCCAGCCCGGCGGGAGCGCCAGCCGGCCGGCCTTCACGAGCAGCCGCACCTGCAGCGGCTGCTCCTCGGTGACCGAGCGCGCCGTCAGCTCGCGGTTGAGCGTCGCGCCCAGGCTCCCGACGCCGATCCAGATCAGCGCTCCGGCGCCGAGCAGCAGCAGCGCCGCGCCGGTGACGTACAGCGGCTCGGCGTCGAACGTGCCCGCGACGAGCAGCAGCAGGATGCCCAGCGCCGCGCAGCCCAGGGCCGAGCGCATCGACTAGCGCCCCCGCCCCGCCGTCTGAGCCGGCGCCGCCCGCATCGCGTTCAGAGCGCCGGGACGGCGGTGATCGCGTCCGCGACGATCTCGCTGCGGTGCACGCCGGCCGCCTCCGGGGCGAGCATGATGCGGTGCGCGAGCACGGCGTCGGCGAGCGCCTGGACGTCGTCGGGCAGCGCGTGGTCGCGCCCGTGCACCAGCGCGCGCGCCTTGGCGGCCCGCAGCAGCATCAGCCCCGCGCGCGGCGAGGCGCCGAGCTCGACGCGGTCGTCGTCGCGCGTGCGGCGCAGCAGCGCGACGATGTAGTCGCGCAGCGCCTTGGAGGCGTGCACGCGGTGCACGGTCTCGACCGCGTCCACCACCTCCGCGCGTGACGCGACCGCCTCGAGGTCGAGCACGCGGTCGCGCGACTCGTGGCCGAGCAGCATCCCCGCCTCGGCGGCGGCATCCGGGTAGCCGAGCGAGAGCCGGACCATGAAGCGGTCCACCTGCGCCTCGGGCAGCGGGTACGTGCCCTCGTACTCGACTGGGTTCTGGGTCGCGAAGACCATGAACGGGCGCGCCAGCTCGTGCGACGTCGCGTCGACGGTGACGTGGCGCTCCTGCATGCACTCGAGCAGGCCGGACTGCGTCTTGGGCGACGCGCGGTTGATCTCGTCGACGAGCACGACGTTGGCGAAGATCGGACCGGGGCGGAACTCGAAGCGAGCTTCACGCTGGTTGTAGATCTGGGTGCCGATGATGTCGGCGGGCAACAGGTCGGCGGTGCACTGGACGCGCGCGAACGCGCAGTCGATCGAGCGCGAGAGCGCGCGCGCGAGCGCGGTCTTGCCGACGCCGGGGTAGTCCTCGACGAGGATGTGACCCTCGGCGAGCAGCGTCACGGTGACGTTCTCCAGCACCGCGTCGCGGATCTGGATCGCCTTGCGGATGTTCTCCGACACGCGCCGCGCGACCGATGCCGCGGCGTCGATCTCAGCCTGCCTTAGCCCCTCCGGGGCCGCCTCCTCCAGCGGTTCCATCAGCTGTGCACTTTCCTGTCGGTTGATGAACGGGGGCTCAAGACAGTGTCCAACACAGCGGCGGCGATCCGCCCCTTGGACGCCTTCGGAACGTGTGACTCGGCGCCGGCGGTGACGATCCAGACCTCGTTGTCGGGCGTGTCGAAGCCGACGCCTTCGGCGCCCACGTCATTAACGACGACGGCGTCGATTCCCTTACGGGCGAGCTTGTCACGTCCGTAGGCGAGCGCACCGTCGCCGTGCTCGGCGGCGAAGCCGACGAGCACCTGGCCGGGACGGCGGTGGGCGGCGAGTCCGGACAGCACATCCTCGGTACGGGTGAGGCGCAGCGTGAGTTCCGCTCCGGTCTGGTCCTTCTTGAGCTTGCCGGCGTGGGCGTCGGCGGGCCGATAGTCGGCGACGGCGGCGGCCATCAGCAGCACGTCGCAGGCCGCGAACCGCTCGCGGCAGGCGGCGGCGAGCTCGGCGGCGGTCTGCACGTCGAGGTATTCGATTCCCGCAGGACGGGAGATCGACACGTTGGCCGCGACGACGGTGACGTTGGCGCCGCGCCGCTGGGCCTCGGCGGCCAGCGCGAGCCCCATCCGGCCGGAAGAGCGGTTGCCGACGAAGCGCACGCTGTCGATCGGCTCGCGCGTGCCGCCGGCGGTGACGAGCACGTTCAGACCCGACCAGCGGGGATCGTCGCCGCGCGCCGCGGCCTCGACGGCGGCGAGCAGCGCCGGCGGCTCGGGCAGGCGGCCGATCCCGAACTCGCCCGGCGAGCCGAGCGGCCCGGTTTCCGGTTCGAGCACGATCACGCCGCGCGCGCGCAGCGTCGCGAGGTTCGCCTGCGTGGCGGCGTGCTCGAACATCGCATTATTCATGGCCGGAGCGACGATCAGCGGTCGCCGGCATGCGAGCGCGGCCGCGGTGAGGAGGTTGTCGGCATGGCCGTGCGCGAGCTTGGCCAGCGTCTGCGCGCTGGCCGGCGCGACCAGGTACGCGTCCGCGCGCTCGACGAGCGCGAGGTGCGAGAGCGGCGCGTGGGCGGGCAGCGGGTCGCCCGGGAAGGCGCCGCGCAGCGGGTCGGGCTCCCACTCGCTGATCAGCACCGGCGCGCCGGTGATGCCCGCGAACGACGCCGGACCCACGAAGCGCGTGGCCGCCTCGGTCTGCACCACGCGCACGGCATGCCCGGCCTTGAGCGCCAGGCGCGTGAACTCGAGTGCCTTGTAGGCCGCGATGCCGCCGCACACTCCGAGCAGGATGCGCATCATTGGAAGGTCGGATGATCGGGGTGGGGCGGAGGGGATGCCCCCCTTCCACATCCTCACTCGGACGATCGGGTGGAGGGGAGGTCTGCCTTCTCGCTTATCCGCGGTAGCGGTAGGCGATCTTGCCGGTCGCCACTTCCTCGAGGGCGATCGTCAGATAGTTCTTGGACACCGTGTCGACCATCGGGGGCGGGAACTCCTCGAAGGTGCCCTCCCCGAGATTGTGGTAGTACGAGTTGATCTGCCGCGCGCGCTTGGCGGCGACGATCACGCTCGCGTACGGCGAGTCGACGTGTTCGAGCAGGCGGTCTACGCGGGGAGAGATCACTTCAGTGATTCTAGAACCACGCGCTCCAGCTCGTCCGCGGCGTCGTCGAGCCGGTCGTTGTTGACGATGTGCGCGAAGTCCTCGGCGGCCTCGAGCTCGGCCTTGGCGACGCCGAGCCGCGCCTCGATCTGGTCCGCGTCGTCGGTGCCGCGGCCGATCAGCCGCGTGCGCAGCGTCTCCTCCGACGGCGGCGCGATGAAGATGCGGATCGCCTCCGGCAGCGTCCTCGCGACCTGGCGCGCGCCCTGCACCTCGATCTCCAGCACGACCGACGCGCCGGCCGCGCGGCGGCGGTCGAGCTCGGACCGCAGCGTCCCGTAGCGGCGCCCTGAGTAGTCGGCGTGCTCGACGAACTCGCCCGCGTGCACGCGCCGGTCGAACTCGGCGTCGTCGAGGAAGTGGTAGTGCACGCCGTCCTCCTCCCCCGGGCGCGGGTCGCGCGTGGTCGCGGACACCGCGAGCTGAAGCTGCGGAACGCGCTCCAGCAGCGTACGGATGAGGGTGCCCTTCCCGACCCCGGAGGGGCCGGTGATGACGAAGACCCGAGGAGGCACTCCGCTTAGCGTCGCAGCATGGAGACGAGCTCCGTGCGCTGGCGCTGCGAGAGGCCGCCGATCGTCTTCGAGGGCGAGATGCGGCAGAGCTGCAGGACCTTGTTGACCTTCACGCGCCCGTACTTGGGTACCGCCAGGAGCATGTCGAAGACCTTCGCTGTCCCTACATAGTCCGGCGGCTCGAGCAGGAGGTCGTGAATGCTGACGCGGCCCGCCTTCAGGTCGCGCTTGAGCGCCGCGCGCCGGGTCCGGATCTCGTTGGCTCGTTGAAGCGCCTCCATGCGCTGGACGAGGGAACGCTCTGGTGCAGCCGAGGTGGGCTTGGCGGGCGTCTTCGTCGCTGGCGGCATGGGCGGCGAGTCTACATCGCTCCGGCGTGGCGACAAGGGCGTTGGGGAGGAATTCACCTTGACCTGTACTTGAGGTTCAGCGCTGTATAGGGGACTTGACAGTAAGCCGCCTTTTTGCAGGGCTTTTGGACGGCTTAGCTGCGCACGACGGAGTGTCCAGGCCGAATGGCCCGGAGCTCTCTCCGGATCCGATCACCGGCCAGCGAATCCCGGAAGGACTCCGTTCCGACCGCGACCAAATCTGCGCCCGCACGCAGCAGGTCGTCAGCGTGACGGCCTGACTGTACCCCACCCATACCCACGATGGGCAGACGTATGCGTGCCCGCACCTCGGCGACCTGCGCGAGTGCCACCGCGCGGACCGCCGGTCCCGAGACGCCGCCGGTCGTGCCTCCGAGCCAGGGCTCGCCCGGGCGGTGCGGGTGCGGCACCATGCCGCGCAGCGTGTTGATCAGCGAGACGGCGTCCGCGCCGTGCTGCTCGGCCGCCGCGGCGACCGCGGCGGGCGACGCGGTGTTGGGCGTGAGCTTGACGATCAGCGGCTTGCCGGTGGCCGGGCGCACCGCGTCCAGCAGGCTTGCCAGCTCGTGCGGATCGGCGCCGAACATCAGGCCGGTCTTGACGTTGGGACAGGAGACGTTGAGCTCCAGCGCGCGCACCTCGTCGCGCTCGCCGACCGCCGAGACGAGCCGGGCGAGCTCCTGCGCCGAATGGCCCATGACGTTGACGATCAGCGGGACCGGCAGCTGCGCGAGCCGCGGCAGGTCCTGCGCGAGGAACGCGTCGAGCCCCTTGTTGGGCAGGCCGATCGAGTTCAGCAGGCCGGCCGGCAGCTCGTACAGGCGCGGCGGCGGGTTGCCCTGGCGCGGCGCGAGCGTGACGGTCTTGGTGACGAATGCGGCGAACGGGAAGCGCTCCAGCAGCGCGTCGCCGAACACCCGCCGGGCGGCGATCGCGTCGAATGTCCCGGAGGCGTTGACGATCGGATCCGCGAGGTCGAGGAACATCTAATGCGTAACCACGGTTTCAAGCTCGTCGGCGTCGAGCACCGGCCCGTCGACGCACAGGCGGACATAGCCCGAACGGGTGGGGACGACACACCCGAAGCAGGCACCGTAGCCGCAGGCCATGCCGGACTCGAGCGCGAGCTGGGCCGGCACGCCGTGCTCGGCGCAGACGGCGCGCACGGCCTCGAGCATGCCGGGCGGGCCGCAGGCGTAGACCTCGGCGTGCGCGTCCGCGCCGAGTTCGGCGAGCAGCAGGTCGGTCACGGGGCCCTGGTGGCCGGCGCTGCCGTCGTCGGTGGCGACGCGCGCGCCGGCGAGCAGCGACGCCCCCGCGGCGTGCGCGGCGTCGCGGAAGCCGAGCAGCACGAGCGGACCGGCGCCGGCCAGCGCGTCGTCCCAGATCGCCAGCGGCGCCGCGCCGACGCCGCCGCCGACGAGCAGCGCCCGGCGCCCGTCGCGCGGCGCCGCGAAGCCGTTGCCGAACGGCCCGGCCAGCCACAGCCCGTCGCCCGCGCGCAGCTCGCCGAGCCGCTGCGTGCCCGGCCCGACGGCCTCGAGCATGAACTCGAGCCGCAGCGCCGCCGCGTCAACGGCCGCGGCCGGGCCGCCGCCGGACACGGCCGGGCCGTTGCCGGGCGCGGCCGGGGCCTCGCCAGGCGCGGCCGCGGCGCCGGCGCGGGCGCGCAGCACGCTGAACGCGCGCGGCAGGAACGGGCGCTCGTCGGCGCCCCCGCCCCACCGCTCAGCGGCCGCGAGCATGTAGAACTGGCCCGCGCGCGGCGCCGGCCCGTCGAGGTCCTCGCACGCGAGCACGTCGTAGGCGCCGACGCGCCGGTAGGCACACACCTGCGCGAGCCGCCGGCCCAGCGGCGCCGTCATGCCCTAGTCCTCGCCCAGGGGGCTCGGCCGCCGGCGGGTCCGTGGTCTTCGCCTTCGGCGGCGACACCTGTCTCGCCTGAGACCCCGTTCGCGTGCAGCTCCTGCAGCGAGATCACGGGCGGCTCGCCGACGCGGCCCCGCGAGATCGCGCGCGCCGCCGCCATCCCGCCCGCGATCGTCGTGATGCACGGAACCCCGCGCGCGACCGCGGCGCGGCGGATCTCGTAGCCGTCCGAGCGCGCGGCGGTGCCGGTCGGCGTGTTGATCACGAGGTCGACGTCGCCGCGCTCGATCCAGTCGACCACGTGCGGCGAGCCGTCCTGGAGCTTGTTCAGCGTCTCGACCGGGATGCCCATGCGGGTGATCGCCGACGCGGTGCCGCGCGTCGCGACGATCCGGAACCCGAGGTCGTGCAGCTGCGCCGCGATGCCCATCACCGCCGACTTGTCGGAGTCGGTCACGGTCAGGAACACCGTGCCGCTCGCGGGCAGGCGTGACGCCGACCGCCGCCTGGGCCTTGGCGAACGCGGCCGGGAAGTCCGCCGCGACGCCCATCACCTCGCCGGTCGAGCGCATCTCGGGGCCGAGCAGCGCGTCGGCGCCGGAGAACCGGTCGAACGGCAGCACGGCCTCCTTGACGCTCACGTGGGCCCCCCACGCGTCCTCGGGCAGGCCCAGCGCCGCGAGCTTCTCCCCCAGCATCACCCGGCAGGCGAGCTTGGCCAGCGGCAGCCCGATCGCCTTGCTCACGAACGGCACCGTGCGCGACGCGCGCGGGTTGGCCTCGATCACGTACAGGTCGTCGCCGTAGACGCCGTACTGCACGTTGATCAGCCCCACCACGCCGAGCGCGAGCGCGAGGTCGCGCGTCGCGGCGCGGATCTCGTCGAGCATCTCGGCGCCGAGCGAGTGCGGCGGCAGCACGCAGGCCGAGTCACCGGAGTGGATGCCGGCCTCCTCGACGTGCTGCATGATGCCGCCGATCCAGACCTCCTCGCCGTCGCAGATCGCGTCGACGTCGACCTCGATCGCGTTCTCGAGGAAGCGGTCGAGGAAGATCTCGCCCTGCGGCTTGACCCGCCGCAGGTAGTCGGCCAGCATCGCCTCGTCGTAGGCGAGCTCCATCGCGCGGCCGCCGAGCACGTAGCTGGGCCGGACGAGGACCGGGAAGCCGACCCGCGGGCCCGCCGCCAGCGCGGCCTCGGGCGTCGGCGCCAGCGCGTAGGGCGGCGCCTTCAGGCCGAGCCGCTCGAGCAGGGCGCCGAAGCGCCCGCGCGCCTCCGCGAGGTCGATCGCCTCGGGCTGCGTGCCGAGCAGCGTCACGCCCGCCGCCTCGAGCCCCGCGGCCAGCCGCAGCGGCGTCTGGCCGCCGAACTGCACGATCACGCCCTCGGGCCGCTCGACCTCGACGATCGCCAGCACGTCCTCGAGCGTCAGCGGCTCGAAGTACAGCCGGTCCGACGTGTCGTAGTCGGTCGAGACCGTCTCGGGGTTGCAGTTGACCATCACGGCGTCGCGGCCGGACTCGCGCACGGTCATCGCCGCGTGCACGCAGCAGTAGTCGAACTCGATCCCCTGGCCGATCCGGTTCGGGCCGGAGCCGAGGATCATCACGCTGGGGCGCTCGCCGCGCCGCACCTCGCCGGCCGGGGCCCGGTCCCAAGCGGAGTAGTAGTACGGCGTCTCGGCCTCGAACTCGGCCGCGCACGTGTCCACGGCGCGGAACGAGCGGACGCCCTCGAACGCGTGCTCGAGCCCGCGCAGCTCGCGCAGGAACCACGGGTCGATGCCGGTGCGGGCGCGCAGCTCGGCGTCCGCGACGCCGCGCCGCTGGAGCTCGAGCAGCACGTCGAAGCGGTCCGCGCCCGGCGTCTCGAGCCGCTGCAGGAGCTCGTCATCGGAACCGTCAACGTCAGCCTGAGTGTCAAGCTCGCGCGAGCGCAGCGCCTTGCCGAAGGCCTGGGTGAACGTGCGCCCGATCGCCATCACCTCGCCGACCGACTTCATGTGCGTCGAGAGCGCGGCGTCGACGCCGGGGAACTTCTCGAACGCGAACCGCGGCCACTTGACGACGACGTAGTCGAGCGTCGGCTCGAACGCGGCCGGCGTGCGGCGCGTGATGTCGTTGGGGATCTCGTCGAGCCGGTAGCCGACCGCGAGCCGCGCGGCGATCTTGGCGATCGGGAACCCGGTGGCCTTCGAGGCCAGCGCGCTCGAGCGCGAGACACGCGGGTTCATCTCGATGACGACGATCTCCTCCGTCGCCGGGTTGACCGCGAACTGCACGTTCGAGCCGCCGGTCTCCACCCCGACGGCGCGGATGACCGCGATCGCCTGGTCGCGCAGCTGCTGGTAGACGCGGTCCGACAGCGTCTGCTGCGGGGCGACGGTCACGCTGTCGCCGGTGTGGACGCCCATCGGGTCGATGTTCTCGATCGAGCACACGACGACCACGTTGTCCGCGTGGTCGCGCATCACCTCGAGCTCGAACTCGCCCCAGCCGAGCACCGACTCGTCGATCAGGACCTGCCCGATCGGCGACGCGGCGAGCCCGCGCGCCACGATCGCCTCGACGTCGGAGGGCGTGCGCGCGATGCCGCCGCCGCGCCCGCCGAGCGTGAACGCCGGGCGGATGATCAGCGGCAGCCCGAAGGCGTCGAGCGCGGCGCGCGCATCGGCGACCGACGTCGCGATCGTGTTGCGCGCCGTGCGCAGGCCGGCGGCCTGCATCGTGGCGTCGAACTGCTCGCGATCCTCGGCGCGGCAGATGGCGTCGTAGTCGGCGCCGATCAGCTCGACGCCGAAGCGCGCCAGCGTGCCGTCCTCGTGCAGCGTCTTGGCGAGGTTGAGCGCGGTCTGGCCGCCGAGCGTCGGGAGCAGCGCGTCCGGGCGCTCGCGCTCGATCACCTGGGTCACCGGCCCCGGCAGCAGCGGCTCGACGTAGGTCGCGGTCGCGAACTCCGGGTCGGTCATGATCGTCGCCGGGTTGGAGTTCACGAGCACGACCTCGTAGCCCTCCTCGAGCAGCACCTTGCAGGCCTGCGCGCCGGAGTAGTCGAACTCGGCGGCCTGGCCGATCACGATCGGGCCCGAGCCCAGCACGAGGATCTTGTGGAGGTCGTCCCTACGCGGCACTGAACGCCCCCAGGAACTCGTCGAACAGGCCCAGCGAGTCGTTCGGCCCCGGGCCGGCCTCGGGGTGGTACTGCACGCAGCCGGCGGGCACGTCGAGCAGCCGGATGCCCTCGACCGTGCCGTCGTAGAGGTTCACGTGCGTCAGCTCGGCGGCGCCGAGGTCGGTCTCGATGCGCTCGCCGGGCGTGCCCGCGACCGCGAAGCCGTGGTTCTGCGACGTGATCGCGATCCGGCCGGTGCGCAGGTCCTTGACCGGGTGGTTGGCGCCGCGGTGGCCGAACGGGAGCTTGAACGTGTCCAGGCCCGCGGCGCGCGAGAGCAGCTGGTGGCCGAGGCAGATCCCGAACACCGGCTTGCTGGACAGCAGCGTGCGGATCGTCTCGACGATGTGGTCGAGCGCCGCCGGGTCGCCCGGGCCGGGGACGAGGAAGAACCCGTCGGGGTCGCGCGCCAGCAGCTCCTGCGCGGACGTCGTGCACGGGTAGAGCTCGAGTGTCGCGCCGCGCTGCGTGAAGTTGCGGATGATCGAGGTCTTGATCCCGGTGTCCAGGGCCACGATCCGCGGCCCGCCCGAGGCTTCGAAGACGCGCGGGATGGGCGTCGTGACCTCGCGCGCGAGATCGCGCCCGACCATCCGAGGCTCGGCGTCGACGCGCTCGCGCGCCTCGGTCTCGGGCACGTCGGCGGCGAAGATCCCGCCGCGCATCGCGCCCTCGGAGCGGATGTGGCGTACGAGCGCGCGCGTGTCCACGCCCGTGATCGCCGGCACGCCGTGGTCGGCGAGCCAGCTCAGCCAGCCGCCCTCGCAGCCCGGCGCATCCGCGTGATCGGACGCCGCGCGCATGATCGCGCCGGCCGCGTGGATGCGGTCGGACTCCATCGCCGACGCCGAGACGCCGTAGTTGCCGACGTGCGCGGTCGTGAACGTGATCAGCTGGCGGGCGAAGCTCGGGTCGGTCATCGACTCCTGGTAGCCCGACATCCCGGTCGTAAAGACGACCTCGCCGGTCACGGAGCCGCGCGCCCCGACGGCCTCGCCGTCGAAGCGCGCCCCGTCCTCGAGCAGCACGTATGCGCTCAAACCGCCACCAGCGCGCGCTCGCGGTACACCACGCCGCCGGCGGCGAGCGTAGCGAGCACCTTGCCGCGCAGCGTGCGCCCGGCGAAGCAGCAGTTCTCGGCGCGCGACTCGTAGCCGGCCTCGCCGACCTCCCACTCGCCCCGCAGGTCGACCAGCACGAGATCGGCCGGGCGGCCCGTGCGCAGCTCCGGCGTCGGCAGGCCCAGCAGCGCGGCGCCCGCCGAGAGCTTCTCGACCACGAGCCCGAGCGGCAGGACGCCCGGCAGCACGAGCTCGGTGTAGAGCGCCGCGAACGCCGTCTCGAGCCCGGTCGTGCCCATCGGCGCCTCCTCGAACGGCACCTCCTTCTCCTCGCGCGCGTGCGGCGCGTGGTCGGTGGCGATGCAGTCGATCGTGCCGTCGCGCAGGCCCTCGATGAGTGCCTGGCGGTCGGCCTCCGAGCGCAGCGGCGGGTTCATCTTCAGCCGCGTGTCGAGGTTCTCGAGCAGGGCCTCGTCGGTCAGCGTGAGGTGGTGCGGGCTCGCCTCGGCGCTGATCCGCACGCCGCGCGCCTTGGCCTCCGCGACGTTCTCGACGGACTCGCGCGCGCTCAGGTGCTGGACGTGGATGCGCCCGCCCTCGTAGGCCGCGATCGCGGCGTCGCGGGCGATCAGCGTCGACTCCGAGATCGACGGGATCCCGGCGAGCCCGAGCCGCGCCGAGACCTCCCCCTCGTGCATCACGCCCTTGCCCGAGAGCGTCGGGTCCTCCTCGTGCAGGCAGATCACGCCGCCGACGAGCTTCTGGTACTGGAGCGCCTTCTGGAGGATGCCGGCGCGGTGGACCGGCTTGCCGTCGTCGGTGAAGCCGAGCGCGCCGGACTCGCGCAGCTCGGCCATCTCGGTCAGCGCCTCGCCCTCCAGGCCGCGCGTGACCGCGGCGAGGAAGCCGAGCGGGATGCGCGCGTCGCGCCGCGCCGCCTCGCGCAGCGAGCGCAGGATCGGGGCGGAGTCGACGGTCGGCGACGTGTTGGGCATCGCCACGACGGCCACGTAGCCGCCGGCCGCGGCGCTGCGCGTGCCGGTCTCGAGGTCCTCCTTGTGCTCCTGGCCGGGGACGCGGAAGTGCACGTGCGGGTCGACGAAGCCGGGGAAGAGATGGCGGCCCTCGCCGTCGAGCACCTCGCCGGAGAACTCCAGGCGCTCGCCGATCGCGGCGATCTCGCCGCCGCGGACGAGCACGTCAAGCCGCGCGTCGAGCCCCGCGCGGCGGTCGAGCACGTGGGCGCCGCGGATCAGCAGATCCGCGGGCGCGACGGGGCGGTGGTCCATCATGCCGGCACCGCCGCCGCGAGCGCCGGCTGGGGCGCGGAGCGGCCCGCGAGCAGCTCGTAGAGCACCGCCATGCGCACGACCACGCCCGCCGCGACCTGCTGGCCGATCACCGCCTGCGGCGAGTCGATCACCTCGGCGGCGAGCTCCACGCCGCGGTTGACCGGGCCGGGGTGCATCAGCACCTGGCGCGGGGTCAGGCGGCGGCCGTTGATCTGGTAGACGGCGGCGTACTCGCGCAGCGACGGCACGAACGAGCCGCTCATGCGCTCGTGCTGCATCCGCAGCGCGTACACCACGTCGGCCTCGCCGAGCCGGTCGAGCGTGTACTCGACGTCGCAGCCGAGCGCCTCCATCCCGCGCGGGATCAGCGTCGGCGGGCCGCACACGGTGACCTTCGCGCCGAGCATCGAGAACGCCATGATGTTCGAGCGCGCGACGCGGCTGTGCATCACGTCGCCGACGATCCAGATGTTGGCCCCGTCGAGCGCGCCGAGCCGCTCGCGCAGCGTGTAGACGTCGAGCAGCGCCTGCGTCGGGTGCTCGTGCTTGCCGTCGCCGGCGTTGACGACGCCCGCCGTGGTCCAGTCGGCGACCATCTTGGCGGCGCCGACGTGCGGGGTGCGGATGACGATCACGTCCGGCCGGTAGGCCGACAGCGTCTGGACCGTGTCCTTGAAGGACTCGCCCTTCTCGACCGCCGAGCCGCTCGACGCGAAGTTGATGACGTCCGCCGAGAGCGACTTGGCGGCGAGCTCGAAGCTCGAGCGCGTGCGCGTGGACGCTTCGTAGAACAGGTTCAGGACGCGCCGGCCGCGCAGCGCCGGGACCTTCTTGATCTCGCGCTCGGAGACCTCGGTGAACGTCTTCGCCCGGTCCAGGAGGCGCTCGATGCCGGCGCGATCCAGGTCGGCGATGGAGAGCAGATGCCTCACGAGAGTGCCTCCTCCAGAGCGGTGATGGTGACCTCGTCCACGCCGTCGACCTCGTGGACGTGGACGTTCACGCGCTCGCCGCGCGCGGTCGGCAGGTTCTTCCCGACGTAGTCGGGGCGCAGCGGCAGCTCGCGGTGGCCGCGATCGGCCAGCACGGCGAGCTGGACGCGCGCGGGGCGCCCGTAGTCGAACAGCGCCTCGATCGCGGCGCGGACGGTGCGGCCGGTGTAGAGCACGTCGTCGACCAGCACGACCGTGTAGTCCTCGAGCCGGAAGTCGAGGTTGGAGTCGTGCACCGCGGGATCGGCGCCGCGGGTCGTCAGGTCGTCGCGGTAGAACGCGATGTCGATGTCCCCGAGCGGGACGTCGGACTCCAGCAGGTCGCTGACGAGCGCGTGCAGGCGGGTCGCGAGGTGCGCTCCGCGGCGGTGGATGCCGACGATGGCGACGGGGCGGCCGCTGTTCTTCTCGACCACCTCGTGCGCGATGCGTACGAGCGTGCGGCGGATGTCGTCCTCGTCGAGGACGACCTTCGAATCAGGCAATCGGGTTCCTTCCTGGCCTCTCGGGACCGGGTTAAAGGGACGCTGGCACCGTAGCAGTGCGCTCCGACGGCAGACGCGGCAGCACGATCTCAAAGCGCGCGGGGCGCGTGCCGGCGAGGATCAGGCGCCCGCCGTCGGCCTCCACGAGCGCGCGCGCCAGCGGCAGCCCCAGGCCGGTCGAGCCGGCGGTCGAGACGTTGCGCTCGAAGATCGCCTGCTCGAGCCCGGCCTGCACGCCGGGCCCGTCGTCCTGGACCGCCAGCACGCTGCGCCCGTTGCTGACGAGGCCCTGGAGCCGCGTCGTGCCGGCACCGTGGGCGATCGCGTTCTCGAGCAGCACGTCGAGCGCCTGGGCGACGCCGCCGGGGCTGACCCGGGCGGGCAGCGGCGCCTCGATCGAGACCCGCAGCGCGCGGCCCGCGCGCGCGTAGATCGGCTGCCAGCCGGCGGCGTGCTCGCGCGCCAGGTCGGCGAGGTCGACGTCGCGCGGGCGGCCGATGTCCCCCGCGCGGGCGAGCGCGAGCAGGTCGGTGACCGTCCGCTCGAGCCGGTCGGCCGCCCGCAGCGTCGCCTCGAGCTCCTCCTGCGCGGCCTCGGGGTCCTCGAGCGTCGCGAGCTCGTCCAGGCGCAGGCGCATCGCGGTCAGCGGCGTGCGCAGCTGGTGCGAGACGTTGGCGGCGAACTCGCGCTGGCGCCCGACGAGCTGCGCGATCTGGACCGCCGCGGCGTCCAGCGCGGCCGCTACGCGGTCGAGCTCCGGCAGGTCCATCCGGCCCGCGCGGGCCGAGAAGTCGCCGGAGCCCAGCCGCGCCGACGTGGCCGCCAGACGCTCGAGCGGGCGGATGAAGCGGCGGGCCTGCAGGGTCGCCAGCGCGCCCGCCGCGGCCGTGCCGGCGATCGCCAGGCCGCCGACCAGGAGCCACACCGCGCGCCGGCGCCGGGTGACCTCGGCGGCCGAGGCGTAGACGGTGACGCGAACGCCCTGCGACGCCCCCGACCTGGCCGACAGTCGCGGGAGCGCCGGCATCCGGCCGAGCGTGCGCGAGCCGGTGACCGCGGCGTGTCCCGGGCGCAGCCAGCGCGCGCCGTCGGTCCGCTGGGCGAGCGCGGTGGCGATCTCGTCGGCCTCGCGCTCGAGCCGGCTGAGCGCGTCGCTGCGGGCGCGCGCGCTCTCGACGAGGCCGAGCGGGATCCCGAGAACGAGCGTCGCGGCGAGCGCGATCAGCGCGGTCGTGGCGATCAGCTGGCGCCGCATCAGCCGTCGAAGCGGAACCCGACGCGGCGCACCGTGGAGATCAGCGGCGGGTCGCCGAGCTTTCGCCGCAGCCACGACATGTGCATGTCGAGCGTCTTCGTCGAGCCGAACCAGTTGACGTCCCAGACCTCGTCCATGATCCGCTCGCGCGTGACCGCGCGGCCGGCCTCGCGGACCAGCAGCATCAGCAGGTCGAACTCCTTCGGCGACAGGTCCAGCTCGCGCTCGCCGCGCCACGCGCGCCGCGAGGCCTCGTCGACGCGGACCTCGCCGGCCACCAGCTCGGGCGGCGAGCTGCGGCGCAGCATCGCGCGCACGCGGGCGAGCAGGACCGAGAGCCGGAACGGCTTGGTCACGTAGTCGTCGGCGCCCGCGTCGAGCCCCGCGACGGTCTCGAGCTCGCCGTCGCGCGCGGTCAGCATCAGGATCGGGAGCTGCGGGCGCAGCTCGCGGACGTGCCGGCAGACCTCGAGCCCGTCCATCCCGGGCAGCCCCACGTCGAGGATGATCAGGTCGGGCGGCGCGTCGAGCACCGCCTCCAGCGCGACGCGCCCGTCGCCGGCCGTGCTCACCTCGTAGCCCTCGCGGCCCAGCGCCCGCGCCAGCGGCTCGGCGATGTCGTGGTCGTCCTCGACGAGCAGTACGCGGGCCACGCCGTCGATCCTAGGGCTTGACCGAAGCTTTGCCGTTTCCTCGCGGGCCGATTGGGGGTGGCGGGCGACACTGGACCCATGAACTCCAATGACCTCGAAGTCACGGCGCGGGCGATCGTCGCGCGCACCGTGGCGGCGGTCGGCCTCGCCGGCATCGCCCTGATCCACCTGCTCGACTCGCTCTCGAAGTTCCAGGAGACGCCCTACATGGGCTGGATGTACGTCGGCCTCATGGTCTCCTGCCTGGCCGTGGCCGCGGCGCTCGTACGCAGCAACTCGCGCGAGGCGTGGCTGGCGGCGGTGGCGCTGCCCGCGTCGGCGATCGCCGGGTTCGTGCTGACCCGCACGACCGGCCTGCCGCAGGCGCGCGGCGACATCGGCAACTGGAGCGAGCCGCTCGGCCTGGCCGCGCTGTTCGTCGAGAGCGCCGTGGTCGCCGTGGCCTCCTATGCGCTGGCCGCGCTGCGCCCGGTGCGCGCGCTCGTGAGCGTGCCGCGCCTCGTGCCCGCGCGCTGACACTCTTTGCAAAACCATTACTCCGGGCGCCACACCCTGGCCCGATGCCGCACCTCTCGGAGCTTCACGGCGCCGCGACGCACCTGGCGGTCGTCGCGGTGCCGGTCTACCTGCTGATCCTCCTCGTGCGACGCACCGGCCGCGGCGGCGCCTCGCTCGTCGCCGCGGAGCCGTGGGTGGTGGGCGCGGCCGTGGTCGGCGTGGTGCTCGCCGGCATCACCGGGCTGCTCGTGTGGGGCCAGGCGCAGACCACCCTGCGCGGCACCAGCTTCCGCGTCGGTACCGTGCACTTCTGGCTCGGCATCGCGACCAGCGCGATCGTGCTGGCGATCGCCGGCTGGCGCTGGCGGCGCGTGGCCTCGGACCGGCACACGCACGGCGTCGAGCTCGTCGCCGGCGGCATGCTCGCGCTCGTGGCTGTGCTCGCGCAGGGCTACCTGGGCGGGCGCATGACCTATCACCAGGGCGTCGGCATCGACGCCGGCGGCCAGCTCGCGCAGTCCGCGTCGGGCGCCGCGGCGCTCGACGTCGCGCTGGCCAAGGGCGCGGACCCGGCCAGAGCCGGACGGCAGGCGTTCTCGGTCTCGGGCCTGGGCTGCGCCTCCTGCCACGGCGACCAGGCCCAGGGGCTGCGCGGCCCGCGGCTCGCCGGCGGGGTGGAGCTCGAGGAGTTCCGCGGCGTGCACGGCCACGGCCTGTTCCCGCCGCGCGTGGTCACGGACGCCGACTTCGCGGCGATCAACGCGTGGTTGAAGACCCTGCCGCGGGGCTGAATTCGGTCTTGACCAGGTGCGGCTCGCCGCGCTCGCGGAACGGCACCTCGATCGTGTCGAAGTCGCGCGGGACGACCGTGTTCGCGAACGTCGCCCGCGCCTCGTCGCGGATCTCGCGCGGGAAGTAGCGCGTGGAGAGATGGGTCAACGCGAGCAGGTTCACGCCCGCGTCGCGCGCGATCTGCGCGGCCTGGCGCGCCGTCGAGTGGCCCGTCTGGCTCGCCCGCGCCCGGTCGTCCTCGCAGAACGTCGCCTCGTGGACGAGCAGATCGGCCTCGTCGGCATAGACCTCGACGGTCTGGACCGGCGCCGTGTCGCCGCTGTAGACGATCCGCCGTCCGGGCCGGTCCTCCCCCACCACCTGCTCGGGCCGGACGCCGTTGACGACCTCGCCGCGCTGCAGGCGGCCGAAGTCCGGGCCCTCGGTCACGCCCAGGCGGCGCGCGGCCGCGACGTCGAAGCGGCCGGGGCGGTCGTCCTCCACGAACGCGTAGCCGTACGCCTCGACGCGGTGCTTGACCGGGAACGCGGCGATCTGGAAGCCGCCGAAGCGGACCTCGGCGTGCGGCTCGAGCTCGTCGATCACGAGCGGGTACAGCGTGCGGCCGATGATCGGCTTGAGCTGGCGGAAGAGCGCCGCGAGCCCCGGCGGCCCATAGACCGTCAGCGACGCCTCGCGCGCGCGCAGGTCGAACGTCTTGAGCATCCCGATCAGCCCGAGCCAGTGGTCCAGGTGCAGGTGGGTGATGAAGATCGCGTCGAGGTCCGGCAGGCCGACGCTGCGCAGGAGCTGCTGCTGGGTCCCCTCGCCGCAGTCGAACAGGATCCGCTCGCCGCCGGCGCGCAGCAGCAGCGCCGGGAGCCCGCGGCGAGGGGTGGGAACGGAACCGGCGGTGCCGGCGAAGAAGAGCGAGACGTCCATGGTCGGCTAGCCCGGGCTCACGGCCCGATGTCGTCGAGCGTGATCGTGTATCGGCCGCCGGACTCGACGAGCTCGCCCTCGATGTGCAGCTGGGCGAGCCCCTCCTCGGTCCACAGGTCCACGAAGTAGGCCCACTCCGGCTCGCCGGGCTCCTCGGACGCCGCGATCGCCTCGACGGTGTAGTGCTCGCGCGGTGGGAGCGCGAGCGCCGCGGGGCAGTCCTCCTCGAGGCGGCGATAGAGGTCGTCGACACCGAGCCGGCCGTTCGAGGCGTCGCGCAGCCCGGCGTAGTCGCCGTCCACCGCGTATTCGACGATCTCCTCGATCGCCTTGTACATCGGCTCCGGCATCAGCTCGAGGCTCGTCGGCGGGAGCGGCCGCGCGAAGTCGAGCGCCAGGCCGGGCTCCAGCGCGAGCCGCGTGTAGAAGTAGTTCTCGGCGGCGGCGAGCGCCTGGCGCCGGATGCCCTTGCCCAGGCCGGCGGCGCCGAGGGCGTGAGCCCCGGCCTGGATCGCCTCCTCGAGCGTGCCCTGCCGGCGGGTCAGCTGGGCCGTGACGGTGCGGCCGTGCTCGCTCTCGCGATCGACCGACGTGCCGTCCATCAGGATCGAGGGGGCGTCGTGGCGGCTGTAGCCGGGGCACGCGCGGACCATGGAGTGCATGACGATCAGGTGGCTTCCCATTCGTCCATGGGTGTAGCAGCGCTAGCGCCGCGCCCAGCCGACGGCCGCCGCGAGCGCGAGCGCCGCGAGCGCCAGGCAGGTCGCTTCGCCCAGCAGCTCGGCGCCGGTGATCGTGCCGGCCGGCGCGTCGCTCAGGCCGCGAGCGACCGCGATCGGGCCGACCTGCGCGGCCGCGAGCGCGATCAGCGCGGTGCCGGTGGCGGCGACCGACGTGGCCGGCCGCTGCAGCCGCGGCGGCGCGAACAGCACGCCGATCGCGCCGCCGAGGATCGCGCACGCCGCGTGGGCGAGCGCGGCGGCGACGAGGTCCATCGGCACCGGCGCGGGCTTGAACATCGGCGTGGGCCCGAGCGGGCTGGTGGCCAGCGGGTAGGCGAGGAAGATCACGGTGAGCCAGGTCGCGGCGATCAGCACCGCGGCCGCGTCGACGCCCAGCCGCCCGCGGCGCCCGCCGAGCGCGACCGTCGCCATCTCCGCCTGCGCCGGCGGCTCGCCGGTCAGCACCGCGCCCACCAGCCACGCGGCGAGGCCGCAGCTGAGCACGGCGGTGAGCCCGAACGTGGACCCGACCTCGTTCTCGCGGTACGCGTAGACGCCGATCACGGCGAACAGCGACGCCGCGAGCGGGGCCAGCGGCGTGCGCGAGCGCGCGGCGCTCAGCAGCACGTAGCGCGCTCGCGCGGTCACCGGCGCACCTGCTCGATGTGCCAGCCGCCGGCGAGCAGCTCGCGCAGGAGGTCGTCGCTGGCCGCGACGGCGTGCTCGAGGCGCCGCCCGTCGGGGTGCGAGGCGATCACGGTGGCCGCCGCGCGCCCGTTCGGGCTCGCCGGGACCGCGTGCGCGGCGCCCACCGCCGCGTGCCGCCCCGGCGCGGCGGCTTCGGCGCCCGAGTCCGCGCCCCGCAGCGCCGCGGCGCCCGCCGGGGCGCCTGCGGCCGCCGCCGCGCCCGGCCCCGCTGTGCCCCCGGCCGCCGCGATTCCCGCGCCCGCTCGGGCGGTGCCGTCCCGGAGCGTCAGCCGCCCCGCGAGCGCGAGGCGGTCGCCCGCGGCGCCCGAGTGGTCGGTCAGCAGTGCCGCGGCGCCCGCGTCCAGGCGGGCGGCGAGCGCGCCGGCCAGCCAGTCGCGGCCCTCGGCGTCAAGGCCCGCGAACGGCTCGTCGAGCAGCAGCAGCGCGCCGCCGGAGTGCAGCGCCTCCAGCAGCGCGATCCGCTGCAGCATGCCCTTGCTGAACGTGGCGCTGGAGCGCGCGAGCACGGCGGGATCCAGGCCCGACGCCCCGGCCGCGGACGGCCAGTCCAGCGGCGCCAGGCCGCGCAGGCGCCGCATCGCGCGCAGCCACTCCCCCGCCCGCAGCGCGCTCGCCAGCGCGACCTTCTCGGGCACGAACGCGCACGCGGCGCGCCGCCGCAGCGAGCCGGCGCGCGGCGCGGACAGCCCGGCGAGGACGCGCAGGAGCGACGTCTTGCCGCTCCCGTTGGCGCCCACGAGGTGCACGGCCGTGCCGCCCGCGAGCGACACGTCGACGCCCGCGAGCACCGTGCGGCGCCCGCGGGCCACTTCAAGCGCGCTCGCCTCGAGCAGGAATTCGCTGGAGGGCATACGAACAACGATGGCGGCTCGCCGAGAAATACGTCGGTCAACGTGCCGGGCCGGCGGGCTGATCGCCGCGGATCATCCGGACCGAGGCGCTGAGCTGTGAGCTCGCCGCACCGCGGAACACGCCCTTGATCGGCGGCACGTCCGCATAGTGGCGACCGTGCCCGATCTTCACGTGGGTCTCACCGCCGAGCGTCCGGTTCGTCGGATCGGCGGCGACCCAGACGTGGCCGCCGTCGCCCGGCAGCAGCGCCTCTATCCAGGCGTGGGTCTCCACCTCGGCGGAGGGCTCGTCGCCGTTCGAGGGCGCCCACAGGTAGCCGGACACGTAGCGCGCGCCGATCCCGTGCCGGCGCAGGAGCAGCAGCGCGAGGTGCGCGAAGTCCTGGCAGACGCCCGCGCCCGCCGCGAGCAGGTCGGCGACCGTCGAGCCCACGTAGGTCACCCCCGCGCGGTACTCGAAGCGGTCCGGGATCGCCTCGACCAGGCGCTCCAGCGTGCCGATCGGCGTGTCCGCGCGCGTCGCCCCGACGAGCTCGTCGAGCGTCACGTCGTCGGGCTCTTCGCCCCAGGGGAGCAGGAACTCGCCCGCGGCCGCGTCGTAGGCGCGGTCCTCGACGCCAGACCAGTCGGTCTGCGGCGGGTCGTCGGGCGCGCTGGTCCGCACGCGCGCGCGGACGTCGATCGAGAGGTGCTCGTGCGGGCGCGAGATCCCGAACTCGATCACCGTGGTCCCGAAGTAGTCGAGGTGCTGGTTGAGCCGCGTCTCGGGCTCCACGCGCACCACGAAGTCCTCGACGCTCTGGGTCGCCAGCGTCGCCGGCTTGACGCGCAGCGCGTTCAGGTTGTCCGTCACCGGCGACCCGTAGCGGTACTCGGTGAGGTAGCGGATCGCGAAGTTCATGCGGCGGCGGGGCGTGCGGCGGGCTGCGCCGGACCCCCAAAGTACCGCTGGGCGATGTCGGAATCGACCTGGGCGAGCTCCTGCTGGACCGTCTCGAGCGTGCCGGGGTCGGCGCCGGCGGTGCGCGCGCGGAAGTCGAGATCGGCCATCAGGCGCGACAATCGCAGGACCGGAGGCGAGCTCCGAGAGCTCGGGTCGGCGGCGGTCAGCGCGGCGTGCAGCGCCTCGATCGAGAACGCCACCGAGTCCGGGTACTCGCGCTCGTAGAGCAGGAAGCGCGCCACCGGGCGCGCGTTGGGCGGCGCCGGCACCGCGCGCCGGTAGGCCTGGAAGCCCCCGACGGCCTGCAGCAGCGCGAGCGCCTGGCCGTCCAGGTAGCCCTCGAAGCCGTCGTCGTCGGACGGGAGCGCGACGCGCAGCATCCGCAGCACCATGTCGGCGGACTCGATCGCCGCGCCCGCCTGCAGGAACGCGTGCGCCTCGTCGCGCAGCATCGTGCGCGAGGTGACGCCCCAGAACATCCCGCAGCGCTCGCGCACGTAGGCGTAGACCGAGTACGGGCCGGTCTGCACGGCGGCCGAGATGTTGCGCTGCGCCAGCCCGAGGTGGAACGTGTTGATCGTCTCCCACATCTCGCCGCTGAACACGTCGCGCACGGTCCGTGCGCCCTCGCGGGCGTGCGTGACGCAGTTGAGCACCGACGTCGGATGCTCGGGATCGAGCGTGAGCGCCCGCAGGACCTCGTCGCGCGAGGCGGCGTGCTCGGGCGGCTCGCCGGAGACGATCGTCAGCAGCGCGTCCCACGACAGCCGCACGCCGGACGGATCGTCCGAGCGGCCCTGCAGATCGGCGTGGAAGACGCCGTCGAGCATCCGCGACGTGTGCTCGGCGCGCGCCAGCTGGCGGCCGATCCAGTACAGCTCGTGGGCGATCCGGGCCAGCATCTATTGCTGCTGTTGCTGCTGCTGGGAGGACCACGCGCCGCCGAGCGGCAGCCCCGGCATCCGCGGCGGCGACCACGCCGGCAGCAGCGGCGGCGCGCCGTCGGCCTCGGCGCCCTCCTCCTCGAGCACCCAGGTGTCCTTCGAGCCGCCGCCCTGGGAGGAGTTGACGATCATCGAGCCCTCGCGCAGCGCTACGCGCGTGAGCCCGCCGGGCACGATGTGGATGTCCTCGCCGAACACCGCGAACGGACGCAGGTCCACGTGGCGCGGCGCGAGCCGTCCGTCCGGGCCGGCCGTCGGGACCGTGCTCAGCTGGACCAGCTCCTGCGCGATCCAGCGCTCGGGCGCGCGCTGGATCTCGAGCGCCTGGCGGGCGATCTCCTCCTCGCTCGCCGCCGGCCCGATGAACACGCCCTTGCCGCCGGACTCGCTGGTCGGCTTGACCACGACCTCGCCGAGGCGGGCGAGGATCGCCTCGCGCTGCTCGCGATCGGCCAGCAGGTAGGTCGTGACGTTCTCGAGGATCGGCGGCTCGCCCAGGTAGTAGCGGATCATCTCCGGCACGTAGTGGTAGATCGCCTTGTCGTCGGCGACGCCCGTCCCGACCGCGTTGACGATCGCCACCGAGCCCGCGCGGTAGGCGCGCATCAACCCGGGCACGCCGAGCACCGAGTCCGGCCGGAACTCGAGCGGGTCCATGAAGTCGTCGTCGATGCGGCGGTAGATCGCGTGCACGCGCTGCAGACCCTGGGTCGTGCGGATGTGGCAGACGGCGTCGCGCACCACGAGGTCGCTCGCCTCGACCAGCTCGACGCCCATCTGGCGGGCGAGGAACGCGTGCTCGAAGTACGCGCTGTTGTACGGGCCGGGCGTCCAGACGACGACGGTCGCCTCCTCCTCCCCGCCGGTCGGCGCGACCTCCTCGAGCGCCGTGCGCAGGAGCGCCGGATAGTGGTCGACCGGGCGCACCCGGTAGTGCTCGAACAGGCCCGGCAGCAGCCGCGTCATCGCGCGCCGGTTCTCGAGCACGTACGAGATCCCCGACGGCGTGCGGACGTTGTCCTCGAGCACCTTCCAGCTCCCGTCGCCGTCGCGCACCAGGTCGCAGCCGGAGACATGGCAGTAGACGCCGCCCGGCGGGCGGATGCCGTGCGCGGCGCGCGCGAACGCCGGCCGCGAGACCACGAGCGACCACGGGACCTTGCCGTCGTGGATGATCTCGCGCGCGTGGTAGACGTCGTCGACGAAGTGGTTGAGCGCGCGGATCCGCTGGGCGAGCCCGCGCTTGATCGACGTCCACTCGGCCGCGGGGATGATGCGGGGGACGAGGTCCAGCGGGAACGGGCGGTCGCGCACCGGGCCCTCGGCGGCCGCGCCGGCGTCGAACGTGATGCCCTGCTGCATGAAGATCGCGTCCCGGCTGAGGCCGGTCGAGACCAGCGCGTCGGGCCCAAGCGCCTCCAACGCCTCCACGAGCGTGCGCGCGTGCGCGCGCGGCGATCCGTCGCTGTCGACTAGCTCGTCATAGAACAAGGGCGCGATTTTATGGGGCGCCGCGCGAGCAGGTACAGACTGGCCAGCCCGAGCCCGGCTGCCTGGACCGCGAGTAGGAGGCGATAGTCGACGAGCGTCAGCAGCGCGGCGCCGAGCGCGATCGACACGGTCTGCGGCACGCCCAGCAGCAGTTCGGCGGTCGCGAACACGCGGCCCTGCAGCGGCCCGGGCGTCGAGCGCTGGAGCAGCGTCGTCATCCCGATCAGCGCCCACGGCAGCCCGAAGCCGTAGAGCGCCTTGCCGGCGAGGACCAGCGCGATGCCGGGATCGGCCACCATCAGCGCGCCGATCGCGCTGACCGCGAGCCCCAGTCCGGCCAGGATGCGCTCGCCGCGCCGCGCCATCACGCGCGTCGCGCTGACCGCGCCGGCGATCGCGCCGAGGCCCTGCGGGATCATCAGCACGCCCGCGAAGCTCGCGGGACGGTGGAGCGCCTGGGGGATCGCGAACAGCAGCGACTCGCTGAAGCCGAGCACGGCGAGCGCCCCGGCGCACGCGGTGACGACGCGCCGCAGCGACGGCGTCCGGCGGAGATGGCGCGCGCCGGCGGCGAGCGCGCTGCCCAGCCGCTCACGGTGCCACTCCGGCCGCGGCTCGCGGAAGCGCAGCGCGAGCAGCGCGGCGGCGGCGATCACGAAGGTCGCGGCGTCCAGCAGCGCGACCGCGGCGCCGCCGGCGATCGTGAACAGCCCCACGCCCGCGACCGGCGCGACGAGCCGCAGCGCCTCCCGCACCGTCTGCAGGAAGCGCGTTGGCGGGCGCGAGCAGGTCGGCCGGCAGCATGGTCGCGAGCAGCGCCGACTGGGCCGCGCCGAGCAGCGTGTAGCTCGCGCCGTAGGCGAGCGCGACGGCGTACAGGATCCAGACGTCGCCGGCGTCGTGGACCGCCAGCAGCGGCAGCACGGCGGCGGCGGTGAGCGGGTTGACCACCAGCAGCAGCCGGCGCCGCCGCACGCGGTCGACGAGCAGGCCGGACGCGGGCGCCGCGAGCTGCGGCGCGACGAGGCAGAAGATGACCAGGCCGGCGGCCGAGCTCGAGCCCGTGAGCGTCTTGGCCCACAGCGCGAGCGCGAGCCACAGCGCCGTGTCCCCGAGCAGGCTGAGCGACTGGCCGGCCAGGTAGAGCCGCGCGTCGCGATGGCGGAGCAGCCGGCGCACGTCACCGGCTCCGGTAGGCGTAGTACTGCAGCTCCACCCGCTCGGCTCCGGCGGGGCGGTCGGCGGTCCCCGAGCGGCGATCCGCGAAACGGCTCATGATCAGCGTCCGGATGTCCTCGCCGAGCGTCTCGAGCTCGGCCGGCGTGAGGTACAGCTGGAAGCGCGACATCCCGGTCGCGGCGCGCCACTCGGCCGGCAGCGCGTGCCGCTCCTCGAGGCCCTCCTGGGCGCGCGCCAGCACGCGGTCCCGGAACACGCGATCCAGCTCGCGGCCGGCGCGCTCGGTCTCGGGGTCGTCGTGGACGTCCTCGATGCGCAGCCCGAGCTGGCGCAGCCGCCACGGCCGCCGCCGGCCGGTGCCGCCCTCGGCCTCCTCCACGAACCCGTACTTGGCGAGCTGGCGCAGGTGAAACGACGCGTTGGCCGGGCTCTCCCCCACCCGCTCGCCGGCCTCGGTGGCGGTCAGCGCGCCCGCATCGGCCAGCGCGTCGAGCAGCGCCAGCCGGATCGGATGGGCGAGCGCGCGCATCGCCCGCGGATCGGTGACCTCCCGCGGTCTCTCGAAAGTCATGTTTCGAAAGATAGCTTTCGATCACACGACGATCAAGTCGAAGGACAGCGTTCCAGCCTCGATGGTGAGCATGCCCATCGTGTGGTGCGGCGCGCGCCGGCGCTCGGTCGGGCTCCCGGGGTTGAAGATCTCCAGGCCGTCGGCGCCGCGCTCGTGAAGCGGCAGGTGCGAGTGCCCGAAGATGACCGCGTCGGCGTCGGGGAAACGGCCGCGCAGCCGCGCCAGGCGCCCCTCGCGCGGGCCGGCGTCGTGGAGCAGCGCGATCCGCGCGCCGCCCAACTCGACGATCCGCGCGAGCGGCAGGCGCATTTGCAGCTCCGCGCTGTCCACGTTGCCCTTCACGGCGTAGACGGGTGGGCCGAGCGCCTGCAGATCGCGCAACACCTCGAGCGCCATGAAGTCGCCCGCGTGCAGGATCGCGTCGGCCTGCGCAAGCCGCGCCACGCATGCTTCGGACAGCCGCCGCGGACCGCGCGGCATGTGCGTGTCCGAGATCACGGCGACGATCACGCGCCCGGCTGGATTCGAACCAGCGACCTCGCGCTCCGGAGGCGCGCGCTCTATCCACTGAGCTACGGGCGCTCGGGGCCACGGAGCTTAGCGGCCTCAGCCCACGAGCACCTCGCCATTCTTGACGCCCGTGAACGCGAGCAGCCGCCGGCCCTCGGCGACGATCGCGGCCGCCGTGCGCTTCGCCAGCGGCCGGAACGGCGTCACGCGCAGGCGGCCCCCGTCGAGCGTCCACGACGCCTGCACGAACCCGTCGACCAGCACGTACGGACGCCCGAGGTTGCGGACCACGCGCTCGCGGTCTGCGTCGGCGATCACGCGCGTGCGGTCCTCGTAGGCCACGAGCACGTTGTCGAAGGCCGGCAGGAAGCGCGGCGGCGCCTTGACCGACGCGTCCGGGAGCAGCCCCTCCGGCACGTCGAGCAGCTCGCGCCCGCGCTCGTCGGCGAAGCTGCGCAGCACCATCCGCTCGACCACGTCGCGGACGTTGGCCAGCCCCGACCACGCCCGCATGTCCGAGACGCTCGCCGGCCCGAACGCCGCGAGATAGCGGCGCAGCAGAGACTCCGCGCTCGACGGGGCGAGCGGCGCGCCGAGCCACGTCTCCAGGTGCGCCCAGGTCGCGCGCCCCGAGCGCCGCCAGAGCCCGCGCGGCGGGATCTGCACGATCGGCTCGAGGTAGCGGACGGCGTAGGCGAGCGCGTCGGCGTCGTGCTGCGGCCAGCGCGCGGAGAGCGCGTCGCGCAGCTCGGCCAGCGTGCGCGGGCGCTCGTCGAGCGCGGCGCGCCCGGCGGCCCGGACCGGCGCGAGGTCCATACCGGCGAGCCGCCGCCCGAACGGGCTGGCGGAGTGAAAGCCGCGGGCGCCGACCGGCGCGAGCACCGGGGCCAGCGCGAGCGCGTCGCGCGCCGTGGCGGTGTGCAGCGTGCAGCGCATCAGCGACATCCGGACCGCGCCGCGCGACTCCATGAGCGCGCTGAGCTCCTCGGCGCGGAAGCCCTCCACGCGCGACCACAGCCCGAAGTACGGCGCGGACGGCTCCTGGGACTGCAGGCCGGCGAGCCGCTCGATCGCCTCGCCCGCGCTCACGCTCCAGCGCTCCAGCAGCCCCTGGCGCGCGAGCAGCGCCCGGTTGAGCGCGCGCGGGCCGAGGACGGTCACTCGCCGAAGATCGCGGCCGCGAGGTAGCGCAGGCCGTTCGGGTCCTGCGACGCGATCAGCACGGCGCGGCAGCCCTTCGCGCCGACCGCGACGTCGGTGCCGTTGGCGAGCGGGATCATCACGTAGCCGCGGCTGTGGGTCACCTGCGCGCCGCCGGACTCCGCCGTCGTGGTGAGGCGGCCGACGTACGCGCCGGGGTCGGCGCTCGGCACGCCCACGATGCTCCCCAGCGTGATCCCGCCGCGGCGGGCGAGCCGCATGTCGACCTTGCCGCCGGACTCGTCGAGGTTGAGCGCCTTGACCGTCCGGCGGCGCTGCGCCTCCGGCGCGCGGTCGTACGCGAAGCCGTCGGGCGCGAGGCCGTAGGGCTGCTTGAGCGCGACGCAGGGCGTCGCGGTCGCGGCCGGCGCGTCCGCCGCGGGCTTGGCGTCGTGGCGGCCGGAGAGCAGCAGCGACCCGACGATCACGAGCGCCACGGCGCCGGCGAACAGCGCGAGCCCGGTGCGCAGTCCTAGCCGGCGCTGAACGGGGACTCCTCGGCGGGGGCGGGCATGCGCCGTTCACGGTAGCGGTGCGCAAACCCTGGACTGTTCAGCCTCCATCGTGCGGTGTAGCGTTGCTCGAAGGATGGTGACCGGCGGCAAGAGCCTGCAGGATCAGGTCCGGGAGATCCAGAAGCTGATCGCCGATGCCGACGAAACGCTCGCGCAGGCGCGCTGGGCGCTCGAGACCCTGATCTTCCGTCTGGCGCAGGAGGAAGCCGACGCGTCAGACGACGCGTAGCCCGGCGACTATCGTGCCGCGCGCATGAAGGTCCTGATCATCGCCGACATGGAGGGCGTGGCCGGCATCACGCGCTTCGAGCAGGTCCTGGCCGGCGCGTCCGGCTACGAGGAGGGCCGCCGCCTCTACACCGAGGAGGTCAATGCGACCGTCCGCGGAGCCTTCGCCGGCGGGGCGAAGGAGGTCGTGGTGATGGACTGCCACGGCGCGGGCGGCGACTGGTCGTTCAACTCGCTGATTCCCGACGCGCTGGACGAGCGCTGCGAGTTCGTCGTGCAGACGCGCTGGACGGAGTACACGGAGCTGCTCGAGCAGGGCTGCGACGCCGCGCTGTTCATCGGCCAGCACGCCCGCGCGGGCGCCGAACGCGGCGTCCTCTCGCACACCGTCTACGGCACGCGCTGGCACAGCGTGCGCTTCAACGGCGTGGCGGTCGGCGAGGTCGGCATCAACGCCGCCCTGTGCGGCACGTGGGGATGTCCGGTCGCGCTGGTCACCGGCGACGACGTGGTCTGCGCCGAGGCCGGCGAGCTGCTCGGCCCGGGCCTGAAGACGCTGGCGGTCAAGCAGGGGCTCGGGCGCTTCTCGGCGCGCCACCTCGCGCCGTCCCGCGCGCGTGAGCAGCTGATGGTCGCCGCGGAGGCCGCGGTCCGCCGGCGCCAGGACGCGCCGGTGTATTCCCCCGGGGCGCCGTGCGCGATCGAGGTCGAGCTCGCCACGCCCGACGACGCCGACGTCTACCGCCATCACGCCGCCGTGCTCCTGACAGGCCCGCGCTCGGTCCGCAGCGAGGCGCCGACGTGGTGGGAGGCCTGGCGGGCGCTCTTCCTCAGCACCCGCTGACGGGCGCTACGCGGCCTCGTGCCAGGCCGCGCTCTTGAGCCCGGAGTGGAAGACGATGAAGCTCATCGCCGATTCCGGGGTCATGCCGGTCAGTCGCGCTACCTGGCGCGCGGAGTCGATGCTGCTGAGTGGCGATCCCACCGGTTCCGTCCGGTTTGTGCCCTCATCCTGAGGCTGGGGTGTCATTGCACAACGGTAGTCGTTCGCCGGTCCTACGTACACCGGACGGACGTCCAGGATTCAGTGCGTCGCGCACGCGCACGACTTGCCGCACGCCGGGCACGTCGCCGCGGCGTGGCTCGCCACCCAGCCGGGATCGCCGAGCTCGGGGTCGAGCTCCAGCACCGGCGCGGATTGCGGCCAGACCTCGAAGGCCTCGCCGCAGCGCGGGCATTCGACCATGATGCGCTCGTCGGGCGTCATCGCTCCCTCCGGCGGGATGCTACGGCATGGCATCCTCGCGCTGGTGACGATCGCCGCACATCGCTCGGCGTTCCTGGACGCCCTGCTGGCGCGCGACTCGGCGCGAGCGCGCGCGGCGGTCGACGGCGCGGTCGCCGCCGGCATCCCGATCGGAGACATCTACCTCGAGCTGCTGGGCCCCGCGCTGCGCGAGATCGGGCACCGCTGGGCGATGGGCTCGCTCAACGTGGCCGAGGAGCACTACGCGACCGCGATCGCCCAGGCGCTGCTCGGCGGGCTCGGCGCGCGGCTGCCGCGGCCGCCCAAGGACGGGCGGCTCGCCGTCGTCTCGGGCACCCCCGAGGAGCTGCACGCGCTCGGCACCCGGGTCGTCGCGGACTTCCTGGAGGCCGACGGCTGGGAGGTGATCCTGCTCGGCCCGGGCGCGCCGGCCGCCGACGTCGCGGCGCTGGTGGACCACGAGCGGCCCGACGTCGTCGCGCTCTCGACGGCGACCGCCGCCGCGCTGGACGGCGTCGTCGACCTGCTGGCGCGGCTGCGCGCGCTCCCCGAGCGCCCGCTGCTGGTGGTCGGCGGGCAGTTCTGGACGGCGGAGACCAGCCTCGCCGCCGCCGACTTCGGCGCCGACCTCGTGCTGCAGGACCCGCGCGAGCTGGTGGCGGTGCTTCGCGAGCGTATCCCGCCGCCGGTTGGGTAGACGAGACGGATGAGGATCCGAGACGGCAGGGCGGCGGACGCCGCCATCCTGCTCGGGCTGTTCGACGAGGCGGTGGCGTGGCTGGCGGCGCGCGGGCAGACCGGGCAATGGGGCACGGAGCCGTTCTCCGCCAAGCCCGCGCGGGTGGCGCGGATGACCGAGATGGCGGCGAGCGGCGGCATGCGGGTCGCCGAGGATGGTGCCGGCGAGCCCGTCGGGGCGATCGTCATCGGCGCGCGGCCCGCGTGGGTCAAGCCCGCCGAGCGGGCCGAACGCTACGTCGAGGCGCTGGTCAGCTCACGCCGGCACGCCGGCCAGGGCATCGGCGGCACGCTGGTCCGCCGCGCGGTTGCCGAGACCCGCGAGGCCGGGCGGTCGCTGCTGCGAGTGGACTGCTGGGCCGGGGCGCCGGCGCTGGTCGCCTGGTACGAGCGCCAGGGCTTCCGCCGCTCCGGGACCTTCGACGTCGAGGGCTGGCACGGCCAGGTCCTCTCGATGGACGTCGCGTAGGTCAGGCGTCGCGGCGCAGCCAGCGCATCCCGCTGTGGAACTGCATGAACGAGTACGCGGCGTCCGCGGACATGCCGGTGAGCGCCATCACGCGCACCTCGGCGTCATGCGAGTCCTGCGGTGTCGGTCCTTGAGGGGTATTTGCGTCCATGTTCCTCTGAGCGACTTAATCGGCCGCTTGATACATCTCTTCACTGCCTTTCCGTCCGCCTGACGCCGTAGATTCGCGGCGTGGCCGCGATGACCATGTGCCCGCACTGCGGGTCGAAGTTCCTGCAGCCGCTGCGCTGCGAGGCCAAGGCGGCCGACGTCGTGGTCGTCGAGCTGCGCTGCTCGGACTGCATGACGTGGGTCAAGGCCCCGCACACGCGCGCCGACATGCGCGAGCTGGACCGCCGCCAGGCGGAGTTCCGGACGGTCCTCGTGGCGCAGTACGAGCGGCTGGTGACCGAGAGCATGGAGGCGCTCGCGGCCTGCCTGAACCACGCGTTCGCGCTGGACCTCGTGTCAGCCGACGACTTCGCCCCGCGCGGTTAGAGCGCCGTGCGCGCGCAGGGCCGAGACGACGGCGCGGGTCGCCGGCGAGCGGTTGAACGTGTATAGGTGGACGCCAGGCGCGCCGGCGTCCAGCAGCTCCGCGGCCTGCGCGGTCGCGTACGCGACTCCGAGGTCGCTGACCGCGCGCGGATCGTCCTGGCGCGCCTCGAGCTCGCGCCGCAGCGCGGGCGGGATGGTCGCGCCGGTGAGGCTGACGAGCTTGTCGATCTGGGCGATCCGGGTGAGCGGGATGATCCCCGGGATCACGGGCAGCTCGAGCCCGGCGGCGCGCAGGCGCTCGACGTAGCGCACGTAGTCGGCGGTGTCGAAGAACAGCTGCGTGATCAGCACGCGCAGCCCGGCGTCGGCCTTCGCCCGCAGGTGCTCGAGGTCGGCGGCCCAGCCGCGCGAGTCCCGGTGGGGCTCGGGGTAGGCCGCACCGAGCACGCAGAACCCCAGCTCCGCCGCCAGCGCGGTCAGCTCGACCGAGGAGATCTCGCCGCCGGCCGCGTCGCCGCGCAGCGCGAGCACGTTGTCGGTGCCCGCCTGAGCGAGCAGCTCGCGCACCTCGGCGCGCGTGAAGCCGGTCGCGGTGACGTGCGGCACGGCCTCGAGCCCGCGCTCGCGCGCCAGCCGCCGCACGATCGCGAGCGTCAGGTCGCGCGCGCCGGCCCGGCAGGTGACCGAGACGAACGCGGGCTCGAAGCGCGCCAGCTCCTCGATCGCGGCCCACAGCCCGAGCTCCGCCTCCGCGCTGCGGGGCGGCATGAACTCGAACGAGACGACGGGGCCGCGGCCGGACGCGAGCTGCTCGTCGAGCCTCATCCGCCGGCCACCGCCGGCAGGATCGTCACCTCGTCGCCGTCGGAGACCGGCGTGTCGAGGCCGTCGAGGAAGCGGATGTCCTCGCCCTTGAGATAGACGTTGACGAAGCGCCGCAGGCTGCCGTCGCCGTCGGCGAGCCGCTCGCGCAGCTCGCCGTGCTCGGCGTACAGCGCGTCGAGCGCCTCGCCCACCGTGGCGCCCTCGACCCGGGTCGAGACCGCGCCGCCGGCCGCATCGCGCAGCTGCGTCGGGAGCTTGACCGTGACCGGCATCAGACCGTCACCGCCTCGGGGGCGAAGTGCTCGTCGAAGGCGTCCAGCGAGGCCGGGATCGTCGTGACCTCGAACGTGTCGCGGACCGCGTCGAGCGTCTTCAGGCCGTCGCCGGTGATCATCGCCACCACGCGTTCGGAGCGGCCGATGTCCCCGCGCGCGGCGAGCTTGGCCAGCGTCGCGATCGTCACGCCGCCGGCCGTCTCGGTGAAGATCCCGGTCGTCTCGGCGAGCAGGCGGATGCCGGCGCGGATCTCGTCGTCGGACACCGCGTCGATCCCGCCGCCGGTGCGCTTGGCGAGCTCGATCGCGTACGGGCCGTCGGCCGGGTTGCCGATCGCCAGCGACTTGGCGATCGTGTTCGGCTTGACCGGACGGCAGACCTCGTGGCCGGCCGCGAACGCGCTGGCGACCGGGGAGCAGCCCTCGGCCTGGGCGCCGTTCATCGCCGGCAGGTCGCCGCTGACCAGCCCGGCGGCGATGAACTCCTCGAAGCCGCGGGCGATCTTGGTGAACTGCGAGCCCGAGGCGATCGGCCCGACGACGCGGTCGGGGAGCTCCCAGCCGAGCTGCTCGACGGTCTCGAACGCGAGCGTCTTGGAGCCCTCGGCGTAGTAGGGGCGCATGTTGATGTTCACGAACGCCCAGCCCGGCCGCTCGCCCGAGACCTCGGTGCAGAGCCGGTTGACGTCGTCGTAGTTGCCCTCGACGGCCACGATCTGCGCGCCGTAGGCGCCGGTCGCGAGCACCTTCTGCTCCTCGAGGTCGTGCGGGATCAGCACGTAGGCGGGCAGCCCGGCGGCCGCCGCGTGCGCGGCGA
This sequence comes from uncultured Solirubrobacteraceae bacterium, assembly GCA_963792915.1. GTDB lineage: Bacteria > Actinomycetota > Thermoleophilia > Solirubrobacterales > Solirubrobacteraceae > Solirubrobacter. The sequence continues at coordinate 148,436 of CAWBYD010000007.1, forward strand.
CCGCGTTGGCGAGGTTGCCCGTGCTGGCACAGGCGAGCGTGTCGAACCCGAGCTCGGTTGCACGCGCCAGCGCGATCGAGACGACGCGGTCCTTGAAGGAGTGCGTCGGGTTGGCGGTCTCGTTCTTGATGTAGAGCTCGGAGAGCCCGAGCCGCTCGGCGAGGCGGTCGGCCTTCACGAGCGGCGTCCAGCCGGTCGGCAGCGCGGAGCGCGCGTGCTCTACCGGCAGGAAGTCCGCGTAGCGCCAGATCGTGTGCGGCCCGGCCTGGATGCGGCGCTTGAGCGCCGCCGGGTCTTCGTCTGGGCGCGTGTACGAGACCTCCAGGGGCCCGAAACAGCGCTCACAAACGAAGCGGGCCTCGAGGGCGTATTCGGTCTTGCACTCCTTGCACTTCAAGGCATCTGCCGGCATTGGTTTGCTTCCCTCCGCCCGGTAGGTGCGGCGGAGGTTCGGTCAGACCGGGGTGCCCCTACCGCATCTCCCAGGCTGTTCGTTGGAGCCTGATGGAATTGCCACCTTCTTCCCGGCGTGCGACCGAGACAGGTTGGCGGGGGTTCACAGGGCCAATCCCTCCCCCCCTCTGGATGCGTCCAGCTATGTAGTCGGCAAGAGTAGCGAATCCCGCAGCGGCACAAGTAGAATGCGCGCCGTGATGCCGCCGACGACCGATGATCCGCTCAGTCCGGGCTATGCCGAGCCTGCCTCGCAGCCCGTTCGGTCGTCGCTCGCGCGCTGCGGCTGAACTCCCGCCCGAGCGTACCGAGCCGCGCGTCGAGATCGTCGAGTCGCCCGGCCTGCGCTGGATCAACATCGAGCGCCCGCGCGGGCTCGAGCAGGCGTGGCTGGAGGAGCGCTTCGACTTCCACGCCCTGGATTACGAGGACGTCCGGTCGCGCAACCAGCGCCCGAAGGTCGACGAGTACGACGACTACATCTTCATCGTCCTGCACTTCCCGCGCTACGACAAGGTCGTCTCGCGGCTGAACGCCGCCGAGGTCGACATCTTCGTCGGGCCCGACTTCCTGATCACGCTGCCCAACGAGCCGCTGCAGACGATCGACTACCTGTTCGACCGCTGCCGCTCCAACGAGGAGCTGCGCGAGTCGCTGTTCTCCAAGGGTCCCGGCTACCTGCTCTACAAGATCGTCGACGACTGCGTGGACGCCTCGTTCCCGATGCTGGGCAAGATCGGCAACAAGCTCGAGCGCATCGAGGAGGAGATCTTCGAGGGCAAGGGCGACGAGATCGTGCGCGACATCTCCAACGCCAAGCAGGAGATCATCAACTTCCGCAAGATCGTGCGCCCGCAGCGCGTCGCGTTCCGCGACCTCGAGCGCAACAAGGCGCGCTACATCGCCGAGGATCTCGACATCTACTTCGAGGACATCATCGACGCGTCCGAGCGCGCGTGGGACATGCTCGAGAACTTCAAGGAGGTCGTCGAGGGCCTCGAGGCCACGAACGAGTCGGCGATCGCGCACTCGACCAACGAGACGTTCCGGGTGCTGACCGCGATATCGCTCGTGTTCCTGCCGCTGACGCTGATCGCGAGCATCTTCGGGATGAACGTGAAGGTGCCGGGCGAGGGCTCGATCCACGCGTTCTGGATACTGATGGCGATCATGCTCGGGATCGTCGTTGCGGTCGCCGCGTTCTTCCGCCGCCGCGGATGGCTTTGAGCCCGGCCCCGGTGCCCGGGCGGTGAGCGACGCGCTCGGCGGAGACGCCCGCCCCAGACGCATGCTGGTGATCGTCAACCCGAAGGCCACCGGGATGTCGGAGAAGCTCAAGAACCTCGCGGTCTACGCGCTCGCCGGCCGCTACGACGTGACGACGCGCGAGACGCAGCACAAGGGCCACGCGATCGAGCTCTGCCGCGAGGCCGCCGCGCAGCACTTCGACGTCGTGTGCGCGTTCGGGGGCGACGGAACGGTCAACGAGGCGGCCAACGGCCTCGCGGGCTCGCGCACGGCGCTGACGTGCCTGCCGGGCGGCAGCAACAACGTGGTCGCCAAGCTGCTGGAGATCCCGGTCGACGTCGTCGACGCCACCGAGCACCTGCTGGGGATGGCGGACCGCTGGGAGCCGCGCAGCGTCGACCTCGGGATGGTCAACGGCCGCTACTTCACGTTCGCGGCCGGCATGGGGCTCGACGCGAGCGTGGTCGAGCGCGTGGACCGCAACCCGACCCTGAAGTCGCGCCTGGGCCCGTTCTACTTCGTCGGCTCGGCGATCACCACCTTCCTGCGGCACTACGTGGTCCACCCGCCGCGGCTCGAGGTCGAGGCCGAGGGGCGGACCGTCACCGGCGTGAGCTTCTTCGTCCAGAACGCCGCCTACTACACGTACTTCAACATGCGCCCGGTGGCGCTGGTGGAGGGCGGCCGCTTCGACTCCGGCGACCTGTCGGCGGTGGTGCTCACGCGCGCCCGGCCCTACGACGTGCCGACCGTCACGTTCCGCGCGCTCTCCGGCGCGGCCCGGATCGCGGCGCACCGGGCGATCGAGGCGTTCCCGGGTTTCCGCGACGCGGTCGTGCGCTCGACCGACGGGCGGCCGATCCCGATCCACGTCGACGGCGATCACGTGTTCGACGAGGTCGAGGCGTGCTTCTCGATCGCCCCGGGCGCGCTGCGCGTCGTGGCGTGACCGGGGGGCCAGCCGTACCCCGGTTGACGGGTTGGCGCGATATGCCCGGGTGGCGGCGCGGGTGATGATCCGCACATGATCTCCCCGCAGCCCCAGCAGTCCGCCGCCCGCCTCGTGGCCGCCGCGCTGGCGCCGGGCCGCAGCGCGCACGATCGCCAGCGCGACCTGGTGCGCGCCAGCCTCGCGTGCCCGGCCAAGCGCTGAGGCGACGTCGTCGAGAGCGTGAAGGTGAGCGTCTTCGCGTAGCTTCCGGTGCGCAGCGCGTCGGTCGCCGCCACCGCCTGCGTGAAGTCGACGGTCAGCACGCCGTTGCGGAGCGGCCCGGCCCAGGACGCCACGGTCGCCGGTAGCACCGCTCCCGCCACCTGCAGCGGTGGCGGCAGCGCGAACGCGCCGATGACGAGGTGCCCGGTCGCCGCCGCGCCGGGGTCGGAGGCGGTCAGCGCCGCGTCGCCCGCGGTCGAGGTCACGGTGGCGGTCGTCGCGGCCCTATAGGTCTGCGTGATGCCGGGCGTGAACGCGCCGAACGCGGGCGCCGCGCCGAGGCTCAGCGCGAGCGCGGCGGGGACGCTTCCCCACTGGCCGCCGGCGAACGCGTCGGTGAGCCGCGTCGGCGTCGTGACCGTCCCGGTCGGGCCGACCTGTGCGACCACCCGCGCCGCGTCCGCGGTGGGCGAGCCGGGCGCGGAGTCGTAGCCGGCCATCAGGATCGAGCCGTCCGGCGCCGCTGCCAGCTTGCCCTCGTCTCGCGCGTCGCCGGTCAGCGTGATCGGCAGCTTCGCGAACGACCCGTAGCTGGGCGCGCCGAGCGCCACCTGCCAGAGCGAGACGGGCGCCGCCGCCGCGGTCAGCGCCGGTCCCCCGGGCGTGCCGACGGCGGCGACCGCGACGCGCGTCTCGGCCTGCGCCGGCGCGGCGAGCGCGGCGGCGGCGAGCAGCGCCGCGCACGCGCAGCGAACAGAACGGTTCAAGGGTCCCTCCTGGCGGTCGGAGCGGACCGCGCGGTCCGCACGGCGGCGGCCGGTGATCAACCGGTGACCCCGGCCGGACATCTGTCCGCTCGCGAGTTCGCCTGGCGCTCCGGCGCTTTGCCGCGAGCGCCGCGAGTTCACCTGGCGTCCGCGCTCTGCAAGGCGCGCCGTGGTACTCGCCGGAGCATCGCCCCCTGGGCGATGCGGCGGTCAGCCGCCGGCGGGCGTGACGCGGTAGGCGTCGAACACGCTGTCGATCGAGCGCAGGCGGCTGATCGCGGACTTCAGCGCCTGGGTGTCCCCCACCTCGATCACGAAACGGTTGCGGGTCATCGGGTGCTGGACCAGGCAGCGCGCCTCGACGATGTTGATGCCGGCCTCGGCGAACGTGCGCGAGAGGTCCTCGAGCAGGCGGTGGCGGTCCCACGCGTCGACCTGGATCTCGACCTTGAAGCCGGTCTCGTTGTCGCCGTCCCAGGAGACGGGCACGAAGCGCTCCGGGTCCTTGCGCAGCGCGCCGACGTTGGGACAGTCGTCGCGGTGGATCGTGATCCCGCGGCCGAGGCTGACGTAGCCGACGATCGGATCGCCCGACACCGGGCGGCAGCACTTGGCCAGCCGCAGCGGTACGTCGCTGACGCCCTCGACGCGGATGCCGAACTTGGCCGCGTTGCCGTCCGGGCGCCGCAGCGCCGGGGCCTTGCGGCGCTCGAGCAGCAGGTCCTCGCCGGGCGAGGGCTCCTCGACCCCGGACTCGCCCTGCTTGAGGCGCTGCAGGACCTTGTTGACGACGACCTTGGCGGAGATCTTGGCGGCGCCGAGCGCGATGTAGAAGTCGTCGGCCTTCTTGAAGCCGAGCTCGCGGATCACGTCGGCCAGCAGCGGCGAGCCGGTGAGCTTCTGCGCGGGCAGCCCGGCCTTGTGGAGGTGCTCCTGCAGCAGCTCGCGGCCGGTGTGCTCGGAGTCCTCGCGCGACTCGGCCTTGAACCACGCCTTGATCTTGTTGCGCGCGCGGGTCGTCTTGACCAGCGCCAGCCAGTCGCGCGACGGGCCGCGCTCGCGCTTGGAGGTGAGGATCTCGACGATGTCGCCGGACTGCAGCTCGTAGTGCAGCGGGACGATCTTGCCGTTCACGCGCGCGCCGACGCAGCGGTGGCCGACGTCGGTGTGGATCTCGTACGCGAAGTCCAGCGGCGTCGCGCCGGTCGCGAGCGACTTGACCTCGCCCTTGGGCGTGAACACGAAGACCTCGTCCTCGATCAGCTCGCCGCGCAGCTGGTCGGTGAACTCGGTCGGGTCGTCGGGGTCCGCCTGCCAGTCGAGCAGGCCCTTGAGCCAGTGCAGCCGCTGGGCCGTGGCGTCCACGGCCTGGCCCTTCGTGCCCTCCTTGTATCCCCAGTGCGCGGCGACGCCGAACTCGGCCGTCTCGTGCATCTCGTTCGTGCGGATCTGGATCTCCAGCGGCCGCCCCTCGGGCCCGATCACGGTCGTGTGCAGCGCCTGATACATGTTGAACTTCGGCATCGCCACCATGTCCTTGAAGCGCCCGGGCAGGGGCTTCCAGAGCGAGTGGATGACGCCGACCGCGCCGTAGCAGTCCTTGACGGAGTCGACGATGACGCGCATCGCCGTGAGGTCGTAGATCTCGTTGAACTCGCGGCCCTTGCGGGTCATCTTCGAGTAGATCGAGTAGAAGTGCTTGGCGCGGCCTGAGATCTCGGAGTGGATGCCGAGCGCCTCGAGCTCCTTGGCGAGGTAGCCGCCGGCCTTGGCCACGTAGCGCTCGCGCTCCTCGCGCTGCTGGTTGACCAGGCCCTTGATCTCCTGGTACTTGCGCGGGTGCAGCGTCGCGAACGCGAGGTCCTCGAGCTCCCACTTGATCGCGTGGATGCCGAGCCGGTGCGCGAGCGGCGCGTAGATCTCGAGGGTCTCCTTGGCCTTCTCGATCTGCTTCTGCTTGGGCATCGCGCCGAGCGTGCGCATGTTGTGCAGGCGGTCGGCGAGCTTGATCAGGATGACCCGGATGTCCGTGGCCATCGCGACCATCATCTTGCGGTAGTTCTCGGCCTGCGCCTCGTCGCGCGACTGGAACGTGATGCCGGTGAGCTTGGTCACACCGTCGACGAGGCTGGCGACCTCCTCGCCGAACTCCTCGTTGACCTCCTCCAGCGAGGCGGTCGTGTCCTCGACGGTGTCGTGCAGCAGCGCCGCGCACAGCGTCCCGCTGTCCAGGCGCATGCCGGCGCAGATCTTGGCCACGCCCACGGGATGGACGATGAAGTCCTCGCCGGACTGGCGGCGCTGGTCGGCGTGGTGCTCACACGCGAACAGGAACGAGCGCAACACCGCCGCCCGATCGACCGGCTCGGCGACCTCCTCGGCGTGCTCGGAGACGATCGCGAACAGGTCGGCGAGCAGCTCGTGCTCGAGCTCGGTCAGGTCGTCCGGGATCGCGAGCGCGCCGTCGTCGGCGTGCTCGGTGAGATCGACCGGGCGATGGCCGGCGACCGCGACGGCGCTCTCGTCGCCGGCGACCGGTGCGCGCGGAGCATCGACCGGTCGGTCCTCGCCGATCAGGCCGCCGCTCGCATCAGGTTGCTGGGAGTCAGGTATTGCCGTCCGTCCTCGAGACGTCGCTGGTAGGCCCGGAAGGCCGCGGAATGCTCGAGCGCGGTGCGCTGCGGGCACTCGGCCACTTCGAGGGCCGCTCCCGCACGATCGAGGCTGACGAGCTGCAACTCGACGAGGACCCGAACCAGCCGGCCCGCGAGCGCCGCGGACCGCGGTTGCGGCCCCTCGCCCCGGAGCAGGGTCTCACAGGCCTCGCCGCTCGTCGACGTCACGGCACGCAGGGCGCGGTAGACGGCGGCGAGCGGGTCGCGCAGGGCGAAGTCCCATTGATGTATGTGTGCCGCGAATTCTAGTTCAGGCGTGCCCCATGCCAGATGCGTCCAGCCCGCGCCGTCCGGATGGGCGAGCAGCGGCCGGGCCGGCGGGTCGACCGCGACGACGTGCGTGAATCGCGCCGCCAGCGCGGGATCGTCCTCGAGCGCGGCCCAGCCGGCGACCGCGAAGCCGCCGCCGCGCTCGGCCAGGACGCGCGCGCGATGCGGCGCGTGCGCGGTCAGGACGAGCACAGGCTCGCCGCTCGCGACGAGATCCCCGAGCAGCCCGGCGATCCCCGTGCCGCGGAGGTCGCGCACGCTGCGGCGGCCGGCGAAGAGGCCCGCGGCGAGGCCGCCGGGCGCGGCGAGCGCGGGTGGCGCGGCGAGGCCGCCGAGCGCGGGAGGGGCGGCGAGGCCGCCGGGCGCGGGCGGCGCCGGCGGCGCGCACCAGGCGTCCAGTTCGCGGTCCAGCTCGCGCGCCAGGCCGGCCGCGAAGCTCTCTGGCTCCCCCAGCAGCTCGACCGACCCCGGGCGGCACGCCCGCGCGTGGCGCAGCACGAGCTTCGGGGACACGGTCCCGTTCCAGCGATCGATCTCCAGGCGCACCGCGGCGTCGGCGGGCGTCCCGTCGTCGACCGGCAGCGAGCTGCCGCCGCCGAACGCGACGCAGCGCGAGCGCGCGCCCCCGGCGCTGAGCGTGAACGCGACGTGGCGGCCCTCTCCGATCGCGCGCGGGTCCGAGAGCTGGGCAGCCGGCACGAGCAGCGACACGGCCGGGTTGCCCATGCCGAACGGGGCGAGCTGCCCGAGCTCCTCGGCGAGGCCCAGCGACAGCGCGTCGCCCTGCGCCACCGCGTCGACGCGGATCTCCGGCACGAGGTCCTCGGGCGTCAGCACCGCTGCCGCGTGGGCGACGAACGCCGCGCGGAACGCGTCCACGTGCTCGGCGCGGATCGTCAGCCCGGCGGCGGCGCGGTGGCCGCCGTAGCGCTCCAGGTGCCGGCTCGCGGCGGTCAGCCCGCCCAGCAGGTCGAACGCCTTGATCGAACGCCCGGAGCCCGACCCCTCCTCGCCGTCGAGCGCGATCAGCACCGCGGGGCGATGGTGGCGCTCGGCGATCCGCGAGGCGACGATCCCGATCACGCCCGGATGCCAGCCCTCGGCGGCCAGCACCAGCGCAGGGTCGTCGGTCACGAGTGCCTCGGCCTCAAACCGGATCCGCGTCTCGACGTCGCGGCGCTCGGCGTTCACCGCGTCGAGCTCGGCGGCCACGGCGCGCGCGCGGTCGGCGTCCTCGGTCAGCAGCAGCTCGAGCCCGGCGTCGGCGCGATACAGGCGCCCGGCCGCGTTGAGCCGCGGGCCGAGCCGGAAGCCGATCGCCGCCTCGTCGAGGCCCGAGGGATCGACGCGCGCGACGTCCATCAACGCGACCAACCCGACCTTGCGCGTGCGCGCCAGTGCGCGCAGCCCCGCGCGCACGAGCCGGCGGTTCTCGCCGGCCAGGGGCACGACGTCCGCGACCGTGGCCAGCGCGACCAGGTCCAGATCCTCCTCGACCAGCGCCGGGTCCTCACCCGACGCGGTCAGCAGCGCCTGCGCGAGCTTGAACGCCACGCCCGCCGCGCACAGGTCCGGGCAGGGGTAGCCGCCGAGGCGCGGGTGGACGAGCGGCACATCGGGCAGCGCGCCGTCGGCCCGCGGGGCGTGATGATCGGTCACCACGACGTCGAGCCCGAGCGCGCGCGCCGCCGCCACCTCCTCGACGGCGGTGACCGCGCAGTCGACGGTCACCAGCAGCTGCGTCCCGCGGGCGGCGAGCTTCTCCACGGTCGCCAGCGCGAGCCCGTAGCCGTCGTCGATCCGCGACGGCAGGTACCAGTCGACGTCGGCGCCCAGGGTGCGCAGCGCCCGCACCAGGATCGCGGTCGAGCAGATGCCGTCCACGTCGTAGTCGCCATGCACGGTGATCCGCGAGCGCCGCGCGATATGGCCCGTGATCCGCTCCGCCGCCGCCGCCAGCCCGCCGAACGCCGACAGGGGGTGCGACACGTCGGCGGCCAGGAACTCGCGCGCGTCCGCGACGTCGCCGAGCCCGCGGCGCACCAGCACCTGGGCGACCACGTGCGAGCACCCGAGCTCGGCGCCGAGCCGCGCGGCCGCGGCGAAATCGTACGGTGCGACGGTGAGACGGGCCTCCACGGTGCGACCCAGGCTAGGCGTGGGTCAGGACGGAAAAGCTGGCACCATGAGCGCCATGGGCACGGGGAGCCAGGACCTCGACCCCGGCGCGCTCGCCGCGGTCCGCGACTTCTACGAAGACCTCCAGATCGACGGGCGGGTGCTCGATCTCGGCGGCACCGCGTTCGAGCACTTCAACGTCCCGCCGGACGCGCTGCTCGATCACCCCGTCGCCGAGCGGCTGCCGTTCGAGGACGGCGCCTTCGACGATGTCGTGTGCTTCGCCGGCATCGGGGCGATGGCCCAGCCGCTGCTCACGTTCGCCGAGGTCGCGCGCGTCCTGCGCCCCCACGGGCGGTTCGTGTGCTCGTTCACGGGCCGTGGCGAGCCCGAGAGTCCGCTGAGCGTGTGGCGCGACGCCGACGACGCCAAGCGCGTGCGGCTCGTGCGCGACTACTTCAAGCAGACCGACGGGTTCGGCCCGGCCGAGAGCGACCTGCGCAGCTCGCTCACCGGCGAGGGCGACCGGCTGTGGGCCGTGTGGGCTACGCGGCTTGCACCCTGAGGTCGCGCACGCCCCAGAGCCACACGACGCCCAGCCCGAGCAGCGTGCCCGGGATCGCCTCCAGGCCGGTGGCCAGGTGCGTGCCCGACTCTCCGGGCACGCCCAGGTTGACGATCAGCCCGAAGATCACCGAGCCGACCAGCGCACCACAGAACGCGCCCACGATGCCGCCCTTGAAGTTGTCGGGCAGCCAGACGGTGAAGTGCCAGAGGGCGAGGCCGACCATGACCCACACGAGCATCGCCATCAGCGCGGCCTCCCGTGACGCTTGTTGCGGGGCTTGCGGTCCTTGGGCTCGTCAGCGCTCGGCGGTGCCGCCGGCGGCGGCACGACGCCGTTGGCCCGCGACCGGGCGCGCCGGCCGCCCAGCGGGCGCGCGCCGGCTCCCGCCGGCTCCGGCTTGGGCTCGTCCACCGCGAGGTCGCGCACCATCTCCTGGAACTCCGTCGCCGAGACCTCCTGGCCGATCGGCGCCGTGACGCGCCGGCGCCCGCGGTCCTTCGGGGCGACGTCCACGGGGCCGCCCTGCGCCGTCGTGGCGTAGGCCGGGATGTGGCCGAGCGTCTCCAGGATGCGGTTGTGGCGCGCGCGGAAGCCCGGCTCGCGCTCCTTCCAGTGCGTCAGCACCGGCGTGGCGATGAAGATCGACGAGTACGTGCCCGAGGCGACGCCGATCAGCAGCGCGAACGCGAAGTCGCGCAGCGTGTCGCCGCCGAACAGCATCAGCGACAGGATCGGCAGCAGCGTGCAGAAGCTCGTGGCCAGCGAACGCGTGATGACCTCGGACATCGAGCGGTTCACGATCTGCGTGAACGCCGCGCTCGGCATCCGCGGGATGTTCTCTCTGATGCGGTCGAACACGATGATCGTGTCGTAGAGCGAGTAGCCAAGGATCGTCAGGAGCGCCGCGACCGTCGACGTCGTCACCTCCCGGCCGACCAGTGCGTAGACGCCGGACACGATCAGCACGTCGTGCATCAACGCGATCAGCACCGGCACCGCGAACTTCCACTCGAAGCGCAGCGCGATGTAGATCGAGATCACGACCAGCGAGATCAGGATCGCCTTCCAGGCCGACTTGGCGACGGTCTTCCCGAAGCTCGGGCCGATCGTCTCCTCGTCGGGGTTCTGCGTCAGCCCGTAGGCGTCGCGCAGCCGGTTCTCGGCCTCCTTGATCTGCGCCGGGCCGAGCTCCTTGGTCGAGATCTGGACGATGTTCTTGCCCAGCTGCTTGTTGGAGAGCGACTGGATCGCGGCGTCCTGGACGCCCAGCGGCGCCAGCGTGTTGCGGACCTGCTCGACCGTGGCGGGCTTGACGAGCGACGCGGTGAGCCGCGTGCCGCCCTCGAAGTCGATGCCGAAGTTGATGCCCTTGCCGGAGATCGCCAGCGCGCCGATCAGCAGGATCACGCCGGACAGCGAGAAGAAGTAGTTCGCCTTCCCCATGTAGTCCCAGCGCCAGCCGACCTTCTTCTCGCCGGCGCCGAGCGCCGCGCGCGAGCGGATGATGCGCGACGAGCGCAGCGAATAGAGGATCGCCTGCGTCGCGAGCACCGCCGTGAAGAGCGAGACGATGACGCCGATGCCGAGGGTGAACGCGAAGCCCTGGACGCCCGCCGTCGCGATGATGAAGAGGATGAACGCGACCAGGAACGTGACGATGTTCGCGTCGATGATCGCCGTCAGGCCCTTGCGGTAGCCCGTGACGATCGACTGCGCCACGCCGCGACCCGCGCGGACCTCCTCCTTCACCCGTTCGAACACCACCACGTTCGCGTCCGCCGCCACGCCGAGCGTGAGGATCAGGCCCGCGATGCCCGGGAGGGTCATCGTGATCGGGATCAGCTTGACGATCGCGTAGAAGTAGAGCGCGTAGATCGACAGGGCGGCCGCCGCGATCAGGCCCAGCACGCGGTAGAAGAGGATCAGGAACAGCGCGACGACGATGAAGCCCGCGAGGCCGGCCTTCAGGCCCTGGTTGAGCGCCTGCTTTCCGAGCGTCGCCGAGACCTGCGAGCGCGAGACGAGCGACAGCTTGAGCGGCAGCGCGCCGATCTTGAGGATCTTCGCGAGGTTCTGCGCCGAGTCGATCGTGAACGAGCCCGAGATCTGCGCGCCGGTCGCGCCGTCGATGCCGTCCGGGTTCTCGCGCCAGTTGATGTAGGGCGAGGAGACGAGCTCGTTGTCGAGCGCGATCGCGAAGTGCTGCGAGGTCGAGATCGGATCGCCGCCGAGCGCGTTGTCGGCGCCGCGCTGGGAGACCCGGCGCGTGATCGCCTGGAACGCCTGGCGGCCGAACTTCGTGAAGTTGAACGTGACGATCGGCTGGTTGGCGACGCTCTGGTCGAAGCTCTGCTCCGGGTTCTTGATGTCCGTGCCCGACAGCGCCGGACGGTCCTGGATGACCCACCAGCGGTCCGGCTCCGGCGACGTCGCCGACTGCTTCTGGTCGCGCAGCACGAGCACGCCGGCGGGCACCTCGATGATGTCCGCGTTCGCCTTCTCGGCGGTGGTCAGCGAGTCCAGCAGCTCCTGGCGCGAGTCCGACGTCTGCCCGCCGTTGAGCGGCGCGTGCGACTTCTTGTCGAACGCGTAGAAGCGCGGCTTGGCCGCGGCCTGCGACGCCCCGCCCGGCGACTTCTCGTTGTTCGGGTCAAAGCGCCCGGTGCCGCCCGTGCCGACGTCCTTGCACTTGGCGGCCTGGGTGACGGCGGTGAAGAGCCCCGTGATCGGCTGCCGGGTGTTGGCGTTCGTGTCCGGGTCGGTCTTGCACTTGTCGTCGAGGAGGTTCGCCTCCCAGTCGTAGAAGAACAGCTGAGCGGTCGAGCCGACCTGCTGCTCGGCCTGGTTGGCGTTCTTGACGCCCGGCAGGTCGACCTCGATCTGGTCCGGACCGGCCTGGTTGACCGTCGCCTCGGACACGCCGAACTCGTTGACGCGCTGCTGGATCAGGTCGATCGAGCGGGTCATGCTCTCCGCGTCGACCGCCTTCTGCTGCGCGGTCGGCTCCGCGTGGTAGATCAGCTGGACGCCGCCCTGGAGGTCGAGGCCGAGGCGGGTGGGCTGCGTCGCGACGACGGCGATCGAGCCGCCGATCAGCGCGACGACGACGAGAAGGACGAAAAGTGAGCGGCGGCGTTCGGACATGCGCGGGAGAGGGTACTTTGGCGACGCGACCGGCGAGGGCCGCTGGGCGGACGGTTAAGTTCTGGCTACTTGGTGGGAGTCAAGACGATCAGGAGGCCGCCGTCATCATCGTAGGCGGGAAACAGGTCCGCAACAGCTTTCGCGGGCAAGTCTCCCTCGGCGTTGACCGTAACGCTCTTTCCGAGCCGGCGGACACCCCACTCCAGCGCCATCCTGACATGGTCCTCGCCGTCGGACCCGAAATCGAGGCCGAGGACCTCGCTGACTGGCCGGCCGATGACCTTCTCGTCCGACAGGCCGGTGAGCTCACGCGAGCCGCGGCCGCAGCCGATCACGCGACCCTGGCGGTCGCACACGAAGAAGGCGGCGTTGGGCGCCGGGTAGTAGTCGTCCAGTAGCTCGAACAGGAAGCCGAAACCGCACTTCGAGCAGCCCTTGGGCAGGTTGCGGAACCCGGCCGTGCGCTCATTCGCGGTCGTCCGGTTGCCGCAGTTCGGGCAAATGAACAGATGGGCCATACCGGGGTGAGGGTAGCCAGGACGCTAAAGCCGGGCTATGGGTCATGCGCTGAGGCGCCTCCACGCCGGAGATCGAGCCGCGCGCGGGCGCGGCCGGGCGGTCGGCGTGCGGACCGGCGCTCAGAACAGGCTCTGCGCGTCCTTCGGGACCTCGAGTCCGAGATGGCGGTACGCGTGCGGCGTCGCGCAGCGCCCGCGCGGCGTGCGGATCAGGAAGCCGCGCTGCAGCAGGTAGGGCTCATAGACGTCCTCGAGCGTGTCCTGCTCCTCCTGGACGGCGATCGCCAGCGTCGAGAGGCCGACGGGCCCGCCGCCGAAGCGCTCGCAGACCGAGTGCAGGATCTCGCGGTCCAGCCGGTCGAGGCCCTCCTGGTCGACCTCCAGCAGGTCCAGGGCGGCGTAGGCGGTCGGCGCGTCGATCGCCCCGTCGCCGTGCACCTGGGCGTAGTCGCGCACGCGCTTGAGCAGCCGGTTGGCGACGCGCGGCGTCCCGCGCGAGCGCTCCGCGATCGCGCGCGCGCCGTCCAGATGGATCGCCACGCCGAGCACGCCCGCGCTGCGCACCACGATCGCCGCGAGCTCCTGCGGCTCGTAGTGATCCAGGCGGTGCTGCAGGCCGAAGCGGTCGCGCAGCGGCGTGGTGAGCAGGCCGGCACGGGTGGTCGCGCCGATCAGCGTGAACGACGGCAGGTCGAGTGTCACGACCTTCGCGCCCGCGCCCGTCCCGAACGTGACCGGCAGCTGCCCGTCCTCCATCGCGGGATAGAACGTCTCCTCGACCGCGCGCGGGAGCCGGTGGATCTCGTCCACGAAGAACACCGAGCGCGGCTCGAGCGCCATCAGGAAGGCCGCGATGTCCTTCTTCTGCTCGAGCGCGGGGCCGGCGGTCTGCACGAACGCGACCCCCAGCTCGGCCGCGATGATGCGCGCGAGCGACGTCTTGCCCAGGCCCGGCGGCCCGGCCAGCATCACGTGCTCGAGCGCCTCGCCGCGCTCGGCGGCCGCGCGGATCGAGATCCGAAGCTGGGTCTTGAGCGCCTCCTGGCCGACGAACTCGTCGAGCCGCTGGGGCCGCAGCCGCGCCTCGTTCTCGTCGTCCGCGCGCGGACGCGGCGTCTGGATGCGCTCGAGATCGGCGCCCGGGGTGCGGATCACCGGCGCGACTCCTTGAGCGCGTGCGCGATCAGCGCCTCGGGCGTGTCGCCCGGCGCGCCGGCGAGCAGCCGCTCGACCTCCTGCGGCGTGAACCCGAGCCCGACCAGGCCTTCGCGCGCGAGCGCCCGCGGGTCGTCCCCGCGCGTGATCACGATCGGGTCCTCGATCGCGGCGACGCCGACCTTCTCGCGCAGCTCGACGACGATCCGCTCCGCGGTCCGCTTGCCGATCCCCGGCACCGCCTGCAGGCGCGCGGTGTCGCCGGCGGCGACGGCGCCGAGCAGCTCGCGCGGCGGGCCGCCCGAGAGGACCGCCAGTGCCAGCTTCGGCCCCACGCTCTGGACGCCGAGCAACAACAGGAACAGGTCGCGCTCCTCCTCGGTGGCGAAGCCGTACAGCGCCAGCGCGTCGTCGCGCACGATCAGGTGGCTGTGCAGCGTGACCGGCTCGCCCACGCGCGGGACGTGGCGCAGCGTCTCGGCGGACACCGCGAGCCGGTAGCCGACGCCGCCGCACGAGACGACGACGTGGTCGCCGCGCCGGACCGCGACCTCGCCCGACAGCAGCGCGATCAACCCGCGACCCTCGCGAGCGCGGCCGCCATCGGCGCGCCGTTGGCGTGGCAGATCGCGACCGCGAGCGCGTCGGCGGCGTGGTCGGGCCGCGGGAGCTCGGGCAGCGCGAGCAGCGTCTGGACCATCCGCTGCACCTGGTCCTTGGCGGCGCGGCCGGAGCCGCAGACCGCGGACTTGACCTGCTGGGGCGTGTAGGACGCGCAGCGGATCGACCGCTGGCCGGCGGCCAGGATGACGACGCCGCGCGCCTGGCCGACCGCGAACGCCGAGCGCGCGTTGGCGCCGAAGTAGAGGTCCTCGACCGCGACGGCATCGGGCCGGTAGTCGTCCATCAGGGCGCCGATGCCCGCGTGGATCAGGGTCAGCCGCGCGCCCGCGTCCAGGCCCGCGGGCGTCTCCAGCACGCCGCCGTCGAGCGCGACGAGGCGGCCGCGGTCGTACGCGACGACGCCGTAGCCGGTGTTGGCGACGCCAGGATCGATGCCGAGGACGATCACGTGCACCCCGGGGATTCTGCGCCGCGCCCCGGACGCCTTCCCGGCTACGTCCCCGGGAGCGAGGAGCCGGCGAAGCCGAAGAACCAGATCCCGAACCCGACGACGGCCAGGCCGACCGAGACGATCATCACCGTGTCCAGCACGCCACCGCGCCGCGTGCTGGTGCGCTCGCCGCGCAGCGAGCGCAGCCACGCCGCGCGCCGCGGACCGCCCTGGGCCCGGCCCGTGAGCCGGGCGTGGAGGCGGTCCAGGTACCCGAGCAGCTTGCCGACGATCGCCATCCCGACCGGCAGGCCCACGAGGATCAGCACGTACGGGCCGGCGCTCGGATTCGACGATCCCGATAGCTGCGAGGCGACGTAGATCAGGCCGAGCGGCACGCCGACCCACATCAGCACCGAGCCGACCGCCATCAGGGCGACGAGCACGAGGGCAGGCGGCGACCAGGACGAGCGCAGCATCACGGCCGTGCATATTCCCGCATCGCGCTGCGACAATCCCCGGGTGTACCGCGAGCTCGCTCCGCCCCCGGACCTTGCCGGGCTCCTCGCCTGCGTGTGGCTCAGCCGCTCGAGCGGCGCCGGCGCGATCCTGCCCGACGGCTGCTCGGACATCGTGTGGACCGGCGACGCCCTGCGCGTCGCGGGGCCGGCGACGCGCCCCGCAGCGGTGACGGTGCCGCGCGGGACGGCCGTGTTCGGCGTGCGCTTCCGGATCGGGGCGGCGGGACCGGCGCTCGGGATGCCGGCCGACGAGCTGCTCGACGCCGACGTCGCGCTCGAGGACGTGTGGCCGGAGCACGCCGCGCGCCTGGCCGAGGGCGCCGCGCTGCGCGGCCTCGCGGGCCTCGTCGACGCGTTGCGGGCGCGCGTCGCGGCCGTCTCGCCCGATCCGCTGACCCGTGCCGCGGCGGTCGGGCTGGCGCGGCCCGGCGCGCGCGTCGCGGAGCTCGGCACGCAGTTGGGAATCAGCGAGCGCCAGCTGCGGCGGCGCTTCGACGAGGCCGTCGGCTACGGGCCGAAGACGCTCGCGCGCGTGCTGCGCTTCCAGCGGTTCCTCGCGCTCGCGGGAGCCGGCGACGGTCTCGCGGGGCTGGCGCTCGACGCGGGCTACGCCGACCAGGCGCACCTCACGCGCGAGTGCGTGCGGCTGTCCGGGGACACCCCGGTGCGGCTGCTCGCGAACGCGCCCGTCGCCGCCGGCGAGCGCGGCCTCACGCGTCCGATTCGTTCAAGCCGCCGCCCCGGCGCCCGCCTAGCCTGGCCGGCGTGAACGAGACCCTCTCCCGCGCCGAGCGCTTCATCTGGTCCACCGCGCGCGTGCTCGAGCAGCGCCGGTTCGAGTACCGCTACCAGGGCGGCGATCGCGAGGCGGTCCTGACCGCCCTCGCTCCCTACCGGACGGCCGACGGCGGCTACGGCTACGCGCTCGAGCCCGACGGTCGCGGGCCGACGAGCCAGCCGCCGCACGTCTGGACCGCGCTCGGCGTGCTCGAGGAGATCGGCGCCGTCGACGACGCCGTCTGCGGCTACCTCGAGTCGATCACGACCGCCGGCGGCGGCGTGCCGCTCGCCCTGCCCTCGCTCGAGCCGTACCCGCGCGCGCCGTGGTGGGGGATCGAGCCCGGCGGCTCGCTGATCACGACCGCGGAGATCCTCGCGCCACTCCTGCAGGGCGGCGTCGCGCACCCGTGGGTCGAGCGCGCGACCGGCTTCTGCTGGACCGCGGTCGACGCGCTCGGGAAGACCCATCCCTACGAGATCGAGGCGGCGATCACGTTCCTGGACGTCGCGCCCGAGCGCGAGCGCGCGCAGCGCGCGGCCCAGCGGGTCGGGGAGCTGGCGCGAGCGCAGAACCTGATCGGCCGCGCCCCCGACGGCTACGCCGCCGGCGAGACCCACGAGCCGCACGACTTCGCCAAGCGCCCTTCGAGCCTCGCCCGCGCGTGGTTCAGCGACGCCGAGATCGAGCAGAGCCTGGATGCGCTCGCCGCCGCCCAGGCGCCCGACGGGGGCTGGCATCCCAAGTGGGCCGTCTGGACGCCCGCCACGGGCCCCGAGTGGGGCGGGATCGTGACGCTGCGAGCACTTGCGACGCTCGAGGCCTACGGCCGCCTCACGTCGTCGACGCCTTAACCCGCGACGCGCTCCATGACCTCGGCCGGCACGTCGAAGTTCGCGTGCACGGTGTCGGTGTCGTCGAGGTCGTCGAGTGTGTCGATCAGCTTCATCACCTTGACTGCGCCGTCCTCGTCGAGCGGGACCCTGGTCTTCGGCCGCTGCACGACCTCGGCGTCGGCGATCTCGATCCCGGCCTCGACCAGCGCGGCGCGCACCGCGGGGAGGTCGCCCGGCTCGGTGATCACCTCATAGACGTCCTCGTCGAGCACGATGTCCTCGGCCCCGGCGTCGACCGCCGGCATCAGGTCGTCCTCGCTGTAGCGGTCGCCCTCGACGACCACGACGCCCTTCTTGTCGAACAGGTAGGCCACCGAGCCCGGCTCGCCGAGGTTGCCGCCGTGCTTGTTGAACGCGTGGCGGATCTCCGAGCCGGTGCGGTTGCGGTTGTCGGTCAGCGCCTCGACGAGGATCGCCACGCCGCCCGGGCCGTAGCCCTCGTACATGACCGCCTCGAGCGCGTCGGCGTCGGCGCCCTCGCCGGTGCCCTTGGCGATCGCGCGCTCGATGTTGTCCTTGGGCATCGAGGCGTCCCTCGCCTTCTGCACGGCCAGCGCCAGCGCGGCGTTGCCGACGACGTCGCCGCCGCCCTCCTTCGCCGCCACCGTGATCGCGCGCGCCAGCTTGGTGAACAGCTTGCCGCGGCGCGAGTCGACGATCGCCTTCTTGTGCTTGATCCCCGCCCACTTCGAATGACCGGCCATGGCTGAGGATTCTAGGACCGTATCCTGGCGCGCCATGCGGCCGTCAGAGCGCAGCGCCCGCGCCGCCGCCTACGAGCGCGGCCGGCCGGAGATCTCCCGGCACATCCCGCGCGGCGCCCGGCGCGTGCTGGACCTCGGCTGCGCGACCGGGGCGACCAGCGCCGGGCTCGACGCCTACGTGGTCGGGGTGGAGATCGAGCCCGAGTACGCCGCCGAGGCGGCCGTCCGGCTCGACGAGGTCCACATCGCCGACGTCGCGACGTTCGAGCCCACGGGGACCTTCGACGTCCTGCTCGCCGCCGACATCCTCGAGCACCTGGTCGACCCGTGGACGGCCCTGCGGCGCTACGCGGGCCACCTCGAAGCCGGTGCCACCGCGATCATCAGCCTCCCGAACGTCGGCCACTGGAGCACGTACGCGCACCTCGCGCGCGGGCGCTGGCCGCGCAGGCCCGAGGGCATCTTCGACGCGACCCACCTGCGCTGGTTCACGCTCGCCGACGCGCGCGAACTCGCGCTCGGAGCCGGGCTGACGCCGCACACGGTCGTGCGCCGGGGCTGGATCTGGACGCGCGGCTCGCGGCTGGACGCGCTCGCGCCGGCGCTCCTGCGCGTGCCCGTCCTGCGCACGCTGTTCTGCTTTCAGCACGTGCTCGTATGCTCCGCGCGATGACGGGGATCCACCGCCTGCCGATCCCCACGCCGTTCCGCGTCGGTCCCGTCAACTGCTACCTGATCGACGACGACCCGCTGACGCTCGTCGACACCGGCCCGAACTCCGGCGAATCGCTCGTGGCGCTCGAGCAGGGCCTGCGCGAACACGGGCGGCGGATCGAGGAGCTCGAGCGGATCGTGCTCACCCACCAGCACACCGACCACGTCGGGCTGGTCGGGATCCTCGCCGACCGCTCGCGGGCCGAGGTATGCGCGCTCGACGTCCTCGCCCCGGTGGTCCAGGACACGACGGCGCACGCCGACCGCAGCGACGAGCTGGCGCAGGCGCTGATGCTGCGCCACGGCATCCCGCGCGACATGGTGACCGCGCTCGCCGCGTTCTCGCGGGCGCTGCGCGGCTGGGGCGGCAGCGCGCCGGTCACGCACGTGCTGCACGACGGGGGCGAGCTGGCGTTCGCGGGCCGCACGTTCGAGGTTCAGCACCGGCCCGGGCACTCGCCCTCGGACACGCTGTTCTGGGACCGCGAGCGCGCCGTGCTGATCGCGGGCGACCACCTGATCAAGCACATCTCGTCCAACCCGCTGATCTCGCTCCCGCTCGGCGGCCGCAGCGGCGAGCCCGGCACGCGCCCGCGCGCGCTGATGATGTACATGGACTCGCTGCGCGAGACGCGCGAGCTGCCGGCCGAGACGATCCTCCCCGGCCACGGCGACACGTTCGGCGGCCACGCCGCGCTGATCGACGAGCGCTTCGAGATGCACGAGCGCCGCGCCGCCCGGATCGCGGCGCTGATCGCCGAGGAGCCGCGCTCCGCGCACGCGATCGCTCAGGCGATCTGGGGGAACGTCGCCGTCACCCAGGCGTATCTCACGCTCTCAGAGGTGCTCGGCCACGTCGACCTGCTGATCGACCGCGGGCAGGTCGAGGAGGCCCAGCGCGGCGGCGTGACGATCTTTCAAGCGATCTAGAGCGCGAAGTCGGCGGCGTCGATCAGGCCGCGCCGCAGCGCGCCGATCATCGCCTCGACCTGCTGGGCCATGCGCTCGCGGTCCAGCCGGTGCAGCGTGCGCGCGATCACGTCGGCGCGGCGGTCCAGCTCGCGGTCGAAGCGCTCGGCCACGGCGTTGGTGACCGTCACCTCGCAGAACGTGTGGCATTCGCCGCAGCGCAACTGCATCCACCACGCCTCAGGGCTCACGGGCTCCCAGTCGACCGGGTTGACGTAGTCCTTGCCGCAGGCGGCGCAGCGCTCGAGGCGATCAGGATCGGACCCACCGCCGGGCCGCCAGGAGAGGGCTCGGGCAAGCCAGTTGGAGTCGGAGGCGGGCATGCACCCAGTATCGGCACGCGCCGCCAATTCCTCCAGTGAGATACCCCACTCGTCCGGGTAGGGCAGCCCGTACCCGCGACGCGCAGAGCGGCTAAACGCCCGCCGGCTCGGGCAGCCACTCCAGCAGCGCCGCGGCCGCGTCGTTGCCCAGCCGCACCGCGTAGTTCGTTCCGCGGTCCTCGGGGAAGATCTGCGTCGTGTTGGCCAGCACGAGCCCGCGTCGCGGCGTCTTGAGCGCCGGAATCTTGGCGCGATAGCCGGGGGTCACGATCGGCTGCGCGGCGGGTTCGCGGTGCAGCCACAGCCGCTTCACCCAGCCCGCCTCGAACGCCGGGTTGACGGCCCGCAGGCCGGGCGTGTAGCGCTCGAGCACGGCGCCGGCGTCGAGTTCGAGCAGCTCGTGCCCGCGCGGCAGGTAGTTGGCGACGTAGAGGAAGCGCCGGCCGCCGTAGCGCTCCGGCGCGATCAGGTTCGTGTGCTCGATCAGGCCCACGAACGGCAGCGCGTCGTCGCCGATGTTGGTCCAGTAGAACGGCGAGAAGCGGCGGTCGATCTCGATCAGCAGGCACAGCGCCGTGAAGTACTCGATCCCGCGCAGCTTGGCGAGGTAGGCTTCGGGCAGCAGGCCGGGCGCCGCGAGCTGCTCCATCACGTCGTTGGGCACCGTCGCGAGCACGGCGTCGTAGCGCTCGGGCTCGAGCGTGTCGAACTCGCGCGGGTCGTGGCCGCGGCGGTAGGAGGCGCTCGCCGCGGGCGTCACGACGAAGCCCGGCTCGAGCCGGGCCGCGGGCCGGTCGATCAGCACGCGCCCGCCGCCGCGCTCGATGCGCTCGCGCAGCGTGTCGAACAGCTTCTCCCACGAGTGCCGCGGGTAGCCGAGCTTCTCCTCGGCGGCGTCGTCGCCGCGCCGCAGCCGCAGCTTGTTCTGCAGCCACACCATCGCGATGTCGTCGGCCCGCTCGCCGAACTTGCCGCGCAGCAGCGGGCCCCAGAGCGCGCGCCAGGCGTCGCGCCCCATCCAGCGCTCGATCCACGCGCGCGCCGTGACGCGCTCGAACGGCGCGGGGTTGCCGGGGCCGCGCTGGATCGCCAGCACGGCCGCCCCGAGCCGCACGCGCGCCAGCGGCGGCAGCGGCTTGAAGCGCAGCAGGTCCAGCGGCGTCACGAACGGCCACTGGCGGCCCTCGGTGAAGTAGGCGACCGAGGACGTGAGCCATTCGAGCTCGTCCTCCATCCCCAACTCGTCGTAGAGCGCGGCGATGTGGCGATCGGTCGAGAACAGGTGGTGGTAGTAGCGCTCGAGCAGGTGGCCGTCGCCGATGTCGAGCGTCGCCGCCTGGCCGCCCAGCCCCGGCCAGCGCTCGTAGATGTCGACCGAGTGGCCCGCCTGGGTCAGCCGGTGGCCGGCGACGAGCCCCGCCAGCCCGGCGCCCAGGACCGCGATCCTCATCGCTCGGCGGGCTCTTGTACGTTGATGCGCTCGCGCACCACGTACAGCGGCCGGTGCTTGACCTCGTCGTAGATGCGGCCCACGTACTCGCCGATGATCCCGACCGTGATCAGCTGGATCCCGCCCAGCAGCAGCACGACCACGATCACCGACGGCACGCCGCGCTCGTAGATGTGCGCGTAGCGGGCGGCGATCGTGAGCGGGATCGCGAGGAAGGCGATCAGGCTGAACAGGAAGCCGAGGAACGTCGCCCACTGCAGCGGCGTCGACGAGAACGACGTGATCGCGTCGAAGCTGAACCGCAGCATCTTGCGCAGCGGGTACTTGGTCACGCCCGCGTTGCGCTCCTGGCGCACGAACGGCACGCCGATCTGCGAGAAGCCGATCCAGACCGTCATCCCGCGCAGGAACCGGTTGCGCTCCGGCATCGCCAGCAGCGCGTTGAGCGCGCGCCGGTCCATCAGCCGGAAGTCGCCGGACTCGACGGCCAGATCCATCCGCGTGAGGCGCCGGAAGACGCGGTAGAAGCCCTGCGCCGTGGCGCGCTTGAAGGCGGTCTCCCCCAGCCGCTGCTGGCGCACGGCGTACACCACGTCGATCCCCGCGCGCCACTGCGCGAGCATCTCCGGGATCACCTCAGGCGGATCCTGGAGGTCGCCGTCGAGCATCACGATCACGTCGCCGCGGGCGTGCTCGAGCCCGGCGGTGAGCGCCGGCTGGTGGCCGAAGTTGCGGGCGAGCGCCACGACCTTCACGCGCGGGTCGGCCTCGGCGGCGCGCGCCATCGCGGCGGCCGTGCCGTCCGTGGAGCCGTCGTCGACGAGGATCAGCTCGTAGTCGACCCCGTCCAGCGCGGACGCGACCCGCTCGGTGAACGGATCGACGGTCTCCTGTTCCTCGTACATCGGAGCCACCACGCTCAGCAGCCCCGGCTCGCGTTCCATGCCGCCAGCGTACCGGCGTAAGCTGCGCGCATGGTCGACGACGCGGCGCTGGAGCGCGAGCTGTTCGAGGTGGGCCGGCGGCTGGCGGCCGCGCTGCCGAGCACCCGCAACCCGTTGAAGGCGCTCGACGACAAGGCGATGGACCTCGCGTCCTCGGACGCCGAGCTCAAGGCCGCGCTGTTTCGCTTCGTCGACGTCGTCCCCGCCTGCCGGAACCTGGACGACCTCGCGCGCCATCTGACCGCCTTCCTCGAGGAGATCGACGACAAGCCGCCCAGCGTGGGGGTGGCGATGCGGATGGGCAACACGAAGGCCGGGCGGCGCGCGCTCGGGATCGCCGCCGCGGCCGGGGTGCGCCACATGGCGCAGCGGTTCATCGTCGGCGAGACGCCCAAGGCGGCGATCAACGACCTGCGCGGACTGTGGCGCGACGGCGTCGCCTCGACGATGGACCTGCTCGGCGAGGCGACCGTCACCCAGGCCGAGGCCCAGCGCTACGCCGACCGCTGCGCGGACGCGCTCGACACGATCTCGCACGCGGCGCTGAGCTGGCCCGCGCGCCCGCAGCTCGAGCGCGACTCCGGCGGCCCGCTGCCGCGCGCGAACCTGTCGGTCAAGGTGTCGGCGCTGACCCCGCTGCTGCGCCCGGACGCGCCGGAGCGCGGCAAGCGCGACGCCGCCGACCGTCTGCGCCCGCTGCTGCGCCGCGCGCATGAGCGCCGCGCGCACCTGCACATCGACATGGAGTCGATGGATTCTCGCGACGCCGTGCTGGAGCTGATCCTCGACCTCCTGGCCGAGGAGGAGTTCCGCGACGGCCCGTCGGTCGGCATGGTGCTGCAGGGCTACCTGCGCGACTCGCCGCAGACGCTCGACACGATCCTCGCGTGGCTTCCGACCGTCCAGCGCGCCCAGCCGCTCACCGTCCGGCTGGTCAAGGGCGCCTATTGGGACCACGAGCTCGTGCAGGCGGCGCAGCATGGCTGGAACACGCCGGTGTTCGAGCGCAAGGCCGACACCGACGCGAACTTCGAGCGCCTGACCCGGCGGCTGCTGGACGCGCGGCCGTCGATCCGCCCGGCGATCGCGTCGCACAACCTGCGCTCGGTCGCGCACGCGATCGCCTACAACCGGCTCACCGGCGGCGAGGACTCAGACCTCGAGCTGCAGGTGCTGCGCGGACTCGGCGACCCGCTGCAGGCCGCGATCGCCGACCAGGGCCTGCGCGTGCGCACCTATTGCCCGGTCGGCGACCTCGTCGCGGGCATGGCCTATCTTGTCCGGCGCCTGCTCGAGAACACGAGCAACGAGTCGTTCCTGTACGAGCAGGCGCGCGGCGTCCCGCTGGAGGAGCTGCTGGCGCAGCCGGCGTAGCTTCAGAGCAGCGTCGCGCTCCACTTGACGGGCTTGAGCGTGCAGCGCGTCGTGACGCGCCCGTGCACGGTCACGACCACCACGCCCGTGAGCGTGCCCGCCCACGTCTCACCCGCGGGCGAGGCGCTGCGCGCGGCGGTCAGCGTCTGCGTGATCGCGTAGTGCTCGCGCTTGTAGTGCGTGTGGTACGTGCCGGAGTCCTGCAGCGCGTCCGGCGTCGCGGAGTCGAACGGCGGCGTCCAGGCCGTGATCGTGGCGTAGACGTCGCCGTCGCCGCATTTGGCCTGCCAGCCGATCCGGAAGTCGTCGATCACGCCGTCGGCGCCGGTGCTGAGCGCCACCACGCGCCGCTGCCGGGTGAGCCCGACGAGGTGCTTGGCGAGGCCGGGCGCGGCCGGCGCGCCGGCGCTGAACGTCACCGGGTGCGAGCACGTGGCGAGCCGCTTGCCGTTGTGCAGGATCTTCGTGGTCAGGCTGTAGGAGCCGCGATAGCCGGCGCCGGCCTTGACCATCCGCAGCCGCCCGATCACCCGCGCGCGGTAGCCGCGCGTGCCCTTGATCGTGTACGCGCCGTCGATCGCGACGCCGGTCTGGCTGGCCTCCCAGGTGCGCGGCCGGAACACCGTCGCGCTCGTAAAGCCCGGCCCGCGGTCGCACTGCGCGCGCCACGCGAACGTCGTCCGCAGCACGTAGCCGCCGCGCGTGGTGACGCGAACGACCTTGCCCTGATCGGTCCTGCCCTTGAAGACCTTCGCGTCGGCCTGCGCCGGGAGTACGGCCGGGAGGAGCGCGGCGAGAACCGCGGATGAGAGGGACCTGAACATGACGCACCGGATACCCAGTATTCGGGCTGGTCATGCGCTGCCAAACTCTCCTGCCGTGCTCGGCACCTTCACCAACGAATCGATACTGGAGCTGCGCCGCGCGCCGGTCCGGGCGCAGCTCTCGGGCGCCCTGGACGCGTTCGACTCCGAGCCGGTGATCGACGTCCCCGTGTGGGTCGGGGACGGCCGCCGGACGGGCGATGCGCTCGTCTCGACCGATCCCGGCGAGCCCGAGCGGGTGGTCGCGCGGGCCGCGGTGGCGAGCGCGTCCGACGTCGACGCGGCGCTCGCGGCGGCGTCCGCCGAGCGCTCCTGGCGCCGGCGTCCCGCGGTCGAGCGCGCCGCCGTGCTGATCCGCGCCGCGGCCTGGCTGCGCCGGCGCCGGCTGTGGCTCGCGGCGCTCGAGGTGCGCGAGACCGCCAAGCCGTGGCGCGAGGCCGACGCCGACGTCTGCGAGGCGATCGACTTCCTCGAGTACTACGCGCGCGCCGCGGTCGCGCTCGAGGAGCACCCGGCCGGCGTGCCCGGCTCGCCCGGCGAGAGCCTGATCCAGCTGCCGGGCGAGCGCAACGAGCTGCGCTGGGTGCCGCGCGGCGTCGTCGCGGTGATCTCGCCGTGGAACTTCCCGGTGGCGATCCCGCTCGGGATGGTCGCGGCGGGCCTCGCGACCGGCAACGCCGTGGTGCTCAAGCCCGCCGAGCAGGCGCCGGCCTGCGGCTACATGGTGGTCCGCGCGCTGCGCGAGGCCGGCGTGCCGGCGGACGCGCTGGCGCTGCTGCCGGGCGAGGGCGCGGTCGGCGCGCAACTCGTCGGCGACGCGCGCGTGCACACGATCGCGTTCACCGGCTCCGGGCCCGTCGGCCTGGAGATCGTGCGCCGCGCGGCCGAGCTCGCGCCCGGCCAGAACCACCTCAAGCGCGTGGTCGCCGAGATGGGCGGCAAGAACTGCGTGATCGTGGATTCCGACGCCGACCTCGACGACGTCGTCCCCGCGCTGGTCAAGTCGGCGTTCAACTACGCCGGCCAGAAGTGCTCGGCGGCGGCACGGGTGCTGGCCCATGACGCGATCCATGACGCGCTCGTCCAGCGCCTGGCGGGCGCCGTCGAGGTGCTGCACGTCGGCCAGGCGTCCGACCCCGAGATCGACGTGGGACCGGTGATCGAGCGCGAGGCGCAGGAGCGCGTGGCGCGCTACGCCGCCCAGGCCGAGGCCACGGGCCGGATCGCCGCGCGCGCCGCCGCCGTCCCGGACCGCGGCTACTTCGCCACGCCGACGCTCGCGTCCGATCTCCCGCCCGACTCGCCGGTGCTGCGCGAGGAGATCTTCGGCCCGCTGCTGGCGGTCGAGCGCGTGGCCTCGATCGAGGCGGCCTGCGACCGCGTCGACGCCTCGCCGTTCGCGCTCACCGGCGGGTTGTTCAGCCGCAACCCCCAGACGGTCGACTACGTGGCCGACCGCTCGCCGGTCGGCAACCTCTACGTCAACCGCGAGATCACGGGCGCGATGGTCGGCCGCCAGCCGTTCGGCGGCAACCGGCTCTCGGGGACGGGCACCAAGGCCGGCGGGCCGGGCTACCTGCTGCAGTTCGTCGAGCCGCACGTGGTGACCGAGAACACCGTCCGCCACGGACTGGTGGTCTGAGTGCGAGGCGTCGTGGCCGCCGCGCTGACGCCGCTGCACGACGACCTGTCGGTCGACCACGCGCGGTTCGCCGCGCACTGCCGGCGGCTGCTCGACGCGGGCTGTCACGGGCTGGGGATCTTCGGCACCACCGGCGAGGCGAACTCGTTCTCGGTCGGCGAGCGCGTCGCGGCGCTCGAGGCGCTCGTCGACGCGGGCGTGCCCGCCGGTGCGCTGCTGCCGGGCACCGGCGCGTGCGCGCTGCCCGATGCCGTGGCGCTCACGCGTGCGGCGCTGGACGCCGGCACGGCGGGCGCGCTCGCGCTCCCGCCCTTCTATTACAAGGACGTCTCCGACGACGGCCTGTTCGCGTTCTTCGCCGAGCTGGTCGAGCGCGTCGCCGACCCGCGCCTGCGGCTGTTCCTCTACCACATCCCGCCGGTCGCGCAGGTGGGCTTCAGCCCCGCGCTGATCGGGCGGCTGCTGGACGCCTACCCAGGCACGATCGCCGGCACCAAGGACAGCGCGGGCGACCCGGCGCGGATCGAGGCGGTCTGCCGTGAGTTCCCGGGGCTCGCCGTGTTCGCGGGTTCCGAGCGCTTCCTGCTGGACACGCTGCGCTGGGGCGGAGCGGGCTGCATCTCGGCCACCGTCAACGTCACCGCCGGGCGCGCCCGGGCCGTCTACGACCGGTTCGAGGCCGGGCTGGCCGCGGATGACGAGCAGGCCGCGCTGTCCGAGGCGCGCGGTTTCCTCGAGGGCTTCCCGGCGATCCCGGGGCTGAAGGCGATCATGGCCGACGCGACCGGCGACGCGGGCTGGCTGAACCTGCGCCCGCCGCTGCGGCCGCTGGACCCGGCGCGGGCCGGCGAGCTGCTCGCTAGGTCGTCACTCCCCGCTCGTCCCTGAGCCAGCGCACGACGTCGGCGGGCGGGTGGCCGTCGAACTCCGCGCGCGCGGCGAGCCGCAGCAGCTGGTCCGGCCCTTCCTCCCACTCGTCCAGGCGATGCGCGAGGTAGAGCGCGAGCGCCTGCGTCATCACGACCGGCGGGTCCTCGTCGGCGCCGAACTGGAGGCGCTCGGGGAGCCCGTCCAGCAGCGCGCGCACGGGCTCGTCGACGTCCTCGAAGCGCGTCACGAACTCGGTCACGGCGGCGTCCTCGCCGCCCGGGTCCGCGAGCGAGGCCGCATGGCGCACGAGCTCCGAGAGGCTGATCAGGGTTCTGTCCGTGTTGGCCATACGCGTCCTCCTACCCGGGCTCAGAAGTCGATCACGCTGCGGATGCCGTCCTGGTGGTGCATCAGCTCGAAGCCGCGGTTGACGTCGTCGAGCGTGAGCTTGTGCGAGATGAACGGATCGACGTCGAGGTCGCCGTCGAGGTAGCGCTGGACGAGCTGCGGCACCTGGTCGCGGCCCTTGACGCCGCCGAAGCTCGAGCCGCACACCCGGCGCCCGGTGATCAGGTAGCGCGGGACGATGTCGAGCGTCTCCCCCTTGCCGGCCACGCCCGCGACCGTGCACAGGCCCCAGCCCATGCGCGCGGACTCGACGGCCTGGCGCATCACGGACACGATCCCGGTGGCCTCGAACGTGTAGTCGGCGCCCATCCCGTTCGTCTCGTCGAGCACGCGCTGGACGGTGTCCTCGCCGCCGATCCACGCCTCGGTCGCGCCCTGGCCCTTGGCGAGCTCGAGCCGGTCCTGCGAGAGATCGACGCAGATGATCCGCTCGGCGCCCGACAGCCGCGCGCCGGCGACGGCGCCGAGGCCGACCATGCCGGCGCCGAACACCACGCACGTGGAGCCCGGCTCGACCTTGGCGGTGAACATCGCCGCGCCGAGGCCGGTGGACAGCCCGCAGGCGAACAGCGCGCAGCGGTCCAGCGGCGCTTCGGCCGGGACCTTCGCGAGCGCGATCTCCGGCATCACGGCGTGCTCCGCGAACGTGCTCGTGCCCATGAAGTGGCGGATCGGCTCGTCACCCCGACTGAGCCGCACGGTGCCGTCCGGCAGGTGGCCGAGGTTCTGCTCGGCGCGGATCGCCATGCACAGGTTCGTGCGCGGGCTCAGGCAGTGCTCGCACTGGCGGCACTGGGGCGAGAAGAGTGTGACGACATGGTCGCCGACCTGCACGTCGTGCACGTCCGGCCCGACCTTCTCCACCACGCCCGCACCCTCGTGCCCGAGCACCGCCGGCGCATACCCGGACGGGTCCGCGCCCGACGCCGTGTACATGTCGGTGTGGCAGACGCCGCACGCCACGAGCCGCACCAGCACCTCGCCCGCCCTGGGCTCCTCGAGCTCGACCTCCTGGACCACCAGGGGCGCTCCGAACTCCTCCAGTACCGCCGCTCGCATCCGCATGGCGCGGCACTCTAACCACACGCACAAAAGGGGTCTGACCCCTTTTGTGCGTCATTGCACGCGCAACCACGAACAAAAGGGGTCTGACCCCTTTGTTCGTCTGACCCCTTTTGTTCGTCTAGAGGTGGCCCTGGTCGTTCCAGGTCAGCAGCGCCCAGCCGTCGAAGGCGATGCCGTCGATCAGGTAGTCCGTGCGCCGCTCGAAGATCGTGATGCCGGTGTTGGCGTGCGAGATGCGGTAGAGCGGCAGCAGGTGCACCGGCGCGAACGCCTCGCGAAACAGCGCGGCGCCGAGGAAGAAGTGCAGGAAGCCCCAGTGCGAGACGCAGAGCACGCGGTCGGTTCGCGCGGCCAGCCGGGCCTGGACACGCTCGACACGGGCGAGGATCTGCGCGAACGACTCAGCGCCGGGCTCCGCGTGGTCGGGCGCCGCGGACGGCATCCACGAGATCGTGCCGGTCCCGGCGTAGTCCGGCGAGGCGGCACGGTAGGCGTCGGACTGGCGCACCTCGTGCAGATCCTCGTCGGTCTCGAAGCCCAGCCCGAGCACCTCGCCGATCGCCTGCGCGGTCTCCTGCGCCCGGCCGAACGGGCTGGCGATGATGGCGTCGATCCCCTCGTCGCGCAGGCGCTCGCCCACGCCGCGCGCCTGCGCCCAGCCGGCGGCGGACAGCCGGTCGGAGTCGGGCGTCGTCGGGCGCCCCTCGCGGTCGGCGAGGTTGGCCTCCGACTGGCCGTGGCGCGTGAAGTAGACGATCACGCCGCGACGCGCTCGCGAACCTCGCGCAGGAAGAGCTCGTGCACGCGGTGCTCACCGGCGATCTCGGGGTGGAAGGAGATCACGAGCATGTTGTCCTGACGGGCGGCGACCGGGTGACCGTCGACCGAAGCGAGGATCTCGACGTCGTCGCCGGCCTCGGCGATCCACGGCGCGCGGATGAACACGGCGCGCACCGGGCCGCCCTCGACCCCCGGGAGCTCGAGGTCCTCCTCGAACGAGTGCAGCTGGCGGCCGAACGCGTTGCGCACGCAGCGCGTGTCCATCAGCCCGAGATGCTCGCGGTCGAGCATGATCATCCCCGCGCACGTCCCGAGCACCGGAATGCCGGAGCGGACCAGCTCGCGCAGCGGGTCGGCGAGCCCCTCGCGCGCGATCCCGAGCGTCATCGTCGTCGACTCGCCGCCCGGCATCACCAGCCCGTCGAGCCCGTCGAGGTCCGCGGGCACGCGCACCTCGCGCACGCTCGCGCCGAGCGCCCGCAGCACCTTCGCGTGGGCCTCGAAGTCCCCCTGCAGCGCGAGGACGCCGACGACCAGCGCTACCAGCCCCGGTTGGCGAGCAGCTGCGCCTCGTCGAGCTTGCGCGTCTCCAGCGAGTCCATGGGCAGCCCGAGACCCTCGGACGCGCGGGCGACGCGCGCGGCGTCGGCGAAGTGCGTCGTCGCCTCCACGATCGCCGCGGCCCGCGCCGCGGGGTCAGATGACTTGAAGATGCCCGAGCCGACGAACACGCCCTCGGCGCCGAGCTGCATCACGAGCGACGCGTCGGCCGGCGTGGCGATCCCGCCCGCGCAGAACATCACGACCGGCAGCTTGCCGTCGCGCGCGATGCCGCGCACGAGGTCCAGCGGGGACTGCAGATCCTTCGCCGCGGTCGCCAGCTCGGAGTCGTCGAGCGTCTGCAGGCGGCGGATCTCCGAACGGATCGTGCGCAGGTGGCGGACCGCCTCGACGATGTCGCCGGTCCCGGCCTCGCCCTTTGAGCGGATCATCGCCGCGCCCTCGCCGATCCGCCGCAGCGCCTCGCCGAGGTTGGTCGCGCCGCACACGAACGGGACCTTGAACGCCCACTTGTCGATGTGGTTGGCCTCGTCGGCGGGCGTCAGCACCTCGGACTCGTCGACGTAGTCGACCTCCAGCGCCTCGAGCACCTGCGCCTCCGCGAAGTGGCCGATGCGCGCCTTGGCCATCACCGGGATCGTCACGGCCTCCTGGATGCCCTTGATCAGGATCGGGTCGGACATGCGCGCGACGCCGCCGTCGCGGCGGATGTCGGCCGGGACGCGCTCGAGCGCCATCACCGCAGCGGCGCCCGCGTCCTCGGCGATCTTCGCCTGCTCGGCGTTGACCACGTCCATGATCACGCCGCCCTTGAGCATCTCGGCCAGACCGGCCTTCACGCGGAACGTCGACTCGTCTCTCATCGCCAGTCGATGTTAGCCACGGTCCGCTGTACGATCAGCACAATGGACCCCGACCTGATCGGACCCGACGATGTGGCCTTCACGCTGGACCTCACGCCGGCGCAGCTGAAGATCGTCCACGCCGCGCTGGTCGCGGCGCGCGACTCCTACGGGCACGACCAGGCAGACGTCCACCGCGTGATCCACGAGCTCCTGGCCAAGCTGCCCGACGAGGCGTCGATCCGCGCGATCAACCTCTAGGCCGCCGGCGAGCGGGCGCGCGGCCGGGCGGCTGGCGCGGCTCGGGCCCGGCGTCGGGAACGCTCCACGGCCGCTCCACCGACTCGCCCGCGGCCACCCTGAGCTCCTCGTCCTCGTGGAAGAGCCGCAACTCCTCGCCCTCGAGCAGCTCGTAGCGCGCGCTGGTGTGTTCGATCGCCACCAGCAGGCAGCGCCCGCGGTAGCGCAGGCGAAAGCGCAGCCCGGTCACCGCTTCCGGCAGCCGCGGACGGAAGCGCAGCTCGCCGCCGTGGTCGCGCATCCCGCCGAAGCCGGCCACGGCAGCGATCCACGAGCCGGCCAGCGACGCCATGTGGAGCCCGTCGCGCGTGTTGCGCTCGAGGTCCTCGAGGTCCATCAGCGCGGCCTCGCCGAAGTAGTCGTACGCGAGGTCGAGGTGGCCGACCTCGGCCGCGATCGTCGCCTGGATGCACGCCGAGAGCGAGGAGTCGCGCACCGTCAGCGGCTCGTAGAACGCGAAGTTGCGCGCCTTCTCGGCCGCGCTGAACCGATCGCCGCGCTGCAGCAGCGCGAACACGAGGTCCGGCTGCTTGACCACCTGCGTGCGGTAGAGCTGGAAGTACGGGAGGTGCAGCAGCAGCGGATACGCGTCGCCGTCGAGCGCGTCGAAGTCCATCGCCTGGTGCTGCAGGAAGTCGGCGTCCTGCGGGTGCACACCGAGGCGCCGGTCGTACGGAATGTGCATGTCGGCCGCGGCGTCGCGCCAGGCCGCGATCTCCTCCTCGTCCACATCCAGCGCCCGCGCCTGCTCGCCGTGCGCGGCCGCGACCTCCGCTGCCATGCGCAGGTTCTGCTCGGCCATCAGGTTCGTGAAGACGTTGTCGTCGACGATCGCCGAGTACTCGTCGGGCCCGGTCACGCCGTCGATGTGGAAGCGCCCGGCGTGATCGTGATGGCCGAGCGAGCGCCACAGGCGCGCGGTCTGGACGAGCAGCTCGAGCCCCGGACCGGCCGCGAACGCCTCGTCGCCCGTCGCGCTCACGTAGCGGATCACCGCGTCGGCGATGTCCGCGTTGACGTGGAACGCGGCGGTGCCCGCGGGCCAGTAGGCCGAGCACTCCTCGCCGTGGATCGTCCGCCACGGGAACGCGGCGCCCTCCAGGTGCAGCGTCCGCGCGCGCTCGAGCGCCTGCGGGAGCGTCGCGTGGCGCCAGCGCAGGGCGTCCCCCACCGCGCCCGGATACGCGTAGGTCAGCGGCGGGAGGACGAACGCCTCGGTGTCCCAGAACACGTGGCCGTCATAGCCCGAGCCGGTCAGCCCCTTGGCGGGGATCGCGCGCCGCTCGGCCCGCGCGCCGGCCTGCAGCGTGTGGAACATCGCGAAGCGCACGGCCTGCTGGAGCTCGCCGTCGCCGTCGATCTCGACGTCCGAGTGCTCCCAGAAGTCGTCCAGATACACGCGCTGGTCGTGCGCGAGGTCGTCCCAGCCGTTGTGGCGCGCCGACGCGACCGCGGCCGTGACCTGGTCGCGCACCGCCGGCAGCGACCGCGCGCCCGACCAGCCGTAGCCGAGGAACTTCGTGAACGACAGCGTGTCGTCGGGCCCCAGCTCCGCGGTGAGCCAGACGCGGCCGAGATCGGGGGCGGCCTCGGCGCCCATCTCCAGCCCGTCGACCGGGTCGACCACGTGGTCCATCGCGGCCGCCAGCCGCAGCCCGCTGGCGCGGATCTGGTGCACGAGCACGACGCGCAGGTCGTGCACGCCCTGCTCCTCGGCCATCAGCGGCGCCCGCAGCGCGGCGGCGGCGCGCGGATCGGCGCTCATCTCCGGCCCGGGCTCGTTGGCCACGAGCTCTGACTGCGCGACGATCCGCAGCACCTTCCCGTCGAGCGCACGGACCGCGTAGCGGATCGCGGCGACGCTGCGGTGCTGGAAGCTCACGAGGCGGACCGTCCGGAGCTCGATCTCGCGCCCGCTGGGCGAGCGCCACTGGACCTCGCGCGTGAGCAGCCCGGCTCGCAGGTCGAGCGTCCGGCGATGCGCGAGCAGCTCGCCGTAGCGGACGTCGAACGGCTCGTCGTCGACCAGCAGCCGGATCACCTTGCCGTTGGTGATGTTGACGACCGTCTGGCCGTCCTCCGGGAAGCCGTAGCCGGCCTCGGCGTACGGCAGCGGGCGGATCTCGAAGCAGCCGTTGAGGTAGGTGCCGGGGAGCCCGTGCGGCTCGCCCTCGTCGAGGTTGCCCCGCAGCCCGATATGCCCGTTGGAGAGCGCGAACACGGACTCGGACTGCGCGAGCACGTCGAGGTCCAGGGTCTCTTCGGTGACCGCCCACGGCTCGACCGTGTACGCGGGATGCGTGATCACAGCAGGTCCTGCAGGTCGTCGACCACGATCGTCGCGCCGTGGGCGAGCAGCTCCGCGCGCTGGCCCACGCGGTCCACCCCGACGACGAAGCCGAAGCTCCCCGCCTTGCCGGACGCGACCCCGGCCAGCGCGTCCTCGAACACCGCGGCGTGGGCCGGCTCGACCCCGAGCCGCCTCGCCGCCTCGAGCCACGTGTCAGGTGCCGGCTTGCCGCGCAGGTGCAGCTCGTCGCCGACCACGCCGTCGACCCGGACCTCGATCTCCTCGCTGATCCCGGCGGCCTCGAGCACGTCCTTGCAGTTGTGGCTCGAGGACACGACGGCGCGCCGCAACCCGGCGTCGCGCGCCGCGCGCAGGTAGTTCACCGATCCCTCGTAGGCCTCGACGCCGTCGCCGGCGATCAGGGCGAGCACGATCGCGTTCTTACGGTCGCCGAGCCGCTTGACCTCCGCGTCGTCGGGGTGCAGGTCGCGGCTGGCCAGGAAGTCGCGCACGCCGGCGTCGCGCGGTTTGCCGTCGACGTACTCGTCGTAGTCGTCGTGGGCGTCGAACGGCGGCGCGCCCGGGCCGAGGTAGTCGTCGAAGAGCTGCTTCCACGCGCGGGCGTGGACGGCGGCGGTCTCGGTCAGAACGCCGTCGAGGTCGAACAGGCAGGCGGTGACGCCGTCGGGGAGTCCCAGCATGGGCTCCCGAGGCTACTTGAGGCGGAACGCGCGGATGCGGTCGTCGTACTGCGCGCTGTCTCGCGCGTAGACGCCGTAGGCCAGCGCCTGCAGGATCGACAGCAGCCCGGTGTGCGAGCGCACGAACGCTGGCGAATTGGACGAGTAGTAGAGCGAGCGCTCGGCGAGCTTGGAGACGTCGCTGAGCGTCGCGTCGACGATCGCGAGCGTATGCGCCTTGCGGTGGCGGGCGATCTTCATCGCGCGCACCACCAGCGGGTGCGGGCGGCCGGCGCTGAGCCCGATCACCAGCGTGCGCTCGTCGATCCGCCCGAGCCGCGACAGCGCCTCCTGCGACGGCGAGGCGGCGATCTCGGCGCGGACGTCGAGCAGCATCAGCAGATGGCGCAGATAGGAGGCGAAGAACGCCATCTGGTCCGTGCCGGCGATGAGGATGCGCTCGGCGGTCGCGATCGCCTCGATCGCGCCTTCGACTTCGGAGCGGCTCACGCGACGCGCCGTGTCCTCGACGTTGACGTGGTCGGCCGCGACGGCCTGCTCGAACGCGGACTGGTCGAGGCTGAAGAGCGGCGTCGCGAGCTCCGGCGCCTTGGACGTGCGGTGATGGTGGCGGTACTCGTCGCGCGCGGCCTCCTGCAGCTCCGGGAAGCCCTCGAAGCCCAGCGCCTGGCTGAAGCGCACGACCGTCGAGGACGACGTGTTGGCGCGCCGGGCGAGCTCCTCGGCGGTGTGGAAGGCGACCTCGTCCAGGTGGTCGACGACGTACTGCGCAACGTCCTTCTGGGAGCGCGAGAACTCGTCGAAGCGTGCGGAGATGTACGTGGAAAGCGTCTGGTGGCCGCGGGCGGCCGGGGGCATGGTGGCGGTCCTCGGCATGGCGAGGCGATCTTTCGACGGCGGCTCCCTAACCTCCTCCCGGCAATGCAACGGCTCGACACCCGCCTCGACGGCCCCGTGCTGCTCGCCCCCGCCGTGTACGGGGATGCGCGCGGCTTCTTCGTGGAGACCTTCCGGGCGGACGTCGCCCGCGCCCACGGCCTTCCCACCGCGTTCGTGCAGGACAACCACTCACGCTCGCGCCAGGGGACGCTGCGCGGCATCCATTTCCAGACGCATCCCGGGCAGGGCAAGCTCGTGCGGGTGGCGCGCGGACGCGTGTTCGACGTCGTCGTGGACCTGCGGCGCGGCTCTGAGACGTTCGGTCAGTGGGAGGGCGTCGAGCTCGACGACGAGCAGGGGCACATGCTCTGGATCCCGGTCGGGTTCGGGCACGGGTTCCTCGTGCTGAGCGAGGTCGCGGACTTCGTCTACAAGTGCACGAACTACTACGACCCGGCGACCGAGGCGGGGATCCGCTTCGACGATCCCGCCGTGGGCATCGAGTGGCCCACGTCCGTCGAGCTCCTCTACTCGGAGCGCGACGCGACGGCTCCGCTGCTCTCAGAGGTCGCGGACACGCTGCCGTTCACGGTGTGAACGGTCGGTTCGCGCCGTCGCCGACCGGGGTGCTGCACCTCGGGAACCTGCGCACGGCGCTGCTCGCGTGGCTGTTCGCGCGCTCGGCGGGCTCGTCGTTTCTGGTGCGGATCGAGGACCTCGACGTGGGGCGGGTCAGGCCGGGGCTGGCCGCCGCGCAGCTGGCGGATCTCGCGGCGCTGGGGATCGACTGGGACGGCGAGGTCGTCTCGCAGTCCTCGCGCGGTTTGGAGTATGCGGCGGCGCTCGAGCGCCTGCCGGTCTATGAGTGCTTCTGCACGCGGGCCGAGATCCGCGAGAGCGCGTCGGCGGCGCACGGCCCGGTGGGCGCCTACCCGGGGATCTGCCTGCGGCTGACCGAGGACGAGCGGGCGGCGCGGCGCGCGCAGGGCCGCGCGCCCGCTCTGCGCGTACACGCCCGCGGCGCGGTCGTGGGCTTCGAGGACCGGCTGCACGGGTTCTGCGAGGGCGTGGTCGACGACTTCGTCGTGCGCCGCAACGACGGCGCCTACGCGTACAACCTCGCGGTCGTGGTCGACGACGCCGCCCAGGGGATCGAGGAGGTCGTGCGCGGCGACGACCTGCTCGACTCGACACCGCGCCAGCTCTGGCTGGCAGGCGCGCTGGGCGTCGCGGAGCCGTCGTACGCGCACGTCCCGCTCGTGCTCGGCCCAGACGGGCGGCGGCTGGCCAAGCGCCACGGCGACGTGACGCTGCGCGAGCTGGAGCCCGATCGCGCGCTGGCCTGGATGCTCGCATCGCTGGGGCTGCGCAGCGCGGCGCCGGAGGACTTCGATCCTTCGCGCCTGCCCCGCGAGCCCACGATCTTCGACACTTGACGCCGCGGCATTTGACGTACAAGCTCCCTTGTGCGTGCTTGATGTCCTCTACATCGACCGGATCGAGCAGGCCGACGCCCTGCTCAAGCCCAAGCGGGTCGAGGTGCTGCGGCGCCTCGCTGAGCCGTCCACCTGCACGCACATCGGCGAACAGCTCGGCGAGAGCCCGCAATCGATCTACTACCACGTCAAGCGCCTGCAGAGCGCCGGGCTCGTGACGCTCGTCGACGAGCGGCGGATACGCGGGATCGCCGAGGGGATCTACCAGTCCGTGGCGCGCTCGTTCTGGGTCTCGCCGGCGCTCGTCGGCCGGCTCGGCCCGGCGCGCGCTCCGCACGAGCTGCTCGGCCTCGGATATCTGCTCGACCTGTCGGAGTCGATGCAGTCCGAGCTCGCCGCGCTGGCCGCCGGCCCGCCGACCCTGCCCTCGTTCGGCATCTCCGGCGAGATCCACCTCGCGCCCGATCAGGGAGCTGCGTTCGTGGGCGACCTTCAGGCCGCGATCGCCGAGATCCTCGAGCGCTACGGCGGCGGCGAGGGCCACGCGTTCCGGCTCGCGCTCGCCTGCTATCCGGGCGGCGCGACGGCGCCCGCCGCCGAGGCGCCGGGTTTCGCGGAGTTCGACCCGACCGGCTACGAGCAGGTCGCGGCCGACGATCCCGCGGTCGCGCCGCTTCCCCCGCCGGAACCCGACGCGTGAGCGCCGCGGCCGTCGACCGCGACTTCTCCGACCGGCTCCTCCCGCGCGCCGGAGGGTTCTTCGTGGGGGTTGTGAGCTAGTCGAGCCGCTCCTCGAGTCGCGCCGTGGCGTCGCGGGCCGTCTGCAGCGCGTCACGGGCCTCGGCGAGCAGCCGGTCGGCGTCGCGCGCGCCGGCCCGCGCCTCCTCGGCCTCGAGCCGGGCGCGCTCGAGCCGCTCGGACGCGTCGGACGCCGCCTTCTGGGCCCGCTTGGCGTCGCGTTCGGCCTTCGCGACGCCTCGCTGGCGCACGCGAACCTCGGCGCGCGCCTCGCCGAGCTGTGCGACGAGCGCCGCCCGCGCCGCGTCCGCGCGCGCACGCTCGGCGGCCTTCTCCGCTCGGCGCCGCTCGGCCTCCTCGGCACGCCGCGCTCGCGCGCCGCGGCGTGGTACCTCGCCGCCCGCCGCCGCGCGCCCACCGCCCGCCGCCGCGCGCCCGGCCGACGCCTCGCCCCTGCTTCCCGCCGCCTCGGGCCCGGCCGACGCCTCGCCCCTGCTTCCCGCCGCCTCGGGCCCGGCCGACGCCTCGCCCCTGCTTCCCGCCGCCTCGCGCCCGGCCGACGCCTCGCCCCTGCTTCCCGCCGCCTCGCGCCCGGCCGACGCCTCGCCTCCAGCCCCCGCCGTCCTCCCTCGCCCGGGCGCCTTCGCCTTCCGGCGCTCGCGCGGCGCCGGCGCGGCCTCCTCGAGCGCGAACGGCCACGCTCCGCCCGCCTGCGCCTCCTCGGCGAGCCGGCCCGCGGCGAGCGCGACGCGGATCGGCTCGTGGGCGGCGGCGGCGTGGAGCGTCGCGCGCAGCCGCTCGAGCATCGCGCGCGACAGCGGCCGCCCGGCCGGCCGGTAGTCCTCAGCCGCGGCCATCGCCGCCTCGACGGCCCGGCGCTCAGCCGCCGCGGCGTCGCGCAGCCCGCTTGCGCCGGCGCCGTCGAGCGCCGCCTCCTGCGCGGCGCGCAGGGCCTCGCCGGCGTCGAGCAACGCCTCGATCACGCCCGGGTGTTCGCGCGCGAGCTGGTTGGCCGTCCACGCCGCCGGGGTTGGCTTGGGCAGCTTGGCGATGACCGCGGCGGCGTCCCTTTCGCCCGCCTTGCGCCGTTCGCGGGCCAGCGCGTCGCGCTGCGCGATGAACTCCTCGAGCGCCAGCGCGTACAGGCGGTCGACGGCATCGTCAGTCAACGGCGGCCACCAGCGGTCCGTCGCCGATTCGCCAGGCGCGCGGCATCGCGGGCGTCGTGAACGGCGCCGCGACGCCGCCCGCGGCCCCGACCGCGATCAGCCCGCCCGTGCCCGGCCGCTCGGCGAGCCCGGCGAGCGCCCGCGCGCACGCCGCCTCCAGCGCCAGCCCCGCGTGCCGCATCAGCGCGTCGATCTCATGCGCCAGCGCGCTGCGGATGATCGCCTCGCCGTCGCCCGTGCACGAGACTG
Organism: uncultured Solirubrobacteraceae bacterium; assembly: GCA_963792915.1. Classification (GTDB taxonomy): domain Bacteria; phylum Actinomycetota; class Thermoleophilia; order Solirubrobacterales; family Solirubrobacteraceae; genus Solirubrobacter. Next base: position 186,986 of record CAWBYD010000007.1, read on the forward strand.
CGGCGGTCGCGTCGTCGGCCCATGTGCCGGCGGCCAGCAGCGGCGAGTCCCCCACCCGCCCCGGATGCTTGCGACTGCTGCCCCCGGTCGAGGTCGCGGCCGCGACGCCACCGCGCGCATCGCGGGCGACCGCGCCCACCGTTCCACCCCGCGCCGGGTCGCCATCGTCATACGCTCGCTGGCGCTCCTGGGTGCGAAACCACGCCTCGGGGGCCGTGTCGAGTCCGGCGGCGCGGAAGAAGGCGCTCGCCGGATCGCCGACCAGCATGACGTGACGGCCCTCGTCGAGGAGGGCGCGCGCCGCGAGCACCGGGTTGCGGATGCCGCGCAGCGCGGCGACCGCCCCCGCGGCGCGGTCGCGGCCGCGCATGATCGAGGCGTCGAGCAGGATCCCGCCGCGCTCGTCCAGCGCCGCTCCACGTCCCGCGTTGAAGACCGGATCGTCCTCGAGCACGACGACCGCGGCCTGCACGGCGGCCAGCGCGTCGCCGCCTGCCGAGAGCGCGGCGTGACCGGCCTCGACCGCCTGCGCGATGCCCGCCCGAGCCCGTTCGTGGGCCGCGGCCGGCCACACGCCCGCCCCGCCATGCACCGCGATCGCGAAGTCGGTCATGGCGTGGAAGTCAATCCGACTTGTGGCGCCGGACCGCAGGACGCGATCACCTGCCAGTCCGGCGCCGTCGTGAGCGTGCGGTAGCCGGGCCCGCGCGACGGCTCGAGCCCGCCGCCGTAGAACCACTTCGCGCGAATCACGACCGCGGGACGCTCCGGATGGGCATCGAGGTCGCGCATCGGCAGGTCCAGCCGCCACGCGACGAGCGAGCGCGCGCGGCTCGACGTGCGGATGCGCGAGCAGCGCACCAGCGCGTCGCGGCCGCCCGCGGCGGCGATCACGCCGTCGAAGGCACCCGCCGACCGGACGCGCGCCGAGAGCTGGGCCGACTGGTCGCGCAGCGCGCCGGCGTTGACGACCTGGACGGCGACGACGAGCAGCACGGCCCCGAGCGGTGCGGCGAGCCGGATGCCCGTCGCGGAGACCAGCCGGACCGCGCCGGCGCCCCCCAGCGCGCACGCGAGCGCCGCGGCGGCGACGAGATAGCGTGGGTTGCCCGCATAGCCGGCGGCCGTCATCGCCGCGACGATCGCCACCCACGCCGCCGCGATGCCGGCGAGCGAGCGCGCGACCCGATCGCCGACCGCCGCCGCGAACAGCGCCGCCAGCAGCACCGGTACGGTGAACAGCGTCGCCGTGTCCCCGAGCAGGGCGAGCACCGGGTCGGCCGCCGCACCCGCGCTGCCGGGGCTGGCAATCCCGCGCGCGGCCTTGGAGGCGCCGAGGGCGCCGCCGGCGCCGATCGCGTCCGGCCCGAACCACAGCAGCGGCACGAGCACGAGCCCGGCGATCACATGACGCGGCGCGTCCTTGCGCAGCCAGATGCCGTACGCGATCACAAACGGCCAGGTCTCGGGGCGAATCAGCGCCGCGGCGGTCAGCAGCCAGAACGCCGCCCGCGGGCGCCCCGCGAGATGCGCGAGCGCGCACCAGACCACGGTCGCCGCGAGCAGCCCCTCGGAGTTGCCGAGCGCGGTGTTGAACCACCACCACGACGAGAGCGCCATCGCCGCCGCGGCGCCCGCTCCCGCCCAGCGGCCGGCGAGCCGGGCGCCCAGCGCGTACGTGCCCGCCAACGCGAGCAGCCCGCCCGCGCGGGCGACGATCAGCCACAACGCAGGCGTCGCCGAGCCGGCGAGCGACAGCGGCGTCGTGAACAGGACCGGCAGCGGCTTCCACGACGGCCCGGAGGTCGTGTCCAGGGCAAGCCGGGTCGTCTCGCGGCCCCACACCGACCAGGCCAGCGGATCGAACGCCAGCGCCCACGGGCGCAGCAGCGACAGCGCGGCGAGCGCCAGCGCCGCGGCCACGAGCGCGGGCGCGACCTTGACCCGCAGCGCCGGACGCGCGGTCGCGGTCAATGGGTCAGAGCACCAGCAAGATCAGGAACACGAGCGCGACGATCATGACGGCGATCAGCAGCGCGGCGCCGGCTCGCACCGCCCACTGCCCCGCTTGCGAGGGCGCGTGCTGCGGCACGCGGTGTGACGCCGCCGCACGCGCCGCGCCGACGCGGCGCTGGGTGCCCTCCGGCGTCCGGATCGCGCGGCCGGGCTCATCGCTCGCCAGCGTGCCGTTCGCGGTCGCCGCGGCGACCCCGCGGCGGTGCTCGGCGGAATCCGACCGCAACGCCTCCAGCTCACGTCGCAGCGTGCGGGTCGCTGCGCGCTCGCGCTCGAGGTCGCGGGTCACGCGTTCGAGCTCGCGCCGCGGCGACTCGCCGTCCTCGCCCGCGGGATCGACGAGCGCCTCGCGCAGGCGCGCGACCTCGGCGCGCTCGCCGGCCAGCGCCCGCTCGGCGTCCTCGCGCGTGCTCGCCAGCTCGGCCCGCAGGCGCTCGGTCTCCTGTGCCTCGGCGGTGATCGTCCGCTGCGCCTCCTCGCGCGCCGTGGCGAGGCGGGAGTGGACCTCGGTCGTCGTCGCGCGCTCGCTCTCGATGCGGCGCGCGGCGTCGGCCGTGGCGGCGGCGAGCGCGGCCTCGAGGCGTTCCACGTCGCCGAGTGCGGCCGCCAGCTCCCCCGAGAGCCGGTCGCGAGCGGCCTCCGCCCCGGCGGCCCGGGTCTGGAGCTCTCCGAGCACCGCGCCGAGCTCCGCGCGAGCGCGTTCGGACTCGGCCGCGTCGGAGCGCAGGGCCTCGGCCTCCGCCACGGCGGCGTCGCGCTCGTCGCGGACGGCGCGCAGGGCGTCGAGCTCGTCCTCGAGGCGCTCGTGGGCCGCGCGCAGGCTCCCGTGCGCGAGCCGCAGGCCGGCGAGCTCCTGCTCGCTGCCGGCCGATGCCTCGGCGCGCGCCTCCTCGAGCTGACGCCGCAGGTCGGCGAGCTCCTGCTCGCTGCCGGCCGGTGCCTCGGCGCGCGCCTCCTCGAGCTGATGCCGCAGGTCGGCGAGCTCCTGCTCGCTGCCGGCCGGTGCCTCGGCGCGCGCCTCCTCGAGCTGATGCCGCAGGTCGGCGAGCTCCGGTGCCTCGGTGCGCGCCGCGTCGAGCTCCTCCCGCACCGCCGCCAGCTCGGCGGCCAGCCGGGCCGCGTCGCCGGCGCCGTCCAGCTCGGTCCGCAGCGCGGCCACCGTCGCCTGCAGCTCGCTCACCTGCGCGCGCAGATCCTCCTCCGCGCCGACCGCGGCGCCGCGCCGGCGGCGGCGGCGCGGAGCCGGCAGCTCGACGACCAGCGAGCGGCCGACCTCGAGCTCGGCGCCCGCGACCTCGCCGCGCTCGCCGTCCCACGGGAACGTCGCGCGCCAGGGCTCCTCGGGCTCGGTGCCCGTGGCCTCGCCGGTGACCCGGTGGCGGCGCCCGCCGGCCTCGACGGTCAATAGCGGCTTGCCGACGCGACGGCCGCGGACGCCGTTCCAGCGCCCGACCACGAGCAGGTGGTCGTCGGACGTCCATTCGAACCGCTCCAGCTCGAACGAGACCGTCACGGCGCCTCGCCCGGATCCGGCTCTGGGGGACGCGGGGGCAGGAGCGGCTCGCTCGAGCGGCTGACGGGCGCGCCGGTCTCGGTCGGCGGCGGGCGATGGTCGACGGCCTCCACGCGGCGGCGCCGGTCACGGCCCTCGAACGCCACCGAGAACGAGACGCGCCCCAGGCTCAGCAGCGCTCCGGCCGCCATCACGATCGTGGCGGCGAACGCGAGCCAGGCGCCGAGTCCGAGATCGAACCCGCCGGAGCCCGGCGGGGGATTGATGAGCTGCGTCGCGACCAGCACGAACGCCGCACCGACCACCCACGGAAGCGCGCGGCGATCCACATACTCGCTACCGGGCGCGATCAGCCCAGCCGCCGCGACCGCCGCGGCCACCGCCAGCGCCGCGAGCAGCACATCGTTGAATTCGAACGCCTGCCAGGCGTTGAGCTGGGCGTACCAGTCCAGGAACAGGCTCACGAGCAGTGCGAGGGCGCCGACGGCGAGCACCACCGGGCCGATGTCGAATCTGCGTGTCAAACGGGTCTCCTTCGGAGTCGAGGCCGCCCGGTGCGGCCCGTTTCAGCGGGGGATCCCGTCAGAGAGGATGACAACCGTCCCCGCCAGATGGACTGCAGCATCGCACCGGAACCCGTCGCAAAGCTGACCAGGGTCGTTTGGCCGTCCACCCGCCGGGAATCCGATACTTAGGCGTCCAGTTCATTTCTCCCACCGGGCGTCGACTTCCCCCCTCTCGCTGGGCGGGTGCGCCGCCGACACGGCTCACTCGCCCGGTTCCCCCTGTTCCGCCGCGACCCCCGCGGCCGCGGACTCGCGCAGGTGCTCGCGCAGCACCGCTGGTCCGTCGCGCTCCAGCCCCCGCACGAGCGCGGCGTGGTCGGCGGCCATCCGCTCGCGGCTCCAGAGCGGCTCAAGCTGGGCGAGGAAGAGCCGCAACTCGCCGCTCAGCGCGGTGTGGGCGGCCTCGATCCGCGGGCTCCCGGCAGCGGCGACGATCGCCCCGTGCAGGGCCAAGTGTGCCTCGTTGACCTCGGCCCACGGCGCGGCCGGGCACGCGCGCACGAGCATGTCGAGCGCAGCGTGGACCGCAGCCGGCAGCCGCCCACGGTGGCGCTCGAGCGCGAGCCGGGCGGCCTCCACCTCGAGCGCCACCCGCAGCTCGTACAGCGCCGTGATCTCGGGCGCCGAGAGGCGCGCGACCCGCGCGCCCTTGTTGGCCTCCACGCGCACCAGACCGTCCGCCGCCAGCGCTCGCAGCACCGCGCGCAGCGAATGGCGGGCGACGCCGTAGCGCACGCTCAACTCCTGCTCGACCAGCCGCTCACCCGGCGCGCGCTCGCCGGCCAGGATCTCCGCGCGCAACCGCTCCGTGAGTGCGTCGACGCGCGTCACACGGCCACCGCCGGCCGGCGCGCCGGGGTCGCCAGCACGAGCAGGCCGCCGAGCACGAGCGCGGCGCCCAGGTCCGCGGGCGCGCTGAGTCGCTCGGACAGGACGAGGACGCCCAGCAGCGCCGCGGTCAGCGGCTCGGCGAGCGTCAGCGTGGCGGTCTCGGCCGCCGTCAGGCGCTCCAGCCCGCGCGCGAACAGCAGGTAGGCGAGCGCGGTCGGGACGACGCCGAGGAAGATCGCCAGCGCGGCGCCGCCCGGCGTAAGGACCCAGCCCGCGCCGGTCAGCACCAGCACGGGCGCCAGGGCGACCGCGCCGAGCCCGAACGCTCCCGCCATCACGGTCGCGGGCGCGTGGTCGGCGAGCATCCGCTTGGCCGAGAGCGTGTAGGCGGCGTAGGACGCGCCGGCGATCAGCGCGAGGCCGACGCCGGGCAGCGAGATGTCGACGTTCGCGCCGGCGAGCAGCGCAACGCCGGCGCACGCGAGCGCGGTCGCCGCGGCCCACGTGGGCGAGGGCGCGCGGCGCTCGAGCGCCCACTCGAACGCCCCGGCGAGCGTGGGCGCCGAGCCGAGCCCAATGATCGTTCCCACCCCGACGCCGGTGTCGTGCACGGCGGCGAAGAAGGAGAGCTGGTACGCGGCCACGCCGGCGGCCGCGACGAGCAGCGGGCGGAGCGGGAGCCGGCTCAGCCCGGCGCGGCCGACGAGCACCAGCAGGGCACCGCCGACGAGGATGCGCGCCGCGCCGACGCCGGCGGGCGAGAGTCCGTCGGGGCCGAGCGCCTGAGCGGTGCCGGTTGTGCCGAAGCAGAGGGCGGCGAGCAGGACCTGGAGGCGAGCCATGAGTTCATGATTGTTCCACAATGGTATTAATTGTGCAACAATCGGGCGAGCAACGCGTCCAGGGTCCGGTCGGGCAGGACGCGGGCGAGCGTCGCCTGGACCTTCGTCCGGCGCCCGGTGACGTAGCGCGCACGCGGGCGGGGAGCGGTCAACGCGTGAACGATCGCGTCGACCACGACCTGCGGCGGGTCGCCGTGCTCGGCGTTCTTCTGTGCCTCGCCCTTGAGGGCCTCGGCCAACGCCCCGTAGCGCTCATGCGCCTCGGGCGGCATCCGCTCCATCAGCTCCTCCGCGGTGGTGACGCCGCGGCCCCAGATCGGCGTGGCCGTCGCGCCGGGCTCGATCACGCTCACGTGCACCGCGCCGCGCAGCTCCCGCCGCAGCGCGTCGCTGATCGCCTCGAGCGCGTACTTGGACGCGGCGTAGGGACCGTAGAGCGGCAGCGTCAGGCGCCCGCCGATCGAGGAGATGTTGACGATCCGGCCGCTTGAATTGCGCAGCGCGGGCAGGCACGCCTGGGTGACCGCCAGCTGCGCGACCGCGTTGACCTCGAGCTGGCGGCGGAGCTCGTCGAGCGGCAGGAACTCCAGCGGGCCGGTGACGGCGATCCCGGCGTTGTTGACGAGCGCGTCGAGCGAGCGGCCGCGCAGCGCGGCGACGTCCTGCTCGGACGTCACGTCCAGGCGCAGCGGGGTGATTCCGGCCGCCGCCAGCGCCTCGCCGTCAGCCGCGGCGCGATGGCCGCCCAGCACGGTCCAGCCACGGTGCGCGAGCGCCTCCGCGGTCGCGCACCCGATCCCCGTGGACGCGCCGGTGACGAGCACGATCATGCCGGCGACCCTACCGCCGACGAACAAAAGGGGTCAGACCCCTTTCGTTCGCGCGCGATGAACAAAAGGGGTCAGACACCTTTTGTTCGCGTGCGACGCTGTCGCGGTGCTGTTCGCCGATCTCGCCGCCGCCACCGAGGACGTCCGTGCTGCGCCGGGCCGCAAGGCGAAGGTCGAGCGGCTGGCCACTGCGCTGCGCGCGCTGGCGCCCGGGGAGCGGGTCGCCGGTGCGGGCTACCTGGCAGGTGCGCCACGGCAGCGCGTGCTCGGCGTCGGCTGGGCGTCGCTCCGGGAGCGGCCCGCCCCCGCGGAGACGCCGACGCTGAGCGTTGCCGAGGTCGATGCCGCGTTCCAGGCGCTCTCGCTGCTCTCGGGTCCGGGATCGCAGGGTGCGCGCCGCGCCGCGCTGGTCGCCGTGTTCACGCGCGCCACCGCCTCCGAGCAGGCGTTCCTCGGCGCGCTGATCGGCGGTGAGCTCCGGCAGGGCGCGCTCGCCGCGATCGTCGGCGACGCGATCGCGGCCGCGGCCGGGTTACCGGTCGCGGCCGTCCGCCGCGCGTTGATGCTGCGCGGCGACCTCGGCGCGGTGGCCGAGGTGGCGCTGGACGGCGGCGATCTGGGCCGGTTCGGCCTGGAGGTCGGCCGCCCGATCGCGCCGATGCTCGCGTCCACCGCGCCCGACGTCGCCGCCGCGATCGCCAAGACCGGGCCGGCCGCGGTCGAGTGGAAGCTCGACGGCGCGCGCGTCCAGGTCCACCGTTCCGGGAGCGACGTGGGCGTCTTCACGCGCTCGCTCGACGACGTGACCGCGCGCGTGCCGGAGATCGTCGAGGCCGCGCTTGCGCTGCCGGCCGACAGCGTCGTACTCGACGGCGAGGCGATCGCGCTCAGGCCAGACGGCCGCCCCCATCCGTTCCAGGTGACCGGCAGCCGCTTCGCCAGCCGCGGCGGCATCCCGCTGACGCCGCAGTTCTTCGACCTCCTGCACGTCGACGGCGAGGACCTGCTCGACCACCCGGGCGAGCGCCGCGCCTCCGTGCTCGCCGAGCGGGTGCCCGCACCGTGGCGCGTGCCGCGGTCGATGCACGGCGACGAGGCGCTCGCCGCCGCGCTCGCCGCCGGGCACGAGGGAGTCGTCGTCAAGGCGCTCGCCGCACCCTACGAAGCCGGCCGCCGCGGCGCGGCGTGGGTGAAGGTCAAGCCCGTCCACACGCTCGACCTCGTCGTGCTCGCCGCCGAGTGGGGCCACGGCCGCCGCCATGGCTGGCTCTCGAACCTCCATCTCGGCGCGCGCGGGCCGGACGGGTTCGTGATGCTCGGCAAGACGTTCAAGGGCCTCACCGACGCGATGCTGGCCTGGCAGACCGAGGCGCTCCTGGCACTGGAGGAGCGCCGCGAGCGCCACGTCGTGTGGGTGCGCCCGGAACTGGTGGTCGAGATCGCCTTCGACGGCGTCCAGACCAGCCCGCGGTATCCGGGCGGCGTGGCGCTGCGGTTCGCTCGGGTGCTGCGCCACCGGCCGGACAAGCCCGCGGCACAGGCCGACACGCTGGAGGCTGTACTCGCGGCGAGGAGCTGACGCCGGAACGACGATCGGGGCCAAGCCAGACTCCGGCCTTAGAGCTGGGACAGGACGAACAGCCCGAGCGCGACGAGCGCCAGGATCAGCACGCCGATCGTGGCGCCGAGCGTCGCCGGCCCCCAGCTCTGGCGCGGGTGGATCCCGCGGGCGGCCAGCAGCTCGTCGCGCGAGCGGACCCGCGGCAACGGGTCGACCGCCTGCGCCGCGGCCAGCTCGCGTCGGAGGCGCTCGACCTCGCCCGGGTCGGGCGCCTGAGCCTGAACCCGTGCGAGCTGCGCACGCGCAGCCTCGAGCTCGCCGCGCAGCCGGTCCGCTTCGACACGCGCTGCGTCCCGCTGCGCCGCCTCGCCGGTGTCCGGTGCCGCAGCCGCGCGCTTGAGCCGCGCGATCTCGGCCCGCGCGGTGTCGAGCTCGGCCGTCGCGGTCTGGAGCTCGGCGCTCGACGGCACGCCGCGCAGCTTTGCGCGCAGCTCGGCCGCCTCCGCCCTCGCCGCGCCGAGCTCCGCGCCCGACGCCGGCGCGGCCGCCTCGTGCTCGCGCCGCCAGCGCGCCGCCTCGGCCTGCGCGGCCTCCAGCTCGCGCCGCAGCCGCACGAGCTCGGCCTGGTGGCGTGCCGGCGCCTCGCGCAGCCGCGCCACCTCGGCGCGCAGCGACGCCAGCTCCGGCGGCGGTTCCGGCCGCGCCGCGCGGGCGATCGAGAGCTCGTCGCGCAGCCGCGCGGCGTCGACGCGCGCTGCGGCGAGTTGCGCCTCGGCACGGGTGACCGCCTCGTCGGTTCCGGGCGAGGCCGCCTCGGCGAGGGCGGCGACCGCGGCGTCGCGTTCCCGCCGCGCCTCGGCGAGCGCCGCCTCCAACCGCTCGCGACGCACGTCCTCGGTCTGCGCCGGGTGCGAGGTCTCCGGGCGCTTGCGGCGCGGGTCGGACCGCGGCTCGAGCAGCGGCCCACCGGCGCCGGAGCCCGGTGCGGGCAGCTCGATCACGATGTCCGGTGACACCTCGAGCCGCGCCGCCGTGACGCCCTCGTGCGGCCCCCGCCACGCGAACGCGGCGATCCACGGGGCGTCGTCCTCCGCGGGCCACGGCTTGTGGTCGAGCACGGCGATCATCCGGCGCCGCCGGCCCGCGACGCGCACGTTGAGCGTCGGACGCACGAACCGCCGCCCGCGAACGCCGAACCAGCGGCCGCTGATCTCCAAGCGATCCTCTCCGGTCCACTCGAACCGCTCGAGCGCGAACCCCAGGGCGGGTGTTGAGTCCGTCGCCGCCATCAGACGGCACATCATGCTGCCACGAGCGCCCGCGCAGCGCTGCTTCACTGATCCGCCGAATGCCACGGATCGCGGTCGATCTCAGCGTGCTGCGGGAATCGCGCAACCTCCGCCTGCTGGTGATCGGCGAGCTCTTCAGCGGCCTCGGCGCGCAGGCCGCGCTGGTCGCGATCCCGTACCAGGTGTTCGTGCTCACGCACCAGGCGGCGCTGGTCGGCGCACTCGGGATCGTCGAGCTGATCCCGATCGTCATCGCGTCGCTGTTCGGGGGAGCGATCGCCGACCGCATGGAGCGCCGCCGGCTGATGCTGACCGGTCAGGCGCTCGTGACGCTCACCGCGACGACGCTGGCGATCACGACCTTCGCGGGACACCCTCCCGTGGCGCTGATCTTCGTGCTCGCGGGCTGCCTCGCCGCCGGCTCGACGATCGACAACGTCACGCGCAGCGCGATCGTCCCCACGCTCGCGGGCGAGCGGCTGCGGGCCGCGCTCTCGATCAACTTCGGCCTCTACCAGATGGCGGCGGTCGTCGGGCCGGCGCTCGGCGGGCTGATGATCGCGGCGTTCGGCACCGGCGCCGCCTACACCGCCCAGGCGGCCGGCTTCGTGGTGATGATGGGCGTCACCGCCGCGCTCCCCAAGCTCCCGCCCGCGCCGACCGACACCGAGCACCCGCCGATCCTGCGCTCGATCGCCGAGGGCCTGCACTTCGTCAGGCGCAACCGCGCGCTGATGGGCTCGTTCGCGATCGACCTCGTCGCGATGACGTTCGGGATGCCCCGGGCGCTGTTCGCCGTGCTCGCGCTCACGGTCTTCGACGCGGGCGCAAGCGGGACCGGGCTGCTCTACGCCTCGGTCTCCGCGGGCGCGACCGTCGCCGCGTTCACCACCGGCTGGGTCGAGCACGCCCGCTGGCTCGGGCGGATCGTGATCGGCGCCGTCGTCGTGTGGGGCCTGGCCATCGCGGCCGCGGGGTTGATGCCCACGATCTGGCCCGCTGCCGCACTGCTGGCCGTCGCCGGCGCCGCTGACAGCGTGTCGGCCGTCTGCCGCTCGATCATCAACCAGAGCGTCACACCGGAGGCGCTGCGCGGGCGGATGTCGGCGATCTTCATGCTCGTGGTGACGAGCGGGCCGCGCCTGGGCGACCTCGAGTCCGGCGTCGCCGCGTCCCTCACCACTGCGGGTATCGCAGTAGTCAGCGGCGGACTGGCGTGCCTCGCGGGCGTCGTGCTGATCGTCGCGCTCTTCCCGGCGCTGGCCGCGTACGACGGGCGGACGAAGGCCGCAGCCTAGGAGTCTGTTGATCTTTGATCCGTCGATGCGAGGTGGTGCGCCCGTGGATGCCGGGCGCCGGGCCCGTGCCCTGGCATACCGGTGGTCTTCCTGGGCACGGGCCCGGCCAATCCGGCGCCGCGGGCGTGCCGCATCGCGCGGCGGGGAAAGGTCAACAGGCTCCTAGGCGTGGCGCGGGAGCTTGACGACCGTGACGAAGAACTCGTCGATCTGGCGCACGACCTCGATGAAGCGGCTGAAGTCCACCGGCTTGGTGACGTAGGCGTTGGCGTGCAGGTCGTAGCTGCGCAGGATGTCCTCCTCCGCCTTGGAGGTCGTCAGCCCCACGACGGGGATCGTCCGCAGCGCGGGATCGGACTTGATCTCGGCGAGCACCTCGCGGCCGTCCTTGCGCGGGAGGTTGAGGTCCAGGAGGACCAGGTCCGGGCGCTGGTCGCCGCTCGTGAGGAACTCCATCGCCTCCACCCCGTCACCGCGGATGTGCAGCGTGTTGCGGACCTTGTTGTGCTCGAACGCCTCCTGTATCAGGACGACGTCACCCGGATCGTCCTCCACCAGCAGGACGACGATCGGCTCGCTCTCGGGCTGGGTCATCGAGCGGCAGAGTGAAGCAGAACGTCGAGCCCGAGTTGACGCTGGTGTCCAGCCACATGCGGCCGCCGTGGTATTCGACGATCTTGCGGCACATGGCGAGCCCGATCCCGGTTCCCGCGTAGCTCGTGCGCGGGTGCAGGCGCTGGAAGATGACGAAGATCCGCTCGGAGTACTCGGCGTCGATGCCGATGCCGTTGTCGGCGCAGCGGAAGGTCCAGAACTCGCCGTCGCGCTCCGCGTGGAGCCGGACCGCGGGCGCGTCAGCGCGGCGGAACCTGATCGCGTTGGCGATCAGGTTCTGGAACACCAGCCGCAGCAGCCCGGCGTCGCCGCGGACGGTCGGGAGCGCGGCGGCCTCGATCTGCGCTCCGCTCTCCTCGATCGCGCGGCTGAGATCCGATTTCACGCGGCTCACGAGCGCGTTGCAGTCGACGTCGGTGTGCGGTTGCTCCATGCGCCCGACGCGGGAAAACGCCAGCAAGTCGTTGATCAGCTCCTGCATCCGGCGCGCGCCGTCGACCGCGAAGCCGATGTACTGGTCCGCGCGCTCGTCGAGCTGCCCGCCGTAGCGCTGCTGCAGCAGCTGGCAGAAGCTCGCGACCTTGCGCAGCGGCTCCTGCAGGTCGTGCGAGGCGACGTAGGCGAACTGCTCGAGCTCGGTGTTGGAGCGCTGGAGGTCCTCCTGCACGAGACGCAGCGCCTCGACCTCGGCGACGATGCGGGCGCGCATGGCGTCGACGTCCTCGGCGAGCATCACGACCTCGCGCGCGCCGCTCCCGCTCACGGCGTGCTCGAAGTCCCCGCGCGCGACCTCCCGGACGCCGCCCGCGAGGCTCTGCAGCGGACGCACGAGCTGGCGCCGCAGGACGAGCGCGACCGCGGCGACGCTGATCAGCACCACGAGTCCCGTCCCCAGCACCCACCAGAACAGGACGGTCGCATCGCGGTCCAGCCGCGCTCGCGCCGCCAGGCGCGCCGGCACGAGCCGCGCCTGCAGCGCGCCGAGCGCATCGCGGAAGCGGTCGAACTCCGCCTTGCCGGTGTTCACCGATGCGGCCGAGCGGACCCTCGCCGGGTCGCTCTGGACCTGGCCGATGACGGGATCGGCGTAGCCCGTCTGCCAGGCCCGGGCGCGCTGGGCGACGAGCGCGACCGCGTCGCGCAGCGACGCCACGCCGGGGAGTTGCGCGAGCCGCTCGAGCTCGGCGAGGTCCTGCCGCGCGCGTGGGCGGCCGGCGTTGTAGGGCTCGAGGAACCGGCGGTCGCCGCTCAGGGCATAGCCGCGCACCCCGGTCTCCTGGTCGATCAGCGCGGCCTTGAGATCGCTCGCGGTGCCGCCGGGTCCAGCCGGTCCGCGAGTTGCACGGGGGCAGCGGACAGGCTGTGCAGGGCGAGCAGGCTGATCGCGGTTCTCACCAGACCGACGAGGACGAGCGCGCCGACGGCGATCGCGAACCACTGCGCAGCCGTCAGGCGACGCCCTGACAGCGTCAACGCCGCTGGACCAGGAAGGCGGCGACGTCGTCCAGCATCGGCCCGCCGTTGAGCTCTTCGGCTCGCTCGACGAGCACGGCGGTGAGGCCCGGACCTCCGGCCTCGTTCTCCAGGATCGCCGCGAGCCCGTCGCCGCCGAGGCGCTTCGGCCCGGCGCCGATGCGTCCCTCGATCAACCCGTCGGTGTAGAGCAGCAGCGACCAGCGTGCCGGCAGCGCGTGCTCGGACGCCGCCCAGCGAGCGTCGCCGGTCACGCCCAGCGGCGGGTCGCGGTTCGAGCGCTCCGACGCCGTCCCCGGTGACCAGCAGGCGCGGAGGGTGGCCGGCGAGCCGCAGCGACGCGCCCGCGCGGTCGGGCGCGATCGTGATCATGCAGCGCGTCGTGAACATCCAGGTGAAGTGGCGCTCGTAGTCGTGGACCACCTGCAGCGTGGGCAGCACCTCGTCCGGCTCGCGCCCGCCGAGCACCAGCGTCCGCCAGGCGATCCGCAGGCAGACCCCGAGCGCCGCCGCGTCCGGGCCGTGGCCGGAGACGTCGCCGATCACCGCGTGCACGGCGCCCTGCGGGTCCTGCACGGCGTCGTAGAAGTCGCCGCCCAGGAGCGCGCGGCTGCGGCCCGGGCGGTAGTGCGCGGTGAGCTCGAGCTGCGGGTCGCTGACCAGGGGCGCCGGCAGCAGCCCGCGCTCCAGCCGTGCGTTCTCCTCGGCGTGCAGGCGCGCGACCTCGAGCTGCTGGCGCGCCTCGTCGGCCCGCCGGCGCTCGACCGCGTAGCGCACGGCGCGGCTCAACGTCTGCCCGTCGACCTGGCCCTTGACCAGGTAGTCCTGTGCGCCGGCGGCGACGGCCTGGACGCCGCGCCGCTCGTCGTCGAAGCCGGTGAGCACGAGCACGGCGAGGTCGGCCTGGTGGGCCTTGAGCTCGTACAGCGCGCGGAGGCCCTGCGCGTCGGGGAGGTCGAGGTCGAGCAGGACGCAGTCGACCCGCCCGAGGTCCTCGCGGCGGGCGGCGCCCAGCGTCCCGGCGCGCACGATCTCGACGTGCGCTCCGCTGACGGCGAGCAACTCCTCGACGAGCAGGGCGTCGCCGTCGTCGTCCTCCACGAGCAGGAGGCGGATCGGCGAGCGCGCGGCCGAGGTCGGAGGCTGAGCGGTGTTGGTCTCAGGTGGGGTCAAGGGATGGGTCGCGCCGCGCGACCGCCCCACCGTACCCAGACCCTTGGAGCGCTACGCCTGGCGTGTGCGGCGTGTCCGGGCTTGCCGGCTCGCGCGGGCGAGGACGGGCGGGCGTAGGCTTCCGGCGTGCTCGAGCGCGATCTCGGCGATGCGGACGCGCGATTCGCGGACCAGGTGGCCGCTGACCGGCGCCGTCTGTGAGGCACTCGCTCGCCGTCATGCTGGGCGGAGTGCTGGGTACGCTCGCTCGCGCCGGCGTGGCCGAGTGGCTGGCGCCGCCCGCGGGGACGTGGCCCTGGGCGACGTTTGCCGTCAACCTCGCCGGCGCCGCGCTGCTGGGCTGGTTGAGCGTGGTGACGGACACGCTCAGGGCGTCACACGAGCGCTGGTCGGGACCGGGTTCTGCGGCGCGCTGACGACGTTCTCGACGTTCCAGCTCGACACCCTGCGGCTCGCCGACGCCGGGCATCTCGGGCTGGCGGCCGCCTACTCGCTCGTCAGCCTTGCCGCGGGGCTGCTCGTCGCGGCGGCCGGCCGGAGGCTCGCGTCGTGATCGTCTGGGTCGCGATGGCGACGTGTGGCGCGTTCGGCGCGCTCGCCCGCTACCGCGCGAGCCGCCTGCTCGCCCCGCCGTGGGGACGCTCGCCGTCAATCTAACCGGCGCCTTCGCGCTGGGGCTGCTCTGGGGCGCCGGCGTCCGCGGCGACGCCCTGATGATCTGCGGCACGGGCTTCCTCGGGGCGTACACGACCTTCTCGACCTGGATGGTCGAGGCGCTCCGCGAGCCGCTGCGGCTCTCCGCGATCTACGTCACCGCGTCGCTGCTTGGCGGCCTGGCCACGGCCGGCCTCGGCTGGCTCATCGGCACCGCGCTCTGACGCCCAAACCACGCCTGACCCCTTTCGTTCACCGCGGCACGAACAAAACGGGTCTGACCCCTTTTGTTCATCGCGGCGCGCGGACGAACGAAACGGGTCTGACCCCTTTCGTTCGCCCGGCGATGCGCCGGGACCGGTGCGAGGATCAGATCGCCGTCGGATGCCGCGGCTCGTACAGACCCAACTCGCCGGCGCCGGGCACGGCAATGGAGGTGAGCAGGCCCCAGCCCTGGTCCGTGACCGGGCCGGTGATGGTCACCCCCCTGGCTTCGAGGTCAGCGACGGTGGCGTGGATGTCGTCGCACATCAGGTAGAGCTGGCGATCCGGCGCCTGCGCGGGATGCGCGGCGAGCTCCGCGGGCGGGAGGGCGAAGATCAGCCAACCATGGCCCGCGTCCACGGCGTCGAGGTCGAGCGCGTCCCTGAGGAAGGCGCGGGTCGCGTCGACGTCGGTGCTGAAGAGAATCGCGTGGACGCCGGTGATCACGACACGGCCGGGAGTCCGTCGATGCTGACGCGGTTGTGTTCCGCCTGGTAGCGCTGCATCGCGTCGGGTCCGTGGACGCGCAAGCGTTTGTCGGCCGAGAGGTCGCTGTGAGGTCGCTGCCCCTCGTAGCTCATCAGCGGGACGCCGTAACCACAGCTGTCCGCGACCCGGGCGACGTCGATCCGGATGAACGCGCGACGCGCCTCGGGATGCTGGGGCTCGTCGAACCCCCGGCTCAGCAGCTCGTCGTACCCGTCGTCGCCGGGCAAGACGACCGTGCCGGTCCCGTGGAGCCGGACGATTCGCGGTGGGCCCGCGAATGCGCACAGCATCACGACGATCCGGCCGTTCTGGCGCAGGTGGGCGATCGTCTCGGCGCCGGAGCCGACGATGTCGAGATACGCGACCGAGCGCTCGCCCAGCACCTGCAGCGACCCAATCGGCCCCTTCGGCGAGAGGTTGATGTGGCCGCCGTCACCGGAGGGCGCGGTGCCGACGAAGAACAGCGGCTGGCGAGCGATCCAGTCCGCGAGCCGCTCGTCGATGCCGTCGTAGACGCGGCCCATGCCGCCTAACTCTACGGAGCTACTCGCCGAGGGCGTGCGCCAGCTCGCCCTGGGAGTGAGCTCCAAGCTTGCGCAGCGCGCTGCCGAGCTTGATCTCGATCGCCCGCGGGGTGACGAACAGCTCCTGCGCGATCTCGCGCTCCGCGCGGCCAGCGGCGGCCAAGGCGGCGACCCGCCGCTCGGTCGCTGTGAGGGCCCACACGCCGCGCGCGGACGCAGGCTCCGCGCCCACGGCCAGCATCTCCGTCCGGATCTGCTCGAGCAGGCGCTCCGCACCGCAGACCTCCGCGAGCTCGTGGGCACGCATGAGCGGCTCGCGCGCGTAGTCGGGGCGGCCGGCGCGCCGCCGCAGCACTGCCAGAGCGAAGAGCGACTTGGCCAGCTCCAGCCGGGCCGGCGCGCGGCTCACGAGCTCCACCGCCTCTTCCAGGCGCTCGATCCCCTCCGGACCCTCGAGCAGCCCCAGCACGCGCAGCGAGCGCGCGACTGTGCCCGGCGCGCCCCAGTCGCGCGCCCGGTCGAGCTCCTCGGTGGCGAGCTCGAGCGCCCGCCGCTTGACCCCCAGGGAATCGAGCGCGACGGCCTTGAGCGAACTCCACCGCGCGGCCGCCGGATTGTGGTAGCGGGCGAAGCGCGGAACGTACTCGTCGGCCGCCTCGACGGCGTCCTCGTAGCGCTGCTCGGCGACCAGCAGCTCGAGTCGCGCGTTGCACCAGTACCGCGCCCCGTCACCGATCCCGCCGAGATCGGCACCGCGGGCGAGCGCCCGCCGCGCCCCCGCGAGATCGCCGCGCTCGACCAGGCACCAAGCGAGATGTGCGGCGTTCCACTGCAGCGTCTCCGGGCCGTAGCCCCAGGTCTCGGCCTGGTCGAACGCCGCCGACAGCTGCTCCTCGGCGTCGATCAGGTCACCGCGCCAGAAGAGGTTGAAGCCGCGCCAGAGGTACATCCCGGTGATCGCGAACAGCGAGCCGCGCCGGTGCGCCTCGGTCATCGAGGTATCGAAGATCTGCAGCGCCTCCTCGCGATCGCCGACGATCATCGGGAGCATCGCCGCGAGCGTCAGCAGGTTCGGATCACGCGCCGTGAGGTCGCCGCCGGCCAGCGCGGCGGTCGCGAGCGCGATCACCTCGTCCACGTGCCCGCCCGCCTGGGTCCACTCGAGCGCCGCGACCGCGCCCATCATCTTCTCGCCCGTGGTCGTCAGCGGGCGGTGCCGGTACTCGTGGGCGGCGCGCATCTCGGAGGGTTCGAGCGCACCGAACGGGACGCCCATCAGCGCGAACGCCTCGAGCCCGAGCGCCTCGTCCTCCATCCCGGGCGGGAGCTCGCGGGCGGCCTGGCGGGCGACGGCCGCGCCCTCCGCCGGCGAGGACGTGAACAGCAGCATCCGGCCGAGCGCATTCGCGGCCCGCACGCGCAGCACAGGGTCGGTGAGCCCCTCGTAGGCGGCGCGCAGATGTCGCGCGCCGTCGGGGCCGCGGGTCAGCGCTTCCACTTCGCCGAGGTCGAGCAGCAGCCGCGGGCGCAGGTCGGCCGGCGGCGGCTCCTCCAGCGCGCGCCGCAGGTAGCCGACCGCGTTGTCGACCGCACCGCGCGCCTGCGCTGCCATCCCGGCCTCCTGGAGCACGCGCGCGACGTCCGGGTCCGCCCGGCGCGGCGTGTGCATCAGCTGCCCCGCGACCTGGTCGAGCGAAGCGCCGGTGCGCCGCAGCACCTGCGCGGCGCGGGAGTGCAGCAGCTCGCGCTCCCCCAGCGACAGCCCGAGGTACACGGCGTCGCGGACGAGCGGGTGGACGAACGCCGGAGGCGGCTCCGGGCGCAGGATCTCGGCGCGCGCCAGCGCGGCGAGCGTTCCGGCCACCTGCGCCTCCTCGAGCTCGGCGACGCCGGCCACGGACGGGAGGTCGGCGCCGGTCCCGAGGATCGCGACGGCCCGAGCCACGGCGGCGGCCTCGCCCGGGAGGCGGGCGAGCCGCAGCAGCACCGAGCTCGACACGGCGCGCGAGCCGATCTCGCGCACGACGTCCGCGTGCGCGGCATCCGGCTTGACCTGGTCGGACTCGAGCGCGCTCAGCAGCTGGCGGACCAGCAGCGGATTGCCGCCCGTCGTCGTGTGGCAGGCCTCGCGGAACGCGCGGTCGGGCTCGGCGTGCAGCCGGCGCGCCACCAGCTCCCCCACCGCGGCTTCGCTGAGCGGCGCAGGCTTGACGTGGACGGTCGCAGGATCATTGGCAATCTCGGCCAGCAGCGCGGCGTCGGTCGGCGGGTCGCCGGTCCGGACGCTGGCGGTCATGAGGATCGGCTGGCCTTCGAGGCGGCGGACGAGATAGGCCAGAAAGCGCAGGCTGGCGCGGTCGCACCAGTGCAGGTCGTCGACCTCGAGCAGCAGCGGCCGGTCCGCGGCGAGGTTGAGCGTGAGCCAGTAGAGACCGTGCAGCGCGGCGAACGACGCGTCGCCGCCGGTGTATGCGCTCTCGGCCGGCGAGCCGAAGACCACGCCGGCGGGCGCGGCGGCACCCGTGAGCAGCTCCGGGTCCGCGACCGCGGCCTCGAACAGCTGGCGGACGACGCCGAAGGGAAACTCGCGCTCGAGCTCGCCGGCACGCGCATTCAGGACCCGCGCGCCGTCCGCGGTGGCGCGGCGGCGGAACTCCGACAGCAGCCGGGTCTTGCCGATCCCCGGAGGGCCCTCGACGAGCACGGCGCGGCCTTCGCCTGCGGTGGCGTCGGTCAACAGGCTTCCGAGCAGGGCGACCTCGCGCTCGCGCTCCACCAGCGATGAGGGTGCCGGCTTGGCCGCCGGTCGCGGGACCGGCTCGTCACGGAGCAGCTGCTCATGCAGGCCGACGAGCGCCGCGCCCGGGCTCGCGCCGAGCTCTTCCCTGAGCAGGATCCGCACGTCCTCGAAGACCCGCAGCGCCTCGGCGACGTTGCCGCGCGCGCGCAGGACCTCCATCAGCGCCGCGCGGGCGGATTCCCGAAACGGCTGCGCCTCGACGGCGGCGCGCGCCGCCTGCTCGGCCTCGTGCGCGGCCGGGCCGCCGAGCTTGGCGCCGGCGGCGGCGAGCGTCTCCAGCGCCTCGACCCGCAGGTCGCCGAGCTCGGAGCGGAAGCTGTCGATCCATGGCGCGTCCAGACCGGGCAGCAGGCCGCCGTCCGCGATCTCCAGGGCCGCCTTGGCGGCGTCGAACGCCTGCTGCGGATCCGGGTTCGACCGGGCGGTCTTCAGCGCCTGCGGGAGTGCCTCCCAGTCGATCCACGCGTCGTCGGGAAGCCGCAACGTGAGCTCGCTGCGGCCGTCCAGGACGCCCGGGCCGAGCGCCTTCCTGAGCCGGCTCAGCGGCGGCGCGAGCAGGGATTCGTACGCGGGCGGGGCGCCCTTGCCCGACCACAGCGCCTCCGCGAGCTCGTCGCGGCGGACCGGCCGGTCCCGGTGCAGGGCGAGATAGGCGAACAGCAGCCGGCCCTGGCGTCCGCGCAGCGTGTCTTCGAGCCTCCGTCCCTGGAGCTCGACGATGAGCCGCCCGCATAGCTGGATGCGGGTCAGTTCCCCTACGACCACGGAGGAACCCTAGATGAGAGGCAAGGCGACGGCAATCCTCTGGCAAGGCTGCCCCGCGAAGGTCCGGGTATGACCTCACTCCAACGCTGGACCCTGATCGTGGTCTGCGCCGCCACGGCGATCCTCATGCTCGACATCGCGGTCGTGAACACGGCGCTGGCGACCATCGCGCGCGACCTGCACACCGATCTCGGCGGGCTGCAGTGGGTCGTCGACGCGTACACACTCGCGCTGGCGACCGTCGTGCTGACGGCTGGATCGCTCGCCGATCGCTTCGGGCGGCGGCGGTTCTTCGCTCTGGGGCTGGTCGTGTTCACCTTCGCGTCGGGTCTGTGCGCGGCGGCGGGATCGATCGTCGCGCTCGACACCTTCCGCGCCGTGCAGGGTCTGGGCGCGGCGGTCCTGTTCGCGACGTCGCTGGCCCTGCTGGCCGACGCGTTCCCGGGAGAGCGCGAGCGCGCGGGCGCCCTCGCCGCCTACGGGGCGACGATCGGGGCCTCGTTTGCCGTCGGACCGGCGATCGGCGGCGCGCTGACGACCGGGCTCGGCTGGCGCTGGGTGTTCCTGGTCAACGTGCCGATCGGCATCGTGTGCCTGGTGATCGTCGCGGCGCGGGTCCGGGAATCGCGCGATTCGCACGCGCGGCCGGTCGACTTCCCCGGGCTGATCGCGCTCTCCGGCGCGCTGTTCCTGCTCGTGCTCGGGCTGCTGCGGGGCAACGAGGACGGGTGGGGCAGCGGCGTCATCGTCGCGTCGGTGGCGGGTGCGGCGGTGCTGTTCGTGGCGTTCGTCGCGATCGAGGCTCGTGTGCGGTTCCCGATGCTGCCGCTGCGGCTCTTCCGCTCGGGGGCGTTCACCGGTGCCCAGGTCACGGCCTTCTCGATCTCGGCGTCGTGGTTCGCGATCTTCATCTACTCGACGCTCTACCTCCAGCACGTGCTCGGGCTGTCGGCGATCGAGGCTGGGCTCGTCTACGTGCCCGGAACGCTGATCATGCTCGTCGTCTCCGGCGCGACCGCCTCGCTCACCGAGCGCGTCCATCCGGGCGTGCTGATCTCCGCCGGGCTCGTGCTCGTCGCGATCGGGATGGCGCTGCTGACCGTCTGCGACGTCGACTCGTCGTGGACCGCCGTGCTCCCCGGCACGATCGTCGGGATGATCGGCACCGGGCTCTTCAACCCGGCGGTGACGGCGGTCGCGCTGGGCTCGGCGCCGGCCGAGCAGAGTGGGCTGGCGGCGGGCGTCAACGACACGTTCCGCCAGGCGGGAATCGCCGTCGGGGTCGCCGCGCTCGGCGCCCTGATCCCGCAGGACGTGCTCGGAGGCGGCTCGGCGGTCGACTACGTCGACGGGCTGCGCACGGCGATGCTGGCGGGCGCGGCCCTGGCCGCCGCCGGCGCGATCGCGGGCGGCCTGCTGATCCGCCGGCGGGCGGCGGCGCCCGCTCCCGCGGTCGCGTAAGGCGTCCCACCGGGTGGACTCCCGCCCGTGGGGCGGCGATGCGGCGATCCGTGGTGCTCTGTCTGGCGCGGCTGGGCGCCGGCCTGCCCCGTCGTGCGTGGCCGGTGCCCGTAGGTCCGGCGGTGGCGTCAGGGCGGGTTCGGGAGGCCCGCTCATCGTCGCGGTCGGCGGGCGGCGGCCGGGTCGAGCCGGAGCTCCGTCCCGAGCCGCATCGAACGGCCCGGGCCCAGCCGCCGGCGGGTGTCCCGCCCCGCCGGCCGACCCGACCGGGGGCTCCGGCGGTGCGTCCGGGCCGTCGCCATCGTCCCGCGACTCCGGGCCAACGGCGATCCAACGATGGCGCTCCACCTTGGCGACAAGTCCCTGCTCGCGCAGCGCGGCCAGGTGGCGGCGCGCACGCGCGGCGCTGCCGCCGAGGCGGGCGGCCAACTCGGCCGCGCTCGCAGGTCGCCACAGTTCGGTGAGCAGCGCGCGCCGGAAGCGAGCGACGCCGGAGTCGCCATCCACCAGGTCGGCGTACCGCAGCCGCGGATCTCCGCCCACGGCCTCGAAGTACGCGTGCACGCGGGCGACGTCGAGCCATTCGGGCGTCGCCTCGGCCGCGAACGCTCCATGACTGCTCCACTTCCACGCGTCCGCGTCGACGCACATCCGGGCCCGCACCGGGTTGTGCGCGATGTAGCGCATCTCGGTCCACAGGTGGACGTCGTCGCTCACCCGCACCGACCCGTAGCGATCCTCGAACAGATGCCCGGAGAGCCCGTGCCGACGGTTGAACTCGCGCGCATACTGGCCATGGCACCACTGCATCCCGGCGGCCAGGTTCGGCTGCGGCGTCTCAAGCAGCAGGTGCATGTGGTTGTCCATCAGGCAGTAGGCGAGGCACCGCCACCTGAACTTCACGATCGTCCGGCGGAACAACTCCACGTACGTCGCACGGTCGTGGTCGTCCAGGTAGATCGGCTGCCTGCGATTCCCGCGCGCAAACACGTGGTGGATCGCACCGTGCTCTTCGTATCGCCTCCGTCGGGGCACATCTCCAATAGGCACGAAGCGGCCCACCTCGCCCCCCAAATGGGGTCTGACCCCTTTTGGTCGTCGCGCCGTTTGCGAGCCCGGCCGGAGCGGCTGCTTTGCACCCGCACGCAAGGCCGAATCGCCATGAGCCGGTGCGAAGACGAACAAAAGGGGTCAGACCCCGTTTGTTTGCGGCGCGGGTGCGACGGCCTCGAAAGCGCGCCGTGTGTCGACCATGCTGCGATTCTGGAACGATTCTGGACAAGGAGCCGTTCTGCGCTAGTTTGGCGCCCGTGCGACTGGCGGACATCGAGGAGCGCCTGCGCGACGCCGGGCTGCGGGTCACCGCATCGCGCGTCGCGGTCCTGCGCGTGCTGACGGAGTCCGACGACCATCCCCGGGTCGAGCAGATGATCGAGCGGGTCCGCGATCACGGGCTGAGCATCTCCACACAGGCGGCCTACGACGTGTGCGAGGTGCTGCGCGAGCGTGGCCTGGCGCGCCGCATCGCCCCCGCAGGTGGGCCGGCTCACTACGAGGCGCGGGTCGGGGACGATCACCATCATCTCGTCTGCCGGTCGTGCGGGTTGGCGATCGACGTTGACTGCGAGACGGGCCCGGCGCCGTGCCTGGATGCTGCCGAGACGCAGGGGTTCAACGTCGACGAATGCGACGTGACGTTCTGCCCGGGTTCCGCAGTTAGAGGGCACACGGGGCTGATTTCGGGGTGTGATTTGGCTTTCTAGAGCCAAATCGTGTTCCGCGCGGCTCGAAAAGCGTGGGCACACGGTTTGCGTGGTCAGGCGGCATTAGGTATGCGGTTTGTGGTAGTGATGTGGGCATGTATCTGCGGCGGACGCAGCGCAAGCGCACCGACGGGACGACCGTCGGCTACGTGCAGCTCGCGCACAACCGCCGCGTCGAGGGGGTCACGCGGGCGGAGGTGCTGGTCAACCTCGGCCGCGAGGACGAGCTCGACCTCGACGGTCTGCGCCGGTTGGCGGCCTCGATCACGCGCTTTACCGACGGCGACGGCGGCGGGCCGCTGCCCGCCAGCGCGGGCGAGTTCGAGGTCACCGGATCGCGCCCGTTGGGCGGGGCGTGGCTGCTGGACGCGCTCTGGAAGCAACTGGGTGTCGATCGCGCGCTGCGCGGCGTGCTCGGCGCGCGGCGTTTCAGCACCGATGTCGAGCGGGTGCTGTTCGCGCTGGTCGCCAACCGCGCGCTCGATCCGTGCTCGAAACTCGCCGCCGCCGAGTGGGCCAGCCAGGACGCGCACATCCCCGGCCTTGAGGCGATGGACGAGGACCAGGCCTACCGCGCGATGGACCTGCTGGTCGAGGCCGACGCGCAGGCCAAGGTCCAAGAGGCAGTGTTCTTCGCCACCGCCGATCTGCTGAACCTCGAGGTCGACCTGCTGTTCTTCGACACCACGAGCACGTACTTCGAACGCGACGAACCCGACCCGGCGGGCGACGACGGCGCGCCGGCGTTTCGGGCCTACGGGCACAGCAAGGACCACCGCCCCGATCTGCCCCAAGTCGTGATCGGCCTCGCGGTCACCCGGGACGGGATCCCGGTCCGCGTCTGGGTCTGGCCCGGCAACACCAACGACATGTCGGTCATCACCGAGGTCAAGGACGACCTCAGAGGCTGGCGTCTCGGCCGCGTCGTCACCGTCATCGACCGCGGCTTTAGCTCCGACGAGAACCTGCGCTACCTGACCCGCGCCGGCGGGCACTGGATCGCCGGCGAACGGATGCGCGACGGCAGCGCCGACGCGCGCGAGGCGCTCTCGCGTCAAGGCCGCTATCAAACCGTCCGCGACAACCTGCGCGTCAAGGAGGTCCGCGTCGGTGACGCCGACGCGGCCAAGCGCTTCATCGTCTGCCACAACCCCGCCGAAGCCGAACGCGACAAGACCCACCGCGACGACACGATCACGCGCCTGCAGGCCGAGCTCGACCGGATCGCCGCGGCGCGCGCGAAGAGCACCAACTCCAAGGCCGACGGCGCGCATCACCGCGCCGAATGCGCCCTGCGCGACCACCCCACCCTCGGACGCTACCTGCGCCAAACCCCGTCCGGGCGCCTACGGATCGACCGCGCCAAGATCACCGCCGAAGAGCGCCTGGACGGCAAATACCTGCTCTCCACCAGTGATCCCGACCTGTCCGCCGAAGACGTCGCGCTCGGCTACAAGAACCTGCTCGAAGCCGAACGCGGCTTCCGCGACCTCAAGAGCACGCTCGAGCTCCGCCCGGTCTTTCACCGCCTCGAGCACCGCATCCGCGCGCACATCCTGATCTGCTGGCTCGCGCTGCTCCTGATCCGCATCAGCGAACGCAAGACCCAACTGACCTGGCGCCGAATCGCGCTCGAACTCCAACGCCTGCACCTCGTCACCCTCCAAGGGCCCGACGGCACCGTCCAACAGACCACGCCGCTCACCGACGCGCACCGCCAGATCCTCGACGCGCTCGCGATCCCCGCGCCGCCGCGGATCACCACCCTCCAACCCGCCTGACCCGCCGCCACCACGCCGGCCCGGCCCGCCCGGACCGCAACGCGTGGGCACACGGCGCACAAGCGCACAAAGTCCCTCGATCCCGCTCCACAAGCGCGATCCCGTCACATCCGCGTGCCCACTAACTGCGGAAGCCGGGTTCTGGGGCACGTGTCCGTCCTGCCAGCTCCACAGAGACGCCGGGCGAACGGAGACGACCGCCGCGTTCTGACCGGCTGCGCTTCCCAACCGTCGCCGGCGGACGCGCTCACCGGAGGCCGTGACCGGATCAGGTTCTGGCGGGCGCTCGGTCCTGCGCGTCCGCCAGCACCGCCATCGCCGCGTTGCGCCCGTTGAGGGCGATCACGCTGCCGCCGGGATGGGTCGCGGCGCCGCAGAAGTAGAAGCCCGGAATCGGCGTGCGCGGCGTGAGGCGCGCCTCCCACATCTGGTCGGGCGTGACCTCGCCCTGGAAGATGTTGCCGCCGGTGAGACCGATGCGCTGCTCGATGTCCGGCGGCCCGAGCACCTCGTAGGCCTCGAGCACCTCCTCGAAGTTCGGGGCAAAGCGACCGATCAGATCGATGAACTGGCGTGCGACGCGCGCCCGGCCGCGCTCCCAGTCGAACTCGTACGGCGCGTACTGCCCGAAGACCGAGAGCAGGTGCCGATTCTCCGGCGCGGGTGTCGGGTCGAAGCCGGTCTGGATGTAGATCTCGCCGAAACCGACGGCGGGCTCGCCACGATCGCAGCGTTCGAAACAACGCTGGGCGTCATCGAGCCCTCCGGTGACGTCGATCGTCGCCCGCGCCGGCCAGGTTTCGCCGGGCGCCGCGGTCCAGTCCGGGAGCGCGGTGAGCGCCGCGTTGAACTTGACGACGGGGCTGCGCACCTTCCATGCCTCGAGCCGGGCGCGGTAGCCGGCGGGAACCTCGTCGAGCAGGTCAAGCGCCACCTTTGGGTCGGCATTGCACACGATCGTGCGTGCGCGGATCAGGGTGCCGTCCTCGAGCCGGACCCCTTCCCCCGCGACGATCTCAGCCACGGGGACGCCCGCGGCGAGCGTCGCGCCGGCCTCCTGGGCTGCGTCCGCGATCGCGAACGAGATCATGCCCATGCCGCCCTTCACATAGCCCCAGACCGGGCCCTGACCCTCGAGGTCTCCCTGGTAGTGCATGAGCTTGATCGACGCGGTGCCCGGGTCCTTCGGCCCGCCGTACGCGGCGATCACGCCCTGGCCGAACAGCGCGTCTTTGAGCCGCTGGTCGCCGATGTGGTCGTCGAGCACGTCCGCGATCGAGGCCGCGAAGACGACGTCGATCATCGCCTGCTCGCCGCGCAGGAGATCCTCGATCTCGTCGCGGGTCGGGGTGTTTCCGACCCAGCTGTCACGCTCGCCGGTGCGCAGGCGCTTGCGGATCTCGTCGAACAGGTGCTCGTAGGCCCAATAGCCCGCGATGTCGCGCTTGGACACGCCGAGTTGCTCGAGGTCGGCCTGCGTCCGGGCGTCGTCGAGCCACTGGCCGAAGCTCGTGCCGTCCTCGAACGGCACCCACAGGTTGGGGTCGGCGACATAGCACTCGAACCCGCGCGCCCGCAGGCCGAGTTCGCGGATCACGAGCTCGTCGAGCAGGCCGACGACGTAGGCGCACGGGCTCACCCGATAGCGCTCGTCGGCGAACGGCCGCTCCAGCGTGCAGGCGCCGCCGAGCCGCTCGCGGCGCTCGAACACGAGGACCGACTGGCCGGCGCGTGCGAGATACGCGGCGGCGGTGAGTCCGTTGTGGCCGCCGCCGATCACGACAGCGTCCCAGGTCTTCGCGGCGAGCTCGGAGACCGGGGCGGGAAGCCCGACTTCACCGAGTGCGGCGGCGATCGCGTTCATTTCAGGACCTCCTCCTGAGCCAGGGCGTCGACCACCACCGCGCCGTGCGCGCCGACGATCACGGGGTTGAGCTCGATCAGGGCGAGCGGCAGGCGTTGCAGGGCGACGGCGAGCGCCGCGACCGGTTCGGCGGGGATGGGGAGCGCGGCGAGCGCCTGCTCGATGCGCACTTCGTCGGCGGGCAGCGGGACGAGCACGGCGCGGTCGAGCGCCTCCGTGTGGACGCCGCCGAGCCCGACCACGAGCACCGGCACAAGACCGTCGCGCCGGATCGCGACGAGCACTTCGAGGCCCGGCGGCGCCATCCGTTCCACGAGCACCTCCGGTCCCAGCCGCGCTTCGGCCTCGCGGACGGCGGCCTCCTCGTCCAGGTTCAGCGCGACGCCGTCGACGTGGGACTTGTGCGTCAGACCGGTGCGCTTGACCGCGACGGAGCCGCCGAGCTCGCGCCAGGCGGCGACGGCGTCGCGCGTGAGTCCACCACGGACCACCGGGATGCCGGCGGCGCGCAGGAGCGCCTTCGCCTCCGGCTCACCGATCATGCGTCCGGCGCGGGTGCGCGCGCCGAGCGCTCGAGGCGCCCGCGTCGGCCGCATCGCCACCAGTGCGCTGCGTAGCCCCGCGATCGCCGGGACGCCGTCGGGGAGCAGCTCGGGGAGCGTCGAGGCCACGGTGACGTCGGCCCGCGCGGCTCGGACCGCGTCGAGCACCGGGGCGCTCGGGATCGCGGCGTCGTAGAGCACGAGCACCTGACCGACGGCCGGGTCCTGCGCGAGGACCTCGATCAGCTCGCGAAGCCGCTCCGGCTCGTCCCACAGCAGCGAGGTGTAGTCGAGCGGGTTCGCGGCGGTCGCCGCGGCGGGCAGGGTCGCCGAAAGGCGGGCGAGCGTCGCGGGCGCGAGCGAGGGCAGGGAGACGCCGAGCTCCGCCGCCAGGTCGGCTGCGACGGCCGAATCGCCGCCGGAGCAGGTCATCACCGCCACACCGGGCGCCCGCTCGGCGCGCCGCGGGGTGCGGCGGCGGACGGCGAGGTGCTTGGCGAGCTCGAGGAGCTCGTGCGGGTCTTCCGCCCACGCCGCGCCGAGCTCCTCGAACAGCGCGCGAAACACGCGCTGGTCGCCCGCGAGCGCTCCCGTGTGGGCCTCGGCGGCAGCCGCTCCCGCGCGGGAGCGCCCGGCCTTGAGCACCGCGACACCGATGCCGGCGTCGGCGCAGCGGGTCAGCGCGGAGCACCAGCGGGCGCCGTCCCCGTCGGCCTCCAGGTATAGCCCGACGGACCGCACGCCCTCACGCTCGATCACCGCGTCGAGGAAGTCGGCGGCGTTCAGGACGGCCTCGTTCCCGCAGGAGACGACGGTGTGCAGCCGCAGCCCGCGGCGCGAGGCGAGCGCGTTGACGGCGACGTTGCCGCTCTGCGAGATCAGCGCCACCGCGCCCGGCTCGCGCGGCTGGACGACGTCGCCCCATAGCGCGACGCGATCGTGCAGCGACACGATCCCGTTGCCGTTCGGGCCGCAGACGGGCAGACCGTCTGCGGCGGCGACGAGCTCGGCCTGCAGGTCGGCGGCGCGAGCCTCGGCGAAGCCCGCGGCGAACACCACCGCTCCGCCGCAGCCGAGCGCGCGGGCCGCGCCCACGACCGCGGGCGCGTCGGCGGCCGGTACCGCGACCACCACGCCGTCCGGCGCCTCCGGCAGCGCGTCGAGCGACGGGTACGCCCGCACGCCGTGCACCGCGGACCGCCGGGGGTTGACCGCGTACACGCGCCCGGGATAGCCAAGCCGGCCGAGGTTGAGCAGCGCCTCGCCGCCGTAGGAACCAGGCCGCTCAGACGCGCCGACGACCGCGACCGAAGCCGGTCCGAGCAAACGCCCCAGCGCGCGATGAACGATTGGGGTCTGACCCCTTTCGTTCGCGGCGTCATCGCGATGAACGATTGGGGTCTGACCCCTTTTGTTCGTCGCGGTCAATGGAGCACCCGCTCGACTCCGCGGCGCTGGAGGGCGCGGGCGACGATCAGCCGCTGGATCTCGCTCGTCCCTTCCCAGATGCGATCGACGCGGAGCTCGCGCCAGAACCGTTCCGCGACGTTCACTCGCGTATAGCCGCGACCGCCGAAGATCTGCAGACAGCGGTCGGCGCAGCGATTCGCGGCCTCCGAGACGAACAGCTTCGCCATCGATGCCTTCGCGTGGACGAGCTTGACGTCGGCTCCGGCGTCGGCCAGCCGCGCGACCTCGAGTCCCAGCAACCGGCCCGCGGCCGCGTCGGCGGCGGAATCGGCGAGCGGGAACGAGACGCCCTGACGATCGATGATCCGCGCGCCGCCCTGCTCGCGGGTGGTCGCCCAGGCCGTCGTCTCCTCGAGCAGCCTCCACATCGCGCCGCAGCCCCGCGCGGCGATCCCGAGCCGCTCCTCGGCGAACCAGGCTCGCTGCAGGTCGTCGCCTCCGCCGACGCCGCCGATCACCGCGTCATCGCCGACCTCGACGGCGGCGAAGCGAACGGTCGGATGGCCGTGCGGGTAGGTGTGCGTGAAGGGCGGATCGTCGATCACGGCGATCCCGGGCGAATCCGCGGGAACCAGGAACAGCGTCGGCGCCCGTTCGGCCAGCGCCATCACGATGTAGACGGCCGCCACGTCGCCATACGTGACGAACCACTTCTCCCCGTCGAGCCGCCATCCCCCTGCGACGCGCGTCGCCGTGGTCGAGATGCCGGACGGGTCCGAGCCCGCGAACTCCTCGGTGACCGCGTACGCATCGTGGAGCTCGCCGCGCAGCGCCGGCCTCAGCCAGCGGTCGATCTGCTCGCGCGACCCGTGCGCGAGCACGTTGTACGCCGTCGGAACGTGCCACGACAGCGCGTTCGTCGAGCGCCCGAACTGCTCCTCGACCAGGAACCACTCCGTGTGCGTCCAGCCCTGGCCGCCGTGCTCGCGCGCGTGCAAGCCGCCGGCCACGCCGCGCGCGAGCGCCTCGCGGCGGATCAGCGCGACGTCCTCGCCGGTGAGCCGGCCCAGCTCGGCGTCGACCTCGCGCGGGATGAGAATCTCGTCGACGAACGCACGTGCGCGCTCCTGCGGGGTCACGTTCACGATGTAGCGTTCCCGGCGTGGACCCGACACGAGCGGCAGCGCGAGCGAGTGCGCGCGCGCGGATCCTCGACGCCGCCGTCAAGCTGATCGCGCGCGAGGGCATCCAGGACGTCCGGATCGCGCGGATCGCGATGGAGGCCGGCGTCTCCCCGAGCCTCCTCCACTACCACTTCGCATCCAGAGACGCCCTGCTCGCGGAAGCCCTGGAGCACTCGTACGAGCTCGCGGGAAACATCCGCATCGGTCCCGACGACGAGCAGACGCCTGCCGCCGCGCGCCTGCGGGCGATGATCGACCAGTGCCTCCCGGCTCCCGGCGCCCTGCACGACGACTGGCTGCTGTGGGTCGAACTGTGGCTGCACGCGGCGCGCCGGCCCGAGTTGCGCCCCACCGCGGCGCGACTGTACGCGCGGATGCATGCGTGGTTCGCCGAGACGGTCGAGGAGGGCGTGGCGGCCGGCGAGTTCAGCGTGAAGGACAGTCCCCGCGCCGTCGACCGCCTGCTCGCGCTGATCGACGGCTATGGGATCCGGGCGCTGACCGAGGACCCCGCGATGCCGATCGAGCGTGCGCGCGAAGAGATCTGGGCGGCCGTGCGCGCCGACCTGGCCGTCGACTGAGCTCACTGGACGAGCGCCTCCTGCTCGGCGGGCGTGAGGGGTCGTCCGGGCACCGCGAGCGTCGTGGCCGCCTCGACGGCGTCGCCAATCGTCTCTCGCGTGCGAAACGACGCTCGGCCGAGGCTGTCGAGCGTGCACGTGACCGCGACCGTGGCGCGGCCGAGCGGACGGCGGTAACTCACGGCGACGTGGGTCACCACGACGTCGGGGACGCGACCGGCGAGCCAGGCGGTGCGTGCTTCCTCGAGGAACGTGAAGAGCACGGCGGGGTCGACGTGGCCGCGCGCGTCGAGGTCACGAGCACGCACCGCGATGCGCGTCTCGTGGACGGGCGCGACGATCGCGGGCGGAGGTGGCGGCGCCGGCGGGAGGGCGACGCCCAGCTCGAGCTCCGCCAGGCGCCGGGCCCAGGACGCGGCGCGCGCCGGCGTGACGTCCTGCACCGTCGCATGCAGACCGATGCCGTCGATGACCGCGACGAGGCGCGCGGCGGTGTCCTGCGGGTCGCCGCAGGCCCAGCGTCCTTGGCGCACACCGTCGGCGAGCACCTCGGCGAGCACGGCGCGCCAGGCGACATCGAAGCGCGCCAGCGTGTCGCGGACGAGGCCGGAGTGCACGGACTCGCCCCACGCGTCGACCCACAGACGCCAGCTGTCGGTGTCGGCCCACTCGGACTGGTCGAGGTAGGCCGCGAGCCGCTCCGCGGGGTCCTCGAAGCGGCGCGAGATCGCCTCCAGAGCGGCGAGATCCTCACGCGCTGCCGCCTCGAATGCCTCGGCCACCACCTCGTCGCGGGAGCCGAAGTGGTAGTTGAGCAGCCCCAGGCTCGCGCCCGCCTCCCGCGTGATCGTGCCGACCGTCGCGGCGGCGATCCCGTCCCGGCCGATGACGCGCCGCGCCGCGCCGACGAGCTCGTCGCGGCGCCTCACGTCGCGGGCCTCCACGCGCGAACAAAAGGGGTCAGACCCCAATCGTTCATCGCGCACCCGCCCGGGCGAACAAAAGGGGTCAAACCCCAATCGTTCATCGCGCACCCGCCCGGGCGAACAAAAGGGGTCAGACCCGGAGTGTTCATTCGGCTTCCAGGACGCGGAGGCAATCGGCGGGCAGGTGGACGGCGACCGGGTCGCCCGAGGCGTGCGCGTCGGCGCTGCCGTCGTTGGGCACGTCGCAGCGCACGAGCGCGCCGGTGGCGAGCCGGACGCGGACGTCCTGGTGAAAGCCGAGGTAGACGACCGCCTCGACCATCCCCGGGACGCGGTTCTCGCCGGCCGTGCCGTGGGGCTCGAGCCGGACGCGCTCGGGGCGGATCATGGCGAGCGCGTCGCCCGAGTGACCGTTGACGTCGGCGCGCAGGGAGAAGTCGCCGAGCACGAGCCCGGCGCCCGCGACGCGCGCCGGGATCAGGTTCGACGCACCGAGGAAGTTCGCGACGAAGGCGGTCGCGGGCTCCTCGTAGAGCTCGCGCGGCACGCCGCACTGCTCGACGCGCCCGCCGCGCATGACCGCCACGCGGTCGCTCATCGTGAGCGCCTCGTCCTGGTCGTGGGTGACGTAGACGAACGTGATCCCGAGCGCCTCCTGGATGCGCTTGAGCTCGACCTGCAGATCCACGCGCAGCCGCGCGTCCAGCGCGCCCAGCGGCTCGTCGAGCAGCAGCACCGGCGCCTGCAGGACGATCGCCCGCGCGAGCGCGACGCGCTGCTGCTGCCCGCCCGACAGCTGCGACGGCCGCCGCCCCTCCATCCCGCCGAGCTGGACCATCTCCATCGCCGCACCGACGCGGCGGACCCGCTCGGCCCTGCCGACCTTCTGATAGCGCAGCCCGAACGCGACGTTGTCGGCGACCGACAGGTGCGGGAAGAGCGCGTAGCTCTGGAAGACCGTGTTGACGCGCCGCTTGTGCGGCGGGCGGGCGCCCACGTCGACGCCGTCGAGCCGGATCGCACCAGCGTCGAGCTTCTCGAACCCCGCGATCAGCCGCAGCGTTGTCGTCTTGCCGCAGCCCGACGGCCCGAGCATGGTGAAAAACTCGCCGCCCGGGATGAGCTGGGTCACGCCATCGACCGCCAGCACGTCCCCGTAGCGCTTGACGAGCCCCTCGAGCGCGATCTCGCCGCTCACTGCACCACCCCCGCGGCGAACGTCTCGACGCCCGCCTCCTGCCCCCGCGAGAAGCGCCGGAACACGAAGTACGCGAGCACCAGCGCGAGCAGTGAGAGCACGAGCATCAGCGTCGCCAGCGCGTTCAACGCCGGCGTGGGCGCGTTGCGCGCCTGCGAGTAGATGCGCATCGGCACCGTCGTCGTGTCCGCGCCCGACGCCAGGTACTGCGCCACCACGAAGTCGTCGATCGAGAGCGCGAACACGCTCAGCAGCCCCGCCGCCACCGCCGGCGCGAGCAGCGGCAGCAGGACCCGCCGGACCACCTCCCGCGGCGGCGCGCCCAGGTCGGCCGCCGCCTCCTCGACGTCGCGCCCGATCGTCACGAGCCGGCCGCGCACGATCAGCACCACCCAGGAGAGCGAGAACGTCACGTGGCCGATCGCCTGGGCCGTCGTCCCCAGCCCGACGAACCCGAACGCGCTCGTGAAGAGCAGGAACATCCCGACCGCGAACACCAGCTCGGGCGTGACGAGCGGCAGCAGCATCAGGACGTTCACGGGACCCGACCCGCGCCCGCGCCAGCGCTGCAGCCCGAGCGCCAGCGCCGTGCCGATCGGCGTCGCGATCAGCATCGCCAGCCCGGCAAGCACGAGCGAGTGCTCGAGCGCGCTCAGCAGCGTCGGGTCGTTGCGGACGCTGAGCGTGGGATCGGTCCAGAACCAGCGCAGCGAGAACCCCTGCAGCGACGTCCGCGAGCGCCCCGAGTTGAACGCGAACCGGATCGCCAGCAGCACCGGCGCCAGCGACCACGCGACGTACAGCCACGTCACGATCGCCAGCGGCCGCGGCCGCCTCACGACTCCCTCCGCAGCACGCGCAGGTAATAGAGCATGAAGACGAGCAGGAACGCGCTCAGCAGCAGCGTCAGCGCCGCGCCCAGCGATTTGTCCGGCCCGCCCTGCACGTAGCCGTTGATCGCGTTGCCGAGCATCGCGGTCTTGGGCGAGCCGGACATCAGATCCGGCGTGTAGTAGTCGCCGAACATCGGCAGCGCGATCAGGACGATGCCGCCGAGCGTCCCGGCCTTGGAGAGCGGCAGCACGACGCGCCGGAAGGCCGAGGCGGGCGGCGCGCCGAGGTCGCGCGCCGCCTCGATCAGCCGCTGGTCGATCCGGTCCAGCGACGCGTAGAGCGGCAGGATCAGGTACGGCACGTAGCCGTACACCAGCCCCATGATCACCGCGATCGGCTGCCCGCCCAGCCAGTCGTCGCCGTGCAGCAGCCCGAGCCGGCGGAACACGCCGTCGATCGAGAGCGCGTTCAGCACCGTCGCCGCATAGCCGCCGCTCTCGAGCAGGTTCGTCCAGGCGAACATCCGCATCAGATAGGAGATCCAGAACGGCAGCACCAGCAGCACGATCAGCACGGTCTTGGTCCGCCGCGCGTGGCGCGAGACGTAGTAGGCGACCGGATAGCCGATCAGCAGCGACAGCCCGACGGCGAGGACGACGTAGAGCAGCGTGCGCGTGAACACGTCCCAGGAGCGTCCGCCGGGCAGCACGTCGTCGATTGCCTGCAACAGGTAGCCGACGTTCCAGTCCAGCGGGTTCCAGTGCGGCACCGGCTGGTAGAGCGTCGTGACGTTGCCCAGCCCGACGGCGACGACCGCGTAGAACGCGACCAGGAAGAACGCCGCCAGCCAGGCGACGCCCGGCGCCGCCAGAACGCCCCACGCGCGCCGCGAGGTCATCAGCCGTTACGGAAGGCCGCCCAGGACGTGTCCCAGAGCCGCTGGCCGGTGGTCGACAGGGTCAGGTAGGCGTTGCCGTTCGCGTAGTCGGAGTGCGTGACGACGCAGTTGCGCAGCCCCTGCGGCAGCACGCCCTGGCTGAACAGCGCGTCCGCGTCGATCTTGTTCAGCGGCGGCTGGTAGCCCACGTAGCCGACGAAGTTCGTGTAGGCGACCTTCGGGTCCAGCAGGTAGTTGAGGAAGCGGTGCGCGAGCACCGGCTTGGTCGCCTTGGCGCCGACCGTGATGCAGTCGTTGAAGATCGGCCCGCCCGCCGACTGGTACCAGTAGGACAGCACGTCGGCGCTCGTCCCCTTCGGCAAATAGGAGATGACCGCGTTGATCATGTCGCCCGACCACACCTGGTGCAGCCACATGCGCCCGGCGGGAAGCGTCTCGTAGCCGGCGATCGAGACCTTCACGCGCACGAACTGGTTGAGCTCCTGCAGGTCCGCGGACGCGCGCTCCAGCAGGTCGGCGTGCTCGGTGTTGAGGTCGCTCACGTCGCGGTACATCAGCGCCATCCCGAGCCCCTCGCGCGAGTCGTCGAGGACGCCCACGCGCCCGCGGAACTTCTGCGCCTTCCAGATCGACGACCAGCCCAGCGAGGCCGGATCGAAGTCGCCCAGCTCGTCGTTGCGCCAGCCGATCCCGGTCGTGTAGACGGTGTACGGCACGGAGTAGCGCGGGCCGACGTCATAGAACGGGCTGTGCAGCTCCGGCCACACCTCGCCCGCCAGGTTCGGCACGAGGTCGAAGTTCAGCGGCTGGATCAGCCTGCGCCCGACGAGCTGCGAGAGGTGGTCGGGCGAGCTGAAGATGACGTCGAACTCGAGCCGCCCGGTCGAGAGCTTGGTGAACGCCTCGTCGAGCGTGTCGAACGTCGTCACGCGCACGCTCACGCCCTCCTGCTTGCCGAACGCCTTCAGCACCGCCGGGTTGAGGTAGTCGGCGTAGTTGTAGACCTGCAGCTCGCCGCCGCGCTCGGGCTTTGCCGAGGTCTTCACAGGCTCGCCGACGCGCGGCAGCGTGACCGGGTAGTCGCGCCGCGCGAGCGGGATGCCCGACGCGTCCTTGGGCCCGCCGGCCGTCGGGTCGCCCATGATCCCGCCCTCGCCGCCGGCGCCCGCCACGCTGACCGGCGTCGTCGTGTTCTCGCAGCCTGCGAACGCGCCGCCGGCGAGCAATGCACCGGCTCCCGCGAGCAGCCGCCGCCGGGAGACGCCTGAAGACTCGTTCAAGGCACCCGAATCGTGACCGGCGCCCATGGCGATGTCAAGCCCGGCTGAGGGCCTTGAACGCCCGTTCAGGCAGGCGCCTTCGCCGGTCGCGCAGTACGCGCTGGGCGGCGTTGTGCCCGGCCGCGGCGATCACGCCGCCGCCCGGATGCGTCCCGGCGCCGCACAGGTAGAGCCCGTGCACGGGCGTCGCATAGCGCGAGAGCAGCGGCGACGGGCGCATGAACGCCATCTGGTCGAGCCCCTGCTCGCCCTGGAAGATCGAGCCGCCGACGAGCCCGAAGATGCGCTCGAGGTCGGGCGGCGCGAGCACCTCGTAGTGCACGACGGCGTCGCGGACGTTGGGCGCGTACTGCGCGACGAGGTCCAGGCAGCGCTGCGCGTAGGCCTCGCGCGCGCCGGCGGGCCAGCCGTCCTCGGAGTGCGGCCCGTACTGCGTGAACATCGTCATCACGGTCGTGCCGTCGTCGGTCAGCGACGGGTCAATCGAGGTCGGCACCTCGACCTCGATGTACGGGTGCTGGGCCGGGCGCCCGAGCGTCGCGTCCTGCCACGCGCGCTCGAGATAGTCGATCGACGGGCAGATCGCGAGGCTCGTGTGCGCCAGGCGGGGGTCGGCGAACGCCGGCGGCTCGCTCAGGATCCAGTTGACCTTCACCGAGCCGCCGCGCGAGCGGTAGCGCCGCATGTCCTCCCCGACCTCGTCCGGGAAGTGCTTGGCGCCGACGAGCTCGAGCACGGTCGTCTTGGGATGCGCGCCGGAGAGCACGGTTCCCGCGCTCAGCGTCTCGCCCGAGGCAAGCGTGACGCCGGTCACGCGCCCGCCGGCGACGTCGATCGACGCGACCGCCGCCCCCACGCGCACGACCGCTCCCGAGGCGCGCGCCGACGCGGCCAGCGCCTGCGAGATCGCGCCCATCCCGCCGCGCACGTGTCCCCAGGCGCCGCCGACGCCGTCGAGCTCGCCGAGCTCGTGGTGGAGCAGGTTGTAGGCCGTGCCGGGCGTGCGCGGGCCCGCCCATACGCCGACCACGCCGGTCGATGCGTAGGCACCCTTGAGCGCGTCATTCTCGAAGTGGTCGTCGAGCAGGTCGCCGACCGACATCGTCATCACGCGGTAGAGCTCCTGCAGCTCGCGCCGCCCCAGGCCGGCGGCGCGCCCGGCCTCCCTCAGCAGCGCCAGCACGTCGCCGGGATGGCGCGAGCCGAGCGCCGGCGGCGGGCGCAGCATCATCGGCCGCAGGACGCCGGCGACGCGCTCCATCATCGCCTCGAAGCCCGCCATCGCCGCGGCGTCGTGCGGCGACACGGCGGCGATCGACGCATGCGCCGCCGCCGGGTCGTTGTGGAAGAGCATCGCGCGCCCGTCGGCGGCGAACGTCGCGAACGGCGGGTCGAGCGGGATCGGGTCATAGCCGAAGCGCTTGAGCTCGAGGTCGGCCACGACCTGCGGGCGCAGCATCGAGACGACGTACGACGCGCGCGAGACGCGCTGGCCGGGCCAGACCTCCTCGGTCACGCAGGCGCCGCCGAGGATCTCGCGGCGCTCGAGCACGCACACGCTCAGGCCGGCGCGCGCGAGGTAGGCCGCGGCGGTCAGCCCGTTGTGACCGCCGCCGACGACGATCGCGTCATAGGCGCTCATCGCAGCGCCTCGAGGTAGCGCTCGGCGACCATCACGTCGAAGCTGTGGACGTCGCCCTCCTGCGTCGTGTAGCGCCCGGGCACGAACGAGCGCGAGCTCATGCCGTCCTGCGTCAACGAGCAGACGTGCCAGTCCTCGCGGTTGACCTGGTCCCAGAACTCGACCGCGTCACTCGGATCGAAGCCCTCGCCCATGGCCTCGGGCTCGAAGAACCACTCGCACACGACCTCGGTGCGGTCCACGCCCTTCGGCCACAGCGTGTGCACCATCACGTAGTCCGGGTGCAGCGACACGAGCGCGTTGGGGAAGATCAGGAAGTAGAGGATCGAGCGCAGGTCGACGCCGGCGATCGGCTGGCGCCCGCGGGCGCCGCCCACGGTCATGTTCTCGACGCCCTCGGCGAGCGTCATCGAACCGCCGCACCACTGGCCGGCGCCCTCGATCGTCTCGCCCGAGAGGTAGTGCGAGAGCCGGTTGAGCTCCGGGTGCACGCCCGGGCAGTGCAGGCACTCGCTGTAGTTCTCGGCGATCGCCTTCCAGTTGGCGGCGACGTCGTAGACGATCCCGGCGCCGCGCCTGAGCTCGCCGAGCCGGTAGGCCGCCAGCGACGCCGCGAGATCGCCGATGTGGGCCTGCGGCGGCGGCGCCTCGCCGGACAGGTCGAGCAGCACGAGCCCCTCGACGACCGCGAGCCGGACCGGGTGCAGCGAGAAGCACGCCGGGTCGAAGTTCTGGAGCCCGTCCGTGAACGGCGCGCTCTTGAGCGAGCCGTCGAAGCCGTAGGACCACGCGTGGTACGGGCACTGGAGCCGGCGGACCTGGCCCTCGGGCGCGACCACGAGCCGCGCGCCGCGATGCCGGCAGGTGTTCAGGAACGCGCGCGGGAGGCCGTCGTCGTCGCCCACCACGACCACGTTCTCACCCCCCACGTCGCGGACGATGTATCGCCCGCGCTCGCCCACTTGTTCGAAGTGGCCTGCGCAAATCCAGCCGCCCCGGAACAGATTGGCGCGTTCCCACTCGAGCACCGCCGGGTCGGTGTACGCCGCCCTGGGCAACATGGTGGCGGCTTCCAGGGGCCGCGTCGTGCGCTCGATTTCGGCGCTGTAGAGCGGCAGCGCGGGATCGGTGACCGTCATCTCTCTGGCTCCCCTTCGACGTCCTCCACGGCCACCGTATCACAGAGTTTGTGCAACTGGCTACAAGGTCAGTTTGGTCTCTTCGCGCAAGTCTGGACGCTGCGCCGCGTTTGAGAGTTGCGTCCAGCGTGCACCCATTTCGAAGTTCTTCATGTCTCCACTGCTGACCGCCCACCCATCCGTCTCGGTCACGCTGCGCCTCGTCGGCGCGTGCGTGGCGACCGCGGCGATCGCCGCCGTCGTGTCCATCACCGGCGCCGGGGGTCAGTCCAGCGCGGCGGTCCCGACCTGCCTCGCGATCGGCGCCGTGTGCGCCGCGCTCGTCTCGCACCTGCTGTACGCGTCCGCCCGCGCCGTCGACGACGGCCGGCTGGCCTGGATGGCGATCGGCACCACGCTCGGCCTGATCGGGCTCGTCACCAGCCTGCTCGGCCTGCACGTGCTGTTTCCGGGCGGCGGACCGGTGGACCAGGGCGCCGACGCCGGCGCGGCGCGCTACATCATCTGGCACGTCGGGCTGATCGCGGCCGCGTTCCTCGCACTCGGCGGCGCCGCCCCGCGGCTGCGCTCGCTGCTCATCTTCGGCGGCCTGGGTGCCCTCCTCCTCGCCTGGGCCGCCGTTGCTTCAGAACCGCTGGGCGACCTCGTGACGCTCGACGGCTACACCCCCGCGCTACGCGGCATCGTCGCGGCGCTCGTACTCGGGCAGGTCGCGGCCGGCGCGGCCTGGTGGCGGCGCTCGCGCGGCGCGCTCACCTGGGTCGAGATGTGCGTGCTCGCGAGCATGGCCCTGAGCGCGCTCGACGCGCTCGCCTACACGTTCGCGACGCAGCCGTTCTCGGACGTCTGGTGGGCCAGCCTCGCGCTGCGCGCCGGGCAGTTCGCGGTCCTGTCGGTCGGCCTGCTGATCGGCTTCATCGCCGTCGCCGAGAAGCTGCGCCAGTTCGAGGAGGAGCTCACGCGCAGCCTCGTCGCCGAGCGCGAGCGGGCGCGCGTCCAGCAGGAGCGGGCCACGCTCGACCACCGCCGGCGCGAGCGCATCCAGGAGCGGATCCGCACGCTGATCGCGGGTGAGGGGCTGGCGGTCGCGTTCCAGCCGATCGTCGACCTCTCGAGCGGGCGCGTGGTCGGCGCCGAGGCGCTGGCGCGCTTCAGCGACGCCGACGGCAACGCGATCCCCACCGAGCGCTCGTTCCTCGACGCGCACGCGGTGGACCTCGGCGTGGAGCTCGAACTGGCGGTCATCGCCCTGGCGCTCAGCTGCGAGGCACGGCTGCCGTCCGGGCGCTATCTCGCGCTCAACGTCTCCCCCGCACTGCTCGAGCGCGAGGCGCTGGTGGACGCGATCGCCGCGCGCCACTCGACGCGCCCGATCGTCGTCGAGCTCACCGAGCACCAGCCGGTCGAGGACTACGTCGCGCTCGGCGCGTCGCTGGACCGCCTGCGCGAGCACGGCATCCGCGTCGCGGTCGACGACGTCGGCTCGGGCTTCGCCTCCTTCCGCCACGTCACGCGCGTGAGCCCGGACATCCTCAAGCTCGACCGCACGCTCGTGTGTGGGATCGACGACGACCCGGTGCGTCAGTCGCTGGCGAGCGCGATCGTCGCCTTCGGCAAGGACATCGGGGCCACGATCATCTCCGAGGGGATCGAGACCGACAGCGAGCTGTGTTGCCTGAAGGACCTGGCGGTCGGCTGCGGCCAGGGCTTCTACCTCGCGCGCCCCCACCTCGGCACGATCGAGGCCGAGGTCGCCCAGCTCACGGCAGTGGCGTGACCACGTTGTAGGGCTCGACGCGCCAGCTCGTGACCAGCCCGTTGGCGACGTAGGGATCAACGGCCGCGAAGGCCTCCGCGGCGGCCGCCTCGCGGAAGACGATGAAGGCGCTCGTGGGTGGGTCGCCGACCGGCCCGGCGAGCAGCAACCGGCCGTCGCCGTGGGCCTCGTTGATCAGCGCGAGATGCGCCTCGCGGTGCGGGCCGCGGCGCTCGACGATGTCGGGGACGTACTCGTAGACGAGTGCTTGCAGGAGCTGGGGCACGGCCCGGGAGGCTAAAGCACCGCGCGGGCGGGTATCGCCTTCAGAAGCCATAGGGAGGCGAAATTGTCCGTTTCAGATGAGCAGCTCCGGCGCCGGCAGGTCCGCCGCGCCCTGGTCGCCAGCACGGTCGGCACGTCGATCGAGTGGTACGACTTCTTCCTCTACGGCACGGCCGCCGCGCTCGTGTTCCCGAAGCTCTTCTTCCCGGGCGCGAGCGCCTACGCGGGGGTGCTGGCATCGTTTGCGACCTATGCGGTCGGCTTCGCCGCGCGGCCCGTCGGCGCGGCGATCTTCGGCCACTGGGGCGACCGCATCGGGCGCAAGGCGACGCTGATCTCGACGCTGCTGCTGATGGGGATCGCGAGCTTCGCGATCGGCGTCATGCCGACCTACGCCACGATCGGCGTGTGGGCGCCGACGCTGCTGGTGGTGCTGAGGATCCTGCAAGGGATCGGGGTCGGCGGCGAGTGGGGCGGCTCGATCACGCTCAGCATGGAGTGGGGGAACCCACGCCGGCGCGGGCTGATCGCCAGCATCCCGCAGCTCGGCGTGCCGATCGGCCTGATCCTGTCCACGGGCGCGGTCTCGCTGACGAGCCACCTGGCGGGTGACGCGTTCGACAGCTGGGCCTGGCGGCTCCCGTTCATCGCGAGCATCGTGCTGGTCGGGCTCGGCCTGTGGATCCGGCTCGGCGTGCTCGAATCGCCGCTGTTCGCGCGCACCGTCGAGGACAAGAGCGTCGAGAAGACGCCGGTGCTCGAAGTCATCCGGCGCAACCCGCGCGAGATCCTGCTCAGCGCGGCGCTGCGGATGTCCGAGCAGATGCCGTTCTACATCTTCACCGTGTTCGTGCTCGAGTACGGCGTCGACGAGCTCGGGTTCGGCAAGACGTTCCTCACC
Source organism: uncultured Solirubrobacteraceae bacterium (assembly GCA_963792915.1). Classification (GTDB taxonomy): domain Bacteria; phylum Actinomycetota; class Thermoleophilia; order Solirubrobacterales; family Solirubrobacteraceae; genus Solirubrobacter. The sequence continues at coordinate 227,934 of CAWBYD010000007.1, forward strand.
AACGCGGTCGCGCTCGCCGCAGTCGTGTCGCTGTTCTCGGTGCCGTTCTTCGGCCATCTCTCCGACCGGCTGGGGCGCAAGCGCGTGTACTGCGCGGGCGCGGTGGCCACGTTCCTGTTCGCGATCCCCTACTTCGCGCTGCTGGATTCGAAGAGCAGCGCGCTCGTCGTGCTGGCGATCGTGCTGTCGCTGATCCCGCACGACGTCCAGTACGGGCCGCAGGCCTCGCTGATCGCCGAGAGCTTCCCGACGCGCCTGCGCTACAGCGGCGCAGGCATCGGCTACCAGCTGGCGTCCGTGGTGGCCGGCGGGCCGGCGCCGCTGCTGGCCGCGTGGCTCCTGCACACGTTCGACAGCTCGCTGCCGATCGCGCTCTACATCATGGCCGGCGCGCTCGTCACGATCGTCGCCACGGTGCTGCTGCCCAACCCGTCGCGGGCCGCGATCGCCCGCGAGCTCGAGGGCAGGCCGGAGCCGCAGGCGGCGCGGCGCTTCGAGCGCGATCGAGCGCCGGTCGGCACGCTCAGGTAGGGTCGCCGCACGGCCTCGATCCGCGCGATCCCCCGGCGGCGGTTCAGGTGGGAGCGGCGCCCGCGCCGCCCCGCCCCGTACCGCCGCGTGCTGGTAGCGGCCGGGCTCGCCGCCGGGCTGGGCGCGACGTGGACGACGCTCACGGCCGACGCAGTGACGCTCGCCTCGGTGCTGTCGCTGGCCGTCGGGTGGTCGTTTCTCGCCAGCGGGGCGATCGGCGCCGCGCACCGGCCCGACAACCGCGTCGGGGTGATGATGGTCGTGATCGGGCTGCTGTGGGCGGCCACCGCGGTGCTCAAGGCGACGCGCTCGTCGGTGCTCTTCACGGCGGGGATCTGGCTCGGCGACGTGTGGCTGGCGCTGTTCGTGGCGCTGCTGGTGGCGTTCCCGTTCGGACGCATCGTGTCGCGCCTGGACCTCGTGCTGGTCGGCTCCATCCTGCTCGTCGTGCTGCCGCTCGAGGCGCTGTGGCTCGTCTTCCTGGCGTTCCCGGACGGCGCGCCCGACAACGCGGTGCTGCTGTGGCCCAGCGAGCCGACCGCGTCGGGGATCGACTGGGTCCAGCGCGTGATCCTGATCGGCTCGCTGACCGCGCTGTCCGCGCTGCTGGTGCGGCGCTGGCTACGGGCGAGCGGGCCGCTGCGACGGGCGCTCGCGCCGGTGTTCGCGGGCGCGGTGGCGGTCGGCCTGCTGTCGGCCACGTACCTGCTCGACAAGCTCGCGGTGCGCTCGGTGGCGATCGACTATCTCGTGTCAGCGGTCCTGGCAGCGATCCCGCTGGTGTTCCTGATCGGTCTTCTGCGCGCGCGGCTGGCGCGCTCGGCGGTCGGCGACCTGCTGGTGGATCTGCGCGAGCCGGCCGCGCCGGGCGTGCTGCGCGACGCGCTCGCCCGCGCGTTGCGGGACCCGGCGCTCGAGCTCGCCTACTGGGTGCCGGAGTATCGCTCCTACGTCGGCGCCGACGGCCGGCCCGTCGAGCTGCGGGCGGCGGGCGGGCGCGTGACCACGCTCGTCGAGCGCGGCGGCGAGCACGTCGCAGCGCTGGTCCATGACGCGTCGCTGCGCGACGAGCCCGAGCTGGTCGGCGCCGTCACCTCGGCGGCCGGGATCGCGCTGGAGAACGAGCGGCTGCAAGCGGACCTGCGCGCGCGGTTGAGCGACCTGCGGGCCTCGCGGTCGCGGATCGTCTCGGCCGGCGACACCGAGCGCCGGCGGCTCGAGCGCGACCTCCACGACGGCGCGCAGCAGCGGCTCGTCTCGCTCTCGATCGTGCTGCGCCTGCTGGCCGGCAAGCTGCCCGCCGGCGGTGCCGAGGCCGCGCTGCTGCAGACGGCGCGCGACGAGCTGGCGGCCGGGCTGGAGGAGCTGCGCGGCCTGGCGCAGGGCATCCACCCGGCCGTGCTGAGCGACCATGGGCTGCCGGTGGCGCTCGAATCGCTGGTCGCGCGGGCGCCGCTGCGGGTGGAGCTCGACGTCGCGCTCACGGAGCGGCTGCCCGCGCCCGTCGAAGTCGCGTCGTACTACCTCGTGGCGGAGGGGCTCACGAACGTGGCGAAGTACGCGCGGGCGGAGTCGGCGCGCGTGTCGCTGGCGCTGGCCGACGGCGTGCTGGAGGTCGAGGTGAGCGACGACGGGTGCGGTGGCGCGGACCCCTCGGGTGGGTCAGGGCTGCGTGGGCTTGCCGACCGTGTCGAGGCGCTCGACGGGCGGCTGCGGGTGTGGAGCGCGGCGGACGGCGGGACGCGGCTGCGGGCGGAGATCCCGTGCGCGTAGCGCTCGCCGACGACACGATGCTCCTGCGCAAGGGCGTCGCGCTCCTGCTCGCCGAGGCGGGCTTCGACGTCGTGGCGCAGTGCGCGACGGCCGAGGCGCTGGTCGAGCAGGTGTCCGGCGATCCGCCCGACGTGGCGATCGTCGACCTGCGGATGCCGCCGACGCACACCGACGAGGGCCTGCGCGCGGCGCTGGAGATCCGCGCGGCGCATCCGCACGTGGGCGTGCTCGTGCTCTCCCAGCACGCTGACGTCGGGCTGGCCATGAAGCTGCTCGAACCCGGCGCCGAGGGGATCGGCTACCTGCTCAAGGATCGCGTCGCCGATCTCGACGACTTCGCCGACGCGATCCGCCGCGTCGCGGCCGGCGGCTCCGCGCTGGACCCGACGATCGTCGCCCAGCTGCTCGGTCGCCGCCGCGCGGCCGGCCCGCTCGACGAGATCACGCCGCGCGAGCGCGAGGTGCTCGAACTGATGGCCGAGGGCCGCTCCAACCAGGGCATCGCCGACCGCCTCGACATCTCCGAGCGCGGCGTCCAGAAACACGTCACCGCGATCTTCGAGAAGCTCGGGCTCACCGCCGGCCCGGACGACCACCGCCGCGTCCTCGCGGTGCTCACCTACCTCCGCGCCTGACACGCACATTCGGGGTCTGACCCCTTTTGTTCGTCGCGCGCGAACGTTTCTGGTCTGACCCCTTTTGTTCGTCGCGCGCGAACGTTCTTGGTCTGGCCCCTTTTGTTCGCGGAAGCGCCGGACGGCAGTGCGCGTTTGCGCACCAGGAGACGCCGGGAGACTCCGTGGAGCGGGCGGGGCGTCGCTGGGACCGTGGATGGACACCCGATCAGGAGTCCTCCCCGCATGAATACCGTCCTCCTCCAGGCCCCCGCGACCCCGGTCGTCGAGGCCACCGGCATCGTCCGTCGCTACGGCGCCGGCGACACGTGCGTCAACGCGCTCCGCGGCGTCGACCTGGGCATCGCCTCCAGCCGCCTGACGGCGGTGATGGGGCCGTCCGGCTCCGGCAAGTCGACGCTGATGCACATTCTCGCCGGGCTCGACCGGCCGACCAACGGTTCCGTGACGATCGCCGGCCAGGACATCACGCAGCTCGGCGACAACGACCTCACGCACCTGCGGCGCGAGCACATCGGCTTCATCTTCCAGTTCTTCAACCTGCTGCCGATGCTGACGGCGCAGGAGAACGTGGTCCTTCCGCTCGCGCTCGCCGGCGTCAAGCCCGACGCCGAGTGGGTGCGCGAGCTCACCGACAAGGTCGGCCTCGCCGACCGCCTGACGCACCGGCCGTCCGAGCTCTCGGGCGGCCAGCAGCAGCGCGTGGCGATCGCCCGCGCGCTCGTCTCGCGGCCGACGATCATGTTCGCGGACGAGCCGACCGGCAACCTGGACTCGCGCACCGGCGGCGAGATCCTCGAATTGCTGCGCGAGATGGTGTCCGGCTTCGGCCAGACGACGGTGATGGTCACGCACGACGCGCACGCCGCGGCGATCGCCGACCGGATCCTGTTCCTGGCCGACGGCGAGATCGTCCGCGACCTCGGCCCATCCTCGGCGCACGAGATCCTCGACACCCTCGAGCAGGTCACCGAGCGATGATCAAGGTCGCGCTCAAGGGCCTCGCCGGACGCAAGGTCCGCGCCCTCCTGACCGCGCTCGCGGTCGTCATCGGCGTGTCGATGGTGAGCGGGACCTACGTCCTCACCGACACGATCAAGCAGGCGTTCGACGGCATCTTCAGCCAGTCCTACGCCGGCACGGACGCGGTCATCAATGGCCGCCAGCTCGTCGACTTCTCCTCCGGCGGCCGCGCCACGGTCCCGGCTTCGCTGCTCGCCAAGGTCAAGGCGCTGCCGGACGTCAAGACCGCGTCGGGCAGCCTGCTCGACCTTCAGAACAACTCCAATGCCGCCAAGCTGCTCGACCGCAAGGGCGAGATCATCGGCCGCCAGGGCGAGACGCTCGGCGTCGGCATCGACCAGTCCGGCCTCCAGTTCACGCCGCTCAAGCTCAAGCAGGGCGCCTGGGCCCACGGGCCGGACGAGATCGTCCTCGACGCCGCCACGGCGGCCAAGCAGCACTTCAAGATCGGCGACACGATCAAGGTGGCGGCCACGGGACCGGCGAAGCCGTACACGATCACGGGCCTTGCGCGGTTCGGCTCCGTGGACTCGATCGGGGGCTCGTCGATCGCGATCTTCGACCTGCGGACGGCCCAGGCGCTGTTCGGGAAGCCCGGCGCGTTCGACAGCATCTCGATCGCGGCCGAGGACGGCGTCTCGCCGGCGCGCCTCGCGAAGGAGATCAAGCCGATCCTGCCCGCCAGCGCCACCGTCCAGACGGGCGACGCGCAGGCCAAGGCCGACGCCAAGGACACCAACGAGTCGCTGAAGTTCATCACGTACTTCCTGCTCGGCTTCGGCGGCATCGCGCTGTTCGTCGGCGCGTTCGTGATCCTCAACACGCTCTCGATCACGGTCGCCCAGCGCTCGCGGGAGTTCGCGACGCTGCGCACGCTCGGCGCCTCCCGGCGCCAGGTCCTGCGCTCGGTCGTGCTCGAGGGCCTGGTGGTCGGCCTGCTCGCCTCGGTGATCGGGCTGTTCCTCGGCCTCGGGATCGCGAAGGGCATGAACGCGCTGTTCGTCGCCTTCGGGATCGACCTGCCGCGGGCCGGCACGGTGCTGGCCGCGCGCACGGTGATCGTGAGCATGCTGGTCGGCACCGTCGTGACCGTGATCGCCAGCATCGTCCCGGCGCTGCGGGCGACGCGCGTGCCGCCGATCTCGGCCGTCCGCGAGGGCTCCTCCCCGGCCTCGTCGGGCCGGCGCCGCGGTCCGTTCGCCGCCGTCGCGACGGTCGTCGCAGCGCTGGCCGCAATCGGCACGGGCCTGTTCGCCGCGTCCGGCGCGATCGTCGCGCTGCTGCTCGCCGTCGGCGTGCTGACGCTGTTCGTCGGCATCGCGCTGCTCGCTCCTCGGCTCGTGAAGCCGATCGCGTCGGTCGTCGGGCTCCCCGCGAGCCGGCTCGGCGGCTCCCCCGGCCGCCTCGCCCGCGAGAACGCGGTGCGCAACCCGGGTCGCACCGCCTCGACCGCGGCCGCGCTGATGATCGGGCTCGCGCTGGTCACCGTCGTCGCCACCCTGGGCGCCGGGCTGCGCACGTCCACCGCTTCGGCGGTCAAGGAGCAGGTCCGCGCCGACCATGTGGTGACCGCCAAGGAGGGCGGCGGGTCCTACCCGGCCAAGGCCGATACGGCGATCGCCGCGACGGCGGGCGTGACGTCGGTCTCCGGCGTGCGCTCGGACACCGCCAAGGTGGCGGGCGACGAGACCCCGGTCAGCGGCATCGACCCCGCCACGATCGGGAGCTTCTACCGCTACCACTGGACGCACGGGAGCCTCGACTCCTTCGGCGACGACGGCGCGGTCGTGACGAGCGACTTCGCGACGGCCCACCATCTGTCCGTGGGCAGCCCGCTGGAGGTCCAGTCCTCCGGCGGCAAGCGGCTCGCGCTGCGCGTGCGCGGCGTCTACACGCCGCCGAAGATGGACGCGCTGCTGGGCCAGGTCAGCATCACCCAGCGCGCGTTCGACGGTGCGTTCACGCGCCCGCAGGACATCTTCACGTTCGTCGCGGGCGGCACCGGCGCCGCGCTGGCGGAGTCGATCGGCGGCTACCCGGACGCCAAGGTCGACACCCAGTCGGAGTTCGTCACCGGCCGGACCTCCGGCCTCGACACGATCCTCAAGCTGCTCTACGTGCTGCTCGGGTTCTCGGTCGTCGTCAGCCTGTTCGGCATGGTCAACACGCTCGTGCTGGCCGTGTACGAGCGGACGCGCGAGCTGGGCATGCTGCGAGCGGTCGGGATGACCCGCCGGCAGGCGCGGCGGATGATCCGGCACGAGAGCGTCATCACGGCGCTGATCGGCGCCGGGCTCGGCATCCCGCTGGGGATCTTCCTCGCCGCGCTGTTCACGCAGGCGCTGTCGAAGTACGGCGTCGGCCTCTCGCTGCCGCTGCCCGAACTGGCCGTCTTCACGCTCGTGGCGATCGTCGCCGGCGTGCTCGCCGCGATCGCCCCGGCGCGCCGCGCGTCGCGGATCGACGTGCTGCACGCGCTCCAGTACGAGTAGCGAGACGAACAAAAGGGGTCAGACCCCTTTTGTTCGCGCGGGCCGCGGCAGCGATGCCGCGGCCCGTCGTCGTCCTGTCATCAGACCGACGTCGGCGGAGTGACATACTGGGTGCATGAGGGCGCAGCGCGACCTCTTCCCCACCGACCACGGCCTCGTGGCCCGCATGGTGGTGACGGCGTTCTTCACGCCCGTCCTGGTCCTGGCCGCCCTGGCGGGGGTCGTCTGGCTCGCCCCGCTCAAGCTCAACCTGGTCGTCTTCGCCGCGCTGATCGTCGGCACCGTGGTGGCCGTCCACGAAGCCGTCGAGGCTTCGCGCAAGGGCCGCCGGCTCGAGCCCGAGGACGCTCCGCAGCTGCACGCGACGGTCGAGCGCCTGTGCGTGCTCGCGGACCTGACCAAGCCGGCGATCGTGCTCGAGTCCGAGTCCCAGCCCAACAGCTGGATCGAGGGCACGCGCCGCGGCGGCTACCGGCTGCACCTCACCGAGGGCCTGCTGAGACTGCTCGAGCCGCGCGAGCTCGAGGCTGTGATTGCGCACGAGCTCGCGCACGTCGCCCACCGCGACGCCGCGGTGATGACGGTCGTGGGCGGCCCCGGCGAGGCGCTGCTGGGCGGCGGGCTGCGGGTCGCGGGCCAGGGCTGGTGGCCACTGGCGATCGGCGGCCTGCTGGCGGCCGCGATCGGCTGGGTCGGGACGATCGGCACCCGCATGCTGTCGCGCTACCGCGAGTTCGCGGCGGACGCCGGCGCGGTGCAGCTCACCGGCAGCCCGGCGGCGCTCGCCTCGGCGCTGATGAAGGTGTCCGAAGGGCTCGTGGCGATCCCGCGCAAGGACCTGCGCGCGGCCGCGGTCCGGGATGCGTTCCATCTGCTCCCCACGGCACGCCACAACGACGGGCTGCTGGACACCCACCCGCCGCTGGCGAAGCGGATCGAGCGCCTCGAGCGGCTCGAGCGGACGCTCCACTCTTCGTAGTCTCTTCTGCGTGGACGACCGCCTGCGCGAGCTGACGCTGCGCGACGAGCACCGGCTCTCCCAGCGGCTCCGGCGCGGCGGCGATCACGAGCACTTCGAGCGCGAGCTCCAGCGCGCGCAGGCCCGCGTCGCGCGCCGGCGCGCCGCGGTGCCGGAGGTCTCCTATCCGCCCGAGCTGCCGGTCAGCGCGCGCCGCGAGGACCTGCTGGCCGCGATCCGCGACCACCAGGTCGTGGTCGTCGCCGGCGAGACCGGCTCGGGCAAGACGACGCAGCTCCCCAAGCTGTGCCTGGAGCTCGGGCGCGGGATCCGCGGCACGATCGCGCACACGCAGCCGCGCCGGCTGGCGGCGCGCACCGTCGCCGAGCGCATCGCGGACGAGCTCAACGTCCCGCTGGGCGAGGCCGTCGGCTACGCCGTGCGGTTCTCGGACCGCTCGCGCGAGGACACGCTGCTACGGCTGATGACCGACGGGCTGCTGCTGGCCGAGATCCAGCGCGACCGGCAGCTGCTGCGCTACGACACGATCATCATCGACGAGGCCCACGAGCGCAGCCTCAACATCGATTTCCTGCTCGGCTACCTCAAGCGCATCCTGCCGCGCCGGCCGGACCTGAAGCTGATCATCACGTCGGCGACGATCGACCCCGAGCGCTTCAGCCGCCACTTCGACGGCGCGCCGATCGTCGAGGTCTCCGGCCGCACCTTCCCCGTCGAGGTGCGCTACCGCCCGCAGGACGAGGACGCCGACCAGACGGACGCGATCGGCGACGCGGTCGAGGAGCTGCTGCGCGAGCGCTCCGGCGACATCCTCGTCTTCCTCTCCGGCGAGCGCGAGATCCGCGACACCGCTGAGGCGCTGCAGGGCCGCCTGCGCGACAACGTCGAGATCCTGCCGCTGTTCGCGCGCCAGACGACCGCGGCCCAGCAGCGCGTCTGGAAGCCGCATAAGGGCCGCCGCGTCGTGCTCGCCACGAACGTCGCCGAGACGTCGCTGACCGTCCCCGGCATCCACTACGTCGTCGATCCGGGGACGGCGCGCATCAGCCGCTACAGCGCACGGCTGAAGGTCCAGCGGCTGCCGATCGAGCCGGTCTCCCAGGCGAGCGCCGACCAGCGCAAGGGCCGCTGCGGGCGCGTATCGGAGGGAATCGCGATCCGCCTGTACTCCGAGGAGGAGTTCGGCGAGCGCCCGCGCTTCACCGATCCCGAGATCCTGCGCACCAGCCTCGCAGCGGTGATCCTGCAGATGGCGGCGATCGACCTCGGCGACGTCGAGGACTTCCCGTTCCTCGACCCGCCCGACCGCCGCCAGGTGCGCGACGGGATCGCGCTGCTGCAGGAGCTGGGCGCGCTGGACGACACCGGCCGCCGCCTCACGCCGCTCGGCCGCAAGCTCGCGCAGCTGCCCGTGGACCCACGCATGGGCCGGATGGTGATCGAGGCCGACCGGCTCGGCTGCACCGACGAGGTGATCGTGATCGCCGCCGCGCTGTCGATCCAGGACGTGCGCGAGCGGCCCGCCGAACAGCAGGCCCAGGCCGACCAGGCGCACGCGCGCCACGCCGACGAGGACTCGGACTTCCTCGCCTACTGGAAGCTGTGGCGCTACCTGCACGAGCAGCGCGACGAGCTCTCGGTGAGCCAGTTCCGCAAGCGCGCCAAGAGCGAGTTCCTGCACTACCTGCGGATCCGCGAGTGGCAGGACCTCGTGAGCCAGCTGCGTCAGGCGGCCAAGCAGGCGGGGCTGAAGATCAGCCACACGCCGGCCGAGCGCGACCCGATCCACCAGGCGATCCTCACCGGGCTGCTCTCGCATCTCGGGCTGCGCGACGGCGGGCGGCGCGAGTACCAGAGCGCGCGCGGCGCGCGCTTCATGCTCTGGCCCGGCTCGGGCGTGAAGGGCAACCCGGCGTGGGTGATGGTCGCCGAGCTGGTCGAGACGTCGCGGCTGTGGGGGCGCACCGTCGCGCGCATCGACCCGCGCTGGGTCGAGCCGCTGGCCGAGCACCTCGTCAAGCGCACGTACGAGGAACCGCGCTGGGAGCGCCGGCGCGCATCGGTCATGGCCACCGAGCGGGTGACGCTGTACGGGCTGCCGATCGTCGCCGGGCGCGCCGTCGCCTACGGGGCGATCGATCCCATGCTCGCGCGCGACCTGTTCATCCGGCGCGCGCTGGTGGAAGGCGAGTGGGACACGCGCCAACGCTTCTTCGAGCGCAACCGCGAGCTGATCGAGGAGGTCCGCGCGCTCGAGGACCGCACGCGCCGGCGCGACATCCTCGTCGACGACCAGGCGATCTACGACTTCTACGCGGCGCGGATCCCCGATTCGATCGTCTCCGGCGCGCACTTCGAGCGCTGGTGGCGCGACGAGCGCCGCAGGCGCCCCGACCTACTCACGTTCACGCGCGAGCTGCTGATCAACCCGTCGGCGGCCGACGACGTCGCCGGGCGGCCCGACGCGTGGATCGCGGGCGAGCTCGAGCTGGGCCTGAGCTACCGCTTCGAGCCCGGCAGCGCGGCCGACGGCGTGAGCGTCCACGTGCCGCTGAAGGTGCTCCCGCGCCTGCGCGCGGTGGTCTTCGAATGGCTCGTGCCGGCGCTGCGGGCGGAGCTCGTGATCGCGCTCATGCGCTCGCTGCCGAAGGAGCTGCGCAAGCGGCTCGTGCCGGTCCCCGACGTGGCAGCGAAGGTGCTCGAGGCGATCTCGCCGCGCCAGGGGCCGCTGCTCGACGTGCTGGCGCGCGAGGTCGAGGCCCAGCGCGGCGTCCGCATCCCGCCCGACGCGTGGGACACGTCGCGGCTCCCGGCGCACCTGCGGATGCGCTTCGTGGTCGAGGACGACGCGGGCGCGGAGCTGGCCAGCGGCTACGACCTCGCGGCGCTGCGCGAGCGCCTGCGCCCGCGGCTGCGCGCCGCGCTCGCGCAGGCGACCCGCAAGCTCGAGAGCAGCGGCCAGACGGCCTGGACCTTCGGCACGATCCCCAAGGCCGTCGCCCTGCCCGGCACCGGTCAGGCCGTGCGCGCGTACCCCGCGCTGGTCGACGAGGGCGCGACGGTCGGCGTGAAGGCGCTCGAGAGCCGTGCCGCGCAGGAGCGTTCGATGCACCTCGGGACGCGGCGGCTGCTGCTGCTGACCTGCCCGTCCCCGCGCAAGTACGTCCAGGACCGGCTCTCGAACCAGCAGCAGCTCTCGCTGCTGGACTCGCCGCACGGGTCCGTCGGCGGCGTGCTCGACGACGCGATCCTGGCCGCCGTCGCGTTCCTGATGGCGCATGGGGGCGGCCCGGCCTGGGACGAGGCCGGCTTCCAGCGCCTGCGCGACTACGTGGCCGCGCACCTGGCCGAGACGGCGTCCGACGTCGTGCGGCTCGTCGTGCGCGTGCTCGACGCGGCGCGCGAGGTGCGCCGCCGGCTGGATGCACTGCCCGCCAGCGACGCGCTCGCCGAGGCGCGGCGCGACGTCTCGCAGCAGCTCGGGCGGCTGGTCTTCGCCGGCTTCGTCACCGCCACCGGCGTCGCGCGGCTCGCCGACGTCGAGCGCTACCTGCTGGCCGCCGCCCGCCGGCTCGACCACTTGCCCAACGCGGTGGCCGTGGACCGCGACCGCATGCGCGCCGTGCACGAGCTCGAGGACCGCTACCGGCGCCGGCTCGAGAGCCTGCCGCGCGGCGCGCCCGTCGGCGCCGAGCTCGGCGAGGTGCCGTGGATGCTCGAGGAGCTGCGGGTGATGCACTTCGCCCAGGCGCTCGGCACGCGCGGGCAGGTGTCGAACAAGCGCATCCGGCGCGTGCTCGACGCCGCAGGCGCGTACTAGAAAGGGCCCGCTCTCGCGGGCCCCTCTCAGTGGCTCACGCCTTGACGCCCCACTTCCACGGATTCGACATGTCTTCCCTCCTTCGTCTTGCTCGAATGGTTGATTGGACTCGGAAACCTTCAGCCGCGCGACATCGGCATGACGCCCTCCCTCAGTGCGCGGCCAGGGCCAGGCCCGGGGTCGCGATCGGATTCCTGAAGCTGCGGCGGGTGACCGCCGACGCGGCGAGCACGAGCGCACCGGCGAGCACGAAGGTCGTGCGGGCGCCGACCGTCGTCGCCAGCGCCCCGCCGGCGATGACCGCGGCGCCGAAGCCCCAGCCGTTGATCGAATCGGCGATCCCGAACAGGCGGCCGTGCAGCCGCTCGGGCACGCGGCGCTGGAGCAGCACGCGGTTGGAGACCACGAACAGCCCGTTGCCGGCGCCGGTCAGCGCGAACGTGAGCAGCGCGAGCGCGAGCCCCGGCGCCAGCGCCGTCGCCAGCAGGCCGCCCGCCAGTACCAGCAGGCCGGTGAAGTAGCGCGGCCCGCCGGCCACCAGCATCGAGCCCGTCACGAGCCCGAGCCCGTAGGCGCTGATCAGCACCGCGTAGCCCGTCGCGCCGGCCGCGAGGTCGCGCTGCGTGAGCACGAGCTCGGCGACATTCATCGTGCCGGCGGCGAGCGTGACCGCGCCCGACGTGATCAGCAGCGCGCGTGTGCGGGGGTCGCCCAGCAGCGCCCGGACTCCGCCGGTCTCGGCATCGATGGCCTCCGTGCCCGCCGAGACCGGGCGGACCCGGGGTCCGAGCCGCGAGAGCAGGAGCGCCGAGATCGCGAACGTCGCGGCGTTCAGACCCAGCACGGCCTCCGGAGCCACCACCAGCAGGAGTCCCGCGGCGATGGCCGGACCGAGCAGCTGCCCACCTTCGCGAACCATGCCCTGGAGCGCGTTGACGGCGGGCAGCCGCTCGTCCGTCGTGAGAGCAGGGAGCAGCGCGGCGCTCGCGGGACGGAACAGCGCCGTCCCGGCGCCGGCGACGAGCGCGAGCGCGACCATCGCCACCGTGCCGTCGACCAGCGCGAGCCCGGCGAACGCCGCGGCGCGCACGACGTCGGCCGCGATCGTGCAGCCCAGCCGGCCGCGGCGGTCGGCGAGCGCGCCGAACAGCGGCCCCAGCAGCATCGCCGGCACGAGGTCGGCCAGCATCACCGCCGTCGCCGCCCACGCCGAGCCGATGCGCTCGTAGGCGAGCAGCACCAGCGCCACGTAGCCGGCGCCGTCGCCGAGCGAGCCCTGTGCCTGGGCGACGAAGAACCAGCGCACTCTGCGCTGGGCCAGGACGTCACGCATGCCGCTCGCTCCCTGCCTGAAACCGCTTAGACCTTGAACCCGGCGACGGCGCGGGTGCGGGCCTTCCAGCCGGCCTTCCATCCATTGGTGAAATCCATCTCGCACGCTCCTTGGTATTTGACGACCCGGTCAGTGTCCGCCGGCCCGGTGAGGCGGCGGCAAAGCGCCGGTAAAGCGGGCATCGCCACAATGGCGTACGTGCACTTCGCGATCCTCGGGCCGCTGCGCGCCATCGGTCCGGCCGGCCCGGTGGAGCTCAAAGCGGCCAAGCAGCGCGCGCTGCTCGCCGCGCTGCTGCTCTCGCACCGCGACGGGGCGGTGAGCACCGAGCGGCTGATCGATGCGCTGTGGGGCGAGCATCCCCCGCCCACCGCGACGAAGGCACTCCAGGTCTACGTCTCCCAGCTGCGGCGCGCGCTCGGGCCCGAGAACCCGATCGTCACGCGCGCGTCCGGCTACGCGGTCGAGCTCGAACCGGGCGCGCTGGACCTCGACCGCTTCGAGGCGCTCGTGCGGCGCGCCCGCGAGCTGCGCGCGGCGGGCGACTTCGGCGCCGCCCGCGCCGCGCTGCGCGAGGCGCTCGCGCTGTTCCGCGGCGCGCCGCTGGCCGACGCCCCCCTCGAAGGCCTGGCGGCGACGGAGCCCGAGCGCCTCGCCGGGCTGCGGCTGGCCGCGCTGGAGGAGCGGCTGGACATGGACCTCGCGCTCGGCGAGCACGCGGCGGCGGCCGGCGAGCTCGAGGCGCTGACCGCGGAGCACCCGTACCGCGAGCGCATGCACGCGCAGCTGATGCTCGCGCTCTACCGCGCGGGCCGCCAGGCCGACGCGCTGGACGCGTTCCGGCGCGCCCGCCGCAGCCTCGTGGACGACCTGGGGCTGGACCCGGGCCGCGAGCTGCAGCAGCTCGAAGCGGCGATCCTCGCGCAGGACCCGGCGCTGGACCTCGAGACGGTCCGCGCGCCCGCGACGCCGCTGCCGCTGCCGGCGACCCCGCTGCTCGGCCGTGAGCAGGACCTCGCGACCGCGGCCGCGTTGCTGCGCGACCCCGACGTGCGGCTGCTCACCCTGACCGGCCCCGGCGGGATCGGCAAGACGCGGCTCGCGCTCGAGCTCGCGCACCGGCTCGGCGGCGACTTCGAGCACGGCGCGCGCTTTGCCGGGCTGGGCGCGCTGGAGGATGCGGCGCGCGTGATGAGCGCGCTCGCGCAGGAGCTCGGCGCGATCGAGAGCGAGCAGCAGCGCCCCGCCGAGGCGCTCGCCGCGCTGCTCGCCCGCCAGTCGCTGCTGCTGGTGGTCGACAACTTCGAGCAGGTGATGGACGCCGCACCGGACCTCGGCCGGCTGCTGTCAGCCTCCCCGCGCTCGAAGCTGATCGTGACGAGCCGCGCCGCGCTGCGGATCGCCGGCGAGCACGAGCTGGCGGTTCAGCCGCTCGCCCCGGCGCCCGCCGCCGACCTCTTCCGGCGGCGGGCGCGCGCGCTGGACCCGCGGCTGCGCCTCGATGCCGACGACGAGGGGCGCATCGAGCGCATCTGCGCGCGGCTCGACGGGCTGCCGCTGGCCATCGAGCTCGCCGCGGCCCGCAGCAAGGTGCTGCGCCCGCAGGCGATCCTCGACCGGCTGGAGCGCCGGCTGGACCTGCTCAGTACCGGTCCGCGCGACGCTCCCGCCCGCCAGCAGACGCTGCGCGCGGCGATCGGCTGGAGCTACGACCTGCTCGACCCGCCGGCGCGGGTGCTGTTCGCGCAGCTCGGCGTGTTCGCCGGCGGCTGGACGCTCGAGGCCGCCGAGGCGGTCTGCGGCGCCGACGCGCTCGACGGCGTCGAGGCGCTCGTGGACCAGAGCCTCGTGGTCCACCAGTCCGACGGGCGCTTCGCGATGCTCGAGACCGTGCGCGAGTACGCGCTTGAGCGCCTCACCGAGAGCGGCGAGCTGACCGCCGTCCGCGGACGCCACGCGCGCGGCTACGCGGCGCTGCTGGCGGACGTCGAGCAGGGGCTCTACGGCCCCGAGAGCGCGAGCTGGCTCGCGCGCCTGGACGCCGACCGCGACAACGTGCGCGCGGCGATCGTGGCCGCCACCGACGCGGGTGACGCGGAGACCGCGCTCGGCCTGTGCGCGGGCCTGTGGCGCTGGTGGATCCTGCGCGGCAACCTGAGCGATCCGCGCACGCTGGTCGCTGACGCGCTGGAGAACCCCGGCGGGCCGCCGCGGCTGCGGCTGCTGGCGATCAACGGCGCGGGGGCGCTGGCAGGCGAGCAGGGTGACTTCGAGGCCGCCCGCGCGGCGTTCGAGGAGAGCCTGCGGATCGCCGCCGAGATCGGCGACCGCCACCGCGAGGCCCGCTCGAGCGCGAACCTCGGCAATCTCGCCCTCTACGCCGGCGACCACGATCTGGCGATCCGCCGCTACACCGACGCGCTCGCGATCATGAGCGAGGCCGACGACACCTGGGGGCGCAGCCTGCTGACCCAGAACCTCGGCATCGTCCACGACGGCGCCGGCCACGGCGAGGAGGCGATCGCGCTGCTCACCGAGAGCGTCGCGCTGGCCCGCCGCGCCGCCGATCCCGCCCACCTCGCGTCGACACTGCGCTCGCTCGGCCGCGTGCTGCTCAAGCACAGCGACCGCGTCCGGGCGCTCGCGTCCCTGCGCGAGTCGCTCGAGCTCTCGAGCGAGATCGCCGACCAGCCCGGGACCGTCGAGGTGCTGGAGACGCTGGCGGGGCTGGGCGACGCCGCGACGGGCGCGCAACTGCTCGGCGCCGCCGGGGCGCTGCGCGCGGCGGCGGGCGCGATGCGCCAGCCCGACGAGGAGGCCTGGGTCCGCGAGACCGAGGGCGCGCTGCGCGCCGCGCTCGGCCCCGAGGCGTTCGACGCGGCACGCGAGGCGGGCGAGGGGCTCGCGCTCGCGGACGCGATCGAACTCGGACTCAGTACACCGTGACGTCGTAGCGCATGCCGAGCTGCTCGTGATTGGCGATCGAGCAGTACAGCGTGTAGGCCCCCGGGGTCAGCGCCAACACGAGCGTCTGCGAGTCGCCCGACGCCAGGAAGACCGAGCCGACGTCGCCGCCGCCGCTGTGGCGGATGGTCAGATTGTGGTCGTCCATGCCGACGTTGTTCGCGTTGAACTCGACCGAGCCGTGCGCGAAGTCGCGCCGCGTCGGATGCAGGGTGTAGGTGTCGTTGGCGTCGTTGAGCGTCACCCCGGTGCGCGTGTAGAGCGTCGGCGTCGCGGTGGGCGTCGGCGCGGCCGTCGGGGTCGGGGTCGCGGTCGCGCCGGGAGTGGGCGACGCGACGGGGGCGGGCGGCGACCCTCCCCCGCCGCTCGCGGGCCCGGGCTTAGGCAGCGCGACCGGCGTCGGCGTAGCGCGCGGCGTGACCTTGCGGTGCTTGTGCGGCTTGCGTTTGGCCTTGTGCTTGTGGTGGTGCACCACGAGCTCGCGGCCGTAGCCGCCCGCCTTGTCGCCCGCCGGTGACGGCAGCGCCACGCCCACCGAGAGGGCGACGAGAACGGCCAGCCAGCTCACTTGAACAGTCGCTTGGCCCCTGAGTAGCCGTCGCCGCGCACCAGCTGGCTGATGGCGGCGCCGCCGAGCACGGTCTGCGCATCGGCGTTCCCGCCCAGCCACTCGTCGATCACGGCCCGGTAGACCGAGCGGAAGTCGGTCGTGACCTTGATGTTGCCGTTGTCCTGCTCGGCGCCGGGCTCGCAACCCGGCCACACGGACGCGAGCCCGCCGCGGACCGCCGGGCCCATCGCCATCATCAGCCCGCCGGCGCCGTGGTCGGTGCCCATCGAGCCGTTCTCGCCGATCCGGCGGCCGAACTCGGAGAAGATCAGCGTGCTGACCTTCTGCGCGATCCCGCGCGCCGCGAGGTCGGACTGGAAGGCGCCGAGCGCCCGCGAGAGCTCCTTGAGCTGCGCGTCCTGGGCGGCGAGCTGGCCGCTGTGGGTGTCGAACGAGCCCCAGTGGATCGTGATCACGCGCGTGCCGACGTTGGCCGCGAACAGGCGCGAGGCGAGCTTCAGGCGCGTCGACAGCGTCCCGGTGTTCGGGTAGGTGACCGGAGGGACGACCGGCGGGGGATCGACGGGCGCGGTGATCTGGGTGCTGGTGTTGTAGGCCTCGGCGGCGACGCCGTAGGTGGCGCGCGAGCGGCCCAGGTACGTGTTGCCGGCGCCCGCCGGCACGCCGGCCAGCGTCGACATCTGCGGCGTCAGCACCGCGTTGGAGAGCGACACGCCCGACGGCGAGTTGGTCATCGAGAACCCGAGCGCGGAGAGCGAGGAGATCGCGCAGACCGGATTGGTCGAGGTGCGGATCGACTTCGAGAGCGCGGTGTCGATCGAGATCGCCTGCAGCGGGTTGTCAGAGACGCCGTTGACGTCGATCCAGCGGCCCAGCCAGCCGGTCGAGACGACGCCGCCCGGGTTGCCGTTGAACCACATGTCGGAGTTGTCGAAGTGGCTGAGCGAGTACCTCGTCGCGTCGACCCCGGTCATCACCGCGAGGTCGGAGCCGGAGCCGCCGCTGCCGTCACCGAACAGGCGGTCCAGGCCGTAGTTGGCGTCCGCGTTGTCGCCGCCGCCGGGCGTCGATACCACGGTGTTGGCGAACGCGAGCTGCGACCCGGCGGCGCCGGCAAGCGGCGCCGAGCCGATGTGCCCGCCGGTCTGCGTCGGCCCCTGGTCGCGGTAGATCGTGGGCCGGGCGTTGCGGTAGGCCGTGTAGTCGCCGGTGTTCGCCGCGCTGGGCAGCACGACGTTGAGCCCGTCGTTGCCGCCCGCGAGGTACAGCAGCAGCAGGCAGTTCTGCGTCGGCGCCTCGGCGGCCTCGGCGACCGCGTTCCAGATCCGGTCCCAGCCGAGCGCCTTGGACGCGTAGACCGACGCCACCCCGGCCACGCCCCACTGCAGCAGCCGCCGCCGCGTGAGGTCCGCGGGCGACCGGCCGGCGGGGAAGCCGTCGAGCGCTGCGTACGGCACCTCGAGCCTCTGCGCCGGACGGGCGTCGCTGACCCGGGCGAGCTCGATCTCCTCGCATTCGATGCAGCGCATCTCACATCACCTGTCCGTCGGGGCCGCCCAGGATCATCGCCTGGGCCGTGTAGAAGATCTGGCGGCGCCGATTCGCGGCGGTACCCGTGGTGAAGCCGGCGGCGAGCGAGTTCAGGCAGCCCAGGATCGTGCTCTTGGTCGCCGGGCTCACCCACGGCGAGTTGACCGACGCCAGCGCCCGGTCATACGCGGCCGCCGGCGTCTCGTTGGGCACATCCGCCGGCGGGTTGGCGGGCGATGCGTAGGCCGTGCCGTACTTGAGCGCCTGCACCTTCACCACGGCGTCGAAGCGGCCCTGGACCGTGTTGGAGTTCAGCCACGCCAGGCCGCCCTCCCAGCCGGCGACGTTGGGCGGCCGGTAGACCTGCTGCTGCATGTTGCCGAGCGCGCCGTTGCTGGCGGTGAGCGTGTTGCCGCGCATCGGCGCGCCGAGCTGGCGCAGCAGCCCGATGAGATAGACAACCGGCGGCTTGACGAGGTTGGGTTCGTCGAGCGACTCGAAGATCAGCGGATGCGTGAGGATCGCGCGCAGTAGCGGGCGCAGCTTCAGCGCGCCGCCGGACGTGTAGGTGCTGATCAGCGAAGCCAGCGTGTCCGACGGGATCGGGCTCGCGATGAACTCCGCCCACAGCTTGCGGATCAGGAACTGCGCGTGGTTGCGATGCCCGAGCACGATGTCGACCGCCTTGCCGACGCACGCGGGCCCGTCGGCGGCGACCGGCTTGGTGGGGGCCGGGGCCGCCGGGATCACGGTGCCGAGGACGGTCTTGGCGGTGCCGTCGAACGACGTCGGGAAGAACGCGACCTTGCCGTAGTCCGGGCTCGTGTCGGTGCCGTTGTAGCGCCAGCCGGTGAACGCGCGGGCGAGCTCCATGACGTCGGTCTGCGTGTAGTTGTCGGTGCCGTCCGGGCCCTTGGGGCCGAGCGTGAACAGCTCCATGAACTCGCGCGCGTAGTTCTCGTTGGCGCGGCCTTTGACGTTCGTGTTGCCGTTGAGGTACCAGTTCATCGCGCCGTCCGCGGTCGACATCTCGTAAGCGAAGTCGCGGAAGCTCGCATCGGGGTTCGTCGAGAGGTCGGCGTACTTGCGCAGGCGGTCGCGGTACATGAGCACGAACTCGGGCGCGATGCCGGCGTCGATGCTGATCGCCCAGTGGCGGTGCCAGAAGAAGTTGAGCCGGTCCGGGAACGGGTTGTCGACCCGTTGCATGCGGTCCAGCCATTCCATCATCAGGTCGTCGTTGGAGGCCAGCGGGTCGATCGGCGCGCCGCCTGAGGCCAGCGCGGGTGTCGTCGTCGCGTTCAGCGTCGGCGTCGTGTTGAGCATCCAGTCGACGAGGGCGTCGACGGACTGGCCGGTCCACGCGGTGCGTTGGGCGGCGGTCGGCCCGAAGCCGGCGCGCCAGAACAGCCGATCGACCATCGCCGCGGTCATCTGCGTGGGGTCCGGCGTCGGGGTCGGCGTCGGCGTCGGGCTCGGCGTGGGAGTCGGCGACGGCGTCGGCGTCGGCGTGGCCGTGGGCGTCGGAGTGGGGGTCGGCGTTGGCGTGGCCGTCGGGGTCGGCGTCGGCGTGGCCGTCGGGGTCGGCGTCGGCGTGGCCGTCGGGGTCGGCGTCGGCGTGGCCGTCGGGGTCGGCGTCGGCGTGGCCGTCGGCGTGGGGGTCGGCGTCGCGGTGGCCGTCGGGCTCGGCGTCGGAGTGGGGGTCGGCGTCGGCGTGGAGGTCGGCGTCGCCTCCGGCGTAGGCGTCGGGGTCACCTCGGCCACGGGCGAGCCCGGGTTCGCCGTCGCGCCCTCCGGCGGCCGTCTCCCGGCTGGGGTCACCGGGATGACCACGCGCACGGAGCGCGACAGCTCGCCGCGCACGCCGTGGGCACCGACGGCCCGCACGGCGTAGCGATACGTCTTGCCCTGCTTGACCGTGTGATCGGTGTAGGAGAGGTGCTTGGTCTTGCCCAGCACCTTCCCGTTACGCAGCACCAGGTAGTGCTCCGGCTTGGTGCCCTTCGGCGCGCCCCAGCGCAGCGTGACACCAGACGGCCCGACGGAAGCAGCCTTGGGCGAGCTCGGCGCCGCAGGGCGCTTCGTCACCGCGGCCGCGCGACCCAACACGGCACGACGATTCATCCCGGAATCGGATCATCCGGATCGCGGTTTGGCAAGGCCTGCGACAAATTAAGTCACTGCGACCAGCGTCGGGTCGGCCAGCACGCGCCGCAATTGCGTCGCCGCCGCGCCGCGCATCGCGGCCTCGGCGCCGAGGCTGGACGGCAGCACCGGCGGCACCGCGCCGTTCCCGCCGAGCACCCGCGCCTGCAGCTCGCCGGCGATCACCGGCGCGAGCCACTCCGTCAGCGGCGCGAAATAGCCGCCCAGCACGATCGCCTGCGGGCTCAGCAGGTTGACCACCGTGCCGAGCGCGATCCCGAGCCAGTGCCCGCACTCCTCCAGGGCGGCCAGCGCGGCCGCGTCGCCCTGCTGCGCGCGCCGGATCAGCTCGGTCACCGAACGGCCCGAGCCCGTCGTCGTGATCCGCTCACGGTCCAGCCCCGCGGCCGCCAGCAGCGGCTCCAGGCCGGCGCGGGTCTCCAGGCAGCCGCGGCTGCCGCACGCGCACGGGAGCCCCTCGGGCTCGACCGTGGTGTGGCCGAACTCGCCGCCGAAGCCGCGGTAGCCGCGGAACAGCTCGCCGCCGAGCACGATCCCGCCTCCCACGCCGACCTCGCCCGACGCGTACACGAAATCGCTGATTCCCGCGGCCACGCCCTCCCACAGCTCGGCGAGCGCCGCGAGGTTGGCCTCGTTGTCGAGGTCGACCGGGAGCGGGCCCTCGGTCATCTTCTCGCGCAGCGCCTGCACGACATCGACGTCGGTCCAGTGCAGGTTCGGGGCGATCAGCAGCGAGCCGCGCTGTACGTCGACCAGGCCCGGCAGTGCGACCGTCGCACCGATCGGGCGCAGCCCCTGCGCGCGCACCTCGCGCACGGCGTCGGAGGCCATCTCGGCCAGCCGGTCCAGCACCACCTCGACGGTGCGGCCGCGGTTGTCGACGGCCTCCATCGCCTTGTAGCGCGACCCGCCCGACAGGTCGGTGGCCTGCACGCCGAGGTAGTCGACGTTGACCTCGAGGCCGAGCGCGACCACGCCGTCGCGCGCGACGTCCACCACCAGGCCCGGCCGGCCCGCCGTGCCGCGGTGCTCGGCGCCGCGCTCCATGAGCAGCCCGAAATCCATCAGTTCGCTGACCAGACTCGACACCGTGCTCTTGTTGAGCCCAGTGTCCTGTGCGATCGTCGCTCGCGAGCGCGGGCCGCGCTCCACCACCTGGCGTAGTACCAAACCCAGGTTGTGGCGCCGCACGGCGCGCTGGGTCGAGAGCTCGATGGCCGGCTTCGGGGTCCACATGACCCCGTTGAGCGTATCGTCGGACAACATCTCAGCCCCCGTTGGTCTGGCCAGAGTCGCCGCGGCGACCCGGGAAGGGTCGCCGCGGCGGGCGCATCACGGTGTCGTCGTGGACAGCGTGAACGTGAGGGTCTTGCTGTAGCTGCCCGTACGCAGGGCGTCGGTCGAGCCGATCGCCTGCTGGAAGGACAGGGTCACCGCGTCGTTGGACACGGGGCCCGAGTACATCAGCAGCTGCAAGGGGCTGCTGGACGAGCCGACCGGCGCGAACACGCCGCCGGCGCCGAGCGGGCTGGCGGCCTTCGCCATCAGCGCGCCGGGCAGTGAGAACGTCCCGTTGACCAGGTGCCCGGTCGCCGTGGCGCTCGGGTCGGACACGGTCAGCGTCGCGTCGCCGGCCGTGGAGATCACGTTGGCCGTCGTGCTCGCGTTGTACGTCTGCGCGACGCCCGGGGCGAAGGCCCCGAACGCAGCCGCCGGGCCGGTGCTCAGCGACAGCGTGGCCGGCACGGTGGCCGCCGTGGTCTGCGTCTGTGACGTGGCGCCCAGCAGCACCAGCATCCAGTCCTTGAGCTGCTGCGTCAGCGCGAGCAGCTTGGCCCGCGCGTCCGCGTCACCGGAGGCCGGATCCGACAGGGTCGTGTGCAACGCGTCGATGTCGGACAGCGACGAGGTGTAGCCGGACTTCGTGAGCGTCGTGTACTTCGTGTACGCGGAGTCGACGTCCGCCGAGGCGGCCGTCGCGGCGTCAGAGGTCAGCGTGCCGGCGGTCTGCGCCGCGGCGATCGCCGCCTTGACGTCGGTGTGCGTCACGCAGTTGGCCTGCGTCTGGCCCGCCGCCCACAGGATGCCCTGGGCCAGGAACTGCTGGTACCAGGCGGTGTTGGTGAACAGCTCCCAGTTGTGGCCGAGCACCTGCGTGAACCAGCGGCCGCCGTCGTAGCTGCGGCACCAGGCGATCGGATGGTCGCCCTTCTCGCTGGCGTTGACGCCGTTGGTGACGCCCATGCCGGTCACGTACGTCGACTCGTTCAGGAGCAGGAGCGGGTGGATGAACGGCCGCGGATGGCGGTCGAACTGGTAGAGCTCATCGAGCACCGGGAACTTGGCCGGGAGGCTCTTGGTGGCCGGGTTGGAGTTGTCCTCGGTGTCCACCTCGGCGAGGTAGCAGGTGGAGCAGTCGCGGCCGATGTTGCCGCTGTTGCCGGGGTGGTTGACGAACAGGCCGCCCATGGCGTCCTTGTAGTACTGCCAGTTGTGCAGCGAGTCGTCGGCGCCGTGGATGGCCACGTAGCCGCCGCCGTTCTCGATGAAGCCCTGGAACGCCGCCTGCTCGTTGACGGTCGTCCCGTCCTTCATCCTCCAGTTCGTCACGAGCGTGTTGTTGCCGACCGACGAGTCGCCGATGATGACCTTGTACTGCGACAGGTCCGCCGCGCTCGTGAACGGGGTGTCGGGCGTCGACAGCGACGGATAGGCCTTGTCCCAGATGTCGACGTTGAAGCCGAGCTGCTGGCCGAGCTTCTGGATGATGACCTCGCCGTCCTCGATCGACTCGTGCCGGTAGTCGCCCGGGCACTGGCCGGTCGTCACGTTGTACGTGCAGTTGTTGGCGATGACCAGGACCTTCCACGGCGCGCCCGGATTCGAGGTGCCGGAGGCCATCGGGACGAGCTGCGGGTGGCGGGGGGCCCCCGTCGACGGCGTGGTGACCGCGCCCAGGCCGGACTCGGTCGGGCCGGGCAGGCCGCGCTCCTGACGGATGACGTCGGCCGCGTCGTAGTAGAGGAGGTCGTGCGCCGCGCTGTTGGACACGAGCGAGTCGACCTGGCCCTGGAACGTCATCAGGCTGGCGATCGCGCCGATCTTGTCCCCGGCCGTATCGGCCGCCTTGGCGTTGGCGATCGTCGCGTGCAAGGTGGTCGCGTCCGCCGCCGCGATCGTGCCCGCGGTCCCGTAGCGGGTGATCATGTTGTCGATGTCCGTGAGGGACGTCGTCACCATGAAGGTCCAGGTGACGACGGAGCCGAGCCCCGCGTTGTCACCGACGCGCAGCGACCAGGTGTGCCTGCCGAGCGACAGCGAGGAGACGTCGAGCGGCAGCGAATAGTTGTAGACGCCGTCCACGTAGGTCTCGAACGCGGCGACGCCGCCCGAGCCGGGCGTGGGATCGGTGCGCGTCGGCACCAGCGCCGCGGCGCTGTGCCCGACGTGATAGTTGACGACCGACGCCGGCAGCGTGGCGCTGGGCGGCTGGGTGTCGAGCGACACGCTGATCGTGCGGTACGCCGGAGTTGCCGTGACCGCGACGCCCGCGGCATGCGCGAGGGTCAGCGGCGCGGTGAGCGTGACGTTCGGGTTCGGCGAGGCCGGCGCGGGCGACGGGATCGACGCGATGTACGCCACTTCCTGGTTGGCGCCCGTGTCGATCACGAGCTTGTCACCGACCGCGCGGCCGTTGGTGCTGCCGAGCCGGACGGCGGTGGCGCCGGCGGCTGCGGCCTGGTTCAGCCCGCCCGAGACGTTGGACGTCGCGCCGTCCTGCGAGACATTCCCGGACGTGTCGACGGCGCGATAGCGGAACGTCGTCGCGCCCTGCAGCGTGTCCTCGACCTGCGCCGTCACGCTGGTGCCCGGCGTGACGGGGACGTCGGTCCACGTCGCACCGTTGTCGGTCGAGTACTGGAACTTCGCCACGCCGACGTCGTCGGTCGCGGTCATGGTGATCATCACCGACGCGTGCGGAGGCGTCCCCGCGGTCGACGTGTACCAGTTGCCGTCGGCACATGCCGTGGACCCGACGGTGCCGGGCGCGGCTCGCTGCACCGAACAGACCGGCAGTGTGGCGACCCCGAGCGCCGGCGGCGTCGTATCTGTGGACTGCGCGTGCGCGGCCGGGGCGATGACGAGCGCACTTCCCAGCGCTGCGATCGCGGCCAGAACGCGAGGCCTGGACCTCTCCATGCGATACACCCTCCTCCTCCACCCGGACTTGAATCCGACCCCCGGGGATTTCGATTGGTCTGCCAACTAAACCGTCGTGGTCGCGCGCTGTCAAGACCGGCCCGTGGGCTTAATCTCATGACCCCGGCCTTTGGTGTGGGCACCCAACTGAATACGCTCATCGGGCACGGGTCAGTGACGTGTTCTGAAGGGTCTCCGCGTTCGCTTGACAGCTATTGAAGGCTAATGCAAGCTTCCCTGTCAAGAGATGAAGGCTTCTGTAACGCAATTCCTCGAGCCGGCGGCGGCGCTGAGCGCCGCGCTCGGGCCTGAGGCGGTCCACACCGACGCCGCGTGGCTGGACGCGTACACGGCGGACACGTACTGGCCGGCGATCGCCGCCAAGGCCGCCGGGACGCCGCTCGGGCGCGCGGACGCGGTCGTCCTCCCGCGCACGGAAGAGGACGTCGTGACTTTGCTGCGGATCGCGGCGGCCTATCACATCCCGGTCGTGCCGTGGGGCGGCGGCTCCGGGACCCAGGGCGGCGCCGTGCCGGTCAGCGGAGGCCTCGTCGTGGACCTGCGCGCCCTGGACCGGATCGTCGAGATCGACGAGGTCTCGCTCACGGTCACCGCGCAGGCGGGCGTGAACGGGCGCGCGCTCGAGCACGCGCTCAACGCGCGCGGGCTGATGCTCGGGCACTATCCGGCCTCGTCGGAGTGGGCGACGGTCGGCGGCTACGTGGCGGCGCGCGGGTCCGGCGTGCTGTCGACGCGCTACGGGAAGATCGAGGACCTCGTGTGCTCGCTGCGCGTGGCGATGCCCGGCGGCCAGCTGATCGACACGGTCTCGGTCCCCCGCCACGCCGTCGGGCCGGAGCTGACGCAGCTGTTCGTCGGCTCCGAGGGCACGCTCGGCGTGATCACGCGCGCCACGCTGCAGATCGTGCCGCTGCCCGAGACGCGCCGCTTCCTCATGCTGCGCTTCGAGAGCATCGACGCCGGCGTGGACGTCTTCCGCCGCGTGATGGCCGCGGGCCACCGGCCGTCGGTGATCCGCATGTACGACGGGGAGTCGACCGCCGCGTCGCTCTCCCCCGTCGTCGGCGAGACGCTCGACGGCGTGTGCGCGGTCGTCTGCTGCGAGGGCGAGGCCCGCTGCGTCGACGTCGAGGCGGCGTGCGTCGAGGAGCTCGCGCTGCGCTCCGGCGCGCGGGCTCTCGCGCCGGACCTCGCGCAGCGCTGGTGGGACCGCCGCTACGACTTCTACCGCCCGCCCCACCACCCGCAGCTCCCGGCGATCTGGGGGACGATCGACGTCGTCGCGTCCTACGCGAAGATCGCGGCGGTGCACGAGGCGCTCGAGACCGCCGTCCGGCGCCGCTACGCGGACGCCGGCCTGCGCCTGCGCATGCACTACTCCCACTGGTATCCGTGGGGCACCATGATCTACGCTCGCTTCCTGCTGCCCGACGGCGCGGCGGACGCGCGCGCGCTGCACGACCAGATCTGGGACGACGGCGTCCGCGCGGTGCTCGCCGCGGGCGGCGTGATCAACGACCATCACGGCGTCGGGCTCAAGCTCGCGCCCTACATGGCGGCCCAACACGGTCCGGCCCTCGACGTGCTGCGGCTGATCAAGTCCGCGATCGACCCGCTCGGCATCATGAATCCCGGCAAGCTGGGCCTCTGAGGGCAGGCCCGGGCCACGAGGAGCGAGGAGAGCGATGTCGATCAAGGTGGCGATGCACAACTGGATGCGCCCGGAGCCGATCGAGACGACGATCGCGCGGCTGGGCCGGCACGGCTACGACGGGATCGAGATCTCCGGGGAGCCGACCGTCTATGACCCCGATCACGTGCGCGGCCTGCTGGACGAGCAGGGCATGGAGTGCTGGGGCGCGGTGACCCTGATGACCGGCGGGCGCGACCTGCTGTGCGACGACCCGTACGTCCGCATCGGCAGCGTCGCCTACGTCAAGGACTGCCTGACCCTGGTGTCGAACCTGGGCGGCAAGATCGTGACCATCGTCCCGTCGACCGTCGGCAAGATCATGGCCCTCGGCTCCCCGCAGGACGAGTGGCGCTGGGCCGTCGAGAGCCTCAAGCAGTGCCAGGAGCACGCCGAGTCGGTGGGCGTGCGGATGGCGCTCGAGCCGCTCAACCGCTTCGAGACCTACTTCCTCAACCGGTGCGAGCAGGCGCTGGCGCTGGCCGACGAGGTCGGGGGCGACTGCGGCGTCGCGATGGATGTCTTCCACATGAACATCGAGGAGACCGACCTGCTGGCCGCGATCCGCCAGGCAGGCGACCGGCTCGCGGACTTCCACGTGGCCGACAACAACCGCATGCCGCCCGGCCACGGCGCGATCGACTGGCAGGCGGTCGTCAACGAGCTGATCGGCATCGGCTACGACGGCTACCTGACGGTGGAGTTC
This sequence comes from uncultured Solirubrobacteraceae bacterium, assembly GCA_963792915.1. Taxonomy (GTDB): domain Bacteria; phylum Actinomycetota; class Thermoleophilia; order Solirubrobacterales; family Solirubrobacteraceae; genus Solirubrobacter. The sequence continues at coordinate 254,368 of CAWBYD010000007.1, forward strand.
GTCGTCTCGGCCGACCGCACGCCGCTGTCGGACCGCTCGGGCATCGGCGACGCGTCGGAGGCGGGCGCCACGCCGGGCATGGAGAAGTTCCTGCGCGACCACGGCACGGGCGCGGTGCCCGAGGCCTACTACGACCGTTACACCCGGCAGTCGATCGAGACCCTGCGCGCGGCGCTCGCCGCCGCGCCCTCAACGGTGTGACCGAGCTCCCCGCCATCGCCCTGATCGGCACGCTCGACACCAAGGGCGACGAGATCGCGTACGTGCGCGAGCGCCTGGCGGCGTACGGCGCGGCGGCGATCGTGATCGACTCCGGCATCCTCGGCGAGCCGGGCTGCGCCGCCGACGTGCCGCGCGAGGACGTCGCCCGCGCCGGCGGGCACGCGCTGGCGACAGTGCAGGCCGCCGGCTCGCGCGGCGCCGCGGTTTCGCTGATGCTCGAGGGCGTGCGCGCGATCGTGCTCGACCTCTACGCGGCGGGCCGGATCCGGGGCGTACTCTGCCTCGGCGGCGCCGAGGGCGCCCTGCTCGGCGCGGCGGCGATGCAGGCGCTGCCGATCGGCGTGCCGAAGCTGCTGGTGTCCCCGAGCGCGTCCGGGCGGCGGCCGTTCGGCCCGTTCGTGGGCGAGAGCGACGTCTGCGTGATGCACTCGGTCGTCGACATCCTCGGCGTGCACGGCATCTCGCGGCCGATCTTCGACAACGCCGCGGCGGCGATCGCGGGCATGGCCCGCAACGCCGGGAGCACGGTCGGGACGCTCGGCGAGCACTGCGTCGGGATCACGATGCTCGGGCAGACGACGCCCGGCGTGATGCGCGTGCGCACGGAGCTCCAGCGCGCCGGGCATGACCCGGTGATCTTCCACGCCAACGGCGTCGGCGGGCCCGCGATGGAGCACCTGTGCGAGTCCGGCGCGCTCGAGGGCGTGATCGACTACACGCTCTCCGAGCTGGCCAACTCGCTGCTCGACGGCATCCACGCCACCGGCCCGGACCGGCTGCGTGTCGCCGGCCGCTGCGGGCTGCCGCAGGTCGTGGTGCCGGGCTGCGTGGACTTCTTCAACCAGGGCCCGCGCGAGACCGTGCCCGAGCTCTACCGGGCGCGCAAGTTCTATTTCCACAACCCGGTCGCCACGCTGGTGCGCCTGGACCGTGACGAGGAGGCCGAGCTCGGCGCGCTGGTCGCCCAGCGGCTCAACGAGTCGCGCGCGGCGGTCCACGTGGTCGCGCCGCTGCGCGGCTTCTCGCTGGCCGACGCCGAGGGCGGCGACCTGTGGGACCCGGAGGCCGACTCGGCGTTCCTGAGCGCGCTCGAGGACGGGCTGCGGCCCGGCATCCCGTTCGAGCCCGTCGACGCGCACGTGGACGACACCGGGTTCGCGGAGCTGGTCGCGGCGCGCTACCTGTCCCTCGTCCCGGAGTCCGCCCATGCCTGACGGCCGCCCTGTGTCGCACTGCCTACTCGACCTCGCGCCGCCGGACATCGCCTACTTCCAGGAGCGCTCGGACATCGTGCTGGTGCCGATCGGCTCCTGCGAGCAGCACGGGGCGCACCTGCCGCTGGGCACGGACACGATCACGGCGCTGGAGGTCGCGCGACGCGCCGCCGCGCAGGCCGACGTGCCGTACACGGCGCCGTTCTGGGCCGGGTACTCGCCCCAGCACATGCGCGAGCCCGAATCCTCGGTGGGCACGATCACGCTGCGCGCGAGCACGCTCAACGAGGTGCTCTACGACGTCGCGCGCTCGCTGATCCACCACGGCTGGAACAAGCTGATCTTCGTCAACGGACACGGGTCCAACACCAAGGTGCTGGACCCGCTGCTGCGCCGCATCAAGTACGAGACCGGCGCGCTCGTGGCGCTCTACAAGCCGTACGCCGAGCGCTACATCGGGATCCTCCAAGGACTGCTGGAGAACCCGGCGGACGAGACTCCTGGCTGGCACGCCTCGGAGCTCGAGACCTCGCAGGTGCTCGCGCACGACGCGCGGCTCGTGCGCATGGACCGGGCGGCGGAGGACCGGGCGCAGGCGCCCGAGTGGCTGCCCCAGTCCTTCCTGAAGACCGACGGGGCGCCGGACGTCGAGTTCGACGGGTATCAGTACTTCACGTTCCCGATGGACCACGCCGAGTTCTCACGCACGGGCGTGATCGGCAACCCCATGCGGGCGACGGCGGAGAAGGGCGAGGAGGCACTGGCACGGTTCGCCGGACACCTCGTCAAAGCGATCGATGAGTTCCGCCCGCTGCAGGTGCAGGTTCGCCGGCGGAGCTTCGAGGACAGAGTGTGAGCAGCACACCACCCGCACTGCGCCGGGCAGCGATCCTCGAGCGCATCCAGCGCGACGGCGGCGTCTCGGTCGCCGACCTCGCGCGCGACATGACCGTGTCGTCGATCACCATCCACCGCGACCTCGAGCAACTCGCGGGCGAGGGCCTCGTCGAGCGCGTGCACGGCGGCGCGCGGTCGATGCCCGGCGCGGGCCCGGCGGCGGCCATCCCGCCGACCGGCTGGGAGCAGCGCGCGGCCGTCTCGCGCGGCGCCAAGTCGGCGATCGCCGCCCACGCCGCCCGTGAGGTCCGCTCGGGCTCCACGATCTTCCTGGACTCGTCGTCGAGCTGCCTGGCGCTGGCGCGCCAGCTGGTGGCCGAGCCGGCGACGGAGCTGACCCTGGTCACCAACTCCCCGGCGATCGCCTACGAGCTGGTCGACGAGCGCATCCTGGTCATCGTCCCTCCGGGCGAGCTCGACCAGCACATGCGCTTGCTCGCAGGCCGCTGGACCACCGATTTCCTGAGCGGGCTCAACTTCGAGCTCGCCTTCTGCTCGGCCGCCGGGCTCACGCTCGAGGCCGGGCTCACCACCTCGCGGCGCGCCCTGGCCGACGTCATCAACGCCGCGCGCGCCAACGCAGAGCGCACGATCGGCCTGATCGACGCCAGCAAGTTCGGACGCGCCTCCCTGCTGACGATCGCTCGGGCGCAGGACCTCGACGCGATCGTCACCGACGAGAGCCTGGACGAGACGACGGTGCAGGAGTACCGGGCGGCCGGAGTGCAGCTCGATATCGCCACGACCTAGAGGAGAGAAGCGATGGCACGACCCGTCACCCTGTTCACCGGCCAGTGGGCCGACCTCACGCTCCAGGACCTCGCCGCCAAGGCCGGGGAGTGGGAGTTCGACGGGCTTGAGCTCGCCTGCTGGGGCGATCATTTCGATGTCGCGCAGGCGGTCTCCGACCCCTCCTACATCGCCGGCCGGCGCGAGATCCTCGAGCGCTACGACCTCAACTGCTGGGCGATCGGCAACCACCTGCTCGGGCAGGCCGTGTGCGACCCGATCGACGCGCGCCACCAGGGCGTGCTCTCGCCCGAGATCTGGGGCGACGGCGACCCCGAGGGCGTGCGCCGGCGTGCGGCCGAGGGGATGAAGGACACGGCGCGCGCCGCGGCGGCGCTGGGCGTGGAGGTCGTCACCGGCTTCACCGGCTCCCCGATCTGGCACATGCTCTACTCGTTCCCGCCCAACGACCTCGCCGAGATCGAGCGCGGCTACGAGGAGTTCGCGGAGCGCTGGAGCCCGATCATCGACGTCTTCGACGCCGAGGGCGTGCGCTTCGCGCTCGAGGCGCATCCGACGGAGATCGCCTACGACTTCGTGACCACGCGCAAAGCGCTGGCGGCGATCGACCATCGGGCGGGCTTCGGGATCAACTTCGACCCGTCGCACTTCGAGCACCAGTTCCTCGACAGCGCCGCCTTCGTCACGGAGTTCGCGGACCGCATCTACCACGTGCACATCAAGGACTCACAGCGCACGCTGGACGGGCGCTCGTCGATCCTCGGCGGGCATCTGAACTTCGGCGAGGCCGGGCGCGGGTGGGACTTCGTGTCGCCCGGCCACGGCGACGTGGACTTCGAGGCGCTCCTGCGCGCCTTGAATCGCATCGGCTATCAGGGACCGCTGTCGGTCGAATGGGAGGACTCAGGGATGGATCGGGATTGGGGCGCGCCGGACGCGCTCGCGTTCGTGCGCCGCACGGACTTCGCGCCGTCGACGGTCGCGTTCGACGCGGCGTTCGCGAGGGAGGGTTCGTGAGCAAGTCTGTCGGCTTCGTCACGATGGGTGAGTCGGCGTCCGGGGGTGACGTCGACACCATCGGGGTCGGCATGCTCGGCTACGGGTTCATGGGCAAGGCCCACTCGAACGCGTACAAGACGCTGAGCTACATGACCTGGCCGCCGCCGCTCGTCCCCCAACTCGTGGGGATCGCGGGGCGCAACGAGGAGGCGGTCGCCGCCGCGGCGGGCCGCTACGGGTTCGCCGAGCACGTGACCGACTGGCGCGCGCTGGTCAACGACCCGCGGGTCGGCCTGTTCGACAACTCGGGCCCGAACAACTTCCACGCCGAGCCGACGATCGCCGCCGCCGAGGCGGGCAAGCACGTGCTCTGCGAGAAGCCGCTGGGGCGCACGGCCGACGAGGCCTACGAGACCTGGCAGCGGGTGGCGGCAACGGGCGTGAAGGCGATGTGCGCCTTCAACTACCGCTTCGTGCCCGCCGTGCGGCTGGCGCGCGAGATCATCGCGTCGGGCGAGCTGGGCGAGATCTTCCACTTCCGCGGGCGCTACCTGCAGGAGTGGATCATCGACGCCGACTTCCCGCTCGTCTGGCGGCTCGACAAGGAGATCGCGGGGTCGGGCGCGCTCGGCGACCTGGGCGCGCATGTGATCGACCTCGCGCGCTATCTGGTGGGCGAGATCGCGTCGGTGTCGGCCTCCACGCGCACGTTCGTCAAGGACCGCGAGGGCGGCGCGGTGACCGTCGACGACGCGGTCGAGTCGGTCGTGGACTTCGCCGACGGCGCGGTCGGCACGATCGAGGCGACGCGCTTCGCCTCGGGCCGCAAGAACGCGCTGCAGTTCGAAATCAACGGCTCCAAGGGCTCGATCGCGTTCGACATCGAGCGCCTGAACGAGCTCCAGGTCCACTACGCCGGCTCGACGCCCGGGCGGCTGGCCCAGGGCTTCCGGACCGTGCTGGTGAGCGAGGCTGAACACCCGTTCTGGGAGTTCTGGTGGCCGCAGGGCCACATGATCGGGTGGGAGCACACGTTCGTGCACGAGATCCACCACTTCCTGACCGCGATCCGCGACGACACCGACGTCGCGCCCCATGGGGCGACGTTCGAGGACGGCTACCGCGCAGCCGAGATCTGCGACGCGATGCTGCGCTCCGCGGCGTCCGGCGCGCGCGAGACGGTCAGCTACCGCAGCTAGCTTCCTCATCCGATCGGATGAGCTGCCCCGCGCAGCTCATCCGGTCGTGAGGCCCCGGTTCGATCCGCGGCCCGATGTGCGCGCGCCGCGCGAGGTCGACCATGGGGATATGACCTCCCCAGCCATCGAAACCCGCGGCCTCGGCAAGACCTTCGGGTCCCGCGCGGCGCTGTCCGGCGTTGACCTCGTGGTCCCGCGCGGCGTCGCCTTCGGGTTCCTCGGCGCCAACGGCGCCGGCAAGACCACGCTCATCCGGCTCCTGCTCGGGCTCGCGAAGCCGTCCGCGGGCAGCATCCGCTTGCTCGGCGAGCAGGGTCCCGGACCGCTCGCGCGGGTCGGCGCGATCATCGAGGAGCCACGCTTTCACGCGCACCTGACCGGGCGCGAGAACCTGCGCGTCCACGCCGCCGCCCGCGCGCCGGAGGCGCTCGGCCGGATCGACGCGGCGCTCGCGCGCGTCGGGCTCACCGCGCGCGCTGACGAGAAGGTCAAGACCTACTCGATGGGCATGCGCCAGCGGCTCGGCGTCGCCCGCTGCCTGCTCGGCGACCCGGAGCTGCTGATCCTCGACGAGCCGCTCAACGGGCTCGACCCGGCCGGCATCCTCGAGATGCGCCGGCTGATCCGCGAGTTCGTCGCGGAGGGCCGCACCGTGCTGCTCTCCTCGCACCTGCTCGACGAGGTCGAGAAGACGTGCGACGTGGCGGCGATCGTCGACCAGGGGCACATCGTCGCCCAGGGCACGATCGGCGAGCTGCGCAGCGGCGGCGCGCGGGCGATCGACATCGTCTGCGACGGGCCCGCCGACGTCGTCCGCCTGCTGGCGGCCGTCCCGGGCGTCTCGCGCGCCGCCGGGCACGACGGCGGCATCCGCGTGACGCTCACGCCGGAGGCGCCGGTCGACCGCGAGATCGTCACCGCGCTGCTGCGCCGCCTGCTCGACCACGGCGTCGGCATCGAGCGCATCGCGCCCGCCTCGAGCTCGCTCGAGGACCGCTTCCTGACCATGACCACCCGCCTCGAGGACCGTGCGTGATGTTCGACCTCCGTTTGATTGGTGCCGAAGTGCTCAAGCTGCGCCGCCGGCGCGGCATGCTCGCGATCGCGGTGGTGCTCACGCTCGGCGTCGTGCTCCTCGTCTTCGCGGTCACCGGTGTGCAGCACGCCGACAACCCGGCCAGGTACGGACCTGCGGGCGGTGTCGCCAACTATCGCGACGGGCTCAGCGTGATGACGCTGATGGCGCTGGTCGTCGGGGTGATCGTCGGCGGCACGGCCGGGACCCAGGACGTCGACTCGGGCGTGTTCCGCGACCTCGCGGCGACCGGGCGTTCACGGCTGGCGCTGTTCGGCGCGCGGTTCGTGGGTGCGTGGGCGATCGTCCTGCCGATCCTCGCGCTGACGATGGCCGTGATGGGCGCCCTGGCCTTCGCGCTGGCCGGCGGAACGGCGACGCCCGGCGCCGGGACGCTCGCGTCCGGGACGCTCGGCATCCTCGCCGCGGGCGCGCTCAGCACCGCGATGGCGGTCGGGCTGTCCGTGCTGGTCGGCTCGCGCGGCTCGGTGATCGGGGTGCTGCTGGCGTTCTTCCTGGCGATCGAGCCGCTGCTGGCGGCGATCGGCTTCCTCGGCGCCGCCCGTCAGGGCCTCCCCACGATCGCGCTCAACCGGATCGGGGACATGCCCGCGCACAACGGGATCCAGGTCGCATTGGGGACGGCGATCGCCGTGCTGCTCGCGTGGGGCGCCGCGACGCTCGGGCTCGGGGCGTGGAAGACCCGTAGCCGCGAGCTATAGGCTCAGCGCCGTGCTCGGAGCCCTGCGTGCATGGCTCGGCGGCCCGCCCGAGCGGCGCGTTCGCAGCCTGCCCGTGTGGCTCGCCAGCCCGCCGGCGCGCGTCGTGGACGCGGTCGTGACGCTCCTGGTCGCCGTGCCGGTGGTCGGCGCGGCGGCCGCGAGCGGCGGCTGGGCGGGCGCAGGCTTCGGCCTGGCGGTCACGCTGGCGCTGCTCGTCCGGCGCCGCTGGCCGTTCGCCGTGCTGGCGGTCATCGTGGTCGCGGCCGTGCTCGCGACGGTCGGGATCGCGTTCCAGATCCCGCTCGTGATCGCGCTCTACACGATCGGCGCCAACCGCTCCTGGGAGGCGACGATCGCGGCCGTCGGCGCCGTCGTCGGTGCCGCCGCCATCTACGGGCTGGCGGGCGGCACCGGTGCCGGCTTCGGCGCGGTGATCGGAATCGCGCTGCTGTGCTCGCTCGCCGCTAGCGCCGGGCTCTACATCGGCGACAAGCGCTCGAGCATCAGCACGCTCGAGGAGCGGACGGCGCGGATGGCCCGCGAGCGCGAGCTGGTGGCCGAGCGCGCCGTGGCCGAGGAGCGCGTGCGGATCGCCCAGGAGTTGCACGACGTGGTCGCCCACAACGTCAGCCTGATCGTCGTCCAGGCGCAGGCGCTGGGGGCGACGGCGGGTGATCCGGCGGTGCGCGGCTCGACCGACGTGATCGCCGACCTCGGCCGCCGGACGATGGTCGAGATGCACCGCACGCTGCGGCTGCTGCGGGCGCGCGAGGACCCGCCGGAGTTCGCTCCGCACCCCGGCCTCGGCGACCTCGAGGGCCTGCTCGAGCGCTCGCGCGCCGCCGGCCTGCCGGTGGAGCTCGCGGTCGAGGGGCCGCCGCGGCGGCTCGCGCAGAGCATCGACCTGTCGGCGTTCCGGATCGTCCAGGAGGCGCTGACGAACGTCGTCAAGCACGCCGGGCGCGCGCCCACGTCGGTCACGATCACCTACGGGCCGCGGGCGCTCGAATTGGCCATCGTGGACCGCGGGAGCGGCGCTCCGGCGCCGGCCGGGGACGGGCACGGGCTGATCGGGATGCGCGAGCGGGCGGCGCTGTTCGGCGGCACCCTGTTCGCCGGCCGGCGCGCGGGCGACGGGTTCGAGGTCCGCGCGTCGCTCCCGTACGACGAGGGCGAGCTCGCCGCCGGCGCCCCGGCCGGGGAGGTGCGGTCGTGAAGCTCCGGGTCGTGATCGCCGACGACCAGCCGCTGATGCGGGCCGGCTTCAAGGCCGTGCTCGAGGCGAGCGGGGACATCGAGGTCGTCGGCGAGGCGGCGACCGGCGTCGAGGCGGTCGAGGTCGCGGGCCGCGAGATGCCCGACGTCGTCCTGATGGACATCCGCATGCCGGACATGGATGGGATCGAGGCCACGCGCCGGCTGCCGCGCCAACGCGTCCTGATCCTCACCACGTTCGGCATCGACGACTACATCATCACGGCGCTGCGGGCCGGCGCCAGCGGCTTCCTGCTCAAGGATGCGCCGACCGAGCGCGTGATCGAGGCCGTCCGCGCCGTCGCGGCCGGGGACGCGGTGCTCTCGCCCGCCGTGACGCGCCAGCTGCTCGACCAGGTCGGCCGCCGCCTGCCCGCCGCCGTCTCCCAGACCCCTGCGGCGCTCGCGTCGCTCACCGACCGCGAGCGCGAGGTGCTCCAGATGCTGGCCGCAGGGCTCAGCAACGCCGAGATCGCCGCCGCGCTCGTGGTCTCCGAGGCCACCGTCAAGACCCACGTCTCCAACCTCCTCGGCAAGCTCGGGCTGCGCGACCGCGTCCAGGCGGTCATCTACGCCTACGAGACGCACCTGATCGAGCCCGCGGGCTGACGAACAAAAGGGGTCAGACCCGTTTCGTTCGCGCGCGATGAACAAAAGGGGTCAGACCCGTTTTGTTCGTAAGCTGCGGCGGTGATCGAAGCTGCTCGCAGGGCGGTCGACGCCGCCGTGACCGTGCTGCGCGACGCCCGCGCGTCGCAGCAGCCGCTGCACCGGATCGGGAAGGGCGCCAAGGACTTCTTGACCGAGGTCGACCTGGCGTCGGAGGCCGCGATCAAGGCGTCGCTGGCCGCCTCGACGCCGGACGCCGGGTTCTACGGCGAGGAGGGCGGCGGCGCGGACCTGCACCGCGGGCGGGTGTGGGTCGCGGACCCGCTCGACGGCACGATCAACTTCGCGACCGGCGCACCCACGTGCGGCGTGATGCTCGCCCTGCTCGAGGACGGCGTGCCTGTGCTGGGCGTCATCGACCTGCCGTTCCTCGAGCTGCGGGTGGAGGCGCAGAAGGGCCACGGGGCGCGGCTGAACGGGCGGCCGGCCCACGTCGCGGACGTCCCCACGCTCGACCAGGGGATCGTGGGGATGGGCGACGCCTTCCACCGCGGCGGCCCGCGCCACGAGGCGTTCCTGGACCTGACCAAGTCGGTCCACAGCGAGGCGCTGCGCTTCCGCTGCGTCGGCGCCGCCTCGGTGCTCTGGACCTGGCTCGCGGCGGGCATGATCCAGGGCGCGATCCTCGCTCACAACAACCCCTACGACGTGGTCGCCGGCCACGTCGTGGCCCAGGAGGCGGGGGCGCTCGCAACGGACTACGCCGGCGCGCCGCTCACGCTCGCGTCGTCCGGCGCGATGGCCTGCGTGCCTGGGATGCAGGGCGAGCTGCTGACGCTGGCGACGGATCTCGCCCGTGCCGCGGCGTGAGCACTGTCCGGAGCTGACCGAGCGCCGTCCCGAGCGGCTCGCGGCACTCTACCGCGAGGTCTCGCCCAACCTGCGCGCCGCGCTCGACGTGCTGATCGAGCACGCGCCGCAGCGGCTCACGTTCGGAGAGCTCGAAGGCATCCTGGGCTGGCCGCGCGGATACTTCGCGAGCGTGTTCGGCGGCTTCCGCGGGCCGCGCGGCAAGGACTGCCCGCGCCCGTTTCACCTCTGTGACCCGGGCCTGTCCGAGACGCGCGAGTGGGAGTTGTGGGTCGACGCGCGCCAGGCGGCCGCGCTGAGCTCCGGCGCGACCGAGGACCTCAGACCGGAGCGAGGTCGAAGTCGTCGGGCAGCGGGCCGTGACGGCGCGGCTCGAACTTGAACGCCAGCCCGGTGACCGGCGCGAGCGCGCAGCCCGCGGCGCACTCGGCGCCGCCGGCTTCCGCGGGCGGCCGGGCCGCGGACAGCAGCGTGACGGTGTCCGCGGGCGAGAACGGATCGCGCGCCATCGCGACCGGGTCACCCGGCACCGGCGCGCTGTAGCGCCGGCCGCGGGCGATGTCGTAGCGCTGCACGCTCGCCGTGCCGCACGTCTCGTGGCGCACGTCGGTCACGAAGCCGTGGTCGAGCTGCGGGCTGAGCACCGTGTGCAGGCAGCCCTCCCCCACGACGCCGTACTGGATCAGCTGCGCCTTGCGGGCGTTCAGGCTCGGGAGCAGCCGGATCTCGGTCATCCCGTGCCCATAGCCCTCGGCGCTCCACTCCCAGCCGAACGCGAGCCGGCTGCCGTCGAGATCGAGCGCGCTCGGGGTGATCCAGCGCAGCGGGAACCCCTTGCGCGACTTCGGGACGTTGCCGACCGGCAGCGCGCGTGTCCCGCCCTTGCCGTCGACGCGCCCGAGCCGCAGCTGCGGGACCCGCCCGGCTCGGAAGAATGCCAGGCGGTCATGCCACAGCGACGGCACGAAGCCCTTCGCGGGCAACGCGCGCTCGGAGCCGCCCTTGAACGAGTAGGCGTAGATCCGGCACCCCGTGGCCTGCGCCCAGCGCGGCAGGCCAGTCCAGTCGGTGTCCTTGGGCTCGCCCGCGCAGCGCGAGTAGACGACCACCGGCGCAGCGTCGGCGCCCGGGCCGATGTCGGCGTCGAACGGGACGGAGCGCTCGGGCACGCGCAGCGCCGTGTCGCCGTCCATCAGGCGGAAGGCGCCGGTCGCGGCGTCGCGCTGGCTCCAGACCGTGTGGCCCCCATAGGCGGACACGGGAGACACGGCGAGGATCATCGAGGCGAGCGCGGCGAGCATGGTCACATCCTGTAAACGCCGTAGCGAACGTCTTGTAGCGGGGAATTGGCCGCCGCCGAGAGCGCGAGGCCGACGACGTCGCGCGTGTCCAGCGGATCGATCACGCCGTCGTCCCACAGCCGCGCGGTCGCGTAGTACGGATGGCCCTGGGCCTCGTACTGCTCGCGCAGCGAGGCGCCCGCGTCCGGCTGGCCGACCGTCTCCATCACGGTCGCCGCCTGCTGACCGCCCATCACCGAGATGCGCGCGTTCGGCCACATGAACAGAAAGCGCGGCGAATAGGCGCGCCCGCACATGCCGTAGTTGCCCGCGCCGAACGAGCCGCCGACGATCACCGTGATCTTCGGCACGCGTGCGGTGGCGACCGCGGTGACGAGCTTCGCGCCGTGCTTGGCGATCCCGCCCGCCTCGTACTCGCGACCGACCATGAAGCCCGAGATGTTCTGGAGGAACAGCAGCGGGATCCGCCGCTGGTCGCAGAGCTCGATGAAGTGCGCGCCCTTCAGCGCCGACTCGCTGAACAGGATCCCGTGGTTGGCGAGAATCCCCACCGGGTGGCCGTGGATGTGCGCGAACCCGCACACCAGCGTCGGCCCGTAGAGCTCCTTGAACTCGTGCAGGTGCGCACCGTCGACGATCCGGGTGATGATCTCGCGCGGGTCGTAGGGCTTGCGGAGGTCCACCGGGACGGCGCCGTAGATCCCGCCGGGGTCCACCGGCGGCTCGACCGGGCGCCGCTCCCACGGCGCCGGCGCGCGCGGCCCGAGCGTGGCGACGATCGAGCGCACGATCGCCAGTGCGTGCGCGTCGTCGTCGGCGAGGTGGTCGGTCACGCCGGACGTGCGCGAGTGCAGGTCGCCGCCGCCGAGCTCCTCGGCGGACACCTCCTCGCCGGTCGCCGCCTTCACGAGCGGCGGGCCGCCGAGGAAGATCGTGCCCTGGTCGCGCACGATCACGCACTCGTCGCTCATCGCCGGCACATACGCGCCGCCCGCCGTGCAGGAGCCCATCACCGCCGCGATCTGCGCGATCCCGCGCGCGGACATCGTCGCCTGGTTGAAGAAGATCCGCCCGAAGTGCTCGCGGTCGGGGAAGACGTCGTCCTGCAGCGGCAGGAACGCGCCGCCGCTGTCCACCAGGTAGATGCACGGCAGGTGGTTGTGCAGCGCCACCTCCTGCGCGCGCAGGTGCTTCTTGACCGTCATCGGGTAGTAGGTCCCGCCCTTGACGGTCGCGTCGTTGGCGACGATCACACACTCGCGCCCGCTCACCCGTCCGACGCCGGTGACGATCCCCGCGCCCGGCGCGTCGCCGTCGTACATGCCGTGGGCGGCCAGCGGCGAGAGCTCGAGGAACGGCGCGCCCGGGTCCAGCAGCCGGTCCACGCGCTCGCGCGGGAGCAGCTTGCCGCGCGCGCTGTGGCGCTCCCGCGCGCGCTCGCCGCCGCCCAGCGCGACCCGCTCGAGCTGTGCGCGCAGGTCGGCGACCAGCGCCTCGTGCGCCACCACGTTCTCGCGGCTCATGCGGCCTCGACCGTCGCGACGAGCTGGTCGCGGGTGACCATGTCCCCCACCTCCACCGTGAGTCCCGCCACGCGCCCGGCGATCGGCGCGACCAGCGAGAGCTCCATCTTCATCGACTCGAGCACCACGACCGCGTCGCCCGCCTGCACCTCGTCGCCCTCGCCGTGGTTGACGAGCAGCACCTGGCCCGGCATCGGCGCGCGCAGGTCGCCCCCGGCGTGCGCGTGGTGGACGTCCTCGGCGCTCGCACGCGTGACCTCCCACGCCCACCCGTCGCGCCCGATCCACCCGCCCGCGCCGACCCAACGCGAACAAAAGGGGTCAGACCCCTTTTGTGCGTGCGCGTCCAGGACGACGTCGATCGGCGCGCCGCCGTCGACCGAGAGCGTCCAGTAGGACGGCGCGCGGGCGCCGCTCAGGCGCCAGCCGTCGGTGCGGGCGAACGGGTCGTCGGAGTGCGGCTCGGCCAGCGCCAGCGCCGCCGCCGCGCGGGCGACGTCCTCGTCCGTGAACGGCGGCGTGACGGGGTCCAGGCGCGCGATCAACCCGGTGTCGAGCTCCCCGGCGCGGACGTCGTCGCGCGCGAGCAGCGTGCGCAGGAAGCCGAGGTTGGTGCGCACGCCGAGGACCGCCGTGCGGGCCAGCGCGCGGTCCAGGCGCGCCAGCGCCTGGGCGCGGTCCTCGCCGTGGACGATGACCTTGGCGACCAGCGAGTCGTACTCGGTGCCGACCACCGAGCCGGCCTCGATCGCCGCGTCCACCCGCGCGCCCGGCGGGCGGTGGAACGCGTGGACCGTCCCGGCGGAGGGGAAGAACGACGCGTCCTCGGCGTTCACGCGCGCCTCGATCGCGTGGCCGCGCAGCGTCACGTCGAGCGGCGGCAGCGGCTCGCCGGCCGCGACGCGCAGCTGCAGCTCGACGAGATCGAGGCCCGTGACGAGCTCGGTGACCGGGTGCTCGACCTGCAGCCGCGCGTTGAGCTCCAGGAAGTAGTGCGTCGAGGGGTCGTCGGCGTCGGCGATGAACTCGACGGTCCCCGCGCCCGCATAGCCGGCCGCCAGAGCAACCGCCTCGGCGCCCAGCCGTTTGCGCAGTGCGGCGTCGACGACCGGCGACGGCGATTCCTCGAGCACCTTCTGGTGGCGGCGCTGGAGCGAGCACTCGCGCTCGCCGAGGTGCGCGACGGTGCCGAACGCGTCGCCGATGATCTGGACCTCGATGTGCCGCGCGCGCGGCAGGAAGCGCTCGATGAACACGCGGTCGTCGCCGAAACCGGCCTGGGCCTCGCGCCTCGCCGCCGCGAGCGCCTCGTCGAGCCCCGCGGCGCTCTCCACGACCCGCATCCCGCGCCCGCCGCCGCCCGCCGCCGCCTTGACGAGCAGCGGGTATTGATCCGACGCGCGGGCCTCCTCGATCGTGAAGTCCGGCACGACCGGGACGCCCGCCCGCGCCGCCGCCTGCTTGGCACGCACCTTGTCGCCCATCAGCTCGATCGACTCCGGCGACGGCCCCACGAACACGACCCCCGCCTCGGCGCACGCGCGCGCCAGCCCGGCGTTCTCGGCCAGGAAGCCGTAGCCGGGATGGAGCGCCTCCGCGCCCGCCTGCAGCGCCGCCTCGACCACGTCGGAGATCGACAGGTACGAGCCGACCGCCAGCGCGACGTCGGCCTCGTCCGTCCACGGCGCACCGCGATCGGGCGCCGTGTAGAGCGCCGCCGAGCGGATGCCGAGCCGGTCCAGCGTACGGATCACGCGGCGCGCGATCTCCCCGCGGTTGGCGACCAGGACCGTGTGAAACATCACGCGCCGAGTGCGCGCGCGATGACCATCTGCTGCACCTCGTCGGTGCCCTCGCCGATCGTGAGGATCTTCGCGTCGCGGTACATGCGGCAGACCGGGTACTCCTCGATGTAGCCGTAGCCGCCGTGGATCTGGACCGCCTCCTCGGCGCAGCGCACTGCCAGCCGGCCGGTCTTGAGCTTGGCCTGCGCGGCCGTCAGCGTGAAGTTGCGGCCCGCATCCTTCAGAAGCGCCGTCTTGTAGACGAGCAGCCGCGCCGCCTCGATCTCGGTCGACATGTCGGCGAGCTTGCCCTGGATCGCCTGGAACTTGGAGATCGGCTTGCCGAACGCGCGGCGCTCCTTCGCGTACGCGAGCGCCTGGTCGAGCGCGCCCTGGGCCAGCCCGACGCCCATCGCCGCCACACCGATGCGCCCGATGTCCAGTACGTGCAGGAACTGCTTGAAGCCCGCGCCGCGCGGGCCGAGCAGGTTCTCCGCCGGCACGCGGCAGCCGTCGAAGCTCAGCGGCCGCGTGTCGGACGCGTTCCAGCCCATCTTGCGGTACGGCTCGCCCTGCGTGTAGCCGGGCGTGCCGTTCGGGACGATCAGGTTGGAGATCTCGTCGTCGCCGGTGCGCGCGGTGATGCAGACGACGCCCGAGATGTCCGTGCCCGCGTTGGTGATGAACTGCTTGGCGCCGTCGATCTCCCAGCCGTCGTCGTCGAGCCGGGCGCGCGTGCGCACGTTGCCGGCGTCCGAGCCGGCCTCGGGCTCGGTCAGCCCGAACGCGCCCAGGATCTCCCCCGCGGTGAGCCTCGGCAGCCACTCCTGCTTCTGCTCCTCGGTCCCGAACAGGTAGATCGGCTGCGTGCCGAGCGACGTGTGCGCGCACAGCGTGATCGCGACCGACGAGTCGACGCGGGTGAGCTCCTCGACCGCGATCGCGTAGGCCAGCGAGTCCCCGCCCGCACCGCCGTAGGACTCCGGGAACGGGATCCCCATCAGCCCGAGCGCGCCGAGCTGCTTGACGATCGCGTACGGGAACGACTTGGTGCGGTCGAGCTCCTCCGCGACCGGCGCGATCTCGCCCTCGGCGAAGTCGCGCACCGTGCGGCGGATCAGCTCGTGGTCGGCGGGGAGATCGAAGTCCATGCCATACTTATACCGAACGCTCGTTACAAATGCCCACACCGCCGACACGCCCCGCGCTCCGCGAGCGCTACGACCGCCGCCAGCAGGAAGTGGTGGCGACCGCCGCCGCCCTGTTCGCGCGCAACGGCTTCCAGGCGACGACCATGGACGAGCTGAGCGAGGCCACCGGGCTCGGCGCCGGCGGGCTGTATCACTACATCGGCTCCAAGCAGCGACTGCTGTTCGGAATCTTCGAGCAGCTGATGGACCCGCTGCTCGAGCGCGCGGCGCAGATCGAGGCGTCCGAGGACCCGGACCGGCTGCGCACGCTGGTCCGCGCGTGGGTCGCCCACATCGAGCGCCACCTCGACCACATGGCGGTCTTCGCCCAGGAGCGCCACGCGATCGAGCGCGCGCCGGAGTGGGAGCAGGTGCGGGCGAGCCGCGACGCGTTCGAGGCGATCCTCGCCCGGCTGCTCACGCAGGCCGGCGTCGAGGACCGGATCACGCTCTTCGCCCTGCTCGGCATGGTCAACCACACCGCGACGTGGCTGCGCCCCGGCGGCCGCATGAGCGCCGAGCAGATCGCCGACGGCTACATCAGCCTGGTGACGGCGCGGCTCAACTGCGCGTACACCTCGTCGGGCGAGCCGGACCCGTCGATGTACACCAGCAACCCGCGGCCGGTGTAGAACTCGGCCAGCGGGCGCGTGTCGCGGTGGTAGACCTCGAGCCGCTCGGTCACCGTCTCGGGCGCATCGTCCTTGCGCAGGCTCAGCGGCTCGCCGCAGACGTCGCAGATGCCTTCCTGCTTGGGCGGGTTGTACTTGATGTGGAAGACGTGGCCGTTGGGGCACTGGCGGCGGCCGGAGATGCGCTCGATCACGACCTCGTCGGGGACGTCGACGAACAGCGCGGCGTCGATCGAGCGGCCGCGCACGTCGAGCGACTGCTCGAGCGACTCGGCCTGGCTGACCCGGCGCGGGTAGCCGTCGAGCAGGAAGCCGCCTTCCGGCAGGTCGGCGAGCAGGACCTCGCGCACCAGCTCGTCGGGTACCAGCTTGCCGCTGCTCATGAACTCCTGGGCGCGCTTGCCGAGCTCGTCGCCGGCGTCGACGTGCGCGCGCAGCCGCTCGCCGGTGGAGACGTGCTCGAGCCCGAACTGCTCCTTGAGCCGCGCCGCCTGCGTTCCCTTGCCCGCTCCCGGCGGGCCGAGCAGGATCAGGTTCACGCCGCGATCCCGTGTGCGATGCCGAGGTCGACGAGCTCCTGCGGGCGCAGCTTGAGGTGCGCGGCGGTCCCCGGGACGTCGTCGACCTTGAGGATCCGCGCGGCCAGCTCGGGCGCGATCACCGCGAAGTAGCTGTCCGGCGCCATGAACAGGCGGTCCGGCGAGGCGATGGCCAGCGCACCGCCCGAGCCGCCCTCGCCGATCACCAGCGTTGTGACCGGCACGCGCGCCTCGGCCACGGCGGCGAACGCGTCCGCGATCGCGGCGCCGATCCCGCCGCGCTCTGCGGCCTCGTCGTTGGCGGCTCCGGGAGTGTCCACGAGCGTCAGTATGGGGATTCCGAGTCTGCTGGCCAGCCTGATCACCCGAGCGGCGGTACGAAAGCCGGGCGGGCGGTTGGGTGTCCCGGTCTGTGCGACGTACGCGATCGTGCGCCCGTCGCGGCGACCGAAGCCGCACAGCATGCCAGGATCGCGCCCGCCGGCGCGGTCGCCGGAGAGCGAGAGCCGCGCGTCGAAGTACGCGGCGAGGTACGCCGCGGCCCGCGGGCGCGCCGGCATCACGCGCGCGGAGCACGGCCGCCCAGCCGTCCGGCGCGAGGTCGCGCGCGCCGAGCGGCGCGGGGACGGGCGCGCCCCCGACGGTGCGCTCGCCGGGCGCGGCGGCCCCGGCGCCCCCGGCGAACGCCGCCGCGGCGCGCTCGCCGCCCGCCAGCAGCGAGACCGCGCCACGCAACTCGGCAGCCGCGTCCGCCGCCGCCACCACGCGGTCCACCTGCCCGAGCTCGAACTTCCCCTGCGCGCTGAACGCCTCGCCGCCGGCGCCGCCGCGAATCCGCGCCCCCGCGAACGCCACCTCGACGCCCGCCACGGCCAGGATCACGTCGGCGCTCGAGGCCAGCGACGCCCACACGCCGCCCGTGGCCGGGCCGTAGAGCAGCGTCACGTGCGCGCTCCCGGCCGCCCGGGCGCGGGCCTCGGCCGCCGAGATCCGCTGCAGCTGCACCAGCGCACGCATCCCTTCCTGCATCCGGCAGCCGCCCGAGGCCACGAACGAGACCAGCGGGCGCCGGGCCTGCGCCGCGCGATCGAGCGCGGCGGTGATCCGGCGGCCGGTCGCCTCCCCCATCGAGCCGCCCAGGAAGCCGAAGTCGAACGCCACGACCTCCGCCTCGACGCCCGCGATCCGCGCCGTCCCCGCCACGACCGCCTCGGGCTCGCCCAGGCGCGCCAGCCGCTCGCTGTAGCCCGGCCAGCCCAGCGGGTCGGCGGAGACGACATCGGTGTCGGCCTCGACGAACGCGTCGGTCACGGCGGCGATGAGGGCGCGGGCGTTCACGTCGCGCGCGACATGATGACGTCGTCGACATAGCGCCCCTCGAGCAGGAACTCGCCGGGGAGCACGCCGACGACCTCGAACCCGCATCCGGCGTACAGCGCCCGCGCGGCGGAATTCGTCTCCAGGACCCGCAGCCGCAGCTGCCGCGCGCCGCGCCGGCGCGCCTCGGCGACCGCCGCCTCGAGCAGCGCGCGCGCCAGCCCCCGGCGCCGGTGGTCGGGATGCACCGCCAGCCCCTGGATCTCGAGCACATGCGCGTTCGAGGGCAGCGGCGTCGCCGGGCGCAGCTTGACGTAGCCCGCGACCGCGCCGGCGTCGGCGACCAGCACGTCGCCCGGCTGCGTGCGCTCGTTGAAGAACGGCCGGCCCGGCACGTGCGCGGCGGGGCTGTTCTGCCACGAGACGGTCGCGTCGTCGAGCGCCGTCAGCGCGGCCGCGTCGGCTGGGGTGGCCGGCCGGATCACGCGACGTAGGCGATCGTCTGCGGGCCCTCGGGCAGCACGCACACGCTCCCGCCCGCCTCGCGCACCGTCGCGGAGATGTCGCGCGTCTGCTCGAGATGGACGGCGCGCAGTTCGGCATCGCTCAGGTGGCCGGTGTGCATCACGACCCGCGCGCGGTCCTGGATGCCGGCCTGGACCTGCACCTGCCACTGGTCCGGCGTGACGTGCTCGGAGGCGGCGATCGAGTCCAGGAACGCCCGCGGCGACGCACTGGACTCCAGCAGCTGCCGGTAGGACCCGTGGCCGGGGAAGCCGTCGCGGCACTCGGCGGCGCACACGATCAGCCCGCCCTGCCGGACCACCTTGGCGGCCGCCGACATGCCCTTGACCGCCTGGTAGAGGTTCTGGTCGAGCGGGTAGCCGGAGTTGCTCGTGATGACGACGTCGAACGCGCGCTCGACCGGCTGCATCGCGTAGCGCCGCGCCGCCTCGCAGGCGGCCGCGTGCATCTCGTCCAGCGAGCCCGCGAACGCCTCGATCACGCGCTGCTCGCGGTTGAGGATCACGTCGAACGCGAAGTGCGGCGGAGCGGCCGCGGCCGCGGCGCGGATGTCCTCGTGCACCGGGTTGCCCTCGAGCACGCCCCAGGTGGCGTCGGGGCTGCCGATGCGCCGCGCGTCGTGCAGGACCAGCACGGTGTCCAGGCCGGCGAGCCCGGGCGCGACGAGCTTCGGCCCGCCGCTGAAGCCGGCGAAGAAGTGCGGCTCGACGAACCCGGTCGTGATCCGCAGGTCCGCCTCGACCCATTCGCGGTTGAGCCACACCGGCACGCCGCGGCCGTGCTCGCCGAGGTAGGCGAGCGAGTCGCGGTCGCGCGCGTCGTGGTTGACGATCCGCACGCGGTCGTACGCGGCCCCGAGCATCCCGCGCAGCTCGGCCTCGGTGTTGGCGCGGTGCGTGCCGGTGGCGACGAGCACCGTGACGTCGTCGGTCCCGAGCTCGTCCAGTACCGCCGGGATCATCAGGTCGCGCGGCTGGGCGCGCGTGCCGTCGCACATCGAGATCGCGATCCGCCGGCCGTGCAGCTCGCGCAGCGGCGGCCCCGCGACCGGATGGCGCAGCGCCTCGCGCAGGACGGCGAGCTGGTCCTCCGCGCCCGCGTGATACGCCGGCTCCACGACGGTCGCGCCGTCGGGGACCTCGACGTCGAGCCCGGTCGTGCCGTAGGCGAGACGCACGTTCATGCCAAAAGATGCTATACGTTGGTGGACCAGTGGTCCGGCCAATTTCTCCGACCGAGTTCGGCGGCGTCGTGCGCGACGCGCTGCCCGACCAGATCGCCGCGCGGCTGATCGAGCTGATCCGCGAGCGCCGCCTGCGGGCGGGCGACCGGCTGCCGCCCGAGCGCGAGCTGGCGGCGTCGATGGGCGTGTCGCGCTCCTCCCTGCGCGAGGCGCTGCGCGCGCTCTCGATGATCGGCGTCACCGAGATGCGCCATGGCGACGGCACGTACCTCTCCTCGCTCGAGCCGGCGAGCCTGATGCGCTCGGTCGGGCTCGTGCTGGAGCTCTCGGAGAGCGGGATGGAGGAGCTGTTCGAAGCGCGCAAGCTCGTCGAGCCGGGGCTCGCGGCGCTGGCCGCGAGGCGCATCGATCCCGCACAGCTGCCGGCGCTGCACCGCTGCGTCGAGGTCTCCGAGCGCTCGGTCGGCGACCACGAGGCGTTCATGCGCACGGACCTCGAGCTGCACGACCTCGTCGCCCGCGCCGCCGGAAACGCGATCCTGTCGCGGCTGATCGACTCGATCGGCAGCCTCGGGATCGCCAGCCGCCGCACCACCACCGCGATCCCCGGCGTCGAGGCGCAGACCGTGCACGATCACCGCGCGATCGTCGAGGCGCTCGAGGCGCGCGATCCCGACCGCGCCTACCGCGCCATGCTCACCCACCTGGAGAACGTCGAGAGGGCACGAACGGCATGACCAGACCCGGCAAGATCGTGGCCATCGGGCTCAATTACCTGGATCACATCCGCGAATCCGGCGCGGCGGTGCCGGAGACGCCGCTGGTGTTCGCGAAGTTCCCGAGCAGCGTGATCGGCGACGGCGACGCGATCGTGATTCCGCCGGTCACCGAGCGGGTGGACTGGGAGGTGGAGCTGGCGGTGATCATCGGCGAGCGCGCGACGCGGGTCGCCAAGGAGGACGCTCTGGGCCACGTCTCGGGCTATACCGTCGCCAACGACGTCTCCGCGCGCGACCTGCAGTTCGCCGACGGCCAGTGGGTGCGCGGCAAGAGCCTGGACACGTTCTGCCCGCTCGGCCCGCGCGTCGTGCCGGCGGCGGAGATCCCCGACCCGCAGCAGCTGCGGCTGATCTGCCGCGTCAACGGCGAGGTCATGCAGGACGCGACGACCGACCTGATGGTGTTCGACGTCGCGACGCTGATCAGCCACTGCTCGCACTCGTTCACGCTCGAGCCCGGCGACGTGATCCTCACGGGCACGCCCTGGGGCTGCGGCGAGTTCATGGACCCCAAGCGCTCCCTCAAGGACGGTGACGTCGTGGAATGCGAGATCGAGGGCATCGGGGTGCTGCGCAACCCGGTGCACGCGGCATGAACGTCCTGGTCCCCGAGTCGGTCCCCGAGGTGGTCGCCGCGCTCGGCGAGCGCCGCTACCTGATCGCCGGCGGGACGCTCGTGATGCCCGCCGTCAACACCCAGCCCACGGACGTCGAGGCGCTCGTCAGCCTGCGCCGCGCCGGCCTGTCCGGCGTGCGCGTCGAGGACGGCGTGGCGACGATCGGCGCCGCGACGCCGTTCTCGCGCGTGGACCTGCCGTTCCTGGCGAGCGCGATCGACTCGATCGGCTCCCCCACGCTGCGCAACCTCGCCACGGTCGGCGGCAACCTGTTCGCGCGCGCGCCGTACGGCGACTTCGCGGTCTGCCTGTACGCACTGGACGCCGAGGCGGAGGTCGAGGGCACCGGCTGGGTCGGCGTCGCCGAGGCGCGCGGGCTGGTCACCGCCGTGCGCTTCCACGTGCCGGACGAGAGCGAGTGGTTCTACACGAAGGCGATGCGGCGGCGCCAGAACTCGGCCTCGATCGTCACCGTCGCCGCGGTCATGCGCGAGGGCTACGCGACGCTCGCGCTGGGCGGCGTGGCGCCGCGCCCGGTGCGCGCCACTGCCGCCGAGGCGTTCCTGCGCGACGGCGACATCGCCGCCGCCGCCGAGGCCGCGCTCGAGGCCATCGACCCCGACGACGACGCGTACGCCAGCGCGTGGTATCGCCGCCGCGTGGTGCCCGTCCACATCCGCCGGGCATTGGAGAGGAGAGCCTGATGCCGTCCACCGTCATCGAACTCGACGTCAACGGCGAGCCGCAGGAGTTCCTCGCGCCGCCGGCCTGGACGCTGCTGGCCGCGCTGCGCGACGCGCTCGGCCTGACCGCCGCCAAGCGCGGCTGCGCCCAGGGCACGTGCGGGACGTGCACGGTGCTGCTCGACGGCGAGCCGGTGCTCGCGTGCCTGATCCCGGTCGAGACGATCCAGGGCGCGTCGGTGCGCACGCTCGAGGGCGTCGCCGACGGCACGGAGCTCGACGCCGTGCAGGCCGCGTTCCTGGAGGGCTTCGCGACGCAGTGCGGATTCTGCACGCCCGGGATGATCATGGCCGCCGAGGCGCTGCTGGACGCGAACCCGTCGCCGACGCGCGAGGACGTCGTGCGCGCGATCTCCGGCAACGTCTGCCGCTGCACCGGCTACGAGAGCATCATCCGGGCGATCCTCGACGCCGCCGAGCGCCGGGCGGTGACGGCATGACCGTCATCGGCCAGCCCGTCCAGCGCCTCGACGCGCTCGGGCACGTCACCGGCCGCACGCAGTTCTTCGAGGACCTCAACCCGAAGGGCTTGGCGCACGTGAAGATCGCGCGCTCGGCGCGCGACCACGCGCTGCTGCGCTCGGTCGACGTCGCGCCCGCACTCGCCGTGCCGGGCGTGCTGCGGGTGCTCACGCATACCGACGTGCCGGCGAACTGGTACACGATCCTGCGCCTGATCGGGGTCGAGCCCAACGACGAGCCCGTGCTGGCCGAGGACCGCGTGCTCTACCGCGGCGAGCCGATCGCCGCCGTGGTCGCGACCAGCGAGGCCGCCGCGCTGGCCGGCGCCGCCGCGGTCGCGGTCGACTACGAGGACCGGCCTGCGGTGCTCGACGTCGAGGCGGCGATCGACTCCGAGACGATCATCAAGCCGCACGGGACCAACTACTTCATCTACGAGGGACACCACTGCCGGCGGATCCGCTTCGGCGACGTCGAGCAGGGCTTCGCGCAGGCCGACCACGTCTTCGAGCACCGCTACCAGTCCTCGCCGATCGAGCACGCCCCGACCGAGACCACCGGCTGCATCGTGGTCCCGCAGGACGACGGGCGGCTGCGCATCCACTCCGATACGCAGGCGTGCTTCTTCACGCTCGACAACACGGCGCTGATCCTCGACGTGCCGTTCGGCAAGCTGCGCGTGGTCGGCGGGACGGTCGGCGGCGGCTTCGGCGGCAAGGTCGACGTGATGGTCGAGCCGCTGGCCTGCATCGCCGCGCTGGCCACCAACCGGCCGGTGAAGTTCGTCTACTCGCGCGCCGAGGAGATGCAGGTCTCCTCCCCGCGCGCGGCCGAGCGGATCTACATCAAGGACGGAGTGATGGCCGATGGGCGGATCGTCGCGCGCCAGATCCGGCTGTTCGTCGATTCCGGGGCGTATTCGCGCCACAGTCCCTACGGCACCACCAAGGCGGCGGCGCACCTGCCCGGCCCGTACACGATCCCGAACGTCCACGCCGACTGCTGGTGCGTCTACACGAACCGCACGCCGTCGAGCGCGATGCGCGGCTTCGGCGTGACGATCGCCGACTTCGCGCTCGAGTCCCAGATGGACCGCGTGGCGCGGGCGATCGGCATCGACCCGTGGGAGTTCCGGCTCATCAACGCCTACCGCGACGGTGACGTCAAGGCGCACCGCAAGGTCGCCGAGGGCACGGCGCTGATCGAGGTGATCCAGCGCGCGGCCGAACTGGTCGGGCACGAGCTGCCGGCTTCGCTGCGCGCGCTCTCGTCGACCCAGGAGCGATCATGAGCAAGCTGCGCGGGCGCGGGTTCGCGTCGGTGAACTACCCGACCGGCATGAACCTGGGCGGCGATCCGTCCCAGGCGCTGATCCACGCCACCACGACCGGGAGCTTCGTCGTCTCGCTGAGCTCGGTCGACCTCGGCCAGGGGCTCAAGACCGTCGTCGCCCAGTGCGCGGCGGAGACGCTCGGGCTGCCGTTCGAGAACATCATCATCGACACCGCCGACACCGACACCGGGCCGCACTGCATGGGCACGTTCGCCTCGCGCGGCACGCACCGCGTCGGCAACGCGGTGATCATGGCCGCGCGCGAGGCGCGCGAGGTGATGCTCGAGGCCGCCGCCGACGAGCTGGAGGTCGACGCCGAGGACCTCGAGACCGACGGCACCGGCTTCATCAAGGTCAAGGGCTCCTCCGAGAAGAAGATCCACATCGTCGACCTCGCGCTGGCCGCGCACTTCAAGCAGGGCCGCACGATCTCGGGCCGCGGGATCTTCCTCAAGGAGAAGTCCGAGCCGGTGCCCGAGACGGGCGAGATGGACCCGGACTCCTGCCACGCGCACGCCTGCACGGTGGCCGACGTGGAGGTCGACGACGAGACCGGCGTCGTCGAGGTGCTGGCGATGTACAACGTCTACGAGGTCGGCAACGCGCTCAACCCGGCGATGGCGACCCAGCAGATCGAGGGCGGCGCGTGGATGGGGATCTCGCACGCGCTGTTCGAGACGACCGAGCCGTACTACCCGGCGCGCGAGCACGGGGCCACGGACTTCAGCGAGTACCTGATGCCCGGCCCGGCCGACAACGCCGCGATGGAGAGCGTGATCATCGGCCGCCCGGCCGCCAACGGGCCGTTCGGCGCCAAGGGGATCGGCGAGATGACCGCCAACGCCCCGATCGGAGCGATCGCCAACGCGATCTACGACGCCTGCGGCGTGCGCCTGGAGCGCATGCCCTTCACCCCCGAGCAGGTCCTGCGGGGCCTGGACGCACTCAAGGAGACCGCCTGATGCTGAAGTTGATCTCGCTGATGAAGCGCAAGGACGGGATGACCAAGGAGGAGTTCATCCAGTGGGCGACCGTGGACCACGCCCCGTTCGCGCGCGAGATCCCGGGCATGCGCAAGTACGTCGTCAACGTCACCGAGGCCGCGGACGCGCCGTACGACGCGGCCAACGAGATGTGGTTCGACGACGAGGACGCGCGCGCGGCCGGCTTCGCCTCGGACGCGGGGAAGGCGGCGGGCGGCGACGCGGCCGCGCACACGTCCGAGCGCATCCACCTCAAGACCACCGAGTACCCGCAGTTCTAGTGCCGGCGCCGCAGTCCGTGGAGGAATTGGAGCGCGCGCTCGCCGAGCAGCGCTACTTCGCCGACGAGGGGCTGCTGACCGCCATCCACCTCGCGCTCGTCCTCGGCCGCCCGCTGGCGCTCGAGGGCGAGCCGGGCGTCGGCAAGACCGAGGTGGCGAAGGTGCTGGCCGCCGTGCTCGGCCGCACGCTCATCCGGTTGCAGTGCTACGAAGGGCTCGACGCGGCGCAGGCGCTGTATGAGTGGGATCACCCGAAGCAGCTGCTCTACGCGCGCTCCGAGCAGCCCGGCGACCTCTACGACGAGCGCTTCCTGCTCGAGCGGCCGCTGCTGCGCGCCGTGCGCTCGCAGGGCGCGGTGCTGCTGATCGACGAGATCGACCGCGCGGACAGCGAGTTCGAGGCGTTCCTGCTCGAGTTCCTGAGCGACTTCCAGATCACGATCCCGGAGCTCGGGACGATCCGCGCCGCGACGCCGCCGGTCGTCGTCATGACGTCCAACCGCACGCGCGAGCTGCACGACGCCCTCAAGCGCCGCTGCCTCTACCACTGGATCCCATTCCCGGACGCCGAGCGCGAGCGGCGGATCATCGAGGCCAAGGCGCCGGGGCTCAGCGAGGCCGCGGCGGCCTCGCTGGTCGAGGCCGTGAGCAGCGTCCGCGGCCTGCGGCTGATCAAGCCGCCCGGCGTGGCAGAGACGATCGAATGGGCGCTCGGCGCCGCGGTGCTGGCCGACTCGGGCTCGGACTGGCCGACGGCGCTGCGGCGCTCGCTCGGCCTGCTGCTCAAGGAGGCCGAGGACGTGGCGGCCGCGGCGGAGCTGCTGGGCGCGGCGTGAGCGCCGCCGAGGCCCACCTGCACGCGTTCCTGTCCGCGCTCGGGCCGGTGCCCGGCAAGCGAGAGGACTTCCTGACCGCGCTCGCGCACGAGCCGCCGGCCAGCCTCGACCGGCTGTACTGGCTCGCGCGCGTCACGCTCGTCTCCCGGCTCGAGGACATCGCGTTCTTCGACGCGGTCTTCGCCGCGTACTTCCGCGGCGGCGCGCTGCCCGCCGAGGCGCCCGCCGACGAGCACGGCGACGCGCCGGCGCCCAGCGGCGACGGCGAGCTCGGCGCGATCGAGTGGGCCGAGGGGTCCGGCAAGGACGCCAGCCCGCTGGACCTGCGCCACGCGCGTCGCTTCGACCCCGCCGAGGACCGCGAGGCGCTGCGCGAGCTGACGCGCGCGCTGCCCGCGGCGCTCCCGCGCGTCGCCGCGCGCCGGCGCCGGCGGGCCAGGCGCGGCGAGCTCGACCTGCGCCGCACGCTGCGGGAGTCGGTCGCGGGCGAGATCACGCGGCTGCGCTGGCGCGCGAAGCCCCAGCGGTTGCGGCCGGTGCTGCTGCTGATCGACGTCTCGGGCTCGCAGCGCGAGCATTCCCCCGACTACCTGCGCTTCGCCCACGCCGTGCTCGCGGTGGCCGACCGCGGCGAGGCGTTCACGTTCGGGACGCGGCTCACGCGGGTGACGGCGCAGCTGCGGCGCGGCGATGTCGACGACGCGCTCGCCGCGCTCGCCGGGACGATCCAGGACGCCGACGGCGGCACGAACATCGGCGCCGCGCTGGAGACGTTCCTCGCGACCGGGCGCTACCTCGCGCGGGCGCGGGGCGCGCTGATCATCGTGCTGTCCGACGGCCTGGAGCGCGGCGATCCGGCCCGGATGGCGCGCGCCGTCGAGCGACTGGGGCGGCTCGGCCACCGGCTCGTGTGGTGGACGCCGCTCGGCAGCGATCCGACCTACCAGCCGCTGACCCGCGGCATGCGTGCGATCCTGCCGGCGCTGGACCGGCTCGCGGGCGCGCACGACCTGCCCACCCTGCTCGCGGAGGTGCAGCGCGTCCCGGCGACCTGCGCGCGCCCACGCCGGCTCGCGATCGGAGACTGGACCCCGTGATCGTCGACTCCCATCACCACCTGTGGCGCGTCCAGGATCTCGCGTGGCTGCAGGGCCCGATGCTGCCGCGCATCTTCGGCCCCTACGAGCCGATCCGGCGCGACTACCTGGCCGCGGAGTACATCGCCGACGCCACCGCCTGCGGGATCGAGCGCTCCGTCTACGTGCAGGCCAACTGGCCGCTGGAGCGCTCGCTCGACGAGGTCCGCTGGGTGCAGGGCGTCCACGAGCAGAGCGGCTGGCCGCACGCGATCGTCGGCTCGGCGGACCTGTTCGACCCCGCGGCCGGCGAGACGCTCGCCGCCCAGGCCGAGGCGTCGCCACTGCTGCGCGGCACGCGCCTGCAGCTGCACTGGCACGAGCACGAGCCCTACCGCTACGCCTCCGGCCCGCGGCGGATGCACGACCCGGTGTTCCGCGAGAACATCGCCGGGCTCGCGCGCTACGGCTGGCTGTTCGAGCTGCAGGTGTTCGCGCCGCAGATGGCCGATGCGGCGCGGTTCGTCGCGGACTTCCCGGACACGACGTTCGTGCTCGTGCACACGGGGATGCTCGAGAGCACGGCGCCCGAGCACGTCGAGCCGTGGCGCGCCGGCCTCGAACGGCTCGCCGCCGCGCCCAACGTCGTCACCAAGCTCACCGGCCAGGGCACGTTCTGCCACAAGGTCGACCCCGAGATCATCGGCCTCGTCGCCGGCACGGCGCTCGAGCTGTTCGGGCCCGGCCGCTGCATGTTCGGGACGAACTTCCCCGTGGAGCAGATCTGGACGGACATGAAGACGCTCGTGGACGCCTGGGTCGCGGCGATCCCGGCCGACGTGGCGCAATCGGTGCTCTGTGACACCGCCCGCCGGGTGTATAGGCTCGATGGTTGATGGATCGCACGGTTCAACAGTCCGCTGAGCTGGTCTCCGGCTGGCTGCGGGAAGGCCGGCGCGTGGTCGCCGGGTCGCTGGTCGAGGTCGAGGGCTCCTCGCCGCTCGACGTCGGCGCCAGCATGTACATCTCCGACGGCGAGATCGAGGGCTCGGTCACCGGCGGCTGCGTCGAGGGCGCGGTCGCCGAGGCGGCGTTCGAGATCCTCGAGACCGAAGGGCCGCCGCGGCTCGTCCGCTACGGGATCTCCGACGAGCTGGCCGGCACCGTCGGCCTGATGTGCGGCGGGATCGTCCACATCTTCATCCACGAGCTGCGCGACGACGCCCGCACAGCGCACCTGCGCTACCTCGAGGCGATCGTCTCCGACCGGCCCGCGGCGCTGGCCACGCTGCTCGACGGCGAGAACGCCGGCGCCAAGCTCTACACCGACGCCGAGACCCACGTCGGCAGCTTCGGCGTGACCAGGCTGCTCGAGGCCAACGTCGAGCGCGAGTCGCGCGGCCTGCTGGCCGAGGGGCGCTCCACGATCCGGTCCTTCGGCGAGGACGGCGCCTCGCTCGGCAGCGGCCTGCGCGTGCACGTCGCCGCCAACGCCGAGCCGCCGCGCATGATCGTCTTCGGCGCGATCGACTTCTCCGCCGCGCTGGCGCCGCTCGCCGCCGGCCTCGGCTACAAGGTCACGATCGCCGACCCGCGGCGGGCGTTCCTGGCCTCGCCGCGCTTCTCGGCGAATGCCGACACCATCGCGGCCTGGCCGGACGCGGTGCTCGCGGACGCCGAGCTCAGCGCGCGCGACGCCGTGCTGGTGTTCACGCACGACCCCAAGCTCGACGTTCCCGCCGTCGTGGCGGCGCTCGCGACCGAGGCGGGCTACATCGGCGCGCTCGGGAGCCGCAAGACCACCGCGGATCGCGAGCGGCGGCTGCGCGAGGTCGGGGTGACCGACGCCCAGCTGGCGCGCCTGTTCGCCCCCTGCGGGCTGGACATCGGCGCCGCCACGGTCGAGGAGACGGCGGTCGCGGTGCTGGCCGAGATCGTCGCGATGCGCGCCGGGCGCGCGGGCCGGCCGCTGCGCGAGGGCGAGGGCTCGATCCGGCACGCCGACGCCCAGGAAGCCAAAACGCCCGCCGAGGTGGCTCGTGTGAATTAGGGTTGCTCTCGTGAGTACACCCCGCACCCTGGGCGAGCTGGCGCTCGCCGCCGCCGGCCGCTACAGCGGCGACGCAATGCGCGCCCCCGGGCGCCCCGCCACCTCCTACGCCGAGTTCGGCCAGGCGATCCGCGAGATCGCGGGCGGCCTGGCCGCGCTGGGCGTCCAGCCCGGGGACCGCGTGTCGATCCTCGGCGGAACGCGGCCCGAGTGGACGCTGGCCGACGCCGGCGCGCTGGCCGCGGGCGCGGTCGTCGTCCCCGTCTACCACACCAACTCGCCGGAGGAGTGCGAGTACGTGCTCGCGCATTCGGGCGCCAAGGTGCTGATCGCCGAGGACGCGGCCCAGGTCGCCAAGCTCGCCGGCCGCAAGGTGCCCGACCTCGAGCACATCGTCGTGATGATCGGCGAGGCCGAGGGCGCGATCACGATGGCGGACCTGCGCTCGCGCGCGCAGGGCGACGTCACCGTCGAGCGACTGGCGGCGATCGATCCCGACGACCCCGCGACGATCGTCTATACGAGCGGGACCACCGGCCCGCCGAAGGGCTGCGTGCTGACCCACACCAACCTGCTCTTCACGGCCAACGCGTACATCGACCGGCTGCAGATGCGCGAGCGGCCGCCGGTGATCTTCAACTACCTGCCGCTGGCCCACGTGCTGGCCCGGATGGTGCAGTTCGTGGCGATCGAGACGGGCGGGGTGCTGGCGTTCTCGAGCGGCAACACGAAGCTGCTGGCGAAGGAGATCGGCGAGGCCGCGCCGACGTACGTCCCGACCGTCCCGCGCCTGCTCGAGAAGATCCACACGCGCGTGCTGACGTCCGCGACGGGCGTCAAGGGCCAGATCCTGCTGCGCTCGCTGGCCACCGCGCAGAAGGTGGCGGCGGCGCGGCGCGAGGGCCGGCGCGTGAATCCGCTCGACCGCGTGCGCCACGCGGTGGGCGACCGGCTGGCGCTGTCCAAGATCCGCGCCGCGCTCGGCCCCGGCGACCCGGTCATCGTGACCGGAGCGGCGCCGATCGGGCGCGACGTGCTCGAGTTCTTCGCCGCCATCGGCGTGCCCGTGCTCGAGGGCTACGGGATGACCGAGACGTGCGCCGCGTCGACGCTCAACACGGTCGAGGAGATGCGGCTCGGGAGCGTCGGGCGGCCGCTGCCCGGCACCGAGGTGGCGATCGCTGAGGACGGCGAGATCCTCATGCGGGGCCCGCTGGTCTTCCCTGGCTACTACCGCAACGACGAGGCCACCGCGAGCGTGATCGACGGCGAGGGCTGGATGCACTCCGGCGACCTCGGGCGCATCGACGACGGCTACGTGTTCATCACCGGGCGCAAGAAGGACCTCGTGATCACGTCGAGCGGCAAGAACGTCTCACCGGAGCAGATCGAGAGCGCGCTGCGCGACTCGCGCTGGATCTCGCAGGCGGTCGTGGCCGGCGACCGGCGCTCCTACCTGGTGGCGCTGGTCACGCTCGATCCCGACGAGGCGCCGAAGCTCGCGCAGGAGCTCGACGTGCCCTCAGAGCCCGGCTCGATGGCGCAGGCCGACCAGGTCCGCCAGGCCGTCTGGCAGGACATCGAGATCGCGAACCGCCGTTTCGCGCGTATCGAGCAGGTCAAGCGCTTCGCGATCCTTCCGCGCGACCTCTCCCAGGAGGAGGGCGAGCTGACCCCGACGCTGAAGGTCAAACGCGCCGCCGTCTACGACAAATATGCGGGAATCATCGATGATCTCTACGGAGAAAGTACTTAGACGACGCTTCGAAGCGCCGTCGATAATGGCGGTGTGAATCTGTCCCGCCTGCCTCAGACGTTGCGAGCCCTGGTGCTCGTGCCGCTCCTGGCGGCGGGGCTGGACCAGACACGGGCCTCGCTGCTCTGCGGGCCCGACGCGCGCAGCTGCCTCGCCGCCGCCGGTCACAGCGGCCTCGGCCTGCTCGGGGTCTTCCTGCTCGTGATGTACGCGGTCGCCGCCGCCGCGCTCGTCGGCCGCGTCGCTCGCCGCCGCCCCGCCCCGCTGGGCCTGTGGGCCGTCGGCACGGCGGGCGTGTGGGCCGCCTGCGGCGGCCAGGCCCTGCTGGCCACCGCGTTCGGGGGCGGCGCCCTCGGCGGTGGCTGGCTGCAACTGCTGGCGCTCGGCGTCCTCGCCGGCGCCGTGCTCGCGCTCGCGCTGCGCGTGCTCCCCGCCGCCCGCCGGCTCATACGGTCGCTGGGGCCGGACACGCCCCGGCCCCCGTTGCGCCCGGAGTTCGCCTGGTGCGTCCCCGAATGGACGCCCGCCAGGACCCGCATCGCCGTCGCCCGTCTCGGACGGGATCGCGCACCACCGCTCGCGGCCTAGCCGGAGCCACTCCTCCGCCGCACGAACAAACGGGGTCTTGACCCCTTTTGTTCGCCGCGCCGTCCTGCCGCACGAACAAACGGGGTCTGACCCCTTTTGTTCATCGCGCCGTCCTGCCGCACGAACGAAACGGGTCTGACCCCTTTTGTTCGCCGCCGATCCCCATGCCGAGACCTTCAGGAGCCAGCAAATGTCCACTTCTCCCCGTCTGACCAAGCGCGAGTTGCGTGATGTGAAGCGCGCCGAGCGCGAGAGCGCCGAGGCCGCAGCGCGTGCCGCGACGGCCCGCCGGCGCACCCTGACGCGGCTCGGCGGCGCCGTCGCCCTCGCCGCCGCGATCGTCGCGATCCTGATCGTCGTGTCCTCGCAGGGCGGGAAGACGACGCCTCCACCCTCCACGCCCGCTCAGGCCTCGACCGCGGCGACCGAGGCCGCGAACGTGTTCTCCGGCTTCACCGAGAAGGACGGCGTCGTCGGTTCGGCCACGGCCAAGGTCACCGTGACGGAGTTCGTGGACCTGCAGTGCCCGATCTGCGCGGAGACGTCGGCGCAGATCCTGCCCGGCGTCGTCAACGACTACGTCCGCACGGGCAAGATCAAGCTCCAGGCGCGCACGCTGCACTTCATCGGCAGCGATTCCACGAAGGCGGCGAAGGTCGCCGCCGGCGCGCAGGCCCAAGGCCATTTCTGGCCGTTCCTCGAGGCCTTCTACGCCGACCAGGGCGCGGAGAACTCCGGCTACGTGACCGACGCGTTCCTGCGCAATGTCGCCAAGGCATCCGGCGTGGATGCGACCAAGGCGCTGGCCTACGCGAACACGTCCGCCGCGAAGGCCAAGCTTGCGGCCGCTGATTCCCAGGCCGGCACGCTCGGCATCAACGCCACGCCGACGTTCGTCGTCGAGAGCGCCAACGGCACCAAGAAGGTCGTCGACGCCAGCGGCGTGCAGACCGCGATCAAGGACGCGCTGCGGTCATGAAGTGGGCGATCGCGGTGATCGCCACCATCGGGCTCGGCATCGCCTCCTACCTGACGATCGTGCACTACACGGGCGGCGTGCCGGTCTGCGAGATCGCGCACGGCTGCGCGACGGTGCAGAAGTCGCGCTACTCCGAGCTCGCCGGCGTCCCGGTGGCCCTGCTCGGGCTGCTCGGGTATGCCGGGATCCTCGTCTCGCTGGTCCGCGACGACGAGATGTCGCGGACCGCAGCGGCCTTCATCGCGCTGCTCGGCTTCGGCTTCTCGGCCTGGCTGACCTACACGGAGGTCGGGATCCTGCACGCGGTGTGCATCTGGTGCGTCGGCTCGGCGATCTGCATGACGCTGCTCGCCGCGCTGACGGTCACGCGGGCGGTGCGGCCGTCGAGCCTCGGACAATCAGTTCGACTGGAAGCCTGACGCGCCGTGGCGGCTGGCCGGACAGCATCTCCCCCAGCAGCGCGTAGGCCGCCTCGCCCTTGTCGATCAGCGACTGCCGGACGGTGGTGAGCGGGGGCTGTGCGTTGGCCGCAAGCGGGATGTCGTCGAACCCGGTGACCGAGAGGTCGCCGGGCACGGCACGTCCCGCCTCGGAGGCGGCGCGCATCGCGCCGAGGGCCAGCAGGTCGCTGTCGGCGAGGATCGCGGTCAGGTCCGGATGCGCCGCGAGCAGCGCCCGACCGGCGCTCAGGCCGGCATCGAAGGCGTGGCCCCCGGCCTCGTAGATCGGCACGTCGCCGACTGTCTCGAGGTAGCCGTGGACACGCTCGCGGTCCACGGGTGTATCGGCGTGCTCGAGCCGCGAGGGCCCGACGGGGCCCGTACGTACGTCCTGGCCGAGCATCGCGACGATCACCGCGATCCGCCGGTGCCCGAGCGCGAGCAGGTGCTCGGCGGCCGCGCGCGCGCCGCCCCGCTGATCGATGTCCACGCGGGCGACGTCTGCATCCCCGCTCCAACCCTCGACCACGACGGTCGGGAGCCGGCGCTCCAGCACGGCGTCGAGCGCGGGATCGCCATCCGGCACGCAATTCAGGCAGAAGGCGTCGACGACGGCGTTGCCGATCGCCTCCTTGGGGTGCGCGCCCTTCGGGGAGGGGATCAGCAGCATCGACGTCCCCGCCCGCTCGCCGGCGCGCGCGATGCCTTCGAGGAAGAGCCCCGTCGCGGGGTCGCGAAAGGCGTAGGACAGCGTCTCGCCTACCAGCACCCCGATCGTGCCGGTCTGCCCGCGCCGGAGGCCGCGCGCGGCGGGGTCCGGCCCGGCGTAGCCCAGGCGCCGCGCGGCGTCGAGGATACGCTCGCGCAGCGCCGGGCTCAGCTGGTCCGGACGGTTGTAGGCGTTCGACACCGTGGCGCGCGAGACGCCCAGCTCATCGGCCACGGTCTGGAGGGTCGGGCGGGTGCCCACCCCCCCATCATCGCGTAGCAAGCACCTGCCACTCAGTGGCGAAGCGATCAGCGACCCACCGCAGCGCCTGGGCGACGGCGATGCGAGCGCGGCCGGGCGCCGGCTCACCAGGGAGCGGAACGACCGGCGCGTCGGGCAGCGCGGACGTGGCGAGGCGGGCGGTCTGGTCGAGTGCGGGATACGGCACGAACATGATGCGTCCTCTCTGTATCGATTTAGTCTTAATCGATACAGTAGCGGAGTTCAGCCGGCTGTCAAGGTGCGGCTAACCGTCCAATCGAGCGTGCGGCTGGTTCGAATCCGTTGCGGTGCTCGCCGGGCGCCCCCGCAGCGCGACTACGCGGCGAGGGCGCTCAGCGCCCGCGCGGGAGCGACGAACTCGCGCCCCTGATCGCGCGCCACGGGCTCGCTGGTCACGGCGCCCGCCGCGACATTGAGGCCGTTCGCGAAGCCCGGATCGCGCTCGAACGCGCCGGCCACGCCGTACTCGGCCAGCGCCAGGACATACGGCAGCGTCGCGTTCGTGAGCGCCGCCGTGGACGTCACCGGCACGGCGCCAGGCATGTTCGCGACGCAATAGTGGCTGATGCCCTCGACCGCGTAGACCGGGTCGGTGTGGGTTGTGGCGTGCGAGGTCTCGAAGCATCCGCCCTGGTCGATCGCGACGTCGACGAGCACCGCGCCGGCCTTCATCAGCGCGAGCTGCGCGCGCGTGACCACGTGCGGCGCTCGGGCGCCGGCGACCAGCACCGCACCGACGACGAGGTCAGCCTGCGGCAGGCCTTCCTCGATGGCGAGCGTGGAGGCGTAGCCGGTACGACCGGCGCCGAGCATGACCTCGAGCTCACGCAGCCGGTCGAGCGAGCGGTCATAGACGGTCACGTCGGCGCCCATGCCGAGCGCGACCTGGGCGGCGTTGAGTCCGACGACGCCGCCGCCGATGACCATCACCTTCGCGGCCGGCACGCCCGGCACCCCGCCCATGAGGATCCCGCGTCCGCCGAGCGGCTTGGAGAGCATGAACGCTCCGGCCTGCGCGGCGAGCTTCCCCGCGACCTCGCTCATCGGCGCCAGCAGCGGCAGCCGGCCGCGCGGATCGGTGATCGTCTCGTACGCGATGCAGGTCGCGCCGGAATCGATCAGACCCTGGGTCAGCGCGGGCTCGGGCGCCAGGTGCAGGTACGTGAACAGGGTGTGGTCCGGCGTCAGCCGCTCAACCTCGACAGCCTGGGGCTCCTTGACCTTCACGATCAGCTCCGCCTCGGCGAACACCGCGCCGGCGTCCGGCACGATTTCCGCGCCCTGGGCCTGGTAGGCGACGTCAGCGATCGCCGACCCCTCTCCCGCTCCCCGCTGGACGACCACCGTGTGGCCGCGCTGGGTGAGCTCGCGCACGCCCGCGGGCGTGAGGGCAACGCGGGCCTCGTCGGTCTTGATCTCAGTCGGGACGCCGATGTTCATGCCTACGAGCATGCGAGTATCCACGGTGAGATGGAAGGAACACTGTGAAAACCGTGGTGCTCGACGATACCGATCACCGGATCATCAGCATCCTGGTCCGAAACGGAAGAGCATCGTTCGCGACCCTCGGCGCCGCGGTCGGGCTCAGCCCGCACGGCGCGGCCGACCGGGTGCGCCGGCTCGAACGCGGCGGGGTGATCACCGGGTTCACCGCGACGATCGACCTCGAGAACCTCGGCCGCGGGCTCGACGCGTTCATCGACGTCCGGATGCTCCCCACCGCCGACCCGGATGCCTTCGAGCGGCTCGCCGCAGAGCTGCCCGCGGTGCGCGAGGCGCTGTTCGTGACCGGTCGGTTCGACTACCAGCTGCGGGTCGCGTGCACGGACGCGGACGAGTTGGACCGGACGATCCGGGCTCTGCGCCAGCGCGGAGGCGCGGCCGCCACGGAGACGCGGATCGTGCTGCGAACCAACCGAAACGTCGTTTAGTGCCCGACGGGGAATTGCCGAATGCGTGAGTAGCGTCTCTGCGGACGGCGCCGCCCCCGCCGCTCCGGGAGGTCAGCTGCTACTGCGGAGGCGCCGCGAGTCGCGGAAGCACCGCGAGCAGCGTCTCGCGCTCGGCGCGGTCGAGCTCGCCGAGGAGTTGCTCCTCCATCTGGCGGATGTCGGCGACGGCCGCGGCGTGGCGTCGCTGTCCGGCCGGCGTGATCGCGACGAGCCGCGCTCGGCGGTCCAGGGGGTCCGGCTTGCGCGCGATCAGTCCCTCGACCTCGAGTTCCTCGAGCACATTGATCAACCGCGTCTTGTCGTGCCCGATCGCAGCGGCCAGCGACTGTTGCGTCTCAGCGGGTCCGCGCACGAGATGCGAGAGCGTGATGTAGCCCCACATGGTCAGCCCATGGGCGGCCAGCAGCGGCCGTTCGGCGTCGATCAGGCGGCGCGTGATGCGGGCGAACATGGCACCGAGGTCGTCGCGCATGAGTGGTGATCGTAGGTCGTGGCGGATCGGATGTGGCGGCGGACCGTGTGCGGGGGCGGACGATTGCGGTTGACATATCATCTGCGAGTGTAGATGATCTATGGATGCATACGAATCGCAGCGAGACCCGTTCGATCTCGATCGCCGCGCCGCCCGACGCCGTGCTCGACGTCGTCGGCGACGCCCGCACGCTGCCGCGGTGGGCGCCGAACTTCACGAGCACGGTGCAGCCCGACGGCGGGCACTGGGTGATCGACGGCGGCCGGCGGATCGACCTGCGGGTGGCCCGCGAGCACGGCACGGTCGACATCGTCTCCGCCGACGACCCGCGACGGGGCGCGTTCACGCGCGTGGTCCCGAATGCCGGCGGCAGCGAGTACCTGTTCACGCTGTTCTTCCCCGACGCCGACGAGGCCGCGGTGACGCGCCAGATGGCGATCGTCGAAGAGGAGCTGCGCACGGTGCGCGAGCTCGCTCAGGCGGCGCGGTAGACGATCTCCCCGCCCACCACGGTCATCACGATCGGGACCTCGAGGAGCTCGTCGGCGTCGCACTCGACCGGATCGTGGGCGAATACCGTCAGGTCCGCGCGCAGGCCGGGGGCGATGCGGGCCTCCTCGCCGACTGTCCGCGCCGGCCCGGTCGTGTACCCGTGGAGCGCGTCGAGCGCGGAGATGGCCTGGTCGTCATACGGCGCGCGGTCGCGGACGCCGGGCGGGCGCCGCAGCCGCGCGGCGGCCATCCCTTCGCGCGGATCGAAGCGCGCGATCGGCCAGTCCGAGCCCAGCGCGAGCGTCGCGCCGGCCTCGAGCAGCGACCGGATCGGGAACGCGCGCTCGCAGCGCGCGTCACCGAGCCGGCGCGACCAGTTGTCGCCGCGCTCGGGGTCCAGCCACATCATGTGCTGCGGCTGCATCGACGCCGCGACCCCCTCGGCCGTGAAACGCGGCAGGTCGGCCGGCTGCAGCGTCTCGATGTGCTCGATGCGGTGGCGGGCGCCGCGCGCGGGTGCCCCGGCGCCGCGGTAGGCGTCGAGCGCCTCGCGCACCCCGCGGTCGCCGGTCGCGTGCGTCGCGCACTGAAAGCCGCGCGCCGCAAAGAACGCGACCGCCTCGCGATACGCCGCCGGATCGGGCCAGAACGGTGCCGTCCCCTCCCCCTGCGAGTCCGGCTCGTAGAGCCAGCCGGTGCCGGTGTCGATCACGCCGTCGATGAAGAACTTCACGACCCCGGCGCGCCAGCGCCAGCCGCTGGCGTCGCGGTGCGCGCCGTACTCCCACCACTCCGCCGCCGTCGACTCAGGATGGATCCAGAACGCGACGACCAGCCGCACCGGCAGCTCGCCGCGCAACTCGAGTGCGCGCACCAGGTCCAGCGTGGACGGGTCGGCGAGCATCAGGTGCGTGCCGGTCAGCCCCGCCGAGGCGAACGCGCGCAGGTTGGCCGCGGCGGCGTCGTAGCGCTGCTCGGCCGTCGGCTCCGGCACCGCGGCCTGCACGAGCGCGATCGCCGCGCCCTCGCGCAGCTCGCCGGTCGGCAGGCCCGCCGCACAGACGACCTCGGCGCGCTCGCTGAACGCCCGCGGTCCGTCGACGCCCGCGAGCGCGAGTGCCTGCGGCGTCGCGAGCGCGGTGTGGAAGTCCGAGAACTGCAGCAGCGCCGGCGCGCCGCCGGCCGCCGCCTCGACCAGCGAGCCGTGGATGCCGGTCTCGGCGAACAGGTTGTAGTCCAGCCCCCAGCCGAGGATCCAGTCGCCGTCGCGCCGCGCGGCGGCGACCGCGGCGCGCAGCTCGTCGAGGGTCGAGGCGCCGGTGAGGTCCGCGCCGTCGGCATCGATGCCGGCCCCGATGACATGGCTGTGCGCGTCGATCAGGCCGGGCGTGACCGTGGCGCCCGCCAGGTCGATGACCTCGGTGTGGGGCTGCGCGAGCTCGCGCAGGGCCGCGTCGTCGCCGACCGCGGCGATCTCACCGCCGCGGATCGCGATCGCGCTCGCCGCCGGACGCTCGGGGTCGAGCGTCCGTACCCGGCCGGACACAAGCAGCAGGTCCACGCCGGATACCGTCTCATACGTGCGCCACGTGCTGATCGCCCTCGCCGTCATCGGCCTCGTCGCGGTGGGGGTGTACGCGATCGATCCGCTGCACCAGGCCGTCGGCCACGCGCTCCACGGCGACCTGCACGGCCTGCGCGCGCAACTGCGCGGGATGGGCGCCGCGGGCGCCGCCGTGCTGGTGGCGCTGATCCTGGTCCACGCCGTGCTCCCGTTCCCGGCGGAGATCGTCAACGCGGCGGCGGGGCTGATCTTCGGCGTCCTGCTGGCCCTGCCGCTGGTGCTGGCCGCGTGGCTCGTCTCGGGCCTGCTGGCCTACTGGCTCGGCGTCTACGCCGGCCGCCCGATCGCGCTCAAGCTGGCGGGCGAGCGGCGGGTCGTCCAGGCCGAGCACGTGATCGATCGCGGCGGCGCTCCCGCCCTGCTCATCTGCCGCCTGA
Organism: uncultured Solirubrobacteraceae bacterium; assembly: GCA_963792915.1. Classification (GTDB taxonomy): domain Bacteria; phylum Actinomycetota; class Thermoleophilia; order Solirubrobacterales; family Solirubrobacteraceae; genus Solirubrobacter. The sequence goes on from CAWBYD010000007.1 coordinate 293,004, forward strand.
TCCCGTTCGTGCCCTACAGCCTGACCGGCTACCTGGCGGGCGCCGCGCGCGTGCCCCTGTGGCGGTACTCGTGGACCTCGGTGGTCGGCATCTTCCCGATCACCGCGGCCGCCACCTACCTGGGGCACGCGCTCGACAACCTGTCGGCGTCCGATCCGCTGCTGTGGGTCGCGCTCGGCGTGCTCGCGCTGCTCGTCACGCTGAGCATCGTCGCGGGCCGGCGCCTGCGCGCGTAGCGTGGGTGCCTATCCCAGCGCCCGCATGAGGTCGGCGATCAGGTCCTCGGCGGGCTCGAGGCCGACGGCGAGCCGGATCAGCCCCGGCCGCACGCCCGCCGCCTCGAGCTGAACGGGCGTCAGGACGCCGCCGAGCATCGCGGCGGGGTGCGAGACCAGGCTGTGCACTCCGCCGAGGCTCGCCGCCAGCTTGAAGCGCTCGAGCCGCCGGACGAGCCGGTCGGAGGCGTCATAGGTCGCGACCTCGAACGACAGCACGCCGCCGTAACCACGCATCTGGCGGCGCGCCAGTGCGTGCTGCGGATGGCCCTCCAGCCCCGGATAGTGGACCGCGGTCACGTCGGGATGGGCGTCGAGCGCCTCGGCCACGCGCTGGGCGGTGGCGTTGGCGCGCTCGACGCGCAGGACGAGCGTGCGCAGCCCGCGGGCGAGCAGCCAGGCGTCGAACGGGCCGGACGCGGCGCCGAGCGCGAGGCTCGTCCGCCACAGGCGCTCCAGCAGCGTCGTGGGGCCGGCGATCACGCCCGCCGTCAGGTCGCTGTGGCCGCCCAGGTACTTGGTCGCCGAGTGCATCACGAGGTCGGCGCCGAGCGCGAGCGGCTGCTGGTTGACCGGCGTCGCGAACGTGCTGTCGACCATCGTCACGACGCGGCCGGTCACGGCCGCGAGGTCGGTGAGCGCCAGGAGCGGGTTGGACGGCGTCTCGAGCAGGAGCAGCTTCGTGTTCGGCCGCAGCGCGGCGAGCACCGCCTCGCTGTCGCGCTGGTCGACCGCGGTCGTCTCGATCCCCAGCCGCGGCAGGACGTCCTCGGCCAGCCCGGTCACGCCGCCGTAGCAGGAGCGCTGGAGCACGAGGTGGTCGCCGGCGCCGCAGAACGTCAGCACCACGGCGCTCACCGCCGCCATGCCGGACGCGAACAACTGCGCCGCCTCGGCGCCCTCGGCGGCGGCGATCAGCGCCTCCGCGTGGCGGTGGGTCGGGTTGCCGTAGCGGGTGTAGAAGCGCGCGTGGCGCGGCGCAGTCGCCATCTGCGCGAAGTCCTCGGGGTCGGACGCCGCGAACGTCGACGCGGGGTCGATCGGCGGCGTCAGCTCGCCGGCGAGCAGCAGGGCCTGGAGGCGCTCGGAATCCACGGCCGCAGAGATTAGGCTTGCGGGCGATGCAGGTTCGCGTCCGTCTCGGAGCCGGCCTGTCGCGCCTCTCCGCGGCGCCGCTGCTGACGGTCGACCTCGCCGACGGCGCCACGGTCGACGACCTCCTCGCCCGGCTGCGCGACACCGAGCCCGACCTGGGACCGGCGCTGCGCTCCGCGCTGCCCGTGGTGGGCGGCGAGCACGTGCCGCGCGACCGGCCGCTGGCCGACCGCGCCGAGGTCGCGCTGCTGTTGCCGGTGTCGGGCGGATCAACATGAAGGGAGCTCCCATGGCCATCACCGCGCAGGCGCGCCGCACCGTCTTCGTTGACACCTTCACGGACGGGCTTCTGGGGCCCGACGTGGCGATGCTCGGCCCCGTCGCGGACGGCGGGCACATCGTCTGGAACTCGACGCCGGGCTGCTGGGGGCCGATGATCACGCCCGCGATCCGCGGCGGGCACGAGGTCTGCACGCCGGTGGCGGTCGACGGCGCCCAGGTCGGCGACGCGATCGCGATCCGGATCAAGGACATCGAGGTCACCTCCGCCGCGACGGCCTCGGGCAACGACCAGGCGATGGAGGGGCGCTTCAACGGCGACCCCTACTGCGCGGCGGTCTGCCCGGGCTGCGGAACCGAGTGGCCTGAGACGCGGCTCGACGGGATCGGCGAGACCGCGGTGCGCTGCACGAACTGCGGCGCGGATGCGACGCCGTTCACGTTCACCAACGGGTACACGGTGGCGTTCGACGACGCCCGGCGGATCGCGGTGACGCTCGGCCGCGACGCGGCGGAGGCGCTCGCGCACGACGCGGTGCGCGCGGCCGCGCTGCCCGATCACTCGATCCAGAACCCGATCCTGACGTTCGCCCCGCACGACATCGTCGCGCTGGCCACGCGCATGCGCCCGTTCCTGGGTCAGTGCGGGACGACGCCCTCGACGACGATCCCGGACTCCCACAACGCCGGCGACTTCGGCGCCTTCCTGGTCGGCGCGCCGCACCGCTACGCGCTCGACGCCCAGGAACTGCAGCGCCATAAGACCGACGGGCATCTGGACATCGACGCGGTCCGCGCGGGCGCGATCCTCGTCTGCCCGGTGAAGGTGCCGGGCGGCGGCGTCTACCTCGGCGACATGCACGCGATGCAGGGCGACGGCGAGATCGCCGGGCACACCGCCGACGTTGCGGGCACGGTCACACTGCAGGTCGACGTCGTCAAGGGGCTGGGGATCGACGGGCCGGTGCTGTTCCCGCTCGCCGAGGACCTGCCGTTCCTGGCCCGGCCGCTGAGCGCCGCCGAGACCGCGCAGGCGCTCGCGCTCGCGCAGCGCTACGGGATCTCCGAGCTCGAGGCGTCGCTGCCGGTCTCGGTCGTCGGTACCGGCCCCGACCTCAACTCGGCCACCGACAACGGACTCGCCCGCGCCGCCGCGCTGCTCGACATGACGGTGCCGGAGGTCATGAACCGCGCGACGATCGCGGGCGCGATCGAGATCGGGCGGGCGCCGGGCGTCGTGCAGGTGACGTTCCGGGCGCCGGCGGAGAAGCTCGGCGCGCTGCGGCCGTACGCCGAGGAGCTCTACGGGCCGAGCTGATTGACGACCGGCAGGCTCTCCGACAGCGGATCGTCGGAGACCGGCACGAACACGAAGCGGTCGAAGCGCGCGAAGTACATGTCGGTGGGCGAGACGCCCTCGTGGTAGGAGGCGTTGTAGCCGCGCTGGTCGCCGTTGGCGCCGGTGATCGTCGCGTGGTCGTTGATCGTCTGCAGCTCCGGGGCGCCGAGGCCGCCGGCCTCCTTGATCGCCTCCTCGACCAGCAGCAGCGCGTCGTACGGGTACATCGCCCAGTCCGGCGGCTGGATCACGGCCTTTCCGTCCTGCTTGACGCCGACCTGGTCGGCGCCGAGCTCGGCCTCGTAGTGGCGGCGGAAGGCGTTGAACGGCGCGGGGCCCTGCTCGGCGGTGATCCGGCCGGAGACGAAGCGCAGGGTGCGCAGGTAGTCCGGGTGGGCGACGAGCCGCTGGCGGACCAGGGGATCCTCCCCGGTCTGTCCGGAGATCACCGGCACGTCCCAGCCGGCGCGGTGGGCGGCCTCGAGCGTCGCGGCGACGTCGGCCGCGCTGGCCCACACGATCAGGCGGTCGGCGCCGGCGTTGCGGGCCTGGACGATCTGCGGTGAGACGTCCGGCGCGCGCGCCGGGATCGTCTGGTCGGACACGACCGCGACGCCGTCGACCTTGAACGCGTCCCTGAGCGCGGCGCGCCCCTGCTCGCCGTAGCCCGAGTCGTCGGTCAGCATCGCCACCTTCGGGTGCTGGTTGGCGATGTAGTCGGCGAGCCGGCGGGTCATCACGGCGTCGGCCGGCGCGAGCCGGAACAGCGACGGGTGGGCCTGCGGGTCGATCAGATCGGCGCCGCCGTCGAAGACGATGAACACCGGCAGATGCGCGGGGTCGGTCACCGACGCGACCGAGACGGCGCCCGTCCCGTCCGTCAGCAGCGCGGCCGCGTGGTGGTCGACGGCGCTCCTGGCGTTCGCGAGCGCGTTCGCGGGCGAAGACGCGTTGTCCATCACCTCGAGCTTGAGCTTCTGGGGCTTGCCGGCGATCGTGACGCCGCCGCGGGCGTTGATGTCGTCGACGGCGAGCCGGGCGCCGCGCTCGATCGACTTGGCGATCCACGGCTGGGTCGACACCGGAGCGCTGACGATGACCGGCACGCCGCCGCTCGAACCGCAGCCGGCCAGCGCCACCGCCAGCAGCGCTAATCCCGCTCGCCACATCGGTTCGTCATGATGGCGGGAAATCCGGGTCACAGGAGGGGTTCCGAATGACCACCAGACTGGCGCTGGCGCTGGCCGCGCTTGCGCTCCTCGTCGCGGGATGCGGCGGGAGCGACAAATCCAGTGAGCAGACCGCGTCCACGCCGGCCGCGACCGACACGCCGACGGCCGCGCCGACCGCGACCGCGACGGCCACCGAGGACGGCGATCAGGGCGAGGACAAGGACAAGGGCGACGGCGCCGAGGCCGCGGACAAGGACTGCGACGAGGTCAAGGGCCTCGACGGCCAGCCCAAGCGCCAGCCGCCCGACGACGTGCGGATCCTCGACAGCGCCCGCCTGTACTCGTCCGAGGGGCCGTTCGGCAAGACCGTGCGCTTCTTCGCGAGCGCCGACGGCGACCCCGATTCCCTGCCGGCGACGCGCGACGACGCCGCCAACATGCTGGTCCAGGACTCGGGCTTCGTGCTCCAGCACACCGACCAGGAGGAGGGCGCCGAGGCCGAGGCCCATCTCAAGGGCACCGATCACACGGTCGACATCCAGGTGATCCCGCTGTGCAAGGGGAAGGTCCGGATCCGGTACACGGTGCAGTGACGTGAGCACCGCGGTCGCCGTCCAGGCGCTGGTGACCGGCCTCGCCGCCGGCGCCGGCTACGGCCTGATCGCGATCGGCTTCACGCTGATGCACCGGCTGACGGGCGTGATCGCGTTCGCGCACGGCGACGTCGTGGTCGGCGCGGTGTTCGTGGGCGTGCTGGTCGTGGTCGGCACGGCGCCGGTGGCGTTGCCGCTCGGCGCCGCCCGCGCGGGCGCGCTGGCGGTGACGGTGCTGGCGGCCGGGGCGCTGCTGTCGGTCGCGGTCTACGCCGTGGCGGTGCGGCCGTTCCGGCCGCGCGAGGGGCGCGCGGGCGACGTGCTCGGCTGGGTCGCGGGCAGCCTGGCGGCGGGGCTGCTGGTGCGCGCGCTGCTGGCGCTGCCGTTCTCCCAGCAGGCGTACGCGCTGCCCGACCCGCTGGGCTCGCCGGGCGTGCTCGGGCTCGGCGGCGGCGTCACCGTGCCGGTGCGCGCGCTCGAGGTGTTCGCGATCGGCCTCGCGGCGGGCGTGCTGGTCGAGCGGGTGCTCGCGGTGACCGGGTTCGGCACCGTCATGCGGGCGGTCAGCGAGGACCCGGGCGCCGCCGCGCTGCTCGGCGTGCCGGCGGAACGCGTCGTGCTGGCCGCGTTCGCGCTCGCCGGCGCCCTGGCGGGGCTGGCGGGGCTGCTGATCGCGCCTCAGGCTCCGCTCGGCGTCGCCGACGGCGTCCTGCTCGGGCTCAAGGGCATGGCCGCGGCGCTGCTCGGCCGGCTGGGCTCGCTGCGGCTGGCGCTCGCCGGCGGGCTCGCGCTCGGGGTGCTGGAGGCGTACGTCACCGCGCTCGGGGCGCGCTGGGCCGACCTGCTGCCGCTCGCCGTGCTCGCGGTCCTCGCCGCCGCGCGGCCGCGCGGTCTGCTCGCGCGGGCATGACCGCCGCTCCCCGGGCCGTGCGCGCTCTCCTCGCCCCGCCCCGCCGCGCTCGCGCCCGCCTCGCCGCGGCCAGCCTCCTCCCCGCGCGATGACCGAGGTCGCCCGCGACCTGTATCTGCTCGTGGCGGTGCTCGGGCTGGCGCCGGCCGTATCGCTCGCCGGGATGCCACTGCTATCGGCGAGCGCGTTCGCGGCGGTCGGCGGCGTCGGCGCGTTGCAGCTCGAGCGCGCGGGCTTGCCGATCGGCGGCGCGGTGCTCGTGGCGGTGATCCTGGGCGGGCTGGCCGGCGTGGCGACCGGGGCGCTCGTCGCCCGCGCCGAGGCGCCGTTCGTGGCGCTCTCGACGTGGGCGCTGGCCTGGCTCGCCTACACGGCGCTGCTCGTCTTCCCGGGGCTGTCGGGCGGCGAGCAAGGGCTCACGCGGCCGACGCCCGATCGTGTCCAGGCGCCGTTCGGGGTGACGCTGACGCTCACGCCCGCCGTCCACGTCGTCGCCTCAGCGCTCCTGTGCGCGCTCGTGCTCGGCGCGGTCGCGCGGCTGCGCGCCGGGCCCGCCGGGCTGGACGCCGCCGCGGGTCGCGACGACCGGGAGCTCGCCCGCTCGCTCGGAACGCCCGTCGGGCCCCGGCGCGTGGCGCTCACCGGCGTCGCGGGCGCCGCGTCGGCTGCCGCGGGCGCGGGCATCGCCGTGCTGCTCGGCGTCGCGGCGCCGGCCGACGTCTCTCCGCTGCTCTCGCTGCAGCTGTTCGCCGCCGTCATCGTCGGCGCCCGCTCGCCGCTGCTCGCGCTGGCCGTGATCGCCGTCCTCCCGCGCGCGGCCGACGCGTTCGGGGCGACGGGCACGGGGATCGTCACCGCCGCGCTGCTCGCCGGCTGCGTCGCGCTGCGGCCGTACCTGCGCCCGCGCGCTCGGGCCCGCGCCGGCGAGCCCCTCGACCCACCGCCGCTCGCGCCGTGCGACGGCGCGCTCAGCGCTCGCGACGTGCACGTCGCGCTCGGCGGCCGCGAGATCCTGGGCGGGCTCGACCTCGAGCTGCGTCCCGGCGAGATCCACGCGCTCGTCGGCCCGAACGGGAGCGGCAAGACGACGGCGCTGCGCGTGCTGGCCGGCGACCTCGCGCCCGGGCGCGGCACGCTCCGCGGCGGGCCGGTCGTGCGCACGGTCCAGCGGGCGGCGGGCTTCGCGTCGCTGACGCCGCTGCGCCAGGCGCTGCTCGCCGCGCAGGCCGGCGACCCGGTGCGCTTCGCGGCGCTGTGGCACCTGCTCGGCGCCCCGCCCGAAAGCGACCACGAGGCCCGCGCGTGGGGCGCGCTCGCGCTGGTCGGGCTGACCGCCCGCGCGGACGCGCTCGAGCTCACCGACGGCGAGCAGCGCCTGCTCGCCGTCGCCCGGGCGGCCGTGACGGGGGCGCCCGTGCTCGCTCTCGACGAGCCCGCGGTCGGCATGACCGCCGAGGAGCGCGCCCGCCTCGTCGCCGCGCTGCGCCGGCTCGCCGCGGCCGGCCGCGCGATCCTGATCGTCGAGCACGACCTCCGCCTCGTCGCCGCCCTCGCCGACGTCGTGACCGTGATCGACGACGGCCGCGTGATCGCCCGCGGCACGCCCGCCGAAGTCGTCCGCGCCGAGCCGGTCCAGCGCGCCTACCTCGGAGCGCCGGCATGACCGCGGACGAACAAAAGGGGTCGGACGAAAAAGGGGTCAGACCACAATCGTTCGCGCGGCGATGAACAAAAGGGGTCAGACCAGAAACGTTCGTCGCTGCTGGAGGTCGCCGTGGGCGGGGTCGCGGTGTCGGTCGCGGCGGGCGAGCGGGTGGCGCTGGTCGGCCACGACCCGCTGCGGGTTCGGCTGGCACGGGTCGCGGCAGGGCTCGAGCCCGGGCGGACGTGGTTCGGCGGGCGCCGGCTCGGCTACGTCCCGGCGGGCCGGCGCGTGTTCGGCGGGCTCACCGTGGCGGAGAACCTCGCCGTCGGCGCGTACCGCGACCGGCGCGAGAAGGCCGTCGTCGCCGAGCGGCTCCACGCCCTCAAGGACTGGTTCCCGCGCCTGGACCAGACCGCGCGGACGCTGTCGGGCGGCGAGCAGCAGCTGCTCGTGATCGCCCGCGCGCTGATGGCCGCGCCCGAGCTGCTGATCCTCGAGGACCCGTCGGCCGGGCTCGGCCCGCCGGCGGTCCAGCGCGTCGCAACCGCGCTGGAGCGCCAGCCGCTCGCGCTGCTGATCGTCGACGAGGGGCTCGCGCTGGCCCGCCGACTGGCCGGCCGCGTGGTCCTCGTCGAGGACGGCCGCGTCGTGCTCGACGCGCCGGCGGCCGAGGCGCTCGCGGACGAGCGCCTCGGCCTCGGCTACATCACGGGTTCGTCGTCGACAGCGTGAACGTCAGCGTCTTGCTGTAGCTGCCGGTCCGCAGCGCGTCGGTCGAGTCGACGTGCTGCAGGAACGAGAGCGCGACGCTGTCGTTGGAGACGGGGCCGCTGTAGGTCAGCAGCGACGTCGGCGTGCCGCTCAGCGGCGCGAAGGCACCGCCGACCCCGGCGCCGCTCGCGGCCTTGGCCTGCAGCGCCGACGGCATCGAGAACGAGCCGTTGACGAGATGGCCGGGCGCGGTCGCCGACGCGTCGGCCACCGACAGCGTCCCGTCGCCCGCGGTCGAGACCACGTTGGCGGTCGTCGCCGCGTTGTAGTCCTGCCCGACGCCGGGGATGAACGGGCCGAAGCTCGCCGGACCGCCGAGCGTCAGGGAGAGCGTCGCGGGCACCGAGCCGCCCGTGCCGCCGCCGTCGGTCGCGTCGACGGAGAGCGGGAGCTTCCACACGCTGCGGCCGAACGTCGCCGCGAACAGGAACTTGCCGTCGCCCGAGAGCTTGACGTCGAGCACGGGCACGTCCGGCAGGCCGACGCTGACCTTGTACCAGGCGCTGTCGGCGTCCTTGTGATCGAAGATGCCGACGTCGGTCGCCGCGTACAGCACGTCGTGCGCGGCGTCGTAGGTGATCATCTCGACCGGCCCGTTGGGCAGGTTCTGCGAGATGTTCGTCCAGGTCGCGCCCGCGTCGTGGGTCTCGTAGACGTTGGCCGCTTCGTCGCCCTCGCGGTAGCCCGAGAACGCGACGTACGCGTGGTTCTTGTCGGCCGGGTCGACGACGATCGCGTTGACCCAGCGCGTCGGCAGCCCGGTCAGCTGCGTCCAGGTCGCGCCGGCGTCGTCAGTCCGCCACACGCGGCCCGTGTCGGTGCCGACGTAGATCGTGTTCGCGAACGGCACCGTCGTGGCTTCCTTGGCGGGAGCGATCGCCGAGATCGTCGCGTACTCGTTGGCGTAGAACGGCCCGAGATCGTTCTCGTCGGGGGGAACCGGCCCGGGCAGGCTGCCCGGATCGTTCGGGCTGATCATCGTGAACGCCGTGCCGCGGTTGACGGAGCGCCCGAGGACCGTGCCGCCGAGGTAGATCACCGCGTCGTTGTTCGGGTCGATCGCGATCGGCGTGTCCGTCGTCCAGCGCTGGTTCGCCGGCCAGCCGTTGTTGGTGATCGTCAGCGTCTGGGTCGTCGTCGCGGTGTCGTGCAGCCCCTGGCAGCTGTGGCGCGGCGGCGACGGCTGGAAGCACGTGTAGTAGTACGACTGGTCGACCGGGTCGATGACGTTCCAGTGCCCGTCGCCGCCGCCGTCGGAGTTCCAGGTGGTCAGCGACGGGTCGGTCGGGCTCGGGTTCGTCGCGGTCCAGGTCCGGTTGGAGCCGTTGTCCTGGAGCCCGGTGCTCAACCGCTGCGAGTCCTGCTGCGAGACCGCGAGGTGGTAGGACTGGTTCCACGGCTGGTTGGTCGCCTTCACCCAGGAGCCGTTGATGCCGCTGTTCTCGGAGCGGTAGACGCCGCCGTCGTTGCCGAGGAACACGCGCTCAGGCGTCGCCGGGTTGCCGTCGATCGTCGACGGGTCCGTGTCCATCCCGTGCTGGTCGGAGTGCGGCGCGCTGATCGCCGACCACGTCATGCCGTGGTTGGTCGACGTGCGCAGCGACACGTCCGCGTTGAAGATGTGGTCCTGGTTCTCGGGGTCGACCCAGATGCGTCCGAACCACCACTGGTAGCCACTCGACGCCTGGTAGGCCTGCGCCCCGACGTGGAACGTGTCGCCGCCGTCGTCGGAGAAGTAGAAGCCCTTGTCGGGGCCGTACGGAGATCCGCTCACCACGTAGATGCGGTTCGGGTTGCTGGGCGCGATCGCGACGCCGATGCGGCCCAGGCTCGCGTCCTGCGTGAGCCCGGTCTTGGTCTGGTCATAGCTCGGCAGGGGGTCGACGATGTTCTGCAGGCGCGTCCACGTGTCGCCGCCGTCGCTGGAGCGGAAGAGCCCGGAACCGACGCCGCCGTACACGCGCGCTCCGTTGTTGCGCTTGTGATCCCACATCGTCGCGTAGACGATGTTCGGGTTCGCCGGGTTGATCGCCACGTCGACCGCGCCGGTCATCGGCGTCGTCGGCGCGAGCACGAGCTTCCAGGTCTGGCCGCCGTCGTCGGTCCGGTACAGGCCGCGCTGGGAGACCGAGCGCGCGACGTGGCCGGTCGCCGCCGCGAACACGCGGTTCGGGTTCGACGGGTCGATCGCGATGCGGCCGATCGAGGCGCTGTCGTGCAGCCCCATGTTCTGCCAGTGCGCGCCGCCGTCGGTCGACTTGTAGATGCCGTCGCCGAAGTAGGTCAGGCCGCCGCCTGGCGGGTTGGCCTCGCCGGTGCCGACCCACAGCGTCCCGTTCTTGTCCTGCGCCAGCGACCCCATCGTCTGCGTGTTGTCGTTGGGCCACACCGGCGTCCAGTTCGCGCCGCCGTCGGTGCTGTGCCAGATGCCGCCGCCGGACGCCGCCGCGTAGACCGCATTCGGCTGCAGCTTGTCCGCGACGACGTCGACGACGCGGCCGCCGATGTTGAACGGCCCGAGCTGCTGCCAGGCGATGCCGTTGGCGGCCGGTGCCACCGCGGCGGCCTGGCGCTGCGCGCGCGCCACCTCCTCGGCACTGACGGGCGACGCCGAGCTCTCCTTGAGGTCCAGGTACTCGTCCGGATCGGCCTTGCCGACCGTGCTCTCGGTCTCCGGCGGTGCGACGAGCCCGAGCGGACCGTGCGACCCATTCGGCGTGGTCGAGCGCGTGAATGCCAGCATCGTCAGCGCGGCGGTCATCAAGACCGCCCCTACGAGCAGGACCGCGGCTTGTTGCCTCGTGCGCCGCTGTGTGTGCATTCCGTCCCTCCAGACGTGACCCGGCGGCCCGCGACAGACCGCAACGCGGGCGATTGTATGCGGAGCGCCGGTTGATGAGCAAACGCTTCAGGTGCGGCGCGCGAACAGCACCGCGGCGAGCGTCATGCACACAGCGAGGATGCCCCCGCACCAGGCGAGCGCCTGCCACGCGTGGTTGCCGACCGGGGACCCGAGCAGCAGCGCGCGCAGCGTCTCGATGACGGGCGTGATCGGCTGGTGGGACGCGAAGCCCTGCAGCCATGACGGCATCGTGTCGATCGGCACGAACGCGCTGCTGGCGTACGGCAGGAACATCACCAGGAACGTGAAGCCCGAGGCGCCCTCCGGCGTGCTGGTGAGCAGGCCGGCGGCCGCCGAGAGCCAGGACATGGCGAGCACGAAGGCGAGCAGGACGCCGAGCGCGGCGAGCCAGTCGAGCGCGCCCGCGTGCGGGCGGAAGCCGATCGCGAACGCCACGCCGAACACCAGCACGGTCGACGCGAGGTTGCGCGCCACGCTCGCCACCACGTGGCCGCTGAGCAGCGCGGCGCCGTTGACGTTCATCGAGCGCAGGCGATCGACGATGCCGCCGCCCAGGTCCTCGTTGACGCTGACCGCGGTGAGCGAGGAGCCGAAGCCCGCGCACAGCAGCAGCACGCCCGGGACCACGTAGGTGACGTACTTCGTGCCCGTGTCGATCGCGCCCCCGAACAGGTACACGAACATCAACATCAGCATGACCGGCAGCGCCAGCGCCGTGATCAGCGCCTCGAGGTTGCGCCGGGTCAGCCGCAGCGCGCGGGCGGAGAGGGTGATCGCGTCAGACATGGGTCAGGGCGAGGAAGACGTCGTCGAGGGACGCGCTGTGCTGGGCGAAGTGCTCGACCGCGGTGCCGTCGGGGTCGAGCTCGTCCAGCAACGCGCGGACGTGCGCGGCGCTGCCGTCGGTGGCGACGCCGATCGTGCTGCCGTCGACGGACAGCGCGCGCTTGCCGAGGGCCGCGCGCACCTCCGCGAACGCGTCGGCGGTCACGGTCAGGACCAGCCGGCGCGCGCCGACGCGCGACTTCAGCGCCTCGGGCGTGCCCTCGGCGACGATCCGGCCGCCGTCGAGCAGCACGACGTGGTCGGCGAGCCGGTCGGCCTCCTCGAGGTACTGCGTCGTCAGCAGCACGGTGACGCCCGCCGCGGCGAGCCCGGCCACGACCTCCCAGACCGCCGCGCGGCTGCGCGGGTCAAGGCCCGTCGACGGCTCGTCGAGGAACAGCACCTGCGGTTGCACGACCAGGCTCGCGGCCAGGTCCAGCCGGCGCCGCATGCCGCCGGAGTAGGTGCCGACGCGCCGCCCGGCGGCGTCCGTGAGGTCGAAGCGCTCGAGCAGCTCGGCGGCGCGCGAGCGCGCCGCGCGCGCGCTCAGGCCCCACAGCCGCCCCATCATGCGCAGGTTCTCCGTGCCGGTCTGGAGCTCGTCGACCGCCGCGTACTGGCCGGTCAGGCTGATCGCGCGGCGGACCTTGGCGCGCTCGGCCACCACGTCGAAGCCGGCGACCCGCGCGGTGCCGGCATCGGCGCGCAGCAGCGTCGCGAGGATGCGGATGGTCGTGGTCTTGCCCGCGCCGTTGGGGCCGAGCAGCGCGAGCACGCGGCCGCGCTCGACGCAGAGGTCGATCCCCGCTACGACGGGGCGCGACCTGTACGACTTGGTGAGACCAATAGCCTCGATGGCGTGCATTCGTGTCCTTTCTGCGTACGTCATACGCTCTTCTGCGTAAGGTATACGCAATGACGGCGGACCGTCAAGCCCTCAACCTCCCGGAGAGCCTCGAGGCGGCCTGGGGCCTGCGCGAGCGCCCGCGCAAGGGTCCGCGGCCCGGGCTCACGCTCGAGGCGATCGTCGAGGGCGCCGTCCAGGTCGCCGAGCGCCACGGCATCGGCGCGGTCTCGATGGCGCGCGTGGCCAAGCAGGTGGGCGCCTCGCCGATGTCGCTGTACCGCTACGTGGCCGCCAAGGACGAGCTGTGGGCGCTGATGGTCGACATGGCCGGCGGCCCGCCCCCGCCCCGGCAGCCCGGCGAGGACTGGCGCGCCGGGCTCACGCGCTGGGCGCGCGGCTACATGTCGGGGTTGCGCCGGCATCCGTGGATCGTCCGCATCCCGATCTCCACGCCGCCGATCACGCCCAACCAGGTCCTGTGGCTGGAGGACGGGCTGCAGTCGTTTCGCCAGACGCGGCTGAGCGAGCCGGAGAAGCTGTCGTGTCTGCTGCTGGTGAGCGGCTTCGTGCGCAACGACGCGACGCTCATGCAGGACATCGGCAGCGCCGCGGGCGACGATCAGATCATGCCGAGCTACGGCCGGCTGCTGGCGAGGCTGACGCGGCCCGACACGCACCCGAGCATCCACGCCGCGCTCGCCTCGGGCGCCTTCGACGAGGACGACGACATCGACACCGAGTTCCTGTTCGGGCTCGAGCGGGTGCTCGACGGCATCGCAACGCTGATCGAGCGCCGGGGGCTAGCCGCACCATCCGACTAGGGAAACCTCCGATGCATCCGATTTGGGCGCCTTAGAGTATTCGCCACATGGCCCCCCTCCTCCGCCCCGCTCGCGCCGCCACCCACGGCGCGGAGCTCACCTTCGAGACCGTCGGCACGGACGCGCCGGCTCGGCTGCGCGAGGCCGAGGACACGCTCCTGCGGGTCATCGACGGCACGCTGCGCTGTGACGTCGCCGGGCGCGAGCCCGTGTGCCTCGGCCCGGGCGAGGAAGTGCTGATCCCGGCCGGCGTCAGCCACCGCCTGGTGGCGATCCGCGCCCACGCGCGCTTCGTCTACGGGCTCAGACTGGCGCGCTGAGCGCGTCCACGACCGCGTCCCAGCCCGCATACAGCCGCTCAAGCGGCCAGCCGCGCCCGCAGCGCGCGTAGACGTGCTGGGCGGGGGACAGCACCGCGAGCAGCGCCTCGGCGGTGAAGTCGGCGTCCAGGTGCGGCGCCGCCTCGCGCAGCAGCAGCGTGACGTGCGTGGCGTTGAGCGCATGCGGGCCGGCACCCTCGCGCCCGTGCGGTGTGGCGGCGCCGATCAGGTCGGCGTGACGCTCGAGCAGGTCGAGATAGCCGTGGCCGAACGCCTTCAGCCGCTCGGCGGCCGGCGCGCCCGGCCCGAGCGGCGGCGGCCCGGCGATCAGCGCGTCCTGGAACTCGCGCGTGTGCTGGTCCAGCAGGGCCAGCGCGAGGCCTGCGCGGTCGCCGAAGCGGCGATACAGCGTGCCGGTGCCGACGCACGCGGCGCGCGCCACCGCCTCCATCGAGACGGCGTCGATGCCGTGCTCGTCGACCAGCGCGGACGCCGCCTCGATGATGCGCAGGCGGTTGCGCTTGGCGTCGGCGCGCTCGCTCCCGAAGAGCGGGAGCTCGCTCACGCCGACTGCTCGAGCGGCGCGGTGACCTCGCGCGCGAGGTCACCCAGCAGGTCGCGATAGCGCGCGACGAGCTCCGGATCGGCGAGCTTGCCGTCGGCGGTGAAGGCGCCGTCGGCCATGCCCACAGGGAGCTCGTCCTCGAGCACATGGGCGCCGGAGGCCTTGAGCGTCTTGCGCACCTCGGCCTGCGCCCAGACGGCCCCGAACAGCCCCGTGCTCGCCCCCACGACCGCAGCCGGCTTGTGCTTGAGCACGTTCTCGGGGAACGGGCGCGAGGCCCAGTCGATGGCGTTCTTGAGCGCGCCGGGGAGCGAGGAGTTGTACTCCGGGGTGGCGATCAGCAGCGCGTCCGCGGCCTCGATCTCGGCGAAGAACGCCTGCACCGCGTCGGGCGGGGTCAGCTCGAGGTCCTCGTCGAAGGCCGGCAGGCCGGCGAGGCCGTCCCACTCCACCAGCTCCACTCCGGGCGGGAGGAGGTCCCCCGCCGCCCGGAGCAGCGCGCGGTTGTGGGATCCTCGACGGAGACTGCCCGCAATGCCGAGGATCCGCATGGTTCAGGCCTGCGCGGTCAGCGAGACGTCAACGGTCAGCGTGACGTCGTTGGCGAGCGCGTTGCCGCCGGAGGGCAGCGGCAGGTTCCAGTTCATGTTCCACTGCGTGCGATCGATCGTGGCCTCGAGGTGCAGGTGGCCGCGCGTGTTGCCGAACGCGTCGGCGGCCGGGGCGGTCCACGTGCCGGCGCCGGTGACCGGGTTGGTGATGCCCTTGATCGTCAGGACGCCGGCGACCTTGGCGCTGCCGTCGTCGTTGAGCTCGAGATCCGACGAGACGAACGTGACCTCGGGGTGGTTGGCGGCGTCGAAGAACTCCTCCGACAGCACGTGGGCCCGGAACTGGTCGGGCGTGCGGATCGAGATCGACTCGACCTTCGCGGTGCCCTCGAGCTTGCCGTCGACGAGCGACGCGCTGACCTCGTCGAGCGTGCCGCGGAACAGGGATACGCCCTGATAACGGACGGCGAAGCCGAAGCTGGAGTGAATGGGATCGACTGCGAAAGTACCGGCGAGCGTGGCGGTGGACATCGGCTCGTTGCCTCCTCGGCGTTTGCGTTCTAAGCTCGTAAGCGGAAGACCCTCCGGTTACGCTGGCGGCAGCATAGCGCGTTTCGTTGCCGATGCAACTACGTCACACGCTCTGGTGCGCCACCTTCAGGAGGCTCGCCACGCCGATCGGCTGTCCGTCGGCGATCAGCAGGTCGCGCAGCTCGGGGTCCAGCCCGGGGCCGTTGCCGGTGGGGGGTGGAGCGGTCCGCGGTCCCGGAAGGTAGCCATCGGCGATCAGCGCGGCGCGCAGGTGCGCGACGGTGACCGACGGCGCTCCGGCGCGCCCGGCCTCGGCGCGCGCCCGCATCAGCACCTTGCGGGCGTCGGGAGCGATCACGAACCGCGCGGTCCGCTCCTCGAGCACGCTGCGGTAGCGCCGGTGGGCGGCCTGGCGGGAGATCCCGAGGGCGGCCGCGACTGCGCCGAACGAGTCGCCGGCCTCGAGCGCGCGGGCGACCTGCTGGCGCTCGAACACGTCGAGCTCCACGCGCAGGGCCGTCAGCGCGCGCAGCGCGGCTTTCGGGTCGCGTGTCGTCAGCGCCCGCTCGAGCAGTGCCAGGATTCGGTCCGTGATCGGCATCGACGCTGCAACGGGAGCGCGCGACAAGGGTTGGGTCCTACCCGACGTTCGCCTCGCGTGGGCGTTGTTCGGGTATGAGGTCGTTCTGTGAGCAGTGTGCTGGCACGCCCGGGCCGCAAGGAGGCCGCCGCCTTCGCCCGCCTGTACGAGCGCCATCACCAGGAGCTCTACCGCTACTGCCGGTCGATCCTGCGCCACGAGCAGGACGCCCAGGACGCGCTGCAGAGCACGCTCGAGCGGGCCTTCACAGCACTCTCCGCGGGCGACCGGGACATCGAGCCGCGCCCGTACCTGTTCCGGATCGCGCACAACGAGGCGATCTCGATCCTGCGCCGGCGGCGCCCCGCGGAGCCGCTGGAGGACGCGCCGCAGCCGGGGGCGATCGACGACGTCGTGCAGGAGCGCGAGGCACTGCGCGTGCTGCGCGCGGATCTCTCGCAGCTGCCGGAGCGCCAGCGCGCGGCGCTCGTGTTGCGCGAGCTCAGCGGGCTCGGGCACGCGGAGATCGGGCAGGTGCTCGGGATCTCGGCGGCGGCCGTCAAGCAGGCGATCTTCGATGCCCGCACGGCGCTGTTCACGTTCCGGGAGGGCCGTGAGATGCCGTGCGCCGACGTGCGGCGGGCGCTGTCGGACGGCGACGGCCGCGTGCTGCGGGGGCGCGGCCTGCGGGCCCACCTGCGCGCGTGCGCGGGCTGTCGCGCGTTCCGCGCCGAGCTGACGCAGCGTCCGCGGCTGCTCGCAGCCCTGTGTCCGCCGCTCCCGGCGGGCGGCGCCGTGGCGCTGCTCGCGCAGCTCCTCGGCGGCGGGAGCGGCGCGGTCGCGGCCAAGGTGATGGTCGGCGTGGCGGTCGTCGCAGTCGCTGTGCCCGTCGCGCGCCACCACGCGCCGCCACCGCCGCCGGCGGCGGCGCACGCACAGCCGCGCGCGCTGCCGGCGGAGCGCGGCTTCCCGATCCGGCGGCTCGCCGCGACAGATGCCGACGAGCCCAGCCTGGGCGCGACGCCGAGCGCGCGGCGCCCGCGGCCGGCGGACCGAGCCGAGGCCGAGCCGCGCAAGCGGGCCAGGCCGGAGCACGCCCCGCGGCGGGAGGGCCCCAGGTCCGCCCCGCACGGCGGGACCGGGGCGACGCCGCGGGGACACGCCAAGTCCGCCCCCCACGGCGGGGCCGTCGCGACGCCGCCCAAGCGGACGCCGCCGGGGCAGGCGAAGAAGGAAGCCAAGCCGACCCCGCCGGGGCAGGCCAAGAAGGAAGCCAAGCCGACTCCGCCGGGGCGGGCCAAGGAGTCCAAGCCGGTGCCGCCCGGGCAGGCCAAGAAGGAGGCCGAGGCGACGCCGCCCGGCCAGGCCAAGAAGGTCGCGCCGGAGCCCGCCCCCGTCGCGTCACCTACGCCCGGCATCGCCCCGGGCAACGGCAAGGCGACGGGTCACGACAAGTAGCTCAGGTCCTCGGGCGCCAGATACGCATGATGTCGCGCATCGAGATGATGCCGCGCAGCTCGCCGTCGTGGACGACCACCAGGTGCCGGAAGCCGCCGCGCGCCATCGCGTCGGCGGCCTCGTCGAGCCCCCAGTCCGCGTCGGCGAATGCCGCGTTGGCGGTCAGGTGGTCGCCGACCGTCTCGGTGTCGGGGTCCTCGCCCTTGCCGAGCGAGCGCACGAGGTCGCGCTCGGTGACGATCCCTGGGCCCGGCTGCTCGGGATCGATGATCACGACCGCACCCACGGTGTGCTCGGTCATGAATCGGGCGGCGTCCCGGAGGCTGCGTCCGGGCGTGATCGTGAGCACGTCCTCGGTCATCGCGTCTCGCACCTTCATCGCCGGCTCTCCTCTCCCGTGACTCGCGCTCGCCACAGTACGCAAATCCCCGGAGGCGCGCTGAATTGCAGCGGCATACGCCTCGGGATCGGTCACGCCCTCGGTCGCGATCAGCAGGATCCGCCCGCGCAGGCCCGACTTGCGCAGCGCGGCGAGCGGCGCGGCGCCGCAGTCGCCGATCCGCAGGCCACGCACCGCGAGCTCGCGCATCGCCGCCCGGGCCTCGTCGTCGCTGACCGTGATCGTGCCCGCCACGGTCTGCAGGTCCGGCCACGCGGCTGC
Organism: uncultured Solirubrobacteraceae bacterium; assembly: GCA_963792915.1. Taxonomy (GTDB): domain Bacteria; phylum Actinomycetota; class Thermoleophilia; order Solirubrobacterales; family Solirubrobacteraceae; genus Solirubrobacter. Next base: position 311,105 of record CAWBYD010000007.1, read on the forward strand.
GGAGACCTCCGCGCAGTCGAGCCCGGCCATGCTCGTGCCGGGCGTGGCGATCACCGTCGGCGCTCCGGCGGCCAGCGACGCCGTCAGACAGGCGGCGTGCTCGGGCTCGACGCCGATGATGCGGACGCCGCTCGCGTTCCCCCAGCGCGCCGCCGCGGCGCACAGTGAGCCGACGCCGGTCGGCACGAGCGCGACGTCGAAGTCGCCCTCGAGCTCGGCGAACAGCGTCGCGTAGCCGTCGATCACCCAGCGCGCGGGGCCGGACGCGCCGACGTCGGCGAGCTCGAGCACCCCCGGCTCGGCGCCCGCGGCCTGCGCCCGCGCGACGGCCTCCTCGTAGGTCCCGTCGACGATCTCGAGCTCCGCGCCCTCGCCGGCGATGGCGTCGCGGCGGGCGCGGGCTGAGCGCTCGGGCAGGTAGATGCGGCAGCGCAGCCCGCGCAGCTTCGCGACGCGGGCGACGGCGCGGCCGTGATTGCCGGCGCTCGCCGCGACCAGCGTGTGGACGCCCGGATCGTCGCGCAGCGCCCGCTCGACCGCCCAGCTCGCCCCCAGGATCTTGAACGCGGGCAGGCCGAAGCGGTTCGACTCGTCCTTGAGGAACACGCCCGGCTCGAGCTCGCGCAGCGGCGTCGGTGCGTATCCGGGCATCGCGCGGTGGAACTCGAGTGCGCTCATCAGCCGGCGCGCCTGAGGTTCCGGAACGCGAGACGGTCCGGGTTGTGGCGCTGCTCTGACCACGGGAAGCCGTCGTTGTGGTAGCCGTTGCGCTCCCACGTGCCCGGCTCGTCGTGGTCGAGCACCTCCAGCGCGCAGACCCACTTGGCGGACTTCCAGAGGTAGCGGCGCGGGACGAGCAGCCGCGCCGGGCCGCCGTGCTCGCGCTCGAGCGGCGCGCCGTCGAACGTGTGCGCGATCAGGACGTCGGGGTCGAGCAGCGCCGGGAGCGGCAGGTTCGTGCTGTAGCCGCCGTGGCCGTGGACCAGGACGTGCGTCGCTGCGGGCCGCGGCCGCGCGCGCTCGAGCAGCGTGGCGACCGGCACGCCGCGCCAGCGCGTGTCGAACTTCGACCAGCGCGTCACGCAGTGCAGGTCGGTCGTCAGGTCGCGCTGGGGCAGCGCGTGCAGCTCGACGAGGTCGAGCGCGTACGGCTGCTCGACCTCGCCGCGGATCGCGAGCGTCCAGTGCTCGACCTTCGGAATGCGCCCGATCGTGAGGACCGGGAACTTCTCGGTCGGCGACTGGCCGGGCGGGAGGCGGTCCGGGTCGAGGCCGAGCTTGAGCGCGCGCCGGCGCCCGCGCTCGCCGTACTGGCTCGCCGTGATCAGGAGCTCACACCCGCCTGCGCGAAGGTCATCATCCCGCCGTGCGCGGCGGCCGCGAGCTTGAGCACGGCGAGCGCGGTGACGGCGCCGCTCGCCTCGCCGAGGCGCATGTCGAGATCGAGCACCGGCCGCAGGCCGAGGATGCCCAGCAGCGCCGTGTGGGCCGGCTCGGGCGAGCGGTGGCCGGCGAGCAGGCGCGGCTGCAGGTCGGGCGCGAGGCGGGCCGCGATGGCGGCGGCGGCCGTGGCGATCAGCCCGTCGCAGAGGTAGCCGAGCCCGTGCTCGCCGGCTCCGAGCGCGAGCCCGGCCAGCACGGCGATCTCGCCCCCGCCGACGGCGGCCAGGGCGCCGAGCGCGTCCTGCGGCTCATGACGCGCCAGCGCGCGGGCCACGACGTCGGCCTTGTGCCGGACGCCGTCGGGGTCCAGGCCGGTGCCCGGGCCGGCGAGCGCACCCGGCTGGCCGCCGGTGAGCCAGCAGGCGAGCGCGGTGGCGGGCGTCGTATTGGCGATCCCCATCTCCCCGCCGACGAGCACGGTGATGCCGTCCTGCGCGGCCTGCTTGGCGAGCTCGCGGCCGGCGTCGAGCGCGGTGCCGACGTCGGCGGACGACAGCGCTGGCGCGGTCGCCAGGTTCGCGCTCGGCTTCAGGCCGGTCTGGACGACGTCGAGGTGGCTCGTGTCCGACGCGACGCCGGCGTCGACGCACACGAGCTCGGCCCCCGTCTCGCGCGCCAGCACGGACACCGCGCCGCCGCCGGAGAGGAACGTGGCGACCATCTGGGCGGTCACCTCCGGCGGGAAGGCGCTCACGCCCTCGGCGGCGACGCCGTGGTCGGCGGCCGCGACGACGACGCGCGCGGTGACGTGGGGCAGCGGGTCGCCGGTCACGCCGGCGAGCCAGATCGCGAGCTCCTCCAGCCGTCCGAGGCTCCCGGGCGGTTTGACGAGCTGGCCTTGGCGCTCGCGCGCGGCGGTCATGGCGCCGGTGTCGAGGGGGCGGATGTGCAGGTGCATCGCCGCCCACGCTATCGTCCCGCCCTCAGCCGCGAAGGTGCGGGGAAGCCGGTGCGAGTCCGGCGCGGTCGCGCCACTGTGATCGGGACACCCGAAAGCCAGGACGCCGTCCTTCGCGGGACGAACCGACGGGACGCGTCATCCCGAGGAGGTTGCCCTTGCCCCACCGCCCACGTCGCCGTTCCGCCCGCCCCGGGGCGTGATGCGTCGCCTGCTGCTGGTCCGGCACGCGTCGACGGATGCCGTGCGCGCGGGTGCCTTCGGCGCCGACGAGCCGCTGGACGCCTCCGGGCGCGCGGCCGCGGAGCGGCTCGGCGGGCGGCTGCCGCGCGGCGAGGCGCTGACCTCGCCGGCACTGCGGGCGCGCGAGACGGCAGAGCTGGCGGGGCGAGAAGGCGCGGTCGAGCCGGCGCTGGCGGAGTGCGACTGGGGCTGCTGGGCGGGCCGCACGCTCGCGGACCTCGCCGAGGACGAGCTGCGCGCCTGGATGACCGACCCCGATGCGGCGCCGCACGGCGGCGAGTCGCTGACGGCGCTGCTGGCGCGCGTCGGCGCCTGGCTCGAGGCGCAGGCGGCGCTCGACGGCACCGCGATCGCGTTCACCCACGCCGGCGTCGTCCGCGCCGCGGTGACCCGCGCGCTCGACGCACCGCCGATCGCGCTGTGGCGGATCGACGTCGCCCCGACGGCGATCACCGAGCTGCACGCCCACGACGGCCGCTGGACGGTCTCGCGAGTCAACGACCGCGGTCGCCGCCCATGACCGCGACGAACAAAAGGGGTCAGACCCGTTTCGTTCGTCTCGCGTCGCCGGGCGGGGCGGCGATCGCGCTCGGCGTCGCCGCCGACGCGCTGTTCGGCGACCCGCGTCGAGCCCATCCCGTCGCCGGCTTCGGGCGTGCCGCCGCCGCGCTGGAGCGCGTCGCGCACCGGCCGACCCGCCGTGCGGGAGCGGTGTACGCCGCGACGCTGGCCGGCGCGGTGGCGCTGGGCGCGGCGGCGATCGAGCGCGCGCTGGCGCCGCGCGGGCGCGCGCTGTTCCGCGCCGCGTGCCTGTGGACCGCGCTCGGCGGGCGCTCGCTGGCGCGTGAGGCCCACGCGGTCGCTGATCTCGTCGCGCGCGAGGACCTGGCGGGCGCGCGGCGGCGCATCCGGTCGCTCGTGGGCCGCGATCCCGAGGTGCTCGACGCGTCCGGGCTGTGCGCGGCGGCGATCGAGTCGGTGGCCGAGAACACCGTCGACGCGGTCGTGGCGCCGCTGCTGTGGGCGGCCGTCGCGGGCGCGCCCGGCGTGCTGGGCTACCGCGCGGTGAACACGCTCGACGCGATGGTCGGCAACCGCAGCCCGCGCCACGCGCGCTTCGGCAGCGCCGCGGCGCGCGCCGACGACGTGCTCAACTGGCCCGCGGCGCGGCTCGCCGCGGGGCTGACGGTGCTGTTCGCCCCGGCCGCGCTGCGGACCTGGCGTCGCGACGCCGCGGCGCACCCGAGCCCGAACGCGGGCCAGATCGAGGCGGCGTTCGCGGGCGCGCTGGGCCTGCGCCTCGGCGGCCCGCTCGCCTACGCGGGCCGGGTCGAGCGCCGGCCGGTGCTCGGCGACGGCCGCGCGCCGGAGCCGCTGGACGTCGCGCGCGCTGTCTCCCTCGCGCGCCGCGTCAGCCTCGCCGCGGCGCTGCTCGCGTGGAGGCTGGCATGAGCGGCGCGCTGCTCGTCGCCGGCACGGCGTCGGATGCCGGCAAGAGCGTCGTGACCGCCGCGCTGTGCCGCTGGCTGAAGCGCCGGGGCGTCTCGGTCGCCCCCTTCAAGGCGCAGAACATGGCGCTCAACTCGGCCGTCACGGCCTCGGGCGCCGAGATCGGCCGTGCCCAGATCATGCAGGCCGCCGCGTGCGGGATCGAGCCCGAGGCCGCGATGAACCCCGTGCTGATCAAGCCCTCGGGCTCGCATCGCAGCCAGGTGCTCGTCATGGGCAAGCCGTACGCGAACGCCACCGCGCGCTCCTACCAGGACCTCAAGGCCGAGTTGCAGGCGCCGGTGCGGGCGGCGCTGCACGACCTGCGCGCGCGCTTTGACGTCGTGATCTGCGAGGGCGCGGGGAGCCCGGCCGAGATCAACCTGCGCGAGCGCGACCTCGCCAACATGGGGCTCGCGCGCGCGGCCGACATGCCGGTGCTGCTGATCGGCGACATCGACCGCGGCGGCGTGTTCCCCGCGCTCTACGGGACGCTGGCGCTGCTCGAGCCCGCAGACCAGGCGCTCATCGCCGGCTTCGTGATCAACAAGTTCCGCGGCGACCCGAGCATCCTCGCGCCCGGCCTCGACACGCTGCACGAGCTGACCGGACGCCCGACGCTCGCGGTCCTGCCGTGGCTGGACGGCGCCTTCCTCGACGCGGAGGACTCGCTCGCGCTGCGCCACGCCGACCCGCGGCCGCCGCTCGGGCGCGACACGCTCGAGGTCGCGGTGATCCGCCTGCGCTGGATGAGCAACTTCACCGACATCGACGCGCTCGCGGCCGAGCCCGGCGTATCGGTGCGCTTCACGCGCTCGGCGGCCGACGTCGAGCGCGCGGACCTCGTGATCGTCCCGGGCACGAAGGCCACGGTCGAGGACCTGCGCTCGCTGCGCGAGGCCGGGCTCGATCGCGCGCTGGCGCAGCGGCGGGGGCCGATCCTCGGCATCTGCGGCGGCTACCAGATGCTCGGCATGACGATCGACGACGCGGTGGAGAGCGGCGCGGGCCGGGTCGACGGCCTCGGCCTGCTGGGGGTCCGCACGCGCTTCGAGGCCGAGAAGCTGCTCCGCCGCGTCACCGGCACGGTGCTCGGCGTCGCCGCCGGCGGGTACGAGATCCGCCACGGCCGCCTCGACGACGAGGCGCCGCTGGTGCGCGCCGGCGACGTCCTCGGCACGTCCTGGCATGGACTGCTCGAGGGTGACGCGGCGCGCCGCGCCCTGCTCGCCTGGGTCGCGCAGCGGCGCGACCGCGAGTGGACGCCCGGCACGACGCCGTTCGCCGCCGTCCGCGAGTCCCACCTCGACCGGCTCGCGGACTGGTTCGGGGCGCACATCGACGCGCCCGCGCTGCTCGACCTCATCGACCGGGGCGCCCCGGAGGGGCTGCCCCAGATCGGACCTGCATGCTCCGTCTGCTGACGACCGCCGACACCGAGATCCTCGCCGCGGCCTACGCGATCCGCGAGCTGCCGGACGACTTCCCGGAGGTGCGCGCCGCGAACCTGGTCGACGACCCGGCGGAGTTCGTGGCCGGCGCGCGCGTGGTGGTGGTGCGCCTGCTCGGCGGGCGCCGCGCCTGGCCGGAGGGCGTCGCGGCGCTGCGTTCCGTGTGCGAGCGCGACGGGATCGCGCTGATCCTGCTGGGCGGCGAGGCCGAGCCCGACGCGGAGCTCGCCGGCCTCTCGCTCGCGCCCGCGGGCGCGGTCGCCCAGGCGTTCGAGTACCTGCGGCACGGCGGGGTCGACAACACGCGCGAGCTGCTGCGCTTCCTCGCGGACACGTTCGGGCTGACCGGGCACGGCTTCGAGCCGCCGCGCGAGCTCGCCGACTCCGGCGTCTACGTGCCCGGCACGGGCGACGTCGCGGCGCTGCCCGAGCCCGACGGCCGCCCGCGCGTCGGTGTCGTCTTCTACCGCTCGCACCGCGTGACCGGCAACACGGCGTTCGTCGACGCGCTCGCGGCGGCGATCGAGCGCGCCGGCGGGCAGCCGGTTTGCGTCTGGACGTACTCGCTGCGCGGCGACGCGCCGGTACTCGGCCAGCTCGACGGCCGGATCGACGCGCTGATCACCACCGTGCTGGCCTCCGGCGGCTCGCACGCGGGAGACGAGTGGCACGCCGAGGCGCTCGAAGCGCTGGGTGTGCCGGTCATCCAGGGGCTCTGCGCGACCACGTCGCGCGAGCGCTGGGCGCAGTCGGACGCCGGCCTGAAGCCGCTCGACGCCGCGATGCAGGTCGCTATCCCGGAGTTCGACGGGCGCATCATCGGCGTCCCGATCTCGTTCAAGGAGCCGCTCGAGGGTGTTGACGCTCTCCACTACGCGCCCGACCACGAGCGCTGTGACCGGCTTGCTTGTCTGGCTGTCAGACATGCGCGGCTGAGGACGCTCGACCGCGCGCAGCAGCGCACCGCGATCGTGCTCTCCTCGTTCCCCACCAAGCACGCGCGGGTCGGCAACGCGGTCGGGCTGGACACGCCGGCGAGCGCGATGGAGCTGCTGGCGGCGCTGAAGGCCGCCGGGCACTGCGTCGAGCACGAGTTCGCCGACGGCGACGCGCTGATCCACGCGCTGATCGCGACCGGCGGCCATGACCACGACTTCCTGTCAGACAACCAGCTTGCCAGTGCACCAGCGCGCCTGCCGATCGACGACTACGAGCGCTGGTTCGCCACGCTGCCCGCCGAGCTGCGCGATACGTCGTGCGCACGTGGGGCCCGCCGCCCGGCGAGTGGTACGTCGACGGCGACGATTTCGTGATCGCCGGCCTCGAGCTCGGCAACGTCTTCCTGGCGATCCAGCCGCCACGCGGGTACGGCGAGAACCCGGTCGCGATCTACCACGACCCCAACCTCGCCCCCGCGCATCACTACCTCGCCGCCTACCGCTGGCTCGACGCACGCTTCGGCGCCGACGCAATCGTGCACCTCGGCAAGCACGGGACGCTGGAATGGCTGCCGGGCAAGTCGCTCGGCCTGTCAGCGGGCTGCGCTCCCGACGCGTGCCTGGGCGACGTGCCGCTCTTCTACCCGTTCGTCGTCAACGACCCGGGCGAGGGCATGCAGGCCAAGCGCCGCGCGCACGCGGTCGTGGTCGACCACCTCGTGCCGCCGATGATGCGCGCGGAGACCTACGACGAGCTGGCACAGCTCGAGCAGCTGCTCGACGAGTACGCCCGTTCGGAGGCGCTCGACCCCGCGAAGCTGCCCACGCTCGCCGGCCGGATCTGGACGCTGCTGCATGAGGCCGACCTCCACCACGACCTCGAGGTGACCGGCGAGCAGCCCGCGCTGGAGGACTTCGCGGCGCTGATCGAGCACGTCGACGGCTACCTGTGCGAGATCAAGGACCTGCAGGTGCGCGACGGGCTGCACATCCTTGGCCGGCCGCCGCAGGGCGAGCAGCTCGACGGGCTCGTGCGGGCGATACTGCGGCTGCCGTACGGCGATCAGGCCGACGGCCCCGAGGCGCGCGCGTTCGCCGAGTGCGAGGTGATCCCCAAGATCCTCGCCGCCGCGAACGAGATCCCCGCGCTGATCGGCGGCCTGCACGGCCGCCACGTGCCTGCCGGCCCGTCCGGCTCGCCCACGCGCGGGCGGCTCGACGTGCTGCCGACCGGGCGCAACATGTACTCGGTCGACCCGCGCGCGCTGCCGTCGGACCTCGCGTACGAGACGGGTACGAAGCTGGCCGATGCGCTGCTGGCCGGCGGCGAGTATCCGGAGACGGTGGGGATCGTCGTGTGGGGCACCGCCGCGATGCGGACCGCGGGCGACGACGCCGGCGAGATCCTGGCGCTGCTCGGCGTCCGGCCGCGCTGGAACCAGGAGACGCGGCGCGTGATCGGACTCGAGCCAATCGCGCTCGAGGAGCTCGGGCGCCCACGGATCGACGTGACCGTGCGGATCTCGGGCTTCTTCCGCGACGCGTTCCCGCATCTCGTGGACCTGCTCGACGACGCGGTGACGCTCGTCGCCGGCCTGGACGAGCCGGAGGAGCTGAACTTCGTCCGCAAGCACGCGCTGGCCGACGAGGCCGAGCTGCTCGAGGAGCTGGGCGACGGGGCGTGGCGGCGCGCGACCGCGCGCATCTTCGGCGGGCGCCCGGGGACGTACGGCACGGGGATCCTGCAGCTCGTCGACGTGCGCAACTGGCGCGACGACGCCGATCTCGCCGAGGTGTACGAGGCCTGGGGCGGCCATGCCTACGGCCGCGGGCTCGGCGGCGCGGAGGCGCGCAGCGCGATGCGGCGCCAGTTCGCGCGCATCGACGTCGCGGTCAAGAACGTCGACACGCGCGAGCACGACCTGCTCGACTCGAGCGACTACTTCGCCGAGCACGGCGGGATGATCGCCTACGTGCGCCACCTGGCGGGAGCCGATCCGCGCGCGGTGATCGGCGACTCCTCGGACCCGTCGCACCCGGCCGCGCGCACGCTCGCCGAGGAGGCGCGGCGCGTCTTCCGCAGCCGCGTCGCGAACCCGCGCTGGATCGGCTCGATGATGCGCCACGGCTACAAGGGCGCGTTCGAGCTCGCGGCGACCGTCGACTACCTGTTCGGCTACGACGCCACCACGGGCGTGGTCGAGGACTGGATGTACGAGTCGGTGACCGAGCGCTATGTCGGCTCCGACGACGTGCGCGACTTCCTGCGCCGGTCGAACCCGTGGGCACTGCGGGCGATCGCCGAGCGGCTGCTCGAGGCGGCCGACCGCGGGCTGTGGGACGCGGCGCCGGAGTCGCTCGAGCTCCTGCGCGAGGCGTATCTCGAGGTCGAGGGCGAGCTCGAGGAGGCGTCGGCGTGACGGCGTACCCGTTCAGCGCGCTCGTCGGGCAGGACGACCTGCGCGAGGCGCTGCTCGCGTGCGCCGTCGATCCGGCGATCGGCGGCGTGCTGGTGCGCGGCGAGCGCGGGACCGCGAAGACGACCGCGGTCCGCGGGCTGGCGCCGCTCGTCGGCTCGCTCGTGGAGCTGCCGATCGGGGCGACCGCCGATCGCGTGCTCGGGACGCTCGACCTCGACCGCGCCCTGGCCGAGGGCGCGAGCGCGTTCCGGCCCGGGCTGCTGGCCGCGGCCCACGAGGGGCTGCTGTATGTCGACGAGGTCAACCTGCTGCCCGATCACCTGGTCGACGTGCTGCTCGACGCCGCGGCGCTCGGGCGCGTCCACATCGAGCGCGACGGGATCTCGACGTCCTACGAGGCGCGGTTCCTGCTCGTAGGCACGATGAACCCCGAGGAGGGCGAGCTGCGCCCGCAGCTGCTCGATCGCTTCGGCCTGTCCGTCGAGGTCGCCGGCAGCTCCGACACGGCCGTGCGCGTGGAGATCGTCCGCCGCAGGCTGGCCTTCGACGCCGACCCGCCGGCGTTCGCGGCCGCCTGGGAGAGCGAGGACGCGGCACTGGCGGCGCGTGTCGCCGCCGCGCGCGAGACGGTTGTCAGGTTGCCTGACAGGATGCTCCTGCTGATCGCCGGCACGTGCGCACGGCTCGGCGTGGACGGCCATCGCGCCGACATCGTCTGTGCGCGTGCGGCGAAGGCGCTGGCCGCGCTCGACGGTGCGCAGGAGGTCGATCGCGACCACGTCCGCCGCGCGGCGCGGCTGGCGCTCGCCCACCGGCGCCGGCGCGGGCCGCTGCAGGAGCCGGGGCTCGATCCCGGCGAGCTGGACGCCGCGATGGACGAGGCCGGCGACGACCTGCCGCCCGACGGCGGCGGAGGGTCGAACGGGAGCGGGCTCGGTGACGGCGCGGGGGCGCCGGGCGACGCGGCGGGCGCGGATGCTGCGGCCGAGGGAGATGCCGTGCGGCGCGACGCCGCCGCGCGACGCGACGACGAGGCCGCCGAGCCACCGCGCGGCGGCGGCGCGAAGGCTCCCGACCGGGCGCCGGACGAGAGCGACGCGCGCCCGCCCGCCGAGCCGCGCGCCTATCGCGCGGACGCACCCGCTCCCCACCGCACCGACGCGCCCGCTGAACCCGGCCGCGCGCCCCTGCTCGCCCTGTCCGGCCTCGGCCGCGGCGCGACGGGCCGCCGCAGCCGCGCCAGCGGCGGCGGCCCGGCCGTCGACTCGCGCCCGCCAGACGGCCCCACCACCGACCTCGCGCTCGCGGCCACGCTGCGAGCCGCGGCGATCCGCCGCGCCATCACTGCCGGGAGGGACGCCGCGACACGCCCCGGAGGCGCCGCGGACTCGACCGCGCGCCGGGCGCGCGCCGAGGGCCGCCCGCCGAGCGCGCCTGGGCCGGCCGGCGCGATGAGCGCGGCGGGCGAGGCGAGCGCGCCCGGGCCGGCCGGCGCGATGAGCACGGTGGGCACGGCGAGCGCGCCCGGGCGACCCGGCGCGATGAGCGCGGCGGGCACGGCGAGCGCGCCCGGGCGACCCGGCGCGATGAGCGCGGCAGGCGAGGCGAGCGCGCCCGGGCCGGCCGGCGCGGCGCGCGCGGCGGCGACGAGCCCAGCCCGCGCGACCGGCACGCAGCGGCGCGCCGGCGCGGCGGCTGCCCTGACTCGCGCGGATCTGCGCGAGCACGTGCGCGCCGGGCGCGAGGGCAACCTCGTCGTGTTCTGCGTCGACGCCTCCGGCTCGATGGGCGCGCGGCGGCGGATGGCGCGGGCGAAGGGCGCGATCCTGGGCCTGCTCACCGACGCCTACCAGCGCCGCGACCGTGTCGCGCTCGTGACGTTCCGGGGCGCCGTGGCGCAGCTCGTCCTGCCGCCGACCGGCAGCGTCGAGCGGGCGGCGGCCGCGCTCGCGTCGCTGCCGACCGGGGGCGGCACGCCGCTCGCGGCCGGCCTCGACGAGGCCGCGCGGGTGATCGTGCTCGAGCAGCGCCGCGATCCGTCGCGGCGCGCGCTCGCGCTCGTCGTCACCGACGGCCGCACGCAGGACCGTCCCGCCGCCCTGCGCGCCGCGCAGCGGCTCGCGAAGGCCGCCGCCGGGGTCGTCGTCTTCGACGGCGAGCAGGGACCGGTCAGACTCGGCCTCGCCCGCGAGCTGGCCGAGGCGGCCGGCGCGCGCCTGCTCCCCCTGACCGCGCTCGAGACGAGGAAGGCCGCGTGAGCGAAGACATCGGCAGTGCCGACCCCAAGCGCCGCAAGCCCCGCGACCGGCCGCTGCTGATCGTGCTGACCGGGCACGGCAAGGGCAAGTCGACGAGCGCGTTCGGGATGCTGATGCGCTCGTGGGCGCGCGGCTACCGCTGCGGCGTGTTCCAGTTCGTGAAGTCCGGCAAGTGGAAGGTCGGCGAGGCGAAGGCCGCGGCGGCGCTGGGCGGGATCGACTGGGAGAAGATGGGCGACGGCTGGACGTGGATCAGCCGCGACCTCGAGGAGTCGGCCGACCGGGCGCGCGAGGGCTGGGCGGAGGTCCGCCGCCGGATCGAGGCCGAGACCTACGAGTTCCTGCTGCTCGACGAGCTCACGTACGCGATCAAGTACGGCTGGGTCCCCGAGGAGGAGATCGTGGACACGCTCACGCACCGGCCGGGCTTCCAGCACGTCGTCGTGACCGGCCGCGACGCCTCGCCGGGCCTGGTGGCCGCGGCGGACCTCGTGAGCGAGGTCGTTAAGGTCAAGCATCCGATGGACGAGGGCATCCGCGCCCAGCAGGGGATCGAGTGGTAGCGCGCGTCGTCATCGCGGGCACGAGCTCCGGCGCGGGCAAGACCACGGTCGCCACCGGCCTCATGGCCGCGCTGCGCCGCCGCGGCGAGCGCCCGACGGCGTTCAAGGTCGGTCCCGACTTCATCGACCCGAGCTATCACGCGCTGGCCACCGGCCGTCCCGGCCGCAACCTCGACGCGTTCCTGTCGGGCCCCGAGCTGATCGCCCCGCTCGCCCGCCACGGCAGCCGCGGCGCCGGCGTCGCGGTGATCGAGGGCGTGATGGGGCTCTACGACGGCGCGTCCGGCCGCGGCGAGCTCGCCTCCACGGCACATGTCGCCAAGCTGCTCGGCGCGCCCGTGGTGCTCGTCGTCGACGCAGCCGCGATGGCCCGCAGCGTGGCGGCGATCGTGCACGGCTACCGGACGTTCGACCCGGACGTGAACGTCGCGGGCGTCGTCCTCAACCGCGTGGGAAGCGAGTTCCACGCCGAGCTGCTGCGCGACGCGCTCGAAGGCATCCCCGTCCTCGGCGCCCTGCCCCGCGACGCGGCGTTGGAGGTCCCCGAGCGCCATCTCGGCCTCGTGCCGGTCGCCGAGCGCGCGCCCCGCGCCGCCGCCGTGATCGGCCGGCTCGCCGAGACGGTCGAGGCGCACTGCGATGTCGACGCGCTGCTCGCGCTCGCCCGCACGGCCCCGGCCATGCCCGGCCCCGCCTGGTCGCCGGACGCAGAGTCCTCGACCGCCAAAGTCGCGATCGCCCGCGGCCCCGCGTTCTCGTTTCACTACGAGGAGAACCTCGAGCTGCTGCGCAACGCGGAGCTGGTCGAGTTCGACCCGCTGCGCGACGAGACACTCCCGGACGCCGGCGCGCTGATCCTCGCGGGCGGCTTCCCCGAAATCTTCGGTGCCGAGCTGTCCGCGAACACGCGCCTGCGCGAGCAGATCGCGGCCTTCCGCGGCCCGATCCTCGCCGAGTGCGGCGGTCTGCTCTACCTCGCGCGCGAGCTCGACGGCCACGCGATGTGCGGCGTCCTCCCGATCGACGCCCGCATGACCGACCGCCTGACGCTCGGCTACCGCGAGGCCGTCGCGCTCGCCGACCACCCGGTCTTCCCCGCGGGCACGCGCATGCGCGGCCACGAGTTCCACTACTCGCAGGTCACACCGGGCGGCGCCGCGTGGGAGCACCGCCGCCGCGAGGGCCACGTCCAAGGGCTCGTGCACGCGTCCTACCTGCACACGCACTGGGCGGCGACGCCCGCCACGGCGCGGCGCCTGCTCGCCGCCGCGACCACTGAGGCGCTCGTATGAGGCTGATCGGCGTCGGCGTCGGCCCCGGCGATCCGGAGCACCTCACGCTCAAGGCGCTGCGCGCGCTCAAGGAGGCCGACCGCGTGTTCGTCCCCGACGGCGGCCGTGCAGCCGAGATCGTCGCCGAACACGTCGCCGTCGAGCTGCTCGGCTTCGGCATGACCGACGCCGCGACCCGCGCCGAGCACTGGGACCGCGCCGGCGAGGCAATCGCGCGCGTCGTGCGCACCGGCACCGCGGCGTTCGCGACAATCGGCGACCCCAACCTCTACTCCACGTTCGCCTACATCGCCCACACCGTGCGCGCGCTCGTCCCCGGCGTCGAGATCGAGACCGTCCCGGGCATCACCGCGATGCAGGACCTCGCCGCGCGCTCGGGGACCGTGCTCGCCGAGGGCTCCGAGCGGCTCGCGCTCGTTCCTTACACGGCCGGCCACGACGCGCTGCTGGACGCGCTCGAGAGCTTCGACACCGTCGTCGTCTACAAGGGCGGCCGCCACCTCCCGCAGGTGCTCGAGGCCGCCGGCGAGCGCGCCGTCTACGGCGAGGAGCTCGGACGCGCGGGCCAGACGCTCGTCGCCCCCGACGGAGCCGGCCCGTACATGTCGACGGTGATCGTCCCGGCCCGCCGCGAAGGACGGGGCGGCCGGATATGAGCGGGCACGGCCCCCGGCCTGAGGCGGCCGTCGAAACCGAACTGCACCGCGCGCCCGCGGAGTGCAAGGTGCTCGCGACGATCCTGTTCGCGGTCGCGGTGGCGCTGATCCCGCGCGGGGAGCTCGTGTGGCCGTACGCGATCGACGCGGCGCTGCTGGCGGCCGTGGCGGTGCTCGCGCGCACGCCGCCGAGCCTGCTCGCCGGCCGGCTGGCGATCGAGGTGCCGTTCGTGCTGTTCGTCGTCGTGCTGCCGTTCGTCAGCCCCGACGGGCTGTGGCTCGCGTTCTCGATCCTCGCCAAGGCGACGCTCGTCGTGCTGGCGACCGGCGTCCTGGCGTGGACGACCCCGCCTGCGGACATCCTGCGCGGGCTGGAGCGGCTCGGCGCGCCGCGCCAGCTGACCGCGATCGCCGGCTTCGCGCTGCGCTACCTGCAGCTGCTGCTCGACGACCTCACGCGCATGCGGCTCGCCCGCGCGCTGCGCGGCGACGACCCGCGCTGGCTGTGGCAGGCGCGCTCGGCGGCCCGTACGGCCGGCACCGTCGCGATGCGCGCGTTCGAGCGCGGCGAGCGAGTCCACGTCGCGATGCTCGCGCGCGGATACGACGGGCGGATGCCGGCGCTCGCGCTGACACCGCGCGCGGCCGCGCCCGCCTGGGCCGTCTCGCTGGTCATGCCGCTCGCGGCCGCCGCCGTCCTCGCCGCCGCGCGGGGGTGGGTGTGAGCGCCGCGCTGCTGGTCGTCGGCCACGGGAGCCGCGACGCCGACGGGATCGAGGAGTTCTGGACGCTCGCCGGCCACGTGCGCGAGGCGGCGCGCGAGCTGCCGGTCGGCTTCGGCTTCATCGAGCTCGCCGAGCCGCTCGTGGACGCCGGAATCGACGAGCTGGTCGCGCGCGGGAACACAGACGTCGTCTCGATCCCGCTCGTGCTGCTGGCCGCCGGCCACCTCAAGAACGACGGCCCGGCGGCACTGGCGCGCGCCCGCGCGCGCCATCCCGGCGTCGCGTTCCGGATGGGCCGCGACCTGGGGATCGACCCCGCGGTGCTCGCCGTCGCCGAGGACCGCGCGCGCGAGGCGCTGGGGGACTTCGACCCGGCCGAGAGCGCCGTCGTGCTCGTGGCCCGCGGCTCGAGCGACCCCGACGCCACGTCGGACCTCTACAAGGTCGCCCGGCTGCTCGCCGACGGGCGCGGGCTCGGCCTCGTCGAGCCGGCGTTCGCGGGCGTGGCCCAGCCGAGCGTCGCCGGTGCGCTGGAGCGCTGCCGCCGGCTCGGCGCCCGCCACATCGCGGTCGTCCCGTTCTTCCTGTTCACCGGCGTGCTCGTGCCGCGCATCTACGCCCAGGCGGCGGAGTGGGCGGCGCAACACCCCGGGCTGGAGGTCGTCGGCGGCCCGCACCTCGGGCCGGATCGGCGGCTGGCGCGGCTCGTGCTCGAGCGCTACCGGGAGGCGCTGACCGGGCCGGTGCGGATGAACTGCGACCTCTGCACGTACCGCGTCCGCCTGCCCTCCTACGAGGACAAGGTCGGAACGCCGATCGCGCTCACGCCGCACGGAGACGGGCCGGCGCGCGGGAGCCGGCGCAGCCGCCGCGCGACGCGCGCGCCGCTCGCGCCGCCCGCGATCCGCCGCCCGGCGCTGCGCCCCGCGCCCGCCGTCGCGTCCGAGGGTCCGCCCGCCCTGTCGCTGCGCGGGCTCGTCTACGCCTACCCGGACGGGACCCCCGCGCTCGCCGGCATCGATCTCGACGTGGCCGCGGGTGAGCGCGTCGCGGTCATGGGTCCCAACGGCGCGGGCAAGACGACGCTCGCGCTCGCGGCCTGCGGGGCGCTCGACGACCTCACGGGCAGCGTGTCGGTGGGCGGCGCCGTGCCCGAGCGGCGCGCCCTGCGCCGCCATGTCGGGATCGTCTTCCAGGACCCCGACGACCAGCTGTTCATGCCGACCGTGGAGCAGGACGTCGCCTTCGGGCCGGCCAACCAGGGGCTCTCCGGCGAGGCACTGCGGGCGCGTGTGGACGCCGCGCTCGACGCCGTCCGGCTGACCGAGCTCGCGGCGCGGCCGCCGCATGCGCTCAGCATGGGCGAGCGCCGGCGCGCGGCGATCGCGGGCGTACTGGCGTGCGAGCCGGACGTGCTGATCCTCGACGAGCCGACGAGCGCGCTCGACCCGGCCGCGCGCCGCGAGCTGCTCGACGTGCTGCTGTCGCTGCGCCACGCGCTGCTGCTCGTCACCCACGACCTCCCCTACGCGCTCGAGCTCTGCCCGCGCGCCGTCGTGCTCGACCGCGGCCAGGTCGTCGCCGACGGCACCACGCGCGAGCTGCTGGCCGACGCCGGCTTCATGTCCGCCCACCGCCTCGAGCTGCCCGCGGGCTTCAACGCGCTCACCGCATGACGCTGTTCATCGTCGGCCTCGGCCCGGGCGGCCCGGAGCACCGTACGGCGGCGGCGGAACGCGCCGTGCGCGAGGCCGACGTCGTGGTCGGCTACGGCCCGTACGTGGATCAGTGCGCGGATCTGCTCGACCGCCAGCAGGTCGTGCGCGGGCGGATCGGCGAGGAGGTCGAGCGCGCGCTCGAGGCGCTGTCGCGGGCGCGTGCCGGCGCGCGCGTCGCACTCGTCTCCTCCGGCGACGCCGGCGTGCACGGGATGGCCGCGCGCACGCTCGCGGCGGCCGGGGAGACGCCGGTCGAGGTGATCCCCGGCGTGACCGCCGCGCTCGCCGCGGCGGCGCGGCTCGGCGCGCCGCTCGCCGACGACTGGGCGACGCTCTCGCTGTCTGACCTGCACACGCCGTGGGAGACCGTCGAGCGCCGGCTGCGCGCGCTGGCGGCGTGCGGGATCGCGCTCGCGCTCTACAACCCGCGCTCGGCGACGCGCACGGCGCCGTTCGATCGCGCGCTGGCGATCCTGCGCGCGGCGCGCCCGGGCGAGACGCCCGCCGCCGTCGCCACCGACGTCGCCCGCGCGGGCGAGTCCGTGATCGCGACGACGCTGTCCGCGCTTGACCCCGACACGGTCACGATGCGCTCGCTCGTGCTGGTGGCGGGCGACAGCGGCCGCTGGGCCGGACCATGGCTGGTCGCGACGAGAGGAGCCGCATGACCGTCCATCTGGTCGGCGCCGGACCGGGCGACCCCCGCCTGCTGACGATCGCCGCCGCCGAACTGCTGCGCACGGCACGCGTGGTCGTCTACGACCGCCCGTCGATGAACGCGATCCTCACGCTCGCGCCCGACGACGCGGAGCGGCTGTGCGTGGGCCGCTCGCCCGCGCGAAGCGCGCTGCCACAGGACGAGGTCAACGCGCTGCTGATCGAGCTCGCGCGCACCCAGGACGTCGTGCGGCTCAAGAGCGGCGACCCGTTCCTGGCCTCGCGCGGCGGCGAGGAGGCGGTCGCCCTGCGAGCGGCGGGGATCGACGTGCGTATCGTCCCCGGCGTGTCCTCCGCGCTCGCGGCGCCCGCCGCGGCCGGGATCCCGCTGATGCTGCGCCAGCTCTCGGTCACCGCCACGTTCGTCGACGGCAACGACGACGACGAGCACGCCGAGCCGCCCGACTGGGCCGCGCTGGCGCGGCTCGGCGGGACGCTCGTGATCCTCACCGGCCGCGGGCACATCCGCCGGATCGCCGCGGCCCTGATCGCCGGCGGGCGCGCCCCGGAGACCCCGGTGGCCGCGATCAGCGCGGCGTTCCGCCAAGAGCAGCGCGTGCTGCGCGGGACGCTCGCCGCCCTGCCCGAGCCGCTTCCCCCGCCCGTCACCTTCGTCGTCGGCGCCGCCGCGGCGCTCGAGCTATGCACATCCCCGACGGCTTCCTGACCGGCGAGGCCGCCCTGATCGGCGCCGCCACCGGCGCGGCGGGCGTCGGCGTGTGCCTCAAGCGCGCGCGGGCCACGATGCGCGAGCGCGACCTGCCGCTGGCCGGGCTCGCCGCGGCGTTCTTCCTGGTCGGCGACGCGCCGATCGTCCCGATCGGGATGGGGACGCAGGCCCACCTGCTCGGCGGGACGCTCGCCGTCGCGCTGCTCGGGCCCTGGGTCGGCGCGCTCACGATCGCGGTCGTGTGCGCGATCCAGGTCGTGTTCGGCGACGGCGGGGTCACGACGCTCGGCCTGACGATCACGAACCTCGCGCTCGTACCCGCGTTCGTCGGTTACCCGCTGCTGCTGGCGCTGCGGCGGTTCGTCGGGCTGCCGCTCGCCTGCGGGCTCGCGGCCGCGGTCAACGTGATGGTCGCGGCGTCGATCTACGTCGCCGAGGTCCTGCTGTTCGCCGCGGTGTCGATCCACCGCGGCGCGCTCGCGAGCACCACGCTCGGCGCCTACGCGGTGGTCGCGGTGCTCGAGGCGGTGATCACCGCGCTGATCGTGCGCGCGCTGCTCGGCGTGCGGCCGGATCTGGTGCGCGTGGCGCGGCGAGGGGCGCGGGCGTGATCTGGTTCGTCGGCGCCGGGCCGGGCGCGCCCGACCTGCTCACGCTGCGGGCGGTGCGGGTGCTGGGCGAGGCGGACGTGATCGTGTGGGCGCGCTCGCTCGTCGACCCGGCCGTGCTCGAGCACGCCCGGCCGGGCGCGGAGCTGGTTGCATCCGACGACAAGACGTTCGACGACGTGGTCGAGATCTATCGCCGCGCGGCGCGCGAAGAGCTGTCCGTCGCGCGCGTGCACTCCGGCGACCCGACGCTCTACGGGACGCTGCACGAGCAGCTGCGGGTCTGCCGCGAACTCGGGCTGGAGTGCGAGATCGTGCCGGGCGTGAGCTCGCTCGCCGCGGCCGCCGCGGCGCTCGGGCAGGAGCTGACGGTGCCGGACGTGTCGCAGTCGCTGATCCTCACCCGCCGCGCGCAGCGCACGTCGATGCCGGCCAACGAGGACTTGGCGGCGTTCGCGGCGCACGGGACGACGATGGCGCTGTTCCTGAGCGTGCGGCGCCCGCGCGAGCTGCAGGCGGACCTGCTCGCCGGCGGCTACGCGCAGGACACGCCGTGCGCCGTCGCCTATCGCGCGAGCTGGCCCGACGAGATTGTCTTCCGCTGCCCGCTCTGTGAGCTCGGCGAGCGCATCCGCGCGGCGAAGATCACGACCCAGGCGCTCGTGCTCGTCGGGCCGGCGCTGGGCGCCGACGGCGGGCGCTCGCACGTCTACGACGCGGGCTACGGGCACCGCTATCGCCCGCTCGGGCGGCCCGACCGCTATCGCCGCAAGGAGCCCCGGGGATGACACTCGCGCCGCGGCGTGTCACGGTTCCCGCATGAGACGGATCGCCGTGCTCGGCGTGAGCGGGGGCCGCGTCCCGCCGGGCACCGACGCGTTGCTGGACCAGGCCGACGTCGTGGCCGGCGGCCGGGCCGCGCTCGAGCTCGCCCCGCCCGGCGCGCGCCGCGTCGTGCTGGGCGCGGGGATCGACCGCACGCTCGTCGAGCTCGCCCACGAGACCGGCGCCGTGTGCGTGCTCGCATCGGGCGATCCGGGGTTCTTCGGGATCGTGCGCGCGCTCGGCGTGGCTGCGGGCCCGGAGCGGCTCGACGTGCATCCGGCGCCGTCGTCGGTCGCGCTCGCGTTCGCGCGGCTTGGGCTGCCGTGGGACGACGCGCTGGTCGTCTCCGCCCACGGCCGCGACCCGCGGCACGCGATCCACACGGCGCTGCGCCACCCGAAAGTCGCGGTGCTCACCGACCCGACCACGTCGGCGGCGGCGATCATCGCCGCGCTGGCCGGGCGTCCGGTGACGGTCGCCGAGGCGCTCGGGACCGCCGACGAGCGGCTGGTTGCAGCGACGCCCGGCGACACGTACGCCGAGCCGAACGTCGTGATCGTGCACGAGGGTGAGCCGGCGCCGCGCCCGACGCACTGGGCGCTCGGCGAGGACGCGTTCGAGCACCGCGCCGGGATGATCACGAAGGCGGAGGTCCGCGCCGTCGCGCTCGCCGCGCTCGGTCCGGGAACCGGCGACCTGATCTGGGACGTCGGCTGCGGCAGTGGCTCGGTGGGGATCGAGTGCTCCCGCCTGGGCGCGGCCGTCATCGCGATCGACCGCGATCCCGACGCGATCGCGCTCACGGCCCGCAACGCCGCGGCACATGGCGTGCCGGTGCGCACCGTGACGGGCGTGGCGCCGGAGGCGCTGTGGGACCTGCCCGACCCGGACGCGGCGTTCATCGGCGGGGGCGGCGAGGTGATGCTCGACCAGGTGTCACTGCGGACGCGCCGCGTAGTGGTGATGACCGCCGCGCTGGTGGAGCGGATCGGGCCGGCGATGGACCGCCTCTCCGCGCAGGGCCTCGAGGTGACCGCGACGACGCTGCAGGCGAGCCGCGTGCGCTCGATCGCCGGCGGGCACCGGCTGGCCGCCGAGAACCCGGTCACCGTGATCGTCGGGCGGCGGCCGTGAACGCGCGCCGAGCGGCGCGGCGCGCCGAGGCCGCGCCGGCGGCGCCCGGCGGCGAGCCGCTCGCGGCGTCGCGGCGGCACCTGGTGGTCGGCGCCGGCTGCAGCCTCGGCTGCCCGCCCGAGGAGCTGCTCGGGCTGATCGAGGCGGCGGTGGCCGGGCTCGACGGCGCGGTGATCGCGGTCGCCACGGTCGACCGGCGCGCGCAGGAGCCGTGCGTGCTCGCCGCGGCGAGCGCGCGCGGAGTGCCGCTGCGGACGCATCCCGCCGCGGCGCTGGCGTCCGTGCCCGTCCCGACGCCCTCCGCGGCGGTCGCGCGCCACGTCGGCACGCCGAGCGTGGCCGAGGCGGCGGCGCTGCTGTCGGCCGGGCCTGGGGCGGAGCTCGTGGTGGCCAAGCGCCGCTCGCCGCACGCGACCTGCGCGGTCGCGGAGGTCCGATGGCCCGCGTGATCCACCCGATCGAAGTCGAGAGCTACCGGATCCTGCGCGAGCGGATCGACCTCTCGGGGCTGCCGCCGCTCTCGCGCGCGGTCGCCGAGCGGGTCATCCACGCGTCGGCGGACGTGTCGTTCGGGGCGTCGCTCGTACTCGACGAGGAGGCGCTGACGCGCGGCCGCGAAGCGCTGCTGGCCGGCGCGCCCGTGTACTGCGACTCACGCATGGCGGCGGCGGGGATCACGTCGCGCCGGCCGATCGTGCCGCTCGACGCCGACGTGCCGCGCGACGGGGCGCTCACCCGCTCCGCGGCCGCGATGCGCCACGCCGCGGCGGCGGCGCCCGCCGGCGCGATCTGGGTGGTGGGCAATGCGCCGACCGCGCTGGCCGAGCTCACCGCGCGCCCGCCCGCCGATCCGGCACTGATCGTCGGCCTGCCGGTGGGGTTCGTCGGCGCCGCCGAGGCCAAGGCCGGGCTCGCCGCCTCCGGCCTGCCGTGCGTGACCAACGCCGGCGAGCGCGGCGGGTCGGCCGTCGCGGTCGCCGCGGTCAACGCCCTGATCTATTTCGACGCGTGAGCCTGACGCTGGTCATCGGCGGCCGGCGCAGCGGCAAGAGCGCGTTCGCCGAGCGCCTCGCCGGCGGCGGCGCCTACGTCGCGACGGGAGCGGCGTCGGACGCCGAGATGGCGGAGCGGATCGCCGCGCACCGCGCGCGCCGGGGAGCCGAGTGGGAGACGATCGAGGCCGGCGACGCGCTCGCGCTGCCGGCGGCCGGCACCGTGCTGCTCGACGGCCTCGGCGCGTGGATCGCCGGCGTGATGCACCGCCACGGCGCGTTCGACGGCGCCGCGCCCGAAGTCGATGCGATCGTCCGCGCCGGCGTGGCGGCGCTCGCGGCGCGCGCGGCGACCACGATCGTCGTCGCCGAGGAGGCCGGGCTCGCCCCCGTGCCCGCCGACGCCGCGACGCGCCGCTGGCTGGACCTCGCGGGCGACGCCTCGCAGGCGCTGGCGGCGGCGGCGAGCCGCGTCGTGCTCGTCGTCGCCGGCCGCGCGCTCGACCTGCCGCCGAGCCGCAACGGCGCCGCACCCGCCGCGGGGGAAGAGCGGGCGCGGAGCGCGGGCGGCGCGGCCGCAGGCCGGGGCGGCGAGAACGCGCCGGGCGGGCGCGACGGGGCCGCGCCGGGCGGCGCGGGCGAGCGCGGCGGCGAGGCCGCGCCGGGCGGCCGCGACGGGGCCGCGCCGGGCGGCGCGGGCGAGCGCGACGGCGAGGCCGCGCCGGCGGTGGCGGCGCGGGTGCTGCATGGCGACCGGCTCGTGCGCCCGGGCGACGACGACTTCGCGGTCAACGTCGTGGACGCGCCGCCGCCCGCGTGGCTGACCGACGCGGTGATGGGCGCGTGGCGCGGCATCCGTTCCTATCCCAACGAGACTGAGGCGACCGCCGCGATCGCGGCCCGGCACGGGGTCGATCCGGCGCAGGTGCTGGTGCTCAACGGCGCCGCCGAGGGCTTCTGGCTGCTCGCAGCGGCGCTGGCGCCGGGGACGCGATGCGCGCTCGTCTCCCCCTGCTTCGGCGAGGGCCCGGCGGCGCTGGCCGCGCACGGCCACGTCCCCACGCGGATCGCGCGCACGCCGGAGGACGGCTTCGCGCTGCCGGACATCCCGCACGGCGCCGGCTTCGTGCTGGTCACGAACCCGTGCAACCCGACCGGCGCGCTGTACGCCCGGCGCGAGGTCGCCGCATTGCGCCGCGACGGCCGGATCCTGCTCGTGGACGAGTCGTTCATGGACTTTGTCGAGGACCCGCCGACGCTGCTCGGCGCGCCCGGCGTCGTGGTCCTGCGCAGCCTGACCAAGCTCCACTCGGTCGCGGGCCTGCGCGCGGGCTATCTCGTCGGTCCGCCGGACCTCGTCGCGCGCCTGAACGCCCGCCGCCAGGCGTGGCCGGTGAACGGGCTCGCGCTCGCCGCCATGGCCGCGTGGGCCGGCGAGCCCGAGGACACGGACCTGATCCGCGACCTCGCCGCGCGCCGTGCGCGGCTCGCCGAGCGCCTCACCGCCCTCGGCATCCATGTCTACCCCGGCGCCGCCAACTTCCTCCTGCTGCGCGTGCCTGGCGGCCGCCACGTCGCCCAACACCTGCGCGAGCGCCGGATCGCCGTGCGCACCACCACCGATCTCGGCCTCGACGAGGACCACCTGCGGATCGCCGTCCGCGACGACGCCGCCGGGGAGCGCCTGGCGCGCGCGCTCGCCGAGGCGCTCGCGTCGTGAGGACCGCGCTGGCGTTCCTCACGCGCCTCCCGGTCCCCGCCCCCACAGACCCGCGCCTGGACCGCGCGGCGGTCTGGTTCCCGCTCGTCGGCGCGCTGGTGGGCGCGATCGCGGCGGGCGTCCGCGCGCTCGCCGACCAGGCGCTGCCGGCGCTCCCCTCCACCCTGCTCGCCGTGACCGCCACGCTGCTGGTGACCGGCGCGCTGCACGAGGACGGGCTGGCGGACGTCGCCGACGCGCTCGGCGCCCACGTCTCGCGCGAGCGCCGCCTCGAGATCCTCAAGGACCCGCGCGTCGGCTCGTTCGGCGCGCTGGCGCTGATCGCCGGGATCGGGCTCACGGTCACCACGATCGGCTCGCTCGGCACCCACGACGCCGTCCGGGCGCTGATCGTCTCGCACACGCTCTCGCGCTGGGCGATGCTCCCCGTGTCGCGTGTCCTGGGCCCCGCCAAGCCCGGCGGCGCCGGCGCGCTGCTGCGCGCGACGACCCCCGCACTGGCCGGCGCGACCGTGATCGCGGCCGCCGTGAGCGTCGCGCTCGGCGCGGCCTGGGGCCTGCTCGCCGCGGCCGCGGCCGCCGCGACGGCGGCCGCGATCCTCCAGCGCGGCCTCGGCGGGATCACCGGCGACGGCTACGGCGCGACCGCCAAGCTGGCCGAGATCGCGACCGGCGCGACACTCGCCGGCCTGTGGGCATAGACTCCACCCGGTCAGAGCGGCGGTTGCGAGGAAGCCGGTGGGACTCCGGCGCGGTCGCGCCACTGTGATGGGTCTCCGACCCGAAGCCAGGAACTCCCTGCCGCTGAACGCCTTAGGATCGGGACGCACGATCCCGCAGGAGGTACCGCCATGTCGGACATCGCCGCACAGCCGGAGCTCGAAGCTCCGACCATCCCCGCGATCCCGCTCTACGACATCGTCCCGTACGCAATCCTGTTCGCGCTGCTGGCGGTGATCCTGTTCTACTTCGTGGGCGCGGAGGAGGGCGCGACGCGGCTCATCCCCGGCATGACGATCCACGAGTGGGTCCATGACGGGCGCCACCTGCTCGGCTTCCCCTGCCACTGAGCGATGGACGGGTCCAGAGCGGCGCGCGCGCTGCTGATCCGCGGCATGCTCGTCGGCCTCGCCGCGGGCGTGCTCGCGTTCGCGTTCGCCAAGCTCTTCGGTGAGCCGCAGGTCGACAAGGCGATCGCGTTCGAGGACGCCCACGGCGCCCCCACGACCCCGCTCGTAAGCCGCACGATGCAGGCCTCGCTCGGGCTGCTGACCGCCACGCTCGTCTACTGCGTCGCGATGGGCGGCGTCTTCGCGCTGATCTTCGCCGCGGTCCAGGGCCGCGTCGGCCACGCCCGCCCGCGGGTGACCGCCGCGGTGCTCGCGCTGGTCGCGCTGATCGTGTTCATCGTCGTGCCGTTCACGAAGTACCCGAGCAACCCGCCGGCGGTCGGCAACGAGGCGACGATCGGCTACCGCACGCAGATCTACTTCGCGATGGTGGGGATCAGCATCGCCGCCGCCCTGGCCGCGCTGCGGCTCGGGCGCGGGTACGCCCGCCGTGTCGGGGCGTGGAACGGCACGATCCTGGCGGTCGGCTCCTACCTCGCGATCGTGGCCTTCGCGGAACTCGTGATGCCGAGCCTCGACGAGATCCCCAAGGGCTTCGACCCGAGCGTGATCTGGCACTTCCGGGTCGCGACGCTCGGCGTCCACGCGGTGATCTGGACGACGTTCGGGCTCGGGTTCGGCGCGCTGGCGGAACGGGTGCTGGCCGCGCCGCGCCCTGCGGGCGCCCGCACGGTCACCGCCTGAGCAGGTAGGTGTCGAACATCCAGCCCTTGCGAGCGCGCGCGTCGGCGCGTACGCGCACGATCTCGTCGCGGACCTCGGACAGCCGCCCGGCGACCAGCAGCTCGTCGGGCGTCCCCAGATACGCGCCCCAGTAGATGTCGACGTCCTCGTCCACGCGCATGAACGCCAGCTCGCTGTCGAGCATCACCACCACGTCGTCGGCCGGCAGCGAGGCGCCGAGCCGGCGCCCCGGCAGGATCTGGACCGCGCCGCCGACCCGGTTGAGCACGAGCCGGTGCGCCGCGGCGAGCGCCGACACGGCGCTGATGCCGGGGATGACCTCCCACGCGAACTCCAGCCCGCGGCCGAGCAGGTCCTCGACGAGCGCGATCATGCCGTCGTACAGCGACGGATCGCCCCACACCAGGAACGCCCCAGTGCCCGGCTCGCTCCGCACCACCGCCTCGAGCAGATCCCCGCGCGCGCGGCGCCACTCGGCGACCGCGCCGCGGGTGCGCGGCGGATCCTCGACGCGCACGACCCGCGCGCGCGGCGCGAAGCGCTCGATCAGCGCGTGGCGCAGCCGCCCCGGCTCGTCGTCCTTGTCGAGCAGCACGATCACGTCGACCGCGGCGAGCGCGTTGACCGCCTGCAGCGTCAGGTGGTCGGGATCGCCGGCGCCGATCCCGATGAGCAGCAGCTTGTCCACCGGCCACAGCCTATGAGGGTGCTGATCCTGGGCGGGACGGCCGAGGCCCGCGAGCTCGCGCAGGCGCTCGGCGAGGAGGCGATCCTGAGCCTCGCCGGACGCACCGATACGCCCGCGGACCGTGTCGGCGGCTTCGGCGGGCCCGCCGGCCTGGCGCGCTACGTGCGCGAGCACGGCATCGACCTCGTGGTCGACGCGACGCACCCGTTCGCCGCGCGGATGTCGGCCAACGCGGTCGCGGCCGGCGTCCCGCTGCTGCGCCTCGAGCGGCCGGGCTTTGAGGGCGGGACGCGCGTCGACACGCTGGCGCAGGCCGCCGAGTACGGCCGGCGGGTGTTCCTGACCGTCGGCGTCGAGACCGCCGCCTTCCGGCGCGGCTTCTACCTCATCCGCGCCCTGCGCACGCCCGAGCAGCTCCCGCCGCGGCACGAGCTGATCCTCGCCCGCGGGCCGTTCGCCGAGCCCGCCGAGCGCGAGCTGATGCGCAGCCGCGCCATCGACACGCTCGTGACCAAGGACAGCGGCGGCGACGACGCGAAGCTGCGCGCCGCCGCCGCGCTCGGGATCGAGTCCGTGATCGTCAACCGCCCGCAGCTCCCGGGCGCGCCGACCGTCACGTCCGTGGAACAAGCGCTCCAGCGGCTCGGACGCCCTCCCCGCCCAGCGACACGGACGCCCGCGCCATGACCAGGTGGTAGAGCACGAGCAGCTGGACGAGCGCGAGCGACTCCGAGCGGTGCAGCTGCGTGCCGACCGTGAACTCACCCAGCCGCTCGGAGCGCAGGTGGCTGGCGAAGTGCATCCGTTCCCAGATCCCCTCCTCGATCGCCGCCGCGCAGCCTGGATCGATCGAGCTCGGAATCACGAGCAGCTGCTCGCCGTCGCCGTCCACGAGGTCCACGTGGGGCGCGAGCTCGGGGTGCGCCAGCCCGTCGCGGAGCGTGAGCTGCGCGTCGCCGGAGGCCAGGAACGAGATCACGATGTCCGCGTAGCGCTGCTGCGGGCGGATGAAGCCCATCGAGTCCGACTCGCGCCGGTCGAGCTCCTCGAGCACCTGGTCGGTCGTGTACCCGCGCCGCGAGCAGTCGCGGTCCACCTTCCACTGGCGGCGCAGCTCCTCCGGCGGCGCGAGGTAGACGCGCACGTCGAACATGTCGCGCAGCGTCCGCGTGTGGTAGGCGAGCAGCCCCTCGACGATCGTGAAGCGCCGCGGGGTCACGTAGACGGGCGGCCCGAAGGTCCCGTCCTGGTGACGGTAGACGGGCTTGAGGATCGAGCGGCCCGCCCGCACGTCGGTCAGGTGGGCCTCCATGATGTCGATGTAGTTGCACTCGGGATCGAGCGGCGTGATCCCGCGCTCGAGCCGCTGCTTGCGGTCGTAGCGGTGGTAGTCGTCGGCCGCGATGTGCGCCACGTGCTCCTCGCCCAGCACTCGGACGAGCCCGCGCGTGATCGTCGTCTTGCCCGCCGCGGAGTCGCCGACCACGCCGAGCAGCACCGGGCGGGCGATCACGCGAAGTCCTCGGCGGCGAGCGTCACTAGATCCGGGTCCGGATCCTCGAGCACCCGCAGCGCGTGCCGCAGCCGCGCGCGGTCGAGCGCGTTGCGCACGCCGCGCGCGTTCGAGCCGTCGCCCGCCAGCGCCAGCGCCAGCGCCGCGTCGGCGCCTTCGCCCAGCGCGTAGTCCCCCGCCGCCGCCATCCGCCGCGCGATCTCGAGCAGCTCCTCGCCCGTGTAGTCCGGGAAATCGAGGTGGTGGGCGACGCGCGAGCCCATCCCCGGGTTGGAGGCGAAGAAGGCGTCCATACGATCACGGTATCCGGCCAGGATCACCACGAGTCGATCGCGCTCAGATTCCATCACCTGCAACAGGATCTCGATCGCCTCCACGCCGTAGTCGCGCTCGTTCTCGGGCCGGTGCAGGTAGTAGGCCTCGTCGATGAACAGCACGCCGCCGGCCGCGCGGCGCAGGACCTCGCGGGTCTTGGGCGCGGTGTGGCCGACGTACTGCCCGACCAGGTCGTCGCGGGTCACCGCCACGACCCGCGGCGCGTCGAGATAGCCGAGCCCGTGGAGGATCTCGGCCATCCGCAGCGCCACCGTCGTCTTGCCCGTGCCCGGATTGCCCGTGAAGCACATGTGCAGCGACGGACGCGCCGCGGTCAGACCCGCCTCGCTGCGCAGGCGCTCCACCTCGAGCAGCGCGGCGATCTCGCGGATCCGGGCCTTCACCGGCTCCAGCGCGACGAGGTCGTCGGAGGCCAGGAGCGCCGTCATCCCGCGTACCGGCGCCCGGGGGGCGCGTCCGTGGCGTAGGCGCGCAGCGAGTAGCGCACCCGCCGGTCCGGGCCCTCGGTGCGCTCGAGCCGGAAGCCCGGCTCGTACGGCGGCCGCCCCACGATGAACGACAGCGCGGTCGTCTGGCGCCCGAGCGAGCGGTCGTAGCAGACGACCTTCACGTACTCGCGCGGGCACGCGGCGCGCGCCTCGCGCACCGCGTCCATGGCCGGCGCCGTGTCGCGCAGGTCGAACTGCGGCTGCCCCCACAGCTCCCACAGCGCGTTGCGGGGATGCGGGTCGTCGGTGTGCTCGACGTTGATCGACCAGCCGTGCGCCAGCGCGTAGCGCAGCTGAGCCTCGATCTGCTCGTCGCTGAGGTCCTCGAGGAACGAGAACGCGCCCTGGGTGATCCTCATGCCAGGCTCGGGGTCACGACGAGGTCCGGCGTGTCCGTCGACGCGTAGTCGAACGTCACGTCCTTCCACAGTTCCAGCGCCTCGGCCAGCGGGCGGCACGTGCGCGCCGCGAGGGTCAGGATCTCGGGCCCCTCGCGCAGGAAGTCGCGGCCCTCGTTGCGCGCCTGGATCATCGCCTCGACCGCGACGCGGTTGGCGGTCGCGCCCGCCGCGATCCCCATCGGGTGGCCGATCGTGCCGCCGCCGAACTGCAGCACGACGTCCTCGCCCAGGTGGTCGAGCAGCAGGTGCATCTGGCCCGCGTGGATGCCGCCCGACGCGACCGGCATGACGCCGGGCAGCGAGGCCCAGTCCTGGTCGAAGTACAGCCCTGTCTGGGGATCGGCGAGGTTGACGCGCTCGCGGCAGACGTCGTAGTAGCCGCGCACCAGCCCGGGGTCGCCCTCGAGCTTGCCGACCACCGTCCCGGCGTGGATGTGGTCGACGCCGATCAGCCGGCACCACTTGGCGAGCACGCGGAACGACACGCCGTGCGACTTCTGGCGCGTGTAGGTGCTGTGGCCCGCGCGGTGCAGGTGCAGGATCATCCCGTTGGCGCGGCACCAGCGCGCGAGCGACTGCAGCGCCGTGAAGCCGACCGTGAGGTCCACCATCACGATCACGCTGCCGAGGTCGCGCGCGAACTCGGCGCGCTCGTAGATCTCCTCCATCGACGCGGCCGTGACGTTCATGTAGTGGCCCTTGACCTCGCCGGTCGCGGCGGACGCGCGCATCACGCCCTCCATCGCGAACAGGAAGCGGTCACGCCAGCGCATGAACGGCTGCGAGTTGATGTTCTCGTCGTCCTTGGTGAAGTCCAGGCCGCCGCGCAGCGCCTCGTAGACGACCCGGGAGTAGTTCTTGGCCGACAGCCCGAGCTTGGGCTTGGTGGTGGCACCGAGCAGCGGCCGGCCGAACTTGTCCAGGTACTCGCGCTCCATCACGATCCCGTGCGCCGGCCCCTGGAAGGTCTTGACGTAGTGCGCGGGGATCCGCATGTCCTCCAGGCGCAGCGCCTTGAGCGCCTTGAAGCCGAAGACGTTGCCGATGATCGACGACGCGAGGTTCGCGATCGAGCCCTCCTCGAAGAGGTCGAGGTCATACGCGATGTGGGCGATGTAGGTCCCGGGCGCGCCGGGCACGGGGTCGACCCGGAAGGCCTTGGCCTGATAGTGCTCGTAGGCGGTCAGCCGGTCGGTCCAGACGACGGTCCAGGTGGCCGTGGAGGATTCGCCCGCGACGGCCGCGGCGGCCTCGATCGCGTCGACGCCCTCCTGCGGCGTGATGCGGAAGGCGGCGAGCAGGTCGGTGTCCTTCGGCCGGTAGTCCCCGTCCCAGTAGCCCATCCGCGCGTACGGGGTGACGCCGGCGGTCCAGCGATCTTGGCTCATGCGCGGCGAGACTAGGGCGTCATTCAGAGCAAAACCACTAAAGCTTCTCGATGACCATGAGGTCGGTGTCTATGAGTCGCGGCACGATGTCGTAGATCGATTCGCGCGCGCAGGCGTCGATGTCGGCCTCCATCCCCACCGCGATCAGCGCCCGGCCGCCGGTCGACCTGGCGAGCACCGGCCGCGCATCGTCCGAGCGCAGGCCCGCGATCCGCTCGGCGACGTAGAGGTCGTCGAGCCCCGCCGCGCCGTCGGTGCCGGCGCACAGCAGCTGCGCGTCGCCGCCGTCGAGCGCGGCCATGATCGCCGCGAGGTTGAGCAGGCAGCCGATCAGCACCACCGGCGAGCAGCGCGCCGCGACGGCGAGCGCCGGGACGCCGTTGGTCGTCGTCAGCACGAGCTCCTCGCCGAGCGGCGACTCCATCTCGCTCGGCGAGTTGCCGAGCGCGAACCCCGGCGGACGGATGCACCCGCGCTCTCCCGCGAGCACGCGTCCCGGCCCGGCGAGCGCACGCGCCGCGTCCAGGTCGCTCACGCAGCGCACGCGCGCATAGCCCGCGGCGAGCGCGGTGGTGATCGTCGACGTCGCGCGCAGCACGTCGATCACGACCGTGGTCGGCGCCGGCCGTGCATCGAGTGGAGTAGAAGCGATGGCGAGCATTCAGAGCCTTATCCTTATCGGATGTCGGTCACGCTGACCCAGCTGCACAGTTTCCTCGCCGTCGTGCGGACGGGCTCGGTGACCGCCGCGGCCGACGAGCTCGTCGTCACCCAGCCGTCGGTGTCCGCGGCCGTCACCGCGCTCGCCTCCGAGCTGGGCACGCCGCTGCTGGACCGCGACGGCCGCGGCGTGCGTCCGACCGCCGCCGGGCTGGCCTTCGCGCCCTACGCCGCCGACGTGATCGGGCTGCTCGAGACCGGGCGGCTCGCGGCGCACGAGGCGGCGGGGCAAGCGCACCGCGCGCTGCGGATCGCCGCCGTGACGACCGCCGCGGAGTCATTCGTGCCGGCGCTGCTGCACGACTTCGCGCGCCCGGACCTGGCCTTGACCCTGCGCGTCGGCAACCGCGACCAGGTGATCGCGTGGCTCTTGACCCACGAGGCCGACATCGCGTTCGGCGGCCGCCCGCCCGAGGACGACCGCGTGACCGCGCGCGCGGTGCGCCCCAACCCGCTGACGCTGATCTGCGCGCCCGACGACCCGCTGGCGGGCGCGGCGGTCGGAGCGCGCGCGCTGGCCGGCCGCACCTGGCTGCTGCGCGAGCCCGGCTCGGGCACGCGCGCGCTCAACGAGGAGTATCTGGCGGCGCAGGACGTTGCGGTCGCGGCGCTCACGGTCGGCTCCAACGGCGCGATCAAGCAGGCGGTCCGTGCCGGGCTGGGCATCTCGCTCGTCTCGCAGGACGCCGTCGTCGAGGAGCTGGCGAGCGGGCGGCTCGGCGCGATCGCGGTGGAGCCCGCCCCGGCGGCGCGCGACTGGCACGTGATGCGCTCGCGCGTCGGGCCCGTCCGGCCCGTGGTGCGCGAGTTCCTCGCCTTCGTTCACCCCGCCTGAGCCGGGTCGTCGACCTCCGGCGGCGCGTCGCCGTCCGCCTCCAGGACGAGCCGCAGCCCGAGGTGGACGAGCCGCCCGTCGGTCATCACCCAGGCGTCGTTGGGATCGTCGTCGTCGTCCATCGCGGGAGCGTCCCCGATCCGCGGGGACGCTCCCATCGGAATTCCGCGTCAGTCCATTGAATAGGCCAGCCGCGCGACCGGGCGCGTGCGCCACGCCTCGAAGGCGACGACCAGCGCCAGCGCCGCGACGATGCTGCCGAAGACCTCGAACGTGGACTCGAGCCCCCACGTCGTCACCAGCGTCCCGGCGAGGATCGCCGGCACCGAGATCGACGAGTAGGCGACGACGTAGAAGGCCGACATGACCGCCGCGCGGTGCTCGGGCGGGATCGCGACGGTCAGCGCCCGCAGGCCGCCGAGGAACGCCGTGCCGAAGCCGGCGCCGCCGACGATCGCGCCGACCCAGTAGAGCGCGGCCGAGTCGGCCGACGCCGACACCACGATCGCCACCATCCCGACGGCCAGCGCCAGCGCGCCGCCGGAGGCCAGCGCCCAGGCCGCCGAGCGCCCGAACAGCAGCTGCCCCGCGGCGCCCGAGCCCGCGAGCGCGAAGATCCCGAGGCCGGCCACGAGGTGGTTGTCGGTGTGGAAGAGCGTCGCCGAGAGCTGCGGGCCGAGCGAGAGGAACAGCCCGCCGATCGACCACGAGGCGATCACGCCGAGCGACGCGAGGATGAACGGCCGCCGCACGGAGCTGGGGATGCTGGGGCGCGAGGGCGTGAGCCGCAGGCGCCGGCGCTCGGCGACCGGCTCGGGCATCGCGAGCGCGCCGGCGAACGCGACCGCGAACAGGATGAACAGCGCGACATAGGGGAGCACGCGCGGGGCCGGCGCGAACTGCACCAGGGTCGACGAGATCAGCACGCCGAGCCCGATGCCGCCGGTGCTGACGACGCCGTTGGTGAGCCCGACGCCGGCGGGGTCGCGGCGCGGGTGCAGGTCCAGCAGCGCGGCGCTGGCCGCCCCGAGCGCGAGCCCGGTGGCGAGGCCCTGCACCCCGCGCGCGACGAACAGCCAGGCGACCGAGTCGGCGAACATGAACAGCACGGTCGCGCCGAGCAGCGTGCCGAGCGCGGTGAGCAGGACCGGCCGGCGCCCGACCTCGTCGCTCACGCGGCCCGCGAGCAGCAGCGACACGAGCACGCCGAACGCGTACGTCGCGTAGATCGTCGTCAGGACAGTGGGCGAGAAGCCCCACAGCTCGCGATACGTCGCGTACAGCGGCGAGGGCGTGCTCGACGCGACCAGCGCCAGGCCGATCACGGCGGCGGCCAGCGCGTAGGCGAGCGGCGGTGAGAGCGTTCGGGTCTTCATGGGCAGATGACCTCTTTCGATATTTCCAAACTCATGGAACTATCGAAGTTGTAGCATGTATCCCATGCCGGCGCCAGCCCGAGAGAAGATTCCGCACCCCGATGCGTCGGCGCTCGACCTGGCGACGATCATGCGCACGGTCGGCGAGCCTGTGCGGCTCGAGATCGTCCGCCTGCTCGCCGACGGCCGTCCGCGGCTGTGCAACGAGCTGTCCGAGGCGCTCGGCATCCCCACGTCGACGGGCTCCTACCACCTCAAGCTGCTGCGCGAGGCCGGGCTCACCCGCGCGCACCCGCAGGGCACGCAGCGGCTGATCACGCTGCGCTTCGAGGATCTCGACGCCCGCTTCCCCGGGCTGCTCGGGGTGCTTACAGCCGCGGCAGCGTGAGCTCGCCCGGGCGCTCGCTGAGCAGCCCGTGCGCGCCGGCCGCCAGGCGCGCTTGGCCGATCGCGTCGAGCGGGCCCAGCACGGCCAGCACGTCGACGTCGTCCGGGACGCGTTCGGCGAGCCATCCGAGGTCGGTCGCGCTCACCGCCGTGGCGTCGAGCGCCAGCGTGACGCCGCGCACGCCGGCCATGCGGCTCAAGTAGCGGTCGAGCAGCTCCGGGCGCTCGAGCAGCTCGTCGGCGTAGGCGAGGATCACGCGCTCGGCGGCGCCGGCGAGCGGCGTCTGGCCGGGGACGGACTCTCCCCCGGGCGCGGCGGCGAGCGCCGCGACGAGCGCGTCGCGGCTCGCGTTCGGGTCAAACGCGGCGGCGCGCGAGAGCAGCGCGACGGCGTGCTCGGCCTCGCCGCGGCGCAGGGCGGCCTCGCCCTCGGCGCGGCGGACGGCCGCTTCCCCCCGGTCGGCGTCTGACACCTCGAGCTCGGTGCCCAGCTCGGCCTGGTTGCGGGCGATGGCGCGCCACACCGACGCGTGGCCGCGCGGGTCGAGCTCGACGCGGCGCAGGAACCACGTGCGCAGCGCGATCGTCTTGCGCAGCTCGCGCGCGCGGGCGGCGCCCTCGGTGCCGAGCGTGAGGTTGCCGCCGTGGAAGCGGTAGAGCGTGCGCGGCTCGGGCACGTAGGCGAGCTCGGCCTGCGTGGCGACGTGCACGCCGAACCACCAGTCGGTGAACGGGACGCCGTCCGGGATCGGCGCCGACAGCTCGCGCCGCCACAGCATGGAGGACGCGGTGGCGTCGTTGCTGAACAGCAGCTCGGCGACGCAGCTACCCTGCGGCGGATGCTCGTCCTCGAGGAAGGACTCGTGGATCGTGCGGCCGTCGGCGTCGACGACGTGCATGTCCCCGTAGACGAGCCCGACCTCGGGGCGCGCGGCCAGCACGGCGGTCTGGACGCGCAGCTTCTCGCGCGGCCACGCGTCGTCGGCGTCGAGCAGTGCCAGCAGCTCGCCGCGAGCCTCCCGGTGCGCGGCGTTGACCGCGCCGCAGACGCCGGTGTTGTCCTGGCGGATCAGCTTGATGCGGCCCGGGTGGCGCCGCTGCAGGTCCATCACGAGCGCGGCGGTGCCGTCGGTCGAGCCGTCGTCGACGACGATGATCTCGAGCCGGTCGGCCGGCCAGTCCTGGTCGAGCGCGCTCTGCAGCGCCTCTTCGATGAACGGCTGCGCGTTGTAGGCGGCGACCAGCGCGCTGACGAGCGGGAGATCAGGCATAGACGGGCACCTCCGCGGCGAACGTGGCGAGCGCCTGAGCGACCACCTGGTCCATGTTGAGATATTGGTAACGGGCGAGCCGGCCGACGAACGTGACGTCCTCTGCGGCCGCGAGCGCCGCATAGCGCTCATACAGGCGCCGGTTCTCAGGGCGCGGCACGGGGTAGTAGGGGTCGCCGTCGGCGCTCGGGTACTCGTAGTGCAGGGTCGACGCGGTGTGGAGCTGGCCCGTGAGCCGGCGGTACTCGGTCACGCGCGTGTAGGGCGTGGATTCGGCCGGGTGGTTGATCACCGCGGCGTCCTGCAGCAGCTCGCCGCCGGGCGTCGGCCGCGTCTCGGCCTCGAAGCGCAGGCTGCGGTAGGGCAGCTCGCCGAAGCGGCGGCCGAAGTACGCATCGATCGGTCCGGTCCAGACCAGGCGGCGGTAGGCGTCGCCGACGTCCTCGAACGCCGTCGCGGTGCGGACCACGATCCGCGGGTGGTCGAGCAGGCGCTCGAACAGCGCCGTGTACCCGTCGGCCGGCATGTACTGGAAGACGTCGGAGAAGTAGCGGTCGTCCGTGTTCGTGCGGACGGGTATGCGGGCACAGACCTGGGCGTGCAGCTCGGCCGGGTCCAGCCCCCACTGCTTGCGCGTGTAGCCACGGAAGAACGTCTCGTAGAGCTCGCGGCCGACCTTCGCGACGACGGCGTCCTCGGACGTGTGCAGCCGCGCGCGCGGCTCGGCGCGCTGGGCCAGGAACGCGGCCATCGCGTCCTCGCTGTCGAGCTCGAGGCCGTAGAGCGCGTTGATCGTCGTGCGGTTGATCGGCAGCGGCACGTGGCGGCTGCCGACCGCGGCAAGCACGCGGTGCTCGTACGGGCGCCAGTCGGTGAAGTGCGAGAGGTAGTCGAACACCTTCTCGGAGTTCGTGTGGAAGATGTGCGGCCCGTAGCGGTGGATCAGCACGCCGTGGGCGTCGCGCTCGTCGTAGGCGTTGCCGGCGATGTGCTCGCGGCGATCGACGACGAGCACCTTCAGGCCGCCCGCCCGGGCGAGCCGCTCGGCCATCACCGCGCCGGCGAACCCGGCTCCGACCACGAGGACGTCGTACACACGGTTGTTGTCGGCCGTTCGTCGAGAAAGGTTGATGAGGGCGCGCCCACCACCGGCAGGGTTGGCCGGTCAAAGGAGTTCGAGGGGGTCACGGATGGGATGCGCGAGGGCAGAAGACGGTCACCAAGACCTTCACGGCCACGATCAGCAACGGCAGGTTCGCCGGCACGCTCAAGCTCTCCGCGGCCGACGCCAGGAGGGCCCAGAAGCTGACGCTGACCGCGTTGTTCGGCAGCGCCACGGGCACCGGGAGGGTGACGGTCAGCCGCTGATCCGGCCGGTAGCCTCGCCGGGATGGAACTTCATCCGGACGAGGCGATCGTCTTCGAGGGCCACCCTTCGTGGCGGTCGCTCCTGCGCCACTACCTGCTCGGGACGCTCGGCGCGGCCGCGATCGCCGTCGTCGTGGCGCTCGTCGCGAGCGTGGTGGTGGGGGTCGGGATCGGCGTCGTCGTGCTCGTGCTGGTGCTGATCATCGGCTTCCTACGGCGCACCGCGACCGACTACATGGTCTCCAACCAGCGGCTGTACATCCGCCACGGGATCCTGTCCAAGCACGTCCAGCAGACGCGGATCGATCGCGTCCAGAACGTCAACACGAATCAGACGATCGGCGAGCGGCTGCTGCGGATCGGGACGGTGGACTTCGACACCGCCGGCACCGAGGACTCGGACTTCCGCTTCGTGGGGATCGGCAACCCCGGCCGCGTCGCCGAGGCCGTCGACCGCGCCCTGCGCGAGCTGGCCGGCTGAGCTACGGCCGGTCGAGCGCGAGCGTGAACGTCAGCGTCTTGGCGTAGATGCCCGAGCGCAACGTGTCGGTCGCGGCGACCGTCTGACGGAACGTGATCGTCGAGACGTCGTTCGTGACCGCGGCGGGGTAGGTGAGCAGCTTCAGCGGCGTCGCGTCCAGCGCCGCGAAGACGTCGCCGCTGCCGGCCGCGCTCGTGGCCTGCGCCATCAGCGGCCTGGCGAGCGCATAGGTGCCGTTGAGGAGGTGCCCCGGCGCCGTCGTGCTCGGGTCGACGACGGTCAGGATCGAGCGGTCGGGCGCGGTGCTCGTGGCGGTCACGGTCGCCGTGTAGTCGCGGTCCACGCCGACGACCAGCGCCCCGAGCGACGTCGGCGGGCCGAGCGTGAGCGCCACCGGCGCGCCGGCCTGCGGCGTCGTCACCGCGACGACGTGGGTCGCCGTCCCGGTCGCGCGGGCGTCGTGGACGTCGAGCTTGACGGTGTAGGAGCCGGACGCGTCGTAGCGGTGCTCGAGCGGCCCGGCCGGCAGCGGTCCGCTCGCGGTCTGGCCGTCGCCGTAGTCGATCGCGTAGGTGAGCGCGTCGCCGTCGGGATCGGTGCCGCCGATCGTGGCGTGGACGGTGAGCGGCGCGGGCCCGGTGTCGCTATCCAGCGTGAGGGTCGCCGTGGGCGCGGCGTTCGCGACCGTGAAGCGCCACTCGGCCGGGCTGGCGTCGGCGTTGCCGGCCAGGTCGGTCGCCTGGGCGCGGAAGACGTGATCGCCCAGCGCGAGATCCTCGGCGCGCAGCGCCGCCGTGCAGGAGCCGAACGCCGCGCCGTCGAGTGCGCAGGCAACCGTCCCGGCCTCGCTGGAGCGCACGGCGAACGTCAGCGCGCCGGCGTGGACCGGGCTGGCCGGGCCGGAGTCGATGAACGTGTCCGGCGCCGCCGTGTCGACGGTGAAGCTCCGGGTCGCGGGCACCGGGTCGACGTTGCCCACCGGGTCCGTCGCGCGGACGGAGAGCGTGTAGGCACCGTCGCCGAGCGGGCCCAGGTCCGCGGGCGTGGTGCAGCTCGCGAACGTCCCGGTCGCCGCTCCGGGACCGTCGAGCTTGCACTCGAACGTCGATGCGGGCTTGCTCGAGGAGAACGCGAAGGCCGGCCGGTTGCCGTTCGTGGGACCGCTGGGCCCGCTCGTGATCGTGGTGTGCGGCGCCGTCGCGTCGACCGTGAAGATCCGCGTGGCGGGCGTGCCGTCGGTGTTGCCCGCGGCGTCGGTCGCGCGCACCGAGAACGTGTAGGTCCCGTCGGCGAGGCTCGCGAACGCGCGGGGGGAGGCGCAGGCCGCGTACGCGCCCGTCGCCGCGCCCGGCCCGTCGAGCCTGCATTCGAACGTCGACCCGGCCTCAGTGGCCGTGAACGAGAACGACGGCGAGTTCACGTTCGTCGTGCCCGTCGGCCCGGCCGTGATCGTCGTGTCCGGCGCCGCCGTGTCGACGGTGAAGCTGCTCGACGCCGGTGTCGCGTCCGTGTTGCCGGCCAGGTCCGTCGCGCGCACCGAGAACGTGTAGGTACCGTCCGCCAGCGGGCCGAGGGTACGCGGCGACGCGCAACTCGTGAACGCTCCGGTCGCCGCGCCTGGGCCGTCGAGCTTGCACTCGAACGTCGAGCCGGCCTCGGTGGCCGTGAACGTGACCTGCGGCGCGGCCTCGTGCGAGAGCGCGCTCGGGGCGGCGGCGATCGTCGTGTCCGGCGCCGCCGTGTCGACCGTGAACGCGCGCGACGCAGGCGTCGGGTCGGCGTGGCTGGCGGGGTCGCTCGCCCGCACGTCGAAGACGTAGCTGCCGTCGGCGAGGTTCGCGTACGAGGCCGGCGACGTGCACGCGGCGAACGTCCCGGTCTGGCCGGGGCCGGTCAGCCGGCACTCGAACGTCGAGCCGGGCTTGCTGGCCGAGAACCCGAGCGAGACGGAGCGCTGGTTCGCGACGGCCGGCGGACCGGCGTCGATCGTCGTGTCCGGTGCGGCGGTGTCGACCGTGAAGGTGCGCGTGGCGGGTGTGCCGTCGGGGTTGCCCGCCGGGTCGATCGCCCGCACCGAGAACGTGTAGGCACCGTCGGCCAGGGCCACGAAGCTCTGCGGCGACGTGCAAGCCGCGAACGACCCTGTCGCGGCCCCGGGCCCGTCGAGCTTGCACTCGAACGTCGAGCCCGCCTCGGTCGCGGAGAACGAGAACGACGCCGCGCCCACGTTGATCGTCCCCACCGGACCCGCCGTGATGGTCGTGTCCGGCGCGGTCGTGTCGACCGTGAACGACCGCGTCGCCGGCGTGCCGTCGGGGTTGCCGGCCACGTCGAACGCGCGCACCGAGAACGTGTACGACCCGTCGGCCAGGCCCACGATGGCCCGCGGCGACGTGCACGAAGCGAACGTCCCGGTCGCCGCGCCCGGCCCGTCGAGCTTGCACTCGAACGTCGACCCCGCCTCCGTCGAGGAGAACGAGAACGACGCCGAGGCCACGTTGATCGTCCCTACGGGCCCCGACGTGATCGTCGTGTCCGGCGCGGTGTGATCGCCCGACGGCGCGCCGTAGACGCCGAACTCGGTCAGGTCGACGAACGGCACGCTCGTGCCGCTCGCGGCCGACGTGATCGTGACCCGCGCATAGCGGACGCCGCTCGTGCCCGCGGTGGGCGTGAGGAAGTTGAGGACGTGGCGCGCCGCCGGCCCGAGCGTGCCGCTCTGGGCGACCGTCCAGACGGTGCCGTCCGGCGAGGTCTCGATCCGGTAGCCGGCGGTCGCGCTGCCCGCGCCGTCGCCGCACGTCTCGGCCGGATCGATCGCAAACTGCGTCACGTCGATCGTGGAGGGCAGCCGGACGACCAGGAACTTCTCGCTCCCGGTGACCGTCGACCAGCCCGTGGCCTGCGTCTGGTCGATCGCGTACGAAGGCCCGCAGCCGATGCCGTTGAACTCCGTGCCGTTGCTCTGGGTGAGCGTCGCGCCGGCCAGCGTCGAGGCCCAGTCGCGCTTGAGCGCCGGGCTGTAGGTGAGCGTGACGCCGCCGCCGACCGACAGCGAGGTGACCGCCTGGTCATAGCCCGCCCCGCCCGCGACCGCCTTCACGTACGTCCCCTGCGGCACGGCGGCGATCGTGTAGCGGCCGTCGGCGCCGGTCGTGGCCGAGTAGGCGCCGAGCCCGCTCAGCCCCGCCAGCCCGACCTTCGCGCCGCTGACCGGTGCCCCCGTCACGTCGTCGGTCACGATCCCCGAGATCGTGCCCGTGGGCGTGCCGGCGGCCGGGGGCGTCGCGAAGTCCTGCCAGGGCGAGCTGTCCTCGCCACCCGTCGACGCCGCGAAGAACCCCATCCCGCGGTTCGCGAACAGCGTCCAGAGGGCGTTCACGTCGGCGCCGGCGAACAGCGCCTGGTCGGCGAGGATGATCCCGTTGCGGCCGTCCAGGAACGACGGCTCGGGCGGCAGCAGCGCCATCCCGGACGTGATCAGCGACGCGGCCTTGGCCGAGCCGAGCGCGGTCCGCAGATCCCACAGCGTCTCGGCCCAGATCTCGCCGTCGGAATGGACCTCGGGCCCGTTGACGATGTGCCCGAAGTCCCCGTACGTGTACCCGCCCGAGCCCAGCGACGGCCGGCCCGGGCACTTCAGCGGGTCCGCGCCGACCGCCGGGCAGTCGATCGGCTGCGAGCGCAGCGCCGCCGTCCCGCCCGTGAACTCCTCGTAGGCGCCCAGCGGGAGCTCGCCGGACGCGGCGGTGTCCAGCGTCGGGAACTGGGCGACGATGAAGTCCTGGGCGTACCAGTCGCTCCACGCCTCGCCCATCGCGCCGGCCTGGAAGGAGTTGAGCGCGCCGAAGCCGCCCGCGTCGGTCACCAGCCGGTTCGACAGGCCGTGCGTGTATTCGTGGTAGAGCACGGCCGCGTCGTCGCCGCCGTTGACGTCGCGAAAGCTCGACGTCCGGAACAGGTACATCTGCATCGTCGGCGACTGGCCGTCGGGCGGCGTGAACATGTTCGCGTTGTTGATGTGCACGCTGTCCGGGCCGGTGGCCGCGCCGTCGTCGGAGTTCAGCTGCAGCCGGTCGCCGCCCTCGAAGCTCCCCTGGGCGACCCCGAAGCCGATCGGCGCCGAGGCCAGATGGTCGTGGAAGCGGTTGGCGAAGTAGAACGCCTGGGTCGCGTTCTGCGCGCGGTTGGTGTTCCAGCTGGTGCCGCCGCTCCACGAGCACTGGTGCGCCGCGTCGCAGCCCGTCCCCGTGAACGACGTGAACGGATAGTTGAACGTGCCGGCAGTGCGGGTGACCTCCTCGCCGGCGTCCGCCACGTCGTTGTCGTTGACGTCGCTGAACGCGTGGGCGTTGTTGCCGTTGAGCGTCGCCGCGGCGGCGGGGAGCCAGCCGTTGGACTCGAGGTCCACGGGCTGCGCGGTGCCGCCCACCGGGCTGCCCGGATAGCGCTCCCAGACCTGCGCCGGAGCGTCGGACTTGACCATGTTGGCGCGCTGGAGCACCGCGCCGCTGGCCGCGTCGACCGTCGCGTCATAGACGGCGTCGGGCGCCGTCTGGTAGCGCACCCGCCAGGCGAGGCGCCCGTCGAAGACGACCAGCGACGCCGCGGTGCCGTCGCTGTAGCGCGTCGCCTGCGCGGTGCCGGACGGGCCGCTCGCGCGCACGACGCTGCGATGGTCGCCGACGTCGTCCTGCACGGCGCGGACCGCCTCGCCGGCGTCCAGCCCGGGCGTCGCGCTCGCCAGGTCGAGCGCGTGGGCGGGCGAGCCGAGCACGTTCAGCACGCGCCCGTCCGCGGCCACGTTCACGCGCAGGTCGCTGTCGGCGGAGACGATCCCGTCGACCACCTGGCGCCAGCGGACCTGCGTGATCGCGCCCGGCAGCGAGCGCAGCTCGGGGCCGTCGAGCGCGTCGAAGTCCGCCTGCGTGAGCCCGAGCGCGGCCAGATTGGCGCTGACGTAAGCGGCCGCGATCGCCTCCGGGGCGCGCGCCGACCGACCCGTCAGCGTCCCGTCGAGCCGCGCCAGCACGCGCGGCGTGCCGGTCGAGGCGTCGATGTCGACGACGCCCTGCGTCCCGAGCGTGCGCTGCAGGGCGCCCGCCTCGGCCCGCACGGGCGCGGGCATGCTGCGCTGGACGAACGCCTGCGGGTCCGCGGCCTGCGCGGCCGAGCAGCAGCCCAGGCCCGACAGGGCAAGCACGGCGACAGCCACGAAGGAAGATCGCGCAACCCCCGCGCGACGCGCTGGACCCATGAACCCGCCACGATCCTGGCGGCGCCCCACGGCCGCCATCGAACATTCGTCCAGGCGCGTTCAGGTGAGCGCGCGTCCGTTCGCGGTCAACCGGACGTCGATGTTCCCGCGCGTGGCGTTGGAGTACGGGCAGACGCCGTGCGCGGCGCGCACGATCTTCTCCGCCAGCTCGGGGTCGTCGATCTGCGGCAGCGTGACGTCGAGCTCCACCCCGAGCTTGAACCCGCGCTCCTCGGTCGGCGACAGCGAGACCTTGCTGTCGATCGACACGTCCCCGACCTCGGCGCGCTCGCGCCGGCCGATCGCGCCGATCGCGCCCTCGAAGCACGCCGCGTAGCCGACCGCGAACAGCTGCTCGGGGTTCGTGCCGCCGCCCTCCCCGCCCATCTCGACGGGCGAGCGCAGCTGGACGTCGAGCTCGCCGTCGGTGGTCCGGCCGTGACCCTGCGCGCGGCCGCCGGTCACCGTGGCCTCTGCCGTGTAAAGCATCTTTGCCATCCCGTGAACCTACAAAGATCCGTCGGCGAGGTGCCCGAACTCGTCGCGCAGGTCGCGCTTGAGCACCTTGCCGCTGGGGTTCTTGGGCAGGCTGTCGACCAGCACCACGTGCTTGGGCGTCTTGAAGCCCGCGAGCGACGCGCGGCAATGCGCGATCACGGCGTCCGGCGCCAGCGCCGCCGAATCGCGCGGCACGACCGCGGCGACCACGGTCTCCACCCAGCGCGGGTCCGAGATCCCGAACACCGCGACCTCGGCGACGGCGTCGAGCGTGTAGATCGTCTCCTCGACCTCGCGGCTGGAGACGTTCTCGCCGCCCGACTTGATCATGTCCTTCTTGCGGTCCACGACGTAGAGGTAGCCGTCCTCGTCGAGCCGGCCCAGATCGCCGGAGTGAAACCAGCCGCCGCGGAACGCCTCTTCGGTCTTCTCGGGCGCGCGGTAGTAGCCGAGCGTGGCCTGCGGGCTGCGGTGGACGATCTCGCCGACCTCGCCCGGCGCGACGTCGCGGTCCTCGTCGTCGACCAGCCGCGTCTCGACGTTCAGGCCCGCGCGGCCCGCCGAGCCGGCCCGGCGCACCTGGTCCTCGGGGCCCAGGATCGTGGCCAGCGGCGCCATCTCGGTCTGCCCGTAGAAGTTCCACAACCGCACGTCGGGCAGCCGCCGCTGCAGCTCGCGCAGCACCTCGACCGGCATCGCCGACGCGCCGTAGTAGCCCTTGCGCAGCGACGAGAGGTCGGCGGCGTCGAACGCCGGGCTGCGCAGCAGCGAGATCCACACCGTCGGCGGAGCGAACAGCTTCGTCGCGCCCTCGGCCTCGATCGCGCGCAGCAGCAGCTCGGGCTGGGGCGCCGGCACGATCACGCTGGTCGCGCCGAGGTAGACGTCGGGGCCGAGGAAGCAGTCGAGCTGGGCGCAGTGGTAGAGCGGCAGCGAGTGGACCTCGATGTCGTCGGCGGACATCTCGCCGTCGACGATGCAGCTGACGTACTGGGCGATCAGCGAGCGGCTGCTGAGCTGCACGCCCTTGGGGCGCGCCTCCGTCCCGCTCGTGTACATCAGCCGCAGCGGGTCGTCGTCGGCCACGAGGATCTCGCGCGGGCGCTCGCCGCAGGCCGCCCAGTCGGCCACCGGCTCCCAGCCGGCGGCGGGTGACGGCCCGATCCAGCCGCGCACCCCAGCCGGCGTCCCGGCGCGCTCGAGCGCGCCCGCGGCGGCCGGGTGCAGCGATTCCTGGGTGATGAACCCGGTGGCGCCGGAGTGCTCGAGGATGAACGCGATCTCCTCGGCGCCGAGCATGAAGTTGACCGGGACCATGACGGCGCCGATCCGCGCCAGCGCGAACGAGACCACGGCGAACTGCCAGCAGTTGTGCGAGAGCAGCGCCACGCGCTCGCCCTGAGCCACGCCGCGGGCGTGCAGCGACGCCGCCACGCCGTCCACCGCCGCGTCGAATTGCGCGAACGTCCAGCGCAGGTCGCCGTCGACCAGCGCGAGCTTGTCCGGGACGCGGCGCGCCGAGCGCCGCAGCAGATCCGCAAGGCCCTGTCCGCGCGCCAGCTGCACTGCGTCCATGCCCGCAACCCTAGCCGCCGCGAGGCCGGAATCGTCAGCGCCCCGAGGGGCCCGTTGAGAATGGTCGGTCCGACCATTCTTCAACGGGCCTCTAGGCAAGTGGGCCCCGCATCCCTACCATCACGCCGCCGCCCATCCTCAGACCACGCCGTGACGCTCACTCGCCTTCTCCACATCGCGCTCCGCCACGGCCGTGGAAGCTGAGCTCTTCGTCGAACCCGACCACGTCGTCGTCCCCGCGCTCGGCACGGTCGTCGGCCTCCCGTCGCTGGACTTCGGGCCGGCGTTCCACCTGCGCAACGACGTCCCGGGACGCGAGTCGCGCTGGCTGTACCTGCTGCTGGCGCTGCGCGACCCCGACGCGCGCGTCGCGGTCGTCACCTCCGAGCGCGTCGAGCCCGAGGTGGCCGCCTACTACCTCGACCTGATCCCCGAGGCGCGCGACCCG
Organism: uncultured Solirubrobacteraceae bacterium; assembly: GCA_963792915.1. GTDB lineage: Bacteria > Actinomycetota > Thermoleophilia > Solirubrobacterales > Solirubrobacteraceae > Solirubrobacter. The sequence continues at coordinate 354,708 of CAWBYD010000007.1, forward strand.
TGGTCGCGGCTGGCGCTCTTCAGCGTCAACGACCTCAGCCCGCGGCCGCTCGCGGCCAAGCTGCTCGAGCGGCCCGACGTGATCGCCGCGATCCGCGAGTTCGGCGGCGTGGTGGCGCCGTTCTCCGCGCTCTCGGACACGGATCGCCGGCTCGCGCAGATGCTCGGGCTGCCGGTCCTCGGCCTCGACCACCGGTTCGCCCGCTACGAGGGCAAGAGCGGCTCGCGGCGCCTGCTGCGCGCCGCCGGCGTGCCGGTCCCGGACGGCTTCGAGGACGTCACCGACGTGCGCGGCGCGGTCGCCGCGCTCGGCGGCCGGGCCGTGGTCAAGCGCGACTACGGCGTGACCGGCAGCGGCAACACCGTGGTGCTCGAGGGCACGCCGCTGCCCGAGCTCGACGGCGGCGGCATCGTCGAGGCGCTGATCGACTGCGCCGCGAGCCCCAGCGTGCAGGCCCGGATCGCGCCCGACGGCAGCGTCGACGTGCTCTCGATCCACGAGCAGGTGCTCGACGGGCACGCGTTCATCGGCTGCCGCTACCCCGCGCGGGGCGCCTATGTCGACGCGCTGCGCGAGCACGCGGCGAGCGTCGGGCGCCAGCTCGCCGCCGAGGGCGGCGTCGGGCGCTTCGCGCTGGACTTCGTGGTCGACCGCGAGGGCCGCGCCTACGCGGTCGAGATCAACCCGCGCGCAGGCGCCACGACGCACCCCTACGAGACCCTGCACGCGCTCGGCGCACGCTTCCTGCGCGCGAGCGACTCCGTGCGCGTCCCCTCGCGCATGGACTGGCGCGACGCGGTCCGCCGCGTGCGCGACGCCGGGCTCGCCTGGGACCCGGCGCGGCGCGCCGGCGTCGTGCTCTACATGCTCGGCGCGCTGCAGCGCTCGGGCGTGATCAGCGTCGTCGCGCTGGGCGGATCGCGCGCCGAGGCCGACGCGCTGTTCGACGCGACGGCCGCCGCGCTGGACGATTGAGTAGCCCTCACCGGAAATACGGCGGGCCGCTGGCGAATGCACCGGTCGTGTCTGCCCGCGGCGGACGCCGCTCGCATACTGGTGGTACGTGTGCGGCGGCCGCCGCCCGGCCGAGGCGAAGCCGGTGACGAGCGCTAGCGAGGCAGGTCGGACGGGGCCCGCCAGACCCCGTCGTAGTTGCGTGTGCGGCTACTGAGCTTGCACCGCGGGCGGCGCTCCGCGAAGCTCGCGCCATGGCGCTGGGCCCCAAGCAGCCGCCGGAGGCGATCGTCGTGCGCGGGCGCGTCGTCAGCTTCGACCAGCCGGTGCTCGACCACGGCGCCGTCTACGTCGGCGCCGACGAGCACATCCACGCCGTCCAGGACGCGAGCGCCCCGGCGCCCGCGGGCTTCGCGAGCGCGCGCGTGGTCGAGACCGGCGGCGCGATCTACCCCGGGCTGATCGACCTCCACAACCACATCGCCTACAACGGCCTCTCGCTGTGGACGCCGCCCGGACGCACGAAGCCCTACACCGCGCGCACGCAGTGGCCCAACGACAAGAGCTATGACCCGCTGATCTCCGACCCGGGCAAGCTGCTCGGCTACGTCGCCGGCAAGGCGCAGCTCAAGTACGCCGAGACCAAGGCGCTGCTCGGCGGCGTGACGGCGATCCAGGGCTCGGCCCGCACCGGGCATCCGTACGAGGGCTGGCTGGTCCGCAACATCGAGGAGGAGACGTTCACGAGCGGCCGGTCCACCGTCTTCCAGTCGGTGATCACGCTGCACAAGACGCGGGCCGCGGACCCATTCCCCAGCGCGCGCGCCCACACGCAGGACGGCAACTCGTTCATCTACCACCTGTCGGAGGGCTCGAGCCCCAACCTGGTCAGCGAGTACGCCGCGCTGCGCGACAACGACTGCCTGCACCCCGGGCTGATCGGCATCCACTGCACGGCGCTGGGGCATCCGAACTTCGACGAGTGGTCGCCGCACGGCGGCGCGATCGTGTGGTCTCCGTTCTCGAACCTCTGGCTCTACGGCACCACGACCGACGTCGTGGCGGCGCGCGCGGCGGGCATGCGGGTCTGCCTCGGCGCCGACTGGTCGCCGTCGGGCTCCAAGAGCCTGCTCGGCGAGCTCAAGGTCGCCGACCTGCACAACCGCCAGGCGCTCGGCGGCGCCTTCAGCGCGCAGGAGCTGTGCGAGATGGCCACGTGCAACCCGGCCGACGCGCTCCAGTGGGGCGACCGCATCGGCCGGCTGAAGGAGGGCCTGCGCGCCGACCTGCTGGTGGTGAGCGACCGCGGCGGCGACCCGTATCGCAACCTGATCGAGAGCACCGAGCGCGACGTCCGGCTCGTGGCGATCAACGGCTACCCGATGTACGGCAGCGCCGCGCTGATGCGGGCCGCGAATGCCTACGGCGTGTCCGAGCCCTGCCGGACCGCCGCCGGCCAGCGCCGCATCCGGCTCGTCTATGACTGGATCGAGGATGCCGACTGGGGGTTCAAGACGGTCCTGAGCGAGCTCGCGGCCGCGCGCGCCGATCCGAAGCGCTATCTCGACACGCGCCCGCACGCGAAGGGCTTGAACGTCGCGCTGCACCTCGACAAGCCGTTCGACGTCCCGAAGGACATCAACCTGCAGGCCGTCATCCCGCCGCTGGACTCGCTGACCCACGACGCCGCGTTCTTCGCCGCGGTCGAGGCCGGCGGCTTCCACGGCGGGCAGCTCGACGGGCTCGCCGCGTACTACACCTGAGTTGGATCTGAATTCGGATTCAAGTACGCTCGGCCGGTGGAACTCGAGAACCGGCACGTCGTCGTCACCGGCGGCGCGGGCGGGATCGGCAGCGCGCTGGTGCGGCGCTTCGCCGCCGAGGGCGCCCGCGCCGTCGTGGTCGCCGACCTCGACATCGACCGGGCGCAGGCCGTCGCCGGCGAGATCGGCGGGCTCGCCGTCTCGGTCGACGTCCGCAGCGAGGACTCGATCCGCGCCCTGATCGGCGCGGCGACGGGCGCGCACGGCCCGATCGACGTCTTCTTCTCCAACGCCGGCGTCGCCGGCCCGGGCGGCGGGCCCGAGAACGGGACCGCCGCGGAATGGCAGGCGACGTGGGAGGCGAACGTGATGGCCCACGTGTGGGCCGCCCGCGCGCTCCTGCCCGAGATGGTCGCGCGCGGCGAGGGCTACCTGCTCAGCACCGCGTCCGCGGCGGGGCTGCTGACGCAGGTGTCGGCGCTCGCCTACTCGGCCACCAAGCACGCCGCGGTGGCGGTCGCCGAATGGCTGGCCATCAACTACCGCGACGCCGGGGTCCGCGTCTCCTGCCTGTGCCCGCAGGCGGTCCAGACGCCGATGCTCGAGCTCGCGATGGACGAGCCCGCGGGCGCGGCGGCGCTGCTGGCGGGCGGGGTGATCGAGCCCGCCGACGTCGCCGAGGCGGTCGTGGCGGGGATCCGCGACGAGCGCTTCCTGATCCTCCCCCACCCCCGCGTGGCCCGCTACATGGCGCACCGCGCCGCCGACCCCGACGACTGGCAGGAGCGGATGCGCGCGTTCCTGCGGGAGACACGCCCATGAACTTCGAGCCGACCGAGCGCGGGAAGGACTACCAGGAGCGCGTGACCGCGTTCATGGACGAGGTCCTCTACCCCGCCGAGCCCGTCTACGAGCGCCAGATGCGCGACGCCGCCGATCCGCACTTCCAGCCGCCGATCATCGAGGAGCTCAAGACCGAGGCCCAGCGGCGCGGGCTGTGGAACCTCTTCCACCCGCACCCCGAGTGGGGTCCCGGCCTGACGAACGCGGATTACGCGCCGCTGGCCGAGATCATGGGCCGCAGCCCGGCGCTCGCGCCCGAGGCGATGAACTGCTCGGCCCCGGACACCGGCAACATGGAGGTGCTGACGCTGTTCGGCACCGACGAGCACAAGGAGCGCTGGCTGCGGCCGCTGCTGGCGGGCGAGATCCGCTCGGCCTTCGCGATGACCGAGCCGGCCGTCGCCTCCTCGGACGCCACCAACATCGAGATGACGATCGAGCGCGACGGCGACGCCTACGTCCTCAACGGGCGCAAGTGGTGGGCGTCGAACGCGCTGCACGCCAACTGCAAGGTCCTGATCGTGATGGGCAAGACCGACCCCGACGGGCCGGTGCGCCGCCAGCAGAGCATGCTGGTGATGCCGCTCGACACGCCCGGCATCACGATCGTCCGCAGCCTGCCGGTGTTCGGCTATCACGACCGCGAGGGCCACGCCGAGCTGCTGTTCGAGGACGTCCGCGTGCCGGTCAGCTCGCTGCTGGCCGGCGAGGGCGACGGGTTCATGATCAGCCAGGCGCGGCTCGGGCCGGGGCGCATCCACCACTGCATGCGGCTGATCGGGATGGCCGAGCGCGCGCTCGACCTGCTGTGCCAGCGCGCGCTCGCGCGCGTGACGTTCGGCAAGCCGGTGGCCGAGAACGCGAACGTCCAGGACTGGATCGCGGAGGCGCGGATCGACCTCGAGATGGTCCGGCTGCTCACGCTCAAGACCGCGTGGCTGATGGACACCGTCGGCAACCGCCACGCGCGCGTGGAGATCGCCGCGATCAAGGTCGCCGCCCCCAACGTCGCGCTGAAGATCATCGACCGCGCGATCCAGGTCCACGGCGGCGGTGGCGTGTCCGACGACTTCCCACTCGCCGGGCTGTACGCGCACGCCCGCACGCTGCGGCTCGCCGACGGGCCCGACGAGGTCCACAAGCGCACGATCGCGCAGCGCGAGCTGCGGCGCTGGACCTGAGATGACGGCGCCGCCGATCTGGCGCGAGGCGGGCATCGGCCTGGAGCTGGCGGCGCTGCTGCGCGACCCGGTGTGGCGTGGCGCCGGCGTGCCGCACGGCGGCGACCGCCCCGTGCTGCTGATCCCGGGCTTCCTGGCCGGCGACCGCTCGCTGCTGGTGCTGGCGCGCTGGCTGCGGCGGCGCGGCTACCGGCCGCTGCGGGCCGGCATCCAGTCCAACCGCGACTGCGCCGAGCGCACGCTGGCGCGGCTGGAGGAGCGCCTGGAGCCCGGCACCGCGATCATCGGGCAGAGCCGCGGCGGCGTGCTGGCGCGCGCGCTGGCCGTGCGCCGCCCGGAGCTCGTGCGCGGCGTGGTCGCGCTCGGCAGCCCGATCCTCGACCAGCTCGACGTGCACCCGCTCGTCCACGGCGTCGTGCGCCAGGTGGCGGCGCTCGGCGACCGCGGCGTCGGTGGGATGTTCTCGACCGAATGCGGTGCGGGCACGTGCTGCGCGCGCTTCAGGACCGAGATCGCGGCGCCGTTCCCGCGCGGCGTCGGCTTCGTGAGCGTGTACTCGCGTTCGGACGGGATCGTCAACTGGCGCGCGTGCCTGGACCCGGCGGCGCGCCACGTCGAGGTGCGCAGCTCCCACGGCGGGATGAACGCGCACCCCGGCGTCTACCGCGCGCTCGCCGAGGCGCTCCCGGAGTTCCCGTAGACGGTCCGCAGCCACACCGCGGCCAGCGTGTCGACCAGCTCGCGGTCGGCGCGCGGCGGGCGCCGGTCGGCCTCCAGGAACGCGTTGTGGTTCATGCCGATCAGCACCGCGGCGAGCGCGCGGGCGTCGGGCGGCGGCGGCTCGGTGCGCTCGCGCTCGAGCTGCGCCGCGGTCGCGTCGATGAAGCGGCGCGAGACGGCGTCCCAGAGCTGCCGCAGCTCGGGGTCGGCCTCGCGCGCGTGCCAGGTGGCGCGCAGGACCGTGCCGTGCTGGCGCCAGAGCGCGAGGTTGGCCTCGAGCGTGCGCCGGATCGCCGCCTCGGGCGACTCGTCGCTGCGCCGCAGCCACGCCTCCGAGGAGCGGTAGAGCTCGTCGGTGATGCGCTCGGCCAGCGTGCGCAGCACCGCCTCGCGCGAGGCGAAGTAGAAGTAGAACGACGGCCGCGAGATGCCGGCGGCGGCGGCCAGCTCGTCGATCGCGATGCCGGCCAGCGGCCGCTCGGCGAGCAGCCGCTCCGCGTGGTCGAGGATCGCCTGCTCGGCCAGGTCGCCCTTGGGGGCGCTGCGCCGGCGCGACGTCATCGGCGCGAGTTTAGAGATGGCGGCTGAGCGCGAGCCTCCGCGGACGGCGCGCGGCGAGCGCACGCGCGCCGCGCTCGTCGCCGCCGCCCGGGCGGTGTTCGAGCGCGACGGCTACCTCAACGCGCGGCTGGTCGACATCACTGCGCAGGCGGGCCTGGCGACCGGCTCGTTCTACACGTACTTCACGAACAAGCAGGAGGTCTTCGCGGCGGTGCTCGCCGAGGTGCAGGAGGAGATGCTGCACCCGCACGTGCGCGAGATGACCGACACGGAGGACCCGGTCGCGCTGATCGAGGCCGCCAACCGCGCCTACCTCGCCGCCTACCGGCGCAACGCCGCGCTGATGCGCCTCCTCGACGAGGTCGCGAACATCGACGACGACGTGCGCGACCTGCGCCGGCAGCGCGCGCGGGCGTTCACGGAGCGCAACGCGCGCAGCATCCGCGACCTGCAGGCGCGCGGGCTCGCCGACCCCGCGCTCGATCCGGAGCTCGCGGCGAGCGCGCTGTCGACGATGGTCAGCCGCACCGCCTACGCCGCGTTCGTGCACGGCGAGCCGTGGGATCCGGAGGCGCTGGCCGCCACGCTCACGCGGCTGTGGGCCAACGCCCTGCGCCTCGACAACCCGTCGACTTAACCCGACATGTCGTCTAGGCTCGCGTGGTGAGCAACCGTCAGATCCGCCTCGCCGCGCGTCCCAGCGGCGAGGTCAAGCCCAGCGACTGGGAGCATGTCTCCGAGCCGGCCGCCGCGCCCGCCGAAGGCCAGTTCGCGGCGCGCACGCGCGCGGTTTCGCTCGACCCGGCGATGCGCGGCTGGCTCGACGACCGACCCTCGTACGTCCCGCCCGTCGGCCTCGGCGACGTGATGCGGGCCGGCTCGGTCGTCGAGGTCACGGAGTCAAACCACCCGGACTTCGCCGTCGGCGATCACGTCGTCGGCATGTTCGGCGCCCAGACCCACGTCGTCTCGGACGGGCGCGGCGCGACCAAGGTCGACCTCTCGCGCGCGCCCGCGGCGACCTACCTCGGCGCGCTCGGCATGACCGGGATGACCGCGTACTTCGGGCTGCTGGACGTCGGCGCGCTGCAGGAGGGCGACACGGTCGCGGTCTCCGGCGCGGCGGGCGCGGTCGGCTCGGTCGCGGGGCAGATCGCCAAGCTCAAGGGCTGCCGCGTGATCGGGATCGCCGGCGGGCCGGAGAAGTGCGCCCTGCTGGTCGACGAGCTCGGCTTCGACGCCGCGATCGACTACCGCGCCGGGAGCGTCGCCCGCGCGCTGCGCGCCCACGCGCCCGACGGCATCGACGTCTACTTCGACAACGTCGGCGGGGACATCCTCGACGCCGCGCTGGTCAACCTCGCGCTGCACGCGCGGATCGTGATCTGCGGCGCCATCAGCCAGTACCAGGCCGAGCAGCGCAGGGGCCCGGCCAATTACATGATGCTGCTCGTCCGGCGCTCGCGCATGGAGGGCTTCGTCGTCTTCGACTTCGCGAAGCGCTATGGCGAGGCGGCGGCCGAGCTGGGCGCCTGGATCGCCGACGGGCGCCTGAAGGTCTTCGAGCACGTCGTGCGCGGGAGCATCGACGACTTCCCGGAGACACTGCAGATGCTCTTCCGCGGCGAGAACGTCGGCAAGCTGGTCCTGGAACTGGAGGAGTAGATGGATCTGACGTTCTCCGAGCGCGAGCTCGCGTTCCGCGACGCGCTGCGCGGCTGGCTCGACGACCACCATCCGGGCGAGGAGCCCGACGGCGACGAGGACGCCCACTACGCCTGGCGGCGCGACTTCCAGCGCCGGCTCGCCGCCGGCGGCTACGCGGCCGTGCACTGGCCGCCCGAGTACGGCGGCCGCGGCGCGACGATGACCGAGTCGGCGATCTTCTACGAGGAGCTCGCGCGCTCGGGCTCGCCGCTCCCCGCCAACGTCCTGGGGCTGCTGCTGGCCGGGCCGACGATCATGCGCTGGGGCACCGACGCCCAGAAGGAGCGCTTCCTGGGGCCGATCGTCAGCGCCGAGGAGATCTGGTGCCAGGGCTTCTCCGAGCCCGACGCGGGCTCTGACCTGGCGAGCCTCAAGACGCGCGCGGTGCCCGACGGCGACGAGTGGGTCGTAACGGGCCAGAAGGTCTGGACCTCAGGCGCGCAGTACTCGAAGTGGTGCATGCTCGTCGCGCGCACCGACGCCGGCGCGCCCAAGCACAAGGGCCTCACCTATTTCCTGCTCGACATGGAGCAGCCCGGCGTGCAGGTCATGCCGCTGCGCCAGATCACCGGCTCGCCGGAGTTCAACGAGCTGTTCCTGGAGGGCGCGCGCGTGCCGGCCGAGAACGTGCTGGGCGGCGTCGGCAACGGCTGGCAGGTCGCGCTGACCACGCTGATGTCCGAGCGCTCCGGGCTCGCGTTCTTCCTGCAGGTGCGCCTGCGCCAGCAGCTCGACCGGCTGTTCGAGGAGGCCGCCGCCGAGGGCGCGCTCGAGGACCCGGTGATCGCCGACCGCCTGGGCGACCTGCACCTGCGCGCCGAGGTGATCCGGCTCACCGCCTACCGCGGGCTGACCGCGACGCAGAAGTACGGGCAGCCAGGGCCCGAGGGCTCGCTGACCAAGTGGATGTGGTCGGACGCCAACCAGGCGCTGACCCAGCTCGCCGCCGACGTGCTCGGCCCGCGCGCGCTGCGCGACGGCGACCCGTGGGCCTACGAGCTGCTGCGCGCCCGCGGCAACTCGATCGAGGGGGGCACGACCGAGGTGCTCAAGAACATCGTCGCCGAGCGCGTGCTCGGGCTCCCGAAGGCGAGGTAGCCATGGACTTCGATCTCAGCGCCGACCAGAAGGAGATCAAGGGCGTCGCGCGCGAGCTGCTGGCGGCCCGCGCGCCGTTCGCGAAGCTGCGCGAGGCGGCCGAGTGCGGCGCCTACGACGTCGCGCTGTGGGCCGAGCTGGTCGAACTCGGGTGGCCCGGGATCGCGGTCCCGGAGGCCTACGGCGGGCAGGGCCTCGGTGCCGTCGAGCTCGCCGTGCTGGCCGAGGAGCTCGGCTACGCGTGCGCCGCGACGCCGTTCCTCTCGACCGCGGTCGCCGCCGCCGTGATCGCGGCCGAGGGCAGCGACGCGCAGCGCGAGCGCTGGCTTCCGGGGCTCGTCGCCGGCGAGCTGACGGCTGGGCTCGGGACACGCGAGCTGGCGGCCGACGCCACCGGCGCGGACGTCGTCGTGCTGCTCGAGGGCGCCCTCGTCGAGGCGCCGGAGACCGAGCCGCTCGAGATGCTCGACCCGACGCGCCGGTTCGCGACCGTCGCGGGCGACGCCGCGCCGCTCGGGGCCGGCACGGGCGACCGGGCGCGCACGGCGCTCGCCGCCGAGGTGGTCGGCGTCGCGCAGCGCGCGCTCGACATGACGCTCGCCTTTGTGAAGGAGCGCAAGCAGTTCGGCGTCCCCGTGGGGTCCTTCCAGGCCGTCTCACACCGCTGCGCGCAGATGCTCCTGCACACCGAGAGCGCGCGCTCGACCGCCTACTACGCCGCCTGGGCGGCCGACGCCGACCCGGCCCGGCTGCCCGAGGCCGCCGCGCTGGCGGCCGCGGCCGCCGCCGACGGCGGGCGCGAGGTCACCGCGAGCGCGATCCAGGCCCACGGCGGGATCGGCTTCACGTGGGAGGCCGACGTGCACTGGCTCTACAAGCGCGCGCAGCTCGACGCGGCGCTGCTCGGCGGCGCGGCGCGCCACCGCGCGGCGCTCGCGCGGCTGGCGACCGAGCGGGTGCTGACGGCCGCGACCTGATCGCGCAACAGTTCCCCCATGGAGACGATGACGGCGCTCGACGCGTCCTTCCTGCACGTCGAGGACGCGGTGAGCCACATGCACATCGGGTCGGTCGGGATCTTCGAGGGCCCGCCGCCCGCGCACGCCGACGTGCTGGCCGCGGTCGAGGCCAAGCTGCCGCTCGTCCCCCGCTACCGCCAGAAGGTGCGCGAGCTCCCGCTGGCTGTCGGGCGCCCGCTGTGGATCGACGATCCGCACTTCAACCTCGACTATCACGTGCGCCGCAGCGCGCTGCCCGCGCCCGGCGGCCACCAGGAGCTGCGCAATCTGGTCGGCCGCGTGATGGCGCAGCAGCTGGACCGCACCAAGCCGCTGTGGGAGATGTGGGTCGTCGAGGGCGTCGGCGAGGGACGCTGGGCGCTACTCAGCAAGGTCCACCACGCGATGGTCGACGGCGTGGCGGCGACCGATCTGCTGAGCGTCCTGCTCGACACCGAGCGCGACGCCGCGGTCGCCGCCGCGCCCGCCTGGGTGCCCGAGCCCGAGCCGAGCCTGCCGGCGGCGATCGCCGCGGCGCTGGGCGCGCAGGTGCGCGAGCCTCTGGACGGCATGCGCGGCCTCGCCCGTCACCCCCGCGCCGTCGCCTCGCGGGTCGGCGCGCTGGCCGGCGGCCTGACGAGCTACGTGCGCGTGCTGGGGCGCGGGACCGACTCCTCGCTCAACGGCCCGATCGGCCCGCACCGGCGCTGGGCGTGGGCGAGCGCGCGGCTCGCCGAGGTCAAGACGATCCGTGCCGCGCACGGCGGCAGCGTCAACGACGTGGTGCTGGCGGTGATCGCGCGCGGGTTCCGCGACCTGCTGCTCGGTCGCGGCGAGCCGGTCGCCGGCCGCACCCTGCGCACGCTCGTGCCGGTGTCGGTGCGCTCGGCGGGCGCTCATGGGACCTACGACAACCAGGTCTCGGCGATCTTCGCGGCGCTGCCGGTCGGCACCGCCGACGCCGGCGAGCGGCTGCAGACGGTGCGGGCCCAGATGGACGAGCTCAAGCGCTCCGGCCAGGCGGTGGCCGGCTCGACGCTCACGTCGCTGAGCGGCTTCGCGCCGCCGATGCTGTTCGCGCTCGGCGCCCGCGTCGCGTCGGGCACGCCGCAGACGCTGGTCAACACCGTCACGACCAACGTGCCCGGCCCGCAGCATCCGATGTACCTGGCGGGGCGGCGGCTGCTGAACGCGTACCCGTTCGTACCGCTGGCGGGGCACGTGCGGATCGGCGTCGCGATCTTCTCCTACGACGGGAACCTCAACTTCGGCGTCACCGGCGAATACGACACCGCGCCCGACATCGACGTCCTGTGCCGGGGGATCGAGGCGGGGATCGCCGAGCTGCTCCCGCTGCCCAAGGAGGTCAACGCATGACGAACTTCGCGACGGTGTTCGCGCCCTCGGACCGCCCGGCGGTCAAGCTCGATGACGCGCTGCTCAGCTACGCGCAGCTCGACGCCGCCGCGGCGCGCGCGGCCGCGCTCCTGCGCTCGCACGGCGTCGGGCCGGGCGATCGCGTCGGGCTCCAGCTGCCGAACGTCCCCTACTTCCCGATCGTCTACTTCGGCGCGCTGCGCCTCGGCGCCGTCGTGGTGCCGATGAACCCGCTGCTGAAGGCGCGCGAGGTCGCGTACGCGCTGGGCGACTCGGGCGCGCGCGTGCTGGTCGCCTGGCACGCCTTCGCCGGCGAGGCGCGCGGCGGCGCCGAGCAGGCGCGCGCCGAGTGCATCCTGGTCAAGCCGGGCGAGTTCGAGCCGCTGCTGTTCGCCGCCGAGCCGGTCGCGCAGACCGCCGAGCGCGCCGACGGCGATCCCGCGGTGATCGTCTACACGTCCGGCACCACCGGCGCGCCCAAGGGCGCGACGCTCACGCACGCGAACCTCGCCGCCGGCGCGCGCGTCGGCCGCGACCTCGTCGACGCCGGGCCCGACTCGGTGACGGTGGCGACGCTGCCGCTCTTCCACGTCTTCGGCATGAGCTCGATCATGAACGTGAGCATGCTGGCCGGCGGGCTGCTGACGCTCGTGCCGCGCTTCGAGCCCGGCAAGGTGCTCGAGGTGATCGAGCGCGACCGCGCGACCACGTTCGGCGGCGTGCCGACGATGTACGGCGCGCTGCTGCACCACCCCGAGCGCGAGCGCTTCGACGTGTCGACGCTCAGGCTCTGCGTGTCGGGCGGCGCGTCGCTGCCGGTCGAGGTCCTGCGCGGCTTCGACGAGGCGTTCGGCTGCAAGGTGCTCGAGGGCTACGGGCTCTCGGAGACGACCGGCATGGCGTCGTTCAACCCGCCCGACCGCGAGCGCAAGCCCGGCTCGATCGGGGTGCCGATCGGCGGGACCGAGATGCGCGTCGTCGACGACGACGGCAACGCGCTGCCGGCCGGCGAGCGCGGCGAGATCGTGATGCGCGGCCCGTTCGTCATGAGCGGCTACTGGAACCGCGAGGAGGCGACCGCCGAGGCGATGCGGGACGGCTGGTTTCACACCGGTGACATCGCGGTGGTCGACGAGGACGGCTACTTCTTCATCGTCGACCGCAAGAAGGACCTGATCATCCGCGGCGGCTACAACGTCTACCCGCGCGAGCTGGAGGAGCTGCTCTACGAGCATCCCGCGGTGCTCGAGGCGGCGGTGCTCGGCTTCGCGCACGAGTCGCTCGGCGAGGAGGTCGCCGCGGTCGTGGTGCTCAAGGACGGCGCCAGCGCGCAGCCCGAGGAGCTGCGCGAGTACCTCAAGCAGCGCGTCGCCGCCTACAAGTACCCACGCGTCGTGACGATCGTCGACGAGCTCCCGAAGGGGCCGACGGGCAAGATCCTCAAGCGCGAGATCGAACTCCCGGCCTGACGCGGAGGCGGCGTATCTGCCGCCTCCCACGCTCGCTCCAACGGGTTGAACGCATCGACCTGCAGTGAGGACCGAGCCGATGGCCACCACCACCCAGCACCCGCCCGCCGACGCGACGCCCGGAGCGCTCGCACGCCGCCGCCGGAGGCGCCTCGCGCGCCTGATGGCGAGGCCGTGGAGCGCCCGCGCCCGCCACTCCGGCGCGCTGCGGCGCGAGCTCGACCGGCGCGGGCTGATCACGCCGCACTTCTCCTGGGCGTCCTACGCCGGCACGGACGGCACGCCGGTGCCGACCCCGCTGCGCCCCAACGCCGTGCGGCTGCACTGGCGGCTCGAGCTGCTGCGCCACCGCCTCGGCGACGTGCCGATGATCGTCGACGGGCCGTACCGCACGCCGCAGCGCAACCGCGAGGTCGGCGGCGCGAGGGACTCGCGCCACATCCACGCCGACGCGGCCGACTTCTTCGTCGCCCAGGTCGACCGCTGGATCGCGCACGGACGCGAGACCGGGCGCGGCGCGAAGTCGCGCGACGACGTCGTGCGGCTCGCGTCGCGGACGTTCTTCAACGGCGGCGTCGGCAACGAGAACAGCGGGACGCTGCACGTCGACGCGCGCGGCTTCAAGGCGCGCTTCATCACCTGGACGCCCGGAGGCTGAGCTCGCGCGCGGGCGTCATGATGGGCGGGCGTGTCGGATGACAGCCTCCTGAGCGTCTTCGCGGCCCTCGCGGCCAACCTCGCGATCGCGGTGGCCAAAGGGGTCGCGGCCGCGCTCACGGGCTCCGTGGCGCTGCTCGCGGAGACGCTGCACACGGTCGCCGACGCCGGCAACGAGGTCCTGCTCTACGTCGCGGTCCGGCGCAGCGGGCGCCCGGCCGACCCGACCCACCCGCTCGGCTACGGCCCGGAGCGCTACTACTGGGCGCTGCTGGCGGCGGTCGGCATGTTCGTGGTCGGCGGCGCGGTGTCGATCTGGGAGGGCATCCGGGCGCTGATCGACCCGCCGGAGCTCGCGTCGTTCTGGGTCGGCGTGGCCGTGCTGGTGATCGCGATCGTGCTCGACAGCTCGAGCCGCGTCGTGGCCGTCCGCACGCTGCGCCGGCAGGCCGAGCGCACCGGTACCACCGTGCGCGCGCTGCTGCGCGACAGCCCGGACCCGACGGTCACGACGATCTACTTCGAGGACACGATCGACGTGCTGGGCGCCGCGCTCGCGCTCGTGGCGCTGATCCTGCATCGCGTCGCGGGCTGGGAGTGGCCGGACGCCGTCGCGTCGCTGATCATCGGCGGCCTGCTCACGTTCGTGGCGCTGCGCATGTCGGGCCGCAACCGCGCGCTGCTGTCCAACCAGGCCGTCGCGCCGAGGCTCGCCGACCGGCTGCGCGACCGGCTCATGCAGGAGCCGGGGATCGTCGCCGTCGTGCGCATGGAGTCCGTGTACCTCGGCCCGCGCGAGGCGCTCGTCGCGGCCGATGTCGTGGTCGACTGCGACGACATCCCCGCGACGCTCGCGCGCGTGCGCGACGACATCAGGCGCGAGATCCCGTTCGTCGCGCGGCTCTACCTCACGCCGGTGGCGAACGTGGCGGCGGTCGGCTGAGCCGGGCGCCGGGGCGAGCCCCGGCGCCCGCGCGCTCAACTCCCGACGACGAGCGCCAGGCGGCGCGTCGCCCGCATCGCGGGACGCGACGCGTCGGTCGCAATGACCGTGAGGCGGAACGTGCCCGCACGCCGCGGGCGGCCCGCGAGCTGCCCGCCGCGCAGCCGCAGGCCCTGTGGCAGCCGCCCCCGCAGCGTCCAGCGATAGGGCGTCGTGCCGAGGCTCGCGCGCAGCACCGCGCGGTAGCGCCGCCCGACGCGGGCGGCGGGCAGCTTCGCGGTGCGCACCGACAGCGGCGGGGCGACCGCCAGCCGGCCCGGCGCGGCGAGGCCGGTCGAGGGCCCGGCGATGCTGGTCAGCGGCGTGCGGTTGCCGTTGGCCGGGAAGCTGAACGCCTCGACGCCGCCGAACTGGTTGGAGACGTAGACGTTGCCCTGCGCGTCGACGTCGATCCCGACCGGGAACGAGAGCCCGGTCGACGCGCCGGCGATCCGCCTGATCGGCAGCGTGTTGCCGTTCGCGGTCGGCAGGTACTCGGTGATCGAGTTGTCGTAGGTGTCGGCGACCAGGAGGTTGCCGCCGCTGTCGAGCGCCAGCCCCTGCGGCCCGTTCAGGCGCGTCGCGAACCCCGCGATGGTGGCGAGCGGCGCGGCGTCGCCGCTCGCTCCCGCGGCGTACTCGGTGAGGCTGTTGCCCGCGAAGTTCGCGACCCACAGGTGCCCGAGGCGGTCGAACGTCAGCGCCGCCGGGTTGGCGAGCCCGGTGTGCGGGCCGGCGATGACGCTCACCGGCTTGGCGTTGCCGGTGGCGCCGGGCGCGTAGGCCGTGATCGTGTTCGCGGCGGCATTGGCGACGTAGAGCCGCCCGCCGCCGTCGAGCGCGAGACCCTGGGGCGAAGCGAGCCCGGTCGCGCCGCCGGCGATCACCGACGCCGGCATGACGTTGCCGCTCGCGCCGTACGCGTACTCGGCGATCTCCTGGTTGTTCGCGCTCGAGACGTAGGTGCGCCCGTCCTGCGCGATCGTGATGCCGCCGTGCCGTTCAGCGACGTCGCGGGGCCGGCGAGCGACGTCAGCGGCGACGCGTTGCCGGTGGCGCCGAGCGCGAACGAGTGGACGGCGCTGTTGGCGCCGTTGACCACGTAGACCGCCGCCTGCACCGCCGGCTGGGCGGTGAGCTTCGGCGCGACCACGATCGTCACGTTCTCCGTCGCCGTCATCGCCGCCGGGGTTTCGGCGTCGGTCGCGCGCGCCGTGAACGTGGAGCTTCCGGCCGCGGTCGGCGTGCCGGCGATCCGCCCGTCGGCGCCGAGGATGAGCCCCGCCGGCAGCGAGCCCGACGCGACCGACCAGCTGTAGGGCGCCACGCCGCCCCCGGCGGTCAGCGCGAACGACAGCGGCGTCCCGACGGTGGCGTCGATCGCGCGCGGCACCGGCAGCGCCAGCCTCGGCGCGGTCACGTCGAGCGTGAACGGCTGGCGTGCGTCGGCGCCGACGCCGTTGGACGCCACGATCGTGAACGTGAAGTGCCCGACGGTGTTGCGCCGGATAGCTCAGCGTCCCCGTCGCGGGGTCGATCGAGAGCCACGACGGCGCATCGGCAAGCTGGAACCTGGGTGCCGGGAAGCCGCTGGCCGCGGCGGTCACGGCGCCTCCCCCGGCGGCCACGGTCGCGCTGGCCGGCGAGGTGATCTGCGGCGCGGTGTCGCTGCGCGTGTAGTGGAGGGCCACGTTCGCGTTGCCCGCGAACGCGGTCAGCCCGATCGTGCCGTTCCCGTAGCGCGAGATGAGGCTGGCGCCGGCACCGCCGCCGCCGCCTCCGCCGGCGCCCGCGCCGCCCGCGCTGCCGCCGGGCGCCCCGCAGACGCCGTCGCCGCCGCCCCCGCCGCCGCCGGCGTCCGTCCCGCCGCCGGCCGAGCCGCCCGGTGCGCCGACCGAGAGCGTGGCGCAGCCGCCGTCGTCGCCGCGGTTGCCGCCGCCGCCGGCGCCCAGGCCCGCGCCGCTTGCGCCGTTGGCGCGGTCGCCCGGGCCCTCGCCGCCTGCGCCGCCGTTGTAGCCGAGGACGCCGCCGGCTCCCCCGCCTCCACCGCCGCCGCCGGCCGCGACGATCACGCGGTTGCCCGCGCTGAGGTCGGTCACAACCGCGGCGCCGCCGCCGTTGCCGCCGGCGACGCCGATCTCGTTGCCGGAGCCGCCGCGGGCGCCGCCGCCGCGCGTGCCGACGCTCACCTGCAGGATGTCGCCCGGCGAGAACGGCGTCCCCGGGCCGATCGCGAGCGTCGCGTTGACCTCGGCGCCGAGGCCGCCGGCGCCGCCGTGGGCGTCGTTGCCGCCGGTCGTCGCGCCGTCGGTGCCGGCGGCGCCGTTGGCGATCACGTTCAGCGACGTGGCGTACTGCGGCACGAATGCCGTATAGGAGCCGGGGCCGGAGTAGTACTCGGAGACGGTGTCGGCGACCGCCGGGGAAGCCCCGGTGAGCATGGCGATGCCGACGCCGAGGGCGGCGAGCCGCCCGAGAGGGAGCGTCATGGGAGAGGTCCTTTGGGGAGGAGGGGGCTTAGCTGCGATAGAGCGCGTCGAGCAGCGGCGCGTAGCGGGCGTTGACGACAGCGCGCTTGACCTTCAGGGTCGGGGTCAGCTCGCCGGTCTCGATGCTGAAGTCGCGGTCGAGGATCGCGAAGCGCTTGATCTGCGCGACGCGGGCGTAGCGGGCGTTGACGCGGTCAAGCTCGGCCTGGATGAGCGCGCGGACCGCGGGCTCGGCCGCCAGCGCCGGCACGTCCTCGGGCAGCCCGCGCTCGTGCGCCCAGCGGGCGATCTCCTCCGCGTCGAGCGTGATCAGCGCGACCGGGTAGGGCCGGCGATCGCCGTGCATCACGGCCTCGGAGATGTAGCGCGAGCGCCGGAGGTCGTTCTCGAGGTTGGCCGGCGCGAGGTTCTTGCCGCCCGCGGTGATGATGATGTCCTTCTTGCGGCCGGTGATGGTGAGGAAGCCGTCCGCGTCGAGCGCGCCGAGGTCGCCCGTGTGCAGCCAGCCCTCGTGCGGCTCGCCGCCGTGGTAGCCGGCGAACACGTTGGGGCCGCGGACGATGATCTCGCCGTCGCCGGCGATCCGCAGCTCGAGGCCCGGCAGCGGGTGCCCGACGGTTCCCGGGCGGTGCGCGTCGAGCGTCGCGATCGCGAGCCCGGTGGCCGCCTCGGTCATGCCGTAGCCCTCGAGCAGCGGGACGCCGCGGGCCCAGAAGAACTCGAGGATCTCGGGCGCGATCGGCGCCGCGCCGGTCAGCGCCTTGCGCAGCCGCCCGCCGAAGACGGCGCGCACCGCGGGGGCGTCGGCGCCCGGGGCCAGCGCGGCGTAGAGCTTCTCGAACAGGCGCGGGACGCTGGGCAGGAACGTCGGCCGCACCTCCGCCAGGTCGGCGAGGATGCGATCGGCGCCGCTCGCGTAGGCCACCGGTGCGCCGATCTCGACGCTCCAGAGCATCATCAGCAGCCCGAACGCGTGCGCGAGCGGGAGGTGCAGGTAGGTGAGGTCGTCGCGGCCGCCGAGCAGGCTCCCGGCGTGGACCATGTCGAGCATCGCGCGGTAGTTGGCGTGCGTGAGCACGCAGCCCTTCGCGCGGCCCGTCGTGCCCGAGGTGTAGATGATCGTGTACGGGTCCTCGGGCGCGACGGCGCCGGCGCGGGCGGCGAGCCGCTCGGCGTCGCTGAAGCGCCCGCGCGCCCGCAGCGACTCGAGCCCGTCGAGCGCGACGACCTTGGCGAGCCCGAGCTCGCGCAGCATCGCCACCTGCGCGGGCGTCTCGGCGATCACGGCCGCGGCGCCGGAGTCGGCGAGCACCCACGCGCACTCCTCGCGCGAGCTCGTCGGGTAGATCGGCACCACGACGGCGCCCGCCATCGTGATCGCGAGGTCGCAGTAGGTCCATTCCGGGCGCGTCTCGCATAGCAGCGCGACGCGGTCGCCGGCGGCGATCCCGAGCGAGAGCAGGCCCAGCGCGATCTCGGTCGCGATCTCGGCGGCCTCGGCGAACGTCACGTCGAGCCATTCGCCGTCGCGGCGATGGCGGACCGCGACGCGGTCCGGGAAGCGCTCGGCGGCGCGGGCGAGCAGCGTGGTCAGTGGTCTGGCTGGCGTCAGCGTGTGCATGCTGCCAGCATCCGGGCCGCCGGGCGCGCGCACATCGTGGCGCGCACCGAAGTCGAGTTCAGTGCCAGCACCGTGTAACGCGAGGCGCGCTCGCGGGACGCAGGAGCGGTGAACGATCAAGTTCCGCGAGAACTGCGGCGCCAGCTCGACGAGGCACAGGCGATCGCGCACATCGGCTCCTGGGCCTGGGACGCCGAAACCGACCGCGTCCGCTTCTCGGACGAGTGGTACCGAATCTTCGGGATCGAGCCGCAGTCGCGCCCGATCGACCTCGGCGCGTTCCTGCGTCTCATCCATCCCGACGACCGCGAGGGCATGCTCGAGGCCGTGCGCGAGGCGGGCCGTACGGGCGAGCCGTTCCTGTTCCGCCACCGGCTGATCGACCCGGACGGGACGCTGCGCTGGATCGAGGGCCGCGGCCAGGCCATCCTGGTCGACGGCACCCCCGTGCGGATGGTCGGCACGTCCTACGACGTGACCGAGCGCCAGCGCTACGAGGACTCGCTGCGCGCCACGGTCGCCGAGCTGCGCGCCTCGCGGGCCCGGATCGTCGAGGCCGCCGACGCCGAGCGCCGGCGCGTCGAGCGCGACCTGCACGACGGCGCGCAGCAGCGGCTCGTGTCGGTCGCGATGGCGCTGCGGCTGATCCAGGTCCGGCTGCGGCCCGGAGGCCGGCGACGAGCTGCGCGAAGGGCTGCAGGCGGTGAGCACCGAGTTGCGCCAGGCGCTCGCCGAGCTGCGCGACCTGGCGCGCGGGATCCATCCCGCGCTGCTGAGCGAGCAGGGCCTGAAGGCCGCGCTCGAGGCGCTCGCGATGCGGACGCCGCTGCCGGTGCGGATCGCGGCCTGCCCGGACGGGCGGCTGGCGGCCGGCGTCGAGGCGACGGTCTTCTACCTGGCCTCGGAGGCGCTCACCAACACGCTCCGGCACGCCCGCGCCTCGCGCGCGGTGATCGACGTCCAGGCGCTCGGGGACCGCGTGACCGTGCGGATCGGCGACGACGGCGTGGGCGGCGCGCGCGAGGCCGGCGGGAGCGGCCTGCGCGGGCTGTGCGATCGCATCGCGGCCGCCGGCGGCCGGCTCACCTTGCACAGCCCGCCAGGCGGCGGGACGACGCTGGAGGCGGAACTGCCATGCGCGTGATGCTCGCCGACGACTCGCTGCTGTTCCGCGAGGGGCTCGCGCGGCTGCTGGCCGAGGCCGGTTTCGAGGTCGCCGGCCAGGCCGCCGACGCCGGCCAGCTGTCGGCGCTGGTCGACGACGATCCGCCCGACGTCGTCCTGGTCGACATCCGCATGCCGCCGACGCGGACCGACGAGGGGCTCGCGCTGGCGCACCGGATCAAGGCTGCGCATCCGGACACCGGCGTGCTCGTGCTCTCGCAGTACATCGAGGCGCACTACGCGCTGACGCTGCTCGGCGAGCGACCGCGCGGCGCCGGCTACCTGCTCAAGGACCGCGTCGACGACCTGGCCGACTTCGCTGACGCGATCCGGCGCATCGACGCCGGCGACGTCGTTGTCGATCCCGAGGTCGTCTCCTTGCTGGTGCGCCGAACGCGCGAGCACGACCCGCTCGACGAGCTGACCGACCGCGAGCGCGAGGTGCTCGCGCTGATGGCCGAGGGGCGGACGAACCAGGCGATCTCCGCGCGGTTGTTCCTGACCGCCCGAACGGTCGAGTCGCACGTGCGCAGCATCTTCCTCAAGCTGAATCTGCTGCCCGCGCCCGACGATCACCGCCGCGTGCTCGCCGTGTTGAGCTACCTCCGCGCGGGATGAGGGCGTGATCAGGACGCGGGGACGGCGAGGACCGACGCGTCGAGCGCGAGGACGTGCTCGCGGTCGGGCCCGGCGAGCACCAGCGCCGGCGGCCGCTCGTCCTGGGCACGGACGGGGGACGCCGAGAGCTTGGCGGCGAGCGCCTCGGGCGCGCCCGGCATGACCAGCAGATCGTCCGGGAAGGCCGCTCCATGCGCGAGTGGCCGGGCGAGCAGCAGCGGGACCGGGCAGCGCCGCAGCAGCTCCGCGGCCAGCGGACCGCGGCCGCCCAGCACGAGCAGGTCGTAGTCGCTCGCGCGCTCGAGGATCACGGCGCAAGGATCGTCGCCGCGGCGCAGGTCGACCAGCGCTTCGACGCCGTTCGTGCGGGCCAGCCAGCGGGCGTCGTCGAGTGCCTGGCGCGCGGAGGCCGGTCCGAGCGAGGCGCCGCGGTTGCCGGAGTAGCCGCGGCCGTCGGCGACGGCGATCAGCGTGATCGACGTGCCGGGACCGGTCAGCTCGAGCGCGCGCAGCACGCCTTCCAGCGCCGCCTCGGTGCCGTCGACGGCACAGGCGATGCGAGCGAACGGCGGCTGCGTCCACACGCGCGGGAGCGGCAATTCGACGGCACGAGTCACGCTATGAGGATCGCCTGGCCGCGGCGCTGACACATCGTGGTGGAGTGCCCCAGGCGCGCGGGGAGACTGCGCAGCGCTGTCCGTAGTGCGCGCGGATGCGGGCTCGCGCGCGCGTTGGGAGCGTGTAGTTATGCGCGACCCGCGTACCGCTCCCGTCAGCCGCCCGGCCCGCGGTCCCTTCGAGCGCATCCTGTGCGCCGCAATCGGCGAAGGCGGCCTGGCGGCGATCGAGCAGGCGCGCGCGCTGGCCGGCGCCGAGGACACGGTCACGTTCCTCGCGGACGCCGCCGACGAGGCGCTGCTCGTTCGGGCGGCGGAGCGTGCCGGCAGCGTGACGCAGCTGCTCGGCGACGCCGACCCGCTGGACGCGCTGCTCGAAGCCGCGCCGGACTACGACCTGGTCGTGACCGGTCCGCCGCGCATGCGGCCGGCCGGGATCGTCCGGCAGGACCCCGGCACCCATCTGCTGCACCGCTCGCCGATCCCCGTGCTGGTCGCGCGCGAGCGCCCGCTGGCGTCCGGCGTGCTCGCCGCCACCGACGGCCGGCCGGGCGCGCGCCCGGCGCTCACCGCGGCCGCCCGCATCGCCGCGTGGGTCGAAGCGGAGCTGACCGTGCTGCACGTGCGCGAGCGCGACGAGGACGCGCGCCGCAACGAGCTGATGGCCGAGCTCGACGGGCTGCGCGCCCACCTCGGGCGCGAGCCGCGTTACACGGTCGACTTCGGCGCCGCCTCGACCCGGATCCTCGCCGCCGCCGCGGCCGACGCCCCCGGCCTCGTGGTCGTCGGCAGCGGGGCCAAGACCGGGATCGCCGCGCTCGCGAGCACGAGCGAGCGCGTCGCCCACGCCGCGCCGTGCTCGGTCCTCGTCCTGCGCGAGCGCGCGGCATGACCCGCCTGCTGGTCGCCTACGACGGCTCCGCGGCCGCGCGCTCCGCGCTGGAGGTGGCCGGCGCGCTGTTCCCCGGCGCCGAGGTGGTGGTCGCGCACGTCCGTCCCGAGCCCACGCGCTTCGACGAGGCCGACCCGATGCTGCGTGAGGGGCTCGCGCGCCTGGGGATCGAGGCCGCCGCCGAGGCCACGGAGACGCTCGCCGAGGGCGTCGAGCTCGCCGGTCGCGCCGGCCTGCTCGCCGTCGGGGCCGGGCTCGCCGGGCCGACGCCGTGGCGCGCCCTGCGCGCGGAGGCGGCGGAACGCGACGCCGACGTGCTGGTGTGCGGAACCCGTGCGGCAAGCGGCGTCGAGCGGGCGCTCCTGGGCTCCACCGCCTCGAGCCTCGTCCACCATGCCGACCGGCCGCTGCTCGTCGTCCCGGCCGGCGCGCCCGCCGGGGCAGGTCCCGTCGTGGCGGGCTACGACGGCTCGGAGGGCTCGCAGACCGCGCTGCGCTTCGCCGCCGCGCACTTCGCCGACCGCGTCGTGACGGTCGCCCACGCGTGGCGCTCGCCGGTCCGCCACACGCTGCGTTCCTACGCGCTCGCGCACTCCGGCGTCGACACGCTCGAGGACTACGTCGACAGCCTCGACGAGGTCTTCCGCGACCTCGCCACCGAGCCCGCCGAGGAGGGTGCGGCGTTCGCCCGCAGCTTGGGACTGCGGGCGCTCGCACGCGCACCCGAGTCCGGCGAGGGCGACTGGCAGGCGCTCGTATCCGAGGCGCAGCGGCTCGGCGCCGCCGTCGTGCTGGTCGGCTCGCGCGGCCGCGGCGCGCTCGCCGCCACCGTGCTGGGCTCCGTGGCGTCCGGCCTCGTCCACGCCGGCAAGCTGCCGGTGCTGATCGTGCCCTGAGGCGCTCAGGAGTCGGTTGAGCTTTGATCCGTCGATGCGAGGTGGTGCGCCCGTGGAGGCCGGGCGCCGCGGGCGTGCCGCGTCGCGCGGCGGGGAAGGATCAACCGGCTCCTACGCGAGGAGCGCGCGCCCCCGCCCCGTCGCAGAGAAGCCGTGCGCGGAGAGATACGGGCCGAGGTAGCGGCCCGGGAGCTTGGTCGGCTCCCAGCCCTCGGTGCCCGCGCCGAGCAGGATCGGGTCGCTGTCGGCGTTGAGCAGGAGGCCGCGCACGACCGGGCGATAGGGCGTCGGGGTCAGGTGCGCGCCGTGGCGGGCCGCCACGTGCTCGGCGGCCGCGAGCGCCTGCTGGGCCGCCAGCGAGCCGTGCTTGACCGGATGGGTCGTCGCGTCGCCGGCCGCGTAGACGCCGTGCAGGCCCGTGACGCGGCCGTGGTCGTCGACCGGGATCAGGCCGTAGATACCGGCCTCCGGGACGCCCGCTATCCGCGGCCCGCGCACGAGCGGCGTGGCCACGATGCGGTCGACCGCCAGCTCGCCCGGCGCATGCCCGGGCAGGCGCAGCTTGCCGTCGACCACGTCGGACAGCTGGGAGCCGATGAACTCGACTCCGGCCGCGCCGAGCACGCCCGCCACGGCGGCGCTCGACGCGTCGCCGAACACCTCCAGCGGGTGCGCCTCAGGCGTGATCACGAAGACCCGCGGCTCCTGCGCGCGCGGCATCCGGCGGGCGCTGGCCAGCGCCGCCTCGTAGGCAGGCAGCGGCCAGCCCGGGCGCGCCGTCACGATGCAGGCGACACTGCCGACCGTGCCGACGTCGATCGCGTCGAGCATCTCGAGCACGGCGCGCTGGCCGTCGGCGTCGCCGACCGTGATCGCACCGTCGAAGGCCGGTAGCGTGCGCGCGCCGGGAGCGAGGATCAGCGTGTCGTAGGCGCACGAGTCCCCGCCGCTGATCGCGACCCGCCGTGCCGCCGGGTCGATCGCGATCACGCGCCCGCGCGCGAAGCGCACGCCGAAGTCGGCGGCGATGTCGCGCAGCGGGTGGCGGCGCGCGCCCTCGGCGGCCAGCAGCGGACGCAGCACGAAGTCGGTGTCGGCGGCGACGAGCGTGATGTCGACGCGGTCGCCCGCCAGGTCGCGGAGGGCCATGATGGCCTCGAGCGCGGCGATGCCGCCGCCGACCACGACGACCTTGGGGATGACGGAGGCCATGGCCCGACCGTAGGGCTCCGGCCGGGCAGCCGCCATCCGCCGCCTGTCGCGCTCGGTTGCGGGTTTCTACTGAATCTGGCCTCAGCCGGCGGGCGCGGCCGTCGCGAGCTCGGCGGCGATGCCGCCGGCCCAGGCCCGGATGGCGTCCCAGTCGCGCCGGTCGCGGTACTCCGGCGGCGTGTTCTTGACCATGCCGCGCTGCGCCGGCCCGTGCGGGTCGAGCGGGACCCGGCCGCCGAACACGACGTGGCCGCGGACGCCGAGCTGTTCGGCGCGGGCGACGATGCCGGCGGGCTCGATCCAGCCGGCGTTGTCGCGCGCCGGATCGCCCGTCGGGCCGGAGCTGAAGATCCAGAACGGCCGCTCGGCGAGCTCGGCGCCATGGCGGCTGAGGAAGCGGCGCGCCTCGCGGCGCCAGCGCTTCATGTAGACGGCGCTGCCGACGACGGCGGCGTCGTAGGGCGCGAGAGACAGGGCGTCTCCGGCCTCGAGGCAGTCCGCGTCGAGGCCTTGGTCCCGCAGGGCGCCGGCGATCGCCTCGGCGATCTCGGCGGTCGCGCCGTGCTTGGAGGCGTAGGCGACGAGAACCTTGGTCATGCCCGTTACGCTCGCGCACGTGAGCCGCGCCGCCATCGGGTGAACGGCGGCGTTCAGCGGGGCGGACTACTGAACGGCGGGCGGACGTAGTTCCCCGCAACCGTTCGCGGCAGAGCGCCGATGACGGCAGCTGCCCGGCGGCCGTTGAATGCCATAGATGGACGCGCCGACCGACCCCTTCGACACGATCCTCCGCGAGGGCCGCGTCCGCCGCGCGCTCCGCCGGGTGTTCGCGCGGGGCGTCCCGGTGGCCGAGATGCTCGCCCTCTGCGAGGCGTGCGGCCGGGACTTCGTCGGCGAGCAGTCGTGGACCGATTGCGGCGATGATCGCTGGACCGTCCGGCTGCGCTGCGGCGCCTGCGGGCGCGTGCGTTCGGCCAAGCTCGACGGCCTGGCCGTGACCCGCCTGCGGGCCGCGCTCGCGGAGGGCCGGGCGCGGGTCGAAGCGCTCGCCGACCAGGCCGCTCAGGCGCGCATGGCCTCCTGGGCGGACGCCTTCAGCGCCGCGCTGGAGCGCGACCTCATCGATCCGGACGACTTCCGTCCGCGGTCGCTCGCGCCTCAGGGCTGACCTGGCCAGCAGGCCGGCGCCCGCGCGGCCGCGGGCACCGGGTGCTGGACCCTCCTCCTAGTGACCGGCGAGCGCGGCGCCGCGGGGCGCGGGTGCCGAGCGAGGTGCCGGGGTGGTGCGGGGCTCCGCCGGCGGCCTTGCCGCGGGCAGGTACAGCGGGACGTCGTGATCGATGGTGCGCAGCAGCGCCGTGACGACACCGGCGGTCGCCGCGACCACGCCCACCAGCACGAGCACGAGCAGCCACCAGCTCGCGAGGGCGATGAACGCGATCTCCGCGCCCACGACCACGATCACGGAGGCGGCGATGTACAGCATCAGCCCGTCGCCGCCGGCGGGCTCTGAGATACGGGGCTCGGAGTTCATGCAGCGACGGTAGGAGCCCGGCAAGTGCCCGGCGTCCGGGCACTCCCGGATCGCGCTCCGTACCTTTCCGCGCCCTCACGGGCCCGTAGTTCGCCACCGGCGGACCGGCGGTGCGTCCCGGATGGCGCTCCGCGCGCGCCGCGCGAAGCTGAGTCGCAGATCCCACGAGACCGGGAGACCACCGTGACCGATGGACCGCTGCTGCTCTGCTACGACGGATCCGACGACGCCAAGCGCGCCATTGCCCGCGCCGGCGAGCTGTTCGGCCCGCGATCCGCGGTCGTCCTGTCGGTGTGGCAGCCCGCGGTGGCGCTCGCCACGTACGGCTGGGCCGGCATCGGGGCGATCGCGGACATGGCCGACGTCGACGCCACGACCGGGAACGCCACGCGCGACCTGGCGGCGGAGGGCGCCGAGCTCGCGAACGCGGCCGGGCTGAACGCCGAACCCGAGGCGGTCGAGGCCGCCGGCTCGGTGTGGCAGGCGATCCTCGGCTGCGCGGACTCCCGCGGTGCGGTCGCGATCGTCATGGGCTCGCGCGGCCTCACCGGGATCAAGTCCATCCTCCTCGGCAGCGTGTCGAGCAACGTCGTCCATCACGCCCGGCGCCCGACGCTCGTGGTCCCACATCTCGACGCATAGCACCGTCATCCGTACGGGGTGATGCGCGCTCCCCCGCCCGGCGGCGACGCTGCCGGAGATGAGCTCACTCGCCGGGCATCTCGCCGAGTTCCGGGCGCTGCGCCACGACATCGAGGCGAACGTGCTCGCGATCGCGACGTCGGTCGACGGGCGGCGGTTCACGTTCCAGGCCCCGCTCGAGCCGCTCGACCTGCGCGCCGGGGGCTACGTCGAGATCGAAGGGACCCGCGGCCGGCGACTCGGTCAGCTGCTCTCGCTCGAGATCGCCAGCGCCGACGCCGGCGAGATCGGCTGGACCGGTGAGGCCACACTCTCGACCCGCATCATGATCCACCAGGCCCGCGGCGAGGGCGCGGTGCTCGCCGGCCCGGCGACGCCGTTCCACGACGCCGCGATCCGCCCCGCCGCGCCGGGGGTGGTGCGCGCGTGGCTGCACGAGACCGCGCCCCGCCGGGCGGTCCTGCCCGCGGGCGAGTTGCGCCTGGCCCCGGGCGTGACGCTCGGGCTCGATGCCGGTGGCTTCAACCGCCACACGTTCCTGTGCGGGCAGTCGGGCTCCGGCAAGACCTTCGCGCTCGGGGTGCTGATCGAGCGGCTGCTCCTGGAAACCGGGTTGCGGATCGTCATCCTCGACCCCAACTCCGACTTCGTCCGCCTGGGCGACGTCCGCGACGGCGTCGATCCCGCGCTCGCCGCCCGCTACCGCGCGGCGACGGCCGGCCTGGTCGTGCACCACGGAGACGTCACCGGCGCATGCCGGCTGCGCCTGCGGCTCGCCGAGCTCGGCCGCCGCGGCCAGGCCGCCGCGCTGCGCCTGGACCCGGTCGCCGACCGCGAGGAGTACGCGGAGTTCGCCTCCCTGCTCGACGAGAACACGCCCGAGCACGTCGGCGATCTGGACCGGATCGAGCGTCCCGGCGCCGTCGCGCTGGCCCGCCGCGCGCGCAACCTCGGCCTCGACCGCTGGAGCGTGTGGGCGCGCGACGACCCCGGCTCGACGCTGGAGGCGCTCAACGACCCCGCCGTGCGCTGCCTGGTGGTCAACCTCGGCTCGCTCGGCAATCCGGCCGAGCAGGCGCTCGTCGCCGAAGCGGTGCTCGAGCGGCTGTGGCGCCGGCGCGCGGTGCGCGAGCCGATCCTGATCGTCATCGACGAGGCCCACAACGTCTGCCCGGCGCGACCCGACGACGCGCTGACCGCGCTCGCCACCGAGCACGCCGTCCAGATCGCCGCCGAGGGCCGGAAGTTCGGCCTCTACCTGCTGGTATCGACCCAGCGCCCGCAGAAGGTCCCCGAGAACGTCGTCTCCCAGTGCGACAACCTCGTGCTGATGCGGATGAACTCCGCCGCCGACCTCGCGTACGCGCGCAGCGTGTTCTCGTTCGTCCACCCCGGCCTGCTCGACCAGGCGGGATCGTTCGCGCTCGGCGAGGCGCTGATCGCCGGCAAGCTGTCCTCGCACCCGGCGCTGGTCAAGATGGGTGCCCGGATCGCCGAGGAGGGCGGTGCCGACGTCCCGGCGACGTGGGCGCAGGAGGCCTGACCTGCCGCACATCGAGCGCGATGTCGCCGGGCGGCGGCAGCAGCGCGGGGTCGGCGAACAGCCCGCACACGTCGACGCTCGCGCAATCGCATGACCGTGCGACCTCGAGCCACTGCTTGACGGCCTCGGCGCGGGCGATCAGCGCCTCGATGTGCGGCAGCTTCTCGTCCGCGAGCGCGCGGATGTGGCTGCTCGCCTCGGCGCTGCGGTTGCCCGGGCCGGTCAGCGGCGCGATCTCCTCCAACGTGAGACCGGCGCGCTGCGCGACGTCGATGATCGACAGCCGGTGCAGCACCTCGTCGCGGTAGCGCCGCTGGCCGGCGACCCGCTCGGGCTCGGGCAGCACCCCGACGCGCTCGTAGAAGCGGATGTGCGACGTGTTCAGCCCGGCCCGCTCGGCGACCTGGCCGATCGTCAGCAGCGGCTCGTCCAGGGATGCCATCTCGCAAACGGTCCTTGACTTGAAGTCGTGTTCAAGGTGCACGGTAGACGGCGTCCCGCCTTCAGTCCAAGGACCCGCCGATGCCCGACCTGCCGATCGCCTGCACCCTGACCCCCGACGACATGACCGCCCGACGCGCGCTGGTCGAGGCGCTCGCCGCCGACGGGCTGCTCGCTCGCACACCGACCGACGCCGGGCTGCGCGTGCGACTGCGTGACACACCCGAGATCGAGCAGCGCACCCGCGAGTTGGTCGCGGCCGAGTCCGCGTGCTGCGCGTTTCTCGACTTCGACCTGCGACGCGACGACGGCGACCTGGTGCTGGAGATCTCGGGACCAAGGGATGCGCGGCCGGTGATCGAGCTGTTCTTCGCGGCCTGACGCGATGCGCACGGCTCTCGCGGTGCTGCTCGCCGCGGCGACCGCGCTGTTCGCGGCCGGCGCGATCGCCGAACGCTCCCAAGTGCAGCCGAGCGGCGAGTCGCCGGCCGCGCACGCGCAGGAGCAGACGGAGACGTCGGGCGAGAGCGGCGGCGCGGGTGAGACGCACACGGAGGCGTTGCTCGGCGTCGACGTCGAGTCCACGCCGTCGATCGTGCTGGCGGTGGTCGTCGGCCTCGGGGTCGCCGCGCTGGTCGCGTCGCGCTTCGGTCGCCTGCGGGGCGTGTTGATCGCCGCGGCGCTGCTCGCGATCGCGTGGGCCGCGCTGGACGTTCGCGAGGTCGTTCACCAGCTCGACGAGTCCCGGTCCGGCATCGCGGTGATCGCCATCGCGGTCGCGGCGATGCATGTCGCGGCGGCCCCGCTCGCCGCTCGGATCGCCGCCGCGTGATCGCGATCAGGCGTCGCCCAGCCCGCCGCCCGGTACGTATCGGTGATGTAGGTCGAGCGCGTTGCCCGCGGGGTCGAGGAAGATCGCTTGGTGGCAAACGCCGCTGTCGAACGTCTCGGACACGAATTTCACGCCCTGCTCCTCCAGGCGCTCGCGCGCAGCGGCGACGTCATCGACGCGGAACGCCACGGGCAGCGCCAGCGGCCGGAACTCCTGGCCGAACGCGGTCGGCTCCATGATCGCGAGCGTGACGTTGCCGGCCTGGTATTCGGTCCCCGGCATGTCCCCGTAGTTCTTGACGAACGGCAAGCCGAGGACGGTGCCGTAAAAGCGCCGTGACGCCTCGATGTCCTTCGCCGGCAGCGCGACGTAGTCGACGCCCGTGATCCCGGGAGCGGCGGTGGATGAGCTCATGCCGGTAAGACTGCACGATCAGCGCGTTCTCATCGGGGCCGCTCGGGCGGGCACCGCGGCTCATGTAGCGAGTGCGCATCCGAGACCCCCCACCGGCCTCGCGACTCTGGCCGGCGGTCGCGTGGCGGGACCACCAGCTCCGCCGTACGAGGCTGGCGTGGGCTACCCGCTCGCATTCGACATCTGCGGTCGGATCGCGGCGGTCTCGTTCGCCGCGCTCGATGTCTATCCCGACATCGCAAGCGGGTGGTGGTGTCTGGTCGAACAGTTCTCTTTTCAAGACGGCACCTGGGGCTTTGCCGGCGGCGAGCACGACAACACGACGACCCCGAGGCCGTTCGAGCGCCCGACATCCGTGGAGAACAGCGCGCTCGACTGGCTGGACTGGGGCTCGAACGGCGGCTGGGGCGAGTGGGAGGACGAGCCGCGCGAGCGACACTCCTCCTTCGGGATCGCCCCAGCGCGCACCGCGCGCCTGACCGTTACGACCATTGACGGCAACGAGCGCGACCTCCGCATCACGCCGTGGAACGGCGCATACGTCGTGGTCGCCTCAGGCCCGCACTCCACGCTCACCGGCTATGACGCAGACGGCAACGTACTCGGCAGCGTGTCGTCGGAGGGCACACCGCCGCCACAGCCGGAGATCGACGAGTCGCACCGCTTCCACCTCCCCGTCGATAGCGACAGTCCGCCGATGAGCGAACCGATCCTGACCTGGGAACCTCGCGATGACCGTTGAGTTGCTGCACAGTCGGACGCGCGGAATGGCGCTGTAGCGCGGCGCGACTCCTCCCGCGGGTCTTCGGCGGTCCGTCTGAGCCGCCGTCGATGATGCTGCGGTGCCCCGGATCAGTGCCCTCTACGGCATCGTGATCTCCACCCAACGGCGCGGATCTCGATCCGGACGTGCTGCACGGCGAGCGGTCGCCGGTCGGGCCGCCTGCCACGACGGCCAACTGAGCGCGCTGCACACCGGATTGTTAGTGGGCCGGGCAGGGATCGAACCTGCGCGCGTCGGATTATGAGTCCGCTGCTCTAACCGCTGAGCTACCGGCCCGTCGGGGCAAGGCTATCCGCGGTTCTTACGCAACGTTCACCCCGACCGGTTCAAATTGCCCTCATGCCAATCTCCGTCAAGCGCAAGCTCGTCGCCGGAGCTGCGGGCCTGGCGGTGCTCGCCGGGACCGGTGGCGCCTATGCCGCCACGCAGTCGGGTTCGACGGCCCAGCGGCCCGATCCGGCGGCCGAGCAGAAAGCCTTCCTGGACGATCTCGCGAGCCGGCTCAACGTGCCTCGCGACAAGCTCGACGCCGCGATCAAGGGCGCGGTCGAGGCGCGCATCGACGCCGCCGTCAAGGACGGGCGGCTCACGCAGGCGCAGGCCGACGCGGCCAAGAAGCGGATCGAGAGCGCGAACGGGCTTCCGCCGCTGCTCGGCCTCGGCGGCGGCCCCGGCCTGCGCGGCATCGGCCCCGGCCCGGGCGGCCCGCCGCACGCGCTTCCGGGCGGGCACTTCGGTCCGCTCGCCGCGTTCGACAGCGCGGCGAAGTACCTGGGCCTGACGACCGACCAGCTCGAGCAGCAGCTGCGCGACGGCAAGTCGCTCGCAGACGTGACCACGGCGCAGAACAAGGACCTCGACGGCCTCAAGGCGGCGCTCAAGACCGACATCACCGCGCAGCTCGACGACGCGGTCAAGAACAACCGCCTGACCGACGCGCAGCGGACGGACATCGAGAAGAACCTCGATCAGCGGATCGACGACCTCGTGAACCGCAAGCCGCCGGCCGGCGGCCCCGGTTTCCGCGGCGGCATGCGCGGGTTCAGGCACCACCCCTGATCGACGCGGCGAGGGCGCCGGCCAGCGCTGCGGTCGGCGCCAGCGCGAGCGTGACCGCGTCGCCGCGCCGGGCGATCACCGCGCCGCGCGGCGCTCGCCGGCGCACGGCGCGCGCGAACTGGGACACGTCGGCCGGCGTGTCCCAGCGCCAGCGCATCACGAGCACGTCGGCGCTCCGGCACGGCACCGCGCAGCCGGCCGCCGGGCGCTGCCAGAGCTCGTAGCGGTCGCCGCCCCAGCCTGCGGCCGCGACCGCGTCGCCGCCGAGCAGCTCGCGCGTCTGGAACTCGCCGAACGTCCCCGCCAGCGCGCGCCGCCACGGCGGCCGGAGCCCCAGCGACAGCCGCACCGGGCGCGGCGTCTCGACGGCGATCCACTTGTCCGGGTGCAGGACCTGCTCGGTGGAATCCGGCGGCCGCACCTGGTCGGCGAGGTCGACCAGCGTCCAGCGCCCGCGCGCCTTCGCCTTCAGCGCCTGCACGAAGGCGAGCCCGCTCTCGTACGGGAAGAGCAGCTGATCCTGCAGGAAGGACGGCAGCGCCGGTCCCGTGTCGAGCGACCCGAGCAGGCTCCCCAGCGCCGCGCCAGCGCCGATGTAGCGCAGCAGGTACTCCTGCATGACATCGGTCGCGCTGCCCTCCACGAGCGCGAGGTCGGCCAGCGCGCGATCGTCGTTCGAGCTCTCCCCGGTCCCGATCCCGAACGTCTGGTCCTCGAGCGCGTGGGTCAGCTCGTGCGCGAGCGCGATGTCCGTGAGCGAACCGGGCACGGCGCCGTTCACGATCCGCAGCCGCTTCGAGCGCGGGTCGTAGTAGCCGGCCACGCCCTCGCCGAACACCGACGCCGAGACGGCCCGCAGGTCCACACGCGCGCCGATCAGCCCCAGGAGCTTCAGCACCTCCTCATCGGCGTGACGACGTGCGGCCGGGTACGAGCGATCGAGGTCCTCGAGCCCCTCACGCCGCGCCTGCGCGCCGCTTACGCGCTGCGGCACGGGCACCGCGCTGAACTTCAGGCCGCGCAATCCCTGCACGCGGCGGGCGATCAGCGCCACCTTGGGGGTCGCCTCCCGCGCGGCCGGTTTGGCACCGCCCTGCAGGAACAGCAGCCCGACCAGGCAGGCCAACACGAACCCGAATGACCACCAGAACGTCCGCACCGATACAAGGCTAGGTGGCGGCTGGTTGGATACCGGCCATGCCCGACCGTGCCGCCATCGTCACCGGAGCCTCCAGCGGGATCGGATTCGCCATCGCCGAGGCGCTGGGGGACGAGGGTCACGCCCTGACCATCGCGGCCCGTCGGCCCGAAAAGCTCGAGACCGCCGCCCAGAGCCTGCGCAAACGAGGCTTCGAGGTCGAGGCGGTGGCCGGCAACATGCACGCCGAGGACGACGTGCGCGCGGTCGTGACCGCGCACCGCGAGCGGTTCGGCCGCCTCGACGTGCTCGTCAACTGCGCCGGGGTCGGCGTCGGCGCGGCGGTCGGCGACATCGAGACCACACGGCTGGACATGCAGCTCGACGTCAACCTGCGCGCGCCGATCCTGTTCTACCGCGAGTGCATGGAGCTCCTGCGCGCCGCCGGAGCCGAGCATCGCAACGCGCTCGTGATCAACCTCTCGTCGCTCTCGGGCAAGCGGGGACAGGCCTGGCTGTCGGTGTACTCGGCGACCAAGGCGGGGCTGATCGGCTTCACCGAGGCCATGAACAAGGAGCTCGCCGGCGACGGGATCAAGTCGGTCGCGCTCGCGCCGGGCTGGGTCGACACGCCGATGACCGACTTCATCAAGGCGCAGGTCAAGCCGGAGGAGATGATCCGCACCGAGGACGTCGCCCAGGCGGTCCGGTTCCTGCTGTCGCTCTCCCCGTATTGCGTGGTCGGGGAGATCGTCTTCCAGCGGCCCGGCGAAACGCTGTGACCGCAGCAAGATTCCTGGACGCGGCGCGTTTGAGCCGTCAGTAGGCTAGTTCGAGCGTGGCAGGCACCGATGGGGACGAGTTGAGCGCGGGAACTGGAGAGGACACCGTTGCAACACTGCGTGCGCGCCTGGAGCGCACGGAGCAGCAGGCTGCCGCGCGCCAGCGCCAGCTCGAGCGCTACGCGGCCGACCTGCGAGAGGTGTTCAAGCAGGAGCGCGCCCGCGCGCAGGAGCTGCGCCGCTCCTACCGGGCCACCGTCCGCGCGCTGTCCAACGCCGTCGAGGCGCGCGATGCGTATACCGGTAAGCATGCTGAGCGGGTCACCGCCTATGGGATGGAGCTGGCCCGCGCCGTCGGGCTCTCGCTCGAGGAGTCCCCGCAGATCGAGTTCGGCTTCCTGCTGCACGACATCGGCAAGGTCGCGGTCCCCGACGCGATCCTGTTCAAGACCACGCGGCTCACCGAGGAGGAGTACGCACTGATCGCCCAGCACCCCGTGGTCGGCGCCGAGATCCTGCGCGACGTGGACTTCCTCGGCGAGGGCAAGCTCGTCGTCCGCCACCACCACGAGCGCTGGGACGGGACCGGCTACCCGGACGGGCTCGCGGGCGAGGAGATCCCGCTGGCGGCGCGCGTGTTCTCGATCGCCGACACGCTCGACGCCCTGACGACGGACCGGCCCTACCGCCCGGCCTCCGGCTGGCGCACCGCGCGCGACGAGATCCGGCGGGTCACCGGCTCGCAGTTCGACCCCAGCGTCGTGGAGGCGTTCGACGCGATCGGCGACGAGCAGTTCGCCCGCCTCCGAGAGGGCGCGCAGTGACGCGGACGATCCTGATCGTCGACGACGATCCGATGATCCGCAAGCTGATCGCCACGACGCTGGAGGACATCTCCGGCTACCGGCTCGCCGAGGCCGGCGACGGGCTCGAGGCGCTCGAGCGCGCCGTGCGATCGCGCCCGGAGATCATCTTCCTCGACGTCGACATGCCCCGGCTGAACGGCATCGAGACCTGCCGCCGCCTGCGCTCGGATCCGGCGACGGCGGGCGCGACGATCGTGATGCTGACCGGCGACTCGGGCGACATCGTCGAGCGCGGCGCGCAGGCGGCCGGCGCCGACCTCTTCCTGACCAAGCCGTTCTCGCCGCTGCACCTGCTCCGGCTGGTGGACCGGATCGGCGCGGCGCGCTGATAGGGTCGCGCGTCCGCCGCGGAACGTCTCGCCGCGGCTCATCACGGCTGGGAGGACGCTCGCAGTGAAGCTCGGGCTGCACATCGGATACTGGGGCCTCGGTCTGCGCGCTCAAGAGCAGCTGAAGCTCGTGGTCGAGGCCGAGCGGCTTGGCTACGACTCCGTCTGGACGGCCGAGGCGTACGGCTCCGACGCGGCGACGATCCTCGGCTGGCTCGCGCACGCCACCTCGCGCATCAAGCTCGGGTCGGCGATCTTCCAGATGCCGGGGCGCTCCCCCGCCATGACGGCGATGACCGCCGCGACGCTCGACCAGCTGTCGGGCGGGCGCATGCTGCTGGGGATCGGCTCGAGCGGTCCGCAGGTGGCGGAGGGCTGGCACGGCCAGCGCTTCGCGCGCCAGCTCCAGCGCACGCGCGAGTACGTCGAGGTCGTCCGGATCGCGCTCTCGCGCGAGCGGCTCGAGTATCACGGCGAGACGCTCGAGCTCCCGCTCCCCGACGGCCCCGGCAAGGCGCTCAAGCTCACGATCAAGCCGGTCCAGGCGCGGATCCCGATCTACATCGCGGCGATCGGGCCGAAGAACACCGCGCTCACGGCCGAGATCGCCGACGGCTGGCTGCCGACGCTGTTCTCCCCCGAGCACGTCGGCGAGTTCCGGCCGCTGCTCGAGGAGGGCTTCGCGCGCGCGGGCGACGGCAAGGGCTTCGCCGACTTCGACATCGTGCCGACCGTGACGACGATGGTTTCCGACGACCTCGAGGGGGCACGCGACGCGATGCGCAACTACGTCGCGCTCTACGTCGGCGGCATGGGCTCGCGGCGCCAGAACTTCTACAACGCGCTGGTGCAGCGCTACGGCTTCGAGGAGGCGGCGCGCGAGGTGCAGGACCTGTATCTGGGCGGCAAGCCGAGCGAGGCCGCCGCCGCGCTGCCCGGCGAGCTGATCGACACCGTCTCGCTGATCGGCCCGCGCGACGTGGTGCGCGAGCGCCTGGCCGTGTACCGCGACGCCGGCGTCGGGACGCTGATGGTCTCCCCCATGGCGTTCACCTTCGAGGAGCGGCTGGACCAGCTTCGCAGCGTCGCCGAACTCGCGTCGTGAGCCTGGAGATGCGCGCGGCCGCCGTCGCGGACGGCCCGGCGGTGCTGGCGCTGATCGCCGCCTGCGACGCCAGCTATGCCGAGTGGCTGCCGGGCTGGACGCCGCCCGAGGTCCCCAACGACTGGCCCGAGCACCTGCTCGACGACGATCACTGGACGCGCGGCGTATTCGACGCCGACGGGTTGCTCGCGGGGTTCATCTCGCTGCACTCCTCCGACGTCGAGGGATACGCGCACGTGCGCGTCGTGCTCGTGCACCCGTCGCGCTGGCGACAGGGCATCGCCCGCCGGATGCTCGACGCCGCCGACGAGGTCATGCGCGCGCGCGGCTTTCGCGCCGCGCAGCTGTGGACGCCCGAGGGCGCGCCCGCCGAGCGCCTGTACACCGCGCTCGGCTGGGTCCGGGACGGTCGGCGGCGCTGGCACGAGTGGCTGGGGCTCACCGTCGTGGGCTACGAGAAGCCGCTGACGTGAAGGTCTTCCTCGGCGCGTTCGGCGATCCCGGCCACGCGTTCCCGATGCTCGCCCTGGGCGAGGCACTGCTGGCCCGCGGCCATTCGGTGGCGATCGACACCTGGGAGCGCTGGCGCGAGCCCGCCGAGGCCGCGGGGATGACGTTCGCGCCGGCTCCCGAGTACCAGGTGTGGCCGACGCGCGAGGCGCCGCTGAAGCCGTACGCCGCGGCGGTCCGCGCGGCGCGGGAGACGCGCGCGTTCGTGGCCGGCTGGGCACCCGACGTCGCGGTCTCCGACATCCTCACGCCCGCGCCGGCGCTGGCCGCAGAGCTGGAGGGCGTGCCGGTGGCGACGCTCGTCCCCCACATCCACCCCGACCTGGCGCCGGGCTTTCCGGTCTATTCGATCGGCGCGCGCCTGCCGCGCACGCGAGCCGGTGCGGCGATGTGGCGGCGCGTCGGGCGAGTGGTGGACGTCGGGCTCGCGCGCGGCCGAGAGGAGTACAACGAGTGCCGCGCACGGCTCGGCCTCGGTCCGCTCCCCTGGTTCCACACCGGTCTCTCGCGCTCGCTGACGCTCGTGGGCACGCTGCCGCAGCTCGAGTACCCGCGCACGTGGCCTGCATGGCTGCGCGTGGTCGGGCCGCTGATGTGGGAGCCGCCGGGCGACGCCGCCGCGCCGCCGCCCGGGCGCGGGCCGGTCGTGCTGATCGCGCCCTCGACGGCGCAGGACAAGGAGCAGCGGCTGCTGCGCGCCGCGCTGGCCGGTCTCGCGCGCGAGCCGGTGCGCGTGATCGCGGTCTCGAACCGCTCGCCGGGGCGCGACGCGGCAGACAAGCCGGGCAATGCCGTGCTCGTGCCCTGGCTCTCCTACTCGAAGACGATGCCGCAGTGCGACCTGGTCGTCTGCCACGGCGGTCACGGGACGCTCGTGCGGGCCCTGACGTCCGGCTGCCCGGTCGTGGTCTGCCCCGCGGGCGGCGACATGGCCGAGAACGCGGCCCGCGCGGACTGGGCGGGCGTGGGCGTCCGGCTGCCGCTGCGCTTCTGCTCGCCCGCCGCCGTGCGGCTGGCCGTCTCGCGCGCCCTCGCTCGCCCGTCCCTGCGCGAGCGCGCGCAGTCGATCGCGGCCTGGGCCGGTGCGCACTCGGGACCCGCGGCGGCGGTCGACGAACTCGAGCGCTGGGCCGCGCGCGTCGCTCCCGCAGCCGCCGTCTGACGCGGGAGCCGCCCCACGAGGCGGCTCCCGCACAAGCTCGGGGGGTGGGACTCGAACCCACAACCCTTCGGTTAACAGCCGAATGCTCTGCCGATTGAGCTACCCCCGACCGGGCCGTCAGCGACGGCGATGCTCATAGTAGTAGCGACGGCGGCAGTGCGACGGCGCCGGCGAGTCAGGTCAGCCGGTGGCGGATCTCGTCGAGCACCTTCTGGCGCTCGGCGGCGAGCGCGCCGACACCGGTCGTGCCCGTGATGCGGGCCTGCGAGATGTGGCGTTCGAGCCGGTGCAGGTCGAGTTGCAGCGCCTCGAGCTCGAGCTTTGCGCTCGTCGCCTCGAGCGTCCCGGCGCGCACGACGAGTTCGGCGACGAGCCGGGCCAGCGCCTCGTCGTCGGGCGGCAGCTCGGCCGCCGGAGCTCGCAGCCGCCCGCGCAGATAGGCGGCGGTCTGCCGCGTGGCGGGCACGGAGAAGTAGTCGTCGACCTCGACCGCGGCGAGTCTACGCTCGCCCTCCTCGGGCAGCGCGATGCAGAGCGCGAGGAACATCTTCTCGCTCTGCTCGCGGCGGGCGAGCGCGGTCCGCGGGTCGAGCGGCTCGGGCGGCGCGGGGCGGCGATCGTCATAGCGGCCGCGGCGCCAGGTACCGCCGGGGCCACCGCGCCGGCCGCCTCCGTCGCGCGCGCCGCTGCCGCGCCACGAGCCGCCCTCGCCCCCGTCACGCGCGCCGCGCCACTCGGCGCCCTCACCGCCGCGCCATCCGCCGTCCGCGGGCGCCCGCAGGACCTCGTTGACCAGCTGCTCCCCCAGCGACAGCCGGTCGGCGACCAGCCGCACCAGCTCGTCGCGCAGCACGCTCGGCGGCAGCGGCGCGATCGTGCGCGCCGCGTCCGCGAGGATCTCGTCGCGCGAGGCGTCCGGGCGCTCGAGCGCCCGATCGACCTCGAAGCGCTCGAGCGGCACGGCGCTCTCGAGCAGCGCGCGCATCGCCGGCTCCCCCGCCTGCTGCACCACGTCCGCCGGATCCTGACCGCGCGGGAGCCGCACGATCCGGAACTCCACGTCGCGCGTCTTGCGCCCCGCGTTGTGGCTGCGCAGCGCCGCGATGCCGCGCGCGACGGACTCCTGGCCCGCGGTGTCGGGGTCCTGGCAGAACAGCGCCCGCGGCGCCAGTCGCGCGATCGCGTCCACCTGCGCATCGGTCAGCGCCGTCCCCATCTGCGCCACGACCTCGGGCACCCCGGCCTGGTGGAGCGCGATCACGTCCGTGTAGCCCTCGACCAGGACGACGCGCCCGGCCTTCGCGGCCGCCGCGCGCGCGAGGTCCGCGCCGTACACGATCCGGCCCTTGTGGAAGACCTCGCCGTCGGACGTGTTCAGATACTTCGGCTGCTGGTCGGCGAGCATCGCGCGGGCCCCGAACCCGAGCACCCGCCCGCGCTCGTCGGCCAATGGAAACGTGATCCGCCCCCGGAAGCGGTCGATCAGCCCCGTGCCGCCGCGGCTGGGCTGGACCAGCCCGGCGGCGAGCAGTTCCTCCTCGGTGAAGCCCGCCTTGCGCGAGCCCTGCAGCACCCGGTCCCAGGCATCCGGCGCCCAGCCGACGCGGAACGTGCGCAGCGTCTCCTCGCGCAGCCCGCGCGCGGCCAGGTACTCGCGCGCGGCCGCCGCCTCCGGGCGCTCCCAGAGCACGCGCACGTACCACGCCGCGGTGCGCTCGAGCAGCGCCAGCAGCCGGTCGCGCCGCTCGCGGCGGGCCGCGTCGCGCGGGTCCTCGGTCTCGCGCTCGAGCGGCACGCGGTAGCGCTCGGCCAGAGACTCGAGCGCCGCCCCGAAGTCCAGCCCCTCGGTCTCCATGACGAACGCGAACACGTCCCCGCCCGCGCCGCAGCCGAAGCAGTGGTAGAGCTTCTCCACCGGATCGATGCCGAAGGACGGCGTTCGCTCCTCGTGGAACGGACACAGTCCCTGCAGCCGGCGTACGCCCGCGCGCTTGAGCTCGGTGCGCGCGCCGACCAACTCCTCGAAGTCCACGGCGTCGCGCACGCGCTCGCGCGATTCGGCGGTGTAGCGCGCCATCAGAGCGCGAGACCCTGCGGGACGAAGCGTTCCGTCCAGGCCCGGATCGCAAAGCGGTCGGTCATGCCGGCGAGATAGTCGATCACGCGCTCGGCCTCGCTCGCGCCGGGTGCCCCGGGGGGCAGTTCCTGCGGGTGCTCGCAGTAGTGGTCGAACAGCCCGACGAGCACGCGCTCGATCTTCGCGTGCTCCGCGCGCGCCCGCGGGCCGAGGTAGACGCGCTCGAACATGAACGAGCGCAGGGAGAGCATCGCGCGCCCGACCGTCTCGCCCTGGACGATGTCCCCCGCCTGCTCGGAGTGCTCGACGAGGTCGTGCACCAGCGCGTCGATGCGCGCCGAGCCCGTCGGGCCGAGGATCGCGAGCTCCTCCACCGGGAGGTCGTCCGGCGTCAGGACCCCCGCGCGAAGCGCGTCGTCGATGTCGTGGTTGATGTACGCGATCCGGTCGACGAGTCGCACGATCTTGCCCTCGAGCGTGGACGGCTCGCCCGCGCCGCTCGAGTGGCGAAGGATCCCGTCACGCACCGGCTCGGTCAGGTTGAGCCGCTCGAGCACCGAGACGACCCGCAGCGAGTGCTCGTTGTGGCGGAACGGGCGGCCGAAGCGCTCGCGTCCGCAACGGTCCAGCACGTCCTCGCCGATGTGGCCGAACGGCGGATGCCCGACGTCATGCCCGAGCCCGATCGCCTCCGTCAGGTCCTCGTTGAGCCGCAGCGCGCGTGCCACCGTGCGCGAGATGCCGGTGACCTCGAGCGTGTGCGTCAGCCGCGTGCGGTAGTGATCGCCTTCGGGCGCGACGAACACCTGCGTCTTGTGCTTGAGCCGCCGGAACGTCTTGGAGTGCACGATCCGGTCGCGATCGCGCTGGAACGGCGTCCGCAGCGAGCAGTCGGCCTCTTCGCGCTCGCGCCGCGCGGGATAGGACGGGGTCGCCAGCACGGACAGCCACGCGGCCTCGCGTGCACGCTGGGCGGCGGCGAAATCGGCGGCAACGGACGCGGGCGCGGTCACCTCTCCATTGTGACTGCCGGGCCGACCGCGCCGGGGCGCTGTCGCACTATCGGCACAGTTATGCGTCAGCCCAGGAACGATCGTGGGCGTGGATGATCGCCGCCTGGGCAGCCGCCACGCGCGCGATCGGGACCCGGAACGGCGAGCAGGACACGTAGTCGAGGCCCGCCATGTGGAAGAACTCGATCGAGTCCGGGTCGCCGCCGTGCTCGCCGCAGATCCCCAGCTTGAGGTCCGGCCGCGCCTCGCGCCCCACCCAGGCGGCGAGCCGTACGAGCCAGCCCACACCCGGCTTGTCGATCGTCTCGAACGGCGAGCGGTCGATGATCTTGCGCTCCATGTAAGCCGGCACGAACTTGCTCTCGACGTCGTCGCGCGAGAACCCCAGGGCGGTCTGGGTCAGGTCGTTTGTGCCAAAAGAGAAGAAATCCGCGTGTCTTGCGATCCGATCTGCAACAAAACACGCGCGGGGGAGCTCGATCATGGTCCCGACGGTGTAGTCCTCCGTCTCGTGCAACCCCTCCTCGTCCCCGATCCGGACCACCAGCTCGCGCATCAGCTCGATCTCGTGCTCGTAGTCGACGAGCGGGATCATGATCTCCGGGTGCGGAGGCTCCTCCATCGCCTTCGCCGCGCGCATGATCGCGTGCACCTGCATCTCGTAGATCTCGGGGTAGAGGATGCCCAGCCGGCACCCGCGCGTGCCGAGCATCGGGTTCTCCTCGGAGATGCGCTCGGTCGTCGCGAGCAGCTTCTCGAGTTCCTCGAGGTCGTCCGTGCACTCGATCCGCGCGCGCTCCACCTGCGCCGCCAGGTCCGGAAGGTCAGGCAGAAACTCGTGCAGCGGCGGGTCGAGCAGCCGGATCGTCACCGGCAGGCCGGCCATCGCCTCGAACAGGCCCTCGAAGTCCTCCTGCTGAAGCGGCAGCAGCTCCGCGAGCGCGTCGCGGCGCGCGTCGCGGTCGTCGGCCATGATCATCCGCCGCATCTTGGGCTGGCGGTCGGAGGCCATGAACATGTGCTCCGTCCGGCACAGGCCGATGCCCTCGGCTCCGAGCTCGCGCGCCTTCCTCGCGTCGGTGGGCGTGTCGGCGTTCGCCCGCACCCCGAGCCGCCGGACGTCGTCGGCCCAACCGAGCACCGTGTCGAAGGCGCGCAGGATCTCGTCGAAGGCCGGGTCCTCCACCGGGTCGACGAGCGGCACGTCGTCGAGCGTCACCTCGCCCGACGTCCCGTTGATGGCGATGAAGTCCCCGGCGTGGATCTCGCGTCCACCGACGCGGATCACGCGCTCCTCGAGGTTGATCCGCAGCCCCGACGCGGCCGTGACGCACGGCACACCCATGCCGCGGGCGACCAGCGCCGCGTGCGAGGCCTTGCCCCCGAGGCTCGTGAGGATGCCCTTCGCCGCGTGGAAGCCGGCGACGTCGTTGGCGTTCGTGTCGGGACGGACCAGCACGACGGCTCGCCCCTCGGCGGCAGCCTCCACCGCCTCCTGCGCCGTGAACACGACCTCGCCCTTGGCGCCGCCCGGGGCTGCGGGGACGCCCGTCGTGATCACCTCGTAGTCGGCCTTCGGATCAAAGGTCTCGACCAGGAGCGCGGTGAGCATCTCGGCGTCGATCGTCTGGAGCGCCTGCTCGGGGTCCAGCAGCCCCTCGTCGACCGCGTCACGGGCGAAACGCACGGCGGCCTGCGCCGGCCGCTTGGCGTCCCGCGTCTGCAGCATGAAGAGCTTTCCGTCCTCCACGGTGAACTCGGTGTCCTGCATGTCCCCGTAGTGGGACTCGAGCGTCCTGAGGATCTCCAGCAGCTCGGCGTGCGCGTCCGGGAGCCAGTCCTCCATCTCGGAGATGTCGCGCGGGGTGCGCGCGCCGGACACGACGTCCTCGCCCTGCGCGTTGGGGAGGAAATCGCCGCTCGGCTCCGGCGCGCCGGTCACCTCGTCACGGCTGAAGGCGACGCCGGATCCGGACGTGTCGCCCTTGTTGCCGAACACCATCTGCTGGACGTTGACCGCGGTTCCCCACTCGTCCGGGATGCGGTTGATGCGGCGGTATTGCACGGCGCGCTCACCGGTCCAGGAGTCGAACACCGCGCGGATCGCGAGCCGCAGCTGCTCCTCCGGGTCCTGCGGGAACTCGTCGCCGGTCGCGTCGAGATAGAGCGCCTTGAAGCGGTCGACGAGCTCCTTGAGCGCACCGACGTCGAGCTCCGTGTCGTCCGCGACCCCGCGGTCGCCCTTGACGCCGGCGATCGCCCGCTCGAACGCCTCGCCGTCGATCCCGCGCGAGACGTTGCCGAACATCTGCAGGAAGCGCCGGTAGGAGTCCCAGGCGAACCGCTCGTTCTCGGTCGCGCTCGCGAGCCCCTCGACAGACCGGTCGTTCATGCCCAGGTTGAGCACCGTGTCGAGCATCCCGGGCATCGACTCGCGCGCGCCGGAGCGCACGGACACCAGCAGCGGGTCCGCGTCGTCGCCGAGCCGCTTGCCGGCGTGCTGCTGCAGGCGCTCGAGCGCTTCGGCCACCTGGTCCGCCATCTCGTCCGGCTCGCGCTGTCCGGCCTGCATGTAGGCCACGCACGCCTCGGTCGTGATCGTGAACCCCGCCGGCACCCGGCCGGCGCCGAGCACGCGCGTCATCTCGGCGACGTTCGCGCCCTTGCCCCCGAGCAGGTCGCGCATCTCCCTCGAGCCCTCGGCGAAGTCGTAGACCCACTTCTCGTCGGCCATGGCTCAGAACACCCGCTGCTGGTTGACGGAGACGGTGAACCCGCGACGTGGGTTGCGGCAGGTGATCCCGGTCGGCCTCGACGCGCACTTCAGGCGGCCGAACGTCGTGCTCCTGCCGTAGGCGAGCACCTTCGCGCGCGGGTCTCTGACGGTGTCGGTGATGTGGATGCGCCGCGCCTTCCCGGTCTCGTGCACGGTCAGTGCCTGATCGCCGCCGCCCTGCCATTCGCACCGGACCTGGCGCGGCGCGCCGTCGCCGGAGAGGAACGCGCAGCCGAGCCTGCCGGCCGGCGAACGGAACATGCGAACGCCGGCGAAGGCGGACGCCGGCATGGCGCCAACCGCCGCGGCGGCGATCAAGGCGGGAACGACGAAGGACCAGACCATAACGCCACCAGCCTATATGCCCGACCCGGACAAACGTCACAAGCCGCCCGCGCCGTCCGGGGACGTTGCCCGCGTGGGGCCCGCCGCGCGTGGCCCGGCCGACGCCGCCGCCTCAGCGCGCGCCGACCGGCCGCAGGCGCAGATGCGCGTGGTGCTCGAGCGTGTCGAGGATCGCCCGCTCGGCCTGCGCGAGCGCGCGCGCGGAGGCCTGCGGGGTTTCCGCCAACGGACGGCCGAGAGCACCGACCATGAACGCATGCGCCTCGGCGTCGAGCGGGAAGGCGCTGGCCTCGCACGCGCCGCACACGACGCCGCCCGCCGCCCCGGAGAAACCGACGAGGTGCTCGCGCTCGCCGCACGCCGCGCAGCCCGCGAGCTGCGGCGCGAAGCCGGCCGCGAGGAGCAGCTTCAGCCGGAAGGCGAGTGAGTTGGCACGGCCCGCGCGCGCCGGCTCGCCGTCGAGCAGCGCCAGCTCGTTCGCGAGCAGGTGGTAGACGCCGGTGTGAGGATCCCCATCGTCGAAGATCCGCGCCACGGCCTCGCAGGCCCGGCCCGCTCCGTCCAGCGCCCCGGCGTCGAGACGCAGGCGGGGATGTGCGGCGACGGTCTCGGCCGCGGTCACCGTCATCATGTCGCTGCGGCCCTCGTAGAGCACGAGATCCAGGCGGAAGAACGGCTCGAGGCGGCCGCCGAAGCGCGAGCGCGCCTTGCGGACCCCTTTTGCGATCGCGCTGACGCGGCCGCGACCCGGGGTATAGAGGTGGAGGATGCGGTCCGCTTCGCCGTAGCGGATCGAGCGCAGCACGATCGCCTCCGTCTTCACCGATCCCGGCAGTGCACTATACTTTCTGAAGTCATGAGTCAGATCACCGTGTATACGACCGAGCCCTGCGGCTACTGCCGCGTCGCCAAGGCCCTCTTGAACAAGCGCGGAGTCCCCTTCGAGGAGATCAATCTCGCCAAGGACCCCGAGGGTCGCGCGGAGCTCGTGCGCATGACGGGCATGATGACGTTCCCCCAGGTCGTCATCGACGGCGAGTCGATCGGCGGCTATCAGGAGCTCGTCGCGTTCGACAAGTCCGGCGGTCTGGCCGAACTCGCCGCGGCGGCCTGACGCCGGCGCGCCGCACGCGGGCGCGGCTGGCAGCGCTCGCACACGTACGTGCCGCGGCCGGCCGCGCGAAGCTTGCGCACCGGCCCGCCGCAATTCGGGCACGGCTCGTGCTCGCGCAGGTGCACGAGAAACTGGTCCTGAAAGGTTCCGCTGACCCCGTACGGGTCGCGGAAGTCGTCGATCGTGGCGCCCTTGGCGGCGAGCCCGAGCATGAGCGACTCGACGACGCCGTCGCGAATCGCCGCGCACTGCGCGCGCGTCAGCCGGTTGGCCGGCCGCAGCGGGTGCACGCGCGCACGAAACAGCGCTTCGTCCGCGTAGATGTTCCCGACTCCGGCGATTCGCTTCTGGTCGAGCAGGAACGCCTTGACGGGCGCTCGCGACGTCTTGGCGAGCGCGAACAGATGCTCCGCGGTGAAGTCCTGCTCAAGCGGCTCGACCCCCAGCCGGGAGTCGAAGAACGCCGCCAGCGCGTCCGCGCCCAACGCGAGCTCACCGGTCCCGAACCGCCGCGGATCGTCGAACACCAGCTGATGGTCGCCAAGCGAGAGACGCACGCGCTCGTGGCGCGTACGCCCT
Organism: uncultured Solirubrobacteraceae bacterium; assembly: GCA_963792915.1. Classification (GTDB taxonomy): domain Bacteria; phylum Actinomycetota; class Thermoleophilia; order Solirubrobacterales; family Solirubrobacteraceae; genus Solirubrobacter. The sequence continues at coordinate 399,572 of CAWBYD010000007.1, forward strand.
TCCGGGTCGAGCAGGAGCGTCCCAGTCATGCGCAGGTGCATCAGCAGGTGGAGCTCGTCCGAGAGCTCCCAGACGAGGTACTTGCCGCGCCGCGAAAGCCGCTCGACCCGCCGTCCGCGCAGCGCATCCTCCACCTCGACGGGCGCCAGCGGCAGACACCAGCGCGCGTCGTGGATGGCGACGCCGGCCAGCTCGCGACCCTCGACGTGGGGCGCCAGATGGCGGCGGATCGTCTCGACCTCGGGCAGTTCCGGCATCGCCGGAGAGCCTAGTAACTGTCGACGCGCCCAAAAGTACGACGCATTCCGGCGGGCTCGGCCCGACGCTGACGGGCGGCCGCCGCACAGGTACCACCAGTATGCGAGCGGCGCCCGCCGCAGGCAGCGACGACCCGTGCATTCGCCGGCGATACGCCGTACTTCCGGACACGCCCACTAGCTGACGCTCGCCCTGGCGAACGCGCTCGCCTGCGCCTCCAGCGAGCTGAGCGACTCCTTGAGCGTGTGCCGGACGACGCGATCAGACAGCTTGCGTCCCGCCTTGCCGCGGATGTGCTCGTTGTTGAAGCCGAGATACAGGCGCAAGAGCCCCTTGCGACCGTACTTGCCCGCGATCGCGAACGCCGCCGCCGACGCGTACGAATAGGCGAAGGCCAGCGGGACGGCGCTCATCCGATCGAGCGCATCGTGGGTGGAGAGCTTGTCGAGCGAGACGGCGGCCTCGGCGACCTTCTGCTTGGAGTGATCACGGAGCTGGCCGCCGCCCAGCAGCAGCCCGGCCTCCCTGCCGCGCTGGTCGCCCGACGCATACATCGCGATCCCTTCGACCAGCCACGCCGGCGTGCGCCCGGAGGTGCGCTTGGCGAGCGCGGCGTGGGTCAGCTCGTGGGCGATGATCTCGCGCCGCATGTCGACGCTCTCGCCGTGGTAGCCGTGCCACATGATGAAGACGCGCTGGCCGTCGACGGCCCGGACGCGCCGCGCCGGCCCGTGGAATGTGAGCTGCGCCTCGGCGAACGCGGTCACGGCCGACAGGGTGCGGACGTTCTTGGTCAGCGCCTTCGTCTCGCGGTCGGTGCGGGAGACGAGGACCAGCAGCTTCGGCGGCGGCGTGACGCCCGGCAGCGCGGCCTTCATCCGGGCGCGGCCCTTCTCCAGATCGGTCATCAGGCTCCCGACCGCCAGTCCACGTGGGGCGAGCGCGACGAAGTGGGAGCTCTCGCGCTGGACGTACGGGCCGACCTCCCACGGGGCGTAGACACCGTCCGACGGGCGGTCGCTGCGCACGCGCCAACCGCGCGGGGTCTTCACGGCCTTGATGGTCGAGAGCTTGTAGAAGCGGCTCTCGATCCCGGCGAACGCGTACCCCAGCGTCGTCCGCAGCGTCGCGGTCTTCCCCGTGATCCGTTTGTCCTCGGAGGACATCTCGACGTACGACAGCGAGAGTGGCTTGGCGTCGGTCATCGCCTTACGGTCGCGTGCCTGCTGCGGCCCGGTGCTGGTGCGGGCGAGCGCCGCGCCGTCCCGCGCCTGGATCGCAGCTCCGCGCTCCAGCAGCAGGTGGTCCAGCTGCGCATCGTCGCTGGGCGCCCTCGACGCAACCGGCTTGGGTGTGGAGACGGGCGTACCGGTCGGGCGAACGTGGTCCGCCGAGCCGCCGCAGGCGACGAGGAGCACGGTGAGCGCGGCGAGCACCATCGTGCGGGAGCCGTCGACGAGTGACGCCACGACGAGTGAATGCCCGCTCGCGCAGGATTCCTCACTCAATGGACGCGAAAATGGTGCGAGACGGGTCAAGTGACGAACGGCGTCCCCGGAAGGGCGCTGGCGTCGCGCTTGGCGAGCCATCGCAGTACGGAGGCGCCGACGTCCTCGAAGGGTCCGTCGTGGCGGCGGCCCGCGTCGCCTTCGAAGCGCGCCAGCAGCGGCACGTGCTCGCGCGTGTGGTCGGTGCCCGGGGTGGTCGGGTCGCAACCGTGATCGGCGGTGATGATCAGCAGGTCGCGCGCCGGGTCCAGGCGCCCGAGCCAGCGCCCCAGCTCGGCGTCGATCTCCCGCAGCGCGCGGTGGTAGCCCGGCACATCGCCGCGATGGCCGTAGACCTGATCGGTCTCGACGAGGTTCGTGAACACGAAGCCGCCCTCGAGTTCGTCGATCAGCGACGCCGTCGCCGCGAGCGCGGTCGCGTTAGTCGGTCCCTTGTGCTGGTGGTCGACCCCGACGCCGTCGAACACCTGGCCGATCTTGCCGACCGTGTGCGTCGGGACTCCCGCGGCCTGGAGCTCGTCGAGGTACGAGCGTGCCGGCGGGCGCAGGGCGAGGTCGCGGCGGCCGTCCGTGCGCTCGAACGCGCCGGGAGCGCCCCGGAACGGCCGTGCGATCACGCGCCCGACCGCGTGCTCGCCCGACATGATCTCGCGCGCGGCCGCACAGATCGCGTAGAGCTCGTCGGTCGGCACCTCATCGACGTGCGCCGCGATCTGGAGGACCGAGTCGGCCGAGGTGTAGACGATCAGGTCGCCCGTACGCAGGTGCTCTTCGCCGAAGTCGTCGATCACGGCCGTGCCGCTGTAGGGCCGGTTACACAGCACGCCGCGCCCGGTCGCGTCGCGCAGTTGCTCGATCACGTCGTCCGGAAAGCCCTCCGGGTACGTCCGCAGCGCGACCGGCGTGACGACCCCCATCAGCTCCCAGTGGCCCGTGATCGTGTCCTTGCCCGGCCCGAGGGGGCGCAGGCGGCCGTGCATGGCCGGCTGGGCCGAGGGCGGAACGCCGACCAGCGGCAGGATGTTGCCGAGCCCGAGCCGCTCGAGCACCGGCACGTCCAGTCCGCCGGCCGCCTCGGCGACGTGCCCGAGGGTGTTGGCACCGGCATCGCCGTAGTCGGCGGAATCGGGCAGATCACCGGCGCCGCAGGCGTCGATGACGATCACGAAGGCGCGGTTCACCGCGCCCGATTCTTGCAGTCAGCGCGCCTTCGCCCGCGGGTGGGCGTCGAAGTAGACGTCCTTGAGCCGATCTGCCGAGAGGTGCGTGTAGAGCTGCGTGGTGGCGATGTCCGCGTGCCCGAGCATCTCCTGCAGTGATCGCAGGTCGCAGCCGCCCGCCAGCAGGTGCGTGGCGAACGTGTGGCGCAGCGTGTGCGGACTCATCAGGTCGGCGAGCCCGGCGGACGCGGCATGGCGCTGGACGATCTTGTAGAGCCCCTGCCGGGTGAGCCCGGCGCCGCGGTGGTTCACAAACAGCCGCGACTCGAGGCGATCGCCCACCAGCCGTGGGCGTCCACGCGCCAGGTAGGCGGTGACCGCCCGCGTCGCTGCCGATCCCACCGGCACGAGGCGCTCCTTGGATCCCTTGCCCCGCGCGCGCAGGATGCCGGCTTCGAGGTCGAGGTCGGTCGTCTCGAGATCGATCGCCTCCGACGCGCGCAGCCCGCAGGCGTACATCAGTTCGAGCAGCGCGCGGTCGCGCAAGGCGGGCGGCTCCGTGCCTCGCGGCTGCTCGAGCAGCTTGGCCACCTGGTCACGCGAGAGCACGTGCGGGAGGCGCCGTGACTGGCGCGGAGCGCGCAGGTTCGCGGTGGGATCGTCCTCGAGCACGCCCGTCCGGCGCAGATGGCGGTGAAACGATCGCAGGCACGCCACCTTGCGCTGCAGCGTGGCCGCCGCCACCGGCGCACGCTCGCCGTCGCCGGCGGCCAGCGAGGAGAGGAACGCGGCCAGATCGGAGTGCGTCACCGCCAGCGGATCGCGCCCCCCGAGGTAGGCGCCGTACTGGAGTAGGTCCGACCGGTAGGCCTCGAGCGTGTTGCGCGAGAGGCCGCGCTCGAACTCCAGGTAGGCGAGGAAGTCGAGCACCAGATGCTCGAACGGCTCGGCGGTGGCGGGATGCGCGGAGCGAGCGTCGACGACGGCCATCGCTCCCCCGCTTCGCCGGGGCCCGGCACAGCCCTGCCCCTGCAAGGCAACATGCGGCTGCGCCCCGCGCTCGAGCCCGGCCGGTCGCCGCAGCGCCCGCGGCTGCGACGCGCGGTCCCTAACGGCCCCGCGCCCCGCGGAGCACCACCTCACCCACGGGCGAGCCGGTCCTTGAGGCGATACAGAGCGATCAGCGTCTTCGAATCCTTGGTCTCGGCGAGGATCGCTTCGATCGCCGACACTGGGCGAACCTCGATGTCGATCCGCTCATCCTCCTCGACCTCGGGGCGCTCGTCGAGGTCGGAGATGCCGGTGGCCAGGAACAGGTGGATCTCCTCGTTGGTGAAGCCCGGCGACGTGTAGAACGAGCCCAGCGACTCCCAGTGCTCTGCCTGCTTGCCGATCTCCTCGGCCAGCTCGCGCTTCGCGCTGTCCAGCGGGCTCTCCCCCTCCTCGTCGAGCTTGCCGGCGGGGATCTCGAGCAGATCCGGGCTGCCGACGGCCTCGCGCGGCTGGCGAATCAGCCACAGGTCGTCCCCGTCGAGGACGACGACTCCCACCGCACCTGGGTGGACCACGATGTCGCGCTCGACCACGGCACCGTCCTCATGCCGGAAGCGCTCGTGGCGCAGCGCGACGAACTTGCCGTCGTAGACGGTCGTCGAGCCGATGCGCTCGAATCGCGAGCTCAAGCGGCACTCTCCAGCAGGGCGAGTCCGACGTCGAGCATCGACTCCAGCGCGATCACGGAGACGCGCTCGGTCGGCTCGTGATTGCGCTCGGTCCCGTTGGCGACGTTCACGCACGGGACCCCGGCCGCCTCGAAGACGTTCGCATCCGAGGCGCCGCCGGTCGCGATCCGGCGGGGTTCGTAGCCGCAGGCGCGCAGCGCGCCCTCGGCGGCGGCCACCGCCGGCGACGACGGGCGCTGGCGATATCCGGTCACCTGCTTGGAAGTGACCACGTCCACGTCACACTCGGCCCTTCCCGCACCGTCCTGAAACGCGTCGATGACGGCGGCGAGCACCTCCTCGACGCGCGTGGCGTCGACGGAGCGAACCTCTGCGAGCACGCGCGCGCGCTCGGGCACGACGTTGGTCGACTCGACCCCGCCGTGGACGAAACCGACGTTCGTGGTCGTCTGCGCGTCGAGACGGCCGTGGGGCATCGCCGTGATCGCGTGTGCCGCGGCGAGGATCGCGGAGTGGCCCTCCTCGGGGCGCAGACCGGCGTGAGCGGCCTTGCCGCGGAACTCGGCCTCGACGCGGTACAGGGTCGGCGACGCGGTCACGAGCTCCCCGATCGGCGTCGCGTGGTCGAACACGTAGCCGAACTCCGAGCGCAACCGCGAGGCGTCAAAGCGCTGGGCGCCCTGGAGCCCGACCTCCTCGGCGACCGTGAAGACCAGCTCGAGCCCGACCGGCGCCCCCTCCACCGCCGTCCGCCGCGCGAGCTCGAGGATCATCGCCACGGCCGCCTTGTTGTCGGCGCCGAGGATGCCCTCGTGAGCGTTCTCCCAGCCGCCGTCGACGAGGACCGGCTCGATCGGCGCCGCGGGCGGCACCGTGTCCATATGCGCACACAGCAGGATCGTGCGCGCCGCTCCGCGGGCGGGAATCCGCGCGAGCAGGTTGCCGGTGTCGTCGGCCTCCACGTCCAGCCCCATCGCTCGCAACTCGGCCGCGACGCGCTCGGCACACGCGCCCTCGTCCCACGACGGGCTCGGAATGCGGCACAGCTCCGCGAACGTGTCCGCGAGGCGCGCCCTCTCGGCCTCGCTCGCCGGCCTCACCGGGCCGCGGCCGCCTCCTCGGCGCCAACCTCCGACGGCCGCTGCTCGCGCGCACGGTCGACCGCGGCACCCACGAAATCGCGGAACAGCGGAGCCGGGCGCTCGGGCCGGGACTTGAACTCCGGGTGGTACTGCGACGCCACGAAGAACGGGTGGTCATGGATCTCGATGACCTCGACCAGGCGCTCGTCCGGCGACGTGCCCGAGCACACGAGGCCCGCGGCCTCCAGCCGCTTGCGGAGGAAGTTGTTGACCTCGTAGCGATGCCGGTGGCGCTCGTAGATCACGGCCTCGCCGTAGATCTCGCGGACCTTGGTGTCCGGGTGCAGCTTGATCGGGTCCGCGCCCAGGCGCATCGTGCCGCCCATGTCCGCGACCTCCTTCTGCTCGGGCAGGAGATCGATGACCGGATACGGCGTCTCCGGGTCGAACTCGGTGGAGTTCGCGCCGTCCATGCCCACGATGTGGCGCGCGAAGTCGGCGACGGCCATCTGCATCCCGAGACAGATGCCCAGGAACGGGATCCGCTGCTCGCGGGCGATCCGCGCCGCCGTGATCTTGCCCTCGATCCCCCGCACGCCGAAGCCGCCGGGGATCAGGATCCCGTCGGCGCGACCCAGGCGCGCGCGGACCTCCCCGTCGTCGAGGGTCTCGGAGTCGACCCAATCGATCTCGATCCCGCGGCCGTGCTGGAAGCCCGAGTGGCGCAACGCCTCGACGACCGACAGGTAGGCGTCCTCGAGCTTGACGTACTTGCCGACGAGCGCGATCCGCACCGGCGCGTGGCTCTCGGCCTCGGTGGCCTGACGCACGAGCCGCTCCCAGTCGCCCAGCTGGGGCGGCGCCGCTTCGATCCCGAAGTGCTCGAGCACGAAGGCGTCCACGCCTTCCGCGCGGTAGTAGAGCGGGATCTTGTAGATGTTGTCGACGTCGCGCCCGGAGACGATCGCCTCCTGGGGCAGCGAGGCGAACAGCGCGATCTTCTTGCGAAGGTCCTGTGGAAGATCGCCCTCCGAGCGGCAGATCACCATGTCGGGTGCGATACCGATGCGCCGCAGCTCGTTGACGGAGTGCTGCGTAGGCTTGGTCTTCAGCTCGCCCGCGTGACCGATGTACGGCACCAGCGTCAGGTGGATGAACATCGTCCGGTGACGGCCGACGTCCACCGGGAACTGCCGGATCGCCTCCAGGAACGGCAGCGACTCGATATCGCCCACCGTGCCGCCGATTTCCGTGATCACGACGTCGACATCCTGCGTCTCGCCGATCAGCCGGATCCGATGCTTGATCTCATCGGTGATGTGCGGCACGACCTGGACGGTGCCGCCCAGATAGTCGCCCCGCCGCTCCTTGCGGATGACGGAGTTGTAGACCGCGCCGGCGGTGACGTTCGACGCGCGCGACGTGTTGGCGTCCGTGTAGCGCTCGTAGTGCCCCAGGTCCAGATCGGTCTCCGCGCCGTCCTCGGTGACGAACACCTCGCCGTGCTGGAACGGCGACATCGTCCCGGGATCGACGTTGATGTAGGGATCGAACTTCTGGAGCGCGACCTTCAGCCCGCGCGCGACGAGCAGGCGGCCGATGGAGGCAGCGGCGATGCCCTTCCCGAGAGAAGAGACCACTCCCCCAGTAACGAAGATATATCGGGTTCGTGGCCGGGATTCGGGCATGGCTTCTCCTTGATTTCTCCTCTCCGAGGATAGAGCGGACATCGGCGACGACGGGTCAGGCCGCCTTCAGCAGCTCTCTGGCGTGGCGGCGGGCAGCGGCGTCGTCGCGATCCGCTCCGAGCATGCGGACCAGCTCGCCCACGAGGTCTCCTTTGCGCAGTTCGGTGACCGTGGTACGGGCGGTCTTCCCCGACGTGTCCTTGACGATCGTGAAGTGCCGGTCGGCCAGCGACGCGATCTGCGGCAGATGGGTGATGCAGATCACCTGACGCCCGCCCGCCAGTGCGCGCAGCTGCTCGCCGACCGCCCGCGCGGTCTGACCGCCGATTCCCGCGTCCACCTCGTCGAAGACCAGCGTCGGCGGCCCGGCCTCGGCCGCGACGCCCATCAACGCGAGCATGACCCGGGAGAGCTCGCCGCCGGATGCCGTCTCGCGCAGCGGGCCGGCCGGCACGCCGGGGTTCGGCGCGATCAGGAACTCGACCTCGTCGGCGCCGGTCGGGCCGAAGCCCTCGCGCGGGCTGAGCGCGGCGGTGAAGTCGGCACCGTCCATGGCCAGTGCGGCGAGACGTGCGCGCACCGCCTTGGCAAGCGCGTTCGCAGCGGACGTCCGCGCCGTGCTGAGCCCGCGGGCGTGGGCCTCGAGCTCCGCTCGCACGGTCGCCAGCTCGGCTTCGGCGGCCTCGATCGCTTCCTCGGCCCCGGCGAGCTCGTCGCGGCGCGTCTGGCACGCCTCGGCGTAGGCCAGCACGAGTTCGATCGTGCCGCCGTGCTTGCGCTTCAGTCGTTCCAGCGCCGCCAGACGCTCCTCGACCTCGTCCAGGCGGCCCGGCGGCGCATCGATCCCGTCCGCGTAGCGGCGCAGTTCGTGCACGAGATCCTCGGCCTCGAGCGAGAGCGCGCGCACCCGGGCGCCGAGGGCGTCAAGTTCCCCGTCGACGCCGGACACGGCCTCAAGCGCCTGCGCCGCCGCCGCCAGCGCGAGCGCGGCGCCGCCGGCGTCCTCCTCGCCGCCTTCGAGCGCGCCGATTCCGCTTCCCACCGCGTCGCGCAGTGCCTCGACGTGCCGCAGCCGGCTGCGCTCCGCGTCGAGCGCGGATTCCTCCTCGACGCTCGGGCGCACCCGCTCGATCTCTGCGAGCTCCCACTCGAGCAGGTCGAGTTCGCGATCGCGCGCCCCGGCGCGCTCGCGCAGCGTCGCCAGCCGCTCCCCGAGCGTGCGCTCGCGGGCGTAGACCTCGGCGTACGCCTCGCGTCTCGTTGCCTGCTCGCCGCCGGCGAAACCGTCGAGGATCTCGAGTTGGGCGGACGTGAGCATGAGCTTGCGGTGTTCGTGCTGGCCGTAGAACGAGAGCAGCGCGCCCCCGACGTCACGGAGATCGCTCGCCGTGGCGCTGCGGCCCCCCACGTAGGCGCGCGTGCGACCCTCGGCGCTCACGCGCCGCGCGAGCACGAGCTCTTCGGCGTCCTCGGCGATCCGCTCCCCGAGCGCCACCCGCAGTTCGGCTGGCAGGGCAAAGACGCCCTCGACGTATGCCTCGGCGGCGCCGGGCCGCACGATTCCCGCGCGCGGGCGTCCACCCAGCAGCAGATCCAGCGCATGCGCGAGCACCGTCTTGCCGGCCCCGGTCTCGCCCGTGAGCACGTTGAGACCGGGCCGGAGCTGCAGCTCGGCCCGCTCGATCAGCAGGAGATTCTCGACGCGAAGCTCGTGGAGCACGGATGAGGGTCTACCAGTGGGGCCCGACGGATCGGCCGCGGATCCGCGCCCTGTGCGTGTTTTGGCACGAAATCGGCACAGATTTGTTGCAAAGCCGGGGTCTCATGCGCGCCCCGATCGCGCATGCTTTCCGAGTGCTCCCCGTCGCCGCCACCCTGCTAGCGAGCCAGCCGGCCGAACCGTTCCCGCAGGCGGTGGTAGAACGAGGCTCCCGGCAGCTGCGCGAGCGTTCCGTAGGAACGGCCGAACTCGACGTGCAGGTCCTCTCCAGGCGGCAGTTCGACGGTGGGGCGACCGTCGACGTAAACCTCCACGGGCTCTTCGCGGGAGGCGTTGTTGATGGTCAGCTCGTCGGCCGGCGCGACGACCAAGGCGCGCGCGGTCAGGGAGTGGGGAGCGATGAACGAGACCACATAGCCCTCGACGCCCCAGGCCAGGACCGGGCCGCCGTTGGCGAGGTTGTACCCGGTGGATCCCTGCGGGGTGGCGACCACCAGCCCGTCGCAGCGCACGCGGCCGATCTCCTCGCCAGCCAGCGCGTAGGCCAGATCGGCGACCCGCAGTCCGGCCTTGCGGTGCACCGAGATGTCGTTCAGGGCGCTCCACGATCCCTCGGGGCGGCCCACGGAGATCGTCGGGAGCTCGATCCGGTCGAACTCGCCGCGGAAGGCGCGCTCGAAGTCGTGCGCGAGCCCATCCGGGTCGATCGTGGCGAGGAAGCCCACCTCGCCGTAGTTGACCGCGAAGACCGGGACTCCGGTGCCCGCGTAGCGGCGCAGCGCGGTCAGGATGGTGCCGTCTCCTCCGAGGACGACGCACAAGTCGACCTCAGCGACCAGATCGGGCGTGATTTCGATCCCTTCGCCCGCCTCGAGCTGATGCTTCGCCGCCTCGACCTCGGGCACGACGAGCGTGACGCGCATGCGGCGGGCGACGTCGAGCAGATCGCGGACGGCCGCCGCCGTGTCCGCGGTGCGGCGATGGGTCACGACGGCCGTGCGCGTCACCACGCCTCGACCTCGGCGACGGGACCTGGGCGGCCGCCCTCCGCGATCCAGAGAAACGTCTCACGATTGCCCGACGGTCCCGCGAGTGCCGACGGCGCGCTGCCCATGATCGCGCCCCCGAGCTCGCGTGCGGCGTCGGCGACGGAGTCGACGGATTCGCGACGCAGTTCGAGGTCGCGCACGACGCCGCCCTTGCCGATGCGCTCGCGACCCACCTCGAACTGGGGTTTGACCATCGCCAGGCAGTCGAACCGGGGCGCGGCGCAGGCGAGAACCGCGGGCAGGGTCTTTCGCAACGAGATGAACGACACGTCGATGACGATCAGATCGGGGGTGTACGGAAGCAGGCCTGAGTCGAGCGAGCGGGCGTTCACGCGTTCGAGAACGGTCACGCGGGGGTCTTCGCGGACGCGATAGTCGAGCTCCCCGTAGGCGACATCGAGGGCGATCACGTGCTGCGCTCCGCGCTGCAGCAGGCAGTCGGTGAACCCGCCGGTCGACGCGCCCACGTCAAGGCAGCGGCGGTTCGCGACGTCGACCTGGAGCGCGTCGAGTGCGTTCGCGAGCTTCACCCCGCCGCGTGAGACGTAGGGCGGCGGGCCCTGCACCTCGAGGTGGACCTCTGGGTCGACAAGCTGGCCCGGCTTCTCGGCGCGCCGCCGGCCGGTGCCCAGGTGGACCTCGCCGGCCAGGACCGCGGCCGCCGCCCGCGTGCGCGATTCGAACAGGCCTCGCTCCGCCAGCAGGGAATCCAGGCGCACGCGCGGCACGGCCCCAACGGTACCGACCCCTCGACGAGCCGGCCCCACGGGTGCCATGGGGCGGGTGACCTGGGCAACCTCGTGGCGGCGATGGCCGACGCGCTGTCGCTCTGCGGCGATGCCCGCTCAGTCGCCGCCGCCGGCATCGCCCGCGCGGGTCGTCCGCCCGTGTCGTGCCCTCCGCCATCGCCCGCCCGGGTCGTCTGCCCGTGTCGTGCCCTCCGCCATCGCCCGCCCGGGTCGTCTGCCCGTGTCGTGCCCTCCGCCATCGCCCGCCCGGGTCCCGTGTCGTGCCCTCCGCCATCGCCCGCCCGGGTCGTCTGTCGTCTGCCCGTGTCGTGCCCTCCGCCATCGCCCCGCCCGGGTCGTCCACCCGTGTCGCGCCCCGCGGCATCGCCCCCGCCGGCGAACGCCGCCCGTGTCGCGGCGGGCGCGCGCCGCGACGCCGGGCGTGGTGCGCCGGCGGCGGGCTCTCAAGCCGCGCCGGCGGACCGCCGATGGACTGATCGATGGTCCGTGTCGTCTCCGTCGCCGTGATCGCGCTGCTCGCGTCGCCCGCCGCCGCGGGAGCGCAGGCGCCAACCCCGCTGCCGCCGCTCGAGTACGCCGGGCCGACCGCGTCGATCGCACGGGGAGCGCCGCTGACGTTCGCGGTACGTACGAGCGCCCCGGCCGGAAGCCTCGTCGTTCGCGTGTCCGGGTCGAATACGGTCGACGCTCAGGGCATGCTGAGCGGACCGGATGGCACGTGGCTCGACGAGACGGCCACACCGGCCGCGGCTGATCTGCAGGTCTGGACCGTGCCCGCGACGTCGATCCTCCGCAAGCGGCCTGGGCACTACTTCTGGCAGGCCTACGTCAACGGCGACGCGGCGCAAAGCGCCGCCGCGCCCGTCGGCCCGGTGCAGGCGCTCGACGTGACGCTTCCGCAGGCCGACCGGGGGACGGGCAAGCTGTATCCGCGCTGGGGTCGCCCGGGATCCGCGAGGTTCGCCCTGTCGTCCAGCAACCTGCCGGCGGCGGTGACCGCCGCACGCTTCGAGCTCGTCGCGCGGACCGCGGCGGCGCGATGGGGCCTACGCGCGCAGGGATGGACCGACGCCGTCGCTGGGGTACGGGATGGCCGCAGCGTCGCCGGCTTCTCGGACGATCTGCCCGAAGACGTGCTCGGGCTCGAGACCGACTTCATCCGCCAAGGCGCGATCGTCGAGCGCGACCTGGCGCTGCGCGCCGGCGAGAACTGGAACGCGGGACCGCAGTATCCGGCGCTCGACCAGATCGACATGGAGAGCGTGCTGCTGCACGAGCTCGGGCACATGGCGGGCAACCGGCGCCATCGGCCGCAGTGCGCGAACTCCCCTATGGTCGAGGCGCTCGGCGCCGGCGAATGGTGGCGAGGCGCGCACGATCACTGGTTCGGCAGTTGCGCACGCACGGTCTCGAGCGCGGCCGCGATCGTGCGGCGCCTGATCCGCGTCGACTAGTACGCGCGAACCGAAATACGGCGGGCCGCCGGCGAACGCACCGGTCGTCCTGCCGAGCCCTTCGGGCTGTCACCGCTTCGCTCGGCCCGCGGCGGACGCCGCTCGCATACTGGCGGTACGTGGGCGGCGGCCGCCGCCCAGCCGAGGCGAAGCCGGTGACGAGCGCCAGCGAGGCAGGGCTGGTGCGGGGCCCGCCAGACCCCGTCGTATTTGCGGGAGCGGGTACTAGCGCCTCATCGTCACGCTCCATGTGGCGCTGAACGGTGGGCCGCCGGCCGGCGTCACCGTCACCCTCACCGTGACCGCGAACCGCTTGTGCGAGGTGATCGCTCGGGCCGCGGGGGAGCTGAGCTTGACGGCGAACAAGAATCGTCCCGCGGCGGCCGTCTTCGTGACGATGCCGATGCGCTTGAGCGGCTTGCCCCTGCCGCCCACGGCCGCGGGCTTTGCCAGCACCTCGACGGTCAGCGTCGAGCCGGCGCGCGCCACCAGGATGGAGCCACGAATCGTCTTGCCCTTCTGGGTCGAGGAGAGGGTCAGGGCGCTGGCCGCCGGAGCCGGCGCCAAGATCGAGCCGTGCGTAGGCGCGGGGAGCACCGTGCCGGTCGCTCCCCCCTGGCCCGTCGGCGGCGTCGGTGTCGGGGTCGGTGATGTCGGCGTCGGTGTCGGTGTGGGAGACGGCGACGGCGAGGGCGTCGGCGTCGAGCCGCCCGCGCCGTTCACGGTCACGACGCCGACCATGGTCGGATGGAGCTGGCAGGCGAAGGCGTACGTCCCAGACATGTCGAACGTGCACGTCCCAGACCAGCCATGCGGCGACGGGAAGGGCGGCATGGGCGGCGCGCCGGGTGCGGACGACGTCGGCGCGGTCTGCGTGCAGACAGGCTGCACGTCGCCGTCGAAGTTCACGTTGTGGAAGCTCGCGCCATCGGGATAGCTGAACGTGACGGTGCCACCCGGATCGATCGTGACCGTATTGCTGCCGTCGACGCTGCTGTGCCAGTTGAGGTCGTCGGCGGCGGTGAACTCCGCCTCCGCCTGCGGCCCTGCGCCGTAGGCGTGCGTGGTAGCGCCGACCGCCGCGACGGCAACCGCGGCGCAGACGGCGAGCTTCATCCGTGGACCCATCCCCACCCCCCTTGAACGACTGCCCACGGACGTACGCAGCGGGTGCGGGTGCGGTTCGAGTCGCGGCGGCCCGTGGGCCGCCGCGACAAGCACCGGTCAGGGATTTGTCGTGGAGAGCGTGAAGATGAGCGTCTTCGCGTAGGTCCCGGTGCGCAGCGGATCGGTGGCGCCGATCGACTGCTTGAAGCCCACGACGACGTTGTCGTTGCTGATCGGGCCCGAGTAGGTCAGGAGCGTGAGCGGGCTCGCCGCGCCCGGCACCGGCGCGTAGTCGGAGGTGGGCTGTGCGGCGTTGGTCGCCCGCACCTGGAGCGCCTGCGCCATGGTCGCGGTGCCGTTCACGAGGTGGCCCGTGGCGGTGTCGCTCGGATCGTGCACGGTCAGCCGTCCATCGGCCGCCGAACTGGTCACGGTCGCCATGAGGTTGGCGGTGTAGTCGGCCGCCACGCCGAGCAGGAACTGCCCGAGCGTCGCCGTCGGGCCGATCGTGAGCGAGAGCGTCGCGGGAACCGTGGCGCTCGGAGCGGAGGACGTCGCCGCCGCCGAAACGTTGATCGTGCCCGTCATCGCGGGATGCAACTGGCAGGCGAACGTGTACGTCCCGGGCGCGTCGAACCGGCAGTTGGCCGTCCAACCTGGCCCCGCCGGAGTGGCTGGGACCGGCGGCGCCTTGGCGACGCCGTTCGCCGAGCACGCCGTGGGCTTCAGCGCACTCGTGAAGTTCACGTCATGGCGCGACGTGCCGGACGGATAGCTCCACGTGACCGTGCCGGTCGTGGCGATCGTGATCGGGGCGTTCGACGTGGTGCCCGTCGCGTAGTACTGATGGTTCGTTCCCGTGACGTCGACCGCCGTGTAGCTCGCGGTGAGCGGTGGCGGCGTCTGTGCTTGCGCAGCGGCCGGCGTGAGCGCCAGCGCGACCGCGGTCGCCGCCAGCGCATTGATGAGTCTCAACCTTCCCCCCTCCTGATCTGGGTGTCGAAACGGCCCCGCGACGAGACGCCGCGGGGCAGTCGCGAGCTGGATTACGGCGTCGTGGTCGACAGCGTGAACGTGAGCGTCTTGGCGTAGCTGCCGGTGCGCAGCGAGTCGTTGGCGAGGATCGGCTGCTTGATGCCGATCGTCACCTGGTCGTTGCTGACCGGTCCGGTGTAGGTCAGCAGCGTCACCGGGTTGGCGGTGATCGGTGCGAACGCCGTGTTCGGGTTCGCGGCGTTCATCGCGCGTGCCTGCAGCGGCTGGCTCAGGGCGAACGACCCGTTGACCAGCTTGCCCGGCGACGTGCTCGGGTCGGACACGCTCAGCGTGGCGTCACCCGCGGAGCTGTTGACCGTGGCGGCGACCGAGGACTCGTAGTCCTTCGCGATGCCGGCGATGATCGGGCCGAGGCTCGCGCTCTGGCTGATCGACAGCGACAGCGTCGGGCTGACGGACCCGGAGACCTGGCCGGAGGCCGTCGTCGAGCCCGCGGGCGTCGGAGTGGGCGTCGGCGTCGGAGTAGGCGTCGGCGTCGGAGTAGGCGTCGGCGTCGGCGTCGGCGTCGGCGTCGGCGTCGGCGTAGGCGTCGGGGTCGGGGTCGGCGTGGGCGTCGGCGTCGCGGTGGGCGTCGGCGTCGGCGTCGGCGTCGGGGTAGGCGTCGGCGTCGGAGTGGGCGTCGGCGTCGGCGTCGGGGTAGGCGTCGGCGTCGGAGTGGGGGTCGGCGTCGGAGTGGGCGTCGGCGTCGGGGTAGGGGTCGGCGTGGGCGTGGGCGTGGGCGTGGGCGTCGGGGTAGGCGTCGGCGTCGGAGTAGGCGTCGGCGTCGGCGTCGGCGTCGGAGTCGGAGTAGGCGTCGGCGTCGGAGTAGGCGTAGGCGTAGGCGACGGGGTCGGCGTAGGCGTAGGCGACGGCGACGGCGACGGGGTCGGCGTCGGAGTAGGCGTCGGCGACGGGGTCGGCGTCGGAGTCGGCGTAGGCGTAGGAGTCGGCGTAGGCGTCGGAGTCGGCGTAGGCGTCGGTCCGCCTGCCGGCTGGACGTCGATCGTGCCCGTCATGAACGGATGCGCGTCGCAGTGGAACGCGTACTGGCCGACGGTGTCGAAGCGGCATGTACCGGCCCAGCCCGCGGGCGACGGGAACGCCGGCAGCGGCGGCACCGGACCGGCGTTCGTGCCGGCCGTCTGTGTGCACGTCGTCGGCATCGCCGCGTCGAAGTCCACGTTGTGGGCGTTGCCCCCGGACGGGTAGCTGAAGGTGACCGTGCCGCCGGCGGCGACCGTGACCGTGTTGATTCCCGAATCGGGCTGCGAGCCGTCCTCGAAGCCGAAGTCATACGCGTGAATGCTTGCCGTCGTTGGCGGAGCGTCCGGTGACGGATCACCGTACGCCAGGGTTGGAATACCGATTCCTGCCACCGCGGCACAGACCAGCCACGGTGCGTACCTCGTCCTGAGTCCCACGCAGCCCCCTCGTCCCCAAGGTGTAGTTCCGCGCGGGTCTACGCAGGCCCGGCCACGCAGGTTCGAGGCGTTGAGCTATCTCAACGCGCTATGCGAAGGAGCCGCGCGGGTCGAGCACGGCGGCCTCAACACGGGCGGCGATCCGCTCCGCTGTGAAGCCCACTTCCGCGTGCAGCAGCGCAGGCGCGCCGTGGGTCACGTAGCGGTCGGGCAGCCCGACGCGCAGGATCCGTGGCGCGAGCGCGCCCTCGTCGGACAGGCACTCCCAGACCGCGGTGCCGAAGCCGCCCTGCAAGACGCCCTCCTCCACGGTCACGAGCAGATCGTGCTCGGCGGCCAGGGTCGACAGGAGCAGCGCGTCGAGGGGCTTCGCGAACCGCGCATCGGCGACCGTGACGTCCATCCCCCGCTCGGCGAGGAGGTCCGCGGCGCCCAGCGCCTTGCCCACGCCGGTGCCATAGCCCACGAGCGCCACGGTCGAGCCCTCGCGCAGGATCTCGCCCACGCCGACGGCGATCGCGACCGGTTGGTCCGGCAGTTCGACGCCCACGCCCGCCCCGCGCGGGTAGCGCAGCCCGACGGGCCCGTCGACGCCCAGCGCGGTGTGGAGCATATGGACGAGCATCGCCTCGTCGCGCGGGGCCATCAGCGTCATGTTCGGCAACGGGCGCAGGTAGGCGATGTCGAACACGCCGTGGTGCGTCGGCCCGTCGTCTCCCACCAGGCCCGCGCGATCCATGCAGAACGTCACCGGCAGGTTCTGCAGGCATACGTCGTGCACGATCTGGTCGAACGCCCGCTGCAGGAAGGTCGAGTAGATCGCCGCGACCGGTCGCATCCCGGTCAGCGCCATTCCCGCGGCGAACAGCACGGCCTGCTGCTCGGCGATCCCGACGTCGAAATAGCGGTCGGGCATCGCCTTCTGGAGGATCGACAGGCCCGTGCCGGAGTTCATCGCCGCCGTGATCCCGACCACGCGCTCGTCTCGCTCGCACTCGCGCACGAGCGCCTCGCCGAACACCTGCGTGTACTGCGGGGGAGCGGGTGCGGAGGCCTTCGAAGCGGGCGCGGGGCGCCGCTGGGCGATCGACTTCGGCTTGGCGGCATGCCACTTCTCCATGCCCTCCAGCCCGCCGTCCTCGGCGGGAGCGAAGCCCTTGCCCTTCACGGTCGCGCAGTGGATGACGACCGGCCGCTCGGCCTCGAAGGCGCTGCGCAGGGCGCGCCGCATCGCGCGCACGTCATGCCCGTCGATCACGCCGAGGTAGGCCCAGTCGAGCTCTTCCCACCACAGCCCGGGCGCCCAGAAGGCCTTGACGGACTCCTTCAGGCGCGGGCCGAGCCGCTCGAACGCGGCGCCGATGCCCGCCGGCAGCTTCGTCAGCCGCTCCTCGACGCCCTCGCGCGCCTCCCAGAGCCCGGGGTCCAGGCGGACGCGGTTCATGTACCGCGAGAGGGCGCCGACGTTGGGCGCGATCGACATCCCGTTGTCGTTGAGGATGACGACGATCGGGGTCCCGAGCCCGCCCGCCTGGGAGACGGCCTCGAAGGCCACGCCGCCGGTCATCGCGCCGTCGCCGATCACGGCGACGACCTTGCCGTCCTCGGCGCCCTGGCGGAGCATCGCCTCCTTGATGCCGACGGCATAGCCGATCGACGTCGAGGCATGCCCGGCGCCCATGATGTCGTGCTCTGACTCGGCGCGCGAGCAGAACGGCGCCAGCCCGCCGTAGTGGCGGATCGTGCCCAGCGCGTCGCGGCGACCGGTCAGGATCTTGTGCGGGTAGGCCTGGTGGCCGACGTCCCAGAGGACCTTGTCGCGCGGCGAGTCGATCAGCGAATGGACCGCGACCGCGATCTCACAGGTGCCGAGGTTGGCGCCGAAGTGCCCGCCGATCTCCCCGACCGTGTCGATCAGCAGCTCGCGGACCTCCTGGGCGACCTTCTGGAGCTCATCGTCGGAGAGCGCGTGCAGGTCCTGCGGGCGGTCGATGCGGCTGAGAAGCGTGGTCATGAAGAGCGGGTCGAGATGAAATCGGTGATCTGAGCGAGCTCGTCCGCCCCGTTGGGGGCGGCCCGGTCCAGGGCGGCCCGGGCGTTGCGGTGGGTTTCCGCCGCCATGGCGCGGGCTCCCGCCAACCCGTAGCGACTCACGTATGTGACCTTGCCATGGCGTTCATCGCTCCCCCGCGGCTTGCCGAGCGCAACGTCCGTGCCGGTCACGTCGAGGATGTCGTCGACGATCTGGAACAGAACCCCGAGCTCACTGGCGAAGGCACGGAAGTCAGGGAGTGTAGTGGAGCGGACGGCGTCGTCAGCGAGCAACAGGACACACTCGATCGCCGCACCGATCAGGCGACCCGTCTTGAGCTCGTGCAGGCGGCGAAGATCGGCCCGGCTGTCGTCGGCGAGCCCGCGCACGTCGATGTACTGCCCGCCGACCATTCCCCCCACCCCGCTCGCCGCCGCCAGCTCGGCCACCGCCGCGACGACGCAGGCCGGGTCTCCGCGCTGCTCGGTGAGCACGTGCCGGATCGCCTCGGCATACAGCGCGTCCCCGGCGAGGATCGCGATCGCCTCGTCGTAGCGGACGTGCAGCGTGGGCCGCCCGCGCCGCAGCGCGTCATCGTCCATGGCAGGCAGATCGTCGTGGATGAGTGAGTAGGTGTGGATGAGTTCGAGCGCCGCCGCGAGCGGGAGCACGGCCTCCGTCGACATCCCGATCGCGTGCGCGGTGGCGAGCGCCAGGACCGGCCGGATGCGCTTGCCGCCGGCCAGCAGCGAGTAGCGCATCGCCTCCTCGAGACCGTCGGTCGCGCTCTCGGCGGAGAACCGCAGGCCTTCGAGGTAGGCGTCGATGTCGTTCCGGAGATGGTCCGGATAGCTCACGAACCGAGCGCCAGCTGGCCGGCGGGCGCGGGCCCGGCGTCCGCCGCGCGTACCTGGCGGTCCAGCTCGGCTCCGGCCTCGGCGGCCACGCGGGCGCAGTCCTCGACCAGTGCGGCGGCGCGGTCCGGTGCGAGCTCGCCGGCGCGCAGCGCGGCGGCGGCGTGCTCGAGGCGCTCGATCAGGCGCTGAAGGGGCTCGGACGGCATCGCCGCAGCATGCTACGACGCCGCGCCCGCGCGCAGCACGGCGGCGAGGACGCCGTTCACGAAGCCCGGCGCGTCGGCGCCGCAGAACGCCTTCGCGGTCTCCACGGCCTCGTCGATCGCGCCCTCCGGCGGGATCGGGCGGTCGGCCTCGATCAGCTCGGGGTGGAGCATCTCGAGCAGCGCGGTGCGCAGGATCGCGCGCTCGAGCGGCGCGATGCGGTCGATCGTCCAGTTCTTGGCGTGGCGTGCGATGTAGGCGTCGATCTCTTCCGCGTTGTCGGCGGTGGCGTGGGCCAGGGCGCGGGTGAACGTGGCCGCGTCGCGCTCGAACAGGTCGTCGAGCGGGCGCCTGGTGAGGTCGTGCTGGTAGAGCGCGAAGACCGCCGCGCGTCGCTGCTCCGACCTACGCACGCGACATGTAGGAGCCCGAGCGCGTGTCGACCTTCACCCGGTCGCCGATGTTGACGAACAGCGGCACGTTGACGATGGCGCCGGTCTCGAGCGTCGCGGGCTTGTTGCCGCCGCCGGAGGCCGTGTCGCCGCGCACGCCCGGCTCGGTGTGGGTGACCTCGAGCTCGACCGAGGCGGTGAGCTGGAGGTCCGTCGGCTCGCCGTCGATGTAGAGCATGTCGACGGTCTCGTTGGGCTTGACCCACTTCAGCGGCTCGGCCACGCTCCCCTCGGGCAGGGCGATCTGCTCGTAGGACTCCTGGTCCATGAAGTGCGCGTCGGTGCCGTCGGCGTACAGGAACTGCATCTTGCGCGCCTCGGTGTGGATGGGGCGAAACTTCTCCCCCGCGCGGAACGTCCGGTCAATCACGTTGCCGTCGCTGGCGCGGCGCAGCTTGGTGCGCACGAACGCGCCGCCCTTGCCGGGCTTGACGTGCTGGAACTCGATGATCTTGAAGACGACGCCTTCGACCTCGATGTGATTGCCGTTCTTGAACTGGTTCGTGGAGATCATGTGCGGTAGGTCAGACTACCCCGAGTCGCGGCCGTGGTAGTGGATCGCGCCCACGACGTTGCCGCTCGGATCGGCGACGAAGACGAGCCGGCCGACGCCGGGGATCTCGCTCTCGGGCATCACGACCTGCCCGCCCAGCGCCGGGGCCAGCTCGGCGACGCGCGCGGCGGAGTCCGCCTCGAACGTGACCTCGACGCCGGAGACGCCGCCGAGTTCGCGCCGCTTCTGGATCGCCGCGATCGCCCCGCCGGCATCCGTGGAGCGCAGGAAGCCGGGGTAGGCCTCGACGAACGACCACCCGAACAGGCCCTCGTAGAAGCGGCGCGTGGCCGGGAGATCGTCGGCGTTGATCGCGAAGTGCGCAATGTGCCCGTGCATGGCGCGACCATACGCTCACACGGGTTCCAGATACTGTCGCCATGACCACCGCTTCCGCCGGCCAGACGAGGCGCCCGCCGTGGGAGCCGATCGTGGCGCTCGCGGCCGTGCTGTCGCTCGCGCTGCTGCCGGTCCACATCCACCGGGCGTTCGGCCTTCCCGCCCATCCATTGATCCTCCACGTGCCGGTGGTCTTCATCCCGGTGCTAGGCCTCGCGGCGATCGCCGCGGCGATCCGGCCGAGCCTCCACGGCCCGCTGCTCGCCGGCTTCAGCGTCGTGACGCTGGCCGCGACGCTGCTGACCCTGGGCGCGGGCTCGGCGTTCCGCCACGACCTTCGCTCAGGCGCCGACAACGCGACGCTGACGAGCCACGCCCAGTCGGGCCAGACGGCGGCGTTCCTGGTCGGCGTGCTCACGGCGCTGCTCGTCGAGGCGATGTTCGCGCGCCGCCGCGGGCGCGGCGGGCGGGCGGTACTGCGCGTGCTGATCGTCCTCACGGCGGTGGGCGCGGTGTTCTTCGTGATCCGCACCGGCCACCTCGGCGCGAAGCTCGCCTGGGGACACGTGGCGGGCGGCCCGCCCGCGGCGGCGCGACCGTAGTCTCTTGACATAGTCAACGAACTGCTTGACCATGTCATGCATGGCTTCAGCCGAGCGTGTCGCGGCCGTTCGCGCCTTCAACCGCTTCTACACCGGCCGGATCGGCCTCCTGCACAGCGGGCTGCATCGCACCGCCCACACCCTGCCGAGCGCGCGCGTGCTCTACGAGCTGGGCGCGGCCGGCGGCGCGGTCGAGGTCGCGGATCTTCGGAGTGCGCTGGACATCGACGCCGGCCAGCTCAGCCGACTCCTGTCCAGGCTCGAGGCGGAGGGGCTCGTGGCGCGCGAGCCGAGCCCGCTCGACGCCCGCCGCCAGCGTGCGCGGCTCACCGGCGCCGGCGCCGACGCGTTCACCACGCTCGACGCGCGCTCGGCGCGGGAGATCGGTGCGCTCCTGGATGGGCTCGGGGAGGATCGACAGCGCCGGGTCGTCGGCGCGCTCGGCGAACTGCGCGGCGCATTGGGCGAGCGCGACCCCACCGTCGTGATCCGTGGCCGCAAGCCGGGCGACCTGGGCTGGCTGGTCGAGCGCCACGGCGCCCTCTATGCCCAGGAGTACGGCTGGGACGAGAGCTTCGAGCGCTTCGTCGCGCAGATCGTCGCCGACTTCGACCCGCTCCTCGACGCGGCGTGGTTCGCCGAAGTCGACTCCGAACGCGCCGGCTGCGTGCTCCTGGTCCACGAGACCGAAGCCGCGGCGAAGCTGCGCACGCTGCTTGTGGAGCCGCGCGCGCGAGGGCTCGGACTGGGCGCCCGGCTCGTCCGCGAATGCATCGACCATGCGCGCGAGCGCGGCTACGACACGCTCACGTTGTGGACCAACGACGTCCTCACCGCCGCGCGGCGCATCTACGAGCGAGAGGGGTTCGTCCTCACGAGCGAGACGCCCCACCATGCCTTCGGCCACGACCTCGTCGAGCAGACCTGGTCGCTTACCCTCAGACCATGAATCGAGACGAGTTGCGGGCGCTGCAGGCGCCGCTGAAGGAGCAGTACAAGACCGCCCCCGACGCCGCGCTCATCACGCTCACGGCGACCGGGACGCTGGGCGAGGGCGTGTCGTGTTCGGTCGACACGGGCCGCGCGATCGCCGAGGCCGGCCTGCACCCCGCCACCGGCGGCGACGGGAGCCTGCTGTGCTCGGGCGACATGCTGCTCGAGGCGCTCGTGGCCTGCGCGGGCGTGACGCTCGGGGCGGTCAGCACGAGCCTCGGCATCGCGATCGACGCCGGCCGGGTCCACGCCGAGGGCGACCTCGACTTCCGCGGCACGCTGGGCGTCGACCGCGAGGCGCCCGTCGGGTTCTCGGACATCCGTCTCGCGTTCGAGCTCGAGACCGACGCCGACGACGAGCAGCTCGCGACCCTGCTCAAGCTCACCGAGCGCTACTGCGTGGTGCTGCAGACGCTCGCGCGCGGCCCCGCGCTCGGCGTGAAGCTCGAGCGCGCGGCCGCGGCGGCGTAGGTCATTGACCGGTCTCGACCTTGTAGTCCGGGTACTTCGCCGACGCGGTGTCGTACGGCGCCGGGCCGGCGGGACGGGCGGGTGGCGCATGCAGTCCAGCGAGTACACGTTCAGGTCGCTGCCGAGCGGTAGTCGTGGATCGGCGGCGCACGCGTTGGACTGCGCGGGCAGGCAGGGGTTGAGCGGGTTGACCTGCCCGAGCGCCGCCTCGTCATGTCCGTGTCGGCCTTGGGCCGCTGCGCGGCGCGCGGCTCAGTTCGGCAACGTTGAGGAACCCGTCATGGTCCTGGTCGTCGATTCCGTCGACGATGCCGTCGCCGTCGCTGTCGGGGGTCATCCAATCGGGGTTGGCGTAGTTGACCCAGGCGGTGTACGGGGACTTCCTTGTCGAACACGCCCGCCCAGTAGCCCGCGGTCATGCGGCCGTGCTGCTCGTCGTAGTTCGAGAGCCCGTCGCCATCCACGTCGCGCTCGTCATCGCTAAGAGGTCACGCCGTGATCGGGTGGGTCAGGAGAGGTCCGCTGGAGTATCTGGTAGTCGAACTCGCGGTCGCTGACTGGCCGTCACGTGTTGAAGTCGAGCACATGACCTCGCCGGCGTCGATCTCGCCGTCATGTTGGCGTCCAGGAAGCGCATCGTCGGGTCGTTGTCCCAGATGTGCGGGTCGCTGACCCAGTTGTTCGGGTCCGTGGAGTCCAGGTCGTCCGGGTTCGGCGCCCACACGTCGACCGTCGTCTGCTTGCCGTCGCTGTAGTTCAGGACCGGGTTCTTCGTTGCCGTAGCGACGGGTCCGTCCACGCGCGAACTCTTCGGCGAGCGTCACGACGTCGCCGTCGTAGTCCGTGTTGGCGTCGGAGCCATCGAGCGGGTTCGGGTACAGGCGCTTGCCCGCGAGACGGGAACGCTCCGGCCGGAGTCTGCCGCCGTTCAGGTCCACCGCGGACCAGTACTCGAACGAGTCCCACACGCCGTCGCCGTCGGTGTCGGCCTTGCACGGGTTGGTGCCGATCGACGCTTCCTCGAAGTTGGTCAGCAGGTCGCCGTCGTCGTCGCCGTTGGGGCCCTGGACCGGGCACGCGGTCGAGCCGCCGCCGCCCGCGCCGCCGCCGCCGGCGCCGCCGCCGCCGGTCCCCGTCCCGGACTTGGGCTGCTCGGGGCCGATCACGGGCGAGATGGCGGTCGCGGTGAAGGTCTTGCTCAGCTTCGTCGTGAGCACGCGCAGCCGGAAGCGCGAGGCCGTCGGCTTGCCGGCATCGATCGCCATGAACTTCTCGAGCGTCTTGGGGACGACGATCGTGATCTTCGTCGACGTGGCGAGCCCGGCCTTGGCGAACAGCGCCTTGCCGCCGTCGCGTTTGAAGAGCAGGGTGTTCTTGCCTCTGCCGACGCGGAAGTTGCGCCCCTGGACGAGCAGGGTGTCACCGACGTTGACGATCTTGGGCGTCACTTTGGTGATGACGGGGGTCTTGACGGCCGCGCCCGCCGTGGCGGGCACGATAAGCGCGCCAAGTGCGGCCGTGAGGACGGCGTGGCGGATGCGGGGTCGAAGTACCATCGACCTCCATATCGGCGTCCGGCGCGCGGCGCTTGAGTAGGGCGCGGACCCTATGAGACCGTCTGCAGCTCCTTGCCGGTCAGTGAAAGGACGTCGTGGCCGGCCTCGGTCACGACGACGAGATCCTCGATGCGCACGCCTCCGCGGCCCGGCAGGTACACGCCCGGCTCGACCGTGACGACGTTGCCGGCCGCGAGTGGCACGTCGCCCGCGCGCGACAGCCGCGGCCCCTCGTGGATCTCCATCCCCACCCCGTGCCCGAGCCCGTGGCCGAAGTGCTCGCCGTGTCCGGCGGCCTCGATCAGGTCGCGCGCCACGGCGTCCACTTCACACCCGGTAGGGCCGGGCCGCACCGCGTCCAGCGCGGCGACCTGCGCGCGCAGGACGAGCGCGTACGCCTCGGCGAGGTCGTCCGGGAGCTCGCCCGTGGCCCACGTGCGGGTGCAGTCCGAGCAGTAGCCGTCGAGCTCGGCGCCGATGTCGAGCGTGACCAGCGTGTCCGCCACGATCGCCACGTCGCGCGGCTCCGCGTGCGGGAGCGCGCCGTGCTCGGCAGAGGCGACGATCGAATCGAAGCTCGGCCGGCGCGCGCCGCGCACGCGCATCTCCTGCTCCAGCGCGGCCGCCACCGCGCGCTCGGTGCGCCCGACCAGCCCGCGCTCGCGCACCCAGCCGAAGATGTCGTCAACCAGCGCCGCCGCCGCGCGGATGCGCGCGATCTCGCCCGGCTCCTTCACCGCCCGCACGCCCTCGACCACGCCCGCCGTCGCGACGAGCTCCACGCGCGCGGGCAGCAGCTCGCGCAGGCGGCCGTACTCGCGCACCGACACGTTCGCGTCGTCGAACCCGAGCCGGACGTCGCCGGCCGGCCAGCCGTCGGAGAGCGCGCCCAGCAGCTGCTGCGGGCCCTGCTCGCGGTCGAAGTCCGCGACTTCGAGCCTCGCTCGCTCGACATAGCGGAAATCGGTGACGAAGCGGCGGATGCCGGGGCCGACGACCGCAAACCCGGTCGAGCCGGTGAACCCGGTCAGGTAGCGCACGTTCGCGCGATCGGTGACCAGCAGGGCGTCGAGGCCGTCCAGCCGGGCCGCGACGCGGTCGGCCCGGCTCATGCGAACGCCGCCTTGAGCAGCGCCAGCGCGTCGCGGTAGCCGTCGACCCCCCGCCCCGCGACCTTGCCGGCACGCACGCCCTCCAGCACCGACAGGTGACGGAACGCCTCGCGCGCGTCGACGTCGGAGAGGTGCACCTCGATCGCGGGCAGCCCGGAGATCTCCAGCGCGTCGCGGATCGCCCACGAGTAGTGCGTCCACGCGCCCGGGTTGAGGATCAGCCCGTCGGCGAAATCCGAGGCCTTGTGCAGCTCCTCGCAGAACTCGCCCTCGTGGTTGGTGTGGAAGAAGATCGTCTGCAGGTCCAGCTCGCGGGCGAAGCGGGCGATCCGCTGCTCGAGCTGCGTGTAGGTCAGCCCGCCGTAGTGCTCGGCCGGCCGGCGCTCGAGCGCGGAGAGGTTGATGCCGTGCAGGACGGCCACCCGGTTCTTCATCGCAACGCCTCCAGCGCGGCCCGCACGTCCCCCTCGGCGACCGGCACGCCCGTGCGAACGTCGCCGGGCGCCTCCACCACCACGAAGCCGACCCGGCCGCCGCGTCGCTTCTTGTCGCGCTGGACGGCGGCGAGCACCGCCTCGTGATCGACGTCGGGGTCGAGCGTGACCGGCAGCCCGCGCGAGGCCAGCAGGTCGGCCACCTCGCCGCGCAGGTCGGTCTGGCCGGAGATCGTCAACGCGGCCAGCAGCCCCAGCGACACCGCCTCGCCGTGGCGGTAGCGGCGGTAGCCCGTGGCGGTCTCGATCGCGTGCCCGACCGTGTGGCCGAGGTTCAGGACCTGGCGGCGGCCCGCGTCGCGCTCGTCGCGCGCCACCACCGCGAGCTTGGTGCGCGCGCAGGCCAGGATCAGGTCGCGGTCGGCGGGAACGTCGCCGCGGCGCACGCGCGCCCACAGCGCGCCGCCGGCGATCAGCGCGGTCTTGACGACCTCCGCCCACCCGGCCGCGAGCTCGGCCGCGGGCAGCGACTCGAGCGTTCGCGGGTCGGCCAGGACGGCCAGCGGCTGGTGATAGGCGCCGACGTAGTTCTTGCCCTCCGGGAGATCCACCCCGGTCTTGCCGCCGTAGGCGGAGTCGACCTGGGCCACAAGCGTCGTGGGCACCTGGACGACGCCGACGCCGCGATGGTAGACCGCCGCGCAGAAGCCGCCCACGTCGCCCACCACGCCGCCGCCGAGCGCGACGACGTGATCGTCGTGGTCCATCCCCGCCGCGGCCAGGGCGCGCAGGAGCCGCTCGGCGGTGGCGAGCGTCTTGGCCGCCTCGCCCGGCGGCATGGCGCCGGTGTGCTCGGACGCCGGCAGCCGGCCGGCGTGCAGCGCGCCGACCGTCTCGTCGGTGAGCAGGAACCGGCGCCCCGGCACGGGCCAGAACGCGCCGTCGAGCACGTCGCCGACGTACACTGGGTACTGCGCGGTGCCCGCGACCGCCCACAGCGCCTTCACGCCCGGCGGGATCCGGCGCAGCGCGCCGGCGGCGCGGCGGATCGTCTCGGCCCCGCCGTCGAGCAGGACGGCGTCGGCGAGCGCCTCGTAGATCGGCGCGCGCTCGGCGTGCAGCGCGGCGAAGCGCTCGCGGTCGCGCGCCAGCGGCCGCCGCTTGCCGCCCGCGCGGCGCCACGCCGTGGCCTCGTCGACATCGAGCATGACGACCGTGTGGCGGGCGAGCAGCTCGCGCACGCGCGACGAGCCGATCGACCCCCCGCCGATCGAGATCACCGGCGCGGGCGGGCGCTCGAGCACCTCGGCCACGAGGTCCTCCTCGGCCTCGCGGAACGCCCGTTCGCCGTGGGAGGCGAAGTAGTCCTCGATCGAGGTGCCGAGCCGCTGCTCGAGCTCGCGGTCGGTGTCGAGCGCGCGCACGCCGAGCGCCGCGGCGGCCGCGCGGGCGCCGGTCGTCTTCCCGGCGCCCATGAAGCCGATGAAGACCAGCGTGGGATTGCCGCCTGCGGTCATCGGCAGGGGCCTACGGACGACGTATCCACGAGATGCGCTCACAGTACGCGCGCACCGTCGCCCGCACGTCGTCGATGTGGTCACCGCCGAACTTGTCGCGGTACGCGCCGGCCAGCACGATCGCCAGCATCGCCTCGCCCACGACCGCCGCCGCGGGCACGACGCAGGAGTCCGTGCGCTCGCGCAGCGCCTGCGCCGGCTCGTGCGTGGCGATGTCCACCGAGCGCAGCGGCTTCGTCAGCGTCGGGATCGGCTTCATCGCCACTCGCGCCACCAGCACCTCGCCGGTGGTCATGCCGCCCTCGAGGCCGCCGGAGCGGTTCGTCTCGCGGTAGTAGCCGCGCTCGGGGGAGAAGAAGATCTCGTCGTGGGCCTCCGAGCCGGGGCGACCCGCGAGGTCGAACCCGTCGCCGAGCCCGACGCCCTTGGCGGCCTGGATCGACAGCAGCGCCATCCCGATCCGCCCGTCCAGCCGCTCCTCCCAGGAGACGTGCGAGCCCAGCCCGGGCACCAGCCCGAACGCCCGCAGTTCGTAGATCCCGCCGATCGACTCGTTGCGCTTGCGCAGGACGTTGATCTCCTCGACCATCGCCTTCGAGGCCTCGGCGTCGAGGCAGCGGACCGGTGAGGCGTCGACGCGGTCGAAGTCGCCGAGCGCGTAGCCGGCGCGCTCGGGCGCGCGGATCGAGCCGATCTGGGTGACGTGCGAGACGACCGAGACGCCCAGCGCGCGCAGGAACGCCTTGGCCAGCGCCCCCCCGGCCACCCGCGCCGCGGTCTCGCGCGCCGACGCCCGCTCGAGCACGTTGCGCACGTCGGTGAACCCGAACTTCTGCACGCCGGCGAGGTCGGCATGCCCCGGGCGCGGAAGGTGCACCTCGGGCACCGCGGCCTCGACGGGCCACGGGTTCATGCGCTCCTCCCAGTTCTTGAAGTCGCGGTTGGCGACCTGCAGCGCGACCGGACCGCCGAGCGTGCGCCCGTGCCGGACCCCGGCGGTGACCTGTGCGGAGTCCTTCTCGATCTTCATGCGCCCGCCGCGGCCGTGGCCCAGCTGGCGCCGGGCCATGTCGCCGTCGATGGCCTCCTGGTCGAGCTCGAGGCCCGCGGGCAGCCCTTCGACGATCGTGGTGAGGCCGGGTCCGTGGGACTCGCCGGCGGTGACGACGTGCAGCGGCACGCCGGAGATCCTAGGCGGCGGACGCGCGAAGGCGGGCCCGAGGGCCCGCCGCGCGCTTCATCGGCTCCCGCCGTAAGGGGTCAGAGAGAGGCGCGGCGGGCCGCCGCCGAGAGCTTCTTGGCGGCCTTGGCGCTGAGCTTGTGCAGGGTGCCCGTCTTCGGGTCGAAGACGTAGCGGGTCCCGGCGTCGCCGCCACCCGCGGCCAGCAGGGCGCGGACGGTCGAGGACTTGGCGAGCTTGGCCTGCGAGGTCGTCGCCTTGACGTGGATCTCCTTGAGGTCGAGCTCGTACTGGGCGTCCGTCTGCGAGCCGGTGTGGGTGACGTCGATGAAGGACGTCTCGCCCGCCTTGAGCTTGAGCAGCTGGCAGTCGTCCGTGCTCGGGAGACAGGTGCCGTCGCCCTGCGCGGTGACGTCGCCGGTGAGCTCGAAGACCGCGACCTTGCCGTTGTCCTCGACGCCCCGGTAGACGAGCAGCGGGGTGCTGATCGACGGGAGCACGTCGAGGCGCTCGACGGTCTGGGTCGTCTTCTCGCCGTCGGTCTTGCCGAAGCGGACCTTGATCGAGAACTGGGGGTACGTGGGCGCCGGGGTCGGCGTCGGCGTCGCCACCGGGGCGGCCGGAGCGGGAGAGCTCGACGCGCTCGAGGGCTTGTCGGTCGTCGTGTCCTGCTTGGTCGTCGACTTGGACGTCTTCTTGGTCTTGGACTTGGCGACCTCGGGCAGCTCGCGCGGGGCGAACGGGTCCTTGGTCGGTCCGAGCACGCGCCGGCGCTCGGTCACCACCGAGCCGTCGGCGAGCTTGACGTAGCTCGTGGTGCCGTCGTCCGTGTCCGCCGCGCGGGCCGTGGTCGCCACCGGCGCGGTCGCCGGGGGCTTGGCCAGCAGCTTGGGCACGGCGACCAGGCCGGCCACGAGCAGCAGCGCCACGGGCCAGAGGCGGCGGCGCAGCAGCCCGCGCCAGGTGTCCTTGATCGCGTTCATCGGAGGTCACTCCCAGCGGCCGTGGTGGAGGTCGTGGTGGTCGTGGTGGTCGCCGGCGCCGAGACGTTCGAGCCTGCAGCCGCGTCGGAGGACCGCGGCACGATGAACGCGCTCGCGGCGACGTCGGCATCGAGACCCGGCCAGCCGTTCTCGGCCGGCTTGAGGCTGATGGCGTCGACCTTGAGCATCCGGCCGTTGACGAGCACGTCGTCGCCGCTGACGGTCACGAAACGCTCGAGGCGGGCGAAGAAGTTCTCCAGCGTGCTGTAGGTGCCGGTGAACGCGAGGTTGAACGGGATCGCGGAGAAGCTGCCGAGGTTCACGGCACCCGGGGTCACGTTGGCCTGCGCGGCGCTGCCGGCGCCCGACGCCGAGGCGGGATTTGCGGCGGCGGCGCCGATGTCGACGACGTCGAAGTCGATGCCGCTGCGCTTGGCCGCGGTGTCGAGCTGGACGACCAGAGAGCGCGTGTCGTCGTCGGCGGGCACGGCCTTGCCGAGCCGCACCACGGACGCGTAGTTGGTCTGGTAGGCGCCCTTGGCGTCCTGGTAGGTCTTGACGAGAGCCTGCTGCTGGGCGAGCTGCGCCTGCGTAGACAGGATCTTGGCCGAGAGGTCGTTCGCCTCGACGCGCTTGGGCGCGAGCACGAACTTCCAGTAGCCGCCGACGGATGCCACGGCGACGATCACGACGATCAGGAGGCGAGTGGTCCGGCTCATGGGGTCACGCCGTCCTGGGTCGTGGTGGTCGAGGCGGAGGTGCCGGCCGGCGTCGGTGTGGGCGTGACGGCCGGCTTCGCCGTGGTCGAGCTGCCGGTGGCGCTCGGGGTCGACGCGACCTTCTCGGCCGCGTTCTGGAAGAACATGACGACCTCGAAGTTCGGCCGCTTGCCGGTGCCGCACGGCTGCGCGTTGCGCGTTTCGAGCGCGCTGCCGCCGCTCTGATTGTTGGCGATCTCGGCCTTGTCGGACTTGCTCAGCGACACGCGGGTGACGCCGTCGACGTCGTGCAGGCGGGCGACGAGGCGAGCGACCGCGGTCTGCCCGGGCGCGCAGCCCGTGAGCGTGACCGCCGGGGCGTTGATCGCCTGACGCAGCGTGCTCGAGGTGCCGCCGGCGCCGCCGGTGGACGTCGAGATGTCGCCGGTGAGCGACTTGAGGGTGACATCGGCCGGGACGGCGCGCGACAGGTCGCGGAGCACCTGCTCCCAGTCGAAGCGCGACGTCGCGAGGTCCTTGACAGTCTTGACGCGCGCGTTGGCCAGCGAGTCGAAGTCGGCGTAGGGCTTGAGCTTGGCGGCTTGACCGGCCACCGCCTGCTGGCGCGCCGTGACCGTCGCGAGGTCGGCCTGGCGCTGCTTGATGGTGTTCTCGGTCAGGACGTAGCCTGCGGTGCCGGCGACGGCTGCGGCGAGTACGCCGAGCACGACGAAGACACCCGCGCCGCCCGTGGCCTCCGGGCCGGCGCCGAGCTCGGCGGCGACCTTGGAGGCGCCGCGCATGTCGGGTGGAAGGAGGTTGACGGCTCTCACGATGTTGGGTATCGGCACCCTTTGACGGGGCCTTGAGAGGCGTGGGGCCGCGACCCTAGGGCCTCCCTGCGGGTGCCGATCCGCCACCGCGAGCGAGCGCGGGCGGGGCCTACGTGAACGTGTCCAGGTACCAGTCGACGATCGCGTCGCCGGCGAACAGCCCGAGGACGCTGCCGGCCGCCAGCCACGGTCCGAAGGGGATGCCCTTCTTGCGCCCTTCCTTGGCCCCGTAGCGGGCTATGACGGCGACGCCGATGACCGTGCCGAAGATCAGCGCGGCGAAGATCGCGGGGGCCACCGCACGCCCGAGGACCAGCCCCATCACGGCCGCGAGCTTGACGTCGCCCATCCCCATCCCCGCGGGGTAGACGATGGCCGCGAGCAGAAAGAAGCCGCCGGCCGCCGCCGCCGAGATCAGGTTCTCGACCAGTGAGCCGGAGTCGAAGACCGCGGTCAGCACGAGCGCGGCCACCGCCCCGATCAGCGTCAGGCTGTTCGGGATGATGTGGTGGTCGAGGTCGATCAGCGTGATCGGGACCAGCAAGGTGACGAAGACCAGCGGCAGCCAGACGTCGGAGTCGGCGCCGAAGTGCAGGACGCACGCCACCCACAGCAGCGCGGTCCCCGCCTCCACCAGCGGGTAGCGCAGCGAGATCGGCGCCCCGCACGCGCGGCAGCGCCCGCGCAGCCACAGCCAGGCGAGCACCGGCACGTTGTCGTAGGGCTTGATCGGCGTCCCGCACTGCGGGCAGTGCGAGGGAGGATGGGAGAGCGACTCCTTGCGCGGCAGCCGGTAGGCCACCACGTTCAGGAAGGAGCCGACGATCGCCCCCAGGATGCCCGCCGCCACTGCCGCCACGCCCACGCTCATCGCGCGTGCAGTGTGCCGGACGGAGCGGTGCGGGTGTCGCGCGCCTGCGCGAGCCGCGCCGAAGCCCGGAGGGCGCAGCTCCGGCGAGTTCCTCGGGCCGCGCCGAGAGCGCGGCCCAAGCTGGGAACCCGCGGCCGCATCGCCCAGAGGGCGAAGCTCCGGCGAGTTCCTCGGGCCGCGCCGAGAGCGCGGCCCAAGCTGGGAACCCGCGGCCGCATCGCCCAGAGGGCGAAGCTCCGGCGAGTTCCTCGGGCCGCGCCGAGGGCGCGGCCCAAGCTGGGAACTCGCGTCAGGACCGCTCGGCGATCGCGAGCCCGGCGGCGACCGTCAGGCGGCCGGCGTCGACGTCGTCGGCCGCCGGGACGGTGCGCGCCTCGAGCGGCAGCCGCAGCTGCTCGGACAGCCGCTCGACGAACCCCGGGATGGTCACCGCGGAGCCCGTGACGACTCCGAGCTCGACCGTCTCCGAGCTGTCCTGCGTGCGGTAGAAGTTCAGCGACGTACGGATGCTGTCAGCCAGCTCGCGGACGCCGTCCTCCAGCGCGGCGCGCGTTGCGGCCACGAGGTCCGCATCGCCGTCCACGCCCTCCAGCGGCGCGACCAGGCCCACATGCGTCATCCACGCGCGGGCGTGCTCGAGCGTCAGCGAGCGGCGCTCGGCGAGCGTGCGGGCGATCTCCTCCGCGCCACCGCCGGCGGCGCGCGTGAAGAGGCAACCGGAGGCGTTGGCGACGGCGACGTTGGTGAGCCCCGCGACGTTGATGTAGAGCACCGCGCCCTCATGCTCGGAGGCGAGCGCGCGGACCATCGCGAAGGCCGAGAGGTCGATCCCCTCGAGCTCGAGGCCGGCGCCCTGGACGGCGGCGGCGGCGCGCTCGACCATGTCGCGGCGGACGGCGACGACGACGACGCGCTGGCGCAGCCCGCGCGGGGTGTCGACGATGCCGAGCGGCTGGAAGTCCACGACCGCCTCGTCCATCGGCATCGGGATGTGATCAGGTGCCGCCTGGCGAACCGCCGCGGCGAGGGCCTTCGGATCCTCGTTGCCCGCCGGGAGGTCGAGCGTGCGCACCACGATGCGCTGGTGGGCGATGCCGAGGCGCACGCGCTTCGGGAGCTCGTGCTCGGCGAAGAGTGCCTTGAGGGCCTCGGCGAGACCGATCGGATCGGCCACCTCGCCGTCGCGCATGATGCCGGGCTTGAGCTCGGCAACCGCGCCGCGGGTCAGGGTAAGGGGCCCCTCGACGCTCACCTCAGCGGCGGCGAGGTGGCCGGCGTCGAGCTCGAGCCCGACGACGCTGTGCTGTGGCGAACGCTTCTTTCTGAACACGGAAGTCGTATCGGCATCCGGTATCCGGAACTTGAGCGGTTAAACGCACGAAGCGGGCCCGGAGGCCCGCTTCGAGAAGGAGGATGGGTCGATCAGGAAACCGTGATTACCACTGGTTGCCGGTGGCGGCGTCGGCCGTCGGGCAGCCGGTGCCGGTGCAGGTGCGCTTGACCACGCCCTTGTCGTCACGCGAGATGACCCAGACGCGCTTGTTGGAGCCCTTGGACGTGACGTCGACCTCGTAGGTCTGATCGCCGGGCTTGGTGACCAGGCGTGCGCCGAGCTGGCCGAGCGCGGGCTCGATGACGACGAGGTTGGCCTCGGTGCCCTTGGTGTAGGACTGGTCGTCCGTGTACATCGTCTCCAGCGCGGTCTGAGCGGTGCGGGCGCCGCTCTTGGCCTCGGAGTCCTGCGCCTTCTCACGCTGATTGAGGAACGCGGGCAGCGCGATCGCGGCAAGAATGCCGATGATCAGGATGACGACCAGGAGCTCGATGAGCGTGAAGCCCTTCTCGTCCTGGGCGCGCTGACGAAGCTTGTGGAGCATTGGGTGAACCCTCCTGAAGGGATCGTTGGGCCTGTGGTCTTGCCTTGCCAGGTCCTTGGTCCCGTCTGCCGGAAGTGGCAGCCCGGCCAGCTCCGGATCCATCCGGAGCCCCGTGGCTTTGCGCCTCGCCCTCACAGGCGATTTGCCTTTGACACCTCGGTCTGGCTAGGAGCGTTATCGGCAAACGCGCGCGACGCCTTTACCCCTTCCTGAAGAAACTTGCCTCCCGGTAGCCTGGAGGGCGTGTTCGCGCGCCGTACCGTGATCGTCGTCATCGCCGTAATGGCCACGATGGCGCTGATCGCGAGCTTCGCGCCGGCCCCTCGCAGGCCGTCCACGCCTACGCCCACGGCCACCCCGCGGCTCGTGGACGTGCCGGACGTCGCGGATGCGCCCGACGTGGACGCGACGCTGACGACGTCGCACGACGCGCGGCCCAAGACCGTCGAGGCCGAGCTCGGTGACCAGGTCCGGATCGTCGTCGAATCGACGCAGCCGGACAGCGTCGCGCTCGGCGATCTGTCCACCCAACCAGTCGAGCCCGGCATACCGGCCAGCTTCGAGCTGCTGGCCGACACACCGGGCCGGTATCCGCTCGTCACGTCCAGCGACGAGCGGACGATCGGGACCCTCGAGGTTCGCTAACGGGCCGGGACCTGCTCGTGCGAGCGCACGACGTCCCAGGCGGAGTCGATCGGGTTCAGGAAGTACGGCGGCGAGCGGTAGCGGAACCGATCGTCGTACGTGTACGCCTTTATGAAGCCCGTGGAGCTCGAGCCCGACCCGGTGCCGACCGGGCCGCGGTACTTCTGCGCGATCGCCCCGATGACCGTGAGCGTGCCCAGCTTGCCGCAGTCGTAGTTGTCGGTGATGAACGAGTGCTGCAGCGAGAGGATCGCGGCGTCGACCTCCACGTTCGTCACCTGCGGATTCGTCGCTG
This sequence comes from uncultured Solirubrobacteraceae bacterium, assembly GCA_963792915.1. Classification (GTDB taxonomy): domain Bacteria; phylum Actinomycetota; class Thermoleophilia; order Solirubrobacterales; family Solirubrobacteraceae; genus Solirubrobacter. Next base: position 433,989 of record CAWBYD010000007.1, read on the forward strand.
ACGAGTAGTTCCCGATGCAGGTGCGGTCGGATTGGCGGCTCACCATGTGGGCGACGCGCACGAAGTTGTTCGCGATCAGGCCGAGCGTGGCGTCGCTGGAGTCGGCGCGCAGAAGATCCTCGTCAGCGGAGGAGTTACTCAGTTTGCCGCCGAGCGTCGGTCGGATGATCACGTCGTTGGCGGCGGCGATGGTCAGCGGGCGATCGTACGTGCCGCTCACGTATACGTTGCCACAGGTGGAAGACTCGGTGTAGGTCGCGTCCACCGGGTACTCACCGGTGCAGGCGCCGTTGTTCTTGATGTACAACACCCCGTTGGCCGGCCAGGGCACGTTGGTCGTCGTGGTCGCCACACCGGTGGCGCTGTAGTTCGTGACGTCCATCAGGCCATTGATCTTCAGGCGCACGACCGTCTTGCCGGAGTAGGACGTGCCGCCGTTGTCGGCGACGTCCGAGAGCGTCTGGTTGCTCGTCGGCATCTGCATGTCCTGGGCGTTGTCGGTGATCTTCGCGCCCGGAGTGTGAATCGTCGGGTCGCCTCCGCACGAGGAGCCGTTCTTCACGTAGCCCGGCGCGTCACCGGTCACCTCGACCACATCGACGTGGTCGAGCCGGCCGAAGGTCGGAGTTCCGCACACCAGGAAGCTGTCGTCGTTCGTGTGCGCCGGACCGTTCAGCGAGTCACCGCTGATGAACTGGATCTCCGTGCAGCCTTTGCCGGCGCGCTCGGAGCGGTCCTTGTCGGCGCAGTTGGTCTGCGCGGTGCTCCGCTGGCTCGAGGTCGCGAAGGCCTGCGGGTCGAGGTCCTCGTAGTCGGTGAAGTAGATGAAGTTGAGGAAGCCGTCGCGGCGGAACGTCGCGATGAGGCTGCGCCGCTGCTTCGACGTCGGCGAGGGGCGACCGGTCACGCGGATCTTGAACGTGCCCGTCGCGAGGTCGATCAGCGAGTCCTGCTTCTGCGGGTCGGGCAGGCAAGCGGTGTAGTTCGCCGTGTGCAGGAGCTCGATCGTGTACTGGGCGGTGGAGCCCGGCACCGTGCGCCAGCGACGCACGTCGAAGCCCGAGCCATCCCACTGCTGATTGACCGGGTTCAGCTCGGTCGAGTTGGGTGCCGGCAGCGAGTCGCACTTCGTCCAGTAGTCGTTGTCCTGCTGCAGGTGGTTCAGGTAGAAGTTGAGCCCCGCCTCTGCCGCCGCGTAGCTCAGCTTGCGATCCTTGGACGCGCCGGACATCGGCAGGTCGCCGTTGGCGGCCGCGAACGCGGCGGCCACGAACATCGACGTCACGAGCATGGCCATGATGGCCAGGAACATGGAGAACCCGCGTTCCGCGCGCAGGTCAGGGCGCTTGGAGGTCATGCACACACCGGCTTTGGGGTCTGGGAGTTGGGGTCCGCCGAGCGGACATAGACGTCGCTCGCGTAGATCGTGTTGCCACGGTCCGTGGCCGTGCCCTTGTAACGCATGGCCCGGTAGCTGACGGAGATCTTCGCGACCTGCTGGAGGTCCGCGACAACCATGCCCCCCGACGCGCTGAGCGTCGTCGTCGGGGCGGCCGGCACCGTGGCGGTCGCGGGCGTGAACTTGAAGTAGGTGAAGAACACGGGCGCCGAGGTCGTCCCGAGCGTGTTGGCGACGTCGGTGAGCACCGTGCGCGTCAGCGTCGGGGCGGACGGGTAGCCGCCATAGGCGTACTTCGTGATGCCGAGCACGACCGTGCTGCCGGTGCTCGCGTAGTCGCGCTCGATCAGCTTGCCGCTCTCGAAGGAGAGCGAATGCAGCTGCGGCGGCTTGATCGCGTTGCCGGCGTGGACGCTGTCGTCCCCGAGGTCGGTGAAGAACGCGATCGCGGTCGGCGTCGCGGCGTAGACCGCGCGGTCGTCGACCATCGTCGCGTCGTCGCTGCGCTGGACGCACACCTGCGAGCGGATCTGTCGCGTGATCGTGTCCATCGCGCCGCGGCCGCGCTGCGTGGTGTCGACGCGCGCGCTGATGTCGGACGACCGGCGCATCGTCACCTCGATCAGGGCGAAGCAGGCGAGCGAGACGATCATCGTGATCACCATCGCGATGAGCATCTCCATCAGGGTCATGCCCCGATCGGCGCGCAGGCGGCTCATGGACAACTCCCGTTGGTCCAGATGCCGCCGTGGGCCGTGTCGAAGTTCACGTTGCTCGTCTGGCCGCCCGGGACCGTGTTGTTGTACGTGGCGAGCGCGTACTTGCCGGCCCCCGAGTCCCTGACGCACACCTGATAGCTCCCGAACGGCATGCCCGGGTCAAAGCCCGCGGCGTCGTTCTGGACGACCCAGCCGGTTGTGTTGTTGCCCGGCGCGGCACCCCAGCTACCTCCCGGCCATGTCTTGAAGGCCATCTGCACGCGCGGCTCGGTGCAGGTGTCCGTCGAGCCCGTCGGCTTCTGCAGGGTCGCGTAGACCGTGAGGTTGTTCAGCGTGGTGGTTCCGGCGGCATTCTTGGTGACACGCAGGTTGAACGGCGGCTGCCAGATGATGTAGCCGGTCTGCGGCTGGGTAAGCGTCGGGTCCATCTGCAGTCCCGGATGGGACGCTGACCCGAAGTAGCTGCCGTTGCCGGCCGGGTCGGCGACGTCGGGGCTTTCGTAACCGCAGCCGCCGGTGAAGAACGCATACGGGCTGTCCTTGAACGGGAACAGCTGCGCCGCCGTGAACGTGCTCGACGTGAGCGCGCTGGAGTACGTCCGCAGCATTCCGGTCCGCTTGGCGTTCGTCGCCGAGACTTTCAGCGCCTTCGACGACTGGGCGGTCGCGGGCGTGCCCGGCACGTTCGTCTTGATCGTGATGCCGGCCTTCGTCTCGCGGTCGTAGTCCATGGTCTTGAACGACACCGTGCCGGGGCTGACCTTCTGGCTCGCCGCGCCGGTGAAGTTTCCGTCCGGGTCGACGTACCCGCTCGCGGAGATGGAGATCGCGTACGTCCCGATCGGGATCGTGCGGAACAGCGCGCACCCCTGCGAGTCGGTCGCGAGCGTGGCCGGAGCGTACGAGGAGGGGGACGTCATCGACGGGCTGACCACGATGCCCGGGACGCCGATGCCGTTGCGGTCCACGACCTTGACGCCGAGCGTGCCGTGCGTGCTGCTGTAGGCGACGCTCGGCGCGACCAGCGAGTCGATGCGCACCGCCTTGATGCTCTGCCCGACGATCGACGAGGTGACCGTCGAGGTGATGTGCATGTAGTCGTTGTTCTTGCTCGAGTTGCCGCAGCTCGGCGTGCCGCCGCTGTCGTCGGTCACCCACACGGCCTTCGACGTCACCGTGTACTTGACGCCGTCGACGACCACGGGCGGGTTGGCGCCGAGCGCCGCCAGGCTCGTGATCGACATGGAGCGCAGGCGCTCCTGGTCCTGCTCGGCGAGGTTCGCGGCGACCGAGCGCGCCTTCTCGCGCGCAGACGAGCTGCTCGCGGTGTCGATGCCGGACAGAACGGCCATCGCCACGATGGCCAGCACGGCTGCGCTCACGACCGCTTCGATCAACGCGAAGCCGGACTCGGAGCGAGCAAGGGATCGGGAGGCCATCACGGACTACATCGACGCAAATCGCCGCCGGGTTGAGAGCAATGGGGTCTCGACCCGGGTCACCAGCGGTCGCCCAGCGCGTCGACCGTGGAGGAGCATCCGCCGACGCCCGGCTGCGTGCACGTCCGCTGCAGGACCCCCGAGGCGAGCCGCTCGATCGCGAACGTGCCGCCGGCGGCGGAATCGACCGACACCTTGAACGTCGTCGCGCCGCCACTGACCGTCAATCCACGGGCGCGGCCGAGCGAGATCTCGATCTTGGCGAGTTCGGCCGGCGTTGCGGTCGCGTATGTCTCGTGGTCGCCGTGGTAGATCGTCATCGCCGTGGCGGCGGCGACCGTGGACGTCTTGGCGTCGGCGTCCTCGGCCTTCGAACGTTGGGCCAGAAAGGTCCCGAGCCCGATGGTGATCAGCACTGCCATGATCAGCAGCACGACGAGCAGTTCGATCAGCGTGAAGCCGCGATCCGCGGCCGGGCGAGTGCGGCGCATGTCCACCGTTTGATCGGCGGAAAACTGGGAACGCTTTAGGAGCCGGTTGAGCCCCCCGCCGCGCGATGCGGCACGCCCGCGGCGCCGGATCAACTAGCCCAACAGCCTCCTAGGAGGCTGGTGTTTTTCCGTCCGGCGCGGTGAGGATCTTGCCGGGATGAGTCTTGGTCTCGCGCCGCGCCAGGCGGACTTGCTGCAGACGACGGCCAGCTTCTGTGATGGGCGGGTGGCGCAGGACTCGATCTATGGGTTGCTGCACCGCGAGTGCCAGCGGTTGTTCCCGGATGAGCTGTTCGCCGATTTGTTTTGCGATGGGCGGGGGCGGCGGTCGGTGCCGCCGTCGATCGTGGCGGTGGTGATGGTGTTGCAGCGGATCGAGGGCTGCTCGGACCGTGAGGCGGTCGACCGGTTCACGTATGACGCGCGCTGGAAGTACGCCGCGGGCGGGTTGGCGTTTGACCATCCGGGGTTCGTGCACACGGTGCTGGTCGACATGCGCGCCCGCTTGGCGGCGTCGGAGCGCCCGGAGCGGGTCTTTGAGGTCGTGCTTCAGACGGCCAAGCAGGCCGGGCTGGTCGGGCGGCGACGGGTGTTGGACTCCACGGCGTTGTATGACGCGGTCGCCACGATGGACACGGTGACGCTGGTGCGGTCAGCGATCCGCAGTGTGCTGCGCGCCTGCGAGGCGGGGCTGGAGGCCGAGTTGCGTGCGCTGCTGGTGCGCGATGACGACTACCGGGCGGCGGGCAAGCCGTCGTGTGACTACGACGATCCCGAGGCGCGCGCGCAGTTGGTCGACGCGCTGGCCAAGGACGGCCGCGCGCTGCTGGTAGCGCTGGACGGCCGCGAGCCGGGCGCGGCGGTGATCGAGGCGGCGCGCGTGCTGGCCGCGGTCGTCGGGCAAGACCTCGACGAGGGCGTCGACGGCGTGTTTCGGATCGCTCGCCGGGTCGCCAAGGACCGGATCATCTCGACCGTTGACCCCGAGGCGCGGCATGGGCATAAGACCCGCTCGCGCGGCTTTGACGGCTACAAGGGACACGTCAGCGTGGACCCCGACAGCGAGCTGATCGTCAAGACGACGGTCAGCGCCGGCAACCTCGGCGACGGCACGGCTGCCGCAGAACTGCTGGCCGACGACCTGATACCCGAGCCCGCCGGGGTCGCCGACGCCGAGCACAGGCCCGAGACGGGCGCCGAGGAGCCCGCTGATGGCGGCCGGCTGACCGTCTACGGCGACAGCGCCTACGGCGCAGGCACCGTGCTGTCGGTGCTTGAGCAGGCCGAGGCGCAGATCATGTGCAAGGTCCAGCCGCCGACCGCGGCCGACGGCCGGTTTACCAAGGCCGACTTCCAGATCGACCTGGACGCCGGGTGCGTGAGCTGCCCGGCCGGCCAGAGCACCGTGCTGCGGCCGGTCAAGGGCGGACAGATCGCGACCTTCGCCGCGGCCTGCGCCGGCTGCCCGCTGCGCGAGCGATGCACGGCCAGCGCGAGCGGACGCACGATCCGCGTCGCCCCGCACGAGCGCGAGCTCGCAGCCGCGCGCGAGCGCCAGGCCGATCCGGCCTGGCAGGCCGACTACAAAGCCACGCGCCCGAAGGTCGAGCGCAAACAGGCGCACATGATGCGCCGGCGCCACGGCGGCCGCCGTGCCCGCGTCCGCGGCCAGACCAAGATCGCCGCCGACTTCTCACTGCTCGCCACCGCCGTCAACCTCGCCCGCCTGGCCGTCCTCGGACTCACCCACCACAACACCGGCTGGGCCACCGCCGGCGCCTGAACGGGCCGCAGGACCGCCCGCGACGAGCCACCCGCGCCCCGCAGGCCTCCCCCAGCCCGACCGGCGCCCAACCCCGACCAGCTCAACACGACCGCTCGATCCGCCAGCCCGCCTCACCCCCGACTCGCGCGAGACAACCCGCCTGAGAACCGCGGGCTTAACACCAGCCTCCTAGGCGTCGGCGGGGTGACCCTCGCGCGCGGGCGCCTGAGCGTCACGAGCGGGATCGAAGCGTCCGCTGCCGCCGCACCACGGGCACGTGACGCGGTGCGCTTCGCCCCCCAGCGTGGAGATCAGCTCTCCGGAGCCACGGCAGGCGGTGCAGGCGCTGGGGTCATGGTCGGCCACGGCGGCCGTAGGTTAGAACTCGGCGAAGCCCGAGTCTCGGATAGACGTCGCAGAGCCAAGAACGGCTGAACTACGCGGCTAGCCCACCATCAGCCGTTCCGCTCTGATCCGGTTGAATCCGGTTGGGCTCGAGGTCGGCTGGCCCGCGACTGGCCCGCGGAACTAGTATCAGCCCTTGATCGTCAAAACTCCTACAGAGACAGCTCAAATCTCAGGAGTTGCGTCTATCCTGCCGATGCGAGAAGCTAGCGCAGAAGACCAAGCCCATCGACCCTCGTTGCGGAAACCCGCCTAAGTGAGCCGCGGTCGTTGTGGTGGACGTAGAAGCAGCACCAGTCCCCACACGTTGATCACAGCACGATGAGCCCCCTACTTCCCGTTGTTCCCGCCACCGTCGAGCCCGCCGGCTCGACGATCAACCGCCAGTTCGTCATCGAGATCAACGGCGGCCAGACGCTCCGCGACGGCGGCAAGCCCGCCCCGGCGCCGGACACCCGGGACCTCATGCTCTTCCAGGTCGTGGGCCCCACGGACCGCGACATCGCGGACATCGAACCGGACCTCCCGGGCGGCATCGACTACGCGCTGTGGTCGAAGGCGGTTAGGCCGGCGAGCCGCGACGGCTTCGCCGACTCGTCGGACATCGCCGACCTGTTCGACGACTAGCACCCGGCCGCTCTGCCCGACGCGGCTCCCTTCCAGAAGCCGGACGCGCACCTCGACGAGGGCGACGTGCTCGCCCGCGTGCCATTCGCGAAATGGACCGATGAGGGCTGGACGATCAACCCGAAACGCGGCGTGATCACCTCCCACAGCTGCGCCTGCGAGGACTACAGGCGTCACGTCGAGGCCGGCCAGACGTCAAAGGCCCGCAAGGTCATGCTCCACGTAGCCCCGCTCGCTGATGTCCGTGACCTCCCCGAGGAGAAGCGCCAGATCATCCGGGACGGCAAGATGTGGCGGTACCTCTACCTCTACGGGGAGAGCGGGATCTTGTCCGATCAGCTCGTCGACCTGGACGCCGAGCAGGCGATCCCGGCGTCCGTGCTGCACGGCATGACGAAGATCACGCGGCTCGCGCCCTGGCAGTGGCAGGCGCTGCTGATTCACACGACCGTCAACCGCTGGGGACGCGCGGCCGAGGACATCTTCGGAGAAGCCCGCGCGCAGGAGCTCAGGAACACGTGAAGCTCGACTACTTCATCGTCGCCGAAGCCGCCTATGGACACGAGGGGCGACTGTTCATCCACGGAAGCCTGACCAACGTTGCGCCGCCGACACTGCCGTGGACGCACCCCCAACTCGCCCTCGTGCTGCGCATCGACGTCGCCCCCGAGGATGAAGGGCTCACCCACACCATCGTCGTGCGCCTGGTCAACGCCGCCGGCGACGACGTCGCGCCCACGGTCAATGTCGAAGTTCCGCCGGACGGCATCCCGGAGCGGCAGCCTGACCGGGCCATTCATCTGCAGGCCGTTCTGACGATCGCCAACGTCCCGTTCGAGCAGTCCGGGCCGTACGACTTCATCGCCGAGATCGACGGCGAGGAGGCGGGGCAGGAACGCATCTTCGTGCATCCGCCCCCAGAGTCATAACCCGGTTGATGCCGACCTCAGATAGGCGTTGACGCGCTCTGCGGCCTCGTCCAGGCCGCCTGGCATGAGGTGCCCGTAGCGATCGAACGTCATCTGGATCGACGCGTGCCCCATGATCTTCGGGTTCGCGCCGGCGGCGATGAACACGCTCGCGCGCGTGTGCCTCGCCTCGTGCAGCGCGATCGGCTCCAGCAGCCCGACCGTCAACACATCGACGCCGGCGCGCTTCGCCGCGGCCAGGCGCGCGTCGTTCGCGGCCTTCCAGGCCCCCAGCGCCCGGTGCCGCGTGGTCGACGGAAAGAACGGCTCCTCGGCGTTCAGTCCGAACACGAGGGCGTCGCTGGCGCGGCCCGTGCGGTGCTTGTGGGCGGCGAGCTCGGGCGCCAGCAGGTCGAGGATCGGGACGTCGCGTTCACCCGCCTCGCTCTTGACGTCCTGCTCGCCCTCAACGTCGTCCTAGCCGCGCCGCACGTGGATCACGCGACCCGGCAGGTCGACGTCGTCCCGCCGAAGCGCGCGGAGCTCCGCGGCGCAGCCCGGTGTAGAACGCGGTCGCGTACAGGGGCCGTTCGAAGTCGTCGAGGGCGGCGATCAGCGCGGTAGCTTCGACGGGTGAGGCGATCCGGTCGGGCTGGCCCTTCGGGCGGCGGAGCTTGAGGTTCTCGGTCGGGTCGACGCTCACCTGGTCTCGGCGGATCGCGCGCCGGAAGATGACGCGCAGCGGGTCGAGCGTGTTCTGGACGGTGGCCGGCGAGAAGCCGCGAGCGGTGAGCTGGTCGGCGAGGTCCTGCACCTCGGCGCAGGTAATGCCCGTGAGGCGCTGGTGGCCGAACTCGGGGAGGACGCGGCGTTTGAGGCTGCGCTCGTAGTTGCGGATCGTCGCGGGCTTGTAGCGGTGCCCGCCGCGCGTCGGGATCGTGCCCTCGCGCGCCGGCGAGCAGCTCCCGCGCTGCCTCGTTCATTGTCGTGGGCGTCGGGGCGCGCAGCCGGCCGCGGTTGAGGGCGTTGAGCGCGTCGGCGGCCACGCCTTTGCGGCCGCGCGGGTCGAGAAGCTCTTCTTGATCTTCTTCTGGTCGCGCTTGCTGTAGACCCACGCTTGGTAAGTGGGGTCGCAGTTGCAGCGGCCACCGCCGCGGGACCGGCACGCGCGACTGTGGCGGACGACAATGCCTTGATCAGCCACGACGACCTCCGTTCAGTCGAGTACTGGGGTCGAGTTCTCTAAGCCAGCGCTCGAGCTCGCGGCCCGGAACCAGCCTGCGACGGCCGCGCCGGACTACGCCGACCTCCGGCGCGACGGCATCCCGCCAGAAGTCCCCGGACACCCCCAGAGCCGCGCACGCTTCCTCGACGCTCAACGCGAGACGCTCTCGCATCACGTCGATCGACTCCGATTTCGCGCTCACACATCACTGACGGCATTCCCACGTCACCGACTCGTTTCTTGGCACCGTGCCACTACACCCCCTTGCCTCGCCCACACATCTGGTCCCACTGCCGTCCTTCCGCCGCTGACGTTCGAAGTTGCCGTTCTCCTCTCCCAGCACCCCGATCACCTACCTCTCGCACCCACTCCACGCCGCCCGCTCCCGTTCCCCAACTCCACTGCTGCCAGGGCCCCACGCGGTCCCACCGCAGAGCCGCGGAGCTGGCGGCGCGCCGAGCCGCTGTCGAACGGGTCCGTCGAACGGGCGGACGAACCAGCATCAGCCCGATCGTCCGGTGGACGTTGGAGCCGCTCGAGGACGCCGATCCGCTCGTCGAGGTCCCGGGAGTGATCGTTCTTCGAGGATGAGATCGGCGACCGCCTCCCGCGCGGCGGCGGCCTCGTCGAGCCTGGTCGATCCACCGCATCCGCTCGGCCGCCGCAGTGATCAGCTGCCGGGCCAGGTCGACGTGATGCTCGATCATCTGCCGCTCGGCGTTGTGGAGCGGATCGTGTCCTGCGGCCAGCACTTCTCCTCTACGTCCCGGCTTTCCCGCCGCGGGACTGATCGTGCAGCGTCGCCGCCGTGGCAGACGACGTCGACGACGGGCTCACCCACACGCAACGGCTGCGGGAGGCTCGGCTGGCCAAGCGCAGCTGGCGACGTTCAACCAGGGCGGCCTTACGCACCGTCGCCCCGATCGAGCGCCCTCTTCCAGCGGTTCCACGAGCTGAACGAGCGATACGTGAATGCACGACGCCACGGTCGTGCACGACCGTGCGTGCATTGATGGCCGAGGCGGACGCGGCCCTCTCGCCGCCAAGGAGTCCGGCATCCACGTCCGCGATCTCGGCATCTCGCAAGACCGGGCGACCTCGAGGCTGAAGCAGGCCCACCAGACGCGCGGCGCCTGGGACCGAAGGCGGCGCCCCACGTTAGGCCTGGACGCCCTCCGCGCGCTGGTGGTGGCGCTGAATCGCCCGCCGCAGATACACCGAACTGGCCCAAATCCTGGCCCGCGGGACGCGCTGCGCCATCGAAATCTAGGGCTACGCAGGTATTTCGCGCTGAACGCTACAGGTGTTAGAAGCCCGGCGGGGCGACCGAGCCCGTAGGGCCCTCGCTGCGGGTCGCGATGGGGTCGGCGGGGCGGTCCGAGGGAAGCGACCGGCGCATCGTCGGCGGGACCTCGCGATCGGTCAGCGCGCGCAGCAGGCCGTACTGGCGGAAGGCCGCCTCGGCCGCGGTGGTGGCGGCGCAGCGAAACAGCACGCCGGGGACGGTGGGGACGCCCAGCGGCGAGCGCGCGACCAGGGCTTCGAGCGCCGCGGGCTCCATCACGGGCTCGAGCTGCTCGGGACCGAGCGGCTTGGTGAACAGCAGCGCGCCGTCGGGGGCGGCGTCGGGGTCGCCGAGAACGGTCAGCGCCGTGCCGCCGGTGCTCGTCCACAGCCAGCCCTCGATGCCGTGCTCCTGCGGGATCACCGCGGTCGCCGACAGGCGCCGCAGGATCGCGAAGCGTCCGGCCTCGCCCCGCGGCTTGGCCGAGCCCCGGTCCACGAGGCCGATGTGCAGCTGACCGAGCGTCAGGCGCAGCGGCAGCCTGAGGAAGCCGTCGACCTCGAGCGTCGCGCCGGCCGGGCTCAGCCGCAGCGCGTCGGGCGCGAGCTTGCGGCCGGAATCGAAGGCGATCGTCAGAGTCCGGCCGGCCCCGGCGCCGGACGGCGGTGGTGCGGAGGGCATCGCGCAGATCGTAGTCTCAGCCTGTATCGACCGATCGATCGTGGATGCCTCGACGCCGTGGGCTCCGTCCATGGTCGATCGGCCGAGCACCTTCAGGGTGACCCCTCAAGGGCTCGGACGATCGGCCAGGGGCGCTGGCCACGACGGCGAGGCGCCGCGAGAATCGGTGGATCCAGGGTCAGGCGACGCTGCGCAGGCCCGCCGCGGCCGTACCGGTGAAGCGCAGGACGAGGATGGCGCGGTCGTCGATCGCGGTCCCGGTCTGGAACGCGCGCAGCGCGCCGTCGATCTGCTCGATGATCTCGCCCGGCGCCTCGGGGGCGTGCGTGAGGAGGCCGGCGAGCCGCTCGTGCCCGAAGCGCTCGTTCGTGCCCGGCGTGTCCGTGACGCCGTCGGTGTAGAGCACCAGGGTGTCCCCCGGCTCGAGCGTGTACGTGGTCTCGGGGAACGCCAGGCCGCCGATCGCGCCCAGCACGACGCCACCCGGGCCCAGCTCGCGGACCGCGTCGCCGCGCCTGAGCAGCGCCGGCGGGTGACCGCCAGAGGCGACCGTCAGGCGGTCGTGGTCGATCAACGCGCACACGAGCGTCACCGGCGCCAGCTTCGGCTGCTCGACCAGGATCGCGTCGACGAGCTCCAGCACCTTGGCGGGCCGCGGGTCGAAGCGGGCGGCGGTGCGCACCGAGTGGCGTACGAGGCTCGTCAGCGCGGCGGCCTCGATCCCCTTGCCGGTCACGTCGCCGAGGAACACCAGGTGGCGACCGCCGCCGACGGCGACGATGTCGTAGAAGTCGCCTCCGACGTCGGCGCCCTGCTCCCCCGCCTGGTAGGCGGCGGCGCTGAGCCAGCCGGGGATCTCGGAAAGCCGCTCCGGGAGCAGGCTGGCCTGCAGCGTGTGCGCCACCCGGACCTGCTCGGCGTAGAGCCGCGCGTTCTGGATCGCCCACGCGGCTCGCAGCGCGAGGTCCTGCGCGAACGCGAAGTCGTCCTCGTCGAACGTGCGTCCGCTGTCGGCGCTGATCAGCGTGATGGCGCCCAGTGTCGTATCACCGATGCGCATCGGCACGATCATCACCGCGCGCATCCCGAGCGCGCGGATCGCCTCGAGCTGCTCGGGATCGGAGATGGCCTGGCTGAGCAGCTCGTCCGGGATCTTGGGGTACAGCTCGGCGGGACCGCCCTTGAGGACGCCGGGGACGCCGGTGGCGGCCTCCGGGTCGGGCGGGAAGCGGCTCCGCAGCTCCTCGGCCATGGCGATCTTCGTCGGATCGGCGTGGGCGAGCGCGACCTGGTGGATGCCGCCGTGGTCGTCGGGCAGGTCGACCGCACACCAGTCCGCCAGCCACGGCACCGCCAGCATCGCCACGCGCGCGAGCGTCTCCTGGTAGTCGAGGCTGGAGGCGAGCAGCTGGCCGGCCTGCGCGAGGAAGCGCTGGCGCAGCTCCGCCTCCTTGGCGTGCGTGACGTCCTCGATGATGTTCACCGCGTAGCGCCGGCCCTGGTCGTCCAGCGTGGTCGCCTTGGTCAGAAGCCAGTACGCCTCGCCGGTCGTGCGGTCGACGCTGCGGGTGAGCAGCGACGGCGCGGGCTCGCCCGCGATCAGCCTGCGCCCCGGCAGATCCGCGATCGCCACCGGCGAGCCGTCCTCGCGCGTGATCGCGAAGCGCGCGCCGAGCTCGCCGGGCTTCGCGGCCATCACCTCGTCGGGCGACGCGCGGCCCAGCAGGCGCGCCGCGGCGGCGTTGGCGTAGACGGTCTGGCCCTCCTCGTCGTGCACCGTGACCGCCTCGGCGAGCGATTCGAGGATCCCGTCCAGGCGGGCGCGGATCGAGCGCAGATCGGTCACGAGCCGCGCGTTGGCGAGGACGAGCGACACCCGGCCCGCGAGGATGCCGAAGAACGCGAGATCGTCGGCGTCGTAGGCCGGGTGAGACGTCTCGAGGCCCAGCCGGCCACTGGCGACGGGCACGATCGCGCCGGTGACGCCGGCGCCGTGGAACAGCCGCGCCCGCTCGGGTTCGTCGCGCGCGACAGGGCGCGGCTCACCCTCCCCCAGCACGCGCCGCATCGTCCCGTCCGGTTCGTCGACGTCGATCCAGCAGCGGTCTGCGACGCTCGGAACCAGCGCCTCCTCGAGCCCAGCGACCGCCGCCTCGAGCGTTTCCGCGCCGGATAGCCGGCCGACGGCGGCGAGCACGGTCATGCGGCGGCGCTCCTCGGCGGCGCGGCCGAGCGCCCAGGCCGCGAGCACGGCCAGCAGCCCGCCCGCGGTCACGATCGTGATCCGCAGCAGGTGGTCGTCGCTGAACGCGTAGTGGTCCCAGAAGCCGCTGGCGATCGAGAGCGCCACGGCCAGCGCGGCCGCGAACGCGGTGACGCGCCAACGGCCGATGATCGCGAGCGCGAACGGGACGAGCACGAACGTCGTCGTGAACACGACCTTGTCGGAGGAGACGACGTCGAGCACGGTCAGCGCAGCCTGGACCGCGAGGCCTACGGCCACCCATACAGCGACGATTGGACCGCGCCGCGCCGACCGAGCGGCCGGGCGCGCCTGAACCTGGCTCTCCACCTCGGGTTGATCCTACGTCAGCGCAGCGCCTCGCCCAGCAGACGTTCGACCAGCATCGTGTCCTTCCACTCGCCGTCGAGGCGCCCGTGCCGGCGCTGGACGCCGACTTCCGTGAACCCGGCCGCCCGGTGCAGGGCGAGGCTCGCGTGGTTGGTCGTGAACACCCGGCTCGTCAGCTTGTAGTAGCCGTCGGCCTCGGCGGCGCGGGCGAGCGCGTCGAGGAGCCGCTTGCCCACGCCGCGCCCGCGCGCCGCGGGATCGACGTACACACCGTGTTCCCCGACGCCGGCGTACGCGGGGCGGGTCGAGTACGGCGACACGCGCGAGAAGCCGACGACCTCGCTCGTCCGTTCGTCGAGCGCCACCAGGAAGGGGCGCCCATCCTCGAGCCACCGTTCGACTTCCTGCGGCTGCCGCGGGCGTGTCTCGAACGTCGCCTGGCGCTCGGCGATACCGCGGTTGTAGATCGCGACGACGGCCTCGCAGTCGGCCGCCGAGGCGGGTCGGATCTCGATGCCGGGCGCCATCGGCCTGCAGCATCATGGCGCAGGCGGCGAGCGAGCGGTCCGTCGCAGCCCTGCGGCACCGCCTCTCGGCGACGGCGCGCGCACGGCTGCGGGCCGGGACGGCGGCGTGGTAGGCGTTCCTGGCACGTCAGCATGTCGGTCATGCTCGGCGGGCGCCGCGTCGGCGTCGTCGGCAGTGCCTGCTCGAGCGCGTAGCGGTACACCGGCAAGCTCGCCTCGCTGAACGCCGGCCCGATGAGCCCGCCGGGTCGTGCGTTTGCGACGCCGGGTTGGGGTCAGTTGCGTGCCGGCGCGTGTCGCCGGCGTCGCCAGTGGGCCGCGCGCGACCCGCTGCGCCCACCGTCGGACATGCGCATCTCGGCGCGGCGCCTGGACGGCGACGCGGGACCGCAACGCGCGTCGTTCGCGGCGGCCCCGGCCGTCAGGGATCGACCTCCCCTCAGCCGGGTTGCTGGCGGTTGAGCTGCCCTGGTCGTGCGAACCGACACGCCGGACATGCGCTACGTCTGACGTCGCGCGTCGAACCGGCAGATGTCCCACGCCAGCCAGACGAGCGTCAGCGCGAGCACGGCCGAGATGAGGCCGGTCGGCTGGCGCAGGAAGATGATCGCCCAGCCGATGTGCTGCGGCGCGGCGACGACGATGCCCTTCACGTTGGCGGCCGTCAGCTTCCACTGATCGACGCTGCGGTTGGCGTCGCCCTTCGTGATCAGCGACCCGTCCGGGTTGCGTCCGAGGAAGCGGTGGGTGGTCACGTCGCCCTGCTGGGCAAAGGTGATCACGTCGCCGGGATGAAACGGCCGGCCGGGATCGACGACTACCGCGCTGGCCGGCGGGATCGTGGGGGCCATCGAGCCGGTGCGGACGACGTAGACCCGGTACGGGCCGGCGAGGATGAAGACCGTCGCCGCCACGAGCGCCAGCCCGAGCGCAGCGCTCGCCGCCCTAGCCACGATCCGCGCCATCGGTCGCTTCAGTCGGTTCGAGCGTCGGGGTGGCGACCCGCGGCGCCTCGGCCGCCGTGGCGGCCGGCTCCGGGGTCGCGGCGGCGGGGGTCGGCGTTGCGGTCCGCGTGGGCTCGGGCGCCGGCGTCGCGGTCAGCTCGGGCGTCGGCGTCGCGGTCGGTTCGGACGTCGGCGTCGCGGTCGGCTCGGGCGTCGGCGTCGCGGTCGACTCGGGCGTCGGCGTCGCGGTCGACTCGGGCGTCGGCGTCGCGGTCGACTGGGGCGTCGGCGCCTGCTCGGGCGCCGCCGTTGCCGTCGGGTCCGCTGCGGGTGAGGTCGGCGCGTGCGCCCGGTGGGAATCCGTCACGCGGTCAGGGTGAACGCGCTCATCGAAGCTTCCGGTCGTGATCCGGACCTTTCCGGACACACTGTCGGAGAAGGTCGCACCGGTGACCGCGGTGCCCGCGGCGCCGATCGCCGCTGCGCTGACCACTGCCACCGATGCGAGGAGACGTCTCATCGCCGTCACGTCCGCGGCGGCGACGCGCCGGGTTGCTGTCCGATCACGTCGAGCGGGATCGTGATCGTGCGGCGCTGCCAACTGTTGTCGCCGCCGGCCGCCAAACGCACGCTGATGTTTACGGTGAACTTGCCGCCCGCCGCGATCAGATGCGTCGCCTCGTGCACGGACGGGGTGGGGTACAGGTCCGCCTGGCCGAAATCTCCCCCGTAGGCGTGCACGCTCAACTGTGACGTCTGCGCGGTGCTCAGCCCGCGCAGTCCGGAGGCGGTGCCGCTGCGCAGGAAAACGCGCACGGCGCTCGCGCCACGGTTGACGAACGTCGCCGAGTCATGGCGCGCGTCCTCGCCGGGGAGCAGATCGCATACGGTCAGGCTCAGCGTGTGCGCGTCGACCTCGTCCAGGACGACGGTCGACGGCGTCGGGGCGTGTGGCGGGTCGAAGTACCCGGTGCATGCCCCCGCGGCGGCGACGACGCCGAGGACCACGCCGAGCGCACCGACTGTGACCGCTGCGAGCCGTTGCATGGATTCACCGGGCCGCCGGCGAGGGCGTGGGCCCTCGCCGGGTGCGTCGGTCAGCTAGAGCGCGCTCGGCGCCGGGGCGGCGGGCTGCTCGGCGATGACGTCCAGCGCGATCGAGATGTCCTTCTCCATCCAGGCGTTGCCGGCCGTGGCGTCAAGCGCCACAGTCACGTTCACGGTGAAGGTGCCGTTCGGAGCGATCGTGTGCGAGCCGGCCATGATGCTGGCGACGCTGCCGGGGTTGGCCGTGATGCCATCAAACACCGAGCCGTCGATCCAGACGACGAGCTTGGCACCCTCGGGCGCGGTGACGCCGGACGGGAGCGCGACGGCGTGTGCGCGCAGGTAGACCTTGACGTCCCGCGAGCTGTCATTCTTGAACGTCACCGTCTTGTTGACGCCGAGGTCGCCCGGCATCAGATCGGTGAAGGACATGTCCAGCGACTGGGTTCCGACAGCGTCGATGCCCACGTAGCCGGCCTTGGCGGTGGCGGTTCCGCTGTGCGTGTCGGAGAAGTACGCTCCGGTCGACATCGCGGCGAAGCCGACGGCGGTGACGAGCACGGTCAGGAGCCCGATGAACAGGGCGATGCGCTTACGCATGAGAGCCGGTGCCTTTCTAGAATAACTCGGCAGAATTTTGCATGGCAACTCGTCACCGATCCCCCGGCGTGAGTTGCTGACATAAAGAGATGACGCCCACCCGGGGCGTTCGGACCGAGTTCGGTTAGGCCGCGTCGACGGTGAGGTCAATCGCGTTGAGGCAGGACTACCTGGCCACCATTTGGGGCGCAGCCCCTCTCTCGATCCCAACCAGGACGGTTGCACCTGGAAACTGGTGTGCCAATCGTACGACCGTCCAACCGGTGCGGGTTACCGTAAAGTTTGCGGAAGACCACGCAATCACGCGACGGAGACCTACTGGCGCTCCATGTAGCCGTTCAGACACGACGCCACAATCAACCCGGCGCCTGCGCGATCTGCTTGCCGCGCTCGAGCCGGCTTCCTGGCCGGCCGCGGTCCTTGAGGTCGCCGGCCACGGGGCCGAGACGCTCGTCCCTCACGCGCGTGGCAGGAAAGCCGCCGGTGAGGAGCCGACGACGACCGCGACGGCGAGCCCAAGCGGATTCTCCTGCCCGCGGGACCCTCCACCGCGACCCCGCCGACGCCCTTCGCTCCCCTGCGCGACCCGGTCCGGCCCTCTGCGCTGGCGCTCGCCTCGCGGCTGCGCCCGGTCCAGCGCTTCGGCGCGGCATGTCGCGGCCGCGTGGACTCGGGCGGCTCGGCGGACCCGGATTCCCCACGCATGCGCTCCTCGGAATGCGGCGACTACCCAGCCACTACAAGCGCGCGGGGCGGGCCGAGGACGCGCTCGATCTCCTCGAGCGCGCGCTCCGTGCGGCCGATTTCGATGGTCAGCTGGGCGCGGCGCGCGCGGATTGCGGCGAGGTCGCCGCCGACCGACGCCGTCAGCTCTCGCAACTCGCGCTGGAGGGCATCGAGTGCTGCGCGATGGCGCCCCGCGGCCTGGCGGTCGAGTTCGTACACGCCGGCGCGCGTACCCTTGCGCACCGCCGGCGAGCGGTTGAGCTGGCTGAGGAAGACCGCTGCCGGGTCCTTGCCCGCGATCTCGATTCCCGCGCGCGTGAGCAGCTCGAACCACTCGCGGTAGTGCAGTGCCTCGCCGCCGCGCTCGGCGAGCATGCGCACGGCGGTCTCGCGGATCGCTGGGCCGCGCAGCGCGTTCGCGCCGCCCGACCGGCGCGCTGGCGACGACGGCTCCGGTGATGCGGGCGCGAGCCGGTCGAGCAGGGCGCGGCGCTCGTCGATCTCTGCCAGCCCGTGTTCGAGCCGCGCGAGCGCGGCGCGCAGCTCATCGGCCTCCTCGGCGAGCCGCGCGCGATGACGCGCGAGCTCGGCGCGTTCTGCGTGCACGGCGCGGACGAGTCGGGATGAGGGGCGGGGGGCGGACATGCGGTGCGATCCGGTTCTACACGCCGGTCCGGATCGACGCCACGCTCCCCTGTGCACCGGCTGTGCATACGCGGCCCGGTTGAGTTCATACGCGCCACGTAGCTGTGCACAAGTGTGTCGAAAGCGTCACGAAATGCGCGGAGATTGCGGGCATTTGCCGCACTACGGACACACCTGTGTGCCAATTCACCCGCGATTCGTGCCGATTCTGTCCGGCCCGTGCGGGACCTTGTCCGGCCCTACGTGGATCCACGTAGCACCGGAAGGAGTCCCCCCACCATGCCACGTTCGACTGCTACGCACCGCTCCGTTGGACCGCGCCTACGCCGCCAGGCGCCGCCGCGGCCATCCCTGTTCGACGAGGTTTCGCCGGCCGCCGATCCGTCCCTGCTGGACGACCTGGTGACGCTCGTCGCGCTCGGGCTGCTCGAGGAGCGCGCCACCCCTTCCGGCACCGTCTTCGCGCTCACCGAGCTGGGCCGCCACACGCCGGAGTTCGGCGAAGAGGACTAGGCCGCGCGCCAAGGCGGCCCGCGCTCGCCCCACGCCGCCCACCGACGGCCCGAGCTCGTGATGCCCTGCGCCACGCCCCCCGGTACGCCCGGGCGCACGGCGCCTCGCGCACGTCCCCCGGAGCGCCGAACGGGCCGGCGCCGACTCCGCCGCGCGGATGTCCCCGGAACGCCGAACGGGCCGGCGCCGACTCCGCCGCGCGGATGTCCCCGGAGCGCCGAACGGGCCGCGCGCGGACTACGCCGCGGTCCAGAAGCTGGTCACCGCATGGAACCGGCCGCCCGCACCGAGCGTGGCGACGTTCGCGGGAGCCGGGGGAGCGGCGGGCATGCCGGCGCGGCACCGCGGTCAGCGCGAGGGCCAGCCGAGAAACTCGCTCTCATACGCGCGGAACGTCGCCTCGATCGGCTCGTCGCGCGTGCCGTGGAGCGCCGCGATCAGCGCGCGGATCCGAGCCGTCATCGCGAGCACGTAGCGTGCCGGCTCCGGACGCGGATTCCAGTACGTGTGCGGCGTGCCGCGGGCGGCGAGCACGGCGCCGCCGGCCGGCACGTCGAAGTCGCGGTCTCCGAGCCGGACCCGAAGGGTGCCCTCGAGCACGTACCAGGCCTCGTCGTCGGCATGGTGGACGTGCAGCGGGGCGATGAAGCGCGGTGGGTCGAGACCTCCGCCGGGATCGGCCCACTCGGCCACGACGAGGTCGGCGCCCGGCGCGGCGATCAGCCCACCGGCCAGGCGCATGGCATGCACGGCGTCGGTCATCGCCCGACGGTATCGCGCTCTCCTCGCGCCGGTGCGAATCGGTTCGCCGCGCGCGGAAGCGACTCACGCGCGCCCTCGCACCAACGGCACGGCGACTCGGCGAGCATCCTTACGATCAAGCAGAACTTGGCGTCGGATTCCGCCCGCGTTTTCCATCGCCCGGCGCGTCGCGGCTACGGCGTCGCCGAACGGCTGCGCTCGTAGTGGCGCCGCGCCTTGGCGCGATTGCCGCAACTCGCCATCGAGCACCACTGTCGCTTGCCGCTTCGCGACGTGTCGTAGAAGTGCAGAACGCAGTCGTGATTCGCGCACCTGCGTAGACGCTCGGGGTGCTCGCGCAGGAGGTCGAGCAGATTCTGCGCGGCGAGCCACGGGAGCCGCCAGCGCTCGTCGTCGAGCTGCAGACGCCGCTCCGGACCGTTCGGACCCAGGCGTTCGATGACCGCCCCGTGGGCCAGAACGCCGTTGATGGCCTCGCGGTGACCCTGGAGCGCCGCACGGATCGCGGCGCGCGCGCTTGACAGCGCGGCGGCATCCGCGCCCGCGTGTCCCCAGGCCTCGACGCCGCCCGGCTCAGCGAGCAGGTCGTGCCGAATGCCGGCGTCGATCCACTCGGTGTTGAGCAGATCGAGCGCCAGCGGCTCGCCGATCAGGGGTCGGGGATCGACCATAACTGGATCGTAGCGCTTGACAGGTTAGGTATCGTTCTAACCGAATCCACCAAGTATGGGAGTTAGAGTCATGCGACCAGGCCATATCGCGCTCAACGTGTCCGACCTCGAGCGCGCGACGCGCTTCTACACCGGGGTCTTCGGCTGGAAGGTGCTCGTGAGCAAGGACACGCACGTCTTCCTCGGCGACGATGAGGGGGTCGTCCTCACGCTCTGGCGCCAGGGCGACGGGCTGCACCACCTGGCCTTCGAGGTTCCGGCGATCGAGGACGCAGCCGCCGCCGAATCCCGCGTGAAGGCGCTCGGGGGCGCAATGCACCACGACGGCGTGGTCGCGCACGCCGAAGGCTCGACGTCCGGCGGCATCTTCTTCACCGACCCTGACGGGATCCGGCTCGAGATCTACGCCGCCCGCGGCTCCGACGGACAGGCGCCGCACGAGGGACCGACCTGTGGCTTCTTCTAGGCCGATGGGTTATCACGCGGGCGAACTGGCTGTCCAGCGACGCACCGGCGAGGCGGAGCAGGCGCAGAAGCTGCTGCGCGGCGTGCGGGAGGAGATCCCGCAGGCCGCTGCGGACTTCCTGGAGGAGCAGCCGCTGCTGTTCACCGCCACGGTGGAGGACGGGCACGTCTGGGCCGGTGTCATGCACGGCCGGCCGGGGTTCGCGCGCGCCGAGAATTCCCGCACGATCGTCGTGGACGGCGCGGACTTCGACGGGCCCGTGGGTCTCCTCGCGCTCGATCCCACGACCCGCAGCCGCATGCGCGCGAACGGCACCGGCCACGGCGCGCGCGTGCACACCCAGCAGGTCTACGCCAACTGCCCCAAGTACATCCAACGCCGCGCGCTGGTGGCCGTGGGCAAGCCGGCGCCGATGCGGACTGAGCGGCGCGCGCTCTCCCCCGCCGACCACGCGACGATCACCGCCGCCGACACGCTCGTCATCGCGAGTGCCGGGCCCGACGGGCTCGACGCTTCGCACCGCGGCGGCGAGCCCGGGTTCGTCCGCGCCGAGGGCAACCGCCTGTGGTTTCCCGATTACCAGGGCAACACCATGTACATGACGCTCGGCAACCTCGTGGCCGACGGACGCGCGGGACTGCTGTTCCTCGACTGGGAGACGGGCGACACGCTGCAGCTCAGCGGGCGCGCGAGCATCGAGTGGGAGCCGCGCGGCGTCGCGTTCGACCTGGAACGCGTGGTCCATACGCGTGCCGCCGTACCGCTGCGTTGGTCGCTGCTCGAGCGCTCTCGCTTCAATCCGCCTCTACCATCGCCACATGTGCCGCAACATCCGGACGCTCCACAACTTCGAACCGCCCGCCACACATGAAGAGGTCCACGGGGCCGCGCTGCAGTACGTGCGCAAGGTGAGCGGCTCCACCAAGCCGTCGCAGGCGAACGCCGCGGCGTTCGAACGCGCGGTGAACGAGGTCACCGCGATCACCGAGCGCCTGCTCGACGAGCTGGTGAGCTCCGCGCCGCCGAAGGATCGCGAGGTGGAGGCCGCGAAGGCCCGCGCCCGCGCGGCGACGCGCTACGCCGCTTAATCGCAGAAGGCCAGCGCGGGCACCCCGATCACGGTGACGCGGCGGTTCGTGGTGCTCACGCCGAACTCCATGCGCCCGCCGCCACCCTTCGGGACGCGGTAGAGGGTGATCCCGAACGTGGTGTCGCTCGAGTGGTCGATCCTGGCCTTCGGAAACGCCGCGCGAACCGCCCGCCCGGTCGAGCCCACACCGACCCCGCGGGCGGTCGCGCCGCCGAGGAGCAGGATCGTCTCGACCGTGCGCGGCCGCGACGTGCTGAGGTCGGCGGAGCCCTTCAGCGGCGGGAGCAGGCGCGCCGAGCGGGTGTCGTCGCCGCCGAGCGGGCAGCCGTGGCGCAGTCCGGCCACGAGCCCGGCCTTGTGCGCGTCGTTGTAGGTCATGCCGATCTTGACGTCGCCGACGCCGGCCGCGGTGATGGGCGCGGACAGCAGGAGCGCCGCGGAGGCCACGAGGCTGAGCATGGGCGACAGGGTAGGGTTCTCGGCGTGGAGATCACCGTCCGTCTCGATGAGGACCGTGAGCGCTACGAGCTGCTCGCCGACGGCGCGCCGGCGGGCTTCACCGCCTACCGTGCACGACCCGGGCTGATCGCGTTCATGCACACGGAGATCGATCCCGCGTACGAGGGCCACGGGCTGGCCAGCCGCCTGATCGAAGCGGCACTCGACGACGCGCGCGAGCGTGGCCTCGCCGTCTTGCCCTTCTGCCCGTTCGTGAACGGCTACATCAAACGCCACGTGGCATACGTGGAACTCGTACCGGACGCGTATCGCGCGCAGTTCGGCCTTGCGTAGCGGTTGCGTGGCGCTCTACGCGTCCTCGCGTATGGCCTACAGCGTGATCGAGTGGCGCCGGCCGGGTCCGACCGGCCGTCCGTGAGGCGTACGCTTGCACGATGTGCCTCTCCGGGCCGTCACGGACCATCGTCGTGGAGCCGATTCGCGTTCCGGTGCCGGTCCCGGCGCCGCCGCCCACGCCGGTCAAGGCGTGACCGCGCCGGATCTGGCCGCCGAGGTCTTCGCCTTCCGCTCCTGGCGGCTTGCGTCGGGTCGCCTGATGTCGCCGTTCATCCCGTGCCGGTGGGAAGGGCGCGAGATGAACGCCGCGTGCTACGACGCCAACCGCGGGCTCATGCGCGGGGTGGGCTGGCTCGACGAGCCGCACGATTCCCCGCATCCTGAGTGCCAGTGCGGGATCTACGCGTACCACGCGCCCGGTCCGCGCTCGTGGTTCGGCGAGGCCTACTGGTGCGAGGGGGTCGTCGCGGCGTGGGGCCGGCTGGTCGTGCACGGCGACGGCTTCCGGGCCGAACACGCGCGCGTCGAAGCGCTTGCGGCGCCGGACGGGATTTCGCGGGCGGTGGTCGCGGAGGCCGCCGACGCCCTCGGCGTCCCGCTCGTGCCGCACCCCTCGCTGGCCGCATTCGCCGCCGGGCTGGGCGGCGGCGTCCCGGCAGCGCTCCGGCCCTAGCGTCAGCCGCGCGAGACGGCAGGGTCGCGGCGCGGGCGGCCCGCGAGCCGCCTTAAACCGGGCTGATGAGCGCACTGCACGCGCGGCCCCGGGCGAGTAGCTTCACCGTGTGAGTTGGTCGCTCACTCCCGCGGTCGGGCTGGTCTGCGCGCTGTTCGCCGCGCTGCCGTGCGCCGCCGCGCGGGCTGACGAGGGGTCGGTGCGACTGGAGCGCGGCGCCGAGTCGTCGTTCGATCCGTACACCTACGCACCGTCGCTCTTCGACCGGGCCTGGATGCGCGACACGTACTGGCGCATGCGCACGTTTTCCCCGTATTTCGACTCGCGCCTGAGCTGGTACGGCGATGCCTGGGTCTACCAGGACGCGTACGCGATCTATCCAGGAAGCGTCGAGGAACTCGAGCACCCGGACTGGATCCTCAAGGACCCGTCGGGCAACCGTCTCTGGATCCAATTCGCGTGCGGCGCCGGGAGGTGCACGCAGTACGCCGCGGACATCGGCAACCCGGAGTTCCGTCAGTGGTGGATCGACGCCGCCAAGGCCAAGCTCGCCGCTGGCTATCGCGGACTGTTCATCGATGACGTGAACATGGCCCAGCGCGTCTCCGACGGCGACGGCACCTACACGCTGCCGCTCGATCCCCGGACCGGCGAGCCGATGGATGAGACGGCGTGGGACCACCACATGGCCGACTTCATGGTCCAGGTGCGCGCGGCGCTGCCCGGTGTGGAGATCGTGCACAACGCGATCTGGACAATGGGCGACGCCACCAGCGACCTGCAGCGCCAGCTCAACGCCGCGGACTACACGTACCTCGAGCGCGGCTTCGTCGACGCCGGCATCACCGGCGGAAGCGGCAAGTTCGGCTTCGAGACGCTCGCGAGCTTCATCGACCGCCGGCACGCTGCCGGGCACCCGGTCATCCTCAACGGCTACGCCGAGGACCCCGCCGGGCGCGACTACGGCCTCGCCACCTACTTGCTCTTGAACGTCGGGACGGACGCGCTCGGCAACGACGCCGCCGACCGGCCGGACAACTTCTGGAGCGGCTACCTCACCGACCTGGGCGCCGCGCTCGGCGCCCGCTACCGGTGGGAGGGCATCTGGCGGCGCGACTTCGCCGACGGCCTCGTGCTGGTCAACGAGCCCGGCGGCGCGGCGCGAACCGTGGCGATTGGTGACGGCTACACGGACCTCGACGGCAACCCGCGGACATCCGTGACCGTCGGCGGCGGCGCCGGCGTCGTGCTCCAAGCGGTGGCACCGACGCCCACGCCCACACCGAGTCCGACTCCGACACCGACGGCCACGCCAAGCCCGACACCGACCCCGAGCCCGAGCCCCACGCCGAGCCCGAGCCCCACGCCGAGCCCGAGCCCGACGCCCACCTCGACACCGACGCCCACCGCCGAGCCGACACCGACACCGAGCCCGACCCCCACGGCGACACCGACGCCCACGGCGACGCCGACACCGAGCCCCACGGCGACGCCGAGCCCCACGCCGAGCCCGAGCCCCACGCCGAGCCCGAGCCCCACGCCGAGCCCGAGCCCCACGCCGACTCCCAGCCCGACACCGAGCCCGAGCCCGACACCGACGGCCGAGCCGACCCCTACGCCCACCCCGAGCCCGACGCCGACGCCCACCGCCGAGCCGACGCCGACACCGAGCCCCACCCCCACGCCGACACCGAGCCCGACGCCGACGCTCACCCCGAGCGCGACGCCCACGCCGACACCGAGCCCCACCCCCACGCCCACGGCGACGCCGGCGGCGACGGCCGTCTCCACCCCGGCTCCAACCGTGACTGCCACGGCCGCGCCCACGCCGAGCCCCGACTCGCAGCCGGCGCCGCTGGTCTCCGCCAGCGCCACGGCCCTCTTCGAGCCTCCGCATCCGCCGCCGCTGCGCTCGCTGCCCGCGATCAAGACCAACACGCGCACGCTGCTCGACCCGCCGGCCATCGAGTACCAGGCGACCACGCGCGTGCTCGTCCACGGATCGGTCCGCGGAGGCGCGCGTGGCACGGTCACGATCGCGCTGCAGGCCCGCCGCGCGGGACGCTGGACCGACGATCGCAGCGCCCGCGCCGTCGTGACGAGCAGCGGCGAGTTCACCCGCGAGCTCGCGGCGCCGCGGCGGGGCACGTACCGCGTGCGCGCGAGCTACCGCGGCACGGCGGCGGTCGGCGGCTCGCTGTCCGTATACCGCCGCTTCACGCTCTCCTGACCCGCGCCAAGGCGGAGACGCCGGCGCACGGTTACAGTGCCCCGCGGAGGTCTCGGGATGACCGCACCCACGCAGAACGAGCTGGATCGCCGGCAGCGCTGGGCGGTGTTCTCGGTTCAGGCGCATCGGAATCTCGGCGCGCTGGCCTCCGACGTGCTGCTCTACGAGCGGCTGGTGCTGCCCGTCCCCGCAGATCAGCCGGAGCTCGACCGCTGGCAGGAGCAGGACTGGAACCCCGACGTGCTGGCACTGCGCAAGGTGCAGGGCGGCGGGCTGATCCACACCGTTCCGTGGACGCAGGAGCTACGCGACGAGCACCGCCAGATCATGGGACTGCAGCGCCTGCACGGGGAGATCGGCTATGGGCTGACCGCGGGGCTGCTGGCGACGAGCGCACGTGCCTGGCCGGAGATCGTCGCCGGGCTGGACCCCAACGAGCGTCCGGGGGGCCGCCCGTTCCTGATCGCCGCCTACCAGTCCGCGAAGGAGGCCGAGGCCGCGCTGGCGCTGCGCTCGGCGAGCGCGCACCCCGCCGTGCCCGGCGAGCGTCCCGAGGACGTCGCGCTCGCCCTGCGGGTCGAGTGCATGCTGGAGCAGCCGGTGCAACGCGATCCGGAGGAGGCGTTCCTACGCGCGCTCGACCTCGCCGCCGACGATGACTTCATCACCGCACGACGGGCGCTCTTCAACTACGTCGACGGCCTCGCGATCGACCAGCGCCGCGCGGAGGAGGTGACGCGCAGCCTGGCCCGGCTCGAAGCCGACTACAACGAGGCCGTCCGCCAGTCGGGCGTCCAGACGCGCAAGCACCGCGCGGTCACGCTGCTCCCGCGGGCGCTGGGGATGGCGGGCAAGGCCGCGGGCGAGCCGGCGTCGGCGACCATCGGCGGCGCGGTCAGCACGATCGCCGGCCGCTTCGTCCCGGCGGGCAAGGATCCGCAGAATCCGGGCAAAGCGCTGGCGATGATCCGGGCCGCGTTCCGCGACAGCGGTGCCGCTCGGGCCTCAGCCTGATGTGTTGTGTGGCGGGCGGCGTCGTCGCGGCCTGGGACGTCTGCGGTTCGCTAATACGGTGAAAGCGCACGTTGTGGGCCGCCCAGCGCACGCGGAACTCCTCGCTGCGCGTCGACAGCTCGCCGATCAGGTCTTGAAGGCTTCGGTCATACGGGTTGCGCCCGGCTTGCGAGCGCAACGACGCCACGAGCTCTGACGCCAGCCTCTCCCAGTCCGGGAAGAACTCGCGCGCCGACGGGTCCAGGAACGTGAAGCGTCCGCTGTTGGCCGGCTGCTCGCGGCTGTCGAACACCGGCGCGTACAGCGCGCGGCCCAGCGCATTGGCGGCCAGGTAGTCGCCGTGGACGGTGCTGACGATCGCCGGCGCCTCGATCTGGTCGAGCAGGCGCTGGACAACGGGCCGGACACGCGTCTTCGGCGGCCGCGAGCGCCTCGGCGCGACCGGACTCGCGGCGCGCGCAAGGTCGAGGAGGTGGGTGCGCTCGGCGTCGTCGAGCTGCAGCGCCCGGGCCAGCGCCTCCAGCACGAGCTCGGAGACTCCGCTGACCTGGCCGCGCTCCAGACGCCGGTAGTAGTCCGCGCTCACCCCGGCCAGGGACGCGACCTCCTCGCGCCGCAGGCCCGGCACCCGCCGCTTGCCGTAGCTCGGCAGGCCGGCCTGATCGGGCGTGATCTTCGCCCGCCGGCTGGCGAGGAACTCGGCGATGTCGTCGGCGGCGTTCATGATCACCGACGGTAGACCCCGCGCGCCGTCGTTGAGGGGGCCTGCTGGTGCCCCGGTGAGAGGGCCCCTCACAACGTCGCCTCCGCGGGCACAGTACGGAAGAGCCAAGCATTGCGAGGAGACGTTCTATGAAGACCCAGTCCACGAACGGCCGCGTCGCGGTCATCACCGGCGCCTCATCGGGCATCGGCGCAGCCACCGCCCGCGCACTCGCCGCCGGCGGCCACCGCGTCGCGCTGCTGGCCCGCCGCGCCGGCCGTCTCGAAGCGCTGGCCGACGAGCTCGGCGCCGGCGCCCTGGCCATCGAGGCCGACGTCACCGAACGTGACTCGCTCGTCGCCGCCGAGCAACGCGTCCGGGACGAGCTCGGCCGCGTCGACGTCCTGATCAACAACGCCGGCGTGATGCTGCTGGCACCGTTCACCTCCGAGCAGCGCGAGGAGCAGCGGCGCATGGTCGAGGTCAACCTGCTCGGCGCCATGACCGCGACCGAGGTGTTCCTCGACCAGCTCCGCGACGGCGGCGGCGACCTGGTCAACATCTCGTCGGTCGCCGGGCGCACCGCCCGCCCCGGCAACGCCGCCTACGCGGCCACCAAGTGGGGACTGAACGGCTGGTCGGAATCGCTGCGCCAGGAGCTCCAGCCCGACGTGCGCGTGATCGTCGTCGAGCCCGGCGCGGTGACCACCGAGTTGGTGGACCACATCACCCACGGCGAGACCAAGCAGGCGATCGAGCAGTTCTACGAGGCGACGTCGATCACCGCCGACGATGTCGCGCAGATCATCGCGTTCGCGGTCTCCCGGCCGCGCGGCGTCTCGATCAACGAGATCCTCGTCCGGCCGACCGCCCAGGCCTGAGGTCGCTCGCGCGACCCGCAAGCCCTCGCGTGTCGAGACCGCGTCTCATGAGATGACGGGAATGTCGTAGGGTCGAAGGGGTCGCGATGATGCGTTGGCAGCGCCTCCACGGCATCGCGTGCGCGACGTGCTGAGCAGGATGTCGTGACTGTCGTCGACGAGTGCCTCCTCACGCGCTGGATCAGCTTGGACAGCTGCGTCTTCGCCTCGTGAATCCCAAGCGCGCGCTACTTGATCGCGTCGTAGACCTTGAACATCGGCATGTACATCGCGATCACGATGAAGCCGACGATCCCGCCCACGAGCATGATCATGACGGGCTCGAGGATCGAGGTGAGCGCCTTCACGGCGGCCGCGACCTCGTCCTCGTAGAAGTCCGCGACCTTCGAGAGCATCGCGTCGAGGTTGCCGGTCTCCTCGCCGACGGCGATCATCTGAGCGACCATCGAGGGGAAGATCGGGCTGTCCTTGAGCGGGTCGGCGATCGACCCGCCGGAGCGGACGGATTCGATGACGTCCGCCATCGCCTTCTCGACCACGGCGTTGCCGGCGGTCTGGCCCGTGATCTCGATCGCGGCCATGATCGGCACGCCGGCCGAGTACAGCGCGGCGAACGTGCGCGACCAGCGGGCGAGCGCGATCTTCTGCACGGTGACGCCGATCTTGAACGGCGTCTTCAGGCGCGCGCGGTCCCACTGCGGGCGGCCCCAGCTGGACTTGCGCCACTTCTTGAAGCCGATGACGCTGCCGATGCCGACCGCCAGGAGGATGTACCAGCTGCTCGTGACCGCGTGCGAGAGGGCCACGGTGAACTTGGTGATCGCCGGCAGCTCACCGCCGAAGTCCTTGAAGACCTTGACGAACACGGGGACGATGAACGCGATCAGGCCGATCAGCACGCACAGGGCGAACGTGAGGACGACCGTCGGGTACGCCATCGCGCCCTTGACCTGGCGGCGCAGGGCGTCGTCCTTCTCGAGCTGGTCGGAGATGCGGTCCAGCGACTGCTCGAGCACGCCGCCGGTCTCCCCGGCGCGCACCATCGAGACGTACAGCGGGTTGAAGATCTTCGGGTGCTTGGCGAGCGCGTCGGAGAACGCGAGGCCGGCCTCGATGTCCTCACGGACGGCGCCGACGGTCGCTGCGAGCTTCTTGTTCTCGATCTGGTCCTCGAGCACGTAGAACGCGCGCAGGAGGGTCATGCCGGAGGTGATCATGGTCGCCAGCTGACGCGTCATGACCGTGAGCTCGGCCGGCTTGACGCGCTCCATCAGCTTGAGGTCGGCCTTCATCACCGACTTCTTCTCGGCCAGCTCCATGACCTTCAGGCCGTCGGCCTTGAGCTTGGCGGTGACGTCCTCCTTGGACTCGCCGCGCACCTGGCCCTTGGACGGGACGCCGGCACCGTCGACGGCCTTGTAGTTGAAGACGACCGCGGCGCCCATCAGGCTGCCATCGCAGTCGCGTTCATGCCCTGCACGAGCCGGCGCAGCTCAACCGGCTGCGACGAGCGTGTCTCGGCGGTGGCCATCGTGATCTTGCCGTCGCGCACCAGCCCGGCGAGCGAGGTGTCCATCGTCTGCATGCCGTGCTCCCCCCCGGTCTGGATCAGCGAATAGATCTGGTGTGTCTTGCCCTCGCGGATCAGGTTGCGCACGCCCGCGGTGGGCACGAGGACCTCGGCGGCGACGCAGCGGCCGGAACCGTCGGCGGTGGGGAGCAGCGTCTGCGTGACGATGCCCTGCAGGCCGATCGCCAGCTGCGCGCGGATCTGGCCCTGCTGTGCGGGCGGGAAGACGTCGATGATGCGGTCCACGGTCTGGGGCGCATCCTGGGTGTGCAGGGTGGCGAACACGAGGTGCCCGGTCTCGGCGGCGGTCAGGGCCGTGCCGATCGTCTCCATGTCGCGCATCTCGCCGACGAGGATCACGTCGGGGTCCTGGCGCAGCGCGGCCTTCAGGGCGTCGGCGAAGTTCGGCGCGTCCTGGCCGATCTCGCGCTGGTTGACGATGCAGCGCTTGTGCTTGTGCAGGAACTCGATCGGGTCCTCGATGGTGAGGATGTGCTCGTCGCGTGTCTCGTTGATCTCGTTGATCAGCGACGCGAGCGAAGTCGACTTGCCCGAGCCCGTGGGGCCGGTGACGAGGACGATCCCGCGCGGCTTCTTGGCGAACTCGCGCACCACCGACGGCAGGCCGAGCTGCTCGATCGGCACCGTCGCGGACGGGATCAGACGGAACGCCGCGCCGAGCGTGCCGCGCTGGAAGAACGTGTTGACGCGGAAGCGGCCGACGCCGGGGACGCTGTAGGCGAAGTCCAGCTGCCAGTGCGTCTCGAGCGTCTGGCGCTGCGAGGACGACAGGATCGCGTAGACGATCTCCCGCGTGTCGGTCGGCGTCAGGTTCGGCATGCCCTCGAGCGGGACGAGCGAACCACGGACGCGGATCGTGGGCGGCGCGCCGGAGGTGATGTGGAGGTCGGAAGCCTTGTGCTCGACGACCTTGAGCAGGATGTCCGCGAAGTCGAAGTTCATGCCATCAGCTACATCGGCATGCGCGCGGCACACCTATAGTGGGGCCGCGGCCCTAGCGGGTGCCGGCGACGCGCGCGATCTCGGCGATCGACGTGAGCCCGCGGCGGACTTTCTCCAGCCCGTCCTCGCGCAGCCGCATCATGCCCTCGTGCACAGCCGCGCGCGCGATCGTCTCGGACGGTTCGCGGGCGACGGCGAGCGAGCGGATCGTGTCGCTGACCCACATCACCTCGTACAGACCGATCCGGCCCTTGTAGCCGGAACCGCCGCAGCGCGCGCAGCCGACCGGCTCGTAGGCCTCGAGGTCGAGCCCGACGTTGAAGCCGTTCGCGCGCATGACCTCGGAGGTGATCGTCGTGCGCCGCTTGCACTCCTCGCACAGCAGCCGCGCGAGCCGCTGGGCGACCACGCAGTCGACCGCCGAGCCGACCAGGAAGGGCTCCACGCCCATCTCGATCAGGCGCGTGACGGCGCCCGGGGCGTCGTTGGTGTGCAACGTGCTCAGCACGAGGTGGCCCGTGAGCGCGGCCTCGATGGCGATCTGCGCCGTCTCGCGGTCGCGGATCTCGCCGACCATGATGATGTCGGGGTCGGCGCGCATCATCGAGCGCAGGCCGGAGGCGAACGTCAGCCCCGCCTTGTTGTTGACCTGCACCTGGGTGATGCCGCCGAGCTGGTACTCGACCGGGTCCTCGATCGTGATGATGTGCTTCTCGACGGTGTTGAGCTGGTTCAGCGCGCCGTAGAGCGATGTCGACTTGCCCGAGCCGGTCGGGCCGGTGACGAGCACCGCGCCGTGTGCCTGGCTGAACGCCTTGGTGAAGCGCTCGAGCGCCTGCGGGAGCATCCCCAGCTGTTCGAGCTGGATCATGACCTTGCTCTGGTCGAGGATGCGCATGACGACCTTCTCGCCGTAGGAGGCGGGGAGGGTCGCGACGCGCAGGTCGATCGGCTTGTCGGCGACCGAGAGCGAGATGCGGCCGTCCTGCGGGATACGGCGCTCGGCGATGTCGAGGTCGGAGAGGATCTTGATGCGCGAGATCACCGCGGGGACGGCGCTGAGCGGAACGGTCGCCGCCTCCTGGAGCACGCCGTCGATGCGGTAGCGGATCCGCATCTCGTCCTCGCCAGGCTCGTAGTGGATGTCGGACGCGCCGCGCTCGACCGCCTCCTTGATCACGCGGTGCACGAGCTGGATGACCGACGCGTCCTCGCCGCCGACGCCGAAGTTGATCGTCGCGTTCTCGCGCAGCTCGTAGGCGGGCGCGGACGGCGCCGCGGCCTGCGGTGCCGGCTGGCCGCTCTCCTCGCCCTCCTCGTCGGGGGCGATCGCGCCGAGGCCGAAGTCGGGATCCTCGAGGCGCGTGAGCAGGCGCTCGACGTCCTTGAGGCTGGAGACCGCCGGGCGGACCTCGTAGCCGGTCATGACCGCGATGTCGTCGATCGCGAGGACATTCGCGGGATCGACCATCGCGACCAGCAACGTGCGGTCGCCGACGAACGAGACCGGCACGGCCTGATAGCGGCGGACCGCGGCGGGGGCGACGAGCTTGGCCGCGTCAGGATCGACGCGGTAGAGGTCCAGATCGACGTGGTCGAGCCCGAAGCGCTCGGCCACGGCGCGGGAGAGGTGCTCGTCGGTGAGGGTTCCGTCCTGGACGAGCATGCGCTCCGGCGCGGAACCGTTCTCGGTCCCCCGCTCGATCGCAAGGTCCATCGTGCCGCGGTCGACGAACCCGAGGTCGACGATCACGTCCGTCAAGACGCGGCCCGACCCCCCGCGCCGCGAGGGCGTGGTGATCCCGGTGCCGCGCTTGGGCTTGGGAGGGCTGTCGAAAGTCGAGCTCATCGGCGGTCACTGACGGCCTCCCGCATCGTCATGTCGGGAGCCGTCCGGCCGGTCCAGCGTTCCAGTGACGCTGCACCCTGGGCAACCAGTATCTCGATCCCGCCGACCACCTCCGCCCCATTGGCCTTAGCCGTTTCGAGGAGGAGAGTGCCGCCGTGTCGATAGACCAAGTCCACCACCAAGCATCCGGCACCCAAGTCATCGGCTTGCAGGGGAAGGGCCTTGAACGGGCTGTCACGGCCTGTCAGACCGACGCTTGTGCAGTTGACCACGATCTCGGCCGGCGCGTACCCGGGGATCACCGCGAACTCGTCCGCAAGCGCTTGCGCGCGTTCGGCGGTGCGGTTCCAGACGTGGATCGAGCGGGCTCCCGCCTGCTTGAGCGAGTACACGACGGCGCGCGCGGAGCCGCCGGCGCCGAGCACGAGCGCGGTCCGGTCGTAGGCGGAGCTCGGGAGGGCGCTGAGAAAGCCGGTGGCGTCGGTGTTGTCGGCGTGGATCTCGCCGTGCTCGAACGTGAGCGTGTTCGCGGCGCCGATCGCGCGCGCGGTCTCCGTCGGCCGGTCGGCGAGCGCGAGCGCGGCCTCCTTGTGCGGGATCGTCACGTTCACGCCGCGGAAGCCGACGGCCGGCAGCGCGCGGACGGTCTCGGCGAACAGGTGCGGCGGGATCGGCAGGAGCTGGTAGCGCCAGCCGTCGAGGCCCAGTTCCCTGAGCGCCGCGTTATGCATCCGTGGCGAGCGGGAGTGGGCTACGGGCCAACCGCAGACTCCCAGGCGCGTCACTTCCCGCTGCGCGATGCCTGATAGCGCTGGACGTCCTTCTCGAACTTGGCGTCGGTGCTCGAGAAGGCGTGCTCGCCGGTCTTGCCGGGCTTGCGGACGTAGTACAGGTAGGACTTGTGGGCCGGCTTGGCGGCCGCCTTGATCGACGCCAGCCCGGGGTTGCCGATCGGCGTCGGCGGCAGCCCGCGATTGAGCCGCGTGTTGTAGGGCTCGTCGACCTGCAGCTCGGACTGCCGGATCGGGCGCTGCCAGTTGTTCGTCGCATAGCGGATCGTGGCGTCGATCCCCAGCGGCGTGCCCTGCTTGAGCCGGTTGTAGATGACCGCGGAGATGAGCGCCCGTTCGCGCGGCAGCTGCGCCTCGCGTTCGATCATCGAGGCGATGATCAGCACGTCGTAGCGGCTCAGGTGCTTGGACTTCGCGTAGCGCATGTCGACGTGGCCGAAGTTCTGGGCGAACGCGTCAAGCTGCTCGCTGACCAGCTTGGTCGCGGGCGAGCCGACCGGGAGCTTGTACGTGGCCGGGAACAGGAAGCCTTCGGCCGTCTTCGTCCCCGACGGCGCGCCGAGCTTGCGGATCCGTTCCAGCACGGACTTGCCGGCGGAGGCGCTCGCGTAGCTGCCCGTGACCTTCTTGCTCTTGTCGACGACGGGCGCGTTCTCCCTGCGCGACGGGCCCTCGACGAGCGTGATGTCGATGGTCCCGGCGGCCGCGCGGGCCTTCGGCACGGCGGAGATCGCGCTGATCGCCGCGGAGTTGGTCATGCCTTTCTTGAGCGTGTAGTGGCCTGGGCGCAGCTTGTCGCGATCGCCGCGGATGGTCGCGTCGATCTGGAAGAAGAGCCCCGAATCCACGACGCCCTTGGCCGCCAGCAGATCGCCGATCTGACCGGCGTTGTCACCGGCCGGGATGTCGACCGCGACGCTGCCGGTGCCGCTGCCGTGGAAGGGCTGGAACGTCTTGAAGATGCCGTATCCGAGGGCGACGATCAGCACCAGAGCGAGCAGCAGCCCGGCGCGGCGGCGCCATCCGCCTTGGCGCGGCTCGCGCGGCAGCTTCGGCGGGCGGCGCTTGGGCGTGGCCGGAGCGGGGCGCTTGCGCGGCGGCGCGCCGGTGTCACGGAGCGCCGGCGCGGGCGTGCGCCGGGGCGGCGGCGAGTCGCCGTCGAGCTGTGGATGCTCCGACGTGTCGACGGGCGCCGCGGCGTAGGCGGCCCCGTGATCGTCGTCGCGCGGGAGCGCGCGCGCGGCCACCAGGCGAGGCTCGTCGTCGGTGGGAGCCTCGAGCGGGCTGTGCTCGTCGGTCTGGAACGGCGTGTACTCCATCGTGCGCTGCTCGTCCCGGCGCGCGCCGCGGGAGGTGCCGTTGCGGCGGGCGTCGGCGTCGCGCGGCGGCTCCGCGTCGGGGCGCGGTGTGGCGCGGGCGGCGGGTATGGCGTCGGCGCCCGGCGCGGCGTCGGCGCCAGGGGCGGCGTCGGCGCCCAGCGCGGCGTCGGCGCCAGGGGCGGCGTCGGCGCCCAGCGGGGCGTCGGCGCCCAGCGCGGCGTCGGCGCGCGCGACCGGCGCGGCCTCCTGGGGCGTCAGCGGCGCGGCGTCGGCGCGCGCGTTCGGCGCAGCCTCGTCGCGCGGCGTGGCGTCGGCGCGCGGCGTGGCGTCGGCGCGCGGCGCGGCGTCGGGGCGCGCAACCGGCGCTGTCTCGTCGCGTGGCGTGGCGTCGGCGCGCGGCGCGGCGTCGGCGCGCGCGTCCGGCGCAGCCTCGTCGCGCGGCTCGGCGTCGGCGCGCGGCTCGGCGTCGCCGACCGGCGCGGCGTCGATCGGCGCGGCGTCGGCCCGCGCGACCGGCGCGGCGTCGTCGACCGGCGCGGCCTCGTCGCGCGGCGCGGCGTCATCGGCGCCCGGCGCTGCGACGTCGCGTCTTGCGCGCGCGCCCATCACCACATCGCTCGACCCCGCGGCGTCGCCCACGAATTCATCGCGGGGCTCGATGTCCGGCGGGCGGATGGAGTCCTCGAACGCCGACGGCGGCAGGGCGCGGCCCGAGCGGCGCGCAGCACGCTCGGCCGCGGCGCGGGCGCGGTCTTCTGCGGTGCGTGGTTGATCCGAACGCTTACCGAACACGGGGATCGCGGACAAGACCCCGGACGGCCCGGGTGGATCCCGGCGCGGCGTCAGGAGTGGCGACCGTCGGGCATCCTAGCGACCCGGGTGAACGGAACCGCCGCCATTGGCGAACTTTGCTCGCTATTCGAGCCTTTTCCGCCAATCGCGCTACGTCGTGTGCAGGTCCTCGGCTTCGAGCAGGAGGTGCGACGGGCTCCCGTCCTCGCCCGTCACGCACGTCAGCGTGCCGACGACCGGGACCATCAGGCCCTGGCCGTGCATGTACGTGCTCTGGACGCCGACCTCGTGCAGCTCGCCCAGGCCCAGCAGGCGCAGCTGCTCGAGCTGCTCCTTGTAGTCGCGGCGGTCGTGCGGCGAGGGCCAGGCCGCCTTGGCGAACTGATGCTCCTGGTAGCCGACGAGCTTCGCGAACGCCGGGTTGAGCTCCTTGAACTTGCCTTCCAGCGTGAGCGTCGCGAGCGGGAGCGCGGCGTCGTCGAAACCGTGGCGCGGCTCGCGCTTGACCGGCTCCGCGGGCTTGGCGATCACTCGCGCGCCGGTTCCGCGGCTGGCGGCGTTGCGCGCGGCGGCCATGCCGAGGATCTGCTGGAAGACTTCGGTGACGCGCTCCGTCGAACCGTCGCCGACGTGCTGTGCGGCCTTGCGCGCCTGCTCGGCCTCGCGGCGCGCGATCACGGCGGCCTGGCCGGCGGACGTCAGGCCCTGCTTGATCTCTTCGACGCTCGCGAGCGCGAACGTCAGCTCGGACTGCATCGCCTCGATGCGCTCGTCACCGCGGCGCGCGGCGTTTCGCGTCTCGTGGCGCACGGCGTCGCGCAGCCCCGCGAGCTCGACCCGCAGCGCCTCGATCCCGCGGTTCGCGCTCTCGGCGGTCTCGCGCACCTGGGCGAGCTCGCTGCGCAGCGTCGCGGCATGCTCGGTCACGGCGCGGCGAGCGTCGGCCGCGGCGTCGCCGGCTTCGGCCACGCTGCCGCCGAGCCGGTCGAGCTGCGTGCCGACGGCGTCCAACCGCTCGCGACTGGAACCCAACTCCGCGCGCAGGGAGATCGCGCGCTGGTCGACGGTGGTCAGGCGTTCCGCGAGCCCCTCCCCCGCCGCGCGCGCTTCGGCGGCGTCGGACCGGGCGGTCGCGGCGGCTTCGCGGGCGGCCGTCGCGGTGTCCGCGAGGCGCTCGACGTCGGTACCGAGGATCGTCGCCCGTTCGGCCTGCACCTCAAGCTCGCGGCGCGCTGCGGCTGACTCCTCGCGCGCTCTCGCCGCGCTTTCGCGCGCGGCTCCGGCGGCCTCGCCCGCCGCCGCGGCGGCCTGACGGGCGCCGAGCGCCTCCGTCTCGGCCTGGGCGGCCTGGCCGCGAACGAGCTCGAGCCGCGCGCTCAGCTCGCTCGCCGCGGCGACGTCCGCGCGCAGGGTCGCGAGCTCGTCGCGCTGGGGCAGTCCTTCGATCCGCGCGCTGAGCGCGGCGATGTCCTCACCGCCGGCGAGGGCATCCACGCGCCCGGCGAGCGCCGCCAGCTCGTCGCGTCCGGCCAAGGACTGCAGCTCGTCGCGACCGGGCAGCGCGTCCACGAGCGAGCCCAGCGCGGCGAGCTCCTCGCGCCCGACACTCGCGGCCTCGAGCTTGGCGGCGATCCCATCGGGGGCGGCAACGCGCTCGCGGAGCTCGGCGAGGCCGGCATGGAGCTGGTCGAGGCCCTCGACCCGCTCGCGGAGCTCGGCCAGGGCACCGCGCGACTCGTCCGCGTCGAGGCGCTGGCAGAGCTCGTGCAGTTCGTCGCGTCCGGCGAAGCCGTCGAGACGGTCGCGAAGCTCGGCCAGGCCGGCGCGCAGCTCGTCGGAACCACCGAGGCCGTCGAGGCGCTGGCGGAGCTCGGCGAGGCCATCGCGCAGCTCCTCGCGTCCGGCAAGCGCGTCGAGACGTGCGGCAAGACCGTGCTCCAGCTCGTCGCGGCCGGCGAGCCGGTCGCGCAGGGCGTCGACATCGGCGAGCACGCGCTCGAGCTCGTCGCGAGGCGCGAGCCCCACGAGCTCGTCGCGACCGGCAAGCCCGTCGAGGCGCGCCGCAATCCCGGCGAGGTCGTCGCGGCCGGCCAGCGTGTCGAGACGCTCGCGCAGCTCCGCGACCTCGCCGCGATCGGCGAGGGTCTCGCGCAGGGCGGCCAGCTCGTCGCGGCCCGCGAGGCCGTTGAGCCGGTCGTGCAGCGAGGCGAGTTCCTCGACCTGCTCGTACAGCCGGTCGAGCTCGCCGCGGCCGACGAGTCCGGCGAGATCGTCGCGATGGGCTGACGCGTCGCGCAGCTCGGCGAACTCGTCGCGGCTCACATAGTCCTGCAGGCGGTCGCCCAGCTCGGCCACGTCGCGAGCCGAGTCTCCGAGCAGCTGCACACGCGCATGGAGCGCGGCGATCTGGCGCTGCGTGTCGCCGACGGCCGTGCGAACCTCGTCGTCGACCGCGGCGTGCTCAGACGCGTGCTTCGCGGCGTACTCGTGAGCGCTGACCTGGGCGCGCAGCCCCTCGAGCTCTTGGGCGACGGCGCTGGACACGCGCTCCTGCTCGGTGACCAGGCGCCGAAGCTCGTCGGCGGCGGTCTCGTGGCGGGTGACCCGCTCGTCGAACTCGCCGCGGCTGGCCTCGACGCGCTCGAGCGCCTCGCGCAGCGTGCTGACGTCCGAGGCGGTGGCGTCGTGGCGAGCGACGGCTTCGCGCAGCGCAGCGACATCGGCCGCGGTGGACTCGTGGCGCGCGACCTCCTCCCGCAGCGCCGCGACATCGGCCGCGGTCGACTCGTGGCGCGCGACCTCTTCCCGCAGCGACGCGACATCGGCCGCGGTCGACTCGTGGCGCGCGATCTCCTCGCGCAGCGACGCGACGTCGGCCGCGGCGGACTCGTGGCGCGCGGCGGCGTCGCGCAGTGCGGCGAGCTCGGCCGTCGCAGCCTCGTGGCGCGCGACCGCCTCATGCAGCGCGGCGAGCTCGGCGGTTGCCGAGTCGTGGCGCGCAACCGCCTCATGCAGCGCGGCAAGATCGGCGGTTGCCGAGTCGTGGCGCGCGACCGCCTCACGCAGCGCGGCGAGATCGGCCGTCGCGGCCTCCTGGCGCGCGACCGCGTCACGCAGCCCCGCGACCTCATCCGCGGCCTCGCGCAGCGCGGAGACCTCCGCGGCCGTCGCG
The DNA here is from genome assembly GCA_963792915.1 of uncultured Solirubrobacteraceae bacterium. Classification (GTDB taxonomy): domain Bacteria; phylum Actinomycetota; class Thermoleophilia; order Solirubrobacterales; family Solirubrobacteraceae; genus Solirubrobacter. The sequence continues at coordinate 472,248 of CAWBYD010000007.1, forward strand.
TCCTGGCGCGTCCCAAGCGCGGCCGTCTCCGCCCGCAGGGCCTGCAGCTCGGCTCCGCCAATCGCCTCGACGCGCTCGGCGAGCGCGGCGCTCTGGCGGGCGAGCTCGTCAAGCCGGCGGCGGTCGTCGGTTCCGACGGTGAGCGCCGCGAGCTGCTCGCGCAGCGCGTCCGCTCCGCGCTGGACCTGCTCGACGCGCTCCAGCGCGGCGGCGAGCTCGGCACGCGCGGTCTCGCGCTCGCGCTCGCGATCGAGCTCCAGCCGCTCGAGCGTCTGGGCGAGGTCGTGGCGGGCAGTCTGAGCGGCCTCCTCGTGCTCGGCGCGCACGCGCTCGAGCTGCGCGGCGACGTCCGGCGACCCGGCGACGTCGGCGAGCCGTGCCTCCAGCCCGGCGCGCGCGGCCTCGAAGCGGCGGTTGGCCTCGGCGAGCGCCTCGGTGGCGTGTGCCTCGGCGGCCGCGACGGCCTCGACCAGGCGTGCGTCGGCCGCGGCGGACGCCTCGGCACGGTCGCGCTCGAGCTGATCCAGGCGCGCGGAGAGCCGGGTGGTCGCGGCTTCTGCGGCGGCGAGGTCGCGACGGCGGTCGGCCTCGGCGGTCTCGCCATCCGAACGCGCGCGCTCGAGCCGCTCGATCCGCGCGAGCTGCTCGATCCGGTCGAGCTCGCTCGGCACGCCCGCCAGGGCGCGCTGCAGGTCCGAGCGCAGCGCGTCGCCCTCGCGGGCGGCGTCCGCGGCGCGGCGTTCGGCCTCGCGGCGCGACTCCTCCAGCTGCGCAGGGAGGCCGCCGGCGACGCGCTCGAGCTCGTCGATGCGCTCCATCGCGCTCAGCAGGCGCGCGACGACTGCGGCGGCGTCGTCGAGGTCGGCGAAGGAGCCCTGGATGCCCGGGTCGGGGTTGGTCAGGCGCTCCTCGGTGTCGGCGTCCGCGGCGGCGCGGTCGGCCTCACGGCGCTTGAGCTCCTCCTCCACCCACGGCGTCGAGCTCAGCGGGCGAAAGATGACCAGCGTGCCCGCGGTGCGCCAGCCCTCCCACGGCTGGATGTCGGGCTCGATCGCCGAGCGCAGCGCGCGCACGACGACTGGGTGCTGCTGGCGCATGCGCAGCAGCATGAGATTCATCGGCAGCTCGAAGGAGAGGTCCTCGAGGAAGAGTGAGAAGTCGAAGCCCTCGTCGAGCTTGACGGGCACGAACACGGCCTCGACCGGGAACTCGTCGCCGTCCGAGCGCCGGCCGGTCAGCGACACGGTGCCGGGGGCGCGCGGCGGCTCGCCCGCGTCGAGGAACCCGCGCCACGCCTGGGCGCCCGGCGACAGTGCGCCGCCGATCAGCGTCTCGAAGAACCCATGCCCGAGGATCTCCTCGGCCGGCCGGTCGAACAGCAGCTCGGCCGGCTCAGACCACTTGGAAACCGCTCCCTGCCCGTCGGTGAGGACGAAGTAGCCTCCGACGATCTGCCGCAGCAGCGCGTCCAGCGCGTCCACGGGCTGCGCGGTCTCCGCGAGCACGTCGTCCGCGGTGGAATGGGTCGGGGGGTTCATGAGAGGGAGGTCTCCGCTAGTCGCTTTCCCCCTTCATCGGCAGTTTCAGCCATTCGGCCAATAGCACCGCCGCGGCTCGCGAGTCCAGCGACGCCTGACCGGGCGCCTGAGCGGCCAGCGAAGTCGTGAAGCGCTCGTCGTAGAGCTCGACCGGAACCGGTGCCACGGCGGCGCCCAGACGCGCGGCGAACGCCCGGGTCTCGCGCGTCTGTGCGGAGTCGCGGCCGGACAGCGACAGCGGCAGGCCGACGATCACGCGCTCGACTCCAAGCGCCGCGACCAGCGCCGTCAGCTGCGCGAAGCCGGCCCTGCTCTGCGGGCGCAGGACCGGCTCGCGCGGCGAGGCGAGCGTCCCCGTGGGATCGCTGACCGCCACACCGCAGCGCGCCGAGCCGTAGTCAAGCGCCAGGACCCGCAAGCGCGCGCTCGATCTCCGCGCGCGCCGCGGCCAGCGCGTCCGGGAGCTTCGCCGGGTCGCGGCCGCCGGCCTGCGCCATCGAGTCGCGCCCGCCGCCCCCGCCGCCGACCGCCGCAGCCGCGACCTTGACGACCGCGCCGGCCTTGATGCCGCGCGAGACCGCGCCGGGCGTGGCCGCGACCAGCAGCGACGCGCGCCCCTCGCCGGGCGCGCCGAGCACCACGACCGAGGGGTCGCCGAGCTGGCCCTTCAGGCGATCGGCGAGGTCGGGCAGCGCCTTCGGATCGGCCGCCTCGCGGATCTCGAACACGGCGCGCACGCCGTCGATCTCCACGACCTCGTGGGGCCCCGCATCGGCCGCGGCGGACGCCCCGCTGCGCAGCTGCTTCTCCAGCTCGCGCCGCTTGCGCTCGCGCTCGGCCGCCACCTCGGCGACCGCCTCGGGCTGCGTGCGCAGCGCCACCGCCGCGTCGTGCAGCACGCGGTCGTGCCGGCGCACGAGCTGCACGCCGACCGGCCCGGTGACCGCCTCGATGCGGCGCACGTTGGCGGCGGTCGACGTCTCGCTCGTGATCTTGAAGACGCCGATCTCGGCGGTCGAGCGCACGTGCGTCCCGCCGCACAGCTCGCGCGACCAGTCGCCCGCACCGACCTCGACCATCCGCACGACGTCGCCGTACTTCTCGCCGAACAGCGCCATCGCGCCGAGCGCGCGCGCCTCGTCGAGCGTCGTGGTGAGCGCCCGCACCGGCTGATTCTCCAGCACCATCTCGTTGACGCGGTCCTCGACCCAGGCACGGTCGGCGTCGCTCAGCGGCGCGCCGTGCGTGAAGTCGAAGCGCAGCTTGGCCGGCCCGACGTAGGAGCCGGCCTGGCGCACATGCGTCCCCAGCCGCTCGCGCAGCGCCGCGTGCAGCAGGTGCGTCGCCGTGTGGTTGCACTCGGTCGCGCGCCGGGCGTGGCGGTCCACGCGCGCGATCACGCGCTCGCCGTCGGCCAGCGCGCCGGTCAGCGGCTCGAGCACCAGCGCCTGATCGTCGCCGAGGCGCACCACGTCGACCACGCGCGCCGAGCAGCCGCCGTCTTCACACTCGATCAGGCCGGCGTCATGCACCTGCCCGCCGCCGGTGGCGTAGAACGGCGACTCGACCAGCTTGGCCAGCACCCGCCCTTCCTCGATCGCCACGCCCGCGACCGCCGTCGCCTGCTCGGTCGTCTCGTAGCCGGTGAACACCGACGGCGCGCCCGCGGAGGACGCGAACACCCGCAGCCGGTCGCGCGCGTCCTCACCGCCCTCGCGCCCCGCCGACGCGCGCGCACGCACGCGCTGCTCCTCCATCAGCGACTCGAAGCCCTGCTCGTCGACGCCCAGGCCGCGCTCCGCCGCGAGCTCCAGCGTGAGGTCGAACGGGAAGCCGAACGTGTCGTGCAGGCGGAACGCCTCGTCGGCGCCGATGCCCTCCTCGCCCGCGGCCTGCGCGCGCGAGATCACGTCCTCGAGCATCCGCAGACCCTGCTCGAGCGTGCGGTTGAAGGTCTCCTCCTCGGTCGCGAGCCACATGTCGACCGTGTCGGCCTGCTCGAGCAGCTCGGAGTACGCCCCGCCCATGATGTCGCGCACCACCGCGGCGTAGCGGGGCAGGAAGCCTGGCTCGATGCCGATCCGCCGGCCCTGCACGATCGCCCGCCGCATCAGCCGCCGCAGCACGTAGCCGCGGTCCTCGTTGCTCGGAACGACGCCGTCGGCGATCAGGAACGACATCCCGCGCGTGTGGTCGGCGAGCACGCGCAGCGCGCGGTCGGTCTCGGAGTCGCTGCCGTAGCGGCGCCGCGAGAGCTGCTCGCCGAGCCCGACCAGCGGCGAGAACTGGTCGGTGTCGAAGACCGACGTGACGCCCTGGACGATCGCCGCGAGCCGGTTGAGCCCGAGCCCCGTGTCGATGTTCTTCGCCGGCAGCGGCGTCAGCGTGTTGACCGGGTTCTGCTCGAACTGCATGAAGACGAGGTTCCAGTACTCGAGGAAGCGCTCGTTCTCGCCGCCCGGCAGGTCGTCGGGCTTGCCGAAGTCCAGGCCGCGATCCAGGTAGAGCTCCGAGCACGGCCCGCACGGCCCGGTCGGCCCAGCCTGCCAGAAGTTCTCAGAGCGCGGGCAGCCGACGATCCGCTCGCGCGGGACGCCGATCGACAGCCACGCCTCGATCGCCTCCTCGTCGGGCCCCAGCCCGAGCTCCTCGTCGCCCTCGAAGACCGTGACCCAGATGTCGTCGGGGTTGAAGCCGAAGCCCTCGAGCGACAGCTCCCACGCGAACTCCACCGCGCCCTGCTTGAAGTAGTCCCCGATCGAGAAGTTGCCGAGCATCTCGAAGAACGTCAGGTGCCGCGTGGTCAGGCCGACCTGGTCGATGTCGGGGGTGCGGAAGCACTTCTGGCACGAGGTCAGCCGCTGATGGGGCGGCGCCTCGCGGCCCTGGAAGTAGGGCTTGAGCGGATGCATTCCCGCAGTGGTGAGCAGGACCGACGGATCGTGCTCGGCGGGCACGAGCGAGCCTGAGGGCAGTAGGAGGTGGTCGCGGCTCGTGTAGAAGCCGAGAAAGCGTTCGCGAATCTCGTCGGACGTCACGCGCCTGAGTCTAGGGTGCCGGTGGTGGGCGTCACGTCGAGCCGCGTGGTCTACGAGAACCGCTGGATGCGCCTCCACGAGGATCGCGGCGCCGACGGCCTGTACGCCTGGGTCGAGAGCCGCCGTCGTGTCGAGGACCACCACGTGTGGTTCCGCCATCCGATCCGGCGGCACTGCTGGGAGTTCCCGCAACGGGCTCACCGACCAGCACGTCGATGTGTGGCGCGCGTGCGGACTCGAACCCGACCGAGCAGGGACTGATCGCGCGGCGCTTCTCAGCCGACGAGGTCGAGCGGATGGTGCGCGAGAACGAGATCCGCGACGCAGCGTCGGTCGCCGCGTGGCATCTCGCTACGCGCTGATCGTCGCCCAGCCGACGATCACGTCGCCGTGCAGCAGGCAGGCGGCCTGGCCCGGTGCGGCGCCGAGGAACGGCTGCTCGAGCTCGAGGTCCAGGCGCCGGTGCACACCGGCCCCGGGCGACCCCGCCACCCGGCACGGCACCGCGCGCGAGTGGTAGCGCAGGCGCACGGCGTCGACCTCCGCCCCGGGTCGGTGCAGGCGCGCCCCGCGCACGCGGACGCGGTCGGTCGCGAGCTGCTCGCGCGTCCCGACGACGACGCGGTTGACCGACGCCTCCGTGCGCAGGACGTAGAGCGGCTCGGGCGCGAACACGCCGAGCCCCTTGCGCTGGCCGACCGTGAAGTGATGAAAGCCCGGATGCCGGCCGAGCACCTCGCCGCTCGCGTCGACGATCTCGCCGGGCGCGTCGGCGAGGCCCGCGTGGCGCTGGAGGAAGGCCGCCTTGCCGGTCCCCGCGAGGAAGCAGAGGTCCTGCGAGTCGGCGCGGCTCGCCACCGGCAGCTCCGCCGCCGCCGCCAGCTCGCGCACCTGCGGCTTGGTCAGCTCGGCGAGCGGGAACCGCATCCGCTCGAGCGACTGCGGCGCCAGCGCGGAGAGCATGTAGGTCTGGTCCTTCGCGGGGTCGGCGGCGACGCGCAGCAGGCCGTCCTCGGTGCGCCGCGCGTAGTGGCCGGTGGCGAGCTCGGCGCATCCGAGCGCGGTGGCGAAGTCGAGCATCGCGTCCAGGCGCACGTGGCCGTTGCAGCCGACGCAGGGGTTCGGCGTCTCCCCCGCCGCGTAACCGGCCAGAAACGGGTCCACGACGCCGGCGCGGAACTCCGCGCGCAGGTCGAGCGTGAAGTGCGGCAAGCCCATCTGGTGCGCGACCGAGCGCGCGAGGCGCACCGCGTTCGCGCTGCAGCACGATGCCTCGTGCTCGCTCGCCCACAGCTCGAGCGTGACGGCGACCGCGCTCTCGCCGCACAGCAGCGCCGCGACGGCGGAGTCCACGCCGCCGCTCATCGCGACGAGCGTGCGGTCGCTCATCGGCAGGGCGGCCTCGCGCGCCGCGGGGCCGAGCGCCCGGTGCAGCGCGTCGGCGGCCAGGTCCGCGGCGTGCAGCTTGCCGGGCGACAGCCCGCCCAGCTCGCGTGCGATCTCGCGCGTACCCACGCGCGCCGCGTCGAGCAGCGGCTCGCCGTCGACGAGCGTGACGAGCGCCGAGCCGGCGGCGATCAGCGCGCCACAGCCCTCGGCGTCGAACGCGGCCCGGATCCGCTCGCCGTCGAGCGCGACGGACACCCGGATCAGGTCTCCGCAGACCGAGCCGCCGGCAGCGCCGTCATGCGCTCCGGACAGCACGACGCCGCGCCCGAGGGGCGCGGCGAGGTGCTCGGTGAAGCGCTCGCGATCCACGAGCGCCGAGGATAGTTACAGCGCGCGTCCCCGCGAGCAGCTGGTGAGGCCGGCGGCGTCGAAGCGGTGGTCGAGCTTGTCGAAGCCGCTCGTGTCGTGGGAGGCGATCGCGGCGTCGTAGCCGGTCCAGTCGTTGTGCTTGACGCGCTTGGCCAGCCGGTCTCCGAACGCGAGGTCCGAGTTGAGCACGCCGACCCAGGCCTTCTTGAGCGAGCGCCAGCGCTTGGGAGCCTCGAGCCGGACGACGGCGTCGCGCGTCGCGACGTGGTTGGCGTACTCGCGCTTGAACGCCGCCCGCTTCGCCTTCGGACCGTTGACCGTCGGCCACGACCAGCGCGTGGTCACGATCTGGTCGTTGGCGCAGACCCGGTTGGCCTTGAGCAGGTAGGGGTCCGTGACGTACGGCCGGATCGACGCGCGGCGCGCATCCTGGATGACCTGGTTGACCGCGACGCGGTCCACGTAGCCGGTGAGCACGGTGCCCTTGAGGTCACGATCGATGACCACGACGCTCGGGGTCTCGCTGACGTCGAGGTCGCCGACGAGCGCGCCGTAGGTGGCGAGCTTGGTGACCGGGACGTCCTTGACGACCACCTGGCCGTCATAGCGGTTGACCTTGCGCAGCGAGTTGCGGACGTAGCGGTCGTCATCGCTCAGCGGGCGCCAGGGCTTGGCGCCGTCGCCGAGCACGCCGAGCACGAGCACCTTGCGCGCCCGGAGCGCGCGGGCGACGTCGCCGGGGAGCTTCGCGAGCGCGGTCGCCGGCATCGCGACCGGCTTCGCGTCGGGCTGGGAGGTCGCCGGCGTCGCGGTCGCGGCCGGCGCGGCGGTCGCGGTCGCGGTCGGGGTGAGGCCGGCGGCCTTCTTCGCGGACGCGACGGCGCGACCGAGGCCGGTCTGCGGCGTGGCCGCGGCGGTCACGGGAGTGGTCGACGCATCGACGGTGGCAGTCTTGGGGCGCAGCAGCGTGAACCAGGCAGCAAGGAACACGACGGCGCCGATGAGGAGGATGCGGACGGGCAGACTGATCTGGCTCACGCCCTCACCATCGGCATCATCGACAGCGAGGTTGAGCCGTATGGGGCCTACACCGGAGGGGGCACGGTGAGACGCACGCCCACCTCGGCGAGCTGGGCCGCATCGACGGCCGCGGGGGCGCCGGTCAGCGGGTCCGAGCCGGACGCGGTCTTGGGGAAGGCGATGACGTCGCGGATCGAGTCGCGCGCGGCCAGGATCGCCACGATCCGGTCGATCCCGAGCGCGAGGCCACCGTGCGGCGGCGCGCCGTACTGCAGCGCCTCGAGCAGGAAGCCGAAGCGCGCGTCCGCCTCCGCTTCGGAGATGCCGAGTGCGTTGAACACCTGCTGCTGCACCTCGGGGCGGTTGATACGGATCGACCCGCCACCGATCTCCGAGCCGTCGAGCACGATGTCGTACGCGCGCGAGCGCAGCGCGCCCGGGTCCTCGAATGAGCCCAGCGGCGCGGTGAACGGATGGTGCAGCGCGTCCCAGCGCCGCTCGCCGGCGTTGAACTCGAACATCGGGAAGTCGATCACCCAGAGCAGCTCGTGGCGGCCGGCCGGGATCAGCTCGTAGCGGCGCGCGAGCTCGAGCCGCAGCTCGCCGAGCGACACGGCGACGGTCAGCGCCCGCGCGTCGGCCACGATCAGCAGCAGGTCGCCGGGCTTGGCGCCCAGCGCGCGCTCGATCCCGGCGCGCTCGTCGTCGGACAGGAACTTGGCGATCGGCGAGCGCCAGGTGCCGTCGTCCTGCACGAACGCCCACACGAGCCCGCCGGCGCCGTGGCGCTTGACGACCTCGGTCAGCTGGTCGAGCTCGGCGCGCGACGCCGCGCGCGGGCCCGCGTTGAGCCCGCGGACAACGCCCGCCTGGAAGACCTTGAACTGCGTCCCCCCGACGGCCGCGCCGAGGTCGACGATCTCCAGGCCGAAGCGCGTGTCGGGCTTGTCGGAGCCGAAGCGCGCCATCGCCTCGTCGTAGCCGAGCCGCGGCCACGGCGGCGGCGGCGCCTCGAAGCCGGCGTCCTGGAACACGCGCCACAGCAGGCCCTCGATCGTGGTGAGGACGTCCTCCTCCTCGACGAACGCCATCTCGAGGTCGAGCTGCGTGAACTCGGGCTGGCGGTCGGCGCGCAGGTCCTCGTCGCGGAAGCAGCGAGCGATCTGGTAGTAGCGCTCATAGCCGCTCATCATCAAAAGCTGTTTGAACAATTGGGGCGACTGCGGCAAGGCGTAGAACGCCCCCGGGCTCAGCCGCGCGGGCACCAGGAAGTCGCGCGCGCCCTCGGGCGTCGAGCGCGTCAGGATCGGCGTTTCGATCTCGAGAAAATCGTTTGCGTTGAGATAATCCCGAATCGCACGATTGACCGTATGGCGCAGGATCATCGCTTCCTGCATGTTCTGGCGCCGGAGGTCCAGCATGCGGTTGCGCAGGCGGATCATCTCGTCCACCGGCGTGTCCTCGTCGATCGCGAACGGCGGCGTCAGCGACTCCGCGAGGTGCTCGGCCTCGGCCACCGAGACCTCGATCTCGCCCGTCTTGAGGTTGGGGTTGACGTTGCCCTCCTCGCGGCGGACGACCTGCCCGGCCGCGGTCAGCACGTGCTCGGGCCGCAGCCGCTGCGCCAGCGCGTGCGCCTCGGGCGCCGTTTCGGGATGGAAGACCAGCTGGACGATCCCGGACCGGTCGCGCAGGTCGATGAAGACCAGCCCGCCGTGGTCGCGGCGGCGGTGGACCCAGCCCGCCACGCGCACGTGCTCGTCGACCCGTGCGCCGTCCAGCTCGCCGGCCCAGGCGTCGCGGTACGGGTTCGCGCGCGGAGGTCTCACATTCTTCCCCTGATGTGGTGCATGACGGTGTCCGGCTCGACGAGCTTGTCCTCGCCGCCCTCGCGGTCGCGCAGCTGGACGCCCTCGTCGCCGAAGACGGCAACGTAGCGGGCGCCGCTGCGCGAGGCCTGCTTGAGCTGTCCCTTGATGCTGCGACCGGCGAGTTCGAGTCTCGTGCTGGCGCCGGCACGGCGGGCGTCCGCGGCCAGCCGGAACGCCGCCGCCTTGTGCTCGGGCGCGTAGGCGACGTAGAGCTCGACCGGTGCCGCGACGGGCTGCGGGCGCGTCGAGGCCATGAGCATCCGCTCCACGCCCGCGGCCCAGCCCATGCCGGGGGTCGGCGGCCCGCCGATCTGCTCGGCGAGGTGGTCGTAGCGGCCGCCGCCGCCGAGCGTGTTCTGCGCGGCCTCGAGCGCGCCCGACTGGAACTCGAACAGCGTGCGCGTGTAGTAGTCGAGCCCGCGCACCAGGGTCGTGTCGACGTCGTGCGGCAGCCCGGCCTGATCGAGCAGGTAGCGGACCTCGCCGAAGTGGTCGAGGTCCTCCTGCGGCAGGCGGTCGATCAGCCGCGGCGCGCCGGCCATCACGCGCTGGGTGGACTCGTGCTTGGCGTCGAACGCGCGCAGCGGGTTGAGGTCGATCCGCTCGCGCACCTCGCTCGAGAGCTCGTCCTCGTGCGCGCGCAGGTACGCCTTGAGCTCCTCGCGGTAGGCGGCACGGGCCTCGGGCTGGCCCAGCGTGGCGAGCACGAGCCGCACCTCGCGGGCACCGAGTGCTTCGAGCAGCTCGCCGAGCAGCAGGATCAGCTCGGCGTCGACCGCCGGGTCGGCGGAGCCGATCGCCTCCGCGCCGACCTGCCAGAACTGGCGGTAGCGACCGGCCTGCGGGCGCTCGTAGCGAAAGAAGCTCGACAGGTACCACAGCTTCACCGGCTGCGGCTCCTTGTGCATCCCGTGCTCGAGGTACGCGCGCACGACCGGCGCCGTGCCCTCGGGGCGCAGCGTCAGGTGGTCGCCGCTCGCGTCGGGGAACGTGTACATCTCCTTCTGGACGACGTCGGTCGCCTCCCCCACCGTGCGGCTGAACAGATGGGTCGCCTCGAACGCCGGCGTCTCGATCCGCCCGTACCCTGCCCGGCCGAGGATCTTCGCGGCGGTCGCCTCGAGCCCGGCGCGTTCGGCCGCGAGCGCGGGCAGCACGTCGTACGTGCCGCGTGGCGCCTGGATCCTGCTGCTCACCGTGCGGCGAGCTCGCGCAGGAACGGGTTCGTCGCGCGCTCGGCGCCGAGCGTCGTCGGACCCATGTGACCCGGCAGGATGTTCGTGTCGTCGGGCAGCTTGTCCAGCAGCATCGCTATCGACTGCATCAGGATCGCGGGGTCCGAGCCCGGCAGATCGGTGCGGCCGATCGACCCCTGGAAGAGCACGTCGCCGCTGAACGCCATGGTGCCGATCACGTACGTGACGTGGTCGGGGCTGTGACCCGGCGTGCTCAGGACCTCGATATCGAAGCCGGCGAGCTCGAGCCGGTCGCCGCCCGCGACCGTCACCTCGGGCGAGTAGGACTCGAACGGCCCGAATCCTGGGAAACGCACGTAGTCGTTGATGTTCTCGAGCATCATCACCTCGCCGGCCGGGCAGTGGACCGGCGCCTTGGTGGCGCGGGCCAGCTCGGCGACGGCGCCGACGTGGTCGAAGTGGCAGTGGGTGATCAGGATCGCCTCGATCGTGACGCCCAGGTCCGCGACCGCCTGCTTGAGCAGGTCGGGCTCGTCACCGGGGTCGATCAGCAGGCCGCGGCCGTCCTGGCTCGCGAACCACGTGTTCTCCTGAACCGGGCCGACGGTGAGGTAGCGGACGTCCATCACTTGCGCTGCTGCTGGCGCAGCATGCGGTTGTAGACGAAGCGGTCGGTCACGTAGGCCAGCGGCGTGTAGATCACGAACGCCATCAGCGACAGCAGCGCCCCGCTGGCGACCGTGGCGTTGTTGCCCAGGATGTTGAACTGCGTGAGCGCGAACAGCAGGACCGCCATGGCCCCCGCCTTCGTCGCCGCGCTCTTCCACGACGGCGGCTTGGCCGTGCGGCGTGCGCGGCCGGACTGGCGCGCGGTCTGCTTGCGCTCCTCCGGGGTGGGCTTGCGGCCGGTCCGGCCGCGCACCTCGATCGAGCCGGCGGCGTTGCCCCGGTGCTTCGTTCGCCGCTTGCGCTTCGTCTGGGCCATGAGTATTACGAGAGTAGATGATCCTCCAGGGGTTTCGGGCCCCGAAGCGGCACGTCCTCGGGGAAGCCGGCGAGCGCCGCGCGCGGCGCGGGGGCGACGAGCTCGGCTCCGGTGACCCGCGCCCGCGCCCGGACGGCGGCCACGACGTCCGCCGCGGTCACCCGCGTGTGGTCCTCGATGTTGGTCGAGACCTGGACGGTGCCGGTGAGCCGCAGGCCGAGCGCGCGCACGTCGAGCGTGCTGCGCAGCTCGCGCGCGATCTCCTTGGCGGTCTCCAGCGGCGCGTCGATCTCGACGTTGAAGGCGATCAGCGGCGGGCGGGCGGCGACCAGCGTGGCGCCCGCGGTGGGATGGGTCGCCGGTCCGAAGTCCGGCGCGCCGAGGCCGCCGGGGCGACGCAGCTCGGCGCGCGTGCGCCCGCCGCCGAGCTCGCCGTAGAGGTAGACGGGGATGCCGAGCAGACCGAGCTCGTCGGCCAGCACGAGCGCCTCGGCGCAGGCCGCGCCGCGTAGGGATTCGTCGAGGTAGACGATCGGGGCGACGTCGAGCGCGCCGACGCGCGGGTGGACGCCCTCGTGGCGGCTCAGGTCCACGCGCGCGAGGACCTCGCGCGCGCCCGCGAGGACCGCTTGATGCAGGGCGCCGGGCTCGCCCTGGAGCGTGAACACCGCCCGGTGGTGGTCCGGGTCGCTCGAGTGGTGGAGCAGCCCGGGGCCGAACGCGCGCGCGATCGCCTCCACGGTCGCCTGGTCGCGCCCCTCCGAGACGTTCGGTACGGCGAGCAGCGGAGGAATCACGCGCCCCCGGCCGCGCCGCCCGCGCCGCCCGCGCCCCCGGCCGCGCCGCCCGCGCCCCCGGCCGCGCCGGCCGCGCCGCCCGCGCCCCCGGCCGCGCCGCCCGCGCCCCCGGCCGCGCCGCCCGCGCCCCCGGCCGCGCCGCCCGCGCCCCCGGCCGCGCCGCCGGCGCCCCCAGTCGGGTCGCCGGCGACGACTATCGCGGGCTGCGGATCGTCCATGGGTGCTGATCGTACGCGTCCGAAGATAGTTTGCTAGGGTAATTAGCAGTGCGTATCATCTCCTCCACCGACCTGGCCCACCGGCTGCGGCCCGCGATCACGCGGCTCGGCCGGCGCATGCGCCAGGAGGCGGGCGGACACCTGAGCCCGTCGCAGGCCGCGACGCTGACCACGATCGTCTGCCACGGACCGCTGACGCCCTCCGAGCTCGCCGTCCGCGAGCGCATCCAGCGGCCGACCGCCACGCGCGTGCTGGCGCGGCTGGAAGAGATGGGGCTGGTCGAGCGCACCGCGGACCCGGCGGACCGCCGTTCCTCCCTCGTGTCGGCCACCGCGACCGGCGCCGCGACGCTGGACGCGCTGCGTGAACGCAAGGACGCCTACCTGGCTCGGCGCCTGGAAGGCCTGAACCCTGAGGACCTCGCCACGCTCGACGCGGCGGCCGGCATCCTCGAGCGCATGCTCGAGGAGGGCCGTTCGTGACGGCCACGCTCGAGCGCACCTTCACCTCCCTGCGTGTCCCGAACTACCGCCGGTACTTCAGCGGTCAGGTCGTCTCGATCAGCGGCAACTGGATGCAGAACGTCGCCGAGATGTGGCTGATGGTCAAGCTGACCGGCTCCGGCGTGTCGGTCGGGCTGACGGCCGGGCTGCAGTTCCTCCCGATCCTGCTGTTCGGCGCCTGGGGCGGCCTGCTCGCCGACCGGATGCCCAAGCGGCGTCTGCTCACCTTCACCCAGATGGCGATGGCGGTGCCGGCGCTGACGCTCTGGGGCCTCACATCGGCAGGCGTCGTGCAGGCGTGGATGGTGCTCGCGCTGGTGCTGGTGCGCGGGTCGGTCACCGCCCTCGACAACCCGGCGCGGCAGTCGTTCGTGGTCGAGATGGTGGGACCCGAGCGCGTGGTCAACGCGGTCTCGCTGAACTCCGTCGTCGTCCACACCTCGCGCATCATCGGCCCGGCCGCCGCGGGAGCCGTCATCGCCCTGCTCGGCGTCGCGCCGTGCTTCCTGCTCAACTCCTTCAGCTTCCTCGCGATGCTCGTCGCACTGCGCACCATGGACCCGGCCGAGCTCAGAACACCCGAGCCGGTCGCGCGCAAGAAGGGCGAGCTGCGGTCCGCGCTCGAGTACGTCCGGCGCACGCCGGAGCTGCGGATCCCGCTGGCGATGATGGCCGTGGTCGGGACCGTGTCGTTCAACTTCCAGGTGCTGCTGCCGCTGCTCGCGGACTTCACGTGGCACGGGTCGGCGTCGACGTACGCGTTCCTGACGGCCGCGATGGGCGTGGGCTCGGTGTCCGGGGCGCTGGCCTCCGGGGCGCGCGGCCGCGTCTCGCCGCGCCTGCTCGTGCTCAGCTCGCTGGCGTTCGGCTCGGCCATGCTGCTGGCCGCCGCGGCACCGACGCTGCCGCTGCAGATCGCCGCGCTGGTGCCGCTCGGCGCCGCCAGCGTCACGTTCGCCGCGGGCGTGAACTCGTCGCTGCAGATCGCGGTCGAGCCGCTCATGCGCGGGCGCGTCATGGCGCTGTACTCGGTCGTCTTCCTCGGCTCGACGCCGATCGGCGCGCCGCTCGTCGGCTGGCTCGCCGAGGCCGCAGGCCCGCGCGCCGGGCTGCTGGCGGGCGCACTCGCCGCGCTGGGCGCGGGCGTCGTCGCGCAGTTCGCCTTCGGAACAAATCGCCCGGCGCCGGCGTCACTGACTGCGAACGCCATCCGAAACGAGGCAACGCATGGATCGCCGCTTCTCCGTTCTCGCCGTGGCACTGGTCGCCAGCGCCGTCCTGGCGCCGGCCGCGCGGGCTGACGTCCTCGTCGCGTACGACCACGTCGTGCCCGGCCAGGGTTTCGACGTCGCCGTGCGCGACCTCCAACAGGACGGCTCGCCGGTGACGCTCCCGCCGGGGATCAACACCGCCGCCAACGAGTTCCACCCCACGCTCTCGGGCGACGGGCGGCTGCTGGCGTTCGAGCGTGACACGCTCGCGAACACGCCCGGCCCCGAGCGCCCGCCGATCTACAACAAGCAGCTCGTCGTGGTCGACCTGCACGCCGGGCGGATCGTCACCCCGCCGCCGTTCCAGTTCTCCGACGCGCTGCGCCAGACGCCGTCGATCAGCTCCGACGGGCGCTGGGTGATCAACGGCAACTTCCCGTTCAGCGCGCAGCAGTCTTCCTTCGCGACGATCACGGACCTCTCCAACAGCGCCCCGGCGCAGCTCAGCGACGTCCCGCCCCCGCCGCCGGCGGCGCCGCCCGCGACCTGCCCACTCGAGTTCATTTGCACGCCGGCGGGGAACTCGGGCGCCGAGGTCTCGATCCCGCCGTCCGCCGCGCCGGACACGAGCGTCGGCTCGACGACCGGCATCTTCAACCCGTCCGCAGGCGCGGGCGCGACGCCGCTACTCGCCTGGTCGCGCTACCCCGTCACGCGCTACCCCGACGGCTCCGCCGTGTCGGACATCGCGCTGCGCGTCCGCCGCTACGCGCCGGGCTTCGCCGGGGCGCCGACGCTCGACCTGACCGTCCCGCACGCACCGAACCAGGTCTTCGGCCACCCGGCCGTGATCGGGACCGGGCTGGTGGCGTTCGAGGCGATCCCGAACGGCGGCGCCGGCAACGGCGACATCTACTCGGTGGACGCTTCCGGCCACGTCAGCACGTCGCTGCCCGCGATCAACAGCCTGGCCGACGAGCGCCAGCCCGCCTGGACGCGCGACGGCCGCTACCTCGCGGTCCTGCGCCACGGCGCCGACGGCCACGAGCGCATCCTGCTGTTCGACTTCGCCAACAACCTGCTCGTCGATCCCGCCGGCCTCGACATCGGCGCGACGCCGCCCGCCGACTCCCACCCGCTCGGCGAGTCGCGCGCGCTCCAGGGCGGGATCTCGATTGCCGACGACCCGACCGCCAGGACCAGCACCGCGTTCCTGCTGCAGCCGAACATCCAGTGCACGGCGCTGAAGGGCGCCACGGTCTCCTGCCGCGTGGTGGGATCGACGGTCGTGACCCAGAAGACCACGACCGTCGGGATCATCCTGCGCCGCGTGCTCGGCTTTCAGCTCGTGCTCGGGCGCGACTCCAAGCGCCTGAGCGCGCCGATCCGGATGCCGCTCGGCCGCCTGCACGGGCGCACGCGCCTGTCCAAGCGCGTCCCGCGGCACCTGCTGCCCGGCCGTTACGAGCTCACCGTGCGCACGTTCGGCGTCGGCGGCCGGGTGCAGACGCTCTCGAAGCCCGTGAACCTGACCGTGCCGTGCTTCAAGGAGTGCGCGACGTAGCGCCGACGGCGTAGCGGAACGTGTTCTGCAGGCGGTAGCCGCCGTCGCGCCGGCGGAAGGGCGCGACGGCGGCGGCGATTGCGGCGCGGACGGCGTCCTCCCCCGCGTACTCGATCGCCTTCACGACCGGGCCGGCGGAGAGCAGGCCGCGCAGCGCCGTCGCCTCGTCCGGGTAACTCCAGTCGCCGGGGACGTCGGCGATCGTGACCTCGAGCAGGCCGGCATCGCTCATCAGCGCGACGAGCGCGCCCGGGTAAGACAGCGCGAACGAGCCCGGGGTGCCGGGCGGCGGCGGAGGGGCCAGCGCACCGACGGCGGCCAGATGCGGGGCCGCTTCGCAGCGATCCGCCGGGACCCAGACGAGCGCGAGGACCGATCCGCCCGGCCGTGTCACCCGCTGCGCCTCCCGAAGCGCCTCGACCGGCCGGCTCGCGTACTGGAAGGCGTTCAAGCCCGTCACGACGTCGAACGCGCCGTCGGCGTAGGGCAGCTGTTCGACGTCGCCGTGGTCGAGGCGCGCGCCCGGCACGCGGCGGCGGGCGTCGGCCAGCAGCGTCTCGGTGGCGTCCAGGCCGGTCACCTCGGCGCCGCAGTCCGCGGCCAGCCGCAGCGCGAGGCCCGCGCCGCAGCCGGCGTCGAGCAGGCTGCGGGCCAGCGCGCCCGCGACGTCGTCGCGCGGATGCAGGACCCGGATCTCCTCGAAGAACTCGAGCGCGGCGGGAGCGAAGCAGTCGACCGTTGGATGGTCGCGGTTGACCGCCGCGACCCAGCAGCCGTTGACGCAGGCGCGCATCGCCGCGCCGTGGGCGCCAGCCGCGCGCGTCCTGCAGGCAGCGCGCGAGCCGCGTGCCCGCGTCGGGGTCGACCTGGATGTCGCGCGCCAGCGCCAGGCTCACCTCGATCTCGATCCGCTCGACCTCGCCGGCGCCGCGCAGCGCGCGCGGCCCGGCGGCGAGCGCCGCGTCGGGGTCGATGCCCACCGCCAGCAGCGAGACCAGCCCCCGACAGCGCGCGCGTGAGCGCTGCCGGGTCGCCGCCGTCCTCGATCTCCTCGACCGCGCGCTCCTGCGCGGCGCGCGACTCGTCCATGCGGTCGAGCTCCCACAGCGCGCCGCTCTGCTCGCTGAGGGCGCCGGCCAGCAGCCCCCGCTCGCCGAGCCGCTCGGCGGCGCGAGCCGCGTCGCCCAGCACGCGCTCGGCCTCCTGCTCGCGGGCCGACAGCCATGCGGCGTGGCCGAACCCGATCTGGAGTTCGATCTGCGCGGCTCGCCCGGCGAGCCGGCAACCAGCGCGCGCTCGTACTGGCGAGCGGCATCCGCGTGCGCGCCGAGCCGCTCCGCTTCGCGCGCCGCGGCCGCCGCACAGGCGCGCACGCGGTGGGCGAGGCGCGCCGGCGGCACGTCTCGCCGCTCCAGCGCTTCGAGCACGCGCGCGTGCAGCCGCGTGCCGGGCACGGGAGCGATCGACTGCTCGACGGCGCGGCGGATCAGCTCGTGACGGAAGGACACCGTCGCGCCCGAGCCGACCAGGACGTCGTGCGCGACGCAGTCCTCGATCGCGTCGGCCTCCGCGCCCGCGACCTCGCGCAGCAGGGCGAGCGGCACGTCCGGCCCGATCACCGCCGCGGCGTCCTGCGCGCCGCGAGCCGGCGGCGGGAGGCGCCGCGTGCGCGCCAGCGTCGCGTGGCGGACGCTCGCCGGGAGGCCGCCGCGGGCGGCGATCGATTCCACCACCAACAGCGCCTTCCCGCCCGTCAGGCGCATCAGCTCGCCCGGGTCGAGCGCCGCCGGCTCCGCCAGCTCGCTGACGGCTTTGTGCGAGAGCGCAGCCGGGCTCAGGCGCTGCGTGCCCGGGCGAGTGACCAGGTCGCCGACGAGGAGCCTCAGGTCCTCGTGCCGCCGAGCTCGTCGTCGCGGTAGGTCGCGAGCACGACGGCCCCTCCCCGCTCGACCCAGCCGGCGAGCAGCCGCACGACATCCAGCGTCGCCGCGTCCGCCCAGTGCAGGTCCTCGAGCACTACGACCGTCGTGTCTTTCGTCAACGCCTCGCGCAGCCCGCGCGACAGCTCGAGCCGCTCGCCGCCGTCCGGCACCCCCGCGGCGGCGGCGAGCTCGCGGACCGGGGCGAGCGGGATCGGCACCGACAGCGGCTCGCAGTGGCTACGCCACAGCGCGACCTCTCCCGCGCGGGCCTCGAACGCCCGGACGAGCGCCGTCTTCCCCGCCCCGGCCTCCGCGCCGATCAGCACCAGGGAGCCGCGGCCGGCGGGCGCCTGCGCGAGCAGGCGTTCCAGCTCCGCGAGCTCGTTCTCGCGCTCCAGGAGGCGGTCCACGAGCGCGATCGTAGGGGCCCCAGGGGCGCGGAGCGATGCAGCGTGCTGATGCGGCCTGGCGGTGTCAGCCATGGTGTCCGTGATGCCTGGCACTGCGGCCAGGGTTCCCCGTTGTCCGCCGGGGGGGTCCGCGTGTCGCTCGTCCGCCGTTGCGCACGTGCACGCGGGATGGCACTCCAGTCGAGCGCCAGCCACCCAAGCTAAACTCCGCCCGCACCCTCGCCGGAGTAGCTCAGTCGGTTAGAGCAGCGGAATCATAATCCGCGTGTCGGGGGTTCGAGTCCCTCCTCCGGCATCAAAAAGGCCCGCAATGTGGGTCTTTTTTGTCTGCTAACCCTGAGTGGGCGCAGGCAAAATATCCCGGAATTACCACGGCCGCGACTCCAGTCGTCGCGAATATTCGCGTTTCCGCCTTCCCGGCAGTCGACAATCGCGAGCACCGCGAGCGGCTGCAGGACCCGCTGCCCGACCAGCCGCACCTCCGACTGGCCGGTCATGTCGGTAGAAGTGGTGTAGCGGGACCGCGCAAAGTCCGGAGTCTGAGGCGACGCCGGCCACCGCGGGTCCTGAGACTCGTCGGTTGACCACCAAGTCGACTGACGAAAGGAACACCACGATGGCCGACAGGCAGAGCATGACGACCCAGGAGCTCGTCCGCCGGACGCTGCTCGATGAGCATGGCGACTTTCTCAAGGAGGCGGTGGCGATCGTCGCCGCGCAGTTGATGGAGGCTGAGATCACGGCGCAGATCGGTGCTGGGCATGGCGAGGTCTCCAGCGAGCGGGTCACGCACCGCAACGGGTACCGGCCGCGGGTGTGGGAGACGCGCGTCGGTGAGATCGAGCTGGCGATCCCGCGCAAGCGTTCCGGGGAGGCGTACTTCCCAGGGTTCTTGGAGCCGCGGCGGCGCTGTGAGCAGGCGATCGTGGCGGTCGTGATGGAGGCTTACGTCAATGGCGTGAGCACCCGCAAGGTCGATCGGCTGGTCGAGCAGCTCGGCGTTCACGGGATGAGCAAGGACCGCGTGTCGGCGCTGTGCCGGGCGTTGGATGAGCAGGTCGACGCGTTCCGCAACCGGCCGCTGGAGGGCGCGCACCCGTACCTGTGGCTTGACGCCAAGCTGGTCAAGGTCCGCGCTCGCGGGCACGTGTACCCGAAGGCGTTGGTGATCGCCTACGCGGTGCACGAGACCGGCCGCCGGGAGGTGATCGGCCTCGACATCGGCGAGACCGAGACCGAGGCGTTCTGGGTCGAGTTCTTGCGCTCGCTGCGCGAGCGCGGCCTGGCCGGGGTCAGCTTGTGCGTCTCTGACAGCCACGAGGGCCTCAAGAGCGCGATCGCGCGGGTGCTGGGCTGCCCGTGGCAGCGCTGTACGGTGCATTTCGTCAGGGACATGCTGCGCCACTGCCGGCCCGCCCAGCGCGGCATGGTCTCCGCGGCGCTGCGGGAGATCTTCAACGCCGACGGCCGCCAGCAGGCCGAGCTGCGTTGCGGCGAGGTGATCGAGCGCCTCGCCGGCCCGGCGCCGAAGGTCGCCGAGCTGCTGGAGGGCGCCGAGGAGGACCTGCTGGCCTTCTACCAGTTCCCCGACACGCACTGGCCCAAGCTGCGCTCGACCAACCCGTTGGAGCGCGTGAACCGCGAGATCGGCCGCCGCTCAGACGTGGTCGGGATCTTCCCCAACGACCGCAGCGCGATCCGGCTCGCCGGCGCGCTGCTGATCGAGCAAAACGACGAGTGGCTGGTCAGCCGCCGCTACCTCTCTGAGGAATCGCTCGCGCTCGTGCTCCTCGACGACACCCGGCCCGACGCCGCGCCGGCAGAGGAGGTGCTCGAGCTGCAGGCCGCCTGAACCAGGCGGCCCGGGACCCGCGCCGCGCCCGCGCGAGCGCGCGCGACAAGCTGTTCATAACCTCCGGTTATGAACAGCAACGACCACGACAACAACCACCATCAACCCGACGAGCCGTTACACCACAACAAACGACTTGACTGACTGGCCCCGGTCTGGACCGAGCTGATCGACGTCGACACGCGAACCATCTCGCGATCGATCTACGGGCAATCGCCCTGCAAACGCGGGCCTTGGGAGGAGATCGCTGCGCGCCGTCAGCGTGCCCGCCGCCAGTGCAGACCCACCGTCGAGTCCACGCCACCGCGACCCTCGCCCGTGGGAACGAACGTCGGCGCAGGCGGAGCAGTCCGGGCCGACGCGTACCGTCAGTGACCGATGAGCCAACCGCCCGCGCGTCGCAGCAGATCCGATCTCGACGCTGTCGCCGCGAGCGCGAGCTACCGCGAGCTGATCGAGCGCCTGCGCCAACGGATCCGCGAATCCCAGGCACGCGCCGCCCGCACGCTCAACGACGAGCTCGTGATGCTCTACTGGTCGATCGGGCGCGACATCGTCACGCAACAGCAGGCGGGCGACTGGGGCGACGATGTCGTCGGCCGGATCGCCCAAGACCTCGCCGCCGACACCGGCTCCTCGCGCGGCTTCACGCGCCGCAACCTCTTCTACATGCGCCGCTTCGCCGCGCTTTGGCCCGAGCCGGAGAAAGTGCCATCAGCGATGGCACAAATCTCGTGGACCGCCCACCGCACCCTGCTCGACAGCTTCGCCGACCAGCCCGAAACCTACATCTGGTATGCGCACAACGCCGCCGAACAGCGCTGGTCGGTCCGCCAGCTCAAGGGCCAGATCGACCTCAAGCTCCACCAACGCCAAGGCGCCGCCCTGACGAACTTCACCGAGATCCTCGGACCCGGCGACGCCGGCGCCGCCCTGCACGCGACCAAAGACCCCTACGTGTTCGACTTCCTCGAGCTCAGCGAGGACCTCCGCGAACGTGAGCTCGAGCAGGCATTGATCGCCGACATCCAGAAGTTCCTGATCGAGCTCGGCGCCGGCTTCGCCTTCTACGGGCGCCAGAAGCCGATCGTCGTCGGCGGCGACGAGTTCTTCCTCGACCTGCTCTTTTACCACCACACGCTGCGACGCTTTGTGATCATCGAGCTCAAGATCGGCCGATTCCAGCCCGAGCACGTGGCCAAGATGAACTTCTACCTGAACGCCGTCGACGAGCAACTCCGGCACGGTGACGACCGCGAGAGCGTTGGCATCATCCTCTGCACCGACCGCAACGAAACCGTCGTCAAGCTCGCCCTGCACCGCGTCTACGCCCCGATCGCCGTTTCCACCTGGACCACGGATCGACCCACGCGCGAGCTCCCCGCGGTCGAGGTCACCGAGCGCGTCCCTGCCGACCTCGACGAGCTCGCCGAACTCGACATCGTCCGCGCACGCCTGCTCGACCACGTCACGCGCCACACCGATCGCCACAGCGAGTAGGCGGCTGACAAGACAGCGCCCCGACACCGCCGAGGAGCGCGAACGCCGCCACCAACAACGCCAGCGCCACGCCGAGGCGGTCCGCACCAACCCCGGGCTCGACCACGACCTACGCGCCGCGCTGATCGACCCCTCCCCCGCCCAGCTCGACGCCCTGCGCGCGATCGTCTGCCACCTGATCGCCCGCGACTCCCGCGACATCATCGCCTACGGCGCCGGCTGGACCGACCCCGAACGCCAACGCCCCGTCGGCGAACACGGCCGCCACGAACCGCTGGCCGTCGACACGATCGTCGAGGCCGAGCTACGCCGAGCGCTCGACGAGCCCGACCCGCTCCGCGGCATCGCTGCGCTCATCGCGCGCTGCGCCGCGGCGTTCGTACTCGACCCCGACGGCGCCACTCGCACCAAGGTCCTCGGCTCAGAGCGCATGAGCCGCAAACTCCACGAGGCGCTGCCCGGCGGCGACGAGCTACTCCGAGCCGCGCTGTGGACCTTCTTGCGCCCGATGCTCTCACCGCGCCTGGCCCAACTGCACCGCGACGCGTTCGTGATCGATCACGCCGAGCGCAGCACCGTCGACCTCGCCGCCCACCGTGGCGACTCGAGTCTCGACGACCTCAACCTCGACGGCGTTCAGGAGAGGATCGACGCGGCGGCGTAGCCGCGCGAGCTCACGACGAACCGCTCCGACGCGAGCGGGTCGTCGGGGCCGCCATCCGCTCTCTCAAGGCCCGAGGCGTTGTCCGCCCTGACGTCGCAGGCATCCCCAACGCACCGCATCACCCGGTGAGCGGCACCCCGGCAGGCAGCGGGGCGCATGGGCGGAAGCATGCTCACGATGGCTCACGCAGCGACCGCCCCCACCGCCGATCGCACGCCGGAGGGCCGGCGCCTGACGCGAAAACGCAACGTCCTGCTCGCCCAACACCACCGCCAGCAGGGCTGGTCGATCGCCCAGATCGCCCACCTGCTCGACCGCGCGCCCGCCACCGATCCGCGGCTACCTCCACGACCCCACCGGCGAGAAGGCCAAGCGCCGCAAGGCCTCCTACGCCGGCACCTGCGAGCGCTGCGGCACGCCGACCTCGGGCGCCGACGGCAAGCGCCGCGCGTCGCGCCACTGCCAGCGCTGCAAGCCGCAATCGCGGCCGCGCTGGACCCGCGAGACGGTCCGCGGCGCGCACCGCTTCTGGCAGCAGCGCTTCGGCTTCATCGCCTCCTCGCTCGACTGGTCAGCCACCCACGCCCACCGGCGCGGCGGCGCCGCGCTTGAGCCGCCCGCGCCGACGCCTTCCCCAGCCTCCCCGACGCCGCGAACCGCCGCCAACCGACAGGGCGCGACGGCTCCACGCGCAGGCCGACACGGCCATCGCGCCCCAGACGACCGTCCGCGCGCACGCCGTCGCTGACCGCCAGCGCCGCGCCGCGTGGCACTCACCCCGCCGTGGGGCCAGTTCGTCGCCGCGCCCGGCGCGCCGAGTCGCCGACGCCGTATCGCCAACCGAGGGCCTAAGTGGGCGCCCTGCTCTCCCCTGGCCCACGGCTCGCCGGCCTCACCGCCGCCCTGGCCAGCGCCGGCGTGCTGGCGCTCGCGGGCGCCGCGAGCCTGATCCCCGGCCTCCTCACCGACCCCAACTGCGCAGGCGACACCGGCGAAGCGTCAAGCAACGCGGCCAGCACCATCCCCGCGCGCTACCTCGCCCTCTACCAGCAGGCGGGGGCTGCCTACCGCGTCCCGTGGGCGGTACTCGCCGCGATCGGCGCGATCGAGTCAGATCACGGCCGCTCTACGGCTCCGGGCGTCCAGACCGGGGTCAACGCCTTCGGGTGCTGCGCCGGGCCGATGCAGTTCAACGTCACGAACGGCCCGCCCTCGACCTGGCAGACCTACCGCGTCGACGGCAACCACGACGGCGACACCGACCCCTACGACCCCGCGGACGCGATCGCCTCCGCCGGACGCTACCTGCACGCCCTGCTCGAGCACGCGAGCGGCGACATCTCCGCGCGGTCTACGGCTACAACCACTCAAGCGCCTACGTCGCCGACGTCCTCGCGCGATCCCGTAGCGGTCGCTGCGGCGACGACGAGCAGTTCGCTGGACGCGGCGGTGACGTACCCGTGGAGTTCTGCGGGGTCGTGGGTGTGGGCCACGAGCGCGTCGGCGATGTGGCTTGCGGCTCGGTCGATGGCGGCTGGAAGTGGCCAGGTGGTGGCGGAGCTGTAGGTCTTGGGGTCGCTGGCGTAGACGTTGGCGCCGAACGCGACGTTTTCGCGGGCGGGGTCCGCGTCTACTGGTCGGGCGCGGTTATGGGCGGAGAGTGCGCGGTCGAGCAGGCGGATCAGCGTGGCGCTGCTGGTCTGGATCGATCGGCGGCACTCGCCGGTCTTGGAAGGCACGCGGGCGAGAACCGTGAAGCGTGCGAGGCCGATCAGCTCGAGGATGCAGTGGGCGAGCAGTTCGTCGCAGGCGGCGACGCGCTCTTCCTCCGGCGTCATCCAGCGTGTGCGCCCGGAGGCGATGGCGACGTCGTAGACGTTCTCCCAGTCGATGTGTGGCCGGGTTGCCGCCTTGAGGGTGTACAGCGTGTTGGGTGGGGTCTCGTCGCTCATGCGCCATATAGGTCTAGGGTCGATGAAACTCGCCCCCTTTGCGGGCCGCGAGTCGCAGCACCCATGTGCACGGGGCCACGAGCGCGCTGCTGCCGAAGCACGGGGAGGCCCACGAGACGTGGAGATGCGCGGCGCACGGGGCCCGGCAGGTTCTGGGTGAGCCGTGGCCGGGGTAGCCCTCGTAGCCGACGAACTGGATCGCGGGGACGAGTGGGCAGGTCGGCCGGCTGCCTGATGCTCCGCAGTCGGGTGTCCAGCCGAGTGCTTGCGCGAGCGCGCCGGCGGAGGTATCCCAGGCGGCTTGGTCAACGGATTCGGACGGCACGAGGTCGAGGGCGGTGCCGTCGCCGTGGGCGTTGTGACCCGCCTCGCGGCCGGCGGTCACGCGCAGGTGGTAGGTGCGCAGCAGCCACAGCGCGTTCTCGATCAGGCGCGCGTCGATCGGCTGGGCGCGCCGCCCACCGGCCATCGCCCACACGGGCAGCATCGTGTACGTCCGCGGCATGTCCCGCCGTTCGGCCCGTCCGGGGTCCGCTGGTGCAGTGACTTCAGGGCCGCCGGCGCAGCTCGCTGGCGCGGCGAGGGCGGTCTTGGGCTGGACGCTGTACACGCGAGCGCGCGCGAGCACGTCGGCAACATAGGTGCGCGAGTGGTTGTAGGCGTAGACGGCGAGGGCAACCTCGCCCCCGGACCGATCGAGCAGTGCGCGCAGATACCGTCCAGCGGAGGCGATCGCATCCGTTGCCTCGTAGGGGTCCACGTCGCCGTCGCGGTCGCCGTCGACGCGGTAGCTTCTGCCAGGTCGAGGGCGGGCCGTTGCGCAGGTTGAACTGCATCGGCCCGGCGCAGCAGCCGAACGCGTTGATGCCGGACCGCACTCCTGGGGCGCGCGAGCGCCCGTGGTCGGATTCGATCGCGCCGATCGCGGCCAGCACGCTCCAGGGGACGCGTAGGCGCTGCCGGGAGCGGCTATGGCGAGACGTGCTCCGAACTCCACGCACCATCGATACGCACGTAGCGCAAACGCCGGGGGAGCGCTCGGCCGCTCTGCTCCCAGAACTCCGCCTGCTCCGGCAGCAGGCGATATCCGCCCCAGTGCAGCGGCCGCGGAATCTCCTGTCCGGAGAAGCGCTCCTGGGTTTCGGCGAGCCGAACCTCCAGCGCCCGCGGGTCCTCGAGCGGGGAACGCTGATCGCTGGCCCAGGCCATCAGCGCCAGCGGCGGCGCAAGGGTGGCGAAGTGTGCGTCTGAGTCGACGTCGTCGAGGCGGCTGACCGGTCCGGACACGCGGATCTGCCGGCCGACCTCGAGCCAGCCGAAACACAGCTCGGCGGCGGGATTGACCGCGAGGTCGATGCCCTTGCGGCTGCCGTGGTTGGTGAAGAACACGAAGCCGTGATCGACCCGGGCGAGGTCGACGTAGCGCGCGGACGGCCGCCCGCGCTGGTCGGCGGTGGCGAGCACCGCGGCGGCGGCGTCCGTGGGCTCGCGGGCGGTCCACTCGTCGTGCCAGCTCCGGAAGAGCTCAAGCGGATCGGCCGTGAGATCTGCGGTGGCGCTCATCGCTTCCTCCTCAGCCTCGGCGGGCTTCCAGCAGCTGGTATTCGATCGAGCCGCCCGACGCGCGGCTCGGGGCGGCGCGCACCCGTCGCAGCTCCCAGCCATGGGTCGTGGCGGCCGCGGCGAGCCGGTCGGTGTCACCGAGCGAGGAGAACCCGAGCAGCAGCCGTCCGCCCGGCTCGAGGTGGTCGCCGGCCTCGCCCAGGAAGCGCTCGTGCAGCGCGTAGCCGGGATCGAACACGGCGGCCTCGAGGTCGTCCGCGGGCTGCGCGTCCGCGTCGCGGTTCACGAAGCTCGAGTTCCAGAAGACGAGATCGAAGCGCCGATCCCGGAGGCCGGCGAAGAGATCGGACTCGACGGCTTCGACGGTCGCGCCCACGTCGTGGCGCTCGGCGTTGCGGCGCACGTTCTCCACGGCGGCGCGGCTGACGTCCGCGGCGAGCACGGACGTACAGCCGCGCAGCGCGGCGAGCACCGCGAGGTAGCCGGTGCCGCAGCCGATCTCGCAGAACGAGCCGCCGAGCGGATACGGAAGCCACTCGGCATACAGCGCCGCGGACTCGGTGAGCTGAGGCGCGTAGACCCCGGGCAGCAGGTCCCAGTCGAGGCCGAGCAGCCGGAACACCTGCGGCTGCTGGATCTCGCGGTGGCGCTCGAGCAGTTGGGCGGCGGCCTCGTGGGCGAGCGAGGCGTCGTGCACGGCGGTCATGTCTGCCTCCGGTCCAGCCGCAGGGCGAGGGGGATCAGCACGGCGAGCAGCACGCCGAGCCAGGCGATGGTCTTCCACAGCCCGGCGCCGGGGTCGCCGTCGGAGGCCAGGCGCATCAGCGTGTCGTTGGCCAGCGAGAGCGGGTTCCACTCGACGATGCCTTGCAGGAAGCCCGGGAACGCGTCCAGCGGCACGAGCGCCGAGGAGAACAGCAGCAGCAGCGTCACCGGCGTGCTGAGCGCGCCGCTGACCGTCTGCTCGTCGCGCGCCGTGAGCGCGACGACCATGCCCAGCCACAGGAACACCGAGCCGAAGGCGACGGCGAGCACGAAGAAGCCGACCGTGGCGAGGACGCCGCCGGAGAAGCGGAAGCCGACGATGTAGGCGCCCACCACGGTGACCAGCGCGACGACGAGCAGCCGCCCGAGATCGCCGGCGACACGGCCGGCGAGCACCGCGCCGTGGCTGACCGGCAGCTGGCGCAGACGGTCGCGGAAGCCGTTCTGGAGGTCCTGGAGGAAGCCGACGCCCGTGCCGACCGCCGCATAGCCGGCGCTGAAGAGCACGATCCCGGGCGCGAGCCGGTCGACGTAGCGGCCGGCGCCGACGCCATCGACGACCTCGCCGAAGACGACGAGCATGACGAGCAGCAGGACGATCGGAAACGCGAGTGTGCCGGCCAGCAGCTCGGGCGAGCGGAAGAAACGCGCGAGGTTGCGTTCAGCGAGCACCGCGGTGGTCGTGAGCCGGCTCATGGCAGCACCTTCTTTGCCGCGCGGGCGGCGGCGAGCGCGAAGACGACCAGCAGGCCGCCCATCCACGCCAGCGCCGGCCACAGATCCGCCGCGGATACGGACCCTTGCGCGAGCGCGCGCAGGGCATCGAGCACCGCGGTCACGGGCGAGACGCTCACGATCGGCTCCAGCCAGCTCGGGAAGGCCCGCGTCGGGACGAACGCGCTGGAGATCATGAGCAGCGGGATGTAGGCGGTGTGCAGCACCGAGGCGGTCGCCTCCGGGTCGGTCGACGCCATCCCGACCGCGCTCGTGCCGACGCTCAGCACGAGCCCGAAGGCCACGGCGAACGCGATAAAGGCCAGCGCCCACAACACGCCGTGGAAGCGGAAGCCCGCGAGGTAGCCCCACGCGGCGATGATCACGACGGCGATCAGTGCTCGCAGGGCCTCGGCACCGAGTCGCCCGGCGAGCATCGCGCCGCGGTGGATCGGCAGGATCCGGCAGCGCGCCAGCATGCCGCTGCGGCGGTCGGCGGCGTAGGCGAAGGCCGCCGAGATCGCGACCGAGAACATCCACTGCACCACGATCGCCGGCGGCAGGAACTGCGCGTAGTCCACGCCCTGGCGCTCGAGCAGGCGCGAGAACAGCGCGAGGAAGCCGAACACGAAGATCGGCGGGAAGACGACCAGCGTGACGATCGCGCCGCCGTCGGCGCCGGCGCGGACGTTGCGCGCCATGAACGTCGTCACCTGCTGGATGAGCCCGCCACCTGGGCGGCGGGCAAGGGCGCCCGCGGAGGCACTCACGCGTGCACCTCCTCCCGGTCGCGCCGCTCCTCGGCGGCCTCGGCCTCGTGGCCGGTGACGGCGAGGAACACCTCGTCGAGCGACGGTCGGCGCAGCCGCACGTCATCGGGCGTCACGTGCGCGCGCTCGAGCGTCATCACGATGTCGGCGAGCGCCGGCGGCGCGTCGGCGGCGACCGTGAGTACCTCGCCGTCGGCGGTGGGCTCGCCAAGCGCCGCGCGCGCCCGCTCGCGCGCCGCGGAATCCTCGATGCGAACCTCGCAGACCGCGCCGCCCACCGTCTCCTTGAGCTCGCTCGCCGTGCCCTCGCGGATCACGCGGCCGTGGTCGATGACCACGACGCGGTCGGCGAGCTCGTCCGCCTCCTCGAGGTACTGGGTCGTCAGCAGGATCGCGGTCCCGCGCTCGCGCTCGGCGGCGACCGTGGCCCAGACCGCGCGCCGGCTGCGGGGATCGAGGCCGGTGGTGGGCTCGTCGAGGATCAGCACGGGCCGCTCGATCACGAGGCTGACCGCGAGGTCAAGCCGCCGGCGCAGGCCGCCCGAGTAGTCCGTGACCGGCTTGTCGGCCTCCGCTTCGAGGTCGAAGCGGCCGAGCAGCTCGTCGGCGCGGGCGCGCGCCTCGCGGCGCCCCAGGCCGAGCAGGCGGCCGAACAGCCGCAGGTTGCCGCGCCCCGTCAGCGCGGGGTCGACCGCGGCGAACTGGCCGGTGACCGCGATGCTCTCGCGGACCGCGTCCGGCTCGCGCACGACGTCATGGCCCGCGACCCAGGCGCGGCCGCCGTCGGGACGCAGCAGCGTCGTCAGGCAGTGGATCGTCGTCGTCTTGCCGGCGCCGTTCGGGCCGAGCAGCCCGACGATGGTGCCGGGACGCACGGTCAGGTGCACGTCCTCCACGGCGACGACGTCGCCGAAGCACTTGCGCAGGTGCTCGACTTCGATGCTCGTGTCGTTCACGGGTCTCCTTCCGGTTTTCATGGCGTCGAGGGCCAGCGGTCACGCCCCACGGGTGCGACGGCCGCCGCGACGGTGTCGAGCAGCTCGGCCTCCTCCGGCACGAGGTAGAAGTGATCGCCGCGGAAGGTCTCCAGCCGGAACGCTCCGCGGGTGTGATCGCCCCACGCCATCGCCTCGGGACGGGTCACCTCCGCGTCGTCCTCGCCGATGCACGCGGTGATCGGGGCGTCGATGGTGACGTCCCCGGACGGCGCATAGGACTCGATGAGCCGGTAGTCCGCACGTAGCGAAGGCAGGACCAGCTCGCGCAGCGCCGGGTCGGCGAGCACGTCACCCGACAGCCGCCGCACGTCGGCCAGCAGGGCGTCGTCGCCGCCCTCGTGGACCGAGCCACCGTCGCGCAATCCGGGCGCCGGCCGGCCGGAGACGAACAGGTGGGCGACCTCGCGCCCCGCCCGCTCAACCTCACGCGCCACCTCGTGCGCGACCGCGGCGCCCATGCTGTGGCCGAACAGCGCCAGCGGCGCGCCGTCCGCGGGCCGCAGCGCGTCGGCGACCGCCTCGACGATCTCCTCCATGTTCTGTGCGCACGGGTCGTCGATCCGATCCTGGCGCCCGGGATACTGGACGGCGGCGACCTCGATGTCGCCCGGCAGCCGGTTCGCCCACGTGCCGAACGCGCTCGCGGCGCCGCCGGCGTGCGGGAAGCACACCAGCCGCACGCGCGGGGTCGGTACGGGTCTGGGGACGCGCAGCCACGGGCTCGTGGCAAGCGTGGTCGGCGTCGTCATGCGGGTACCTCCAGGTTCGCTTCCAGGTCCTCCCGCGAAAGCGGTTGCGGCTCCTCCAGCGGCACCGTCTCCGGGTAGCCGAGGAGGGAGGTCGCGTCCTGCCAGGCGCGACAGAGCGCGAGGTGGTACTGGCCGCCGGCGAGCGGATCGGCGCCGCCGAGCGCCGCTTCGCGGAAGCCGTGCAGCGCGCGGCGAGCGCCGTCCGGCCACACGTCGCGCAGGATCTCGCGGTAGCTCGGCGCGTGCGCCGGGCCGATCGGGGCGGCGCTGGGGATGTCCAGGTGCGCAGCCTCCACGTCGTGCAGCGCGGTCGCGCCGCGGCCCTCGCGCGGAAAGTGCGGGCGCGGACTCCAGTTGACGGGCCCGTGGGAGGAGAGCAAGGTGAGCGTCCCGCCCTCGCTACCGATCGTGACACGGTGCAGCAGGTGCGCCCCGTTGTCCGGGTCGGAGGGATCGAGCTCGTTCTGCACCTGCAGAGTCAACGGCACGCCCGCGATCTCGCCGGCCAGCTGCCGGAACGGCGCCCGCCCGTCGCCGCGCTCGCACGCGCGGAAGCTCCAGGGCCGCAGGCCGCCGAGCGCCTGGCCGAGGATGTCGAAGAGGTTGAAGGCGACCTGGATCGCGCAGGTCGCGTCGACGAACAGTGGCGCCTGGCGCTCGCGCAGCGCCCGCGCCGCCGCGAGAAAGCGCCGGACGGGCTCGACGTGGACGTAGTGGGTGTTGAGGCGGTGGACGACGCCGTGGCGGCGCGCGGCGCGCAGGCAAGCGGCGAGCTCGTCGTGGTGGATCGGGCTCTCCTGCATGACGTGCACACCGCGTTCGAGGAAGGCCTGGGCAAGTTCGGTGCCCGGCCCGCCGTTGACGCCGGCCATGACCGCCACTGACGCGAACTCGACGTCGTCGGGCACCTGTCCGGGGTCGGTGAACAGCGGCACGCCGTGCTCGCGCGCGCAGGTCCGCGAACGCTCGCTGCCGCGCGCGAGGATGCCGGCGAGCTCGAACGGCGCATGCTCGGCGCGCAGCGCCTCGAGCTGGACCCGGCCGAAACCGGTGCCGCAGACGACCAGTCTCGGCGCGCTCACAGTACGCCCTCCTCGACCGCATGCTCGGCGGGCGCCTCGACCAGCTCCAGCGACTCGACCGCCGCGGTGCTCCGCAACGCCTCGATCGTCGTCGACGGGTCGAGGGTCTCGCCCGCGCGGTGCACGCCCTCGGGGATCCGCTCCGCGAGCGCCGCGAGCGCGGCGAACGCGCCGCTGAGCCGGTAGCTGTCGACGGCCCGCAGCGCGGCCGTGGCGCTCGTCTCGTCCGTCTCCAGCGAGAAGACCAGCAACTGGTAGGGCGAGCGCCCGAAGAGGTCGAGCTCGGAGGCCTCGACCAGTCGCGGCGCGGCCTGCGACGGCTCGTCCTGCGGGCGCAGGCGGCGGATCGCCTCGAGCGTGCGGGCGCCGTCGAAGACGCCGTAGCACTCGAGGTCGCGCAACTCGAGCGCGTGTGCGAGGCGGATCGCCTCCGTGCTGAGGAACGGGTGGGCGTTCACGCGGCGCGGGAAGAACGTCAGCTCGACATGGGTCAGCGGCGTCAGTGCGCGCTCGACGACCGTCCGGGCGCGCCACGCGGCCAGCGGGAGGCCCGAGCCGTCGCGCAGGGTGGCGACGTAGTCGGCAGCGGCGGCCGGGGTGAAGCGGTCCGCGCCGCCGACGAAGCCCGTCAGGCGCAGCGGCGCGCCCGGCGTGCGCTCGCACAGCCAGCGGGGCAGCAGCGCGGAGAGGCCGGGCATCATCCCCGCCTCGACCAGCGCGCGGCCGCGCGTGCCCTCGAGCATCCCGCCGGCCGCGTCGACGTACGCCGCGCCGCTCGCGGACGCCGCGTCGAGGACGCGAGCGCCGATCTTCTGCGACGGACCGGCGCAGTTGACGACCACCCTGCAGCCTGCGGCGAAAGCGGCGAGTGCGTCCGCGTCTTCGATGTCGACCAGCGCGGGCTCGGCGGGCAGCTTGGCGGCCAGCGCGCGCAGGCGCGCGCCGTCGCGCCCGCCGACGCGCAGCTCGGCTCCGCGGCGGGCGAGTTCGTGGGCGGCGGCCCGGCCGACCGCGCCCGTGGCGCCCAGCACGCCGATCATGCCGCGTGCTCCAGGACGTCGGTCAGCCGGCCGGCCGTCTCGCGCACGTGCGGCGGCTGCAGACAGCTGAAGTGGTCGCCGGGGATGTCGACCACGTCGAGCTCACCGAGGCAGATGTCCCGCCAGAACGTGGTCATGTCGTCGCGCAGCCACGGCAGGAAGTGCGTGTCGCCCGTCTGGCGCAGGAACACGATGTCGCCCGCGTACGGCGTGGCGGCGTGGTCGGCGACGGCCTGCAGGCTGTGGCGCACGACGCGGTAGAGCGAGCTGACGTGCATCGTGCCGTCGAGCTCGGGCCGCGCGGCGGTGAGCTCGCGGCCGATCGCCGCGAGGCGCTCCTCCTGCGGTGTCTGCGAGAGCCGGGCGAACTGCTCGGCGGCCGCGCTGAGCTCCGGGTCGCCGCCAAGCTGCGCGACCGCGCCCTCGGCCACACGCTCGGAGTCGGCCGCCAGCAGCGCGGCGAACACGCGGCCCATCACGTGCTCGCCGGGGTAGCCGAGCCGCTCGGGCTCGACGTCCGCGACCCGCGCGAAGACGTACTCGGCGACGAGCTCGTCGTCGATCGGGCGAGGCAGCGTGTAGCTGCTGATCACGGTCAGCGTCTCCACACTCACCCCCGCCTCGGTCAGCCGCCGGGCGACCTCGGTGGCCAGCAGCCCGCCCATGCAGTAGCCGACGATGTGGAAGCTCGAGTGCCCGGTCTCCTGCAGCTCGCGCACGTAGCGGTCAGCGAGGCGGTCGAGCAGGCCCTCGGGCGGCTCGTCGAGGTACGGCGCGACGGCGTTGACCGCCAGGCCGGCAAGCGGCTGCCCGTCGTCAAGCTCGTCGATCAGCGCGCGGTAGGGCGCGAGCGTGCCGCTGCCTTCGTGTACCAGCACGCGCAGCGGGCCGTCGCCGTCGCGCAGCATGACGAGCGCCGCCGCGTCGGCGGCCGGGGGTTGCGCCTCGTCGCCCTCGGGCGCGCTGCGCAGCCGCTCGGAGAGCTCGGCCACGGTCGGCCTGTTGAGGATGTGGCGCACGAGGTCGTCCCACTCCAGGTGCGCGGCCTCGGGCAGCTCGTCGCGCAGGCGCCCTGCCAGCTTGGCGACGATCAGCGAATCGCCGCCGAGCGCGAAGAAGTCCTGCTCGCGCCCGACGCGCTCGAGCCCCAGCGCCTCGCTCCACAGCGCCGCGACGCGCCGCTCGAGGTCGTCGGCCGGCTCGCCGCCCGCAGATGCGCGCCGCTGCGCCGCGCGCGGCAGCCAGCCGCGCAGCGTCGCATGGTCGAGCTTGCCGTTCGCCGTCAGCGGGAGCGCGTCGACGATCTGCAGCTCGCTGGGGATCATCGCGTCGGGGACGCGCTCGTCGAGGTGGGCGCGGACGTCGTCGGCGGTCAGCCGTGCGCGGTCGGCCTTGAAGCGGGCGGCGATCACCTGCTGGCCGAGCGCACCGGTCACGTCCGTCGCGCGCGGCAGGCTCATGACGCGGTCGGCGCCGGCCTCCTCGAGCAGCGTGCGCCACTGCTCGACGTGCAGGAACGTCTGGTCGCGGCCGTGACGGAGGTCGTCGTAGTCCCACTTGGCCGGGTCCTTGTCCGGCATCATGAACTCCATCGAGGTCATGATCTGGTAGCTGTCGCGCGTGGTTTCGATGAACACGAGCCAGCCGCCCGCGGTCAGCAGCTCGCGCAGCCGTCCGAGCACGTGGCCGGCGTGCCGCGAGTTGTGGAGCACGTTCGCGCAAACGATCACGTCGAAGCTGTTGGGCTCATAGCCCTGGGCGCGCGGGTCCTCGTTGATGTCGAAGAGGCCGTAGCGGACCCACGGCTGGGCCTCGAAGCGCTTGGCGGCCTCGGTCAGGAAGAACTGCGAGACGTCGGTGAACAGGTAGTCGACGTCCGCGCCGTCGAGCGCCTCGATCAGCTGGGCGCTCGTGCCGCCGATCCCGGCCCCGACCTCCATGACCCGCAGGTGCGGGCGCTCGGACGCGATCTGCTGGAGCGTCGCCACCGTCGCGGCGTTCACGTACCGGCTGATCACGTTCTCGCGATACGCCGCCTCGGAGATCGTCAGGTCGCCCGCCGGGAACAGCAGCGGCAGCGGGTCGAGGTGGTCGCGCAGCAGGTCGAGCAGCCGGTCGGCGCTCGCCCGGAAGTAGCCGATCAGCGCCGCCGGATAGAGATCCTCGCGCTGGCGCTCGTCGACCGCGGCCCACGCCGCCTCGGCGTCGGCCGCGCTCAGCGGCTCGCGCGTGCGGTAGGCGCCCTCCGCGTCGCGCTCGAGCAGGCCCTCGGCGGTCAGGACCGCGAGCCAGCGCCGCAGTAGGCGGTGATGGCGGGCCGCGGCGCTCGTGGCCTCGACGATCTCGTCGAGCCGGTGCTCGTCCTCGGTGGTGGCGAACAGCCCGGCGGACTGGAGCGCGCGGTGCATCCCAACGACCGCCGCGCGGTCCAGCCGCCGCATGAACTCGGCCAGCTCGTCGCGGTCGACGCCCGCGGTGGCGGCGTCGCCGGCGCGGGATGCCGCCTGCTCGAGCCGGGCCTGATCGCCGGGCGCCGGCGCCACCGTGGCGGGCTGTATGAACGCCGCCAGACGGCGGTCGAGGCTCTCGCCGTCGTCGAGCGCCACGGCCGCGCCGACCGCGGGATGCTCGGCGATCGCCGCCTCGACCTCGGCGAGCTCGATCCGATGCCCGCGAATCTTGACCTGGCGGTCCTCGCGCCCGAGGAACTCGATCTCGCCGTCGGGCCGATAGCGGCCGAAGTCGCCGGTGCGGTACAGGCGCTCGCCCGTGCGCGGATGGATGAGGAACCGCTCGGCGGTCTTCTCCTCGTCGTTGAGGTACCCGGCGGCAAGCCCGCTGCCGCCGATGTACAGCTCGCCGGCCACCCAGTCCGGGCACGGGAACAGCGCGTCGTCGAGCACGTGGAAGGTCTGGTTGGCGAGCGGCGTCCCGTAGGGGATGCGCTCGCGGTCCTCGTCGTCGATCCGGTGCTGGATCGACCAGATCGACGCCTCCGTGGCACCTCCGAGCGAAATGAGGTCGATTCGCGGCACGAGCGCGCGCACGCGCCCGGGGAGCGTGGTCGGGATCCAGTCGCCGGAGAGCAGCGCCAGGCGCAGCGAGCTGAGGTCGGCGCGGCCCGGGGTGACGGCGTGCACGAGCATTTCCATCTGCGCCGGCACCGAGTTCCACACGGTCACGCCGTGGCGCTCGACGAGCTGCGCCCAGTGCGACGGGTCCGTCCGCCGCTCGGCGTCGGGCAGGACGAGGCAGCCGCCGGCGGCGAGCGTCCCGAAGACGTCGTAGACCGAGAGGTCGAAGGCGAGCGAGGCGAGACCGAGCACGCGGTCGTCGGCCGTCACCCCGAAACGGCGGTTGATGTCGGCGATCGTGTTCGCCGCGCTCATGTGGGCGATCGTCACGCCCTTCGGGCGCCCCGTCGAGCCCGAGGTATAGATGACGTACGCCGGGTCGTCGCCGAGCGCGACGGCCGGCCAGTCGGCGAGGCGCTCCGGGTCCACCGGCTCGAGCCGGTCGACGGCCAGCCCGTCGGTGCCCAGACGCTCCTGGGTGAGGAGGTGCGCGACGCCGGCGTCCGCGAGCAGCCGGCGGCGGCGCTCGTGCGGCTGCGTGGCGTCGATCGGCACGTACGTGGCGCCGGCCAGCAGGACGCCGAGCACGCCGGCGACCTGCTCCCAGCCCTTGTCCATCTCCACGCCGACGAGCGAGCCGCGTCGGCAACCTTCGGCGGCGAGCGCCTCGGCGACGGCCAGCGCGCGGCCGAGCAGCACGCCGTAGCTGAGCGTGCGCTCGCCGGCGATCACCGCGGGCCGCTCCGGCGTCTGCGTCGCGTGCCGGAGGAACGGGGCGTGCAGGAGGCCGGAGGGCAGCGGCGCGGCCGTGTGGTTAACCTCGGCGCGGCGCTCGGCCTGGGCGGCCGGGAGCGGCATCGGCTCAAGGCACGACCACCAGACGTCGCTGTCGGCGAGCCGCTCGAGCAGTGCCGTGAAGGCCTCGAACATCGCCTCGATCAGCCAGGGCGGGAACAGGTCCTGGCGGACGTCCCAGCGCGCCTCGAGCGTGTCGCCTTCGACGACCGCCTGGCAGTCGATCCACACCTGCGGCGTCTCGGCGAGGCCGTAGCCGACCTCGCCCCAGGGCTCGGCGGCGTCGTCGCGCATGCCGATCGTGCTCGTGAACACGACCGGCATCAGCGCGGCGGCGCGCCCGCGGCGGCGCGCGATCTCACGCAGCAGCTCGACGCCGCTGTAGAGCCGGTGGTCCATGTCGTCCCAGAGCTGCTCCTGCACCGCCCGGGCGCGCGCCTCGAACGTTTCGGCGGCGCGGCGGTTGACGGCCAGCAGGCTCACGGAGGTGAAGTCGCCGACCAGGCGCTGCACCTGCTCGTGCAGCGGTTGACGGTTCAGGACGGTGAGGTTGAGCGTGAACTGGGGCTGACGGCTCCAGCGCCCCACGACTTCGGCGAACGCGCTCAGGACGGCGGTCGACCCGGTGATGCCGTGCTCGCGCGCGTGCGCCTGGAGCCTGCTCCAGCGCCCGGCGTCCAGGACCGCGCGGTGGCGGCGGAAGCGCGTGCTCGCGCCGGCGTCGCCGACCGGCAGCTCGGGCGCGGCCGGCAGGTCGTCGATGCGCGACTCCCAGTACTGGCGGTCGCGTTGGCGCTGCGGGCCGTCGCGCAGCTCCCGCTCGGCGAGCAGATAATCGCGGAAGCCGATCTCGAGTTCCGGGAGCTCGCTCTCGCCCGTGTAGAGCGCGCGCAACTCGTCGAGCAGCAGCTGGATACTGAGGTAGTCGGCGATCAGGAAGTCGACGGAGACGTGCAGGACAGCGCGCTCGTCGAGTTCGGTGATGCGCAGCTCGAATAGCGGCCACGTCGCCGGTTCGTATATGCGGTGGTCCAGCGCATCGCGGACCGTCTGGAGGTGCTCGGCCTGGCGCTCGGCGCTCGCGTCGCGCAGGTCCGCCACGGCGATTTGGTACTCCGGGACCTCGGGCATCACGCGCTGGGAGCCGTCGAGGTCGATCGTCGCCCGCAGCATGTCGTGGCGCTCGATCAGCCGCTGCCAGGCGTGGCTGAGCCGCGCGGGGTCGAGCGCGTCGAACGAGAGCTCGGCGTAGACCTGGCACGGCACGCCGCCGTAGTCGAACGCGTCGCGACGCCCGAGCAGGTAGGCGGCCTGCACGTCGGTGACCGGGAACGGGTCGAAGCGGTGCTCCGGGTCGGGCTGGACCCGCGCCCGCTCGGCGTCCGCCCGCAGGTGGGACAGCAACTCGTCACGGTGCTGTTGGAGCAGCTCGCGCCGTTCGTCGCTCATCACGCCGCGGGGCGCCTGGAAGCGGAGCCGCCCCTCGTCCTCCCAGAGCCGGACGCCGGCTCGCTCGAGGTCGGTCAGCAGGTCGCCGGTCGCGCTCATATCACGCCCTCCTCGATGGCTTCGGTGTGCAGTGATCCGTCGGCGCCGGGCAGCTCTCGCGCCAGCCCAGCCACGGTCTCGGCGCGGAAGAGCTGGCGCAGCGACACGGTCCAGCCGAATCGCCGTTCCAGCAGCTCCACGAGCCGGGTGGCCAGCAGGCTGTCACCGCCGAGGACGACGAAGTTGTCGTGGCGCCCGACCCGCGGCACCTCCAGTACCTCCGCCCACGCCTGCGCGAGCCGCTGCTCGCACTCGTCCTGCGGCTCGTCGCCGGACTCATCCCGGGACGGCTCGGCCAGGCCGTCGAGGGCGTCACGGTCGAGCTTGCCGTTGGCCGTGAGCGGGAGCCGCTCGACGGTGATGAACTCCTTTGGAACCGCATAGTCGGGCAGCCGCTCGCGGAGATGGCCGGCCAGCGCTTCGGTGTTGAGAGCGCCGTCGGCCGGCACCACGAACGACACGAGCCGCAGCGTCTCGCGCTCGCCGGTGGTGGCGGTCGTGGCCTGGGCGATGTCGGGGTGGCTGGTGAGGGCGGCGGTGATCTCTCCCAGCTCGATGCGGTGGCCGCGGAGCTTGATCTGGTGATCGGTGCGGCCCTGGAACTCGAGCGTCCCATCAGGCCAGTAGCGGCCCTGGTCGCCCGTGCGATACCAACGCTCGCCGTCATCGGTCACGAAGCGCTCGCGGGTCTGCTCGAGATCATGGCGATACCCGCGCGCGACCCCCTCGCCCCCGATCCACAGCTCCCCCGTCACCCAGTCCGGACAGTCCTGCCCGCGCGCATCGACCACCCGGTAGCGCTGATTGGCCAGCGGCCGCCCATACGGGATGCTCGCCCACGCCGGATCGACCTCCTCGACCGCGAACACGTTCGACCAGATCGCCGCCTCGGTCGCGCCACCCAGCGCCAACAACCGGCAGCCCGGAGCAGCCGCACGCAACCGCCCAGGAAGATCCAGCCCGATCCAATCGCCCGAGAGCAACGCCACCCGCAGGCTTCCCGGCGGCGCCTCGGGCTCGGTCGCGGTCAGCAGCATGTCCAGCAGCGCCGGCACGCTGTTCCACACCGTGACCCCGTGCTCGCCGATCAGCTCACGCCAGCGGCGAGCCTCACGCCGCTCCTCCTCCGCGATCAAGACGATCGCGGCACCGACAGCCAGCGGTGCAAACACGTCATACACCGACAGATCGAAGTCCAACGCCGAAACCGCGAGCACACGATCGTCGGGGCCGAGCGCGATGCGGCGGTTGACGTCGGCGATCGTGTTCAGCGCCGCGGCATGAGTGATCTCCACACCCTTCGGCTCACCCGTCGAGCCACTGGTGAAGATCACGTACCCCAGCCCGTCCGGGTCCTGCGCGACCGGCCCGAGCAGCGGCGCGTGCCCTGCCAACCCAGCCAACCCGCGCTCGTCGATCACCAGCGCGGTCCCCGCACGCTCGTAGATGCGCTCACGACGCGCCTGCGGCTGCTCGACGCCGACCGGCACGTAGGCCGCGCCCGCGGCCAGCACACCGAGCACCGCCGCCAGCTGACCCGGGCCCTTGGGCAACGTGACCGCAACCACCTCGCCCCGCCCCACCCCGCGCTCGCGCAGGCCGCCCGCGATCCGCAGCGCCCGCTCTGAGAGCTCGCCGTACGAGACGTGCTCGTCGCCCGCCAGCACCGCGACCCGCCCACCATCCTCGGCGGCGCGCGCGAAGAACGCGTCGTGGAGCGCTTCGCGGGGCGCCGGGGCCTGCGTGGCGTTGACCTGCTCGCGAACCGCGCGCTGACCCGCCGGCAGCAAAGCCGGGACAGGCTGCTCCCAATCCGCCGCGGCCAGCCACTCCAACAGCCCCACGTACGCGCCGAACATCGCATCCAGCACGCCCTCCGGGAACAGCCCGTCGACCGCGTCCCAGTTGAGCAGCACCCCGCCGTCGAGCTCCACCACCTGATGGTCGAGCCACACCTGCGGCGTCTGCGAGATGCCCCACACGCGCTCCGCGAACGGCGGTGCCGAGTGCTCCTCACGCCCGACGCCGAGCGTGCTGGTGAGCACCACGGGCATCGCCACGTCGGCCGATCCCCGCCGGCGCGCGAGCTCGCGCATGACCCAGATCGCGGACGCCTCGCTGTGCTGGAGGTCGCGGCCGACCTGCTCCTGCAGGCGCCGGGCGGACGCCGCCCAGCTCTCACCGGGCTGCGGCTGGTAGGCGAGCAGCAACAGCGACGTGAAGTCGCCCATGACGTTTCCGATGTCCGGATGGACGTCGCGCCGGTCGAAGAGCGTGAGGTTCACCGTCAGCGCCGCGTGCGTGCTCCATGCCGAGAGCACCTCGCAGAACGCCGTCGCCAGCACGCTCGACGCGGTCAAGCCGTGCGCACGGGCCCGCTCGCTGATCGCCTGCCAGCGCTCGGCGTCCACGTGCGCCTCGCGGCGGGTGAACGTCGGCCGGCCGAGCTTCGCCGGATCGGTGCGCAGCGGCAGGTCGGGCGCGGGCGGCAGATCGTCCAGGCGCTCGCGCCAGTAGGCCTGGGCCGACTCGAGCGCCTGCGGGTCCGGCTCGACCTGCTCGACGTAATCGCGGAACGACACGCCGACCGGCGGCAGCTCCGCGTCGAGGTCCGCGTAGAGCTGCTCGAGCTCGTCGAAGAATGTCATCGCGCTGAGCGCGTCGAGGATGATGTTGTCCAGGCTCACGCCGATCCGTGCGCGCTCGCCGTAGCGGACGGCGCGCAGGTCGAACAGCGGCCAGCGCGTCGCGTCGATCAGCTGGTGCGACATCGCGGAGCGCAACTCCGCCAACGCGGCGTCCGGCGCGTCCACGGGCGCGTCGGTGACCGGCAGGCGGAACCGATCGACGCGGGGCAGGATGCGCTGGCTGCCGTCGGCGAGGAAGACCGCGCGCAGCATCTCGTGGTGAGCGACCAACCGGTTGATCGCCTCCTCGAGGCGCGCGAGGTCGACCCCCTCGCCGTCCAGCTCCGTGTAGAAGTGGCAGCCGACGCCGCCGAGCGCGAAGTCGTCGGTGCGGCCCATCCAGTAGGCGCGCTGCACGTCGGTCGGTGGGAACGGCTCGTGCCGGTGCTCGACGTCCGCAACGAGCGCTCGCTGCTGCCGCTCGCCGCCCGCCAGACGGAGCGTCGCCGCGAAGTCCGCCAGCACGGGCCGCTCGAACAGCGACCCGAGCTCCGCGCCCTCGACGCCCTCGGCGCCCAGGCGCGCGATCAGCCGCGTGGCCAGCAGGCTGTCCCCGCCGAGCTCGAAGAAGCTCTGTCCGCGGCCGACCTCGTTCACGCCAAGCACTTCACTCCACACGGTCCCGACGAGCGTTTCGACGCCCTCGCGCGGCGGCTCGGCCGCGACCGGCGCGCCGCCCTCGCCCTCCAGCAGCGCCTGGACCGCCGCGCGGTCGACCTTGCCGTTGGCGCTCAGCGGCAGCGCGTCGGCCCGCACGATCACGTCGGGCACCATGTAGTCGGGCAGGCGGTTCGCGGCCCACCTGCGCAGCTCGTCGCGATCGGCGTCATCACCGACCACGACGGCGCCGAGCCGCCGCGCGGGCCGCCCGAGCGTCGCCGCCGCGGCCTGCGCGATGCCGGGGTGGCTGGTGAGGGCGGCGGTGATCTCTCCCAGCTCGATGCGGTGGCCGCGGAGCTTGATCTGGTGATCGGTGCGGCCCTGGAACTCGAGCGTCCCATCAGGCCAGTAGCGGCCCTGGTCGCCCGTGCGATACCAACGCTCGCCGTCATCGGTCACGAAGCGCTCGCGGGTCTGCTCAGGATCATGGCGATACCCGCGCGCGACCCCCTCGCCCCCGATCCACAGCTCCCCCGTCACCCAGTCCGGACAGTCCTGCCCGCGCGCATCGACCACCCGGTAGCGCTGATTGGCCAGCGGCCGCCCATACGGGATGCTCGCCCACGCCGGATCGACCTCCTCGACCGCGAACACGTTCGACCAGATCGCCGCCTCGGTCGCGCCACCCAGCGCCAACAACCGGCAGCCCGGAGCAGCCGCACGCAACCGCCCAGGAAGATCCAGCCCGATCCAATCGCCCGAGAGCAACGCCACCCGCAGGCTTCCCGGCAGCGCCTCGGGCTCGGTCGCGGTCAGCAGCATGTCCAGCAGCGCCGGCACGCTGTTCCACACC
Source organism: uncultured Solirubrobacteraceae bacterium (assembly GCA_963792915.1). GTDB lineage: Bacteria > Actinomycetota > Thermoleophilia > Solirubrobacterales > Solirubrobacteraceae > Solirubrobacter. The sequence continues at coordinate 513,486 of CAWBYD010000007.1, forward strand.
GTGACCCCGTGCTCGCCGATCAGCTCACGCCAGCGGCGAGCCTCACGCCGCTCCTCCTCCGCGATCAAGACGATCGCGGCACCGACAGCCAGCGGTGCAAACACGTCATACACCGACAGATCGAAGTCCAACGCCGAAACCGCGAGCACACGATCGTCGGGGCCGAGCGCGATGCGGCGGTTGACGTCGGCGATCGTGTTCAGCGCCGCGGCATGAGTGATCTCCACACCCTTCGGCTCACCCGTCGAGCCACTGGTGAAGATCACGTACCCCAGCCCGTCCGGGTCCTGCGCGACCGGCCCGAGCAGCGGCGCGTGCCCTGCCAACCCAGCCAACCCGCGCTCGTCGATCACCAGCGCGGTCCCCGCACGCTCGTAGATGCGCTCACGACGCGCCTGCGGCTGCTCGACGCCGACCGGCACGTAGGCCGCGCCCGCGGCCAGCACACCGAGCACCGCCGCCAGCTGACCCGGGCCCTTGGGCAACGTGACCGCAACCACCTCGCCCCGCCCCACCCCGCGCTCGCGCAGGCCGCCCGCGATCCGCAGCGCCCGCTCTGAGAGCTCGCCGTACGAGACGTGCTCGTCGCCCGCCAGCACCGCGACCCGCCCACCATCCTCGGCGGCGCGCGCGAAGAACGCGTCGTGGAGCGCTTCGCGGGGCGCCGGGGCCTGCGTGGCGTTGACCTGCTCGCGAACCGCGCGCTGACCCGCCGGCAGCAAAGCCGGGACAGGCTGCTCCCAATCCGCCGCGGCCAGCCACTCCAACAGCCCCACGTACGCGCCGAACATCGCATCCAGCACGCCCTCCGGGAACAGCCCGTCGACCGCGTCCCAGTTGAGCAGCACCCCGCCGTCGAGCTCCACCACCTGATGGTCGAGCCACACCTGCGGCGTCTGCGAGAGCATCCAGCCGACGCGGCCGAGCCGCGCCTGCACGGGCTCGGGGATCAGACCCCCCATGCCGAGCGCGCTCGTGAAGACCACCGGCGCGGCCACGGAGGGCCCGGCGCCCGAGCGGGTGCGGGCGAGGTCGCGCAGGACCTCGACGCCCGAGTAGTCGCTGTGCGCGGCGTGCTCGCGGAAGCTCGCCTGCACGCGCCGGGCGCGCTCGGCGAAGGATGCCGGGTCGCTCACGTCGGCCTCGACCAGCGTGAGGTTCGTGAAGTCGGCGACCATCCGCTCGGCGCCGGGCACCAGGTGCTGACGGTCGAACAGCGGCAGGTTGAGCAGGAAGCGCGGCTCGGCGCTCCAGGCGCCGAGCGCCTCGGCGTAGGCGGTCGCCAGCGCCATCGCGGGGGTGACGCCGTGGCGGCGCGCCCGCTGCGCGAGCCGGTCCCAGCCCGCAGCGGACAGCCGGTGCTCGCGCCGGGTGAAGCGCGGCGTGCCGAGCTGCGCCGGGTCGGCGGCCAGCGGGAGTTCGGGGCCGCCCGGAAGCTCCGGCAACCGCTCCCGCCAGTAGGCCATGGCCTCGCCGCGCGACTCGGCACGGCGCGCTTCGAGCGCCGCGAGGTAGCCGGGGAACGAGCCTTCGAGGTCCGGCAGCTCGTCGCCCCCGAACAGCGCCGCCAGGTCCTCGAGGAAGAGCTGGATGCTGCGCACGTCGGCGACCAGCAGGTCGAAGTTGAAGTGCAGCCGATGCCGGCCTTCCGGCAGCCGGCTCAGCTGCACGTCGAAGACCTCACCGCGGTCCACGTCGAGGCGGCGGTGCGAGAGCCGCTCGCGCAGCTCGAGCAGCCGTGCGCCGGCGTCCTCGCCCAGGTCGTGCACGGTCAGCCCCGGCCAGCCGGCCTGCGCCCGGATGCGCTGGCGCCCGTCGTCGAGGAACTCGGCGCGCAGCAGCCCGTGCCGCGCGGTCAGCCGGTGTACTGCGGCCTCGAGCGCGTCCGCGTCCAGACCCTCGCCGTCGAGCTCGAGGTAGAAGTGGCACCCGACGCCGCCGAGCGGCTGGCCCTCCCGGCGGCCGATCCAGTACGCGTGCTGGACCGGGGTGAGGTCGAACGGCTCGCCCTCGTCCACCTCGGGCGCGGCGTCGCGCGCGCTGCGCGCGGTCTGCAGCAGCGCCTGCCACTGCTCGAGCGTGGGCCGCTCGGCCAGCTGCGCGAAGCTCACCTCGTAGCCGGCCTCGCGCCAGTCGTTGACGAGCTTCATGACCCGGATCGAGTCCAGCCCCAGCTCGGCGAGGTCGTCGCCGTCGTCGAGCTCGTCGGGCTCGAAGCCGAGCACGTCCGCGACGGCCTGGCGGACCTCGGTGGGTGTGAGGCCCTCCCGCTCCGCCGTCACCGCGCCGACGGCCAGCGGCGGCGGGTCGGGCGTCAGCCGATCGCGGTGCGCGATGCGCAGGCCGCCGTGGCGCAGGCGCTCCAGCAGCTCGGCGCGGTCGGCGTCGGCCGGCAGCGTACCGGCCGCGACGAACACCACGTCATCGGCCACGACCGGCTGCGCGTCGGCGACGGCGCGCCGCACCCGGCGCGCCGCGGCCGCGGGATCCTCGAGCGCGTCCGCCTCGGCCAGCACCACGAGTTCGCCCGCGAACGGCTGCAGCACGACGGCGCGTCCGACCCGGCGGGCGAGCGCGGCCTCGATGGCCTCGGCGTCGACGATGCGGTCCTGCAGCACGATCACGCCGACCCCTCGCTGGAGACGTGACGGTCCATCCACTCGACCAGCGGACGCAGCTTGCGCCAGTCGCCGCGCACGAGGTTCAGCGCCGAGCGCGTCTCGAGCGCGCGCGAAGGCCTGCGGCGCCGCACCAGGCCGAGCGACGAGTGGCGCATCAGCTCGATCCGCGGGTGGTCGGGCGGGCAGCCGCGAGGCTGGGTCTTCAGCCGCTCACCCTCGACGTCGAACCCGTCGGCTTTGAGGTCCTTGACGATCTGCCCGAGCTCCTTGCCCGAGCGCTCGCGGTCCACCGCGGCGCGGAAGCGGTCGCGCTGCTCGCCGGACATGCCGTGGAAGCCGCCGACCACGAGCAGGCCCTCGGCGTCGACCTGGAGGTAGTAGCCGACGCTGTCGCCGGTGCCGCAGGCCGCGGCCGCGAACGTCTTGTACGGGGCCTTGTCGCGCGAGAAGCGGACGTCGCGATTGGGCCGGAACAGCTTGCCCGAGCCGAACTCCGGCTCGAGGTTGTCGATCAGCGCCTGCAGCGGTGCCCGGACGTACTCCTCGTAGCTGTCCTGGTGCGCCTGCCAATAGTCGCGCGAGTTGTGGTTCTCGAGGCCGTGGAAGAACTCGAAGGCCTGTGTCGAGAAACCATGGAAGCCGTTGCGGTTGTCTGTCATCGGTTCAGATCACCTCAATATCCGCCGGCGGTCTCGGTGAGCCGGGGGCCGTAGGGCGCGCGTTCCAGCCACTGCCCGCACGTGGGGACCGCGCGCGCGAGCGCGGCGGCGCCGCGGCGCCGCCAGCGGGCGGCCGGGGTGCGGGGCTGCATGTGCGCCAGCGCCTGGCCGGCCGCGCGGCGGTTCGCCTCGGCGGCCGCGCGGCGCCGGCGCGCGTAGTCCTCGACGGCGCCGCGGGCACGCGTGGCCGAGCGGGCGCGCAGCGCGGTGGCGATCGCCACCGCCGCGGCGTCGGCGTCCGCGATCCCGCTGTTCATGCCGCGCGCGCCGAACGGCGCGAACAGGTGCGCGGCGTCGCCCGCCAGCAGCACCCGCCGCCGGTCGTCGGTGAACCGGCGGGCGACCACCTGGAGGAAGTGGTAGGTCGAAGCCCACAGGATGCGCGGCTCGCTGCCGAGCACGCGCGGGAGCCAGGCGCGGGCCGCGTCCTCGCTCGCGAACGCCTCGGGACGGTCGTCGGCTCGGCACTGCAGGTCGACCTGCAGGCCGCCGGCGAACGGGACGAGCAGCACGTTGCGGCCGTCCATCCGCGGGTGCTCGTAATGGAACACGCGCTCCAGCGGCTGCTCGCCCGGCGCGCTCGCCGTGTCGACGACGACGTGGAACCCGTCACCCTGGCCGCCGCTCATTTCGATGCCGAGCGCGCGGCGTCCGGCCGAGCGGCCGCCGTCGGCGGCGACCAGGTACGCGGCCTCCCAGCGGCGGTCATCGTGCGTCGTGACCGTCACAGAGTCCTCGCCCGGCTCGACGCCGGTCACGCGCGCGTTCCACGCGAAGCGCACGCCGGCGCGGCGGCAGGCGGCCAGGAGATGGCGCTCGGTGTCGACCTGGCGCAGGCTCGTGAACGGCGGCAGCCCGTCGCGCGGCGGCGCCGGGAAGGCACGCCCGAAGACCTGTCGGCCGCGGAAGAACGTCCGCCGCGAGCGCCACACGACGCCCTGGGCGGCGATGTCGGCGGCGACGGCGGGGTCCATCGGTTGCAGTCGCCGCAGCGACGCGCGATGGACGAAGAGCGCGCGCGAGCCGGGGCGCACGCGGTCCTCGGGCTCGGCCTCGAGGACGGTCACCGGAACGTCGAGCGCGCGCAGCCCGAGCGCGGCGGTCAGCCCGACAGGGCCCGCGCCGGCGACGAGCACTTCGGCTTCGCGCGAGCTCACGACGCCTCCCCCAGCGGCTCGGCGAGGGCCTCGAGCGCGGCCTGCCACCCCGCGGCGCGGCCCGCGTCGTGGGCCCACGCGCCCGTGCCGGCCCAGGCGGAGACCCGCCGGATCCCGTGCAGGGCACTCGTGAGCCACACCTCGTGCTCGCTCAGGTCGCCGAGCCGCGGAACCGCGCGGCCCACGGTCACGCTGCGGCGCTCGGCGAGCTCGAGCAGCAGCGCGCGGGTCACGCCCGGCAGGACCGGCGCGTCGTCGGGCACGGTGAAGAGCGTGTCCGCGTCCCACCACAGCAGGCTCGTGCAGGCGCCTTCGAGGACGTGGCCGTCGTCGTCGAGGATGATCGCCTCGTCCGCGCCGTGGCGGCGGGCCTCCTCGCGCCAGGCCAGCGAGCGGTTCAGGTCCGGGCCCTTGCGCCGCGGCGCCACCCGAGCGCTCTGCCCGTGCGCCAGCGGCCACCCGATGGCCTCGCCCGCGCGCTCCGGCGCGGGGCGCAGCCGCACGACCACGGGCCCCCGCGCGCTCACCTCGATGCGCGGAAACCAGCGTCCCCGCCGCGGAACGGCGTCAACGAACGCCGCCCAGACGTGCGGCTCGGCGGCTGCGGGAAGACCGGCGTCGCGGCAGCCGCGTGCGAAGCGCCGCCGGTGCAGTCTGACCCCGCGGGCTTCGCCGTCGCTGACCAGGAACGAATCGGCGACGAGCGGCGGCTGCGTCTCCGCGTCGCGGCAGGGCAGGAAGCGCCGCTCGCGCGCGTCCCAGGCCAAGTCACCCGCGAGCGTGCGTTGGTCGAGCACGGTGGCCGAACCGGTCATGAGGTTCGGCTGCCCGGACACGCCGAGTCAGTCGTTCAAAACGTTCGGTGTCGAACGAAGCGGCGCGAGCTCCCCGGCGCGCGCTGTTCGAGCCAAAACATCGCGGCTCACCGGTCAGCGCGAGCAGGGCAAGCCGAGACCCAGGATGCAGACGCTGCTCGTCGACAACTACGACTCGTACACGTTCAACCTGTTCCAGCTGATCGCCGAGGTCAACGGCGTCGAGCCGATCGCCGTCCGCAACGACGAGCCGCTCGAAGAGCTCGGCGCCGACAACATCGTCATCTCCCCCGGCCCCGGCGACCCCGCGTGCGCGCGCGACTTCGGGATCTGCCGAGACCTGCTGCTCGGAGCGCCGCTCCCGGTCCTCGGGGTCTGCCTCGGGCACGAAGGCCTGGGGTGGCTCTACGGCGGGGCGGTCAAGCCCTCGCCGGAGGTGGTGCATGGGCGCCGCAGCGCGATTCACCACGTCGGAAGCGGGCTGTTCGCGGGGCTTCCGCAGGCGTTCGAGGCGGTGCGCTACCACTCGCTGATCGTCGACGAGCGCGGCGCTCGCGATCTCGAACGGATCGCGTGGACGAGCGACGGGCTGTGCATGGGGCTGCGTCACCGGCGACGCCCGCTGTGGGGCGTGCAGTTCCACCCGGAATCGGTGCTGACCGACTGCGGCGCCGGCCTGCTCGAGAACTTCGCGCGGCTCACGCGCGAGCTTCAGACCCGCCGTCCGCGCCGGCACCGGCACCGGCGGCCCGGTGCCGGCTCCGCCGTGCCGCGTGACCGGGCGCGGCGGCGCCCACACCATGACGGTGCCCGCTGCCAGACGCGCCGGCTCGACCGCTGGGTCGATCCCGAGCGCGTGTTCGACGCGCTCTTCGCGCGCTGGCCTCGCGCCGTGTGGCTCGACAGCGCGCTCGCCGAGGAAGGCCGCTCGCGCTTCTCCTTCATGGGCGGACCCGGCGACCATGCGCTCTCCTACCGGGTTGGGGGCGACCTCACGGTCCAGGCGGCCGGCGGTGAGCGCAAGCTGCGGGCGGATCTCCTCGAATACCTCGACGGGCGCCTGACCGAGGTCGGCGGCATCGACGGCCCCGCGCCGCCGTTCGACTTCGTCGGCGGCTACGTCGGCTACCTCGGCTACGAGCTCAAGGCCGATTGCGGCGCGACGGCCGCCCACCGCTCGCCGCTGCCCGACGCGCAGCTCGTGTTCCTCGACCGGTTCATCGCCTTCGACCATCTGCGCCGCGAAACGTGGCTCGTGCGCCTCCACCGCGGCGGCCGAACGGATCGCTGGATCGACGAGACGGCGGCGCGGCTGTCCCGGCTGGCGGGCGAGCCGCCCGCGCCGCCGCCCGCCGCGCGCGAGGCGAACTTCCGCCTGGACCGCGACCGCGAGCGCTACGTTGCCGACATCGCCGAATGCCGGCGGCTCCTGCGCGAGGGACAGACCTACGAGGTCTGCCTCACCAACCGGCTACGCACCTGCGAGGCGGGCGATCCGTGGCAGACGTACCGCCGGCTGCGCCGGCTGAACCCCGCGCCGTTCGCGGCGCTGCTGCGCTTCGGCGACGCGTGGGTGCTGAGCTCCTCGCCCGAGCGCTTTCTGCGCATCGCGCCCGAGCGCACGATCGAGGCCAAGCCGATCAAGGGCACGGCCCAGCGCGGCCGCGACCCCGAGGAGGACGCGCGGCTGCGGGAGCGCCTCAGCGCCAGCGAGAAGGATCGCGCGGAGAACCTGATGATCGTCGACCTGCTGCGCAACGACCTCGGGCGGGTGTGCGAGATCGGCAGCGTCGAGGTGCCCAAGCTGATGGCGATCGAGAGCTACCAGACCGTCCACCAGATGGTCACGACGGTGCGGGGCCGGCTGCGTGACGACCTGCGGCCCGTGGACTGCGTGCGCGCGGCGTTCCCCGGCGGGTCGATGACCGGAGCTCCGAAGCTGCGCACGATGGAGATCATCGACCGGCTCGAGGGCGGGCCGCGCGGGGTCTATTCGGGCAGCATCGGCTACTTCGGGGTCGACGGCGCGGTCGATCTGAACATCGTGATCCGCACGATCGTCCAGACCCCGGACGGCGCCTCGATCGGCGCGGGCGGGGCGATCGTCATCGGCTCCGATCCCGCTGAGGAGTTCGACGAGATGCTGCTGAAGGCCCGGGCGCCCATGGAGGCCATCGCGGTCTCCGCCGGTGCCGAAACGCCGATCGTGATGAGGTGACCATGCTCCGCGGATGCACCGAATGGCCGGCCGAGCTCGCCGAGCGCTACCGCCGCGAGGGGTACTGGCAGGGCCAGACGCTCGGCGTCCAGCTGCGCGAGTGGGCCCGCCGCAGCGGCGGGCGCGACGCGCTCGTCGCGGGCGATGAGCGGGTCAGCTACGAGGCGCTCGACGCCGGCGCCGACCGGCTTGCCGCGGGGCTGGCGGAGCTGGGCCTACGGGCCGGCGACCGCGTCGTCGTGCAGCTTCCCAACGTCCCAGAGCTCCTCACGCTGTTCTTCGCCCTGTTCCGCCTCGGGGCGGTCCCGGTGCTCGCGCTGCCGGGCCATCGCGCCAATGAGATCTCCTACCTGTGCGAGTTCTCCGAGGCGGCGGCGTACGTGATCCCCGACCACTACGCCGGCTTCGACTACCGGACGCTGGCACGTGAGCTCGACGGCGTTCCCCACATCCTGGTGGCGGGCGAGCCGGAGGAGTTCACGCGGCTGTCCGAGGTCGACGCCGACCCTGTCGAGCTCGACGATCCGGGTCCCGGCGACGCGGCGCTGTTCCTGCTCTCGGGCGGCACGACGGCGCTGCCCAAGTTGATTCCCCGCACCCACGACGACTTCTCCTACGCCTTCCGCCGCAGCGCCGAGAACGCCGGCTTCTTGCCCGAGTCGGTGTACCTCGCGGTCGTTCCGGTCACGCACAACTACGGGCTGGCCGCGCCGGGCGTGCTCGGCACGCTGTCGGCCGGCGGTACCGCTGTGCTCGCCGCCGACGGCAGCCCGGACGAGGCGTTCGAGCTGATCGCCCGCGAGCGCGTGACGGCCACCGGGCTCGTGCCGCCGCTGGCGCTGCTCTGGCTCGACGCGGCGCCCCACACCGCGAGCGACCTGTCAAGCCTCGAGCTGATCCAGATCGGCGGCGCCAAGGTCACGCCCGAACTGGCGCGGCGCGTCGAGCCGGTGCTCGGCTGCCGCCTGCAGCAGTCGTTCGGGATGGCCGAGGGGCTGCTGACGCAGAGCCGCCCGGACGACTCGCTCGAGCTGCGCATGACCGCGCAGGGGATCCCCATCTCCCCTGCCGACGAGGTCCGCGTCGTCGACGAGGACGAGCGCGACGTAGCGGCTGGAGCGGTCGGCCAACTGCTCACGCGCGGGCCGTACACGCTGCGCGGCTACTACCGCGCCGACGAATACAACGCGCGCGCCTTCACACCGGACGGCTGGCTGCGGACCGGGGACCTCGTGCGCAGCCTGCCGTCCGGGCACCTCGTCGTCGAGGGCCGCGCCAAGGACGTCATCAACCGCGGCGGCGAGAAGGTCTCGGCCGAAGAGGTCGAGGACCATCTGCTCGCCCATCCGGGGGTGCGCAACGCCGCTGTCGTCGCGATGCCCGACGAACTGATGGGGGAGCGGACGTGCGCGTTCGTCGTGGGCGACACGCCGCGGCGCGCCGAGCTGACCCGCTTCCTGCGCTCGCGCGGGCTCGCGACCTACAAGCTGCCGGACCGCGTCGAGCTGATCGACGCGCTCCCGGAGACCAACGTCGGGAAGATCGACAAGCAGCGCCTGCGCGAGCTCGTGAGCGCCCGGCTGGAGCGCAGGGGCTAGCCGTGCTGGTGGTCATGCGTCCCGGTGCCAGCCAGCATGAGATCGACGCGGTGATCGACCGTCTCGACGGGTCCGAAGTCGACGTCGGCCGTCTTGAAGGGCGCTCGCGAGCGACGATCGCAGCGCTCGGCGCCGACGGCGACCGCCGCGGAGTGGTGGAGGCGATGAAGGGCGTCGAGCGGGTCGTGCCCGTCTCGGCCCCGTACCAGCTCGCGTCGTGGGAGGTGGGTAGGTTCGCCACGTCGTTCGAGGTCTCCGGCCGGACCGTCGGCGGCGGTGAGACGTTCTGCCTGATCGCGGGACCCTGCACCGTCGAGTCCTTCGAGTCGACGTGCGCGATCGCGCGCGCCGTGCAGCGCGCCGGCGCCTCCATGCTGCGGGGCGGTGCGTTTAAGCCGCGCACATCGCCGTTCGCGTTCCGCGGCCTCGGCGTCGCCGGGCTCGAGATCCTGTCCGAGATCCGCGCCGCCACGGGCCTGCCCGTCGTCACCGAGCTCCTCGACGTCCGCGACGCCGAGCTCTTCGCGACGCACGCCGACGTCGTGCAGATCGGCGCGCGCAACATGCAGAACTACGCGCTGCTGGAGGTCGCGGGCGAGCTCGGGCTGCCCGTGCTGCTCAAGCGCGGGATGTCATCGACGCTCGACGAGCTGCTGATGGCCGCCGACTACATCCTCAAGGAGGGCAATGAGCGCGTGATGCTGTGCGAGCGCGGGATCCGGACGTTCGACACCTCGATGCGATTCACGCTCGACCTCGGAGCGGTCCCGTGGCTGAAGGCCCACACGCACCTGCCGGTGATCGTCGATCCCAGCCACGCGGCGGGAGACCGGCGGCTCGTCGAGCCGCTCTCGCGGGCCGCCGCGGCCGTCGGCGCGGACGGGTTGCTGATCGAGGTTCACGAGGAGCCCGAGGCGGCGGTGTGCGACGGCGCGCAGATGGTGCGCACGACCCACTTCGGCGCGCTCGCGGAGGCCGTGCGCGAGCACGCGGCGCTACTCGGGAAGCGGATCGCATGAGCAACATCGCCGCAGAGCTCGCCGGCCTGGCCCGACGGCGCGGCTGGTTGCAGCGGCCGGCCTACCTCACCGCCGAGCGCGCATGGAGCCACGGCGAGGTCCACGACCTCGCCGCCCGCGCGGGCAGCGTGCTGGCGCGGCGCGGGCTGCGGCCGGGCGACCGGGTCATGCTGGCGCTCCCCGACGGGATCGACTGGATCGTCGCCTTCCTGGCCGCCGCGCGCGTCGGAGCGGTCGCGGTGCTCGTCAACCCCGAGTTGCCCGCCGCGGACCATCGTCGCCTGCAAGCCGAGTCGACGCCGCGGCTGGCGATCAGCGCCGAGGAACTGCGCGAGCACTTCGATGTGGCCTGGCAGGACGGCGCGGAGCTGCGGGACCGCGCCGCCCGCGAGCCGGCCGCCGCTCCCGTCGCGGTCGGGCGCGACGCGCCGCTCTACGTGCAGTTCACCTCGGGAACCACGGGGACGCCGAAGGGCGCTGAGCACCGCCACGGCGACATCGCCGCCTACCACCGCGCCGTGGGACGCGACGTCCTCATGGTCCGCGCCGTCGACGTGAGCCTGTCGGTGTCCAAGCTGTTCTTCGCCTACGGCTTCGGCAACTCATTCGTCTACCCGCTGTGTTCCGGCTCAGCGGCGGTGCTGATCGCGGAGCGTCCGACACCCGGGCGCGTGCGCGAGCTGATCGAGCGCCACCGCGTGACGATCCTCCACGCCGTCCCCTCCGCGTACGCCAACCTGGTGGCCGAGGCCGGATCGGGCGTCCTGCGCTCGCCCCGGGTCGCTGTGTCCGCGGGCGAGCCGCTCGCGCCCGCGGTGCGCGAGGGCGCCCGCGCACTGCTCGGGTGCGCGCTCCTCGACGAGCTTGGCTCGACCGAGGTCGGCGGCGCGTTCTGCTCGAACACGGTCGCCTGCGACCTGCCCGGGACGGTCGGCCGTCCGCTCGCCGGCTACGAGATCGAACTGCGCGACGAGACCGCGCAGCCGGTCGACGAGGGCGAGCTGTGGGTCCGCGGCCCGACGATCATGACGCGCTACGTGGGCCGTCCGGCCGAGACCGCGGACGTGCTCCGCGATGGCTGGCTGCGGACCGGCGACCGCGCCGTCCGGCGTTCCGACGGCGCCTACGAGTTGCGTGGTCGGGTGGACGACCTCGAGCTGGTCGGCGGCATCACCATGTCGCCGATCGAGGTCGAGCGCGTCCTGCTCGAGCATGCCGCGGTCGCCGAGGTCGCCGTCGCGGCCGTGCCCGACCGGCGCGGCGCCACCAAGCTGCGCGCGTTCGTCGTGCCGGCGAAGCACGCCGGCGCCGATGCTGCGCTCGAGGATGAGCTGCTGGCGCTCGCGCGGCGCACCCTGGCGCCGTTCAAGGTGCCCCGCAGCGTCCGGCTTGTCGACCGGCTGCCGCGCACGCCGACCGGCAAGCTGCGCCGCTTCGTCCTGCGGAGCGGGGTATGAGCGCCGCCGTGCCCACGCTCGAACCCGGCCACTGCCAGGTGTGGTGGGCGACCCCCGAGATGGCCGTCCCGGGGCACTGGGCGCTGCTCGACGGGCACGAGCGGCGGTGGGCGCAGGTGTTGCGCCGCAGCCGCGATCGCGAGCGCTACGTCGTCGCCCACGCACTCGCCCGCCGGCTCGCCGCCGCGCACGCGTCGATCGCACCCGAGCGCGTCCGCTTCTCGCGCGCGTGTCGACGGTGCGGCGCGGAACATGGCAAGCCACGGGCGGTCGGCGAAGCGGGTGGGCTCGAACTTTCGCTCTCGCACTCGGGCGACCGGGTCGTGGTCGCGATCGCGCGCGCGGTCGCGATCGGCGTCGACGTGGAGCGCGTGGACGCCGAGAAGGTGTCCGACGGCTTGATCGCGTCCGCGCTGGATACGGCGGAGCGCCGGGAGCTCGAGCGTCTGCCCCGCCCCTCGCGGGTGCCGGGGTTCCTGCGCTACTGGAGCCGTAAGGAAGCCGTGCTGAAGGCCACGGGCGACGGGCTGGCGGTCGCGCCCGCGGCGATCCGCGTGTCCTCGCCGCTCCAGCCGCCCTGCGTCCTGCGGGGGCAGCAGGCGCTGCGTGACGCCTGGCCGATCCGCATGCACGACCTCGACGCCGGGGCGGGGCACGTCGCCGCGCTCGCCTCGGTAGGCGCCCCGCTCGCGGTGCGCAACCATGACGCTGCCTACCTGCTCAGGCGCACCGCCAACCGCGAACAGGAGACGTCATGAGCCTCAAAGATCACCTGCTGGGCATCGAGCGCGAGCTGTCGAGCGGCTCGGGCGACGCGTACCGCCGCCACCTCACCGAGGACGCGCTCGTGATCGTCCCGCCTGGTCATACGCTGGATCGCGAGAAGACCGTCGCCACCATGGATGAGAGCCCGGGTTGGGACGAGGTCGCGCTCGACAATGCGCGGCTGCTGACGCTGGACGACCACGCCGCGCTCATCACCTACACGTTCACGGGACGCCGCGGAGAAGACCGCTACGCGGCGGTCATGACCAGCACGTACGCCAGGCGCGGCGACGACTGGAAGCTCGTCCTGCACCAGCAGACACCGCTTGACGGCTAGGAGACCACGAACCGGGAGGAACCCATGCACCGGCGCACGCTCACCCTCATCGTCCTCGCACTGGGAATACCGCTCGCCATGGCGGCCTGCGGCCAGAGCTCGCAACCGGCGTCGAGCTCGTCGCCCTGGCGCAAGCAGACCGTACATGTCTCGTTCGGCAAGCCGATGACCGAAAAGCGCTTCAAGGTCGGCGACAAGAAGGTGAACTTCGGCGACCGGCTGGTCTCGCAGTTCGGCCTTCACCAGGGGAGCAAGACCGTCGGATCGGTGATCTTCCACTGCGCGTCGCGCGACGAGAACTCGGCGAATTGCGCCGCCTCGTTCTCCCTGCCCGGCGGCCAGATCGCCAGCGTCACGACCCAGTCGCTGGCGGGCACCTTCCCGGTGACCGGCGGTTCGGGCAAGTACATGGGGGCGACCGGCCAGTGGAGGGCCACCGCCGAGGGCAAGGTCACGCTGGATCTGCTGCTGCCGGTGACCAGCTGAGGGTTCAGCGGCCTCGAGCTCTCATCTAGGCCGTATGCTACGTATGTGGGGGGGCCGGCCGAGCGGCAGATCGAAACGATGATTTCCGTTCTGCGTGCGGATCCGGGGCTCGCCGGAGGCCTCGAGGGGCGCGCGCTGGCGCAGGCGCGCAGCGCCGCGGTCGCCCCGCTGCTCAGCATCGGCGAAGGCCCCTGGCCGGACTCCGCCGAGATGTCGCTGAGCGGCGGGCTCGGGTTCCTGGTCGTCCGCGGCACGGCGATCCGGGATGTCCGGCTGCGGAACCGCCACTCGATCGAGTTCCTGGGCCCCGGCGACCTGCTGCGTCCGTGGGATCTCGACGAGGAGCGAATGTCGCCGATTCCCGCCGAAGGCTGCTTTCACGTCATCCAGCGCCTCAGGCTGGCGGTGCTCAACCGCGAGTTCGGCCTGCGCATCGGGGCCTGGCCGGAGCTCAGCGCCGCGATCATCAGCCGTGCGCTGCATCGCGCGCGGCGCCTGACGTACGAGATGGCCGCCGCACAGAACGGCTCGACCGAGGAGCGCTTGTGGCTCATCCTCTGGCACCTGGCCGATCGCTGGGGCACGGTTAGCCCCGCGGGCGTGCGCCTGGACCTGCCCGGCCTGACCCACGACCGACTGGCCGCCCTGGTGGGCGTCCGGCGCCCGTCGGTCACGCTCGCGCTCTCGCGCATGCGCGAGGTCGGCGTGCTCGGACGCGATCGCCGCCGGCACGTGCTCTGCCTCGGCGCCGAGGAAGGGCTTGCCGCTCTTGATCGCTAGCGCGTAGGGCCCAGCGCGCGGTACGCGTCGCGTCGCGCCACGGCCGGACGCGCTCGACTGCGGCGCTGGCCGCCACCACATCGGCGTCACCGTAGCGGCGTCCGATGATCTGCATGCCCACCGGAAGTCCGGATGCCATGCCTGCGGGAACCGATGCGGCAGGATGTCCCGTGAAGTTGATCGGGTACGTCAGGCACCAGCCGATCAGCGGGTCGACCTCGACGTCGCCGATCCGCGACGGCCCCTTGGTATTGCCGTCGGCGGCGTTCGGGACGGGTAGGCACGCCAACGTGGGCGTCACGAGCACGTCATAGGTGTCCAGGACCGCCTGGATCGCGTCATAGACCTCGGTCCTGAGCTGCTCGTCCCGCAGCATCTCGGGAGCGCGGAACTCGTACGCCCGCTCGAGCCAGTAGAGGAACTGTGCCGGGAAGTCGTTGCGATGGTCCGCGAGCAGGTCGAGTCCTGCGCACCGGAATCTCTCGAACGTCGCGACGCTGTTGAGGATGATCAACCGGCACCAGAGGTCGCTCAGATCGCGCTGGTCGCGCTGGATGCCGAGCCGAACCGGCTCGACCCGCGCGCCGGCGGCCTCGAACGCCTGCACGGCATCGGCCACCACGTCGGCCACCGCGGGATCGACCGGGAAGACGTCGAGGTCGGGGCTGTAGGCGATCCGCCACCCCTCGATCGAGCGGTGGACCGATGACGCCAGGTCGGCGCGCTGGTCTAGCGCGAACGGGTCGCGTGAGTCATAGCCGGCGATCGCGTCGATGACGACCGCGGCGTCCTGCACGCTGCGCGTGATCGCGCCCTCGAACAGGAACGGCCGCAGCGGGGCGAACGCGTTCGGTCGCACCACGTGGGGGACGTGCCCGAACGACTGCTTGAAGCCGTACACGCCGCACCACGAAGCTGGGATGCGGACCGATCCCCCGCCGTCGGTGCGCTCGGCGACCGTCAGCAGGCCCGCGGCCACGGCGGCCGCGCTCCCGCCCGACGAGCCGCCCGTGTTGCGGGCGGTGTCGAACGGATTCCGGCTCGGCCCGAGCAGCGGGTTGTCGCACGTCCCTCGGAAGCCCATCACCGGGCTGTTCGTCTTGCCGACGATGATCGCCCCGGCCCGCTCCATCCGTTCCGCCCACGAGCACGAAAAGTCGGGCACGAAGTCCTTGAGCGCCCGCACCCCGCCAAAGGTCGACGGCCACCCGGGCTTGAAGTCGAACAGGTCCTTGATCGCGGTCGGCACGCCGTGCAGTGGGCCCAGAGGCTGGTCCGACATGACCACCCGCTCGGCCTCCTGAGCCCGCTCGCGCGCCTGGTCAAACGCGGTGAAGACGAACGCGTTCAGCGTCTCGTCCCCCGCCTCGATGGCGGCGATCGTCGCATCCATCACCTCGACGGGCGACAGATCCCGGCGCCGGATCGCGTGCGCCGGCTCGACTACCGACGTGTCTGCGAGTCCGCGATCTCCGAGCACGGATCCCTCATGTTATGACGGTCAGCTCGCGTTCCCAGAAGCGCAGCTGCGCGCAGGCGTCGAGCAGCTCCGTAGCCGAGCCGGTGCCGTTAAGGCTGATAACCCGCCATCGAGCTTCGCGGCGAGGCGCACGGCCTCGAACAGTGCCTCGGTGGGGTCGGTGTAGCCGACGAACGTGCAGTGCACGAAGGCGTCGTTGACGAAGTCTCGCGCCGGCGGCAGCTCGGCGAGCCGTTGCGCGCCGTCGCTGTCGGCGAAGATGACGACGGCGTCGTAGAGCACCGACGGCGCCCCGTCGAGCTTCTGATCGGCGTCGACGTGGTTGCCGTCGCTCGCGCTCACGCCGCCGACCGTTGGGGCTATCAGTTCGCCTGACGCGACTGTGCGGCCGACTGCAGCTGCGCGAGCCGCCCGGCGTCGGCGCCGTCCGTGAGCAGCACGCCAAGCTGGCGGCCGGCGAAGCTGTCGGAGCCGTCGGCAAGGATCGAGAGCGCCGGGGACTCGGGGAGGTCGGTGCGCGGCTCGGCGCGGCGAGCAGCGGCTCCGGAAGCTCGTTGAGGCCGAGCCCGTCGGCGACGGGCGTGGGGCAGGTCGGGGTGGACGTTGCGTAGCCCGGCGAGCACGTGCACGCGGATGCGCGTCTCCTCGCACTTGCTGAGCTCGAAGGTGAAGCCCGCGGCGATGTGCCGGCGCTCGACCTCGGTCTGGCTGATCCAGAACCGGCGCGCCTGGCTGTAGTGTCGGCGAAGCTCTCCGGCCGAAGCCGCCGCTTGTGGCCGGCGTCCTCGGCGGCGTAGCTGACGAAGCCGCGCGCGGGGATCCTCGCGCGGCCCGCCCCACCAGTTCGGCTCGTAGTGATGCGCCCGCGCGGGTTGCGCATCGTCATGTGCCCGTCTTGCTGCAAGTTGCTCACCGGGCACTTGGGCGCGTCGACGGGGATCTGCGTGAAGTTGGGCTCCCGACGCCCTTGAGCTGCGTGTCGAGGTAGGAGAAGTTGCAGCCCTGCAGAAGCGGATCGGTTGCTGAAGTCGATCCCGGGCACGATGTTCTGGGTGAAGAACGCGACCTGCTCGGTCAGAAGTTGTCCACCACCTTGTCGAGCACGAGCCGCCCGACGCGCCGGACCGGCAGGACCTCCTCGGGGATGAGGTAGCGCGAGCCGGCGCCAGGCGCTAGCCGCGAGTCAAGGGTTGCTAATCGCCGGCGTCGGCTGCGCGCTCGGCGTGCTCGCCGGCACGTTCGTCGCGTACACGTTGCCGGCGACCACCGGCGCACCGGGCTTCGTCGTCCCGTGGGCGAACCTGGGCGCGACCGCGATCATCATCCCGTTGCTGGCGAGTGCCGTCGCCGCGATCTCTACACCGTCTCGCCTGCCGCTCGTGCGGCGCGCCGCTTGACCGAGCAGGGCGTATCGGCGCCCTCGTGCCGATACCTACGCTGTCGATGTATGACGTTTCTCAATGCGCGCTGATCTGCTCCGCGGCCACCTCGTCAGCCTGCTGTTGGCTGCCCTGGCCGGCGCTTCCGGTCACGGCTACGAGATCAGCCAGCGACTCGCTCACACCAGCGACGGGGCACTGGAGATCAACGAAGCTTCGCTGTACTCCGCGCTGCACCGGCTTGAGCGCGGCGGGTTGGTGAAGAGCACCTGGAGCAAGGACAACGGTCGCCGCCGGCGCGTGTACGAGCTTATGGATGCGGGCCGCCGCGCCGCAGATGAATCGCGACGCGAATGGCTGGTCTTCTCGGCGGCCGTCAGTCGCGTGATGGTGGGAACGGTACGACCGAGATCGAGCGCTCCCTGAGCAGCTCTCGCAGGCGCTGCACGTCGGCGGCGCCACGCGACGGCGCATCCTCGCCGAATGCCGCGCGCACCTGCGGGATGCGAGCGCCGGGCGCGGTCAAGCCGAAGCGGTACGCGCGTTTGGACCGGCACGCGACGTGGCCGCCCGCGTTCGACCTCGAGGCCGCGTCGCGCCGGGGAATCGGATCGACGCTCCTTGCCGTGGTCGGCGTGCTCGCCACGGGCGCCTCGACACTGATTTTGATCCAAGGAGCGGCGGCCGACGCGACGCGCCCGTGATCTGGACAGTGATGTTCTTCGTCTTCGCACAGCTGTCCGGCACCGCGGCGGCGCTCGCCCTGATCCAGGCGCTGGCGCTGCGCCGTGGCACGATGTCGCCGTCCGAGCTCGCCGTACTCGTCCGGCGCAACCTCGTCGCTTCGATCGCCGCCGGCGTGACGATGTTCGCCGCCGGCGCGGCCGTTCCCGGCCAAGCACCCGCACTGGCGCTACTCGCCGGGCCCGTGATCGCCTGTGTGGCGCTGGTCGGCGTCCTCCGCACTCGCCGGCTCACGCTCCGCACGCAGCACCTGCGACCGGGCGCCTCCGTAATCATCCGGCGCTACGGGGCCTGGAGCGCAGCCGGTCACCCGCGCACTCGCGCATGGCCCGACCCACGCGCGACGACACAGCTCGAAACGCGCCGCGCGCCGACCGGTGGCACCGCGTTGCACGGGTCGCCGCGCGCAATCCGGATGGTCGTCCTCGGGCTACAGGGGGTATCAGCGCGCTTCGCCCGGCAGCCCGCCGACGTCGCTAGCGCGCTCACTAGCCTCGCTCGTCCGCGCCAGGCGCACCGATGTCCACCGTCCGGCGCGACTTTCGCGCCCCGCTGAAGACAACTATGAAAACGGATCAAGCGTCTATTACGTCTCCTCAGTTGCTGGCGCGGAACGCTGTTTGGCTCTAGTGTCCTGCGCCGTTAATTCGTTGTAGAAGTCTTTTGATGGATTCGAGGATCTCTTCGGCGGTCTTGGTCCAGATGAATGGCTGGGGGGTTCTCGTTCCAGGCCGCCACCCACTGACGGATGTCGTGCTCGAGGGCTTGGACTGAGCGGTGGTCTGAGCGTTCGAGTAGGTCGTGGGTGAGGTAGGCAAACCAGCGCTCGACCTGGTTAATCCAGCTGGCGTAGGTCGGGGTGTAGTGGACGTGGAAGCGGGGGTGACGTTCCAGCCAGGCCTTGATCGCCGGGGTCTTGTGGGTGCCGTAGTTGTCGCAGACCAGGTGCACGTCGAGATGGTCGGGGACCTGCTTGTCGATCTTGGCGAGGAACTTCTTGAACTCGACCGCGCGGTGGCGGCGGTGCAGCGAGCTGATCACCGTGCCGTCGGCGGTGTTCAAAGGCCGCGAACAGGCTCGTGGTGCCGTGGCGCAGGTAATCGTGGGTGCGTTGCTCGGGCATCCCGGGCATCATCGGAAACGCGGGCTGGGAACGGGCGAGGCTTGTACCTGGCTCTTCTCGTCCACGCTGAGCACGACCGCGGCCTCGGGCGGGTTCAGATAGAGCCCGACGATGTCATAGACCTTCTCCACAAACAGCGGGTCGGGTGAGAGCTTGAACGTCTCGGCCCGGTGCGGCTGCAGCCCGAACGCCCGCCAGATCCGCCCGATCGTCGAGGCCGAGAGCCCCGAGCGCTCGGCCATCTTCTGACGCGACCAATGCGTCGCGTTGGCCGGCACCGACTCCAATGTCGCCACCACCACGTCCTCGACGCGCTCGGCGCTGATACTCGGCGGGCGCCCAGGCCGGGGATCATCGACCAGCCCGTCCAGGCGCAGCTCGCAAAACCGTCGACGCCACTTGCCGACGGTCGCCGCCGAGACCCCGCAGGCCGCTGCCACCTCCGTGTTCGAGCGGCCCTCCGCGCACGCCAACACGATCCGCGAACGCAACGCCAACGCCTGAGAAGACGACCGCCGCCGCTCCCAGCGCACCAACTGCACACGCTCATCCTCAGCGAGCTCCAACGCCGCCTTCGGCCGACCAGTTCGCGCCATACGGCACGCTACCACACATACAACACGAACTTAAGGCGCGGGACTCTAGAGTCGGATGTCGACAGCAGCGGATTCCGGGAGACAAGGTTGAGGGCCTGGTCTGTGTACCCCCGGAGGACGATGGGCCCGACCTCGGTGAAGCCGGCGGGAACCGCGTAGGTCCGCCCCCGCCCACGCTCCGGCTGACTCGGAATTCACTCGGAGAACTGCCGGCGATTCGAGCGAATCCCCGGCCACACGCAACTTGCAGGCCCGTGCCAAAAGCGCCTATGTGCAGGCAAGACACGCTGCTCCTCGCGCTTGATCTTTAGTTGCTATGCAGAAGGTCGAGGGTCCGTGCAGTCTGGTCCGTGCAGTCCCCGCGCGGGCGCCTACGACTGCGAACGGTCGTCCAGGTAGCCGGTGGGAGCGACTCCTCCGAACGGGATAAACCACGCCTCCAGTCGCTGATCGGCGACACCGAGCCAGAGCGCAGTGTCCGACACGCCGTCGAGCACTGCGTCCGCCGGCTCACGCATGTCGAACATGCGCAGTACGTCGTCGTCCTCGAAGAGCGCGAACAGATCGGGGAGCACGTCGATCGCCGCCGCCGCGGTCCGCGCCGAGAGCTCGCCGCTGTCGGCCTCGAGCTCGAGCCACGCGCGGGCCTCGTTGATCAATGACACCGCGACCACCTCCTCGGCCACGCAGCCGGCGGGCTGCTCCGTCGACAGTCGCGTCATCAGCGAGACAGCAGCCGCGAACAGGTTGACCGCCAGCCCCTCGTCGACCGCGCGCTCGAATGCTTGGGGCACGATCTCGCGCGCGTGCTCAACGCCCTTGCCGGCGATCAGATCACCGCGGAACCTGTCGACCAACACCGACCCGCTACATAGAAACGCCCGACGAGCGAAGAGGTCATCGATCGTGCGCGGCAGGAACCCGAGCGCGGTCTCGTCGAACTCGCCCAGACGCAAGAGCTGGCGGCCGGCGCGGGTGAGGACCGGTGGCTGCTCGTCATCGCCGACGATGACCAACCCGAGCCCTTCAAGGCGCTGCACGAGCGCGCGAAGATCCCCAGGCGAAAGGCCGAGCTCACCGGCGACCGCGCGTCGGTCGAACGGCTCGTCGACGGCCTCGGCCAGCGCGACGGCCTGCAGCAACGCGGCAACTGGATCGACGTCCATCGCGATATCGCATCAGCGTGGACGCCGTTTCGCAACCCTGCGCAGAGGCCGGTCCGGCGCTCGCCTACACGGATAAGTCGACCGGCACGACGAAGCCCGCCCGCGCGAGCCGCCGCGCAGGACACCACGATCGCGTTGATCGTCTCCTCGTTACGGAATATCTACACGGTCGCCCCGCGAGGGCCAGCTCGGAAATGACCACGGATTTACCCCGAGTTACCCCAGAATGACCCCGAGATCGCGTATTTTCGCGCTTTATCGCGTCGCCTGAAACCGGCTGTTTGCAGGCGGTTTGTAGTTGCGGTCTGACAAATCGACGGAATCATAATCCGCGTGTCGGGGGTTCGAGTCCCTCCTCCGGCATCCCGCGAAGTGACCTGGATTTCGTAAGCGTTCAGTCCCCGGGGCCTCAGGCGAGTGCGGGGAATGGATCGCCGCGGTTGTGGGCGGCGATGAGGTCGCTGAGGTAGGTGAACAGCGAGCGGTGTTGCAGTCGAAGGGTCGCGGCCGCGGACAGGGCGCGTTCGGCGAACCGCTCGCCTTCTTCGCTTTGGGTGCCGAGCGAGATTTTGCGGTGGATGACCGGGGCGCGGAGCGCACGTTCGGCAGGGTTATTCGTCGGCTCGACGCCATCGATCACGGCGAAGGTCCAGAGCGCGGGCCAGACCTTGAGCAGGTTGTTGGCGAACCTGCGGTGCCAGCGATTGCGTGCCTTCTTCGGCGAGGCGGCCTCGAGCAGCGTGCGTAGCTCGGCCTGGATCGGCGCGATCTCGGCTTGGAGGCGGTCGCGGTCGTGATGTTCATGCTGGTAGGCGCGCCAGGCGGCGAACACGCGGGCGGTCAGCTCGACGCCGGTCTCGCCGAAGGTCTTCTGCTCGCCCGGGCCGTCGGCGTGGCGTCGGAAGTCGCGTTGTAGATGCGACCAGCACACTTGGCGTTGGTTGGGGTCGAGATGGCTGTAGCCGTTCCAGCGGTCGCAGACCACGATCCCTGGATACGGCCCGATGAGCGCGTCGAACACCTCGCGGTTGCAGTGCTCGGCGATCTGCAAGAACACGGCGTCCAGGGTGGTCGCGGTCCACAACGCGCGTCCCTCACCGCGTGTGCGCCAGCCGGTCTCATCGACATGCACCGCGTGCTGGTCCAGCACCCGATCTTGGAGGTGCAGGTGCGGGCCGGCGAGCGCGTCTGAGGCGCGCTGGCAGATCGCGTCGGCCGCGCCGGTCGACAACGTGACCCCGAACAGATCCCGGGCGATCTCGACGATCCCGCGCCGTGAGACACGGTACGCGGCGGTCAACGTCACCAACGCCGCCTGCAACCGCGACCCGAACGGCGAGCAGCCGATCTCCTGCGGCAACCGGGCGCTGGTCCGCGCACGACATTGCCGACAGCGCAACTGATGCGTGCGATGCTCGCTCCAGATCACGCCGATCGGCGGCAACTCGGCGACCTGATGGCGACCGAACCGACCGCCCGGCCGCTGCTGCTCAGGCCCATACCGAGCGCCGCAGCCGTCGCACGCCTCCGGGTAGTGATCGACGATCTCATCCATCTGATCGGACGGCTTCAGCTCACGACCAGCGCCACGATGCCCAGGCTGCCCACCCTGCTCACGGCGCTCGCCCTCCTCGCGCATCAGTTCCTTCGCCTTCGCGCGCGCCTCCGCCCGCCGCTGCGCCCGCGACTTCGGCGGATCCGCCGACGGCGGCTTCGAACTCGTCCGCGAATCCTGACGCGCCCGCTCCTCCAGCCACTTCAGACGATCCTCGTGTTGCTGGACCCTGCCCGCGAGATCGAGAATGACGTCAACACACGCCTCCCGACCTGAGTCGTAGATCGCCTCCGCCTCCGCACGATCCATGACCGCAAGATTCGCTGCAACAAGCAGGAATCCCTGCCCACGGCCCCGACGACTGAACGCTTACTGGATTTCCCTCAATACCAGGGGAATTCCGCGAAGCAGCCTTCGAAGCGCCGAACCTCGGCCGACCCCGGCAAACCCCTCCTGCACGCGATCCGGTGCCCGGCGTACGAGCAGGACGGTCCGCGCTGCCGATGCGAGCTGACCTACCGAGGGCGGCGCCGACATCCGGTGACCGGCAAGCCCGTCTGGGGTCGGTCGACCAAGGATCGCGCCGAGGTCCTCACCTGGCTGGCCGACGCCGAGCTCGCCACCGAGGAGGTGGCCGTCGAGCGCCCGACGTTCGAAGCGGTCGGCGATGCGTTGGATCGACGGGATCGAGTCCGGCCGGATCGGTCGTCGCCGCGGCAAGGGCAAGCCGTATTCGGAGACGACGATCGCGGGGTACCGGCGGTCGTGGACCCACGTGCTGCGCCCGGAGTTCGGCGCGATGGTCGCCGAGGAGATCAGCGAGATCGAGTGGCAGATGTGGGTCGACCAGCTCAGCCGCGAGGTCTCTCGCGCTCGCGCATCGCGAACCTCGTCGCGGTCGCCTCGTCCGTGTACGCGTGGGCGATCTCGCCGACGCGACGGTTCGTGACCCGCAACCCGCTGCGGATGGTCGAGCTGCCGCCCGACGACGAGAAGCCGCGACTGCGGGTAGCCCTGGTCGGCGAAGCCGAGCAACTGCTCGCGGCGCTCGAGCCCGAGGACCAGGTGCCGTACGCGCTCGCCTGCTATGCGGGGCTGAGGCGCTCCGAGATGGACCGGCTCGCGTGGGCGGAGGTACTCGACGATGGCAGAATCGCCAGCCATCTGCTCGTGCTGCGCTCCAAGAGTGAGGCGGGGACGCAGCGGCGGCCGCCGATCGCCGAGCCGCTGCAGCAGATTCTCCGTGAGGCGTGGCTGCGGCAGGGCCGGCCGTCGAGCGGTTCGGTGTTGGAGCGCTCGGTGATGTCGGGCAAGCTGGCCTCGCGGGTCACCGAGGCCTGGGACGCCGCGGGGCTGCGCCGGATCACGCTGCACGAGTGCCGCCACACCTACGCCTCGATGCTCATGGCCGCGCACTACACGCTCAAGGAGCTCATGGAGTACATGGGCCACCGCGACCTGCAGATGGTCAACCGCTACGTCAAGCTCCTCCCCCAGCCGCGCGACGACGACGCGGCCGAGCGCCTGAACGACTACCTGCGCGCTTCACGTACAAAGTGACGGGCGGGCGCGGATTGGAGGACCAGGTGGGCGTAGCGCTGCAGCCAGCGCTCGACCTCGGAGACCGGGACGAGCGCGAGCTGCCCGCTCCGGACGAGCCTGAGCGTCGGCTGGACCTTGCGCTCGACGTGGCTGACGCTCATGCCGAGCGAGGCGGCGGCCTCCTCGCGGGTGAGCGCGAAGCGCGGGACGGACTGCAATGGTCGGCGAGGTCCAGCCTTCGGCACGGCTTCAGCCTCCTCGAGGCGCGGGTGGTCACGTGGGTCTGTCGGCGCGAATCCGCCGGCGACTCGCTCGATGGCGCGTAGACGCTCGCGACATCTCCGTCCTCACGCCGGCGCGTCCTACTCCGTCGTCATGCGCTGCCATGATCGTCGCGTGGGTTCCAATCCGGACGCGCTGCCGTCCCAACGCGGCGAGACATGGAACGACACCGAGGCGATCAATCGCCACCGGTCCATGACGCCTGCCGAGCGCGTCGCGCTCGCGATCGAGGCCAGCCGCGCCGCTTTGCGCTTCGCCGACGGCGCGCGCGTCAGCGATGAGCCAGACGCCGTTCGCTCCTGAGCGCATCGTCGCCGCGCTGAACGCGAGCGACGTCGCCTATGTGATCGTCGGCGGCTTGGCCGTCGCCGCGCACGGCGTTGTACGCGCAACCCGCGATCTCGACCTCGTTCCGGACCCAAGCGCCGAGAACCTCGAGCGCCTCGCCAGCGTCCTGAGTGACCTCGGCGCCGAGCACCCGATCGACGGCGCGCTCACAGGTGCCGCGCTCGCTCGTCCGGTCTCGTTCAAGCTCCGCACCCAGCACGGCGACGTGCAAGTGCTCAATCGGATGCCCGCCGTCCCGGCGCACTCGCACCTCCGGCCGACAGCGCTGTCCGTCGACCTTGGCGGCGGCGCAATCGCCCCCATCTGCTCGCTCACCGACCTCCGCGCGATGAAGCTCGCCTCGGGCCGCCCGCGCGATCTCGTCGACGTCGCCGAGCTCGACGAGCTCCACGGCGGCTAACTGCCCCGCGCCGCCTCACCGAACAGCCGAAGCCGGCCGTCGCAACCTGTAGACGAAACCGAACTTCGCCGAACTCCGTCGCCTCACGCCGGTTCACGACGCAGCACCGCCGGTCCTCGCTTCGGACTCGTACATCGCTCGGCAACTCGCGCTGCGCATCGCGCATCACGTCATCTCTTACGCCGTTCTCGCGCTTCACGACCGCAGCGCAAACGCTCCCTCTGGCTACGCCGCTGGCCCGAATCCCCTTGCTCTTGTCTCTCGCTCGCCGTTCGCCGTAGCCCTTGTCGTTGGCCCTTCCTGCGGTCGAGGGTGGTGTAGTGCCAACCGCGGTCATTGTGTGTGCTCGTGCCCGTCTCGCTCGCCGGTCGCGTCGGCTGTCGTCGTCGGCCTGCCGATCGCTGGCTCGCTCATCGGCGTGGACGTCATGCTGGTCATCCTGCGGATCACCTGGTGTGTGGGCGGACTGTGCGCGGGCACGACCACGAGCACCGATGACCGCACGGGTCAGCGCTTCTCGCGGACGTCGACGCTGAGATAGGTGACGACCGGCGTGTGGTCGACGCCCTGTTCTCGCCAGGCGAACGCGTCGCGTTTCTCGTCGACTTGGCGGTCCTTGGCTGCCGTGGTCAGCGGGCTGTTGCGTCCGGGCTCGGCGGGGATGATGTCGGTCCTGATCTCCTCGAGCCGCTTGTTGATGACGTAGTGGTCGGCGGCCTGACCGACGCCCTTGCCGGGCTGGTTGGTGCGGAAGAACTTCTGCTTGTCCTCGCCGTATTCCCTGAGCTTGCCGGGACCCATCTTGTCCTCCGGTCGCACGGGCGCGGCCGCCGTCTTCCACTCGCCGCTTCCCTCTACGAGCTCGGCGAAGCGCTGTTTGTCGGCCTTCTGCATGTACCAGTCGCCCGCGAGGATCACGGGGATCGGACGCTCCTGGTCGTCCTTGAGCGTGCGCAGCCATGCGGCCTTGGCCATGATGTCCCCGACCTCGCCCTTGATGTTCATGCTCGGCGAGGTGTGCACCACCAGCACGTACATCTTCTGCTTGGTCACAGCTCGCGAGCGGCGCTGGCTGGCGCGCTTGGCCCACTTCTCGGCCCCGGGGTCGGGCTTCTCTCTCAGCGGCACCTCGGGGCGCAGGCCGAAGCGCGAGGAGACCATCTCGATCTCCCACACGAGCGGTTCGCGCCGGGTGTCGGTGTTGGTGCCGAACTTCGATTCTTGGCCCTCGGCGACCGGGTCGAGTCGGTAGCCCGACCGTCCCTCGCGGACGAAGTATGCCTTGGGCGTGCCATCGACCTGCGCGCGCTCGTAGAGCAGCGGGTAGTTCTCCTGGTAGGTGCCCGAGCGATAGGTCGGGCCCTCGGCCATGCCGTACTCGTTGCCCAGCGGGTAGTGCGGGATCTCGTTCTCGTCGGTCTCCATCGCGCCACGTTCGGGGACGTCGACCTGGATCTGCTCCGCCTGGTGGACGAGGCTCATGAGGTTGAGCCCGAGCGAGTACGGCACCGGGTTCACGCCGCCGGTGAACGCGCCGTCGAACAGGATCCCGGCGTCAGTGACCTCCTGCATCACCATGATCGCCGGGTGGTAGGCGTCGACGATCTCGCGCAGCGCCTGCAGCTTGATCTCGCGCTTGGCCGCCCCTGACTTCTCGAGATTCCAGGTGATCACCAGGATCCGGAGCTTGTCGTCGCCGTGGACGATGCCGGGATCGGCACGATCCGGGCCGGCCCCGAACTCGTACTTGGGGTTCATCTCGTAGTCCTCGGGATCGGACTCGAGCTCCGGCTCCGGCGCGTTGCCCGTCAGGTGCGAGTGGACCTGGGTCTGCAGATCTCCGAGCACAGGCGGGAGGTCCTCGTCCATCTCGCCGGCCGGCTCGATCCGCCGCCGCTTGTCCGACGTTCCGACGCTGGGCACGCGCTTGCGCTTGCGGCGGGGTGCCGTCGTGTCCTCCGCCGCCGCCCACGCGTCGCGCAGGACGTCATCGGCGTTCTTGGCTGGAGCGATGCCCCGCAGCCAGTCCGAGAATCGCGTGGGCGTCTTCTGGTTGCGGGCGACGTTCCAGAAGCTTCTCGCCAGATCCTCCGGGCTGATCCTTATCCCGAGCTGCGCCCGGTTGGTGAGCAGGTAGTTAATGACGTATGCGGGAGCGTCGATCCGCTGGTTCTTCCCGTGCGCGTAGAAATAGCGCTGGAGCGTGGGCTGCCCCAGCGGGCGGCCGGCCCGCAGCAGGTCGGAGACCGCCTTGTTGCCCGCGCCGCGCTGCAGCTGCAGGAGCGCCGCGGTCGGCTCCTGGGCACGACGCGGCGTGTCCTGCCGCGCGGTCTGCTCCGGCGTGCGCTTTCGCTCCTCGAACACCCGGGCGCGACGCTACGCCCGCCGTGCGGTGTCTGCTCGGCGGAATTCTCGCCCGGCGAGCGCCGCGGCGACCAGCCCCCGCGAGGATCGGCGCCAGGCGGCAACGCTCGTCGTCGGCGTAAATCGCGGCCGGGTTCCGTGCCGGCCGTGTTCTCATACTGACGCCGCAACTCAGACGAGGATCACCGGGCGATGCTGCGAGCTCACGACGTCCCGTGACACGCCTCAGCGAGAGCCGAGTGCGGTTACGAGTGGATGGTGTCCGGACTAAGCTAAGCGAGTCGTACAGCACGATCCAGCACGAGTGCTGGCGTGGCGGTTACTTCGAGCAGATCGCGATGCCGATGCTCTGGATGTCGCCGGTCTGGGTCGTGATGTAGACCTGATCCTTGGCCGTGAGCTTGCCGGGGTCGATCGTGAAGCGCACGCCGTCTTGGTCGAGGTTCTCGACCTCGACCGAGGAGCTGGTCACGTTCCCGGCGCCGCTCGGCGGGGTGCCCTCGGTGTTGAAGCTCGGGCCTGCGCCGTCGCCGTCGCGGGAGGGGCTCATGCCGGGCTCGCCGCCGCCCGCCGGGCTCGCGCCGGACTCCGGTTGGCGCGTCTCCTTCGGCGGCGTGCCCGTTCCGTCGGCCTCGGCCGGCACCGCGGCACTGCGCCCGCCCACGCCTGCGCCCAGACCGCAGCCCGGCGTGCCGGCGCCGTATCTGACCAGCGCCGGGATGCCCGCCTTGCGCAGCTGGCTCTGCAGCCCGGTCGCGTCGCTCAGATCGCGGATCTGCACCGTCACCGTGCCGTTGGACTCGGACTCGACGGCGTACGCCGCGGACCCGCCGCCGAGCGCGACCACGACCACCGCGCCGATCGCGGCCACCGCGGTCGCACTGACCGCGACCAGGCGCGCGCGTCGCGGGGTCCCGCGCACCGGTCGCGAAGCGACCTCATGCCGGAGCTCAACGAGGAGTCGATCTTCGAAGTTCATCATGCCTCCAGCGCTTCGGTGATGGTCAGTTCAGCGCGCAACGCCGTCCGTGCGCGATGCAGCCGCACCCGCGCGGCCACCGGGTTGATCCCGAGCGTCGCCGCCGCCTCACGCGGCGTGAGCTCGTCGAGCGCGGTCAACTCGAACACGGCCCGCTCCCCCTCCGGGAGCGCAGCGAGCGCCTGATAGAGCTCGCGCGAGCGCGCCGCCGCGTCGATGCGCTCCTGCATCCGCGCAACGTCGTCGGCCTCGAGCAACTCCCGCGCGTTGATGCGCGCGTGCGCCCGCCGCTCGCGATCGGCCCGGCGAAAGTCGCTGGCCACCACATTGCGGGCGATGCCAAACAACCACGCTCGCGGTTCCCCGCGCGTGGATCGGTACGACGGCGCGGCGTCGATCGCCGCGAGGAACACCTCCGCAGTCAGATCAGCCGCCAGGTGCGGGTCCGAGACCCGTCGCACCACGAACCGCTCCACCGCTTCCACGTGTTCCCGATAGAACGCCTCAAAGGCGGCCGGGTCATGGGCGATCTGCCTCATACCCGGTCTTGGTCGGACCCGCCCTGAGCGTTACAGCGATGACCCCTCCTCGGCGTCGAGCACCCGCCGCACCGCAAACCGCGCCAACACCACCACGAGCGACACGAACGCCACAGCACCCAGCGAGAAAAGCAGCGCCTGCAGCACGCGTCCAGCACCGGCCCTCGTTGATTCGTCCGCCACGGAAAGCCCACGGATGCGCCCACGCTCCGCGCTCCTCTCCGCGCGCGCCCCCCGCCGCTCGCGGTCACGGCGAGCGGATCGACACGCGCGCGTCAAGAGCACCGCGTCGCGGCTCGCTACGCTCAGGCCTGACGGCTTGCGTATCGACCCCGTTCGAGGCGCTCAGCTCAAAGCGGCGAGACTGAGCGGCGCGTGACTGTTGCGTTGCGCGAGACGCGACACATAGCACGGCGACGCGAGATTCGTCGTGTTCGCCGAGACCCAGTGGCGTCCGAAGCGCTTCCCAACCTGCGTTTCAAGGTCACGTTGGCCTGCTGAACTCGCGATGACAAGCGGCGCATCGACGAACGCGAGGACCGGCGGGGCGCCCTGAGCCGATCCAGGCTTTGGTGTCAACGAGGCCGATCGTCCCGTCAGCGCCGAGTAGCTGCCCCTGTTCATCGAGTGCGACGACTCCGCTGCGGTTGGCGGGCTTCGCGCTACTGCCTTCGCCCCAGGCCAGGTCAATTCCCAGGAAGCGCATCAGCGCATGAGCATCCATCTTCCTCGGCAGCGATGTAAGTCCCGTTCAATGCAACGTTGTGTTGCGCTATCGCAACGCAATGCGCGAGAAGTGATGCTGCTCGGCCCTGGGCAACTAGCGGGGCAAGTAGCTAGCGTGCGGGTCGTGCAGGGTCGCCCGCGCATTCCGCGATGACGTATTGGCCGGCGATCTCACGTCGTTGGTCCTGCTCTGGAAGCGGCCTCACGTGAGGCAGGGAGGGCGCTAAGGTGGCGTGCGATGCGAGCGCTTGTCACCGGCGGCGGCCGCGGGATCGGAGCGGATATCGCGCGGGTGCTGGCGCGCGACGGCTGGGAGGTCGTCGCGTGCGCGCGCAGCGGCGCGCAGGTGGAGGCAGTCGCGGAGGAGATCGGCGGCGAGTGGATGCAGGTCGACGTCTCCGATCGCTCCTGTGTCCAGCGAACGGTTGACGAGGCCGGCGAGGTCGACCTTCTGGTCGCCAACGCGGGTATCAGCGAGGGTCATGCGCCGCGGCCCTCGTGGGAGATCGACCTCGACGAGTGGTGGCAGGTCTATGAGGTCAACGTGCTCGGCGTTCACCTGTGCTGTCGGGCCGTGATCCCGAGCATGCTCGAGCGCGGACGCGGGCGGATCGTGATCACCGGCAGCGGAGCGGCCTACCTACCCGGCGGCAAGAGCACCGCGTATGCGCCGAGCAAGGCCGCCGCGTGTCGCTACGGCGAAATGCTGGCCAACGAACTCGCGGGGCGCATTCCCGTATTCTTCTTCAGTCCCGGCCTGGTGCGGACGGAGATGACCGCCGGCGGACTTCCCGACGATGCGCCGTGGACGCCGCCCGAACTCGCTCCGGAGCTGGTCCGCAAGCTCTCGACCGGCGGCTATGACGCGCTCGCCGGACGCTACCTGCACGCGGAGCACGACGACGTCGACGAGCTGCTGGAGCGGATCAATGAGGTACGCGAGCGCGATCTCAATGCGATCAGGCTTCGACGCTGACCGGACGCGATCCGCTCGATCCGCGACGACCTATATCCAGCCGCAGCGGCAGCGCGATCGGCTGTGGGTGTCTACTCGGGCGAGACTGTCGCTTCGCGCGACAGGGAGCAGCACGCCGCCGTGGGGTACGCCGCGCGGCGGGAGCTCGCTGAGCACGACAGCCGGCAGTAGCGATTGCGCTGCGAAGCGCGCTTGCCAGATGCCATGGCGGCTGTGACCCTCCAGTTACGGGAAGCCCGGCGAATCGGGGTCCGATCACCGCCGGGCGCAGGCTGCGCGCCTGCGTAACGGACTGCTGACGCGTACTCCTCTCTGGCTCGAAGGCCCGCATGAAGCGACGCAAGCGCTGCCGCCCTACCGACCCCGGTGACCGCGACCTTGTTTTCGGCGCCGCCGGACGCCTGAGGGATTACGTCGCGTTCTCCTGAGCGGCGTGGTTGACGAGCGCTGGATCGATACTGATGGCTCCTGTGCTGCCGCCCTTCGTCGACCCGTTGCCCGATGGTGTCGTGCGCGTCAGCCTGCCGACGCCGTTCCACGTGGGGCGCGTCAACTGCTACGTGCTGGTCGATCCGCCCGTCACCGTCATCGACCCGGGCATTCTGAACGGGACTTCGCTGCGCGAGCTCGCGGATGCGCTGGCGCGCCAGGGGCTCGGCTTCGGCGATATCGAGCAGATCGTGGTCACGCATGCGCATGCAGATCATTTCGGTGCCGCCGCTGCGCTCGCCGCACGCGCGCGCGCACGAATCGTGTGCGGTCTTGCGGAGCGCGCGAGCCTGCTTGGCCCGGGCGATGCCCAACGGACGCGCGAGGTCCTGGTCGGGCTCGGCGTGCCGGCGGCGACCGCGCGCTCGTTGGTGGCGGTGTCCGACGCTGCGGTCGAGCGCCTGGTGGGCTGGGCGCGGGCGAGCGTCGTCGTGGGCGTGCGGGACGGCGAGCGGCTGCTTGCGGGCGGTCGTTGGTTCGTGTGCGTGGTCAGCCCGGGCCACGCCGCGGGTCATCTGTCGCTGTGGAACCCGGCGGAGGGCGTCCTGTTCAGCGGCGACCACCTGCTGGCCAGGATCATCCCGGGGCCGAGCCTCGAGCGCGACGAGGGGGCGGCCCGTCGCCACAGCCTGCGCGAGTACCTGGACGGGTTGGCGCGCTTCGTGGCTTTCGATCCTGCCGTTGTGCTCCCCGGGCACGGCCTGGCCTTCACCGAGGTGGCGGTCCTGGAGGCCCGGCTGCGCGTCCACAGTGGCCAGCGAGCCGACGACATCGCGGCGATCCTGCGCGAGCGGCCGGCAACGCCCTACGAGCTCGCGCGCCAGCTCCAGTGGCAGCCCGAGAGCTGGCGCCTGCTCGGGGGCCTCGCCCACGTCCAGGGACATCTCGACCTCCTGCAGGCGTCCGGACGCGTTGACCCGGTGATCTCCGGCGGCATCGTGCGCTATCGGCTCAGCGGTTGACAGATATCGTTCGGGTCGGCATGCCGAAGTACGCGTTGTTCTTCACCTACACCGGCGAGGCCTGGGGCGCGATGGTCGATAATCCGCGCGACCGAGAGACGCAAGCCCGAGGCATCGTCGAGGCGGCCGGCGGCACGATGGACGCCATCTACTGGATGCTCGGTCCTCACGACGGCCTCTGCCTCTACGACGCGCCGGGCCCGATCAGCGCAGGAGCGATCAGCGTCGCGGTGGGTAGCACGGGCACCTTCACGCACCTCGAGACCCACGAACTGTTCGGCCAAGACCAGCTGACCGAAGTGCTGGCGACCGCACGCGAATGCCGGCAGCGGTACCGGCCTGCGGGCCTCGCCTGACGACATCCTCGTGAAATCTGGCGCCTCGCCGTCGCTGCTGCCTCGAACGAGGAGGAGCGGTCTCGCGCGGTGGCTGCGCCACTGCTCCCTTGCGCGAAGAGCGGTCGATCAACCGATCTCGTCGGCTGGAACCGTTGGCGTGAGGTCGTCGAGGCCGAGCAGACGGGCTCGCAGGCGCGCCGGAGCCGGGTCATACGGTGCGCGTCGCCACGTCGCGGTGCGCCGCTCGAGATCGAGCAGCAGCCAGTACGCGCCATCAGCGGCCTGGAGGTCAAGGGCGTCCCACCAGCCACGCCGCGACGGTGTGGGCGCGCCCACCGCTCCTGGATTCAACAGCCACTTGCCACCAGCGAGATCCAGCGATACGCCGACCCGGATCTTGACCGCTTCGGCGCCGCGTGGCGTCTGCCGCCACGCAGCCGCGATGTGGGTGTGCCCGACCAGCCCGAGCTCGGCGCGCTGGACCGCGAGGCCGGCTGCCGCGTTGGATGCGCCGACGTACTCGTGCACGGCGTTGTGCGGACCGCCGTGCCAGAGCTGCACCTCGCCGCGTCGCGCCGCGGGCTTGCGCGAACGCATCCACTCGACGTGGGGGCCGCTGAGCCGGTCGCGGGCCAGCTCGATCGACCGCACCGCCGGCGAGCCGGGCTCGCCGAACCGAGTGGGCTCGGCCGATCCCGTCGCGCCGTAGTCGTGGTTGCCCATCAGCGCCACCGCGCAGCGCTCGCGCGTGCGAGTCACGACATGCTCGGGGTCCGGACCCCGCCCGATCATGTCCCCCAGCGACCACAGCTCCTGCGCATCGCACGCCTCGGCCGCGCCGATCACCGCGTCAAGCGCTTCCGCATGCCCGTGCGCGTCGCCGAACACTGCTACGACCACGCCCCGAACCCTAGTCCGTCAACTCGACGGGTCATGCCTGCGTCTGGCAGAGCGCCGCAGCATCGAACGATCGAGGGGAGCGTGATCGTGTGCGCGCCGATGTGCTCGCCCCAGTTCTCCGAGGCGATCCCGATGAGCTCCGCGAGCAGGTCTGTGTCGGTCCGGTCGGGCCCTGTGCCGAACTCCTCTCGCGAGACGCCGAGGCCGGCTCACATCAGTGCTCCTTTGCGCGACGGCCGATAGCGCCCGCGCCTGCGCGGGTTGGCACACCGAGCCCGCTCACCGTCAAGGCGAGCAGGTCAGCGCGCGTGGTCCTCCACGAGAGCTCCAGCGCCGTCGATTCGGGAATTTTCCCCAGCGAGTCCGGTGGGCGGGATGATCTGCAGATCGTGAGATTCAACGAGCCACTCGAGCGCCGGGCCGGCGAGCGCATCGGGCTCGCGCGGGCCGCCTCGCCCGCGCCGTCGGTGCACGAGCTCGCGTCGCAACTCGGTAACCAGGCGTTCGCCCGGATGCTGGCTCGCGACGACACGCCGGCTGCCGACCCGGCGGCTGACGCGAAGACGCTCTTGGCCGAGACGCCCAAGAACGACGTCGAGTACGCGACGTGGCTGCTGAAGGCGGTCGATCAGGGGTTCGCGACGCTGTGGAAGGACACGCGCACGGAACTCGAGGACCTGCGCGACGGCAAGAAGACCGACAAGGGCGCCACGCCGAGCACGACCGACGTCAAGCTCAGCGGGCTGGTGACGATGTACGACGTGGTCAAGGGCCCGATGCGGCGGTGGGCGGCCGACCCGAAGGCCAAGAAGGCGCCGGTCGCGCTCGGTTCGTTCATCCGCGATGCGGCCGGACCCCACGGCGGCGCCGCGATCGACCTGCCACGCGTGATGGGCGCGGGCACGGCCGCCGAGGTCGTGCAGATGCTCGGCGACCTCTCGGTGGCGGGCTACGGGATCGGGCTGCCGTTCTCGGGCGACTACTTCGACCCCGCCGACGAGCTCGCCACCAAGCAGGCCGCGGCGAGGGACGCCGCCGGCGACGGCGAGCCCAAGCCGGTGACCGGCGCGGTCACGCTCGACGCCGCCCACACCTACGGCTGCGAGTGGGATGCCGCGGCCAAGGC
Source organism: uncultured Solirubrobacteraceae bacterium (assembly GCA_963792915.1). Lineage (GTDB taxonomy): Bacteria > Actinomycetota > Thermoleophilia > Solirubrobacterales > Solirubrobacteraceae > Solirubrobacter. Next base: position 547,472 of record CAWBYD010000007.1, read on the forward strand.
ATGGAAGAAGCCCACGATCGAGCAGGCCGGCCAAGCCTACGAAAAGCTCAAGAGCACGGCGCTCAAGGACCAACTGGCGGCGATGCGCAAGGCAGGCGCAAAGCTCACGATATTCCCCGACCGCAAGGGCCACGTACACATCGACCGGCGCTGACCTGACCGGACCGGAGCCCCGCCTGGATCTCGTGCCGGTCGAACTCGATCTCGTGCTCTCAACCGCAGGCGCGCGGGACCACCGGCGTCCGCACTTCCCCTGACTCGCGCCGGTCGCTTCAGGTGAATGAGCATCATCCCTACCGCGACGCGGCATTCCCCGCCTACGGGGTTCGCCTCGCGGCTTCAGCGAGGTAGTTCGGACCGCCGCTGCATCGCGCGACGAGCAGTGGCGCGGCGTCAACGCTCGAGCGTCGCGCGGACGGGGACCATCGGCGCTCGTCGCGCGTGCACGGTCTCGATGATCTCGGCGTTGTCGATGCCGTGGAGATACACGGACGTAATGCCGAGGTTGCTGTGGCCGAGCTGGCGCTGGATCACCACCAGCGGTACGCCTTCGTGGGCCAGCTCGACGGCGTGCGCGTGGCGCAGCTGGTGGAACGCTCAAGCAAACGGAGAAGCCATGGGAAGCTCGATGCCAAGGTTGCGGTGATCACCGGGCCAGCGCCGGGATGGGCGAGCAGAGCAGCCTCGGCGAAATCACCCTGAAGCACTTCGACGCCGCCTTCTCGCTGAACGCGCGCGGCACCCTGTTCACGGTCCAGAAGGCGCTGCCGCTATTCGGCGACGGAGGCTCGATCTTCATGACCGGATCCAATGCCTCAGTCCGGGGCTACCCCCGGTGGAGCGTGTACGCGGCGAGCAAAGCCCTGCTGCCTGCAGAAGCTCAAGGCGCAGTTCGAGTCCCTGATCCCCCGAGGAACGATGGGCCGCCCCGAGGAGATCGCCTCGGCCGCGCTGTTCCTCGCCTCCGACGACTCAAGCTACGTCAACGGCATGGAACTGATCGTTCGACGGCGCCACCACAGTGGTCTAAGCGCCCCGCACCGCGAAGGAGAAGCCACATGAGAATCACCACCATCGGCCGCGGCAGCATCGGGGGCACCCTGGCGCGCCTCTGGACCGCAGCCGGCCATCAGGTCACCGCGCTCGGCCGCGACGGCGGCGACGCTTCCCACGCCGACGTCGTCCTGCTGGCCGTGCGCCACGCCGACATCCCGGCAGCACTGGCCGGCGTGACCGGCCTGGAAGGCAAGACCGTCATCGAGACCAGCAACCGACTCGACGGCGAACTCCCGCACGATGGCCACGCCTCCAACGCCGAGTACGTCAAGGCGGCCCTCGGAGGCCCCACCGCCAAAGCGTTCAACCTCAACTTCGGCAAGCTGCTGGAAGGCGCCCCCCAGGCGCCCAACCGGCCGGACAACATCTGGGTCGGCGACGAGACAGCGCGCGCCGCCGTCGAGCAGCTGACGCGCGACGCCGGGATGCAACCGCGCCACGGCGGACCGCTGGACCGCGCCGCCACGCAAGAGGCCTTCGCCACGCTCTTCGTGGCGATCGTCAAGGACGCCGATCCCGGCCTGCTCTACTACCGCTTCGCGACGCCAGAAGCGATCTAACGGCCCGCACACTCTGGTGTGGCGCCACGCCGAGCGAGCTCCCCCACGGAAGCTCGCCGCGTGGCTGAGCCCGCTCCGCCCGGAGATCCGCATCCGCCGCGTGCTCGATGCGGACCCTCCCACCGGCCGATCACGACCGGTCCCGACGCCGAGGGCCCCAGACCGGCTCGCAGCAGATACCTGGAGTCCCGCGGACCGGTCTGTCGCTCTCGCGCGTGATTGCGACAGCGGACGTCAACGGCGTGGTAGTCCGGACCGAGCTGTCGCCTCGGACGAGCAGGAGCGGTCCCGTCCGGCCGCCAATTCACTGCTGCAATGCGCGACATGCGTCAGCGGGGCGTCGCGAGTCGATGGCGAACCGCGGGAAGATCATCGAATGCGTGGCGGTCCGTCGAAAGCAGCATGCGGCCGCTGGCGCGTGCGGTTGCCGCGATCTGGAGGTCGTGCGCTCCGCGTGGCCGGCCTGCGCGCCGTGCGTGGGCGAGCAGGCTCGCGTGATGGCGGGCGACATCGAGGTCGAACGGGATCACGTCGAACGTCGCCAGGATCGTGTCGACGGTCGCGCGTCGCGCTGCTTGGCGGTTCTCATCGGCGAGTTCGACGCCGACGAGCAGCTCTGACGCCGTGATCGCCGCTAGCGCGATGTCGGCGTCGTCGGGCAGGACGTCGGGTGGGATCTGGCGTCCGCGCTGGAGCGCGACGAGCACGCCGGTGTCGAGGATCAGTCGCTCCACGGATCGGCAGCCGCGGCGTCGCCGGCGAAGCGACGCAACTCGCGCAGGTCGTCGGCCCAGCGATCGTCGGGCGGATGCTCGCTGAGGATGCGCCGGAGGTCCGCCCCGGTGCCGCGACGTGCTGGCGCGATCGTCGCGACCACCCGCCCACGGCGCACCACGGTGAAGGTCTCGCCGCGATGCTCGACGGCATCGAGCAGGTCAGCGAAGCGCTTCGAGGCGTCAGTCGCACTGATCTCGCTCACAATCGGATTATCCGATTTGCGGCCCCAAAGTCAACCACCAGTCGAGCGCCGCATGATCCGCGGCGTGGCGCTGCGAGCCCGCTCGCTGACACCTGTGTCCACCCAAGCCTCTATGAACTACCTTCGATTTCCTGCTCGCGGTTGTGAGCCGGCGCGCCCGTGCCTAGGCAGGGCCTGGGGCCCGGGGACCTGCTGGTGCGCTCCCGCGTCGGCGAAGCGGTGGCGCGAGGGTGTGCAGTGAGCGCGCGGTTCGCGGCTGCGTACAAGTAACCCGGATCGGGTGATGAGCGCTGGCCATCCGGGTGGGAGGGTGGCGAGACGAGCAAGCGGGGGAAGGAATTTCGTGAGCCAGGCTGAGTCCGATGGACCGCATCGTGACGTGTTGCCGATCCCGGACAGGCCGTTCGAAGGAACGCTTCCGTTCGATGCCAAGGACCCGGACGCGTCGTTTCCGGCGATCGAGCCGCTGCAGCCGCCGGCGGGCGCGCCCAACGTGCTCGTCGTCCTGCTCGACGACGTCGGCTTCGCCGCGTCCAGCGCGTTCGGCGGGCCGTGCGCGACGCCGACGGCTGAGCGGCTGGCAGGCAACGGCCTGAAGTACAACCGCTTCCACACGACGGCGCTGTGCGCGCCGACGCGGGCGGCCTTGCTGTCGGGGCGCAACCACCACTCGGTGGGGATGGGGGTCATCACGGAGCTCGCCACCGCGGCGCCCGGATACAACTCGATTCGCCCCAACACCTGCGCGCCGCTGGCACAGACGCTGCTGCTGAACGGCTATTCGACGGCCCAGTTCGGTAAGTGCCACGAGGTGCCGGTCTGGCAGACGAGCCCGATGGGCCCGTTCGATGCCTGGCCGACCGGCGGCGGGGGCTTCGAGTACTTCTACGGCTTCATCGGCGGAGAGACCAACCAGTACTACCCGGCCGTCTACGAGGGCACGACGCCGGTCGAGCCCGAGACGACGCCGGAGGAGGGCTACCACTTCACCGAGGACATGACCGACAAGGCGATCAAGTGGGCGCGCCAGCAGAAGTCGCTCATGCCCGGCAAGCCGTTCTTCATGTACTTCGCACCGGGGGCGACGCACGCTCCGCATCACGTTCCGACCGCGTGGTCGGACAAGTACAAGGGGCGCTTCGACCAGGGCTGGGACGCGCTGCGCGAGGAGATCCTGACTCGGCAAAAGGAGCTCGGAGTCGTGCCCGCCGCGACGAAGCTGACGGCGCGGCACGAGGAGATTCCCGCCTGGGACGACATGCCGGATGGGCTCAAGCCGATTCTCGCCCGCCAGATGGAGGTCTACGCCGGCTTCCTCGAGCACACCGACTATCACGTCGGACGGCTCGTCGACGCGCTCGACGACCTCGGCGTACTCGAGGACACGCTCGTCTACTACATCATCGGCGACAACGGGGCGAGCGCCGAGGGCACGATCAACGGCAGCTTCAACGAGACGTTCATCTTCAACGGCGCCGCGGCACTTGAGACACCCGAGTTCATGGCCGCGCGCATCGACGACTTCGGCACACCGAAGGCGTACAACCACTTCGCGGTCGGCTGGGCGCACGCGATGGACACGCCGTATCAGTGGACGAAGCAGGTCGCCTCGCACTGGGGCGGAACGCGCAACGGCACGATCGTCCACTGGCCGCGCGGGATCGCCGCGCGCGGCGAGGTTCGCTCGCAGTTTCACCACGTGATCGACGTCGCCCCCACCGTGCTCGAAGTCGCCGGGCTACCGCAACCGACGGTCGTCAACGGGGTGGCCCAACATCCGATCGAGGGCGTGAGCATGGCGTACTCGTTCGACGGGGCGACCGAGGATGACCGCCACGTGACGCAGTACTTCGAGATGTTCTGCAACCGCGGCATCTACCACCAGGGCTGGACCGCCGTGACCAACCACAGCGTGCCGTGGGTAATGGTGCCCTTGCCGCCGTTCTCGGACGACGTCTGGGAGCTCTACGACACGAGCACGGACTGGAGCCAGGCGCACGACCTCGCCGCCGAGATGCCGGAGAAGCTGGCCGAGCTGCAACAGCTCTGGCTTGAGGAGGCCCGCAAGTACAACGTGCTCCCGCTCGACGACCGTCGCATCGAGCGCTTCGACGCGCAGCTCGTCGGCCGCCCGGAGCTGGTGAAGGGAAACTCACAGCTGCTCTTCGGCGGCATGGGACGCCTCAGCGAGAACAGCGTCCTGAACATCAAGAACAAGTCCCACGCGGTCACGGCGGAGGTCGTCGTGCCCGAGGCGGGCGCCGAGGGCGTGATCCTCGCCCAGGGCGGCGCCTTCGCCGGCTGGAGCCTGTACGCGAAGGATGGGCGCCCAACCTACTGCTACAACCTGCTCGGCCTGCAGCGCTTCAAGATCGAGGCGGACGCCGCGATGCCGCCCGGAACCCACCAGGTGCGCATGGAGTTCGCCTACGACGGCGGCGGCCCCGCCAAGGGCGGCACCGTCACGCTCTACCTCGACGGCTACAAGACCGGTGAGGGCCGAGTCGACGCGACCGTGCCGCTGATCTTCTCCGCCGACGAGACCGCCGACGTCGGACGAGACACTGCATCCCCGGTCAGCGACGACTACGACGGCGAGAGCAGCGTCTTCACCGGCACGGTCAACTGGGTGCAGATCAATCTCGGCGAGGACGCGGAAGACGCCGACCACCTAATCACGGCCGAGGAACGCCTGCGCGTCGCGATGGCGCGCCAGTAGCGAAACGGCCGAACCAGCCAAGAAATGGAAGCGCGATGACAGACACATCCCTCGATGACCTCGGCCCCGTCGACTACATCGTCGTCGAGTTCCCGGCGGGAGCGAGCAACTTCACCGGCGAGATGGCGGCAGAGCTGCTCGCGCTGGTCGACTCCGGAACGATCCGCGTGATCGACATCGTGATCCTCACCAAGGACGAGAACGGTGCCGTCGAGGCGGTGGAGCTCGCCGACGTCGGCGAGCTCGGAGAGCTGCAGGCACTGGAGGCCCAACTGGCCGAGCTGTTGGCCGAGGAGGACATCGAGCACCTCGCCGCGGCCATGGAGCCGAACAGCACCGCCGGAGTGCTCATCTGGGAGAACCTGTGGGCCGCGCCCTTCGCGTCCGCGGCGCGGCGCTCGGGCGGCCAACTGATCGCCACAGGACGGATTCCCATCCAGGCGATCATCGCCTCGATCGAGGCCGATGACGCACTGACGAGCGTAGGAGACTGAAATGCCCCTGAGACCAGCACGAGTGGGAAGAGTGGGAGTGATCGGCGCGCCGGTGGCGAGGACCGCCGCGAGGACCGCGGTCGTGGCCAAGGCCGTCACACCCGGCCCCGCGCCGGTCGCGAAGACCGCCGTCGTGGCCGCGGCCGTCACACCCGGACGACCGGGTCGCCGCCGCCGCATCTGATCGACCGGGCTGGACGCAATGAAGCAGGTGCGATGGGCTCCGAGGACTTCAATCCGGAGGAGGCTCCGGTCCGGCGCCTGGAGGTCGAGGGCTTCTGGATCGACGAGCGGCCCGTGACGGTCGGGGAGTTCCGGCGCTTCGTCAAGCAGACCGGGTAGGTGACCGTGGCCGAGCGTCCGCTCGAGCCGGCGCTGTTTCCGGATGCCGACCCGGCGATGCTCGTGCCCGGATCGCTCGTCTTCCGGCCGGCGCGCGGGCCGGTGGACCTGTCCGACTTCGGGACTGGTGGTCGTACGTGCCGGGCGCGAGGTGGAATCGCCCGGAGGGGGCGGAGAACGCGCGGGGCGACGAACTCGCGCCGGACGGCCAGATGCTGGCCAACGGCTGGCAGGGCGAGCTCCCCTGACAGAACCTGATGCTCGACGCTTCGCGGCACGTCCCCGGTCGACGCCTTCCCGCCCAACGACTACGGCCTGTCGACACAGCGGCAACGTCTGGGGGTCGGCGCCGTCGCGCCGCCTTGTTTCGCGCAACCCGCTGCGCCCTGTGCAGCTCCGGCCGAACGACGAGAAGCCACGCCTCCGTGTCGCTCCTGGGACCCGAGGCGGCGCAACTGCTCGCTGTCCTCGAACCTGAGGACCGCCTCCCCTCGCTTGAAGGCTACGGCCAGGCCCGACCCGAAGGTCCTGATGCACCGCACGACCCTCCACAAGCACCCGACCTGCAAGTCAGCGTGCACCGGCGGCAGCTACACGACGGTCTTTCGCTGCGAGTTCGCTGATCTCACAACCCACGCCCGAGCCGCGTTTACGAGCCGTGTCCCACGACGAGATCCTCGCCAGCTTCGACGCGTTCTTCGAGCGACTGACCGTCGACCGCGACGCCGCGGCCGCAACCGCGCTGTTCTCGGACGACGACGACATCTGGATGTCCGGCTCCGACCTGCCTGAACTCGCGATCGGCTCCGAGGCGATCGCCGCCCTCCACCGCGACGTCGCCAGCCGCCCCTTCACGCTCACGTTCACCTGGGACCGGCGGACGGCTCACAGCGAGGGCGACGTTGCTTGGGTCAACGCCGGCGGCTCGCTCCTGGTCGACTACCCCGACCGCGAGCCGGTCAGCATGCACTATCGAATCACGGCCGTTCTGGTTCGCCGCGAGGGAATCTGGCGCTGGCACACGTTCAACGGCTCCGAGCCGCACACGTAGTCGTGAACCGGCCCGATCCACCCACCGATCTCCCGTCGCAGCGCGGCAAGACCTCGCCATCAACCGCCATCGCGCGATGACGCCGGGCTCGCCGCCGCGTTGAGTGACCTCGGAGGCGAGCACCCGCGCATCTCTCACGAACCCGGATCGGAGCTCGCTCGGCGCAGCCGATTGTCATTCCTCGGGGGTCAGCGGCTAGCCTGACTTCGCTGTGCCGAGCCTTGCCCTGAGAAAACGACGGCGTGGCTCGCCGTTGAAGTGGTTCGTGCTCGCCGCAGTCCTGCTCCTGCTGCTGGTTGTTGCGGGGGCGGCCGGCGGCGCGGCTATCTGGTTCATGCGGATCTACAACTCCGCTCCGGCGATCAGCGAGCTGAAGCCTCGCAAGCAGTCCCTGGTGACGAAGATCTACGCCGCGGATGGCTCGCAGCTCGGCGTGATCCATTCCGAGACGGTTCGCGAGCCGGTGGCGGGCGACAAGATGTCGCACTGGGTGAAGCAGGGCACGATCGCGATCGAGGACAAGAACTTCTACAAAGAGGGCGGGGTCGACATCCAGGCGATCATCCGCGCCGGGTGGCGCGATGCGAAGGCCGGCGGCAAGCCGCTGCAGGGCGCCTCGACGATCACGCAGCAGCTGGTACGCAACCTGTACATCGCGAACCCGAGCCAGACGATCAAGCGCAAAATCATCGAGGCGCATCTGGCCAACGAGGAGAACGACGCCAACTCGAAGGACACGATCCTCACCGAGTACCTGAACACGGCGCCCTACGGCACCAACGCGGGCGCCACCGCGCTCGGCGTGCAGGCCGCCGCCCAGACGTACTTCTCCCGCCCGGCGAAGCGGCTGACGTTGCGTGAGGCGGCGATGATCGCCGGGCTGCCGCAGGCCCCGTCCGAGTACAACCCGCTGCTGCATCCAAAGGCGGCGCTGGCGCGCCGTAACGAGGTGCTGCAGGCCATGTTCAAGCAGCACTACATCACGGCGCCCCAGTACACGACCGCGGTGTCGCACGGGCTTGGGCTGCATCCGTCCAAGCGCTACACCCAGATCAAGCAGCCGTACATCTTCGACTACGTCCAGAAGGAACTGATCCGGCGCTACGGAGCCGACACGGTCCGCAACGGCGGGCTGAAGGTGTACACAACGATCAACCCGCGCCTGCAGAAGGCGGCGCAAGGCGCGGTCGACGCGTGCGCGGTCTGCTTTCCCAACGGAGGACCCGCGTCGGCGCTGGCCTCGGTCGATCCCAAGACCGGCGAGATCGTGGCGCTCGCCTCCAGCCAGCACTATTCCGGCGACAGCCAGTTCAACTTCGCCGCCCAGGCGCACCGGCAACCGGGGTCTTCGTTCAAGCCGTTCGTCCTTACGACCGCGATCAAGCAGGGCGTCGACCCGAACTCGACGTACTACGACGGCAGCTCGCCGTTGACGTTGACGCTCCCGGGCGGCAGCTCGTGGACGGTCAACAATTCCGAGCCGGGGAACGGGACGATGTCGCTCACCGACGCGACGGTGGACTCGGTCAACGCGGTGTTCGCCCAGCTCGTGCTCGACGTCGGCGTGCAGCAATTCGCTGAAACCGCGTACTCGATGGGGATCACGTCGTCCCTGGGCGTCACCGCCAAGGGCCATGCCTGCCACCGTGGCGCGAACTGCTACATCCCCCCGGCGGCCGCGATCGGCGGGCTGAGCGAAGGCGTCACGCCGCTCGAGATGGCCAGCGCCTACGCCACGCTCGCCGACGGTGGCGTCCGCCGCGCCCCGACCATGATCGCCAAGGTCGTCTTCCCTGACGGCCACGTCGAGCGGCCGGCGAGCGCTTCCGGCCACCGCGTGCTCACCGAGGGCGAGGCCTATGACGTCACGAAGGTCCTCGAGGGCGTGATCACCAAGGGCACCGGCGCCGGATACACCTCGATCGGCTGCAGCTCAGAGGCCGGCAAGACCGGCACCACCGACGGCCTGTCCGACGCCTGGTTCGTCGGCTACACGCCGCTCTACGCGACCGCGGTGTGGACCGGGCATCCGCTCTCACGCAGCTACACCGGCTTCGGCGGCCCGACATCTGGCCCGATCTGGCGCTCCTACATGCAGGCCGCTCAGGGTCACCATTGTCCGGACTTCAAGGTGCCCACCGAGCTGCCGGCGCTCTCCGCGCTGCACAGCGGCCACACCGGCGCCCGACCGACACCGACGCCCGGGCCGGGCGCGGCCGGCCCCACGCCTCAGGCCGGCCCCAGTCCGACCGCGAGCCCCACAGCCACGCCCAAACCGCATAAATGATCGCGCAGGCTCGGCGGATCATCGGCCTCGGCCCGCTTCGCCGGCCCCGAGGGGCTTCTCGGCTGCGGTCACCGACATGTGGAACACGTCGCTGACGTCGCGGCCACGGGTTCTAGGCGGAAGTTTTGAGGGTTTGAGGCCCGATTCCCAGTGGTTCTGGGGGTCGGGCCTTTGTTTGGTCGGCTGGGTGTAGCCAAAGTCTTGGTTGGCTGATGTCCGGCTGGTCCGGTATGTTGTTCGGATGGCGAAGCGCGGTGGGTCAGCTCACGTAGCCACAATCAAGACGAAGGGGAAGGGCGGCACGGTCTACACGTCGCATCTGCTGCGCCGCTCCTACCGCGAGGACGGCAAGGTCCGCCACGAGAACCTCGGCAACCTCTCGCATCTGCCGATCGAGATCATCGACGCGATCCGCGCGATGCTCGTCGGCCGGCGGCTGGTCGATCTCGACGAGGACTTCGAGATCGAGCGCTCGCTGCCGCACGGGCATGTCGGCGCGGTACTCGGCGTGCTGCGCGATCTGGACCTGGAGCGGCTGATCGGCCGCGAGCGCAGCCGGCAGCGCGATCTGGTCGTGGCGATGATCTGCCAGCGGCTGATCGGCCCGGGCTCTAAGCTCTCAGCGACGCGTCGCTTTGGGCAGAGCACGCTGGCCGACGAACTCGATCTCAGCGATGTCGGTGAGGCCGAGCTGCTCGCGGCGATGGACTGGCTGCTCGCCCAGCAGCCACGGATCGAGCGCACGCTCGCGCGCCGTCACCTCACGACAGGCGGCGATGACGCGGGGTTCGTGCTCTATGACCTGTCCTCGAGCTACATGGAGGGCCGGCGTTGCCCGCTCGCGACGCTCGGCTACTCACGCGACGGCGTCAAGGGCAAGCTGCAGGTCAACTACGGGCTGATCTGCAGCCCCGAGGGCCGGCCGGTCGGCGTGCACGTCTGCCAGGGCCGCACGACCGACTCCCAGACCGTCCCGGACGTGATCGCCCAGGTCCGGGAGCGGTTCGGGATCGAGCAGGTCGTGTTCGTCGGCGACCGCGGGATGATCACCCAGGCGCACGCCGCCTCGCTCAAGGCCCAAGACGTGGACTTCGTCAGCGCGCTCAAGAGCGCCCAGATCCGCTCGCTGGTGGACTGCGGCGACCTGCAGCTCTCGCTCTTTGACGAGCTCAACCTCGCCGAGATCAGCTCCAGCCGGTTCCCGGGCGAGCGCCTGGTCGTGTGCCGCAACCCGGCCGTCGCGGCCGAACGCGCCCGCAAACGCGCCGAACTGCTGGCCGCGACCGAGGCCGAACTGGACAAGGTCAAGGCAAGCGTCCACGGCCCCCGCGGCCGGCTCCGCGGCGCACCGGCCGGCACGATCGGCGAACGCGCCGGCAAGACCGTCAACACATACAAGGTCGCCAAGCACTTCAGCCTGCAGATCGCCGACGGCAGCTTCGCCTACGAACAAAAGACCCAGCAGATCGCCGCCGAGGCCGCGCTCGACGGCCTCTACGTCATCCGGACCACCCTCACGCCAGACCGGCTCGGCACGCACGCCGCGGTCCGCGCCTACAAACAACTCAAACTGGCCGAGCGCGCGTTTCGCACGATGAAGGACACGATCGAGATCCGTCCCATCCACCACCACCTCGAGACCCGCGTCAGAGCACACATCTTCCTCTGCACGCTCGCCTACTACGTCAGCTTCGAACTCCAACAGCGACTCGCGCCGCTGCTGTTCACCGACGACACCCCGCTCGCCCCGACCGACCCCGTCGCGCCCGCGCGGCGCTCACCCACAGGGCAAGCCAACGCCGCCGCCGCCCGCACCAACCACGGACACGCCGCCCACACCCTGCCCGACCTACTCGCCGACCTCGGCACCCTCTGCCGCAACACCCTGCGCATCGGCGCCGCCGACCACACCTTCACCCGCCTCACCACCCCCACACCCCTACAAGCGACCGCCCTCAGCCTGCTCGACATCAAGCTCCACACGTAGCCAAAGCCCAACCACGCCGCAACACCCGGATCCCGCGCCACCACGCGAGATCCCCCACATCAACCGAGAAAACTTCCGTCTAGGGGGCGAACATCTCGGCGGCCAGGCCGCGGGCGAGCAGGCTCGGCAGGAGCACCAGCGCAACGACGAACTGCGGCAGGGCGGCCGGGCCGTTGTGGACGATGATGGCGATCGGGACTGCGCCGGTGGCCGCGGCGACCAGCGGCCAGAGCACGATCCAGCCGAAGATCAAACCGACGCTCAGGCCACTCGTGTCGCCGTAGGTGGCCGCGAGCAGGCTCGGCGGGAGACGACCGCCGCGGCGGCTTGAGAGTGCGGCGCAGAGCGTGATCGAGGGGGTGGTGAGCACGGCGAGAAGAACGGCGGCACCACCGTGGTCGGGCAGCGCGCCCGCCGCGGCGCAACCGGCGATCGCCAGCAGCGCGCCGATCACGACGACCGCCAGTGGGACGAGCGCGTGCCGGACCAGCACCTTGCCGATCGGCGCACGCAGGAGCACGCGGACGCGTCCGGGCTGGTCGGTCTCTGCCCGCAGCGGCTCGAGCAGCCGCGAGGCGCCGGCGTAGATCGTCAGCGCGCCGGCGCCGACGGCCACCGGATGGGCGCCGTTGACCAGGCAGATCACGGTCCCGCCTGCGGCCAGCACGAGCGCCTCGCCGAGTCGTTGCGGGACGGCCAGCGCGGCGATCGCGTCGCGCCAGGCGATGGCCAGGCGCGGTGAACGCGGCGGCTTGAGGCGGTTCGCGCCGCGCGCGGCGACGGGCCCCGCGCTCACCGCCGTGAGGCTGCGCCGGACATAGCGGGCGTTCATGGAGTACATCGCCGCGACCGCGCCGCCGCGGGCCTCGGCGCGCACGAGGTGGCGCTCGGTCGGCGTCGCGCCGCGGCGGCGGACGGCGAGCGCGGTGAACGCCGCGGTGAGCGCGGCCAGCAGCACGACAGCGACCGGCCACGCGGCGGCGGTCCCGGCCAGCGGCTGGACGGCCCACCCCCACGGTCCCGACCACAGCGCTAGGTGACGGCCCGTCGGCGAGGAGTCCGCAAGCCCGACGAAGCCGGCCGCAACCGCGACCGAGGGCCAGGCGGCGCGACTGGTAACGCTGTCGACGCGCGCGGAGCCCGCCACGAGCGCCGCGCCCGCGACGCCGAGCAGGCCGAGGATCGCGATCGCGACCACGAAGCCCGCCGCGCGCACCGCGTCGACCCCGCGATGGTGGCCGGCGACGCCGACCACGACGAGCCCGCCCACGACCGCAGCCGCGCCCGTCCAGATCGCCAGCCCCCGGATCAGGCGTCCCTGGACCAGCTCCGCGCGGCGCAGCGGCGCGCCGAGCAACTGGGTGACATCGGCCACGCTGAAGACCACCGGGCCCTGGACCGCACCCCAGCGCATCACCGCCAGCAACGCGACGAGCGCGAGCGACGGCCCCCAGATCCCAACCGCGCGCGGCGTCGCGACCTCCGACAGCGCCGCGCTCGCCGTCCCATAGACGAACGGTCCGCCGATAGCCAGCGTGACGAACACGTAGTACGCGGGCTCGAGTCGCTTGAACAGCGACGGCGGCGCCTGCACGGCGTGCCAAAAGCGACGGATGTCCCGGACGCGCGTTCGGCCGCCGTCACCGGCGGCGACGGCGAGCTCAGCCATCGGCCGGCAGCCAACCGCGCTCGCCGGCGCGCTCGCGAACCGCGGCCCACGGGCCCTGGTCGAGCACCTCACCCTCGCTCAGGACGATCGCCCGATCGGCAACGCCATCGGCGAACGCCATCTGGTGCGTCGTCAGCAGGACCGCGGTCCCGCTCGCCTTGGCGTCAAGCAGCAACTCGACCAGCAGCGCCTGCGACGGCGGATCGAGGCCGACCACGGGCTCGTCGAGGACAAGCAACTTCGCGGGCCGGATCAACGCACAGGCCAAGCCGGTCTTCTGTTTGAGGCCACGCGACAACTCAGCGGGCAGGAAGTCGGCGCGGTGCGAAAGACCCAGACGCCCCAGAAGCCTGTCGATTCGCTCCTCGATCCCATCGTCGGTCACGCCGTGCGCGAGCGCGACGAGCGACAGGTGCTGCCGGACCGTGAGGTCGTCATAGAGCATCGGCGCGTCGGGAACCAGCGCCAGCGCGGCGCGAGCAGCCTCGGCGTCGGGCTCGGTGTGCGGATCGTGGCCGCAGACCCGCACCGTGCCCTCGGTCGGCTCCAACAGCCCCGAGATCGTCCGGACCGCGGTGGACTTCCCCGAGCCATTGGCGCCGATCAGCGCCACGCACTCGCCGCGCCTGAGCTCAAGGTCGAAATGAGCAAGGCCGACGAGGCGGCCATAGTGGCGGGCCAGCCCGATGACCTGTAGGGGGATCGCGTCGGCGGCGATCAACGCGGCGGCGGGCACCCGCACAAGTGTGACGACCGCCGCACCGCCGCCTCTCAGCGTCAGGGTGATCGCTACCACGGGGCGCCCAGACCGTCCGCCGAAGCCGCACCTTGCCGGACCGGGCTCCAACGGTTGCGCGTCGATGTCGAGAATCGGCCGACGGCTCCGACACAGAAGCGCGAACACCACAACGACAGAGAGGATTCAGATGCTCACGCTCTACGAGCACCCCTTCGCGCTCTACTGCCAGAAGGTCCTGATCGCGCTCAACGAACAGGGCATCGCGTACGACGTCCTCGAGGAGCAGCGCGACTTCGACCGCGCCGAGCTGGCCGGGCTGTGGCCGCCGGCGTCGATCCCGGTGTTGCGCGACGGCGACCAGGTGATCGGCGAGACGTCGATCATCATCGAGCACGTCGCCGGCGCGCGGCTGGTGCCCTCGTTGGAGGCCCGCAAGTGGGACCGCCTCTGCGACCAGTATGTCTCCGATGCCGTCCAGGCGATTGTCTTCGACACGATCTACGAGCGCTTCGACGAGCGCGTGCTCAGCCAGGCGCGGGGCCGGATCGACATGGCCTACGGCATGCTCGAGGCGCAATTGGCCGCGCACGAGTTCCTCGCCGGCGACGCGCTCACGATCGCCGACTGCGCCGCCGCGCCGGGCCTGTTCTACGCGCTGGCGATCCACCCGTGGGACGAGGGCACGCACCCGCACCTGACGCGGTACTACCGCGCACTCGCGCAGCGGCCGTCGTTCGCCAAGGTGATCGAGGACGCGCGGCCCTACCGCCACCTGTTCCCGCTGCCCTGGCCGGCCGACTTCGACCGCTACCATTAGCGGGAGGGGGACAGGTCCCCCTCCCGGCCTCCCCCTGGCGCGGCGGGCTCGGCGTTGGGTGGCAGAGCCGACCGTCCTGGGTGATGCTGCGTTGATGGCGAACGTGGTCAACATCAACGACGTGCTCGAGGGTCATGTGGCGCTCGATATCGAGTGCGTCGACCGGCTCTATCTCAACGCGTATGTTCCGAACTTGCAGGTCGGCGGGCAGGTCGTTCGGTTCATCACGCGGCGTCTCGGCAAGCCGATCGCGTCAGCGGCGCTGCTGGGCGCGATCGGCAATCGCTTTCGGCGCGAGGTCAAGGCGTTTGCCGCTGCGCACGGGGTCCCGATCCTGGCGCTCAAGAAGCCCGACCGGTCTCGCTGGGATGACCGCAAGCTCGATCATGTCCGTGTTTATCTGGAGGCCGCGGAGCGCGAGCGGCGCTTCGGGGTGGTGGCGATCGTGGCCTGCCAGGAGTTCCAGTGGGTCTTTAGCGCCCGCAACCGCGGCCGGGGCAAGGCCGTCTGGTTTGAGTTCTTCCGCGAGGAGCGCCGCGTCGGCGTCTACTACTTCTACGTGCTCGACCCCGACTTCGGGCCGGGCTTTATCAAGATCTGCACCTACTTTCCGTACCCGGCGAAGGTCTGGGTCAACGGGCACGAGTGGGCCAAGCGCCAGGCCGAGCACGCCGGCGTCGAGTACCGCGCGCTCTCGAACGGGTTTGCCGCCTGTGATCAGCCCGGTGTGTTGCAGTCGATCTGCGACAGCTTCGGTCCCGTGCACGTGCAGGGGTTCTTTGATCGCTGGATCGCGGAACTGCCGACGCCGTTCACGCGTGAGGACCGTGCCGCCGGCTACTGGTGGGAGCTCTCGATGCGCCAGGTCGAGGTCAGCCGCACGCTCGTGCTCAACGACCCGCGCCGCGCCCGGGCCTTCTTTGAAGCGCTCGTGGCCGACAACATCGGCATCGGCCGCCCCGAGCAGGTCGCGCTCGTGTTCGAGCGCCCGCTGCGGCGACCGACGCGCCACGACTACGGCACGCGCGTGTTCGCGACCGGCACCGAGGTGCGCATCGACTTCCGCTACAAGCACAGTCGCGTCAAGCAGTACCTCAAGGACCGCCGCGCGCTGCGGATCGAGACCGTCATCAACAAGCCCGCCGACATCGACGTCCGCGCCCGCCTGGAACACCTGCCCGAACTGATCGCCAAGGCCCGCGCCGTCAACCAGCGGCTGCTTATGATCGAGCGTGCCGGTCAGAGCTGTGCCATCGGCTCTGCGCTCTTTGAGCGCATCCACCAGCCCTGCCATCGAGCGGGCCAACGAACCGGAGCGCTGCGCTTCGGGGACTCACGCGCCATGGCTCTGACCGGCGCCCTCTGCCACGTCCTGCCCGCCGTCACCGGCTTTACCAACCACAGCCTTCGCGGGCTCGTCGCCGGACACCTCGGCCAACCCGACTACAACGCCACCAAGATGAGCTACGACCTGCGCCGCCTACGCCTACACGGCCTCATCCAACGACTGCCGCGCAGCAACACCTACATCCTCACGCCCGACGGGATCCGCGTCGCCGTCTTCTACAACAAGCTCCAAGACCGGCTCCTGCGGCCCCTGCTCGACGCCGACAAGCCGCCCGCCAAGCTCGAAATCCGCCGCGCCCTCACCACGCTCGAACACGCCATCACCGACTACATCCACACCGCCCGACTCGCCCCAACAACATGAAACTCGTCACAACGTCACGACTTCCGGCCCCCAAGTCGAACTAGCGGCGCGAGCGCGCGATGCGTCAGCGGGGATGACGTCGAACGTGGCGCGGCGGCGCGGAGCGCGTCCATCAGCTGCTCGAGCATCTCCGCGCTGGTGATGTCGAGTTCGTCGTTGACGCCGATGTCCAGGATGACGGCTCTCGGGAGCGGGTCGCTCGCGCCGACGAGGTACTTCACTCGGTCGCGCACCAGCGTGGCGAGGGCGAGCAGGAACTCGATGCGACGCTCCGCGTAGTAGCGCTCGAATTCCCTGACCTTCCAGAGGTGCGAGACGGCATGGATGATCAGGGCGGCGAGCACCGCCTCGGGGAGATCTGTGAAGAGCGGGGTCAGTACCAGCACGGTGACGACCATGAGCGCGGCGGCCACCAGCGCCGAGGCCTCCGAGCGGGCGCCGGCGCCTTCGTTCACGGCCGACTGCGAGAGGCTGCCGCCGGCGGCCAAGCCGCCGACGAACGCGGAGCCGGCATTCGCGGCCCCGAACAGGAGCGCGAGCGCTGCCCCGCCGAGGAGGAGGGTCGCGCCGCTCGTCTCACCGACACCGCTCGAGATGCCCAGCAGCTTCGGCAGCTGCTTGACCGCGACGAAGATCGCAAGCCCGAAGACGAAGGCCTCGACGACGGGTCGCGACAGGAACTGGGCGATGAATCCGAGCCGCAGAAACCCGGCGACGAGGAACATGCCGCCGACGAAGAGCACGAGGGCGGCCGAGTTGGCCAGGCCCCCACACCGTCGCGCCGGCGACGGCGTCGGATGCAAGCAGACGCCGGTAGTCGTAGCCGGCGAGCCACGCGGTGACGGGCAGGAACCGACGCAGCGCGGACGGCCTCGGGGCCGCCCAGGTCCGGGGATCGACGGCGGCGGTCGTGGGAGCCGGCCTCACGCGCGCACTCGCGCCTATGCGGGCGTGTCCGCGAAGACGGTCTTCCAGTCGTTCTTGATGCTGACCACCGTCCAGCCCCGGTTGGCCGCTGTCTCGAGCGACTGCTCGGCGCCGGCGGTGTAGTCGAACTCGCGGTCGGCGTCGTCGTGCAGGACGAGCAGCCGCAGCGCGGGCCGGTCCTTGCCGCCCGCGTACTGCAGCATCGGGATGTCGCCGTTGGAGTTTCCGCCCGCGAGGATCGGGCGGCGTCCGGTCCGGCTCCAGATCCGGATCGGCTTCACGGGCCCGTCGTCGAAGACATCCGGCTCCGCCGCGTAGGTGATCGTCCCGCCGTGCTCGTCCTCGAGGTAGCGCAGCGCGTTGGAGGAGCCGATCACGCGCTCGGGAGGGATGCGGTAGACGTCCTCGGTGATCGGGCGCATGAAGTCGCGATCGCCGCCCGAGGCGATGTAGTTCGTGAAGCCGTTGGCCTCGAGGAAGCCGAGCAGCTCGATCATCGGGGCGTAGCCGCAGGCGTGGAACGCCCGGTCGAGCGTCGGGTGCCTGCCGCCGCGCAGGAACGCATCCGCGGCGCTCGTGTAGCCCTCGACGCTCATGCCGGCGAACGCCTGCAGCATCCCCGCCATCAGCACTCTCACGTCGCTGTCGTCGCCGTGGTAGTGCTTCGTGATCACGTCGCCGAGCCACCGGTAGTCCTGCTCGCGAGCGGCCTTCCACGGCTGCTTGTCGCGCAGCGACGCGTCGGCCTCGGCCATCTCGCTGAGACGCCGCAGGATGAAGCCGAGCTCGATCGGCATCGGCTTCTCGCACCACAGGGTGCCGTCGTTGTCGAAGGTCGCGACGCGCTCCGGGGGCCGGATGTAGTCCGGGCCGCCCTCCGTCGTGACGCGCTCCACGAACTCGACGATCGCCGCGCGAGCGGGCGTGTCGTTCCACGATTCGAGCGTCACTGCGACCTCAGCAGCATCTCGGCGTGGCGCTCGAGGTCCACGTACGGCTCGCCGCTGACGTCGACGGCGACCCGACGGATCGTTCCGCCCGTGAACGCGTAGGGCGACTCGCCCGGGTAGTCGTCGGTGACGGGCTCGCCTCCGTGGCGGCCGACGAAGAGCGGCGCGCCGGCGATCGCGAACGCGCCGAGCTGCGTCGTGATCGCGCCCTCGCCGACCTCGGTGTCGCCGTGGTACAAGCTCAGCGTGCCGGTGGCGCACATCGGCTCGTTGCCCTGCTTGTCGAAGGACGCCGACAGGATCAGCTGCTCGCCCGTCGGCAGCTCCTCCTCGGCGACGATCAGCTGCTCCTCGGCGCCGACGAAGTTGTTCACATAGTGCAGCCGGTTGTCCTTGACGTACAGGGCGTGCCCGCCGAAGCGGCTGCCGTGCGCGAAGATCACCCCCTCGGCCCCCGGCCCCGGGATGTCGACCAGCGCGCCGATCACGAACGAGCGGTTCTTGACGTTGACCGCCTGCCACTCCGGGATGGGGGAGTTGCTCGGGAAGTAGACGTACCGGTCTCGCGGCGCGGTCAGCTGCGGACGGGGTTCCATCAGGATCTCCACCGGGGTGCGGTCATCGAGGGGGAAGGCGCCGTTCGCGCCCGCCTCCGAGAACCAGATGTTGATCAGCTCCCGCAGCCGGTCCGGCTGCTCGGCCGCCAGGTCGAGCACCTCGGAGCGGTCGGCGTCCGTGTTGTAGAGCTCCCACTCGTCGTCGTTGAAGTGGCCCCACCCGGCGATGCACGGATGGGTGGTGACGGCCTTCCAGCCCTCGTGCCAGATCGAGCGCGAGCCGAGCATGGCGTAGAACTGCGTCTTGCGGGTGGACTCGGCCGCGGCGTCGTCGAAGCTGCCGCGCATGCTGACGCCGTCATACGGCGACTGGGTGTGGCCCTTGATCGTCCCCGGGGGCTCGATGCCGAGCACGTCGAGGACGGTCGGCACGA
This sequence comes from uncultured Solirubrobacteraceae bacterium, assembly GCA_963792915.1. Classification (GTDB taxonomy): domain Bacteria; phylum Actinomycetota; class Thermoleophilia; order Solirubrobacterales; family Solirubrobacteraceae; genus Solirubrobacter. The sequence goes on from CAWBYD010000007.1 coordinate 566,751, forward strand.
GATCGATCGCGTGGTGGTACTGATCGCGGATCTCGCCGCGCGCCTTGATGCCCGCCGGCCAGGAGACGATGCACGGGTCGCAGGTCCCGCCGTTGAACTCGTAGCGCTTCCACATCTTGAACGGCGTGTTGAACGCCATCGCCCAGCCGGTCGGGTAGTGGTTGTACGTCTTCGTGCCGCCCAGCTCGTCGATCATCGCCAGGTTCTGCTCGAGGTCGTCCGGAACCCCGTTGGCGAACTTCATCTCGTTGACCGAGCCGTTCGGGCCGCCCTCGCCGCTCGCGCCGTTGTCGGAGACGACGAGGATCATGGTGTTCTCGAGCTCGCCGGTCTCGTCGAGGTCGTCGAGCAGGCGGCCGAGGTGGAAGTCGGCGTGCCCGAGGAAGCCCGCGTAGACCTCGGCCATGCGGCAGAAGAGCTTCTTCTCTTCGTCGTTGAGCGAGTCCCAGGGCCGCGTGTAATCGAGCTGCGGGAACGGCTTGCCCTCCGGCCCCGTGCGCGTCTCGGGCGTCCCGATCGGGTTGATCGGCGGCAGCTCGGTCTCCTGCGGGACGATCCCGAGCTCCTTCTGCTTGGACAGCGTCTGCTCGCGGATCGCCTCATAGCCGATGTCGAAGCGTCCCTTGAACCGCTCGATCCACTCCCTCGGCGCGTGGTGCGGCGCGTGGCAGGCCCCGGGCGCGTAGTAGAGGAAGAACGGCTTCTCGGGCGCGACGGCCTTGGAGTCGCGAATGAACTCCAGCGCCTTGTCGGTGATGTCCTCGGTGAGGTGGTAGCCCTCCTCGGGCGTCTTGGGCTGGTCGACAAGGTGGTTGTCATAGACGAGGTCGGGATACCACTGGTTCGTCTCGGCGCCGAGAAAGCCGTACCAGCGCTCGAAGCCGCGCCCCGTCGGCCAGTTGCGGCGCGGGGCGGCGAGGTTCATCTCGTCGGTCGGGCAGAGGTGCCACTTGCCCACCATGTAGGTGTTCCACCCGCGCTCGCCGAGCACTTCGGAGAGCATCCCGTTCTCCGGCGGGATCGTCCCGCTGGCGTTCGGGAACCCGATCGCCGCCTCGGTGATGCACGCCATGCTGTTGCGGGTGTGATTGCGGCCGGTGAGCAGGCACGAGCGCGTGGGCGAGCACAGCGCGGTGGTGTGGAACTGCGTGTAGCGAAGCCCTGCATCCACGATCCGGTCGATGTTCGGCGTCTCGATCGGCCCGCCGTAGCAGCTCATCGCCGAGAAGCCGACATCGTCGAGCACCACATACAGGACGTTCGGCGCGCCCGCCGGAGCGCGCAGCGGCTCAAACGGCGTCCAGTCGGCCGTCGAATCTCGCACATCGACGTTGATCACGCCTTTGAACGGCACTCGCATCCGCTGCCCCTTCCAGGTCGAGCTCAGCTCTTCGTCTCGTCACTCGACCGCGCCTATGGAACCGACCCGAGCAGACTCGGTTGGCCGCGGGTGAGGGGGCATCATCCCGCACGGGTGAGCGACCCCCCGGCCGGACGAGCTCCTACTCGGTTCTGATCACGCAGCGGAAACCGATGTGTCCGGTCGACGTGTCGACCGCCTCGCCCTGGCGGGCGGCCGGCCGGTAGCGCAGGCAATAGTTCGGGGCGCATAGGTGCGAACCGCCCTTGGTGACCCGGCGCGGGATCCCGCCCCCCGGCTCATCCGTTCGGTAGCTGTCGGACACCGGCGCCGGCACGCGCGGATTGCGCGGCACGCAGCAGGGGTGCTCCGGCGGCTCGCCGCTCGGGGTCGAGTAGAAGTCGTCGGTCCATTCCCAGACGTTGCCCGCCATGTCGAACAGGCCGTAGAGGTTCGGCGGATAGGTCTTGACCGGCGAGGTGCGCAGCCAGCGGTCCGGCCGGTCGTGCTGGTACGGGAACTCGCCGTGCCACGTGTTCGCCATCAGCTCCCCGCCGGGCCTGAATTCGTCGCCCCAGCAGAAGACCGCCTGATCCAGGCCGCCACGGGCCGCGTACTCCCACTCCGCCTCGGTCGGCAGCACCTTGCCCGCCCACGCCGCGTACGCCGCCGCGTCCTCGTACGCCACGTGCACCACCGGATGGCGCCCGCGCGTATAGACGTCGCTCTCGGGCCCCTCCGGCGCCTCCCACGTCGCTCCCGGCACGTACCGCCACCACGCCGAGTAGTCATCGAGCGAGACCGGATGCCGCGCCGGATGGAAGACCAACGATCCGGGCACCAGCAGCGCGGGATCGGCATCCGGATAGTCGGCGCGGTCGAGCGGCTGCGCTGCCTTCGTCACATACCCCGTGGCCTTCACGAAGCGCCGGAACTCGCCGACCGTCACCGGATGCTCGTCGATCCAGAAGCCATCGACCTCGACCTCCCGAACCGGCCGCTCCTCGGGATAGAAGTCGAGCGAGCCCATCCGGAATCGGCCACCGGAGACGAACACCATGCCCTCTCGCGTCCCGGCCACGGACCCTTCTTATCACCGCGGTCGCGGAGGGGTCTGGCCGGCGCTCTATGCGGAGGGCGGCGGCAGCGGACTGCGGTACCGGGGCGGCGGGGGCTCCGACGTCCGCCGGTGCCCCGCAGCGGCATCGTTCTGCCCGGGCGCGAGCAACTCGCTGCCGGTCACGCGTGCTGGTCGCGGGCGGGGCGGCGGCGCCAGCTTCTTGGGCAACGGCGGCGCCGCCTATAACGGCTTCGGGACCGGGCTCGCGCCGCAGAGCGCCGTGGCCGGCGAGCCGGGCCAGACGACCTCAGGCGGCGGCGGGGGCGGCGGAGGCGGCACCGGGTCGGCCGGGGGCGCGGGCGGCGCAGCGACCGCGGGTGGAACGGCGGTAGCCGGCGCGCCTGGAGATCTGGGCCAGGGCGATCCGCGCGGGGCGCTGGACCGCGTCCCTCGTGCCGCCGGCGGGCACGAGCCGGCGCCTCACCATCATCGCCACGTTCCGCGGCGATACCGGCCACCTTCCCGCGACGGCGCGGCGCTTGACTCGCGCGTAGCCGCCCGCGCCACCAACCCTCCGTCGTCGGCCGCTGCGATGATCACCGCGTGGGTTCCAATGCGTCGGCGCTGCCGTCCCAACGCGGCGAGACATGGAACGACACGGAGGCGATCGACCGCCACGCCCTCCGAGCGCGTCGCGCTCGCGATCGGGGCCAGCCGCGCCGCGTTGCGCTTCGCCGACGGCATCTGCGTCAGCGATGAGCCCGACGCCGTTCGCTCCTGAGCGCATCGTCGCGGCGCTGAATGCGAGCGACGTCGCCCACGTGATCGTCGGCGGCCTGGCCGTCGCCGCGCACGGCGTCGTCCGCGCGACCGGCGATCTCGACCTCGTCCGGATGCCGGCGGTTGCGCCCTATCAGCACCTCCGAGCGACGGCACTGTCCGTCGACCTCGGCGTCGGCGCGATCGCCCCGGTCTGCTCGCTCGCCGGCCTCCGCGTGGTGAAGCTCGCCTCCGGCCGCCCCGCGATCTCGTCGACGTTGCCGAACTCGACGAACTTCACCGCGGCGCATAGTTGCGTCATTTCCCTTCATGCAGCATCGGCTCGGGAGCCCCGGAGGCGCCGCGCCAGCCGCCGCCGCCGACCGCGTGCACGCCGGTGTTGATGTACCGGCGGGGTGAACGCGTCCTCGGCCCACGCCCGGCCCGGCGAGCCCCAGCCTCAGGAGGGCGGATGTTGCGCGTCGTAGTCCGCGAGCAGCTTGGCGTGCGCCTTCTGGTCTGACGGCTTGGCCATCATGAAGCGCATGTGAACCTTGTCGCGGACCTCGTCGAAGCGCTTCCACATCTGCTTCTTGTCGCGCTTGCCCATCTGCTGGTACGCGTACAGCGCCTCGTCGGCGTCCTCGACGAAGCCCTTGCCGCCGGGCGCGGTGAAGTTCTCCTCGTCCATCCCGATGCTGAGGATCTCGCGGCGCGCGCCGAGGAAGTTGCGCACGTACTGGCTGCCGACGCCGTAGCGGACGGCCTTGGCCTCGGTCAGCGCGTGCGCGATCACGTGCACCAGGCCGGCGTGGCCCTGGTTGAAGGCGGCCTGGCCGATGTGGACGCGGGCCGGGCCCTTGAGCTCGTCGTAGTCGACGATGAAGTCGTCCGGCCGGCTGAGGTCGACAGACACGTCCAGCACCCCCTCGTCGCCCAGGTCGTGATAATCGATCAGCAACTGGACGGCCGCGTCCTCGTTGCCGCCGGCGATCAGGCGCGTCGTGATCTCGTGCAACGTGGCGTCGCTGATCATGCCGTCGGCCGCGACACCCTGGAGGTTGGTCGCCTGGAACTCGGCGATGAACTGGGCCATATCCTCGGTCATCCCCATCGGAGCGCCGGGCAGCAACGCTTGGAGCGTGACCTCGGAGCGGAAGTCGTCGATCTTCGACTGGTTGAACGCCGCCGCGGCCTGCGCCTCGGCCTGCGTGAGGCGCTTGGGCGCCTGCTGGGGGACGCTGGTGATCGCACCGGTGAACGCGCTGCCGACCGCCGTCGAGGCCGTCGTGAGGTCCACCAGCGCGGACGGGCCCACCTCGATCACCTGCAGCCCGCCGAGCTTCGGCGTGACCTGGATGTCGGTCGTGAGTTGGGCGTCGTAGCGAAGCGAGAAGGCGAGCAGTGTGGTGGCAACCGAGCCCCACGTGACCGCGAGGTGGATCGCCGCGTCCTGGCGGCCGTTGGAGACGAGGGCCCCGAAGATCTGCTCCATCGTCTGCTGATCGACGATTCCGCTGCCGCCGGGCCCCTGGAACCGGGCGACGGCCTGCGCGCTCGCGGCATCGAACGTGCCGCTGATCGGTGCGCGGACGGCCCCCTGCACGATCCGTATGGCATTCGCGTCGAACTTTCCCGCTTGACCCGCCTGGGCGGCGAGCGCGGCGTCCACCTGTGCCTGCGTGAGTGGGTCCTTCGGCTTGCGAGCGAGCGCCGAGCGCTGGATCGCGGCGCTCATCGCGGCGTTGCCGGCCGTGGCGAGCACGCCGTGCACGGGCTGCGCCACCGGCGCCGCGCTCGGCTGCTCGTCGGGGCCCGGGGCGCGGCGCATCTTCATGGCGCGAACATAGCCCGCCCTGATGGCGGAAACCTTGGAGACGACGCCAAGGTCGGCGCCCTCCGGCTCCGCTGCGATGTGTCGCGCCAACGCAGCGCGACGGCGTGTTGCCCCCGCCCGGCCGGGGAGAACACGCCGCGCGCCACGCGATGGCGTCAAGCGCCGTTGACAGGCGTCAGCGATGGGCGGCCCTGAGGGTGAGGCGGGCACGCGTGAGGACGCGGGTCGGGTCCTGGGCCAGCGTCACTTGGACGGACAGCTTCCCGGAGCGGGCCAGCTGCGCGCGGCCGGTGGCGTTGAGCCGGAGCGTGATCGTCCGCGTCGCACCGGCGGCGAGCTTGAACGGCGCCCCTGCCACGGTGCTGGTGTGCACCGTCTCGGTCGCCCGGCCGGCGCACGCGCCGCTGGTGCACCGGATGGTGAAGCGGACCTGGTTGCGATGGATCAGGGCCGGAGCTCGCACGATCCTTACGACGCCGGACCGCGGGACGGTGGTGGTTTCGCCGCCCGGGACGGTCGAGTTGTCCGGCGCGGGCGGCCCGGCCGCGGTGTGGCTCGTGTCTGGCGCGGGAGTGGTCCTGATTCGCAGACAGCCGGTGCAGGTCGCGGTCGCGGCGCCTTCGGTGACCGTGACGTCGTATGCGCCCGCGGGGACGTGTGCGGGTGCGGAGACCTGCGCGGTGAGTTTCGACGCGTCCTTGACCGTCACGGAGGAGAACGTGATCCGCTTGTCTGACGCGGCCACCTGCAGACCCGGCAAGAACCGCCGGCCGGTCACGCTCACCGCCACGTCATTGTCGCTCTCAGTGAGCTCCCCCGGCGTGAGGCTGGTGATGGCCAGGCTGGCGGCGCTGATGGTGAGTTTGAGCGAGCGGCCGGCGGTCTGGGATGGCTCGCCGAGGTCATTCACGCGGACGCTGAAGTCGGCCGTGCCGGTGCTGGTCGGGGTGCCGCGGATCTCGCCCGTGGTGGCGTCCAGCTCCAAGCCCGCGGGCAGGGCTCCCGAGCTCAACGACCATGTGTACGGCCCGACACCGCCGGTGGGCGCGAGCGTGGCGGAGTACGGCTCGCCGACCTCGACGGCGGGCAGGCTCGTCGTCTTCACCGAGAGCTGCCCGATCACGCTGACCAGGGTCTGCGGGGACGAGGACGGGGTGAAGACGCTGTCGCCCCCGAAGCTCGCGTAGACATGGTGGGTGCCCTCCGGCAGCGTCGTCGTGAGCGTGGCGGTGTAGGGCGCGGTCACGCTCGGCGCCACCGGCGCGCCGATCGCATCGCCGGTGTCGGCGTCGATGAAGGAGACCGAGCCGACCGGCGTGGTGCCTGCGGGGGCGTCGGACGGCGCGACGGTGGCCGTCAGCGTGACGGGCTGACCGGCGACGACCGCGCCGGCGCTCGACGCGATCTCGGTAGTGGTGGCCGGCGCCTGCACCCAGGAGATGCGCACGGTGCCGCGGCCGCCGAGCGAGTTGCCGAAGCTCACGTCCCGCGCGGACTGGGCCCAGGTCGAGCTGCCCGCGCCGCCGCCGCCGGCAGTCAGCGCGCAGTTGTAGCCGGTGCACTGCTGGCCGGCGCCGCCGCCGCGGGCACCGCCGCCACCGCCACCGCCGGTTCCGCGGAGATCGCCGAACGTGTTGTCCGCCGCGGTTTCGCCGTTGGCGGCGTCTACGGACGCGAAGGTTCCGCCCGCCCCGTTGGCGCGGCCGGAGGTCGACAGGCCAGAGCCGTACAGGCCGTTGCCGTCGCCGGCCTCGCCGGTCCCGAGGGGGTTGCCGGCATTGCCGCCGCGGCCGCCGTTGTCGCCTGGGAAAGCGGCATCGGAACCGCCGCCGCCCCCGCCGCCGGCGACGAGCAGCACGGTCGCCGTCGTCGTGTCGGTCACCAGCGTGGCGGCTCCGCCGCCGCCGCCGGTGGTGCCGACGTAGTCGGTGCCGCCGAACGGGATGGTGTCCCCGCCGTCGTGGGCGGTGACCGAGCCCCCGTTGCCGCCCTTGCCGGCGAGGGTCGCGAGCCCGCCAGAGCCGCCGGGGATCGGGTCGTATACGAGATCGGCGGGCGCGTTGCCGTTGCCGCCGGCACGGCCGGCGTCGATCGTCAGGGTGTCGCCGGGGGTGACCGGCACGCGCTCGCGGATCACGGCCCCGTAGCCCCCGCGCGACGCGACGGTGTCCGCGCTGGAGGCCGCGCCCGCACCGCCTGACGCGCCCGAGACGGTGAGGGTGAGCTCCCGCACGCCGGCGGGCACGGTGAACTGCTGCAGGCTCGTGAAGGTCGCGTTGTGCGGCACGCCGGCCGGGGGAGCGGGATCCCAGGAGACGACGACGCCGCCGTAGCCGGGCGTGCCGTTGGTCACGAGCACGTTCGAGGCGAGCGAGGACCAGGTCGAGGTGCCGGCGCCGCCGCCGCCTCCGCCGCCGGCGCCGGCGCCGTTGCGGCCGCTCGATCCGCCGCTGCCGCCCATCAGGCCGCCACCGCCGCCGCCGCCCGTACCGGCCGAGCTGCCCGGGACCTCACCCGCGCCGCCCACGCCTGCGGGGCCGTTGGGCTCTCCACACGCACCGCCGGCGCCGCCGCCGGGCCCGTTGCCGTACTCGCCGTGGCCCCGGTCCGGATCGCAGTGCCCGCTGTCGCTGGTCCCGGCGTCGCCGCCCTGGCCGCCGTTGGTGCCGTCGGACTGCGAGCCGCCGCCTCCGCCGCCGCCCCCGCCGGCGGCGAGCAGGAGCGGCTGGCCGGCCTTGTCGATGACGACGGTCGCGCCGCCCCCGCCGCCACCGGCGGTGCCGTCGAGCGTCCGCTGGTTGACCGTCCCGCCGCTACCGCCGGTAAAGCGGGAGGCGCCGGCCCGGCCGCCGTCACCGGCGACCTGGTCGTTGGCCGCTCCGCCGCGGCCCCCGACGTCGATCGTCAGCGGGTCGCCGGGGGTCACGGGCACGTCGAGGTCGATCTTCGATCCGAGGCCGCCGGGTGCCGCGTAGAGGCCCGTGCGGGACCCGCCGGCGCCGCCGCTGCCGCCCCAGGCCGTCAGATGGAGCTGATGGATGCCGGCCGGCACGGTGAACGTCTGCGCGCCGCCGTCGAACCCGAACGAGCGCGAGACCGGCGCGGCCGACGCGGACGCCGCCGGGACGAGCAACCCGATGGCGAGCGCCAGCGAGACGGTGTGGAAGCGATGCTTGAGGAACATGATCTGGACTCCTTGGGGATACGGTCAGAAAAGCGCGACAGCGCGCCGGGGCAAAGTGCTGAGGACGGCCACGAAGGCGGCGTAAATCGCGACGGCGGCGCCGATGGCCACCACCGCGCCCCCCGGTCCGAGGAGGTGGGCGAGCGGCGCGGCGAACAGGGCGCCCGCGACGATTCCCGCCAGGGTGCAGGGGAGCGCGAGCCCGTACGCGCGGGCCAGCACGGCCTCGTCGAGCAGCCGCTGCATGCTGGTCTCGGCGAGCACCTCGACCACGAGCGAGCCGGCGCCGCACAGCGCGGCCAGCGCCAGGGCGACCGGCAGGCTCGCGCTCACGCCGAGCAGCGCGCCGGACGCGGCGACGGCGAGCAGCGCGCCCACGAGGGCGGCAGTCGAGCGCGACAGGCCTGCCGCGCGCGCGCCGAGGGCCGCCCCCACGAGTCCGCCGGCGCCGATCGCGGTGATCATCAGGCCGTAGCGGCCGCCGCCGAGCATGACGAGCACCACGGTCTGGGCGCCGTACACCGCGCTCACCGCGACGTCGGCGCCCAGCGCCAGCAGAACCGGCAGCGAGGCGCGCAGCGCGGCAGCGCCTTCCCGCAGCTCGGAGACCAGGCTGGTGCGCTCCGCCTCCCCCGGGGCGAACGCGGGACCAGCGGAGAGCGAGGAGACGAGCAGCGCGGAAAGCCCGAACGTGCCGGCGTTGACGAAGAACGCCGCGGCCGGAGATGCGAACGCCAGCACGGCCGCGCCCGCGGCCGGGCCGACGACGATCCCGCCGGCGCCGATCGCCGAGCGCAGGGCGTTCGCGCCGGGCAGGTCGGCGGAGGCGACCAGGCGCGGCGTGGTGGCCGCGACGGCGGGCAGGTACGGGCTCGCCGCGGCGGTCGCGACGGCAGCCAGCACCGGCGCCAGAACGATCGGCAGCCCGCTGAGCGCTGCCGCCCCGAGCGCGCCCATCGCGCCCATCCGCACCAGGTCGGAGACGATCATCACGCGGCGTCGATCGAAGCGATCCGCGACCACGCCGCCGAGCGCGCCCAGCGCGACGATCGGGACGATGCGACCGGCGGTCGTCAGGGCGACCCAGGAGGCGGAGCCCGTGCGCTCGAACACGAGCATCGCGAGCGCGATGTTGTAGAGCCAGTCGCCGATCTGGGAGGCGGTCAGAGCGGCGGCGAGCCGGCGGAACGACCGGTTCTTCAGGGCGGAGGTCATGCCGACCAATCTCCGCCTAAGGCAGGGGCCCGCACATCGGGCTGCGGCCGCATCTTCGGCGGCCCGGGGGGACTCAGCGTGCCTCAGCCGGCGGCTGAGGTAGGCCTACGTGCGTGAGCGATGGAGCAGCGCCGCCGCCTCTCCCCGGCTGGCCACGCCGAGCTTGGCGAGGATGCGCGAGACGTGCACGCTGGCCGTCTTACGGGTGATGTACAGCTCGATTCCGATCTGCGAGTTCGACCGTCCCTGGGCGACCAGCTCCAGCACCTCGCGCTCGCGCTCCGTCAGCCCGTAGGGGCTGAGTGGATCGGCGCCCATCGGCGTGGCCGGTTCGTCCCCGATCGCGAGGCGCGCGCGGCGGGAGACCTCGTGCACCTCGTCCAGCAGCGGCCGCGCTCCAAGCATCCGGGCGATCTCTGCCGACTCCTGGGCCGCGGCCGTCGCCGCCTCGCGGTCGCCGGCCTCGGCGAAGCGCAGCAGAGCGTAGGCGAGCATGTGCACGTCCCCCATGCGCCTGAACGACGCAGCGGCCGGTCGCCAGTCGACGTCGACCCCGAAGGCGCGCGCCCGCTCCGGCTCCATCAGCGATCGGTAGCCGTGCGCCCGGGCGGTCGTCGCCGGCAGGTCGGCGCCCATGCGCGCGAGCTCCGCCGCGCGGGCGCGGACCGCCTCCGGCAGCGGCTCACCGCGCCGGCGTGCCCCCGCTGCGACGTCGGCTTCGATCCGGAGCCCGAGCCACAGCAGCGGCCAGGCGTAGCGGTCGGACCAGTCATGGCTGACGCCCAGCTTGCCGGCGACGATCGTCCGCGCCTCCTCAAGCTCGCCGCGTTGGCGCGCCCTCTCGGCCGCGATGAAGGCGATCGTCTCGATGTACTGCCAGTCCTCGGCCCCGACGAGCCCCGTGAGCCGCTCGAGGTCGACCCGCACCCGCTCGAGGTCCCCGCGATGCACCGCAAGTTCCGCGCGGAGCATGAGCAGCGACGCGAGGAAGATGCCCTCCGGTTCGCCCGCCAGGCCTTCGTCGAGCACGCCGGCCGCCTCATCCCAGCGTCCGAGCCGCAGCAGCGGTTCGACCAGGTTGCCGCGCAGATAGGCGCCGAACCCATGGGTCTGCCCGAGGCGCTCGGCGAGCGCCATGCCCTCGTGCGCGAACTCGGCCGCCTCTTCGTAGCGGCCCGGCATCGCCAGCGCGTCCGAGAGATTCACGTAGCCGCGCAGCGCAATCGCGTTCTCGCCCGCGCCAAGCGCGATCGACAGGCCGGCGTGCAGCCGTTTCAGCCCGGCCTCCGTGTCACCCAGGTAGGTCCGGGCGATGCCGAGCGTGATCTCCGCGTCGGCCTCCTGGTCGCGCGCTCCCGCCGCCCGCGCGGCGGCGACCGCGACCTCGCCGGTCTCGCTGGCCTCGCTCAGGCTGAAGGCGTACAGGCGGACCCCCGCCAGCTGCGTCAGGACGAGCGCCCGCTCGCGCGACGGCGCATCGGCGGGCAGCGCGGCCAGCGCTGTCTCGAGCGCAGGCGTCGCGTCCTCGCCGTGGCCGAGCGAACGCAGGCCGAACGCGCGGGCCACCAGCAGGACGGCCCGCCGCTCCGGGTCCGCGTCGGCGTCGAGCTCCTCCAGCGCCTCGTCGAGCAGCGTCAGCGAACGCTCCACATCACCAACGGCGTCCGCCGCCTCGGACGCCAGACGTAGGACCTCCACTCGATCAGCGCCGCAGCACGCTGCCGCGTCGGCGACTCGCGGCCATAGCTCGAGCACGCGCTCCAGATGCCGCTGGGCCTCGGCCGGCGCGTACGAGGCGCGCGCGGCGCGCGCCGCTTCCAATGACGCCTTCAGCGCGCGCGGCAGGTCGTGCGCCGCGTAGCAGTGGTAGGCGAGCGCCGCCTCCCCCGCGGCGTCGCCGGCCAGGTCCGGGTCGGCGCTGAGCGCCTCCGCGTAGGCGGTGTGCAGTCGCACGCGCTCTCCGGGCAGCATGTCGTCATAGACCGCCTCCCGCGCGAGCGCGTGCCGGAACGCGTAACCGCGTCCCGATTCGTCGATCACCAGCAAGTGATGGTCGACCGCCTCGCGCAGCGCGGCGTAGAGGGCGGCTTCATCCACGCTGGTGACCGCCGCCAGCAGTTGGTCGGGAATCCAGCGGCCCGCCACCGCAACCGTGCGGAGCATCTGCTGCGCGGACTCGGACAGTTGCTCCGCGCGTACCAGCAGCATGTCGCGCAGCGACGGAGGCAGATAGCCGGGATCGGCGCCGCCCGCGACCGCGCCGGCGATCTCCTCGACCAGGAAGGCATTGCCCTCCGAGCGCTCCAGCACGAGATCCAGGAGACGCACCGACGGTGGCGAGCCAAGGATCGCCGTCAGCTGCGCGGCAACCTCCGCGCGGGCGAAGCGGGCGAGCTCGATCCGCTCCACTGAGCGGACGCGATCCCACCCGCTCAGCAGCGGCCGCAGCGGATGCTGGCGGTGCACCTCGTCCGAGCGGTACGTCCCGACGAGCAGGACGCCGACCCCGCGCAGCGCGCGCACCAGGAAGGCCATCACCTCGAGCGTGGCGCGGTCCGCCCAGTGCAGATCCTCGAGCACGAGCATGAGCGGCCGCTCGGCGCCCAAGCGCTCCACCACGCCCAGCACGAGCTCCACGAGCTGCGACGTCGGCGGCGTCTCGCCGGCCGCGGGACCGCTCCCGAGGTCCAGCTCGGGCAACAGGCGGGCGAGCCCGCGGCGAGCCGGCCCGAGCAACGCAGTCAGCTCATCCTCCGCGGTCGACCGCGCCAGCGTGCGCAGCGCGTCGGTGAGCGGCGCCAGCGGGACGCGATCGCCGCCGAGCTCCACGCACGCGCCACTGAGCACGCGCACGCCGCGCGCGGACGCAGCGGCGCCCAACTCCCCCACGAGCCGCGTCTTGCCCACTCCCGCCTCGCCGCCCACGAGCGCCACGGCCGGCTCGCCGCCCAGCGCCCGCCCGAGCGCCGCCATCAGCCGCGAAAGCTCCCGCTGTCGCCCCACAAACAGCGCGCTGCCTGACTCTGCCGCCACAACCGCATCTTCTCCCATCGACGCCGAGTAGAGCCCCAAGGCGGAGACAAGTTGCTGAACGCACAAGCGCGCCGTGTAGTGTCGTGCTGTGCTCGCTGTCCTCCTCGTCGCGCTCAGCCTCGCGGCCGCGCCCGCGACCAAGACGGTGACGAAGGCGGACGACGGCAAGACCGTCACGATCTCGCAGCACCAGGTGCTCCAGATCAAGCTCGACGAGTGCGGCGGCTGCGGCTACAGCTGGCGCACGACGCTGAAGCCCGATCCGAAAGTCCTCAAGCTGCGCGCGGTGCTTGAAAAGGTGCAGCCGTGCCCGACCCCGGACCCGTCCACGCCGAACCAGCAGCCACCGTGCCCCACGGGTCGTCCGGAGACGACGGTGTTTCGCTACGACGGCAAGGCGGCTGGTCGTACGGCGCTCCGGCTCGGGAACTTCGGGCCCGGACGCAACTCAAAGGCTGCGGACGGCTTCCGGCTCACCGTGCGCGTGCGCTGAGTCGATTCGCCGACCACCTCAAGCGCGGCTCCCGTGGGTAGGGCCCGTCCGCTCGCTCAGATGTACCGACGCTTCGGTGAGGTCGATGTCGCCGAAACGTCGCCGCTGTACGAGCGCGTCGCCGTCGCCCTGAGTGAGTCCGACGAGGCGCTGCGCGCCATCGAGGCGGCGCCGGCACGCAAGCGGCACCCCACGCTGATCCTCGCCGCGCTGCACGACCTCGCGCTCGCGGGGCGCGCCCCCGCGCTCGCCGCGGCGTATGCCGCCCAGGACGGCGACGCTGCCGCCCGCGCGGCGATCGACACGCTGCTGGGAATGACCGATGCGGTAGTGGCCATCGCCCTGCGCCGGCGGCTGCGGTCTGGCGAGACCGGACGCTACGCGGTGCTGTATCCGGCCATCACCGAGGTCGCGCACCAGGTCGGCGCGAACGCGGTCGGGCTGATCGACGTCGGTTGTTCGGCCGGGCTCAACCTCAATGTCGACCGCGTCGGCATCACGTACAGCAACGGACAGTCGCTGGGCGACCCGTCATCTCCCGTGCAGCAGGCGGCTTCGATCGTGGGAGAGCGGCCCATCCCGGCGCGGGCGATGCCCGAGGTCGTCGTCCGCGTCGGCGTCGACCTCGATCCGGTCGACGTGACCGACGCGGGTGATGCCCGATGGCTGCGCGCCTGCCGATCGCCGGAGCGGGTCGCGGGGCTCGATGCGCAGATGGCGCTGGCGGCCACGGCGCCTCCGCTGCTGCTGCAGGGTGATCCCGTCGAGGTGCTGCCCGACGCCCTCGCCCGTGTGCCCGCGGACGCCTTGCCGGTCGTGGTCACCACATGGGCGCTGTCGCGGTTCGCGCTCGAGAGCCGCCTGCGCTTCCTGCACCGCCTCGATCAAGCGGCAGCCGACCGGACCGTGGCGTGGGTGTCGGCGGAGGGAGTCGGAGTCGCGCCCGCCATACCGACCCTTGGCGATCGCCGCGCCTTCGGCCACAGCATCATCGGCCTGGCGATGCTCGACCGGTCGGCCCTGCGCGCCGAGGCGATCGGCCGCTGCTGGTCGCAGGGCCGCTGGCTGGAGTGGCTGGCAGACGCCTAGTCCCTCTCGTGCCGGCGAGTCGTGGAGCGATCTCAACGGCCGGACCGAGCAGGGTCCCGGCGTTTCTGTTGAGATAGCGGTGAGATACGAATGTGCCTGCACTGAGGGGCAGGCGAGGGTCTACCTACGGAGGGTTCTGCCCATGGTCGGGAGAATGTCGATCGCGGCGCTTGCCGCGTCGGCGCTGTTGCTGGTAGGAGGGGCGTCGGCCTATGCCGCCGACGACAACGGGATACCGTACGAGAGGCTCGTCGAGGTCACGGTTCCCAACCAAGAGGCCGTCGACAGCGTCGTCGCGAACTACGACGCCGCGGAGTACAAGAAGGTCCTCGACGATGGCGAGATCATGCTCAACGTCTTCGTGACGAACGAGCAGGAGGGCGCGCTGAAGGCCGACGGCTACGCGATCGGCAACACGATCGAGGACTCGAACACCGGCGCGGCCCGCATGGAGCAGCGCCAGCAGGTCGTCGACCAGGAAGCACTCGCCGACGATCTCGCCCAGAACGGCATGCCGAAGAGCACGAAGTTCCAGGGCCAGTCCGTGGTCCCCACGCCGGGCGACACGGTCATCCAGCGCGCGGTCATCTTCACCGACGCCGTCGGCCCGAACACCGGCCGCAGCACGGCGCGCTTCCTGTATGTCGAGGCGTTCAACAACTCGACGAAGGTCACGGGCACCCGCACGGTCTCCGGCCCGACGCTCGCGCTCTCCTACGCCGGCCCCGACGGGGTCTACAGCACGGCGACCGACATGGGCCGCTTCGTCGACACCGACCCGACGCCGGACTCCTACATGTACCACCGGCAGCTGATCCGCCTTCCCACGACGTTCACGGCCAGCCCGAGCGACGTGACGGTCCGCATCGCGACCGCCGCGACCGCGGGCGGCGCTGCTGCGAGCACCGAGACCTTCCCGGTCACCGAGTGGCTCGGCAAGGACCTCCCGCCGCACGTGGCCGGGTTCAAGACGGACTTCGAGACGCACTACCAGGACCCGGTCGAGACGCGCAACAACCTCGACGCGCTCGCCGCGGCCTACCCGGAGCTCGTCTCGGTCGTCAACATGCCCGAGTTGACGTCGGGCTACCAGCGCAAGTCGCAGGCGATCATGTCCGGAACGGGCGCCATCGGCTCGGCTCCGGACGTCCAGCTGGGCGCCCCGCTGCTCGACACCACGGGCGAGATCACGGCCGCGCAGCCGGTCGCCACGATCCCGTTCACCGCCACCGCGGGGCAGTCGATCCGCGCGACCGTGGACGCGATCCCGTCCGGTGAGACCGACTTGATCCTGACGCTCAAGGACCCCGCCGGCGCCACGCTGCAGACGGTCGACACGGGGACGAGCCCGGAGCTCATCAACCGGACGTTCACCACGGCCGGCACGTACAGCTTCGAGATCTCGGGCTTCCAGGGCGACCTCGGCGACTTCACGTTCAAGGTCCAGCCGACCACCGGCTCCGCCGCGACGTCGCAGGCCGCCGCGGTCGTGCTGACCGCCAAGGACTGGGGCCAGGAAGGCGGCAACCAGGTCATGGCCGAGTTCCGCAACCCGGGCGCGGCCAACCAGGCGCTGCACATCGAGGTCAACGGCAAGCTGATCGAGGCCTTCCTGGCCACCGACGGCGCCGGCGCCCTCACCTCGACGGCCAAGCAGGTCGTCGACGCGATCAACGCCAAGCCCGAAGCCGCGGCGCTCGTGCTCGCCACGACCTACCGCAACAACGCCGGCGCCGGCATCGTGCAACCGCGTGCCCGCGTGAACCTGAGCGACTTCCTGAACGCGCCGGCGAGCGTGCCGCGTGGTCCCTTCCAGCAGCACCTGTACCGCATCGGCACGCACCGCGACGGCACCAAGCCCGGCGTCTTCCTCTACTGCCAGCAGCACGCCCGCGAGTGGGCGACCAGCCTGACCTGCCAGGAGACGGCGCACGAGCTCGTCGAGAACTACGCGACCGACCCGCAGACCAAGCAGCTCCTGGACAACGTCGAGGTCTTCATCTCGCCGAACTCCAACCCGGACGGCGCGCTGTACTCGATGTACGACGCGTCCGTCCAGCGCAAGACGCTGGTCAACTACTGCGCGACCACGGGCAACTTCGACCCGGCCGCTCGCACGACCTGGGGCGTCGACATGAACCGCAACAGCGGCGAGTACTCGCCGTTCGACGGCTACTTCGGCGCGTCGACCTCGTGCACCAGCGAGACCTACCAGGGCCCGTCGGAGTTCTCCGAGCCGGAGACCCGCAACGAGAAGTGGGTCACCGAGACGTACCCGAACATCAAGTTCGCGAACAACATCCACTCCTACGGCGGCTACTTCATGTGGGCGCCGGGCTCGTACAAGAACGACGGCCTGCGCACGACCGCGCCGGCGCCGAACATCGGCATCGAGCAGTACTTCTTCGCCGCCGGCGAGAAGATCCTCAAGCGCATCAAGGACGTGCGCGGCACGGTGATCCTGCCGGAGCGCACGGGCCCGATCGCCGACGTGCTCTACAGCGCCGCCGGCAACTCGGCCGACGACATGTGGTACCGCAAGGGCATCATCGCCTACTCGTTCGAGACCGGTGCCGACCGGATCCAGAACCTCACCACCGGCACGACGGCGACCGCGGTCGGCTTCCAGCCGTGCTTCGCGGGCGTCGGCACGGGCGGCGGCCAGGGCTCCTGCCCGGCCAGCGGCGCGATGTCCAACGAGGGCCATGAGGAGGCGCTCGAGTTCGCCGCCGGCAACTACGGCCTCGTCGAGTCGGCCTACGACTACGGCCAGGATGTGACGCCCCCGTCGATCTCGATCGACACCGACAACGTGACCCAGGACAAGAACCCGATCAACTTCCGGTTCAAGTGGGACACCGAGCCGGCCGTGATCCACTACACGACCGACGGCTCGACGCCGACGCTCTCCTCGCCGACCTATGAGGCCCAGCGGGCCCGTAGCCTCGGCCAGGTCATCGCGCTCTCGACGCCGGGTGTGAACACCGTCAAGTGGTTCGGTGTGGACATCAAGGGCAACCAGTCCGCGGTGCAGTCGAAGTCCTTCCTGCTCGACCAGACGGCGCCGACGGTCACGGTCAACATCCCGGAGGGCGCGGTCTACACCCAGGGCCGTCCGGTCCCGCTCACGTTCTCGTGCGCTGACGACCAGGGTGGCTCGGGCGTCGCCTCGTGCGTCGGCTCGACCCCCAGCGGCGCCAACCTGCCGACCGGCACCGCCGGCATGCAGGTGCTGACGATCACCGCCACCGACAACGTCGGCAACGTGTTCGTCAAGACCGTCAATTACCGCGTGCTCGACGCGGTCAACACCAACGGCTCCGCGGGCGGCACCGTCCCGGCGACGCTGGCGCTGACGCTCGGAACGCCGGCCACGTTCGGCGCGCTCACCGCGGGCGTGGCGAAGGACTACACCGCGGCGATGTCGGCGAACGTCGTCTCGTCCGCCGGTGACGCCGCGCTGAGCGTGGCCGACCCGAGCAGCACCGCGACGGGCCATCTGGTCAACGGGACGTTCTCGCTCCCGTCGATCGTGCAGGCCAAGGCCAGCAGCCCGGGCGGCACCGGTGGGGCCGCGTACGCGAACGTCGGCGGCTCTGCCGCGCCGACGCCGCTGCTCAGCTACACCGGCCCGATCAGCAACGACACGGTCAGCGTGTCGTTCCTGCAGCACGTCGGTGCCACGGACGCCCTGCGTACCGGCAGCTACAGCAAGACGCTGACGTTCACGCTGTCGACAACGACTCCGTAGACAGCCGCTCCCGGAGCACGTCCGCGTGCTCCGGGAGCCATGCCCTCAGTGTGTGGGCCGCGGTGCGCCGCGGCCCGCATGCCGGGCGCTCAGTCCGGCCAGCCGAGCTCCCACTCCAGCCGCCTCGACGTGGAGGGAGTGCCCGTTGCGGCTCGCGAATCTCGGACGCGCTCGGGGGCTGACCCGCCCTCAGAGGTCGCGGTAGTACAGCCGGTCCGGGCCCGGCGGCGGCTGGTCGGGGCCGCGTGTCCACCCGCGCCGCTCGTAGAGCCGCACCGCCTCGACGTAGAGCGCCCTCGTGCCCAGGCTGATCCGCCGGTAGCCGCGCTCCCGTGCTTCGTCCTCCGACCGCGCGAGCATTTCCGACCCCAGCCCGAGGCCGCGGAACTCCGGCTTCAGGAAGAGCTTCGACAGCTTGATCTCGCCGTCCCCGTAGGGCGTGAGGATCGCCGATCCGATCGGCTCGCCGTCGACCTCCGCGACGAGGTGCACGACGCGCTCGTCCGCGGGGGCGCCGAACTCCATCACGTCGGCGTCCGAGTCGTCGGGGTCGGCCGGCACGCGGTACTCGTTCAGAATGTCGAAGACGAAGCGCCGGACCGGCCGCCCGTCGTCCGGGCGCGCGTGCCGGATCGTCCACGTGCGCTGGGCGCTCACGGCCAGAGCCTACTTGCCTCGAGCGCCTCGGCCGTGCGGAGATCGTCGACGACCCCGACGCGCTCGAAGTGCCGGAGCGTCGCCTTCGACGCCGCGCGGATCCCGGCCCTGACCGTGGCGGGCGGGTAGGACTCGGTCATCACCTGGTCGATCTGCTCGGCGCTGAGCCCGCAGGCGCGGAGGTTGCCCGCGATCGCCAGGAAGTCCGGCTCCAGGAAGGCCAGGATCATCTCCGGGAGGAGCGGACCGATGAGCGCCCGCTGCGTCTTGTTCAGGCGCGGCCACGTGAACTCGAGCAGGCGGTTGAAGTAGGCGTGGTGCCGGCCCTCGTCCTGGGCGTGGTCGGCCACGAGGTCGCGAACGGCCGTGACGACGCGAGGATCCGTCGGGATGTCCGAGAGGATCGCCGAGATCAGCGTCTCCGAGACGATCGTGAAGAAGATCATCACCAGCCGCTGCTCGTCCGGCACGAGGTCCACCTGGAACCCCTTCAGCTTGCGGAAGAAGTTCGGCTCCTCGAAGACGCTCGGTCCGACGCCCGTCGTCACCGCCACCTGCCGCTGGAGATCGTCGGAGAACTGCGCGTGCCACGCCTCGTCCGTGTAGATCTTGTAGGCGTCCTCGATCATCGTCTCCGGGAGGTCGAAGCCCGACCGGCGGCGGCTGATCATCGCCGCGACCGGGTTGACCGCTCCGTGCTCGAGCTCGGACGTGAACTCGAGGTAGGTGTGGAGCTGCTGGATCAGGACGCGGTCAACGGTGTCGGCGCCGAGCTCCTGGACGAGCGGGTGTTGCGCGACCGGCACGAGCTCGGGCGGGAAGTAGACGTGATCGCGCGGCTCGGACTCCTCGATCTCCCGCCTCGGCTTCGTCCGGACGCTGGCGCGCGAGTGCCAGTTCCTGAACACGCTCGAGTACGCCGCCTCGGCGATCCCGATCGACCGCACGCGGGCGGGCCTGCGCCGGGGCGCGCTCATGCGGGTGCGTGCATGGGCCACCCCGCGTCCGCCACGAACCCTTCGTACCCGGACCGCGCCCAGAGCTCCTCGGCGATGTGCGGGGCGACCGGGGCGAGCATCCTCAGCAGCAGACAGAGCGCGTACACCGTCGCGTCGCGGTCTTCCGATGTGAGCTCGCGGCGGGCGCCGACGCGCGCCTCGAAGTCCTCGATCCGCTCGAGCAGGGCCATCAGGTTGCGCGTCGCGCGGTGCATGTCGAGCCGCTCGTAGTTCTCGGTGACCTTCCTGACCGCCGTGTCGCACCAGCCCGCGAGGCGCCGGCGCAGGCCGTCCGAGAGGTCGAGCTCGTGCGGCGGCCCCGACGCCGCGGCCAGGCGCGGTTCGGCGAACGTCCAGAGCCGGCGCAGGAAGGCGCTCGAGTACGTGAGCAGGCTCTCGTCCCAGGTGAACGCCTTCGCGGGAGCGGCCGCGTGGAGCATCGCGAGGCGCAGCGTGTCGGCTCCGAAGCGCTCGACGATCTCCTGCGGGGTGACCGTGTTGCCGAGGTGCTTGCTCATCTTCCTGCCGTCGAGCTGCACCATCTCGTGCGTGAAGGTCGCCCGGTAGCACTCGCCGTCCGGCAGCCAGGTGAAGTGGCCGAGATCGCGCAGCATCTTCGAGATCGTCCGCTGGTCGAGGACGAAGTTCCCGGTGTCGGCGCCGTTGATGTACCACTCGACCGGGACCCAGCGCTGGAGCTCGGGATGGGTGAGCAGCGAGCGCCCGCGGTCGGCCGTCGGGGCCGGCAGCGGGTACTGCTGCGAGCCGGCGTCGAAGTGGCAGTCGAGCGTGTCCGTCTCGCGCCGCGCGGGCCCGCCGCACGACGGGCACTCGCACTCGAGGAAGTCGGGCCGGTCGAGCAGTGCGTTCCCCTCGGCGCTGACCGTGAGGTCGTCGGGGAGGCGCACCGGGAGCTGGTCCAGCGGCACCGGCACCGTCCCGCAGGCGTCGCAGTGGACGATCGGGATCGGCGTACCCCAGGCGCGCTGGCGCGAGATCGGGAAGTCGCCGGCGCGGAAGCGCTTCGCAGGCCGCGAGACCAGCGGCGCGGGCTTGCCGCGCCACACGGCGCCATGCCGCAGCGCTCCGCCGCCGGCGGGCGCCGCGAGCTGCGCGAAGATCGCCTTGTCGGTACGGTCGACGGACGGGATCCCGAGCACCGCGGTGGGTCCGAAGCGCGCGTCGACCGACGGCGAGATCAGCACGGGCAGTGGGCGGGGGATCCCGGGAACGAAGACGGAGAGGCTCGTCTCGACGACGGCCACCTCCTCGAGCTTGCGATCGTCGCGCTGCCACCCGGCGTCGCGCAGGCCGGCAAGCTGCTCGCGCACGCCCGGCGCCGCCGTCCAGCGCTCGATCTCCGGGTGGTTGGGCGAGAGGAGCGCGAACTCGGCCGCCGCCGCGTCGGCGTGGGGCGTGAACAGCGTGAGCTCGAGGCCGTCCAGCGTCTTCGCGTCCAGCTCCACGCCGTCGACACGGCCGAGCACGGAGCGCTGCGCGCCGATCGCGCCCTTGTTCCAGGCGGTCAGCTCGGCGAGCCGGCGGTCGTTCTCCTCCGCGTAGGCGCTTCCGCGGACATACCACTGCGAGCGCCGGACGAGCCGCACCGGCCCGTGACAGCGCCAGCACTGGCCACCCTCGGCCTGCGCGCGGGCGAGCACCGTCTGGCAGCTCTCGCACCAGTCGATCGAGCCCTCGCGCTCGTAGATGAAGCCACCCTCGAGCAGCACCAGGAACAGCCACTGCGACCAGCGGTAGATGTCCTCGTCACAGCTCATGAACGTGCGCGACCAGTCGAACGAGAAGCCGAGGCCGTCGAACTGCTCGCGCATGCGCGCGGCGCAGGTGTCGACCCACTCCCGCGGCGGCAGGTCGTGCTCGAGCGCCCCGAGCTCGGCCGGCAGCCCGAACGCGTCGAAGCCGAGCGAGTAGAGGACCGAGTCCCCGCGCGCGCGGCGGAAGCGGGCGTGGGCGTCGCCGATCGAGTAGCTGCGGACGTGGCCCATGTGCGCGGCGCCCGAGGTGAACGGGTGGCTGTTGAGCACATGCACGTCGCGGCGGCCCGCTACGGGCTCGGGCGGCGTCTGGAACGCGTTCGCGCCCCTCCAGGCCTGCTGCCACTTGGCCTCGATCACCGCCGGCTCATACGAGCCTCCGCTTCGAGGTCGGATGATCGGGGTGGGGCGGTGGGGCTGCCCCCTTCAAATTCCAGGATGTCAGTGATCTGTTCGGCTCCTGATTCCAACTGACGATGCGCCCGACGGGACTCGAACCCGCATCTAACGGCTTTTAAGGCCGCTGCTTTTTGATGACGATTTAGATCCTGAGATCCCGCAGCGCGACCACAAGAGCGGCGACCAAGTCGCCGGCACGCGCCGCTGTGCGGCGGCCCCGGCTCGAATGACTTGCACGCTGGTTCCCTCAGCCTCGACTCTCATCACCGTTCACCGGTTAAGCTACGGACGCGCGCGCACGACAGGGAACCCGCCGGCCAGATATTAGGCGCCCGGTCGAGGTTGTCGACGTATGTACGGGGCCGAGCGTGCCGCGGTTCGAAGGTCATTTCAGCCGCAACGCCTGGCCCGGAAAGATCAGGTCGGGGTCGCCGGTGCCGATCCGGGCTGCGTTCAGCCGCCACAGGCGTCCGACCTCGAACGCGACCTCGGCGATGCCGGCCGGCTCGCGCACAAGGCCCTGGGCGATCGCCCACAGGCTCTGACCCGGCTCGACGACCTGCGTCGAGACGCTACCGCTGCGCTCCCCTCCCCCTCGGTCTCCCGTCCCTCCCTTCCTGTCCGAGCCGTTCCCGCCCCCGCGGTGGGCGACCGTCACCTTGAAGGTGAACGGCCTCCCCGCGGGCGCCTCTAAGCACTGGTGCGGGCCGGATAAGAAGATGTCGGCGTTGGTCATCGCGAGGATGTAGGTGCCGGTCTCGGTCGCCGTCACGAAGCGCTGACCGTCGAGCGATCCGTCGCGCGTCTGAGACGCGGGGTTCAGAATCGGCGTTGTGGCCCCCACGTTGAGGTCGTCGGTCCCCGGCATGAAGAGGATCTGGCACGGTGGCGTGTCGTCGCCGGAGGACTTCGTCTGGATCGTGATGCGGTCGCCCTTGACGAACGGCGCCGTCCAGAACGCGACGGAGTACCCGGAGTAGAACGCGCCGTCGTACAGCTGACCGCGCAGCTTCGCGTTCAACTTGATGCTCGGCGCCTGCGCGATCGTCTTCGCGCCCTCGCCGGCTGCCGAAGCGACGCCGGTCACGCACGCGGCCAGAGAGAGCGCGACCAACGCTCCCGCCACGAGCCGGACCCCCATCCGCCCCATAAAACCCCTCCTGCTGATGCATGTCGCGCGAGAGACTAGAGCGAAAGACGCGCCGTCGCCACCCACCGAAAGACGAGCAGCGCCCGTGGAGGTGCGTCAACCGAAAGTTGGGTAGCCGGCCGCCACGACGCCGTCATAATGGCCCGCCGATGCGCACGAAGCTGGCTATCGCGCTGGTCGTCCTGTTGGGCGGTTGCGGAGGTTCCAAGCACGCCGCCTCGACGTTCGACGGCCCGGCCGTGCCGTGGATTTCGAGCCAGCCGTCCCAACTCGCCGAGCGCAGCCCGGCCTCCACGCCGTGCCGAGCAGCCGACTTCGCCGTACAGGGCCAGGTCGATTTCGCGGCGTACGGGAACGGTGGCGGGATCGCGGTGATCGCCCTTCAGAACAAGGGCAAGCAGGAGTGCCGGCTGGAGGGGACCCCGCACGTGGAGCTCGTCAAGAGCGGCGGCCCGCGGCAAGTGAACACGGCGATTCAACGTCCGCCGCTGATCTTCCCGGACACGGCGTATCCGCTCTCGACGCTGCTGGCGATCCGGCCGGGCGAGTACGCCGGACTGACGATCACGTGGGAGAACTGGTGCGATCCGAAGATCCCCGGCAAGAAGCGGCTGCCTCCGAGCGCCGTCCGCATCACCCTGCCCAACGGCACCGGCCACGTCGATGCCGACTACAACGCGGTGCCTCCGTGTCGTGACCCGAAGAGCCCGTCGACCAT
Source organism: uncultured Solirubrobacteraceae bacterium (assembly GCA_963792915.1). Taxonomy (GTDB): domain Bacteria; phylum Actinomycetota; class Thermoleophilia; order Solirubrobacterales; family Solirubrobacteraceae; genus Solirubrobacter. Next base: position 590,229 of record CAWBYD010000007.1, read on the forward strand.
CGGCGTGTCGCCGTTCGAGACCGCGAAGGTGAAGGCGGTGCCGCCATGGACCGCCGCGTCCGTGAAGGCGACCGTCCCGAACCAGCCGGTGCACGCCAAGCGCGCCGAGATGCTCCGCTTCGTCGTCGTGCTCAAGAACACGTCGCACGCTCCCGTCGGCTTCGACCGGTGCCCGTCGTACGTCCAGCAGCTCGTGCCCGCGGGCCAGGTCGAGGTGCACGTCCTCAACTGCGCCGGCGCGAAGCCGATCGCGCCCGGGAAGAGCGAGGCGTTCGCCATGGAGATCCGCGTGCCGAAGAACGCGCCGTTGGGCGGGAACGGCCTCTTCTGGGCGCTGGACCCCTTCGGCGCGAAGCAGCCGCAGATCAACGCTCGCGCCACCGTCGATCGCTGACCGAGTACGGCGGACAGCCCCTCCGCCCACTGCGACACAGACCGCTTTTCGGAGCGTGGAGATATCTACACGCCCGCAGGCCCCCGGATCTGTTGCCCTGGCCGCTCCGTGCGTGCAGACTGCCCGCGATGGAGAGGAGGGTAAGGACGCCATCGTCCCGGCGTCCCTTCGCGGGGGTCCCGCGTCGGGCGCGTGCGACGTCAGCGACGACGTGCGTCCGCCTACGCCTGTCCGGAGCCAGGTAGGCCCACGAGCACCTCGAGCGTGGGCCCGCAGATCGATAGGTCCTTCGAGCAGAAGGAGGGTCCGGTTTAATGCAGGTGCTTCGCAAATTAAGGCGACCTAGGGGCCTAACGGCCGCTGCTTGCCTTACGGCGGTGGCGGCGTCTGTCCTCGTCGCCACCGGTGTGGCGCCGCCGTGGGCCAACTCGGCCACCGGGCAGGCAGCCCCGGTGATCGACACGGACTACATGTACGGCCAGCTGTTCAACCTGGCCTACAACGACGTCTACCGCGTGTCGGGAGCCGACGGAGATCCGCGGAACTTCAACGATCCGTACAACATCCCGTCGACGATCAACGGATGGCAGGAGTTCTGGCGGCAGTGGAAGACCCAGTTGACGGACACCAACGCGATGACCGACGTCGCGAAGTTCGCCACGGTCTCGGACCACTACTTCCGGCGCGCCCCCGAGCAGCGAACGAACCCGAACTACACGTTCGATCCCAACTACCGGTTCGACTCCGACGACGCCGAGGCGACGATCCCCGGCGCGACCTGCCCCGGCGTGCGCGTGCTGGTCGCCTCGCATGGGGACCTGACGCCAGTCAGCCCGACGATCGTCGGTGAGATCAACAACCCGACGTCCTCGACGAGCGCGGTCGACGGGTTCAACGCGGCGCGGCGTCACATCACGCTGAGCAACCTGAGCAACGGCGGCGCGTACGACGACACGTCGGGCGTCGCGATGACCATAGCCGAGTACCAGGCGGTGCTCCGCTGGTACTCCGCGAACAACACGTACCCTTCCAAGACCTTCAAGGTCGCGCTGCTCGACGCAGACGCGGGCCGGGCCAAGGACGGGACGTACATGCGCGAGGGCTCGCAGTACTACGCGCAGAACCTGATCCCGAAGGGCCCGCAGGGGCAGTACGCGATGTTCGCCGAGATGAACGCGAACGGCGCCAGCTACCCCGCGTACCACTTCGGAACCCAGTACTACTGGAACAACGTGGCCACCGGCGGCGTCGGGCCGTGGCACACGTTCATCACGGACACGCCGTCCGCCCCGAACCAGCTCTACCCGGACACGAACGGGAGCATCGCGGCCAATAGCGCTGCGGCCACGGCGTTCGACAGCGACCTGAAGGCCGCCGTGACCGCCGGCTTCGCGCAGCAGAGCGCGAAGTACAACGGCTCGGTCAAGCAGGAGAACCCGCTCCGCTACAACGGAGCCGGCTCTGCTCCCGGTGCTCTTTCGGCTGCGAACGGCGGCCCCCAGACGCCGCAGACGCCGACCGTTCCGGCCTACACGGCGTCCGAGCAGGCCACGTACTCCCCGGTGAACCCGGCGGGCACGGCCCCGGAGGCGCAGATCCTCTCGACCGAGGATCCCGCCGCGCCGTTCTGGAGCCAGGGCATCCCGGGCTTCAGCGTCGGCGGCGTCCAGGACACGAACGCCGTCGAGAATCCCTACCCGTCCACGACGAGCGACGCGATCAAGGCGACGCCCGTCATCCAGCATCTGGGCGGAACGTCGCTGCAGATCGGCAACGAGAGCAGCCTCACCGGCGGGATGACGACGTCGTCCGCGGCGTCGGCCGTCGGTGACACGAACGTGAAGGTGGCCGCGGTCACCAACCTCGTCGCCGGACAGCCGTTCATGGTCGATACCGGCCTGAACCTCGAGGTCGGGCAGATCGCGACCGTCGGCACGGCCGGCGCCACCGGCACCGGCATCACCCTGACCGCGCCGCTGAAGTTCGCGCATGCGAGCGGCGTGCCGTTCCGGGTCGACGAGGGTCAGCCGGTCGGCATGACCGGCGATTCGGTCGAGCACCTCAACATGTGGGCATCGGGTGCTCCGCACGGCGTCGACGACGAGTCGCAGCCGACGCAGGAGCTCATCCGCGCGCTCGAGCTGCCGGCGACGTATACCGCGCTGCTCGTGACCAACTCGAAGTATCTCGGGGCGGATCCCGCTCCGAAGGGCAACGTCGCGTACTTCGAGACGAGCCCCGTCAACCCGACGCAGACCAAGACCGTCAGCTTCGACGCGAGCTTCGCGCGCGGCTCCGACGGCACGACCAGCGGGCTGACCTACTACTGGGACTTCGGCGACGGTACGCACGCGACCGGCATGACCGTGTCCCACACCTACTCGGCCGCGCAGTGGGCCGACGTGAAGCTCGTCGTGGCCAGGGGCACCGACGATTCCACCTGGGGCGTGTACCGCCAGGCCCTCGCGGTGAACAGCCCGTCGGGCTCGGCACCGTCGACGCCCGCCTGCGGGACGCTCTCCACGCAGGAGCGCAGTGCACTGATCGCCGACGCCAAGGCCAACGGCATCTCCACCCCGCTCGTGGGGAGGAACCAGCCGTGAGAGCGCTCTCAAGCATGAGGCAGGCTGTGCGGACCGCGGTCCGCCCGCGCTGGCTCTTCCTCGCTGCCGCGACCGCGGCAGTCGCGACGCCGGTGGTCGTCTCGAGCGGCGGTGCCGCCCAGGACGCTCCGCCCGTGTCGAACCCGGCTCACCCGGTCGTCGACGCAAGTTGGATCTACGCCAACGACTTCTACGACGGGACGCACTTCATCTACAAGCGGGCAGGCTCCGACGGCTGCCTGCCAGGTGCGACGTCGTGTGCGTTCGGCAGCCCCGGTGACGCCAACAACCTGCCGCAGAACTACAACGGCACGCAGGAGTTCAACAAGTGGTGGGCCGATCTGGGCACCACGACCACTCCGCAGCCGAACGGCGTGCTCGGCAAGTTCATGAACAAGCGCGATCACCTGTATCCGCAGGCGACGTGGCAGATCAACACGCAGGAACTCACCATCCCAGGCGCGACCTGCCCCGGGCAGCAGGTCATGCTCGCCTTCCACCCCGACAGCCAGGGCGTCAGCGCCCCGAACCCCGGCACCAGCGCCACGCCCTACAGCAGCATGTACTCAGGCGACTGGGGCACCGGTTCACCGTACGACTCCAACATGGGCGCGATCATGAACCTGGAGGAGATCGGCTCGGTGCTTCGTTGGCATGAAACGAATGGGACGTACCCCAAGCGGACCATCAAGTCCGCTGTGTACGACGCAGAGTTACAGGGGCTCATCGGCTCCGGGTTCTACTCCTCCACTGGTGGAGGGGCTACAACCCTTATTGCACCGATGAGCGCAGGTAGCAGCAAGCTGTACGTCGCATCCGTTTCCGCCCTCAACGCAGCACAGTCATCAGGCATCTTCGCAGTCGGACAGCCGGTTGCGATCGATGACACCGCGACCGAGAACAACCTGGTTCAGGCGATCGGCACCGCGGGCAAGACGGCCACCACGCTGGCCGCGGCGGCTTCCGCCGGCGACACCAACATCAAGGTCGCGAGCGTGACCAACATGACCGCGGGCGAGCCGGTCCGGCTCGAGGCGGTCGGCGACGCCCAGCAGGAGATCGCCACGATCCAGACCGTCGGCACCGCCGGCGCGACGGGGACCGGCGTCACCCTGACGGCTCCCCTCACGGCGGCCCACGCGAGTGGCGTGGCCGCGCAGGACCTCGGCACCGGCATCACCCTGGCGGCGCCGGTGACGAAGCCGCACGCCGCGGGCTCGACCATCAACGGTCCGACCAGCGGCCTCATCTCCGACGGCCCGCAGGGCCAGATCGTCGGCGTCCTCAACAACGACCAGGACGGAATCAACTACCCGGCCCTCCACTGGGGGACCGATCACTACCTCAACAACCTGATCAACGGCGGCGTCGGCCCCTGGTTCAACAACATCAACGCCACGCCGCTCACGAACACCGGCACGATCTACTCCGCCGCCGGCTTCGCCCGGCTGCAGAACAACCTGCCGAACGTGACCGCATTCCGGACGAACGTCGAGAGTGCCGTCACGCAGGCCATCCACGACCTAGGCGAGAAGTACAACTACTCGATCCCGGTCGAGAACCCGCTGATGTTCAAGAACACGGGCTCGACGCCGGACAACCCGAACCCGGGCTCGATTCCGTCGTACCTGCCGGAGGATCAGGCGAAATACACGCCGGTCAACGACGACCGCACCGGTCGCACCGACCAGGTGTCGTTCGGCAACCGCGGCATCCCGTCGCTGGGCAACATCGGTGTGTATGACTCCAGCACCAACCCGGCGGTGGGCGGCAACGAGAACCCGTATCCGGCGGGCTACCCCAGCAAGCCGGGGATCTCGTTCCTGTACGGGCAGGACACCATGAGCGACAACATCCCGAACCTCAACTTCTATGCCGGAGGCGAGGTTCACGGGCCGGGTGGCTACGACAAGCCGTCCGAGGGCCTGCTGCGGGGCGTCGAGTTCGTGGCGACCTACTTCTCGTACGCGGTCGCCTCGGACGCGCTCGGCGGCAAGGTCGCCAAGCCGAACCGTCCGATCGCCTACTTCGAGCAGATCCCGAAGAAGGCGACAGCCACCAACACGGTGACCTACGACGCCGGCTTCAGCCGGGACGTCGACGGCAACACCGACGGTCTCGAGTACTACTGGGACTTCGGCGACGGCAGCGCCCCCCAGAAGACCAACCATCCGACCGTGACGCACACGTTCCCGACGCAGGCCGGCTGGCATGACGTGAAGCTGATGGTCTCCAAGGGCGACGGGACGAAGACCACGACGAACGTCGGCGACTACCGTCAGGTGGAGCCGATCAACTTCGCCCCGACGTACTACCCGGCGACGCCTCCCGCGGGCGAGCCCCAGCCTCCCACCACCGGTGCCGCCGCGGACCCGTGCGGGCAGCTGAGCTCGGACGAGCTGGCGTCCTTCGTGGCGACGTCCAATGGCCCGGTGCAGGGTGCGCCGATCCAGGACCAGCCGGTGGGCGGCAGCGTCCCGGCGACGCTGGCGCTGACGCTCGGCGGTAACGCCTCGTTCGGCGCGTTCACGCCGGGCGTGGCGAAGACCTACGACACCACGACGACGGCCGACGTGATCTCCACGGCGGGCGACGCGGCGCTCATGTGGTCGGGTCCGAACCACCTGACCAACGGGCCGTTCACGATGCCGCAGGCGTTCACGGTCGACTTCTCGAAGTCGAGCTGGAGCGCACCGGTGTCGCACGACCCGGTGACGATCGGCTTCCACCAGCCGATCGCCGCCACCGACCCGCTGCGAACAGGCAGCTACTCGGCGACGGTGACGTTCACGCTGTCGACGACGACCCCGTAAGGGGCAGGGTGTCCGGGGCTCCGGGGGTGCGCGTCACCCCCGGAGCCCGGACCCTCGCTCTCGTGTCCTCCCGATACCCTCTTCGACGCATGCGGCTCTTCCGTCTCGGGTGCGTTCTGGCCGCAGCTGCGCTCCTCGGCGCCTGCGGTAGCAAGGCGCCCGCGCGGCCGTCCGCCGCGGCCACCGCCACGGCGTCCACGCCGACGGCGACGCCGACCCCTTCCCCGGTGCCGCCCCTCACCTCCGCGGAGGACGTCGCCGCCTGCGCGCAGCTCGAGCAGGCGATCCAGGCGGTCTCGCAGCTCGTCGGGCACACCACCGAGGCGATCACCCAGGCGCTCCACCCGGCACAGCTCGCCAAGCAGGTGGGAACCGCGCAGCAGAGCCTCGTCGACTCGGCGAAGCTGATCGCGCTGGTCCACGCGCCCAAGCCGCTCGTCGACTCGCAGCGCCAGCTCGAGCGCGGCCTGCGGATGTTCGCCGCCGACTTCGGGCGCGCCAAGGCCACCGTCTCCAAGAACGACATCGCCAAGGCGTCCCAGCAGATGGTCGACGAGACCGCGCTGCGGAAGATCCAGACGTCCGCGAAGCGGATCGACACGCTGTGCGGCGCGTGATCAACGGCGCACGTCCGACCGTAGCGAGACGGCAGTCCCGACTCGATCAGCGCGCGACCTCGTACGCGTGGCCGGCGCGAAGCACCGTCGCGTCGTCGAAGTGCCGCCCGACCAGCATCATGCCGATCGGGAGGCCGTCCGACATGCCGCACGGGACCGACAGTGCGGGGTTGCCCGTGACGTCGAAGGGCGACGTGTTGTGGAGGTTGCCGAGCGCGGCCGCGAGCACATCCGGGATGCCGCCGCCGACCGGGATCCGCATCGCCTTCATCGCCGTCGTGGGCAGCGCCAGCACGTCGTAGCGCTCGAGCGCCGCGGCGTATTCGGCCTTCAGCCGCCGGCCGAGGTTCTGCGCCTTGGCGTAGTAGTGGTGGTTGTAGTCGTCGGACAGGTACGCGCCGAGCAGCACGGTGAGCTTGACGGTGACCGAGTAGTCGGCGCCGCGGGCGCGCCGCGCGCGGCCGTAGAAGTCCACGAGGTCGGTCGAGTAGTGGCCCTTGTGGTTGGTGCCGAACGCGTCGCCGCGGACCATCAGGTCGGTCGCGCCCTCGATCGCGATCGCGTTCCAGATCGCCAGCCCGTCGCGGTGCATCGGGATCGAGACGTCCTCGACCGCCGCGCCCGCGCGGGCGAGCGTCTCCGCTCCGGCACGCACAGCCGCGTCGACGTCGGCCTCGCTCACGTCCGCGATCCCGAAGCCCTCGCTCAGCACGCCGACGCGAAGCCCGCCGGCGCCGACTTCCAGCGCCGCGCGGTAGTCCTGCACGGTCACGTTCGCCTGGCGCGGGTCCAGCCCGTCCTCGCCGGCGATCGCGTCGAGCATCAGCGCGCAGTCGGCGACCGTGCGCGCCATCGGCCCGACGTGGTCGATCGTCAGCTCGATCGGGAAGATGCCGGTGTAGGGGACCAGGCCCCAGGTCGGCTTGTGGCCGCAGCAGCCGCTCCATGACGACGGCAGCCGGATCGAGCCGCCCTGGTCGCCGCCGAGTGCCAGGTCCGCCTGCCCGGTCACCAATACGACGGCGCTGCCGTTGGAGGACGAGCCGGCCAGGAAGGCCGGGTCGTGCGGGTTGACCGGCTGCGGGTCCGGATAGCCCGTCAGCCCGCCGCCGTCGAAGCAGAACGCCGGCACCGCCGTCTTGCCGACGATCTCGGCGCCGGCATCCAGCAGCCGCGTGACGACGGTCGCGTCCTCGCGCGGAACGTAGCCCTCCATGATCGGGGAGCCGTTGAGCATCGGGATGCCGGCCAGGGCGACGTTGTCCTTGACGCCGACGCGCTTTCCCGCCAGCGGCCCGGACTCCGCGCCGGGGATCGAGCACTTCCAGGCCCAGCCGTTGCTCGGGTTCTCGTCGCCGACCGGCCGGTAGCCCACCTCGGCGCGCGGGTAGCTGACCGGCAGCTGCTCGTCCGGCAGCTCGTCGAGCCGCCGGAAGCCCTCCAGCGCCGGTCCCGCCGCGGCTGCGAACACCTCCAGCTCCTCCTCGGTGAGCGGCATGCGGTACGCGTCCGCGATCCACTCGAGCTGCTGCCGTGTCGGCGGCTGGACGGGCATGGCGACACCTCCGGTTCGTTGCCGTCCGAAGAAGTAGCACGCGGGCGCGCACTCTCGGGCCGAGCCGGTCGCGGCTCAGGGCTCGCGGTCGGTCGCGCCCGCGAGGCGCAGCACGAACGCGAGCGAGCTCGCGTGTCCCGGCCAATGCTCCCGGATCAGCTCGTTGCCGCTGCCCCGCAGCACGGCACGGAGCGCGAGCGCGACGATCACCGCATCGTCGAGGTGGCCCGCGACGGGAATGAAGTCCGGCACCAGGTCGATCGGGAGCGCGAGGTACCCGACGAGTGCTCCCAGGAGCAGCTTGTGGCGCCGGGGCACGCGCGGGTCGCCGAGCAGGCGCCTGACGAGCACGATGCAGTCCGGGATGAAGCGGAGGACGCCGTGCCCGCCTTGCCGGCGGCCGACGACGACGAGCGCCGTGACGAACGCGGCGTAGGGCATCACGACGCAGGCCGCGATGAGCAGCGGCAGTGGAAGGGAGCTCACGGCGTGAGCCGGCGCTTCGCGGGCGCCGCCGTCGTCATTCCAGCGCCTCTACCAGCACGCGATGCTTGTCGGCGCAGACCATGAAGGACGGGCCTGGGCGCCACCGGGAGTCCTCGTCGAGGTGCCACCGGGTCTCGACCCGCTGCACCGGTGCTCCGCATTCGTGGCACGGCGGCGAGGCGAGGGCGATCAGCTCCGCTCGGTTCATGGCGAGAGTTTCGGCACGCTGCTCGGCTTGCACAATCGACCATTGGTCCTAGTAGGTACATTTCGTCGCGCAGATGAGCCAGACGGCAAGGCGGCATCGCATGAGCGACGTAGAGCGTTACCAGGCAGTGACGGCGGCGCGTGAGCGGTTTCTCGCCGGTGACGACCGCGTTCGTGGGGTCCGACCCGAGGTGGCGACGTCCTGGTATCGCTGCCGCGAGCAATACCACGTCGATCCTAGTCTGAGCACGGCACCACCGGCGTCCGCGCAGGACGATTCCTCCGCGGAGCACACGCTCGAGCACGAGATCGTGTTCGCCCAGCTCGGCGGCGCCGCTGCATCGATCGCGAGCGAGGTCGAGACCGCCGGCGGCGTCGTCACCGTCACCGACGGAGCGGGCCGGATCCTCACCGTCCAGGGCGACAAGGAGACGCTGTATCGCGCGCGCGACAGCAACATGGCGCCGTGGTCGTGCTGGTCGGAGTGGGCGACGGGCACGAACGGGATGGGCACGGCGCTCGAGGCGCCCGGCCCGGTGCTGATCAGCGGGCCCGAGCACTGGTGCACGGGCTTTCACGAGTGGGTCTGCGCCGGCGTGGCCGTTCGCGACGCCGTGACCCACGATGCCGTCGCGGTCCTCGACGTCTCGACCTATCGCACCAGCCTTCCGCAGCAGGCCGGCGGCTGGCTGGCCCGGGCAGTCGGCGGCGCGCGCGCGATCCTGCGGCAGCGTGCCCACGACAGCGGTGCCGAACTGGCCGCGGCGTTCACTCAGGCGCGAGCGCGGCCCGGAGAGGCGCTCGCCGCCCTCGACGCGAACGGCAAGGTCGTCATCGCCGACGAGGAGGCGAGCCTCTTCCTCGGCGTCCCCGCGCGCGTTCCGGCGTTCGACCCCGCCGTCCGCTGGCAACCGGGCGTGAATCTCGGGCGCCTGGCCCGCCACGCCATGAAGCAGGCGCGCCTCGACCACGCCTGGGTCGGCTCGACCCAGATGGTGTCCGAGCTCAGCTTCGAGCCCTTCCGGATCACGCTTCGCCCGGTCTTTCTCGCCGACCAGCCCGTGGGGACGCTCGCGGTCTTCGGATCCGAATACGGCGACCCGATCGAACGCGAGCGGCCCGAGCCCGGGCTGAGCCCGCCGCCGCGCATCGTGGGCGTGAGCGGTGACCTCATGGTCCTGCTGCGCCGGCCGGAGGTTCGTTTCGCGGAGGCGGACGGCAACGACGTCTGGCTCGTGACCGAAGAGGGGCGCCTCCAGGCCGCCGTCCATGGCATCGACAAGCTCGAGGAAGAGCTCGCGGGAGGCGAGTTCCTGCGCGTCCACCGGCGATTCATCGTCAATCTGTCCTGCGTCCGCGCCGTCGACCGCGGCTCGAGGGGTGAGCTGTCGCTGATCATGGAGGGCGTGGCGTCGGAGGCCGTGCCCGTGTCTCGCCGCAACGTCCCAGCCGTGCGCCGCGCGCTGGGCCTCTGAGGGTCAGCTCCGCACGCGCGGCCGCCGCATCGTGCGATAGACGAACGCGTCGGTCCGCGCCGGCTCGCGCGCCGCGACGACGTGGTCGTGATGGGGTGAGAACCGGCAGACCGGATCCGTGGCCGCCGCGTCGCCCGCAAGTCGCAGCGCCTGGCAGCGGCAGCCGCCCCAATCCACCTCTTGGCGCCCGAGCGGGCATGTCCGGCAGGGCTCCTGCATCCATTCGGTCCCGCGGAAGCGCTCAAACGCGTCGGACTCGCTCCAGATCCACTCCAGCGGATGGTCGCGGACGTTGGCGAACTCGAGCCCCGGAATCGTCGACGCCGCCTGGCAGGGCATCACGTCACCGTTCGGAGCGACGACCATCGCGGTGCGGCCCCAGCCGCCCATGCACGGCTTCGGCAGCTCCTCGTAGAAGTCGGGGAGCACCCACAGGACGTCGACCTTGGGGCCGACCCGCTCACGGAAGCGCTGGACGGCCGCCTCGGCGCGCGCGAGCTGCTCTCGCGACGGCATCAGCGCCGCCTGGTTGGCGACCGCCCAGCCGTAGTACTGCGTGTTCGCCAGCTCGAGCCGCTGCGCGCCGAGATCCAGCGCGAGCTCGAGCATCTCCTCGATGCGGTCGAGGTTGCGCCGGTGCAGGACGCAGTTGATCGTCAGCGGGAAGCCGAGCTCCTTCGCGCCGCGCGTGGCCGCGAGCTTCTTCTCGAACGACCGGTTGCCCGCGATGCGGTCGTTGTCCTCGGCGTCCGGGCTCTGGATCGAGATCTGGACGTGGTCGAGCCCGGCGGACTTGAGCTCCGCCGCCCGCGCGCGCGTGAAGAGGGTCCCGGCGGTGATGAGCGACGAGTACAGGCCGGCGTCGCGCGCGCCGGCGCAGAGCTCGACGAGATCGCGACGCAGCATCGGCTCGCCGCCCGTGAGCGCGAGCTGGAGAACGCCGAGCCGCCGCGCTTCTTCGAACGTGCGGATCCAGTGCTCGGTCTCGAGCTCGCCGCGGTGGCGCTCGCCGCCGATGTCGATCGGGTTCGAGCAGTACGGGCAGTGCAGCGGGCACTGGTAGGAGAGCTCGGCGATGAGCGTCGACGGCCTAGCCGGCATCGACCACGAGTCCTCTCTGGGCCATGGCGTCGACCAGCTCCAGCACGTCGCCGCGGACGTCGGCGCCGTCATAGCGGGCGGAGAGCGCGCCGACGATGTCGTCGAGCGAGCGCGCGCCGTCGCACAGCTCCAGCACCGCCGCCGCGGTGGGGTTCAGGCGCACCGCACCCTCGGGGATCAACAGCACGTGCTCCTCGCGCACGTCGTCGTATCGCAGTCGCGCGCCGTTGACCAGGCGGGGATGCGTCATGGCTGCGTGTCGCCGCGCTCGATGGCGTCCAGCTGCGCCCAGAGCACCTCGGTCTTGAAGCGCAGTGCGGCGACGGCAGCGTCCTGGCGCTCGGGCGTGCGGCAGCGCTCGACGGTGAGATCGAGCGCGTACTGCGCGTCGCGCGGCGCCTGCACGAGCCGCGCGCGGAAGTACTCGAGACCCGCGGGGTCGATCCACGGGTAGTGCCGCTCGAGCGCCTCGAGCCGCACACGGATCGCGGCCGGCCCGAAGAGCTCGGTGAGCGATGACGCGACCGCCTCGATCCAGGGCTTCTGGCGCGCGAAGTTCACGTAGGCGTCGACGGCGTAGCGGACCGCCGGCATCACCCCCTGCTCGGACACCAGCTCCGCTCGCGAGACGCCGAGCGCCTCGCCGAGCCGCAGCCACGACTCGATCCCGCCCGTTGATTCGGCGGTGCCGTCGTGGTCGACGATGCGCTGGATCCACGCACGCCGGACCTCCACCTCGGGGCAGTTCGCGAGGATCGCCGCGTCCTTGAGCGGGATGCACTTCTGGTAGTAGAAGCGATTGGCGACCCAGCGCTGCAGCTCCTCGCGCGTGAGCTCCCCCGCGTCCATGCGCCGGTGGAACGGGTGCTGATCGTGGTAGCGCCCGCCCTGCGCGCGCAGGCGGGCGATGAACTCCTCGCGCGTCACAACTGGACCTCGAGGCCATCGTAGGCGACTTCCACGCCCGCACGCGTGACCTCCGCCCGCTCGCGGGAGTCCTCGAGCAGGATCGGGTTCGTGTTGTTGATGTGGACGAGCAGCTTGCGCGGCCGCTCGAGCGCGGCGAGCGCCTCGAGGGTCCCGCCGGGGCCGGAGAGCGGCACGTGCCCCATGTCGCGTGCGCTGCGCTCCGAGAAGCCCAGTCGCGGCAGCTCGTCCTCGCGCCAGAACGTCCCGTCGACGAGCACGACATCGCTGGCGGCGAACCGCGCGATCACGCCGTCGTCCAAGCGGGCGAGCCCGGGGACATACGTGAGGACGCCACCGGTCGCGCGGTCGCGGAAGACGAAGCCGCTCGCCTCGAGCTCCGTGTCTTCGAGATAGCGCGGGGCGTCGCCGCCCGCCGCGAACGCCTCGATGGTGAGGCCGTCGAGCGACCGCGTTCGCCCCGGTTCGAGCGTCTGCCATTCGGCGCCGCAATAGCGCTCCAGCATCGGCAGCACGGGATACCCGGTCGTCAGCGCGCGCCGGACGCCTGAGGCGCCGAACACGCGCACGGGCGCCGTCGACTCGCGTAGCAGGAGCAGGCCTGCCGTGTGGTCGATCTCCGCGTCGGTCAGCAGCACGCCCGCGATCGGAGGCGCCCGCACGCCGTCGAGGCGCCGCGAGCCCAGCGTCTCGAGTTGCTGACGCAGGTCGGGCGAGGCGTTGACGAGAAACCACGGCCCGTCGTCGGAGCGGATCGCGAGCGACGACTGTGTGCGCGGTCGCCCGCGTACGCCGGCGCGCACGGCGTCACAGATCTCGCAATGGCAGTTCCACTGCGGAGAACCTCCGCCGGCGGCGGAGCCGAGAACACGAACGTGCACGTGGCAGAGGAAGCGTGACGTGGCCCCGCATCGGAGGCCACGTCGAGCTTCGGACGCCTACCGGTGGAACACGTAGAGCGTGACCTCGGAACACAGATCGACGATCTCGAATTCGGGCTTGACCCACGTCATTTCGTGCCTCCTATTAGGGTGTGGATTTGCGATGCAAGTCGAGGTGACCGCAGGCGGCCCGTACACGATCGGGCCCGATCTCGTCGCGGCCGCCGCGGGCGCACGAGCGGCGGAGCTGGGTGCCCCGGAGCGTGCGCTGGCCGAGGCCGATCCGGTGGCGATGGTGTACGCGGCCGGCCTGGCGGTCGTCGCGCTCGAGCCCGGCGTCGAGGGGCTGCGAACCGCTGCCGCGCGGGCGGTGCGCGCGTGCCGCGGCGGCGGGACCGTCGCATGGGCGCTCGATCCGTCGCTGCCCCTCCCCGTCTCCGAGCAGGTGCGCGCGCTGGCCGAAGGCGCCGTCATCGGCGGCTATGACGGCCGCCGCTGGCGCAGCGGCGAACCGCCGCGCGGCGTCGAGCGCTTCGTGATCTGCGACTGCGACGACGACCTCGGGCCCGTCGCCGCCCGCGCCGCGCTCATCGGCCGCTGGACCAACGCCGCCCGCGAGCTCGTCGACGCGCCGCCGAACGTCCTCTCCCCCGCCGGCCTCGCGGAGCGGGCACTGGCGGTTCCGCGCCTGCGCACCGAGATCATCGAGCCCACCGCGGCCGGTCTGGCTGCGCTGGCCGCGGTTGGCGCAGGCAGCCCGGCCGAGCCGCAGCTGATCGTGCTCCGCTACGAGCCGCCCGGCGCGCCGGATGCACCCCGGCTCGCACTGGTCGGCAAGGCCGTCACGTTCGACAGCGGCGGCTACTTCCTCAAGCCGCGGACGGACATCGTCCGGCAGAAGGCCGACATGGCCGGCGGCGCGGCGGTCCTGGCGGCGCTGGGGGCGATCGCCGAGCTCGGGCTCCCCCTGTCGGTGACGGGCGTCCTGCCCGCCTGCGAGAACCTGCTGAGCGGCAGCGCGATCCGGCCGACGGACGTCATCACGACCGCCGCCGGGCTCACCGTCGAAGTGACGAACCCCGATGCCGAGGGGCGTCTGATCCTCGCCGACGCGCTGTGGTGGGCACGCCGCAACGGCGCGACGCACATCGTCGACCTCGCGACCCTGACCGGCGCGATGCGCGAGGGCATGGGCGACGTGTACGCCGGCGTCTTCGCGAACGACGCTGAGTGGCGCGAGGCCGTCGTCGACGCGGGCAACGCCGGCGGCGATCTTGCCTGGCCGTGGCCGCTGCACCCGCGCTACCGGTCCCTGATCGACTCGACCGTGGCCGACCTGCGCAACATCTCGGGCAGGAGCTTCGGGTTCCCGATCGTCGCCGCGACGTTCCTGCGGCAGTTCGCGGGTGAGGAGCCCTGGGCGCATGTCGACATGCTCGGCACCGCGTTGCTCGACGAGGATCGCGGCGACGCATTCGGCCGCGGCGCGACCGGCTACGGCGTGCGCATGCTCGTCGAGCTCGCCGCGCGCCTGAGCGACGCGGCGAGCCCGACGGCCTGACCCTCGCTCAGCCGACGAGGAAGAGCGCACCGGCCGCAACCAGCAGGCCCGCTCCCGCGACCCGGGTGGCGGCAACCTGCCGCATCGCCGGGAGCACGCGCGGGAGCCCGACAGCCAGGACGAGCCCGGCGAACGCCAGCAGCGCGCTCGACGCCGTCTGCGCGAGCGCCTGCCCGAGAACGGCGCCCTGGTGCTCGCCGGCGATCCCGTAGGTGAGATTGTCGACGGTCAGGACGACCGGCAGCATCCAGACGAGCCCGCGGCCCGCCACCTGTGCCGTCCCGACGGCGACCACCAGCAGATAGAGCCCGAGGGCGACGAGTGTCCCCAGCTCCACGACGTCGGCCGCGGCCTGAGAGAGCAGCGTCCAGCCGAGGCCGGCGCCGATCAGGAACGCGATGCCGTCGGCGAGCCCGAAGACCCCGGCGAGCCACACGCGCGACCGTCTGTCGACAAGCGCGCCGACCGCTGCGCAGGCGATCAAGCTGTCGATACCAAGAAGCAGGAAGCCCATGATTTGAACCTCGACCTAATCGTTGGCAGGGAGTCAGTCGGGCAGCGCGAAGGCGAACAGCGCGCTTCCGTGGGAGGACCCGAGCATCTTGGGCAGGAAGCCCTCGGCCCAGCCGCCCCACCCGGTCGTCACCACGACGAACTGCCGACCGTCGACGCTGTAGGTCGACGGGCTGCTGTGGTGGCCGCTGCCGCACTGGAACTGCCACAGCAGTTCGCCGGACTTGGCGTCCCACGCGTCGAACTCCCCGGTGGGCTCGCCCCCGAACACGACGTCGCCGCCCGTCGCCAGCAGCGACGCGCACATGCACAGGTCGTTGGTCCAGCGCCAGCGCTCCTGACCGGTGCGCGGATCGTAGGCGCTCACGTACCCGCTCTGGTCGCTCCCGTCCACAGCGACGCCGGCCCCCCAGTACGGGATGCTCTCCTTGAACTCCCTGCGCCGCCGCGTGGCCGTCGCGCCGACGTCCTGCACCGGGACGTAGAGGAGCTCCGTCCTCGGGCTGTAGCACGCGTGCGTCCACTCCTTGGCGCCCGCGGGCCCCGGCCAGAAGTGGACCGGATCGCCCTCCTTGTCGGGGTAGAGCTTCGGCGTCGCGTTGCCCTTCTCGTCGACCTCACCCCAGTCGATGCGATCCACGAACGGCGCCACCCGGACCGTTTCCATGTTCGTGCGGTCGAGGATGTAGAGGAACCCGTTCTTGTCGAAGTGGGCCGCCAGCTTCTGCCCGTCGAGGTCGAACAGGATGTGCTCCATCGTGGAGTCGTAGTCCCAGAGGTCGTGCGGCGTGTACTGGAAGTGCGCCTTGATCTGGCCGGTGTCGGCGTCCACCGCGACGCCGGAATCGGTGTAGAGGTTGTCGCCCGGGCGGACCTCCCCGTCGAAGTCGGGACACGGGTTGCCGGTCCCGAAGTACAGGAGGTTCAGGTCCGGGTCGTAGGTGGGCGTGATCCAGCAGTTCGCACCGCCGCGCGCCCAGGCCTCGCCGTCGGCCGGCCAGGTGTCTGACCCGGGCTCGCCGGGCTTGGGGATCATGTAACAGCGCCACACGCGCTCGCCGTTCTCGAGCTTGAACGCGTCGGCGTGCCCACGCACCCCGAACTCGCCGCCCGAGCTTCCGACGATCACCATGTCCTTCACGACCAGGGGGGCGACCGTGGCGCTCTCGCCGGCCCGCACATCGCCGAACGTCTGATCCCAGATCTTCGTGCCGTTCTCGGCGTCGAGCGCGATCACGTGAGCGTTCAGGGTGGTCATGAAGACCATGCCCTCGGCCACGGCGACGCCGCGGTTGACGTTGCCGCAACACAGCGACACGTCGAACGGCGAGGCGTGCTTGTAGCGCCACAGCTCCTCACCGGTCCGGGCGTTGAGCGCCCAGAGCTGGCCGTCCCAGGCCGAGACGAACATGATCCCGTCCACGACGATCGGGGACGCCTCCCACGCATACGTCGATTTGCCCGAGTGCAGGCCCATCGAGCCGGCCTGGTACACCCACACGGGGGTGAGCTTGTTCACGTTGCTCGCGTTGATCTGGTCCAGCGGGCTGTAGCGCTGCCCGTCGTAGGCGCCGTAGTAGGTCAGCCAGTTCTGCGGTTCGTCGCGGGCGTTGAGAATCCGGTCGTACGTGAGGCCCTTGGCGACCGGCGGCGCACTGCCGACCGAGGCGCTCAGAGTCCGGTAGGGGACGGCGGTCCCTGCGTCGACGTACTCGGTTGCCATCGAGTGCTCCTTTCCAGGCGTCGCGCTACGGACGCGGTTGCGGCGGACGGTCGAGGCGGGCCTCGGGCGGTACGTCCCCGCCCACGACGATCGCCCCGGTCAGCCCCCGGCCCTCGTCGTTGCCGGTCGTGGAGCTGTACCAGTAGTACCCTGGGCCATCGAGCTCGAGGGTCGCGGTGCCCCGCGAGTGGTTCACCAGCCAGATGAACCGGGTGTCGCCGTTGCTCGGCAGGACCGCGCAGTGGGTGTTCTTGTCGTCGTTGATCAGCTCGAGCTCGAGCACGCCCCCATGTGGCAGCACGAGGACTCCGGGCTCGAACACCAGCTCGTCCTCGGGAATGCGGACGGTCGCGCGCAGCTTGCCGTCGGGCCCGTCCTCGGCCTGTCCGACCTTCGTGCGCCCGAGGATGCGACCGAGCGTCACCCCGTTCTGCTTGTCCAGATCCGGAATGTCGACCGCAATGTGACTCACAGCGTCCCCCTTGCGTCGGGTCTGTGGCGAGTTGACGTGACTCGCCTCGCGTCCCGGTTCGTCACGTCGCGCTGACGCCCGGAGGGGCTTGCTCCCTCCCATGACCGGGACTCGATCGTATTCCGGAAGATCCAGCTCCGCAGCCGATTCTGTGCGACGCGCCGTTCGCTTACGGCGGGCTACCGCTCGTTCGCGATCGGGCGCCGCTGGTGGTGGTCACTCAGGCGCGGCCGCGAGCTCGCGCCGGCCGGCGAGCGTGCCACCGACCGCCTCGAGCACCGCGCGCGCCTTGAGCAGCATCTCGTCGTATTCGGCGTCCGCGTCCGACGCGGCGACGATCGCGCCGCCCGCGCCGATCGTCAGGCCGTGGCGCGACGCGACGAGCGTGCGGATGACGATGCTGAGGTCGATGGTGCCGTTGACCGACAGGAACCCCAGCGCGCCCGAGTACACGCCGCGCGGGCCGTGCTCGAGGCGGTCGATGAACTCCATCGTGCGCAGCTTCGGCGCGCCGGTCATCGAGCCGCCGGGAAACGCCGCGCGGATGCAGGCGATCGCGGTCGCATCGTCGCGCAGCCGGCCGCGCACGGTCGTCACGAGCTGGTGGACCGTCGCGTAGGACTCGACGGCCATCAGCGCCGGTACCGCGACGGTCCCGAGCGCGCACACGCGGCCGAGATCGTTGCGGACGAGATCGACGATCATCAGGTTCTCGGCGCGGGACTTCTCGTCTTCGCGCAACGCGGCCGCGCGGTACGCGTCCTCCAGGGGATGCGCGGCCCGCGCGGCCGTGCCCTTGATCGGCTTGGATTCGACGATTCGCTCGCGGTTGACGCGCAGGAAGCGCTCAGGCGAGGAGCTCAGCACCGACAGGTCGCCGACGCGCACCAGCGCGGCATGCGGCGCCGGGTTGCGCGCGCGCAGGGCGCGGTAGGCGGTGAGCGGATCGATCGCGCCGTCGCTGTGCAGCTCGGTGGTCAGGCAGATCTCGTAGCTCTCGCCCTCGAAGATCTCGTGCTTGCACGCGGCGATGTTGGCCAGGTAGGCGTCGCGATCCTCGCGCGGCGTGAAGGACAGCGCGCCGGGCGCCGGCGGCGTGGCGGGCGGCGGCGGGGCGAGCCCTTCGAGCTCTCGCGCGGTGGCCGCCAGCCACTCCTCGGCGGCGGCCGTACCCGCCCCGTCGGCGAGCGCGACGAGGTGGACGCGGCGCTCGTCGTGGTCGAAGGCGACCAGGCGGTCGCACAGCAGCAGCGCGGCGTCGGGCAGCGGCGAGCGGTGCACGAGCTCGCCCCCGCACTCGGCCTTCAGCTCGTAGCCGAGATAGCCGGCGAATCCGCAGGTGAAGTCGAACGGGAGCTCGGGGGCGTCGGCGCGCAGGCGTTCGAGCTCGCGGGCGCAGTAGTCGAGGACACTCTCGTGCAGCTCCTCGCGCCCGGTCGCGCGCTCCACGGTGAGCCGCCGCGCGCCGGCGTCGTAGCGGACGACCTGGCCCAGCGGGCCGTCGGGCGCGCCGATGAAGGAAAAGCGCGCGAGCCCGGGCTCGGCGCGCGAGCTGTCCAGCCACACCGCATGCTCGCGGTCGCCTTCAAGCGCGATGAAGGCCGCCTCCGGATCGCACCACGCGGCGAGCGAGCGATGGTGCACGCGCACGCCGGCGGCGGCTGGGCGCGGCGAGCGTGCCGCGGGACGCCCCTGCGCCCGCGTGAGATCGCGGAAGTTGCGCAGCAGCGTGCGCCCGTGCTCGGTGGAGATCGACTCGGGGTGGAACTGCACACCCCACAACGGCCGCGCGCGGTGCTCGAGCCCCATCACGACGCCGTCGGGGGTCCTCGCCGTCACTCGCAGCGCCGCCGGGACCGCGCCGACGGCCAGCGAGTGGTAGCGCACCGCCGCAAAGCCCTGCGGGATGCCCGCGAACAGTCCGCGCCCGTCGTGTTCGATCTGGCTCAGCCGCCCGTGCACGACCTCCGGCGCATGGTCGATCACGGCGCCGCTCACGTGGGCGAGCGCCTGATGGCCGAGGCAGACGCCGAGCACGGGCAGCTCGGCGCGGCGCAGCACCTCGAGCGACACGCCGACGTCGCGATCGTGCTCGGGCCGCCCGGGACCCGGCGAGATCACGATGTTGTCGACCGGCAGCGCGGCGAGCTCCTCCCACGACAGCTCGTCGTTGCGCACGACGACCGGCTCCTCGCCGTTGACCTCGCCCAGCAGGTGGAAGAGGTTGAACGTGAACGAGTCGTAGTTGTCGATCAGGAGCGTGCGCATGGCCGCATCTACACTCTGCCCACGTTGGCACACCGAGCGTCGCGGCGCTGGCCGCTGCGATCGCGGACCGTGGTACCTGGAGGCAATGGAGGTGGACGGCGCCGCCCGGACCGCGCCCATCATCGAGACCGTGGTGACGACCATCAACCCCGACCGCAGCGTCAACTGCGGCGCGATGGGCGTCGAGTGGGGCGAGCACCGCATCGTGATCAAGCCCTTCCGGGGAACGAGGACGCTGCGCAACCTGTCCGCCACCGGGGCGGCGGTGGTCCACCTCACCGACGACCTCCTGCTCTTCAGCCAGGCGGCGCTCGGCGATCCGCACCCCCCGACGCGACCGGCCGCGAGCGTCGTGGGCGCGGTGCTCGACGATGCCTGCTCGTGGCGCGAGGTGCGCGTCGAGGCCATCGACGAGGGCGGGCAGCGGGCCCGCGTCAGCACGGTCGTGGTCGACGGCGGGACCGGGCGCGAGTTCCTCGGGCTCAACCGCGCGCGGCACGCCGTGCTCGAGGCCTCGATCCTCGCGTCGCGCGCGCACCTGCTCGAAGCCGAGGACATCCGCGCAGAGCTGTGCCGGCTGCAGGTGCTCGTCGACAAGACCGCGGGGCCGCGCGAGCGCGACGCGATGGAGTACGTGCGCGCATTGATCCGATGTTGAGCACCGTGCGCGTCGAGGCGCCGGCGCGCCTGCACCTCGGCATGCTCGCGGCCGCCGACGACGGCGCGCGGCGCTTCGGCGGGCTCGGCGTGTCGGTCAGCCGCCCCGCGGTCGTGGTCGAGGCGCGGGCCGCCGGCGAGCTGTCCGCCGAGGGCGCCGACGCGGAGCGCGCGCTGATGTTCGCGCGGCGCTGCAGCGAGGCGCTCGGGCTCAGCGGCCGCGCGCACGTGCGCGTCGTCGAGGCGATCCCGCCGCACGCGGGACTCGGCTCGGGAACGAAGCTCGCGCTCGCCGTCGCGCAGGCGCTGGCCGCGCTCGACGGGCGCACGGTCGACGCGCCGGCGCTCGCGCAGGCCGCCGGGCGCGGCGCGCGCTCGGCGGTGGGCATGTGGACGTTCGCGCTCGGCGGCCTCGTCGTCGAGGGCGGCGTGCGGCGCGGCTCCGAGCAGCCGGCGCCGCTGCTCGTCCAGCACCGGATCCCGGACGAGTGGCGCGTCGTCCTGATCCTCCCGGAGGGCGAGCCGGGGCTGTCGGGAGTGGCCGAGGAGGAGGCGTTCGGGCGGCTCGTGCCGTCGGCCGAGCGGTCGGCGGCGATCGCGCAGCTCGTGCTCACGTCACTGCTGCCGGCGCTGGTCGAGCACGACGTCCAGGAGTTCGGCGCCGCCCTGACGCGCGTCCAGGAGCTGGTCGGCGACGCGTTCGCGCCGGTGCAGGGCGGTCGCTTCCACCCGCGGGCGGGCGGTCTCGTCGACGCGCTGCTGCGCGCAGGAGCCGCCGGCGCCGGCCAGAGCTCGTGGGGGCCGGCGGTCTACGGGGTCGTCGGCAGCGAGGCGGCGGGCCGCGAGCTCGCACGCCGGATGGAGGACGTGATCGGCGGCCAGGGGAGCGTGGAGCTCGTGACGTTCGACAACCGCGGCGCCCGCCTGGAACGGTCATGAGGCTGCTCGTGAGCGTGGTCGACGCCGGCGAGGCGCGCGAGTCCGCCGCCGCGGGGGCCGACATCGTCGACGTCAAGAACCCGGGCGAGGGCTCGCTGGGAGCGCCGTCGCCCGCGGTCATCGAGGGCGTGCGCGCGGCGGTCGCCGCCGAGCTGCCGGTCAGCGCCGCGATCGGCGACATGCCCAACCTGCCCGGTACGGCGGCGCTCGCCGCCCTGGGCGCGGCGCGCAGCGGCGCCGCGTTCGTCAAGGTCGGGCTGTGGGGCGTCTCGACGGAGGCCGAGGCGATCAAGCTGCTGCGCGCGGTCAACGACGGCGTGGCGGCCGTCCCGGGCGCCGTGGTGGTCGCCGCCGCCTACGCGGATGCGCGGCGTGTGGCGCACGCGCCGCTCGCGCCGGAGCTGCTGCCGCGCGTGGCGCGCGCGGCGGGAGTGGGCGTCTGCCTGCTCGACACGGCGGTCAAGGACGGCCGCGGGCTCCTGGACTGGCTCGGACCCGACGTGCTGACGTCGCTGGTGGCCGAAGCCCACGGCGCGGGCCTGCAGATGGCGCTCGCCGGCGCCTTGCGGGCGGAGGATCTGCCGGTCGTCCGAGCGACCGGCGCCGACATCGTCGGCGTCCGCTCGGCCGCGTGCAGCGACGGCCGGCGTTCCGGACCGCTCGACGCGGCGCGCGTCCGTGCGCTGCGCGCGGCGTGCGCGATCACTCCCAGTCGATGAGCTGCGCGGCGTGGAGACGACGGGCGACCTTGCACGCGCTCTCCTCGCGCACGGCCGCCGGGACCGCGTCGCCCCAGGCTCCGGCGGCCTGCTCGGCGCGCGCCAGCAGGTCGTCGAGGACGTCGTCGGAGGGCTCGGTCTCGATCAGGCAGCGCAGCCCGAAACCGACGTGCCAGCGCTCGTCGCACTCGACGCGCTCGACGCCCTCGCGCACCCCCGGCAGGGCGCCGTCGGCCAGGTCGTCGAGCAGCGCGCGCTGTCCGGCGTCGAAGACGACCCCCTCGAGCAGCATGTGGTAGAGGCTGAGGCCCTCGCAGAGCGCGGTGTGGCCGGCGGCGAGCTCGGCCGCCACGGCCGGCAGCCGCTCCTCGAAGAGCTCGAGCAGCGCGGGCGCGACGTGCTCGCGCGCCGCGGCACGGCGCTCGGCCGGGGTGGCACCGGGCAGCCCGAGCACCTCCGCGGCGATGCGGTCGAACAGCATCGCGTGGCGCTGCTCGTCGCGGCGCTGGAGGAAGAAGACCCACGCCACGAGGCTCTCATGGGACGCCAGCGTCGCCTTCCTGGCCACGTCGGCGAACGGCGTGAGCTGCTCGGCGACGGCGTCCTCGGCCACGACGAAGCCGGCGAGGAGCTTCGTCAGGCGGCCGCGGCGCTCGTCCGGGAGCTCGGGCCAGGCCCGCGCGTCGGCGCTGAGGTCGATCGCCGTCGCGCTCCATTGCAGGCGCGCGACGAGCTGCGAGAAGAAGCGGGGCCAGAAGCTGCGGTCGGTGAAGGTGTCGAACCCGCCGACGACCTTGTAGTCGCGCAGTATCGGATCGGCCAGGGTCGCGATGTTGAGGTCGCGAAGCCGCTCGCTCGCCATTTTTTCACGGTAGCAAGCACGCCGGGGCGATTCGCGTCCCGACGGTCGTGCCGCGCTCGAGCAGGCCCACCAGGCGCTCCGGGTCGCGCCCGCTGATCACCCACGTCTCGAAGCTCGCGCGCTCCAGGACCGTCGGCAGGTACTCGTCGACGCCTCCGGGGCGCAACGCCTGCGAGCTCGGCGACGGTCAAGTGCGCGAGCGGCGGGCGGGCGGGCGGGGATGGCCACTGCGCGAACAGGCCGTCGACCTCCTTGATGAGCACGAGGCGCCGGGCGCCGGCGCGGACGGCAACCTGGGCGGCGATCGAATCGGAGGTCACCTGCCACGACGCGGGGAGCTCGTCGAGCGGCATTCCGGCGGGCAGGAGCACCCTCGTCCGCCCGGCGCGCCCGACGTCGACGCCCCGCTCGGCGCCCGGGATCAGGTCGCTCAGCAGCCAGCCGAACTGCTCCATGCCGAGCAGCGCCATGCGGTGCGAGGTCGCCGCGCGCAGTCCGAAGCGCCGGTCGGCATCGCGCACGGCGTCGGCGAAGCCCGCACCGCCGGGGACCACAGCCAGCGAGTGGCGCACGCCGAGCTCGCCGATCGCGGTGCACAGCGCGCGCAGCGCGTCGTCGCCGGCCCCGCGGCCGAGCCCGCCGCCGACCTTGACGACGGTCAGCACCGTCGGGCCAGCAAACCGGCGAGCGCCGCGGCCGGAGCGACCTCGCTGCCCAGCGCGCCCCACGGCGCCGGCGGATCGGCGAGGGCGCGCCCCAGGCGCGCGGCGACCTCGCGACCCATCAAGACACCGGAGCCGACCGCGACGACGGGTGCCTCGGGCGACAGCCGGCGCTGCACCCGGCGCGCCGCGGCCTCGATCTGGCGCAGCTGCTCGCCGTGGAGGAAGGCGGCGATGGCGGCGATCTCGCCCGCGGCGAGCTGGTCGATGTCCGAGCACACCAGCCGGGCGATGCGCTCGCGCGCGAATGCGACCGTGGCCGGGCGGCCGTCGGGCGTGGGGCAGTCGTACGCCTCCTCGGTCAGACGCCCGAGGACGAGCTGGACGTCGGCGCTGATCGCGAAGTACTCCGACGACACCGGGCACCAGCCGCCGCGGACCGGCACGCGCGGCGCGATCGCCGCGAGGTTGGTGCGCAGCACGCCCGTGTACACCAGCTCGCCCGCCTGCAGGCGCTCGAGGTCGTTGTGCCCGGTCGCCGCGACGCGGCCGGCGACGATCGGGACGATGTCGGCGGTCGTGCTCCCGACGTCGATCAGCAGCGCCTCGGGCAGTGCCGCGGCCACCGCGAGCGCGGTCGCCACCCAGTTGGCGGCGGCGACGTCCCACGGCCGCGCCCGCGCCGCCTGGATCGACACGAGCTCCCCGGCGGTCGTCAGCACGCTCAGCGGCCGGTCGCCGAGCGCGCCCTCGGCGGCGTCGAGCACGAACGCCACCCCTTCGCGCTTGGTCCGGAACGCGTCGGACAGCTCGGCGGTCATCGTGATCGCCGCCGCGTCGGCGGGATCGGCGGCGACCTCGGCGGCGACCTCGCGCAGCACCCGGGCGAGCGCCTCGCGGTCGCGCCAGACCTCGAACGGGCGCGAGACCGTCCGCAGCGCCGTCCCCTGCAGACGGGCCGCCTTGGTGTTCGCGCCGCCGACGTCCATTGCTAGCGTGGCGGGCGTGCGGGTGGTACCGGTCATCGATCTCAAGGCCGGTGCGGCGGTTCACGCCGTGCGCGGCGAGCGCGAACGCTATCGCCCGGTCAAGAGCGTCATCGCCTCAGGCGACGGCGACCCGCTCTCGCTCGTGCAAGCGTTCCGGTCCGAGCTGGGCCTCGACGAGCTCTACGTCGCCGACCTCGACGCGATCACCGGCGAGGGCGAGCACAGCTCGACGCTCGCGGCGCTGGCGCGCGAGGCGCGCGTCATGGTCGACGCGGGCGTCAGCGAGCCCGAGCGGGCGCGCGCGCTGCTGGATCTCGGCGCGCACCGTGTGATCGTCGGGACCGAGACGCTGACCGGCCCCGCTGCGCTTGACCGGCTGCTCGCCGAGCTCCCCGACGGCGCCGTGGTCCTGAGCGTGGACCTGCGCGACGGCCGCGCGCTGTCGCCCGACCCGCAGCTGGCGGGCCTGCCGGCGCTCGACGCGGTCGCGCGCCTGCACCGCCCCGGACTGCGCGAGGCGATCGTGCTCGACCTCGCCCGCGTGGGCAGCGGCGCGGGGCTCGACGTCGGGCTGATCGCCGAGCTCCACGCCGCGTTCGGCGACCTCGAGCTGCTCGCCGGCGGCGGGGTGCGCGACGTCAGGGACCTGCGCGCGCTGCGCGACGCCGGCGCGGCCGGGGCACTGGTCGCGACGGCGCTGCACAGCGGCGTCATCGGGCCGCGCGAGCTGGCCGAGCTGCGGCCTCCAGGTGCGTGACGAGCGCCGCCGCCACATCCGCGCCCGTCGCCTCCTGCAGCCCCCGCCAGCCCGGGATCGAGTTGATCTCCAGCACGTACTCGCGCCCGTCGGCGGCGCACAGCAGGTCCACGCCCGCGTAGTCGGCGCCGACCGCCGCGGCGGCCTGGACGCACACGCGCTCCTGCGCGGCGGTGAGTTCCGTCGCCAGCGCGCTGGCGCCGCGCGCGAGGTTCGCCCGCCAGCCCGAGCTCACCCGTTCGATCGCCGCGAGCACCCTCCCGCCGACGACGAACGCGCGCAGGTCGCGGTCGTGCGGCAGCGTCTCCTGGAGGTAGTAGACGGCGCGCTCGAGCGCCAGGGCTCCGAAGACGCGGTACGCGACGTCGGCGTCGTCCACGCGCGTCATCCCGGCGCCCATCGAGCCGAACAGCGGCTTGACGATCACGTCGCCGCCGAGCTCCGCGAAGGCCTCGAGCGCGTGGTCGGGGCGCTCGCAGGCGATCGTGCGCGGCGTGGGCACGCCGGCCGCGGACAGCAGCGCCGAGGCCAGGAACTTGTCGACGGTCCGCTCGATCGCCCGCGGGCCGTTGATGCACGGCACGCCGCGCGCCTCGAGCACGTGCAGCGCGTCGACGCGGAAGATGACCTGCTCGAGCGAGCCGCGCGGGATGCCGCGGACGATCACGGCGTCGCAGCCGTCGAGCCAGAGCCCGCCGCTGCGCACCGCGACGTCGCCGTCGATGCGCCCGAGCATGCGGGTCACGGGCACCAGCCGGTGCTCGTGGCCGCGCGTCGCGAGTGCGTCGGTCAGCTGCCGCGCGTGCCAGCCGCCGGTCGACCCCAGGATCGCGACGTTCAGCCCCAGAACGAGCGCTCCAGCACCCCGAGGTTGACCCGGCCGGCCTCGAAGCTGCGGCCGCTCTCGACGCTCGTCAGCCGGATCCGCGCCGGGCTGAAGAGCAGCGGGTCGATCGCGTAGAAGTCGAAGTTCGCGGCCTTCATCACCTTGCCGAACGGCTCGCCGTAGTCCGATGACGCCGAGGCCGGAAGGCGCTCGACGACCTCGCGCAGCGCATCGTCGTCGGCCTCCATCGTGAGGTGGACCTGGCCGCCGTAGAGCACGGCGTCGTTGGTGCGCCCGATCGCCGCCATGTCGTCGCCCGCCACCGGCGGCAGCGGACAGCTGCCGAAGCCCGCGACGACGCGCCGCACGTCGAAGCCGAGCGCGTGAAGCTTGTGCAGCGCGGTCTCGACCACGCGCGCCGCGATCTGCACGCCGCCGGCGACGCTCGCCGTCGGCGCGGTCAGGAGCGTCAGCGCCGACGCCGGCACGCCGGCGCGCTCGGCCACGAAGTCGGCGATCGCGCCCGGCGGCGGCTCGCGCGTCTCCAAGCACAGCACGGCGGCGCTCGCGCGCTCGTCCCAGTCGAGGTCGTCGTAGAGCTCCTCGGCGCGGATCAGCGCGCGCGCAGGCCCGCTCCCCATCGCGAAGTAGTCATCGCGATCGAGCCGCCAGCCGGCGTACTGAGACGCCAGGCACGCGACCGCCGGCCGGTCGGTGGTCACCGTGAGCGCGGGCAGCCAGCGACCCTCGACGACCAGCGGCGCGTACGACACGGTCCCCAGCCCCGCCATGCAGATCTCCGCGAAGTAGCGCCCCGCCTCGAAGCCTCCGGCGCCGCAGTCGATCAGGCGCGTGCCGTTCGACAGCGTCGTCACCCGGGCCTGCAGCGCCTCGGCATCCCCGGCCAGCCGGTCCGCGAGCGCCAGCGCGCGTTCGTTGAGCGAAAGCGTCATGCCTCTTGGAGTACCAGGATCTCGCCGCGCCGCAACTCGAGGCCGTCGCCGCACCAGCGCGCGTAGCGACCTTCGAGCTGCTCGTCGGAGACGGCCAGCCCGAGGGCGCGCAGCCGGCGCAGGTACAGGCGCAGGAACGGCGGGCGGTATGTGCAGGAGAACACGAACGTCGCGAGCGGCGTCACGGGCGCCATCGTGACGATCGAGCCGCGCCGCATGCCGGCGCCCGCACGCGGCCCCAGCCCGCCGAGCGCGACGACCGTCCCCGCCAGCATGCGCAGCCCGGCGGCCTCGCCGACGCGCCCGGCCACCGCGATCAGGCCGCGCCGCAGGCCGGCGCCGGCGCGCGCGCCCGCGTCGCCTGCGACGACGATCTCGCCGCCGCGCATCCCCGCCCGCTCGCCCGGATGGACGCCGCCGAGGTGGCTCCCGGCCGAGCCGCGCACCACGAGCATGCCGCCGCGCATTCCCGCGCCGGCCCAGTCGCCGGCGTCGCCCTCGATCTGCAGCTCGCCGCCGCGCATGGCGGCCGCCGCGTGCATCCCGACGTCGCCGTCGACGATGAGCCGGCCCGCCGACATGCCCGCGCCGACGAACTTCACGCGCGACAGGTCGCCCTCGACGCGGACATCGTCGCCGGAACCGGAGACGGCGAAGAACTCGCCGACGCACGTGCGCTCGTTGCCGTGCCAGACGGGCAGCGCCTCGATCTCCACGCGGCTCGCGCCGGCGAGGCGGTCGGGCGAGAGCACCTCGGCCTCGAGCGGCACGACCGGCTGCTCGCGCAGCGTCAGCGTGAGCGTCATGGCATCAGCTCGCGCAGGTAGATGTGGTGCGGGCCGAGGTTGCCGCCGTAGTTGCCGGCGGTCACGTGGCTGGCGCCCGCCGCGGCGGCGGCCACGAGCCCGAGGCGCATCGCCTCGCGCACCGGCTCCAGCGCGAGCCCGTCGATGACGATCTCGAACACGGCCTCGACGTCGGGCGGGACGTCCGAGTGCTCGACCTGGCCGCGCAGCGTGGGGCACAGCGCGTCGTTGGTCGACGCCGGCAGCGCGCTGTAGCGCGAGCCGACCTTGCTGCCGCTGCGCGCGATCCCGCCGGGGAACGGCATGATCACGCCCGCGACGGAGCGCATCGCACCGGCCGCCGCCTCCGCCGCCCGCAGCGCCGACTCCGCGTCGCGGCCGAGCATGATGATGTTGCCGCCGGCCACGCCCTTGACGGCGCCGAAGCGCTCCTGCACCAGGAACTCGCCCTCCATGACCGGCACGCGCCAGTACCGCCGCCCGTCGAGCACCTTGCTGGCCTGATAGCCGTCGCCGAAGAAGCGCAGCTGACCGCCGACGTCGACGGTGTCCTCGGCCTCGATGCCGTTGAAGCAGGCCGCCGTGGGAGACGTCAGGACGCACTGCCCGACGCGCTCGACCAGCCGCTTGCCAAGACCCTCGCGGTCCATCGCGAACAGCAGCGCGCTGACGCCCGGGCGCCCGTCAGGGGTCTCGCTCCGAGCCAGCTCGCGCTCGATGCTCGCCTCGCACTTGCAGCCGATCACCGACGTGGCGAAGCCCGTCATCGAGCGTCCCGCCTGGAGTGCCCAGGCGGGCGTCGCCGCGGTGATCACGACGCGAGCGCCCCACATTCCGAACGCCTCGGCGAACGTGTCGACGATCTCGGCCCCGTGCAGCTTCATCGCGGCTGGGCGGCGACGGTGCGCGCGGGCTCGAGCAGCCACGGCTCGCGGACGGGATAGCTCGCGAACTGCACGCTGTAGTGGTCCTCGAAGAGGTGCTCCAGCGTGGGCTCGATGCTCGGGTCGTACTCCGCGCCGACCCGCAGCAGGCGGCCCGGACCGGCCTCGCGCAGCTCGCCGTCCTCGACGACCGCCCGCCCGTCCTTGATGACGTGGCGCGGCGCGGCGAACATCGCCTCGCGGTCGTCGCGATCGTCATAGATCGTGATGTCGGCGTCGGCGCCGACGCCGAGGTGGCCCTTGTCGCGCAGCCCGAGCAGCCGCGCCGGCCCGGCGCGCGTGATGATCGCGATCTCCTCCAGCGTGTACTCGCGGTCGAGGTCGTCGAGCAGCACGGTGCGCTGCATCGCCTTCTTGTTCACGCGCCGGATCTGCTCGTTGCGGAACTCGCGGTCCATGAGCAGCCGGATCAGGCGTGGATAGCTCTCAAACGAGCCGCCGTTGGGATGGTCGGTCGACAGCACGAGCCGCCACGGGTCGCGGCTGAGCAGGAACAGCTCGAGGCCGATCCCCCACTGCAGCGCGTGCACGTAGTTGCGCTCGCGGTAGGTGAACGGGACGATCCCGCAGCCGGTCTCGGCCTCGGTGTCGGCGTTGACCCAGCGGCCGTGCGTGATCTCGCGCAGGACGGCGGAGACCGGGGCGTCGGCGGTCATCGTCGTGGCCGGACCGAACATCACCTGGCCGACGTCGGCGCTCACCTCGGGGTGGGAGCCGAGATACTCGGCGAGCTCCGGGGCGCGCGAGCGCGGCCGCCCTCCGGCGCGCCCACCGTAGGCATGGAACTGCACGTGGGCGAGGTGCGCGCGGTGGCCGTCGAGCGTGCGCAGCGTGTCGAGCGTCGTGCGGTAGTTGCCGGCCACGCCGAGGTTGTTGCAGTGGACGTGGACCGGGTGCGGCAGCCCGAGGTCGTGCACCGCCGCGGCGATCGTCTCGATCACGTGCCGCGGCGTGACGCCCGGGCCCTCGTCGTCGAGCGACGTCACGTTGCCGTTGCCGCGCTTGAACATCTCCACGCCGCCCGGATTGACGAGCTTGACGCCGTAGCCGCCGGTCGCCCGCAGCCACCAGGCAACCGCCTCGCGCACCCGCTCCGGCTCGCTGCGGATGAGCTCGAAGAGCGGCACGTTGTTGCCCAACAGCACGAGGAAGGCGGCGTCGATGACCGGCGTGTCGCGCAGCTCCGCGAGCGTGTGGCGGGCCGCGAGCGGCGGGGTGGCGGCCTCGACGACGGTCGTGTACCCCAGCAGCGCATAGCGGTAGCCGGTGGCGAACGTCGACGGCACCGTCCCTCCGGAGCCGGAGCGCGTGATCGCGGTGCGGTCGAGCGTGTCGGCGCGGTGCTCGTCGGGCAGCAGCTTGCGCGCGGCGTTGACCTTCGGCCCGGCGATGTGGGCGTGGATGTCGACGCCGCCGGGCATGACGACCATCCCGCGCGCGTCGATCCGGCGGGCGTGCCCCGGCACGTCGGCGACGATCCTGCCGTCCTGCACGCAGACGTCGCGCACCTCGCCGGCGATCCCGTTCGCGGGGTCGAACACCCGCCCGGCGGCGATCCGCAGCATCAGGGGTGCGCTCCCAATGCGGCCAGCACGTCCTCGACGCTCGGTCGCTCCCCCGCCCGCGGCGCGCGCAG
Organism: uncultured Solirubrobacteraceae bacterium; assembly: GCA_963792915.1. Taxonomy (GTDB): domain Bacteria; phylum Actinomycetota; class Thermoleophilia; order Solirubrobacterales; family Solirubrobacteraceae; genus Solirubrobacter. The sequence continues at coordinate 620,575 of CAWBYD010000007.1, forward strand.
CGGGACCGGCACGCCGTCCATGCGGTGGACGGTACCGGGCACCTCGATGCCGTCGGCGGCGGTGGCGAACGCGACCCGTGCCGCTCGCGACGTCGCGGTGGCGCGCGCATCGACCACCACCAGGGGCAGGGCGCGCAGGCGATCGGCGGCGGCCGCCGGGAGCTGCTCGAGCGGATCGGAGGCGACCACGAGCGCGGCGTCGACGTCGCCGCGCGCGAGCAGGGCAGGCGCGCCGAGCTCCTCGCGCGGATGGCCGCGCGCGAAGCTCACCGCCGCGGGGAAGCCGGTCTGCCAGGCGAGCACGTCCTCCGCGCCGCGCGCGTTGCCGTCGCCGCGCAGCCCCAGCGTGACCGCGTGGCGGTCGCGGCTGAGGTCGCGCACGAGCGAGAAGAGCGCCAGCACGCCGAGCTCGTCGAGGCCGCCGTGGATGAACGCGATGTGGCGCGCGTCGAGCAGGCGCCGCGCGAGGCCGTCGAGCGCCGGTCTCCGGAGGCTGAGCGGCGCCCCGGTGACCCGCGCGCGCAGCTCCCACAGCGCCTCGAAGTCCTCGTCGGCGTCGAGCTCGATGAACGCGTCGGCCTGCTCGGCGGTGGCGGTGCGCGTCGCGTCGACCGCGACGAGCGCCCGCGATCCGACGCGCAGGCGGCCCAGCAGGCGCGGGTGGGTGACGGCCGGGTCCGCCCGCCAGGCGACGACGAGCTCGGCCCGGTCGCGGATCTCGCCGAAGGTCGCCGTGCTCGAGCCGATCGCCTGGTAGGCGAACTGCGCCGTGCCGGCGCCCGCGGGGTCGACCACGGCCCCGATCGCCTCGGCGAGCGCCACCGCCCGGCGCTGCGCCTCGCAGCTCGTCTGGCCGAGACCGTAGACGAGCGGCGCGCGCGCCCGGCGCAGGATCTCCGTGGCGGCATCGACGGCCTCGTCGAGGCTCACCGCGCGGCCGTCGAGGCGGGCGACGGGCGGCCGCTCGCCGATGGCGAGCCACGCGTTGCCGAGCGCGCACGTCCGCCCGTCGTCGCAGGCGCAGCCGCACCCCGCACACGTCACGTCAGCCACCGACGGGCACCTCCGCGCGCAATCGCGCGGCCTGCGCCTCGAGCTCCGCCACGACGTCCTGCACCGTCGCGGCGGTCGCGACGACGGTGCAGATCGGGTGGCCGGCCGCGATCTGCTCGCCGGGATGCGGGACGTCGCGCACGCCGTGCTCCAGCCAGCGCTCGCTGTCGCCGACGGTCACGTTCTCGGTGGCGAACAGGACGGCCTTGCCGGCCGCGCGCGAGCGCGCGGCCTCGATGCGCGGCAGCTCGCCCGCGCAGGCACGCAGGTGCGCATCGAACACGCCGATGCCGTACGCCGCCTCGATCGCCTCCAGCGAGGCGGTCGGGCGCGGGTTGACCTCGTGCGTCCACGCGCGCTCGCCGTCCCAGATGACGTCGACGCCGAAGGCCCCGCGCAACGCGAACGCGCCCGCCAGGTACGAGCAGATCGCGCGCGCCTGCGCCAGCAGCGCCTCCTGCTCGCCGGCCGGCAGGCGCGGCGGCGTGACGTTCCCGCACCAGCGGTGGCCGCGGACCCCGAACGCGCGCTCCCCGACGAGCTGCTCGCTGAGCCCGAGCACGGCGGCCTCCACGCCGTCCCCGACCGCTACCGCCGAGCACGCGAGCCCGTCGATGCGCTGCTGCACGAACGTCCCGGCCGGCAGCGCACCGCCGCGCCACTCCTGCACGCGTATGCCGCCGCCTCCGCGCAGCGGCTTGCGCAGCCACCGGTGGGCGCGTTCGGGAACGGCGGTGACGGACGTCCGCGGGTACGGGAAGCCGGCATCCCGGAGCGTCGCGCCGAGCCCGATCGGGTCGCGCACCGCGCGCAGCGTCTCGGGCGGGTTGCCCAGCAGCGCATGCCGCTCGGCCAGCCGCGCGACGAGCGCGGGATGATTCTCGAAGCTCGCGCCGTAGACGACGCCGCCCGGAGCCTCCAGCAGCGCGGCGTCGACGAGCGCGCCCAGGCCGTCGCCGGTCACGACGCGGTCCGCACTCCTGCGCAGGTCGAGGTCGCCGAACAGATCGAACGCGAGCACTCGCCGACCGTCGCGCCTCGCCAGGTCCGCGAGCATGCGCGCGCTCAACGCGATCAGGAGGAGTGGCTCTCTCGGTGCGACGGCGTCAGAGAATACCCTCGACCAGCGCGACGAAAACGGTCGCGGTCACGAGGTCGGCGGTCGTCCCGGGGTTCAGCGCGTTGCCCGGCCCGCGCAGCGATGCGTCGAAGCCGCGCAGCGCCCGGCGCCCGGCGTCCGTGCGCACGCCGCCGGCGGCGAGCACGTCGCGTGCGCCCGCCGACACGCGCGCCGCCGCGCCGGCGCCGCGCTTGCGCGCGATCAGCGTGTCGGGCGCCTGGACGAGCAGCCGCAGGTGCAGCTCGACGATCGCGTCGCGCACCGCGAGGCCGTCGCCGAGCGCGGCGACGAGCGCGGGGACGCCGGTGTCGAACGTCAACGCGAAGCCGGTCACGTACTCCGAGGCGATCGAGTCGCGCTCCGCGGCGCTCGCCATCGCGTCACCCAGGCCGACGCCCGGCTCCGAGCGCACGTCGTGCTCGACGCGCTCGCGCAGCCCGCCCGCGCCGGCGAGGCGGATCGCCGCGTACGCGGCGCGCGCATCGGCGACGTCGAGCGCGCGCAGCGTCGCGCCCAGCTGTTGCCGCAGCGGGCCAGGACCGAGCGCGGCCTTCGCCAGCGGCGCGAGCACCAGCGCGATGCCGAGGTTCGTGTTCGCCGGCGCGACGCGGCGGGACGCCTCGACGGCCGCGAGGACCGTCTCCCCCACCCCGCGCTCGCCCGCGCGCCCCAACTCGGGGCCGACGGCGATCGCGCTGCGCAGCATGTCCTCGTAGGAGGTGTCGTGGAAGTCGTGGCTCGGGGTGATGTTGCCGGGCTTTTCCGCGCTGACCTCGAGCACGCAGGCCAGCTGGGCGGCACCGGCGACGCTGTCGGCGCCACGAACGGTCGCGACCGCCGCACGTGCGGAACCTGCTTGACCCTCCGAGGCGCCAGAAGCTAGAGTCGCCGCCCCGTTCCCTGATTCCTCAGGCACACCGTCAAACGATAGAGAGAGGACGGTCATGGCACCGACGTTCCTGGTAGGAGAGTCGCTCGTCGGCGAGGGCAACGAGGTCGCGCACATCGACCTGCTGATCGGCTCCAAGAGCGGGCCGGTCGGAGCGGCGTTCGCGAACTCGCTCGTGAACCAGAAGAATGGCTTCACGAACCTGCTCGCGGTCGTGGCGCCGAACCTCCCCGCCAAGCCCGACACGATCATGTCCAACAAGGTCACGATCACGGGCGCGACCCAGGCGGTCCAGATGTTCGGGCCCGCGCAGGCGGCCGTGGCCCGCGGCGTCGTGGACTCGGTTCGCGAGGGCGTCATCGCCGAGGGCGACGTCGACGACCTCTGCATCATCGTCGGCGTCTTCATCCACTGGGAAGCCACCGACGACAAGAAGATCTTCGACTACAACTACCAGGCCACGAAGGAGGCGATCGCCCGCGCCGTGGGCAACGAGCCGAGCGTGAGCGACGTGCTCGGTTCCTCGGAGGCCGCGCGGCACCCGTTCGCAGCGGGCGTCGAGGGCTAGCCGACGACCCGGCTGGACGGCTTACGGGCCGTCGTGACGGGCGCGAGCAGCGGCATCGGACGCGCGATCGCCGAGGCCTGCGCCGCCGAGGGAGCCGTCGTGCTGCTCACGCACCGCGCTTCGCCCGAGCGCGCGCACGCGGTCGCCGACGCGATCGCGGCGCGCGGCGGGCGCGCGTGCGTCCGCCAGGCCGATCTCGCGACGCGCGCGGGCTGCGAGCGCCTGGTCGCCGAGGCGCGCGACGAGCTCGGCCGGATCGACGTGTGGGTCAACAACGCCGGCGCCGACGTCCTCACCGGCGAGGCGGCGGCGTGGGAGTGGGAGCGCAAGCTCGACACGTTGCTGGCCGTCGACCTCAAGGGCACGATCGCGTGCTCGTACGCGGCCGGTGAGCTCATGCGCCGCCAGGACGGCGGCGGGGCGATCATCAACATGAGCTGGGACCACGTCACGACCGGCATGGCCGGCGGGAACCCGCACCTGTTCGCCGCCGTCAAGGGCGGCGTGCTGGCCTTCAGCAAGAGCCTCGCGCGCAGCCTGGCGCCCCACGTGCGCGTCAACGTCCTGTGCCCGGGATGGATCGAGACCAGCTTCGGCGAACAGGCCGATCCGGAATTTCGCCGCTCGGTCGCCGAGAGCACGCCGCTCGGACGCTGGGGCCGCCCGCAGGACGTGGCCGAAGCGGCGCTCTATCTCGCCTCGCCCGCGGCCGCGTTCGTCACGGGACAGGCGATCAACGTCAACGGCGGCGTCGTGATGTAGTGCGGACCTCCAAGGAGGATGGCCATGACCAAGCAACAGACCTATGAGGCGGAGCAGATCGAGGCCAAGCTCAAGGAGCACGGGCTCGACGAGTGGTACCTCGAGGGCGACTGGATCCGCCGCAAGTTCAACACCGACGGCTGGCCGTCCACGCTGATGGCCGTCAACGCCATCGGCTACGTCTGCGAGGCGGCCTACCACCACGCCGACCTGTCGGTGACCTGGGGCAAGCTGTGGGTCAAGCTGCGCAACCACGCCGCGAACGGCATCACCGACAAGGACTTCGCGGTCGCGCGGCAGATCGAGGACACGGTGCTCTGGCGCCCTGCGGACGACAGCCCGCTGGAGGGAACCCCGAACAAGTTCGTCTTCAGCAAGGGCGGCCGCTAGGAGACCCACGGCGGGCGCCGGGATGGCCGATCGATACCTGTTCGTGACCGGCAAGCTCGCGGCGCCCGCATTGCGAGAGACGCTGCGGCGAGCGGAGCTGCCGTTCGGTTACGACGTCGCGGTCATGAAGATCACGGTCGCCGCGCTCATGACCTCGGACTGGATCGCGCGCCGCCTGGAGGTCCCGCCCGGCGTCACGCGGATCATGATCCCGGGCCAGTGTCAGGGCGACCCCGCGCTGCTCAGCGAGCGCTTCGGCGTCCCGGCCGAGAAGGGCCCCGCCGACCTCAAGCGCCTGCCGGCGCACTTCGGACAGGCCGACGCGCGCTCGCGCTACGGCGCGCGCGACGTCCGCGTGTTCGCCGAGATCAACAACGTCCCGCACCTCGCCCGCGAGCGGATCGTCGAGGCGGCGAGCTACTACCGCGACGCCGGCGCGGACGTGATCGACCTCGGGCTCTCGCTCGACCGCGACTGGCTCGACGAGGGACCGGAGGTGATCGGCGACCTCAAGGCCCGCGGCTTCACGCTCAGCATCGACACGCTCGACCCCGACGAGATCCTGATGGCCGACGCGGCGGGCGTGGACTACGTGCTCAGCCTCAACGGGCACAACCGCCACGTGGCGCGCCAACTGCGGGCGACGCCGGTGCTGATCCCGGACACGCCCGACGACCTCGACAGCCTGGACGCGACGATCGCGCACCTTCGCGAGCTCGGCAAGCCGTTCCTCGCCGACCCGATCATCGAGCCGATCGGCTCGGGCTTCGCCGCGAGCCTCGGCCGCTACCTCGAGGTGCGCCGCCGCCATCCGGACGCCGAGATGTTCATGGGCATCGGCAACCTGACCGAGCTCACCGAGGCCGACACGACCGGGGTCACCGCGCTGCTGCTCGGCTTCTGCCAGGAGCTCGGGATCCGCAACGTGCTGACCACCGAGGTCATCGACTGGGCGCGCGGCGCGGTCCGCGAGGCGGTCCTGGCGGCCAAGCTCATGCACTTCGCCCAGCAGGAGGGCACGCCGCCCAAGCACGTCGACGGCCGGCTGCTCACGATCAAGGACGAGGAGGTCCGCCCCTACAGCGAGGCCGAGCTGCGCGACCTGCACGCGAGCATCACCGACCCCAACATCCGCATCTTCACGGACGCGCACTGGATCTACGCCTTCAACGCCGAGCGGTTCGTCAAGGGCACCGACATCAACGAGATCTTCGACGCGCTCGGCGTCGACGAGCACTCGCACGCGTTCTACCTGGGCAAGGAGCTCATGAAGGCGTCGATCGCCCGCGGGCTGGGCAAGAACTACCGGCAGGAGTCCCCGCTCGACTGGGGCTACATGACCTTCGACGAGCCGCGCCGCGAACGCGTCCGCCTGACGGCTCGCTCGCGCAGGCCATCCGAGACCGAGGAGGCACCGTGAAGAAAGTCCTGCTCCAGCTCGACACCGACGAGCACCCGAGCCCGTTCGACGCGATCGTCGCGCACGACGCCGGCGTGGATGTCCTGCTCGCCCATGGCGGCGTGAAGCGCGAGGCCGCGCGCCGGCTCGCGCAGGACGCGGTCTTCACCCGCGGGGTCGACGACCTCAGAACGATCGCCGTGTGGGTCGGCGGCAAGAACGTCGCGGCCGCCGAGGAGATCTTCGCCGAAGTGCAGCAGTCGTTCTTCGGGCCCTTCCGCGTCTCGGTGATGCTCGACTCCAACGGCTGCAACACCACCGCGGCCACGACGATCGCACGGATCGCGAAGGCCCGCAGCCTCGCCGGCGATCGCGCGGTCGTGCTCGGGCTTGGCGCCGTCGGCCTGCGGTCGGCCGTGCTGCTCCAGGAGGAGGGCTGCGAGGTCGCGGTGGCCGCGCTCCCGCCCGACCTGTTCGCCGAGGATCGCCCGTATCGCCGCCCGCACGGCCTCCCGGTCGCGCAGCAGCTCGGCCTCGACGTCCGCGAGCCGGCCGACCGCGCGGAGCTCGAGGCGATCCTCGACGGCGCGCAGATCGTCCTGTCCGGCGGGCCCGCCGGCGTGCAGGTGCTGCGGCGCGACGTCTGGGCACAGCACCCGACGCTCGAGCTGCTGGCCGATTACAACGCGACCGAGCCGCTGGGCCTCGAGGGCACGAAGGCGACCGACGACCTCGCCGATCACGACGGCAAGCTCGTGCTCGGCGCGCTGGCGATCGGCGGCCCGAAGATGAAGGTGCACAAGGCCTGCGTGCGGCGGCTGTTCGAGAGCAACGACCAGGTGCTCGACGTCGACGCGGTCTACGCGATCGCCAAGGAGCTCGTTTGACGCGCGTGGCCGGCATCGACCCTGGCACGTTCTCGTTCGACGTGTGCGCGCTCGACGGCGGCGAAGTCACGCTCGAGCGCAGCTTCCGTACCGTCGACGTGGGTGCCGATCCGGCGCTGCTGGTCGACGCGCTGGCGGACCACGGCCCGTTCGAGCTCGTGCTCGGCCCGGCCGGCTACGGGCTGCCGCTCGTGCCCGCCGAGCAGGTCGGCGAGCGCGAGCTCGCGCTCATGCTGCTGCTGCGCTCCGACGAGCCGCACGGGCGCGTCGGCGTCGGGGGGATGCGCTCGATCGTGCGCGCGCTGATCGCGGCGGGACTGCCGCTCGTGTTCGGGCCCGGTGCGATCCATCTGCCGACCATCCCGGCCTACCGCAAGTGGAACCGCATCGACCTGGGGACCGCGGACAAGGTCGCGAGCGTCGCGCTGTGCATCGCCGACCAGGCGCGCCGGCTCGGCGTCGAGTTCGCCGAGACCTCCTTCGTGATGCTCGAGCTCGGCGGGGCCTTCAGTGCCGCGCTCGCCGTCGACGGCGGGCGCATCGTCGACGGGCTCGGCGGCTCGGCCGGGCCGATCGGGGCGCGCGCGTGCGGCGCGCTGGACGCGGAGGCGGCGTACCTCCTCGGCGCGGCGCTGTCGAAGCGCACGGTGTTCAGCGGCGGCGCGCTCGACCCGCAGGGAGAGCTCGATCTCTCGGAGGGGCTGGAGGCGCTGCGCCGCGACCCGCGCCACCGCGAGGGGTGGCTCGCCGTGGAGGAGGGCGCGGCCAAGGCCGTGCTCGCGCTGACGATCAGTGCGCCGGCGCCGCGCGAGATCCTGCTCGCGGGGCGCCTGGCGGAGGCGCCGGGCATGCTCGACGTGCTCGCCGCGCGGCTTGCCCACGTGGCCCCGGTTCGGATGGCGGCGGGCCTCGGCGGACGCATGAAGGCCGCCGCGCAGGGCGCGGCGCTGCTGGCCGACGGTCTGGCGGGCGGGCGCTACGCGGCGCTCGTCGAGCGCCTCGGCGTGCGCGACGCGAGCGGCTCCGCGCTCGACCACCTGAGGATCCACGGTGCCGATCGGATCCGGCTGCGCTGATCAGCCGGGCGGCGTCCTTCCTGAGCGGCGTTGGACGCTACGCTCCGCTCCGGCCAAGGGGGTGAAACATGGGCTACACCAGGGCGCAGGTCCGGGAAGCCGTGGAGCGCGCGGGAGACGAGCACTGGCAGGCCTTGATCGGGCACCATGAGGATGCCTATCCGGCGAGCCGCCCCACCCCGGGCGATGTCTGCCGGGCGGAGGCCGACCGGCTCAACGAGCTCGGGCTCGGCGACGCCGAGCAGCTCACGCTGATCGAGACCCGCGTCGAGCGCACCGATCCCACCATCCGCGTCGTCCACCTCTTCGAATACGGACCGCACAAGGCGCACCTGCTGACGGAGCCGTTCGAGGGATACGCAGGCCCGTAGCGGCCAAGTTCGAGCGCGCCTCGGTGGACCGCGTTAGGATCGGCCGGACCGCCCGCCGCGGTGGGTACCCAGATCGATTCGTGGCTCGCGCGCTTGCAGGACACCTCGCGGTGTCCCGCGCACCGCAACCGAGGGAGCCCGATCGTGAAGCGAGTCTCCAAGCCGGCGCGTTGGATGGGCCTCGCGCTCGCGATCGTCGTGTCGCTCTCCCTGGCCGCCGGCGCATCGGCGACCGGCCCGGGTGGCTGGGACCATCTCGGCACCGGCGCCCTCAGTGCCTCCGCGGCGCTGAACGGCCGCGTCGACGCGCTGGTCAGCGTCCGTCACTTCGGCGCGATCCCCGACTCGGTGTACGCCGGCGGCGTCTTCACCAGCGCGGGAAGCGAATCCTCGACGGCGCTGATCGCCCGCTGGGACGGTGATGGCTGGCACTCGATCGGTGCGCCGGCGATCTCCACCGCCACCGGCGCCGACGTCGATGCCATCGCCGTCGACGCGGTCACCGGCAAGGTCTACGTGGGCGGGAACTTCACCAACGCGGGAGGGAATCCCCTCGCCGACTTCCTGGCGGTCTGGGACGGTGCCGGCTGGCAGCCGTTCTGCGCCCCGATCACGGCGAACGTCAAGGCGCTGCAGATCATCGGGAGAACGCTCTACATCGGCGGCGACTTCGCCGGCGGAGCGGGCCTCGTGTCCGCCGACAAGCTGGTCCGCTGCGATCTGGACACCGGGACGCCTTCGTCAACGGTCCCCGACGCGGCTCACGAGATCAACAGCGCGGTCTACGCGCTCACGGCCGACGCTGCCGGCCGGCTCTACGCCGCCGGGAGCTTCATCAACATCGACGGCATCGCCGGCGCCGACCACGTCGCGATGTACGACGGCGCGTGGCACGCGATGAGCGCCGGCGCGGTCGGCGCCATCACGCGCAGCATCGCGTCGGACGGGACCAACGTGTACATCGGCAGCGACGCCGTGGACATCGCCGGCATCCCGCAGGCCGACCACGTCGCCAAGTGGAACGGATCGGCGTGGAGCGCGCTCGGCGCGAACGCCGCCACGACCAACGGATGGCTCCCGACGACGACGTTCATCAACGCGATCGCCACATCGGGTGCCAACGTCTACGTGGCCGGCTCCTTCCAGGACGCCGATGGCCATCCAACCGCCGACATGGTCGCCGGCTTCAACGGGTTCAGCTGGGCGCCGCTGGGGTCCGACGGCGCCGGCAACGGCCCGCTGGTGAGCGGACCCGGCAACGCGATCGCCGCCTTCGGCGGGCAGGTCGTCGTCGGTGGCAACTTCGTCAGCGCCGGTGGAGATGCGCGGGCGAGCTACGTCGCCCGCTATCCAGGCGCTGCCCACCCGCTGACGGCGGTCATCAGGCTCGCGAACGGCGGCTTCCGCCCGTTCGTCGGGTCCACGGCCTCGTTCGACGCGACCGCGAGTGATGGCGACGCGCCGATCGTCTCCTATCGCTGGACCTTCAACGACGGCACGTCCGACAGCACCGGCCCGACGGTCACGCACCTCCTGTCCAAGCAGGGACAGAACGTGGTGACCCTGATCGTCAAGGACAGCACGGGTCAGCAGGCCCAGGCCACGGAGGACTTCTTCATCGCCGGCCTCTACCCGCAGGCGCGGTTCGCGTGGCTCCCGTCCACCGTGTTCGCGGGGCAGGCCGTCGCGTTCGACGGCAGCGCATCCAGCGACGCCGACGGGACCATCGCCTCCTACGACTGGCAGTGGGGCGACACGACAGCCGACACCCACAGCGCGAAGCCGACGCACGTCTTCGCCACGCCCGGCACCTACCAGGTCGCGCTCTTCGTGCTCGACGACAACACGCAGTCCGGGGCCGCCGTCCACAACGTCACCGTCGTCGCACTCACCGTCCCGACCATCAGCCGCGTGTCCATGACCAACGCGCGCTTCCGGGTCGCCTCGGGTTCGACCGCGGTCACCGCCAAGCTGCCGCGCGGCACGAGCTTCAGGTTCACCCTCAAAGCTCCGGCCAAGGTCACCATCGCGCTGTGCGCCGCCGCTTCCGCCAAGTCCGACGCGCGCCGCCAACGCTGTCCTCGCGCGCGCAACGCAGGCACGCTCACGCGCCCCAAGCTGCAGGCCGGACCCAACACGATCAAGTTCAGCGGCCGGATCGGCAAGCGCGCGCTGAGGCCGGGCGCCTACCGCGCGACGCTGAGCGCGCGCAACGCCAAGGGCACGTCGAAGCCGGTCGCCGTCAAGTTCGCGGTCGTGAGATAGCGGCGCGAGTAAATCTTCGAAGTTGATAAGATTCAAAAAATGCACTATGTCGCCGGTCCGGCTTCTCGTCGCGCGGGATGAGCCCTTCGCGTGAGTCGTGGGGGCGAGCACGCTGAGCTGGATGGCGCTGGCGGGAGCGGCGTGCCTTCTCGGCGGTGGCGCGCTCGCCGCGCTGGGGCGCGTGACGGGCGGTTTGCGGCTGCAGGCGGCCGGCGTGCTCGCGCTCGGGATCGCGGGACTCGCCGTCCTGGTCGACGGCGCGCCGGTCGGCGCCGGCTTTCGCAGCGCGATCGATCCGGCCCTCGGCCTGGACGCGCTGAGCGGATTCTTCCTCGTCGTCCTGTCCGTGATCGCGCTCCCGGCGCTGGCCTTCGCGCAGGACAGCCTGCGCAGTGCGCCGCGCCGTGAGGCGCTCGCCGCACTGACCGCCGGCTTCCTGCTGGCGATGGCCGGGCTGGTCGCGGCGCGCGACGTGACGACGTTCCTGGCGTGCTGGGAGCTGATGACCCTGCTCCCGGCGGCCGCCATCCTCGTCGCGCGCCAGGACGCGGAGGTGCGCGGGGCGGTGTTCGTGTACCTGGCGGTGACCCACCTCGGCGGCGTCGGGGTGTGGGTCGCGCTGCTCGTGCTGGCGCACGCGGGCGCGCTGGGCGGCGCTCCGCTCGGCCCGGGCGGTCTGCAGGCGCTGGTCGCGGTCGCCGCGCTGGTCGGGTTCTGCACGAAGGCGGGAGTCGTGCCGCTGCACGTCTGGCTGCCGCGCGCGCACCCCGTCGCGCCGAGCCACGTGTCGGCGTTGATGTCGGGCGTGATGATCAAGCTCGCGCTGTACGGCCTCGTGCGGGTGCTGTTCGAGTGGCTGACGGGCGTGCCGGTCTGGATCGGGCTCGTGCTCCTGGCCGCGGGCGCGCTGTCGGCGCTGGCGGGCGTCCTATACGCGCTGATGCAGCACGAGCTCAAGCGCCTGCTGGCGTTTCACTCGATCGAGAACGTCGGGATCATCGTGCTGGGGCTCGGAGCGTCGCTGCTGCTGGCCGCGCGCGGCCAGCCGGCGTGGAGCGCGCTGGCGTTCGCGGCGGCGCTGCTGCACACGCTCAACCACGCGGTGTTCAAGGCGGCGCTGTTCCTGGGCGCGGGCGCGTTCTCGCACGCGGTGGGCGCGCTCGAGCTGGACCGGCTCGGCGGCCTGCTGCGCCGGATGCCGTGGACGGGCGGCGGCTTCCTGGTCGCGGCGATGGCGATCGCCGGCGTGCCGCCGCTGAACGGGTTCGCGTCGGAGTGGCTGACGCTGCAGGCGCTCGTGCGGGTGCCGCTGACCCAGCGCGACGCGCTCGCGGTGCCCGGCGCGCTGGCGGTCGTCGCGCTCGCCGCGACCGCGGCGCTGGCGGTCTACTGCTTCGTCAAGGTCGTCGGCCTGGTGCTGCTCGGCGAGCCGCGCCGGCCGGAGTGCGCCGACGCGCACGAGGCGCCGCTGGGGATGCGCGCGGCGGTCGTCGGTCTCGCCGGCCTGTGCGTCGCGCTCGGGGCGGCCGCCGCGTCGATCGTCCCGCGGCTGGCGCAGCTCGGACCCGGTGACGCGGGGCTCGAGCCGGCGGTCACCCTGCACGCGCCCGGCACCGGCACGCTGCCGTCGCTCGGGCTCGTCGTCGCGCTCGCGCTGGTCGTGACGCTGCTGTGGTGGGCGCGCCGGAGCCCGCGCGCGGCGAGCGCGCCGGCGTGGGCCTGCGGGCAGCCGGCGGTGCCGGCGCTGGCCTGGACGTCCGCGGGGTTCACGAAGCCGCTGCGGCTCGTGCTCGAGGTCCTGCTGCGCCCGCGCCGCGACGTCGTGGTCGAAACGCGCGGCGGCGTCGTCCAGGAGCTGGACTACCACGCCGAGGTCCCGCACCTGTTCGACACCCACCTCTACGGCCCGGTCGCCCGGGCCGGAGTGCGCGCGGCCCGCCGGGTGCGGCGGTTGCAGTCCGGCAGCCTGTCCGCGTACCTGCTCTACCTGCTGGCGCTGGTCGCCGCGGTGCTGGCACTGGCCCGCTCCGGGGCGCTGGGATGAGCGCGGCGACCGCGGTGGCCGGGCTCGTCGAGCTGGGCGGCGGCGTGACGCTCTCGCCGCTGCTCCCGGGGCTGGTGCAGACGGCGAAGGGCCGGCTGCAGGGGCGGCGCGGACCGTCGCCGGTACAGCCCTACCGCGAGCTGCGCCGTCTATGGGGCCGCAGCCGCGTCGCCCCCGAGCCGCGCTCGGTGGTCTACGACCTCGCCCCGCCGGTCGTCGCCGGCGCGGCGCTGCTGGCGCTGCTGCTGCTTCCGGTCGGCTCGCACGCCGCGGCGTGGGGTCTCGGCCATGACGCGTTCGTGCTGGTCGGGCTGCTCGCGCTCGCGCGCTTCGCGATCTCGCTCGCGGCGTGGGATACGGGGAGCGGCTTCGCGCTGATGGGCGCGGGCCGTGACCTCACGTTCGCCGTGTTCGTCGAGGGCCTGCTGGCGCTGGTGGTCGTCCTGCTCGCGCTGCCGGTCGCGAGCACCGACCTCGTCACGCTCAGCGCGGCGGCCGCGAGCGGCGATCCGTGGCGCGAGCCCGTGCGCTGGGCGGCGGTGGCGGCGCTGGCGCTGGTGGTACTGGCCGAGACCGGGCGCCAGCCGATCGACAACCCGGACACGCACCTGGAGCTGACGATGGTGCACGAGGGGCCGCTGCTCGAATACGCGGGCCGCGACCAGGCGCTGCTGCAGTGGGCGGCGGCGGCGCGCCACTGGATCATGCTCGTGCTCGTCGCCGAGCTGGCGCTGCCGCATCCCGGCTCGTTCGCGCTGCAGCTCGTATGGCTGGCCGGGTGGCTGCTCGTGCTCGCGCTCGCGCTCGCGCTGGTCGAGACGCTGCAGGCGAAGCTGCGGATCCTGCGCGTGCCCGTGCTGCTCGGCGGCGGCGTGGGCCTGTGCCTGCTCGGTCTCGCGAGCTGGCTGCTCGGAGCGTCGGCGTGATCGCCGAGCCGCTCGCGGTCGCGCTCGCGGCAAGCGGGCTGGCCGTCGCGGTCGTGCGGAGGCGGACGGTCGCGATCGCGATCGTCGGGGTGCAGTCGCTCGCGCTCGGGTGCGTGGCGATCGCGCACGGGATCGGCGAGTCGGCGGCGCTCTCGACGGCCGGCGCGGCGCTCGTCGTCAAGGCGCTGGTGCTGCCGGCGCTGCTGGCCTGGGTGGTGGGGCGCACGCGCGAGCCGCGGCTGATCGTCGAGGAGCGCCACGCGCTCTCGCGCGCGCTCGCGGCGTCGGCGCTGACCCTGACGTTCGTCGCGCTCGTCCCGGACGTGCTTGCCGACCGCGCCGCCCAGCGCGCGGCGATCTCGCTGCTGGCGCTGGGGATCGCGATCGCGGTGCTGCGGCGCGGCACGATCTTCCAGGCGCTCGGGTTCCTGGTCGCCGAGAACGGGCTCTACGTGGCCGCGCTGGCGACGCCCGGCGGGCTGCCCGCGGTGATCGAGCTCGGGCTCGTGTTCGATCTCGTGGTCGTCGTCGCGGTCGCCGCCGCGTTCAGCGCCAAGATCCACGAGCAGCTCGGGACCGGCGACACCAGCCTGCTGGGAGAGCTGCGTGATTGAGCCGCTGATGATCGCGGTGCTCGCGCTGCCGATCGCGACGGCGTTCGGCGTGCTCCTCACCCGCAGCCCGCGCGGCGCCGACGCGGTGAGCGTCGCCGGCGCGATCGCGACGGCGTGCGCCGCGCTCGTGCTGGCTGCGATCGGGATCGCGCGCGCCGACCACCCCGCCCACGGCGGCTGGTACGTCCTCGACGCGGCCGGCGGCGTGCTGCTCGGCGTGATCGCCGTCGTCGGGCTGCTGAGCGCGCTGGCCTCGCCGCTCGGGCTCGCGGGCCAGGGTCGCGGGCTCGTTCCGGCCGCGCGCGCCCGCGTCCTCTACTACCTCGCGTTTCACGGCTTCTGGGCCGCGCTGCTCGCGGTCCCGCTGGTGGACAACCTGGCGCTCGCCTGGGTGCTGGTGGAGGCGACGACCGGGGGCTCGGCGCTGCTGGTCGCGTTCAGCGGCAAGCGCAGCGCGCTCGAGGCGGGCTGGAAGTACCTGGTGCTGACGACGTTCGGGCTGGCCGTGGCGCTGCTGGGGATCATCCTGCTCTACGCGCTCGGCGCGGCCGACGGGCTCGCGACGCTCGACTGGCGCGCGATCGCCGCCGCCGCGCCGGCGCTGCCCGCCGCCGGCGCGCTGACCGCGTTCGTGCTCGTGATCGCCGGGCTGGCGACCAAGATCGGCTGGGCGCCGGTGCACAACTGGCTGCCCGACGCGCACAGCGAGGCGCCGCCGGCCGTCAGCGCGCTGCTGTCGGCCGCGCTGCTGCCCGCCGTGATGCTGGTCGCCTGGCGCGTGCTGGCGACGCTCGGGCCGGCGCTCGATCCAGGAGCGGGCAGCGCGCTGTTCCTCGGCTTCGGGCTGCTCTCGCTCGCGATCGCCGTCCCGTTCCTGTGGCGCTCGCTGCCCTTCAAGCGCCTGCTGGCCTACTCGAGCCTCGAGCACATGGGCGTGCTGGCGCTCGGGATCGGCTTCGCCTCCCCGCTCGCCACCGCCGGCGTCGTCGCGCACATCGCCGGCCACGCGCTCGCGAAGTCGCTCGGGTTCTACGCCGCCACGCCGCTGCTGCGCCACGTTCCCGGCGCCCAGCGCGAGCCCCTGCGCGGGCTGGCCACGGCGAGCCCGGCGTCCGCCGCCGCGGTCGGCGTGAGCCTGGGGGCGCTGGCCGCGCTGCCGCCCTCGCCGCTGTTCGTGAGCGAGCTGCTGATCCTCCTCGGCGGCGTGGCCGCGGGCGAGATCGCCGTGACGATCGTGGCCGCCGGGCTGCTGGCGCTCGGCTTCCTCGGCCTCGCGCACGCGCTGATCGAGGGCCTTGTGGGCGAGCCGAGCCCGCGGCGCTGGCGCCCCGGGCGCAGCGCGCGCCAGACCGTGCGCCTGACCGTCGTGTGCGGCGCCGCGATGCTGGCCGTCACGGTGCTCGCCTGCCTGCTGCCCGGCTCACAGCCGGTCGAGCTGCTGATGCGGGGCGTCACATGACCGTGAACGTCGTCCGCGTCCCCCCCGCGCGCTGGCGCCGGGCGTGCGAGGACGCCGCCGGCGCGGGCGCGCGCCTGCGCTGCCTGTACGCGGTCGACGGCGAGCGCGGGCCCGAGGTCCGCGCGCTGCTCGGCCTGCCGGGCGAGGAGCGCCTGCTCACCACGGCCGCCGGCGCCGTGGACAGCGTGATCGAGCCGTTCCCGGCCGCGGGCTGGGACGAGCGCGAGGCGCACGACGTCTACGGCGTCGGCTTCGCCGGGCACGAGCCGCTGCGCGCGCTCGTCGCGCACCCGGAGCGGCTCGCGGACTGGGCGACGCCGGTGCACGGACACGGCCCCCACGACGTCGCGGTCGGCCCGATCCACGCCGGCGTGATCGAGTCCGGGCACTTCCGCTTCCACGTCGTCGGCGAGCGCATCCTGCATCTGGACCTGCGGCTGTTCTACAAGCACCGCGGTCTCCAGCGCGCCGCCGAGGGCCAGCCGCTCGACGCGGCGCTCGCCTTCGCGCAGCGGGCCTGCGCCGCGTGCGCGGTCGCGAACTCGGTCGCCTACGCGCAGGCCGCCGAGAGCGTGCTCGGGCTCGTGCCGAACCCGGCCCTGCGTGCCGCGCGGACGCTGCTGTGCGAGCTCGAGCGCCTCTACAACCATCTCCACGACCTGTCGGCGCTCTGCGCCGGGATCGGCTTCGCGCCCGGCACGATGACGTTCGCCGCGCTCAAGGAACGCGCCCAGCAGCTCAACGCACGCCTGACCGGCCACCGCTTCCTGTTCGGCAGCGTCGCGGTCGCGGCGAGCCCGCTGGCGCTCGACGTGGCGGCGGCCCGCTCCGCCCGCGACGAGGTGCGCGCGCTCGGCGCCGACGCGGCCGCCGGCTGGCGCGAGCTGCTGTTCTCGGCGTCGGTGCAGGACCGCCTGCGCGGCGTCGGCGTGCTCACCGCGAACGACGCGGCGGCCCTGGGGGCGGTCGGACCCGCCGCGCGTGCCTCCGGCGTCCGCCGCGACGCGCGCGCCGACGGCGACCCGCGGCTGCTCTACGCCGGCTTCCAGCCGGCCCAGCCGGCCTCCGCGACCGGGGACGTCGCCGCGCGCGCGGAGCTCCGCGCCGTCGAGATCCAGCAGAGCTGCGACATCCTCGACGAGCTGCTCACCCGTCCGCTCGGCGATCCCGGCGCGCGGGCGCGGAGCGCGCCGCAGCCGATCGGGGCCGGGCGCGTCGAAAGCCCGCGCGGCGAGACCGTGTGCGTGCTCGAGGCCGCCGACGGCGCCGTCCGTCGCCTGCACCTGCGCACCGGCTCCTACGCGAACTGGCCCGTGCTCGCGCACACGGTCCCCGGCAACCTGCTGCCCGACTTCCCGTTGATCAACAAGAGCTTCGAGCTCTGCTACGCCTGCGCGGACCGCTGAGCAGTGTTCGTCCTCCTTCACCGCCTCCAGCGCCTGCGCCGCGAGCTCGCCCTGCCCGCCCCCGCGCACGGCGGATCGCTCGCCCTGCGCCACGTCGACGCCGGCTCCTGCAACGGCTGCGAGCACGAGCTGGGCGCGACCGCCAACCCCGTCTACGACCTCCAGCGCTTCGGGCTGAACATCGTCGCCTCCCCCCGCCACGCCGACGTGTTGCTCGTCACCGGCGCCGTCACCACCCGCATGGCCGGGCCGCTGCGCGCCGCCTACGCCGCGATGCCCGAGCCGCGGCTGGTCGCCGCGCTCGGCGACTGCGCCCTCGGCTGCGGGATCCTCGCCGACCGCGAGGAGCTCGCCGCGCCGCTGGACGCCATCCTGCCCGTCGATCTGCGCATCGCCGGCTGCCCCCCGACGCCGGCGCAGATCGCCGACGCGCTCACCGGCGCACTCGACGCGCGGCGGGGCGGGGACCGCGCGGCGAGGCGGATACGCTGAGATGCCCGCCGCCCCGCAGCCGCCCGTCTACCAGCTCAAGGCGGAGTTCTTCCGCATCCTCGGTCATCCGGTGCGGATCCGCACGCTCGAGCTGCTGCGCGACCGCGAGCGCACAGTCGGCGATCTCCAGCAGGCGCTGGGGCTGGACTCCAGCGGCACCTCGCAGCACCTCGGGCTCCTGCGCCGGCACGGCGTGCTCGAGAGCCGCCGCGACGGGACCAGCGTCTACTACCGGATCAAGGACCCGCGCACGTCGCAACTGCTCGAGGTCGCGCGCCAGATCCTCACCGGCAACCTCGCCGAATCGCAGGAGCTGCTCGGACAGCTGGCCGAGAGCGCACCCGAGCCGCCGCGCCGCACCTGATGCGCGTCAGCCGGCCAGGTGGCGCAGCGGGTCGCCGGCGAGCTCGAGCTCCGCGTCCTCGCCCGCGAACGCGCTGAACAGCCGGGCGCGCGAGGCACGCAGGTGGCGGCGCATGACCCGCGCCGCGCCCTGCTCGTCGCCTTCGACGATCGCGGCGAGCAGCTGCTCGTGCTCGCCGAGGGCGTCGGCCGGGATGCCGGTGTCGAGGTGCAGGCGGGCGAGATGGATGTGCGCGTGCAGCCGCGCCTGCGCCTGGGCGAGCAGCGGGTTGCCGCTGGCGACGGCGATCGCCTCGTGCAGGCGCGCGTCGGCGCGCGCGAACTGGCTGTAGGTCGCGTCGCCGTCACGCGACAGCGCGCGCATCTCGCGCTCCGCGCGCTCCATCGCCGCGGCCTGCTCCGGCGTCCGGTGGGTGGCCGCGAGACCCGCGGCGAACGGCTCGATCAGCAGGCGCATCTGGAAGAGCTGGTCGAACTCGTCCCAGGTCATCAGCCGCGCGGCGCGGTAGCCGGCGAGATGGACGCGCGTCACGAGTGCCTCGGACTCGAGCCGGTCGAGCGCCTGGCGCACCGGCGTCTGGGAGACGTCGAGCTCACGGCTGATGGCATCGACGCCCATGCGCGCCTCCGGCTCGATCGCGCGCGAGATGAGCTGGCCGATCAGCGTCTCATAGACGGCATCGGCCAGCCGCCCCGCGTCCTCGGCCGAGAGCTTCGTGGTGCGTTTGGGCATCGCTTCCCAAACTATACCGATCCGATCGTATCCGATCGGCGCGTCACGCGTCATCCTCGCGCTGCTCCGGCTCGTCCTCGTCGCCCCAGCCGCGCATGCGGGCGATCAGGAACGGCAGCACGAACAGGGCGACGAAGCAGATCATCAGCGGGCCGACGAGCATGGACTCGGGCACGGCGCGGGGGCGCGCAGCTCGGCGGCGCGCCCCCGCGACGGCTCACGTGTTCCAGCGGCGCCCGCGCGGCTTGCCCGCGATCTCGACCCCCTCGTCGAGCTGGTGCTCCTCGACGAAGTCCATGTCGATCTCGGTGCCCAGCCCCGGTCCTGTCGGGACGTAGAGGTCGCCGTCGACGACGTCGATCGGGTTGGTCAGCATCTCGTCGCGCAGCTCGTTCGGGCTCGTCGGATCCCACTCGACGTAGCCCCGCACGTGCGCGGGGATCGCGGCCGCCAGGTGGACGTTGGCGACCTGGCCGAGCCCGTTGAGCGTGTGCAGCGCGACGACCGTCTCGTTGGCGCTCGCCATGACGCACATCTTCAGGGCCTCGGAGATGCCGCCGGCCTTGACCGCGTCGGGGCTGACGAAGTCCACGCCGCCGCACTCGAGCAGGTTGCGGTAGTCGAAGCGGCTGTAGACGTTGCCGCCGGAGCAGATCGGCGTCAGCCCGAGGTTGCGCAGCCGGCCGACGTCCCCGTGGTGGTTCGTGATCGTGAAGTCGAACGGATCCTCGATCCAGTAGCAGTCGAGGTGCTGCAGCTTCTTGGAGAGCTCGACGGCCTCGGTCCAGCCGTAGCGGGCGTTGAAGTCGATCATCAGGTCGATGCCGTCGCCCACCTGCTCGCGCACGGCGGCCATCGCCGCGATGTCCTCCTTGATGCCCGCGCCTCCGCGGATCTTGAGCGCCTGGAAGCCCTGGTCGACGTAGCTCTGCGCCTCGGCCTGCAGCAGGTCGGGCGCCTTGTGGCCGAGGCTCATGCAGCCGACGTAGGCCGCGACCTTCTCCACGCCGCCGCCGCCGAGCAGCGTCGCGACCGGCTGCCCGGTCACCTTGCCGAGGATGTCCCACAGCGCGATGTCGATGCCGGCGAGCGCCTGGATGCCGCCCGAGCCGATGTAGACCGCGCTGTAGAAGAGCTTCTCCCACACGCGCTGGATCGCGAGCGGGTCCTCGCCGATCGCGGTCGGCGCGACCTTGTGGTCGATGATGTTCTTGACGGCCATCGCCGCGTGCGCGTGATACGACGAGCCGACGCCGGTGACGCCCTCGTCGGTGTGGACGAACACCAGCAGCTCGTCGCGCCGGTGCGCGGTGCCGATGCCCATCTCCCACGCCTCCTGCAACGGCACCGAAACAAGGCGTGTTTCGATCTCGGTGATCTTCACCTGTGACCCTCCATTCGTGTTCGAGATACGGCTTCGCGGGGCGCTTCAGACCCCGAGGCTCTGCAGCGTGTTGTCGGCGGGCCGGCCCGTGGCCGCCGGCGGTACGCCGCTGCTGTCGCGGCGCTTGCGGAGTTGGTTGACGACGGTCGGCCCGAGCGCCATCAGCAGGACGAGCCCGAGCAGGACGAGCGCGATCGGGCGGTGCAGGTAGACCGATAGGCTGCCGCGCCCGATCTCAGCGCTCTGCACCACGGCGCGCTCGAACGACTGGCCGAGCACGACGCCGAGGATCATCGGCGCGGCGGGGTAGTCGTAGCGCTTGGCAGCCCAGCCGATGGCGCCGAAGGCCAGCGCCATCCACGCGCCCGTCATGTCGTTGTTGACCGAGAACGCGCCGATGAAGCACATCACGATGATCGCCGGGTACAGATAGGCGTAGCGGATGCGCAGGATCGAGGCGAACACCGGCGCGAGCGGGATGTTCACGAAGATCAACATCACGTTGCCGATGTAGAAGGAGGCCAGCAGGCCCCACACGAGCGCCGGCTGGTTGGTCATCAGCAGCGGCCCCGGCTGGAATCCCGTGCAGCAGGAAGCCGCCGAGCAGCACGGCGGTCGCCGCCGAGCCGGGGATGCCGAGCGAGAGCGTCGGGATGAACGCGCCGTTGGCCGCCGCGTTGTCGGCCGCCTGCGGACCCGACACGCCCTCGATCACGCCCGTGCCGAGGATGCGGCCCTTGCGCTTGCCGATCCGGCGCTCGACGTCGTAGCTGACGAACGAGGACACGGTCGCCCCGGCGCCCGGCAGCATGCCGAGGCACAGGCCGAGGATGCCGCCGCGCAGGATCGGGAAGCGCGAGTAGACCCAGTCGTCCTTGGAGATCAGCATGTCGCGCAGCCGCGTGCGGATCGGGTTCGGCTGCCCGGCGCCGATCGAGTGCAGCACCTCGGCCAGCGCGAACATGCCGACCACCACGTAGAGGAAGTCGATCCCGCCGAACATCGCCGGGATGCCGAAGGTGAAGCGCGGGATGCCCGTGCCGACGTCGAGGCCGACGGTCGAGATCAGGATCCCGGCCGCCGCCATCGCGAACCCCTTCATGCGGTTGGAGCCGACGAAGCCGACGACGCCGACCAGGCCGATCAGCATGATCACCGACGTCTCCGGCGGCCCGAACTTGAGGCTGACGTTGCCCAGCACGGACGTGAAGACCATGACGAAGGGAATCGTCAGCGTCCCGGCGAGGAAGCTCGAGAGCGCGCTGATGGCCAGGACGGGCCCGGCTCTGCCGGCCCGCGCGAGCTTGTGGCCGTCCATCACGGTGACGATCGCCGCCGACTCGCCGGGCGTGGCGATCAGCACGGCGGCGACGATCCCGCCGTGCATGCAGCCGTAGTAGATGCCCGCCAGCATGATCAGCGCGGGCAGCGGCGCGAGCCCGAGCGTGATCGGCAGCAGGAGCGAGATGCCGGTCGCCGGGCCGAGCCCGGGCAGGATGCCGACGATCGTGCCGACGATCACGCCGATGAAGCAATAGAGCAGGTTCGTGGGCGTCAGCGCGTGGCCGAAGCCGTCGATCGCGTTCGTCAGGATGTCCATCGCGTCACGCCGGCGAGAAGATCCCGAAGCGCAGCGGCACCTCGAGGAAGTGGACGAAGACGAGCCATGCGCCGGCGCCGATCAGCACGGCGATGAGCAGCGCCTTCAGGACGGGCTGGCGCTCGACGACGAGCAGGATCGCGAACACCAGCAGGCTCAGCGAGAGGATCAGGCCGAACCAGTTGGAGAGGATCAGCGCCAGCGCGCAGCCGGCGAAGACGAGCAGTGCCGAGCGCTCGTTGCCCTCGACGTCGGGCGCCGCGGCGCCGGTCTCGAGCTCGAGCTCGGTCTCGAACCCCTGCGACGGCCCGCCGGTGAACGTCTGGATCAGCACGCCGGCGCCGAGGACCGTCAGCAGCGCGCCGACGAGAATCGGGATGAAGCCCGGGCCGATGATGCCGTCGGACCGGATGAACCCGTAGCCCAGGCCCTCGACGAACGCGAGGACCCCCACGGCGACGAACAGCGCCGCGAACAGACGCTCGCCGGTCAGGGCCCGGCGGATCGGGTGCGCGCCGGCCGGCGCCTGACCGTCGAGATGCATCAGGCTCAGCTCCCCTGCCCGAACGACTGCTTCATCTGGACGTCCTGGGACTGCATCAGGCCCGCGAACTGCTGGCCCGTGGCGAACGCCGGCATCAGCGCGTTCTTCTTGATGTAGTCCTGATAGCTCTGGGTCGCCGTCCACTTCTTGGCGGCGTCGGCCCAGAACCGGACCTGCGCCTGGCTCAGCCCGGGCGGGCCGAGGAGCCCGCGGAACTGCGAGAACGTGACGTCGATGCCCTGCTCGCGGGCGGTCGGCACGTCCTGGAGCCCGGAGCCCGCCGCGTAGCGCTTGTCGGAGAACACGGCCAGCGCGCGCAGCTTCTTGGCCTGCAGCTGGCCGAGCGCCTCGCTCGGGTTCAGGAACGAGAAGTCGACGTTGCCCGCGAGCATCGCCGCCACGCTGTCGGAGCCGGCCTCGAGGATCACGTGCTGGAACTTCACGCCCTGGCTGTTCTCGATCAGCCGTGCGACGGCGGTGTCGGTGCCGGTCGCGGACGTCAGCCCGACGCGGATCTTGGAGTTCGACTTCGCGGCGGTGACCATGTCCTGGAGGCTGTGGTACGGCGACTTGGCCGGCACCACGAGCATCTGCTGATCCGACGCCAGCTCGGCGATCGGCGTGAAGCTCTTCCAGGTGTAGTTGGGCGGCGGCTTGATGCTGTAGGGGATCAGGATCAGCGACGTGTTCGCGACGAACACGTAGTAGGGGTTGTCACGGCGCGAGAGGACGTACGTCGCCCCGACCACCTCGTTGCCGCCGGTGTGGTTCTCGACGCCGACCTTCACGCCGGGCATGACCTCGGAGATGCCGGCGGCCGCCGCGCGGCCGAAGATGTCGCCGCCGCCGCCGACGCCGGTGGCGACGACGAAGGTGGCCGGGCGGCTCGGCTTGAACGTGTCGCCGCCGGCCTTCGAGCTCGAGCCACCGCCGTCCGCTGCGCCGCAACCCGCGACCAGCAGTGCCGACGCCGCGAGCACGGCGCCGGAGCGACGCCATCGAGTGTGAGACATACGTGCTCTCCCCCTCGGGATTGGTGTTCCCGTCAACCGCCCTTGGCGGCTCAATCTCTCCACGATGCGAAAATGGACTTCCACTTCGTAAAATCATCATGCACCCGCCCCCGTCACGTGTCAAGCGGCCCTGCTCGGAACGCCAGCCGCAGCCGCGCGCGGCTGGCCTCGAGGTGTGCGCGCATCTCGCGGCTCGCCGCGCGGGCGTCGCGGCGGCCGATCGCCGCCAGCAACTGCTCGTGCTCGCCCAGCGCGTCGTGCTGGACGCGAGCGTCGAAGCGCAGCCGGAAGAGGTGCAGGTGCGAGTGCAGCCGCGTCTGGCTCTCGCGCAGCAGCGGGTTGCCGCTCGCGGTCGCGATCAGGTCGTGCAGCCGCGCGTCGACCTGCGCGAACTCGCCGTACGTGAGGCGCTCGAGCTTGTGCGCCATGCGCCGGAGCTCCCCCGCGGTGCCGGCCATCGCCTCGGCCTGCGCGCCGTCGTGATGGGCGGCGGCGAGGCTCGCCGCGTACGGCTCGAGCAGCAGCCGCATGTCGAACAGCTGCTCGAACTGGCCGCGGGTGAGCAGCGGCGCGGCGCGGTAGCCCGAGTTGAGCACGCGGGTCACGAGCCCGTCGGCCTCGAGCCGGACGAGCGCCAGGCGCACGGGCGTCTGCGACACCGCGAACAGCCGGCTCGTGGCGTCGATCCCGATCCGCTCGCCGGGCAGGATCGCTCGCGCGATCAACCGGTCGACCAGGTCGCGGTAGACGGGATCGGCCAGCCCTTCGTCCTCGCCCGGCGCGATCGTCCTCGCGCCGGTCTCGCTCGTCTTGACCATCACGCTCCTCCGACACCGGCGCTTGACAGATCCCGTCGCCGGCGACAGACTGAATCGTATCGTATCCGATTTTCAAGTCATCTGACCGCGCGTCGATGAACGTCGCGGTCTCAGAGCTCGAGTCGCTCGTCCTCGACGTGCTGGGTGCAGCGGGCGTGCCCGCGGTGCACGCCCGCATCCAGGCGGACGTGCTGCTCGAGGCCGAGCTGCGCGGGCACCCCTCGCACGGTCTGCTGCGCGTGCGGACGATCGTGGAGAGGATCGTCAACGGCGTCAGCGACCCGCGCGCCTCCGGGCGGCACGACTGGCGTGCGCCCGGACTGCTCACGGTCGACGGCGAGGGCGGACTAGGCCCCGTCGTCGGCCTGCGCGCGCTCGAGGCGATCGGCGGGCGGGCGCGCGACACCGGCATCGCGGTGGCGGCGCTGCGCCGCTCCAACCACCTCGGCATGCTCGCGTGGTACGTCGAGCGCGCCGCCCGCGGCGGACAGCTGGCGATGGCCACGTGCACGAGCGAGGCGCTGGTGCACCCGTGGGGCGGCGCGCCGGCGCTGCTCGGCACGAATCCGCTCGCGATCGGCGTGCCGGCGCAGCCGCGCCCGCTCGTGCTCGACATGTCGACCGGCCGCGTCTCGCGCGGCAAGATCCTCGAGCACGCGCGCCGCGGGGCGGCCATCCCGCCCGACTGGGCGGTCGACGCGGCCGGGCGGCCGACCACGGACCCGGGCGCCGCGGCGGCGATCTCGCCGTTCGGCGGCGCCAAGGGCTACGCGCTCGGGCTGGCGCTCGAGGTGCTGGTCGCGACGCTCACCGCGACCGCCCTGGGGCGCGACGTCCGCGGCACGCTCGACTCGACGCATGAGAGCACCAAGGGCGACGTCTTCATCGTGCTCGACGTGCCCGACCCCGCGATCACGGTGGCGGTCAGCGCCTACCTGCAGACCGTCCGCGAGGCGCCGCGGATGCCCGGCTATACGGCTGTGGCGGTGCCCGGCGACCGCGCGGCGCAGGCTCGCGAGGACGCGGCGCGGGACGGCATCGAGGTCGCCGACGCGACGCTGGAGGAGCTGCGCCGGCTGCAGGCGCTGCCGATCGCCTGACATGACCACCACCGCCACGCTGTCCGATCGCGCCGTCCCGTTCCGCCCCGGTGCCGGCGGCTACGCCGTGCTGCGC
The DNA here is from genome assembly GCA_963792915.1 of uncultured Solirubrobacteraceae bacterium. Classification (GTDB taxonomy): domain Bacteria; phylum Actinomycetota; class Thermoleophilia; order Solirubrobacterales; family Solirubrobacteraceae; genus Solirubrobacter. Next base: position 645,927 of record CAWBYD010000007.1, read on the forward strand.
GCTCCGCGCAAGCTCGTGTTCGGCGCCGGCCAGCGCGCGGGGATCGCCGCCGCGGTCGCCGAGCTCGGCCGCTCCGTGCTCGTGTGCACGGACGCGCGGATGGCGCTGCGCGGCGAGCTCACCGCCGTCCTCGCCGAGTTGCGCGAGCGCGGCGTCGCGGTGACGCTGTTCGCCGAGGTGCAGCCCGAGCTGCCCGCATGGAGCCTGGCCGCGTGCGTCGAGCGCGTCGCGGCGCGCCCGCCGGACGTGCTGCTGGCCGTCGGCGGCGGCAGCTGCCTCGACCACGCCAAGCTCATCGCGGTGCTGCTCACCCACGGCGGCGCGCCGCCGGACTACTACGGCGAGCTGCGCGTGCCCGGTCCGGTGCTGCCGATCGTGGCCGTCCCGACCACCGCCGGGACCGGCTCGGAGGTCACGCCCGTCGCGGTGGTCACCGACGCCGGCCGCACGCTCAAGGTCGGCGTCTCGAGCCCGCACCTGATCCCGCACACGGCGATCGTCGACCCGGAGCTGTCGGCCTCCGCGCCGCCCGTGCTGACCGCGCACACCGGCGCCGACGCGCTCGCGCACTGCATCGAGAGCTTCTGCGCGATCGCGCGCGACCCGGCGCCGGCGCTCGCGCACACCAGCGTGTTCGTCGGCAAGTCCGCCGTGACCGACGGCTTCGCGCTGGCCGGGATCGAGCTGATCGGCCGCAGCCTGGTCCGCGCCGTCGCCGACGGCACCGACGCCGCCGCGCGGCACGACCTGGCGCTCGGCGCGCTCTACGGCGGGCTCGCGTTCGGCACGGCCGGGACCGCGGCGGCGCACGCGTTGCAGTATCCCGTCGGCGCGCTGACGCACACATCCCACGGCGTCGGCGTCGGTGTGCTGCTGCCGTACGCACTCGAGTTCAACGTGGCGGCGTGCGCGGGCGAGCTGGCGCAGGTGGCGCTCGCGCTCGGCGCGGACGCCTCGGCGCACGCGGCCGTCGACGCCGTCGCGGACCTGCTGGCCGCCGCCGGCGTCCCGCGCACGCTCGCCGAGCTCGGCGTGCGCGCCGACCAGCTCGACGACATCGCGGCGCTCGCTATGCAGTCCGCCCGGCTCGTGGACAACAACCCGCGCGAGCTGACCGTCGAGCGCTGCCGGCAGATCGCCGAGGCCGCGTTCAGCGGCGACCGCATGGCGTTGCGCGAGCAATACGCGGCCGTCGACTGATGAGCGCTCAGGAGCCGTCGCGGCCGTGGATCATCGCGGTCTTGAACCACGAGTCGAGCTGCAGCGGGTAGCGCTCCTGCACGCCCTCGACGAGCTCGCTTCCCAGCCCAGGGCGGTCGGGAACGCTGATCCACCCGTCCTCGACGAGCGGCGGGTGGGTCAGCAACGCCTCCAGCGGCCACAGCGGGTCCCACTCGAAGTAGACCTTCTGGGTCACGTGCGGCGGCGCCGCCGCGAACGCGTGCAGGTTCGAGAGCGTGTTCAGGCCGCCGTCGCAGTGTGCGGTGTAGGTGATGTTGAACGCGCTCGCCAGCGACTGGATGTGGCGGACCTCGGAGATCCCGCCCGCCTTGGCCGTGTTCGCCGTGATCACGTCGACGCCGCCGGACTGGATCATGGCCCGGATCCCGAAGCGCGTGAGGATGTTGCCGCCGCTGGCCACCGGGATCGGCGACTCCTGCGCCAGGCGCGCCATCTCGGCGGCCGTGAACGCGACCGAGAACGCGAAGCAGTCCTCGATCCAGCCGACGCCGAGCTTGTCGAGCTCGTGGCACATCCGCAGCGCCGTCTTGTAGTCGCGGTACTCCGTGTTGGCGTCGACCAGGATCACGAGCTCGTCGCCGAGCGCGTCGCGCAGCGCGCGCACGCTCTCGATGTCGCCGCGATCCGGGAGGCCACGGCCGCCGCGGATCTTGATCGCCCGGAAGCCCTGGTCGACGTAGCCCTGGGCCTCCTCGACGAGCCGGTCGAGCTCGTCGAGCGGCTGCCAGCCGAGCACGTGGCCGCCGACGTACGCCGGTACGCGCGGCGGCTCGTCGCCCCCGCGGCCGAGCAGCCGGTAGACCGGCACGCCGAGCGCCTTGCCCATGAGGTCGTAGCAGGCGGTGTCGATGCCGGAGATGGCGCCGACTCCGGCGGCGCCGATCTGCGTCACGCGCGCGAACATGCGCTCCCACAGACCGGCGACGTCGAACGGATCCTGCCCGAGCACGAGCGGCTTGAGCCGGGCCTCGATCGTGGCCGCGACCGTCGCCGGGTTCTTGAGGTGGTAGGCCTCACCGATCCCGGTGAGGCCCTCGTCGGTGTCCAGGTGCACGATCACCTGGTCCCACCCGTTGGAGCTGATCGCGCCCTTCTCCCAGCGGTGGCCGGGCGGGTGGGGGAACGACATCGTGTCGACGCGTACGTCGGTGATCCGCATGCTTCAGCCCTCCTGCTGGAGCCGTTCGAGCGCCCGCTCCAGCCCGCCGGCGGGAACGTCCACGCCGGCCAGCCGCAGGCCCATCTGCACGCCGGCCAGCGTGCCGGCGAGCGTGAGGTCGTTGAAGTCGCCGAGGTGGCCGATCCGGAAGACGCGGCCCGCCAGCCGGCCGAGCCCGGTGCCGAGCGACATGTCGTAGCGCTCGAGGATGATCCGGCGGACCTCGTCGGCGTCGGTCCCCTGCGGCACCACGACGGCCGTGAGCGCGTTGGAGTACTCGCGCGGGTCGGCGGCCAGAAGCTCGAGGCCCCAGCCCGCGACCGCGAGCCGCGTCGCCTCGGCGTGGCGGGCGTGGCGGCGCCAGACATTCTCGAGCCCCTCGGCCTCCAGCCGCGCGAGCGCGGCGTCGAGCCCGTAGAGCAGATTCGTCGCGGGTGTGTAGGGCCAGAAGCCCTGCGCGTTGGCCGCGAGGATCGGCGCCCAGTGCCAGTAGGAGCGTGGCATCGAGTTCGTCTTCGACGCTTCGAGCGCCTTCTCGGAGATCGCGTTGAACGACAGCCCGGGCGGCAGCATCAGCCCCTTCTGCGAGCCGGCCACTGTCACGTCCACGCCCCAGTGATCGTGGCGGTATTCGATGCTGCCGAGCGACGAGATCGTGTCGACGAGCAGCAGCGCGTCGTGGCCGGCCTCGTCGATCGCCGCGCGGATCGCCGCGATCCGGCTCGTCACGCCCGTCGACGTCTCGTTGTGGACGACCATCACGGCGCGGATGCGACGCTCGCCGTCGGCCCGCAGGCGCTCGAGCGCGGCCTCGGGCGCGGCCCCGTGGCGCCAGTCGCCCGCGACGAGCCGGACGCGCAGGCCGAGCCGCTCGGCCATCTGCGTCCACAGCGTGGCGAAGTGGCCGGTCTCGAAGCACAGCACCTCGTCGCCGGGGCTGAGCGTGTTCACCAGCGCCGCCTCCCAGGCGCCCGTGCCGGACGCGGGGTAGACGACGACCGGGCCCGTCGTGCCGAAGACCGCGCCGACGCGACCGAGGACGCGGCGGCCGAGCACGCCGAAGTCCGGCCCGCGGTGGTCGATGGTGGGCGCGTCGATGGCCCGGAGCACCGCGTCCGGCACGTTCGTGGGACCGGGGATCTGCAGGAAATGTCGGCCGCTGGCAGCGCTCATGTCTCTCCCCAACTCTCGCGATGCAGATAATTAACTCTGCATCGCGGAACTTACCACGACCCACGCCAGCGCGCACCTCGATCGGTGCGGCGCGACGGTCGGTGTCAGGCTGGTCAGGCGGCGGCGAGCGCGAAGTCCGCCGCGAGGTCGCTCGCGGCCTGCCGCAGCAGCCCGATCGAGCGGTCGACCAGCGCGTCGGTCATGCGCCCGACCGGCCCGGAGATCGAGATCGCGGCGCGGACCGGATCGCCGGGCAGCGCCACGCCGACGCAGCGGACGCCGACCTCCTGCTCCTGCTCGTCGAGGGCGTAGCCGCGCGCGCGCACGTGGGCCAGCTCGTCCATCAGCGCGGCCGACGTCGTGATCGTGTTCGGCGTCCGCGCCTCCATGCCGGCCGCGCGCAGGATCGCTTCGACGCGAGCCTCGGGGAGCCCGGCCAGGATCGCCTTGCCGACCGCGGTGCAATGCGCCGCCGCGCGGCGCCCGACCTCGGTGAACATCCGCATCTCGTGGTGGCCGGGCGCCTGCGCGACGTAGAGCACCTCGTGCCCGTCCAGCAGCGCGAGGTTCGCGCTCTCCCCCAGCTCGTCGACGATGCGCCGCAGGTGCGGCGTCGCCCACGTCCCCAGCAGCCGGCCGGCACTGTCGCCCAGCAGGACGAGCCGCGGGCCGAGCGCGTACTTGCGCGACGGCTCCTGGCGCGCGTAGCCCAGCTCGACCATCGTGCGCATCAGCCGGTGGATCGTGGGGACGGCGAGCCCAGACCGCTGCGAGAGCTCGGACAGGCCGGCGATGCCGCCGTTGGCCGCCATCACCTCGAGCAGCCCGAAGGCGCGGGCGATCGACTGGACGCCGCCCGTCCGCTCGGGGGATTCGGGCTTCGGCTCGTTCACGACGCGTGAGGATACGGCGCTGACGCGATATCTTACTCCTCGGAAATTGTTATCCACATTGTGGAAGACGGAGGGTGAGATGGAGAACGTGGACTCCGTGTTGACGAGCGAGGCGCTGGACTTCCTGGCGGAGCTGCACGAGCGCTTCGCGTCGCGCCGGGACGAGCTGCTCGCCGCGCGCGAGCGCTGCCCGGCGCCGGGGGAGCTCGACTTCCTGGCCGCCACCGCCGACGTCCGGGCCGCGGCGTGGCGGGTCGCCGACGCGCCCGCCGACCTCGTCGACCGCCGGGTCGAGATCACCGGCCCGACCGAGCGCAAGATGGCGATCAACGCGCTCAACTCGGGCGCGCGCGTGTGGCTCGCCGACCTCGAGGACGCGAACACGCCGCACTGGGCCAACGTGATCGACGGCCAGGTCAACCTGCGCGACGCCGTGCGCGGCACGATCGCCTACACGTCCCGGGAGGGCAAGGCGTACGCGCTGCGCGCGGGCGTGCGGCCGGCGACGATCGTGGTCCGCCCGCGCGGCTGGCACCTCGACGAGCGCCACCTTTCGTTCGGCGGGCGCCACGCCGTGGGCGCGCTGGTCGACTTCGGGCTCTACTTCTTCCACAACGCCGCCGAGCTGCTCGCGCGCGGCAGCGGTCCCTACTTCTACCTGCCCAAGCTCGAGAGCCACCTCGAGGCGCGCCTGTGGAACGACGTCTTCACGTACGCGCAGCAGCGGCTCGGCATCGCTCACGGGACGATCCGCGCGACCGTGCTGATCGAGACGATCCCCGCGGCGTTCGAGATGGAGGAGATCCTCTACGAGCTGCGCGAGCACGCGTCCGGGCTCAACGCCGGCCGCTGGGACTACCTGTTCAGCCTGATCAAGAAGCTCGGCGGGGCGGGCGAGGCGTACGTGCTGCCGGACCGCAACTCGGTGACCATGACGGCGCCGTTCATGCGCGCGTACACCGAGCTGCTGGTGCAGACCTGCCACAAGCGCGGCGCGTTCGCGATCGGCGGGATGGCGGCGTTCATCCCGAGCCGGCGCGACGCCGAGGTCAACGCCGTGGCGCTCGCCAAGGTGCGCGAGGACAAGGAGCGCGAGGCGGCCGACGGCTTCGACGGCTCGTGGGTGGCGCACCCGGATCTCGTCCCGCTCTGCCGCGACGTCTTCGACGCGGTGCTGGGCGAACGCCCGAACCAGCTCGACCGGCTGCGCCCCGAGGTCCGGACGTCGGCGCGCGACCTGCTCGCGCTCGCCGACACGCCGGGCGCCGTCACGGCCGCGGGCCTGCACAACAACGTGGACGTCGCGCTGCGCTACACGGAGGCGTGGCTGCGCGGGAACGGTGCCGTCGCCATCCACAACCTGATGGAGGACGCCGCGACCGCCGAGATCGCGCGCGCCCAGCTCTGGCAGTGGATCCACAACGCCACCGTGCTCGACGACGGCGTGACCGTCACATCGGTGCTCGTCGGCGAGCTGATCGACTCCCAGCTCGCCGAGCTCGGCGACGAGTACGCGACGGCGGCGCGGCTGCTGCGCGAGCTCGTCCTCGCCGACGGCTTCACCGAGTTCCTCACGCTGCCGGCGTACGAGCTCGTGGCCTGAGCCGGAGCCGATGCGCGGGCTGGAGCCGCTGCGCGACCGCGGCTTCCGGCGGCTCTGGCTCGCGCTGATCGGCATGTCCTCGAGCCTGCAGCTGCTCGAGGTCGTGATCGGGTGGCAGGTCTACACATTCCATCGCAGCGCGCTGGAGCTCGGGTGGATCGGCCTCGCGGAGTTCGTCCCGATGTTCCTGTTCGCGTTGCCGGCCGGCCAGCTGGCGGACCGCCTCCCGCGGCGGTTCGTGTTCGCCGGCGCGCTCGTGCTGGGCGCGGGCGTGGCCGGCGGGCTGGTCGCAGTCTCGCTGGCCGGCGTGCGCAGCGTGCCGGTGTTTCTCGCGCTCGCGTTCGGCGCCGGCACCTCGCAGGCGATCGGGTCGCCGGCGGGCCGGGCGATGCCGGCCACGCTCGTGCCGCCGGAGCTGCTGGCCCCCGCGATGACGCTGCGCTCGATCGCGATGCAGGCCTCGCAGGCGGCCGGGCCGGCGCTCGGCGGCGTGCTCTACCTCGCCTCCCCCGCGCTGGCCTACGCCGCCGCGGGCGCGGCGTCGCTGGCGGCGGCGGCGAGCGTGGCCGGCGCACGGCCCGCGCGCGAGCATGCCGCCGCGCGCCGGGCGCTGGGGCTCTCGAGCGTGCTCGAGGGCATCCGCTTCCTGCGCCGCACGCCGATCGTGTCGGGCGCGATCCTGCTCGACCTGTTCGCCGTGCTGTTCGGCGGCGCCGTCTCGCTCGCGCCGCTGTTCGGCGCCGCGATCCTGCACGTCGGCCCGGTCGGCGTCGGCCTCCTGCGCGCCGCGCCCGCGCTCGGCGCGCTCAGCGGGGCGCTCTACCTCACCTGGCGCCCGCTCGGCGCGCACGCCGGGCGCAAGCTGCTCGTCGCGGTCGCGTGCTTCGGCGCGGCGACGGTCGTGTTCGGCCTCTCACGGTCGGCGCCGCTGTCCTTCGCCGCGCTGGTGGCGACCGGGCTGGCGGACATCGTCAGCGTCAACGTGCGCGCCACGACGGTGGCGCTGGCGACCCCGGACGAGCTGCGCGGGCGCGTGCTGGCGGTCGAGATGGTGTTCATCAGCGCCTCCAACCAGCTGGGCGCGTTCGAGTCGGGCGTCGCTGCGTTCCTGCTCGGCGCCGTGCCGGCGGTCGTCGCCGGCGGCGTGCTGACGATCGGGCTCGCCGTGATCTGGCAGCGGCTGTTCCCGGCGCTCGCCGCCGTCGACCGGCTCGAACAGGTGCGCAGCGCTCAGGCGCGCGGCAGCGGGGAGACCCAGTTGGGCGTGCGGCCGGTCGAACCGTACGGGCAGCCGCACCGGGATGCCGCCCAACCCTGAGGGCTCCCGCGCGTTGTCACCGGTGATGGCAACCGAGCTGGAGCCGGTCCGAGCCGAGCGGACGCTCGACCTGCGCGGTCGCGCGCCGCGGGCCGTGCCCGCGGGCGGCGTGCTCGAGGACCCCTCGGGACGGCGGCGGCGGCGCATGCGCCGGCTCGGCCGCGCGAGCGGGGCGGCATTGAGCGGCTGGCTGGCCGCGCTCGCGCTCTCGGGCGTGGGCGTGATCCCGCGCGGGGTGGTCCCGTTCGCGGGCGTGTTGCCCGGGGCGCCGGGCGCGAGCGCTCTGCCGGCTGGACGCGCCGCGGCGCCTGCGCGCCCCGGCGCTCCGGCGAGCGTGGCGCCGCGAGCCGCGCGCGATCGGCCCGCCCGCCGCGCCACCGCGTCACGTGCCGTCCGGCCGCGGCGGTACGAGAGCGCCGGCCGCGGGCGTGGCCGTGCGCCGCGCGAGTCGGCGGCGGCGCCGCGGCGGAGGCGGGCGACGCCGGACCGGAGCGGCGCGACGCAAGTGACGCCCGGGGCGTCCACCGCGCCGGGGGAGCCCGCCGCGACGCCTGGACAGGTCACCGCGCCCGGCCGCAGCGCCACCACGCCCGGGCGCGGCCGGACCGGCGCGACGCCGGGGCGGGCCGGCGCGCCGGGGCAGACGGGCGCGACGCCCGGGCGGACCAGCGCGCCGGGGCAGACGGGCGCGACGCCCGGGCGGGCCACCGCGCCCGGCCAGACGGGCGCGACGCCCGGGCCGGCCACCGCGCCCCGCCAGGCCGGCGCGACGGCTCAAGACGGCTCCCCCTCGCCGGCGGCATCCGTCCCCGAAGCGATCCCTGCGGACCACGCCGTAGCGGGGCGCCGCGTCGCGAGCCGCTGACGCGGTGGCTCGCGCGACCGCACGACGTCGCCGTCCCGATGCCGCCGCCACGCGCCGCCGGCTGTGGAGCCCGCCGGCGCACTGGCGCACACTCGCGTTCTGCCTCGTGATCGTCGCCGTCCTGATCGTGTTCCAGGGCGTGGCGACGCACGCGATCGGGGGATCGTCCGAGAGCGCGTCCTCGGGCGCGTCGGCCGCGCATCTCCCCCGCGGCCGCTCGCTGCTGACCGCCGCAGGGCCGGAGCTCGTCTCGCACCAGCCCCCGGCCGGCCGGCGCATCGCGCTGACGTTCGACGACGGGCCGGATCCGCGCTGGACACCGCGGATCGTCGCCCTGCTCCGGCGCGAGCACGTTCCGGCCGCGTTCTTCGTCGTCGGAAGCGAAGCGGCGCGCCATCCGGCGATCGTGCGCACGCTCGCGCGCGCCGGCTTCGAGATCGGCAACCACACGTTCACGCACTCGGCGCTCGCGGTGGGGCCACGCTGGCAGGACGATCTCCAGCTCGAGCTCGGGCAGGCCACGATCGTCGGGATCACAGGACGCTACGCCCGGCTGCTGCGGCCGCCGTACTCGGCCACTCCCGATGCCGTGACCGTCGACCAGGAGCGCGCGCTCGCGGCGCTGACCGGCGGGCACTACGTGATCGCGCTCGCCGACCTGGACTCGCGCGACTGGGAGCGACCCGGCGTGCGGGCGATCGTGCGCAACGCGAGCCCGCGCGGGAGCACCGGCGGGATCGTCCTGCTGCACGACGGGGGCGGCGATCGCAGCCAGACGGTCGCCGCCGTCGCGCGCCTGATCCCGGAACTGCGCGCGCGCGGCTTCCGCTTCGTCTCGCTGGCCGAGCTGGGGGGCATCCGCCCCGAGGCGCTCGCTCCGCTCACGCCGCCGGGCGAGCGGCGGCGCGCTGCGCTCTTCGTCGCGAGCGCGCGGCTGGCGTTCCTGCTCGTGGCCGTGCTGTCGCGCGCGGTCTTCCTCGTCGGCGCGCTCGTCGTGGCGCGGGTGCTCGTGCTGGGGACGCTCGCCTCGCACCACGCGCGCACGATGCGCCGGCGCGCCGGCGCCGAGCACCTGCCGCCGGTCACGGTTGTCGTGCCGGCCTACAACGAGGCGGTCGGGATCGGGCGCGCCGTGCGATCACTCGCCGCCAGCGACTACCCCGACCTCGAGGTGCTCCTGGTCGACGACGGCTCGACCGACGCGACGGCGAGCATCGCCGCGACGCTCGTCGGCGAGCGCGTCCGGCTCGTGCGACAGGACAACGCCGGCAAGGCCGCGGCCCTGAACACCGGCATCAACCTCGCCACCAACGACGTCGTCGTGATGGTCGACGGCGACACGGTCTTCGAGCGCGACACCGTTCGCCGCCTCGTGCAGCCGCTCGCCGACGCGCGCGTCGGCGCGGTCGCGGGCAACACCAAGGTCGGCAACCGCGGCGGCCTGCTCGGGCGCTGGCAGCACATCGAGTACGTCTCCGGGTTCAACCTCGACCGCCGCATGTACGAGGTGCTGCAGTGCACGCCGACGGTGCCCGGCGCGATCGGCGCCTTCCGCCGTGACGTGCTCGACGAGGTCGGCGGCGTCTCGGGCGACACGCTGGCCGAGGACACCGACCTGACGCTCGCGATCGGCCGTACGGGGCGGCGCGTCGTCTACGCCGAGGACGCGCGGGCCTGGACGGAGGCGCCCTCGACGCTCGGGGGTCTCTGGCGCCAGCGCTATCGCTGGTCGTTCGGCACGATGCAGGCCGTCTGGAAGCACCGCCACGCCGCCGTCAGCCGCGATCCGCGCGAGACCCGCATCGGCCGGCGCGCGCTGCCGTACATGCTGCTGTTCCAGATCATGCTCCCGATCCTCGCGCCGCTGATCGACGTCTTCGCGCTCTACGGCGTCGTCTTCACCGATCCGCTGCGGGTGATCGCCGCCTGGAGCGCGTTCAACGCCGTGCAGCTCGCGCTGGCCGCCTTCGCGTTCCGGCTCGACCGCGAGTCGCTGCGGCCGCTGTGGGCGCTGCCGCTGCAGCAGTTCCTCTACCGCCAGCTGATGTACGTCGTGATCATCGAATCCACGATCAGCGCGCTCGCGGGCATTCGCGCCCACTGGAAGACGATCCCCCGTACGGGCGAGGTCGAGATCCTCACGCGCTGACAGCGTTGCGATACGCACCAGATGGTAAGTCGGGCCGGATCGGCGGTATAGCGCGTCAGCAAACCGACTCGCGCTCGACTGCACTCAAGATTGCTCGGGCAGTGAGGGGAGACGTTCCCTCCTGCGGGGTACCGGGCCTTGAGTCGGGCGCGGCGGCGGGCCGCGCCCAGCTCGGATCGAGGCAACTGCATGCGGCGTGGGAGAAATGGGAGGACGGCTGCCTCGGGCTGGCCGGACCTGGACGGGCGCCGGGCGAACGCCGTCGTGGGCGGCGCGGCGGTGATCGTCGTCGCTGCGCTGGCGCTGGTCGGGGTGCGGCTGCGCGACACCCAGGCCGACGCGCGCGCGAACCTGGTGTCGCGCTTCCACGATCGCGCGCAGGTCGTCTCGGCGCTCACGCAGGCGGTCTTCGCGTCCGCCGCCGCGCCTGCTGACGCGACGCGCCGGTACGGCGCCGCGCAGGTCGGCGACCGGCTGTTGGACCGCGCGGCCGCCACGGGCCATCTCGACTACGCCGTCCTGCTCGATCAGCGCGGCGGGGTGATCGCCGCGTCGCGGACGCTCACGCCGGACGCCCGCGCGCAGGTGCTCGCGTCGGCCGCGCTCAAGCCGGTGCTCGCGGGCGCTCCGGTGTCGCTCTCGGACGTCCTGCCGGGGGGAGTGATCGACCTCGCGGTGTCCCTGCGGACCGCGGCGGGACCGCGGGTGCTCGTCAGCGGCGTGCCGGCGCCGCTCTTCCGCGCGTTCCTCGGCGGCTACCTGCAGCGGGTACCGACCAGCGACGGCACGTCCTACGTGCTCGACAGCCGCGGCCATGTCGTCGGCGGCCGCGACGGGCGCACCGCCACCGATCCCGGGCTGCTCGCGGCGCTGCGCCGGCGCTCGACGGGCTCGTTCGGGCGCGACGGGTACTTCGTCGCGACCGCCGTCCCCGGCAGCACCTGGCGCGTGGTGCTGACCTCGGCCAGGTCGTCGCTTTTCAGCTCGGTCTCGGGATCGCGCAAGTGGCTCCCGTGGGTGATCTACGCGGCGCTCGGCGTCGTCGCGCTCGCGTTCCTGGCGCTGCTGCGACGGCTGCTGGCGAGCACGGCGGCGCTCTCGAGCGCCAATCGCCGGCTCGAGCGCAGCAACGCCCGCCTGGAGGGCGCGAACACGCTCCTGCGACGCGCCGCGGAGCTCGAGCGGTCCAACACGGAGCTCGAGCAGTTCGCCTCGATCGCTTCCCACGACCTCCAGGAGCCGCTGCGCAAGGTGCAGACGTTCGCGGCCCAGCTCAGGGCCTCCGAGCACGATCGCCTGTCCGAGCAGGGCCAGGACTTCCTGCACCGGATGAGCTCCGCGGCCGGCCGGATGCGCGCCCTGATCGACGACCTGCTGGTGTTCTCGCGCGTCTCCACGACCGGGCGCCCGTTCGTCGCCGTCGACCTCGACGACGTCGTCGCGCACGTGCTGGTCGACCTCGAGCTGACGATCGAGGAGACCGGGGCGCGCGTCGCGATCTCCGAGCTGCCGACGATCGACGCCGACCCGGTGCAGATGCGCCAGCTGCTGCAGAACCTGCTCACCAACGCGCTGAAGTTCCGGCGCACCGGGGTGACGCCCGAGGTCGACGTGCGCGCCCAGGTCGCCGACGGGATCATGGAGCTGACCGTCGCCGACAACGGGCTCGGCTTCGAACCCCAGTACGCCGCCCGCATCTTCCGCGCCTTCGAGCGCCTGCACGGGGCGAGCGCCTACCCGGGGACCGGGATCGGGCTCGCGCTGTGCCGCAAGATCGTCGTGCGCCATCACGGCGTCATCAGCGCCGCCGGCGAACTCGGGAGCGGCGCCACGTTCACGGTCCGCCTGCCCGTCGCGCAGCTCGCCCACGACGCTCCCACCCCACCCGAGATCGCCGGCAAGGAGGCCTCGCATGCAGTCCCGTAGTCACTCGCTCACGATCCTGATGGCCGACGACGACGAGGACGATCGCGTGATGACCGCCGGCGCTCTCAGGCAGTCGCGGCTGATCAACGACGTGCGCTTCGTGGTCGACGGCGACGATCTCATGCACTACCTGCGCGGCGAGGGCGCGTACGCCGACGGGGGGATCGCGGCGCCCCGGCCCGGCTTGATCCTGCTCGACCTCAACATGCCCAAGAAGGACGGCCGCGAGGCGCTGGCCGAGATCAAGGGCGATCCCGACCTGCGCCGGATCCCGGTGGTCGTGCTCACCACCTCCAAGGGCGAGGAGGACATCCTGCGCACCTATGACCTGGGCGTGAACTCGTTCATCAGCAAGCCGGTCACGTTCGAGGAGCTGGCGAGCGTGATGCGGGCCTTGGCCGGCTACTGGTTCGAGCTCGTCGAACTCCCCAACGGAGGTGACGGGAGTGTCTGACGCGCTTCGGATCCTGCTCGTCGAGGACGACGAGGACGACTTCGTCCTCACCAGCGCCATGCTCACCGACCAGCGCCGGACGAGGTTCGAGCTCGACTGGGAGCAGCGCTACCAGCCGGCGCTGAGCGCGATCCGCGAGGGCCGGCACGACCTCTACCTCGTCGACTACCGCCTCGGGGAGCGCACGGGCCTGGACCTGGTGCGCGAGGCCTGGGCGAGCGACCCGCCCGCTCCGGTCATCGTCCTCACGGGACAGGACGACTACGAGGTCGACCTGCAGGCGGTCGCGCTGGGCGTCACCGACTACCTGGTCAAGGGAACGCTCGACGCTCCCAGCCTCGAGCGCACGATCCGCTACGCCGTGCGCCAGCACCGGACGCTGGCCGAGCTGCGCCGCAGCGAGGAGCGCTACGCCGTCGCGGTGCGGGCGACCAACGACGGCATCTGGGACTGGGACCTGGTGACCGGGAGCATGCACGTGTCCGAGCGCTGGCAGACGCTGCTCGGCTACGGCCACGAGCTCGCGTCGGACCGGCCGGACGCCTGGTTCGACCTCGTCCATCCCGAGGACGTAGGGCGGCTGCGGCGCGAGATCGACCATCACCTGGCCGGCGGCAGCCCGCATTTCGAGAACGAGCACCGCATCCGCCACGCCGACGGCGACTGGCGCTGGGTGCTGACGCGCGGGCTCACCACGCGCGACGCGGGCGGCTCGCCGGTGCGCATCACCGGCTCGCTGTCGGACGTCACCGAGCGCCGGCACGCGCAGCAGCGGCTGATCCACGACGCGCTGCACGACAGCCTGACCGGGCTGCCCAACCGGGCGCTGTTCATGGATCGCCTCGTCCATTGCCTCGCCCAGCGCGAGCGCGACCCGTCGCACGGCTGCGCGGTGCTGTACATCGACGTCGACCGCTTCAAGCAGGTCAACGACAGCCTCAGCCACGCCGCCGGCGACCGTCTGCTGGCCGAGCTGGCCCGCCGCGTCGCGCACGTCCTGCGCCCCGGCGACACGCTCGCGCGCCTGGGCGGCGACGAGTTCACGGTCCTGCTCGATCCGATCTCAGAGCCCGCGCAGGCGCTCGAGATCGGCGACCGCGCCCGGCAGACGATCGCCGAGCCGATCAGCTTCGACAACCGCAGGCTGTCGGTCGTCGCCAGCATCGGCGTCGCGCACAACTTCGACGACGCCGTCGCGCCCGAGGAGCTGATCCGCAACGCCGACACCGCGATGTACGACGCCAAGGACCGCGGAGGCGGCTGCTGCCGGATGTTCGACGTCAGCATGCACCGCCGCCTCGTCGATCGGATGTCGCTCGAGGTCCAGCTGCGCGAGGCGATCCAGCAGCGCCGCCTGCGCACGTTCCTGCAGCCGATCGTCGACCTGCAGACCGGCGACCTGCGCGGGCTGGAGGCGCTGGCTCGCTGGCCGGCCGACGACCGCCACGTCTCGCCCGCGGAGTTCATCCCGGTCGCCGAGGACACCGGGTTGATCGGCCCGCTCGGGCTGCTGATGCTGCGCAGCGCCTGCCAGACCCTCAGCGCCTGGCGCACGCGCGGGCTCGTCGGCCCCAACGTCACGATCAGCGTCAACGTCTCGCTGCGCCAGATCACGAGCTCCGACCTGGTCGAGGACGTGCAGACCGCGCTCAGCGACGCCAAGCTCCCGCCGGGCTGCCTCGCCCTCGAACTCACCGAGAGCACGATGATGGAGAACCCCGAGCTCGTGAGCGCCGTGCTCGGCCAGCTGCTGGACCTCGGCGTCGGCCTTCAGCTCGACGACTTCGGCACCGGCTACTCGTCGCTCACCGTGCTGCACAACTTCCCGGGCGACGCGCTGAAGATCGACCGCGCCTTCGTGGCCGACATGGTCGGGCGCCCCGAGAGCCAGGCGATCATCCGGGCGATCGTCGGCATGGCCCACAACCTCGGGCTGCGCGTGATCGCGGAGGGCATCGAGTCCAACGAGCAGGTGCGCGCGCTGCACGAGCTGGGCTGCGGGTGCGGCCAGGGCTATCACTTCGCCCGCCCGCAGCCCGCCGGCGAGATCGAGGCGCTGCTGGCCGGACGCTTCCGCGCCGCCGCGCGCGGGGGTCGAGCCGCCGTCCCTTCGTCGTGACGGCGAACGTCAGAGCTGGGCCAGCGGCGTGAAGTCGATGTCGGGCGGCGCGTCGGTGTCGGTGCCGGTGACGGTGTCCGAGTCCAGCTCGCGCCAGTAGAAGTTGTGGCCCGATTGCACCCGGTACTCCGTGCCGGTCCCGGGGTCGCGCACGTCGGTCTGGCCCAGCGTCGCGTTCGACCAGTTGCGGTAGACCTCGTCGTCGATCGCCTGCTTGCTCTCGTAGCTGCTCTTGATCAGCCCGGAGATCTCCTCGTCGGCCTGGCGGTTGATCTCGGAGACCTGGGCGGTGGTCCGCTGCTGGCGCGCCTGCCACTGCGGGTCGGTGCGCCAGGAGGCGATCAGGTGCTTGAGGACGGCCTTCGCGAGCGGTTCGGTGGCGGGCGAAGCCTGATAGCCGAAGATGCGATCGACGGCCCAGGTGCCGACCGAGCCGGTGTCGGCGAGCACCGTGGCGGCCACGACGTAGCCACGCCGCGGCGCGTTGGTGCAGCTGAAACGGACGTCGCCGACGTCATAGCTGACCTGGACGCCGCTCGACTGGAACGCATTCGCGATCGCCGACGAGACGCCGGGCCGCGAGCCGCCGCCGAGCACGCTCGCGCCGTCGCAGCCGATGAACCGCTCGGCGACGGCGCGTGCGAACTGCGGTCCGGGGACGTAGTGCGAGACGACCAGCGTCGCGCCGGCGTAAGGGAGCTCCGTGCCCTCCGGCACGCCGGCGGCGTTCGGAGTGGCGTAGGTGCGCGGGTCCGTCAGCCCGGCGAAGACGCGGAGCCGGCCGCCGGGGGCGACCGCGTTCAGCCGCGGGTAGGCCTCCGTCGCGCCGCGGCGGATCAGGCCGCCGGTGGTCTCCCAGCCGTCCGGCACCTCGGCGCTGAAGGCGCCCTCGGCCGGGTCGCGGAAAGTGCGGAAGCGCAACGCCGCGTCGACGGGCCGCGCGTGTGCGACCGCGCGAAACCGGAGCGAGCGAAGGATCGCGAGCAGCTGCGGGCGGGCGGCCACGTAGTCGGCGCGCGGAGCCGCGAGCGCGTAGAGGACGCCCGCGCGGCCCGACATCGCACACAGCAGCGTCGCTCGCCCGCTCGAGCCGAAGCGCAGCTCGGCCACGGCTTGGGCGGTTCCGGCGACGTCGTGCACGGTCCCGAGGCGAGCGTCCGCGAACGTCGCCGAGAACGTCGACGGCGCTCGCGACAGGCAGCCACGGGCGTCGACGCCGTCGGGCGACAGGAACGGCGCGACCGCGACGAGACGGGAGCCGTCGGGGCTGCGCGCGGTGATCAGCAGGCCGGCGTCGGTCGCGACGCGCCAGCCGTGCGGCGCCGACAGCTCGAACCCCTTCGGGTCGACATGGCGCACCAGCGCGGCACCGCCGCGCCGCGTGCCGCCTCGCGGCGTGTCGCCGCAGCCGGTGGCGAGCAGCGCGAGCACAGCGACGAGCGTCAGGCGAGCGGTCATGTCTGCTTAATCGCCTGTCGCGGCGAGCCCTTGAGCCTGCCGCGGCAGCCTGCCTACGGAAAAGCCGCGCCACACGGCGGTTTCCTCCCGATGTCGGTCCACCGACGATGCGAGAGAGTGCTCGCGAGATGCACCCCGACCTCACCACCTACCGCCGCGGAGAGCTGGTCATCGAGGTCCTGCCCGGCGAGTCGCACAGCGCGGCCTGGGCGGCCGTGACCGCGCCGCAGCCGCGACGCCACGTGGAGCACGCGCGACGGCAGCACGTGACGCACGTCGGCGGTTCGCGGCGGCGCCGTGCGCGGGAACTGCACCGCATCGCGGCGTAGGAAGCCGCGAGGCGCGATGTCAGCGGCGACACACACTCCGCGTCGATGATCCGTGCGCTCTGCAGCGCACGATCTGGCGCTCGAACGGCAAGCGATGGGTGCACCAGTCGGGTTCGCGCGCGTCCGATCCGCCCAAACGCCGGGGTCGCAGGAGCGGCGAGACCTACGACGACGGGGTCGAGGACGTCGAGGTCGAGGAGATCGAGGTCGAGCAGCCGGAGAAGAAGAACGAGAAGGAGCGCGAGCGCGAGCCCGAGGCGGACCCGCTCACGGACTGGCTCGAGGAGGACGCGGAGGCCGAGAGCGAGTACTGGATCGAAGACAACCCCGAGGACAGCGCGGGTCCGGAAACCGTCTTCCACGCGATCACCAAGCGCTCCAAGGACAAGGCCTGCTTCGAGTGGGCGCTGCGCGGGATGGGCACCGACGGCCCCAACCCCGAGCACTTCTGGCTGTGGCTGATGGGGCTCGGCTCCGAGCCGGCGTGGATGGCGCCGCTCGCGGTCGAGATCGAGCAGGAGCTGCAGCGGATGACGCTGGCCATCGCGCCGCTGATCCGCAGCCCGGCGAACAACTTCGGCGACATCAAGGGCGCGAAGAAGGCGCGTGAGTCGAAGGCGTTCGTGACCCGCGCGATGGAGATCCTGGCCGGGCAGTGCGGGTTCACGATCGTCGCCGACGCCGATGCCGCGGGCTGGATCGTCTGCCAGTACAAAACGAAGAACGGAGCCGCGTTCCCCGAGCACTTCTGGCTCGAAGTGCCGGCGTCGGACGGAAGCATGATCGTTGTGCAGACCGTCAGCGGGCTGCCGGTGGTCGAGATCGGGGGCGCCGACCTGCGCTGGCACAGCGACACGAGCGCCGAGGGCCGCGACGCGGAGGTCGAGCACTACGACACGGTTCGCATCCCGGTCCAGGCGCTGCTGCCCAAACAGGTCGCCGTACTCCGGGCGGGGATGAACGCCGAGCGCCGGCGCAAGAAGCCCCGGGGCAAGTAGCGCTCCGCCGCGCAGCCTCGACAGTTCCGGCGGAGCGTCACGCTGTGCACCTGCTCGGCGGGCGCTGGAGCGCTGGCGGGCGTGAAGGCGATCCGCCGCGACACCTTCAGCGGCCGAGGTAGGTGTCGGTCCCGTGCGTCACCGACTCGTCGCCGTCGCCGCCCGGGATGCCCTCGAGGTAGTCGTCGCCGGGGCCGTCGTCGAGCAGGTCGTTGCCGTCCTGCCGGTACAGGACGTCGTGCCGACGCCCGCCGACCGACCCGCGTGCGCTGAGGTCAGCGTTTGAGCGTGAACGGCTTGAGCGCCGTGACCGCCGCGCTCCCGGTCGGCGCAAAGCTGCCCTTGGCGGTCAGCTTGAGCGTCTTCGCATGCGCGAGCAGGCGCCGTCCCTTGCTCGACAGCTTGACCTTCACCTTGCCCCGGCCCGCGAACGCGAACGCCTGCGCGCCCGTCGCCACGAGCACCGGCTTCGCCTTCGCGAGGCGGGCGCCCTTGGGCACGAGGTACCAGGCGATGGTCAGGCGACCCGCGGTCAGCGCCGTGCAGGTGTACCGGTAGCCCGCGCCGCGCAGCAGCGCCGGGATCCTCCCGTCCTTTCCGGTGGGGACGATCTCGCGCAGCAGCGTCGCGGTGATCTGCGCCGCGCTCGGTGCCACGGGCCCCACGGTGGCGGAGACCGCGGCCGCCTGGCCGGCCGCGTTGGCGGCGGTGACGCGGACGCGGAGCGCGATGCCGAGGTCGGCGGCGACCAGCGAGTAGG
This sequence comes from uncultured Solirubrobacteraceae bacterium, assembly GCA_963792915.1. Lineage (GTDB taxonomy): Bacteria > Actinomycetota > Thermoleophilia > Solirubrobacterales > Solirubrobacteraceae > Solirubrobacter. Next base: position 664,373 of record CAWBYD010000007.1, read on the forward strand.
CGGCGGCAGTCGCCCCGGGCACGTCGGTGCACGCCGGGCCGCAGCGCTGCCACTGGTGGGCGTAGACGATGGGCGCCGTGCCCGACCATGCCCCGGTGGAGGCCGACAGCGAGCCGCCGACCACCGGCGTCCCGCTGATGACCGGAGGCGCGGAGCTCGACGGGGGGCTGAGGGCGAGTTGCACGCCGGTCACGACTGCGGTGCGGGAGCTGACGGCGCTGGTCGCGCCGCCGGCGTTGAAGGCCGTCTCGCGCACCCGGATCGTGTGTCCCAGCTCGCCGGCGGTCAGCGTATAGGTCTGCGCGGTGGCCCCCGCGATCGGCGAGCATTTGTCTCCCGCCTCGTCGCAGGCCTCCCACTGGTCGGAGACCCCGTCGGGATCGTTGGCCCAGGTGCCATGCGCGAGAGACAGCAATTCGCCCTGCCTGGCCGTGCCCAGGATCGACGGCGGCGCCACGCTCGACGGCGCCGGCGGAACCACCACCAACGTCTGCACCGACGTCGCCGGCGCGCTCGCCCCACCCGCATTCGACGCCGTCTCCGCCACGCGCAACGTATGCCCCACGTCGCCGGCCGTCGGCGAGTACGTCTGCCCCGTCGCACCCACGATCGCCGAACACCCGCCACCGACCGCATTGCACGCCTGCCACTGATAGCCATAGCCCGTCGGACCGTTCGTCCACGACCCATGCGCCTCGGTCAACACCGCACCCTGCTGCGCCGTCCCCGAGATCGTCGGGAGAGTGACGTTCGACGGTGGCCCGGAGATCACGGTCACGGGCGCCGTGCCCCTGCTCGAAGCGTGCGCGGCGTCACCCGTGTACGCACCAGTGACGGTGCGGGCCCCGGCATCGAAGGCGCCGGGCGTGTAGGCGACCGCGCATGCCGCCTGGCCCGCCGTCCCCGTCGCGGACACGGAGCACGAGCCGCCGCTCGTGAACGTGGGGCTGCTGCCGTCGGCGCTGAAGTCGACCGCGCCGGTCGGCGTCGTCTTGCCGCTCGTCGACGTGTCGGTGACGGTGGCGGTGCACGTGCTCGGGGTGCCGAGGACGATCGTGGCCGGCAGGCACGTCACGGAGGTCGTGGTGTCGGCCGCCGCGTCGAAGGCCGCGAAGCCGGTGCGCTCCTCGCTGCCGACCTGCAGGAAGGTCCCACCGGCGTAGACGGCGGACGGCGCCCATGCGGCGAGCGCGAGCACGTCGGCATCCACATTGGGATCCCACGCCGCGGGGGCGCCTGACGTGGCGTCCAGCGCGGCGAGCCGGTGGCGAGTCACGCTCGCGATCGAGCCGAAGCTCCCGCCGGCGTACACGGTGGTCCCGGAGACCGCCAGGGCCTTCACGTCGCCGTTGGCGTCGGCGCTGAAGCCCGTCGCGTTCCCGGTCGCGGCGTCGAGCGCGGCGATCCGGCTTGCGGGGCTGGCCGGCGATCGACGCGAAGCTGCCCGCCGGCGTAGACGGTTGAGCCGGACACGGCGAGCGCGAGCACGGTGCTGCCCGCGTTGGGGTTCCAACCGGTCGCGGCGCCCGTCCCCGCGTCGAGTGCGGCGATGTAGTTGCGCATCTGCCCGCCGATCTGGCCGAACGTGCCGCCGGCGTAGACCGTCGAGCCGGACACCGCGAGTGCGCCCACCGCGAAGTCCGCGTTCGGGTTCCAGGCGGTCGCGTTCCCGCTGCTCGGATCGAGCGCGGCGATGAAGTTGCGCGGCTGCCCGCCGATCGAGTTGAAGTCTCCACCCGCGTACACGGCCGTCGCCGAGGCCGCCAGGCCCGCACCGGCTTGTCGGCGTTCGGGTTCCACGCCGTCACGGCGCCCGTCGTCGCGTCGACCGCGCCCGCATAGTGGCGCGCCGTGCGCGCCGCTCCGATCCAGTTGAGGTCACCGCCCGCGTAGAGCGTCGAGCCCGAGAGCGCGAGTGCCCTGACCGTGCTGCCCGCGCCGGGATCCCACGCGGTGTCGACGGCGCCGGTGCGCGCGTCCAGCGCGGCGAGGTTGTTGCGGGTCTGGCCGCCCACCGACGCGAACTGCCCGCCGACGTAGACCGCCGACGACGAGACGGCGAGGGTCTGCACTGGTCCGGCGGGATTCGGCTGCCAGCCGGTCGCGCTGCCTGTGGCCGTGCTGAGCTCGGCGACGTAAGACCGCGCCTGACCGCCGATCTGGTAGAAGCCGCCGGCCACATAGACGCTCGAGTCCTTGACTGCGAGCGCGGAGATGGACGAGCTCGAGTTGGGATTCCAGGCGGTCGCGTTCCCGGTCCCGGCATCGAGCGCGGCGAGGGAGCTGCGCGGCTGGCCGCCGATCGTCGTGAACGCCCCGCCGGCGTAGACCAGCGAGCCGGAGACGGCCAGCGCGTTCACCCAGCGATCCGCGTTCGGGTTCCAGGCGGTCGCGTTGCCGGTCGTCGCGTCGAGCGCGGCGATCCGGTTGCGGGGCTGACCGCCGATCGTCGCGAAGTCGCCGCCCGCGTAGACGGTCGACCCCGACGCCACGAGCGCGTTGACGGCGCCGCCCGCGTTCGGGTTCCAGGCGCTGACGGCGCCCGTGCCGGCGTCGAGCGCGGCGATGCGATTGCGCGTCTGGCCGCCGATCGTGGTGAAAGCGCCGCCCGCGTACACGGTCGAACCCGACACTGCGAGGGCGGTGACCGTGGCCGATGCGTCCGCGCGCCACGCCGTCGCCTTGCCGGTCGCGACCTCGAGCGCCGCGATCCGCTGCCGCGACTGGCCGCCGATCACGTAGAAGTCGCCGCCCGCGTAGACGGTCGACCCGGAGACGGCCAGGCTCCAGACCGACTGGTCGGGCTGCGGGCTCCAAGCCGCATCGACGCTGCCGTCGGCGAGCACGTGTGCGAGGTTGCTGCGCGCCACGCCGCCGACGCGGGTGAACGAGCCGCCGACGTACCAGCCGCCGGAACCGTCCGCGATCACCGCCCGTACGGAGCCGTTGACGCGCGGGAACGGGTCGACGGGCGCGGCGGACCCGCGCGACACGGGCACGCCCGACCCCGTGCTGGGGCCGACGTAGCTGAACGTGCCGCCGAGGTACACGCGGTTGCCGCTCCGGAGCACGGAGTACACCGTTCCGTTCGTGATCCACGTCGCGGACGGAACCGAGCTCGGTCCCGCCATCGCGATCGCCGGCAGCACAGCCAGCACGGCCAGTGCGAGACCGATCCCACGCCGGCCCCGGGTGAGGAACATGCTCGCGACATCCATGGCTGCACTCCGTCCGCGGTTCTCAGCCGACGTTAGAGCCGCCCACATGCGCGCTTAACCGCACCTGATCGGTAGAAAACCGCCGGATTCTGGACTGGTCTCCGCGTCAGCGCGCGGCGGCGCGCCGGTAGCGGCCCGGCGGGACGCCGTAGCGGCTCGCGAACGCCTTGCTGAGCGCCTGCTCGGTCGCGTAGCCGACGGCGAGCGCGATCGCCAGGATCGAGTCGTCGCCGTCGCGCAGCAGCTGCGCGGCACGGTCGACCCGCAGCTGCGCGAGATAGCGCCGCGGCGTGTCGCCCACGAGCGTGACGAAGCGCTGCGCGAAGCCCGAGCGGCTCATGCCGACGCGGCCGGCGAGCTCCTCGACGCTCCACGGATGCTCCGGAGCGCCGTGCAGCAGCGCCAGCGCGCGGGCGATCACCGGGTCGCGCAGCGCGCCGAGCCAGCCCGCCACGCCCTCGGGCTGCTGCGCGAGCCAGGCGCGGACGACGTAGACGAGCAGCGCGTCGACGAGCCGGTTCGTGACGGTCGCGGTTCCCATCCCGCGGCCGGCGACCTCGCGCGTGAGCAGCTCGACGATCAGCGAGACGTCGTGGCCGGCGGATGCCGCGGCGGTGCTGACGTGGATCAGCGGCGGGAGGATCTCGAGCAGCGGGTGCGCGCGCCCGGCGGCGAAGTGGTAGCCGCCGCACACGAGCACCGTCGCCGCGCCGTCGCCGCCGAACACGAGATCGGCGTCCGGGTCGGCGTGGCGCGCCAGGATCTCGCCGAACGGCGTCGGACGGGCGTGCGGCGGGTTGCAGATCGTGTGCGGCGAACCGTGGGAGACGAGCACGAGGTCGCCCTGGGCGAGCTCCACGGGCGCGCCGGCGTCCAGCCGCAGGTGGCAGCTCCCGCGCACGACGAGGTGGAAGCCCGCCATCGGCGCCGCCTCGAACGCCATCCCCCACGGCGCGCGCGGAGCGGTACGGGCGAACACGGCGCCGCCGAGCCGCCCGGCCGCGAGCACGTCGGCGAGTGCGTCCATACCATCGACTTTATCCCCAGCTCCGCACGGTCTGGCGTATAGGACACATATCTCGGCGTTCCGGGTCATTGGACGCCGGATCGAGTCGATAGCTTCGGTTCCATGAACCTTGTCATCGGTGCCACGGGCCAAGCCGGCGCGGCGACGGCGCGGGCCCTGCTCGCCCGCGGTGCGCCCGTCCGCGTCCTCGCGCGCGGCGCCACGCCGGACCTCGACTGCGAGGTCGTGCGCGGCGACGTGCTGCGGCCCGAGACGCTCGCGCCCGCGCTCGACGGCGTGACCGCGATCGTCGACTGCCTCGGCCTCGGGCACGACCTCCGCGTGCGCCCGTCCGACGTCGAGACGGCCGGCAACCGCAACCTGCTCGCGGCGGCGGCCGCGACGAAGCCGCACGTCGTCTACCTCTCCGCGCTGATGGCCGAGCGCGCGCCGTACGCGAAGCCGTTCGCCGACAAGCTCACCACCGAGACGGCGCTGCGGGAGAGCGGGCTGCCGTTCACGATCCTGCGTCCGTCGAACTTCACCGAGAGCATCGCGGGCGACTTCGTGCAGAAGGGTGTTGCGAACCTTGCGGGCGGCTTCCCCCACCCCACGTCGCCGCTCTCGGTGCACGACTTCGGCGAGATCGCCGCGCGCTGCGTCATCGAGCTCGGGCCGTCGAACGCCGTGCACGAGCTGTTCGGGCCGGAGACCATGAGCTTCCCCGACGTGATCCGGCACTGGACCGAGGCGCGCGGCGAGACCGTCAAGTTCCGCTCGATGCCGCTCCCCGCGTTCCGCGTGCTGACCACCGTCGCATCGCCCTGGCGGCCGATGTTCCCGGTCATCTACACGCTGATCCGCTCGTTCAACGAGCTCGACTGGAGCGGCGACGCCGCCGACGCCGCGCAGCTCGCGGGGCGCGAGCTGCTGGGTGTCGCAACCGCCGCTAGAACGAGCGTGGCAGCTTGAGCACGTGCTCGCCGACGTAGGCGAGAATCAGGTTCGTGGAGATCGGGGCGACCTGGAAGAGGCGCGTCTCGCGGAACTTGCGCTCGACGTCGTACTCGGCGTCGTAGCCGTAGCCGCCGAACGTCTGCAGCGCCGCGTTGGCGGCCTCCCAGGCGGCGCCGGCGCACAGCAGCAGCGCCATGTTGGCCTCGGCGCCGCACGGCTCGCGAGCGTCGAACCGCGCGGCGGCGCGGAAGCGCATCAGATCGGCCCCCTCGACCGCGACATGGGCCCGCGCGAGCGGGAACTGGATACCCTGGTTGGCGCCGATCGGGCGCCCGAAGACCTCGCGCTCGCGGGCCCGCGCGCACGCGCGCGCGACGAACCAGCGGCCGTTGCCGATGCACTCGCCGGCGATCAGGATCCGCTCCGCGTTCATCCCGTCGAGGATGTAGCGGAAGCCCTCGCCCTCCTCGCCGATCAGGCTGGCGGCCGGGAGCTCGAGGTCCTCGAATACGAGCTCGCTGGTGGCGTTGTTGATCATCACCCGGCGCGGGTTGACGGTCAGCCCGTGGCCGATCGCCGCGCGCAGGTCGACGAGGAACACCGACAGGCCGTCGGACTTGCGCGCCACGGCCGCGCGCGGCGTGGTCCGCGCGAGCAGCACCATGTAGTCGGAGTGCGGGACGCGCGAGATGTAGATCTTGCGGCCGTTGACGACGTAGCGGTCGCCGCGGCGCACGGCGCTGGTGCGCAGCGACGTGGTGTCGGTCCCGGCCTCGGGCTCGGTCACGCCGAAGGCCTGCAGGCGCAGCTCGCCGCTCGCGATCCGCGGCAGGAACTCGCGCTTCTGCGCCTCGGACCCGTGCCGCAACAGCGTGCCCATCGTGTACACCTGCGCGTGCGCGGGCTGCGCATTGCCGCCTGAGCGGTTGATCTCCTCGAGGATCACCGACGTCTCGGCGAGACCGAGACCCAGCCCGCCGTAGGCCTCGGGGATCAGCGGCGCGAGATAGCCGGCCGCGGTCAGCGCGGCCACGAACGCCTCGGGGTACTCGCGGCGGGCGTCGAGGTCGCGCCAGTAGGCGTCGGGGAAGCGCGCGCAGACCGCCCGCACGCCCTCGCGCAGCGCGTCGTGGCGCTCCGGCCCGTTCTCGTCCATGCCTCCCATCGTGACGCGGACGGCGGCCCGTTGCGCCTGACCGCGTATCGTCCAGGGCATGGACATCGTGATCGCTGGGGGCGGCGTTGCGGGGCTCGAGGCCCTGCTCGGGCTGCACGCCGTGGCCGGAGACCGCCTGAGCCTGACCCTCGTCGCTCCCGAGCCGGACTTCACCTACCGCCCGCTGGCCGTCGCGGAGCCGTTCGCGCTGGGCCTGGCGCACCGCGTCCCGCTCAAGCGGTTCACCTACGACGCGGGCGCGCGACTGGTCGCCGACGCGCTCGTCGCCGTCGACGACCGCGCGCGCGAGATCCGGCTGCAGAGCGGCGACGTGCTGCGCTTCGACGCGCTGCTGGTCGCGCCCGGCGGCCAGGCCGTCGCGGGCGTCGAGGGCGCCACGACGTGGTGGCCCGGCGGCGACCCCGAGACCTACGGCGGGCTGCTGCGGGACATCGACGAGGGCTACTCCAAGCGCCTGGCGATCGTCATCCCGCCGGGCGCGGTGTGGCCGCTGCCCGCCTACGAGCTGGCGCTCATGACCGCCGGCGAGGCCGACCAGATGGGCCACGACGACGTCCAGGTGATCGTCGTCACGCCCGAGCGCGCGCCGCTGTCGCTGTTCGGCGAGGAGGCGAGCAGCGCGATCGCCTCCGAGCTCGAGCGGGCCGGCGTGACGCTGATCACCGGCGCCGTGGCGCGCCGGGCCGAAGGCGGCCTGGTGCTGGAGCCCAGCGGCGAGCGCCTGGACGCGCAGCGCGTCTTCGCGGTCCCGCGGATCGTCGGGCCGGCGATCGAGGGTCTGCCGGCCGACGAGGAGGGCTTCATCCTGGTCGGCGACGACGGGCGCGTGCAGGGCACGGAACGAACGTGGGCGGCCGGCGACGGCGTCGACTCACCGCTGAAGTTCGGCGGCCTCGCCACGCACCAGGCGCGTGTCGCGGTCGCGGGCATCGCGGAACTGGCCGGGATCGAGGGCGCGCCCGACCCCGGCGAGCCGATCCTGCACGGCCGGCTGCTGCTCGGCCACAGCTCGCGCCGGCTGCGCGGCCGCGGCGACGCCGAGGGCGCGCCGCTGTGGTGGCCCCAGGGCAAGGTCGCGGGCGAGTACCTGCCGCGCTGGCTGACCGAGCACGGGGTCGTCGCCCAGGCCAGCGAGCCGCCGCCCGAGGGCAAGGGCGTGACGATCCGCCAGCCGCTGCGGGCGATGGCGGGCGCCGAGGCGCAGTACCTGTTCGACCTGCGCCGCCGCTACCGGATCGACGATCCCGCGATCGCTTCGCTCGGGCGCCAGATGCGCGCCATGCGCTCGCGTTGAGCGCAGTCTTCCGCGCGTCGCTGCGGGGGATCCGCAGCACGCGCGCGGGAGATGGCGCATCCCGCCGGGCGCGCTGCGCGGCATGCTCGACTCCATGCAGGAATCGACGCTGATGCCGCGCGGGTATGCCGCGAACACTCCGCCCGAGCGGGCATGCGTGCTGATGGCGGAAGAGCTCGCCGCGCTCGAGCAGGACATCGTGACCGCGCGCGCGACGGCGCGCCGCGTCGCCGCCGGCGGGATGCAGCTCGGGTCGCGCCGGCCCAAGCACCCCCCGACCGGCGAGTGGGTCCAGCTGCCCGCCGGGTTCTCGGTCGCGATCCGCCCGATCGGCCCCCAGGACGCGCACACCGTCACCCAGTCCTTCCACCGGCTCGGCGCGCTCTCGCGCTTCCACCGCTTCCTCTCACCGATCGACCGCCTGACGCCCGAGCAGGTGACCTACCTCACCCATGTCGACCACGTCGCCCACGAGGCGTTCGTCGCGTTCGACGTCAACGGCGAAGGGCTCGGCGAGGCGCGCTACCTGCGCGACCCCAAGACTCCGCACGAGGCGTGGTTCGCCGTCGCGGTCGTCGATGCCTGGCAGGGCCGCGGGCTCGGCCACGCGCTGCTCGAGCGGCTGGGCGCGCGCGCACACGCCAACGGCATCGAGGCGCTGACCGGCAGCACGGTCGCCGGCAACATCGCCGTCCGCCGCCTGCTCGAGGGCTCCGTGGGCCGGCTGGCCGAGAACCCGCGCACCGGCACGCTGCAGGTGACCGCGATGCTGGACGAGGTCTCGCTGGCTGCGCCGTGGCGCAGGACCCAGCCCGCGCTCGCGTATTGAGCCAGGTGTCAGCCTTGAGGGCGTGAGCGACGACACCTTCGCGGGCCTGAGCCTGCGTCCCGAACTGCTCGAGGCGATCACCGCGCTCGGGTACGAGGAGCCGACCCCGATCCAGCGCGAGGCGATCCCCGCGCTGCTGACCGGGCGCGACCTGCTCGGACAGGCGGCCACCGGGACCGGCAAGACCGCGGCGTTCGCGCTGCCGATCCTCGAGCGGATGCCGTTCGGCGGCGAGGCGCCGTGGGCGCTCGTGCTCGTCCCCACGCGCGAGCTCGCCGTCCAGGTCTCGGAGGCCATGCACCGCTACGGCCGCCGGCTCGGCGCGCGCGTCGTGCCGATCTACGGCGGCCAGCCGATCGTGCGCCAGCTGAAGGCGCTCGCGCGCGGCGTCGACATCGTCGTCGCCACGCCCGGGCGCGCGCTGGACCACATCTCACGCGGCCGGCTGAAGCTCGACGCGCTGGCCGTGGTCGTGCTCGACGAGGCCGACGAGATGCTCGACATGGGCTTCGCGGAGGACATCGAGGCGATCCTCGAGGCGACCCCGTCCGAGCGCCAGACCGTGCTCTTCTCGGCCACGATGCCGCCGCGCATCGAGCAGATGGTCCGCCGCCACCTGCGCGACCCGGCGCGCATCCAGATCGAGCGCGAGCACCTCGACGCGCCGCTCGTGCGCCAGAGCGCGTACGTCGTCGCGCGCGCACACAAGCCCGCCGCGCTCGGCCGCATCCTCGACGTCGAGTCGCCGACCGCCGCGCTCGTCTTCTGCCGCACGCGCGCCGAGGTCGACCAGCTCGCGGAGACGCTCAACGGCCGCGGCTACCGCGCCGAGCCGCTGCACGGTGGGATGAGCCAGGAGCAGCGCGACCGCGCGATGGGCCGGCTGCGCGCCGAGATCGCCGACCTCGTGGTGGCGACCGACGTCGCCGCGCGCGGGCTCGACATCGGACAGCTCTCGCACGTCGTCAACTACGACGTGCCGTCGGACCCCGACGCCTACGTGCACCGCATCGGCCGCGTCGGGCGCGCGGGGCGCGAGGGCGTCGCGATCACGCTCGCCGAGCCGCGCGAGCACCGCATGCTCAAGACGATCGAGCGGGCGACGGGCCAGCGGATCGCGATCGAGCGCGTGCCGACCGTCGCCGACCTGCGCGTGCGCCGGCTGGACCTCACGCGCGCCGCGCTCCAGGAGAGCCTGCTGGAAGGCGAGCTGGACCGCTTCCGCGCCGTGCTCGAGCCACTGTCCGGCGAGCACGACGTGATGGAGATCGCGCTGGCCGCGATCAAGCTCGCCCACGAGGCCGCGAACATCGCCGAGTCCGACGAGGAGGAGATCCCCGAGATCGCCGCGCGGCCCGACCGGCCACGGCCGGCGCGCGTGGCGAAGCTGTTCGTCGGCTCCGGGCGCAGCCACAAGATGCGCCCGACCGACCTCGTCGGCGCGATCACCGGCGAGACGCACCTGAGCGGGCGCGAGATCGGCGCGATCGAGATCGCCGACCGCTTCTCGCTCGTCGAGGTCCCGGAGGCGGCGATCGACGACGTGATCGCGGCGCTGCGCCGGGGGACGATCAAGGGCCGCAAGCCGATCATCCGGCGCGACAAGGGCCGGTCGTAGGTGTATCGGTTGTCTGAGACGCCGGTCTGGGCCGCCCAGCGCGCCTACTACGAGCAGCACGCGAGCGCGGCATTCGCCGAGATCCCGCACCGGATCGTCGACAACCCGTTCGTGGCGGCGGCCTACGCGCGCGTGATCGTGGGGTTCCTGCGCGACTGCGAGCTCGACCGGACCGAGCCGGTCTGCGTGCTCGAGCTGGGCGCCGGCGCCGGACGCTTCGCGCACGCCTGCGCGCGCGAGCTGCGCGAGCGCCTGGGGCGGCTCGGCCTCCCGCCGCTGCGCTACATCCTGACCGACCTCGGGGAACGCACGCTCGCCGAGTGGGCGGCCAACCCGGCGCTCGACGGCCTCGAGTTCGCGCGCTATGACATCGCCGGCGAGCCGCCGCTCGAACGCCCGGTCAACCCGCTCGTGGTGATCGCCAACTACGTGTTCGACAGCGTGCCGGCCGACGCGTTCGCGATCTCCGGCGGCGTAGTCGAGGAGGTCCTGGTCGACGCCGCGGGCGCGCCGGCCGGCCGGCGGCCCGCGCCGGCCTACGGCGACGCCGACCTCGACGCGCTGCTGGAGCGCTACCGCGAGAACCTCGGCGACACCGTGGTCACGCTCCCCGTCGCGGCGCTCGCCTGCCTGCGCCGCCTGCGCGAGCGCTCGGGCGACCGCCTGCTGGTGCTCGCCGGCGACAAGGCCCACAGCACCGAGGAGGCGCTCGACTTCCGCACCGAGCCGGAGCTGCGCCGCCACGCCGGAGCGTTCTCGCTGATGGTCAACTTCCACGCGCTCGGCTGCTACGCCGAGCGTCACGGCGGAGCGGCGCTGCTCGGCGGTGACCGCCACGCGGCGCTCGACGTCGGCGCGTTCGTGTTCGGACCCGGCGAGCACGCGCAGCTGCGGCTCGCCTACGAGGACGCGCTGGAGCGCTTCGGCCCCGGCGATCACGCCCTGCTGTGCGACGCCGTCGAGCGGACCGCCGGCGAGCTGTCGGTCGCCGAGCTCGTCGCGTTCCTGCGCTACAGCGGCTGGGACGGCGCGGCGCTGCTGAGCGTCGCGGGCGCGCTGCGCGAGCGCCTCGACGACGCCGACGACGCGGTGCAGGAGGACCTCCGCCACGCGCTGCATGCGATCGTCGAGCGCCACTTCGCGGTGCCCGGGGAGGACGACCTGCCGTTCACCGTCGGCGTGCTGCTGTTCGAGCTGGGCGACGTCGAGGACGCGCTCGAGTGCTTCGAGGCCTCGCTCGCCCAGCACGGCCCGCACGAGGCGACGCAGCGCAACATCGCGCTCTGCCAAGCGCAGCTCATGTAGCCCTCACACGGCCGGGCCCCGGTACCCTCGCCCGACATGGACTCGTTCGATCTCGATGCCGCCGGTCTGCGCTCCGACGGGCGCGAGCTCTCGGTCTTCGTCGAGGTGCTGGCGCGCAAGCTCGAGGACGCGCTGCCGTCCGAGACCGCGGTTCAGCGGCGCTCCAAGGGCTTCCTCTCGCGCGAGAAGGTCGTCGAGGCGATCGAGGTGCGGCTCGGCGAGCAGCGCTATGCCCTGCAGGTGCGCGGGGGCGGCGTGAACGCGATGCGTGCCAAGGAGGTCCGCGGCGTGGTGATCAAACGCGAGGAGCTGGGGCTGGACGCGTGGGTGTCCGAGCTCACCGGCCAGCTGCGTGAGCTGGCCGCCGGCAGTGCGTCCGCGCGCGCCGCGCTCGAACGGCTGGTGGACTGAGTGGGGTTCCTGGACCGGCTGCGCGGCGGCGACGACAAGGACCCGGAGGCTGAGCGGCGCGCGCTCGAGGACGTCGCGCGTGTCGAGCGCGGCGGCATCCCGCTCTCCGCCGAGCAGCGCATCCGCGAGCTCGCCGCCGGCGGCAGCGCGTTCACCTCGAACCTCTCGATCAGCGACTTCGCGCTCGCCCGGCTGGACGGCATCCGCCCCGTCTGCCAGGTGATGGGCTCGAGCGTCTACAAGATCGGCTGGCAGAACTTCCCGTGGGGCGGCTGGAACATGCAGGGCCAGCTGACCGAGCTGCGCCCGCTGACCGACGCCTGGAACCACGCGCGCTCGCTCGCGCTGGGGCGGCTCGCGCAGGAGGCCGAGCTGGCCGGCTGCCACGCCGTCGTCGACGTGACCTTCAAGGCCAACCGGCACGCGTTCATGTCCGACGAGCTCGAGATCGCCGTCAACGGGACCGCGGTGCACCTGCCCGACCACGACGGTGCGCCGGTGCTGACCGACCTCTCGCTGCCCGAGTTCACGCTCCTGCGCCGCGCCGGCTACCGCCCGGTCGGGATCGTCGCCAGCACGTCGGTGTTCTACATCGTGGCCAGCTGGCAGACGCAGCGGGCGACGCTGGGCTGGCAGCGCTTCCAGCCCAACCAGGAGCTGGTCGACTTCACGCAGGGCGTCTACGCCGCGCGCGAGACCGCGCTGTGGCGCGCCAGCGCGCAGGCGGTCAACCAGGGCGCGGGCGGGATGATCGGGGTCAAGATCGAGCACACGATCGAGACCCGCGAAGTCGACCAGAACAACAGCAAGCGCGAAGACCTGATCGTGACCTTCCACCTCCTCGGCACGTCGATCGCGCCGTCCGGGGAGCACCAGAACCTCGATCCGCAGCTGGTCTTGCGGCAAGGAGCCAGAAAATGAGCGCCTACGACCCGACATCGCTCGAGGGTGTGCCCGAGGCCGGGCGCGGCCGCCTGGAGCAGAACAAGCGCGGGCTGTTCACGTCAGACCTCTCGGTCGCGGAGTTCCTGCTCGTCAAGGAGTCGGGCTTCGACCCGCTCGGCCTGGTCGTCGGCTCCTCGATCTTCCACATCGGCTTCCAGCAGTCCTCGTGGAAGAAGAGCGAGGAGATGCAGGTCCTGTCGTCGGCGATGTACACGGCGCGCGAGCTCGCGATGACGCGCATGGAGGAGGAGGCCGACCAGCTCGGCGCGGACGGCATCGTCGGCGTGCGCCTCAACGTGGGCCGCTACGACTGGGGCCAGGACATGGCGGAGTTCATCGCCATCGGCACGGCCATCAAGCATCGCGGCGGCGAGCTGCACCGCGCGCCCAACGGGCGTCCGTTCACCTCAGACCTCTCGGGCCAGGACTTCTGGACCCTGCTGCGGACCGGGCACCGCCCGGTGGGACTGGTGATGGGCTCGTGCGTCTACCACGTCGCCCATCGCGGGATGCTGCAGTCGTTCAAGCAGATGGGCCAGAACGTCGAGATGCCGAACTTCACCCAGGCCCTCTACGACGCCCGCGAGCTCGCGATGGAGCGCATGCAGGCCGAGGCGGAGGGGGTCAAGGCCGAGGGGATCGTCGGTGTCCAGCTGACCGAGCGAAACCACGGCTGGGGGTCCCACGTGATCGAGTTCTTCGCGGTGGGCACCGCGATCGTGCCCTACGACGAGCAGCAGCAGATCGCCGCGCCGACGCCGGTCCTCGATCTCAGCTGAGCCGCGACTGGAGGCTCCTCGCCCGGCTTGCGCCCACGATCCTGGCGATCCTGGGAGCGGAATGTCGTGTGCGGTGTCATGTCGCTTAAGACGCGGGGGGCGCGGAGAACTCATCGGTCTCGCGAACACGTCTTCGCGTTACGCGGCGGATCGGATCAGCGCCGCGCGGATCTGCTCGGCGACGCGCCGCGGCCGGCGGCGCACGTCGGCGTCCGTGAAGCGCAGGACCGTGTAGCCGGCGAGCTGCAGCCGGTTGGTGGCCGCCCGATCGGCCTGGAACGCGGTGCGCGTGCCGTGCCCCTCCCAGCCGTCGGTCTCGACCACGACCTTGCGCTCGGGCCAGGCGAAGTCGACGTGGCGCCCGTCGAGCGCGTACTGCGGGCGCGGGCGCGGGAGCCCGTGGTCGGCCAGCAGCGGCAGGACGCGGTCCTCGAGCCGCGAGCGCGTCGGCCGCAGGTCCTCCAGCAGCGCCCCCAGCGCGCGTGACGGCCGGCGCGCGAGCTGCGCGCGCGTCGCCTCGAGGTCGAAGCGCTTGCGGTACTCCGCCTCGCGCAGCGCGCGCCCCAGCTCATCCTCGTCGACGACGCGCGCGAGGTCGGCCAGCGTGCGCGCGGGCGTGATGACGGGAATGCCCCGGAACTCACCTCGATCGGAGTCCTCGAGCGCGACGCGATGGATCGCGATCCGCGGGCGCCGGCGCCCGGCGGTCGCCGGGACGCTCACATCGACGTCGCGGCTCTCGCCGTCGCGCAACTGCCACAGCGCGGCCGCGCTGCGATGGCTCAGCAGGGCTCCCGGACCGCACGCGAGCACCGCCGCCAGCCAGCGCGCCTCGCGCTGCGCCGACGGGTACCCGACCGCATAGACGCCGACATGGAGCGCGTGGAGACGCCCGGCGGCGAGTCGGCGCGCGATCGCGTTGCGGTCCAGCCCGAGCGCGATCAGCTGGCGCCGGTGCACCACGCCGTACTGCCTCGCCGCGAGCGCGGCGACGGCGGTGTCGAATTCTGCTCGCATAGCGAGCATAGGTCGACACTGCCGGACGTTCGTCCCCTTAGATCCGCGCAGCCGTGGGAGGCCGGCCGCGTCGGCACGTCCGGGTAGCCGTGCATCGCCCAGCCGGCGTTCCAGTAGGCGGCGAACGGCAGCCAGGTCTTGTACGGGACCGACCAGGAGCGGGCCTCCTTGCGGTAGATCTTGAAGTTCCCCGGCGGCGTCCCGAGATCCGGGCTGTCGCCGCCGATCCCGGTCGAGGTGTGGATCGCGCGCACGACCGTCGCGCCGTCGAGCAGCAGCACGACGCCGCGCTGGCGGTAGATCTCGACGTGGCGGCCGGGCTGGCGCGAGAGCGCGATCGGGGTGGCGGCCGTCGCCAGCCGCGCCTGGGTCGCGGGGCCGACGACGCCGTCGCGCGCGAGCCCCTCCCACGCCTGGAACGCGATCACGGCCTGCTGGGTGCGGTAGTCGAACGTGCCGGTGACGGCCTCCGGCGGCAGGTACGCGTGCGCCGCGAGCGCCGTCTGGACCGCGCGCGTGTCGAGCGGCGCGGGCCCCTTGACCTGCGGCGGAGCCGGCATCGTGAAGCCGGGATGGTCGAAGTCGTCGCGCGAGAGCACGCGCGTCGTCTGGCCGGGCACGTGCACGCTCACGCGATCCAGCCCCGTCAGAGCGGAGACGGTGTAGACGACCTGGGCGAGCCGGGCGCCGTAGACGTCGCGGAACTCGGCGTCGGTGCGCGGGAGCCTGTTGGCCGCGCCGAACGTGCCGCTGAAGTCGAGCACCGCGAGCCGCTTGGGCGCGTCGATGCGCGCGCTGGCCAGCCTCGAGCCGTCCGGGATCGCCGAGCCGTAGCCCGCCCGCGCCTCCTCGGCGGTCGGCCCGTCGAGCAGCTCCTGCACCGTCTGGGAGAGGATCGTCGCTCCGTTGGGCACGTCGCGCTGCACGGCCGAGAACTGCTCGCCGCGCAGGAAGTAGACCTTCACGTTCGCCGCCTGCGCGACGGCGGGAGCGAACAGCAACAGGACGGCGACCGAGACGGCGAGCGTGATTGGCTTCATCGGGCGCGGGAACCTACCGATGTCGAGCGCGCCGCCGCGGCTCCGACTCACCCGCGACCCACGACCGACGGGAGCCACGCGATGAAGTACATGCTGCTGATCTACAACAACCCCGCGACGCTGCAGGCGCTGGGAGCCGAGGAACTGCAGGCGATCTACGACGAGGTCGGCGCGATCATGGGCGAGCTGACCGAGTCGGGCGAGCTGGTGGGCGGCGAGGCGCTCGCCGATCCCTCGCTGACCAAGACCGTGCGCGTGCGCGACGGCGTCGTCGCCACCACCGACGGCCCGTTCGCGGAGAGCAAGGAGCAGTTCGCCGGCTATCTCGCGGTCGACGTCGAGAGTGAGGAGCGGGCACTCGAGATCGCCGCGCGCTGGCCGGACGCGAGCCGCTGGGCGATGGAGGTGCGGGCGATCATGCACACCTCCGGCGACGCGGGATGAGCGGCCTCGAGGATCAGCTGCGCGAGCTCGCGCCGCAGGTCCTCGGCGTGCTGGTGCGCCGCCACCGGCGCTTCGAGGAGTGCGAGGACGCCGTCCAGGAGGCGCTGCTGGCGGCCGCGACCCAGTGGCCCGAGGAGGGCGTGCCCGATCACCCGAAGGCGTGGCTGGTCACGGTCGCCGAGCGTCGCGCGATCGACCTGATCCGCTCCGAGCACGCGCGCCGGCGGCGCGAGGACGCCGTCGCGGCGGAACCGCCGCCGCCGCACGCGCCGGCCACCGACGACACGTTGACGCTGCTGGCGCTGTGCTGTCACCCGCGCCTCTCCCCCGCCTCCCAGGTGGCGCTGACGCTGCGCGCCGTCGGCGGACTGACCACCGCGCAGATCGCCCGCGCCTTCCTCGTCCCCGAGGCGACGATGGCGCAGCGCATCAGCCGCGCCAAGCAGCAGCTGCGCGGCGCCGAGTTCGGCTCCCCGCGCGAGCCCGGGCGCATGCGCGCCGTCCTGCACGTGCTCTACCTGATCTTCAACGAGGGCTACACGGCGTCCGAGGGGCCGGAGCTGCAGGACGCGCAGCTCACGCGCGAGGCGATCCGGCTCGCCCGCCAGGTGCGCCGCCTGGCGCCGGGTGACGGCGAGGTCGCGGGGCTGCTGGCGCTGATGCTGCTCACCGACGCGCGCCGCGCCGCGCGCACGCAGCCGGACGGCGCGCTCGTCCCGCTCGCCGAGCAGGACCGCTCGCGCTGGGATCGCGGCATGATCGCCGAGGGCGTCGAGCTGATCACGGCGACGCTCGCGACCGCGGTCCCCGGGCCCTACCAGGTGCAGGCCGCGATCGCCGCCGTGCACGCCGAGGCGGCGAGCGCGCAGGACACCGACTGGCCGCAGATCCTCGCGCTCTACGACGTGCTCGAGCGCCTCGCCCCCGGCCCGATGGTGACGCTCAACCGCGCCGTGGCGGTGGCGATGGTCCACGGCCCGCGCGCGGGCCTCGACGCTCTCGACCACCGCCTCGCCGGGCACCACCGCCTGTACGCGGTGCGCGCGCACCTGCTGGAGCTGGCGGGCGAGCGCGAGCAGGCCGTCGCCGCCTACCGCGAGGCGGCGCGCCGCACCACGAGCCTCCCGGAGCGCCGGTACCTCGAGGCGCGCGCGGGCCTTGCTACAACGGCGGCGTGCAGATCGATCCGAGCCTCTTCCGGGCCTACGACATCCGGGGCGTGATCCCCGACCAGCTGGACGCCGAGGGCGCACGCCAGATCGGGCGCGCCTTCGCCGACTACCTCGGCTATCCCGAGTGGGTGATCGTCGGACACGACGTGCGCCTGACCGGGCCGCAGCTGCACGCGGCCGCCGTCGAGGGACTGCGCGCCGGCGGCGTCAACGTGCTCGACATCGGCCGGGTCTCGACCGACGAGTACTACTTCGCGTGCGGGCACCGCTCGCTGCCCGGCATGATGGTCACGGCGTCGCATAACCCGCCGAACTACAACGGCTTCAAGCTCGTGGAGGCGATCCCCAAGCTCGCGATCGCCAGCGAGTTCAAGCCGTGGGTGCTCGACCGCACGTACGCGGACGCGCCGGCGCCCGGGCGCGTCGAGGCCTGGGAGCTCGCGCAGGCGTTCGACGACCACGTGCTGAGCCTCGTCGACGTGGACGCGATCGCGCCGCTGCGGGTGGTCATCGACACCTCCAACGGCGCGCTCGGACCGGTGTGGGAGCGGCTCGAGCGGCGCCTGCCGATCACGGTCATCCCGCTCTGCTTCGAGCCCGACGGCAACTTCCCGAGCCACGGCAACGACATCGTGCAGCCCGAGAACCAGGCGCTGCTGCGCGCGGCGGTCGCCGAGCACGGCGCGGACCTCGGGCTGATCTTCGACCCCGACGGCGACCGCTGCCTCGCCGTCGACGACCGCGGCTACTCGGTCCCGGGCGACTACCTGACCGCGCTGCTGGCGGTGACCCGGTTGCAGCACGACCCGGGCTCGACGATCGTCTACGACGTGCGCTGCAGCGAGGCGGTGCCGGATCTCGTGAGCGCGGCCGGCGGAACGCCGCTGATGTGGCGGCCCGGCCACGTCTACCTCAAGCCCAAGATGGTCGAGCACGACGCCGTGTTCGGCGGCGAGCTCTCCGGCCACATGTACTTCCGCGAGTTCTGGTTCTCGGACTGCGGGACGCTGACCGGCCTGACGATGATGGAGTACGTCTCACGGCTCGACGGCCCGCTCTCGGGCGAGGTCGAACGGCTCGAGCAGCGCTACGCGCTCAGCGGCGAGATCAACTTCCGCGTCGCGGACGTCGACGCCGTGCTGCGCAACGTGCGCGAGCGCTACGGGAGCGGCCGGACGAGCGAGCTCAGCGGCTTCGGCGTGTGGTTCGAGGACTGGAAGTTCGTCGTGCGCCCGTCCGACAACGAGCCGCTCGTGCGCCTCACCGTCGAGGCGCGCACGCCCGAGCTGATGGCGGCCCGGCGCGACGAGCTGAGCGCCCTGATCCGCCAGAGCTAGGAAGGCGGGCAGCCCCTCCGCCCCACCCCGATCATCCGACCTGCCTAGGGCCGGCGCGCCGTCCTAGTCGGCTTCGGGGTCGTCGATCGGCCCGTTGCGCCCCGCGGTGACCAGCCGCACGCCGGCGCGCCGGAACTCCTCGACCGTCGCCGGATCGAGCCCGTCGTCGGTGATGATCAGGTCCAGCGACTGCGCGCGCGTCACGGTCAGCAGCGAGGCGCGGCGGAACTTCGAGGAGTCGAGCAGGCCGACCGTGCGCGAGGCCGCCCCGCGCGCCGCGTTGAGCGTGTCGGCGATGCCCTTGCGCGACGTCGTCAGCCCCTTGTCGAGCGTCACGCCCGAGGCGGAGATGAACGCCGTGGCGAGGTTGAGCTCGCTCAGGAAGTCGACCGTCCAGCGGCCGGTGAGCGTGCGCATGTGCTGGTTGAGCTCGCCCGGCGGCACGATCACGTGGATCGTGTCCGCCGTCAGCCCGAGCGCGATCGCCGGCGAGTTCGTGACGAGCGTCAGGTCGCCCGGCGGGTTGAGCTCGAGTTGGTGCGCGAGCGCCAGCCCGGTCGAGGACGCGTCGACGAAGATCGTCATCCCGTCCTCGACCAGCTCGCGGGCGCGCGCCGCGATCGCGTCCTTCTCGCGCGCGGCCTGGCGGACGCGCCCCGTCCAGGAGGTCTCGATCCGTGCCTTGTGCGCGGCGTCGCGGACCGGGCGGGCGCCGCCGCGCACCCGCTCCAGCAGCCCCTCGCCCGAGAGCAGCTCAAGGTCGCGGTGGACCGTCACGGGCGAGACCGCCAGCTCGGTGGCAAGCTCGGCGAGCGACGCTCCGCCGTCACGCTGCACGCGCTCGAGAATCGAGGCGCGGCGCAGCTCGGGGGGCATCGGAGCGTCGATCATCGCCTCGCGACGGCGGATTCCGTCTCGGCGTCGAACAGGTGCACGCGCGTGAGGTCGACGGCCGCGCGGATCGGCTCGCCGACGCCGTAGCGCGCCGTCGGGTCGGCCTTGATGACGATGCGCTGGCCGCCGATCTCGACGTCGACGAGCGTGCGGTCGCCCAGCGGCTCCACCGCGTAGACCTTGCCGTCGAGCGCGACGCTGTCGTCGCGCACGTTCAGCGACAGGTCCTCGGCCCGCACGCCGAGCAGCGCCGGCCGCTCGCGCTCGACCGCGAAGCCCGGATCGGGCAGGCTCCAGCCGCCCTTGCCGACCAGCTTGCCGCCCTCGGAGCGGCAGTCGAGCAGGTTCATGCGCGGGCTCCCGACGAACGTCGCCACCCAGCGGTTGACGGGGTTGTCGTAGATCTCGGTCGGCGAGCCGACCTGCTGGATCGTGCCCTCGCGCAGCACCGCGACCTGGTCGGCCATCGACATCGCCTCGACCTGGTCGTTGGTCACGTACAGGAACGTGCGCCCCATCGAGCGATGGATGCGGGTCAGCTCCGTGCGCATCTCGACGCGCAGCTTGAGGTCCAGGTTGGTCAGCGGCTCGTCCATCAGGAACGCGCGCGGGGAGCGCACGAGCGCGCGGCCCAGCGCCACGCGCTGCATCTCGCCGCCCGACATCTGCGCCGGCTTGCGGTTGAGCAGCTTCTCGATCCGCAGCAGCTCCGACACGCGCTTGACGTGCGCGTCGATCTCCGCCTTGGGCAGCTTGCGTGCGCGCAGCGGTGAGGCGATGTTCTCCGCCGCCGTCTGCTTGGGATAGAGCGCGTAGCTCTGGAACACCATCGCCAGGTCGCGCGCCGCGGGCGTGGCCTTGGTGGCGTCCAGCCCGTTGAGGAACACGCTGCCGAGGTCGGGCTTCTCGAGTCCGGCGAGCACGCGCAGCGTCGTCGTCTTGCCGGCGCCCGACGGTCCCAGCAGGACGAAGAACGCCCCCTCGGCGACGTCGAGGTCGAGGTTCTTGAGGGCGTCGACCTCGCCGAACGACTTCGAGATCCCGCTCGCCACGATCGCGCTGGTCATCGGCTCACCGCCTTCTCCGTCTGAGGGTCGTACACGGGCGGCGCCGCGCCCTGGTGACGCACGCGCACGGCCTGCTCTTCGGCGTAGCGCGCCGTCGGCGGCATCCGCACATTCAGCTGCCCGGCCTCGGTGTCGACGACGAAGATCGTCTCGTCGCCGAGCGCCTCGCGCGACGCGATCCGGCCCGGCGTTCCGGGCCCGTCGATGCTCAGCGTGAGCCGCTCGGGGCGCACGCCGGCGATCAGCTTCTTGCCGCGCTCCAGGCCCTCCGGGGCCGCGATCTCCAGGCCGCCGGGCGCCGTCATGTGCCCGTTGGTGAGCTCGACGTCGATCAGGTTCATCGGCGGGCTGCCGATGAAGCGCGCAGCGAACAGCGTCGCCGGGCGGTCGTAGACCTCCATCGGCGTCCCGAGCTGCTCGAGGTTGCCCTGGTTGAGGATCGCGATCCGGTGACCGAGCGCCATCGCCTCGGTCTGGTCGTGCGTGACGTAGACCATCGTCGCGTTCAGCCGCTCCTGGATGTGCTTGACCTCCACGCGCATGTCGGCGCGCAGCTCGGCATCCAGGTTGGTCAGCGGCTCGTCCATCAGGAACGCCTTCGGGTGGCGCACCATCGCGCGGCCGAGCGCCACGCGCTGCTGCTCGCCGCCCGAGAGCTTGCTCGGGCGCCGCGTCAGGTACGGCTCGAGCCGCAGCATCCGCGCGGCCTCGAGCACGGCCTCGTTGATCTCCTTCTCAGGCCGGCCCTGGGCGCGCAGCGGGAACGCCATGTTGTCGCGCACGGTCAGGTGCGGGTAGAGCGCGTAGAACTGGAACACCATCGCGATGTCGCGCTGCGACGGGCGCCGGCCGGTCACGACCTCGTCGCCGATCACGATGTCCCCCGAGG
Source organism: uncultured Solirubrobacteraceae bacterium (assembly GCA_963792915.1). GTDB lineage: Bacteria > Actinomycetota > Thermoleophilia > Solirubrobacterales > Solirubrobacteraceae > Solirubrobacter. The sequence goes on from CAWBYD010000007.1 coordinate 685,772, forward strand.
TCTGCTCCTCGAGGCCCGCGATGCAGCGCAGCGTGGTCGTCTTGCCGCAGCCCGACGGGCCGAGCATCACGAACAGCTCGCCGTCGCCGATCTCGAGGTTGAGCTCCTCGACCGCGACGGTGCCGTCCGGGAACTGCTTGTGCAGCTGCTTGACGAAGACCTGGGCCACGGCTACCTCCTTACCGCGCCGAGCGTGACGCCGGCGACGAGGTGCTTGCGCACCAGGAACGCGAACACCAGCACGGGGATCGCGAACACCATCGCCGAGGCCGCGACGAGCCCCCAGTCGATCGTGCTGCCGCCGATCAGCCCGGCGATCGCCGGCGGCGCCGTGCGCGACTTGTCGCTCGACGCGAGGAAGACCGCGTAGACGAACTCGTTCCACGAGAAGATCAGTGCGAACACCGCGGTCGCGGCGATGCCCGGTATGAGCAGCGGCAACGTCACGCGGTGGAACGCCTCGAAGCGCGAGTAGCCGTCGAGCATCGCCGCGTCCTCGTACTCCGCCGGCACCTCGTCGACGAAGCCCTTCATCATCCAGATCGTGAACGGCAGGTTGAACGCCGAGTAGATGAGGATCAGGCCGAGCAGCGTGTCCAGCAGGTCGAAGTCGCGGTAGAGCAGGAAGATCGGGATCACGACCACGACGGGCGGCATGAAGCGCGTCGACAGGATGAAGAACAGCTGATCCTTCTTGGCCGGGATGTTGAAGCGCGAGTAGGCCCACGCCGCCGGCACGCCGAGCACGGTGGCGATGATCGTGGAGCAGGTGCCGACGATCACCGAGTTCTTGAAGCCCTTGACGATCGGCGACCCGGAGCTGAACACCGCCTTGACGTGGTCCAGGGTGACGTGGAAGCTGAACACCTTGGCCGGGACGGCATAGATGTCCTTCTGGTCCTTGAGCGCCGTCTCGAGCATCCACAGGACGGGGAAGAGCATGACGACCGCGAAAGCGGCCAGGATGATGATCTCGATCCCCGAGCCGATCGGGCGCCTGCGCCGGACGGGCGGGGCCGTCGCGGTCTCTCCGACGATGCCCATCAACGCTCCTTCAGCTTGTTGAGATAGCGCAGGTAGAACTGCGCCAGGACCATGACGATGATCACCATCAGGATCCCGAAGGCGGACGCCTTGCCGGTGTCGAAGCCGTAAAACGCCGTCTTGTAGACGTTGAACGACAGGGTCTCGGTGGAGTCCCCCGGTCCGCCGCCGGTGAGGATGTACACGAGGTCGAAGAGCCGGAAGGCCTCGATCGCCCGGAACAGGATCGCGATCAGCAGCAGCGGCCAGACGAGCGGGAACGTGATCCGGCGGAACTTGAACCACTCCGACGCGCGGTCGATCTCCGCGGCCTCGTAGAGATACTTGGGCACCGCGGTCAGGCCCGCCAGCGCAATCAGCATGATGAACGGCGTCCACTGCCACGTGTCCACGATGATCAGTGACAGCAGCGCGAGCCTCTCGCTGGTCAGCCACTCCGCGCGGCCGAGCCCGAGGCTCGACGAGAACGAGTTGATGACGCCGAACTGCACGTCGAGCATGAACTTCCAGAACAGGCCGACGACCACCGGGGACAGCATCATCGGCACGAGGAACATCGTGGTCAGCGCACCGCGCCCGCGCACGCGGCGCGAGATCAGGTACGCGATCGCGAAGCCGAGGATGGTCTCCAACCCGATCGCGCCGACGACGAAGACGATCGTCGTGATGAAGTGCTTCTGGGTCTCCGACGACGTGATGACGTCGGTGTAGTTCTTGAACCAAATCCAGCTGGCCGGCACGTCGCGCGTCGCGGAGTAGTCCGTGAACGACAGGTACAGCGCCCACACGAGCGGGAAAATCGAAAGGAACAGCAGCAGCAGCAGCGCCGGCGAGACGAACAGCGTGGCGAGCCGCCCGTCGGTGAGAAATCTGAAGCGGGCGGCGGCCGGCGGCGGCGTGAGCGCCGGGGCGGTGGGCGCGTCTTCGCGCTGTGGAGTCTGGAGGGTGTCGGTCATAGGGTGCTCTCAAACCGCGACACGCGCGGAGGCCGGGCCGCAACACGCGGCCCGGCCTCCCGCGATCCGGCTACTTGCTTGCGTCGAGGATCGCCTGCTGGTCGGTGGCCATCTTGTCGAGGGCCGCGTTGGGCTGCTCGGTGCCGCTGAGCGCCGCGTTCACGTTCGTCGACTCGACGTTCACCAGCTTCGCGTACTCGGGCAGGTTCCAGAAGTCCTTGACCCGCGCGACGGAGTCCGCGAACACCTTGTTGTACGGCGTCGCCTCGAGGAACTCCGGCGAGGCCAGGACGTCCTTACGGCCCGGGACGCCGCCCAGCTGCGCCCACTTCTTCTGGACGTCGGCGGACTGGAACCACTTGATGAAGTTCTCGGCCTCGGCCACGTGGTCGGCGTCGATGTACTTCGAGATGTGCATGCCCATGCCGCCGAGCGGCACGAAGTTGGTCTTCTCGGTCGGCAGCGGGGCGAAGCCCAGCTTGGTGAGGATCTCTTCCTTGGTCTTGCCGAGCTTGGAGCTCTTCGGGTCGAGCACGCCGACACCGCCGATCCACTGCAGGCCGATGCAGACCTTGCCCTGGTTGATCGCCGCGTTGACCTCGTCGATGAACCAGTTGCTCGAGCCCTTGGGCGTGAGCGGCTTCATCTTGTTGACGAGGACGTCCATCGCCTCCTTGCCGGCCGCGTCATTGACGACGCCCTGGATCTGGTGCTTGCTCTGGTCCCAGATCTCGCCGCCGTAGATCCAGTCGACCGTGTTGAAGGTCACCGCGGCGGCGTCGCCGGCACCCGACTGGTGGAACGCGAGGCCGCTCATGCCCGGGTTGTTGTCCTGGCACGTCTTGGCGGCGGAGATCATCTCGTCCCACGTCTTCGGGGGCGTCTTGATGAGGTCCTTGCGGTAGATCATGACCCAGGTGTCGCCCATCAGCGGAACGCCGTAGGTCTTCGCGTTGGGCGTCGCGACGCCCGTCTGCGCCTGCGGGTACTGGCCGTAGGCGGCGAAGAAGTACGGGTAGTAGGCGTTCTTGTCGACGTTCTTGGCGACGAAGTCGGTCAGGTCGACGATGCTGCCGTTCTGGACCGCCTCGCCGATGTTCTGGGAGTCCAGGATCGGCATGTCGAAGTTCGTCTTGCGCGCCGCGAACTGCGTGAAGATCGCGTCGTGCCAGTTGGCGATCGGCACCGTGTTGACCTTCACGGTGACGTTCGGGCGCGTCTTCGTGTACTCCTTGCCGAGGGCCTCGAGCGCGTGCGCCGGCGGCCACTCGAACCACAGGAACGTGAGCGTGATCGGCTTGGTCGTGAGCTTGCCGACATCGGCGCCGGCCTTTGAAGCGCTTCCCCCGCTTCCACCGCCGCCGCACGCGGCGACGGCCAGTGCGGCGATCGTCGCGAACGACGCCATCGAGACCGTGAGTCTCCCCTTCATCTACTCCTCCTCCACCGCGTTGCAGAACCTTGCAGACTGGCTGTGAAAGAACGCTACGCGATCCTTACATCGCTTGTCAATTCTTTTCCTCAGACCTTGCATTGTCTTACAACTTCGCGCTAGGGTCCCGGGCATGAGCACCGTCGCCAGCGGCCCCACCGCGCCAACCGACCTGCTGATCGGTGGCGAGTGGCGCGAGGCCGAACGCCGTTTCGACGTCGTGGACCCGAGCGACGAGTCCGTGATCACGACGGTCGCCGCCGCTGGGCTGGAGGATGCGGCGGCCGCGGTCGACGCAGCCGACGCCGCCGCGCCGGACTGGGCGGCCCGCTCCCCGCGCGAGCGCGCGGAGATCCTGCGGGCGGCCTTCGAAGCGATGACCGAGCGCCTGGAGGACGTCGCGCGCACGATCGTGCGCGAGATGGGCAAGCCACTCGCCGAAGCGCGTGGAGAGGCGGCCTACGCGGCGGAGTTCCTGCGCTGGTTCTCGGAGGAGGCCGTGCGGGCCAACGGCGACTACGCGATCGCGCCCGGTGGGACCAACCGCATGCTGGTGATGCACCAGCCGGTCGGCATCTCGGTGCTCGTGACGCCCTGGAACTTCCCCGCGGCGATGGCGACACGGAAGATCGGACCGGCACTCGCGGCCGGCTGCACGGTGATCCTCAAGCCGGCAGCCGAGACGCCGCTGACGTCGCTCCTGATCGCATCGCTGATGGAGGAAGCCGGGGTTCCCGGGGGGGTGGTGAACGTTCTGCCGACGAAGGATCCGGGACGCCTCGTGCGTTCCATGGTCGAGGATCCGCGCGTCCGCATGCTCTCGTTCACCGGGTCGACCGCCGTCGGCCGCGGGCTGCTCTCGCTCGCGGCCGACGGTGTGGTCAACACCGCGATGGAACTCGGCGGCAACGCGCCCTTCGTCGTGCTCGAGGACGCCGACCTCGACGTCGCGCTGGCCGGCGCGCTCGCCGCCAAGCTGCGCAACGGCGGCGAGGCCTGCACGGCCGCCAACCGCTTCCTCGTGCACGAGTCGGTCGCGGAAGACTTCACCGACCGCCTGACCGCCGCGATGCGCGCGGTCCGCATGGGCCCGGGCTTCCGCCCCGGCGTCGAACTCGGGCCGCTGATCAACGCCAAGGCGCGCGAGAAGGTCGAGGAGCTCGTCGAGGACGCGGTGACGCGCGGCGCGCGCGTGCGCACGGGTGGCAAGCGCCCGCTCGGCGAGGGCTTCTTCTATCCCGCCACCGTACTCGACCAGGTCCACCCGGATTCGGAGATCCTGCGCGACGAGGTCTTCGGCCCCGTGGCGCCGATCGTCACGTTCGCCGACGACGCCGAGGCGATCGCGATGTCCAACGACACCGAGTACGGCCTGGTCGCCTACGTGTTCAGCCGCGACCTGCGGCGCGCGATGGCCGTCGGCGAGGCGATCGAGACCGGCATGGTCGGACTCAACCGCGGCGTCGTGTCGGATCCGGCCGCGCCGTTCGGCGGCGCCAAGCAGAGCGGCGTGGGTCGCGAGGGCGGGCATCACGGGCTTCTGGAGTTCATGGAGCCTAAGTATTTCGCATTTGATTGAAAGAACTTGTCTGTGAATCTTGCAAATACTTTCAAGTAAGGGAGGAGTGGAAGTGACGCAACAGAAGGTGCTCGTGCTCTGCGGCGACGCCGCCGAGGAGCTCGATGCCATGTATCCGATCTTCCGGCTCAAGGAGGCCGGCTACGAGGTCCACGTGGCCGCGCTGAGCCGGCGCGACATCCAGCTGGTGATCCACGACTTCGATCCCAACTCGGATGCCTACACGGAGAAGAACGGCCGCAAGCTGCCGGTCGACATCACGTTCGCGGAGGCCGATCCGGCCGACTACGCCGGGCTCGTGATCCCCGGCGGACGCGCCCCCGAGTACATCCGGACCGACGCCCACGTGCGCCGCATCACCGAGTACTTCTTCGAGCACGACCTGCCGGTCGGCACGATCTGCCACGGCCCGCAGGTGCCGGCCGTCTACGGCCTGCTACAGGGCCGTACCACCGCCGCCTTCCCGCCGCTCACGGGCGATATGGAGAACGCGGGAGCGACCGTCGTGCTCGAGCCCGACGTGGTCGACCGCAACATGGTGTCGTGCCGGGGCTGGCCGGATCTCCCGGAGTGGTCGCGCGCGTTCATGAACGTGCTCGAGCGCGCCGGCGTCCCCGCCTGAGCAGGAGGACCGCCGCCCGTGGTCCTCGATTCTCCTCCTCCTCCGTTTCCGGGAACGGACATCGAGGTCCTCGGGCAGGCGGTGCACGTCCACGACGTCGGCTCGGGCCCGCCCGTGATCCTTCTGCACGGCTCGGGCCCCGGGACGACGGCGTTGGGGGCGTGGGGCCCGGTGGCGGCCGTGCTCTCCGGTCGGCATCGGGTCCTCGCCCCCGACTTTGCAGGCTTCGGCCACCTGGCCACGCCCGGCCCGTTCGGACGCGCGCGCTGGACCGGGCAGGTCCTCGGCGTGCTCGACGCGCTGGGCATCAGCTCCTGCGCCGTCGTCGGCAACTCGATGGGCGGGGCGATCGCGCTGTCGGTCGCCCACGCACGTCCCGATCTGGTCACGCGCGTCGTCGCCGTCGGCTCGCTGGGGGTGGCGATGCCGCTGCCGGACGGCCTCGACGCGCTGTGGTCCTACGAGCCGAGCCGCGAGAACGCGCGCGCGCTGCAACACCTGCTGGTGGGAGACCCCGCGACGGTCACGGACGAGGCCGTCGAGACCCGCCTGCAGGCGACGCTCGAGCCACGCGCTCGAGCCGCCTTCCCCACGCTGTTTCCTCCCCCACGCGAGCGCTGGGTACGCGATCTCGTGCTGGAGGACTCCGAGCTGGCGGGGATCCGCTGCCCCGTGCTGGCGATCCACGGCTCGGAGGACCGCGTCGTCCCGCTGCGCGACAGTGCGCTGCGCCTGCTGCACCTGCTCCCCGATGTCCGCCTGCACGTCTTCGGCGGCTGTGGCCACGCGACGCCGGTCGAGCGCCCCGTTGAGTTCCGCCAGCTGCTGACTTCGTTCCTGGGAGGACCATGACTGACTTCGCCGTGCTGAGGGCACCGTCACAGGTGCTGTTCGGGGAGGGGATGGCGTCCGCCACCGGCCCCGTCGCGGCCGGCCACGGCCGCCGCGTCCTGGTCTGCACCGACCCGACGATCGCCGCGACCGAGGGCTTCGAGAGCGTGCACACCTCGCTCGAGGCGGCCGGCCTGCACGTCGCCGTGTTCGCCAACGGCGCGGTCGACGTCCCGCGCGAGACGATCGAGGCCGCGGCCGAGTTGGGCCGCGCCGAGCAGCCGGACGCGATCGTCGCCGTCGGCGGCGGCAGCGTGATCGATCTCGCCAAGGTCACCGCGCTGCTGCTCTCGCACGACGGCCCGCTCGAGCGCTACTACCCGGTGCAGTCGATCCCAGGGCCCGTGCTGCCGCTGATCGCGCTGCCGACCACGGCCGGCACCGGCTCGGAGGCGACGCCGGTCTCCGTCATCACCGACCCCGCGCAGGGCATGAAGGTCGGCGTCGCCAGCCCGCACCTGATCCCGCGCCACGCCATCTGCGACCCGCTGCTGACCGTCGGCGCGCCACCCACGGTCACCGCGCACTCGGGCATCGACGCCCTCTCGCACGCGATCGAGGCGTACATGTCCGCGCGCGAGACGCCGTCGGTCGACCTCGTGCTCGGCCGCCCGCAGGTCGGCAAGAACCTGCTCTCGGACACGCTGGCGCTGACCGCGGCGGGCTGGATCGCCCGCAACCTGGTGCGCGCCGTCGAGGACGGGTCCGACCTCGAGGCGCGCACCGGGATGCTCTACGGCAGCCTGCTGGCCGGGATCGCGTTCGGCAACTCGGGCGTCTCGGCCGCGCACGCGCTGCAGTTCGCCGTCGGCGCTGCGACGCACACGTCGCACGGGCTCGGCACGGGCCTGCTGCTCCCTTACGTCATGGAGTACAACCGCCCGGCGCGCGTGCACGAGCTCGCCGAGCTGGCCGGCGTGATGGACCCCGGCCGCGACCCGGTCGAGTTCGTGCACGACCTCGGGCTGCGGATCGGGCTCCCGGGATCGCTGGCGGAGATCGGCGTGGCCGGCGACGACCTGCGCGCGCTCGCCGAGGCGTCGATCCAGATCCGGCGCCTGATCGACAACAACCCGCGCCCGCTGGACACCGACGCGCTCGAGAGCATCCTGAGGGCGGCCTGGCACGGCAACCCGGCCCGACTCGCGCCGCTCGCAACCGCGTAGAAGGTCGGATGATCGGGGTGGGGCGGTGGGGCTGCCCTGCCTTCTAATCTCCGATGAGGTCGTGGACCGCGCGCTCGAGGTGGGCGCGCATCCGCGCCTCGGCGGCGGTCGTGTCGCCGGCCTCGATCACGTCCAGCAGCTCGTGATGCTCGGCGCCCATCGCCGCCGGCGACGTCCAGGACGGCCGCAGGTGCGCCATGCAGAGCCGGATCTCGCCGCTCAGCGAGCGGTACAGGCGGTCCAGCCGCGGGCTGCCCACGGCGTCGACAAGCGCGTGGTGGAAGCTCAGGTCGCCGTCGACGACCTCGCTCCAGCCGGCGTCGTCCGGCAGCGCCTCCAAGCGGGCGATCGCCTCGCGGGCGAGCGCCACCGACGACCCGCGCGCCTGCACCTCGCGGACCACAAGGCACTCGAGCGGGATGCGCACGGAGAACAGGTCCTCGACGTCCTCGCGCTCGAGCACGGGCACGTGGGCGCTGCGGTTGGGCTCGCGCACCAGCAGCCCCTCGTGGCAGAGGGTCTGGATCGCGGCCCGCACGGTCGGGCGCGCGACGCCCAGGTCCGAGGCCAGTTCGAGCTCCGGCAGTCGCAGGCCGGGTTCGATCGCCCCGTCGAGGATGCGTGCGCGCAGTGACGCCACGACCGCGTCGGTCGTCGAGATCGGGCGCACCTCCAGCCCGGCCATCAGGCTGCCACCGACGCGAGCTGGACCGGCGAGAGCGCGAGTGCGCGCAGCGAACGCCATTCGGCGTCGGGCGCCGGCGAGTCGACGGGCGGGAGCGAGCCGCGGCGGTTCACCCACGCCGTGTGCAGGCCGAGCGCGCGGGCGCGGCGCAGCGACTGCAGCGACGCGCTGACGTAGAGCGCGCGGTCGCCGAGCGAATAGGTCGGCAGCTCGGCGGGCGAGATGATCGCCTCGAACGCGCCGTCGAGCGGGCGCAGCGCGCCTTCGACGAGCCGGCGGTCGGCGCGCGCGAGCACGACGAGCCGCGCGCCGCGGGCGGCGGTCACGACGGCGTCCGGCGCGTCGGGATACAGGCGCGTGAGGAAGACCGCGCGCGAGAGCGACTCCTCGCCGCTCTCCTCGGTCACCCAGCCGCGCTCGTGCGCGAGGCGCTCGAACGCGAAGGCCAGCCCGCGGCCGCCGGGACGGCTCGTCGCCAGCGCCTCCACGCGCCGGCGCAGCCCCGCACCGCGATCCAGCGGGCTCTCGCCGTTGCGGCGGGCCAGCTCGTATACCACCGCCTCCAGCGCCGTGGCGGAGTCCATCAGCGTCCCCTGGCACGCAAGCACGACGACTTGTGCGCGGCTCTCCATGTCCCCTCCTGGTCCCATCGCTCTCCGTCCTCTAGACAGGACCCTATCTTGTCTGACAGTCTTACACAACAACAATTTCGCAAGTTCTTGCGGCCGGCCTGGATGGCCGGTCGAGTGGAGGAGAGACACGCGATGGGTCGCATCAGGCTGTGGCCGGCAGCCGCCGTGGCGCTGGCCTGGTTCATGTTCGCACCGACCGCCCCGGCGCAGCAGCCGGGCTGCGGGCCCAGCTTCCGCGACGACTTCAACGGCACGGCACTGGACCCTGGTTGGAGCGTCGTGCGCCCCGACCAGAGCCTGCAGGTCTCGGGCGGAACGCTGAAGATCCCCACCGGCCCCGGCACGCTGCTCGCGGGCACCAACACCGCCGCCAACCTCGTGCTGCGCCCGGCGCCCGGCGGCGCGTGGACGGTCGTGGCGAAGCTCTCCCACCACGGGCTCGTGGCCTACCAGAAGGCCGGCATCCTGGTCTACGGCGACGACGACGACTACACCAGCGTCGGCCGCTCGGCGACGCCCGACGGCGAGCGCTTCTGGCACACGGAGGAGCGCGCCGCGACGGTGCCGAGCGCCGACCCCTCGTTCTCGCCGCTGCTGCCCGCGAACTACCCGGACGACTTCTACGTGCGGCTCGGCTGGAACGGCGCCGGCAGCCTCGTCAGCTCGTACTCGACGGACGCCACGAACTGGACCTCGGTCGGGCGCACCACCAACTGGCTGCCCGACAACCCGCGGGTCGGCGTCTTCGCGTACGCCGACGGCGCGGCCACCGCGGTCACGCCCGAGTTCGACTGGATCGAGGTCGATCCGGTGTGCGACCCGCCGCCCGGCACGCTGAGCCTGACCCTGGGCCCGGCGGGCGACCTCGGGACGCTGCTCCCGTCGATCGCGCGCGACTACACGATGAGCTTCACCGCGACCGCCAGCGCCTCGGCCGCGCAGTCGGTGCTGACCGTCGTCGACCCGAGCCCGACGGCGCCCGGCCACCTCGTCAACGGCGCCGCCGCGCTCGCCCAGCCGCTGCAGATGACGGCGGCCGACGCGACGCACCAGACCGGCGCGTTCGCGGCGGTGAGCGCGACGCCGCTGACGCTCCTGAGCTTCGCGACGCCGCTCAACCAGGACGCGATCACGATCCAGGTCAAGCAGTCCGTCGCGACCACGGATGCGCTCACGCGCGGCAGCTACGGCAAGACCCTGACGTTCACGCTTACGGCCGTGCAGCCGTAGGGGCGGGGGGCGGAGCGCCGGGCCTCCCCGGGGCCGGCGCTCCGTCGCACCGTGCCCACTCGGCTATGTTCGACTCGTCAACAACGTGAGAGGACCGTGGGGTCGATGAGGCGACTGGTCGTGCTGGGCGCGTGCGCCGCGGCAGCGAGCCTGGCGCTGGCGGCGCCCGCGCGCGCTGCCGGTGGGCTCGTTGCCGCCTACGGCTTCGACGAGGGACTCGGCAGCGTCACCGCCGACGCGTCGGGCGCCGGCAACGGAGGTACGACTGCGAACACGACCTGGGCGGCCGGTAAGTACGGCCGGGCACTCTCGTTCGCGGGCACGACCGGCAGCTACGTCACCGTCCCGGACGCCGCGTCGCTGCAGCTGACCACGGGCATGACGCTCGAGGCCTGGGTGAACCCCAGTCAGCTCGGCAGCACCTGGCGGACGGCGATCTTCAAGCAGGCGTCGTCGAGCGCGATGAGCTACGCGCTGTACGCCAACAACGGCAGTTCGCGCCCCACCGGCCAGGTGTCGATCGCCGGCGAGCAGAGCGCCACCGGCACCGCGGTCCTGGCGCTCAACCAATGGACGCATCTCGCGACGACCTACGACGGCGCGGCGCTGCGCCTGTTCGTCAACGGCGTCCAGGTCGCGAGCAAGGCGCAGACCGGCGCGATCGGAAGCTCGACCGGCCCGCTGCGGATCGGCGGCAACGCGATCTGGCCGGAGTACTTCCGCGGGCTGATCGACGAGGTCAGGATCTACAACCGCGCGCTCTCGCCCGCCGAGATCCAGACCGACATGGCGACCGCGGTGAGCGGTCCGGCGGACACGCACGCCCCCACGGCACCGACCGCGCTCGCCCAGACCGGGGCGAGCGACACGTCGGTCACGCTCAGCTGGACCGCCGCGACCGACGACGTCGGGGTCGCGGGCTACGGGCTCTACCGCAACGGCACGCCGGCCGGCAGCGCCACGGGCACCACGGCGACGCTCAGCGGCCTCGCCTGCGCGACGACGTACACCGTCGCGGTCGATGCGTTCGACGCCGCCGGGAACCGCTCCGCCCAGACCGCGCGCAGCGCGACCACCGGCGCCTGTGACACGTCGCCGCCGCAGGTCGCGATCACCAGCCCCGCGGGCGCGACGACGGTGAGCGGCACCGTCGCGGTGTCCGCGACCGCGAGCGACGACCGCGGCGTGGCGGGCGTGCAATTCCAACTCGACGGCCAGAGCCTCGGCGCCGAGGACACGGCGCCGCCCTACAGCGCGAGCTGGGACACGACGCTGACCTCCTCGGGCGCGCATACGCTGACCGCGGTCGCGCGCGACGGCGCGGGCAACCGCACGACCTCCGCGTCCGTGGCGGTGACCGTCCGCAACGACGCGCCGCGCTTCGTCAACGACCGCGTGCTGATCGGCCTCAGCGAGCCGACCGACCTCGTCTTCACCCCGGACGGGCGCATGCTGATCACCGAGCGCGCCGGCACGATCTGGGTCGCGCAGCCGGACTCCACGCGCGTCGATCCGGTCCCGTTCCTGCAGCTGCCGAGCGTCGTGACCGACGACGAGCGCGGGCTGCTCGGCATCGTGCTGGACCCGAGCTTCTCGAGCAACGGCTACGTCTACGTCTACTACACCAACGCGGCCGCCCAGCGCAACCGCGTCTCGCGCTTCACCGCCAACGGCAACGCCGCGCCGCTGTCCAGCGAGGTCGTGATCTGGCAGAACACGGTGAACGCGGACATCTGGCACCAGGGCGGTGGGCTCGCGTTCGGGCCGGACGGCGACCTCTACGTGTCCGTCGGCGACCACCTGCGCAGCCAGGACCCGCAGTCGCTGACGTCCTACAACGGCAAGCTCCTGCGGCTCAACCGCGACGGCAGCGCGCCGACCGACAACCCGTTCTACGACGGCAGCGGGCCGAACGCCGACGCGATCTGGGCGCGCGGCTTCCGCAACCCGTTCCGCTTCTCGATCGACATGGCGTCGGGGCGGGTGATCGTCGGCGACGTCGGCCAGGACACGACCGAGGAGGTCGACATCGGCGTGCGCGGCGCCAACTACGGCTGGCCGACGTGCGAGGGCCCGTGCTCAGTCTCGGGGATGACCAACCCGGTCTACTCGTACACCCACTCCGGCCACGACGCCTCGATCACGGGCGGCTTCGTCTACCGCGGCACGCAGTTCCCGTCTGACTACCAGGGCAGCTACTTCTTCGGGGACTACGCCCAGAACTGGATCCGGCGGATGACGTTCGACGCGAACGGCAACGTCGCGTCGGTGGTGCCGTTCGAGCCGGCGGACGGCAGCCTCGACGGGCCCTACGGCGACATCGTCGCGCTCGCCCAGGGCCCGGATGGCTCGCTCTGGTACGTCGACACCGGGCCGTTCGCGACCAACAACGCGGGCGCGATCCGCCGCATCCGCAACGTCAACGCCAACCAGCCGCCGACGGCGCAGGCCGCCGCGGACGTCACGTCCGGGCCTCCGCCGCTGACCGTGCACTTCACCGGCGGCGGCTCGGCCGACCCCGAGCGCCAGCCGCTCACGTACCTCTGGGACTTCGGCGACGGCACGAGCTCCACCGCGGCCGATCCCGCGCACACCTACACGCGCAGTGGGCGCTTCGCCGCGCGGCTGACGACGTCCGACGGCACGCTCTCGACGTCGTCTGACCCGCTGACCATCACCGTCGGCTCGGCGCCCGTCGCGCACATCACGAGCCCGGTCAACGGCGCGACGTTCCGCGCCGGCGACGTGATCGCCTACTCCGGCACGGGCACCGATCCCGACGACGGAACGCTGCCTGCGACGTCGCTGAGCTGGCGCATCGTCTTCCACCACGAGACGCACATCCACCCCGTGCTCGACGCCGCCGGCGCGTCCGGCTCGATCGCCATCCCGACGACCGGCCACAGCTTCCATGGCCAGACGAGCTACGAGCTGGTGCTCACCGCCGTGGACTCGGACGGCATCGCGAGCTCGGACTCGGTGACGATCTCACCCGAGAAGGCGAACCTGACGCTCACCACCTCACCGGCCGGGCTCGGCGTCGAGCTCGACGGCATCAGCCAGACGACTCCGCTGGTCTACGACGAGATCATCGGCTTCCACCACACCGTCAACGCCCCGTCGCCGCAGTTCGGCGCGGGCTTCCGCTACACGTTCGCGAGCTGGTCGGACGCCGGCGCGGCCTCGCACGACGTCACCGTCGGGCCGGGCGGGACGGCGCTGACGGCGACGTTCTCGGCCACCGGAACGGCGCCGGCGGGGCTCGTGGCCGCGTACGGGTTCGACGAGGGCAACGGCGGCACGCTCTACGACGTCTCCGGCCACGGGCACGACGGCGCGCTGTCGGGCCCCGTCTGGTCGGGCGCCGGCCGGCACGGCGGCGCGCTCTCGTTCGACGGCATCAACGACTCGGTATGGATCCCCGACGACGACGCGCTCGACCTCACGAGCGCGATGACGCTCGAGGCCTGGGTGAAGCCCACGGCGCTGGGCAGCGCGTGGCGGACCGCGGTGTTCAAGGAGCAGACCGCGCACATGACCTACGCGCTGTACGCCAACACCGACACCGGCAGGCCGACCGGTCAGGCCTACGTCGGCGGCGAGAAGGACGCGCGCGGATCGACCGGGCTCGCGCTCAACGCGTGGACGCATCTGGCGCTGACCTACGACGGCGCGATGCTGCGGCTGTACGCGAACGGCGTTCAGGTCCGGGCGCTCGCGGTGAGCGGCGCGATGACGGTCTCGACCGGCGCGCTGAAGCTCGGGGGCAACGCGATCTGGGGCGAGTGGTTCGCGGGGCTGATGGACGACGTACGGATCTACAACCGGGCGCTGACCGCGAGCGAGATCGCGGGCGATATGGACGTACCGGCCGGAAGCTGATCTGCCAAGGTGAGGGTCCATGTCCTCGCCCTCACAGCGCAGCGTGAAGATCTCCGACAGCGAGCGCGGAGGGTGGTCCTCCGACCGTCCGCGCAAGCCTGGCGACGCCGAGCGCCCGCCGCGGCCGATCGACGTCAGCGTGCGCGGGCGTGTGCTGGCGCCGAGCGATCGCCTGCGCTACTCGCCCGGCAGCCTGCTGCTCGTGACCTGTGCCGACCGCGCGGTGCGCACGCGCTTCTGTGAGCGGGTGATCGAGGAGCAGAGCGCGCTGCTCTCGCTCGACAAGGTGCGCGCGCTGCTGGCCGGCAAGGTCCCCGCCGGCGAGGTCGAGTCCAAGGCCCAGGCATTGCTGGGCGCGGCGGCCGGCAAGCGCTTCGCGGCCGGGGCGACGGTCGTGATCCCGCTCGAGAGCTTCGACCCGGCCGAGCGCGAGCCCTACGTGCGCCTGGCCGCCGCGCACCGGCGCCCGCGCCACCTGATCCTGGTCGAGGTCGGCAAGGATGCCGTCGCCGAGCCGGATCGCGCGCCGCTTGCCGCGCTGCGGGTGGCGCTCGACGCGGGCGAGCTCGGCCAGGAGGGCTTCATGACCTCGCTGCGCATCGGCGGGCGCACGATCGGCGAGCTCAAGCGGATCGTCTTCGCCCCGCCGCCCGCCGACGACTGAACACCTGTTGAGGCTTCTGCACGCCGAATCGACGATCGGTCGGTGGACTTCGGCTGGCCGTGCCGTCAGTCTTGCGCCAACGAGCCGGGCAATGGGTCTGCCCGGCTGATTCGTGCACGGAGGGTTGTATGAGAATTGGGGCGAGAAGGCTCGCCGCCGGCGCATTTGCACTGGCCGCGCTGGCCATGGGCGCGCCGGCCGCGCACGCGGACGGCATCACGATCGGAGCTGACGGCGAGACGGCGCCGGTGTTCAGCTACCAGGACGCGATCCGCGAGCGCGTCTTCATCCCGGTCCCCGGCGTCGATCAGGACGGCAACGGGGTCGACGATCGCGTGGCGATCGACATCGTCCGGCCGAAGGAGTCCGGCCCGTCGATGAAGGTTCCGGCCATCATCGACGACAGCCCGTACTACACGTCGATCGGGCGCGGCAACGAGACGCAGTTCATCCACACGACGCCCGCGGGCGTGCTCGACAAGTTCCCGCTCTTCTACGACAACTACTTCGTCCCGCGCGGCTACGCGATGATCCTCGCCCAGGCGATCGGCACCGCGTTCTCGACCGGCTGCCCGCTCCACGGCGGCCCCGGTGACGTCGCGGGCTTCAAGGCGGTCGTCGACTGGATCGAGGGCCGCATCCCGGGCTACACCACGGTCAGCGGCACCACGCCGGTCGTCGCCGACTGGGCTAACGGCAAGAACGCCATGATCGGCAAGTCCTACGACGGGACGTTCGCCAACGGCGTCGCGTCGACCGGCGTGGACGGGCTGACCACGATCGTCCCGATCTCGGCGATCTCGAGCTGGTACGACTACTCCCGGATGGGTGGTATCCGCGAGAACACCCACTATCCCGCGAGCCTGGACAACTCGATCACGTCCGACCAGAACGCCGCGACGCTGGGCGTGCTGCCGCCGGTCAACCACCGCACGGCCTGCGCGACCGTGATCAGCGGGTTGAACAACGTCGACGGCGACACCGACGGTGACATCAACCAGTTCTGGGCCGACCGCAACTACCGGCCGAACGTCAACAAGGTCAAGGCGGCGGTCTTCGAGTCGCACGGCATCAACGACGACAACGTGCGCCCGAGCCAGTTCAGCGAGTGGTGGCAGGGCCTGTCGGCCAACAACGTGCCGCGCAAGCTGTGGCTGTCCGAAGAGGGTCACGTCGATCCGTTCGACTACCGTCGCGGCGCCTGGGTGGACACGCTGCACCGCTGGTTCGACTACTGGCTCCAGGGCGTGCAGAACGGCATCATGAGCGAGCCGCAGGTGGACATCGAGCAGCAGCCCGGCGACGTCTGGAAGACGTACGCGAGCTGGCCGATCCCCAACACGACGGACACCAGCATCTTCCTCTCCAGCCGCGGCGCGGGCCAGTCCGGCGCCCTCACCACCGCCTCGGGCGGTGCGACCGACACGCTTTCCTTCCAGGACCCGCCGACCGGCAACGTCCCGAACGAGACCACGGACATCAGCAACCCGAACACCGCGGTGGGCAGTCGCCTGGTCTTCCTGTCGCCGAAGCTCAAGACCGACGTGCACCTGTCGGGCACGCCGATGATCGACCTCCAGGCCTCGCTCTCGACGCCGCAGAGCAACCTCGCGGCGCTGATCGTCGACTACGGCGCCTACTCGAAGGTCGGCCGTGGCGGCTCGGACGGCGTGAGCAACACCACCACGCGCACCTGCTGGGGTGACAACAGCACCGATGCGAGCAACAACGTGCTCGACAGCGCGTGCTACCTCGAGGTGACCAAGCCGCTCCAGACCGGCACCACGTGGCGCGTCGTGCGCGGCATCCTGGACTCCTCGAACCGCAACTCGCTGATCTCGGGCCAGGCCACCCCGGTCGTCCCGGGCCAGATGACGGAGATCAAGTTCCCGACGTTCCCGACGGACTACACGTTCCCGGCCGGGCACCAGATCGGGATCATCCTCGTCGCCAACTACTCGCTCGGCGTGTCCGGGACGCGCGGCGCGGTCGTGACCGTCGACACGAAGAACTCCAAGGTGACGCTCCCGATCACGGACGCGGCGAGCACGGTCGATCCGTCCGGCGGGTTCGTCGCCGACACCACCGCTCCGGTGATCGCCGACAAGGCCACGGTTATCGTCAACTCGACCGACCCGACCGGCGCCACGGTCAACTACGACAAGCCGGTCGTGACCGACACGCAGGACCCGGCCCCGACGACGACCTGCACCCCGGCCGCCGGGACCAAGTTCGCCGTCGGCACGACCACGGTCTCCTGCACGGCGACCGACGCGAACGGCAACTCGTCAGCGGCGAAGACGTTCAACGTCGTCGTCCAGTTCGTCAACCAGGCCAACGGCGACGTCGGCGGCACCGTCAACGCGACGCTGGGGCTGACGCTCGGCGTCCCGGCCACGTTCGCCCCGTTCATCCCAGGCGTCGGCAAGGACTACCTGGCGTCGACCACCGCCACCGTGATCTCGTCCGCCGGCGACGCGACGCTCACCGTCGCGGACGCGAGCGCGAGCAACACCGGCCACCTGGTCAACGGCCCGTTCTCGCTCCCGTCGGCGCTGCAGGCGCAGGCGTCGAGCGCCCTGGGCACCGGCACGGCGTACGCCGCCGTCGGCGGCTCGTCCGCGCCGACGACGCTGCTGACCTACGGCGGTCCGGTGGCCAACGACATCGCGACGATCGGCTTCAAGCAGTCGATCGGCACCAACGACGCGCTGCGTACCGGCGCGTACAGCAAGACGTTGACGTTCACGCTGTCGACCACGACACCGTAAGGACGCCGCGGGGGCGCCG
This sequence comes from uncultured Solirubrobacteraceae bacterium, assembly GCA_963792915.1. Taxonomy (GTDB): domain Bacteria; phylum Actinomycetota; class Thermoleophilia; order Solirubrobacterales; family Solirubrobacteraceae; genus Solirubrobacter. Next base: position 703,345 of record CAWBYD010000007.1, read on the forward strand.
GCTGGCTGTGTCAGCCGGCGCCCCCGTCGTTTCCGCGCCCCGCCCCCGGCGTGCTCGACGCCGCGGTCACCGCCGGCGCGCGGGTCGCCGCCCGGCGTGCTCGACGCCGCGGTCACCGCCGGCGCGCGGGTCGCCCCGGCGTTCTCGACGCCGCGGTCACCGCCGGCGCACGGTCGCGCCATCGTCGCTCAGACGCCGTGCCGCGCGGCGGTCGCCGTCGAGGCGCAGGTCGCCGGCGGCGCGCAGTGCGCGGGCGATCCGCTGCTCCTCGCGGAACGCCTGGAGGCGGTGCGGATCGAGTGTTCCTGGGTACGGCAGCGCCTCCCCCAGGTCGACCTCGAGCACCGCGACGTCCCATTCCGGCGCCCCGAGCGCGAGTCCGTCGAAGTCGACCAGCCCGAGCCGGTCGCCGTCGAGCAGCCACTGCGGCAGGTGCGGTGCGCCGTGGATCGGCACCGGAACGACCGGCCTCGCCCGAGCGTGCAGCGCCGCGATGCGAGCCAGCCGCGCGTCCACGTCCTCGCGCAGCCCAGGGACCCGCCGCGCCAGTTCACGCGCGCGCTCGCGCGTGCGAGGCGTGGGGTCGAACCGCGCCTGCGGCCTCAGCCGCGAGCGGTGCAGCGCGGCGAGCGCCGCCCCGAGACGAACGATCGGGGTCTGACCCCTTTTGTTCGCCTCTCCCGCCACCGCCGCGAGCCACAGCGTGCGCGTCCGGGCGTCGTAGCGGCGCGGTTCGGCGACGGCGAAGCCGAACTCGGCGCGCGCCGCCCAGATGCTGCGCTGCATTTCGAGCAGCCGCGGACCGGCGTCGCCGGCCAGGACCTTCCCGTACTCGCCGGCACGTGCGACCGTGCAACGCCGGCCGGGGTGGTAGCGGATCAGCCGGCCGCCCGCGGCGAGCTCCGCGGCGAGCCCGGGGAGCGCGGGGTCGGCGGCCAGCGGGCGCGTCGTGAGGCGCATCGCCCCGGGCGCACCGCGCGCCTCGACGCACACGTCGCCGAAGACGACGCGCGCGAACGCATCGCGGTCCGGGAAGAAGCGGCTGAAGCCGCGCGGCGCGGGCGGCAGCGCCGCCGCGGCGCGGAGGCGCTCGTCGTCGCTGAGCAGCTCGAGCTCGGCGCGGTAGCGGGCGAAGGCGGACATCGTCTTGCAGACACGGGCACGCCGGCGAGCGTCACGCCGGGGCCAAGCGGCGCGCAGGCCGGCGCGGCACGCAGCGCCGCGCGGCCGGCACGCCACCCGCCGCCGCGCGGCCGCCGCGGCGTGCGGCGCCGCGCGGCCGGAGCGCCATGCGGCGGCGGCGTATCACTCGCGCGGCTCCCGCGCTCATCCCGGTATGCGCACCCGCGAGTGGGGTTATCCACACCCCGGCAATGGCCCGACCCCCACCCTGCTTCGGGGTGCTTCCTCCGCTGTGGCGGCCGCCGCCCGAGCGTAATTTCATGTCCATGCTCGCCGCCTCCCAGACCCGCCCGACGAGCACGCTTCGTCTCCCCATCTCCACCCGGGCCCTGACGCAGATCGGCGTCTTCCTCCTCGCCTATCTCGTCTACACCGCAGCGCGTTTCGTCACAGTTGGCGATCTCCCCAGCGCGCAGGCTCACGCTCACTGGATCGTCGGCGTGGAGCGCTCATTCGGTGTCGACGTCGAAGCTCCCGTCCAGCACGCGCTGGACGGGAGCTCGTGGGTCATGTGGCTCCTCAACCACCTCTACCTGATCGCCCAGCTCGGCGTACTGCCGGGGGCGCTGATTCTGCTCTATCACCGATCGCAGGCCATCTACGTGCGCCTGCGCAACACGATCCTGGCGACCTGGCTGATCTCGGTCCCGGTCTACGCGCTGTTTCCTGTCGCCCCCCCGCGGCTGGCTCACATGGGCCTCGTGGACACGATCAGCTCGCAGACCGGGATCTCGCTGGACTCGAACTTCTCGACGCGGTTCTACAACGAACTGGCGGCGGTGCCGAGCCTGCACGTCGGGTTCGCCGTGGCGATCGGGATCGCCGTCGCGGCCTCGCTGCGCCAGCCGATCCTGAAGCTGCTCGCGCTGCTGTGGGGTCCCGCGATCGCGCTCGCCGTGGTCGCCACCGGCAACCACTTCGTGTTCGACATGGTCGCCGGCGTCGTCGCCAGCGCGGCGGGCTACGGCCTCGGCGCGATGGCCGCGCGCGTGCGCATCCACAGGTCGAGCAAGCCGGGCGCGACCCTGCGCCCGGCGTTCGCCGACGCCTGAGCCAACTCGCGCCAGGCCACGGTCCTGAGGCAGATCGTCAGCGCGACCGCCGTGCCGACGATCGTCAGGACCGTGCTCGTGCCGACGAAGAACGACGCGACGCGCGACGCCGACACGCTCGTGCCGGTGATCGGCGTGAAGGTGGCGGCGAGGATCGCCGCGCCCGCGCCGACCGAGGCGGGCCCGAACGGGACGAGCCGTCCGCTGCCCTGCGCGAACACGACGAGCAGCACGGCCGCCGGCGTCGCCGGCAGGCCGAACGCGGTCAGGAAGCACGCGAGCGCGAGCAGCCGGAACGCCCGGCTGAGCAGCTGCCAGGGCAGCACCTCGCGCGCGTAGTAGCCCGGGCAGCGCAGGCACGCGCAACCGTGGCCCGCGCGCACGGCCGCAGCGCGCATCCGGGTGGCCCAGCCACGCCGCGCGCGCGGCTCGCCGCCGCGCCGCCGGACGACCCAGCCGCCGCGGCGCACCGCGAACACGCGCGCCGCCCAACCGCGCCACACCGCGAACGCGCGCCTCGCCCACCGCGCTCGCGCGTGCGGCCCCGCGCGATGTCGCCGCCGCACGGCCCAGACGAGCAACAGCGCGGCCGCCAGCGCCGCGCCGACGGCCGCCACGAGCGGCCACGACGCATCGACGTGCGGCCCGACGCCGAGCGCGACCGCCATCACCAGCAGCGCGACGCTGACCGTCAGCTCGCCGGCGCTCTCGGCCACCAGCGTGCCGGTCAGCAACGCGCCGGCGCCCGGCTCCAGCCCGCGGCGCAGCAGCGCGACGCGCACCGCGTCGCCGCCGCGCGCCGACACGACGCCGCCCGCACCCGCACCGGCCACCCAGGCCGCGACGGTGTCCCGCCGCCGCGGCGCCGCGCCCGCGCGGCGCACCGCGTTATGCCAGCCGCGACCGCGCGCGAGCTGGTTGGCCAGATGCAGCGCGACGCCCAGCGCAAGCCAACCGGCAGCGACCGACATCTGCCGATGGAGGGTACTCGGCCGCACCGGCATTCAGCGCCATTTGCCGCTCAACCCGGCTGGCGGACCCAGTCGCGCCGGGTCATCGACACGAAGTAGTTCCCGGGCGCCTCGGGGATGTTGCGGTGCACGATGTCCGACAGCGACGCGGTCGTGCGGATGATCTCCATGCCGAGCGGCGAGAACGTCGCCTCGTTGAACAGGCGCGGCGACAGCAGCGGGTTCGTGAGCGCCTGGGAGAACGCGTCGACGCCGACAAGCCGCCCGATCAGCGACGGCAGCACGGAGTTCGGCCGCGGGTCCTCGGCAAACAGGCCGGGATAGAGCTCGACCCGGTCGACGCTGCCGTAGACGTCGCGCAGCCCGTCCTGGACCGCGCGGTCGCCCGAGATCTGGTCGAAGCTCGTCACGCGCGGGAACTTGGCGAGCTCGCGGTAGTCGTTGTAGGGCGCGAGCTGCACCCAGCGCGCCTCGCGGACCGACGCCAGCTCCACCGCCCGCAGCGAGTGGTCGGTGTTGAACAGCCCGATGCGCCCGGCCGGCTGCTGCGAAGCGTCCTCGAACAGCCGCGCCAGCCCGTTGCGCGTGACGAGCTCGGGGTCGAAGACCGTCTGCCACACCGGCAGCTGGTCGGAGCCGACCTGCAGCAGCGACGGGATCAGCGCGTGCCAGCGGTAGAGCAGGTTGAACTCGATCGCCATCCAGTTCTGCCGGTGCCAGGGAACCTTGACGAACGGCTTGGGATCCGCGATCAGGCGGAACAGATAGGGCGTGATGTGGTTGATGTACTCCTCGATCACGATCTTGATCAGGAGCACGATCAGGACGTTGCGCGCGGTCTGGAAGAGCTGCTCGTCGTCCCAGCGCGTGTACTCGCGCTCCAGCGCCGCCGCGACCCGGTTGTGCTCGCGCAGGAACAGCGTGTTGAGCAGGACGAAGCCGATCTGCGAGTTCGACGTGTCGCTCCCGGTGGCGAACAGCGTGTCCCAGCGGTCGTCGGGCACCTGGTCGCGGCGGACGACCGAGAGCTCGGAGAACTCCGGTTTCTGCACGCCGCCGTCGAACAGGAAGGGCGGGAACTCGCCGCCCGCCAGCGTCTGGCTCTTCAGCCGGCCGCCCTCGTGCGCGCGCAGCTGCAGCGTCGCCGGCTTGGCGCGCCCGTACAGCGGCAGCAGGTCGATGTCGTGGTTTGAGTCGTTGCGCCGCGGATCGCGCGGCGTCCCACGATCGCTGCGCAGGAACCCGTCCGTGAACCACTGCGCGAAGTAGGCGAACGTGACCGTGGACTTCGGGCACAGCACGCCCTCGCCGCGGCGCTCGAACAGATCCGCGACGCGATCCTCGGCCGGAAGCTCGGGCAGCGTGGCCGGCGGCAGGTGGCGGCCGTCGAAGCGCCGGTCGGTGAGCGACTCCCACGAGCTGTAGGGCGACATCGTGCTGAGCGGGTTCGGGCGCGGCGGCACCTTGGAGATCGCGAAGTCGATCAGCAGCCGGTTGACCTGCCACCGCACGCCGTCGTGGCGCGACAGGAAGTCCCACACGTCCTGGTAGTGGGTCAGGACGTGGAATTCGAGCCGGTTGGCCCAACCGTCACGTGCTCGGCTGCGGGGCATGGCGGAACCCTATCCCCCAGGTCCCGGCAAGGTTTCGCCAAGGCCGCCGAGCATGATGGCGGGCATGAACTCGAAGACGACGGGGCGCAGCCTCGCCTCCAACTGGGATCTCGCTGTCACCTCGGGAGCGCTCCTGCTCATCGTGGGGAGCCTCGCGGCCCCCCACATCCGACGCAGGTTCGCCGCTAGCGCTTGACGCTGAAGCTGAGCGTCCGTGCGGCGCCGCGGTTGCCCGCGGCGTCGACGGGCGTGACGAGCGCGCGGTAGCTGCCCGCGGCGAGCTTCTTCACGCTCACCGCCGCCGTGCCGGCCTTCGCCGCCGACACCGTGGCCGAGCCCGCGGCCTTGAGGGCCGTGCATTTCTTGCCCTTGTGCGCGCCGGCCTTGCAGGTCTTGCCGACCTTGCGCCCGGCGACGAGCCGCTGGAACTTGATCGAGAGCGTGCCGCCCTCGCTCACGGCGTACTTGAGGCTCAGGCTGCCGCCGTGCTTGCTCTTGCTGCTCGCGAGGCTCAGGCCCTGGAACACCGGCGCGAGCGTGTCAGGCGTGGGCGCGGGCTGCGGGCTCCCGCCGCCACCCGGCTGGCCGCCACCGCCGCCCGGCTGCGGCTGGGACTGCGGGACCGGCGCCGGCTGCACGACGTCGCTGAGCGGCCCGAGCACCTCGACCGGGTCCGGGAAGTGGTTGGCCTCGTTCGAGTCGGCCGTGATGCGCACGCGCATCCGGTGCCCGAGGTCGTCGTCGACGAGCGTGTGCCCGGGAGCGGTCTCACCGGTCAGCGTGACGCAGTCCGAGCCGTCGGCCTCGCAGCGCAGCCACTCGCGCTGGTAGGTGGTGCCCGGGTACTTCCACTTGCCGACGGTGGAGATCAGCGTCTCCCCCACGATCGCGTCGCCGTGGATCTCGGCGGGCGCGGTCTGCGTCGCCTCCTGGGGGAAGATCGTGTTCGTGGCGCCGCTGGGATCGAGCGTCGTCGAGCCGTTGGCGTTCGTACCCGTGACCTGGACCCGCAGCCGCAGCGTCACGTCGTCGTCGGTCAGCGTGTACGTCAGCCCCGTCGCGCCCGCGATCGGATGGCAGGCGGCACCGTTGCTGTCACAGCGCAGCCACTGGAAGGTCGTGCTCGTCGCCGCCGGATTGAAGAGCCAGGTCTTGGCCGTCAGCTTGTCGCCGGACTGCGGCAGCGTGATGTCGCCCGTGACCGCACCGATCGACGCCGTGGAGCTCTGGTTCGCGCCCGGGAGCGTGTTCGGGTTGGCGGTGATCGGGCCGACGACCTTGCTCGAGACCTTGTTGAGACTGAAGGTCGGGAAGTCGTTCTCGCCCTGCACCTGGACGCGCATGTACTTCGTCTTGTCGGGCGTGTCGAGCACGTAGGTCGGGTCCGTCGCGTTCGAGATGTCCGTGCAGCCCGTGCCGTTGTTCTGCGCGTCCTTGCCGGTGCACTGCTGCCACTGGTACTCGTACTCGATCGTCTGCGTGCCGCTCCAAGTGCCGTGGCTGGCGCCGAGCGTCTGGCCGACCGTGAGGCCGTTGCTCGCGCTGACCACCGGCGGCGCGGTGTTGGCCGGCGCCTGGAACGTGAGCGCGTAGCCGCCGTCGGACTGCGTGCCGCCGAGCAGCGTGCCGGGCGTGGTGAGGAAGTTCGTCAGCGCCCAGAAGATCGTGTTGTTGCCGAGGCCGTCGTTGGTCACCTTGCGCCAGCGCACCGGACCGGGCGCCACGCCGTTGCCGGTGGTGCCGACCCATACGCCGTTCTCGGTCCCGACGTAGAGCCGCGTCTGGTCGACGCCGGAGAACACCGTCAGCGCGCGCGCCTGCGTGTTCAAGAGCGCGCTCGACCCCGAGCCGCTGATGTCCGACCACGTCTCGCCGAAGTTGATCGTGCGGTACACGCCGCCCGAGCCGACGGCGTAGAAGATGTTCGGGCGGTGCGAGTCGGCGGCGACGCGCAGCATCGTGCCGCTGATCCCGTCGCTCTTGAGCTGCCAGGTGCTGCCGCCGTCGAGCGAGCGGTAGATGCCGCTCGAGGTCGCGGCGAACACGCTGCCGGGAATCAGCTGCGCGAAGCTCCAGACGGTCTCGGAGCTCGCCATGCCGTTGCCCGGCGCGGGCGGCTGCCAGGTCTTGCCGCTGTCCGAGCTCTTGTAGACGCCGCCGCTGGCCACGCCGGCGAGCATCTGGCCGGCGATCGGGCTGAGCACGGCCTGCACGGCCTGGTTGAGGTTCTTGGGATGCGCCGGATCGTCCTCCGGGCCCTGCGCGACGGGCGTCCAGCCGGTGCCGGGGTTCATGAACAGGCCGGCGGTCGTGCCGGCGTAGACCGTCGTTCCCGACGTGTAGACGGTGCGGACGTTCATCGCGCCGCACGCGCACTCGAGCCCGCTCGAGAAGTTCGTCCAGGTCAGCCCGTCGTTGACCGACTTCCAGACGCCGTCGCCCTCGGTGGCGGCATAGATCGTGGTCGGGGGCAGGCCGGTCGCGTACTCGCGGACCCAGTTGGCGCCGGAGGCGGCGTTGAGGCCGGTGAGCCCGCCCCAGGTGTTCAGGTTGGCCTGGGCGGGGGCCGTGACGAGGGTGGCGGCCAACAGGACGGCCGCGGCGATGAGGAGTCGGGTTCGCATTCGGACAGCGAACCTATGGGTACGCGAGACCCCACATCGGGGAGTTAGCCGCACCACCACCGATGGGCCAGCCGACCAGCTCCGGTTACTCGCTCTTCAGGGTGAAATCAGGCGGGGCAGCCAGGTCCGGATCGCGTCGCGCAGCCCGGGCATGTCGGAGGCGAGGCTATGGGTGCCGCGCAGGCGCACGACGGTGCGCCCGGGCGCCTCCGGCGGCATCCCGAACGGGTCGCTCTCGCCCTGGACGATCAGCACGGGGACGGTCACGGCGTCGAGCTCGGGGAGGCGGGTCTTCTCCGGCCGGCCCGGCGGGTGGAGCGGGAACGCGAGGCACAGCACGCCGGCGGCGCCGGTCGCCGCGGCCGTCCGGCAGGCCACGCGCGCGCCGGAGGAACGGCCGCCGGTGACGAGCGGGAGACCGTCGAACCCCAGCGCGCCGATCACCGCCTCCCACGCCGCGTCGAGCTGGGCCGCCGGCGCGGGCGACTTGCGGCCGGCGACGCGGTAGGGCTGTTCGATCAGCGCCACCGACAGGCCGAGCTCGAGCGCGACGCCGCTGGCGGCCTGAAGGTCCTTCGCGGTCACGCCGCCGCCCGCGCCGTGGCCGAGCACGAGCGCACCCGTGGGCCGCTCGGCGGGGTGCACGTGCGCGCGGGCGGGGCCGTGCGGAGTGTCGAGCTCGAGCACGCTACGCGAGCAGGTAGAACACCTGCACCTCGGGCACGTCGCCGCGCTCGTGGCCGTAGATCTCCCAGCTCGGCCCGGCGCGTGTGTGGCCGTGCTCGGCGCACCAGTCGACGACGGCCTGGTGCGCCTGGCCCAGGCCCGCGTACTCGCCGCGGTAGGTGGCCGTGGCCGCTCGGCCCGCGGGCAGGCTGGACAGCACGACGGGCGGCGCGGGCGCCAGCGTGCGTCCCTCGAGCAGCACCCCGACCTCGACGCTGGGCCGGTCGTCGAGGTAGAGCATCATGTTCTGCCAGTCGGGCCCGCTGACCTGCTCGTAGACCGCGTCCAGCATCGGCTTCCACAGGCGGGGGAACTCCGCCCACGTCGTCTGGCGCGCGACGACGACCGTGGGCCGCGCGCTCGCCTCGATCAGCGTGACGTCCATCGCGTCTCAGCTCCCCAGCGAGCGCCGCAGGAACGCGACCGTCTCGGCGAACGCGCGGTCGGTCGCCGCGGGGTCGTAGCGGTCGCCGACGTCGCGCCCGAATGCGTGCTCGCAGTCGTATTCGCTCCAGCTGGCGTGCGTACCCGTCGCCTCGAGCCCCGCACGCACCTGCTCGCGGCCCTCGAGCGGCGTGTGCGGGTCGCGCGCGCCCCAGATCAGCAGCAGGCCGCCGGAGATCTCGCCCGTGCGGGCCAGCGTGCCGGCGTCCGCGTCCTGGCCCAGCTTGCCGTCGTGCAGTCCGGTCGGGTACCAGCACACGGTGCCGCGGACCGATTCGCGCAGCGCCGCCCGGAACGCGAGGTGACCGCCCGTGCAGTGCCCGGCGGCGCCCACCGTCGAGATGTCCTCGCGCGCCTGCAGGTACGCGATCGCCGCGTCGATGTCGGCGTCGAATTCGGCGACCGGCGTGGCGTCCGCGTCCGCCTGGCCGCGCGCCTTGCCGGCGTCGTCGAAGCCCAGGACGGTGCCCGCGGGCTCGCGCCGGTGGTAGATCTCAGGCGCCAGCACCGCGTAGCCGTAGCCCGCGAGCCGCACGCACCAGCGCAGTGTCGACTCGGTCAGCTGGAAGATGTCCGAGTAGAACACGATTCCCGGCCAGCGCCCCGCGGCGCGCGGGCGGGTGAGGAACGCGCGCATGGCGCGCCCCTCGACGGGGACGTCCACGTATTCGCGGGTCACGACCATGGCCCGGCATCCTGCCACTCAGTGCCGATGGCGTGCGTGGATGACCGCGTGCCCCTTGCCGCGGGCGATCAGGTAGCGGTTGACGGGCCACGCCGCCGCGCCGGCGATCACGAGCGAGATCGCCAGCGAGGCGTAGAACAGCGGATCGCCCAGGCCCGCCGCCAGCGCGCCGGGAATGACCAGCACGATGGCGCTGTCGACGATCTCCATCGTCGTGATCGACAGCGTGTCGGAGGCCAGCGCCAGCGGCGCGACCTCTCGCGCGGTCATGCCGTGGCGCAGCAGCGGCAGCGACGTCAGCGAGTAGCCGAACACGAACGCCAGCGCGATCGAGATCACGATCGTCGCGCCGTTCGAGAGGCCGGCGGCGCTGCCAATCGCCATTCCCAGTACTTCGCCGATCGAGCAGCCCGCCAGGCAGTGGAGCGTCGCCATCAGCGCGACGCGGTTCAGGGACGTTTCGTGCTGCATACCCCCCGAGGGTATCAGTTGCCGCCGCTCGGCTCGGCCAGCGGCGCGGCGACCGGCTCGCGCTCGGGCGCGGTTCGCAGCACGGCGGCGGCGAGCGCCAGGGCGCCGAGCACGAACAGCGCGGCTACAGCGAACGCGAGGTGGTAACCGCCGGTGAGCGCCGCGGCCTGGCCGTCGGCGGCCAGCGCGTGGGTGCGTGCGGTCGCGACGCTCACCAGGATCGAGAGGCCGAGCGCGCCGCCGACCTGCTGCGTGGTGTTGACGAGCCCCGACGCGAGCCCTGAGTCCTCGGGGCTCGCCCCGCTCATCGCGAGCGTCATCATCGCGGGGAACGTCAGCCCTGCGCCGACGCCCAGCAGCACCATCGCCGGCAGCACGTCGACGACGTAGGAGCCGTCGACCGGTACGCGTGCGAGCAGCGCGAGGCCGCCGGCGATCAGCACGAGAGCGGGCAGCATCACGTTGCGCGGGCCGAAGCGCAGGTTCAGCCGCGCCGAGAAGCCGAGCGAGAGCGCGCCGATCCCGAGCGACACGGGCAGGAACGCGAACCCGGTCTGGATCGCGTCGTAGCCGAGCACGCGCTGCAGGTAGAGCACGCCGGAGAAGAACATGCCGAACATGCCCGCCACGACGAGGACCTGGATCGCGTTGGCGCCCGACAGGTTGCGCGAGCGGAAGATCCGCAGCGGCAGCAACGGGGTCGCCGCCGTCGCCTGGCGCGCCACGAACCCGGCCAGCAGCGCCGCCGCGGCGCCGCCGAGCAGCCACGAATGGGCGTCGACGATCGTGTAGACGCCGAGCATCAGCGCGGCCGTCACGAGCAGTGCGCCGGGCACGTCGGCGCCGCGGCCGGTCCCGCGGTCGGCCTCGAGCAGGCGCGGCGCGAAGCCCAGCGCCGCGAGGCCGATCGGCACGTTGACGAAGAAGATCCAGTGCCAGCTCAGCCCCTGGGTCAGGACGCCGCCGGCCAGCAGCCCGATCGACGCGCCCGCGGAGGCGACGAAGCTGTAGATGCCGATCGCCGTCGCCTGCTCGCGCGGTTGCGGGAACAGCGTCACGATCATCCCGAGGATCACGGCGGAGGCGAGCGCGCCGCCGACGCCCTGGACGAAGCGCGCGGCGATCAGCCACTCGCGCGAGTCGGCCAGCCCGCACAGGAGCGATGCAGCGGTGAAGACGCTCAGGCCGGCGAGGAACAGCGAGCGGCGGCCGAGCAGGTCGCCGAGCCGGCCGGCCAGCAGAAGCAGGCCGCCGAAGGCGATCAGATACGCGTTGACGACCCAGGCGAGGCCCGACTGCGAGAAGCCGAGGTCGGTCTGGATGGCGGGCAGCGCCACGTTCACGATCGTCCCGTCGAGGATGATCATGAGCATCCCGACGCAGAGGACGGCGAGCGCTTGCCAGCGTGAGGTTCCGGTCCCAGTCATAGACAGGACCGTAGCAGATAATCCGCTTCGGGACGATCTAGTTCGGAACTACCCGCGGCGGCGGCGCGGCGGGTGCTCGCATTCGGCGGGGTTCGCGAGCACGTCGCCGACCAACCGGATGAGCGCGCCCACGAACGGCTCGCGCTCGTCCTCCGGCAGCGCCCCGAGCACGTCCTGGTAGGTGCGCGTGATGATCTCGTTGCCCTGCTCGGCCTTGCGCGCGCCCGCGTCGGTCACGGCGATGATCCGCGCCCGCCGGTCCGCGGCGGACGGCCGGCGCTTGGCCAGGCCCGCCGCCTCGAGGCGGTCCACGGTCGTGACCATCGTGGTCTTGTCCATCTGCGCCATCTGGGCGAGCTGGATCTGGCTGAACTCGCCCGTCGCCGCCTTCGAGAGCACGCACTGCTCGCGTACCGTCAGCCCGACCGCCGCGAGCCGCGCCGTCAGTTCGGTCTGGAGCCCGCGACCGGCGAGGTCGAGCAGCATCGCGAGATCGATGGTTGGCGTGGTGGTCGACATCTCCGCCCATTATAGTCCGCCGCGGGATGATCCCGTAGCAGACTATCTGTCGGTGACGATTCCTACCTCGCCGTCCTCCTTCCACAGCCGCTCGAGCACCGTCGCCGGCATGCGCGTGAGGTGCGGATAGCCGCGGCCCCACGAGTTGAGGACGTCGACGAAGTCCAGCCCGCCGTAGCCGAGCGTCGTCAGCACGTCGTCGATGCTGCGCGCCCAGCGGTTGGCCTTGATGCCCTCCTGCAGCGCCGGCGGGAGTGTCTTGCCGTCGTTGACCTCGCTGTGGCCGACCTTGCGCAGCACGTCCAGCGCCGCCCGCACCGACGTGCCCTCGTAGTCCTCCCCCGGCCACTCGTCGACCTTCTGCGCCTCGTGGTAGAGCCAGAAGCCGTCGTAGGTCTTGCGGTTCAGCTGGGACATCATGCGCGAGGAGCCGAAGCCCACGCAGGCGCCCTCCTCGCCCTGGTTGTAGAAGTTCCACCAGAGGTCGGGGTCGCCCGTGCCGCGGGGCTTCAGGCACACGCAGTGGCCGCCGCGAACGGTCGTCAGCCTGCCGTCGCGCGCGATCCAGGAGTGGCCGTCGGCATCGAGCTCGGGCTTGTCGAACTCGACGTACCAGTTGACCCCGATCACCACCGGCGTGGGCCTCGCCGGCGCGGTGGCGGCGGTCAGCGGGTACTTGTCGACATGCTGCCAGTCGCTCGGGGGGCGACGGCCGAGTGGTCCAGGCATGGAGCGACACTACGCCGGGCTCTCATCAAACGTCAATCCTTGTACGGATCGAACGTGTCCGCGCCGGCCATCGCCACGCCGAGCGGAGTCAGCCTATGGACGATCTCGACCGTGCCGCCATGCGCGGCCAGCACCGCGTCGAGCCGCTTGTAGGCCGCGGGCGCCTCGTCTGCCGCCCCGCCGCGAAGCTCGATCCGCCGCTCCGCCAGGTCCCGGCGGACCGCCGCGAAGTCGATCCTGCCCTCCTTCAGGCGCCCGCGCCGCTTGACCAGCGTCGCGTCCGGGTGGCGCGGGCAGCTCCCGCCCTCGGCGCGGTGCTGGCGGTACGTGATCCAGAAGTCGCACCGCGGGCACTCGGCGCGGGTGCCCATCCGGCCCGCCGCCTGCGTGCGCGACATCACGCGGCCGGCGCCGTGCACGGTCGAGTACAGGAGCTCGCGCGAGGCGTCCGAGTCCGCACCGCGCAGGATCACCGACGGCTCGCCCATCGTGGCCCCGACGAACCCCGCCTGCCCCGGGAACGCCGGCGTGCAGCCCTTGCGGATCACCCACACGTCGGTTCCGAAGTGGCGCTCGCGCCACGCGAAGTTGTGGTGGTTGTGGACCTCCTCGATCGCCCGCGTGCCGAGGATCTCCAGCACCTTGGCGACCACCGTGTCACGCCCGGCGTACGCGTACTCGCCCGCGAGCTGCATCGCGGCGATGTAGCTGCGGCCGAGCTCCGAACCGGCGTCGAACAGGACCGGTGGGCTGTCCATCTCACCGTCGCGCGCGCGGGCGTCGAACGCCAGTCCCTGCGCGAGCGCCAGGAACCCGGAGGCGGTCTTGTGCCCGAACCCGCGCGAGCCGAAGTGCACGCCGACCCACACCCAGCCGTCCTCGTCCTCGAACAGGTCGACGTAGTGGTTGCCCGACCCGACCGTGCCGAGCTGCCGCGCCGCGAGGTCGCGCAGCCGGCGCTGCGGCTCGAAGTCGGCGTCGCGGATCGCGTCGAGCACCGCGTGGTCGACGGGCTCGTCGTTCTTGCGCCCGACGCCGAAGCTGATGCGCTCGAAGAGCTCGTCCATGATCGATGGGAGATCGGCGCGGAGGTCGTCGGCGCGGACATCGGTGCGCGCGGCCTTGTTCCCGCACGCGATGTCGTAGCCGACGCCGGACGGGCTGATGAAGTCCGCGTAGGCGAGCGCGCCGCCGATCGGCTGCGAGTAGCCGACGTGGCCGTCGGCGCACAGGACGCCGCGCAGCGCGTCGCCGGCGCTGGCGCAGCGTCGCAGCTGGGCGACGGCGCGCGGCTCGACGTCGCCGTAGACGGTGATCGGGGTGAAGCCCACGCGGCGAGCATAGGTGCGCGCGGGAGCGGCGCGTCGGCGCGGGCGCGGTTCGAGTCCGCCCGCGAGCGCGCGCGCCGCCGGCGTGGCTCGGGGGAGCCCCTCAGAGCCAGTGCGCGCGCTTGAACGACGCCCACAGAGCGAGCGCCAGGAAGATCATCACCGCCACGCACAGCGGATACGCGTAGTGCCACCGGAGCTCGGGCATGTGCGTGAAGTTCATGCCGTAGAACGACGCCACGAACGTCGGTACGGTGATGATCCCCGCCCACGCGGAGATCTTGCGCACGACGTCGTTCTGCTCGACCGAGATCACCGCGACGTTGGCCTGCAGGATCGTGGACAGCAGATCGCGCTGGGCGACGATCTCCTCGTTGACGAGCTTGAGGTGATCGTCGACGTCGCGGAAGTACTGGCGCAGGTTGGGGCCGACTTCGAGCGTCGCGCCCTGGGTGATGGCGGCCGCCGCGCCGAGCAGCGGGTGCACGGCGCGGTAGAAGTCGGTGACCTCGCGCCGCAGCAGATAGATGCGGTGCGTCGGCGCCGCCGCGCCGGAGAACACCGTCTGCTCGATCTCCTCGATGTCCCGCTCGAGCCCCTCGACGACCGGCGCGTAGTCGTCGACGATCTTGTCGGCGATCGCCCACAGCACGGACGCCGGACCTTCCTCGAGCAGCGTCGGGCGCTTCTCGAGCCGCAGCCGCGCGCCGTGCAGGTCCGTGATGCCCTGGCGGACGGTGATGATGAAACCGGGCCCGAGGAAGATCGAGACCTCGCCGAACTCGACCTCGTCGCGCTCGTCGACGTAGCGCGCGGTACGCATCACGACGAACGTGATCCCGCCCTCGTACTGCTCGACCTTGGGGCGCAGGTGGAAGCTCTGCGCGTCCTCGACGGCGAGCTCGTGCAGCCCGAACGTCGTCTGCACGTCGGCCAGTTCCTCCGCCGACGGCTCGACCATGCCGAGCCATACGAATCCCGCCTGATGACGGCAGATCGCCGCGGCCTGCGCGGGGTCCATCTTGCCCTCGTGCTGACGGCGCCCGTCGCGGTAGTGCGCGCAGTCGACGATCACGCCCGGAAGGTATCTCAGCGGAGCTTCTCCAGTGCCGCGTTAGATGAGAGCGCCAGCTGCAGGACCCGCCCGAGCGCGCGCCGGAACGCCGCCTCGCGCGGCAGTGAGCGCGAACACTACCCGGACGCCGGCGCGCCCACGCCGCTCGTTCGCGAGAGGTTCACAACAGCGCCGACGCGGCGGCGGCGACGACGGCCCGCGGCGACGGCGACGCGGCGGCCGCCGGAGCGGCCGGCGCCGGCATCGCATCTACCGTTTCAGCGTGCTGCTGGCGGCGCCCGCGGCGAGGTAGCGGTACGAGGCGCCGGCGGTCAGGCGCGCCGGCCACGTCCAGTAGCCCTGCGCGTCGGTGCGGCGCGTCGCGACGGTGCGCCACGACCCACTGGCACCCAGACGCCGCTGGATCTCCACGGTGCTCGGCCCGCGGGCGCGCACCTGGCCCCACAGCCGCCCGCGGCTCGCGTCGAGCGCGAACGGCAGCGCGAAGTGCTTGAGCGCCGGCTTGGCGCGCCCGTCGGCGTACTCGAGCCCTGATTGCCAGCCCGAGTAGCTGCCGCCGGATGCCGGCTCGTCGCGCCACAGGTACTGCGTGAACAGCTTCACGCGCGGGTCGCGCCAGGCCTGGTAGGCCGCCTTCTGCAGCCACGCGTCCTGGGTCGCGGGCGAGACGCCGGCGATCCGGTCCGGCGGGTCGGTCTGGTAGCCGTACTCGTCGATGTAGAGATCGAAATGGCGCGTCGTCGGCTTCAGGCGGCCCGCGCGCTGCAACCGGTCGAGCGCGCTCTCGAGCCGTGACAGCGACGCGAGGTTGACATCGTCGGGGTTCGGGAACGGCTTGTCGGGCGCGTTGAGGATGCCGTGGGGATGGAACGCGAAGCCGTCCGCGGTGGCGGGCGCGAAGCCCGCGCAGCGGCCCGTCCGCTGCGCGCCGAAGCTCGTGCTGACGCAGCCGAGCGCGCGCAGGAAGACCAGCGGGCGCTCGGTCGAGTTGGCGCTGCGCAGGTCCCCGCCGCGCGAGGACATCGCCCCGATCAGCACCTGCGCGCCCGGGTCGGCCGCGTGCACGGCCGGGTAGGCGGCGCGCACCAGCGAGCGGTAGAGGTGCGGGGCGACCGGCGTGCAGGTCCTCGCGCAGCTCGCCTGCGGGCGCAGCCAGGTCCCGAGGTTCGGCTCGTTCCACAGGATGTAGCGGTCCACGCGGTCGCCGTAGCGCAGCGCGACGGCGCGCGCGAAGTCGGCATACGCCGCGGGATCGGGCTCGTAGCGGGGGTCGTCGCGGGCCGGGTCGCGGCTCGTCCACAGCGGGCCGGGACCGGTGATGGTGAGCAGCGGCTCGATGCCGGCGGCGGCCAGGCGGTCGACCGCGTGGTCGATCTGCGCCCAGTCGTAGGCGGGATCGCCGGGATTCGCGGCATCGAAGCCGGCCGGCGGCACGAGCGCGCCGGCGGCGGGCGCAACGCGCGACCAGACGACCAGGATGCGCACCTGGCCGATGCCCAGCGCAGACCAGCGTGCGACGGCGGCGTCGGCCGGGGCGCCGCCGGCGAGCAGGATCCGGTCGTCGGCGATCCCGAGCTGCGGGCCCGCCGCGCGAGCCGGCGCGGCATGCGCCAGCAGGGCGAGTGTGAGGAATGTCACCAAATGACGCATGCCTGACCGAAACGTCACTGACACGGTGTTGGTTGCGCTGTAATTGACAAAATGGCGACGACGAACGTGAGCGAGCGTGAGGCCCGGCAGGTCGCCGAGGCCGCCCGCGAGCAGGAGTGGAAGCTGCCGAGCTTCGGCAAGGAGCTGTTCCTCGGCAACTTCCGCCTGGACCTGATCCACCCGCAGCCGAAGCTGGACGCGGAGGCCACCGAGAAGGGCGAGCGCTTCCTCGCCACCCTGCGCGAGTTCCTCGAGACCAAGGTCGACCCGCTCCAGATCGAGCGCGACGCCAGGATCCCCGACGCCGTCGTCGAGGGCCTCAAGGAGATCGGCGCGATGGGGATGAAGGTCGCCCCGGAGTACGGCGGGCTCGGGCTCTCGCAGGTCTACTACAACCGCGCGCTGGCGATGGTGGGCGTCTGGCACGCCGCGCTCGGCGCGCTGCTGTCGGCGCACCAGTCGATCGGCGTGGCCGAGCCGCTGCGCATGTTCGGCACCGACGAGCAGAAGCGCGAGTGGCTCCCGCGCGTCGCGCGCACGGACATCTCGGCCTTCCTGCTGACCGAGCCCGACGTGGGCTCTGACCCGGCGCGCGTCGCGACCCGCGCGGAACCCGTCGAGGGCGGCTACGTCCTCAACGGCACCAAGCTGTGGGCCACCAACGGCGCGATCGCCGACGTCGTGGTGGTGATGGCGCGCATCCCGCAGTCCGACGGCCACCGCGGCGGGATCAGCGCGTTCATCCTGCCCTACGACAGCGAGGGCGTGACCGTCACCCACCGCAACGCGTTCATGGGCCTGAGGGGGCTCGAGAACTCGGTGACCGAGCTCAAGGACGTCTTCGTGCCGTCGGCGCACCTGATCGGCAAGGAGGGCTGGGGGCTCAAGATCGCGCTCTCGACGCTCAACACCGGCCGCCTCGCGCTGCCGGCGATCTGCGTCGGCCAGGCCAAGTGGGCGACCAAGATCGTGCGCGAGTGGTCGGGCGAGCGCGTCCAGTGGGGCCGCCCGGTCGGCAAGCACGACGCCGTGGCGCAGAAGAACGCGTTCATCGCCGCGTCGGCGTTCGGCCTGGAGGCGATGCTCGACGTCGCGTCGCGGCTCGCCGACGAGAAGCGCAACGACATCCGCATCGAGGCGGCGATCGCCAAGCTCTACGGCTCCGAGCTGGGCTGGCAGGTGATGGACGAGCTCGTCCAGGTGCGCGGCGGCCGTGGCTACGAGACCGCCGAGTCGCTGAAGGCGCGCGGCGAGAAGCCGATCCCCGCCGAGCAGGCGCTGCGCGACATGCGCATCAACCGCATCTTCGAGGGCTCGACGGAGATCATGCACCTGCTGATCGCGCGCGAGGCGGTCGACCAGCACCTGCAGGTCGCGGGCGACGTGCTGGAGGCCGACACGCCGCTCGGCGAGAAGGCCAAGAGCGCCGTGGCGGCGAGCGCGTTCTACGCCAAGTGGCTGCCGAAGCTCGCGGTCGGCGAGGGCAACCGGCCGAAGGGCTACGACGAGTTCGGCGCGCTGGCG
Source organism: uncultured Solirubrobacteraceae bacterium (assembly GCA_963792915.1). Classification (GTDB taxonomy): domain Bacteria; phylum Actinomycetota; class Thermoleophilia; order Solirubrobacterales; family Solirubrobacteraceae; genus Solirubrobacter. The sequence continues at coordinate 721,365 of CAWBYD010000007.1, forward strand.
ACGCACCTGCGCTACGCCGAGCGCAGCTCGCGCAAGCTCGCGCGCTCGACGTTCTACGCGATGGGCCGCTGGCAGGCGCGGCTCGAGCAGCGCCAGAGCTTCCTCGGCCGGATCGTGGACATCGGCGCCGAGCTGTTCGCGATCTCTGCGGCCGTGGTCTACGCAGCGACGATCGCCGAGGAGACGCCCGAGCGCGCGGACGCGGCGCGCGAGCTGGCGGACCTCTTCTGCGCGCAGGCGCGCCGCCGCGCCGACGCGCTCTTCCACGCGCTGTGGGCCAACGACGACGACGCCGGCTACAAGGCCGCGATCAACCTGCTCGACGGGCGCTACACGTGGCTCGAGGAGGGCGTCAGCGACCCAGGAGATCGGCGAGGATGAGCGCGAGGCCCTTGGTGCCGAGCACGAGGTCCTCGACCGAGATGCGCTCGTCGGAGACGTGCGACAGCGAGGTGGTACCGGGGCCGTAGACGAGGCAGTTCGTGATGCCGGCGCCGTGCACGACGAAGCGCTGGTCGTCGCTGCCCGCGGAGATCAGGATGCGCGGTTCGAGGCCCAGCTTCGCGACCGCGCGCACCGCAGCCTGCACGACCGGCTCGTCCTCGGAGACGAGCGTGGGCTCGGTCGAGTACAGCTCGCGGTAGTCGAAGCGCTGCCCGTCGAGCGGGGCGAGCAGCTCGGCGCGGGCGCCGTCGAGGTCCTCCCCGGGCAGCAGCCGGCGGTTGAACGTGACCGTGCAGCGGTCGGGGACGATGTTCGTCGCCACGCCGCCGTCGATCGTGTCGAACGAGAGCGTGCTGTGCGGCTCGGGCGGCGTCACGCCGAGCTCGGTGAGCCGGTGTTCGAGCCGCGGGCGCAACTCGGCGTCGAGCCGCGCGAGGTAGCGCGCCATCGCCTCGACCGCGTTGATTCCCAGCCGCGGCGCCGACCCGTGGGCCTGCTTTCCGTGCAGCGTGATCTCGCCCCAGATCGCGCCCTTGTGGCCGATGCCGACGCCGTCGGGCCCGAACGGCTCGGTGATGATCAGCGCGTCGGTGTTGCGCGTGCTGATGATCCCCTGCTCGACGAGCCAGCCGGTGCCGGCGTTCTTGACACCGACGGTCTCCTCGTCGGGCACCGCGCTGTGCACGATTCGCCCGCTCCAGCGCGCCCCCCGCAGCGCCTCGACCGCGATCACCTGGGCAGCCAGCCCGCTCTTCATGTCGGCGGCGCCGCGGCCATGGATCCAGCCGCCGTCGAGCTCACCGCCGAACGGGTCGCGGCTCCAGTCGTTGCCGACCGGGACGACGTCGTAGTGGCCGTTGAGGTGCACGGTCGGCCCGGGCACGCCGCTGTCGAGCGTCGCGACGAGGTTCGGCCGCGGCCGCCCGCCGCCGAGCGGCGCGAGCTCGGCCAGGCGCCCGGGCGGGACGTGGTGGACCGTGGTCGCGTAGCCGAGGCCGCTCAGGCGCGCGGCGAGCGCGGCCACGAACGCCTCGTAGCCGTCGCCCGGCGGGTTGACCGTGGGCAGGCGGATGAGCTCCTGCAGCAGCGCCACGAGCTCGCCGGCGAGCTCGTCGACCGCGGTGAGGACGTCAGACACGTCTACTCCAGTGAGACGCAGACGTTCTTGAGCTGCGAGTACGCGAGCAGCGCCTCGACGCCCTTGCCGCGACCGTATCCCGAACGCTTCATGCCGCCGAACGGCAGCTCGACGCCGCCGCCGACCCCGTAGGTGTTGACGAACACCTGCCCGGCCCGGATCGCGCCGGCGACGCGGTGCGCGCGGGCGAGATCGCGCGTCCAGACGCCCGCGACGAGGCCGTAGGCCGTCGCGTTGGCGAGCCGCACCGCCTCCTCGTCGCCGCTGAACGGCAGCGCGGCGAGCACCGGGCCGAAGACCTCCTCCTGGAAGAGCTCCATCTCCGGGCGCACGCCGGTGACGAGCGTGGGCGCCAGGAACAGGCCGCCGCGATGCTCGCCGCCGGTGAGCACCGTGGCGCCGGCCGCGCGGGCGGCGGCGAGCATCGCCGTCGCGCGTTCGAGCTGGCGCTCGGAGATCAGCGGGCCGAGGTCCGGATCCTCGATCCCCGGCCCGAGCTTGAGCCGCTCCAGCGCGACCTTGACGCGCTCGAGCACCTCGTCGTACACGGCGTCGTCGACGAGCAGCCGCGTGCCGGCGGAGCAGCTCTGTCCGGCGTTCTGGATCAGCGCCTTGACGATCGCGGGGACCGCCCGCCCGAGGTCCGCGTCGGCGAAGACGACGTTCGCCGACTTGCCGCCGAGCTCGAGCTGCAGCGGCGCGAGGCGCTTCGCGCAGGCACCCGCGACGGTCGCGCCCGTCGCCGCCGAGCCCACGAACGTCACGTGGTCGACGCCGGGGTGCTCGACCAGCGCGGCGCCGGTGGCGGCGTGGCCCGTCGCGACCCGCAGCATGCCGTACGGGACGCCCGCGCGCTCGGCGAGGTCGGCCAGCCGCAGCGGCGTCAGCGACGCGAGCTCGGACGGCTTGAGGATCACCGCGTTCCCGGCCGCCAGCGCCGGCGCCGCGCAGCGGGTGGCGATCTGGAGCGGGTAGTTCCAGGGGATGATCTGGGCGCAGACGCCCCATGGCTCGCGCACCGTGTAGTCGAGGACGCCGGGGCCGAGCGGGATCTGGCGGCCTTCGAGGCGTTCGAGCGAGCCCGCGTAGTAGTCGAGGTAGCGGACCGCGGCGGCGACGTCGGCCCGGGCCTGCGCGAGCGGCTTGCCGGTGTCGCGCGTCTCGATGTCGGCGAGCGCCTTCGCCTCGCTCTCGACCGTGCGCGCGAACCGGGCGAGCGTGCGCGCGCGGACGTCGGGCACGCGCCAGTCGTGCTCGACCTCCAGCGCGCGGTGGGCGTCGGCGACCAGCTCGGCGACCTGCTCCGGCGTCGTCTCCGGGAGCTCGGCGAACTGGTGGCCGGTCGCCGGGTCGACCGCCATGAAGCTGCTCACAGATCCCTCCCGCCGCGGGCGACGCGCATGATGCTGTGCCGGACCTTACGCGCTGGAACCTCGGAATGCCGCCACCACCGCGCCGCGGAGGCCGTCCGCGGTGAACGGCTTGGGCAGGAAGCCGGCGCCGGAGGGCAGACCGTCGCGGGCGATCTCGTCTCCCGGATAGCCCGAGCTGTAGAGCACCACCAGGCTCGGGCGCAGCTCGTGCGCGCGCGCCGCGAGTTCTGCGCCGTGCAGGTCGGGCAGGATCATGTCGCTCAGCAGCAGATCGATCTGCCCCGGATGGGTGTCGAGCAGCCCGAGCGCCTCGGCGCCGGTGGCCGCGGCCAGCACCGTGTGGCCGTCGCGCTCGAGCACCCGCCGCATGAGGCGCCGGACCTGATCCTCGTCCTCGACGACGAGCACGACGCGGCCGGGCCCGCAGGCGACCGGCGCCGGCGGCGCCTCGCCCGCTTCGCCCTCCGGCTCGGGCGCGGCCCGGGGCAGCGTCACGACGAACGTACTGCCGGCGCCCGGCACCGAGTCGATGCTGATCGTGCCGCCGCTCTGCTCCACGATGCCGAACACGGTCGCCAGGCCGAGTCCGGTGCCCTTGCCGAACTGCTTGGTGGTGAAGAACGGCTCGAAGATGTGCTCGCGGACCTCGTCGGTCATGCCCTCGCCGGTGTCCGTGACCGAGATCGTGACCGCGCCGGAGCCGGCGCCGGTGCGCAGGCTGAGCCGGCCCCCGCGCGGCATCGCGTCGCGCGCATTGAGGGCGAGATTGACGATCACCTGCTCGAGCTGGGCGCGGTCGACGAGCACGTGCGCACCGTTCGAGCGGTCTTCGATGATCAGCTCGATCGATGCGGGGAGCGTGCGCCGGAGCATCCGCCCCAGCCCGTCGACGACGCCGGCGACGGCCACGAGGCTGCGCTCGAGCACCTGCTGGCGGCCGAACGCCAGCAGCTCCCGGGTCAGCTCGCGTGAATGCTCCGCGGCGCGGCGGATCTCGCCGAGATCCTCCTGGAGGACGTCGGCAGGGGCCAGCTGTTGGGACACGACCTCGGTGAACCCCAGGATCGCCGCGAGCATGTTGTTGAAGTCGTGGGCCACGCCGGCGGCCAGGCGCCCGACCGCCTCCGCGCGCTGCACCTGGGCCAGCTCGGCCTGCAGGCGGTTGCGTTCGGTCACGTCCTCGACGAGCGACACACGGTAGATCGGGGATCCGCCGGCGTCGCGCACGGTCGAGCCCGCCGCCCGGATCTGCACCGGGCGCCCGTCGCTACTGCGGAGCGTGTACTCGGTGTCCATCGGCCCGTCGGAGTGCCACAGCGCCTGGTAGTCCGCGAGCGTCGCCGCCAGATGCTCCGGGGCCGTGACCGCCGAGAGGTCGGTCCCGACCAGCTCGGCGGGCGTGTGGCCCAGCAGCCGCGCGTAGGCGCGGTTGCACTCGAGCAGGCGCGCGTCCGCGTCGCGCACCGTGATCCCGATCGGGCTCGCGTCGAACATCGCGCGCAGCCGCTCGCGGCTCAGCCGCAGCGCGTCGACCGTGCGATCGCGCCCGCTGACGTCCTCGAGCATCACGCCCGCGCCGAGCAGCTCGCCGTCCGGCAGGCGGACCGCGAAGCAGCGGATCTCCCAGTGCACATCGAGCTCGACGAGCGCGCCGGTGCAGACCTCGCGGCCGCCGAGCGCGGCGCGCGCGAGCCGCTCGGCCTGCGCGCCGACCGGCCCCGGGAGCGCCTCGCGCAGCGGGCGCCCGGTCGCGCCGGCCACCAGCAGTCCGCTGCGCTCGAGCGCGCCGTTGGTGCGGGTCACGCACAGCTCGCGGTCGAGCAGCGCCTGTGCGACCGGCGCCGCGTCGAGCACCGCCGCAAGCGTCGCGTCCAGCGTGGCGGCGCGGGTCGGCGTCCGCGGTGCGTCGGATTCCATCATCCTGGTAGCCGGCGCAAGCGCCCCGGCAGTCTCCTCTGGTGATCGAGTCAACAGCAATCAGGAGATGCTGGCAAGTGTCCGGTCGGCGCGGCTGAGAGAATGCGCTCCGTGTTCGCGGCACTCGCACCCGTGCAGCAGGAGTACCTGACGCAGGCTCGCCAGATGCAGGCGCTGTCGTTCGCGGTGCACATCCCGCTGGTGTGCTTCGGGATCGCGTTCCCGGCGATGGTCCTGTTCGTCGAGCACCGGTACCACCGCACCGGCGACGAGGTGTTCCGGACGCTCGCCCGCCGCTGGACCCGGATCATGGTCGCGCTGTTCGCGGTCGGCGTGATCACCGGCACGATCCTCTCGTTCGAGATGGGCCTGCTGTGGCCGGCGTTCACCGGCACCTTCGGCGCCGTCTTCGGCCTCGGGTTCGCGATCGAGGGGTTCTCCTTCTTCATGGAGGCGATCTTCATCGGGATCTTCGTCTACGGCTGGGACCGCCTGTCGCCGCGGGCGCACATGCTCTCCGGCGTCCCGATCGTGATCACCGGCTTCACCGGCTCCTGGATGGTGATCGCCGTCAACGGCTGGATGAACCATCCAGGCGGCTTCCGCCTCGTGAACGGCCGCGCGGTCGACGTGCATCCGCTCACGGCGCTGTTCGCCAACTCGTACTTCTGGCACGAGCTGATCCACATGTACCTGGCGGGGTTCATCGTGACCGGGTTCGTGATGGCGGGCGCCTACGCCGTCGGCCGGCTGCGCGGCCGCTGGGGACGCTACGAGCGGCTCGCGTTCACGATCCCGCTGACCGTCGCCGCGCTGGCGTCCCCGGTGCAGGTGCTGGTCGGCGACTGGGCCGGGCGCGAGGTTGCGGCCAAGCAGCCCGCCAAGCTCGCGGCGCTCGAAGGTCTCCCCCACACCGAGCGTGGCGCGCCCATCCACATCCTCGGCTGGTTCACCGACGACCAGGTCAAGTTCGGGGTCCCGGTCCCGAAGGGGCTCTCGCTCCTCGCCTTCCACGATCCCAACGCCCGCGTCCTCGGGCTCGACGCCTTCCCGCCCCAGGACCGCGCGCCGGTCAACGTCGTCCGGATCGCGTTCCAGACGATGGTCGGGATCGGCACGCTGCTGGCGCTGCTCGGCGTCGCGTTCGTGTTCGGCCGCTGGCGCCGGCCGCAGCTGCTCGAGTCGCTCTGGTTCTTCCGCGCGGTCGCGCTGGCCGGCCCGCTGTCGGTGGTGGCGCTGATCGCCGGCTGGGTCACGACCGAGGTCGGCCGCCAGCCGTGGGTGGTCTGGCACGTGATGCGCACGTCGGAGGCGGTGACCGGCGCCGACGGCATCCCCGTCGGCTACGGCATCCTCGCGCTGGTCTACGCGCTCGTCGCGGCCGGCGTGGTGTGGATCCTGCGCCGGCTCGCGCGCACCCCGCTCGAGGTGCCGCACTAGCCATGCATCTCTACGACGTCCCGATGGTGTTCGTGCTCGTCGGGCTGGCGCTGTACGTCGTGCTGGGCGGCGCGGACTTCGGCGCCGCCGTCTGGCAGGTGACGGGCTCCGACGGCGTCCGCGAGCACGCCCACGAGGCCATGGCGCCCGTGTGGGAGGCCAACCACGTGTGGCTGATCTTCGTGCTGACCGTGTTCTGGACCGGCTACCCGGAGGCCTTCGGGTCGATCGCGTCGACGCTCTGCGTCGCGCTGTTCGTCGCCGGGCTCGGGATCATCGCCCGCGGCGCGGCGTACGCGCTGCGGGCGGGCGCGCAGTCGCGCGGGCAGGTCGCGGCGATCGACCTCGTGTCCGCGGTCTCGTCCGTGCTCGCGCCCTTCGCGCTCGGCGCCGCGGCGGGCGGGATCGCCTCGCTCCGCGTCCCGCCGGGCAACGCGGCGGGTGACCTGTTCTCGAGCTGGCTGAACCCGACCTCGATCACGATCGGCGTGCTCGCGGTCGTCTCGTCCGCGTACCTCGCCGCGGTCTTCCTCGCCGCCGACGCCGCGCGCGGAGCGTCGCGGTCGCACGCCCACGCGGCCCTCGTCCCGGCGTTCCGCACGCGGGCGCTCGGCGCCGGCGCGGTGGCCGGCGCGCTCGCCGTCGTGGGGCTCGTCGTCGTGCACTCCGACGCTCCGGAGCTCTACGACGGCCTCGTCAGCGGCAGCGGGCTCGCCGCCCTGATCGTCTCGGCGCTCGCCGGCGTCGCGGCGCTGGGGCTCGTGTACCGCTCCCAGTTCGAGGCCGCCCGCTACACCGCGGCGCTCGCCGTCGCGGCGATCATCGCGGGCTGGGCGCTCGCGCAGCAGCCGACGATCCTGCCGGGCCTGACGATCGCCCAGGCCGCCGCGCCGCACGACGCGCTGGTGGTGCTGATCGTCGCCGTGGTGGCGGGCGGCCTGATCCTGTTCCCGTCGCTGGCGCTGCTCTTCCGGCTCGTGCTGCACGGCCGTCTCGGCTACGGCGGACCCGCGCGCGCGGCCGTCCCGCCGCGCCGGGCCGTCGCCGCCGTCTCACGGTCGGGGCTGCTCGCCCGCGCCGCCGGCGCCTGCCTGCTCGCCGGCTTCGGTCTGCTGACCGTGGCCGAGAGCGGTCTCCCGCACGCGTTCGGGGTCGTGGCGCTGTTCGGCTTCATCGTGCTCGGCTTCGCCGCTGCGGCGCCCGCCGGATGACGCGGGTCATCCACTGCGTCGACGCCCACGCGGAGGGCGAGCCGAGCCGGATCATCGTCGGCGGCGTGCTCGACGTGCCGGGCGAGACGATGCTCGAGAAGATGCACCACCTCGAGCGCGAGGGCGACTGGCTGCGGCGGCTCGTGCTGTTCGAGCCGCGCGGCATGGCCCCGCTGTCCGCCGACCTCGTCCTGCCCAGCCGGCATCCAGAGGCCGACGCCGGCTTCATCATTATGGAGTCCTCCTCCTATGAGGGCATGTCGGGAACGAACGCGATCAACACCGCGCACGTCCTGCTCGCCACCGGGATGGTGCCGATGATCGAGCCGGTCACGCGTCTCGTGCTGGAGGCCCCGGCCGGCCTCGTGCGCGTGACGGCCGAGTGCGCGGACGGGAAGGTGCAGCGCATCACGTTCGAGAACGTCCCGTCGTTCGTGTCGGCGCTCGGCGCGCCGGTCGAGGTCCCGGGCGTCGGCACGCTCCACGTGGACGTCGCCTACGGCGGCGCGTTCATGGCGTTCGTCGACGCCGCCCCGCTCGGCTTTTCGATCCTCCCGGACGAGGCCCGCGACCTTGCCGACCTGGGCGAGCGGATCCGGCCGCACGCCGCCGCGCAGCTCGACGTCGCGCACCCGCTCGAGCCCGCGCTCAGCCACCTGTCGTTCATCGTCTTCGTCGCCCCGCCGCGCGCGGGCGGCGACGCGCGGCACGCGACGATCGTCTCGCCCGGCCGACTGGACCGCGCGCCCACCGGCACGGCGGTCTCGGCGCGGGTCGCGGTGCTCGACGCGCGCGGGGAGTTCACGGGCTCCTACGTGGCCGAGAGCGTGCTCGGCACGCGCTTCACCGGCCGGATCGTGCGGCGCACGACCGTCGGCGGCCTCGACGCGATCATCCCCGCGATCACCGGGCGCGCCTGGATCACCGGCTATCACCAGCTCGTCGTCGACCCGACCGACCCGCTCGCGGACGGCTTCACGCTGCCCGACACGTGGGGTCCGGGCCGGCGCGCCGGCACGCTCAACGCCGGGGACTGAGCGCCAGCGCCGCCGGCGCGGCACCGTCGGCGGTGGCGCGCAGCACCAGCCGCAGGCGGCGCAGCGGACGCAGCGCGCGAACCGTCTTGGGCGCCAGTCGCAGCCGCACCGGCGAGGTGCCCGCGTCGGCGAGCCCGCGCGTGACGGTGACGACCGTCCGCCGCAGGCCGGCCGCGCGCGCCGTCTCGGCCGACAGCCGCAGCGTCAGACGGACCGTGGCCGGCGCGCTGACCGTGAGCCGGGCGCCGGCGCCGCGCTCGAACAGTGTCGAGCGCTGCGGGTGCGACCGCCCGGCGAGCGCCAGCCGCAGCCGCGCCGCGCCGGACGCCGCCGGCGGGGGCACGCTGTCCGATGCCGGGCTCCAGTACGGCTCCCAGGCGCCGGGGAGCGTCACCACGTGCTGCTCGATCGCCGCGCAGCCGGTCAGCGCGCCGAGCGAGGCGACATGGATGCCGTCGCTCTCCGCCCACGCCAGCTGCGCGCCGTCCGGGGAGAACGTCGGCGAGCCCTCCGACCAGTTCGCCGAGGGTTCCACCGCGAGCTCGCAGCGGAACACCGGCGCCGCTCCCGGCGCGGGCGCGGTGAACAGCCGCAGGACGACCCGGGTCGGCACCCCGCCGTTGTCCGCCGCGTCGTCCTCGAGCACCGCGATGCGCGTCCCGGCGCGCGAGGCGGCCGCGTCGAAACCCGTCGCCCAGGGCGCGCCCGGGTCGCTGAACCAGTCCGCGGCGGTGTCGTCGCCGCCGCCGACCCCGTAGAGCGCGAACATCGTCGGGTCGTCCGGAGCGGCCGTCTCGTCGCGGGTCAGCAGCAGCGTCCCGTTGCCGAGCCACGACGGCGAGCCGAGCCCCTCCTGCCCCGCGCTCTGGCCCGGGAAGTCCAGCGACGTGGAGCCCGACGGCGTCCAGAGCGTCGTGACCGCGTCGTCCAGCGCGTCGTCGAAGGCGAGCCGCGCCCCGTCGGGCGACAGCCGCACGTGCGTCGGCTGCTCGATCGGGAAGTCGTCGCTGTTCTGGGTCGACGGCGACGGGATTCGTGCGCCCACCGGGTCGCCGCGCGGCGTGAACCGGTAGACGTAGTCGCCGCCGAGCGCCGCCAGCGTGCCGTCGTCAGCCGCCGACGGCCACTCGTAGACGCGCCCCCGCGTGACCTGGCGCTGCCCGCTGCCGTCCGGCGCCATCAGCCACACGTTGCCGTCGCGCACGAAGCTGATCGTGTCCGCGCGCGCGGAGGCGGGGGCGAGCAGCGCCAGGCCGAACGCCGCCACCGTCCAGCGAGGGGGAGCCATCACGATCGACGCTACCGCTCGATCGTGACGGCCACAACCTGGACGCCGCCGCCTCATGGCCGGGCGGCCAGCACGATCAGGTCGAGCACGCGGTCGTGCGCCAGCGCCGTCGAGTCGACGACCAGGTGGTAGTGGCGGGGATCGCGCGCGTCGGCGCGGTACAAGTGCTTGACGTAGAGCTCGCGCGCGTGGTCGGTCTCCTCCAGGCGCCGGGCGGCGGTCTCGCGGTCCACGTCGTGCAGCCGCATCGCCTGCTCGACGCGCGCGGCACGCGGTCTCACCGCGGGCGCGATCGAGTTAGGGTCACCTAATCAATCCTGATACGGTTGATCGGAAATGGACGGCTTCACGCGTCTCGCGAGCGGCGGCTGCCCTCCGCTCGCCGACATGCTGCTGGCCCTCGCCGCCGCGTTCCGCCCGGTCGACGCGAGGGCCGCGGACGGCCGGCTGGACGAGCTGGCGCTGCCCCTCTTCGGCGGGTGCGCGGACCTGCGCGGCGCTGCGGTGGACCTCGCCTCCGTACTCGGCGGCTTCGCACCCGACCGGCTCGGGATCGAGGGCCTGTGGCTGGACGCCGCGCTCGCGCAGCGGTCGGGGCATCCGTTGATCCTCGCCGCCATCGCCGCCGAGCTCGGACGCCGCGCCGGGCTTGCCGTGCACGTGCTCTCCTCGCCGACCGGCTGGTACGCGGCGGTGGCCGACAGCGATCGCCTGTGGCTGGTCGACACCACGATGGACGGCCACGGGCCGGACCGCTGGCGCCTGCGCCGCCATTGCGCGCACGAGGTCGGCTTCGCGGCGCTGCTCGGGCTCAGCGAGCGGTTCGAGCGGCTCGGCGACACGCGCCGCGCGAGCCAGGCGACGCTGATGCGCAGCCGGCTGCCGCTGTTCGACCAGCGCCGCTAGAACGCGGCACGAGAGCTACGCGAGCAGCACCTCGGCGACCCGCGCGGGGTCGTCCCAGGTGGGCATGTGACCGCAGCCGCCCAGCAGGAACTCGCGCGCGCCGGCCGGGAGCGCGCGCGGGCGCCGCACGAGCCGGTCGTGCTCGCACCACGCGAACGTCAGCGGGACGCCGATCTCCGCCAGCGCCGTGATGCGTCCCGCACGCATTCCGGCGTTGACGGCCTCGAAGCCGGGCGCGCGGGCGTAGGCGCGCACGAACGCGAGCGCGACCGGCGGCGGGATGCGCTCCGGGTGTGCCATCGTGCCGCCGAGCGCCGCACGCCGCCCGCGCTCGCTGCGCAGCAGGAGCGGCATCGTGGGGAGCAGCGCGCGGGCGACCCGGCGCGCGCTCGAGCGCTTGGGCACCAGCGGCTCGCGCCAGAGCCCGGCGGGCGCGATCGCCGTCACCGAGCGGGCGCGGCCGGCGCGGGCGAGCTCGAGCGCGATCCAGCCGCCGAGCGAGTTGCCCGCGACATGCGGCCGCTCCACGCCCAGCCCCGCGACGAACGCCGCGACGGCGTCGGCCAGTGCCTCCGGCGCGACGTGCTCGCCGGCCAGCGGCGCCGACTCGCCGAACCCGGGCAGGTCGACGGCGATCACGTCGCGCTCGGCGGCGAGCCGGTCGACGACCGGGTCCCACATCCGCCGGTCCGTCCCGAGCGTGTGCAGCAGCACGAGCGGCTCGCCCGCGCCCGTGCGGTCGTAGCCGAGCGAGACGCGCGTGCCGCCGGCGCTACCCACGCGCGACCGCCGCCGCGCTCACCGCCGCGGGCGGAGCCGGCGCCGCGGCGGTCGCGAGGTGACCGCGCCAGCGCGGCTTGGCGAGCACGAGCTGGACGTTGCCGATCCGGCGCTCGGTGAAGCCCGCCTCGCAGAAGCACAGGTACATCGTCCACAGCCGCTGGAAGCGCTCGTCGTAGCCCAGTTCGGTCAGGCGGCGCCAGTGCGATTCGAGGTTCGCGCGCCAGCGCCGCAGCGTCTCGGCGTAGTGCGGCGTGATGTCCTCGAGGTCGACCATCCGCAGGTCGCCGTCGCGCGCGACGTGGCGGGCGATCACCTCCAGCGAGGGCAGGCAGCCGTTCGGGAAGATCAGCGTGTTCATGAACGAGCGCGACGCCTTCTCGACGTCATAGAGGCGATCGTCGATCGTGATCGCCTGCAGTGCCATCACGCCGTCCGGCCGCAGCAGCCGCGAGCAGCGCGCGAAGAACGTCCCGAGATCCTTCCAGCCGACGGCCTCGATCATCTCGATCGAGACGAGCTTGTCATAGCTGCCGCGCAGCTCGCGGTAGTCGTCGAGCCGGATCGTGACGCGGTCCTCGAGCTCCGCCTCGCGCACGCGCTCCAGCGCGAGGTCGTGCTGCTCGCGCGAGAGCGTGGTCGTCGTCACGCGGCAGCCGCGGGTCGACGCGGCGTGCAGCGCGAACCCGCCCCAGCCGGTGCCTATCTCGAGCACGTGGTCGGACGGGCCGAGGTCGAGCTTGGCGCAGATGCGCTCCAGCTTGGCACGCGAGGCCTCCTCGAGCGTCATGTCGCGCCGCTCGAAGATCGCGCCCGAGTACATCATGGTCGGGTCGAGCATCAGCTCGAAGAGGTCGTTGCCGAGGTCGTAGTGGGCGGAGATGTCGTCGCGGCTGCGCGACGGCGTGTTGCGCACCGCGCGCGAGAACGGCGTCGACAGCGGCCGCAGCGCGCGCCGCCAGCGGTCGATCCCGTGCATGTTGCGCGCGGCGACCTCGATCACGGCCGCGAGGTCTGGCGAATCCCACAGCCCGTCGACGTAGGTCTCGGCGAGCCCCTTGCCGCCGCGGACCAGCGCGGGCCAGACGCGGGGGGAGCGGACGACGATCGTCGCCTGCGGCGAGCCGGCGCCGAACACGCGGCGGCGCGGGCCCTCGACCACGGTGAGCTGACCGGATTCGATGCGGGCGAGCAGCGCGCACACGATCCGGCGGGCGACGTCGTCCATCACCGCGACCACGTCGCTCCGGCCCGCGGATCTCGGGGGTCTCTCACGTGGCCTCCAGTCTGGGATGCGGGTGGATGCGGACGCCTTTGAGCCGCAGCGCGACGGCGTGCGCGTAGATCAACGCGAGCGCGCGCAGCGACGCGCCCGCGAGGACGCGCCGGCGGAACGGGCCGCGGCGCAGCGATAGCGTCGCGTCGAACGCGAGCCGGCCGTCGCGGCGCGACGCGATGTGCGCGGAGAGCGTCGGGCCGGGAGGCTTGGCGCGCAGCTCGTAGACGTGGTCGGAGGCCATGAACGGCGACACGTGCAGCGCCTTCTCGAGCTCGCCGGCGCCCCCACGCAGCACGTAGGCGTGCTGCTCGCCCCAGGGGGTGTTGGTGACCTCGGCGACGACCCACTCGAGCGCGCCGCCGGCCCCGAAGCAGTAGTAGAAGCTGACGGGATTGAACGCGTGGCCGAACGAGCGCAGGGTCGTGAGCACGCGAATCGGACCGGACACGTCGGCACCGGCGCGCTCGCGCACGAGCGCCCGCACGGCGTCGCCGAGGCCGACCGACGGATCGCCGAGGTAGTCCGGCCGGTGGAAGCGCACGAGGCCGCGCGCGGGCGGCGGCGCGTCGACGTCGAAGTAGGCCATCGCCACGCGGTGGCGGAACGCGTGCTCGCGCACGGCGAAGCGGCGATGGCGGATCGTCCCGCGATAGACGTTCATCGCAGCGCCTCCACGGCCCGCAGCGCGCTCACGACGCCGTCCTCGTGGAAGCCCCAACGCCAGTACGCGCCCGCGTAGTGCGTGCGCGCGATCCCGCTGATCTCGTGGTGGCGCGCCTGTGCGCGGGCGCCGGCGGGCGTGAAGACGGGATGCGCGTAGGCGATCGTCTTGATGATCGCGCTCGGCTCGATCGCCTCGGTGCGGTTGAGCGTGACGCAGAACTCGCGGTCGGCGCGCAGGGACTGCAGGCGATTCATGTGGTACGTGACCGTGCTCAGGCCCTTGGGCTCGGGCAGCAGGTGATAGTTCCAGCTCGCCCACGCGCGGCGCCGGCGCGGGAGCAGCCGGACGTCCGTGTGCAGCACCGCCTCGTTGCGCTGATACGGGATCGCGCGCAGGATCTCGTGCTCGCAATCGCTCGCGTCGGCGAGCAGCGCCAGCGCCTGGTCGGAGTGCGTCGCCAGCACCACGTGGTCGAAACGCTCTTCTACGCCGTCGCGCGTAGAAATCGCCACGTGATCTACGTGGCGCCTGATCGCCGCCACGGGCGTCGCTACGCGCAGCCGGTCGCGCCACGGCCGCACCACGGCGTCGACGTAGCTGCGCGAACCGTTGACGATCGTGCGCCATTGCGGGCGCCCGCGGAACCCGAGCATCCCGTGATTGGCGAAGAATTCGACCAAAAAGCGCGCGGGAAAGTTCCACATCTGTCGCGGATCTGCGGACCACACGGCGGATGCCTGCGGGACGATCAGCCGTTCTACGAACGGTTGCGAATACCGGCGCTCGTCGAGCCAGTGGCCCAGCGACGGACCCTCGCCGCCGGCGGCCAGCAGCGCGCGGGCGTCGCGGTTGAAGCGCACGAGGTCGCCGATCATGCGGTGAAACCACGGCGAGACGAGGTGCGCGCGCTTGGCGAAGAGCCCGTTCGGCGACGCGCCGTTGTACTCGAAGTCGCCACCGTCAGAGACGCCGAAGCTCATGTCCGACGGCTGCGTGGCGACCCCCGCGGAGGCGAGCAGGCGCTGGAAGTTGGGATAGTTGCGATCGTTGAAGACGATGAAGCCGGTGTCCACGTGATGCGTCGCGTCCTCCGTGTCGACCCGCACGGTGTTGGCGTGGCCGCCCGGCCGCGCGCCGGCCTCGAACACGGTGATCTCATGGCTGCGATGCAGCGCGTGCGCGGCGGTCAACCCCGAGACTCCGGCTCCGACGATGGCGATCCTCATTGCCCTCGTGTTCGGGCCACAGCACTCGTTCGGATCATTCGCCCCGCGGGAAGAGCATTGGCATGCGCCAGCTGACGAGCCTCGACGCCCAGTTCCTCGCGGTCGAATCGGCCCGCATCTATGGCCACGTCGCGTTCCTGGGCGTCTATGACCCCAGCACCGCCCCGGGCGGCAAGCTCGGGGCCGACGAGGTGACCGCGCTGCTCGACGCGCGCCTGCACCTCCTCCCGCCGCTGCGCTGGCGGCTCGTCCAGGTCCCGCTGGGGCTCGACCTTCCCTACTGGGCCGAGGACCCGGAATTCGACCTCGACTTCCACATCCGCGAGACGGCGATACCGCAGCCGGGCACCGACCGCCAGCTCGCGGAGACCGTCGCGCGCCTCTTCGGCCGTCCGCTGGACCGCGGCCGGCCGCTGTGGGAGCTCTACGTCATCCACGGCCTCCAGGAGGGACGCGTCGCGCTGCTGACCAAGGTCCACCACGCGCTGGTCGACGGCATCTCGGGCAACGAGATCATGGCCGCGCTGCTCGACTCCGAGCCGGCCGGCCGCGTGATCGCCCCGCGGCCGCCCGGCAACGGCGCGCCGCGGCCGATCCCGCGCGATCGCTCCATGCTGCTGCGCGGGCTGCGCGGCATCCCGCGCCAGCCGTTGCGCGCGCTCCGCACGCTGCCGACGACCGTGGCCGGCTTCACGGACCTCCCGGGTGCCAACGCGCTGCCCGGCGTGCCGACGCTCAGCCACGTCTACTCGCGCGTGCGCCGCACGTTCGGCGCGCGGGAGAGCGCGGGCGTGCTCGAGGTCACCAAGGCGCGCCCGCCCAAGACGCCGTTCAACGGCCCGGTCTCGGCGCACCGGCGCTTCGCGTTCGGCTCGCTCTCGCTCGACTCCGTGCGTCAGGTCCGGCGCGAGTTCGGCACCACGGTCAACGACGTGGTGGTGGCGATCTGCGCCGGCGCCGTGCGCGACTGGCTGCTCGAGCGCGACGCGCTGCCCGCCGACCCGCTCGTGGCGATGATCCCGATGTCCGTCCGCAAACGCGACGAGAAGGGCACCTGGGGCAACCGGATCTCGATGATGATCGTCCCGATCCCGACCAACGAGCCCGACCCCGCGACGCGGCTGCAGCGGACGCACGCCTACCTCGCGAGCGCCAAGGAGCGCCACAGCGCGCTGCCCGCGTCGCTGCTGACCGACGCGACGGCGTTCATCCCGCCCGCCGTGGCCTCGCTGGCCGCGCGCAACACGGTCGACATCCTGAGCCGGACGCGCCCCCCGCTGAACCTCGTGATCTCCAACGTGCCCGGCCCGCGGTCCTCGCTCTATTGCGCCGGCGCGGAGCTCGTGTCGAACTTCCCGGTGTCCGTGATCGTCGACGGCGTCGGGCTGAACATCACCGTCGTCAGCTACAAGGACCGCGTCGACTTCGGGATCGTCGGCGATCGCGAGCAGATCGACGACGCGTGGGCGTTCCTCGAGGGCGCCGCCCACGCGCTCGGCGAGCTGGAGGCGATCGGCGGCGTCAGCAGCGCGTGAGCGCCGCGCCGGGCGCCGCGCAGCGGATCGTCCGCACCGGGGCCTTGCGCGTACGCATGCGGAAGTTCACGATCTTGACCGCTCCGGTCGGCGCGATCGCGGTGACGGTGAGCACCGCGCGGCTGTGGAACCGCGCCCGCTTGATCGATGCAGGCGTCTTGAGCGCGCTGGCCTTGGGCACATAGATGTGCGACCGGAACGGGCACCCGTGTCCCTTGCAGCTGATCTTCACCTTCGAACCGGCCGGCAGCCCGCGCACGGTCAGCGCCGTGAAGCGCGTCCGGCTGCCAGTGACCCGGTAGCTGTTGCTGATCGTCGGGACGAACGGCGCCGGAGCGGGGGCGGGAGGCGGCGGCGGGGGCGCCTGGGGCACCGGCGGGGTCGGGATCGCGGCGATCGCGCCGTCGTCGACGCTGATCCCGGCCACGTTGACGAACGTCTGGCGGCGGTAGCCGCCGTCGATCTCCCACAGGTGGTTGGACGGCAGGCCGCGCAGGACGGTTCCGTCCTTGGGCACGGCGAGCAGCCGCCCGCCGCCCAGGCCGCTGATCGTCGCGGGGTCGACGGCCACCGGGCCGGCGCAGCCGCCGATCGCCGCGCAGTTGGTCAGCCGCACCGCGGCGCCGCCCGCGACCCGATAGTAGGTCGGCGCGGCGAGCAGGAACGTGGCGTCGGCGGGCAGCGCGGCGAGGTGCGGCAGCGAGGGCGTCGCCGTCCCGGCGAGCGCGAACGTCCGTCCGTCGATCAGGATCGGCGTGCACGAGCAGGCCGCGATCGGCAGCGGCGCGCCGCCGGCGAACCGGTAGATCCGCCCGTCGTCGGCATTGCGCACCGTGGTGCTGTTGGCCGGGACGCTGCGCAGGTGCACGGCGACGGTCGCGTTCGGCCGGCCGAGCTGGGAGAACGTCTTGGTGTCGATCGTCGTGGGGTTCATGCAGCCCGCGCCGATGTCACAGCGCACCAGCAGCGGTGCGCCGCCGGCAAAGCGGTAGTAGCCGCCGTCGGTCACATTCCGAACCACCGCGTTGTCGACCGGAAACTGCTTGTAGCCCGAGAGGTCCTTGACGTCGACGACCCCGGCGCACTTGTTGCTGTAGGCGCAGCTCGAGATCCACAGCGGCGCTCCGCCCACAACCCGGTACACGGCGCCGTCCGGCGTCCGTATCAGCCCGCCGTCGGCGACGGGTGCCGCCAGCGCGGAGGTCGTGTGCAGCGCGGCGCATGCGAGCATGACGCCGAACGCGCGGCCGAGGCGAGATCCAACCCGAGTAGCCATCCAATTCACCCTTGTCCAGTCGTACGGCGGGGCTGATCCCACCAGTCACTCACCCGCAGTGTCAAGCAAGGAGGTCAATCCGTGCCCGCGAACCCGCCAACACGGCAGCCGCGCGATCCGATCGGCGTGATGCCGACCGGCCGCGCCGTCCGGCCGGCATGACCGAGATCCACGTCTACATCGAGGTCGACGACCTCCCCCGCGCGCTGGCGTTCTACCTCGACGGCCTGGGGTTGCGCGAGCGGCGCCGGCTGACCGAGCGCTGGGTGGAGCTGTCAGGCGCGCAGGTTCCGGTCCACCTCCTGGCCCGGCCGGCGCCGGAGAAGGACTTCTCCCGCCACTGGACGCCGGTGCATCTGGACTTCGCGGTCGACGACCTCGACGCGGCGGTCGAGCGCGCCCTCGCCGCGGGCGGGACGCTCGAGCACCGCAAGGACCAGCCCGGCCTGTGGCGGCTGGCGGGGCTCGCGGACCCCGCGGGCAACGGGGTCGACCTGATCGAGCTCGTACCGGGCGCCTACGAGCGGCTGGCTCACGCCGGGGTGTGACAGACCGCCTCGGCGTTGTTGCCGTCGGGGTCCAGCACGAACGCGCCGTAGTAGTGCGGATGGTAGATCTCGCGGATCCCCGGTCCGCCGTTGTCCGTGCCGCCCGCGGCCAGCGCCGCCGCGTGGAAGGCGTCCACCGCCTCCCGGTCGGGCGCCTCGAACGCGATGTGGGCGACGGCCGGCACGCGGTCCTCGAGCCAGAACCGCGGCCGCCGCGGCGGCCCGAAGGCGACCGCCGGCGGGCGCTCCATCACGACGCCGTAGCCGAGCGGGGCCAGCGCCGCCTCGTAGAACGCGCGCGAGGCGGCGACGTCGCGCACGCCGATCGCGAGATGGTCAAGCATCGAGTGCCCTCCAGACGCGCAGCGGCGTCATCGGCAGTTCGGTCAGCCGCGCGCCGGTGGCCGCGGCGATGGCGTTGGCGATCGCCGGCGGGACGGCGACGACCGGGGGCTCGCCGACGCCCTTGGCGCCGAACGGTCCGTCCGGCGCGGGGACCTCGACGATCAGCGTCTCGATCGCCGGCACCTCGCTCGCCGACGGCATCGCGTATTCCGCGAACGAGCCGCCCTGCAGCTGCCCGTACTCGTCGTGCGCGAGCTCCTCCAGCAGCGCCCAGCCGATCCCCTGAGCCGTGCCGCCGTGCATCTGCCCCTCGACGAGCGCCGGGTTGAGCGCGCGGCCGACGTCCTGCGCGATCACGTGGGCGAGCACGGTCACGGCGCCGGTCTCGCGGTCCACGCGCACGTGCGAGAGGTGGGCGGCGGCGCCGGGCGCGCGGCTGGTCTGGGCGATGCCGCCGTAGCCCTCGATCGGCTCGTGCGGGGAGCCGAACGTGAGCGTGCGGCTCGCGAGCTCGCGGATCGAGATCCCGCGGGCGGGCGCGCCGACGGGCCGAACCTCGCCGTCGACCAGCTCGAGGTCCTCCTCGGCGATCTCGAGCTCGGTCGCGGCGACGCGCAGCAGGCGCTCGCGGGCCTCGCGCGCGGCGCGCTCGACCGCGCGGCCGAACGTGTAGGTGACCTTGCTGCCGCCCGAGACGCCGCCGTAGGGCGCGCTGCCGGTGTCGCCGGTCGCGATCCGGACGCTGTCCTCGGCGAGCCCGAACGTCTCGGCGGCGATCGTCGCCAGCGCGTTCTCGACCCCGCTCATGTCGGCGGCCGCCGTGATCACCGTCAGGCGGCCGTCGGAATCGAGCCGGCAGATCGCGGCCGCGGGCTCGAGCCCGCCCGGCCAGAAGCCGAGCGCGACGCCGATCCCCTCGCCGTCGTCGACGCTCGTCCGGCGCGCGTAGAGCGGGTGCTCGCGCACGCGCTCGAGGCACTCGCGGGCGCCGAAGGACTTGATCACCTGCCCGTCGATCCCGGCTTCGCCCGCCTCGAGCACGTTCTCCAGGCGCAGCTCGATCGGGTCGAGGTCGAGCTCGGCGGCCAGCCGGTCGATCAGCGTCTCGACCGCGAACGCGGCCGGCGGCGCGCCGGGCGCGCGGTAGGCGCCCGCGCCGACCCGGTTCGTGTTGACGCCGATCGCCGTGATGTCGTGCGCGGGCCACCGGTAGGGGCCGACGACGAGCATCGCGGAGATCCCCTCGACGCCCATGTCGCCGATCCCGCCGCGGTCGGCGATCACGCGCCCGCGGATCGCGGTCAGCCGGCCGTCGCGCGTGCCGCCGAGCTCGAGCTCGATCAGCTGGGCGGGCGCCGGGTTGCCGGCGGCGAAGTCCTCGGAGCGGATGAACGAGAGCCGCACGGGCCGGCCGAGCTTCACCGCCGCGGCGGCGGCCAGCGGCTCGACGACCATCAGCTTGCCCCCGAAGGCGCCGCCCAGCGATGCCGGGCGCACCCGCACGCGGTCGAGCGGGAGCCCAAGCGCCGTCGCGACTCCCTGGCGCACCATGAACGCGCCCTGGGTGCTGGAGTTGATCACGAGCTCGCCGTCGGGCTCCTGGTAGGCGAGCGCCGACTGCGTCTCGAGGTAGCCCTGGTGGATCCAGTTCGTGCGAAAGCGCGCGGACACGACGGCGTCGGCGCGCGCCAGGCCCGCGTCGACGTCGCCGGCGGCGAGCCGCTGGCGCAGCGCGACGTTGGGCGGGAGCTCCTCCTGCTCCCCCTCGCCGCCGGGCGCGTCGGTGTGGGCGCTGCCGGCGCCGTCGCCACCGCCGCCGGCGGTCAGGCGCGCGCGGGGGGCGTCGGGCTCCATCGCCGCCTCGAGGTCGAGCACCGGCTCGAGCGGCGTCTCGTCGACCACCACGAGCATGGCGGCGTCCTCGGCCGCGGCCGGGGTCTCGGCGACGACGAGGGCGACCGGCTGGCCCGAGAACACGATCTCCTCGCGCGCCAGCGGCTCGCCGGTGCGCCCGCCGCCGCCGACGATCGGCAGGTCGGCCGCCGTCAGCACCGCCACCACGCCGGGAACCGCCAGCGCGGCGCTCGTGTCGATCGCCTCGATCCGCGCGTGCGCCTCCGAGGCGAGCACGGGACGCGCGTGCAGCAGCCCGTGGATCGGCATGTCCGCCACGTAGCGCGTGGCGCCGCGGACCTTCGGATCTCCGTCGCGCCGACGGCGCGCTTCCCCCACCGAGCTCATTGCCTTGGCAATCTACTCAGGTCGCCGCGCGGGGCGATCAGCACTTGAGGTTCATGCAGCGCGTGAACGCAGCTCGCGCGCGGAACTTGCTGTGCGTTTCGTCACATAGGCGAGCGTCTTGACGACATCTCGATGGGCCGCGCCACGTGGATCCGGCCGCGGACGCGCGCACGTCGCCCGCGCTGCGTCTCCCCGTCACGAGTCGCACACCGCGACGGCGCTGCGCAACGCCGCGCAGCGGATCGGCGCGGCGCGGGACGCGTAGCCGCGGTCAGAGCGCGCGGCGCGCGTGCGACGCTGCCTGCGCGAGCGCGCCGCGCGAGCTCGGGCGATACAGGGGCCCGCCGCCGTCGCTCAGCAGCCCCGTCGCGAGCAGCACGCCGCGCGGCGACGGGTGCTCGCGCTCGGCGAGCTCGCCGGCCAGCCGGAGCAGCTCCGTGCGCGCCTCGCGAACCGCGTTGCGGTGGACCGGCACGGACGCGCCGCCGCGCGGACGATCGGCGGCCGCGACCGCGCGCTCGAGCGCGGCGGCCAGCCACAACCGGCGCCTGCGCCGGGTCAGCTGGCCCGCGCGCAGCGACAGCTCGCGGCTCTCGTACGGCTCCTCCCCGTCGCGCAGCGCCGCGTCGAGCCGGCCGCGCATCAGCGCGACCCGCAGCCGCAGCGGCACGCCGGCGATCCGCGGCGCGGCGGGATTGGCGAACGCAGGGACCATGAACCGGACGGTAGGTGGCGCGCCATCAAGGCCGCGCGAAGATCGCGGCCGCCGGTATCAAGATCGCGTTAACGCGGGTCGTACAGCGCCGCGCCGTTGTCGTGCAGCGCGCCGGCGCCGAGTAGGTCGCGGACGAGCTCGGCGTCGGCGTCGGCGAACGGGACGCTCACCCGGGTGGACGGCAGGTCGGTGCCGAACACGAGCGCGCCCGGGTTGACGGCCGCGATCGCCTGCAGCGCGGCGGGCACGTCGTGGTCGGTGCGCCCGAAGCCCGACGCTTTCACGTATGCACCGCGCTCGACGAGCTCGAGCAGGTCGCCGAGCCCGTCGCGGGAGAGGCCGAGGTGGTCGACGACCAGCCGCGGCGCGGCGCGCAGGTGCGGCGCCAGCTCGGGCAGGTCGCCGGCGTCGAGGTAGACCTCGGCGTGCCAGCCGGCCAGCTCCCCGAGCCGCGGCGCGAGCCGCTCGAGGTCGCGGATGTCGCCGCCGCGGACCAGGTTCACGCGGAACGCGACGACGCCCGCGGCGGTCAGCTCCAGCACCTCGCGGTCGGAGATGTCGACCGGGACCTGGGCGACGCCGACGAACCCGGGGCCGAGCCGCTCCAGCGCGTCGATCAGCCACGCCTGGTCGTAGCCCTGGAAGGAGCCCGCCACGACCGCGCCGCCGGTCACGCCGAGCGCCGCGACGCGCGCCCGGTAGTCCTCGACCGTGAACGGGCCGGGGAAGAAGCCGCGGTTGCCGGTCAGTGGGAAACGCGGATCGATGACGTGGAAGTGGGCGTCGAAGATCACGGCTGCTCCTCTCCTCCCCGGCGCGCGACGATCCGCACGTCGACGTCCGGCAGCGCGCGCAGGACCCGCATCACGAGCGGCTCGGAGAAGCGGCCGAGCCCGCGCCGGGCCTCCGGCGGCCCGAGCAGGACGTACGTGGTGCCGCGCTCGCGCGCGACGCGGGTGAGCACCGCGACCGGATCGCGCCCCTCCTCGACCAGCAGGTGCGCGCCGAGCACCGAGCACAGCCGCCGCAGCGCCTCCAGGCGCTCGCGCTCGGCCGCGGACGGCTCGCCTTCGCGCACCACGAGCACGTCGAGCTCCCCCGCGAGGCGCTGGGCGGAACGCCACGCGCGGCGGACGACGCGCTCGTCGTCGAGCCCGACGAGCGCGAGCAGCCGCTCGGCGATCGGCTGCGGGCCGGGCACGACGAGCCGGCGGGTCTCGACCGTCTCCGCCACCTGGCGCAGCGCCACCTCGCGCAGCGCCTGCAGGTTCTCGACGCGGAAGAAGCCGCCCAGCGCGGCCGGGACGCGCGCCGCGGGGTAGACGCGGCCCTCGCGCAGCCGCGCGATCAGCCCCTCCGGCGTGAGGTCCACGAGCACGACCTCGTCGGCGCGGGCGAGCTCGTCGTCGGGCACCGTCTCGCGCACGCGCACGCCGGTGAGCTCGAACACCTGGTCGTTGAGCGACTCCAGGTGCTGCACGTTGACCGTCGAGAGCACGTCGATCCCGGCCGCCAGCACGTCGCCGATGTCCTCGTAGCGCTTCGGGTGCTCGACTCCCGGCACGTTGCTGTGGGCCAGCTCGTCGATCAGGCACAGCTCGGGGGCGCGGCGCAGGATCGCCGGCAGGTCCATCTCCTCGAGCACGATCCCGCGGTGCGTGAGGCGCCGGCGCGGGATCAGCTCGAACCCCTCGGCCATCCGGATCGTGTCGGCGCGCGCGTGCGTCTCGAGCAGCCCGACCACGACGTCGCGCCCGGCCTCGGCCTCCGCCTGGCCCTCGGCCAGCATCCGGTAGGTCTTGCCCACGCCCGCGGCCATCCCGAGGAAGATCTTGTAGCGGCCGGACACGCCGGCAGCAGACTAGGCTCACGGTTCGATGAACGACCGCCCCCGCGTGCTCGTGGTCGACGACGAGCCGCAGATCCTGCGTGCGCTGCGCATCGTCCTGCGCGATGCCGGCTTCGACGTCGTTCCCGCGAGCAGCGTCGAGGAGGCGCTCGACGCCGCCGCGCTGCGCCCGCCGGCGGCCGCGATCGTGGACCTCGTGCTGCCCGACGGCGACGGCATCGACGTCGCCCGCAGCCTGCGCGAGTGGTCGCGGATGCCGATCCTCGTGCTCTCCGCGGTCGGCGAGGAGGACGAGAAGGTGCGCGCGCTGGAGGCCGGCGCGGACGACTACGTGACCAAGCCGTTCGGCGCGCGCGAGCTCGTCGCGCGGCTGCAGGCGGCGCTGCGGCGCGCGGATCCGGGCGTCTCGGAGCCGGTGCTGCGGGCCGACGGCCTGGAGCTCGACCTCGCCGCGCACACCGTCAAGATCGACGGCGAGGAGGTCCACCTGACGCCGATCGAGTTCAACCTGCTGCGCGTGCTGGCCCGCAACCGCGGCCGGCTGATGACCCACCGCGCGCTACTGGTGGAGGTCTGGGGGCCCGAATACGCGCAGGACGTGCAGGTCCTGCGCGTCCACATCGCGAACCTGCGCCGCAAGATCGAGCGGGGCGGCGCGCCGCGCTACATCCGCACCGACCCGGGCGTCGGGTACCGCTTCGCGGCCTGAGCGCCTGGTCGATCCTTGCATCCATAGGGTGCATGGATCGACCAGCCGGGTTCTCGCCCCGGCCGCCGGCCGTTTCGAGACACGCGTGCTGCGGCCGGGGCCGCAGGACTGGAATGGCGCTCGCGGGCCTCTGCGCTCTATGCCGTGATGCTCGCGCTGTTCCTCGTCGCCTACGCCGCCGAGACGCACGTCACGCCCGCCCAGGCCGCGGCCGGCGTCCACGGCGTCGACCTCGAAGGCAAGGAGCAGCGCTTCGGCGCCGCCGGGACCGCGCTCTTCGCCGTCGCGACCACCACCGGCGCCAGCGGCGCGGTCGACGGTCGAGCATGCTGCCCATCCCGGCGTTCCTGCTCGGTCCGGGTGTCCAGGCGCTGACCGTCCGCCTGTTCTAAACGGCCTTTGCGCAATCTGTATGCCACGGTCGGGAACCTGTATGGGGCCTTGAGCGGCGCGGCTCCAGGATGACCGCCATGGACATCGTCGCAGTCGCACTGGCCCTCCTGGCCTTCGTCGCGCTCTACGCCCTGATCGAGTTGGTCGACCGCGTATGAGCGCCACTGACATCCTGGGCCTCGTCGTCTCAGGACTGATCGGGGCCTACCTCCTCTACGCGCTCCTGAGAGGAGAGCGGTTCTAGTGGCCCCAGTGATGCAGGGCTGGTTTCAGATCATCATCTTCTGCGCCGTCCTGATCGCGTGCGTGCCGCTGCTCGGCGGCTACATGGCGCGCGTGTTCACGGGCGAGCGCGTCTTCCTCAGCCCGGTGCTCGGCCCGCTCGAGCGCCTGACCTACCGCGTGCTGCGGGTGGACACGAGCGTCTCCCAGGGCTGGAAGTCCTACGCCGGGACGCTGCTCGTGTTCAGCGCGCTGTTCTGGTTCGCGCTGTACCTGATCCTGCGCACGCAGACCCTGCACCCGTTCAATCCCGGCGGCTTTCACTCGGGCACCTGGGATGTGACCTTCAACACCGTCTCGTCGTTCATCACGAACACGAACTGGCAGTACTACGGCGGCGAGACGACGATGACGTACTTCAGCCAGATGGCCGGGCTGGCGGTCCAGAACTTCATCTCGGCCGCGGTCGGCATCGTCGTCGCCGTCGCCCTGATCCGGGCGATCGCCGCGCGCCACACCGGCGCGCACGGGCTCGGCAACTTCTGGCAGGACCTGACGCGCACGCTGCTGTACGTGCTGCTCCCGATCTCCGTGGTCGGCGCGCTCGTCCTCGTCTCCCAGGGCGTCGTGCAGACGCTCGGCAGCGCCGGACCGCTCGCGGTCGGCCCCGTCGCCTCGCAGGAGATCATCAAGGAGCTCGGCACCAACGGCGGCGGCTTCTTCAACGTCAACTCGTCCTATCCGTTCGAGAACCCGAACGCGCTCACGAACTTCGTCGAGATGCTGGCGATCCTCGCCATCCCGGCCTCGCTGACGTACACGTACGGGCGCATGGTCGGCAGCCGCCGGCAGGGCTGGATGATCTTCTCGGCGATGTTCTTCCTGTTCGCCGTCTCGACGATCGTCGTCTACGCCGCCGAGCAGCACGGGACGCCCGCCCAGCATGCGGCCGGCGTCGTCGGACCGAACCTCGAGGGCAAGGACGTGCGCTTCGGGGTCGCCAACTCCTCGCTCTGGGCGGCGGTCACGACCGTCACCTCGTGCGGCGCGGTCAACGCGGCGTTCGAGTCGCTGACCGGCCTCGGCGGCCTCGTCCCGATGGCCGACCTCTCCTATGGCGAGAGCGTCTTCGGCGGCGTCGGCACCGGCCTCTACACGATGCTGCTCTACGTCCTGCTCGCCGTCTTCATCGGCGGGCTGATGGTCGGCCGCACGCCGGAGTACCTCGGCAAGAAGATCGAGGCGCGCGAGATCAAGCTCGTCGTGCTCGGCCTGCTCTTCACGCCGCTGGCGGTGCTGCTGGGCACGAGCCTGGCCACCACCAGCCACGGCAAGGCGTCGATCTTCGCGTCAGGACCCGCAGGGCTTCTCCGAGTCGCTCTACGCCTACCTGTCGCAGGCCAACAACAACGGCTCCGCGTTCGCCGGCTACACGGGCTACTACCAGCCCACTCCCGGCAACATCGGCGCGCACGGCATCACGTTCGCCGACCTGCTGGGCGGCGGGACGATGGTGCTCGCGCGCTTCGTCCCGATCGTCTTCACGCTCGCCATCGCGGGCGCGCTGATCCGCAAGCGGGTCGCGCCCGCCGGCCTGGGGACGATGCGGACGGACACGGGGACGTTCGCCGGGCTGCTCGTGTTCACCGTCGTCCTGATCGGCGCCCTGACCTTCTTCCCCGCCCTCCTGCTCGGCCCCGCCGTGCAGGGCCTCACCGACAAGAACCTCATCTCCTCGTTCCTGGCCGTGATCGTCTTCACGGTGCTGCTCGGCATCGCCTATCCGCTCCTGATCACCGGCATCTCGCAGGTCGTCTTCCCGGGGCGCGCCGACGGCTCGCAGATCCGGGCGAACGGCAAGATCGTCGGCTCCAAGCTGCTGGCGAGCGACTTCACCGAGCCGGTTCCCGGCAAGAAGGACGAGACCGCAACCGAACCCGAAGTACTTCCAGCCGCGGCCGTCGGCCACCGGCTGGAGCCCCAGCGCGACGTTCTTCGCGAACCGGGGCCCCAACCAGGCCAGCGCGCGGTACTTCTACCGTGACCAGCTCGCGGCGTAGCTGAAGCTCGAGGGGCCGTACAACCCCGGCCTCAAGAACGCCGGCGTCCCCGTCGACGCCGTGACCATGTCGGCCTCGGGCGTCGACCCGCACATCTCCAAAGCCAACGCCGCCATCCAGGCGCGCCGGATCGCGGCCGTGCGCAAGCTCCCCCTGGACCGCGTCGAAGCGCTCATCAAGGACAACACCGACGGGCGCTTCCTCGGCGTCCTCGGCGAGCCCGGCGTGAACGTGACCAAGCTCAACCTCGCGCTCGACGCGGAGGCCCGATGACCGCCACCCAGACTCCTCCCCAGCCGAGCGCGGTCAGCTCCCGCTCCAGGTCGAAGTCGCTGTTCTCTCGCGAGGTCATGCGGCCGGCCCTGATCGGTTCGTTGACCAAGCTCGACCCGCGCGTCCAGCTGCGCAATCCGGTCATGTTCGTGGTCGAGGTCGGCGCCGTGATCACCACGATCGCGTGGCTGATCCAGCTCTTCGGCGGCCAGCCGCTGGGCGGCGGCGACGAGCCGGCCTGGTTCACGTTCACCGTGACCATCTGGCTGTGGCTGACCGTCGTGTTCGCCAACCTCGCCGAGGCGCTCGCCGAGGGCCGCGGCAAGGCCCAGGCGGCGACCCTTCGCAACATGCGCTCGGAGACGATCGCCCGGCTCGAGGACGGCTCCGAGCGTGCCGCGTCCGAGCTGCGCAAGGGCGACATCGTGCGCGTCGACGCCGGCGAGGTGATCCCCGGCGACGGCACGGTGATCGAGGGCATCGCCTCGGTCGACGAGTCGGCGATCACCGGCGAGTCCGCGCCGGTCATCCGCGAGTCCGGCGGCGACCGCAGCGCGGTCACCGGCGGCACCCGCGTGCTCTCCGATCACATCCTGGTCGAGATCACCCAGGAGCCCGGGCACTCGTTCCTCGACCGCATGATCGCGCTCGTCGAGGGCGCCGAGCGGCGCAAGACGCCGAACGAGATCGCGCTCAACATCCTGCTCGCCGGGCTGACGCTGATCTTCCTGTTCGTCGTCGTGTCGCTGAAGCCGTTCGCGGCGTTCGCGAACACCGACATCTCGGTCACGACCCTGATCGCGCTGCTCGTGGCGCTGATCCCGACCACGATCGGCGCCCTGCTGAGCGCGATCGGCATCGCCGGCATGGACCGGCTCGTGCGCCGCAACGTGCTCGCGCTGTCCGGCCGCGCGGTCGAGGCCTCGGGCGACGTCGACGTGCTGCTGCTGGACAAGACCGGCACGATCACGCTCGGCAACCGCCAGGCGTCGGAGTTCGTGCCGATGCCGGGCGTCTCCGAGCACGAGCTGGCGGAGGCGGCGCAGCTCGCGTCGCTCGCCGACGAGACGCCGGAGGGCCGCTCGATCGTCGTTCTCGCCAAGCGCTTCGGGATCCGCGAGCGCGAGCTCGGCAAGCACGAGTTCGTGCCGTTCACGGCGCAGACGCGGATGAGCGGCATCGACGCCGACGGCGTGCGGCTGCGCAAGGGCGCGGGCGAGGCGATCGTGCGCTGGGTCGAGGAGGACGGGGGCCGCGCACCGAGAGAGCTCTCCCCCGTACTCGACCGGATCGCCCGCGAGGGCGGCACGCCGCTGGCCGTCGCGCGCGACAACCAGGTGCTCGGCGTCGTCTACCTCAAGGACACCGTCAAGGAGGGCATGCGCCACCGCTTCGACCAGCTGCGCGCGATGGGCATCCGCACGGTCATGGTGACCGGCGACAACCGCCTGACGGCAGCCAAGATCGCCGAGGAGGCGGGCGTCGACGACTTCCTCGCCGAGGCGACGCCCGAGCGCAAGCTCGAGCTGATCCGCGAGGAGCAGGCCCACGGGCGCCTGGTGGCGATGACCGGCGACGGCACCAACGACGCGCCCGCGCTCGCGCAGGCGGACGTGGGCGTGGCGATGAACACCGGCACCCAGGCCGCGCGCGAGGCCGGCAACATGGTCGACCTCGACTCGAACCCGACAAAGCTGATCGAGATCGTCGAGGTCGGCAAGCAGCTGCTGATCACGCGCGGGGCGCTGACGACGTTCTCGATCGCCAACGACGTCGCGAAGTACTTCGCGATCCTGCCGGCGATCTTCGTCGCCACCTACGCGGCCGCGGGCCAGGACACGGGGCCGCTGAGCAAGCTCAACGTCATGAGCCTCGGCACGCCGTCCTCGGCGATCATCTCCGCGATCGTGTTCAACGCGATCGTGATCCCGCTGCTCGTCCCGATCGCGCTGCGCGGCGTCGCCTACCGCGCCGTGGGCGCCAGCGCGCTGCTGCGTCGCAACCTGCTGATCTACGGCGTGGGCGGGCTGATCTCGCCGTTCATCGGGATCAAGCTGATCGATCTCGTCGTCCACAACCTGCTCGGGGCTTGAGCCGAGGTCACCATAAGGTGTTCCTCGGGATGGCCGCGGGCGTCGGCAAGACGTACCGGATGCTGCAGGAAGGGCGGGCCGAGGACCGCGACGTGGTCGTCGGCCTGCTCGAGACGCACGGACGCGCCGAGACGGCGGCGCTGGCGGAGGACATGGAGGTCATCCCGCGCCGCGCCGTCGACTACCGCGGCACGCAGATGCTCGACATGGACCTGCCCGCGATCCTGGCCCGGGCGCCCGAGCTGTGCCTGATCGACGAGCTCGCGCACACGAACGCGCCCGGGCTCGAGCACCGCAAGCGCTACGAGGACGTCGAGACAGTGCTCGACACCGGGATCGACGTCTTCTCGACGCTCAACGTGCAGCACCTGGAGTCGCTCAACGACCTGGTGGCGGAGCTGAGCGGCGTCCGCGTGCGCGAGACGGTGCCCGACCAGGTGATCGGGCACGCGGACGAGGTCGTGCTGATCGACCTCACGCCGCAGGACCTGCTGGAGCGGCTGAAGGCCGGCAAGGTCTACCCCGCCGCGCGGGTGGAGGCCGCGCTCAACGGGTTCTTCCGGATCGAGAACCTGACCGCGCTGCGCGAGACCGCGCTGCGCCAGGTCGCCGAGGACGTGGTCTCCAAGCGCGTCACGAGCCCGGAGACGCACGTCGTCCGAGCGGCTGCTCGCGCTC
Source organism: uncultured Solirubrobacteraceae bacterium (assembly GCA_963792915.1). Lineage (GTDB taxonomy): Bacteria > Actinomycetota > Thermoleophilia > Solirubrobacterales > Solirubrobacteraceae > Solirubrobacter. The sequence goes on from CAWBYD010000007.1 coordinate 751,005, forward strand.
GTCCAGCCCGAGCCGAGCGCGCAGCGGCTGGTGCGCCGCGCCTGGCGCTCGGCGCAGCGGCTCGGCGCCGAGCTCGACGTCCTCTGGATCCGCCGGCCGGGCGACCCGGAGCCGGCCGGGCTGCCGGCGCTGCGCCAGCTCACGTCGGTGCTCGGCGCCCACCTGCTCGTGCGCGAGTCCGACGATGTGGTGGCAGCGACCGCGCAGGAGATCCGCGACCGCGGCACGACCTATGTGCTGATCGGGGAGTCGCGGCCCCGCCACGGGCTGGCGCGCCTGCGCGAGCCGCTCCCGCAGGCGATCATGCGCGCGGCGCCGCGCGGCGTGGACGTGCGGATCGTCGCGGCCCGGCGCGAGCGCACGGAGACGCGGCCATGAGCCCCGTCTACCTGATCGTCGCGGCCGCGGCGCTCGCGCTCGGCGCGCTCGGCGGCTGGGCCTACGCGAAGCGGCGGCGCTCGCCGGTCGGCGCGGGCCGCGTGCGGACGATCCTGCTCCCCTTCACCGGTCCCGCGATCCCGCGCCGGGCGCTCGACGCCGCGCTGCGGCTGGCGCGCGCCGAGCAGGCGACGCTGATGCCCGCGTTCCTGGCCACGGTTCCGCGACAGCTCCCGCTCGACGCCGCCGTCCCGCTGGCCTGCGCACAGGGCATGCCGGTGCTCGAGGCGATCGAACAGGCCGCGACGGCGGTGGAGGTCCCCGTCGACGCGCGCGTCGCGCGCGGGCGCACGTACCGGCACGCACTCGAGCGGCTGCTCGCAGAGGAGCACGTCGACCGCGTGATCGTCCCCGCCACCGCAGCCGTGCGCGGCGGCCTGTCCGGCGACGACCTCGTGTGGCTGCTCCAGCGCGCGCCGGCGGAGGTGCTGATCCTGCGCCCGGACTTCGAGGACCGCCACCGCGTCACCGGGGACGTGGTCCGCGGGCACTTCTAGTGATCGTGGCGCACGGTCTGCAGCGACTGCCAGGTGACGCGCAGGATCACCGCCGAGATCGCGAGGCCGACGAGCGGATCGCCGATCTTCAGCCCCAGGGCAACCAGGACCGCGCCGGCGACGACGCCGAGTGACACGAAGCCGTCCGTGCGGGCGTGGTAGCCGTCGGCGGTCAGCGCGGCGCTCTCCAGGCGGCGCCCGGCGCGCAGCCGGATCAGCGCGGCGACCTCGTTGCCCGCGAAGCCGATCACGCCCGCGGCGGCGAGCACCGCCAGGTGGTCGAGGTCCTGTGGTCCGATCAGGCGGTGCACGGCCTCGACCGCCGCGACGCAGGCGGACACGAAGATCGTGGCCACGACGAAGTAGCCCGCGCGCCGCTCGGCCACGCGCGAGCGCAGCAGGAACGCGATTCCCAGCGGCACGGCGGTCAGCGCGTCGCCGAAGTTGTGGATCAGGTCGGCGAGCAGCGCGACGCTGCCGGTGAGCGCGAACACCGCCGCCTGGGCGAGCGCTGTCACCAGCAGCACCGCGAGGCTCGCCGTCACGGCGCGCACGCCCGCGCGCGAGCGGGTGATCGAGCGGTCGATCAGCCCGTGGCTGTGGCCGTGGTGCGCGTGCGTGCTCACGCCGCGCCCCCGCGAGACGAGGCGCGCCCGCGGCCCGCGGTCGCCCGGCCGCAGCAAGCCTGCCGGCTCACGCCGCCTCCGCCCGTCCGGCGAGCCGCAGGTGCTCGACGTGCCCGACGGCCTGGGTCAGCAGCTCGGCGACGTGGTGGTCGTGCAGCGCGTAGACGACCTGGCGGCCGCGGCGCTCGCCGACGACGAGCCCGAGGTGGCGCAGCAGCCGCAGCTGGTGCGACACGGCCGAGCCCTCCATCGCGACCGCCTCCGCCAGCTCGTTGACCGACGCCGGCGCGTCGTGCAGCCGCGCGAGGATGCGCAGCCGGCTCGGCGTCGCCAGCGCCTGCAGCGTGTCGGCGGCGGCGCGCGCGTACGCGGCGTCGTCGATCAGGCGGCCGATGTCGCCGTGCCCGTGGCCCATAGCCGGGCAGAATACCTGATCAGCTCTTCAGTTGTGCCGGCTCGAGCGGCAGCTCGACCACGAACGACGTCGCCTGGCCGGGCAGCGACTCGACCCAGACCTTGCCCCCGTTGGCCTCGACGAACCCGCGCACGATCGCCAGCCCGAGGCCGGAGCCGCGGTGCGCGCCGCCCGGCGCGCGGAAGAACGGCTCGAAGATGCGCTCGCGCTGGGCCGGCGGGATGCCCGGGCCGCGGTCCACGACGCGCACGAGGATGCGCCCGCCGACGTCGCGCGCGCGGACCGACACGGGATGGCCGCCCGAGTGGCGGTAGCCGTTCTCCAGCAGGTTCGCGAACGCGCGCTGCAGCTGGGCGGCATCGGCGCGCAGCGGCGGCAGCCCCGCGTCGATCGCGACCTTGAACGCGTCGGCCGGCAGGTGCAGGTCGTCGATCGCGGCGCGCACGACCTCGTCGAGCGAGCACCACGCCGGGTGCGGTACGGCAGCGTCGGCTTCCAGCCGCGAGAGGTCGAGCAGGTCGTCGATCAGCCGCGACAGCCGGTGCGCCTCCTCGCCGACCGCGACGGCCAGCTCGGAACGCTCGGCGTCGGTCACCGAGGGCGAGCGCAGCGCCTCCGACGCGGTGAGGATCGCGGTCAGCGGCGAGCGCAGGTCGTGCGAGACCGAGCGCAGGAGCGCGGTCTTGATCACGTCCGAGCGGCGCAGCGCGGCGGTCTCGACCACCTCGGCCTGGAGGGCGTCGCGTCCAGCGCGGCCGCGAGCAGCGCCTCGAGCGCGGGCGCGATGCGCGCCTGCACGCGCCGCAACACGGCCTCCGGGGCGCCACTCGACGAGCACGAGCGTGCCGATCTGACGACTGCCCTCACGCAGCGGGAAGACGACGTGGCGCTCGTCGGCCTCCACCGCGCGCAGCTCGATCCTGGCGCCCGGCAGCGCGAGCGCGTCCGCGACCCGCGCCGAGACCGTCCCCAGCGCCTCCTCCAGGCGCCCGCCGCGCAGCAGCAGCCGCGCCGTCTCGGCCGACAGGTCAGCCTCGCGGCGGCGCTGCTCGGCCTCCTCCGCCCTCCGCCGCGCGATCTGCGCCAGCCAGCTGGCACCGACCGCGGCGACGAAGAAGACCGCGAGCGCGACCCAGTTCTCCCCGGCCGCGATCGTGAAGCGCCCGGTCGGCGGGATGTGGAAGAAGTTGAACGCCAGCGCGCCGCCGACCGCGGTCGCGATCCCCAGCCACGCGCCCCAGACCGTCGCCACCAGCAGCACGACCAGCAGGTAGACGACGCCGAGCGAGAGCACCGGGGCGACGTGCTTGAGCGGGAAGACGGCCAGCGTCGTGACCGCTACGCCGAGGGCAGCGGCGATGACGCCCAACCACAGTGGCGGCCGGCGGGCCCACGGCATCGCGGCAGACTATTGCGGCTCGAGGTCGCGCGGGCGCACGAAGCCCGTCAGCTTCGCGTCGCCGAGCCGCAGCGCGCGCCAGCGCTCGTCGGGCAGCTCGAGCGTCACGAGCGCGCCGGTCGGGAACTTGGCCGCCAGCTCCGGCGGCGGGTCGCGAGCGAGCGCGAGCGCGAGCTCGTGCAGCCCGGGGTTGTGCCCGATCACGAGCACCGAGTCGACCGTCTCGGGAACCTTCCGCAGCCGTGCCAGCAGCTCGTCGGCGCCGGCGCCGTAGAGCGCGCGCTCCACCTTCACCCGCCCGCCGGGCGACACCCGCTCGAGCGTCTGGCGCGCCCGCCCCGCGGTCGAGCACAGCACGAGGTCCGGAGCGATCCCGTGCTCGCGCATGTGCTGCCCGATCGCCTTCGCCGCGCGCTTGCCGCGCCCGGCCAGCGGGCGGTCGTGGTCGGCGAGCGCGGCGTCCTTCCAGCTCGACTTCGCGTGCCGCAGCAGGAAGAGCCGCTTCACCGCCTACTCCCCCCAGACCTCCGCGGCGGTCTCGACCACGAGTCGCAGCTTCTCGACCTCCTGCTCGAAGGACAGCGAGTTGCCGTCGACCGTCGAGGAGAAGCCGCACTGGGGTGAGAGGCACAGCTGGTCGAGGTCCACGTAGGAGCACGCCTCCTCGATCCGCCGCTTGAGCTCGTCCTTGGTCTCGAGGTCGCCCTTCTTGGTCGTGACGAGCCCGAGCACCACGACCTTGCCCCGCGGGACGAAGCGCAGCGGCTCGAAGCCGCCCGAGCGCGCGTCGTCCCACTCCATGAAGAAGCCGTCGACGTCGAGCTCGTTGAACAGCGCCTCGGCGACGAAGTCGTAGCTGCCCTCGGCGACCCAGGAGGAGCGGAAGTTGCCGCGGCACATGTGGGTGGTGATCGCCATGCCGGCGGGGCGCCTGGCGAGCGCCTCGTTGATGTGGCGGATGTACGTCTCGTGCAGGTGCTCGGCGTCCGCCCCCTTGGCCGCCATCTCCGCGCGCTGGCGCGGGTCGTTGAGGTACGCGAGCGAGGTGTCGTCGAACTGCAGGTACGTGCAGCCGAGCGATCCCACCGCGGCGACCTCGTCGGCGTAGGCCGTGGTCAGGTCGTTCCAGAAGGCGTCGAGGTCGGGGTAGAGCTCCTGGTCGATCGCCGCCCGCCCGCCGCGGTAGTGGACCATGCTCGGCGACGGGATCGTGAGCTTGGGCGTCGCGGTCGTCACGCAGCGGGTGAGGAACTCGAAGTCGCGCGCGAAGATCGGCTCCTCGAGGGCGACCTTGCCGTTGATCAGCATCGCCGCCGGCGTCCATTCGATGTCGCCGTCGGCGTTGTGGAACCTGACGCTCATGTTCCCGGGCGCCTGCGTGATGCCGCCGAGCCGGTAGATGAAGTCCATGTGCCACGAGGTCCGGCGAAACTCGCCGTCGGTGGCCGAGCGCAGGCCCACATCCTCCTGAAGCTTGACGACGTCGCGGATCGCGTCGTCCTCGACGGCCCGCAGCTCGTCCGCGGAGATCCCGTCGTTGGCGAACTCCTCGCGCGCCTTCAGCAGCGCGCCCGGGCGCAGCAGGCTGCCGACGTGATCGGCGCGGTAGGGCGGAGTGTCTCGGGTCGACATGGCCTGCACGCTACCCGCCCGCACTAGCATCGGACGCATGCCCTCCCACGTGGCCTTCGAGGTCGCGCCGCTGCAGCTCGTGCCGGCCGCGGCGGGGGCGGTCATGTACGGGCTGCGGGCGCGGACGCTCAAGCGCCGCGGCGCGCCGGTCGTCGCGTGGCGGCAGTGGTGCTGGTACGGCGGCCTGGCGCTGATCGCCCTGACGCTCGTCTCGCCGCTCGCGCACATCAGCGAGCAGCTGTTCCTCGCCCACATGGCCGAGCATCTGCTGATCGCCGACCTCGGCGCGCTGCTGCTGGTGCTCGGGCTGACCGGCCCGCTGCTGCAGCCGCTGCTGGCGATCCGCGAGCTCGCCTGGCTACGGGTCTTCACCCATCCCGTCGTGGCGCTCGTGTGCTGGGCCGTCAACTTCTATCTCTGGCACCTGCCGCTCCTCTACCAGGGCGCCGTCGAGAACAGCACCGTGCACGCGCTGCAGCACATCTGCTTCGTCTCCTTCGGGATGGCGATGTGGATGGCGCTGCTCGGTCCCCTGCCCAAGCCCGCGTGGTTCGGAAACGGCTGGAAGCTCGGCTACATCGTCGCCGTGCGGCTGATCCAGTCGGTGCTGGCGAACGCGCTGCTGTGGTCGGGCACCGTGCTCTACCCACGCTACGCGGCGGGCGAGCGCTCCTGGGGCATCTCGGCGGTCGACGACCAGTCAGCCGCGGGCGCGATCATGATGATCGAGGGCTCGTTCGTCACCATCGCGCTGTTCTGCTGGCTCTTCCTGCGCGCCGCACGCGAGAGCGAGGAGCGCCAGGAACTGGTCGAGCTCGCCGCCGCGCGCGGCGTCGAGCTCAGCGAGGAGCGCGCGGGCCGCGCGGTGGCGGCGGGGCGCGGCGACGCGCTGCGAGAGCGGATCGTCCGCGGCGAGTAGCTAATTCCACGGGAGCGCGGAGCGGCGCGCCCAGTAGTCCTCGCTGTCCTCGATCAGCTCGGGCAGCTCACCGGGCGGGTCGAGGTCGCGCGCGCGCAGGTTCGAGCGCAGCGTGTCGACCGTCGAGGCGCCGCTCAGCACGACGGTCGCCCACGGCTGCGCGAGCGCGGCGGCGAGCGCCTCGGCGTCGCGGTCCGCGAGCCGCCCGTTCGCCAGGCCCTCCTTGACGATCACGTCCAGCCCGGCCTGCGCGGCGCGGGCCAGGGCGCCCGCGGCGGCGCGCTCGTGCAGGTTCCAGGTCGCCTGCACGGCCGAGAAGATGCCGGCCGCCACGGCGCGGTCGATCGTCTCGGGCTGGCCGACGCCGCTGACGCTGACGCCGATCGGGAGGTCGAGCTCGCTCATCGCGGCCAGCACGGCGTCGTCTGCGAGCACGCCGCTCTCCGGCGTCGCGGAGTGGATCTGGTAGAGGTCGAGCCAGTCGCCGAGCTGCTCGCGCGTCTCCTCGTACTGGCGCCGGAACGTGTCCACGTCGTGGTGCTTGACCTCGGGCGGGTCGGTGTCGACGCCCCAGTCGGCCGTGTAGACGTAGCCCCACTTGGAGCTGATCCGGACGCCCTCGGGCGTGCGCGAGCGCAGCCACGCGCCGAGGAACTCCTCGGCGCGCCCATACGAGCGCGCCGCGTCGAAGTCGCGCACGCCGGCCGCGTAGGCGGCGTCGAGCACCTCGTGCGTGCGTGCGCGCAGGGCCGCGACCGAGCGGTCGGCCCCGAGGTCCGCACCGTGGCCGAGGTTGAGGTAGCCGGGGCGGCCGAGCGCTGCGAGTCCGAGTCCGAGTCTGGCCACGACGGTCGCGACGATACTCGCGTAGTCTCGCGCGCCGTGTCGGCCCTGTCGCGCAACGAACGGATCGTGCTCGCGCGGTGATCGTGTGCTCCGCGCTGGCGGGCATCGCCCACTACGCACACTGGCCGTCCGGGCTCGCGTTCGCGCTCGCCACGGTCGCGCTGGCCGGGCTCGCGCATATGGTCGGCTTCGCGACCGAGCAGGTCGGCCGGCTGTTCGGGCCCGCCGTGACCGGCGTGCTGCAGTCGACGCTCGGCAACCTGCCGGAGCTGTTCGTGGTCATCTTCGCGCTGCACGCCGGGGAGACGACGGTCGCGCAGACGTCGATCATCGGCTCGCTCTTCGCCAACGCGCTGCTCGTGCTCGGGATCGTGATCCTGGTCGGCGCGCGCGCGGCGCCGGACAAGAAGATGCGCTTCAAGCCGCGGCTGCCGATGGACACCTCGACGCTGCTGCTCGTCACGAGCTTCATCATCGTGATCATCGGGCTGGCGCACGCCTCGCACGACCCGGCGGCCCAGCATGAGCGCGCGCTGTCGACGATCGGCGCCGTGGCGCTGCTGCTCGTCTACATCGCCTGGGTCGTCCCGTACGTGCGCAGCGAGTCGGACGCGCCCGAGCCGGCGCACGAGTCCGGGCCGCGCGTGCCGCTGTCGATCTCGATCGGCCTGCTGGTCCTCGGCGGGCTCGGCGCCGCGTTCGTGTCGGACTGGTTCATCGCCGCGCTGCGGCCGACGATCGACTCGCTCGGCGTCTCGGACGCGTTCGCCGGGCTCGTGATCGTCGCGATCGCCGGCAACGCGGTCGAGAACGTCGCCGGCGTCGTGCTCGCCAACAAGGGCCAGTCGGACCTGGCGATCTCGGTGGTCAAGAACTCGGTCGCCCAGGTGGCGGCGTTCCTGTACCCGGTGCTGGTGCTGATCTCGCTGCTGTTCGCGACCCAGCTGACGTTCGCGCTCGCGCCGGTGTACATCGGCGCGCTGCTGCTGACGGCGCTCGCCGTGTGGCAGATCACGGGCGACGGCGAGGCGGTCGCGTTCGAGGGCTGGGCGCTGATCGCGATCTACGTGATCCTCGCGTCGCTGACGCTCTACGAGTAGCCGCAAGGTCCGCGCGCGGCGCGCGTTTGGGTCTCCATGCGGACCCTCCTCGCCGTCGTCGCGGCGCTCGCCTTCCCCGCCCCGGCGCTCGCCGACGCGCCGGCCCCCGGCGCCAGCTGGACCCAGGCCTTCATCCGCGAGGCCGACGGCACGCGGCTGCACGCCGACGTGCTGCGGCCGGCGAACCTGCCGGCGGACGCGAAGACGCCGGTGATCCTGTCGATCGGGCCGTACTTCAACCACTCCGGCCAGACCGGCCCGGCCGGGCCGGCCGAGGACACGCCATACACGACGGTCGGCGACGCCGGACCGTCCGCGCGCTTTTATGACTACATCGAGGGCGCACAGGTCCTGCAGCGCGGCTACACGTGGGTGCAGGTGGATCTGCGCGGGTTCGGCGGCTCCTCCGGGTGCCTGGACTGGGCGGGGCCGGGCGAGCAGGCGGACGTCAAGGCCGCGGTCGAGTGGGCGGCGTCCCAGCCGTGGTCGACCGGCAAGGTCGGCATGTACGGCAAGTCCTACGACGGCGTGACCGGGCTGATCGGGATCGCGCAGCAGCCGCGCGGGCTGGCCGCGGTCGTCTCGCAGGAGCCGGTCTACGACCTCTATCGCTACCTGTACTCCAACCGCGTGCGGTTCGAGAACGCGCTCGCCACGCCGCTGCTCTACGACGCGATCGCGGGCACGCCGGGCACGAGCGGCGACACGCTCGCCTACCAGGCCGGCGCGCTCGACGACACCGCGCGCCCCGGTTGCCCGGTGCTCAATTGGCTCGACCAGCAGAACGCCGACCACGACGCCGCGTACTGGCGCCCGCGCGACCTGATCGCGCGCACGCGCGGCAAGACGACGCCGCTCTTGATCACCCAGGGCTTCATCGAGGACAACACCAAGCCGGACGGGGCCTGGGACCTCTACAACGGGCTGGCCGGGCCCAAGCGCGCGTGGTTCGGGATGTGGGACCACGTGCGCGGCAACGACCGCGACCCGAGCGGGCGCCTGCTCGAGGGGCGCGCGGGCTGGTTCGACGAGACGATGCGCTTCTACGACCGCTACCTCAAGGGCGCCGACGTGCCCGACGACGTGCCCAACGCGGTCGAGTCCAGTGACGGGACATGGCGCTCGGAGTCCAGCTGGCCGCCCGCGGACTCGAGCGCGGTCGACACCGCGCTGAACGCCGGCTCCTACGCGGACGACGGCACCAACAACGGCACCGCCGAGGGCGGGACGCCGAACGGCGAGGGCGTATGGACGATCTCGCCGCCGCTGGCGGCCGACGCGCACTTCGCCGGCGTCCCGACGGTCACCGTGGACGTCGCCTCGGCGCCCGCGAACGCGAACCTCGTGGTCGATGTCTACGACCTCGACGCCAATCGCAACGCGACGTTGATCTCGCGCGGCGCGTACCTGCTCGCGTCCGGGAACGAGCTCGCGTCGTTCGCGCTCTACGGCGACGACTGGAAGGTCCCGGCCGGCCACCGCGTCGGCGTGCTCGTGACCGGCGCCAACGCCGAGTGGTGGCTGCACGTCCCCACCGGCGGGACGGTCGCGATCCGTGGCGCGCGGATCGAGCTGCCGTGGCTGAAGTGCACGCGCACGGCGACGATCCAGGGCGACCCGTCGGTCAAGCTCGAGAGCTACCGGGCGGACGCGCCGTTCAACGTGCCGACCGCGACCGTGGCCGCGGCGGAGCGCCCGGATTTCGCGGTCCCGGCGACCAGGGCGTGCTGAGCGCCATACTGGAACGGTGCCTTCACCGGACGACCTCTTGGCCGACGCCCCGCTCGGGGCGGCGGTCGCCGCGCTCGCCGAGCGCAACCGCCACCACCTCGCCCAGATGACCGACGCCGAGCGCGCCGACGCGCTCTCGCACTGGCACGACCTCGCAGTTGCCGTGCTCACCGCGGCCGGCGCCGCGCTGGGCGGCGAGGAGGAGGCGCGAGACTCCCAGGGGCGGGCCGTGATCGTCCTCGAGGACGCCGGGGAGGACGAGGTCGCCGTGCACGCGAGCTTCTTCCCCCAGCTCGAGGACGTCGACGGCGAGGTGCTCGTCACGCCCGCCCAGGCCGCCGCGCTCGAGCTGCTCGAGGCGATGACGGGCTCGGCCGAGGACGACGAGTAAGTCGCATCGCCCAGAGGGCGAAGCTTCGGCGAGTTCCACCCGCGGCATCTCGGGCACAAGCGCCGCGCGAACTCGCGGTCGCATCGCCCAGAGGGCGAAGCTTCGGCGAGTTCCACCCGCGGCATCTCGGGCACAAACGCCGCGGCTGTAACAAAACGGGGCCCGCCCGGACCGTACAGGCATGTTCCTCCTTGGCTCGAAGTCCCGCATGGTGGCGCCTGAGGACGCACTCCCCGGCCGCCCCGACCCGATTCCAACGTCTGAGACGCACTTCGTCCTCGGCACCCCGCTGAAGCCCCCGTTCCCCGCCGGCCTGCAGACCGCCGTCGTCGGCATGGGCTGCTTCTGGGGCGCCGAGCGGGTGTTCTGGAAGCTGCCCGGCGTCTACACGACCGCCGTCGGCTACGCCGGCGGCCACACACCCAACCCGACCTACGAGGAGACCTGCTCCGGCAAGACCGGCCACACGGAGGCCGTGCTGGTCGTCTTCGACCCCGAGCAGATCAGCTACGAGCAGATCCTCAAGGCGTTCTGGGAGAACCACGATCCGACCCAGGGCATGCGCCAGGGCAACGACGCGGGCACCCAGTACCGCTCGGCCGTCTACACGACGAGCCCCGAGCAGACCGCGGCCGTCGAGGCCTCCAAGGCCGCGTTCGGCGAGGGCCTGAAGGCCGCCGGCTACGGCGACATCACGACCGAGGTGGCCGAGCTCGGCGAGTTCTACTACGCCGAGGGCTACCACCAGCAGTACCTCGCGAAGGTGCCGAACGGCTACTGCGGCCTCGGCGGCACCGGCGTCTCCTGCCCGATCGGCCTCAGCGCGTAGGCCAGCCGGCCAGGCGAAGGACGAGCCTCCGGGCGAGTCCTTCAGCGACGCGAGCCCTCTGGGCGAGTCGTCGCCAGCCAGGCGTGCACCTCGCCCACCCGCTCGAGGAGGGTGAGGTGCCCGTCGCCGGCCGTGAGCTGCGCGTCGACCCCCGGGATGCGCGCGGCGAGCCACTCGCCGTGCGCGAACGGGACCATCCGGTCCTGCGCGCCCTGGCGCAGCTGCACGGGGACGGCGATCGTCGCCGGATCGAACCCCCACGTCCGAACGAACGCGAGGTCGTCGTCGAGCCACCCGTCGACGCCGTGCTCGAGCCCGAGCCGGATGGAGTCGAGCACGTAGGCGCCCAGCGGGCCGCCCATCAGCTCAGCGTCGCCGGCGGACAGGAGCGTCTCCATCTCGGCCGCCGCCTCCACCTGACCGCCGCCGAGGATCGCCTCGCGCATCGCGTCGAGCGCCTCACGCAGCGTCGCCTCGCCGGCGAGCGCGGCCTCGAACTCGACGACGTTGTCCTCCCCCATGCCGGTCATGAACTCGAGGCCGGGAGCGCCGCACGGCGCGACGGAGGCGATCGTCGCGGCGGCCACCACGCGCCCGCCCAGGAGCGCCGCCGTGGCCAGCGCGTGCGGGCCACCGCCGGAGGCGCCCCAGGTCGCGAAGCGCTCGAAGCCGAGCGCGTCGGCGATCGCCGCCACGTCCGCGGCGGCGTCCGCGATCGAGCGGCCCGCGTGGCGCGTCGACTCGCCGTAGCCGGGCCGGTCGTAGCCGACGAGCCGGATCCCGCGCCGGGCCGCGTCCTGCGCCCATGGCGCGTAGAGCCGCCCCGAGCCCGGCGTCCCGTGATGGACGAGCACCGGGAACCCATCAGGGTCGCCGTCCTCGCGCACCACCAGCGCCCGCCCGTCCGGTCCCTGGACGATCTGCCTGCGCTCGGCCACCCCGCAGGAGACTACGCTCTGGTGATGGGCGAAGAACTCTGCCGCGTCGGCGACGTCGAGATCTGCTTCGAGACCTTCGGGGACCGCGAGGACCCGGCGATCCTGCTGATCATGGGTCTCGGCACGCAGATGATCGCCTGGCACGAGGACTTCTGCGCCGAGCTGGCCGCGCGCGGCTTCTTCGTCATCCGCCACGACAACCGCGACATCGGGCGCTCCTCCCGGATGGAGCCGCTCGCGCCGCCGACGCTGCTCCAGCTCGCCCTGCGCTCCAAGAAGGCCGCGGCCTACACGCTGGCCGACATGGCGGGCGACAGCATCGGACTGCTCGACCACCTGGGGATCGAGCGCGCGCACGTCGTCGGCGCCTCGATGGGCGGCATGATCGCCCAGACGATCGCCATCCGGCACCCGGAACGGGCGCTCTCGCTCGTCTCGATCATGTCCAACACCGGCTCGTTCTGGAGCGGCCAGCCCGCGCTGAGCCTCTACACGGTGCTGCTCAAGCCGTCGCCCTCGGAGCGCTCGGCGTTCATCGAGAACGCCGTCCAGATGTTCACGCGGATCGGCGGCAGCGGCTTCGAGCCCAACGTCGAGGACCTGCGCGACATCGCCTCGCGCAGCTACGACCGCGGCCACAACCCGCGCGGCTCGCTGCGCCAGCTCGGGGCGATCGCCGCCGACGGCGACCGCAGACCGCGACTGGCCAAGCTCACGCTTCCCGTCACGGTCATCCACGGCACCGACGACCGGCTGGTGCGCCCGTCCGGCGGGCGGGCGACGGCGAAGGCGATTCCCGGCGCCAGGCTGCTGGAGATCGCGGGCATGGGCCACGGCCTGCCGCGCGGCGCCTGGCCGGCGATCCTCGACGCGATCGAGCAGAACGCCAAGCGCGCCGCTACGCCAGCGCAAGAACCAGCGCGATGACGATCAGCATCAGCACCGCTGCGCCGCTGATCGCCAGCGGCTGCCACTGATTGCGCCAGAAGTCCGGCTTCGACTGCTCGCGCGTGTGACGGCCCTCGGGCGGCTCGCCGGTCCAGTCGTCGTCGTCGCGGGCCATCACGCCACGGCCGGCACGAGCTCGCGCCCGATCAGCTCGGTCAGCTCGAGATCGCGGTGCAGGAGCTGCTGCAGGTAGATCCGCTCCACGCCGGCCAGCTCGTATTCCCGCAACCGCGCCGCCGCCTGCTCGACCGTGCCGGTGATCCAGGTCGCGGCCGGCCCGTCGCCCGTCCAGGCGCGCAGCTCGCGCTCGCGCCGCTCGAGCTCGGCGGCGTCCGCGCCGATCAGGCAGCCGGTCATGACGCTGAAACCGATCGGAGCGCGGCCGGCCCGCTCACACGCGTCGGCGATCGCCGCGCGCCGCTGCGCGATCTCGTCGAGGGTCGGCGACACCGTGTTGTACTCGTCGGCGAAGCGCGCGGCCAGGCGCGCGGCGCGCGGGCCGGCGTTCCCGCCCATGATCAGCGGCGGGTGCGGGCGCTGGACCGGCTTGGGATGCGCGTCGAGGTCGTGCAGCTCGTAGTGCGCACCTTTGAACGAGCCGCCGCCGCCCCAGTGCAGGTCGTGGACGATCTCGAGCTGCTCGGCGAGCACGTCCATGCGCTCCTTCATCGAGCCGAACGGGAAGCCGAACGCGCGGTGCTCGACCTCGGACCAGCCGGTGCCCATGCCGAGCTCGATCCGGCCGCCTGACACGTGGTCGGCGGTCGTGGCGAGCTTGGCCAGGACCGACGGGTGCCGGAAGCTCGTCGGCGTGACCATCGTCCCGAGGCGCAGCGTCGACGTGCGGGCGGCGAGCGCGTTGATCGTGGCCCACGCGTCGAGCGCTTCGCGGCGGCCGGCGTCCATCACCGACAGGTAGTGGTCGGAGCGAAACAGCGCTTCGATCCCCGTCCGCTCGCACGCGTCGGCCAGCGCCACCCAGTCCTCCCAGGTCACGTCCTCCTGGCCCTCGATCATCAGCGCCACCCGCATCCCCGGGAGTCATACCCTCTCGCGCCGTGCCGCGCTCCCTCGTCTGGCTGCTCTACGCCGGGTGCGTGCTCGTGTGGTCGAGCACGTGGGTCGTCATCGCCGTCGGGCTCGAGGACGTCCCGCCGTTCTTCGGCGCCGGGGTGCGGTTCACGATCGCGGGCCTGGGAGTGCTCGCGGCGGCGCTCGCGACGCGGCGCCCCCTGCGGACCGACTTTGTGCTGTCGGCGCTGGTCGGCGCGCTGCCGTTCGCCACGACGTACGGCCTGATCTACTGGGCCGAGCAGTACGTGCCGTCGGGGCTGACCGCGGTGCTGTTCGGCGTGCTGCCGCTCTACGTGGCGCTGCTGGCGGCGCTGTTCCTGCCGGCCGAGCCGCTGCGCCCGCGCCTGTTGGCCGGCGTCGCGGTCGCGCTGGGCGGGCTCGTGCTCGCGTTCGGGCAGAGCCTGCATCTGGGCGGCCGGCACGCGGCGCTGGCGGCCGCGGCGGTGGTCGTCTCGCCGCTGGCGTCCGCCTCCGGCAACATCGCGATCAAGAAGCGCGGGGCGAGCGTCGACCCGCTGGTCATGAACGGCTGGGCGATGCTGGCCGGCGGCGCGGTGCTGCTGGCGATCTCGGCGGCCGGCGAGGACTGGGGGTCGACCGTGTGGTCGGCCGCGTCGGTCGGCTCGATCCTCTACCTGGCCGTGTTCGGCACGGGCTTCACGTTCGTCACGCTGACGGTGCTGATCCGCGAACTGCCGACCGTCACGGTCTCGTTCATCTCGCTGGTGATCCCGTTCGGGGCGCTCGCCCTCGGCGCCCTGGTGCGCGGCGAGCGCGTGACCGGGCTGGCCGTCGCGGGCGCGGCGCTGGTGGCCGGCGGGATCGCGGTCGCGCAGCTCCCGATCCGGCGCAGGACGCGCGCCTGACACGATGAAGGCATGCCCTCAATCGTCGTCCTCGGCGCCCGCAACCTCGGCGGCGCGATCCTCAAGCACTATCTGGCGGCCGGCTGGCAGGGCGCGGCGGTCGCGCGCTCGGAGGACACGCTCGCCGCGGTCCGCGACGCCGGCGGCCTGCCGCTGCAGGCCGACGCGTCCGATCCCGAGTCGCTGCGCGCCGCGCTGGAGTCCGCACGCGCCGAGCTCGGCGAGCTGGACCTGATCGTCAACGCGGTCAGCTCCGTGCGACCGCCCAAGGAGGGCCCGTTCGGCGGTGGCGCCTTCAAGGAGGCGACGCTCGAAGGCTTCCGCGGCTGGACGCTGCCGGTCGCCGAGCAGGCCTTCGTGTTCCTCAGCGAGGGCGTGCGCTCCGGCGCCAAGACGCTGATCCAGATCACCGGCGGCTCGGCCCGGCGCGCCAACGCCGGGCGCGGCCTGTGGGCCGCGGGCGCCGCCGCGGCGCGCGCGCTCACGCACGCTGCCGCGCTCGAGCTGCGCGGCGAGGGCGTGCACGTCGCGCTGCTGATCGTCGACGCGACGATCGAGTCGCCCAAGACCGCCCCGTTCCTCAAGGACGCTCCGCCGGAGGCGACGGCGGACATGGGCGAGATCGCCAAGGCCGTCGAGTACCTCGCCGGCCAGAGCGCGCGAGCGCTCACGCACGAGTTGGTCGTGACCCCCGCGGGAGACAGGTGGCTGCCATGAGCCTGAGCTACGGAACCGGACCGCTGGCGGGGACGCCGGCGGGCGAGTTCAACTTCGATTGGAATGGTGCCCCGAAGCACCGCATCTTCTACGCCGACTACGCCCCGCGCCTGCGTGCCGTGGCCGGCGACCGCGCGGTGTTCGACACCACGCGCGCGAAGCTGCTGTACGAGACGGGGATCCCCGCGGTCCCGTACGTCCCGCTCGAGGACTTCGACCACTCGCTGCTGACGCCGACCGATCACTCGACGCACTGCCCGTTCAAGGGCGACGCGTCCTACTGGACGCTGACGGTCGGCGACCGGGTCGAGGAGAACGTCGTCTGGGCCTACCAGGACCCGAACCCCGAGGCGGCGTGGCTGAAGGGCTATGCGGCGGTCTACTACAAGCGCATGGACGGCTGGTTCGTCGAGGACGAGCCGGTCTTCGGCCACCTGCGCGACCCGTACCACCGGGTCGACGTGCACGAGAGCTCGCGGCCGGTGACGGTCACGGTCAACGGCGAGGTCGTCGCGCGTTCGAACCGGCCGAAGCTGCTGTTCGAGACCGGCCTGCCGATGCGCGTGTACGTCCCGCGCGCCGACGTGCCGGCGGACCTCCTGACGGCGTCCGACACGCGCACGGTGTGTGCGTACAAGGGCCAGTCGACGTACTGGTCGATGGCGGACTACGCGGACGTCGCCTGGAGCTACGAGGCGCCGTTGCCCGAGGCGGTCAAGGTCCAGGGCCACGTGTCGTTCTACGGCGACGGCGTCGAGGTCGACCTCGGCGCGCCGGCGTCGCCGTCGCGGCCGGGTGCGCCTACGGGGTGAGCGCGACCGGCAGCTCGCTGACCATCTCGAACGCCTCGTCGACCGCCGTGAGCGCGAACAGCCGCTGCACCGCCTTCGAGCCGCGCACCAGCAGCAGCCGGTGGCCCATCCGGCGCGCGCGCCGGCGCGCGGCCAGCAGCCGGGCCAGCCCGCACGAGTCGAGGAAGCTCAGCTCGCGCAGGTCGAGCACGATGCACGGGGGCCGGGCGTTCTCCACGCGCCGCAGCTCCTCGTCGAACGTGTACGCGTGCGCGAGGTCCAGCTCGCCGCGCAGCGCGATGCGCACCGCTCCGGAGTCGAGCTCCTCGATCATCAGGCCGAAGCCCTGCATGGCGTTCCTCTCCTGGGCTGGAGGCTGTCTCGATCCTGACAATCCCCCGTATCCGGGCGTTTGAATCATGTTCCGTAGCATCCGCGCCATGCCCAAGCGCTTCGTCCACACCTGCGTGCGCGTGCTCGACCCCGACGCCTCGGTGCGCTTCTACGAGGCCCTCGGCTACGAGCGCCGCGGCAAGCTCCAGTTCGAAACGGCCTACAACATCTACATGGGTCTGCCGGGCGAGGGAGACGACCTCGAGCTCACGGTCAACATCGGCCGAGAGGAGCCCTACGACCTCGGCGACGGCTACAACCACATCGCGCTCACGGTCGACGACCTCGACGCCCAGCTCGCCTCGCTCGCCGCGCTCGGCGTGCAGCCCGAGAAGCCGCCGTTCCACCCCGGCGGGCGGTCCGAGGTCGGCCGCATCTGCTTCGTCCAGGACCCCGACGGCTACCGCATCGAGCTGATCGACGGAGGCGCGTTCCTCACGCCGCAGGATGCGTAGCCGTTTCCTGCTCTGTGAAGACCTACACGTTGACCGGCGCCGACGGGCGCCCGTACGAGAGCACGGAGAAGGGCGCGTTGGGAGGGCACGCCGGCACCAAGGTCTACGGCCGGCTCGACTGCCCCGTGGCGCTGAGCCTGCTCCGGCGCGGCTTCGTGCCGCGGCGGCGCGTGTTCTTCGCCGACGTGGCGACGGCGATCGCGGCGGGCTTCCGCCCGTGCGGCGCGTGCCTGCGCGAGAAGTACGCGGTGTGGAAGGCGCATAGCCCGCCGCGCGGTGCTTCGGGCGGCGGGGCGCGGGATCGCGGGCCGTCGTGAGTCGGGCGCGGGCGCGGGCGCGGGCTGTGCGGCGGCGCCGCGCGGCGGTGCTTGGCGCCGCGGCGTTCGCGTTCGCCACCGGCGTGACGATGGGCGCCGGCCACGACGACCCGCCGACCCACCGGGCGACGCCGCAGACCTCCGCGCCACGCGAGTTCACGCGCGGTAGCGCACCCAGCGACCGCCCGCGGAACTCGCCCGAGCATCGCCCCCTGGGCGCTGCGACGGGGACGCCGGCACCCGTGGATCGCCTCTCGCTCGAGCGCCAGGTCGGCGAGCTCGTCGTGCTGCGCTTCGAGGGCACGCAGGTGCCGGACTACGTGCGCCGCGTCCTCCACGACGGCTGGGCCGCGGGCGCGATCCTGTTCCGCGGCAACGTCGTCTCGGCGCCGCAGCTGCAGGCGCTCACCGGCGTGCTGCGCCGGTCGGCCCGCGCCGCGGGCGCGACGCCGATCATCTGCACCGACCAGGAGGGCGGCGCGATCCGCAACGTGCCGTGGGCGCCGCCGGCCCCGCCGCAGCCGGCGCAGCGCCCGGGCCCCGACGCGACCGCTGCGGCGCGGGCGCTGCGCGCGCTCGGCGTCAACGTCGCGCTCGCCCCGGTCGCCGACGTCCCGCGCGTTCCCGGCTCGGTTATGGCAGGCCGCGCGTACTCCGGCGACGTCGCCGCCGCCACGGCCGCGGCGGTCAAGGGCTGGCGGGCGGGGGGCGTGGCGCCGACCGCGAAGCACTTCCCCGGCCTCGGGGCGACGACGGTCAACACCGACAAGGGGTCGACGGTGATCCGCGGCGGCGCGCCGACGCCCCAGGACCTCGCGCCGTTCAAGGCCGCGATCGCGGCCGGGGTGCCGATCGTGATGAGCTCGCACGCCGTCTATCCAGCGCGCGACGGCGCCAACATCGCCTCCCAGTCGCCCGCCCTCGTGACCGGCCTGCTGCGCGGCGAGCTGCACTTCACCGGCGTGGTGATGACCGACTCGATCGAGGCCGCCGCGGTGCGCGCCACCGGCAGCACGGAGAACGCGGCCGTCCGCTCGATCGAGGCCGGCAACGACATCGTGCTCACGACCGGCCAGGGATCGTGGGTCCGGACCTACCGAGCGCTGCTCGCGCAGGCGCGCGCGTCACGCTCCTTCCGCGCCCGGGTGCGCGAATCCGCGGCCCGCGTGCTCGCGCTGCAGGCCACACTGACGTAGCGGCCGGCAACGCGCCCGCGAGTTCACCCGCCAAGCCGCGCCCGCTGCGCCGCGGGCGGAACTCGCCGGAGCTTCGCCCTCTGGGCGATGCGGCGAACTCGCCGGAGCTTCGCCCTCTGGGCGATGCGGCGAACTCGCCGGAGCTTCGCCCTCTGGGCGATGCGGCGAACTCGCCGGAGCATCGCCCCCTGGGCGATGCGGCGAACTCGCCGGAGCATCGCCCCCTGGGCAATGCGTCGGACATTCGTCGATGCCTAAGAGGCTGCTAAAGCGGGACTGGCGGTCCATCTCGACGGACGTATATTGATGGCGTGGAAAGGGACGCTGGCCGCCCGCTTCTCGGCGGCGTGAATGATTCCGCGCTCTCGCTCGCGAGCGAGTGGCGCAAACTGGGTCGTATCGCGAGCTTCGTCGCGATACTCACCGCGCCGGCGCTGTACGCGCTGCTGCACATGTCGGTCGGCTGGCCGGTCTTCTGGTCGATCGTCGGAGCACTCGTGGGCATCGTGCTGTTCCGCGGCCTCGTGGACGTGCTCGCCCACAAGGTCGTCCCCTTCCCGTCGCTGTTCGGCGCGGGTGACGACCTGCGCCGCGCCGACGTCATCGCACGGCGCCGTCACTGGTACTGGAAGACCAAGTTCCGGAAGCTGATCTGGCTGGGCCTGATCTTCGGGATCCTGCTCTACATCGCGGCCAGCGTGTCCGAGAACAACACGGGCGACGGCTCGATGACCGGCGGCCTCTCCCAGCTGGCCACCTGGGCCGGCAAGGCGGCCCCGATGGTCGGCTACTACGGCCTGATCCTCGTCGTCTTCTTCTTCATCAACCTGGTGATCCTGTTCGGCCCGCTGTTCTTCTTCTCGATCCAGCAGATCAAGGGCTACGAGCCGGGCGACGCGGACTGGGGCGTCAAGCTCGAGGACGTCCGCGGCCAGGCCGAGGCCAAGGAGGAGATCCGCCGCATCGTCTCGCTCTGGCAGTCCGGCGAGGAGTTCGAGAAGGCGGGCGGCAAGCGCGAGCGCGGCGTGCTCTTCCTCGGCCCCCCGGGCACCGGCAAGACGATGCTCTCGAAGGCGATCGCGACGAACTTCAACTGCCCGTTCGTGGCCATCCCGGGCTCCGGCTTCGCGCAGATGTTCATGGGCATGGACGCGCTGATCGTGCGCTACATGGCCCGCAAGGCCAAGAAGCTGGCGGCCAAGTGGGGCGGCCAGTGCATCGTGTTCATCGACGAGATCGACGCCGTCGGCATGCGCCGCCAGGCGCTCGGCTCCGGTTTCACGCCGCTGGAGAACCGCACCATCCACGACAGCCTGTTCTTCGGCGAGTGGGGCGCGCTGAACTGGGACGGCGAGCGCGTGATGGAGACCAAGGCGTGGCGCGATCGGCTGTTCGAGATCCGCCAGCCGCCGTCGGCCTCGATCTACCCGCCGGTTCTCACCGCGATCTCGAACAAGATCCGCCAGGGCGTCATCCCCGGCGCGGGCATGGGCGGCATGATGGGCGGCGGCCAGGCGCTCAACCAGCTGCTCGTCGTGATGGACGGCATCGACGAGCCGCCGATGCGCAAGAAGTTCGTGACCAAGCGCTTCAACACGTTCCTGGACGCGATGTACTTCATCCCGCAGAAGATCCTCGGCCTGCGCGCGCGCATGAAGCCGCCGAAGCCGCGCGCGGAGCAGATCTACTTCATCGGCGCCTGCAACGTGCCGATCGAGGCGCTGGACCCGGCGCTGGTGCGGCCGGGCCGGCTCGGCCGCCACATCTACTTCCGGACGCCCACGTGGGAAGACCGGCGCGACGTCTTCGACCTGTATCTCAAGAAGGTCGCGCACGAGGACTCGCTGGACGAGCCGAAGGCGCGCGACGAGCTGTCGCGCATCACGTCCGGCTACTCCCCGGCGATGATCGACCAGGTCTGCTCGCTGGCGCTGACCTACGCGCACACGGCCGGACGCCCCAAGTTCAACCGCAAGGACATCCTGGAGGCGATGACGACCGTCGAGGCGGGCGTCGCCGTCGGCCAGCAGCGCCCCAAGCACGAGGCGCGCGCGACCGCGATCCACGAGGCGGGCCACGCGGTCTGCGGGCACATGTACATGGACAACCGCATGTCCACGCGCCTCACCATCAAGAAGCGCGGGGCGACCGGCGGCGCGCACTGGATGGCCGAGAAGGAGGACCGCTTCGGCCACTGGCGTTCCGAGCAGATCGGCGACATCGTCTGGGGCCTGGGCGCGATCGCGGCCGAGCACATCTTCTACGGCCAGAACACGACCGGCGTCGCGGGCGATCTCAACGGCGTCACGGTCGACGCGGCCAACATGGTGAGCATCACCGGCATGGCGCCGTCGCCGATCAACCTGGCCGACCGGATCGCCGACCGCGAGGAGCGCGAGCGTGAAGAGAAGCGCATCATGGAGCGCTTCGAGAAGCTCGGCTTCCAGCTCATGCACCGCTCCGGCACCGAGATGGAGGGCCGGGCCTACACCGCGAGCATGTCGGACCCGATCAAGCGCAAGCTGGTCGCCGGCCTGCTCGGACAGTGCTTCGTGATCGCCTGGAACACGATCCGTGAGAACAAGGACGGCGTCGAGCAGGTCGCCGACCGCCTCGTCGACGAGCTCGAGCTCTACGGCGACGAAGTCAACGACATGCTCAACGACCTGCGCCTGCGTAAGCCCACCATCGACGTGTTGGACGAGTCCATATGGCCCGTGATCTGATCCCGCCCCCCGCGCCGAGCTGGCGGCCCCAGCCGGACGGCACGCCGCACCTGATCGAGCTCCCGAACGACCCGCCGTCGGCGGCGGTCGCCGAGCCGGCGCCGCCGCGGCACCTGCCGCCGTCGCCGTTCCGCAACCGCTTCGGGTTCCTGATGGGCGCGCTCGGCGGCATCGTGATCGCCGCCGTGGCGATCGCGGTTGCCGTGGTCGCGACCAGCGGGCCCAAGGACGAGGGGCTGGCCAAGAACTGGTCGGCCTGGCAGCCGCAGGAGCACTCGCTCGCCGGCGGCGCGGCCGAGATCGCCACCCACGTGTCGCCGCACTACCGGCTGGATGACGGCAAGCAGATCGCCCAGGTGACCGGCGGTCCGCTGGAGGTCTCCGGGATCAAGCTCCCGGTCGTGCTGCGCCCGTCGACCGGGGACATCCAGCTGTTCGACGGCACGGCGGTGCTGTACACGCTCAACGGGCTCGGGGACGACGGCTCGATCAGCTCGGGCACCGCGTCGCTGGAGCGCCATCGGCTGTTGCGCCGTGAGGCGCTCGAGCTGGCGCTGTACTCGTTCCGCTACCTGTCGGGCGTGAAGATGGTCGTCACCCTGCTCCCGCCGCGGGCCGTGACCCCCAAGGAGCAGGCCGCGATCGCCGCCGGCGAGCAGGACAAGCCGCCGGTCCAGGCCGTCTTCTACCGCCCGGGCGACCTCAAGCCCCAGCTGCAGGTGCCGCTCGGCTTCACCGTGCCGTCGGCGACGCCCAAGCCCGACGCGATCGGCGCCAGCGAGAGCCGCAAGATCGACTCGCTGACACTTTCCAACCTGTTCTCCGCGCGCATCACGGTCGCGCAGGACCAGAAGCCGTACCTGGTGCTCGAGCGCGCGTCTTGAACGCCGGCCTCTGCGCCGGCTGCACGTATCAGCGTCTGATCTCCAACACCCGCGGGTCGCAGTTCTCGATGTGCCAGCGCGGGCTGGCCGCGGAGCCCGGATACGTCAAGTATCCGCGGCTCCCGGTGCTCGCCTGCCCCGGGTTCAAACCCGGCGATGACCGAGGCGCGCCAGTTCCTCGTGATGACGCGTCACCCGGACCTTGACGGGATCGTCGTCGGCGCGCGAATGGACCAGGCCCCACATCGCGTCGGCGACCTGTTCTGCGGTCTCCGGCGTGGCGCGGCGGCGCATCTCGTCGACGAGGGCCAGCTCCAGGCGTTCGATCTTCTGCTCGGCGGTGCCCTCCCCGAGTGAGGGGAACGGGACGCCTCGGAGCTGCTCGTCCCAGGCGCCCTTGACCATCGCGAAGCGGTTGCGGAGGACGATCGGATCGGTCATGCGAGGCGCGAGTGTACCCCGGAGTCCTAGGTCCAAGAGCCGAGGGAAGCCCGCGGGCCCGCCCCCTATCGTGTGATCGCGTGCGCACTTTCGGACGGCTTCTCGGTTTCCTGGCGCCCTACCGGCGTGGCGTGGTGTGGTCGCTCGTGCTGGCGGCGCTGGCGATGGTCTGCACCGTCGCCATCCCCTGGCTGACCGGCCGCGCGGTCGATCAGATCGCCGCGCACGACCGCTCGGGCCTGCGTGTGCTCGCGCTGGCGGTCGTCGGCGTGGCGCTCGCGCGGCTCGGGTTCTCGGTCCTGCGGCGGCTCGTCGCGGGCCAGGTCTCGCTGGCGATCGAGTACGACCTGCGCAACCTGATCTACGCCCATCTGCAGCGCCTCGAGCTGGGGTTCTTCGCCTCCCAGCAGACCGGGCAGCTGATGTCGCGGGCCACCGTGGACCTCTCGGCGGTGCGCTTCTTCCTCGGGTACGGGCTGATCTTCATCATGCAGAGCGCCCTGACGATCCTGCTCGGGGCGACCGCGATGTTCATCCTGCAGCCGGCGCTGGCGGCGCTGGCGCTGATCCCGGTGCCGTTCGTCGTGGTGGTCGCCACGCGCTACGGGCTGCGGTCGCGGCCGGCGCTGCAGGAGGTCCAGCAGCGGATCGGCGAAGTCACCGCGGAGGTCGAGGAGAACATCTCCGGCGTCCGCGTCGTCAAGGCCTTCGCCGCCGAGGACCGCCAGCTCACGCACTTCCGCGCCTCGGTCGCGCGGGTCTTCTCGCAGTCGATGCTGACGACGCGGCTGAAGGCCTTCTACAACCCGTTCCTCGCCTTCCTGCCGCAGCTCGGCCTGGCCGTGATCCTGCTGCTGGGCGGCCGCCAGGTCATCAAGGGATCGCTCTCGCTGGGCGACTTCACGGCGTTCTACACCTACCTGCTGATGCTGATCGGGCCGATGCGGATGCTCGGCGTCGCGCTCGGGCTCTCGCAGCGGGCGACTGCGTCGGGGGCGCGGCTGCTCGAGATCCTCGATCGCGAGCCGAAGATCAACGCTCCCGCCGGCGCGCCGGACCTGCCGCCCGGCCGCGGCGCGGTCGAGCTGCGCGGCGTTACCTTCGCCTACGGCACCGGGGCGCCGTCGCTGCGCGACGTCTCGCTGCGCGTGGAGGCCGGCAGCACCGTCGCGCTGGTCGGCGCGACCGGATCCGGCAAGACGACGCTCGTGCAGTTGCTCCCGCGCCTCTTCGACCCGCAGTCCGGGGCGGTGCTGATCGACGGCGCGGACGTGCGGGAGGTCGATCTCGTGTCGTTGCGCAGCGCGATCGCGATCGTCGACGACGACCCGTTCCTGTTCTCTGACACGGTGGCCGGGAACATCGCCTACGCGCGCCCCGACGCCACCCGTGAGGAGATCGAGCTGGCCGCCGAGCGCGCCCAGGCGGCGGGCTTCATCGCCGAGCTCCCGAACCGCTACGACACCCGCGTCGGCGAGCGCGGGCTGACGCTGAGCGGCGGCCAGCGCCAGCGGATCGCGATCGCGCGGGCGCTGCTGGCCGACCCGCGGATCCTGATCCTCGACGACGCGACGTCGTCGGTCGACGCGTCGACCGAGCGTGAGATCAAGGCCGCGCTGCGCGAGGTGATGGCCGGGCGGACGACGTTCGTGATCGCACACCGGCTCTCCACGATCGCGCTGGCCGACGACATCGTCGTGCTCGAGCACGGGGAGATCGCCGCGCGCGGGACGCACGCCGAACTGCTCGAGGAGTCCGAGCTCTACGCCGAGATCGCGACCAAGGGGCTGCCCGACCAGGTGTTCCTCAACCGCAATCCGCAGGAGAGGGTGGCGGGGCTGTGAGCACTCGCAACGGCACTCCGCGCGCCCACCTCTCGCGCCGCGACGACCTCGTGCGCCGCTGGCGCGCCACGTCGGGCCGCGGGCGCAAGCTGCGCGGGCTGGTCGAGCTCCTGCGCCCCTACCGCACGCGCGTCATCCTGATGTTCGTCGCGCTCGTGCTCGGCACGGCGGCCTCGCTCGCCCCGCCGCCGCTGGCCAAGCTCGCGATCGACAACGGCATCATCCCCGGCAACCTGACCGCGCTGACCTGGATCGTGGTCGCGTTCCTCGGCACCGCGCTCGTCTACTGGGGCGCGACCTACGCGCAGACCTACCTCGTCGGCTGGGTCGGCCAGCGCGCGCTGCAGGACCTGCGCATCCAGCTGTTCGCGCACCTGCAGACGCAGTCGGTGAACTTCTACTCGCGCCGCCGCGCGGGCGTCCTGATCTCGCGGCTCTCCAACGACGTCGAGGCGCTCGACACGCTCGTGTCCGACGGCATCGTGACGCTCTTCGGATCGTCGCTGACGCTGATCGGCACGGCGGTCATCCTGTTCACGCTCGACGCGCGGCTCGCGCTGCTGACCTACATCATCTTCCCGATCCTCGGCGCCGGCTCGTTCTTCTTCCGCATCATCTCCGCCGACGCCTACCGCGCGACGCGCGAGAAGGTCGCCGCGATCACGGCGTACCTGCAGGAGACGCTGTCCGGGATCCGCGTCGTGCGCTCGTTCGCGCAGGAGCCGCGGCACCTGGAGCGCTTCGCGGAGCTCAACGAGGAGAACCGCGGCGCGAACATGAAGACCGTCCATCTCAACGCCGTGTACTTCCCGAGCGTCGAGCTGCTGTCCGGCATCGTGAGCGCCGGGATCCTGCTCTACGGCGGCATCCAGGCCGTCAACGGCGACATCACGATCGGCGTCCTGGTCGCGTTCCTCGCCGCGCTGAACAACTTCTTCGACCCGATCCAGCAGCTGTCGCAGCTCTACACGACCTACCAGGCCGGGATGGCCGCGCTGGACAAGATCTTCGACCTGCTCGACGAGGACCCCGACCTCGTCGACGCGCCCGATGCCGTGGAACTGCCGCGCCTGCGCGGCGAGATCGTGCTCGACGACGTCACGTTCGCCTACGGCGACGGCGAGCCGGCGCTCTCGGGGGTCACGCTCCACGTGCCCCCGGGCCAGACCGTCGCGCTCGTCGGGACCACGGGCGCGGGCAAGTCGACGCTGGCGAAGCTCGTCGCGCGGTTCTATGACCCGACCTCGGGCCGCGTGCTGGTCGACGGCCGCGACCTGCGTACCGTCACCGCTCGCTCGCTGCGCTCGCAGATGGGGATCGTGCCCCAGGAGGCGTTCCTGTTCTCCGGGACGATCCGCGACAACATCGCCTTCGGGCGCCCGGATGCGTCCGACGAGGAGGTGCGCGCGGCGGCTCGCGCCGTCGGCGCCGACGAGTTCATCGTGGCCCACGAGCAGGGCTACGACACGCCGGTCGGCGAGCGCGGCGTCCAGCTCTCGGCCGGGCAGCGCCAGCTCGTCGCGTTCGCGCGCGCGCTCGTCGCCGATCCGCGCATCCTCGTGCTCGACGAGGCGACGTCGAATGTCGACGTCCACACCGAGGGTCGCATCGAGGCGGGCCTGCGGCGCCTGCTCGCCGGCCGCACGGCGCTCGTCATCGCCCACCGGCTGTCGACGATCGAGCGCGCCGGGCAGATCGTCGTGCTCGAGCACGGCCGGATCGTCGAGCAGGGCACGCACGAGGAGCTGCTCGCCGTCGGCGGCCACTACTGGCGCCTGCATCAGGACTGGCGCGAGCAGGCCGCAGCGTAGAAGCCCGGCTGGTCGATTCATGCACCGTATGGATGCAAAGATCGACCAGGCATACGCCCGTACTGGACGTGCCCGCTCGACAGAGCGCCGACGTGCCAACTCCGGGGCTGGCAAGATGACGATCATGCTCCCGCCCGGCTGGTGCGCCTGCGATTCGTCGGCGATCGCCGCGTACCGCTTCGACGCCGAGCGTGAGCTGCTGGCGGTCGCCTACGTCGGCGGCGACACGGCGTACGAGCGCGTGCGCGAGCGCGCAGCATCGACTGCCGGGCAGGGACTCGAACCCCAACTACCAGAGCCAGAATCTGGCGTGCTGCCAATTACACCACCCGGCAACGGGTCGGCGGTGGAGTATACGAGCAGCAATCCCGGACCGGTCGGTCCGTCGGTCCTTCCGCGGAGGTATGCTCAGCGCTACATTGGTGGAGGAGGCGCCCGGCCGAACGGGTAGGGGCGCCCGTGCCATTTTCCCCGACCTAGGTTCGCTCGCATGCCAGACGCTGGGAACGGCTCCGTACAGCTCCTAGAAGCAGATCCCGAGCTCGCCCGGGGTCTCGACCCGCGTCGTGTGCGGGAGGTGAGCCAGCGGCTGTTCGCGCGGGCCATCGACGTGCCGCGTGGTCCATGGTCGCCCGCGCGGGCGCTCCAGGGTGGCACCAATCCGATCGGGCTGCTGGTGCTCGACGGGCTGCTCGTGCGCGAGGCCATCGTCGGCGACCATCCGTGCGCCGAACTGCTCGGCCCGGGTGACCTGCTTCGCGCCTGGGAGGACCGCGACGCCGAGGTCCTGCTGCCACGCACCGTCGAGTGGAGCGCGCTCAGCGCCGTCCGCCTCGCGGTGATCGACCAGGCGCTGGCCGTGCGCGCCGCGCAGTGGCCCGAGATCTTCGCCTCGCTGGTGGAGCGTGCCGCCCGCCGCGCCGAACGGTTGGTCGTGATGCAGGCGATCGCCCACCTGACCCGCGTGGACGACCGGCTGCTGGCCCTGCTGTGGTGCCTGGCCGAGCGCTGGGGCCGCGTGGCGCCCGGCGGAGTGGTCGTGTCGCTGCGGCTGCCGCACCGCACGCTCGCCGGCATGGTCGGCGCGCGCCGCCCCTCCGTGACCACCGCGCTCGGGCAGCTGATCGCCCGCGGCGAGGTCGAGCGCCGGCCCGACGGCGGCTGGCTCCTGCTGGGCGAGCCGCCCGAGCCGCGCCAGCGGCCGGTCGAGGACCGTCCCTCGATCGCCTTCGAGCGCCGCACCGCATAGCCCTTTAACGGCGGAGGGCGGCCCGTCCCGAGGGACGGACCGCCTGCCGCTCGCGTCGCCTATGCCCACTGGGCCCAGGGCGGAGGGGTGCCCCTTGTTGCAGGCTGGGCGCGGGGGTGCGCCCTGGCGACGGCGAGCTGTCGTTAACCCCAATCCTACGGGAACGAGCCCTACTCGCGCCCGTCTTCTCCCACAAATTGTGCGGTGATGTCCTCCTCGATTCCCGGATCGAGCACCACCAGGACCTCATCTCCTGCCTGGACCACCGTATCAGCCTTCGGGACGAAGCCCGATCCGCCGCGCAGCACGGAGATCACCAGCGCGCCGTCGGGCAGCCCCATCTGTCCGATCGCCAGGCCCGCGGCGGGCGCGTGCTCGCTGACCACCAGCTCGATGATCTCCAGCCGCTCCTCGGGCAGGTCGAGCAGGTGGACGAGGCCGTAGCGCGGTACCTCGTGCTCGATCAGGCGCAGGATCAGGTCGGTGGCGGAGACCGCGGGCTGGATCCCGAGCAGCTTGAAGTGGTCGAGGTTCCGGGGGTTGTTGACGCGCGCGATGATCCGCTCGCAGAGGTACTTCTCCTTGGCCACCTGGCAGATCAGCAGGTTGTCCTCGTCGTCGCCGGTCACGGCGACCACGAGGTCGGCGCGCTGGATGCCGGCGCGCTCGAGCACCCACAGCTCGGTGGCGTCGCCGTACTGGACGGCGTGCTCGAGCTCCTGCTCGACGGTCAGGTAACGGCGCCGGTCCTGCTCGAGGCAGGTCACCTCGTGGCCCTTCTCGAGCAGCTCGCGCGCCAGGTTCCAGCCGACCTTGCCGGCGCCGGCGATGATGACGTAGAGGCCGTCCATCAGCCGTCGCCGAGTGCCGCCTGCTGCAGCTGCTCGATCGCGATCTGCGTCGGGCAGATCGTTCGGAGCCCCTGCTCGGAATACCAGGCGGCGCGGCGCGGGTCCAGCACGCGGGCGATCACGCGATCCACCTCGAAGCGTCGCTGGGCGAGCTGTGCCACGACCAGGTTCGTGTTGTCGCCGTTCGTGGAGGCGATGAAGACGTCTGCCTCCTCCACGCCGGCCTCGAGCAGCGCGTCGACCTCGAGCGCGGTGCCGATCGTGAAGCGACCGCCCGCCTCCTCCCACGAGCGCCCGAGCTCCACGTCCAGGCGCTCATGCGACAGCGGGTCCTCGTCGAGGACCGACACGGTATGGCCCTCCTGAAGGGCAGTCGTCGCGAGGGCCGCGCCCACGCGTCCAGCACCGACGACAAGCACGAACACCGCGAGAACCCTAGCGAGCCGCGGCCGTATCGGACACGCCGCCGTTGGGCGCCGCGAGCGGGTGGCCCACCGGCAGCGGGGGCGCGGACGGGCGCGGGCCCATCGGGTCGAGCTTGCGCGAGGATGGCGGGGCGGTGAGGATCACCCGGCACGGCGCCTTGTTGACGACGTAGCGCGTGGTCTCTCCCACGCTCGTGTCGTGCAGCCCGGGCTTGCCGCCGAGCCGCAGGCCGCCGCCCACGCGCGTCGGCTCCTCGGCGGCCAGCACCACGGCCTCCACGCCGCGGCGCTTGGCCTCGCGCACGATCGCCTCGCCCGCGCGGCGCGCGCGCACGACCGCGGTCGCGACCTGGACGCCCGCGTACTCCTCGCCGACCGCCTTGGCGCGCTTGAGCGCGTCGCGCGCGCGTTTGAGCTCGTCGTCGGGCACGCGCGCGTCCAGCGGCAGCGCCATCGGGACCTCGAAGATCCACAGCGCCTCGATCGTCGCGCCCTCCTCGTCGTCGTCGTGCTCCTCGGCGGCGAGCCGGCCGGCGGTCTGCATGATGTCGTCGTCGAGCGGGGTGCCGAGGACCGGCACGAGGATCGATCCGAACTCCGCCTCGGCGGTCCGGCGCGTCAGCGCCGACTCGGGCACGGTGACGCGCTTGAGCAACGGCTTGCCCTGTGACGTGCGGTAGCCGACGTAGAGGGCCACGCCGCCGCCCATCCAGCCCAGACCCACCCAGCGCGCCCCGCCGTGCTCCACGAGCAGCGCGATGAACGCCCCCGCCGACATGATCACGCCGAGGACGGCCGGGATCGGCAGGTCGGCCCCGCGCACGCGGACGTTGAACGGCATCCGGTAGGGACGGTCGCGGTCGGGCTCCTTGTAGCGCAGGCGCACGACCGAGAGCGAGACGATCGTGAACGCGACGGTCGCGCCGAAGGCGCAGATCGCGGCCAGGAACTCGAGGTCGGCGGGGATCAGCAGCGCGATCGCGGTGACCGCGCTGAAGGAGATGATCGCCACGGGCGTGGCGCGCGTGCGGTGCAGCGAGCCGAGGCCGGACGGGATCTGGCGGTTGACCGCGAGCGCGTAGCCGAGCCGCGAGACGCCGAGCATGGCGGCCTGCGCGGCGGACACCAGGATCACCACGGCCGAGACCGCGATGACGTAGCGCAACGGCTGGCGCAGCCCGGACTCGAACGCGTCCGCGACGCCGATCAGCGGCGCCTCGACGTAGGTCTGGCCGGTCTGGGGAAGCACCGAGGACGCCACGAGCGCGATGCCGACGTAGGGCACCATCGCCGCCACCAGCCGCACGCCGATCAGCCGTTTGAGCCCCTTGCGGCCGATCGCCACCTGGCCCGCCAGCCCGGACGACGCGTCGATCCCGCTGAAGGCGACGAGCACGAGCGGGAACGCGAACACGACGTCCCGCAGCGACGGGGTTCCCGCGACCTTGGCCGGGTGGGTGAGCACGTCGGGGTCGAACAGCAGCGCGAGCCCGAGTCCGACCACGAGCACCTGCAGGATCAGGTCGCCGACCACGAGCACCGCCGCGCGCTCGAAGCGCCGTGGCCCGACGCCGCGGATCGCGACGAGGGTGCAGTAGAGCACGACCGCGGTGCCGATCAGGAACTCCGGGACACCGCCGCTGAAGCCGTGCCAGAAGACGCCCAGGTAGTCCGTGGTGGCGAACGCGCAGAGCGCGACGAGGATCAGGTAGTCGAGGCAGATCGCCCAGCCGGCGATGAAGCTCACGAGCTCGTTGAACGCATAGCGGGCGATCACGGTCGCGCCGCCGCGCTCCTGGTGCAGCGACGCGCCCTCGACGTAGCACGGCACGATCACCGCCAGCAGGATCGCCCCGAGCACGAAGATCATCCACGTGAAGCCGAGCGCGCGCTCGGCCACCAGCCCGGTCGAGAAGTAGATCGAGGCGGCGATGAAGCCCTGCACGATCCCGAACAGGGCCGGGCTGCCGAGCTGGCGCCGCAGGGGACTCTCGGGCGGCTTCACCGGTGACGCTCCACGTACAGCCGGCCCGCGCCGGCGATCACGAACAGCACGCCGAGCAGGAGCCCGACCGCGACGCCCTCGATGCCCGCCGCGAGCGTGCGCACGATCAGGGCGACGCCGACGACGACCATCAGCGCGGGCAGGACGAGCCCCCTCATACCGCGGCCTGGGTGAGCGCGCGCCGGCGGCGCTGGGGCCGCGCCTCGGGCGTCGATTCGATGATCACGCGGCACGGCCGCTCGGCCAGGACGGTCTCAAGCGTCTTGCCGAAGATCGAGCCGCCGTTGATGCGGCGCGGCAGCGGCATCACGATCGCGGCCGCGCGCATGTCGGTCGCCTCCTCGATGATGCGCCTGCCCGCCTGGCCGGGGCGTACGCGCTCGACGTGGCCGGACACGCGCGCGCCGGCCTGGACGCGCGCCTGCTCGATCAGCGACTCGGCGTTGGCCAGCGCCTCCGGCATCGGCGCGTCGATCGAGAGCGCACTCGGCACGGTCACCATCGCGAGCACGTGGATCCCGCGCCGCCGCCGTGCCGCGAGCTTGGCCGCGGTGGCCACCACGCTCTCGTTGTAGGTGTCCCCGAGCGGGACGAGCACCGAGTCGTACTCGGCCTCGTGGTCGACGACCGGCTGCGGGATCGCGACCTTGTGCGTCGAGGAGAGATCGAGCCCCTGGGCGCGGCGGAAGAGCATGTAGATGATCACGCCGAGCGTCAGCCAGCCGACTCCGGTGATGGCCACGGCCGGGTGCAGTACGACCGTGACGATGAACGCCGCGCCGGTGCCGATGCCGCCGAGGATCGCGAACACCGGCACGTCCCAACCCGACACGTGCACGTTCCCGAACGGCTTGTACGGTCGTTGCAGGTCGCGCTGGTTGTAGCGCAGGCGGATCACCGCCGAGTGGGCGATCGTGAACGACAGCATCGCGCCGAACGCGTACAGGTTGCCGAGGAACTCGGCCTGGCCGGGCAGCGTGATCAGGATCGCGACGACGCCGAACATGAGGATGCCGATCCAGGGCGTGCGGAACTTGGGATGCAGGCGCCGCAGCTGGTCGGGCAACTGGCGGTGGATGCCCATCGAGTAGACGAGCCGCGAGACCCCGATCAGGCCCGCGTTGGTGGCGAGGAAGAGGATCGTGGCGGCGAGGATGCCGACGTAGATCTCGGCCGGACGCTGCATCACGCCGAGGTTGAGGTGCGCGACGAGGCCCGCGATCGGGTCGCCCGCGTAGCCGCCCTTGTCCTCGGGCAGGCCGAGCAGGGTCTGGTAGCTGCCGTCGGGCGCCTTCGTGACCGGGAGCGCGACCAGCGCCACGGCCGGCAGCGTGAAGTAGATGGCGAAGACCGCGATCGCGACGCGCTTGATCGCCGCGGGGATCGTCTTGATCTCGTCCTTGGCCTCCTCGGCCATGTTCGAGATCGTCTCGATCCCGGTGTAGGCGATCATGCCGATCGGGATCGCGAGGATGAAGTCCTTCCACGTCGGCGCGACGCCGAGATGGACGTTCGCGACCAGCTGGTGCGGGTTGGCGCCCAGCACCAGCACCGCGCCGACGATCACCAGCAGGACCTGGGTGAGGAAGTCCACGACGGCCAGCGCGATGTTCAAGCCCGCGGACTCCTTCGCGCCGACGACGTTGATCACCGCCAGGATCGCGATGATGATCGCGCCGGCCACGATGTCCCCCGGTGAGTGGCGCAGCTCCTGCCAGAAGACGCTGCCGAGGTAGTGCGGGACGAAGAACGCCGAGATCGCGACGGTCACGACGTAGTTGAGCATCTGGCCCCAGGCGGCGAAGAAGCTCCAGAACTCGTTGAAGGCGCGCCGCGCGAAGCTCGACGAGCCGCCGGCCTCGGGGTACATGGCGGTCGCCTCGGCGTAGGTGGCCGCAGTGCAGAGGAAGAAGAACCCGGTGATGACGAAGACGATCGGGGTCAGCCCGAGCGCGAACGAGGCGACGAGACCGAGCGCGTAATAGATCGACGAGCCCACGTTTCCGTAGGCGGTCGAGAAGAGGGCGTTGACCCCCAGGACCCGCTCCAGTCCTTCCAGCCGGCGTCTTGCCATGTTGTGCTGGCGATTCTAGGGAGGGCGCCGCCGCGCGGTGTGGCGCTGCGCCGTCAGCGCCCGGCGCGGCCGCGCCGGCCCCGGCCGCGCAAGGCGCCGAGCAGGCCGCCGCCCTGGCCGCCCGCGAGGCCGCCGCCGGTGCCATTGGTCAGGTCGCCGAGCAGACCGCCGCCCTGGCCGCCCGGCTGGCCGCCGCCGCCGCCATTGGTCAGGTCGCCGAGCAGACCGCCGCCCTGGCCGCCCGCGGGGCCGCCACCGCCGCCATTGGTCAAATCGCCGAGCAGCCCCCCGCCCTGGCCGCCGGCGGGGCCGCCACCGCCGCCGTCCGTCAGGTCTCCAAGCAGACCGCCGCCCTCGCCGCCCGCCAGGGCGCCCGTAGTGTCGTCGTACGGCGCACCGCCCCCGCCGCCGCCACCGCCCGCCTCGCCGCCGCCGCCCCCGCCGCCGTCCTGCCAGCCGGCGTCGTCGTAGCCGCCGCCCGCGTCACCGCCGCCACCGCCCCCGGAGGAGTCGGTGTCGTCGTAGTAGTCGCGCGCGATCATCCCGCTCACCGCAGCGTTGCCGGCGCTGCGCTGCAACTGAATCACCAGCGCCGGAGACAGGCCCGGGCGGCGCTGCGCGCTCAGCCCCGCGAGCGGCGCCGGAGCAGAGGCCGGCGCCGGCACAGCGGCGCGCTGCTCTACTTCCGCGGGTTGGCGCTCAGCGGCGTCCGCCATGGCTGCGCGCCACGCTACCGGTGCGGAGATGAGATGCCAAGGAGGGCATGGCACGATGTCGGCCGTGCCCACCGCCCTGCTCGTGATCGACGTCCAGCAAGGCTTCGACGACGGGGACCACTGGGGCCTGCGCAACAACCCCGAGTGCGAGGCGAACGTCGCCGCGCTGATCGCCCACTGGCGGGCGACCGGCGAGCCGCTCGTCTACGTCCGCCACGACTCCGACGAGGACGACTCGCCGCTGCGCCCCGACCACCCCGGCAACGCATTCAAGGACGTCGTCACCGGTGAGCCGGACGTCCTCGTCACCAAGCGCGTGAACTCCGCGTTCTACGGCGACCCCGACCTGCACGCCTGGCTGCAGGCGCGCGGCATCGACGCGCTCGCGATCTGCGGCATCACGACCAACCACTGCTGCGAGACAACCGCCCGCATGGCCGGCAATCTCGGCTACGACGTGACGTTCGTGCTCGACGCCACGCACACGTTCGACCGCAAGGGCCTGACCGCCGACGAGCTGGCGCGGACGACCGCGGCGAACCTCGACGAGGAGTTCGCCGCGGTCAGGACGACGCGCGCGGTTACGCGATCAGCGGGATGATCAGGAGGGCGACGATGTTCGCCACCTTGATCATCGGGTTGATGGCGGGGCCGGCGGTGTCCTTGAACGGGTCGCCGACGGTGTCGCCGGTCACCGAGGCCGCGTGGGCCTCGGAGCCCTTGCCGCCGTGAGCGCCGTCCTCGATCAGCTTCTTGGCGTTGTCCCACGCGCCGCCGCCCGAGGTCATCATCACGGCGAAGAACAGGCCGACGACGATCACGCCGATCAGCAGGCCGCCGAGCATCTTGTCCGACAGGATGCCGACGACGAGCGTGACGACGATGGGGATCAGCGACGGGATGATCATCTCGCGCTGGGCGGCGCGGGTCACGATGTCCACGCACTGGCCGTACTCGGGCTGCTCGGTGCCGTCCATGATCCCCGGGTGCTCGCGGAACTGGCGGCGGACCTCCTCCACGACGGCGCCGCCGGCACGGCCCACGGCCTCCATCGACAGCGAGGCGAACAGGCAGACCATCATGCCGCCGATCAGCAGCCCCATCAGGACCTTCGGATCGTCGATGGCGAACGTGATGTTGCTGACCTTCAGCTCGACCGCGAGCTCCTGCTTGAAGGCGGCGAACAGCACCAGCGCGGCGAGCGCGGCCGAGCCGATCGCGTAACCCTTGGTCACGGCCTTGGTCGTGTTGCCGACCGCGTCCAGCGCGTCGGTGACGGTGCGGACGTCCTCGGGCATGTTCGCCATCTCGGCGATGCCGCCCGCGTTGTCGGTCACCGGGCCGAACGCGTCCAGGGCGACGATCAGCCCGCACAGCGAGAGCTGCGCCATCACGGCGACGGCGATGCCGTACACGCCGGCGAGCTCGGAGGAGCCGTAGATCGCGAGCACGATCACGAGCGCCGGAGCGGCCGTGGCCTGCAGGCCGTTGGCGAGGCCCTGGATGATGTTCGTCGCGTGGCCGGTCTCCGACGCCAGCGAGATCGCCCGGACCGGCGAGAAGCGCGTCGACGTGTAGTAGTCGGTGATCACGAACAGCAGGCCGGTGACCGCGAGCCCGATCAGCGAGCACAGGTAGATGTCGCCCCACGAGGGTGCGCCGGCGCCAGGCAGGTCCTTCATCATCCAGTTCGTCACCGGGATGAAGAGGAGCGCGGAGATGACCGCAGCGAGGATGACGCCCTGATAGAGCGCGCGCTCCACATTGCCGCTGGCGGACTTGACGGCGAAGGTGCCGATGATCGACGCCACGATCGAGACCGCGCCGAGCACGAGCGGGAACAGCACGACGGCGATCGTGTCCGGGAAGGTCAGGACGCCGAGCAGCATCACGGCCACCGCGGTGACCGCGTAGGTCTCGAACAGGTCCGCGGCCATGCCGGCGCAGTCGCCGACGTTGTCGCCCACGTTGTCGGCGATCACGGCCGGGTTGCGCGGGTCGTCCTCGGGGATGCCGGCCTCGATCTTGCCGACGATGTCCGCGCCGACGTCAGCGCCCTTGGTGAAGATGCCGCCGCCCAGACGGGCGAAGACGGAGATCAGCGAACCGCCGAACCCGAGGCCGATCAGGGCGTCCACGGAGTGCTTGGTCGAGACGCCGAAGATCCACGTCAGCACGCCGTAGTAGCCGGCGACGCCGAACAGCGCCAGGCCGACGACCAGCAGGCCCGTCACGGCGCCGCTGCGGAACGCGACGTCGAGCGCCTTGCCGACGCCGCTGCGGGCCGCCTCCGCGACGCGCGCGTTGGCGCGCACGGACACGTTCATGCCGATGAAGCCGGCCGCCGCGGATGCCAGGCCGCCGATCGCGAAGCCGATCGCCACGCGGATGTTCTGCAGCGGGATCAGCGCGATGAACAGCACCACGCCGACGATCCCGATCGTCGTGTACTGCCGGCGCAAGTACGCCTGCGCACCTTCCTGGACGGCGGCAGAAAGCCGCTGCATGGTTTCGTTGCCCGGCGACAGCGCGAGCAGCGAGCGCGTCGTGACGACGCCGTAGGCCACGGCGAGCGACGCGCAGACGACGGCGAGCACAACGCCGTGGTCGGACAGGAAACTTGACAAGGAAACCTCGCTGGACTCAGACAAAGCAGAAACGGCAGCCCCAGCTCGGGGCCGCCGTGAAGCGCCGCGAGTGTACCGAGGAGCTACTGCCCGGGGACCCAGAGTCGCCCAGAAGACTGCGCCGGACCGGTCCCGGGCGGCTTCTCCTCGGGCTCCGCAGGCCCGGGTTTGACTCCTGACAGCTGGATCCAGGCCATCTGCAGGCGCGACAGCGCGTCCTTGACGGGGGCCAGTTCCTGGGCGTGTTTTGGCTCCAGCAGGGGCAGCAGCGCCCGCGCGCCGTCGATCGCCTGTTTCGTCTGCTCGAGGTCGCGCCCGGGCGCGTCCTCCCCAGGCGGAACGGCGAGGCCCGCTTTGCGTGCTCCGAGGTTGATAAGTGTGACAAGGGTCTGTAGGAGGACATCGTCGACGCCGAGTTTGTCCATCTCGGCCTCGATCGCCCGCATCTCCTCGTCTGAGAACTGCCGCTGGCTCATTAGACCCTCTCCTGTGCGGGGTACGTCGCGCGGGTCTCCTCCACGCACTGCTTGAACACGTCATACGGGCTCGCGCCCGCGTCGATCATGCGGCGCTGGCGCTGCGCGCCGTTCAGCTCGGGCAGCGCGACGTCCGCGCCGGTCCACGCCTTCAGCCGGTCGAGCGCCTCGGCGGCCGGGTACTCCACGATCTCCGGTCCCTCGAGGTCCAGCAGCATGCCGTCCTGCCCGTAGCGCAGCGCCCGCCACATGTTCTCCTCGATCAGCCGGCCCGGCAGGTCGGGCGGGGTCTCCCCCGCGTCGACCTCGCGCAGCGCCTGGGCGACGCACGCGACGATCAGCTCGGCGAGCGCGTCGGACTCGGTCCCCGTGGTCTGCGCGTCGCACACACGGACCTCGATCGTCCCGAACGCGTGATGCGGGCGCACCGACCACCACAGCTGCGTGAACTCGACGATCGAGTTCGTACGGACCAGCAGCTCGACGTAGTCCTGCCACGCCTGCCAGGAGCCGAAGACGTCCGGGATGCCGCAGCGCGGGAACGACTTCGTGAACGTCTGCGTGCGCGCCGAGTGCAGGCCGGAATCGCGCCCGTCGACATAGGGCGAGTTGGCGCTGATCGCCAGCAGCGTCGGCAGCACGGGGCGCAGCCGGTCGCACACGCGCACCGCGCGGTCGCCGCCCTGGATGCCGACGTGGACCTGCAGCGCGAACGTGTTGTTGCGCCACGCGACGTACTTCAGGCCCTCCTGCACGCGCCGGTAGTGCTCGGTGTCGATGATGTGCTGCTCGCGGTAGTCCGAGAGCGGATGCGTGCCGGTCGAGGCGAGCGCCACGCCGTGCGCGTCGGCGAGCGCGAACAGCCGCCGGCGCGCGTCGTGCTGCAGCGCCAGCGCGTGCTTGACGTCCTCCCCGCGGCCGGACCGGATCTCGATCTCCGAGGAGATCAGCTCGCCCGCGATCGCCGTCGCGAGCACGTCGTCCTTGGCGCCCGCGTCGCGCAGCGCCTCGAAGCGCGCGACGAGCTCGAGGCTCTGCGGGTCGACGAGCGCCCACTCCTCCTCGATTCCCACGGTCAGGTCCTTGGAGGTCTCGAAGACCTCGCGTGCGGCATTGAGATCCATGGGCGCCTAAGTGAGGTAGAAGTACAGCGCGTAGAGCAGGTCCACGGCTGGACTGGAAGTGTGCACGGTCACCTCAGGCGGCACCTGCAGGAGCGCCTCGGAGTAGTTGAAGATGATCTTCACGCCGGCTCCGACCAGGCGGTCGGCGAGTTCCTGCGCGGCCGCGGTCGGCACGGCGAGCACGCCGACCACGATGTCCTCCTCGTCGACGATCTGCTTGAGCTCGTCGGGATGGCGGACGATCGCGGACGGGCCCACCCGTTCGCCGATCTTGGCCGGGTCGAGGTCGAAGATCGCGACGACGCGGAAGCCGTGGTCGGCGAAGATGTCCGAGGACGCGATCGCCTTGCCGAGGTGGCCCGCACCGAACAGCGCGATGTTGTGCTGGCCGCTCGTGCGCAGGATCTTGCGGATCTGCGAGACCAGCGAATCCACGTTGTAGCCCACGCCGCGCTTGCCGAACTTGCCGAAGCCGGACAGGTCGCGGCGGATCTGCGTCGAGTTGACGTGCGTGTACTCCGAGAGCTCCTGCGACGAGATCGTCTCCTTGCCCATCTTGCGTGCCTGGGTCAGCACCTGGAGGTAGCGAGACAGGCGGGCGGCCACGCCGAGCGAGAGGCGATCGGAGAGCGGACCGAGCCCTTCGCCCTGCTGCGCGCCGCCGCCGCCGGTCTTCGTGGCGACGTCGCCGAAACTCATCTTCCCTCACGATAGAGAATGTGGCGCAGCCGGGTCTCGTCGACGAAGTACTCGAAGTGCTCGACCCCGTCCACCGCGACGACCGGGATGCGTTCCAGGTAGCGCCGGTGAAGATCGTCGTCGCCGGTGATGTCGATCTCGCGCAGCCTGAACGGCACTCCGGCGCGGACCTGCTCCAGGAGCGTGCGCGCCTCGTCGCAGAGGTGGCAGCCGGGCCGGCCGTAGAGCGTGACCGTCCTCACCGCGACTCGCGGACGGTCGGCGTCTGCTGGCGCGGCGCCCAGGCGCGGACGCGGAAGCGGTAGCTGCCCGGCGGGAGCGCACCGGCGGGCAGCGTATACGCGTATTCGGCGGGCATCAGGTCGCGCGCGCCGCCCGGGACCGTCAGCTCGCGCGTCTCGCCGCCGCCGACCACGTCGAGGATCAGCCGCTCGGCGAGGCCGATCGTGGCGCCGGACCCGAGCGGATCGCCGCGGGTGAACTCGCCGACCGTGAAGCGCACGCGGCGGCCGGAGACCCGCAGCGGCCCGATCGCGACCGGCGCGACCTCGGGCGGGCGCACCAGCCACGGCACCGAGGCGAGGGTCTGCGCGCCGGCGGTCGCGGTCAGCACGCCGTAGGCGGTGCCGGCACGCGGCAGCCGGATCGTGACGTCGGCGGGGACGCCGGGGGTGAGCGCAAGCGTGGGCGGGGACACCGTGGCGCCGCCCGTCGCGTGCAGGGCGACGGTCACGGAGGCCTGGGTCGAGAGCCGGACGGTCACCGGGTCCAGCGCACGGCCGGAGACCGCGGCGGGCGGGTCGGCGGTGATCCCGGGGCTCGCCGATGGGGTGCGCAGCGAGCCGGCGCCGGCGCGCTCGGGCGGCAGCCCGGCCGGGTCGGCGGCGGCGATCAGCGCGGCGCGCAGCTGCTGCGGGCTGAGCTCGGGATGGGCGCGCGCGAGCCGGCTCGCGGCCGCGGCGACCTGGGCGGCCGCGATCGCCGTCCCGCCGTCGACGACCGCTTCCCCGCCGACGCCGACGGTCACGGCGCTGCCGGGGGCGGCCAGGTCGGGCTTGGGCAGGCCGCCGGCGCTCGGGCCCTCGCTCGTGAACAGCGAGGCGCGACGCTCCGGTTCTTCGGAGCGCGCCCCGCGCTGCGTCTCGCCGAACGTCACCGGGCTGCCGGGCTTGAGCGCGAGCAGCGTGCGGGCGCCGGTCCCGGTGACGCCGATCACCGGCGCCCCGGCCCGTCCCGCCGCGATCGCGGGGAGCGGGCGCGACCGCGGGTCGGCGAGCAGGACGGCGGCGGCGCCGACCGCGGCGGCCGCCGCGGCCTGGGCGCCGGGGTTGTCGCCCGCGCGGACGATCACGAGCTTGCCGCGCAGGGCGGTCTGTAGCTTGCCGAGGGCGACCTCGTCGGTCCCGGACACGGGGCCGGCAGTCGTCGCCGAGCGCGGCGGCGTGCCGCCGAGGACGGCCGCCTCGAACTCGTCGCCGCCGGCCTTGAGCGTGACGCGCGGCGCGGCCTCGGGGCCCGCGAGGGCGCCGACGGCGACCGCGTCGGGCGCGCCGGCGGGCGAGCCGATGGTCCCGCCGGCCTTCGCGGCGCCCTCGTTGCCGGCCGGGGCGACGACGAGCGTGCCGAGGCCCGCCGCGCCCTCCACCGCCTGCGCCTCGGGCGAGTTCGCGAAGCCCGCGTAGGGCGAGTTCACGCCCGACAGCACGACCGGCACGTGGTCGGACGTGTCGCCGTCGCCGTTGGGGTCCACGGCGCGCTCGAGCCCGGCCAGCAGCGTGTCGGTGGTCGCCGCGGCCTCGACGCTCTGGCCGGTCGCGCGCAGCGAGGCGACGCGGATCGGCAGCACCCGCTCCCCCGCCGCCGCGACGACGCCCGCGAGCGCGGTGGCGCTGGTCTCGACGCGCTTGGAGCCGCCCGGGTCGCGCCCGGGGTCCGGCCGGCGGTCGCGGTCCACGGCGTCGTAGCCGGCATCCGCGAAGCCGGCGAGCGCGCGGCTGTCCATGCCGGTGTCGAGGATCGCGACGGGCGGCTGGCCGGGCGCGGGCGGCGCGGGCAGCGCGACCCGGCCGGGCACGGGCACGGGCTCGCCGGCGGCCGGATAGAGCCGCCGCACGGTGCGCACGCGGTTGCCCGCGGAGTTCAGGCGCCCGAGGTCGGACGTCTTGACGGTGGCGGCGAAGCCGTTCCACACGCGGTAGAAGGACACGACGTCCTTGAGCTCGATCCCGTTGGCCTGGATCGCGCCGCGGGTCGCGATCAGCTCGCGCTTGAGCGACTTGATGCGCTGGATCTGCTCGGCGGCGCCCATCGAGCGCGCGTTCGGGAGGTCGCCCAGCGCGGGCCGGCGGAACTGCACGAGCACGCGCTGCTCGGCGCCGGGCGCCTGCTGCGGGGTGCGGCCGTCGTACGGGACGGGGTCGGCGAGCGAGGCGGCCGGCGCGGGCGCGACGCCGGGCAGCGAGGCGGTCCCGCCGGTGGCCAGTAGGACGATCAGCACGATCGCGGCGGCGGCGAGCAGCGCGGCGGCGACGCGGGCGGGCAGCGGGAGGCGGCGAAGCCGCGCGGCGAGGGCGGGGCGAGCGCCCGGAGGCGGGTCGGCGCCGGGCGGCGGCGCCGCGGCCTGTCCGGCCGCGAGCGGCGCTGCCTGCTCACCGGCGGGCGGCGAAGCCGCGGCCTGTCCGGGCGCGGGCGCCGCGACCTGCTCACCGGAGTCGGGCGGCGGCGCCTCACCTTGCGGCGGTCCGCCGGCGGGGCGCCCGGAGGCGTCGGGCCCGGCCACTTCAGGCGGCGCGCCGCGTCGCGTACGCGTCGAGGCCGAGGTACTGCGGGAACGGCTGCGGCGCCACCCAGCGCGCGGCCGACGCGATCATCGCCGCGTTGTCGGTGCACAGCTCCGGCGGCGGCACGTGGACTTCGACGCCGAGCGCGGCGGCGCGCTCGCGCAGCAGCCGGTTGGCCGCGACGCCGCCGCCGATCGCCAGCCGCGGCTCGGACTCGGCCGCCAGCGCGCGCTCGGCGCGTGTGATCAGCGCGGAGACGATCGCGTGCTCGTAGGACGCCGCGAGGTCCGCCGCGCGGCGCCGCGTCTCCTGCGGCCCGAGGTCGCGGACCTTGTAGAGCAGCGCGGTCTTCAGCCCTGCGAACGAGAAGTCGAGCCCCGTCACGCGCGCGCCGGTCGGGAACGCGAACGCCTGCGGATCCCCCGACGCCGCCAGCTTGGACAGCGCGGGGCCGCCCGGATAGCCCAGGCCGAGCAGCCGCGCGCCCTTGTCGAACGCCTCGCCCGCGGCGTCGTCGAGCGTCTGGCCGATCGTCTCGTAGCCCGCATGGCCGCTCACCCGCGCCAGCAGCGTGTGCCCGCCGGACGCCAGCAGGCACACGAACGGCGGATCGAAGGCTCCCGGCGCGAGGAAGTTCGCGGCCACGTGGCCCTGCAGGTGGTCGACCGCGGCCAGCGGCAGCCGCCGCGCCGCGGCGAGGCCCTTCGCCGTGGCGACCCCGACGAGCAGCGCGCCCACCAGCCCGGGCCCCTGGGTGACGGCCACCAGTTCCACCTCGTCAAGGCTGACGGCGGCTCGCGCGAGCGCGTCGTCGACGACGAGGTTCACGAGCTCCAGGTGGTGGCGCGACGCCCATTCCGGCACGACGCCGCCGAAGCGGTCGTGGATGCCCTGCGAGGAGACGACGTTCGAGCGGATCTCGCCGGCGCGCGTGACGACCGCGGCGCACGTGTCGTCGCACGAGGTCTCGAGCGCGAGGATCACGTGCCCGGGACGTCGTCGAGCGTGCCGCGCAGCGTCGCGGGCGTGCGCCACATCACGATCGCGTCCTCGCCGTTGTCCTGGTAGTAGGGCGCCCGGTGCCGGCGGCTCATGCTCGCAGCGTAGCCGGAGGCAGGAATTCCGCTGAGCTGCAAGGGTCGGAGCATGTGCGGGCCTGCGTGTCGTGTGACGCGCGGAAGCGCACCAAGACGTGCCGCGATGGGGCGAGCGTGTCCAACCATCGTGTCCAACGGCCGGCTCCGATTGTCTCCGGGACCTCGCCCCGCTTGCCGGCCACACTGCGGGCGTCCGCTGCCGACCCGTCCCGGCACGCGAGGATCGAACCACGCCCGTAACTGGCCGTACAGCACCGCTGAGCCCGGCCCGCCGTCGATCTACCAGCCTCGACGGCATACCCTGCGACCCCCTCCCCCTCGACGCGGCTGTTGACGTACACGCCGTAGCTCGGGCGCGGCGCACGGAACGCCCGGACGCGCTGGGCAGCTCGGTCGCGTCGGCTGTCGCGATCCCTGGCTAGCTGGCCGGTCCGGCGTCGCTAGCGGTCGGGCGGACCTGTTCTCGTCGCCCCGCGCGGACCTGCGGGTCTTGCGGGCGGCCCGGCGAGGACGGCCGCTTGCGGCCGTCCGCAGCCGCGGCCGCCGCGGCGAGCGAAGCGAGCCGCCTT
The DNA here is from genome assembly GCA_963792915.1 of uncultured Solirubrobacteraceae bacterium. GTDB lineage: Bacteria > Actinomycetota > Thermoleophilia > Solirubrobacterales > Solirubrobacteraceae > Solirubrobacter. The sequence continues at coordinate 793,921 of CAWBYD010000007.1, forward strand.
GAGCATGTGAGGAAGATGGCCTCAGCCGCCGCTCCGTACACGACGCAAGCAGTAGCGCGGCGTGCGGGGCCCGACGACAGCCTCGCTACACGAGTGCGTATCGACGAGTTACTGTGATCGGACACCGTTCCCGACGCCCCGGTCAGAGGTCTCTGTGGAACGATCCGTCCGTGGCAGACGAGGGCGAGCTGACGGACTGGGACGCCAAGGAACGTGAGGTCCTCGCCGGCGTGTCCTTCGCCGTCTTCGCACCCGAAGGACTTCAGCTGGAGCTGACCGGCTGGGGTGGGGGCGATGGCGAACCTGTCGACATGGTGGCGGTCCGCCACGAGCTCGACGACGACCGGTGGATCGAGGTGGAGTCCGAGATCGCCATGGACGATTTCCATCTGCCGGACGCCAGGCACGACGCGGCCGAGCAGCTCGGCGGTTTGAGCGATGTGAGAGTCGACGCGCCGTCTGCGCCGAGGCCGCTTCGGGTCGACGGGATCGAGGTGCCGTTCGCGTTCGCGTCCTCCGGCGATCGCTGGGTCGCCATCGGTGCCGTCGGCGAGGTGACCGTCACGGTCCAGGCGCAGGGGATGGTCGCGGACGGTCTGCGCCTACGCGCCCTCGCGGACCCAGCTCGGCTGCTCGAGGGCGGAATGCCCGAGTACAGGCCGTCCAGGCGGGACCGCGGCGTGCTCGATCCACGACGGATCGCCGAGCTTGCGCGCGCAACACCGGTCGAGGACGTCGGCGAGACGTTGGCCGGGCTGGCTCTTGGCGGGCTTGCCCTGCTGGTGAGCGAGGATTCGGAGTCGAGCTGGATCGGCGGGGAGCCATCTCTGCCCGGCGACGCGCGCTGGCCTGAAGGCGTTCACGGCGTCATGACGTTCATCGCGCAGCTCTCGCTCGCCAATCTCGACCCGTCAGTCTGGCCAGGGCCGACGTCGGGGTGTCTGCATGTCTTCTGCGATATCGATCCGGAGTTCATGTCGATGGACGGGGCAGGTGCCTGCGCGATCCTGCACACGCCCGCGGGCGCCGACCTGAACGTGCGCCGCTTCCCGAGCGATCTCCACAGGGACAACCGCCTTCCGCGGCGCTTCGTCAAGCCGCGGATCGGGCTCACCCTGCCGCACTACGACGCCCCGGTGATGCGTCCACTCCGCCTCGGATTCGAGCGCTCCGACTACCTGTGGACGCTCCAGGCGCGTCTCCACGCCGAGCAAGGGTGGCACCATCGCGCCGGCCAGCTGCTCGGTTGGCCGACCTGGCAGAACGACGACAACACCGACTACCTGGCCTCGCTTCGCAACGGGCAGGGACTCGAGTGGACGCTGCTGTTGCAGACCGACGCCGTCGACGCCGAGCTGTACGTGATGCTCCCGACCGCAGACCTGGCCGCCGCCCGTTTCGACCGCGCCGAAGCGACCATCGAACACGACTGACGAAGGTGCGTGGCACCGATCCGCCGGGCCGCTGGCGGCATCAGGCTTCGCCCGACAGGCTGGCTCCTGATCCCGCTGTCGCGCGTGGCAGGAGCGGCGAGCTGCAGCGACCGCCGCGCTATCGCGTTCGCCTGAACGGAGCGGCGAAAGGGAGAGCGGAGATGCTCAGCGGGGTGACGCCGCGTGACCGGCCAGCGGCCTAGTCAGTGCCTATGCAGTCGGGGAGGTGAGCGCCGCGTGCCGGCGTTGATGCTCGTCGTCTCTTGCAGGCGCTTCGGATGTCCGTGCCGAAACGCCCGCCTCCGGCCGGAAGCGGCAGCGTCCGGGTCAGTCCCGCCGTAGCCGGTAGAAGCGTTCGTCGAACTGGAAGAGCCGTGCGAGCGGGTCGGGGTCGGCGTCCGCCACCTCGACATCGGTGATTCCATCCGGGCATCGCATCGCTGGCTGAGTGTTTTGTGGTTCGCACCGCGCGCCGGTGGGCCGCGGCGCCCGAGCGCGGAGGCTGCTTGGCGGCCTCCGCGCGATCCGATCGCGATGTGAACTGACGGACCCGGCTCTTAGGCGTGGCGGAGTCGCAATCCGCCTGGGAGGCGATCGAGAAGGCGGGGTGTCCACCATGCGCGCTGGCCGAGCAGGCGTAGGAGGGCCGGTAGCAGCAGCAGGCGCACGAGCAGCGTGTCGAGCAGCACCGCCACCCCGAGGATCACGCCCATCTCCTTCGGGGCGAGCGGCCCGGAGAGGGCGAACGTGAAGAACACGACCACCATCACCGCTCCGGCGGCGTTGATTACCCTGCCTGAGCCGGCGAGTCCCTCGACGAGCGCCGCGCGCGGATCGCCGGTGCGCTCGAATTCGGCCCTGACGGAACTCAACAGGAACACGCTGTAGTCCATCGCCAGCGCGAAGATCAGGGCGAAGAAGAAGATCGGCGCCCAGGCGTCGACGAAGCCCTGGGAGGTGAAGCCGAGCAGAGCTTCTCCGCGGCCGTCCTGGAAGATCAGCTTCGCGACCCCGAACGCCGCCGCCGTGGCGAGCAGGTTCATGAGCACGGCCGCGCCAGCCGCGAGCGGTGCGCGCACGACGAGCACCAGCAGGGCAAAGCCCACAACCACCACCAGTCCGTAGACGAGCGGAAGCTTGAGAGCCAACGCGTGCTCGAGATCGTGTGCTTCCACGGCTGCGCCGCCGACGAGTGCGCCCTCCGGAAGCCGTGACCGCAGGCGGTCCACGAGCTCGCCCTCGGACCTCGTGGGCGACCCCGTGCTCGCGGTCGGGGTCACTCGGGTCATGAACAGGCCGCCGCGCCGCTCCTGCGCTGAGACGGTCACGCCGGGGCTGTGCGCGAGCGTGGCGAGCACGCGCCCGGACTCGCTCGCCGGCGCCACGATCTGCAGCTCTCTTGCGGCCCCGTCGCCGAAGGCGTCCTGCAGTCGCTCGTATCCGACCCGCGCGCTCGCGTCGGCAGGCAGGACGCCGGTCGCGGGCATGGCCGTGCGAAGGCCGAGCGCGGGCAGGGCAAGCGCCACGAGCGCCACGAGCGCCGGCCCGCCCGTCACGACCGGGCGGCGCCAGATCACTCGTCCCCACCACGCGAACGCTTCGCTGCGGTGCTGCACGGCACCGGCCCAGGGCAGCGCGACGCGATCGATGCGCGGGCCGAGGCGCGCCAGCATTGCCGGCAGGAGGGTCAGCGACGCAGCGAGCACGAACCCGACGGCGAGCAGGATCCCGAGCGCGCTCGTGCGAAACGGCTGGCTCGGCACGACCATGACGGTCGCCAGCGATGCCAGCACCGCCACGCCGCTGACGAGTACCGCCCGGCCTGCGCTGTCCATCGTTGCGGCGACGGCGTCAACCGGCTTCATCCCCGCTCGCAAGGCGCCACGGAATCGCACCACGACGAAGAGCGTGTAGTCGATCCCGACCGCCAGCGCGAACATCAGCGCGAAGTTCATCGCCCAGATCGTGATGCCGGTGAACTTCGTGCCGATCCAGAGCGCGCCGGCGGTCGCGACCAACCCCAGGATCGCGAGCACAAGCGGTATCCCGGCCGCGGCGAGCGAGCCGAAGGCGACAACGAGCACCGCCATCGTGATCGGCCAGGACATCACCTCCGAGCGCATCATCGCGGCCTTGTTCTCCTCGTTGAACTCCGACCACAGCGCCGCCGAGCCAGTCAGCGAGACCTCGATTCCCGGTCCCGCGGCCGCCCGCAGCCGATCGCGCAGGCGACCCGCGGCTCGCACCATCGCCGCTGTGCCGGCGGCCGCTCCGCCACGCACGACAGCGACCCGTCCGTTCGGCGCGATCGACTCGCCGAGGCGGGGCACGCGCACAGCTCCGACTGCCGGGTCGCGCCGCAACAGGCGCTCGACGCGGCCGATCGTGTCGCGGAAGACGGGGCTCGCGCTGTCGCGAGTCTGCGAGCTGACGACCACGACGAGCGCGTAGCTGCCCAGTCCATCGAAGTGCCGCTCGATCACGCGGCGGGCCTCCACGGACTCGGAGCCATCGGCCTGCCAACCCCCGCCGGACAGCGCGTGCTCGGCGCGCGGAGCGAGGACGCCGAGGCAGACCGCGACGCCGACCCAGGCGAGCGCGACCGCGCGGCGGTGGGTGGCAGCCCACCGGCCGAGGCGACCGAGCCGACCATCAGATCCCAAGCGGGGAGTGGCTGAGGATGGCGATGACATGGTTGTCCTCGTCGCCCGCTTAGGCCACGTCGAAGACGCGGATGTCAGGGCCGCCCTTCAGCAGCGGCCCGAGCTCGCCGACCACGTCGCCGGTGAACAGGTCGCTGGCCAGGTACGCCTTGGCGTGGGCGACCGAGTCGAACCCGTGCAGAACCTGCACGTCCTCGTCACGGATCAGGAGGTCCTTGGACTGCGCTCCGGCGACGTCATTGAGAAACGGCGCCTTGTACTTGGTGTAAACGGCGGCCGCTGCCGCCCTGTCCTTCGGATCGATCTGGAGGGTGATCTGGAGATAGGCCACGGCTATGTCCCTTCATTGTGATTCGGTCATTCCTTGCTGCGGATCGCTAGGCTACGGAGCGATCTGACCGTGTGGTAGCCCTGATCTGGCTATCGCGCCATAGCCGTTGTGAATGGCTCAAAGTGAACGTCGAGTACCTCCGATATGCCCAGGCCGTCGCGCGAACCGGCGCGTTCAGCGCGGCGGCGCGAGAGTGCCACGTGAGCCAGCCATCGCTGTCTAAGGGGATCGCGCAGCTCGAGGGCGCGCTCGGCGGCAAGTTGTTTGACCGCTCCACCCGAGGTGTCACGCCGACGCCGTTCGGCGAGCAGATCCTGCCGCTGATCACCGCCGCCGTGAACTCGGTCGATGCCCTCGCAACCGCCGCTCGCGAGCTCAGCACACAGGCCCGCCGGGTCATCCGCCTCGGTGTGTCCCCGCTGATCGACTCTGAACTGGTCGCGAAAGCGTTCGCAGTGGCTCGCGAGCTGCTCCCCGACCGCAGCTTGATGCTGCGCGAAGCGAACATGCGGACCCTGCGGCAAGCGCTTCTCGAAGACGAGCTCGACATCGTCCTCATCCCAGCCATCGGCAGCATCCCCGGCTGCGAGCAGCAAACCGTTTACCGTGAACCGGTGGCCGTCCTCCGACCGCCAGCGCACGACCCCGACGACGCGCTCGAGGAGCCGGTCACGCTCGACTCACTCGCCAACGATCAGCTCATCCTCGTCCCCGACCAATGCGGGCTGACGTCATTCACCGCCGACCTGTTCGCCGACACCGGCAACACCCTGCACCGCTATCCCGGGGAAGCAGCCAGCTACGCAGTGCTCGAGGAATGGAGCCGACTCGGGCTCGGCACAGCCCTCCTACCGGTCTCAAAGCTCACCGACCCCACCCGCGTCGCGCACGAGCTCCACCGCCACGATCAACCCGTGCTAATCAGCTACGAAGCAGCATGGCGCACAGGCTCACGCGCCCACGCCGAGCTCGCACGCCTCGTCGACGCCCTCGCCGGCGCCCGCACGTGATCAGATCCGCTGCAAAGGTCCGTTCCGCCGCTAGCTCGCCCCGGATTCCCCTGAGCCATGCCGACCTCGTCGCGGCTGTTCGCTCCGCACGTGAGGAGTCCGGGAGCAGGGACGACACGACTGCGCGGTCGGCATTAGCGGATGGCAAGCAGGCGTGATCAGCGCGCTACGACCAGCGTTCCGGCGAGCACTTGGGTCGCGCACCCGTGCAAACGGGCGCGAACCGCATGACCGTCGAAGTCCAATTCGCCCGCGAGTCGGCTGGGCCGCCCCATTTCCACGCCCATCATCGTGTCAAGCCGAAGATCCTCCGGGCCGTGGAGCCTGATATGCGCGAGCGCGAGAGCCACCGTAGCCGTCGTCGTCCCGCTGGCCGGCTCTTCGATCGCGCCGATGCCTGCGCACAAGTCCCGCTTCCGGACGTGGAGCCCGCGCGGGCCACGACCGGCGATCGCGAATACGCCGATGGTGTCGACAGCGTGCCGGCGGCTCAACTGCCGCGATCTCGCCGGCTTCCAACGGCAGTCCGGACAGGTCGTCGACGCTGGCCAGCGCGATCAGGAGATGTCGAAGCCCGGTACCGGCGATCATGAGCGGCACCTCACGCAGCCGCGGCTGCAGCTACTGCAGCATCTCGGCGACGAGCAGCCGGTGACCGGGCGGCTCGGAGGTGCGGCACCTGATGCAGCTCGACCGAGACACCGTCGTCGCCGCCAACGAGCCGGTCAGCGGGTCAACTACGCGGGTCGGCCCGAGCGGAGGCAACCCCAAAATGAGCTGCTCGCGTATCGAGTGCAGCTCGAGGCGGAGCGCGACTACGCGGTGAGACCGTAGCTTCTGGTGACGGCAAGCGCGGTTGCGACCCAGGCCGCGACATAGCGCTCGTCGTCGACGTCGTCGGGCGCGCGGTCGAAGGTGCGGCGCAGCGAGTGGTAGGCCGACATGGACTCGATCAGGACCAAGGCGACGGCGTGGAGGTCGGCCTCGTCCGGTAGGTCTCCCAGCCGTTGGTGGAGCCACGTCACGACTTGGGCGTACGGTCGGGCTACGAGGCGGTCGTAGAGCTCGTCGCGTAGCTCCGGCGGCAGTCGTTGAGCATCGCGCCGCACGAAGCGGGCAAGCTGGGAGCGGCGCTCGAGCGAGGCGAGGTTCCAGCGCGCCATCAGCGTGAGCTCGGCGCGTAGATCACCGAGCGGCAGCATCTCCAGTGCCGAGCCGAGTTCGTCGACGGCGCGCAGTTCGTGCTCGACCGCGCTGCGCAGCAGCTCGTCCTTGCCGCCCTTGAAGTGCTGGTAGAGGGCGCCGGAGCGGGGCGCCATGCCGGCGGCTCGTTCGATCTCACCGACGCTCGTGCCATCGAATCCGCGCTCGGCGAAGAGCGCCATCGCGGCGGTCATCAGTCGCTCACGGGTCGCGGCTCGCCGATCGACCATCGTCACAGCATACGACTTGATGGTCACAACGCCCGTAGTGATACTGACGGCATGCACCAGCGGCTTGTCCTCTGCGGACTTCTCGTCGTGGCGATCGTGTGGCGCGTCGCATCGTCGCCGCCCTGGCGGCGCTCGTGTCCGATCCCCACGCGACCGGAGGCACGCCGTGGCGTCTAGCGTCGATCACCCGCTGTGCGCGCGCCTGTACGTGCGCCAGAGCCGGCAGGCGGAGCGGCTCGGGCTCGCCGCGCGCCGTGCGCAGCTGCTAGCAGGGCTCGCCGGGACCGTGGTGGAGGTCGGCGCGGGCAACGGCTTGAATTTCGCGCACTACCCGCCGTCGGTGACCGAGGTCGTGGCCGTCGAGCCGGAGCGGCGCTTGCGGGAGCTGGCCGGGCGCGCCGCGCGCGCCGCTCCCGTGCCGGTGACGGTCCTCGACGACATCGCCGAGGATCTGCCGTTTCCGCCGGCGAGCTTCGACGCCGCCGTCGCATCGCTCGTGCTTTGCTCCGTCACCGACGTGCGCGCCGCGCTCGCGGAGCTGCACCGTGTCCTACGGCCGGAGGGACAGCTGCGCTTCTTCGAGCACGTTGCCTCACACCGTCCAGCAGTGCGTGTCCTTCAGCACGCCGCGGACGCGACGATCTGGCCGCGACTCGCGGGCGGTTGCCACCTCGCACGCAACACCGATCGTTTGATCGAGCAAGCCGGCTTTGCGATCGACAGCTGTGAGCGGTTCTCGTTTCGCGTCCCCCCGCTCGATCCTCCGAAGATGCACATCCTCGGCGTCGCGCGCCGGCCTCAGGCGCGACGCAGCAGTCCAGCGAGGTAGCGCGCGGCGAGCGCCAGCCCGCGCCTGGCTCCGAGCTGCCGGAGCAGCGTTAGGTTGTCGGAGGCCGTCCAGTCCTCGGCGATGCGGCCGTCTTCGAAGCGGCTGATCGTGATGCCCGGGAGGGTCACGCGGCGGCTGCGGTGGGTGCCGTGGAGCGTCCAGCGCGAGGCGACGCGGTCGCCCTCGGTGATCTGGTCGACGACGTCGATCCGCAGGTCAGCGAACAGCGCGCGATACAAGGCGACCGAGCGAGCGATCCCCTCGTGGCCGTGGAACTCGAGCGCGTTGACGTGATCGGCGAAGTCAGGCGCGTAGAGCTCAGGCGCACGCTCGAGGTCACCGCGAGCGCACACCTGCTCGAGCGCGGTGCGGGCGTGCAGCGCCGGGTCATGCATGGCCGCGAACCGCCCACGCGCGGGCCTCGAGGCGGAAGGACCCCTCGGGCGCGGCGAGGCGACGGCGGAACTCCTCGCGCAGCGCCGCTCGGCGGCGGTCATCGAGCGAGCGGCAATAGGCGCTGCTGAAGCCGGCGCCGGCCGCGAACGAGAACCACGCGTCGTCGAAGCCGTCATAGCGGGCCCCCGCCGAGAGCTCCTCGGTCTCCGGGTCAGCGATCCCCGCTCGCTCCCACAGCCGGCCTAGGCCCTCGCGTGTGCACCACGGATTGGTGCTGTCGTCGCCAGCGTCGCGCGCACCGTCGGGGTCCACGTCTCTGACCGCGGCCCAGTACGCGTCGAGCAACGGCATCCCGCCGCGGAAGTCCCACACACACGCCGCGACCACTCCGCCAGGACCTGCGACGCGGCGCATCTCGCGGACGGCGGCCGGCGCGTCGTCGAGCGCTTGGACGACGAGCTGCGCGAGTACCACGTCGAACGCACCGTCGTCAAACGGCAGCGCCCCTGCCGAGCCGACGCGGACCGCCGCGCCGGGCACCCGCCGCCGGCATGCGTCGGCGTAGTCCACGGAGGGATCGACCGCCGCCACGCGATCGGCGCCGACGATCTGCGCCAGCCGCGCGGTGAGCGCGCCGGTCCCGCCCCCGACGTCGAGCACGCGCATGCCCGGCTCGACGCCGGCGAAGCGCGTGAACGCGGCCGAGAGCTCCGGTCCGTAGCGGCCGGTATGCCGGTCGTAGGCCTCGGCGCTCACGCCGGGATCTCGAGTCGATCGGTCGCGGCGGCGTCGGCGAGCAGCGCCGCAGCGGCGTCGATCTCGGCCTCGGTGGTGTCGTAGCCGAGGCTGAGGCGGACGGCGCCGAGCGCGCGCGCCGGCTCGATTCCCATCGCGGTCAGGACTGGCGAGGGTTCGGTGCGGCCGGAGTGGCAGGCGGAGCCGGTGGCCGCAGCGATCGCGGGTGTGCGCGCGAGCAGGCGCTCGGCGTCGCTGCCGGGGAAGCTGACGTTGAGCGTGTTCGGCAGCCGCCTGTCGGGATCGCCGTTGAGCTGCAGGCCCGGGACGGCTGCGCGCAGTGCCGCGTGGAGCCGGTCGCGCAGCGCCCGGACTTCGAGCTCCGCTCCGGCTTGCCGCCGCTGCGCGGCGAGCGCGCACGCGGCGCCGAGGCCGGCGATGTAAGGCACGTTCTCGGTCCCGGCGCGCCGGCCGCGCTCATGCCCGCCACCGTGGATCACCGGATCGAGGCGGGTGCCGGGGCGGACGTAGAGCGCGCCGATGCCCTTGGGCGCGCCCATCTTGTGACCGACGATCGTGAGCAGGTCGACGCCGAGCTCGTCGATCTCGGTCCCGATCTTCCCGACCGCCTGCGCCGCGTCGGAGTGCATCGCGACGCCGTGCTCGCAGACGCTCCGCGCGATCTCGGCGATCGGCTGCAGCGTCCCGACCTCATTGTTGGCGCGCATGATGCTCACGACGGCGGTGCCCGGCTCGATCGAGCGGCGCACGTCGTCGGGGTCGACGATCCCGCACCGATCGACACCGACGCGCGTGACCCGGAATCCGAGCCGGCGCTCAAGGTACTCGCACGCCGCGAGGACAGCGGGGTGCTCGATCGCGGACGTGACGATGTGATTGCGCTCGCCGAGCTGCGCCAGCGCGACGCCGACGATCGCCAGGTTGTCGGCCTCGCTCCCACTGCCCGTGAAGACGACGCCTTCGGGCTCGCCGCCGAGCAGTGCGGCGACCTGCTCGCGGGCGTGCTCGACCGCCGCACGGGCCGCGCGCCCGTGAGCGTGCGCGCTCGACGGGTTGCCGAAGCCGTCATCCAAGTACGGGCGCATGGCGTCGCGGACCTCGTCCGCGATCGGCGTCGTCGCGTTGTGGTCGAGGTAGATCATCGGTGGGGCTTGGTGGCGCGGATGGTTGAGCCGATCTCGTCGACCACCGCGTCCTTGTCGGTCACGAGGGCGATCACGCCGTTGGAGATCGCGACGCCGACGCTTTCGTCATCGCGGGCGAGCGGCTCGATCAGCGCCTCCTGCAGCAAGACGTTCGCGAAGCCCATACCGAACAGCTCGCCGCGGCCAATCGCGGTGCCGCTCGAAGAGTCCCGTGGCGGGCGGTGCGCCGGCCGACTCGATCGCGTCGGCGTAGCCGGGCAGCCCAACGCGAACGCCTCCTTTGGTGAGGAACGTCGTGACGGACTTGCCCGCGGTGGTAGCCACGAGGAACGCGACAGCGACCTTGTCGGCGTCTTCGTGACCTAACGTGAGGTTGATGACGGCCTTGCCGCTGTCGGACATGTCCGGTGCTCCTCTGTCAGCCGCGCCGCGCGAGTAGCGAGATGCTCATGACGCCGTACTTCTGGGTCGCGTTGTCGGCGCGCCCGGAGACGAAGCGGTATTCGGTGTTCTGGCGCCAGGTCTCGATCGTGAAGCCGGCGTCCTCGATGGCAGCGCGGTAGCCGTCGCGCCGCATCGCACCGCCGATGCACGCGGCCCACAGCGCGGCGTCGCAGGTCACGCCCTCGGGCAGCTGGTGCTCGGTGACGATGTCGGCCAGCGCGAGCCGGCCACCAGGACGCAGTGCGCGTGCGGCGGCGGCGAACACGGCGGGCTTGTCGGCGGAGAGGTTGATGACCCCGTTTGAGATCACGCAGTCGACGCTTGCGTCATCGACAGGCGGTGTCTCGATGTAGCCCTCGCGGAACTCCGCCGCGTCGATCGCGCCCTCCTCGCCGAGCCGGCGGGCCTTTGCGAGCTGCGCGTCGGTCATGTCGACGCCGATCGCCTTGCCGTCCGGTCCGGTGGCGAGCGCGGCGAGGAAGCTGTCCATGCCCGAGCCGCTGCCGAGGTCCAGGATCGTCTCGCCGGGTGCGATCGCGGCGAGGTCGAGAAAGTAGCCGACGCCGGCAAAGGAATCGATCGCCGCGGCGGGTATCCGGTCGAGGTCGGCGGGCGGGTAGCCGAGGCGCTCGGCGAGCGGGCGACCAGTCTCGAAGTGGAACTCGCGCTCGGGCTCGAGCGCGACCTCCTCGTACATGCTCTGGACGGGCTGCTTGAGCTCGGTGGTGTCGAGCTGGCGGACATCGGTGGTCATGCGGGTTCTCCTCAGATGGTGATCGGGTCGCGAGGCGCGCGCCGGTGCTCCAGCCGAGCCAACGTCTGCGACGGCAGGCTCAGGTTGGTGGCGGTCACCGTGACGCAGGCCGCGACGAGGAGGCCGCCGAGCACGAGCGCCATCGTGGCGGCACCGGCGGCGACCAGCATCGCGACGATCGCGAGCCAGACGGTCGCGACCTCGAACGCGTCGCGCCGGCAGCGCGGGTTGGGAGCGAGCACCGGACCGCCGAGGACGTGGCGCGCGCCGTAGTTCCGCAGGTGGTCGAACGGATGGTGGGCGGCGAAGCTCGCGACCAGGCCGATTCCCGTCAGGGCGAACACCATGAGTGAAGACCGGGGCACGAGCGCGACGACGACGAAGCTCACGCAAGGCCGGCCGAGAAGCGCAAGCCGACGGCCAACTGGCGACGCTCGGCAACGGCGAGGCAGTAGCCCTCTGCCGTGAGGTTCTCGCGCATCCAGACCCCGGCGTTCACGCGACCGACTCCACGGCGTAAGCGTCGGCAGCCTCGAAGTGGTGACCGCACGGGCAGTCGATGGCGCGCATCCGGTCCTCCCGATCGTTCACGCTGCCCGCTTGCGTTTAGCGGACTTGCCGGCGAGCCGCCATTCCGGCCAGCCCTCCTGAAGACGCCGCGCGTCTCGGCCATCCGCGCGCAGGCGACGGACGGCCTCGTGCGCGTAGGCGCAGAACGGGCCACGGCAGTAGGCCACGACCTCGCGGTCGGCGGGAAGCTCGGCCAGCCGGTCTTCGAGCTCATCGATCGGGATCGAGCGCGCGCCCGCGATGTGTCCGGCCTCGTACTCCTCCGCGGGGCGGACGTCGACGAGCACGACGTCGCCCTTGCGCAGCCGTGCGATCAGCTCGTCGCGCCCGATCGCGTCGACGTCCTCGCCGAGGTAATCGCGCGCCGCGCGCTCGACGTCGCCAAGCCGCGCGATCGACGCGTCGCGCAGCGCCAGCCACAGCCGCAGCGCCCCGTCGCCGGCGAGCGCGTAGCGGGTGCTGGTCCCCTCGCGCGTGCGCGTAACCATCCCCGCGGCGTGCAGCGCCTGCAGGTGCTGGGAGGCGTTGGCTGTCGACTGCTCGCTTGCGCGCGCGAGCTCGTCGACGGTGCGCGGCGCCTGCGCGAGCAGGTCGAGCAGCTCGAGCCGTACCGGGCTCGCGAAGGCCTTGCCCATCAGCGCGATCGCCTCGAACAGCGCGCTCTTCTCGGCCCGGGATGCCATCCGTTGTTATTCAATAGATCGCTTGATAGTTTGTCAAGCCAATGAACTCGAACCCTCGGAGGCCGTGGTGTTCTTCCGCCAGTTGCTGAACGACGAGACAGCGTGCGCGTCCTACCTGCTCGGGTGCAAGACGCACCCTCAACTCGCCGTCGTCGATCCCCACGTCGACCTCGTCGACGAGTACCTCGCGCTCGCCGAACGTCAGGGCGCGCCGATCGTCGCGGTCTTCGAGACGCACGTGCAGGCCGACCATGTCTCCGGCCTGCCCGCGCTGGTCGAGCGCACCGGCGCGACGGCGTATCTGCCCGCGGGGTCCGGCGTCGAGTTCGACCATCACGCGCTCGCCGACGGCGACGTCGTGCGCCTCGGCAACACCGGGCTGCGCGCGATCGCGACGCCCGGGCATGCGCTCGCCCACCACGCCTACCTCGTGACCGACCACGCCCGCGGTGACGAGCCGTGGCTCGTGCTCAGCGGCGACGCGCTGCTGGTCGGCGACGCCGGCCGGCCGGACCTGCACGCGCACGGCGACGAGACCGTCGAGACGATGGCGCGCACGCTGTATCGCTCGCTGACCGAGCGCCTGCTCACGCTCCCCGATCACCTGGTCCTCTACCCCGGCCACTACTCCGGCTCGCTCTGCGGCCGGGGCCTGTCCGCCAACCCCGCCTCGACGATCGGCTTCGAGCGCCGCCACAACCGCGCGCTGGGACTCGACTCCGAGGACGCGTTCGTCGCCGAGATCACGCGCGAGATCCCGCCCGCCCCGCCGCAGCAGGCTGCGATCGTCGCCGCCAACCGCAGCGGCAGGACGACCGCCGACGTCAGATGACCTCACCGGTCCGGCTCGGGCTGCGCGAGAACCGCGCACAGTTCTCGCTGCTGGTCGCGATCAACGCGTTCGTCGGCGCGATGGTCGGGCTGGAGCGCTCGACCCTCCCGCTCGTCGGTCGCGAGGACTTCCACCTCAGCTCGAGCGCGGCCGTGCTGGCGTTCATCGTCGCCTTCGGGCTCGCCAAGGCGTTCACGAACCTCGGCGCCGGGGCGTTGGCGGCGCGTGCAGGACGGCGCCGGCTGCTGATCGCCGGATGGGCGTTCGCACTGCCGGTGCCGCTGCTGATCGCGGCGGCGCCGAGCTGGGGATGGATCGTGTTCGCCAACGTCCTGCTCGGCGTCAACCAGGGCTTGGCGTGGTCCATGACCGTGGTGATGAAGATCGACCTCGTGGGTCCTCGACGGCGGGGTCTTGCGCTCGGACTCAACGAGGCGGCTGGCTACGGCGGCCTCGCGCTCGCCGCGGGCGTGAGCGGCTGGCTGGCCGCCGAGTTCGCCGCCCGCGACGTGCTCGTCGTCGCCGGGGCGGCCATCGCGCTCGTCGGGTTGCTCGTGTCGGTCCTGTTCGTGCGCGACACCGCCGCGCACGTCGCGCTCGAGCAGGCCGGCCACCACAGCGACGGCACTCCGCCACGCCTCGCGGAGGCATTCGCCGCCGCCAGTTACCGCGTCCCGGCACTGCGCGTCTGCTCCCAGGCGGGGCTCGTGAACAACCTCAACGACGGGCTCGCGTGGGGGCTCGTGCCCCTATTCCTCGCCGCCCACGGCGCCGGGGCGCCCGCGATCGGCCTTGTCGCCGCCGTCTATCCCGGCGTCTGGAGCACCGCGCAGATCGCCACCGGCCACTGGTCGGACACGGTCGGCCGCAAGCCGCTGATCGCCGCCGGCATGCTCCTGCAGGCCGTCGCGCTTGCGGTGCTGGCGCTCAGCGGGGGCGAGGTCGCGATCGCGACCGCCGCCGCGGCGCTGCTGGGCATCGGCACGGCGCTGGTCTACCCGACGCTGATCGCCGCAATCTCCGACGCCGTGTCACCGGTCGCCCGAGCCCCCGTCGTCGGCGTCTACCGATTCTGGCGCGACATGGGCTACGCGCTCGGCGCCGTGATCGCCGGCGCCGTCGCCGACAGCGTCGGCTACGGCGGCGCGATCGCCGTCGTCGCGGCGCTCACCGCCGCGTCCGGCATCTGGGTGCTCCTCGACATGCCCGCCGAGCGCCGGCTCCGGCAGACGAGCGGCGCGAGCGTCCACGGAGCGCCGGTCGGGACGGACGGCGACGTCGAGCGCCGCGGACTGGCCTGACAGCGAGACAACCATAGGCGCTCGCACGCCGGCGATAAGCGTGCGGCGTTCTGCGGACGCCCGCCGGAGCTTGTCCCGATGCAACGCGGCTGCCGCGAGCCGATGCTCCTCGGATGAACGTCCTCGTAATCGTCAACGACCAGCCCTACGGCAGCGAACGGCCCTACAACGCCCTCCGTCTCGCCGGGGCGCTGAGCAAGCGCGAGGACGTAGACGTGCGCGTGTTCCTGATGGGCGACGCCGTCGCATGCGCAGTCGCCGGACAGCGGCTCCCGGACGGCCACTATCACCTCGACCGCATGCTCAAGCCACTGGTCCGTCGCGCGCGGGTCGGTTGCTGCGGGACCTGCCTCGATGCACGCGGCCTCTCCGAGGAGTTGCTCGTCGGAGGAGCGCGGCGCTCGACGCTCGACGAGCTCGCTGACTGGGCGCTGTGGGCCGACAAGACGCTGACGTTCTGAGATTCGAGAAGCGCAGGATCGCGCATCGCGATCGCGAACGTCGCCGCCGCCGCACTCGTGGTCGCGAAGCTGCTCGTCCAGATCGCGCTGACCGGGTCCAGCGCTGAACGCAGCGTCCCCCGGCCCTCTCGCCTCCCAGGCGAACGGAATGTCGCCCGGCGCATGCCCGTCGCTATCGCCACGGACGACCCACGAGAGCGCTGCCGCAGCGTGCAGCGCCGACTGAACCGCTGAGCTAAGCGGGCCCAAGCGCTCGCCCTCCATCTCCCGCTCGTCCGAGGGAGCAGTGAGCCGCGGGTCGCGGAGCGTGCCGGGGACCGTTGGTCTCCCCAAGGAGCGGCAGCCTCGACCGTGCTCCTGCCTTGACACCACGCGGCTGCGACGGAGGAACGCGGTGCATAGGCACGCGTCGGCGGACGTGATTGTCACGAGAGGACTGAGCTCCAACCCCGTCGCTTGCGCAATGCGCGACGAGCAGCGGTTCGCGAGCCGGACCCGTCGCTACCGCATCGAGGCAATAGGAGCAGCCAGCGCCGACCCCTCGCCTCTCGCGCAGGTGGTCGCGCACTAGAAAGAGGCGCGTCAGCCGGGGACGGTCCGGTGACGATCGGGTCGTTCGCGCGGGAGCGCTCCGAGTGCGTCCCTGATCGCGGTCCAGGAGAAACCGTGCTGGCTGACGGTGATCGAGTGCTCGCCCTCAAGAACCGTCGCGCCGGCTTGCTTAAGGCGCCTGATGTTCGGGCGATACGCCGGGTGGGCGGCGAGCGCAGCCTTGCAGTACATCGCGACGACGATCGGGACCTCCAGGCCCAGCAGCTCGTTGAGCAAGCCCAGCGGCAGTGTGTCGTTGATGCCGGCCGCCCACTGGTTCACGGTGTTGAACGTCGCCGGCGCAACAAGCACCGCGTTCGCTGGCGGCAACTCGTCGGTCTCGTGCGGTAGGCGCGGCCTTGTCCGCACAGCGTGGCCGGTGACGTCGGCGAGGCTGCCGAGGTCGAGCCACGACGCCGCCGTCTGGGTCGGGATGGCGTACAGCTCCCATCCATCCTCCTGCAGCTGCCGTGCGGCCTCTCGCCAGTCCTGGACCGGCGGGGCGGCGCACATGATCCAATACAGGACTCGCGGTGCCTCTGTATCGGCCGTCATGCGCCAACCGGCGCGGCGTAGTGAGCGAGCTCGCGCAGGGCCGGAGCGGCAGATCGCCGGCCTCGCCGAAGCAGATCAACGATCAGCTGCTGCGCCTGCTGGTTGTGGCGGAGAACCTGCGGTCCCATGCGCTCGACGCGGGTCAGGTGTTCGACCACCTCCGCGTCCTGGCCTTGTCGAGCGTGGGCAAGTGCAGCCTCAACATGAACCTGGCAGCGGCGGCCCACGAGACCCGGAGCGAAGCTGTCGGTGTCGATCTGGCTGGCGATCTCCACTGCGCGGTCCGGCTGGTCGAGGCGCACCGCGGCGGCCAGCGCATGGGTGCGGACGTTTGTCGGTCCGAACCCGGTCCACGCGTGGTTGCAGTCCGCGCCAAGGCGCTCGGCGAGGTGGTGGGCATCGGCGAGATACCGGCCCGATGCGGCTGGGTCGCCCTGAGCGGACGCGGCGATTGCGGCGATCAGCAGCAGGGCACCCCGCACAGAGATCAGGGAAGGGTCTCGGTCGCTCACCGCAGCCAGGTGGTCGGCACCGATGGCCGCCACCTGTTCGGCGTGAGCGCGTTCGCCACCAGCCTCCAGAGCGCAGGCCAACTGGTAGGTGGCCGCCCCCTGCAAGACCGGAGAGGCGCTGAAGGTCCCCGCCGTAACCGCCCGGTCGGCGGCGAGGCGGGCGGTCGGCACGTCGTCGAACTTGGTCGCGAGCTTCGCGGCCAGCACGAAGGACCATCCCTGCGCCGCGAGAACGCGCTGCCGGCTTCGCTCGTCCTCGGCGAGCACCGTGCCGTTGGTCGTGGAGCCGATGAGCGCGGGGAGTCCGTCGGCAACATGCTGGTACTCGCCTCGCTGGTAGATGGCGTGCGCCGAGGCGATGCGCTTCTCAAGCCCAACCAGCGTGGGCGAATCGTGTGGAGCCGGTCCGGAGAGCGTGAGCAGATCGGACAGCCCCCGGCCGCCGCGGCCGTTGGCGGTGAGCATCGCTGCCGCCGCCCCGCTGGCGGCCTTCGTGAGGAAGTCGCGCCGTCTCACGGACCAGTCTGGATCGATGTCGAGGGGCGCCAGCCCAAGGAGCTGGGGAGGGATGTCCAGCCGACGGGCCAGCCGCTCGAGAGTGCGGATGTCATGGACGCGGGCCCGGCCGTTCTCGATCCGTGGAGATTTCGGACTGGCTGTAGCCGCAAGCGTCTCCCGTCTGGCGTTGAGTTGCACCCTTCGCGTGCCGAGCCAGGCGTATCACAGCGCCCGTGTCCCCCTCCCGGGCAGCCGTGAGCACAGCCGGTGATTCCCACCACGCGTCGGTCATCGTCGATCGCGGTCCAAGGCTAACGGGTGGTCCGACGGACGAACTCGTCGTATGCAGATTCTGCATACGCGATGCACGCCGCCCATAACTGCCCGCTGGGGATCGCCAGAGGTGCTCGACTGGCGGGGCCATGACGATTCTGGACTGTGCGCCTGAGCGCGAGGGGTCCGCAGAGCGGGCGCGATGGGTAGCCGGCTCACGCAGTGATCCCGGGCGCTCCAGCGGTGGGCTGCTCCTGCAGGCGGGTGATCGCCGCGCGCAAGCTGGCGAGCTGCTGCTCGACCTGGTCGAGGCGATCGAGCGCCGAGCGCGGCAGGGCCGCTTCGGCCAGCAGAGTGTCGACGGTGGCATCGGCCTCCTCGGCGGCGACGAGGACGACCCACACCGGGATCGGGCTCTCTCCTCGCAGCCATCGGTGGTAGGTCGAACTGCTCGGATAGCCGCCGGTGCGCTCGGCGAGCAACCGGGCGAACGCTTCAGCGCTCCTGACGCCGCGGGTCTTCTGCGCGCGTTCGAGGGCGCGGATCGCGAGCTGGTTGTAGTCGTCGACCTGCATGTCCGCACCATACCGCCACATGTGGCCGATCACGCCACTCTCGCTTGACGAATCTAGGCAGAATATGGGAATATCGCGCAAATACATCAGATGTCGGCACAAATGGCGAGGCGGCGCAGATCACGCCGCGCCACGAAAGGAGATCGCTCGTGTTCATCGAGGCGACATCGACCAGGCGGAGGGAACGGCAGGCGGTGGTCGAGGCGATCAAGCCGCCGCGGCTGAACTTCGCGCGGCGGTGCCTGTACTGCCTGGAGCGTGACTGCGACTCGCCGGAGTGTGAGGCGATGCACGCGCGGTCGCGGTGGGCGCGTGTGCCCGGAGTGCGACGGGCGCGAGGGCGACGAGCTGACGAGCGTGCCGTGCAGCTGGTGCGTGTTCGGCGTGGTCGAGCTGGCGCCGGTGGGCGTCGCGGAGCGTGGTCGAGCTGGCGGTGACGGTCGCGGCCGCGAACGCGGAGCTGTGGGCGGCGCGCGAGATCGTCGCTCGGCTCAACGACCCCGAGACCGGCGGGCGCTACGAGCGCTGGGTCGAACGCGCGCGCGGCTGCACGCACCCGGTGCGGCTGCGCGGCGTCTCGCGCGAGGCGGACGCGGCGACCGGCGAGGTCGTGCGCGAGTTCGCCAGCGAGGACCAGCCGGACGGGGTGCTGCTGACGCCGTGCGGCAACCGGCGCGCGCACGTCTGCGCGCCGTGCTCGGAGGTCTACCGCGGCGACGCGTGGCAGCTCGTGGTCTCCGGCCTGCGGGGCGGCAAGGGCGTCCCCGAGACCGTGGCGGCGCATCCGCTGGTGTTCGCGACGTTCACGGCGCCGAGCTTCGGGCCGGTGCACACGATCCGCGACGCCAACGGCAAGCAGCTCCCGTGCCGGCCGCGCAGCCGCGGCGAGACGTGCCCGCACGGCCGCTCGCTGGCGTGCGGCAAGCGCCACGCCGAGGACGACCCGTGCCTGGGCGAGGCGATCTGCCCGGACTGCTTCGGCTACGAGCGGTTGCGCGCTGTGGAACCACAACACGGGCCGGCTGTTCAAGCGGACCAAGACCTACGTCGAGCGCGAGCTCGCGCGCCAGGCCGGCCTCACGCAGGAGGCGGCGCGCGAGCTGGTGCGCGTCGGCTACGTCAAGGTGGCCGAGTTCCAGCGCCGCGGCGTCGTGCACTTCCACCGCTCTGGCGCCTGGACGGCGCCGACGGCGACGAGCTGGTCCCGCCGCCCGCGAGTTCGACGCGCAGCTGCTCGCCGACGCGATCACCGCGGCGCTGCCGAAGGCGACCGTCCCCGCCGAGGACAGCGACGAGGAGCCGTACGGGTGGGGCGCGCCAGCACGAGGTCCGCGCGCTCGACCTCGGCGAGCGACCCGCAGGAGGCCGCGCGCGTGGCCGGCTACATCGCCAAGTACGCGACCAAGTCCACCGAGGACGCCGGCGGCGTCCGCTACCGGATCGAGCACGACGCACGAGCTGGGCGGCCTGCGCTGCCGCGAGCACGCGCGGCGGCTGATCACCGGCGCCTGGCGAAGCCGGCGCGCGCGCGGAGGTCGACACCAAGCGGATGCGCCGCTGGGCGCACCAGTTCGGCTTCGGCGGGCACTGCTTCACCAAGAGCCGCCGCTTCTCGACCACCTTCAAGGCGCTGCGCGAGGCGCGCGCCGTGCACGCCGCGGGCGCTCCGCGGCCGCGGGCGAGGCCTCGGCGAAAAGTGACCACAACTTGATCCGCGTCAGCGCCTGGAGCTACGCCGGAAGCGGCTACCCGAAGGCCGGCGACGCGCTCCTGGCGGAGTCAAGCCACGCGCGAGCGCGTGAGCACCGGCGATTGGCGCGGGAGGCGGCGATGGACGAGGCGAGCAGGGCAAACCACGAGCACCACCAAGGTATTCGGCCGGA
>CAWBYD010000008.1:0-970108 GCA_963792915.1 uncultured Solirubrobacteraceae bacterium
CTACCTGCCGATGCCCAGCGACGCCGCCTCACACCTCTTTCAGGTCATCAGCCGCCGCTACGAACACGGCAGCATCGTCCTCACGACCAACCGCGGAATCGCCGACTGGGGCCACATCTTCGAAGACACCACCGTCGCCGCCGCCATCCTCGACCGCCTGCTCCACCACGCCACCGTGCTCTCGATCTCCGGCGACAGCTACAGGATGCGTCGCCACCGCGACACCATCGCGTCGCTGCGCCCAGCCCTTACCACACGCCTTCAGGGTGGGGAAATCCCATGATCGAAGGTGAGGAATTTCGATGATCCTTGACATGGTGGGCGTTCGCGAGCGTCGCGGGCGGCATGATCCCGGTCGGGTGGTTCGGGATCTCGCGGTGATGCTCGCGGACGGCGGTGATTGTCTGTCTGATCTTCGGGCGGTCCGCGATCAGGAGCCGTTGTTCGGGCCGGTCGCGTCTGACTCGACGGCGTTCCGGCTGATCGACAGGATCGCCGACGAGCCCGGACTGCTTGACGCGCTCCGGGGAGCACGTGCGGCTGCGCGCGAGCGGGCGTGGAAGCTCGGTGTGCGCCCGGAGCGGATCGTGATCGATATCGACGCGACGCTCGTCAACGCGCACACGGAGAAGGAGGGCGCGGCGGTCAAATACCGCTCCGGGTTCGGGTTTCATCCGATGCTGGCCTATCTCGATGAGACCCATGAGGCGCTCGCCGGGGTGCTGCGAGGAGGTGGCGCGCCAGCGCACTCAGCCCAGGCGCAGATCGACGTGCTCGATCTCGCGCTCGCGCAACTTCCGATCGACGTGGTCGCTGACCTGGATACCGAAATCGTGATGCGGATCGACTCCGCCGGCGCGGCCGGTGCGCTCTGTAGGCCGCTCAGGACGCGAACATCGCGTTCCTGGTCGGGTTCGATCTGTTCGCCGGCGTGCGCGAATCGATCCTCCAATTGCCCGAGAAGGCCTGGCGTCCCGCACTCCGCCAGGACGGCCAAGAACGCAACGGTGCGCAAATCGCCGAGATCACGCACATCAAAGCGGCTCGATCTCTCCCCGTGGCCGGAAGGGTCGCGGGTGATCATCCGCCGCGAGCGCCCGCACCCTGGCGCGCAGGCTCGAGTTCACCGACCACGAGGGACATCGCTTCCAAGCAACGCTCACCGACCTCACTGGCGACATGGTCGAGATCGAGCGGCTGCACCGCGGCCGCGGGGACGCCGAGAACCTGATCCGCAGCGCGAAGCAAACCGGGCTTGAGAATCTCCCATTCCGCGAGTTCGCCCTCAACGCCGTGTGGCTCGAGTTCTCGCTGATCGCCCAAGACCTGATCGCGTGGACCCAGCGGTTGTGCCTGACCGGCGAGCTCTCGATCTGCGAACCGAAAGCGCTGCGCTACCGGCTGCTGCACACCGCCGGCCGGCTCTCGTTCCATGCCCCGCCGCGCAGTCTTGCGCCTGCCAGCTAACTGGCCGTGGGCCGGTGAGCTCGCCGCCGCGTTCGCCCGGCTGCGCCAGTTAGCCGGAAGTTTTCGCTGACCTGATGCCTGATCTGGCTATCCAGAGCCGATCGGGCCTCTTCTTGGCTGGGGGATGTAGACACTAATAGTGCTTTGTTTGTCCGCTGGATGTGGCATCATCAGATCATGGCCAAGCGCACTGGGCGAGTCCATGTTGCCTTCAGCGCGTCGTCACTACAAGGGCAAGACCTATGAGGCCGCGCTGTTGCGGCGCTCCTACCGCGAGGACGGCAAGGTCAAGAACGAGACGCTCGGCAACATCTCCTCGCTGGAGCCGGGCGAGATCGAGGCGATCCGCGCGGTCCTGGCCGGGCGCGAGCTCGTCGACCTCGACGAGGCGCTGGCGATCGAGCGTTCTGCGCCGCACGGCCACGTCGCGGCGGTCTTCGGCGTGCTTCGCGAGCTCGATCTCGAGCGGCTGATATCGCGCGAGCGTTGCCGCGAGCGCGACCTGGTCGTCGCGATGGTGGTGCAGCGCCTGATCGGCCCGGGCTCCAAGCTCTCGGCGACGCGGCGCTTCTCGAAGACGACGCTGGCCGACGAGCTGGGCGCTCGGCGAGGTCGAGGAGGCGGAGCTGCTCGGCGCGATGGACTGGCTGCTGGAGCGCCAGGAACGGATCGAAGAAGACGCTCGCCAAGCGCCATCTCGAGGGCGAGGGCTTTCATGCTCTATGACCTCTCCTCGAGCTACGTCGAGGGACGCTGCTGCTCGCTGGCGGCACTCGGCTACAGCCGCGACGGCCGCAAGGGCACGGCAGCAGGTCAACTACGGGCTGACCTGCTCGCCCGAGGGCCGCCCGGTCGCGATCTGCGTTCACGACGGCTCGATCCAGGACCAGCAGACCTTGCCGGGCGCGGTCGAGGCGGTCCGCGAGCGCTTCGGGATCTCCGACGTGGTCGTGGTCGGCGATCGCGGCATGCTGACCAAGGCCCACGCCACCGCGCTCATCGACGCGGGGGTCGAGTTCGTCAGCGCGCTGAAGTCCGCCCAGATCCGAGCGCTGATCGAGTCCGGCGATCTGCAGCTGACGCTCTTTGACGAAGTCAACCTCGCCGAGATCTCATCCGATCAGTTCCCCGGCGAGCGGCTCGTCGTCTGCCGAAACCCGGCGGTCGCCGCGCGAGCGCAAGCGCAAGCGATCCGAGCTGCTGGCCGCGACCGAGTCAGAGCTCGACAAGGTCAAGGCGATGGTCGATGGGCCGCGCGGATCGCTCAGGGCGGCCGCCGCTGGCAAGATCGGCACCCGCGCCGGCCGGGTCGTCAACCGCTTCAAGGTCGCCAAGCACTTCGAGCTTGAGATCTCCGACGGTGCCTTCTCCTACGCCCGCAAGACCGAGCAGATCCAAGCGGAGGCCGCCCTCGACGGCCTCTACGTGATCCGCACCACCTGCGCCGACTCCAAGCTCTCAAGCTCCGAGTCGGTCGTTCGTAGCCTACAAGCAGCTCAAGATGGCCGAGCGGGCCTTCCGGACGATGAAAGACCAGATCGAAGATCCGCCCGATCCACCACCACCTCGAAGACCGCGTCCGCGCCCACGCCTTCCTCTGCATGCTCGCCTACTACGTCGCCTTCGAGCTGCACCTCAGATTGGCGCCGCTGTTGTTCACCGACGAAACGCCGCTCTCGCCCGCGGACCCGGTGCTCCCCGCCGAGCGCTCAGCCTCGGCCAAGGCCAAGGCCGCAAGCGCCACGACGACCGACGGCTTTGCCGCACACAGCTTCGCCGACCTGATCGCCGATCTCGGCACCCTCTGCCGCAACCAGGTCCGCTTCGGCGCCGCCCAGCGGACCTTCACGCGCCTGACCAAACCAAGTGACTTTCAGGCGCGAGCGCTCGAGCTGCTCGGCGTCAAGCTCGGCGCGTAGACAGAAACCCGCCAGCCCGAAACCGCCCAATCTCAATGGTGGTGCGAGATTCGCGAGGTCCTCTACAAAAACTTCCGGTTAGCAGCACCCACCGGCTGACCAACCCGCACCGCCGCCACGAACACCACGACGTGCACGTCCCGGCCCTCAAGCCGACGATCAGCTGCCACGAAGACTTGGGTTCCACGCGTCACGACGACGGCGCGGGCCCACCCAGCACGACACGCCGCAAACCACGACCCGGGAGAACCTCACCTGCGCCGAACCACTCGCCCCCCAAACTCGCCTAACCCCCGCTGCTGCACGATCCGGGTTAAGACGATTCGGGGATGGCGAAGCCGTTCATTGCGTGTGATCGTGAGCAGTCGTTCTTGATGCCGCCCGATGTGCGGGAGTGGCTGCCGGAAAATCACTTCGCGTGGTTCGTGATCGACGCCGTCCAGACGATCGATCTCGACGCGTTCTATGGTGGCTATCGCGGCGATGGGCGTGCCCGTCCGGCCTACGAGCCGTCGATGATGGTCGCGGTCGTTTTGTACGCGTATGCGCGTGGGGTGCGGTCGTCGCGGGCGATCGAGCGCGCGTGTGTCGAGGACATCGCCTACCGCGTTCTGGCCGCGCAGCACAAGCCCGATCACGCGACGCTGGCGCGCTTTGTCGAGCGCCACCAGGACGCGCTGGGCGAGGTGTTCGGATCGGTCCTCGGGCTGTGCGCGAAGGCCGGCCTGGTCGGCGTGAACGTGGTCGCGATTGACGGCAGCAAGATCTCGGCTAACGCCAGCCGCGAAGCGACGATGGACTACGAGCGGCTCGCGCGCGAGATTCTCGAGGACGCCCGGCAGGTTGATGTAGAGGAGGACGCGCGGTTCGGGGATCGCCGCGGCGACGAGCTATCGCCGGAGCTGGCGACGTCCAACGGGCGCGAGGCGTGGTTCAAAGCCGCGCGGCGCTGGCTGGATGAGCAGCGCGCCGACGAGGCCGAGCCGATCGCGCGCGACCGTCAAAAGCGCGTCGAGGAGGCAAGCGGCGGATGGACGAGCGGCTGTGGACCGAGATGCGGGCCGAGGCGGCCTATCAGCGCTACCGCGCCAAAGGCCGCGACCGCCTCGGCCGGCGACTGGGCCGAACACCATCCCGAAGCCCTATATCGAGCCGCCGGCCCCGCAGGGCCAGATCAACACCACCGATCTGGACTCGAGCCTGGTCAAGGGCCAGCACGGCTGGCTGCAGGGCTACAACGCCCAGGCCGCCGCCAACGAGCATCAGGTCGTGATCGCCTCCGAGATCGAGGTCGTCGACACCTCGAACGGATGGTCACGGCGGCACGCCGCGAGCTCGAGGCGATCGGCATCACCGTCCCGCCGCGAGTGGTCGTCGCCGACTCCGGCTACTGGCACACCGAACAGATGCAACGCCTCGCCGGCGACGGCATCGCGGTCTTGATCTCACCCGACTCCGGGCTGCGCGACACCCCGCGACCCGGCTGGAAAGGCGGGCTCTATGACTTCATGCGTCATGTGCTGCAGACCGACTACGGCGCCGCGCTCTACAAGCAAGCCAGCACCTGATCGAGTCGATTTTCGGTAACACCAAACACAACCGCGGGATCCGCCAATTCCACCGTCGCGGGAGAGCGGCGGTCAGGACCGAATGGCGACTGATCACCGCCACTCACAACCTCGTCAAGCTCCACCAACACCAGCTCGCAACCGTGGAGGCCTAACCGCCGCCGCCGGGCGCCGCTCGTCGCCGCCGCCGCAAACTCGAAACCCGTCGCCGACCGCAGCCACCTACGGACTTACGCGACAGCCCCCCACAAGAGGGGCAGTGAGCGACAGCCGGGCTGGCGGCCCGATTGTTATGCAAGTCCACGAGACCGCTGAAAAAGTCCGGCCCCGGATCGGAAGGCCCGTTTCATGGCAAGAGATTTGCCTCGATCAACACTCGGAGGCCCGTAGAACGGCCGCATCGACGTCAGCTCTGCGCGTCGATCGAATCGGGCCGGCGAAGTCGAAGTTTTCAGCGGTCTCCCACAAACTCGACACTTTCGACCGACGCGTGCCGCGGGTGCGAGATAGCGTCAAAGGGCCATAGGACGGAGATGGCGACGGTCCTCGCCGTGGCCGCGACGCTGCGTGCTCAGACTGATGCTCGCGGCGGTCCGAGGACCGGCGTCGACGGGCGACCGCAACTTCGGTCGCTCATCGAGGCGCTTCACACGCACCGTCGTCCGCCTGCGCACAATCGCGGAGCGGCGCTGGTAGCGAGCATGGATGTGCGGCCGCTCTTGACGCATCACCATTGGAGGTCAGTCTAGAAACGGGGCTGATGGGTCAGGGATGGGTCGCGGCCCGATTCGGAAGGGATTCAAGAGGAGACGGCTTCGGCATCGTCGGCCGTCGCCAGCGTTCGTGGTAGCGCTGGTCGCATTGTTCCTCGCGCCGGGCGGGGGCGCCTGGGCCGCGATCACGCTGCCGGCCAACAGCGTGGGTACCAAGCAGCTGAAGGATGGGGCGGTCACGGCGGCGAAGGTCAAGCGCGGGTCGCTGCTGGCGAGCGACTTCGAGAGCGGGCAGCTACCCAAGGGCGCGACCGGGCCGCAGGGTCCCAAGGGTGACACCGGGGCAACGGGCCCGCAGGGACCGAATGGCGACACCGGGACCGCCGGCGCGACCGGCTCACAGGGCCTCAAGGGCGACACAGGGGCCGCCGGCGCGACCGGCTCACAGGGTCTCAAGGGCGACACGGGGGCCGCCGGCGCGACCGGTTCACAAGGCCCGGTGGGCAACACCGGGACTAGCGGCGCGCTTCGTGTCGTGGTCCGGGATGGTGACCAATGGCGTGGCTGGCGATTGTAATCAAGCCGACGGGTGCACCTATCCCGACATAATTGCGGGTGGCAGGTTCACAGCAAGGCACGTCTACTGCGCGATCGGGCAAAGCTGGGGTGGCTCAGCAACCTTCGAGATAGATATCCGAAACCCGGCAAGCGACAACCCTGTCAGCATCGGTACCTGCGTCACGACCTACGTGTTCGGGGGCGGCAGCTTGCATGGCACCGCGAATCTCACCCCCACGGCGCTCGCGCCCGGCGACATCCTGATGATCCATCCAACCGACACCAGTACCCAGGCCGGTTTCCCCGTCACCGTGACGGGTTGGTCCCTGAACCGGCGACCACCTCCTCGTGACCTCTTCAGGGGTCACGAGGAGCGCGTGAACGATGTGAACGAAGGCCTGAGATGTCCCGCCGGACGCGATATGTGAGGTTTGGTGCTCGAGGTGAACGCGGTGAATCAGCTCCACCCGGTCATCCGGCAGCGCGAGCGTTGGGAGAGCCGATGGCGGCTGGCCTCGCACGGGGTGGCGACGCCGGCGACCGGGTAGACCAGCCGACGGAGGCGCTGGGCCGCTTGCTCGCCGCGCGCGGGCTTTGGCGCTGTGTGCTTGGACGCTGGATTCGGTCCACGCGGAGCGTGGGTTCGAGTCACGTCCGCCAGCGATGTCGCGGCGCGCGCCCGACGATGTGCTGACCATCGTCGTCGGGAGGCCGGGCGACGAGCCCGGCTCCGACGACGTCGACTGCGGCCAGGCGCCCCGCACGTCGCTGTGCTCGGTGGGGAGCCTGGACGCATGGACATCGGAGCTCGACGTCCCGTCGACGGCCGCGATGCCCCCCGGGACGGTCGGCGAGATCGCGGTCGTCGCGGACCGGGGAACGGACCTCGTGTGCGCATGATTCTTCTGAGCATTTCGCTGCTCCTCCTCGTCCTGGCGCCGCGTGCTGCCGACGGCGAGATCCGCGTCATCGACGTCAACACGGCGCGTCGGCGACGGTCGCGACGAACGCCGACGCCAACGTGGTGCGCTGGACCGATAACGGCGCAGGCGTGCCCGTCGGCGAGCAGCAGGCCGGCATCGTCCGCGGCGGGCTCGACGGCAGCGTCACGGCGCAACCCGCAACTCGCCGGCGCGTTCGTGGTCGGCCCCGGCGGGCGGACGATCGCCGCGGGACCCGGCGAGGACGCGTACCACTCAATGGCGCCCGCTCGACTCGCCGTTGAGATGAGAAGTCCTTCAAGAATCGTCGCGCGGATCGCGACGGCGCCACGGCGAAGTGTCGCAGCGGCGCCGGGCTCCGCGGCGAATCGCCGAGCTAGTGCGCCTTCTCCCAGGTGGCGGTCCAGGGGACCGGGGCCAGCGAGGCCGTCCCCCCGCAGTCCTGGCTTACGGGAACACCCTGCAATCCGACCGTTCCGTGGGCGCGGATGGGAGAGTCGAAGGTGCCGCCGAATGAGAGGCTCTCCCCGCTGACCTTGAACGACTTGTGCGCGATCGGCGTCGCGGCGTCGCGAACGGCTGTGCCGAAGATGGAGCAGAAGTAGGGGGCGACGCCGATCGGCTTCTGCCAGGAGTACTTGAAGCTGAACCTGGCGATGTGCCGATGATCGCGTGTTGCGGTGAAGCTCACGGGGCCGGTCGTGAAGTTGCTCGCGGTCGTGTTGCCAGTCCAACGTCCCGCCCGCGGCGTCGCCTCACCGCGCACGACGGTCGGCGCCTTCACGATCGTGAAGGGCAGCGTCACGTTGGCCTCGCCGGAGAAGAGCTCGAGCCGGTAGCGACCTGCCTTGATCGCGGCGCGGGGGCTGAAGAGCTGTCCGACAAGCCGCGTGTTGTCGACGTCGTCCATGCCGTGGATGTCCGCGACGTTGCGGACCATCTCCCAGGCGGCGCTCGTCTTCCGCATCAGCCGGTAGCCGACCAGCGTGCCCGCGGGTGCATAGCGGAACGTGAGCGTGACCGAGAACGAACGTGCGGCGGTGAAGCGCGTGTTGTCGAGGTGCGCGCTGATCGCGGGAGCGGCGTCGTCGCGCACGATCGCTCGCCCGGGGCTCGGCGCCAGCAGCCCCGCGACACCCACGGCGACCGCGCAGAGCACAAGAGCGCGGCGGGGTCGGGACATGCGCGTCATGGTCGGCACCTTTCACGAGGAGGGCCGGCTCGCGTTTGCGCGACGGCGCTCAACGTGTTCGTCGGTGCATCGGCTGGGCCGGAGGCGAAATGGGCGTGTACACACCGGACGCGCCGCATCAACAGTCTGATTGACCGTAAGGCGAGGCGCCGGGATCCGCATCGGGACTAAGCGGCAGCTGACCGGGGACAACTACGGCCCGTGTCGAGGAGGTCCTTGCCAGCGCTCCGCTCCACGCGGCGGGGTCCGCGCTATTCGCGGGCCGTCGAGTCCGACAGGTCCACGTAGCCGAGCGACATCAGCGCTCCCGGGCGGTAGAGGAGGTCCGCGAACGTGGCGCGGGCGTCGGTGAGCAGGTGAGGTGCGGATGCGAGTGCTCGGGGCACGACGAACGGCGCGGCGTACCAGCGTTCCGGGTGCTCGTGTTCGAGCAGCACGCGACCAGTAGCGAGCGGGCTGACCCGCCAATCAGGGGCGGGTCGGACGCGGCTTCTGTAGTCGGGCCCGAGGAGCTGGACGCCGAAGACGTCGGGCGCGAGCAGGTCGTCGAAGGCCGTCGGCGTCACGCCAAGTCCGGACGGCTGCTGAGGATCGCGGGCGGGCCAGTCGTTGGCCAACACGTCGCCGTAGAACAGTGCGTCGACGCTCCATCCGCGACGGATGTGCGCGTACGCGAGCAGTTCGGCGTGCTCGCGCAGCAGCGCGATCAGCTCGGTGAGTGCCTCGCGCCAACGCAGCGGCCGCTCATCCGTCGTGCCGGCCGCGAGTACGACTCGCCCCGAGAACGGTCGGACTTCGCACAGACGAAAGTCCGCTTCGTACGTGGCCACGATACGTGCAGCATCACCGGCGATGAACGTATCGCGCAGGCGGTCGGTGGCGGGCTCGTCGCGCTCGAGCCGAACCGGCGGCAGCACGCTGGCCTGTACCGAGGCGTGACACCCCGGCAAGGAGCGGCACCACCGCTCTGCTGCCTCCAGCAGCGAAGCGTGTGCCGCTGGGTCCGGCTGCCACTCGTAGCGGCGCGGGGCCTCGCGGACGCGCTCACCGCGAACGCAGACCCGGCAGGCCAAGAACGACGCCCGTCCGGAGGAAAGGCTCGGGACCGCCGAGCGATCCCACACGCCGATCACGCCGGAGACCCCGTGCGCCTCCAGGCGCTCGACCAGCACAGACATCACCAGCGGCAGGTCCTCGCAGTCAAACACTCCTATCAGCACGCCGTCACTCACTCGCATGCAGTCCCACTCACCGGCCGAGAATTCCCCAGGGTTCGGCGAGGACTCCCCGTCAAGCTGCTCCACGACCTCCTCGGTCGAACGCCGCACGGCCGCGAGTGCCGCCCGCGCGTCGCCGTCACAGGCCAACAGCATCGTCAACGCCCACTCGCCGCGCTCCTCAAAACGAACACGCCCGAACTGCAACACCTGAGGATCCACGATGACCACTCGCGCGAGAATAGGGCCGAGCACAAGCGCTCACACCACAGACTCGCTCATGGGGCGCTCCCCGGCGCGTCAGCACGCGGCCGCAGCGGCGTCACGATCGCGCTGCGCGAGAAGTTCACCCCCAACTCGAACGAAGCCACCAACAGGCCGGGCGAGCGCCACCGCGCTCGTGCCCTCCAAGCCGCGGCGAAGGAACCACTACAGGATGTAGGCTTGGACCGGCCCGTCAGGGTCGCCCATGACTCTCGCGCTCCACCTCCAGCAGTCGTGTTGCTGCGGATCGTCTCGGCCGCACCGAACTGGGTCGACCGCAACGAGTCGATATATGTGCCGGTCTGCCGGAATGAAGTCGGTGCGGCTGTCTATCGCGAGATCGCCGATCCT
The DNA here is from genome assembly GCA_963792915.1 of uncultured Solirubrobacteraceae bacterium. Classification (GTDB taxonomy): domain Bacteria; phylum Actinomycetota; class Thermoleophilia; order Solirubrobacterales; family Solirubrobacteraceae; genus Solirubrobacter. Next base: position 10,191 of record CAWBYD010000008.1, read on the forward strand.
CTGCCAGGATCTCGAGGGCTCCGTCTCGTCCCATTTCCAGAGCGTTAGCGCGTGATCGTCGCTGTTTGCGTTCACGATGGTTACCCGCGCCAAGCGTTGAATGGGTGCAGTCGACGGCTTGGTGGTAAACACCCGATCGTCGCCGTGGCCCATTCCTCCGGCATTTGTGGCGACAAGGCGATAGTGATAGACAGCGTTCGGTTCGAGACCGTCGACGGTACGAGACACCCGTTGGGGCGTCGATTCGGCGCCAAGGTCATCGCCGGGAGCCTCCGAGCCGTGCTCGACCGTCGTGCCCCATTGGAAGTGACAGCGTGTCGCGGAGCCCTCTGGGTTGACAGTGCCCGTCAAGACCGCCGCGGTGTCGCGTATGTCATCTGCTGCCCCGGTTGAGACGTCGGGCACCGGCTGCAGCAGGGTCGTAAATGCGCTATCAGCGCCGTAGGCGGGGCCACCTGCATTCGTTGCCACGAGTCGAAAGTGATACGCAGTGCCGGGCCGGAGACCAGAAATGTCCCGCGCAACATGCGCGAGCTCAGGGCCGACGTCTCCGTCCACTGCCGAGATGACAGACCCGTAATCGTCTGACACGCCATATTCGAAGTGGAGGGTTGTTACCCCTCCTCTCGGATCGACGGTACCGACCAGTCGTGCCGACCGCGGTGTGATCTCGGATGCCGCGCCCGTGACCACGACGAGCGGTGGCGGCGAACTTCTCGCAAAGACGCGGAGCGCGCCGCTGCCGGGTGCGGCAAACAGCGCGGGCGCGCCGGCGATCGTCGCGCCGCCGAGCTCCTGGGTGTGGTCAAACACCTGCCAGGAGCCGTCGGCCCGATAGAACTCCAACAAGTGACCGTCGGTGCCGGCCGCGAACACCTGCAACGCACCGTCGGGCGCCGTGGACACCGCGGGCGCGCCGATGATCGTCGCGCTGCCGAGCTCCTGGGTGTGGTCAAACACCTGCCAGGAGCCGTCGGCCCGATAGAACTCCAACAAGTGACCGTCGGTGCCGGCCGCGAACACCTGCAACGCACCGTCGGGCGCCGTGGACACCGCGGGCGCGCCGATGATCGTCGCGCTGCCGAGCTCCTGGGTGTGGTCAAACACCTGCCAGGAGCCGTCGGCCCGATAGAACTCCAAGAAGTGACCGTCGGTGCCGGCCGCGAACACCTGCAACGCACCGTCGGGCGCCGTGGACACCGCGGGCGCGCCGGCGATCGTCGCGCTGCCGAGCTCTTGAGTGTGGTCAAACACCTGCCACGAACCGCCAACCCCGTAAAACTCCAACAAATGACCGTCGGTGCCGGCCGCGAACACCTGCAACGCACCGTCGGGCGCCGTGGACACCGCGGGCGCGCCGATGATCGTCGCGCTGCCGAGCTCTTGAGTGTGGTCAAACACCTGCCACGAACCGCCAACCCCGTAAAACTCCAACAAGTGACCATCGGACCCGGCCGCGAACACCTGCAACGCACCGTCGGGCGCCGTGGACACCGCGGGCGCGCCGGCGATCGTCGCGCTGCCGAGCTCTTGAGTGTGGTCAAACACCTGCCACGAACCGCCAACCCCATAAAACTCCAACAAATGACCATCGGACCCGGCCGCGAACACCTGCAACGCACCGTCGGGCGCCGTGGACACCGCGGGCGCGCCGGCGATCGTCGCGCTGCCGAGCTCTTGAGTGTGGTCAAACACCTGCCACGAACCGCCAACCCCATAAAACTCCAACAAATGACCCGAGCTGGTCGCGCCGCGATCGGCTTGCACCGAAGTCGCTCCAGCCAACGGCGACGCTGTATCAGCCTGATGAGACATCGAACTCCTCGTGGATCGAGGTGAGGCGCGACCCATCATACGGTGCCGCGCCCCTTGTCCTTTGGCGACGCGCGGCCCGAGGCGTGCGTGGACCGATCTAGCCGGCGCGATGGCCGGTGTCGGGGCGATACGGCGCTTGCCGAGGTGCAGCGCCTTTCGATGCTGAGGAGTGCCGCCTCCACATGTGAGTCTCATGCCCGCGCGGCATGGACCGCTCGGTGTCATCCGCGCGTCCCGGCTCACTCTCCGTCAGCATGCGGACACCCTCGCCGGACGGCTGCCCTATGGCCGCACTACTACGGTAAGCGGAGCGTCGCAATCGCAAATGGCCCGACCCGGCCGGCCACCGGCCGACGCGCTCGGTTTCGACCTTGGCGGCATGTTCCGACCCGCCGGTGCGGGCTCGGCGTTCGGCTGCGGGTGAGCGGCGATGCGCCGGCCGGGAGCACAGCGTGGCTCGGACGGACCAGTGGCGCCGAGGGCGGAATCCCTCAGACTATGGGACCGATGGCGACCCACTTCCAACGCCCGGGTGGTTTACCAAGCACGCCTTCAACCCGATCGTGGCCGGACTCACCCGGCTCGGCGTCGGCCTTGTGGGCTCTCGCGTCCTCGAGGTTCGCGGCCGCAAGGTGCGCAACCTGCGGGCAAGTGGTGAGGGGCGCCTGCGCGAGGGCCGCCGCACGGAACGGTTCATCGCCACCGAACCCCCGACCCGGAGAAGCCGCCGATTCTGCGGGCGTACTTGAGAAGTGGGCGTGGAAGGTCGGCGCGTTCTTTCAGGGCGTTTCCGCCGACGCGCCGGACGAGGACGTTCGCCAGATCGCGTCGCTGCATCCCGATCTTTCGGATCTGCTCGCGCTAACACGTTTCTTCCGGGCGGCTCTGTCGGTCTAGTGAGCGCGATCGAGAGTCTTCACGCAGCACGTCGTACGAGGCCGGTAACGCCGTCCCGGCGGGGCAACGCCGCCATCGAGAAGAGTGCCCACATCGTCGAGGAGCGGCAGTGCCGCATCTCGTCGGGTGGCGTGACCGTGGTACTTCGCTGCAGCGGCGGGACTTGACTGGTGTGGCGCTGATGGGGCCAGTCTGGCTGGGCGCCGAGACGTGTCGTCGCGTGGCGGGTTAGCGTGCACGGATGATCGAGGGCTCTGGTCGTGCGCTGGCGTGGGTGGACTCGGACGCGATGACGCTGGAGGCGCTTCGCGCGCGGGGCTGGGAGGTAGACGACCTCGGCGAGGGCGTGCTGCTTGCGTTCCGTGACTTCGTGTCGCTCGCGGACGCGCGAGTAGGGTCTGCTCGCGACCTGCCCGACGGCACTGCGGTGGACTGGAGCGAGCCGGGCATGACGCGGTCGGGCGGGTTCGTGGTCGGCTATGGGGGCGTCGCGCCCTTGATCGGGGACATCGTCCCGGCGTTCGTGCTGTGGCCCGACGGCAGCCAGCAGCGCGTAGAGAGCCCGGAAGCACTGCTCTCGGTCCTTCGCGAGCGAGCGGTGTGGCTCGTTTCGCTCGGGTTCCGCAGTTAGAGGGCACACGGGGCTGATTTCGGGGTGTGATTTGGCTTTCTAGAGCCAAATCGTGTTCCGCGCGGCTCGAAAAGCGTGGGCACACGGTTTGCGTGGTCAGGCGGCATTAGGTATGCGGTTTGTGGTAGTGATGTGGGCATGTATCTGCGGCGGACGCAGCGCAAGCGCACCGACGGGACGACCGTCGGCTACGTGCAGCTCGCGCACAACCGCCGCGTCGAGGGGGTCACGCGGGCGGAGGTGCTGGTCAACCTCGGCCGCGAGGACGAGCTCGACCTCGACGGTCTGCGCCGGTTGGCGGCCTCGATCACGCGCTTTACCGACGGCGACGGCGGCGGGCCGCTGCCCGCCAGCGCGGGCGAGTTCGAGGTCACCGGATCGCGCCCGTTGGGCGGGGCGTGGCTGCTGGACGCGCTCTGGAAGCAACTGGGTGTCGATCGCGCGCTGCGCGGCGTGCTCGGCGCGCGGCGTTTCAGCACCGATGTCGAGCGGGTGCTGTTCGCGCTGGTCGCCAACCGCGCGCTCGATCCGTGCTCGAAACTCGCCGCCGCCGAGTGGGCCAGCCAGGACGCGCACATCCCCGGCCTTGAGGCGATGGACGAGGACCAGGCCTACCGCGCGATGGACCTGCTGGTCGAGGCCGACGCGCAGGCCAAGGTCCAAGAGGCAGTGTTCTTCGCCACCGCCGATCTGCTGAACCTCGAGGTCGACCTGCTGTTCTTCGACACCACGAGCACGTACTTCGAACGCGACGAACCCGACCCGGCGGGCGACGACGGCGCGCCGGCGTTTCGGGCCTACGGGCACAGCAAGGACCACCGCCCCGATCTGCCCCAAGTCGTGATCGGCCTCGCGGTCACCCGGGACGGGATCCCGGTCCGCGTCTGGGTCTGGCCCGGCAACACCAACGACATGTCGGTCATCACCGAGGTCAAGGACGACCTCAGAGGCTGGCGTCTCGGCCGCGTCGTCACCGTCATCGACCGCGGCTTTAGCTCCGACGAGAACCTGCGCTACCTGACCCGCGCCGGCGGGCACTGGATCGCCGGCGAACGGATGCGCGACGGCAGCGCCGACGCGCGCGAGGCGCTCTCGCGTCAAGGCCGCTATCAAACCGTCCGCGACAACCTGCGCGTCAAGGAGGTCCGCGTCGGTGACGCCGACGCGGCCAAGCGCTTCATCGTCTGCCACAACCCCGCCGAAGCCGAACGCGACAAGACCCACCGCGACGACACGATCACGCGCCTGCAGGCCGAGCTCGACCGGATCGCCGCGGCGCGCGCGAAGAGCACCAACTCCAAGGCCGACGGCGCGCATCACCGCGCCGAATGCGCCCTGCGCGACCACCCCACCCTCGGACGCTACCTGCGCCAAACCCCGTCCGGGCGCCTACGGATCGACCGCGCCAAGATCACCGCCGAAGAGCGCCTGGACGGCAAATACCTGCTCTCCACCAGTGATCCCGACCTGTCCGCCGAAGACGTCGCGCTCGGCTACAAGAACCTGCTCGAAGCCGAACGCGGCTTCCGCGACCTCAAGAGCACGCTCGAGCTCCGCCCGGTCTTTCACCGCCTCGAGCACCGCATCCGCGCGCACATCCTGATCTGCTGGCTCGCGCTGCTCCTGATCCGCATCAGCGAACGCAAGACCCAACTGACCTGGCGCCGAATCGCGCTCGAACTCCAACGCCTGCACCTCGTCACCCTCCAAGGGCCCGACGGCACCGTCCAACAGACCACGCCGCTCACCGACGCGCACCGCCAGATCCTCGACGCGCTCGCGATCCCCGCGCCGCCGCGGATCACCACCCTCCAACCCGCCTGACCCGCCGCCACCACGCCGGCCCGGCCCGCCCGGACCGCAACGCGTGGGCACACGGCGCACAAGCGCACAAAGTCCCTCGATCCCGCTCCACAAGCGCGATCCCGTCACATCCGCGTGCCCACTAACTGCGGAAGCCGGGTTTCGCTCGGCCGGGACGCCGGATACGACCCGGCGCAACTCGCCGCGGGCCTGGCCGGCATGCGGGACGCCCTGGGCGAGTTCGCCGCCAGCGGCCGGCTCACGATCGAGATGCGCGGGCCGTTGCACAACGTCTGCTGCGCGGCGGCCGTGGAGCCACTCGCGAAGCTGCAATGGAACGGATTCCGAGAAGGCTGGCACGAGCGCGAGGGCGACCCGACCGGCGAGCGCAGCCATGCCGTCCACGACCAATACGAGGGCGAGTTCCAGCTCGTGTGGCGAGCGGCATTCCAGGCCGGCGCCGCAGCCGCTGCGAACTACCGAAACACCGGATCGAACTGAGCGGCCGCCCCGCACCCGCACATCGCGTATCTGCGCGTTAACGAAACTGCGCTTGTCGACGGGAGAGGGAGCGACGCCGGCGCTGGGACGCGCGCGTGCGCAGTTGCGCATCTCGCCGGGACTCGAGCAGCAGGAGCGCGTATTGCGCTCCCCCGCCGCGCGCAACATGCTCAGGAGTCTGGGACGCCTCGGACTGCAGGCCATCGCGCTCCTGCCCGGCGAGCTGCGCTATCCCGCGGGCATCACCCGCGACGCGGGCGGGCCTGCCGACTTCCGCGGCGATGGTGGGATCGGCGCATCGGGCACCGCCGAGCCAGCGCCTTGCCGCCGCCGAGGATCACGGGCGCGACCATGATCGCGAGCCCGTCGACCACCCCGGCCTCGAGTCATGGTGCTGGGCGAGTGCCTGTCGGCCGGCGCGCAGTCGTCGGAGCACATCGGGCGGCGCGGTGTCGACCGCGTCCACGAGCACGGTCCCTTGCGCGTTCTACGCGACTTTGAGCATCTCGCGCGGACTGCTGGTCATCCGCAGTGCACGGGCGATGAATGTCGCGTCGGCGGCAACCGCCCGGGATAGCTGTCCGCCCGGCGCGACGAGCACGAACTCCAGCGGCCCCAGCGCGTCGCGCCGCTGCGCGAGCGCGGCGAAGATCGCATCCGCCAGCGGCTTCTCGTAAGCGCGATCAGGGTCGGGCAGTTCGCGCTCGCGGCGCTGCGTGCGCGCGTCATAGACGATGCTCGCCTCAAACTCCTGCGGCAGGCCGGCCCGTGCTGCGACCTGCGCGTCTTCCACATCGCCACCATCGGCGAGGTCATGCCGGCCAACAAACCGCGTGATCGCCCACAGCTCGTCGCCTTCGTCATACGTGAACGTGTACGCCTCCGTCCGCCAATACGGGCCGCGTTCTGGACCACCCCAGCCTGGGTGCGCCCCCGACTCGTAGGTCCTGATCGCCAAACACGGCCGCTCGTGCTCGTAACACCAGCGCGTCACGTCGACGCACGGACGTCCATCCAGACGACGGTCGTGGCCCTCGACCGTGATCTCCTCCACGAGCACCTCGTCCGCGAACACGAAACTCTGGAGCTTTCGCAGGACATCGTTGATCTCGACCAAGTCGCAGTGAGTGCCCGTCCACTCGTACAACTGGAACAGGTCATCCCGGAGGTGCTGGAACACAACCCGCCCCGTTGCGTCGATGCCCAGCCGCGCATCCCGGACCGACCCTCGCAGCGGATCCTCTCCCGCCATCTCCCGCGGGAGGGGTCGCGGATGGTAGGCCCGCCAGCTGAAGGGGACCGGCCGCACCTCGACGGCCGTCGCCTCGCAGTGCCCTCTCAGCGCGGTGATCACCCCCGGCTCCTGCAACGCAAGCCAGCGATCTCGCACCCGATCAGGATCAGTCACTGCTCACAGCGTTCCACCATCGGCGCTCGAGCGTCGAGTTCTGCGCCGAACAGGCCCGCCGTATCGAGCCACAGGCGTGAGGGCCCGCCCGGGAGAGCACGCCCGCGGAGCAGCGGTCGACGACGACGGAAAGTGCTCCAATTCGACGACGGATGAAAGTCAAATCGGCTTGCTGGGCGGGGCCTCCTGTGGGATCGTGGTGGTGGGCGCGAGTGACTGACGTAGCGAAGCGCAGACGTCAGGGGCTTGTGGTCTGCCGCGCGGCTTTGCCCTCAGTGGGCTGTTGTGATGCGCGCCCCGGTGTCACGCTCGCGCCCGCTTTGCTTGCGCCGGCGGCTTGGCGGTCGCGGATGGTCTGCGCGTAGGCCTGCTCGGCCTGGCGGGCGAGATCGAGTTCGGCGTCGCGGAGCAGGCGGTGCGCGATCCAGACGCCTTTGCGGTCTTGCCAGCGCGGCGCGCCCGCGGTGATCTCCAGTCGGCGCAGTTTCTTGGCCGTCAGCGTGGGCTGGCCGAAGGCGTAGTCCTCTTGGCGCCAGAGCAGGATCCAGAACAGGCACGCGAGCTTGCGCGCGGTGGCGGTGATCGCGATCTGATGGCCGCGGCGGGCGCGGATGCGTAGGTAGAACGCGCGCAACGGGCCGGGCTGGCGGACCGCGCTCCAGCTGGCCTCGACCAGCGCGACCCGCACCGCAGCGGCGCCTTGCTTGGAGATGTGCCCGTAGGCGGCGGGCGCGTCGCCGGACTGGCGGACCTTCGGATCCAGGCCCAGGTAACCGACCAGCTTGCGCCGGTCCGGGAAGCGCTCGATGTTCCCGACCGCTGCCAAGAAGGTGCTCGCGGCGATCACGTTGACGCCCGGGACCGTCATCAGCCGCCGCGCCTGCGGCCAATTCAATGCGTCGTGCGCGATCACGCGATCCACGGACGCGACCTCGCTGTCGAGGAAGTCGATCTGGCGCAGGCCGCTGTCGAGCGTCTCGCGTTCCTCGATCGGCAGCTCGAGCTCGCCCAGCCACGAGCGGCCCGCCTTGCCGAACAGATCGCTCACCTCCGGGCGGCCCTTCAGGCGCCGGATCAAGATCGCGTGGATCTCGTTCTTCACGCGCGTGCGCGCCTCGACCAACTGCGAGCGGCGCGAGAGCCGACGGCGCATCACCCGCGTGCGCTCGTCCGGCATCCAGACACTGTCCAACGTTCCCGCGGCCAGCAGCTTGGCCAGCGTCCGCGCGTCCAGGCGATCGGTCTTCGCCCTGGCCTGACGGATCCCGGTGTCACTCGGGGAGACCACGATTACCCGCGCGACGTACGGCTCGATGATCCTGGCGATCTCCCACGCGTTGCCCGTGACCTCCAACACCACCCGGTCATCCGCCGCCAGACTCTGCGCGAACAGCTCCAACAGCTCCGGCCGCGTCGCGATCCGCCCCGCGGAGCGCACCTTGCCCTGCTCGGCGATCGCGACCTCACAGAAGTCACGATGCACATCCAGCCCGATCGCCCTCACCCTTCGCTCCCTTCGTCGACATCACCGACGACACGGGAGAACTGTGGGCCAACGACACCGACGGATCCGCGCTCGCAGCGCAACCAGGCCAGTCGCAAGGGGCGGCCACCGATTTCTCGGGCTCGAAGCCCATCGTCGAAAGCGGCCTGCCCACGTTGCGTTCTCCCGAAGGCCCCTAGAGCCCAGTCCCCGGACCGTAATCCGAGACCCGGACGGAGCCCTCGGCCGTATTTTCATGCCCCGATTCCGCCAACCTCACCCGGAGCCCGCAGGTCCTCGCCGCTCCTTCGGGCGAGAGCGAGAACGCGACGTGGCAGAAGCGCCCGCTCGGCTTACGGTGAGTAGCTATCGAAGCTGCTGCCTTGCGGGCCGGCGCGGACGGTCCGGTGCAGGGCGCTGCCGCGCCGCCACTGCCGCCAGGACTTGAACCACATGGTCCAGCCGTTGTCGAAGGTGCCGGCGCGCGAGCTGCCGGTGACGGTGACCGGGTCGCCGGGGATGGACATCGCGTAGTAGATCGCGGCGGCATCGGGCGACATGTTGATGCAGCCGTGCGACACGTTGGTCGACCCCTGCGAGCCCACCGACCACGACGCGGCGTGCAGGTAGACGCCGCTCCAGGTGATCCGCACGGAGTAGGGGACCTGCATGTCGTAGCCCTCGCCGACCATCTCGACCGGGTTGCCCTTCTCGATCGAGAGGTAGGTGCCGTTGGGCGTGTCGTCGCCCGGGCGTCCCGTGCTGATCGGCCAGTGGGCGTAGCGCTTGCCGTCGCGGTAGACGTTCATGAAGTGCTTGGCGGTGCTGGCGAAGACCTTCAGCGATCGGCCGATGCGGATTGTCCGGCTGAGATCCCGGACGCCGAACACGCCCGGCGCGGCCTGCACTCCGTTTACGTGTGCGGTGAAGTGCACGCGCGTGTGCGGGTGCCAGTACCGCCGCGGCCGGAAGTACAGACACAGCGGCACGATGCCGCACGAGTCGTCCCAGAACCACGATCCAACGACGCGCCGGGACGTCCGGATCTCCAACGATCGCTCTACCGCCTTGCGATTGGTGACCGGCTCATCGAAGTAGAAGATCAGCGGCATGCCGACGCCGTAGATCCCCTCGTTGATCAGGATCGTGCGCGGCGCGAACGTGCGCTCGGGGGTCAGGGTCCGGAACGCGCGGTGACGCGTGACCTGCCGGCCGTCCGGCCCGGTGGCCGTCGCGGTGACCCGGTAGGGCTGGGAAACGCCGAGCGCCCACCGGCTGCGCCAGACGGTCCTGGCAGCGTTGAGCGTCCCGGCCACCGCGTGTCCGCGGCTGCGCACCGTGACATCCTTGAGCGCGCCGCCGGTGGCCCGTACTTTGATCCCGCGATCCGGCCGCATGTCGACGCGGCCATGCCCGGGGCTGATGGACACCCGCACGGCGGGGGGCGGCGGCGCCGTGGGACTCGCCGACGCCCCGGCATGAGCGGCCCTGTGCGCATGGCCCCTGGCATGAGCGGCCCTGTGCGCATGGCCGCCCGAGCAGCCGACCAGCACCGCGCCGAGCGCGAGCAGAACCGGAAGGGTGGCCGCGCGCACGCGCCGCACTTTACGCGGCGTCGCGCTCCGAGCGCCGCCCTCCGGAGCGCCACCGCCGATCACGTCGTCGCCCGCGTTCGCTACGACGCCGTGCGCCGTGCGCAGCAAGGCCTGCTCGGACACTCTGCCTACTACTCTCCCCGCGCCTCAGGACCTCCACACGGGCGTCGAAGACTTCACGCCGCTCGTGGCTCCCTTCGCCATCACCAGCCTCGAGACCTTGGCCGATTGCGACTGCGCCTCCGCCGATCGCGATCGGAGGCGTCGCGGTGAGCAGCCGGACCCGCGTGGCGATCTGGCAGGCGGCGCCGAATCGTGACCGGGGCGACGTCCAGCACGACCTCATTTCCATTAACGAACGTCCGAGCGCCGATGTTGCCGCACTTGCAGTAAGAACGACGACCGCGCCACGAGGCCCTCGCCGACGTGGCGCAGCATCGCGTCACGCCCGTGCCACGCGCCCGGCTCGGCACCCTCGTAGCGCCCATACAACTCCTGCAGCACGCGCGAACTCGACCGCGTTCTCGGCGACGTCGCCGATGTAAAGCTCGCCGCACAACATCCGCTCTCGCATCTCGCTCGTGCCCGGCTCGATACCCGATCGCAGGACGAGCCCGTCGGGCTCGTGTCTCCAGGCAGATGCGACTGCGCCCGTTGCGCGCGGCGCACCGTGGGTCCGCCGAAGTGCCGGAATTCGACGAAGCCGCACTCTCGGGCACGACACCGGCTGACAATGGCGCAGGCCGTCGGATCAGACCGTCCGGTCGCGGGCGATCTCCGGCAGTCGGCCGGCCCGAGCGCCAAGAACTCGCGGTACCACGGATCGCCGAACGGCACGGTCGCCTGTTCGGCAAGGCGTCGAACCACGCGCCGGTACAGGTCGCCAAACTGCGCCGCGAAGTCGTCCGGATATCTGTCGACGGCCACGCAACACTCCAACATGCCCGTGCCGAAGCGATCACGCAGGCGCTTAACGTCCCTCGAGTTGTTCGAAGCCCCAGTCGTCGATGCCGATCTCGCGGCGGCGGCCGCCCTTGCCGCGGCGCACGAGCACCGACCCTGCCGTGAGCCGAGGTCAAGCTCGCTGAGATCGAGCGCCTCCTGGATCCGCAGACCGGCGCGCCAGAGCACGACGATCAGCCCACGTGCCCGAGCGCCGTGCAAGCCGTCGCAGCAGCGCATGACCGCGATGATCTCCTCCGTCCGGGGCGGGTCGGGTGGGTATCGGCGGCCCTGTGCTGCGCGGCGGTCGACCTGCGAAGTACCCGGGAAGCGATGCCGGTGAGCGACGACGGCCAAGGGAATCCAACGGACGCGAAGCCGGCATCGCGTCCCTCCTTCGGGACTCGGCACGAACATGACGACCAAGCCGCACCCCCGCAGAGATTGCCTCACCCAGGCCCTGCGCCGAGTTCCCAGGCTTCGCTTCCGTCGAATAGGGGTAGTCGGGTCGGCGGAGCGCCGGCCGGATCGTTCTGCTTCTCCACAGAAGCGCATGTTTCGACCGTTGGCGACCAACACGCTTATCCACAATCTGGGCACTTTCGAGTCGACAACCGCCGCGTGGCTAACCGGGTGCCCGCGCCGTCTGGTGGTGATAATCACCGCATGCCCGAGGAAACTTCGCCCCCGAGGCGCTGGAAGAGCGCCGTGCATCGGTTCTTCTTCGACGGTGACGATGCGATCGCGGCGTTGGTCCTCGCGCTCTTGGGGCTGATCACGCTGGTGTTCTTCTTGCTTGAGTTGCATTCGAAGAGCGCGCGCGGCGACGTCTTGAAGGTGTCCGGAGGGCTGCTGCTCCTGTTCAGCGCGTACTCCGCGTCGAGGACGCTTGCACTCAATCGCCTCGATCAGCGCACCGGCCGGATCATCCAGGCGACGGAACAATTGTGTAGCGAGGCGGCGACCGCTCGTTCTGGTGGGCTTTGGACGTTGGTCGAGCTCGCGATCTCGAGCAAGTCACCGCACGAGATACGGCAACGAAACGTGATCGACGAGATCCTGGTGACCGCGAGCACCGACACTAAGGTGCAGATCGACGAGGAAGAATTCGAACGGGCGCGGGAGATCATCAGCGCCGGGCGTCTCCCCCCGAAGGCAAGCGCTCCTTCTTGACGCCAAAGGGATTTGGTCGGCGCGGGCCCACGTCTCGCCGCTCTCTTCACACGCAATAGGAGTAGTCCCGTCCATCAGTTCGCGGTGTCAGCCGGAGCGCCGTGCCTGGGGCCCGGGGTCCGGGGACACCTATGGCGGGCCTCGGCGGGCGTCCGAAGGGCGGCCTGGCTTGACGGAGCCGGCTACCGCGCTCGTGCTGATTCAGGCTTCGGCATGGCTTCAATCGCAGCCTGCGCAGCGACGGCGTCTGGCTCGCCGGCGGAACCCTTGGAGAGGACCTTGAGAGCCTTCGCGATCGCTTGGTCGTCGGCCCCCCGACGTTTCGCCAGTGTGGGCAGATGCCTGATGGCGGCGATCCGGCTCGCCTCGCTCTCACTGTCCAGCAGGGCCAGAGTGGTCAGCATCAACTGCGACGCGGCCTGGGCTCGGCCGTTCGCGACGGTGCGGACCGCGGTGTAGGCCCCTACGACCACGAGCACACCGCCCGCCAGTTGGAAGACGTGGCTCCGGGAGTCCTTGACAACCTCGCCAGGAAACAGGTCGGTCGAGAAGTGCAATGCGACGAATGTCGCGATCAAGAGAACGCCGAGACCCACGGCCACGACCGGATCATCAGCGTCTCCGACCACCGGGATCGCGTGGAGCTTCTTCTCGACCCAGTCCTTGGTCATCGTGACGAGGTTCGTGACAGACGATGCGGTTCCTTGTTCGATCTCGGCGGCGCAACCCGAGGCTTGAGGTAGACCCAGGTGGAGTGCGGCCGGCCAGTTCGCAGTAGTCCCGAAGTCCACTGGTCCGGCTTGGGCTCGTAGGCGCGGCGCGGCAGCCTCCGCCCCATGCGAGATCAACTGACCAGACTCCGGCCGTTCTTGACGGTCGCCTCCGTCGTCGTCCTGTGCGCGTGGGCCGCCTCGCCGGCCATGGCGACGAACCCGTGCCTGTCCGACAATCCGCCGCCGCGGTGCTTTCCCGACCCGGAGCCCCGGCCGCCGGAGCCGGCGCTCCCGGTGCCCACCGACCTGGGCGCGACTTCGGTCCGGGCAACGTCGGTCCAGCTTCAGTGGACCGATGTCTCCCAAGGCGAGGACGACAACGTCGTGTCCTACGCCGGTCACGAGATCCACGTCGGCCCGCAGCCGCCCAATACCCGGGTGAACGTGAACGTCACGGGGCTGAGTCCCGCCGAGCGATACACGTTTACGGTGCAGGTGGCCAAGCAGGGTCACGACACGGGCGTGAGCGTGCCGGTGAGCGTGTCGACGCCCGGGCTGCGCATCGTGACCCTCAACACGGTCTGCGGCAAGTACGACGGTGCCTTCCAGGTCGTGCCGGTCGGGGGCGTTCCGTTCGCGCGCCTCGCGGACTACTCCGCGGCGCCGACATCGCGCTCGTGACCGAGATCTGCGAGAACTGGAACCGCACGCCGTTCGTGCTCGACCAGGTCGGACAGCTCGCTTCCCTCGCGGGCCTGCCGTATCGCACGTTCGCTCCCGGTCTGGGCGGCCCGATGCCCTTGGCGCCGCTCCCGTGGAACGGCGTTCCAGGGATGATGGGCAACGCCATCCTGTCGCGCTATCCGATCCAGTCGTCGAGCGTCCTGAAGTACGGCGGCCCGGGCGTCACTGAGAACGGCATGAGCGCCGTGGCCGCCCGCATCTCGATCGCAGGCACGCAGCTCGTCGCGGTCTCCACGCGGATGCTCCCGGGCCCCGAGCAGTCACGACGCGTGGACGAGGCCCACGCGCTCATGAGCTTCCTCAGCCCGATGGCCGGACCGAAGATCGTCGGCGGAGACCTCAACGGCGGCGCCGACGACCATGCCCTCCATCAGGTGTTCCTCGACCATGGCTTCACGCACACCGAGCAGAACCCGTCGTGGGAGCGGCGTCCCGCGGATGGCTCGTGCGGTCGCTCGCAAGCCGACCACATCTACGTCAACGCCGACCTGCGCTCACACGACTCGGGGTGTCAGGGCGCCGGGGTGCAGCTCATGGTCACGCCCGGCGGACCCACCGACCACCCGATCGTCCGGGCGACGGTCGCGCTGACCAAGGACGAATAGACGATCGCCGCTACGCCGTTCCGGCGCTCGCACGCAGGCGGGCCGAGCGGTTGCCCATGTGCTCGTGGCGGAAGTTTGAAACGAGCAGCTCGAGCTCCGCCGGTCCGGCCACGGCGGCGATCTTCTCCGCCACCCGCGGTGTGGTGCGCAGCGGGGCGCGGTGCTCGTCGAGCACGCGCGCGAGCTCGACGAGCCCGCGCTGCAAGTCGTCTAGCTCGACAGGTTCCGCGCCCCCTTCGGCGGCGACCGCCCTGGCCAGCGCGGGTGCCCGGGGCGCGGGCGGGAGGGCCGGGGCGCGACGGGGCTCGCCAAGCGTCAGCAGGTCGAGCACGTCCAGTGCGACCTCGTCGCGCCTAGTGAGGTGCTCATCGACGTGCAGCGCACGCAGGACGGTGCGAACGATGCTCCCGTGGTCGTGGACGTTCTCATCGACCGTGCCGGCCGGGAGGTACGGCGAGACGACGACGGCGGGCACGCGGACGCCGAGGATGTCGAAGGCAAACCCCTCCCGGCTCACCTGCCCGGGGATCGGTGGAACGGCGCGCGGCGGCGCGACGCGATCCGCGAACCCGCCGTGCTCGTCCCACGAGACCAGCAGCAGCACGGACTTCCAGATCTCCGGATTGCCCGCGAGCGCGGTATACACGCGGCGCAGCAGCTGGTCGCCGAGCAGCACGCTGTGCACGAGATGCTGGCTGTTGACGTTCAGGAAATGGCGCGGCTCGAGGAAGCTGTACGCGGGCAGCGTCCCGTCGTGGACATCCTCGAAGAACTCGTCGAGCGGGTTGAAGCGGTCCTTGAACGCGTCCACGAGGTGGAAGTAGGCCGACGCCTGCGGGATGTCGCCGGCGTAGACTGCCCAGTCCACGCGCGCGTCGCGCAGCGCGTCGAACGTCGTACGATGCGTGTACGCGCGGATCTCGTTGTGCAGCAGCCCCTCCGACTGCGCGCCGTGCGCGAACAGCCGGTTTGGCCACGTCTCGCTCGGCACCGAGCAGAACCAACGTGAGCAGACGGCGAACTGCTCGGCCAGCGCCGACAGGGCGGGCAGCTGCTCGGACGTGTGGCAGCCCATGATCTGCGGTGCGAGGCGCGGGTCGTCGCCTTTTGCCACCACGCGGGTGCGGTAGTTGGCCTCGAAGCCGCGCATGGTGATCCGGTCATAGTCCAGCGGCGCGGCGTGTTCGGTCAGCTGCAGCGCGACATCGGCGTAGCCGTGGCCCGGGTCGACCGACACGTCGAGGTCGGACGGCAGGAGCAGTCCCGGATCGACTGGCGCCAACGAGCCGTGGCTGAGGTGGCCGAGCAGATGATCGAACGACCGGTTCTCGAACATCAGCACGACGACGTGCTCGATCCGTTCAGGCATCGCCCAACACTAGTCGGCAGCCCGGAGCGCACGCGAAGCGCTGGACTAGACCAGCGCGATCGGCGTAAATAGCCCGCATGACGTCGCGGGCGCGTCGCAGGACCCTCATCGTGGGCGCCGCCGCGTTTGCCGTGGGCGTGGCCGTCGGCGCCGTGATCCTCACGAGCCGTCTGACCGCGGGGCGCGGCGTCGAGCTGGCGGGCGTCACCGTCCTCGGCGGATGGAGCTTCATCGCGGCGGGACTGGTCGCGCGACAGCGCCAGCCAGGCAACCGGGTCGGTGTCCTCATGGTGACCACGGGCTTCGCCTGGATGCTCGGGGGACTGCGGTGGGCGGATGGGAACACGGCGGCGGCGACGGTTGGCGCGCTGGGCGGCTGGCTGTGGGGTGCGCTGCTCGCCCATCTGCTGTTGGCGTTTCCCAGCGGACGCTTGCCGGGTCGTCTGGATCGCGGGCTCGCCGCGGCTGCATATCTGATCGCGACGGTGGGGCGTTGGGCATGGATCGTGCTGGCCGACGAAAGCGTCGTCCTGGCCGACCTGCCGAATGCCGTCCCGCGGAGCTGTCTGACGTGTCCGACGCCGGTCCTCTCACTTGCGCTCGATCCGGACGCGGCCCGCGTGTTGAGCGGCGCCGAGAACGCGGCCGCGGCCGTCGTGGCGCTCGCAATCTGCGGCCGCCTGGTGTGGCGCTGGGGCCACGGACCGCCGCCGCAGCGACGGGCGCTCACGCCCGTGGTGGTCGCGGGCGCGGCGATCACGGTCGTCGTGGCGGCCAGCACCGGCATCGCTGCCCTCGGCCTGCGCGACTTCGGGAGAGCCCTGTCGTGGCTGTGGGACGCATGCGTGGTGCTGCTGCCGTTTGCGTTCCTCGGCGGTATGCTGCGCACGCGGCTGGACCGGGCGACGGGCCTCGCGTGGCTCGTCGACGAGCTCGCGGAGCTACGAGGTTCCGAGCGGCTCCCCGCGTTGCTTGCGCGTGCGCTCGGGGACGACTCGCTCGCGGTCGTCTACTGGCTGGCCGGACCGGGGCACTATGTCGATTCCGCGGGCCGGGTCGTCGCCCTTCCCGACCCGTGCGCCGGGCGCGCCGTGACGCTGGTGGAGCTCGACGGACGCCCGGTGGCGGCGCTCGTCCACGATCCCTCGCTGTCCGAGGAGGCGCCAGTGGTCCGCACTGCGGGGAGAACCGCCGCGTTATGGCTTGAGCGCGGCCGCTTGGAGGCCGAGCGCAATGCGATCATCGTCGAGCTGCGCGAGTCCCGCGCGCGCATCGTGGCGGCCGGCGATGCCGAGCGCCGGCGGATTGAGCGCGACCTCCACGACGGCGCCCAGCAGCGTCTGGCCGCGCTGCTGTTACAGACCAAGCTGCGCCGGCGCACACTGGCCGCGGCATTCGACACTGAGGCGCTGCTCGAGGAAGTCGAGCATGGCCTCGTGGACGCGCTGGCCGAGCTGCGCGCGCTGGCCGCCGGGATCCTGCCCCCCGTGCTGAGCGACCATGGCCTGCCCGCAGCCGTGGAGGAGCTTGCGGCGCGGACCCCGGTCGTGCTGGCCGTGAACGCCGCGGGCGTCGGTCGCCTTCCGAGCGGCGTGGAGACCGCCGGCTACTTCGTCATCTCCGAGGCCGTCGCCAATGTGATCAAGCACGCGCACGCCCAGCGCGTCGACGCGCGCATCGCGCGCCACAACGGGATGGTGGTCATCGAGGTCACCGACGACGGCATCGGGGGCGCATCGCTCGACGGTGGCACCGGCCTGCGCGGACTCGCCGATCGCGTCCGGGCGCTCGACGGCGCGTTGACCTGTTCGAGCCCACCCAGTGGCGGCACGGTTGTGCGCGCGGAAATCCCCTGTGGTCCGTGAGCACGCCGCCGCCGACCCGCGCGGCGTCAGTTAGCGTGCGCGCATGAGTCCCGTGCGGGTCGTGATCGGAGAGGACGACGAGCTCTACCGCGAGGGGCTCGTACGGCTGCTCACAGAAGCCGACTTCGAGGTCGTCGCGCAGGCACGCGACGCCGACGAGCTCCGGCGGAAGGCCGGCGGCCACCGTCCCGACGTCGTCGTGACGGACGTGCGGATGCCGCCGCAGCACTCCGACGATGGTCTGCGCGCCGCGATCGACATCCGCCGGCGACTGCCCGGTACAGCGGTGCTCGTGCTGTCGCAATACGTCGCCCAGCGTCCGGCGCTGGAGCTGATCGGCGAGAGCGCTGAGGGTGTGGGCTACCTGCTCAAGGACCGCGTCGGCAACCTCGAGCAGTTCCTCGATGCGGTCCGGCGCGTCGCGTCGGGAGGCTCCGCGCTCGACCCGGAGATCATCGCGGCCATGTTCAAGCGCACCCGTCCCGGCCCGCTGGACGAGCTGACCCCGCGTGAGCGCGAGGTGCTCGCCCTGATGGCGTCCGGGCACTCCAACCAAGGCATCGCGCAGCGTCTGGTAGTAACCGACCACGCGGTCGTCAAGCACATCGGCAACCTGCTGCGCAAGCTCGACATACACTCGACCTCTGACGGCCACCGTCGCGTGCTTGCGGTCCTCACGTACCTTCGCGCAGCAGGCGTCGACGAGAGCGGAACGAGAAGCAATACCTGATCCCTCCCGCCGCGCTCGGAGCGGGGCGGTCCCCGGAGACCACCCCGCCCCTGGTGATCAGCCCGGGCCGCCCACGTTGCGGACCCAGAACGTCCCGAGGCCGGTGTAGTTCTTGACGTTGACGTTGAACCCGACCCACGCGCGCGTCTCGCAGATGTTCGTGGCGTGCGCCGGGACGTACCGGTCCACGGTCGGCGAGCCCCACGCCGAGAACGTCGCGTGGCCGTCTCGGTCGGTCGGGTTGTCGATGCAGATGTTCGTCCGGCCCCAGAAGTACGTCGGGAAGTTCGCCGACTGGCCCGGCCCCAGCGTGGCGCTGGCGGCGCTGGCGCTCTCGGCGACCACGCCGGTGGCGGCGCCGCCCAGGGCGAGCGCCGTGGCGCCGAGCGTGAGCGAGCGGCACAGATTGAGCTTGGACATGCGGGTGGCATGCATGTGATCCTCCGGTATTGAAATGGGTTGATGGGGTGGACAGAGCCGCGTCAGAGCGGCCAGGTGAAGTCAGGCCGCGACGACCCTGCCGGGTGGCGGTCGAGACCGTCGATGAACGAGTCCCGCGTGACCGGCTCGAGGGCACGCAGAAGCTCCGTCACCGTCGGCGCCGTCATGTGGAGCGCGGCACCCGCTGCTTGGCCGTCGCAACTCCGAAGCGGCAGGCTTTGGTTCATCTGGGGGCGTCGCTGCGGCATGCACGGAAGGCTCCCGGCGGCGCGGTGGCGGCGCCAGCCGGTGCGGCCTACTTCTGAGGTAGATCTGGGTCTACTGTGCCCCGGGCTTCATCGAGGGTTGAACGAGCCGCCTCGCGGCTCACGTTCGCGCCGTCCCCGCCCTGAAGGGGCGTATGCGCGAACAAGGCCCACGCCGCCGGCCTTCAAGCCCTGCTCGTCGCCGAACGCGAAGGCGGGGCGGCGCATCGGCCGAACCTCGCCGGGGCTGGTCTTCGTGACGATGAGATCGCAACGCTTACCGCCCCACCGAGTGGATGCAGTGCATACGCACCACATCAGCGCCCATCAGGTCCCGATAGGACGCGGCGTGAACGCCGTCGCTTCGGTATGCGCGAATGGGAGCCTTGGTCTGCACACGCGGAATGTGCTTCTTCTCGACGAAGGGATCCCGTTGTCGGGTAGGGCGCATTGCTGCGCCCGGCCCCTCAGAACCGGACGGGTGCGTTCCGCACATCCGGCTCAAGCAAACCCCGGGGGTTCGTAGGCGGGCAGAAGTGCGGCGCTTCGTCCGAGTTGGGGGTGAAGTTCATCGCGGGAGCGTGATCGTGACGCCGGCGCAGCAGAGGTAGACGAGGGCGATCAGGGGGTCGGCGGAGTGGAAGCCGAAGGCGCGGTGGCTGATGAGGCGGATCTTGGAGTTGAGGCCTTCGAGGCGGCCGTTGGACAGGCCGAGGCGGATGGCGGCGAGGATGCCGTCGCGGTGCGCTCTGAGGGTGCGTGCGAGCCGGACGAACGGGCGTAGCCGCGAGCGCGACGCCCAGGCCAGCCAGGCGTGCAGGTGCGCCGGCGCGAGCGCGGGGTCGGGCAGGTGGTAGAGCAGCCGTAGTTCCTCTCTGAGCAGGAAGGCGCGGTAGAGGCGCTGGTTGACCTGGCTGACCTGGTGCAGCGTGGCGAGTTGGCGGACGCTCTGGTGCTCGGGCGCTTTGAGCAGCGACCAGCGCGTGCTCTTTACCCAACGCCCGTGCGGGGTGTGGGAGCGCTCGTGGAGGTTCCATTCGTCGCGGCGGACCCGGTCGGTCGCGCGGGCGGCGAGCCGCACGACATGGAAGGGATCGAAGCAGATCTCGGCCTCGGGGACGGCGGCTCGGATCGCGCGTTGGGCTCATGTCGATCGAGACCGCCCGGATCGAGTCGCGGCGGTCGCCGAGCTCAGAGAAGAAGCCCTGCAGGGTCGCACTGTTGCGGCCGGGCTGGCACCACACGATCGCGCCCGTGGCGTGGTCGGCCACGGTGGTCAGGTAGCGGTGATGGCGGCGATAGGAGATCTCGTCGACGGTGGCTTCATTGTGCGCCTCCTTCAACGGGTTGTAGGTCCAGGTAGCGGGTTCGGGGTGAGTCGGCGAGGCGCTGGCGGCAGGCGGCCTCGACGTCTGCGTCGAAGCGGATGGCGAGCCGGCGACGGCCGGCGCGGCGCGCTTGAAGCTTGCCCTGTCGGATCCAGACGTAGATGACGTGATCGCCGACGTTGAGGCGTAGGGCGAGTTCGTGGACGCCGAGCTCGTCGTCGTGCAGTGGCGAGGGCGATGGGATGCGATGTTGCCAGCGCAGCCAGCGGACGTTCTCTTCGTCGAACGGGCGACCGCTGGCGGTCATGTGGCCGGCGCGGTTGAGTTGCTCGGCGACCTGGCCGTTGGTGTGCGTGGGGCCGAGCTCGTGCAGGAGGTCGGCGACCGCGGCGGCGCGCTCGGTGCGGGCGGCGGCAGGTCGCAGGACGGTCAGTTCGGTGCTGGCGCCGGAGCGCCAGTGGATGCCGACGTGGATCTCGGGTTGGTCGGGCGCAGAGGTGAGCGTGACGTCGTTGATGAGCGCGCGCAGCAGCCGCTTGCGGTCTCGGTGCGAGGTCGACGGTGCCGCCCACACTCGCGGAAGGTCACGCGCGAGCGCTTCGATGTCGGCCCGCGCCGGCACCGCGGGCGCGGCGGCTTGGCGGGCGAGCTCGGCGTCGGCGTCGGCGAGCTCGCGCAGCTTGGCTTCCCAGCGCGACTCGAGGCTGCGCGCGACGAGCCGGTTCTCGGGATCGCACTGATGGAAGGCGCGCTCGGCGCGCGCGGCGTCGTAGCGAGCGCGCTCGACGCGCAGCTCGACCGCGCGCGTGGCGCGTCCGCGGCGATCGGTGACGGCGTCGGCGGCGGTCAGCGCCAGCTGGATCTGGTCGGGCGCGACGGCGCCCAGCAGCCGCTCGGCGACGGCCTGCTCGACGACTTCGCCCATGACACCGCGACAGCCGGGCGTCGCGACCCGATCGCTGCGGGCATGGCCGCAGTCATAGCCGGGCTTGCCGTCGCGGTAGAAGGTCGTCATCGAGCGCCCGCAGCCACCGCAGCGGACGATCCCCTGCAGCAACGCGCTGCCCTCGCGCGGCGGGCGGGCGCCGTTGCGCGTGTTGTTGGCGGCCAGGCGCTGCTCGTTGCGCAGGAACTGCGGCCAGCTGATGTGGGCGGCGTGGTGGTCGTAGATCACCACGCCCCACTGCTCGCGCGGCAACAACGTCGTCCGGGCGTGGATCGTGCCATCGGGGTCGACCCGGCGACGGCTGCGGCGACGTCCGAACACGTAGGCGCCGGCGTAGGCCGGGTTGCGCAGCACCGTCTGCACGCGGCTGTGCGTCAGCCGCCCGTGACGAAGCTGCCCGGCCCAAGCGCCGCCGTAGGCGCGCGCCGGGAAGCGCCGCTCGGCGAACGCGCCGACGACCGCGTAGGCCGATCCGGTCTCCGCAAAGCACGCGAACACGTCAGCGATCGCCGCGCGGACCTCCTCGTCGGCGTCGATCGCGACCTGGCCGTCGTCGTCGTAGACGTAGCCGACGGGCAGCGGGAAGCGCAGCTCGCCGCGCTCGGCGGCGGCGCGCCGGGCGCCCTGCAGCCGCCCGGCCAACAGGTGCAGCTCGGCCTCGGACATCGTGCCCTTCAGGCCGAGCAGCAGCCGGTCGTTGAACAACCCCAGGTCGTAGACGCCGCCGCCGTCGACGATCAGCGTGTCGGTCAGGCTGATCGTCGACGTAGACGCCGTCGCCGTCGACGATCAGCGTGTCGGTCAGGCTGCACAGCTCCAGCATCCGCTGCAGATCCGCGCTGCTGCGCGCCAGCCGCGAGACCTCCAGGCCGAACACGGCACCGACCTCGCCGCAGCACACGCGCCCGACCAGATCCTTGAACCCCGACCGGGCAGAGCCGCCGCGGCCCGAAACGCCCAGGTCGCTGTCGATCACCAGCACTCGCTCGGCCGGCCAGCCGAGCCGCTCGGCGTCCTCCGCGAGCGCATACTGACGCAGCGTCGACTCGCCGTGATCGCGGACCTGCGCCAGGGTCGACTGGCGCACATAGACGACCGCCAACCGCTCCCGATGCTCGCGCGTGATCTTCGCCGAGCCGCCCGTCGTGATCGTGCTCATCGATCGCTCCCGCGGCCAGCGCCGCCTCGACCATGTTTGGCCACCGCCGCCACCCCCTCGGCGCCGACCACCGACCCCCTCCATCACCCGAGCGCCCGCCGCCGCAGCAGCTCGACGTTGACACGCGCGATCTCCGCCAGCGCCGCCTCGTTGCGCTGCGTCACGCCGACGTGCTCTGAGACGACCGCCTCCAACGCGCCCGGCACGTACAGCTTTCGGCTGCGCCCGCCCGTGTAGAGCGCCAGGTACAGATACGGACCGTGCAGCTCGCCGCGCCGGCAGTGACAGCCGCTGCTCGAGCACCGGCGCCCCTGGCGCACCAACGCGCCCGGCAACGACAGCTCGAGCCGCTCCACCGCCGCCGCCAGCCGCCGGCGCCGCGCGCCGAGTTGCCGATCGCTGAGAGCTCGAAGATCCTCGTCATTCATCAGCTTGTGCCTGTTTCCAGCACAGGCTCCGGATGCCTTCCCACCTCGGACCCATCGATCGCGGCCACCAGCTCGACCAGCCCGGCCAGGACCTCACCCGTCAGCGGCGTGCACGCCGGCGCCGGCACCCGATCGGTCGCGTCCTCGGGCACACCGATCGAGCCCGACGGCCCGCCCTCGCAGACGTACAGCCGCCCGTCCGCGTAGCGCCGCTCGAACAAGACCGCCACCCGCTGCCCACGCAACGGATGAAACGGATGCGTGACCACCAGCCAGTCACACGTCGCGTTGGCCTCGCGTGCACTATGCGCACGCCGTCCCGACCGCGCATGACCGTGTCGTGCGGCCAGCCTCAAGCTGGTCCTCGAGCCGATCTTCGAGGCGGATTTCGAGCCGTGCAGCTAGCTTGCCGCCCGGCCTAGGCGCGCGCCACACTCCGCGGAGCGCCGCCTGCTGGTCGGGGAGGTAAATGAAGCCGACGCGCGAGATGACTGCGTCGAACGAGCCTTCCTGGACGTCAAGCCGCTCGCCGTCAAGGACCGCGGTGTCCACATTGGACAGTCCCGCCTCGCGGGCGCGCCGTGCGGCGAAGTCGAGCAGGTTCGACGGATGTCGGTCGCAAGGGCCGAGCCGCCGTGGCCGGCTCGTCGGGCGGCGGTGAGCGACTGCCCACCCGCTCCCGCTGCCACGTCGAGCACGCGACTGCCTTCACGGATGCCGGCCATGTCAAGCATCACCTCGGTCGCCGGCGCGAGCCGGCGCTCGAGCGTGTCCTCCATCGGTCCCACGCCTCGGCAGCGTCCTGCCATTGCTTGCGACTCGTTCCTCATAAGTGATGGGATCGAATGCGTTCATCGACTTCAGCCTGTCCCCGATTGCACGCAGTTGCGTCCCAGCTGCTTGGCGCGGTAGAGCGCGAGGTCCGCCTCCCTCACAAGATCTTCGGCGGTATGCTCCCTCGACGGCACAGCGCTGGCCACGCCGAGACTGACGGTGACGATGCCGGGGACGGTGTCCGCGTGCGGGAGTGCCAGCGACCAGACCTCGTTCTGGATGCGCCGTGCGATCGCCAGCGCCTCTTGCGCGTCCGTCGCCGGCGCCAGCACGACGAATTCCTCGCCGCCGTAGCGTGCAACCAAGTCCCCCGCACGTCGCCCCACCTGTGTCAGCGCTCGGGCGAGCGCCAGCAGACAGTCGTCGCCGGCGAGGTGGCCGTAGCCGTCGTTGAAATGCTTGAAGTGGTCGACGTCGAGCATCACCAGCGCCAGAGGCGCTCCGGTGCGTTGGCCGCGGCTCCACTCTTGCGCAAGCACGCGGTCGAAGTTGCGACGGTTGGCGATGCACGTCAACGCGTCGGTGTTGCTGAGCGCCTCAAGCTCCCGGTTGGCCTCTTCCAGCGCACGGGTGCGCTCCTCGACGAGCACCTGAAGTTCGAGAGTCCGCTCGTGCAAGCCCTTGACCGGGTAGACCTCGCCCTCTCGCACCAGGCCATAGGGGATGGAGATGCCACTGTGCACGATCTTCCAGTCCTCGCCTTCGAGCCGGAAGACTAGCGCCAACCGCGCGGACTTGCGCGACAGGATGTGGTCGATCTCAGGAAGGTGGATGTGGAAGAGACAGGTGACGATGACAACGTCGTCGGCGACGTCCTGCAGCGACTGGTCCAACATCTCGATGCGGATGCGGCCGGTTACTTGTGAGAAGTCCTGTCTGGTGATTTTCACCCACTCGTCCCTGTCTTTGACGAGAAAATCACCGCCGCCGGTGTACCCGCTGAAGTTGTCACTAAAGCGCTCTGTCAAGCGATCGTCGCGCGAGGCGTACATCTCGATGTACTCGTTCGACAGGGAACGAATCAGCTCCTGTCGGTCCGGTGGCATCGGGTTGACCCCCACAGCAGGACGATACATCGCGCAGAGGTCGACGTTTGCTCAGGCAAGCCGGTCCTCGCGGGGGCGAGCGGCACATCCGCGGCGCGGCGTGTCGCCGAGTCGACATCGATGCAGCTCGTCGGCAAACCGCGCCGAGTGCGCCGGTATCGGGAGGCGCCGGCCGGCGTGTTGGGGGCGGGCGACGGAGACGGAACCGCCTTGTGTGTGTTGAAGGTAGGTTGAGGAGTGAATGTATGTCAGCCGCGGGTTCGGTCGGCGAAGGCTCGATCCGGCGGGGCCGGCGAGCAGGTCGCGTGAGACCACGCACAGAGTCGCGTCGGCCTGGGTCTTGAGCGCCGGTATCCGGGCGTGCCGGCCACGCCAGCCACGTCGCCGCCCGTTGCACCTGCGTGCGGTGGGTTTTCTTTCCGACCTCCGTGTTTCGTATGCCCGTTCGCGGTCCGGGAGTCCGCGGCACCGTCCAGGGTTGAGGAGCAGTGCCCCGCGCCCGGAATTCGCTTCGCGCCGGGCCTTTGGAGGTGAGCCGGGTGCTGGCAGTACGAGCGGACGTTTTGGCGCGGCGCTCGTCTCAGGCGGGTCGGCGTCCTGCGCGTCGTCGGCCTCTGCACAGGGCCTCGTTTGTAGCCGACGGCGCTGCTGCTTGGCGGTAAAGCAGCTACGGAGGTCGATGCCCAGTCAGGCGTGTGATGGTACGGGGGCGCTGAGGCCGCGATCTCGGAGTTGGTCGAGCAGGATCTTCGCTGGGACGGGACGACCGAGGTGGAAGCCCTGTGCGAGATCGCAGCCGAATTGCTGCACCAGCGCGAACGATTGGGCGTCTTCGACGCCTTCGGCGACCACGCGCAGACCGAGACCGTGGGCGAGATCGATCGTCGAGCGGACGATCTGGCGGTCCTCGTCGTCGGACGCGAGGTGCTGGACGAAGGAGCGGTCGATCTTGAGCTCTTGGACGGGGAGACGGCGCAGGTAGGCCAGTGAGGAGTGGCCGGTGCCGTAGTCGTCGACCGAGAGCCGGAGGCCCATCGCGGCGAGCTCGTGGAGCATCGCGGTGGCGCGTTCGGGGTCGGTCATCACGGTGCTCTCGGTGATCTCGAGCTCGATCCCACCGGGGGCGACGTGTTCCTCGGCGAGGATGCGGGCGATGTCGTCGATCAGCTCGCCGTCGAGGAGGTTGGCGACCGAGAGGTTCACGGCGATTGTGATCTCGTGGCCGTCCTGATGCCAGGCCTGCCATTGCCGTGCTGCCTTGCGCAGAACGACCAGCGTGAGCGGACGGATCGCGCCGGTGTGCTCGGCGAGTGGGATGAAGTCTCCGGGTGCGACGAGTCCGCGCTGCGGGTGGCGCCAGCGCACGAGGGCCTCGACGCCGGCGAGTCGCATGTCGCCGGTGGTGAACTTCGGCTGGTAGTGCAGCTCGAGCTCGTCTTCGGCGATCGCGCGGTGCAGGTCACCGATCAGCAGCAGGCGGTCGGGGTCGTAGGGGTCGGTGGTCGGGTCATAGAACTGGTGCGGGTCACGGTTCTCCTTGGCGAGATGCAACGCGACGTCGGCGTGTTGGACGAGCGTCTCGGCGTCCTGGCCGTGGGCCGGATGGCAGGCGATGCCGATGGTGGCGTCGACCGTGACAGACAGCGCGCCCACGGTGAAGGGTTCGCGCAGTGCGGCGATGACGCGGTCGGCGACGGTGCGCGCGTACTGGCATTCGGTCGCGGGCAGCAGCAGGGCGAAGGCGTCGCCGTCGAAGCGCGCGACGGTGTCGGCCGGGCGCAGCAGCGCGGCCAGCCGAGGGCCGATCTCGCGCAGCACACCGTCGCCGGTGCTGTGGCCGAGGGTGTCGTTGATCTCCTTGAAGCGTTTGAGGTCGACGACCATCACGGTCAGCGGTGCCGGATCTCGGCGCGCGGCCGCGATCACGTGCTCGAGGCGGTCCAGGAACAGCTGGCGGTTCGGCAGCCCCGTCAGCGGATCGTGCAAGGCGTCGTGGGCGCTGCGGCGTGCCTGTCGAGCGAGCCGCCGGTTGAGCCGCATGACCAACAGCAGGAACGCGCCGACCAGGACGCCGAGCGCGATCCCCCCGACCAGCACGAGGAGCGCGTCGCGGTTGTTCCGGATCCGGCCGTCGGGCACCGCCGCGAAGACCCGCAAGGTCCAACCGTCGCCGACGTCGACGATCGCGCTGCGTGCATCGCCGGGAGTCTGGCCGCGGCTGAACACGGCGCTGGACCCGGCTCGCCGATAGCGCAGCCGCAGGCTCGTGCCCGAGCGTCCCCCCAAGGCGCTGTCGAGCACGTAGCTGGGGCGTACGGAGATGGCGAGGGTGCCGAGGAACGCCGCGCGTCGCGCCGTGACCGTCGCGGGGACCAACCCGCCGCGATAGATGGGTGTCTGGACGGCGAGCGTGACCTGCTTGCCGTCGAAGTACGGCCCGTGGCTGCCGCGCCCGGAATCGCGCACCTTCAGGCCGGCGCTCTTTGCGCAATAGTCCAGCCCGGCCGGGGTGCTCACGGGCGCGCGACTAATCGACATCGCGGCAAGGCAGTAAAACGGGCGCTTGCCGGTGGGCACGACGTACAAGCTGCCGTCGCTCGCCAATCGACCCGGCGGGTCAGCGACGATCCGCCGCGCGAAGGCATTCAGGCCCGCCGCGGGCACGATCACGACCTGCCCGATGCCGTCGAGCTCGGGGTAGCGCTCCATCACGCGCGCCGAACGTGTCCATTGCCGAAACTCGGTCTGCGTCGCGTTCGGGTTGCCGGCGATGAACGCCCCCGCGGCCACGACGAGATCGTCTTCGCGCCGGATCGAGAGCTTTAGCGCGGCCGCGATCTCAGCCGAGGATGCCTCGAACGCCGCGCGGGATTTCGCCTCGTTCTGACGCGTGACGGCCTGCGCACCAACGATCGACGCGACGATCAGGGCGATCACCAGCAGCGCGATCCATACCGCCGACGCGCTGCGGGATTCCCCGAGACGGGTCTGAGACGTCACGCGTCCAGCATCGACACGCTTGCCGCCGCCCTTGAGGACCGCGTCCGCAGCGGCGACTCGCTCGACAAGCACGCCGCAGCGCCCACCACGATCCGCTCACCGGGGGCCTCAGCACCGACCACGCGGCCTCGGCCTTGATCGAGAGGTCCCGCCGGCCCGTAAGCACACACGCCGTCCTACCCCCACTGCAGGCAAGACGCTCAGCCCGCGACCCGCGACTGCCCGAACCGGCTCGATCGAGACGACAGCATCGTCGTCTTGACGGAGGATCCCTTTTCGACGACGGATGAAAGTCAAATCGGCTTGCTGGGCGGGGCCTCCTGTGGGATCGTGGTGGTGGGCGCGAGTGACTGACGTAGCGAAGCGCAGACGTCAGGGGCTTGTGGTCTGCCGCGCGGCTTTGCCCTCAGTGGGCTGTTGTGATGCGCGCCCCGGTGTCACGCTCGCGCCCGCTTTGCTTGCGCCGGCGGCTTGGCGGTCGCGGATGGTCTGCGCGTAGGCCTGCTCGGCCTGGCGGGCGAGATCGAGTTCGGCGTCGCGGAGCAGGCGGTGCGCGATCCAGACGCCTTTGCGGTCTTGCCAGCGCGGCGCGCCCGCGGTGATCTCCAGTCGGCGCAGTTTCTTGGCCGTCAGCGTGGGCTGGCCGAAGGCGTAGTCCTCTTGGCGCCAGAGCAGGATCCAGAACAGGCACGCGAGCTTGCGCGCGGTGGCGGTGATCGCGATCTGATGGCCGCGGCGGGCGCGGATGCGTAGGTAGAACGCGCGCAACGGGCCGGGCTGGCGGACCGCGCTCCAGCTGGCCTCGACCAGCGCGACCCGCACCGCAGCGGCGCCTTGCTTGGAGATGTGCCCGTAGGCGGCGGGCGCGTCGCCGGACTGGCGGACCTTCGGATCCAGGCCCAGGTAACCGACCAGCTTGCGCCGGTCCGGGAAGCGCTCGATGTTCCCGACCGCTGCCAAGAAGGTGCTCGCGGCGATCACGTTGACGCCCGGGACCGTCATCAGCCGCCGCGCCTGCGGCCAATTCAATGCGTCGTGCGCGATCACGCGATCCACGGACGCGACCTCGCTGTCGAGGAAGTCGATCTGGCGCAGGCCGCTGTCGAGCGTCTCGCGTTCCTCGATCGGCAGCTCGAGCTCGCCCAGCCACGAGCGGCCCGCCTTGCCGAACAGATCGCTCACCTCCGGGCGGCCCTTCAGGCGCCGGATCAAGATCGCGTGGATCTCGTTCTTCACGCGCGTGCGCGCCTCGACCAACTGCGAGCGGCGCGAGAGCCGACGGCGCATCACCCGCGTGCGCTCGTCCGGCATCCAGACACTGTCCAACGTTCCCGCGGCCAGCAGCTTGGCCAGCGTCCGCGCGTCCAGGCGATCGGTCTTCGCCCTGGCCTGACGGATCCCGGTGTCACTCGGGGAGACCACGATTACCCGCGCGACGTACGGCTCGATGATCCTGGCGATCTCCCACGCGTTGCCCGTGACCTCCAACACCACCCGGTCATCCGCCGCCAGACTCTGCGCGAACAGCTCCAACAGCTCCGGCCGCGTCGCGATCCGCCCCGCGGAGCGCACCTTGCCCTGCTCGGCGATCGCGACCTCACAGAAGTCACGATGCACATCCAGCCCGATCGCCCTCACCCTTCGCTCCCTTCGTCGACATCACCGACGACACGGGAGAACTGTGGGCCAACGACAGCGACGGATCCGCGCTCGCAGCGCAACCAGGCCAGTCGCAACGGGCGGCCACCGATTTCTCGGGCTCGAAGCCCATCGTCGAAAGCGGCCTGCCCACGTTGCGTTCTCCCGAAGGCCCCTAGAGCCCAGTCCCCGGACCGTAATCCGAGACCCGGACGGAGCCCTCGGCCGTATTTTCATGCCCCGATTCCATGTCTTTGCTGTTCCTTCGAGACCGGGGCCGTGATGAGCAGACGGAGCAACGCTGCCGCAGGCGCCTCTTGTGGATGCCGAAGCCGTATGGACCAGCGGCTCTGTGTCGCACTGCTCGTGTTGGCGATCCGCTCCGGGAGCGCGTGCAGCTGATTCACGCGCCGGGTGCGCCGCGCCGCGCGGCGCTGGAGACGGGGCGGTGGCGGCACTTCGAGGGTGAGCTGGTGATCGAGTGCCGCGCCCTGACGGCTTCGGCGTGTTCGTTCCCGCGCGCTGGACCGATCTCCCGCTCGCGCATGGCAATGGCCCGCGGCTCTCTCGATAGCGTGATCGCCACGCCGGACGGCTGGCGTCGCTTCGGCGAGGTCCTGGCGGGAGTGCGTGCGCGCCCGCCGGGCGGCGCGCGAGTGTCCGGGAGAAATGCAGGAGGTGACGATGTCGGGTTCAGTAGTGGGCCGAACGGCGCTCGACATGAACTGTCCATGGGCGACGTTGGCGGACCAGCTCAAAGCAATGCCTCGACGGCGCCGGGACGCTAGTGACCTGGCCGAACCCTTCGGACTGGACCAACGAGGTCGTCGGCCGAACTCACTGGTGAGGCGCCGGCGGAGTGCTGCTCATCGCTCGGGATGGTCAGGTGATGTTGTTGTCGCGCACCGAGGTGGTCGACGTGCCTCGCGCACGCGCACGCGCCTCGATTGCGCTCTCCCTCCGGTGCCGCCGGGTGCCAAGCGCCGGCGGGCCGCTTGATCGCGGTGGCCGGCCGGTCACCGTGCGCAGGCACGGGTGACCGGCGCTGTGGCTTAGGGCTGGGTGGTGGACAGGGTGAACGTCAGGGTTTTGCTGTACGCGCCGGTGCGCAGGGCGTCGGTGCTGGCGATCGATTGCTGGAACGCGATTGAGACCGGGTCGTTGGAGACCGGCTGGTTGTAGGTGAGCAGGGTGGTCGGGGTCGTCGAGCCGCCGACCGTGGCGAGTGCGCCGCCCACGCCGGCTGGGCTGGAGGCGTTGGCCTGCAGCGGCTGGGGGAGCGAGAACGACCCGTTGAGCAGACGCCCGGTGGCTGTGGTACTGGGATCGGAGACCGAGAGGGTCCCGTCACCCGCGGTCGAGATGACGTTCGCCAGCGTCGATGCCGTGTAGTTCTTGGCCGCGCCCGGGGTGAACGTGCCGAAGGTCGGTGGAGTCCCCAGCGTCAGTGAGAGCGTTGCGGGCACGCTGCCGCCGATTCTGCCGGTGGTGCTGGTCGCGGCGAGCGGTGCGGTGCTCGCCGACAGCGGCAGCCGGTCCGGGGAGTCGGCGTCGCCGACCCAGACCGTCCGCGGTCCGTAGTTCGTCACCCACTTTTGGTTGTTGGTGTCCCAGTACTGGAATGCGCGCGCGTTGATGGTGCTCGTGACGTGTTTGGTCTGGCCGGCGTCGAGCGAGACGCGGTCGAACGCTGCCAACGATCGCACGGCTTGCTGGGCGTTGGGGATGTCCGGGCCCGGGCCGAGATAGACCTGCCCGACCTGGTCGCCCGCGACGGAGCCGGTGTTGGTGATGTCGTAATCGACGTCGACGGTGCCGTCGAAGCGGGGTGTCACTTTGAGCCCCGAGAACTTGAAGCTCGTGTACGAGAGCCCGAAGCCGAACGGGAACTGGGCCGCGATGCCGAGCTTGTCGAAGTAGCGGTAGCCGATGTAGATGCCTTCGGTGAAGCTGGTCCCGTTGCTCGGCAGGCCATTGAGCCGCTCGGGGTGTGTTCCGGGTGTGTCACCGGGGTACAGGCCGGTCGGCTGGTTGTAGCCCCAGAGCGTGTCGCTGCCGTTGACGGGCCAGGTGACGGCGGTCTTGCCGCTCGGGTTGGCTTGGCCGAGCAGCAGCCGGGCTGTCGCCGTGCCGCCCTCCGAGCCGGCGTTCCACATCTCCAGCACGGCCTTGATGTTCGCGTTGTCGATCCAGGGCTTCACGATCACCGGCGAGCCCGTGTTGAGGACCACGACAGTGTTCGGGTTGGCGGCGGCGACGGCGTTGATGAGCTTGACCTGGGAGTCGACCAGGGGGCTGATCTGCGTGGTGGGTGACGAGCCGGTAAGGCTCTCGTCGTGGACGATGGTGACGCCGTTGTCGTTTGCGAACACGATCGCGAGCGACTTTCCGCGTGCGGCGTCGGCGGCGTCGGCGATGTCGCTGTCGGCGCGCGAGTCGGCGAAGCGGAAGCTGGCCGGAGCAGAGGTCGTGTTGTTGAACGTGATCGTCACCGGGTAGTAGCCCGGGCCGAGCACGCCGGCCGCGAACTGGCGGTTGGTCAGACCGGCTTCGGTGTAGCCGGCGCGGGTGACGCCGACCGGAACGGGGGTGGTCCCGCGGTTCTGGCCGAAGTAGAACGTGCTGGCGGGCGCCAGCGTCCGCGGCGTGGCCGTCGAGGCCGGTTGCCCGCCGGACGCTCCGAGCGCGAACGTGACGTTGGCCGCGGGCACGGTTGCGCTCTGCTGGAAGCGGAACGTATACGTGTCCGCGGTCGGGACGTAGACGTAACCGCTCCACGTGTAGGAGCCGGGAGCGAGCTGTCCATTGCTGGACGCAGTGGTGAAGTCCAACGAGGCGTCGTTACCGCTGGTCGGGCCGGTGCGCGCAAGTGAACCGGTCACGGAGCTGTTCGAGGTCGAGAGCACCGACGACGACAGCGGCGTGCCAGTCGGCCCGTTGGCTGCGCTGAACGTGAATGCGCCGGGCTTGCCGCTCAGGGACTGCAGTTGCTGCAGCGGGTTGATGGCGATCCGGTCTGGGAAACCCGTCGCGGATTCGACCTGCGGTTCAGCGATGGTGTATTCAGCCCCGGGCCCGCTGATGGCGATGCCCGACGTCAGGTTGCTGGTGCTGATCGGCAGCCCGCCTGTGTTCTTGAGCAGCACGGCTCCTTCCTCGGCGGCCTTCTCGACGACCGCGGCGTCACCGGCCTTGGTTCCGATGTTCTGCTGGGGTGTCGCTCCCGTCGTCGGCCCGGCCGGCAGCGGCGCCGTCCCGGAGCGGTCGCCGCCGGTGCCGCCGGGGTTGGTGCACGTTGCGGCGACGGGCGTGTCGTTGCAGCCGAGCATTCCGAAGCGTTCCTCTTGGTAGAGGATGCGCGCCAGCGACTGCTTGAACATGGTGAGCGGGAGCCCGCCCTTGACGACCGCCTGCTCGAGGGTGCAGCCGTACTCCGGGCAACCGGTCATGCCGGAGTTCTGGAAGTTGTTCGGAATGCCGCTGATGCGCACGGCCCCCGGCGCGCTGCAGTCCACCCACGTCCCGGCCGAGTCTGCGCACGTGCTGCTCGACACGCTGGTGGCGGACGTGCCGCCGTCGTAGGCGCTGGAAGCGGGCATCTCCTGGTCGAGTGAGCCCTGGAACATCGCGTTGGTGTCCTGCGTGTAGTAGTCCGAGCCGATCATCGCGACCGAACCCCACTGATTGCGCAGGATGTCGGTGAGAAGCGGCTGCTGGCAACCGGTATGCGCCTCGTTGAGTGGCCAAGACGTGCCGGCGACACCGAACGGCGAGGTCCCGACCACGGGCGAGATCGTGCGCACCAGCGCCGGGGACGTGACACTGAACGTCTGATACGCGCACATGCCGGCGGCCGCTTTGGCTTGCACGAAGCCGCCTTCGAACGGCGGCAACAGCAACTCGTGGAACGCCTGGTCCTGAATCACTGTCGGTGCGGTGCCGGGTACCCTCGCGGCGTGGAGGTTGCCGGCGTAGCCGGCGAAGTGCTTCATCTCCGCCATCGCGCCGCGGCCTTGGATGCCATCGATCTGGGCGGCGACCATCTCGCTCGAGAGCAGTGGGTCTTCGCCGTTGGTCTGCAGCGCACGCCGCCAGTTCGGGATGCGCGCCAGGTCGGTCTGCGGGCCGAACATTCCTGTGACCATCGTGTTGCGCGCCTCGGCGCCCTGGACTTGACCCCAGGCGTTCTGCAGGCGCCGGTCGAAGCTTCCCGCGATCGACAACAGCGACGGCGCGGCCGTGGTCAGAGTCCCGGTGTCGCCGGTGCCCGCGTTCGGCCCGCTCGTCGGCAGCACGCCCGCGGCGTCCGTCCAGCACAGCGGAACGATGCCCGGAATCGTGCCGGTCGGCGCCGCCACCGGGCCGACGTTGTTACACGTTGAATTGTTCCCGCCGTGCAACAGCGTGGCGGCGTTCTGGACCTGCGCGAGGGTCGGGGGATTCGACGGCAGCAGTTGGTTGATCAAGCTCAACACCAGCGGCGTATACGGCGCCGCCGGATTCACCGCCGGCGACGCCGTCGCGGATGGCAACTGGACCGGCACGGCATACGGCACCGTGTCCGCGGACGCCGACACTCCCACGCTCAGCGAAACGGTCGCGACCGCCGCCGAGACCATCACGGATCGACGCGGACGCCACGGTGTCCGGCCACCAGCCGTAGTCAAACGCACCACTCTGTCTCCTCTCAGCGTGCCGCCACTTGCACGCAATTACGACCGTATAAAGTCGAAGCCAGTCGCCTCCCGAACCGGTCGCAGTGACCCTACTCCGGGCCGTCACGCGGATCAATCGGCTTTCAGACGAGTTTACGTTGAAAGTGATACCGTGCGAACGTGCTCCCGCCGTCCCGCAGACACTCCGCCGTGGAGCACTTGATCCTGCAGGAGCTGGAGGCCGGGCCGCCGCGAACTCGCGGTCAGCTGGCGGAGCGCGCCGGGCTGCCGCTGACCACGGTCGTGAGCGCCGCCAATCGACTCCTGGCTCGCGCCGACATCATCGAGCTGGGACCGCCGGCGCATGAACAAGGCCGGCTTGGGCGCCCCGCGCGCCGGCTCACCGTTCCGGGACGCCACGGCGACGTGGTCGCGCTCACCATGTCCCGGCAGACGATGCGAGCCGCCGTCGTGGGCTTCGACGGCACGATCCGCGCGTCTGCCGCCCGAGCCTTCGATCCCAACCTTGCGATCGACGGCTTCATCGACCCGGGCCTCGAGCTCCTCGAAGCCGCGCTCCACGGCTCCGACGTGAGCACATCCTCGATCGTTGGCGGCGTCGTCGGCATTCCCGCTCCACTGCGCCCAGGTCCCGGCGAACACGGCTCACGGACCATGACGCCCGAGCTCAAGTGGCGACGCGGATACACCAACCTGCCCACCTGGATGTCTCAAGATCCCGCGGTCCAGCTGAGCCGGGCACTCGAAGTCCACTGCCTGGCCGAAAACGACGCCAACCTTGCGGCGGTCGGTGAGGCCGTGTTCGGCGCGGGCATCCCTTACGCCAGCCTCATTCACATCAAGATCTCCGACGGCATCGGCGCCGGGGTGATCATCGACGACCGGTTAGTTCGCGGCGTCGCAGGCTTCGCCGGGGAGATCGCCCACCTTCACGTCAACGCCGACGGACCCCTTTGCGTGTGCGGCCGACGTGGATGCCTCGGCCTCATGACAAACGCCGTTCACCTGCTCGAAATGGCCAAACCGGCCTACGGCGACGACGTGACCTTCGACGATCTCGTCCGACTCTCAGGCGAGAAAGAAGCAGGCGTCACACTGCTCATGGAGGATCTCGGACGCTCGCTTGGCGCATCGCTGGCAAGCGCGTGCGTCCTCATCAACCCGGCAGCGGTCATCGTCGACGCCAGGCTCGGCCCGGCGGCGCGGCTCGTCGGCGCCGGCATCCGCGAAATACTCGACCGCCAGGTACCCGCGCCCATCGCCAACAGCATCGACATCCTCCCAGGAACACTCGGCGCTGATGCCGAGACGCTGGGGGCCGCCGCACTTGCCGCGGCACCCTCGGGCGCCTTCGTCAAAACGCGAAGAGCCCGAACCGCCAAACCGAGCTGACGAACCGGCTGTACCGGTTCGCGCGCGCTGGTCAACTGCACCCCATCGCAACCGCACCACGAGCCCAGTCCACCTGACCACAGCAGGGAAGCTACAGAATGGTCGGTCGACCAACTAACACCAGCAGATCGCGCCCCTCGCCCCCAGTGGAGAACGGACGCCCGGCCCGAGCAACAAGAGTGCCTCTTATCGACGAGACGGCTGAAGAAGTCGATCTCGCCGGCCGTGATCCGGTCGACGCCGAAACGCGACGTCCACACGGCCGTTCTCCGAGCCTGCGAGCGGCGACCTAGACAAAGCTGCTGCCGCGAAGCGGACCCCGGAATCCGGTGCCAGACTATTTCAGCGGTCTCCGACGAACGCGGTACCTTTGTGGGCGCCGCCGCCGGGTCGGGTGAGCGTAAGCCCGTGCGTGAGTCGGAGACGACGACCGGCGTTCTGTCGGTGCCGTCGATGCACTCCACCAGCGTGGTGTATTCGACGTATGAGACCCGTGTCTCGCGCGGCTTGAGCAAGAGCGCGACGGGCACTGCGATGGTCGCGACGTAAGCGTCGTGATCGTTGCACCCGTCGCCCCATGACGCCGGAACCGGGGTCGCGGCCACCAGCCCGCCTACTGCTGCGATCATCGCGAGCTCTGTGCCGGACAGTTTCAGGTGTCGTGACGCTCGGATCTGGCGCAGCACGCGTACAGAGCCAAAGTGAGCGAACCGGCGACCGCGGCCGGGTAGCCGGCCGTCCACAGCGGGAGATGCTCGTCCGCGATCGTGCGCGCGACGATCACGACGCAGAGCGCGCCGGCAACCAAGACTGCATCCAGCAACCGGCGGAACAGAGCGAACGACGCGGCGTCCATATGGCCAAGCTTAGGGTGCACGACAAAATTACTGGAGGGGTCTGTGGTCGGGCGTAGAACTTGGGGGTGTGGTTGACGAGGCGGCGATTGCTGAGCGCTATCAGGCGATGCGGGCGCTGTTGAACGAGCGTTCGCGGCGGCGCTGGGCGGCGGCGGAGGCGCGTTCGGCGGGCCGGGGAGGGATCGCGGCGGTGGTGCGGGCGACCGGGATCTCGGAGTCCACAGTCAGGCGGGGATTGGTCGAGCTTGCCGGCGAGCAGGAGCTCGAGGCGGGGCGGGTTCGGCGTATGGGTGCGGGGCGGCCGTCGGCGTTGGAGCGCGATCCCGATCTTGAGCCCGACCTGGATCGGTTGATCGATCCGGTTACGCGCGGGGATCCGGAGTCGCCGTTGCGGTGGACGAGCAAGAGCGGGGCGAAGCTGGCCGAGGCGTTGCGCGGGCAAGGGCACGCGGTCGTTGATCGCACCGTGCTGCGGCTATTGAAGGCCAAGGGCTACAGCCTGCAGGCCAACAAGAAGACGCGTGAGGGCGCCCAGCATCCTGATCGCGACGCGCAGTTCGAGCACATCAACGAGATCGTCGGGGCGGCGGTCGCGGCCGGCGAGCCGGTGATCAGCATCGATGCCAAAAAGCGCGAGCTGGTCGGCGACTTCAAGGCCGTCGGGCGCGAGTTCGAGCCCAAAGGCAAGCCGGTCGAGGTCCGCGGGCACGACTTCAAGGACAAGCGACTCGGGCATGCGATCCCCTACGGCGTCTATGACCTGGCCGCCGACGAGGGCTGGGTCAGCGTCGGGATCACCTCCGACACCGCGCAGTTCGCGGTCAACACGATCATCTGCTGGTGGGAGCACCTCGGCAAGGCCCGTTACCCCGATACCCGCAGGCTGACGATCACCGCCGACTCCGGCGGCTCGAACAACCCCCGCACGCGCCTATGGCGCTACGAGCTGCAGCGACTCGCCGACAGAACCGGCCTGGAGATCCGGGTCTGCCACTTCCCGCCCGGCACCAGCAAGTGGAACAAGATCGAGCACCGCATGTTCAGCTTCGTCAGCCTCAACTGGCGCGGCAAGCCGCTTGAGACCCTCGAGGTCATCATCAACCTGATCGCAGCGACCAAAACCGGCACCGGGCTCAAGCTCTACGCGCAGCTCGATGAGCGCGCCTACGAGCGCGGACTCGAGATCACTGACGAGCAACTCGCGAGCGTCAACATCACCCGACACACGTTCCACGGCGACTGGAACTACACCATCACACCGTCAGTAATTACGTCGTGAGCCCTTAGGCCCGACCACGTGGCGACCGAACGCACGGTGCGTTGGAACGCTCCGTTGCCGTCGCCGCAGACGCTTCTTCACTTCGCCTTCGAGAGCTCTTCGTGATGTCTCAGTCGAACGGTGTGTGCTCAGAGCGATCCGCGCACGGCTCATCACGATCCAAACGCTCGTCGCGGCGGTCGCGATCGCGACCGCCTCCCACACTGTCGGCGCGCCCAACGTTGTCGTTGCGCAGACCCCGACCCCGACCCAGAAGCCGACACGGAAATGGGTTCGGGCGCTCTACCGCGCAAGCGGGGTCGCCGCGGCGCAGAGATACGCCCGCGGACGGCAGGGAACCGTCGGCTTCTCGGTGCTCGACGAGCGCGGTCGACTGCAGGGCCTCAATCGCACCGTCGCGTTCCCTTCGGCGAGCGTCGTCAAAGCGATGCTGCTCGTCGGCACGCTGCGCGCCGCCCGCGCCCGCAAGCTGACCGCGCGCGAGCGCGCGCTGCTGCAACCGATGATCGAGCAGTCGGATAACGCCGCCGCGATCGCCGTGTTCGGCACCGTCGGCCGCGACGGGCTTGACCGAGTCGCGCGCGTCGCAGGCATGCGCAAGTTCTCTGCCGCCGGGCCCCTCTTCAACGCGCAGATCACGTCCGCCGACCAGGCACGCTTCTTCCTACGCATCGACAAGCTCGTGCCAGCCGCGCACCGCCGCTACGCCCGCCGGCTGCTGTCCTCGATCGTCTCCTGGCAGAGCTGGGGCATCCCGGCGACGGCGCGCCCACGCGGTTTCAAGGTCTTCTTCAAAGGCGGCTGGCGGACCGGCATCACGCACCAGGTCGCGCTGCTCGAGCGCGGCTCGCGCCGCTTCTCGCTCGCCATCCTGACCAGCGGCGCGCCGTCGATGGCCTACGGCGAGCAGACAATCGCCGGGATCACCGAACGCCTGCTGCGCAAGTGACGCGGGCACCGCGACGCCAGCTCATGCTCATCGGCGGGACCGTGTTGGGCCCACCACTCGGCAGCCCCAGCGCTCGCTGAGGCGGGCTGGGTTTCGCGGACACAGTGATCAAGACCTCCAAGAAGCTCGGGGCGGTCCAGCCGTCAGGCCCGAGCGCAGCGAGCCGCGACGCGGTGCTCTTGACGCGCGCGTGTCGATCCGCTCGCCGTGACCGCGAGCGGCGGGGGCGCGCGCGGAGAGGGGCGCGGAGCGTGGGCGCATCTGTGGGCTTTCCGTGGCGGACGAATCAACGAGGGCCGGTGCTGGACGCGTGCTGCAGGCGCTGCTTTTCTCGCTGGGTGCTGTGGCGTTCGTGTCGCTCGTGGTGGTGTTGGCGCGGTTTGCGGTGCGGCGGGTGCTCGACGCCGAGGAGGGGTCATCGCTGTAACGCTCAGGGCGGGTCCGACCAAGACCGGGTATGAGGCAGATCGCCCATGACCCGGCCGCCTTTGAGGCGTTCTATCGGGAACACGTGGAAGCGGTGGAGCGGTTCGTGGTGCGACGGGTCTCGGACCCGCACCTGGCGGCTGATCTGACTGCGGAGGTGTTCCTCGCGGCGATCGACGCGGCGCCGTCGTACCGATCCACGCGCGGGGAACCGCGAGCGTGGTTGTTTGGCATCGCCCGCAATGTGGTGGCCAGCGACTTTCGCCGGGCCGATCGCGAGCGGCGGGCGCACGCGCGCATCAACGCGCGGGAGTTGCTCGAGGCCGACGACGTTGCGCGGATGCAGGAGCGCATCGACGCGGCGGCGCGCTCGCGCGAGCTCTATCAGGCGCTCGCTGCGCTCCCGGAGGGGGAGCGGGCGGTGTTCGAGTTGACCGCGCTCGACGAGCTCACGCCGCGTGAGGCGGCGGCGACGCTCGGGATCAACCCGGTGGCCGCGCGGGTGCGGCTGCATCGCGCACGCGCGGCGTTGCGCGCTGAACTGACCATCACCGAAGCGCTGGAGGCATGATGAACTTCGAAGATCGACTCCTCGTTGAGCTCCGGCATGAGGTCGCTTCGCGACCGGTGCGCGGGACCCCGCGACGCGCGCGCCTGGTCGCGGTCAGTGCGACCGCGGTGGCCGCGATCGGCGCGGTGGTCGTGGTCGCGCTCGGCGGCGGGTCCGCGGCGTACGCCGTCGAGTCCGAGTCCAACGGCACGGTGACGGTGCAGATCCGCGATCTGAGCGACGCGACCGGGCTGCAGAGCCAGCTGCGCAAGGCGGGCATCCCGGCGCTGGTCAGATACGGCGCCGGCACGCCGGGCTGCGGTCTGGGCGCAGGCGTGGGCGGGCGCAGTGCCGCGGTGCCGGCCGAGGCCGACGGAACGGGCACGCCGCCGAAGGAGACGCGCCAACCGGAGTCCGGCGCGAGCCCGGCGGGCGGCGGCGAGCCCGGCATGAGCCCCTCCCGCGACGGCGACGGCGCAGGCCCGAGCTTCAACACCGAGGGCACCCCGCCGAGCGGCGCCGGGAACGTGACCAGCTCCTCGGTCGAGGTCGAGAACCTCGACCAAGACGGCGTGCGCTTCACGATCGACCCCGGCAAGCTGACGGCCAAGGATCAGGTCTACATCACGACCCAGACCGGCGACATCCAGAGCATCGGCATCGCGATCTGCTCGAAGTAACCGCCACGCCAGCACTCGTGCTGGATCGTGCTGTACGACTCGCTTAGCTTAGTCCGGACACCATCCACTCGTAACCGCAACTCCGCTCTCGCCGTGGTGATGGCTTTCGACGAAGGGATCCTTCTCGACGGATTCGATACGTCCGCTCTCACGAGAGCTCGGCCGCTCGCCAAGGCCTCTGTGCGGCGGGGAGCGGTCCGCACGCCAGCCCGGAGGGCGCGGTCAGCCTACCGCTGAACGAACTGGGAGATCCTGAAGACGTGACCGTCGGGGTGGCGGACGTGCATCTCTCGGACACCCCATGGCTCATCAGTCGGCGGGTACGTGACTTCTAGGTGCTCGTCGAGGCAGCGCTTGTGGGCCCGGTCGACGTCGTCGACCCAGATCGAGACCCACGTGCCCCTGTCGCCCAGCTGATCCGAGCCCGGGCCGGTCGTCGTGTTCGTGCCACGCCCGCGGCTGCCTTGAGCGTCTCGGCAAAGGAAGATCTCGTATCCGTCACAACCGACGCCACCGAAGCCGGGCGGCGCCCCCGGGGCATCAGAGTCCCATGTGAACTGCCGAGACCAGCCGAGCTTGGCGAACCAGACGAAACTCACTTCGACGTCGCTCACATTAAGGATGGGCACGACCTGCTGCACCTTCATGCGTACGCCTCCCAAGGCCCTCGGGGCTCATCGCTCACAGCACTCACCTTCGTGTGTCGCTCGCGATCGACCGTAGCGTCTCGGTTCCAGCATGCGACTGTCGCGCTAGGCCAGCCCGCGGTGGCGTCGCCAACGTCACCGAAGGGATGCTTCTCGACGAAACGGGCCTCGCGTTGCCCGCGAGCGTTGGCGGTGGTAGGCACCGGAGGCTCCGTCCGCTCGTTTGCAGGAGGCGTTATGCCGAGCTCACCACCGCTGGACTCGCTTGCTCGTCACCATTCGCCCGCCGCCACACCGGCCCTGGCGAGACGCTCGTCGAACAAGGGCCGCCACTTCCCCGCCGACCACCGCGCACGGAAGAGATCATCGCCGTCATGCGCTGCTGCGAAGACACCGTTCATGGTGCCCGGGCCCGGGCACTGATCGTCGTTCTCTGGCGCGCCGGGCTGCGGATCAAAGAAGCGCTCGATCTCAACGAGCTCGATCTCGACCGGCGCCGCGGCTCGGTCTTGGTCCGCCGCGGCAAAGGCGGCCGCCGTCGCGAGGTCGGCATGGACGACTGGGGCTTCGAACAATTCGAA
The DNA here is from genome assembly GCA_963792915.1 of uncultured Solirubrobacteraceae bacterium. Classification (GTDB taxonomy): domain Bacteria; phylum Actinomycetota; class Thermoleophilia; order Solirubrobacterales; family Solirubrobacteraceae; genus Solirubrobacter. Next base: position 51,567 of record CAWBYD010000008.1, read on the forward strand.
CCCTGGCTGACCATACGCCGCATCATGCCCGTCGGACCACTGTTCTGCGTGATCAACGGCCCCACACGCGGGCGCCCCTGGCAGCCTGCCCCGGCCCGCGCCATGTTGCGCCGACTCGCGGCTCGCGCCGGTGTCCGCCGGCGCTTCGCCCCGCATCAGCTGCGTCACGCCCACGCCATCGAGCTCGCCCACGAAGGCGTTCCGCTCAACGTCATCCAACGCCAACTCGGCCACCGCAACCTCGGCGTGACCTCGATATATCTGCAAGGCATCGACCCGACGAATTCATCCAATCCGTTCACGCCCGCCGAGCACCGATGATCCCGGGGCACTGAGGGGAAAATCCGGTTCGCGCCCTCTACGCGGCCTCCTGCAACGTGACGCTGTGCCCGAGGCGTTCGAGCTGGGCGACGAGGCGTTTGGTGGTGCGCACGGGATCGCGGCGGCGGTAGTAGTCGCCGCCGAGATCGGTGTAGAGCTGACCGGTGGTGAGCATGTGCCAGGCGGCGACGAGCATCGAGTGTTTGACGGCGCCGATGGCCTTGGCGTGTCCGATCCTGCTGCGTTGGCGTTCGTAGAGCGCGCGCAGGTAGCTGTCACGGGTGCGGATGGCGGCCATCGCGGCGTCTTTGAGCGCGTTGTTGAGCCAGCGCGAGCCCTTGCGGGTGCGTCCGGAGCGTTGCTTGCCGGCGGAGCGGTCGTTGCCGGGGCACTGTCCGGCCCAGGAGGCGAGGTGCCGGGCGCTGGGGAAGACGGTCATGTCGGGGCCGATCTCGGCGATGATGACTTCGGCGGTGCGCCGTTGGACGCCGGGGATCGTGCACAGCAGCTCAACGGCGGGCGCGAAAGGGACGATGCGTTCCTCGATCGCGTCCGAGAGCCGTTGGATCTGCTCGTCGAGGAAATCGAGGTGGGCCAGGATCGCGCCGATCAGCAGCGCGTGCAGGTCGTTAAAGCGGCCCTCCAGGGCCTCCCTGAGCGCCGGGAGCTTCTGGCGCAGGCGGCCCTTGGCGAGCTCGGCGAGGATCTCGGGGTCGGTGGTGCCGGCCACGAGCGCGTCGAGCATCGCGCGCCCGGAGACCCCGAGCAGATCCGAGGCGACGCAGTCGAGTTTGACGTTGCTGTCCTCCAGCGCCTTGTGCAGCCGTTGCGCCTCGCGCTGGCGCTCGGCGATCTGCGTCTTGCGATAGCGCGTCAACTGGCGCAGGTCGCGGATCGGCTTGGGCGGCACGAAGTTGGCCTTCAGCAACCCCGCCTCGGCGAGCTGGCACAACCACGCCGCATCGCTCATGTCCGTCTTTCGTCCGGGGACCTGCTTGACGTGACGGGCGTTGACGAGCATCAGCGCAAAGTCGTCCTCAAGGATGTGCCAGACCGGCTTCCAATAGACGCCGGTGGCCTCCATCACGACCTGCGTCACGGCGTGCGCGGCCAGCCAGTCGCGCAGCCCGAGCAGCCCCCGGACCGTCGTCTGAAACTCGGCCAGGTGCGGCTCGCGGCCACCACCGGCGGCCGGCACCCGCACGCAACCCGTCACGCTGGCCTTATGCACATCGAGCGCCGCGACGCGCTCGACGATCACGTCCATCACAACCCCCCGAGGTCGATCACCCGATCGCCGTCTGCGAGGGCCTGTGAATTCAGAGAGTCTGAGGAACGTGCTCGAGCAGCGACAGTCCGGAGTTCCGGAACAGACCCCCACGCCAAACTAGACGACGGGCTCGCACGCGCCATAGTAGATCGGCGTCCGCACACGGCCCCAGCATCATGCCAACCCCATTTTCACCCGACCAGAGCCGGCCGCAGGCCGAGAGGAACTAGCCCGAAGGACTCAGCGGCGCGGGGTCGGCCCGTTACCCACGCCGACGGCCGTTCGGCCGCGTGTGAGCGATCAGATCCAATGCGGTGTGGTAGCCGTCGCGGTTGTGCAGGAGGCGGCACAGTTGGTGGTTCAACGCGTCGGGGTCGACGTGGCCCAGTCCGCCGGCCTGCTCGACCGCGTACCGGCATGTGTGTGCGGTCTCGTTCATGTAGCCGAGGATCTGGCGACTGGCCGTCGCGGCGGTCGCGACGGCATCCGGGTCCAGGACGCCGAAACTGTCGACAGGGAGCTGCTCACGCGAGAGGGCAGACCGGATCGCGGCGATCAGCGGGCGGCCGGGTGGTCGCCATTGCGCGCTTCGCACGTCGGCCACGAAGACGGGAAACAGCGTTCCGGCGTGCATCAACAGCAGACACTTGCGCCGGTCGACCCAAAACACGTTCGCGTGCCAGTCCTCGTCGCTGGCCGTCGTCCTCGCAAGCTCGGCGCGCGGGCCCAGGAGCAAGCCAGCCGCGCGCACGGTGCATCTCAGGATCACCGGCGCAACCCTAGCCAGTGCTAGCGTGACCGCCACTGCCGTAACGCTTCTCGACGGAAGCGGCTGGCCCGCTCAGTTGAGCCCGGCGCGAAGCGCGACAAGCTCGGCACGCACACGGGCGTGCTCGTCGGTATCGGCCGGAAGCGCGAGTTGCATTTCGGCGGCGCGTAGAGCGCGAGTGAGATCACCGCGGCGCCGGAAGGCGGGGACCAGGTTGTTGAGCATCCGCATCGCGGTCTCGTGCGAGGACCACGGACGCACGAGCGCCGAGGGCGCATCGCCGGTGACTTCCGCGCCGCCGCTGAACGGATCGAGCAGCAGCGGCTCGACCCCACCGAAATGGGCGACCACGTAATGGCCGGGCAGTCCGACACCGGCGAGTGGCACAGCAGCCCGCCGCGCGGCTTCGACATAGACGACCGACAGCAGGATCGGTAGGCCGCGCTGACGCTCGAGCACGCGGTCGAGCATCGAGTTCTCCGGCCGGTCGTACTGCTCGGTGTCCCCGGTGAAGCCGTGCACTGACCCCAGCACATGCGAGAGGGCGAGCGCCTCAGCCCGCGGCGTGCGCGCCGAGCCGTCCAGGACGTGGGCGACCTCCGCGCCGAGGCCGTCGAGCGTCGCCAGCGCGCGAGCCGCTTCGACAGGACGAAACGCGGCCGCGAGCGCAAGCGCGAGGAGGTCCAGCGTCGCGTCCGCTGACGCCGCAAGGTCCTCGAATCGGGGCAGCTGCATCCGTCGCAGTATTCCCAGCGTCCACGCGTCCGCCGCGAGGAACGTCGAACGTCGGACACAAGAAGCGAGGCGAGAGTGCTGCTTCTCGACGACGGATGAAATCAAGTGCGGCTTGCTGGGAGGGGCCTCCTGTGGGATCGTTCGGCTGGGCGCGAGTGACTGACGTAGCGAAGCGCAGACGTCAGGGGCTTGTGGTCTGCCGCGCGGCTTTGCCCTTCGAGGGCCTTTGTGATGCGCGCCCCGGTGTCGCGCTCGCGCCCGCCTTGATCGCGCCGGCGGCCTGGGGGTCGCGGACGGTCTGGGCGTAGGCCTGCTCGGCCTGGCGGGCGAGGTCGAGTTCGGCGTCGCGGAGCAGGCGGTGCGCGATCCAGATGCCGCGGCGGTCTTGCCAGCGCGGCGCGCCCGCGGTGATCTCCAACCGACGCAGCTTCTTGGCCGTCAGCGAGGGCTGTCCGAAGGCGTAGTCCTCTTGGCGCCAGAGCAGCACCCAGAACAGGCACGCGAGCTTGCGCGCCGCGGCGGTAATCGCGACCTGGTGGCCGCGGCGAGCGCGGATGCGTTGATAGAAGGCGCGCAACGGTCCTGGGTTGCGGACGGCACTCCAGCTGGCTTCGACGAGCGCGACCCGCACTGGGGCGGCGCGCTCAGAAGGGCAACCCGTGGACCTTGGGGTCTAGCCCGAGGTAGGGGACCAGCTTGCGCGAGCAGCTCGCGCAACGCGGCGAACGGCGCCAGGTCGGCGAACATGCTGTATACGCCGTCGGCGAGGTACCAGACCCGACGTCCGGCGAACCGCTCCAGCAGCGCCTCGAACTAGTCCAGGCGGCCGTGGCGGATGATCTCCACCGGCGTGCCCCCGGAGTCGCAGGAACTCGGCGGCGGTCTGCACGCTCGCGTGGACCTGCTGGTCGAGGACTACCAGTCGAGCGCTGATCTGCCGAGCTGACCAACAAGAAACTCCGCCGCCGCGCGCACCGCTCCGTCCGCGACCTCCAACGCTGACATCAAAGCGCGGATGAAGACCAGCAACCACGACCCAAGCCCGCGTCTGGACCAAGACCGCCGACCAGATCCTCGAATCCATCACCCGCTACTGCACACGAATCAACGAATCAGGACACCGGCTCCTGCTCGCCGTCACCCTCGCGAACCGTCGCATCGTGCTCCAAGGGCATGTGTCGGCCGGCGGCGTGGAACTGTCTACGGCCACTGAGCCGGTCGCCGTCGCGCATAGCGCTATCGGAGACGAAGCGGACCTGGGGACGGCGCTCGACGTCGAAGAAAGTCGGCCGACCGCAGGTGCTGATCGCGATTGGCCATCTTGGTGTCCAGGCTCGCGCCCTGGATCGTCAGCTCGACGGCGGCGCGGCGCTGAGATCGAGCGTGCCCTCATACTCGGCGAGTCGCCCTTCACCGTCATCGCCCGGGGACGCGGCACTGACGGGGACGCCGAGCCGGCGCGGCGTCCGCGGCCGCCGCGCCGGGGGCGCTGTGGTCACGGCGTCGTGGTCGACAGCGTGAAGGTGAGCGTCTTGGTGTAGGCGCCGGTGCGCAGCGCCTGCGTGGCACTGACGTGCTGGCGGAACGTGATCGTCACCGGGTCGTTGGACATCGGCTCGTTCCAGGTGCTCTTGGAGAGCTCGACCCGCAGCGGCTCAGACAGCGCGAACGAGCCGTTGGTCAGATGGCCCGGGTCGCTCACGCTCAGTGTGGCGTCGCCGGCTGTCGAGATCACGCTCGCGGCCGCGGACGCCGTGTAATCGCTGTCGCGTCCGGGCGTGAACGCCCCGAAGCTCGTCGGGGTGCCGAGCGTGAGCGCCAGCGTCGCCGGCACCGAGCCGCCGATCGCCCCGGCCGCGCTCACCGCTTGGTAGTCCCCGATCGCGCTGGTGAGGGCGGCGGTGGCGTTCTTGACCGCGTTGACGTCGCCGATCGTGTAGATCCGCACGTCGACCAGTGCCTGCGCGGCGTCGCGCGCGGCGATCACGCGCTGCCAGGCGTCGGCTGCGTACGTGGCTGGGACGAGCGTGCCGACGCGCGCGATCTCGTTGCGCATCGCCTCGCGCGCCGGGGCGCCGATCACCGCGAAGAAGGAGTACTTCTCCGGGTTGCCCGCAAGGCCCGACCACAAGTGGCCGCCGGTGGTGCTGTTGAAGGTTGCGGCGTCCGACGTGCCGTCGTAGTCGTAGTACTTGATCTTGCCCGGGTAGGAGAGCAGCAGGTCCATCCAGTCCGCGGCGAAGTCCGCCTGCTTGCGCATGATGTCCGGGCTGTTGGCGAGCGTGTTGTTGGAGCCGGTGCCCCAGGCCGGGATACGGCGGACCGGCGAGTTGCAGACGTCGAACGTGTTGCCGTTGGCCGCCGAGCGGCTCGCCCACGAGCACGAGCCGTAGGTTGGCCACTGATGGGCCGGGTCGTCGCCGTCGGCCGCAGTCACCCGGCGCGTGGGCAGCGACGGGTCATAGTTCGGGTTGGGCTCGAAGTCACTGCGGATGTCGGACTCGCTGATCGAGATCTCGTCGGCGACCGTCAGCCCCGCCTCGATCTGGGCCTTGAGTTGCGCGATCGAGGGGAACGCCCATGCGAGCCGGCCCTGCATGCCGTAGCCGTCGATGTTGCGGGCGTCGTGGATCGGCTTGAGCATCTTGATGGTCTGGCTCAGCTTCGGCTCGTACAGCTTGTCCGAGTCCTGGAAGTCGTTGTAGTAGAGCTTCCAGTGCACGCCGGCGTTGCTGGACCACCGGCGGGCCGATTCGAACGCCTGCCGCACCCATGCGGACTCCGCGTACAGGCGCGCGTCGGGGTCACCGTCCAGGTCCGGGCGGCGGAAGATGCGGCCCCACTGGCTGACCTGAGCGTCCTGGGCGTTGCGGATCTGGCCGGTGTAGTCGTCCACGGCCTCGTTGACGACGTCCCAGGACACGATGATGTCCGCGTACTTGGCGTACTTGTCCATCATCGCGTGGATGTAGTTGTCGAGCCGCTTGAGCATCGTGTCCGGACTGGCCCAGTCCGGGCTGGCCGCGTTATAGGTGAAGCCGTTACAGAAGAACCAGTTGGGCTGCTGGCCGCCGTGCCAGGCGAGCACGTGCGCGCGCACGACCTTCTTCTGGCTCTCCGGCAGGTTGTTGGCCACGTTGTATGCCTGGATTGCCTTCAGGATGCCCTCGGCCTGGCTCGAACTGGTCGTCGACTGCAGCACGATCTGCTCGTTCGCCGCCTCGATGGCGGCCGCCTTCGCCGCCGCGTCGAGCGTCGGGTCGGCATTGATCTGTGCGACAGCGGCCACGTACGCCTGGCGCGACAGGCTGTTGGTGGAGCTCGTGCCGATCTGACTATCGAGCTTGAGCTGGTTGGGCAGGGCGTTCGAGCGGTAGTGATACAGCGCCTGCTGGCTGTTCCAGTTACCGAACGTGCCCATCGTGAAGTCGCTCTGGTACGACTGCCACAGCGACGGCAGCGAGTAGTCGACGGCCGACGCGCTGCCGGCACCGACGACCGACGTGAGCGCGAGCGCAAGCACGCTCGCCGCACCGGCGATCGCGATCCGCCTCGATGAGATTCTCATGCGCACGAGTCCTCCAGGTATTTGACGTGATGTGGCGCACGACGCCGGCGGCGCGCGGCAGCATGGCGGCCGGCGCCGCGCCGAGACCCACGTCGTGACGCGCGTTGGGCGTCGACGCGGCAGGTTCGTCGCCGGTCCACCGGATGGCGTCGCCGGAGTCCTGGACCTGGGACGTACGGACCATCCTCGAAGCCTTCCGGGTGTTCTTCGGCCCGGTATCCGGTGTGTCTCCTCGCGCCAACTCGGCGAACTACGGGTCATGTCGCGGGTCGGGCCCGGGCCGACCTGCCAGTCGGGAGGCTTGCCTCGGACCGGGAACGAGCGTGAGCACGCCGCGGTCGTCGCCGTACTCGCCGAGATAGCTGAATAGCACCCACCCGGTGAGCCGGCCACAGCCGTTGCCCCGCGACAGTAGTGTCGAGGCCTAACTTGTAACAATTGTTACATACCTCCACGCAAGTTCAACCCCGCGACGCGAAGTCGAGATCCGGGCCCGGTCGCCGACAACTGGCGCGGGACGGTCCGCGGACTCCAGGTGCCGTCGACGGTGCCGATCGCGAACCGCACGCCGCGTTCACGTTCGAGCTTGATCATCGCCGCACACGGCGCGCCATCGACCACGCCGAGCAGTCCGGAGGAGTTGACCTTGGACTGGATCGCGTCGAGGTGGATCGCGATCCGCTTGGAGGGGTCAACGAGCGTCCCGGGGTCGGCGAGGATCTCGGCCACGGCGGTGGGCGCGGTCTGGTCGCGTTCGCTGTCGGTCACGACCTCCAGGCTTTTCGCCATCACGCGGGTGGCGATCTTGTCGCCGAAGTAGCGCTTCAGGCCCGCGTCGAGCTCGATCTCGGTGTCGGTGAGCAGCAGCTCGGGCTCGTCCTCGTCCCGCGTCGTCAGGACGTAGTGAACGACGGCCGTCGTGACCTCGCAGGTCTCCCAGTCCATCAGATCTCCTTATCGTCTGAGACCGGCGCTTGCAGTGTGGCGCGCGCCTTGTCGAGGAACGTCGATCGCGCCGTCTCGAAGACATCCGCGGCGGCGTCGAACGCGGCCTGCGACGCGATGGCCGCGGCAACCGCGCGCAGCTCGGCGATCGCGGCGTCATACGCGCTCACGACAGCTGACAATCCCCACGATCAGCGTCGAGTTCTGTGACAGCCACCCTCGATTCGTGGAGGCCTGCGCAGCGGTCACGAAGTGCATCAGCACGCGCGGAAGCATCGCCTCACTCGCGCCGTCGACGCGCCGCTGACCCGGCGCGAGGGCCACGGTCAAAACGGTTTTCCTGCGCGTCGCCGCCGCGCGAGCGCGAACAGACGCTGATGTCGGGCCAATCCGCCTCGTCGGGGCGCTCCCCCGCGCCCCGGATCACCGCATTGGCCGTGGTGTCCGCGATCTACTTTGCGGGGTGAGGGCGGCGGCGTCACGAATCGCCTGCGGGTTCGCCGGACCGTCGCCCGCGGCGAGCGCTCCAGCGGGGTCGAGCTGCAGGCAGCCGCGTCGATGGCGTGGACGCCGATGATCCGGAGCTCGTGGCCGGGGACCTTGGGCATCGGGATCGGCTCGCCGGCAAGGGTCCGGAGCCCGCCGGCAGAGCGCGTCGCGCAGCGTCTTCTCCAGCAAGCTGCCTCCGTCGGGCGCGACGGACCGCTTCGGTGGCCTCGTCGGTCGCCTCGTGCAGCGCGGTCAGCTGACGGTCGAGCTGCGCATGGTCGCTCACGTGAGCGGTCCTAGGCCGACGTCGTAACGGGCGCGCAGGGCGGCGACGTGCTCGGTGAGGTCCGGGCCGCCGAGCTGTTCCCAGTGCTCCCACACGTCGCGATAGCCGAGCGCGACAAGCCGGACGTGCTCGTCAGCGAGCGCGCTCGCGAGCTGCTGCGCCTCGTCGCGGTGCGTGCCAAAGACCTGGTGGTCGGTTGCGTCAGCGGGTTCCCAGAACACGTATGTGAGCACGATCTTGCGCTCCGACCCGGAGGCGACCTTGGCGGCGAGGAAGTGCTTGAGCAGCTGGGCGGCGTCGAGCAGCTCATACATGTGCGCGGCCGCCTTCTTGCTCTCGGCGTACGCGGCGTAGAACGCGGGGGTCTCGGCGAACAGGAGCTCCTCGGCCTTGGCGACGAACGCGTCGCTGAAGGCGGTCGCGTGCGGACGCAGGTACTCAAGGCACTTGCTCTCGACGTACAACCACGCGCCGTCGGCGGGCTCGGCGACCAGGTCGAGGTTGGGCTTGTAGCCGCGCACGGCGGCGGTGCGCTGGGCCTCGAACCGGACGCCGCCCGGGAACGCCTCGCCGCCAGGCAGTGGCAGTGGGGCGGTCTCATCGAAGCGGCCGAACGTGTTCACGGCCAGCGCGCAGGAGGAGAACGCCGAGCAGAACTTCGGCCTGTGGTTGGCGGACTCGTGCAGTTCGCCGCCGTTACCACCGCCAGCTGCGGCGCGATCGCCGCCCACCGCCCGGTGACCGCCGGAACGAGGTTCAGCTCCGGCGTCTCGCAGCGGCGATCGCCGTCAAGCGGCACTCCCTTCGCGACCAACGCCGCGGCCGTCGATCTCTCTGGCGGCGCTGGGCGCCGGGTGGCGCTCGCGTCCGATCGAGCGGCCCGAGAACGACGAAAGCCGCTGTCGCCACAGCGGCTTTCGCTTCCTTCGGGAACACCGACGCTTGTCTCGCCGGGGACTTTCTGCACCGAGATAAGCGCCGCTTCAGCGCGCATGGGGGATTTCCCGCGAAGTCCGGGCGAGCTGAGAGTGCGCGGGATGTCCCTCCCTTCCGTGCTTGAGCACCAACCGCCCGCTGCGAAGAGGGCGGACTCGCGTTCCCATCGCCGATCCGATCGGCCGGCAGCGAGCGCGCGGACGATCGCTTCGAGGTCGTCGAGCGCGGCCTCGGCGCCAGCGCGGCGGACCACCAGGCGCTGCCCGGCCTGCAACGAGGTGTCGGGGACCTGCGCGAGGAAACGCTCGTCGACGATCGCGTCGCCGTGGGTCAGCAGGTGTCGGCGCGCGAACGCGACCTTGAGCTTCTGCCAGCGCTGCTCGCCAGCGAGCGCGACGAGGTCGATCCCGGCGTGCTCGGAGAACAGCTCGCCGGTGTCGTCGAGGCACTGGAAGATGTTGCCGCGCCCGCGGGTCAGCTGACCGGCGTCGGGAACACGCTGGTCAAACTGCTCGCGCGCGAACGCCTCGAAGAGGCTGACGACCGACTTCAGCGCGTCGACGGCGAAGCGCTCGAACACGCCGGCGCTGTAGAGGGCGTGCTGGTTGGCGCACACCCGAGGATGTGGGTGACCATGTCGTAGGCGTACTGCTGCCCGATCTCGATCACGGCTGCCTCGGCGCGCTCACGCTCGGAGTCGGTCATGAAGCCGCTCGCCTCGTCCCGGTGCCCGCAGTAGGGGCAGCACAGCGTGCCGTCGTTCAGGAGCGTGTCGGTGTGGATCTTGAACGGGCTCTCACACCCCAGGCGGGCGCGCCCGACGAACCCGTCCTCGCCGGGCGGTACCGGCATCTTCGCCGTGAAGCCGTCGACATTGAGTTCGAGGTCGTCAACGCCGTCGGGGATCCGGTCCTGCCAGCTCATAAGCCGAGTCGAGCACGCGCCCAGGACGCATCACCGCCCCGAAAGGCTGCGCGTCCGCGCCCGTCCGCCGTAGGCGCCGCGGCTGCGAACGTCCGCCAGGTGAGCGTTCGAGAAGCAAAGTTGTCGTCGTAGCGGAAGATCAGCGCGATCTCGATCTCGCCCGTGCGCAGCAGCTCGATCGCCTCGGGCGGTGAGGCCCACCTCGAGCCTCGCGTGGCGGTCGGTCAGCGACGCGACGGCGGGCAGCACGAGCGCCTTGATCGCGGAGGCGAAGCCGGCCAGGCGCACGCGCCCGGCGGCCGGCGAGGTCAGCGGCTTCGCACCGCCCGGCGACATCCACCGCGTGCACAACACGTCAGACACCACCGCGATCTCGATCCACATCTACGGCACGGACGTCACGCGCATCGGCTCGAGCGTGCGCCGCTACTACGACTGACACACCCGACACCAGCTTGGACTTCGAGCATCGGCGTCGTCGCGTGGCTGGGTAACTCGGTGTGCGCCGCGCGGAGCGGCTGACATCGCGGCGTAACGGCGAGATGCGCGGCGCCGGCCGCCTCCAGCCGGCGCCTGCGCTGTGCGGCCTATGGGTTGGTGGTGGACAGCGTGAAGGTCAGCGTCTTGCTGTAGCTGCCCGTCCGCAGCGCGTCGTTGGCGCCGATGTGCTGCCCGAACGTCAGCGTGGCCACGTCGTTGCTCACGGGTCCGCTGTAGGTCTTGCCGACCGCCGGCAGCGGCGAGCCGCCGAGGGTCAGAGGGGACGGCAGCGAGAACGTACCGTTGACCAGATGGCCGGTCGCGGTCGGGCTCGGATCGGCCACGGACAGCGTCGCGTCGCCGGCCGTCGAGATGACGTTGGCGGTCGTCGTGGCGCTGTAGTCGTTGGCCACACCGGGCGTGAACGCGCCGAAGCTCGCCGCCGTGCCCAGCGTCAGCGAGAGGGTGGCCGGCACGGAGCCGCCGACGTCACCCGAGGCCGAGACCTCGGGGGTCAGCGTGATCACGGTCAGCGAGTTGGACGGCGCGGTGTAGCTGAACACGCCGTTGGTGCCGGTGAGCGTCGAGGTCTTCGGGACCACGTGGTATTGGTCGGCGAGGCTGTCGCCGGCGTTGGGATCCGGGTCGGAGAGCACCTCGAGCTTGGCCGTCGAGAGGTTCGTGCCGGTGAACGTCAACGTGGTCGGCTTGTCGGTGGTGCCGGGATTGACGAGCTTGGTGTAGATCCTCCCGGTCGCGCTGTCGACCGTGCTCGAGGAGAACAGCCCGCTGCCGCTCGGCACGGTGACGGGCAGGACGTGGTCGCCGAGGTTGGTCGCGAACAGCTTCTGGACGTAGTACGACGTCGATCCCCAGCTGGTCTGCTGATCGAACCCGATCAGGTCGGGGTCCCATTGCTCGTGCCCGACGTAGTTGAACAGCGGCGCGTACGAGCTCATGGTCACGATGTCGGAATTGCGCTCCATGCCGGTCATGAACGCCGCCTCACCGAGTGAACGGCCGAGCGAGCCTGTCGGCGGGTTGGCGCCCTCACGATCGGCATACTCGCCGACGAATACCTTTGGACCGTTGCGGTCATAGCTGTCATAGCGATTTGCCTGCGCCTGGAACGTCGCCGAGGACTGGTAGTAGTGCTCGTCGATGACGTCCATCGGGCGGCTCGTGACGCGCGTGGTCGCCACCACCTTGATCTGCGGATACGCCGCCTTGATCGCGTCGTAGAACATCGGATAGCGGTAGGCGTCGTACGACGCGGTCCCGCGGTTGAGGTTGTCCTCGTTGCCAACTTCGATATACGGCGTCGGGTACGGCGCCGCGTGCCCGTTTGCGGCGCGCTTGGCGCCCCACGGCGTGTCAGTCCCGCCGATCATGTACTGGATCTCGTCGAGCGCATCCTGCACGTAGGGCCCCATCTGATCCTGCGGCACGATGTTCAACGACCCGCTACCGCCCAGGCTCTCACCGTCGAACACCCCGACCACCGGCGTCGCCCCCAGGTCCTCCGAGAGCCGCAGGAACTCATCCAGCCCAAGCCCGTCATCGTCCCAGTAGCCCCACGCGGCGTTCTGATGCCCCGGGCGCTGCTCGACCGGCCCGATCGTCTTCTTCCATTGCCAGCGCGTACCCCACGGATCATTGGCCGTGTAGTTGCCCTCGATGTAGTTGCCGCCCGGGAAGCGGAAGATCTTCGGGTGCATGTCCACCAGCTTCTGCACCAGATCGGGACGCAGGCCGTTCGGCTCGCCCTTATAGGTCGGCGGGAACAGCGACACGACCTGCAACCACACCGTCCCGGCCGCCGTGGCCGCGGTGCCGCCGCGATTGTCGACGCCGACGACCAGGCGGTTGGCGCTCGACGGCAGGCCGCCCGCGGGGACGGCCAGCGTGGTCGTGTAGTGCTTCCAGTCGGTGCTGAGCCCGCTGACCGTCGCGCTGGCGAACGTCTGCGAGCCGTCGGCCTTCTCGATGCTGACCGTCAGCGGGCTGGTGAACCCGTCACCGGCCTTCGCCCAGAAGGACGCCGTGTAGGTCCGGCCGGGTGTGACCGGGATGCCGAAATACCCGCCGTTGGTCATCCCCACCCGCTGGCCGACGCTGAGCGCACCAATCTGCATCTTCAGAGAGCGGCTGAGCTGGTCGTTGAGCGGCGTCGTGGAGTCCAGCGATGCGCTCACCGAACCTCCACCATCGGACACGACCGTCCAGTCGCCGCCGTTGGTGACCTGAATCGTGGCGTCACGGTGACTGCCCGATGAATCGATCACGGTTGCCCCGCCGGGCTCGTCGAACCGGTACGATGCCACGTTGCCCGCACCGGGGGCGGTCTGCAGGGCCTGCACGTCGCTGTCGCTGAGCGCATGGTCATAGATCTGGAAGTCGTCGACCATCGCGTTCAGCAGCGGGTCGGACGCATACTGCGACTTGCCGATCCAGTTGCTGGTCGTGGCCCCGAGGTCCGCAGGGCTGAGCGTCATGTTGTTGTTGGTTGCGACAAGCGCACCGTTGACGTAGAGCTTGCCGACGTTGCCTGCATGCGTGACCGTGAGGCTCGTCCACGTGTTCAGGACCAGCGCCGACGGCGCGTCGAGCCGCTGCTCTGATCCGTTGCCGCTCGCCGTGATCGCAAAGCGCGGCGTGGAGCCTGCGCTCGCGGTCAAGAACATGTTCGCCGTCTGGCCGGTCCCGAAGTCGAACACGCGCTGCCAGGTGCTGACGGCCTGCGGATTGACCCACGCCGAGATGGTGAAGTCGTGCAGGCCGTCGACCGTGCCGTTGGGCAACGCGACCGACCGCAGCGAGCTGGTGCCGTTGAGCTTCACCGCGGTTCCGAACTTGCCCGCGACGCGCGTAGCGTCCGACGCGGTCGCCCACGACGTCGGCGTCGTGGGATCCATGAAGGCGCGGTTGCGGACCTCCTCGGCGTACATGCCGCCGACGCCGCCGTAGTTGATCTCCTCGAAGAACGCTCCGTAGAGCTCCGGGCTCACCGCATGGCCCGGATGGAAGGTGTCCACGCCGACATTGGTCTGAGCCTGGGCCGGAACGCGGCCCGCAAATATCGCCGCTGCCGCTACGAACAGCATCCGAGCCAACCCGCGGATCGCAACCAAGCGCGCCCGATAGATGACCACCATTGAGTAGCTCCCCCTTCGTTGTTTCGCGCGCACCTCGGCGAGCGGCGAACCCCTGCACCCCGCAAACGGGAGACGCGACGCTCAGCGGTCGCCCGCTTGATGTGAGCGTTCACGTGCGTAGACGCCCGACGAGGAACGGCTCGACGCGAGACGCACCTCGCGAGCATCATCCGTGTTCCTCCCGTCTCGCGCGACGCTCCAGACGCCGCACCTCCCCGCATCGGACCACGCCTTCGTCGGCGCACCGATGGACGTTAGCGCTCACATATGGAACGTGTCAAGCCGACAGCCGACCACCCTCGAGTCGACGATCACAGCGCGCGAGCGCGCTCCGAGAGCCAACCCCACGGCGGGCCTGGACGACGTTTGCGGAGCTTCATCAAATCGACTAGATTCTCATAACCGAATAATTTGCCTTGTCAGACAACGAACCTCGGTGGCCGGGCTCGCCTACAGGAGCCCGAGGGGGCGTGTTCGAGGCGTGCACGGAGAGGGGAGATGACATGGACCAGGAGAGGGGTCCGCACTCGATCGGGCGCGTTGGCCGGCTGGCGATGGCCGTCGCGATCGCCCTTGTGCTGGCGGCAGGGCCGTCGACGGCGTCCGCAGCCGTCTCGGAGGACGCATACAGCGGGTCCGACCTGTGGCTGCACTATGTGCCGGTCGACGACGCCGGCCTGCTTGCGCAGTACCGCAATGCCGTGACCGGGGTGATTGTCGAGCACCCGGACATCCATCCCGCGTATCGGCACACCGCCGACCTGGCGATGGAGACCGGCGCGAACGAGAAGTTGGCCGCCTCGACGCTGGAGGCGGCGCGGGACGAGCTCGTCCGAGGGCTCGGCACCCTGCTGGACGAGTCGATCCCCGCGAGCGCGGGCGTGAGCGGCGGCGTGCCCGACGGGTCGGTGGTCGTGGGGACGCCCACGAGCTCGCCGATCGTGGCGCGGTATCTCACCGGCGCCGACCTGGCCGCGACCGGCGACGACGGCTACGTCATCCGTTCGGTGTCCGATGGCGGCAGCCGCTTCACGGTCATCGCCGGCAAGACCGACCTCGGCGGGCTCTATGGGACGTTCGCGTTCCTGCGGCTGCTGCAGATGCACAGGCCGATCGTCGGCCTCGACGTCTCGTCCTCGCCAAAGGTGAACAACCGGCATCTCGACTACTGGGAGACCGAGCGTCTCTACGCCGGCAACAACGCCGCAGGCACCGGTGGGCTCAACGGGGAGACCGGGACGGTGTTCAATTTCGCCGCGACGGGCGCGAGTGCCGGGCGCAACCTGCCGGTGATCCTCGACCGCTACATCGTGGTGGCGCGAGCCCTCGCCTCGGTCGGCATCAACGGTATCGAGCTCAACAACGTCAACGCCAACAATGTCTATCTGACGCCCGCATACATCGCGCAGGAGGCGGCGCTCGCCGACGCGCTGCGCCCGTACGGGATCCGCATCTCCCTGGCGATCAACTACACGGCGCCGACCGACAGCCGGTTCGCCCCGGACACGCTGACCAGCCAGCAGCTCGACCCCAAGGGCGACGCGTTCCGCGGCTGGTGGAACCGCAAGGCCCAGCAACTGCAGGCGTCGATCCCGGACTTCATGGGTTTCACCGTCAAAGCCAACTCCGAAGGACAGCCCGGTCCACAGGACTTCGGCGATGACCACGGCGACGGTGCCAATGGCATGGCAGCGGCAGTCGCGCCGCTGGGGATGAAGATCTTCTGGCGCACCTTCGTCTACAACGCCGACGTCGACGAGGACCGCCTCAAGCGAGCTTATCTGGAGTTCGGCTACATCGACGACGAGCCGCAGCCGGACGGTACGACCGGACGCTTTGCGAAGAACGTCTTCCTCCAGACCAAGAACGGACCGCTGGACTACCAGGCCCGGGAGCCGTTCAATCCCATGTTCGGGCGCATGGAGAACACCAACCAGGCCATCGAGCTGCAGGTCACACAGGAATACACCGGACAGAACAAGATGCTCGACTACCTCGCGCCGATGTGGGAGGAAGCGCTGAGGTCCGACACCTACGCGACCGACAAGTTCGGGCTTCTCCTCCCCAATCGGCTGGTGGGCAACGTCGTGGACGGCACCGCTCAGGGCCAGCGGGACACGGCGATCGTGGGCGTGGCCAACCTCGGCAACGCCGACGACCTGACCGGGCACCAGTTCTCCCAGGCGAACCTATACGCGTTCGGGCGCCTCGCCTGGGACTGGACGCAGGGCTCGCAGGCGATCGCTGAGGAGTGGACGCGCATGACCTGGGGCAACGACCCCCGGGTGGTCGACACGATCGTGAAGATGATGATGGGCTCGCGCGAGGCGGTGGCGAGCTACGAGGCGCCGCTGGGCATAGCTCACCAGATGCGCTCCAGCGACCACTACGGCCCGAACCCCGCCGAGTGGTTCCAGCGCGACGAATGGAGCCCGGTGTACTACAACAAGGCCGACAGCGCGGGGCTCGGCTACGACCGATCCGCGACGGGCAGCAACTTCGTCGCCCAGTACTTCCCGACGCTCGCCCAGCGCTACGGGAACATCGCGACCACGCCCGAGAACCTGCTCATGTGGTTTCACCACGTGCCGTGGGACTACCGCATGAATGACGGCAAGACCTTCTGGGACGAGCTCGTCTACCGCTATCAGATGGGCGTCCAGTACGTGACGTGGATGCGGGAGGCGTGGGACTCGCTGCAGCCCTATGTCGGCGCCCGCCGGTTCGCGGAGGTCAAGGCCAAGCTGGCGACCAACGAGACCGATGCTGCCAGCTGGCGCGACACCGACGTCGGCTACTGGAGTGAGTTCAGCCGACGCGAGGTCCCAGTCGATCACGGGCCGCTGTCGGCCAAGATCGTGGTGGGCGGCAAGGAGATCGGCGGCTTCAACCTCTCGTCGGCGTCCTACACCGTGCCGATCGCCGCCGGCGGCTCTCCGACGATCACCGACGTCATCCCCGCCGATCCCGCGGCCAGCTATCAGATCGTCTCCCAGGCCGACGGCGTCCCCGGGCAGGCCGTGGTCAAGGTCACCAAGACCGACTTCTTCGGGCCGATCGTGAAGAACTACGTGTTCAACTTCGTCAGCGACACCACGCTCAAGCGTCTGACCGTCAACGGCACCGCGCTGGCGGCCCTGAAGCCCGGCGTGCTGAGCTACAACGCGGTTCTGCCGGGCTATCTGGATTCCGTCGCGAAGGTGCAGGCGGCAGCCGACGACCCGGCCGCGACCGTCGCGATCAAGCAGGCGAGCTCTCCTACCGGACAGGCGACGGTCACCGTCAGCAACGGCGGCGCGTCCTCGGTATACACGGTGAATCTCGACACCGCCATCACGGGCAGCGACGAGTTCGACGAGCCGGCGCTGGGGTCCCAATGGCACCTGGTGAGGCCCGACGCCGCCCGCTGGCGGCTGTCGAACGGGTCACTGGTCATCACGTCGCAGAGCGGCGACCTGCAAGGCAACACCAACACGGCGAAGAACATCGCGTTGCAGAGCGTCAACGGTGACTGGACCGCCGAGTCCAAGCTCGTGTTCTCCCGGCCGCTGGCCAACAACAACGAGCAAGGCGGGATCGTCGCGTACGGCGACGACAACAACTATGTCAAGCTCGCGTGGGAGATGAGCAGCGTCACGCAGGAGGTCAACAAGCTGCGCCTCGTCGTCCTGCGCGAGCAGGGCGGAACGGCGACCACCGCGTTCCAGATCACCGGCGCCGACGCGCAGCGGATCGTCGGCGCGGACGGCGCGATCTGGCTGCGGCTCGCGAAGCTGGGCACCAGCTTCAAGGCCTACTACTCGACCGACGGCAGCGTGTGGAGGTACGTCGGGACGACGACCCTCAACGTCGAGCCGGCACAGGCGGGCATGGTGGCGTTCAACCGCGGCGGCACCGCGACCGACCTCAACGTCGCGTTCGACTACTTCCGCCTCCGAAGCGAGGGCGATGCGGTGCCGGCCGCGACGACGACCGACGCCGAGGTGGGCGGATCGGTGCCGGCGACGCTGTCGCTCGCGCTCGGCGCGCCGGCGAGCTTCGGCGCGTTCGTGCCGGGCGTGGACCGCGACTACACGGCGTCGACGACGGCCGGCGTGATCTCGACGGCGGGAGACGCGACGCTTTCGATCTCCGATCCGAGCGGGGCCGATCCGGGCCGGCTCGTGAATGGAACGTTCGCGCTCGCCCAGCCGCTGCAGGCCCAAGCCTCGAGTCCAGCCGCCACCGGGGCGGCGTTCGCGCCCGTTGGGGCAACTCCGACCACGATTCTCAGCTACGCCGGGCCGGCGAGCAACGACGCGGTCGCGATCGGGTTCAGACAGTCGATCGGTCGGACCGAGCCGCTGCGTACGGGCGCCTACGCCAAGACGCTCACGTTCACGCTCTCCACGATCGACCCGTAGACGACGGTGACGTCGCCCCGGTGCTCAGGCGCCGGGGCGAGAAGCCCGGTTCCGTCTGCCTCGCCACACTGGTGACCGTGGAGCAGCCGCGAATCAGCCTCACGCAGGCCGCCATCGACGAGATCAAGGGGATGATCGTCCGTGGCGAGCTGCGGCCTGGCGACCGACTTCCCAAGGAAAGTGAGCTGGCGTCGCGGTTGGGTCTGTCGCGCGGCTCGCTGCGGGAGGCGGTTCGTGGGCTGGCGCTCGTGCGCGTCCTCGAGGTGCGCCAGGGCGATGGCACCTACGTCACGAGCTTGGAGCCCGAGCTGCTGCTGCAGTCGCTGAGCTTCTTCACCGAGCTCCATCAGGAGGCGACGCTGCTCCAGATCCTCGAGGCGCGGCGGATGCTGGAGGCCGGCGCGGCCGCACTCGCGGCGCATTTCGCGACACCGGAGGAGCTCGCGGAGCTCGAGCGTCTGGTCGAGGGCATGGCGGCCTGCGAGACCGAGGAGGCGTTCGTCGAGAACGATCTCGCGTTTCACCGGACGATCGCCCTCTCATCCCGCAACGGGGTCGTGGTCGCGTTGCTCGACAATCTCTCGAGCCGGACGACGCGGGCACGCGTGTGGCGCGGCATCACCGAGGCCGGCGCCAACGAGCGCACCATTCGGGAGCACCGCGCGATCTACGAAGCGCTCGCCGCTCATCGCGCGGACGTCGCGTCGGCGGTGATCACCGCGCATATCGCGGGGGTCGAGTCCTGGTTGCACCACGCCGCCCCTGAGGGCGATTTCGACTAGCACGGACGTACAGACGTCGCAAGCCCGGAAGGCTGCTCCGGCCCCGCCGGCGGAGTGCCCGGCGGGACCGGGGCGGGTTACGGATTCGTGGTCGACAGCGTGAACGTCAGCGTCTTGGTGTAGCTGCCGGTGCGCAACGCATCGTTGGCACCGATCGACTGCCTGAGGCTGATCGTTTCGCCGTCATTGCTCACCGGTGCCGAGTACGTGAGCAACGTGACGGGTCCCGCTCCGAGCGAGGCGAACGCCGCGCCACCCGCCGCGAGTTGCAGCGCGGACGGCAGCGCGAAGCTCCCGTTGACCAGATGCCCGGGCGCGATGGCACCGGGGTCGGCCACCGACAGCGCCGCATCCCCCGCCGTCGAAGTGACCGTCGCCGCGATGCTGGCGCGATAGTCGGCGGCCGTGCCCGGCACGAACATGCCGAAACTCGCCGGCTGGCCGAGGGTGAGCGCCAGGGTCGCCGGCACCTGCCCGCCGACGTCGCCCGGAACATCCGTATGCGCGATGAACGCGAGGCGCTGCCAGCGGGCGACGTCGGCCGACGACAGCGCGGTCGTGAAGATCGCCGAGCGGTCGAACTCCGCGTTGACGGCTTGCGTGCCGGACTGATCGGCGCCGAGTCGCAGCGTCGCGCCGTCGGCACAGCCGTTGATGCCGGGAACGCTGATCGTGGCGCCGCCGACGCGGCTGCCGTTGACATAGACGTTGAGCGTCCCGTCCTTGGCGATCGTGACGACGAGGTCGATCCACGTGCCGGTCGGGATCGCGGCGTTCACCGTCAGGCTCTGGCCGGCCGTGATGACGCGCAGCGTCCCGCTCGGGGTCAGATCGACGAGAATGCCGTCGTTGTCGCCACCCGAGGCCGTCTTCCAGTCCCAGATCCGGCGGTAGCCGGCACCGGCGGTGATATTGACCTCGCTGGCCAGCGTCATCTCGCGCAGATAGCCCAGCTTGGTGTGCCCGGCGGTGAGATAGTTACCGCCGCTGATCGCGGCGGCGCTGCCCGTCGGACCGTCGCTCGCGTAGGCCGGGGAGCTGCCGAACGTCCCGGTGCGGCCGTAGTTCGACCAGTCCTTCACCGTGTCACCGCTTGTCGGATCCCACGCGACCAGCGTTGGACCGGCGGGCACGTCGCACGGGGGCGGCGGCTGGTAGCCCGGGACGTCGAGGCCGATCTGGACGGCGGCGCCCTGCAGGTGACGCGCCGCGGCGGCGGGCGTACCGGACAGCGGGGTGACGGTCTCGCTCGTGAGCGGTGCCGACGGCTGCTGGATGACGTAGGACCTCCCGGCCTGCGCATGAATGGTGAACGTGTCCGCCTGAGTCGTCGGCACCACGACCGTCTGACCGCCGGCGCCATCGACGACCTGGACGTCCTTGCCGGGCCACGGGTTGCGCACCTGGATGTCGTGATCGGCTCCCGACTCCACCACCGCCGTGGTGATCGCGCCGTCCTGCACCTGGACGTGGACGATCGACTGGTGCTGGAGGAACAGCGTGCCCTCGGCGCTCCAGCCGGGCGGCACCGCCGGAGCGATCCGCAGGAGCCCGTCATAGTCGGTCGCGAGCGCTTCGTTGATCGCCAGCGTGCTGGTACCGGAGTGCTCGTCGTACGGCTCGGTCAGACTGCGGGGGTTCCACGCCGCCAGGCCGTTCGGGTACACCTGGAAGCTCTGGGTCGAGGCCTTCAGGCCCGCTGCGACCTCGCTGCCGAGGTCGAGGCGTGCCGCGTCCACGGGGTCGTAGGTCCATGAGTTGGAGTTCTTGAACTGCCGGGACGCATACGTCGTCCTTGCCAGGTTGAAGAGCGGGCTGGTGTCGCCGATGAGGTTGTACGGCCAGACCGGCTCCAGATCCAGGTTCTCGACGTTGTGGTAGCCCGCGCCGGCGTCCGAGGAGAAGCCCAGTACCGTGTTGCCGTCGCCGTCGTCCGCGGCCGTCTTGAGTATCCGGTGCGTCGCCTTGTCGGTACGCGGGTAGTCCGGGATCTTCGGAATGGCCGTCTGCAACTGGGTGACGAGCTCCGGGTCGATGCCGAGTGTCTGTGCGGCTTGGACGGCGATCGGGAACAGCATCTTCATCGCGGAGATGTCGGTGATCGGGTCGTGCACCCCCCATTGCGACTCGTGCGCGTTGGACGGATAGGTGTGCAGCTGGCCGTCGGCACCCTCCTTGGCGTAGTAGAGGAGGAACTTCGCCGGCTCGCTGATCAGCGGGTAGTACTGCTGCAGGAAGGCCCGGTCGTCGGTGTCCTGATACTGGCGCCAGACCCAGCTCGCCAGCTCCGACCCGCTGGTCAGCGTGAGCTTGTTGAAGCTCGTGCCCGCCGTGCTGTCGCACGAGTTGTTGCCGTTGGCACCGTCGATGTACCAGCCGGTGCCGTCGAAGCGCATCGTCTCCGGCAGGCAGATCCCGGTGCTGAGCGGCCACATCATCCGCGTCCATGCCTGCAGGCTTGGAACGTCGTTGCCGTACATCGTGAAGAACGGCGCGTTGAGCTCGGTGGCGCCGCTCGAGATGTTCGCCGCGATCTGCATCCGGATGTTCCAGAACCAGTAGTCGCCCCCGCCCCACTGCTGGCTGTCGCGCGTGAAGTTGAAGAGGTCGTTCACGCCGGCCTGCGATGACGGGTACTGACCGCGCTCCGAGGCGGCCGCTGTGTACAGGTACACCGTGCGGATGTTCTCCATGTAGTCCGCGACGCCGTCGCTCGAGCTGAGCTTCACCAGGCCGACGCGACCCCAGTAGCCGTGCCACCAGTTCAGATGCGCGGCGGCCAGCGTGTCCGCCGCCGCGATCGCGTCGTCGCCCAGGAGGCTCGCGGCGGTCGCCGTCGCGTCACCCCCGGTCCAGTGCGGCACAGCCGACCACGATGCGGAACGAACCGTCGGCGTTCGGGGTGAAGCTCACCCGGATCGTGTTTGCATCGGGGGTCGAGGCCGTCACGTCGCGAGCTCCGGCGGTCAGCGCGGCCAGCGATCCGAAGGTCTTGCCCGACCCGCCCCCATAGCTGCGGTTGCCGCCCGTGTAGCTGGCGTCGTCGACCCACGTCTCGGCCAGCGTGCCGATCGGTCCGCTGCTCGCCGCGGTCGGATGGCGGCTCGACTGCAGGTTGATCGAGGCGGTCTGGCTCGAGGCCGGGTCCGCTCCGGTCACGTCGACGACGAGCTCGTCCTTGTCCGCCCGCACGTAGGTGGTCGCCGTCATGCCGCCGCCCGACTGTCGATACGTCGCGTCGTAGAGGTCGACGTTCGCGTGATAGTCCGACGCCGATGTCATGGCGGCCAGGCCGGGGATCACCAGCTGGCCCGCACTGCGGTGGTCAGGCAGCGTGTCGTCGCGGTTGAGCTGAGCGGTGAACCCGCTCGCCGCCCAGGCCGCCACTCCGAAGACACCGTTGCCCAGGTCCATCGATTGACGCGCCAGCGATGGCGGCTGGCCCAGCGCGATGTTCGATCGGCGCACCAGATTCGCCGTATCGACCTTGAACGTCCCGCCGCTCCAGGCCGTCGTAGGGCTCGCCGCGCGAGCGGCCGGCGCCGCCGCCGCGAGCAACGCGCATGCCAACCCAGCCGCCAACCGCGACACCGATCGCTCCATGTCTGGACTCCTCCCGCATCTTGGCCTCCGCCCGGCTGGAACTATTGCTCCGCGCTGCCCCGAAGTCAACAAAGTGATTGGATGTTTGAATCGCCCCGCGGCACGGCCATCCCATTCCCTCGAGCTTCTTGGTTCGATAGATTGGATGACTGCGTGATGAGCAGGTGTCGAGCGGATGAGACATCGCCTGGACGAATCCCGGCCCGAGCCGGAGGGTTGCGCGGCCGCAGGATCGATGCGAGAATGCCGATCGCGTCGTCGATGCGCATCGACGACGCGAGTCCGAAGCTGTCGGAGGAGAGCAGTGCCGGCGAGATTCACCAGCAAGGACGTCGCTCGTCTGGCGGGCGTCTCCCAGAGCACGGTCTCGTATGTCATGAGCGGCAAGCGGCCGATCTCGGAGGCCACGCGCCGGAAGGTGCTCGACGCCATCGAGGGCCTGACGTACGAGCCGAACGCCGGCGCGCGCGCCCTGGCCAGTCGGCGTACGAGCGTGATCGGCCTCGTCGTGCCCTTCCACCGCGGCTCGGACGCCGCGGGCCTGCTGCCGTTCATCGAGACGATTGCGAGCTCGGCCCGGTCTCGCGATCACGAGGTGTTGCTCGTCACGGCCGACGAAGGGTCAGCGGGCCTGCGGCGGCTGGCCGGCCGCGCGCTTTGCGATGCGATCGTGATGATGGATATCGAGGCGCACGACGAGCGCGTGCCCGTGGCCGCGTCGCTGCGGGTGCCGGTCGTCCTCGTGGGCGTCCCGGAGAACCCCCAGGGCCTGCGCTGCGTCGATCTCGACTTTCGCCTGGCGGGCGAGCTGGCGGTCGACGAGCTCGCGCGTACCGGCCATGACCGCCTGATCTGCCTCGGCTACCCGGCCGAGGTCATGGGCCGCGATCTCAACTACGTGCGGCGGTTCATGGACGCCGTGCAGGAGCGGGCCGACCACCACCGGCTTCCGTACGAGGTCATCGCGCCGGTCGAGGCCGGTCGCGCGGGCGCGGCGGTGGCCGTCGACCGGGTGCTGGAGTCGCACGGCCGCGGTCGGCTCGGCGTGATCGTGCCGGCGTCCATGGTCGTCGAGCCGGTGCTGCACGGACTGCACGCGCGTGGCATCGCCCCGGGCCGCGACATCTCGGTGATCGGCGTGTGCACGGACGCGGCGGCGCAGGACACCGAGCCCCCGGTCAGCAATGTCTCGCTCGAGCCCCGCGACGTCTCGCGGCGCGCCATGACGGCGCTGTTCTGGCTGCTCGAGACGACCGTGGCGAGCCCTCCGCCGATGATCGACCTCGTCGTGCCGCGGCTGACGCGGCGAGACACCGTGATGCCCGCAGAGCCCAACGTCGGGCGCTGAATCGTGCTTGCCCAGGCGAATCGGCGCCCGTCCAGCAGCGTGATCGATACGCATCGACGATCTGGTCACGAACTCGACGCCGCGCGCTCGTGACGGCGTCAACCAGGAGGAGATCCACATGAGGCCACGTCATTCATGGAGCCGCTCCAGCAGGCTGGCGACAGCGGCGGCAGTTCTCGCTCTCCCTTGTGGACTGGCCGCTTGCGGCGGCGGCAACAGCGGCGGCGGTTCGTCGTCGGGCTCGGTCAAGACGCTGCGGGTGCTGGACTACTACAACAACGAGCCGGACAACACGAACTACGCCAACATCCTCAAGGCCTGTGGCAAGGCCAACGGCGTGACGATCCAGCGCGAGGCGGTTCCGGGTGACACGCTGATCCAGAAGGTGCTGCAGCAGAGCTCGTCCAAGACGCTGCCGGACGTGCTGATGCTCGACAACCCGGACCTGCAGCAGATCGCGGCGACCGGCGCGCTCGCGCCGCTCGACCAGTTCGGGCTGTCGGCCGCGGGCTACGTCAAGGGCGTCGTGGACGCCTCGACCTATCAGGGCAAACTCTACGGCCTGCAGCCCATCACCAACACGATCGGGCTCTTTTACAATAAGGACATCCTCGCCAAGGCGGGCGTGAAGCCGCCGACGACCTGGGATGAACTGACGACCGCGGCGAAGCAGCTCACCTCGGGCAAGCAGTACGGCATCGCCTTCTCGGCGCCGCCGAACTACGAGGGCACGTGGCAGTTCCTCCCGTTCATGTGGTCCAACGGCGGCGACGAGAAGAACATCGCCACGCCGCAGACGGCCGCCGCACTGCAGCTGCTGGTCGACCTGGTCAAGGACGGCTCGGCGTCGAAGTCGGTGCTCAACTGGACGCAGGCCGATGTCAACGACCAGTTCAAGGCCGGCAACGCCGCGTTGATGATCAACGGCCCGTGGCAGTTCCCGGTGCTCAACGAGGAGAAGTCACTGCACTACGGCGTCGTCCCGGTGCCCGCCCCGAAGCCGGGCGCCACCGTCGTGGCGCCGCTGGGCGGGGAGACGTGGACGGTGCCGCAGACCGGCGACAAGGCACGCCAGGCGAAGGCGGCCAAGATCGTCGCCTGCCTGAACTCCGACGCGAATCAGATGCTGCTGGCCAAGGAGCGCCAGACGGTCCCGACCAAGGCCGCGCTGCAGTCGAAGTTCGTCGTGGAGCAGCCGTCGATGAAGACATTCAGCGAACTGGTGGAGAATGCTCGCGCGCGCACCGGCGAGCTGGGCCCGGGGTGGCCGAAGGCGGCGACGAAGATCTACACGGCTGAGCAGGCCGCGCTGACCGGCCAGGCGGCGCCGGCCAAGGCCCTCGAGCAGGCGCAGAATGGCTAGCGGTCCTCCGTCGAGCAGCGTGGTGGGGGCGCTCTCCACTCCCACCACGCGCCGCCGCCGCCCGCGGACGCGGCGGCGCCAGCGCAGGGTCGAGTTGCTGTTCCTGCTCCCCGCGGTGGCGTACCTGCTGCTGTTCTTCGGCTATCCGATCGTCAAGAACGTCGTGATGGGCTTCGAGCACTACACGAACGCGACGTTCTTCACCGGCGTCGCGCCGTGGGTGGGGCTGGAGAACTACAGCACCGTCATCCACTCGGCCGTATTCAGCAAGGCGGCCGTCAACACGCTGCTGTTCACCGTCGGGTCGATCGCCGGGCAGTTCACGATCGGCCTGGCGATCGCCCTCTACTTCACGAAGAAGTTTCCGCTCAGCGGCGTGCTGCGTTCGCTGCTGCTGCTGCCCTGGCTGATCCCGCTGATCGTGTCCAGCGCCGTGTGGCGCTGGATTCTCGACCAGGACAACGGCGCGCTGAACCGGATCCTGTCCGCGCTGCACCTGGTGTCGGGCAACCGGGGTGGCTGACCAGCACCTCGCTGGCGCTGGTCGCCGTGATCATGGTGAACATCTGGATCGGTATCCCGTTCAACACCACGATCCTGTACGGCGGGCTGCAGGACATCCCGGAGGAGCTCTACGAAGCGGCCGCGCTGGACGGCGCGACCGGCTGGAAGGCGTTTCGGTTCATCACCTGGCCGCTGCTGCGCCCCGTGGTGAACGTCGTCCTCGTGCTGGGAGTCGTCTACACACTGAAAGTGATCGACATCATCCTCGGCCTCACCCGCGGCGGGCCGGCGAACGCGACGCAGACGATCGCCACCCAGTCCTACCACTTGTCGTTCGTGGAGTTCGACTTCGGTCAGGGCGCCGCGCTGGGCAACATCCTGATCGTCATCTCACTGATCTTCGCCGTGTTCTACGTGCGCGCCAGCCGGGTGAAGTCGGCATGAGCGCGCTCACCAGCCGAGCCGCCGCGACGACGCAGCGGCGGCGCAGTTCACGTCACCGCCGGCGGGGCGGCGTCGGGCACACGATCATCGGCGTGGCCATCCTCGCCGTGCTGCTGTTTCCCGTCTACTGGATGCTCAACGTCTCGCTGCAGCGCA
The DNA here is from genome assembly GCA_963792915.1 of uncultured Solirubrobacteraceae bacterium. Lineage (GTDB taxonomy): Bacteria > Actinomycetota > Thermoleophilia > Solirubrobacterales > Solirubrobacteraceae > Solirubrobacter. The sequence continues at coordinate 78,048 of CAWBYD010000008.1, forward strand.
GCAGCGGCGCGGTCGCGACGCCGTGGTTGCCGAGCGACATCAGCCTCCACGGGTACTCGAAGGCGCTGCACGACCAGGGTGGTCACCTCCTGACCAGCCTCGAGATCGCGATCGGCAGCGTCATCTTCAGCCTCCTGATCGCCGCGCCGGCGGCGTATGCGCTCGCACACCTCCGCGTCCGCGGGGCCGGCGTCGTGCTGCTGGTGATCCTGATCAGCCAGATGGTGCCGAACATCGTCGTCGCGAATGCGCTGTACAGCGCGTATGCGAACCTCGGGCTGCTGAACTCGGTGCCCGGGCTCATCCTCGCCGACTCGGGCCTCGGGATCCCGTTCGCGATACTGATCCTGCGGGCGTTCATGCTCACGATCCCCCCGTCGCTGACGGAAGCCGCGCAGGTCGACGGGGCCGGACCGGTCCGAGTGTTCGTCTCGATCGTGCTCCCGCTGTGCCGCAACGCGATCATCACCGCCGCGCTGTTCTGCTTCCTGTTCGCGTGGGGCGACTTCCTGTTCGCCTTGACGCTGACCACGACGGAGAACGTACGCCCGGTGACGCTCGGTCTGTACACGTACATCGGTGCGTTCGTCGCCGACTGGAGCTCGGTGATGGCGACGGCCATGATGGCCTCCCTCCCCGCCGTCGTACTGCTGGTGATCGCCCAGAAGTACGTCGCCGCCGGCACGACCGCCGGCGCGGTCAAATAACCACGATTCCCGCCAGAGTTAGTTCGCGAAGGAGATTTCAGTGACCGCATTCACCCGCGCGGGTGACGCCCTGGAAGTTCGCCACCGCCACGAAATCCTCCGTGTCGAGCCGTGGGGGGCGGACAGCGTGCGCGTCCGCGCCGCCAACCACTCGCTGCCACTCAGCGACGTCGGCGCGCTCCAGGAGCCGCCCCCCGGCGGGGGCGCGGCGCACGTCACGATCGGCAACGGCTCGGCCGGGCTCGTCAACGGCGAGCTCACCGTCGAGGTCACCGTCCCGGCGGCGAACGGCAAGCCGACGCCGCTCGTGCGCTTCACCCGGACGTCGACCGGCGAGGAGCTGCTGGCGGAGGAGCGCGAGCATTACTGGTGGCCGGGCGCGCGCGTGTACTACGGCAACCGCTCGGGGGCGGCGGAGATCCACCAGCAATTCCGCGCCTATGCGGGAGAGCGCCTCTACGGCATGGGCCAGCGCACGCATGGCCGGCTCAACCACAAGGGGCTCGCGCTGGACCTCGTGCAGCGCAACGGCGAGGTGTCGATCCCGTTCGTGCTGAGCAACCGCGGCTACGGGTTCCTGTGGAACAACCCGGCGGTCGGGCGCGTCGAGTTCGCCGACAACGTCACGCGCTGGACCGCCTCGCAGGCGCGCGGAATCGACTACTTCCTCACGGCGGGAGCGCCCGCACAGATCCTCGCGCGCTACGCCGACGCCACCGGCCACGCGCCGCGGCTGCCGGGATGGGCGAGCGGGTTCTGGCAGAGCAAGCTGCGCTACCGCACCCAGGAGGAGCTGCTCGAGGTCGCGCGCGAGCACAGGCGGCGGGGCCTTCCGCTGTCGGTGATCGTCGCGGACTTCTTCCACTGGACGGCGATGGGCGACTACCGGTTCGATCCGGCCGAGTGGCCCGACCCGCCGGCCATGATCCGCGAGCTGGAGGAGATCGGCGTCCACCTGATGGTGTCGATCTGGCCGACGATCTCCCCGCTGTCCGAGAACTACCCGGCGCTGCGCGACGGAGGGATGCTCGTCGGCACCGACCAGGGCGTCGAGTTCCACGGCACGATCCGCGACAAGGGCATGGACGTGCCGATGCCGGTCGCCTTCTACGACCCCACGAACCCGCGCACGCGCGAGTTCATCTGGTCGGTGGCCAAGCGCAACTACCACGACCTCGGCGTGCACGTCTGGTGGCTGGACGCCTGCGAGCCCGAGATCGAGCCCGGCCACCACGGCAACCTCGTCTACCACGCCGGCCCCGGCGCCGAGGTGGCCGGCATCTACCCGCGCGAGAACGCCCGCATCTTCGCCGAGGGCATGGCGGCCGACGGCGCCGGGACCGTGCTGCTGTGCCGCTCCGCCTGGGCCGGTCAGCAGCGATACTCCGCCGCCGTCTGGTCGGGCGACATCCCCGCGACCTGGGAGTCGCTGCGTCAGCAGGTGCGGGCGGGGCTGAGCATCGGCGTCGCCGGCATCCCGTGGTGGACGACCGACATCGGCGGCTTCCACGGCGGGGACGCGCGCGACGACGACTACCGCGAACTGGTCGTCCGCTGGTTCCAGTACGGCGCGTTCTGCCCGCTCTTCCGTCTGCACGGCGACCGTGAGCCGCGCATCCCCACCGGCTGGGACATGACCGGTGGCCCGAACGAGGTGTGGAGCTTCGGCGACGAGGCCTACCGGATCATCAGGGAAGTCCTGCTGATGCGCGAGCGGCTGCGCCCGTACCTGCACGAGCAGCTCGATCGAGCCTCCGCCGAGGGCCTGCCCGCGATGCGCCCGCTGTTCGTCGACTTCCCGGACGACGAGCAGGCCTGGACGGTGGAGGACGAGTTCCTGTTCGGGCCCGACGTGCTCGTCGCGCCGGTCATCGAGGCGGGGGCGCGCCGCCGCTTCGTGTACCTGCCGGAGGGCGCGAGCTGGACGCACGTCTGGAGCGGCAGGGTGCACGAGGGCGGCGGCGTGATCGACCAGGAGGTCCCACTGGACGAGATCCCGGTCTATCTGCGCGACGGGGCGCGCGTCCGCGTGGCCGCGTGATGACACGCCGACCACGCGGAAGACTGCCCGCGAGGCGCGTCCCCGGCGTCCGCCGGGCGCTCAGCGCGGTTGGCGGTGCGTGTAGAGGTTGATGGCCCAGAGGTAGGAGGCGACGGCGATGCCGACCGACCGCGACGACGAGCACGATGGCGATGCCGGCCAGGGCCTGGATGAGGCTGGCCAGGACGTGGCCCGTGAGCACGGCGGAACGGGCGATCGCCATGGTGCGGAAGCGGTCGACGATGCCGCCGGTCATGTCCATGGCGACGACGATCGCCGTGCCCTGGACGGCGGCGGCGAGAGTCATCAGCAGGACGCCGGGCGTGACGTAGTTGAGATAGCCCGAGCGGCCGGCATGGCCGCCGGAGAGCCCCGCTCCGAGCCCGTGGCTGAGCTGGCCGCCGAAGACGAAGACGAACAGCAGCAGGAAGATGATCGGCATGCCGACCAGCAGCAGCGTCATCGAGGGGTAGCGGAGCAGGCGCCGCAGCATCGTGCGCGGCGCGACATCCCACGCGTTTGGGAGGTCGACTGGGCGATCCCGGAGCCGGGCGGATCCCGCTGGGCCGCGTACCGGTGGCTACTTCGGACCGCCACAGAGCTCGGCGCCAGCGACGTCTCCGTCGTCGGCTCCACGTTCGACGTGCTCGGCCGACTCAACTTTTGGCCTGCGCATCGCCGGCGTCGAGGATCACCCAGCCGATGCTGAGCTGCCCACAGAACGCGGCGAACGCGCCAGTCGGGCGGCCGCTGCCAGCGATCGCGGCCTCACCGTCCCAGACCAGCTTCTCGGGCAGCGCGCCGATCCGCGACAGACAGCGAGCGACACCCCACAAGATGTCCGGCGCCTCCTTGGAGAAGATCAGCGCGCCGGCGATCACGCGCGACCAGCACAGCTCCGCGGTCACCACATAGCCGCGGCGCAACTGTCCGTGGCCGACCGGAACCAGCGCCCTCGGCTCCCACAGATCGCACTGAAGCAACTCTGCGGGCCGGTAGATCGTGCGCTGGAAGGTCCGCTTGACCAGAAACCGCGGGCGAACCTCGCGCACGTAGTCGTCGAAGATCGTCTTGCCACCCTCATAACCAAGCTCGTCGGCCATCTCGCGCAGCCGCAGCGACGGGATCCCCGGATCCTCGCGCAACTGCTCGCAGACCCACTCCTTAAACGGATCGAGCTTCGACGCCGCCGCGACCGTGAATACCTCGGCGGCGACTCGGCCGCCAACGCCCGCCGGCGGTACAACCCCGTCCGCTTACTGATCTCACGGATCGACGACCGCTCGACGCGGTGCATGCGCCTGACCTCCGCCCACTGCTCCACGCCGACCACACCCTCCTCCTCGCCCGGTCGTTCAGATCAAGCGAGAGTCCAGACCCCGCCGGACGAACCGACCCCGCGCCAGGTGGGTCACTATTGGACCGGCGCAGGTGGACCACTACTCACCCGGCGCGCACACCCGGCGCCCGCGGGTTCGAGTCCCGTCGCTCACCCGTAAAGGCCCTGCAAGCTGCGATGTGCCGTGTGTGGGTGCATCGGCGCGGGGCAAGCGCCGCGGCCAGTAGATCTTTCCCGCGGGTGGTCACGAGGCCGCCCGAACGTCGGCGCAGAGCCAGATTTTGGCCGAGACCGCCGGGACCGCGACCCGGAGGTCGCACCGTCTAACGCAGGATCGTTGCGGCGGTCGCGAGCTTCATCACGAGCCGGTTGGAGTGCTCGGTGGGGTGGAAGCCGTGGTGGCGATAGAAGCGATGGGCGTGTTCGTCGATCGCGTCGACGGCGATGACGCGGCCGCCGGCGCGGTCGGCGGCTTCCACGATCCGCTCGAGCGCGTCGAGGAGCAACTGGGTGCCGAGTCCTTGGCCGTGGAGGGTCTGATCGAGCGCGAGTCGACCGATCAGGTAGCCGGGTACGTGGCTGTAGCCGGCGCTGAGCGATCGGCTGGGAAGCGCGATGCGCGCGACCTGCGTAGGCGCGATCGCGTGATAGGCCACGACGGTGCGTTCGTCGCGAGAGGTCCATACGGTCGTGCGCGAGATGCCGGCGCGATGCGCTCGGAGTGCATCGCGCTGGAGCCAGCGATCGAGCAGGTCGTTACCGGAGCCGAAATTGGAGACATCGTGGTCCTCAGCGAGCGGCTGAGAGACCCAGTCGTTCACCCGCGCGTGTATCGGCGGGGGCGCTGCGCGGCCTCGGCGAGCCTGGGGGCGTCGTCGGGCTCGTCGAGGGCGGCGATGAGCGCGTCGAACTGATCGGCCGGCATCAGGGTCAGGTCGCCGCGACCGAGTACCCGTCCGGCTTCTTCCGTGGCCGCCTCGAGAACGAACGCCGAGACGGATACGCGGCGCGCGGCGGCTGCCGCCGTGATCAGCGCCTCGCTCTCGGCGTCTGCCCGCATCTCGATGCGCTTGGTTCGCGTGGCCACAGGAGCAATGTACGGTACTTGTACGGTGATTTCAACCGATGGTAGATCGAGGCGAGGCGTACCGCACGTGCGCCCGGTGGCGTCGATTCGCACCGCTCGCGAACTCGAGCGCTCGGTGCGCGTGGAGACCGACGCCGATCTCGAGGCGCCGCTTCCGGGCGGGCACCCTCGGCGAGACGGCTCAACTCCTCGGTGCGCTGCCCTGAGCTCGTCCAACATGGTTGCCGGCGAACCGCGCCGGTCCGCACGGCGCGGTTCGCCCCACCGACCGTCAGTCGTCCCCGCTGCGATGCCCGGAGCAGGCGAGGCCCGTGCCCTGTTCGTGGCACCAGAGCTCGTTATGCGGCTGGTAGGCGCTGCGCGCGCCGATGTACTCGTAGTTGCTGTTCAGACCGGCGTTGTGAGGCACAGGGCCGAGGGCGTCGAACGGGGCGACGGCGATCGGGGCCGGCGTACCGGTCGTCTGGCTCGTCACGGGAAGCGAAACATTTCCGGGCGCCTGGCCCTGCTCGACCCAGGCAACGAGCTGCGCCATGAACTGCGGGTTGGTGGCCGGGTCGCCCGTCGCGTAGGGACCACACGGGCAGTGATACAGGCCGGGGATCATGTAGAGCCGCGAGAACGACTGCGAGTGGGCGTAGCCGCCTGCCTGGCGCTCGACGGCGACGTAGTAGTCGAGCGTCGCCCACGGCGAGATCGCCTGGTCGGCCCAGCCGTGGTAGATGATCAGCTTCCCGCCGCGGGCCCGGAAGGCCGACAGGTCGGGATCGGTGGCGTTGTAGATGCCCCCGAGCCGCTCCAGCGCGGCGTACCCGGCGTCGTTGAACGTCCAGTCCGACAGGCGGAACGATGAGGGCGGGTTCGGGAGGAACGCCGCGAAGCGCAGGTAGCCGTCGGCGATCGACCACGCGGCGGTGTCGCGAGGGAACGCGGGGTCGCCGGGGGCGTCGACGAGCCAGCCCTGCCAGCTGATCTCCGAGCCGTACGGTTCGCCGCCGTCGAACAGTCCGCGGCCCCGCGGGTCGGTCGGTCCGCGGTACTCGCTGCGGACCATCGCGACCTGCGGGGGCGTCAGGCAGCCGGCCGCGTCGGTGCCGGTCGGGCAGCGCAAGGTGCCTGGATCGAACGTGCACGATCGCGGGTCCGGGATCACGCCGTTGGCGTTGGCACAGGCCTTCATCACGGCGGCGTGCAGCGCCGGCAGCTTGGAGGCGTCGAGGATCTGGTTGCCCCGCGCGTCGATGTTCGAGCGGATCTGCCAGGGCAGGTACTCGCCCACCAAGGGCGCCCAGTTGTTGGCGGGCGCGCCGGCGATGATCCCGTCGAAGTCGCCGGGATAGCGCTGCGCGAGGTCGAGCGCCTCGTGGCCGCCGTCGGACACGCCGTCGAAGTAGGAATGGGCCGGGCCGTGACCGTAGTAGGCCTGCATGATCGCCTTGGTGGCCTGGGCGAGGCTGTGCTCGGAGCGATAGCCGAACACGACCCGGAGCAGGAAGTCGTGCTTCGCCCACAGCGCGCCGGGGCCTTCGTGACCCTGATCGTCGGCGGCGACCGCCAGCTCGCCGTTCGCGAGCGGTGCGAACGGGCCTTGGTGGCCGCTGGTCCGCGACGGGTCGCTGAGGCTCACGCCCGTGGTCCCGCAGAAGCCGCCACAGCCTTCCTGCAGATAGTCGCCCTGCCACGTGGTCTCTGGCAGGAGCGCCTCGAATTGCGTTTGCGGGCTGATGTACCCCTTGACGTCGCAGAACGCGTGCCCGTTCTGTGTGCTGTCGGCCGCCGAGACGACTTGGGTGTCGACGTCGGCGAGGTCGAGTGCCGTGAGCGAACCGCAGCTCGCGGCCGGCAGTTGCGCGGCGGCCTGTGCGGTCGCGGCCGGCCAGCACAGCACCGCCACCGTGACCGCCAACCACGTCCTTCGTGTGCGCATGATCTCCTCCCCAATGCGGTTGATCTCGCGAGATCAGACGCTAGGGGCCACGTGGCCCGTTGACAAAGACCAGCGACGTCTCAACTGGTGACGCCGGCGATATGGATCCTCATCTCGCGTGCAGGTCGCGGCGGATGATGTCGAGTGCTCGGGCGAGGACGGGGCGGTGGTCGTCGCGGCGCCAGGCGGCGGCGAGTTCGACCCGGGTGGTGTCGTGGGCCAGCGGGCGGTAGACGGCGCCGTGGACGCTCATGTTGGCGACCGAGGCGGGAACGAGTGACACGCCGAGGCCGGCAGCGACGAAGCTGACGAGCGTTGCGGTCTCGGCGACTTGGTGGGCGGCGTTCGGCTTGAAACCGTGGGCGGCGCAGGCGTCCTCGACGGCGTCGTGCAGGACGGAGCGAAAATGCGACGGGTAGGTGATGAACGGGTCGTCCTTGAGCAGCTCGAGCGAGACCGTGTCGGCCTGCGCGAGCGGGTGTGTGTCGGGCAGGACCGCGAGGAGGGGTTCGGAGTGCAGGACCTCGGTGGCGAGGTCGCGTTCATGGACGGGGGGCCGCAGCAGCCCGAGGTCGAGCGTGCCGTCACGGAGCTGGGTGACTTGGGCGGGCGTGAGCAACTCGCCGCGCAGGTCGAGCATCACGCCGGGGAGTTCGCGGCGCAGGGCGGCGGCCAGCGCGGGGAGCAGGGCGTAGGTGGAGGAGCCGGTGAAGCCGATCGCCAGGCGTCCGTACTCGCCGCGGGCGGCACGGCGGGCGTCGTCAAGAGCGGAGTCGACGGCGGCGAGGATCTCGCGCGCGCGTTCGAGTAGTGCTTCCCCGGCGGGGGCGAGGTCGACGCTACGGGTGGTGCGGTGGAAGAGCGGCTCGCCGAGCTCGGCCTCGAAGCGGCGGATCTGCTGAGAGAGCGGCGGTTGGGCGATGTGCAGGCGCTCGGCGGCGCGGCCGAAGTGCCGCTCCTCGGCCACGGCCACGAAGTAGCGCAGGTGCCGAAGCTCCATCGGTCATCCTCCTCGATTCATATCGAGAAGGTATCCAATTGACACTCCATTGGTGTTGCGGGACGGAGTCGTCCGACTTAGGTTGGGGCCATGCTCGAGACGCTCGTCGACACGGTCCGGATCACGGCGGTCGAGGCGATCCCGTTCGCGCTGCCCTATCGCCGGCCGCCCGAGTTCGCCTCGGGGACCGTGACCAGCGCGGACAACGTGCTGGTGCGCGTGCACAGCGACACGGGCCTGGTGGGCCAGGCGGAGGCGCAGCCGCGTCCGTACACCTACGGCGAGACGCAGGCCTCGATCGTCGAGGCCGTCGGCGGCCCGCTGAACGCGGTGCTGACCGGGCTCGATCCGCTGCGCGTGGAGCTCCTCGCTGAGCGCTGCGCCGGTCTCGCGGGGAACTACGTCGCGCGCGGCGCGGTCGACCTCGCCGTCTGGGATCTCGTAGGGCAGATTCTCGGACGTCCGTGCCACACGCTCCTGGGTGGGTACGCCGACGACGTCGCGGCCGCGCACATGGTCTCGTTCGGCGAGCCGGCCGGGATGGCCGCGGAGGCCGTGCAGATCCGCGACGAGCTCGGCGTGAGGACCTTCAAGGTCAAGGTCGGCCGCGCGCCGGATGAGGACGTCGCGTGCGTGCGCGCGATCCGCGCGGCGCTGCCCGACGCCGACCTGTACGTCGACGCCAACCGGGGCTGGAGTTACCAGGACGCGCTCGCGGCGGGCGACGCGCTGATCGAGCTCGGCGTGCGGGCGATCGAAGAGCCGACCGCGCTCGACGACCCGGGCCGCCGGGCGCTCGCCGAGCGCTGGAGCGTGCCGCTGGCCGGCGACGAGAGCTGCATCAGCCTCGCGCACGTCGACCGCGCGCTGGAGGACGGCGCGGTCGGGCAGGTGAGCATCAAGACCGCGCGCACCGGCTTCACCGAGTCGCGCCGGATCCTCGACCTGTGCTCCGCCCGCCACGTGCCGGTGGTGATGGGCAGCCAATACGAAGGAGCGCTCGGAGCGCTCGCCACGGTCAGCTTCGCCGCCGCGTTCGCCGCTACCGCCGGCCGGCCTGCCGAGCTCACGAACTTCCTCGACCTCGCCGACGATCTCGTCGTCACCGCGCCCAAGATCCGCGATGGCCGCGCGGCGGTTGCGGCGACCGCGGGCCTCGGGGTCGAGGTCGACGAGGAGCGCCTCGAGCGCTACCGGATGGATCGCTGATGTTGTTCTTGTGCGAGATGGAGGTCCGGCTCCCGCCCGACCTGCCGGCGGAGCAGGCCGACGAGCTGCGGGCGCGCGAGCGGGAGTACTCGCAGGCGGCCCAGCGTGAGGGGCGCTGGCCGCATCTGTGGCGGGTGGCCGGCCGCTACGCCAACGTCAGCGTGCTCGACGTGGGCTCGGTAGACGAGCTGCACGAGCTGCTGTCCGGCCTGCCGCTGTTCCCCTACCTGGACATCCGCGTCACACCGCTGGCGCATCACCCGAACGCCATCAAATGAGGAGAGAAACGATGCCCGACCGCGCCAACCAGCTGATCACGGACATCCTGCGCCGCGTCCACGAGGCGATCGTCGCCAACGACGTCACCTACGAGGAGTACCAGGCCGCCAAGCAGTGGTTCATCGACGTCGGCGAGGCCGGCGAATGGCCGCTGTTCGGCGACGTCTTCATCGAGCACGTCGTCGAAGAACAGGCGTTCAGCAACCGCACCGGATCGCAGGGCACCATCCTCGGCCCGTTCCACCTGGCGGATGCGCCGTTGATGCAGGCGCCGTTCGAGCTCCCGCATCGCGCTGACGAGCCCGGCGACCGCACGGTCGTCTCCGGGCGCGTGACCGACGCCGACGGCGCCCCGCTGGCCAGCGCCAACCTCGACATCTGGCAGGCCGACGCCGAGGGCCGCTACTCGGGCTTCATGCCGGGGCCGCCGGACGGCAACCTGCGCGGCCAGGTTCGTACCGACGCCGACGGCCGCTACACGTTCGTCACCGTCATTCCGGGGCCGTACACGATCCCGCTCGACGGCCCGACCGGCAGGATGACCGCCGCCGCCGGCTGGAGCCCGTGGCGCCCGGCCCACATCCATCTGATCGTGGGCGCCGAAGGCTACGAGCCACTTGTCACGCAGCTGTTCATCGACACGAGCGACTACCTGGACTCCGACGTCGCCAGCGCCGTCAAGCCGGAGCTGATCGTCCACCCCGAGCGGACCGGCGACGGCTACGCGGTCACCTACGACTTCGCTCTGGCCCCGGCACGCGCCGCGGCCATCGCCTAGGCGCATGAAGGTCGCGATCGTCGGCGGCGGGATCGGCGGGCTGGTCCACGCGCTCGCGCTGCGTGAGCGCGGGATCGAGTACGAGGTCTACGAACAGGCGAGCGAGCTGCGCGAGATCGGCGCCGCGGTCGCCCTGTCGGCCAACGGCACCCGTGAACTGCGGCGACTCGGGCTCGGCGAGCAGGTCGAGGCCGTCTCGGTCGTCCCCTCCGCGCTCGTCATCCGCCGCAGGGACGGCGAAGTGATCGCCGATCACGAGATGGGGGAGCGTTACGAGGCGACGTTCGGCGCGCCCTACTACGGTGTGCACCGCGTCGCGCTCCTGCAGGCCCTCGCGGACCGGCTCGACGGCGAAGGGCTGCACCTCGGCCGCCGCTGCATCGGCATCGCCGAGCACGGGTCGGGCGCCGTGCTGGGGTTCGCCGATGGCACGACGGCTGCCGCCGACGTCGTCGTCGGCGCCGACGGTGTGCACTCGGTGACCCGCTCGCACGTGACCGCCAGCGTCAGCGGGGCCGCCACCAGGTCTTCCCTGACGGCACGCCCGGTCCGTGGGCGCTTCTCGGGGACGGTCGGCTACCGCGGGCTCGTGCCCGTCGACGCCATGCCATCCCTGCCGGATCCGACCCCGCTGCAGTTCTGGGCCGGGCCCGGGCGTCACCTGCTGCACTACGCGATCGACGGCGGGCGCACGGTCAACTTCCTGGCGGTCGTCCGCGCCTCGGAGTGGACCAACGAGACGTGGATGGAATCTTGTCCCGTGAGGGACGTCATCGACGCCTTCGCCGGCTGGCACCCCGCAGTGACCGAGATGGTCAGCGGCACCGGCGCCGGTGAACGCTGGGCGCTGCACGACCTCGAGCCGCTCGAGCGCTGGCACACCGCTCGCGTCGTGCTGATGGGCGACGCCGCGCACGCGATGGTCCCCCACCAGGGCCAGGGCGCCAACCAGACCATCGAGGACGCGATCGCGCTCGCCGACTGCCTCACGACCGGCGATCCCGCGTCCGCGCTGCCTCGCTACGCCCAACGCCGACAGAAGCACACCGCGGCCGTGCAGCGGCTCTCACGCCGGACCGCCGACCTGCTGCACCTTCCGGACGGCCCGGAGACCGCCGAACGCGACGTCCGGTTCGCGGATCTCTATTCACAGCTGGCCTGGATTCATGCTCACGACGTCCACGCCGAGCACGGCTCGGCGGCCGGCGTCGCCCCCGCGCGTACCTGAGAGGAGAACCACTATGCCGACGGCCACCGCCGCGGTGCTCCCCGCGACCCCGTTGACCAATTCGGCGGCGGCGCGGATTCGCCGCGGCCGGCGCCCCGACTGTGCCGCCGGCAGAGAGGAATGTCTCGTTGCCCAGCATTGACGACCACGCGCAGCGATTGCAGGATCTCGAGATCGTGCTGGTGTGCGACGGCGACTCGGAGGACCCCGAGGCACGCGACCGAGTCGCCGGGGCGCTGGTCGCGAAGGGCGTGGTTCGCGCTGAGGTTCAGCAGTCGGGGCTTGCGCTCGCCTGCCTGGACGAGGCGGTCGCGCGGTTCGGCGGCGACGATGACCCGCGGCTGCGGCTGCATACGTGTCAGGCCCTGGCCTACAAGGGGTGGATGCTCGGCCAGCTCGACCGTTACTGCGAGGCCGAAGCGGTCTTCGCGGAGATTCTCGAACGGGTCACGGACGCGTCCGACCTCGCGCTGCGCGAGTCGGCCGCCCGCGCGCTCTACAGCAAGGGGCATATGTTGCGACGGGTCGGGCGTCGCGAGGATGCGCTGGATGCCCTCGACGGCGTCCGGCGCTTCGCCGACGATACGACCGCGGCATCGCAGCGCGTCGTGGCCAAGGCGATGCGGTTGCGGGTCTCGATCCTCGGTGACCTCGGACGGCCCGAGGCGGCGATCAGGTGCGCCGATGAGATCGTCGGGCGCTACGGCGCCGAGACGGCGCCGGACCTCCGCGAGCATGTCGCCGCGGCGCTCGCGCAGCAGGTCCACATCGGCGCGGCGAACGGCCTCCGCTGAGCCGTCGACCGCACCGGCGCGAGGATGGTCGCCGACTTCGGCGATGCGGCGGAACCGGAGATCCGGCTGCTCTTTCTGCAGGCGATGACCAAGGCGGGGACGTACCTCGAGACTCGCCGGCGCCCCGATCTCGCGCGCAAGGTCTACCAGGACATCATGCGCCGCTTCCCGGACCCGGAGCGGCCTGACATCGACGATCTCGTCGCGTGGACGCGCGAGCGGCTCGACGAATTCGACCGGGCGCTGGCCAAGGGCAAGCGGCAAGCGATCGCCGTGGGTTCCGGCGCGGCGATCGTGGCGCTCCTGCTGTGGCGGACGCGCTGACCGGCGGATCATGGAGCTTTCAGCCGGAGGTCCGGCCGCCAACAAGCGCTCATGTCCACGCTGACCACCGCCAACCCCTTGATCCCCCTCCGCCGCGCGCAAAGGCAGCCCAGCCCGCGACACGAGAAGAATCGAACGACCGATCCCCGCCCCAGGGCCGACGTGCCGAATCCGTCGAGAGGCGCCGCTCCGGGAGAGATCGAGCTGCGGTCCGTTAGACGGTTCGTCAGTGGTTGGCGATGAGTTCACGCGAGTGGGTAGGTCTCTACCGGCATGAGCGAGAGAAAAGTGGTTCTCAAGATGGTCGTGTCCCTCGACGGTTTTGCCACCAGCCCGGACGGGACCCATGAATGGATGTTTGAGTGGTTCGGCGACGACTCGGGTGAGTGGAACCTCCGCGCGCTCGAGGCGGCCGGCGTCCACGCGATGGGCCGCCGCAGCTACGAGATCATGGGTCCGCACTGGGCCGCGTCCGAGGGGCCGATCGCAACCGCGATGAACCAGAAGCCGAAGGCTGTCTTCTCCCGCACCCTGAAGAAGGCGGAATGGGGACCGGTCGAGATCTTCGGCGGGGACCTGGCCGCGGCGATCGCGGACCTGAAGGCTCGAGACGACGAAGGGACGGTCCTGGTCCACGGCGGCCCTGACTTCGCCAAGTCGCTGACGCGCCTGGGACTCGTCGACGAATACCAGCTGACGACCGTCCCGATTGCGATCGGCGCGGGGCGCAGCCCATTCGCCGAGCTAGGAGAGCACCTGAAGCTGGACGTCGTCGAAGAGAAACGCTTCCAAAGCGGAGCCCTCGCGCAGATCCTGGTGCCGAAGCGATGAGCGACCGCCCAGACTGATTCGAGCCGGGCCTCAGCCTGACGTTTCGCCCACCGCGCATCAAGCGGTGCGGCAGGCGTAGCGGGGTACCTTGCCGTTCATCTCGCCGGTCTTGGCCATCTGGATCACCTGGCCGGTCTTGTCGAGCATGAGCCGGAGCTCGACTCGGAACTGGGTGTTGGGGTAGCCGACCCAGACGGGCTGGAACTGCACGACGTCATCGGTTGGCGGGGTGAAGGTGGTGTATTCGGTGGTCGCCGCGATCAGAGCGCGCTGCGCGAACGAGCCCCACTGGAGCCGCAGTTTGGTGCCGCGGTAGCCGAGCAGGTGCAGGTCGAGCCAGATGACGTTGCCCACCTCGCGGCGGTCGTTGCCGTGCAGTGCCGTGCGCTGGGACTCGGTCTTGACAAAGCGGTCGTGGCGGATCCGGGCGTTGACGGACTGCACCGTCATCTCGGCCTGCTTCGGCGGTTCGGCGTGCGCCACGAGGTCCGGAGCGACCCAGCTCACGAGGCCCGTGACGCCGGCGCAGATGCCGACGATGGTGGCGACGACCTCGAGTAGGCCGATCTTCTCCTTCCCGCCCGCGCTGGGGCGACGTGAGCGATACCACCGGACCAGGGCGCCGCCGGCCACCAGTAGCAGGCAGGTGCCGAAGATCACGTAGGCCAGCCAGGCGTAGGATCGTGGTGGGGGAGCGGAAGGGGAGGTGCCGCCATGGGCGAGCATCAGGCTGGGATTGGTGAGGCAGCGGTACTTCGCCTCCCAGGCCTTCGCCGCAGTCTGCTGCGTCGGCGTCCCACCACGGCGCGCGGCATTGTCGGCGTGCGATGGCGGGACCTCGACCTTCGCTTTGGGGACGCCCGGCGGCGGCGTCGTGGTGGCCGTCGGTGTCGCCGTCGCTGTCGGCACCGGCGTCGGCGTGTCCTGAGGCAACGGCGTCGGCTCGTCGACCGTCATGTTGGTGCCCGCGGACTCGGCGGTGGTCTGAGCCGCCGCGGCGCTAGCGCCGAGCAGTAGCAAAAGTCCGGCGAGGTAGCTGAGCGGCGCTAGGCGGAAGTTGCGCATTGAGGAGGCTTCACAGAGCGAACGAGAGGCTGTCTCTAGAGAGCCTGTGAAGCGCGCGGCAGATACGTCAGCCCGAGGCCGACTGTCGCGGAGCTCTCGGCCGAAACCGCACACGGCACCGTGGCCGACAGCGGCGTCACCAGCGGCAGAACTCTTCCGCACATGCCCGCAGCTTCTGCAGGCGATAGCGCCGGGTGGTCCGCGTGCCAGATTGCCCCAAATCGACGATGTGGGCAGCGGCGGTGGCTGAGGTAGGACGACCTCGGTCAGCGACCGGCGTGCACGCCGGAGGTGTGCGTCTCGTCGAGCGCGGGCGAGGTCGTCGGGGCGCGGTGGGTGTCGGCGTTCGGCGTGCTTGTCCGCCGCGCATGCGCAGGCGAGGGTGGAGCATGCGTCATCCCTTGGTGTGCAGAGCGGTTGTCGATGATGATCTACCTTGGCGAAGTGCGGTGGTTGTTCGGGTTTGTGTCGTGCGTGGCGGTGGCCATCTCCGCGTGTGGCGGACCGTCGGCGTCGACATCCCGGCCAGCGCAGGCGCCGCTCGCGATCCCGCCCCGACCGGTGCCCGTGGAACGGGGAGACAATCCGGTGTTCGCGGCGGACGGTCGACTGCTGGTGAGCGAGCAACGGGGATCGATGTCGTGCGTGGTGAGCGCGGTCCGCGATGACGGTCAGCTTGTTCGCGTGCGGTTCCTTGACGGGTGTGAAGAGGCGGCGGTGTTGAGCCCCGACGCGCGTGCGATCGCCGTCGTCGGACGCCATAACGGGCCGTACCGCTTGGCGGTGCGACGGATGTCGGACGGCGCGAAGCGATTCGATATCCGGGTCTCGGCGTCGAATCTGGAGGACCTCGGTGTGCGCTGGTCGCCGGACGGGCGCTTGCTGCTCACCGAGTTCGGAGGCCGCACCGACACGACGGTGTTCGACGCCCGCAGCGGGCGGCGGGTGCGCCGGATCGATGGCATCGTCGACTATCTCGGGCGATCGCCGTTCTCGCCGGACGGTCGGCGCCTGGTGATCGCCGACAAACGCGGGGACGTGCTGATCAGCGTGAGCAGCGGCCGCCGCACCCGGGCGCCCGTGCCCGAGCGTCTGCTGCGCCCAGTGTTCTCACCGGATGGGACGGCGATCGCCGGGATCGGCCTGGGCACGGTCGGCTGGGTCGACCTCACGACCGGGAGCACGCACTCGGTCGCCATTGGCGGTGACGGCATGGACGTGGCCTGGTCTCCCGACATGCGCCAGCTGGCCGTGTACCGGCTCACCGACGACGGCGACACGTGCGCCGTGTCGGTGATCGACGTCGCGACCGCAACGACGACCGACATCGCGCACTACGGCTTCATCCAATGTCCCGAGCGCGCGGAGCTGACCTGGTCCGCGGACGAGACCAAGCTCGCCTTCGTCGTACTCCCGCCGTAGTGACACGTCCAGCGACGCGCTCAAACCGCGTAAAGGACCGTTGGCAGTCGGCGCGCACGTGGCGGCACGCGAGCCTCCGGTCAAGAAGCGGCCGCGCCGCGACTGGCTTCGGTGCGGGATGGAAGGCTGCGGCCCGGCCGGCGGATACGCGTTCGCGTGAGCAGGCGCGAAACCATCGGCCGCCGCGGGTCGAGGTGGCGACGTAGGGGTGACCGGTACCGTCGATGGGTGGTCACCGTCATCTCGCGCCGCATCTCGTCGCCGTCGGCGTCGCGTGGGACGACGGGCCCGACGCCGGTGGCTGGATCGCGGGTCGGCATGGGTGGTTCGGGCCCAGCGTCGGGCGCGCCGTGGCGCCTGGCTACGACGGGTACGCCGTCGTGCCGATCGCGCCGGAGGATGACCCGCACGCCCACCGCGGGGGCGTCGCCACCATCGAGGCGATGCTCGACGTGCTCGACCGCTTCACCGGCGACCAGCCCGTCCACTTCGGGATATGGGACGGCTGGCCCTTCTGGTACGACACGGGCAGCGACCCGCGCGCCGGCATCGCGATCGGGGCGTTGTGGTCCGAAGAGGACGATCGACCCGCTCGGGAGGAGCTCGTCCGCGGGCGCGCCGCCGCGCGCGAGCTGGCGGCGGCGAATCGCGTTGAGTGCCCGACGTCGACGCGCTCGATCTCCCCAACCGCCGCTAGGACCTGTGGACTGGCCCGCTGCGCTCGGCGACGGCGTTTCGCCACGAGCCGCACCGCCCGCCGTCGCTGATCTGGCCCGACGAACGCGTCTGGTTTGCGGGCATACCGATCTACACGAACGAGATCGCGGTCGCAGGCACGGCGGCGCTGGTCGACACGGTCGTCGCCGACGCGCGCCTGAACGCGCGCCGCGCCACGCCCGACGACGTCATGGACATCGAGGACTGAACGCCGCCCGCGAGCCAGAGGCCGCGACTCGCCGGTCAACCGGGCGCCTGCGCGGGCGAGCAAGTGCCGCCTTTCGAGGATCTGAGCCCCTCGCGGCAGTCGTGCCACCGCGTCCGGTCCCGCACTCACGACGCTAGAGGAAGCGGTGCCAGAGCGGAGTGCCGGCGATCTCTGCGGGTAGCGGTCCGTTCGGTCGCTGGACGTGGCGGACGGTTGCGCCCGTCCAGGCATCGATCAGCGTGCGCGTGGCGAGCGGTTCGTCGAGTGGCACGTCGAGTGCGACGGGAGGCCTGCGCACCAAGAGTTCGCCGTGGAGGACGCCGCGTGGCCACTCGCCGTCGACACCTCGCCGAACCAGCCCGATCGAGACGCGATCGGCGGTCTCGAGGACCACGACCTCAGCGATGTCGACGTGCGGGGCGTGGCCATGGTCGCCGGGCTGAAAGAACAGCCGCACGATCGTGTCTCGCGCGGCGTCAGCGTCGAAGGCGTCGATCTCGACGGGTGCCGGGACCAGTTGCAGTGGTTCGGCCGGTTTGACGGTGTCCGGCTGGTGTGCGAGCGCCGGGTCTTCCTCGTAGTCGGTGGCGAACATGTCGGCGCTGGCGATCAACAGCTCGTTGGCGACGAGCGAAAGCGTCAACCGGAAATAGCCGCCGCTGTCGTAGGTGACGTACTCGGCGGCGCGCCAGTCGTCTCGGTGGATCTTCAACAAGGTGCCGGCGCCGACCGCAATCGCGATCAGGTCCGGCCAAGGAACGTCGACTCGCCGCAGCTCGCCGACCGAAGTCAAGTCCGAACGCGCATCCTCGCCGCCGGCGCGCAGGCGATGACCCCGATCGGCCGGCCGCACGCACGCACGCTTGTGTTCGAGCTGTCCCAGGACGGCGGGGAGCTCGTCCCACTCAAGCCGCCGCGGCACCGGATCGTCGACCATGGGATTCACGCCCCGCAGCTTCGCAGAACACCGCTCCCGTTCCTCGACGGAGCGGGCATCTCTGCAAATCGCAGATGCCGGGAATGAGCGGCGCGCGGGCGCCGTCCGCTTGACCGATGGCGCACGTTCGACGCTAGCTTCGCTTGTCGACTTTGATGTCGAACTCTGATGAGTAGTCTGCTCCGGTCCCGACCGTGCCGTCCGGCATGATCGCGTTGACCACCGCGGAGCCCCAGCCGTGGCGGTGGAAGGCGGCGACGGTCGCGGCGTTGAAGTGGATCGGAACGTTGATCCACTTGTCCGTGGCGCGCACGTCGAAGGTCCCGCGGCCGATGATCGGCTTGCCGATGTCAGAGCGTGCGACCAGCCGGCCGTTGCAGCGCCCGGTGATCGAGGTGACGCACTTGAGGGACACCTTCGCGGTGCTCCGGCGCAGCTTGGAACTCGGACCGATGGTCCACAGGGCGAGCTCGCTGCCCGGGCAGGGGCCGTGCCCTGTGGCGGTCAGGTGGTGCGTCAGCGACGCGTAGCGGAGGCAGCCGTTGAACAGCCAGGCGACGCCGTTGGCGTCCGCGTCGAGATCCGTGTGGACCAGCGACGGCGGTCCGAGCGGCGTCGCCTTTCCGTCTGCGCCGATCACGTCGAGCGTGTGGCGGACATCGTCGAAGGCGACCAGCTCGCGGGCGGCGAACGTCGGGAACGAGAGCTGGCCGGAGTTGATCACCGTGCTCGGCGTCTGCGTCGCGCCGGCGATCTGGATTCCGGCCTTCATCTGCTCCGCGAGCAAGCCGTCGGAGCGCAGGTCGAAGGGAATTCCGGTCTCGGTGTTCAGCCACGGTCCATTGACCGCCGCGACCGGCGCGCCGGTGGCCAGATCGGCGACTTCGAGTCGCTGCGGCGCGAACGCAATGACCGCGGCGTAGTGCCCCGCGATCGCGATCGGCATGCGCTGTCCTGACGTCCACGGCACGGGCGTCCAGCCGGAGGAGTCCAGGATCGCGGCGCGTACCTGACCCGCGTCCTGGTCGTCGCTGGATGTCGGGAGGCCCTCGACGAGCAGCATGCGATCACCGTCGACGCTCACTGCATACGGCGTCCACGCGTCGCCGTTGGGGTCGAGCGTCTGCCGGACGAGCTTAAGCGGCCCCGACAGGGGCCCGGAGTAGACGCGCCACTCGTGCGGATGCCGCTTGGTCTTGTCGAGTTCCACGATGGCGGCGACCCGCTGCGGCGAGGCGGCGAGGTCCGTCGGCCCCTGTCCCAACGCCCCGCTGGGCACTGACAACAGCGTCCTCGCCTTTCCCCCCGTCCGCGCGACGGCGACCAGTTGAAGGGGGCCGTTCACGTGCTCGCTCATTACCACCACGTCCGAGCCGGCGAGCGCGATCGCGACCGCCGCGCGGTCATGGCGCAGCGGAAGCGGGTCGGCGCTCACCGGGCCCGCGAGGATCAGGCAAGCAGCTATGACACCGAGAACCAAACGGAGCACGAGGGCCCTCGTACCCATTCCCATCCAACCCGACCCGTCACGACACGCCCCCCGCACGTTGCCGAATGCGTCGAGGAACGGCAGTGACCGGTTCGATCGCGGGTGAGCCCGATCGCCCGAGGGTCAGGCAGCGGTTGCGATGGCGTCGACCGGAGGAACCGACTCAGGGAGCTCACCGAGCGTGCTCGGTGCGGCGAGCCTGACGCGAGTCGGCAGCGTGCGACGGATTCCCTCGGCGATCTCTTGTGTGGTGAGCTGACGGGCCCAGTGCCGAGTCACGGCCTCGGGCTGCTTTGGCGGGAAGGTCATGCGTATCCACCGCCGGGCGGAGTCGATCTGTGGGGCCTTGGTCGCTCCTGGCGTCCGCCGTCGGCAGGGATGCGCAGCGGATTGAGCATCACGACCGGGCCGCCATCGTCGCGGGTCAGGAACGCCGCCAGGGCGGCCTCGTCGAATGAGATCATCGGCCTCTCCAAGTTGTTGAACGCTTAGCAAGTAAGTGTACCACGGATATCCTGCCGGTGTGGCCACCGACGCACACGCTGCCGGCGCAACGCGCCCGCGTACGCAGGCCGAGCGGCGCGCGACGACCGAGGAGCGCCTGCTCGATGCGGCGTACCGCATCATTGACGAGCGCGGGGTCCGTGCCGTCACCACCGCGGCCGTCGGCGAACTCGCCGGCTACTCACGGGGGATCGTCAACCACCAGTTCGGCAGCCGCGACCAGATGATGGTCCGCCTCGCCGACGTGGCCCAGGCTCGCTTCACCCCCAACCCGCTCGGACTGCGCGGGCGCGCGCATGTCCTCGGCGTCGTCGACGCCTACCTCGCCGCGGTTCGCTCTGATCCGCGCCAGGCGCGCGTGTTCCTGCGTCTGTGGGCAGCGGCGATCGGCGACGAGGAACCGAGCCTGCGCGAGGCCTTCATCGCCCGCGACGCGTTCTTCCGAGACCAC
Source organism: uncultured Solirubrobacteraceae bacterium (assembly GCA_963792915.1). Lineage (GTDB taxonomy): Bacteria > Actinomycetota > Thermoleophilia > Solirubrobacterales > Solirubrobacteraceae > Solirubrobacter. The sequence continues at coordinate 98,385 of CAWBYD010000008.1, forward strand.
TTCGAACGTGCGATCGCCGAGGGCGTGGCCGACGGAACGATCCGTGCCGACCTCAATCCCGCCGCCGCCGCCGTCGCGCTGGTCGGGCTCGTCCGCGGTATCGCGATGCAATGGCAGGTCGCCCCCGACCTCGCCGAAGCCGACGACGTGCGCACCGCGGCGCGAGCACTCATCGATGCCGGCCTGTGACGACCGGAAGCACATCGCAATCGCCGCCAGAGGTCCGGGCGCTTGCCAACGTCGGGCGGCGCGAGGGCCGTGACCCAGGCGATTCACTCCTAACCGCACTGACGCGCGCTTCCCGCGCGGAACCGCTCAGCCGCTGATGCGGTCGACAAGGGCAGCGGCGCGCCCGCGCCGACCGACAGCTTCCACTCGTGCATCCGAGCACCCCGGCGGCCTGGCGTGCAACCGGTTCGCCGTCGTACTCGCGCGCTGCTCAGACCTCGACGAGGGGCAGTCTCGAGCGTGCGCGGCGCTCCGCTGGTTGTCATCCCGCGAGCACGAGCACGCCGAAGCGCAGGCCGCTTTGCGAACGCCCCGGCGAGCAAGCGCCAGGCCGACGAGGCCGTTGATCGGCCCGCCGAGGCGCGGCCCGCGAAGGCGAGCGCGGCGAGAACGAGCAGCGTGGCGCACGACCACGCCGACCACCGCGCGGCGGTCAGCCACGTCTCCGGTTCGGCTGGTGGTGGCGGGCAGCGGGGTCCATCGTCACGCGGAAAGCAAAGCTGCGCGACCGTTCGTACGTCCCAGGCAACGAGGTAGACGATCGTGGCCATCGCGTACAGCAGCGCTCCGAGTTGCGCTCCCCGCCGGGCGGCGCGATGACCGACTGCAGGCGGCGGCGACGGTGGATGACGCCTGCGCCACGGCTAGACGATGCACGACTCCGGGGCGCCGGCGACTGGTGCTTTGCCTGCGACCGCCCGTCCGAGGGCGCTGGCGCTGCCCCCATCGGATGATTTCGACAGCGGCGTCCTGGCTGTGGGGATGCGGTTTTGCGCGTGCGGTCTTGTGGTTGGCTGCGCGGCGTGAGCGGAGCTGGCAGGTGGGCGCGGGGGCGACGATGACCGCGCGCCCGCCGCGGCGCTGCTCGGTCGGCGGCGGGCGTCACCGTCTGCGGTGCCAGCATCGCTGGCGTTCTGCGATCAGCCGGGGATGTAGGCGAAGGTGTCGGGGTTTGGTCCCGTGCGGCCCGCCTCGCCGCGGTCGAGGGTGTCGATCTGTCGGACGTCCTCCGACGTGAGCGCGAAATCGAACAGGCCGAGGTTCTCGGCCATCCGCGCGGGGTTGGCGGATTTCGGGAAGACGATGTTGCCGTGCTCGATGTGCCAGCGGAGCACGATCTGCGCCGGCGTGCGCTCGAGACGGGCCGCGATGTCGCCGATCGCGGGGTCGCCGAGGACACCGCCTCGGGCGATCGGTGACCACGCCTCGGTGGCGATGCCGTGGCTCTCGCCGTGCGCTTTGACGTCCTGGTTGAGGAAGTAGGGGTGAAGTTCGATCTGGTTGACGGCCGGGACGACGTCGCACTCGGCGGCGAGGCGCTGGAGGTGCTCGACCTGGAAGTTCGACACGCCGATCGAGCGCACGCGCCCGTCGCGCTGGAACTCCTCGAGCACCTTCCAGGTCGAGACGTAGTCGCCGTCGTAGCGGGTCGGTAGCGGCCAATGGATCAGGAACAGGTCGAGATAGTCGAACCCCAGGTCGGCGAGCGTGCGCTCGAACGCGCGGCGTGCGTGGTCGCGGCGATGGAATCCGTTGCTGAGCTTGCTGGTGATGAACAGGTCCGCGCGGTCGAGGCCAGACGCCCGAACGGCTTCGCCGACGCCGCGCTCGTTGCCGTACATCTGCGCAGTGTCGATGTGGCGGTAACCCAGTTCGAGCGCGCTGTCGACCGCCGCCTTCGTGTCGATGGGGGCGATCTGGAAGACCCCGAAGCCGAGCGGCGGGATCGTGTGACCGTCGTTGAGGGTGATCGCCGGGAGCGTGATCATGACGAGCGGCGCGCGAGCGCCGGGACGAGGGCGAGAGGACGGCGGCGACGGACATGCGGACGCGCCGGATGCGGCGTGTGCTCGGGGATGACCGGGTCGGTGACGTACGCGCCGAGCAGCGAGGAGCGCATCAGAGCCTGCACGAGGAGTAGCGGTGGGAGCATGTGGTCGAGTGTGAGCGCTCCCGGTCATAGTCTCAAATCACATTTCTTCAGCTCCTATAGCCTTCAGCTATGGACCCGCGTCGTGTTTTGACGTTCCGTGTCGTCGCGCATCGTCGCTCGTTTTCCGGCGCCGCGCGTGAGCTGTCGCTGTCCCAGCCGTCGGTGTCCAATCAGGTCGCTGCGCTGGAGCGCGAGCTCGGCGTCGCGCTGCTTGCGCGCGGCTCGGGCGGCGTGAAGCTCACTGCCGAGGGACGGGTCCTGCTCGAGCACGCCGACGCGATCGCCGAGCGCTTCGCGCTCGCCGGCACGCAGCTGGCCGGCGCCGCCCGGGGCGAGCGCGCGCGGCTGCGGATCGGCGCGTTCCCCACGGCGCTGGCCGGGCTCGTCCCAGCCGCTATCGACCGCGTTCGGATCGAACACCCCGACATGCGAGCCGTCGTGGATGAGGGCGGCGACGAGCTGCCCGCGCGCGTGCGCAGCGGCGAGCTGCACCTCGCTCTGGCCTTCCAGGACAGCGCGCTGCCCCGCGTCGAACCTGTCGAGCTCGAACGCCACGACCTGCTGAGCGAGCATTTCCTCGTCGCGCTCCCGCCGGGGCACCGCCTCGCGCGACAGGCCGCGGTCAGCCTCGGCGACCTGCGAGACGACGACTGGACAGTCGCCCTAACAGACGGGCTGATCGTCCGCACGTGCCGGGCTGCCGGCTTTGAGCCGAACCTCGTCTCGATCACCCGCGACCAGCTCGCCATCCGCGCGCTCGTCCTGCGCGGACTCGCCGTCACGCTCGTGCCGCAATTGCTCGCCGGGGCGTTCGTCGACCTGGCGCTGCGCCCGATCGCCGGGCCTGGCCCCACCCGCGACGTCTACGCGCTGCTGCCACCCGGCGCAAGGCACCCGCTCGTCGCGCCCTACCTCGCTGCGCTTCGCGACCTCACCGTCGACCTCAGCATTTGACTGTGCCCGCGGTCGAGCGACCCTGGCGGCCGCTGATGGGCTGGTGCGGTCGCTGATGGTCTCGAGCATCGCTCGGGTCGCGGCGGTGCGCCGGCGTTGGGCCCAGGATCGCGATCGCGGTCTGGAACTGCGGCGCGCGGTCGCGGATCGCGACGCAGGCGACGCCGTCCGCGGTCGTGACCAGCGACCGAGGCAAGAGGCCGATCGCGAGTCCGTTTCTGATGAACTCGAGCACGGTCTCGGTGTCGTTGACCTCATAACCCCCGCCGGTCGGCAGATCGACCACCGTCTCGCCGCGCACGGTCGGCAGGTTCGATGTCGGCACGGCCGGCGAGCGGATGCCCGGCCACCACAGCGAGCATGATCGGACGGCTGGAGCTGGGGCGCGACGTGCTGGATCGACGCGCTGTGGGTTCGCGAGGACATGCGCACCCACGGCGTCGGCAGTCGGCTGCTCGAAGCCGCTGAGGCGGAGGCACGAGTGGCGCTCGACACCCACACGTTCCAGGCCCCGGCGTTTTACGAGCGTCGCTTCGAGGTCGTCGGCACCCTGGCGCAGTATCCGACCGGACACGACAATTTGCTCCTCCGCAAGCAGCTCGACGCTTGACATCATCTCGCTCAATCGGCGGTCACGGCGCGTCCCCCTGCCGGTCCGGGCGACCGCGTCGAGCGAGTCGAGTCGGACACCGTCTCGCTCGAAAGCGGCCCGCTGGCGAGTTGCGCGCTGCCCACTTCGTCGGAGAGCTGCGCTCGTGCGGTGGCTCGGTCCTCGGCGCGCGGTCGGAGGTGGGCGGCAGGCTGCTCGTCCGCAGATGCCGAGCGCTCACGTTCAGCGCCGCAGGGCGGCGCGTGTCCGCTGGGGCGACGAGGACTTGGGGGTCCGCGGCGTGTCGCGGCCTGTGTGGGTCGTCGGTCAGAACGGCCGTCCGCACGGGGCGGTGGAGCGGATGACGATCGTGAGCCGCGTGGCACGTGCGACGGTGATGGTGAGGGTGGCTCGCGTGAGGTGCGAGGAGTCGCTGGAGGTCAATCTTGCGGTGAAGGTGCGTCGAACCGGGAGTGGCGATGATGTGCGGGCGCGCTCGTCGGTGATGCCGCCGGCGCTCGCCCGTGGGTGTTCGGCGGGACACGTCATAGGTCACGCGGTCGCGTCTGTGGACCGGGAGCTGATCCGTACCCCGCCGGAGGTCGATGTGAAGCGAAATCGTGCGTGGAGTAGCCATCGCCCGCGGCGGCCGGCCGGGGTCGCGCTCGCGGTGTCGCTCGGACGCGAGCCAGGTGAGCGCGACGGCGGTGAGGCCGGCGTAGTTGGCGACGCTCGCGTAGTCGTCGAGGGCCGCGGGTTATGTCAGCGTGCTGTCAGCCCAGGACGGCGTCGACCAGCGGCGCGTAGGACTTGTCGCCGGCCTTGAGGTCCTTGAGGTCGGCGAGCAGCGTGTCGAGGCGCTCGCCCGTCAGCCGCGCCTTCAAGGCCTTCAGGCGCGTGACGAACTCCGCCTGCACGGCCTTGTCGGAGGCCACCCAGTGGCGGGCGGCCTCCTTGAGCTCGTTCTCGTAGACGCGGTGCGCGCCCTCCTTGACGTCCTTCGCCTCGACCGGGAAGCCGGCGATGAAACCTTCCAGATGCGCGAGCGCCTCGGTGTTGACCTTGCTGCCCGGAGGGATCCGCTCGCGGATCAGCGCCCGGTCGACGGCGGCCATGCTCTGCTTCTCCAACCAGCCGGCGAACGGCGTCTTCTCCGCGCCCGTGTCCTCGCGCCAGCGCTTGAGCGCCTTCGCCGCCAACTGGTCGTGAAAGGCGTGCTCCATCTCGTGACGCAGCACGCCGAGCGCGGCGGCCTTGTTGCCCGGGTCGAACGCACTCGGGCCGAGCAGGATCGCGACCTTCGGCTCTGAGCCGGTCCGCGTCGTCGGCAGCTTGCCGGTGAACTCGCCGTCGACGAGGTATCCCGTCTGGCCGCGGTCGCCGAGCCGCGCTACGAAGTTCAGGCCGGGCTTGAGGTCGGCCGGATCGGGCCGCAGCGCCCGGTTGATCTCGCCCGAGAAGCCCTCGAGCTTGGTCACGTCGAGCAGCTTCGCCAGCTCCGCATAGAGCGGGATGACGCTCCCGCCGCCGCGCAGCGTCTCCGCGTAATCGCCCGCGGGGAGGTCCGTGACCGGGTCGGTCTTCAGCCGCGACGGCGCCGGCTCGCGCGCCAGTGCCGGGCGCAGCAGCCGGATCATCGCCTGGTTGCCGAGGCCGGCGAACACGGCGGAGTGCGACGCGCTGCGCGCCCGCGGCGTCTCGGGGCGCTCCGGCTCGCGTGCTCGTCCGTACATGGTCGGGTCGATCATCCCCGCAACGGACCACCCGCGTCGATGGGGCAGGCCGTACCGCGCTCCACGCTCAAGGATCCTCTCGTCGAAAGGAAGCACTTCGCCATGGCGCCCCAGGGACGCGTGCGCCATTGTGTGGGGCGCCCCGACGGCGGATACTCGCTGATCATGCGCTGCCCCCTCCCGCTCGCCGCCCTCGCGCTGTTGTGCGCGCTTCCCGCCTCCGCGCTCGCCAACCCGTCGTTCACGCTCCAGCAGTCGGCCGAGGGCGTGTCGGGGAACCTTCCGTCGAAGGTCACGCATCAGCTGTCGATCACCGCCGGGGCGACAGCCGAGACCGTCGGCATCCAAACGCTTGGCAAGCCGGCGATCTCCGGCGCGACGGTCGACGAGCAGACGGCCGTCAGCGCCTCTGTCGTCCGCTGCGCCGGCCGCTGGACCCACCTGCATCGCGCGCTCGGTGGGCTCTCCAGCACCGCCACGAGGATCACAGTCGCGCCGGGCGCCACCGCGCTGGTCCAGACGACGCGCTCGTTCAAGCAGCCGCCGTGGGCCTCGGACACGCTCGACGCCACATGGGCGATCACGCCCGCCCAGGGCATGCCGTTCGACCTCACCTCCACCGCGCCCGACTATCGCGGGGCGCTGGGCGTCGAGCTCGACTTCAGCGCGGTACGCGTCTCCTCGGAAGTGCTCGCCGTCACGGGCACAGCCGGGACCGACGTGAACTCGGGACAGGTACAACTGTGGGGCTACGCGCCGGGCGCCAAGCACGCGACCCGGCTGGCAGTCGCGCGCGTGCGCGGTGGAGCCTGGAGGATCGCGGCCCTGCGGCTGCCGAAGGCCGGCGTCTGGGAACTCTACGCGCGCTATCGCACCGCGACCAAGGCCTACGCCGACGACGCCTCGCAGTGCGGCACGATGGTAGGCGTACCGAGGCGCCAGCCCGACAACCACTCCATATTGATGGAGCGGGCACGACCGCGGCCGGCGAGCGTGCCCATCGAGCGCATCGCGGATTGATGCGGTTTCGTCGAGAAGGAGCACATTCGACCCCGGGCCGGCGACTGTTGGTTCTGGTCCGACTCAGCAGCGAGCGAGCGATCGATCGGCCCTCGGGACGGGTGAGCCCGCGCGGACGAGGTCGCTCAGCAGGCGGCGCAGGCGTGCGCTGAGCGTCGGGTCGGCGAGTGATCCGTCGGCCTCGAACGCGCCGGCGGCCGTGCCGACGGGCAGCTCGGCGTCGACCACGTGCGCGCCACTGGCCGTGAGCGTCTTGCGCAGCTCGGCCTGCGCCCAGACCGCGCCGAACGGGCCGGTGCTTGCGCCGATCACCGCGCTCGGCTTGCAACGCAGGACGCTCGACGGGAACGGTCGCGAGGCCCAGTCGAGCGCGTTCTTGAGCGCGCCCGGGAGCGACGCGTTGTACTCGGGCGTCGCGATCAGGAGCGCGTCGGCGCTGGCGATCAGGTCGAGGAACGCGCGCACCGGCTCCGCGGGCGTCCTCTCCTGGTCTTCGTCGAAGGCGGGCAGGGCCGCGAGCCCATCCCACTCCACCAGGTCGACTCCGGGCGGGAGCGCGGCGGCGGCCGCCCGGAGCAGCTTGCGGTTGTGGGATCCGCGGCGCAGGCTGCCGGAGATTCCGAGGATCCGCATCGCGCTAGGCCTGGTCGACCAGCGAGAGCTCGATCGTCAGCGTGACGGCGTTGGCGAGCGCGTTGCCGCCCGAGGGGAGCGCCATGTTCCAGTTCATGTTCCACTCGGTGCGGTCGATGACTGCCTCGAGCGCGAGATGGGCGCGGGCGTTGCCGAACGCGTCGGCTGCCGGTGCGGTCCACCGGCCGGTGGCCGCGACGGGCCTGGTGATCCCCTTGATCGTCAGGTCACCGGTGACGCTCGCCGCGCCGCTGCTGTCGATGGCGAGCGCCGTGGAGACGAACCTGACCTCGGGGTGGTTGGCGACGTCGAAGAACTCAGACGAGAGGACATGTGCGCGGAACTGCTCGGGCGTCCGAATCGAGATCGAATCGATCTTCGCGGTGCCCTCGAGGCGGCCGTGGCGAAGCCCCGCCTCGACGTGGGTCAGGCTCCCGCGGAAGATCGAGACGCCCTGATAGCGGACCGAGAAGCCGAAGCTGGAGTGAACGGGATCGGCCTCGAACGTACCGGTCAGAGGGGTGCTGGGGTTCGGCGCTGCGGTGGTGGTGCCCATGAGATGGCCTCCGGGTTTGTCGGTGCGGGCAGCGCCGGTCGGCGAGCCCTTGTGGTGACGAGTCGGGTCGCTCGAGGGCTCACCCTGAGACGCCTTCGGCGTCCGCGGCATTCCGTGTGAGCGTGGCCGGGCTCGGTCGCAGTTGGGCGACGGTCACCGAGCCGAGGATGATCACGACGCCGAGCGTCTGGAGCGGCGTGAGCTGCTGGCCGAGCGCGATCCAGCCGAGCGCGGTCGCGACGACGGGGCTCAGCAGCGCCAGGAACGTCACGTTCGTGGGGGAGAGCGCACGGATGCCGCGAAACCAGAGCGCGTAAGCGAGGGCAGCTCCGACGATCGCGAGATAGGCGTAGCCGGCGAGGTTGCCCGCGGTCAGCGTCGCTGGGGGCGGCCCCTCGACGGCGAACGCGACCGGCGCCGCGACCAGGCCTCCCGCGACGAGCTGCCAGCCCGTCGTCGCCAGCAGCGGCGCGGGCGACGGCCAGCGCTTGCTGAGCACGATCCCCGTGGCCATCACGGCCGCGGCGCCGAGGGCGGCGGCGACGCCGATCGCGTCCAGCGTCGTGCCGCCGCGAAGCACGAGCACGCCCACGCCGACGACACCGGCGGCGCCGGCGATGACGACGCGGGGCGCGACGAGCTCACCCAGGAACCTCCCGGAAAGCGCCACGACCAGTAGCGGCTGCACCGCGATGATGGTCGCGGCGACGCCACCCGGAAGCCGATATGCGGCAACGAACAACAGCGCGAAGAACGCGCCGATATTCAGCGCTCCGAGCACGACCGCGCGCCACCACCAGCCGCCGTGGGGCAGGCGTCGGGTCAGCGCGACGAGCGCGAGTCCGGCTGGGAGAGCGCGGACCACGGCAGCCAGCAACGGACGCCCCGGCGGAAGCAGCTCGCTGGTCGCCAGGTACGTCGTGCCCCAGATCGCGGGAGCCAGCGCGGTCACTGCGATAAGGCTACGGTCGCTTAGCACTAAGCGAAATGTACTTTAGGACTAAGAGAATGTCAAGGAACACGTTGCGACTCCCAGGCGGTAGGCTGGGGCAATGGCCGACCACGTCGACTTCGTCCTGCAGCAGTGGGCGGCCGAGCGCCCCGATCTCGACATGGCGCCGATGGGCGTGGTCGGGCGGCTGCTGCGACTGACGCGGAGGATCGACGCCGAGCTCGACCGCAGTTTCAGCGCGCACGGCCTCGACCGACCCGCGTTCGACGTCCTCGCCACACTGCGCCGCGCCGGATCGCCACACCGGCTGACGCCGGCCCAGCTCATGCGCGCATCGATGGTCACCTCCGGCGCCATCACCCAGCGCCTCGACCGGCTCGAGCGCCGGGGGCTCGTGACACGGAGTCCGAGCGAGCGCGACGGCCGCGGCGTGGACGTCACCCTCACCGCCGAGGGGAAACGGCTGATCGACGCGTCTCTACCCGACCACCTGGCCAACGAGCAGCGACTGCTCGCGGCACTCACGCCCGCTCAGCGCAAGGCACTCACCGACGCGCTGCGCCGGCTCCTGGAATCACTCGGCGACACCGGCGAGTGACGCGCGGGACGCGGAGCGCGCACTCGCCGTGCGCTTGCTCAAACAGCCGCGACTCCTCGAGGCCGAGCTTGCGCTCGACCGGGCTCACCCCGGCGTGCCCGTAGAGCTCTCGATTTCGTCGCGGTACGGGATATCGCCCGTGGTTGCGCGAGCAGTAGCCGTCGTCGTCCGTGAACACGTCGCTGCCTGGGACGCTGATCATTTCGCGATGGTGGAGATGGACCTCCGTGCGTTCTACGTCGGCTACCGCGCGGACGGTCACGGCCGGCCGGCGCACAATCCGGCGATGATGGCCACTGTACGCGTACGCGTACGCGCGCGGGCAGCGCTCCTCGCGGGTGATCGAACACGCGTGCATGGAGGACATCGCGTTCCGGGTGATCGCGGCCAACCGGCGGCCCGATCACTGCACGATCGCCCGCTTTCGTCAGCGTCACGAGACGGCGCTGGCCGGCATTTTCGGCGAGGTGCTGGCCAGGCCGTCTGCACTGACCACCAGATCGTGCTGGCGGGCCCGGCTGGAACAGCGGGCGCTACGCCTTCATGCGCCGCGTGCTGCAGGGACAGCTCGCCGGCGAGCTCTACCGCCAACGCCAGGTGACGATCGAGCCCGTGTTTGCCGATATCGGGCCACAGCCGTTAGGTCGCACCTCCACAAGCTCGTGGTTTGCGTCTGAGCGCGCGTCCGAGATCGGCGATTTCCTCACGCCATCTCTTTCGGTGTGGAAAGATCTCGGTGGTCGAGGTCACACGAGCGCGGAGGCGGACGGCCTTTCCGGCGAAGCGGGCGTACCCCAGATCAACGGCCGCTTTGCGTGTCGCGGCGGGCGCCGTGGAGGAGACTTGTGTCGATGAATCTTGACGCGCTATGGCACGACCTCGAGTGCGGCGACTACCAAGAGGATCTGTCGCTGTGGCAAGAACTCGCCGAGCAAGCGGGCGGTCCCGTGCTCGACATCGGAGCCGGCACCGGCCGCGTGAGTCTTGATCTCGCCGCCCGCGGCGTGTCGGTGGTCGCGCTGGACATCGATGCGGCGCTATTGCAGGTGCTGGACCGTCGTGCCGGCGCGCTGTGCGTCGAGACGATCGTGGCCGACGCCCGCGAATTCCGGCTCGGTCGCCGGTTCGCGCTGGTGATCGTGCCGATGCAGACACTGCAACTGCTCGGCGGCGCGCCCGGGCGCGCCGCGTTCCTGCGCGGCGCGCTGGCTCATCTCGTCCCGGGCGGCCTGCTGGCGTGCGCACTGGCCGACGCGATGGACAGCTTCGACGACGAGCACGATCTACTGCCGCCACCGCAGGTGTGTGACGTCGTGGACGTGCGCTACGCGAGCCAGCTGCTGACGGTCGTCGACTCGGGCGCCCGAGCGGCGATCCACCGCCGACGCGAGATCATCGGGCCGGGCGTGCGGCGCGATGCCCGCGAGGTCGTCATCGAACTGGACCGCGTGGATGCCGACCACGTGGCCGCAGAGGCCCGGCAACTCGGCTTCCTCAACGAACCGCATCGTACCGTGCGCGAAACCGAGCAGTTCCTCGGCTCCACGGTGGTGCTGCTTCGCGCCCCGGAGCAATGACAGGCCGGCGGGCCCAAAGTGCGAGCGCCCGCTCGAGCACGCAGTCGCCACGCTCATTCGCGTGGTTCGACAATCGGCAGCATCACAGCGCTGAACTGAACGAGGTCGAGTGTCATACGGCCCGACTCGGATCGTCCGGCGCCCTCCGCGGGTCGCACCCGCCCACGGTCGCTGCGCCTCTCGACGACATGGCAGCAACGCATCTGCGCAGCTGCTGGTCTCGTCGAAATCCGGCACTTCGCTGCGCCTCCGGTCGGTCAACCATCGCAGGCCGCGGCTCGGATGGAGTGGCTCCGGGAGCGTCCCCGCGCGGTCGCGATCAACGGCGCGCGGTGACGAGGTAGCGCTCGACCTCGCGCGTCGACGTGTTGGTCTCGACGGTCAGGCCTACGGATTGGAGGTCGTGGGCCAGTGCAGTGTGGGTGAACGGCCAGTAGGACATGCGCTCGGCGTGTGTCACGACCGTGCCGTCCGCGTTCAGGATCGCGACGGCGATGTCGAAATCGTGGCGCTCGCCCCGAGGGGGCAGCCAGTCGTAGATGACCAGTCCGCGGCGCCCATCGCGCTCGACGATCGTGTCGCTGACGCGCAGGCCAGAGTGCTCGAGCTCCCAGTTACGAGACGTCAGCTCGAGCAAACCGCCGGGCCGCAGGACGCTCGCCATCGCCGCCAGCGACGCCCGGCGTGCATCGCTGTGGGCGAGCGAGTTGCCGACGCACAAGACGGCGTCGAAGTGCTCGTCCCAGCCCTGATCAGGCAGCCGTTCCCACGCGCAAACCCGCGTGTCGATGGCGACGCCCAGCGCTTTGGCGACCGTCGTACACGGCCATGATGATCCCAGACCCCTTCTCTCGAGCGGCCTCGCGCCGCATCGCGAAATCGTCGGAACGCACCCTGTTTGATGATCGAGGCTTGACCATCTCACCCCGGACCGGAGTACCGGTCAAGCGGATCCTCGATCCGGTGCAGGGAGCCAGCACGCCCACCGGCACGACGGGCGAGCGTCACGCGCTCGCGCGCCGCCAACTCCCCGACGGCATCCAGGGCGTGATGTCGCGTCCAATGGGAGTCCTGCGGAAGCCACCTACCGGAGGGATCTAACGGCGACCCGAGCAACGTGGGGACCGACGATCCGAGTATCAGGCGCGCTTCGTGACGGCTCTCTTGTGCAGATCCCCTCACCACCAAACCAGCGGAGACCTTGGGCATGAACATCAGCGAACACGATCTATTCACCGAGCTCGATGCGTTCGGTGAGCGCAAGATCGGCATCGTCACGGATCTTGCGCATCAGGGCGACAACGATGGGATCGGACCCGCGCTGCTGCTCGCCATCGGGTCGCGTGAGTCGAACATCCATAACATCGTCGGCGACGCAGGCCACGGGCGCGGCTGGCTGCAGATCGACGACCGGTTCAACGCCGCGTGGCTGCACGCGCATCCCGGCGTGGCGTCGGGGCACTGGGGGCCGACGAACGGCAAGACGGCGCTCGCCCTCGGCTGCGTCCCCACGCTCACAGACTCGACGACGAAGGCGATCGAGATCCTCCGTGGCAACCTCGCGTTCGCCGCGGCTCACGGGGTTGCGCAGGACGAGCGCCCGCGCTTCGCGGTCGCGGCCTACAACGCCGGCGCCGGCGGGGCGCTGCAGGGCCTGCGCAGGGGCGACGTCGACGCCCAAACGACCGGTCACGACTATTCGGCCGACGTGCTCGCGCGCCGCGGTGCCGTCCGCCGCTACCTGACCAACCACCACTTGACCGCCTGACGGCCGACACGCTGCCGGCGCCCCGCGCGCCGGCAGCAGCGGTCGCCGGTGCACGTCAGTTGTGCGAGGCGCCGTTGCGCGCGGCGTCATCGTCGTCGGTCACCGCGATCCGCCTGCGTCCTTTGGCGCGGCTGCGGTGGCCGCGACCGATTCGGTCGCCGCCGTTGCGAACACGGCGTGAGGTTGACGGCGACCTCACGATCCGTCTCGCCCGCGGGGGACAGCGAGAACCGCTCCGGGTGCGGTTGTTTGTTGGGCGCCTCACGCTACGGAGGCACCGTCCAGGGAACCACCGGCCAGCGACGTATGAGGAGCGGCGACCTGCGTGGGTAGGCGGTGTTGCATGGAGCACCGGCTTGTCGCGCCGTCCGGCACACCGACGCGCGGCTTTTCCAGACGGCCGCGCGGGTCAGTACTCGTTCTTGATCACAAAATAGGACCCCCGGATCGTTCCGGCCAGCTTCGACCTCTGCCGTGCGAACTTGAAGGACGCGAGCTCGGCGGGGATGTCCATTCCGTCCGAGAGCTTGAAGCCGACCGCCCGCTTGGGATCGGGGCCGTCGACGGTGTACATCACGTTGATCGACAGTCCGCTCTCGTAGAACACGTACGCGATACGGATGTTCTCGACCTGAAACGCCGTCGCCTCCAGAGCGCGAGAGGCGATGACGATGTCTCGCTCTTCGGAGAGGATCCGGTGCACCCACTCGACGGTCGCCTCGGCGTCGTCTGCAGACTCAACCGTGAAATCGTGTTCGTACTTGTTCTTGAAGTAGCGGGCCTCGTTGGCCCGCAGACCAGCGAGCGCGTCGGCAAACGGCGACGACTCCAGACCGACGGTCGAGACGGTCTGGAAGTCCACGTTGTAAGGCATCTCGCGTTCTCCCAGCCTCGGTGGGTTGCTCCGGCCGGAGGCTACCTCGGACCCGCGACTCGCTGCAATCCGTCGCGTGGCCCAGCCTGACATCCGGGCCGTCTTACGTCCGCTTCCTTTCGCCCTAGGGAGCGCCGACCGATGCCTCGCCGCGAATTGGCCAGTTCGTCGTCGACGCGTCGGCGAGTTCCGCGTCGTGCTCGCCTGGGTCGCGCAAACCGCCAGCCCGACTTGCGGGCCCTATGAGCGCTACGGCCCCGACGAGCCGGTGGGGGTTTGCGAAGGCCAGCGGCTGGAAGTGCTCCGCCGCTCCTACGGGCACTGCGGGCGCTGTCCGAGCAGCGGCGGACACATGACCGCACGTGCAGGTGGCTTCGCGTCGGTACCGGCGGCGCCGACCGCGAGGCGACGGCCAGCTGACGGTTTCCGAGGTCGGCCCGCAGCCCACAAGGCTCACGTTCGAGCTTTCGTCGTCCACAAACGCAGGCAGGTCGCTGCGCGCACGCCACACTGTTGCGGCGTGTGGAGCCTTGCCCTCGAACCCGTTTGGACATGATCAAAGCCGCGTTCACCATCCTCGCCGTCGCCAGCACCGGCTTGCTCGCCCACGGCGGCGCGCCCGGCAGTCCAGTCGCCACGGTCGACGGCCAGGCCATCGAACAGACCGACTTCGACCACTGGATGACGATCGCGGCCAGGTCGGCCTCCACCCCCGTGCCCGATCCCGCGGCCGGCTATCGCCGCTGCATCGCCGCGAAGCGGAAAGCGTCGCGAGCACCGGCGAAGGGCCGGCGCAAGGTCACCGACGGGGAGTTCGAGAAGCAGTGCAAGCACGACTATGCGGGGCTGCGCGACCAGGTCCTGCATTTGCTCATCAGCTTCAGATGGATACAGGGGGAGGCCGCCGCCCAGAACGTCACCGTGACCGAGGCCGAGGTCAACCAGGCCTTCCAAGAACAAAAGCGGCTGAGCTTCCCGAAAGACGCGGACTTCCAGAGGTTTCTCAAGCAGTCCGGCCAGACACGGGAGGACATCCTCCAGCGCGTCAAGCTCGACCTCCTGTCGAGCGAGATCCGCGACAAGGTCGTCGCGGGCAAGGATCAGATTTCCGACCAGGCGATCGCGCAGTTCTATGCGGACCACCGATCACGCTTCGTCGAGCCCGAGAAGCGTTCCTTGCGAGTGGTGCTGACCGAGCGCAAGGCCGACGCCGAGCGGGCGCGCGCGGCCCTCGAGCGCGGCATCTCGTGGAAGGCCGTGGCGAGGCGATACTCGATCGATCCCATATCGAGACGCGTCGGCGGCAAGTTGCCCGCCCAGACGAAGGGCACGCTGGACCGCCCGCTCGGGCCGGCGGTCTTCGGCGCCATCACGCACCGGCTGGTCGGCCCCATCCGTACCCGCTACGGCTACTACATCTTCATGATCACCAAGGTCACGCCGGCGCGCCAGCTGCCGCTCGCGGAGGTCAAGGAGTCGATCAAAGACACGCTCGTCTCGCAGGCCCAGCAGGCGGCGCTCCACGCCTTCGTGCAGGACTTCACGGCGCGCTGGAGGGCGAAGACCCAGTGCGCGGAGGGATATCGGACGACCGATTGCCGGAACGGCCCGGCGCCGACGCCGACTCCCACCGTCTAAGGATTCGGCTGTCTCACCCCAGCCGCAAGTCCCGTCGTCGAGAAGCATGCGTTTGCCGCCACGGCACCCGCTTCTCCCCGGCAGCGTGTCCCGGCTTCCGCAGTTAGTGGGCACGCGGATGTGACGGGATCGCGCTTGTGGAGCGGGATCGAGGGACTTTGTGCGCTTGTGCGCCGTGTGCCCACGCGTTGCGGTCCGGGCGGGCCGGGCCGGCGTGGTGGCGGCGGGTCAGGCGGGTTGGAGGGTGGTGATCCGCGGCGGCGCGGGGATCGCGAGCGCGTCGAGGATCTGGCGGTGCGCGTCGGTGAGCGGCGTGGTCTGTTGGACGGTGCCGTCGGGCCCTTGGAGGGTGACGAGGTGCAGGCGTTGGAGTTCGAGCGCGATTCGGCGCCAGGTCAGTTGGGTCTTGCGTTCGCTGATGCGGATCAGGAGCAGCGCGAGCCAGCAGATCAGGATGTGCGCGCGGATGCGGTGCTCGAGGCGGTGAAAGACCGGGCGGAGCTCGAGCGTGCTCTTGAGGTCGCGGAAGCCGCGTTCGGCTTCGAGCAGGTTCTTGTAGCCGAGCGCGACGTCTTCGGCGGACAGGTCGGGATCACTGGTGGAGAGCAGGTATTTGCCGTCCAGGCGCTCTTCGGCGGTGATCTTGGCGCGGTCGATCCGTAGGCGCCCGGACGGGGTTTGGCGCAGGTAGCGTCCGAGGGTGGGGTGGTCGCGCAGGGCGCATTCGGCGCGGTGATGCGCGCCGTCGGCCTTGGAGTTGGTGCTCTTCGCGCGCGCCGCGGCGATCCGGTCGAGCTCGGCCTGCAGGCGCGTGATCGTGTCGTCGCGGTGGGTCTTGTCGCGTTCGGCTTCGGCGGGGTTGTGGCAGACGATGAAGCGCTTGGCCGCGTCGGCGTCACCGACGCGGACCTCCTTGACGCGCAGGTTGTCGCGGACGGTTTGATAGCGGCCTTGACGCGAGAGCGCCTCGCGCGCGTCGGCGCTGCCGTCGCGCATCCGTTCGCCGGCGATCCAGTGCCCGCCGGCGCGGGTCAGGTAGCGCAGGTTCTCGTCGGAGCTAAAGCCGCGGTCGATGACGGTGACGACGCGGCCGAGACGCCAGCCTCTGAGGTCGTCCTTGACCTCGGTGATGACCGACATGTCGTTGGTGTTGCCGGGCCAGACCCAGACGCGGACCGGGATCCCGTCCCGGGTGACCGCGAGGCCGATCACGACTTGGGGCAGATCGGGGCGGTGGTCCTTGCTGTGCCCGTAGGCCCGAAACGCCGGCGCGCCGTCGTCGCCCGCCGGGTCGGGTTCGTCGCGTTCGAAGTACGTGCTCGTGGTGTCGAAGAACAGCAGGTCGACCTCGAGGTTCAGCAGATCGGCGGTGGCGAAGAACACTGCCTCTTGGACCTTGGCCTGCGCGTCGGCCTCGACCAGCAGGTCCATCGCGCGGTAGGCCTGGTCCTCGTCCATCGCCTCAAGGCCGGGGATGTGCGCGTCCTGGCTGGCCCACTCGGCGGCGGCGAGTTTCGAGCACGGATCGAGCGCGCGGTTGGCGACCAGCGCGAACAGCACCCGCTCGACATCGGTGCTGAAACGCCGCGCGCCGAGCACGCCGCGCAGCGCGCGATCGACACCCAGTTGCTTCCAGAGCGCGTCCAGCAGCCACGCCCCGCCCAACGGGCGCGATCCGGTGACCTCGAACTCGCCCGCGCTGGCGGGCAGCGGCCCGCCGCCGTCGCCGTCGGTAAAGCGCGTGATCGAGGCCGCCAACCGGCGCAGACCGTCGAGGTCGAGCTCGTCCTCGCGGCCGAGGTTGACCAGCACCTCCGCCCGCGTGACCCCCTCGACGCGGCGGTTGTGCGCGAGCTGCACGTAGCCGACGGTCGTCCCGTCGGTGCGCTTGCGCTGCGTCCGCCGCAGATACATGCCCACATCACTACCACAAACCGCATACCTAATGCCGCCTGACCACGCAAACCGTGTGCCCACGCTTTTCGAGCCGCGCGGAACACGATTTGGCTCTAGAAAGCCAAATCACACCCCGAAATCAGCCCCGTGTGCCCTCTAACTGCGGAACCCGGGCGTGTGGACGCAGGCCAATCGCCGCAACAGCGTCGCACGCCGCCGCCGCTGTGGGCGCACGCCAGCACCCGCTCCGGCGGCGTTCGACGCGGCCGCAAGCCGAACCGCGGTGCGGTCTAGAAGGGGTTGAACGTGATCTTGCCGGCGCCGGCGCCGGCGGACTGGCTGGCAGCGTTGCTGGTGCCGTCCTGGATCGTGGCGGCTTGCGCCTGGCCGGCGAAGGAACCGGTGACCAGCAGGGCGGCGATCAGGGCCAAGGAGCGGGGGAGGAGCGTGGGGAGATTCATGCCGCGAAGGTTGATCGCTCACCGGGTGCCTCGGTATCGGGGAACTCCCGGGTCTTCATCCCGAATCGGGGCAGATCTCGGCCGTTCATGGATGAAGCCTCGGCACTCGCCGCACCGCAAGCGGCCATTTCGTCAAGAAGAGGCACCTCCCAGCCGTGCGCCGGGGCGCGTCTGGGCGCCGTCGGCGGGTGGCTGGCTCGATGTCTGTCGCGGTTCGTGTCTAGCTAGAGGTGCGGGGGGAGCGCGAGCCCGACGCTGGTCGGGATCATCGGTGGTCGGCGGGCGTGGACGGTCTGGATGATTTCGTCGGCGTCGATGCCCTGCAGATATATGGAGGTGACGACGACGTTGCGGTGGCCGAGTTGGCGTTGGATGACGTTGAGCGGGACGCCTTCGTGGGCGAGTTCGATGGCGTGCGCGTGGCGGAGTTGGTGCGGGGCAAAGCGCCGGCGGACGCCGGCGCGGGCGGCGAGACGGCGCAGCATGGCGCGCGCTGGGGCGGCTGCCAGGGGCGCCCGCGGGTGGTGCCGTTGATCACGCAGAACAAACGGCCGACGGGTATCGTCCGGCGGACGGTCAGCCACGGTTCGAGTTGCTCGAAGCCCCAGTCGTCCATGCCGACCTCGCGGCGGCGGCCGCCTTTGCCGCGGCGGACGAGGACCGAGCCGCGGCGGCGGTCGAGATCGAGTTCGTTGAGATCGGCGGCCCTTGTTCGACGGCCGGCGTCTTCCCCGGCCTCCGGACACGGTGATCTGCGGGCGGCGCGAAGCGGGCGAGTCCAGCCGCCGCGAGTGGCACCTTTCTGCGGTGAGTCAGGGCCAGAGCGCTCGGGATGGCGGATAGGCCATGAGGACAATGGCGCCGGCCGGTTCGCCGTCGAGGGCCGCGTACTCGTGAGGAACGTCGGCGGCGAAGCGCAGCACGTCGCCTGTGTCCATCTCGGCGGATGCGCCCGCCGGCCCCGCGCGGAGTCGCCCGGCCGTGAGGATGAGGTGCTCGACGACGCCTGGCGGGTGGGCTTGTGAGGCGCGGATCTCGCCGGCGGGGAAGCTGATCTCGAGCGCCTCGACGAGTGCGCCGCCGGAAACCTGGGTGAGGACGCGCGCTTGGACCGTTCCGCTCACCTGCGGGAGGTCTGCGGCGCGGACGTGCTGTACGGCCGCTGCGCGGTCGGCGGTCAGCGCGCCGAGCGGGACGCCCAGCGCGTCGGCGAGCGCGAAGAGGGTCTCGATCGTGGGATTGGCTTGGCCGGCCTCGATCCGCGAGAGCGTGGCCTTGCCGGTGCCGCTGGCGGCGGCCAGTTCGCTGAGCGAGAGCCCGCGGGCGCTGCGCAGCGCCCGTACGTTGGCGGCGACGGCGTCCTGAACGTTGCGCGATCGTTCCATATTTGGAACAGTAGCGTTATGATCGGAACAGATGTGGTGGTGGTCGGCGGGGGGATCGCCGGAACCTCGATCGCGTGGGAGCTGGCCCGCCGAGGCACTGCGGTGACGCTCTTTGAGCAGGCCAACCTCGGCGCCGGCGCGTCCGGCCGCAACACCGGAACGCTGTTGCACCAGACAGAGACCGCGGTGGCCGAGATGCTGCGCGCGAGCGAGGCGAGCTACCGCGAGCTCGAGGGCGGCGACGTGGACTTCGCCTGGACCCCGCGCGACGAGGTCCTCATTGCCCGCGATCGCGAGCAGCTGCGAACGATCGCCGTGAAGGGAGAGCGGTTCGCCGCGCAGGGGGTGGCGGTCGAGGCACTGGACGGCGACGAGCTGCGCGCCGCGTTCCCTGCTTTCGGCCCGGACGTGCTCGGAGGCCGGGTACTGGGAGGCGCCTCGACCGTGACCGCGGAGGCCGCCACGCGCGCCTTTGCCGAGGCTGCGCGTGATGAGGGCGCCGTGATCCGCACCGGCATCCGCGTCGCGCAGATCCGCACCGCCGGCGGGCGAGTGGCGGGCGTCGTCACCGACGCCGGCCGAGTACGGACCGAAGCGGTCGTCCTGGCGACCGGCCCGTGGCTGACCGAGCTGTTGCCCGCGGCTCCGGTACGCGCGGGCCGTGGCTGGCTGATGCGCACGCAACAGCTTGCCTTCGCGGTGCCGTGGATCGTCGAGGAGGTCTCCTGGCCCGACCAGCACGTCCTCGGCGAGGCGGCGCGGCCCGTCGCGCTCCGCGATCTCGCCGCAGGCCGCGTCGATGAGTCGATCGGCGAGTGCTTCTTCCTGTGCCCGCTGCCCGGCGGCGACGCGCTGATCGGCGCGTCGCTCGCCACGTCCCTGCGCGACGCCATCGAAGGCATCGGCGCGCCGCAGCGGATCGCCAACCGCGCGCTGGAACTCGCTCCCGGACTCGCCGGCTCGGCAGCGATCACGCGCGCGTGGTCAGGTCTGCGACCGATGACGCCCGACGGGCTTCCGCTCGCCGGGCCTAGCGGCCCCGACGGGCTGTACATCCACGGCGGCCACGCGTCGCTCGGCATGCAGGCCGCGCCGGCCACCGCCGGCTGGCTGGCACGCCACATGCACGGCGAGCACGTCTCGGACACCTTCGCCGAACTGCAGCCCAATCGCTTTGAAAGGACCACGGCATGACCCACCTGTCCCGGCGAGTGCAGAGCATGCTGCGCATGACGATGACCGACGTCGCCGACGCGGCGGATGCCGCCGACGGGGCGTACCGACTGGAGAACGCCGACACCTGGCTCACACCGCCCGACCACGTGCTCGAGGCAACGCGCGCCGCCGTTGGCGACGACGACCACAACAGCTACCTTCCGCTCCGCGGCCTGCGCTCGCTGCGCCACGCGATCGCCGCTCGCTACGCAGCGGGGTGGGGAATCCACTACGACGCGGACCGCGAGATCGTCGCCACGAGCGGCGCCGGCGAGTCACTCCTGAACGCGCTCCTGGTCCTCATCGACCCCGGCGACCGCGTCCTGCTCACCAACCCCACATACTCAGGGATGGCACAGCGCGTCCGCCTTGCCGGCGGCGAGCAGGTATTCACCTCGCTCGTCGTGCGCGACGGCCGCTGGGCGCTCGATCTCGACGACCTCCGTGAGCGGGCGCGCGGCTGCCGGGTCCTCTTCTTCGCCTCGCCCTGCATGCCGGTCGGGACGGTCTTCACCGAGCAGGAAACCGCTGCGCTGGTGGCAACCGCCCAGGAAAACGACGCCTGGATCATCTTCAACGGCGCCGCCGACCAGGTCGCGTTCGGCGGGCGGAAGGTACACAACCCCGCGACGTCCCCGGGCATGCTCGACCGCACACTCGTCGTCGGCTGCATCTCGAAGAACCACGCGATGCCCGGCTGGCGCATCGGCTGGGCGGCCGGGCCGCGCGCCGTGATGGGCGCCATGGAGGACGTCCACATCTTCAACGGAATCATGCCGAGCGGAATCACCCAAGCAGGGGCGACGGCGGCGCTCACCGGCCCCCAGCACTGGCAGGCCGAAGCCGTCGACACCTACGCCCGCGGGCAGACCGCACTGCTCGAAGCCACGCTCGCCTCGCCGCGCCTATCGGCCATCCCGGCCGAGGGCGGCTGGTACTGCCTTCTCGACACCACCGCCACCGGCGTCACCGGAACGAACTTTGCCGCCGGCCTGCTCGCCGAGGAAAACGTCGCCGTCACCCCGATGCAGGGCTGGGGCGCCGACGACTTCGGCGAGCACCTCGTCCGGCTCATCTTCACCAACGAGCCGGAAGACCGCCTGCGCGAGGCAGGCGGCCGGATCGCCGCCTTCGCAGACCGCCTCTGAGACCGGAACCGGAACAGCGACAAGTCGATGGACAGGCGGCACTCTGGGGATGGCGCTCGTCGTGCGATGCGGGTGTTCGGAGTGGAGCACCGGCGTGGCCAGTGCGCGGCGTTGTGCCTTGATGTAGTGCTCGCAGGCGTGGAGATCGTCCGCGAGCGCGCGCGGGCCGCGTACGCGGAGACGATCGAAGCGACCGTGCGCATCCAGGTGTTCGGGCGGCCGACGGAGGCGATCCTTGAGACCCTCCGTCAGCACGCGGGGTCCGGTGCGGAGATCAGCGTCAACGGGGAGCACCTCAGCGGCTTCACCCGCTCGGCCGCTGAGCTCTGAGCCGGCGGCGGCTTCGATCACAGCGGGCTGGTGCGAGCGGATCTCGCTCTGGTGGTCCGTCACGCCACCGCACGTGCCGGCGTCTTCTCGCGTGACCAGTCACCGCCGCTGCGCTCGGCGGGACGTCGTCGATCCGATGTGGCCGCGCGGAAACGGCGGCGAAACCGTCGCCCGGGGCTGCTGCCTTCGTCGACAGAGCGGCAATCCGGTCGAGGCGCGCCGGGTTCGGCCCATCCGGAGTTGTACGGCTCTGGCATCGATACTGTCGTAGGACAGGTTCGCGCCGGCGGCCACTTCGGCGAGATCACGATCATCGACATCGACCAGGGGTGAAAGGATCGTGACCTGGACCATCTCAGCGAGCGCGCTCGAGCAGGGTGTCGTCGATGCGCGAGCCCGGCTGGCGCGAGACGCGGTCTGGCGCACGATGGAGTTCCTGGGTCGTGCGTTGCGCTGGGTCGATGAGCTCCAGGAGTCGCGTGAGTGGTTTCGCTCCGCTGCGCTGTACCTGCTCCGCCACGTCGAGGACCGCGGGCTGGACCGCATGGGCCCGCGGCCCGAGATCGTCGGCTACTACGTGCTGGCCGGCGAACCGGCGGCCGCGCGCGACTGGTGCGAGCCCACCGTCGAGCGGCTGCTTGCGCGCGGCGGCCCACGCGATCAGGAACAGGCTGTCGCGACGCGCTATCTGTGCGGCGACCCTGACGGCGCGGAGGCCTTGGCGCGCGAGTTCCGGGTCCACCACATCTGCCTGGATCTGCTGGGTGCCGAGCGAGACGGCGATGTCGGTCATTGCGATGCCGCTTCGGCCAGGCTCGTGAAGTCACGGGTCGCCAACCGGACCGCTCCGGGCATGTCCTCGGGCATCTACCCGATCGACGGCTGGGACTGGCTCGAGCTCAGCTTCCAAACCAGATCACTGATCACCGGCGAGTCGGTCCCCAGCCACGCGGAGATCCTGCAGCGCACTGGGCTGCTCGGCCCAGGGCCCTCGACGCGCCGGCGCCAACCCGCGCCGGGGGGCGTCGACCGGGTTACGGTGACGGCCGCGGACGGCAGCGTGATCCAGGCCACGATCGATCGCAGCGAGCCCGGTCACGCGTTCATCGTTCTCGACCCGCGCGAGGATTCCTCATACGACCGCTACCTCGCGATCGGGCTGTTCATGGAGGGCGACAGCTACACCACGCTGCTCTACACCGAGCCGGAGTCCAGCCCCCAGGACCACCTGCCCCACGCCGGACCGGACATCTGCGAAGCCATCGACGCCGCCGCCGACTACCTCGACGGCAAAGACTTCTTCGGCCGCGACGGCACGTGGGCCGCGCGAACCCTACGCCAGATCACCAGCGACCTTCCCACTGCGGACGGCTAGCTAGTGCTTCGCCTGATTGGAGCAGCGCCGGGGCCGCTCGGGGAGGTCAAGTGGCGCGCGAGGTGCCAGGCCCCGTGGGTGGCGACGGGATCACCCAGCTGAGCCCGCGTGCGTCGAGCGTCAACAACGCCGCGATCTACCCGATCGGCCCGTGGCACGAGGCGAACGCGGCGCAATGGGACGCCGACGTGCGCGGCTCCTTCCTGCTCGCCCGCGGCGGTGGGGCGATCGTCAATCTCGCCTCGGTGACCTTCACTGGGGCGAGGCACTGCCGTCTCCTACGTCGCCCCCAAAGGGCGCGGTGATCGGCTTCACGCGCTCGCTCGCGCGAGCTCGGCCGGGCGGTCGCGCCGGGCGCGTTCCCAACCGCCGCGACCGCGATCCACGCCGACAAGCTGTGTGAGGGACGTGCTGGCCGCTCAAGCGCCGCGGCGAGGTCGAGGACCTCGCGCGCGCGATCGCGTTTTCGCCGGCGACGACAGCGGCTTCGTCACGGGCCAGACGTTGCTGGTGGACGGCGGCTGGATGCGGGGGTGACGACGACGTCGTCCCCCTCGACCGCGACGTCGTAGCGACGCACCACGATCTCGTGGAAGGCGAGGCTGCGACCGGTCGGCACGTGGTACTCGAGCCCGTGCCATGGGCACGCGACGATCTCCCCTTCGAGCGCCCAGCGCGGCTGCCAGCCGCCGCCGGCGTCGGCCACCAGCGTGCCGGTGGTCTGCCGCGCGGCGCACAGCGGTCCGCCCTGGTGCGCGCAGCGGTTGAGCAGCCCGTAGAGCTGCCCGCGGATGTTGAAGATCCCGACCTCACGACCGTCGACGGTCACGATCCGGTGCGTCCCCTCGGGGAAATCAGCGACCGTTCCGACGACCGTCACGATCGATCCCGAACAGCGTCAATGCGTTCTCGCCGAACACCTTCACGCGCTGCTCCGCCGACAGCGGCACCATGTCCAGCTTCATCGGGTGGTCGAAGTCGTGATGCGGCCAGTCGGACGCGAACACGGTCGTGTCGTCACCGTCGTAGAGCTCCATCAGCGTGACGATGTCGCGCAGGCGCTCGGGCTCCTCGATCGGCTGCGTCGCCACGTACATGCGCTTGACGTAGTGGCTCGGGCGCTCGGTCAGGAACGGCACCTCGCGGCGGCGCTCGACGTACTCCTTGTCGAGCCGGTTGCAGACGAACGGCATCCACGAGATCCCCGCCTCGGTGACGCCGATGCGCAGG
Organism: uncultured Solirubrobacteraceae bacterium; assembly: GCA_963792915.1. Taxonomy (GTDB): domain Bacteria; phylum Actinomycetota; class Thermoleophilia; order Solirubrobacterales; family Solirubrobacteraceae; genus Solirubrobacter. The sequence goes on from CAWBYD010000008.1 coordinate 122,478, forward strand.
CGCGGGAAGCGCACCACGACACCGGTCGAGACCATGCTGATCACGTTGGCCATGATCGAGAACGTGTGCGAGGTGGAGTGACGCGCGAATTCGGTGTCGAACCCGTGGTTGTTGAACGGGAACACGGGCGAGGTCACGGTCACCGCGTGCAGCAGCACAGGCAGGTCCGCGTTCTCCGCCGCGTCGAAGATCGGGTCATAGGAGCGGTGGCCCCAGAGCGGTTCCAGGCCGGCGCACGGAAGGTACACGGCGACCGCGTGGTCGGCGTGGCGCTCGATTTCGCGCGCCGCGTCCTCGGGATCCTGCGGGCACGCCACGATCGCGGCGAGCAGCGCGGGGTGCCGCGAGGTCCACTCCTCGATCAGCCACGCGTTGTACGCGCGAGCGAGCGCGGCTGCGTATCCGGCCTGCGGGAGCACGGCGAGCTTGAGCAGGTGGTCGGGGAACAGCACGGCGAGGTCGACCCCGATCTCGCGCAGCTCGCTCATCATCTGGGCGGGCGTATGCACCATCCGCGCCGCCTCGTGCGCGGTCGGGAAGCGCGCGGTCAGCGTGCCGTCGCCACCCGGCGAGAACCCGGGGATGTCCAAGTAGCGCTCCGGGACGTCGGCGACCGAGCGCAGCGCGACGTCCCACGGCGGGTCGCAGTAGGGCGCGAGCGCTCCCGGGCTCTCGTGCACGTGCACGTCGGCGTCAACGATCAGGAGCTCGTCGATCGGCGTCCGCCCGGGCATCACGGCATCATGTCATCCCATCGAGGTCGCCCATGGCATCCACCGGCTCGAGGGCGATCTCGGCGAGCGCTACGTCTGCCAGTACCTGCTGGTGGGAGAGGAGCGGACGCTGCTGGTCGACGCCGGCCTGCGCGACATGCCGCGCACCGTGATCGCACCCGCCCTCGGCGGCCGGCGAATCGACGACGTGCTGATCTCCCACGCCGACGTCGACCACTGCGGCGGCAACCGCCTGCTGCGCGAGCTGTCCCCGGGCACGCGCGTTCTCTGCGGGGAGGCCGACCGCGCGTGGATCGAGTCCAACGCGGCGATGCTGGCCGGCAACTATCGCTGGTACGAGCTCTACGGCTTCGGGCCCTCCGCCGAGGACATCGCGTTCCTCGAGCACGAGCTCGGCGGGGACGCGCCGATCGACGTCGGCCTGCGCGGCGGCGAGACGCTGCGCCTCGGCGCCGGACGCCGGCTCGAGGTACTCGCACTCCCCGGGCACACGGCGGGCCACCTGGGGCTGTGGGACGCGCAGACCGGCACGGCCGTCGTGATCGACGCGGTGCTCGCTGACGGCGTGTACGACCGAGCGGGCAACCGCCTGATCCCGCCGCGCTACTACGACGCGGGCGCGTACGAGGCGACGATCCGCCGCCTGCGCGCGCTCGATCCCGAGCTGCTGCTGACCGCCCACTACGAGGTGATGGAGCGCGCCGCCGCGCGCGAGTTCCTCGAACGCTCGCTGGACTTCGTGCGCGCCGTGCGCAGCGCGGTGCGCGCCTCGCGAACGCGTGACCTGCGCGCGCTCACGGCCGAGGTCGACGCCGCCCTCGGCCCGTTCCCCGCATTCGCCCACGAGCTCGCCGCGTCGGTGCGCGCGCACCTGGCGGAGACCGGCGGGCGCTGACCCCGGCGCGCAGGTTCGAGCGGCGGATCTTGCCGCTCACGCTCTTGTGCAGTTCGGTCAACGACGTGGATTGGGCGCAATACCGGTACAGCGCTCGCCGCGTGTCAGCAGCCGCGCGTCGTGCTCGGGCGCCGGTCACCGCGAGCTTCGAGCGTGGCGTGGGGGTCTCCACTGGTCGGGTGAGCGGTCGCCCTTTAAGCGTGGCGCTGACGGCGATGAGTTGCGGGTCGCCGAGAACGTTGGCGCAGGCGTCGCGCCGGGCGTGGGTCCAGGTGCGGGCCGGAGATCCACGCGATGGCGAGCCTCAGGATTGGCCGCCACGAGGACGACGGCCACGGGGGCCAGATCCAGAGCCGCGTGGCTGCTCAGATCGTCTTCGGTGCGCTTTATGCGCAGTCGTGGGACATGTCGAGGACAGGGCCGTGGGTGCCGATGTCCGATCCCGGTAGCCGCTGTTGACGTAGACCCGTCCGCCCGCCAGCGCGGTCCCGCCCCGACCAGGGGCCAGCAGCGCTGCGATCGCGTATGCGGTGACCATGGGTGCCTTGGATTTCAACGGCAACCCCCCTCTCCGGGTCGGGGCTGGGGCCGGTCGGTCGACGGCACGCTCACGAAGACGACGTGCGCTTCGCGGCCTCGAAGCATCTCGGCTGCTCGCCTAGCTCATACGCCGGTCTGGAATCGCACGACGACCTCACCGGCGACGCACCGTTCGTCGACGGACTCGCCGCCAGCGAGGTTGCGGCATCGGAAGCGATACCCGGCGGCCGAGCACGTACTCGTCGAGCAGCGGAACAGCGTCAATGTCGCGCGTCGGGCAGTCGAGCGGCTGAGACCTCGCGTCGTGACGTTCCAGATGCCGATGTGCTGGCTGTTCTCGGGCAGATCGCCGCACGACCGCACCGGTGAGGCCTCGGCCTGGCCGACGCCCATCGCCGCTGCCATCGCGGCCGTCACGAGCGCGATCGTCAAACGATGAGGACTCCTGATCTGACGCAAGCTACACGCCGCGACCCCCGCCGTCCGAGAAAGTGGTGGTACCGGACGTCGAACGGTGGCCGTCATGCTCGATCTCGGCGGTGAAGCCCGCGCAAAGGCGCCGTCGATCAGCACCGCGCCCCATAGTCCACTGCTGAGTGTCGCGGGGATTCCCCGATATCGGGCGCCCGGAGCCTCGGAGACCATCGCCCGCATGCTCACCAACCTCTGGCCCCGCGCCGCGCTGGCCGGCACCGTCGCGGCGCTCGCTCTCGCCTCCGCCGCGCACGCCGAAATCGTCGATCCTTCGACCGGCACCGGGAGCTACGGCTCAGCGCCCTCGGTGTCCTCGACGCCCAGCTGCACGAGCGTGGCACCTTCCACATGGCCCACGCCGCCCCGCGTCGTCATTCACACCAAGGGGCTGACCGACAGCGGCGCGACAGCCGACGACCTCACGCGGATGCAGAGCCAGGCCCAGGCGGCCGTCGACCAGTTCAACGCCATGGGCGCGACGTCCGCCTCGGTGGCCTCGGTCACCACGACCAACGACAACACCTTCGCCTACAAGTCGACCTCGTTCGCCGACAAGGTCCCGACCATCCATGTCGGCTTCGTCCCCAGCGCGACGATCACCGCCGACAACCACGGAAACGGCGCAGGCGGGCTCACCAGCGGCAACATCTACTTGAGCGACACGTGCGTGCCGACGGTGACGATCGAGTTCCCCGACTTGAACAGCTCGATGAACTGGTCGTTTAAGTCTCCGTCAGAGCTCGGCGTGCCCTACTACGACGTCGACCAGACGCCCACGGGCACGACCTGGTTCCGCCCCTCGTTCCTGCACGAGCTCCTGCACGGCTTCCAGCTCACCCACACCAGCACCGCCTTCGCGATGATGAACCACCGCGGCGACGGCTTCGCGTGGGGCAGCGTCGCCGGTGCCGACGAGGTCCGCCCACTTCCCGACGACGTGCGCCGTCTGCGCGCCTCCTACCCGGGCAGCGGGGCGCACTGGGACATGGACGCGCTCAACAACTGGTACGGCGTCAGCTCGTCCTCGCAGGGCGGCGCGGCCGACCAGGCGTCGCTCTGCACGCCGAGCGTCGGCACCAAGCTCGTGTCCGACGTGCTCGCCGGCGGCCCGTGCGGCTCCGGCGGCAGCAACGCGGGTGCCTCGTGCGCTCGCCCCGGCGACACGGTCGCCACCCGCTACGCGCTGAACAACTACTCCACGGGCAGCCTGCGCATCACCTCCACGCTGTCCTTCTCGGCCGACGAGACCTGGGACGCGTCCGATCCCGAGTCCTCGACGACCCTCACCACCGACGTCGCCGCCACGACGTCCACGCTCGCCGAGCAGACCTGGAAGGTCCCAAACACGTCCGGCAGCGACCTCCACCCGATCGTCCACCTCTTCGCCGAGCACGTCAACGCCAACGGCACGGTCGATCCGTCCTCCCTGCGAATCTCCTGGATCCCGCTGCGCGGCAAGCTCCGCATCGACCGCTTCTGTGCCGCGGCGACGCCGATCGGCTAACAACGAGGCAGGCGGGAGCTCACGATCTCGGTCTACGCCCTGATCCACGGCGCCGGCGGCTCGGTTCCGTCCCAGCATGAACGAAGAATGACCTCCTGAGTAGGGCTTTACCGCTGATTGGCGCAGCCGGGGCCTGCGGTCAGGAGGTCATCTTCGTGGTGCACGATGAAAGGACGGGCGGCTGGTGATCGACGTCGACAGCTTCGTCGGCGAGGTCTGCGGGCTACCACAAGCAGGACGCCGCCTACGGCTACAAGCGCCTGTTCGGCTACCACCCGATCCTCGCCAACCGCGCCGACACTGAGTCACCGTTTTCGGCGGATCCTGTGGGGAAGGATGCTCGCGTGGTCGAGGGCACGATCGAGGCGCTGGCCGCGCGGGCATGGGACCGGGCGAGTACCGACGCGGCGTTCTTGACCGCGGAATTCGCGTTGTGGTTGGTGGACGTGATCGGCGCCGACGGCACAGAGAGGCGAAGCGTGTACCCCCACTCTCCCGGGGACCGGCTCGGGCGTGGAGTGGACGTGGATGAGCGCCTGGCAGAGCTCGAGCGCGCCGTGAATGACACGAACGTTGGGAAGCGTCTCTCCAAACGCATTGCCGGCTTGGACGCGTCGGCCGCTGCGATCGCCTGGATGCCATGGAGAGCCTTCGGCCACCGGTCCCAGTGGAACGTCTTGCGCTGGCTCGCGGTCGTTGCAGCCGACGAGGTGAGCGAAGTTGCCTATCTCGCGAGCGTCGAACCGGCCGAAGACGGTCCCGTGTCGATCGGCGATCGTTCGTTGTGGTTGCCCCAGCGACCGAAGCCGTTCGAGCGGGATCTCACGCACGAGCTGGCCCCGCAGCGTGACTGGATAATTCGCGTGATCAGGCAAGGCTTGACCGGTGCGGCTCAAGAGCGTGGACGCTCAGTGCGTCGCTCCCGCGACGATTGAGCGCGCTTCGATTTCGACACGCGGCGGCCGCATGAGCAACTCTCCCGCCGGCGTTCGGAAGCCCACTGCCATATCTCGACCATTCGGATCCGCAGCGCCTCGCCGATCCGCCGGTTCGGCGGATACGACTGAGGCTCAGTTGCCTGACTTCTTCCCGCCGCCGCCTTGCCCGTCGTCGTGTGCGTCGCGCTCAGCTGGGGACGTCCGCGAGCGTGGGTACGAGCCGCGCTACTCGCCGCAGCGTCGGGCGATTGCTTGGTCGTCTCCGGTGTGGCCATCCCGGGCGTGGTCGCGGCGCTGCTGGCGACCGCGATCGTCATTGGCGAGTAAGACCACCGTCGAGCGCGACGGCCCTCGTCGAACGATCGCCGTCTCCTCAGCCCCGACCAACAGGGCGGCCGAACCGAAGCTGGCCAGCCCGCGCGGACGTGGGCGGCGAATGCCGCTCGTCGATGACCAAGGGCAGCGATGCATGTGCGCAGATGCCCCGTGCGTACACGCGCAGCTGCTCATGACGTCGAAGGGCGGCAGCGAGACGATCCTCACAGGATGGTTGGGCGACGCGCGCCGTGCAACGACCTTGCGCTGCCTGCGACGTCATCCACCAGGGTCAAACGCCAGCGGGTCAAGGGGGGTTCGTATGGTTCGCCGCATGGGTCTTCGTTTCGGCATTCACAGCGGTCAGCAGAACGCGACGAGCTTTGAGGAGTACCTCTCGATCTGGCGGCACGCGGAGGAGGTCGGGCTGGACTGGGCATCGGTCTTCGACCACTTCCAGCCGATCCAGTCCGACCAGGATGGTCCGTGCTACGAGGGCTTCACGCTGTTGGCGGCGATGGCCGCGCACACGACGACGCTGGCGTGCGGCATCATCGTCAGCGGCGTCACCTATCGCCATCCCGCGGTGGTGGCCAACATGGCGGCCACGATCGACCACGTGTCCGGCGGCCGGATGGAGCTCGGCATCGGCGCCGCGTGGAATGAGGACGAGCACCGCGAGTACGGCATCGAGTTCCCCGGCATCGGCGTGCGGATGGACATGCTCGACGAAGCCTGCCGCGTCATGCGGGCGCTGTGGGCGCAGCAGCGGCCGTCGTTCTCCGGCCGTCACTACACGCTGACCGAGGCGCGCTGCGAGCCGAAGCCGCTGCAGTCGCCGATGCCGTTGTGGATCGGCGGCTCTGGCGAGCGGCGGACGTTGCGCATCGTCGCAGAGCACGCCACCGGCTGGAACACGTTTCACGGCGACCCGGCCAAGTACCGCCACAAGCTGGACGTGCTCGAGCGCCATTGCGAGGCCGTCGCGCGCGACCCCGCAACGATCCGAAAGCAGATCGTCACACGAGGGCCCCTCGAGAGCTCATCGGAGTGCGAGCAGTTGGTCGAGCGGCTGCTGGTGCACAGGGAGCTGGGTGTTCAGGACTTCCTGATCTCCGCCCGCCCGCCGGCCGACCTCCGGACCATCGAGCTCTTCGCACGCGAGGTCGCGCCGGCGGTCCGCTCCGCCTAGCTTTCCGGCGTTGGGTCAATGGTCGCCGTGAGCGTTGGGGCGGTCGTGGGTGCCGGCGATCGCAGTGTTTGGGTGGATCGCGCGGGCGGGTGCCGATCGGGCGCCGCAGAACCCCCTCTCGCACCTCCCACCCCCACTCAACGACGCTCGAGCGATCATCGAGGGGACGGGCTGCTCCTCGATTGTGCTGCTCGTCCGCTGCTCGCGACCCACGACTGGAGCACGGTCTCGCCCCGACGCCGCACTTCGCGGTCTACGTCATCGGCGCGGCAGACATCACTGGTCGATGCTCGCGGGCAACCCTCGCCGAGCACGCCGCAGGCTGGCGCGGGTCGCCGTACCCGCCCGAAGAGAACTGACCTGCCCGTTCGTGGAAGCCGAACTTGCGAGCGGGTCTGGACGATGACGCCGGCAGGCCCGCCACGCTGGTAGCGTCTGCCGAGGGGTGTGCGGGGAGCGTCCAATGAGGAGTGATGTCGGTATGTCGACCAGCGGCCCGCGGTATCGGATGCAAGGGTTGAGGTGGGCGCAGAGTCGACGCTTTGGCGGCTCCCTCGGCATCGCGGCCCTCACTGGATTCTGTCTCCTCACCGCGTTCACGACAGCGGCCCAGGCGGCGACGGACAGCCTGTACGCCGCACCCTCGGTCGCCGGTACCGCCGATTGCAGCTCGCCGACGAACGCGTGCACGATCGCGACCGCGGTGACGAACGCGAACGCGAAGCCTGTCGCCGACAGTGTGCGGATCGAGCTTGCGAGCGGCATCTACGTGCTGTCCGCGCCGAGCCCGACCGCCCTCAGCGTCACGTTTGCCGGCCCGAGCCTGACCTTCGAGGCCCAGAGCGGCACTCCGACGCTCAGCGGCGCGAAGACCGTGAGGCTGCTGTCGGTCGGCGCGACGTCGAACGTGACGATCGACGGGCTTGAGATCGAGTTCGGCGCGGCAGCCGGGCTCGGCGGCGCGATCGAGAACGGCGGTACGCTCACCGTCACGAACTCGACGTTCTCGAGCAATTCCGCGGGGAACGGCGGTGCGATCGCGAACGATCTCGGCGGCACGCTCACGGTTCAGAACTCGACGCTCTCGCACAACACGACCACCGGTGTGGGCGGCGGGGCGATCATCACCAGCGGACCAACCACGGTCGAACGCTCATTGATCACTAACAACGCCGCGCCGATCAACGGGGGCGGGATCAACGTCCAGAACAGCGGAGCGGTGACGCTCACGAACTCGACCGTCGCGGGCAACACATCCGCGGGCTTGGGCGGGGGGATTTCGAACCTCGGGACACTCAAGGTTCAGGCCTCGACGATCACGGACAACTCGGGCACCGACGGTGCGGCAATCGCAAGCGGCGACCCAACCAAACTGACGCTGGCGGCCGACATCATCGCGGCGCAGTCCTCCGGCGCCGCCTGCAGTCCTGCCAACGGGGCGGTCGTCGACGCCGGCTACAACCTCGATGACGACGGGACGTGCATCTCGGCGACCTCGCCGGCGACGGGGAGTCACAACGGGCACACGGCGGACGGTTCGTCCACCTATGGCGCCGTGCTCGATGCGTACATCGCCGACGGGCTCGCCAACAACGGGGGACCGACGAGAACGGTCGCCCTGCAGAACAGCCCGAACCCGCCGACGACCCTGGCAGACCCGGCATTCGCCGTGGTGCCGGCGAGCTTCAACCTTCCCGTTGCGGTCGGCGGAACGTCCGCGGCGTGCTCGGCCTCTGACCAGCGTGGCGTTGCGCCCGCGCCGGGGGCCGACTGCGACATCGGCGCCTATCTGCTGCAGGCGACGAGCACCGCGCTCGCCACGTCAGCCCCAGCGGTCGTGCAGAACGCATCGGTGACCTACACGGCGACGGTCACCCCCGCGCCGGACGGGGGAACGGTGTCGTTCAACGATGGAGCCGGCAACCCGGCTACCACCCACTGTGGTGCACAGGTTCTCTCCAGTGGTACGGCGACGTGCACGGTGTCATACGCGAGCACGGGGACCTATGCGGTCACCGCGACGTACTCCGGCGACGGCGCGATGAACAACTATGTGACGTCGGCGAGCACGACCCATTCTGTGGCCGTCGCCGCGCCCGTCGTGCCCGCCCCGGTGCTCTCGAAGCTGAGCGTCTCACCCCGCACGTTCGACGCCGCGGGGCGCCGCGTGCACGGCCGGTGCGTGAAGGCGACCACGAAGAACAAGCACGGTAAGTCGTGTCGGCTGTCGATCAAGGTCAAGGCGACCTACACGCTCAGCGCGGCGGTCAACGTGAGCGTTGCACTTACGCGAAAGACCACCGGGCGGAAGGTCGGCGGCCGGTGCGTGGCGGCAACGCGCAGGAACACCCAGCAAGCCAAGTGCACGCTGCTGGTCAGCGCTCAGAAGCCGTTCACGCGCCCCGGTGTGATCGGCGCAAACACATTCAGCCTCACGGGCAAGCTCGCCGCGGGGACCTACCGGCTCACCGCGACCCCGGCGGGCGGCACCGCCCAGACGGCCAGCTTCCGCGTCACGGGCTGAACACGACCGGCGCGGCGTTCTCGAGGAGCTCGGCCCAAGCGGCGCCGCATACTGCCTCCCGTGCGAGATGGCGATCCACCAGCGCCCCGGGCCTGGCGCGACTTCGAGCGCGAGCTCGTTCCCGACGGCCGGATCGGTGCGTCCGGGCGACGGGCCGGAGGCGCGCTCACTCCCCTGTCGTCGTCGCAGGCCTTGACGGTCAGCTTGATCGCCTTGAACGCGTGCGGGACGAGCTCGCGGTAGCGGGCGGTCCCCGCGGCGCTGCAGTCGCCCTCGGTGCCGAACTGCTCACCGAGGTCGAACGATCCGTGACCAGCTGACCGTCGGCGGCTGGCGCACCGTCCACTTCAACGAGTTGCCAAGCCGCCCCGCGGTCGGCGATGATCGCTCGGTGAAAGGCTGGAAGAAGGTCGCCGCGGTGACCGCGGGAGTGCTGTTGGGTGGGACCGCCACGGCTTGGGCTGCGCTGGTGCGCGAAGGGTCGCCGTATCCGCTGAGCGGGCAGCCGCTCGCGATCTACGCGGGCGACTTCAACGGCGACGGCCGGCCGGACGTCGTGACGATGGACGGCAATTCGAGCACGGTCTCGGTGTTCCTGCGCCAGACGGGCGGGTTCGCGCTGGAGTCAGGCTCGCCGTTCGCGGCGGGCTCGGCGCCGAGCGGCATCGCGCTGGCGGATTTCAACGGCGACGGCCGGCTCGACATGGCGATCTCGGACTTCAGCACCGCGGGCGCGACCGTGCTGCTGGGCCAGGCGGGCGGCGGGTTCGCCGCGGGGCCCGCGCCGACCGGGTTGTCGAGCGCGCTGGGGATCGCGGCCGGGGACTTCGGCGGTGACGCGCGGCCTGACGTCGCTATCACCAGCGGCCGCTCCGTGTCGGTCTACATCAACAACGGTGCCCAGGGCTTCAGCCTGCAGAACTCCTACGCGACGGGCGGCACGCCGCGGGCGGTCGCGGCAGGCGACTTCAACGGCGACGGCCTGCTCGACCTCGCGGTCATCAACCAGCAGGACAACACGGTGACCATCCTGCTGCGGGCGATCGGCGCCGGGTTCGCGCCCGAAGGCACCGCGATCGCAGTCGGCGCCACGCCGCAGAGCGTCGTCGCGGCGGACTTCAACGGCGACGGCCGGGCCGATCTGGCGGTGACCGGCACGAGCAACGTCACCGTGCTGCTTCGCAGCGCGGCGGACAACGGCTTCACGCAGGAGGGCGCGGCGATCGGCGTCAGCCAGTCACCAGTCGGCAGCACGACCGCGGACTTCGATCGCGACGGCCGTCCGGACCTCACGATCGCCGCAAACTCCGGCGCCGTCGACGTGCTGCGGCGCAATGCCGGCGGGGGCTTCACGAGCGATCCGGCGACACCGCTGACGGGCGTCGTCAACGGCGTCGCCGCGGCGGACTTCGACGGCGACGGCCGGCCGGACATCGCCGCCGTCTCCTACTCCCCCGAGCAGTTCACGGTGTTCCTGAATCCAGCGCCCGCGGCACCGCCGGCGCCGACCCCGACGCCGACCCCGACAGCCACGCCGATCCCGTCGCCCGTCGCGGGCAAGAGCGTCAACGTCCAGCCCCGCTCCGGCACGGTGAAGATCAAACGGCCCGGGTCGAACAGCTATGTCACGCTCACCGCGGGCGCGCAGATCCCGGTCGGCAGCTCGATCGACACGCGCAGGGGCCGCATCACGATCACCGCGGCACAGGGCAAGGGCAAGACCGCGGCGGCGGACTTCTTCGACGGGCTGTTCAAGCTCACGCAGACGGCGGGCTCGAAGCCGCTGACGACGCTCACGCTGACCGAGGCGCTCAGCTGCCCGCGTGCGAAGAAGGCGTCGGCGGCGGCCAAGAAGCCCAAGTCGCGCAAGCTGTGGGGCGACGGGTCGGGGAGCTTCCGCACCCTCGGGCGCTACAGCGCGGCGACGGTGCGCGGCACGCGCTGGCTCGTGACCGACACCTGCACGTCGACCACGACAAAGGTCACCAAGGGCGTCGTGTCGGTGCGCGACGATGTCAAGCACAAGACGATCATCGTGCGGGCGGGGAAGCACTACACGGCGCGGGCGCGCTGAAGCGCGTCGACGATCGCGCGCAAGTGGTGCGGCGTGAAGTCCGACGGCTCGCCGAGCCCCGGGGAAATCCCCAGGGCGAAGCTTCTTCGTCCCTGATGCGAACGCGCATGGGTAGCTTGTAGAAACCTCGTGTTGAGGGCTGTTGTGGTCGAGTCGCGGTGGATCTACGGCGAGACGAACTCAGCCGAACACGGATGTGAGGAGAGTCAGTGAACGCATCATCAGCGTCTCGCGGCGGGGTGCGCCGGAGTGCGCGCGTCGCGGGGCTGGCGGCCGGTTTCGCTGTGCTGGCGGCCGCGCCGGCGCTCGCGCAGAGTCCGGTGCAGCTGTCGAGCACGCCGATCCCGGACAACGCGGCGTGGAAGGGCTACGTGCTTGGTGATGGCGCGCTTGACGTGTCGCCGGTCAAGGTCACGTCCACGACCGGGGCCGTGACGAACGCGCAGGGCCTGGTCGATCCGTCCAAGGGACCGGCGACCCTCACCTATGTGGCGGGGGGCGCCGCGCCGACGATCGTGCTCGACTACGGGCGCGAGGTCGGAGGCCTGCCGTTCTTCACCGTCGGCGCGGCCACACCGGCGGGCACCGCCACGTCGGTCTCACTTCGCGCGGCCTACAGCGAGACGCTGCAGTACCTGTGGACCAGCGGCAACTCGACGTTGTCGGTCGCCGCGGCCGCGGGTGACACGAACCTCAAGCTCGGGAGCGTCGCCAACTTCGTCGCCGGCGACACGCTGAAGGTCGATCAGGAGACGGCGACGATCGCCGCGGTGGGGACCCAGTCGCGCGCCACGACCCTGTTCGCTCCCGCGGCCGCGGGCGACTCGAACGTCAAGGTGGCAGCGATCACCGGGATCGTGGTGGGTGACACCCTCCGTGTCGAGAACGAGTCGGTCACGGTGAGCGCCGTCGGCACGCAGGGTCGCAACACGACGCTGTCGGCCGCGGTGGCCGCGGGCGCGACCAACGTCAAGGTCGCCAGCGTCACCGGCCTGGCGGCCGGCGACAAGCTGATCGTGGACGGTGAGACCGCGACGATCCAGAGCGTGGGCACCGCCGGCGCGAATGGCACGGGTGTCACGCTTGCGAGTGCGCTGACTGCGGCGCACGCCGGCGGCGCGGCCGTGCAGGATCCTGGAACGGGGGTCTCGTTCGCGCCGGCTCTGACGAGCGCGCACGCCTCCGGCGCGGCGGTGCTCGATCCGGGCACCGGCGTGACGCTCGCGTCGCCGCTGAGCTCCGCTCACGCCGTCGGTGCCGCCGTGACCGGGACTCCCGGCGCGGTGACCGGCGACCGCAACGGCAACAACGGCGTCGGCACGGACGGCAGCCGCGCGGATACGTTCAACCTCACGGGTGCGGGGACCGTCGGCAACGCCGCGAACCTGATCCAGGGCGGCGAGCGCTTCCAGCTGATTACGCTCACGACACCGGGCACCGTCCAGCTCACCGCGCTCGACATCCACCTGCGTCACCCGAACTCCGGCCCCGCCGACTACCAGGGCCACTTCCTCTCCAGCGACGATGCGCTCAACCGCATCTGGTACGAGGGCGTCTACACCAACCAGACCGACGAGGTCCCGATCGGCGCCGTGCCCAACCAGACGGTGCCGGTGATCCTCGACGGCGCCAAGCGCGACCGGCGCCCGTGGAGCGGCGATCTCAGCGTGGAGGGTCGCAACGCGTTCGACAGCATCGGCTGGGGCGCGACCGGCTCTGACTACATCAAGGGCACGATCCAGGAGTTCGGCGCCGCGCCGGGCACCAACGGGTCGATCGGCGGCCAGATCTCCAACTGGACGGTCTTCCCGCCCTCGAGCCTGTTCTACTCGACGAGCTACTCGATCTACTACGTGATCGACCTCGCGTCGTACTACCTGTACTCGGGCGACACGGCGTTCGCGCAGTCACAGTACACGGCGATGAAGAACCAGCTCGCCTACAACCGCACACTCGTCGATCCGACCAGCGGGCTGCTCATCACGTCCGGCAGCGAGCGTGACTGGGACTTCTACGACGGCGGCAAGCCCGGCGCGGTGACCGCGTACAACGCGATGTACTACAAGGCGCTGACCGACGCCGCGGCGGTCGCGAGCGACCTCGCCGGGAAGGACCCGGGTAACGCGTCCGCGCCGATCTGGACGAGCGACGCCGCCACCTGGACGAGCCAGGCCGCGGCGCTGAAGACCGCCATCAACGCGACGCTGTTCGATACCGCGCGCGGCGTCTACAAGCTCGCCGACCGCGACAACGGCACCCATCTGGGCACCTCGGTGCCGCAGGACGCAAACAGCGAGGCGATCACCTTCGGGCTGGCGCCGAGCGGCACCCAGGCCGGAATCCTGTCCTACCTCAAGAGCCACCTGTGGGGACAGTTCGGCCCGCAGCCGTACTCGCCGGACGCCGTGTACTCGACGGTGATCAGCCCGTTCGTGTCCGGCATGGAGGTCGACGCGCACTTCGCCTCCGGCGATGCCACCGGCGCGCTCGCCCTGATTCACAACCTGTGGGACCAGATGACCGTGCCGAGCGGCCCGTACTACACGGGCACGCTGTGGGAGAAGCTCAACCAGGACGGCACCGACGTCGACTCCAACGCCAGCCTCGCGCACGGGTGGGCGAGCGGCCCGGTGTCGAGCCTGACCGGCTACCTCGTCGGTGCCCGGCCGGTCACGCCCGGCTACAAGAACTGGATCATCGCCCCCGAGCCGGGTGACGTCCGGTGGGCGCAGGGCCAGGTCCCGACCCCGTCCGGGCCGCTCGTGTCACGTTGGCAGCGCGGCGACGGCGACTCGTCGTTCACGCTGACCATGTCCGCCCCCGCGGGCACCTCGGGCACGGTGAGCGTCCCGCTGTTCGGACGCTCGCGCACGATCGCGATGGACGGCACCGTGGTCTGGCAGGACGGCGCGCCGGTGGGCAGCGCGACGGCCGTCGCACGCGACGGCGCGGTGCAGTTCAACGGCGTCACGGGCGCGCACACGTTCGCGTTCGGCACGGTCACCACGACCGCGACGAGCCCGGTCGGCGGCACCGTGCCCGCGACGCTGTCGCTCACGCTGGGCAATCCGGCGAGCTTCGGCGCGTTCACGGCGGGCGTTGCCAGGGACTACACCGCAACCCAGGCGGCGACCGTGACGTCGACGGCCGGCGACGCGACGCTGACCGTCAGCGATCCGTCCACGGTGGCCCCTGGGCATCTCGTCAACGGCGCCTTCTCGCTCCCGTCGCCGCTGCTCGTGGCCGGCTCCGCGCTGCCGTCGGTCGCCAAGACCTACGCCGGTCCGGTGTCCAACGACGTGCTGTCGATCCCGCTCTCACAGCACATCAGCGCCAACGACGCGCTGCGGACTGGCGCCTACACCAAGACGCTGACGTTCAGCCTGTCGACCACGACGCCCTAAGGAGGCACGCTCGCGGCGCCGGGGCCCGCCCCGGCGCCGCTCCGCCGGCCCATGACCGCCGAAGAGCGCCGCGCCGTCATCACCGCCATCCTGGCTGAGACCGGTGCGGTCACGCTCGGGCAGATCCGGGCGCGGCTCAATGTCTCTGCGAGCACGGCGCGGCGCGACCTCGACGCGTTGGAAGGGAGAGGCCTACTCCACCGCGCCTACGGCGGCGCGGTCCCTGTAGCGGTGAGTGGAACGCTCCACCACGACATCCGTGATCAGCGGGCTTCGCGCCTGGCGGACATCGCGTTCGAGCGGCTGCGGAGCGGAGATCGCATCTTCCTGGACGCATCACCGGCGTCGCTGTTTCTCGCACGTCGCATCGTCGAGCGGGGCATCGCCGCCTGGATCCTCACCAACAGCGCGCCGATCATGCAGGCGGTCGCCGCGGGCGGAGATCCGCGCCTTGGCCTGCACGCGATCGGCGGGCGTCTGCATCGCGAGCGGGGGTGCTTTGTCGGTGCGGCGGCCGCCGACCAGATCCGTCAGCACTACCTCGACCGCGCGTTCATCACGGTCGGCCCGAGCGGCGAGGTCGCCGGCGGCGACGACGCGGAGAACGCCGTCCGGCTCGCCGCGATGTGGCAGGCACGTGAGACCGTGCTGTTCACGTCCGACGAACCGGCGTGACGCCGGGGCTCGCCGCTGCTACCCGACGATGCCGACCGGCAGCGCGTGGCGTATGACGAATCGAGGCTAGGCCGCCTCGTCCAAGCGGTCCAGCAGGTGCGGCTCGAGTTCGTCGAGCGCGAGCCTCAATGCGCCGAGGAGCGGCCCGCGCTCGGCGAGCGGGGAAGCGACCAGCCGCGGCGGCAGCCGCACCGTCCGCTCGAGCCGTTCGCGCAGGGGCGCCAGTAGGACCTCGCCCGCGCGGGCGACGCCGCCGCAGATGACGACGATCTCCGGGTTGACGATCTGCGCGGTCATCACGATGCCGCTGCCCGCCCAGCGCTCGACGCGGGCCACGATGGCGGCGGCGTCCTCGTCTCCCGTCGCGGCGGCGGCGAAGACCGCCTCGGGCGCTTTGCCGGAGAGCTGGCGCACGAACTGGGCGATCCCGTGCGCGTCGACCTCGGCCTCGTAGCCGCCGAGGAAGGCCATCTCCCCGGCGGCGCCCGCGTGCCCGCGCATCAGCTTGCCGCCGACCATGATCCCGGCCCCGATGCGCTCGCCGGCCAGGACGCAGACGATGTCGTCCACGTCGCGCGCCGCGCCGCACCAGCGCTCGCCGATCGCCGCCAGGTTGCAGTCGTTCTCCACGACGGCGGGGCCGACCACCGGCGCGAGGGCGCCGGCGAGGTCGAAGTCGTCGGGGAAGATGTAGCTGAACAGGACCCGCCCACGGGAGACGTCTATCGGGCCGGTGCTCCCGACGCAGGTGCTCAGCAGGTCACGCTTGTCGAGTTCCGCGTCGGCGAGCGTCCGGACCATGGTCTCCCGGATCACCGCCAGGCGCTCGTCCACCGGCAGGCTCAGGCCCCCGCTGAACTCGCGCACGCGTTCGGCCACGACCGACCCGGAGAGGTCAGCGACCGCCGTACGGACCTTGACCTCGCCGATGTCGAGTCCGGCGACGTAGCCGGCCTGTGCCCGGAACGCGAGCGTGCGCGCCGGGCGCCCGCGGCGCGGCCGTTCCGCGGCGAGCTCCTCCAGCCACCCGAGCCGGATGAGGTCGTCGGCGACGGCGTCGACCGTGGGCCGCGAGAGTTCGGTGCGCGCGACCAGCTCGGTCACCCGCGCCGGACCGCTCTCGCGCAGCGTGTCGAGCACCCGCCGCGCGTTGAGGCGGCGGAGCAGGCGTGAGGTGGCGGGAGCGCTCAAGATGGCGCAAGTCTATTTCATAAATCGGTCAGAGAAAAGTCTTGACAAGCGAGAGAACGTTCGCCATGCTGATCCGCAAGGTCATTTCGTAAATGACCGCGAGTATCTCGGGGAGAGGAGAACACGTTGGCAAGCGTGACGTTCGATGGCGTCTCGAAGGTCTACGACAACGGCTTCAGGGCCGTTGACTCGCTGGATCTCCAGATCCGCGACGGGGAGTTCATGGTCCTGGTCGGGCCGTCCGGATGCGGCAAGACGACCGCGCTGCGGATGCTCGCGGGGCTGGAGGAGATCAGCGACGGCGAGCTGGTCATCGACGACACGGTTGTCAACCAGGTCGCGCCGCAGAAGCGCGATATCGCGATGGTCTTTCAGAACTACGCGCTCTATCCGCATTTGAGCGTGTTCGACAACATGGCCTACGGGCTGAAGGTGCAGAAGGTCGGCAAGGCCGAGATCAAGCAGCGGGTGACGGAGATCGCGGGCGTGATCGGGCTCACCGATCTGCTGGACCGCAAGCCCAAGGCGCTGTCGGGCGGCCAGCGCCAGCGCGTGGCGATGGGCCGCGCGATCGTTCGCCGCCCGAAGGTCTTCCTGATGGACGAGCCGCTGTCGAACCTGGACGCCAAGCTGCGCGTCCAGATGCGCTCGGAGGTCGCGCGCATCCAGCACGAGCTGAAGGCGACGACGGTCTACGTCACGCACGACCAGGTCGAGGCGATGACGATGGGCGACCGCGTGGCGCTGATGCGCCGCGGCGTCCTGCAGCAGGTCGACACGCCGATGCGGCTCTACAACGCGCCGGCCAACCTGTTCGTGGCGAGCTTCATCGGCAGCCCGGCGATGAACCTCTTCGAGGCCCAGGTGGACCGCAAGAACGGCCACTTCGTGGCCACGATCGGCGACCAGTTCCTGCGCCTGAACCCAGAGGCGCTCGCCGACCCATCAGACCTCGAGCACTACGACGGGCGCAAGGTCGCGCTCGGCATCCGCCCCGAGCACCTCCAGGACGCGACGGTCGAGACCGGCGCGCCGCCCGAGCGCCGGCTGAAGGCCGCCGTCAAGACGATCGAGGCGCTCGGCGCCGAGCTGATCGTCCACCTCGAGCTGCCCGGCCGGCCGGTCATGACCGATGAGGTCAAGGAGATTGCCGCCGACCTCGACGACACGCTGGTCGCCGACCTCGAGGCCGAGGCGCACGATTCCAAGCTGCCGCTGGTGGGCCGCTTCGACGTCGCCTCGCGCGCCCGCGCCGACTCGTCGGTGGAGGTCGTGGTCGACACGAGCCGGATCCACTACTTCGACATCGACACGGGCGCCGCGATCGGCGGGCACCCGGTCGCGGGGGTCTGACCGATGGCCACCGTCGCCACCGGTCGTTCCGCGACGGCTCGCAGCGCGCGCACCAAACCGCGCATCCTGCGCATCAACGGCGAGACGCGCACGGCGCTGTTGTTCCTGCTGCCGAGCTTCATCGGGTTCGTCGTCTTCTACGCCTATCCGGCGCTGCGCGGCCTGTACCTGAGCTTCACCGACTT
This sequence comes from uncultured Solirubrobacteraceae bacterium, assembly GCA_963792915.1. Classification (GTDB taxonomy): domain Bacteria; phylum Actinomycetota; class Thermoleophilia; order Solirubrobacterales; family Solirubrobacteraceae; genus Solirubrobacter. Next base: position 140,476 of record CAWBYD010000008.1, read on the forward strand.
CAACCTGCTGCGCAATTCCGGCTCGTGGGTCGGGCTGCGCAACTACAAGGGGCTGCTCAGCGACTCGCTGTTCTGGAACGCGCTCTGGATCACGTTCAAATACGTGGTCATCAACATCGGCATCCAGACGGTCCTCGCGCTGGGGATCGCGGTCCTGATGCACCGCCTGACCAAGTCGGTGGTGGTGCGCAGCATCATGCTGCTGCCGTGGCTGGTGCCCAACGCGGTGCTGGCGCTGCTGTGGATGTGGATGCTCGACCCGAGCCTCGGCATCGTCAACCACTGGCTGACCGCGATCGGCCTCCCGAGCCAGGGTTTCCTCGGCTCCCAGAGCCAGGTGATCCCGACGATCGCCGGCATCAACATCTGGCGCAACATGGGTTACACGGCGCTGCTGCTGTTCGGCGGCCTGGTGATGATCCCCAAGAGCTACTACGAGGCCGCCGCGCTGGACGGCGCGAGCGAGTGGCGGATGTTCCGCACCGTCACCCTGCCCCTCCTGCGCCCGGTGCTGGCGCTCGTGCTGGTGGTCACCGTGATCGGCTCCTTCCAGGTGTTCGACACCGTCCAGATCGCCACCGGCGGCCTCGGCGGCGGCTCACCCGGCGGGCCGGGCAACGCGAGCCGCGTGCTCTACATGTACATCTTCCAGCAGGCGTTTGAGTTCAACGACCTCGGCTACGCCTCCGCGCTCGCCGTGGCATTGATCGTGCTGCTGGTCATCGTGGCCGCGTTCCAGCTGAAGATGCTGCGCGCCGGCGAATCGGACCTGGCGTAGGGGAGAGCTGCATGTCCAAGACCGTCTCACCCTCGGCGACGCCGACCTCGGAGCTGGCGGGAACCAATCCCGACCGGCGGGTCCGCATCGACCGCGGTATCCAGTGGGGCCGGATCGCCGCCTGGGCGGCGATGGGGCTGCTGATCTTCGTCAGCCTCTTCCCGTTCTACTGGATGATCCGCACGGCGCTGTCCACCAACGCCGACCTCGTCACCGGCAACCAGTCGCTGGCGCCGCCGAACCCGACGCTGCTGAACCTCAAGCAGGCGCTCGGCCTCGCATCGGCCAAGGAGCTCGCCGATGCCGGTACGCAGACCTCGGCCGACGTGAACTTCTTCATCGCGCTGCGCAACTCGGTGATCGTCTGCACGCTGATCACCATCGGCCAGGTGGCGTTCTGCTCGATGGCCGCCTACGCGTTCGCGCGACTGAGGTTCCCGGGCCGCGACAAGCTGTTCTTCCTCTATCTGACGGCGATGATGATCCCGCCGATCTTCACCCTGATCCCGAACTTCGTGCTGATCAAGAACCTCGGCTGGCTCAATAGCTACGCCGGCATCGTGGCGCCGTTCTTTCTGATGACGCCGTTCGCGGTGTTCTTCCTGCGCCAGTTCTTTCTCGGCATCTCCAAGGAGGTCGAGGAGGCCGCGTTGCTGGACGGCGCGGGGCGTTGGAAGATCTTCCGCCAGTTGATCGTGCCGATGATGGCGGCGCCGCTCGCGACGCTGGCCGTGCTCACCTACGTCACGGCCTGGCATGAGTACATGTGGCCGCTCGTGGTGGGCGACTCCGAGCACGTGCGCGTGCTCACCGTGGCGCTGAACGCGTTCAAGTCCTCCACGCCCACCACCGCGCCGCCGTGGGCGCCGCTGATGGCGGGCACGTTCCTGGCCTCGCTGCCGCTCATCGTGCTCTTCACGGCGATGGCCAAGCGGATGGTCGACGCGATCGGCTTCTCGGGGATCAAGTGATGAAGCGACTGCTGACGTTCGTGGGGTTCGCCGCGCTGGCGGCCGTCGTCGCCGGCTGCGGAGGGCGCGGCAGCGGCCTGACCGCCGACGGCAAGGTGCTGCTGCGCTACGGCCTGTGGGACACCAATCAGAAGCCTGTCTATCAGAAGTGTGCCGACAAGTTCCAGCAGGCCAACCCGAACATCAAGATCCAGATCGAGAACAAGAACTGGGGCGACTACTGGAGCGGGCTCGCGCGCGGCTTCATCAGCGAGACGGCGCCGGACGTGTTCACCGATCACCTGAGCAAGTACCCGCAGTTCGCCGAAAGCCAGGTCATCGTGCCCGTCAACACGCGCGCGGTCAACATGAACCAGTACCTGCCTGGCCTGGCGAAGCTGTGGAAGTCGCCGGACGGCAAGCAGTACGGGTTCCCCAAGGACTGGGACACCGTCGCACTGGTGGTCAACGAGGACATGCTCGCCAAGGCCGGCGTCAGCAAGCAGCAACTGGACTCCGCCACCTGGAATCCGGCGGACGGTGGCAGCTTCCAGCGGATCGTCGCCAAGCTCACCGTCGACACGCACGGCAAGCGCGGCGACCAGCCAGGCTTTGACGCCAAGAACGTCGCCGTCTACGGCCTCGGCTTCGATCCCGGCGGGCTCACCTACGGGCAGACGACGTGGGCCGGGTTCGCCGCCTCGCTCGGCTTCCAGCTACTCAACAAGAACCCGTGGGGCACCCAGTATCACTACGACGATTCCCGTGTCCAGCAGACCTTCACGTGGTGGCGCGACATGATCCACAAGGGGTTCATGCCGTCGCTGCAGAACGCCCGGACGCTCGGCCAGTCGGCGGCGTTCCAGAGCGGCAAGGCGGCGCTCGCGATCGATGGCGATTGGACGATCGGCACCTACTCGGCGACCAAGGGGATCAAGGTCGGCTACGCCCCGCAGCCGGCCGGCCCGAAGGGCTCGTGGAGCATGTACAACGGACTCGCGGACGCGATCTGGGTCGGCACCAAGCACAGGCCCGAGGCGATCAAGTGGGTCAACTTCCTGGCCAGCCCGGCGTGCCAGAGCATCGTCGGCATGCAGGCCGTCGTGTTTCCGGCGATCAAGTCCGAGGTGCCGAAGGCGGTGGCGACGCACACCAAGCAGGGCGTCGACGTCAGCGCCTTCACCTCCTACATCAAATCCGGTCATACGGTGCTCTATCCGATCACTGACAAGGCCCCCCAGATCAACCTGATCGTGCAGCCGACCCTGGAGGAGTTCCTCAACGGCAACGAGCCGGCGTCGAAGGTCTTCCCGAAGATGAACGACCAGGTCAACAACCAACTGAAGTATTCCTCCCAGTGACCTCTGTCCTCTCTCCCACACGTGCGGCGGTGGCGGCGCATCTGACGCCCGTCACCGCCGCACTCGCGGCCTTCGCCGCCCGTGACGCTTTCGTACGCGCCCACGGGCGGGCGGCTCTGCGCTTTCACCTCTCGCTGGCCGTGTACTTCGCCGTCATCTGGGGGCTGCTGTCGGTGACGCGCGGGTCACTGATCGCCATCCAGCTGATTCCCTTCATGTTCTTCTTGAACATCATCCTCGTCCTGAACTGGCTGCTGTTCACGATCGTGGCGATCCACCGCGCCGCGACCGGACAGACGTTCACCTATCCCATGACCATCGGAAGGATCTGATGCCGAAGATCGCCTTCGTCGGAGCCGGCTCGGCCGTGTTCACCCGCAATCTCGTCGGCGACATCCTCAGTCAGCCCGAGCTGCGCGACTCGACGACGTTCGCGCTGATGGACGTCGACGCCGAGCGGCTGCGCACGGCAGAGATCGTGACCGGCCGGCTGATCGAGGCCCACGGCGCCGGCGCGACGATCGAGGCGACGCGTGAGCGCCGCGCGGCGCTCGACGGCGCCGACTACGTCGTCACGTCGTTTCAGGTCGGCGGCTATGAGCCCTCGACGGTCGTGGACTTCGAGGTCCCCAGGCGCTACGGGCTGCGGCAGACGATCGCCGACACGCTCGGCGTCGGCGGGATCATGCGCGGGCTGCGGACGATCCCGGTGCTGCTGGACGTCTGCCGCGACCTCGAGGAGCTCAGCCCGGACGCGCTGGTGCTCAACTACGTCAACCCGATGGCGATGCTGTGCTGGGCCGTCGCCGAGGCGAGCTCGATCCGCACCGTCGGCCTGTGTCACTCCGTCCAGAACACCGCCGAGGAGCTGGCCCGCGACCTCGGCGTCGACGAGCTCGACCATCTCGTCGCGGGCATCAACCACGTCGCGTTCTTTCTCAAGCTCGAACACGACGGCGAGGACCTCTACCCCGCGCTGCGGCGCGTCGCGCCGCCGGACAACAACCGGGTTCGCTATGAGCTGTTCAAGCATTTCGGCGCTTTCGTGACCGAGTCTTCGGAGCACTTCGCCGAGTACTCGCCGTGGTTCATCAAGGACGGTCGCGAGGACCTGATCGAGCGCTTCAACGTGCCGCTGGATGAGTACCCGCGCCGCTGTGAGGCGCAGATCGAGGCCTGGCAGGCGCTGCGCGACGACCTCGAGGGCGGCGGCGAGATCGCGCTGCGGCGCAGCCACGAGTACGGCGCGGGCATCATCCGCGCCTGCGAGACCGGCGAGCCGTTCACGTTCAACGGCAACGTGCCCAACCGCTGGGAGGGCGGCCTGCTGATCGACAACCTGCCGGCCGACTGCTGCGTCGAGGTTCCGTGCATCGCCTCCGCCCAGGGCGTCGAGCCGCAATCCGTCGGCACGCTCCCGCGCCAGCTCGCGGCGCTGATCCAGACCAATGTCAACGTCCAAGGACTGACGGTCGAGGCCGCGCTGACCGGCCGCCGCGACGCGGTCTACCAGGCGGCGATGCTCGATCCCCACACCGGCGCCGAACTGTCGCTCGGCGAGATCCACTCGCTCGTCGACGACCTGCTCGAGGCGCACGGGGACTGGATCCCAGCCCTCAAGCCAGCCGCTCGGGCCAGGGCTCGGGGTCAAGCACCGATCAGTGCGAGCGGCGGAGCGTGACCGAAGTCGAGACGAGCGTGTCGGCGATGGTGGCTTGGGCGAGCACGGCGAGTGACCGGCGCCGGGCGAGCTTCTTGCGGGCCGCGCGATTGAGCTTGACGGTGATCTTGCGAGTCGCGCCGGCGGGGATCGAGAAGGCGGCGCTTCCGTAGGCGAGGCTCTTGGCTGGCGTCCTGGGCGGGGCGAGCAGGCGGAGCGTTCCGCGGCAGCGGATGGCTAGCCGGCATGTCAGCGCGATCTGCGCGGCACGCCCGCGGAGCCGGGCGGTGGTCGGGATCGTCAGCGGCGCCGGCGGCGGTGGCGTTGTCGTCGGTCCGGCGTCGGGGACGGCAGGCGCGGCGGGATGGCCGCCGTCGGGATCCTGGCTTTCGTCGCCGAGGCCGTCCGTGTCGGCGTCGGGCTCCCAGACGCCTTGGAGCAGGACCTGGATGCCGTTCAGGCCGCCGGTCTCGGTGCGCAGCGAGCGATCGGTCGCCGCCGGCCAGAGGGCACCCGCGCTCGGGCCGTTGCTGCGATCAAAGGTGTCCGTCGCCGGAATCGGTGTGCTGGGATCGAGGATGCTCAGCGCGAGCGCGTCGTAGTTCTCGATCCCCTGGGTGCCGGCGGGCACCGCGTGCGTTCCGAGCCACGGTGGGCTGCCCGGGGCCGGCGTGTAAGAGAAGTCGCCGGAACCGACGAACTGCTGCAAAAGAGTCACGTTCATGACGGGCAGATGCGTCTCGACCTCCGTGATGCCGCCCGACGCGGGCGTGAAGGCCGGCGTCGCGTACTGCGCCCAGCAACAACCCGGAAAGCCCGTGCTGTTGGACTGCCGGATCGAGCGGAACGTCACGGCTTGCATCGGCCCTTGTGGCACGCCGGCGGTCTTGACGCGGATTCGCGTGATCACCCCGTAGCCCTTCGGCACGATGTTCGTGCCCTCCGGCGAGAAGACGTGCGCCGCGGTGGTCCAGTACGTGCATGTCGACGCGTTCGTCGGCCAGCCGAAGATCGGCAGCTGCGAACAGCCGACCGAGACATTCGGGGTCCACGCGTTCAGGTCCGCGACGCCGACGGTCACGCTCGCTCGCGCCGGGGCGACCCCCAACGACAGTGCCAGCAATGTGAGGAGCAGCGCTGCGACGAGCTTCATACTCGAGTGATCGGCCGCGCGCGCGTTGCACTTGACCTCGGTCGGCGACGGCGGAAGTCGTGGGCGTGTGATGCCCGCGACGACGCGGGTGAGCCGCACGAGCTCGGAGGCGCCTTGTCTGCGATCGCCAGGCAGCGTGACGGCCGGTTCCTGGTCGTCGGCGCCAGGTCCGTGTACGCGGGTTCTTCGGCGAGAGCTACGACGCCGCGGGCGGCACTTGGACGGTGATCGCGCCGCCGCCGAACCCGGGCGAGGGAGCCGGCGCCGCGCTGCTGCCGGACGGCCGCGTGCTCCTCGCCGGCGGCCACCCCGGCGGCGGTCCGGCGGGGCCGTTCGACACGACCGCCCACCGCCACGTGGAGATCTTCGACCCGGCGACGGTCGCCGACCGCGGCTCTCAACGAGCCGCGCGCCGGAGGGACGTCGTTCGTCACGCTTCCCGACGGCCAGGTCGCGGCCATCGGCGAGGCCTGGGCCCCCGATGGGACTGCGAGGCCGGACGACTCAGGTCACCGTGAGCCTGAGCCACCAGGGCACGAAAGCGAGCATGGTCGTACGCGGGTAGCTGCGTCCGTGAGCCGGTGCGCGCGTCGACGTACCTGAAACGTCGGCTGAGCGAGGGTTGGCCGCAGCACGCATGCGAGCCGCTCGGCTACTCGCCTCGGTCGCGACCGGCGATCGCCTATGGGCCCATCGGTTGCATGTGCGGCATCGGCGCGTCGCCGGGAACGGAGAGTGCCAGGACGGCGTTGGGCCAGGCGAGGAGCGAGACGCTGAGCGCGAGCAGGATCGCCGCTGTCGCGTAGGTCGCGATGCGACGCCACGGGAGCGTCTTCTCCGCCGCGATCAGCGCGGCGATGAACGCCATCCAGATGACGCTCATGACGCCCAGCGCGAACAGCGAAGCCATCAGCGCCCAGCAGCAGCCGACGCACCCGGCGCCGTGCTTGACGCCCATCTTCAGCGCACCGGCGCGGCCGTCGCGCCAGCAACCGAGCAGGAACCCCAGCGGGCTGCGGCATTTACCGAGGCAGACGTCTTTCAGCGGCGTCAGCTCGTACAGCGCGGCGCCGAACAGCGTCACGGCCGCGACCCACCGTCCCGCGTGATCCCAGGCCAGGACATCGCCGGAGATCCAGCCGCCCGCCCGCGCGATCGTGAGCGCGAGCACCCCGGCCGCGCCCCAGGTGACCAGGTAGCCCGCGACGAACAGCAGCGGCAAGAGCGGCGATCGCTCCCGCGTCATCCGCGCGTACAGCGCCGCTGTCGGCGCGAGCGACGGGAACATCATCGCGGCCATCATCACCACCCACACGCCCAGGAACCAACCGGCCGTCCCCAGCCCGGTCCACGGGCCGTCGTCCATGCCCCGCATCCGCGCCGCCGTGGACCACCAGCCGACGGCGGCAAGGACTAGCAGCACGACGACGAGCCCGAACCGCGAGCGCGCGGCCGTGATCGCCGGCGTCATGCCGCGCTCGGGCACCGACCCGATCATGGCGTTTACGCCGCCCAGGAGAACTGGGACGTCGAGAGCCCGGTCTTGCCCTCGTACTCGATCCCGAACGCGCTGATCCTCGAGCGCTTGGCCTCGGCCATCGTCAGGTCGGAGGCCACCGGATGGAACATCCCGGCGAACCGCACCGGCTCACCCGTCTCGACGCCGAACGGCACGATGTCCTCGATCTCGAAGTCGATCGCACCTCCGACGCGCACACCGTGACGCAAGCCGTCGTCGTTGATCTCGATCCGCGCGCGCTCCACGCCGAGGATCTCCCCGACGAGCGGGGCGAGTCCCGCCATCGGGCCGCCGAGCTGCCCGCTGAACACCTGCACGAGCTTGTCCAACTGCTCGTCGCTGGCGCGCTCGTGGATGAACATCCCGAGCCGCCAATTGCCCTCGGTCATCACCTTCGGGGTGTCGGCGACCGCGACCACCGCCAATCCGCCGATGTCGGTACCCTCGATCTCCCCCTCGCGGATGTCAAAGACCAGCGTGACGCGGCAGAAGTCGTACGTTGCGCCGTGATCAAACGACAGGTTGCACGGGCACATCAGCTCGCACGAACACGTCTCTGCGTAGCTTCCCGTCAGCTTCCAAGCCATCGAGACCTACCTCTCGGTCGACGCACCCGATCTCTGTCGTCGCCGCAAGCCCGTCAAGTCGACCGCGCCCCCGCAGGTCTGCTGAGCGCGACGTTCGCTCCTGAACCGATTCCACGCTTGCCGCGGGGTGTGTCGAGTCGCTGCGCGCTGGCGCGTAACGCGCCATGATCGATGAGTTTGAATCGCCGTTCCGGTCTTTGCCGACACCGATCAATCGGACTCAAGGAGATCGAGATGACCGCCACCTATACGTTCGACGTCTTCACCAGCCTCGACGGCTTCGGTGCCGCCAGCGGCAACTGGAGCGGCTATTGGGGCAAGCAAGGCAACGAGTTGCTCGACCACCGCCTCGCGCTGTACAGCGCGCAGCAGCGAATGGTCCTCGGGGCGAACACCTTTCGGGCGTTCGCGCGCATGCTGGCTGCGAGCACCGAGGAGTCCGAGGTGCGCGACCCGTGGGTCACTCGGATGCGGAGCCTGCCGACCACCGTGGTCTCGACCACGCTGCAGGGGCCGCTCGATTGGCCAGACGCGACCCTCGTGAGCGGTGACGCTGTGGACGTCGTCGCCCAGCTCAAAGGGGAGTCTGAGGTGCCGTTGCGCTCGCACGGCAGCCTGTCGATGAACCGGGCACTGATGGCCGCGGGACTGGTCGATCGCGTGCAGGTGACGCTCTTTCCGGTGATCACCGGCCAAACCGGCCTGGACCCGATCTTCGAGGGTGCGCTCGACTTCGACCTCGAGCTGCTGGAGCAGCGCACGCTTGACGGCCACATCCAGGAGGTGGTTTACCGGCCCAGCTTGCATTGACCTGACGCGGCACTCGGCGCCGGACGCGACGTCTGCCTTTCACGCACGCCCCCTTTCGTTCACTCACGCGAGCGCCGTCGGCCCCGATCTGCATCTGAGCAGACACGGGCTCCCGTCTCCGTCGAAAAGCGCATTGTGCGGGTCGGCTCCGACGGGCCCGAGGTCAATTGCTCGGCTCGATGTACGGGACCTTCCCGCGAGGCGTTCAGGCCGCGCGCCTGGCGACCGCGGACCGGCACGTGGTCGCCGACCGGTCGCCTGAACGCCACTCACGTTCGTGGCGCTGCCGTTGTATTGAAGGACGGCCGCGTGCTGCTCGTCGGCGCAAGTGGCGACCCCAGGGACGGCCTGCTCGGGTTCCGCCCCGAGCTGGCGGCCGAGATCTATGACCAGGCCACGAACCGCTGGGCTCTGACCGCCCCGATGAACGTCGCCCGCGTCCAGCGGCCGTCGCCCTTCTCCACACGGGCAGGCGCAGGTGCGCAGTTACGCGGATGGGAGGTTGCTGTCCAGATCGTCGAGAGCAGCCGCCGGCCGCGGGCGTTTCGGCCTGGCGGATCGGTGGGAAACGTTTTCAGCGGTGGGTGAGAGCGGGAGTTCGCCTGAGCCGCGGGTGATGAGTCGTGTGGGGAGGGTGATGCGGGCGTAGGGGCTGTGGTCGCCGTCGAGGCGCGCGAAGGTTTGCTCGGCGGCTGCGCGTCCGAGGCCTTGGGGGTCTTGCGCGATGACGGTCAGGGCGGGGTTGAGGAGGTCGCTGAGTGGAAGGTCGTCGAAGCCGACGTGGGCGATGTGTTCTCGGGCGTCACGTTCGTGCAGTGCCCGCAGCGTGCCGAGCGTGAGCAGGTTCTGGGCGCTGAAGATCGCGGTCGGTGGTTCGGGGCTTTGGAGCAGAGCGTGGGTGGCGGCTTGCGCGGCGGTGGGGTCGTGGAGGTCGGGAGCGATGAGGCGCGGGTCGTCCGGCAGGCCGTGTTCGCGGAGCGCCTCGCGGTAGCCGCGCTCGCGTTCGGTGGCGGTGTGCACGTGCGTGCGACCGCCCAGGAAGGCGATCCGGCGGTGCCCGGCGGCCAAGAGATGGGAGACGGCGTCGTGGGCGCCGCCGGCGTTGTCGCTGAGCACGGCGTCGGCGTCTAGGAAGTGGGGCGGTCGGTCGAGGAAGACCAAGGCTATGCCGGCCGCGCGGTCGCGCAGGAGGTAGCTGTGGTCCGTGCCGGCCGGGACGACGATCAGGGCGTCGACGCGGCGCGCGGAGAACGTTGCGGCGAGTTTGCGTTCTTGTTCGGCGTCCGCTTCGGAGCTGCCGGCGAGGGTCACGACGCCGCGCGCCTGCGCCACTTCTTCGATGCCGCGATGGACGGCCGAGAAGAACGGGTTGCCGATGTCTTCGACGATCAATCCGAGGCTGGCCGACACGCGATCCGCGCGCCGCAGCGCGCTGGCGACGTCGTCGCGCTGGTAGCCGAGCAACTCGACCGCCTCCAGCACGCGCGCGAGGCGATCCGCCCGCACCGTCTCATCGCCGCTGAGCGCGCGCGAGACCGTCGCGATGCTGACGCCGGCGAGGGCGGCGACCTGCTTCATGGTCGGGCGTCGCTCCGGACGCGCGGCGCGTAACGGCTGGCTCATCGATGAGAACGATTGCAGACGGAACCAACGGTCGGCGCCGCGGTTCGGGGTCAGACGCGCCGGACTATTTGGGATTGCGCTTTCGTCTAGCTGGCGGTACTGTGCTGAAAACGTTCTTACGAGCGGTTGGCGAGAGGCACTGTCGTGACGCGGAGGCTGGCGCCCGGCGGTGCGAGGGAGGAGAGGGCAATGCATCGGAGTTCACGCCGTCCGCGTGACGGTCGCGTGCGCCGCGGCGCGCGGATCGTCGCCGTCGCTGCCGCGATCATCGGAGGCGCCGCCGCGGCGCCCGCGGCACACGCCGCCACGACGTATCAGGAACTGTTCCGGCCGCAGTTTCATTTCACGCCCGCGCAGAACTGGATGAACGATCCGAACGGGCTCGTCTATGACAACGGCGAGTATCACCTCTTCTACCAGTACAACCCGTTCGGGAACACGTGGGGGAACATGTCCTGGGGGCACGCGGTGTCCAAGGACCTCGTGCACTGGACGCAACTGCCGGTCGCGATCCCGGCCGAGGGCGATGAGCTGATCTTCTCCGGCAGCGCGGTCGTCGACAAGGACAACACCGCCGGCTTCGGCGCGGGCGCGATGGTCGCGATCTACACCAGCGCGCGGCCGAACTCGCAGGCGCAGTCGCTGGCCTACAGCCTCGATCACGGCCGCACGTGGACCAAGTACGCCGGCAACCCGGTACTCGACATCGGCTCAAGCGAGTTCCGCGACCCGAAGGTGTTCTGGTACGCCGCCGGGCACAAGTGGGTGATGGCGGTCTCCAAGGCCCAGGAGCACAAGATCGCGCTCTACAGCTCCGCGAACCTCAAGACCTGGACGCACATGAGCGACTTCGGGCCCGCGAATGACACCAACGGGGCGTGGGAATGCCCGGATCTGTTCCCGCTACAACTCGACGGCGGCCAGACCAAGTGGGTCCTGGTCGTCAACATCAACCCCGGCGGGATCGCCGGCGGCTCCGGCACGCAGTACTTCGTCGGCGACTTCGACGGCACCACCTTCACCGCCGACAACGTGCAGGGCGCCTACACGCCGCCGCGCCGGCGACGTCCTCCAAGACTTCGAGGGGGCCGACTACGGCGGCTGGACGATCACCGGCGACGCGTTCGGGACCGGCCCGGCAGCCGGCAACGTGCCGCCGCAGGGCGGCGTCGCGGGCTACACCGGGACCGGGCTGGCCAACAGCTTCCATAACGAGGACCGCGGCACCGGCACGCTCACCTCACCCAGCTTCGCGATCACCAAGCGCTACCTCAACTTCCAGGTCGGGGGCGGCAACCACCCGCATGACCCCAACACGACCGACGCGCCGGCGCCCGCGGGGACGGTGTTCGCGGACTTCGAGGGCCCGACCTACGGCGCGGGCTGGACCGCCACCGGCACGTTCGCCGGCACCGAGCCGCCGCACGGCACGATCGGCGATCAGCAGGCCGTCTCGGGCTACGAAGGCAACCAGCTGGTCAACACATTCATCGACCACGACAACGGAACCGGCCATATCACCTCGCCCGACTTCACCATCACCCGCGACTACATCAACTTCCTGATCGGCGGTGGCAACCACCCGTACCCGGGTAGCGCCGACAACCAGCCCGAGGCGGTCAACCTGGTCGTTGATGGCCAGGTCGTGCGCACCGCGACCGGCGCCAACAACGAGGCGCTGAACTGGGCCAACTGGAACGTCTCGGCGCTGAAGGGCAAGCTCGCGCACATCGACATCGTCGACGCCAACACCGGCGGCTGGGGGCACATCAACGCCGACCAGATCACCTTCGCCGACCAGCCCGCGCTGCCGCGCTCGATCGAGACGGCGGTCAATCTGCTGGTCGACGGCCAAGTGGTGCGCTCGACTACGGGCCCCAACAGCGAAACGCTCGACTGGACCAATTGGAACGTCTCAGACCTCGCCGGCAAGACGGCGAGGATCCAGATCGTCGACCGCAACACCGGCGGCTGGGGCCACATCATGGCCGACCAGTTCACGCAAGCCGACCAAGCTGCACAATCGCTGATACAGCGCTCGAGCTGGGCTGACTACGGCCGCGACTTCTACGCCGCGGTGACCTGGAACGACACCCCCGACGGCAAGCGGATCCTGCTCGGCTGGGTCAACAACTGGGACTACGGCGACCAGGTCCCGACCTCACCGTGGCGCAGCGCCATGAGCGTCCCGCGCGAGCTCAGCCTCAAGACCATCGACGGGCACCCGCAACTCGTCTCACAGCCGATCGCCCAGCTCGACGGCCAGCACGCCGGCGCCCCCTACCACGAAGCAGCCCAAACGCTCAGCGGCGAACGGACACTCAACACCACCGGCACGCTGCTGGACATCCGCGCCACCCTGCACCCGCAGACGGCCACCACGAGCGGCATCAAGGTGCTCGCCGGCGCCAACGGCGACCAGACCGTCATCGGCTACGACGCCAGCAGCGGCACGGTCTACCTGGATCGCACCCACTCCGGCACGGCGGCCGCCGCGATCGCCGGGTTCCCCGGGGTGCAGTCCGCGCCCGTGAGCCTCAACGACGGCGCGCTCGACCTGCGCATCCTCGTCGACAACTCGATCGTCGAGGTCTACGCCAATCACGGCGAGCGCGTGCTGACCGACCAGGTCTACCCCGCCGCCACCAGTAACGCCCTCAAGTTGTTCGCCGACGGCGGCAGCGCGACGCTCGACTCGCTCGATGTCTACCAGATGCGCTCGAGCTGGCTCGAGACCCAGACCACCGGAGGCGTCGGCGGCACCGTGCCCGCCACGCTCAGCCTCAGCCTCGGCCCGGCCGCCGCGTTCGGACCGTTCACCCCCGGCGTCGCCAAGGATTACCTGGCCAGCACTACGGCCACCGTGACCAGCACCGCTGGAGACGCCAGCCTCAGCGTCCAAGACCCGAGCAGCACCGCGACCGGACGACTCGTCAACGGCAACTACGCCCTCACCGAGCCCCTCCAGACCAACGCCAACGGCGCCCCGTTCGCACCCCTCAGCACAAACGGCCTGCCGCTCTCACTGCTCACCTACGCCGGACCCGCCAGCAACGACCAGGTCACCATCGGCTTCAAACAGTCGATCGCCTCCACCCAAGCCCTACGCACCGGTACATACAGCAAGACCCTCACCTACACCCTCTCGACCACCAACCCATGACCAAAGCTCGCGGGCGGAGCGTCGCACCACCCGCGACACCCGCCCGCACGCCTAATGAACCGGATAGGTACCGGCGCAGTTGGGTCTGACGCGATGTCGCGTCAACCGCAGATTCGGTGGGTCATCACGCTCGCCCAGCCTGGGCCGCTCAGCGCACAACGTCGTGCTGCATGGCCCAGAGGGCGGCCGCCGCGCGGGTCGAGACGCCGATCTTCCCGTAGATGTGCTGGATGTGGTGGTCGGCTGTCTTCGGTGAGATGACGAGTCGATCCGCGATCTGGCGCGTCGTGAGTCCGCGCGCCGCGAGTCCCAGCACGTCGACCTCGCGACGGGACAGCCCGGCCGGGTTCTGCGGGCGCTTGCGCGTGCGCGTCGCCGGCTCGCCATGGCCGGCGGCCACGAGCACGGCGCGGGTCGCGCGGGGCTCGAGCACCCCGTCCGCCTCGAGGCGGCGAAGCTCGGCGGCGACGTCGGCGTCCGAGAACGGCGGACGGTCGGCTCGCTCGGTCGTCATGCCCACGTAGACCTCGGTGGCCGCCAGCAGGCAGGCCGCCTGATCGCCGGTGTCGGCTCGCGCGCGCTTGTGGTACCCGGACCCGTCGCATTTCTCGTGGTGGGTGGACGCGATCGAGTTCAGGCCGGTGAGGGCCGGCGAGCGGCGCAGCATCTGCTCGGTCAGCATGGTGTGGAGCTCGACGCGGTCGAACTCCGTGCGGGTGAGCGGGCCTGGCTTGTCCCAGATCGAGTTGGGGACCGCGGTGGTGCCGAAGTCGTGCACGAGCGCCGCCCGGCGGAGCGCGGTGATCGCCCCCTCCGGCTGTCCGAGGACCCGGGCCGCGTCGGTGGCGAGCTGCGCGCAGCGCCGGCTGTGCCCCCCCATGTAGGGCGACTTGAGGTCGATGAAGTCGGCGGCGACCACGAGGGCCTCGTCGAGGGCGTCGCCGTCGAGCATCCGGCGGGGCTCGGGCTCGAGGGCGAGGACGGCGTCCCACGGCTCGGCCTCGCGCAGCCGATCGAACCAGTCGCGTCCATGCGCGACGAACAGATCCGTGAGCGCCGGGTCATACGTACGGTCGCGGCGATCGTGAGCGGCCCCGAGGGCGCGGTCGACCGAGAAGAGCCGGCCGATGGCCTCCATGTCGTGGCTGAGGTGCACGACGCGCATCGGGAGTGGTATGGCCTCACCCTCCGCGTGCGCGGGAAAGCCCTTGCCGTTCCAGCGCTCGAACGTATACGCGAGCGCCTCTCGTACCCCGGGGGCGAAGTCCAGCCGTCCCACGAGCATGTCGGCGACCTCGCATCCGGAGGCGAAGTTGTGCACGGCCCACTCGTGGGCCGTCTCCTGGAGCATGCGGATGATCTCGTCGCGCTCGTTCACAGCGCGGCCGGCCGTCGCGAAGGTCACCACGTCGCCCATGACCTCGGTGGGATTCGCCGCGTCGTGGACGAGCGTCTGGGCGCGAATCGCGATCTCGTCGCCGAACACGGTGGCGACCTCGTGGGCATGACCGGTGCAGCCGACGTACCGCAGCAGGGCCACCCAGTAGGTGTCCTCGCGCACCTGGCTGTCGAATCCTGCCGTCTCGCAGATCCAAGACGCGAGCAGGCACGAGCGCAGTTGCGACTCGAGCGGCTGGCCGAATGCGTTGTCCTGGGCCAGCGCCAGCGTGGCGACGAACTCGGAAAGGCGAAGTGGTTCGTCCAAGATGGGGCGTACTCCCGATGTATGGGGCGCGGAGGGCCGCGAGCATCCTGCCCCACACGACGCGCTGTTATCTGGTCGCGCCGAGCGACCGACCCAGCGCACTCTAAAGAGGAGAACAGGGTGCAGACAACCCCAGACCCGGATGGCCTCCCCATCAGGGTAGGAGTCATCGCGGAGCAGACCGGCCCGCTCTCGTTCGTGGGGGCCGCGAACGCCAACGTCGCCAGGATGGTCATCGGCGACATCAACGCCAGGGGCGGGCTGCTCGGGCGTGACCTGGAGCTGCACCTCGAGGACGGCGCGACCGACGACGCCGTCGCCGCCGCCGCGGCGACCAAGCTCGTCGAGCACGATCGGGTCGATGTCATCTTCGGCGGCATCTACAGCTCCACGCGACAGGCCATCAAGGGCCCGGCCGTGGTCGAGGGCGCGACGCTCTACATCTACCCCGAGCAGTACGAGGGGCAGGAGTCCGATCCGCTCATCTTCTGCACCGGCCCGGTGCCGGCGCAGCAGGTCGACCCGTTCCTCCCGTGGCTGATGGGCGAGACCGGGGCCAAGACGTTCTATCTGCCTTCCGCCGACTACATCTGGCCGCGCGTGATGAACGCTCGCATCCGGGAGGTCGTCACGGCCCATGGCGGGGCGATCGTCGGCGAGGAGTACTTCCCCCTGGACCACATGGACTACCGCGAGACCGTCGAGAGGATCACGTCGAGCGGTGCCGATGCGGTGTTCAACACGATCGTACCGCCCGGGGTCACGCCGTTCTTTGCGGAGCTCTACGACTCCGGCTTCACGCGCCGCGGCGGCCAGCTCGTCTGCACCTACTTCGACGAGAACTTCCTGAACATGGTGCCGGCCGCTCAGGTCGAGGGGCTGTACGGCTGCCTCGACTACTACCAGGCCGTCGACGACCCGTTCAGCCGGAAGCTGCTCGAGCAGTACGACGCGCTGTATCCCGGCGACGCACAGTTCACCGGGGGCAGCGGGTGCTCAGGCCTCTACCGCGGGCTGCGGTTCTGGGCCTCTGCCGTGACGGAGGCCGGCTCGCTCCGCCAGGAGGACGTGATCGCCGCCCTCGATCACAGCGAGATCGTCGAGGGCCCGGGCGGCCCGGCGGCGATGGTGCCGGGGCAGCACCACGCGCGCCTGAACATGTACATCGCGCAGGCGCGAAGCGGCCAGTTCGAGATCGTCAAGCGCCTCGGGGCGATCGATCCGCAGGAGCGCCTCGTGAGCACGCCGGCCGCCGCCGGCTGAAAACGAACGTCCACCAGCACACGACAATCAACAAGGAGATGCAGATGCTGCTCGCGACGACGCAGGTCGAGGACTTCGATCGATTCCTCGAGATCTTCTCGACGAAGGGCGCCGAGAAGCGCAAGCACCACGGGTCGAAGGGGGCGCAGATCTACCGCGATCCCTCCGAGGGGGACCGGGTGTGGGTGCTCTTCGACTGGGACGAGCAGGGCTGGCAGAGCTTCGTGTCCGATCCCGAGGTCCCGCCGATCATGAAGGAGGCCGGACACAAGGGAAAGCCGCAGGCCGCGGAGTTCGCCGGCCGCTGCGACGCCTGATCCGGCCCGAGACGCGGCGGGGCGGCGCCACGGACGCGCGTCGTCGCCCCACCGGCGTACCCACCGACGCGAGGTGGAGGCGAGCGTCGCGGCGCATGGGGGAGTGGAAGGGCATGCGCGGCCCGCCGTAGGCGGCGGTCGATGACGTCCTCGGCGCCGGCATTCGCGGACACCGACCTGGCAGACGATCCCTTCGTCGGTCGGGCGCCCGCGTCGGCGGCCCAGCAGAATGGGTGTATGCCGCAGCAGGCCGGTGTCGCCCCGACGCCCCTCATCTCCCGCGATGTGCCGGAGGCGTACATCCCGAGCGACCGCCGGTCGGCGATCGCGGACGGCGTCCCGCTGCCGGATCGCGCCCAGGGTGCGGCCCTGTTCGCGGACATCGCCGGGTTCACCGCGCTGACCGAGGCGCTGGCCACAGAACTCGGCGGCCACCGGGCGTCAGAGGAGCTCACGGGCAGCCTCAACCGGGTCTTCCACGCGCTCATCGCCCAGGTCGACGCCCACGGCGGCAGCGTCATCTACTTCAGCGGTGACGCGATCACGTGCTGGTTCGCCTCCGACGACGGACTGCGCGCGGTGGCCGCGGCCTTCGGCATGCAGCAGGCGCTCGAGCGCGAGGGCCGGATCGGCACCGCCGCCGGCGTCGTCACCCTCGAGCTGAAGGTCGCGGTGGCGGTCGGGCGCGCCCGCCGGTTCGTCGTCGGCAACCCGGAGATCCAGCTGCTCGACGCGGTCGCGGGCGCGGTGATCGACCGGCTCGCGGACGCCGAGCAGCACGCGGTCAAGGGCGAGGTGATCGTGGACCGCTTCGCGCTCGAGGCGCTTGCGGAGCGGATCGACCTCGGCGAGGCGCGCCATGACGAGGTGACGGGCGAGGTCTTCACCGTCGTGCGACGGCTGCGGGGGACCGTCCCGGCGACACCGCTCGCGCCGCCGTCCCGGCCGTTGGGGCCCGACGACGTCCGCCCCTGGCTGCTGCGACCGGTATACGAGCGGATCCAGGCGGGCAACGGCGAGTTCCTCGCGGAACTGCGGCCCGCGATCCCGCTGTTCGTCCGCTTCGGCGGCATCGACTTCGAGCAGGACCCCGACGCCGGCCACAGACTCGACGTCGTCGTGAAGGCTAGCCAGAACGCGCTCGCGCAGTACGGCGGGAACGTGCTGCAGCTCACGATCGGCGACAAGGGCGCCTATCTCTACGCGATCTTCGGCGCGCCGCTCGCCCACGACGACGACGCGCGCCGAGCGGTCGCCGCCGGGCTGGGGCTGGCCCAGCTGGCCGAGGGCACGTTCGTGACCGGCGTGCAGATCGGCATCGCCCAGGGGCGGCTGCACAGCGGTACCTACGGGCACGAGCTGCGGCGCACGTACTGCTGCCTCGGCGACACGGTGAACCTCGCCGCGCGGCTCATGTCGGCCGCGCCCGCCGGCGCCGTGCTGGTGGACGAGGCCGTCAAGCAGGCCGCCGGGGAGGACTTCGCGATGCAGCGGCTGCAGCCTCTGGCCTTGAAGGGCAAGCAGGCGCCGGCGACGGTCTATCAGGTGCTCGAGCTGCGCCAGCAAGGGGCGCGCCTGCACACGCACCAGGAGCTCCCGATGTTCGGCCGCCGCGCCGAGCTGGCGGAGATCGTCGATTGCCTGCCGGACATCGGCACGCAGCACGGACACGTGGTCGCCGTCACCGCCGAAGCGGGCATGGGCAAGTCGCGCCTGCTGGTCGAGGCCGTGCGCGCAGCGCGCGAGCACGGGGTGGCCGTGCACGCCGGAGAATGCCAGTCGTTCGGCACCAACATGAGCTACGTCGTCTGGCGCTCGATCTGGACCTCGCTGCTCGGCCTTGAGTCCGGCGCCGACGCGGCCGCCACGGAGGCCGCCCTGCGCGCCATCGACACGCAGCTCGCGCCTCGCCTCCCGCTGCTCGCCGGCGTGCTCGGGATCGCCATCGAGGACAACGAGCTCACGAGCGGGTTCGATGCCAAGCTGCGCAAGGAGTCGCTCGAGGGCCTGCTCGCGGCGTGCCTGACCGCGCGCGCGCAGGAGACGCCGCTCATGCTCGTGCTCGAGGACTGCCACTGGATCGACCCGCTCTCGCGCGACCTCCTGAGCGTGCTGGCGCGTGAGGCGGCGCGCCTGCCCGTCCTGCTGGTCGTCGCCGAGCGGCCCGCGGGCCGCTTCGACCGCGCGCTCGGGGTGGAACGTCTCCCGCACTTCCGGCGCATCGAGCTGGGCGCCCTCGGGTCCGACGACGCCGAGCCGCTCGTCCGTTCGCGGGCCGAGCACGTCTTCGGTGAGCTCGAGCTCCCGCACGAGCTGGTCGAGCTCGTCCTGGGCCGCGCGCAGGGCAACCCGTTCTACATCGGCGAGCTGATCGCGTATATCCACAGCGAGGGCGTCGACCCCGCCGACCAGCGCGCGCTGGCGGAGCTCGAGCTCCCGGACAGCCTGCACAGCCTCATCCTCGGCCGCATCGACACGCTGTCGGAGGCGCTCCGGCGCTCGCTCAAGGTCGCCAGCGTCATCGGCCGCCTGTTCCACGCGCGCATGCTGCACGGCGTGTATCCCGAGCTCGGCGCGCGCCCGGATGTCGGCGCGAACCTCACGGCGCTATGCGACGCGGATCTCCTCACGCCCGAGCACGACCGCGAGCCGGCGTACCTGTTCAACCACGTCGTGACGCAACAAGTCGCCTACGAGAGCCTGCCCTACGCGACGCGCTCGGTTCTGCACGAGCGCGCCGGGCGCTACATCGAGGCCGCCGAGGGCCCGCAGCTCGCCCTGCTCGCGCACCACTACTGGCTCAGTGGCGACGAGGCCAAGAAGCGCGAGTACCTGCAGCTCGCCGGAGAGGCCGCGCAGGCCGAGTACGCGAACGACTCGGCGATCGAGTACTACCAGCGCCTGGTGCCGCTGGTGGCGCCGTCCGAGCGCGGGGCGCTGCTGCGCCGGTTGGCGAAGGTGCTCGAGCTGACCGGTGACCGCGACGAGGCGGGCAAGGCCTACGTCGAGGCGCTGGAGCTCGCGGGCGACGACACGGGCGAAGCCGCTTGGGCCCAGGCGGGTCTCGGGGAGCTCGCCCGCAAGAACGGGCGCTTCGACGAGGCCGCCGACTGGTTGGACCGCGCGAGGCGCGGCTTCGAGGCCGCCGGCGTCGACGACGGCCGCGGCGTCGTCCTCCACGAGGCCGGCACGCTCGCCGCCTATCGCGGCGCGTACGACGAGGCCCGTGAAGCGTACGAGGCCAGCCTCGAGATCCGTCGCCGGCTCGGCGACAAGGCCGCGATGGGCGGCCTGCTCAGCAACCTCGGCATCATCGCGGAGTACGGCCGCGAGTACGAGCGCGCCCGCGAGCTGCTCGAGCAGGCCATCGCGGTGCGCCACGAGGCGGGCGACCAGTGGGGCGAGGCCGTCTCGCGCAGCAACCTCGGCAACGTCGCCCATCTGCAGGGGGACCTGGACACCGCCCGGCGCTCGCTCGAGGAAGCGTTGCTGATGCAGGCCGAGGTCGGCGACCGTTGGATGCTGGCCAACGTCAAGAACAACCTGGCCAACGTCGTGCGCGAGCAGGGGGACCTCGACGCGCGCCTCACGTCTGTACGCTGACGCGCTGCGGGTCTACGGTGACTACGCCGACTCGTTCGCGCTGGCCTCCCTGTTCGAGGACGTGGCCGCGGTCGCGGCGGCCGTCGGCGACGCCGAGCGCGCCCTCCGTTTCTCCGGCGCCGCGGAGGTGCGGCGCGCGGAGATCGGGACGCCGCGATCGCCCTCGGACGCGGAGAAGCTCGCCGACACGCTCGCCCGGGCCTACGAACTGCTCAGCACGGGCGAGCAGGAGCAGGCCCTCGAGGCGGGGCGCGCGCTCGGGCTCGAGGCGGCGGTCGAAGAGGCGCTCGAGGTCTGCGCGCAGGTCGTCGCCGGCTGAGCGGACAGATGTCCGACCGGCGTCGGACTTGTGCCCGGTTTAGTCTCAGCGCCAGGTTGCCTCGCTCACTGGTCTCAGGCTTGGTCGGCGTGCTGCTGGCCACGCTCACGCTTTGCCGCTCCGGCGTCATCACGCGCGGACACACTCACCATCTCGCCGACGGCTGACGCCTTCGTTCGCGCATCCGCACCGAACACGAACTTCGGGGACGCCGACTATCCTGGACTCGCTCGGCGGGTCGCAGTCGTCCGCGTGCGGCAGCGACAACGTCTTCGTGAACGGCGTCGCGTACTCCTACGTCAAGTTCGATCTCTCCGCCATCCCGGCCGGCGCCGAGATCGAGAGCGCGAAGATCGAGCTGACGAGCCGCTCGGGCTTCGCCTGGGACGGCGATCCGTCCAGCACCTGCGCTTCGTCAGCAACGACTCGTGGACCGAGAGCGGCATCACCTACGACAACGCGCCCGCGGTCACCGATCCCGCGTACCTCGCCTCGGCGAACATCTTCTACGGCTACCCGGTCTGCGGCGACCCGAAGGGTGACCCGGAGCTGCAGACGTTCTCCGACAAGCCCCTGACCGACCGCGTCGCGACCGAGCGAGCGGGCGACGACACCCTCTCGCTTCAGGTCTACAACCGGAACTGCACGGACTGCGGCGGCGGGGTCGACGCCGGCTATTGGGTGCGGTTCAACTCGCGCGAGGCGCGCGATCCGTCGCTGCGGCCGAGGCTGGTCGTGACCTACTCGGGGCCGCAGCCGCCCGTGCTCTACAGCGCCGTCGCGGATCCGACGACCGGCGGCACCACGATCGTCGGGCCGGATCACGGCCGAGCCGTCGACCGAGTACTCGCTGGACCTCTACTCCAGCCCGTCGTGCGACGGCGGAGAGCTCGGCCCCGAGCAGGACTTCGCCGGGACGATCGACAACCTCACCACGGACGCGTCCGGCAACGCCTACTTCGCCCGCACGATCCGCGATGCGGTGCCGGCGGGGTCCTACGTGGCCGCATCGCTGGTGCCCCCGTACGAGGGCGCGGTGTCCGCGCTGTCGCGCTGCATCCTGGCGCCCGACAACGACACGTGGCCGCGCGCGCGGCCGCTGCACCTCGACGGCGACACCGCGCAGGTCTCACAGTCGCTCGACTACGACGGTCAGGCCCGCTGGTATCGCCTGGACGTCACGCCCGACAGCCAAGTGACGCTCGATCTCGACGGGCTGGCGGCGAACTACGACATGTTCGTGTTCAAGGACATCGGCGCCGCGCTCGGCTCCGTGTCGTCGGACGAGGACCTGCTGAAGCTGAGCGCGGAGTTCTCCACCGCCAACAGCGCGCCGTCGGCGTTCAGCCCGTCCGCGTTCAGTCCCTCGGCGTTCAGTCCCTCCGCCTTCAGCCCGTCCGCGTTCAGTCCCTCGGCGTTCAGTCCCTCCGCCTTCAGCCCGTCCGCGTTCTCGCCGTCGGCGTTCAGTCCCTCGGCCTTCAGCCCGTCCGCGTTCTCGCCGTCGGCGTTCAGCCCGTCCGCGTTCTCGCCGTCGGCGTTCAGCCCCGACGCGTACTCGAGCGCGCAGGTGCGCAGCCTGATCGCGGGCTCCACCAACGAGGGCACCGCCGCCGAGCACATCACGCTCAACAGCTGGCAGAACACGACGCTCTACGTGCGGGTCAACGGCCGGCTCGGCGCGTCCAGCGCCGGCGATCCGTTCCGGCTGAAGGTCACGGTCGACGGCGGCTCGTGCACCGGCGTCGCGCCGATCGGCTCCGCCCCTGCCGCCGCCCCCGGGCAGTCGCTGGAGACGGTCGTCCTCACCAACCTTCCGAGCATGGGCGGCAGCGCGTCCGAGAAGGCGACGATGCTCGCGAAGCTCCAGACGCTCGCCGCGCGGCCCGAGGTCGCGGGCACGATCGTCGACGTCTCCCAGAGCCAGCGGGTCGCTGCGCTCGACGCCCAGGCGGACGCGCACGCCGCGTGCCCGTACGCGAAGAACCTGGTCGCGAGCTCGATCAAGGACATCGTCGACTCCTACCGCGCGAACAACCCCGGTCTGAAGTACGTCGTCGTCGTCGGCAGCGACCGTGCGATCCCGTTCTTCCGCTACCCGGACACGGCGGGCCTCGGACCGGAGTCCGAGTACGTCCCGCCGGTGCTCGACTCGAGCGCCTCGCAGGCCAGCCTGCGACGCGACTACGTGCTCAGCCAGGACGCGTACGGCTCCAAGGACGAGCTCTCGCTCGGCATGGGCACGCTGCCGCTGCCAGACCTGGCCGTCGGCCGCCTGGCGGAGGAGCCGAGCTCGGTCTCGACCATGCTCGACGCCTACCTCGGCACCGCCAGCGGCGTGGCGCCGACGCCCAAGACCTCGCTGGTCACGGGCTATGACTTCCTCACCGACGCCGCGCAGGCGGTGCAGTCGAACTTCTCGGCCGGGCTCGGCTCGGGCGCGGACGTCCACAAGGACTCGCTGATCACCGACGCCAACGTCCCGGCCAGCGACGTCGGCGTCCCGCCCTCGCACTCGTGGACCGCCGACCAGCTGCGGACGCAGCTGCTCGGCTCGCGGCACGACCTCATCTACCTCGCCGGTCACTTCAGCGCCAACAACGCGCTCGCGGCCGACTACACGACGACGATGGACGCCACCGAGCTCGCGGCGTCGTCGGTCAATCTCACCAACACGCTCGTCGCGGGCGCGGGATGCCACTCCGGCTACAACATCGTCGACGAAGACGCCGTCCCCGGCGTGACCGTGCCGATGGACTGGGTCGAGGCGTTCGCGCAGAAGGGCGCCACGCTCGTTGCCGGCACCGGCTACCAATACGGCGACACCGACTTCCTCGAGTACTCCGAGCGGCTGTACGCGGACTTCTCGCACCAACTCCGGGTCGGGACCGGCGCCGTGGACGTCGGTGAGGCGCTCGTGAAGGCCAAGCAGCAGTACCTGGCCGGTACGCCCCAGATGCGCGGGATTCACGTCAAGGCGATGCTCGAGGCGACGCTCTACGGGCTGCCGATGCTGGGCTACGACCTGCCGTCCGGCCGCATCGCGGCGCCGACGACGACCCCGGTCGTCGACTCGACCACGCCGTTCCGCACCCCCGGTCCCGGCACCGTGCTCGGCCTGCGCTACGCCGACGTCGCGCTCACGCCCGCCGCCACCGCGTCGTCGAAGACCCTCACCAACCTCGACGGCGGGACGACGGACGCCACGTGGTGGACCGGCCCCGACGGCGTCTTCACGAGCCCCGGCGAGCCGGCGCTGCCGCTCGCGCGCTACGACGTCAGCGTCCCCGGACGGGTGGCGCGCGGCGTCGGCTTCCGCGGCGGGACGTTCATCACGCCCTTGCCGACCGGCGTCACCCCGCTCACCGGCGCGGCGACGACCGAGCGACAGGCGGTGCACTCACCGTTCGCGCCGAGCGTCTTGTTCCCGCTGCGGATGTGGTCGCTGAACTACTTCGGCGCGCTCTCAGGCAGCGGCGGCTCGACCACGCTCAACGTCACGCCCGCGCAGTACAAGGCGGACGCGACCGGATCGCTGACCGACGCCGTGCGCCGCTACACGGCCATGGATCTGCGCGTGTACTACAGCGACGAGAAGGCCTCGTACTCGACGGGCACCAATACGCCGCCGAACACGCCCGCGCTCGCCGCTCCGCCCACGATCGGCAGCGTGCAGGACGCCGTCAAGGGGTCCGACGTCACGTTCGACGTCAAGGTCGTCGGCGATCCGTCGGCCGGGATCCAGGAGGTGTGGATCACCTACTTCGGCGTCCACGACGGCAAGTGGGAGCCGCTGGACCTGCACCAGAGCGCCGGTGACTCGACCCAGTGGACCGGGACGCTCACACTCCCGGACGGCGTCGGCGCCGGGAACGTCCACTACATCGTCCAGGCGGTCAACGGCGTGGGCCTCACATCGGTCGACGACAACTTCGGCACCTACTACACGCCGACCGTGCAGACCAGCGGCGGGCCGACCGCGCCCCGGGCCACGACGCTGACGCTGGCCTCGCCGCCCGCGAGCGGCGTCTACCACTCGGCCGCGACCGTCAGCGCCGATCTTCGCGACGAGCGCGGCTCGCCGGTCGCGGGTGAGTCGGTCGCGTTCGCGATCGGTTCGGCGACGCGGGTGGGCATCACCGACGCCGGCGGGCACGCCACGGCCTCGGTGCCGCTGACCGATAAGCCCGGCGACTATCGCCTCACCGCCGGCTTCGCCGGCGACGCCGCCTACGCCGGATCCTCGGACTCGCCCATCGCCTTCACCATCTCGCGGCTGCCGGCGACGCTGACGCTCAGCCCGGCGAGCTCGATGCTCACCGGCGCCGACGCCGGCCCGACCGCCACGCTGCAGGCCGGCGGCACGCCGCTGATCGCGCGGACCGTGCTCTTCGTCCTCACCCGGGCCGACGGCTCGGTGACCTCGGCCGTCACCCGCATCACCGACGCGCAGGGCCAAGCGCGGCTCGGCACCGTGGACGCCCCGTTCGGCAACTACACGCTGACCGCCTATTTCGGCGGCACGGTGACAGTCGCGACGGGCCCGGTCACGCTCGGCGATCCGTCGCCGTACACCACCGCGGAGGCCACGAGCGCCATCCACGTCTGTCTGACGGGCTGCACCGAGGTGGGCGGCAACGTCGGCGGCTACGTGCCGGCGACGCTGGCGATCACGGTCACACCCGCGAGCTTCGGCGCGTTCACGCCGGGCGTCGCGCGCGACTACACCGCCTCGAGCACCGCGAGGGTGACCTCGTCGGCGGGTGACGCGACGCTGACCGTGGCGGATCCGTCCACGAGCGCCCCCGGTCACCTCGTCAACGGTGCCTTCTCCCTCCCGCAGCCCTTGCAGGTCGGGCTCGGCGGGACGCTGGCGCCGCTCGGCCCGCTGGTGTTGCGGAACTGGGCGGCCCCGATCTCCAACGACACGTTCACCATCGACTTCAAACAGTCGATCGGCGCCGGTGACTCGCTGCGGACCGGGACTTACAGCAAGTCCCTCGCCTTCACGCTGTCGACGACGACGCCCTGAAACGGCGAACGCCCCGGGGTGACCGGGGCGCTCGCACTTCGTTCAGGTGACGCTACGTCAGCTGACGCTCACCGCCGTGTCGTCGATGACGAAGGACGTCTGCAACGAGGAGTCCTCGGTCGCGGTGAACTTGAGCAGCTGGGTCGTTCCGGCCGCGTTGGCGATGTTGAACGTCCGCTGCACGTAGCCGGTGGCCTTGTTCAGGTTCGAGTAGGTCGCCAGCGTCGTCGAGCCGAGGGCCACGGTGAGCTTGTCGAACTGGGTCGTGGTCGTCGTCTCGGCCGAGTCGATGTGCAGCCAGAAGGAGAGGGTGTAGCTGGTGCAGCCGGCCGGGATGGCGACGGACTGCGAGAGGGTGTCGCTGTGCGTCGTGCCGTAGCCATCCATCCAGGCGGAGTAGGTCCCGGTGTGCGCGGGCTCCCCGGAGGAGTTGTACGCGCCGATCACGCCGGCGCTCGCCGTCCAGCTCGCCACCCCGGACTCGAAGCCGGGGTTCGCCAGCTTCTGCGAGGCCACGCAGGCCGTCTTCGCGTTGATCGTCCAGGTGAACGACGCGGTGTTGGACTGCGTGCCCGAGACCGCCTTCACGACCGTCGCGTAGGTCGCTTGCGTCGTCGGGGTGCCCGAGATCAGGCCGGTGGAGGCGTTGATGGTCACGCCCGCGGGCATGCCGGTGGCCGACCAGGTGACCGTGCCCGAGAAGCCGCTGGCCGTCATCTGCAGCGATACCGGGCCGCTGACGCTGCCGGTCTGATTGCCGGGGTTGGTGACCGTGGGGGAGGTCGCCACGGTGCAGGTGGGATCGAGGGGCTGGGCCGGGACGCTGACGGCGTCCCACGCGGCCTTGACGGTGTTGAACTGCGTGCAGCTGGAGGGGAAGAGGTTCTTGGTGGCGGTGAGCGTCGCGGTGCGGTACTTGAGGTACGTCATGCCGCTCGTCTTGGACAGCATGGCGTTGTAGAAGACCTTGCCGGCGT
This sequence comes from uncultured Solirubrobacteraceae bacterium, assembly GCA_963792915.1. Lineage (GTDB taxonomy): Bacteria > Actinomycetota > Thermoleophilia > Solirubrobacterales > Solirubrobacteraceae > Solirubrobacter. Next base: position 167,293 of record CAWBYD010000008.1, read on the forward strand.
TCTGGATGCCGATGCCGGGGACGGTCGTGCTGTTGCAGGTCGGGCTGACGGGCTGGCCGTCGGTCGGGTTGGTGCCCTCGGCGACGAGGTAGAACCAGTGGTTCAGGGGGCCGGCGGCGGCGTGCGTCTCCATGCTCGGGATCGAGCTCGAGTAGCAGTTCGGATCGCCGACGGTCGACGGGTTGTACATGTACCGGATGGGGCCGCTGCCGACCAGGTTGACCTTCTCACCGACGCTGTAGTCGGGCGCGTCGTAGGCCGACGGTTCGTTGGCGTAGGCCTCGGTGAGCGCGCCGAAGATGTCGCCCGTGCCTTCGGAGACGCCGTTGGAGGACTGGCCGCCGGGCGTGGTGGAGTCGATCGCATGGCCGAACTCGTGGCCGACGACGTCGAGCGAGGCGATCCACTGGCCGGCCGTGTTATGGCCGATCGAGACGCCGGTGCCGTCCCAGTAGGCGTTCTCGTCATTGAGGCCGACGTACATCGGGAAGCCGCTGCCGGTGCCGTTGATGCCGCTGCGGCCGAACCAGTTCTTGAGCATGTCCCACTCGTGCTGCACATCGAACATCGCGTCCGCGCAGCCGGTCTCGATGCTCGTGCCGTTGCCGTTGCCCCAGACGTCGTCGGTGCCGGTCAGGACGGCCTGGCCCGTGAAGTTGCGGCACGAGATGCCCGGGCGCGTGCTGTCGGTCATCGAGAACGACGTGCCGGACCCGGAGGTGTTGATCGAGAACGGCGTCGGGCCGTTGATCCAGCCGGTGCCGGTGCCGTCGGAGACCTCGTCCTGGCTGGAGAGCACCGCGCCGCTGGTGGCATCGGTGATCACGTGCAGGCGGCTCGGGATCGCGCCGCGATGGCCGGTGACGACCGTCTCGTAGGCGAGCGTCGGCGTGTTCGCCTCCGCGTCGACCACGAGTGCGGGGGTCCCGACGAAGTCGACCGTTCCGGCGAGCTTGGCGCGCGCGGTCTGCGCCGCCTGGTCGGCCGAGACGCTCGGCGTGGTCGAAACGTTGATCGCCTCGTCCTGTGCGACCGAGGTCGACGCGACGTCGCCGTTGGGCTTGGTGACGACCACGAAGTCACCGCCGACCACCGGCAGACCCTTGTAGGAGCGGTCGAACGGGACGTACTGCAGGCCGTCGGGGGTCGAGATCACCCCGTGCTGATGGAAGGCGTCCGACGAGCTCGCGTGCAGCTTCGTGGGACGCGAATTCACGTAGTCGGCGGCCTTGTCCGCCGCCGTGGTGGCCGGAGAGCTCGCCGCCTGGGCGGTCGAGGCGGCCAGACCCATGACTGTCACTGCTGCTACCGCGATCGAGACCCTGCGTTGCATTCCTGACGTGCTCCTTGACCGGCGATGGGAAGGAAGGGTGGGTACGAACTGGCGCCATCCTGCGCAGGCCCGCTGACGAATCGCAGACGTTTCGCTGACGGGCCGCACTCGAGTGCGGTCTTGGAGCCCACCGCGCTCGACGAACTGGCCAGCGGGCCGCGGACACGGACGGACACTCGGGGCAGCTCGCCTCCCGGCATCGAGATCGCCGTGGTTGGGAGCGCGAGCTTGCCGTCGGGGGTCGAAGAGTTCTCTGCGCCCAATCAGGCCTGACCGAGGCCGGGCGGGCGGTACGCGCTCTACGCGCCGTCGGGATCGGTCAGGTACGGGGTGCCGTTGGTCGTCAGCACGTCGCCGTTGATGTCGTAGAACATCCGGCGTCCCAAGGTGGTGAGGGCCACCGCCTCGAAGTGATGCTCTCCGTCACTGAAAATGCCGGTTACGCCGGCCGCAGGGTTGGCGTCGGGGGTCGCGAGCGCGATCATGTCGCCGTCGAACCCGTACCTGTGCACGTACTGATCAGCAGGCTCGAACGTCGCGCGATGAGCTTCTTCCGCGTCGTCGGCTGCCGTGAACGCCGCGTTCCGGATCGTGAATAGTGTGTGACGCTCATCGATGTAGACGGCGCCATCTTGGGTCACGGGGATGTCCACGATGTCGAGCCGTGTGGAGACGAGGCGCATCGTGCAAAAGCTCGGATGCTCTCCAGGGCCGGTCGGCAGACGTAGCCGCGTCAGGCGCTCGGGCAGCTGAGCGCGTGCGGTCACGCGGCTGCTCGTGCGCGTGCCGTCGATCCTGAGCGGGCGGATCTCGGTACAGCTCAGGTCGACGTGACGTCCCGGCCGCAGGAGCGCGGCGACGGTGGGATTCAGCGTCCTGGCGAAGCGGAAGCTCACTCCGTGGCGGCCGACCTGGACGCTCAGCCCTTTGGCATGCCCGACGGGCAGTCCGGCAGCCGCTGCCGCACCTGCAGGCGCGAACCCTGCCGAGACGAGCAACACCATCAAACAACCGCAGACCCGTGTCATGCGCGGGAGGATAGGAACCTCCGAGCCGACTCATCGCTCGTGGAGGGTGCGCAGCGCGCTGACCTTTCGCTTCGAGTCATCATCGAAGGGCACCACCGCACCGGACGCACGTACGCCATCTGCGTTTCGCACGCGATGCCCGACTCGAGCAACGAGAAGCTGCACCTGGATCGATCCGGCCGATCGCCAGGCGGCCCTGCTCGCGCCAAGGCATTCCCGAGCATGAGACGTCGAGTTTTCGCCGCTCTGGCCGTCGCGGGATTCAGTATCTGTGCCGATCCGGGGGAGGCGTCGTCGATCGCTGCCGCGTCCCATCGGCTGGCACCAGCGCACAGACGCGGGCGAGCGGGAGTGGTACGGATGCTCAACGCACGTCGGCCGGAAGGTGTCTCTCGGCCAGGAGGGCGAGAACGGCTGGACGGCGCTCAGTCGCGTGCGAATGGCCGGCCCGTACGTCGCTTTTCTCACTGAGCTCCGGACCTCCGACGGACACGCAGACGTCTCGTTGAACCTCTCAGACCTCCGCGCATCGAGGTACGGTCCGGCCAACTTCACGCTGGGACCCGCTGACGTCAGCGTCCAGCCGCCCTCGCAGGCCGGCGAGCGCGTAGACCGGGAAGTCGAACTCATCGGTCGCCGGGACCCGAAGGCCGCGTTGCCTCCAGCGCCAGCTCCACCCACGCCCGAGGGAGCGCATTGAGCGCCACGGCGCCGGAACCGAGTGACCGGCGCCGTACCACCCGCCCTCGTTCACCTCCTGTCGGCAGCGCGTGCATACGATCAGGCGGTCGGGCGCATCCGGTGGCCGCGCCGGCCGTAGGCCCGCGCGACCCGTCGGTCGGTGTCACGCGCTCCCACGTGACTTCGCCACAGGCCGGGCACGGCTCGTCCGCGTCGGACACGCGTTCGCGCGTCCAGCTGGCCGGCAGCGCGGGCCGGACGATCGTGCCGTCGCCGGCTTCGTAGCGCGCCGCGAGCTCGTAGCCCACGACGCGGGAGTCGAGGATGGCGATCCACGCGCCCGTTGCCGGTCGCCGCGCGCTCGCCCTCGACGATGGCCCGGCGGAAGCAGCCCGCCAACCACGATGAGGACGAACGTACGTTCCTACACGATGTTCGTGGAGGTGTTGTGGGGCGAGTATCCGGGTGAGTTGCGGTGTTCCCGCCGGTCCGGTCAGCCGATTGCGTTCGGTAGAGCTGGCCGTTCCTGGTTGTCCGCACCCGACGCACGGCGGCAGTCACGTGTCTCGCGGGCGCCGCATCGGCGTCAGGAGGTGGGAGTGTCGACCGCGCACCGGGGACCGGCGCCACCGGTTCACCGAGCCGTTGCCGCGTCAGCAGGCGCAGGTGTGCTTCTGTGGTGATTGCTCGTCGGCGTTGGAGCCGTGGCAGGGACAGGCCGGGGCGCCCAAGTACGCCTACAGCGCTCGCGACGTCGGGCACGGCCTTGCGCTGGTCGCCGGTGGGGAGAGCTACCGTCGCGCAGCGGCGGGCGCTCGGGCGTTCGCTCGCCGCCGGCGCGGCAGCGTCGGCTCCTACGGCAAGAAGGGCGTGCGCCGGATACGCCGCGGCGACCTCGATGGCCAGCTCGTCGCCAACTGGGTCGACGTGTTCGCGCAGGTCGTGTTCTTCGAGCCTGGCGTCTCGCACTTGGCCGGAACGGCTCGCGATCGACGCCGTGAGCTGGGTCATCCAGCGCGGCCGGCGCGGAACGGTCGCTGCATCTGCTGGTCGCCGTCGGCTACGACCCGCCGAGCTACCAGCCCCGCCTGTGGCTGGCGCGCCAGGCGCTCGCCAACGTGCTCGATCAGCTGCCGGCCGGCCACCTACTGCTCGACCGCCTCGACAGCGCCCTGAACTCCCAGCGTCGCTGGGACGGCTTCGTCAACGCCATCGAGACCGAGCATCGCCGCAACCAGACGCTGCCTGCCTCACCACGCTGGCTCGCCCAGTTCGGGCCGCGCATCCGCCGGCAGACCATCGACCGCGTCCCCGAGCAGGCTCACTCCACCGGCGCCGTCGAAGCCGTCAACAACTGGCGCAAGCGCGTGCTCGGCAGCCGCGTCCGCCGCGTCGGCAATCGCCAGCGCACCATCAAGCTGCTTGACCTGCTCACCATCGGCTACAACCACCACGCCAACGAGCGCGCCTTCGCCGTCGCCATCCGCAAGGACCTCGAAGGCCACCGCGGACGCCGACAACTCGCCCAGGGCCGACTCGACGACCTCAAGAGCACCCCCTCGCTCTACCGGTAGACGACCGGCGCGCTCACAGGCCCGCCTCACCGGGAAGCACGGAGGCGACCAGCGACGTCCCGGCAACCAGCAACACCGAAGAAGCCACGCCGACTGCCATCACCTTTGCTGCGCCCGGAGCAGTCGACGACGGAATGAACAGCAACACGGCGAACGAGACCATGACAATCCCGATGAGCGCGAACGTGGCTGCGAGAACGACTCCCGCCCAACCCGACACGTCCGGCGCATCGCACGCGTCCTCGCAGTAGCCGTACAACACCACTGAAAACCACGCCAGCACCAGCATTGCGGCGCCCGCTATGCACAGCGGAACCGCCGCCCACCAAGCGCCGCCGCCGCGGCGTGCGCTGCTCGCCTGCTCCATGACTCCAGTACACCGAAGACGGCGGGAGCTCACCATCGTGCGGACGAACGTGTGAGTCTCTTGGCTGGTCGGTTCTCTTGTGCGCGGGTTGCCCGGCACGCGGCGACGAGCGCCGAAACGGCGACCGCGACCGACCAAGGCGGTCGATGACGCGCGCGTCGTGGCCTGCGACGGCGTTGCGGCGGCGCAGCACGCGACCGACGCGATCCGCCAGGTCGCCGAGGCCTCGACCCAGGTCGCTGACGCGATCCGGACGCTGTCGACGAAGTCAGGGCGGATCGGCGGGATCGTGGACACGATCACCGGGATCGCCGAGCAGACCAACCTGCTGGCGCTCAACGCCGCGATCGAGCCCGCGCGCGCCAGTGAGCAGGGCCGCGGCTTCGCGGTCGTCGCCGAAGAGGTCAGAAACTCGCCGAGGACTCGCAAGCGGCCGCCGCTCAGATCGCGGCGCTGATCGGCGAGATCCAGACCGAGACAAACAAGGCCGTGTCCTCAGCCCAATCCGAGCCCGCACGCGCGGCGCCGTCTACGTCTTCGACGGCAGACACCCGGGCCTCCGCGCCGCATCCGCACTCGTCGTCGCGTTCGCCACCGATGAGTTTGCGAAGTCGGCGACGTCCAGAGCAGCATGTCATCCATCCCGGAAGGGAGCAGTACATGGCGTCGCTGGTCCTGAAGATGTCCGTCTCGCTCGACGGCTATGTCGCACCACCGGACGGGAGCAGCGACTGGGCCACCGCGGGACGCTCCCAGGACGGCGCCGCCTGGACGCTCGAGACCGTGAGCAACGCGGGCACGCACCTCATCGGCGCCGCGACCTACGCCGGCTGGGCCAAGTTCTGGCCCGGCGCCTCCGGGCCGTTCGCCAAACCGATGAACGAGATCCCCAAGGTCGTGTTCTCGAACTCACTCGCGTCCGCCGACTGGCCCGAGACGACGATCGCCACCGGCGACCTGGCCGAGGCCGTCAGGCGGCTCAAGCAGGAGCGCTCCGGCGGATACCTGCTGGCCCAGGGCGGGACGCGGTTCGCGCGATCACTGGTCCAGACCGGCTTGATCGACGAGTACCGCCTCGTCATCCACCCGGTCATCCTGGGCGCCGGCGAGCGGCTCTTAACCGCGCCGCTGACCATCCAGCCCGTGAGCACCACCCCCTTCAGCCGCGGAGCCGTCGCCCACGTCTTCACCGCGCACCCCTGATCGAGCGCGACCGCCAACCGCACAACGGACGCTGTCCTTCCTCGGCCGTGATTCGTCACGTGCGCAGCGGCGCCGCAGCTCACTCAGCAGCGCTTGGCGTGCTGGCGTTCAAGATCCACGTAGGAGACCGACTGCTCGACCAACCCAGAAAACGGACAGCCTCCTCGACGCTATGGCAGTCGTAGCCGACGTCCGGATGTGCGGACACGCTTGCGGCGTAGCTATAGGTCCGGTTGTCGCTCGCGCAATCGGGATCGCATCAGTGCACGTTGATGACCCCTGAAGTCCGTGCGATCCGCAACCCAGTGGTTCCACGAGAGCCCGGCGAGGGTTTGGACGATCTCGCAGTCTGACCGCAGCACCAGGCGTAGACGTCGGCGTGGTCGTAGCCGCCGGGGCTGGCGACGTAGACGCGGCAGTGCGTGACGCCGTCGGCGGCGAATGAGGGGTCGATCCACCGCACGCACACAGAGCTAACGCTCAGCGGGACCCGCGCTGCCGCTCCCGCCGTTCTTCGACGATCTCGACAGCAAGGCCGGCTGTCGCGGATGCGCTTTACGACACTGTTGGCTCCCCGTCTTCCCGTCGTCGAGGCTGTAGCCGTCGAGCGGTTGTGACTCACCCGTCGCGTGCGGCGCGCAGCATCAGAAACATAGGCAGCCGTTCCCAGCGCGACTCATGCGTTGCTTTGGGTTCGCGTAGCGCCTGGACCCGTAGGCCGGCGGCCTCGAATGCGCGGAAGTACGCCTCGAGCGGGTATGCCCAGCCGCGGAACGTGATCGCCAACCCGTCGCGCTCGAACGTGCCCTCGAAGCGCCGGACCGCAAGGTAGTCGTGCTCGATCATGAACGGCGCGTCGACCTCATCGGACGTGAAGCGGCCAGCGTCGGCCAACGGGTGGGTGACGCACACGCACAGGTGCCCATGCGGCGTGAGCACGCGCGCCGCCTCGCGCACCGCGCCGGGCATGTCTTGGACGTCCATCAGCGAGTTGTAAGCCACCACGAGATCAAACGAGGCGTCCGCGAAAGGCAAGTCCGCAGCGTCGGCGAGTAGGTAGCGCCCGCTCGGATGTGCGGCCGCGGCGGCGTTCAACAGCGTCGGCGAGGCGTCCACACCAGTCACGTGATGGCCGCGGGCGGCGAGGTCGCGCGCCACGCGGCCCTCGCCACAGCCGACCTCGAGCGTCGCCTCTCCCGCGCCAGGAACCAAGCCAAGAAAGTTCTCACGGTAACTCCAGTAGGCGTCATGGCCGGGGGTTCGCGCCCACGCGAGCCAGTTCTCGGCCTCCTGTTCCCAGTCTGCGTTGAAGCTCATCACCGCGTGTTGTACCGCTCCAGGGGCCAGCAGCGAGACACGCGGACATCGACTCGCACTCGCCGACTCGTTCGCAAGAAGCCTCGGGGTGCGGTCGTCTCCCGATGACGCGGCCTCGGCGCACCGCGTTGCCCGGTAGAGGTCAGTCGTCGCCGGCCCACGTCCAGCGCGGGACCTCACGAAGTGGATGCAACTCGGCGTCGTTGAGAGCGTTGGAGTTCTGCATCGCCACGCGCGAGCCGAACTCGACGTGCTCGCGCACGGCGTCGCGGAACGCGGCATCGGCTGCCAGCCTCGCGGCGTCGAGCGCGGCCAGGTAGAGCTCGACGAAACGCTCGCGCTGTTGCTCGGTGATATGCAGGCCGCGATGGACGTCGATCAGATGCGCGAACCCGAGCTCATGGGTGAACCGATCCGGCCCGCCGAACGACTCGGCGGTAAACATCGTGAGGTGCTCGACGTGCTGCGGCTGGCCGTCGCCGAACAAGGGCTGCAGCAGCGGGTCGCGCAGCACGCTGTCATAGAACAGCTGCTCGAGCCGATGGAGGGCGGCCTGGCCGCCGGCGTGCTCGTACAACGTGGGCATGGAGGAAGGCTAGTTGGTCGCTTGCAGTTTGCAAGCGACTCGATGGGGCCTGGATCGCGGGCGCGTCGCAAGGTCCGCATCTCCTCAGAACCGCTCAATCGGGCGGCGCGTTCGTCGTGCGTTGACGAGACGAAGCCCGGTCGCTGGCGTTGATGCCGCGAGAGACGGTTCAACGCGACGCCTGACGCATTGGCTGCCCCGTTGCCGGTCGAGCCCGGTGGGCGCTTTAGAGTAGGAATCGATGGAGGGAGGTGATCACCAGGGGGCGGGCGACCGGCGAGCAACCGAAACGATGTTGTATCTCATGATGCCCGCCGGCGAGGTGGTGTGTCAGTGCGACGGCGACGAATGGTTCGCCGACCTTCCATCCGAGCGAGTCGCCGGGACCCTCGGGTCGGTGATCGAAGCTGTGGCCCGCAACCGCGCACACAGGGGCACGGCAAAGACGCGAGACCGCCCGCGCCTTGAACGAGCATCGGCACGCAAGATTCCAGCGCTTGCTGGGTGTCCAAACGAGCGCGGCATACGGAACCATTTCGACGTTCATAGCACCGCTCAGCCACGGCGCCCAATCGTGGCGCCACGGCTCGTCGGCCAAAGGATCGACGTAGCCGTCTCCGAAGTTCCGCCAGTCAGGATCCCAGAACTCGTTGGGCTCGATGACCGGTTCGGGCAGTCGCGGCGCGGGGTCCGGGCTCACGCGGCAGCGCGAGCGCCGAGAATGCCGCGAGAACCACACGCGGCACATCCCGCGGAAAGTCAAACGACAGCACCACATCCGTGAAAGAGCCCATCTGTCGCGAGTCTACGCCCGAGCCGACAGTGCTCCTTCTCGACGGCAGGGCGGGGCGCCGACCCGGGGGCCGGGCGCCCGGCGGTGGGGTTAGGGGGTCGCGGCGCGGATGGAGCCGAACAGGCCGTTGTGCTCGTCGTTGGGTCCCGCGGTGAAGAACAGGGTGTCCGAGGGGCCGTTGTTGGGGGCTCCGTGACCGAACTGGAGCGCCCAGAGGCCGTCGATCGCCAGCCGGCCGTCGGTGGCGGAGCGTAGCTGCCCAGCGGGCACGAAGAAGCGGTCGAACAGTTCGTGGTAGGCGTTGATGCGGCCGTCGCCGAAGTTGCCGATCAGCAGGTCGCCGGCGAACCGGCCGAAGCCCGCGGGTGCCCAGGCCAGGCCCCAGGGGGCGTTGAGGCCGCCGAATTGCGCGACGCGCGCGCGCAGCCGTCCCGTGGTGTCGTAGGCGTCGACGAGGCCCAGGCCCTGGCCGTGGGCTTCGTCGTCGCTGCCGGCCTGTTGCTCGGCGTAGGTGACGAAGATGCGGTCGCCGATCGCCTGGATCCCGAACGGCGCGAAGTGACGCGGGAGGAACGGGTCGACGAACCCGGCATGGCGCACCGGCTGCCACGCTGCGTCAAACACGTCGACCGCGCCGTTGTGGAAATCGGTGGCATAGATCCGCGGCCCGCTCGGCGTGTGCGCGATCGCCAGGCCCTTGAAGACCGCGCCCGCCGCCGACTGATCGGCCTCCACGGTGGCGGCCGGGCCACCGTTCCAGCCGAGGATCGTGCCGGCCTCGGTGCTGAAGATAAACGACGCGTTGGTGGCGCCCACCAGAAAGCGCCCGGGCGTGTCGTTAAACACCGTGCCGGTCGGCGCGCTCGCGACGCCGACGACCAGCGAGAACGGCGTTCCGGCGGCGTTATAGAGCGTCGAGCGATCTGACCCGTTGTCGGCCACCCACCACGGCGACGTCGGGCCGGCCGCCAGACCCCACGCGTTGACCAGGTTGGGATCGACGTTATCGGCCACCCCGGGCAGATTCGAGGTCAGGTTGTGCACGACGTATCGGCCCTGCGATGGCCGGGCCGAGGCCGGGGCGGCTGTCGCCAGGGCCGCCAAAATGACCGCGGCCGTGAGCAGCCGACGAGACGGAACACGTGCAGACATGGAGCCTCCTTCGGCCGGATCAGCGCCGAACCGTGAGGACCCGACGGATCCCCCCGGGCGACCCCGGGATACGCATGTCACGCGACAACGGTTCAGGCCCTCATGAGAGACCGAGGCAAGCAGGACCTCCACGAAGGTGTGGTCTTCAGTCTTCTCACGTGGTTCTTCCTCATCGGCGCGATCGTCGTGCTCGGCGCCCTGCTCGGCGCGGTATGGCAGGCGCACGTCGAGCATGATCCGGGAGCGCCGAAGCCGCCCTGAGCGTCCGCTGCTGCGGGCAGTCCGCCGGCCAACCTCCGATCGCACCGCGGCCGCAAGCCTGAACGCGGCGACCCGGTCGTCCGGCCGCGCTCCCGCTGGCCTTTCGACCTGAGGCAGCGGGCGGCTGAGATCCACCGATGAGTTCCGCCAGTTGGGTCGGTCTAACCGGACGTACGCCATCGAGTCGCCGAGTGGAGACCTGCCATGACCAATCCCGGACACCCCGGCCGCATGCTGTTCGTGAACATCCCCGTAGCGGACCTCGGGCGCAGCAAGGCGTTCTTCGCGAAGCTCGGGTTCAGCTACAACCCAAGCTTCACCGACGAGACCGCCGCCTGCATGCTGGTCGGCGAGCACGCCTTCGTCATGCTGCTCACCCACGAGAAGTTCGCGCAGTTCGCGAAGCTGCCGATCGCCGATCCCACTACGCACACGCTGGCGCTGTATTGCTTCAGCGTGTCATCCCGCGATGAGGTCGATGCGGTCAGCGCCGCTGCGCTCGCGGCGGGCGGCTCCGAGGCGGATGACGCCGAGGACTACGGCTTCATGTACTCACGCAGCTTCTTCGACCTCGACGGCCACGGCTGGCAGGTCATGTGGATGGACCCGGCGGCGGCGGAGCAGGGCCCCGAGGCGTTCGCCGCCTCCATGGAGGACGCCGAGGCCCCGGCCTGACCCACCACCACGCTCCGCGCGTGGGACACGTCGCCGAGGTCGCGGGTACTAGCCCAAGTGCATGGAGGGGGTGGGGGTGAGTGGATGGGGTTGTGGTAAGTGAGATAGGGGGGTGTGGGGGGTGTGGAAGGGGGTTAGGGGGTAGGGTGAGGGGGGAGTGAGGGTGAGTTTTAGGGCAAAAGAGTGGTTGGGGGGTGCGTGGATGTGGCAGGGTTGGATAGGAGGGTATGTGGGAGGTGCTGGCGGGGTGTGGCGCGGGTGGTTCAGAGCGTTGGTTGAGGGAGTGTGTGTAGGAGCGCGAAGGCTGAGGGGAGCTCTGAGGCGCAGGGGGAGTAGCGGTAGAGGTGTAGGATAGCTAGGGGGGAGTGGAAGGTAAGGCGGGAGGCGGTGTGTAGCAGGCGGTAGCGCAGGCGCTTGGGGTAGCAGAGCGAGAGTTAGCAGTAGAGAGCGAGAGTATTGGTATAGGAGAGCAGGTAATGGGAGATAAGAGACAGTTCAAGAGAGAAGGGGTTTATGGCAAAGTAGCGGAAAGGCAGCTTGGGTATGTGGGTGTATTTTAAGGTATTGATGAGGTATTAGAAGAGCGCATGGGAGCGGTGGAGTGCTTATAGGTAGGAGATGTGATAGTAGCGCTGGTAGGTAAGGAAGGTATGGAAGAGGTGTGAGTGTGTGGTGGAGCTCATATGAGCGTGGGGGTGGGGGAATCGCGGCGCATGAGCATATCGATAAGGTAGGTGAGCTAGAGAGGTATAGCTGAGCGGTGATATCGGGGACGAAGGCGCGGTAGTAGCGCGGCACGCGGTAATGGGTAAGAGCGCAGTAGAGGTGTAATCGCGGATAGCGAGGATAGCTTAGCGGATAGGTTAGGTGAGCTCAAAGAGGACGGAGAAGAGCAGATTGTGGTCACGGCAGAAGTGAGTGAGCTAGTGAGTAGCGTGAGCGCTGTAGGTGGCAAGAGGATATGTTAGTGAGTGGCGAAGCTCTTGGGTAGCTGGGATAGAGCGGAGTGGAGCAAGGGGATATTGTAGGAGGTAGTGTTGGAGTGAGCGTTGAGAGCGAGCAAGAGGGGAGAGAGAGTTATAGGAAGAGTATAGATAGGGGAGCATAGGGTGAAAGTATAAGAGCGAGTTAGTTGAGGCGGCGCGCTATTGTAGGAGTGAGCGGTCAGCAGCGTCGCGTCGAGATCGATCACGACCAGCCGTGGTCGCGTATCGCGTCGTCACGCGCGCGCTCTGGTCTTCGCTCGCGTCGTTCGTATTCGCGTTAGCGCGCTCGCGTCGGTCGCGATTCGCTCGATCAGTCGATAGGCGGTCGCGTCAGAAGCGACCGGCTCGAACAGCGGCGCCTGCTCGCGCATCGTCTCGAGATCGCACAGCGCGTCGTCGTCGTTGGCGAGCATCATCGTCAAGTCGCACATCACGCGCGCGGGCGAGTGCGTCGGCGTGCGCTCAAACAGACTCTCGAGCGCGCGATCGAGCGCACTGATCAGTGCAAGTCGATCGGCGGTCTTAGCGATTAGCGTCGCGTTCGTATGCGACATCAATGTCTGTGTATGCGTGTGGATCTCTATCTTTATATGCGTGATGCGCTTAGAAGGTGATGAAGGGATAGATTAAAAAAATCTTCGGTGCGTCATTTGCGAGGCGGACATATTTCGCGTACGCGGGTTTGAGCCAGGGCAGCCGATGCCCGTGAAGGCGATCATGCGCATCGCGGCCGGCGTGGACGCAGCCATTGCGGTCCCGCCTGACGAACCGCGGGGGCACGACGTCCCGGGTGAACTGAACGGACGCCAGGTGCGGTTCGAGCCGGTTCTGACCACGCGTACGTCCAAGACGCGGCCGACGCGTTCGGGGACACCTACTGGAACTTCGCGAATGAGCTGGACCCGCCGGACGAACTCCCCGACGAACCAACGGACACCGCATCTGACTTCGACCGTCGCAACACGGCGAGGCCGGTGCTGGCCGGGATCATCGGTGGTGCTGAAGTTGGGGTGTCCGTGTTCGATCGCGGCGCGCGTGACGGTGCACGCCGGCGTCAGCGGCGTGGGGATCGTGTTCGTTGGGATCGAGGGCGCCCGCGGCGACGAGCGGCTTCCATCAACACGGGCGTGACGTCCACCCGCGAGAGATCGAGCCGGGATGTGGCGCGCGGGCTGACCGGGGCGTGTGGTGTATTCCGGGTGCTGGCTGCCGGATCGTGTCGGTTGCTCGCCATCTGCTGGCGGTGACCGCGAGCGCGGTGGGGGTGGCGGTCTGGGAGCTTGGAGAGCACGGCCAGCACGCAGGACTTTCGGGTCTTAGTGGTCTGGTGTTCCCTGATCGTGAAGGAGTTCTCCATGAAAGATCCGCTTCGGCGCCTTGCAGTGGGCGCCGCGCTCGCGGGTGCGATGTTCGCGGTCACGCCGGCGCTTGCGTCGGCGTCTTCGACCTGCTCGTTTGATTCGCATTCCCGCTACGTGTACATCCAGGACGACAGCGGCAGCTCGACCCTGCACGTGAGCCGCACGCTCCAGGGCGCGCTCATGTTCGCCGACGGGTCCAACGTTCCCGGCCCGTGCTGGGACAAGAGCACGTTGGCCGGGGTCGGTAACACCGACACCCTCTATATCCAGGGCCCGGCGGTGGGCAAGTACGACACGATCGAGTTCGACGAGACCAACGGCCCGTTTGCTGCTGCGGACTCGAGAACGTCGGAGATGAAGCTGTATTCGATGAGTACGAGCAGCGAGCGCTACGCGCTCAGCGTGCGGGGCACGACGCTCGGTGACACGTTCCGGGTGGGCGGCAAGGGGTCGATCGATCTCAACGCGGACGGCGATGTCGATGTCGATGAGACGTACGGCGCGAGCGCTGTCGTGCTCAACGGCAACGGGGGCTATGACACGTTCGACGGCCGTGGCTTCGGCACGCTCGGCCCGGCGACGGTACCCGAGTGGATGAACGGCGGCAGCAAGGACGACACGTTCTACGCCGGGCGCGAGCACAACTACATCAACGGCTACGGCGGGGCGGACGAGTTCTACCTCAACGCCAACGGCTACCCGGACTCGTTCTCGGGCGGCGAGGGCTATGACCGCGCCTTCCTGGACACGTTCGACATCGGCGATGCCGAGGCCCGGTTCTACCCCGGTCACTGACGCGCGATCAACCCATGCTCGTTGATCTGGTCCGGAGCGCGGCTCCGGGCCAGATCACGGTCGCGTGGCCGCGCGCCGGACGCGTCCGCGCCGGCTCGGCGCTCACCGCCGCACGTCGCGAAACGCCAGCCGGCACTCCGGCACGACGAGATCCCGGGCTCCCGCCGCTCATCTAGCCGGCGACTCAGGCACCGCAACACAGTCATTGCCCGAACCCCGTTCCGGATGGCGCACGGATCCCGCCCCCCGTCGGCGGGACCGCGTCAGGTTCAGATGACGGCGAAGATCGCGTCCACCTGCCAGCCGCTGCCGGTCTGGTCCACGAGCTTCAGCTGCCACGTGTAGGTCCCGCGTCGACTGCGGGCGCACAGGTGCCGGCGGGCAGGCCGAGCAGATTGCCGTCGGGGAGGGCGAGCGAGAACGAGCGCGGAAGCAGCTCGCAACCGGCCCGCTGCACGCGTAGTACCGAGAAGTCACCGGGTCGAGGTGCCGGATGGCGACCCCGTCGACGCTCGCGTGCAGGCTGTCGGCCCGGAACCCGAGGGACTGCAGGTTGGTGTCCGCCGGCCGCGAGAGCACATACCTCCACCACTGGGCCGACAGGCCGTCAGATAGCGGCCCGCCCGCGAGGATCACCGGCGACTGGACCTCGGCGGCGGCGCGTGCCGGCACCGCAGATACAGCGAGCGCCGCTATCACCCCGGCGCAGCCCGCCACGACACGACACGGCCCCAACCGAGGCATGACAGCCTCCTTCCGACGCGGGCAGACCGACCCTCTCACCGTCGGCTGACGCGTGTCAAGGGACTTTCATTGCACTGGAAATCAACGACCGTGACCGCTTGCCGCAGACGCTTACCCGCCCCCGGTAGCCACGTCGGTCTCACCACTGCGCAGAGTGCACTTTCGACGATATGGGCTGCGGGTGGCTCGGCAAAGGTCGGTGGAGGTGGCGTGGCGCTCGGTGCGTGAGTTGTGCTGCGGGGGCTGCTACTGGGGTCGCGCGAAGTCGGAGTACAGGATTTCCGGGCGCCAGATGTTGGTGATCTTGCCGGCTGAGTCGCGCCAGAGGATGCGTTCGGGGAAGTTCGAGCGGCGGTGGTTGGGCGCGGTGAGCGAGAAGACGTTCTCGCGCACTTCGGCTCGCACCGGCGTGCCGGCGAAGTCGCCCCGCACGGCGGCGACGCCGTCCGGGACCAAGCCGTAGACCGTCGCGATACCACCTGCGGTGAGCGTGGCGCCGTAGACACCCTCGCGGCGAAAGCCGGTTGCGGTGCTCGGGCCCCCTCCGGCGACGGCGTGGCCGTCGAGGGCCACGATCCCCAGCGAGCCGGGTGGCGTGGTCGCGTTGTGTCGCTGGCGCGCGAGGGTGTTGTCGATCGCCCATGCCCGACGTCGGAGTGGCGCCGATGCGCGAGACAGGAGTCGGCGCAGAGCTCGGCGTCGGTACATGGTGCAGGTGTGCGGGCTGGAGCGCGTGGCCGTTGCGTCGGGAACGCTGTCTCCCGCGGTCACGGCGTAGCGGCGGCCGTCAGGCGCGCCAACCAGGCGGGTCGCCGCCGCGAACAGGCGATCGCTGGCGAGCGGAAAGTAGTCCGGACGGCTGGTCATCGTTCGTGCGAAGTCGGCCTCTTCGGCCGACTGGGCGCGGCGCAGCACCCCGAGCAGCGCGGGCATCCACGCCTGCGGCTGCCCGTCGCTGAGTCCGTAGGCAGGGCGCACGCCGCTTCCCGGCACGCAACCCCCTCGCTGCTGGTTGAGCTGCTGGAGCGCCCGCTGAACAAGCGCGCGGGCCTGGGCGTCGCTGCCGTGGACTGCGCTCGCAGAGGCGGAGCCACAGCCGGCGAAGAGACCAGCCAACGTCGCCACCACCAGGAGAGCGACCGCACGAACACGCATCCAGACCAGTATCGGCGAGGGCCGGCCTAGGGGTGGGAGGCCGGCCCTCGCGCATGCCCGAAACCGCTCTGACGGCCGTCGTGGCCGGGTCGGGTCAGAACCGAGCGGGAGGTCGGCAAGGGGGTCGTCGGAGGGTCCGAGTCGGCCAACCATGCCGGGCAAGGGCGATCCCACCAGAATCCGTCGCGCGGCGCAAGCTATCTGGATCGATCGGTGGTCCTGGTGTTTACGTCGCTCGACCTCGCGTAACCGTGCCCGCCGATCGACATGTCGTGCCGTACTGCCCCGGACGTCCGTGTTCCTGGGCTGTCGTCGCGAGGGCTGAAGCCGTAGTCGGCAGCATCCTCAGCCTCAATCCGCTTCACTCGCAGGCTCAGCCCGTCTCCCCATTTCAAGACGCTGGTGCGGCGGGGACCGTTATCCGGCTCGGCGACGAGGGCTGGCGTTGGACAAGGTCGCTGACCTCCGTCACGGGTCGGTGGCACCGAGCGTTGTCACGCCTACGCCGGGAGACGCCATCTCGTCCGCGACATCCTCGGCTTCCCAGCGCAGCAGGTCGCCCGGCTGGCACTCGAGCGCCTCGCAGAGCGCGGCTAGGGTTGCGAAGCGAACCGCCTTGGCGCGGCCGTTCTTGAGGACCGCCAGGTTCGCGGGCGTGATCCCCACGCGGTCCGCGAGCTGGCCGACGGACATCTTGCGGCGGGCCAGCATCACGTCGATGTCGACGGCGATCGGCATCAGATGACCTGGTTGAGCTCGGCCGTTAGCTGCGTTGCTTCGACGTCGCGGGCGACGGCCTGGGCGAGCAGCATTCGCAGCACGAGCACGATCAATGCGACGCCGAGGATGGCGACGCCGATGCCGCCCATGATGAGGGTGACGCCGGGGTCGTCGCGCTGGCCGGGCGCGTTGATGGCGGTGACCGTGAACCACACGAGGGCGGCCGCCACGATCGCGCCGATCACGACGTCCACGTAGCGAAAGGCGGCGTGGGAGAACACGGTTCCGCGGCGCACCATCGTCACCAGCCGCCACACGCACACGAGGGCGACCTGGACCGTCGCCACGCCCACGATCGTGATGAGTCGCAGCGAAGTCAGCGGGAGCGAGCCGCCCTCCGGGTCGTTCCCGCTGATCAACGTCCACACCATAAGTACCTGGATGAGCACGGTTCCGGTGAGCACCACCGCGAGCACGGCGCGCAGGGCATGCACGGTCAGTTTTCCCATCATCCTCCTATCGACTTACGATGAGAATCTATCGAACGTCGATAGGTGGAGCAAGACCAAGTCGAGAGCGACGGCTCGGTTGGCCCCATCGCGCGGTGGGCATTCCAGCGCCGAGTCGGTCAGCGATTGCAACCCGTTCGGACTCAGAGAGATAGCGCGGGCTGCGCAGCTTGGGCTCGACGATCTTCACCGCCGGACCTCCCCGGCGGAATTGACGACGGTCCGGCCGTACCGCTACCGAGTACCCGTCTTGCGATTGATCCCGACCAGCCGGCACGCCTCCGCGTTGCTGACCCCTGGACGATCAGGCGCGTGACACTGCGCGCCGTGGCCCGGCGCGGTTGCTCACGCGTCGACAGGCTCGAGCGTGACTACGACCACGACGCCGTCGCGTTCGTTGCCCTGGGCAATGCCGTGGCCGGATCGGACTTGGCCGCGCACGCGCACGCGAACTGGCGCGCCGGCGCCGCGCAGATTGCGCCACCACTGCTTCTGCTCGGGCCAGCCGACCCCGATCCGTACGACATCGCCGTCCTGCCGATACCCCACGGGGAACGTGAACTCGCGGCCGCTGCGCCGGCCGGTGACGGTTATGAGCGCCAGACCGCCGCTCACGGTGGGGTGCAGCGGCGAACGCAGCAGCAGCCCGAGCGGCGGGTTCACGACGCGGTGAAACAGTGCTAGCCCGTTGCGGTTCCTCGACATGGCGCTCGCCCGGAGACTACGCCAGCGCGCACGCCCGTACTCCCGCAGACCAACGACGCCGGGGACGCCCGATCGGCCCGGGGGCTCGTCGCGGCCGCCGACCCGACGCCGGGAGATGGAATCGGCTCCCGGTATGGCGCCGGCCTGAGGAGTCGTCGTGTCAGGCCCGCTCGACGGCGGCGTCGGCGTCGGGCTGCGTGTTAGACGCGGCGGGTTTCGGCCCGCGAGATCATGCGCGGTGCGACGACGGAGCTCGCGGCGCACCTCGAGGTCAACAGCCTGATCGCGACGATAGCTGCTGTGAACTGTGAGCGACGCCGCGCACGCGCCTCGTACAGGAACCCGCCGCCTTCGCGTGGTGAACAACCGCCGGCTGTCGAGCGCCGGCCACTTACCAGGCAGCGTTGCGCCGTCGCTTCGCCGTCGATTGGACCGAGCGGCGGCACGGGGTGGGGGAGGTGGTCGGCGTTCCGGGACGCACAGGTTGGCGTGAGATCGAGCCGCTCGCCGACGCGTTCCTGCCGCCACCACCTCACCATCGCCTGTGACGGCGCGCGCCTGATCGTGACTGCGTGTATCAATGCGGTGTGGGCGGCATGCGTCTGGGCATCGCGGATCATCTCGGCTGGGCGGTCGCGGTGACGGCGTCCGCGGATCACACGGTCGTGGACCGTCGCCGGATCGAGCTCGTCGAGCCCGGCAGGTCGGCGGCACCGATCCACTACGAGAGCCGGCGGCTCGATGTCGCCGCCACGGCGGCGCTGGTCACGACCGTGCGAGCGTCCGTCGTGCGGGCGGCGTCAGCGGCGCTCGACGAGCTCGCCGCCGGGCTGCCCGGCCCGATCCGCTCGATCTCGCTCCGAACCTGGCCGCTGGACTTCCCCGACGACATCGCCGTCCAGCGTTGCGCGCCGTATGAGGCTCAGGCCGACGCCATCATGTATCGCCAGGAGCTGTTCGAGCTCGCCCATGCGCGCGGCTGGCACGTCCATCTCTATGACGCGAAGGCCGTGCTCGGTCAGGCGGTCAGGCGGCTCGACGGGCGCGCCGACGAGGTGCTGCAGGGACCTCGGGCAAGGCTCGGGCCGCCGTGGACCAAGGACCATCGGGTCGCGCTCGCCGCGACGATCGTGGCGGGCTGAAGCGCTGGTCTTCAGCGGACGCTCGGCGCGCTGCCGGCGTCGAACAGCCGCGTCGGCGCCGGCGGGACCGGGGGATCGCGACCGACCCGGCAAGCCGGTCGTCACTTCGGGGGATCGTCGAGCAGCGGACCGTTGAGCAGCTCCTCCCGCCTCGCTGCGTCCGTCGCCTCCTGATTGGCCGCCCGAAGCTTCCAGTCGAACCGCGGGTCACCTTTGAGGTCGATCTCGACGTCGTGGGTCCCGGGCTTGTAGAGGACACGCACCTCGTCACCCTCTTCGGGCATGATCGGCCAGCTGACCCAGGCCTTCACCTCGGCGCGAAACGCGGCCTCTGCAGCGCAACGCGCTGGCTGTTCCGGGCCATGCCGTAGCCCTCGTCAGCGAGGATCGTCTGCTCCTCGCCGAGGCTGAACGACTTGACCGGGATCGCCCGCCGACCTGCGCGTCGCCGCTGATGCCGTTGATCTTCAGGAAGTCGTCGCCCGCCATCGGCACGGCGGCGAGACCGGTGACAACCGTGGCGGCGGCGGCGAAGCCGACGAGTGACTTGCGCATGTTCACGTCAGCGGGCGGTTGTAAGCGGTTTGTGACCAGCGCTGCATGGCCAGGGTCGAAGCGGCTTACCATCCGCGCGCCGCGAGCCGGATGGCCGCGTGTCAATCAGGGGCAGGGCGGCGCAGGAGCGCCGTCCGTGAACACGAGCGGGTGGTACGCATGCGGGTCGTGAATCGGCGGCGGTTTCTTCAGCTCGCGGGCGGCAGCATCGCGGCGACGATGCTGTCCGACAGCATCGCCAAGGCGCTCACCCTTCCGGGGAACCACGCGACCCGCAGCATCAAGGACGTCGAGCACATCGTCGTGCTGATGCAGGAGAACCGGTCGTTCGACCACTATTTCGGCGTCCTGCGCGGCGTGCGCGGGTTCGGCGATCCCCACCCGGTCACCCTGCCCAGCGGCAAGCCGGTCTGGTACCAGGCCGACGGGGCCACGGTCGTGCCGCCGTTCCGCCCGGACGTCGGCAACCTGGCGCTGACGTTCATCGAGGATCTCGACCATAGCTGGGACGGCAGCCACCAGATGTTCAATGCCGGCAGGTGGGACCAGTGGCTACCCGCCAAGACGACGACGTGCATGGCGCACATGGAGCGCCGGGATCTCCCGTTCCACTTCGCGCTCGCCGACGTGTTCACGGTCTGCGACGGCTACTACTGCTCGATGCTCGGCCCGACCGATCCGAATCGGTACTACATGTGGACCGGCTGGGACGGCAACGACGGCAAGGGCGGCGGGCCGGTCATCGCCAACGACGAGCTCGGCTACGGGTGGACGACGTACCCGGAGCGCCTGCAGGCGGCCGGGATCAGCTGGAAGATCTACCAGGACAGCGGAGTCGGGCTGGATGCGCCCGGATTCTGGGGGTGGACCTCGGATCCGTACATCGGCAACTACGGCGACAACTCGCTGCTGTACTTCTTCAACTATCAGAACGCCGCGCCCGGCAGCCCGCTCTACCAGGCCGCTCGCACGGGAACCGAGGTCAACAAGAGCGGCGGGTTCTTCGACGTGCTCACTGCCGACGTCCAGAACAACCGGCTGCCGAGCGTGTCGTGGATCGTCGCGCCCGAGGCCTACACCGAGCATCCGGCATGGCCTGCGGGCTACGGCGCCTGGTACACGGCCGGCGTGCTCAACGCACTGACGAGCAACCCGGACGTGTGGGCCAAGACGGCGCTGATCGTCACGTTCGACGAGAACGACGGCTTCTTCGATCACGTCCCCGGGCCGTATCCCAACGTCGGCGGCCTCTCCGGCGCCTCGACCGTGCCGGTGGACAACGAGTTCTTCGCCGGCCAGCCCGGGACGCCGAAGGGCTCCGGCGGCGTCCCCGGTCCGTACGGTCTCGGGATCCGGGTGCCGCTGCTGGTGATCTCGCCGTGGAGCGGCGGCGGCTGGGTGTGCTCGGAGATCTTCGACCACAGCTCGCTGATCCGCCTGATCGAGGCGCGGTTCGGCGTCCACGAGCCGAACATCACGCCGTGGCGGCGGGCCGTCTGCGGCGACCTGACCTCGGCCTTCGACTTCGAGAGCTCCTCCCCGCGTGTCCCGCCGCTGCCGAGCGTCGCCGGCTACAAGCCGAACGAGGACACGGCCCCGCCGAGCTACCACCCGGTGCCGCCGGCGGTCGGTCGGGTCCCGACGCAGGAGCCGGGCGTGCGGCCGTCACGGCGGCTCGGCTACCGCATCGACGTCGGCTTCGACGCCGATCCCCGCGCGCTGCGGCTCGCGATCAACAACCGCGGCACGCTGGGAATCGGCCTGCAGCCCCGCTCGCTGACCGTCCCCGGCGCGCCGTACACCTACACGGTGGGCGCCGGTGACCAGCTGAAGGCGGCGCTGCCCAACCCGGGGCGCTACGACCTCAGCCTCCACGGTCCCAACGGCTTCTTCCGCCACTTCGCCGGCTCGCCGGCCACCGAGCTGCGCGTCGAGGCCAACGCCGACGACCAGTCGCGCCGGCTGACGCTCCGGATCGTCGACGGCCATCGCGATCGCCGCCACCAGCGGCGACTCGAGCTCCAGATCGCGGATGCGTACGGACCCGACCGCCGGCTCGAGCTCAGTGGCGCTGAGGAGATCTCCGTCGATACCGGCCATTCGGGCGGTTGGTACGACATCGCGATCACCACGCCGAGCGATCCGACCTTCGGCTACCAGCTCGCCGGGCGCCTGGAGTCCGTGCGCCAGCTGACCAGCGATCCGCAGCTCGGGCGCTCGTAACCGCGGCGGCGGCAAGCGCGCCGGTGACGGTCGCGCCCAGGGCGCGCCGAATGCCGCGCCCGGCGCCCGCTGCTACCGCAAGCCCTGCGCCCACTGCAAGCGCCACCACGGTCCTGCGCCTCAGCGTCTGAGCCATCTCACGAGACCCAGCCACGAATATCGTGGCTGGAGCGCCACACTGCAGGTGTGCGGCTCCTCCTCTGCTCCCGCGGCATCCCGAAATTCGAGGCGCCGCTGTGCTGATCCCGACGGCGGCCCGGCTCGCGCGCGGGCCACGGGACGGAAGGCGCGGATGAGCAGCGGAGCCGATGCCGGGCAGTCGCCGGAGCCCGAGGAGCTGGCTCAGCCGCGCGGGCTGTGGGCGCGCACGCGCAACAGCCTGCGCGTTCCCGGCGTCGTGGTGCGCCTCGCCCTCTACGATCCGCGCCACGTCTCCGAGCGGCTCACGGTCTACTCGGTGGACAAGCAGGCCGACGGCGCCCGGGCGTGGGCGCAGCGGGCGCATGAGGCCGATACCGAGGCGCCCACGGCGCTGCTCGCCGACAACCAGCGCCGGCGCACGATCGAGACCGCTCGCGTCGATGGCGCGGTCGCCGGGACGCCGTTCTTCATCGCCCTGGTCCCGGCGTACATCGCGTTCCTGCGCCAGGAGCTCCGCCTGCATCTGCGCGTGGCGGCGCTCTACGGACACGACCCGGCCGACCCCCTCGTCGCGGCCGACTTCCTCGTCCTGCGCGGTGTGCACAAAGACCGCGACGCAGCCGTGGCGGAACTCGAGGCGGTTCGCGCCAACCCGGTCCCGCAGCAGCGTGAACGCACGCCGCTGCGGTCCTGGTACCGGGCCGTCGTCAGCATCCTCGTCCTCGCCGGGTTCATCGGCGCCCCCGAGGACGGCGAGCCGGCGCGGTTGACGCGCTGGCAGCAGGTCATGCGCGCGCTGCGCTTCGCGGTTGCCGGTGCGATCTGGGTGCTGACCTGGGTCGTTCCGGTCACCTTCATGATCGTCATGTCGTGGGCGTGCGAGAGCGACGCCCGCCGCTTCGGTCAGCGCGTCGTCACCCGCTACGGAGATGAGCACGCCGACATCGCCGTCGCCATGGCCCGCGCCGACCGCAGAGCCGGCGGCAACAAGGCCGTCACCGTCGCGCGCGGCGCGCTCGTCGTGCTCTCCGTCGCGCTCCCGCTCGCGCTCATCGCCTCCACAGTGCTGGCCGGCAAGGGTCCGCTCGGCGTGAACCTGCCGCAGGCCGCCGGAGCGCTCGTCGCGCTCGCGCTGGTGATCGGCGTCAGCGTCGCCGCCATCCGAGGATGACGCAGGTCGTTCTTCGGCATGCTCGACGGGGGGTATTCTCGGGGCATGTTCGCGAGCGTGCGGAGCTACTACGTGCACCGGTCGACGCCCCGCGAGCTTGCCGAGCGGGTCGGCCAGGACTTCGCCGACCGGCTCAGTGAGCAGCCGGGATTCATGGCCTACGAGTTCCTCGACTGCGGCGACGGCGAGGCGATGTCGATCAGCGTGTTCCGCGAGGAGGCGCAGGCCCACGATTCGCAGGAGCTGGCGCGGTCCTGGACGCAGGAGCGCCTGCCGGACATGGAGCTCACGATCACTGACTCGCTGCACGGCCCGGTGGTGGAGAGCCGGGCGCGGGGCGGCCGCGCGCGCTGGGCGAGCCTGCGCGGGCACCGCGGGAGGAGCGCCACCTCGCTCGCCAACGCGGTGATGGCGCTCGACGGCGCCGTCGCCTGCCGGGTGATCGACGTCGGCGGCGGCGAACTGCTCACCGTCGGGCTGTTCGCCGAGCCGGTGACCGCCGAGGTGGGCGCTGGCGAAATCTTCGTCAGCCGCGTCGTCACCTGAGCGCGCGCGAGAGGCGGTCGGCCTGCAGGGCGGTCAGCCGCTGCGCCAGCCGCTCGTCGAACGTGCGCCCGACGTCGACGAACAGGCCGAGCGACAGGCCGCGGCCCGTTCCCACGGCAGTCAGATCGGCGTACAGCGCACTGTCCGCGCCGCCGTTGGCGAACTCGATCACGATGTGCGAGCCGGCGTTGCGGTCCCCGGCGGCGCGCACGGTCTCCGGCCCGGTCTCCGGCACGCCGACGTGCGTGACGCCGCTCGTGCCCTTCGCCGAGGCGGCGAGTCGCGCGCCCAGGCAGGCACGCGTGGATTGGCCGGCGATGGCCCGGAAGGCCCGGGTCGCGCTCGCGGCGTCGGGAAACAGGTAAACGGCGAACTCGGCCTGCGCTTCGCCACCGTGGCTGAAGACGTCCGTGGTGGCCACCGCGTTCGCCGCGGCCTTGGCCGCCGTGACGGCGCCGCACGCCACGTTGTCGCGGACGTGCTGGTCGTCGCCCGACCAGCCCGCCGGGAAGTCCCGCAGCGTGATCAGCGACGCCTTGCCCAGGCGGGCGTCCCCGGCGCGGGTGGGGCGGGCGTGACCGCCGCAGCCGGCGAGCGTCATGCAGAGTGCGGCGACGACGGCGGCGAAGCGCACCAGGCGATTCTTCGTCGCCCGGGCCGTGCGGACAATCGGGGCCCAGCCCTGGAGTTTCGTCCCCGAACCCCGCGCACGATAGCCTCGCTCCGGTGCGTAAACACCTCGCCATGGAGGACCTGGGCGACCTCGTCGAACTCCCGCTCCTGGCCGTTCTTGCCACGTATCGGCGCGATGGAAGCGTGCTCCTCTCGCCCGTCTGGCATGAGTGGCGAGACGGCGGTTTCGACGTCGTCACGAGCAGCGGCGACGGGAAGGCGAAGCACCTGCGGCGAGATCCGAGAGCGAGCATCGTCGTGTGCGATCACGCGCCGCCGTACCGGGGCGTCGAGGTGCGCACCACCGCGCGCCTCGTCACCACCGGAGTCGAGGCTGCGACGATCCGGATCGCCTCTCGCTACCTCGGCCCGGACGGCGGCGCCGCCTATGCCGCGAGGGCCCAGGACGACCTGCTCGTACGCCTCGAGCCGGGCCTTCTCAGGACCTGGGACTTCGCCGACGATCCCGTCTGACCACCGCAGCGGCGACGGACCTTATGGGTCGCGTGAGCGCTCGCGAAGCCGAGGCCGGCGACGACCAGTCCGCCGAGCGCGTCGAGCCAGATGTGGTCGCCGGTCGCGATGATCTCGACGATGACCGCCGGCGGATAGACGAGCGCGGCTGCGCGGACGGGACGCGACCGCGTCAGCGCCCATACCGTCCCCGCGGCCACGATCGAGAAGGCGGTGTGGGCACTCGGCATTGCGGCGTAGGGGCTCTGGATCAGTCGTCCGAGTCCATGATCACCCGGTCGTGGCCGGTCGTCGTAGCCGAGGCCGGCGACCATCCGCGGTGGTGCCGTGGGCGCGATGACGTAGCCGATCGCGGCGAGCGCCTGGGTTGCCGCGAACGCATCGCGGGCTAGGGGAAAAGCGTGCGGGTGAGCACGCCGGGTCCAGACCAGCACACCAAGCGCTCCCGGCACATGCGCGGCGACGTAGGTCACTCTGAGCGCCCACATGAGCGGCGGACGGGCGCCGAACCAGGCGTGCACCGTCGGCTCGAAGAACAGCCCGAGCCGCCGTTCCATGTCGATCAGGCTGCGCATCCGTGCCAGCGGCCGCTCCGAGCCGGGAGCCAGAGCGGCGACGACCGGTGAGAGTGCAAGCGCGAACAGGGCGGGCGCGGCATCGCGCGCGGCTCGCACCCAACGACGCTCCGATGGCACGCGGCTACCGTAGACGATCCCGCGCGGGCGCAGTCCGATGAGGGGCAGCGAGGTCACCGCCGCCAGTCGGAAGTCGCGCCGACACCCGCACACGCGGCGCGGAGCCTCGTCGGAGGAAACGCCTCGCAACCGCGGAACGCTCAGGGCGCCTCGTACCCGATCCGCTCCAGCGACGCCGCCAACGAGCGCAGGCCGTGGAAGGCGCGCGTCCGTACGGTGGCGGAAGGCACGCCCAGCCGCTCGGCGACGTCGACCGCGCGCTCGCCGCGGCCGTAGAGCGCCTCGAGCACCTCGCGGTGCGGGTCGCTCACCTCGTCGAGCGCTTGCCGCACCGTCAGGCCGAGCACGATCTCGTCCACGCGATCCTCGACGCCGCGGTCGCCGGACAGCTCGTCGAGCGGACGCGAGGATGGACGGCGGCGGAGGTCGATGGCGAGGTTCTTGGCGATCGCAAACACGAACGCGGCGGGGTTCCCGCGCGCGGCGTCGAAGCGCGCCGCGGATCGCCACACGCGCACGAATGTCTCCTGGACGAGCTCGTCGGCGAGTCCCTCGTCGCCGAGGACGCGCCTCCCGAGGCCGTAGACGCGCCGCGCGTAGCGGTCGTAGAGCTCGGCCATCGGCTCGCCGTCGTCGCCGGCGGCCACGCGGGCAAGCAGCTCAGAGTCGGTCAGCGCGCCGGCCGCCGGCGCGGGGGTCACTTCCCCGCCTTCCCTCGCACCCGCGCCGACGGCCCGCGGGCGACCACCGGACCGTTGACGCCGGGGTCGCCGTCGTCTGGCGGCTCGAGCGTGATGTCCACGCGCGAGAAGCGCTTGCCGTCGAAGGCGGCCGGCCACTGCGCCTTGACCTTCCCGGTCCTCGTGCGGAAGCTGCCGATGGACACGCGGTTCGGGTGCCGGCGCGAATCGCCCTTGCCGACGTACCAGAGCACGTAGACCGAGTTGCCCCGGTTCGGCTTCAGTCCCTCCGCCTCGAGCGTCACGAGGTAGCCGTCGGCGCCGAGGCGGGTGATCTCGGCGCCGCCCTCGGCGCTCGGCGACGGCCCGCTGGTCACGGCCGCGAGTTCGGCGTCGTAGAGCAGCGGCGAGCGGGTGGCGCCCTTGCCGGAGCCGAGGACGACCGCCACGACGACCGCCGCCGCGACGGCGAGCGCCGCGCCGGCCGCGACGGCGAGGCGCCGCGAGCGCGTGCGGCGCTCACGGGCGCGCGCGAGATCGGCGACCGGCGCCGTGGGCGCCGGCCCGCCGGCGGCTTCGGCGCGGATCCGATCGAGGACCTTCGCGCGCAACGGCGGCGGCGGATCGGCACCAGGCTGCGCGCGGCGCACGAGGCGCGCCGCCGAGGCCATCCGGCGCCGCTCCTCGTCATCGACAGGGTCGGCGTCGAGCTCTCCGGCCTCGAACGCGTCGAACAGGTCGTCGATGCTCTCTGGCAGATCCGCCGGATCGGGGTTGTCGGTCATCGTGCGCCTCCCGGATCACTCTGCGGAGCGACGCACGCCCGTCTCAGGCGGGCGGCGGCGCGCCGCTCGGTCCGCGCGCCTCAGCAAATCACGCCGCGGGCGATCCGGTCGCCGGCGTTGCCCGTGTTCGCCGTCTTGGCCGTGGCGACCGCCGAGTCGGCGTCGACGACTCCGGCGCGTGCCAGAAGCGCACGGTCCCGATGCACGGCGTGTCGAACTCGGGCATCTCGTCTGCTCCTTCAGTCGGGGCGTGGGTGCCGTTCCGGCACCTCGCCCCGCACTACGGAGGCTGCATCCAGAGACGTTCATGCGATCAACGGCGCGCTTCCTCGCGGTGCATGAACGAAACGCGCAGACCCCCTCGTAGTGCGGTCCAAGCAGGCCCCGTGAGGGCCGTCCACCCGGTAGGACCACAGGAGGTTCACGTCTCATGAAGCCCCGCATGCACCACACCGCCCGTGTCGTGGCCGTCAGCGCCTCGGCCGTCGCGGTCTGCCTCACCGGCGGCGCGTTCGCCGCCGCCAAGACCTCCGGCTACGGCTACGGCGGAGGCCGCTACGTCGCGGCCCAGGCGACGAGCTCCGGCGGCGAGCGGTTCCTGCGCGCCGGCCAGACCGTGCGGCTCGGCCGCGCCGGGCACTTCACGTTCACCGCCACCTGCACGAAAGACGACGCCGGCGGCAACGTGGCGACCTTCGACGTCACGGCCGACACCACCGCCGCACTCGACGGCAACGCGCCGGTCCAGGCGGGCACGAAGGTCAACATCCACACCAACAGCGACGCGCTCGACGAGAAGGACCCGGGCGAGTTCGACCAGGTCGCGAGTGCGAGCGACTCGACCCTGATCGCAGCGGACGGCCGCGAGGTCGATGTGATCTACAACGACGGCGTCAACTGGCCGGCGACGCTGGGCTCGCCGGCGCACGACTGCTTCGCCGGCTACACCGGCATCATCGGCTGAGTGACGGCCATCTCGCGCGCGCCGACGACGAGCGGCGCGCGCAGATGGCCCGTCAGTGCCCAGCCGTCCATCGCCTGGTCGGTCACCCGCGTCCGTCACTCCGGTGAGATGGAAAGGATCGGGGCATCGCGCCTGAAACCCCAAATCGTGCAGTAGATCCCGAGGAACAGCTCCCATACAAACTCCGGGATGGTCGCGAGACCTTGCAGCGAGCGCAGCGTGCTACTCGGATCGTTGCCGGTGAACATCACGGCCGTCCCGGACACGATGATCAGCGGTCCGCCGACGAGCCCGAGCCATGCCGCCCGTGGCGGCACCAGGCCCGTGCGGTACATCAGGTAGCCGAGTATCAGCCCGTTCCCCCAGCCGACGACCCAGCCCGGGCCGAGGAGGAACGTCCAGTCCTTGATTGCCGCGAGGGTGTACGCGACCGTCCCCTCGGATGCGCCTGCGACCTGGTTTCGCAACGTGATGATGCCGAGCATGGAGACGATGCCGACGAGGATGAACGTGCACTCGATCAGCCGCGCCGTCACGTAGCCGATGGCCAGTTCTTCGTTCTGGCGCCTGACGATCGGGACGATCACGACGGCGGTGCCGATGTTCGCGATGATGAGCAGCAGCTCCAGCAGAGCGCCGAGCAAGATCTGCTTGTCGTGCCCGGCACCGGCGATGTACGCCACGGGACGTCTGAGCACCGGCTCGTAAAGCAGCAGCGCCGGGATCGAGGTGACGTACGTGATGAGGTAGAGCACGCCGAACCAACGCGCCCTCTTCTGATCTAGAGACACCCGTTGGACCCCTTTCCCCCGGTGATGGCGATCAGGCGAATTCCCACATCGCCATCTCGACCGGGTAGACGCGAACTTATACATGCGACTGGAGACGCCGCCGGCGTCGGCACCTCGACAAGCGGCCAACCTTCGTGGCGGCGGTTGGGTCTGACCCCACGAACCGACTCACCGCGACCCCCAAGGAGGGGCCAGAATGTCCAGCAGGAAGCTGTTGGCCGCACTCGCCGCGGCCAGCCGACCCACACGGCCGTCGACACCGACTCCAACGTCGACAAGGACCACTGAGATGCTGCGCGCGATCGCCGCGACCGCGGCGGTGCTCACGCTCGCCATCGCCGGCAGCGCCTCCGCGGCCGGCCCGGCCGACGACGGCGCGCCGCTGGACACGGCGGTGGCCACCTACCGGGAGGCGTTCCCGCAGATGTCGTCCACCGCCGCGATCACCGCGGCCAACCAGGCCGCCGACCGCCAGGCCCTGATCAGGTCGCTGATCGAGTCCGACGGTATCTACTACGGCGGCGCGTGGTATGACCCGCCGTCGAATACCCTGCACCTGGAGCTGACTTCCTCAGCGGCGATCGGCGACGCGCAGCAGCTGGCCGGTGCGTTGCCGATCCAGACACACCTCGCGGCGCGCAGCTTCGACGCGCTGCAGCGTCAAGCCGCCCAACTGCGCCGCGGCGCCGGGGTCCTCGGCGCGGCTGCGCACGGCGAAGTCGGGATCGACGTCAAGGCCAACCGCGTGGTCGTCGCCGTGCCGAGCGAGCAGCTTCCCGGCCTGCAGAACACGGCGAATGCGGCGGGTGTGACGCTGATCGCCGATCCGCACGTCGCGGTTCAAGCCGACGCATGCGCTGGGCGCGACGTCTGCGACGGCTCGATCGCCGCCGGCGCGATGATCAAGAGCGACGGCGTGGGCTGCTCGGTCGGCTTCACCGCCCAGGACCCATTCACGCTCGGGCGCTTCGTCTACACCGCCGGCCACTGCTCGACCGGCGTCAATGAGGTCTGGAGCACCGGCAAGCAGACGATCGGCCCCCTGCTCGGCTCGCTGAACTCGGGCGACATCGACGCATCGGTCATCCAGGTCACGAACCCGCTCTACGCCAGCCAGCCCGGCGGCCGGCTCTACAACACCGATGACGTCGACGCGGTCGCACCGTCACTGGCCTCGATGACGATCGGCGACGTCGTGTGCAACGCCGCCAACTTCCAGGATCCCGCCGGTCCACGCTTCTGCGGCATTCTCGGCAGCACCAGCGACGCGGCCGTGCGCGGCATGGCCCGCGTCGACAACGAAGACGCCTGCCCCGGCGACAGCGGCGGCAGCTGGTACATGCTCGCTGGAACCACGCGCACCGCCTATGGACTGCACAGCCGCAGCAACCCCGGATGCCACGGCGACGCAGGCGGCGACACCTCCTGGTTCAGTCCTCTCCCGACCATCAAGGCCGACTTCGCCCCCGGCTACAACGTCGAAACCCGCTGAAGTCCGCGCAACTGACCGCGGGGGCCGAGCCCCCAGCTCGGCCGCCGCGGGAGCGCGGTGACCCGCAACGCCCCACGGCCGGTTACGGCGTCGTGGTCGACAGCGTGAAGGTCAGCGTCTTGCTGTAGATGCCCGTCCGCAGCGGCTCGGTCGCGGAGATGTGCTGACGGAAGGCGATCGTCACGGCATCGTTGGAAACCGGGGCGCTCCACGTCGACTTCGAGAACGCGATCTGCAGCGGCTCGCTCAACGTGAACGTGCCGTTGGACAGCGTGCCGCCGTCGACGCTCAAGGTGGCGTCACCGGCGGTCGAGATCACGTTCGCCGTCGTACTCGTCTCATACGTGCGATCGACGCCGGGCGTGAAGGCGCCGAAGGACGGGATCGCGCCGAGCGTGAGCGAGAGCGTCGCCGGGACGGTTCCCCCGACCGGCGTCGTGGCGCTGGTTTGCGGTGCCGTGACGACGATCGTCGTCTTCGCGCCGGTGGCGAGGATCCCGGTGGTGATGGTCAGTGTGCGCGTCGCGGCGTCGTAGCTGCCCGTCCCACCGCTGACTGACTCGGGCGCCACGGCGACGTTGCGCAGCTTGATCGTCCAGGCCCGCTGGGCGATCTGCCCGGTGTAGCTGCCCTGCTGCGCACCGATCGTGATCGTCGAGGTGGGCGAGCCGTTGGCCGGGCTGGCCTCCGCGTAGTCGATCGGCGTCGTCGCCGAGGCGCCGTCGGTGTTGTTGCCGGCGTCCTCGAAGAGGTCGAAGTGCCCGTTCGCGCCGGCGGCGATGTCGAGCGTGACCTTGTTCAGCGGATTCTGGACGTCGTTGGTGACGTTGTCGGTGCGCGTGGCCATGATCGCGCCGGCCCTGAGGAACACGGGCATGGTGTCGAGCGTCGTCGCCACGTCCTGCGTGGACGGGCCGCTGTAGGTCTTGCCGGTGAAGTAGTCCGTCCACTGCCCGGGCGGGAACCAGACCGACGTGCTGGTCGAGGTGCCCGGCGTGGTGACCGGCGCGACGAGCACGTCACGGCCGTAGAAGTACTCCTTGCCCGCGGCGGCGTAGGCGGCGTCTTCGTCGGGATACTCGAGGTAGGTCGCGCGCGCGACCGGAATGCCCGTGCGGTTCGCCTCCTCGGCCAGCGTGTACGTGTAGGGCACAAGCCGCTCGCGGAGGTTCATGAACTTCTCCGCGGAGTCTTTCGCCGCAGCGCCGTACTGCCACGGCAGGCGGTCGCTGTGGTTGCCGTGCAGGCGGTCGATCGGCTGGAAGGCGCCGAGCTGGACCCAGCGCGCGTACAGGTCGTCGGCCTCCCTGGTCGAGCCGGGCTCGGCGCCCGCCGCCTGCGTGCCGTCGTTGTTGAAGCCGCCGATGTCGTGGCTGACGGCCGACAGGCCGGTCGCCGCCGACTCACCGGGCGTGTAGCCGACCTCGAACGCGAGCGTCTGCCAGGTCGACGTCGTGTCGCCGGTGAAGTGCACCGTGGTGCGCTTGTCCGCCCACGGGCCGGTCGGGACGCCGGTCGAGCCGCTGTAGCCGCCGGCCTGGAGCGAGCCGTACGCGCGTGAGAAGGCGAAGCCGCGGCCGACGAGCTTGTTCGCGTCGCTCGCGTACTGCTGGTTGATCCACGCGTCCGGGGTCACCCCGGCGAGCGAGGACATCGACTGCTCGCAGCACCAGTCGAGCCACCAGAAGTCGACGCCCTGGCCCTCCATCGTCTGATGCAGGTCGAAATACGCCTTCAGCTGGTTCGGGTCTCCCCAGTCGAAGGTGTAACAGTCCGCGCCGTGGCCCTGGTCGCTGAAGCAGCTCGCATTGTTCTTGGTGAGCTTGTTGCCGGCGGTCTGCTGCGCCTGGGCGTATTGCGGATCCGAGTTGAGGATGCTCGGATGGATGTTCATCGTGTTGTGCAGGCCCTGGGACTGCGCCCAGTCGAAGAAGCCCTTCGGATCGGGGAACTTGTTCGTGTCGATCTCCCACCCGTCCCACACGTCGGGCGACTTGAAGTCGGTGTCGGTGACCAGCACGTCGAGCGGCACGCCGTCGGCGCGGAACCTCGGCAGGATCGTGTTCTCGTAGTCGGCGGCGGTGCGGTTGTAGTACTCGCTGTACCACAGGCCGTACGCCCAGCGCGGGAGCAACGTGCTCGGGCCGGTGAGCGTGGCGAGGTCCTTCAGGCCCTGCTTGTAGTCGTGACCGTAGGCGAAGAGGTAGCCGTCCTGGTACGCGGCGCCGCCGTGATCCGGGCGCGGCGTGGTCTTCTGGGTGGCGGTGTCATAGAGCGCCGACGGCGTGTCATCCATCAGGCTCCAGCCGTCCGCGTACAGCAGGCCCGGCGTGACGGGAGCGCTGCCGTTGACGCCGTCCAGGCCGCGGCGATATCCGCCGAGCGAGGTGTGGGCGATCGGTGCGGGAGCGTCGCTCGCGGTGAACGCGACGGTGTCGAGGTTCACCCGGCAGCTGTCCGTCGTGTTCGGGCAGCCCAGCACCACCGTGTTGTCGCCCGCGGTGAGCGCAACGGTGAGCTTCGCGGCCCCCCACGTCTCCCAGTCGGCGGTCGTGGCGAGCGTCTGATTGGTCCCGTTGACCGAGATCGTGCGCGGGCCGCCGGTGCCGTTGGCGTAGCGCACGTGGAGCGCGTACTGGCCGTCGGCCGGAACGTTCGTGAGGCTGATCGTGGCCTTCGCGGCGGCGTTCTCGAGCCCCGCGACGAAGCCCGTGCCGGAGTAGCCGCCATGGTCGGTGGCGAGCTTCGCGCCGCCCTCGAGCTTCCCGTTCTCCGCCTCGCAGACGGTGCCGAACGCGCATGGCGTGGCGACGGCGTTCGCCGCCGGATAGGCCGCGCCGGGCGCGGTGAGCGCGAGGCTGTCGATGTTGACGTTGCCCGAATCGCCGGGCTTGCGGGCGACGACGAGCGTATGCGGGCCCGCGCTGAGGCTGAGGCCGGTCAGCTTGACGAGCGTCCACGTATCCCAGTTGGCGGTCGTCGGCAGCGTGAGCTTGGCGTCGGTGCCGTCGATCGTCGCCGTCAGCGTGCGCGTGGTGTTCTGGCCATCGCCGCCCTGGCTGTTCGCGTAGCGCAGCTGCAGGTCATAGGTGCCCGCCGTGGCGACGTCGAGCTTGTAGGTGAGCGAGTTGTTGTCGGACTGGAAGCCCGCCGCGAAGCCCGTGCCGGTGAAGCCGGTGTGGTCGGTCGCCACGCCGACGCCGTTGAGCTGCGCCTGCTCGGCTTCACACAGGCTCGCGGCCGCGCAGCTGAACGTCGCGGCCGGGAAGGCCGGTGCCGCCGTCACCTGCCGACTGCCGGCGGTCACCGTCAGCGACACGTTCTGCGAGCTGAACGGCCCCGAGTCGACCTTGTACTTCAGCGTCGCCTTGCTCGTCGTGATCGTCAGCCAGCCGTCGCTGGTGCTCGTCGTGTAGTCAGTGTGACCGAAGTCGTCGCGGCCGATCGCGTTGAACGTCGCCGCATCGGTGAACCGGTCGTCGCCGGCGTACTCCATTCGGATCAGCGTCGGCGAGATCACCTCGAAGCGCGCGTGGCCGCTGATCACCGTCTGCGGTTGCGTATCGGCAGCGCGCGTCCAGGCCGCTCCGCCCGCGACGAACGCGATCAGCGCGGCGGTCGCCACCGCCGCGGACGCCCGAAAGCCCTTCGATCCCATGCCGCTCGCCTCCCGTCACCGACCTGCCGCGCTGCGCCGAGCATACTTGAGATTCAGCTCAGGCTCGACGGGATCGCGACCGCGATCTCGAGCCCGCCGCCGGGTCTTGGGCGAGCGTCGATCGCGGTGTTGTGCGCGCCGGCGATCGCGTTGGCGATCGAGAGGCCGAGCCCGACGCCGTCGGCGGAGTTGAGGCGCTGCTCGGCGCGGGCGAAGGGCTCGAACATTGTCGGGATCTGTTCGGCCGGCACGTCGGGGCCCGTGTTGGCGATCTCGAACACCGCGACCCCGTCCCGCTGCGCCGTATGGACTCCGATCCAGCCGCCCGCGTGGTTGTGGCGAGCGGCGTTCTCGACGAGGTTGGCGATCATGCGCTCGAGCAGCACCCGGTCGCCCTGCGCGAGCGCGGGCTCGAGCGCGGCGTCGACCTCGATCTCGCGCTGGGCGATCGCCGCGTGCGTGGCGTCGAGCGCGTCCTCGGCGGCCGTCGCCAGATCGATCGCCTCGTGGGCCACCGGGCCGAGCTGGCTGGTGGCGAGCGCCAGCAGCGCCTCGACGGTGGCCTCGGCCCGCTCGACCGATCGCTTGACCCGCGCCGCCATCGCCTCCAGCTGCTCCGGCGTCCGCGTCGGCTTGGAGAGCGTGACCTCGATCGCGGTGCGCATCGCCGTCAGCGGCGTGCGCAGCTCGTGGGCGGCGTTGGCGACGAACTGTTTCTGGCCGGTGAACGCGGCGTCGAGCCGCTCGAGCATCACGTCGAACGTGTCGGCCAGCTGCTTGAGCTCGTCGTCGGGGCCGGTGAGTGCGAGGCGCTGGCCGAGCCGCAGCTCGGACGCGCGCCGCGCGGCCTCGGTGATCGACCGCACCGGCCGCAGCGCTCGCCCGGCGACCAGCCAGCCGAGGCCTGCCGCGGCGATCGCGAGGACGCCGAGGGCGATCAGCGACGCGCCCTTCAGCGCCCTCAGCGTACCCTCGCGCCGGTCATAGGCTCCGGCTCCCGCGGCGACGAGCGCGCGGTTGCAGCGCTCGAGCATGGAAGCCGACATCGACGGCTGCCCTGGCGCCCCGGCCCGCTTGCACAGTCCCAGCAGCTCCTGGGTGCGCGGCGGCAGCTGCTTGACGGTGTTCGACGGAG
Organism: uncultured Solirubrobacteraceae bacterium; assembly: GCA_963792915.1. Classification (GTDB taxonomy): domain Bacteria; phylum Actinomycetota; class Thermoleophilia; order Solirubrobacterales; family Solirubrobacteraceae; genus Solirubrobacter. The sequence continues at coordinate 202,362 of CAWBYD010000008.1, forward strand.
CGGGGGCGAGGACGTGCGCCGCCAGCGTGTACGTCAGCGCCAGCAGCGCCGCCCCGGCGAGCAGGAACAGCAGGGTGTACATGACCGCGAGCCGGGAGCGCATCCGCCGCGGCCACGCGCGTCGCAGGATGGCGGGCGTCATCGCGTGCGGTAGCCGTCGCCGACCACCGTCTCGATCACCTCGGGCTCGCCGAGCTTGCGCCGCAGGCGCATGAGCGTCACGGTCACCGTGCGCGTGAACGGGTCGGCATTCTCGTCCCACACGCGCTCGAGCAGCTCCTCGGCGCTGACCACCGCGCCGTCGGCCGCCAGCAGCACCTCGAGCACGCCCAGCTCCTTGCGCGTCAGCGAGAGCTCCTTCCCCGCCCGGGTGGCGCGCCGCCGCGCGCGGTCGAGCGTGAGGTCGCCCCAGGTGAGCAGCGGCGGGCCGGCGGGTGCGCGGCGGGCCAGCGCGTGGACGCGCGCGACCAGCTCCTCGAACGCGAACGGCTTGGGCAGATAGTCGTCGGCGCCGAGGTTGAGGCCCTCGACGCGATCGCCGATCGTCGCCGCTGCGGTCAGCATCAGGATGCGCGCGTCGGACCCGCCGTCCCGCAGCGCCACGCAGACCGCGTCGCCGTGCACGGCCGGGAGATCGCGGTCGAGCACCACCACGTCGTAGCGGTACACGCAGCCCTTCTGCAGCGCGGCCGCCCCGTCGTGCGCGAGGTCGGCGGCGAACCCGCGATCGCGCAACCCCTCCGCGATGTCGCGGGCGAGCTCGACGTGATCCTCGACCACCAGCACGCGCACATGGACATCGTGCTCCACGACGGGTCACAACGCCATCACACGTGCATGTTGCACGCGTGTGACCGGCCACCGGTTACCAACTGCCCCATGTTCGATCAACGTCTTCTGGTCGTCGCGGCGGCGATCGGCGCCGCGACCGCGATCGCGGCCTGCGGCTCGACCCACACGTCCGGCGCCGCCCGTCCCCCGAGTCAGGCCAAGGTCCGGCAGGACATGGTCAGCTTCTCGCGCTGCATGCGCTCGCACGGCGTGCCCGACTTTCCCGACCCGAACTCCCCCCGGCGGTTCAAGGCGGCGCTCGACCCGAGCTCATCGCATACGCCGGCGTTCCAGTCGGCGGACACGGCGTGCCGTCACCTGCTGCCCGCCAGCCACGCACCGCGCCTGAGCGCGGCGCAGGCGCGCGTGCGGACGACGGCGGCGTTGGCGTTCGCCCGCTGCCTGCGCGGGCGCGGGTTCCCGCGCTTTCCGGACCCGGCGAGTACCGGCGAGATGTCGCACGAGATGCTCGCCAGCGCGGGGATCGACGTGCATCAGCCGGCGCTGCTGCGGGCCGCCGACGCGTGCGTGAGCGTCACCCACGGCGCCATCACCAGGGCCGACGTGGCGCGCTTCGCGGCGGGGCGATGAAGGTCGCAGCGCTCGCGTTGGCCGCGCTCGCCGTCGGCTGCGGCGGCACTCCCGCCCGGTCGAGCGATCGCGTGGCGCCCACGTCCGTGGCGACGGTCACCACGCGAACGCTGTCGGAGACGACGCCGGTCAGCGGCACGCTGGGCTACGCGGGCGACTACACCGTTCTCGGCGTGCTGGGCGGGAGGATCACCGCGCTGTCCGCACCGGGGCAGGTGATCCGCAACGGCCAGGTGCTCTACCGCGTCGACGACGCGCCGGTGGTGCTGCTGTACGGGTCCACGCCGGCGTACCGCGCGCTCGCCGAGGGCGTCATCGGGACGGACGTGGGGGAGCTCAACCGCGACCTGGTGGCCCTCGGCTACGCGGGCCGGGCCGAGCTCGACCCGTCGTCGGAAGCGTTCGGCTGGGCCACCAGGCTGGGCGTCGAGCGGCTGCAGGAGCACCTCGGCGTGCTCCAGACCGGCGTGCTCGCGCTCGGAACGGTCGTCTTCCTGCCGACCGCTGCGCGCGTCACGCACGTGCGCGCCGTGCTCGGCGGACCGGCGGGCGGAGCCGTGCTGAGCGCGACTTCGACCGCGCGCGAGGTCAGCCTCGACCTCGACGCCGGCCTGCAGTCGCAGGTCGAGCGGGGCGACCGGGTCAGCATCACGCTGCCCGACAGCCGCACGACGCCGGGCCGCGTCTCCTCGGTCGGCACGGTGGCCACGTCCGGCTCGTCGCCGACCGTCCCCGTACGAATCGCACTGACGCGGCCTCGCGACGTCGGCCACCTCGACCAGGCGCCCGTCGAGGTGGCCATCACCAACCAGACCGTGCACGGCGCGCTGGTGGTGCCGGTGGACGCGCTGCTGGCGCTGGCCGGCGGCCGCTACGCCGTCGAGGTCGCCGGCCCGCACCACCTGGTGATCGTAGGCCTGGGGCTGTTCGACGACGAGCACGAGCTGGTGCAGGTCACCGGATCGGGACTGGCCGCCGGGCAGCGCGTGGTGGTGCCGTCATGAGCGCGGTCCTGCGAGTCCAGCAGGTGACCAAGACCTATGCCAGCCGCCCGCCGGTCACCGCGCTGCGCGATGTCAGCTTCACCGTCGGCAAGGGGGAGCTGGTGGCGATCGTCGGCCCGTCCGGGTCCGGCAAGACGACGCTGCTGCACCTGCTGGGCACGCTCGACCGTCCCAGCTCCGGGCGCGTGCAGGTGATCGGGCTGGACGTCGCGCGCCTGTCCGACCGGCAGCTGGCCACGCTGCGCGCCACCCGCATCGGCTTCGTCTTCCAGCAGTTCTTCCTGGCCGAGCACTCGACCGCGCTGGACAACGTCGCCGACGGCCTGCTCTACGCGGGCGCGCCGGTCGCGCTGCGCCGCCGTCGCGCGCTCGAGGCGCTGGCCGCCGTCGGCCTGGCCGACCGCGCGGCGTCCCGGCCGACGCAGCTCTCCGGCGGCGAGCGCCAGCGGGTGGCGATTGCCCGCGCGCTGATCGACCGGCCGGCGATCGTGCTCGCCGACGAGCCCACCGGCAACCTCGACAGCGCGACCGGCAACGCCCTGATCGCGCTGCTGGAGGAGCTCAACGCGGCCGGCGCCACGATCGTCGTGATCACGCACGACCGCGCGATCGCCACCCGGCTGCCGCGACGGATCGAGATGCTCGACGGGCGTGTCGTCGCCGACACAGCGTCATGACCGCGACGCTTGCCCCCCGCCGGCTGCGGCTCGGTGACCTCGGCCGGCTGGCCGCGGTCGGGCTGCGCACGCGCAAGCTGCGCGCCGCGCTCTCGGCCCTGGGCGTCGCGATCGGGGTCGCCGCGATCGTCGCCGTGCTCGGCCTGTCGGCGTCGTCGCAGGCCGGCCTGCTCGCCGAGATCGACCGGCTCGGGACCAACCTGCTGACCGTCACCAACGGGCAGACGCTGTCCGGCCAGCCCGCCGAGCTCCCCGCCGCTGCGTCGGGCATGATCGCCCGCATCGGCGGCGTGCGCTCGATCCAATTCACGGGGGCGGTCGGCGGCGCGAACGTCTACCGCAGCCCGTTCATCCCCGCCGTCAACACCAACGCCGTCTCGGTGCAGGCGGCCAGCCTCGAGCTGCCGGCCACCGTCGGAACGAGCATCGCGCGCGGCCGCTACCTCGACGCGATCACCGCCCGCGAGCCGTTCGCCGTGCTCGGCGCGGCCGCCGCGGCGCGGCTCGGCATCGACCGGCTGTGGCCCGGCGAGCGGATCCGGGTCGGCAACCGCTGGTTCTACCTGGCCGGCATCCTGCACCCGGCGGGCCTCGCCCCCGAGCTCGACTCCGCCGTGCTGGTCGGCGTTCCTGCCGCGCGCAAGTACTTCGGCTTCGACGGCCACCCCTCCGAGATCTACGTGCGCGCCGACACCGACCGGGTCGGCGCCGTGCACGCCGTGCTGGCCGACACCGCCAACCCCGAGTCCCCGGACCAGGTCGACGTCGCGAGGCCCTCCGACGCGCTCGTCGCCCGCGCCCAGGCCAAGAGCGCGCTCAACGACCTGTTCCTCGGCCTCGGCGCGGTCTCCCTGCTCGTCGGCGCCGTCGGCGTCGCCAACACGATGATCATCTCGGTACTCGAGCGCCGTAGTGAGATCGGGCTGCGCCGAGCGCTCGGCGCCGCCAAGGGCCACATCCTCCTTCAGTTCCTCTCCGAGGCAATGCTGCTCGCCGCGCTCGGCGGCCTGGTCGGCATCGCCGCCGGCGCTGCCGCCACCGCCGCCTACGCGCACACCCGGCACTGGGCGACCGTCATCCCGACGCTCGCCTGGGCCGGTGGCATCGCCGCCGCGATCCTGATCGGCGCTGCCGCCGGACTGCTGCCCGCGCTTCGCGCCGCCCGCATGTCCCCGACCCAGGCGCTGTGGACGCTGTGAGCCGTTACGAACATACGTTCGTCAAGACGAGCGGACGCGCGGGTCCAGCCGCGCGTGCAGGTAATCCGCCAGCGCGTTGGCGGTGGCGAGCAGGAGGATGCCCTCAAGCGCCATCGCCTGCATGACCGGCACGTCGTGGCTGCGGACCGCCGACTCGATCAGCCGCAGCATCCCCGGCAGAGCGAAGCCGTACTCGATCAGCGCGACGTTGATGAAGAGCGTCGCGGTGCTCGCGGCGGCGAGGGCGGCGATCGGCGCCGCGGCGACGGGCAGCGCGTGGCGGTCGATGATCTTGCGCTCGGAGACGCCCTTGGCGCGCGCGGTGCGCAGGAAGTCCTCGCCCAGGATCTCTCGCAGCGACGCCTGGGTCATCCGCAGCACGAGCGCGGCGAGCGGGAGCCCGAGCACGATCCACGGCACCCACATCGCCTTCAGGTGCTGCAGCGGGTCGGAGCCGAGGCTCACGTAGTCGCCCTCACCGGAGACGAACGGGATCCTGAAGCGCCCGCTGTTCCATGCAAAGAACATCAAGACCGCGTAGGCCTGGAAGTACGGCGGGCTCGCGAGCTGCACGCTGGCCGCGCCGAACAGCGTGCGTGAGATCCGGGTGCCGGGCCGTACCGCGCACCAGCGTCCCGCGGCGACGCCGGCCAGCGTGCCGAACACGAAGCCGCCGACGAGCAGCTCGAGGTCGACCGGGAGCCGCTCGCGGAGCAGGTGTGCGACGGTCTGCGGGTCGTACGGGCTGCAGCCGGGGGTCCGGATCGGCACTCGTCGCCCCGGAGTGTCATCCAGCGGGCAGCTGCCGCCGCTGGTGACGCCGAGGCCGAAATGCAGGAGGTAGTGCGGGAGATCAGCGACCGTGGCGAAGAACGGCGCGCCGTCGACGGTCGTGGTCAGGAAGACGTGCGCCACGGCGACCGCGATGACGACCGTCAACACAATACGGACCAGCAGACGAGGCACTACGTCCCCAATGTTCTCTGGGCCAATCCTGCGTCGAGTGGACTCTGACTGGGTTGGCCGACAGACCTGCGTGGAAGACTAGTTGGGGATGCGTCGTCGAGTGGGCTTGGCGCTGGGGATCTATGCGGTGGTGGTGGTGTCGCTCGCCACGCCGTTGTATGGGCCGTTGAGCTCTGGGTGGGCGCTTTTCGTATTGGTCGTCGCGGCGCAGCTTGGGCTTGGCGCAGCGATCGGTCGCGCGTGGGTGCTGGCGGTGCCCGTCGCGGTGTCGATCATTGCCGTGCTGGTTTGGGGGGCCGCGGGGGTTGAGTGGTTCGGGGTCTTGGTCGGCGTGTCTGTGCTCGTCGCGTGTACCGCGGTTGGAATGGGGCTCGGACGTGCGTTTCCCGCGCGGGGTGATGCGATCGCGATCGCGTTCTTGATCGTTGCGCTGTTCCCGTCGGTGTGGGCGGCCGCCGAGATCTTGCGGCGTGGGCCGCACGTGCCGGCGTCGATACAGGACCAGCTGCCGACCGACGTCAGTCTCGGCAATCTGTGTCCGGGCGCGGAAACGTCGGCAGACGTCGAGCGGGACGTGCGCCGGCGAGCCGAGGTGTTGATCCGCGAACTGCGCCAGCGCCCGACTGAAGTCGTCACCTACACCGTCTACTACGAGGACAGCGACCCCGAGCATCGCGAGATCACGGTCCGCGAACTCGCGCAAGAGCAGCTCGCGGACATGGATTCCAACGGGCCCGGGTGTGACCCAGATCTCGAACGCCGCCTGCGAGCCGCGATGTAGGCGGATCCGTGCCCGCCCGCGAGCGACCCGGAGGCGCCGGGCGGCGCCGTGGTGCCGCCCGGCCCGGATCGCTACGGCGTGGTGGTCGACAGCGTGAACGTGAGGGTCTTGGCGTAGGTGCCCGTCCGCAACGGGTCGTTCGCCCCGATCGACTGGCGGAAGACCACCGAGACCGGGTCATGGCTCGCCGGCGCGGCATAGCTGAGCAGCGTCAGCGGGTCGGCCCCGATCGTCGCGAACGCGCCGCCGGTGCCTGCGGGGCTGGTCGCCTTGGCCGCGAGTGGCTGGTTGAGCACGAACGCGTTGTTGACCAGATGGCCCGGCGCGGACGGGCTCGGGTCGCTGACGCTCAACGCCGCGTCGCCCGCGGTCGAGACCACGTCGGCGGCGAGCGTCGCGCTGTAGTCCCCCGCCACACCCGGGATGAACGCACCGAACCCGCCGGCGCCGAGCGACAGCGCCAGCGTCGCCGCCACCGTGCCGCCCGCATCGACGGTCGCCGTGGCCGGCGGCGCGACGATCGCGGTGGAGGTGAGCTGCAGCCGCGTGTAGCCGGTCGCGCCGCCGAAGGTCGCCGCCACCGTGATCACGTTCGTCCCCGCGAGCGTCTCGACCCCGGTGGAGAACGTCCCGTCCGGTCCCGCCATCGCGGTCACCCAGCGGCTGTCATCGGCGTTGGTGGTGGTCGTCCGCGTCACCTGGATGGCGATGCTCGCGCCTGGGGTGGTCGAGCCCGTGATCGCCGTGTACGCGGTCGCCACCGACGTACCCGGGGAGGCGACGGTGAGCGGGAGCGGCGCGGGCGGCGCGCCGTCGACGTAGCGCGCGCGGACGATCGCCGGCTGGTCGATCGGGTGCGCGCTCGCCGAGTCTCCGATCAGGCGCAGCTCCTGTGCCTCGGCCCACGTGATGTCCGATGCCGAGCCCGCGGGCTTGCCGTTGACGAAGCCGATCGAGGCGACGTTCGACGCCGTGCCGTAGGGAGAGGCGGGCAGGTCCGGGTCCTCCCACACCTGTTCGGGAATGAGGCCGATGCCCGAGGTCATCTCGTGCATCGTCCAGAGGTATTGCATCGCGCCCGCCGCGTCGCCGAGCTGCAGCTGTTCCTCGCCGCGCTCGCCGTCAAGTATCGGCCACACGTGCCCGGAGCCGGTGCTGCCGTTGTTCCACGGCTTGCCGTCGGGCGTGCAGTTGGTCGGATCGGCGACCCAGCAGTCGCCGTAGCCGTCCTCCGTGCCCGGGGTGTCGATCCCGTAGCGGTAGAAGCCCGGACCGCTGTTGGTCGGCACCCGCAGCACCGAATCCACCACGCCGAGCGAGGCGACGATGTCCGGGTCGTTGGCGGGCAGCTCACCGAAGCGCGCGAGCTCGAGGAAGCCGGCGTCGATCACGCGCCGCTGGTCGATCCCGCTCGGGCCGCCGTTGCCGAGGTTGAAGGTCGTCCCGCCGTTCGGGTTGCCGGTCTTCGAGAGCCGCAGGAAGTAGCGGCCGGACGCGTACGGGCCGGTGGTCGTGAGTGTCCAGGTCTTGACCGAGCGCAGCCACGAGTCCGCGGTCGCGCGATAGACCTGCGCGAGCGCCGTGTCGCCGTGGGCGTCGGCGATCGCGCCCGCCGCCACGAGCCCGGCGATCTCGGCCGCGAGCGTCGAGGGCGAATAGCCCGTCTGCTCCTCCCAGCGCTCGTCGCCGTAGAGCGGGCCGCGGGAGACGAGCCAGTCCGCCGCCTTCTTCACACCCGGGTAGATCGTGGCGTCGGACGCCAGCCCCGCCTGGTAGGCCATCACCAGCGGATACGCGTTCTCGTCGGGCTCGTAGGCGTAGTTGTCGTTGGCGACCGCGCCGTTGACGAGCGCGTCGCGCGGGAACTCGCCATTGGCCGGCAGCGCGCGGGTGAAGAGGAACCGGACCGTGTCTCGCGCCGTGTCCAGGTCGCCGTCGGCGAGCAGGCCGGTGAACGTCTCGTAGAGGTCGCGCTCGAAGATCACGCGGTAGTTGACGTTCAGCGACGGGTTGCCGCCCGAGACGCCCGCCGCGCTGGCGTTGTGCCCCCAGGGCGCCCCGAGCGAGGAGACGATCGCGCCCGCGAAGTTCTTGTCCTCGGTCGCTTTGATGAGGTTGGCAGCCAGGTAGTAGTGCTGGTCGAGGCCTTGGGCCTGCGCCGCGCCGAGTCCGGGGAAGGTTGTCGGCGGCGGGTTGAGCTTGGCGTCGTAGTCGTGCCAGCCGGCGACGTAGGCCGCCTCGGTGCTCGCGAACGCGGCGCTCGCGCTCTGCTCGGCCCCTGCGATCGCCGCGGCGGCGGTCTGGTCGAAGTCCAGCGCGAGCGTGAACTCGGTGGAGTCCAGCTGCGCGGTCTGGACGACGTTGCCGTTGGCGGCGTCGGTGTACAGCGAGGTGAGCGCGTGGCCCGCGTCGAGCTCGGTCAGTCCGTCGCTCGGCGTGCCGACGAACCCGCTCTCCTGCGCGACGAACGGGTGATCGGCCAGCAGCGCCGCGTAGACCGGGACGCGGTAGGCGTTCGCGGCCGTGAAATTCGTGGTCGTGTGGGTGTCGGAGGAGACGAGCGCGCCGCTGCCGGCGTCCACCGTCGCGGTGTCTCCGCCGCCGTTGGACGTCCCGCCGCCGCCATTGCCGTTGATCGTGCCGTCGAAGCGCGCGTAGACCCTGTAGTCGGACGCATTGCCGACCAGCGGGATCAGCCGCGTGTGCATGACGACGCTCGCGGTCGCCGGGTCGGCGATGTAGTCGGTCACGAGCCGGTAGCGGCCGCTCGTGGCGCTGGCCGTGACCTCGCACTCCATCCCGCCCGGGTCCACCGCGCGCACGCTGTAGGTCATGTCGCGCGCCTGCAGGTCGGTGAACGTCGAGCCGTCGGTCACCACGTACTGCAGCGTCGAGACGTTGGTGTTGTCCACCGACGGGAAGTAGACGTCGGACAGCATCCCGTTGGCGACCGTCCACAGCACCTTCGAGGTACCGTTGCGAGCCGTGCCCGCGCAGTCCTTGCGCGGCAGATCCAGGTTGGCGGTCGTGCCCGGACCGCCCGGCGCCGGCAGCGGTGGCTGCGCCGCCCGTGCACTCGACGCGCCCGCCGCACCGAGGATCGCCACCGCCAGCGCCACCGACATCCGGCGCTTGCCATCGTCACGCATGTTCCCTCCCGTCACTGGACGAATCGGACCGACCATCCCCCGGTCCAATCAGCCGCGGAAATAGCGGCCGCCGCCGGCTTCGTACCAGCCCTCCTCCGCTCCCTGCATCTCGGCGCGGTCAGGCTACGCCTTCCGGCGAGTCCGACGTAGCTTCGACAGGCCCCATCACCTCGTAGACGTTGCCGTCAGGTGCGCGATAGTGACGCCAGGTCCGGCCGCGCCTCGTCTCGGGCTCCGTCAGCCACTGGACGCCATGCGCGGTCAACCGTGCGACGGTGGCGGCGAAGTCATCAACGAGCGGGCCGTGTTGCGGTACTTCCTGAAGGGCAGCGACGTGGCCGTACTGTTGGGCCGGGACTTCGCCGCACCCGCGCCGAGCCTGCGGGCCGCGTTCGCCGTCGTGCACCGCGGCCGGCAGCGCGGGCACGTGCACGGACACGGCACGGGCGCTTGGCGGCGATCTCATCACCGCGACGCCGCGCCCATGCAGCCAATCCCGACGGCGGTGTTCGTCAACTCGAACGAGATGCGCATCTGCGCTGCCTGGCATCTTGTCCGAGGGTGACGGTTCGCGCGGTCCTCTTCGACATCGGTGGGGTGCTCGAGCGTGTGGGGCCGCCGCTGTGGACCGAGACCTGGCGCGTGCGGCTCGGGCTCACCCGATCGGCCTTCGACGCCGCGGTTTCGCAGGTCGATCCTGAAGGCTTGGCGGAAACCGGGCGCTTCACCGAGGCCGAGATGCGCGCGTCCTACCGGCAGGCGCTCGGCCTATCGCGGACGGAAGTCGACGAGCTGATGGTCGATATCTGGGACTGGTACTGCGGCGAGCTCGACGAGCATCTCGTGACCTATGCGCGCGGACTGCGACCACGGGTGAAGACCGGGATCGTGAGCAACTCTGCCGACGGCGCCCGACGCGAGGAGACGCGCCGGTACGCCTTCCCCGATCTTGTCGATGAGATCGTGTACTCACACGAGGTCGGGTTGGCTAAGCCCGATCCGGCGATCTACATGCTCGCGTGCAAGCGGCTGGCGGTGGAGCCCGCCGAAGCCGTGCTCGTCGACGATGTCCCAGCCAACGTGGACGGCGCGACACGGGTCGGGCTCTCCGCTGTCCTGCACGAGTCCGCGGCAGCGACCATCTCCGCCGTCGACGAGCTCCTCGGGCACCGCTAAACGTGTGGGCCCCGGACGGCTGCGAGCGCGGTGTGAGCACCGTGTGCGCGTGGTGTGAGCGGTCCTGCCGATGCTGGGAGCATGACCACGATCACCACTGCCGCGGCGCCGGCCTCCTCGCGTACCTACACCTCTCTGCGCGCGGCGTGGATTCCGTTGGCCGCCCTGTGTCTCGCCTTCTTCGTCGAGATGGTCGACAACACGCTGCTGTCGATCGCGCTGCCCACGATCGGTCGTGATCTCGGGAGCGGCACGACCGCGCTGCAGTGGGTCACCGGCGCCTATTCGCTGACGTTCGGCGGCCTGCTGCTCACCTCCGGGTCGATTGCCGACCGCCTGGGACGCCGGCGCGTGCTGCTGGTCGGACTCGCCGTGTTCGGCCTGCTGAGCCTGTGCGTCGTCTTCGTCACCACGTCCGGCGAGCTCATCGCCTTGCGCGCCGGGCTCGGCATCGCCGCCGCGGCGATGGCGCCGATCACCAACTCGCTGGTCTTCCGGCTGTTCGACGACAAGGCGCTGCGCATGCGCGCCATGACGGTGATGATCGTCGTCGGCATGTCCGGGTTCGTTCTCGGCCCGCTGCTCGGCGGCACCGCGCTGGCCCATGTGCGGTGGGAGTGGCTGCTGGCCGTCAACGCCCCGATCGCGCTGATCGCCTGCATCGGCGTCCGCCTCGGCGTCGCGGCCGACCGGCCGGAGGACCTGACCGACGACACGCTCGATCTACCCGGCGCCGCGCTGAGCGTCACCACGATCGGCCTCGCGTGCTACTCGCTCACGAGCGGTGTCCAGCACGGGTGGCTCTCCGCCGTCACGCTCGCGTCGATCCTCGGCGCCATGGGCGCGCTCGTCGCGTTCGTGCGCCACGAGCGCCGCAGCACAGCGCCGATGCTGGACCTCGGACTGTTCTCGAACGGCACCGTCCGCGGCGCCGCCATCGCGCAGGCCGGGACGTCGATCGCCATGGCCAGCGTGATGTTCGGGCTGATCCTCCACTTCCAGTACGCCTACGGCTGGACCCCGGTGCGGGCGGGCCTGGCGAACCTGCCGATCATCGTCACGATGCTCGTCGCGACGCCCGTGTCCGAGTGGCTCGCGCGGCGCTTCGGTCACCGCATCGCCTGCCTCGTCGGCGCGGCCTTCCTGGCCGGCTCGCTGGCCGGCCTCTCATGGGGCGTCGGCCACGGCTACCTCGCCATCGCGATCTCGATGGTCGCGATGACCGTCGGACTGCGCACCGTCATGACGATCTGCGCCGTCGCGCTCGTCGACGCGATGCCGAGCAACCGCACGTCCATCGGCACGGCGCTCAACGACACCGCGCAGGAGATCGGCATGAGCATCGGCACCGCCGTGGTCGGCACGCTCATCGCGGCGCTGGTCACCACCCAGTTGCCCGCAGGCACCTGGAGCGCCGACCTCGTGGCCTCGTTCTTCCACGGCGAGCGGATCACCTACGCGGTGCTCGCGGTGATCGTCGGCCTGGTCGCGACGGTCGGCGCGCTCACCCTCACCGACTCGCACGCCACGGAGGAGCCGGTGCCGGCCTGAGGACGACGCCGGCGGAGACCTCCAGGGCGGGTCCGACCACGAGGTTCCCCTTGCCAGCTCAAGAGCTCGACGCATCTCAGTCTTCCTTTGGCCCGAGCGGGAGGCGGCGCAGTTTCTCGCGGTCGGTGATCAGGTCGATGGCGGCGATCCGGCCGCCTGCGGTGGTGAAGCCGGCGACGGCCATCGGGGTTCCGCCCGGGGCGACCACGACGCCGGCGCGGCCGTTGACCAGAACCGGCTGCGCGAAGCGCGCAAACGGCCTGCCGCGGGCCAGGATCTGCCGCGCGACCGCCTCGGCGCCGGTGAGCGGGTCGCGTGCCCCCGGGCCGTGGCCTCCGGCGTCGACCCGGAACACCACGTCGGGGTCGAGCACCGCGACGAGCCCCGCGAAGTTCCCCTCACGGGATGCCGTCAGGAATGCGGCGACGAGCTCGCGCTGCTGCGCGACGTCCGCGTCCTCGGCCGGCGTGGCCCCGCGAACGCGGCGCCGCGCCCGGCTGGCGAGCTGACGCGCCGCGCCCGGCGTCGTGCCGACGATCGTCGCGATCTCGTCGAACGGCACGGCGAACATGTCGTGCAGGACGAACGCGAGCCGCTCCGGCGGTGCGAGCGATTCGAGCACGACGAGCAGAGCCAGGCCGACCGAGTCGGCCAGCAGCGCCTCGTCCTCTGGCATCGTCTCGCCCGCGTCGACGACGACGACCGGCTCGGGCAGCCAACTGCCCACGTAGTCCTCGTGGCGTGCACGCCGGGCCTTGAGCATGTCCAGCGCCAACCGTGCGACCACCGACGTGAGCCAGCCCGACAGGTTCGAGATCGCCTCCGAGTCCGAGCGGCTGAGTCGCAGCCAGGCTTCCTGCACGGCATCGTCGGCGTCGCTGATCGAACCCAGCATCCGATACGCGACCACCCGTAGGCGGTCGCGGTTGCGTTGGAACTCCTCGGCCAGCAGATCGCTCTCGCCCATCGCTCCACATCTCCTATTCCGACCTGATGCACGGATGACGACCCGGAGCCCCCGAGTGTGACCGACGGCGCTCGGAACGATTCGTTGCGTTGCAGACACGGAACCTCCCGGCAGCGGTCACATCACGCCTCTCGGAGTCGTCATAGGCCCGAAACCACGAAGCGATAAGCGCCGCAAGAAGGAGAACGATCAGATGACCACTCACAGCAAGGGCCGCGCCGACACCGCGGCCGTCCCGGCAGTCGAGGTCCGTCAACTCACGAAGACCTATCCCGGTGGCGTCGAGGCGGTCAAGGGCATCGACTTCCAGGTCGCCCCCGGCGAGGTATTCGGGCTGCTCGGCCCCAACGGCGCCGGCAAGTCGACCACGATCGGCATGCTGACGACGACGGTCGCGCCCACCGGTGGCACCGCCTCGCTGGCAGGCCACGACGTCGCCCAGCACCCGCTCAAGGCGCGCAGCATCAGCAGCGTCGTCTTCCAGGAGTCCGTCGTCGACGGCGGCCTCAGCGGCCGCGCGAACCTCGAGCTGCACGCGAAACTGTGGGGCGTCGACCTGCAGGCGGCGAGGCCGCGGATCATGGAGCTCGCCGAGACGCTCGGCGTCACCGAGATCCTCGACCGCCAGGTGGACCGCTACAGCGGTGGGCAGCGGCGGCGTCTTGAGATCGCACGCGCGCTGGTGTCCGAGCCCCGCGTCGTGTTCCTCGACGAGCCGACCGTCGGCCTGGACCCTCGGATCCGCTTCGAGCTGCTTGACGTGATCGCCGGCCTTCGGGAGCGCGACGGCATGACGATCGTGCTCACCACGCACTACCTCGAAGAGGCGCAGCGCCTCTGCGATCGCGTGGCGATCATCCACGCCGGGACGATCGTGGCGCTCGACACGCCCGCGGCGCTGCTCGCTGGGCTCGGTTACGAGCTGCTCGAGCTGCGCGTCGACGGAGACACCGCGGTCGCGCTCGCAGCCCTCGGCGCGCACGGCATCGCCGCGGCCGACGCCTACGTCGTCGGCCAGACGCTGACCGTCCCGCTGCACGACGCGAGCGCCGGCGAGGCGCTCGGCGCGATCAACCAGGCCGGACTGAGCACCAGCGCCATCAACAGCCGTCAGCCCACCCTCGACGACGTCTACCTGCGGCTGACCGGCGAGACGTTCGCCATGGCCGCCTGAAGTCCCCACGAAAGGACCCGATCATGGCTTCGACCATCACCGAACCCCTCGCGCTTGCGCGGCGCATCTCCGCGCCACCGCGCACATCCATCGGCCGCGCGCTGCGGACGCTCGCCGCGCGCCGCGCCGCGCTGACCGCCCACAACCCGCGCCAGATCGTCGTGCCGCTCGTCGGCCCCGCGCTGCTCGCGCTGGTCGTCGCACCAGCACTGAAGGTCGCGACCGGCGGCCTGAACTCGCACATCGACTACAACTCGTTCGTCGGTGTCGGCGCCATCGGTCTCGTGGTCCCGCTGACCTGCATCTTCGCCGGCCTCAGCGTGATCGTCGACCGCCACAGCGGCGCCCAACGCGAGCTCCTCGCCGCCCCAATCCCACGTGCGTTCCTGGTGCTGGGAAACCTGATCGTCGCGATCGCGCTGTCGGGGTTGCAGGTCGCGGCCCTGATCGGACTGTCAGCGATCCGCGGCGGGCACTTCCACATCACCGCCGCAGGAGCGGGCTGGTTCATCGGCACCGCGCTGCTGTTCACCGTCTTCATGTACGGCCTCGCGGAGACCCTCGCCAGCAAGGTCGCCAAGCAGGAGGACTACATCGGCGCCGTCCCGGCCGTCGCGATCCTGCCGTTCTTCCTGGCCGGCGCGCTATTCCCGATCGGAGCGATGCCCGGCGCGCTGACCGCGATCGCCAAGCTGCTGCCGCTCACGCACGCGCTCGCGCTGATGCGCTACGGCTTGGTCGACCCGAAGGGAACCGGCCTGCACGACATCTGGGGCAACGGCAGCACCACGCTGCACGCCTGGCTGAGCCTCGGCGTCGTCGCCCTGTTCGCCGCAGCGCTGACCGCAATCTCGATCCGCGCCTTCACGCGCTCGGCGGTGAACTGACATCGGCGCCGAGAGAGCGAGTCCTGGTAGTGCGTGATGCACGCCGGAGGCGGCACCGTCCTGTTCCTGCGCGTGCGCCACCGGGATTGAGCTGGTGCCCGGCGTACCTCGCGGCTCGGCGGCTGCGCAATTTCTCCACGGCAGCCACGGCGATCTACGGATGCGCCCGCACGGCATGGCGCAGAAGCTGCGCAGCGATGCCACTGCGCTTCGCCGTGATCGTGTTCCTCAGTATCGCGGCGTCCTTCGCGGTCCCGGCGCGTGCGTCCGGTGTAGCTGGGGGATGGGAGGTGTCGTGGGCGACGCATCCGTGGGCGGTCAGCGTCGGCGACGATGAGTGTGGCGGCGTGCTGGTCGGTCCCGACCGCGTCGTGACCTCGACGCGGTGCGCGTTCGACATCCTCGTGCCCGAGAAGATTCGGGTCGGCACGCAGCGCCGCTACATCGTCGCCGTCGCGATGCACCCCGACTGGGTCCGCCAGGGCCATGACCGCGCGTACGGCTGTCGTGACGACGAGACCCTCTGCATGCCGGATATCGCGCTGCTCGGACTCGATCGACCCATCCGTGGACTGGCCTTGCCGACACCCGCCCCAGCGCGCGCCGGCGAGCGCGCGATCGTGGTCGGACACGGTACGACGGGGCTCGATGACGACGAATCCGCGCCCGCCCGGCTCCGCGCCGCAGTGATGGAAGTCCACGCGCACGGGCTGTGTCGTCGGCTCTACCCGCGTCCCCAGGACCTCGCGCTCATGCCCTCGGCGACGACTCTCTGCCTCACCGACCCGACGCCGCCCCGCAACGCCGGGATCTGCGTCGGCGACGGCGGCGCGCCGCTCCTCAGCGGCCGTCGCCTGTTCGGCATCGGCAGTTGGAGCCGGGACTGCGGCGCCGCCGACACGCCTTCGATCTTCACCGCCGTGGCGCCGTATCGCCGCTTCATCCGCTCCACAGCGACCGAGTGGCGGCCAGAAACGAGAGGCGATGCGACCTTCACCGGCAGCACCACAGTCGGCTCGCGGCTGAGGTGTCACCCACCGACATTCTCCAATCAGCCCGACCGCATCACCTTCACGTTCATCGCCTACGGTCCTGGGGCCTACGATCCGCGTCTCACGCGCCAAAGTGGTTCGTCCAATACCTACGTCGTCCGCGAAGATGACCGCGGTCGATACATGACCTGCTCGGTCATCGCCAGCAATCACGGCGGGTTCGCCGAGGTTGACGGCTTCTCACCCATCGTCCGCTAGTTCGTCGATCCAAGGCCTCCACGCGCAGCCGGCGCCATGAGCACCGAACTCGGGTGCACGCTCGCCGGCGGAGCGGCCCAGCACTGGCAGGCCTGCAGGCGGATCGCCGACGTCGAGGACGACATGCCGGGACGGGCGGTGCGAGACTTCCGTTATGCGACGCATCCGAATCGGCCTGGTGACGTCTCTGATTCTGACTGTCGCGAGCGTAGGGGCGCTGTTCAGGGCCCCGGCCTCGCTGGCCGACGGTGGACCGCATCGATTCGCATGGTCGAATTACGATGTCGTCACTGGTCAGAACGAGACGTTCGAAATCGGCGCCAAGGGTGGGTGCGCCATGTACCACCGGATTCCCGGCTGGAGTGATTGGGTCAGCCTTGGCGGCTGTCTGCGGCCGGGCTACGGGTTCGACGTCGGGCGCAACTTCGACAACCGCTACGAGCTCTTCGCGATCGGGTACGACGACGCGGTTTGGCACAACTGGCAGACCAGGCCCGGCCTCGGCCCCTGGAGTGGCTGGTACTCGTTGGGCGGAACGGTGCCCGACGGCCTGGGCAGCGCCTCTGACCCGGGTGGGCCGCGAGTCTCCTCAGCGGGCGGTCGGATTTCGGTGTACGTCACCGGGACCGACAACCGACTCTGGGTGCGACAGCAGACGTGTAACAACGGCTGCTGGGGTCCCTGGCAACACGCTTGACCTGGGCGGCGCCGGGGCGCAGCGATGGTCGGGCGCGAGCTGCGAACCCGCTCGACGAGGCCCTCGCCGTAGGCGACTGGATCGGATCGATGGGCCGGGCTGGAGGCCGCCCGACGTGTGCGTGCCGCCCGGGCTACTTGGCCGCGCCGGCGGTGGAGGGCGAGGCCGCGTCCGCGCGGGTGCTGCCGTGGTCGCCGTCCCAGGGCGTCAGCCGCGGCCACCAGCCGCGGACCGCGCGCCGGTAGGCGGCGTACGGCTCGCCGTAGCGGCGGCTCAGCGTCGGCTCCTCGTAGAAGCGCACGAAGCTCGCCACCACGAGCCAGAAGATCGCGGCGTAGACGAGCAGCACCGGGCGGCCGAGGATCGCCGCCTGGCCGAGGATGACCGCGATCACCGCGACGTACATCGGGTTGCGCAGGTAGCGGTAGACGCCGCCGACCACGAGCTTCTCGGTCGGCGCGACCGGCGACGGCGTGCCGAGCCCCTCGACCGCGAAGCGGATCACCGTGTGGGCGAGGAAACCGAGCCCGGCGGCGACCAGGGCCGCGCCGACGAGCTTCAGGACGAACGCGGAGTCAGGGCTCTCCCACCCGCCGGTCAGCCAGTAGGGGACGAGGCCGCCCATCAGGCCGGGCTGCGCGACGACGAAGATCAGGCTCCCGGCCGCCGCCCCGCGTCTCGTCACTGCGCCAGCATACGCGCCGCGAGCGGGCGCACGATAATCCGCGTGAACTCCGGATCGGTGTGGAAGAAGTGACCACCGGGGCGCCAGGTCGAGGAAGGGCGGCCCTGACCGACGCAGGCGCCGCGCTCGCGATCCGACGGGCCGCAGGGCTGAACGCTGACCCGCGGCGTCGTTGCGGGCGTGGCGCGGTCGCGTTGGGGGGAGGCCCAGTGGCGTGTCCGCGTCGCGCCTGATCGAGCTCGATCTGCCCGCCGTGCCCGAGAGCGCGTTCACGGCCCGTCGAGCGATCCTGGACGCGTTGACCGACGTCGCCGTCGATCGCGACGCGGTCGCCGGCGTCGTCGCCGAGGCGGTCGCCAACAGCGTTGTGCATGGCTACGCCAC
Source organism: uncultured Solirubrobacteraceae bacterium (assembly GCA_963792915.1). Taxonomy (GTDB): domain Bacteria; phylum Actinomycetota; class Thermoleophilia; order Solirubrobacterales; family Solirubrobacteraceae; genus Solirubrobacter. Next base: position 220,331 of record CAWBYD010000008.1, read on the forward strand.
GCGGCCCGGACGCGTTCGCATCATCGCCGAGCTTGGCGAGCAGACGCTCGAGGTGGAGATCGCTGACGACGGCGTCGGGATCAGCGAGGGCACGCAGAGCGCCGGGCTCGGCCTCGGGCTCCCGCTGATTGACGATCTGGCCGACGAGGTCGAGGTCCAGGGCGGGCGCGGAACGAAGGTGCGAGCGCAGTTCGTGTTGTTCGGCGCGGCCGGGCCGCACGGGCGCACCGTCCCGCGGCATGGCGGCATCGGGCGCTCGCGTGAACGCGTGAACCAACTCGAGCCACCGTCCGGCTGAGGCCGCCGACGCGCTGGTCAGCGCACCATGCCTGCACGCCGGATGCGGCACGCAGTCTCGTCGCGAGCGTCGTCGCACCGCGTCTTGTCGTCAAGGCGCTAGCCCGCCGGGCGTCGGCCGGGTTAGGATCGGCGCGAGGACGACGAGCGGAGAGGCGATGAGCATGGGCGAGGTGGCTGGCAGGCGGATGATGGCCGAGATCGAGGGCGATTTCGTCGTCTTCCTCATCGGCGCCCGGTTCAACAACAAGCTGCAGTTCGCTCGCAGCCTCGTCGACCTCGGGGGTCGTCGCGGGATGAAGCACATGCTGGACTACCTCGTCGCTCACCCTGAGAAGGGGCTGCTGGCGTATGAGATGGGAATCCCGACGATCGTCCAGTACTGGCGGTCATTCGAGCACCTGGAGGCCTTCGCCAAGGACAAGGACGATCCTCACCTGGACGTCTGGCGCCAGTACTGGCGACGGGTCGGACGAAGCGGCCGCACCGGGATCTGGCATGAGACGTTCCTGGTCAAAGAGGGCCACTACGAGGCCGTCTACGGCAACATGCCGCCGCACGGATTGGGCAAAGCAGGGCGACTCGTACCGGCGTCGGACTCCTCCACCGCCCGCGGTCGGCTCGACACGCTGCGCGCATAGCTCCAGACGTGCTTTGGCCGACGGTCGGCGGCTTGTTCTCGACGAATACCGGCACTCCTCGACCCGGCGGGAAGTGCTGTAACGCACTGGCATCCTCGACGGTGACGGCGAAGCCACCGCCGTCGCGACCCCAGTCCGTGATGTGCACTCGCACGACACGAACACGCCGCACTTCTCCGGTCCGCTTGACGGTCGCGCCGTCCAGCGCGCGGGCAAGGCGGTGCGAGCGCGCACTCACGGCCACCGCGCACGATCCCGACCGGCACGCGATACGTGGTCCGCCTCAAAGGCCCGCGACACCGCGGGCGTCGCGGTGACCTACCTGCGGATCGGCACGGCGAAGCCGCTCCGCTACCGCGCTCAGTGCCGGCCAGTTCGCCCGGGCCCGCTATGCCAGCGTCGACCGAAAGCCGCCGGCTGCCGAGACCCGCTCGCGTGAGCCGGAGGCGATCCTGACGCGGAGCCGCTCCTCCGCGCGCGGGAAGCCGTTGGCGCGGTCGATGTCGCGCTGAACGCCGAACGCTTGACGCCATCGCCGTCGCTACGCGGGCCTGAGATTCTCTGCGCGTCAGCGAGACGTCTGCGGAACGTCAGCGGCATTCGGTCTGCTTCGGCCGGTGAGGTCTTCATCAACCCGGCTTGCCTCCCGGAGCCGAGCAACGACTCAGGAGATTCAGATGCATTCATCCCGCCTCCGTCGCGCTGTCGCCGTCGGGCTGACCGCCGCGGCCGCGCTCAGCGGGGCATTGCTGAGCGCGGGGTCCGCGTCCGCCGCCGCGTGGCCGGACGGCGCCTGGTCCGGCAGTGGGACCGCGACCACGACCGTCACGTCTGACGGCACGACCAGCGATCCCGTGTTTGACTATTCGGTCAACGGCTCGAGTGGCAACTGGACGTTCAGCGCGACCGCCAAGACCGCCCATACACAGCCGATCGCTTGGCACTACAAGGGCTACCACGCCTGGTTTCAGGTCCGCGTCGGCCTCCAGCAGTTCGTGATCCATACGAGGCGGCCGTGGGGGCGGGCGCCGGCACGGTGATGTGTTCCTACAACTCCGTCAACGGCGTGCACAGCTGCAGCAGCAACCCGTTGCTGAACACGATCCTGAAGGGCCAGTGGGGCTTCGGCGGCTGGGTGATGTCCGATTGGGGCGCCACGCACGCTGCGACCGACATCCTCGCCGGGCTCGACCAGGAGATGTTCAACATCGGTGCGAACCGGCAGTACATGACGGTGGCCGCCATGACGGCCGCGATTCAGGCCGGCACGATCCCCCAGTCGACAGTCGATGCGGCGGTCGCTCGGATCGTTGGTCAGATGGATCGTTTTTTTGGGCTGCTCGACGGCGCCGCGACCAACCGTCCGCAGATCGACGTCGCCGGCGAGGCGAAGGTCGCGCAATCGGTGGCCGAGCAGGGCTCGGTGCTGCTCAAGAATTCCGGTGGCGCGCTGCCGCTGAGCGCGAGCACCACGAGCATCGGGGTGATCGGCCCGACCGGCAGGACGCCGAAGGTCGGCGGCGGCAGCGCTCATGTCGTGCCCGCGTCGGCCACGCCGCCGGTGGACGCGATCACGCAACGCGCGGGCGCTGGAACCAGCGTGACGTATGCGACCGGCATCGACCTGACCGGCTCGGCGATCCCGGCTTCCGCGCTCTCCCCGGCGCCGCCGTTTGACGCGAACGGCTCGGCCGTGGTGGGACCGGGGGGACGCTGTCGTACAACAGGACGTTGACGGTCCCGGCTGAGGGCGACTACAGCTTCGTCCTGACGCCTCCGAGCATGGCCCGCTGTCGATCGACGGCCAGGGCCTGCTGTTCTGCATCCTCGAGGCCTGCAGCGGCACGATCCATCTCACCGCCGGCCCGCACGCGCTGTCGGCGACCGCGATCAATGTCGGCACGACGCCTGCCCCGATGCGCCTGACGTGGATCACGCCCGCCGCCGCCGCACAGGCAAAGGCCGACGCGATCGCCCTGGCCACGCAGGTGCAGACGCCGATCGTGTTCGCCTACGACGACGGCACCGAAGGAGCCGACCGTCCGAGTCTCTCGCTTCCGGGGACGCAGGACGCGCTCATCTCGGCGGTCGCCGACGCCAATCCGAACACGATCGTCGTGCTCAACACCGGCTCGTCGGTGACGATGCCGTGGCTGAGCAAGGTCAGGGCCGTGCTCGACACCTACTACCCCGGCGAGAACGGGGCCGAGGCCACGGCACGGCTGCTCTACGGCGACGTGAACCCGTCGGGCAAGCTGACGCAGACGTTCCCGTCCAGCGACAGCCAGACCTCGATGTTCGGCAATCCCCTCGCCTACCCGGGCGTGAGCAACGAGGAGAACTACTCCGAGGGCATCCTGGTCGGCTACCGCTGGTACGACAAGAACGCCGTCACGCCGCTGTTCCCGTTCGGCTACGGCCTGTCCTACACCACGTTCGGGTTCTCGAACGTCTCCGTCGGGCCGCGCGCCGGGGGCGGCGTGGACGTCAGCTTCGACGTCACCAACACCGGCTCGCGGACGGGCGCCGAGGTGCCGTAGGTCTACGTCGGCTCCGGCCCCGCTGTCGCCGGCGTCCAGCAGGCCATGCGTGCGCTTTGTGGATACGACAAAGTCACGCTCGCCCCCAACCAGACCAAGCGAGTGTCGATCCCCGTGGCGGCGCGCGCGTTCCAGTACTGGAGCACGGCGTCACACGACTGGGTGACCAACACCGGCCAGCGCACCGTCTCAGTCGGCGACTCGTCGACCAACCTGCCGCTGTCGGCGACGTTCACGCTGAACGCGAACGGCGGATTCAGCGTCTCGGCGTCGGGCGGCGCCGGCGGCACGGTCCCGGCAACGCTCGCGCTCTCGCTCGGCGCGCCGGCTGCGTTCGGCGCGTTCGTGCCGGGCGTGGCGACGGACTACGCGGCGACGACGACGGCGAACGTGGTGTCCACCGCGGGCGACGCGACGCTGAGCGTCGCGGACGCGAGCACAACGGCAACGGGGCATTCGTGGTCGTGGTCGCGCGCGCCGGTTGCGGCGGGCATCGCAGACCGGCCACCGTTGCGATCGCGACTTCGACTCCGACGCCCGTGCCGAGCACGACCGCATACGGCGATCACACCGGAATGATCGCCGACGGCACGGGGGTCTCGGGCCTGAGTGCCTACGCCGGCCATCTCGTATTCAGCCTCCGCAAGGGCGCCAGCTACCGGCTGATGCAATGGCACAGCGGCCACGTGACGACATTGCCCGTGCCGAGCCAAGACCGGCCGTTCGAAGCGGACGCGGGTCCCGACACGTACGGCAGGCCCGTCGGCGTGTACTCCGCGTCGGGGCAGATCATGCAGGCTCACCCCGAGCACTCGGCGTCGACGGCGCGCACCCGTCGACCTGGCGCAGGCGCCTGGCCTACGTTCACCGCCACACCGTGCGGATCCGGTCGCGCGGCAAGCACCCGCGCAGCGCCAGCGTCGGCCGCCGCCTCATCATCGACGCGACCCGCGACTCGACCGTCACCTACTGGCTGCAGACCACCACTGGCATCCCGAGACACCGAACCAGCATTTCGGACCCCACCCTGGAGGAGCCTGATCGGCGGGGACACCATCTCGGACGGCCTCGGGTGGCGGGCGCCCGCTCAGCGCGGCAGCACGACGAGCTTGCCGGTCGCCTCGTTGGCCGCCATCCGGCGGTGCGCGTCGATCGTCTGCTCGAGCGTATAGACCGCGTCGATGTGCGGTGCGACCACGCCGCGCTCAACCTGCTCGACGACGGCACGCAGCAGCGGTCCCCCGACCCGCGCCTCGTGCACGTCGTTGGAATGGAACACCGTCAGCTTGCGTCCCGACGGGATCATCGCGATCGGCTCGAAGTCCGCGATCACCCAGGTGTCAGACAGCGAGCCGGAGTTGCAGGCCGTCGCGCCGGCGCGCAGCAGGCGCAGCGTCTCGAGCACCGCGCGTCCGCCGATGAGGTCCACGGCGCCGTCCGCGCCGCCCTCGGGCAGCGCGCCCAGTGCGCGCTCGCTGAAGCCGGCGCCCTCGAGCACGGTGCCCGCGGCGCCGAGCTCGGTCAGGCGCCGGGCCTTGGCCTCGCTGCGCGTCGTCGCGATCACCCGCACGCCGGCGGCGCGCGCGAGCTCCAAGCAGGCCAGGCCGACCGAGGACGTCGCGCCGCGCAGCAGCAGCGTCTGCCCCTCCTCGAGGTCGAGATGCTCGAGCGAGCCGGCGGCGGTCACGAACGTCTCGGGCAGCGCGCCGAGCACGTCCCACGGCAGCGTGGTGTCGAGCGCGATCAGCTGGTGCTCGGGTACGAGCGCGTACTCGGCGTACCCGCCGTCGAACGCGCGGCCCATGTCTCCCATCAGCGCCGCGACCGTCGCACCCGGCCGCACGGCGGGCGCCTCCCCGTGCACCGCCTCCACGACGCCGACCAGCTCGATCCCGAGGATCCGCGGAAACCTCACCGCGTCGCCGGCGTAGCCCTTGAGCGTCTTGTACTCGGACCGGTTGACTCCGAACGCCTCGACCCTGACCAGCGCCCAGCCTGGACGGGCCTCGGGGCGCGGCACCTCGCGCACGACGAGCCCGTCGGGCCCGTCCGGTCGCTCCGCGACCACGGCTCGCATCTGCGCCATGCCTCCAGACGCTACTCGCCCGCTCCCGGCACAATGCAACGCCTCGGCGGAGATCATGTGCGAACCGGCACGCCGGTCCACGTGACCGCCCCGGCCGCACATATCGTCGGGTCTAGAGTCCGCAGGCTCCCGTAGCGCCCCATGCCGGGTCGCTGCAGAAATAGTCGCGCGTGAGCGTGCTCGTCACGATCCCGTTTCTAAGGCGCAGCTGGCCGACGTCGCCGACGCGGAGTCTTCTCACCCCGCGCACGTAGCGTTTGAAGGACGTCACCCGGTATGCGGCGGTCGCCTGCGTCAGCGTCCCGGTCACGGACAGGATCTGGAACGTCATCCGGTACACGCGTGTGCAGCAGCCGTCGTTCGCGCTTTCGCGGCCGCGGCCACTCGACGTGATCGTCAGCGATCGCCCGTGCCCTCCCCAGGTGCCCGCGAACGTCGCAAGGCTCGCCGGCGGTGCAGGCCGCTCGGATCCGCCGACGGCATCGGACCGCAGGCAACCCAGGACGGTGGCGCGCACGCCCGGGCTCGGGAGCGATCTCTGATCCCACGTGACGACGACGTTGCGTATGCGCTTGCCTCCGTAGAGCCAAGCGAGCTTCTTCAGCGAGGCTCGAGCGTCGGGAACGGTCTTGAAGAAGCTGAGGATGATGCCCTGGTAGCTGCCATCCCCGTACCACGTGCCGAGCTGCTTGTGCACGCGCGGTCGTGGGCCTTCGCCTTCCGCCGTGGAGATGGTGTCGCGGGCGAGCGCGTCGACGAACAGCGCCGAGGGCACGGGCGGGGTTGCCGGCGGCAATCCGGCGACGGCGTTCGGGAGCGACATGAGGCACGACTGGGACGCCGCGAGCGTGTACAGCGGCGCCGGCACGGTGGCCGCCGGCGCGGTCGGGGAGAGCGCGTTCGCGCCGAGAGCGATGATCGCCAGCAGAAGCCCGCGTGCCACGCCGCCACGATACGACGCAACTCGGGCGCGCGTCGCGGCCACCGCGTAGCCCATCGCCGCGAACTGCCGAGACCGACCGCTCACGAGGAACATTTCGCCCGGGCGAGCACATGTGGCCAACCTTCGGCCGAGTCGGCGGGTCTAGACCTTCGCATCCATCCACGAGCGAAAGGTGTTCATGCCCAATCCACTCCGCACACCCGGCGATCGCGACTCCCGCGACTCGACGCGCAACCTCCGGCGTCGGCTGGCCCTTCCCGCCGCCGTCATCCTCACCGCGCTCGCCGGCTCGGCACCCGCGATCGCCACTCCGATGCCGGCGCCGGGCGCACCCACGCCGATCGCCCAACCCGGTGCGACGACAGCGGGGATCATCATGCGAGACGGCGGCATCTGCGACCCCATTCGCCACATGGGCTGCTGACGCTCCTAGGCCTCACCGCCCAGCGGAGCGGCGCCAGTGCCGCTCCGCGACGTGCCGCGTGCGGCGGGCAGTTGCACCGTGACGCGGAGCCCGCCGCCGGCGCGGGGGGTGAGGGTGAGGGTTCCGTCGTGTGCTTGGGCGATGCTCTTGACGATGGCCAGGCCGAGGCCGACGCCTGCGTGGTCGGTGCGTATGCGTTCGGTGCCGCGAAGAAACGGCTCGCCAAGCGTGGAGACCAACGGCGGCGTGAGTTTCTCGCCGGTGTTCTCGACGGTGAGCACCGCGCTCTTGGGGTGAATGCTGGTCGTGACCCACACGCTTCCCTGCTCGGGCAGATTGTGGACGATGGCGTTGTGCACGAGGTTCGTCATCAACTGCAGCAGGAGCGCGTGTGAGCCGATGGTGGGGGCCATCTCACCGGAGGTCTCGATCGTGACGCCGCGCTTCTCGGCGAGGGGGAGGAGCGTTTCAGTGGCTTCTTCCGCGATCAGGGACAGGTCGACGCTTCCTCGGGCGAAGGACCCCCGGTCGGCGCGGCTGAGCAGGAGCAATGCTTCAGTGAGGTCGATCGCTCGGGCGTTGACGGCGTGGAGGCGGTCGACAAGTTCGCCGTTGTCGCGGTTGGAGTCCTTGCGGGCCACGTCGAGAAGTGTCTGCGTGATCGCCAGCGGGGTGCGCAGTTCGTGAGCGGCGTTGGCCGCGAACCTCTGCTGTTCGGCGACGTGGGCTTCGAGCCGCGCGAGCATGGTGTCGAAGGCGTCGGCGAGCTCGCGGAACTCGTCATTGCGGCCTTCCAGTTGGATGCGGTGGGAGAGCGATCCGGTCGTGGCCGTGCGTGTGGCGTCCGTGATGCGGGCCAGGGGGGCGAGCATCCGGCCGGCGAGGAGCCACCCTCCCAGCAGACCGAACACCAGCAGGAACGCCATCACTGCGGCTGCCCTCGGAGCGAAGACGTGCAGCAGGCCGGACCGGACGGGGAACACACCGTGAGTGTTGGTGTCGGCGTTGATGAGGAACGCACGATCGGGGACGTAACGCAGCAGGAACACCCACACGGCGGCCAGCAGCAAGGCGCCGGCGAGCATGAGAAAGCCGGCGTAGCTGAGGGTGAGCTTGAGGCGAACGCTCAGGCCAGGCGCTCTATCCACCGTCCGCTCCTTCACGCGTGCCGGATGGCGTGTCGATGCGGTAGCCGACGCCGGCCACGGTGGCGATGATCCAGGGCTCGCCGAGCCGTTTGCGCAATGCCGAGACCGTGATGCGCACGGCGTTGGTGAATGGGTCGGCGTTCTCGTCCCACGCCCGTTCCAGTAGCTCTTCGGCGCTGACGACACCGCCTTCGGCAGCGACCAGGACTTCGAGCACGGCGAACTGCTTGCGGGTCAGCGCGACGAAGCGGCCGTCGCGGTAGACCTCGCGGCGGAACGGATCCAGCCGCAGACCGGCGATCTCGCGCACCGGCGGCCGGTGGTGGGCGCGCCTGCGGTCGAGCGCCCTGAGACGAAGCACGAGCTCCTGGAGTTCGAACGGCTTGGTGAGGTAGTCGTCGGCGCCGAGCCCGAACCCGGTGGCCTTGTCGTCGAGACGGTCGGCAGCGGTGAGCATGAGGATCGGCATGCCGCTGCCGGAGGCGACGATGCGTTTGGCGATGTCGTCACCGGTGGGTCCGGGAATGTCTCGGTCGAGGACGGCGATGTCGTAGGCGTTGATGCCCAGCAACTCCAGAGCGGTGGTGCCGTCACCGGCGATGTCTGCCGCGATCGCTTCCAGGCGCAGGCCGTCGCGGATCGCGTCCGCCATATAGGGCTCGTCCTCGACGAGCAGCACCCGCATACTCCGATGCTAGAGCCGGCACATATCGTCGGCATATCGAAAACCGCACACGTGCGGGCGACGCCACGCCGCCTTCAATCGCGGCGCGACCTACCGCCGTCGCCGTCGCCGCGTGCTGCTCGGCATCAAGGTCGGGCCCGGGCTGGAACCCGACTCCGAGATGGGTCCCGTCGTCACGGAGGCCGCACGCGATCGGATCGTCGGCTACATCGATCGCACACCCGCCGACATCGTCGTCGACGGCCGCGACATCGAGCTCGCAGGCGACGGCTTCTGGGTCGGACCGACCCTGCTCGACGGCGTGACCCCGGACATGGAGGTCTATCGCGACGAGATCTTCGGGCCGGTGCTGGCCGTCATGCGGGTCGACACGCTGCAGGACGCGGTCGAGCTGATCAACCGCAACTCGTTCGCCAACGGCACGGCCATCTTCACCGGATCCGGGCACGCTGCGCGCACGTTCCAGCGAGAGATCCAGGTCGGGATGATCGGCGTCAATGTGCCGATTCCGGTGCCGATGAGCTTCTACTCGTTCGGCGGTTGGAAGCAATCGCTCTTCGGCGACCACCACATCCACGGACCGGAGGGCGTGGCGTTCTACACGCGCGGGAAGGTCGTCACGACGCGGTGGCCGCAAGACGCCCAGGACTCGTCGCATCACCGCGGCCACATGCACTTCCCGACCGGGGTGTGAGTGACGGCGGGTTCACTGCTCGACGAGCTGCTGGCCTCCGTCGATGTCGAAGGTCGCGCCGGTCAGCGCCGTGTTGGCCATGACGTGGATGGCCAGCGCGGCGACGTCGGCCGGGCCGACCACGCGGCGGGTCGGCAGTGTGTTGCGGAGCTGCTCGCGACGCTCATCGAGCTGGTCGCCGAGCAGCGTTGCCGACAGCGGCGTGTCGACGAAGCCGGCCGCGATCAGGTTCACGCGGATCGGCGCGAGCTCGAGCGCGAGGTTCTTCGTCAGCGCCGGCATCGCGGCCGTGAGCGACGCGATCAGCGTCAAGCCCACGGCCGTGCGCCGCCCGCCGGTGCCGCTCATGAACAGCAGTGTGCCTCCCGGCCGGACCCGGCCGACGGCGCTACGCGCGATCTGGATGGGCAGGAACAGATGAGAATGGACGTCGCGGCCGGCCGCGCCGAAGTCGAACTCCGCGAGCGGCGCGTAGTACGGACCGGGGCCGGTCACCAGCACGTGGTCGATCGGCTCGCCCAACTCGGCGAAGAACCGCTCGACCCGGGCGAAGTCGGTGGCGTCGAACGCCGCGGTACTCGCTCCGACCTCGCTGCCGGCCCGCTCCAGGCGTGCCTCGTCGCGCGCGGTGATGATCACTTCGGCTCCCGCGTCGCGGGCGAGTCGGGCCGTCTCGAGCCCGATGCCGGCGCTGCCGCCGATCACCAGGACCCGCTGTCCCGCAAGCCGGTCGCTCATGAGGGCGGTGCTTCGCCGGTCTGCTCCGCCACGACGTACGCGGCGTACCACTCGGCCCGGTTCGCGTCGCGCTCGCCGTAGGCGGTGTCCGCGCGCCGCAGGGCGGCGGTCAGGTCGCTCGCGGAGCTGAACGTCGGCTGTCCCGGGTCGATGCGGCCGGGCAAGCCGCGTCGTGATTTCCTGGAGTATCCATTCGTTGCCGTCGGGGTCATCGAACGCGCCGTAGCTCCGGTAACTCTGGCGCTCCGGGTCGAGGCCGCTGATCCGCGACCAGGGCGAGCCGTGAAACAGCTCGACGCGCCCGACGCCCCGGGCGAGGAGGGCGTCGCGGGCCGCCTCGATATCCGAGACGATGAGCTCGAGCGTCCGGGCCGAGCCCGGTGCCGCGTCGGTCACGCCGGTGCCGAACGCCACCGAGCACCCTGACCCAGGGGGCGTCACCTGGACGATGCGGAACTCGTCGCCGAGGGCGATGTCGGCATCGATCCGCCATCCCAGGTCCTCGTAGAACCGCTTCGCCCGGTCGACGTCGGAGACCGGGATGACCACGATCTCAAGCTTCATGTCGATCGTCCCGACGCTCGCCGACGTGTCCGTCGCGCTCGTCTCGGTGGGACTCATGGCGGTGCCTCCTGACTCGTGTTCTGCCGGACCATCGCACCTGACCGGACCCGGTCGCGCCCGTGGACCGCACTGGTCGATCCCTGGTCCGCGGGAACACACCGACCAGGGATGCACCCGTGGCTGGATCTCACCCGTCCTCAGCGCCGCCGGCGATCGGTGCGATCACGACCGGGCTCGCGCTCGGTGGAGCTGTTCGAGCTCGCGACGCGGCCATTCGGCTTCGAGTTCGTCGCCGCGCGCTTCGCACCAGTCCAGGATCGCCTCCCACTCGTCGGCGGCGTCATCGTGACGGCCTTCCCGCCGGAGCAGGAACGCGCGGCTGTAACGCGGGCTGAGATTCTCGGGATCGAGCTCATGCGCCTGCGCCCAGCGCGCAAGGGCCTCCTGCGAGCGGTCCGTGCCGGCGAGCACGTCGCCGTCAAGCTCGACCAGCCGCGCGTCCCGAGGCGCGATCGCGAGCCCGTCCTTGACCGCCTGCTCCGCGCGCGCGTAGTCGCCGGCGGCGACGTACGCGGAGGCGAGGCAGCGGTACGACGCGGGATCCGCGGGGCGATCGGCGAGCAACCGGCGGCAGCGGACGATGGCGTCCTGTGCCCGACCCAGACCGATCTCCGCATGGAGCAGCTGCAGTCGTGTCTTCTCGCTGCCGGGGTCGAGCACCAGTGAGCGCTCATAGCTCGCCAGCGCGGCCTCCAGCGAGCGGCGCCCATGGCACTCCAGCAGGTAGCCGTAGTCGCGCAGCAGCAGAGCGTCGTCGGGCGCCTCGGCGAGCGCGGCTTCGTAGAGGCGCTTCGCCTGCTCGTAAAGCGCGTCGCCGCCGCGCGCCTCGTAGCGGTCCAACAGCTCGCGCTTGTCCAACTCCACCATCCTCCCCGGATCGTACGCCCTTCAGGGCCGCCGTCAATTCGAACTTGACAGCGTTCGGTGTCAACTCTAAATTGACGCATCATGGCCGCTGAAATCGACGTCGACCGGCTCGCGGCGCTCGTGGTGGAGCGGGCCGGCAGTGCCGACGCTCTCGACCGGCTCGACAGCGCCGTCGCGACCGCCGACCACGTGCGCGACGCCGCTGACGAGCTGCTTGACCGGTTCGTCCGCGCCGCACGCGACGCGGGCCGCTCGTGGACCGAGATCGGCGTGTCACTGGGCGTGACGCGACAAGCGGCGCAGCAGCGCTACGTCGCCCCGCGGGCCGATGGCCGCGCGTGGCCGAAGGACTTTGACACCGACGCGCGTGCGCTGGTGGTCGCAGCGCAGGCTCATGCCCGCGCCTTTCGGCACCGCTACGTCGGCACCGAGCATCTGCTCCTCGCGCTGACCGCCGACGGCGGCCTCGGGGGAACGACGCTGGCGCGACTCGGCGTCGACGCGGCGACGGTGACCGAGCGCATCGGCGAACTCGTCGGTGAGGGGCATTCGAGCGAGACCGCGACGCTCGGGATCTCGCCGCGGACCAAGCGAGTGCTCGAGGCCGCGGGCCACGAGGCGCGCAGGCTTGGGCACCGCTGCGCGATCGCGTCCCCCGAGCACGTGCTGCTCGCACTCAGCGACCAGGGCGACGCCGTCGCCGCCCGCATCCTGCGTGAGCTGAACGTGAGCGACGACGACGTGCGGGAGCAGCTCGCCCAGCTGCTCGCCGGCGAAGCGCCCGAGCTCGCAGCCCTGGTACGACAGCCGCCACGGCGGCGCCTGCGCCGACGCTCGCGCGCCCGCCATCCTGCGTGACCGCGGGCTCGCTGCTCACGCCGCGATGCGGTAGCCGACGCCGGGCGTCGTGGTGATGACCGGCGGTTCTCCGAGCTTGCGGCGCAGGCGGCCGATGGTCACCGCGACCGTGTTGGTGAACGGGTCGGTGTGCTCGTCCCACACGCGCTCGAGCAGGTCCTCGGCGCTGAGGTGTGCGGGGCTGGCGCGCAGCAGGGCCTCGAGCAGTGCCAGCTCCTTGACCGAGAGGGTGAGCGGTCGCCCGTCACGGGTGACGGTGCGCCGCAGCGTGTCCAGTTCGATGCCGGCGGCCCGCAGCAGCGGCGCCTGTGCGGCGGGCCGGCGGCGGTCGAGCGCGCGGATCCGCAGCACCAGCTCCGGGAAGTGGAACGGCTTGGCCAGGTAGTCGTCGGCGCCCAGCGTGAGGCCGCTGACGCGCTCGCCCGGCGAGCCGGCGGCGGTGAGCATCAGCACCATCGCGCGCTCCTCGCCGCTCGCGATCATCTGGCACACGACGTCGCCGTGGATGCCGGGCAGGTCGCGGTCGAGGACGACGACGTCGTAGCGGTTGAGGCCGAGCTTGGCCGCGGCCTCGAGACCATCGCGGGCGATGTCGGCGGCGATCCCCTGGTCGCGCAGGCCCTCGGCCAGGACGTCGGCGAGCGGGCGGGCGTCCTCGACCACGAGGACCCTCACGTCGCGGCTCCGGGGCGGCGCGGCAGTGTCACCTGGGCCTCCAGGCCTCCGTCGGGCAGAGCGCGCAGGTCGAGCGTCCCGCCGTGCGCGGCGGTCACGGCGGCGACGATCGACAGGCCGAGGCCGGCGCCGCCGTCCGAGCCGGCGCGCTCGCCGCCGAGCCGCAGGAACGGGCGGGCGAGCGACGCCACGGCGGCGGGATTGAGGCGCTCGCCGTCGTTGGCGACGGTCAGCCGCGCGTCGGCGCCTGCGGCGGCGCTGGCGATGTGGATGCGACCGCCCTCGCGGCTGTGATCGACGGCGTTGTCGACGAGGTTCTCGACCATCCGGGCCAGCAGCGGGCGGCTGCCGAGCACCGAGACCTCGCCGCGGTCGTGACGGAGGATCAGGCGCTTGGCGACGATGCGGTCGGCGCGCGCGGCGACGGCGGCGTTCACGAGGTCGTCGAGCGCCAGGGCGGCCTGGTCGGGCAGCGCGCTGGTCTCGGCGTGCTGCGCGCGCGCGAGCGCCAGCAGGCCGTCGAGCAGCCCGTCGACCTTGTCGAGCTCGGTGCGCACGCGGCCGGTCAGCGTCAGCGTGGAGCCGGGCAGCGGACCGGGCTTGGCGGCCGCCACGTCCACGAGCGCCCGGATCGTGGCCAGCGGCGTGCGCAGCTCGTGTGACGCGTTGGCGACGAACCGGCGTTGCGCGCTGAAGGCGCCGTCGAGGCGCTCGAGCAGATCGTCGATCGTGTCGGCGAGGTCCTTGAGCTCGTCGTCGGGCTCGGAGATGGCCAGGCGCTCGTGCAGGCTGTCGGCGGAGATGCGGCGCGTGGCGGCCGTGATGACGCGCAGCGGGCGCAGGATCCGGCCCGCGGCCACCCAGCCCACCGCGAGCGACACAACCGCCATCACCGCGAGCGCGATCACCGAGCCGAGCAGGTACTGGTGCGAGACGCCGGCGGCCGGCGGGGGCTGCGCCGGGTGTGGCCGATCGATGCCGACCGAGACCGAGGCCGAGGACGTCGATCCGACGCCGTTGGTGATCCCCAGCAGCACTACGGCGGACCCGACGAACAATGTGCAGTAGAGGACGGTCAGCCGCATCCGTACGCTGCGCCGGCGCATCGTCATCGTCCCCGAGGATGCCTCGCCGTACCTAACACCGCGATAACGGCCGCCGTTCGGGCCGTGTTCGGGCCGTCCGCGTACAAACGCCTTCCGGCACTGCAGGCGAAAGGGTCAGGCGGATGGAAACGAGCATCGAGGTCATCGACGTGCGCAAGCGGTTCGGGCCGACGATAGCCCTGGACGGGATGACGTTCACCGTCGCGCCCGGCCGGGTGACGGGCTTCGTCGGGCCCAACGGAGCGGGAAAGTCCACGACGATGCGAGTGATCCTGGGCCTGGACGCCGCCGACGCGGGCGTGGCGCTGGTCGGCGGGCGGCCATACGGGAGCCTGCCGCGGCCGCTCACCCACGTCGGTTCGCTGCTTGATCCCTCCGCGCTGCAGCCGGCGCGCAGCGCGCGCAACCACCTGCTGTGGATCGCGCGTTCGCAGGGACTGGGCGTGGCGCGCGTGGATGAGACGCTGCGGCAGGTCGGCCTGGAGTCGGCGGCCCGCCGGCGGGCGGGCGGTTACTCGCTCGGCATGCGCCAGCGGCTGGGGATCGCCGCGGCGCTGCTCGGCGACCCGCCGGCGCTGCTGTTCGACGAGCCGTTCAACGGCATGGACCCCGAGGGAATCGTGTGGATGCGCGGCTTCCTGCGCTCGCTGGCCGCCGAGGGCCGGGCCGTGCTCGTGTCGAGCCATCTGATGAGCGAGCTGCAGGATGCCGCCGACCACCTGCTGATCGTCGGCCGCGGCAGGCTGATCGCCGACACGAGCATGGCCGCGTTGCTCCAGGCGGCGTCCGGTGACCGGGTGGCGGTGCGCACGAGCGCGGTGCCGGCGGCCGCCGCGGCGCTGCGACGCGCCGGCGCGCAGGTGCTCGCCGGCGCCCCCGACGGGCTGACCGTCGAGGGGCTCACGGCAGCGCGGGTGGTGGCCGTGCTCAACGAGTGCGCGGTGCCGTTCTCCGAGGTGGCGGCGGAGCGGGTGAGCCTGGAGCACGCGTACCTGCAACTCACGCGCGACGCCGTCGAGTACCGCGCCGAGGCAGCCCGATGACGGCGTACGTCCTGCGGGCCGAGTGGACCAAGTTCAGGAGCGTCCCGGGATGGCTGATCGGGATCGTCGCCGCGGCGATCGTGATGGACCTGCTCGGGCTGTTCGTCGCCGGCGCCAGCACGATCATGTGCGACGGTCCCGGCGGCCAGCCCCGAACCGGCTCCGCCTGCCGGCCCACGCTGCCGAAGGGGCCGGGCGGGGAGTACGTGCAAGACAGCTTCTACTTCGTCCATCGCCCGCTCACCCGCGACGGCTCGATCACCGTGCGGGTCTCGTCGCTGACCGGACGCTATTCGATGGGCCCCCAGCGCCCCCCGACGGTCGAGCGCGCTGGCACCGAGCCGTGGTCCAAGGCCGGGATCATGGTCAAGGCCAGCCTCAAGCAGGGCTCGGCGTACGCGGCGATGATGGTCACCGGCGGCCACGGCGTGCGGATGCAGTACGACTACACGCACGATGTGGCCGGCGCCGCGGCGACGCGCTGGCTGCGCCTGACCCGGTCGGGTGACACGGTCACCGGCTACGACTCCGCCGACGGCGCGCACTGGACGCGCGTCGGCACGGTCCGCCTGCCCGGGCCGGCCTACATCGGCCTGTTCGCGGCGTCGCCGAGCCACACGCAGACCACCCGCTCCTTCGGCGGCACGACCTCGACCGGCGGTCCCAGCCTCGCCACCGGCGTCTTCGACCGCGTCGCCGTGTCCACCGGCGGGCGCTGGACGGGCGCTCCCGTCGGCGGCGAAGGCGGTGGCGGGCGGCAGGGCTTCCAGGACGCCGGCGACAGGATGATCGTGAGCGGGTCGGGCGACATCGTCCCGGTGGTGCCCGGAGCCGGCGCGGCTCCGACGGCCACGATCGAGGCCCACCTGCTCGGCGCGTTCGGCGCGTTGATCTTCGTCGTCGTCATCGCGGCGCTGTTCATCACCACCGAGTACCGGCGCGGGCTGATCCGCACGACGTTTGCCGCGGTTCCCCAGCGCGGGCGGGTGCTGGCCGCGAAGGCCGCGGTGATCGCGGCGGTGACGTTCGTCGCCGGGTTGGCGGCCGCGGTGGTCGCCGTCGCGCTCGGCGTGCGGATCTCGCGCAACGCGGGCAACGTCGTGCTGGGAGTCAGCGGCTGGACCGAGCTGCGCGTGATCGTGGGCACGGCCGCGCTGCTCGCCGTCTCCTCGGTGCTGGCTCTCGCGGTCGGCACGATGGTGCGGCGCAGCGGTGCCGCGGTCGCGGCCGCGATCGTCGGCATCGTGCTTCCGTACATGCTCGGAACGGCGACGGTCCTGCCGCTCGGGGCGGCCGAGTGGCTGCTGCGGGTCACACCGGCCGCCGGCTTCGCGATCGGGCAGAGCATCCCGCACTACTCGCAGGTGACCGCCGACGTCGGTCCGCCGACGTACTACCCGTTGCCGCCCTGGGCGGGCTTCGGTGTGCTGTGCGCGTATGCCGTCGCGGCCATGGCGGGCGCACTGATCCTGCTCCGCAGGCGCGACGCATGACCAGAAGCGGCGCGCTGCGCGCCGAATGGACCAAGCAGTGGACGCTGCCGGGCCCGATCTGGCTGCTCGCGGCCTCGGTGGTCGCGACCGTCGCGGTCACCGCCCTGGCGGTCGCCGCCACCACGTGCCGACCCGGCGCCCCGTGCCCGACGGACGCGGTCAAGCTCAGCCTCACCGGCGTCCAGCTCGGCCAGGCGGCGGTCGTCGTCGTCGCGGTGCTGACGCTGGGCAGCGAGTACAGCACCGGCATGATCCGCGCGACGCTCGTCGCGATGCCGCGGCGCACGACGGTCCTCGCGGCCAAGGCCGCCACGCTCGCGGTACCGGTGCTCGGGGCGGCGACCGCGGCGGTGCTCGCGTCCCTGGTCGTCGGCCGGCTCCTGCTGCCGGGCCGGGGCCTCGCGATGCTGCCGCTGACCGACGGCTTGGTGCTGCGAGCCGCCCTCGGCTCCGTCCTCTACCTCGGCCTGATCGCGCTGCTCGCACTCGGCATCGCCGCGGCCGTGCGAGACACGGCTGCCGCGGTCGGCCTGGCTCTGGGCCTGCTCTACCTCTGGCCGATCGTCGCCGCGGCCGCCGCCGACCCGCGCTGGCAGCGGCGCCTGGAGCGGATCGGCCCCATGACCGCCGGGCTACAGATCCAGGCCACGGCCAACCTGCGCCACCCTCCGATCGGGCCATGGGCCGGACTCGGCGTCCTCGCCGCCTGGGCGGCTGCCGCGCTGGTCATCGGCGGGCTGGTGCTGCGGCTGCGCGACGCGTGAACCCCGATCACGGTCGATCTGACGCGCCTCCGTGTGCAGGATCAGCCTCGTCGGCGTCATCGAGGCCCCGCAGGATTGGCCGTCCGGCCGCCGACAGCGAGGCGCTGGCGTCGGGCATCGTGGTGCTCACGTACACGGCGTGAGCCCGTGCTCAGCGGGCGCGCAGCTCGCTGATCGCGGCGGCCAGGTGCCTGATCCCGCGCTGGATCGCCGGTTCGTCGAGCGTCGCGTAGCCGAAGATCAGTCCGCCTTCGCCACCGGCGGTCAGGCGGTAGGGCGACACGCCCGCGACCGCGACACCGTGGGCGGAGGCGGCCTCGACGACGGCCGCCTCGTCGAGGTCGGGGGGCAGCCAGGCGACGAGGTGCAGGCCGGCAGCCACTCCGGCCGGCTGCAGCTCGGGCAGATGGCGGTGCAGTGCCGCGAGCAGCGCGCCGCGCCGTTTGCCGTAGATCGCGCGCATCCGGCGCAGGTGGCGGTCGAAGTCGCCGTGCGCGAGGAAGTCGGCGAACGTGAGCTGGTCGATGACCGGCGAGCCACGGTCGGCCTGCAGCTTGGCCGCGGCGACGTCGCCGACGAGGTCGGGCGGCAGCACGAACCAGCCCAGGCGTAGGCCGGCCGCGAGGGTCTTGCTGGCCGTGCCGGCGTAGATGACCCGGTCGGGCCCGAGACCCTGGAGCGCGCCGATCGGTGCACGGTCGTAGCGGTATTCGGCGTCGTAGTCGTCCTCGATCACGATCGCGCTCGTCGCCGTCGCCCACCGCATCACGGCAGCGCGGGCGTAGGCCGACATCACGTCGCCGGTCGGCCATTGGTGCGAGGGCGTGATGATCAGTGCGTCGGCCGCGAGGCCGTCCAGCGCCTCGACCCTGAGGCCTTCGCGCCCGACGGGAACGGGGACGAGCTCGATTCCATGCGCCTCGGCGATCGGCCGCGCGTCGTCGTCGGCGGACGGGTCCTCGACCGCGAGGCGCCGGGCGCCGCGGGCGGCGAGCACGTCGATCACGAGCCGGATCCCCTGTCCGTAGCCGGTGGTGATGACGATGTTGTCGGCCGTCGCCGCCGTGCCGCGGACGCGGTTGAGGTACGCGGCGAGCGCGATGCGAAGCTCGGGTACGCCGTGGCCGTCGAGGTAGCCGAGGCGGTCGCTCGGGGTCTGCGCGAACACCCGGCGGATCGCGCGCAGCCACGTGGTGCGCGGGAACGTCGACACGTCGGCGCGGCCGTAGCCGAAGTCGACGACGGTCGGTGGCTTCGGCGCAAGTGCGAGCGGGGCAGGGGGGTGGGCGACGATGCCGTCCGCGGTGCGCGCGACCCGCGTGTAGCCGCCGCTGCGGCTGGTCAGGTACCCCTCGGCGACCAGCTGTTCGTAGGCTTCCACGACGACTCCGCGTGACACCCCGAGGTCGGTGGCGAGCGCGCGGGTCGGCGGGAGTGCGTCGTCGGCGCGCAGGCGCCCGGCCCGGATCGCGTCGCGCAGCGCGCGTTCGATCTGGCGGTGCAGCGCCGGGCCGCCATCGTGGCGCAGCTCGACGAGCAGCCCGCCGGGTCCGAGGAAATTGGTATCCGAACTCGGCACCTATTTGGACCTTATCAACAGGTCCGATCGTTGGCACGCTGATGCCCATGAGCGCCATCCTCACCGCCGACCACCTCGACGCCCTCGCGCCCGGCGACACGGGCTACGACGAGGCCCGTACCGTCTGGAACGCGATGGTCGACCACCGCCCGCGCATGATCGTCCGCTGCGCGAGTGCCCAGGACGTGGTCGCGGCCGTTCGCTTCGCCCGCCACGCCGATCTCGAGATCGGGGTCCGCTGCGGCGGCCACAACATCCTCGGCCTGTCGGTCCCCGACGACGGCCTGATGATCGACCTGCGCCCGATGAACCGCGTGCACGTCGACCCGCTGGGGCGGCGCGCGAGGGTGCAGGGCGGCGCGCTGCTGGGAGCGCTGGATCGCGCCGCGCAAGCCCACGGGCTGGCCACGACCGCCGGCAACGTCTCGCACACCGGCGTCGGCGGCCTGACGCTCGGCGGCGGCATGGGCTGGCTGGCCCGCCAGTACGGACTGGCCTGTGACAACGTCGTCGCGTACACGCTCGTCACCGCCGCCGGTGAGATCCTGCGCGTCACCGCCGACGAGCATCCCGAGCTGTTCTGGGGGCTGCGCGGCGGGGGCGGCAACTTCGGGATCGTCACCGAGTTCGAGTTCCGCCTGCACGCCGTCGGCACGCGCACGCTGGTCACCGAACTGTCGGTCGATCTCGCCGACGCCGGCGACGCGCTGCGCGGCTGGCGCGACCTCGCCGCGGCCGCCCCGCGGCGAGCGACCTTCACCGCCACGATCAAGGGCGACCGCGCGATCCTGGGCTACGTGTGGGTCGGCGACCCCGCGCAGGGGCGTGCGCTGCTGCCGGAGCTGCGGGCGATCGGTCGCGTCGTCGACGAGCACGTCAGCGCGCCGTCCTACCTGGCCTTGCAGAGCCGCGACGACAGCGTCCAGGGCCACGCGGTGCGGCGCTACTGGAAGGGCCACTACCTGCCCAGCCTGCCCGATGCGGCGATCGACGCACTGCTGACCCGCGGCGACGCGTCCGCGGCCACCGACGACCTACCGACGGCCAGCCTGCAGGCCTATGGCGGCGCGATCGCCGAGATCGATGACGACGCCTCCGCGTTCAGCCACCGCCGCACGCAGTTCGAGCTCGTCGCGGCGACGGGCTGGACCGACCCGGATTCCGACCAAGCGCGGATCGAGACCGCGCGGCGCTGCGCCGCGGCGCTCGATCCCTACGCCGTCGGCGCGTACGTCAACGCGCTCAGCGACGAGGGCGCGGCCGGCGTCGCGCGCGCCTACTCCGCGCCCAAGCTTGGGCGGCTGACCGCACTCAAGGACATCTACGACCCGAGCAACGTCTTCCACCTCAACCACAACATCGCACCCACCGCGGGCTAGACCCGCCGGGCGACGAACGCATCGTGGAGGAGGGGCGGCGCCGCTCGCGGCCGTGCCGGTCGCCATGCGCCGGCGCCCCGCGGTCACTGCGCGCTCGTACGCGGGTCGGGCCGCCAGGTGGGGAACGCGTCGAAGACCAGGCCCAGCGCCCCGGAGGCGAGGCCGATCAGCGCGGCGAGCGTGGGCTGCGAGGGTCGCCGGTGCGGCGGCGCGGCGCGTGGCTCAGCCGCGGGTGCGACGTCCGGCGCTGGTGGCGCTTTGAGGGCGCGTAGGACACTCGTCGTGGCGCTCCGTTCCTTCGCGAACCTGGCGGCCTTGATCGTGCCCAGCCCCCGGTGTCCCCGGGCCAGGGGCAGACGGACTTGGCTCGCGATGGCGACGGCCGCTGCCACGGACCGGTGTGTGGGATACGCCATGTCGTGGTAGTCGGACGACCCGCGGGTCGGCGTAGCACCGCACGCGGGGTCGCTTTCAGCCTTCCTGGGCCTCGGCGCAGAGCTTGGAGAAGCGCCCGGCGCGGAGATCCGCCGGCTTGCCTGAGAGATAGAGCGCCATGCCGTCGCCGATCGCGAAGTCCAGCGAATCGTCGTAGTCGAGCTGGAACAGCAGCCGGTAGTCGGGCTGCTTCGAGGCGTGATCGCCGCAGCCGTAGAGCGGGGTGTCTTGGACCGGGCTGGGCCAGCCGAGGACCTGGTGGACGGCGTCGTAGTCGGGATCAGCCGCGTGCCCGCCGAGCCTGCCGGTCACCGCCTTCCCGGCGAGCCGCCACCACTTCTCCTCCGCGGCGCTGCCCTTGACGCCATAGCGCTGCTCGGCGATGGAGATGTCGGGCACCGTCAGCGTCGGCTGCAGCCGCACCGGCCGCCGCTTGAGCGTCTCCACGTGCCTCGGCGTGGAGCGCGTGCGCAACGTGCCCTTCAGCCACCGCACGACCACGCACGTGGGTTTGCCGACCCGTCCGTAGGCCACCTCGACCGGCGGCACACCCTCGGAATCGGGATGCAGGTCGGCGAAGAACGCAAGCACGCCGCGCGAGGGCACCGCACCCGGCGCCGCCTGCGCCACGTCGGCCAGGCTGACCTGTCCGAGAAAGCTCAACCGATGCCCCTTGCACGTCGGCCACTTCATCGCGCGCGGCAGGTCCGGCGCACCGCCGAGCCGGGTCCCACCGACGACGTCCTTGCCACCCGCGACCAGCCGCGCGCCCGGCAGCGCATCGCGCGCGATCTGCGCGGCGTGCGCCCCGAACCCCAACTCCGTGGCGCGCTTGGCGAGGTGATCGCGCGGCGAAGGCGCGGCAGCAAGAACGGCGGCGGCCACGAGAGCCCACATGCCGCGCAGAGTAATCCGATGCACCAGCTTCACGAGCGTTGACGGCGGCTACGTCGTCGTAGGTGTGTGGATGCTGGCCTTGTGCGCCTTGTGTCTCCACCAAACCCACGCGGCGAGCGTGCTCAGGTACCCGCCCGCGATGATCAATCCAGCAAGCGTCCCGTCGTGCCACCCGACACCGGACGCCGCGGCGACCACGAAGGTCGCGAAGGCGCCGATGAGCCATGCCATCAACCGGTAGCGCTTCGGGAGCGGTGGGTGATCGCCGCCGCAGCTCGCTGGGGCTGCCCGGCGAGATAGTCGTCGGGATTCTTGGACGGCCCCCGCATCACCGGGCTCATACCCCCGCTCCGGGAGGGAAAACGGGCATCGATACGCCGTCGAGTCACGGCCGGCGGGCACCGACAGTGCGGCGAGGTCCGCCCGGGGAACACCGGCCAGGCCTTCCGCCCGTTGGCGCGAAGGCCAGCAGCGACCGACCTGGCGGTTGTCAGGTGATACGTCCGGACACCGTCCTCTGGCGCTGTTGCGGCTGTTCGCAATCACCGCAGCCGTCGCCTGGGCCGGCACCCGCCGGAGTGGGCGGCGGACGCGGCCGGCTCCACCTCGCGCTCGAGGGCGCCATCGCGCCCGCCGATCCCCACCGCCCACGCTCTGGTGCGCACCAACTTCACCTGCAACGCATGAGCTTCGCGTAGGCTACGTGCGTGCTGGTTCGCGTCTTGACGTCCGCGCTCCTCGTCGCGTTGATGGTTGCGGCGCCCGCGTTGGCCGACGGCGTCAGCTCGACCGTCACGCCCTCGGGGAGCGATCCTACGCGCCTGACGGTCAAGGTCACCGCGACATCGACGGCGACGCAGCCGGTGTCCGCGCTCGTGCGGGTCGCCGGCGCGCCGTGCGCCGCCAGCTTCTCCGCCGACAAGGGCGTGACGCTCGCCTCTGCCGTGCTGGTGAGCGGCACGGTCTCCATCAGCCACGACATCACCGCGGCTCCGGGCGGCCACTACCTCGTGTGCGCGTGGCTGGGCTCCGGGGTGCCGGCGAGCACGCCCTTCGACACGCCGGCGCTGGCCTGCGGGACCCCGGTCCCACCGAGCGTGTCACTGGTCAGCCGCTGCGCCGCGCCGCCCACCCGCTGCGTCGTCCCGCGGGCGCCGAGCAAGCTCTCGACCGCGAAGGCGCGGCTGACCGGCGCAGGCTGCCGCGTCGGCAAGATCATGCGCGTGCGCAGCGCTCGGGCCTCCGGCACCGTGCTCCGCTACACGGCGAAACGGGGCAAGCGCCTTGACGCGGGCGCGAAGGTCGGGATCGTCGTCGCGCGCTAGCGACGCGACGACGCCGCAAGCGCGTCTTCGTGCCAAGCAGTCAAGTTCCCGCATCGTGGCCTCCACCGAGGCGAGATCAGAATCTCAGGGAGCCCCACCGATTGTCAGATCCGCACCTCGCGTCGAGCAGGAAGCGCCCCTGCCGGCGGTAGGCACGCAACTCGTTCTGGTCGCGTGCGGCGGACACCAGGGTCGGGCCTGCCGCGGCCGTGTCGTCCTGCGCGTGCTGGAGCTCGTGCACGACGGCGCTCACGATCGAGCCGCTCACCGGCGCCGAGCGCTCGACCGCGATCACCGATACGGGATCACCACGGCCAACCAGAACGGGACGCTGCAGGACGGCCTCGGCGGCGAGAGCGTCCTCGACTGGATCAAGCGGCCCATGCCGACGCGCTAGCGGTTCATGAAGGGCTCGAGCGACTTGGCCTGGCTGCGGTCCGGCCAGCGGTGCGGCCGCCCCTCCAGCTCGTCCAGGTAGCGCTGCGCCTCGTCGTGCAGCTCCTGCAGGTCCAGGCGCTGAGCGGTGTAGGCGATGTACGCGCGGATCCAGCGGATGTTCTCGTCGCGGTCGCCGATCATCGCGCGCCCACGCGCGGACTTGTGGGCGTCGGCGTGCTGCTGCGCGTCCTGGACGAGCTTGGCCTCCGCCGCGGCCGCGCCCTTCGCGCGACGATCGGCGAGGATCGCCTGCTTGCGCTGCGCGAACGCTCCCGTCGGGTCGTCGAACGCCAGCTCCATCGAGTAGGTCACGCGCCGCGTGACCTGTTTGGCCACGGCGTCGTACATCCCGCCGGTGGTGTGATCCTCGATCGTCTTTTCGCTCCGCACGGGGGTCTGGGTCACGCCGTCGACGCTCACGAACGTGACCGCGAGGACCGCCTCGCTCGAGCCGAACGTACCGGTGAAGCCGGAGGAGCGGACGTCGGCGGTGATGATCACGTACACGGGCTTGAGCGGGTCCTCGAGCGCGAGTCGCTCCGCCTCGCCCCGTCGCGCCGCCAGCTGCGCCTGCACGAGCGGATCGACGTTGGTCTTGAACATCTGCTCCACGCGCTCGCGCTCGACCCCGGCCAGCTTGCTCGAGAGCCACCACAGGGCGACCATCACCGCGAGCGAGCCGCCGAGCCGGAGCGCGCCGAGCCCGAGCGAGCCGCCCGCCACCGGCGGCTCGCCGCCCATCGTGCTCGCGCCGCCCGGGATGACCGAGCCCTCGACCGGCGGCATGGCCGCGACCTCGGGGGCCGACTCGGCAGGCGCCGCGGACTCCGGCGGAGCATGACCTCCGCCGGCGGGCGCCGCGCCGCCGGCCACCGGCGGCGCCTCGCCGGGGGGAACGCCGCCGCTCGGCGCTCCCCCTCCTCCGCCGCCCGAGGAACCGTGGACCGGGAAGCGCTTGGACCACATCTCGACCTCGTCGGCGCCGCCGAGCCCCGCCGACTCGGGAATCGTCTCCGTCGTCGGGGTGAAGCCCAGGCGCACGACCATCTCGTGGATGCCCGGGTGGTGGATCGCGGCGCCGAGCAGCTCGACCTCGCTGAGGTTGAGCTCGCGCGCGAGGTCCAGCAGCGGCTGGCGGGCGCGGAAGAACGCGCGGACTGCGAGCTTCGGGTCGTCCGGCACCTTGATCGACAGGATCCCGCCGCGCAGCGTCCCGCCGCGCATCTGCAGGAGCGTGATCGTCGGCTCCCCGCCCTCCGTCGGAGTCTGGATCGCGAGCATCTCACCGCGCGAGAAGGCGGCGACCTTGTCGGCGCCCACGCCCATCTTCTCCAGCAGTTGCAGCGCGCCCTGCGGGAGCGCGCCGGGCGCGGGCGTGCGCTGGAGCATCGCGGTCACCCGCTGGTTGCCGACGCTGGTCTGCAGGCCCTCGACCACGCCGCGGCGCTCCTCGGCGGGAGCCCGGCTCAGGTACGCGACCAGCCCCCTCGGGGACGTGAGGCCGAGCGCCGGCGCGCTAGGGACGAGGCGCTCCGGCACGGCCGTCGGATCGCCGGCCTTGGTGAGCCTGGTTGGCTCCATGCAACGGCGATTGTCGGCACGGCCGGACGGGCCGACAATCGGGGACCGACCCTGGACTTAGCAGGGATCACGCGAGGGAGGTCATGGCGGCCTGCGCGAGCGCTCCGGCGGTCTGCGGCCGGTCCTCGGGGTCTTTGGCGAGAGCGGCGGCCACCGTGTCGCACAGCGCCGGGGGCAGATCCGGGCGGAGGGCGTGGAGGTCGGGGACGGGCTGGTGGACGTGCGCGAACAGGTTGTCGAGGTCGCTCTCGTGGTCGTACGGGAGTTGGCCGGAGAGGGCGTGAAAGAGCACGCAGCCGAGCGAGTAGATGTCCGCGCGGCCGTCCACGGCGCGACCCCGCGCCTGCTCGGGGGCCATGTAGTCCGGCGTGCCGATCGCCAGGCCCGTGCCGGTGAGCTCAGCGCCGGCAGAGCGGTGCTTGCTCACGCCGAAGTCCGTCAGGTACGCGCGCTCCTCGCGGTCGCGGGAACGCACGAGGATGTTCGCCGGCTTGACATCACGGTGCACGAGCCCGATCGCATGCGCCTCGTCGAGCGCCGCGGCGACCTGCCCGACCAGTCCGACCGCCCGCTGGGGGGCGACCGCGCCCTGCGATCGCAGCAGCTTGCGCAGGTCCGTGCCATCGATGAAGCGCATCGTCACGTACAGGTGGCCCGCGTCCTCGCCGGCGTGAAAGACGGTGACCGCGTTCGGGTGATCGAGTGCCGCAGCCAGCCGGCACTCACGCTCAAAACGCGTTCGGAACACGGCGTCACGCGCCACCGAGGCAGCGATCAGCTTGAGCGCCACCGGGCGGTCCAGCACCAGGTCGGTGGCGCGGTAGACGACCCCCATTCCGCCCTCGCCGATCAGGGCGTCGATGCGGTGGCCGGCGAACACCGATCCGATCTCGATCGGCGCGGTTCCGGGGGACACGGCCGCCATGCGCGCACCGAGCGCCGGGTCGAGATAGCGCTGTCCGGCCGCGACCGCGCGCACCGCGTCCACCAGCGCCGATTCGGCGCCCTCCTTGAGCACGTATCCCTGTGCGCCGGCCGCCAGCGCCGCGTGCGCGAAGGACGGATCGCCTTCCATCGTCAGGACGACGATCGCGCTCTGCGGAGCGATGACGGCGAACCGGTCCAGCGCCGACAGGGTCGGCGTCCCCGGCATGTTGAGGTCGAGCACCAGCACCCGCGGGCGGTGCTCGCGGGCCTGATGCAGCGCCTGCTCGACATTCGCCGCCTCCGCGACGACGGAGAGGCCGGGTTCGGCCTCGAGCACCATGCGCAGTCCGCGGCGGACCATCGTGTGGTCGTCGGCGAGCACGATCTCGATCCGCTCGCGGGCAGTTCCGGTCGATTCCGGCACGGTGCGGCGACTGTACCGATGCGGATCATCCCCGCACAGACGGTACGGCTAGCCTCGATGTCATGACGATCATCGTGTCCGGACGTCTGCACGTTGCAGCCGACAAGCGGGACGCCTACCTCGCGGCGCGCGTGCCGATCGTCTCGCACGCGCGCGAGGCGGACGGATGCTTGGACTTCGCGCTGAGTGCCGACCTGCTCGAGCCCGACCGGATCAACGTCTACGAACGTTGGCGCTCGCCCGATGACCTGCGCGCGTATCGCGCCGGCGGTGGTCCCGAGCTCGTCGACGACATCCCGCTTGTGACGGCTGACGTCCAGCTGCACCACGTCAGCGCCAGCGAAGCGCCCTGATCGGTCTCACAGCAACCGCGGGCGTTAGATCGAGAGCTCCACGACAACCGTCACCGCCTCAAGGGCGCGGGGCGAGACGTCGTGGCGTGCCCGAGCGAGAACCACGAGGCGACCATCGGGCCGCAGCACACGGTGCATCTCCGCGGTGTTGCGCGGCGCGAAGGCCACGAGGACGACGTCAACCGCATCGCTGCGCAGGGGCAGGCCCGTCCACACGTCCGCGCCGACCGCGGCGAGGCGCGGGTGCCGGCTCGCTGCCGCGGCGAGCGCGTGGCGGGATACGTCAACCGCCACGCCATGACTGCCGGCCAAGCGGTCCAGGATGCCTTCGGAGTGATGGCCCGTGCCGGCGCCCACGTCGAGTAGCCACCAAGACGCGCGCGATCCGCGGGCTTGCTCGGTCACGGTGGCGAGCGCGGCCGTCATGACGCGAAAGCCGCCCGCCTCGGATGTCAACTGTGCGGGGTGGGCCTGCGCCGTTCCGAGTCGTCCTACCGGGTGCGTCAGTCATCCGGCGGTGACGTTGTTGTGAGTCAGGTTTACCGATGCACTCGGTCGATCGGAGAGCCACTCGACCGCCGCCACAGTGGGTGAGTCAGTGCATGTTATCGCTCACTTGCCGTTCAACCGCGGTGTGGATGCTCCCACGGCTACAGTGTGAGCGCTAACGGTATAGGTGGGGAAGGCCGCCACGGCAGGATCGGGCAGGCCTGCTGGGTCTCGCCGCCGCCAGCCGGCGACCCGTTCTGGCCGCGGCGCCCGGGGCGCTACGAGTACTCCGCGCCCCTGGGCCGGCGAGCATCACGCGGCACCTGGATGGCGCACCGGCGCCATGGTGAGACCCTCACCTTTACGCTGTGTACCTCGCAGCCAAACCGAGCGGCGATTGTGCCGGCCGCCGATCGGATAGCCGGCGGGATCGCCTGCACCCCAAGTGTCGAGTTCGTCCGCCATCGCTGGCCGTTTGCCTGCCGGCGCGATATCGTGTCGGCTGTGAGCGTTCACCCGGTGCTGAGATCCCCCGTCCCGTGAGTACCGATCGTGTCGATCGGCATCCGCGAGAGGGGCGTCGTAAGCCGGCGGTGATGTATGACGTCGCGAGGCTGGCCGGCGTGTCGCATCAAACCGTGTCACGGGTGATCAATGGCTCGAGTCACGTGCGCGCCGAGACGCGCGATCGGGTTCTGGCGGCGATGGAGAAGCTCGACTACCGGCCGAACTCTGTCGCGCGAGCGCTGGTCACGGGCCGCTCGCGCACGCTGGGCGTCGTGACGTTCGACACCACGCTGTTCGGACCGGCGTCGACGCTGGTCGGGATCGAGCGCGCGGCGCACGCCGCCGGCTATTCCGTGAGCATCGTGAGCCTCGAGGCGCTGGACCGCGTCTCGGTCATGCGCGCGGTCGAGCGGCTGCGGGTCATCGGCGTCGACGGCGTGCTGGTGATCGCCCCGCACGTGGCGGCCACGGGCGCGCTCTGGGATCTGCCGGCCGACCTGCCCGTGGTCGCGGTCGAGGCGGGCCCCGAGGACGGCGTAGCGGTGGTCGCGGTCGATCAGTACCAGGGGGCTCGGCTCGCCACCGAGCACCTGCTCGGGCTCGGCCACAAGACCGTGCATCACCTCGCCGGCCCATCGGATTGGATCGAGGCGCGACACCGCGTCGAGGGCTGGCGCGACGCGCTGGACGCGGCCGGTGCCCAGAGCTTCGCCCCGCTGCGCGGCGACTGGAGCCCGCAGTCCGGCTACCAGGTCGGCCAGCGCCTGTTGGCGGTCCCCGACCTGACGGCTGTGTTCGCGGCCAACGATCAGATGGCGCTCGGGTTCCTGCGGCTGCTGCACGAGCACGGCCGGGACGTGCCGGGCGACGTGAGCCTCGTCGGCTTTGACGACATTCCCGAAGCCGAGTTCTTCACGCCTCCGCTCACGACGGTGCGCCAGGACTTCAACGAGATGGGGCACCGAGGGCTGCACCTCCTGCTCGAGGAGATCGCCGACGGGGAGCGCTCGGAAAAGCGCCTGACGGTCCCCGCCACGCTCGTCGAGCGCAGCAGCACGGCGCCGCCGGCGAGCTGATCCGCGGGCGCTCAGGCGCCCGCGATGTTGGCTGCGGGGCCGTTCCTTGACAGCCTCTATGTGAGCGCTAACATACGCGCCCATGAGCAGAGACGTGTACGTCCTCGGCGTGGACTTCGGCACGCTCTCCGGGCGCGCCGTGGTGGTGCGGGCGCGCGACGGGGCGGAGGTGGGGACCGCCGTCCGCGACTACGCCAGCGCGGTGATCGAGCGCGCGCTGCCGGCCACCGGCCAGCCGCTCCCCGCCGCGTGGGCGCTGCAGGACCCGGACGACTACCGCGACGTGCTGCGCGTCGCCGTTCCCGCCGCGCTGCGGGCGGCGGGCGTGGACCCGGCGGCGGTCGTGGGCATCGCGACGGACTTCACCGCCTCGACGCCGATGCCGGTGCTCGGCGACGGCACACCGCTGTGCGAGCTGCCCGAATATCGCGCCCGTCCGCACGCGTACCCGAAGCTGTGGAAACACCACGCCGCGCAGGGTCAGGCCGAGCGCGTGACCGCGCTCGCCGCGCGGCGTGGTGAGCCGTGGCTGGCGCGCTACGGGGGCCGCATCTCGTCCGAGTGGGAGTTCGCGAAGGCGCTGCAGGTGCTCGAGGAGGACGCGGAGATCTATGCGGCGATGGATCGCTGGATCGAGGCCGCCGATTGGATCGTGTGGCAGCTGTGCGGGGCGGAGACGCGCAACGTCTGCACGGCGGGCTACAAGGGCATCCACCAGGACGGCGCATATCCGTCGCGCGAGTATCTGGCGGCGCTCGACGAGCGTTTTGCCGGGTTCGTCGCCGACAAGCTGGAGCACCCGCTGTCGCCGCTCGGCGCCCGCGCCGGCTCGCTGACGCCCGAGGCGGCCGCGTGGACCGGGCTGCCCGAGGGCATCGCGGTCGCGATCGGCAACGTCGACGCGCATGTCACGGCGCCCGCGGCGCAGGCGATCGCGCCCGGGCAGATGGTGGCGATCATGGGCACCTCGACCTGCCATGTCATGAATCACGACACGCTCGCCGAGGTGCCGGGGATGTGCGGGGTCGTGCGCGGGGGGATCACGCCCGGGCTGTGGGGCTACGAGGCCGGCCAGAGCGGCGTCGGGGACATCTTCGGCTGGATCGTGGACCAGCAGGTCCCGCCGCGCTACCACGACGAGGCGCGGGCGCGCGGCCTCGACATCCACGCCTACCTGTCCGAGCTGGCGGGTGCGCAGGCCGTCGGCGAGCACGGGCTGGTCGGCCTCGATTGGCACAGCGGCAACCGCTCGGTGCTCGTCGATCACGAGCTCAGCGGCCTGCTGGTCGGCCTGACCCTGCGGACGCGAGCCGAGGACATCTACCGCGCCGCGATCGAGTCGACCGCGTTCGGCGCGCGCATGATCGTCGAGACCTTCGAGGCAGCGGGCCTGGCGGTCGAGGACTTCGTGGTCGCCGGCGGGCTGCTCAAGAACCCGGTCGTGATGCAGGTGTACGCCGACGTGCTGCGGCGCCCGCTGCATCTAATCGCCTCCGAGCAGGGGCCGGCGCTCGGCTCAGCCATGCATGCGGCCGTCGCCGCGGGCGTCTACGACGGCATCGAGTCGGCCTCGGCGGCGATGGGCAGCCAGCGTCGCGACGCGTACCTGCCCGACGCGGCCGCCGCCGACGCGTACGACGAGCTGTACGCGCACTACGTGCGGCTGCACGACCACTTCGGCCGCGGCGGCGACGACGTGATGCACGAGCTGCGCCACCCGCGCAGGGAGCTCGTCCATGATTGAGTTGCGGCGCGAGGTCTGCGCGCTCAATCGCGAGCTGCCGCGCCACGGGCTGGTCGCTTGGACGAGCGGCAACGTGTCCGCGCGCGTCCCGGACGAGGACCTGATGGTCATCAAGGCCAGCGGCGTGCCGTTCGAGGAGCTGACGCCGGACGACATCGTCGTCTGCGACTTCGACGGCCTCGTGGTCGAGGGCGACCTGCGTCCCTCGAGCGACGCCGCGACGCATGGGTACGTCTACCGCGCGCTCGCGCACGTCGGCGGGATCGTCCACACGCACAGCGCGTACGCGACCGCGTGGGCGGCGCGCGGCGAGCCGATCCCCTGTGTCTTGACCGCGATGGCCGACGAGTTCGGCGGCGACATCCCCGTCGGCCCCTTTGCGCTGATCGGCGACGCGTCGATCGGGCAGGGGATCGTCGCGACGCTCGCGTCGCACCGATCACCTGCCGTGCTGATGCGCAGCCACGGCGTGTTCACGCTTGGTCGCGGTCCGCGCGACGCGCTCAAGGCCGCGGTGATGTGCGAGGACGTCGCACGCACCGTGCATCTGGCACGGGCCCTGGGCACGCCCATCCCACTCGCTGGAAAGGACATCGACGCACTCTATGACCGCTACCAGAACGCCTACGGCCAGCGCTGAGCGAGTCGTCGTGCGCCCGCGCGTCGGGGTGCTCGGGATCATGCAGGAGCTCTACGACGAGATGCTGCCGGGGATCACCGAGCGCCAGGGCGCCTATGCGCACGACCTCGGTGCCGCGCTCGGCGAGGCGCTCGACGTGACCGTGGCGCCGCCCGCCCGAAACCGCGCGGAGATCGAGGCCACGTTGCGGCGCTTCGAGCTCGACGGACTCGAGGGCGTGCTCGTCGTGATGCTCACCTACGGGCCTGGTATGCGCGTCGCACGCGCGCTCGACGAGACGCGCCTGCCCATCTGCCTGGCCAACGTGCAGCCGGTACGCGAGGTCACCGGAGCGTGGGACATGGGCGACCTGACCTACAACCAGGGCATCCACGGCGCGCAGGACACGGCCAACGCGATGGTCCGGGCCCGCCGCGCCTTCCATGTCGTCACCGGCGACTGGCAGTCGGCCGAATTCCGCGCCGCGGTGACGGAGTGGGCGCGCGCCGCCGCCGCGGTCACGCGCTGGCGCAGTCTCAAGGTCGCGATCTTCGGCTACGCGATGAACGGGATGGGAGACATTCGCGTCGACGAGCACAGCCTGCTGCGCACGCTCGGCCCGCAGATCGACGCGCTGGCGCCGGGCGCCATCGATCGCGTCGCGGTCTCCGAGGACGACGTCGCCGCGCTGATCGCCGAGGAGGACGCGCGCTTCGAGATCGACCCGAGGCTCTCCGCGACCGAGCGCGAGGACCACGCGCGGATGCAGCTCGCGATCGAGCGGCTGCTCAGCGCGGGCGGGTATCGCGCGTACTCGACGCACTTCGGCGCGATCGCCGAGGACGGGCGCTTCTCGAGGCTGCCGCTGGCGGCCGCCTCGAGCCTGATGGCCAAGGGCTATGGGTTCGGCGCGGAGGGCGATGCGTTGACCGGCGCGCTGATGTGCGCGGCGATGGATCTGCTGGGCGAGACGCAGTTCACGGAGATGTATGCGATGGACTTCGCGCGCGACGCGATCCTGATGAGCCACATGGGCGAGGGCAACTGGGCGATGGCCCGCCCGGACCGGCCGGTGCGGCTGATCAAGCGTCCGCTCGGCATCGGCGGGCTCGACGACCCGCCGACGATCCTGTTCCAGTACGAGACGGGGCCGGTCACGCTGGCCACGCTCGTCGTGCTCGGTGACGAGCGTTACCGGCTGGTCGTCAGCGAGGGCGAGATCCTGGACAGCGAGGAGCTGCCGGCGCTCGAGATGCCCTACGGTTTCTTCCGCCCGGCTCGCGGCGTGCGCGCGTGCATGGACGCCTGGCTGCGCAACGGCGGCCCGCACCACCAGGTGCTCAACCGCGGCCACTGCACGAGCGCGTGGACGCGCTTCTGCGAAGCCGCGGGAATCGAACTGGTCAGGGTCTAGGACCCGTCGAGCCCCGGACGACAAGCTCGGGAGCGATCGTCTCGTGGCGGGACGAGCGCTCCCGGTCGCCGATCGTGTCGAGCAGCAGCCGCACGCTGCGCCGGCCGATCTCGATGAAGTCCTGGCGGATCGTGGTCAGCGGCGGGTTGAAGTACGCCGACTCCGGCAGGTCGTCGAAGCCGACCACGCTGAGCGCGCCCGGCACGTCGCGGCCGGCCTCGTGGAGCCGGCGCAACAGGCCCAGCGCAAGCTGGTCGTTGGCGGTGAAGACCGCGGTCACGTCGGACCGCTCGAGCAGCTGCGCGCCGAGTGCGTACCCCGTGCGCGCCGTCCAGTCCCCGAGCAGCGGCGGAGGTGCCGGCACGCGCGCGGCGCGCAGCGTGTCACGCCAGCCGATCAGGCGCTGCTGCGCCTCGGTCCAGTCCTCGGGCCCGGCCAGGTGCCAGACCGAGCGGTGGCCGAGTTCGAGCAGGTGCCGGGTCGCCATTCCGGCGCCGAGCGCGTTGTCGACCGCGACCCTCGAAACGCCTCCGTCGGGATCGGCCGCCACCGCGACGACGGCGACGTCGTTCGGGAGTTCCCGCAGCCCGCGCGCGGCCTGCGGGCGCGGGGCGATGGCCACGATGCCCTCCACACCCTGGGCGCGCAGGCGCGTGGCGGCGTCGAACGTCGAGCGTCGATCGACGCCCTGCGGCGCCATGATGTTGATGTTGTAACCGGCCGCATGCGCCGCCCGCTCGACCCCGAACAGCATCGACGCCGGACCGTGATGCGCGGGCTCGCCGACGATCACGCCCAGCGTCCGCGAGCGCCCGGTCGCGAGCGCGCGCGCGACCGAGTTCGGCTGGTAGCCGAGCATCCGCATCGCCTCCTGTACACGCGCGCGCGTCGCCGGCCGGACCCCGTCGCTGCCGTTGACCACGCGTGAGACGGTCTGCTGGGAGACGTCGGCCAGCCGGGCGACGTCGGCCATGATCGGGCGCTGTGCGCGCTTCAGGCGGCCGCCTTGTCTGTGAGCGCTCACATGTGAAATCGTACTATTGATCGAGACGTTCGCAAGTTGCTTGACAGGCAGCCTGTGAGCGATAACATTGCGCCGGGGCTCGGGTCTTCGGAGCCACGCTCGTGGCGACGGAATCAGCCGGGCTGTCGTACGCATGCGACGCGTCCACGCACGTTCATCCGCCCGGCGTTGCGGGTGCTGGAGCGCTACCCGGACGCTCCGG
Source organism: uncultured Solirubrobacteraceae bacterium (assembly GCA_963792915.1). Taxonomy (GTDB): domain Bacteria; phylum Actinomycetota; class Thermoleophilia; order Solirubrobacterales; family Solirubrobacteraceae; genus Solirubrobacter. Next base: position 254,370 of record CAWBYD010000008.1, read on the forward strand.
CGCCACGCGCCGAGCGGTGAACGGTACTGGGGGCGACCCTTCCTCCCGCCCCCAAACCAGCCCAGCCGGCGCCGGGTTCGCGCTCTGACGCGACCCGGTGCCGGGAGGGCGATCCGCCGTGTCCAGCGGGGCGTTCGCAGGCGTTGTGAGCGATAACGAGGCGCGCGCCCACATCGCGAACCAAAATGTCCCCGAGCGCTTGACACGTGACAATAGTGAACGTTAACATGATGGCCGCGGCCGGGTGCCGGGGAGCTCGCCCACGGTTCCGCCGCTGAAGATCGAAGCTGGACTCGAGGAGAGACAGATGTCAAGTGACCTGTCACGCGGGAGGCGCGTGGTCACGGCGTTGCTGGCAATGGCGGCACTCGCCGTCTGCGTCGTGCCGTTCGCTTCCGCATCGCGAGCTGAGCCCTCGGATACGAGCATCCTCGATCACGACGCGATCCTCGCCGCCAATCATCTCGCCGAGCCGCAGTGGTACAAGGACAACATCCCGTTCCTGGACACGCCGGACGACACGCTCGACGGCGTGTACTACTACCGCTGGAGCACGTACAAGCGCGCACTGCGCTACACCGTTCCAGGGACCGGCTACATCTCGTCCGAGTACGACGTCCCGATCGAGTACGCGAGCGATCCGTACACCGGCCTGCCTGACGCCGCGGGGTATCACATCACCGACGGCCGCTGGCTGCGCAACCCGCAGTACACGGCCGACTACATCGACTTCTGGCTGCGCGGGGCGGGCACGTCGGGGCAGCGCTCCTACAGCGAGTGGATCACGGGCGCCGCCTACGAGCGCTTCCTCGCGACGGGCGATCCGACGCAGCTCGAACGGGACCTGCCGCAGCTGATCATGCTCTACAACGCCTGGAACTCGAACTTAACGAACAACATCACAGTGAACGGGCAGGCGACCGACGCCGACCTCTACTCGCAGTCGCCGCTCTCGGACGCGACCGAGTACACCGAGACGTCCTACAAGAGCGCCAATGCGTTCACGGGCGGCAACGGCTACCGCCCGACGGTGAACACGTATCAGTACGGGGCGGCGCAGGCGATCAGCAAGATCGCCGCGATGGCCGGCGACACCGCCGACGCCGACCTGTTCGCGGCGAAGGCGGCCGCGCTCAAGCAGTACGTCCAGCAGCAGCTGTGGGACCCGCAGCGCAACTTCTTCATGCAGGTGTACACGAACGCCAACGGCAACGGCGCGTATCGCAACACGCGCACGACGTGGCGTGAGGCGATGGGCTTCACCCCGTGGATGTCCGACCTGCCGGACCCGCAGTACTCATCGGCGTGGCAGTTCCTCACCGACCCGGACCGCTTCGGCGCGCCGTTCGGGCCGACGACGCTCGAGCGCTGGCACGACCTCACGCCCGATGCGACCGGTGCCGTCACGGTTCCCGCACCGGGAGCGGGAACGTGGCCGATCCGCGTCTACGGCGCCGCGCCGGGTTCGCTGAGCGTGAACGGCGCCGCGCCGATCCCGATCACACCCGCCTCGCCGTACGCGACGGTCGACGTCACGCTGCGGTCGGGCAACAACACGCTGCAGTTCAGCGGGACGCCGGAGAAGATCCAGGCGAACCCGTACTTCGACTACCAGGCGATCCCCGCCGCACCGAACCGCGAGGACCAGAACTGCTGTCGCTGGGACGGGCCGAGCTGGCCGTACGCGACGAGCATGGAGCTCACCGGGCTGGCGAACCTACTGCACGACTACCCGGCGCAGAGCTACATCACCGCCGCCGACTACCGGCGGCTGCTCGGCCAGTTCGCGACGCTCCAGCACAAGGATGGCAAGCCGTACGTCGCGGAATCCGCCGACGGTGACACCGGCAACTGGATCTACGACGGCTTCAACTTCAGCGAGAACTACAACCACTCGAGCTTCAACGACCTGGTCTTCACCGGTCTGCTCGGCATCCGTCCGCAAGCCGATGACACACTCGTGCTCGATCCGCTGGTCGACCCGAGCTGGAACTACTTCGCGCTCGAGGACCTTCCCTATCACGGGCACCTGATGACGATCCTGTGGGATCGCGACGGCAGCCACTACGGGCACGGCAGCGGCCTCCAGGTGTTCGAGGACGGCACGCGGATCGCGTCGAGTCCGACGCTGACCAAGCAGACGATCCAGGTCGGCGCCGCGCGCATCGCTCCGCCGGCGCAGACGCTGATGAACGTCGCCGCCAATCCGCTCACGTTCGACCAGACGTGGAACCGCAGAACGGTGACGCAGCCCTACCCGCAGGCGTTCGCATCGTTCACCAACCCGGTCTCCAACGGTCCTCACTGTCACAGCGGACAGACGTGCCAGCCGACGACGTTCGACGCACCGATGCAGGCGACCGACGGGTGGATCCGCTACGACTCGATCCCCGAGGATCGCTGGACCAATGCCGGCTCGCCCAATCCTACGGACTACCTGGGCGTGGACTTCGGCGCGCCGCGCCAGGTCGACGAGGTCAAGCTCTACACCTACGACGACGGCGACACCGTCCGGGTGCCCAGGAGCATGGAGGTGCAGTATCTCGACGGCTCCACCTGGCGCGAAGTCCCGAGCGCCACGGAGGTGCCGGCCACGCCGGTGGCCAATGACGCCAACGAGGTGTCGTTCCACACGATCACGACGTCGCAGTTGCGGGTCGTGTTCACCCCGCAGCCTCAGAAGTTCGTGGGTGTGACCGAGCTCGAGTCGTGGTGGCCGCAAGGTCCCGCGGTGCGCATCATCAACAAGAACAGTGGGCTCGAACTCGGCGTCGCCGGCGCGGGCACCGCCGCGGGGGCCGCGGTGCAGCAGCAGCCCGCGGACGCAAGCGCCAATCACCGCTGGGCGCTCGTACCCGCGGAGAACGGCTACTACAAGATCGTCAACGAGAACAGCGGGCTCACGCTCGGCATCACCGGCGCGTCGAAGGTTGTCGGCGCGACCGCACTGCAGTGGGGCGACAACCTCACCCCCGACCACGAATGGTCGATCGTCGACGCCGGCGGCGAATACTTCAAGCTCGTCAACCGCAACAGTGGGCTTGTGCTGGGTATCCAGAACGCGTCCACGACTCCCGGGACAGTCGCGCTGCAGTGGAGCGACAACGGGACCGACGACCATCTCTGGAGGTTCGGCGTCGACACCAGCCAGCCGGCAGCCGTAGGTGGCACGGTCGCAGCGACCCTCGGCCTCTCGCTCGGCGGCCCGGCCAGCTTCGGGGCGTTCGTTCCGGGTGTGACCAGGGACTACAGCGCGTCGGTGAACGCGAACGTCATCTCCACGGCGGGCGACGCGACGCTGTCGGTGAGCGACCCGAGCCCGTCCGCGACCGGACATCTGGTCAACGGTGCGTTCTCGCTCGCGCAGCCGCTGCTCGTCGCCGGCTCCGCCCTGCCCACCGACGTGAAGACGTATGCCGCGCCGGTCAGCAACGACCCGGTGACCATCGGCTTCACGCAGTCGATCGCCGCGACCGATCCGCTGCGCACCGGCAACTACTCCAAGACGCTCACGTTCACGCTCTCCACCACCGCTCCGTAAGCGGCGCCCCAAGGATTCTCCTAGACTCGCGGCGATGCCGTTGCACCTCTTCGCGGGCCTGCGCGTTCGGGATCTGCAAGCTGCCCGGCCGTGGTACGAGCAGCTGTTCGGCGAGCCGTCGTTCTTTCCCAACGCCACCGAGGCGGTCTGGACGCTGGCCGAGGAGCGGTCGATCTACGTCGTCGAGCACCCGGCCGCCGCGGGCCACTGCGCGGTGACGGTCTTCCTCGACGACCTCGACGCCCACGTGGCCGCGGTCGCGGCTCGCGGGCTCGAGCCCGAAGAGCGCCTCACGTACGCCAACGGCGTACGCAAGGCGCTCTATCGCGACCCGGACGGCAACGAGCTGGGGTTCGGCGGCGCAGCCCTCGAGTGAGCGCCTACGGCACCCTTGCCGTTGCACGGCTGGTCGCGACGTTCCCGGCGGCGTCGCGCGCCTGCACGGTGAGCGTGATCGTCTGACCCTTGTGCAGCGCCACGCGAACGCTGTGCCTCAGGCTCAGCTTGAGCGTGAGCTTGCCCGCGGGGACGTTGCCGCGCGTCGTCGTGAGAAGCGTCCGGGCCTGGCTCCGGGCGGTCTTGGCCGTGGCGGCCCTGACGGTCAGGTTCGCCCGCTCGCCCAGCGTGACCACGGCGCCGAACTTCCCGGAGCGGCGGATCGCGTTCGTGAGCTTGAGCGCGACCTTGAGTTGCGGTGCGGTGCGATCGGCCACGATGACCGGCGGCTTGGTCGTCGGCTGCGTCGGGGGCGTCGGCGTGGGGGTGGCCACCGGCGTCGGTTGCGGCGCGATCGCCGTGCAGTTGATCCTGCCCGTGCGCAGCGCGTGGCCGGCGGTGTTGCTGTCGTCGGACCAGAAGACCGGCTTGAGGCCGTTGACGCACTCTGCCTGCGGGGCGATGGTGAAGCCCTCATTGTTGAGATTCGCCATGCCCGCGGGACGCTCGTACGTGCCGGTGACGACGAAGCGGCCGGCGTTCGGGCCGGTCTGTGCGATGTCCAGCGTCGCGGTCCGGCCGTTGCAGCTGTCGTCGCACACCGCCCACACATGGGTGCTCTCGGGCTCGTAGGAGAGGTCCATGATCTTCGGGAACCCGCTCGCGATCTGCGCGACCTGGACGAAGGCGCCGGTCGTCGGGTTGAGCGCGTAGGCGTAGATCATCCCGTTCTGCTCGACTCCCACGAGGAAGAGGCCTGCGCCGTGGCCGGGGTAGTCGGCGGGGTTGTACGTCGCGCCCTTGGCCTCGTCGCGGAAGCCCTTGGCGACGAGCAGGTCGTCCGGCACCCAGGTGATGGCCTCCAGGCCGAGGTTCGCACCGAGCCCGGGCAGGTCCGCGGTCAGGTTCCAGTCATTGGTGGCCGTGAGCGTGGCGCCCGGCGCCGAGACGTCGTAGCGCAGGACCGCGGGACGGCTGGTGTTGCTGTTGGGCCCGTCGTCGTTGCGCTCGGTCGACACGTAGACCGCGTTCGCGTCTCCGGCCACGAGCGTCACGCCCTCGGCGTCCGGCACGCCGGCCCCGTTGGGGTAGACGAGCTGCTTGCCGGCGCTCCAGCCATTGGCCGTGTCCGGCGTCCACTTCGTGCCGTTATAGATCAGCCGGTAGAGCGTCGACGGGCCGTTGCGCACCGCCCACAGCACCCCTCGCTCGCCCGAGCCGCTGGGCTGGTAGGCCAGGCCGCTGAGGTTCGAGCCGAACACGTTGAGGTCGTCGGCGGTCGACACGTCCGTGCTCCCCGGCCACGGGAGGCCGGCCACCGGGCAGTCGTTGGCCGCGCCGCGCGTCGGGCTGTTGGTCGAGACCATCGCGCCCGTGCCGTCGGGGCAGCGGCCGTAGGTCGCGGCCGCGTGCGAGGTCCACGCGTAGCTGTCCACCGGGGTGACGAGGTTGCCGGGCGCGAACAGGCGCGCCGCGTCGTTGGAGCCAAGGCCGAACCCGCCCGCGACGTCGACGTCGACGGCGCGGAAGCCATGGGCGGGGATCGTCGTGCCGGGCGCGATCGTGAGCGAGTGACCGTCGTCGCTGTCCTTGAGCACGTATCCGCCGACGTTGGCGGGGGCCGCGTCGGTGTTCATCAGCTCGACCCAGTCGGCGACACCGCCGCCGCCGTCGGATTCCACCTCGTTGATGACCACGTTCGCCGATGCGGGCGCGGCGGCCGCGAGCAGGGCGACGACGACGGCGACGGGGCCGAGCGCCCTCGCCGGTGCCCGCTCACCGGTCCACATCGTGAGCCTCCGCAGTGCTGTACGCATGTGCATTCCCCCAGTCGTTGTCGGTCGGTTCCGCGTGACCGCAGCCCACCACGACCGGCTGACGCGCCGCAGACGTCGCGCTGACGCGGCTCGTCAGCGCGCGAGTCCGGCGGCCGCCGAGCGCCGCGCGGCGCCGCTCCTGCGGGCCGCCGCCTGGCCGGCCGAGAGCCGCCGCCCTTCGGCGTAGAACGCCGCGAATGCAGCGGCGCCCAGTGCCTCGCGCGTCGCGGTCAGCGCGCGCTCGTGGATCGCGCTCACGGACTCCCACGGCGGTGCGCCGATGCGCTCGTGCAGCGCCGCCGACGCGCCCGCCAGGCGCGCGGCGTCGACATGCTCGCCGTCGAGCGCGGCCTGCGAGGAGAGCCCGGCGAGCGCCTCGGCGACGTTGAACTGATCGTCGACGTGGCCGGCGAGCGCGAGGCAGTCGAAGAACCCGCGCCGGGCCGGCTCGCTGCTGCCGCGTGCCAGGTCCAGCCACGCGTTGTCGATCAGCGGCTCGACGAGCCGACGGTCGTCGCCGAGCTGGCGGCGCAGCGCGACGGCCTCGCCGAGTCGGAGCTCCGAACGCTCCAGGCGCCCGTGGACCATGTCGTAGTACCCCTGCTCCGCGAGCGCCGCGGCGACGCCATAGGGATCGCCCGCGTCGCGGTAGAGCGCGAGCGCCTCGTCGGCGAGCTCGGCTGCGCGCCGCCAGTCCTGCGCGCGCTCGCACGCGCCCGCGGCGGCCAGCAGCGCGTCGGCCAGCAGCCCGGGCGCGCCGACGCGCCGGGCGATCGCCACGGCGCGGTCGCAGCGCTCGGCCGCCGACGGCCCGGCGGTCAGCACGGCGCAGCGGCCCAGCGCCGTCAGCGCGGCGGCCTCGAGCGCGGCGTCCGCCAGGCTCCGGGCCGCCGCGAGCGCCTCACCGAGGGCGCGCTCGGCGGCCGCGAAGCGCGTCTGCGAGAGCGCGAGCTGCCCGTCGAAGTACAGCGCCGCGGCGCGCCGGGCACTCGGCTCCGGGCCGAGCGCGGCGAGCGCCCGCTCGAGCCAGCCGCGGACCTCGTGGGCGTGCGCGTCCCAGGGCAGCGTGCGCGCGAAGGCGATCGCGATCCGCAGGGCGTCCTCGCCCGCGCCGGCGCTCAGCAGGCGCTCGAACGCGACGCGCAGGTTGCCCCGCTCGGCCGCCAGCCGGCCGAGCCAGGCGCGCCGGTCCGCGCGCGAAGCCTGCTCCGCCGCGCGCTCGGCGTATTCGAGGAAGTAGCGCGCGTGACGTTGCTCGAGCGCCGCGTCGGCCGCGATCTGCTCGGCGGCGAACTCGCGCACCGTGTCGAGCATCGACAGCCGCGGCTGCCCGTCCGGTCCGGCCTCGAGGACCATCAGCGAGCTCCTGGCCATGATCCCGGCCAGCAGCTCCTCGGCCGGCTCGTCCTCGGCATTGCCGACGGCGAGGAAGGCCTCGAGCGAGGCGCCGCCCTCGAACACGCCCAGGCGCGCGAGCAGCCGGCGCTGGGCCGGGGCGAGCACCTCCCACGACCACTCGAGGGTCGCGCGCAGCGACTGATGCCGGGCCGGCAGGTCGCGCGGGCCCGAGCTCAGCAGCTCGAGCCGGCGCTGGAGGCGCTGCAACAGCGCGGGCAGCGGGAGCAGCCGCGCGCGGTCGGCGGCCAGCTCGATCGCCAGCGGCAGTCCGTCCAGGCGCGCACAGATCTCCTCGACCACGCCGTCCTCGTCGACCGGCGCCCACTCCGGCCGCAGCGCCTTCACGCGCGCGCTGAACAATGCCGCGGCGCTCGAGTCGGCCAGCGGCTGCACGCGGTAGGCGTGCTCGGCGGTCAGCCGCAGCGGCGCGCGGCTCGTCGCGAGCACGGTCAGGTTCGGCGCGGCCGCCAGCACCTGCGAGACCTCGGCGGCGTCGGCGAGGAAGCGCTCGAACCCGTCGAGCACGAGCAGCGCGCCGGCGCCGCGGGTTGCCCGCGCGAGCTGCTCGCCGAGCTCGGCCGGCGTCTCGGCCACCACGGCGAGCGCCGACGCGGCGGCGGGCACCAGCGCGCCGGCGTCTTCCAGATCGACGTAGGCCACGCCCCCCGGCAGGCGGCCGGCGAGCGCGCGCCCGGCCTCGAGCGCGAGCCGCGTCTTTCCCACGCCGCCCGTGCCGACGAGTGTCAGCAGCCGAACCTCCGAGCGCATGAGGAGCGCGCCGATCTCCGCCAGCTCGCCCTCGCGGCCGATCGTCACATTCGCCGGGACGGGCAGCGGCGCGTCGAGCACGTCGGCCTTGGCCTCGCCGACCAGCGAGGGATCCTGGGCGAGGATCATCGTCTCCAACCGCCGCAACTCGGGCCCGGGCTCGAGGCCGAGCTCCTCGACCATGTGCCGCCGCCCGTCGCGCATGACCTCGAGCGCGTCCGCCTGGCGGCCGGCGCGGTAGAGCGCGAGCATCAGCGATCCGCGCAGCCGCTCGCGCAGCGGGTGCTCGGCGACGAGCGCGCGCAGCTCGCCCACGAGGTCGGCGGCCTGCCCGCGCGCCAGCTCGGCGGCGAGACGCAGCTCGATCGCCTCGACGTGCAGCTCCTCGAGGCGCGCGATCTCGCTCTGGGCGAACTCGTCGAAGCGGTGATCGGCCAGCGCCGGGCCGCGCCACAGGGCGAGCGCGGCCGCGAGCCCGTCCGCCGAGCGCTCGGCGCGAGCGCGCTCCAGCTCCGCCTCGAACCGGCGGCTGTCGATCGTCTCGCGCTCGATCTCGAGCGCGTATCCCGCGGCCCGGCGGCGGACCGGCAGGTCATCGCCGAGCCGCGCGCGCAGGCGCGAGACCTGTTTCTGCAGCGCCGGTTCGCGGCCGTCCGGAGGCGCGTCGGCCCACACCGCCTCCACCAGCTCGTCGACGGACACGGGCTCCGGCGCCCGCAGCGCGAGCGCGACGAAGAGCCGCCGCTGCTTGGCGCCCTCGAATTCCACGCGCCCGGCCGGGGCCACCACCTCCAGCACCCCCAGCAGCCTCACGTCGATCCCCGGTCTCATGTCACCCCATGCGCACCGTATCCGGCTCGGGTGCTCAGCGCCGCGTCAGCTTCTCCCAGAGCCGCCGGTGGCGGACCTTGACGTCGCCGAACAGCGTGCCGCCGGTGAGCACGATGCGCGGCGCGCCGAGTGTCCCCGGGCCGGCCTCGAGCTTGGTCCGGCCGATCTCCGTGCGGGCCTGCACGTCGACCTCGACGCCCTCGGGGACGAGCAGGACGATGTTCCCGATCCCGACACGGGCGTGGATGTGGATCTCGGTCGCGCCGATCTGCGCCTCGCGCAGGTCGAGCGTGATGTTGCCGAACCACGTGCGGAACGAGTTCTCGGCGCCGACGACCCACGTCCCGGAGCGCTTGACGTCGCCCACCCCGCGCACGTTTGGAAGCTGGGAGACGTGGCCGACGGCCGTCGCCGGCAGGTCCGACGTGAGCGGCACGAGCTCTGAGCGCATCACCGCGCCGGCGGCGGCCTCGATGCGATCGGTCAGCTCCTCGAGCGTCAGCCGTCCCTCCGCCGCCGCTCCGCGCAGGCGGTCCACGGCGGCGTCACGCTCGGCGTCGGAGGCCCGCACGTCCATCGCGCGGGACTCTACGGTCGGGCGACCGCCTACGCGTGGTCGCCCGGCAGCAGGTCCTGGGCGATCTGTTTGAAGCCGTAGGCGTCGTCGCTGCGTTCGAACACCCACAGGACGTCGAAGCGCCCGTGCGGCCAGTCCGCGGGCGCCGCGTGGGAGAGCTTGCGCGCGAACTGGGCCAGCGCGTCGTGCTCCCAGCACAGCACGAGCGTGCCGTCGCAGGCGAGCGCCCGCGTGAGCAGCTCGTCGACCTCGTCGGCGGACGTCCACGGCTTCGGCTTCTCGCCGAACCGCCGGGCGAGCGCGTGCACCGTCTGATAGGACCGGTGCTGATCGGTGTGCCCGTAACTCGGGACCGCGAACGTGACGCCGGCGCGCTGCGCGAGCAGGCCGCACAGCGCCGTGCCGGCCAGCGCTCCCGAGCGCTGCCAGCCCCGCAGCGTCAGCGAGCTCGGATTCTCTCGCCCTTCCTCGTCGAAGCCCGGACCCGCTTCGTCGACCTCCTGCGCGTCGTCCTCGGCGTTGGCCGGCTTCTCACCATGACGCAGCGCGATGATCAGCTCAGGGGGCATGATCGGGGTGGGAATACTACGCCTCGTAGTTCGAATCCGCCAGTCGGTAGAGGACCTCGCCGGCCTGCGGCACGACGAGCGTGTCGGGGTCGGCCGCCCAGGCGTCCGGGTCGACCAGCGCCGGGTCGAGGTAGTCGAGGTTGATCGCGCGGACCTGCGCCTCGGGGATGCCGGTGGCGAGCGTGACCGTCACACGCAGGCGCTCGCCCTGGACCGGGTCGTAGGTGCCGGCGCCGCGCAGGTGGGTGGAGTGGGCGAGGTCGCCCCAGTGGGCGTCCTTGAAGCGGTCCCACTGCTTGACGAAGTAGTCGCGGCAGTGGTACCCGATCTCGACGATGTGGGGGTGCATCACGCTGACCTCGCGGATGTGCGGCGCGTAGAGCACGACCTGACCGCCGTCGGCGACGACCGGCTCGACCTTGTAGAACCCCTTGGCGCCGGTCCACATGTCCTCGTACTTGCGCGGGATCAGCGAGAGCACGCGACGCACCGGCGCGTCGAGGTAGCGGACGTGGGTGTGCGCGGCCACGGCGGCGGCGGTCGCCCAGGCCGCGCGCGGCTCCCCGAAGGCGGCGGCGTGCAGCGCGTCCGAGCCGGACTGCACGACCACGCAGAACGCCAGCCGCTCGCCGCCGACCAGCGACGCGGCCTCGTCGATCAGCGCGCGGACCGGCGTGACGCCGCGGGTGCCGATGATCTCGGCGCTCGTGATCAGCGCGCCGAGCCAGTGCGAGACGTCGATCAGCTCCTGTCCGGACACGCCCGGGAAGAGGTACTTGTTGCCGCCGGAGAAGCCCACGACCTCGTGCGGGAAGACGGGGCCGACGATCAGCGTGACGTCGTGCTCGACGACGGCGCGGTTGATCCGCACCTCGACGGAGTGGTCGAGCATGCCGTGCGAGAGCTCGGCGATCCGCTCGGCGCTGATGCGCCCGACGCGCGCGAACGTCGCGGGGTCGGACCACTCGTGGTTGAGCACCGCCATCCCGGGATAGCGCCCGCCGAGGTGGGCCGCCAGCGCCGGCTCGCTCATGCGGGCGTGGGTGCCGAGCGCGACCAGCACGGTCAGGCGGGTCACGCGGCCGTGCAGCGCCTCGTGCACGGCCGACAGGAGAAGCGGCAGCGGGCAGCTGCGGGTCCCGTCGGGCACGAGCACGCACACGCTGCGCCCGTCGAGCCGGGCGGCGGCGAGCTGCTCGTGCACGAACGCGCGGACCTCGTGGTCGCCGAGCACGTGTTCAGGCCCGCCGATCCGCGCTGCGGATCCAGGCTCCGGGGTCCCGGTATGCCTCATCCCCGTCTCGGGTCCACTATACGGGCATGACCGCGCTGCACCCGGACCGGCTACTGCCGCCCGAGCCCGGCGTGCGAGCGATCGCGCGCCGGCTCTACGAGGCCGTGCGCGAGCTGCCGGTGATCTCTCCGCATGGCCACGTGGACCCGCGGCTGCTGCTCGATGACCAGCCGTTCCGCGATCCGGCGAGCCTGTTCGTGACGCCCGACCACTACGTCACGCGGCTGCTGCATGCCGCGGGCGTCGGGCTCGACCTGCTCGGCGTCGGTGAAGGCGAGCTCTCCGAGGAACGCTCGCGCGAGGTGTGGCGGCTCCTGTGCTCGCACTGGGACAGCTTCCGCGGGACGCCCGTGCGCACCTGGCTCGAGGCGGAGCTCGCCGAGATCTTCGGCGTCGCGCAGCGTCCGTCGGCGGCCACCGCCGACGCGATCCACGACCACCTGATGGCCCGGCTCGCCGAGCCCGCCTTCCGGCCGCGCGCGCTCTACGAGCGCTTCAGGATCGCGGTGCTGGCCACGACCGACGACCCCTGCGACGACCTCGCCGTCCATGCCGCGCTGGCCGCCGACCCGAGCTGGTCCGGGCGCGTGATCCCGACCTTCCGGCCCGATCGCTACCTCGAGCCGGCGGCGCCCGGATGGGCGGCGGCGATCGCACGGCTGGGCGAGGTCACGGGGCTCGACACGGGCGAGTACGCCGGCTTCGTGGCGGCGATGGAAGCGCGACGGAGTCACTTCATCGCCCACGGCGCGACGTCGGCCGACCACAGCCACTCCGACGTCCGCACGGACGCGCTCGAGCCGGGGGAGGCCGCACGGATCTATCGCCAGGCGCTGGCCGGCGCCGCCGCGCCCGCGGAGGCCGTCGCGCTGCGCCGGCACATGCTGCTCGAAATGGCGCGGATGTCGTGCGAGGACGGGCTGGTGATGACGCTGCACCCCGCCGTGCGCCGCGGCCACCACGGCCCGACGGCCGCGCGCTACGGGCCGGACATCGGCGTCGACATCCCGCTCCGGATCGAGTTCACCGACGCGCTGCGCCCGCTGCTGGAGCGCTACGGCACATACCCCGGCTTCCACCTGGTCGTGTTCACGCTCGACGAGACCGTGTGGTCGCGCGAGCTCGCGCCGCTGGCCGGGTTCTACCCCTCGGTGTACGTCGGCGCGCCGTGGTGGTTCCTCGACGCCCCGGAGCCGATCCGGCGCTACCGGCGCGCGGTCACCGAGATCGCGGGGTTCTCGCGCACGTCGGGCTTCATCGACGACACGCGCGCGTTCTGCTCGATCCCCGCCCGCCATGACATGTCGCGCCGGCTCGACGCCGGCTGGCTCGCGGAGCTGGTCGCCGAGCACCGGCTCGACGAGGACGAGGCGCTCGAGGCGGCGGTCGATCTCGTCAGCGGGCGCCCGACCGAGGTGTTCAAGCTGTGATCCGGCTCCTGCACCTCGGCCTCGGGAACTTCTTCCGTGCGCACCAGGCCTGGTACACCGACCGCGCCGGCGACGGCTGGGGGATCGCCGCGTTCTCCGGCCGGCGCGCCGAGCTCGCCGAGGCGCTGACCGCCCAGGGCGGGCGCTACACGCTGATCACGCGCGCCGCCGACGGCGACCGCTTCGACGTGATCGGCAGCCTCGCGCGCGCACACGCGGCGAGCGAGCACGCGGCCTGGCTCGCGTACTTCGCGTCGCCGGAGGTGCGGGGCGTGACGATCACCGTCACGGAGGCCGGATACGCGGACGCCGGGGTGGACCGGGACGCCGCGGCGCTGCGCGCGGATCTCAGCGCGCGCGTGCACACGGCGCCGGCCCGGCTGGTCGCGGGGCTCGCCGCCCGCCGCCGCGCGGATGCGGGCCCGCTGACCTTGATCCCGTGCGACAACCTGCCGGACAACGGCGCGGTCGTGGCGCGGGTCGTCGCCGATCTGGCCGAGCGGGTCGATCCGGGGCTGGGTGCCTGGCTGGAGGAAGCGGTGTCGACGGCGACGACCGTGGTCGATCGCATCACCCCGCGCACGACCGCGGACGATGTCGCCGGCGACTGGGACCACTGCCCGGTGGTCACCGAGCCGTTCAGCGAGTGGGTCCTGAGCGGCGACTTCCCCGGCGGCCGGCCGCGCTGGGAGGACGCCGGCGCGACGTTCACTGACGACGTCGCGCCGTTTGAGCAGCGCAAGCTGTGGCTGCTGAACGGCGGCCATTCGCTGCTCGCCTACGCCGGGTCGGCGCGCGGGCACGAGACGGTCGCCGGCGCGGTCGCGGATCCCACCTGCCGGGCGTGGCTCGAACAGTGGTGGGATGAGGCGTCGGCGCACCTGACGCTGCCCGCCGGCGACTACCGCGCGGCGCTGCTCGAGCGCTTCGCGAACCCGCGCATGCGCCACCGGCTCGCCCAGATCGCCGCCGACGGGTCCGAGAAGCTGCCGATCCGGATCCTGCCCGTCCTGCGGGCCGAGCGCGCGGCCGGCCGGATGCCGGCGGGAGCGGTGCGCGTGCTCGGCGCGTGGATCGACCACCTGCGCGGCGCGGGCGCGCCGGTGGACGATGCCCGCGCGGACCAGGTCGTCGCGCTGGCCGCCGGCCCGCGGCCCGAGGCCGTGCGCCGCGTGCTCGACTTCCTCGATCCGGCGCTACCGGCGGACGGCGAACTGGTGGCGGCCGTATGACCGAGGTCATCGTGGGGCTCGACGTCGGCACCACGGGGACCAAGGCTGTCGCGTTCGCCCCCGGCTCGGCGTGGCGGCGGGTCGCGATCCGCGAGTATCCGCTGCTGCACCCGGCGCCGGGGTGGCAGGTCCAGGACCCGGAGGCGATCGTGGCGGCGTGCGCCGCGGCGCTGGCCGAATGCCTTGCGGGCGACGTGGACGTGCTGGCGATCTCCGTGAGCACGGCGATGCACGGCCTGATCGGGCTCGACGCCGGCATGCAGCCGCTGACGCCGCTGATCACCTGGGCCGACGCGCGCTCGCGCGAGGAGGCCGCCGAGCTGCGGGCGTCCGGCGCGGCCCGCGCGCTGCACCGGCAGACCGGCGCGCCCGTGCACCCGATGACGCCGCTGACCAAGCTGATCTGGTTCGCGCGCCACGACCGGGCGACGTTCGCCGCCGCGCGCTGGTGGGTGGGGCTCAAGGACTACGTCCTGTGGCGGCTCACCGGCCGGCTGGTGACGGAGCTCTCGTCGGCGTCGGGCACCGGGCTGCTCGACATGGCGACGCGCGCGTGGAGCGCGGAGGCGCTGGCGGTCGCCGGCATCTCGGCCGAGCAGCTCCCGCCGATCCTGCCGACCACGGCGACGCTCGCGCTCGACGAGGGGCCGGCCGCCCGCGCGGGGCTGCCCGCGGGCCTGCCTGTGGTGGCCGGCGCCGCGGACGGCCCGCTCGGCAATCTCGGCACCGGCGCGATCGTGCCGGGCGTGGCCGGGCTCTCGCTCGGCACCAGCGGCGCGATCCGCACGATCGTGCCGGAGCCGCGGCTCGATGATAACGGGACGCTGTTCTGTTACGCGCTGACGGACTTCGCCTGGGCGGTCGGCGCGGCGGTCAGCAACGGCGGGTTCGTGATCCGCTGGGCGGGGCAGGCGCTCGCGCCCGACGTCGCGGGCGACGAGGCGGTGCTCGAGCTCGCCGCGGCCGTGCCCGCGGGCAGCGACGGGCTGGTGATGCTGCCCCACCTGCTCCCGGAGCGGGCGCCGCGGTGGGATCCCGACCTGCCCGGCGCGTATCTCGGGCTGCGCAGCGAGCACACCCGCGGACACCTGATCCGCGCTGCGCTCGAGGGCGTCTGCCTCCAGCTCAGGATCGTGCTCGACGCGCTCGACCGGCTGCAGCCGATCGACGCCGTGCGCGTGACCGGCGGAACGTTCCGGGCGCGCCTGTGGCGCGAGGTGATGGCCGCGACGCTGGAGCGCCCGCTGTACGTCGTGGGTGACGCGGAGGGCACCGCGCTCGGTGCCGCCGCGCTGGGGATGCTCGCGCTCGGGCGCGCCGGGGATCTCGCCGAGGCGCTCGCGCTGCTCGCCGATCCAGCCGCACCGCCGCCGCAGCGGGTCGACGTGGACCCGGAGCTCGCCGCCGCCTACCAGCGGCAGCGCGCCTCGGTGCCCGGCCTGATCGGCTCACTCGACCGGGAACTCGCTGCGCTGCCGTAGCGCGCTGTCGAATTGAGCGCGCATAGCGAGCACGGATCGACAACGGACGTGCGCGGGTGGCCGCGGCGAACGCGGGATCCAGACGGAATGTCAGAACTATGACTCGACGTATCGAGCGCATACCTGTGCGCCTCAACCGATCGTGGCCGCGCCGCGAGTCGACCCCGAACTTGAGCAAGGACCGACCGGAGAGCCGGCGCCGCCCGAACCCGAGCCCGTGAGGTCGCCGCTGCGGCCGGTCACCGGGTACAGCAACGGAGCCGCGGCGCGCCGCCTCGGCGCCTCCCGCTCGGCTCGCCGCGCGGCCGCGCGAGCGCCCGCCGCGGCGAACGACACCGACGCCGCCGTCGCCCGCGCGCTGCGGGCGACGGTGAGCCGCCGCCGCAACGAGGACGGAGAGGAACCCGCCGAGGCCGAGGGCGCCGCCGCGCCGGCCGCGTCTGAGGACGCCGCGGCCGGAGAGGCGGTCGCGGGCGCCGCGCCGGCGGGCGGGCAGGACGCCGCTGTTGCCGGCGCGGCGCCGGCCGGAGAGGCGGTCGCGGGCGCGGCGGGCGGGCCGAACGCCGCAGTCGCGGGCGCACCGGACGCCGCGAATGCCGGCGCCGGCCTGGCCGGAGAAGCGGTCGCCGGCGGGCAGGACGCCGCTGTTGCCGGCGCGGCGCCGGCCGGAGAGGCGGTCGCGGGCGCGGCGGGCGGGCCGAACGCCGCAGTCGCGGGCGCACCGGACGCCGCGCTTGCCGGCGCCGGCCTGGCCGGAGAAGCGGTCGCCGGCGCGCAAGATGCCGCGCTTGCCGGCGCCGCCCCAGCCGGAGACGCGGTCGCGGGCGCGCCGGACGCCGCGAATGCCGGCGCCGGCCCGGCCGGAGAAGCGGTCGCCGGCGGACCGGACGCCGCGAGTGCCGGCGCTGAACACGCGGGTGTCGGGCCTGAGGCCGCCGGCGCGGCCGGGCCTGAGGCCGGCGCGGCGGGGCCCGAGGCCGGCGCGGCCGGGCCCGAGGCCGGGGCGGCGGGGCCCGAGGCCGGCGCGGCCGGGCCCGAGGCCGGCGCGGCGGGGCCCGAGGCCGGCGCGGCGGGGCCCGAGGCCGGCGCGGCGGGGCCCGAGGCCGGCGCGGCCGGGCCCGAAGCCGGCGCGGCGGCGCCTGAGGCCGGGGCGGCGGCGCCCGAGGCCACCGCCGGGGCGGCCGGGCCCGAGGCCGGGGCGGCCGGGACCGAGGCCGCGGCAGGCGCGGCGCCCGAGCGCGCCGCGGGCGCGGCCGGGCCCGAGGTGGCCGCGCGCTCGGAAGCCGGCGACGAACTGATCTCCTCGCCCGACCTGCCGCTCGCCGCCGAGGCGTCCGCCCAGATCGCGCAGATCCAGGCCGGCAGCGCGGACAGCGCGCAGAAGGTGAGCGCTCGCGCGGCGACGCGGCGTCAGGAGATCTCGGCGTACTTCGGCGAGAAGCGCGCCGCCGTCGACGCGTTCTTCGGTGACCATGCGCAGACGGTGACCGACGCCGTGGAGGCCAAGCGGCTCGACGTGACGGGCTGGATCGCGGGCCGCGCCGCCGCCGTCCAGGCGACCGCGCAGGGCGTGTTCGCCCGCGCGCAGCAACTCGGCAGCACGGTCACCGGCGCGCTGCAGACCGGCGCGAACGGGATCGCGTCGCTCGTCACCGGCACGGTGGGCGGCATCGTCAACGGCATCGCGGGCGTCGCGCGCAGCATCCCGATCCCGGACCTGCCCGGCGCCGGCCGCCTGCGCTCGCTGATCGGCGGCGCGGTGACCAGCGTCACCGGCGCCGTGAGCCGTGCGCTCGGCGGCGTGCAGACGTTCATCGGCCGCGCGATCTCGTCGGTCGTCGGCGCGGTGATGGGCGTCATCTCGCGCGTCGGCGCCGCGATCACCGGCTTCATCGGCCGCGTGATGAGCGCGATCACCCGTGCCGTCACCCAGATCAGCCAGAAGTTCGCCGACGTGACGCGCAGGCTCAGCGCGGTGACGCGGTCGATCGGCCGCGGCGTCCAGTCGGTGCTCGGCCGCATGGAGCAGGGCGCGCTCGCGCAGGTCGACCAGCACGAGGCGGCGTCGCTGGCCGAGATCGCCGCCAACCGCGAGCACGCGATCGCGACGCTGGGCCAGATCGTCGAGTTCTGCTATGCCAACGGCGACTACCCGGGCGACGAGGCGACGCACCCCCACCTCGAGACGGTCGACGCCACGTCGGACACCGCGGAGTTCGAGACCGCCGGGCGCGCGGCGATGGCGGCGGTCCTCGAAGGCGCAAAGACGCAGAACACCCAGGTCGAGGCCGACTTCGACGAGCACACCTCGAGCGTCATGGGCCTCGTCGCGCAGAGCATCGGCGCGTACCTCGAGGAGGTCTGGTCGAACCTCAGGCGCGCCGCCGGCGAGGTCGCCTCGAAGGTCGCCGAGGTCGCCGGGCGCATCGTGCAGGCGGTCGGCGGCGCGGTCGCGGGCGTGATCAGCGGCCTGCTCGGCTACATCGAGCGGATCGCCACCGCGCTGCGGCCGATCATCGACGTGACGCTGAACATCGTCCGCTCGCCGGTCCAGGCACTGTCGAATCTCGGGACCACGATCTTCAACGGCATCACGAACTTCGCCCGGCGCGTGATCTCGCAGCTCGCCAGCCTCGTCACCGGCGGCGGGTCAGGCGAGGACACGTCGGGCCTGACCGCGGGCCTGGAGGCGTTCACGCCGTCACGGCTCGCGGCGGCGGCGCAGATGGCCTCGCCGCCCGCGGCGGCCGCGGCGGTCGTGATCGGCATCCCGGTGGCCGTGATCGAGGCGCTGATCGCCGCGTTCTGGGAGGCGCTCATGATCATGGCGATCATCCTGATCGTCCTGCTGGTCCTGTACGCGATCTACAAGCTGATCGAGTACCTCCTGTCGCGGCCCAAGCCGGTCCCGAAGCCCAAGCCGAAGCCGAAGGCCAAGCCCAAGCCCAAGGCGAAGCCCAAGCCGCGCCCGCGGCCCAAGCCGCTGCGCTGGAACCCCGGCCTCTCCTACAGCGTGGTGATCGCGTCCGGCGGCATCGCGGGCACGCTCGACACGACGGCCAAGCTCCCCGTGCGGGCGCCGCTGCACGCCCACCATGCATGGCCGAAGTACGTCGGCGGGCCTATCGTGCAGCCGCTGATGTCGGTGCGCGACGTCGTCCACACGGGGCTGCTGCACCCCGAGCTCCATCTCGTCCTGGCGGCCACCGCCCTTGCGATGGGCTACCCGATCGCGCCCAACAAGCGCAACACCGCGTTCATCGCCTACCTGCATCGCGACATCAAGGCGCGCACGGCCTTCGCGGCCGCGATGACCGGCTTCTACGCCGGCGCGCTCAACGCCCAGACCTACCCGGCGATCCCGGCACCTGCCTATGGCCTCGGCATCGCCGCGTCGTTCCCGGTGATCTGACGGATGCGTCGCACCTGGGCCTTCATGCTCCTGCGCCACGAGCAGCCCAGCGCCGAGGCGTGGGAGGCGCTCGAGCGGCTCGCGCGAAGCGAGGAGTTCGAGCCCGTGCTGGATTTCATGTGGCAGATCGCGCTCGACTCCCAGCCCGCTGCCGAGCGGCTGCAGGAGCGGCTGGACGAGCTCGCGCGCACCACCGGCGCGGTGTTCCACGCCACGTCGCGCGACGTGCCCGAACCGTCGGACTACGAGCGCGCCGACTTCATCGAGCTGCTCGGCGCCGAGCTGTCGACCGCGCCGCCGTTCCTGCTCAACGAGGACCAGGTCCTCGTGCCGGGCGACGGCGCGATCACCGTCTTCGACTCGATCCAGACGGGACCGTTCGTGCTCGACGAGGCGCGCCTGGACCAGCCCGACGCCGACGGGAATCCTCCCGGCCCCGGCGGCTGGGACGTGATCCTGACCGCCCACGGCCACAAGCTCGTCTCCCAACGCCTGCAGGACCGGCTGGCGGACCGCAACGTCCGCGGCTACGAGCTCTACGAGGTGATCGACGCCCGCAGCGGGCAGCCCTCGCAGCGCATGGCCCAGATCGTCGCGACGAAGTCCGTCTCCGAGCCCGTCGCCCGCGACGCCGTCGGCGATGCCGAAGTGATCTCGCTTCACCCCGGCCGCGGCGCGTTGCTGTATCTCAGCCGCCGCGCCTTCAAGGCGATCAGCGACCTCAACGGCGTCGTCGGAAGCGAGATCCTGCTCTTCAGCTGATCAGCGCAGCACCCCTCCAGTCGTAGATCCGCGGGGCGTGAGAAGCTGGAGGGCGATGGAGCCCGCGATCGGGATGGTGCTGTCGGGCGGTGGCGCGCGCGGCGCATACGAGTTCGGCGCGCTCGAGGTGCTCGCACCGGTCCTGGACGCGCCGGTCCGGATCATCGTGGGCGCGAGCGCCGGCGGGCTCGGCGCCGCCTACCTGGCCGCGAACGCGCACCACGGGCTCGAGGCCGCCGCACGCTCCGGCGGCGAGCACTGGCTCGAGGTCGAGATCGGCGACGTGATCGGCCCGCTGGTCTCGCCGCGCGAGTTCGCGCGCCTTCTGCTCTACGGGCTCGAGCTGCTGGGCGTCGCCGCGCCCGCCCCGCCGAGCCTGCTCGACACCAGCCCGCAGCCGGAGACGATCGCCGCGCTGATCGACTTCGAGCAGCTCGCGCGCAACGTCGACGACGGCACGCTGACGACGGCCGCCGTGGTGGCGACCGCGTACGCGACGGCGAGGAGCGTCGTCTTCCACGACGGCGGCGAGTCGCCGCCCACCGACGACCGCCGCGGGATCGACTACGTCGCGACCCGGATCGCGGTCGAGCACGTCCAGGCCTCGAGCGCGATCCAGTCGCTCTTCCCGGCCGTGCTCGTCGGCGAGCGGTGGTACGGCGACGGCGGCGTGCGGCTCAACACGCCGCTCAAGCCCGCGCTGAGGCTGCACGCCGATCGGGTGCTCGTGATCGGGCTCAACTCGGTCGCCGGACCGCCGCTCGAGTACGACGATCGCCGCCCGGACGTCTTCGACGGCGCCGCGGCGATCGCCCAGTCCCTGCTCGCCGACCAGCTCGCGCACGACGTCGACACGCTGAGCACGATCAACGACGACGTGAAGCAGAGCGGCGACTCGATCGCGCACCGGCTGGTGCCCTACATCTTCGTCGCGCCCGCCGACCGGCTCGCGATCGGGCGCCTGGCGACCGACGTCTACAACACCCACTACGCGGGCGCGCGCGGGCTGCTGCACAACCACGAGCTGGCGCTCCTCGGACGCCTGCTGGACGCGGGCCGCAACCCGGTCCGCGGCGACCTCCTGAGCTACCTGTTCTTCGCTCCGGAGTTCATCGAGCCGCTGATCGAGATGGGCCGGCGCGACGCGCAGGCGTGGCTGGATCGCCAGGGCCGCTCGAACCCCTGGCGCACCGAGCATCCCTGGCCGGTGAGCTGAGCGCGGCTCAGGCGGCGACGCGCGCCGGTGGCGCGTTCGGCTTGCCTTCGGCGCCCGGCTGGACGGTGGGGATGCCGCGCGTGACGAGCGGTGCGAGGAGGCTGACGAGCGCCAGCACGGCGAGGGCCGAGCGCAGGCCGTCGATCCGGGCGTTCGCGTTCTCCTCGACGGCCGCGCTCGCGGTGTCCGCGGGGACGTTCGCGTCGTCGAGCGCCTTCTGGAGGTCCTTGTCAGAGACGAACGGCACACCGGCGGCCAGCTGGGCCTGCGCGTTGACCGCGAGGTCGGACGGGATCGCCGGGTTGTTCTGGATGCCGCTGAAGAACGCGGCGGTCAGCGCGGAGACGAGGATCGCGCCCGCGAGCGCGGTGCCGATCGACGCGCCGAGCTGGGTCCCCGTGTTCTGCAGTCCGCCGACCTCGCCGCTCTTCTCGTCGGGGACCGCGGAGACGGTCACGCTGCCGAGCTGCGAGGCCATCGCGCCGAGCCCCGAGCCGACGAGCAGCAGCGGCCCCGTCGTGACCTCGGGCCCGGCGCCGACGTCGAGCAGGGCGATCAGCAGGACCAGGCCCGCCAACAGCAGGAGGAAGCCGGCGTTCACGACCCGCCGCGGATTCGCGTCCGGAGCGAGCTTCGGCACCCCGGCGGCGAACGCCAGGAGCGTCAGCGACAGCGGCAGGAGCCGCACCCCGGTGTCGATCGCCGACAGCCCCAGCGCCACGGACAGGAACAGCGGGACCACGAAGAACGTGCCTGCCTGTACGAGGAACATGAACAGGAACGAGAGCACGCCGGAGCGCATCTGCACGTTGCGCAGCAGCTGGGGGTCGATCAGTGCCGCCTCTCCGCGTTCGGTCCGCAGCCGCTGCCAGCGCACGAACAGCGCCAGCGCGACGCCGCCGCCGAGCAGCAGCCAGATCACGGGCGACAGGCCGGCCCACTCCGGCGCCTCGGGCTTGGACTGCACGACGCCCCAGCTGCCGGACTTGAGGATGCCGAACACGATCATGCCCAGGCCCAGCGCCGAGAGCAGCGTGCCGAACAGGTCGAGCTTCACGCCCTGCTGTGGCGGCGTGTCGATCACCCGGCGGGCGAGCAGAAGGATCACCGCGACCAGCACGTCCTCGCCGGCGAACACGTAGCGCCAGGAGGCGTAGGTCGTGAACGCGCCGCCGATCAGCGGGCCGAGCGCGGCGGCGATCGCCCCGGCGGCCGCGACCAGCCCGTAGGCGCGCGGGCGCTCGGGCTTGCCGAAGTTCGACGCGACGAGCGCCACGATCGCGGGCATGATCAGCACCGCGCCGAGGCCCTCGAGGCCCGACCAGCCGATCATGAGTACGGTCAGGTTCGGCGCCAGCGCCGTCGTCAGCGACCCGCACGCATAGATGACGCAGCCGATCGTGAAGGCTCGCTTGCGCCCGACGATCTCGCCGACCTTGCCGCCCGTGATCATCAGACACGCCATCACGAGCGTGTACATCGTGATCGCTGTCTGGATCCCGGTCACCGTCGTCCCGAGGTCCTTGGCGACCGTCGCGATCGCCGTGTTCATCACGGTGGTGTCCAGGGCCATCACGAACTGCCCCGCGGCCAGCGTCAAGAGGACGACGCCGGTCGCATCTGCAGCTCGGTCGGCAGCTTTGGTCATCTCATGCTTCCTGGTGAACCATTGTTGCGCGACCGGGGCGGCCGCGTCGCGCGGCGCGGCCGCCCTTCCCGATCACGGTGTCGTCGTCGACAGCGTGAACGTCAGCGTCGTGGCGTAGGTGCCGGTGCGCAGCGCGTCGGTGGCGCCGATCGGCTGGCGGAACCCGATCGAGGTGATGTCATGTGAGGCGGGTCCCGCGTACGTCTTCGGCACGCCGCTCACCTGCAGCGGCTGGGGCAGCGTGAAGGCGCCGTTCGTCAGGTGGTCGGGACCGGAGACCAACAGCGTCGCGTCGCCGGCTGTCGACACCACGTCCGCGGTCGTGCTCGCCGTGTAGACGCGGTCCACACCGGGCGTGAATGCGCCGAAGGACGCGGGCGCGCCCATCGTGAGCGTCAGCGTCGCGGGGACGGTGCCGCCGACGTCGCCGGTGCGGACCGCGGTCTTGTAGACGGTCAGCGTCACCGGCGGGCTGGTGCTGGACGCGTTGATGGCGTCTCCGCTGAAGGACGCGGTGATCGTGTGCGCCCCGCCCGACAGCGACGACGTCGTGAACGCGGCGACGGTCTGCCCGGCCGTGAACGTGACGGTACCGATCGTCGTCGAGCCGTCCTTGAACGTCACGGTGCTCCCCGCCACCGGCGAGCCGCCCGCGATCGTCGCCGTGAACGTCACCGGCTCGCCGTACTCGGCGGTCGCGCCGGGCGAGACGAGCGACGTCGTCGTCGCGATGATCGCCTGCGTGATACGCGCCGTGACGATCCGCCACAACTGGCCCTTGGCGGCCGGCTCCATCCAGTCGCCGTTGGAGGCGGCGGCGGGCGTCTGCTGCTCGACCCGGGTGCCGTCGGCCGAGAGCGCCAGGACCTTGCCGGTGGCCTTGTTGGCGATCATGTAGTAGTCGCCGTCGCCCTTGCCGACCAGCGGCGGCGCGGCGCAGTTGGCCGGGACGTCGCCGCAGTTGCCGGCGGCGACGATGTCCCATTCCTGGTTGGCGTTCGTGCCCGTGATCGCGAACACGCTCGCGCTCTGCGGGTTCTGCGTCACGCCGTCGGTGGTCCCGCCCGTGTCGAGGACGTTCAGCCCGCCGGTGTCGTTCATGTTCGAGATCTGGAAGAACCCGTCGCCGCGGTGGTCCATCGGCGCGGGGAAGACCGCCGCGTTCTGGGTGGGGTCGGCGCCCTGGGCCTTGAACTGCCACTGCTGGTGCAGTCCGGTGATCCCCGTGTCGGGCGCGGTGCCGAGCGCCGCGCCGGGCGCCGTCGAAGCGGCGCCGGTCTGCAGCACCTGGCCGTTGGCGGCGCTCACGAGCTTGTAGGCGGCGGTCGGATCGAGCCGGCCCCCCATCGCCGCCATCGACGGCAGCACGGCGTTGTTGATCGGGTTCCCGGCCGCCGTCGAGGAGTCGAAGAGCGTGATCCCGGTCGTGGCCCAGAAGCCCTGGAGGGCGGGAACGCCGGGGATCGGCGTGCCCTCGCCGGCCCACCACTCCATGCCCATGCCGAGGTGGTTCGGGATGTTCTTCTCGACCTTCACGAGGTCGACCATCCCCTGGCGCGAGAGCGTCTTGCTGGGGCCGGGCGGGCTCGTGCCGTACCACGGATCGCGCGGGCTGCCCTGGGTCGTGAACGACACGCCGTCCTCGATCGTGAAGATCGGCAGCCCGAGCCCGTTCGCCTCGGTCGCGAAGTCGTCCTCGGCGACGTGCTGGACGGTCGAGCCGCAGCTGGTCAGCGAGTTGCACGCGTGCCACGCCTGCTGGGTGCGGGTCAGCGGGCCGTGCCAGCCGGGGTAGTAGCTCTTGCAGATGATGTCGAGCGGGATGCCGTTCGTGACGACCGCGCCGCTGAAGAACTGCTGCAGGTCGGGGTTGCCGTCGATGTGAATGCAGGTCAGCGGCGGCGGCAGCGGCGGCCCGAGGAGCGCGGGGTCAGACGTGTCGGCCGCCGCGTCGGCCACCGCCTGCATGGCCGCCCGCTGGATGCGCGGGAAGCAGTTCGCGGTCCCGCTGCCGCCGCCGCTCGCGGTCGGCGTGCAGTTCGTGCCCGACGGCGAGAGGCCCCCGGCCCCCGTCGTGTTGAACATGCCCGTATTGACTTCGTTTCCGATCGCCACCAGATCGGGCCAGGCGCCCATCGCCCGGTACATCTCGAGCTCCTGCTTGATGTACTTGTACATCAGCCCCGCATTGGGCGGGACGCCCGCGATGTCGTCGACCGTCTTGCCCGCCCAGTTCCCGGGCGTCTCGGCCGTGTTGTCACCGGAGTAGAAGAACGTGAGGTTGACCGACATCCCGAGCCGCCTCGCACGCTTGGCCAGATCGATCGCCGACCAGTCCGTCTGCGCGTGGTTACCGCTGCTCGTCCCGCCCGGCGAGGCCGCGTTGGACGCCGCCGGGATGATCTGCGTCGCCGGCGGCGGGGCCAGCGTGTAGTTGTTGTACGGCGCGGTGGTGATCGGGAACGACACGCCGTCGTAGGTCACGGTGGTATTGATCGACGCCGGACGGATGCGGACCATGTTGAGCCCGCTGTTCTTGAAGATCTGCAGCACGTCCTGGCCCGGCAGGTAGCCGTCGTGCCACCACGGGGCGTTCGCGTTGTTGGCGAACGCGCGCGCGTACTCGGCCTTGCCGAGCAGGGTCGAGTCGTTGCCGAGGAAGTACGCCGGACGCGGCAGCCACAGCTGGGTCTGCGCGGGGGCGCCGCCGAGCGGCGACTGGACGAGCCTCGCGCCGTTCGCGTCGAGGGCGAGCTGGGTCGCGACGTTCGCGATCGTGGAGTAGCCGTTCGTGACGTACGAGAACGTCCACTCCTGCGACGGGGTGCCGATGGCACATTTCGCCTGTGCGACCCCGGCCGACGGCGCACTCGCGAGGCAGAGCCCGCTGCGCACGTTGCTGATCCGCCAGTTCCCGCTCGGCGCCTTCGTCATCGCCCAGCGCTGGCCGAGGTCGGTGAAATTGCGCGGGTTCTGGACCACGTCGGCGCCCGTGGCGGCGAGATCGGCCTGCAGACCCGAGGCCTGGTTGATCAGGTAGTACGCCTCGCCGTTGATCGGGCTCGGGTCCAGCGGCGCCGGCGGCTGCGTGACGGCCGCCGCCGCACTGCCGGCGAGGGCCGCCGTGGTGAGCGGCACGCTGACCAGCAGGCATAGCGCCCGCGACGCACGACCGAAGGCCGGCGGCGTGGCTTCCCGCGCCGCGGCAGGCACCATCCACCCGCGTCTCATCGCGTCCTCCTTGGTGGCCCGCGCGGGACGAGCCGGCGACTCGCCCGTACGCTATCGGTTACGACTCCGCAACCGACGTCTTAGTATCTCGAAAGCACGGGCGTTGTCAAACCGGCCGCGGCGCCGGATGCGCGGGCGTGCATCGCGACGGGACACCACTCGCACGGCGATACAGTGGACAAGCCATCCCCTACGGAGCATCCGGCGCCTGCGCGAGGTCGGTGCTCGGAAGGTCGCCGACATGCCTGGCACAACCATCACCTTCCACGTCGACGACCGCGAGCGGGCCGAACTCGTCAAGCGCGCGGAGCGCGAGAAGGTCAACCTCTCCGACTACATCCGCGTCCGGCTCGGCCTGCGCGGTCAGGGGTCGCAGGCGGACGGCGATGTCGAGATCGACCCCCGTCACGAGGTGACGCTGCAGCAGCGGATCGACGACCACGAGGTCCGGCTGCAGGCACTCGAGGCGGAGTCGATCAGCGCGCGGGCACGGCGCTGAGCCGGCGCCGCGGGCTCAGCGGCGGCGGCGCGGACCGCTGCCGCTGAACGCGTAGTAGACCTCCACCAGTGCCCGGCGCTGGCGCGCCGAGAGCGCCCGATCCTCGCGGATCGCGGTGACGACCGCGGGCTCGGCGGCGTCCTCGTCGTCGCGCCCGCGCGCGCCGTGCTCCTGCAGGGCGTCCGCGGAGAGCTTGAGCTGCTCGGCGATCGCCTCCAGCACCTGCTCGGACGGCTCGCGCAGGCCGCGCTCGATCTGCGAGAGGTACGGGTTCGAGATGCCGGAGAGCTGGGCGAGCTGGCGCACGGTCATCTCCTGCAGCTCGCGCTGGTGGCGGATGAACGCGCCGAGCGGGGACTCCGAGGCCATCCGCTCTGAGTCTATGAGCGCGACAGTACGGTGCAGGCGCTCACGCCCGGCGCGCCGTAGACCTGCGTGAAACCGACGCGCGGCGAGCCTGGAACCTGGCGCGCGCCCGCCTCGCCACGCAGCTGCAGCACGACCTCGTGGACCTGCCGCAGCCCGGAGGCGCCTATCGGCTCGCCGTTGGCCAGGCAGCCCCCGTCGGTGTTGACCGGGAGCCGGCCACCGATCGCGGTCGCGCCGCCGGCGATCAGATGCTCCTGCTCGCCGTGCTCGCACAGCCCGGTCTCGGCGAGGTGCATGACCTCGGCGCCGGACTCCGTGTCCTGAAGCTGCGCGACGTCGACGTCCTGCGGCCCGATGCCGGCCTGCTCGAACGCGGCGAGCGCGGCCTCGGCGGTGGGGGAGGGCGCCGACTCGATCGGGATCGACGGGCTGAACACCTCGAACGAGCCGAAGCGGCGCGTGCGGAACGCGACCGAGCGCAGCCGCACCGGGGTCCGGCCGAGTGCCGCGATCCGATTCCCGCGCGCCAGCACGAGCGCGACCGCGCCCTCGCCGGGCGAGCAGAACATGTACTGCGTCAGCGGGTGGTTGACCATCTTCGAGGCGAGCACGTCGGCCTCCGAAAGCGGCGTGCGACGCCAGGCGTTCGGGTTGCGCGCGCCGTTCGCGAACGCCTTCGCCGCGACCTTGGCGAGCGTCGACGCGCTGATGCCGTGGTCGGCCATGTAGCGCTGGATCTTCATCGCGAAGAACTGCGTCGTCAGCATCAGGCCGCTCTCGCCGTACCAGGAGCCGATCCCCCACTCCTCCGGGAGCGGGTTGAACGCGCCCGGCGGGTGCTTGTCGAAGCCGACCACGAGCGCGACCTCGGCCGCCCCCGACGCGAGCATCGCGTGCGCGGTCGCGAGCGCGCTGCCGCCGGTCGCGCAGCCGTTCTTGACGTTGATGAACGGCACGCCGGTCAAGCCGAGCGCGGACACCGTGGTGTCGGCGTTGCCGGCGCTGTCCGAGCCCCCGGCCGCGAACTCGACGTCCGCCCAGCCGAGGCCGGCGTCGGCGAGCGCCGCGCGTGCGGCGGCCGCCGCCATCTCGAGCCCGGACACGCCGGGATGGCGCCCGAACGGATGGATGCCCGCGCCGACGATCGCGACGTGTTCAGCCATCCGACACCTCGGGCCGGAACGCGTACGTCAGCTTCCCGCCCGCCAGCTCGATCGCGGTCAGCTCCATCGGCATCCCGATGCGCAGGCGCTCGGGATCGGACTCGGTCAGCCTCGCCTCGACGCGCACCTCGCCCGGCAGCTCGACGTAGCCGACGCCGTAGGGCTCGAAGACGTCCGCGGACCCCTTGGGCGCGAAGCATTGGATCGTCCATGTCCACAGCGTCCCGCGCGTGGCCAGCGGCCACTCGCGCACATCGAGCGACGTGCAGCGCGGGCACGAGCCCTGGCGCGGGAACGTGACCGTCTGGCAGCGCTCGCAGCGCGATCCGAGCAGCCGCGGCGCGTCGGCCGTGCCGCCCATAACGGCGGCGTCGAGGAACTCAGGCATCGAAGGCCAGCGCGGGGGAGCGGGCGACCATGTAGCGGCGCATCCGGCCGTCACCGTCGAGCTGCGCGACGGCCAGGAAGGTGCCGATCCGCTCGCCGCTGTCGTAGCGCGTCTTGCCGAGCGCGAACTCCACCGTGCCGGTCGCGCCGCTGTGCAGGATGTGGTGCGCCCAGCCGGTCGTGTCGCCGGCGTCGATGAAGCCGCGCAGCTCCTCGAGGCCGCCGAGGAACTGGCTGCTGCGCCGGTCCGCGCCTGCGGCCCACTGGATCGAGAACTCGACGTCGGGCGCGACGAGCTCGAGCGAGCGGTGCGGCTCGGGCCCGTCGAGGGCGGCGAAGTAGCGCTCGAAGAACGTCATGCAGCGAGCCGGTGCGGCAGGCCGCGGTCGGAGGGGGCGACGACGGCGAGCAGGCGCGGTCGACATAGAACTCCGCCACGCGCTCGAGCTCGACGATCCCGTGCAAGCGGTACCAGTGCCAGATGCTGTTGTACATGCCGAGCACGGCGCGGGTCAGCAGCCGCGGATCGTTGGTCTCGGGATCGCGGCCTGCTGCATCGCGTGCGAGAGGAAGCTCGCCCACTCGAACTCGAGGTCGCGGGTGCGCGCGCGGGCCGCCTCGCGCGCCTGCTCCTCGCGCGGCGACGCGCGGCGGCTGGACAGCAGCCCCTGCTCGGCGACCAGCAGCCGGTTGCGGAGCACCTCGAGGTCGGAGAGCTCGAAGCAGTCCGCGAACACGGCGCGCAGCGCGTCGACCGGGTCCTCGTACGCGGCGGTGAGCGTCGTGAAGCGCAGCCGGAAGTGCTCGATCGCCTCGTCGAGGATCACGTACAGGCAGTGCTGCTTGGACTCGAAGTAGTGATAGAGCGCGGTGGGTCCGACGCCGACGTCGGCAGCGATGTCGGCCCACTTGGTGTCCTCGTAGCCGTCGCGCCCGAAGCGCTCGGTCGCCGCGCGCAGGATGTCCTGCCGGCGCTGGTTGACGGTCATGACGCGACGCCCGCGGGCCGGCGGGCGAGGATCTGCTCGACGACGTCGCGCTTGATCACCTTCAGCGACGGCGTGCGCGGGAACGCGCTGAACGCCTCCACGGACTCCGGCCACGTGTACTTGGCCACGCCCTCGTGCGCCAGGAACGCCTGCAGCTCCTCGAGCGTCGGCGCCGCCGCTCCCGCCACCGGGACGATCGCCGCGCACGCGCGCTCGCCGAGGCGCTCGTCGGGCAGGGCCACGACCGCGACGTCGTGGACCGCCGGGTGGCGCAGGATCACAGGCTCGAGCTCGGCGGGCAGGACCGTGACGCCGCCGCGCCGGATGATGTCCTTGCTGCGCCCGGCGAACGTGAAGTGGCCGTCGGCGTCCAGCAGCCCGAGGTCGCCCGTGCGGTAGCCGCCCCAGTCGGCGAGCGACGCGCGCGTCAGCTCGGGGTTGTGGAGGAAGCCGAGGAAGCGGCTGGGGCCGTTGACGACGACGGCGCCGACCGTGCCCGGCGGCAGCGGGCCGGCCGCGCTCGTCGACGATCCGGATCTCCGTGCCCTCGTACGGGCGACCCTCGGTCCGGACCATCTTCTCCTCGGGCTCATGAAGGCCGTGGGCGGCGTGGCCGGGGACTTCCGAGAGGCCGTAGTCCGCGAGCGGCGCGACGCCGAAGGCCTCTTTCATCGCCAGCCGGCGCTCGCCGGTCAGCCCCGGCGCGGCGAGCACGCGCAGCGAGGAGAGATCGCGCCCGGTCTCGCGCACGGCGGCGAGGATGTCGGCGGCGTGCGTCGGCATCAGCAGCACGTAGGTGCAGCGGTGCGCCTCGACGAGCCGCAGCGTGTCGGCGGCATCCCAGCGGTTGACGAGCACGCCGGTCGCGCCGTTGAGCAGGACCGGGAGGTAGCCGAAGATCAGGCCGCCGACGAAGCCGAACTCGCACACGACGAGGTAGACGTCCTCGCCGCTCAGCTCCCAGCGCCGGCACAGCGCTTCGGTGGCGTAGCGCAGCGTGTTGCTCGAGTGCGCGATGCCCTTGGGCGCCGACGTCGTGCCGGAGGAGTGCATGACCATCGCGAGGTCGTCGGCGTGCCGCGCGGTGCGCTGCTCCGGCGCGTCCTCGCGCGCCATCGCGTCGACCAGCCCGGGCTCGACCACGAGCAGGAACGGGGCGTCGACCTCGCGGCACTTCGCGATCTCCTGCTCGCCGCCGAACGCCACGATCGCCTTCGCTCCGGTCTGGCCGATCAGCAGCGCGAGCTGGCCCGCGTTGAACATCGGCGGCAGCGGCGCCAGCACGGCGCCCGCGTGCAGCGACCCGAGCAGCGCGACGGCGGCCTCGATCGAGTGGCGGCCGAGCAGGATCACGACGTCGCCGAGCCCGACGCCGGCCGCGGCGAGCCGGGCCGAGACGCCGAGCGCGGCTCGCCGCAGCGCGTCGTAGCTGACCGCGCGCTCGTCGAGGATCAGCGCGACGCGGTCGGGATGCTCGGCGGCGCGCGCGGCGAAGTCGCCCCACAGGTCGCCGTCGCGCCAGTGACCCTCCTCGTAGTAGCGCCGCGCCTGCGGCTGGAACTCCAGGGTGGTCATGCGGTTGCTCTCCTCGGGTGGTGCACTTGCGGAAGCTGTCGTCCGGGTCATGAACATGAATCGACATCAACTTAGCTCCCCACCGCGTGGCCGTCAAGCGGCACGGAAAACTGGATCACAGCAACAGAAACTGATACGATCTCAGTTCAATGCAACTGCGACCTACCGATGCCGAGCGCGCGCTGCAGGACGAGGTGCGGGCGTTCCTGGCCCAAGACCGCCTGGTTCCCGAGGACCTGCCGCATGCCCTCGAGGAGCGGATCGAGGTGCTGCGCGGCTGGCAGGCCGAGTGCTACCGCGAGGGCTACGTCGGCCGCGGATGGCCCGAGGCCTTCGGCGGCGGCGGGCGCCCGCCGGTCGAGCAGATCCTGATCGACCAGGAGCTGGCCGCGGCCGGCGCGCCCGAGTTCGTCAACGTCGTCGGGCTCGACGTCCTCGGCCCGTCGCTGCTGCGCTTCGGCGACGACGAGCAGCGGCGCCGCTACATCCCCGCGATCCTGTCCGCCCAGGAGATCTGGTGCCAGGGCTTCTCCGAGCCCGAGGCCGGGTCGGACCTCGCGTCGCTGCGCACGCGCGCCGTCGAGCACGCCGACCACTTCGTGCTCAGCGGTCAGAAGACCTGGGTCTCGTGGGGCCAGTTCGCGCGCTGGTGCGGCGTGCTCGCGCGCACGCAGGACGGCGGTCGGAGGCACAAGGGGATCTCGATGCTGATCGTGGACATGCGCTCGCCGGGCGTCGACGTGCGCCCGATGACGCAGATCACCGGTCACGCCGAGTTCTGCGAGCTGTTTCTCGACGACGTGATCGTGCCCAAGGCGAACCTGCTGGGCGAGCGCGGCGACGGGTGGAAGATCGCCATGCACACGCTCGGCCACGAGCGCGGGACCGCCGCGCTGCCGCGCCAGGTCAAGCTGCGCACGTGGCTGGACCGCGCCGTCCGGGTCGCGGCCGCGCGCGTGCTCGACGGCGCGGCCGTGCTCGACCAGCCCGACGCGCAGGCCGCGCTGGCCCGCGCGCTGATCGCGATCGAGGTCCTCCGCCACCACGCCTACCGCACGGTCGGCGAGTTCCTCAACGGCGGCGCCGTCGGGCCCGATAGCTCGAGCGTGAAGCTGTTGATGGCCGAGGCCGAGCAGCGCCTGGCGGCGACCGCGCTCGACGTGCTCGGCCCGAGCCTGGAGCACGCGCGCCCGGACGAGGCCGCCGAGAACGCCTTCTGGTACGAGACGTACCTCTACTCGCGCGCCGCCAGCGTCTACGGCGGCACCGCGCAGATCCAGCGCAACATCATCGCCGACCGCATCCTCGCCCTCCCGCAGGAGTAGCCCCATGGACCTGGAACTGAGCGACGAGCAGCGCTGGCTGAGCGAGTCGATCGACACCCTGCTGGCGCGCAAGGCGGCCGACTTGCTGTGGCCCGCGCTGACCGACTTCGGCGTGCTGAGCGAAGAGCTCGGCGCGGTCGAGCTGTGCCTGGTCGCCCGCGCGCTCGGCGCGCGGCTCGCGAGCGTGCCGTTCCTGCCGAGCGCGGCGCTGCGCTACGCGCTCGGCGCCGGCCACGGGACGGTCGCGCTGGCGCTGCTCGAGCCGGGCCGCGGATGGGCGCTCGAGGCGCCCGAGACCCAGCTCGCGTCCGGCCGGCTGAGCGGGGTCAAGGTGGCGGTCGAGCACGCGGACGCGGGCTCGCTGGCCGTACTCGCGAGCGCGCGCGGCGCGCCGGTGCTCGCGCTCGTCGCTCCCGGCGCGGCCGAGCTGACGCCGCAGCCCGCGCTCGACCCGACCGTCCCGATGAGCGCGGTCGCGCTGCGCGACGTGGCGCCCGAGCGCGTGCTCGACGCGCCGGTCGAGCGCCTCGCGGCGGTCGGCGGGCTGCTCGCCGCGGCCGAGGCGGTGGGCGCCGCCGAGCGGCTGCTGGAACTTGCGCGCGAGTATGCGAGCGAGCGCCGCCAGTTCGGGCGCACGATCGGCAGCTACCAGGCGCTGCGCCATCTGCTGGCCGACCTCTACGTGCGCCGCGTGAGCTCGTGGTCGACGGTCCTCTACGCGGCCGCCGCGCTCGACGACGAACTCGACGGCGCCGCCGAGACCGCGTCGATCGCGAAGGCCTACGTGGCGCGCGCGGCACGCGAGATCGCCCACGGCGCGCTGCAGGTGTTCGGCGGGATCGCGTTCACCGACGAGCACCCCGCCCACCGTTACCTGCGCCGGATCGTCGTCCGCGAGCAGCAGTTCGGCGACGCGGCGCACCACGAGCGCCGGCTCGGCCGCGCGCTGGCCGCGCGCACGCCCACCCCCGTCAGCTGAGGAAAGGACCACCGCATGCCTCCAACCGCAGCGACGGGCGTCGACGACCCGGCCGCGCAGCGCCACGACCGGATCGCCACCGGCGCCGAGCCGCGCACCGTCGGCCCGCTGCTCGCGCAGGCGCTCCACGACGAGCGCTGGCGCCGCTGCGACGTCGCGCTGATCTCGGGCGGCAAGTCCAACCTCACCTACCGGGTCAGCTCGGACGCCGGCGAGGTCGTGCTGCGCCGCCCGCCGCTCGGCCACATCCTGCCGACCGCGCACGACATGGCGCGCGAGTTCCGCGTGCTGAGCGCGCTCGAGCCGACCGCGGTGCCGGTCCCGCGCGTGCTGCACCTCGGCGCCGCCGGCAACCCGCTCGGCGTGCCGTTCTACGTCATGGAGCGCGTGGTCGGGCACGTCTGCCGTGACGCGCTGCCCGCGGGCTACGCCGACCGGCCGGAACAGCGGCGGGCCGTCGGCGAGGCGCTCGTGGACGCACTGGCGGACCTGCACGCGCTCGATCCCGCGCAGGTCGGGCTCGCCGAATTCGGGCGGCCGGCCGGCTTCATGGAGCGCCAGCTGCGGCGCTGGTCGGCGCAGTGGGAGGCGACCCGGGTGCGCGAGGAGCCGGCGCTGGACCGCGTGCTCGCCGAGCTGCGCGGCAGGCTGCCGCGCGAGCGCCCCGGCGCGATCGTCCACGGCGACTTCCGGCTCGACAACACCGTGCTGCATCCCACGCGCCCCGGTGTGCTCGCCGCGGTCCTGGACTGGGAGATGAGCACGCTCGGCGATCCGCTGGCCGACCTCGGCGCGCTGCTCGCGTACTGGAGCGAGCCCGGCGACGGCGACGTGCTCGTCGAGGCTCGGATCGTCCCGCCGGTCACGGCCGCCGCGGGCTTTCCGTCGCGAGCGGAGATCGCTCGAGCGCTACGCCGCGCGGACCGGCTTCGACGTCTCCGACGCCGGCTTCTACCAGGCGTTCGCGTTCTTCAAGCTCGCGGTCGTGTGCCAGGGAATCGCGGCCCGCGCGGCCGGCGGCGCGATGCTCGGCTCGGGCTTCGACGACGCGCAGCGCCTCGTCCGCCCGCTGGTGGACGCGGCGCGCTGGCAGCTCGGCCGGGACCCGGCATGAGCGGCGCGCTGTTCGACCTCAGCGGCCGCGTCGCGATCGTCACCGGCGCCACGCGCGGCCTCGGGCGGGCGATCGCCGGCGCCTTCGCGCAGGCGGGAGCCGACGTCGTGGTGGTCAGCCGCGACGCCGACGCCTGCGCGCGTACGGCCGCCGAGCTGCGCGGCCGGGCGTTCCCCTGTCACGTCGGCCACTGGGGCGAGCTCGACGCGCTCGTCGAGTTCGCCTACGGCGAGTTCGGCCGCGTCGACGTGCTCGTCAACAACGCCGGGCTCTCACCGGTCTACGACAAGCTCAGCGACGTCAGCGAGGCGCTGTTCGACAAGGTGATCGCGGTCAACCTGAAGGGCCCGTTCCGGCTCGCGGCGCTCGTCGGCGAGCGGATGATGGCCGCAGACGGCGGCTCGATCGTCAACGTGTCGAGCACGGGGGCGGTGCGCCCGACGCCCGACATCGTCCCGTACGCCGCGGCCAAGGCGGGCGTCAACGCGATGACGGTCGCGCTCGCCCACGCCTTCGGGCCCAAGGTGCGCGTCAACGCGCTGATGCCAGGGCCGTTCCTGACGTCGATCTCCGCCGGCTGGGACATGGAGCGGTTCGCGCAGCGCGCGCGCACGTTCCCGCTGCGGCGGGCGGGCGACGCGAGCGAGATCGCCGGCGCCGCGGTATATCTGGCGAGCGACGCGTCCTCGTACACGACCGGCACCGTGCTGACCGTCGACGGCGGGGCGCAGTGGAGCATGGCGGGCACGGGGGAGGCGGCATGACGCGCTTCGCGCCCGACGCGCTGCTCGCCTGCCGCGACGATGCGCGCGAGCTCGACCCGGGCGAGATCGGCGCGCTGCTTGCCGCGGAGCTTGTCGTGTGCCTCGACGACGGCGCGAACCGGCTGGTCGAGGGCCGCGCCGGCGACGCCACGTTCGCGGCCAGCCTGCAGCTCGACGCGGCGGGCGCGGTCACGCGCTGCCTGCTGTTCCGGACGCCGGTGATCGAGCCGCCGCCGGTTGCGCCGGGCGCGGGCGACGCGCTGGACGTGCTCGACACGTACTTCGCGCAGCTCGAACGCGGGCGCTTCGCGGCGGCCGCGGACTGTTTCAGCGAGGACTGCCTCTACTCACACCCGCCGTACGCGCCCGGCGCGGGCCGCGTCGAGTTCCGCGGGCGCGAGGAGCTGCTGGCCGGGTTCGTGCGGCGCGGGAACCGGCCGTACGAGCACTCGATCGCGGTCAGCCTCCAGCGCGGCTCGCACTGCATGATCGAGGGCGCGGCGACCGGGACCTCGCTCGGCGGCTCGTTCGTCTCGAGCCTGTCGCTCGACGGCGACGGCCGGATCCGCCGCTACGCCGCGTTCTACTGCGAGCCGCCGGTCCCGCGGCGATGACGGATCTAGCGCGTCGCCATGCCGCCGTCGACGCCCAGCACCTGACCGGTCACGAAGCTGCTGGCCTCGCCGAGCAGGAACAGGACGGCCGCGTCGAGCTCGCCCGGCCGCCCGCCGCGCGCGAGCGGGATCTGGGTCGTGAGCCAGGCGGGGAACGCCTCGGCGTCGCCGCCGAGGCCCGCGGTCATCTCCGACGCGAAGAACCCCGGCGCCACCGCGTTGACGCGGATCCCGTAGCGGCCCCACTGCGAGGCGAGCTCGCGCGTGAGGCCGATCACGCCGGCCTTCGACGCGACGTAGGCGGCGTCCGGGATCTCGCCGATCGAGCGCACGCCCATGACCGACGCGACGTTGACGATCGACTTCCCGCCGCCGTCGCGCATGTGCGGCGCGACCAGGCAGGAGAGCGCGAACGGCGCCGTCAGGTTGAGGTCGACGACGCGCGCGAAGTGCTCGACGGTCGTCTTGAGCGCCGGCCCGCTCGCTCCCGCACCGGCGTTGTTGACCAGCCCGTCGATCCGGCCGTGGCGCTCGAGCACGGCGGCGACCAGCCGCTCACGGCCGGCGGCGTCCGTGACGTCGCAGACGATCGTGTCCGCGCCGGGCAGCTCGCCGCGCAGCTGCTCGAGCCGGTCGGCGCGCCGCGCCGCCAGCACGGGCACCGCGCCCGCGCGAAGCAGCGCGCGGGCGAGCTGGACGCCGAGCCCGGAGCTCGCGCCGGTGATGATGACGACGCGCCCGTTCACGCCAGCACGCCCGCGAACTTCTCCAGCGCGGCGGCCCGGCGCGTCGGCACGTGCTCGCTCGGCACGCCGCCGGCGGGCTCCGAGTACGCGCGCAGCAGCCGCCGCGCGACGGCCTCGCGGTGGACCTCGTCCGCGCCGTCGACGAAGCGCGCGTGGCGGGCGAAGCGGTAGAGCGCCTCGAGCGGCATGTCGCCCGAGTAGCCGAGCGCGCCGTGGATCTGCACCGCGCGGTCGATCACGTCGTGCAGCACCTTCGCGCCGAAGTACTTGATCATCGACACGTCGGTGCGCGCGGCGCTCGAGCCGAGCTGGTCGATCTTCCACGCCGCGTGCAGCGTCATCAGCCGCGCGGCCTGCATCTCGGCCGCCGAGTCCGCGATCCAGGCCTGGATCGTCTGCTTGTCGCGCAGTAGCCCGCCCTTGACCGGGCGGTAGAGCGCGCGCTCGCACAGCGCGTCGAACGCGCGCCGGGCGACGCCGAGCCAGCGCATGCAGTGGTGGATGCGCCCGGGGACGAGCCGGTGCTGGGCGATCGTGAAGCCGTCGCCCTGCGCGCCGAGCAGCGCGTCCGCCGGCAGCTCGACGCCCCCGTAGACGATCTCGGTGTGGCCGCCGAGCACGCCGAAGCGCGGCTCGGGGTGCTCCATCGTCGCGACGTCGCGGACGATCTCCAGGCCCGGCGCGTCGACCGGCACGATGAACATCGAGGCCCGCCGGTGCGGCGCCGCGTCCGGGTCGGTGACGGCCATCACGATCAGGAAGTCCGCGATCGAGCCGTTGGACGTGAACCACTTGTGCCCGTCGAGCACCCAGCCGTCGCCGCTGCGGCGCGCCCGCGTGCGCAGCTGGGTGGGGTCCGAGCCGGGCGTGTCCGGCTCGGTCATCGAGAACGCCGAGCGCAGCTCGCCGGCCAGCAGCGGCGCCAGCCAGCGCTGCTTCTGCTCCGGGGTTCCGGCCAGCGCGAGGATCTCCGAGTTGCCCGAGTCCGGCGCCTGGCAGCCGAACACCGGCGGCGCGTAGATCGACGTCCCGAGGACCTCGTTCATGAGCCCGAGCTTGACCTGGCCGAAGCCCTGGCCGCCGAGCTCCGGCGGCAGGTGCGCGGCCCACAGGCCGCGCGCCTTGACCTCGGCCTGCAGCGGCGCGTTGATGCGGTCGAGCTGCGCCTGGCCGAGCTCGCGCTCGACCGTCTCGATCGGCCAGACCTCCTCGCGCACGAACGCGCGCATCCATTCCAGGTGCGCCTCGAACTGCGGATCGGTCGAGAAGTCCCAGGCCATCTCAGAGATCCTCGACCAGGACCCGCGACACCTCGCCGAAGTACGCGTCCTCGGCCCGGTGGTGAAAGCTCTCGTCGTCGGGATCGCCGTGGGCGACGATCGCCCCGTCGCGCAGGATCACGACCTCGTGGCAGACCGCGAGCGCGCGGGCGAGCAGCTGCTCGAGCAGGATGATCGTGATGCCGCTCTCGGCGGCCAGCGTGGTCAGGCGCCGGTAGACCTCGTCGACCAGCGTGGGCGCGAGCCCGAGCGCGGGCTCGTCGACCACGATCACGTCCGGGCGCGAGATCAGGCCGCGGGCGATCGCCAGCATCTGCTGCTCGCCACCGCTCAGCGCGCCGGCCGGCACGCTCATGCGCCCCCGCACGCGCTCGGGCATCCAGAGTCCGAGCTCGGTCATGCGCGCCCGCAGCTCGGCGCCACGCAGGCCGGCGCCGTAGCCGGCCGCCTCGAGGTTCTCCGCCACCGACAGCGTCTTGAAGATCGCCCGGCCCTCCGGCACCAGGCTGCGCCGTCCGGCCACCGTCACGCTTCCCTCGGACGGCTTGAGCACGCCCGCGGCGATGCGGCCGAGCGTGCTCTTGCCGGCTCCGTTGGCGCCGACGATTCCGAGCACGGTCCCGGCCGTGATCTCGAGGTCGACGCCGCGCAGCGCGTGCACGCCGTCGTAGTGATGGGCGATCCCGCGCAGGCTGACGACCGCCTCGCCGCTGCCCGCGCGCGGGAGCGCGTGGCGCTCGCCGGCGCCGCCGGTGCCCAGGTAGGAGGCGAGCACGCGCTCGTCCTTGAGCACCTCGCCGGACTCGCCCTCGGCGATCGGCGTGCCGAAGTCGAAGGCCACGATCCGGTCGGTGACCGCGAACAGGTCGTCGAGCACGTGGTCGACGATCACGATCGTCGAGCCCCCCGCCCGCAGCTCGCGGATCTGCGCGGCGAGGATCTCGCGCTCGGCGCCGTCGAGGCCGCCGAACGGCTCGTCGAGCAACACCAGGTCCGCGCCCTCGGCGATCGCGCGGGCGAGGTCGGCGCGCTTCTGCAGCCCGAACGGCAGCTCGCGCGGGTAGCGGTCGGCGACGCCGGCGAGTCCGACGCGGGCCAGCAGCCCGGCCGTCTCGCGCCGCGCGACGGTGCCGGCCCGGCGCCGCGCGCACAGGAGGTTCTCGGCGATCGTCAGCTCCTCGAAGAGCTCCGCGTGCTGGAACGCGCGCGCAATGCCGAGCCGGCGGCGGGCGGTGGCGCGCTGCTTGAGCAGGTCGACCCCCTTGTAGCGGATGTTGCCGCCGACCCGGCCGCCCGAGAGGCCGGAGAGCGTGTTGATGAGCGTCGTCTTGCCGGCGCCGTTCGGGCCGATGATGCCGAGCACCTCGCCGGGGTGGACGTCGAGCGCGACGTCGGTCAGCGCGGTCAGCCCGCCGAAGCGCACGGTCAAGCGGTCGATCGCGAGCCCGCCGCCGTGACGGCGCACGCGGAGGTCGGCGCTCACCGCGCCGGTCGCGTGGTCGACGCGCCGGCGCCGCAGCGCGCCGAGTGCCGGGACCACGCCGCGCGGCAGGAACAGCAGGACGCCGATCAGGATCGCGCCCTGCAGGATCGGCAGCGGGACGCCGGTCGCGGACGCGATCGACGGCGAAGTGGCGAGGAACGCGCCGCCGACGATCG
Source organism: uncultured Solirubrobacteraceae bacterium (assembly GCA_963792915.1). GTDB lineage: Bacteria > Actinomycetota > Thermoleophilia > Solirubrobacterales > Solirubrobacteraceae > Solirubrobacter. The sequence goes on from CAWBYD010000008.1 coordinate 293,475, forward strand.
CTCCGGGGATGCTGCCGATGCCGCCCAGCACGGCCGCGGCGATGATGTTGACCGCGAACGTGAGCGAGAACGGCTCCGGGCTGATGTATCCGCTGAGCGCCGCCAGGCCGACGCCCGCGACAGCGGCGAACGCGCCGCTGACGCCGAACGCCAGCGCGGTCTGCAGCTCGGGCGCGATCCCGATCGTGCGCGCCGCCGACGGGTGCGACTTGGCGGCCACGAGCCGCATGCGCAGCGCGGTGCGGCTCGTCAGCACGGCGATCGCCAGCGCGATGCCGAACGCGATGATGACGGCGTTGCCCGCTCCCGACGCGCTGTCGAAGCTGCCGAGGCCGAGGGCGCTGTGGAGCGTCTCGACCGGCTTGCCCTCGTCGCCGCCCGTAAGGCTCTGCCAGCGCCCGATCAGCTCGAGCACCACGAGGTCGAACGCGAGCGTCAGGAGCGAGATGTAGAGCACCGAGAAGCGCGCGCCGGCGTAGCCCAGGAAGGCCCCTGACCCGGCCGCGAGCAGCGCGGCGACGATGATCACGAGCTCCAGCGACCAGCCGTGGCCGGTCCCGTAGACGGCGGTGTAGGCGCCGATGGCGACGAGCGCCGGATGGCCGACCGACCACACGCCGGCCCAGCCCGCGAGCAGCGACATCGACAGGACCGCGATGCCGTAGACGGCGGCCAGCGAGATGTCATAGGCGCGGGTCGAGCCGATCAGGCCGCCCTCGATCATCAGCACGACGAGCACGGACAGCGCCGGGTAGCCGGCCACCCGCAGGGGTTTGATCAGCACGTTCATCAGACCCTCGCGAAGCTCGGCTCGCCGAACAGGCCCTGGGGCCGGGCGAGCAGGACGACGATCACCAGCGAGAACACGAACGTGTCGCGCAGGCTGGGGGAGACGTAGGTGGCGGCCAGGCTGTCGAGCACGCCGACCAGCACGCCGCCGATCACCGCGCCGTACATGCTCGTCAGCCCGCCCAGGAAGATGCCCGCGAACGAGCGGAACAGGACGGCGGCGAACGCGCCGATGGTCAGGCCCGTCGTCGGCACGAGCATCGCGGCGCCGAGCCCCGCGAGCCCCATGCCGAGGCCCCACGCGACGCGCGCCACGCGGTCGGGCTTGATGCCGAGCAGCGTCGCGGTCGAGCTCGACTCGGCGACGGCGCGCATCGCCGCGCCGAGCGGGGTGCGCTTGAACAGGTAGGCTACGGCCAGCATCGCGACGGCTGCGACGGGGATGACCAGCAGCTGCTGGTTCGTATAGGTGGTGCCGGCGATCGTCAGCTCGCCGCCGACGAGGTGCGGAAAGGTGCGCGGCTCGCCGCCCCACAACCGCCGCGTCAGCTCCTCGACGATCAGCGAGAGCCCCATCGTCACGACCAGCGCCGAGAACAGCGCGCCGGCCCCGAGCGGGCGGATGAACAGCTCCCGCGCGCCGACCCCGACGAGCGAGCACGCCGCGATGCCGGCGAGGAGTGCGAGCGCGAGCGGGACGCCGGCCCCGTTGAGGCTCGACGCCAGGTACATGCACGCCAGCGCGACGGTCCCGACCGCGAAGTTCACGACGTCGGTGGACCGGTAGATGATCACCAGACCAAGGCCGATCAGGCCGTAGACGGCGCCGTTCGAGATGCCGCTGATCAGGCTGAGCAACAGCTCGTCCATGGTTTCACTCCTCGCCGGATCGGGGGCTAGTGCGCCAGCGCGGGCGCGGCCACGAAGTTGCCCTCGGCGACGAACTTGCCGCCCTGGACCGTCACGCGCTGCAGCTGGTTGGTGCCGAGGTGCGCGTCCTTGCCCCACTTCAGCGGCGGCAGGATGCCCGTGTCGACGGTGCCCGCGCTCGCGAACGCCTGCGCGATCGACTGCGGCGTCACGTCGCCCTTGATCGTCTTGAGGACCTCGGCGAACGCCATCGCGCCGGCGAACGACGCGGCGGAGTTGCTGCTCGGCTGCTCGCTCGGCGCGTACTGCTTGAGCGCCTGGCGGTACTGCTCCATCGCCGGGCTCGGGTCCAGCGCCGGCTTGGTGAACGACACGGCGTGGAAGCCGTCGGCGTTGGCGCCGGCGAGCTTGATCAGGCCCTCGTCGGCGTCGGGCCCGTAGCCGTAGACCGGAGGGTTCAGGCCTTGCAGCTTGGCCTGCTTGAGGTACGCGGCGGCCTCGGGGAAGGCGAGGATCGTCACGACGGCGTCCGGCTGCTTGGCCTTGACCTGCTCGACGATCGGGCTGTAGTCGGTGCTCTGGAACTTCGACACGACCTCGTCGACCTGCACGCTCGGGTTGACGGCCTTGGCGGCCGGCGCGATGTTCTTGGCCACGTTGGCGAACGCGGCGGGATCGCTGCGCACGACGACGATGTGCTTGGCGCCGTTCTCGGCCGCCCAGGCACCGAGCGCCGCGGCCTGCTCCTCGTAGAGCGTCTGGTAGCCGAACAGCAGCGGCTTGTTGGGGCTGTACCACTCGGCGGCGCCGCCGTAGGGGTCGATGATCGGCACCTTGGCCTGGTTGAGGACGTAGGGGAACGCGGCGGCCGTCGTGGCGGTGCCGTTGGCCCCGACGATCGCGACGACCTTGTCCGAGCCGACGAGCTGGCGCGCGGCCTGGATCGTCTGCTGCGGGTCGAAGGCGTTGTCACGGGCGATGAACTGCACCTTGCGGCCGTTGATCCCGCCCTCGGCGTTGATCTTCTGGAACGCGGCCATCGCGCCCTGCTTCTGGGGGATCCCCGACGAGGCGACAGGCCCCGTGAGCGGGAACCACGCGCCCACCTTGATCGGGCCCTTGACGCCGCCCGAGCCTCCGCCGGCGGCCGCTCCACCGCCACCGCAGGCGGTCACGGTGAGAGTGGCCGCCACGGCGGCCAGCACGACTGCGATGCGCATGCGCATTGCCTTGCTCCTCCTCGTTCCGGGTCACAACAGGTCACAATTGACCTGAACTCACTTCAGGATGCTAGGCATCAGAACGGAGTCCGTCAAGCCCTGGACCCAAAAACTTCCACCAGAACTCACATCAGTTTTCTGACGTGCGCGATGGTCGTCAAAACGGCGCTGGGGCGGACCGGGCGGTCCTCTACGTGACTGACTTCACTTCACGCCCGCGTGAGCGCAGGCCGACTGCGCGTGGGGCGCGGCGTTCCACAGCCGCGCGTGGGGCGCGGCTGTGGAACCGCCGCGCGCGTTGCTACGCTGAGCTGACCTCAACAAGGGACCGTTCCGTGCCGCCAGCCCGTCGCAAGCCGACCCCTCGAACGTCCTCGCGCAGCAAGCGCGCGGACATCCTCGCGACCGCGACCGAGTACTTCGGCCGCGAGGGCTACGAGTACACGAAGTGGGCGGACATCGCGACGGCGGTCGGCGTCGGCTCGACCGCGCTGTATCACTACTTCGAGTCCAAGCTCCACTGCCTCTACGAGATCATGGCCGAGGCGCTCGAGGCCGATCGCGAGAAGTTCGAGCGGATCACGAAGGACAACGACGAATTCCGGGGGGCGCTCGTCGCGGTGCTCAACGCGATCTACGACCTCAGCGACCACGAGGTGCTGCGCAACCGCGTGCTCGTCGCCGAGCAGTCGCTGGTGGCGCTGCACCGGACCTCCCCGCGCGAGGAGGAGGCCCGCCAGCTCGCCCGCGAGCGCACGCGCGACCTCGAGTTCGCGTGGGCGACTTTCCTGACGCGCGGGATGGAGCAGGGCGTGTTGCCGCAGGCCGACGCGCGGCTGATGACCCGCGCCGTGCTCGGGCTCTACAACAGCGTCTGGCACTGGTACCGCCCGCGTGGCGACCTCAAGCTCGCGGACGTGCGCGCGTTCTACGTCGCGCGCTGCCTGGCGATGCTCGGCGTGGCGCCGGAGGTGACCGACGCCGACGCGGCCGCGAAGCCGCGCAAGCGCGCGGCCCGCGCGGCGGCGGCGTAGCCGCGCCGCGGGAGAGCCGATCACGACGGCACGTGCGAGGGGCGCGAAGCGAGCGCGTCCGCGCGGTTGGGTTGGCGCATTCGGCGGGTGTGTTGATTGGACTGCCGCAGAGGACGTCCAGTTAGACGGTCTGCTCGCCATGCGCGCACGACCGGCGCCGGCCGTCTGAGCCGCGCCGCGGGGCGGCGCCACGCGCGCCGGCGGTCTGAGCCGCGGACGCGCCGCGGGCCGCCGGCGGCGCCGCGCGCCGGCGGTCTGAGCCGCGGACCGCGCCGGCGGGCCGCCCGGGGCGGCGCCGCGCGCGCCGGCGGTCTGAGCCGCGGACCGCGCCGGCGGGCCGCCCGGGGCGTCGCCGCGCGCGCCGGCGGTCTCCGCCGCGGACCGCGCGACCGCCCGCGCCGGCGCTCAGCGGTGCTGCCACTCCGGCTCGCGCTTGTCGAGAAAGGCCTGCACGCCCTCCTTGGCGTCCGCCGACTGATGGGCGACGTTGCAGGTCATGCTCTCGAGCGCGATCAGGGTCTCGGTGTCGCCGTCGAGGCCGCGGTTGGCCGCGAGCTTGGTGATCCGCATCGTGAACGCGCTCTTGTCCTTGAGCGGCGCGATGAAGGCGGCGACGGCCTCGTCGAGCTCGTCGGAGGGGGCGGAGACGTTGGCCAGCCCCCACTCCTCGCACTCGCGGCCGGAGAGCAGCTTGCCGGTGAGCAGCAGCTCCTTGGTCTTACGCAGGCCTATGTAGCGGGGCAGGCGGTAGATCGGGCCGGCGCCGCCGAACAGCGCCCGCCGGATGTGGAAGTCGCCGATCTTGGCGTCGTCGGCCGCGACGCAGAAGTCGCACGAGATCATGAGCTCGAAGCCGCCGGCGACGGCGTGGCCCTCGACCACGGCGACGGTCGGCTTGGAGAGGTTGAAGGCGCGATCGAAGGTGCGCGCGGAGACCTGGGCGATCTTGACCGAGTTGTTGGTGGTGCCGAGGAACTCGGCGTCGAGCATGTTCAGGTCCGCACCCGCGCAGAACGTGTGCCCGCGGCCGCGGATGAGGACGACGCGCACGTCGGGATCGTCCTCGGCGCGCTCGAGCGCGGCGCCGAGCCGGGTCAGCAGGTTCCAGTTGACGCAGTTCTTCACGTGGGGGCGGTTGAGCCAGATGGTGGCCACGCCGTCGGCGACCTCGTACTCCACGACCTCGGTCGCAACCTGCTCTTGCACGCTCATACCGGACTCCTACGATTTGCTTGAACTGAATTCGAATCATATCCTACAGCATGCTCCTTGGTGTGCAAGCACGATTCGTGTCATAATTGAACTAAGTTCTGTGAACGAGATCCTCGACATCGCGCTCCCGCTGCCGCACATCGGCTCCGTGAACTGCTGGCTCCTGAAGGGCGATCCGTTGACGCTTGTCGACGCCGGCCCGCGCGAGGAGCGCGCGCTCGCGGCGCTCGAGCGCGGCCTACAGCGCCACGGCGTCCGCGTCGAGGACATCGAGCTGGTGATCGGGACCCATCACCACCTCGACCACGTCGGGCTGGCGGCGACGATCCAGCGACGCTCCGGCGCGCGCGTGGCGGTGCTCGACGCGACCGCGCGCTACGCCGAGCGCTACGAGGACCGGATCGCGACCGACCGCCGCTTCTCGCGTGCGCTGATGGCGCACCACGGCGTGCCGCCAGAGACGATCGGCTCTGCCGAGGACTTCTGGGACTACATCCGCGAGGGCTCCGAGCGCTTCGACGCCGACGTGCGCCTGCGCGACGGCGACAGCATCTGCGCCGGCGGCCGCGACCTGCGCGTGCTCGCGCGGCCCGGCCACAGCTCGACCGACACGCTGTTCGTCGACGAGCGCGGGCGCCTCGCGTTCGTCGGCGACCACCTGCTCGCCGGCATCTCCTCCAACACCGAGATCTACCCGGCGGCGGAGCCCAACGGCACGCGCCCGCGCGCGCGGATCGAGTACCTCGCGAACCTCCGCCGCACCGCGGGCCTGCCGCTCGAGCGCCTGCTCACCGGACACGGCCGGCCCGTCGCGGAACATGCCCGGCTCGTCGAGCAGCGGCTCGAGGAGCACCGCCGCCGCTGCCGGCGGATCGCCGCGATCCTCGAGGCCGGACCGCGCACCGCGTTCGCGATCGCGGCCGGGCTGTGGCCCGAGCGCACGCTCCGCGAGCAGCCGCTGCTGGTGGTGTGGGAGGTCCTCGGGCACCTCGACCTGCTGATCGAAGCGGGCCAGGCCGCCGAACACCTCGGCGACGACGGCCAGACCCGCTTCGAGCGCGCCTACACCGCCGTGACGAGCCCGCCGTTGGGGCTCAGCGTCGCGCCGACGAAGTAGGCGGCGTCGTCGGAGGCCAGGAAGGCCGCGGCCGCCGCGATCTCCTCGGGCTCCGCCAGCCGGCCCGCGGGCGTGTTCGCCGCGATCACGCGTCGCGTCGCGTCGAGCGCCCCGCGCAGCTTGGACGTGTCGACGTGGCCGGGGGCGAGCGCATTGACGCGGATGCCCTGGACGATCAGCTCCTTGGCGACCGCGCGCGTGAAGCCGAGCACGCCGGCCTTCGCCGCCGAGTAGTGCGGGTGGCCCGTGCAGCCCTCGAGCCCGCACACCGAGGCCATGTTCACGATCGCGCCGCGCCCGCGCGGCGCCATCAGCCGCGCCGCCGCGCGGGTGCCGTAGAACGTGCCGTCGAGGTGCACGCGCAGGAGCTGCTGCCACTCCTCGTCGCTCAGCCGGACGAGCGCGTCGAGCGGCGTCCGCACCTCGCCCGCGACCCGCTCCTGGCGCTGCACCTCGAGCAGCGGCGTCACGCGCCGCAGGTGCGCGCCGCCGACCGCGCCGGCGTTGTTGACCAGCACGTCGAGCGGGCCGAGCTCGGCCTCGATTCCGGCGAGCGCCCGCTCGAACCCGGCGCTGTCGGTGACGTCGAGCACGGCGGCCGTGCCGTCGAGGTTCGCCACCGTCTCGCCCGCGCCGTCGAGGTCGATGTCCAGCGCGGCGACGCGCGCGCCCTCGGCGGCGAGCCGCAGGCAGATCGCGCGCCCGATCCCGGAGCCGCCGCCCGTGACGGCGGCCACGCGACCGTCCAGCCTCACGACGGCACCGCCACGAGCCGGCCGCGCACGTTGCCGGCGGCCAGCCGCTCGTACGCGGCGGGCACGTCGTCCAGCGGCACGGTGTCGACTTCGAGCTCGATCGCGCCGGCGCGCGCCAGCGCCACCACCTCGGCCAGCTCGGAGCGCGTGCCCCAATTCGAGAACACCACCGGCGTCTCGGGCGGCACGGCGCCGAAGCGCATCGGGAACGTGCCGCCGCCGACGCCGACAATCGACACGTGACCGCCGGCGGCGACCGAGCCCGCCGCCAGCGCGAGCGTCTCGTCGACACCGACGAAGTCGAGCACCAGGGCGGCGCGCCCGCCCGCCGCGCGGCGGACGTCGCGCGCCGTGACGGCCGCGGCGTCGAAGACGGCGGACGCACCGGCGGCGACTGCGGCCTCCAGCGCCTCGGGCCGGCGGTCGATCGCCACGATCCGGCATGGCGTGAGGGCGCGCAGCAGCTGGACCGCGACGTGCCCGAGGCCGCCGACGCCGATCACGACGGCGGCGGCGCCCGGCGTGAGCGGCAGCGCGCGGCGGATCGCGTGGTACGGCGTCAGCGCCGCGTCGGCGAGCGGCGCGGCGCGGACCGGGTCGAGCTCGCCGAGCGGCACGGTCAGCCGCGCCGACGGGACGAGCAGGTAGTCGGCGAGGCCGCCGTCGCGGCCGAGCCCGCAGCCCCCGGCGCTGCGGCGGCCGCGCTCGCACAGCTGCTCCTCGCCGCGGCTGCAGCGCGGGCAGCACCCGCAGCCCCACGGGCCGTAGACGAGCACCGACTCGTCGACGTCGACGCCCCGGGTCCCCGGCCCCAGCTCCGCCACCACGCCCGCGACCTCGTGGCCGAGCGTGAACGGCAGGGTGTAGGGGAGCGTGCCCGCGGGCCATTGCATCAGGTGCAGGTCGGAATGGCAGAGCCCGGCGGCGCGGACTTCGAGCAGCAGCTCGCCCGGCCCCGGCTCCGGCGTCGGCACGCGGCGCAGCGCCGCGGGCCGGCCCCAGCTGGAGAGCTGGACGGCGCGCATGGTGCGGGTGGGGGCGGTCACGGCGCTCATGCTCGCACCGCGTCCGCGAGCTGCTTCATGCCGCCGTGCGCCGCCTGGCCGCCGTCGACGGAGATCTCGGCGCCGCTGATCCAGGCCGACTCGTCGGAGATCAGGAAGACGACCAGCGGGGCGACGTCGCGCGCTGTCCCGCGCCGCCCCAGCGGGATCTCGCCGACGACCAGGCGCGTGAACGCGGCGGGCGCGTCGGCGGCCATCGGCGTCTCGATGACGCCGGGAAGGATCGTGTTGACGCGGATGCCCTCGCGGCCGAGCTCCATGCTGGCCACGCGCGAGAGGCCGCGCAGGCCCCACTTGCTCGCGGTGTACGCGGGTGGGAAGTGTGCGGTGAGCGCGGCGATCGAGGCGACGTTGACGATCGAGCCGCCGCCGCTCATCAGCGGCGAGAGCGCCTGGATGCCGAGCAGCGGCCCGGTGAGGTTGACCGCCAGCACGCGGTTCAGGTCGTCTACGGTGACGTGGCCGAGCCGCTCGCGGTGCGTGATGGCCGCGTTGTTGACGAGCCCGTGCACGGCGCCGAACTCCTGCTCCAGCCGGTCGCGCAGCCCGCTCCAGTGCGCCTCGCTCGTGACGTCGAACGTGCGATGCACGACCCCGGCGATCGGCGCCGCCGGTTCCTGCACGTCCAGCCCGATCACGGTCGCGCCCTCGCGCGCCAGCAGCTCCGCCTCGGCGGCGCCCTGGCCGCCCGCGGCGCCCGTGACCACGACGACCTTGCCCGCGGCGCGCATCACGCCGCCGGCCGCTGCGCCGCGGCCGTGGCGGCGGCCTGGAGCCCGAACACGAGCGCCGTGGCCAGCCCGCCGGCGTACGCGCGGCGGAACACGCCGCCGCTGTCGGCGCCGGCCGCGAGCAGGCCCGGGATCGGGGCGCCCCCCTGGTCGAGCACGCGGGCGTGCTCGTCGATCGTCAGTCCGCCGAACGGGTACGTGATTGCGGGGATCACCTCGATCACGTAGTAGGGCGGATCGAGCAGCGGGGCGGCGTCGAGCGCGCGCGCCGGCGACGGCGCGCCGCGGCGCGCGTTGAACGCCTCGAGCGTGACGCGGACCGCCTCGGCGCGGTAGCCCCACTCCTCCGGCAGCGCCTCGAACTCCTCGACGTCCTCGGCCACCGCCGCACGCGCGCCGCGCTGGTAGGCGAGCTTGAACTTGTCGAGCGGCTCGACGCCCTCGACGTATGGGGCCATCATCCACTGGTCGTGGACGCGCTGGTCGGTGATCAGCAACGCTCGGGCTTGCGGCTGCTCGAGGACCGCGAGCGCGTTGAGGTGGTCGCCGATCGTCTCGTCGCAGAACCGGCGCCCGTCGAGGTTGACGAGGATGCCGTGCTCGCTGTGGTAGAAGGTCAGGTCGGTGAACTCGTAGGGGTTCGCGTACGCGACCCGCGACGGGATCAGGTGGCCGTAGAAGCCGGCGCCCGCCGAGCCGAAGCCCGCGCCGGCCGCCTGCGCGAGCCGCAGGCCGTCGCCCGTGCTGTGGACGTTCGCGCGTAGCGGAAGCTCGCGCGCGAGCGGGTGGATGTGCCGCGCGCGCAGGTCCGGGTCGCCGCCGAAGCCGCCGGTGGCGAGCAGCGTCGAGCGCGCGTGGATGGTTCGCTCGTCGCCGCCGGCGGTCCGGATCACCGCGCCGGTGACGACGCCGTCCTCGACCAGCAGGCGCCGCGCGGTGGCGCTCACGAGCAGCTCGCCGTGGTCGCGCATCAGCCGCTCGCACGCCAGCAGGTAGTTGGCCATGTCGGTCTGGCAGCCGCGCCCGTAGCCGAGCACCGGCACCGGCTCGGACATGTGGACGCCGAGCGAGCGCACCCATTCTAGGCCGTCCGCGAAGCCCTCGACCAGCCGGCTCGCGAGCTTCGGATCGCCGCCCGGGTTGACCGCGCGCATGACGTCGACGGTCGGCGTCGTGTGGATGAAGCCGGCGTACGCGGCCGACCCGCCGATCGCCGGCGCCTTCTCGACCAGCAGCACGCTCGCGCCGTCGCGGACGGCGTGGGCCGCGGCGGTCAGCCCGGCCATGCCGCCGCCGAGGACGAGGAGGTCGATCCGACCGCCTGGCTCGCTCATATGGTGCTCCTCCGTACCGAATTGAACTGAATTTAGCTTAGCGAGGTTTTTGCGCTTCAGTCAAGCCAGTGGGCTCGGGCACAAATAAACTGAAGTCATATCAAGGCTTATGTATGATGGCTCGCCATGGCCGCTGGCGCACCACTCTGGCTCAGGCTCGTGCTCCGCGCGGAGCGCGCGATCGGCGTCCCCGTCGAGGCCGCCGTGCGCAGCGACCCGTACTTCGACGCGGTGGCCGAGCTCAACAAGGCCAGGGCGCGCGTCTCCGGCGCGGTCGAGGGCGTCTCACGGCGCGGCTGGCACCTGCTCAACCTGCCCGCGGGGTCAGACCTGTGCCGCCTGCGCGAACAGCTGGCCCGCATGGACCGGCGGCTCGTCCAGGTGACGAAGGAGCTCGAGGCGCTCGAGCAGCGCACACGCGCCGAGCAGCTCGAGCAGCGCACACGCGGCGAGGAGCTCGAGGCGCTCGAGCAGCGCACGCGCGGCGAGGACGTGAGCTGACGTGGCGCCGGACATGCTGACCCGCGTCAACCGAGACGTCGAGCGCTCGCTGCTGCGCGCCCGCAACGGCCTGCGCTACGTGCGCGGCACGCACCGGCCCAAGCTCGGGGCGACGCCCAAGGACGTCGTCTGGCAGCGCGACAAGGCTCAGCTGTGGCGCTACCGCGGCGGTCCGAGCCGATTCGCACAGCCGCTGCTGATCGTCACCAGCCTGGTCAGCCGCAGCTACATCCTCGATCTGCTGCCGGGCAGCAGCGCCGTCGAGTTCCTGCGCGCGTACGGCTTCGACGTCTACCTGCTCGACTGGGGGATCCCCGACGAGCTCGACGCCGACAACCGGCTCGAGACCTACGTCGACGAGTACCTTCCGCGCGCCGTCGACGCCGCCCTGCGCCACTCGGGCGCAGACGAGCTGACGCTGGCCGGCTACTGCCTCGGCGGCGTGCTTTCGATGCTCTACGCCAGCGGGCCGCTCGGCGAGCGGGTGCGCAACCTCGTGCTCATGGCCACGCCCGTGGACTACTCCGAGATGGGCGCGATGGTGGCTGCGATGCGCGAGGGCCGGCTCGACCCGGACGACCTGATCGACGCGACCGGCAACGTCCCGGCGGACGTGCTCTACAGCGGGTTCTTCATGCTCGCGCCGACCACGATCGTCGCGCAGCGCGCGACCCTGCTCGAGAACCTCTGGAACGACGAGTACGTCAAAGGCTTCCAGGCGATGGCGCAGTGGGCGCGCGACCAGGTGCCGTTCCCCGGCGCCGCGTTCCGGCAGGTGGTCGACGACCTGGTGCGCGACAACGCGCTCCTGCGCGGCGCGCTGTGGCTGGGCGGGCGCGAGCTCGACCTGACCCGCACGCGCGCCGACGTCCTCAACGCGATGGCCGAGCATGACACGGTCGTGCCGCGCGCCGCCGCGCAGCCGATCTCCGCGCTGGTCGGCCAGCCCGAGCGCCGGCACGAACTGCTGCTGCCCGGCGGCCACGTCACGTTCGGCACGGGTCGCTCCGCCCTCAAGCACACCCTGCCGCGCCTGTCGGACTGGATCGCCGAGCGCAGCGACGAAAGGAATCGATGATGGAGATCAGATCGCTCGAGCCCGGCGACCGGGGCGCGCTCGAGCGCTTCCTGGCGCGGGTTCCCGAGGGCGACCGCACGTTCTTCAAGGAGGACGTCGACGATCCCGTGGTGGTCGACGCGTGGGCGCTCCCGGGCACCGCGCGCGTGCTCGCGGTCGAGGCCGGCGACGTGGTCGGCTACGTCGCGCTCGTCGGACTCCACGGCTGGTCGAGCCACGTCGGCGAGGTGCGCGTGATCGTCGACCCGGAACGGCGCGGGCGCGGCATCGGCCGCGCGCTCGCGCGCCGGGCGGTGCTGGAGGCGATCGAGCTCGGGCTGACGAAGCTCGTCGTCGAGGTCGTCGCCGACCAGGAGCCGGCGGTCGCGATGTTCCGCTCGCTCGGGTTCGACCCCGAGGCGCTGCTGGTCGACCACGTGCGCGACCGCTCCGGCCGGCTGCGCGACCTGCTGGTGCTCGCGCACTCCGCCGAGCAGCAGTGGTCGGCGATCGTGATGGCGGGGATCGTCGATGAGCTGTAGCGCACCCGGCCTCGTCGAGGCGGCGATCGACGCGTATGAAGCCGCGATCCGCCGCACCTCCGACGCCCAGCTGCGGCTGGCGGGCCGCGTTCCGTTCGAGCCGATGCGCGCGCTGCTGCGCCTGTCCGCCGACCTGACCCGCGACGTGGGCGCCGCGCAGCTGTCCGGCGCGCGCTGGCTGTTCGACGCGTGACCGCCGGGCTGTACTGGGAGAGCGCGGGGTCGGGCGATCCGGTGCTGATGATCATGGGCCTCGGGCTGAGCGGGGGCGCGTGGTGGCGGACGGTGCCGGTCCTCGCGCGGCGGCTGCGCGTGATCACGTACGACAACCGCGGCGTCGGCCGCTCGCGCTCGTTCCAGCACAGTTACACGACCGAGGCGATGGCCGACGACGCCGTGTCGGTGCTGGACGCCGCCGGCATCGAGCGCGCGCACGTGTACGGCTTCTCGCTCGGCGGGATGGTGGCGCAGCAGCTCGCGCTGCGCCATCCCGCGCGCGTGCGCTCGCTCGTGCTCGGAGCGACGCACGCGGGCGGCCCGCGGGCCGTGTCGCCCGATCGCGCGGTGCTCGACTTCTTCCGCGCGCGGCCGTCGATGGCGCCCGCGGAGGCGGCGCGCGCGTCGGTCCCGTTCAACTACGGCCCGCGCTGCCGCCACGAGCATCCGGAGCGGATCGCCGAGGACATCCAGCGCCGGCTCAAGCACCCGTTCCCCGAGCAGGCCTACCGCGCCCAGCTGTGGGCGGCGGCGCTGCACAACTGCCAGCGGCGGCTGAAGCGGATCGCGGCCCCGACGCTCGTCGTGCACGGTCACCACGACCGCATGATCCCGGTCGCGAACGCGCAGCGCGTCGCCGCGTGCATCCCCGGCGCGACGCTGCGCGTGCTCGGCGAGTCCGGACACCTGTATCCGACCGAGGAGCCCGAGATCGACGCCGCGATCGCCGGGTTCCTCGAGGCCGCGCCGTGATCGTGCCCGACGTGCGCGTCGCGGACGTCATCCGCCGCTTCGCGCGCGAGCGTCCGGGCGTCGTCGCGCTGCGCCACGGCGCGCGCGAGCTCACCTACGCGGAGCTCGACGCACGCTCGAGCCGGCTCGCGCAGGCGCTGCTGGCCGCCGGCGCCGGCCGCGGCGCGCGCGTGGCGTATCTCGGGCGCACCGCGCCGGAGGTGCTCGAGCTGCTGTTCGCGGCGAGCAAGGTCGGCGCGGTGATCGTGCCGCTCAACTGGCGCCTCTCGCCGCACGAGCTGTCGGCGATCCTCGCCGACGCCGGGGCGCCCCTGCTGCTCGCCGACGCGGCGTATGCGGACACTGCGGCGATGCTCGCGGCCGGCGCGCGGCGACCGCTCGAGCTGCTCCGGCTCGACGGCGGCTACGAATCGTGGCTGGACGCGCATCCCGCGCTCGACCCGGGCGAGCGTGGCGCACCGGACGACGTGATCGTGCAGATGTACACGTCGGGCACGACCGGGGTGCCGAAGGGCGTGCTGAGCACGCACGCGAACCTGGCCGCCGCGGCGGTCACGTCGGCACGCTGGGACTTCGACGCCGACACGGTGAGCCTGACCGCGCTGCCGATGTTCCACATCGGCGGGATCGGCTGGGCGTACTGCGGGCTCTGGCACGGCGCGACGACCGTGCTGGTGAGCGACTTCGACGCCGCGGGCGTGCTCGAGATCCTCGAGCGCCGGCGGGTCACGAACGCCGTCTTCGTCCCGACCATCCTGCAGCTGCTGGCTGCCGTGCCGGGCGCCGCGGAGCGCGACTACTCCTCGCTGCGCACGATCGCCTACGGCGCGTCGCCGATCACCAGCACGGTGCTGCGGGCGGCGCTGCGGACGTTTCGCTGCCGACTGCTCGGGATGTACGGGCTGACCGAGAGCACGGGCTCCGTGGTCCAGCTCGACGCGTCCGACCACGAGCGCGAACACCTGCTCGGGTCGGCGGGGCGCCCGTACCCGTGGGTCGAGCTGCGGATCGTCGATCCCGTCACCGGTTCCGACGTCGCGCCCGGCGCGGTGGGGGAGGTGTGGCTGCGGGCGCCGAACGTGATGGCCGGCTACTTCAACCGGCCGGCGGAGACCGCCGCCGCGCTGACCGCGGACGGCTGGCTACGGACCGGCGACGGCGGGCGAGTCGACGCCGAGGGCTACCTGTTCCTCACCGACCGCGTGAAGGACATGATCGTCAGCGGCGGGGAGAACGTCTATCCGATCGAGGTCGAAGAGGTGCTCAGCCGGCATCCGGCCGTGCACGACGTGACCGTGATCGGCGTGCCCGACGCGCGCTGGGGCGAGGCGGTCAAGGCGTTCGTGATCGCCGTCCCGGGCGAGCGGCCCACGTCGGAGGAGCTCGTCGCGTTCGGCCGCGCGCGCCTGGCCGGCTACAAGCTGCCGCGCTCGATCGAGTTCGTCGACGACTTCCCGCGCACGCCGACCGGCAAGGTCCGCAAGCGCGAGTTGCGCGAGCGGTTCACGACCTGCTAGCTGCTAGCCAATAACTGTGCTAATCTTGCTAGCACAGCGACACCACCACAACCGAAAGGTCCCCATGGCCACCACCCAGACCAAGACCGCCGACGAGTTCGAGCAGGTCGGCGAGCGCGTGCGCGAGTACAACGACAAGGCCGTCGACGCGAGCAAGAGGCTCTCCGGGACGGTCGTCGATTCCTACGAGAAATACGTGCTGACGCTCGCCGACGCCGGGCAGAAGGCCGGCGAGGCCACCAACGTCGAGTGGATCTCGACGGCGGCGTCGGCCCAGGCCGGCGTGACGCGCGAGCTGACGAAGGCCTACGCCACCGCGGCCCGCGAGCTCCTCAAGTAGCGCCGCGTCCGCTCCGGCCGCCGCGGCGGCCGGAGCGGACGACGTCAAGTTGACGCGAGTTCAGGAGAAATTCCTCGCGAAAGTGCTTGACAGAGTGATGCTTGGGCGGCATGATCTGAATTCAATTCAATTCCAGGAGTCACGCCATGTCACACCGCTACACGTTCCCGCAGGTTCACGAGCTGCTTCCTCCGCACCGCGACGAGCGCCCACCGGAGCGCCGGCCGACGCAGCGCGAACTGGTGGCGGTCTCGCTGCTGCTCGGCCCCCGGCGCTCTCCGCGAGCATCCTGAGCCGCGCCCGTCGGCGGCCGGCATGCCGACCGCGGCGCCGCGTAACGTGCGCGAGCGGCGGGACGACACCCGGGGCGACCCCGAGGCGCCCGCGGCTCGGCCGTCGCCGGGTGACCCGCGAGCCGTGAGCGGCGCGGCCCGGATCTGCCGACCGGCTCGTAGGATCAGCGCCCTCGTGAGAACGTGTCGATCCTCGTCTTCACTCCAGACCTCGCCGGGGCGCCGCGGGCTGTTCGGACTCGTGGTGGCGCGCCGGCGTCGCCGCCATGCCGGCGCGCTCGCCGGAGTGTGCGTCGCGCTCGCCGCGTGCGGCTCCTCCGAGCCGCCCGCGCCCGCGCCGGCCACGACCCCGCCGGCCACGGCCCCAGCGGCCACGGCCCCGCCGGCCACGGCTCCGCCGGCCACGGTCCCGCCGACCGCGGCCACGGCCGCGCCGACAGCGCCGGCGCGGTCCGGCGGCGGCACGAGCACGTCGAGCCCGTTCATCGGCTCGATCGCCGTCGACCCCGCCGACGGTTCGCTGGTGATCGGCACGGGCCCGAGCCTCTACAGCCTCGACCCTGGCGCGCGGCGCGCCGAGAAGGTGGTCGGCGACCTCTCGACCGGCCAGGGCTCCGGGCAGGTGTCGGGCAACCTCGTGGTGAGATTCGCCGGCCCGGGTGCGCTGCTCGCCTCCGGGCATCCGGCGGGCGGGTCGCTGCCGGACGACCTCGGGCTGATGCGCTCGACCGACGCCGGCCGGACGTGGCAGTCGGTTTCCGGCCTGGGCGCCGCGGACTACCACCAGCTCGCCGCCGTCAAGGACGTCGTCGTCGCCGTCAAGGCCGGCGAGAGCGCCATCCAGGTCAGCCACGACGGCGGCCGCACGTTCGCGCAGCGGACGCCGCCGGCCGCGCCGTCGGACCTCGCGGTCGATCCCGCGAACCCGGGCCGCTGGGCGATCTCGACCGTCCAGGGCACGTTCGTCTCCACCAACGAGGGCAAGACGTGGCGCCCGCAGGACGCCGCCGCCGGCGTGCTGCTCGCGTGGCCGGCCTCGGACGCGCTGTACGTCGCCGACGGGCGCGGCACGGTGCGGGTCAGCCACGACGGAGGCCGCCGTTGGACGCGGTGCGGGAGCCTTGGCGGCCCGCCCACCGAGCTCGCCGCCGGCCGCGGCGGGCAGCTGTTCGCGGCGGTCGCCGGCGGCAGGATCCGCCGCTCGAGCGACGGCGGCGCCCACTGGAGCACGCTCGTGACGCTGCGCTGACGCGCGCGGGTGACGCTGCGCCGCGGCGGCTGGTGACGCCGCGCTGACGCGCGGGGGTGGCGACGCGCCGCGCCGGCTGGTGACGCTGCGCTGACGCGCGGGGTGGCGACGCGCGCCTACGCCGCCTCGCCGTGCAGCCAGCTGCGATCGAGCTGGTCGACCGAGCGGCAGCCGAGCAGCGCGAGTGCGAGCCTGAGCTCGCGTTCGAGCAGTTCCAGCGCCCGTGCCGCGCCCGCATCGCCGCCCGCCCCGAGCCCGTAGACGAGCGCGCGGCCGGCGAGGCAGGCGCGGGCGCCGACGGCGAGCGCCTTGACGACGTCGACGCCGCGGCGAATCCCTCCGTCGAAGTAGACCTCGAGCTCATCGCCGACGGCGTCGACGACGGGCGCCAGCGCGCTGATCGACGAGGGCGCGTGGTCGAGCTGGCGGCCGCCGTGGTTGGAGACGACGACCGCCGCGGCGCCGTGACGCGCGGCCCGCTCGGCGTCGGCCGCGCGCAGGATGCCCTTGACGACGAGCGGGCCGTCCCACACGTCGCGCACCCACTCGAGGTCGCTCCAGGTGACGGTCGGGTCGTACTGGCGGTTGACGTACTCGGTGAGGCTGCTGGCGTCCGACGCGCCGCCGCCGTGCCCGGCGGCGTTGGCGATCTCCATGCGCGGGCGGGTGAGGAAGTCGCGGCTCCACGCGGGACGCACGAGCCCGCCGGCGAGCGAGCGCAGCGTGACGCGCGGCGGGATCCCGAAGCCGTTGCGCCAGTCGCGCTCGCGGGCCCCGGCGACCTGGACGTCGACGGTCAGGACGAGCGCCAGGTAACCGGCCGCCCGCGCCCGTGCGATCAGCTCGGCCACCAGCCCGCGGTCGCGCCACATGTAGATCTGAAACCACGCCGGGCCGGGCGCGCCCTGGGCGAGCTCCTCGATCGTGTAGGAGGCCATCGCCGACAGCACCGAGAGCGTGCCGTGGGCGTGCGCCGCGCGCGCGATCGCGAGCTCACCGCGGTGATGCGTGAGGCCGGTCAGCCCGGTCGGCGCGGCCAGCAGCGGGAGCGCGACCGGCTGTCCGAGGACCGTGGTGGCGAGCGCGATCTCCGACACGTCCTCGAGCACCCGCGGCGCCAGCGTCAGCCGCGCCAGATCGGAGATGTTGCGGCGGGCGGTGCACTCGTCGCCCGCCGCGCCGTCCACGAAGTCGAAGACCGCGCGCGGCACCCGGCGGCGGGCAAGCGCGCGCAGCTCGGCGACGTTGCGGCAGCGCTCGAGCGCCGCGGCGGTGCGTCCGCGGCGCGCGCGCTCGGGCAGGCGCTCGAGGTCATGTCGGATCTGATTCGCTACGAGCCCGGCGAACTGCTTCACCGCCGCCTCCACTTGAGATCGGTGCTAAGAGTCAGATAGTGAACGAAGCTCTCGGTGGTGCGTCGAGCGGAGGCTCCCTCGAGGCGCTCCGGCGCGCCAACCGGCTTCGGGTCGTCGACGCGCTGCGGCGCGAAGGCAGCGCAAGCCGCAGCGATCTGATGCGGATCACCGGGCTGTCGCGGACCACGATCACGACGCTGCTGGGAGACCTGCAGGAGCGCGGGATGGTGGTCGACGGCGAGGCCGAGCCGCGCGCCGAGCGCGCGGGTCGCGGGCGCCCCGCGACGCTCCTGCGCCTCGCGCCGACGGCCGGGGCGGCGCTCGGCGTCGACTTCGGGCACCGGCATCTCCGCGTCGCGGTCGCGGATCTGTCCTCGACGGTGCTCGCCGAGCGCCGCGCCGACCTCGAGGTCGACACGGCCGCCGACCTCGCCCTCGACACGGCGCAGCAGTTGATCGCGGAGGTCCTCGAGGAGGCAGGGCTGACGATCGACCGGGTGATCGGCGCGGGCATGGGCCTTCCGGGCCCGATCGATCGCCGCACCGGACGCGTCGGCTCCTCGGTCATCCTCCCCGGCTGGCTGGGGCTGAATGCCGCGGAGCAGCTGACCCGGCGGCTGTCGGTGCACGTGGACGTCGACAACGACGCCAACCTGGGAGCGCTCGCGGAGTACACGCTGGGGGCCGGGCGGGGCCTCGAGGACGTGATCTACGTCAAGGTCTCCTCGGGCATCGGCGCCGGGATCATCCTGGGCGGCAAGGTCCACCGTGGCGTCACGGGCAACGCCGGCGAGATCGGCCACGTGCAGGTCCGCGCCGAGGGCGTCGTCTGCCGCTGCGGCAATCGCGGCTGCCTCGAGACCGTGGCCTCGGTCCCGGCACTGCTCGGGATCCTCCGACCGGTCCACGGGGACGGCCTCGGCCTGCAGGCGATGCTCGAGCTGGCCGGCGAGGGCGACCCCGGCGCGCTGCGGGTGATCAACGACGCCGGCCGCGCGGTCGGCCACGCGCTCGGGGATCTGTGCAACTCGCTCAACCCGGCCGCGATCATCGTCGGCGGCGACCTGAGCGCCGCGGGAACGCCGCTGCTGAGCGGGATCCGCGAGTCCGTCGATCGCCATGCGCAGCCGGGCGCGGCCGAGGCGGTGACGGTCAAGCGCGGGGTGCTCGGCGACCGCGCGGAGGTTCTGGGGGCGCTGACGCTGGTGATCGGCGACACCGAGCGCCTGAGCGCGGTCGGCCTCGTCGCGGGCGACGGCGCGCGCGCGGCGGGCTCGTAGCCGGCTCGTGCCAAGGCACTACGTCTAATTGCCGCGAGGAAGCGGCCGTATATGACGGAGTCCGTCGCCTTTCGGCGCCCGGACTGAGCGTGCGGGTCCAAGCGCGAGCACCGCGTCGCTCTCCCGGATTCGCGGCTGCGTCGCGTCCGCGAATCTGTCGGAAGGTTGACAGAAAGCGCGGCGGCGAGCGAGCGTCTGGTCGACCGAGGCGCTCGACGGTTTGCGAACTCATCCCGCTTGCGCTTGGTCGATGCGGTGCGCCGCCGTGACGCGATCGCGGCCGGGCGGACGCACCGTCGCGGACAACCGCAGCGCGGCGTCGCCGGCGCGGCCGGGGCGGTGGCACGGCACTTTTTGCTAAGAGTTTGCACAGAAAGGTATTGACTCGGACTTATCTTCGGCTTAGTGTCCAGACAATCCGCGTCGGGCACGGTTTGCGTCGGCGCTCTGGAACGCGGCCAATCGAGGAGAGAGGGTCCATGTCGGGTTCCGTCCTTATTCGCCAGCGGGGGAGGGCGGCGCTTTCGCGCGGTCTGCTGGCGGTCGCGACATCGGCGATGGCAGCAGCCGTCGCCTGGCCGGCGAGTGCGTCGGCCGAGGTCCCGCCGTATTCGTTCCCGGTCACCCTGCCGGCGGCCAAGCAGTCGCCGGCCGTGGATGCCAACGCGCCGTACACGTCCGTCGTGCTCGACCTCATCCACCAGCTCGAGCCGAGCAGCCCGCCGACGCGCGACCAGCTGGCCAACGCGTCCAAGCTGCTCCACGACGGCCCCAACGGCTCCTGCCACAACGTCGGCCCGGTCAGCGCGCCGACCGGCACCAACCCGAGCATCGCGCCGATCTGCTGGACGGACGCGCAAGGCGTGCTCAACACCTCCGGCCCGAACGCGCGCGGCTCGACCGGGCCGACGACGCTGATGGCGCTCGGTGGCACGTTCGACCGCTCGCTCGGCAACGCGTGGGGTCAGACCGAGGGCGCGGAGTCGCGCGCGTTCATGGTCACTGGGCTCTTCGGCCCGCAGACCGACCTCGACCGCCTGCCCAACTGGGGCCGCAACCTGACGACGACCGGTGAGGACCCGTACCTCAGCCACGAGATGGTCGCCACCCAGATCAACGGCATCCAGGGCGTCGGGACGATGTCGCAGATGAAGCACTTCGCCGTCTACAACGGCCAGAACCAGAACCTCAACACGGACATCGCGGACCAGCCGCTGCACGAGAACTACCTGCTCCCCTACGAGGGCGGGTTCGTCGACGGCAAGGCGGCGGCGACGATGTGCTCGTATCAGATCTTCCGCGACACCTCGACGCACCTGCCGGCGTCGGTGTCCTCGCTCGCCAGCCCGAGCCCGTTCCAGGCGGGCGTCGTGCCCGCGACGTGGGCGCTCAACGAGTCGCACTTCGCCTGCGAACAGCCGCTGATCCTCAACTACGTGCTGCGCGGACTGTGGAAGTCGCAGGCGTTCGTCGGCTCGGACTACCCGGCCACGCACTCGACCTCGGGGATCCTCCAGGGCGAGGACCAGGAGATGCCGACGCAGACCGGCTTCTTCAGCGACAGCTCCACCAACCCCGCGACCGACCCGACCGGCTCCACCTGCCTGATGGGCACCGGCCCCGACCAGGTCAAGGTCGACTGCAGCGTGCCGGGCGCGACCCGCGCCGGCGGCATCCCCGGACCGAACTGCCCGGCCAACGGCTGCAAGCTCGTCGACGCGGTGATGAACGGCTCGATGCCGCTCGCGGTGTTCAACCAGTCGCTCGCGCGCATCCTCTACCAGGAGCAGCGCTTCGGGCTGCTGGGCTGCGACCAGACGCCGGTCTCGGCGCTGTGCACGAACCCGGGCGGCATCGGGACCGACCGCACCGGCACTGCGCCGCTGCCCGCCGGCTCGAGCTCCGGCACGCCGGTGCTCGGCACCAAGAACGGTGACGCGGCGATCGTCGAGCGGATGTCCGAAGAGGGCGCCACGTTGCTCAAGAACGGCGCCGCAGGGCTGCCGCTGGACGCGTCGTCGCTCAATGACGGCGACGTCCTGGTGACCGGCGCGAACGCCAACCACACCGTCGCCGACCCGACCAACGAGGCCTCGACGGGCATGATCGACCGCAACGCGGTCAACCCGCTGCAGCAGCTGAAGGAGTTCAGCGGCAAGCCCGGTGCCTTCACGTTCGCACCGGCCAACGACCCGACGGGCTACCCGGTGCCGTCGTCGGCGCTGTCGCGGTCGAACTCGACGGTGACGGGCAACCTGGCCCGCACCGGTCCGGGCGCCGGCAACGACAGCTCGCTGGACTTCACGAGCGTGTCGAGCGCCGGCCAGCTCGCGCCCGGCAGCTACAGCTGGACGGGCTACGTCTACGTGCCGACGACCGACACGTACACGTTCGCGTTCCAGCAGAGCGCGAGCGTCGTCAACGCCAACGTCACGGTCAACTTCGACGGCACGGCGCGCACGCTGGCCAACGCCGCGAACGTCTACGGCGCGACGACGCCGGGCACGCCGACCAACGCGGGCTACACCGAGCCGCTGCTGGTCAACCGCACGTTCTCGGCCGGGTCGCTCACCGGCGGGACCTTCCACGCGATCACCATCACGTTCAACAACGACACCGCGAGCCCCGCGAGCTTCCGCTTCGCGTACTCGCGCGCCCAGGGCGACATCGACGACGCGGTCGCCGCCGCGCGCGGCAAGAAGGCGGCGATCGTCTTCGTCAACGACGGCGTCGGCGCGGTCTCCTCCACCCCGAACCCGGACCTGGCGGGGACGACGATCTCGGCGCCGTCGCAGCTGTCGGCGGCCAGCAACAACCTGATCAGCGCCGTCGCCGCGGTCAACCCCAACACGATCGTCGTGATGGACACGGCCAACCCGGTGCTGATGCCGTGGTTCGACAGCGTGAAGTCGGTGCTCGAGATGTGGTTCGCCGGCCAGGAGGGCGGCACGGCGACCGCGCGCGTGCTGCTCGGCCTCGCCAACCCGGGCGGACATTCGTCGCTGACCTGGCCCAGGAACGCGACGGACACGATCTGGGGCTACAACGAGCCGCCCGGCGCGCTCTACCCGGGCAGCCCCGGCGGCCGCCATCCCGAGCGCCTGAACGGCAACGGCGGCTGCGCCGTGATCACGGGCAGCGGCGCGACCTGCCCGACCGCGACCGGGACGAACGAGTCCGAGGGCATCTACGCGGGCTACCGCTACTTCGACAAGCTCGGCATCACGCCGCAGATCCCGTTCGGCTACGGGCTCTCCTACACCACGTTCCAGTACTCGAACCTGGCGCTGAACCCGAAGCTCGACGGGACCGTCGACGTGAGCTTCGACGTCACCAACACCGGCTCGCGCGCCGGTGACGACGCCGCGCAGGTCTACGTCGGCCCTGGACCGGACAAGCCCGGGATCCAGCAGGCGGTGCGAGCGCTCCGCGGCTTCGACCGCGTGTCGCTCAACGCCGGCCAGACCAAGCACGAGACGATCACGCTCGACCAGCGCTCGTTCCAATACTGGGACGACACGACCCAGCAGTGGCTGACCAACTACGGCCAGCGCCGGATCTGGGTCGGCGACTCGTCGGCGTCGGCGAACCTGCCGCTTCGGCCACCACGACCGAGATCCCGGCCGGCTCGGGCGCGCAGGCGCCCGTGAGCGGAACGGTGCCGGCGACGCTGTCGCTGTCGCTCGGCGCGCCCGCCACGTTCGCCCCGTTCATCGCGGGCGTGGCGAAGGACTACCTGGCGTCCACGACCGCCAACGTCATCTCGACCGCGGGTGACGGGACGCTGTCGGTCTCCGACCCGAGCGCGACGGCCACCGGCCATCTCGTCAACGGCAGCTTCTCGCTGCCCCAGCCGCTGCAGGCCAACGCCAGCAGCCCGGCCGGCACCGGCAGCGCGTTCGCGCCCGTCGGCGGCTCGGCCAACCCGACCACGCTGCTGACGTACTGCGGCCCGGTCTCCAACGACACCGTCACGATCGGCTTCAAGCAGTCGATCGGCGCAAACGATGCGCTGCGGACCGGCACCTACAGCAAGACCCTGACGTTCACCCTGTCCACCACGCAACCGTAGGGGTCCGGGCGCGCCGGCCGTCATCGCGACGGCCGGCGCTCGCCGGTTCATGCGTCAGGATGAAGACCGTGGGTTCGCTGAGCGAGATCAGGGAACGGCATCGCCTGCGCGTGGTCGACGTGCTGCAGCGCGGCGCGGTCCGCCGGGCCGAGTTGGCGGCGATCACGGGCCTGTCACGGACCACCACCGCCGCGGTGCTCGCCGACCTCCTGGACACCGGCTTCGCGGTCGAGACCGAGGAGGACGGGGACGCCGGACGGCCGGGCCGGAGGCCGAAGCTGATCCGCCTGGACCCGGGCGCCTTCGGCGCGCTGGGCGTCGACATCGGCCGGCGCCACGTGCGGATCGCGATCGCGGACCTGGCCTGGACGATCCGCGCGGAGCGCGCGGCCGAGCTCAGCGACGGGCGCTCGCCGGCGGCGGCGCTCGAGCTCGTGACCCGGCTCGCGCACGAGGTGCTGGAGGAGGCGCGGGTGCCGGCGGCCCGCGTCGCCGGAGCGGTCGTCGCGCTGCCCGGTCCCGTGGATCGCGGCCGAAGCGCGTCGGACCCGCTGCTGCGCGAATGGAAGGGCGTGCGCGCGGCCGAGGAGCTGTCACGGCGCCTCGGGATGCCGGTCGAGCTCGACAACGACGCGAACCTCGCGGCGTACGGCGAGATGGTGCTGGGAGCGGCACGCGGCCTCGACGACCTCGTCTACGTCCAGGTCTCCTGGGGCATCGGCGCGGGGATCGTGCTGGGGCGCCGGCTGCACCGCGGCAGCTCCGGGCTCGCCGGGGAGATCGGGCACGTGCAGATCGAGCCCGACGGCGACCTGTGCGCCTGCGGGAGCCGTGGATGCCTCGGCACGGTGGCCGCGATCGGCCCGCTGCTCGCGCTGCTGCGGCCGGTCCACGGCGACGACCTTGAGCTCGCCCGAATGCTCCAGCTCGCGGCGGCCGGCGACCCGGCCGTGGGGCGCGTGCTCAGCGACGCCGGGCGAGCCATCGGACGCCCGCTCGCGGACCTCTGCAACGCGGTCGACCCGGGCGCGATCGTGGTCGGCGGCGAGCTCGCGGTCGCGGGTTCCTGGCTGCTCGACGGCATCCGGGCGGAGATCCGGCGTCACGCGCTCCCCGAGGCGGCCCGCGCCGTGCGGGTCATGGCCGGCGGGCTTGGACCGCGCGCGCGGCTGCTCGGCGCGCTGGCGACGACGCTCGACGACGGCGAACGCCTCCGCTCCCAGGGCCTGCTGGCGCTTGCCGGCGTGCGCGTCGCCCACGCTCGATGACGGACCCGACGGCGCTCGCCGACACGCTGCGTCTCGTCGCCGGCGCCGCCGCTCGCGAGACCGCCGCGGTACCGGTCGGCGCGGGCATCGCGCTGCGCTGCTCCGACGGCTCGCACGGCATCGCCGGCCGCCAGCCGTCCGCGCTCGCGAGCTGTACGCCCTGCGGGACGGCGCTCGCGGCGACCTGGGATGGCGAGCTCGTCGAAGCCGCCGGCGCGCTGGTGGGCGCGGACGCGCGGCGCCTCGGCGTGCACGTGGTGCTCGCTCCCGTTCTGAACCTCCCGCGCAGCCCGCTCGGCGGGCGCGCCTTCGAATGCTTCGGGGAGGATCCGCTGCTGTCCGGAACGCTCGCCGCGGCGTGGGTCCGCGGGGTGCAGGCCCAGGGCGTGGCGGCGACGCCCAAGCACTTCGTCTGCAACGACGCCGAGACGGCACGCCGCCACGTCGACTGCGTGGTGGACGAGCGCGCACTGCGCGAGCTCTACCTCGTCCCGTTCGAGCTGGCGCTGGCGGCGGGCGCGTGGGGGCTGATGACGGCGTACAACCGCGTCAACGGGACGCCGTGCTGCGAGCATCACCGGCTGCTGGTCGACGTCGTGCGCGGCGAATGGGGCTGGGACGGGCTGATCATGACCGACTGGTACGCCGTCAGCTCCCCCGTCTCGGCCGCGAGCGGCGTCGACCTCGAGATGCCGGGGCCGCCGCGGGCGTTCGGCCTCCCGCTGCGCGAGGCCGTCGAGCGCGGTGAGGTGACGCCGGCGCGGCTCGACGAGATGGCGGCCAGCGTGCGGCGACTCGCCGGCCGGGTCCAGCCGGACGCGCCCTGGCGCCGCTTCAGTCGCGACGCGGCACGGTCGACGCTGCGCCGGGCCGCGGCCGGCGCCTTCACGCTGCTGCGCAACGAGGGCTCGCTGCTGCCGCTGGTGCCCGGGGGCACGCTCGCGGTGATCGGGCCGGCCGCGACCGATCCGTGCCTGCAGGGCGGCGGGACATCGTGGGTCGCCGTGGGCGAGCTCACGGACCCGCTGCGCGCCATCGCCGCGCGCTACGGCGAGGCGAGCGTGATCCACGCGCGCGGCTGCGCCGCGCGCGAGGACGGCCTCCCGCTGCACCTGCTCGACGTCCGCGCG
Organism: uncultured Solirubrobacteraceae bacterium; assembly: GCA_963792915.1. GTDB lineage: Bacteria > Actinomycetota > Thermoleophilia > Solirubrobacterales > Solirubrobacteraceae > Solirubrobacter. The sequence continues at coordinate 319,174 of CAWBYD010000008.1, forward strand.
ACGCACCGGCCCGAGCAGCCCGGGCTGACGCTCGAGTTCCGGCCGGACGCGGACCCGCACGCCCGCGCGCCGGAGCTGGTCCGCTCGAGCGTGCTGACCTGGACCGACGGCGTGCCCGGGCGCATCCGGGTCACCGCGATGTTGACGGCCGAGCGCGCCGGGCTGCACAGGTTCACCGTCTCGGGCACCGACCCGGTGCGGCTGCGCGTCGACGGCCGGCTCGTGGAGAGCGCCGCCGTGCCCGCTCGCCCGTGGTTCACGCAGGCGGTCGCAGCCTGCGATGCGCGCCTGCGCCCCGATCGCGCGGGCCGTGTCGAGATCGAGATGGACGTCGGCGCGCGCCCCTTTCACCAGCTGTCGTTCGCCTGCCGGCCACCCGCGGACCCGGACGCGCTGCAGCGCGCGTGCGACGCGGCGCGCCGCGCCGACGCGGTCGTGCTCGTGGTCGGCACGCACGAGCAGCTCGAGACGCAGGGCGCCGACCGCACGACCACCGCGCTGCCCGGCCTCCAGCAGGAGCTCGCGCAGCGCGTGATCGCCGCCAATCCCGCGACGGCGGTGATCGTCAACGCCGGTGCGCCGGTGGACCTCGAATGGGCGCGCGGGGCGCGGGCGCTCATGTACGGGTGGTTTGCCGGCGACGAGTTCGGTCCGGCGCTGGCGGCGGTGCTCTGCGGGGAGCTCGAGCCCGGCGGGCGGCTTCCGGTCACGCTGGCCGCGAGCCCCGCGGACTACGGCGCGTGGGCCACCGCGCCGGATGGCGACGGCCGCCTGCGCTACGCGGAGTCGCTGCACGTCGGGTACCGGCACTTCGACGCCGCGGGCATCGAGCCGGAGTTCTGCTTCGGCCACGGGCTGGGCTACACCGAGTTCGCCTACGAGCACGCGCGCGCGGCGGCCGCGGGCGAGCACGTCGTCGTCGACGTGACCGTGCGCAACGTGGGGCGCCGGGCGGGCAAGGAGGTCGTCCAGGTCTACGTCGCGCCGCCGCCGGGCCCGATGTCCAGGGCACTCGGCGCGTTTGCGGCCGTCCACGTGGCCGCCGGCGCCCGCGCCGAGGTGCGGCTGACGCTGGCGCCGCGGGCGTTCAGCGTCTGGGACGTCGAGCGCGGGGCGTGGTGCCGCCGCCCCGGCGACTACGAGCTCCAGATCGGGCGATCCTCGCGCGACATCCGGCGCGTGTGCGGCGTGCGCATCGGCGCTACGCCGTGGGGCCGAAGCTGACCGCCTCGTGCCGCTGGACAGGTGCGTGCCGTACTCGAAGTGCCACCACTCGGTCGCCAACCGCACGAAGCCGACGTCGCGCAGGGCGACGTGGAGCATCGCGCGGCGCTGCGAGTAGCCGCGCGACGCCTCGTCGTCGCGCCCGTCGAAGTAGCCCGGCATGCTGCGCGCGGTGAGCTCGTCGAACGCGCAGCTCCGGCGGCCGCCGCGGGAAGGCGCGTGAGCGCCTCAGGCATAGACGTCCGGCAGGTCGTTCTCGAACAGGAAGACGTCGCCCGGGCGCGTCAGGCGCGCGACCGCGGCGTGCGCGCTCGGGCCGTCCGGGGTCAGGATGATCTGCTCGTCGGAGAAGCCCGCCTCGCGCAGCCCGGCCTCGATGTGGCGCGCCAGCGGACCGCTGAGCACGACCAGGTCGCACACGGCCGCGGCGTTGCGGCCGAGCTGCCGGTTCTCGTCGGCCTCGCGCTCGCCCAGCTCGACCATGCCGGGCGTCACGAGGATGCGGCGCCGCGCCTCGTGCGCGCGCAGGACCTCCAGCGCGCCGGCGGCGCCGACCGGGTTGGAGTTGTAGGAGTCGTCGATCACGACCACGTCGGCCTGGCCGTTGACGATCGGCTCGAGGCGATGCTTGGGCGGGCGCACGCGGCGGATGGCGCGGGCGAACTGCGCCTCGGTCAGGCCCAGGAACAGCGCGACCGCGGCGGCGGCCAGCACGTTGGCGACGTTGTGCGCGCCGAGCAGCGGGACGCGGACGCGCACCGGGTCGCCGCCGTCGCGTCTTTGCAGGCTGAAGGTCGTGCCGCCCGAGGAGAGCTCGACGTCCTCGGCCCACAGGTCCGCGTCGGGATGCGGCGTCACGCTGACGAGCCGCACGGGGCAGCGCGCGCGCTCTGCCGCGACACGCCGGCAGCGCTCGTCGTCGGCGACCGTCACGAACAGCCCGTCGGGACCCAGCGCGTCGGCCAGCTCGCCCTCCGCCTGCTCGATCGCGTCCATGCTGCCGAAGCGCTCGAGGTGGGCCGGGCCGAGGCTGGTCAGCACGCCGATCCGCGGCGACACGAGACGGCAGAGCTCGGCGATGTCGCCGATGCGGTACGCCCCGAGCTCGGCGATGAAGACGCGGTGGCGGGGCTCGAGCCCTTCGTTGATCGCGCGGACGATCCCGAGCTTGCTGTTGTAGGACGCGGGCGTGGGAAACGTCGGGCCGTAGGGCTCCAGCGCGGCGGCGAGGCAGCCCTTCGTGGTGGTCTTGCCGAACGAGCCGGAGACGCCGACGACGAGCGGGCCGACGGAGGACAGGCGGCGCTCGGCGGCGCGCACGAAGCGCGCGTTCTCGTAGCGCTGGAACGGGCCCAGCAGCGCGTTGGCGGTGCCCAGGACCCACGGCGCCGCCACGCACAGCGCGGCGCCGGCGGCGGCCGCCACGAGCGGGTCCCGCGACGCGAGCGCGAGCGCGAGCACGGCGGCCGCCACGGACAGCGCGACGCCGAAGATGCGCTTGGCCCGCGCGGTGAACACGAGCGGCTTGACCTGCGGGCGGCGCCATGTCGCCCACGTCCAAGCGGCGCCCGCCGCCAGCGCCAGCGCGCCGAGCACGGCGGCCGGGACGGCACCGGCGAGTTGGGCGGCCAGCCCCGCCAGCGCCCCGGCGGCCGCGACCGGGAGCGCCAAGCGCGAGACGTCCTTGCGCACCCATCCGTACAGCCGCGCATTCTCGTAGTGCTCCTGCTGGAGCATGTGCAGCAGCACGTGGAAGCGCCCGCCGGCGACGGCGAGCCCGGCGCAGGCGAACAGCACGGCGGCCGCGAGCACCGGTTAGCGCGCCCCCGTGAGGAAGTGCTCGGCGATGCGGTTGAACTCCGCCGCGCGCTCGGCGTAGACGTAGTGGGCGCCGGGGAGCTTGATCAGCGCCGCGTCGGGGATCGCGCGCTCCATCCGCTCAGCCATCCAAAGCGGCGTGTCCTCGTCGCTCTCGCCCCAGATCAGCAGCGTCGACGCTCCGATCGAGGCCAGGCGCGGGCTCAGGTCCTCGCCGATCACCGCGCGGAACGTGCCGCGCATCGACTCGCTCGCATCGAGCCAGTCCTGCGAGGCGACGCGGCGCCGCATGCGCTCCTGCAGGCGCGCGCCGGGGCCGCCGCCGACCGCCGCGGCCAGCCTGCCGGCCTTGGCCGTCGCGACCTTGGCGTAGTACGACGGTGGCCGGCGCGGCTTGATGCCTGCCGCACCGGTCAGGACGAGCCGGGCGATCCGCTCCGGATGCGTCGCCGCCAGCGCGATCGCCAGCCGCGCGCCGAAGCTGTGACCGACGATGCTGAAGCGCTCGGCGCCGTGGAGGTCGCAGAGCTTGAGGACGTGCTGCGCGTAGTCGTCGACCGACCACGCGCGCGGCGGCGGCTCGGCCCCGCCGAAGCCGGGCAGGTCGAGCGCCAGAACGTCGAGCGTGCGCGAGAGCCCGCCGACGATCGAGCCGACGGCGTCCAGCGACGCGCCCCAGCCGTGCAGGACGACGACCGGCGGCGCGGGCGACGGCGCCGCGCTGACCGACAGGACCGTCGTCCGCAGGCCGTCGACGACCTCTTCGTGAGCGCTCTCGATCACGGACATCGCCCCCATGGTGGCAGGGCGACTGGCGGCAGGGGTTGCCGGGCGCGCGCCGAAACATCGCCGGGATGCGGACCTGGTTCACGCGTGCGGCGCTCACGCAGCCGGCACCGCAACTGAGCGCCGATCCGCGGATCGTGGGCGTCGAGCTGCGGCCGAACTTCCTCCTGCGCGAGGTCGTCCTTCTGCCCCGTCGACGTGCTGACCGAGCCCGACGACCGGGTTGTTCGCCGGAAGCGGCTGCGTCTTCGCGTGGTGGGACCCTCCGGGCGCGGTCGCATAGGCTAGGGACCATGGACACGACCGCGCACGCGTCAGGGGCGTCTTGACCGACCGCCGGCTGAAGGTGGCGGTGATCTTCGGGGGCGGCTCGGTCGAGCACGACGTGTCGATCATCACCGCGCTGCAGGCGATGGCGATCATCGCCGAGCGCCACACGGTGGTGCCCGTCTACATCGCCGCCGACGGCCGCTGGTGGACCGGCGAGTCACTGCGCGAGGTCGATTCCTACGCGACGCAGCCGCCGAGCGGCGCGAAGCCGATCCAGCTGCGCCTCGGCGCGCACGAGGGCTTCGTCGAGCCCGCGTCGAGCCGGCTCGGCAAGGATCGCCCGCTCGCGATCGACGTGGCCCTCAACGCGATCCACGGCACCGGCGGCGAGGACGGGACGCTGCTCGGCGCGCTCGAGCTGAGCGGGATCCCGTACGTCGGGCGCGGGGTGACGAGCGCGGCGGTGTCGATGGACAAGCGGCTCGCGAAGCTCGTCGCCGCTCGCGCCGGGCTCGAGGTGCTCCCCGACGTCCACGTCGAGCGGGCCGCCTGGGAGGCCGGCGCCGGCGCCGTGCTCGACCGGGTGCTCGACGCGTTCGGCGCCGCCGTCGTCGTCAAGCCGGCGACGCTCGGCTCGTCCGTGGGCGTCACCCGCTGCACGAGCCGCGACGAGGTCGACGAGGCGCTCGAGCTGGCGCTGGAGCTCGACCGCCAGGCGCTCGTCGAGCCGTTCGTGGCGGCCACGGAGCTCAATGTCGCGGTCATCGGCCGGCCCGGCGGAGAGCTCCTGGTGTCCGAGGTCGAGCGTCCGCTCGGCGCCGAGACCGGCCTCACGTTCGAGGACAAGTACCTGCGCGGCGCGGGCAAGGGCGCGGGCGCGAAGGACGGCTCCTCCAAGGGCGGCGGCGGCATGGCCGGCCAGGGCCGGATCATCCCCGCGGACGTGCCCGACGCCGTGCGTGACGCCGTCAAGGACGCGGCGCTCGAGGCGCATCGCGCGCTGCGGCTGGCCGGCGTCGTCCGCTACGACTTCTTCGTGCTCGACGACGGTGCGCGGATCGTGCTCAACGAGCCCAACACCGTACCCGGCTCGTTCGCGTTCTACCTGTTCGAGGCCGTCGGGGTCGACTTCACCGCGCTGATGGAGCGGCTGCTCGAGATCGCGCTCGCCGAGCAGACCGAAGAGCGCTCGACCGTGCGGACATTCGAGTCCGCGCTGCTCGCGATGCATCGCGCCGCATGACCAAGGTCGTCGTCGCCTGCGGCGGGACGTCGCTGGAGCGCCCCATCAGCCTCGAGTCCGGCCGCCGGGCCGACCGCTCCCTGCGCAGCCAGGGCATGAACGTCGAGCGCATCGACGTCGACGCGTCGTTCGTCTCCAAGGTGCAGCTGACGCGGCCGGACTTCGTGTTCGTCGCCATGCACGGCGAGGGCGGGGAGGACGGCACGGTCCAGGACATCCTGGACATCCTCGGCATCCCGTACACCGGCTCTGACGCGACGTCGTCGGCGCTGTGCCTGGACAAGCACCTGTTCAAGGCGCTGTGCGTCCGCAGCGGCATTCCCACGCCGATGTGGCACTCGTTCACCAAGCGGGCGTTCGTGGACTACGGCGCCGCCGAGGTGATCCCGCGCATCATGGATCAGTTCGACGGCGAGCTGGTCGTCAAACCCTCCCAGCAGGGGTCGTCGCTCGGCATCAGCGTCGTGCGCGACAAGAAGGAGCTGCGGCTGGCGATCCTCGAGGCGATGAGCTACGACGACCGCGTGCTGCTCGAGAGCTACATCGCGGGCCGCGAGCTGGCGGTCACGGTCGTGGGGGAGACCGACGCTCCGCGCGCCCTGCCGGTCGTCGAGCTGCTCTTCGACGGCGAGATCTACGACTACCGCGCGCACTACGACATGGGCAGCGCGCGCGTGGTGCCCGCCGACCTGGCGCCGGGGGTCGAGCTGCGCGTGCGCGACGTCGCGCTGCAGGCCTACCGCGCGGCGGGCTGCCGCGATTTCGCGCGCGTGGACCTGCGCCTGCGCGGCGACGTGCCGTACGTCCTGGAGATCAACACGATCCCGGGGCTGACCCAGACCGGCCCGGCGCCGCTGGCCGCCGAGCTCGACGGGTTGAGCTTCGACGACTTCATCGCGACGATCTGCCGGCGCGTGCGCGGCTGAGCGGTGGACCCCGACGCGCCACCGCTCGGGCGCTGGCTCGAGGACGCCAAGCGCGTGGACATCGCGCTCTACGCGGCCATCGCGCAGACGCCGACGCCCGCGCTGGACCGCGCGATGGCGCGGCTCTCGCATGCCGCCGACTACTCGCGCCTGTCGCTCGCCTCGGCCGCGCTGCTGGCGGGCACCGGCGGCCCGCGCGGACGTCGCGCCGCCGGCTTCGGGCTCGCGTCGGTCGCGATCACCGCGAGCCTCGTCAACCTCGCCGTCAAGCCGCTCGGCCGTCGCCGGCGCCCGGACCGCGAGATCGCGCAGGTCCCGGTCGCGCGGCACGTGCGCATGCCGGCCAGCACGTCGTTTCCCTCCGGCCACACGGCGGCCGCGTTCGCGTTCGCGACGGGCGCCGGGCACGCGCATCCCGCGGCGGCCATCCCGCTGCGCGCGCTAGCCGCGCTCGTCGCCTACTCGCGCATCCACACCGGGGTCCACTACCCCGGCGACGTCGTCGCCGGCGGGCTGATGGGGAGCGCGCTCGCCCAGCTCACGACGCACGCGCTCGATCGCCGCACGAAGCCGTAGCGCGAGGGTGCGGCAAACTTCAGGGCGCGCCCCCGATTGCCCGTCGGCATGGACGGCGGCATAGTGGCGCTCCCCAGACACCTGCTCAAGACCGGAGTCGACGTGCGCCACCTCCTGACGATCGCCGCGATGCTCAGCGGCCTCGCGCTGCTCGCGCCCGCAGCTCATGCCGGACCCCAGGTCTGCGCGCCCGACGCCATCGGACAGGCGCTGATCGCCGCCGGCAAGCTCACCCAGGACGCGATCGACGGCGGCGAGGGCGTCGACCTCGTCCGCTGCGGCGACGTCACCGGTGACGGCGCCGCGGACGCCGTGTTCACGATCGCCAGCGGCGGCACCGCCGGCGACATCCGCTTCGGTGTCCTGCAGGGCAAGGCCGACGGCTCGGCGGGCGCGCCCGTGCTCTACCGCCAGGGCTACAAGGTCGGCATCGCGCGCCGCGACAGCCGGTCCTTCGAGGTGCTCCAGCCGCACTACGGCGCCAACGACCCGAACTGCTGCCCGAGCTCGTTCCGCAAGCGCCGCTACACGTGGAACGGCACGACCTTCAAGGCCGGCGCGGCCCAGAAGCTCAAGACCGCGCCGCGCAAGTTCTACAAGCAGTGATCACGGCGCCGTCGTCGAGAGCGTGAACGTCAGCGTCTTGGCGTAGCTGCCGGTGCGCAGCGCGTCAGCGGCGGCGATCGACTGCTTGAAGGCGATCGTCACCTGGTCGTTGGACACCGGGCCGGCGTAGGTGAGCAGGCTCGCCGGGACCGGCGAGAGCGGGCCGCCGTTCGCGCCGACCTGCAGCGCCTGCGGGAGCGAGAACGCGCCGTTGACCAGGTGACCCGGCGCGGTCGTGGCCGGGTCGGAGACGCTCAGCGCGGCGTCGCCGGCGGTGGAGATGACGGTCGCGGTCGTCGCCGCCGCGTAGTCCTTCGCGACGCCCGGAATGAACGCCCCGAACGAGGCCGGCGCGCCCAGGGTGAGTGCCAGCACCGCGGGCACCGTGCCGCCCGCCGAGGCAGTCGCCTGGGGCGAGACCGTGCCGGGCGACCCGGTCTCCCCGCCGGCCACGAACGCGCCGTTGCGCCCGGCCACGCTGATCGTGGTGAGCAGCGGCAGCGGCAGCGTCTCCGAGCCCAGGCGCGCCGCGTTGTCGAACGTGAAGTTGGTGACCGTCGTGCCGAAGCTCACGCCGGTGACGCGGTTGCCCTGCGCGTCGAACAGGTTGACGGCGTCGCCACCGGTGCTCAGGCCGACGCCAGAGCCGCTGTAGCTGCCGATCGCGAAGCCCGCGGGCACGGCGGTCCCGAACCACGCGCTCGTGAACGCGGACGCGGTCGAAGCGTTGCCCTCGATGAAGACGACCGACTGGCGCGGGGCGATGCTGCTCACGCCGCTGAGCGCGACGGCGTTGGCGAACGCGTTGGAGTTGTCGTCCATCTTGAAGCCGGTGAGCGCCACCGGGCCGGTCCCCGTATTGGTGACCTCGAACCAGTCGGCCCCGTAGGAGCTGTTGCCGCTGCTGCCCGGCGAGACCTCGGTGATCACCAGCGCCGACGGCGAGCCGCCCTGCGCCGGGCCGATCGTGAGCGTGAGCGGGCTGCTCGTGGCGTCGGGGGTGGACCCGACGGCGGGGTCGTCGACGGCGACGCTGACGGTGTAGCTGGGCTTCGCGGTGTGGTTGAGCGCGGTCCCGGCCTTCAGGTACAGGCCGGAGGCGTCGACCTCGAAGGCGGGAGCGTCCGGCCCGGTGACCGTGAGCTGGTTCGTGCCCAGGCCGTCGTCGGCGACCGCGACGTCGGCGACCTTCAAGCGCGCCGCGGTGCTGGTGTCCTCGGCGATCGAGCCGACCTGATGCGTGAGCGTGACCGCGGTGGGCGGGAGGTTGGGTGCGGTGGACGGCGCGTAGACCCACAGCTGCGGATGGTTGACGTCGCCGCCGCCGTCCTCGTTGACCACGTAGAGCCGGCCGTCGTTGTCCAGCACGACACCCTCGTCGGTCTGGTCGGGCACCGACAGCGGGTTGCCGGGGTCGCCGACGATCGTCAGCGCGCTCGCGACGTGCCCGGAGCGGTCGATGTTGACGATCCGGCCCGACTCCTGGCTGAGCAGGATCAGGTGGGTCGTGTCGGGGCCGGTCAGCGTCGTCAGGTTCGAGAGCGCGAACACGTCGGAGAAGTCCGCGAGCCCGGCCAGCGCCGGGTCGAACAGGTTGACCGAGTTCTCCGTGGTCGGCGACCCGTTGGTCGCGGTGCCGGCCGCGAAGTCGATGCCGGTCTGGAAGATGCCCTCCGGCTGCGTCTCCTTGACGGCGACGAAGCCGCTCGTCAGCGGGTCGTCGGTGACGCCCTCGATCCCGATGTTGTCGATCGTCGTGCCGAGCTTGACGGTCTGGACGTCGCTGCGGTTGAGCGTCGTGTTCGCAACGTAGGTGAAGCGGTCGATCTGCCGGTAGCGCTCCTCGGCGAGCACGAACCGGCCGCCGCCGATATAGGCGATGCCCTCGGTGTCGTAGAACTCCGTGCCCTGCGGGCTGGCGCCGCGCGCCAGCGTCATCGAGTTGATCAGATGCCCGGTCTTGTCGACCTGCACGACCGAGGTGCCGCCGTCGCCGACCACGAACAGCGAGTCGGTGTCCCAGTCGTACGTGACCGACGAGGCCTCTTGGGCCAGCAGGCTGTTGGCGGGCGGGGGCGTCCGCGTCGGCTCCGGCAGGTCGTAGCGCCCGACGCGCACGTAGGTCGACAGGTCGACGCCGGTCAGCGGTGCGGCCGGCGCCGCCGACGGCGCCGCGAGCGCCACGGCGGCCACCGCGAGAGCGCCCCGCACCAGCCGAACAACTGTTTCGCGTCCTGCGATCATGACCCGTCTCCTGTAGGCATCAAGCGCTTGCCGCGACCCTATGGGCGCGCCCCGGGAGCCTTGTTACGAATGTGTTCTCGCTGCGGGCTCGCCGGACGCGGCGAGCGGGAGCCGCAGGCGCACGATCGTCGTGCCGTCGCCACCGGTGTCGTGGGCGAGCGCGCCGCCCATCGCCTCGGTGAAGCCGCGCGCCACGGCCATGCCGAGATCGGAGCCGTGCTCGTGGACGCTGCCGCTCGCCACCACCTCCACGCGCGCGCTGGACGCTCCCGACGTGGCCCGGAGCTCGACCTCGTCGCCGTGCCGCAGCGCGTCGTCGAGCAGGTTGGCGAGCACCCGCTCGAGCAGTGCAGGATCGGCCAGCACGGGGGCGAGGTCGGTGGGGAGCAGCGTCCGGACGCGCTTCAGCGCGCCGGGCAGGCTGGCCACCGCGGCGGCGACGATCTCGGCGAGCGCGGCAGGGCGCGGCGCGACGGCGAGCGTCCCGCCCTGCAGGCGGCTGGCGTCCAGCAGGTCCGCGCCGAGCCGGCGCAGCCGGTGCGCGGACGCCTCGATGCCGTCGAGCGCGTCGGCGCGCTCGGAGCCGTCGCGCAGCGCCGCGGCGCCCGCCTCGATGCCGGCGACGGGAGCGTCGAGCTCTCGCGCGGCGGCGCCCAGCAGGGCCGTCCGCAGGCGGTCGGTCTCCGCCAGCGTCTTGGCGGTCTTGGCCTGGGCGCTGAGCTGGCGCGTCTCGTAGGCCGACTGCGCGGCGGCGGCGAACGCGGTCAGAACGCGGTGGTCCTCGGCGAACAGCGCCGGCCCGCGCCCCACCAGCCGCATGCGGCGGTTGATCGGGATGTCGAACTGCAGCGGCGCCTCCTGCCCGGGCGGCGCCCAGCCCGAGCGCTCGACGTCGATCCACGGGTCGTCGGAGCCGTCGCGCACCTTCAGCACCACGGACTCCATGTGGAACGCCTCGCGGGCGCGCTGGATCACCTCCTTCAGCGACGATGTCTCGTCGACGACGTCGGCGCCCGCCAGCCCGCGCAGCATCTCGGTCTGCGCCGCCGCCTGCTCGGCGGCGCGCGTGCGGCGTGCCGCGAAGTCCAGCGCCCCGCTGACCACGATCGCGACGACCAGGAAGACGCCCAGCGTCAGCGCCTGGTGGCGGTGCTCGATGTCCAGCGTATGGACCGGCGCGACGAAGAAGTAGTTGATCACGAGCGTCGCGGCGATCGCCCCCATGACCGCGATCAGCACGCCGCCGATCGCCGCCATCACGACGACCGCCACGAGGTAGATCAGCACCACGGTCTCCAGCGAGGCCGACGAGCTGTCGAGCACGAGCGTCAGCAGCGGCAGCCCGAGCACGCCCACGCCCAGCCCGGCGAGCTGGCGCCGGGCGCCCACGCCACCGCGGATCGCGCGCTGGGACGGCTGCTCCTCCTCGAGCAGGTCCTCGGTGCGGACGCGCTCGATCCGGCTTGAGATGCTCATCCCACGACCTCCGCGTCCTGCGCGTCCGGGCCGGGCTCCAGCCCCGCCGCGGGCCCTTCGCCCACCGCGTCGAGCAGCCACGGCACGCTCGTGACCGTGACCGCGGGCTCGAACAGGAGCCGCGCCTTGAGCCGCAGCGCGGTCTGGTTGTGCAGCAGCTGCTGCCACCAGCGCCGCACGACGTATTCGGGCATGACGACCGAGACCACGTCACCGGGCTGTTCGCGCCGCACCTGGCGAACGTAGCGCAGCACGGGACGGACGGTCTCGCGGTAGGGGGACTCGAGCAGCACCAGGCGGATCGGGACGCCCCGCTCCACCCACTCCTCCGCGAGCTCGCTGTCCTCTCCGGCCGTCACGTTGAGCGCGACCAGCGAGGCTGGGCGCGTGGCCTGCGCGAACGCCAGCGCCCGCAGTGTCGGGCCGTTGAGCTTGGAGACGAGCACGACGGCGTGCAGCCGGCCGGGCGCGACGACGCCGGAGGCCGTCGGCGCCAGCGCGCGCGACACGTGCCGGTAGTGGCTCGCGATCGTCTTCATCAGCGTGAACAGCAGCGGCGCGGCGAGCACGACGATCCACGCGCCGTGCGAGAACTTCGTGACCAGCACGATGATCAGCACGACGCCGGTGACGACCGCTCCGGTCCCGTTGATCGACTGCTTGATGCGCACGTCGCGGCGCTCGCGCGCGTCCAGCGGATGCTCGAGCAGCTCCCGCTGCCAGTGGCGCACCATCCCGGTCTGGCTGAGCGTGAACGACAGGAAGACGCCGAGGATGTAGAGCTGGATCAGGCGGTCCACGCGCGCGTCGAAGGCCACGATCAGGATGCCCGCGATCGTGGCCAGGATCAGGATGCCGTTGGAGAACACCAGCCGGTCGCCGCGGTGGGCGAGCTGGCGCGGCAGGTAGCCGTCGCGGCCCAGCAGCGAGCCGAGCAGCGGGAAGCCGTTGAACGCCGTGTTGGCGGCGAGCACGAGGATCGCGGCCGTGAACGCCTGCAGCAGGTAGAACGGCGCGCTGGACCCGAACGCGGCGAGCCCGATCTGGCTCAGCGCCGTCCGCTGCTCGGCGCCGGCCGGGAAGCCGACGAGGTTCGCGGTGTCCTCGGCCATGTGGACGTGCGAGAGCAGCGCCAGGGCGGTGATGCCCGCGAACATCGTCGTCGCCAGCGCTCCCATCGCCACCAGTGTCCCCGCCGCGTTGCGGCTCTTGGGCTCGCGGAACGCCGGCACGCCGTTGGAGATCGCCTCGACGCCGGTCAGCGCCGTGCAGCCGGACGCGAACGCCCGCGCCGCCAGGAAGATCGTCAGGAGCCCGCCGGTGTGCTCGGTCTGGTGGATGCCGTAGTGCGCGCTCTCCGCGACCAGTCCGTGCCCGAACGCCAGCTTGGCGAAACCGATCGCCAGCATCACGTAGATGATCACCACGAACCCGTAGGTCGGGATCGCGAACGCCCGGCCGGACTCCTTGACGCCGCGCAGGTTCGCGATCGTGAGCAGCGCCAGGAAGAACAGCGACAGGGCCACCGCGTGCGACGCGAGCGACGGGATGGCGCTGGTGATCGCCGCGACGCCCGCGACGATCGACACCGCGACGGTCAGGACGTAGTCGATCAGCAGCGCCGACGCGGCCACCAGCGAGGCGTCCTCGCCGAGGTTGTCGCGGCTGACCGCATACGCGCCGCCGCCGTTCGGATACGCGTAACACGTCTGCCGGTAGGAGGCGACGACCACGATGAGCAGGACCACCACGGCGGCGGCCAGCCAGCTCGTGAGGTGCAGCGCGGCGAGCCCGCCGAGGCCGAGGACGAGCACGATCTGCTCGGTCGCGTACGCCACCGAGGACAGCGGGTCCGAGCAGAACACCGGCAGCGCCAGCCACTTCGGCAGCAGGGTGTCTTCGAGACGGTCGCTGCGCAGCGGGCGCCCGACGACGGCGCGCATCACGGCTGACGCGGAAGAGGCCATTGGGGGTGGTTGTATCTCTCTGAGCGTCTGTGAGCGTGACGTGAGCTCGCCTAGAGCTCGATCTGGGAGCCGAGGATCACGGTCCGGTCACGCGGGAGGTTGAAGTATTCGGCCGCATCGGCGGTGATGCGCGAGGTCGCGAGGAACAGTCGCTTGCGCCAGCCGGCCAGCTCGTGAGCGTCGCCGCGGTGCAGCTCGATCCGCGACAGGAAGTAGGTGGCCTCGTCGACCTCCAGCGGGCATTCGATCTCGGCGGGATCGATCAGCCGCAGCACCGCGGGGACGTCGGTGTCGTCCATATAGCCGAAGCGCGCGGAGACGTGCGTGATGCCGTCGTCGGCGTAGCCGAGCGCGTCGACCACGATCCGGTCGCTCGCGGCGACGTGCGGCACCGGCAGCGTCTCGATCGCGAGGATGACGACGTGCTCGGACAGCGCGTGCAGGTGCTGGACGCTGGCGCGCATCGCCAGCGGCGCGGTCTCCTTGCTGCGGTTCAGGAACACCGCGGTGCCCGGGACGCGCACCACCGGCGCGGGCGTGTCGTGCAGCGCCGTGATGAACGCGCGCAGCGGCCCCTCCTCGTGCCGGCGCAGGTCGGTCACGAGCTCGCGGCCGCGCTGCCATGTGGTGAGCACGGTGAAGGCCGTCACCGCGATCAGCAGCGGCAGCCAGCCCCCGTGCACGAACTTGGTCAGGTTCGCGGCGAAGAACAGCAGGTCGACAGCCAGCAGCCCGGCGGCGCCGAGCGCCACGATCCAGAACGGGCGGTGCCAGCTCCGGCGCACGATGTAGAAGAACAGCAGGGTCGTGATCGTGATCGTGCCGGTGACCGCCATCCCGAACGCGAACGCCAACGCGGCGGAGCTCTCGAACGTGAACACCAGCGTCAGCACCGAGACCAGCAGCACCCAGTTGATGAGCGGCACGTAGATCTGGCCGATCGTCTCGGCGGAGGTGTGCGCGACCCGCAGTCGCGGCAGGTAGCCCAGCTGCACGGCCTGGTGGGCCACGGAGTACGCGCCGGTGATCACCGCCTGCGACGCGATCACCGTCGCGGCGGTGGCGAGCAGCACGATCGGGTTCTGGGCCCAGTGGGGGACGAGCAGGAAGAACGGGCTGCTGACCGCGCTGCGGTCGTGGAGGATCAGCGCCCCCTGGCCCAGGTAGCTGAGCGTGCAGGCGGGGAAGACGAGCCCGACCCACGCGCGCGTGACCGGCGCGCGCCCGAAGTGGCCCATGTCGGCGTACAGCGCCTCCGCTCCGGTGACCGCGAGCACGACCGCCGCGAGCGAGAAGAACGCGGTGGGGAAGTGGCCGAACAGGAAGCTCGCGGCGTAGGTCGGAGATAGCGCCTTGAGGATCTGCGGCTCGTGCGCGATCCCGTGGACCCCGGCGACCCCGATGGTCACGAACCCCACGACCATGATCGGCCCGAACAGCCGGCCGACGGCCGCGGTGCCGAGGCGCTGGAGCGCGAACAGCACCACGATGATCGCGGCCGTGATCGGCACCACGAGGTGCGCGAGCGACGGCGCGGCGACCTTCAGTCCCTCGACCGCCGAGAGCACCGAGATCGCCGGCGTGATCATGCTGTCGCCGAAGAACAGCGACGCGCCGAAGATCCCCAGCGCCGCCAGCGCGAGCGTCGTGCGCCGCCCGGCGGCGTCCGGCAGGCGCCGGATCAGCGTGATCAGCGCCATGATCCCGCCCTCGCCCTCGTTGTCGGCCCGCATCACGAGCACGACGTACGTGATCGTGACGATGATCATCACCGACCAGAAGATCAGCGACACGACGCCGACCACGTTCGTGTCCGTCACGGCGATGGGATGCGGGTCGCCCGGGTTGAAGACCGTCTCCAGCGTGTAGAGCGGGCTGGTGCCGATGTCGCCGAAGACCACGCCGAGCGCGCCGAGCGTCAGCGCGGCGCGCGCGCCGTGAGCGGTGCGGCTCATCCGCCGGCGATCGTAACGCGGGGATTGCCGGCGTGACGGCGACGATCGTCGCGACGCACGATCAGGTGCTGCACCCAGCCCAGGCGCCCGCCGTCGCCGTCGACGACGCCGCCGATCACAGCGACAGGTGCAGCACCGGCGGAGCGTCCATGGCTCCGGAGGCTTCGCCGGGCGCCTGAGAGACTGGGTCTACACTGAACGGTGGAGGGCATCGAACGATGACGCCGGGCTGACCGGCAGCGCCGTCTGACTTCCGCAGAACAGTTCAACTCGTTCTCGGAGGTGCCGGATGTCCGGCGTAGCTGTGATCACCCCGTCTCGCGACGACGTCGAGCCCGTCGCGCACGAGACGGCCGATCGGATCTTGACGGGCGCGGCCACCGTGGTCCCGTTCCTGGCGCTCGGCGTCGTGGCCTGGCAGGCCTGGGGCCACGCGCTGCGACTGACCGACCTGCTGCTGTTCGCCGTGCTCTACATCGCCACGGCGCTCGGCGTGACCGTCGGCTACCACCGTCTCTTCACGCACCGGAGCTTCAAGACCACCCGTCTGCTGCGGGTGCTGTTCGCCGTGCTCGGCTCCGCGGCGGTCGAGGGGCCGGTCATCTCGTGGGTGGCGGACCACCGCAAGCACCACGCGTTCAGCGACCGCGAGGGCGATCCGCATAGCCCGCACGTGGGTCACGGCGGCGGCTGGCGCGGGACCATGCATGGGCTGCTGCACGCCCACCTCGGCTGGCTGTTCATGCACGACCAGCGCGGCCGGCGCTCGCGCTACGCCCCCGACCTGCTCGCCGACCCCGCCGTGCGCTTCGTGGACCGGACGTTCATCGTCTGGGTGCTCGCGGGGCTGGCGCTGCCGTTCGGGCTCGGCTGGGCGCTGGGCGGGACGCTCGTCGCGGGGCTGACCGGGCTGCTGTGGGGCGGCGCGGTGCGCATGCTGGTGCTGCACCACGTGACGTTCTCGATCAACTCGCTGTGCCACTACTTCGGACGGCGGCGGTTCGCGACCGAGGACGAGTCGCGCAACCTCGCGTGGCTGGCGCTGCCGTCGATGGGCGAGGCGTGGCACAACAACCACCACGCCTTTCCGACCTCGGCCGACCACGGCCTGCGCGCCTGGGAGGTCGATCCCTCGGCGCTCGTGATCCGCGCGCTGGAGCGGACCGGGCTCGCGTGGGACGTGCGGCGGATCTCGCGTGAGCGCCAGGACCGCCGCTACGGCGTGCCGGCGTGAGCCTGGGGCAGTTCGTGCTCGGCGACGAGGTCGCTTGGTTCGAGCACGAACACCTCGCAGATCATGTCGGGCGACTGCTGGTTGCCGCTCATGAAGCCGATCACGCGCCGGCCGGTGGCGTGCTCGACGACGGCCGCGAAGCGTTCGCGCATCACTTCCTGGAACTCGATCCGCTGCTGGATCACGGCGTGTCCGCGGCCGCCGTCGAACAGGGTCTGCTCGACGCGTGTGAACCCGCCGCGCAGCACGCAGACGACCAGATCGTCCATGTAGTAGCTCTTGGCCTGCGTCGGTCCGCGGCCGTAGTACTCCTTCAGCAGCGCGACCATGCCGTCGGAGACAGCGGTGAGCACGCCACCGTGGGTTTCGTGGAGGCTGCGGCTGTCACGCTCCGGCATCACGCTCGATCGTAAAACAGCGGCGAAAAGCGTGCCACGTCGGCGGCCCCCCTCAGCCCTTGAGCCCGCCGGCGAAGCCCTTGATCACGAACCGCTGCAGCAGCCCGAACGCGACCAGGATCGGGAGCGACGCGACGATCACCGCGGCGAAGATGTAGCCCCAGTTGGACACGTACTGGCCGACGAACTCGTACACGACGACCGGCAGGGTCTCGTTGGGTGTCCCGCCGAGGTAGATCAGCGGCGTCAGGAAGTCGTTCCACACGAACACCGCGTTGAGGATCACGACGGTCCCGGTGATCGGGCGCAGCAGCGGGAACGTCACGCGGCGGAAGCTCTGCAGGTGCGTCGCGCCGTCCACCAGCGCGGCCTCCCCGTACTCGCGCGGCAGCGCGCGCAGGAAGCCCGTGTAGAGGAAGATCGTGAACGGGAGCTGCACGCCGGTGTAGAACAGCACCATCGACGTGTAGGACCCGAGCAGGCCCGTGTCCTTCATGAAGCGGTACAGCGGCACGAGCGCGAGCTGGAACGGCAGCACGATGCCGAGCAGGAACAGGATGTACATGCCGTAGCTGAGCCGCGTCCTGGCGCGCGCGAGGTAGTAGGCGGCGAGTGAGCCGGCGACGATCAGGCACACCAGGCTGGCCACGGTGATGATCGTCGAGTTGACCAGCGCGGGGCCGAGCGTCGCCCCGCTCCAGGCCTTGGCGTAGTTGCTCGCCTGCACGTGGTGCGGGAGCCCGAGCGCCGCCTGGTTGATCTCGGCCGGGCTCTTGAACGACAGGTTGATCAGCACGTAGACGGGGAACAGGAACACGAGCGCGACGGCGATCATCGCGAGCTCGAGGCCGAACGTGCGATAGCGGTAGCGGCCGGGCATCAGGCCGTCACCTCCCGGGATTGCAGGTAGCGCACCTGGACCAGCGCGAGCGCGGCGACGAGCAGGGCGAGCACGAGCGCGACGGCGGTCGAGTAGCCGTACTTGCCGAACACGAACGCCTGCTTGTAGATCAGCGTCGAGAGCGTCTCGGACGCGTAGCCGGGGCCGCCGCCGGTGATCGCGAAGACCTGGTCGAAGAGCTTGAGGCCGCCGATCGTCGACAGCGTCAGGTTGATCGTGACGGCCGGCGCGATCAGCGGCAGCACGACGTGGCGAAAGCGCTGCAGGCGGCCGGCGCCGTCCAGCGCGGCGGCCTCCTCGAGCTCGCGCGGGATGCCCTGGAGCGCCGCCAGGAAGATCACCATCGAGTAGCCGGCGTACTGCCAGACGACGGTCAGGCCGATCGCCCACAGCGCCACGCCGGGATCGCCGAGCCAGTCCTGGCGCAGGAAGCCGAGCCCGAGGAAGCCGAGCAGCGCGTTCAGGCCGGAGTGCGGGTCCGGGTTGAACATGTACTTCCACAGGAATGCGAGCACGACCGGGCTCAGGACGGCCGGCGCGAAGAAGATCGTGCGCAGCGCGAGCCGGCTCTTGATCCGCGTGTTGACGCCGAGCGCGAGAGCGAGCCCGAGCGCGTTCTGCACGATCACGATGAACGCGGTCAGCTTGAGCGTGTTCTGCAACGCGCCGAAGGACTGCGCGTCGGTGAACAGCCGCTTGAAGTTGTCGAGCCCGACGAAGGCCGCCTTGCCGAGGCCGCTCCAGTCGGTGAACGCGTAGGCGGCGCCGGCCAGGCTCGGGTAGATCACGATCAGCGCGTAGATCGCCAGCGCCGGCGTCGCGAACCAGATCGAGGGTGCACTGCGCGCGCGTCTGGAAACCGCGCGGAAGCGAGGCTGAATCGAAGTCACCTCTGGTTGTACGCCGCGTCGAGCTTCTTCAGCAGGCCGTCGACGTCGGTCTTGCCCGCGAACAGGTCCTGGATGCCCGCGAAGTGCGCCGGCTGGACCTGCGCGTTGGGCCACTCCTGGTCCATGAACGGCACCGACCGGTTCTCCTTGACGTAGGGGACGAACGGCGCCAGCAGCGGGTCCGGCGTGTAGCCGGCGGGCTGCACCAGCGGCACCGAGTACTGCGCCTTGGAGAATCTGGCCATCTCGTCGGGCCGGCCGAGGAAGTCGACGAACCGCTTCGCCGCGCCGGCGTTGCGGCTGCTCGAGCTCACGCCGACGCCCGCGGACACGCCCGCCGGGATCTTCAGCGCCCCGCCCGGGTCGTTGGCCGGGAACGGGAACGTCCCGAGGTTCGACGCGTCGGTCGCCGCGGTGTAGGTGGGCAGGACGCCGGTCACCTGGATCGCCATGCCGGCCCTGCCCGACGTGACCATGCTCGTCTGCTGCTCGAAGGTCGTGCCGTTCGGGTTGGGGTTGAAGTACCCCCGCCGTTCGAGCTCGAGGTAGCGCGTGAAGACCTCGCGCCAGCCCGAGTTCGAGAACGTCCTGCGGTGCGCCAGCATGTCCTGCGCGAGGTTCGGATCCTCGGTGAACGCGGTGGACGGCGCGATCGCGTACGCGATCAGCTGCGTGATCCACGGCGTCTGGTTGCCGAGCGCGATCGGCACCTTGCCGGCCGCCTTGATCTTCTGCGCGTCGGCGAGCAGCTCACCCCAGTCCTTGGGCATGGCGGTGATCCCGGCCGCCCTGAACACCTGCTTGTTGTAGATGGCGCCGATCGGCGTGACGCTGGAGGACCACATGTACGTCCTGCCCCCGTCGCCCAGCAGCGGGCGCAGGCCGGCGGGCACGTTGGCGATCCAGCGCTGGCTGGAGAGGTCGGCCAGCAGGCCGTTGGGGGCGAGCTGCTTGACCGCCATCGCGGAGCCGTTCCCGGGCCACACGACGAACAGGTCGGGCGCGTTGCCGCCGCCGAGCTGCGCTCGCAGCGAGGTCTGGAGATCGTCGACCGGCGCATAGCTGGCCCGGATCGTGACGTCCGGGGCGACCTTGCGGTAGTCGGCGATCATCAGCTCCCACGCCGGCTTGTTGTCCGTGATCGCCTTCAGCGTCAGCGTGGTCTGCCCCCGCGTTCCTCCGGCGGTCGTGCCAGTCCCGCACGCCGCCACCGCCGCCACCGCCAGCAGCGCCGCGGCGCGCCGGCGCCATTGACCCGACCGCTCCTCCATGGCTCTCCTCCTCGCTCGCTCGCACCGGCCGGTGCGATCACACCCGAACAGAATCGCAAGGCGCGGGGACGCGCGTAGAGTCGCCCCACTGAGCCATCCGCATTCGATCCTCGTCGGCCGCGACCGGCAGCTGGACCAGCTCCGCGAGGCGCTCGCCGCGGGAGCGCCTCGGGTGCTGCTCGTGCAGGGCCCGGCGGGGAGCGGCAAGACCGCGCTGATCGAGCGGTTCCTCGCCGGCGCGGGCGCCGTCCGCGTCCTGCGCGCCGGTGGGCAGCCGAGCGAGGCGGGGTTGGCGCTCGGCGTCGTGGACCAGTTCCTGCGCCGCGCCGGCGCTGCGCCGCCGGCGGGCGGCGACGTGGCGGCGGCGGGCGCACGCGTGCTGGACGTGCTCGCCGCCGGGCCGTCGGTGGCGGTGCTCGACGACGCGCAGTGGATCGACCGCGAGTCGCTCGACGCGCTGGTCTACGCGGCGCGCCGGCTGGTCGGCGTGCCGGTGCTGCTGCTCGTCGCCGCCCGCGGGGAGCTCCACGGCTTCGATCGCCTGGCCGGGGCGGTGCGCGTGTCGCTCGGGCCACTGGACCTCGACGGCCTGCGCGCGCTCGCCGGCGCGCCGCTGACCGAGTTCGCGCTGCGCACGCTGCTGCGCCACACCGAGGGCAACCCGGGCCATGCGCACGAGCTGCTCGAGCAGCTGAGGCCCGCGGCCTGGACACAGGCGCCGCTGCGGCTGCCGGCGCCGCTGAGCGTCCAGGCCGAGGTGCGCGAGGCGCTCGCCGGCTGCCCGGACGTCGCCCGGCTGATCGAGGCGGCCGCGGTGCTGGGGCCGGGCTGCGCGCTGGCCGACGCGGCGGCGCTCGCGGGCCTCGAGCGCGGGCTCCCGGCGCTCGAGGACGGCTGCCGCAGCGGCCTGATCCGGGAAGGGCGGCGGCGCGGCCTGCCGGCGATCGAGTTCGCTTCGACCGCCGTCGCCGCCGCCGTTCACGACCAGCTCGGACCCGCCGCGCGGGCCGGGCTCCATCGCGGCGCGGCGGCGCTCGACGCCGCTGGCGCCGTGTGGCATCTCGCCGCCGCCGCCGAAGGACCGGACGAGCCGCTGGCGGCGCGGCTGGAGCGCTGCGCGGGCGACGCTGCGCGGCCGCAGGCGGCGGCGGCGCTCATCTCCGCCAGCCGCCTGAGCGCGGACCGCGCGCGGCGCGAGGAGCGGCTCCTGCGCGCCGTCGACTGGATGCTGCTCGGCGGCGATGCCAGCCAGGCCCAGGCCTTCGAGGCCGAGGTCGCGGACTGCGAGCCGAGCGCGCGCCGCGAGAGCATCCTCGGCCAGCTGGCGATGATCGGCCGCCGCGTGCGCGAGGCCAGCCATCACCTGCAGGCCGCGTGGGAGCTGTGCGACGCCGCCGCCGACCCCGGGCTGGCCGCGACGATCGCGCACCGCAACGCGTTCGAGGCGCTGGTGCACCTGCGCGACCGCGAGGTGATGACGTGGGCGCGGCGCGCGCTGGAACTCGCCCCGGACGATCCGCTGGCCGTCGAGTGGCGCGCCACGCTCGCGCTGGCCCGCTGGCGGCTGGGGGAGCGCGCGCAGGCGGACGCGTTGCTGACCGCGGCGCTCAGCGGCGACGACGATCGCGACGCGCCGCTGGTCGGGATGCGCGCGTGGCTGCGCTTCGCCGACGACGACCTCGACGGCTCGCGCCGCGAGCTCGCCGCCGCGGCGGAGCGCGAGATCCGGCTCGGCGCCCTGGAGATCGCCGTCGTGCACCTCAACGTGCTCGTCCGCGCGCACTTCGCGGCCGGCGACTGGGAGGCGGCGGAGCAGGTGGCCGAGCGCGCCGTGCGCCTCGGCTCCGAGCTCGAGGACACGTCGGCGCGCGTGTTCGCGTGGTGGCCGGCGCAGCTCGTGCCGCTCGCCCGCGGCGAGTGGGCCCGTGCGGAGCGCCTGCTCGCCCACGCCGTCGACGAGCCGACCGACGCGCCGGACCGCGTGCTGGCGGTCGGCATGGCGCAGGCGCTGGCGGCGAGCGCGCGCGGCAACGCAGCGGCGGTGCTGGAGGCGCTCGCGCCGGTCGCTGCGCTCTCCCCCTGCGCGGGGCTCGACGCGCCCGGGTTCTGGCCGTGGCAGCCGCTCTACGCGGCGGCGCTCGTGGCCAGCGGGCGCCACGCCGACGCCGATGCGTTCCTGCGCGCGCACGAGCGGCTCGCCGGCGAGCTGCGTCACGGCTCGATGCGCGCCCGCCTGGCGTCCGTCCGCGGCCGCCTGGAGGCCGCGCGCGGCGACGTCGCGGGCGCCGAGGCGGCCTTCGAGCTCGCGCTCGCGCAGGTCCGCCCGCTCGCGCGCCCGTACGAGCGCGCGACGATCGAGCTGGCCGCCGCGCAGTTCTTCCGGCGCACGCGCCGGCGGCGCCGGGCCGTGGAGCTGCTGACCGCCGCGGCCGGGACGTTCGCGTCGCTCGGCGCGCGGCCGGCGCTGACCCGCTGCGAGCAGGAGCTCGGGGCGTCCGGCCTGCAGCCGTCGCGCGGGGGCCGCGCGGAGCTGACGCCGCGCGAGCGGATGGTGGCCGAGCTCGCGGCGGCCGGGGCGACCAACCGCGCGGTCGCGGACGAGCTGCAGCTGAGCGTCAAGACCGTCGAGATCCACCTCGGCCGGGTCTATTCCAAGCTCGCGATCAAGTCGCGCGCCCAGCTCGCGCAGTGGTTCGGGAGCGCGAACCCCTATGCGCGCTCTCAGGATCCGTAGGGGGACTGCTGATGCGCAGCGGCGGCGTCTGCGTGTAGACCTCCCGAGTCGATTCGGTCGAATGAGCGAAGTCCTCGCCGAGACCCGACCCGAATCGACCAATAGTCACCCCCAGGAGGAGATGGTGCAAATGGACGTGCATGCGCGGCGGTTGAGGGCCGTCGCCGCAGCCGCCGCGCTCGCCGGCGCGGCGCTGGCGGCCATGGCGAGCCCGAGCGTCGCCGCCGGACCGCTGGCCGCAGGCCTGAAGACCGACGGCAGCGCGCAACCGCTTGGCATCGACGACGCGACGCCGCGGTTGAGCTGGCGGATCGACGGGTCGGCCCGCGGTCTGCAGCAGACCAGCTACGAGATCGTGGTCGCGACCACGGCCGCCAAGGCGGCGGCGGGGCAGGGCGACGTGTGGGACTCCGGGCGGGTCACCTCCGCGAGCCTCGGCGCGGGCTATGCCGGGCCGCCGCTGGCGTCGCGGACGCGCTACTACTGGGCCGTCGGCACGTCCACCAACACGGCCGCCACGCTGGCGTGGTCGGCCGCTGCGTGGTTCGAGACGGCGTATCTCAGCCCGTCGGACTGGAAGGGAAACTGGATCGCCGGCCCGGCGCGGCCGACCGCGCCGCTGACCGCGGCGCAGGCGGCGGCCGACGACGCGTGCTGCATCCAGGCCAACACGACGCTCGTGGCGCCCGCCGCGGCGGGTGACACGAACCTCAAGGTCGCGAGCATCACCGGCCTCGCGAGCGGGCAGGCGCTGACGCTCGACACCGGCGCCGCGCAGGAGACGGTGACGGTCGGCACGGTCGGCACGGCGCCCGCCAGCGCGACCACGCTCGTGGTCCCCGCAGCGGCCGGCGACACGACGGTCAACGTCGCGAGCGTCACCGGCTACGCGGCCGGCGCGGCGATCACGATCGAGGGCGAGTCGCGCACCATCACGGCGGTCGGCACGGCCGCCGGCAACGCCACGACGCTGTTCGCGGCGGCCGCCGCGGGCGACACGAACGTCAAGGTCGCGAGCGTCAACGGCTTTGCGGTGGGCCAGAAGCTGACCGTCGAGAGCGAGCTCCGGACCGTGACCGCCGTCGGCACCCAGGGCCGCAACACGACGCTGGCGGCGGCGGCGGCGGCCGCGGGGGCGACGAACGTCAAGGTCGCGAGCGTGACCGGCGTCACCGCGGGTGACGCGATCGCGATCGACACCGGCGCGGCGCGCGAGAGCGCGACCATCGCCACCGTCGGCACGGCCGGCGCGACCGGCACCGGCCTCACCCTCGCCGCACCGCTCGCCAGCGCGCACAACTCGGGCGCGGCGGTCTCTGACCCGGGCACCGGCATCACGTTCACCCCGGCGCTGGCCCAGAGCCACGCGAGCGGCGCGGCCGCGCGCGGCCTGGGCAGTGGGATCACGTTCTCGCCCGCGCTCGCGCAGGGGCACGCGAGCGGCGCCGCGGTCGCCAGCCTCGGCACGGGCGTCACGGTCACGCCGGCGCTCGCCGGCGCGCACGCGGCGGGCGCCGCGGTCGTCGGCCCGAAGCCGGGCGACTACTGCCGCGACCCGCGCGGCGGCGCGACCGCCGGCACGTGCCAGGCGCTGCGCCCGGCGCCGATGCTGCGCAAGGCGTTCGACGTCTCCGCGACGTCGGTCCACGGCGCGGTAGTGAGCGCGCGCGTCTACTCCTCCGGGCTCGCGTACAACGACATGACCCTCAACGGCGCGGTGCCGGACAACCGGCGGCTCGACCCGGGCTGGACGAACTACTCCGACACCGACCTCTACACGACGCAGGACGTCACGTCGCTGATCCGCCAGTCGGCGGCGAGCACGACGAGCAACGTGATCGCCACGCAGCTCGGCTCCGGCCAGTTCGACGAGCACTCCACCAACGGCGACTGGCATTGGGAGACCGCCGAGTGGCGCGCCACGCCCGAGCTGATCGCCGACCTCTGGATCACCTACGCCGACGGCACGCAGCAGCTCGTGAAGTCCGACGGCACATGGAAGGTCAGCACCGCCGGGCCCAACCGCTACGACAACTACTACAACGGCGAGACGTTCGACGCGCGCCGGCAGATCACGGGCTGGGACACGCCGCACTTCGACGCGTCGAGCTGGGCGGACGCGAACGTCGTGACCGGCCCGGCGGGCACGCTGCGCGCGCAGCAGACCGAGCCCACGCGGATCCTGGCCAGCTACCCGGCCAGCACGTTCACGACGTCGCCCGGCGGCGACGGCCCGGCGCCGTTCAACGGCGACTCCTACGTCCCGGTGGCGGGCGTGCAGGTCTACAACATCACCCAGAACCGGGCCGGCTGGGCGACGCTCAGCGTCTCCGGCTGCGCCGCCGGCACGCCGATCCAGGTCCTCTACGCCGAGAAGCTCAACGCCAACGGCACGATCAACAACTCGGGCTTCACCGAGGCCGGCCAGCTGCAGAGCGACGTCTACGTCTGCGACGGCACCGGCACCGCCGACCACCCGGAGGTGTGGACGCCGGAGTTCTCGATCAAGGGCTTCCAGTACGTCCAGGTCAGCTCGCCGTCGAACCCGTCCTCGCAGGCCGGCGGCACGCCGCAGCCGCTGCCGGCCGGCGTGCACGCGACGATCATGCGCGTGCAGCAGCTCGGGACCGACCACGCGCAGGTCGGCACGTTCGGCACGTCGGACCCGCTGCTGAACACGATCGACACGATGGCGCGTACCACCGTCCAGAACTGCGACTGGGGCGGCATCACGTGCGACACGCCGATCTACGAGAAGGACCCGTGGACCGGTGACGAGCAGCTCTCGGCACCGACCGAGTCCGACTACTACGACACGCAGCTCGAATACATGACGGACTTCCAGGACATGCTCGACAACGCGGTCGCGGCGACCGGCGAGCTGACCCTGCTGGCGCCTACCGACACGCAGTACGGGCACGTCGGGCAGACGTTCAAGTCGGCGACCAACGCGGGCGCGACCCCGATCTGGGACGCGTTCTGGTTCGTCGTCCCGTGGGAGTCCTACCAGCGCTACGGGGACCTGCGGGCGCTCGCGCAGACGTACCCGATGATGAAGAAGTACCTGCTCAACTGGATCCCGCAGTGGACCGACAAGGACGGCGACAGCTTCCACTACACGCTCACGTCGGGCCTCGGCGACTGGGACCCGGCGACCGGCGCCAACGGCACCGCCGCCGAGGGCACGAACGTCAACATCCCGACGGTCATCTCGCCGTCCTCGACGGCGTACTACGCGTACCTGACGAAGATCGCCGAAGCGTCGGCGCGGGCGCTCGGCAACACCGCCGACGCCGACCAGTTCGAGCAGGTGTTCCAGAACATCAAGGCCGACTACAACGCCAAGTGGTGGGACGCGTCGGTCGGGTACTACCGCGAGAACGCGACGCAGATCTTCGCCCAGACCAACCAGGCGCTGCCGCTCGCGTTCGGGCTCGTCCCGCCCGACCAGGTCAAGCCGCTCGAGCAGAAGCTGGTCGACGACGTCATGAACACGCGGCACGGCCACGAGGAGGTCGGCATCGCCGGCGCCCGCTGGATCCTGCCCGTGCTCAGCCGGGCCGCGCACGACGGCGTGGCCGGCGCGGCGGATGCGGCCTACGCGGTCGCGACGCAGACGACGTACCCGAGCTACGGCTACATGGCGAGCCTCGGCTGGACCACGATCGGCGAGTACTGGGAGGCGAGCGCCCGCTCGCGCGACCACCACATGTTCGCGACGATCGGGCAGTGGTTCTTCGAGGACCTCGCGGGAATCAGCCCGGACGGGCCCGGCTACCAGCAGATCGTGTTCCAGCCGACGATCCCGTCGGCGCTCGAGGACGCCCACGCCACGATCCAGAGCTCGCGCGGGGAGACCTCGGCGCATTGGTTCAAGGTCGCGGGCGGCGGGCTCGAGTACGACGTGACCGTGCCGCCGGACGCGACCGGCCTCGTGCACGTGCCCGGCAGCGACCCGTCGCAGATCGGCGAGGTCGGCAGCGGTCAGAGCGTCGCCGCCAACGCTCCCGGCGTGAGCCTGGTCGGCGTGCAGGACGACGCCGTCGTCTACCGCGTCGGCTCGGGGGCCTACAGGTTCCGGGTCGGCCCGGGCGCGTTCGCGGCGACGACCGCGACCGGCAGCGCATCCGGCACGGTGCCGGCGACGCTCTCGCTCTCGCTCGGCACGCCGGCGGCGTTCGGCGCGTTCACGCCCGGGGTGGCCAAGGACTACCTGGCCTCGACATCGGCGACCGTGATCTCCACGGCGGGCGACGCGACGCTGTCGGTCGCCGACCCGAGCCCGACGGCCACGGGCCACCTCGTCAACGGGGCGTTCAGCCTGCCGCAGGCGCTGCAGGCCGACGCGACGAGCCCGGCAGGCGCGGGCGGCGCGTTCGCGCCGGTCGGGGCGGCGGGCAGCCCGACCACGCTGCTGACCTACGCCGCACCGGTCAGCAACGACGCGGTGACGATCGGCTTCAAGCAGCCGGTGGCCGCCAACGACGCGCTGCGGACCGGGAGCTACAGCAAGACGCTGACGTTCACGCTGTCCACGACACAGCCGTGAGACTGCGCGGTTTGCAGCGGAAACGCGGCACTACGCACGATTAGGGCCACCTTCGGGGCACTCGGTTTCGGCCGGGTGCCCCGCCCGTGCTGCGGCGATCAGCGCGTCGAGGTTGGCGTAGCGCTGGCCGTTGATCGACTCGACGACGCGCGCGTACGTTGCGAGGTGCTCGACGGGCTGTGCCCCATCCGTTGGGCGGCCTCGGGAGCGGTGAATCCGGCGGAGTGCAGCGCTGACGCGTGGCTGTGGCGCAGCGTATAGGTGACGTCGTCGTCGCCGTGGCCGGTGAGCTCGCGCACAGCGGGCTTGAGGTGCTGGTAGGCCCAATGGCGCAGCGCTTCCTGGGTGAGCGGCCCGACTATCGGGTCCTCGTCGCGTCCGCCCGATTCCAGCCGCCAGGTGCGGAGCATGCGCTGCGCGTCGTGCGGGACGGTGATGGTGCGCGGGCGGCGGACGCTCGGCTTGGTCTGGTCGAGCCGGAACGTGAGCGTGTCGCCGTGGAAGCTCGACCACATCACGCGGCGTATCTCGATCGGACGCAGGCCGAGGTGCCACCCGAGCGCGACGAGCACGCGTCCGCGTCCGGTGAAGCGATCGACGAGCGTCTCCAGGTCGCGCGGGGCGAGCGCACGCGGCTCGACACGCGGCTCGGCGGGCAGCGCGCGTAGCGAGCGGGCGGGGTTGCCGAGGATCACGCCGTTCTCGGCGGCGATCTGCGAGATGCCGGACATCTTGTGCATGGCGGTGCGCACCGTGTTCGGCGAGCGCCCGTGGTCGAGCAGGTGGCGGCGGTGGCGGGACAGGCGCGCGACGTCCAGCGTGATCAGCGGCTCGCCGGCGAGCTCGACCAGGTGGTGCTTGAGCGCCCAGCGGTAGTGGTCGCGGGTGGCGGGCATCAGCGTGTTGGCGTAGCTCTGGAACTCGCCGTCGACGAACTGCGCGAGCGTGGTCTGGTTGCGTTCGAGCTCGCGCAGGGCCTGCGGGCCGAGTTGCTTGGCGCGCTTGATCTTGACGTCCTGCGCGGTGGCGTCGGGCTTGCGTTCGAACGTGTGGCTGCGCTGCTTGCCGGTGTGGTCGCGCCGGCCGTTGCCGTGCGGTTGGACGCTCATGCGACCACCGCCCCGCAGTTATGCGAGCCGGCTGGTCATCTCGCTCGAGCGACTTAGCGAACCCGAGCCCCAGTTGGCGACCGTGAACGACGCTACACAGCCAAACCGGGGTGCGCTCAGATCGGGCGTTGCGGCCCCGGGGCGGGGTTGAGGCCGTGTCGGGGAGTGCGGGCCGCAGATCGCCCGCAAACGCGTCGCCCGGGAACCGAGCGGCGGCATGTCCGCTCGCGGGATTACCGTCTCGCCGCGTGACCTCGCCGCGCCGCCTCGCCATCACAGACATCGCCGCCGATCCTGCTCTCGTCCAGCGCCTCATCGCCGAGGGCGAGACGTTGTTTGTCGAGCGCAAGGAGCGCGACCCGAAGATCGGGCTTGGCGCGACGGTCGCGTCGTTCGCCAACATGCTCGGCGGCTGGCTGCTGGTCGGCGTCGACGACGACGGCAACGTCGTTGGCTACCAGCCGCCCGGGACCTCCGACCTACAGGACTACATTCGCGATCTGCTTCGCACGCAAGTCGATCCGCTCCCACCTTTCGTCGCACTCGATGTGCCCATCGGCGAGCAGCACATCGGCGTGGTTCGCGTGGCCGAGTCGAGCGACACACCGCACGTCACCAACGAGGGTGTGATCTATGTCCGCAACCCGGGCGGCAAGCAACGCGTCACCGACCATCGCGACATTCTCGCGCTGGCTCGGCGCGGGGAACTTGCGCGCGTCGAGGCCGAACGGCGGATCTACTCGCTCCCGATGGTGGCCGACGAGATGCAGACACCGTCGCGCATCTGGGGTGACGACCCGTCACAGCGCGACGACCCGCCGCCGCTGGTCGAGGTGTTGGTACGCGCAAGCCCGTACACGCTGACCGGCGCGTTCGCGGATCGCGCGCTGTCATCGTCGCTCGTCCAAAGTGGTGAGGAGGTCGCCGTGTCGTTGCTCCCGTTCCCGCACCAGCCGGGCCAAGAGCGACAGGTGAAGGTCATGCCGCGCGCCCGGGGAGTCTCCTGCCTCGCGGTCCAAAGGGGCAACGTGACGCACACGGACCTCGTCGTCGACGCGGGCGGGGTCGTCGCGCTGCGCAAGGCCCGTCGACTCGACCCGCTTACGACCGAGCTCGTGCCCGTCGAGTGGCTGCGACCGTTGATCGAGGGCGCTGTCTCCTTGCTCACCTCCCTGGACGCGCACGGTCGCGTCGCTATTGGGCTGGAGATTCGCGGAGCGGCGGGACTCACGATGGCGACCGGCCCAAACCACATGAGCAAGCTCAATCCTGCCGACCTGATCGACCGTGGGTCATTGAACATCGGTGGCGACACCATGCGCATCGGCGGCGACATAGCCGTCCCCACTGCCGACGACGACGTCGACGAGCTCGTCGGTCGCTGGACCCGCGAGCTAGCCCGAGCCGCCCGGCTCCCCGAATGGGAGCCGGGCCCCGAGGCGCCCGCGACGACCGAGTGAGGCGGCTTTGCGGTCCTCGCTGCCAGCCGGCTCCTCTACGGCGTTACGTCCTGCAGCACGCCGAACGGGTAACGCGACGCCGGGTCGACGTTCGAGCGGGTGATCGGGTTGCCGATCGCGAACGCCGCGCGGAACACGACGCGCAGCGCCTAATGTCTTGCTACGGGAGGTTGTAGACGATCTTGCCCGTGTCGTCGGTGATCACGGCCTGGTAGAGCAGCTTGTACGTCATGTCCTGCCGCAGCCCGAGCTCGGCGACGTTGGCGAAGTCTCCCGCCACGGCGAGCGTTGTCGCGTCGAACACGCCGTCACCCACGAACGTGATCGGCACGTCCTCGACCGTCCCGGCGCCCAGGTCCGCGAGGCGCTGACCCTGGCTATCGCGCGCGCGGCGCAGTAGCCCGCGCAGCGTGCGCTTGGAGGCGATGCCGGTTGCGTCGAACCCGTCCGCCTCGATCTTGTCGAGCACCGCGTCGACGTCACCCACGATGCCGCCCTCCGGCACCGTGGCTGTGCCCGCCTCGGCCATGTTCCCCGCCGCGATCGCGGCCGGGACGATCGCCTGCGGCCACGACGCGGGCTTGTTCGTGCCGGAGAAGATGGCGGCGTCCAGCGCAGCCCCCACCGCCTCGGCGAGCCCGTCCTGCACCGCCCCCCACAGGTCGAAGTCGGTGTCGTCGACGACCGCGTCGGGCACCGGCACGAACGCCCGCAATCTGCTCCGCGACCAACTGCACGCCCTGCCACACCATCTCCGTGGTCTGCTTGAGCCCGGTGTCGCCGTTGACGAAGTACGCCTGCGCCA
The DNA here is from genome assembly GCA_963792915.1 of uncultured Solirubrobacteraceae bacterium. Classification (GTDB taxonomy): domain Bacteria; phylum Actinomycetota; class Thermoleophilia; order Solirubrobacterales; family Solirubrobacteraceae; genus Solirubrobacter. Next base: position 349,616 of record CAWBYD010000008.1, read on the forward strand.
GCGCCGACATCACCGGCAGCTGGCTGTACTCGGTGCCCATCTTCACGCGCCGGAAGATCGCCAGCGCGGCGCTCTGCTGCGCTGCCGCCTTGACGACCTCGGACACGACTTCGACGGGGATCAGCGCCTGCGCATCGGCGCGCGAGACGATGTTGTTGAAGGGCACGAGCGTGCCTCCCTCGGATGCTTCGAAGCGATTTGGTCGCTCCGGGCTCGGGGCATGGCGCCCCGCCACCATCGCGGTGGCAGCACCGGAGGGAGCTCGTCGGCGTCGCGCCTCGTGAGCTCCATCGGTCGCGGTCGAGCGTCGCGCGTTCGACCGCTATGGGTGCTGCCGCATCCTCGTGCGCGCGTCTCGGTCACGCCGCCCCGATGATCCTCTCCACCGCCGATGCGCGCCTCGACGCGGCTCACGGGGTCACAACATCATCGCGGCCATGATCGCGCTTGACGGCGCGGACGTCCAGGGCTCAGCCCGACGGTGCGCCGGGCCAGCCCTCGCTATTGACCTCCTCGTTGGCCCGCTTGACCGCCTCGCGGAGCTCCTCGTCCAGCTGCGTGAGCCAGCGCACCTCCCGATGGAACAGGTCGCCGACGATCATGGCGAATTGGCGACACTCGATGGCGAACTCCAGCAGCATCACGTTGGCGATCTGCTGGTTGCGCAGCGGGGCGAACGGCACCATGGTGCGCCCGTCCTCAAGCGCGACTGCCACAAATCGCCGCAGCGAGGTCATCGTGGCGTGCGTCATGTCGGAGTAGGCGTCGAAGAACTCCAGGTTGCCGTGCTTGCCCGCAATCTTGCGCGGCGTGCTCGGAGCTTTCCCTGCGAGCCATTCTCGGGCGTGCTGCCCGCTGGCGTCGGTAAGGACGGCGCGGACACGCGCTTGTGCCTCACCGCTCCGCCGCAGCATCGCGTTCGCCTCGACCTCGTAGCCGCTGCGAATCAGGACGCCACCCGCGCGAGCCGCGCGTAGCGCCAGGACGGCGAGGTTCAGGACCGCCGACTTGATGTCGAGCATGGGGTTTTTCGGACCCGTGTGGAGCGGCACGTGGAGACCCTCCAGAACGGCTCCGAGCGTCGTCGTCGAGCGATGGAACACACCGAGCATGTCCAGCTTGTCGCGGGCCGATGCCCGCATGAGGCTCTCGCTGCGGTCGAGCGAGTGACCCCGTTGGAGTTGCGGCTCGTACGACACGCGCCGCAGCGTCCCAAACGCGTCGGTCGCATCGCCCGCGCGGCCGCTACGGATGTTCGTCGCGCTCGATCTGCGCCTGCGCCAGATGGTCGCGGTAGATCACGCCGTCGACGCGCTCACCCGTCTCCGGGTCGAACGCCTGTACGCGCAGCGGCTCGGCGGCGACACGTTCGAGCTCGGCGTCGAGCTCGTGATCATGTCCGGTCGGCGGGACTTGATCGCCGTCGGACCCCTGGTCGGTCACGACCAAGCACGCTACGCCTCGACGGCGACGGCCCGCCATAGCGGGCCGTCGAACGCTCGGGGCACATACGGGGCACAGCAACTGTTCGGCCATGCCCGGTCATGGCGTGACTTTCCGCTTTAGGGCGTGACACCGTTAGTCACGGGTTGACACTCCCGCTGTCCACGACGACGCCGTAGACGCGACTCGGGCGCCGGCCGCCTCGCGCGCGGGCGGGGCGTCGGCGCCCCTGGCGGCGGGGCGGCGCCCCTGGCGGCCTCGTCTGGCGCCGCCGGCGCCCGGTCGCTGCGCCCCCGGCGGCGACTTCTGGTATCGATGCGGGCGGTGACCCGCCCGACCGGCAAGTGGACCGACCACCTGCGGCGCCTGTGGAGCGTGACCCTCGGCGGCTCCGCCACGCTCGACCGCGTCGCGCACCGCGGCTACTTCCACTGGCAGCGCGTGCTCTACGCCGTGCGGCTGACGCCGGACGTGCCGCGCTACCTGCTGGTCGAGAGCCGGTGGGCGCGCGGGCCGACCTCGGTGCGCGTGCGGCCGCTCGGCGGCGCGCGGATCTGGCTGCGCCCGCGCACCACGGACGCCGAGATGCTGCGCGACACGTTCCGCGACAACGTGCATCCGCCGCCGCCAGGGATCGACGCGAGGACGATCCTCGACCTCGGCGCCAACGCGGGCGTGACGGTCGCCGACAACGCGCGCCGGTTCCCGGATGCCCGCGTCGTGGGCGTCGAGCTCGACCCGGGCAACGCCGCGGCGGCGCGGCGCAACACCGCGCCGTGGGGCGACCGCGTCACGATCCTCCAGGGCGCGGTGTGGCACGAGGACGGCGAGGTGCCCTACGAGCCCGACCAGGGGCACGAGTACGGGCTGCGCGCCGGGAGCGGGCGCGCCACCGCGCCCGCGCTCTCGATGGACACGATCCTCGCGCATGTGGACGGCCGCGTCGACTACGTGAAGATGGACATCGAGGGCGAGGAGGCGCGGCTGCTGTCGGGCGAGGCGGCGCGCTGGCTGGAGCGCGTGGACTCGATCAGCCTGCAGACCCACGACCCGTACCTGCCGAGCGACTGCATCCGCGACCTCGAGGCCGCGGGCTTCGTCGCGCGCGTCGACCCGCGGCGGATGAACTACGTCGTCGGCGTCCGGCCCGGCCGCAGCTGACCGGGTCGGCGCCGCTGCGGTCATCGAGCGGTACCGCCGCCGGGGCATGCCCCCAACGCCTTACTGTCACAGCGAGGGGTGACCGCGCGAGCAGCTGCACAATCCCTCCATTACGTACAGAAGCACGTGACCGCGCCAAAGCGCACCGTGAATTCTCACGGTGAGTCACTTACGGCTACCCGCCCGCGGAGGCACGAGACTCAGGACGCGTCACTCGCGTGGTCGGCGACGATGCGGGCGATCTCACGGCGGAGCCGTGCGGCCTCCGGCGCGTCGCGCTCGAGCTGGCCGCGGAGTGTGATCAGCGCCTTCCAGAGCCCCCAGCCGCGCCCGCGCGACCAGGTGCCGGCGTCGACCCCGAGCTCCGCGCGGAAGCGATCCCGGCTCGGTCCGGACAGGAACGTCCACGCGATCACCGTGTCGCAGGCCGGATCGCCGATGCCGCTGGTGCCGAAGTCGAGCACCGCCGCCAGCCGCCCGCCGCGGACGAGCAGGTTCCCGGAGGAGACGTCGCCGTGAAACCACACGGGCGGGCGGTCCCACGACGTCCGCATCGCGTCGTCCCACACGCGTCTGGCGGCCTCCGGGACCTCGGAGCCGAGCGCCTCCAGCGCCGCGAGCGCCTCGTCCTCGTAGGTCGCCAGCGGCCCGCCGCGGAAGAAGTTATGCCGTCCGGGCTCCGGGCCACCGGTCGCGTCGACGCGGCGCAGGTCCGTGAGGAACCGGGCCAGGCTCGTCGCGAAGCCGGAGAGGTCGGCGACCCGCGCGTGCGAGGCGATCTCTCCCTCGATCCAGCGGTAGACCGACCAGGGGTACGGGAATCCGGCGTCGGGCGCGCCGCGCGCGACCGGGCACGGGATCGGCAGCCGGAGCCGCGGGGCGAGCACCGGCAGCCAGCGCTGCTCCTTGGCGACCTGCTCCGCGTACCACTCGCCGCTCGGCAGGCGCACGCTGAGCTCGGAGCCGAGCCGGAACGTGCGGTTGTCCCAGCCGTCGTACTCGACCGCGGCGATCGGCAGGTCCGCCCACTGCGGGAACTGGCGGTCCACCAGCCGCCGGGCCAGGGCGGCGTCGATCACGGGCGCGTCGCCCATGATCAAGCAGAGTGCCCGCTCAGCCGCCGGGCAATCCGTCAGCGCCAGTCGAAGTGCTCGCGGTGGATCCGGCGGCCGGGGACGCCCGCCGGCCGCAGCCCGTTCGTGAAGCTCCGCAGCATCGGACCCGGGCCGCACATGAACACCGACAGGCCCCGCGGGTCGCCGCCGGCCGCCGCGAGGACCTGGCCCGGCGTCAGGCGCCCGTCGACGCTGGTGTCGACGAAGTGCACGTGCAGCCCGGGGTGGCCGTCGGCGATCGAGCGGATCTCATCCGTGAACGGCGCCTCGCCGTCGGACGTGTAGAAGAAGTCGACGCGCTCGGGCAGCGCGTGGCGGTCGAGCGCCCGCAGCCAGCTCAGGAACGGCGCCACGCCGACGCCGCCCGCGATCCAGACCTGGCGGTCCGTCCCGCGCCAGTGCACGAACCGGCCGTGCGGGCCGCCGATGACCGCCGGCATGCCCGGCTCGATCAGCTCCTGCAGGCGCGACGTGTAGTCGCCGAGCGCCTTCACGCTGAAGCGCACCACATCCTCGTGCGGCGCGCTCGAGATCGTGAACGGATGCCGGTGCCAGCCGTCCTTGCCCTCGAGGTAGACCATCGCGAACTGGCCCGGCGCGAACACGATCGGCCGCCCGAGCGGGCGCAGGGCGATCTCGACCAGATCCTCGCCGACGGGCCGCACCGCGGCCACCTGATAGTCGTGCAGCGAGGCGAACCGGTGCGCGAGCAGCTCGCGGTAGGCGTAGAAGGCCAGGCCGACGCCGCCGACCGCGACATAGCTCCAGCGCAGCACGGGCGCGCCCGCGAACGGGGTCCCGTCGAGCAGGCCGTGGACGAACCCGGCGGCCACGAACAGGCCTGTGGTCCGGTGCAGCGCGCGCCAGCGCTCGTAGCCGCCGAGCGCCCGCCGGAGGTCGCGGATCAGCGGCACGTCGCGCGCGGCCAGCACGATGCCGCGCAGCGGCCGCGGGATGACCGACTGCCAGCGCGGCAGGATCGCCCACAGCGCCAGGCCGAGCATGCCCAGCGCGCCGATCGCGGCCAGCGGACCGCCGAGCGCCGTCCCGTTCCCGGATGCGAGCAGGATGTGCGGCGCCAGCAGCGCCAGGCCGGTGATCGCGACGCGCCGGTGCCAGATCGCGGCGCGGTCGATGCCGTCGAAGTACTCCTCGATCAGCGGCAGCGTGCTGATCAGTACGAGGCCGATGCTCAGCAGCAGGACCGACTCGGCGCCGAACAGCTGGCCGAGATAGCTGCGCGAGGGCTGGCCCGCCGGCTGGGCGACCGTCCACAGCACCGCCTGCGCGACGACCAGCGCGCCGATCGTCGCGGGCCCGAGCTCGCGCGCCGCGAATCGCGGGATCCGGCGCTTGAAGGCGCGCGACGGCGGGACCGGCTCCTCACGCCGCGGCTCGACCTCGTGGATCGTCATCGCTGCGAGCATCGCCCGTACGGCCGCCGTGCACATCCGTGGCACGCCGCTGTCAGACGCGGGGAAGCACGGTCCTGACTCGCCCACGATGGCGCGCATGCCCGAAGGTGCCCGGACGCGCACGCCCCGCACCGGGAGCGTCGGAGCGGTAGTCCCACCACCGCTCCGACTGCTCCGGAACGCCGTCTATCCCGCCGAGCAGGGGTTCGGGCGGTCGCCGCTGTTGAAGTTGTTGAAGAACACGCTCGTCTTGAAGCCCGGCTCCGGGTAGACGGTCGCCAGCAGCCGCCCGTACTCGGCCGTCGAGCTGCCGCCGAAGTGGTTCGTCGTGCCCGGGATGAAGTTGCCGCCCTCCTGCCACGTGCAGGAACGGAAGCTCTCGGCGGTCGTGAAGAACGGGTAGAACTTCGCGCCGCTGGGTGGATTGACGCAGTTCGCGCCCGTCGTCCGGTCGCAGAACGGCGGATTGTCCTGCGCGTCGGAGGCCTCGATCCGCGGCAGGTCGGTCTCGAACGCGACCGTCGAGTAGTTCGTCCGGCTGTTGGCCAGCGGGCTCGTGAACTGCAGCGCCGTCGGATGCAGCAGGCGGTCGATCAGCGTGTTGGAGAACGTGCCCGGCCAGTCGTTCTGGTAGGACTGGCCGTCCCAGTCCTCGTCGTCGGAGAAGCAGCCGTCGATCTTGATCAGGGTCGAGTCGGCCCCGGGGACGCAGAAGTTGTTGTCGTCATCCTCGTCGAGCCCGCCCAGATCCTGGATTCCCGGCTTCGCGCAATTGAAGTCCGCGTCGAGCTGCTGGCAGTTCTCGAAGTGCCCGATCTCGTCGGACATCGCGATGTTGTAGGTGTGCGCGGACCAGGTGTTCCCGCGCGGGTTGCCGGTCGAGTACTCAGGGTGGAACGCATACGGCGTCTGCGTGCAGGTGCTCGAGCCGGGCGTGTAGAGGATGTGGCCGAAGCCGTTGGCGATCGACGCCGTCATCGAGCCGGACTGGCCGGTCGTGAGGTCCGCGAGCTCGATCCGCAGCCCGGCCGGCGTGTCGAACATGTGGATGCGCACGCGGTCACCCGGGTTCATCAGCAGGTCCTTCGTGACGTCCGGGTTGACGGCCGCGAAGTTCGGGCTGGCGAACGTGCCGGTGAACAGCGGGTTCGCGGGCGCCTGCGACTGCCCGCTGGTGGTGACGTAGGCCCAGTTGATCGGCTCGATGCCGCCGAGCACGTACTGGTTGCAGGCCGCGGTGTTCTCGACGCCGTTGTTCTGGTTGAGCGTCCGGCTGTCGATCGTCATCGCCGCGCAGTACTGGTGCGCGGTGCAGCCGAAGCCCTCGAACTGCGGCACGTAGCCCGGCCCGTAGAACTGCAGCTCCATGTACGCGTTGCCGGGATGCTTGCCGATGTAGTCCGGCTTCGCGGGGTTCGTCCCGACCAGGTTGTTGGCGTCGGAATCGGGCGTGCAGGACTTCGTGAACTCGGGTGAGGACTCGCTGTCGCACAGCGTCATGCCGAACCAGAACGTCGGCCGCAGCTGGAAGTTCCACGTCGCGCCGATGCCGCTCTCCGTCGGCTGCAGCGGCGGCTCGCGCGGCAGCGCGATCGTGTACGTGACGTCGTTGCCGGAGCCTGGGACGGCCGATTTGAACTCGACCGACGGCTCGTCGTGGCCGACGTAGGTGCCCGGAGGGTTGTCGAAGGGGTCGGCACAGAGCGAGACCCCGCTCTGGCACAGTGGCTCGTCGAGGCCGTGGGGGAGGGCGCACGGGCGGGCGACGCGATGGCCGCGAGGCCGAACAGCCCCGCGAGAGCGAGCGCGAATGGACGAAAGCGCTTCACTGATCGTTCCTTTCCGTTTTCGATCGGCGAAAGCGTCTCTGCGCGGCGTCCCGGCATCCGCAGGCAGAGGCGTCTCGTCACAGCGGTCCGAGCAGCGCGTGCCCGGACGAGAGCAATGGGATTGTCTGCTCGCCGAGGTCTCCTGCCTCGCGACTCCCTCCTCCTGCCCGGACGTTGCTCGTGACGGGCGGCCCGAGACTATCGGCGCCGCTCGCGATCTGAGGCGTGCGGCGCGCGAGCTTGGCACGCGCGCGATCAGCGGCGGCCCGCTCGACGGCCGGAGCGGCATCGCGTAACGTGGCGCCGATGTTCGTCCTTCTGCTCAGCTACCTGAAGCCGCTGCCCGAGGTCGACGCGCTGATGCGCGAGCACCTCGCCTGGCTCGACGAGCACTACCGCGCCGGCCGCTTCGTCGTCTCCGGGCGCCAGATCCCGCGCACCGGCGGCGTCATCGTCGCGCGCGGCGACGACCGCGAGGAGGTCGAGGCGCTCGCGGCGGGCGATCCGTTCGTCAGCGGCGGCGTCGCTTCGTGCGAGGTCATCCAGTTCCAGGCCTCACAGACGGCGCCGGGCCTCGAAGCGATCCTTCAGACCATCCCGTAGAAGCGGATCGTGACGGTCCGCCGCGCGCACACGTGGCGGCTGGCGTAGATGTCGCCGTCCTCGTTGCGCCAGTAGTGGATCCGGCAGGAGTAGCCCGCCACGTGGCGCGGCATCCGGGGCCCGCCGGCGTGCGCGGCGTACGCGCGCATGAAGCGCGCGGCGCCCTGGCACGTGGTGTGGCGCTCCGACGCCCACTTGAAGAAGCCGTTCCAGGCGACGGCGTGCTTGCAGCGCGTGAAGCCGTCCGGAACGTCGTAGCGCGGGCCGGTCGCGGCGTGCGCGAGACCGGCGGGCAGGAGGCCCAGCACGAGCACCATCGCGGTCAGCCGTCGCATCGCTCTGATCCAGGGTGACGCGTCCAGGGCCGCATCGCGCGCGATTGCCGCATCACCGTACGCGATGATGCGCGGATGGCCGAGGCGTATTTCGCGTACGGCACCACGCAGGCCGGGTTCGGGCATCATCGCGACCTCGCCGCGCTGCTCGGGGAGCCGGTCGGGCGCTTTCGCGCCGTCGAGGCGCACGCCGTCGTCGTGCCGCGTGACGCGGCGTGCAGCAACCCGGGGTGCCGCCACGTGCATCGGATGGCGGCGCTCGTCCGCGGTCACTGGGACGTGCACGCGCAGGGCGACGTCTTCGGAGTCGACGGGCCGGCGCTGGCCGCGCTCGACGCGCTCGAGCTGTCGGGGCCCTACGTGCGCGAGACGCTCGACGTCGCAGAGCTCGACGGCGAGCGGCGGTTGGAGGCCTGGGCGTACCCGGCGCGCGAGCCGCTGCGCTGGGCCGAGCTGGTGTGGGCCGGCCTCGCGGACGCGCTCGAGTCCTATCCGCGCGAGCTGGCGTCGGCCGGGGCGCTCAAGCCCTGCTGCGAGCGCGAGCCCGGCCACCCGCCGCCGCATGACGTGGTCGACCCGCTCGACGAGCGCCGGCTCGCCCACCAGCGCCTGCGCAACGTCGCGCGCGGCTACGTGGCGGGAGCCGCCAGCCTGCACTTGCTCGAGGCCGGCGCGGCGGCCATGCCGTGGCCCGACGCGCTGGCGCACCGCATCCTCACGGAGTGCATCGAGTGGCGCGCGGACGAGGCGGCGCTGCGCGCCCGGATCGCGCGCGTGCTCGAGGAGGGCTGACGATCAGCGCCCCTCGCGCCGGCGCGCCGCGAGCTCCGCGGCCTGCGCGGCCGCCTGCTCGCGCGCGGCGTCGGAGAGGCTCGGCAGCGCCGCCCAGTCGACCTCGACGCGCTCCGGCGCCGCGCGGTCGACCGTGACGGGGACGCTGTCTCCGAGCGCCGGCCAGCGCGACAGCGGCATCATCTCCTCGATCCTGCGCGCCGCCGGCGTGAGCCCCGGCGCGCTGACGACGACATCCAGCACGACCTGGCGGCGCGGACCGAGCGCGCCGCCGCGCGAGGAGCGCGTCCCCGGCCGGTGGGCCAGGAAGTCGATGCCGACGATCTCGGCGCTACCGGCGACGGGGTCCGCCATCCGCGGGCGGCGACCGAAGAGGCCCATGCCGCGATGCTACGCCGCCGGCGCCGTCAGCCGCCGGTGTGCGGAACGACCAGCGTGGGGCGGGAGGCGTGGTGGAGGACGTTGCTCGAGACGCTGCCGAGCAGCATCGACTTGATCCCGGCGAGCCCCCGCGAGCCCATCACGATCGCCGCCGCGTCGCGCTCGTCGGCGGTGGCCAGGATCGTCTGCCAGACGGGCCCGATCGCCTCGACCGCGAGCGGCTCGGCGCTCAGCCCGACGGACTGCGCGAGCTCGGCTCCGGCCACCGCCAGCTCACCCGTGTAGCGCTCGGTCGTGACGTCGACGTCGCTCACGTCGGCGATCGCGCCCATGCCCGGCCAGCCGTAGATCGCCATCGCGGCCGCCGGCTGCCAGACCGACAGCACGACGGCGGCGCACGGGCCGAACAGCTGCGCGGCCCGGGCGATCGCGCGTTTGGCGTCCTCGGACCCGTCGTAACACAGAAGCAGGGGTGTCTCAGGAGTCATGGTGGTGCCGGGATCCTCACACGCCGCCGGGAGGATCCGATCCGTAGAACCTGCGGCGCCCGCTCCGCGGTTGCCCGCGCACGTCCGCGGCGCGCTGCCGATGCGCGCGCGCCGGCGCGGCGCCACAGTCGATGTCCTTGGCCGTCCACACTGCTCACCCCGCGCGTGATCGCCGCCCGCCGCCCGCGGGCGCTGCGCACGTGATCGAACTCGACCGGCTGACCAAGCGCTACGGCGGCGCGCGCGGGATCGAGGACGTCTCGATGGCCGTCGAGGCCGGAGAGGTCTTCGGCTTTCTCGGCCCAACGGCGAGGTACAGACGACACAAAGAGCGCTATTTGCACGATAAACGTGCCGTAGCGCGCGGCGATCCGGCTCAGCGGCGCTCCGGACGGCCCGCAATCGCGCTCGGAAAATTCCGAGACGACCCCGCTCGACGCGGCCAACGGTGCGTCCTTCGACGACGGTGGTTCGGAAATTTCCGAACCCCAAGTGCCCACCCTATGGAACGGCGGCGCGTGTCGGCGCCACGGCGCGCCCCGAGGCGTCCAGCGGCGCCCGTACGGCCGTCCCGGCGCCGAAGACGGGCAACGGGGTCGGGTGGGCGTCAGCGGCGCTCAGGGCATAGCGTTCACGCTTCCTGAGCGGAAGAGGCGGCGGCCCCGAATCGCGATCATGAGGCTCTGCATGAGAACACGTACGGGCCGTGCTGTGTCTGACTCCCGCCTGACAAGACCCTGACTCGCCGCAGACTCCTCGTCGCCAGGAATCAGAGGTCGGTGAAATCTGTTCGCGGAATTTGGTTCACGCAGCCGCAGAAGTGCGCTACCCTGACCGCGAGATGTATGAGCATCGATTCATCGTTGACCTTGACGACCCTGAGGACGTGGCGCGTAAGCGTGAGTACGCGGGGGCGCAGGTCACGGAGATAAACGCGAAGCTTTCCCTCATGAAGTCTCTGATGGAAGAGCGCGAGAAGTGGCAAGCCCGCCGCGATTTTCTCACCAGCCAGATGCCTGCTGCGGAGGAACCCCAGCCGGAGACGAAGACGGAGCCCGAGCCGGGGTCGGCATCGCGGCCGAATCACGTCGAGATGGCTCGCCGTCTCGACGGTCCTCGTGAGGAGGCCACGGACGCCCCGCAAGGCTTGAACAGTGGCGTGGGCGACCTCGTGGTACCGGTTGTCGACAACGCGGGCGGACCGATCCGCTCGTTGCGGGTTCACGAGATTCTGGCCCAGGCAGGCCACCCAGTGAGCCCCACGATGGTCTCAAATGCCCTGAACTACGCCGCCCGGGCCGGAAAGCTCAAGAAAGTCGCGGGAATGCGGGGCTTCTATGCCCCGCTGGTCTGGGAGGACAGCCCCGGCATCAACTTCGCCGTCCTCGAGGAAGACGGGTCATGAGAAGGTGAACGCGGCCGACCGCTGCATGTCTCGTGGGCGGGGCTGGCGGCGGCCTAAAACGAATCCGGGTCGCGCCTGCTTGCCTTCGAAACTAGCTCGCGCGACCCGGGGCCGTCCACATGAGTCGCAGTAAGCGTACACAGCCGCCGGAGCCTGGCGGGAATCCCACGAAGTAGTCCGTCAGGCTCCGCGTGGCACAGCTCCCTCACCGTGCGCGCGCTTGGTGGAGCGACGCACGACTTCGAGAAGCGCCGTGCAGGAGGTCGACCGGCCCGTCCCACGGCGTCGCCCTCACGCTGAGGGCGACGTTGAGGACGGTCGCGCGCGTCGCCGTGGCGCCAGCTCGTCGAGCACGTCCAGCGCGTCAGGCTCGACGTCCGGCGTGGCGATATCGCCACCTCGCTCGCGCGGCGCCCAGCGCTCGGGCCAGCGGTGCTCCAGGAGCCACGCAGCGGCCCTCCACGACGTCGCGGCCTGCTTGGCGATGCGTGCCACCAACATCGCCTCCGCCTCGCCCTGAGCGCGTTCTACCGCGTGCAGGAACGTCACGTGGCGTGCATTTCGGGTGCCGCCGCGCCGGCCGCGCTCCAACCACGTGAAGACCGTGCGGACGCCGGCGCCGCTGGCCTCGGCGGCGAGCGCGATCGTCCCGCCTGCGCGAATCACAGCCACGATGCGGCTCTGAAGATCATCGTCGAGCTTGGTCGGGCGTCCCATTTGTCACCTTCCGTTCCGGCGTGCCAGGCCCCTGATCTTGCTCAGCGCTGTCTTCCGCGATGCAGGCTGAGGGACTGTCCAGCGCCCAAGCGCCAGAGATCAGACGGCCTCCCTGGGGGTCTACGCCTCGTCGGGCCAGGTCGTCATCGACGACAGCCCCGACCGGCGTGGCAGGGGCCACGACCACGCCGGCAGGGGATGCTCACCGAGAGCGAACGCGTTGGCCCGGAAGGAGATTCGGGCGTCGGCGTCGTCGTCCTGAGCGGGCGAGGGCTCAGGTGGGTTGGCGGTCGACGGCTCGTCGACCATCAGGTGAAGGTCACGATCGCGACGCCGGTCGACTGGTTGACGAGCACGTCGGCGCGGACGTAGGAGCGCAGTCCGACCTCGCCGGTGTCGAAGCCGTGGAAGGGGTCGACGGCCAGGTCGATCGGGTGGCGGATCACGGCCGTGATGACGCTCGGGTCATAGACCACGGCCTTGCCGGCGGGGACGCCCGCGCTGACGTACCACTTGAGGCCGGGGAAGTACTTGACGGTGAACCCCTGCGCGCCGGCCGCCGGGAGCAGCGGCACGTTTGAGCCGACGCCGGTGTTCTCCATCACGCCGAGCAGCGTCCGGTAGTTGGTCGGGTTGAGGATGACGACGCCGGGCGAGGCGTTGGCGGCGACGAGCGCGCCAATCGCGTCCGAGAAGCCGGCGAGGTTGGTCAGGCCGCCCGCGATGGCGAGCGCGCCGGGCGCCTTCATGATCCCGAGCGGGATCGGGTCAACGCCGGTGCCGTTGATCAGGCCGACGTCCAGGGCGAGCGCCACGCTGCGGAAGAGGGTCTGCTGCACGGCCGCGAGCACCTCGGGCTGCAAGTCCTCGAACAGCTCAGTGCTCAACGTCGTGATGACGCCGGCCTTGGTCGGCTCGCTCTCGACCATGACAAGGCCGGGATCTGACGTGGGGATCGTGCCTCTCTCGGCGACCCATCCCGCGACGGGCAGGGTGGTGAACTTCGGCAGCGGGATCTTCGAGTTCGTAATGCTGACCACAGGCACGCCGGACGACAAAACGACCGTCGCCGGGCTCAAGAGGTCGATGAATGCTGAAGATTCCTCGGAGGTGCTCACGTTGGCGCCGACCGTGAGCGCTTTGGTCCTGATGTCCTCGCGCAGCGACGGCGACCTCGTGCTTGCGACGATCCAACGCGGCGGCCAGCCACTCACCGGGCTTGCCCTTCAGGCGCTCGACGGCGCGGTGATCGACGCCGAACTCGTCACCGGTGCCGCCATGGCCGGCGATCAGTTCCAGCACGGCGGTCTGACCCTTGCGGGCGTCGTCGATCCGCTGATCGAACTCGCCCACCTCGTCGGTGGCGCGCTTGGCGGCGCGGAACAGCGGCCCGCCGGCCTTGAGGTCTTCGCCGCTCTCCATCCACTGGCGCTTGCGACGCTCAGCCTCGGCGGCCTTCTCGTGGCGCTGGGAGCGCAGGTCGGCGATCTCGCGCTCGACCACGCGCAGGCGGTCGCGCAGGCCGGTGTCGGCGCTCGTGGCGCTCATGGTGTGCCCTTCCTCGGAGTGTGCAGCGCCTCGACGACGACGACCATCTCGGCGGCGTTCGGGCTGAGATCGCGGCGGGTCGTGACGTCCAGCTCGTAGCCGCGTGCGCGCAGCTCTTCGACTGCCTCGCCGATCGACAACACAGCTCGCCCCGGAACTGGGCGTGCTTGCGGCGCCCATGCCCATCGACGCGGCGAACGCGGCCGTGGGAATTTCGGTGATCGCGACGTGGTCGTCGTCGGCGAGCGCGGCAGCGAGTTCGTCGGCGCTGAGCACGCGCAGCTCGGCGCGCGCCTGCTTGTCGGCGAGCGGCTGAACAGGCGCTCGACAGACGAGCCGAGTGCGGCGGCGAGGCGCAACGCGATGTCCGCGCCGGGCTTTTGAACGCCGCGCTCGATGTTCGAGACGGCGACGCGCGAGCACTGAGCGAGGTCGGCAAGTTCTTGCTGGCTCATGTCGGCCTGCCGGCGAGCGCGGCGCAGGCGCTTTGAGGGCGGGGCTGTAGTGGTCACGGACAGAACGTACACCCGACTATGACCGTCACTTGAACTACCGGAAACTCGAATATGTGCAATGTGAACCGACCCGCTCACCGTGTGTCAAAGGTGCTCGGATTTGGCTCTGCGCCTAGCCTTGGCGGGTTGACGGCGCGTCCTTTCGCGGCTATACCGTGTAATCGACAGGAACGACCGGGCGCGTGGTCGGGTCGTCCTGGAACCACCGTGACCCGTCACCTCCTCTACCAACGAGGCGAGGTTCTCTTCGTGCTGCCGAACCCCGGCGCCTACGCCGATGACCGTCTCCGCGTCGCGCTCGCACTGCGCAACCAGGCGACGCTGACCGGCGCCTGCCCCGCGTGCGGCGCGACGGCGCAGCTCCCTGAACCGCGCCGAGCGCCGCCGGCTCCGGGGGCGGCCGGGTCAGTCCGCCATGCACCACGAGGCCGAGTGCCCGTGCAGCGACGACCGCATGCGCGACCTGCTTGCCGAGACCGGCGACGCGGCATGAGCGTCGACCGTGCGAGGCCGTGTGGAACGCCGCTGAACGTGACGGCCTCGCACCGGCCGGCCCGGACGTCTGGAAGTTCCGTTTCGCCTGCCCGGTTGTGCCCGACCACGGGCGCTCGGTCACGTCTGTCATCGGCAGCGACGGGCGGGCGGTCCTCTACTGCGAGCGCCGGTGTGAGCCGGACGCGGTCGCGCTCTCGCTCGGGCTGAAGGCCCGCGATCTCGCGGCGCCGCCCGAGAAGGCGTCCAAGCTGACGGCTGGATCGCCGGCGTCGCGAAGCGCGCAGGATCGGATCATCGACATGAAGTTGGCGATGCTCTCTGCCGACGATCCGTTGCCGTCCGCATCCGCCGCTGGTGGTCGACGGGACCGTGACCGTGATGGCCGGCCGGCGCGGCGAGCACAAGAGCTGGCTGGCGATCGTGGCGTGCGCCTGCGCGCACGGCGGCATCGACCACGCGCCGCTGACGTGCGCGCACGGCCCGGCCGTGTATGTCGACGCCGAGATGGGCGCCAAGCAGATGGCCCGCCGGCTGCGGCTGCTCGCGCTCGGGCATGACGCGTTCGTCGTCGCGGACGGGTTCGGCCTGCGCCTGCCGCGCGATATGAACGTGATCCGCGACCTGGTGACGCTGACCAAGGCGCGCCTGTTGGTGCTCGACTCGTTCCGGCGGCTCGCGCCCGACGCCAAGGAAGACAAGTCCGACGACGTCACGCCGGTGATGGTCGCGCTCGCCGAACTCGCCTGCTCCACCGATGTCGCGATCGTGTTGATCCATCACCGCTCAGCGAAGGCCGGCGCGCCCGACACGCGCGGTTCGAGTGCGATCGAGGATCAGGCGGACGCGGTCTGGGTGTTGGAGAAGGTCACCGGCGACCCGCAGCGCAAGACGCGCCGCCGGCTGCGCAACACCAAGCAGCGGCTCGACGAGGAGTTCGCGCCGCAGTGGATCGATTTCAAGGTCATCGCGGGCGTGATGACGATGAGCGAGGCCGAGCCGTTCGACACGCCCGACAGCGACGCCGGGGAGCCGCGCGAGAGCATGGCCGACCGCCTCGCGCGCGAGATCGAGGCGCTCCGCGAGAAGGTCACCGAGGACGGCGGCTGGGCGATGGGTCAACTCGCGGCGGCGGTCGGCCGCAGCGTGGACGACAGGGCGTTCAAGGACGCCCGCGACCGGCTGCTTGCAGGGCGATCGTGGGAGGCGACCGGGAGCACGCGGGATCGCCGTATCTGCCCCGTTGCTCCGGTCAAGTCGGCCATCTCCTAGAGGAAAGGCCGGACGACCGGAAAGACAACGGCCTGGCTCTGTTCACCGACGCCGACCGCCAGGTCATCGCCGAGCGGCTCGAACAGGAGGGAGAGGGATGACCGGGAAGCGGCTCGTGTCGATTTCATGCCCTAGCGCATCGAATACCGAGGACGGCCGCTCGGCGCTACTGCCCACGCCATCCGCAGCGTGCTGATCGACCTGATCCGCGGTCGAGCGGATGACTGTGCGGCAGGTCTTCTATGCGCTGGAGGTCGCGGGCGTGGTCGACAGACTGAGGGCGGCTATCGCCAAGTCCAGGCGCAGGTCTTGAAGATGCGGCGCGCGGGACTCTTGTCGTGGGCTTCATCACGGACGGCCGCGGTGGATGCGCAGCCGGCCTCGTGGGTGACGTCGATGAGTTCATGGGCCACTGGTGCGGACGTACCGGCGTGACCTCTGGCGGCCCAGGGCGTCAGGCTCGAGATTTGGCTGGAGAAGGACGCGCTCGCCGACGTCATCCGGACCGACCGCTGCGTGGGACGTCGCGCTCATGGTGTCGCGGGGCAGTCCAGCGCCACGTTTCTCTGGAACGCCGCCAGCGGCGATATCGGCGTGGCCGCGCAGGGCGTCGAGACGTTCATCTATGCGCTCTATGACCGCGACGCCGGCGGACGCCGCGCGGCGCGAGCGATTGCGCAGCGGTTCCCGAACCGCCCGGGTGTTCCGATCCCTTCGATTGCTGGCGGTCACGGCGAGCAATCGCCAAGTGGGACCTCCCCCCGGCCGCCGAAGCGCTCCGACCGGAGGCCGCGACGTTCGAGGGGCCGGCGGTCGAGCTGGACGCGATCCCGCCGGACAGGCTCATAGCGCTGGTCGAGAGCCATCAGAGCCACGTCGACCTCCTCGTGGGCCGTGCGGAGCCATCGAAGTGGAGGAGCGCCGTGGGCTCATAGCTCTCAGGAGGGCCGGCCTGAACGCGACCTGCAACTCGCGTTCGCCGGGTGGGAAGCGACCGCGCGTCAACGACCTGACGCCGGCCGAGCGCGCCGCCCGAGGCGTTCGTTGCCTCGAGGACGACCACCGAGCCGATGAGGCGTCACCGGCGCCGCGCTGCCGCTGCCGGTCGGCTGGACTGATGACCATGAGACGTGCGGCGTCTGTGGGCGCTGCTATGACGGGAGGACGCGGTGAGTGCTGAAGACGATGTGCTGCGGGGTACTGCGACTACCTGGAGCGCAAGTACCCCGGCACGCGCTGGCTACCGGTTGAGCCCGGCGACGTAGGCGATGAGGCCGGTGCTGTCTATCGGAGCCTCGTCACGCCCGATGAGGCGCGCGCGGTCTGGGACCGGTTCGTTGAGGGCGCGCCCGGACCGGACGACCACGCACGCGTAGGCGAGCCCGAGTAGGCGCCGACGCTCCGGCACCGGCATCGAGTAGAAGCCGTCAGCGGTCAGGTCGGCGGGCAGCGTCACGCCGACCGCCGCGCTGCGCGCCTGCGCGAGCCGCTCCCCGGCCGCACCGAGCGCGGCGCGCGCGGAGTGAACGTTGGCGTCGAAGACACGGCGCTCGGCGGCGCTCATGTCACCGAGCGTGGCGGCGAGCGCGAACAGCCCAGCGAGCGCGGCCTCGCAGCGCTCGACGTCGGCCTCGGCGCCGGTCACGGCCTCGTCGGTGCCCACCTGCCGCACGCGCCTGCTCAGGTAGGTCCAGATGAACTGCTCCTGCACGAACGTCTCAAGCGGCCCGGCAGGGACGTTGACGCCGGGACAGTCACCGTTGGCCGCGTTGCGGCAGCGGTAGTAGCGGTGCGCACCGCCTTGGTGGACCATGGCGTAGCCGCAGCTCGCGCAGCGCGCGAGGCCGGTCAACGCGTAGCCCTCCTTCGGGCCGATCGGCTTGCTCCCGCGCGCACGGTTGGCCTTGGCGAACAGCTCGGCGCTGACGAGCGGCTCATGCGCGCCGGGGTGACGGCGCTTGCCGTTGTACGCGACGCCGGTGTAGACCTCGTTCGCGACGATCTGGAGAACCGCCTTGTGCGACCAGTTGGCCTGTCGGACGACGCCGTGGCGCTTGTGCGGACGCGGCAGCACACCGGCCTCGTTGAGCGCGTGCGCGATCGACGGCCACGACGCCCCGGCGGCGCGCAACTCGAACGCGAGCTTGACGGACGGCGCCTCGGCCGGGTGGACCTCCAACGGTGAGCCCCTGCGCTCCCCCTTGCGCGCCGGGTTCTCCGCCTTGCGGTAGCCGAATGGCGCCGACAGGTGCACGCCGCGCTCAATCGCGTTGCGGACCGACTTGTCGAGATATTCGGTGCGGCGGCTGCGCTCGAACTGACCGGTCGCGAGGCGGACGGTCGCCATGAACTCGTCCGAGCCGCTCGCGAGCGACACGTCACCGTCGCCGCACAGAAGACGACCGCCGTGCGCCTCAATCTCGCGGATGATCGCGAGCGCTTCCGGGACGTCGCGGCTGAAGCGGTCGAGCGTCGCGACGATAATCCCGCCGACCTTGCGAGCGCGAATCAGGTCGCGAGCGCGCTGGAACTCGGCGCGGTCGGTGTTGCCGCCGCTCGCGTTCTCGTCGCAGAAGACCTCCGGCAGCACGGTCACGCCCTTCTCGGCCGCCTTCGCGTCCATGGTGCGCGTCTGCTCGGGGATCGAGATGTAGCCCTCGCCCTCGCGACCGCCGACGCGCGACACACGCGCGTAGCGGACGAACGGCAGGCCGTCGGTGTGTTCGCATCTTGCTCATAGTTCGATGTAAGGAACTGCCAACGGCGCCGGCAAGACCACGACGATCCGTGCGCTGCTCGACCTGCTGCACCCGACCAGCGGCGAGGCGAGGATCTTCGGGCTCGACAGCCATCGCGACCGGCGTTCGATCCATGCGCGCCTCGGCAACCTTCCCGGCGACTTCTCATACGACCCGCGGCTGAGCGGGCGCGAGCTGCTGGGGTACCTGGCCGAGCTGCGCGGCCTGCGCGGGCTGGGCCGGGCGGCCGAGCTGGCCGAGCGCTTCCAGGCCGACCTCGACCGGCCGCTGCGCGAGCTCTCGCGCGGGAACCGCCAGAAGATCGGCCTCGTGCAGGCGGCGTTCCACGATCCCGAGCTGCTGGTGCTCGACGAGCCGACGAGCGGGCTCGATCCGCTGATGCAGGAGGCGTTCCTGAGCTTCGTCGGCGACGAGCGCGCCCGCGGCCGGAGCGTGTTCCTGTCCTCGCACGACCTCGACGAGGTCGAACGCGTGTGCGACCGCGTCGGGATCATCCGCGAAGGCCGGCTCGTCGGGGTGGAGGACGTCGCGGCGATCACCGGGCGCTCCTACCGTCACGTGACGCTCGAGTTCGCCGAGCCCGTCGAGCCCGACGAGTTCCGCCGGCTGCCGGGCGTGATCGACCTGGAGGCGGATGGCCGGCGGATCGCGTTCAAGGCGACCGGCGACCTCGACGCGGTCATCAAGACCGCCGCCCGCCACCGCGTGGTCGACCTCGAGCTCGTGCGCCCGACGCTCGAGGAGGTCTTCCTCACCTACTACGGGGCGAAGCGGTGAGCGCGCTCCGGGCCGTGATCCGGCGCGGGCTGCGCGACCAGCGCCGCACGGCGCTGGCGTGGGGCGGATCGCTCGGCGCGATGTGCGCGCTGATGGCGGCGATGTGGCCGTCGATCGAGCACTCGATGCACCAGCTGATGCAGAACTACCCGGAGCGGCTGAAGGCGGCGTTCAACATCCACGAGATCGCGCGCGTCGAGGACTACATCGACGCCGAGATGCTGAGCCTGATCGTGCCGCTCGCGGTGGCCTTCCTCGCGGTCCGAGTGGTGGTGCGGATGCTGGCGGGCGCGGAGGAGCGCGGGCACCTGGACATCGTGCTCACGACGCCGGTCTCGCGGCGCGTGCTGGTCGCCGGCGCGGCGACCGTGTCCGCGCTGGCCGTCGCCGCGGTGCTGGCGATCCTGCTCGCCATGACCTGGATCGCGGGCACGCTCGTCGGCGCCGATCCGTCGTTCGCGGTCCTCGGCCGCGGGTTCGCCAACGTGTGGCCGCTGGCGATGCTGTTCGGCGCGCTGGCGGTGCTGGCCACGGGCGTGCTGCACCGCGGCGCGCCGGTCACGGCGCTCGCGTCCGGCATGCTGATCGGCATGTACGTGCTCGACCTGGTCGGCAAGCTCGCGCAGCCGGTCGAGCGACTGCGCGTACTGAGCGCGTTCAAGTACTACGGGTCGGCGATTCGCGACGGGATCGACCCGGTCGCCTTCACGGGCCTGACGCTCGTCGCCGCGGCGCTCGTGGCGGCCGGGGCGCTGCTGTTCGAGCGGCGCGACGTGCTGTAGTTCTCCGCAATCCGGCTCGGTGGATCCCGGATGCCGCGGCCGAGCGCCTGCGAGAGCCTGCGCGCATGCCAGCCGCCGCCCCGTGTCCCCGACTGATCGCGTCGCGCGACGCGAGCCGTCCGCCGCTGCCGTGAGCTTCCGCGATCGTCACGATGGCGGGCGCCGGCTCGCGCTCGAGCTGCGCCGCTACGCCGAGCGCCAGCCCATCGTCCTGGGCCTTCCGCCCGGCGGGATGCCCGTCGCCTACGAGGTCGCGCGCGCGCTCGGCGCGCCGCTGGGCATGCTCGTCACCGGTGCCGTCATGCACCGCGGGCGCGCCGTCGGCGCGCTGGCCGAGGGCGGCGCCGGCGTGCTCGATCCGCGGCTGGTGGAGCTCGCGGGGCTGACCGACGAGCAGCTCGACCGCGTGATCGCGCGCGCGTCGGCCGACCTGCGCCGCCGCGTCGCTGCGTATTCCCGGTCCGCGCGGCTCGCGATCGCCGGGCGCACCGTGATCGTCGTCGACGACGGGCTCGCGACGGGGCTCGGCCAGCTCGCCGCGGTGCGCGCGGCGCGGGCGGGCGGCGCCGCCGAGGTCGTCGTCGCCGCGCCGGTCGGCTCGCGCCGGGCGGAGGCGATGCTGCGCGAGGAGGCCGAGGACGTCGTCTGCCTGGCGGTGCCGCCGCTGCGCGACCGCGTGGACGGCTGGTACGACGACTTCGCCGCCGTGCCCGACGCGGCCGTCACCGCGCTGCTCGCCCCTGCGCTGCAGGCGGCCTGAGTCCCGGGCCCCTGCCCCCGGGGCACCCTACGGAGTGCCATCGGTAGTTGCTCCCCGCGGATGGCGGAGAAGCACGGTCGCGGTGTCGCCATGCTGACGTAACGTCCCTGTTGACCTCAAGTCACCAACGGATTGCCCCGCCGGCCGCCAGCGTCGCGGCCGCGGAAACGGACAGGGATGGACATGTGTGGGATCGTCGGACACGCCGGGCTATCAGAGGGCCCGTCCGCGCCCGCTTGCCGCGCTCGAGGACTCGGCCCGGTGCCGTTGTTCCCGCTGCAGCCGCCCGGGCCGCGCCACGCGGCCAAGACGGAGACGGTCGAATGACCGCGCAGCGCCGGCATCGGTGGGCGAAGCGGCTCAACCTCGCGGGGCTGGCCGTCCTCGGGCTGTCGGCGGTCTCGATCCCGGTCACGATCGCGCTCGCGCTGTCGGCCAGCGGGACGTCGGACCTGCTGGAGCTCGGCGGGAGCGGGTCCGCCGCGACCGCCCCGCCGGCGGCGACGGTGAGCGCGGGCCGCTGCGTCGCGACGCGCGGCTACTACGCGCTGACGTTCGACGGCGGCCCGCTTGCCGGCACGACGCCGCGGCTCGTCGCCGCTCTGCGCCGCGCCGGCGCGATCGCGACGTTCTTCGACACCGGCGCGCGCGCCGCCGCCCATCCGGAGCTCGTGGCCCTGCAGCGCAGCGCGGGCCAGGTGGCCGGCGGCGGCTACACCGGCGAGCCCCTGACCGGGCTCTCCGCCGCCCGCCGGACGCAGGAGCTGCAGGCCGCCGCGCGCGTGCTCGGCTATCCCAACGCATTCGTCCGGCCGCCCGGCGCGGCCGACACCGCGGTCGAGGCGGCCATCCGCCGCAGCGGGCTGACGAGCGTCTACTGGACCGTGGACGCATGGAACGCGCGCGGCGTCGAGCCGAGCGGGATCGTCCGGATCGAGGAAACCGACGGGCCCGCGCTCGCCACGCTGCCGGCGCTGATCCGGCGCCTGCGCGCGGACGGGCTGTGCCCGGGCCGGCTGGCGAGGACCCGGCGGACCGTGCTCGCCGCCACCGGCGTCCGCTTCCACGTGATCGCGGTGAAGCCGTGAGCGCCGGTGGCGAGACGCCGCAGCGCCTGCCGCACGCGCAGATCGTGCTCGTGATCCCCGCGCACGACGAGGAGGCGGGCATCCTCGCCGCGATGGCGTCGGTCGACGCCCAGACGCTGCGGCCGGGCCGGCGGATCGTGGTCAGCGACAACAGCACCGACCGGACGGTCGAGCTGGCGGCCTCGCGGCCCGGCTGGGAGGTCTGGACGACGGTCGACAACCACGGCCGCAAGGGCGGCGCGCTCAACCAGGCGTGGGCGCGGATCGCGCCGACGCTGGACGACCGCGACTTCCTGGTGACGATGGACGCCGACACGATCCTCGATCGCTACTTCGTGCAGGCCGCGTACGCGAAGTACGTCTACGAGCGCCGGCACGGCCGTGCGCTGGGCGGCTTGTGCGCGAACTTCTCCGGGCTGCCGCTGGACTCGGCGCTCGGCGTGCTGCAGACGATGGAGTACGCGCGCGCGGCGCAGATCAACCGCTCGCGTCACGGTGTCGCGCCGATCCTCGCCGGCGCCGCGACGGTGTTCTCCGTCGAGGCGCTGCGCACGGTCCACCGCACGCGCGGGCATCTCTACGAGCCGGTCCTGACCGAGGACTACGAGCTGTCGCTGGCGCTGCGCGTCAACGGCTACATCACGCTGGCGCCGCGGGCCTGCCGCGCCAAGACCGATCTGATGCCGACGGTCAGGATGCTGTGGGCGCAGCGCCTGCGCTGGTATCGCGGAGCGTTCGAGGCGCTGCAGGCGCACGGCTTCCGGCGCGGGATCCGCGCGGACGCCGGCTGGCTCGCGTTCTCGCTGTGGGCCGCGGCCTCGCGCTGGATGTTCCTCGTCGCGCTCGCCGTCACCGCCTTCACCGTCGGACACATGTCCTTCTCGCCCTGGTTGCTGGCGCTGTTCGCATTCGCATCGCTGATCCGGATCGTCCAGGTGCGCGATCTCGGCTGGAGGTACATGGCGCTTGCGGGCGTGATGGTCGAGGAACTCTATTACGCGTTCTTCCTCGAAGCGGTCCTGTGGCGAGCCGTCTATCTCGCGTTCGCGCCGCGACGCGAGGCGCACTGGTGAGCGACGAAAGGAGATCCGATGTTCCCGACCGCGCCGACGATGTTCCTGCTGACGCTGATCATCGCCGTGGCGGTGATCTCCACCGTCGGATTCTCGATCGTGTGGGCCGTCTTCGCCCTGACGCTCGCGGTCACCACCGCGGTGGCCATCCATCGCTCGATCCCGCGCAAGGAGAAGTGACGATGCGACGCATCGCAGCCTCTGTGGCCGCGGCCCTGCTGGTCTGCCTGGCGACGCCCGGTGCGGCCGGCGCGGCCGTCGGCGACGAACTGCTGGCCAACCCCGGCGTCGAGACCGGCACCGGGACGCCGGCGTCCTGGACGGCCGGCACCTGGGGCGCCGGCACAACCGTGTTCACGTGGTCGACCGACGCCCACACGGGGACCCGCTCGACCAGAACCGAAGTCACTTCCTATACCGACGGCGACAGCAAGTGGGCGCCGGACCCGGTCCGGGTCAGCGGCGGTGCGTACTACACGTTCTCTGACTGGTACAAGTCCAACGCCTCGACGGCCGTCAGCGTCCAGTACTGGACCACCAGCGACACGTCGGTGGACGGCAAGTGGGCCAACCTCTACGCGGGGATCGCGCCCGCGTCGCAATGGACCCAGTACTCGACCGGGTTCACGATGCCGGCGAGCGCGGTCTACGCCCAGTTCGTGCACCTGATCGCGCGCAAGGGCTACCTGCAGACCGACGACTCGTCGGTGCGCGAGCAGGCCGCGCCGCCCGGCTTCAGCCGGCCGATGATCAGCCTCAGCTTCGATGACGGCTCGCAGAGCCTCTACGACCTCGCGCTGCCGCTGCTCGACGCGAAGGGATTCAAGAGCACGCAGTACGTCCCGACCGCCGATCTCGCGGCCGGCGACCCGTACCTGATGAGCGCGAGCGAGCTCCGGACGATCGCCGCGGCGGGGCACGAGGTCGCTTCGCACAGCGTGACCCATCCCGACCTGACGACGCTCTCGACCGCCGCGCTCGCGAACGAGCTGACCGCCTCCAAGCAGCTGCTGGAACAGAGCACGAGCACGCCGGTGCTGGATCTCGCGTACCCGTTCGGCGCCTACGACGCGCGCGTCATCGCCGCCGCCAGGAGCGCCGGCTACACGATGGCCCGCTCGGTCGAGGACGGATACAACTCGCGGCTGGACCTCGAGCCGTTCGACCTGCGCGGCCAGAACATCCTGGACACGACCACGCCCGCCGACTTCCAGGCGTGGGTGAACTACGCCAAGGCGCACAACTACTGGCTGGTGGTCATCTACCACGAGGTCGTGCCCGACAGCGCGCCCGCCTGCACGGACCCGGAGACCGTCTCGCCCTGCAAGGGCCCGTACGACACCTCGGTCAGCGACTTCAAGGCGCAGCTGAACGCTCTGGTCACGAGCGGGCTGAGCGCCGACGTGCTGCCGGTCGGCGCCGCGATGGCGAGCGCGCAATCGCAGCTGCACGCGCCGACCGCGGGCTCGGTCGCGCTGAGCCCGTCGCCGGTCACGCGCAACGCCGCCGTGACCGCGACGCTGAACGGCTTCCGCGACGTCGACGGCGACATGCTGACCTACCACTTCCGCTGGACGGCCGACGGCACGCCGCTGAGCGGCCAGACGGCCGCGACGATCGACCTGGCGAAGCTCGCCGACCTGCGCGGGCACACGCTCGGCGTGACGGTCTCCGCCGACGACGGACACGGCAACGCCAGCCCTGAGGTGTCCGAGACCGCGGCGGTCGTCGACGTCGCGCCGGTCGCCGGGAGCGTGACGCTCGCCGCGTCCGGCACGACGCTGACCGCCACCCCGAGCCGGTTCTCCGACGCCGACGGCGACTCGCTGACCTACAGCTACGCGTGGTACCGCAACGGCGTCGCGCTCCCCGACACGGGCGCGACGCTGAGCTCCGCGAGCGACGCGATCCGCGTCGAGGTCCGCGCCGGCGACGGCTTCGGCGGTTTCAGCGCGACCGTCTCCGCGCAGGTGACGCTGCCCGTTGTGCCGCCGCAGCCGACCGCGAGCCCCACGCCCATGCCGACGCCCTCGTCCACGCCGGCGCCGACCGTCACGCCGCCCGCGGATCGCTCCGCGCCGGTGATCGCGATCACCAGCCCGCGACCGCGCGCCTACCGGCGCGGCACGCGGCTGGTCATCCGCTTCTCCTGCGCCGACCCGTCGGGCATGAAGGAGTACGCCGCCTCGCTGCGGCGGATCGGCGCGGACGCCCGGCTCGTGCGCCGCGGCGCGACGGTGCGCCTGTCGCGCACCGGTCGCTACGTGCTGCGCGTGCGCGCCACTGACCGGCTGGGCAACACCAGCATCAAGACGGTCGCGTTCCGGGTGATCCGATGACCCCGCTGGGATGGGCCGGCCTGCGCCGCCCGCTGTCCAAGCTCCTCGCGGTCGTGCCGCTCGCGACGCTCGGCGCCCCGGCGCACGCCGCCGCGCGAACGATCGCGTGGTCGGGCCGCGTGTGGGACGTGCGCGCGCCCGGGTTCGGCACGCCCGGGCCGAACTTCTGGTCGGACTCCGAGGCGAACGTCAGCGTGGTCGGCACCGACCTCGTCCTGTCGATCGCCAGCGACGAGTTCGGCCGCTGGACGAGCGCCGAGATCGCCGCCGAGGCGCATCTCGGCTACGGGACCTATCGCTGGGTCGTCGAGACCGATCTGAGCACGCTCGACCCGCGCGACGTGCTCGGCATGTTCACCTATGGCGGCGGCGCGCCCTCGAACAACGAGCTCGACATCGAGCCGTCGCGCTGGGGGCGCCCCGGGCCGACCGGGTCCGCCACCGTCTGGCAGGACGCGGCGGCCCACCGGCGCAGCTCGCGCGCGTTCCGCTACAGCGCCCGCCCGCCGTACATCAACCAGTTCACCTGGCTGCCGGGTCGCGTCAGCTATCGCGTGCGCGACGCCAAGGGCGCGCTGCTGCTCAACTGGACGGTCACGCGCGGCGTGCCGGTGCCCTCCACCGAGGTGCCGCTGATCAACTTCTGGCGCTTCGGCGGCGTCGCTCCCGCGGGCGTCCACAGCGTGCGCATCGCCAGCTTCACATGGCGGGCGATCGGATGAGGAACGCCGCCGCGATCGTGCTCGCTCTCTCGCTGATGGCGGCGCTCGTCCCGGCCCCCGCGGGCGCGGAGCGCTACCGCCGGCAGTTCCGCTGGTCGGGCTACACGTGGCAGGTCCGGCTCGCCCGCCACGAGGACCCCGGGCGCAACACGTGGTGGGACGCGAAGGCCAACGTGCGCGTCCAGTCGGACGGGTCGCTGCGGCTCGCGATCACCCACGCCGGCTCGGTGTGGCGCTGCGTCGAGCTGGCGAGCAAGCGCCGGCTCGGCTACGGGCGCTACCGCTGGGTCGTCGGCTCGCCGCTGGACGCCATGGACCCGCACGCCGTGCTGGCGCTGTTCACCGACGACTCGGTGCATCGCTCGCCCTACGGCGAGCAGATCTTCGAGTTCGCCACCTGGGCGGACCCGAGCCTACTGCCGGGTTGGGCCGTCTCATGGTCGCGGCGCGCCAAGCGCGACGACAGCTTCGCGCTGTCGCCGTCGCCGCCCTACACGATCGAGGTCACGTGGCTGGCGCGCACGGTACAGCTGCGGATGGTCGACGCCGCTGGGACCGTGCTCTACGACCGCACGCGCGTCGAGCGCAGCGACGGCGAGTTCATGCTCGCGCGGATGTCCTACTGGCTGTTCCGCGGGCCGCCCGCCGGCGGGGCGCCGCCGGCCGCCATCGTGCTGCGCAGCTTCGCCTTCACGCCCGCCGGCTGACGCCCCGCGGAGCACTACGGACGCGGGCGCGCACTGCCCACGGATGCCCCGCGGGGTCCGCGGTGTCAGCGTCAGTACACGCGCAACCGGCGAGCCCCCGTGCATCGGCTCGCCCCCCCCAACGAAGCGAAGGAGCGCAGATATGGCCATCGTCGAGCAAGCGAGGTATGAGGCCCCGGGTACTGCCGGCAGTCCGGTGGAGCTCAAGGATCGCTACGACAACTTCATCGGTGGTCTGTGGACACCACCGACCACCCGTGCGTACCGCGCCAATATCACCCCGTCGACGGGCAAGCCGTTCTGCGAGATCGCCTCCTCGGCGCCCGCGGACATCGAGCTCGCGCTCGACGCCGCGCACGCCGCCAAGGACGCCTGGGCGGCACGGTCGCCGGGCGAGCGCGCCGGGGTGCTGAACGCGGTCGCCGACGCGATCGAGGCCAATCTCGAAATGCTGGCCGTCGCCGAGAGCTACGAGAACGGCAAGCCGGTGCGCGAGACGCTCGCGGCCGACATTCCGCTCGCCGCCGACCACTTCCGCTACTTCGCGGGCGCGGTACGCAGTGAGGAGGGCCGCATCTCGGAGATCGACGAGCAGACCTACGCCTACCACTACCACGAGCCGCTCGGCGTCGTCGGGCAGATCATCCCCTTCAACTTCCCGCTGCTGATGGCGGCGTGGAAGCTCGCGCCGGCGCTGGCGGCCGGCAACTGCACGGTCATCAAGCCCGCCAGCCCGACGCCCTGGTCGATCCTCAAGCTGATGGAGATCATCGGCGAGATCGTCCCGCCGGGCGTGATCAACGTCGTCAACGGGCCGGGCGCGGAGATCGGCCGCGCGCTCGCCGCCAACAAGCGGATCGCCAAGATCGCGTTCACCGGCGAGACGGTGACCGGCCGGCTGATCATGTCCTACGCGGCGCAGAACCTGATCCCGTCCACGACCGAGCTGGGCGGCAAGTCCCCGAACATCTTCTTCGAGGACGTGCTTTCGGCCGACGACAGCTTCCTCGACAAGGCCGTCGAGGGCCTCGTGCTGTACGCGTTCAACAAGGGCGAGGTCTGCACCTGCCCGTCGCGTGCACTGATCCACGAGTCGATCTACGACGAGTTCATGGGCCGCTGCCTGGAGCGCATCCGCGCGATCCGCCAGGGCGACCCGCTCGACCCGGCGACGATGCTCGGCGCGCAGGTCTCGACCGCGCAGCTCGAGAAGATCGAGAGCTACGTGAAGATCGGCCGCGACGAGGGTGCCGAGGTCCTGATCGGCGGCGAGCGCACCCCGATGGAGGGCGAGCTCTCCGGCGGCTACTACTTCGAGCCGACGGTGCTCAAGGGCCACAACGGCATGCGGGTCTTCCAGGAGGAGATCTTCGGCCCGGTGCTCGCCGTGACCACGTTCAAGGACGAGGCCGAGGCGCTGGCGATCGCCAACGACACGCCTTACGGCCTCGGCGCCGGCGTGTGGACGCGTGACGGCAGCCGCGCGTTCCGCATGGGCCGGGCGATCAAGGCCGGCCGCGTGTGGACCAACTGCTACCACGCGTACCCGGCGCACGCCGCGTTCGGCGGTTACAAGGCCTCGGGCGTCGGCCGCGAGAACCACCGCATGATGCTCGACCACTACTCGCAGACCAAGTGCCTGTTGGTCAGCTACGACCCCAACCCGATGGGCTTCTTCTAGGCCCATGGCCGCGCGTGTGACCGCGACGGTGGAGGCGCTCGAGGTGATCGAGCGCCTCCGGTTGGCCCACGGGCCGCTCGCCTTCTTCCAGTCCGGTGGCTGCTGCGACGGCACGGCCCCGATGTGCCTGAACGCGGGCGAGCTGCCACCCTCGCCGGCCGATGTGCAGCTCGGCGAGATCGGCGGCGCGCCGTTCTACATCGACGACGATCTGGACCAGCGCTGGGGCCGCCCGACGTTCGTGATCGACGTCGGGCCCGGCGCCTCCGACAGCTTCTCGCTGGAGGGGCCGGAGGGCCTGCACTTCATCACGCGCACACTCACGAACCGCTGAGGTCGCGGACGGCCGTGTGCAGCACGCCGGTTCCGATGTCGCGGCGCCCCGCGATCGCGCCGGCGGGCAGCGTCATGGGGACAGAGCACGGACGTGGCGGCGGCGTTTGTACGGATGGCCGCGGGCGCGCCGGGGCACGAGAGTGGCGGCGATGCCCGAGCGCGAACGCCTGATCCGGGCCGCCCGCTTCCCGGCCAGCCGCCGGCTGGAGGTCGGCGCCCTGCGCGCCGGCCGCCACGTGGCGCCGATGTACGGGCTGCTCGAGCTCGACGTCACCGAGGCGCTCCGGCGCTGCCGCGCGGCCGACCCGCCGGTGTCGTTCACGGCGTTCATCGTCGCCTGCGCGGCGCGCGCCGCCGCCGCGCATCCCGAGGTGCACGCCTATCGCGACTGGCGCCGGCGGCTCGTCACGCACTCCTACGTCGACGTCGGGACGCTGGTCGAGATCGACGGGCCGGACGGCCCGCTGCCGATCGCCCACCTGCTGCGCGACGCCGACGTGCGCGACGCCGCCGACCTGTCCGCCGAACTGCGCGCGGTCAAGGCCCGGCCCGCCGTCAGCCGCAGCGAGCGGCTGCTGCGCCGCGCCGGCCCGGTCGCGTTCCACGTGCCGGGCGCGGTCGGCGCGTTCTATTTCCTGCTCGCGCGCTCGGTGCGCATGCGGCAGCTGGCCGGCACGGTGAGCGTGACCGCGGTCGGGATGTTCGCGGGCGGCGGCGGCTTCGGGATCAGCGCGCCCAGTCCGATCACGCTCGGCCTGCTCGTGGGCGGGATCAGCGCCCGGCCGCGCGCGGTCGCCGGCCGTGTGGAGATCCGCGACGTGCTCGACCTCACGCTGACGATCGACCACAACATCGTCGACGGGGCGCCGGCGGCCCGCTTCGGTGCGGACCTCCGGCGCCGGATCGAATCGGCCGAGCTGCTCGCGTAGCGGGTTCTCGGCGCGCTGTCCGTGACTAGCGTCCGCCGGCGCGCCGGGCGCGCCGGGCGGGCGTGCGCTTGCCGGCGATGATCCGGTCCACGCGGCGCCGCAGCTGGGCTTCGAGCTGGTGTGTGAGCGCGTCGACGGCCGCGTCCATCCGGGAGGCGACGACGTGGACGCGCACGGGCCGGCCGGCGAAATAGAGCTCGCCGACGGCGCGGGCGCCGCGGGCGATGCGCGGATTGCGCTCGCGCTCGAGCACGATCCGGCCGCGTTGCAACGGCGCGTGCGTGAGGCGCTCGAGTCGCGTCATCCGTTCCGCGGCGTCGCGGGCGAGCTTGCGGCCGACCGGGCCACGGGTCGTCACGTCGACATGCATGATGCGCTCCCTTCCAGTGGGAGCTTCGACGCTAGCCCCGGCCCGATCGGGGCGCATCCGGGGAATCTGGCGCGCCAGGTCAGTAGTTTACGCGCGCGGGCCACGCGTCCCGCGCGGATGGCGCGACACCCGTCAGGCGGGATCCTCAATGCATGAAAGAGCTCCCGTCGCCCGACTCGCTCGACGCGTCCGTCGAGGTCTCCAACGGCGAGCTCGCCGACTACGCCGTCGATGCACTCGAGCAGTTCCTGGCCGAGGCAACGCGGCACCGGTTGCTGACGTCCGCCGAGGAACTCGAGCTGTCGCGGCGGATCGAGCGCGGCGACCTCGATGCCAAGGAGCAGCTGATCACGCACAACCTGCGCCTCGTGGTGTCGATCGCGCGCCGCTTCCAGGGCACCGAGCTGACGCTGCTCGACCTCATCCAGGAGGGCACGCTCGGGCTGATCCGCGCGGTCGAGAAGTTCGACTGGCGCCGGGGGTACCGCTTCTCGACCTACGCGACGTTGTGGATCCGGCAGGCGATGGGCCGCGCGCTGAGCGACCGCGCGCGAGCGATCCGGCTGCCTTCGGCGATGGCGCTGCGCGAGCGGCGCCTGGCCCGCGCGCACACCGAGCTCACCGGCCGGCTCGGCCGCGAGCCCGACCGCCGCGAGCTGGCAGCCGCCGCCGGGCTGACGGAGGACGAGGTCACCGCGCTGCAGGAGGTGGCCCGGGTCGTCGTGAGCCTCGACCGCCCGGTCACGGAGCCTGAGGGCGCGACGCTCGGCGAGCTGCTGCCCGCGGACTCCGACGTCGGCGAGCAGGTGATCGTGAGCCTCGAGCGCGACGCCGTGCGGCGCGCGGTCGAGGCGCTCCCCGAGCCGGGACGCGAGATCATCCGCCGGCGCTTCGGCATCGACGGCGACCCGCGGCCCGAGAGCCACGCCGCGATCGCCCGCAGCCTCGACATGACCGCGGCGCAGGTGCGGACCGCCGAACGCCGCGCGCTCGCCGCGCTCGCGCAGCTGCGGGAGCTCGACGGCCTCTCACGCGCCGCCTAGCGAGGGCGTGGATTGCCGCCACCTTGCCGTTTCTGTCGGAGGAGAACCAAATGCAGATCGAACTGAGCCGCTGGTCCGAGTACCTCGCCGAGTTGAGCCGCCAGGCTGAGGGCTACTCCGCGTCGATCGAGGTCATGAGCGACGAGCTCGGCTACCAGGTCGAAGCCCGCAACGTTCCACTTTCCGAGATCACCTTCGACCTGCGCGAAGGAATCTCGATCTCCGTGGGCAGCGAGTCGCCGAAGAGCGCGGTCGCGCTGCGGCACGTCATCGGCTCGCCACGCGGCGTGGAGGTCACCGACGCCCCGGGCGTGCCGTCGGCGCTGATGATCGATGGCGATGACGGCACGCGGACCCTGGTGCGGCTGGCGCCACCGGGCTGAGCGCCTGGTGGTCGGCTGATGCGCCCCCGGGTCACGGTGTTCGGGCCGCACCCGCTCCTGACCGTCGCCATCGAGCGCCAGGGCGACGGTGAGGCGGTGCACCTGCACGCCGGCGGCCAGGGCGTGTGGTCGAGCCGCATGGCGGGCGAGCTCGGGGCGCGTCCCGTGCTGTGCGGGTTCGCGGGCGGCGAGCCCGGGGCGGTGCTGCGAACGCTGCTGGCCGGGCTCGAGGGCGAGCAGCGGCTCGTC
Source organism: uncultured Solirubrobacteraceae bacterium (assembly GCA_963792915.1). Classification (GTDB taxonomy): domain Bacteria; phylum Actinomycetota; class Thermoleophilia; order Solirubrobacterales; family Solirubrobacteraceae; genus Solirubrobacter. The sequence continues at coordinate 381,125 of CAWBYD010000008.1, forward strand.
GCGACGCGCGGCAACAGCGGGTGCGTGATCACCGACGAGCGCTCCGGCGAGCTGCAGGTGGTCGCGTCGCTCCCGGCCGGCCCGCCGGACCGGCATGAGCTCGACGAGCTGCTCTCGACCACGTGCGCCGCCGCCCTGGGCAGCCGCGTCCTGCTGGTGTGCAACCCCTTCCCCGGCGACTCCCTGCCGCTCGACGTCTACGGCATGCTCGTCGAGAACGCTCGCGCGGCCGGCGTGCAGGTGCTCGTCGACCTCTCGACGCCGCGGCTCGACAGCGCGCTCGAGGGGCGCCCGGACGTGGCGAAGGTCAACGACTGGGAGCTGGCGGAGTACATTCGCGGCCCGGTCGACACGTTCGCCCGCCGCCTCGCTGCGGCGGAGCGCATCCTCGACGGCGGCGCGCGGGCGGTGATCGTCACGCGCGGGCCCGAGCCGTTGCTCGTCGCGCAGGCCGGGCGGGCCTGGGAGATCGTCCCGCCGCGGCTCCCGCACGGCTCGGCCGCCGGCTGCGGGGACACGATGATGGGTGCGCTGGCGGCCGCGCTGGCGTGCGGGTTCGAGTTCGAGGCGGCGCTGCGGCTGGCCGCCGGGGCGGGAGCCGCGAACTTCCTGCGTCACGGTCTCGGGACCGGCGCCCGCGCGGTCGTGGAGGAGCTGGCCGCGCGCGTCGAGGTGCGGGAGCCGGCCACGGCTCAGTAGGGCGGCGTGACCGGCTCGCCGCGGACGATCGCCTGTGGAGCGTCGTCGGCGATCCACGCCAGGTGCGGCCCGAGGCGCGTGCCGCGCAGGCGCTCGAGCGCGCCTGCGAGCGCGACGCGGCGGCCGCCGTGGGAGGAGTGGGCATCGCTGCCGAGCACGTGGACCAGCCCCTGCTCGGCCAGCCACAGCATGCCCTCGCTCGCGGGCCCGCCCTCGAACTCCGCCGCGGTCACCTGCACGAGCGCGCCGCGCTCGATCGCAGCGCGCAGGCACGCGGCGAGATCCGGGCCGAGATGGCGCTCCGGATGCGCCACCAGCGACGAGAAGCCGCGCGCCGCAAGCCGGTCGATCGTGTCCAGCAGCGAGACCGAGAGCGGCCCGGGGCGCGGCTCGAGCAGGATCCAGCGACCGCCGGCGCCGAGCGTCACGGCGCGCAGCTCCTCGACGCTGAGCCGCTCCACGATCGTCTCGGCGACCTCGCCGCCCGGGAGGATCTCGAGGCCGACCGCGGCACGCCGCAGCGCGTCGCGCAGCGCGTCGACGCGGGCGGGCAGCTCGGCGATCCGCACGTCGTGGTCGTGGCGGATGTGCGGCGTGGCGCAGACGGCGGTGAGCTCGTCCTGCACGCCCTGGCGCGCCATCGCCACGCTGTCGGCGAGGTCGACCGCGCCGTCGTCGAGGCTCGCGAGGATGTGGCAGTGGAGGTCGATGATCGGTCCAGTCTCGCGGATCCCGCACGCCCCACGCTGCGGGAAACTACGGACAACATCGCGGACGTTCTCGGGTGAGTCGGCCGCGTGCGCGGCCGACACTTCAGATCAGCGAGTGGCACCGCCCGGTGGCGGCCACTAATGCGGCCCATCCCTTGCTCACGGCCGCGGCCCCGGCTCTGGCGAGTCGGGCGGGTTCGACTCCCGCGCTCGCTTTCTCCGACGGCTGCGGGAGTTCCGCAGTACGGCTGCGTAGTTGCGCGGTCGAGCGCGCCGGCCCGATGTCGATGCACGACACATGCAGAACGTGCGCCTCGACACCGCGTACACCGAGGGCGGCGAGACCGTCCTGGTGCGCTTCGACCTCAGCGACGAGCAGCTGTACGCCGTCGCGCACGCTGTCGACGGCGTCACCGCCGAGCGCTATCGCGGCAGCGCGCTCGACGCCGAGGGCGTGCTCGAGCTGCGCGAGCTGGTCGCGGTCCACGACAGCGCGCTCGAGCGCGCGCGGGACGGCTACTCCGGCGGCACGTTGATCGTGAGCCTGCAGCGGCTCGGCCTGATCGTCGGCGCGCTGCGCGGCTGGCTCGAGCGCTGTGAGCGCATCGGATTCATCACCCACCAGGACCCGAGCCGCGCGCTCGTCGTCGAGGCCATGCTCGGCGACCTGACCGATCTGCACGTGCGCGCCCTGCGGATCGCCGTCGGCCTGGCCGAACCCGCCTGCGCGGAGAGCTGAGCCGCGCGCCGGACGGGGAACGCCTGGCCCGTCCGGAGAGGGGTGCCGGACGGGCCAAGAAACGGATCGCCGCGGGGCTAGCCGGCGAGCGCCAAGGAGAGGAGGCGGCGCATCGGGATGCCGTCGGGCTCCATCCGCCACCGCGCGGCGCAGCGTGCGTCGGGCGGCAGGGTCAGCAGGGTGAACGGCATGCCGCGATTCTGTCGCGCGGGCGGCGTGCGACCTACCGTATGGATCCCCGTCCGCGCTCGGTAGTCCGCCGCAGAGCGGCCGGGCCGGCTGCGCTCACGCGATAGCGAGCTCGGCGCGGTAGGCCTCGAGGCGCTCGGCCAGCTCGCGCGGGCGGCTCAACGCCGCGCAATGGCCGCTGTCGATCTCGTCGGGGTCGATGCCGAGCCGCTCCCGCACCACCCCGCGCATCCAGTCCGCCGGGAACATCCGGTCGTCGAGGCAGAGCAGATACCGCGTGGCGACGTCGGGCCAGCGCTCGAGCGGCCACGGCTCCCGGCCGACCGCATCCGCCTGGCGACGACTGCGCCGCATCACGCGCTCGAGCAGGTCGCGCGGAACATCGTTGTAGAAGATCTCGACCTCGCCCTCGGCGATCGGACCCGGGTAGCCGGTGTTGGACGGCCAGTCCTCGCCGCGCTCACCGGGCAGCGCCACCATTCCCGCCACCAGCACCATCAGCTCGACCGGGACCCGCGCGCAGACGAGCGGTGCCGTGAAAGCGCCGAGCGACTGTGCCACCACGATCAGGCCGGACCGGTGGCCGATCGCGCCCACGACCGCGTCGGCGTACTCGCGCAGGCCCGCGTCCTCGTCCTCGCACGGCAGGTCCACCGCCACGACGTCGTGGCCGCGGGCCCGCAGCTCCGGCTCGAGCAGATGCCAATGAAAGGCGCTGTCGCCGGCGCCGTGAATCAGCACGTACGTTGCCATCTCGATGTTCACCAGCCTCGTCGACTCCTCCTGTCAAGACCCGCCGGCGAGTGAGAATTCATCGCCGTCTAGTGATGTGCGGGCGCATGGGGAGGCGGCGCGACGCGGATGCGCGGCGTCAGCGGCGCCAGGCGCTGGAGCTCGAGCGCGGCTGCCACCAGCAGCACGCCGACGATCACGTCGACGACGAAGTGGTTGGCGGTGGCGACGACCGAGAACGCCATCGCGACCGGCATCGCGATCGCGAACGCGCGCAGCGTCCAGTGGTGGGTGGCGCGGAAGACCGCGACGCCGATCGCGAAGTTCCAGCCGGCGTGGAAGCTCGGCATCGCGGCGTACTGGTTGACGAGCGCGGCGGGGAAGATCTGCCGGTAGCCGGGCGTGCCCCGGGTCACGGTGTCCAGCAGCGGGAGCCCGGCCAGACGCGGCGGCGCCACGGGAAGAGCGCGAAGATGACGAGCCCCAGCAAGCCGGTCACCAGGCAGGCGTTGCGCAGCGTGTAGTACTGCTCGCGCCGGTAGCGGTAGAGCAGAACGCCGGAGATCAGCAGCAGCGGCCAGTGCCCGTACATGTAGATCCCATTGACGAGATCGCGCAGCGTGGCCGAGCCGACGACCAGACCCTGCACCGCGTGCTCCCAGGCGATCCCGAGGCCGCGCTCGAGGTGCACGACGCTGGCGGCGTTGGCGAGCGCACGGTCGACGCGGCCCTCGGTCAGGGCGCGCACTCCGAAGTAGGTCAGATAGGCCAGGCCGAAGAGTGCGAGTTCTCGTCGTCCGGCGTGTTGCTGCATGCACCTTCGATCCTGCAGGACGGCCTGCTCGGCCGCATCCGGTGGGACCCCGGAAACCGGTGCGGAACTTCTACGGCTTGACGGCGTGCGCCGCGATCGCCTGCATCACGAGCCGGCGCAGCAGTGCCGCGAAGGGCGCCATGAACGGCCAGATGACCCGCAGGCGGCGCCGCGTCACGGAATCCGTGGCCGCCGTCCGCGTCTCGGTCTCCAGCAGCGAGTGGGAGGCGCCGAACGGATGGATGCTGATCGCCCAGGCGACCTTCGCGAACCCGGGCGCGGCGAAGCCGGCGAACTCCTCGCCCGCGCACTTGGTCGCGCCGGCCGGCGGCGTCCACAGCAGCCCCAGCACGACGCCGGCCCCGGGCTCGTCATCGAGCAGGATCCACGGGCTGGCGCCGCCGAGCATGTCGCCGAGGCGCGCCGCGCGCGGCGAGCGCGTGCGGCTGGCGACGGCGCTGAGCACGCGGGCGAGCCGCGACTGCAGGAGGTCGGCGTCCCAGATCGCCGCGTAGGTGTCCTCCGGCGTGGCGGCCACGAAGCAGCGCTGGCGCGTGTGCGCATCCGACCGCGGGACGAAGCGGTCGATCGCGGGACGCGTCGCGGTCGTCATGACGGCGCGGGCGCGCGGGCCGCGAGCGCGGCGCAGATGCGCGCGAAGGCGTCCACCGCCGCCCAGTCGGTGTAGTCGAAGTCCTGGCGCGTGTCGGTCGGGTGATGCCCGTAGGCCATCATCAGCCGCACCGCGAGCCGGGTCATGAACTCGTACTCGCGGTACTGCAGCGCGCCCGCGAACGTCGCGCGCCGCCGCGGCGTCCAGCCGGTGCGCTCCTCGAAGTCGTCGAGGTAGTCCTGCGCGGCGCGCCGGGACTCGTCGCTGTCGTCGGCCGCGGCCAGGCAGACGCTGAAGAACGCGGACGGCATCGCGTTCAGCGCGAGCGCGTTGCGCCGCGCCCACGCGGTCAGCTCGGCCTGATGGCGCCCGGCATGGACCGAGCCGCCGGCCACCACCGCGTCGTAGGCGGCGAGGTCGACGAGGTCCGCCGACGTGACGTCGTGCAGCGCCACGCGGATGCCCTCGGCGCGCAGGCCGTCGGCGATCCGGCGCGCGATCTTGGCCGTGTGGCCGTGCGTGCTGGCTCCGACGACGAGCACTCGCGTCATGCGACCTCCACCGTCGGCGCGACCGCGAACAGCTCGCCCAGCGGCGCGTCGACGCCGTGCGGGACGATTACCAGCGGGCACATCGCCGTGTACACCAGGCGCCCGCTCACGCCGCCCAGCAGCACGGCGCCGGACGGCCCGTAGTCGCGCGAGCCGACGACCATCAGCGCGCAGTGCTCGGACTCGCGCGAGAGCTCGCGCGCGGGATCGCCGGAGAGGAATGCGCCCTCGGCGCCCGGATACTCCTCGACCGCACGCTCGAGCTCCTCGCGTGACGCCTGCTCCGCGTCCGGGGTGACGCGCAGGAAGCCGGGGAGCGTCGGCGGCGTCAGCCAGTCGTTGCGGAAGACGCGGATCGCGCGCAGCGGCCGCTCGGCGGCCTGGGCTATCCCGGCCGCGGCGCCGAGGGCGGCGGACGCCCCGGCAGAGCCGTCGTACGCGGCGGCGACTGGACGGCTGGAGAAGTGCAGGCGCAGGCGGTGGCCCTGCGGTGCGATCGCGACGGCGCACTGGGCGCCCTGCAGCAGCCGCCAGGCGGTGCCGCCGGGGTGCACGCCGCCGTGGAAGCCGGCGCGGCTGGAGCCGACGACGATCAGCGCCGCGCCGGTCGCCTCGGCGGCCTTCAGCAACGCGCGGGCGGGCGAGACGTCGGCGACCGCGACACGGTCCACCGGCACGTCGTGCAGCGGCTCGCAGATCCGGTCCAGGGTGTCCTCGGCCACGCCGCGCAGGGGCTCGCGCAGCGCGTAGTTGAAGTGCGCGTTGGGGCGGTCGTCGAAGGAGTAGGCGCCGACGGCCAGCACTTCGGCACCCGCGATGCGGGCCAGGTCGCCGGCGAGCGCGACCGCGTCCTCTGAGCGGAAGGAGTCTTCGACGCCGACGATGATTGTGGCCACAGCGAGTGCCTCCAGAAGCGAACAGGTTGGGGATACCGAAGCTAGGGGCGCGCATGGCCCGCAACATCGGTCCGCAACCCGGAGCGCGCTGCGGGTTTCCCGCGGTCGTGGCGGGGGATGGCCGCGCGTTAGCGTGAGGCCGGTGACGACCGACTGGCACGCCCGCGCCGCCGACGACGTCGTCGCCGCGCTCCGCACCGAGCCCGATGGCCTGACGTCGACCCAGGCGCGGGCGCGGCTGGAGCGCTACGGCCCGAACCGCCTGCCCGAGGCCGCGGGACCGTCCGCCGCCCGGCTGCTGCTCGACCAGGTCCGCACCCCGCTGATCTGGGCCCTGCTGGCGGCCGGCGCGCTGGCGCTGGCGCTGGGCGAGGTCGAGGACGGCATCGTGGTGCTCGCGGTCGTCGTCCTCAACACCCTGATCGGCTTCGCCCAGGAGTACCGCGCCGGGCAGGCGATCGCCGCGCTCGCCGACCTCGTGGCCGAGCCGGCGCGCGTCCGGCGCGACGGCGCCTGGACCGAGATCCCGGCCGAGCAGGTCGTCCCCGGCGACGTGGTGGAGGTCGCGCAGGGCGACCGCGTCGCGGCCGACCTGCGGCTGCTCGAGGCCGCCGCGCTGCGCGCGCAGGAGGCGGCGCTGACGGGCGAGTCCGAGCCCGTCGACAAGGGCGTCGCCGCGGTCGCCGCGGACGCGCCGCTGGCCGAGCGGCGCAGCGTCCTCTACGCCGGCACGGTGGTGGCCGCGGGCAGCGGGCGCGGCGTGGCCGTCGCGACCGGGACCGCCACCGAGCTGGGGCGCATCTCCGAGCTGCTGGGCGCCGTCGAGCCGCTGCAGACGCCGCTGACGCGCGACCTGGCGCGCTTCGGGCGCGTGATCACGATCGCCATCGTCGCCGTCGCGGTGGCGCTGTCGGTGGTGGCCGCGGTACGCGGGTTCTCGGTCGCCGACGCGGCGCTCGCGGGCATCAGCCTCGCCGTCGCCGCGGTGCCCGAGGGCCTGCCCGCGGTCGTCACGATCGCGCTCGCGGTCGGCGTGCAGCGGATGGCGCGCCGGCAGGCGATCATCCGCCACCTGCCGGCCGTCGAGACGCTCGGATCGACGACCGTGATCGCGTCCGACAAGACCGGCACGCTGACGCAGAACCGGATGCGGGTGCAGGCGCGCTGGACGCCGGCCGGCGACGACGCCGAGCTGCGGCTCGCCGGGGTGCTCTGCAACGACGCCGAGCCCGGCGGGCTCGGCGACCCGACCGAGGTCGCGCTGCTCGAGGCGGCCGGCATCGACGTCGACGCCGCGCGCGCCGCCCATCCACGGCTGGCGGCCGTCCCGTTCGACGCCGACGCCAAGCTGATGGCCACGCTGCACCCGGGCGTGCTCTACGTCAAGGGCGCGCCGGAGGCGATCCTGCCGCGCTGCAGCGATCCGCGCGCCGCCGCCGAGGTCGAGGCGCAGACGGCGCTCGGCCGCCGCGTGCTGGTGTTCGCGGCGCGCGACGGCGCGATCGGGCTCGAGCTCGGCCCAGACCTGCGCCTGGTCGGGATCCAGGCGCTGGTCGACCCGCCGCGGCCCGGCGTGGAGGAGGCGATCGCCGCCTGCCATGCGGCCGGCGTGCGCGTGATGATGCTCACCGGCGACCATCCCCGCACGGCGCGCGCGATCGGCGCGGCGATCGGCCTCGCCGACACGCCGGCGGTCACCGGGTCAGAGCTCGAGCGCCTGGGCGACGCCGAGCTCGGCGGCGCCGACATCTACGCGCGCGTCGCTCCGGCGCACAAGCTGCGGCTCGTGCGCGTGTTGCAGGCGCGCGGCGAGGTGGTCGCGGTGACCGGCGACGGCGTCAACGACGCGCCGGCGCTGCGCCAGGCCGACATCGGCGTCGCGATGGGTCGCGGCGGCACCGCGGCGGCCAAGGAGGCGGCCGACATGGTGCTCGCCGACGACGACTTCTCCACGCTGCGGGCCGCGATCGAGGAGGGCCGGCGCGTCTACGACAACCTCGTCAAGGCGCTCGCCTTCGTGCTGCCCACGAGCGTCGGGCAGGCGCTGATCATCGCCGTCGCGGTGCTCGCGTTCCCGGCCAACGGCGGCGCCCCGGAGCTGCCCGTGGAGCCGGTCCAGATCCTCTGGATCAACCTGATCGTGGCAGTCGCGCTCGCGCTGCCGCTGGCCTTCGAGACGCGCGAGCCGGACCTCATGCGGCGGCCGCCGCGCGACGGCTCGGTGCCGCTGCTGGACCGCCCGCTGCTGGTGCGCACGCTCGTGGTCTCGGTCACGCTGACGGCCGTCGCGCTCGGGCTGTTCGCGCTGGCCCGGGCGAACGATCTCTCGGTGCCGGAGGCACAGACCACGGCGGTGACCGGCGCCGTCGCGCTGCAGGCGTTCTACCTGCTCGCCTGCCGCTCGCTGACGCGCTCGAACCGCGAGCTCGGCCGCTGGAGCAACCCGCTGGTCTACGCCGGCATCGCGGCGGTCGCCGGGCTCCAGGCGCTCTTCGTGTTCGCGCCGTTCATGCAGACCGTCTTCGGGTCGGCGGCGCTCGGCCCGCGCGAGGTCGCGTGGGCCGTCGCGGCGGGCGTGGTGATCCTGCCGGTCGCCGGCCTGGAGGAGCGCTGGCGGCGGCGCTAGTGCGACGAGAGCAGCGCCGGCAGCTCGTCGTCGGCGCGGTCCTTGGCGACCCACGCCTCGGCGCCCATGCGGCGGGCGCGCGCGGCGAACGCGGGGCTGTCGTCCATGCCGAGCACGATCACGCGGACCTGGACCGGGAGCGGGCCGACGCCGGCCAGCGAGTGGCCCTCGGGCGGCAGTAGGCGGTCGTCGACGACGAGCACCTGGGCACGAGTTCGCCGCAGGGCCGCGGCGATGTCTGAACGCGCGCCCACCTGGCCGACCAGCCGGACACCATCGAGCCCGTCGAGCACCGTGGCGACGGCGCGCCGAGCGTTGCCTTCGACATCCGCGAGCAGGACGCGCACCGACGGAGCATCGTCGCGGCGGACAGGCAGGCCATCCGGAAGATGATGTGGGGAGAGTGCGGACAACTACGGGTCCTTTGCGGGGAGCGTGCCGCTCCCGGGAGGAGAGGCTTGTTGTCCCAATGATCGACGACCTGGGGGGTGCGCCCATCCGCTGATTGCCGCAGCGTGTCTGCGGAACAACTCAGAACGGGAGCCGGGCAAGTGCCCCTTCGCGGGCGGCCAAAGACCGCACATCCGCCGCCGGACGCACGACGGCCGCCGGGCGCGAGCGCGCCGGCGGCCGTGGAGGGCCCGGGCTATGCGGCGGCCGCGGTCCCGCTCACGTCCAGCCACGGGCCGAGCGGGTGCTCGACGCCGCGCGGGAGCACGAGCACCGGGCAGTGCGCGCCGTCGACCAGGCGGCGCGACACGCCGCCCAGCAGGACGCTGCGCAGCGGTCCGTAGCCGCGCGATCCGCTGACCATCAGATCGACGTGCTCGGAGATCCGCAGCAGCACCTCGGCGGGATCGTCGACGTGGACTTCGCTCTCGATCGCCACCCCGGGCGCCAATGCGTCCAGCGCGTCGCGCAGCGCGGCTTCGAGCTCCTCGCGGTGGTGGCCTTCGAGCGTGACGGCGCGCTGCGGCGGCGTGCCCTGCGCCGCGACGGCGTCGAGCGCGCCCGACGGATGCACCGCCGTGACGGCGCGCAGCCGCGCGCCCATGCGGGCGGCCAGCCGGTGGGCGGCGACCAGCGCCGCGTGCCCCTCGGGCGTGTCGACGAAGCCGACCGCGATCGTCTCGATCGGCGCGCGGCGGTACCCGCGCGGCGCGAGCGCCACCGCGCACGGCGAGCCGTGCAGCAGGCGCTCGGCGGTGCTCCCGGGCAGCACGCGGCCGACCGGTCCGCGAGCGGTCGAGCCCACCACGACCAGCCCGGCGCCCTCCTCGGCCGCGAGCTCGTGCAGCGCGCGCGGGACGGACACGCCCCCAACCATTCGGGTCTCGACGGCATAGTCGTGCCGCAGGCGCTCCAGCGCCTCCGCGATCAGTGCTCGCGCGGGGCTGTCGCGCTCGGGATCGTCCCAGCCCGCGACGAGCGCCGGCGGGAGCACGGCGATGGCCTCCACGGGCGCACCGGTCAGCGTGCCCGCCGCGAGCGCCAGCGCGACCGGCGCCGGGTCCTGGTCGAAGGGGTCATAGCTCGCGACGATCGGTGTGGGCATGTCACACCGCCGCCGCGGCCGAGCTGTCGAACAGCGTGCCGAGCGGCGTGTCGGCCCCGCGCGGGACGACGATCACGGGGCACTGGGCGGTGCGCATCACGCGCCCGCTGACACCGCCGGCGACCACGGCGCGCAGCGGCCCGTAGCCGCGCGAGCCGATCACCAGCAGGTCGAGCTCGGCGCTGTGCGCGCCCAGGCATTCGGCGGGATCGCCGTCGAGGCGGAAGGAGCTGCCCTTGACGTCCGGCGGAAGCCCGTCGGCGACGGCGGCCAGCGTGTGGTCGACCTCCTGCTCGACCTGCTCGCGCACCTCGCGGTAGCCCTCCGCGCTCATCATCGGCGCGACGCGGTACATCTCGCCGGCGATCACGCCGATCACCTGGACGGTCGCGCCGAAGGCACGGGCCAGCTCGACGGCGGCGCCGACCGCGGCCTGGGACTCCTCGGTGCCGTGGTAGGCGACGCCGATCCGCCGCAGCGCGCGCTCGTCCTGATTGCGGTAGCCGTCGGGCACGACGGCGACCGCGCACGGTGAGCCGTGCAGGAGCCGCTCTGCCGTGCTGCCGGGCGCGACGCGACCCAGGCGGCCGGTGTGGGTCGAGCCGACGACCACGAGCGCGGCCTGCTCGCTGTGCGCGATGTGGTCGAGCCCCTTGGCCGGCGAGGGCTCGGCGATGAGCCGGATGTACGCGCGCTCGACGTCCAGACGGTCGCGCATCGCCCCCGCGGTCTTCTCCGCGTCGGACCGCAGGTAGTTCCGGTAGGTCACGTTCGATGCGCGCGTGGGCATGTCGTTGTACGGGAACGCGCAGCCGATCACCACGGGGGCGGTCGACACGCCGGCCAGCCGGCGACCGAAGGCGATCGCGTCCTCCGAGCGCTCGGATTCGTCGACCCCGATGAGAATGCTGTTCACTGCAGGCTCCTTTCGGCTCGGCCCGGCGATACACCGAACCTATGACGAGCGGCGCGGCGCTTCATCCGCGCCGCGCCGCCGAGCCCCTCCGTAGTTTCCCGCAGCCGCTGAGCGCCGCAGCGTCACCGTCCTGCTCACGGCCGAGTGCGTGCCGTGGACCGACACCGTCAGCGTCAGCCGGACGCTGCGGGCATGCGCGAGCGCGCTGCGCACGCGGCGCGACGCGATCGGGATCGCCACGGTCGTCGCGCGCCCGCTCTGCAGCGCGCCGCCGACGTGGCCGATGCGCACGGCACGGCGCTGCTTGCTGTCCTTCGGCAGCAGCTTGAGCCGCCGCGCCTCGCGCGCGGACAGGCTGAGGTCGGCGCCGAGCGTGCACGTCCGCGCGCACGACAGCACGGCCCTGAAGCCGGAGCGGCGGACGCTCGCGAGCGTGTTGCGCCCGAGCGTGACGAGCAGGCCGATCCCGCGCGCCGAGTTGGTGGTCAGCTGCAGCGCCACGTCGCCGGCGACCACCGCGGACGTGCTCACGCGCACGTAGTAGTGGTGGCCGGCGAGCGCGTTGAACGACAGCGTCCCCGGGTCCTGCGCGTACGACTGCGCGGCGGTCAGCGGCCGCAGCCCGTTGATCGAGCCGCTGCGCGCCTCGAACACCGTGACCCCGGCGCCGAACGGGTTGGGCGCGAGCTGGACGGTGTAGGGCTCGCTGCGCGGCGGGCTGAGCCGGTACCAGACCGAGCCGGTGTCGGCGCCGCCGCTCGGCTCGCCGAACTCGATCGTCGAGAACGCGAGCGACGCGGTGTAGCTGCCGGTCCCCGCGAGCACGCTGGCCCGCGCGAACGCGTCGTTGACCGCCGGCTCCTGGGCGATCAGCGAGAGGTGGAACGTGCCGCCGTCGGAGACCCGGGTGGGCGAGCGCAGCGTGGTCACGCGGATCAGCACGCCGATGCCCGCGGTGACCGCGAAGGTGCGGCGCTCCCCGAGGCAGCCCGAGTAGTCGTCGCTGCGCGTGGGCACTGCGACCAGCGCGCCGACCGGGCCCGTGTAGACGTCCAGGTGGTTGTCGAAGTTCGCGTCGCAGGTGTCGGCGAGGACGTTGCGCGCGCTATCGGGCAGGTAGGAGAACCACACCGAGCGGTCCAGGCCGCTGTTCTCGCCCGTGGTCAGCGGCGCCGGCTCGTCGATGTCCATCGTCGCGTCGGTCGTCCGGCCGGGCAGGATCGCCGGCAGGGCCGGCGCGGCGACCGCGCCGGCAGGGGAGTCGTTGGGGGGCGGGGCGGCCCTCGCGCCGCCCGGCGCCGCGCCGATCAACAGCGCGCACAGGAGGGTGACCAGCACCGCGTCGCGGGGCATGGGGGACTCCTTTCAGTGGCGGTACCCAGCCTCGAGCAGTTCGCTCAGCTCGCTCAGCATCGGCATGCGCGGGTTGGTGCGCCCGCTGGGGTCCGCGAACGCGGCGCGCCGCAGGTCCTCGAGCGCGGGCTCCCAGTCCGCGGCGGCGATGCCGGCCGCGCTCAGCGAGCGCGGGATGCCGACGTTCGCCAGCAGCTCGTCGACGCGGGCGAACAGGCGCGAGCGCGCGGCCTCCTCGCCGCGGCCGCCGAGCCCGAGCACCCAGGCCATCTGCGCGTACTTCTGCGGGGCGATGTAGGCCGAGTAGCCCGGCGCGGGCATGAACTTGGCCGGGATGCCCGCGTTGTAGCGCAGCACGTGCGGCAGGAAGATGCCGTTGGCGCGGCCGTGCGCGATCCCGAAGTGCGCGCCGACCGCGTGGGCCAGCGCGTGGTTGACGCCGAGGAACGCGTTCGAGAACGCGAGGCCGGCGAGCGTCGCCGCGTTGGACATGTCGGTGCGCGCGGCGAGGTCGCTGCCGTCGGCGACCGCGCGCGGCAGCGCGTCGAGGATCAGGTGGATGGCCTGCAGGCAGAACGCGTCCGTGTAGGGCGAGGCGAAGATCGACACGTACGCCTCGAGCGCGTGGGTCAACGCGTCGACGCCGGTGTCGGCGGTCAGCGAGGGCGGCATGCTGATCGTCAGCATCGGGTCGACGATCGCCACGTCGGGGACGAGCGAGTAGTCGACCAGCGTGAGCTTGCGCCCGTCGCGGGTCAGCACGGCCGCCGGCGAGACCTCGGAGCCCGTGCCGGAGGTCGTCGGCACGGCGGCCAGGCGGACGCGGTGCCCGTCCTGCGGGAAGCGGGCGACGCGCTTGCGGGCGTCGAGGAACGGCAGCGTGAGCTCGTCCAGCGTGAGCTCGGGATGCTCGTGGAAGAGCCGCATCGCCTTCGCGGCGTCGAGCACGGAGCCGCCGCCGACGGCGACGATCAGGTCCGGGCGCAGGCGATCCAGGAGCTCGACGCCGGCGCGGATGCGCGCCTCGCCGGGCTCGGGCTCGATGTCGCCGATCACGTGCGACGCGCCGTGCAGGAGATGGCGGCGAACCTCGTCGATGGCGCCGCGCGCCTCGGTCGGGCCGTCGGTGACGATCACGACCGTCTCCGCCTCCAGCGTGCGCAGGCCCTCCAGGGCACCCGCGTTGAAGTAGGTGCCGGACGGGACTCGGAACCACTGCGCCGGGGCGCGGCGGCGCGAGACCGCCTTGATGTTCAGCAGCTGACGGTAGTTGACGTTCTCGGTGGTCATGGAGCCGCCCCAGGTGCCGCAGCCGAGTGAGAAGGTCGGCGGCATGCCGGTGTAGATGCCGCCCAGGGCGCCGACGGCGGTCGGCGCGTTGACGAGGATGCGGCCCGTGCGGATGCGCGCCGAGAAGGCCTGCACGACCGCTTCGTCGCGGGCGTAGACCGCGGAGGTGTGGCCGAGCCCGCCGTGCACGGTCACGAGGTCGCAGACGTCGAGCGCGTGCTCGACCGACGGCGAGCGCACGAGCCCGAGCACCGGCATCAGCTTCTCCTGCAGCAGCGGGTGCTCGGCGAGCGCGTCGATGTCGGTGGGGAGCGGCGCGAGCAGGACCTTGGCCTCGCGCGGCTGGATGCCCGCGAGCGCTGCGAGGTCGACGCAGGAGCGCCCGAGCGCCGCGAGCGCCGGGCGGCCCTCGGCGTCGAAGGCCGCGGCGGCCAGCCGCTCGACCTCATCCGGCGTCAGCACGCGCGCCCCGAGCCGCTCGAGCTCGGCGACCATCTCGTCGTAGATCGCGTCGTCGATGACGCACGTCTGCTCGGCCGGGCAGATCACGGACGAGTCGAACGTCTTGGAGATCAGCAGGTCGACGACCGCCATCGGGACGTCGGCGCTGGCGTGGAAGTAGACGGGCGCGTTGCCCGCCCCGACGGAGATGCACGGCTTGCCGGCCGCGTTGGCCGCTGCCACCGCCTTGGGCCCACCGGTCGTCCAGATCAGGTCCACGCCCGCGTGGTGGAAGAGGTACTGCGAGGCGTCCAGCGAGGGGTCGGGGATCACCTGCAGCGTGCCCGGCGGGAGCCCCTCGGTCTCGCCGGCGGCTTGCAGCAGCTCGATCGCCCGCGACGCGCAGCGGGCGGCGCGCGCTGACGGCCGGAAGATCATCGCGTTGCGCGTCTTGGCCGCGACGATCGCCTTGAACAGCGCGGTCGAGGTCGGGTTGGTGATCGGCAGCAGCGCGAGCACGACGCCGACCGGCTCGGCGACGTAGGAGATCGCGCGCTCGGCGTCCTCGTCGATCACGCCGACCGAGCGCTTGTCCTGGAGGTAGTCGAAGAGGAACTCGGTGGCGATGTAGTTCTTGAGCACCTTGTCCTCGAACACGCCGAAGCCGGTCTCTTCGAGCGCCAGCTCGGCCAGCTCCACAGCAGCGCCGAGGCCGGCGATCACCATGGCGCGGACGATCCGGTCCACGTGGGCCTGGTCCTGGATCGCGCGGAAGGCCGTGGCAGCGGCGGTCGCGCGCTCCACGGTCGCGTCCCAGCGCGTGACTTCCTCGGTGGTGAACGTGTCGATCGTCGCGGTCATGAGGTCGGCTCCGGTACGGCTTGGGCATGGCGGGAGAGCGCGAGCAGTTCGCGCCGGAAGGCGTCGGCGAGCGGTTGCGGGTCTTCCAGGACCCCGGCGTCGGCAAGGAAGCCGACGCTCACCTTGCCTGCGTAGCTGAAGAGGCTGACGCTCATCCGCATCGAGCCCGATGCGGGCGCCCACACGAGGATGCCCGCGACCGGCGTGCCGGTCAGTGAGATGCGGCGGCGGGGGCCGATCACGTTCGTGACGACCATGGACGCCTTGGCGGTGAAGTAGTCGATCATCCACGCCTCGGCGCCGGCCGGCGCGCGGCCCATCACGTCGAGGATCCCGAAGCTGATCGCGCCCTCGTTGGAGTGCTTGATCGCCTCCATCGCTCGGTGCGTCTCGTCCAGGCGGTCCAGCGGCGCCTCGGCATCGGAGGGCAGCGTGGCCAGCACCAGCCCGAAGCGGTTGCCGAGGTCCGGCGGCAGCGGCTCGTCGAGTCGCCGCAGGTTGACGGGTACGAGTGCGTGCAGGCGCTCGGGCCCGACCTCCGCGCGCAGGGCGCCGGCCAGCGCCGCCATCAGCACGTCGTTGACGGTCACGCCGAAGGCGCGTGCGGTGCGTTTGACGCGCCACAGTTCGACGGGTTGCGACCAGCCGACCCGGTGCGCGACCTGGCCGTTCCCCTTCAGGGCCTGCGAGGACTCCGAGCCGGGGAGCAGGAGCTTGACGAGCGTGCCCAGGTCGCCCATGCCTCGAGTGGCGGTGCGCCGGGGGTGGCGGATGGCGGTCACGCCCGCCCCCAGCATCGCCGCCGCCGCGGACCCGCGCGACGCGCCGTCGCCGATTCCGGGTCCGCTGGTGTCCCCGTCCATGGCCGACAGCATCACGCGGGCGAGCGCGACGCCGTCGGCGATCGAGTGATGGATGCGAATGAGCATCGCCGCGCCGTCGCCGACACCCTCGATGAAATAGACCTCCCACAGCGGACGGTCGTGCGAGAGCGGCGCCGCGGCGAGGTCGCCGACCAGCGCGCGCAGCGTGCGGGCGTCCTGCGGCGCGGGCAGCGCGACGCGATGGAAGTGCGGGGCGGGGTTGAACTCCGGCACGTCCTGCCAGTGGGCTCCCGACAGCGTGCCGGCGCGGCCGAGCCGGCGGAAGCGCGGGAAGCGGTCCACGATCAGCGCGATGTGATTGGCCTGCACCGCGTCCCAGTCCGGGGTCTCGTCGAACCACAGAAGGGTGTTGATGACCATCAGATTCGTCGGGCTGTCCATCCGCAGCCAGGCGGCGTCCGCGTGGGACATGGGATGACTCGGGCTCACGACGACGGATACTCGCCGTCACGCGACGCGCGTGCATCGGGAGCGCCCCGCGCGGGAGGTCAGCAGTTTCCCCGGATAGCTGGGGTGCATTTCACGCCGCCAAGACCCGCAGCGCGCCCCGATGGCCGATCGCCCCGCGGCGCCGACGATACTGACCATGACCTTCCCCACCGTCACCGAGCTCCCGCAGCAGCTCGAGCCGCTCACGCCGGACCACTTCGCGATCGTGGTCGCGAGCGACGCCCGCCCTGCGCAGCCGCTCGCCGGTTCGAACGCCCACCGCCTGATCGTCGACTGACCGGCGATGCCGGCCGAGACCGTCCCTGGGCATGCCGCCGCCGGCGAGTTGCGCGACTTCCCCTCCGACGAACCCGTCCGGCTCGGCACCGACCACTTCCGCGGCTGACGCGTCGATGGGCGCCGCGATCGACGTCGCCCGGCTGCGGGTGATCCGCGGCGGCCGGCCCGTCCTGCACGACGTGAGCGTCACCGTCGCGGCAGGAGCCGTCACCGGGCTGCTCGGGCCGAGCGGCTGCGGCAAGACCACGCTGATGCGCGCCGTCGTCGGCGTCCAGCGCGTGGCGGGCGGGCGCGTGTCCGTCCTCGGGCTGCCCGCGGGATCGAGCGCGCTGCGCGCGCGGATCGGCTACGTGCCGCAGGCGCCGTCGGTCTACGCCGACCTCACGATCGAGGAGAACCTGCGCTACTTCGGCCGCCTCGTCGGCGCCCCGCGGCAGCGGATCGGCGACGTGCTCGCGACCGTCGACCTCGGCGAGCACCGGCGCCGGGTCGTCGGCACCCTGTCCGGCGGCGAGCGCTCGCGCGTCTCGCTCGCCACCGCGCTGCTCGGCGAACCCGACCTGCTCGTGCTGGACGAGCCGACGGTCGGCCTCGATCCGGTGCTGCGGCTCGAGCTGTGGCGGACGTTCCGGACGCTCGCCGCCGGCGGGACGACGCTGCTCGTCTCGAGCCACGTGATGGACGAGGCGCGCGAGTGCGACGCGCTCGTGCTGATGCGCGACGGCGCGCTCCTCGAGCAGACGACGCCCGACGCGCTGCGCCGCGCGACCGGCGAGAACGACCTCGGCGACGCGTTCCTGTCGGTGATCCGCGGGGCGGCCCGGTGAGCCCGCGGGCGACCGCCGCGACGGCGGCGCGGGTGTTGGCCCAGGTGCGCCGCGACCGGCGCACGATCGCGCTGCTGCTCGTCGTGCCGGCGGCGCTGCTCGTCCTGCTGCGCTACGTGCTGGACGGGCGGCCGCTGGTGTTCCAGGCGATCGGCGCGCCGCTGTGCGGGCTGTTCCCGTTCATCGTGATGTTCCTGGTGACCTCGATCGCGATGCTGCGCGAGCGGACGTCCGGCACGCTCGAGCGGCTGATGGCGCTCCCGCCGGCGAAGCTCGATCTGCTGGCCGGCTACGGGCTGGCCTTCGGCGCGCTGAGCGCGCTCCAGGCGCTCGTCGTCTGCAGCGTCGGCTTCGCGGCGCTCGGCCTCGACGCGCCGCACGGCGCGTGGCTCGTGGGCGTGCTGGCGGTCGGCAACGCCGTGCTGGGGATGGCGCTCGGGCTGTTCGTGAGCGCGTTCGCGCGCACGGAGTTCCAGGCCGTGCAGTTCATGCCCGCGCTGATCCTGCCGCAGCTGCTCCTGTGCGGGCTGTTCGCCCGGCGCGAGCAGATGGCGCCGCTGCTGCACGCCGTGTCGTGGGCGCTGCCGTTCACCTACGCCTACGACGCGCTGGCCCGCGCCACGCGCCCGGCACCGCTGGACGCCCGCGTCTGGATCGACGTCGCGGTGATCGTCGCCGCCACGCTCGCCGCGCTCGCGCTCGGCGCCGCGACGCTGCGGCGCCGCACCGCCTAACCGAGCAGGAGGTGGCGGCGCTCGCCGGCCAGGCGGTCGAGCGTCACCTGCATCCGCGTGGTGACCGTGTCGTAGAGCTCGTCGGGCGTCCCGGTGGGCTCGATCGGCTGGAGGACCTCGATCACGAGCTTGGCGGGCAGCGGGATATGGCCGAACAGGTCGCCGACGTCCAGGCCCCAGGGCACCGCGAGCGAGATCGGCAGCACGTCGACGCGCAGCCAGCGATGCAGGTGCAGCGCCCGCGCGAGCCCGTCGCCGCGGGACAGGAAGAGCGCGGTCTCCTGGCCGCCGATCGCCACCACGGGCACGATCGGCGCGCCCGTCTGCAGTGCCAGGCGCGCGAAGCCGTGGCGGCCGTGGAACTCGATCCGGTTGCGCTCGCCCAGCGGGCGGTGCACCTCCCAGTCGCCGCCCGGATAGACGAGCACGGCGGCACCGGCGCGCAGGGCCGCGCGCGCCGTCCCAGGGCGCGCCGCGACGGTGCCGTAGCGGCGCAGCAGCCGCAGCCACGGTGCGGCCATGACCAGGTCGTGGGCCAGCTGGTAGAACGCCCGGTCGGCGCCGAAACGGCGGTTGAAGGCGGCGGCCAGCACGAACGTGTCGGGCGAGACGTTGCCGCCCGAATGGTTGCCGACGAGCAGCACCGGCCCGCTGTCGGGGATGTGCTCCAGCCCGCGCACCTCCGGCCGGAACCAGGCCTGCAGCGCGGGCCACAGCAGCGGCAGCGTGCGCCGGACGAACACCGGGTCGCGACCGCGCAGCCCGGGCGCCGTGGGCACGGACACGCCGACTACCCGTCCGCCACGGCGGCGCCCACCAGCAGTTCGGGATGGCCCTTGAGGTACGGCGCGAGCTCGCGGCCGGCGATCTTGTGCGGCGGCCACCACGGTGACTCCTCGCGGGTCGGCTCCAGGCCGTTGCGCACCGCGCGGCGCAGGTAGCGCGGGCGGTCGCCGGTCAGGAGCATGCCGCGCAGGATCGGCCGGTAGGGCTCGGGCACCACGCGGGCGCCCGCCCAGGCGGCGATCGCCGACGCCGCCGCGTCGGCCTGCTGCGCGGCGAGGCCGCCCTGGCGCAGCGGGCGCGAGGTCATGTCGCCGACCGCGTAGACGTCCTGCAGGCCCTTGACGCGCCCGAACGGGTCGGTCGGGACAAAGCCCTCCCGGTCGCTCGGCAGGCCCTCGATGCGGCGCGCGACGGGGCGCGCGAGCGCGATCGCGATATCGACCGGCAGGCCGCCCTCCATCGCGAGCCAGAGCCGGCCGTCCTCGACCACTTCCGCGTACGCGCCGGTCCACAGGCGGAATCCCGGCATCACGCAGCAGCGCCTCGACCTCGCGGCTCGCGAGGTCGCCGAACACGCCCAGCGCCCGCCCCTCGGGCGTCACGATCCACGGCTCGAGCGCGAGCCCGTGCGCATCGGCCCAGCGCGCGGTGAGCAGGGCGAGCTCGTAGGCCGGGAGCGACCACGCGGTCTCGTCGGGGACGACGAACGCGGCGCGCAGGGGACGGCCCGCGTGCAGGTGCTCGAGCGCGGCCCGCACCATCGGGACGTCGCCGTGCCCGCTGAACGTGAGCGCTCCCGGGATCGCTGCCTCGGCGCGGCAGCCGGTGGCCAGCAGCAGGGCGTCATAGGGCACGCTGGCGCCGTTCGACAGCGTCACGTGGCGCACGATCGACTCGACGCTGCCGAGCGTGCCGTGCTGGAAGTTGATGCCCCGTTCGGCGGTGAACGCCGGGAGCGAGAAGCGCTCAGGCGGCGCGAACCCGAACGGCTCGGTGACCGACGCGGGCCGGTATTCGAACGTGCTGCGATCGGAGAGCAGCGTGAGACTGACGCGCTCACCCGCGAGCTTGCCGATCGCAAGTGCTGCTTCGAGCGCACCGGGACCGCCGCCGGCGATGAGGACGCGCTTGGCGGGGGAAAACGACATGCACGGACCTTATGGTCGCCCGACCGCCCTTTCATCGGGAAGCCAGTGCAATGCGGATGCGGCTTTGCCGCACCCGCATCGTGGCGTTCCCGGTTTACGTGTCGACGAGGCCGTGATCGAGCGCGTAGCGCACGAGCTCGGAGCGCGCCGTCCGGCGCAGCTTCTGCTGGATGTGCGCGCGGTGCGTCTCGACGGTGCGCGTGGAGAGGAAGAGCTGCGCCGCGATCTCGGTGTTGGTGTGCCCGAGCGCGATCAGCCGCAGCACCTCGACCTCGCGCTCGCTCAGGTTGTCCGGCGGCCCGTCGGGCGCGTCGGGCTGGGCGGCCAACCGCGCGCCGAGGCGCGGGTTGAGGTAGGTGTCCCCGGCCGCGGCCTGTCGGATCGCCTCGAGCAGTTCCTCGTCGGCGGCCTCCTTGAGCACGAAGCCGTTGGCGCCGGCGCGCAGCGCCTGGCGCGCGAACGCAGGATCGTCCTGCATCGTCAGGATCACGATCGCGGTGTCCGGCGAGTGCTCGCGCACCCGTGGTATCGCCTCGAGGCTCGAGCCGCCCGGCATGTTGAGGTCCAGTACGAGGACGCTTGGGCGGTGCGCGCGGGTCAGGCGCTCGGCGTCAGGAACGGTCCCGGCCTCCGCCAATACCTGCATCTCGGGCTCGGCGTCCAGCAGCATCCGTAGGCCCTGGCGCACGACCGTGTGGTCGTCGGCGATGACGATCGTCGTCTTTGAGCGGTCCGCAGCCTCGGCCCGTGCGCTTGAACTCTCCACCGTAGTCATGAGTACAGCAAATCCTGAAACCGCTGACGGCCCATCCGCTGGCGTCCGCCGTACCACACCGTAGTTTGCCGCAAGCAGTGGGCGGACACGCCCACTTAGGCGACGCAGCGGTGCAGGCGGCCGTAGCGGTCGTGCACGATCACTTCGCGCACGCCGATCTCACGCGCGTGCCGGGTCGCGGCGCGCTCGGCTTCGGTCTCGTTGCCGTGGCGGGACAGCGGTTCGTCGTCACCCTCGCGCAGGACCCGCCAGCTGCCGAGCCGTTCGGGGACAACGTGCAGGCTAAGCGGTGGTGGCATGGCGCGGATCATCCGTCACGGTCGATCGGCGCCCATCCGGGGAAACCCGCACACCGGCGCGCCGGATCCCGCACCGGCGCCATCAGCGACCGCCCGCGAGCGCGGCGTCCAGCCGCTCCGCCAGCTCGGCGAGCAGCTCGCGCGGCGAGCGCGTCGTCATGATCCGGGCCAGCGGCTCCGCAGGCAGGATCAGCGGGTCGCGGTGGACCGCCAGCTGGCCGGCGACCACGCGCGGATCGGCGTCGGAGACCGAGCCCTCGCCACGCGGGCGGGCGCGCGCGAGCATCAACTCGGGCGGCGCCTCGCACAGCAGCCAGCCGGCGTCGGCCAGCGAGCGCGACACGCCCATGAACTCGGCAGCGTCGGCCGAGCGGCGGAACGTGCCGTCGACGATCGCACCGCCGCGCTCGCGCAACTCGGCGAGCGCCCGGTGGCCGAGCTCGGCGTAGACGGCGCGGCTCTCGGCGTCGCTGTAGGCGCCCGGAGCGGCACGATTCTGCGGCGCGATCCCGGCGCGCAGCTTGCGCAGGCGGTCGGTCGAGATCACGTCACGGCCCGCTACGGCACCGAGCGCCTCCGACAGCGTCGACTTGCCGGCGCCGGCCAGGCCGGCCACGCACACGAGCCGCGGCAGCCGCGCGCGCCAGGCGAAGCGCTCGGCGAGCGTCAGCAGCTCGAAGCCGCGCGCGGTCCGCTCGCCGGAGCGGACGCCGGTCAGCTGCGCCGCGCGCAGCAGGTCGACCTTCGCCCGCACGAGCGCGCGCACCGCGCACAGGAACGCCAGCAGCGGCTCGTCCGCGCCGTTGAGCGCGCCGCCGCCGGCGGCGTAGCCGCGGATCAGCGCGCGGGCCAGCGCATCGTCGTGGCGCGCCACGTCCATCACGAGGAACGCGAGGTCGAACGCGACGTCCGCCACGCGCATGCCACGGTCGAACTCCAGCGCGTCGACGGCCTCGATCGGGTCGAGCATCAGGATGTGCTCGGCACGCAGGTCGCCGTGGCCCTCGCGCACGAGCCCCGCGGCTTCGCGGCGCTCGAGCTCGGGTCCGAAGCGCGACAGCGAGGCCAGGCAGAACCGGCGCAGCGCGGCGACGCGGCCGGGCGGCACCAGCGGCGCCTGCTCGTCGAGGCTGGTGAGCGTCTCCTCGATCACGGCGGCGAGCCGCGTGACCGGCGGCTCGGCTTCGTGCACGACGGGCGCGTCGGCGTGGAACTCCGCCAGGCTGCGCCCGACGGCGGCCAGGTCGGACTCGTTCACCGAGCCGCGCCGCAGCCGCGCCTCGAGCGTCGCCTGCTCGTCGTAGCGGCGCATCACGACGGCGTAGTCGATGGCGCGCTCGTCGGCGAAGTGCGCGACGGCGACGCCGTCGGTCCCGCGCGGGACGAGCGCGACGACGTCGAGGTAGCGCCCGGGCGCGAAGTGGCGGCCGAGCCGCAGCTCGGCCCGGCAGCAGTCACGCCGGCGCGCGGGCGTGCCGTAGTCGAGGAACGGGAAGGTCACGGGCTTCTTGACCTTGTAGGCGCGGTCGCCGGCCAGGAAGACCCACGAGATGTGCGTCTCGCGCAGCCGCACGGTGGCCGGCGCGTGCGGGTACGCGGCGGGGTCGAGCAGCGCCCGCGGCAGCAGCTCGACGGGGGCGCTGACGGTCATGCCGTCACCCCCGCGTGCACGCGCGTGCCGCGCTCGCCGCGCAGGATCGCGGGCGCATCGGCGAGCGCGCCGATCGCGGCCAGGCCGCCGGTCGCCTCGACGAACCGGCAGGCGGCGTCGACCTTCGGGCCCATCGACCCGGGGGCGAACTCGAACTCCTGCAGCTCGGCCGCGCTGACGTCGCCGAGCGAGCGCGCGCCGGCGGTGGCGTGGCCGATCTCGACGGCCGCGACGTCGGTCAGCATCAGCAGCGCGTCGGCGCCCAGGCCCTCGGCCAGCAGTGCGGCCGCGCGGTCCTTGTCGACGACCGCCTCGACGCCGTGCAGGCGCCCGTCGCGATCGACGACGACCGGGATGCCGCCGCCGCCCACGCACACGACGATCACGCCGGCCTGGACGAGCGTGCGGATCGTGGCCAGCTCGACGACCGAGCGCGGCACCGGAGAGGGCACGACGCGGCGCCAGAAACGCCCGTCGGGCGCGACCGTCCAGCCGCGCTCGCGCGCCAGCGCCTCCGCCGTCGATCGCTCGTAGACCGGGCCGATGAACTTCTCCGGGCGCTCGAACGCGGGGTCGTCGGCGTCGACGATCACCTGAGTGAGCAGCGTGGCGACCTGGCGCCCGCCGAGCGCGTTGACCAGCTCCTGGTCGAGCAGGTAGCCGATCATGCCCTCGCTCTCGGCGCCGAGCACGTCCAGCGGGTACGGCGTGACGACCGGGTAGGCCTCGCCCTGCAGCGCCAGCAGGCCGACCTGCGGACCGTTACCGTGGGTGACCACGACCTCGTGCTCGCGCGCCAGCTCGGCCAGCGCGCGCACGGCGGTCTCGACATTGGCGCGCTGCGTATCGGCGTCGGCGGCCTGGCCGCGACGCAGCAGCGCGTTTCCTCCAAGGGCGGCGACGATCAGCATCGATCAGCCCTCCCAGTCTCCGGTGACGAGGGCATAGAGCAGGGCCTGCTCGGTCGGCAGGCGGTTGGCCGCCTGCTCGAACACGGCGGAGGCGGGGCCGTCGATCACGGCGGCGTCGACCTCCTCGCCGCGGTGGGCGGGCAGGCAGTGCAGGAAGATCGCGTCGTGGGCGGCGAGCGCCATCAGGCCCGGCGTGACCCGGTAGGGCGCGAGCGTCGCGAGCCGGCGCTCGCGGTCGGCGTCCTGGCCCATCGACACCCAGACGTCCGTGTAGACGGCGTGCGCGCCGGCCACGGCCTCGCGCGGGTCCTCGAAGACGTGGACGGCGCGCCCCGCGGCGGCCATGATCCCCGGGTCCGGCTGCAGCCCGGGCGGGCATGCGATGCGCAGCTCCATCCCGGTCAGCGCGGCCGCCTCGATCAGCGAGTGCGCGACGTTGTTGCCGTCGCCCACGTAGGCCAGGGCGACGCCCTCGAGCGTGCCGAAGCGCTCGTGCACCGTCAGGCAGTCGGCGAGCGCCTGGCAGGGATGGTGATCGTCGGTCAGCGCGTTGATGACCGGCACGCTCGCGTGCTCGGCGAGCTCGATCACGTCGCGCTGGCCGAACGTGCGGATGACGATCGCGGCGCAGTAGGAGGAGAGCACGCGCGCCGTGTCGGAGATCGGCTCGCCGCGGCCGAGCTGCAGCTCGTCGGGGCGCAGCATCAGCGGCAGCCCGCCGAGCCGGTACACGGCAGTCTCGAACGACACGCGGGTGCGCGTGGACGGCTTGGAGAAGTAGCAGGCGACCGTGCGCCCCTCGAGCGTGCTGCGCCACGCCAGCGGGTGGCGCTTCATGGCCGCGGCGAGGTCGAGGACGGCGCTCAGCTCGTCCCGGCGCAGGTCGCCGAGCCTGAGCACGTGGTGCAGCGGGTGAGAGCCGACGGCGGTCATGGGAGATCCTCGCGTTCAACAGGGCAGGACATGCAGCGCGGCCCGCCGCGCCCGCGGCCCAGCTCGGCGCCGGCGATCGTGATGACCTCGATCCCGGCCCGGCGCAGGCGCGTGTTGGTGTCGACGTTGCGCTCGTAGGCGACGACGACGCCGGGCGCGACGGCCAGCACGTTGTTGCCGTCGTCCCACTGCTCACGCTCGGCCTCGTAGATATCGCCGCCGGTCTCGAACAGCCGTAGCTGCTCGACGCCGATCGCCGCGGCGATCGCGCCGAACACGTCGTCGGCGCGCTCGGCGTCGCGGCCGGGGCGCAGCGTGTACGCCACGAGCTGCCGGCGCACGCCGGGGTAGACCGTGAAGGCGTCGACGTCGACCTGGGTCATGACCGTGTCGAGGTGCATCGTCGAGCGCTGCGCCGGCATCGCCACGGCGATCACGCACTGCGCCGCGCCGGCGGCGAACAGCCGCTCCGCGAGCGCCTCGACGGCGCCGGGACGGGTGCGCTCGCCCATGCCGACGAGCACCGCGCCGTGACCGAGGACGAGCACGTCGCCGCCCTCGAGCTCGGCCGGCCCGCCGAGGCCCTCGTTCCAGGTCTCGTGGTCGCGGCCGGCGAACAGCGGGTGGTGACGGTAGATCGCCGCCAGGTGGACGGCCTCGCGGCGGCGCACGGGCTTGGCCATCGCGTTGACGCTCACGCCGCCGAAGATCCAGGCCGACGTGTCGCGCGTGAACAGGTGGTTGGGCAGCGGCGGCAGCACGAACGCGTCGGCGCGCGGGACCTGCGCGGCGAGCGCCGTCGAGGGGACGGGCAGCTCGTGCTGGGTCATCCCGCCGATCAGCCAGCCGGCGAGCTCGTCGGCGTCGCGGCCGGCGAGCCAGGCGCGCAGCGAGGGGCCGAGCTTCGGCCCGAGGCCGACGGCGGCGAGCGTGGCGTCGAGCACCTCGTCGCGGGCCGCGGGGATCTCGAGCGTCTCGCTCAGGAGCCGCTGCAGATAGAGAACCTCGACGCCGCGCTCGGCGAGCGCGTCGGCGAAGGCGTCGTGCTCCTGGCGCGCGCGCCGGACCCACAGCACATCGTCGAACAGCAGTTCGTCCTTGTTGCGCGGCGTGAGCCGCTTGAGCTCGCCGTTCGGGCGATGCAGCAGGACTCTCCGTAGGACGCCGACCTCCGAGCCGACGAACAGGCGAGTGGTGGGTTCAGTGCTGGCGGCCATTGCTCTCACATCGTCGATGCGTCCGCGGGCCGGGTCATCGGGCGGGAGCCGCGGCGCGCTGCGGCGAACTACGGGTGCGCCGAACGGCGTCGAGCGAGCCGGGCCGGATACGGCCGCCGGCTCGCTCGAGCGGCGTGAGGTCAGCTCTCGTCGGGCAGCTCCGGCGTCGTGCGCTACTGCCACCAGCGCATGCCGATGTAGATCGGCACGCCGCACAGCAGCAGGACGAACCCCTTGGTCACGATGTCCTGGCCCGCGCCCGCGATCGCCCACACGCTGTAGGCGAAGGCCAGCGTCGCGATCACCGTGTCGCGGATCAGGTGCAGCGGCTGGAAGCGCTCGCGCTCCACCAGCCACAGCCAGGCCTGCGCCGCCGCCGAGTAGGCGTACGGCACCAGCGTGGTCAGCGTGGCGAGCAGGATCACGAACGTGAAGACGTCGACGAGGCCCTTCGTGTAGTTCATGAGCAGCAGCGCGCTGACCAGCACGGAGGAGACGACGAGGCCGAACACCGGCGTGCGGCGCGTGCCGTGCACGCGCGCGAACGGCGCCGGGAACATGCCGTCCTCGGCCGCGGCGAGCGGCACGCGGCCCTGGAGCATGATCCAGCCGTTGAGCGCGCCGAAGGTGGAGATCATCGCGACCAGCGCGATCACCTTGTCCCAGCCGCCGCCGAAGATCTGGGCGGCCGCGTCCGCGAACGGGCTGGTCGAGTGCGCCAACTGGGCGGTCGGGATGATGCCCATGATCGCGATCGTCGCGACGATGTAGAGGACCGTGGTCAGCGCGGTGCCGATGATCGTCGCGCGCGGGATCGTCCGCTCCGGGTCCTTGACCTCGTCGGCCGGGACGGTCGCGGACTCCAGCCCGATGAACGCCCACAGCGTGAGGGTCGCGGCGGAGCTGATCGCGCCGACGCCGCCGTGGGGCGCGAACGGCGTGTAGTTGCCCCCGTGGATGAAGAACAGGCCGATGATGCCGATCACGGCCAGCGGCACGAACTTCAGGATCGTCGTCACGACCTGGACCGCGCCGCTCTCGCGGGCGCCGAGCACGTTGACGAACGTCAGCAGCCAGATCAGCGCGATCGCGGCGAGCGCGCCGAGCAACTGATGGGTGCCGACGGCGGGCCAGAAGACCGCCAGGTAGCCGACGAAGGCCACGGCGATCGCGGCGTTGCCGGCCCACACGGCGATCCAGTAGCCCCAGGCGGTCTGGAAGCCGATGAAGTCGCCGAACGCGCGCCGTGCGTAGGCGTACGGGCCGCCGGTGCGTGGCAGGGCGCGGCCGAGGTTGGCGAAGACGAGCGCGAGCAGTGCGCTTGCGGGTACGGGGCGCCGCGGCCTTTGGCACGGGCGCAGGAGCAGTGGCGGCCATCGTTCGCATTCCTCCATGAACTAGGGGTTTGCATCGATGCTGCAACGCCGCGAGCGCGCCGTCATCGTCTCGGAGCCCGCCGATCGGCGCGGGGAACTACGGGCGCTCGCGCCCCGGACTGCGGATGCCGCAGCGCCCTGCCTGCGCCAAAACAGAGGGATGACCAGAGCGCTCGACGACGGCCTGCCGGCCGTGTCTCTCCAGCAGCTGGAGGACGAGCCCGCCGCCGACGTCCTCGCCGACCTGCGCAGCGGCCCCGGCGGCCTGGCGTCGCGCGAGGCGGCGCGGCGGTTGCTGGCGACCGGGCCGAACGAGCTCGAGAGCCGCGCCAAGCGCACCTGGCCGCGCGATCTCGCGGCGCAGTTCACGCACCCGCTCGCGCTGCTGCTGGCCGTCGCCGCCGTGCTCGCGTTCGCGGGTTCCATCCCGGTGCTGGGCTGGGCGATCGTCGCCGTCATCGTGCTCAATGCCGCGCTCGCGTTCGCGCAGGAGCGCCAAGCCGTGCGCGCCGTCGAGGCGCTGCGGGCCTACCTCCCGCCGCACGCCACGGTGATCCGCGACGGGGTCCAGCAGGAGATCGCCGCGCGCGAGCTGGTCCCGGGCGACCTGATGGTCGTGCGCGAGGGCGAGCGCATCAGCGCCGACGCGCGCGTGCTCTCCGGCCGCCTGGACGTCGACCTGTCCGCGCTGACCGGCGAGTCGGTCCCGGTGACCCGCGCGCCCGAGCCGCCCGTGCCCGGCGTGCCGCCGATCGAGGCGCCCGACTTCGTGTTCAGCGGCTCGACCTGCACGGCGGGAGAGGCGCACGTCGCGGTCGTGGCGACCGGCATGCAGACACAGCTGGGGCGGGTCGCGGCGCTGTCGTCGGGGATCGAGGCCGCTCCCAGCCCGCTGCAGCGCGAGGTCAAGCGCGTCGCCTGGGTGATCGCGGCGATCGCCGTCGTCACCGGCGCGGCGTTCGTCCCGCTGGGGACGCTCGTCGCCGGGCTGCCGCTGAGCGACGCGGTCGTCTTCGCGATCGGGCTGCTGGTCGCGAACGTCCCCGAGGGCCTGCTGCCGACGATCACGCTCGCGCTCGCCGTCGGCGTGCGCCGCC
This sequence comes from uncultured Solirubrobacteraceae bacterium, assembly GCA_963792915.1. Classification (GTDB taxonomy): domain Bacteria; phylum Actinomycetota; class Thermoleophilia; order Solirubrobacterales; family Solirubrobacteraceae; genus Solirubrobacter. The sequence continues at coordinate 409,477 of CAWBYD010000008.1, forward strand.
TGGCCCGCGAGGGCGCGCTGGTCAAGCGCCTGAACGCGGTCGAGACGCTCGGCTCGACGACGGTCATCTGCACCGACAAGACCGGCACGCTGACGCTGAACCGGATGCGCGCGGTCGCCGCCTGGACGGCGGCCGGCCGCGTCGAGCTCGACGGCGCCGTCGCGCCGCTCCCGGAGCTCGCGACCGTGATGGCGGCCTGCAACGACGCCGTCGGCGAGCACGGCGATCCGACGGAGGTCGCGCTGCTCGAATCGGCCGAGCGGCTGGGCGCGCGGATGCACGACCGGCGCGTGGCGACGTTCGCGTTCGACCCGCGGCGCAAGCTGATGACCACGGTCGACGACTTCGGCGGCGAGCTGTGGCTGGACGTCAAGGGTGCGCCCGACGAACTGCTCGAGCGCTGCACGTCGATGTGGGGCGGCCCGCTGGACCGTGCGCACGTGCTCGCCGAGGCCGACCGGCTGGCGGGCCGCGGCCTGCGCGTCCTGGCCGCCGCGCGGCGCCCGCTCGCCGGACCGGTGCCGGACGACCGCGACGACGCCGAGCGCGACCTCTGCCTGATCGGGCTCGTCGCGCTGCTCGACCCGCCGCGGCCCGGCGTGCGCGAGGCGGTCGAGCGCTGCCATGCCGCCGGCATCCGGATCCACGTCGTGTCCGGTGACTACGGCCTGACGGCGGCGGAGGTGGCGCGTCGGGTCGGCATCGGGGGCGCGGAGCCGCGGATCGTCGCCGGCCGCGAGCTCGACGCCATGAGCGAGCCCGAGCTCGACGCCCTGCTCGGCGGCGACGGCGAGATCGTCTTCTCGCGCGCCTCGCCCGAGGCCAAGCTGCGGATCGCCGACGCGCTGCGCTCGCTCGGCCACGTCGTGGCGATGACCGGCGACGGCGTCAACGACGCGCCCGCGCTGCGGCGCGCCGACATCGGGGTGGCGATGGGCGCCTCGGGCACCGACGTGGCGCGCGAGGCGGCGGCGATGATCCTCACCGCGGACGACTTCGCGACGATCGTCACCGCTGTCGAGGAGGGGCGCCGCGTCTACCAGAACATCCGCAAGTTCATCCTCTACATCTTCGCCCACGCGCCCGCGGAGGTCGTGCCGTTCATCGTCTTCGCGCTCTCGGGCGGGTCGATCCCGCTCCCGCTCACGGCAGTCCAGATCCTCGCCGTCGACCTCGGGACCGAGACGCTGCCCGCGCTCGCGCTGGGCCGCGACCCGGCCGAGCCGGGGATCATGCAGCGGCCGCCGCGCCGCCGCGACGCGCGCGTCGTGGACCGCGCGCTGCTGCTGCGTGCGTGGGGCTTCCTCGGCGCGATCTCCGCGCTGCTCACGCTCGGCGGCTTCTTCTGGGTGCTGCTGCGCGCCGGCTGGCGGCCGGGCGACGCCACCGGCGCCGGCACGCCACTGCACGCCGACTGGCTGCGGGCGACGACGATGAGCTTCGCCGGCATCGTCGCGTGCCAGGTCGGCACCGCGTTCGCCTCGCGCGTCGAGCGCGCCTCGACGCGCGCGATCGGCTGGACGACCAACCCGCTCCTGCTCTGGGGCATCGCCTTCGAGCTCGTCTTCGCCGCCGCGCTGATCTACCTGCCGCCGCTGCAGAGCGTCTTCGGCACGAGCGCGCTCGGCGCCGGCGACCTCGCGCTGCTGGCCACCTACCCGGTGATCGTGTGGGGCGCCGACGAGCTGCGCCGGGCGCGGCTGCGCCGCAGCCGGCCGCTCGCCTCGTGAAAACCCGCAGCGGCCGAGCGGGGATGGCCCGATGTGCGCGTCGCGCGGCACTGCTTGGCTGCCCGCATGACCCTGGTCTGGTTCGTGATCTGGCTGATCGCCAACAACGTCGGCGGCAACGAGCCGCTGCTGCTCGACCCGGTGAACGCCTGGACGGGCACGCTGATCCTGGCCGTCGCGCTCGACTTCGGGGGCGCACACGCGCGCGGCGGCAGCCGCACCTAGCCTCCATGTCCGCCGCCGCCCGTTCCGCCGCGCCCGCGCCCGCCGGCGGCGTGGCTGCTCGGCGGGCTGCTGGTCGCCGCGGGCCTGTCCGCCGACCGGCTGCTCGTTCCCTCGCGCGGCGGCGCCCGGCCCGAGCTGCAGCGGATGCTCGACGGCCTGGTCACGGGCCGGGGCCGCATCGCCCCGGGCGTCACGGCCTACGTCTCGGGCCCGCACGGAACCTGGCTGGGCTCGGCCGGCGTCGCGAACGTCGCAACGGGCCAGCCGATGCGGGCGGACGCGCGCGTACGGCTCGAGAGCGTGAGCCCGGATCGTGATCGCGCGGCGAGGCCGGCGCCGACCGCGACGGCCGCGATCGGCGCCGAACGCATCAGAACCCGAAGACGAGCCGCGGCTGCGGCGTCGACTCGTCGAGGACCTGCTTGAAGCACTCGTTGACCTGCTCGAGCCGGCGGGTCTCGTAGAGGACCTTCGTCCTGCCTTCGGCGTGCAGGCGGAAGACCTCTTCGAGGTCGAGGTGCGTGCCGACGATCGAGCCGCGGATCGTGATGGCGTTGAGCACCGTCTCGAAGATCGGGATCTTGACCTCGTTGTGGGCCGGCAGGCCGACGAACACGAGCGTGCCGCCACGGGCCATGCCGTCGAAGGCCTGGCGGAAGGCGGTCGGCGAGACCGCGGTGACCACGGCGGCATCGGACCCGCCGAGCTTGCGCAGCTCGGCCACGGCGTCCTGCTCGGCGGCGTTGATCGTGTACTCGGCGCCCAGCGCGCGGGCGTGGGCGAGCTTGTCCTCGTGCAGGTCGATCGCCGCGACCGTGGCGCCGAAGGCGCGCGCGTACTGGACGGCCATGTGGCCGAGCCCGCCGACGCCCCACACGGCGGCCAGCGTCGCCGGGCGCGCCTCGGACACCTTGACGGCCTTGTACGTCGTGACACCCGCGCACGTCAGCGGGGCGGCCTCGAACGGATCGATGCCGGCCGGCACCTTCACGACGTGGCGCTGGAACGCCTTGGCGTAGTCGGAGTACGCGCCGTCCATGCCGTAGCCCATGTTGATCTGCGACTCGCAGAGCGTCTCCCAACCGGCCTCGCAGTAGCGGCAGTGGCCGCACGCATAGCCGAGCCACGGCATGGCCACGCGGTCACCCTCGGCGATCCCGTTGCGCACTCCCGGGCCGATCGCCTCGACGATGCCGACGCCCTCGTGCCCCGGGATCAGCGGAAGGTTCGGCTTGACCGGCCAGTCGCCGTGCGCGGCGTGGATGTCGGTGTGGCAAAGGCCGGACGCCTCGACGCGGACGAGCAGTTCGCCCTCGCCGGGAACGGGAGTCGGCAGCTCCTCGATCGTCAGGGGTGCGCCGAATTGGTGGACGACGGCGGCTTTCATGAGCGGCCTCCTAAATTGTGGGAGACTGACGCTAGATACGCGCGCGCGAAACCGTCCGGAACGGCCCACCTCGGCGATCCGCAGTTTTCCGCATATGCGCGCGGCCCGCTGCGGAGGTAAATCGGCGCCCGGAGTGCCACGGTGGAGTCATGACCGCCCAGACGACACCGCGTCCCGTTCTCGTCGGTATCGACGGCTCGCCCGCCGCGCTGGAGGCACTCGCGCTCGGCACTGCGCTGTGCGTCCTGAGCGGCTCGTCGCTGGTGCTGGTCGCCGTCTACGGCTATGAGGCCCGCGGCGTGGATGTCCCGAGCGTGCCGTGGCCGTCGCGCCAGGCGGCCGCCGCCTGGCTCGAGCAGGCCGAGGAGCAGTTCGGCGACGCGATTCCGTCGCGCTCGGTCTCGATCTCCGCGACGACCGCCGCGCGCGGATTGATCGAGGCGGCCGAACTCGAGGACGCCGCGGTGATCGTCCTCGGCTCCTGCCACCGCGGCCCGATCGGCCGCGTGCTGGCCGGCTCGACGGCCCGCCGGGTCGTCCACGGGGCGCCCTGTGCGATCGCGGTCGTCCCGCACGCGTGGAGGTTGCGCCCGGACAGCGAGCCGGTCACGATCGGCGCCGCGATCACCGACTCGCCGGAGTCCCGCGAGGCGCTGACCGTCGCGGCCCGGCTGGCCGAACCCGCGCACGCCCGCCTGAAGGTGCTGCACGTGGTGCACCTGCTGCCCGCCGCCCATCCGTACTTCGGCGCCACCGGCACGAGCTACCTGGAGTGGGTGAAGGGCGAGCACCGCTACGGCGAGCGGATCGCCCGCGAGGTGGTCGACGCCGTCCTGCCCGACCAGGACGTCGACCTGGAGATCCTGTCGGGCGACTCGGTGCAGACGCTCGCCGAGGCGTCCGCGGCGCTCGACGTGCTCGTGCTCGGCTCGCGCCGCTACGGCCCGGTCCGCAGCACGATCATGGGCAGCGTCTCGCTGCCGATGATCGAGCAGGCGCGCTGCGCCATCCTGATCGTCCCGCGCGGCGTGCATTCGATGTTCGCCGCCACCGAGCAGGAGCGGGCGTCGAGTCACGCGTGAGCCCGCGCGGGGCTGAATACGAATCGGGGGTTTCTACGGATGGAGAGGCATTCCCCGCAGGGCGATGCACAGGGCATGACCCGGCCCGAACTTCCCCGGCAGTCGGCACCGCGCCGGCTTCTCACCGCGCTCCGTGTCCACCTCGCCCCGGGCTCGGTCCTGGGCGCCACGTGCCTGCGCTGCGACGGCGAGTTCATGGCGCCCGAGGCCTGGGATCCGGCCGACGGCGGCTACTGGCGACTGATCGGACGCTGCACGCAGTGCGACGTCTGGCGCACGCTCATGCTCTCGGGCCCGGAGACGGCGCGGCTGCTCGTCCGGATCGACCAGCAGCGCACCCGCATGGCGCGCGTCGTCGCGCGCCTGGACCGCGAGCGGATGCTGGCGCAGGTCGAGGCGTTCGCCGAGGCGCTGCAGCGCGACCTGATCGCCGCGACGGACTTCGGCATCTGACTCAGGACGGCGGCCGGGCGCTCGCCAGGAACGCGAGCACGCGGTCCGCGTAGGCATCCGGATGGCGCTGGAGCGCCTCCGTGTGGCCGGCGTCGGGCACCGACCACAGCGTCGCCGCGGCGCTGATCCGCGCGGCGAAGGCCCGATCCACGGTCAGTTCGCCGCGGCGCCCCGAGGCGATCAGCAGGACGGGCACGCGGATGCGGTCCGCGATGTCCTTCAGCGCGGGAGGCTCCGGGTCGCCGCCGAACAGCGCCGTCAGCCGCATGCTCACCCATTCCGAGGACGTCGCGACGGGCCCGCCGGACAGCAGCGCGCGATCGCCGAGCGTCGACGCGCCCGCGCCGTCGGCGACGACGCTGCGCAGGCCCACGCCGTCCGCCGCCGCGCGCAGCGCCTCCTCGGCGCCCATCGAGAGGCCGAGCATCGAGATCCGGGCCGGATCGACCTCGGGGCGGCCGCGCAGGAAGCCGAACGCGCCGGCCACGTCCTCGCGCCCGCGCCAGCCGAGAGCGTTCGGGCGCCCCGCGCTGCTCCCGTGCCCGCGCGCGTCATACGCCAGCACCCCGTAGCCGGCGCGCGCCAGCATGCGCGCGTGCGCGAGCGCGTCGGCGCGGCTGCCGTGCGAGCCGTGGGCGACGATGACCGCGGCGCCGCTGCGGCCGGGCACGTACCAGCCGGCGAGCCGCACGCCGTCGGCGGCGGGGAAGCTCACGGAGCGCGCGCCGGGGAGGCCGCTGCGCTGCGGCGAGCGGTGCGGCGCGCTGGTCGCCAGCCCGGCGCCCACCGCGGGCAGCAGCACCCACTGGCCGGCCGCCAGCACGAGCGCGACCGCCAGCACCTGCACCCGCCGCCGGCGCCCGGCGAAGCCCGCGCGCAGCGCCAACGCGCACAGCACGAGCCCGGCCACGACCAGCGCCGGGCCGAGCCAGCCGCCGTCGCCCGGCCCCGCGAGCACGAGCCGCGGCACGAGCAGCGCGCCCGCCGCCAGGGCGGGCAGGCCGAACGCTCCCAGGACGGCCGCGCGCATCTCGATCACCTCACGTAGAGCGCCTCGATCTCGTCGGCGAAGCGGCTGTGGACGACGTTGCGCTTGATCTTGAGCGTCGGCGTGAGCTCGCCGTCGGCCTGCGTGAAGTCACGCTCGAGGATCTCGAAGCGCTTGATCTGCTCGATCCGCGCGTACTGCGCGTTGACCGCGTCGATGTCCTCCGCGATGGCCGCGTGCACGCGCGGGTCGCGCGCCATCGCGGCGACGTCGGGCTCGATGCCGAGCCGGGCGGCCAGCCGCGGCGCCTCGTCGGCGTCGAGCGTGACCAGCGCCACCAGATAGGGGCGCCGCTCGCCGATCACGACCGCCTGCGAGAGCCAGCGCGTCTCGCGCAGCGCGCTCTCGAGGTTCTCGGGCGAGATGTTCTTGCCGCTCGAGGTGATGATCAGATCCTTCTTGCGGCCCGTGATGTGCAGGAAGCCGTCCTCGTCGACCTCGCCGAGGTCGCCGGTCCGCAGCCAGCGCCCGTCGAGCACGGCGTCGGTGGCCTCGGCGTCGCGGTAGTAGCCCGAGAACAGGTGCGGCCCCGCGAGCAGGATCTCCCCGTCGTCGGCGATCGCGACGTCGGCACCGGGCAGCGCGCGCCCGACGCTGCCGAAGCGCACCGCGCCCTGGGAGTTGACGGTCGCGGCCGCGCACGACTCGGTCAGGCCGTAGCCCTCGAGGATCAGCACGCCGCAGGCGTCGAAGAACGCGAGGATCTCGGCGCCGACCGGGGCCGCCCCGCACATCCCGTAGATGAAGCGCTCGCCGAAGAGCTCGCGCACGTGGCGCAGCACGAGCCGGTCGGCGACCGCGTAGCGCCGGCGCGCGAGCGCTCCGGGGGTGCGCCCGGCGCGCATCGCGGCGCGCCGGCGCGCGCCCTCGCGCAGCGCCCAGCGGAACACCGCCCGCTTCGGCGCCGGCTGCCCGGACACCTCGCCGAGGATCGCCGAGTGCATCTTCTCGTAGATCCGCGGCACGGACGGGAAGTGGGTCGGTCCGAACTCGGCCAGCTCCTCCACGATCCGCTTCGGGTCGCCGCCCCAGAAGCGCAGCGTCCCGCCCGCGTCGAGCACCGCGAGCTGCGCGACGCGGGCCAGCGAGTGGGCGAGCGGCAGGAACAGGTAGACGTCCAGCGGCGGGTGCAGGTTCAGCTCGCGCTGGTACATCTCGACCGTCGCCCGCAGGCTCGCGTGCGTCACGACGCAGCCCTTGGGCGGCCCGGTGGTGCCCGACGTGTAGATGATCGTGGCGACGTCCTGCGGGCGCACGCCGTCCAGGCGCTCGAAGGCGACGTCCGCGCCGGCGCGCCGCAGCGTCGCGAGCCCGAGCGCGCCGGGCGCCTCGCCGCTGAGAAGGAGCACGTGCTCGAGCGCCGGCAGCGCATGGCGCACCTCGTCGACCTTGGCGAGCTGCGCCGCGTCCTCGCAGAAGACCGCGCGCACGCCGGCGTGCTCGAGGATGTAACGGCACTCCGACGGCGAGTTCGTGTGGTAGATCGGCACCACGATCGCGCCCGCGCACAGGATCCCGAAGTCGGCGAGCGTCCATTCCGGGCGCGTGCCGGACAGGATCGCCACGCGGTCGCCGGGCGCGATGCCGAGCTCGGCGAGCCCCGCGGCGATCTCGCGAGCCGCGCTCGCGAGCTCGCCGTAGCTGATGTCCGGCGCGCCCGGCGCGGTCATCGCCACGCGGTCCGCCCGAACCTCGCCGGCCAGCGCGATCGCGCCGACGCTGGCGTATGACACTCGCATCGTGGTCATGCCGGCCTCCCTTCGATCATTCCGGCCGCCCGCACCTCGCGGGCCGCCGGCCACCAGCCGAAGCGCCCGAGCAGCGCGGCCGCGGCGGGCAGCGCGACCGGGCGGACGATCAGCGCGTCGAGCACGACCGCGATCGCCAGGCCGGCGCCGAACTGCCGGACGTTGCCGAGCTGCGAGAACATGAACGGGACGGCGGCGGCGACCATCACGGCCGCGGCGCCGGTGGCCGCCGCGGCGGTCCGTCGCAGGCCGAAGGCGAGCGCCTCGCGAGCGTCACCGGTGGCCTCGAAGCGCTCGCGCGCCCGCTTCAACAGCAGCACCTCGTACGTGATCGAGATCCCGAAGACGGCGGCGAAGATGCCGATCACCGACATCGGGTCGAGATAGCCCGGGCCGCCGAGCAGCGGGTCGTCGCCGCCGAACAGCAGCGTCATCGCGCCGAACGTCGCGGCCGTCGTCAGCAGGTCGAACGCGACCGCCACGAGCGGCAGGGCCACCGCGCGCAGCGCGAGCATGAGCAGCAGCGCGAAGGCGACGGCGAGCGCGCCGATCACGAGCGGCAGCCGCGCCTTGGTCTCAGCGGCGAAGTCGCCGAGGTCGCCCGCCGGGCCGCCGACGGCGGCCTGCGTGTGCGTCCTGCGGGCGAACGCCGCGGCGGAGGCGCGCAGGCTGGCGCCCAGGGCGTGGCTGTCACGGGCCGCGGCGCGCGACACGACGACGATCTGGCCGGCGTTCCCGCCGTGATCGAGGTTGACGGCGAACGAGGCCTGCGCGCGGTCGGCCGCCGGCGCGCCCTGGATCGCGGCGAGCACGAAGTAGCCGGAGTCGAACAGCCCCGGCGACTGGCGCTGCAGCTGCTCGATGTCCTTGGTGGACGGCAGGCTGCCGCGGAACTTCGCCACGCCGGCCTCGAGCTGGCTGAGCCCGCTCTTGAGCTCGCCCGCCGGCGCGGTGCCGCCGGCCAGCCCGGTCTCGAGCTGGCCGGCGCCGCTGGTGAGCTGCGCGAGCCCGCCCTCGAGCGCGGCGGCGCCGTCACGCAGCTGCTGCAGGCCGCCGGTCAGCTGGGTGCCGCCCGCGGACAGCCGGGCGATGCCGGATGCGAGGTCCGTGTTGCCCTTGCGCAGGCGGGCGATGCCGCTCTGGAGCTGGGTCGAGCCCGAGTAGAGCCGGCCGAGGCCGGTCGACAGCGTCCCCACCTGGCCGGCGGCGGCCTTCGCGACCGTGGCCGCGCCGTTGAGCTTGGGCTGGATGCCGGCCAGCGAGGATTCGACGCCGCCGGCCGCCGTCTGGGCGGCCGAGAGCGCGTTCAGCGCGGCGCCGTAGCTGGGATCGTCCGTGCCCGTGCTCATGCCCTTCAGCGCGCTCAGCGCGGCGCCGATCTGCCCGGAGCTGGACTGGGCGGCACCATGGGCGGCGGTCACCGCGCCGCTGGCTGCGGCCACGTCGCCGGCGAGGCCGCGGAACACCGGCAGGCCCGCCTTGACGGGCGCGGAGGCGTCACTGAGCCCGCCGGCGAGCGTCGAGGAGCCCGACAGCGCCTCGGCGGAGCCCCGCCGCAGCGCGGTGGCGCCGGCCAGCGCGGCGTTGAGCCCCCGCGAGATCGAGGCCGCGCCGGCGCGCGCGTCGTCGAGCCCCGCGCGCAGCCTCGCGGCGCCGGCCCCGGCGGCGCCGGATCCGCTCTGCAGCGCGCCCGCGCCGGAGGCCGCACTGCCGAGGCCGTCACGCAGCTCGGCGGCGCCGGTGCCGGCCTGTCCGAGCCCGCGCTGGAGCTTGCCGAGGTCGCGCTTGCCGCCCTTGAGCAGCTTGGCTGAGTCCTTGAGTCCCTTGGGCAGGGCCTTGAGGTCCTGCGCCTGGCTGACGAAGGCGCCCGGACCGACGACGGATTCCACGCGCGGGTCGGCGACGATCCGCGCCTGGTAGGAGCGGATCTGGCGCAGCAGCGCCGGGTCGGTGATCGTCCGGCCGGTCGAGACGACGACGATGTTGTACGGCGTCGCCCAGCCCGGGCCCATGACGGCGCCCACGCGCTCGAACGACTGGCGCGCCGTGGAGGAGGCGGGCAGCAGCGCGATGTCCGGCGGACCCGTCTTCAGGCCGGTGACCGGCAGGGCGAGCGCGACCAGCGCCGCGGTCGCGACGGCGCCCGAGACGAGGGCGATCCGCGTGACCCAGCGGCCGCGGCCGGCCAGCCAGTGCCAGGCGCGCACGACCGGTCGCGGCGCCGGAAACGCGAACGCGTCGATGCGGCGCCCGAAGAGCGTGAGAACGGCGGGCAGCACGACGACCGCCGCGCCGGTGGCCAGCGCCGAGCACAGGACCACGCCGACGCCGAGCGACATCAGGATCGTGCTCGGCGCGATGGCGGTCGCGAGCACGAGCGCGATCAGCATCGCCGTGCCCGAGATCAGGACCGCGCGGCCGGTGGTGGCGACGGCCTCGGTCGCGGCGAGCGCCGCGCCGCGGTCGCCTAGGCCGTCGGCCTCCCGGAAGCGGTCGAGGATCATCAGCGCGAACCCGACGCCGAGCGCCAGCCCGGTCATCGAGGCCAGCGCGACCGCGACGGGGTCGGTGTCGATCGCCGTCCCCAGCAGGGTCATCGCGCCGATGCCGGCGAGCGCCGTCACGGCGCCGAACGCGGAGAGCACGGCCGCGGCCACCGGCGTCCGCAGACCGATCAGGAGCAGCACGAAGAGGATGCCGACCGCGATCAGCTCGGAGCGGCGGGTGGTCGAGAGCGACGCGTCGCGCAGCGCCCGGTCGAGCGTCGCCTGCCCGGTCACGTGCGCGCGCAGCGGCGCGCTGACCTGCTTGGCGACGATCGCCTCGATCTGCGGCTGGACGTGGTCGACCATGTCGCGCTCGGTGCGCGCGACCGAGGCGACGATCATCGCCGCGTCAGGCCGCGGGCGCAGCGACGCGCCGGTGTCGCCGCGAGTCCACGCCGAGATCACGCGCGTATCCGCGCGCCGGCTCAGCGCCGCCGCCAGTTTCGGGCCCTGGCGGTCGAGCTGGGCTTTAGGGCCTTCGACGAGGATCGGGACGAGCACCGAGGGGCCGAACTCGGTCTTCGCGAGCTGCGCGGCCCGCGAGGACTCGGTACCGGGCACGACCGTGATCGAGGGCGAGAGGCGGTGGCTGATGCCGAGGCCGATGGCGACGAGGACGAACGCGATGAACGCCCACGCGAGCAGTGCGTGGACTGGACGGCGGATCGAGAGCTGCGCAAGGTGGATCATCACGTCCTCCCGGAGGCGCGGACGTCGAGGTTGGAGACGGGGCTCGCCGCCGGAACGACGACGAGCGGACAGCGGGCGGCGCGCTGAGCCTCGCGCGGGGTGGTCTCGTCCGATCGGGTGCCGGTGAGGACCGGCGCCACCAGAAGCGGCGCGCTGCGCGCCGCGGCGAGTAACGCGCCGAGCGCGAGCCCGTCCGCCGCTTCCGCGGTTTCCGAGTGCGAGGCAACGACGATCGGGGGCATCTCCCCTCCTGAGAAGAAGACTCCCTTGAACCTAATTCCGGAGGACCGCGCCGCCATCCGGACGCGGGCACATCGGCGCTGCGGCTTTCCCGCGGCGCTACGCGGAGTCCCCGCGACGGTTCCGGCGTTCGACCCCGGCGGCGGACTTGGCGATCTCGGCGGGCTGGCGCAGGACCCGGATCGCGCGCTCGAACTGCTCGGCCTGGACCTCCATCATGCTCGCCGCCTGCTGGGTCGCGCGCGCGGACTCGTTGAGCGCCTCCGCCTGCTTGCGCAGCGCCGACGCGCTCTGCTCGAGCAGGTCGAACACCGCGTCGAACGGCGCGAACGTCCGCTGGAGCACCTCGCGCTGGAGCCGCCGCTCGCGCTCCAGGATCTCCTCGACCAGCTCGATCTGCCGCTGCAGCGGGGCGAGCAGCTGCTTGGGGATCTCCGCGCGGCCGGTGACGGACGTGACCAGCGCGTGCATCGCCGACTGCCACTCCTTGAGCAGGTCGTGACCGCCGAGTTCGGGCATCGGGCCATGATCTCACGCACGCAGGCGGCTCCCACGGGGGGGCCATCTGCACGGACAACTACGGACGCGAAAGCGGGTGCCGACCGGACCCCGGTGCGGCCCCGACCCGCCATCGTCCGATGTCCGTCCCCGGTGCGGTTGCCGCGCACCCTGCCGGCGCCCCGGAGGCCGTGAACGAGGAGGTCTCGATGCGCGTGACCAGCAAGCTCTTGGGCTTGGTGCTGGCGTTCGGCTTGACCGCCGTACCCGCCGGCGCCGCGGTGCAGGTCAGCCAGTCCGGCTGGCAATGGGGCAACCCGACACCGCAGGGCAACTCGATCCGCGCCATCGAGTTCAACGGGGGCCGTGGATTCGCCGTCGGCGACGACGGCACGGCGCTGCGCACCGACGACGGCGGCGCGACCTGGAGCGGGCTCGCGACCGGCACGTCGCAGGATCTCGCCCGCGTGCAGGTCGTCACCCCGGACGTCGTGGTCGTGCTGGGCGGCGGCGGCTGCGTCGTGCGGCGCTCCGACGACGGCGGGCGCACGTTCCGCAAGCTGTTCGTGCTCGCCGAGCAGGGCTGCCCGGACCCGGTCGCGGCGGCGCGCTTCGCCACCGCCGACGTCGGCTATCTGCTGCTGCGCGACGGCAACGTCCTGCGCACGACCGACGCGGGCCAGACATTCGGCCGCGGGACCGCGATCCCCGGCACCGCGGCGAGCTCGGGCGGCGGGCGCGCCGTGCCCGCTGACGCGCTCTTCAGCTCGCCCGACGCGGGCGTCGTGTTCCTCCAGGGCTCGGCGACCGCCTTCCGCACGACCGACGCCGGGGCGTCGTGGACGCCGGTGGCCGCCGTTCCGGGCGGCAACGTCCAGCAGCTGCGCGCCGCCGCCGACGCCTTCTTCGCGTTCGGGCCCGGCACGCTGCTGCGCTCCGCCGACGCGGGGCTGACCTGGCAGGCGCTCGGCGCCGCCACCGGCAACGACATCACGGGCATCAGCTGCGCGAGCGCGCAGGTGTGCCTGATGTCGACGAGCCGCGGCGACCGCCTGCTGCGCACGCAGGACGGCGGCGTCACGGCGGATTCGATCACCGCCTCCACCGCGCCGCTGCTGGCCGCCGGATTCGCGTCGGCGACGCGCGCGGTGGCCGCGGGCGCCGGCGGCGCGACCGCGATCTCCGACGACGGAGGGCGCAACTACGCTGCGCTCGGCGGTGATATCGCGGGCTCGTTCCAGTTCGGCCTGCGGCTCGGGCCCGCGCCGACGATCGCGCTCGCGCTCGGTGCGCGCGGACAGCTCGCGTGCACGCTCGACGGCGGCGTCACCTGGCGCGCGATCAACGTCGCGACCTCGGCGGACATGCAGGACACGTCGTTCTCCACCGCCGACGCGGGCTATGCGCTGGACAAGCGCGGCGGGCTCTTCCGCACCACCAACGGCGGCACCAGCTGGCAGCCGATCGATCCCGGCACGACCGCGGCGCCACGCGCCGTGCTCACGGCCGGTGACGCGGTGCTGCTCGCCGGCCCGACCGGCGTGCGGCGGGCCAGCGGCGGCGGGCAGTTCGACCTCGCCACCGACAAGGCCGTGCGCGGCGTCGCGCTCGAGAACTTCGATCGCGCCGCCGGCGCCGTCTTCGCCTACGGGTCGACCGCGATCGCGCGGACCACGGACCGCGGGCGCACGTGGACGGCGGTGCGCGGACCGTCCAGCAAGCGCGGCAAGCGCAGCGTGCCGCTGAGCCTGCGTGACTTCGACATGACCTCGGCGAACGCGGGCTACGCGCTCGACACCGCCGGGCGCGTCTGGCACACCGGCAACGCCGGTCGCCGCTGGACCGAGCTGCCCGCCGTGGGCACCGGCACCGGGCTCGCGCTCGCCATCGGCTCGGCCACGTCCGGGTTCGTCACGCTGCGCGCCTATCCGGCCGACCCCGGAGTGGCGTACGCGCTGCGCACGAGCGACGGCGGCCGGCACTGGCGTCCGCAGCGCATCTCCACCGGCGCGTTCCCGGGCACCGAGGGCGTGATCAGCCCGACGGCGACGCGCGCCTACGCGCTCACCTCGACGCCCGCGGCAGGCCCGGGCATCTTCCGCAGCCTGTTCACCAGCGCGACCGGCGGTGACGCCGGGAGCGCCTCCGCGCTGACGCTGACCGCCGCGCGGCGGTCGCTGACCCGCGCGCAGCTGCGCAAGGCGCGCGGCAACCTCACGGTCACCGGCGCACTCGGCCACGCGCAGGGAGGCGAGCCGATCGTCGTCTCGGCACGGGCGCTCGGCGGCACCGGCTGGACCGAGCAGGTCGTGACCGCCGGGGCCAACGGCGGCCGCTTCACGGCGACGTTCAAGGCGACCGGATCGACGACCTTCGTCGCCCGCTGGGCGGGTGACTCGGGCCGTCAGGGCGCGGGCTCGGAGGCGCTGACGGTGACCGTCCGCCGCTGACGTTCCCGGCGCCGGGTGGGGGCCGCAGGCGCGGCTTCCCCACCCGGCCGCCGCGGGGAACTACGGATGCCGCGTTCGGTGGACGGCCGTAACTTCGAATCCATGACCCGCCAGCCTCCTCCGCACGTCGTCGTCGCGGGCGGCGGCGTCGCGGCCCTGGAGACGGTCGTCGCGCTGCGCACGCTCGCAGGACCGCTTCCGCACATCACGCTGATCGCACCGGGCACCGAGCTGGTCGCCCGGCCGGCCTCGGTCGCCGTTCCGTTCGGCTTCGGGCTCCCCGGCGGACTGGCGCTCGAGGACGTGCGCCGGCGCGCGCCGTTCACGCAGCGGCGCACCAGCCTGCAGGCGGTCGACGCCGAGGCACGCGTGGCGATCTGCGCCGGCGGCAGCCGGATCACCTACGACTACCTCGTGATGGCGGTCGGCGCGCGCGCCGTGGCGGCGCTGCCGGGCGCGATCACGTTCGCCGGCCCCGACGACATCGAGGCCGTCAACGAGGCGCTCGAGGCGACGGCGCGGCTCGCGTTCGTCCTGCCCGGAGCATCGACATGGGCCCTGCCCGTCTATGAGCTCGCGATCATGGCAGCGGTCGAGCTGCGCGATCGTGGCGCCAAGCCGGACATCACGGTCGTGACGCCCGAGCGGGCGCCGCTGTGGTCGTTCGGCCCCGACGCGTCGACGGCGGTCGCGCGCCTGCTGTCGGACCGCGGGATCGAGTTGCGCACCGGGACGCGGCCGGTCGCGGTGCATCCGGGCTCGCTCGAGGTGTCCGACGGTCCCCCCGTCGTCGCGGATCGCGTGATCGCGCTGCCGCGGCTCGAGGGTCCGGCCATCGAGGGCCTGCCGCACGACGTCCACGGCTTCATTCCGGTCGACTCGCGCGGCCGCGTGCCGGACGCGCCGGGCGTCTTCGCCGCCGGCGACGCCACGACCTTCCCGCTCAAGCAGGGCGGCCTCGCCACCCAGCAGGCGGACGCGGTTGCGGAGGCGATCGCCGTCGAGCTCGGGGCGCTGCCGTCGTCGGCGCCCTTCCGCCCGGTCCTGCGCGGCCTGCTGCTGACCGGCGGAGCGCCGCTCTATCTGCGCTCGCAGCTGAGCCCGACCGGCGAGCCGCAGGCGGAGGGGATGGTGAGCCGGGCGACGCGGCGCCCGTCCGCCGCCGTGTCCGGACGCCCGCTGTGGTGGCCGCCGACGAAGATCGCGGGCCGCTACCTGGCGCCGCTGCTGTCCACGGCGCGCCCCTCGGGCCTGTCCACGCCGCCGCTCGAGGACCTGCCTGCGCGGCCGCCCTCCGACGACTACGAGGACGCGATGGACCTGGCGCTGCTGCTCGCCGACGAGGACGCCGCGATGCAGGACTACCGGCAGGCGCTGCACGCGCTCGACGCGGCCGCGGCGCTGACCGGCGGCGTGCTCCCCGCCGAGTGGGCCGAGCGCCGCGAGCGCTGGCTCGCCGCGCTGCGCGAGACGGCCGTCAGCTAGTACCGGGCTTCCTTGCGGGCGACTACCGACCCGGTTCCGGCGCTCGCGCGGATGGCGGAGCCCACGGCCCACGATGGAATGCCTACATGAATCCGTCACCTGAGTCCACGTCGCGTTCGCCGCTGCGTCGCCTGTTGGCGCGAGCCCGCGAACGCCGCGAGCTGGCGCAGGCGGCGGGCACGGAGTGCCCGCGCTGTCGAGGCGACTTCATGGCGCCGATCGAGTGGGAGCCCGCGGACACGGAGCACTGGCGCATCGTCGAGCGTTGCGGCGCCTGCGAGCTATGGCGCGTGGTCGTCATCTCCAACGCCCGGGCCGCGCTCCTGGACGTCCGCCTGGACAACCAGGTGGCGATCATCGCCCACGCCTTGCAGCGCCTGGATCGCGAGCGCATGGTCGCCCAGGTCGAGATGTTCACCGCGGCATTGCAGCAGGACCTGATCGGCGCGGCGGACTTCGCCTGCTGATCGTCACGAGGGAGGAACCATGATCCAGATAGCGCCCCGCACCGGCTCCGAACGACCTTCGCTCGGCGATCTGCTGCGGCTCGAAGGCCAGGTCATCATCATCACCGGCGCCGCCGGCGCGCTCGGACGGGCGCTTGCCGAGCGCTTCGCCGAGGCGGGCGCTGCGCTCCTGTTGACCGACGCCACGCTGCCCGACGCCGAGATGACCGCGGCGACCGTGGCGCACCGCTTCGGCGGCTCCGCCCTGGCGGCTGCGCTCGACGTTCGCGACCCGGTCGCGGCGACGGCGGTCGTCGAGCGCGCGCAGCGCGAGCTCGGCGGCTTCGACGTCCTGATCAACGTCGGCAGCCTCGCCCTCGCCTACCTCGCCATCGAGGCCGCGGCGGAGACCATGGAGCACGGCGTCGTCGTCAACATCGACATCTCGGGCAGCGATTCCCGCGAGCTGGCGCACGCGCTCGCGACCGTGCTCGCGCCGCGCGGCGTGCGCATGATCGACGTCGCGCCCGAACCGCAGGCCACGCCCGACGAGGTGGCGCGCGTCGCCGTGCTGCTCGCCTCCGAGGCTGCCGCGGGCATCACCGGCGCGACGGTGCCGGTCGCCGGCTCCCCGCACTGAGCGCCTTCGCGCCGTGCGCCGCGGGGGCGCGCGGCGCTACCGGTCGAGCGCCGGGAACGGCCGCGCGGGCGGCGGGGCGCTGACGCGGATGCGGGCGTCGACCACGACGGCGCCGTCCGGGCCGGCGAGCACGGGGTTGCAGTCGAGCTCGGCGATCTCGGGATGCGCGGCGCCGAGCGCCGCGATCCGCATCACGACCTGCTCGACGGCCTCGAGGTCGGCCAGCGGCGCGCCGCGGTGACCGGTCAACAGCGGGAAGGTGCGCAGCGAGCGCAGCATCTCGCCCGCCTCGCGCGGGCCCACGGGCGCGAGCCGGACGGCGACGTCGCCGAGCAGCTCGACCGCCCGGCCGCCGGCGCCGCAGGCGACGACGGGTCCGAAGTCGCGGTCGCCGATGATGCCGACGATCAGCTTGGTCGCCGCCGGCGCCATCTGCTGCACGAAGAACCCGTCGACCTCATGGCCCGCCGCGCGCACCGACGACGCGACGCGGCGCGCGGCGCGCGTGGCGGCCGCCGCGCCGCGCACGTCCAATGCCACGCCGCCGGCGTCGGACTTGTGCGCCAGCCCGGGCGCGATCGCCTTGATCGCCAGGGCGCCACCGAGCGCGGCGGCCTGGCGGCCCGCAGCGGCCGGCGTGGCCGCGATGCGCGTCTCGGGGCGCGGAACGCCGTAGGCCGCGAGCACGGTGTCCACTTCCTCGGGCGCCAGCCAGTCCTCGCCGCGCGCGAGCACGCCCGCGATCGTCGCGTCGACGGTGTCGGAGTCCTGGCCCAGCGGCGGCAGCGGGTCGGGCTCCTGGCGGCGCCACGCGGCGTAGCGCACGGCACGGCCGAGCGCGCGCGCGGCCTCCTCCGGCGTCCCGTAGACGGGCACCTCGCCGTCGCCCCGCAGGGCGGCGCGCTCGGCGTCGTCGAGCCCCATGAAGACGGCGAGCACCGGTGTGTGCTTGGCCGGGGCGACGGCGTGGATCGCCGCCGCGACGTCGGCGGCGCGGGTGACGAGCGGCGGGATGAAGATGGCGACGACCGCATCGACCTCCGGCTCGGAGGCCAGCAGCTCGATCGTGCGCTGGAAGTCCTCGGCGGTCGCAGTCGCGATCATGTCCACCGGGTTGGCGGTCGACGCCTCGGGCACGAGCTGGGGTCGCAGCCGGTCCTGCGCGCGCGCCGACAGCGGCTCGACGCGCAGCCCCTCTCCCGAGCAGGCATCGGCGCAGGCGATGCCGGGACCGCCGGCGTTGGTGACGATCGCGATGCGGTCGCCGCGCGGCAGCGGCTGGGCGGCGAGCAGGGCCGCCACGTCGAGCTGCTCGCCTAGCGTGTCGGTGCGGATCACCCCGGCGTGGGCGAAGAGCGCGTCGATCGTGACGTCCGAGGCGGCGAGCAGCGCCCCGGTGCGCGACAGGGCGGCGCGCGCGCCGGCGGCCGAGCGGCCGCCCTTGATGGCGACGATCGGCTTGGCGCGGCCGATCTGGCGCGCGATCTGGCCGAACCGGCGCGGGTTGCCGAACGACTCGAGGTAGAGCAGGATCACGTCGGTCGCGGCGTCCTGCTCCCAGTAGCGCAGCAGGTCGTTGCCGGACAGATCGGCCTTGTCGCCGGTGGAGACGAACGAGGACAGGCCCAGCCCGCGGCGGCCCGCCTCGGCGATCGCCGTGATCCCGACGGCGGCGCTCTGGGACGCGTACGCGAGCCGCCCCGCCGGAGTGGCGTACGGCGCGAACGTGGCGTTCACCCCGCTGGCCGTGTTGAGGACGCCGAGCGAGTTCGGGCCGACCAGGCGCATGCCGAATTCGCGGCAGATCTCGAGCAGCTCGGCCTGGCGTGCTCGCCCGCGCTCGCCGCTCTCTATGAACCCGGCGGACAGCACCACGAGCGCGCGCACCCCGGCCTCGCCGCACTCGCGCGCGACGGTGGACACCGCCGCGGCGGGCACGGCGATCACCGCCAGATCGACCGGCGCGGGCAGGCTGCGGACGGTGCGCAGCCCGCCGACCTCGTCGGCGATCGGGTGCACGATGTACAGCGGTCCGCGGAAGCTCCGCAGATTCTCGAGCACGGCGGCGCCGACGCTTCCCGGGCGCCGGGACGCGCCGATCAGCGCTACCGAGCCCGGCTGCAGCACGTGCTTGACGGAGGCCACGGCCGCCGTGCGGTCGCGGTCCTCGAAGCGCTTGTGCGCGGCGGGGTCCACCGATGCCGGCATGATGATCTCGAGCTCGCCGGGCCGCGGGTGGACCTCGACGGCGAACCCCGAGTCGCGGAACACGGCAACCATCTTCCGGTTGGAGGGGTGCACGGTGGCCGCGAAGGTCGCGATCCCGTCGCGCTCGGCCGCGCTCGCCAGGTGGGCGAGCAGGATCGTGCCGATGCCGAGCCCCTGCAGGTCGTCGACCACCTCGAACGCCACCTCGGCCTGCTCGGCGCCCGTGCGGACGTAGACGGCGTGCGCGACGATCCGCTCGCCGGCGGTCGCGACCAGCCCCAGGCCGCGCTCGCCGCCGACTCCTGCCGCCCACGTCGCGGCGTCGTCGAGGTCGATGCCGCTGGAGAAGAAGCGCAGCCAGCGCGACTCGTCGGAGAGCCCTCCGAGCATCGCGCGCAGGCCCGGCGCGTCCTGCGGCCGGACCACCCGCACGCGCAGCGTCGAGCCGTCGCGAAGGACGACGTCGACCGGCCCGGGGCCAGTCGCGAACACCTCAGCGATCCAGCCGGAACGGTGGGTATTCGTCGCGCATCAGGCCAGCGTACGCCACGACCCGCAATGCCCAGCGGTTGATCCCGACGACGAGCGCGAACACGTCGCGGGGGTAGCGGCCCTTCACCAGCAGCACCACGCCGGCGACCAGCACAAGCAGGCCGAGCAGCCCGGGCAGCGCCACGCGCTGGCCCGCGCTCCAGCCGCCGACCAGGGCCCCGAGCGCGATGTAGTGCGGGATGGCGAGCAGCCACGGCTTCAGCAGCGCCTTCCAGCGCGAGAGCCGCTCGGGGTACGGGATCTCGAGGTCCGCGGGGTAGTCCGCGGCGCCGAGCGTGAACGGTGGATAGCGGTCGGTGGCCAGCGCGCAGTTCGCGTAGAACCCGACGCGCCAGGTCCAGCGCAGCACGCCGACGTTGAAGTCGAAGAGCGCCCGCGGGTAGCGGCCGGTGAAGACGATCGCGACCAGCGCGACCAAGGTGAGGACCACGAAGGCCGTCCACAGGAACGCGAGCACGATCGCGTGCGGGATGACCAGCAGCCATTTGACCAGCCACAGCCAGCGGCTGAGCGGCTCCTCGAGGCGCGCCGTCACGGTCACCGGATGCGGCGCCGGCTCCTCGGTGAGCAGCGGAAGCTGGTGGTACTCGGGGGCCGGGGCGGGCCGGCCGGCGGCGAGCCCGAAGACCAGCAGCGCGGCGGCGAGGGCGGCGAGCAGCGCTCCGGCGCCGATCACGGCGACGCCGAGCGGGAGCACCCACGCGCCGCGCGCGCCGAGCTGGACGTCGGCGCTCACGCGCGCGCTGCCGTCGCCGTTCATGACCACGACCGCCCAGCGGCCCGAGGCGGGCGTCCAGCGCGCGGTCTGCTCGCCGGATTCCGGCCGCCGAGGCCGCCCAGAAGCGCTCCGTCGCCGGCGGGGCGGGAGCGCGCGAGCCGTTGCGGATGATCGCGTCGTAGCCCGCGTCGCCGTGGACGCCGGTCACCTCGGCGTGCGCGACGCCAGCCAAGTAGGCGTCCACGTCGCGCTCGCGGGCGATCCCCACGAATATGGGCGCCCCGCCGGCGCTGCGGGCGCGCACGCGCACGCTGCCGAGCCTGGCGGCCCAGCGCGACGGGACGTCACCGAGATCGAGCCGCTCGCCGGTGAGGGCGCGGCTCGCGGTATCGAAGTGCTGCCACGGCGACCCGAACCAGCCGTCGTCGCCGCGCTGAGTGGTGGAGGCCACGACCGCTACGGCGCCGACCAGCAGCAGCGCCGCGGCCAGCAGGCCGACGAGCGCACCGAAGACCGTCGCGACGATGCGGCCCGGCGTACGGGCGCCCGGAGGCGCGGGAGCGGAGACGGACATCGTGTCCCGACGCTAGGCTCCGAGCGGGCGCCCGCCATCAGCGTGAACCACCGGATGCGCCTGCGGTAAAGCACTGAGCCGCCCGCCACGTAGTTCGACCACGCGGTCGAAGGCCGCCAGGTCGCCCTCGTGGACGATCGCCAGCAGCCCCTGGCCGCGCTCGCGGGCGTGGCGGACGAGCGCGCCCAGCAGCGCGCCGGCGCCCGCGCCGTCGAGGTGCACGGCCGGCTCGTCGACGATCAGGATGCGCGCCTCGCACAGCAGCGCGCGGGCCACCGCGAGCCGGCGGCGCTGGCCGCCGGAGACCGCGGTGCCGTCCTCGCCGACGAGCGTGTCGAGCCCGTCGGGGAGCGTCGCGAGCCACGGCCCGAGGCCGGCGGTCTCGAGCGCCGCGGCGATCTCGGCGTCGCTGCATCCGGGCCGCGCCAGCCGCACGTTCTCCGCGACGGTCGTCGTGAAGAGCGCCTCGTCGGACGCGATCAGCCGGACCGCGGCGCGCAGCTCGGCCTGGCGCAGGTCGCGCACGTCGACCCCGCCGAACGTGACGCGCCCGGCGTCCGGGTCGCGCAGCCGCACCAGCAGCTCGGCGATCGTGGTCTTGCCGGCGCCCGACGGGCCGACCAGCGCCACGGCCTCGCCGGGGGCGACGCGCAGGTCGATGCCCTCCAGCACCCCGTTCACGCCGGCGGCCTCGAGCGCCGCCGCGCCCGCCGCGGGCAGCGCGGCCGTGCCGTCGCGCAGCGGGGCGCCGGCGTCGAGCACCGCGGTCAGCCGCGCGGCGGCGCCCGCGCACGTGCTGAGCTGCTGTGCGGCGGCCGCCAGCGGGGCCATCCCCTCGAACGCCGCCATCGTGAGAAAGACGAGCGCGGCGAGCAGGATCGCGTCGAGCCGACCGCCGTGGACGGCGGGAATCGCGACGATCAGCGTCCCCACGACCGCCGCGCCCTGGGCGAGCGTGCCGAGGGCCGCGGCCGCGGCGCCGGCCAGCCCGTCGCGCACCGCGAGGGCGCGCAGGTCGCGGTCGGCGCGCTCGACGCGGGCTATCCGGTCGCCGGCGCGGCCGGCGGCGGCCAGCTCGGGCGCGTAGCGGGCGAGCTCGAGGACCTCGTCGGAGAGCGCCGCGCGGGCGGCGGCCTGGCGGCGCGCGGCGCGGCGCGCGAGCGCGCTCACGGCGAGCGGGACGAGCACGCCCGCGGCGAGCAGCCCGGCGGCCAGCACCGCCGCGGCGGCGGGCAGCAGCACGGCCGCGGTCGCGACCGTCACGGCAGCGGTCAGAGCGGCGGTGACCGGTGGACCGAGCGCGCGCAGGTACAGGTCCTGCAGCTGGTCGACGTCGCCGACGAAGCGCGACAGCAGATCGCCGTGGGCGGCACGGGTGCCGAGCGGGACGAGCCGCGCGAAGAACGCCGAGCGCAGGCGCCCGAGCGCGCGCAGGGCGAGGTCGTGCGACGCCAGCCGCTCGCCGTAGCGGGCCAGGGCGCGGGTCAGCCCGACGGCGCGCACGGACACGATCAGCACGCTCAGCGAGAGCACCGGCGGCCGCAGCGCGGCCTTGGAGATCAGCGCTCCCGACAGCGCGAGCAGCGCGGCGCCGGCCAGCACGGCGCCCGCTCCCGCGGCGACCGTGAACGCGGCGAGCCGCCGGTCGGGCGGCGCGATCGCGATCACGCGCCCGAGAGCGCGGCGCTCAGCGCCGGTCATGCCCGCACCCGCTCGGAGGCGCCGCGCGTGGCGGCGCCGAGCTCGACCACGCGATCGGCGCGGGCCGCCAGCTGCGGGCTGTGGGCGATCAGCAGCGCGGTGCGCCCGGCGCAGAGCTCGATCACGGCGTCCTGGACCTCGGCGGCCGTCGCGGCGTCGAGATGCGCGGTAGGCTCGTCGAGGATCACGAGCGGGGCGTCGCGCAGGAACGCGCGGGCGAGCGCGACGCGCTGGGCCTCACCGGCCGACAGTCTGCGCCCGCCGTCGCCCAGGCGGGTCTCGTAACCCTGGGGGAGGCTCTCGATCAGCGCGGCGGCGCCCGCGCGCGCGGCCGCGGCGCGGACCGCCGCCTCATCGGCGTCCGGGGCGCCGAGCCGGATGTTCTCGGCCACGCTGCCCGCGACGATTGCCGGGCGCTGCGGGATCCAGGCGATGCGGGCCCGCCAGGCGTCGACGTCGACCTCGCGCAGGTTCACCGCGCCGCACGTGATGCTGCCCTCGGACGGATCGGCGAAGCGCAGCAGCAGCGACGCGAGCGTCGACTTGCCGGCGCCCGACGGGCCGACGAGCGCGACCGTCTCGCCGGGCCGCAGGGTCAGCGAGACGTCGCCCAGCACGGGCTCGCCGCGGCCCGGGTAGCCGAAGGTGACGTGGCGGGCGCGGATCGTCTCGCGGCCCGGGTCGGGCGCCTGCAGGCGCCCGCCGGAGACCACCGGCACGGGCGCGTCGAGCACGGCGTGGATGCGCTCGGCGGCCGCCAGCCCGTCGGCGGAGGCGTGGAACTGCTGGCCCACGGCGCGCAGCGGCGCGTAGAGCTCGGGCGCGAGCAGCAGCACCACGAGCCCGTCGCGCAGCACGAGGTGGCCGGCGACGAGCTGCAGGCCGACGGTCGCGGCCACCAGGGCGGTCCCCAGCATCGCCGCCAGCTCGAGCACGAACGCCGACAGGAAGGCCACCCGCAGCGTCCCCATCGTCTCGCTCCGGTAGCGCTCGGAGACCGCGTCCATGGTGGTCTGCTGCGCGCCTTCGCGGGCGTGGGCGCGCAGCGTCGGCAGCCCGCGCACGACATCGGCGAAGTGGGCGCCGAGCACGGCCAGGGCGCGCCAGCGCCGCTGCGTGTGGGTGCGCGCCGCGAGCCCGATCAGGATCATGAAGGCGATCAGCACGGGCACCGTCGCCGCCAGGACCAGCGCGGCGGCGACGTCGCGCGCCAGCAGGAACGCGACGATCGCCGGCGGGACCAGCGCGGCCAGCAGCATCTGCGGCAGGTAGCCGGCGAACCACGCCTCGAGCGCGTCGACGCCCTGCACCGCGGCGGTGGCGAGCTCGCCGCTGCGGGCGGCAGGGGAGACCGCGCCGCGCGTGGCGCCGTGGGGCGACTCGCCGCCCGCCGGCGCCACGGCGCCGTGGGCGGCGCCGGCGCCGGCCGGCGTGGCGCGGGGTGCCGCCTCGCCGCCCGCCGGCGCCGTCGCGCTGCGGGCCGCGTCGCCGGCCGCGGACGCCGTGGCGCCCCGGGGCGACTCGCCGGCCGCCGGCAGCGCCGCGTCCTCGTCGTCGGCGGTGCCGACCGGCCCCGCCAGCAGGCGCTCCGCGAGCCGCCGGCGCAGGTCGCTCATCGCCGCCAGCGCGCCGAGCCGCCCGGCGAAGCCGAAGCCCGCCTGCGCGGCGGCGCGCGCCGCGAACACGCCCGCGAGCGCGAGCAGCGACGGCCACAGCGCGCTCAGCGGCGCGCCCGCGAAGCCACGTGCGAGCACACCCGCCAAGAGCACGGCCTGCGCGAGGACGAGCCCGGCCGTGACCACGGCCAGTGCGCCCGTAGCCCCCGCTGCCCGCCCCGCCCGGCTCTCGCGCAGCAGCCGCCGCGCCGCCGGGCTCACCCCGCCTCGATCCCCACGCGCCGGCGGAACACCCAGTACGTCCAGGCCTGGTAGATCAGCACGATCGGCGTGAAGATCGCGGCCACCACGGTCATCACCGACAGCGTGTAGTGCGACGACGCCGCCGCGTGCAGCGTCAGCGCCGGGCCCGAGCTGGCCGCCATCGCGTTCGGGTACAGCCACGCGAACAGCGCCGCGAAGAGCGTCGCCACGGCGACCGCGCTGAGCGCGAACGCCCAGCCCTCGCTGCCCGCGCGCGAGCGCCAGACCGCGCCTGCCGCGGCCAGCACCGCCACCGCCGCGAGCGCCGCGGAGAGCGGCTCCACGCCGTCCTGCGCGGCAAGCGTCCAGCCGACGAACAGCACGGTGACGGCGAGGGCGAGGGGGGAGAGACGCCGAGCCGCCGTCACCGCGCGGTCGTGGAGCACGCCGTGCGTGCGCAGGGCCAGGAAGTGCGCGCCGTGGGCGAGGAAGAGCGCGAGGCTCGTGACCCCGCCGGCGAGTGCGTAGGGGTTCAGGAGCGTCCAGAAGGTGCCCGCGTACTCGCCGTGCGCGTCGAGCGGCACGCCGTGGGCGATGTTGGCCCAGGCGACGCCGAGCAGCAGCGCGGGCACGAGGCTGCCGATGACGATGCACCACTCCCAGCCGGTCTTCCAGCGCGTGCTCTCGTCCTTGCCCCAGAACTCGATCCCGACGTTGCGCACGATCAGCGCCACCAGCAGCAGGAACAGCGCGAGGTAGAAGCCGCTGAAGAGCGTCGCGTACCACTGCGGGAACGCGGCGAACGTCGCACCGCCGGCGACCAGCAGCCAGACCTCGTTGCCGTCCCACACGGGCCCGAAGGTCCGCAGCAGCGCGCCGCGCTCGGCGTGGTCGCGGCCGAGGACGCGGAGCATCGCGCCCGCGCCGAAGTCGAAGCCTTCCAGGATCAGGTAGCCGATCCAGAGGACGCAAATCAGCAGGAACCAGATGATCTCGAGTGCAGAAGGGTGCATGTCAGTAGGCCATGATCAGGTCGGAGGACGGCGGAGTGGGCTTGCCGGACTCCGGCGGCCCGGCGGCGGCGGTGCGGGCGAAGAGCCCGAAGCCGATCACGGCGAGTACGCCGTAGAGCAGCGTGAAGCCCGCCATCGTGATCACCACCGACGCGGTGCTGACCGTCGGCGACACGGCGTCCGAGGTCCGCAGGAGCCCCTGCACGACCCACGGCTGGCGGCCCATCTCGGTGAAGATCCAGCCCGCGGTGTTGGCGATGAACGGCAGCGCCGCCGCCGGCAGCAGCAGCCACAGCAGGCGCCGCCGGGCGAGCAGCTTCCCGCGCCGCGCGCGCAGCAGCAGCAGGGCGGTGAGCAATATCAGCAGCGTGCCCGCGCCGATCATCGCGCGGAACGACCAGTAGGTGACTGCCACGACCGGCGCGTACTCGCCGGCGCCGTAGCGGCGGCGGTAGTCCGCGTTGAGCTCGTTGATGCCCTTGACGGTGCCGTCGAGGTGCCCGGTGGCGAGCAGCGACAGCAGCTTCGGGACCTGCACGTCGACGTTCGTGCGCTGCGGGTTCGGCGTCCAGCTGCCGGTCGCGAAGAGCGAGAACGGCGCCGGCCCCTGGGTCTTGAACAGCGCCTCGGCGGCCGCCATCTTCATCGGCTGCTCCCTGACGAGCAGCATGCCCTGGTAGTGGCCGACGACGCTGGTCGCGACCGTGGCCGCGAGCACGATCGGCACCGCGAGCCGCAGCGAGCGCGAGAACACGTCGACGTGGCGGCCGCGCAGCAGGTGCCAGGCGCTGACCGCCGCGACCACCATGCCCGCCGTGGCCCAGGCCCCGAGGATCGTGTGCGGGAAGGCCAGCAGCAGCGTGTCGTTGGTCAGCACCTTGAAGATCGAGGTGAGCTGCGCGTGGCCCGTCGCGGCGTTGATCTTGTAGCCGACCGGGTGCTGCATCCACGCGTTGGCGGCGAGGATGAAGTAGGCCGAGAGCAGCGTCCCGATCGCGACCATCCAGATGCACGCCAGATGGATGGCGGGCGAGAGCCGGTCGCGGCCGAAGATCCACAGGCCCAGGAACGTCGACTCGACGAAGAACGCCGCCAGGCCCTCGATCGCCAGCGGCGCGCCGAACACGTCGCCGACGTAGCGCGAGTAGTCCGACCAGTTCATGCCGAACTGGAACTCCTGCACGATCCCCGTCGCGACGCCGAGCGCGAAGCTGATCAGGAACAGCTTGCCCCAGAAGCGCGCCATCCGGTCATAGACCTCTCTCCCCGTCCGGTAGTACAGCGTCTGGCAGAGCGCCACGTACGCGGCCATGCCGATCGATACCGGGACGAACAGGAAGTGGTAAATCGTGGTGATCGCGAACTGCAGTCGCGCAAGGTCAAGGTTCATATGCGGCTCTCAGGCGGAGTGGGTCGCGGTACGGAACAGGTCGCCGAGAGCCGTCGAGGCGCCCCGCGGGGTGACGATCACCGGGCAGTGCGCGTGGCGCACCAGCATGCCGCTCGTCCCCCCGGCCAGCACGGAGTGCAGCGGGCCGTACCCGCGCGACCCGGCGAACAGCAGGTCCAGCCCGGCGCTGTAGTCGCCGAGTTCGTGCCACGGGTGACCCTCGAGGACGACCGCCTCGGTGGGGATCTCGCTCGGCACGTCAGCGAGCGCGCTGTCGAGCCGCTCCTGGGCGCCGGCCTTCAGGTCGGCCTTCAAGGTCACCGAGCTCGGGCCGCCCATCATCGCCGGCGCGCTGTAGATGTCGGCGGGGATCACGGTGATGACCGCGAGCGACGCACCGCGCGCGGCGGCGGCGACGTCGACGGCGGCGGCGAGCGCCGCGCGCGACTCGAGCGAGCCGTCGAACGCGACGCCGATCCGCCGCAGCGGATGGTCGGGGCGGACGCGATAGTCCGTCGGGACGACCGCGACCGCGCACGGCGCGCCCTGCAGCAGCCGCTCGGCGGTGCTGCCCGGCATGACCCGCCCGAGCGTGCCGGTGTGCGTGGAGCCGACGATCACGAGCGCGGCGTGCTCGGACTCGGCGAACTGATGCAGCGCCCGCGCGGGCGACATGCAGCCGACCACGCCGGTGCGGACGCGCTCGGCGGGCACGCCCTCCAGCAGCCCGCTCATGCGCCGGACGGTGCCGTGCGCGTCCTCGCGCAGCGCGCCGCGGTAGTCGAGGTTGCCGCCGCGGCCGGGGTCCTCTTCGTAGGGAAACGCGCACACGACGACCACGTGCGCGCTGGAGGCGTGGGCCAGCTGCTGGGCGAACGCCACGGCGTCTTCGGAACGCGCCGAGTGGTCGACGCCGATCAGGATCGTGCTCACGGGGTGTCCTTCATGGGCAGGTCCGCACAGATTCGGGGCACCGAAAGGCGCGGCCATCCGGGCCGCTCCGCCGTTCACGTCCGTAGGAACCCGCAGGCGCGGGAGGCGGAGGCTCGTCGCGGGATGGACCTGGGACGGGTGGCCGCGCGGCGGCTCGCGCGATCGGGATGACGGCGGCCCTGCAACCTCGCCGGATCGCTGCGATGCCGCGAGCTGCGGCTGAGTCGCGGGTTTTCCCGGACCCCGTGTGCGGGCAGATGCCGATGCCCCTCGGGCGGGACAGCGGAACGCTGGACACAGGAGCTCGGAACGCCCCGATGCCCTGAGATTCGAACAAGGAGGCCTCACATGTCCAGCTCCATGCTCCCCCCGAAACGCGGCAGCGACCGCCTGCCGGCACTCGCGCACGCCAGCGTCGGCGACGTCATGCACCCCGGCATCGTGAGCTGCTCGCCCGACGCGCCGCTCGAGGACGTCGCGCGGCTGATGGTCAACCATCACATCCACAGCGTCGTCGTCAGCGGCGTCTTCCGCACGCGCCACGGCGAGCGCCTGGGCTGGGGCGTGATCTCGAGCCTCGACCTCGTCGGCGCCGCGCTGCCGACCCCCGAGACCGCCACGGCCGGTGACATCGCCGGCACCGAGGTCGTCACCGTCGAGGCCGACGAGGGCCTCGAGCAGGCGGCGCGCCTGATGATCGATCACCAGCTCCCGCACCTGCTCGTGATCGACGCCCCGCGCGGGGAGCCGATCGGGATCCTGTCATCGCTCGACATCGCGGGGGCGGTGGCGTGGGGTGAGGTGTGATGGACGAGCCGCTGCTCGTCGCGCGCGGGATCACGAAGCGTTTCGGCTCCGTCGAGGCACTGATCGACGTCGACTTCGAGGTGGCCGCCGGTGAGGTGGTCGCGCTGGTCGGCGACAACGGCGCCGGCAAGTCGACGCTGATCAAGACGTTCTCCGGCGCCCAGCCCGCCGACGAGGGGGAGATCCGGCTCGGCGGCCAGCCCGTCACCATCCGCTCGCCCGTCGACGCCCGCCGGCTCGGCATCGCGACCGTCTACCAGGACCTCGCGCTGTGCGACCAGCTCGACGTGGTCGCGAACCTGTTCCTCGGCGACGAGCTGCGTCGCGGCGGCCGGCTCGACGAGGAGGCGATGGAGATGCGCACGCGCGAGCTCCTGAACCTGCTGTCGGTCAGCACGCTGGGCAGCGTGCACAACCGGGTGGGCTCGCTGTCGGGCGGCCAGCGCCAGTCGGTGGCGATCGCACGCTCGCTGCTCGGCAAGCCGCGCGTCGTGATCCTCGATGAGCCGACCGCGGCACTGGGCGTCGCGCAGACCGATCAGGTGCTGCGGCTGATCCACCGCCTGCGCGAGCAGGGCCTCGCGGTCATCGTCATCAGCCACAACCTCGACACGGTGTTCGACGTGGCCGACCGCATCGTCGTGCTCCGGCTGGGCAGGCTCGTCGGCTCGTTCAATGCCAACGCCACCTCGCGCCGCGAGATCGTCAACGCCCTCCTGGGCACCGACGTGGCTGAGCAGAAGGCCGCCTGACCATGCGGGGGCTCGCCCTGGGCCTCGTGATCGCCTCGCTCGTCGCACCCGCCGCGGCGCGCGCGCAGTCGCTGCGCGTCGACGGCGCGGCGGCGGGCGACGAGGCGGGCACGGCGGTCGCCGGGGCGGGCGACGTCAACGGCGACGGCCGGGCGGACCTGATCGTCGGCGCGCCGTTCGCGAACGGTCAGACCGGCGCGGCGTACGTCCTGCTCGGGCCGTTTAGCCCAGGCACGCTCGACCTGGCCGCGCCGGGCCTCCACGGCTTCGTCATCACCGGCTTCGCGCGCGGCTCGCTGACCGGCTGGTCGGTGGCCGGCGCCGGCGACGTCAACGGCGACGGCCTCGGCGACATGATCGTGGGCGCGCCGAGCGGCTCGCCCGGCGACGAGGGGCCGGCGGCGCGCGCCGGGCGCGCATACGTCGTCTTCGGCTCGCGCACGCCGGCCGCGGTGGACCTCGCCCACCTCGGCTCCGCCGGCTTCGCGGTGATCGGGCAGCGCGCCCGCTTCCCGGACGGCCTCGGCTGGTCGGTCGCCGGCGCGGGCGACGTCAACGGCGACGGCCGCGACGACGTGATCGCCGCCGCGCCGGGCAACCCGGGCTTCGAGGACGAGATGACCGAGGGCGCGGCCTATGTCGTGTTCGGCCGGCGCGGGCCGGCGACGCTGTACGCGGGCCGGCTCGGCGGCGCGGGCTTCGCGATCCACGGCGGCTCGACCGGCGGGCTGGGCTCCGTGGCCGGCGCCGGCGACTTCGACGGTGACGGCTACGACGACGTGATCGCGGGCGACGGCGGCGCCGCGGGGCACGGCATCGCGACGATCGTCTTCGGCGGCCGCTCGCATGCCGCGCTGACGCTGCGCCGGCCCGGGCGCCGCGGGATCGTCCTGCGCGGCGCGACCGGGAGCCAGGCGGGCACGGCGGTCGCCGGGGCGGGGGACGTCAACGGCGACGGGCGGCCCGATGTCGTGGTCGGCGCTCCGCAGGGCAATCGCAGCTCGCCGCTGGCCGCCGGCGGCGGCGCGTGGGTGCTCTACGGCGCCCGCACGCGACGCGCGGTCGACCTGCGCCATCCCGGCACGCGCGGCTTCGAGATCGTCGGCGGCGGTCAGGACTGGGCGGGCTCGGCGATCGCCGGCGCGGGCCGCGTCAACGCCGACCGGCTCGACGACTTCGTGTTGACCTCGCGCGGCTCGCTCGCGGTGGTGTTCGGCCGCCGCGCGCGGCGAGATCTGCCGCTCGACTCGCTGGCGGCGCCCGCCGGCTGGACGATCGACGGGCGCGTCGAGCCGAACCAGTTCCTGACCGCCGGCAACGCCGGCGGCTTCACGACCACCGGTGCGCTGGGCGACGGCAGCGTGCTCGCCGGCGCGCGCCTGGCCGACCACGACGCCCGCGCGAACTCCGGCTCGGCCTACGTGTTCTTCGCACCGTGAGCGGGCTGCTCGCGCGCGACCTGGTCGTCGTCACCGGCAAGGGCGGCGCAGGCAAGACCACCGTCGCAGCCGCGCTCGCCCTGGCTGCGGCGCGGCGCGGGCGCGAAGTCCTGGTCTGCGAGCTCGCCGGGCAGGCGCGGCTCGCCCACATCCTCGGCGGCGCACCGCCCGCGGGCGTGTCGTGGGTGACGATCGACCCGCAGGCGGCGCTCGAGGAATGGCTGCGCCGCCAGGTGGGCGCGGGGCCGGTCCGCGTGCTTCGTCACTCGCCGGCGTTCCACTATTTCGTCGCCGCGGCGCCCGGCGCCGCCGAGCTCGTCACGATCGGAGAGATCGTCGACCTCGCCCAGGCCGGCGGGCGGCTGGTGATCCTCGACGCTCCCGCGACCGGCCACGCGCTCGCGCTGCTGGCCGCGCCGCGCACGTACGGGGAGATCGCGCCGCTCGGGCACATCGCGCGCCAGTCCGCCGGGCTGCGGGAATTCCTCGCCGATCCGGTCCGCACCGGCTACCTGGCGGTCGCGCTGCCCGAGGCGATGTCGGTCGAGGAGGTGCTCGACCTCGAGGCTCGGCTGCCGGCGGCGGCCGGCCGCGGACTCGACGCGATCGTCG
Source organism: uncultured Solirubrobacteraceae bacterium (assembly GCA_963792915.1). GTDB lineage: Bacteria > Actinomycetota > Thermoleophilia > Solirubrobacterales > Solirubrobacteraceae > Solirubrobacter. The sequence continues at coordinate 440,703 of CAWBYD010000008.1, forward strand.
TCGACGCCGTGCATCCGGATCGCTTCTCCAACGCCGACGCGCGGCGGATGGAGGCGCTGGCGCGCCGCGGGGTGTCCGCGGGGCTGCTCGGGCTCGTGCTCGCCGAGTACCGGCGCGCACACCGCCAGGCGGCGGAGGTCGCACGCCTGCGCGCGCGCGCTCGCGCGCCCGTTCTCGTACTACCGTTCGTGTTCCCACCCGCCGGCGAGGCCGCGGTCTGCCGCCGGCTCGCCGGCTCGCTCGCGCGGCTCGGCGAGCCGGCCGCACGGGCGCTCTCACAAACCGCCGCTTGACGGGACTATGGTTCGTGTATGCCTCCCGACGGGTCGTTGACGACCGGCGGCCCCGCCCGCACGGATCCGGGCGCCCGCCGGATACTCGAGATCGCCCAGGACGTGCTCGGAGAGCTCGACCTCGAGGTCGTGCTCCGCCGGGTGCTCGAGGCGGCGCGCGACCTCACCGGGGCGCGCTACGCGGCGCTCGGCGTGCTGGACGCGGACTGCCGTGTACTCGAGCGGTTCGTGACCGCGGGCATCGACGAGGGCACCCAGCACCAGATCGGTCTGCTGCCGACCGGGCGCGGCGTGCTCGGCGAGCTGATCACGCGGCCCGAGCCGCTGCGCATCGCGGACGTCAGCATGCATCCGCGCTCGTACGGGTTCCCACTCGGACATCCGCCGATGCGGTCGTTCCTCGGCGTCCCGGTGCTGATCGGCGGTCAGCCGTTCGGGAATCTCTACCTGACCGAGAAACAGGACGCCGACGAGTTCAGCGACCAGGACGAGGCGTCGGTCATCATCCTCGCGCAGTTCGCGGGCGTGGCGATCGACCATGCGCGGCGCTTCACGGGCTCCGAGGTGCGCCGGCGCGAGCTCCAGCGGACCGTCGACGCGCTGGACGCGACCCTGCAGATCGCGCAGGCACTGGGCGGGGAGACCGATCTCGACGCGGTCCTGCGGCTGGTCGCCAAGCGCGGGCGCGCACTCGTCTCGGCCCGCGCGCTGGTGATCGAGTACCTGCGCGACGGCGAGCTCGTGATCGCCGCCGCGGCCGGCGAGCTGCCTCCCGACCTGGTCGGACAGCGCGTGGACGTCAACGACAGCGTGGCCAGCGCGGCGCTGCGGTCGCTTCGCTCCCAGCGCCTCGAGGAGGGCCCGAACCGGGAGCGCTTCCAGCGCTACGGCCTCGGCCGGCTCGGCTTCCACGCGACGACCGGGCTCGTCGTGCCGCTCGTGTTCCGGGGCCGGGCCTACGGCGTCCTCGTCGCGATCGACCGGACCAACGAGGAAGACTTCGGGGCCGACGACCAGCGGCTGCTCGAGGCGTTCGCCTCCAGCGCGGCGACGGCAGTGGCGACGGCCCATTCGGCCGTGCTCGAACGGCGCAGCCAGCGGCTGGCCGCGGCCGAGGAGGAGCGCTCGCGCTGGGCGCGCGAGCTGCACGACGAGACGCTGCAGGGCATGGCCGCGCTGCGGCTCGGGCTCTCCGCCGCGCTGCGCGCCGCCGCCGCCGACGACCCGCTGGCCGCTCCCGTCCGCGAGGCCGTCACGCAGCTCGAGGGCGAGATCGCGAGCCTGCGCTCCCTGATCACCGAGCTGCGCCCGGCGGCGCTCGACCAGCTCGGGGTGACCGCGGCCGTCGAGGCGCTCGCCGAGCGCGCGCGGCGAGGCGGGCTCGACGTCAGCATCGACCTCGACATGGCCTATGAGCGGGGGCGGGAGACGTCCCGGCCCGTCCCCGAACTCGAGACCGCCATCTATCGAATCATTCAAGAAGCGCTGACTAATGCGTCCAAGCACGGCGGCGCCTGCAGCGCCGAGGTGGTCGTCGTGGAGGACGACGCGACGGTGCGCATCACGGTCAGCGACGACGGCGCCGGCTTCGACACGGACGCGAGCACCGAGGGTTTCGGGCTGCTCGGCATGCGCGAGCGCGCGACGCTGCTCGAGGGCACCCTGGCGGTCGAGTCGAGACCGGGCCACGGAACGGTGCTGCGGGCGACGCTGCCGTCGCACCGTCGCCGCGCCAAGGCCGCCTGACGCGCCGGGCCGCCGTCGGGCGCGGTCAGCGGGGCGTCGGCGAGTACCGGCGGTTCTGCTTGAGGGCGAGGACGGCGCTCACGCGGCGGCGAAGATCTTCCGCGCGCCGCCGCTCGCGCTCCACGGGCGGTGCGATGCGGCGGTACGCGGCAGATGCCTGGAGGGGGCGATGCATCACCTGGTTTGTCCCATCCGGCGCAACGGCGGCCATCGGGGCGGAGTACGTTGCAGTCCCCGTAGTTTCTACGGTCCAGGCGGCCCCGGGGGCGCGAATGTCCGAGTCGGGACACTAGACTCGAAGCGCATGACTGCGAGCGGCGCCGTGCCCTTCATCGTCGCTCACCGGGCCGGGAACGACATCGCGCTGCTGGCCCGAGCGGCGCGCGTGCGGCCCCGGCTGATCGAGGCGGACGTCCACCTGTTCCGGGGCCGGCTCGAGGTCCGGCACCTGAAGACCCTCGGTCCCGTGCCGATCCTGTGGGATCGCTGGCGGATCGAGCGTCCCGGGCGCCCGCGCTTGGCGCTGGCGCAACTGCTCGACGCCGCCGGGCCCGGCGGCGAGCTGATGCTGGACCTCAAGGGCGTCGACCCGCGCCTGCCCCGCCGGCTGGCCGCCGAGCTGCGCGGCCGCGCGCTCACCGTGACCGTCTGCTCGCGCCGCTGGTCGCACCTCGAGCCGCTCGCCCGGCTGCCCGGCGTCCGTGTCGTGCACTCGGTCGGCAGCCGCCGCCAGCTCGCCGCGCTGCGCCGGCGCTTCGCCGGCCGCCGGCTGGCCGGCGTCTCGATCCACCGCCGCCTGCTCGACCCGGCGACCGTCGCGGACCTGCGGCGGCGCTCCGAGCTCATCCTCTCCTGGCCGGTCGCCACCGCCGAGGAGGCGCGGCTGCTGGGCGAGTGGGGCGTGCACGGTGTGATCACGGAGCACTTCGAGGCGCTGGGGCCGGCACTCGCGTGAGCCACCTGCTCGACGGAGTCGGCGACCGGCTGGCCACGGTCGATCCGCGGCTGCTGATGCTGGCGCTCGCGCTGCACGTGGCCAACCACCTCCTGCGCTCGGTCGCGTGGCGTACCGTCATCGCGGCCGCGTACCCGGACACGCGCGTCGCGCTGACGCCGGTGGTCAGCGCCTACGCGACCGGCGTGGCCCTGAACGCCGTCGCGCCGGCGCGCGGCGGCGACGCGGTCAAGCTGGCGCTCGCGCGCCGGGCGGTCGCGGGATCGACGCTCGCGACGCTCGCGGCCACGATGTCGGTGCTGATGGCGTTCGATCTGGCGGTCGGGACGGCGCTCGTGCTCGTGATCGCCGTGACCGGCGCGGTGCCGATGCACACGGGCCCCGCGGCGGCCCACCTGCCGATCGTGCTCGCCGTCCTCGCCGCGCTCGGGCTGGCCGGATTCGCGACGCGGCGGAAGCTGGCGGGCCTCGGCGCGCGGCTGCGCCAGGGCGGCGCGATCCTGCGCACGCCGAAGCGCTACCTGCGCGGGGTCGCCCTCGTGCAGGTGGGCGCCTGGTCGTGCCGCGTGGGCGTCGTGCTGTGCCTGCTGGCCGCCTTCGGACTGCCGGCGACGCTCCCGATCGCCGTGCTGGTCATGGTGCTCGCCGGCGCGTCGACGATCGTGCCGCTCACGCCCGGCGGCGCGGGCACGCAGCAGGTGCTTCTCGCGGTCGCGCTCGGCGGCGCCGGATCGGCCACCGCGGTCGTCTCGTTCTCGCTGGCCATGCAGGCGAGCGTGACCGCCGTCAACGCGTTGCTCGGGCTGGCGGGCGCGATGGCCGCCTGTCGCACGCTGCGCCCGATCGCGGCGACGCGCGCCGCGCTCGCGGCCGGGCGCGCGTAGTCATCCACGGGGCGCTGCGGGATTTCCCGCTCCCCGAGCGCCCCGGACCGGACATACAGTGATCGTGGTCGGCGGCGCGGAGGAGCAGTGGGCGCTCTTCCGCCCCGTCGGCGGTCACCGTGTGGACTGCGCCGCAAGACCTGAATGCTCGGGGCAAGAAGTCTGACACATGCCCCACGGATCGAATAGCCTGGCACCCACGCGCCAGCTCGGTTTGATGCGTAGTCTTGGACGTCATCGGGATGGATGAAGCTCGCCTTCGCCGGCTGGTCGACGTCGGCCGCTCACTGGTCCAGGAGCTGGACCCGGAGATCGTCCTGGCGCGGCTGCTGGAGGTCGCGCGCGAGCTCACCGGGGCGCAGTACGCGGCGATCGGGGTCCTGGACGAGCGGCGCGAGGCGCTGGAGCGCTTCGTCACGTCCGGTGTCGACGACGCGACGCAGCGCGCGATCGGCGACCTGCCGCGCGGCCGCGGCGTGCTCGGCGTCCTGATCGCGGAGCCGCAGCCGCTCCGGCTCGCCGACGTCGGCGTCCACCCCCGGTCCTACGGCTTCCCGTTCGCCCACCCGCCGATGACGACGTTCCTCGGCGTGCCGCTCCTGATCGAGGGCCGGGCCTGGGGCAACCTCTACCTGACCGAGAAGGACCACGGCGAGTTCACGGCCGGCGACCAGGAGGCCGCGGTCGTGCTCGCCGACTGGGCGGCGATCGCGATCGCCAACGCGCGCCTGTACCGCGCCGTGCGCGAGCGCCGCGACGAGCTCGAGCGTTTGAACCGCGGCCTGGAGACGACGACCGAGATCAGCCGTGCGCTCGGCGGCACCACGGACCTGGACCGGGTCCTCGAGCTGGTCGTCAAGCGCTCGCGCGCGCTGATCAACGCGCGCGCGACCGAGATCGCGCTCCTGGACGGCGAGGAGTTCGTGATCGCCGCGGTGGCGGGCGAGGGCATCGACGAGGACATCAAGGGGACGCGCCTGCCGGTCGAGGGCTCGCTCGCCGGCTCGTCGCTGCGCACGCGCCGGACGCGGCGCTACGACAAGCTCCCCGGAGACTCGTTCGCGCACCGCAAGATGGGCGCGCGCACCGCGATCGCCACGCCGATGGTGTTCAAGGGCCAGTCCGTCGGGTTCCTCGTCGCGTTCGACCGCGAGGGCGGGACCCAGACGTTCAGCGACGAGGACGAGCGGTTGCTGGAGGCGTTCGCCGCCAGCGCCGCGACGGCCGTCGCGACCGCGCAGTCGGCCACCGACGAGGCGTTGCGGCGCAGCATCGCGGCCTCCGAACGCGAGCGCGGGCGCTGGGCGCGCGAACTGCACGACGAGACGCTGCAGCAGCTCGCCGGCCTGCGCGTGCTGCTCTCGGGTGCCCGTCGCAGCGGCGATCCCGAGCGCATCGCCGGCGCGCTCGACGACGCGATCGAGCAGATCACCCAGGGCATCTCCGACCTGCGGGCGCTGATCACCGACCTGCGGCCTGCGGCGCTCGACGAGCTCGGAACCAAGGCCGCGCTCGAGACGCTCGTCGTGCGCGTCGCCAAGCAGTCGGGTCTCGACATCGAGCTCGAGGTCGATCTGGCGTTCGAGGCGGGCGAGACCGAGACCCGCCACACCGAGCAGGTCGAGGCGACGGTCTACCGGCTGGTGCAGGAGGCGCTCACCAACGTCATCAAGCATGCCGGCGCGGCGCACGTCACGGTGTCGGTGAGCGATCGCGGGGCCGACATCGAGCTGCGCGTGTCCGACGACGGCCGGGGCTTCGACGAGGACGCGCCGCACAGCGGCGGCTTCGGGCTGCTGGGGATGCGCGAGCGCGTCGGACTCGTGCACGGAACCCTGGACATCCACTCCTCCTCCAGCGACGGAACGACGTTGCGTGCCGTCATTCCCGCGCGCCGGCGCGAGGCGTCGGCCGCGCTCGCGGGCTGACCCCCCGGCCGGGCGCGCCCAGGTTGCGGGTTTGCCGCAGCGTGGCGCGGGGGCACCGCACGCGGACGGCGGCATCCAGCGGAATCGGGGCGGCGCGTGCCAGCCGAAGCTATGCGCGAGTCCACCGCCCTCCACGGAGCCGTCGCCATGACCTGCATGACCCTCCATTCCCCGCGTGAGCTGAACAGCCGCATCAACGACGGCATCCTCGTCCGTCTGCTGTGGTGCGAGACCGACGGCAGCCTGGCCGTCGCCGTCGATGATCGGCGCACGGGCGACAGCTTCACGATCCCCGTGCGCGAGGGCCAGAGCGCGCTCGACGTCTTCCATCATCCGTACGCCTACGCGGCGTCACCCGGTATTCGTTAGCGCAGTCGCCAGCTCGGAGACCGCGTTCGCGACCGGCGGCGACAGCTCGTCGCCGAGCTCGAACGCGGCGCCCTCGATCGCGTAGACATCCAGCCGTGCCGGCAGGCGCCCGAGCGCGCGGCCCAGCTCGACGGCGTCGGAGACCCCGAACGCATGCGTCGAGGAGCGCAGCAGCGCGGCGGGCAGCGAGCCTGCGCGGGCGTCGAAGTGGTGCACGCTGCCGGGCGGGGCGCCGGAGCGCGCGGCGTCGACGATCACGACGTGCGCGGCGTCCGACCACGCGTCGAGCAGCGCGACCGCGTCGCCCTCGTGCACGCGCCCGCCGGCCAGCCGGCGCGCGACGGCCGGTCCCGCGCCGTCGTCGCCGCGCCACGGGTTGCCGACGCCGATGACGATCACGCGCGCTCGACCTCGAGCGTCAGGAAGTGCGTCGCGCACGAGATGCAGGGGTCATAGCTGCGGATCGCCTGCTCGCAGCGCAGCCGCAGCGCGTCGTCGTCGAGCGCGGCGTGGCGGGCCACGAAGCCGTGCAGGCTCTGCTCGATCCGCGCCTGGTTCTGGGCGGTGGGGGGGACGATGCGCGCGTCGAGGATCGTGCCCTCGGCGTCGATCGCGTAGCGGTGCCAGAGCAGTCCGCGCGGCGCCTCGGTCCAACCGTGCCCGGTCCCCGCCCGCGCTGGAACGGCGACGGCCGGCGGGTCCGGCGGCACGTAGCCGGCCAGCAGGCGCAGCGCCTCGTCGACGGCGTAGAGGAGCTCGACGGCGCGCACCACGATGCTGCGGAACGGGTTGCGGCAGACCGGCCCGAGCCCTGCCGCCGCGGCGGCCTCGCGGGCGAGCGGGGAGAGCTGCTCGAAGTTCAGCGCGTAGCGGGCGAGCGGGCCGACGAGGTAGCGCTCGCCGCCGCGCAGCCGCGAGTGCAGCGCCGTCGAGTACGGCACCTGCTCCTCGACGAAGTGCGCCTCGTAGTCCGCGGGGCCGAGGTCGAGGCCGCCGCTGGAGGCCAGCCGCCCTTCCTCGATCGCGTAGCGCTCGGGGTGCGAGAGCGCCACGAAGTGGAAGTCCTCCTCGAACTCCGGGCAGGGCAGCGCCGCGGTCCAGGCCACGGCCTGCAGGGCGAACTCGCGCGCCGCCTCGAGCTCGCCGGTCAGCGCGGCGAGCTCCCGCCGCTCCGGCGCGCGGTAGAAGCCGCCCGGCCGTACGTTGACGGGGTGGATCTCGCGCCCGCCGATGACCCGCATGAGCGCGTTACCCGTGCGCTTGAGCCGCAACGCGCCCTCGACGATCGAGCGGTGGTCGCGCGCCATCGCGAACGCGTTCTCGTAGCCCAGGAAGTCCGGTGCGTGCAGGAAGAACACGTGCAGCGCGTGGCTCTCGACCCACTCGGCGCAGTACAGCATGCGCCGCAGTACGCGCACCGGCTCGGGCACCGTGACGCCGCACAGCGCCTCGATCGCCGCGATCGAGCTGAGCTGGTAGGCGACCGGGCAGATGCCGCAGATCCGCGCCGTGATGTCGGGCACCTCGGTGAAGGCGCGCCCGCGCAGGAACGCCTCGAAGAACCGCGGCGGCTCGTAGATCTGCAGCCGCACGTCCTCGACGGCGCCGTCGCGCAGCCGCACGTGCAGCGCGCCCTCGCCCTCGACGCGGGCCAGCGCCTCGGTCACGATCCGGCGCTCGGCCATCCCGTCCCCGCGTAGAACGTGCGGTAGAGCCGCTCGACATCGCGCGGCGCGAGCCCGTGGCCAACGAGCCACGCGCCGAGCGCGGGCGCGTTGGGCGCCTCCATCGGTCCGAAGCAGCCGTAACAGCCGCGGTGGTAGCGCGGGCACAGCGCACCGCAGCCCGCGTGCGTCACCGGCCCCAGACACGGCGTGCCGTGCGCGACCATCACGCACACGTTGCCGGCGCGCTTGCACTCGATGCAGACGCTGTGGGCGGCGACCACGGGTCGCCGGTGGTTCAGGAAGGCGCTGATCACCTCGAGCAGCTGCGCCTTGTCGGGCGGGCAGCCGTTGAGCTCGAAGTCGACAGCGACGTGGGCGCTCACGGGCGTCGAGGTCGCGAGCGTGTCGATGTAGTCCGGCCGCGCGTAGACGGCGGCGGCGAACTCGTCGACCGACCCGAAGTTGCGCAGCGCCTGGATCCCGCCCGCCGTGGCGCACGCGCCGATCGTGATCAGACGTCCCGAACGCGCGCGGATGTCGCGGATGCGCTCGGCGTCGGACGCCGTGGTGATCGACCCTTCGACGATCGTGAGGTCGTACCGGCCAGCGGGCTGTACGGCGCCCGCCTCCACGAAGTGGACGATCTCGACCTCGCCGGCCAGCGCCAGCAGTTCGTCCTCGCAGTCCAGCAGCGAGAGCTGGCAGCCGTCGCACGACGCGAGCTTGAACACGGCCAGCGTCGGCATCACAGCTCCCGGATCCGCAGCAGCGGCGCGACGCGGTCGTAGCGGAACACCGGTCCGTCGCGGCAGATCACGAGCGGCCCGAGCTGGCAGTGCCCGCAGTGGCCGGTGGCGCACTTCATGCTGCGCTCGAGCGAGACCCAGACGGCGTCGTCCGTCATCCCGCGCGCCTCCAGCGCGGCGGCGGCGAAGCGCATCATGACCTCGGGCCCGCAGATGAGCGCGACGGTCCGCGCGGGATCGAGCGCCGCCCGCTCAATCAGCTTGGTCACGAGGCCGACCTTGCCGGTCCAGCCGCTGGCCGGAGCGTCGACGGTCACGTCGACGCGGATCCGCTCGCGCCATTGCTCCAGCTCGGCGGGGAAGAGCAGCTCGGAGGGCGTGCGTCCGCCGTAGAGCACGGTCACGGCGCCGAACCGCTCGGGCGCGGCGAGCAGCGCGTGGATCGCCGGGCGCAGCGGCGCCAGCCCGAGGCCGCCGGCGACGAGCACGACGTCGCGGCCCTCGGCCGCCGCGAGCGGCCAGGCGTTCCCGAACGGGCCGCGGACGCCGATCGCGCCGCCTTCGGGCACCGCGCACAGCGCCTGCGTGACCGCGCCCACCGCCCGCACCGTGTGCGCGCGGCCCTCGCCCAGGGCGCTGACCGAGATCGGCGCCTCGCCGGCGCCGAACGCGTAGAGCATCGCGAACTGGCCGGGATGAAACGGCTCGGGGTCCTCCACCTCGAGCGTCCAGGTGTCGTGGGTCTCGCGCAGCTTGGACAGCACGCGGGCCGGGCGGGGCGCCGTCATGTCGGCGGACCGTAGAGGTCGAGCAGGCGCATGCGGGCGTCATGGAGGCGGTCGGTGAACACGGCTGCAAGCACCGTCAGCAGCGCGTACCCGAGCGCCGGGTCGCGGTCGAGCTTCCCCCGCAGGCACGCGGCGTCGAACGCCAGCGCGTGCGTCGTCGTCGCCGCGCGCGCGTCGAATGCCGCGCGGTAGGGCGGCAGCAGCCACGACCAGCCGAGCAGCTCGCCGGCGCCCAGGGTCTCGAGCGTCACGGCTCCGCGCCCCGGCACCTCGCGCTGGACCACCACCGTGCCCTCGCGCACGACGTAGAACGTGTCGGCCGGGTCGCCTTCATGCAGCAGGCTCTCCCCGGCGCCGAAGACGCGGTTGCGAGCGCAGCCGGCGATCGCCTCGCGGTGTCCCGGCTCGAGCGCGCGCAACGCGGCGATCTCCTCGATGAGCTCAATCTGTGTCCGCACGGAACGCCGCCAGCTCCTCGGTGATATCGATGCCGACCGGGCACCACGTGATGCAGCGCCCGCAGCCGACGCAGCCGGAGCTGCCGAACTGGTCGATCCAGGATGCGAGCTTATGGGTCATCCACTGGCGGTAGCGCGAGCGGCCGGAGCGGCGCACGCCGCCGCCGTGCAGGTAGGAGTGCTCGAGGCTGAAGCAGCTGTCCCAGACCCGCTCGCGCTCGGTCGACGTTCCGGTCAGGTCCGTCGTGTCCTCGACGGTCGAGCAGAAGCACGTCGGGCACGCCAGCGTGCAGTTGCCGCAGCTCAGGCAGCGCTCGGCGATCGCGTCCCAGCGCGGATGCTCCGCCGCCGCGTACAGCAGCTCGCGCAGCCCGTCCGTCTCCATCGCGCGGCCCATCGACCCCGCGGTCGCGGCGACGACGGCGTCCGCCGCACCGCGCTCGGCGTCGGTCGCCGCGCGCGCCGGCAGCTCCGCCAGCAGCTCCTCGCCACGCGGGCTCGCGGCCTCGACCAGGAAGCGATGGCCGCCGGCGTCGTGCAGTTCGGTGAGCACCAGGTCGTGCCCGGAGCGGACGGCGGGGCCCGTGTCCATCGACACGCAGAAGCACGTGCCGCCGGCGCGCGCGCAGTTGACCGCCACGAAGAGCGCATCCTGCCGGCGCGCCGCGTAGTCCGGCTCGACGTCGGCGCCGTCGAGGAACACGCGGTCCTGGATCGCGACCGCGTGCAGGTCGCAGGCGCGGACGCCGAGGAAGGCGTAGCGCGGGACCGGTGCCGGCGGGCCCGCCTCGAGCGCGCCTTCGCGACCGCGCCATACGGAGACGCGCGGCGCGAACAGGAAGCGCTTGAGCGAGTCCGGACCCGCGGCGTGGTCGAAGAGCGCCTCGCCGCCGGTCGGCTCGAGCCGGTAGGCGCCCGGCGCCTGGTCGTCCACCCAGCCCGCCGGCAGATCAGCCGCGCTCGCCAGCTCGTCGTAGACGATCGCGCCGGAGCGGACCTGCGGACCGATGACGGTGTAGCCCCGCGTGCGCAGCGCATCGAGCAGGACGTCGAGCGAGGCGGCGGGCAGGATCATCACTAGGGCGCGACGCCGCTCCGGATCCTCGCGGTCTCGCGGGCGGCGAGCAGCAGGTCGCGGTCGATGTCGTTGAGCACCGCGAGCAGGCTGGTGGGCGCGCCGTCGTCGCGCAGGTCCCCGGCGGTGCTGTCGAGCGTCACGGCCGAGGCGTGCAGGCGCGAGAGCCGCATCAGCAGGGCATCGACGGCTTCGCGGCGCGACGGTCGGGGCGTGGCCGGAGAGCTCATCGGGCGACCGTAGCCGCGCCGCTGCGCCGTTTCATCCGTCTGACGCCGCTGCGCGTCGCGGCAAAGTACGGGCAGGCAACCATCAACTCCCCGTCGCGCAGATTGCCGTCACGACGAGGCGCCAGGCCGGCCGCGCCCGCCGGTCGGCCGTCGCGACGCCGATCCAGTCCGTGCGCCCCTGCGGCGCGTTGACCACGATCGCGGTACCGAGCGTGGAGCCCTGGATCGCCGCGCCGCCGGAGATCACGCGGGCGCCGGACGGACAGCGGGCGGCGAGCGGGCCCTTGACGTGGCGCCGGTCGGTGGCGGTCGCGACGGACACGCTGCGGAAGCCCGTCACGTACGCCGACGGCGGCAGGCCGCCGAGCTTGGCGGCGTCGCTCGCCGCGGGCACGCGCTGGAGCGTGCGCTCGAGGATGTCCGCGCCGGTCAGCGAGTCGTGCGCGACGGCCGGGCCGGTCACCGCCCCGCCGGCCAGCTTCGTCGAGGTCACGGCGGCGTCGGCCAGTTGCGCGGTGCCGACGGCGCCGAGCGCGAGGTGCTGTGTCGACACGGCCCCGGCGGCCAGCTTGCTGGAGGTCACGGCGCCGTCGCGCAGCGAGCCCGTGGCCACGCTGCCGTCGGATACCTGGCCCGACAGCGAGTCGACGTCGTTGCGGATCGCGACCGCGCTCAGGACGAGCGCGACGATCGACGCCCCGAGCGCCAGCGCGAGCGCGATGCCCGCCCAGGCCATCACGCGGCTCTCGTGGACCTCGATCTCCTCCTGCTCGATCCGCGCCTCGTCGGCGGCGAGCCGCTCCTCGTCGCGTGCCAGGCGCGCCTCGTCGAGCGCCAGCCTGGCCTCCAGCCGGTCTTCGAGCTGCTCGGACATGGTCGCACCACCTCGCGGTCGGGTCTGTCCTGAGTGTCCCGGCTCGCGCGCCGCGCCCCATCGGGACAGGCTGCGGAAGCCGGGACCCTCGAACTACGGGTTCGCGACCCGGGTGGTGAAGCGGATCGCGCGGCGTCCCGGGGGCCGGTACGTCAGGCGCCACGTGCGCCCGCACGATTGCGCCCGGGAGCCGAGATGGAGCCGTGTGGTGGCCTGCTCTGAGCGGTGGAGCGGGACCCGCGGCACGATCCCGCGCGCCGTCCTGGCGCCGGAGGTCGCGGTGACCGGCACGGCCGGTCCTGGGCCGCGGCCGCGGCCGGCGCGCCAGCTCACGCCGGCCCACAGCAGCGCCCCGACGTACTGCTCGAGGTTGCCGCGCGAGCACGCGATCCGGCTCGGCGGGCGCAGGACGTTCAGCGGGCCGCTCGCCCGGACCGTGAGGTAGCCGGGAGGTGGCAGCGCGTGCTCGGGCGTGACGTGCGCGAAGCGCGCGGCGGCGGCGGCGATCGTGCCGCAGCGGTAGCCGGAGTCCGGGTATTGCGTCGTCCGGCAGCCGGTCGCCGTGAACGCGGCGCGCGTCTCGAGCAGCGGCGTGGACCCGGCGACCGCGAACGCGGTGATCCGTGATCCGAGCGTGGTCGCCAGCCGCTGCACTCCCCCCGCGGGCGCCAGGCGCAGCGGCGCGGCCCCCGTGCCCAGACAGCCGTCGTTGCACGTCATGCGCCACCAGAGCCGCCCCGCGGCGTCGAAGCTGAGATCCCCGAACCCCTGCCCGTTGAGCCCGCAGGTCGCCGTGTCGAGCGTCCGCTCGACGCCGGTCGGCAGGTCGATCAGGCGCACGTTCGCGAGGCCGCAGATGCCGGACGTCGTGGCCTTGGTGTCGATGCGGGTCGCGATCGCGAGGCGGTTACCGTCGAGCGCCGTCGATTGCACCGACGCCCGCCGCAGCGGGGTGCACTCGCCGAACGGCGACGGGATGCAGAACGACGGTCCGATCGCGGCGAGCACGCGGTCCGAACCGCCGGCCACGGCCGCCAGGTGGACCTGCGGGCGCGGGCCGATCGCACCGGTCACGAAGACCAGCCTGTTGTGCCAGATCGCCGGCGCCGTCTCCGACACGCCCGGCTTCGCGGCCGCGGGCAGCGGCTGCGGCGTGCCGGTCCCGAGGTCGTAGGCCTCGAGGTCGCAGTCCAGCCGCACGCAGCGCGACCAGACGAGCCACGTGGCGCCGTCGGGGCCGGCGCCGGCCACGACGCTGAACGGCAGCGCCGAGGGGGCGACCGACAGCGTCCGGGTCACCCCGTCGTGCGACGCCAGCAGGCGGTAGGCGCCCGCGGCGTCGTCCCAGCGGCTCCACGCGACATCGTCGCCGTGCGCCGCGATCGGTCCGTTCGACGCATCGACGGCCAGCGGCGCCGCGCGCGCCGGGCTCGCGGCCGCAGCCGCGAGCCAGACGAGCGCGAGCAGTGCCGCCGCGACGCGCATCTACACGGTGGCGGTCACCGGCGCGGCGACGCGCGCGGCCAGCTCGACGAGCCGGTTGGCGTAGCCCCACTCGTTGTCGTACCACGACACGACCTTGACCTGCGTCCCGTCGATGACGGCCGTCAGCGGCGCGTCGAAGATCGACGAGTACGGCGACTTGACGATGTCGGCCGAGACGATCGGGTCCTCGTTGTACGCGAGGATGCCGGCGAGCTCGCCCTTGTCGGCGCGCGCGGCGAACGCGGCGTTGATCTCCTCGACGCTCGTCGCGCGCCCGGCCTCGATCGTGAGGTCGACGAGCGAGCCGGTCGGCACCGGGACGCGCACGGCGTAGCCGTGCAGCTTGCCCTTGAGCTCCGGGATCACGAGCCCCAGCGCCTTGGCCGCGCCGGTGGAGGTCGGGATCACGCTGGTCGCGGCCCCGCGCGCGCGGCGCAGGTCCGAGTGCGGCCCGTCGAGCAGGTTCTGGTCGGACGTGTAGGCATGGACGGTCGTCATCAGCCCGTGGCGGATGCCGACGGTCTCGTGCAGCACCATCGCGACCGGCGCGAGGCAGTTGGTCGTGCACGACGCGTTGGTCACGATGTCGTGGCGCTCGGGGTCATAGTCGCCCCAGTTGACGCCCAGCACGATGTTCGCGTCGGCCGGTTCGGAACCCTTCGCCGGGGCGGTGAGGATCACCTTGCGGGCACCTGCCTCGAGGTGCTGCGCGGCGGCGGAGCGCGTGCGGAAGCGGCCGGTCGCCTCGAGCACCACATCCACGCCGAGCCGCTCCCACGGCAGGTCGGCCGGCTCGCGCTCGGCGAGCGCGAGGATGCGGCGGTCGCCGATCGCCAGCGCGCCGTCCTCGACCCGTACGCGCTCCGGGAAGCGCCCGTAGATCGAGTCGTAGTTGAGCAGGTGAGCGAGCGTCGCGGCATCGGTGATGTCGTTGACGGCGACGATCTCGAGATCGGCGCCGCGTTCGATGGCGGCGCGGACGACCCCGCGGCCGATCCGTCCGAATCCGTTGATGGCGATGCGAGTGGGCATGCAGTCTCCTAGCAAGTCGGTCGCGAGCAACCTAAGGAGGTCGGGGAGACCCTCCATCGGCGTTCGGCCGCACGCGCCCTCCGTAGTCCGTCGCAGACTTCACGCCGCGTCGTAACCCGCGAGGGCGGCGGGCAGCGCGGCGATCACCCGCTGTCCGGCCGCCGGCAGGCCGACGAGGATGGCGCTCGTCACCTCCTCGCGGCTCGCGCCCGCACCCTTGGCGAGCCCCGCGTGAAACGGGACGCCGCTTTCGGCACCGACCGCGGCCAGCACGGCGAGATACGCGAGGTGCTCGGTCTTGGCGTCGAGCGCCGACGCCTCTCCCAGCGCCTGAACGGCGCTCATCCACGCGCGCGCGTGAGCCGGGGTCTCGCTGCCGAATGCCGCGAACGCGGCGCTCACTCCCTTGGGCATGTCCATGCCGGCCACGCTACGACGCCGGATAGCAGGACGCTTCGGGGATTCGCGCCGATGGGAGTCCGTAGCTTCCCCGCATGTGTAAGGCGCGGGGGACTCTAAAAATCGCAGTGTGACCGCGATCCAGACTCGGCCCGAGGCTGCTGTGCGCCCGCTCACCGCGCTCTCGCACGCCGACATGCCCGCCGCCGCGGCGCTGGGCGCCCTGGCCGGCGCGGGCGTGCCGGTGCCGCCGGGCTTCGCCGTCTCGGGCGGCGAGGAGCGCGGACCGCTGCTGCCCGCGGCGATCCGCGCCGCCTACGCCGAGCTGGGAGAGGACGCCGCGGTCACCGTCCGCTCGGCGGCCGACGGCGAGCCGTTCGTGGTCGTCCGCGACGCGGACGCCGTCATCGATGCGGTCCGGCGCTGCCGGGCTTCGCGCATGGACGTCCCCGTCATCGTCCAGCGCCGGGTCGCCCCGGTTCGCGCCGGGGTGCTGACCACGGGCCCGCGCGCCGACCGCATCGTCATCGAGTCCGGCGCCGAGCGCTGCACGGTCGACAAACGCGCGGGCGTGATCGTCGCTCGCGAGCCGCTGTCGATTGCCGGCGCGCAGCCGGCGGTGACCGCGACGCGCGTGCTGCTCAACCTCGCCGGGTCCTCCGACGTCGCCGCCGCCGCGGCGCTGGCCTCCGATGGCGTCGGGCTGCTGCGCTCGCTCGAGGCCCTCGACCCGAGCCGCCTCGCGTCCGCGCTCACCACCTTCGCCGACGGCTTCGCCGGGCGGCCGGTCCTGTACCGCGCGAGCGACCTCGACGGCGGGGCGCGCTTCCGGCTCGAGCTCGAGGCGCTCAAGCTCGTGTGGGACGACGGCCACGTGAACGTTCATCTGCTGACGCCGTTCGTGCGCAGCGCCCGTGAGCTGGCGGCTTGCCGCCGGCAGCTCGCCGGCTCGGGCCTGCTCGACCGGCCCGGCTTCGAACTGTGGGCGGCGGCCGAGGTGCCGGGCGCCCTGTTCTCGCTCGAGCGCTTCGCCGAGATCGGCGCCGCCGGCATCGCGATCGACGCGAACCGGCTCACCCACCTGCTCCTCGGCGCCGACCGCGAGGAGCCGCCCAGCGACGAACGCGACCCGGCGGTGCTGGCCTTCCTGCGCCGGCTGATCCGCGAGGCGCGCGTGCTGGGACTCAAGACCTCGATCCACGTTCAAGCGCAGTCGGTGTACCCGGAGTACGCTGAGGCTCTGGTACGTGCCGGGATCGACGCGATCTCCGTCAATACGGATGTCGCGGACCGAACACGGAAGCTCGTCGCCGCGGCCGAGCAGCGTGTCCTTCTCGATGCCGCGCGCAAGGGGGCGTAACCGCCACATGTCGACCATCGAGGCCACCCAGTACGTCAGGGACTTCGCCGACGGCTCGCGCGAGGAGCGCGAACTGCTCGGCGGCAAGGGCGCGAACCTCGCGGAGATGACCCGCGTGCTCGGGCCTGATCGCGTGCCCGCCGGGTTCACGATCACCACCGCGGCGTGCGTCGCCTATCTGCATCAGGGCGCAGAGCCTCCCGAGCTGCAACGTCAGCTTGCGGACGGGATCGCGCGCCTCGAGGCACACGCCGGGCGACGGCTGGGCGACCCGAAGGATCCGCTGCTCGTGTCGGTGCGCTCCGGCGCGCGCGACTCGATGCCGGGCATGCTCGAGACGATCCTCGACCTCGGGCTCAACGACGAATCGGTCGTCGGGCTCGCCGAGGCTTCCGGCAACGAGCGCTTCGCGTGGGACTCCTACCGGCGCTTCGTGCAGATGTTCGGCGGCGTCGTGCGCGACATCCCGGGCGAGCGCTACGAGGAGATCCTCAAGGCGGCCCGCCGCAGCGCCGGCGTGCGCGAGGACCGCGGCCTGAACGTCGCCGCGCTCAAGGACATCACGCGCCGCTTCGAGGCGCTGTACGAGACCCACACGGGCGAGAAGTTCCCGCAGGAGCCGGTGGAACAGCTCAGGCTCGCGGTGCGCGCCGTGTTCCAGTCCTGGATGGGCGACCGCGCCGTGCAGTACCGCCGCATCAACGGCATCCCCGACGACTGGGGCACGGCGGTCAACGTGCAGCAGATGGTGTTCGGGAACCTCGGCGGAGGCTCGGCGACCGGCGTCGCGTTCTCGCGCGACGAGGTCACCGGCGCGCCGGAGCCGAGCGGCGACTTCCTGCTCGACGCCCAGGGCGAGGACGTCGTGTCAGGCGTCCGCACGCCGCGCCCGCTGCACGAGCTGGTCGAGCATCTGCCCGAGGCGCACGCCGAGCTGCTGCGGATCCTGCGCATGCTCGAGTCCCACTACGGCGACATGCAGGACGTCGAGTTCACGATCGAGCGCGAGCGCCTCTACATGCTGCAGACGCGCGCCGCCAAGCGGCCCGCGCAGGCCGCCGTGCGCTTTGCCGTCGACGCCGTCGAGGAGGGCCTGCTGACCCGCGAGCAGGCGCTCATGACGATCGACGCCGACCGGCTGGACGCGCTCCTGCACCCGACGTTCGACCCGCAGGCGCACTTCGAGGTGCTGGCGCGCGGCGTCGCCGCGTCGCCGGGCGCGGCCAAGGGCGAAGTGGTCTTCACCGCGAAGGAGGCCGTGGCCGCGTCGGCTCACGGCCGCGACGTCATCCTCGTCCGCCCGTTCACCGAGGCCGACGACGTCGCCGGGTTCCACGCCGCCCGCGGGATCCTCACCTCCGAGGGCGGGAAGGCGTCGCACGCCGCGCTCGTCGCGCGCGGCATGGGCCGCCCCGCCGTGGTCGGCGCGGGCGAGCTGGAGATCGACGTGCGCGCCAAGACGATCCGCGTGGGCGACGTGGTCGTCAGCTCCGGGGAGCGGATCGCCATCGACGGCAGCACGGGCCTGGTCACCACCGACGACGTCCCGCTCGTGGAGGCGTCGCGCAGCGAGCGCTTCGAGCAGGTGCTGCAGTGGGCGGACGGCATCCGCCGGCTCGGCGTGCGCGCGAACGCGGACACGCCGACGGACGCCCTGAAGGCGATCGAGCACGGCGCCGAGGGCATCGGCCTGTGCCGCACCGAGCACATGTTCATGGCCGCCGACCGCCAGCCGATCATGCGCGCGATGATCATGGCCCGCACGGAGACCGAGCGGCGCGCGGCGCTGGCCGAGCTGCTGCCGCTGCAGAAGCAGGACTTCGAGGGCATGTTCGCGGCGATGCCGGGGCTGCCGGTGACGATCCGCCTGCTCGACCCGCCGCTGCACGAGTTCCTGCCCGACCCCGTCGGGCTCGGGCAGACGGTGCAGAAGGCCCGCGACGAGCTCGCGCCGGAGCTGGCCGCGCTCGAGCAGGAGCTCGAGCTGGTCCTGCGCATGGGCGAGGTCAACCCGATGCTCGGCACGCGCGGCTGCCGCCTGGGGATCGTGCACCCGGAGATCTACGAGATGCAGGTCGAGGCGATCATGCTCGCCTACCGCGCGGCCGTGACGCCGCCGATCCTCGAGATCATGATCCCGCTCGTGGACTACACGGGCGAGCTGGCGGCGATGCGCGACCTCGTCGTGCGCGTCGGCGAGCGGCACGACCTGCACCAGGACAAGGACTACCTCGTCGGGACGATGATCGAGCTGCCACGGGCGTGCTTCATCGCCGAGCGGCTGGCCCAGCACGCGGCGTTCTTCTCGTTCGGGACCAACGACCTCACGCAGACGGCGCTCGGCTTCTCGCGCGACGACGTCGAGAGCGGGTTCGTCCCGGCCTACCTGGAGCGGCGCATCATGGACCGCTCGCCGTTCGAGACGATCGACCAGTCGGGCGTCGGGGGCCTCGTCGAGATGGCCTGCGAGCGCGGCCGCCTCGGCCGCAAGGACATCGAGCTCGGGATCTGCGGCGAGCACGGCGGCGACCCGGACTCGATCGGGTTCTTCCACCGCGCGGGGCTGGACTACGTGTCCTGCTCGCCCTACCGGCTCCCGATCGCGCGCGTGGCCGCCGCGCAGGCGGTGCTCGCGGAGTAACGCTGCAGCTCGTCGACATCGGGTCGCTGCCGGTGGATTCCTTCGACGGAATCCTGCCCGCGGCAGCGGCCCAGGCCGTTCACCGGGCCGAGCGCCTGGCGCGCACCGAGCTGGCCGGTCGACAGCTGTGGAACGTGAACTCGACCGCGCGCGGCGGGGGGTGGCGGAGATGCTCGTGCCGCTGCTCGCCTACGCGCGCGGCTCGGGCGTCGACGCCCACTGTGCGCGCGCGCGAGCGCTTCCTCGGCACCCACTCAATGCTCGACTACCTCGCGGTCATCGAACGCCTGCTCTGAGCGCTCGCGGCGGCGGGGCCTCGGGCGCCGCCGCCAGCGCCAGCACCCAGCCCTCGTCGACGCGCCACCAGCCGGGCGTCGAGCTGCCCTCGCGCGTCCAGTCGACGGCGAGCGGCCGCCAGCCGTCGGTCTCGCCGCCCGCGCACGGGCGCATCACGGCGGAGCGGACGTCCAGCCGCAGGCCCTCGCGGCGGACCTTGGCCGCCGCCTCCTTGGCCGTCCAGGCGAGGTTCGCGGTGCGCGCGGGATCGGCGGCGACCGACACGAGCGCCTGCTCGGAGGGCGCGAGCCAGTCGCGCACGAACGCGTCCGAGCGCGGCTCGATCCACTCCAGGTCGCAGCCGACGATCACCGGCGGCGCCGTCACGGCGGCCAGCGCCCGGCCCGCGCGGTGACTGAGCGAGACCGACACCGGCGCGGGCTGTCCGTCCAGCCACGCCTCCGGCGCGCCGTCGGCGGCGGCCAGCACCTCGATGCGCCCGAGGTCGGCGTCGAGCCAGGCCGCGAGCGCCGTCTTGGCCGTCCAGCGGCCCAGACGCCAGTCCGCGCGGCGGGCGGGGAGCGTGAGCGCGGCCAACACACCGCGCTCACGCTCACTCAGCCACGCCTCTCCGGGCGCGACGTCAGTGCGTGATCTCGTGAGCCAGCCGATGGCCATCGCTGGCGACGTCGGGTTCCAGCGCCCGCTCGATCCCCCGCTCGACTGCCTCGATCAGGAACGGCCGCAGCTTCGTCGGGTCCACGATCTCGCTCACGGAGCCCATCTTCACCGCGCGCTCGACGCTGTGCACACCGTCGAAGCGGGCCGCCAGCTCGCCCATCGCGGCGGCGCGGACGCTCGCCCACTGCACCTCGCGCTGCGCGCGCAACGCGATTCGTTCGGTGCCCTCGGCGGCCTGGATCTGCGCGTCGAGCGCGCGGATGCGCTCGTCGGCGCGGGCCGTCGCGTTGACCTCGCGGGCGAAGACCACGGCGGCCGCCGCTGAGCCGCCGATCACCGACGCGCGCGCGCCGTCGACCGCGACCGCCACCAGTTCCGGGTTCAGGCGCTGCGAGAAGACCACGAACGCGCCGCCGTGGTAGCGCGAGATCACGCAGAACACGATCGGGCCGTGGAAGTTGACGACCGCTCGGCCGATCTCCGCGCCGAACTCGAGCTGCAGGTCGCGCATCGACTCCGGCGACCCGTCGAAGCCGGCCAGGTTGGCGAGCACGACCACCGGCACGCGGTCGCTGGCCGCGTTGATCGCATGCGCGATCTTCTTCGCCGACTTCGGGAACAGCGTTCCCGACGACCACTGCTCGGGCCCGTCGGCGGGCACCATGCCCGGCCGCGACAGCGGGTGCGACTCGAAACCGAGCAGGCACACCGGCCGCCCGCCGAGGTGCGCGGCCCACACGACCGACGCCTCGGCCTCGTGCATCCCGGCCCAGCGTTCGAGCGGCAGGTGGTCGCCGTCCGCGACGGCGCGCATCACCGAGCGGATGTCGAACGGCAGCTTGCGCTCCGGGTTGTGGCGGTTGGAGAGCACGTCGCCCACGGTCCGCAGCGGCGAGCCGGGCAGCACGTGCGGCGCGGGGGAGACGTCGCGGTCGGCGGGGTCGGTGGTCTCGGCGCGGCGCGGGAAGCGCTCGCCCGGCGCGACGTACGTGTGGTCGTAGTGGCGCATCAGCAGCGCGCACGCGGCGGGCAGGTCGGCGGCCCAGTACTGGGCCTGGCCGTTGGGACCCATGATGCGGTCATAGCCGCCGATCCCGAAGTTGTCCTCGGCCGACACCCCGCCCGCGAAGTCCAGCGCCTGCTTGCCGGTCAGCACCATCGCCGACTCCGGAGTCATCACCAGAATGCCCCTGGTATGCATCAACATCGTCGCTTCCGCGTTCCAATACGGCTGCGCACCGACGTTGATGCCGGTGACGATGACATTGATCTCGCCACCTTGCTGCGTGAACTGGACGATCCGTCGCAGCACGTCCGCGATCCAGTCCATGTTCTCCGTGCCGGAGTCCATGGCGATCTTGGCGCCCGCCGAGAGCGCGAACCACTCCACTGGCACGCCGAGCTCCTCGGCGAGGTCGAGCGCGGCGTTGATCCGCCGGCACTCGGGCTCGGCGAGCGATCCCAGCGCCTTCGTGGGGTCGCCGAGCAGCAGCACGCGCCGCATGCCCTCGGGGTACGTCGGGGTCGGCGTGCTCGCGACGCCGACGACGATGCCGGCGTCGTTGCGCCCCGGAGCGCGGTGCACCTCGACCAGCCGGTGCGCATCGTCGAGGTCGTACTCGACGAAGTCGCCGGGCAGCAGGCGGATGATCTCCGACGGATGCACCGTCCCGCGGCGGCGGGCCTGGATCACGCGGCGCGCGCCCTCGTCGAGCGGCTGCAGCGGATGGTCGGGCGGCTCCTCGATCTCGACGGTGATCCCGCGCCCGGACGGCGAGAAGAAGTGCATGACCTTCTCGTGCAGCGCGCCGTCACGGTCGGGCATGCGCCCGTCGACCGCCACCAGCTCGATGCCCAGGGCGCCGGACTTGCGCGCGTGCCGGGCGATCACCCGGCGCATCTCCTCGGGCAGCACGTCGATCGGCGGCCACACATAGAGCAGGACGCGGTTCCAGAGCAGGCGCTCGCGCGGCGAGCGGTGCATCTGGGCCTCGCGGATCCCCTCGAACGCCTCTTCGAGCATGCGCTCGAGCTCCGGGAGGCCCACGACCTCGCCGCCCGCGTCGCGCACGGGCGTGAGGTCGCGCACCTCGGCGACCGCGATGAGCCGCTGGTCGTCGGGGTTGGCGCGGCCGGTGCCGTGCAGCAGGTAGACGTCCTCGGCCGACGGGAGGCGCTCGAGGTCGAACTCCGAGAGCCGCCACAGCCGCAGCCGCTCGGCCATCTCCGGGTGCAGTCCGCGCAGGCGCTTCTCCTCGTCGAGCAGGCCGTCCGGCCCGCGCTCGAGCGTGTGGACGTCGACGGCGGACATGCCCAGGCCGGCAGTCGCCTCCGCGACCGCGATCACGACGCGCTCCACGATCGCCGGAAGTCCGGCGGCGCTCACGCGGGTCGCGAGCTGGTCGACGAGCGCCTCGCGCTCGGCGTGCGTCGGAGCGGACGCGTAGAAGTCCGCGACCAGTCCGTCGCCGTTCGGCAGGCCCGCCGCGTGGTCTGCGAGCCCCGTCAGGGCCGCGTCCAGCTGCTCGGGCACGACGAATGCGGCGGCGAGATGGCGCCGCACGCCCGCGTGCTCGTAACTGGTGAGCGCGAACGGCACGCCGCCGAGCGTGGCGGGCGTGAACGGGTCCAGCGGCCAGACGCGGTAGTAGCGCGCGGTCATCGCCTCGAGCAATGCCTCGCGCAGGACCGGGTCCTCGGAGGTCATGTGCGCCGTCAGCATCGGCGCCATCACACGCGGGCACGTCACGAGCGCGTGCAGGTGCTCAGCGCGGTCGACCCGCCGCGGGTTTTGCGCGAGCGCGTCGAGGTGCTCCTCCATCGCGGCGTAGGCCGCGTCGCGGGCCGCGGCGGCCAGCGGGGCGTCGTACATCACGTTGCGCAGCTCGCGGGCGCGGTCCGCGACCTCGGAATCGCGGCCCTCGGCGGCCGTTTCGAGCTCGCCGAGAACCTCGCGCAGACCCGGCGTGGGGTCGGGCGCGGCGAGCTGGCGGTCGAGCACCGCGAGCACCACGTCGCGCGAGACGCGCGTGCGCTGCTGCGCGAGGAAGAGCCGGAAGCAGGCGTTCTCGAGCGCGGCGGTGCGTTCCAGGCCGTCCACGCCGTAGCGCGCCAAGGCGCGCTCGAGCAGCGCGATGAAGCGCTGCGGCAGGCCTTCGGCTTTGGCGTCGAGCGAGCGCAGGTACGCGTGCATGTACTCCTGCGGGCTGCGCGCCCACTCGGCGTCGGCCTCGTCGCGGCGCGGGCGGGCGAGTGCGCACAGGTCGGCGAAGACCGCGAGCAGGCGCTGCCCGCCGTCCTCGGTCGCGGTCGTGAGCGTGCGGCGGATCTCGTCCTCGGGGACCTCGTAGCCGAGCATCAGCCATTCCAGGCGCCTGAGGTCGCTGGCGGGCGGGCTGCTCGGGAACCCCACGGGCGCGCCGCGGGGAACCTCGACGGCGCCGTCGAGCGGATCGAGGCGCAGCAACGGAGCGTGCGCCCGGACCTGCGTGTTCTCCGTCGCCAGCACCTGGCGGACCCGGCCGGCGTACGGGGCGGTCAGCGAGAGCTCCATCTTCATGCTCTCGAGCACGGCGACGACGTCGCCCTCGGCCACCTCGTCGCCGGGCGCGAACGGCAGGGCGATGACCACGGCCGGGCCGCGGCTGCGCACCACGCCACCCTCGTCGCGCGCGACGCGGTGGGCCACGCCGTCGACTTCGACGAGCAGTTCGGTGCCCTGGCTGGAGACCAGCGTGCGGTAGGTCTGGCCGGCGATCGTCAGGCGGCGCTCGTGCTCGCTCAGGAACTCGATCTCGGCCTCGATCGCGGCGTTGTCGACGGTCACGCGGCGGTGCCCCGGGCCGACGTGCCAGACCCGGAAGCGGTAGCCGCGCCCGTGGTAGCGGAGCTCGACCGTGCGGCCCAGCCGGGCCGGCGCCTGCGGACGCCCGCGGCGCGCCAGCGCGTAGAACATGGC
The DNA here is from genome assembly GCA_963792915.1 of uncultured Solirubrobacteraceae bacterium. Classification (GTDB taxonomy): domain Bacteria; phylum Actinomycetota; class Thermoleophilia; order Solirubrobacterales; family Solirubrobacteraceae; genus Solirubrobacter. The sequence continues at coordinate 464,548 of CAWBYD010000008.1, forward strand.
GCGCTCGGTCGCGGTCTCGCCGTCGGCGATCTCGATCGCCGCCTGCACGAGCGCCGCGTGGGCGTCGCGCACCACATCGAGCTCGCCGCCGAGTTGCAGCCCGTCGAGCCAGCCGGTGTCGATCGTCCCCGCCCGCATCTCGGGCCGGTTGAGCAGATCGAGCAGGAAGGCGCGGTTGGTCGTGCCGCCCTCGATGACCGCGACGGTGGAGCGCAGCGCCCGGCGCAGCCGCGCGAGCGCTTCCTCACGGTTGCGGCCGACGGCGATCACCTTGGCGATCATGGAGTCGAACTCGGGCGGGATCACGTCACCCGCGGCGACGCCGCAGTCCACGCGCACGCCCGGGCCCGTCGGGAGCTCGAGCCGCTGGACGCGGCCGGGCGCGGGCTCGAAGCCCAACGCCGGGTCCTCGGCGTTCAGCCGGGCCTCCACGGAGTGCCCGCTGGACGACGGCGGCTCACCCTCGAGCCGCCCGCCCGCGGCTACGTGCAGCTGGAGCTTGACGAGGTCAAGTCCGGTGACCGCTTCGGTGACGGGATGCTCGACCTGCAGGCGCGCGTTGACCTCCATGAACGAGAAGCGCTTGGCCTCGGGCTCGTAGAGGAACTCGACCGTCGCCGCGCCCCGGTAGCCGCTGGCCAGCGCCAACCGGCTCGCGGAGGACATCAGCAGTTCCTCTTGATCGCTCGTGAGGGCCGGGCTGGAGGATTCCTCGATGACCTTCTGGTGGCGGCGCTGACAGGAGCAGTCGCGCACGCCGACGGCCCATGCGGTGCCCTCGCCGTCGGCGATCAGCTGCACCTCGACGTGCCGCGCGGGCGTGATCAGCGCCTCCATGAACACCGTGTCGTCGCCGAACGCCTCGTGGGCCTCGACGCGCGCGCCGGCAAACGCGGCGGGCAGCTCGTCCGGCCCGCCGACGCGGCGGATGCCGCGCCCGCCGCCGCCCGCCGTGGCCTTGACCATCAGCGGGTAGCCGATCTCGGCGGCGTGGCGCCGCGCATCGTCGGCGTCGAGCACGGGCCCTCGACTCCACGGCGCGACGGGGACGCCGGACTCCTCGGCCAGGCGCTTGGCCGCGACCTTGTCGCCGAGCCGGCGCATGACGTCGCCGCTCGGGCCGATGAACACGATGCCGAGGCGGTCGCACAGGTCGGCGAACTCCGGCTGCTCGGCCACGAAGCCCCAGCCGGGCCACGCCGCGTCGGCCCGGGTCTCCACCAGCGCGCGCTCGAGCGCCGCGTAGTCGAGGTAGCCGTTCAGCCGGCGGCCGTCCGCGCTGACAGTGGTCGCCGGGCCGAGGTGGTAGGCCTCGTCGGCGTGGCGCACGAACATGGCCTGGCGCTCGGGATCGGTGTAGAGCGCGATCACCGTGATCGGCTCCGCGGCGGTCTCGTTGATCTCGCGGACTGCGTGGATCAGGCGCATGGCCGCCTCGCCGCGGTTGATCACGGCGAGACGGCGGATCTGTCGGATGCTCATGCCGCTCCTCCCTCCACGACGGCCCGCAGCGGCGCCAGCGAGGCCTCGTCGAGGGGCGCGGGCAGCACCGTCGTGGTGTAGCCCTCGAGCTTGATGCGGACGGTGCCCGACTCGTCGACCACCTCCGCGTCGATCACCCCATCCGGCCGCGGCCGCACCAGCGCGGTCAGCCGGCCGGGCGCGTCGGCCCCGGCGTAGCGCTCCAGCCGGGCCACGCGGGTCGGCAGGGCCATCCGGCCGACGGTGCCGATCTCCCACACGCCCGCGGTCTGGAAGCACAGCTCGATCAGCCGCGGCACCAGCTGGGTCGGTCCCATGTCCGCCTCGTGGTTCGGCGGCAGGTTGTCGGCCATCAGGCCGATCACGTCACCGTTGCGGCGGTAGGCCTGCTGCAGGACCTGGTAGGCGGGGCCATGGAAGTAGACGCGGTAGAGGTCGTCGTGCCCGACCACGACCATGCCGTCCGGGCTGGTGGGCGGCGGGTCGACGTGCGGGGCGGGCAGCGGCTCGCGGGCGAGCCGGACGCGGCCAGTGAAGTGCAGCGTCTCCTGCACCTCGCCGCTGGCCAGCGTGCGCCGGCCGACCAGCCGGCAATCGGCGACCAGGCGCCCGTCGCCGTCGTCGCGCACCAGTGCGATCACGTCCGGCGCACGCGGCTCGTCGCGGTAGAACTTGAACGGCGAGCGCAGGTCGACGTCCTCCACGGTCGTGACCGTGTAGCCCGGCGCGAGCGCCGCCGCCGCCTCCACGAACGCCTCCATTCCCATCACGCCGGGCAGCACCGCGGTGCCGTCGATGCGGTGGTCGAACAGGAAGCCCTGGCGGGTCGGGTCGAGCTCGGTCTCGAGCTCGAGGCCGCCGTTGATCGTGATCCGCGCGGTGGTGCCGCTCATCGGCCCGCTCGGGATCTCGATGTCCTGCGGGGTCTCGTCGAGCATGATGCCGAGCTTGCCGGCGGCGATGATCTCGCCGCCGCCGCGCTCGAGCTCGCGGCGCACGATCGGCACGCCCACCTCGGGCGGCAGCATCTCGATCCCGGCCATCTCCATGATCTTGGGGATCGAGCCGCGCGTGGCCATGCCGATGCCGGCCCACGCGGTCCAGTCGATCGCGATGCCCCGGGTCACGCCGTCGCGGCGCATGTTGGAGATCGCCTTGCACAGCAGGTCGTTGGCCGCCGAGTAGTCCGTCTGGGCGGAGTTGCCGAAGCGTCCCGCGATCGAGCTGAAGACCACGACGGCCTTCGGCGGTTCGTCCAGCGCGCTGATGAGGTTGAACCAGCCGTCGGCCTTGACGTCGAAGACGAGGTCGTACTCCTTCTGCGGCTTCTTGGGCAGCGGGTGGCTGATCTCCAGGCCCGCCGCGTGGATCAGCGCGTCGACCTTGCCCGCGCCCTGCAGCGCCGCGGAGACCGCGCCGGCGTCGGTCAGGTTGACCGCGTGCCAGTGGGCGCTGCCGCCGGCGGCCTCGATCGCGTCGAGCGCCGCCCGTGCCTCCGCGGACCGCTCGATCCGGGCCAGCGCCTGTTCGATCGTCTTCGGCGTCGGCTTGCCGCCCGCGGCGCGCTCGCGCTCGACGAGGTCGCGCTTGAGGCCTTCGCGGTCGGTGCTGAAGCGGGCGACGTCCTGGTCGTCCTTCGGCGGCGCCTCCGCCAGGTCGAGCAGATGGAACGTGCCGCCTCCGGCGGCGCGCGTGAGGTCGGTGACGATCGCCGACACGATGCTGCCGGCCGCGCCGGTGACCACGAACGTGGTCTCGGGCGTGAGCTTCATCGCCCGCGCGTCGGCCACCGGCTGCTCGACCACCGCGATCGTCCAGCGCAGACCGTCGGCATAGCCGATCTCGACCGCGCCGGGGTCGCTCAGGGCCTCCCCGAGCAACCGCTCGGCGGGCTCGGCGGACTTGCGCGAGCGCTCGAAGTCGACGACCTTGATCAGCGTGTCGGGCCGCTCGCGTGACAGGGCCTTGGTGAACCCGCTCACGGCGCCGCCCATCACGGACGCGGCGCCCGCGGCGTCGTAGCCGTGGCGGCCGCCGAGCCGGGTCCCGGAGACCAGGAACGCGGTCTCGGGCAGCTCGCGCATCAGTTCGGCGAGCCGCTTGACGCGCGCGGCGAGCCCGTCGTGCCAGCCGGCGGCGTCCAGCTCGGCCGGCTCGACGTCGAGGCCCGGCAGCCAGAACACGCCGTCGACCTTCCCGCCGTCGGCCCGCGTGATGACCTCCACGCCGAGCTTGCGCAGCCGTCCGGTCAGCGCCGCGGCGACGCCGCCGGTGTCGGGGGCCACGATCACGCGGCTCCCCTCGCCCAGTTGGACGTTGGTCGGCCCGCAGCGCTCCAGCGGCGGGCGCAGCACGGGGACCGGCACGCGCCGCGGGAACGCCGGGTTGTCGGCGGGCGCCGGGTCGGCGACCGGCTCGGGCACCTCGTCGGCCGCGGGCGCGGCCTCGGGCTCCGCGTCGGCCACCGGCGCGGGGGCGCCGGTGTTGTCTTCGACGAACCCGGCGACGTGGCGCAGGGTGGGGTAGTCGCGCAGCTTGAGGTTGTCGTCGCGGTCGATGCCGTAGCGCTCGCGGATGGCGGCGAACATCTCGGCCTGTTTGACGGTGTCGATGCCGAGGTCGGCTTCGAGGTCGAGTTCGGGGTCGAGCATGTCGGCCGGGTAGCCGGTCTGCGCGGCGACGATCTCGAGCACGGCGGCGAGGATCTCCTCGGGCGACGCGGCCGGCGCCGTCGCCGTCGTCGTGGCGGGGGTGGTGGGGGCCGCGGCCGGGGCCGCGGGGGCGGCGGGCGTCTCGGCCGGCACGCTCACCGTCGCGGCGGGCGCCGCGGGCGTGGTGGTGGTGTTGTCTTCGACGAACCCGGCGACGTGGCGCAGGGTGGGGTAGTCGCGCAGCTTGAGGTTGTCGTCGCGGTCGATGCCGTAGCGCTCGCGGATGGCGGCGAACATCTCGGCCTGTTTGACGGTGTCGATGCCGAGGTCGGCTTCGAGGTCGAGTTCGGGGTCGAGCATGTCGGCCGGGTAGCCGGTCTGCGCGGCGACGATCTCGAGCACGGCGGCGAGGATTTCCTCGGGCGACGCGGCCGGCGCCGTCGCCGTCGTCGTGGCGGGGGTGGTGGGGCCGCGGCCGGGGCCGCGGGGGCGGCGGGCGTCTCGACCGGCGCGCTCGCCGTCGCGGCGGGCGCCGCGGGCGTGGTGGTGGTGTTGTCTTCGACGAACCCGGCGACGTGGCGCAGGGTGGGGTAGTCGCGCAGCTTGAGGTTGTCGTCGCGCTCGATGCCGTAGCGCTCGCGGATGGCGGCGAACATCTCGGCCTGTTTGACGGTGTCGATGCCGAGGTCGGCTTCGAGGTCGAGTTCGGGGTCGAGCATGTCGGCCGGGTAGCCGGTCTGCGCGGCGACGATCTCGAGCACGGCGGCGAGGATCTCCTCGGGCGACGCGGCCGGCGCCGTGGCCGTCGTCGTGGCGGGGGTGGTGGGGGCCGCGGGGGCCGGCGTCTCGACCGGCGCGCTCGCCGTCGCGGCGGGCGCCGCGGGCGTGGTGGTGGTGTTGTCTTCGACGAACCCGGCGACGTGGCGCAGGGTGGGGTAGTCGCGCAGCTTGAGGTTGTCGTCGCGCTCGATGCCGTAGCGCTCGCGGATGGCGGCGAACATCTCGGCCTGTTTGACGGTGTCGATGCCGAGGTCGGCTTCGAGGTCGAGTTCGGGGTCGAGCATGTCGGCCGGGTAGCCGGTCTGCGCGGCCACGATCTCCAGCACGGCGGCGAGGATCTCCTCGGGCGAGGCGGCCGGCGCCGTGGCCGTCGTCGTGGCGGGGGTGGTGGGGGCCGCGGGGGCCGGCGTCTCGACCGGCGCGGGGGCCGTCGCGGCGGGCGCCGCGGGCGTGGTGGTGGTGTTGTCTTCGACGAACCCGGCGACGTGGCGCAGGGTGGGGTAGTCGCGCAGCTTGAGGTTGTCGTCGCGGTCGATGCCGTAGCGCTCGCGGATGGCGGCGAACATCTCGGCCTGTTTGACGGTGTCGATGCCGAGGTCGGCTTCGAGGTCGAGTTCGGGGTCGAGCATGTCGGCCGGGTAGCCGGTCTGCGCGGCGACGATCTCGAGCACGGCGGCGAGGATCTCCTCGGGCGAGGCGGCCGGCGCCGTGGCCGTCGTCGTGGCGGGGGTGGTGGGGGCCGCGGGGGCCGGCGTCTCGACCGGCGCGGGGGCCGTCGCGGCGGGCGCCGCGGGCGTGGTGGTGGTGTTGTCTTCGACGAACCCGGCGACGTGGCGCAGGGTGGGGTAGTCGCGCAGCTTGAGGTTGTCGTCGCGCTCGATGCCGTAGCGCTCGCGGATCGCGGCGAACATCTCGGCCTGCTTGACGGTGTCGATGCCGAGGTCGGCTTCGAGGTCGAGTTCGGGGTCGAGCATGTCGGCCGGGTAGCCGGTCTGCGCGGCCACGATCTCCAGCACCGCGGCGAGGATCTCCTCGGGCGACGCCGCCGGCGCCGTGGCCGTCGTGGTGGGGGTGGTGGGGGCCGCGGCCGGGGCCGCGGGGGCCGGCGTCTCGACCGGCGCGCTCACCGTCGCGGCGGGCGCCGCCGGCGCGGTCGTGGCGGTGGTGTTGTCTTCGACGAACCCGGCGACGTGGCGCAGGGTGGGGTAGTCGCGCAGCTTGAGGTTGTCGTCGCGCTCGATGCCGTAGCGCTCACGGATCGCGGCGAACATCTCGGCCTGCTTGACGGTGTCGATGCCGAGGTCGGCTTCGAGGTCGAGTTCGGGGTCGAGCATGTCGGCCGGGTAGCCGGTCTGCGCGGCCACGATCTCCAGCACCGCGGCGAGGATCTCCTCGGGTCCGGCCGAAGAGGCCGGCGGCTCCGCGGTCGGGGCGGGCGCCGCAGGCGTCGCCGCGGACTCCGCGGGCTTGGCCGGCGCGGGGGCCGGCGGGATCGGGACGGGCGTCGAAGCCGCGGACGGGGTCGAGGCCATGAGTGCCGCGGCGCGTGCGGCGGGGGCCGCGCTCGGCGCGGGCGTCGCCGCGGGGACCGGGGCCACCGGGGTCGGCTTGGGTGCCGTGAACGCGACGGGCGCGGGCGTCGGCGCGGTGACGGGGGCGGGCGCAGCCGCGGGCGCCGTGGCCTTCACGGGCGCGGGCGGGGCGACCTTGCGCGCCACCGTCGGCGTCGCGAACGGCTCGCGGGCCGGCGCGCCGACTGCCGCGGGACCCGTGTCGATGACGCGCAGGTGGTGCTTGACCACCTCGAGCTGCGGCTCGGGCTGGCCGGTGATCGTGCGCAGCCAGGTCTTCCACTTGGCACGGTCGGCGATCCGGTAGTCGAAGCCGAGCTCGGAGGGGGTGCGGCGGCGGCCGTCGGCGACCGGCGTCCAGCGCAGCAGCACCATGCTGATCTGGGAGCCGAACCCGGCCGCGAGGCGCAGCGCGTAGCGGATGGGGTAGTGGCCGCCCTTGGAGAGGTTGAGCTCGCCGAGTTCCGGGTCGATGTCGCGGAAGTTCGGGACCGCCGGCACGAGGCCGGTCTCGAGGCCCTTGATCGCGGCGACGTCCTCGATCCCGACGCCCATCGCGTGACCGGTGATGCCCTTGGTGTTGGCGATCACGATCTGCCCCGCCCGGTCGCCGAACACGCGGCGCAGGGCATGGATCTCGGCCGCGGCGCTGCCGCCGCGCGCCGGCGTGTAGGTCTCGTGCGAGACGAACAAGGTCTCCGGGGCGATCTCCTCGCGCCGGACGCCGCGCGCCTCGGCCTGGCGGACGACGGACTCCATCACGCCGCCGATGTGCGAGACGTCGAGACGCGAGCCGTGGAAGGCGCTGTTCGCGGTGACCGCGCCCAGCACCTCGCAGATCGGCGTCACGCCGCGCTCGCGGGCGGCGGCGGCGCTCTCGACCACGATGCCGGCCGCGCCCATCCCCAGGATCATCCCGTGGCGGCGCCGGTCGAACGGAAGCGCGGCGTCCTCGACCTTCTCGTCGGTCGCCGCGGCGCCCGAGGCCAGGAAGCCCGAGCCGACCCACGGCAGGAGTGCGTCGGCGGTCACGTCGTCGGCGGCCACGACCACCACGCGCGAGCAGCGCCCGGCGCGGATCCAGTCCTCGGCCAGCGCGACGGCCTGCGTCGTGCTCGCGCACGCCGAGTTGATCTGCGTGTTCGGTCCGCGCGCCCCGATCAGCTCGGCGAACTGGGAGTGCCCCATCGAGAGCGTGCGGAACAGGAAGCGGCGGTCGAAAGTGTGCGGGTGTTCCTGCAGCTCCTGCTCGAGCTCGGCGATCCGGCGGTCGATGTCGTCGCGGGCGGCGCCGGCGTCCGCGCCGGCGCGCACCTCGCGCAGCTCCTCGAGCCGCCCGACCTTGACGCGCTCGGTCCAGAACGCGCTCATCTCCTCGGCGAAGTCCCCGAACCCGGAATAGGCGGACGCGAAGATCACGCCGGTGTCGTCCTGCAGCGAATCCGGCAGCCGCCACTTCTCGGGCAGCTTGGTCCCGCGCGTCGTGTCCTTGTAGTGCTGGATGACCGGGATTCCGGCGTCGCGCAGCGCGTCGATGCCGGCGGCGATCGCCAGCCGCGTCTCGCGCCCGAGCGCGGCGATGCGGTTGTCGTCGAGGCCGAACTCCTCGGCCATGTCGAGCACCCCGCCGCGCGCGGCGAGCTTGATCACGTCGGCGGGATCGTCGATCGTCTGGAACGAGCCGGAGCCGTCCTCGCTCTTCACCACCCGGGTGATGTGGCGGTCGGCGATCTCCTGGCGCACGTGCGCCGGGATCGCGCCGATCAGCTGCTCGCCGTTCAGCAGGCGACCCAGGTTCCCGTCGTCGAACACCTTCTCCGTCCCGGGCGTCCCGACCGCCGCGCCGGTGATGACCACCGGCTCCTCGGCGTTCGAGCGCACCTGCACGGCAGCCGGCTCCTCGGCCGGAGCGGGGGCGCCCACGCCGGAGGCGTAGAGGCCGCACAGCGCCTGGTTGAAGGACGGCAGCTCGCCGACCTTCGGGTGGTTGGTGAACAGGCTCATCGCGTTGTCGCCGAGCACGTCGGCCGCGAAGCCCCACAGGGCCCGCTTGGGACCGGTCTCGACGAACACCCGCGCACCCGCGTCATAGAGCGTGTGGAGCCCCTTGACGAACTGCACCTGCGAGGCGACCTGGTCGCCCAGGATGTCGATGATCTGCTCCGAGACGTCGGGCCCGCTCGGATAGAACTCGCCGTTGAGGTTGGCGACGATCGGGATGCGCGCCGGCGAGAGCGTCAGGCGGCGCAGCATCGTGCGCAGCGGATCGCTGGCCGCGGCGACGAGCTTCGTGTGAAACGCGTGGCTGACCGGGAGCTTCATCGCGCGGTCACCGCGCTCGAGGATCTTCTCGATCGCCGCCTCGACCGCCTTGGTCTCGCCGCCGAGCACGACCTGGTTGGTCGAGTTGACGTTGGCGAGCACGACGTAGCCGTCGACGTCCGCGACGATCTGCTCGACCTCCTCGAGCGGCGCGGAGACCGCGGCCATCGCGCCGGGGTCGCCGACGTCGAGGCTGGCCATCTCCCGTCCGCGGGCGCTCACGGCCTCCAGTGCGCTCTCGAAGGACATGATCCCGGCGGCGACCAGCGCGCCGTATTCGCCCACCGAGTGGCCCATCACGAAGTCCGGCTCGATGCCGTGGACGGCGAGCAGGCGCGTCAGCGCGATGTCGACGGTGAGGACCGCCGGCTGCGTGATCTCCGTCTTCATGAGCTGCGCCTCGGCCTCCGCCACGCCCTCGGGGCCGACGAAGATGATGTCCGACAGCGCGCGCCCGTCGAGCAGCGGCCGCATGATCGCGTCCGCCTCGTCGAATGTGGCGGCGACGACCGGCTCGGTCTGCCGCAGCTCGGCCAGCATGTTCGCGTACTGCGAGCCCTGGCCCGTGTAGAGGAACGCGACCTTGCCGGCCGGGCCGCTGCCGCGGAAGACGCCGCGGCCCTGCAGCGCCTTCCAGGCGGCCGGGTTACCGGACTCGATCGCCTTCAGGGCCTGCTTGACCTTGACGGCGAGCTCGGCGGCGTCGGCGTAGTCGATGCAGATGCGCTCCGGGGCGGCCAGATCCTCGGGCGCCGGGGGGCCGTCGGACGCGACGGCCGCGCTCAGCCGGACCGCGAGCCCGGCCTCGTCGGCCGCGCCGGCGAGGAAGATGCCGCGGGGCGGCTTCGCGGCGACGGGCGCCGGCGGTGCCGCGGGTGCCGGCGGCGCCTCAACGGGCGCGGCGGCGGCGGGAGCGGATGCCGCGACGGTCGCCGCGGCGGCGGGCGCGGACGCGCCGGCGGTACGGGGCTCCTCCCCAGGGGCCGCCGCCGGCACGTCCATCGACACCGCAATGCTCGAATGGCCGTTGCCGTTGCTCAGGCGGCCCGGCACGTACTCCTCGAGCACGGCGTGAAAGTTGGTCCCGCCGAAGCCGAACGCGCTGACGCCGGCGACGCGCGTGTTGCCGTTGGCGACCTCCCAGTCGCGCAGCTCGGTGTTGACCGCGAACGGGGTCGCGGACCAGTCGACGATCGGGTTCGGGGCGTCGAAGCCGAGGCTCGGCGGCAGCGTCTTGTGGTGCAGCGCGAGCGTGGCCTTGAGCATCCCCGCGGCGCCGGCGGCCGCCTTCAGGTGGCCGATGTTCGACTTTGCGGACCCCAGCGCGACCGAGCCGGGCTTCAGCCCGGCGCCGCGGAACGCCTCGTCGAGGCTGCTGAGCTCGACGGAGTCGCCGACCGCCGTCGACGTGCCGTGGCCCTCCATCAGCGAGCACTCGGCGGGCGAGATCCCCGCGTTGGCCCAGGCACGCTCGATCGCCAGCCGCTGGCCGATCGGGTTAGGCGCCGTGAGCCCCTTCCCCTTGCCATCGCTCGATCCGGCCATGCCGCGCACGAGCGCGTAGATGCGGTCGCCGTCGCGCTCGGCGTCGGCGAGGCGCTTGAGCAGGAACAGCGCGGCGCCCTCGCCCATCACGAAGCCGTCGGCGCCCTCCGCGTACGGCCGCGTGCCGGTGCCCGACAGCGCCCCGATCGCGCAGAACTTGATGAAGGACGTGACGCCCATGTTGCGGTCCACGCCGCCGGTCACGACGGTGTCGTAGTGCCCCTGGATAAGGCCCTCGATCGAGGCGTCCATCGCCGCCATCGCCGACGCGCAGGCCGCGTCGACGATGTAGTTGGGCCCGCGCAGGTTGAACAGGTTCGCGACCCTGCCGGCGAGGCAGTTGCTCAGCTCACCGGGCATCGTGTCCTCGGTGATCGGCGGCAGGTCGGAGTCCATCCGGGAGTACAGCTCGGCCGTGATCGCCGCGCGCACGTCGGCCGGGAGCGCGCCGAAGCTCGCGCCGCCCTCGAGGTCGCGGGCCAGTTCGGGGAACGCGATCCGCAGCGTCGTCCGGTAGTGCGCCTCGCCCGCCATCGCGTTGCCGAGGATCACCGCGGTGCGCTCGAGATCCAGCGGGCGCTGGGGCCAGCCGTAGTCCATCAGCGTCATGCGCGTGCAGGCGACGGCCCACTTCTGCGCGTCGTCCATCGCGTCGCCGACCTTCGGCGGGATCGGGAGCTTCCAAGCCAGCGGGTTCCACTCCCAGTCGCGAACCCAGCCGCCGATCTTCGAGTACGTCTTCTCGGACGCGCGATCGGTTTCGAAGTAGAGCGCGGGATCCCAGCGAGCAGGATCGACCTCGCTGATCGAGTACCGGCCTCCGCGGATGTTCGCCCAGAAGGCGTCGGCGGTCGGTGCGTCGGGGAGGATGGCGCTGACGCCAATGATGGCGACGGCGCGATCGGCGGAGGGGGTCACGGTTCAGTCCGGCTTTCGTTGAGAGGTCAGGGCCGCTTGCGCGCGTACAGCGCGTCCGCGACGGTCTGCATGTCGGCGAGGAGCCCGCCCTGGGCCCCGTGGATCGCCGCAAAGTCGAGTTCCAGTCCGCCCATGCCGCCACCGTCCGAGCCGGCCACGAGGCGCACGGCCTCGGTCGCGATCGTCATGGCGGCGTTGCGCGCGTTCACCCGGCTGATGGCGGCCAGCGCGGGGGCACGCAGGCTGCGGTCGGCCTTCGGGTGCAGGGTCTTGGTCGCGGCGCGCTTGGCGCGGCGCGCGAGCGCGGCGGAGCCTTCGGCCTGCGCGATCAGGACTCCGAGCCGCAGCAGGACGTGCTGGTGGCGGGTCAGCTTCTGCGCGCGGCACTCCTCGAGCACGGCGGCCAGCGCATGGTGCGCGAGTGCGGCGACGTCGGCGCCGACCTCGGGCCGTTCGGCGTGCAGCGCCTCGAGCTCGCGGGCGCTTGCGTGGTAGTAGTCGCCGCCGGTCTTGAGGTGCTCCTGCCAGCGCCCGCGTCCCATCGTCATCTCCATGATCTCGGAGGTGCCTTCGTAGATGCGGGTGATGCGGACGTCGCGCTTGATCTTCTCGACCATGTAGTCGTGCGTGTAGCCGTAGCCGCCGTGGGCCTGGATCGCCGCGTCGGCGGCGGCGTCGCCCGCTTCGGTGGCGAGGTACTTGGCGACCGCGCCCTCGATGTTCAGCACGCCCTCGCCGGCGTCGATGCGCTCGGCGGTCTCCTCGATCGCGGCGCGCGCGGCTTCCAGCGCGACGGCGTGGGGGACGATCAGCTTGTGCGTGTAGCCCTCTTTCTCGGAGAGCGGGCCGCCGGCCTGGATGCGCTTGCGCGAGTAGGCGATCGCGCGGTCGAGCGCCTCCCAACCTGCTCCCAGCCCGAACGCGGCGACCATGAGCCGCGTGTAGCCGAAGACCTGCTGGGCCTGGACGAGACCCTGTCCCTCGACGCCGCCGACCAAGCGATCGGCGTCCACGTAGACCTTGTCGAGGAACAGCGAGGCGGTGTTGCTGAGGCGGATGCCGTGCTTGTCCTCGTGATGGCCGTGCGTGAAGCCCTCGGCGCCCTTCTCGACGACGAACCACGTCGGGCCGCCGGGGGCGAGCGCGAGGATCGTGTAGATGTCGGCGACGCCGCCGTTGGAGATCCACTGCTTGACGCCGCTGATCCGGTAGCCGCCATTGACGCGCTCGGCGACGGTCTTGAGCGCGCCGAGGTCGCTGCCGGCCTCGGGCTCGGTCGCCCCGTAGGCGAAGAGAACGCCGTCCTTTGCGATGCGCGTCATGTACTCGCGCTTCTGCTCGGGCGTACCACCGACACGGATCGGGTCGCTGCCGAGGAAGGTCGCGAGCTCGGAGGTCGCGAGGCCGAGGTCGATCCTGGCGATCTTCTCGCACACGCGGTAGACGTCGAGCGCGCCGCCGCCCATGCCTCCGTATTCGAAGGGCACGAAGACGAGCTGGATCCCGAGCTCGTCGCCGGACGACATCCGGCGCACGATCTCGGCGGGGAACTCGTCGCGTTCGTCGAGCTCGATCAGCAGCGAATCGGGCAGTTCTTGTGCAGCGAAATCGTCAATCGACTTGAGCGCGACCTTGAGCATGTCGGCGTTGAGCTCGTTGCTCATGAAACGGTCCCTCCCTCGGGCCTCGTGTTCGGCTCAGACTCATGCATCGCGCTCGACCCGCCATCGGGCGCCCGCCCCACATCGTCTGCGTGAAACTACGGACTCGGTCTGGAAACCCCCCGCGTAAGGTCGTGGCCATGAACATCGCCGTAGCGGTCCGCCTCATGCCAAAGGCGGGCGACGAACTCGAGGTCGACGAGAACGGCACCGACATCGACCGCGAGTTCGTCGATATGACGATCACCGACTTCGACGACCAGGCGCTCGAAGAAGCCGTGCTGATCAAAGAGGCCACCGGAGCCACGGTCACCGCCGTGGGCCTGAAGGCCGAAGGGATCGAGGAGGCTCTGCGGGTCGCGTACGCGCGGGGCGCGGACCGGGTGGTGATCGCCGACGCGGGCGAGCTTGACGTGTATGACACCCGCGCCTCGGCGCTGGCGTTCGCGGATGCGTTCCGTCAGCTCGCGCCCGACCTCGTGCTGGTCGGCGTGCAGACACCGTACGACATCTTCGGACAGACCGCGCCCGTGCTCGGCGTCACGCTGGGCTGGCCGCAGGCCAGCGTCGTCGTGGGCGTCAGCGTGGACGGCGGTACCGCGCGCGTGCAACAGGAGTACGCCGGCGGCCGGCTGTCCGTGCTCGGCCTCGGGCTGCCGGCGGTCGTGGGCGTCCAGTCCGCGAGCCAGCCGCCGCGCTACGTGTCGATGACACGCCTGCGCCAGGCGATGACCGAGGCCAACGCCGAGCCGCTGAGCCTCGGCGCCGCCGCACCGCCGCAGCCGTCGACGCTCGTCTCGCTCGCCCGTCCGGAGCCGACGACTGGGGCGACGATGCTCGAGGGCGACGCCGCGAAGGTGGCCGCGCAGATCGTCGCGGTGTTGCGCGAACAAGGAGCTCTGGTGAGCTGATGGGTGACGTCCTCGTCTATATCGATCCGGCGATCAACGGTCGCCTGCTCGCCTTCGCGCGCCCGCTCGCCGACGCCGCCGGCGGCGCGCTGGTCGCGCTCGTCGCGGGCGCCGAGCCCTCCGACGCCGCCGTGCTCGGCGCGGCGGACGTCGTGCTCGAAGTCACGCATCCGGCGCTCTCGCCGTATCTCCCGGAAGCGCATCAGGCGGTGCTGGCGGCGGCGATCAAGGACCGCTCGCCCGACGTCGTCCTGGTCGAGAACACCACCGCGGGCTATGACGTCGGCGCCGCCGCGGCGGCCGCGGCGAACCTGCCGTTCGTCGGCTATTGCCTCGAGATCTCGCTGTCCGGCGGGGCTGCCGAGGCGGTCAGCGCGATCTACGGCGGCCAGCTGCACGCCACCACCACGGCGCCGCTGCCCGCGGTCTTCGCGGTCAATTCGGCGGCGCTGCGCGACGAGCCGGCCGCGGGCGGCTCGGCCGAGCGCGTCCAGCTCGCTGCGCCGGCGACGCTCGACAGCCTGCGCACGACGTTCCTGGAAGCGGTCGAACCCGCCGAAGGAGGCGTGGACCTCACGGCCGCCGACCGCATCGTGTGCGTCGGCCGCGGGATCGGCGGCGCCGAGAACATCGAGCTCGCCGAGGAGCTCGCGACCGCGCTCGGAGCCGAGCTGGCCGCGTCGCGACCGGTGATCGACTCCGGCTGGGTCCCCAAGGCCCGCCAGATCGGCAAGTCGGGCGCGAACGTCAAGCCCAAGCTCTACCTCGGGCTCGGCGTGTCCGGGGCGCCCGAGCATGTCGAGGGCATGCAGGGTTCCGAGCTGATCATCGCGGTCAACACCGACCCGGGCGCGGCGATCTTCAACATCGCCCACTACGGCGCCGTCGCCGACCTGTTCGAGGTCGTCGACGAGCTCACCGAGCAGCTCGGCTGAACCTCCTCGCGCGCCGCCGGCGGACCCTGCCCGCCGGCGGCGTCGCTCGCCGCCGAGCCGCGCGCTTGACGCGCGTGCGCCGGAGGAGTAGGACGCTGACATGTCCCACGAGCCGCATGTCCTGATCGTCGCCAACCGGACCGCGGCGACGCCGATGCTGCTCGCCGAGGTCCGGCGGCGGGCGTCCGAGGGCGCGTGCCGGTTCACGCTGCTCGTGCCCCGACCGTTCTGGGATGCCGACACGGAGGAATCGGGGATCACGCTCGAGCTTGCCATCCCGCTGCTCGAGGACGCGGCCGGCGGCCGCGTGGAAGGGCTGGTCGGGGACGAGGACCCGTTCCGGGCGGTCTCCGCGGCGCTGGACGCCGCGGCCTACGACGAGATCATCGTCTCGACGCTTCCGGCGCGCGTGTCGCGCTGGCTCGGCATCGACCTGCCCGCGCGCCTGCGGCGACTCGAGCTCCCCGTCACGGTCATCACCGCCAAGAAGGCCGATCGCCCGCTGGCACGCGCCCGCGAAGCCGAACGCCCGTAGGGGTCCGCGCCGGCCGGAGCGCTACCGGCCGGCGCGGGCCGCCCCTAGGGCGCGGCGGGGGTGACGTCGAGGACCGGCTCGGCGTCCCCGAGCGCGCGCTCGATGAGCGATGTGAGCTCCGCGACCTCGAAGTCCGCGCCCACGACCTTGACCGCGTCGGAGTACATCGCGAGGTCCTTCGGGCAGCTGACGAGGAAGTAGTCGAGGTGCCCGAGCTCCTGGGCTTCGCGGATCCGCTGCTCGCTCGGCCGCTCGTCGGTCTCCGGGCCGTCCGTCATCCACATCCGGCCGCCGCCCGCGCCGCAGCAGAACGTGTTCGTCCCGTTGCGCGGCATCTCGACCAGCGAAGCGCCGGTGGCCTCGATCAGCTTGCGCGGCGCGTCGGTGATGCGGTTGTAGCGCGCCAGGTAACACGGGTCGTGGTACGTGACGCGCGTGCCGGTGAGCGGGGTCTGCAGCGACAGCACGCCGCGCGCCACGAGGTCCGCGAACAGTTCGGTGTAGTGGTAGACCGGCTTGTCCAGGCCGTAGGCCGGATACTCGTTGCGCAGCGTGTTGAGCGAGTGCGGGTCGGTGGTGAAGATCGCCTCGTAGGTCGCGTCGCCGAGCGCGCTGAGGTTCTGCTCGACGAGCATCTCGAAGAGGCCTTCCTCGCCGACACGGCGCACGTCGTTGCCGCTGTTGCGCTCGCCCTCGTAGAGCAGGCCGAAGGACACGCCGGCGTCGTGCAGGATGCGCGCGACGGTCTGCGACGTGAGTTGCGCGCGCTCGTCGAAGGACGCGAAGTCACCCACGAACCAGACGTATTCGACCGGCTCCTTGCGCGCATCGGGGATCTTGAAGTCCAGCGCTTTGGTCCAGCGGGCGCGCGTGCGCGCGGACTTGCCCTGCGAGTTGCCCTGGCCGCCGAAGTTCTGCAGCGTCTTCTGCAGCAGCGGGTCCATCTCACCCTTGTCGACCAGGCTGCGGCGCAGGTCGACGATCGTCGTCACGTGCTCGATCCCGACCGGGCAGGCCTCGACGCACGCCATGCAGGTCGTGCACGACCACAGCACCTCGTCGGAGATCGGCGACTCGCCGCGCTCGCCGTGGTAGACCGCGTCGCGCAGGTCGAGGATCAGCTGGCGCGGCGCCAGCGGCGTGCCGCCCGCGGTGGCGGGGCAGACGGCCGTGCAGCGCCCACACTCGGCGCAGGAGAAGCCGTCGAGCACCTGCTTCCAGCTCAGGTCGGCCAGCGTGGCGACGCCGATCAGGCCCTCGGGCGGCGGGTCGAGCGCGGCGACGCCGGCCGCCGGGATGTCGTCGACGAGCGGGCGCGGCACGCTGTTCGGCGGGAGCTTCGCGAGGAAGACGTTGGGGATCGCGGTCAGCACGTGGAAGTGCTTCGACAGCGGCAGCAGGCACAGGAAGATGAGCACGATCGTGCAGTGCACCCACCAGCCGACCTCGCTGATGGTGTGGGCCGCGGAGTGGCTCAGTCCGCCGAGCGCGCCGGCGGTCAGCGCGGCCAGCGGAGCGAAGTCGCGCGCGGGCCCGTGGATGTCGTCGGCGACCAGGCGCCCGGCGTCGTAGAACAGCCCGCCGAGCATGATGAAGAGGATGAAGAAGAGGATCAGGATGCCCTCCCAGTGGGGGGCGTCGTGATAGCGCTGCTCGGCGGCGCGCAGGCCGAACAATCGCGGCGTGTGCGCGATCAGCCGGCGGTAGAGCATGTAGACCACGCCCACGATGACGGCCGTCTCGAGCAGGTCGCGGGCGAGCAGGAAGACGCGCCCGAGGATCTGGTCCGGCGCCAGCAGGGGAATCTCCCAGCCGGCGTCGAACGCGCGGCCGAACAGCAGCACGACCTGGATCATCAGGACGACGAAGCCCCAGAAGATCAGCGCGTGCATGATCCCGGACGGCTGCTCGTCGCGCAGGAACTTCTTCTGCCCGAGGCCGTCGACGAACGCCTGCTTCAGGCGTGCCGGGAAGTGGTCAAAGCGGGCAGCGGGGCGCGCCCGCACGAGGAGCCGCACCCGGCCGGCGATGATCCCGGCGAACACGAGCATCCCGATCGCCCACACGATGGGGAAGGCAACATGGCTCATCCGGGCAGCGTCGAGGATCGCGCGCCCGACCTCATCGGGGCCCTCCCCGCTGGCGCTTGCGGGGAACTACGGGGCTAACCCGCGCCGACGCCCATGACCGGCTGGTGCGCCGGGGGTGGGGCGTCGTGCAGCAGTCGTGTGAGGCTTACCACTCGGTAATGGCGCTGGCGGAGCGCGAGCACGATGCGCGGGAGCGCCGCGATCGTCTGGCTGCGGTCGCCGCCGGCGTCGTGGAGCAGGATGATCGCGCCCGGGCGCACGCCTGCGAGCACGTTGGCGACGATCGCGTCGACGCCGGGGCGCCGGTAGTCCTGGCTGTCGACGCTCCACATCACCATCGTCATCCGTCGCTCGCGCAGGAGGGCGAGCGTGGTGGCGTCGAACGCGCCGTAGGGCGGGCGGAAGAACGCCGGTCGCGGCAGCCCCGCCGCGCGCAGGACGGCCGTCTCACCGTCGATCTCGGCGCCCTGGTCGGCCCGTGACAGGCGGTCGAGCCGGCGATGGTTCAGTGAGTGGTCGCCCACCGTCACGAGCGGGTCGCGCAGCTCCGCCCGCTCGGCGGCGGTGAAGTAGCGCTCGGTGACGCCGACCTGGAAGAACGTCGCCGGCGCGTGCAGCGTGTGCAGCGCGCGCACGACGTCCAGCGTGTAGGGCCCCGGCCCGTCGTCGAACGTCAGCGCGACCTCGTGCCGGTGCCGGCCGGCCAGCGCGACGTAGGGCAACGTCGCCAGGCGGTCGCGCGCCGGGAAGACGGGCGCTCGCGGTGCGAGTACGTTCGTCCCGACCTCGCCCGGCGCGGCCGCGCTCGGGCCGCTGGTCACCAGCGCGACCATCGCCACCGCCAGTGCAGCCGCCAGCACGACGCCCGCGGCGCCGCGCCGGAGCGCCCGTGCACGCCGCCGGCGGCGGCGCCGGGCGAGCAGGCTCTCGCGCGTGTGCGGGCGATGTCGGGGCATACCACCATCGAGGTTAACGCGCCCGGCGGCGCGTCGGACCGCCTGCACGCGATCGGTCACATCGGCGGGGAACTCCTGACGCGGCGCGCGAGAACGTTCCCAGCGGCTGGTCAGCACGCCGACCTCGCGCCGCTCGACCACGCGCGGGGCTGGGACATGGGCCACGATGTCGGTTCAGGCGTCCCGCGACGCGAGCTACCTCGATCTTCGCAAGACCCGGGAGCCGGGCGTGCAAGAGTGCCGCGCAGGGACATCGCGATGGGACCGGAGGCCGTGTGACAACACTCAGCGCTGTAGGCCCGCTCTCCGCTGAGGAGCTGCGTGGTATCGACGCGTACTGGCGCGCCGCCAACTACCTGTCCGTGGGGCAGATCTACCTGCGTGCGAATCCGCTGCTGCGCGAGCCGTTGGTGCTCGAGCACGTCAAGCCGCGGCTGCTGGGCCACTGGGGCACGACGCCCGGGCTGAACCTGCTCTACGTGCACATGAACCGCGCGATCCGCCAGCGCGGCGTCGAGGCGCTCTACATCACGGGCCCGGGCCACGGCGGGCCCGGCCTGGTGGCGAACACCTGGCTCGAGGGGTCCTACAGCGAGGTCTACCCCGAGGTGCCGCGCGACGGCGAGGGCATGCGCGAGCTGTTCCGCCGCTTCTCCTCGCCCGGCGGCGTCCCCAGCCACGTCGCGCCCGAGACGCCGGGCTCGATCCACGAGGGCGGCGAGCTCGGCTACGCGCTCGTGCACGCCTACGGCGCCGCCTTCGACAACCCGAACCTGGTCGTGCTGTGCGTGGTCGGCGACGGTGAGGCGGAGACCGGCCCGCTGGCCGCGAGCTGGCACTCGAACAAGTTCGTCGACCCGGCGCGCGACGGCACGGTGCTCCCGGTCCTGCACCTCAACGGCTATAAGATCGCCAACCCGACGCTGCTGGCGCGGATCCCCGAGGACGAGCTGCGCGAGCTGCTGCGCGGCTACGGCCACGAGCCGGTGTTCGTCACCGGCGACGAGCCCGAGGCGGTCCACCAGGCCACCGCGGCGGCGCTCGACGACGCGCTCGACCGCATCGCCGAGATCAAGGCCAGCCCCGGCACGCGCCCGCGCTGGCCGATGATCGTGCTGCGCACGCCCAAGGGCTGGACCGGCCCGAAGGAGGTCGACGGCGTCAAGGTCGAGGGCACGTGGCGCGCGCATCAGGTGCCGCTGGCCCAGCTCGCCGAGAACCCCGACCACCTCGCCGCGCTCGAGACGTGGATGCGCTCCTACCGCCCCGAGGAGCTGTTCGACGAACACGGCGCGCCGCTGGCGGAGCTGACCGCGCTCGCCCCCGAGGGCGACCTGCGCATGGGCTCGACGCCGCACGCCAACGGCGGCATCCTGCTCAAGGACCTGCGGCTGCCGGACTTCCGCGACTACCGCGTCGACGTGCCGCTGCCGGCCAAGAGCTTCAGCGAGCCGACGCGCGCGCTCGGCGTCTACCTGCGCGACGTGATCAGCCGCAACCCCGAGAGCTTCCGGCTGTTCGGGCCCGACGAGACGGCGTCCAACCGGCTCGGCGCGGTCTTCGAGGTGACCGACCGCGTGTGGGCGGCGGAGATCGAGCCGGGCGACGACCACCTGGCGATCGACGGCCGCGTGCTCGAGGTGCTGAGCGAGCACCTCTGCCAGGGCTGGCTCGAGGGCTACCTGCTGACGGGCCGGCACGGCCTGTTCAACTGCTACGAGGCCTTCATCCACATCGTGGACTCGATGTTCAACCAGCACGCGAAGTGGCTGAAGGTGACGCGCGACATCCCGTGGCGGCGGCCGATCGCCTCGCTCACGTACCTGCTCAGCTCGCACGTCTGGCGCCAGGACCACAACGGCTTCTCGCACCAGGACCCCGGGTTCATCGACCACGTGGTCAACAAGAAGGCCGAGATCATCCGCGTCTACCTGCCGCCGGACACCAACTGCCTGCTCTCGGTCGGCGACCACTGCCTGCGCAGCCGGCACTACGTGAACGTGATCGTCGCCGGCAAGCAGCCGTGCCTGGACTACCTGACGATGGAAGAGGCGGTCGCGCACTGCACGCGCGGCATCGGCATCTGGGACTGGGCCTCCAACGACGCGGGCCAGGACCCGGACGTCGTGATGGCCTGCGCGGGCGACATCCCGACGGTCGAGACGCTGGCGGCGGTCGCGCTGCTGCGCGAGCACCTGCCCGACCTCAAGGTGCGCGTGATCAACATCGTCGACCTGATGCGCCTGCAGGACGAGCGCGAGCATCCGCACGGGCTCTCCGACGGCCAGTTCGACGCGCTGTTCACGTCGGACCGGCAGGTCATCTTCGCCTACCACGGCTACCCGTGGCTGATCCACCGCCTCACCTACCGGCGCCGCAACCACCACAACATCCACGTGCGCGGCTACAAGGAGGAGGGCACGACGACGACGCCCTTCGACATGGTGATGCTCAACGACATGGACCGGTTCCACCTGGTGATCGACGTCATCGATCGCGTGCCCGGGCTCGGCCAGCGGGCCGCGCACCTGCGCCAGGCGATGGTCGACGAGCGCCTGCGCCACCGCCAGTACACGCGCGAGCACGGCGACGATCCCGCCGACGTGCGCGAGTGGACCTGGCCCTACTGATCCACGAGCGCCATCCACTCGGCGCGCTGCGCGGCGAGTGACTCCGGCAGGCCGCCCTCGAGCCAGAGGGCGGCCGCGTCGAGGACGTGGACCGCCGCACGGAAGTCGCCGCGGGACGCGTCGTCGCGCGCCAGCGCCGCGCTGAGCTCGACCACGGCCGCGGGCTCGGGCCGCGCGCCGCGGTCGGCGAGCGCCTCGTCGCGCGCCCCGCCGGACGCGAGGAACGCGGCGAGGTAGCGGCCCGCGACCTTGGTCGGCGGCCACCACAGCGGAAAGCGCGACACGGAGTCGCGCGTGACGCCGATCGCCTGCGCGTCGGCCTCCCCGCTCGAGAGGTCCGTCCGCAGGTACAGCGGCGTCTCGCCGGTCAGCAGCAGTCCGCGCAGAATCGGCCGGTACGGCGCCGGGGTGAGGTCGGCGCCGGCCTCGGCGGCGATCGCCTCGGCCGCGGCGTCGGCCTGCTGGGCCGCCAGGCCGCCCTGCTTGACCGCGCCGGCGGTGATGTCCCCGGCCGCGTAGACGTCCGCCAGCCCGCAAACGCGCGCGTGCTCGTCGATCGCCACGAAGCCCGCCGCGTCGGCGGGCAGGCCGGGAAGCTGCGGCCCCTGCAACCGCGGGAGCGCGATCACGGCGTCGGCGGCGAGCAGCTGCCCGCCCGAGAGCACCAGCGCGTCCTCGATCACCGCTTCGGCCTGCGTGTCGCCGGTGAAGTCCACGCCCGCGCGGTCGAGCAGCCGCGCGACCGCGTCCGAAGCGGTGCGTCCGAAGAGGTCCAGCGGGCGCGGCTCGGGCGAGATGATCCCGAGCGCCGGCCCGTCCGCGAGCTCGTTCGCGGCCAGCAGCGCGAGCTCGTACAGCGGCAGCGCCCACGCCATGCCGCCCGGCAGCACGAACAGCACCTGGCTGGTCGCCTCGCGCAGCGCGTGCTCGACCGCCCCCGCGCTGACCGGGCCGCGGAAGGTCACCGCGCCGGGCACGCCGTCGACCATGCGGGCGCCGGTCGCGACGATCAGCCGGTCGTACTCGAGCTCCCCGCCGCCGCTCGTCGTGACGCGGTGACGGGCCGCGTCGACGCTCGCCAGCGTCCCCCCGTGGCGGATCACGCCGAGCGCGTCGAGCCGGTTGAGCGAGACCGCGGGAGCGTGGGCGCCGCTGAACGGCGTCAGGACCGACGCCGGGCGCTGCGCCAGCGCCCCGCCGGGGGCCAGGAGCTCGATCCGCACGCGGTCGCCGGCCAGCGCGTGCAGTGCCAGCACGGCTTCGACGGCTGCGGTGCCGCCGCCGGCCACGAGAACGCGCAGGGGGGAGGAAGAGGCCATGCGGGCACGCTACCTCTCCGCGCACGCCCGGCGTTTGCGGGTTTCCCGCAACCGGAGTGGCCGTTACCCCGGACGCAGTATCCGCGGCACCGACCTAGCGTTCGCGCCATGCCCACGAACGTTCTGATCGTCGGCGCGGGCCCTGCTGCGCTCGAGGCCGCGCTCGTACTCCACCACAAGGCGGCGGAGCGGGTGTCCGTGACGATGCTCGCCCCGGAGGACGCCTTCTCGTACCGTCCGCTGAGCGTGCTCACACCGTTCGCGGCCGGGGAGACGACGAGCTATCCGCTCGAGCGGATCGCCGCCGATGCCGGCTTCACGCACGTCGTCGGACGCCTCGCGGAGGTGGACACCGCGGAGCACGCCGTCGAGACCGCGAGCGGTCAGCGGATCGGCTACGACGTCCTGCTGCTCGCGACCGGCGCGCGCCAGGTCGCGCCGTTCGAGCACGCGCTGACCTTCACGGGCGGTCGGCGCGACGCCGAGCTCTTCCACGGGCTGGTCCAGGACGTCGAGCTCGGCTACGCGCACCGGATCGCGTTCGTGGTGCCGGCGGGCAACACGTGGCCGCTGCCGCTCTACGAGCTGGCGCTGATGCTCGCCGAGCGCGCGTGGGACGTGCAGTCGAAGGTGGAGCTGCACCTCGTCACGCCCGAGAGCGCGCCGCTGGCCGTCTTCGGCACCCAGCTGAGCGCGGAGGTCGAGGACCTGCTCGTCCAGGGCGGCATCACGGTGCACGCCGGCGTCCAGGGCGAGATGCCCTCCAAGGGCGTGCTCAAGCTCGAGCGCGAGTCCCGCGCGGTCGAGCGCGTCGTGACCGTGGCCATACTCGAAGGGCCCGGGATCCCCGGGCTGCCCGCCGATGATGAGGGGTTCCTCGTCACCGACAGCCACGGCCGCGTGGCCGGCGCGCCGGACGTCTACGCCGCGGGCGACATCACCTCCTTCCCGATCAAGCAGGGCGGGCTGGCCTGCCAGCAGGCCGACGCGGCCGCCGAGCACATCGCGGTGCGCGCGGGCGCTCCGGGCGAGCCCGAGCCGTACCGCCCGGTGTTGCGCGGGATGCTGCTGACCGAGCGCTGGGCGCGCTTCCTGCGCCGCGACGTGATCGGCCACGAGAGCGAGTCCGCGGGGCGCGCGCTGTGGTGGCCGCCGACCAAGATCGCCGGGCGCGAGCTGGCCGGCTACCTGGAAGGGCTCGACGAGGCGGCCGGCCGCAGCGGCGGCGGGCTTCCCGTGCTCGTGCAGGTCGACGGCGGCGACGCGCGCCAGGTAGAGGTGCTCAGCCTCCTCGGGGCACGTTAGCCTCCGCAGCGTGGCCGGTTCGCGGGATGAGGACGTGCTGATCCGGCTGCTCGACGCCGGCCGGCTCCTCGTCTCCGATCTGGACCTGGACGCGGTCCTCGACCGCGTCCTGGCCGCTGCCGCCGAGATCACCGGCGCCCGCTACGCGGCGATCGGGATCCTCGACGAACGGCGCGAGGGCCTCGAGCGCTTCCTGACCCTCGGGATCGACGCCGCGACCCGCGACGCGATCGGCGAACCGCCGACCGGGCGCGGCATCCTCGGCGCGCTGATCGACGACCCGCGCCCGCTGCGCCTGGAGGAGCTGTCGGCCGACCCGCGCTCGCACGGCTTCCCGGACGGGCATCCCCCGATGCACACGTTCCTCGGCGTCCCGATCGTGATCGCAGGCGAGGCGTGGGGCAACCTCTACCTGACCGAGAAGGATCGCGGCGATCCGTTCACCAAGGCCGACGAGGAGGCCGCGGCGGTGCTGGCCGGGTGGGCGGCGATCGCAATCGCCAACGCGCGCGTGTTCGCCGCCAGCGAGCAGCGGCGCGACGAGCTCGAGCACGCCGTCCGGCGGCTCGAGGCGACCACGGCGGTCGCGCGCGCGGTCGGCACCGAGACCGACCTGGAGCGCGTGCTGGGCCTGATCGCGAGCCGCGCGCGCGCCCTGGTCGACGCGCGCGGGATCGCGATCCTGCTGCGCGAGCCCGAGGGCCTCGAGGTCGCGGCCGTCGCGGGCGAGCTCCCGGAGGGCATGAGCACCCACCCCTCGCTGGACGCGCTCGGCGACGAGTGGCTGTTCGTCCCGCTGACCTTCCACGGCCGCGCGCTCGGGATGCTCGCCGCGCTCGAGCCGCACGGCAGCCGGCCCGAGGCCGAGGACGCGGTGCTGCTCGAGTCCTTCGCGGCCAGCGCGGCGACCGCGGTGGCCACCGCGCGCTCGGTCGAGGAGCAGCGCGTGCGCGACATGGTGCACGCGGCCGAGGAGGAGCGCCGGCGCTGGGCGCGCGAGCTTCACGACGGCCCGCTCCAGCACTTCGGTGCGCTGCGCATGCGCCTGCTCGCCGCGCGCCGCAGCGCCGACGCCGACGGGCTGCGCGAGGCGATCGACGACGTGGCGGCGAAGCTGCAGTTCGGGATCGGCGAGCTGCGCGGCCTCGTGCGCGAGCTCCGGCCCGCCGCGCTCGACGAGCTCGGTCCGGCCGCCGCGATCGAAGGGCTCGTGCAGCGCGTCGGCGAGCGCTTCGGGCTCGAGGTCCGCACCGACGTGCAGCTCGACGGCGCGCGCCGCCACGCGCCCGAGCTGGAGACGACGCTCTACCGGCTCGTCGAGGAGGCGCTGGTCAACGCCGCCCGCCACAGTGACGCGCGCACGGTGTGGGTGACCGTCGAGCTCGTCGACGGCGTCGTGCGCCTGGAGATCCGCGACGACGGCCGCGGGTTCGATCCCGCGGCGCCGCGCAGTGGCTACGGGCTCGCCGGCATGGAGCAGCGCGTCGCGCTGCTGCGCGGCGAGCTCGCCGTCGAGTCCTCGGAGGCCGGGACGCGCCTGACGGCGGCGTTCCCGCTCAACGCCGCCGCGCGCTCGGGCCGGGCCGCGGAGCAGCCGTCGTCGTGATCGCTCGCCGCCGCGCCGGAGCGCGTGCGCCGCGAAGCCGGAAGCGGCAGCCCCCCGACGATGACCTTGGCGGTCGCGAACGCGACCTGGTCGGATGTTCGGGCGTGGACGCGCACGTCGTAGAGGCCGGCGGGCAGCCGGCCGGGGACGCCGATCGCGGCGGCGCCGCCCGCGACCGCCGCGCCGCCGCGTGCGACCCGGCGCCCGTGCGCGCCGTGGCCAGCGTCCGGTCGAGCGACACGTGCCGGATGCGCCCGTGCTCTTCGTCGTAGTCGATGAGCAGCAGGCCGCCGTCCGAGGCGAGGCTGAGCCCTGAGGCGTCGGTCTCGGTCAGCGTGCGGATCGACCCGGCCGGATCGACCACGCGGATCCGCGCGCGCGGCCCGCCGTTTCCGTCCAGCACGGCGAAGCCGACGCCGGGAAGCGCGACGACGTCCTCGGGAAAGGTCAGCGACGCCGCGGTCGCCGGCCCGCCGTCGCCCGCGCCGCCGGGCGCGCCCGTGCCGGCGACGGTGCGGATCGCGCCGCCCGGCTCGACGTAGCGGATCCGGCGGGCCACCGCCAGCGCACTGGACAGGGACGAGAACGCGCTGTCGGCGGCCACGATCCCCGAGCGCGCCGGCTCGAGCCCGGTTCCGTAGAGCGGGTAGACCGTGGCCGCCGCGGCCGTGCCGGCGAGCCCCGCGACGATCGCCGCGGCCACGACGCCGCACAGCGCTGCGCGCCGCTGCTGCATCGCTCCACCATGGCCCGCCGGCGCGCGCCGCACAACCGCACGAGGTACGGCGCGGCCTCCGTACCCACTGCGGAACCGCGGTCAGGCGGACAGCAGGCGCCGGAAGAATCCGCGATAGCGCTGCAGCGCCACCCGCAGGTCCTCGGTCGAGACGTCCTCGCCGCGGCCCCACTGCTGCTCGAGGCGCTCGCGCTCGGCCGCGAACCCCTCGGCGAGGCGCTGCATCAGCTCCGCGACCAGCTGGTCGGCCTGCTCGACGGTCTGCCGCGGCTCGTCGACGAACTCCGTCTGGATCGTCTCCCAGCGGCGCTGGAACGCCGCGTTGTCGTCGCGCGGGAGCAGCTCGGGGGCCTCGTCGGTCTGCGCCGCCGGCTGGCGGGTCGCGGCCTCGTCGATCGCCGGTTCGCCGCGGTCGACGTCACCGGTTGCGATCTCGCGCGTGCTGAGACTGTGTGTGGTCTCCATCACCTGACCTCCTGGGGTTGCGTTGACTCGTCGGGCACCAGCAGCTCGCCGAACAGCGCGCGGTAGTGGACCACGGCCTGGCGCAGGTCTTCGGTGCTGGCCCGCTGCTCGGCGCTGGCGACGAACGTCGCGTGCGCCTTGCGGTAGTGATCGACCACCTGCGGGTGATCGACGGATATGTCGGCGGCTTGGCGCTCGAAGTCATCGACCGGGTATCCGCGCTCGCGCATGACTTCGCCGACGAGCGCGTCGGCGTCCGCCAGCGCTGAGGCCGGCTGGTCGACGAATTGCGCCTGCGTCGCGCGCCAGCGCTCGGCGTAGCGCTCGCGCGCGTCGGGGTCGAGCGACCGGATCTCATAGCTTCGCCGCCGCTCCCGGCGCTCATGGAGCTCCGCCTCGGCGGCGCTGCGGTCTCCATGCTCGCGGACCGTGCGCTCGTATTCGGGGCCGAAGCCCGCTCGCAGCTGCGCGGAGCGGCGCCGGCGCATGGCCAGCAGACCGAGCGCGCAGAGCGCCACGACGACGACGACGATGACGACCAGTAGCCAGATCATGGCTCCTCCTCCGATTGCTGAAGTACTTCGGGCGGGGGTGGATCGCGCGAGTTCGGGCGGGGCCTGCGCGATCGATCCGCTGGGGTTGGGCTCCGTCTACCCAGACGCTCCCGTGCGTATCCGCAGATCGCGCACGGCGTCACCTTCGTTGACGCGGTGAACGTCAGGGCTCGGTGTGGACGACCACGTCCTGCATGTGCGGCCGGCCTTCGCGGATGTCGTCCTCGAGCCGGCTGGCGAGCTCGTGTGCGTCGGCCAGGGACATGTCCGCCGTGGCCGCGACGTCGACGAACACGACCAGCCCGCCGGCCGCGTGCAGCAGCCGCAGCCCGCGCGGCAACTGGCCGGTGCGGTGGACGACCAGTCGCCGGATGCGCTCGCGCTCGCCCTCGACCGGCGTGGCCGCCTCGCGCGAGCGGCGGGCCGCGACCGGCTGCTCCAGCGGCTCGAGGTGGGTGTGCACCTCGTCCACGCCGGGCTCCGCGCGCAGCGCCGCCTCGACGCGCTCGGCCACGTCGTGGGCGTCGCGCAGCGTGACGTCGGCGGCCATCTTCAGGTGCAGCGAGATGCTGACGTGGCGGTCGTGCTCGTAGATCGTGATGTCGTGCGCCTCGCGCACCAGCGGCTCGGCGAGCGCGACGGCGAGCGTGCGGTCGCGCAGGTCAAGGCCCTCGCGGCGCGGCTCGAGGTGCACGACGACATCGGTGTCCCCCAGCGCGCCGCGCACCGCCGCCTCGACGGCGTCCGCGGTGCCGTGGCTCTCGACCACGGCCTGGCCCGGCGGGACGGCCACGACGGCGTCGGCGAAGTAGTGCCCGCCGGACTCGCGCACGCGCAGGCGTCGCAGCTCGATCGCGTCGCCGAGGTCCTGGATCGCGTGCTCGGCGCGGGCGTGTGCCGCGGCGGGCGCGGTGTCCATCAGCACGCGCGCGTTCTCGTAGATGAGCCGCGCCGCGGCGGCGACGATGATGCAGGCGACGACGATCGCGGCGATCGCGTCGCCGGCCTCGAAGCCGGCGCTGACCGCCACCAGCCCGCACAGCACCGCGATCGAGCCCGCCATGTCGCCGGCGAAGTGGAACGCGTTCGAGCGCAGCGCCGCCGAGTGGTACCTGTGCGCCGTCCGCATCGAGACGAGGATCCGCGACAGGTCCACCAGCATCGCGACGCCGATGACCGCGAACACGTACCACTCCGCCTTGAGCGACGACGTGCCGCCGGCCAGCTGCCGGATCGCCTCCAGGAAGATGTAGTTGGCGCCGCCGAGGAGGATCGCGGCCTCGCCGAGCGCCCCGAGGTTCTCGGCGCGGCGGTGTCCGTAGGGGTGGTCTGTGTCCGCCGGGCGCCCGCCGAGCCGGATCGCGAAGTAGGTGAAGATCGCGGCGACGACGTCGCCCGAGGACTCGATCCCGGCCGAGACCAGCCCGAGGCTGCCGGTGGCGAGCCCGGTCCCGAGCTTGAGCGCGACCAGCACGGCCGCGGCGCCGATCGACACCAGCGCCGTGCGCGACTGGCCGCGGGCTGCGTCGACGGTCACGCGCGGCCGATCGCCAGCAGGTGCGAGCTGGCGCCGAGCAGGCTCGGTTCGGCCTCGACGCGGCGGATCGCCCGCAGCAGCAGCTCCCGCTGCGCGGGCTCGGCCAGCCACGCCTGCAGCTCGTCGCGGAACGCGGCCACGCCCTCGACCGCCAGCACCGCCTCGACCGCGAAGCCGGCCGCCTCGAGCTCGCCGCCGAGCTCCTCCGGCGCGTGCAGGTACGCGGTCGTGAACCACTCCGGATGCGCGTCGGGCTCCGGGTTGCGGTGCTGGCCGTCGCGCACGTCGCGCACGACGATACGCTCGAAGCCCGGCTCGAGCAGCTGCGCGCGCGCCAGCCCGTCGAGCGTCGACGCGAAGCGCGAGATCGCCGCGGCTGCGAGCACGCCGCCCGGGCGCAGGACTCGGCGCGCCTCGCGCAACGCCGTGACGCGGTCGGCGCGCTCGGTCAGGTGGTAGAGCGGCCCGAGCAGCAGCGCGGCGTCGGCGCTGCCGTCGGCCCACGGGAGCTCGCGTGCGTCCCCGAGCCGCGCCTCGGCGAGCCCGGCAGCGCGCGCCTGCTCGACGTGCAGCGGGTGCAGGTCGAGCAGCCGCACGTCGTAGCCCTCGGCGGCCAGCGGCAGTGCGTACGCTCCGGTCCCGCCGCCCACGTCGACGACCACCGCCGGCGCCGGCGGCAGGAAGCGCGCGAGCAGTTCCCGCGTTCGCACGAACTCCAGTGAGCCCGCCAGCCGGTCGCGCTCGAACCCGAGCGCGTAGTGCAGGTGGATGTCGCTATCCATCAGCGGCCTCAGTTGTATCGATCCCGACCGACGGTCCGCACGCCTTTCGACCGTGGGTCCATTCCAGCGGTTCAAACCCGGGCATATGGTCGCGCCGCTCCAGCTCGCCCGGGGTCGGTGTCGTTGCCGTGTGCGAGCTGCACGTCCAAGTCCATGGAAGGAGTCGGGTCCCCTTGACCGCTCGGCGGCTCGCAGTATCAGTCCTGGTTGCGATCGGACTGCTCAGTTGCACCTCGGCCGCGCAGGCCGATCCCGCGCTCGACCTCGAGAACCTGACCGGCCTGCAGGCCGAGCAGATGCTCAAGAGCGGGCAGGTCACATCGGTCCAGCTCGTGCGCGCGTACGAAGCGCGGATCGCGGCCATCAACAAGGCGGGACCGGGCCTGAACGCGGTCACCCAGATCAATCCGGAGGCGCTCCAGCAGGCGGCCGACAGCGACCACGTGCGGGCCAAGGGCGTCGATCTCGGCCCCGCGATGGGCCTGCCGATCCTGCTCAAGGACATCATCGACGCGACGCCGATGTTCACCTCGGCGGGCGACTGGGCGCTGAAGGACTCCTACCCGCAGTTCGACTCCGGCGTCGCCAAGCAGCTCAAGGCGCACGGCGTGATCGTCCTCGGCAAGGTCGGCCTGTCCGAGTGGGCCAACAGCTTCGGCAGCCAGCCTTCGGGCTTCAGCAACCTGACCGGACAGGTGCTCAACGCCAACGACGCCTCGCAGGGCCCCAGCGGCTCGTCCTCGGGCTCGGGGGCAGCAGGCGACGCGGGGCTCGCGGCGCTGACCATCGGCACCGAGACCTCCGGCTCGATCATCAGCCCCTCGACCTCGCAGTCGCTCGTCGGCCTGCGGCCCACCGTCGGTCTGGTGCCCGGCTACGGGATCGCGCCGATCGACGTCTCGCAGGACACCGCGGGCCCGATGGTACGTACGGTCGCGGACTCGGCGATGACCCTGCAGTCGATCGCCGAGTACCCCGGCTCGGATCCGACGGCCAACCAGGAGTACCTGGACCTGATGGGCCCGAACTATCTCGGCAGCCCGGCCACCGGCCAGCCCAACGGCGTCAACGACATCCCGGCGGCGCCCGCCGCCTGGGGCGGCAAGCTGCCCGACTACCCGTCCGCGCTCGACCTCAACTTCGTCAGGGGCAAGCGCATCGGGTACAACAACACGACCTGCACGCCGCAGCCCAACTGCACGCTGTCCGCGCAGCAGTCGGCGAACCTTGCGGCGGTCAACGCGCTCTCGGCGGCCGGCGCGATCATGGTTCCCGACCCGACCACGACGGTCGCGAGCCTCGCCCCGCTGCCCAGCGGCTGGGAGGCGCACGCGACGATCGACGAGTACTACAAGGGCCTCGGCCCCAACGTGCCGGTCAAGAGCCTCGTCCAGGAGGTCGCGGTCGACAACACGAACCCGCAGGAGGGCGCGAAGGACGGCAATTCCAGGCACGCCGACGAGTCGACGTCCGACGACACCACGATCACCAACCCGCTGGCCCCGACGCCGCTCGGCCAGGCCAACGCCACCCAGTTCGCGACCAACCTCGTGCTGCGCAAGGCGGCCTACCACTCGGCCGTCGACGCGATGATGAACTGCCCGGGAGCGGGCGTGACGACCAACTCGACCAACCCCGCCGGCGTCGCCAACGGCACCACGACCTGCCCTGACGGAACGGTCAACCCGGTCATCGCCGTCATCGGCTCGGCGCCCAGCACGCCGCAGGCGGGCTATCCCGAGATGGTCGTCCCGATGGGCTACACGACCACCCAGCGGCGCAACATCGGCGTCGACGTGTTCGCGGGCGCCTACGGCGAGCGCGACATCATCGGCGTCGGCTACGTGATCGAGCAGGCCACGAAGCTGCGCCAGCCGGTCGGCGAGGTCAACCCCGCGTCCTACCGCTGCGCACGCACGATCCCGGCCGAGCCGTACGCCGGCCGCGGCCACTGCAACCCCGACTACCAGTCGGTCATGAGCCTCCTCGGCGGCACGCAGACGATCCTGCCGTTCCCGCTGGAGACGGCGTCGGCGGCGGCGCTCGAGTCCAAGCTGGCGGTCGGCACGCTGACCTCCGAGCAGCTGGTCAAGGCCGAGCTGACGCGGATCGCGCTCTCCAACGCCAACGGCCCGGCGATCCAGGCCGTGCGCGCGCTGAACCCGAGCGTGCTGAGCGAGGCGCGGGCCAGCGACGCCCGTCGCGCGACGAGCGGCGCCCGCGGCCCGCTCGAGGGCATCCCGGTGCTCGTCGACGACTCGATGAACGTGTCCTCGCTGGCCACCAGCGGCGGCTCGATCGCGCTGCAGGACAACCTCCCGGCCTCGGACGCGGCGCTGGTCACGGCGCTCAAGGCGGCCGGCGCGGTGATCCTCGGCGACACCAACACGACCGAGCTCGGCGGCGTCTTCGACACCAACATGCCGCAGGGCTACTCGTCGCTCGGCGGCCAGGTCCTGCTGCCGTCCGACACCAACAAGTCCGTCGGCGGCTCCTCCGGCGGCGCGACCGCCGCGGTCTCCGCGGGCTACGCCCCGCTGGCGGTCGGCATGGAGACGTCGACCGACTCCGCGCAGCTGATCGCGCCGGCCGGCAACGCGGGCGACGTCGCGCTCAAGCCGACCGTCGGCCTGGTCAGCCACGGCGGCGTGCTGCCGGTCGCGAGCTCGCAGGACGCGCCCGGCCCGATCGCACAGACCGTGTCCGACGCGGCGGCCGAGCTGAGCGCGCTGACCGGCCACGACTACACGAGCGGCCTGTCGGCGACGGCGCTGACCGGCAAGAAGATCGCGGTGATCTCGAGCACGACCGCGCCGTACCCGGCGGCCGTCGCCGCGCTCGGCACGCTCGGCGCGACGACCACGGTCGTGACGCCCGCCGCCGCCACCACCGCGCCCAGCGTGGTCCCGTACGAGCTGCACCGCGACTTCGCGTCGCTGCAGAGCGTCATCGACTACGACACCGCGCACCCCGTCGAGGGCCTGAAGTTCGGCCAGAGCGGGCTGACCGCCGCCGCCGCGGCCACCGACGCGACCGCGTACGCGACGAACCTCACCGAGGGCCAGGCCGACTCCAAGGCCGTGCTCGACGCGATCCTCGCGACCAACGCGGCGATCCTGGTGCCGCAGGGCAACGCGCTGGTCGGGGTCGCCGACCGCGCCGGCTACCCGGTGCTGACGCTCCCGGCCGGCTACGGCGCGCGCGACAGCTCGACCGGGGCCGACCCGATCGGCGTCGACCTGATCGGCGCCGCGGGCAGCGAGGCGGAGCTGCTCAACGACGCGTACGCGTACGAGCAGAGCACCAAGATCCGCGACCTCGGGCCGCCGTACTTCGTCGGCTCCGCGGTGCTGCCGGGCGTCAACGGCGCCCCGAGCGAGACCAACCAGAGCATGTGGCGCTGCGTGCCCGGCTCGGCGTTCTACCACCCGTACGCGTGCAACGCCGGCGACCTCGCCGGGCCGCTCGCGAACGGGCCCACGCAGACCGCGGTCGAGGGCGACGTGGGCGGCAGCGTGCCGGCCACGCTCTCGCTGACGCTGGGCGCGCCGGCCTCGTTCGGGGCCTTCACGCCGGGCGTGACGAAGGACTACACGGCGCAGACGACGGCGAACGTGATCTCGAGCGCGGGTGACGCGACGCTGAGCGTGTCGGACCCGAGCGCGACGGCCACCGGGCACCTCGTCAACGGGACGTTCTCGCTGCCGCAGACGCTGCAGGCGGACGCCACCGACGCGGCGCACCCCACCGGGGTCTTCGCGCCGGTGAGCGGCACGCCGCTGGCGGTGCTGAGCTACGGCGGGCCGGTGTCCAACGACGCCGTGACGATCGGGTTCAAGCAGCCGATCTCGAGCACCGATGCGCTGCGCACCGGTTCGTACTCGAAGACGCTGACGTTCACCCTGTCGACCACGACGCCCTGATCGAGCCGGGACCTGGCGCGGCGGGCGCCGCGCCAGGTCCCGATGCGTCAGAATCGCTGCGTCGAGCCGCGTCCCGGAGGAGAGCTCATGGAGCACGTTCACTCAGAGCACGTCACCGCCGATCCGGCCAGCGTGTTCGCCGCACTCGCCGAGCCGGGCAACCTCGCGCGCTTCATCCCGCAGGTCACCAAGGTCAGCCAGCGTGACGGCGACCGCGTCGACGTCGAGGCGCGCTACGAGGGGCGCACGCAGCAGGGCGAGGCGTACTTCCGCGCCGACGAGGCGACGCTCTCGATGGAGTGGGGCTCAGAGGGCGGCTATCGCGGCTGGATGAAGGTCGAGCCCGACGGGTCGGGCGCGATGCTCACGCTCGGGCTGCACACGACCCACATCGAGCACGCCGATCACGACATCGCGGCGACGCTCGACGCGATGCGGCGGCTCGTCGAGGCTGGCGTCTAGCGCAACGAATCCCACCAGTCGTTGGCGGCCTGGCGGGCGTCGAGCGCCCACTCGTCCGGCACCTCGGCGTCGGGCAGGGCCGCGATCTCCGCGAGGTCGCAGGCCATCGCGACGAGCGCGTGGTGGTCGGCGGGCAGCGCGACGCGCCACATCACGATCAGCATCTTGCGACCGGCGATCGGGATCGTGCCGATCTCTCCCGGCCGGTCGGTCCCGCCGTCAAGCATGGTCTGGGAGATGGTGAAGCCGTAGTGGGGGCCGACCGGGTCGGCGACCTCGAACAGGGACGGGATCGCGCCGGGCTCGCCGAGTTCTCGGGCGAGCGCGTTGAAGCGGGCGAGCTCGTCAAGATGGGTGTGCTTGGCGTACGCCATCGACGGAGCGTACGCCTGACGCCGCGCGGGCACGTCACGTGGTCAGCGTGTGGCGCAGACGCGACACGGCGAGCGCGATCAGCACGAACGCGAAGCCGGCCAGCACGGCGAGCTGCGGCAGGATCGAGACGAGATCGCCGCCGTGCTTGAGGACCTGCGAGAACGCGTCGTTGGCCCACGCGTGCGGCGTGACGTGCGCGATCGCGCGGGCGGTGGAGGGGAAGACCTCGAGCGGCGCCATCGAGCCGCCCAGCGCGGCCAGCCCGAGCCCGAGCAGGAACGCGATCGGCTGCGCCTGCTGTTCGGAGGAGCAGAGGCTCCCGACGAGGATCGCGGCGCCGGTGCCGACCAGGCAGAAGGCGAGGATCACCGCTGAGGTCGCGAGCGGGTCGCCCCAGTTGACGCCGAAGAACAGCAGCGACCCGAGCACGATGATCAGCGCCTGGACGAGCGCGATCGCCAGGCGCCCGAGCAGCTGCCCGACGACGAGCGTGGCGGCGGAAGTCGGGGTGGAGAGGATGCGCCGGGCGATGCCCAGCCGGCGGGTCTCGATCATGAACGCTGCGCCCGACAGCGACGTCAGGAAGATGAACAGCAGCAGCTGCGTGCTCGCGCCCGCGTCGAAGCGCCCGCCGGTCGTCGCGTAGGCGCCGCCGTCGGGCGCCGTCACCCGCACCGCGACGCGCGGGGTGCGCGCTGCCGCGCGCTGCGCCTTCGCCAGCGCGACAGGGAAGCTCGACCCCTGCTCCAGCGCCTGTGCGGCCGCGAGCGTCCGGCCCTGCTCGGCGGCCACCGACTGCACGGTCGCGCGCAGCTGCTGGGCGACCGAGTCCGGCCGCGCCAGGTAGCTGAGGCTCGCCTGCTCGCCGCGCCCCAGCCGCGCGCCGTAGCCGGCCCCGAGCACGAGCCCGGCGTCGAGGTCGCCGCGCGCGACGGCGCGCTGCAGGGCGGCGGCGGCCGCGTAGGCGTGGACCTCGGTCGACGGCTGCCGCCGCAGCGCGCTCGCGAACTGCTCCGAGAGCCGGCTCCCGTCTCGATCGACGACACCGATCCGGGCCTGGTCGGCACCGCCGAACACGGCGCCCAGCAGCAGGATGATCAGCATCGGCAGCACGAACAGGAAGAACAGGTTCGCGCGCCAGCGCAGCAGCCGGCGCAGGTCGGTGGCGGCGATCGCGAGCGCCTTCATCGCGCCACCAGCCTTCTCACGCGCGCCAGCGCCAGCGACCCCGTGATCGCCGCGAACGCGAGCATCGCCGCGACCGGGCCGAGCACCGCGCCCGCACCCGCGCCGCCGGTCATGTTCTCGACCCCGCGCAGGAACCAGGCCTGCGGGGTGGCGAGGCTCAGCACGGCCAGCAGCCCGCCGGCCTGGGCGACCGGGAAGAACGTGCCGCCGAGCATCCCGAGCACGAGCGCGACCATCGCCTGCCAGGACTGCGCCTGCTCAGGCGTGCGCGCCAGCGTCGCGACGAGCGTCATCACGCACGTCGCGGCCAGCACGCCGGCGGCGATCAGCAGCGCCACGCCGAGCACGTTCCCCCAGTGCGCGGAGAGCAGGAAGTGCGTGGCCAGCGCGAGCACGACCATGCTCACGAAGCCGAGCACGACGCTGGTGAGCAGCTTGCCACCGAGCACGGCGTCGCGGCGGATCGGGGCGACCAGCATGCGTGCCAGGGTCCCGTCGCGGCGCTCTTCGAGGATGCTCGAGATCCCGAACTGCACCGTGAAGAAGAGGAAGAACACGGCCATCCCGGCCGCGTAGAACGTCCCGGCGTCCAGCTGCCGGCTGCGCGTCGAGACGTCGGTGATGGCGATCGGCGCGCGCAGCGCGGCCGCGCCGGCCGGCGTCCCGCCGGCGGCCGCGACGATCCGGGACGTGTCGATGGCGTTGGCGTAGGACTGCGCGATCGACTGCGCGACCTGCGTGCCGATCGACGCGTCGAGGCTGCCGAGCACCCGCACCGTCGCCGGGCGCCCGTGGCCGATCGCCTGCGAGAGCCCGGGCGCCAGCACGAACGTCGCCGAAACCCGGTTGCGGTCCGCGGCGTCGCGGCCGGCGGCGAGCGTCGGCTCGCGCACGAGCGTGATCAGCCCGTTGCGCTCGAGCGGGGTCAGCGCGGCGCCGAAGGCCTGGGCCGCCGGCCCGCGGTCCTGGTCGACGAGGCCGAACGTGAACGTGACGCGGCCGCCGACCGCGTCGTGGAAGATCAGCCCGAAGATCGACGCCAGCACCAGCGGCACGACGAGCGCCACGAGCAGCGCGGAGCGGTCGCGGAGCCGCTGGCGCAGATCCTTGGCGAGGATGGCCAGCGCCGCTCGCACGGCTCAGTCCCGCAGGGCCTTGCCGGTCAGGTGCAGGAACACCGCCTCGAGGTCGGGCTCGGTCACCTCGACCGCGCTGACCGCGACGCCGGCCTCGGCGGCGATGCGCAGCAACTCCTGCAGGACGCTCCCGGCGCCGTCGACGATCAGCTGCATCCCGCCGTCCTCGAGGCTGACCGCCTGGACCGCGGCGAGCGCGCGGCAGCGCTCGGCGGCGGCCGTCAGGTCGCCGGTCCCCTCGAGCGCCACGCGG
This sequence comes from uncultured Solirubrobacteraceae bacterium, assembly GCA_963792915.1. Classification (GTDB taxonomy): domain Bacteria; phylum Actinomycetota; class Thermoleophilia; order Solirubrobacterales; family Solirubrobacteraceae; genus Solirubrobacter. Next base: position 501,176 of record CAWBYD010000008.1, read on the forward strand.
TCGTGCTCGCCCACAAGCGCCACGAGGTCGGCGCGCGTGCCCTCGGCCATCAGCTCGCCGAGGTCGACGATGCCGATCCGGTCGCAGAGCCGCTCGGCCTCCTCCATGTAGTGCGTCGTGTAGAGGACCGCCATGCCCTCGCCGGAGAGCCGCTCCACGCTCTCGAGGATCGCGTTGCGGCTCTGCGGGTCGACGCCCACGGTCGGCTCGTCGAGGATCAGCAGCCGCGGGCGGTGCAGCAGCCCGATGCCGATGTTCAGCCGCCGCTGCATGCCGCCGGAGAAGTTCTTGGTCTGCTCGTCGGCGCGCTCGGTGAGGCCGATCACCTCGAGCACCTCGGCGACGCGCTCCTTCGCGACGCCGGCCGCCATGCCGTACAGCCGGGTGAAGAAGCGCAGGTTCTCGCGCGCGCTGAGGTCCGGGTAGATCGCGAGCTCCTGCGGCACGTAGCCGATCGCCGCCTTGGCCGCGACGCTGCGCGTGGTGAGCGGCTGCCCGGCCACGCGCACCTCGCCGGCGTCGGCCTCCAGCAGCCCGCAGACCATCGAGATCGTCGTCGTCTTGCCCGCGCCGTTGGGGCCGAGCAGGCCGTAGGTCTCGCCCTCAGCGATCCGGAAGCTGACGTCGCGCACGGCGTCGACGGCGCCGAACGACTTGCGCAGCCCGCGGCACTCGAGCACGAGCTCGCGGGTGGTCGCGCGTTCGCGCTCACTCAGGGCCATGCGCGAACTCTCCCGATCCGGTGCGCCGGCGCCATCCGCGCAGGATCGCGGATCCGCATGGGAGAACTACGCAGCGCCGAAGAACCGCGCCACGAGCGGGGCCGCGACGGCGCTGCCGCTGCTGCCCCGCTCGACCAGCACGGCGAGCGCGAGGTCGCCGCGGTAGGCGATGAACCAGGCGTGCGTCGGGGGCGGGTCGCCGCCGCCGAACTCGGCCGTGCCGGTCTTGCCGGCGACCGCGCCCGGCACGCCGGCGAGCGCGCTGCCGGTCCCGCGCGTGACGACCTCGCGCATCAGCCCGCGCAGCGTCGCGAGCTCGCGCCGGGGCAGCGCCGGGCCGGCCTTGGACGGGTCTGAGTCGAGGAGCCGCGGCGCCCGCCAGCGGCCGTCGGCGACGGCGGCCGCCACGCCGGCGAGCGCGAGCGGCGACGCCGTGATCCGGTCCTGACCGATCATCGCGGCGGCGCGGCTGACCTGATCGGTGCCGGGCGGGACGTGCGAGCGGGCCGTGCCGAGCGGCAGGTCGAACGTGCGGCCCAGGCCGTAGTCCTTCGCGACCGTCCCGAGCGCGCTCGCCGGCAGCCGCGGCGCGAGCGAGACGAACGCGGTGTTGCAGGAGATCGCGAAGTCGTCCGCGAACGTCGCCGCGCCGCTCTCCTCGCCCTCGAAGTTCTTGAACGTGCGGCCGTCGACCATGAGCGTCTTCGGGCAGGGGAGGGCCCGGCTCGGGTCCAGCCCGGCGCGCAGCAGCGCCGCCGTCGTGACGACCTTGAACGTCGAACCGGGCGCGTAGGCGCCGGCCAGCGCGCGGTCGAAGGTCGAGTCGACCGGGCGGTTGGCGACGGCGAGGATGTCCCCGGTCGACGGCTGCAGGGCGACGAGCGCCGCGGCGTGGCGTTCCTGGGCGAGCGCCTGCTCGGCGGCCGCCTGGACCGAGAGCGAGAGCGTCGTGCGCAGCGCGCGCGGCGCCCGGCCGGCGAGCTTGCGCAGCGTCCGCACGGGCGCGCCGGTCTTCGCATTCCGGATCAGGATGCGCCGCGCGGGGGAGCCGGCCAGCCGGTCGTCGAACGCCTTCTCGAGCCCCCACTGCCCGACCTGCTGGCCGGGTGCGAGCTTGCCGCCGGACGCCGTCACCTGCTCGGCCGTCGCCGGCCCGACCCCGCCCAGCAGCGCGCGGCCGAACGCGCGCGTCGGGGCCAGCGGCGCGGTCGCGTCGACCGTCAGCAGCCCCGGAATCCCGGCCAGCGCGGCCTGGCGGTCGGCGTAGTCGGCCTTGCGCAGCGTCTGCGCCTCGACGAACTGCTTGGGCCCGGCGCCGCGCACGGCCTTGGCGAGCGCGGCCGCGTCGAGGTCCAGCGCGCCGGCCAGCGCGTTCGCGCTTGCCTCGACGTCGGTCACCTTGTCGCGCTGCAGGCCGACCCGCACGACGGCGCGCTCCTGGACCAGCGGATGACCGTCACGGTCGAGGATGTCCGCGCGGCCGGGGGTCGCGCGGTCGGTGCCGAGCCGCGTCGCGGCGGTCAGCCGCGGGTGGATCGTGCGCGGGCTGAAGTGGACGATCCAGCCGTCCTTCGCCTTGAGCGCGCCGACCGGTGCGGTGTAGGTGAAGGCGCCGATCGCGGGCACCTGCCACGAGATCCGCAGCCGCCCCGTCGCGCGGCCGTCGGAGATGGTGAGCGGCCCGGGCCGCACGCTGACCCGCGCGCCGTCGAGCCCGGCGCGGCTGGCCGCGAGCGTCTTCGCGGCCGCCGGCGCGTCGGTCAGCGCGCCGGCGCGCGCGTCGTCACCGCGGCTCCAGGCGGCGGCGAAGGCGCCGACCGCGGCGCGGGCCTTGGCGGCGCTGTCGTCGCGCGGGCGCAATGCCAGGAACGCGGCGACCGCGGCGAGGATGACGAGCCCGGCGGCGATCGCGGCCACGCGCGGTCCGGTCGACCGGCGCCGCGGCGCGGGAGGGCGGTGGCGTGGGCGGGTCACCGACCGGGATGTCGGTCGCGGTCGCGCCGTGTCTGCCCCGTGTCTTGATCCTGACCTCCTCAGCGGGGCGACCGCGACGCCGCGTGGCGTCGAGATGGCGGATACTGGTGCGGTGAGCGCGGTCGCGACGCATCCGCGTGTGGCCGCGGCCGCCTGGCTGCTCGACGGCGATCCGTCGATCCGCTGGCAGGTGCTGCGCGACCTCACGGATGCGCCGGCGGACGAGGTCGCCGCCGAGCGGGCACGAGTCGGCACGGAGGGCTGGGGCGCCCGGCTGCTCGCGTTGCAGGACCCCGACGGCACGTGGGGCAACGGGCTCTACAGCCCCAAATGGACGTCCACGACGTACACGCTGCTGCTGCTCCGCTCGCTCGGTCTCCCGGCCGGCGACGCCAGGGCGCTGGCGGGCTGTCGCCGCGTGTGGGACGGGGCGCTGTTCTATCGCGGAGGGCTCACGCTCGCCAAGACGGTACGCGAGCCGGAGACGTGCATCTCCGGGATGCTCGTACTCCTCGCTGCGGCCTTCGGGTACGAGGACGAGCGGGTCCGGAGCACACTGCAATGGCTGCTGGGCGAGCAACTCGCCGACGGCGGTTGGAACTGCGAAGCGATCCGCCGCGGATCGACCCACGGATCGTTCCACACGTCGATCACCGTCCTGGAGGCGCTCGACGCGGTCGCTCGAACGCCGGCCGCCGACGGCATGCGTGAGCAGATCGATGCTGCGGCGGCCCGGGGCCGGGAGTTCTTCCTCGCCCACCGGCTGTTTCGCTCGCACCGGACGGGCGAGGTCGCCGATCCCGCGTTCCTGCGCTGGCGCTTCCCGCCGCAATGGCACTACGACGTGCTCCGCGGCCTCGATCATTTCCGCGCCGTGGACGCTCCGTACGACCCACGACTGGCCGACGCGCTCGGCGCCGTCAGCCGCGCCCGCCGCGCCGACGGGCGCTGGTCGCAGCGGGCCCCCTACCCCGGGCGCATGTGGTTTGCGCTGGAAGCTCCCGGCCCCAGCCGATGGCACACGCTGCGGGCACTGCGCGTCCTGCGACGCTATCGGGCGGCGGCATGACCGCCGGGCCCCCCTCGCTGGAGATCATCGCCGAGCTCGGCAGCGCAGCGCTGGCCGGGCTGGGTGTCGATGCGCTGTTCGCCCGTGCCGCGGCCGCGCTCGGCGTACCGGTCGTGACGCTGAGGCTGGCCGGCGCGGACGGCCTGACCGTGCGCGCGACGCGGGGCGGGCCGGCGCCCGGCGAGGAAGCGACCGCGCGCGCGGCGCTCGACGCGCGCCGCCCCCTCGTCACGCCCGGCGCGGTGGTCGTCCCGCTGCTGGCCGGCGAGCGCGCGCTCGGGACGCTCGCCGCCCACGGTGACGTCGACGCCGGCGCGGTGCAGGCGGTGGCGAACGTGTTCGCGTTCGCGCTCGACCGGCGGACGCAGCGCATGCGGGCCGCCGGCGGGCTCGCGCACGGGGTCGCGCACGACCTCAACAACTACCTCGCGGTGATCGCGAACTTCGGCGAGGTGGCGGCGACGGAGCTGCCGGCCGCGAGCCCGGCGGTGGGGGATCTCGAGCAGATCGTGCTCGCGGCCCGCGCCGCGGGCTCGCTGACCCGGGAGATCGTCGGCTTCGCCCGCAACCACGAGGCCGCGCCCGAGGCGGTGGACGTGGCGGAGGTGTTGCGCGGGCTCGATATCCCGTTCGAGGCCGACGTGCCGGAGGGGCTCCACCGGGCGCGCATCGGCCGGCAGGCGCTCGAGCGCGTGCTGACCGCGCTCCTGCTCAACGCGCGCGATGCGCTGGGCGGCACGATCCGCGTCCGCGCCCGCAACGCCGACGGCCCCGCGGTCGTCTTGAGCGTCGAGGACACGGGCACCGGGATGGCGCCGGACGTGCTCGCCCGCGCCGTCGACCCGTACTTCACGACCAAGGCGAGCTCCGGCGCCAAGGGCTTCGGGCTGGCGACGGCGTACGGGCACGTCAGCGCCGCGGGCGGCGAGCTGGAGCTCGACTCGACGCCGGGCGCGGGGACCGTCGTGCGCGTCCGGCTGCCCGCGTCCTCAGCTGCCGGCTGACTCGGACCCGTACTCGAACAGCGAGTTGACGAGGCCGATCGCCACGGCCTGCGCCGACGTCTGGGCGCCGAGCTTGCGCCGCACGGCCGCGAGGTGGGTCTTGACGGTCTCCTCGCCGATGCCCATCTGCGCCGCGATCTGCTTGCGCTCGAGCCCCTGCGCGAGCAGCCGCAGCGTCTCGAGCTGCTTGCCGGAGAGCTCCGCGAACTCGCGCGCCACGGCCCGCGCCGCGAACGCCGGCGACGTGTAGAGCTTGTCGCGCGACGCCAGCAGCACCGCCGTCAGCAGCTCGCTGGGAGCATCGCCCTTGGAGACCACGCCATGGCCGCCGGCGGCGAACGCCCGCCGCGCGATGCCGAGCTCGCCGCTGCCGGTGTAGAAGACGACGCGCAGCTCCGGCAGCTCGGCGCGCAGTCGCGTGCAGAGCTCGAAGCCGTCGAGCTTTGAGCCGTCGAGCGCGACGTCCAGCACGGCGACCCGCGGGCGGTGGGTGTGGCAGACCTCGAGCGCCTCCTCGGCGGTGTGGGCCTGAGCCACGACGTTCACGTCGTGCCGGCTGCGGAAGAGCGCTCGCAGCCCGAGCACGACCATCTTGTGGTCGTCGATCAGCACCGTTTCGACGGCAAGGGCGGACACTCGGTACCCCGAGATGATATTTCGGGCCACCGGGAGCGGTCAGCATACGCACCGACATGACGCGCCAGATATCCTTGAAACACGACCTACTTTCGAGGAGACGTAGAGACATGGCGCTGACCATCGGCGACACCGCACCGGACTTCGAGGCCGAGACCACCGACGGCACGATCAAGTTCCACGACTGGATCGGTGACAGCTGGGCCGTCCTCTTCTCGCACCCGCGCGCCTTCACCCCGGTGTGCACGACGGAGCTCGGCTACATGGCCTCGATCGAGCCCGACTTCGCGCGCCGCGGCGTCAAGATCATCGGCCTGTCGGTGGATCCGGTCGAGGGCACCGACCGCTGGGCGCAGGACATCGCCGACACCCAGGGCACCGCGCCCAACTACCCGATCATCGCCGACACGGACTTCAACGTGTCCAAGCTCTACGGGATGCTCCCGAACGACGTCGAGGGCGACCCGACGGCGCGCACCCCGGCTCAGAACGGGACGCTGCGCAACGTGTTCGTGATCGGGCCGGACAAGAAGGTCAAGCTCGTGCTGATCTACCCGATGACCACCGGGCGCAACTTCGACGAGGTCCTGCGCGTGATCGACTCGCTGCAGCTGACCGCGAACCACCAGGTCGCGACCCCGGCGCAGTGGCAGCCGGGCGAGGACGTGATCATCGCCGGCTCGGTCAGCGAGGAGCAGGCCAAGGAGCGCTACCCCGACGGGTGGAAGGCGCCGCGCCCGTACCTGCGCATCGTCCCCGCGCCGTAGGCGCTCGTCTCACGGGCAGGGGATGACGGCCCGCACCGTCGTCCCCTGGCCGGCGGGGGACTCCACCTCGAGCCGGCCGTCGAGCGCGGCCACGCGGTCGCTGAGCCCGCGCAGGCCGGAGCCCTTGGCGGGATCGGCGCCGCCGACGCCGTCGTCGGCCACCGCGACGGCGAGCCGGCCGCCCTCGCGCTGGACCTCGACGCGCGCGTGCGTCGCGTGCGCGTAGCGGGCGACATTGGTGATCGCCTCGGCGACGACGAAGTAGGCCGCCGCCTCGACCGGCTCCGGCAGCCGCTCGCTCGGCGCCGCGGCGATCTCGACCGGGATCGGCATGCGCTGGGCGAGCGCTTCGAGCGCCGAGCCGAGCCCGCGGTCGCTGAGCACGGCCGGATGGATGCCGCGCGCGAGCTCGCGCAGCTCGCGGATCGCCGCGTCGAGGCTGGCGGAGGCGTCGTCGAGCAGCTCGCGGGCCGCCGCCGGGTCGTCGTCGAGCCGCCGCCGCGCGAGCCGCAGCGACAGCGCGAGCGCCACCAGCCGCTGCTGCGCGCCGTCGTGCAGGTCGCGCTCGATCCGCCGCCGCGCGGCGTCGGCGCTCTCGACGATCCGGGTCCGCGAGGCGCGCAGCTCCTCGACCCGGGCGCGCAGCTCGGCGGCCAGCCGCTCGTTCTCGAGCGCCAGCGCGGCGGCGCCGCCGACGCCCTGGAGCAGCTCGCGCTCGTCGGCCAGCGACGCGTCGTGGACCAGCAGTGCCACGGGCCGGCCGTCGCGCTCGACCGTCGTGGAGCGGCCGCCGTCCTCGGGCACCGCGACCGCGCGCCCGGACGCGTCGACCCACTCGGCGCGCTCGGGGAGCCAGTAGGCGAGCGCCAGCGACGGGTCGCCGAGCGCGTCGGCGAGCGCGTCGCGCAGCGTGCCGGCGCGCTGCCCGTCGCCGAGCCGTGACACGAGCTCGCTGACCGCCGCCCCGCCCGCCACGCGGCTGCGCAGCAGGCCGGCCACGAACGCGAACGGCACGGCGGCGAGCGCGATCACGCGCGCCCGCTCGAGCGTCTCCTGCGTGCCCGGCGCCACCGCGGCCAGGCCGAGCACCGCCCACACGGCGTACAGGCCCAGCACCAGCCCGCCGCTGGCGTAGACGAGCGTCAGCGAGCGCCGGTGGGGCCGCGTGGCGCCGCGCCAGCGGGCGATCACGACGGCGCCGAGCAGGCCGATCAGCACGGCGACCAGCCCCAGCCGCGTGCGCGCCAGCGCGTCGGCGAGCCCCGGCCGGTCGGCCACCAGCAGCGGGTTCGCGGGCAGCCCGAGCGCGGTCGTGTCCTCGAAGACCATGCACACCCACCAGCCGAGCGTGGCCGTGAAGTACGCGCCGGCCGCGAGTCCGAGCTCGCCGCGGGTCGCGAGCCGGCCCGTCGGGAACGCGAGCAGGATGTGGAACAGGATCGCGTAGGGCAGCGCGATGAAGGTCAGCCCGGCGATGAACGGCCACGACTGCGTGCTGACGATCAGGCCCGACAGGCAGTATGTGAACCCGACGGCGACGAGCAGTGCGCCGAAGCGGTTCCCCGGCCGCCGCAGCCAGGCGAGCAGCCCGGTCCCGATCGACGCCCCGCCGATCACCGGCCCGAAGATCGCGATCAGGTCGCGATGGTGCCCACCGACGCTCTCGATCGCGAGCGCGAGCGGGACGGCGCACGCGACGGCGCCGATGACGGCGATTCCCGCGAGCGCGCGCCGCAGGCTGAGGGAGGACTCCGACACGGCGCCGGACACCCTAGTTAAGAGGAGTGAGCCGCCCCGCTGGTCAGGCGGGACGGCCCTGCAGTTGCGTCGGCCGGCGAGTGTCGGGGAGGAGAGAAGGGGACTGCCCGGGGGCCTTGCGTAACGAGGTGGTCAACCTCTGCCACGTAGATTGCTCGATGCCGGCGGGCGTGTCATCGCCCACAGGGGTGAACTCGTTCACACCCACTGATCGGATCGGAGATCGCATGAAGGTCGCCTACACACGCGGGCTGCACGAGCTCGGGGACGGGATTCACGCCTACCTGCAGCCCGACGGGAGCTAGGGCTGGAGCAACGCCGGGCTCATCACGGCCGGCGGGACGGCGCTGCTGGTCGACACGCTGTTCGATCCGCACCTCACGCGCGAGATGCTCGACGCGATGCGCGCGCTGACCGAGCGCAACCCGATCGAGCAGGCGATGAACACGCACGGCAACGGCGATCACTGGTTCGGCAACTCGCTGCTGCCGGACGGGATCCCGATCGTGGCCAGCGCGGCGGCGCTGGAGGAGATGCAGGCGGTCGGGCCGGAGCTGCTGCACGTGCTGTTCAACCAGCTCGACCTGGGGCCGCAGTTCGACGCGTACGCGGCGCGCACGATGCGGCGCTTCGACTTCGCGGCGGTCGAGCCGCGGCTGCCGACCGAGTCCTTCACCGGCCGCCGCCGGCTGCAGGTCGGCGACCGCGCCGTCGAGCTGATCGAGCTCGGCCCGGCCCACACGCGCGGGGACACGATCGCGTTCGTGCCGGACGCGCGCACGCTGTTCAGCGGCGACCTGCTGTTCATCGAGGGCACGCCGATCATGTGGGAGGGCTGACCGCGTGCGACCGGATCCTCGAGCTGGAGGCCGAGACGATCGTTCCCGGCCACGGGCCGGTGACCGACGCGTCGGGCGTGCGCGACGTCGCGCGCTACCTGGCCTACGTCCGTGACGAGGCGCGGGAGCGCTTCGACGCCGGCATGGACGACGTCGCCGCCGCCGACGACATCGACCTCGCCGACTTCCGCGACTGGGGCGACGCCGAGCGCATCGCGGTCAACGTCGCCACGCTCTACCGCGAGTTCGACCCCGCGCTCGAACCCGTGGCGATCCCGGAACTGTTCGTCCGGATGGCGGCCTGGAGCGCCCGGCATTGACGGGACGCCGCTTGCGCCGCACGCGCGCGGGGGTGATACTCGATCCATGACGGCCCCGGAGCGCGAGGGGCGCTACGTGTTTGCGAACGCCTGGGAGCAGGCACGTCAGCGGCTGGCACTGCTCGAGGAATGCCACGACGCCACGAGCTTCCGGTGCGCGGCCGCGCTCGGCGTCGACCACGGCTGGAGCTGCCTGGACGCCGGTGCCGGCCGGGGGTCGTTCGCCCGCTGGCTGGCCGAGCGGGTCGGCGCCGAGGGGCGGGTGGTTGCCGCCGACATCGACGTCCGGCTGCTCGCCGACGTGGCGGCGCCGAACCTCGAGGTCCGCCAGCTGGACCTCGTGAGCGACGAGCTGCCCGAGGCCGCGTTCGACTTCGTGCACACGCGCATGGTCCTGATGAACATCCCGGCCCGCGACGAGGTGCTGGCCCGCCTGGTGCGCGCGCTGCGGCCCGGCGGCGTGCTGATGGTCGAGGAGGAGGACGTCTTCCCGCTCGCGCTCGCAAGCGGCCCCTACGGTGAGGCGTGGAGGGCGTTCGAGGCGGCGATGCGCAGCTCGGGCGTGGACTCGGAGTGGGCGCGCGACCTGCCGGCGCGGCTCGCCGCCGCCGGGCTCACGGACGTCGAGGCCGACGTCGACGTGCAGCTGTTCTGCGGCGACTCGCCGGTCGCCCGCTTGTGGAGCCTGACCTGGCTGCAGGCGCGCGACCGGCTTGCCGAGGCCGCCGAGATCCTCGACCGCGGGCGCGAGGCGCTGGCCGATCCGGCCCACTGGTTCTACGGGCCGGCGCTGGTAATTACCTGGGGCTACCGATCCCCTGCGTGATCCGGAAGCGGTCGTCGGGATCGACGCTGGCCTTGATCTCGCGCAGCCGCCGCAGGTTCGCGCCGTAGTACGCGCGGGCGGGGTCGGCGAGGTTGAGATCGGCGTAGTTCTGGTAGGCGTGGCCGTCGCCGTGGGGCGCGATCAGCGCGCGGGCGCGGCGGACGCGAGAGCGCGCCGTGCCGATCGGCGCGTAGGAGAGGATCTGCACACTGAAGCGCGCGCCGCGGTGCACGAACGCCGTCGCCGACGGGTCGACGTCGTTGATCGCGCCGCCGTAGGCGTCGCACAGGAGCGTCGCGCCGGTCTGCGCGGCGGCCACGAAGGCGCGTCGCCCGGCGGCGCTCAGCCGCCTGGTCACGTACACCGAGGAGGCGTCGAACGTGGCCCGCGCCGCCGGGTGACAGCCGGCGTCGGCGCACGCCGCCCAGCGGCGCTGCAGCGCCAGGTAGCGCGCGCCGCCGGCGTTCAGCCGCGCGCCCGGTACGCGCGCGAGCGGCGCGACGAGCCGCCGCAGCGCGGCCTCTGACCCGAGGTACTGCCCGAACGCGCGCGCGCTGCCGGCGCTGAGCGCGAAGATCGACGTGAGCGCCGCCGGTGCGCCGGGCGCGAGGTCGTCCCAGGCGGCCAGCGCCTCCTCGGCGGAGCCGGCCGGGAAGTCGACCGTGAACCACGCCCCGGCGCCGACGCGGTGGACGCGCAGGCGCAGCGCGGTCACCACGGCGAAGCTCCCGCCGCCGCCGCGCAGCGCCCAGAACAGGTCCTCGTGCCGGCGCGCGTCGACCCGCACCAGGCGGCCGTCCGCGGTCACCGCCTCGACGCTGCGGACGCGGTCGAGCGTCAGCCCCAGCGCGCGCCCGGCCAGCCCCATCCCGCCGCCCAGCGCGTGCCCGCCGAGCGCGACCATCGGACACGAGCCCGCGGGCACCGTCGCGCCGCGCGCGGCCAGCGCCGTGTAGACGTCGATCAGGCGCGCGCCCGGGCCGGCCGTCAGCGTGTCGCCGGCGAGCTTCAGGTGAGCGAGGCCGCCGAGGTCGACGACCACGCCGTCACGCGTGGTCGAGGCGCCGTGGTAGGCGTTGCCGCCCGAGCGCGCCACGACCGCGACGTCGTAGCGGTTGGCCCAGCGCACGACGGCGCGGACGTCGGCGGCGTCGCGCACGCGCACCACCGCGGGCGGGCGGATGCCGTCGAAGCGCCGGTTGAAGAGGTGGCGCGCGTGGTCGTAGCCGTGGCGGCCGGGCGCGAACACCGGCCCGCGCACCGCGCGGTCGAGCTGGTGCAGCCGCGAGCGCCCGAGCGCCGCGGCAGCGGCCTGCTGCAAGAGGTTCCTGCGCGTCAGCACTAGCGCAGGAGCCCGCGCAGGTGCCCGCGGCGGTCGATCGTGAGCGTCCCGCTCATCACGCCGCTGATCCGCAGCGTGCCCTTGAAGCCGTTCTCGTCCGGGTGCGGGCGGCCGCTCACCCGCACGCCCGGCGCGTACTCGTCGTCGCGCAGCGCCAGGGAGCTGCGCGTGAAGCCCGAGGTGGTCCAGCTCCCGCCGCGCAGCCCACCGCCCTCGTGGGGCACGAAGAACGCGTCGGCGAGGTCGAGCTGGCGCTTGGCGTCCGCCAGCGTCGCCCGCACCGCGGCGAGCACCCGCGCGCGCACGGCCGGCACCGGCCGCGGCGCGGCGGGCGCGAGCCGCTTGCCGAGGCGCTTGCCCGCGCACGGATTGCCGACCCGCTGCCCGGCCGCCCAGCGCGTGAGCGCGTGGTTCACGCAGTCGGTGGTGTCGGTGTCGAGCACGTCGTGGCCTGCGCCGGCGGCCGCCAGGACCGTCGCGTGGGGGAGCGCGGCGGTGATCGAGCGGGTGTTCTCGAGCGGGGTGCGCAGATCCTGGCGCCCGACCAGCACGAGCGCGGGCACGTCGGGCAGCGGCCCGCCGAAGCGCGGGCGCGGCGGCGTCGCCGGCCAGCGCTCGCACTCGCGCGCGACGCTCAGCGCCAGTACCGGACCGCTCCCGAACGGCGCGTAGGAGGCGGGCGGGACGGAGCGCAGCGCGGCCTGGATGAGCGGCGGGCGGGCGGCCGGCGGCGTGTCGAGCGCGTACGGGAGCGCCACGTCCTGGCAGATCGTGGTCACGTTCAAGGCCTGCGAGAGCAGGTCGGCGGACTCCTGGCTGACGTGCGCGACGCCCCCGGACGCCAGCGCCAGCGTCCGCAACAGCAGTGCGCCGTCCCCCTGCGCGGCGGCGCGCAGCGCGCCCGGGAGCACGGCCTGGAAGTCCGGGTTGACATCGGCGCTGAGCACGATCTCGGCCACTTCGAGCTCCCGCCGCAGCCGCAGCGTGTGCGCGCGGCCCGTCGCGTCGTAGACCGTCCCGCGCAGCGCGTGCCCGGCACGCAGCCGGCGCGCGACGGTCGCGACGTCCGCGAGCGGCGACGGCGTGATGCCGCGGCACGCGCCGCGCGCGCACTGGTCGCGCAGCATCCGCGGGAGCGCGCCGAAGCGCTCCTGGTAGAACGCCCCGACGCCGTCGAAGCCGACCGGCGAGTTGAGCAGCAGGCGCTCGACGCGCGCCGGGAACGCACGCGCGTACTGGCCCGCGACGTACGTGCCGTACGACGTCGCCGAGAGAGCGAGCGACGGCGCGCCGAGCGCGACACGGAGATCCTCGATGTCCAGCACCGAGTCGACCGTCGTGTAGAACGCCCGCGCCGGGCCGAGCCGCGCCGCGCACTCCGCCACCGTCGCCGGTCGCGGGACCGGTTCGTGCTGGAGCGTCGCGCACCGGAGCGCCGTCGCGCCCGTCCCGCGCTGGTCCAGCACGGCCAGGCGGTGGCCTCCGAGCAGCGGCTGCAGCGGCGCCGCGGCCAGGAACGCGAATTCCGCCTCGGACTGGCCCGGCCCGCCGGCGAGATCGAGCAGGATCGGCGCGGGTCCCTTCGCCTGGACCTCGTAGCGCAGATCGAGCGTCCCCGGCACGAGCCCGCTGCGGTCGAGCGGGACCGTCAGCACGCCGCACAGGTAGTCGCCGCCGTCCGGGCACGGCGCCGGCGGCGTGGACGCCCGCGCGGCGGCCGGCGGGATCAGCAGCGCGAGCAGCACGGCGGCAAGCAGGCAGCGCACGGCTAGAGGCTACGCTCAGCGGGTGATCGCGGCGCGACTGCATGGCAGCGGCGACGTGCGCGTGGGGGAGGAGCCCGCGCGCACCGTCGCGGCGGGCGAGAGCCTGGTGCGCGTGGAGGCGGTCGGGCTGTGCGGCTCTGACCTGCACTGGTACGAGGACGGCGGCATCGGCAGCACGCACATCGCGGCGCCGCTGATCGTCGGCCACGAGTTCTGCGGCATGGTCGAGGGCGGGCCGCTGGACGGGCGGCGCGTGGCCGTCGACCCGGCGCTCTCGTGCGAGGTCTGCGACGTCTGCCGCCGCGGCGACCGCAACCTGTGCCCCGACGGCCGCTTCGCCGGCTACGGCGACTGCGACGGCGCGCTGCAGGAGGCGCTGGCGTGGCCGACGCACGCGCTGGTCGCGCTGCCGGACAGCTTCGACGCCGCCACCGGCGCGCTGCTCGAGCCGCTCGGCGTGGCGCTGCACGCGTTCGACCTCGGGCACGTCGCGCTCGACGACCGCGTGGCCGTGGTCGGTTGCGGGCCGATCGGGCTGCTGCTGATCGGCGTGCTGCGCGCCGCCGGCGCGCGCGTGGTGCTCGCCGTCGAGCCGCTCGCGCACCGGCGCGAGGCCGCGCTGGCCTACGGCGCGCAGCGGGCCGTCGCACCCGAGGACGCGGCCGGCGAGGTCGACGTCGCGTTCGAGGTGGCCGGCAACGACGCGGCGGTGCAGACCGCGCTCGAGCTCGCCTTGCCGGGCGCGCGGATCATCCTCACCGGCATCCCGGGCGCCGCGGACCGCATCAGCTTCAGCGCGTCGCTGGCACGCCGCAAGGGCCTCACGCTCGTGATGGTGCGGCGCATGAACGAGGTCTACCCGCGCGCGATCCGGCTCGTCGAGCGCGGCGTGATCGATCTCGCCGCGCTGGTCACCCACCGCTTCCCGCTGGCGCGCGCGGACGAGGCGTTCGCGGTCGCGTCCGCCCGCACGGGCCTGAAGGTCGTCGTCGAGCCCTAGCGACCCGTTGAAGAATGGTCGGACCGACCATTCTTCAACGAACCCCTAGTGCAGCGGGATCGGCGCGCCGTGCTCGGCCTCGGGGCGCGGCCCGTGGATGCGGCGCTCGGACTCGTCGATCGCCAGGTCGTTGATGCTCGCCTCGCGCCGGCGCATGTAGCCCTCGTCGTCGAACTCCCACTGCTCGTTGCCGTAGCTGCGCCACCACTGGCCGCTCGCGTCGCACGACTCGTACTGGAAGCGCACGGCGATGCGGTTGCCCTCGAACGCCCACAGGTCCTTGCGCAGCGCGTACTGCAGCTCGCGCTCCCACTTGCGGGTCAGGAACGCGACGATCTCCGCGCGGCCGGAGAGGAACTCGTCGCGGTTGCGCCACTGCGAGTCCTCCGTATAGGCGCCGGCGACCCGCTCCGGGTCGCGGGTGTTCCAGGCGTCCTCGGCCGCCTGGACCTTCTGGCGGGCGGTCGCCTCGGTGAACGGCGGGACGGGCGGTCGCATCGACACTCATCTCCTCGGTCGGACGCGATGATTTTTGCGAACCTGACCAGTCTCAGCCACGTTCCGTCACATCCAACCCGCTCGGAGGCCCCTCGTGAGCATCACCCAGATCGGCACCGTGGTCGTCCCCGTCACCGACCAGGAGCGCGCGATCGAGTTCTACGTCGGCAAGCTCGGCTTCGAGAAGCGCACCGACACGCCGTTCGGCAACGGCGACCGCTGGGTCGAGGTCGCGCCCGCCGGGGCGACCTCGACGATCGCGATCGTCAAGCCCCCGCCCGGCCGGCCCGCCGGCAACACGGAGACCGGGATCGCGCTCAACAGCGACGCCATCGACGCCGACCACGCGAGCCTCGCCGAGCGCGGCGTGGACGTCGACGCCGAGGTCAGCCGCATGGGCGACCCGGTGCCGGCGATGTTCTGGTTCCGCGATCCCGACGCCAACTCGCTGCTGATCGTCGAGAGCCGCTGAGCCGTGAGGTAGGGTCGGCGCCGTGCAACGAACCCAGGTCGGGATCGTCGGCGCCGGCCCGGCAGGGCTCGTCCTGGGCCGCCTGCTCGAACGCCACGGGATCGAGAACACGATCCTCGAGGCGCGCTCGCGCGAGTACGTCGAGCACCGCATCCGTGCCGGCGTGCTCGAACACGACACCGCCGAGCTGCTCGCCGAGGCCGGCATGGGGGAGCGGATGCGCGCCGAGGGGCTCGTGCACGAGGGCATCGAGCTGCGCTTCGGCGGCGTCGGGCACCGGATCGACTTCGAGGCGCTGACCGGCCGGCACGTGGTGCTCTACGGGCAGACCGAGGTGGTCAAGGACCTGATCGCCGCGCGCGAGGCGCCGCTCGTCTTCGAGGCCACCGACGTCGCGCTGCGCGACATCGCGGGCGCGCCGGTCATCTCCTACCGGCACGCCGGCGCCGAGCACGAGCTGCGCTGCGACGTCATCGCCGGCTGCGACGGCTTCCACGGCATCTGCCGTCCGGCCGTCCCCGGGCTGCGGACCTGGGAGCGCGAGTACCCGTTCGGCTGGCTCGGGATCCTGGCCGAGGTGCCGCCGTCGTGCGACGAGCTGATCTACGCGCACTCCGAGCACGGCTTCGCGCTGCACAGCATGCGCTCGCCCGAGCTGAGCCGGCTCTACGTGCAGTGCGATCCGGCCGACGCGCTCGACGCCTGGCCGGACGCACGCGTGTGGGAGGAGCTGCACCGGCGGCTCGCGCTCGACGGCTGGACGCTTCAGGAGGGTCCGATCCTCGACAAGGGCATCACGCCGATGCGCAGCTTCGTCGCCGAGCCGATGCGCCACGGGCGGCTGTTCCTGGCCGGCGACGCGGCGCACATCGTGCCGCCGACGGGCGCCAAGGGGCTCAACCTCGCGGTCGCCGACGTGCGGCTGCTGGCCGAGGCGCTGATCGAGTACTTCAACTCGGGGCGCGAGACGCTGCTCGATCGCTACTCGCAGGCGGCGCTATGGCGCGTGTGGCGCGCCGAGCACTTCTCGTGGTGGATGACGTCGATGCTCCACCGCTTCCCGGACGGCGACGAGTTCGGCGCACGGCTGCAGCTCTCCCAGCTCGACTACACGTGCCGGTCCGAGGCCGCCGCGCGCTCGCTGGCCGAGAACTACGTCGGGCTGCCCGCGGACTGGCACTGAGCCGCGACCCACGGCGGGCGGCGGTCCAGGTCGTCCTCGGTGAAGCGCAGGACGCGGTACCCCGCGGCCGTGAGGATGCGGTCGCGCGCGGCGTCCTCGCGCCTGGTGCGCGGTCGAAGGCGGTGGCCGCCGTCGATCTCGACGCAGAGCCGCAGCTCCGGCCAGTGGACGTCGACCTCGAGGCCCTGCCGCGAAATTCGTGCCGGCTCTACGCGCAATTGCATCAACTCTCACGCGGGAAGGCGCAGCTCGACGCGCCCGCCGCGCTGGGCGATCGCGACGACGTCGCCGCCCGCCGAGCGCGCCAGCCGGCGTGCGAGCGGGAGGCCGAGCCCGGCGCCGCCGGCGGCGCTGACGCCCGGCTCGAAGATCCGTTCGGCGTCGCCGGACGCGATGCCCTCGCCGTCGTCGCGCACGGCGATCACGACGCGACCGTCCTCGCGCGTGAGCCGGACCTCGACGCCGTGCGCGGCGTGGCGGACCGCGTTCTCGAGCAGCGGGTGCAGCACGCCGGCGAGCACGTCCTCGCCCGCGCCGACGGTCAGCGGCTCGCTCTGGGCCCGCACCACGACGGCGCGCCCGTGCGCCTCGGCCTCCGGGCGGACGAGCGCGCTGACGGCGCGGGCGACCGCGACCGCGTCCGCGGACCCGCGGACGGCGTCGCTGCGGGCGGCGGCGAGCAGCGTGTCGATCACCGCGGCCATGCGGTCGGTCCCGGCCAGCACCGCTTCGAGCACGCTTGCGTCGACGCGGCCGCTGCGCAGGGCCAGCTCGACCTCGCCGCGCACGCCGGCCAGCGGCGTCCGCAGCTCGTGCGCCATCTCGGCCGAGAAGCGCTGCTCGTGGCGCAACGCGGCGTCGATCCGGGCGAGCAGGCCGTCCAGCGTCGCGGCCAGCGCGGTCAGCTCGTCGACCGGCTCGCCGAGTGCGAAGCGGCGGTGCAGGTCGTGCTCGCTCCACTCGGCGGCGCTCGCGGTCATGCCCGCGACCGGCGCCAGCGCGGCGCCGACCGCCCGCCGCGCGAGCAGCGCGCCGGCCAGCAGCACGAACACGTCGAGCACGACCGTGCCCGCAATGGCGAGGCGCTCGGTGTGCCGGTACGGGTCCATCGAGACGCCGACCACGACGACGCCGGCGCCGTCGACGGGCCGGCCGAGCAGGCGCACGTGCTCGGTCGGCGCGCGCTCGGTCGGCCGCGTGACGCGCGACAGCGCCGCGACCGCGCTCGCCACCCGCCCCTGCGCGGGCGAGCGCTCGATCGCGCGGCCGCGCGCGTCGAAGACCCATGCCGACTCGTCGAGCGCCGCGTCGCCGGCGACGTCGCGCATGCGCAGGGCGCCGCCGGAGGTGTCGAGCGTGGCGATCTGCGCCTCGGCGCGGTTGGCCAGCACCGCGGACGCGTCGGCGCTCAGCCGGTTGACCAGCAGCAGGTTGAGCGCGAGCGAGAGCACGGCGAGGCCCACGCCCAGCACCGCCACGGTGCCGAGCGTGACGCGGCCCCGCAGGCTCACCGGAGCGAGTAGCCGACGCCCCGCGCCGTCGCGATCTCCGCGTCCGCCCCGAGCGTCCGCAGCTTGCGGCGCAGGCGCCCGATGTAGGCGTCCAGCGTGTTCGCGTTCACGATCGCTCCGTCCGGCCACGCCGCCGACACTAGCTCGCGTCGCCGCAGCACCTCCCCGGGCCGCGCGGTCAGCGCGGCGAGCAGCCGGAACTCGGTCGGGGTCAGGGCCTCGCTGCGCTCGCCGAGGCGCAGCGAGTGCGCGGCGGGATCGAGCTGCAGCCCGCCCGGTCCGCGCTGCTCGCCCTCCGGCGCGCGCCGCTTGAGCAGCGCGTGCACGCGCACGACCAGCTCGGCGAGCGCGAAGGGCTTGGTCAGGTAGTCGTCCCCGCCGGCGTGGAAGCCGGCGAGGCGGTCGGTCAGCTCGCCGCGCGCGGTCAGGAAGATCACCGGCGCGTCGACGCCGTGGGCGCGCAGCGCCTGGCAGACGTCGCGGCCGTCGGCGTCGGGCAGGCCGATGTCGAGCACCAGCAGGTCCGGCGGCGCGGCTGAGAACTCCTGCACCGCCAGCCGACCGCCGGCGACGGTGCGCACCTCGAACCCCTCGTCGGTCAGCGCCCGGCTGAGTAGGGAGCGCAGCCCGGCGTCGTCCTCGCAGATGCCGATCGTGATCACGTGTCAGATGGTGAACGCGTTGACATACTGGCCGCGTGCCGGGGCGAGTCACCACGCTGCGTTCGCAGCACGTCGAGGCCACCCGCCGCGCCGTGCTCACCGCCGCCCGCGCCGCATTCGGCAGCAAGGGCTACGCGCGCACCTCGGTCGACGAGATCGCGGCCGCGGCGCGGGTGACGAAGGGCGCGGTGTACCACCATTTCGCCGGCAAGGAGGCGCTGTTCCGCGCCGTCCACGCGGAGGTCGAGGCCGAGGCGCAGGCGCGCGCGCTCGCCGCCGGCGACCCGGCGCGCCCGCCGATCGACCAGATCGTGGCGATGGTGAACGCCTACCTCGACGCGGCGCTCGACGAGGAGATCCGGCGGATCACGCTGATCGACGGGCCGGCCCTGCTCGGCCTCGAGCCGGACGCGCCCGCCGAGGAGGAGGCGCAGGTGCGGGCGTTCATCGCCGCGGCGATCGCCCGCGGCGAGATCGTCGACGTCGACCCCGGCGTGCTGCTGCAGCTGATCGGCGGCCTGGCGCTGCAATGCGGCCTGCTGATCGCACGCGCGAGCGACCCGGACGCGACGCGAGCCGCGCTCGGGCCGGCGATGGACGCGATGCTCCGCGGCCTTGATCCACACCGGCAGGATTGAACCTTTCCGTCACGTGCGCCACGGTCTTGCGCATGCGCATACCGTGAGTATGTTTGATCCCCATGGAATCCAAGACGCTGGAGACTCGGCTAGGACCCATCGCCTGGAGCTCGTCCGGGCGAGGACCGACGCTCGTCTTCCTCGCCGGTGCGCTCGCGAACGGTGACCTGTGGCGTGACGTCGTGGCCGCGCTCGAGGACCGCTACCGCTGCATCACGATCGACCTTCCGCTGGGCGCGCATCGGCAGCCGCTGTCGCCGGGCGCCGACCGGTCGCCCGGCTCGCTGGCCCGGCTGGCGCTCGACTGCCTGGACCTGCTCGACTTCGACGACGCCACCGTGGTCGCCAACGACACGGCCGGCGGCCTGCTCCTGCTGTCGCTCGCCAGCGGCCATCCGGCGCTCGAGCGGGTGGGCCGGCTCGTCCTGACCAACTGCGAGAGCTACGAGAAGTTCCCGCCCGAGGCGCTCAAGAAGGCGACCGCCGCCTGTCGCCGGGTCCCCCGGCTCGCCCGCGCCATGCTCCGCCTCCAGGCACGCTCGTCGCGCGCCCGGCGCCGGGGGATCGCCACCGTCACCGCGAACGGACTGGACCGCGAGCGCGAAGTGTCGTTCTTCGGGCCGGGACGGCGCGACCGCGGGGTGGCCGACGACTTCGTCGCGGCCTTCGCGGGCTTCCGCCCGCAGCTCCTGCTCGACGCCGCCGAGGCGATCCCGCGCTTCGACCGCCCGGTCCTGCTGGTCTGGGGCGACGCCTGCGAGTTCTTCCCGTTCTCGGACGCCCAACGGCTCGCGTCCGACTTCCCCGACGCCACGCTGGTCCGCGTGCCCGGCGCAAAGGCCTGGGTGCCGGTCGACAGTCCGGGCGCGCTCAGCGACGCGATCGTCAGATTCGTGCCCATATCGGTGTCGTGAGGGCGCCGGAGCCGTGCCCTCAGTAGTGTGCGCCGGCGATGGAGGTCCTGCCCGGCACGGCCCGACGGCTGCTCGCGCGCGTCGCCGCGGCGCAGGCGGACGCGCGGCTGCCCTCGCTCGTGGCCGGCGTCGTGCGCGACGGCGGGCTCGCGTGGCACGCCGGCCGCGGCCGCGTGGACGGGGCGGCGCCGACGGCCGACACGCAGTACCGCATCGGCTCGATCACGAAGACGTTCACGGCGCTGCTCGTCATGCGCGCCCGTGACGATGGCCGGCTGGCGCTGACCGACCGCGTGGACGATCACCTTCCCGGCACACCGTTCGGCGACCGCACGGTGGGGCAGCTGCTGAGCCACGGCGGCGGCCTGCAGGCGGAGACCGCGGGGCCGTGGTGGGAGCGCACCGACGTCGGCCCGTGGGAGCCGGTGAACGCGGCGCTCGACGAGCATGCGGTGCCACACGCGCCCGGCCGCCACTTCCACTACTCGAACCTCGGCTTCGGCGCGCTCGGCGAAATCGTGGCGCGGCTGCGCGGCCGGCCGTGGTTCGACGTGCTCGAGGACGAGATCCTGGCCCCGCTGGAGCTGCGGCGGACGACCTACCGGCCGGTCGCCCCGCACGCGCCCGGGCTCGCCGTGCACCCGTGGGCCCAGGTCGTGCTGCCCGAGCCCGAGTACGACGCCGGCGCGCTCGCTCCCGCCGGCCAGCTGTGGTCGACGCTCGACGACCTCGGGCGCCTGGCCGCGTTCCTGCTCGGCGACACCGGCGGCGTGCTGTCGAAGGACACGTTGACCGAGATGGCCGAGGGCGCGCTGGTGGCGGACGCCGGCGGCCTCCTACGGGCTCGGGCTGCAGACGGTCGGCACGCTCGTCGGCCACAACGGGGCGATGCCCGGGTTCGTGGCCGCGGTGATGGTCGATCGCGAGGCCGGCGTCGGCGGCGTCTGGATGGCCAACACGACCTACGGCGGCGACCGCGAGCTGGTCGGCGACCTGCTGGCGATCGTGCACCGGGCCGAGCCGCCGGTCGTCGACGAGTGGCTCGCGGCCGAGCTCGCGCCGGGCGTCGCGCTCGAGCAGCTCGGCACCTGGTACTGGGGCCCGAACGCGTTCGCGCTGAGCTCGCGCGGCGACGGCCTGCTCGAGCTCGACGCGATCGGGCGCCCGGGCCGCGCGTCGCGCTTCAGGCCCGACGGCGACGCCTGGGTGGGGCTCGACGGCTACTTCCTCGGCGAGCGGCTGCGCTTCCACGGCGGCCACTTCGAGCTCGCGACGTTCGTCTTCACCCGCCGTCCCTACGCGGACGGGCCGATTCCCGGCGGCGTCGATCCGGGCGGCTGGACGGCCGCGGAGTGATAGACCCTCACGCCGTGCGACGGCCCTTCAGCCAGGTCGACGTCTTCACCACCGTGCCCTACTACGGCAACCCGGTCGCCGTCGTGCTCGACGCCGATGGCCTCGACGACGCCGCCATGCGGCGCTTCGCCCACTGGACGAACCTGTCCGAGACGACGTTCGTGCTGCCCAGCGAGACGGCCGACTACCGCGTGCGGATCTTCACGCCGACGCAGGAGCTCCCGTTCGCCGGCCATCCGACGCTCGGCACCTGCCACGCGTGGCTCGCGGCCGGCGGTACACCGGCGGACGCGGACCGGATCGTCCAGGAGTGCGCCGCCGGGCTCGTCGCGATCCGGCGCACGGACGCCGGGCTGGCGTTCGCCGCCCCGCCGCTGCTGCGCGGCGGCCCGGTGGAGGAGCCGCTCGTGGAGCACGTCGCCGGGGTGCTGAAGATTCCCCGCTCCGGCATCGTCGACGCCTCGTGGGCCGACAACGGTCCGGGCTGGGTCGCGGTGCTGCTCGGCAGCGCGGACGCGGTGCTGGCGCTGCGCCCGGGGCTCGTCGACCTCGACGTCGGCGTGGTCGGGCTGCACCCGGACGGCACGCCGGAGCTGCGCGCGTTCTTCCCCAAGGACGGCTCGACCGTCGAGGACCCGGTGACCGGGAGCCTCAACGCGTCGGTCGCGGAATGGCTGCTCGCCAGCGGCCGCCTGACGGCGCCCTACGTCGCCCACCAGGGCACGGCGCTCGGGCGCGCGGGGCGCGTCCACGTCACCCAGGACGGCGACGGCACGGTCTGGATCGGCGGCGGCACCGTCACCTGCATCGCCGGCGAGGTGGCGCTCTAGCTGCTGTCATAGGAGGTCATGAAGATCTCGATCGGGCTGCGCTCGGAACCGAGGCGCTCGTCGATCCACTCCTGGTTGATCTCCATCGCGTCGAAGTCCTTCCAGATCCGCTCGTCGCCGGCGCAGCTGTACTGGCGGCAGACGAGCGGGCGCTCCTCATAGACGCCGCAGCCGAGCGTCTCGGCGTCGATCTGGTGGCAGTAGCCGTTCGTGCCGTGGCGGTTGAAGTACGGCCGCCCGAGGTCCCACTTCACGGGCCCGAACTCGATCTCCTCGGCGGTCAGGGCGAAGCGCAGCCGGCAGCAGACCGCCTTGCAATACGGCAGCCGGGCCTCGCAGTCGATCGTCGCCGCGGGCACCGCGGGCGCCTCGCCGTCGAGCCGGATCGCGATGTCGACCGCGGCCTGGCGCCCCGCGTCCTTGATCTCCTTGCGCGTGGCCTCGACCGCCGCCACGACGTCCTCGGCCTGCACGACATCGAGCCGGACGAGCAGGTCGATCAGCCCGTTGACGACGGCTTCGGTCTGGTTGGCGCGCGCGGCCTGCTCGGTCAGCGCGGTGTGCGCGAACAGGTTGCCGCGCTCGACCTGGCGCTCCAGCTCGCGGAGCTCCTCCGGCTCAGGCTGCGGGGCCATCGTGCGAGATTACCGCTCCGGCGAGCCCTGCGGGCGCTGAGATGCCGGCGCCGAGGCCGTGTCCAGGGCCGCCAGCGGGCTGGAATCCCTGCTCACGCCGTAGACGATCTCCACCGTGCCGCCGGGCAGGGCGCGCTGGCGCTCGAACGTCAGCCCGGTATCGATGCTGACAGCGTCGGTCAGCCGCATCCCGCCGCCGAGCAGGATCGGCAGTACGAGCAGCTCGATCGTGTCGAGCGCTCCGAGCGCGCGGAACGCCTCGATCGTGCGCGGGCCGCCGACGAGGTGCACGTCGCGGCCCTGGTTGGCCGCCCGCAGCCGCTCCAGCAGCCGCGTCGGGTCGGCGTCGGTGACCACGTGGTCGGGCGTGCCGGCCGGGCGCTCGGACGCCAGCACGAACACGTTCAGGTCCGGCCACGGCCAGCGCGAATTGCCGAGCGCCGGCTCGAACGTCGCGCGGCCCATCAGCGCCGCCTCGCAGTCCGCGAGGAACTCGGGGAAGCCGTGGCTGCGCCCGGGGGCGAACGCGGGGTCGGCGGTCAGCGCCGGCCAGCCGCCGGGAGTCGTCACGTAGCCGTCGGCACTCATGCTCACGCGCGCGCGGATCTGCATCTGGGGGCCCCTTTCCGGAGTGGATCGCATGCTGTGTGGTCGGAGCCGCGCGCCGGCGCTCGACATCGCGGCTGTCACGGAGTGGGCTCGAGCCACCCCGCCGCGGCGGCCGTGGCGATCGCGACCCGCTCGAAGCGGTCGGCGACCGGCGACGGCTCGCCGGCCCGCAGCACGAGCTGCATGGGCGCCGTGAACGGCGGCTCGGCGAGCGGGATCCAGCACAGCCCCGCTGCGAGCCCGTCGGCCGACGACGCGCCGACCAGCGCGATCGCCTCGCCGGTCCGGATCGCGCGCCAGGTGGGATCGAACGCGACGGGGCGCTCGACGAACCGCGGCGTCAGCCCGGCACGCCGGAACACATCGTGGACGAGATCGAAGTGGGCGGGGTTGGCCGCGCGCCGGTGCATCAGGATCGGGTACTCGGCGGCCGCCGCGAGCGCGACCTCGGCGTGGCTGCTGAGCGGGTGCCCCGCGGCCACGAGCGCGCCCTGGCGCTCGAGGCGCACCGTGCGCAGCCGGATTCCCTCGGTCGCGACCGGCGTGCGGGCCAGGCCGACCTCGGCGCGTCCGTCGAGCACCGCCTGCACGATCTCGGCGGTCGGGAGCACCTCGGCGGCGATCTCGATGTCCGGATGGCGCTCGCGGACGGCCTCGACGAGCCGCGGAGCGGTCTCGTAGCCCGAGCTCGGGCTGTAGGCGACGCGCAGCCGGCCCGCCTCGCCGCGGCCCGCCCGCCGCGCCGCCTCCCACACGTCACCGAGCGCCGCCAGCGCCGCCGGCCCGCGCTCCTGGACGCTGCGGCCCGCGTCGGTCAGCCGCACCGACCGCGTCGTGCGCTCGAGCAGCCGCACGCCGAGCTGCGCCTCGAGCTGGCGGATCTGCGCGCTCAGCGCCGGTTGGGCGATCCCCAGCGTCTCCGCCGCGCGCGTGAAGTTCAGCTCCTTCGCGACGGCGAGGAAGTAGCGCAGCAGCCGCGCCTCCGGCTCCATGCGAGGGCATGGTAGGCACCCATAAGCGCCGCTTCTGACGCGGTCGCCAGCCGGTCTTTCTCACGCGCGCCCGGCGGCCGTACGGTGGCGGCATGGAGGTTGCCGTCGTCGCCCAACCCGGAAGTGGAACCGGTCGCCTCGTGGCGCAGAGCGCCGGCCGGCGCGGCCATCGCGTGCGCCGCCTGGAGGCCGTCGGAAACGTCCGCGGCGCCGGCGCGGTGGTGCTCGTCCCGCGCCGCGGCGACGCCGAGCGCCACGCTCACGCCGCCGTGCGGACGCTGATCGCGGGCGCCGATCCCGGGGCGCACGTCCTGCTGGTCAGCTCGTTCGCGGTCGGCCACGGGACCGCGCACGCGTTCAACCGCGTGATGGCCGTGCTGCCGGGGATGCTCGCTGCCGAGCGCGCGCTGCGGGCGAGCGGGCTGCCCTACACGATCGTCCGCCCGGCCTGGCTCACCGACGATCCGCCCGGCGCCCACAGCGTGACCTTCACGCAGGACCCGCGGGCGGACGGGATGCTCTCGCGCGCCGATCTGGCCGCGACGCTCGTGGCCGCGATCGAGCAGCCCGCTGCGCGCCGCACGACGTTCGCGGCGTACAACGAGCCCGGGCCGCCCGTGCGCCGCTGGGCGCGCCGCTTCGCGCAGCTCTCGCCGGACCAAGCGCCATGACCCAGCACGCGTGGGAGGCCAGCTTCCGCACCGACGCGCAGGGGCGCCCGCTCGCGCCGCGCTTTCACCGGCTGTTGATGCTCGACGTGCGCGGCACGCCCGACCCCGCCGGGCTCGAGGCCGCGCTCGTGGATCTCGAGCGCCGCTACGAGCACGGCCCGTCCGGGCTGCTCATGTGCCTCGGCTGGGGCGCGAGCTGGTTCGAGCGCGCAGGACGCAGCCCGATCGGCCGTCCGGTCCCGATGGCGGCGTGGGAGAACCCGGTGCTGGAGGACATCGACGCCTGCCTGCATCTGGCCTGCGACGACGAGGCGCGGATCGCGCGCGTCGGCGAGGAGCTGTTCGGGGCGGGCCCGCTCGCCGGGCTGGCGCTGCGCGAGGTCCGCACGGGCTTCACGGGCGCCGGGCTGCCCGCCGCACGCGTCGGGGGCCCGGGCGCGGACGCGCCGCTGCTGCTCGGCTTCCACTCGGGCCTGCGCGGCAACCAGGCCGGCGAGCGCGAGATCACGATCCCCGACGGCCCGCTCGCCGGCGGCACGACCATGCACGTCAGCCGCATCGAGCTCGACCTCGACCGCTGGTACGCGCAGGACCCCGAGCGCCGCGCCGCGCTGATGTTCTCGCCCGCGACCAGCGTGCGCGACGCGGCGGCGTTCGCCGACGACGCGCCCAGCGATGCCGGGCGTCTGCCCGCGCTCGCCGCGCGCCACGGGCTCGTCGGCCACGCCCAGGCCGCGGGCCGCGCCCGCCTGTACGGCCGCCCGCGCATCAACCGGCGCGACTTCGCGACCATCGACGGCGGTCGTCCCGGGACGCACTTCGTGTCGCTGCAGCGCAGCCTGCAGGACTTCAACGTGACGCGCGCGGTCATGAACGCCGCCGATGCGCGCGCCCATCACGAGGGCATCGGCGCGCGCCGCCACAACGGCATCAACGCGTTCATGGAGGTCCGCAGCCGCGCGACGTTCGCCGTCCCGCCGCGCGCCCGGCGCGCCTTCCCGGCGTGAGCGGGATCGGCATCGTGACGGCGGATCAGCCCTTGGGCGGCATCAGACGCTGCTCGGCCGCCTCGACCTGGTCCCCGTCGCGCACGACGCTCGCCGACGGGTGCGCGCCGGTGAGGGTCACGAGCCGGGCCGCGTCCGTTCCGGGCAGCACCTCGTAGGTCGGCCAGCGGATGACCTGCGGCGCCTCGTTCGCGTCGCGCCCGGGATCGCGCAGCTCGAGCGGCTTGCCGTCGGCGGCCGAGAGCCAGAGCGTCCAGACGGGCCGGCCCTCGTCCGGCTTGAGCGAGATCGCCCACGCCTCGGCGCCATCGTGCAGCTCACGGCCGCGGACGACCATCTCGCCCTCCTGCAGCAGGATCCGGACCTTGTCGACGATCGGGTCGCCGGCCGGCAGCTCGGGTTCCTTGCCTCCCAGCCTGTCTGGGGCCTGCGCGGCCTTCCGCTCGTCGGCGCTGGTCGCCGGCGGCTTGGAGGCGGGCGGGTCGTAGATCGTGTCGGTCGCCGGGTCATAGACCGCGTCGCCCGCCGTCTCGACCGCGTGCGTCCCCTCGATCAGGGTGCGCGCGGACTCCGGATGGTCCGAGGATTGCCAGAGCTCGCGCGTCGTCGTCTGGCCACCCATCGTCTCGACGCTGCGGACGTGCAGGATCGTGCCGGGCGGCGGGTCCAGCCAGCGCAGCGCCTGCGTGATCGCGGCGGCCGACGACGGCCCGCCGACGTGACCCGGCCCGCCGGCGAGCATGATCGCCGCGGTGGCGGTCACGGTCACGCCCGCGACCACCGGCACGGCAACGGCGCGCGGGACGGTCCTCCGGGGCGCGATTGGCTGCTCGCGCACGCGGGCCAGCAGTTCTGCGTCGAACGCGCCGGCGTCGACGCGGGCGGAGCGCGGACGGGACGCGCGCAGGCGCTCGTCGATCACATCGGGTTCCATTGGGCCTGCTCCTTGGTCGTCATGAGGTTGAGGGATGCGCGCAACCGGCGCCGCGCCCGCGCCGTGCGCATCCGGAAGGCCGCGGGGGTGATGCCGAGCGCACGGGCGGCGTCGGCGCTCGAGAGCTCGAACCAGGCCGTCAGCACGACCGCCTCGCGGTCCAGCGGCGAGAGCTCCATCAGCGCCGCGCGCAGCTCGCTGTCCTCGACG
This sequence comes from uncultured Solirubrobacteraceae bacterium, assembly GCA_963792915.1. Classification (GTDB taxonomy): domain Bacteria; phylum Actinomycetota; class Thermoleophilia; order Solirubrobacterales; family Solirubrobacteraceae; genus Solirubrobacter. The sequence goes on from CAWBYD010000008.1 coordinate 528,321, forward strand.
CGGTCGGCGGGATCGGGGCCGGGCGCCCGCGGTTGGAGGTCCAGCAGCGCGTGCAGCGCGCCGGCCCGGCGGCGGCTGCGCCGCGTGTTGGCCAGCACGTTGCGGGCGACGCTGATCAGCCAGCCCAGCTCGGCGCCGTGCGGGATGTCACGTTGCCGGCGCCAGGCGATCGCGAACGCCTCGGCGACGGCGTCGTCGGCGTCCTCGCGGGACGCCATCGAACGCGCGTAGGCGACCACGCGGGGGTAGGTCGCGCGGTAGAGCTCCTCGAAGTCCACACTCGGCAAGTGTCCACCTGCCCGCGGAATGCAACCGCCGCTCAGACTCGCGCGAGCAGCCGCAGCGCCGCCTCGGACGCGCTGCCGGCTGGCGCGGTGTACGCGAGCAGCCGCTGTCCCGAGTCGTCGGGCAGCTGCAGCGCCTGGAACTCGAGCTCGAGGTCGCCGACCTCGGGGTGACGCAGGAGCTTCGTGCCCGACACGCAGTTGCGGACGGGGTGCCTGGCCCACAGGCTCGCGAACTCGGGGCTCTTGACCGTCAGCTCGCCGACGAGCTCTTCGAGCGCGCGCTCCTCCGGGTGGCGGCCGGCGACGAGCCGCAGCGACGCGACCGCGCGCGCGGCCTCCTGCGGCCAGTCGCGGTACAGCTCGCGCGTGTGCGGGTCCAGGAACAGCATGCGGCCGAGCACGACCGCGGGGACGTCGGCCATCGCCGTGACCAGGCGCACGGTGGCGGCGCTCGCGCTGTCCGGGCGCGGGCGCCGCGGACGTCCGCCCGCGGCGGGCCGCGCGAGGTCGTGCAGGTGGCCCCGCTCGTCGTCGTCGAGCTGCAGGGCGCGGGACAGTGCGTCGATCACCGAGCGGCTCGCGTTCGTGCTGTGGCCCGGTTCGAACCGCGTGTAGTACGTCGCGCTCACCCCCGCGAGCTGCGCGAGCTCCTCGCGGCGCAGGCCCGGCACGCGGCGGGCGCCGTAGGAGACGACGCCGGCGGCCTCGGGGCTCAGCCGCGCGCGGCGCGAGGGCAGGAATTCGCCGAGCGAGGCGGTGGCGGCGGTCATCGGATCGAGTATCGCGCGGCGTCGCGCGCGAAGGTATCCCTGCCGGTGCCAGGCAGCGCAGGGGTCTGGCCCGCGAGCGGCGGCGGCGCACGCTCGAGGGCATGACTCACGAGCGCGCGTGGCCCAGGGGCTCGCGACGGCGATGGTCACGCCGGCCGCGCTGTTGCTGCTGACCGCCACGTTCAGCGAGGGACCGCGGCGCGAGCGCGTGCTCGGGCTCAACGGCGCGCTGATGGCGGCGGGCCCCGCTGACGCTCGCGGCGCTGGCCGCCGCCGCCGTCCTGCTCGCGGCCTTCGGCGCGATCGAGCGCCGCGTCGGCGAGCCGCTCGTGCCGCCGGCCATGCTGCGGCGTCGCGGTCGGCAACGCCGCCGGGCTGCTGGCGTTCGCCACCGAGCCGTCGCTCGTGTTCCTGCTCACGCTCCACCTGCAGGACGTCCTCGGCTACTCGCCGCTCGGTGCCGGGCTGTCGTTCGCCGTGCTGGGGCCGGAACCGTGGTCGGCGGCCTCGCCGGGCCGCGCGTGATCGGCGCGCTCGGCAGCCGGCGCGCGCTCGTGCTCGGCTTCCTCGCCCAGGCCGCGGCGACGCTGCCGCTGGCGTTCCTCGGGACGCAGCCGGGCTGGATCGTGCTCGTGTTGGCGGCGACGTTCGCCGGCGGGATCGCGAACCTCGTCGCGATCGTCGGCTTCATGGTCACCGCCACGGCCGGCGTGCCGCGCGGCGAGCAGTGCTCGCGGTCAACACCGGGGTCTGCGTGGCCGCCGCCGTGCTCGTCGCGGCCGGCACGCCGTTTCGGCATTCCCACACCAGGCGCGCGCGGATCTACGGGCGAGGAGTGACGTGAGCACCGGATGCGGCGGGTGGGAAACCCGGCCTAGGCTCGAAACAGGAGAGTCACAGAAGAGCGCCCGAGTCGGCGCATGCCGACGGGATTGGGGACGGCCCGCGTACACGAAGACGGCCGCCAACAACGTCTTCTTCTGGGACTGGCAGGCGGTCAACGGCCTCAACCTGGACACCGGGCAGACGACCTACATGTGGTGGATGTGCTACCGCAGCTGGCGCGACAACCTGCTCTAGGAGGACAGCAACGGAACGCTCGGCTGGAACTCCCCGAACTGCTTCCTCGCCCGCGCCTCGTCGACCCAACCCGCCAGCGGGACGGCGAACACGTATCTGTTCCAGGCGTCGACGGTCCTGCTGGACGGCTCGCATTATCAGATGTGCGTCACCGGATACAACCTCTACGGCTACTACAACTCGTATCCGGCGACCGCGCTGCTGTGGGACAACCGTCCCTCGGCGTGCAACTCGACGACGATCGACCGCAACCGGCCCACGATTGGCGTCGCCGTCGACGGGACCGCCGACTACACGAACCGTCCGCTGCTGGCCGTGCACATCGCGTATTCGGACGCCACGAGTCCACCGTGGCTCGGGTCTGACGGGCGTGCGTCCAACTGGACCTGCCTGAGCCGCGGTGCGCCGTGCCAGCCGGGCGGCAACTACGACCAGGCGTGCAGCGTGGCCGCGGACCGCAACGGCCGGATCACCTCGTTCGACTGCCAGAAGGACGTCACCGCGCAGCCCGACGGCAAGTACTACGTGTGCGCGTTCGCGGCCGACGCGGCGGTTCCGGACAACCCGACGGGCACGAACCAGTTCCAGAACGCGTACTCCAACAACGCGAACCTGTCCGACCCGGTGTGCGGCTGGGTGACGCTGGACCGCCAGCCGCCCGCCGTCACGGCCCAGACCGCGACGGCGACGACGACCGCCGGCCAGCTCGTCAGCTTCACGGCGTCCGCGACCGACCCCGCCGGGGTGTCGGGCCAGTTCGACTGGGACTTCGGTGACAACACCGCCCACGGCGGCGGCGCCGCCGCCACCCACACCTACACGCAGCCGGGCACCTACCAGGCCAAGGCGACCACCACCGACGGCGCCGGCAACGCCGGTGCCGGAACCGTCACGATCACCGTCGCCGCGTTGCCGGCGAGCCATGGCGGGGACGGCGGCAGCAGCGGAGGGTCCGGCCAGACCGGCGGCGGGGGCGGGACGAGCGGCGTGACCCTGACCGGGACGCCGATCACTCCCGGCACGATCGCCGCGCAGGCGGGCGGCGGCGGCACCCAGCGCGCGTCGATCGCGGGACTGGACGTGCTCGCGCCACGGCGCTTCAGCGCCGGCCGGCGCACGTCCGTGCCGCTGGCGTTCACCGTCGACGTGGCCGGCAAGCTCGAGGTGACGCTGCTCAAGGGCAGCCGGATCGTCGCCCGCAAGGGCGCCATGTTCGGCAAGCCCGGCACCTATGGCATGTCGTTGAAAGTGTCCAAGCGCCTGAAGGCCGGCACCTACGCGCTGCGCTTCGTCTTCACCCCGACCGGGGCGTCGAAGGCGGTCACCAAGCGCCTGACGCTCAAGGTCGTGCGGCCGCGTACCAAGGCGCATTCGAGCGCCGCAACGCCGCTGCGGACCCCGCGCCCCGAGACGCTGCGCGGCAACTCGATGCTCAGCGCGCGAGCAGGATGATGGTTGCCGGCGCCGCGGTGGGCGCGCGCTGACTCAGGGCTCGACCCTGGGCTTTTCGGCCGTCCTTGCGCGCCGCGAACCGCTCTACTACTGTTTGTCGTATGACGTCTGAGCCAGCGCCGCCGCCCGCCGTCCAGGGCGTCGAGGCCGAGGTGATGGAGGTCGTGTGGGACCTGGGGGAGGCCTCCGTGCGCGCGGTCATGGACACGCTCAACCCGTCCGCCGACGCGCCGCGCGCGTACACGACCTACATGACCAGCCTCGCCCGCCTGCACCGCAAGGGACTGCTGGCGCGGCGCCGCGAGGGCAAGACCGATCTCTACCGCGCCGTCCACTCGCGCGAGGCGTACGCCGACCTGCGCGCTCGCGCCGGGGTCGAGGCGCTCGTCGACGCCTTCGGCGACGTCGCGCTCGGCCACTTCGCGCGGCAGGTCGCGCAGCTCGATCCCGAGCGCCGCCGCGCGCTGGAGCGCCTCGCCGATGAAAGCTGACGTCTACCGGCTCCAGCTGGCGCTCGGCGCCATCGGCCTGGCCGCGGCGGCGCTCGCGCTGGCGCTCGGCGTCAACACCGTCCACGTCGAGCCGGAGGCGGCACATCGCATCGATGTCGCCGGCCTGCGCCTGACCTACCCCGCGCTCAACGCGGCCGCCGCAGTCCTGCTCGCGTTCGCCGCGCTCGGCGCCGCCGTGCTGATCGTCACGGCGCGGGCGGCGTGGCGGCAGCTGCGCGGCCACCGGCGCCTGGTGCGCGCGCTGGGCGCCGCCGGCCCGCTGCCGGACCATCCCGCGGTCTCGGTGATCGACGCCGAGCTGCCGCTGGCGTTCTGCGCAGGCTGGCTGCGCCCGCGCGTCTTCGTCTCCACCGCGGCGCTGCGGCGGCTCTCGACCGACGAGCTCGACGCGGTGCTCGCGCATGAGCAGCACCACCGCGCGCTGCGCGATCCGCTGCGGCTGGCGGTCGGCCGCGTGCTCTGCCAGGCGCTCTTCTTCCTGCCGGTGCTGCGTCCGCTGCACGCCCGCTACGGCGAAGTGGCCGAGCTGAGCGCCGACGCGGCCGCCGTAGCCGCGGCCGGCGGCGCGCGGGCGCCGCTGGCGTCGGCGATGCTCTCGATCGGCACCGCGGACGGGGGCGAAGTGGTCGGCATCTCGCCCGACCGCGTCGACTCCCTGCTCGGCGAGCCGCCCACCTGGCGGCTGCCGTGGATGGCGCTCGTCGGCGCGCTCGCGACGCTCGCGACGGCGCTCGTGCTGGTCTGGCGCGCGAGCGGCAGCGCCTCGGTGCAGGCCACGCTCAACCTGCCGCTGCTCTCGTCGCAGCCGTGCGTGCTGGTCCTGGCGCTGGTCCCCGTCATCGCCTGCCTCGTGGGCGCGGTGGTATGCGGGCCGGCGCCGCGCGTCGGCTGACCACAGCGGTAGACAACTACTACGCCATGTAGTACGATTGCGTGTAGTAGATCCTCCCCGCTCCCGAAAGGCACACGATCGTGAAACGAGCGCTGACGACGCTGACCGTCGCTGCCCTGACGTCCTCCGTCCTGGCTGCGCTGCCGGCCACCGGCCAGGCCGCGCCGGAGCCCGACGCGGCGGTCCAGTGGAACCGCTTCCTGCTCGGCATCCAGGCCACCGCGGGCGACCAGCCCGCGACCGTGCACCCGACCTACGAGCTGGCGATCATGCACGCGGCGATCTACGACGCCGTCGTCTCGATCGACCGCAGCGCGGCGCCGTACCTGACCAGCGTCCGTGCGCCGCGCGGCGCATCGGTGCCGGCGGCCGCCGACACCGCGGCGCACGACACGCTGGCCGCCCTGTACCCGAACCTCAAGGCGTCGATCGACCAGCAGTACGCCGCCTCGCTCGCCCCGCTGCCCGCCGGTCCGCGCCGCACCGAGGGCGTCCAGGTCGGCCGGCTCGTGGCCGATCAGATCCTGCGCCGGCGCGCCGGCGACGGCTCGAGCGCGGCGCCGGTGGGCTTCCAGCCCGGCAGCGCCCCGGGCGACTACCAGCTCACGCCGCCGGCCTTCGCGCCGCCGGTCTTCACGCACTGGCCGGCGGTCAAGCCGTTCGTGCTGGGCAAGCCCGCGCAGTTCCGGCCGCCGCCGCCGGCGCTCACGAGCCCGAAGTACGCCGCCGCGCTCGACGAGGTCAAGGCGCTGGGCGCCGCGCAGGGCTCCACGCGCACGGCCGACCAGACCCAGATCGGGCTCTTCTGGAACCCGCCGATCTGGGCGACCTGGAACCGGATCGCGCAGACCGCCGCACTCGCGCATCCCGCGGGCCTGTCTGCCGACGCGCGCGCGTTCGCGGCGCTCGACCTGACGTTCGCCGACGCGGTGATCGCCTACTACGACGCCAAGTACACGTATCGCCTGTGGCGTCCGGTGACCGCCATCCGCGCCACCAGCGACGCGAGCTGGACGCCGCTCTCGGCGACCGCGCCGGACCCGTCCTACCCCGGCGCGCACGGCACGCTCAGCGCGGCGGGCGTCGACGTGCTGGCGTCGATCTACGGCAACGACTTCGCGTTCAGCGTCGACTCGCCCGCGCTGCCCGGCGTGCTGCGGTCGTTCACGAGCTTCTCCGAGGCGGCCGAGGAGGCCAGCGTGAGCCGCATCTACAACGGCAACCACACGCGCGTCGACCAGGTCGCGGGCGAGAACCTCGGGCACGACGTCGCCGGGTTCGTGCTCACCCACGCCCTGGCGCTTGCGCATCCCGGCGTGAGACTCCCCTAGCGCTGCTCCCGCTTGGCCGTCCTGGCCTTGGCGCGCTGGGCCTTCTGCTCGGAGACCTTGGCCTTCGCGTCGGTGTAGGACTGCTCCACGAGCAGCTTTCCGCCGGTCCAGCCGAACGCCCAGACGACGAGGACGATGGCGAAGGCGATGTTCCAGGCGGTGATCGCGAGTTGCTGGCCGAGCGAGTAGGCCGTCGCCGTCGCGGCGTCGGTGACGCTGCTGAGCGAGGCGACGTTGGCGGCCTGGTTGACGCCGACGCCGCCCGGGGTGACCGAGACGGTGTTGGCGATCGAGTTGCCGCCCATCACCGACATCACCGTGTGGAAGGTGACGGCGATGCCGTAGCCGGAGAGGAACACGGCGATCACCCCGAGCTTGGCCAGCCACGCGCCGAGCGATGGCAACGCCACCCGCAGCGCGTACTCGCGGGGTCGCGCGAGAATCGCGCCGCCGTGGACGGCTTTCGCCCACAGCCCTTTGAGCTTGCGCCAGAAGATCCGGCCGAGCACGACCAGCAGCATCGCGACGCCGGCTGCGCTCGCGAGGATCAGGACGGGGTGGTCATGCAGCGCCGGGAGCTGCAGATCGAGCGATCCCGGCACCGAGAGGAACAGGTATACGTAGACGAACGCGCCCGCCACCGTGAAGAAGATCTTCTGCACCACCATGCCGCCGAGCACGCCCGGGAGATTGGCGCCGGGAATGATCGCCACGAACATCAGCAGGCAGGCGAACGTGCCGATGTTGGCGGGCAGGAAGCCGTTGAGGGCGACGCCGGCCGCGTAGGCGGCGAGGATCTGGAGGTACGCGACCTGCCCGGCTCCGAATGCGACCCGCAGGATCGAGTACCAGCCGAACGCCGTCAGGGTGGTCTGCACGGTCTGCAGCGTCCAGCCCGCGAGCAGATAGCCGAGCCCGATCCCGGTCAGCGCATCCCAGAGGTCGGAGAACCAGCCTTTGACGTCGACGCCGAGCAGTTCGAGGACGGCGAGCGCGAGCGCCACGCCGGCCAGCCACGCCAGCACCTTGACGAGCCGCCGCGGACGCGAGCGGTCGCCGAACGGCAGCCACCGCCGGCGTCGCGGCGCGGCAGTGGGTAGGACGGTATCGGCCACGTCACACCATGCTCGCGCACCACCGGCGGGCCCGGCATCACCCCTTCAGGACGAGCCGGTCGCTCGGCGTGCCGACCTCCAGCGGAGACTCGTGCACGCGCCCTTGCCGGAGAAGGTTCCGGCGGGAACACTCGGCTGAATGTCGACCGGCCGTCAGGGGAGCGCGAGCCCAGCACCGGCCAACTCGGTCATCTCGCGCCGCAAGTTCCTGGCGCCGCTCGCGCTGGCCCAGTTCATCTGCAGCTTCGCGGGCTCGAACATGAACGTGATGATCAACGACATCACGAAAGACCTGGACACGACCGTCACGGGCGTGCAGGCCACGATCACGCTGTTCCTGCTGATCATGGCCGTCCTGATGATCCCGGCCAGCAAGCTGACCGATCGCTGGGGGCGCAAGCGCTGCTTCACGGCCGGCCTCGTGCTGTACGGCATCGGCGCGCTGCTGAGCGCGGTCGCTCCGGGTCTCCCCCTCCTGATCCTCGGAAACTCCGTGTTCGAGGGCGTCGGCACGGCGCTGTTGATCCCGCCCGTCTACATCCTCACGACGCTGCGCTTCACGGATCTCACGTCGCGCGCGAGGGCGTTCGGCGTGATCAGCGGAATGGGCGGGATCGGCGCCGCGGCGGGACCGCTGATCGGCGGTCTCATCACCACGGCGATCAGCTGGCGCGCCGCGTTCGTCTTCCAGGCCGTGGTCATCGTGACGATCGTCCTGCTCAGCCGCCGGGTCTCCGATCCCATCGCGCCCGACCCGAAGCGTCCGTTCGACGCGTTCGGCGCCGTCCTGTCGGCGGTCGGGATGTTTTTCGTCGTGTTCGGGATTCTCCAGGCCGACCGCAGCCTCGCGCTGATGGCGGGGCTGCTCGTCGTCGGAGCGGCGTTCCTGCTCTGGTTCTTCGTCCACATCCGTCGTGACGAACGGGCGGGCAGGGAGCCGCTGCTGTCCACCGGACTGTTCAAGAACCGCACCTCGAACCTCGGCCTCGTCACCCAGAACATCCAGTGGCTCCTGCTGCTGGGGACGTCCTTCGTCGTCGCCGTCTACCTCCAGACCGTCCGCGGCTACAACGCGATCCAGACGGGCGTCATCTTCACGGCGGCGACGATCGGCGTCCTGGTCTCGTCGCTGGCGGCCGAACGGCTCGCCAAGCGCCATACGCAGAAGCGCCTGATCGTGGCGGGCTTCGTCATCTCGATCGCCGGCGTCGGGCTCCTGCTCGGCCTCGTCGGCGCCTCGTCGCGGGTCGTCGCCTTCGCCCCCGGGCTGCTCCTCATCGGCCTCGGCCTCGGGACCATGCTGACTCCCTCGGTCAACGTCGTCCAGTCCAGCTTCCCCGAGAAGTTGCAGGGTGAGATCTCCGGGCTGTCACGCAGCGTCTCCAATCTCGGCTCGTCCTTCGGCACGGCGATCGCCGGCACGATCCTCGTCTCGGAGTTCGCCTCCGGAAACACGCCCTATGTCGTCGCGATGATCGTCCTGGCGGCCTTGACGCTGATCGGTCTCGCCGCCGCGATCCTGCTCCCCGCCGGCCCCAGCCCGATCCGCGGCCCAGCCGAGGTCGCCGTCCCGCCCGCGCTGGACGTGGTCAGCGGGCGCAGGTAGCCCGCGGGTCGCACTGCGGAAACGGATCGGCCGGCGGAGCCGCCGGGCCGCCCACGACGATCAGCGCGTCGAAGAGCCTGAGCATGCGTGCGTGCAACTCGGCGTCGTCGTGGTCGCGCACGCGGACGGCGAGACTGCGGGAGGCATGCGCGAGGTCGGTCATCGCCGCGACGCGCCCCAGCGCGGCGAGCAGTCGCCTCGACCGCCTGGAGTCGGCGAAGGCCGCGCGCACCAGGCGCCGCCGGTGACGCTCCGCAGCGCCGCCGCGGGCCGTCCCGACACTCGCGGACGCGTAGTACTTCAGCGACGCGCGACGACGGTCGTCCAGACCGTCGTTGTAGCCGCGCAGCATCGCCGCGAGCGTGGCCGACACCGACCGCGGGCGGTCACTGAACGGCTCGCCGGCGAGCATCGACGCCAGCTCCATGACGCACACCCCGTCGTCCGGGCCGGCGTGGCGTCCGGTGGTCAGTCTGATGGTCTGATGGTTCGGCGGCATGTGCCCTCACTTCGGCCGGCGATTCGCAGTCCGCACAGCACACCTCACCCGCGCGGGCTCGCCATCACCCGTTCCGGACGACGTGGCGAGACGCCCGTCGATTGTGATGACCCCGGCTCGCGGTCATCCTGCTGACCGTACGCACCGGGTGTTCCCGCCAGCGCTCTGACCGTATTCGCCTGGTTCTGGAGACACGAGCGATAGCGTCGGCGACGCATCGCCCACCCAACCGCTGCCCGTCCTCCTCGTGGACGATCAGGAGACGTTCCGCCGCGTCGCCCGAACGCTGCTCCCGCGGCGCGGGTCCGTCGTGGTCGCCGAGGCGGACGGCGCGGCGGACGGGTCGGCGCCGGCCGTTCCCGGTGCGCTCTTCGCGGGGCGGGCTGATCACCCGCATCGCATGATGCCGCTGTGGACGCGGCGGGCGACGCTTGCCCGACCATGTGGATCGGGCCCGTGCCGAACATCACACCGGGGCAACCGGGTCGCTCGATGCTGCCCGAGCGCGAGTTTGCCAGAGCGGTCGCCGCGTTGGCGGTCACGCTCGTCACGGCGCTGCGACGCCGGCGCCGCGATCCCCTCCGCCACTGTCCACGCTGCGCCGCGGACGCCGTCCGGGCCAGCGAATTGATCGTGATCGACGAGTGGCAGACGCTCGTCGGCGTCCAATGCGGGCAGTGCGGCGTGTGGCGCCGCATACTCGCGACCGAGCGTGCGATGCGGCTGCACCGCAAGCGGCTCGGGAACGATCGCCGGGCGATCGAGCGCGAGGTCCAGGCGCTCGAGGACGCTCCGCACGTCGTGGTGTGTGCACCCGGGCTCGTACGCCGGTGCACGCGATTGCCGCGGCCGCGGGCACGCCGGATGATCGGAACATGACATTCGTCTGGGCTGGACTGTCCCTGATCGTCGCCGTGCTCGTGATCGTGACGATCGTGGACATCGTGCTTCGCCACTATTCGTTCTGGGCCACCGCCGGCTGGATCGTGCTCGTGCTGGTCCTTCCGTTGATCGGCTCGATCTTGTATTTCTCCCTGCGCCGTTCGCCGCCCGAGGAGGTCGAGGAGGCCTACCTCGCGCAGTCGGAAGCCATTCGCGACGCCAGGCGGTCGGCGAGCGACACCGCCGGGCTCGGCGGCGGGCGCCGGGTCCCGTAGGCGCTCCTATACCGCGTCGAACGACAGGAAGTGCGACGCCCACGGGCCGAGATCGACGTACAGGCCGTCGCGCTCGAGCTCGTCGCCGTCACGCTGAAACTCGACGCCGCTGAGCCGGTCGGTCAGCTCCCAGGTGCGCCCGTCCAGGTCGCCCCACGGCATCCGCACGCGGCCCTGGGCGGGGGTGCCACCGAGGTTGACGATGACGAGGTGCCGTCCGGCGGCGCCCGACCAGCACCACGTGACCAGCCGCCGGTGGGTGTGGTTGTCGTGCCATCCGGTCGAGTCGCATAGCCGCCAGTCGCCGTCCTGGAGGCCGGACTCCCCGACCGCGCGCAGCAGGCGCAGGTAGAACTCCCGCAGCTCGCCGTCGGGTGTCTCGTCCGGGCTCCGGGCGAGGAACACGGGGATGTGCGTCCGGTTCCCGTCGAATTGTCCGTCGTGGTACAGGCGCGCGCCCGGAACCGTCGACATCACGACGGCCGCGGCCCGCGCTCGCGGTGCGGGCTCGAACGTCGCCGTCGCCCGGGGCTCGTCGTGGTTCTCGATGAACCGCAGCAGCCGCTCCTGGTAGTCGGTGTCCGCGCGCAGATGATCCTGCACGGCGCTCGCCGGGCCGTGGACCAGCCGGTCGTACAGACGCTTGTCGTAGCAGTAGTCGAAGCCCTGCTGCTGCAGCGCCCACTCCATGTCCCAGTAGACCTCGGCGATCAGGCACAGCTCCGGCGCGCCGCGCTTGACCACCGGCCAGTACTCCTCTCGCGGCGCCGGGCCGGCGCGCTCCCCCCAGGTCGTCGCGAACACGTCGTTGGTCATCAGCATCGCCATGTCGCAGCGCAGCCCGTCGCACTGCGCCCCGATCGCCGCGAGCGTCTCCGCGACGGCGTCGCGCAACTCGGGGGAGAACGCGTTGAGCTGGACGACGTCGGGCCAGGGCGGGAAGTACGGGTCGCGGCCGCGGGCGTAGATCCCGCCGGCGCTGCGCAGGAAGGCCGCCGGATCGCGCTCGAGATCCTCCTCCGTGCCGGCGAGGAAGCAGCCCGGGCGCTCGGTGAGCCACGGATGATCGGGCGCCACGTGGTTGGGGACGTAGTCGAGGATCAGGGCGAGTCCGCGAGCGGCGAGCTGCGACCGGGCCTCGGCGAGCCCGCCGGGCCCGCCGAAGCGCTCGTCGACGACGTAGTCGCGGACGCAGTACGGCGAGCCGATGACGTCCTCGGGCCGCAGGTCCGGCAGTGCCGAGCGGTTTCCGGCGTCCAGGCCGGGGTCGGCGAGCGCGATCGCAAGCCCGGCGGGGCTGCGCTCCCACACGCCCATCAACCACACGGCATCGATTCCCAGCGCCGCGAGCTCGTCCCACACCGTGCCCGGCACGTCGCCCAGACCGCAGCCGAGCCGCCGCAGCCATACCGCGGTGTTGAGCTCGTAGACCGTCGGGCGTCGCCCGATCATCCGGCGGAGACCGCTTGCGATTCGACGCTTCCGAGCAGATCGAGCACGACCGCGACGGTGCCCGTCCAGCCGGTCTGGTGGCTCGCCCCGATCCCGGCGCCGTTGTCGCCGTGGAAGTACTCGTAGAACAGGAGCAGGTCGTGCCAGTGCGGGTCGCTCTGGAACTGCTCGATGCCGCCGTACACGGGACGGCGCCCGTCGCGGTCCTCGGTGAAGGTGCGCGTCAGGCGGCCGCCGATCTCGTTCGCCACCTCGAGCAGGTTCAGCATCCGGCCCGAGCCGGTCGGGCACTCGACCTTCAGCCGCTCGCCGTAGTAGCGGTGAAGCTGGTAGAGGCCGCGCAGGATGACGATGTTCATCGGGAACCACACCGGCCCGCGCCAGTTCGAATTGCCGCCGAACATGCCCGTGTCGGACTCCGCCGGCAGGTAGCCCACCTCGTAGTGCTGTCCGCCCCAGTCGAAGGTGTACGGCCGGTCGTGGTGGCGGCGGGAGATCGAGCGGATCCCGTGCGGCCCGAGGAACTCGTCCTCGTCGAGCATGACCTCGAGGATCCGGCGCAGCTTGGCCTCGTCGACGAGCGCCAGCATGCGCCGCCCCTCGGGGTTCGCACCGGGCAGGTGCGCGAGGCCCGGCACCGTCTCCCCGAAGTGATCGGCGAACGCGAGCACGCGCTTGAGGAGCTCCGGGTGGCGTTCGCTCACGTCGGCGTCGAACACCGTCGACGCGCACAGCGGCAGCAGGCCGACCAGCGACCGGACCTTGAGCGGGATCGTCGCCCCGTCCGGCATCCGCATCACGTCGTAGAAGAAGCCGTCCTCCTCGTCCCACATCGCGGGCAGCTCGCCGGGCGGGTTCAGCGCGATCGAGATCCACTCGAAATGCGAGATGAACTTCGACGTGATGTCGACGTACGTGGGGTCGTGGCGGGCGAGCTCGAGCGCGATCTGGAGCATCCACTGGCAGTACAGGGCCATCCACGCCGTGCCGTCGGCCTGCTCGAGCGAGCCGCCGCCCGGCAGCGGCGCCGAGCGGTCGAAGATGCCGATGTTGTCGAGCCCCAGGAAGCCGCCCTGGAACAGGTTGCGGTCGTCGGGGTCCTTGCGGTTGACCCACCAGGTGAAGTTCATCAGCAGGCGCTGGAACACGCGCGCGAGGAACGCCCGGTCGCCCTCGCCGCGGATCTCCGCTTCGCGCTCGTACACGAACAGCGCCGCCCAGGCGGTGACGGGCGGGTTGACGTCGCTGAAGTTCCACTCGTACGCCGGGATCTGCCCGTTGGGGTGCATGTAGCGGGTGCGCAGCAGCAGCTCGACCTGCTCCTTCGCGAAGTCGATGTCGACGAGCGATAGCGGCGCGCAGTGGAAGGCCAGGTCCCAGGCGGCGAACCACGGGTACTCCCACTTGTCCGGCATCGACATGATGTCGCCCGCGACCATGTGGAACCACGGCATGTTGCGAACGCCGGAGGCTGCGGCGTCGACGTCCCAAGGATTGACGCCATGCTCGCGCAGCCAGCGCAGGACGTCGTACTCGAAATACTGCTTGGTCCACAGCAGCCCGCCCAGTGCCTGGCGCATCACCAGCGCCGCGTCGGCGTCCAGCCCCTGCGGGACCACCGTGGCGTAGAAGCCGTCGGCCTCCTCGCGCCGCGCGGCGAGCACGCGCTCGAAGTCGCGGCCGAGCGGGCCGCGCGGCGCCGCTGCGGCCAGGCGCACGCGGATTGACTTGTTGCCGCCGGCCGGGATCTCGAGCACGTGGCGGACGGCGCATTTCGTCCCCACCTGAGCCGGGTTGACGGCGCCGGCGGCGCCGTGCACGACGAAGTCGCCGATGGCGTCCTTGGGATACGGCGTGGCGTTCGGCGTCCCGAACAGCCGTTCGTTGTTCGTCTCGTTCTCGCAGAACAGCAGCTCCGCCTTGCGGTCGGCGTGCAGCACCAACTCGCCCAGGTCCTCGTGCACGGCGCGCACGGTGCCGTCGGCCGCCGTGAGCGTCGGTCGCGTGACGTCGTCGCCCCACGACCAGCTGTTGCGGAACCACAACGTCGGCAGGACGTGCAGCGTCGCCGCGTCCGGCCCGCGGTTGTGGACGGTCACGAGCATCACGATGTCGTCGGGCGCGGCCTTCGCGTACTCGACCACGACGTCGAAGTAGCGGTTCTCGTCGAAGATCCCGGTGTCGAGCAGCTCGTACTCCATGTCCTGCTTGCCGCGACCGCGGTTCGTGGCCGCCAGGTCCGTGTACGGAAACGCTCGCTGCGGATACTTGTAGAGGCACTTCATGTAGGAGTGCGTCGGGGTGCTGTCCAGGTAGAACCAGTACTCCTTGACGTCCTCGCCGTGGTTGCCCTCGCTGTTGGTGAGCCCGAACATCCGCTCCTTGAGGATCGGGTCGGCGCCGTTCCAGAGGGCGAGCGCCAGGCACAGCCGCTGGCGCTCGTCGGAGATCCCCGCAATCCCGTCCTCGCCCCACCGGTACGCGCGCGAGCGCGCCTGGTCGTGCGAGAAGTGGTTCCAGGCGTCGCCGTTGGAGCTGTAGTCCTCGCGGACCGTGCCCCACTGGCGCTCGGAGAGGTAGGGGCCCCAGGCCTTCCAGGGCGTGGCGCCGGTCCGCGCCTCGTCGAGGCGCACGTGCTCCGGTGTCTGGGTCGGGTCTCCGGTCATGACGAACGTCGTCCTCCAGCGCCGCGGTTCCTCGAAGTCGCACGACGTTAGGCGGGTGGTCAACTGCGGACATCATCCCGAATGGATGAACCGTCGCGCGGTCGGTAATCGTCGAGTCGTTTCAGGATCGACCATTCCGGCAAGACAAACGATCACAAGCGATGATTCCGAGGGAGGTCGCCGCGTGATGGTGCAGGAGGAGCAAACTACCAGTGGGATCTGCTGGTCTACGCCTTCGGCCTGCTGTTCATCATCTTCGCCCAGGCGCCGTGGATGCTCGTGAGCGGCTACGTGCTCGCGGGGCTCGCGGTCGGCGCCGACGTGCCCGCCTCGTGGACGCTGATCGCCGAGACGGCGCCGGCGCGGGCGCGCGGAAAGCTCGCCGGCGTCGCTCAGGTGCTGTGGATGATGGGGCCGGTCGTCGTTCTGCTGCTCGCGTTCGCCATGTCCGGGCTCGGCGTGCTGGGCATCCGGATCATCTTCGGCCACCTGTTCGTGCTCGCGCTCGTGCTGTGGGCGATGCGGCGCGGGATGACCGAATCGACGCTGTGGAAGAACGCCACCGAGTCCGCGACCGTCACGCTCTCGAGCTTCAAGGATCTGTTCTCCAAACCGCTCGTCGGGCCGATGCTGTTCCTCACCGGCATGTACGGCTTCTGGAATCTGATGGCGGGCACCAACGGCTTCTATCTCCCGTACATCCTGCGCACGGTCGGCAACCAGGGCCAGGCGATGTCGGTCGCGCTGCAGGCCACCGGCTTCGTGCTGGTCGGGCTCGGCGTGGCGTTCGTGTTCATGCCGCTGGTCGACCGCACGAACCAGAAGCGGCTGTTCATGATCGGGGCCGTGCTGCAGATCTTCGCCCTGCTGCTGTTCGCGCTCTTCCCGCTGGGGCTGGCCGTCGCGCTCGGCTACGTGATCCTGCTGGGGATCGGCGGCGGCTTCAGCCAGCAGCCGTTCTTCCAGCTCTGGAGCGGCGAGATGTTCCCCACGCGCATGCGCAGCACCGCGCAGGGGCTGATGTTCGCGATCGTGCGCATCGCGCTCGGCATCTGGAGCTTCTACGTGCCGACGATCACGCGGTCCGGCTTCCACACGCTGGCCTGGATCCTCACCGGCTTCCTGGCCGTGAGCGCGCTGCTCGGACTCTGGTTCGCGCCCTCCAACGCCGGCAAGACGCTCGACGAGCTGCACCCCGAGCGGCGCTCGCGGCGCTTCACGCGCGAGCCCGCCGCCGACACGGTCACCGCGAGCTGATGCGCGCCGTCGCACTGCGCTGCGAGCACCGCGAGGACGTGCCGTGCGTGGACACCCCGGCGCCTCGCTTCAGCTGGGCGCTGGAGGGCGGCACGCGCCAGACCGCGTACCGGATCCGGGTCGGCGACCGCTGGGACAGCGGCCGTGTCGAGTCCGCCGAGCAGATCGACATCGTCTACGCCGGGCGCCCGCTCGGATCCGGGGGCGAGTTCGAGTGGACGGTCGAGGTCTGGGAGGGCGAGCACTCCGAGCGCAGCCGCCCGGCGCGCTTTCGCACCGGGCTCGAACGCTGGCGCGCGCAGTGGATCCGCCGCGACCGCGCGCGCGATCCCGGCGTTCCGGTGCCGAGCGCCCACGACCCGGCCGGCCAGGACCCGATGCTGCGCCGCGCCAAGCCGTGCACCTATCTGCGCCGCGCGTTCACCCTCACCGCGCCGGTGCGCCGCGCGGTGCTCTACGCCACCGCGCGCGGCGTGTTCGAGGCGCGTCTCAATGCCCGGCGCGTCGGCGACGCGGAGCTCGCGCCCGGCTGGACCGACTACCGCAGGCGCATCGAGTACGCCGCGCACGACGTGACCGCGCTGCTGGTGGGGGGCGAGAACACGCTCGATGCCGTGCTCGGCGACGGCTGGTACGCGGGCTTCGTGGGCTTCGATCCCAAGCGCAACGGTGCGCACTACGGCGATACGCCGGAACTGCTGTGCGAGCTGCACGTCGAGCACTCCGACGGCGCGCGCACGGTGGTCGCGTCCGACGGCACCTGGAAGGCCACCACCGGGCCGCTGCGGTACGCGGACCTGCTGCACGGCGAATACTGCGACGCCCGGCGCGAACTCGGCGCCTGGCGGCCGGTCGCCGTGCGCGCCAACGACGCCACGCTCGTCCCGGAGCGGGCGCAGCCGGTGCGCGTGACCGAGGAGCTCGAGCCGGTCGCGGTCACCGAGCGCGACGGCGGCTGGATCTACGACCTGGGCCAGAACATGGTCGGGCGCGTCCGGATCGAGGTCGAGGGCGAGGCCGGCACGGTCGTCACGCTGCGCTTCGCGGAGATGCTCGAGTCCGACGGTGCGCTGCACGTGGCCAACCTGCGGACGGCACGCCAACTCGACACATACGTGCTGCGCGGCGCGGGGCGCGAGGTGTTCGAGCCGCGCTTCACGTTCCACGGGTTCCGCTACGTCGAGGTCCGCGGCCTGCAGCCGCTCGCGCTGGCGGGCCGCGTGATCGGCTCCGACACGCCGCGCAGCGGCTGGTTCGCGTGCTCGAACGAGCTCGTCAACCAGCTCTGGCGCAACCTCAACTGGGGCCAGCGCGGGAACTTCCTCTCGGTGCCGACGGACTGCCCGCAGCGCGACGAGCGCCTCGGCTGGCTGGCCGACGCGCAGGTCTTCTTGGCGACCGCGTCGCTGAACATGGACGTCGCGGCGTTCATCACCAAGTGGGGCGATGACGTGCTCGACGCGCAGTCGCCCGAGGGCGCCTACCCGGACGTCGCGCCGCGGCTGGTCGCCGACCGCGACGGCGCGCCCGCCTGGGCGGACGCCGGGATCATCGTCCCGTGGCTGCTGTGGCGGCGTTACGGGGACACGCGGCTGCCGGCGCGCCACTGGGACGCGATGGAGCGCTACATGGACTACCTCCTGCGTCACAACCCGGATCTGCTGTGGCGCGAGCGGCGCGGCAACGACTACGGCGACTGGCTGGCGGTCGGCGCCGACACGCCGCGCGACGTGCTCGCGACCGCGTGCTGGGCCCACGACGCGCGGCTGATGGCCGAACTGGCCCGCGCGCTCGACAAGCCCGACCGCGCGGCGCACTACGAGCGCGCGCACGACGGCATCGTCGCCGCCTTCAACCGCGCCTTCGTCGGCGCGGACGCGTACATCGAGGGCGACACCCAGACCGTCTACCTGCTCGCGCTGCACATGGATCTGCTGCCGCGCGAGCTGCGGGCCCGCGCGGCCGAGCGGCTGGTCGCGGACATCGAGGCCCACGGCGGGCACCTGACGACCGGGTTCGTGGGCGTCGGGCTGCTGTGCCCCGTCTTGAGCGAGCTGGGCTACAGCGACGTCGCGCACCGGCTGCTGGCGAACGAGACGTTCCCGTCGTGGGGGTATTCGATCCGCCGCGGCGCGACGACGATCTGGGAGCGCTGGGACGGCTGGACCGAGGAGGGCGGCTTTCAGACCGCGATGATGAACTCGTTCAACCACTACTCGCTCGGCTCGGTCGGGCAATGGCTCTACGAGTACGTCGCCGGCATCCGCGCACTCGCCCCGGGCTACCGGCGCATCCTGATCGCCCCCGAACCCGGCGAGCTGGAATGGTTCGACGCGACGTACCGCTCGGTCCGCGGCCCGATCCGCAGCGCGTGGCGCGCCGGCGGGCGGCTCGACGTCGAGATCCCCGCCAACGTCACCGCGACGGTGCGCGTCCCGGGCGGAGAGACCGTCGAGGTCGGACCGGGCCGGCACACGTTCGCCGCTGAGGTCTCCGCTACGCGCGCGCGGTGACCCGCGCTGGCCGCGCTGACGGGATTCGATCGCGGTCGGCGGCCGCGCGCAGCAGCGCGGTCAGCGCGGCGACGACGCGCGGGTCGAACTGGCTGCCGGCGCAGCGCTCGAGTTCCGCGAGCGCCTCGTGCGCGGGC
Organism: uncultured Solirubrobacteraceae bacterium; assembly: GCA_963792915.1. Taxonomy (GTDB): domain Bacteria; phylum Actinomycetota; class Thermoleophilia; order Solirubrobacterales; family Solirubrobacteraceae; genus Solirubrobacter. The sequence goes on from CAWBYD010000008.1 coordinate 547,047, forward strand.
AGTGCGTCGCGGTAGACGCGCGTCGTGGTCATCGCGTCGTACGCGTCGCAGGCGGCGATGATCCGGGCGCCGAGCGGGATCTCGTCGCCGGCGAGGCCGTCCGGGTAGCCCGCGCCGTCGACGTGCTCGTGGCTGGAGCGCACGATCCGTGCGACCTCGGCGAGCTCCGGGGCGACGCTGATGATCCGGGCGCCGATGATCGTGTGCTGGCGCATGTACTCCCACTCACGCGCATCGAGCGCGCGCGGGGCGTCGAGGATCGCGTCCGGGATCGCGATCTTGCCGATGTCGTGCAGGGTGGCCGCGCGCCGGAGGTCGATCAGGTGGGCTGGGTCGAGCCCGAGCTCGATCCCGACCTTGACCGCCAGCCGGGCGACGTCGTCGACGTGGCTGTGGAGCGCGCCGTCGCGCTCGGCGACCACGCGCAGGAGCACCTGGTGGACGGACTCGTCGACGCTGCGCCGGCCGCGGCGCTTGGCGGCGTACATGCGCTGGTCGGCGAGCCGGAGCGCGTCGGCCGGCTCGGTGCCGTCCGCGGGCAGCAGCACCGCTCCGTACGAGCAGCCGACCGTGAAGCGCTCACCCGACTCGCTGAGGGCGCGCGCCGCGCGCGCCGCGACCTCGTCCGGAGCCGCGGGCGGGGCGAGCGTGAGCAGGCAGAACTCGTCGCCGCCCATCCGGTAGGCGACCGCCTCGCCGGCGAGCCCGGCCGCGAGGCTGCGCCCCAGCCGGCCCAGCAGCGCGTCGCCCGCCACGTGGCCGAACGTGTCGTTGTAGGCCTTGAAGCCGTCGAGGTCGAACAGCGCCAGCAGCGCCGGGTGCCCGGAACGCGCGGCGGCGCAGGCCGCGTCGAGGTCGTGCAGCAGCGCCCGGCGGTTGCGCAGCCCGGTCAGCTCGTCGGTCGTCGCGTCGAGCTCGCTGTCGGCGAGCATGCGCAGGTTCTCGCGGAACGTGAGCGCGAAGCGGATGACCGCGGTGCCGACGCTGGCACACGCGAGCCAGAGCGCGAGGTCGTTGAGCTCGGAGTAGTGGTCGAAGACCAGCAGGCCGACCGCGAACAGCGTGGCCGCGGCCGGCAGCGCGAGCATTCCAGAGCGCAGCCGGCGCGGATCGAGGCGGTGGGCCGGCGCCCATGCCGCGAACGCGATCAGCACCGCGGACGCCGGCCAGGCGGTGTCGAGCAGCGTGTACTCGCGATAGGTGCCGAGCGCCGTCTGGGCGAGGTAGAGCGTGTCGGCGACGGCCCACACCCCGAAGCCGAGCGCGATCAGCAGCCAGGTGGCGCCGGCGCGCCCGGTCACGGTCACGACCGTGATCACGAACGCCAGCATCGCGAGGTCGCCGAGCGGATAGGCGAGGTTCGTCGCCACGGTCGCGAGCGGGCCGTCGGTTCCCGCGACCACGTCGAACACCAGCGCCGCCCCGCCGGCCGCGACCGCCAGCGCGCACACCACGCCGTCGAGCCAGAGCTGCCTCGGAGCGCGCCCCGCCCGCGCGCGCAGGAGCAGCAGCAGCGCGGCGTAGGCGGACGGGTAGATGCTGAGGTAGCCGACGTCGGCCAGTGACGGGAACGGCGGGGACGCCAGCGGCTCGAGCACGACCGTGTAGTACACGTCGGCGGCGGCGTAGCCGAACAGCCCGAGCGCCAGCAGCGCCCAGGCGGCGCGCTCGGCGCCCGCGCTGCGGGTGGCGCGCAGCGCGCAGGCGGCGACGGCCACGAACTCCGCGAGGTTGTACGCCTTGTCCCACACGCGCGGCCACAGCGGCGACGTCACGCCCGCGTTGCGTAGCAGCGTGCAACCCAGGCTGACGACCGCCGCCGCCAGCAACCAGCCTGCAAACTTCCGGGTCCGGTCGACGTTCACCACTCTGGTAATCGGCCGCCCGACCCGCGATTTGACGCCGGGACGACAAACGGTCGATGCGCCCCACTAAGCTGGCTGCATGGCGCTACCCGAACACTGGCAGCCGTCGTCGGACGCCAGGATCCTCGCGTGGGTCGGAGCGTTCGCGGCGCTGACCGCGGGCGCCGTCTGGCTGCGCCGCAGCCGCCCTCCCGCTCAGTAGGAGTCGATGATGATCGTGTTCTCGCCGCGGTCGGGCCGCGTGTAGTCGGCCGTGTGCGGCGGCCGCGTCGGCAGCTTGAGCGGCGGCGGCAGCACGTCCTCGTGCGAGATCGACTGGATGACGTGCGAGATGCAGTTCAGCCGCGCGCGGCGCTTGTCGTCGGCGTCGACCGTGTACCACGGCGCCTCGGGCGTATGCGTGTGCAGGAACATCTCGTCCTTCGCGCGCGAGTACTCGACCCACTTGTCGCGTGAGTGCAGGTCCATCGGGCTCAGCTTCCAGCGCCGCAGCGGGTCCTTGGAGCGCGCCTGGAAGCGCCGCTCCTGCTCGGCGTCGCTGACCGAGAACCAGTACTTGCGCAGGATGATCCCGTCGCGGACGAGCATGCGCTCGAACTCCGGGCAGGCGCGCAGGAACTCGCGGTACTCCTTATTCGTGCAGAAGCCCATCACGTGCTCGACGCCGGCGCGGTTGTACCAGGAGCGGTCGAACAGCACGATCTCGCCGGCCGCGGGCAGGTGGGCGACGTAGCGCTGGAAGTACCACTGCGTGCGCTCGTGGTCGGACGGCGTGCCGAGCGCCACGACGTTCGCGCCGCGCGGATTGAGCGGCTCGAGGATCCGCTTGATCGTGCCGCCCTTGCCCGCGGCGTCGCGGCCCTCGAACACGAGCACGACGCGCTCACCGGTCTGCTTGATCCAGTACTGAAGCTTGACCAGATCGAGGTGCAGCTTCGCGAGCTCGCGCTCATAGACCGAGCGAGAGAGCTTGCGGTCCTCGGTCTCGTCGCGTGCCATCGTCCCCAGAGTAACCGCGTCGGGCCCCCGCCGGCGCTCAGCCCCCCGTGAGGGTGAGGGAAGTTCAGCCCGAAGGGTGATGCGCGGCCTGCGCGTGCCGTGGGACGCTCGTCCTCACGATGACACGGCAGTTCAAGCTCCCGAAGGTGACCGAGATCGCCCCGCCCCGGCGGCCGATCCGCGGTCACTAGCCCGCGTGCTGCTCTGAGCGCGGCTGGACCCGGAGCAGGCCGCGGAACGCCTCCAGCGGCGTGCGCCCCGCGTTGACGACCGCGTCGATCTCCGTCGCGATCGGGAGCGGCACGTCGTGCGCGCGCCCCAGCTCCACCACCGCGCGGCAGCTCTTCACGCCCTCGGCGACCATGTTCATGCCGGCGGTGATCTCGTCGATCGTTCGCCCGCGCGCGAGCTCCTCGCCCACGCGGCGGTTGCGGCTCAGCGGGCTCATGCAGGTGGCCATAAGGTCGCCGAGGCCGGTCAGCCCCGCGAACGTCTCCGTGCGCCCGCCCATGGCGAGCCCGAGCCGCGTGCCCTCGGCCAGCCCGCGGGTGATCACCATCGCCCGCGTGTTGTCTCCCACGCCCAGGCCCTCCGCCATCCCGGCCGCGATCGCGATCACGTTCTTCATCACGCCGCCGAGCTCTGACCCGACGACGTCGGTGCTCGTGTAGATGCGGAACACGCGGTTCGCGAACACGGCCTGCAGCGACGCGGCGACGTGCTCGTCGGGCATCGCCACCACGCTCGCGGCCGCGAGGCCGGCGAGCACCTCGCGCGCGAGGTTCGGGCCCGAGAGCACGCCGGCGGGATGGCCCGGCAGCACCTCCTCGACGATCTGCGTCGGGCGCAGCAGCGTGCCGCGCTCGAGGCCCTTGACGAGGCTGAGGATGGGGATCCAGGGGCGCACGAGCGGGGCCACCAGCTCGAGCGTCGCGCGCAGCACGTGCGACGGGACGCCGAGGACGAGGACGTCCGCGTGGTCGACCGCCTCCGCGAGCGACGCGGTGGCGCGGAGCTCCGCGGGCAGGTCCAGGCCGGCGAGGTAGCGGCTGTTGCGATGGTCCGTGTTGATCTCCGCGACGGTCTCGTGCGAGCGCGCCCACAGGCGCACCGCCGCGTTGCGGGTGGCGAGCGCCGCCACGGTCGTCCCCCACGAGCCGGCGCCGAGCACCGTGACTCCGATCGGGCGGGCCACGCTCACGCCCCCTCGTGCGCCGCGAGCCACGCCACGACGTCGTCGAGCACGCGCTCGCGCTCGGGCTCGTTGAAGATCTCGTGGTACAGCCCGTCGTAGACCGTGAGCGTGGAAGCGGTCGCGGCGTGGACGGCGCGGCTCCCGCGCGGCGGGCACAGCCCGTCGTCGCCGCCGTGGAGCAGCAGCAGCGGCGTGCTGATCGTGTGCGCGTCGCGGGGGATCGACCGCGTGCCGGCGAGGATCTCCGCCAGCGTGCGCGCCGGGATCCGGCCGTTGTAGTTGAGCGGGTCCTCGCGGTAAGCGCGCACGACCTCCGGGTCGCGGCTCACGAGCCCGGCGTCGAGCTGCTGGATCCGCAGCCCCGGGGCGACGCGCGAGAGCAGCGCTGCGAGCATCCGCAGCGGCGGCGGGGCGCCGTCGACCGCGACCGCAGCGCCGGAGACGACGAGCCCGCGCAGCGCGCCGGGGTGGCGGATCGCGTAGCGCAGGGCCACCGCGCCGCCCATGCTGTGGCCGATCATGAACGGCGTGGCGCCGGGGCTGACCTGCGCGCTGAAGCCGTGGACGTCGTCGACCAGCGTGTCGAGGCGCCCGATCATCGCCCGCGCGCCGTCCGAGCGCCCGTGGCCGCGATGGTCGAGCGCGTAGACGGCGTAGCCGGCCGCGGCGAGGCGCTCGCCGACATGCGCGTAGCGGCCGCCGTGCTCGGCGAGCCCGTGGACGAGGAGCACCGTCGCGCGCGGCTCCGCGGGCGTCCAGGCCTGCCAGTAGAGCCGCGTCGAGTCCGCTGCGGTGAGCCAGCCGTCCATCGGCGGGACGCTACCGGCCCGGCGCCGCGCCCGCGCGGCGGACCGAGTGGGCCGCCGAAATCGTCCGGTCGCCCGATGGGCGAGCGGGCCCGGGCGGCCGACGACCACGGCATGAAGCTGTCGCTCCAGCCCGCTTGCGTGCGCCCGTCATGAGCACCGTCGCGGTGCCCGCCGGCTCGACCCCGAGTACGTCGCCACGCTCGGACTCGAGGACCGCCTGCCGGAGTGGCGGGCGCTCGTCGCGTCCGACATCGGCAGCGCCGGCCGGGCTCAGTAGAGGATTCCGCGGCGCATCGCCTCGGCGACCGCGGCGGCGCGCTCGGACACGCCGAGCTTGCGGTAGACGTGCTCGAGGTGCGTCTTGACCGTCGACTGGCTGACATGCAGCTGCTCGGCGATCACCGCCACCGAGCCGCCCTCGGCGACGAGCGCGAGCACCTGGCGCTCGCGCGCGGTCAGCGGCGGCTGGTCGCTCTCGGCCCGCAGCCGGATCTGCGCCGCGATGGCGTCCTGGGCGTCGGGCGCCATCACGGTCTCCCCGCGCGCGACGGCGAGGACGGCGTCGGTCAGCGTTGCCACGTCCGCGAGCTTGGACAGCACGCCGGCGGCGCCGAGCTGGAGCGCGCGGTACACGGACTCGCCCTGCAGGTGGCCCGTGAGCACGAGCACGCGGGTGGGCAGCGACTCGACGCGCACGGCCTCGACGATCTGCGTTCCGTCGAGGCCCGGCATCCGCAGGTCGACGACCGCGACGTCCGGCCGCAGCTCGCGCAGCGACGCGAGCGCCTCGCGGCCGTCCTGCGCCTCGCCCACCAGCATGAGCTGGGGGTGCATCTGAATCGCCCGCGCGACGCTGAGGCGAAACAGGGGATGGTCGTCCGCGACGAGCACCCGCACGGATGCGGCCCCCGCTGGCATGGCGCGTACTCTATGCGACGCGCCGCCAGCGGTGGAGAATCCGTAAGCGATCACTCGCTGAGGGTGAACCGCCGCACCAGGCCGTCGAGCTGCTCCGCGGTCTGGGCGAGGTGCTGCGCCGAGGCGGCGATCTCCTCGGTCGAGGCGCTCGTCTGCTGCGTCGCGGCCGACACCTGGTCGGCGGACGCGGAGGACTGCTGGGCGACCGCGGCCACCTCGGCGACGTCGCCCTCGGCGTGGTGGGCCTCGGCGGCGATCTGCTCGACCGCGCCGGCGATCGCCGTCACGCGCTCGCCGACGTTCTCGACGGCGACGCCGATCTCCTCGAACGCCTCGCGTGTGCGTCCCACGATCGCCACGCCGGCCTCCGTGCGGCGGGCGCCGTCGTCGACGACGGTGACCACGCGGCGCGTCTCGGTCTGGATCTCGCCGATCAGGCGGGAGATCTGGGCGGCGGAGTCCTGTGAGCCCTCGGCCAGCCGGCGGACCTCCTCGGCGACGACGGCGAAGCCGCGGCCCTGCTCGCCGGCGCGGGCGGCCTCGATCGCGGCGTTCAGCGCCAGCAGGTTCGTCTGCTCGGCGAGCTCGGTGATCGTCGTGACGATCCCGCCGATGCGCTCCGAGCGCGTCGAGAGCTCGCTGATCGCGTCGGCGACGTCGCGCGAGGACGCGGCGACGTCGTGCATCGCGGTGGTGGCCTCCTCGGCGGCGGCCACGCCGCCGCGGGCGACGCGGCGGGCGTCGTCGGCGGCCTCGGCGGCCACGCGCGCCTCGCCGGCGCTGGCGGTCGCGGCGACGGCGGCGCCGTGGACCGCGACGCGCGTGGACTCGACCATCTGAACCTGGCGCTCGGCCCCGCTGGCGACCTCGCCGATCGCGGACGCGATCTCGCCGACCGCGCGGCCGGCCTCGTCGGAGGTCGTCGCCACGTCCTGCGAGGCGCTGTTGAGCGCCCGTGCCGAGCCGGCGACACCGCCGACCAGCTCGCTGAGATTCGCGACCATCGCGGCGAACGCGTGGCCGAGGGCGTCGCGCTTCCCCTTGGGCGTGATCCGCACACTCAGGTCGCCGCCCGCGATCCGTTCCGCGGCGCCGGCCATCGTGCGGTTGTACTCGATCATCTCTGTGAAGGCGTCGGCGGTCGCACCGAGCTCGTCGCGCGAGCGCACGTCGACATGCTGGTCGACGTCGCCGTCGGCGAGCCCCCGCGCGGCGGCGAGCAGCGAGCGGGCGCCGCGGCCGATCGAGCGGCCGAGCAGCGTGGCCAGCAGCGCGCCGACGAGCGCGGAGAGCCCGACCCCGAGCAGCATCAGGCGGCGCGAGGACGCGTGCGTGGACGCGATCTGCCGGGTCTGCCGGCGGCTCTCGGCGCCGGCGCGCTGCTGATAGTCGGTGAGCGCCCCGACCAGCGCGTCGGTCGCATCGTTCTGGGCGCCCGTCACGAGCGCCGTGGAGCGTGCGCGATCGCCCGCGCGCACGGCGGCCAGGAGCCGCGCGTCACCGCGGTCGAACGCGGCCGCGGCGGCGACGACGCGTGCCAGCGCCGCCCGCTCCACCGGCGTCCGCGAGCGCGCCTGGAGGCGCTTGAGCGCGTCGCCGAACGCGCCCCGGTCTCCCTCGTAGTTGGCGCGGCTGTGCCCGCCGTCGAGCGCATACTCGGTCTGAGAGAAGTGCATGTCGGCGGCCGCCGAGCGCGCATCATCGGCGGCGAACTGGGTCGGCACCACGGTGCCGGTCACGACGCCGCTGGCGCGCGACATGCGCGTCATGCCGGTCAGCGCGACGACCAGCAGCCCGCAAAGGAGGAGACCGAGCAGCGCGAAGCTCAGGGCGATCTTTCCGCCGGCAGAGAGGCGGAGGCGTGACGAGGAGACGAGAGACATACCTGTCTCATCGGCAATAGTGCGCCATGACTTCTGTTGGACTTCTCAAGGCCCCCTCAAGCCGGCGGCGGCCCGGCGGCGCTCGCGGATTCGGACGAGTTCGCGCGCGCCGCTGGGAATCACGGATAAGGTGTGGATTCATTGCCCAATCCTGACGTAAAGGACGAGGCGATCACGGGGACACCAGGAGCCATGCCGGTGGGCGCGGAGCCGGCGTCGGTGGAGATCGACTACGTGACCGATTGCGACGGTCGGGTGACGTCATGGCCACGAGCGGCTGAGTCGTTGCTCGGCTATACAGCCGGGGACATGATCGGTCATGTTCCCGACGATGTCGTCGCCGGAGATCGCGCGCACGGTGAGCGCGCGGCGGTCCGCCACGGCCTGGGGGGCCGGCCGATCGGGCCGCTGGCGACCGCATGGCGGCGTCCGGACGGCTCGGAGATTGTTCTTGCTCTGACCGCGGCACCGGTCTATGCACACGGGGATCTCATCGGGATCCGCTGGCGCGCGAAGGCGCCCGCGAGCGATGCCGGGGTTCTGAGCACGGCGCGTGAGAACGCGCGCGTGCACGCCGCCGAGGCGCGCTTCACCGCGGCGTTCGAGAACGCGCCGATCGGGATGGCGCTCGTGCGCGCCGACGCCGAGGGGCTCGGGCTGGTGATGGAGGCCAACCCCGCGATGTGCGAGATCACCGGCCGCGCGCGCGCCGACCTCGTCGGCTCGCAGTTCGTCGAACTCCATCATCCGGACGATCGCGCCACGGCGCGCGAGCGCGCGAGCTGGCTGCTCGACGACCTGCTCGACCAGTATGCGGGCGAGCGCCGCTACCAGCGCCCCGACGGGCGGACGGTCTGGGTGCAGGTGCGGGTCGCGCGCCTCGACGACGAGGTCGTGCCGATCGTCGTGCTCCAGGCCCAGGACATCACGGACCGCAAGGGCTACGAGCGCCAGTTGCAGTTCCTCGCCGACCACGACCCGCTGACCGGGCTCTACAACCGCCGCCGCTTCGCCGAGGAGCTCGACTGGGTGCTCTCGTACTCACGGCGCTATCGCAGTCCGGCTGCCGTGGTCGCGATCGACATCGACAACTTCAAGTTCGTCAACGACACGTTCGGCCACGCGGTGGGGGACCAGCTGCTCGCCGCGATCGGCGAGGCGCTGCGCACGCGCTGCCGCGACACCGACATCCTCGGCCGGCTGGGCGGTGACGAGTTCGGCGTGATCCTGGCCCAGAGCGGGCGCGGCGAGGCGGAGGCGGTGGCGGAGGCGCTGCTGCAGTCGATCCGCGACCACGCGCGCGTGCTGGTCGGATCGCGGGCCGTGCGCGCGACCGCCTCGGTCGGGGTGCGGTTGATCGGCCCCGAGACGACGCTGACCGCCGACGAGCTGCTCTCCGACGCCGACATCGCGCTCTACGACGCGAAGGAGGCCGGCCGCGACCGGCTCTCGCTGGCCGCCGACGGCGGCGGCGTCACGGACCGCCTGCGCGAGCGCATCGGGTGGTCTGACCGGGTGCGCGACGCGCTGCTGCGTGACCGCTTCATGCTGTTCGAGCAGCCGATCCTGGGCATCGCCTCGGGCCGCATCGAGAGCTCGGAGCTGCTGCTGCGGATGCGCGACGACGACGGGACCGCGATCGCGCCGGGCGCCTTCCTGGACATCGCCGAGCGCTTCGGACAGGTGCAGGCGATCGACTGCTGGGTCATCGGTCATGCCGTCCGGCTGTTGGCCGAGCGCCAGGCCGCGGGCATCGACCTGGACCTCGAAGTCAATCTCTCCGGCGGCTCGATCACCGATGAGACCGTGATGGACTTCATCGTCGCCGAGGTTCGCAACGCGCCGATCGACCCCACGCGCCTGACCTTCGAGCTGACGGAGACCGCGGCGATCTCGAACATCGAGCGGGCGCGCGCGTTCGCCCAGCGCGTGGGCGATCTCGGCTGCCGCTTCGCGCTCGACGACTTCGGCTCCGGGTTCGGGTCGTTCTACTACCTCAAGCACCTGCCGTTCGACGTCATCAAGATCGACGGCGAGTTCGTCAAGGACCTCACCTCGAGCCCGGCCGACCGGCTGACGGTCCAGGCGATCGTGCACATCGCCGGCGGCCTCGGCAAGCCGACGATCGCCGAGTTCGTCGAGAGCGAGCCGACGCTCGAGCTGCTGCGCCACCTCGGCGTCGACTACGCGCAGGGCTACCACATCGGCCGCCCGCGGCCCGTCGTGGTGGACCCGGGGTTCGGGTCGTGAAGAGTCGCGAAGGCCTGGGCGAGGCGGGCTTCGCAGCCCTGCTCGAGGCGGCTCCCGACGGGATCCTCGTCGTCGACGCCGCCGGCGTCATCCGCCTCGCCAACGAGCGCGCCGAGCGGCTCTTCGGCTACGCGCCGGGCGCACTGGACGGCCTGGCGGTGGACGCGCTCGTGCCCGACCGCTTCCGGCCCGCCCACCGCGCCCGCCGCGACGGCTACCTCGCCGATCCCCACGTCCGCCCGATGGGCGCGGACCTCGAGCTCTACGCGCGCCGCCTCGACGGCCGCGAGTTCCCGGTCGAGATCAGCCTCAGCGCGCTCGAGACCGCGACCGGTCCGCGCGTGATCACGATCGTGCGCGACGTGACCGAGCGGCGCGCGCTGGAGTCGGTCGCCGAGGCGCAGGTGCTGCGCAGCGTGCAGGCGGTGTCCGACGCCGCCCTGCGCAACCTCGAGCCGGATCGCCTGCTCGAGGCGCTGCTCGGACCCGTGCGCGACGCGCTGGACGCCGACCTCGTGGCGATCTCGGTGCGCGCGCCGGGCGAGGTGGCGCTGCGCGTGCGCGCCGCGCTCGGCCTGCCCCCGGAGGTGCTGGGCCACGAGTTCGATCCCGGCGAGGGCATCGCGGGACGGATCGTCGCCGGCGGCCCGGTGCTCTACCGCGACGCACCGGAGCTGATCGACCCCGAGTTCCGCGAGCACACGTCGAACGCGCTGATCGGCGCGCCGCTGGTGCTCGGCGAGGAGACGATCGGCGTCGTGATCGCGGGTCGCGCGGCGTTCAGCGACGAGCACGCGGGGCTGCTGGCACGGCTCGCCGAGCGGATCTCCCTCGCGGTCGGCCAGGGACGCCTGTACGAGGCGGCGCAGGCCGCCGAGACGCGCCTGCGCGAGATCCTCGGCGACGTCGTCGGCATCGTCTGGGAGGCCGACGATCCCGAGCGGCGGCGCTACAGCTTCGTCAGCGACGGCGCCGAGGCGCTGCTGGGCCATCCGATCGAGGACTGGACGGGCGGCGACGGGTTCTGGCAGGGCCTGATCGATTCCGCCGATCGCGACGAGGTGCTCACCCGCGCGGCGGACGGGCTCCAGCGCAGCGGGGAATACGAGCTCGAGTATCGCGTGCGCGGCGCCGACGGGCGCACGATCTGGCTGCACGACCACGCCCGGCTCAGCACCGGCGATCACGGCCGGGCGCGCCTGCGCGGCCTGATGGTGGACGTGACCGAGCGGCGCGAGCTCGAGACCAGCCTGCTGCACGCGCAGAAGATGCAGGCGGTCGGCCAGCTCGCGGGCGGCGTGGCCCACGACTTCAACAACATGCTGACCGCGATCCTCGGTTACGCCGGCCTGCTCGCGGACCGGCTCCACGAGCCCGAGGACCGCGAGGACATCGCGGAGATCGAGCGCGCCGCCAAGCGCGCTCAGGGCCTGACGGAGCAGCTGCTGTCGTTCAGCCGCCGCCAGGGTCCGCGCAGCGAGCTGCTCGACCTCGGCGAGCTGGTCGTGGGCGTGGAGCCGATGCTGCGGCGCCTGATCGACGAGGACATCGCGCTCGCGCTGCGCCCGGGGACGACCAGCGTGCTCGTGGAGGCCGACCCGGGCCGGCTCGAGCAGACGCTGGTCAACCTCGTCATCAACGCACGCGACGCGATGATCGGCGGCGGCCTGCTGACGGTGAGCGTGAGCACGCGCGACGTCGACGGCGCGCGCCACGCCGCGCTCGAGGTCTCGGACACCGGGACGGGGATGGACGAGGCGACGCGCCAGCGCATCTTCGAGCCGTTCTTCACCACCAAGGCGGCGGGCAAGGGGACCGGCCTCGGCCTCGCCACGGTCTACGGCATCGTCGACCAGGCGGGCGGGCGCATCGCGATCGACAGCGAGGTCGGCCGCGGCACGACGATCACGGTCCTGCTGCCGATGGCGCAGACGGCGCATGAGCCCGAGCCGGCGGTGCCGACGATCCTGATCGTCGAGGACGAGAGCGCGCTGCGCCGGCTGGTCCGCCGCGTGCTGGAAGCCGACGGCAAACGCGTGCTGGAGGCGACCAACGGGCGCGAGGCGCTCGAGATCCTCGAACGCGAGGGGTTGACGATCGACCTCCTGATCACCGACGTGATCATGCCGGAGATGAACGGGCCCGAGCTCGTCGAGCAGGTCGCGCTCCGCTGGCCCGACCTGCATGTGATCTACTCCTCTGGCTACACGGACAGCCGGCTCGCGGGCCGCGGCTTCGACGAGCAGGCGGTCGACCTGCTGCGTAAGCCCTACACCGTCGACGAGCTGCGCCGCCGGGTCGCTCAGGCGCTCGACGGCTCGAGCCGGTAGCCGCCGCCGCGGACGGTGCCGATCAGGCCGGGGCCCAGCTTCTCGCGCAGATGGCGGACGTGGACGTCGATCCCGCGCAGGTCCCGGTAGGAGCTCTCGCCCCAGATCGCCTCCATCAGAGCAGGCCGATCGCAGACCGCTCCCGGCCGCTCCATCAGCGCGGCGAGCAGCTGGAACTCGGAGAACGTGACGTGGACGGGGCGCCCGTCGAGCGTGACCAGGCGGTGTTCGAGGTCGAGCCTGAGCCGCCCGACCTCGCGCGCCGGCGGCGCCGGCATCCGCTCGCCGGCCCGCCGCAGCACCGCACGGATGCGACTGTTGAGCTCGGCGAGGCCGAACGGCTTGGTGACGTAGTCGTCCGCGCCGGCCTCGAGACCGCGCACCGCGTCGGCCTCCTCCCGCCGGCCGGTGAGCATGATCACCGGCACCATGTTCGCCTCGCCGCGCAGCGCGCGGCAGATCTGGAAGCCGTCCAGCTCGGCGCCCAGCTCGACGTCGAGCAGCACCATGTCGAAGCGGGCGCCGCCCGCGAGCGCGATGGCGTCGGCGGGCACCTCGGCCACCGTCACGCGGTGCCCGTCGCGCTCGAACGCCTTGCGCAGCCACTCGCGGACCACCGCCTCGTCCTCGACAACCAGGATCTCGAGCGCGCTCATGGCCGCAGGATCCGCCGGATCCGCCGCGCCAGCTCGAACGGGCTGAACGGCTTCGGCAGGAAGTCGTCGACCGGTCCCAGCGGGACGCCGGCGTAGCCCGACATCAGAAGCACCTTCAGGTCGGGCCGGCGGGCGCGCAGCTTGGTCACGAGCTCGGGGCCGGTCATCCCGCCGAGCACCACGTCGGAGACGAGCAGGTCGATCGGGCCGCTGACGGCGGCGAGCTCGAGCGCCTCCTCGCCGGACGCGGCCGTCAGCACCGTGTAGCCCTCCTCGGTCAGGATCCGGCCGACCAGCGTGCGCAGCGCATCCTCGTCCTCGACCATCAGCACGCTGCCGATCGTCGCGGAGCCTGCTCCGCCGGTGACCGCCGTCGGCGCGTCGGCCAGCGGGAAGTGCAGCGTCACGGTGGTGCCGGCGCCGGGCGCCGAGTCGAGCGCGACGTGGCCGCCGAGCCGCTCGGCCAGCGCGTAGACGATCGTCAGCCCGAGGCCGATCGACTCCGCTGCGTCCTTCGTGGTGAAGAAGGGCTCGAACGCGTGCGCACGCGTCAGCTCGTCCATCCCGCTGCCCGTGTCCGAGACCGAGAGCACGGCGCTGCCGTTCTCCGCGCGCGTCTCGATCGCCAGCCGCCCGCCGTCGGGCATCGCGTCGCGCGCGTTGAGCGCGAGCTGCATCAGCGCCTGCTCGAGCGCGCCGAGGTTGGCCTTGACGCCGGGGCCGCGCGGCTCGAGCCGCAGGTCGAGCCGGATCGTCGCCCCGAGCACCACCTCGAGCAGCCGCCCGACCTCGCGCACGGTCCGGCTGAGGTCGAGGACCTGGACCTCGAGGCGCTCGCCGCGGCTGAATGCCTGCAGCTGGGTCACGAGCCGGCCCGCGCGGTCGACCGCGCGGACGATCTGGCGGACGTCCTCGTGCACCGGGTCGCCCGGCGGGAGGCGGCTGAGCGCGAGGTGGGCGTACCCGCTCACGCTCGTCAGCACGTTGTTGAAGTCGTGCGCCACACCGGCGGCGAGCCGCCCGATCGACTCGAGCTTCTGCGCCTCGAGCAGCTGGCGCTCGAGCCGGCGCCGCGCCGCGGTATCGCCGGCGACCGCGGTGACCAGGCACTCCGGGGCGTCGCTCACCGACAGGTCGACCTCGACGGGGCGCTCGCTGCCGTCGCGGCGGCGGATCGCGAAATGGAGCCCGGTGTGGACGCCCGATGACCCGAGGAACCGCTCGCGCTCGGCCCGGTAGCGCGCGTGCAGCCGCTCCGGCAGCAGCCGCTCGACGTACAGCCCCAAGAACTCCTCGCGCGGGTATCCGAACAGCGCCTCGGCCTGGGCGTTGGCGAGGACGACGCGCCCGTCGCCGTCGAAGGCCACGACCGCTTCCTGCAACGCTTCGACGACCGCCGGCGCGATCCAGCTCGCCTGACGCCGCTCCTGATCGCCCCGGGCGTCCTCCATAGCGCCCCCACTTATACAGCGATGCGGCGAACCTTGACCAATGTGGAGAGACCCGCTATGGAAGACGCCGCGATGGGCGACAACGGCTGGGCCCTGCTCGACTCGGCGCCCTACGGCGCCGTGCTGCTCGACGGCGACGGAGCCGTCCTGGAGTGCAACCCCGCGGCCCAACGGATGCTCGGGTTCGGCGTCAGCGCGCTCCCGAGCGGGCTGCGGCCGCCGCTGGCCGGCCCGGTGGTGCTCGAGGCGGTCGGCGCGGAGCAGCGCCCGCTGGAGTTCGTGGGGGTCCCCGTGGACGGCGGCGGGGCGATGCTCTACATCCGCGATCTGGCGCGTGAGCGTGCGGCGGAAGCCGCGCTGGCCCACCGCGACGCCGTCGCCGCGACCGTGCGCGACGCGATGATCGAGACCGACACGGCGTTCCGCATCGTCAGCTGGAACCGCGCGGCGGAGACGATGTACGGGTGGACGGCCGCGGAGGTCGTCGGCCGGCCGGTCGACGACGTGCTGCGGACCGAGCTGCCGCCGGGGGTCCGCGAGCGCCTGCTCGACGAGCTCGCGGGCGAGGGCCACGTGCTGACCCTCGCGACGCAGCGCACGTGCGGCGGGGGCACGATCGAGGTCGAGGCGAGCGTGATCGCCCTGCGCGACGGCGCCGGTGCGCCGATCGGCTATGTGAGCGTGAACCGCGACGTGACGCGCCGCCGGCGGCTCGAGGAGCGCCTCCAGGAGACGCGCCACCTCGAGATCGTAGGCCGGCTCGCCGGCGGCGTGGCCCACGACCTCAACAGCCTGCTGACCGCGATCCTCGGCTACGCCGACCTCGCGATGACCGATCCCGGACTGCCGGCGCACGTGCGGCCCGATCTGGAGCAGATCGTGCGGGCGGCCGAGCGCGCCGGGCTGCTGACCGGCCAGCTGCTGACGTTCGGGCGCCAGCAGCAGCTCGCACCCCGGATCGTCGATCTCAACGTGATCCTCGCCGACACGATCCAGGCTCGCCGGCGCCTCGCCGGCAGCGGCGTCGAGCTGGTCGACGTGCCGGCGCCGGAGCCCGCGCGCGTCGAAGTGGATCCGACGCTGTTCGAGCGGGCGCTGCTGGACATCGTCGCCAATGCGGGCGAGGCGATGCCCGGCGGCGGCACCCTCACCGTCGCGGTGGCGACCGTGATGCGCGACGGCGCGGGCCCCGCGGTGCGGCTGACCGTCACCGACACGGGCGAGGGGGTGGACGCCAAGACGCGCTCACGCGCCTTCGAGCCGTTCTTCACCACGAAGGCGGGCCACACGGGCCTCGGGCTCTCGACGGTCCACGGCATCGTCCTCCAGAGCGGCGGCGAGGTGGAGCTCGACGCGGCGCCGGGGGCGGGTACGACCGTCTCGATCTACCTGCCCCCGGCGCCCTGAGCGCTTCCTGGCAGCGCGGCTACGCGCCCGCTCAAGGTCTGGTCAAGCCGTACCATCGGACCAGTGGCGCGGTTGTTGATCGCGGAGGACGACGAAGGCGTGCGCGGGTCGCTCGTGCGCGCGCTGCGCGCCGAGGGCTACGACGTCGACGAGACCGGCGACGGGCTGGACGCCGTGCGCCTGGCGGAGGGCGCCGACCACGCGCTCGTGATCCTCGACATCGAGATGCCGGGGATCGACGGGCTCGAGGCCTGCCGCCGCATCCGCGCGGCGCGGCCGGCGGTGCCGATCCTGATCCTGACCGGGCGCGACGCGGAGTTCGACACCGTGATCGGGCTCGACGCGGGCGCCGACGACTACGTGTCCAAGCCGTTCCGCGCTGCCGAGTTGCTGGCCCGCGTGCGCGCCCAGGTGCGGCGGTCGGGCGGCGACAAGCTCGTCGCCGGCGACGTCCGCGTGGACCGCGCCGCCCGGCGCGCCTGGCACGGCGACCAGGAGCTGCGGCTGAGCCCGCGCGAGTTCGACCTGCTGGCCGTGCTCGTCGCCGGCAGCGGGCGTACGCTCACCCGCGGGCAGGTGGTCGCGGCCGTGTGGGGCGGCGAATGGTTCGGATCTCCCAAGACGCTCGACATGCATGTGCTCGCGCTGCGGCGGAAATTGGGCGACGACGCACAGGCTCCGCGGCACGTGGTGACGGTGCGCGGCGTGGGCCTGCGCTTCGAGTCTTGACCGAATCTTTGCCAAGTCGCGGTACACCGCCGGCCCAAGAAGACCGATCCACCGACCGTGGACCACCCAGCCGAATACCTTCCGATGTTCCTCGCGGAGGGCCGCGAGCACCTGCAGGAGCTCAACCTCGCGGTCGTCCGGATCGAAGAGACACCGGACGATCAGGCGACGGTTGACGAGATCTTCCGCATCGCACATTCCCTGAAGGGGATGAGCGCGACGATGGGCTTCGCCGGGATGGCGGCGCTCACGCACGAGATGGAGAACGTCTTCGAGCTGCTGCGCAAGCGCTCCGGAGGTCTTGAACGCGCGGCGATCGACGTGCTGCTCGAGTGCCTCGACGCGCTCGAGGCCGCCGTCGACGCGATCGACTCCGACGGCGCGGAGGCGATCACCCCCGGGCCGCTGATCGAGCGCCTGCGCCTGCTCGTGCGCGACGACGAGCCGAGCGCCGAGCGCGCCGCCGTGGTCGCCGCCGCGCCGCCGCCCGACCTGGCCGAGCTGTCGCTGGGCCGCCGCGTCGTGCACGTCAGCGCGCTCCTGCGCGACGACGTCCAGATGCCGTCGGTGCGCGCCTACATGGTGCTGGCCTCGCTCGCCGGGCTCGGCGAGACGCTCGCGTGCCGGCCCATGCCCGACGATGTCGAGGGCTTCGTCGGCAAGGAGATCCACGCCTGGATGGTCAGCGATCGCACCGACGTCGAGCTGATCGAAGCCGCGGCCTCCGTGCCCGAGGTCGCCGATGCGTCGGCCAGCGAGGCCGTCTCTGACGCGGCGGTCGACGACCGCCCGTCGCCGGCCGCAGCCGCGGTGCGCGAGACGCGCTCGCACTCCTCGTCCACCGTGCGTGTCGACGCCGAGCGCCTCGACCAGCTGATGCACGCCATGGGCGAGCTGGTCCTGCACCGCACGCACGTCGAGGTGCTCGCCGCGCAGGCCGACGTCCCAGGCCTGGCGCAGGCGCTGCAGGGCCTCACGCGCACGTCGCACGCGCTGCAGGCGATGGTCATGCAGGTCCGGATGATCCCGGTCGAAGCGGTTCTGCTGCGCTTCCCGCGGCTCGTGCGCGACCTCTCCGTCAAGCTCTCCAAGCACGTCGAGCTCGACCTCGTCGGCAAGGACACCGAGCTCGACCGCAGCGTCGTCGACTCGCTCGGCGACCCGCTGGTGCATCTCGTCCGCAACGCCCTCGATCACGGGCTCGAAGGGCCCGCCGAGCGCCTCGCCGCGGGCAAGCCCGAGGTCGCGCGCCTCGAGATCGCGGCCCGCCACGCCGGCGGCAACGTCGTCATCTCCGTGCGCGACGACGGGCGCGGCATCGACGCCGCCCACGTCGCCCGCAAGGCATGCGAGCGCGGGCTGATCAGCGCCGACGCGGTCGCCTCCGTGGACCTCGCGCGCGCCACCGAACTGCTCTTCCACCCGGGCTTCTCGACGTCGGACGTGGCCAGCGACGTGTCCGGCCGCGGCGTCGGCATGGACGCGGTGCGGGTCGCGATCCGCGAGCTCGGCGGCGAGGTCACGCTGACCTCCGAGCTCGGCAAGGGAACCTGCGCCGAGATCCGCCTGCCGCTGACGCTGGCGATCATGGCCGCGCTGCTCGTCCACGCCGACGACCGCCCGTTCGCGATCCCGCTGGACCGGATCGAGCGCACCGTGCGGCTCTCCGACCAGGCGGTGCGGTCCGTCGCCGGCCAGCGGATGCTGGTGCTGCGCGACGGCGTCCTGCCGATCATCGACGCCGCCGAGCGCTTCGGCGGCACCCCCGACGCCGAGGCCGCGTACGCGGTCGTCATCCGCGGCGCGGGCGAGCGGATCGCGTTCGCGGTGACCGCACTCGACGGGCAGCGCGAGCTGGTCACACGGCCGCTCCCGCCCGAGGTCGCCGACGGGTCCGCGCTGTCGGGCGCAGCCGTGCTGTCCGATGGGCAGATCGCGCTGATCGTCGACTGCGATGCGGTCGCCGAGACGTCAACCGCCAGCATCGCCCGAGGAGGGGTCGCGTGAGCGTCCAGTACAACGAAATCCAGCTCGACGCGCTTCGCGAGCTCGCCAACATCGGGGCCGGCACGGCGTCGACCGCACTCTCGGAGATGCTCGGGCGCGCGGTGGACCTCTCCGTCCCCGATGCCCAGGTCCTGCCCATGGGCGAGGCCGTCGACGCGCTGGGCGACCCGGAGTCCGATATCACGGCGATCGTGCTCGGAGTCGGGGGAGACCTGCCCGGCACCGTCGTGATGCTGCTGACGCCGCCCGACGCGGACGCCCTGTGCGGCCTGCTCGGCCTGCCTCCGGGCTCCGAGCTCGCGCCGTCCGCGCTCGGCGAGATCGGCAACATCGTCGGGACGTCGTACCTGAACGTCCTGGCCGGGATGTCCGGCATGGCGATCGACCCGACGCCGCCGGTCACCGCCACGGACATGCTGGGCGCGATCGTCGAGTCGGTGCTGGTCGCCCGCGCGGCCACGAGCGACACGACGCTGCTGCTCGACTCGAGCATGGTCGTCGAGGGCGAAGGCTGCTCGATCATCTTCCTGCTGGTCCCCGAGGACGGAGGCGCCGAGCACCTGCTGGAGCGGCTGGGCGTGTCATGAGCGACACGATGGTCCGCATGGGAGAGCTCGCCGCGTCGCGTGTCGAGGGAGAGCGGCTGGTCTCGCTCGGCCTTGGATCGTGCATCGGTCTGACGCTGCTCGACCGCCGCGCCGGCGTGGCCGGCCTGGCCCACATCGTCCTGCCGGCGCGCGAGGGCCATGCCGAGGTGAACCTGTTCAAGTTCGCCGACCACGCCGTGCCCGAGCTGATCGCCCGTGTGGTCTCTCTCGGCGCCCGCCGCCAGATGCTGGAGGCGGTGCTCGTGGGCGGCGCCAGCATGTTCGTCAATGCGGGCTCCTCGCTCGAGGTCGGCTTGCGCAACGACGCGGCGGTGCGCGCCGCGCTCGTCGCCGCTCGCATCAAGATCGTGGCTGCCGCTACGGGAGGCAAGCGTGGACGCACCGTCCGCGTCGAGCCCCGCACGGGCCGCGTGACCGTCCGGGAAGCCGGCGGTCAAGAGGTCCAGTTGCATCCTGCCGAATCCCGTATCCGACGTACCGCACAACTCCAGGAGGTGGCCTGAAATGGCCCGTGTCCTCGTCGTCGATGACGCCGCGTTTATGCGCAAGATGGTGTCCGACGCTCTCATCAAGGCGGGCCATGAGGTGATCGCCGAAGCGTGTAACGGGGTTGAGGCCGTTCAGCTGTACCTCGACGTCCAGCCCGACCTCACGACGCTCGACATCACGATGCCCGAGAAGGACGGCCTCGCCGCCCTCAAGGAGATCATGACGCTCGATCCGGCCGCGCGTGTGGTCATGTGCTCCGCGCTCGGGCAGGAGTCCAAGGTGCTCGAGTCGATCAAGCTCGGCGCGCGTGATTTCGTCGTGAAGCCGTTCCAGGCCGGTCGCGTGCAAGAAGCGGTCGGCAAGGCGCTCGGATAGCGAACGTCACCGTGTGGCGGCGGCTCACCGGCGTCAGGGGCCTCGCCGGCCTCCGGCGCGCCCTGTTCGCCGCCGCGCTGCTCGCGCTGGCCGCGTCCGCGGTCGGCATCCTGTTCTCGGCCGCGCGCGCCGAGCGCTGGGGCGGCTGGGGTGCGGTCGCGCTCGCGCTGCTCGCGCTGCGCTGGTGGCGCCTGTACGCGACGCAGCGCCCGTCGACGGCGCTCGACATCTGCGAGGCGGGCGCCGTCGCGCTACTGGGAGTCGCGCTGGGCGCCGACAACGCGATGCCGGTGGTGCTCGCCGGCCTGACGTTCCGCGCGCAGTACGGAACTCGTCGCCGGGTCCTCGGCGGCGCCGCGCTGTACGCCTGCGCGCACGTCGTCGCCACGGTGCTCGAGCTGCAGCGCTTCCCGGATCTCTCGCTCGCCGGCGCGCTTGCCCTGGTGCCGTTCCTGCTCGTCGTCCCCACCTCGGCCGCCGAGCTGGCCCGGGGCATCGTCGCGATCGAGGCCGGCGCGCGCCGCGAGCGCGCGCTCGCCCGCGCCGTCGCGTCCTTCCTCGTCGCGACCGGCCCGGAAGCGCTCGCCGCGCGCACGCAGGACGCCATCGAGCAGGCGCTCGGAACGCGGCTCAGCGGCTGGGCCGTCGTACTGGACGCCGCGCGCGTCCCGGCCGCACGCGAGCGGCTGGCCGCCGGCGGCGCCGCCGTCTACGAGCGCGGCGCCGTGCTCGCGGCCCACCGCGAGCCGCTGCGCAGCGCGGAGGGGCGCTGGATCGACACGCTCGCCGACCAGCTCGCGCTGGCCGTCGCGGCGCACGCGACGCGCGCGGCTCGCGCATCCGAGCGGATCGGCGCGCTGGTGGAGCGGACCGGCGGCGTCGTCCTCGTCGTCGAGCCGGACCTGACCGTGGTGTGGGCCACGCCCGGGACCGCGGCCCTGCTGGGCAAGGAGCCGGCGGAGCTGGCGGGCAGCTCGGTCCTCGAGCTGCTGCACCGGGCCGATCGCGAGCGCGGCAGCGAAGCGCTCGCGGGGGCGGTCGGCGGCGATCCGCACGCGCCCGAGCGCGTCACGCTGCGGCTGCGCGGCGACGGCGGCGCCACCCGCTGGGTCGAGCTGTCGGTCGCCGATCTGCGCGAGGACGAGGCGGTCGGCGCGTTCGCGGTCCAGCTGCGCGACATCAGCGCCCGGGTCGCGCTCGAGCAGGACGTGCGCCGGCGCGACGATCATGACGCCCTGACCGGGCTCCCGAACCGCGAGCGCTTCGAGCGTCTGGTCGCCGAGGAGCTGCGGGCCGGCAACGAGCGCCTCGCCGTCGCGCTCGTCGACCTCGACGCCTTCAGTGCGATCAACGAGTCGCTCGGGCACGCGACGGGCGACGAGGTGCTGGCCGAGGTCGCACGCCGGCTTGCCTACGCGGCCGCCGGCCGCGGCACGGTGGCCCGGCTGGCCAGTGACAGCTTCGCGATCCTGCTGCTCGACGTCGAGAGCGGCCGGTCCGGCTGCGAGGCGGTCGAGCAGGTCGTACGGGCGCTCGACCGCCCGCTCAGCGCCGGCCCGGGCACGCTGCGCATGACGGCGAGCGCCGGCCTGGCGCGCGTCGGCCGCGAGCTTTCGACGCCGCACGCGCTGCTCGCGGGCGCCGGCGTGGCGCTCGAGGCGGCGCAGCAGGACGGCGACTCCAGCTGCGGGTTCTTCACCCCCGAGCTGCACGCCGATCGGCTCGCGCGCGCGGTGCTGCAGGCCGAGCTCGCGGCCGGGATCCGCGGCGGGCAGCTCGAGCTCGACTACCAGCCGCTCGTCGACACGACCGGCCGCTGGCGTTCGGCGGAGGCGCTCGTGCGCTGGCGCCATCCGGAGCTTGGGCGGCTGAGCCCGGACCGCTTCATCGGACTGGCCGAGCAGTCCGAGCTGATCGTGGCGCTCGGGGAGTGGGTGCTCGAAGAGGCCTGCGGTCAGCTCGCGGCCTGGCGCTCCGCCGGGCTCGTGCCCGACGGCTTCAGCGTCGCGGTGAACGTCTCCGGCGTCCAGCTCAACCGCGAGGACCTGATCGAGCACGTGCGCGCCGCGCTGCGCGCGAGCGGCCTGCCGCCGACGAGCCTCACGCTCGAGGTGACCGAGACGGCGATGATGCAGGTCGAAGCGGTACTCCCGCGCCTGCAGGCGCTGCGGGCGCTCGGCGTCAGCATCGCGATCGACGACTTCGGCACCGGCCACTCGTCGCTGGCCTACCTCAAGGACCTGCCGGCCGACGTCGTCAAGCTGCCGCGCGCGTTCGTGCGCGACGCCCACCGGGCCGGTCCGGGCGCGGCGATCATCGCTGCGCTCGTGGGGCTGGCCCGCCCGCTCGGCCTGCGCGTGGTCGCCGAGGGGGTCGAGACGCCCGAACAGCGCGCCTGCGTGGCCGAGGCGGGCTGCGACCTGATCCAGGGCTACCTGTTCAGCCCGCCGATGCGTCCTGACCAGTTCGCGGCGCTCGCGCCGTCAGGCGTCAAGCCGCGCGGCGAGCGCGGCCGCGGTGTCACCGACGACCGCGCCGACGGCGCGCAGCGCGTCGGCGGCTCCGTCGAGGATGCCGCGGCGGGCAGCGTCCTCTAGCCCGCGCGTGGTCTCTGCCAGCCGCGCGGCCCCGAACGCCGCGGCGCCGGAGCGGAGCGCGTGCGCGCGCTGGCGCACCTCGGGGGCGTCCCCGGCCTGGACGGCCGTCTGGAGCGCGGCGAACTGGTTGCCGAGGTCGGCCCGGTAGACGGCCAGCAGCTCGTCGACGGCGGCGCGGCCGCCGAGCCCGTCCGCGAGCTCGGCCAGCTGGACGTCGTCGAGGACGGGCCAGGTCGCCGCGGGGGCCGGAGCCGGGCGCGGCCGGGCCCCGGCCAGCGCAGTGCGCAGCTGCTCGAGGCTGACGGGCTTGGCGAGGTGGCCGTCCATCCCGGCGGCGCGGCAGAGCTCGACGTCCTGTGCCCCGGTGTCGGCGGTCAGCGCCAGGATCGGGACGTCGCGGGCGGTGCGCCCCGCGCGGATCCGGCGCGCCGCGTCGAGTCCGCCGAGGACCGGCATGCGCAGGTCGAGCAGGATCGCGTCGAAGTCGCCTGCCTCGGCAGCGGCGACCGCGGCCCCGCCGTCGGCCACCAGCGTGCCCTCGACGCCCAGGCGCGCCAGCTGGCGCGCCAGCAGCAGGCGCAGCGCGTGGTTGTCCTCGGCGACGAGCACGCGGCGCCCGGCCGGGTCGCCGCTCGCCTCGACGTGCGCCGTGACCGGAGCCGCGCCTTCGGCGAGCGGCAGCTCGAGCGTGAACTCCGAGCCGGCGCCGGGCGTGCTGACCGCGGTGACGTCGCCCTCCATCGCGCGCGCGAGCCGGCGCGCGATCCCGAGCCCGAGCCCGGTCCCGGCCCACTCGCGCCCGTGGCCGCGGGTCCACGGCTCGAAAAGGCGCGCGAGCAGGTCCGCGGCGATGCCCGGCCCGGTGTCGGCGATGGTGATCCGGACGCGCCCGTCGCAGGCCTCGGCGGACAGCCGGATCCGTCCGCGCTCGGTGTACTTGACCGCGTTGCTGGCGAGGTTGAGGACGATCTGGCGCACACGCGCGGCGTCGCCGCACAGGAACGGCGGGACCGACGGCGCGACGGCCAGCTCGAGCTCCAGCGGCCGCCCGCGCAGCGTCGGGCGCAGGATGCCGGCGATCGCCGCCAGCAGCTTGCGCAGGTCGTAGGACGCGCACTGCAGGTCGACGTGGCCCGCCTCGATGCGGGAGACGTCGAGCACGTCGCCGAGCAGCCCGCTGAGCGCGTCGGCGGCCTCGGCGACGATGCTCGCCAGCTCCTGCTCGGCCGGGCCGAGGCCCGCGTCGAGCAGCAGCGCCGCCGCGCCGGAGATCCCCGACAGCGGCGTGCGGATCTCGTGGCTCATCGTGGCGAGGAACTCCCCCTTGGCGGTTGCCGCGGCGAGCGCCTCGTCGCGCGCCTCGCGCAGCGCGCCGGCCTGGAGCTGGGTGCTCGTGACGTCGCGGAAGATCCACATGTGGCCGTCGCCCGCGTCGGCGTCGAGCGGTACGTAGTCGCGCGAGATCGCGCGCCCGTCGGCGAGCACGAGCAGCTCGCCGCGCAGCGGGACGCGGGCCTCGACGATCGCGTCGTCGCGCTCGGCGCGGCCTTCGGGCTCAGCGAGCAGCCTCGCGATCGTCGCGAACGCGGGCAGGGTGTCGGTCCCGACGAGCGCGTCGGGATGGGCGGGAATGCCGAACAGCGAGCAGAAGGGCTCGCCGACGACCGTGATGCGCCGCTCCGCGTCCTCCATCAGCACGCCGGAGGTGGCGGCGCCGACGAGCGTGGTCAGGCGGCCGACGCTGCGGCGCAGCTCCTGCCCGGCCGCGCGCTGCTCGGTGACGTCGCGCGCCACCAGTTCGATCGCCTCGACGCGCTCGCCGGCGAACACCACCACGGCGTGGGCCGTGAGCCAGCGCCACGCGCCGTCGCGGGCGCGGACGCGATGGGTGAGGGTGACGCCCGGCTGGCGTGGCGTCGCGGCCGCGTAGGTCTCCACGACGCGCTGCGTGTCGTCCGGGTGGACGAGGTTGAGCATGAAGCGGCCGCCGACGTCGCCGGTCCTCCATCCGAGCGTGCGCTGCACGGCACGGTTGACGTAGTCGATGCGCCCCTCGCCATCGATGATGACGATCAGGTCTCTCGCGCGCTCGACGACGTCGGCCAGCCGGCGCTCGCGGCTCACCGCCCCGGGCCCATGCGGTAGCCGACGCCGCGCACCGTGCGCACGAAGCCCGGGTCGCGCGGGTCGTCGCCCAGCTTGCGGCGCAGGTTGGACACGTGCACCTCGACGAGGTGGCTGGCCCCGAACCAGTTGGGCCCCCACACGCGCTCGAGCAACTGGTCGCGGGTAAAGGCGACGCGCGGATGGGCGCTGAGCATCTCCAGCAGGTCGAACTCGGTGCGGGTCAGGTCCAGCACCATCCCGTCCAGCGTCGCCTCGTGCGCGGCGGGGTCCACGGTCAGCGACCCGAAGCGCCGTACGTCCTCCTCGGGCGCCGGAGCGCGGCGCGGGCGGCGCTGCACGGCGCTCACGCGCGCGAGGAACTCGGGCGTCGAGAACGGCTTGGTGATGTAGTCGTCGGCGCCGGCGTGGAGGCCCACGACCTTGTCCATCTCGCTGTCCTGCGCCGTCAGCATGAGGATGTAGGCGTCGCTGAAGCTGCGCAGGTCGCGGCAGGCGCTGATCCCGTCCATGCCGGGCAGCCCGACGTCGAGGACGATCAGGTCCGGCGCGTGCTCGCGCGCGCTGACGAGTCCCTGCTCGGCATCCTCGGCGGTGTCGACCTGGAACCCCTGACCCGTCAGCAGCGCGGCGACCAGCAGGCGACCCGACGGGGCGTCTTCGATCACGAGCGCGCGCGGAGACTCGGACATCCTGCCCACTTGATCGGCAGGAACGTGCCGCGGCCGTCGCCGCGGAGGTTGGGTTTGTGTTAGTCCGCGAACGCGCGCAGCGCGGCGATCAGCGCCGCCGCCTCGGTCTTCTTGAGCCACAGGTCGCCGCCGCCGCCGTCCGCCGGCCGCGGCGAGCCGGAGAAGAAGATCACCCGCGTCGAGCCGAGCACGTCGCTCTCGCGGACGTTGCGCACCAATGCCAGGCCGTCCAGGTTGGGCATCTCCACGTCGGTGACGATCACCGCCGGCCGCAGACCACCGCGCAGCATCCCCAGCGCCTGGAGCCCGTCGGCGGCGCAGACGCCCTCGTAGCCGGCGATCTCCGCGTACGCGGCGAGGCTGGCGAGCACGGCGCGGTCGTCGTCGACGAGCAGCGCGCAGGGCGCGCCGCGAAGGGGATGTGGGGGCATGGCGAGGTTCTCCGGGGGCGGGCGATCTTCAGCGGGTGTCGGGAATGCATCGGAGCGCCACCTCAACGCTTCACCCGCATCAAGCTCAAGATCTCCTCAATTGCGCCGGGAGGCTCAGCCCTCCTCGCTCGCCGCCTGACCCTGGTTCTTGTTGAAGGCGCAGCGGAAGTTCTCGGGCTGGGAGACCGGTTTGGACCCCGCGAAGCCGCCCTTGTCGTGGTTGTCGTAGACGGTCACGTACTGCAGCGACTGCGGCGCGGGGTTGGCGGGCAGCGGCACGGGGTCGGGCTCGCCGGCCTTCGGGTCGCCCTTGGAGCCCTCGGACACGCCCTCGGAGCCGGCGGCGCTCGAGCCCGCCTGGGTCGTGACGAGCGTCGCCGACATCTCGCGCCGGTCCTTGAGCCCGTCGGAGGGATCGATGTCGGGCGACGAGCTGACCGGCGCGTCGTCGATCGTGGACGCGAGCTTGACGCGCGAGGCGGCACCGATCAGCTGCGCGGCGGTCGGCAGGTACCCGCCCGCCGCGACGCAAGCGGCGGTGGCGTAGAAGTAGTCGTTCTTGCCGATGTCCTCGTTGGGCAGCGGGTACGGCGCGGCCTGCAGGCACCAGGTGCCGAGGTCCACGCTCTGGGGATCGCAACTCTCGGTGTAGTCGGCCGGCTTCTTCCCGCCCAGCCGGTCGGCGTTCTTGGCGCTCGCGACCTTCGGGATCGCGCGCGCCGGGAAGCGGCCGTGGCGGTCGAGCTTGAGCACGGCGTTCGGCTTGGGCTTGCTGACGAACTTCACGGCCGCGTCGCGCGCCGCGCCGGCGGCCCCGGTGACGGACAGCGTGAAGGCGGTGATCGAGACGATCAGCGCGGCGGTACCGGCGTGCTTCATGGTCGGCGGTTCCTCGGTCGGTAATGCAGGGACGGCGGGTCGTGGACGGAGACGGCCGCGACCCCGCGCTCGCGCCGGCGCACGCCGAGGCGGACGGACGCGCCGGCGAACGCGGCGAGCACGATCACCCCGAACAGGTAGACCGAGACCGGCGCGTGCTCGGCGTAGCGGTAGGCGACGGCGGCCGAGGACTGCTCGGGCGCGGCCTCCTCCTCGCGCTTTTCCTCGTACACCCGGATGACGGCGCCGCCGGGCGGGATCGGGCGCGCGAACGCGCCGGCCGGCGGCGGCGGCGTCGATGGCCCGGCGCCGCGGGCGGTGGAGTGCTTCACGGGCGGCGGCTCGTCGAGCGCCGGCGTCGGGACTGGGGCCGGCGGCTGCGGCGCCGGCCGCGGCGGCCGCGGGCGGGCGGGCCGCGCGGGCGCCGGGGTCGCCGCCGGCGGGGGCGGCGGCGGCGCGATCGGCGCGGGCGCCGGCGCCGGAGCCGGCGCGGGCGCCGGCGGCGGCACCGGCGCCGCGGCGGGCGAACTCGGCTTGAAGCGCGTCGGGTCGAGCGGGCGCGTGCCGCACGGGCGCTGGACCGAGCCCGCCTGGACGGTCACGACGGTCGAGTACGCGAGCCCGCCGGCCTTCACCGTCACCGTCGTGGTGCCGGCGTTGAACGGGCAGAAGAGCCCGGACCGGTGGTCGGTGACGACCTTGTCGCCGGCGCCGATCAGCGGCTTGCGCAGGTTCGTCGAGGCCGGGTCCTGCGCCACGAAGTCGCCGATGTCCGGCGCCGAGGAGTCGAACTCGAACTCGGGCGCGATCCGCGTCGCGCACGTGGCGCCCAGGCACGGCTCAGGCGGCAGCGACGTGTACGGATCGGCGCCCGGCGGCTGCGGGTCGCCGCCGCCGACTGTGTCGCCCCAGCGATCGCCGGCGGGCGGCCGGCGCCCGAGGCCGTCGAACAGCGACGGGCGCGAGCGCCGCAGCAGCGTGCCGTCGACGGCCTGCAGGCTGAGGTCGGAGACAATCGGGATCAGCCGCACGCTGACCGGCGCGCGGTTCGTCGCGGGGTCGCGCTTGCCGGCGTCGACCTCCGCGAGCAGGAACCCGGCGTCGCCGAACACCGCGTCCGGGCCGCTGGTCGTGTTCGACAGCGGCGAGCGATAGCCGAGCGTGCCGGTGCCGAATGCCGGGATCGTGACCGGCGCGCCGCTGGGGATCGGGTACGTGCGGTTCTCCTCGGGGCGCTCGAAGAAGTACGCCGAGGCGCCGCCGTCGACGAACAGTTGCGCCTCGGCGTCGGCGTCGGCGGCGACGTTCAAGGCCGGCGCGAAGCGCGAGTTGAGGTCGCGCGAGCCGACCACGATCGCCGGGATCGCGTGCGCCTTCGCGTCGGCGAGCACGGCGCGCAGCCAGGGCGCCTGTGGCTCCGGCGGGTTCTGGTACGGGTCCGACGCCGCGAGCGAGCCGCGCGAGTTGTCGATCACGACGACGCGCACAGTGCCGCCCGGGCCCGCGGAGTCGAACGCGTAGTGCGTGCGCGCGCCCGGGCCGGCCGCCGCGCCGAGCGCCACGGGCGTGACGCCGGCGGGCGCGCTGCCGCCGCCGAACGGCGCGGGGAAGCCGGCGAACGCGTCGCGGAACGCGCCCGCCTGGACGCCCGTGGAGTCGGCCGCCGACAGCGCCGCGTAGGTCGGCGCGGCGCTGCTCAGGAGCTCCGCGTAACGGCTCGCCTCGGTGTCCGAGAGCGTCTGGCCCTCGGCGAGCCGGCCGCCGGCGTAGAGCAGCGCGCGCGGGCCGCCGGGCTGGGCGCTGAAGGCGCCGACCATCGACTCGGCGGCGCTCAGCGTGCGGTCCGGTCCGAGCGATTCGTCGCGCAGGTCGGCGCACGGGTCGGCGCACTCGGCGTGGGCGGCGATCGCGAAGCGCACCACCGGCGCGCTCAGGTCCACGCCGGTGCGCGCGACGGACGGCGGCTGGGCCGGCTGCGCCCCGACGGCGTAGCGGAACACCGCTCCGGTCTGCACGCGGGCGCGGTCGCCGCGCCCCTGGGTCGAGCGGTTCCCGTTGCCGCGTCCGGCGGCGTCGGCCTCGCCGCTCCAGCCGCCGAGCGCCCAGCCCTCGCCGGTCCCGTCCACCAGCAGCGCGGCGATCGGGTCGGTCTTCAGCGGCCGGTCGGAGTCCGAGCCGGCGTACGCGGTCCGCTGCTCGTCGCTCCAGCCCTGCGCGGTCTCGCGCACGAGGTAGCCGTCGCCCGGCAGCGGGAACGGCGGGATCAGC
Source organism: uncultured Solirubrobacteraceae bacterium (assembly GCA_963792915.1). Classification (GTDB taxonomy): domain Bacteria; phylum Actinomycetota; class Thermoleophilia; order Solirubrobacterales; family Solirubrobacteraceae; genus Solirubrobacter. Next base: position 576,009 of record CAWBYD010000008.1, read on the forward strand.
GGCGCGGGGGAGTTCGGGTCGGTCTCCGGCAGCACGTCGGGGACCGGGTAGGGCAGCTGCGGCTGGACGGCGGCCAGCGCGCGGACCGCGCCGCCCTCGCGGAACGCGGCGAGCGCCACCGGCGTGACGCCGAGCAGCGGCTGGGTCGAGAAGCGCCACGGCGAGGCCGGCCCGTCGCGCTCGATCACGACGTTCGGACCGGCCGCGACGGCGCCGCCGTCGGGCAGGCCGGCGACCGTCACGAGCGCCGGCTGCGCGCCGGGGAGCGTCGCGAACAGGGCTCGCACACCCGCGTCGACCTGCCAGCCGCCGCCGTCGTTGACCAGCAGGTCCGAGCCGGCGGCGACCAGCGCCTCGCTGCCCGCGAACGCCACCGACGTCAGGTCGGCGTCGGCGAAGCCGTCCGGCAGCGGGTCCTGCGTCCACGTCTTGTCGTAGTGCAGGAGCACGCCCTGCTTGCCGACCGCATACCCGCGCAGCGGGTCGCCGGGCGCGAACGCGACACCCATCAGGTTGCCCTCGAAGCCGACCGGCGCCGCGGGGTCCTTCTCCCACAGGCCGGTCTCCGCGCGCCACATCCACATCGCGCCAAGGTCGCCAACCGCGTGCGCGCGCCCCGGCTCGGGCCAGGCGACGCCGCGCAGCAGCGGGCTCGAGACGGAGCCACTGGCGCTGAGCAGGAACTCGCGCGTCCAGCCCGTCGCGGGCGCGTAGCGCAGCACGCCGCCGTCCTGGCCGACGGCCAGCGCCTGCGAGTCGAGCGCGCCGGGCGGCTGCCCGGGTGCGGTGACGGCGGCGGTGAGCGGCGCGCGCACGGACGCGGACCACTGTTGAAGGTGGTCCGGGCGCGCGGCCGGGGAGATCTGGACCGGCCCCTCGAGCCAGCCGCGGTCGGGCGCGATGAACGCGGCGCTGGGCCGGAATGAGCCGCCGCCGCCGGGCATCCGCACGAAGGCGTCGCCCCGGCGCTCGAGGTAGGCGCCGCGGTTGTCGGCGTCGGCGCCGCCGGGCGGGAGCGGGTCCGAGACGATCCTCGCACCGCCCGCGAAGCCGATCGAGCGGTAGCCCTGCTGGCGCGAGAACCGCGCGCCGAACGGGTGGTCGCAGCCGCTGTCGCACCACGAGGTCACCGTGCCGCCGGCGGCACGGAAGAACGTGGCGTCGGTGGGCGCCTGGACGCCGGTCGCGGTGCGCACGCCGGCGTCGATCCAGACGCCGTCGGCGGTGACCGTCAGCGGCTGCGACGAGGGCGGCAGCGGCGCCAGCGAGACGCCCGCCGGCAGCGCGAGCGAGCGCGGCTGCCAGTGCCCGCTCGCGTCGTCTCGCTCGAACAGCGCGAGCGTGCCGTCGCCGCTCGCGCCGAGCAGCCAGGCGTCGGTGCCGGCGGCGTCGAGGCCGAGGATCCGGAACGCCGTGAGCTGGCTGCTGGAGAGCTCGACCGGCTCGCGCGTCCAGGTCGCGCTCGCGTCGTCGTAGCGCAGCACGGCGTCCTCGACGGCGCGGCCGAGGACGCCGAACAGCGCCTGGGTGCTGCCGCCGCGGTCGAACGCCGCGTCGGCCACGCGGCCCGCCCCGCCGTCGGCGGCGATCGACTCGGCCGGCTGCGGCGTGGGCGTGGGCGTCGGCGTGGGCGTCGGCGCCGGATCGGCGGCGGCCAGGAGCCCTGCCGGGACGGGCGCGGCCACGTGGAACCGCCCGCCCGGGCTGCGGACCAGCACGCTCACGCCGTCGCTGCCGCGCCCCGCCAGCACGCCGCCGCCGGCGGCGGTGATGCGCGCCGAGGCGCGGTTCGGATCGGGCCCGCGCACCGGCGTCCCGTCCTGCGCCGCGGGCGTCTCGGCGACCTGCCAGCCGGTCCCGTCGGTGTAGCGCAGGAACGCGAGCTGCGGCTGGGTGCCGGTGCCGAACGCCACGCCGGCGGGCGGCCCGGCCTCGCGCGGCAGCTGCCGGTAGGCCCACGTCTCGCCGCCGCCGGTCGCGCCCATCAGCACCGTCGAGGCGTCGGCGACGCCGAGCATCGGCTGCGCGAGCACCGCGTCAGGGCTCTGCGCGCCCGCCCCGGCCGACAGCGCCCACACCCCCGCGGCGGCGACCGCCGGCAGGGCGAGCACGGCCCAGCGCCTGCGCATCAACCGCCGCCGCCCTGGGAGGTGGTGACCGCCGTCGTGGTCGTGGTCGTCGTGGTGGTGGTGGTCGTCGTGTCGCCGCCCGACGAGCTGTCGGGCAGCGTCAGTTCCTTGGTCTTGAAGCGCAGCGACGTCGGCCAGCGCTTGCGCGAGAGCCGCAGCTCGAGCGTATGGCGGCCCTTCGCAAACGTGCGGTTCGCGGTCTTCGCGACCGTCTTGCCCTTGCGCCGCGCGATCAGCTGCACGCGCGCCCGGCGCGCGACCGTGAACTTCAGCACCAGGGTCGTGCCGTGCACGAGCTTGGGCTTGGCGATCTTCGAGATCAGCCTCGGCAGCGTGCGCGCGGGCGGCGCCGCGGGCGGCGTCGTCTCGACCGCGACGGGCGGCGGCGCGAAGAGCTGCGAGTCGTCGGCCGGCGGCGCGTCGGGCACGAACTGCTCGGCCGCCTCGTTGGGGCGCGCCGTGATCGTCTGCCGGAACGCGGGGTCGGTGTCCTGCGGCTCCGGCGTGCCGTCGGTGTAGTGGAAGAGCCAGCCGGCGTTGGTGACCATCCAGCCGTCGGTGGGCCCGGTGAACGCGATCCGCGCCGCCGCGCCGCGGCCCGAGCCGGTGGCCGGGAGCTCCTGGACGGTCGTGACCCCAGTCGCGCCGTCGACCTGCGCGACGAGCGCCTTGGCGTTGGTGCGCCCGCGGTCGGCGTACGGGACGTCGGCCATCCAGGCCAGCGCCGTGCCCGGCACCGCCGCGACATCCGCGAAGCGGTCGGCAGGCCCGAAGTCCGCGCCGGTCAGCGCCAGCTCGGCGAACGCGCCGTCCGCGCCGCTGCGCAGCGCGGCCAGCGGCGGGCGCGCCACGACGCCGCTCGCCGGCACGTCCGGCCCCGACGCGGCGCCGCCGCCGACGGCCCACGTCTCGCCGCCCGCCGAGTCCAGCGCGAGCACCTCGGCACCGGCCGACGCCACGAACGGATCGTCGCTGAACCGGCCGCCCACCAGGTGGTGCAGCAGGATCGGGTTCGTCTCCACCGGCGGCGGGTCGGAGGCCTGGGCGTCGCCGCGGCGCGGACCGATCACCGAGGACTCGAGGAACCCCGCGCCGTCGGCCACGATGTCGGTCACGCCGCGGCCGCTGCCGGCGTCGTAGACCGTGCGCACGTTGCTCCCGTCCCAGTGCAGGTGGAACGCGCCGACGCGGTTGCCGGTGGGGTCGCGCGACCCGATCCCGCCGAACCAGCAGTCGTCGGGCGCGCGGCAGGCCGCCGCGTCCATCTCGCGGTACGGGTCGGCGGCGTTGTCGGCGGTCGAGTAGGACCCGACCACGGCGCCGTCCTTGAAGTGGCAGAGCGCGGTGCCCGAGCCCTGGCGCGGGCGGCTCGGCTCGGACACCGTCCAGAACTCGTCCGGCCCGGCCCAGGCGATCCGCATCGTGTCGCCCGGCCCGCCGCACACCGTGGCCAACGTGTGCCACGACACGCCGTCCCAGGCGAGGATGCCGCGCGGCACCACCGAGTTGCCCTCGACGCCCAGCAGCCCGCGGTTGGGCGCCCAGAACGTCAGGTCGCCGGGCGCCCCGAGCGCGACGTTGAACGGCGCGCCAGGCGGCGGTGCGGGCTGCTCCAGCCGCCAGTGCGGGGGGTCGGCGCCCGCCGGAGCGGCGGCGGCGCCGGCCACGGCGGCCGCCGCCAGGATCACCGTCCGAGCGCCCAATCTATTGGGCCGGTCGCGGGATGTCACGCCGCCCGTTGACGCGCAGCTCCTCGATATCGACCTCCGTGACGGGGGTCAGCAGCGCGTCCAGCGCCACCCCGGACACCGTCTCGTGGTCCAGCAGCACCTGTGCGATCTCGCGCACCGCGGCCCAATTGGCGCGCAGCACGAGGGTCGCCCGCTCGACTGCCTCGGCGACCAGCCGCTCGACCTCGCGGTCGATCAGGTCGAGCGTCGCCGGCCCGACGGAGCCGAGCTCCTGCAGCGACGCGCCGAGGAAGACCTCGCCACCCTGCTCGCCGATCGTCACCAGGCCGAGCTCCGGCGACATGCCGAACGAGGTGACCATCGAGCGTGCGAGGTTGGTCGCCGCGTGCAGGTCGTCGTTGATCGCGGTCGAGATCACGCCGAACTGCACGCGCTCGCCCGCCGCGCCGGCCACGATCGCCGTCAGCTGGCGCTGCAGGTCCGGCTCCTGGAGGATCGTCACGTCCTTATCGACGAGCTGCGAGGCCGCCGTGCCGAGCGTCCGCCCGCGGGCGACGATCGACAGCTTCTGGGTGCCGCTTCCCGTCGCCTGCCCGACGGCGCGCGCCACCACGGCGTGCGCGGCCTCGTGGACCGCGATCACCTGGCGCTCGCGCACGGTCAGCACGTGGGACTTCTTGGCCGGCCCGGACACGACGCGGTCGATCGCCTCCTCGAGCGTCGGCTGGTCGATCGCCTCGCGCCCTTCGCGCACGGTCAGCAGGGCCGCCTCGTTGATCACGTTGGCGAGCTCCGCGCCCGAGAAGCCGGGCGTGAGCTTCGCGATCTCCATCAGGTCGGCGCCGGGATCGATCGGCTTGCGCTTCCCGTGCAGCGCCAGGATCTCGTAGCGGCCGTGCACGTCGGGCGTGTCGACCACGACCTGGCGGTCGAAGCGCCCCGGACGCAGCAGCGCCGGGTCGAGGATGTCCGGGCGGTTGGTGGCGCCCATCACGACGATCCCGGCTTCGCCGCCGAAGCCGTCCATCTCCACCAGCAGCTGGTTGAGCGTCTGCTCGCGCTCGTCGTTGCCCTGGCCGATCCCGGCGCCGCGCTTGCGCCCGGCGGCATCGAGCTCGTCGATGAAGACGATCGCCGGTGCCATCTTGCGCGCCTTGCGGAACAGGTCGCGCACGCGCGCCGCGCCGACGCCGACCAGCGACTCGACGAACTCCGCGCCCGAGACCGAGAAGAACGCCGCGTCGGCCTCGCCGGCGGTGGCGCGCGCGAGCAGCGTCTTGCCGGTGCCGGGCGGGCCGACCAGCAGCACGCCCTTCGGCGGGCCGGCGCCGAGCGCCAGGTAGCGGCTCGGGTCCTCGAGGAAGTCGCGGATCTCGCGCAGCTCGACTACCGCCTCGCCGGCGCCCGCGACGTCGTCGAAGGTGACGGGCGCCGCCTGCTTGGCGCCGCGCTTGCGGCCCTTGCCCTTGAAGTCCGAGAACGCGGCGATGCCGCCGGCGCCGCCGTCCGCCCCGAGCCGCGTGAACAGCGCGAACAGGCAGACCAGCAGCAGGATCGGCAGCAGGAACTGGACCAGGATCGCCTTGACCGGCTTGCCGGACTGCTGGTCGACGTCGACCACCGCGCCACCGTCGGTCAGCGTCCGCACGAGTGCCGTGGTCTCGGCGTCCGAGCCCGGGTAGGCCGCCCACAGCGTGCGGTCGTCGGCGGTCGTGACGACCACGCGCGAGTCCTGGTCGAGCATCGTCGCGGTCAGCAGGCGCTTGGCCTCGGCGCGCTCCAGCACGGTCGAGAGCGCCGTCTGCTCGCCAGGGGAGGACGGCTTGGTGTCGCCCAGCAGCGAGAAGAAGACGATCGTCAGCGCGATCGAGGCGACCAGCAGGAACGCCGAGAGCCGGTCCTTGAGAATCGGCCGGAGGACGCCGGCGACGCCCTCCCCGGCGCGCTCCGCTGCGCTGCGCAGCGGGCTCTTGCGCCGGGTGAGGGCAGATGTGTCACGTCTCATCGTCGCCGGCCAGCCACTACTTCTTCGCGGTCTGCTTGACCGTCACGGTCTTGGTGGTGGTCTTCGCCGTCCCGCCCGTCGGAGTGAACGTGATCTTCAGCGTGACCTTGAGCTTCTTGTCGCGCTTGAGGGCGCTCTTGGCCTTGGCGGACAGCGAGATGCTGAGCGTCTGGGCACCCGACTTGGTGACCGTGAGGCTCTTCGCGGCCAGCGTGATCGTCTTGCCGCGCTTGGGCTTGGTCGACGACGTGACCGTCACCTTGCCGGCGCCCGGCAGCTGCAGCGACAGGCGGATCGCCAGGCCGCTGACGCGCGCCGAGGAGAGCGTGAACGCGTTGCTCGGCGCGGCCGGCGGGGGCGTCGTGCCGCCGCCACCACCGCCGCCGGTCGCCGGAGGCGTGGGCGTGGGCGTCGTGCACGGACGGCCGGTGCCGTCCTTCTTGAAGCCGATCTTGCCGACGGCGGCGGTTGCCTTGGCCAGCGCGTCCGCCGGGAGCCGGTCGTAGTCGCTGCCGACCAGCGAGTTCTGGCCCGCGGTGGAGATCACGACGTTCATGAAGTCCTTGACCGTGCGCGCCTTGCGCTCCTCGGAGGCCGAGTTGCAGTAGACGACGGCGTCGTCGTCGAACGCCAGGTCATAGGTCAGCGTGCACGCCGGGTAGCCGGTGGCCGTGTCGGTGTAGTCGACCTTCGACCAGTCGCTGAGCGAATCCGCGGGGAGCGCGCCGCCCTTCGGCGTCGCGGTCTGGCAGTTCGCGCCGCGGTTGGCGTCGTTGGTCTTGTAGCCGGTGGCCGCGAGCTGCGGGTCCGCGAACTGCCCGGAGTTGCGGTTCTCGACCGGCACCCAGAACGTCACGTCGGCCGCGTTCGTCCACGTGAACGGCGAGCCGGTGCCGCCGCGCGCAGTCGCGAGGTCGATGTAGCCGATGCCCCCCGAGGTCGCGTTGAGCTTGTCGCGCAGCGAGCCGCCGCCGTTGCCGTCTCCTGGGATCACCGCGGTCGTGCCCGCCCCGGTCGGCCAGGCGGTGTTGCCCAGCGCGCCCCAGCCGCGGGTGGGGTTGATGTCGGCGAGGAACTGCTTGAGCGCGAACGACGTGCCCGAGCTGTCCTTGCGCACCACGCGCTTGATCGCCGTGCCGGCGCAGCCCGCGTCGGAGCCGGCGAGGCCCGGGAGCGCGGCGCCCCAGGTACCGATCGTGCCGGCGAAGATGCCCTCGAGCGCGGTGTCGGTCATCCGCGGCCGGTCCTCGCCGCCGGTCAGCGCGCCCGCGTAGTTGCAGCCGTCGGGCAGGTGGACGACGATCGCGATCGCGCCGATCGCGATCGGGATCACGTGCACGGGGTCGTTGTCGGCCGCCGTGGCGTCCTGCCCGTTGGCGTCCAGCGGGCCGTTCTGGATCTGCTGGCGCTCGGTCGGGTTCGGCGCCTGGTCGGTGCCGCCGAAGCGCACGGACGGATCGCGGTCCTGGTTGGGGTTCAGCGTCGCGTCCTTCTGGCCGAGCGCGGCGCGCCCGGCGCCCGAGCCGGCCGGGTCGTACTGGATCGACGGGGCGTCGGAGCCGCAGCCCGTGGGCGCGGCCGTCTTGAAGACGGCGTTGAAGCCGGCGGTCCCCGTGATCGCGGCGTTCTGGAACGACGAGCCGCGGCCCTGGACGCCCTCTCCGGTGCACGGCAGGATCGAGAAGTCGGCTGACGCGGCGGGCGCCATCGCGGCGGCGATCGCGAGACCGCTCCCGACCGCGATCAGCGCGCGGCGCGCCGCACTGCTGCCTGGAATAGGCATGTTCTGGACAAGGCTCCTTGTGAGGCGTGGAGTCCGGTCAACCAAACCGGCGACACGAGCCCATCCGGGACTCGACGGCCGGGAGCCTCGCGGTTCGCGAGCCGGGCGGGGAGGGACTTTCACCGAACTCATACGAATCGTTGACAATCAGTTATCAAGTGGATTTGAAACGGACGGCGACGGCCCGCTCGAGCGCGGGCCCGGCGGCGGGCGTGAAGCGCACGGTGGCCTTGGCGTCGAGCGAGCGCGCGCGCCGCAGCCCGGCGCGGTAGCGCCTGGCCAGCGTGACCGTGACGGTCACCGTGCCCTTGCGTTTGACCGCCTGCTTCGCCGTGGCCAGCAGCTTCGAGGCGCCGGTCTGGAGGCCGTCGGCGTCGGCCGCCTTGCCGCGTACCTGCACCTTCAGCGCGCCCTTGGCCGGCGCCCGCACGGCGAGCCGGATCTTGCCCTTGGGGGCGCGGCGCACGGTGACGGTGAGCTTCGCGACCGGCGGCGCCGGCGTCGAGGGCGGCGCGTCGACGGGGTCGACCGGCGGCTCGACCTCGACGGGCGCCGGCGGCGCGGAGTCGAGCCGGTCCACGGCGAAGACGTCGGTGCGCTGGTTGGCGTCGCCGAAGAACAGGTTGTCGGCGCCGGACGCGAACGCCGCGCGGTGGCCGTCGGTCGAGAGCGAAACCTGGGGCTGGATCGAGTCGTCGGGATCGTCGCCCCGGTAGCCGTGCACGGCGCGCTCGATCGTGCGCCCGGCGAGGTCGATCAGGTAGAGGTCGTCGAGGCCGGGGCGCGCGCGCACGTCGCCGAGCGCGCCCAGCGCGCTGCCGAGGAAGCGCGTGCGCTGCGAGGTCACAGCGAGCCAGCGCCCGTCGCCGGACATCGCGACGCTGTCGACCGGCGACGAGTCGACCGGGTCGCGGCCCGTGCCCTCGCGGGTCAGCTCGACCGTCCCCGCCTTGCGCGAGACGCCGGGGTGCATGTCGGTCACGAACAGGTCGAGCGCGATGCCCGCGCTGACGCCGCGCGGGGGAGAGGTGACCAGGAACGCGACCCGGTAGCCGTCGCCGCTCAGCGCCGGGGCCGTGTTGGCGATCGAACCGTTGGCCTCGTCGTTGTTGGCCAGGGGGCCGTAGCACGGGCCGGTCGCGTCGAACGACGGCGCATAGGTGCCGTCGCAGGCCGGGTCGTCGAGGTCGACGGGGCCGGTGACGCGCCGTGTGACGGCCTGCGACCCGTCGGCGACACGCCGCCACAGATAGAACGACGCGTGCGGATCGGGCTGCTCGGAGGGCAGGAAGCGCGCCTGCTGGTCGGCGAGCTGCCCGGCCCACGCGACCGTGCTGCCGTCCGCGCTGAGCACGACCGGCCCGGGCGCCGGGTTGACGCCTCCGGCGGCGATCGGCCGCGGCGGGTCGCTGCCGGCGACGGTGGTGACCAGCGCCGTGCGCCTGCTCGCGCGATCGCGCACGAAGATCTCGCCGTTGGGCACGTCGACCGCCGCGTGGTCGGGCAGGTCGCTCATCGGATCGCGCACGCTGAACGCGACGACCCGGCCGTCGTCGGAGATCGCCGTGCCGGGCGAGACCGTCGCGCCGGGGTCCTGGAGCGGGCGGTCCGGCGTCGGCCGGCTGTAGGTCGCGGGCACATCGCCGCCGTCCTTGGCCGAGATCAGTTCGTAGGCGCCCGGCGAGTCGCGCGGCTCGTCCATGTCGCGCACGTAGACGTCGACCGCGCCGTTGGTGTCGGCCGGGACGAGCGCCGCGCCGGTAGAGAACACGATCCAGCGCCCGTCGCCCGAGATCGACGGGGAGGACGCGCCGACCACCTGCAGCGCGTCGCCGGCGGCGGCGCGCAGGTCGCCGAGCGCGACGAGCTCGAGCGCCCCGGTGGCCACGTCGCGGCGGAAGATGCCCCCGCTGTAGTAGCTCCCGTGCGGGTCGGCGACATCGTCCGGAAAGAGGTTGCGCGCCGCCGTGCGGAACACGACGTAGCGGCCGTCGGCCGACAGGTCGGGCTGGCTGCTCGCGTCGTCGCCCTGCTCGCGCACGCTCAGCGATGCCGACATGATGCTCGCCCCCGGGGCGACGTAGGCCGACGCGGGCCCGGCGGCGAGCAGCGCGAGCGCGATCGCGAGGGCGATCCTCACGCGGTCACCTTGAGCCTGCGCGAGAGCTTGTTGCCGGCCTTGTCGGCGGCCTTGACGGTGATCGTGAACGTGCCCGCGCGCCCGTAGCGGTGCTGCAGCGTCCGGCGCGCCGAGGCCGTCTTGCCGTCGCCCCAGGCGACCTTCACGCCGGCGGTCGCGACCCCGCTCGTGCTGTGCCGCGGGCCGTCGGTGAGGCGCAGCGTGACGAGCCGGTTGCGATAGCGGCGCAGCGACGCCCGCGGGGCCTTCGAGTCGAGCTTGAGCTCGGCCGGGTAGCTGGTCGTCTCCTGGTCGCCTGGATCCTGGGCGACGACCTGGAGCACGTGCACGCCGTCGTCGACGTCCTTTCGGGACAGCTTGAGGCTCGTGCCCTTGAGGTTGTCGCCGACGGTCTCGTCATCGACCGTGACCGCGAACGTGACGCCGCCGATCGCGTGGGCGGGCATGTCCCAGTCGATCTGGGGCGGCGTGCGCACGAAGTCCGTCGGGGTCTGCACCGCGAACGGGTCGGGCGGCGCGTCGACCACGAGCGCGGCGACCTGCTGGCCGCTCGTCGGGCCCTGCACGAGGCCGACGATCGCGTCGCCGAGGCCGGAGCCGCCGAGCCCGAAGCCGCCGACCGTCCCGCCCACCGGCGCGCCGAGCGCCTGCGTGTCGGGCACGCCGTCGGCGCGCCGCTCGGTCACGCCGATCCCGCCCGCGCTCCCGCGCTTGATCATCCACGCGCCGACCGCCGCGCCGGAGCTCGCGAGGTCCACCTGGGGGAGCCCGGGGATCGTCGTGCGCCCGTCGTCGAGCCGCTCCGGCGCGCGCACCTGCTTGTCGTCGGAGCCGACGAGCACGCTGCGCTGGCCGAAGCCGAACGCGGTGTCGGCGTCGCCGACGCGGTCGACGGCGACCGACGGCGGGCCAGCGTCCGGGCCCCCGGGACCGTCGACGAGCCGCGGCGCGCCGAACCTGCCGGCGTCCGGCGAGGACGTCTCCGGGATCGTCGCGAGCAGGATCCGCGGGTTGCCGGAGGGCGGCCGCTCGCGGAAGGCGACCGCGCCCTGGCCGAAGCCGGCGGTGTCGAGCGAGAACGCGTCGGCGCGCGCCCCGGCGTCGTTTGAGACCTGCAGGGCGATGCCGACCTGCAAGGAGAACAGCCGGCGCGCCCAGATGCGGTCGATCAGGGCGTCGTCGGGCTCCTGCCAGGCGACGATGCCGTTGCCCGTCGGGTCGATCGTGACCCGCGGCGCGGCGGCCGCGGTCGGGATCCGCAGCGGCGAGTTGGTGTTGCGGTTGAGCGGGAACCCGACCCCGGTCCAGTACGTGCCGTCGTAGCGGGCGACGCGCAGCTCGCCGCGCGCGTAGCCCGGCGGGTCGGCACCGGTGGGCGCCTGCATCACGAGATAGCCGATGTAGGCGGTCCCGCCCGCGGCCATGGCCAGCGACGGGTAGGTGCCGGTCGACTCGCCGACGTTGAGGTCCACGGGCACCGGCGCCTGGAAGCGCGTCGCGCCCGGGTCGAGCCCGGCCGAGTACAGCCGGTCCGAGGAGGGGCCGAACTCCTGCACCCACGCCACGACCAGGCGCCCGCCGTCGCCCGCGCCGATCACCGGCCACGAGGAGTCGAACGGCTGGCCGGCGTCGACCTGGCGCGGCGCGCGCCAGCCGCGGCCGTCGAACTGCGCGGCGAAGATGTGCGCGCGCCCGTTGACGCGCTTGCGGTAGACGATCCCGCCGGTGCCGTCGGGGGCCATGGCCGCGCCGCCGAAGTCCACGATGTCCGGCGATGGGCCGTCGATCGGCGTCACCGCGGAGATGCTCGCCTGCGCCGTGGCGGGTGCGAGCAGGCAGACGATCAGCAGTCCCAACAGGCGCACGAAGCCCCGAACCTACGTGCGGGCACCGCGTCGTTGCACCGGCCTTTACGGGATCGCCACAATTCGAGGGCGCGGGGTCGAGAGAGTGCCGACGTGCATCGACGCAGACCCCTCACCCTGCTCGCGGCCGCGCTGGCGGCGAGCATCCTCGTCCCGGCGGCCGCCGAGGCCAAGACGAAGATCCTGATCAGCGGCTCCACGTCCGTCTACCCGCTCGAGACGGACATCGCGAAGGCCTTCGTGGCCAAGTACCCCGGCCAGGCGGGCTTCTCGATCCTGCAGGGCGGCTCGGACATCGGGATCGGCGACGTGGCGCACAACCGCGTCTCGATCGGCGCGTCGTCGCGCGACGCCCAGCAGGGCGATCCGGGCGGCCTGGTGTTCAACAAGATCGCGCGCGACGGCGTGTGCGTGGTCACCAATCCGTCCAACCCGATCGCCAACCTCTCCCAGCAGCAGGTGCAGGACATCTTCTCCGGCCGCGTGCGCCGCTGGGACGACGTCGACGGGGCCAAGATCACCGGCCCGATCAACCTCGACGTGCGCACCAACGCCTCCGGTACGCAGGACGCGTTCCGCAACATCTTCATGGGCCAGGCGCTCAACGTCGCGCCGAGCGCATCGCAGAAGAAGTCCAACGGCCTCGTGCAGGCCGCGGTCGGCTCGGACAAGCAGGCGATCGGCTACGTCGACTTCCGCTTCACCGGCGGCACGTTCGCGGTGCCCTACAAGGGCGTGCCGTGCACGCTCAACAACGCCAAGTCCGGCCAGTACCCGGGCGTGCGCAACTTCTGGTTCGTGACCAACGGCCCGCCCACCGGCGTGGTCAAGAAGTTCATCGGCTTCGCGCAGTCGCCGACGGTCCAGCGGACGATCGTCGCCAAGAATTACGTGACCTACAAGTGATCGCCGCCGCGGAACCCGCGGCGGATCGCTGGTGGTCTGACCGGCTCGTCGGCCCCGTGCTGTGCGGGGCCGGCGTGCTGGTGCTGGCCGTCATCGCCGGGATGGCGGTCTACGTGTTCCGGGTGGCCTGGCCGTCGTTCTCCCACAACGGGCTCGCCTGGTTCGGCGGCGGCGGCGACGCGAACGTCCAGCTGCAGGACATCTTCTCCTCCAAGGCGCCGTTCACGTACACGCTGCACGCGTGGCCGCTGCTGTACGGGACGGCGCTGTGCGCGGGGCTCTCCGTCGTGCTCGGGCTCGTGCTCTCGACGTTCGCCGCGGCGTTCCTGGTCGCGTTCGCGCCGGCGCCCGTCGCGCGCGTGCTGGAACCGGCCGTGCGGCTGCTGGCCGGCGTGCCGAGCGTGATCTACGGGCTGATCGGGATCCTCGTGCTGGTCCCGTTCGTCAGCAACCACCTCATCTCCACGCAGCGCAAGGAGTCGGTCTTCTACGTCGTCCAGCTCAGCGGCGAGAGCCTGCTCGTGGCGGTCGCGCTGCTGACGGTGATGATCGTGCCGATCATGATCGCGATCGCCGCCGACGCGCTGCGCTCGGTGCCGAGCGCGTGGACCGAGGGCGCGCTCGCGCTGGGCGTCAACCGCTGGCGCGTGATGTGGACGATCTCGCTGCGCGCGGCGCGCCCGGCGCTCGTCGCTGGCGCGGTGCTGGCGCTCGCGCGCGCGCTGGGCGAGGCGATCATGCTCGCGATGGTCTCGGGCGGCGTCGTGTTCGCGCCCAACCCGCTCGACGGCACGACGTTCGTGTTCGAGCCGGTACTGCCGCTGGCGGCGCAGATCGTGCAGGGCGCGGAGGGGATCAGCGTCAAGCCCTACGGCTCGACGCTGTTCGCATTCGCGGCCGTGATCATGGTCTCGAGCGTCGGCCTGTCGTTCACGGGCGGGGTCGTGCGGCGGCGGCTGCGGCGGTTCGGGCAGTGAGGACGGACCCCGCGGGCTCCTCGCGCTCGTGGCCGCTGGTGGACCGCGTGATGCTGGCGCTGTGCTGGGCGGCGGGGTTGGCACTGATCGCGGTGGCGGCGGCGATCGTCCTCTATATGGCGGTGAAGGGCGTGCAGTACCTGCGGCCGGAGCTGCTGTTCAGCCGCCCCGTGGCGGACCTCGACCAGGCGAAGTCCGGCGGCTTCCTCGATCCGCTGCTCGGCACGCTGCTGATCGTCTGCGGGGCGATCGCGATCGCCGCGCCGCTCGGCGTCGCGACCGCGGTGTGGCTGATCGAGTACGGCCGGCCGGCGGGGCTCGCGCGCGCGATCGAGTCCGGCGTCGAGGTGATCGCGGGGACGCCGAGCATCGTGCTCGCGCTGTTCGGGCTGACGTTCTTCGCGCAGGGCGGCCTCGGCTGGCTGTCTGCGTCGGGCGCGGGCGGCGCGGTGTTCGGCCGCTCGCTGGCGATCTGCTGCGCGGTGCTGTCCTTCGAGGCGCTGCCGCTGATCGTCGGCGCCACGCGCGAGGGGCTGCTGGCGACGCCGCGCCACGTGCGCGAGGCGTCGTTCGCGCTCGGCAAGACTCGCGCGGCGACGATCCACCGCGTGCTGCTTCCGGTCGCGCGGCCGAACATCGCGACCGGCTGCGCGCTCGGGATGGGGCGCGTGGCGGGCGACACGGCGGTCGTGCTGCTGCTCGGGGGCGGAACGCTGCAGCTCGAGGGCAACGGTTCGATCCCGGGCCTGAGCGTGCTGCGCGGCACCGGGTCCACGCTCACGACATACGTCTACGACAACTCGCCGTCGGGCGAGGGCGGCGCGCCCCAGAAGGCCTACGCGGCGGCGTTCCTGCTGCTCGTGCTGGTGCTGGGGCTCAACTGGGCGGTGGACCGCATCGCTCGCGGCAAGGAGCGGCTCGGATGGATCCGCTGATGCCGCCGCCGCCGATCCGCCGGATCGACGTCGACCGCCCGCACGTGGCGGTCGCGCCGCCCGCCCGCAACGGGCATGTCGTGCTCGCGCGCTCGGACCCCGGGCCGGAGCGCATGCGCACGGAGGCCGTGACGATCGCCTACGGGTCCAACGTCGCCGTCAACGGCGTCGACCTCCCCGTGCACCAGGGCGAGGTGCTGGCCCTGATCGGGCCGTCGGGGTGCGGCAAGACGACGCTGCTGCGGTCGCTGAACCGGCTCGTGGAGCTGACGCCGGGCGCGGCCCGCGGCGGCCGCATCCTGCTCGACGGCGGCGACATCGACGCGCTTGACGTGACCGCGCTGCGGCGGCGCGTCTCGATGGTCTTCCAGCAGCCCAACCCGTTCCCGATGTCGATCTTCGACAACGTCGCCTACGCGCTGCGCGAGCAGGGCTCGCGGCGTGCGCGGCGCGCCACGCTGGAGCCCGCCGTGCGCTCGGCGCTCGAGCGCGCCGGGCTGTGGGAGGAGGTGCGCTCGGACCTCGACCGCCCCGCGCTGAGGATGTCCGGCGGCCAGCAGCAGCGCCTGTGCATCGCGCGCGCGCTCGCGGTGCGGCCCGAGGTGCTGCTCCTCGACGAGCCGTGCTCGGCGCTGGACCCGCGCTCGACGGCGACGATCGAGGCGCTGATCGGCGAGCTGCGCTCCGAGCTCGCGGTCGTGATCGTCACCCACAACCTGCAGCAGGCCTACCGGATCGCCGACCGGGTCGCGTTCATGTACCTCGGCGAGCTGGTCGAGCTCGGCGCGGTCGAGCAGGTCTTCGAGCGCCCGGCCCACCAGCGCACCGCCGACTATGTAGGCGGGGCGTTCGGATGAGGGCGGGGTGGCTGCTCGTCGTCGTCGCGCTGTGCGGATGCGAGTCCACGCAGGCCAAGAGCGCGCGGCTCGAGCGCGCCGCGAAGCTGCGCGCGCACGCGACCGGGCTCAAGATCGACCACGTCTCGCGCGACGTCACCGTGGCGGGCACGACCGTGCTGCAGGACGCCAACGGCGCCGCCGCGGTGGTCGAGCTGCGCAACCGCTCGCGCTCGGCCCAGGTCGGGCTGCCGCTCGCCGTCTCGGTGCGCGACGCGGCCGGCAAGGCGCTCTACGCCAACGACACGGCCGGGCTCGACGCTTCGCTGTTGCGCGTGCCCGCGCTGCCCGCGGGCGGCTCGCTCGCCTGGGTCGACGACCAGGTGCTGCTGGCCGGCAAAGGGCGTGACGCGGTCGCCGAGGTCGGCGCCGGCGCCGTGCGCTCGCGGCTGCCCCAGATCGACGTGAGCGGGTTGAAGCTCGCGCGCGACGCGGGCGGCTCGCTGTCCGCGGTCGGCACCGTCGTCAACCGCTCGACGGTCGAGCAGCGCCGGCTCGTCGTGTTCGTCGTGGCGCGGCGCGGCGCGCGCGTCGTCGCCGCGGGGCGCGCCGTCGTCGAGCGGCTCGCGCCCGGCAAGAGTGCCCCCTTCACCGCGTTCCCGATCGGCGACCCGCAGGGCGCCGAGCTCTCGGCGTCCGCGCCGCCGACCGTCGTCCCATGAGGTCCGAGATGTCCGACACCATTCAGATCCATCGCCCCGTGCTCGGCCGGCCGGGGGAGCAGTGCGCCGACTGCGGCGCCCCGCTCGCGGCCGACCAGCGCTACTGCCTCAACTGCGGCGCCCGGCGCGCGGAGGCGCGCGTGCCCTACGAGGAGCTGTTGCGGGCGCCGGCGCCGGTGGCGACGCCGGCACCGCCGCTCGCCCCGCCGCGCCCGATGCGCTCGCTGAACTCCGCGGTGGCGGGGATGCTCGGCGCGGCCGCGCTGGGGCTCGGGCTGCTCGCGGGCGCGCTGATCGTGCGCCACAACGATGACTCCCGGATCGTGATCCCGCCGCCGGTGGTCACCGTCGCACCGACCGCGGCGGCCACGGCCGCTCCCACGGCGACCGTCGGCGCCGGGCCGGCGACGTTCGCACCCGACTGGCCGGCCGGTCAGGAGGGCTGGACGGTGCAGCTGCAGGTCCTGCCCAAAGACGGGACGGCTCCGGACGCCGTGGCGGCCGCGAAGGCGGCGGCCACGGCCAAGGGCGCGCCGGGCGTCGGCGCGCTGGACTCCGACTCGTTCCCGAGCCTCGACGGCGGCAACTACGTCATCTACGCGGGCGTCGCGAGCTCCAAGGCCGACGCGCAGAGGTCGCTCGACGGCGTGCGCGCGAGCTTCCCCGACGCCAAGGTCGTCCAGGTCGCCAGCGCGGCCGCGCCGGCCGCCACGCCCACGCCCACGCCCACCGCGGCGAGGACCACGACGCCCGACGACGCGCAGAAGAACATCCGCAAGGCGCCCGCGAAGGTCGAGTCCCAGGGCCAGAAGGCCAAGCCCGACCACAAGGCGCCGGGCGACGGCAGCAGCGCGACGGAGATCGGATGAGGCGCCGCCGCTACGTCGCGAGCGGCGGGACCGCCGCGGCCGAGCCCGCGCCGCTGCCGCCGGGCGGCAATCGTGCCATGGCGCGCGCCGAGCTGCTCGAGCGCCGCCGCGACCTCGCGCGCCAGTTCGCCGAGCTGCAGTGGGACCTCGGCGGGCTCGCGTACGAGATGGCGATCCGCGACCACTTCCGCGTCGACCTCCTGGCCCGCCGCGCGGCGCGCCTGCAGGAGGTCGATGCCCAGCTCGGCGCCGTCGAGCGGCTCGTGCGGATGGAGGACGGCGGCGCGGCGGGGGCGTGCCCGAACTGCGACACGCTCTACCCGCGCGGCGCCGCATTCTGCTCGCAGTGCGCGCACCCGCTGATGCCGCGCGCGGTCTGACGCGCCCGCACACCGCGCGGCGGGCGGCGGGCGCCCGCCCCGCGCGCACTCACGTCGCGGCCCCGGCGCGCGCGGCGCGCCGCGCCCGCATCACGCCGCGGCGCCTCCCCGCGCCGGGGGGTGTGGTGCCTAACTCCGCCGTACGGTGTGTGGCGTGACCCGGCCCGAGCCACTGCACACGCGCTTCGCGCCCGGCGCGGAGCCGCGGCTCGATGCCACGCGCGAGCGGCTGCTGGTCCGCTTCGGGCCGGTCGCGCAGGCCTGGTGGGAGCGCCTTCCCGTCACACTCGCGGCGCTCGCCGAGCGCTGGGACGTCGTGGTCGGCGACGCGGTCGGTCGCGGCAACACGTCGCTCGTCCTGCGCTGCCGGCGGGCCGGCGGCGCTGCGGCGATCCTGAAGCTCACGCCCGATCCGCGGCTGGCCGCGGCCGAGGCGGCGGCGTTGCGCTGCTGGGAGTCTTCAGGCCGGGTCCCGCAGGTCTGGGGCCACGACCACGGGGCCGGCGCGCTGCTGCTCGAGGCGATCGCCGGCGAGGTCCCGCTGGCCGATCGCGGCGCGCCGGTCGCGCTGCGCGACATCGCCGCCCTGATCGGCGCGCTGCACCGCGCCACGCCGCCCGCTGCGAGCGCGCCGCCGCTGGCCGAGCGCGTCGAGTTCATCTACACCTACTGGGCGCGGCGCCGCCCGACGCTCGCGCGCGGCATCGAGCGCGCGCACGCGGTCGCCCGCGCGCTTGCCGCCGAACCCGGCCCGGCGGTGCTCCTGCACGGCGACCTGCACCCTGGCAACGTCCTCGACGGCGGCGCCGCGCGCGGGCTGGTCGCGATCGACCCTCGCCCGTGTATCGGCGACGCGGCGTTCGACACCGCCGACTGGGTGTTCTGGGGCGAGGACGACCCGCGCGCGTGGGAGCCGCGCAGCCGCGAGCTGGCGGCGGCGCTCGGCCTCGAGCCACGCCGCGTGTGGGGCTGGTGCCGGGCGATCGCGCCGCTGCTGGCCGCGAGCCGCGGCGACGGCGCGCTGCAATAGACGCCCGCGCAGGCGGCAGGCCACCCGCGCGATCGCGCCGCCCACGGCGGCGCTTGCGGGTTTCTACGGAGCGGCGATGCGTAGCCGCCGCGGACCGCGCTCCGCCGCGATGCGACGATGGTTGTTCGTATGACCGTGAACGAGTTCGTTGAAGACGTCCCCACCGCCCCGTCGTCGCCCCTGCGCAGCGCCGGCATGGCCGGCTCCTCGATCGCCGGCCGCGACGCCGCCCCGTGGGTGACGGACTTCCTCAACGCGGCGTACTTCCGCCGCTCGGTCGCCCACCGCGACGTCGACGACCTGCGGCTCGCGTTCTGCATCGTCACCACCCACTGGCACCGCAAGGGCAAGCGCCTGCACCTGACCGACCTGCGCGCGTTCCACCGCGCGTACGGCGGCGAGCGCTTCGACCCCGAGCGCTCCGCGCGCGGCACGCTGGACCGCGACGGCCTGCTCGAAGGCGCCGCGCGGCTGCTCGGCGACTGGTTTCCCGCGGCCTACGCCGACCGCGCGCGGCGCGGCTGGGGGATCGCCTTCGAGACGCTCGACGAGCGCGCCGCGTACGACCCGGAGTCGCGGCTGCGGCTCGCCAAGCTGGGCCGCCTGACGCCCGAGAGCACGCCGCTGGACCAGCAGGTCTGGCACACCTACCCGCCGGTCGAGGTGCCGTCCGCCGAGGCCGTGATCGACACGCTGACGCGCCCCGAGACGTGGCCGGACTTCGCCAGCGAGATCGGGCGCTTCACGCCGCTGCGCGCCACGGGGCTGCTCGGCCAGACGTTCGAGATCGAGGTCGCCGCGGGCACCGACTCCGGCCGCCCGCTGTTCACGCGCGGCTACGTGACGATCACCCGGCTCGTCACGCCGGACGACCCGCAGGCCCTGGACGCGTACATCTCCGAGCTCGAGGACGGGCTCGCCCGCTTCGGCAAGGACGAGCCGCGCGCGGTGCCGGAGGGCGGGACGCCGATCGTCGCCTTCGACCTCACGACCCACCAGGGCCACTTCATGGGCGCCGGGCACAACCGGCTCGTGCTCTTCAGCCACGGCGGCACGACGTGGGTGCGCGCCGCCGGCACCTGGGACCCGATGCCGTGGCACCTCGACCGCGCCTACAAGCTCGCCGGCCAGGAGGCCCAGCACGCGTTCTGGGGCCAGGGCGGAGTGGCGCGCCTCAGCATGCTCCACCAGCTCGCGGAGTACGTCGCCCGGTGAGCGACCGCGCCATCGTCGTGGGCGCCGGCCCGAACGGGCTGGCGGCCGCGATCCGGCTCGCCGAGGCGGGGCGCGAGGTGCTCGTCCTCGAGGCCGCCGACGCGCCGGGCGGCGCCGTCCGCACCGAGCCGCTGACGCTGCCCGGCTTCCAGCACGACACGTTCTCCTCCGTCTATCCGGCGGCCGCGGCCTCGCCGGTCTTCGCCCGCATGCCGCTGGAACGCCACGGGCTCACCTGGGTGCATCCCGCCGTGTGCTCCGCGCATCCGCTCCCGGGCGGGCGCAGCATCGGCCTCTATCGCGACGTCGGCGCGACCGCGGCGAGCCTCGGCGCCGACGGCGACGCCTGGCGCGACTTCGTGACGCCGTTCCTGCGCCACTTCGACGCGCTGCGGGCGACGATGCTCGGCGGCTTCCCGCCGCTCACGGGTCCGCTGAAGCTCACGGCGGCCAGCCCGCTGACCGCGCTGGCCTTCGTGCGGCTCGTGCCCGCGACGGCGCGCGGCCTCGCGCGCCGCCTGTTCGCCAGCCCCGATTCCGCCGCCTGGCTCTACGGCGCCGCCGCGCACGGCGACGTCCCTGCGACCGGACCGGGCAGCGCGATCGCCGCCGTCTACCTGAACCTGATGGGCCACGCGGTCGGCTGGCCCAGCCCGCTGGGCGGCGCGCAGCGGCTCACCGACGCGCTGGTCGGCTACCTGCGCCAGCTTGGCGGCACGGTCCGGACCGGCACCCGGGTCACGCGCATCGAGTCCGCGCACGGCCGCGTCACCGGCGTCCAGGCCGGCGACGAGCGCTTCGGAGCGGACATCGTGATCGCCGACCTGATGCCACACGCGCTCGCCGCGCTGGCCGGCGACGCGCTCGGCGCCACGTACCGAAGGCTCCTGCGCCGCTACCGCTACGGCCCCGGCACCCTGAAGCTCGACTGGGCGCTCGACGGCCCGATCCCCTGGCAGACCGAGGAGCTGCGCGGCGCCGGCACCGTCCACGTCGGCGGCAGCGAGGCCGAGCTGCTCGCCAAGACGCGCCCGTTCCTACTGCTCGGCCAGCAGACCGTCGCCGACCCGTCGCGCGCCCCCGCGGGCCGGCACACCGCCTGGGCCTACACGCACGCGAGCACGGACGCCGACGCGGTCGAGGCGCACGTCGAGCACTACGCGCCCGGCTTCCGCGAGCGCATCCTGGCCCGCCACGTGCTCACGTCCGCCGACCTCGAACGACGCAACCCGAACCTCGTCGGCGGCGACGTCGGCGGCGGCAGCTACCGCCTCGACCAGGTCGTCCTGCGCCCGGTCCCGCGGCTCTCGCCCTACACGACGCCGCTGCGCGGGCTCTACCTCGGCAGCGCGGCGGCGTTCCCCGGCGGCGCCGTCCACGGCGTGCCCGGCGACGCCGCGGCCCGCGCCGCGCTTCGTTAGTGGACGCGTCCAAAAGTACGACGCATTCCGGCGGGCCCGGCCCGCCGCTGCCGGGCGGCGGCCGCCGCACACGTACCACCAGTATGCGAGCGGCGTCCGCCGCAGGCAGCGGCGACCCGTGCATTCGCCGGGCGATGCCCCGTACTTGCGGACACGCCCACTAGACCGGGAGGATCGTGCCCTCCGGGGTCGCGCGGTCGAGCGCCGGCCAGCCGCTGTCGTGCTCGCGCGCCGCCTCCTCGGCGGCCGCGCCGCCGCGGATGCCGAACAGCCGCTTGGCCACCAGCAGGTAGATGACGACCGCGAGGTTGATCGCCAGCGTGACGAACTTCAGCGGCGAGAGCGTGCGCGTGAGCTCGTAGATCTCGAGCGGCATCAGGCCGGCGGTGGCGATCAGCGTCAGGTACTCGGCCCAGCGCTTCTGCCACCACAGCCCGAACGCCTCGAGGCCCTCGACGATCGCATAGATCGCGACCAGCACGCCGATCTTGGTCAGCGTCCCCGTCTCGATCGAGAACAGGTGGCGCAGCTCGTGGACCACGCCGTTCTTGGAGTCAGCGCCGCCGAGCCCGCCCTCGAGGTCGGCCAAGACCCTGTAGACCGGCGCGCGCAGCGCCTTCTGCTTGGCCGCGAACGCGAAGATCGCGGCCGCGATCACGCCCAGCACGAGGAAGTGCACGGCCCGGTCGACCGCGATCGCCCGCAGCACGACCAGGTCGCGCAGCGCCTTCCCGCGCAGCGGCACCTTGATCTGCTCGCGCTTAGGCGGGAACTGCTCCGGCGGCGCCGACGGCGGCTCCAGCGGCAGCCACGAGTCGCAGCGCAGGCAGCGATACCAACGCAGCCCGCCGGCCTCGCGCGCCAGTGCGGCGTCCTGCGGGCGCAGCTGCGCGGCGTCGGTGCCGACCAGCATGTGCCCGCTCACGCCGCAGACCAGCAGCTCGTAGTGGAACTCGGGCCGGAAGCGCTTCGTGCGCCGCGTCCCGGGAAGGGCGGGCTGGCTCACCGCGGGACTGCGACCACGCGGCGTTCGTGGGTGCCGATGCCGATCGTCCGCTCGCCCTCGCGGACCTCGACGTCGAAGCGCAGCTTGCGCTCCTCGATCACCTCGCGCAGGCGGGCGGTCACGGTGCACGTCGCGCCCTCGAGCGCGCCGCCGACGTGGCGCACGTCGACCTCGAAGCCGACGCTGGCGAAGCCGTCCGGCAGCGAGTCGCGGATCAGGCTCGTGGCCGCCCACTCCATCATCGCGATCATCGCCGGGGTCGAGAGCACCGGCATCGGCAGCGTGCCGTCGACGTCGGTGAGCTTGTCGCCCTCGACGACGAACTCGTCGCTGTGCTCGCTCCCCACGTCGAGGATCATCCGCGAAGCCTACCCCGCTCGCACGTCATGTGAGCGCGGTGCGAGCGCCCTGCGAGCGGCGCTGTCGATGCTGCGAGCATGGACTACGCCATCGAAGCCCGGGGCCTGCGCAAGCGCTTCGGGAACACCCAGGCGCTGGACGGCGTCGATCTCGTCGCGCGGCCGGGCACCGTGCACGGCGTGCTCGGCCCCAACGGCGCCGGAAAGACCACCGCGGTGCGGATCCTCGCCACGCTGCTCGGGGCCGACGCCGGGACCGCCCGCGTCGCCGGGCACGACGTGTTCGCCCAGCCCGCCCGCGTGCGCGAGCAGATCGGCCTGACCGGACAGTACGCGTCGGTCGACGAGCTGCTGACCGGCCGCCAGAACCTCGAGCTGATCGCCCGCCTGCTGGACCTGCGCAAGCGCGAGGCGCGCGCCCGCGCGCAGGAGCTGCTCGACTGGTTCGACCTCGCCGACGCCGCCGACCGCCCGGCGCGCACGTACTCCGGCGGCATGCGCCGCCGGCTGGACCTCGCCGCGAGCCTCGTCGGCCGGCCGTCGGTCATCTTCCTCGACGAGCCCACGACCGGCCTGGACCCCTCCAAGCGCGAGGACATGTGGGGCGTCGTGCGCGGGCTGGTCGGCAACGGCTCGACGATCCTGCTGACCACGCAGTACCTCGAAGAGGCCGACGCGCTGGCCGACGACATCACGGTGATCGACAAGGGCCGCGTGATCGCCCACGACACGCCCGACGGGCTCAAGCGCATCGTCGGCGGCCAGACGCTGACGGTCCGCCCGGCCGATCCGGAGCGCCTGCGGGAGACCGCCGAGATCATCTCCGACGTCGCCGGCGCGCGCGCGGACTCGCCCAGCCGCAGCACGGTCAGCGTGCCGGTGTCCGGCGACGAGGCGCTCGGCGAGGCCGTCGCGCGGCTCGCGCTGGCCGGCATCGCGGTGACCGAGTTCTCCCTGCACCTGCCCAGCCTGGACGAGGTCTTCTTCAGCCTCACCGGGCGCACCACGACCACGACGGAACGAGAGGCGATGTTGGTATGACCGCCCTGGTTCGCCACAGCTCGGCGCTCGCCAAGCGCAACCTGATCGGCATCGTCCGCAACCCGGAGGCGCTGATCGACGTCACGCTGCAGCCGATCATCTTCATCCTGCTGTTCACGTTCGTGTTCGGCGGAGCGATCGCGCACGGCTCCCAGCACGAGTACCTGCAGTTCCTGCTCCCCGGCATCCTCGCCCAGACGATCGGCTTCGGCGGCGTCGCGATCGGCGTGAACCTCAACTCGGACATCGAGAAGGGCGTCTTCGACCGCTTCCGCTCGCTGCCGATCGCCCGCGCGGCCCCGCTGATCGGCGCCGTGATGGCCGACATCGTCCGCTACGCGCTGCTGTGCACGATCACGCTCGGCTTCGGCTACGTGATCGGCTTCCGCGCCTCCACCGACGTCTTCCACGTGCTGGCGGGCTGCGCGCTGGCGATCGCGTTCGCGCTGTGCCTGTGCTGGATCTCGGTCTACATCGGGATGATCGCCCGCACGCCGGGCGCGGTGCAGGGGATCATGATGCTCGCGCTGTTCCCGCTCACGTTCGGGTCGACCACGTTCGTGCAGGCCTCGACCATGCCGGACTGGCTGCAGACGGTCACGCGCGTGAACCCGATCACGCACCTGGTCGGCGCGCTGCGCGGGCTGTTCCTCGGCGACCTGCACACCAGCGACGTCCTGTGGACGCTCGGCTGGATGGCCGGCCTGCTGGTCGTGTTCGTGCCGCTCGCGCTACGCGCTTACCGGAGGCATGCATGACAGCGCCGCTTCGCGGTCCAGCGCCCGGCCGCGCTCGTAGGCGGCGGCGAACGCCGCATCGCCGAGCGCCTCGCGCAGCGCGGCGGCCAGACGCGCCAGCTCCGGGTTCGAGAGATCCTCGGCCCCGCGCAGGACGGTCGTCGCGCCGAGCCGCTCCGCCGCCTCCAGCGGGCGGCCCGCGGCGGCCGCCACCGCGGCGGACATGACCCCCGCGGACGCGACGATCGGCATGTCGTTGGTCCCGATCGCTCTCGCCACCGCCGTCGCCGCGGCGGCCTCGGCGCGCTCGAGGTCGCCGTCCTCGAGCGCAACGGCGACCAGCAGCACGTCGACGATCACCCGCGCATGGTCCTGCTCGGGGCGGCGCCGCCCGATCCGCTCCATCCGGACCGCGGCTTCGGCCACCTCGCGGCGCAGCGCGTCGGCATCGCCCACCAACCACGCGATCCGGGCCATCGTCGCGCGCGCGAACAGGTTCTCGTCGCTGCGCAGGTCGGCCTGCTCGACGGCGCGCTGGACCAGCACCCGCGCCTCGTCCAGGTCGCCGCGGCGCAGCCGCAGGTCGGCGAGCCGCAGCCACAACAGGCCGCCGGCGCTCGAGCCGTCGAGCGTCTCGAGCCGCTCCATCGCCTCGTCGAGCGCGGTCTCGGCCCCGTCGAGGTCGCCGGCCAGCATCAGCGTGCTGGCCACCGAGGACAGCGTCATCGCGAGCCCCCAGGAGTCGCCGACCGCGCTGAAGCCCTCGGCGGCGCGCTCCAGGTCCGCGCGCATGTGCGCCTGGTCGCCGAGGTTCTCGGCCAGGTGGCCGCGGATCAGCAGCGCCGCCGCGCGCACCCACGGGTCGGGGTGCTCGAGCGCCTCGGCCAGCCGGCGGTGCGCGATCTCGTCGTCGCCGGCGAAGAGCGGCAGGATCGGGCGCGCGAGCGCGAGCAGCGCGCGCCCGTCGCCCTCGCGCTCGAGCCGCTCGACCAGCGCCCGCACGGGGGCGAGCTCGCCGGTCTCGCCGGCGTGGCGGAGCGTCAGGATGCCGTCGGCGATCAGGCGGTCCACGGGATCGGCCTCGCCGGGCAGCGCGGCCGCGAATTCCACCCATGCCTGCGCCTCGTCGGGCGCGCCGGTGAGCATCCAGAACCACAGCAGGTCGACGGTCAGGCGCAGCGCGCCGCGCGCGTCGCCGGTGTCGCCGAGCCAGCGCAGCGCGGCGAACACGTCGTCGCGGTCGGCGCGCAGGCGCGCGAGCCACTCGCGCTGACGAGGGCCGCGCAGCTCGGGGTCGGCCCGCGCCGCGAGCTCGGCGAACCAGCGCGCGTGCGCGCCGCGCGTCGCCTCGAGCTCGCCGGCCTCGTCGAGCTTCTCGAGCGCGTACTCGCGGATCGTCTCGAGCATCCGGTAGCGCGGCGCCTCGGAGACGACGAGCGAGCGGTCGACGAGCGCGGCGAGCCCGTCGAGCACGTCCGCCTCGCCGCACACCGCGGCGGCGCTCTCCTCGGTGGCGCCGGCGCTGAACACGGCCAGGCGGCGGGCGAGCCGGCGCTCGGGCTCGTCGAGCAGGCCCCAGCTCCAGTCGACGACCGCGCGCAGCGTGCGGTGGCGCGGGAGCGCGGTGCGGCTGCCGCCGGTGAGCAGCCGGAAGCGGTCATCGAGGCGCGCGGCGAGCTGGTCGACCGGCATCGAGCGCAGCCGCGCCGCCGCGAGCTCGATCGCCAGCGGCAGGCCGTCCAGGCGCCGGCAGATCTCCAGGGCGTGCTCGTCGACGACGAAGCCCGGGCGCGCGGCGGCGGCGCGGTCGGCGAACAGCTGCACGGCCGGGTCGTCGGGCAGCGGCGCGACCGGGGCGAGGCTCTCGCCGGCGATGGCCAGCGGCTCGCGGCTCGTGGCCACGATGCGCAGGTCGGGGCAGCCGGCGAGCAGCTCGTCGGCGACCTCGGCGACCGTGGCGATCAGGTGCTCGCAGTTGTCGAGGATCAGGATCGTCTCGCGCTCGGCGAGCACGTCGATCAGCCGTTCCAGCGCGTCGAGCGGCGGCTGCCCGGAGCGCTCGAGCACGGCGCCGTCGCGCAACCCGAGCGCGCTGTGCACGGCGGGCACGACCTCGACGGCGGCGGTCACCGGCGCGAGCTCGACCATCCACACGCCGCCCGGGACGCGGTCCACCCAGCCCGCCAGCGCCTCGCCGGCGAGCCGCGTCTTGCCCGCCCCGCCGGGGCCGACGAGCGTGACCAGGCGCGACTGGGCGAGCAGCGCGCCGATGCGCTCGATCTCCGGCTCGCGGCCCACGAAGCTCGTCACCGGCGCGCGCAGGTTGCTGGCGCGCCTGGCGGGCGCGGGCGTGTCGCCGCGCAGCACCGCGAGGTGCGCGGCCTGCAGCTCGGGGCTGGGCGCCGCGCCGAGCTCGTCGGCGAGCCGCGCCCGCATGCGCTCGTAGGCCGACAGCGCGTCGGCCTGGCGGCCGGCGGCGAACAGCGCCTGGATGTGGCGGGCGGCGAGACGCTCGTTGAGCGGGTGCTCGCCCATCGCCGCCTCGAGCTCGGCGACCATCGCACCGCCGCGGCCGAGCGCGTGCTCGGCCTCGGCGCGGTCGGCCAGCGCCGCCAGCCGCAGGTCCTCGAGCGCGCCGGCCAGCGCCGGGAGATCGGGCAGCGCCGGGCCGCGCCACAGCGCCAGCGCCTGCTCCAGCGTCGCGGACGCGCGCTCGGGGTCGCCGCCGCGCAGCGCCGCGGCGCCGGCCGCGGCCAGCGTCTCGAAGCGGTGCGCGTCGATCGCCTCGGGCGCGAGCGCGAGCCGGTAGCCGCCGGGCGCGGGCGCGATCACCTCGCCGTCGCCGAGGCTGCGGCGCAACCGCGAGACGAGCGACTGCAGCGCGTGCTGGCGGTCGCCGGGCGGGTCGCCGTCCCAGACGGCCTCGACCAGCGCGTCGACGCTGACCGGGCGCCCCGCCGCGAGCGCGAGCCGGGCCAGCAGCGCGCGCAGGCGTCCGCCGGCGACGTCCACCGGCTCGCCTTCGCGCTCGATCTGCAGCGCCCCCAGAATCCCTACGCGCACGGCTCGCAGAGTGGCAGAAGTCTCAGCCGTTTCTGAGGGAAGTACGGTGTACTCGAAGTGTCCACGACAGGAAGGGGACACATGTCACGGCGCGTCATGAGCGTCGCTGCAGGCCTGCTCGTCACCGGCGCCCTCGCGGGCGGCGGCGCGCTGGCCTATGGAGCGACGTCGAAGCCCGCGGCCAAGCCGGCGGCGCCGGCCGCCCGCCACGCTCCGAACGGCGCCGTTCCGTGCCCGAACATGGGCGGTGACTCCCAGGGAGGCTCGTACATGGGCCCCAGCGGATCTCCGTCCAGCGGCGTGTGACGTCCGGCCCGGCGCGGCGCGGTCGCTGGCTGCGCTGCGCCGCGCTGGCGCTGGCGCTCGCCGGGTGCGGGCAGAGCACGCCGTCGAGGACGGTCTATGCGAGCGGGCTGCGGAACGTCTCGGCGCTCACGTTCGACGGCTCCGGGCGGCTGTGGGCGACGACGTCGGCGGCGACCGGCCATGCCGCCGACGGCGTGTGGCTCGTGCGGCCGACGCCCGTCAAGGTGCTCGCGGTGCGCGGGCCGCTCGGCCTCGTCTGGGTGCGCGACACGCTGTTCGTCACCTCGCTCGGCCGCGTGCAGGCGTTCAGCGGGTTCGACGGCAAGGCGTTCGCGCACCGCCGCACCGTGCTCAGCGAGCCCAAGGGGGCGGGCTGGCCGTCGGAGATCGTGCGCTCCGGCGACCGCCTGATCATGGGGATCTCGGCGGCCTGCGACCACTGCGCGACGCGCTCGCGCTGGTCGGGCACGATCGTCTCGTTCCGTCCCGACGGCAGTGACCTGCGCGTCTACGCGCGCGGCATCCGCGCGCCGGTCGGGCTCGCGCAGGCGCCGAAGGGGCTGCTGGTGAGCATGAACCAGCGCGACGACCTGGGAGCGAAGACGACGGGCGACGCGCTCGCCTACGTGCGTGAGGGCGACGATCGCCGCTTCCCGGCCTGCTACGACCAGGGCGGCGCGGCCTGCGCGGGCGTGCCACGGCCGCTGGCGCTGCTCGACAGGCACGCGGCGGTCGGCGGCGTCGCGGTCGTCGGCGACTCGGCGCTGGTCGCGGAGTGGGCGACCGGCAAGGTGCTGCGCGTGTCGCTGCGTGACGGCAAGGTGACGCAGTTCGCCAGCGGGCTGAAGAACCCCCTGGCGGTGGCCGCGCAGGGCGGCACGGTGTTCGTCGGCGACTGGGGCAGCGGGCGCGTCTACCGCATCGCCTGACCGCTGAGCACGCGGAAGTGGTCGCCGCGCTCCTCGAAGTCGCGGTAGCGGTTGTAGCTGGGCGCGGCGGGGGAGAGCAGCACCACGGTGCCGGCGCGCGCCAGCTCGCCCGCGAGCGCGACGGCCGCCGCGAGATCCTCGACGAGCGTCCCGCCGGCCGCCGCCACGAGCCGCTCGCCGGTGACGGGCAGGCCGATCACGTCCGCGCCGCGCGCGACGAGCGCCGCCCCGAGTGCGGCGTAGTCCTGGCCGCGGTCGGAGCCGCCGCCGATCAGCACCACGTGCCGGCCGGGGAAGCTGGCCAGCGCGGCCAGCGCGGACTCGGGCGTGGTCGAGATGCTGTCGTCGACCCACGTCACGCCGTCGCGCTCGTGCACGGTCTCGAGCCGGTGCGGGAGCGGCGCGAACGTCTTCAGCGCGTCGAGGTCGTAGGGGAGGCCGGCGGCGTCGAGCGCGGTCAGCGCCGCGCACAGGTTGAGCGCGTTGTGGGCGCCGGGGAGCGGCAGCTCGCGCAGCACCGTCGCGCCGCGGGCCACTGCGTCGCCGCTGGAGTGCCAGCCGTCCGGGGTGCCGAAGTGCAGCATCCCCTCGAGCCCGGGGCCGACGACGGTCGTGCGCACGCCCGGCAGCCCGAGGATCCGCAGCTTGTCGCGCCGGTAGCGCTCATGGCTGCCATGCCAGTCCAGGTGCTCGGGGTAGAGGTTCGTGACGACCGCGACCTCGGGGCCGACCTCGAGGTCGGCGGTCTGGTAGCTCGAGAGCTCGCACACGACCGGCCCGTCGACGTCCAGCAGCTCGATCACCGGGCGGCCGATGTTGCCGGCCAGCTCGATGCCCGCCAGGTGCGCGATCAGGCTCGCGGTCGTGCTCTTGCCCTTGGTGCCGGTGACGCCGATCACGTCGCGGCCGCCGCGCTCGGCCATCCACAGCGCGGTCGCGGTGGTCACCGGGATGTCGAGCGCGAGCCGGTAGATCGAGACGCCCGGCGAGCGCACGAGCACGTCGCAGCCCGCCAGCGCCGCGGCGTCGGTCGCCGGGCGCGCGCCGGGCAGCGCGGCGCTGCCGTCGTCGGAGACCACGACCGCGATCCGCGCCGCGGGCAGCCGGCGCTCGACCTGCGCCGCGAACGCCTGGATCTCCCGCCCGGCGCCCCAGACGCCGATCGTCGCGCCGTCAAGCTCCGAGAACTTCACGCACGGCATCCATGATCGGCGCCGGCACGGCGTGCTCGTCGCTCAGGGCCAGCGCGTCGCCCAGGTCGCTGGCGCGCTCCACCTCGGCGGCGAGCCGGCGCACGACGGCGTGGTCGCGCCAGCGCGGGTCGCGCTCGAGCAGCCGGAGCGCGGCCGTGCTCTCGTTCTCGGTCCCGACGCACTCGAACGGCTTGTTCCCGCCGGTCGCCGTGAGCAGCGCGAAGCCCTCGAACTGCGCGGGGTCCTCGAGCAGATCGCCGCCGAAGATGCCGCGCAGCGCCTCGGGGGGGAGGAACGGCGCCAGGATCAGGAACACGAAGCGGCACTTCGGGCAATCGCGGCACCACGACGAAGCCCGCAGCGCGGGATCCAGCCGGAAGATCGCGTTGCAGCTCGTGAATGCGTGGTGGTACGGCGGCAGCCGCGCGAACGCGCGCGCGATGCTCAGCTCCGACGCGGGCCGCAGCACGCTGAAGAGCTCGAGCCCGGGCGTGAGCTCCTCGACGGCGGCGCGCAGCAGGTGCTCGGCGCGCGCGCTCTTGGAGAACTGGTGGTTGACCTCGATGCCGTCCCAGTGCAGGTTGCCGGCCGAGGCGGAGCGCTCGTTGGCCAGCACGACGCCGGTGTAGCCGTGCAGCGCGGCGGTCAAGAGCGCCACCGTCGCCACGATCGCGGTGACCGGGATGTGGCCGTTGAGCGCGCCGGCGGCGTTGAGCGCGCGCAGGTCGGGATCGAGCGTGCGGCGCACGAGCAGCCGCGGCAGCCCGCTGACCGCGACGGTGCGGGCGATCGGCTTCGCGTCGCCGACCGAGAAGAGCGCGAGCTCATGGCCCGAGCGGCGGACGATCTCGAGCGCGACGACCGAGTCCTTGCCGCCGCCGACGGGGACGAGATAGCGCGGCGCGCGCGCCTCGACCGGCGCCGGCGTGCGCGCGGCGACGGCGAAGCGCGGGCGCGGAAGCGGCAGGCGGTTGACGTAGGCGAACTCGCCGAGGCCCTCGGAGTAGAGCGCCTCGAGCAGCCGCGCCGTGGCGGGCGGGACCTCGGCGTCGACCTCCGGCGGCACGGCGGTCTTGAAGTAGCTGACGCCGACGATCCAGTGCAGCAGTGCCAGCAGGTTCGCGACGACGGCCGGATCGCCCTCGCCGCCGGGCGGGAGGTCGAACGTCTCGACGAAGCGCACACCGTCGTCGAGCGCGTACTCCAGCCGCACGTGACCGTCCTCGAGCGAGCGCTCGAGGAAACGGAACGTGCTGTAGGCGCTGGGGTCGAACGCGGGTGCGGCGAGGGGCTCGGGCACCCCGCATAGGCTATTGACGACTTGAGCGACCCCGGCCACACCGACCTCGAGGTGGTGCAATCGATCTACGCCGCGTTCGAGCGGCGCGACGTCGAGGCGGCGCTGGCGTTCTGCTCGCCCGAGATCGAACTGCACCTGCCCGCCACGGCCGATCTCGCGGGCCGCGAGGCGACCTACCGGGGCCACAACGGCGTTCGCCGCTATTTCCTCGACGCCCAGGTGATCTGGGACGAGATCACGCTGCACGCCGAGGACTTCCAGGTCCGGCCGGGCCGCCTCGTGGTGCGCGGCTACGTCGCGCTGCGCCGCGGCGAGGAGACTTCGCGGCGCGCGGTCGTGTGGACGTGGAAGGTGCGCGACGGCCTGGCCGTCTCGGTGCGGGTCTCGGACGTGGGCGAGTTCACGGCGCGCTGACGAAGCTCACCGCGGTCCCCCACGGGTCGCGGACGATGAAGCCGCCGTCGATCGGCGCGGTTGCGGGCAAGCGCGCGCGGAGGGCCTCGAGCTCCTGCGCCGGCAGCTCGATCGTCCACGTGCGCAGGCCGGCGGTGTGCTCCGGCGGGCCGCTGACGCCGCGGCCGTTCCAGATGTTGAAGCCGAGGTGATGGTGGTAGCCGCCGGCGGAGACGAAGACGGCCGAGCCGAGGTTGGCCTGGACTTGGAAGCCGAGCGTGTCGCGATAGAACGCGAGACCCTGCTCGATGTCGCCGACGTGCAGGTGCAGGTGACCCATGCGCAGTCCCGGGCGCACCTGGGGCGACGGGTCCTCGCCGGCGACGGTCGCGAGCAGCGCGTCGAAGTTCAGCGGCGCGGGGCCGCCGGCGTAGCCGAGGTCGGCGGGCCAGGCCGCGCGCGGGCGGTCGGCGGCGAGCTCGATCCCGTTGCCGTCGGGGTCGGGCAGGTAGATCGCCTCGTGCGTGCGGTGGTCGGAGGCGCCCTCGATCGGCGTCTGGGTCATCGCCAGGCGAACGGCGGCGCGGGCCAGTTCCTCCCGGCTCGGGTAGCAGCAGGGCGTAGTGATAGAGGCCGGCGTGGCGCCCGGCCGGCGTGGCCAGCGGGTCCTCGTGCAGGACGATCACGGTCTCGTGGCCGTCGCCCAGTTCGGCCGTCGCGTCCTCGCGGGCGTGCACGCGCAGGCCCAGCGAGCGCTGGTAGAACGCGACGGAGCGGTCGACGTCGGCGACGGTGAGATGGACGGCGCCGAGGCGCAGGGTGTCAGGAAGCGTCGTGGTCTCGGTGGTGCTCATGCCGCTCACTCTCGCGCGTTGGCGGCGCTCACGGTATGGCGAGGCCTCGCGAATGCATGGACTTCTCGCGATAGGCGCTGGGGGAGAGGTCGTAGCGGCGCTTGAAGGCGCGCGAGAAGTAGAGCTGGTCCGAGAAGCCGGCGCGGAAGGCGATCTCGCCGATCGTCAGGTCGCTGAAGCGCAGCAGCCGCGCCGCCTCGAGCATCACGCGCTCGGTGATCAGCTCCTTGGTCGCGTGGCCGGTGACGTGCGCGAGCGCTTTGCGAGAGCGCGGCGGGCGGGACCGCGAGCGCGTCGGCGTAGTGGGCGGCGTCGTGGTGGCGGGCGAAGTCGCGCTCGAGCACGGCGCTGAAGCGGCGGTGGAGCTGGGTCTCCGCGTCGTCGGGCTCGCGCCGGCGGGTGCGGGTCGCGTCGTGCCAGCGCTCGATCCACAGCAGCAGCCCGGAGAGGAAGTGGCGCTGGAGGTCGGCGCTGCGCGCATCGGGCGGGCGGCGGCTCTCGGCGGCCAGCGTGTCGATCGTCGCCTCCAGGCGCGCCGTCTCCTCGGGCGGAACCTTGACGGTGCGGGTGCCGCGCGCCGCGAGCAGCCAGCCGGGGGTGGCGCGCGCCGCCGGACCCTCGTAGAGCAGCTCGTCGGTGAAGCGGACGACCGCGCCGTCGAGGTGCTGCGCGGTCTCGAACACGTGCACCTGCCCGCGCCCGATCAGCGTGATCGCGCCCGGCTCGACGGGCGAGGGCTCGCCGTCGATCAGGTGCCGGCCGGCGCCCGCGCGCGTCCAGATCAGCTCGTGGTAGTCGTGGCGGTGCGGCTGGCGCGGGCCGTCGCCTCCGAAGCCGGCGTCCTTCAGGATCACGACCTGCAGCGAGGGCCCCGCCTCCGGGAGGCGGTCGACGTCGACGCCGTCCACGTCGTGGAGAATACCGTCCTGGGTACTTGCTTCCTGAGAAGATATGTCCTAGGATGCAATACATGCTCCGTCACCTCTTCCCCCGCCGCCGCCACCGCCGCACGGCCCGCGACGCCGCCGGCCCCGCCGATCCGCGCTTCACGCGCCACACGCCCGAACCGCTCCCGCGCATGCGCTGGTACTGAGACGCGCCGGCGGGGCGTCGCCCTCCGCCCGCGCGCCCACCGCGCGCGCGTTGCCTCGCCGCGCCGGGCGCCGCCTCGCCGGCCGCCGCCCCGCCGGGCGCCGCTCTCCGCGCGCCGGCTCGCCGGGCGCCGCCCCGCCGGGCGCGGCTCTCCGCGCGCCGGCTCGCCGGGCGCGGCCCCGCCGGGCGCCGCTCTCCGCCCCCGGGCGGGCTACCGTTCTGCCCGTGCGCGACGCGGTTGACCTGATCCTCGAGCAGTGGCGGCGCGAGCGTCCCGAGCTCGACCCCGCGCCGATCGGCGTCGTGGGACGCGTGTCGCGGTTGGCCCGCGAGCTCGAGGCGCGGCTGGAGCCCGTCTACCGCGCGCACGGGCTCGAGCCCGGCTGGCACGACGTGCTCGCCACGCTGCGGCGGACCGGCGCGCCGTTCCGGCTGCGCGTGACCGACCTGACCGACGCGCTGATGCTGACCTCGAGCGGGACCACCAAGCGGCTGGACCGGCTCGAGCGGGCCGGCCTGATCGCCCGCTCGCCCGACCCCGACGACCGCCGCGGCACGCTGATCACGCTGACCGACGCCGGACGCTCGCTGATCGACACGGTGACCGGCGCGCACCTCGAGAACGAGCGGCAGCTGCTGAGCGCGTTGAGCCCGCAGGAGCAGATCCAGCTCGCCGACCTGCTCCGCAAGCTCCGGCTCGGACTCGGGATCGTGTAGCGCGCCTCGCCGCCGCCTCAGCGCCGCAGCGTGACCTGGAGCGCGTCGCTCACCACCGTGCCGTTCGCCGGCGCGAACCGGAGCGCGATCGTGAGCTTGACGCTGCGCGCGCCCCGCAGATGCCGGCGCGCGGCCGCGCTGAAACGCAGGGTGAGCGCCGCCCGGCCGGCCTTGCGGACCCGCGCGGACCCGGACGCACCGTGCGCCGAGGCGGTCACGCGGCCCGCGCCCGGGGCGGTGACCGTCAGTTTGAGCCCGCGCGCCAGCGCGGCCCGCAGCCTGACGCGTGCGGCGGCCGGGGCCAGCGCGGAGCCCGCGCTGGCCGGAGTGACCGAGCCGCCCGCCGCGGGAGCCGGAGCGCCCGCGCGCGTCACGTGCTCGCAGTCGCTCGCGACGACGTCGATCGCGTCGGCGAGCACCGTGTCCTCGCCGAGCCCGCACGTGACGCTGTCGACCTCGCCGTCACGCGCGTCGATCGTGTCGTTGCCGAACGGCAGCTTGCACCACAGCGGCCCGCAGTCGCCGCCGCGGCGGTCGCCCGCGATGCTGTCGCGCCCGGGCCCGCCGACGATCGTGTCGTCGCCGAAGCCCGCGTCGATGTCGTCGTCGCCCGGCCCGCCGTCCAGCCGGTCGCTGCCGTCGCTGGCGCGCAGCGTGTCGTTGCCGCCGCCGCCGGAGATCGTGCTCGGCGAGCTGACCTGGACGACCTCGAGGTACTCCGCCGCGTCGCTGCCGACGAGCGTGCTCGGCCCGTACGTCGAGACACGCTCGACGTTGCGGACGTCGTCGCCCTCGCCCGGGCGCCCGTCGTCCGCGCCGCCGCCGAGCGTGACCGACAGCGGCGTCGGCGGCCCGCTGTAGCTCGACGGCTCCCAGTCGGCGTTGATCGTGTCATAGCCCGGCCCGCCGTCGATCACGTCGGGCGCGGGGTCGAGGTTGCCGTCGCCGGACAGGACGTCGTCGCCGGCGCCGCCGTCGAGGCGGTCGGCGCCGTCGCGGCCGTCCAGTTGGTCGTTGCCGTCGCCGCCCGTGAGCGCGTCGGCGCCGGGGCCGCCCTCGAGCTTGTCGTTGCCCGGCCCGCCGTCGAGCGCCGTCGGCTGGCCGTCGAGCGACGCGCGCAGGTCGTCGTCGCCGGCGCCGCCGGCGATCGACATCGGCGCGCCCGCGGGCAGGTCGTCGGAGATGTAGCCGCGGTCGTTGCCGTCGCCGAGGTCCACGCGGACGCCGGCCGCGGGCGCCCAGTCGCAGCGCACCATGCCCTCGTCGAGCGTCTCGCAGCGGCCGGCGGGCGCGTTGATCGCCAGGCCCGGCGTGCCCTCGTAGACCACCAGGCGCCCGCTCTCGTCGGCTGCGGCCTGGATGCCGATGGCGTTGCGCTCGCCGGGCGCCGCGGTCACCACGAGGGCGCCGTCGGGCGCGAAGGTCACGGTGCTCGCCTCGGCCGCCGGAACCGCGGCGCCCGCCAGGCCGAGCGCCGCGACTGCGATCAGGATCGTCTTCATGGGAGCGGACTGTGCCGCCCGCGGGTTGCCGCGGGCTTGCCGCGACGTTGCCTCAGCGCGCAGCCGGCTCGAGACCGGAGCTCAGCGCTTCTGCGCGGCGGCCGGCGACGCCTCCCAGAACGCGTCGATCTTGTGCGCGTCCGCATGGTCGATGCGGCGCGAGATCGCCCACATGTCGACCGGCTCCGAGCCTTCGTTGCGGTGCGAGCGCGCCGTTCCCGCAGCAACGCGCACCGCCGAGGGCGCCGTTACGTGGCGAACGTCGTCGCCGAAGCGCATCGTCAGCGTCCCGCGCGTGACGATGTAGATCTCCTCGACCTCGTCGTGGTAATGGCCCGTGCCCTGCTCGAAGTCCGAGTGCGGTGGGACGCGGATCAGCGTCACCGCCACCTGCTCGGAGTCCAGTGGGCCTGTCAGGCGGCGGAACTCGCCCGGTACGTCCGTTCCCTCGTAGTGGTCTTCGACATCGTCCGCGCGGACGATCGCGTAGTCCTCGCAAGCCATGGGGGCGGACCGTAGCGGCCCGCCCCCGCACGCGTCAGCTGACCGGCACGCCGCGGATCACGACGGGCCCGAGGCTGCGGTCGAGCTCCGTCGCCTGCGAGACGCCGGTCGGGGTGAGCACGTCCATCGCCTTCGGGAGCTGGTCGAGCGCCACCTGGCAGCGCGGATCGGCCGACGGGTTGGTCGCGCAGCGCCCGAACGTGAACGACCCGGGCGTCTCGGTGAACGTCCGCGCGCCGAAGTCGCCGAAGCCGTCCTGCCCGTGCAGCACGACCGTGAACGTCCAGCCCGGCCCGGGCGTCCCGAACGCCGACTTCGGCACCAGGATCGTGATCGTCTTGGTCACCGAGCTCGCCTGCTTGGAGATCGCGCCCGCGGAGGCGCCGGACGCGTCGATGAAGCGGTCGGCCTCGAAGCCGCGGATCTGGATCGCGCGGCTCCACGCGTCGGCCGACGCGACCGAGTAGTTGCGGCTGGCGAAGAACGGCGCGGTCGAGGTCGACGTCGCCGCCGGATCGTGCGCGAACACGGTCAGCAGCTGCGCCCCGAGCGGATCGCCGAACGTCGGCGAGAGATCGCCGAGCGTCGCCCGCAGGTAGATCGTGTCGCCGCCGTCGATCACCTGGAAGCGCGTCAGGTCGAACGCGCCCGCGTGGAAGTCGCCCGACGTCGGGTACAGGAACGTGCCCGGCCCGTTGTCGTCGCCCACCGGGTCGCTGACGTCCATCACGGTCGTGCCTGCGATCACGTCGGAGGCGACTCGGCGCTGGTCATAGCCGGTGGCGCCGTCGCGCGTCGTGACAGTGGTCGTGATCACGGACGTCCCGAACGCCGTCGGCACGCTCACGTCGAACGCGCCGGTGCTGCTCGCCGTGACCGCGACGACGACCGTCGGCGCGCCGGTGTCGGTGTTGGTCGCGGCGACCACGACGCGCGCCCGCGGCGCGGTCGTCCCGACCACGTGGGTGGTGGCGGCGGTCACCGTCGAGCCGTCGGCGGGAGCGGTCACGGTCGGGTCGGCCGCCGCCGGCGGGTGCGTGTAGCGGTCGCGCACCGCGGCCGGCTGCTCGAGCGGGCGCCCCGCGTCGAGCGACAGCGTGAGCCGCACGTTCTGCGCCTGCGCCCACGTCAACGGCGACGCCGAGCCGGCGGCCTCGCCGGGCGCGAAGCCGATCGACGCCGTCGTGGGATCAGACCCGAACGGCGCCGGCGGCACGGCCGCGTCCTCCCAGTCCTGCTCGGGCATCAGGCCGACGCCGGACGCGTAGCTGTCCATCGCGTCCAGCAGCGAAGCGGCGCCGGCGCGATCGCCGGTCTGCAGCTGCTGCTCGGCGCGCTCGCCCGACAGCACCGGCCACAGGTGCCCGGAGCCGTGGTTGGTGCCCGGCCACGGCTTGCCCTCGGGCGAGCAGTCGGTCGGGTCGTCGACGTGGCAGTCGCCGTAGCCGTCCTCGGAGCCCGGCAGCGACGTGCCGTAGCGGTAGAAGCCGACACCGCTCGGCGTCGTGCGCTTGATCACCGAGTCGACGACGCCGAGCGAGCGCAGCACGTCCGGGTCGTTCGCCGGCAGCGCACCGAGGCGGGTCAGCTCGAGGAAGCCCGCGTCGATGACCGAGCGCTGGTCGGCGTCGACGCTGCCGTTGCCGAGGTTGTAGACGATCGCCGCGTTGGGATCGCCGTTGCGCGACAGCCGCAGGAAGTAGTGCCCGGTCGCGTAGGGACCGGTGGTCGTGACCGTCCAGCCCTTGATCGAGCGCTGGAAGTGGTCGGCCGTCGCGAGGTAGAGCTTCGCGCGGTCGTCGTCATGCTGAACGGCGGCGATCCGCCCCGCGGCCACGAGCCCGGCGATCTCCGCCGCGATCGTCGACGGCGAGTAGCCGCCCTGCTCCTCCCACCGCTCGTTGCCGAACGACGGCCCGTGCGCGACCAGGAAGTCGGCGGCGCCGCGGATGTGGTTGAGGTACAGCGTGCGGTCGCCGGCCAGGCCGGACTGGTAGGCCATCAGGATCGGGTCGGCGGTCTCGTCGAGCTGGTCCCCGCCGGTGTCGGGCGCCGACTTGCCGTTGACGAGGCTGTTGCGCGGGATCCGCCCGTCGGCGAGCTGCTGGCGCTCGAGCAGGAAGCGCGCGGTGTCCTGCGCCGTGTCGATGTCGCCGGTGACGAGCAGCGACGTGAACGCCTCGTAGAGGTCGCGGCTGAACACCTCGCGGTAGGAGCCGAAGTACGGCGCCTTGCCGTCCTGCAGCGAGCCGGCGGAGACGGCCTGCCCCCACGGCGAAGCGAGCCCGGCCACGATCGCGCCCGGGAACTGCTTGTCCTCGGAGGCCTTGACCACGTTCGCGCCGAGGTAGTACTGCGCGGCGCGGCGCAGCGGCGGGCGCTGGAGCCGCAGGTCGTACGCGGCCCACTCGAGCAGGTAGCGCGCGACCGAGAACGCGTACGGCGTGTCGAGCGAGCGCTGCGCGGTCGAGAGCGCCTCGGCGCGCGTGCGGCCGAAGCCGAGCGCCAGCGTGGCCTCGCCGTCATGGGTCCGCAGCTCGGCGGTGTCGACGACGTTGCCGGACGGTGCGCTCGAGTACTCGGTCAGCGTGCGCGCCGAGTTGAGCTGCGAAAGCCCGTCGCTGGCCGTGCCCGCGTACCCGGCCGACGCCGACGCGAACGAGTGGTCGGCCTCCAGCGCCAGGAAGGTCGGCTTGGCGTAGTCGCGGTTGGTCGCGGCTGTCGTGGTCGTCGTGTCGCCCGCCACCAGCGCGTCATGGTCGGCCGTCGCGCTGTCGGCGCCCGCGTTGTCCGTTCCTCCGCCGCCGTGCCCGCCGACGGTCGGGTCGAGCCGCACGAACAGGTGCAGCTTGCCGGTCGAGAGCTTGAGGCCGCGCAGCGACGTGCGCATCAGCACGCTGTCGCGCGCCGGGTCGGTCGTGTACGTCGTCGTGATCCGGTAGTTGCCGCTCCTGGCCGTCGCGACGACCGTGCACGTCATGCCGGTCGGGTCGGCGCTGACCGTGTAGGTCATGTCGCGCGACTGCAGGTCGGTGAACGTCTTGCCGTCGGTGACGACGTACTGCATCGTCTCGACGTTGGTGGTGTCGACGTTGGGCTCGTAGACGTCGGAGAGCACGCCGCCCGCGACCGTGAACCAGACGCGCGACGTCGTGTTGCGCGCCGTCCCGACGCAGTCCTTGCGCGCCAGGTCGAAGTGCGAGAGCGCGCCGGGCCTGCCCGGGGCCTCCCCCGCCGCCTGCGCTGGGGCGGATCCTGCGAGCGTGGCCACCGCGCATGCCAGGGCAACCCCGGGCAGCCGAACACGTGCCATCCGATCTCCTCCTTCTTTGGCCGACGCGCCCTTATACCGCGCCCGGGGCGCCGCCGCCAGGATGTGAACCGCGCACCTACGGTTGCACTGCGGGAGCGAAGGCTGGCAAGATCATACGATTCAGCGGGCATTTCTCCTCACGCGGCGACGCCCCACCCACCGGTGCGGCGAACCGGCGGTGTGGCACATCGCCGCGCCGGGAACCCACCATGGATGACCTCCCGGAGCGATCCGCGTTGACCAAGAGCCTCGACGCGGAGCACCACCTCCCCGAGATCACGTACGACGAGCAGTTCTACCCGGCGCGCCCGCCGCGCCTGCGGCCGTCGGCGCGGCGCATGCAGCACCGCCGCAGCGCCGACGTGCTGGGCACCGAGGGGATCGCCGACAGCCGTGCCTACGTCGGCTGGCTCGTCGAGGCGTCGATGCTCGCCGACGCCAACCGGCTGGCCGCGCAGCTCTCCGGCCAGGGAAGCATGTGGCAGAACCCGTTCGCGCATCCCGACCCGCGCGCGGCGGTGGAGCGCGCGTCGGTGTGGTTCACGGCCTACCCGCTGTCGTTCGTCACCCGCCCGGGCGAGACGTTCCTGGCCGGACTGTCGGACCACTCGCTGTGG
Organism: uncultured Solirubrobacteraceae bacterium; assembly: GCA_963792915.1. Taxonomy (GTDB): domain Bacteria; phylum Actinomycetota; class Thermoleophilia; order Solirubrobacterales; family Solirubrobacteraceae; genus Solirubrobacter. Next base: position 615,839 of record CAWBYD010000008.1, read on the forward strand.
CAGGCGTTCCGGCGGATCGGCATCGACGCGATCCACACCGGCCCGGTGAAGCTCGCCGGCGGGCTCAACGGCCGCCGCCGCACACCGTCGGTCGACGGTCACTTCGACCGCATCAGCATGGACGTCGACCCCGTCTTCGGCACCGAGGACGAGTTCCGGCGCCTGTGCCTGACCGCCGCCGAGTACGACGGCACGATCATCGACGACATCGTGCCGGGTCACACCGGCAAAGGCGCGGACTTCCGGCTGGCCGAGATGGCCTACGGCGACTACCCGGGCATCTACCACATGGTCTCGATCGCGCCGAAGGACTGGCACCTGCTGCCGGACGTGCCGGACGGCATGGACTCGATCAACCTCGACGCCGACTCCGAGGCGCGGCTCAAGCGCGCCGGCTACATCATCGGCCGGCTCCAGCGCGTGATCTTCTACGAGCCCGGCGTCAAGCAGACCAACTGGAGCGCCACGCGCGTCGTCACCGGCGTCGACGGCGTCGCCCGCCGCTGGGTCTATCTCCATTACTTCAAGGACGGGCAGCCCTCGATCAACTGGCTGGACCCGTCGTTCGCCGGCATGCGGCTGGTGATCGGCGACGCGCTGCACGCGCTGGCCGACCTCGGGGCCGGCGGCCTGCGGCTGGACGCCAACGGCTTCCTCGGCGTCGAGAAGAGCGCCGAGGACGCGCCGGCCTGGTCGGAGGGCCACCCGCTCTCCGAGGCCGCGAACCACCTGATCGCGAGCATGATCCGCAAGATGGGCGGCTTCTGCTTCCAGGAGCTCAACCTGGCGATGGACGACATCAAGGACATGGGGAGATCCGGCGCCGACCTCTCGTACGACTTCGTCAGCCGGCCCGCCTACCACCACGCGCTGGTCACCGGCGACACCGAGTTCCTGCGGCTCACGCTGAACCTGGCGCGCGACCTCGGGATCGACCCCGCGTCGCTCGTGCACGCGCTCCAGAACCACGACGAGCTCACGCACGAGCTCGTGCACTTCTCCACCCGCCACAAGGACGACACGTTCACGTTCGCCGGCGATGAGCTGACCGGCGCGGCGCTCGGCGAGCGCGTGCGCACCGAGCTCAACACGCGCCTGACCGGCGTGCGCGCGCCGTACAACCGGCGCTTCACGACCAACGGGATCGCGTGCACGACGGCGACCGTGATCAGCGCCACGCTGGGGATCCGCGACCTCGCGCAGATCACGCGCGCCGAGCGTGAGCAGATCAAGCGCGTGCATCTGCTGCTGGCGATGTTCAACGCGCTCCAGCCCGGCGTGTTCGCGCTCTCGGGCTGGGACCTCGCGGGCATGCTGACGCTCGACACGGGGCTCGTCACGGACCTGATCGCCGACGGCGACACGCGCTGGATCAACCGCGGCGCGCACGACCTGCGCGGCATCGACGGCGGCGACGGCGACCGGATGCCCGCCGCGCCCGCGCTCTACGGCGCGCTACCCGACCAGCTCCGGGACCCTGACTCGTTCGCGAGCCGGCTCGCGCGCGTGATCGCGGTGCGCCGCAAGCACGGGATCGCGACCGCGCAGCAACTCGACGTCCCCGACGTCTCGCATAAGTCCGAGCTCGTGCTGGTCCACCGGCTGGCCGCCGACGATCTCCAGATCACGGTGCTGAACTTCTCGCCCGAGACCGTGACGGGCTCGGTGCGCTCCGAGCACCTCCCGCCGCGGGCGGTCGTCACGGACATGTTCAGCGGCGAGCAGGTCGGGACGGTCGACGACCTGCGCAGCTTCAGCCTCGAGCTGGGCGGCTACGAGGGAACGTCGCTGCTGGTCAGCGGACCGCGCAGGTAGGTCAGGGCCGCGAGCACGCGGCGATCGGCCTCGCCGGAGGCCGGCAGGCGCAGCTTGGCGAAGATCGCCGTGATGTGGCGCTCGATGGCGCGCTGGGACACGTAGAGCCGCGACGCGATGGCGCGGTTGCTCTCGCCCACCGCGATCCGCTGCAGCACCTCGCGCTCGCGCCGGGTGAGCGTCGCCAGCGGGTCGGTGCTCTGGCGGCGCCCGAGCAGGTGCGCGACGACCTCGGGATCGAGCACCGTTCCGCCGGTGCCGACCTGGCGGACGGCGGCCGTGAAGCGGTCGAGCTCCGCGATGCGATCCTTGAGCAGATAGCCGATGCCCTCGGCGCCGCCCTGGAGCAGTTCGCTGGCGTAGCGGGTCTCGACGTGCTGCGAGAGCAGGAGCAGGCCGACGTCGGGCAGCTGGGCGCGGATCGCGCGTGCCGCACGCAGGCCTTCGTCGCTGTGCGCGGGCGGCATCCGGATGTCGATCAGCGCGACGTCCGGCCGGTGCGCGCGGACCTTGCGTATGAGCTCCTCGCCGTCGCCGGCCTGTCCCACCACATCGAAGCCCTCGTCCTGCAGGAGCCGGGCGATTCCCGCGCGCAGCAGCAGGGAGTCCTCGGCGATCACGACACGCATGCGCACTCCTAGTCGATGTACAGGTTCAGCACGAGCGACTCGGCGGCCGCGGCGCTGTTCTCGGCCGAGCCGCCGGCGGTGTGCTCGAGCGCGACGCCCAGGATCACGGCCCAGAAGCCGCGCGCCTCCTCGGCCGGGACCAGCCGGATCTGCCAGCCGCGCGCTTTGAGGTTCGCGAGCACCGCGCGCTCGCCCTCGGCGTGCAGGCGCGCGAAGGCGTCCTGGACGAGCGGCGCCAGCTCCGGCCGGTGGCGCACGAGCAGCGCGGCCTCGACGAAGCTCGGCAGCGCGGGGGAGGCGAGCGCCGTGCGCACGATCGCGCGCACGTACGTGTGCGGCGTGCGCGTCCGCTCGCCGGCGTCCTCGACCTCGACGGCGGCGCGCAGGATGCCGCGGCAGGCGGCCTCCACGAACAGCGCCTCCTTGGAGCCGAAGTAGTAGGTGACCTGGCTCGGGAAGGTGCCCGCGGCGCGCGCGATGTCGGCCTGCGAGACGTCCGCCAGGCCGCGCTCGGCGAACAGTGGCGCCGCGGCGTCGAGCAGCGCTCGCCGCGTCTGCCGGCCGGCCGCACGGGTCGCGCGAGGATGTTGGAAGGGAGCGGCCACGACGAACATTATCTGTCGGACAAACAAACTCGTCAAGGTCCCGCGCACCCCCGAGTGGGGTGTCGGTTAGCCGCCACAGGTGTACGCCGCTCCCTATCGGCGCGAGCCGCCCGGCCCGGGATCGTGAGAGCGATGAAGATCTCCTACGTCAATGGCGCCACTCACGTCCCCCTGCTCGAGGAGACGATCGGCGCGCGTCTGCGGGCGACCGCCGAGCGCCGTCCCGAGCGCGAGGCACTCGTCGTCGCGCACCAGGGCTACCGGGCGACCTGGGCGCAGCTGTGGAACGAGGTCGACCAGGCGGCGCGGGCGCTGATCGCCCACGGGGTGCGCAAGGGCGACCGCGTCGGCATCTGGGCGCCGAACCGCTTCGAGTGGGTCGTCACGCAGTTCGCGACGGCGCGCGTCGGCGCCGTGCTGGTGACGATCAACCCCGCCTACCGGGCCGGCGAGCTCGAGCACGCGCTGCGCAAGGCGGGCGTCTCGCTGCTGGTGATGGCGCGCGGCTTCCGCGGCGCGGACTACGTCGCGATGGTGCCGCTGGACGTCGACACCGTGGTGCTCGACGGCGGCTGGGAGCCGTTCCTGGCCGCGGGCGACCACGTCGATCCCGAGGAGCTGCTGGTCCGCGAGCTGTCGCTGCGCCCCGACGACGCGATCAACATCCAGTTCACGTCCGGCACCACCGGCGCGCCCAAGGGCGCGACGCTGTCGCACGACAACATCCTCAACAACGCGTACTTCACCGGGCAGGCGTTGCAGTACGACGAGCGCGACCGCGTGTGCGTCCCGGTGCCGATCTACCACTGCTTCGGCATGGTCCTGGGCGTGCTGGCGGGCGTCACCTCGGGCGCCTGCATCGTCGTGCCGGGGGAGGCGTTCGACGCCGCCGAGACGCTGGCCGCGGTGCAGGCCGAGCGCTGCACGTCGCTCCACGGCGTGCCGACGATGTTCATCGCCGAGCTCGCACTGCCCGACCTCGCGCGCTACGACCTGTCGAGCCTCCGGACCGGGATCATGGCGGGCGCGCCGTGCCCGGTCGAGATCATGCGGCGCGTGCGCAGCGATCTGCACATGCCGCAGGTGACGATCGGCTGCGGCATGACCGAGACGTCGCCGCTGTCCACGCAGACCGCGCTCGACGATCCCGTCGACAAGCGCGTCGAGACGGTCGGCCGCGTCCACCCGCACGTGGAGGTCAAGATCGTCGACCCCGAGACCGGCGCGACGGTGCCGCGCGGGGTGGCCGGGGAGCAGTGCACGCGCGGCCACAGCGTCATGCTCGGCTATTGGGACGACGAGGCCGCGACCGCCGCGGCGATCGACGCCGACGGCTGGATGCACAGCGGCGACCTGGCGACGATCGACGGCGACGGCTACGTGCGCATCGTCGGGCGCATCAAGGACACGATCATCCGCGGCGGGGAGAACATCTACCCGCGCGAGATCGAGGAGTTCCTGCACCGCCTGCCCGAGGTCGCGGACGCCCAGGTGATCGGCGTGCCGAGCGAGCGCTACGGCGAGGAGGTCATGGCGTGGGTCCAGCCGGCCGACGGCGCGAGGCTCTCGGCCGCCGAGCTCGAGGCGGCGTGCCGCGAGGGACTGGCGCGCTACAAGGTCCCGCGTCACTGGCGGATCGTCGAGCAGTTCCCGATGACCGTGACCGGCAAGGTCCAGAAGTACCGCCTGCGCGAGCGCGCGGTGGCGGTATGAGCTGCCTCGTCTGCGAGCGGCCCGTCGCCGACGGCGGGCCGCTGCACCCGGAGTGCTTCGCGGCGCGCGCGCCCGCGGACGCCCTGCTGGTGCTGGCCGGCGTCCTGTTCACCGCTCTCGCGCCCGTGATCGTGCTGTGGGCCGGGTAGGGCCGCGGCCGGCGTGGCACCGCAACGCTCGCGTCGCGCGCCGGTGTCGAACCGTGCTCGCTATCCGAGCAGATTTCGACAGCGGCGGCCTGGACGACCGGCCCCCCCGCTAGCCTCGTCGGGAACTCCAAGAGGAGACCGCCGATGTCCGAACTGCTCGACCGTATCCGTACCGAGATCCACGCTCGCCTCGAGGCCGGGCGCGCCGCCGTGGAAGAGTCCGCCCGCCTGGAGGCGGCACTCGCCGCGCTGGGCGAGCCCACTCCCGAGCCCGCCCCGGCTCCTGCGCGCCGCGCGCGCCGGCGGCCGGCCGCGCCGAAGCCGCGCGCCGCCCGCGGCGCCAACCGGGCCGCCGTGCTCGCGGTGCTCGAGCAGCGGCCCGGTGCCAGCGCCGCCGAGCTCGCGGCCGCCTCCGGGGTCAAGAAGCCCGTGCTCTACGCGCTGCTCGGCACGCTCGTCGAGCAGGGCGCGGTGGTCAAGCAGGACCTGCCGAGCGGCAGCGCCGGCTACGCGCTCCCGCGCCCCCCGGAGGAGGCGGGCTGGACCTCGGCGCCGCGCGAGGCCGAGCCGGCGCCGCCGGCCGAGGCCGCGCCCGAGGAGCCGGGCCGCTCGCCGAGGCCGCGCCCGAGGATCCGGACTCGCTCGCCGAGGCCGCGCCCGAGGAGCCGGGCCCGCTCGCCGAGGCCGCGCCCGAGGATCCGGACTCGCTCGCCGAGGCCGCGCCGGAGGAGCCGGGCCCGCTGGCTGAGGCCGCGCCCGAGGAGCCGGGCTCGCAGGCCGAGGCGGCACCCGAGAACCACGGGCCGCTGGCCGAGGCCGCATAGCGGCGGCGGAAGCGGCCCGGCCAGCTGCAGGCGCCGGCGCGCTGGCGCAGCCGTGCTGGCCCGCCCGCGCGCGCCGCCGGCCGCCCGTGCCAGCCCGCCCGCGTGCCGGCCCGCCCGCGCGGCGCCGCCCGCGCGCGTCTCAGGGGGCGGCGAGGAGCGCGACGTGCGGCGCCTCTCGCGTGCCCAGCACGTCGGCCGCCGCCACTTCGCTGCCGGCCTGGATCACGTGCGCGCCGAGCGCCGCGAGGAACTCGTCCGGCGCCTCGAGGAAGTTGACCCGCGGCGTGCGGTAGTGCATCGGGACCACGAGCCGTGGCGCCAGGTCGCGCGCGATCTGCGCCGCCGCCTCGCCGCCGACCGTCGGCCCGCCCCCGACCGGCAGGATCAGCACGTCGACCTCGCCGAGCGCCGAGCGCTGCGCACCCCGTAGCGCGCTCTGCCCGAAGTCCCCGAAGTGGCAGATGCGCAGCCCGCCGAGCGTGAACGCGAAGATCGTGTTCGGCCCGCGCTGCGTGCCGGCCGCGTCGTCGTGCTCGGACGCCACGGCGAGCACCTCGCCGACCGGCGACTGGAGCCGCCCCGCCGTCGAGCGCAGAATCACCGGATCGCCCTCGATCTCCTCGGCCGCGTTGTGGTCGAAATGCTCGTGGGTGATCAGCAGCAGGTCGGCGCGCGCGCCCGTGATGCGCGGGTAGCCGAACTCCAGCCCGCGCGCGGCGAGCGCCTCGCCCGGCACGCCGAACGGGTCGATGAACACGGCGTGCTCAGCAGTGAGCAGGAAGGCGGACTGCCCGAACCAGCGGATCTCCATGGCCGGCGAGGCTAGCAAACCTCACGTTTACGTCAGGATCAGCGAGCGAGCCAGGGCGTATGCCAGGGCGTAAGCCGCCCGGCCGCCTCCGGCCCCCACGAACCGGGCGCATACGGCTGGGTGGCGGGCGCATGGTCGAGCAGCGGCTGCAGGATCCGCCACGTCTCCTCGATGCTGTCCTGGCGCGTGAACGGCGTGCTGTCGCCGCGCAGCGCCGCGTCCAGCAGGACCTCGTACGGCGTCGCGCCCTCGCCGCCCTCCTCGGCGAACTCCATGTCGAGGTCGATCTCCTGCGGCGCGCGGGAGGTGGCGCGCTTGGCGTCGAGCGCGATCCGGATGCCGGTCGCGGGGTCGATCTTGACGACCAGATGGTCGGGCGCCGGCGGGCGGTGCCCGCGCGGGAGGAAGCCCAGACGCGGCGGGTCGCGAAACACGACGCGCAGCTCGGTCTGGTGCACCGGCAGGCGCTTGCCGGCGCGGATGAAGAACGGGACGCCCTGCCAGCGCCAGTTCTCGATCTCCAGTCGCAGCGCGCAGAACGTCTCGGTGTCGGAGTCCGGGCGCACGCCCTCGATGTCCCGGTAGCCGTCGTACTGGCCGCGCACATAGGCGGCGGGCTCGGCCTCCGGGATGGCGCGGAACAGCGCCGCCTTGGAGTCCTTGATCGTCGCCGGGTCCCCGTTCGAAGGCGCCTCCATCGCCGCGAGCGCGAGGATCTGCATCAAGTGGTTCACGACCACGTCGCGCAGCGCGCCGACCGGGTCGTAGAAGCGGCCGCGCTGCTGCACGCCGATCGACTCGGCCATTGTGATCTGGACGCAGGCGACGTGCTGGCGGTTCCAGACCGGCTCGAGCATCACGTTCGCGAAGCGCAGATAGAGGATCTCGTCGAGCCCCATCTTGCCGAGGAAGTGGTCGATCCGGTAGAGCTGCGACTCGTCGATGAACCGGTGCAGGTCGCGGGCCAGCGCGCGCGCCGACGCGAGGTCGTGGCCGAACGGCTTCTCCACCACCACGCGCGCGCCGGCCGGCAGCGCCCCGGCGTCCGCGAGGCCCTTGACCACCGTCGCGAACAGGCTCGGCGGGATCTCGAGATAGAACATCGGCTCGCTGCCGAGCTTCTCCCGGATCGCGTCGTAGGTCGAGGCGGACGAGAAGTCCCCGCTGACGTAGTCCATCCGCGCCGCCAGGCGCGCGAACACGGCCTCGTCGAGCGGCTCGCCCGCCGCCTCGATCGCACGCCGCGCGTGCTGGTGCAGATGCGCCACGCTCCAGTCCTCCAGCGCGACGCCCACGATCGGGCAGTCGAGCTTGCCGTGCCGCTCGAGCCGGTAGAGCGAGCGCAGGGTCATCTTGCGCGCGAGGTCGCCCGTGATGCCGAAGATGACGAGGGTGTCCGCTGCCATGCGGCGGAACGCTACCGCCCGATGTATCTGGATCGATCGTCGCGCGCTCTACACCGCATACGCCCGCACGTCCATGACGACTCGATCCCCGCGCGCGAACCGGGGGCGCCGGCCGCCGCGCCCGGGCCGCTGACCTCGGCCGACCAGGTCCTCTCGCTCCAGCGCACGGCCGGGAACGCCGCCGTCACGCGCGTGCTCGCGCGCGACGACACGCCGAACCCGTTCCAGCTCACGCCGCCGACGCTGCTCGGCGACCGCCCGCGCCGCGGCGCCTCGCTCGGCGATTTCCACCTGCACCTCGACACCGAGACGCAGCTGCGGATCCTCGAGGCCGAGCTGGCGGCCGACCGGATGCGCAACCTGTTCACGCAGATCCCGGTGCCCGATGTCCCGCCGCCGGCGCCGAACCCGGCGGCCGGGGCGCCGCCCAAGCCCGCGCCCGGTCCGGGCGACCGCCCGCCCGGACCGTTCGACGTCTCGCCGACCGAGCCCGGCCAGGTCGGCGACGTGATCACGGCCCTCGGGACGATCCCGGAGATCGACCGCCTCGCGGCGTCCGCGCGCGAACAGCTGTGGACCCGGCTGCCGACCGCCGACAAGTGGACGCTCGCCGTGTCTGGCATCACGATCGGGCTCGCCGGGCTCGGCGGCGTGCTGGCGACGCCGTCCGGGCGCCAGACGCTCGCGGGGCTGAGCGGCCGCCCGCTGACGATCCCGGGCGTGCCGTGGTTCCAGCCCGAGTTCAACGTGCAGGGTCCGAACCTGATCCTCGGGCTGCACGTCGACGTCGGCGCGTTCCTCGGCGGGCGCGGGGGGTTCGGGCCAGGGGAGCGCGGCCCGACGCCGCTGACGCCGCAGCCGCCGGATCGCTAACGCCAGAGCCGGCGCAGCCCGAGCCGGCCCTCGCCACCGATCACCAGCACCCCGCGCAGCGCGACCAACAGGTACGCGGCCGCCGCGAGCCGGGGGAAGACGAACACGCCGACCAGGATCCCGATCGCGTAGATCGCCGAGCCGACGCCGGCGCGCCAGCCGCGCTGGCCCCGCGGCGCCGGGATCGGCGCGCCCGACGCGTCGGGCATCATGAGCTCGGGCCGTGACGCGGCGTACTTGACCGCGCCACGCAGGAGCAGCTCGATCACCAGCGCCGTCGCGCCGTAGAACACGACCGCGGTGCGCTCGGCGTCGCGGGATACGTGGAAGGCCTGGGCGAGCACGCCCGTCGGGAACGGCAGGAACGCGGCCGACATCAGCAGCAGCAGGTTGAGCCGCAGCAACACGGGGTCGACGAGCTTCAGCCGCGTGAACAGCCCGTGATGGGCGATCCACACGCTGCCGACGGTCAGGAAGCTCGTGACGTACGCGAGATACGCGGGCCACTCGCGCACGAGCGCGTGCGCGAGCCGGTCGTAGTCCTCCGGCGCGACGTGGATCTCGAGCACCAGCAGCGTGATCGCGATCGCGAACACGCCGTCGCTGAACGCTTCGACCCGGTTGGTGTCCCACCGCTGTTCGGGCATCAGCGCCGGATCGTCGGCCGCGGGCGAGTGACGCGGCATCACCCGCGAGGGGTGACGCGCCAACTCGGTAACGCGCCCTCCCCGGCGCGTGTCGCAGCGGTGGCAACCATCAACGGAGGAGGAGTACCCGTGTCCCTGCCCTACCGCGTCACCGCCGCGCTCGCGACCGTCGCGCTCGCGATCGGCGCCACCTCGGCCTTCGCCGACGGCGACAACCACGGCTCCAACGACAACGGCACCGTCCTGGAGTCGGACCTGTTCGGGAGCATGCCGACAGGCCCCTTGCTGTTCGGGGTCAAGCCCGGCGGCGCGCCGTGGGTGATCGGCAAGGGCGAGGCCCGGGTCCGCCGTGACGGCCGCGTGCGGGTCGACATCGAGGGCCTCGTCATCCCGACCGCGCCGCAGAACGGGACCAACCCGGTCTCGAACCTCGCGGCGACCGTCTACTGCAACGGCGCGGCGGCCGGAACCACGACCGCCGTCCCGTTCTCGACGTCCGGCAACGCGCGCATCGACCAGACGCTCGCCAAGCCGCTGCCGAGCCCGTGCCTGGCCCCGGCGGTCCTGATCAACCCGGCGCCGGGCGGCGGCATCGCCACCACGTTCTACATCGCCGCCAGCGGCGAGTAGTCCATCCGTGCGCGGAGGCCGCCCCGGCCTCCGCGCGCGCCATACTCCGCGCTGACGATGACCCGTCCGGCGGACGTCCGGGCCTGGCTCGCGGGGCGGCCGGCGCTCGATGAGCTCAAGGAGCGCTTCCCGGCCGACTGGGAGGCGGTGCAGCGCGATCTCGCGAAGCTCGTCCCGCGCGGGCGCCCCGAGGAGCTCAAGGCCTACGCCAGCGCGCCGCCCGTGCCGCGCGCCAAGGACGCGCGGGTGACCCAGGAGATCCGGCGCCAGATGGCGCTGCAGGCCCTGCGCCAGCTAAGCCTGAGCGCGGCGACCGGCGTCCAGGACGGGCACGTGCGGTTCAACCTGGTCAACGGCAAGATCATGAACCGGCTCTTCTTCGAGCGCGACCTCGTGCGCAAGCCGGTCAACCTGCGGGCCTTCAGGCTGCTGTGGCCGCTGCTGTGGCAGAAGCGCTTCCTGATGCCGCTGGTCGGCCCGCGCGGCATCTACTGCTTCTACTCGGCGCCGCTGGTCGCGCGGCTCGCCGCACTGATCGGAGCGCGGCAGACCGTCGAGATCGCGGCGGGGGACGGCACGCTGACGCGCTTCCTGCGCGACGCCGGCGTCGACGTCGTCGCCACCGACGACCACTCGTGGCGCGACGTGACGTTCGGACCCGACGTCGTCAAGCAGGACGCGCGCGAGGCGCTGCGCAGGCGCCGGCCCCAAGCCGTGATCTGCTCCTGGCCGCCCGCCGGCAACGCGTTCGAGCGCCACGTGTTCACCACCGGCAGCGTCGAGCTCTACGTCGTGATCGCGAGCGAGCACCACTTCGCGGCAGGCGACTGGGAGAGCTACGAGCGCCAGGACGCGTTCGAGCTGCGCCGGGACGCGGAGCTGGGCCGGCTCGTCCTGCCGCCCGAGCTCAACGCGGCGGTCTATATCTTCAGTCGGAGGTGACCACCACCGCGCACGCCTCCGACGATGCCTATCGCCGGCTCGTCGAACCGCACCGCCGCGAGCTGCACGCGCACTGCTACCGCATGCTCGGCTCGGTGCACGACGCCGAGGACGCGCTGCAGGAGGCGCTGCTGCGCGCCTGGCGCGGGATCGGCGGCTTCGAGGGCCGCAGCTCGCATCGCTCGTGGCTGTACCGGATCGCGACCAACACGTGCCTGGACGCGCTGGACCGCCGCAAGCGGCGCGTGCTGCCGGTCGAGGACGCGCCGGTGGGGGAGACCGAGTGGCTCGAGCCCTTCCCGGATGCGCTGCTGAGCGGCGAGGACGCGCCCGACACGCGCTACGAGCAGCGCGAGAGCGTCGAGCTCGCGTTCATCGCCGCGCTCCAGCACCTGCCGGCGCGTCAGCGCGCGGTCCTGATCCTGCGCGACGTGCTCGGCTTCAGCGCCGCCGAGGTGGCGGACACGCTGCAGACGACCACCGCCTCGGTCAACAGCGCGATGCAGCGCGCCCGCGCGACGGTCGAGGAGCGGCTGCCCGCACGCTCCCAGCAGGCGACGCTGCGGACGCTCGGCGACGCCGAGATCGCCACGCTGGTCGAGCGCTACGTCGACGCGTGGGATCGCGGCGACGTCGACGGCGTGGTCGCGATGCTGGCCGAGGAGGCGACGTTCTCGATGCCGCCCAACGCGCAGTGGTTCAGAGGCCGTGAGCCGATCCGCGCATTCCTGCCGACGGGCCCGCTGTCGATCCGCCGGCGCTTCCTCCCGACGCGCGCCAACGGCCAGCTCGCGTTCGGTACCTACCGCGAGTTCGAGGGCCGCATGGTCCCCAACGCCATCCACGTGGTCACGCTCGACGGCCCGGTGATCACTGACGCGGTGGCGTTCCTGATGCCGTCGCTGTTCGCGGTCTTCGGGCTGCCAGAGATTGTCTGACTGTCATACACTATGCCGGTGACCTTGGAGGAGCGGCTCGCCGCGATCGTCGGCGGCCGCCACGTGCTCGCCGACCCCGACCTGCGCGCACCGTACGAGCACGACGCGACCGGGCGCTACGGGGCACCCGCGAGCCTGGTCGTGCGCCCGGCCGGCACCGACGAGGTCGCCGCCGTGCTCGCCGCCTGCCACGAGACCGGCACGCCGGTCGTGGCGCAGGGCGGCAACAGCGGGCTGGTCGGCGCCAACGTCCCGCGCGGCGGCGAGGTGCTGCTCTCGCTCAAGCGCCTGGACGCGCTCGGCGAGGTCGACCGGGTCGCCGCGCAGGTGACGGTCGGCGCCGGCGCGAGGCTCGAGGCCGTCCAGCAGCACGCGCGCGCCGCCGGACTCGCGTTCGGCGTGGACTTCGCGGCGCGCAGCGCGGCGACGGTCGGCGGCATGGTCGCGACCGACGCCGGCGGCTCGCAGGCGCTGCGCCACGGCACGATGCGCGCGCAGGTGGCGGGCCTTGAGGCCGTGCTCGCCGACGGGCGCGTGCTGACCCGCCTGTCGGGCCTGCTCAAGGACACCGCGGGCTACAACCTGCCGCAGCTCTTGATCGGGTCAGAAGGCACGCTCGCCGTGATCACCGCGGCGCGGCTGAAGCTCGTCGCGCAGCAGCCGCAGGCCGTCACCGCATTGCTCGGCGTGCCCGACACGCCCGCCGCGGTCGAGCTGATGGTCAGGCTGCGCGCGCAGGTCGCCTCGCTCAACGCGGTCGAGGTCTTCTACGCCGAGGGGATGCGGCTCGTCGCCGAGCGGCGCCGGCTGACGCCGCCGTTCGAGTCGCCCGTCTACGTGCTGGTCGAGGCGGCGGCGAACGAGAGCCCGCTCGAGGAGCTCGCGGAGGCGATCGGCGACGTCGAGGACGTCGCGGTGGCCGACGACACGGCGCGCCGGGAGGCGCTGTGGGAGTTCCGCGAGGCGCTCAACGAGGTCGTCGCGGCGACGGGCGTCCCGCACAAGCTCGACGTCACGCTGCCGCTGGCCGAGCTGGCGGCGTTCGAGCCGCGCGTGCGCGCCGCGGTCGAGCGCGTCGCGCCGGGCGCGCTGACCGTGCTGTGGGGCCACCTCGGCGACGGCAACCTGCACGTCAACGTGCTCGGTCCCGATGCCGGCGACCTGGCGATCGACGAAGCCGTGCTGCGGCTCGTCGCCGCCGCGGGCGGTTCGATCAGCGCCGAGCACGGCGTCGGCGTCACCAAGCGGCGCTGGCTCGCGCTGACCCGCACGGCGGCGGAGATCGACACGATGCGCGCGCTCAAGCACGCACTGGATCCCAAGCGGATCCTCAATCCGGGCGCCGTGCTGCCGGACTGAGAACGATCAGGGCTGGCGCGAGCGCGTGAAGCGGACCGTGCGGGCGTAGCGATCGCGCACGATCAGCTCCCCGTCGTCCTCGCGTGCCAGCAGCCGCTTCGCGGCGCGCAGAGCGGCGTCAGCCGTGGGATGCTTCGAGACCGCCTCGGCGCCGCGGCCACGAACCACAACCCACCCTGACCGCTCGGGGATCACTTCGAGCAAAGTCATGTGTTTCCAGCATTGTGGCACTGTTGCGCTGGCGCTTGTGAACATTCGTCATCGCGGTGACCCGCTCGACTATCGTCACGCCCGTGCCGAGGATCGTGATCGTGGGCGCCGGGTTCGGCGGCGTCGCCGCGGCGATCGAGCTCCGCCGCCACGGCTTCGACGACCTCACGATCCTGGAGGCCGGACCCGGACTGGGCGGAACGTGGCAGAGCAACGCCTATCCCGGCGCCGCCTGCGACGTCCCGAGCCACCTGTACTCGTTCTCCTACGCGCAGCGGCGCGACTGGTCGCGGCTGTGCTCGCCGCGGGCGGAGATCCTCGACTACCTGGCGGGCGTCGCACGCGAGCATGGCGTGGACCGGATGGTCGTGCCGGACACCGAGGTCGTCGACTGCACCTGGGACGGCGGCTGGACCGTGCGTGCCGCCGACGGACGCACGTTCGCGGCCGACGTGCTGCTCGTGGCGACTGGGCAGCTGCACCGGCCGGCGTACCCGCCGCTGCCGGGCCTGGAGACGTTCGCGGGCCGGTCGTTCCACAGCTCGCAGTGGGACGCGACCTACGACATGCGCGGCCGGCGCGTCGCGGTGATCGGCACCGGGGCGAGCGCGGTCCAGATCGTGCCCGAGCTGGCGGGCCGCGCGCAGCGGCTGACCGTCTTCCAGCGCTCGGGCAACTGGTTCCTGCCGCGCCGCAACCGCCCCTACCCGCGCGCGATCCGGGCGGCGATCGAGCGCGTGCCCGGCCTGCAGGCCTACCGGCGGCGCTTCGTCTTCAACTACTGCGAGACGCTGACGCTGGCGATCCGCCACCCGCGCACCGTCGGCCTGCTCGCGCGCGCCTGGTCGACGGTGTTCATGCGTACGCAGCTGCGCGACCGCGACCTGCGCCGGCGGGCCTGGCCGGACTACACGTTCGGCTGCAAGCGGATCCTGTTCTCCTCGCGCTACCTGCCGGCGCTCGGGCGCGACGACGTCGAGCTCGTGACCGACCCGATCGAACGCGTGGTGCCCGAGGGTGTGATCGCCGGGGGACGGCTGCACGAGCTCGACTGCATCGTCTACGGCACGGGCTTCCAGGCCACCGGCTTCATGTTCCCGATGGAGATCACCGGCCGCGACGGCCTCCGCCTGCGCGACGCGTGGGCCGGCGGCGCGCACGCGCACCTGGGCATCACGGTGCCGGGCTTCCCGTCGCTGTTCCTGCTCTACGGCCCGAACACGAACACGTCCGGCGGCTCGATCATCGTCTACCTGGAGGCGCAGGCCGCCTACATCCGCCAGGCGCTCCAGCAGGGCGGGGTCGTCGAGGTCCGCCCCGACGTCGAGGCGGCGAGCGACCGCGCCGTCCAGGAGCGCTTCGCCGGCACGGCGTGGCTGCGCTGCGACTCCTGGTATCGCGACGACGCGGGCCGCATCGTCACCAACTGGCCCGGCTACATGCGGGAGTACCTCGCGCGCACGCGCGACTTCGACCCCGCCGAGTACACGATCACGCCGGCGTCGCGGTGACGATCAGGTTGTCGCGATAGTGGCCGGCCTTGGCGTCGAACGGGCCGCTGCACGTGACGAGCACGAGCCGCGGGTCGCCCGCGCGCGAGAAGATGCTGGTGGGCAGCGCCGCCTTGAGCACGAGCTTGACCGTGGTCACGCGATAGCGGCGCACCTTCCCGTCGGCTGACGTGAGCTCCACCCGGTCACCCCGGCGGGCGGCCTTGAGGCCGTAGAACGCGCCGGCTCCCGCCTTGGCGCTGTCCACGTGCCCGGCCAGCAGGACCGAGCCGTGCGCGTCGCCGGGCGTGGCGCCGTCGCGCCACCAGCCGACGCGCTGGATGTCGCTCGGGATGCCGAGCGCCCCGGTCTGCATGTCGATCCCGACCGCGTAGACCTTCGCGTCGACGCCGCGCGCGGCGACCTTCACGCGCGCGGGCCGCGCATCGGTCGCAGCAGACACGCGCACCTCGGCCACGCGGTCGCCGCGGCCGGTCAGGATCAGCGGCGCGGCCAGCGACGTCTCCGCCTCGACCGCGCAGTCGGTCTGGACGGCGGTAACAGTGTCCGAGCCCGCGATCGACTCGCGGTAGACATAGAAGCCGGTGCGCCGGACCGTCGCCTTCGGCGAGCTGTACGTGCCGTCACCGGGGACGTCGACCGTGCCCTTCCAGTAGGGCGAGCCGGAGCAGTCGACGTCGCCGCGCGTCGCGTAGGGCCCGAACAGCTCGACCTTGACGGTCGCGGGCGTCTTGCCGAGGCCGGTGACCACGACCTTGTCGGTGAGCTCGCCGCCCGGCTTGACCACGTCGTCGGACACCGCCGTGGTGACCTGCGGCGTCGCCTTGGCGAGCGTCGTCTCCGCCGCCTCGGCACAGCCGGTCGTGACCGCGTCGAATGCCTCGGCGGCCGCGATGCTCTCCTGGTAGGTGTAGTAGCCGGCGGCGGGGACGGCCACCGGAGCCGTCGTGTACGTGCCGTCGCCGGTCGCCGCCACCGTGCCCGTCCACACCGGCGTGCCCTGGCACTGGATCGCGTCCTGGGTGGGGAAGGGGCCCCATAGCGCGACATTGACCGTCGCCGAGAGCTTGCCGAGCCCGCTGACCGCGACGCTGTCGGTGATCTGCGCGCCCGGTGCCGTCGTCTGGGCGCTGATCGTGGTCGCCAGCGCAGGCGCGCCCTTGACGATCGTCGTCTCCGCGGTGTCCGCGCAGGCGGTCTGGACCGCGGCGATCTCCGGGCTCTCGGCGATCGACTCGCGGTACGTGTAGTAGCCGGGCTGGTCGAGCGTGACCGGCGCGGTCGTGTACGCGCCGTCGCCGGCGGCCTCGACGCTGCCGGTCCACACCGGCTGGTCGTCGCACTTGACGGCGTCGCGCGTCGCGTACGGGCCGTAGAGCGCCGCCTGCACGGTGGCGGTGCGGCCGCCCAGCCCGCTGACGTTGATCGTGTCGCTGATCGCGTCGCCCGCGGCGGCGGTCTGAGCGCTGATCTGCGTCGCCAGCGCCGGCTTGGACTGCACCGGCGCGGAGACGTGCGCCGTGCGCGTCGCGGCCGCGGGCGCGACGAGCCGCTGCCCGTTGCGCGCCGCCTGGCCCTTGGTGGGGACGTAGAGCGTGGGGGCGTCGGCGGCCAGGCCCGTCGCGCGCAGGTCGAGGTCGAGGTTCGCTGTCGGCGTGAACGGCACCTTGGCCGTCCCGGAGTCGCCGGTGCTGACCTTGCCCGGCAGCCCGTCTGCGCCGGCGCCCGAGAGGCTGACGCTCACGCCGGGCACGCGCGCGCCGGACGCCGAGCGGACCTCGACGGTCATCGACGCGGCGGTGCCGGCGATCAGCTTGTCGGGGACGGTCGCCTTCACCGTGTACGGGCCGGCGAGCCGTGTCGCCTCGCTCCCGAGCCGGGAGTAGATCGAGCGCGCGCCCGGGGTGATCGCGCCCGGATCCACCTCGCCGGGCGCGCCGTCGCCCATCAGGCTGTGCACGTAGAGCATCACCGCGGACTGATGCGCGGGGTCGTTGGTGCGGCCGTAGTTGTAGATCGCGTAGCTCATGCGCCGCAGCGCGGCGGCCGACACGGAGTCGCCGGCCCGGTTCTTGAGCCCCGCCGGCGAGTGCTCCTCGTAGCCCGCCGCCTTGGACGGGTACCAGAACCGCAGGTCGATGCAGAACGTGCCGCCGCTGACGTCCGGCACCGCGCCGCGGTAGTCGCCGAACCAGCGCGGCCCGTAGCGGTACGTGCGATACGAGCCGACGCCCGTGGTCGAGCACGTGTCACGCCCCGCCTTCGAGCACGGGTCGTTCTGGTTCGGCGGCTCGGCCGCCCGCGCGGTTGCGCCTCCAAAGGCGAACAGGAGCAGCAAGCACAACGTCAGACGGCGGACCATCTAGGGGTTCTTAGCGGATCGGGCGGACGGCCTAAGGGGTTCAGCGGGCCCGTAAGGCTTCTCGTTCGCGAAGAGGCTACATCCTCCCGATGGCGCGCAGGGGCCTCAGCGCGACGATTTGAGGCATGTTCGCGACCGGCAACCCGACCATCGACGCCGAGCGCGCGTTCCTGCGCGCGACGCGCTCACGGCGGCGCTCGGCGCTGTGGCGCGCGCTGCGGCGCGATCCGACGCCGAGCAGCCTGCGCGTCTACGATCGCCCGCGGACCGCGGGCGTCCCGCAGGGCGGCATCCGCGAGATCCCGCTCGACGCCATCGGTGGGACGCTCGAGCCCAGCCGCTCGAAGATGTTCGACGGCAGCTTCCGCCCGCGCCGGCGCGCCCGCGCGCGCTGGGAGCGGCTGTGGATCGCTCACTACCGCGGCATTCCGCTGCCGCCGATCGCGGTCACCCGCGTCGGCGGGGGCTACGCGGTGATCGACGGCCACCATCGAGTGTCCGTCGCGCTCGCCCTCGGCGCGTTCTCGATCGATGCGCTTGAGAGCTAATCCGCCGCGCGGGGGTCTGGGACGCCCCGCCCCCGCGGATCGCATTGCGCGGTCCCGTGCGCCCTGATATGCCTGCACCTCCCATGGCCACCGAGACGCCCGCGACCCCGGTCGCCATGACCTGGCCAGAGCTCGGGGGCACCTCGGGGGCCGCATGGCGTGAGGACGCGCTCGCGCGCGTGCGGCTGATGGAGACGCTCGCGGACGTGCTCGCCCCGACCTCGCCGCTGCCCAAGCACGTTGCGAGCGAAGTGCTTGGTGCGATCCACCAGCATCTCGATGCGGCGCGCACGGCGGCATGCGCGCGCACCGGCCCGCGCGACGGCCTCGCGGGGGCCAACGTCGCGCGCGTGGTCAGCAACGTGCACGCGGCCGAGGCCGACCTGCTGCGGCTGGGCTCCGACGACTACGTGCGCGGGCAGCTGCCGTCGATCGAGTCCGTGGTGCGCGAGAACCTCAACACGCGCGACGTGCGGCGCATCGAGCTGGAGGCGGTGATCGGCCGCCTCGCTGCCGGCACGGCGCCCTCGGCGGCCGACCGCATCTCGATCATCGCCACGCTCGGCGACGCGCAGGCCGAGGCGCGGCGCAAGATCGGCCGCGTGCGCAGCTTCCGCAACGTGCTCTTCGCGACCGCGGGTGTGCTGGCCGTCGGCGTCATCGCGGTGGCGGTCGTCGGCGTGACAGACCCGAACGCGATCGCGATGTGCTTTCACCCCGGCGCCAGCGTCGTCTGCCCGACGCAGCAGTCGCCGGTGCCGCCCGGCGCCGATCTCGACAGCGTGATCGACGCGACCACGAGCCCGTGGGACCTGCCGCTCATCCTCGGCATCGGCGTGCTCGCGGGCGCGATCGCCGCCGCCGCCGCGCTGCGCGGGATCCGTGGGACGTCGACGCCGTACAGCCTGCCGCTCGCGCTCGCCCTGCTGCGGCTGCCGACGGGCGCGCTGACCGCATTCATGGGCCTGCTGCTGATGCGCGGCGAGTTCATCCCGGGCCTCAGCGCGCTCGACACGCCGGGCCAGATCCTCGCCTGGGCGGTCGTCTTCGGCTACGCGCAGGAGCTGTTCACGCGCCTGGTGGACAACCAGGCGCACAGCGTGCTGGACTCGGTCGGCTATCCCGTCGAGCCGCCGGGGCCGCCGGGCGGCTGATCTACTCGCCGTTGCCGGCGCTGTCGATCGGCTTGAGCGTGTCGAGTGCCGTCACCGGCGGCCGCGGACCGCTCTTGAGCGCGGCCAGCGCGGCCTCGATCTTGGCCGCTTCGAGGACGGCGGGACGCAGCTCTGCCAGCCGCGCTTCCAGGCGCTCGCGGGTCTCTTCGATCACGTCAGCCATGATGCCCGGAACTCAAGCGCCCCACGCCGCTCAACTCGTTGACACCTTGTGAACGCGGTGTGGCAGTTGCCACATGCGGCCGTACAGTCCCGCGCGTGTCCACTGGGGATGTCATTGTCGCTCTGGTCGTCGCGGTCGCACTCGTGTTCGACTTCACCAACGGCTTTCACGACACCGCCAACGCGATGGCGACGACCATCGCGACGGGTGCCCTGAAGCCGCGCATCGCCGTGGGGGTCGCGGCGATCCTGAATTTCGTAGGGGCGTTCATCTCGATCAGCGTGGCGGCGACCGTCGCCAAGGGCATCGTGGACGCCGGCGTCGTCACCCCGACGCTCATCTTCGCCGGCCTGGTCGGCGCCATCACGTGGAATCTCGTCACGTGGTGGTTCGGCGTCCCGTCGTCCTCCTCGCACGCGCTCATCGGCGGCATGATCGGGTCAGCGATCGCCGCCATCGGCACGAGCGCGGTCGAGGGCGACGGGGTCCTGTCCAAGGTCATCGTCCCGGCGCTGATCGCGCCCGTCCTGGCCGGCGTCGTCGCGCTCTGCGCGACGGCGATCGTGTATCGGCTGATCCGGAACTTCGCGGCCGAGCGCGCCGAACGGGGGTTCCGCTGGGCCCAGGTCGCCTCCTCGTCGATGGTCGCGCTCGCGCACGGCACCAACGACGCGCAGAAGACCATGGGCGTCATCTCGCTCGCGCTGATCGCCAACGGCAACCTGTCCGGCGGCGACAACTTCGACGTCCCGACCTGGGTCGTCTTCTGCTGCGGGACGGCGATCGCGCTCGGCACGTACACCGGCGGCTGGCGGATCATCAAGACGCTCGGCACCAAGGTCACCGAGGTGCGCCCGCCGCAGGGCTTCTCCTCGGAGGAGGTCGCCGCGACGGTCATCCTGGCGTCCTCGCACTTCGGCTACCCGCTCTCGACCACGCACGTGGTCTCCGGCGCCGTCACCGGCTCCGGCGTCGGCCGCCCGGGCGCGCAGGTCGACTGGGGGGTCGCGGGCCGGATCGTGACCGGTTGGGTGCTCACGCTGCCGGCGGCCGGGCTCACGGCCGCCGCGGTCTACGGCGTCACGTCGATCTTCGGCACCAACACCGCGGTCGGCCCGATCGCGGTCACGGTCATCCTCGCGATCTGCTGCTTCTTCCTGTGGCGCGCCAACAAGGCGTCCAAGGTGGCGCCCGAAGAGACGATCATCAACCCCGCGTTCGTCGAGGAGCCGGTGCACGCATGAGCCTTCTGGCGGATTCGATCGTCGACTGGGGCGCGCTCGCCCAGGTCGCGTACATCTCGGCCATCGCCGGCATCCTGATCGCGCTCACGCTCGGCGTGGGGATCGTCTCCTCGCTGCGCGCGCAGGACCGCGAGGGCGCCGGCGCGCTGGCGCTCAACGCCGTCACCGTCGTCTCGGTCGCGCTCGTGGCGGCCGCACTGGTCATCGGGATCTACTACATCACCGACAAGTAGTCGCGGACTCAGGGCTCGAGCAGCAACGGCTCGAGCCCGGTCACCGCCAGCACGCGGGCGATCGCCTTCGACGGCGAGCGCACGAACAGGTGCGAGCCCGCCTGCTCGGCCGCCCGGCGGGCGGAGAGCAGCACGGCGAGCCCGCTCGTGTCCATGAACGGCGCGGCCGACAGGTCGACGCGCACGAGCGGCGGCGGCGGGACGCGCTCGAGCAACTCGCGGAGCTCGCGGTTCAGGCGCACCGAGGTGACGATGTCGATCTCCCCGGTGACCTCGAGCGTGACGGCGCCGCCCTCTTCGTGATTGGTCACGATGAGGAGTTCCTCGGGGGGCTCCATGCCGCCTGGACCCTACACGCTCTCCCGGCGCCTCCGGGCGCTAGCGTCAATCGGTGTGCGGACCGGCTGGAGCGTCCTGGCGATCGTCGCGGTGGCTGCGCTGTCGGCGTGCGGCGGCTCGCGGGGCGCGCACCCGGCGCATGTGCCCCCGATGGCCGCGGACGGGCCCGCGGGACGGTCCTCGCTCGACCGCGGCTGGCACGTCCAGCTCGATCCGGCGGCCCGCGGCGCCACGCTCGGCTACCCGGCCGGCCGCTTCGCCGGGCGGTCCGTGAACCTCCCGTACTCGCCCAACGCACGCCAGATCACGACGCTCGCCAGCTACCGGGGCTCGGTCGCCTGGTTTCGCACCAGCGTCCCGGTCGCGGCGGCGGGCGACTACGCGATCGGCTTCGAATCGGTCAACCATCGCGCGACGGTGTGGCTCGACGGGCGGCTGGTCGCGCGCCACACCGGGGCCTACCTGCCGTTCGAGGTGCGGCGGCGGCTCTCCGCCGGGCGCCACGTGCTCGTGGTGCGGGCCGACTGGCGCTCGCCCGAGCACATGCGCGCCGCCGGCTGGTTTCGCAGCTGGTTCAACTTCGGCGGCATCAATCGTGAGGTGACGATCCGCCGGCTCGGGGCGTCCGAGCTCGACGCCCCCGGGATCCAGACGCGGCTCGACGGCGGCGCCGCGGCGGTCATGGTGACGGTGCGCGTCCATAACCGCGGGTCCGCCCGCAGGCTGCGCGTGATCGGGTCGCTCGGCGCCGCTGCGCTGCGTTTCCCGGCCGTGAGGCTCGGCCCGGGCCGCGCCGCGTGGGTGCACGCAAGCGTGCGGCTCGCGCACCCGCGGCTGTGGCAGCCCGGCCGGCCGCAGCTGACCGCGCTGGTGCTGTCGGTGCCCGGCGAGAGCGGCTATCGCGCGCAGGTCGGGCTGCGCGAGCTGCGCCGGCGCGGCGGTCGTGTGTATCTCAACGGGCGCCGCCTGCGGTTGCGCGGCGCGTCGCTGCAGGAGGACGCCCGCGGCGACGGGGACGCGCTCTCGCCGGCCGACATGGACGCGCTGGTGGCGCGGCTGAAGGCGATCGGCGCGAATGCCACGCGCGCCCAGCATTCGCTCAGCCCCGCGCTGCTCGAGCGGCTGGACCGCGCGGGCATCCTGGTCTGGCAGGGGATCGGGCCGTTCGACATCCCCGGCCGCTGGGCTGCGCGCACACCTGCAGCGCGAGCGCTCGCGCTGCGGCGCGTGCGGCTGGGCGTGCTGGCCGCCCGCCTTCACCCGAGCATCGTCGCCTGGAATCTGATCAACGAGGTCGCGTTCAACGGCGACCCACACGGGCAGCGCTCCTACGTGGCCGACGCGGCGCGCTCGGCGCGGCGGCTGGACCCGGGCCGGCTGGTCGCCCTCGACGTCTGGGGAACGCACCTCCCAGCTCGCGCCGGAGCGATCTACCGCGCGGTCGACGCCGTCGGCGCCACCGACTACGAGGGCTGGTACAACGACCTCTTCGCTCCCGCGGCGACGGTCGACGCGCGCATCCGCGCCTGGACGCATCGGTTGGACACGCTGTTCGCGGGCAAGGTGCTCGTCGTGACCGAGTTCGGTGCCGAGGCCAACCGCGCCAATCCGACCGGCGCTCCGGGCGGCCTGCGCTTTCAGGCGAACCTGCTCGCCCGCCACATCCGCGCGTACCGGGCCGATCCGCACATCAGCGGCATGCTCGCCTGGACGCTGCAGGACTTCGCGCTGCGCCCGAACTTCCTCGGCGGCTCCGTGCGGGGCCACGACCGTGCGCTGCGGCTGCGTCGCGGGATCAATGCCAAGGGGCTGTTCACCTACGGCGGGCGGCCCAAGCCCGCCGTCGCGACCGTGCGGCGGCTGTTCGCGGACTGAGGCGGCATCGCCTCACATGACGACGAGGATGTCGAGCGTCCGCGGGCCGTGAACGCCCTCGACGCGGTCGAGTTCGATGTCTGAAGTGGCCGACGGGCCGGACACGAACGTCAGCGGCCGGGTGGGGTCGAGCGCGGCGACGGCGTCGGGCACCGATGGGACGATCGTCTCGGCGCGCACGATGCAGACGTGATGATCCGGGACGAGCGTGAGCGCGCGCCGGCCCGACAGCGGGCCGCCGTCGAGCACGATCGTGCCGGTGTCGCCGATCGCCAGCGCGGAGCCGGTGACGATCGCGTCGAGCTCGTCGAGCTCGGCCACTGAGAGCGGCGGATCGTCCACGCGGTAGCCGAGCTCGGCAAGCCCGGGCGCGGTCGCCACGTGCGCCGCCTCGCCGAGTGCTTCTCCGACGGCGGCGACGAGCGCGGCGGCGTCGACTCGCCGCACGCTCGCCTGGTACTCCGCCGCCCGCTCGCAGAACAGCTCGACCGCGCGGTCGCGCGCGACCGACCCTGCGACGCGGTACGCCCGCGGCACCTCGGGCACGCGGGGCGACGGCCCGAGCGCCGCGCGCACACGGGCGAGGATCTCCTCCTTCGCCGGCGAGCTCACGGGCGCGCCTCGCCGCCGGGCCGGGGCGTCGGCTCGCCGCCGGGCGGGGGCGTCGGGGCGCTGCCGGGCGGGGGCGCCGGCTTGCCGCCGGCGCGCGGCGCCGGCCCCGCCGCGGCTCGCTCGCGCCACCAATCCCGGAACGTCTCCGCGGGCGGCACGGGCAGCTCGCGCATCGCCGTCCAGCCGGGGACCGCGGCCTGGGCGAGCGGCCCGCGGCCCAGGCGCGCGAGCCGCTGCGCGCCCTCGTAGCGCCGCCGCGACCCGAACGCGGCGGCCATCGCCTTCATCGCCAGCGCCTCGGGCGTCAGCCGCGACTTCTGCTCGCGCACGACGCGTCCGCGCAGGTGCACGAGCACCGACGGGATGTCGATCTTGACCGGGCAGACCTCGTAGCAGGCGCCGCACAGCGACGACGCCCACGGCAGCGACGGCGCCGCGTCGAGCCCGCGAAGCTGCGGCGTCAGGATCGCACCGATCGGCCCCGGATAGACGGATTCGTAGGCCTGGCCGCCGACGCGCTCGTAGACCGGGCACACGTTCAGGCACGCCGAGCAGCGGATGCAGTGCAGCGCGACGCGCCCCACCTCGTCGGCGAGCACCTGCGAGCGGCCCGCGTCAAGGAGGATCAGGTGGAACTCCTGCGGGCCGTCGCCGGGCGTGACGCCGGTCCACAGCGACGTGTAGGGGTTCATCCGCTCCGCCGTGGAGGACCGCGGGAGCAGCTGCAGGAAGACCTCGAGGTCACGCCACTCGGGCAGCACCTTCTCGATCCCCATCACCGTGACCAGCACGCGCGGGAGCGTGACGCACATGCGCCCGTTGCCCTCGGACTCGACGACGCCGATCGCGCCGGTCTCGGCCACGCCGAAATTCGTCCCCGAGACGGCCATCCCCACCGACAGGAACTTCGCGCGCAGGTGCGCACGCGCGACGTCGGCGAGCGCCTTCGCGGAGGTGCCGAGCTCCGAGCCGCGAGCGATCGTGTGCTCGAACAGCGTCCGGATCTCCGCGCGGTTGCGGTGGATCGCCGGCACCAGGATGTGCGACTGCTTGTCGTGGCCGAGCTGCACGATCAGCTCGGCGAGGTCGGTCTCGATCGCGCTGATGCCCTGCGCGGCGAGCGCCTCGTTGAGGCCGATCTCGTCCGTCGCCAGCGACTTGACCTTGATGATCTCCTCGGCGCCGTGGGCATGCGCCAGCGACGCGACGATCGCGTTGGCCTCGGCGCCGTCGCGCGCCCAGTGCACGGTGCCGCCGGCTCGCGTCACCGCCGCCTCGAGGCGTTCGAGCTGCAACGGCAGCGTCGCCAGCGCGCGCGCCTTGATCGCTTCGCCGGCGTCGCGCAGCGCCTCCCAGTCGGGCAGCTCCGCGACCGCCCGCTCGCGCTTGGCCCGGATCGTCGACGTCGCCTTGCCCACGTTGCGGCGCAGCTGGGCATCGCGCAGCGTCACCCGCGCGGCCGACTGGAAACTCATTCGGTCGCCGCCAGGATCTCGGCCAGGTGCATCACGCGCATCCCCGCCCGCTGGCGCCGCAGCGCGCCGCCGATGTGCATCAGGCACGAGTTGTCGGCCGACGTGCAGACCTCTGCGCGCGTGTCGAGCACGTGGCGCAGCTTGTCGGTGAGCATGGCCATCGACGTGTCGGCGTTCTTGATCGCGAACGTCCCGCCGAAGCCACAGCACTCGCGGGCGCCGTCGAGCTCGACCAGGTCGATCCCGCGCACGGCCCGCAGCAGCTGCGAGGGGCGCTCGCCGATGTGCAGCATCCGCAGCGAGTGGCACGTCGGATGCAGCGTCACCCGGTGCGGGAACGAGGCGCCGACGTCGATCACACCGAGCACATCGACCAGGAACTCGGTCAACTCGAACACCCGGTCGGCGACCGCAGGAACACGCTCGCGCACCAGCGCGACGCACGACGCCGACGGCGAGACCACCACGTCGTAGCCCCCGAAGACGCGCTCGAAGCGCGCCAGCAGCCCCGTCGCCTCGTGCTCGTAGCCCGAGTTGATGTGCATCTGCCCGCAGCACGTCTGCTCGAGCGGGAACTCCACCGTGCACCCGAGCCGCTCGAGCACCGTGACCACCGCGCGCCCGGTCTCGGGGAACAAGGTGTCGTTGAAGCACGTGACGAACAGTGCAACGCGCATGGCGGAGGATGCTAAGCGACTTGACACGGCACTCGCCTGCAGGTTTGATCGTTTTCGAACACTTTGCCGAGAGAGGAGCGCGTTATCAACCGCAGCCGTTCAGACCGCCCGATGCTGGCCATGGCCCGTCGCTCGGCCATCGCCGACCTGCTGCGCGACACGGGCGCCGTGACCGTCACGGAGGTCGAGGCGCGCTTCGGCGTGTCGCCCATGACCGCGCGGCGCGACCTCGCCGAACTCGAGCGCCAGGGCATCGCGCGACGCACCCACGGCGGCGCGGTCCTGCCGTCGATCTCCGCGCAGGAGGACTCGTTCGCCCAGCGCGTCGAAGTCGCCACCGAGGCCAAGGCCGCGCTGGCCGACGCCGCGGTCGCGATGCTCAGCCCGCGCGAGACCGTGTTTCTGGACTCGAGCTCGACCGCGTACTTCGTGGCGCGCCGGATCGTCGACCTCGGGCTCGGGGTGACCGTGATCACCAACAGCCTGCCGGTGATGGACGCGATCGCCGCGCGCGAGACGCCGAACGTGAAGCTGATCGGGATCGGCGGCACGCTGCGCCCGCTGACGCGCTCGTACGTCGGCCCGTACGCCGTCCGCACCGTGCTCGGGCACTTCGCCGACCGCCTCTTCCTGTCGGTCAAGGGCGTCACGCGCGACGGCGTCCTGACCGACGCCGACGAGCTCGAGGCCGAGGTCAAGCGCAGCATGATCGGCCAGGCCGAGGAGGCCGTGCTGCTGCTGGACGACTCGAAGCTCGGGGCGCGCGGGCAGAACGCCATCGCAAAGGTCACGGAGGTCTCCACGGTGCTGGCCCACGGCGCACCCACAGCGGCGATGGAGCCGCTGCGGGCGACCGGCGTGGACCTGAGGGTGGTGGGTTAGGGCCCGTTGAAGAATTCCGGTACGGCCGCTGCGGCACATCCGCGGCGCCTCGCGCCACCCACGCAGCTCGACGTGCCAGAGGCACGCCTTCGCGGCGCGTGCGGCCCGAGGCATCCACGGCTGCACCACATCGGTCGGACCGACCATTCTTCAACGAACCCTTAGCGGGCGTATGCGGCGGGAACGCCGCCGTCGACGTTGAGCAGGTTGCCGGTGCTCTTGCCCGAGCGCGCCTCGGAGGCGAAGTGCAGGACGGCCTGGGCGATGTCCTCCGGGTAGATCGAGACCTTCAGCGTGTTGCGCTGGCGGTAGTGCTCGTCGAGCTCGTCGGGCTCGAGGTTGTAGGCCGCGGCGCGCTCGGAGCGCCACGACGAGCCCCAGATCTTCGAGCCCTGCAGGACCGCGTCGGGGTTGACGGTGTTGACGCGGATGCCGTCGGCGCCGCCCTCCTCGGCGAGGCAGCGCGCGAGGTGCAGCTCGGCCGCCTTGGCCGAGCTGTAGGCGGCGGCGTTCTTGCCCGCGACCAGCGCGTTCTTGGACGCGATGAACACGATCGAGCCGCCGGTGTCCTGCGCCTTGAGCACCCGGAACGCCTCGCGCGCGACGAGGAAGTAGCCGGTGCCGAGGATCGCGTGGTTGCGGTTCCACTCCGCGAGCGTCGTGTCCTCGAGCGCCGCCGAGGACGCGATGCCGGCGTTCGAGATCACGATGTCCAGCCCGCCGAACGCGCCGACCGCGGCCGCGAAGGCGCTCGCCACGGCCTCCTCGGACGTCACGTCGCCGCCGACCGCGAGCCCGCGGTCGCCGTACTCGCTGACCGCCTCGGACGCGCCCGCCTCATCGAGGTCGAACGCGACCACGCAGGCGCCCGCGGAGGCGAGCGAGTCGATGATCGCATGCCCGATCCCGCCGGCGCCCCCGGTCACCATCGCGACCCTGCCCTGCAACTCGCCCGGCGGCGGCGCCTGCGCGAGCTTGTAGAGCTCGAGCGGCCAGTACTCGATCGCGAAGCTCTCCGCCGCGTCCAGCGAGACGAACTCGCCGAGCGCCTGCGCGCCCGCCATCACCTCGATCGCGCGGTGATAGAGGTCGCGCGAGATCTTGGAGAGCTTCGTCGTGGTCCCCGCCGACACCAGCCCGAGGCCCTGGACGAGCACGATCCGCGCGTCCGGGTCGCCCGCGGTGTCGCCCTCGCCGGCGTGCGCCTCGAAGTACGCCCGGTAGTCGGCGCGGTAGGCCTCGGCGCGGGCGGCGATGCGCGTACGCAATGCGTCGGCGTCGTCGGTCTCGGGGTCGTACGGGATCCACAGCGGCAGGCGCTTGGTGTGCACCAGGTGGTCCGGGCACGGCGCGCCGACCGTCACCAGGTCGCCGGCCTGCACGGACGAGACGAACTCGAGCGCGCGCGCCGACGTGTCGACGGTCAGCACCTTGGCGCGCTCGGAGGACACCGCGCCGCGGATCGCCGGCAGCAGCGAGTGCAGCAGCCCCGGCCGGTCAGGACGGCGCAGCCGGCCGCCGAAGCGCGGCGTGTCGCCCGTGACCGCGTTGACGAAGCCGACAGCCTGGTTGATCACCTCGATCGTGCGGCGGTACGCCTCCTCGGCGCTGTCGCCCCACACGATCAGCCCGTGCTTGGCCAGCACGACGAGCTTCAGATCCGGGTTCTCGCGCACCGCGATCGCGACCTGCTTCGAGAGCGTGAAGCCCGGCCGGATGTACGGGATCCAGGCGGCGCTCGTCGCCGAAGCACTCGTGGATCAGCCGCTCGCCGTCGCGCGTCCCCGCGAGCACGTTGATCCCGTCCGGGTGCGTGTGGTGCACGTGCGGCGCCGGCACGAACGCGTGCAGCAGCGTCTCGATCGACGCGCGCGGCATCCGGGGGTCGAGCTGGCAGCGCGCCAGGTAGGCGACCATGTCCTCGTCGGACATCGCTTCGCGCTCGATCAGCGGCAGCACCTCGTCGAGCTTGAGCCCCGTGAAGTGCTCCGGGCCCATCGTCGCGAGGTCCGAGCCCGAGCCCTTGACCCACATGGCGCTCACGGAGCGGCCGGCGTGGTCGGCGGTCGTGGTCTTGGCCGAGGTGTTCCCGCCGCCGAAGTTCGACACCGCGCGGTTGGCGCCCAGCAGGTGCGACGCCAATACGAGCTGCCCGAGGACGTCGTCGGGCACACCATCGGCGGGCCACAGATCCTCTACATGATCGATCAGGGGTGTCACGGTGCTCATCGAGTCAGCTCCTGCTCTGGTTCACGGTCACAGGCCATGCGGCCGGCATAGCCCGACTCGCGCAGGGTCTTGATGGGGTCCTCGGCCGCGCCCAGCGCGGCGCGCGCGGCGGCACAGGCCGGGCGGACGTCGGAGTTGAAGGCGTCGAGCAGCACCGCGTGGGCGCCCAGCACGTCGCCGGCCGCCTGCGCCGCGGCGAGCCCGTCGCGGTCGACCAGCAGTGCCTTGGCGTAGGCCTCCTGCAGGTTGACCACCGACAGCACCATCGCCTCGACCTTGGCCTCGATGTTGTGCGACTGGTCGATCGTCAGCCGCGGCAGCGCGGGGCCGGCGGCCAGCTCGACGAAGATCAGGAAGAGCTCGAACGGGTTGACCGAGCCGACGATCAGGTCGTCGTCGGCGTACTTGCGGTTGTTGAAGTGAAACCCGCCGAGCCGGCCCTCGTCGGCGAGGAACGCCACGATCTGCTCGATGTTCGTGCCCTGCGCGTGGTGGCCGAGGTCGACCAGCACCTTCGCGCGCTCGCCGAGCTTCAGGCAGGCCAGCAGCGCGCTGCCCCAGTCGGCCAGGTCGGTCGCGTAGAACGCGGGCTCGAAGAACTTGTACTCGACCAGCAGCTCCTGCTCGGCCGGCAGCTGCGCGTAGACGCGGCGCAGCGAGTCCAGCAGCCGCCGCCGGCGCGCGCGCAGGTCGTCCTGGCCCGGGTAGTTCGTCCCGTCGGCCAGCCACAGCGACTGCGCCGTCGCGCCCAGCGCGGACGCGATCTCCAGGCACTCGAGCAGGTGCGCGACGGCCTTCTCGCGCACCGCCGCGTCGGGATGCGTGACCGACCCGAACTTGTAGTCGGGGTCCTGGAAGAGGTTCGGGTTGACCGCCCCGACGCGCAGCCCGGCGGCCTCGATGTGCGCGCGCAGGGCGTCATAGTCCTCGACCGCGTCCCACGGGAAGTGCAGCGCGACGGCGCCGGCCGTGCCCGTCAGCCGGTGCACCTCGGCCGCGTCCTCGATCTTCTCGAACACGTCGCGCGGGCGGCCAGGCTGGGGGAAGACGCCGAAGCGCGTGCCGGAGTCGCCGTAGCCCCACGACGGGGTCTCGATCACGAGGTCGCGGAAGGCGCTGGTCAGGTCGGTCACAGGGAGATCTCCTCGCGGGACGGCTCGTAGTGGACGGGCTCGACCGACGCGGCGGACACCGCGCGCATGTCGGACAGCGAGCCCAGCTCGCCGGCGGCGCGCGCCTGGACGAGCACGTTGCCGAGCGCCGTCGCCTCGACCGGGCCGGCGAGCACCTCGCGCCCGGTGACGTCGGCGGTCAGCTGGCACAGCAGCTCGTTGCGGGCGCCGCCGCCGATCACGTGGATCGTGCGCACGTCGCGGCCGGAGGCGGCCTCGAGGCGCTCGAGCACGGTCCGGTACGCGTCGGCCAGCGAGACGTAGATCGCGCGGATCGTCTCGCCGCGGCTCAGCTTGCGGCCGCAGACGTCGGCGATCATCGCCGGCACGTCGCCGCCGCGCAGGAAGCGCTCGTCGTCGACGTCGAAGACCGGTACGTCGCGCGCGGCCAGCGCCGCCCGGTGCAGCTCGGCGAACGGCGCGTCCCAGACGCGCGCGCACTCCTGCTCGAGCCACAGCCCCATCACGTTCTTGAGCAGCCGGATCGTGCCGTCGACGCCGCGCTCGTTGGTCAGCGCCGGGTCGCTCAGCACGGGCGCGGGCAGCTCCAGGCCGAGCAGCGACCAGGTGCCCGAGGAGAGGATCGCGGCGTGCTCGTCGCGCACCGGGGCCGCGACGTACGCGCTCGCGGTGTCGTGCGACGCGACCGTGTAGACCGGCGCCGAGAGCTCGTGGTGGGCCAGCACCGGCCCGAGCTCGGTGCCGGGCTCGACCAGCGCGCCGAACGGCCGCGCCGGGAGCCCGAGCCGTTCGATCAGCTCGAGCGCCCACTCGCCCGTGCGCGCGTCGAGCAGCCCCGTGGTGGAGGCGTTCGTGCGCTCGTTGGCGAGCTCGCCGCTCAGCCAGTAGGCGAGCAGGTCGGGCACGAGCGCGATCGCGTCCGCCTGGCCGACCAGGTCGTCGGCCAGCAGTTGATAGACGGTGTTGATCGGCATGTCCTGGATGCCGGTGACCGCGTAGAGCTCGGGGCGCGACATTCCCGTCGGTGCGCGCGTCGCGGTAGTGGAAGGGCAGCCCGAGCACACGCCGGCGCTCGTCGAGCAGCGCGTAGTCGACGCCCCAGGTGTCGACGCCGACGCCCGCGAAGCCGCGCCCGCGCAGCGCGCCCACCGCCTCGGTGAACAGGTGCAGCAGGTTCCACCGCAGCCCGTCCGGCAGGCGGACCGGCCGGTTGGCGAAGCGGTGGCACTCCTCGAGTGCCATCACGCCGTCGCGCAGGCGGCCGCACACGACGCGGCCGCTCGACGCGCCGAGGTCGATCGCCGCGAACTCAGTCAAGGTGGAACACCTCCTCCAGCCGCGCGAACACGGGCGCCTCGCCCGACTCGAACAGCTCCGCCATCTCCGCCTGCCAGCGCGCGTTGACGTCCGTCTCCTCCATCGCGCGCTGCGCGGCGTCGAAGTCCTCGGTCTCCAGATACCCGATCAGGAGGCCGTCGCCGCGCAGGTACAGCGAGTAGTTCGTCCAGCCCGCCGCGCGGAGCGCCGCGAGCATCTCGGGCCAGACGGCCCGATGACGCTCGCGGTACTCCGGCAGACGATCCGCGCGCACACGGAGCTCGAAGCAGACCCGTTCCATGAGCGCGCCGACCGTGACCCCTAGAACTTGAACTGGTCGATGTTGTCCTTGGTGAAGACGGTGGGCTTGCCGAGCAGGACCTCGCCGTTGGCGCCGATCGTCTTCTGGCCCATCGAGCCGGCGTCGAAGCTCTCGCCCTCCTTGCCGGTGATCGTGCCCTGCGCGAGCGCCGTCGCGGCGTAGCCGGCGAGCTGGCCGAGCGCGCCCGGATCCCAGAGCTCGAAGCCCTGGACCGTGCCGTCATGGACGAACTTGCGCATCTGGTTGGGGTCGCCGAGCCCGGTCAGCATGACCTTGCCCTTGTACTTCGACGACTGCAGGTAGCGCGCCGCGGCCGCGATCCCGACGGTGGTGGGGCTGATGATGCCCTTGAGGTCGGGGTAGGCCTGCAGCAGGCCCTGGGTCTCGGTGAAGGACTTCTTGTCGTCGTCGTTGCCGTAGGCGACCTTGACGAGCTTCATCTTCGAGTACTCGGGCTTGGAGAGCTCGTCCTTCATGAACTTGATCCAGGTGTTCTGGTTGGTCGCGTTCGCGGTCGCCGAGAGGATCGCGATCTGGCCCGTGTTGTTGATCTCCTTGGCCAGCAGCTGGACCTCGGTGCGGCCGAGATCCTCCGCGCTGGCCTGGTTGATGAACATGTTGCGGCCCTCGGGGGCGGCGTCCGAGTCGTAGGTCACGACCTTCACGCCGGCCGCCATCGCCTTCTTGAGCGCGGGCACGATCGCGTTCGCGTCGTTGGCCGAGATCGCGATCGCGGAGACCTTCTGGGTCGTCAGCGTGTTGATGTACGGGACCTGCGCAGTCGGCGCGGTGTCCGACGGGCCGACGCGCTTGAACTGCGCGCCGAGCGCCGTGACGGCCTTCTTCCCGCCGGCGTCGGAGATCGCGAAGTACGGGTTGTTGAGCTGCTTGGGCAGGAACGCGACGGTGATGTCCGCCGGGCTCTTGGTCGCCGCCGCCGTCGCCGCGGCCGCCGGGGTCGACTTGCTGGCCGCCTTGTCGGTGCTGTTCTTGGTCGACCCGCACGCCGCGAGCGCCAGCACGGAGGCCAAGACCCCGAGGCGAGCGAGCCTCGGAACGATCGATGTGGACATGTCCCTCCTCACAGGGGTGTTGATGGGGTGGTGATGGGCGAGCGGCCGCGCCGCAGCGATTCGCGCACGCGAGCAGTGACACTGGGTCCGAGCACGGAGAGCAGCAGGAGCCCCCCGGTCACGATGGTCAGCGCGTCCGAGGACACGTTGTTGAGCGTCAGCGCGTTCCGGAGCACGCCGAGCAGGAAGACGGCGACGATCACGCCGAGCAGGTGGCCGCGGCCACCGAAGATGGACACTCCGCCGAGCAGCACGCAGGCGACCACGGACAGCTCCAGACCGGTGCCGTTGTTGCCCTGCGCCGACCCGAAGCGCAGCGAGTAGACGAGTCCGGCGAGCGCCGAGATGGTCCCGGAGACGACGAACAGCCAGAACTTGATGCGCTTCACGCGCAGGCCGGAGAAGCGCGCCGCCTCGTCGTTGGCGCCGATCGCGAAGA
This sequence comes from uncultured Solirubrobacteraceae bacterium, assembly GCA_963792915.1. GTDB lineage: Bacteria > Actinomycetota > Thermoleophilia > Solirubrobacterales > Solirubrobacteraceae > Solirubrobacter. The sequence goes on from CAWBYD010000008.1 coordinate 648,999, forward strand.
TCGAGCGCCCGACCGCGGTGCGGTGCAGCGTCACGCCGAAGATCACGGCGAGGATCGCGAACAGGATCGTCGGGTTCGGGATCTGCGTGCCGGCGAAGCTCCCCTGGCCGAGGTTGAGGTAGTTCTGCGGGAAGTCGGTGATCCCCTGGTCGCCGAGGATCACGAACGCGAGGCCGCGGTAGAGGCCGAGCGTGCCGATCGTCACGGCCAGCGACGGCAGGCCGAGGCGCGTGACCAGGACGCCGTTGATCGCGCCGCACAGAGCGCCGATCACCAGCACCACCGGGATGATCAGCTCGATCGGCCAGCCGTGGTTCCACAACGAGCCGAGCAGCGCGCTCGCCAGCCCGAGCACCGACGCGACCGACAGGTCGATCTCGGCGGCGATGATGATCAACGTCAGCGGCAGCGAGATCAGCGCGATCTCCGCGACGTCCGAGAGGATCGAGTTGAGGTTCTGCCCGGTGACGAACCCGTCGGCGCTGATCGCGCCGAAGATCAGGGCCGCGACCAGCAGGAGCACGGTCAGCGTTTCCCAGCGCCCGAGGCGCGCTCGCAGGTCAGCCGGCACGGCGTCCACTCCTCTTGCGCAGGACGGCGGCGACGCGCAGGGCGAGCAGCCGGTCGAGTCCGATGGCGACGAGCAGCAGGAAGCCGTCGATCGCCTGCTCCCAGAACTGGTTGACCTTGAGGATCACCAGCGCCGATCCGATGCAGCTCAGCAGCAGCGCTCCGAGCGCCGCGCCGTAGACGCTGCCCGAGCCGCCGAAGATCGCGACGCCGCCGACGACGACCGCGGCCACGACGCCCAGCTCCGAGCCGGTGCCGACGTTCGCGTCGAGCGTGCCGTAGCGGGCGGCGTAGAGCACGCCGGCGAGGCCGGCGAGCGCGCCGCTGGCCACGAACGCCACGATCACGCGGCGGGTCACGCGGATGCCCGCGAGCGTCGCCGCATCGGGGTTGGAGCCGATCGCGTAGAGCTCGCGGCCCGAGCGCGAGCTGCGCATCACCGTGCCGACCGCGATCATCACGACGACCGAGATCAGCGCCAGCAGCGGGATGCCGAAGACCGTGTCGGAGGCGAGCTTGAGAAAGCTGTCGGGCATGTCGGAGGCGTTGATCTGGCGCCCCTTGACCCACGTGAAGTCGAGCCCGCGGAACACATAGAGCGTGCCGAGCGTGATCACCAGCGAGGGCACGCGCGCGAATGCGACCATCGCGCCGTTGATCAGCCCGAAGCCGGCGCCGACGGCGGTCCCGGCGACGAATGCCACCGGAATCGCGACGTGGTGGTCGGCGAACAGGACGCCGGTGAGGAACGCCGTGATGCCGAGCACCGAGCCGACCGAGAGGTCGATGTTGCGGGTGACCACGACGATCGTCTGGCCGACCGCGAGCAGCGCGACGATCGAGACGTCGAGCAGGATGTCGCGGATGTTCTGGCTGTTGAGGAAGCGCGGGTTGGCGAGCGTGGTCCCGCCGACGAGCAGCACCAGCACGCCCACGAGGCTGAGCTCGCGCGCGCGGATCAGCGCGTCGACGAACTGCCGGCCGCTGCGCTCGTGCTCCGGCGCGCTCACCGGCGGCGCCTCGGTGTGCGCGGTCATGCGGCGACCGCCTGACCGGTGGCGGCGCGCATCACCGACTCCTCGTCGGCGTCGGCGCGGGTGATCTCGCGCACGAGGCGCCCCTCGTGCATGACCAGCACGCGGTCGGCCATCCCGAGCACCTCGGGCAGCTCGCTGGAGATCATCAGCACGGCGAGCCCCTGGCCCGCGAGCTCGGACATCAACCGGTGCACCTCCGCCTTGGTGCCGACGTCGATGCCGCGCGTGGGCTCGTCGATGATCAGGACCTTCGGGTCGGTCGCCAGCCACTTGGCGAGCACGACCTTCTGCTGGTTGCCGCCCGACAGGAAGCCGACCGGGTCGCTCAGGCGCTGGAACTTGAGCTGCAGCTTCGCGGCCCAGTCGGCGGCGAGGGCGGCCTCCGAGCCGGAGCCGATCAGCCCGATCCGGTTGCCCAGCACCTGCAGGCGGGTGAGCCCGACGTTGCGCTCGATCGAGAGCTCCATCACGAGGCCCTGCTGGCGGCGGTCCTCGGGGACCAGGCCGACCCCCGCGCGCATGGCGGCGGTCGGCGAGCCGCGCTTGAGGCGGACGCCGTCGACCTCGACGTGGCCGCCGTCGGGCGTGTCGATGCCGAAGATCGCGCGGGCGACCTCGCTGCGGCCGGCGCCGACGAGGCCGGCGAACGCGACGATCTCGCCGCGCCGGACCTCGAACGAGATGTCGGTGAAGACGCCCTCGCGGGTGAGCCGGGACACGCGCAGGACCGGCTCGCCGAACTCCGTGACCTGCTTGGGGTACATCGCCGACAGCTCGCGGCCGACCATCCGCCGCACCAGCTCGTCGGTGTTGAGCTCCGCCGTGGGGCCGTCGTGCGTGACCGCGCCGTCGCGCAGCACGGTCACGGTGTCGCAGATCGTGAAGATCTCGTCGAGCCGGTGGGAGATGAAGAGCACGCCCGCGCCGCGCTGGCGCAGCGTCCGCACGACGCCGAACAGCCGCTCGACCTCGTTGCCCGAGAGCGCCGCCGTCGGCTCGTCCATGATCAGCACGCGCGCGTCGAACGAGAGCGCCTTGGCGATCTCGACGATCTGCTGGTCGGCGATCGAGAGCCCGCGCACCGGCTCGTCCGGGTCGAGCTTGACCCCGAGCCGGTCCATCAGCTCCTTGACCTGGCGATGCAGCTCGCGGCGGTCGATCCGCCGCAGCGAGCCGAGGGGGTGACGGCCCATCATCACGTTCTCCGCGACCGAGAGGTCGGGGAAGAGCGTCGGCTCCTGATAGATCACCGCGATGCCCGCGTCACGGGCGTCCGCCGGCCCGCCGAACGTGACGGGCTCGCCGTCCACCAGCACGGTCCCGTCGTCCGGCCGCTGCACGCCGGCGAGCATGCGGACGATCGTGGACTTGCCGGCGCCGTTCTCACCTGCGAGCGCCCGGACTTCACCGGGACGCAGGGTGATCGAGACGCTGCGCGAGGCGTGGACCGCGCCGTAGGACTTGCTGGCGTCCTGGAGCGCGATGATCGGCGACGACTCAGATGTCGGGTGATGGTTGATTTGAGGCTCCTCCCCCTCGAAACAACAGAGCGCGATCAAAACAGAGCGATTTCGATCTGTCAAGGGGCGCACTGATTTCTTTTGGTCGGAACGGTGTCCGTTCATGGGCGTTTGCTTGACAAAGCGAACACTTGTTGATTGCCTCATCGCCTGACACTGCACGATTCGCACGCACACGATCAGAGGAGGGAACGCGTGCTGGCCGAGACACGCCGGAGGGAGATCGCCGAGCACCTGCGCACGGCGGGCGCCGTCACCGTCGCCGAGGTGGAGGAGCGATTCGGCGTCTCACCGATGACGGCGCGGCGCGACCTCGCGGAGCTCGAGCGCCGGGGCGTGGTGCGCCGCACGCACGGCGGCGCGGTGCTGCCCGCGGTGTCGGCGCACGAGGACTCGTTCGCGCGCCGGCTGGAGGCGAACGCGGGCGAGAAGGCCGCGCTCGCCGAAGCCGCCGTGGGGCTCATGAGCCCGCGCGAGACCGTGTTCCTGGATTCCTCGACGACGACCTACTTCGTCGCCCGCCGTCTGGTCGAGACCGGGCTCGCGGCGACCGTGCTGACCAACAGCCTGCCGGTTATGGAGCTGCTGTTCAACGAGGGCGGACCGGCCCTGGAGGTGATCGGGATCGGCGGCACGCTGCGGCGGCTCACCCGCTCGTTCGTAGGCCCGTTCGCGGTCCGCACCGTGCAGGGTCACTTCGCCGATCGGCTGTTCCTGAGCGTCAAAGGCGTGGCGCCCAACGGCATGCTCACCGACGCCGATCCGCTGGAGGCCGAGGTCAAGCGCGCGATGATCGAGCAGGCCGGGGAGCCGACGCTGCTGATCGATCGCGACAAGCTGTCATTGCGCGGGCTGAGCGTGATCGCTCCGATCGGGGCGATCACCACGACGCTGGCGCACGGGCTCTCGGACGGCGAGGCGGACGCGCTGCGGCTCGGCGGCACGACCGTCCTGCCGGTCGCGGGGTAGTCTCGCCGGGGTCACGCGACCCTCACTCGAAGTGTCGGAATTTCACAGTTCTCCTTCAAACCACTCCCACTTTGCCCTCATTCCCGGTATAAGCCTGGAGGGGCACCCGACATAAGGGGTGCCAGGGGCCAAATGGAGGAGGAGAAGGCATGAGGTTCAGGACACGCGCGGCAGGATGCCTCGCGGTCGCCGCCGGACTGGTAGCCGCGCCGGCCGCACACGCCCAATACGTTGCGCCGCCGCCCGATCCGGGCTTCCACTACATCTTCGACGGCAGCGCCACCGGGTCGGATGCGTCGTTCGACAAGTGGAGGTTCGCGTCGGGAACGCTGGCGCAGTCCAATTCGCAGGCCGACGCCCATCTCGAGGCCGACACCGGCATCATCCGCGTGGGCGCGTCGCCGTTCGGTTCCTACTGGTACACGCCGCGACCGTTCGGCAACGTGGTGTTCCGGGTCCAGTACACGATCGACGACACCGTTGCGAACTCGACGCCCAACGGCGGCATCATGATCCGCGCGCCGTACTTCGTGTACACGGGTGCCACGACCACCGACGTCCTGGCGCAGAAGCCGACCGGCTTCAACTACGACGTCTGCGGCGGTGCGCTGGCGTTCTGCAACCGCACCACCCCGGCCCCGTCGACGACGTACACCTGGGCCGGCGCGCCGGGCCCGTTCCCGCCGGCCTCCAACGCCTCCACGCCGCCGTTCACGTACACGGGCGGCTACTGCGCGCGCCAGACGGCGTCCGGCGTCTACAACGTCAACGGCACCAACGGCCAGCCGCTGACGGTCAACGGCAACGCCAACAACCACCAGCACTGGACGCAGGTCTACTGCGGCCACGAGATCCAGATCAACGAGTCGCTCAACGGCGGCGGCCCGAACCCCTCGACCGACCCGATCAAGACCGGCTCGGTCTACGGCTTCCGCAACCTCAACGCCCAGCAGTCGGGCACGTACGAGCGGCTGACCAAGGGTGTCTGGCACCAGTACGAGATCCGGACGATCGGCCAGCAGTACACGGTGATCATCGACGGAAAGATGATCAACCAGTTCGACAACTCGATTCCCAAGATCAACACCCGCGCGGGCGATGCGCCGACGATGGCGCGCCAGTTCACGCAGGGCTACCTTGGGCTGCAGACGCACGGCGGCACCGACCGCATCTCCTACCGGCTGATCCAGGTCAAGGACATACCGGACTCGGACATCCCGGTCAACACCGCCGCGCCGTCGGTCTCCGGCTCCGGCTACCAGGGCAACGCGCTGACCTGCAACCACGGCACCTGGAACGCCGCCGCGGGCACCGAGTACTTCGTCAAGTGGTACCGGTCGAACAAGATCCTCCCGACCAACCCGCGCTTCCGCGCGCCGAGCGCGACCGACTACTGGAACGAGACGCTCCCGATCAACCAGACGTACGGGACGCAGGCGCAGACGCTGAGCGATTCGCAGGTCGTCGGCGACGGCGACACGTACACGCCGGGCGCCGCGGACGTCGGCAAGGTCATCTACTGCGCGGTCAACGCCAACAACGGCGGCGCGACCGTGTGGAAGACCGCGGTCGCCCCGGACATCCTCGCGGCGACGAACGTCTCTGGTGACGTCGGCGCCGCCGTGCCGGCCCAGCTGAACCTCACGCTCGGCACGCCGGCGTCGTTCGGCGCGTTCATCCCGGGCGCCGCGAAGGACTACCTCGCGAGCACGACCGCCAACGTCGTCTCGACCGCCGGCTCCGCGACGCTGTCGGTCGCCGACGCCAGCGCGACGGCGACCGGGCATCTGGTCAACGGGACGTTCGCGATGCCATCGCCGGTGCAGGCCAACGCGCTGAGCCCGGCGGGCACGGGCGGCGCGTTCGCCGACGTCGGCTCGAGCGCCGCGCCGACGACGCTGCTCACGTACACCGGTCCGGTCAGCAACGACGGCGTCTCGCTGGCCTTCCGCCAGCACGTCGGCGCGACGGACGCGCTGCGCACCGGCAACTACGCCAAGACGCTCACATTCACGCTGTCGACGACGACGCCGTGAGCTGAGCGCGGGCCGGCGGCGCCGTCGCCGCCGGCCCGCGCCCGCCGCGCCCTCGCGCGGCCCGCGCCCGCCGCGCGCCGCGCCTCGCGCGGCCCGCGCCCGGCCGCCGCCCGCCGCGCGCCTCGCGCGGTCCGCGCCCGGCGCGCGGCCGGCCCGCGCCCGCCGCGCGCCGCGCGCCGCGCCGTCAGCGCCCTCGCGCCCCGGATCGTCGCGTGGGAGGATTGCCCCTCGTTCGAGCGAGGAGAGAGGGCGATGATCGAGCCGTATCAGGCGATCGGGCTGGTTCCCACGATGTGGGGCATCCGCAAGCGCGCGGACATCGCCCGCAACCTCGAGCACCTCGACCATTTGTTCACCGCGTCCACGTGGCTGGGTGGGCTGGACCTGCCGGTGCGGCTCGTGGCCGTGCCGGAGGGCGCGCTCCAGGGCTTCAACGACGAGGTGCTCGACCTCGACCACGAGACGTTCGCGCGCGAGTGCGCGATCGACATCCCGGGTCCGGAGACGGACGAGCTCGGACGGCTGGCGCGCAAGTGGGGCGTGTTCATCATGGCCCAGGCAAAGGCGCGCCACCCGGAGTTCCCCGGGCGCTTCTTCAACGTCGGGTTCGTGCTCGACCCCGACGGCCAGGTCGTGCTGCGTCACCACAAGGTCGTGCCGCTGCTGCCGGTGGAGCACTCGATGACGCCGCACAACGTGTACGACCGCTGGATCGAGCTCTACGGCGAGACGCTCGACGCGTTCTATCCCGTCGCCGACACCGAGATCGGGCGGCTCGGGATCATGATGGCCAACGAGGGCTCGTATCCCGAGAACGCGCGCGGGCTGGCGATGAACGGCGCCGAGGTCGTCTATCGCGCCTCGTTCCCGCACCGCTCGAGCGACGCCTATGTGGTGCAGACCCGCGCGCGGGCGCTCGACAACAACTTCTACGTGATCGCGCCCAACGTCGGCACGTACTACCTGATGCCCGACGACCAGACCCCGATCGACACGTTCGGCGGCCACTCGCTGATCGCCGACTACCTCGGGCGCGTCGTCGGCGAGCACGCGTACTCCGGCAGCTCGTCGTGGGTCGGCGGCACGGTCGACATCGGCGCGCTGCGGCACTTCCGCGCCAACGCGAAGTGGGGCAACTGGATGAAGGACCTCACGATGGAGCAGTACCGGCTGATCTACGCCCAGCCCGTCTACCCGGCGAACCTCTACGCAGATCGCGCCCCGTACAAGCACGACGAGTACCGCCGCGAGGTGCTCGAGCCGCAGATCCAGGCCCTCCAGGCGCGCGGCGTCTACCAGCGGCCGGACGGCCCGCTCGCCGCGCCGGCCGAGGGCGCGCTCGCGCCTGGAATCGCCGGGGGCGGGCTCGCGCCCGGACTTGACGAGACTCGGGATCGACCCCGAGCCGGCGCTCGGCGACGTCGTCGCCGAGCAGGCGGTCGTCGCGGCCGACGACGACGCCGGTCGGGACGGCCGGACGCTCGCCTAGCCGGCACCGACCCGCGCTGCTCGAAGCCCGGTCGTCGCATCGATCGTCTCGCCCGGCCGCCAGGCGCCGCCGCCCGTCGCGGTCGCGAGCGCGCGCAGGTAGCGCACGGTCGCCTGCGGGCGCAGCGTCGCCTGGCGCCACGTGACGCGGACGACCCGCTCGCCGAGCTGCCGGGTGCGCTCGGCGTCCTCGTAGCGCGCGAGGTCGTGGTCGTGGGTCGCGCCGCCGTCGGCCTCGATGATCAGCCGGCGGTGCGGCCAGCGGAAGTCCGGCGTGCGCGACTGCCCGTCGCGCACGAGCGACGCGTTGACGTCGGGCCGCTCGAACCCGGCCGCGAGGATCAGGTCGAGCACCATGTCCTCGAGCACCGAGCGCGTCGGCTCGAGGTCGGCGACGATCCTGCGGATCGCCGGCGGCTTCACCCGGGCGAGCTCGGCGGTCGCCACGAGCCGCCGGTGATAGGCCTCGCGCACGGCCCGGCGCAGCCAGAACGGATCGAGCACGGTGGCGAGGTCACACAGCGTGCGCAGCACGGGCGTGACGGGCACATTGCGGCGCAGAGCGAGCTCAGGGTGCTTGGTCCGATGGACCCGGAGTCCGGCGCGCTGCCGCGTCCCTCGCTGCCCGACCGTCACGTCGGTCGGGCGCCCGTCCCACTTCACGAGCCCCCACAGCGCCGCCGCGGAATAGTGGCTCAGGACCGCGTTCGGCCCGCAGGCCTTGACGGCGGCTAGCCAGTGGCCCTCCGTGTGCAGCTGCAGATGCCCCACGGCGTACACGCCGCGATGCACGGCGTGCAGGTGGCCCTTGCGCACCCGGTCCTCGATCGCCGTGTAGGACAGGCCGAGCGCGCGAAGCTCGCCGGCGCTCACCACGCCCCACTGGCGCCGCGCCAGCGCCGCGACGTCCGAGTCGACTTTTCGGTCTCCTGGTCTGACAACTCGACTCGCACCGGCCATGCGCCGCATCGTCGCGCGGGCGGGTGTGACGGATCTACACCGGAATGTGCCGAATGTGTTCCGGGGGGCGCCGGCGATCGGTACTTGACGCGTGTCGTTAGATATTGGGCGTAGAAACGTGTTCACGAGCGGGCTCGACCAGTTCCGCTCATGAACTCCCGGAGGAGGAGATCCATGGGCCTGAGGTTGGGATGGTGCGCCGGCGCGGGGGTCGCGCTGGCGATCGTGTTGGCTTCGCCGGCGCTGGCGGCCGCGCCGAGCGGACTGACGGTGGGCGACCAGGAGCGCCCGCTGAACGTCGAGGGCGCGCCGCAGTTCGGGTGGATGCCGCCGACCGACCAGAGCGCGTACGAGATCAAGGTCTCGGCGGGCGCGACGGACGTATGGGACAGCGGGAAGGTCGCGGCCTCTTCGCAGTCCTACGTGGCATACGCAGGTCCGACGCTCGACCACGGGGCGAGCTACGACTGGACCGTACGCACGTGGGGGCCGGACGGCACCGCATCCGATTGGTCACCAGTTGCGCATTTCGACACAGGTCTGACCGACGCGGGCTGGTCCGGAGCGCAGTGGATCCGGCGCATCACCAGCGGAAACGACTCGACCGACGACTGGACGCTCGCGCGCAGGACGTTCAGCGTCTCTACGAGTCCGGTCACACGGGCGCGTATCTACGCGTCCGCGATGGGCGACTACGAGGTGCACGTCAACGGTCACGTCGTGGGCCGCGGCGACAACTACGACTATCCGGGCGAGGGCCAGTACTACGCGTTCGACGCCACCGACGCGGTGACGGCCGGCGCGCCGCTCGCGCTCGGCGCGCTCTATCACTACTGGACGTGCACGTGCCAGGGCCGCGCCAACGGCCCGGCGTCCAACACCACGCTGTCGGCGGCGAGCGCGGCCGGCGCGACGAACCTGAAGGTCGCCAGCGTCGCCGTCTTCGACGCCGGTGACCAGATCACGGTCGGCGGCGAGCCGACCACGGTCACCGCGATCGGCACCGCGGGCGCGACCGGCACCGGTATCACGGTCACGCCCGCGCTCGCCGCCGCGCACGCGAGCGGCAACGCCGTCGTCGACTCCGCCGGCCCGTCCGGGCTGCTGATGAAGATGGTCGTCGACCACGCGGACGGCTCGCGCGAGACGTTCGTCACGGACGGCACCTGGAAGGTCTCAAAAGCGACGCAGTTCACGAACTCGACGATCACGCGCCGCAACAGCGACTCCGGCGACAACGCCGAACGCTACGACGCGCGGCTCGAGATCCCGGGCTGGGACACGCCCGGATTCGACGACTCCACATGGGCGCCGGCGTACGCGATCGGCGCGCACCCGCGGCCGGTCAACCCGCTGCGCGACACGTTCTCGCACCTCGATCCCGCGATCTCCTCGCTCGACTACGAGACGGTGCACCCCGTGTCGGTCCGCACGCTCGCCGACGGCAGCGTGGTCGCGGACTTCGGGCACGTGCTCTCCGGCGTTCCGCAGCTGAACCTCAAGAGCGGCGTCGCCGGTCGCGCGCTCGTGATGCAGACGAGCTATCGGCTCAACAACACGACGCTCGCCGCGGCGGCCGCGGCCGGCGACTCAATGGTTAAGGTCGCGAGCGTCGCGAACTTCGTCGCCGGCGATCGGATCACGATCGACCAGGCCGCGAACGGCTTCGGCGCGGGCGATCCCGAGGTCCGGACGATCACCGCGGTCGGCACCGCCGGCGCGGGCGGGACCGGCATCACGCTCGACGCGCCGCTCTCGCGCGCGCACGCCAACGCGCGCTTCGTCGAGGGCTCGCGCGCCGGCACCTCGACGCATGACACGCAGGGCTCGAACATGGGCTGGTGGTACACCGAGAAGGACGGCGCCCAGACCGCGCAGCCGCACCTGTACTGGGGCTGGCGCTACCTGCAGATCCTGCCGCCCGGGCCGGGGGAGACCCTGACCGCGGCCGACATCGCCGCCGTCACGCAGTACCAGCACGCGCCCGCCGTGCGGCGCGCCACGTTCGACTCCGACAACGCGACGCTCAACGCCGACTTCGCGCTGATGCAGCGCTCGGGCATGTACTCGTCCGAGCAGACGTTCCTCGACACCCCGACGCGCGAGAAGGGCCAGTTCACGGGCGACACGGTGGATATCTCCTACGCGAACATGAGCGCGCTCGGCGACCGCACGGCGACGGCGCGGGCGATCCGGGAGGTCCTCGACTCGGCCACGCACGCGTGGAAGTCCGCGTCGAGCGGCTACTGCACCGCGGCGCAGGTCCCGTGCTCGTTCGGCAGCCTGAGCACGCCGGGACGGGTCAACGCCGTCTATCCCAACGGCGACAACATGCGCGACATCCCCGACTACACGGAGTTCGTGCCGGGCTGGGTGTGGCGCTACTACGAGCAGAGCGGCGACCTCGCGACGCTCGCCACGAGCTATGACTCGCTGAAGCTGATCGCGGGCTATCTGCAGGCCAACCTCGCCACCAGCGGCGGGGCGCAGGGGCTGATCTACAACCTGTTCGGCGGCACCAGCTCCTACCAGTACGGGATCATCGACTGGCCGGCGCAGATGCGCTACGGCTACACGTTCACCAACAACGCCGCGCGCACGATCCACAACGCCGAGGCGGTGGGCGCCTGGCGGGCCGTGGCGTCGGCGGCGTCGGCGCTCGGCAAGACCGCCGACGCGGCGCTCTACAGCGGCCTCGCGGACTCGCTGGCGGCGACCATGAACGCGAAGCTGCTGCGCCCGGACGGGCTCTACTCGGACGGGCTCTCCTCCGCGGCCGGCAACCCGCAGATCGACAATCACGCCCAGCACGCGCAGTCCTACCCGGTCTACTACGGGATCGCGCCGGCGGCCGACCGCGCTGCGCTCGGCAATGAGATCGTCGCCCAGGGCATGCACCAGGGCCCGATGACCTGGCACGTGCTGCTCTCCGCGCTGGCCGACACCGGCCGCTACGACCAGATCGTGAAGCTGCTCACCGACCCCGACGCGGACGGTCCCGCGCGGACGCTCGCCGAGCAGGGCACGTACATGTGGGAGCAGTGGAACCCGGGCTGTGACTCGTTCCCCTGCAACCCCTCCAACAACGAGAGCATGTCCCACGGCTGGGGCTCGTGGGGCGTCGTGGACATGGTCGAGTCGCTTCTCGGGGTGAGCGTGACCTCGCCCGGCGCCGCGACCGTGCGGATCGCCCCGCCGGCGCTCTCGAGCGCCGATCTGCACTGGGTGAGCGGCTCCGCGTGGACGCAGCGCGGCACCGTCGGCGTCGCGTGGCAGCGCACCGGCGGCGGGCTGGTGCTCGACGTCGACGTGCCGGCGAACGTCAGGGCGACCGTCGCGATCCCGAACGCCGAGGGGCTGCACTACGTCGGCGTCGGGGCGGGAGCGCCGGTGCTGGTCGGCGACCAGGACGGCCGCACCGTGTTCAGCGTCGGCTCGGGCCGGATGCACTTCTCGATCGGCGCCGACGCGACGGGCACGGTCGGCGGCACCGTGCCGGCGACGCTGTCGCTGAGCCTCGGCGCGCCGGCGAGCTTCGGCGCGTTCACGCCCGGCGTGGCGAGGGACTACCTCGCCTCGACCACGGCGACCGTCGTCTCGACGGCGGGCGACGCGACGCTGTCGGTCGCCGACCCGAGCGCGACCGCGACCGGGCATCTGGTCAACGGCTCGTTCTCGCTCCCGCAGCCGCTCCAGGTCGCCGGCTCGGCGCTTGGAGCCGTGGTCAAGACGTGGTCGGCGCCGGCGTCCAACGACGTCGTGACGATCCCGTTCAAGCAGTCGATCGCCGCCAACGACGCGCTGCGCACCGGCAGCTACAGCAAGACGCTCACGTTCACGCTGAGCACCACGAATCCGTAGGACCTCAGTGGGCCCCGGCGTCCGCGCCGGGGCCCGTCGGTATCGGGAGGATCACATGAGCAGATGGGGATGCCTGGGGCTCGCGGCGCTCGGCCTGCTGGCGAGCGCGGCGCCGGCCGCGGCGGAACCCGTGAGTTGGACGGCCGAGGCGAGCCCGTTCCGGCTCACGTTCGAGCACGGCGGCACGGAGATCACGCGCCAGGCGGGCGCGGATCTCACCGGCCCGGGCGGCCGGATGTCCTACAGCGCAGGCGGCGCGCCGCATCACCTGACCGACCTGGTGTCGCAGGCGCCGGTCGCCGGGGGGACGGCCTACAACGTCGCCACCGACGAGCCCGGCCGGACCGCGACGGTCACCGTCACGCAGACCGCCGACGGTGCGCGCGTGAGCTGGTCACTGGCGCCCGGCGCGGACGTCACGACGCTCTACGAGGCGCTCGCCGCCGGTCCGCAGGAGCACTACCTGGCGGGCAGCTCGGCGGCCGCCGTCGACCTGCGCGGGAGGGTCCGCGCCTGGCGGGTCGGCAAGGAGGGCCGCCACGCGGACAACTACTGCTCAAACCAGGCCGAGGTCTCGACGCCGTTCTATCTGAGCTCGTCGGGCTACGGCTTCTACGCGCACACGAGCAACGTCGGCCGCTTCGCGTTCCCGGGCGCCACCGACGGCGGCGACGGGCCGGAGTGCGCGACGACGCCGAGCGTGCCGACCGGCGCGCCCAGGCCGGCGCCCTGCCCGCTCGCCGCGACCGCGCAGAACGACCGTGTGCAGGTCTGCGTGAAGGCCAGCGCGCTCACGTACGACGTCTACGCCGGCGATCCCGCGCAGGTGACGGCCGACTACTACCGCACGGTCGGGCTGCCGAGTCTGCCGCCGCCGACCGAGTTCGCGCTGATGAAGTGGCGCGACGTCAACGCCAACCAGGATCAGGTGGTGGACGACGTCAAGCAGTTCAAGGCGCTCGGGATCCCGATCGGGACGGTGTTCGTCGACAACCCGTGGGAGGTGCAGCCGGCCTCGAACACGACGCGCCAGAACGGCAGCGCCTGTACGAACACCGGCGCGTTCGACCCGCGCTTCTTCCCTGACCCGCAGGCGATGATCGATCAGGTCCACGCGCTGGGCGTGCGCTTCGGCCTGTGGGTCGGCCCGCACGTGGTCACGACGGCGACGGGCGGCGGGTCCTGCAGCTCGTTCAACGGCGAGTGGGCGGCCAACCACTGGATCATCCCCGGGACGAACTACATCGACTTCACGAACCCGGCGGCCCGCCAGCACTACATCGACAAGCTCACGTCGGTCTTCCGGATGGGCGTCGACATGGCCAAGGAGGACCGCGGCGAGGAGTACCAGCTGGACGCGGCGACGCTCGCCGGAGGTCCGGGGAACGAGCTCTACAACCAGTTCCCGGTGCTGTATCAGACGGCGGTCTCGGAGGCCCTGCGCGCGGTCGACGGCGAGGACTTCCTCACGCTGGTGCGCACCGCGGCTACGGGCACCGCCCAGGGCACGCACGGGATGTGGGGCAGCGACGCCAACGAGGCGTTCTCCGGGCTGCGCTCCCAGGTGCGCTTCGGGACCAGCGAGTCGCTGACCGGACACTTCGCGTGGGGCTCGGACGTCGGCGGGATCGACCCGGTGAGCCCGGCCAATGCGACCAACAGCCCGACGCCGTCGCTGTTCACCCGCTGGGCCCAGTTCGGCGCCATCAGCCCGGTCTTCGAAGTCGGCGGCGCCGGCCTGAACGCCACGCCGTGGCTGTACCCGCAGGCGACGATCGACCGCTTCCGCGCGGCGGTCGTCCTGCACTACGAGCTCTTCCCGTACCTCTACGGGCTCGCCCAGCAGGCCGCGGCGACCGGCGTGCCGATCCTGCGGACGGTCGGCTATGAGTACCCGGACGATCAGAACGCGTGGGCGCTCGACCAGGAGTTGATGGTCGGCCCGTCGCTGCTCGCCGCGCCGGTGAGCGCCGACCGCGCCGAGGCCGACGGGGCGGCCGGGCAGCCCACGCCGGTCAGCGTCTACCTGCCCGCGGGCCGCTGGATCGACCTCTACAGCGGCGATGTGCTCGACGGCGGGCGGACGATCGTGCGCACGACGTCGCTGGACGAGATGCCGCTGTACATCAAGGCGGGTTCAGCGATCGGGTTCAACCTGCGCGCGCCCGACGTCTGGCCGAGCGGCTGGGACGTCGACGCGCTCTCCCCGGCCGGCCGGGCGGGCTGGATGGTCGCCCCGGGCGCCGGGCACGCGGTGGCGACCGGCTCCGGCGGCGGTTCGCTCACCAGCGACGGACAGCCGTTCGGGATGAGCCTGGAGCTGCGCGGCGCGCCCGCCGAGAGCCAGATCCTCGTGCTCGGGCAGCGCGCGCCGTACGAGATCCGGGTCGACGGGCGCACGCTGCCCCGGTTCGACGGTGCGGCGGCGCTGCGCGGCGCGCCGGCGGGTTGGACGTTCTCGGGCGGCGCGTTCGGCGGCGCCCTGATCAAGCTCGCCGGGCCGTCGGCGAACATCGAGATCGACGACTTCCCGACGGTCCGGGGCGACGTCGGCGGGACGGTCGCGCCGACGCTCTCGCTGAGCCTGGGCGGGCCTGCCGACTTCGGCGCGTTCGTCCCGGGCGTCGCGCGGACGTACAGCGCGTCGACCACGGCGTCCGTGATCTCCACGGCCGGCGACGCGGCGCTCACCGCCACGGGCGACGGGCACCTGCGCAACGGCGCGTTCTCGCTCCCGCAGCCGCTCCAGGTCGCCGGGTCGGCGCTGCCGGCCACGGTTCGGGCCTGGCCGGCGCCGGTCGCCAACGATTCGGTGACCGTGCCGTTCACCCAGGCGGTCGGGGCGGGCGATGCGCTGCGAACCGGGACCTACGCCACGACGCTGGTGTTCACGCTGTCCACCACGAGCCCGTAAGGGCCACAATCCAGTTCGTGCCCACGGAACCGCTGATCGCGCTGACCGGTGCGACGGGCGAGGTCGGGTCGCGCGTCCTCGCGCTGCTCGGCCTGCGCCCGCTCCGGCTCGTCGTGCGCGATCGTGCGCGCGCGCCGGACGTCGGCGCGGACGTGCGCGTGGCCTCCGACTACGGCGACGTCCCGGCCATGCGCGCCGCGCTCGAGGGCGTCGACACGCTGCTGCTGATCCCCGCCGCGGAGGCGCCCGACCGCGTCGCGCGGCATCTCGGCGCCGTCGACGCGGCGGTCGCGGCCGGCGTGCGCCGGATCGTCTACCTGTCGTTCGTGGGCGCGAGCCCCGATGCGGTCTTCACGCTGGTGCGCGACCACTACGCGACCGAGCAGCGGATCCGGGCGGCGGGCGTGGCCTTCACGTTCCTGCGGATGAACCTCTACATGGACTTCATCCCCGGGATGGCGGGGTCCGACGGCGTGATTCGCGGCCCGGCCGGGGACGGCCGCGTGGGCGCCGTGCTGCGCGACGACGTCGCCGCCGCCGCGGCCGCCGTCCTGACCGGCAGCGGCCACGACGGCGCGACGTACGACATCACCGGGCGCGAGGCGTTCACGCTCGCCGAGGCCGCGGCGCTGCTCGGGGTGCGCTACCACGACGAGACGCTCGAGGAGGCGTACGCGTCGCGCCGCGTCTACGGCGCGCCGGATTGGGAGGTCGAGGGCTGGGTCACGACCTACGTCGCGATCGCGCGCGGCGAGCTGGCGACCGTCAGCGACGACGTCCGCCGCCTCACGGGGCGCGAGCCGCGGACGCTTGCCGAGTACGTGGCATGACGTTCATCCGCGTGTGGCTCCCCGTGGGGACCGCGGTCGTGGGGCTCGTGCTGGTCGTGTTCGGCGACGAGATCGCGCGCGGGGCAGGGATCGTGCTGATCGGCGTCGCGGGGCTTGTCGCGCTCGTCAACGCGCTCGCCCGGCTCGCACTGCAGAGCGAGCGCGACCGCGAGCGCGACGAGGCGCGCCGGCGCTACTTCGACGAGCACGGCCGCTGGCCGGACGAGCGGAGGTAGCCGATCACTCGTGTCAGCAGCTGAGCGCGCTCTCGTGCGCGAGGTCGAAGCGTGCGCGGCCGGCGGCCGCGCGCGCGAAGGCCTCGGCGGCCACCTCCTCGGCGGCCTCGGGCCCGACGCGCCGCTGCGCGAACGCGTACATGGCCTGGAAATGACGGTCGAAGACCGCCCCGAAGGCCGAGGGGGCCGCGAGCGAGTGACGGATGAGCTCGGCGTCGGTGGGCGTCATGTGAGGGATTGCCCGCGGGCCGCGCGCGAGTTCCCCCCACCCGTCGCTGGGACCATGCTGGCTGCATCTTCCACACCACCATGATCGGAGACAGCTGCCGATGGCCTACGTCGTCTGTGCCAAGTGGACCGCCAGGGCGGGCAAGCAGGATCGGCTCGCCGAGGTCATCGACGAGATGACCGCGCCCTCGAAGGCCGAGCCGGGCAACCTCTACTACCAGGCGCACCGCTCGCCGGAGAACCCGCAGCTGTTCTTTCTGTACGAGCAGTACGCCGACGCGGACGCCTACCAGGCGCATATGGACTCCGAGCACTTCACGCGGCTGGTGAAGAACGAGGCGATCCCGGAACTGCTCGAGGCACGCGAGCGCGAGTTCTACGAGACGTTGTGAGGGGATGCCCTGCCGGCACCGCTTGCGATGCCGGCAGGTTCCCGTGAGTGTCGTGCGGGCGCCGCGCTCACGCGGCGCGGTTCACGCGCCCTTGCGGAGCGCGGCGCGGATCTCCGCGGCGTCGCGCGGGCTGCGAGCGCGGACGGGGCTGGTGAGGAGCTTCTTCTGAGCGATCAGGGTGCGAATCAGGAGCGGGTTCATGTGGGGGGAGGACGCCGCGGCCGCCGGGTCTATTCCCCTCGTACGTGAGACACGCTTGTCGCGGGCGTGGGCGAGGTGTATAAGTCGCGCCGGAGAGAGAGGAGACTGATGTCGGACAACAGACGTCAGCGCAAGGCCTTCGCGCCCGTGACCGCGGGACGCAGCTTCGAGCTGGTCCTGAACGCGCTGCGGCGGGCGATCGAGTCGGGCGAGCTGCGCCCCGGCGACCGGCTGCCCGCCGAGCCGGCGCTGGCCGAGGAGTTCGGGATCTCGCGCTCGGGGCTGCGCGAGGCATTGAAGGCGCTGGAGCTGTCGGGCGACCTCGAGGTCCGGCGCGGCTACGGCGGCGGGACGTTCATCGCCGAGCCGCGCACCGCCGAGGAGCACGCGCCGGTCTCGCGCTCGTTCGAGATCAGCGCCGCCCAGCTCTTCGACGTGCGGCTGGCGCTCGAGCCGGCCGCCGCGCGGCTCGCCGCCGAGCGCGGCAACACGCGGCTCAGGGAGGCGGTCAACGACATGGAGGTGCTTGACGAGCGCCCGGCGCACGTACTCGCGGCGGACGTCGACTTCCACCTCGCCGTCGCAGAGGCGACCGGCAACCCGGTCTTCACCTCGGTGCTCGCCGGCCTGCGGCCGGTCTCCTACCGCGCGCTCAACGAGGCCGCGCAATCCCCGGCCTGGCGCGAGCGCGCGCGCGAGGACCACGAGCGGATCGCGTTCGAGATCGCGCGCCGCAACCACGTGCTGGCCGAGACGCTGATGCGCGAGCACATCGCGCGCGAGTGGCAGGTCCGCCGCCACGAGCTCGAGCGCCGCGGGGCGCTGGCGCGATGAGCGCCGGGGCGGCGCGAGGCGCGCTCGCCGGGGCGGCTTGCGCCGGGGCGGCGCGAGGCGCGCTCGCCGGCGCGGCGGTCCGGCCATGACTCTCGCCGCCGCCGAGCGCGAGTGCTGGCGCCCCGAGGTCGAGACGCTGCCGTGGGCCGAGGTCGGCGCGCTGCAGCTGCGGCTCCTGCGCCGGCAGCTCGCGTACGTGCAGTCGGCGTCGCCGTTCTACGCGCGCCGGTTCCGCGAGACCGGCTTCGACCCCGCGCGCGACGACCTCGTGCACGCGCCGTTCACGACCAAGGACCAGCTGCGCGACAGCCAGGCGCAGCGGCCGCCGCTCGGCGAGCATCAGGCCGCGCCGCTGCGCGACGTCATCCGCGTGCACTCGTCGTCGGGCACGACGGGGCGCCCGAGCTATGTCGGCGTCACCCGCAGCGACGTCGCCGGCTGGACGGAGACGGTGAGCCGCGTCTACTGGTGCGAGGGCGTGCGGCCCGACGACGTCGTGATCCACGGCTTCGGGCTCGGGTTCTTCGTCGGCGGGCTGCCGCTCAAGGACGCGATCGAGAACATCGGGGCGACGTTCGTCCCGATCGGGACCGGGGCGAGCGACCGCATCGTCACGAGCATCCAGAACCTCGGCGGGACGGTGCTGACCTGCACGCCGTCCTACGCGCAGTACCTCGCCGAGTACGTCCGCCGGCGCCACGACATGGAGCCGGCCGAGCTCGGTCTCAAGCGCGTGATGGTCGGCGCCGAGCCGGGCGGCGGCATCCCCGCCGTGCGCGACCGGATCGCGGCGGACTTCGGCGCGAAGGTCACCGAGGGGCTCGGCAACGCGGATCTGATCCCGGTCTACATGGCGGCCTGCGACCACGGCGACGGCATGCACGCGGTGGCGCCCGACCAGCTGCTGCTCGAGCTGATCGACCCGGATACGCTCGAGCGCGTAGCGTGGGAACCGGGCGCCACGGGTGAGCTCGTGGCGACGCATCTCGCGCGCGAGTGCGTACCGCTCGTGCGTTTCCGGACGCGCGACCGCATCCTCGTGCACGGCCTGGAATGTCCGTGCGGGCGCTCGGGCCCGCGCATCACGTGCGTGGGGCGCACCGACGACATGCTGATCGTCGCCGGCGTGAACGTCTGGCCGAGCGCGATCAGCGACCTGGTCTCCGGCCTGCGCCCGCTCACCAGCGGGGCGTTCCAGATCCTGCTGGACGAGCCGGGACCGAAGGTGACGCCCCCGCTGAAGCTGCGGGTGGAGTACGGCGACGAGGCCACCGACCTCGACGAACTGACGCGCCGGCTCGAGGCGCTGATCCGGGACAAGCTGATCGTGCGCGCGCACGTCGAGCTCGTCCCGCCGTCCACGCTCGAGCGCTACGAGATGAAGGCCCGCTACATCCGCATGGGAGGAGAGACATGACGGAGCGCCGGTACACCGTCGACATCGACATCGGCGGCACGCTCACCGACGGCCTGTTCGGCGACGGAACGCAGGTGCACGCGGTGAAGGTCGACACGACGCCGCACGACTTCACGCGCTGCTTCTTCGACTGCCTGCGCGAGGGCGCGCGGCGGATGGGCTACGCGGACCTCGCGTCGTTCCTGGCGCACGTCGCCGTCCTGCGCTGGTCGGCGACGATCGCCACGAACGTGCTGGCCGAGCGCAAAGGCCCGAGGATCGGGCTGCTGACGACGCCGGGACAGCTCGACGGCAGCCCTGCGATCGGCACGGTGATCGCGCCCGCCAACGTCGTCGAGATCGCCGACGGCGCGAGCGACGAGGACCTGCTGACCGCGATCCGCGGGCTGCTCGAGCAGGGCGTGCGCCGCGTCTGCGTGAGCTTCGCCGGCGCGTTCGGCGACGACTCGCGCGAGCAGCACGTCAAGCGGCTGATCAACGACGCGTTCCCCGACCACTACCTCGGGGCCGTGCCGGTGCTGCTGGCCAGCGAGGTGTGCCGGCACCCGGACGACACGACCCGTGCACATATGGCGCTCATCAACGCGTATGTCCATACGCCGCTGGCCGTAGCGCTGTTCAAGGCCGAGGACGAGTTGCTCGCCGACCACGGATACCGGCGCCCGGTCTACATCGGCCACATCAACGGCGGCGTCGCGCGCGTGGCGAAGACCAAGGGCATCGACACGACGGAGTCCAGCCCGTATTTCGGCCTCTCCGCCTGCGCGTATTTCGCGCGCCGCTACGGGCTCGACCGTATCCTCGCGCTCGACGTCGGCGGCACCACGGCGAAGCTCGGCGTGATCCGCGACGGCCAGCTCGTGACCGCCGACCATGGCGAATTGTTCGGCATTCCGTTGCAAACGCCGTGGCCGCTGTTGCGATCCGCGGCGGTCGGCGGCGGTTCGGTGGCGCGCGTAGAGGACGGCGCGGTCCGGCTCGGGCCGGAGAGCATGGGCGCGTATCCGGGGCCCGCGTGCTACGACCTCGGCTCCGAGCGCGCGACGCTGACCGACGCGTTCCTGGTGCTCGGCCAGCTCGATCCCGAGGGGTTCCTCGGCGGCAAGCGGACGCTCTCCGTCGAGCGCGCCCGGGCCGCGATCGCGAACGACGTCGCGCAGCCGCTCGGGATCGACGTCGACGCGGCCGCGGCGCGGATCGTCGCGCACGGCGTCGACCTCGTCGCCGCGGTCGCCGAGGAGTTGCTCGACGAGCGCGCGGGCTACACGCTGTTCTGCTTCGGCGGCAACGGCGGCAACTTCGCGGTCCCGATGGCCGAGCGGCTCGGCATGGAGCGCGCCGTGGTGTTTCAGCTCGGCCCGATCCTGAGCGCGTTCGGCTCGTCCGTCGCCGACGTCTGCCACGTGCTCGAGGAGTTCCCCTACACGCAGGTCGCCAACGGCGCCGACGAGGCCATCGGCCCGCTCGTCGAGGGCCTGCGCCGGACCGTCGTGCGCGACCTCGAGGGCGAGGGCTTCCGCGCCCGCGACGCCACGCTGCGGGCGGAGCTGACGTTCGCCCACCAGGGCGGCTCGGAGATCGTGACCGTCGACGCCGAGCGCGCAGCGGTCACCCACGCGCTCGAGCACGCGCCGGACGTGTCGCTGCTCGAGCGCGTCGCGGTCCGCGGCACGGTGAGCGTGCCGCGCTTCGATCCCGCGCTCGTCACGGGCGACGGTCGCGCCGCCGAGAGCTTCGGCGAGCGCGCCGGCGCGCGCCTGTTCCACTGGGGCGACCTGCGCCCGGGCACCGCGATCGACGGCCCCGCGGTACTCGAGTCGGACACCAACACCTGCGCGATCCCCGCGGGCTGGCGCCTGCGCGCGGACGAGTTCACCAACGGCGTGCTGGAGCGCTCATGACACGGATCCGGATCACCGAGTACATCGACCTCGAAGTCGAGGAGGAGCGCTGGCGCTGCCACGTCTGCGACGCCCTGCTCGGCAGCGCGCGCGACAACTACAAGCAGCACGTGCGCGTCCACGAGCGCGACCCGCGCGAGGTGCACCGCCCCATCCTCGACGGCGAGTACACGTTCGCTCCCGACCCGGCCTGGGTGCGGATCGTCGAGTTCTACTGCCCGGACTGCGCGACCCAGGTCGACACCGAGTACCTGCCGCCCGGACACCCGATCACGCACGACATCGAGATCGACCTCGACTCGCTGAAGGCGCGGCTCGCGGCCGGCGAGCTGCTGGTGCGCGACGAACGGTTGGTCACGTCATGAGCGCCCGCGACACGATCGACGTCGACGTCGGCGGCACGTTCACCGACCTGGTGATGACCGTCGGCGGCGAGACGATCTACCGCAAGGTCCCGACGACGCCGTACGACCTGAGCGTCGGCTTCATGCAGGTGGTAGAGGAGGCGGCGGCCGAGCTCGGCGGCTCGCTCGCCGACCGCCTCGCGAGCATCGACACCGTCCGCTACTCCACCACGGTGGCGATGAACCGCCTGCTCGAGCGGCGCGGGCCGCGGATCGGCCTGATCACGACCCAGGGCCACGAGGACGCGATCCTGATCGGCAAGGGCGCACAGTGGATCGACGGCACGCGGCTGGATGAGCGGCGCTCGCTGCCGCACCAGGACAAGCCGCTCCCGCTCGTCCCGCGCGAGCTGATCGTCGGCGTGCGCGAGCGCGTCGACGGCCGCGGCACCGTGATCCGCGAGCTCGACGAGGACGACGTGCGCCGCAAGGTGCGGATCCTCGTCGACCGCGGCGCGCGGGCGATCGTCGTGTCGCTGCTGTGGTCGTTCGTCAACCCCGCGCACGAGCGCCGCGTGCGCGACATCGTGCGCGAGGAGTACCGCGACTACCACGTCGGCTACCTGCCGGTGATCCTCGCCTCGCAGGTCGTCTCGCGCCTGGGCGAGTACGGGCGCACGATGTCGGCGATCCTCGACGCCTACCTCCAGCGCTCGATGCAGATCGAGCTCTCCGGCACCTGGGACAAGCTGCGCGAGGCCGGTTACCGCGGGCCGTTCTTCATGATCCACAACACCGGCGGCTGCGCGGACCTGTTCAAGACGACCGCCTCGCGCACCTACAACGGGGGGCCGATCGCCGGGCTCGTCGGAGCGCGCGACATCGCCCGCCACCTCGACGCGCCCAACGTCGTCACCGCCGACGTCGGCGGGACGAGCTTCGACATCGGGCTCGTCGTGGGGGAGAGCGTCCGCAACTACGAGTTCAACCCGGTGGTCGACCGCTGGATGGTCGCCACCACGATGCTGCAGTCGCTGAGCATCGGGGCGGGCGGCGGCTCGATCGCGTGGATCAACGAGGCGCTCGGGGGCCGGCTGGAGGTCGGGCCGCAGAGCGCCGGCTCCTACCCGGGCCCGGTCGCCTACGACCTCGGCGGCACCGAGCCGACCGTCACCGACGCCGACCTCGTGCTCGGCTACCTGGACCCGGACAATTACTTCGGCGGCCGCATGCTGCTCAACAAGGCGGCCGCCGAGGACGCGATCCGGGAGCGGATCGCCGAGCCGTTGGGGCTCGAGACGATCGAGGCGGCGGCGCTGATCAAGCGCCTGATCGACGAGAAGATGTCCTCGGCGATCCGCAAGGAGGTCACGCTGCGCGGCTACCGGCCGAGCGAGTTCGTGGTCTTCGCGATCGGCGGCGCCGGGCCGACGCACGTGACGGGCTACATGGGCGAGATCCCGCGCGCGGTGATCTTCCCGTTCAGCCCCGTCTTCTGCGCCTACGGCAGCTCGATCATGGATGTCGTCCACCTGTACGAGCAGTCGCAGCGGATGATGCTGATCGAGCCGGTGTCCAAGCGGCCCGCGATCGACTACGGGGCGTTCAACGCGACCGTCGCCGGGCTCGTCGAGCAGGCGCGCAAGGAGCTCGAATCGGAGGGGCTGCCGTGGGAGTCCGCGGTGCTCTCGCTCGAGCTCGACATGCTCTACGGCGGCCAGATCAACTCCAAGCGCACGTCGACGCCGGGGCTCGAGCTCTCCTCCGAGGACGACGTGTGGCGCTTCTATGCGCAGTTCGAGCGCGAGTTCAGCGAGGCGTTCAGCCCGCTGGTGGTCAACCTCGCCGGCGGGGTCTACATCGACACGTTCGTGCTGCGCGTGACGGTCGCGGGCAAGCGCCTCGAATTGCCCGTGCGCGCGCTCATGGGCCGCGATCCCGAAGCGGCGCGCCGAGGCGTTCGCCCGGCGTACTTCGGCGCGTGGCAGGACACGCCGGTCTACGACCTCGACATGCTCGAGCCCGGCAACCGCATCGAGGGCCCGGCGATCGTCGAGTCCGAGTACACCACCGGCGTCATCGGACCGGGCCGCAGGCTCACGATTGAAGAGCACGGCCTCGGCGTCATCGAAAGCGGGGACTGACCATGCCGATTCCGACCCCAGAAGCGAAGCTGGACATGATCCGCCTGGCGCCCGTGCGCCCCGAGGACGAGGCCGCCGCGCGGGCGCTCGAGCCCGGCGACTACGAGGTCGGCTTCCAGCGCACCAACGACATCCTCGACGAGGCGCTGGAGGTCTTCCAGCGCTCGTCGCGCTCGAGCATGGGCATCGCGGGCGACGTGATGATCGCGCTCTTCACGGCCGACGGCGATCTCGTGAACGCCGCCGCCGGGACCTACCTGCACGCGATCATCCAGCCGATCATCATCAAGTACATCCTCGAGCACTACCGCGAGAACCCGGGGATCCACGACGGCGACCTGTTCTACGCCAACGACGCGCTCTACGGCGGCATCCACAACCCGGACCAGGTCGTGGTGCTGCCGATCTTCGCGGACGGCGAGCTCGTGGCGTGGGCGGGTGCCGCCAACCACACCACCGAGACGGGCGCGATCGAGCCGGGCGGGATGCCGGTGTCGGCGACCGCGCGCTTCCAGGAGGGCATGAACATGCCGCCGGTCAAGATCGGCGAGCATGGCGAGCTGCGCAACGACTGGCTGGAGGTCTTCAACGCATTTGGCATCCGCGCACCGCAGATGATCGTGACCGACCTCAAGGCGCGCTCGACCGCCGCCGACCGCGTCCGCACGCGGGTGCTGGAGATGGTGGCCAAGGAGGGCCGCGACTTCCTGGTCGGCGTCATGCGGCGGATGCTCGAAGTGGCCGAGGCGGGCGCGCGGCGGCGGATCGCGTCGTGGGCCGACGGCTCCTATCGCAGCGTCAACTTCTCCGACCTCGTGGGCGTCCAGCCGGGGCTCGTGCGCGTCGCGCTCGAGATCCGCAAGCAGGGCGACGAGCTCGTGCTGGACTTCGCGGGCACGTCGCCGGAGAACGCGTCGAGCTACCACGCGCACGTGCAGGCGGTGGTCGGCCACGTGGCCAACTACGTCTATTCGTACCTGTTCTTCGACCTGCCGATCTCGAGCGCGACGTTCGCGCCGATGACGTTCGAGATCCCGAAGGGCTGCGTGCTCAACCCTGACGAGCGGGCCGCCACGAGCTGCTCGGTGATGATCGGGGCGGTCGTGATGAGCGCGTGCGCGGGCGCGTTCGCGAAGCTCATCTTCTCCTCCGGCGACACCTGTGACCGGGTCGCGGCGTCGGCGTCCAACGCGGGCAACGCGATGGTCATCGCCGGGCTGTCGCAGTGGGGGCTGCCGTTCGCGGACATGATCGCCTACTCGATCAACACCGAGGGCATGGGCGGCCGCCCGCGCGGCCCGGGCATCAACGCGTTCGGGTTCCCGTGGTGCCCGTTCGGCCGCGCGCCCGACGTGGAGCTGATGGAGAACGAGTTCCCGATCCTCGTGCCGATCTCCCAGCACTGGAGCGACAGTGCGGGCGCCGGCAAGCACCGCGGCGGCGCGGGCACCGTCCAGCTGTGGGTGGCGCACCAGACCCCGATGCTGTTCTTCATGGCGATCGCCGACAATTCGAAGATGCAGTCGGCGCAGCCGCTCTTCGGCGGCTACGCTCCGGCCACGTGCCCCGGCATCGGGGTGCGCGGCGCCGACCTCGTCAAGCGCCTGCAGGCGGGGACCGGCCCGGCCGACCTCGACTTCACCGCGTTGATCGACGGGCAGGGCATCGAGGGCGCGTGGGAGGTCGAGTTCATGGGCCGCTCCGCGCGGCCTTACAGCGAGGGCGACGTCGCGACGTTCGGCTTCAGCGCGGGCGGCGCCGGCTACGGCGACCCGCTCGAGGCCGACCCCGACGTCGTGGCGCGCGACTGCTTCGAGGGCATCACCTCGGCCTGGACGGTCGAGCATGTGTACAAGGTGGCGATCGACCCGGACTCGCCGATCGGCGAGCCGCTGCTGGGGGAGACGGCGCGGCTGCGCGACGCGGAGCGCCAGGCGCGCGGCGCCCGCGGCCGCTCGTGGGACGAGTTCTTGGCGGCGTGGTCGGAGCTGCGCCCGCCGGAGGAGATCCTGTTCGCGTTCGGCTCGTGGCCGGAGGGCGAGGTCGTCCAGCCGGTCATGCGCATGTAGGGCCGATGAGGGAGCGCGCACTGATCGCGCCGCTGGTGGCCGCGCTCGGCGGAGAGGTGCAGGGCCTCTCGCCGCGCGAGGTGCTGTCGGACGCGACCAAGCTCGCCGGCGGCGTGCGCGACCTCGCGCGCTCGCTGGGCACGGACGTGGCGACCGTCGAGTTCGGCAGCCGCTGGGACCTCGAGGCCGCGGGGGCGGCGCTTGACTGGTCGTCGTTCCCGCCGGGCGTGAGCGGCGAGGCGGGCGCGGAGCCGGCGGGCGGCCGGGCGGGCGTGCTGCTCGATGCGATCGCGCGGGTGAAGGCGGAACTGGGCGACCGCGTCGTGGTGGCCGCGAGCGTGACGGGCCCGGCGCTCGCGGCGGCGCTCGTCGCGGGCGGCGCGGGCGCGGACGGCACCGGCGTGGCGGTCGCCGGCGTCGGCGGCGCTGGCGGGGCGGTCGCCGGCGTGGGCGGCGCCGGCGGGGCGGGCGGTGACCTCGCGTTCGCCGCCAAGCGCGCGCTCGCCGCCGTGCGTGCCCTCTGCGAGGCGGGCGCGGGGTTGATCTGGATCGTCGAGGACGGCGCGCGGGCGCCTGCGGACGCGGGCGACTACGCCCGCGCGCTGACGCCGGTCCTCGGCACGGCGCGTTTTTACCGCGCGGACGCCGCGCTGCACCTCGCGGGCGCGGCCGACGGCTGGCTCGACGCCGTCCGCAAGCTGCGCGCCGCGATCCCCTGCTTCGATCCGGCGGAGGCGCCCGCGCTCGCCGCCGAGCAGCGCGACTTCGGCGTGATCGTCGCGCCCGGGGCGCGCGCGCCGGCCCATGCGATGGCTGCCGCGTGTGCCCTCGTCACCCACGACGCCGAGCTCGCCGGCCGCGTGCCGGCTCGCGAGCTGCGGTCCGCGGTGCAGGCGCTGAAGCGCTGAGACCCCGCACATTCGTGGACGTTTCCGCCGCCGTCCCAGGATCTTCACATGCTGTCCGGCCCGCGCGGGAAGGTTGGGGCAGACGTGCTGGAGATCGTGATTGGAGACGTGCACGCGCGCCGCGCGATGCTGGCCGGGTTGCTGCAGGAGCTGGGCGTGATCGGCGACGACGGGCGCCGGCGCGAGCGGGCGTGGATCGTCCAGCTCGGAGACCTGCTCGACAAGCACGCCGATCCGGAGGACAACCTCGAGACCGCGCGGCTCGCCGCCTCGACCGTCGACGTCGTGCTGGCCGGCAACCACGAGGCGGAGCTGCTGGACGGCGGCGCGCACGGACCCGCGCTGGCGATGCTCGCCACGCGCGGCTGGCCGCACGCCGCGCATGCGCTCGGCGACTGGCTGATCACGCACGCGGGCGTCCATCCGGGCCTGGCGTCCGGCCTGCCGGCTGCCGCGGGGGAGTGCGCCGCCGAGATCAACGATCGCTGGCACCGCCGCGCACGCGACCCGCTGTTCGACTGGGTCGGCCCCGAGCGCGGCGGCCGCGATCCGCACGGCGGCCTGTTCCGACTGCAGGCCGGCGAATGGCCGCGCGGCGTGGTCAGCCCGTGGCCGCAGATCTCGGGCCACGTGCCGCAGGACGAGCCGCGGCAGCTCGGCCCGCGCCGCTGGGCGATCGACGTCGGCGGCCGCGGCGGCCGGCTCGCCGCGCTCGTGCGCGCGCGCCGCGACGCCCCGTGGCGCCCGGTGGTCGCGCAGGTCCGGCGCCGCCGCCGCGCGCTGGCTGCCGCCGCGTAGGAAGGAGCTCGCGCGCGCCCCGCGGCGCCGCCCGGGCGCGGCGGCGCGGCGCCGGTCAGCGGCGGGGTCGCGGCGCCGGGCGTCGCGTGCTCGCGGCGCGGGTGCGGCGCTTGGGGGGCGGCGCGCCGGGCGCGGCGGCGCGGCGCGGCCTATGGGACCCAGTTCCAGCGCTTGCGGCGCAGCGCCTGCGTCCACACCGCGCGCAGCCGCGCGCGGCTTTCCTCGGCGCGGGTCGTCTCCAGCCCGGCGAGCACGCCCGCGTCCCACGCGATGTCCGGCGACGAGCGGGCGAGCCGCTGCAGCGTGCGGATCGCGAGCATGGCGCGGTGATGCTCGCGCAGCACGTCCGTGAGCTCCGCGAGCGCCGCCGCGGCCCGGCGGGCGTCGCGTCCGGCGTAGGGCGCCGCGGCCTCGACGGCGACCGCCAGCCGCGTGGCCGGCGCGCGCAGTGCCTCGACGTCACGGCCCTCCGCGGCGCGCAGCCGGTCCAGCGGGCGGCGCACGAGCCTGGGCAGCGCCTCCTGCGCGGGCCGGCGCGCCGCCTTGGCCGCCGGGGGAGCGCTCGCGAAGGCCGCGAGGGCGGCGAGCAGCGCGCCGTAGCCGTCCGAGCGCAAGCTGACCGCGAGCTCTTCGACCGCCGCCCCGCGCGCCGCCCGCAACCGCTCCTCGACCGCCTCGCGCGGCGCCTCCGCGGCGCCGGCACGCACGCGGTCGAGCAGGATCTCGAACCGGCGGACCCGCCCGAGCGCGGCGGACACCCGGCTCAGATCCGGCGCCGCGCCGTCGAGCAGCGGCCGGAAGAGCCGCAGGTCGCGCCGCAGCGCTCGCGCGGCCGCGCGCGCCTCGCGCGCGCGGGCGTCGAGCAGCACCGCCGCGTGCTGGTCGGCGAGCGCCGCGGCGGAGCGCATCAACCGCAAGCGGATCACGTCCGCCGCGCTCGCCTGCGCCAAGGGCGGCTCGGCCTCGTCAAGCGGCCACGGCGTCACGGCGTCGGGACCGAGCGCGCGCGCGAGCTTGGGCGCCGGGTCGACCGGCTGCGCTCCCGCGTCGGCGAGCCGGCGCATCAGGTCGGCCAGCAGGCCCGCCGGAGCGTCCGGCGCCGGCCCCAGCTCGAGCTCCCGGAAGCGCGCCGCGACGCGCTCCCCCTGCATGACCGAGACGTCGTCGTCGTCGATCACGGCGACGAGCCGCTCGCCGTCGTGCAGGGCGACGGTGCGCCGCAGCGTGAGCTGGCGCGCCACCGGCGCCAGCGGCGCGCCGAGCGCCCAGCCGCGGGTCAGCTCGACCAGCTCCCGCTCGCTCCCCGGCGCCACTTCGCGTCCCGGCCACCGGCACGTCCAGACGTTCCCGGCGGGCCGCAGGCGAGCCGTGACTCCCCGGCGCAGCAGCCGCAGATCGTCCGTGTCGTAGTAGACGACCTCGAGCCGCGACTCCGCCGGCGCCCCCGCGGACAGGCCGAGCGGGGGCAGGACGAAGCCGTCCCACACGCCGAGCTTGAGGTCCACTTCAAGGACGCTACTCGACGTGCCAGACTGGCGGCCGTGTCCAGCTACCTGCTCCCCGCGGGCCTCGATCTCGACGCCCTCGCGGAGCGGCTCGAACTGCGCCCCGAACGCCCGCACAAAGACGTCTGGACCGTCTACGACACGTTCGACGGACGCCTGCACGCAGCCGGGCTGACGCTCCGCCACGCCGGTGGCGCGCTCACGCTCGGCGATGGGACCGCGGAGCCCACGGCGCGCGCGCCGCAGCGGCTGTTCGCGGCCGACCTCGGCGCGCTGCGCGAGCGGCTGGAGCCGGAGATCGAGATGCGTGCGCTGACCGCGCTCGCGAAGGTCGAGGTCAAGCGCACGCGGCTGGCCGTGCTCAACGGCGACGACAAGACGGTGGCGCGCCTCGTCGCCGAGGAGTCCGCCGCGGGCGCCCGGCTCACGGTGAGCGGCGTGCGCGGCTACGACGCCGACCTCGCGCGCGTCAACAGCGCGCTCGGCGAGCTGTACGCGCCCACGACCGTCACGCTCGCCGACGCGGCGATCGCGGCCGCCGGCGGCACGCCCGGCGGCGTCTCCTCCAAGCTCGACGTCGCGCTCGAGCCCGGCCAGCGCGCGGACGCCGCCGCGACGGTCGTCCTGCGCCGGCTGATCGACGTCTACCGGGCCAACCTCCCGGGGACGCTCGCCGACGTCGACACCGAGTTCCTGCACGACCTGCGCGTGTCCGTCCGCCGCACCCGCTCGCTGCAACGCCAGTTCAAGCGCGTCTTCGAGCCGGGCGAGCTCGCCCGCTTTCGCGCGGAGTTCAAGGGGCTGCAGGAGATCACAAGCGACACCCGCGACCTCGACGTCTACCTGCTGGACTTCGACGGCTTCCAGGGCTCGCTGCCGGTCGAGCTCCAGCCGGACCTCGACCCGCTGCGCGCCGTCATCGAGCGCCGGCGCAAGCGGGCGTTCACGACGATGGCCCGCCGGCTGCGCGCGAGCACGACGCTCGACGAGTGGGACGCGTTCGTCGGGGCGCTCGTCACCGCGCCGGAGGACGACCGCCCGTGGGCGACCATGCCCGTCGAGCAGGCCGCCGCGGCGCGCATCAGCTCCGTCTACCGCACGATGATCAAGGACGGGTCGCAGATCGACGACGACTCCCCGCACGAGGCGCTGCACGACCTGCGCAAGATCGGCAAGGAGCTGCGCTACCTGCTGGAGTTCTTCGCCAGCCTGTTCGACCCAGCGGTCGTCAAGCCGCTCGTGAAGTCGCTCAAGGCCCTGCAGGACGTGCTCGGCCGCTTCCAGGATCGCGAGGTCCAGGCGCAGGAGCTGCGCGACCTGCGCGACGACGTCGCGACCGCCGAGGGCGGCGCGGCGGCGCTGATGGCGATGGGGCTGCTGGTCGACCGCCTGGCGCGCGAGCAGCACGAGGCCCGCACCCACTTCGGCGAGCAGTTCGCCGCGTTCAAGGAGAACCGCGCGATCGTGAAGGCGACGTTCGGATGAGCCGGGTGCTCGCGACGTACAACATCAAGGGCGGCGTGGGGAAGACGTCGGCTGCCGTCAACCTCGCGGTGCTGGCCGCGCGCGAGGGGGCGCGCACGCTGCTGTGGGACCTCGACCCGCAGGGCGCGAGCACGTACCTGTTCCGCGTCAAGCCGAAGATCAAGGGCGGCGGCCGCCGGCTCGTGCGCGGGCAGACCGACGTCGCAGCACTGATCAAGGGCACCGACCACGAGGGGCTGGACCTGCTGCCGGCCGATTTCTCCTACCGCCATATGGACCTCGCGCTCGACGACTCCAAGCGCCCGACGCAGCGGCTCACGCGCGTCCTGGAGCCGCTGGCCGGCGACTACGACTACACGTTCCTGGATTGCCCGCCCAGCCTCTCGCTGGTCTCCGAGAACGTCTTCGAGGCCGCCGACGCGCTGCTCGTGCCGATCATCCCCGCGACGCTCTCCTCGCGCACGTTCGACCAGCTGCGCGAGATCGTCAACGGGCCGCTGGTGCTCCCGTTCTTCTCGATGGTCGACCGCCGCAAGGCGCTGCATCGCGACGTGATCGCCGCGCTGACCGCCGAGCACGACGTGCTGAAGACCGTGATCCCGACGTCGGCCGACGTCGAGCGCATGGGGGCGCACCGCACGGCGATAACCGAGTTCGCGCCCCGCAGCGCCGCGGCCCGCGCCTACGCGGCGCTGTGGGCGGAGGTGCGCGAGCGGCTCGCGTCCCCGGCCGGCGCGTCGCTGCGCAGGTAGGGCCGCGCCGCCACCATGTAGACCAGGCCGACGCCGACGACGATCGCGCAGCCGATCACGACGATCCACTTGTCGCTCCACGCGACGTCGGCGCCGCCCCGTGGCCAGGCGAGATTGAGCGCCCCGCCGACGCCGTAGATCAGCGCGACGATGTTCACCGGCAGACCCCAGGCGCCGAGCGAGTAGCGCCCGGACGGCACCCAGCCGCGGCTGCGCGCGATCAGCGCGCCCAGCACGACGAGCTGGAAGGCGATGTAGATCCCCGCCGAGGCGAACGAGATCACGCGCAGGAGCGCCGAGTCCGAGATCGCCTCCGCGATCGCGACGAGCGCCGCGGGAACGACCGCCGCCACCGTCAGCGCGACCGGCGGCACGTGCCGCGTGCGGCTGAAGCGCGACAGCGACGCCGACGCGAACACCATGCGATCGCGCGCGTAGGAGAAGATCAGGCGCGAGGCCGCGGCCTGCAGGCTGAGCACGCAGGACACGAAGCTGATCAGCACGATCACCGTGATGACCTTCGAGCCGACGCTGCCGAACACGTCGCGGAGCACGGCGCCGACCGGGTCGGCCTGCTGGCCGGAGATTATCGCGCCGAAGTCCGGCTGGGCGAGGATCAGCGCCGCCGTGATCAGCAGCGCGGCGGCGCCGCCGACGTAGATCGTGCGCCGCATCGCCTTCGGGATCGTGCGGCCCGGGTCGGGAACCTCCTCGGCCACGTCGCCGCAGGCCTCGAAGCCGTAGAAGAGATAGAGCCCGAGCAGCGACGCGGCCAGGAACGCCCCCACGTAGGAGCCGTCGCCGGCGGTCCCGAACTGGTGGAAGAGCGCCCCGAAGTCGTGATGGCGCTCGAACAGCAGCAGCCAGATGCCGACGAACAGCGCGCCGACGAGCTCGGCGACGAAGCCGGCCATCGCCACGCGGCCGAGCGTGCGGGTCCCGCTCAGGTTGATGGCCAGCGCGAACAGCATCAGCCCCGCGGCGATCAGGACCGTGTCGAAGCGGCTCGGCGTGAAGCCGAACAGGGAGCCGATGAACGGGACCGCGCCGGTGGAGACCGACGCGACCGTCGCGATCAGCGCCCAGCCGTAGATCCAGCCGGTGATCCACGCCCAGCGGCGGCCGATCAGGCGCCGCGCCCACGGGTAGATCCCGCCCGCGACCGGGAACTGCGCGACGACCTCGGCGAAGACGAGCGAGACGAGCAGCTGGCCCGTCGCGGCGATCACGATGCTCCAGATCATGGGCGGGCCGCCGGCGGCGAACGCGAGCGCGAACGTCGAGTACACGCCCACCACCGGAGAGAGGTAGGTGAAGCCGAGCGCGAAGTTCTCCCACAGCCCCATGCGGCGCTCGAAGTGGCTCTCGTAGCCGAGCTCCGCGAGATGCGCCGCATCGTCAGTCTGGACAGGACCCACGATCGTCTTCGCCATCACTCCTCCTCCTGAAGGTCTGGCGGCGAAACCTATTCCAGATGGCGGACGGTGGCCAGATCCGGCTCCGGGTCGAAGTCGTCACGCACGGCCTCGAAGTACGAGTTGCAGGCGTTGCAGCGCCACTGGGCGGTGATGATCTGCCCGCCCCACTGCGCGACCCGTTCGGCATCCTGAGCCGAGCAGAACGGGCAGGTCATGGTTCCCAGCGCCGGCGCTCGGCGTCCCAGCGCGACCAGTCCGTCGGCTCGGGCAGCGTGACCCCGATCACGCGCTCGGACCACTCGCGCATCAGCCCGCGCTGGTACGCGGGGTCGAAGCGGACGAGGCCCTCGTCGAGCGCCTCGCGGTAGGCCGGGTCGTCGTCGGGTCCGATCCAGCGCCCCGCCTGCTCCCACGTGGACAGCAGCGCGCTCTCGAGCGCCTCCTTCTCCGGGCCGCGACTCAGGCGCTTGGCCCACGCCTCCGCGTGCACGCGGTGCGAGCCCTCCTCCTGGAGGATCTTGCGCGCCCGCTGCGCCATCGGCGTCAGCGTCGAGTCCACGCAGGCGGCGACGAACGTCGTCAGCACACCGTCGACCAGCAGGTTGGCGGCGATGAACGAGGTCCAGTCCGGCAGCTCGCCGTCGAGCAGCGCGAGCCGGCGGTCGCCGCCGAACTCGTCGACCTCGGCGCCGAGCTGCTTGAGGACGGGATACGTCGAGCGCGAGTGTCCGAGCTCATCCTGCGCCATCGCGGCGGCGGCCACCGCGGACTCGAGCGTCGGCGCCGACACGGCCCATTCCGCGTAGCGGCGGCCCAGCGCCGCCTTGTTGTCGGCCAGCGAGCCGATCAGAGAAGCCATCGCGCTCATGAGCGGATCGCCACCCGGATCGACTCCCGCGGGACGATGACCATCTCGATCCACGGCTGCTCGTCGTAGATCGAGCGCGCGCACACGAGCGCGAGGTCGGGGTCCTCCTCGGTGACCGTTCCCACGTGATGCAGCGGGGCCTCGTAGGCCTTGCGCGCGAACACCTCCCAGACGCTCATGCCACGATCCCCAACGAGCGCATCTTCGCGCGCGCCTCCTCGCGGATCATCGCCCGCGTCCACACCGGGTCCCATACAACCTCGATCCGTACCTCGTCGACATCGGGTTCCTGCAGCAGCCGGTCGCGGATGTCGTCCTCGATGAAGTCCATCGCCGGGCAGCCCATCGCGGTGAACGTGAGCTCGAGATCGACCGCGCCGGCCGCCCAGGCCAGCGACACGATCAGCCCCATGCCCACGACCGAGACCGGGATCTCGGGGTCCTCGACCTCGCGCAGCGCGTTCCACAGGCGCGCTTCCACCGCCTGGGTCGAGCTCAGCGGACCGGCCGCGGCGGCCTCGGCGGCCGCGCCGGAGCGGGTGATGAGCGCGCTCATGCGTGCCTCAGCTGCCGGTAGCCGCGCTGGAGCTTGTCGACATACTCGACGTTCATCGGGCCGCGGCCCTTCCAGCGCACGAGCACCTCGTCCCAGCTGATCGCCCCGCCCCACGTCTTGGTCTCGGCGTCGAACGCGCGCGGGAAGTCGGTGTCGATCGCCCAGCGCTCGCCGTCCCAGTGCGCCGGCACGTCGATCCCGACCTCCTCCATGAACGGCACGACGTTGCGCATCCACTCCTGGCGCAGCCCGTCGTTGGAGAGGCCCTTGAAGCCGTAGTCGAGCTGCACGCCATGGCGCTTGAGGTCGTCCGGCAGCCCGAACCACTCGAGCGTGAGCAGGAACATCCAGTCCGCGGCGGCCTGGATCTTCGGCTTCTCGGCGGGGTCGGCGCACAGCTTCTTGACCCACGTACGACCGTGGCGGAGGTGGAACGTCTCCTCCTTGTCGACCTTGGCGAGCGCGCGCTTCCAGGGCCCGAACGTCGTGTGCTTGTGGATGTCCCCCAGCAGCGTGAAGCCCGCCTGGTCATAGAGCGCGTTGGCCATCACCAGCTCGTGCCAGGAGTCGAGCGCGATGTCGAACGCGTACGGGTACTTGAACGCCGACGGCTCGCGCTCGTAGATCAGCGCCGACATGTCGACGCCGAGGTCACCGAGCAGCCGGTAGGCGATGTGCGCGTGCGCCAGCTCGTCCTGGACGATCGAGATCGCCGAGCCGTAGTTGTTGAGCGCCGGCGCGTGCTGGGCCGCTCGCAGGTACGACGGCGCGGACACCAGCTCCGTGTCCGCCGACACCGTCAGGATCCGGTGGATGCCCTTCACGTAGTCCGGGGACATGTGCTGCAGCCCCTCGACCAGCTTGCCGGCGGCCAGGTGCTCGCGCACCTCGTCCTCCGTTCGCTGGGCCAGCTCTTCGACTGCGACCATGTAACCCCTTCAACGTGAGACACTTGACTTACGTCCGACAATCTATAGTCTCTTTGCGATGCCGTCAAGCACCTTGGAAGCCGTTCTGACCATCACCAATCCGGCGACCGGGGAGCCGGTCGGCGAGGTCCCGGCGGCCGGGCCGGAGGCCGTCGACGCCGCGGTGCGGACTGCGCACGCGGCGTTCGGAGACTGGTCGCGCCGCGGCTACTCCGACCGCGGGCGGATCCTGCACGCGTGCGCGGAGGCGTTCGAGGCGCACGTCGCCGAGCTCGTTCCGATCCTCGTCGCCGAGCAGGGCAAGACGATCCGCGAGGCGCAGATCGAGCTGCACAAGGCGGCCGAGACGCTCGAGCACTACGCCGGGCTCGCCAAGGAGGTCCGGGGCGTCTACGTGCACGGCCTGGACCCGGGCGTCGACGGCCGCGTGCTGCGCCGCCCGCTGGGCGTCGTCGCCGCGATCGTCCCCTGGAACTTCCCGACCACGCTGCTGTGCAACAAGCTCGGCCCGGCGCTGCTGTGCGGCAACACCGTCGTCGCCAAGCCGGCCGACACGACGCCCTACACGACGCTGCGGCTCGTGGAGATCCTGCATGCTGCGGGCCTGCCCGAGGGCGTGCTGACCGTCGTCACCGGCACCGGCCCGGTCGCCGGCGAGGCGCTCGTTACGCACCCGCTCGTGCGCAAGATCGCGTTCACGGGCTCGACGCCGACCGGCGAGCGCGTCGCGGCGCTGGCCGCCGCGGGCTCCAAGCGCACGACGCTCGAGCTGGGCGGCTCGGACCCGATGATCATCTGCGACGACGCGGACCTCTCGCGCGCCGCCAGCGCCGCCTCGATGGGCCGCTTCTACAACTGCGGCCAGGCCTGCCTGGCGATCAAGCGCGTGTTCGTGTTCGAGTCCGTGGCCGACGAGGTGATCGAGGCGATCGTGGCCAAGGCCAAGAAGCTGCGCGTGGGCCCGGGGGACGATCCGGCCAGCCAGATCGGGCCGATGCACACCGCGCGCCAGCGCGAGATCATGGAGCGTCAGATCGCGGCGTCCGGCGGCGAGGTGCTGGCCGGCGGCTCGCGGATCGACGGGCCCGGCTTCTTCCACGAGCCGACGATCGTGCTCGAGCCCGGCCGCGACTCGCCGATGGCTCACGAGGAGGTCTTCGGCCCGGCGCTGCCGATCTGGCGCGTCAAGGACTTCGACGAGGCGATCGAGCGCGCCAACGACTCGCCGTTCGGCCTCGGCTCGAGCATCTGGACGCGCGACCTGGTGCGGGCCGAGCGCGCGGCGGCCGAGCTCGACTGCGGCTACACGTGGATCAATTCGCCGACCAAGGTCTACGACGAGCTGCCGTTCGGCGGCGCCAAGGCGTCCGGCTACGGCAAGGAGCACGGCTCGGAGGCGTTCGACTTCTACACCGAGCGCAAGTCGGTCGTCGTCAAGCGCTAGTGGACGCGTCCAAAAGTTCGACGTATTCCGGCGGGCCCGGCCCGACGCTGCCGGGCGGCGGCCGCCGCACACGTACCACCAGTATGCGAGCGGCGTCCGCCGCAGGCAGCGACGACCCGTGCATTCGCCGGGTTATACGCCGAACTTCCGGACACGCCCACTAGTCCCGGCGCAGGACGTCGCGCACGTCTTTGAACGCCGAGAGCTTGGTGGTGAAGCCGGGATCAAGCGTCACCGCGAGCGTGATCGCGGCCCAGCCGAGCGCCGGCAGCAGCAAGCCGTCTGCGACGTCGGAGGTGCCGCGCAGCGCGAGCACGGCGGCGAGCGGGACCAGCCCGATCACCAGGCTGCGCAGCAACTCGACGAGCCGCAGCCGGCGCGCTCGCCGGGCGGCGATGCCGGGATTCCGACCACGGGAGGTCGCGCCAGCGCGCGTCGACGACGCAGCGGATGTCGGCCTCGATCCGCTCCGCCAGCGCCCCGCGGCTCTCCGGGCCCGGGCTGATCAGCCACTTCTTGAGCTCGCGCAGCCCGGCCGCGATCCCGTCGGCGCGCTCGTCGAGCCACGCGTCGGTGCGGATGTCTCCGGTCGGCCGGGCGCGCTTGAGGTGATCGCGCAGGCCGGTGGCGGCCGCCTCGATCGCCTCCGAGGCCGCGCGCACGGCGAGCGGGTCGGCCGGGTCGAGGCGGCCGCGCAGCCCCTGGCGCACGCGCAGCAGAGCGGTCAGCCCGGCGGCCCCGGGGTCGGCGGCCCGCACGCGCCGCTGCGCGAGCGACTCGGCCGCGCTGAGCGCGGTCAGCAGGGCGAGCAGGGTGAGCTGCGTCGCGGCGACGATCGCAGCGGTCCAGAACTCGCGGTAGGCGGTCGTCGTATACAGGACGGCGGCGAGCGTGACGACGGCGAGCGTGCCGATGGCGAGCGTCCGCGCCGTGAACTCCAACCGCGAGATGACCCACATCCACGCGACGATCCCCACCAGCGCGGACAGGAGCTCGCCGCCGGCGCCCGGGTGCGGCCACAGCTCGGGCACCAGGTAGATCCACAGCGCGATCAGCGCGAACCACAGGCCGACGGCCAAGCGGGCGGCCATCAGCACGGCGGCGCTGACGCGCGCGCGGCGCCAGGCCTGCGCCAGCGCACGGGTGCGCAGCCGCTCGCGCTGCGGGCTCTCCGCCGCCACGACCTCGCGCAGCCCCGCGATCGCGGACCGGGCCGGCGCGAAGGCCCGGTGCGTGTCAGCGTCGAGCCGCCGCCACAGCGGACCCGCCCCGACGCGCCAGGCGGCGCGCCGGCGCTCGCGCTTGACCTCATCGTCCTCGTGCAGCTCGGCGGCGCGCCGGAAGCATTCGAGCGCCCCGGCGGCGTCATGCAGATCGAGCGCCAGGCGGCCCTGCTGCATGAGCAGCTCGCGGTTCTCGACCGGCGCCGCGGCGAGCACGTCGAGCGCGTCCTCCGGGCGCCCGCGCTGCTCGAGCAGGAGCGCGACGGCCGTCCTCGCCCCGTCGTGGGCGGGATCGACCGCGAGCGCCGCGCGGGCCGCGGTCTCGGCCTCCGCGGGGCGCCCGGCGGCGTACTCGAGCTCGGCCAGCTCGACGAGCGCCGCGGGCGTGCCGGAGCGCAGCAGCGCCCGCGCCTCGTCGAAGCGGCCCAGCTCGCGCAGCGCGCGGCTGCGCAACCGCGCGGCCGGCTCGCCGCCCACGCCGGCCAGGCGGGCGGCGGCCCGCTCCGGATCGCCGGCCGCGAGCTCGACCTGTCCGGCGAGCACCAGCAGCTCCTCGTTCCGTGCGCCGGCCAGGACGCGGCGGGCGTCGGCGTGGTGCCGGCGGGCAAGCAGGGCGCGCGCGTAGGGGCCCTGCCACTCGGGGTCCCGCGCGGCCGCGCGAGCGAGGTGGCGCAGCGCGCCGCGGCGCCCGCTCTCCAGCAGCGCCCGCTCGCCGTGGACGGCGGCGTTCGACGGGTCGCGCCGCGCCGCGCGGCGCAGAACCCGGCGGGCCGAGCGCCTGGCGCCGCGCGACCGCAGGGCCTGCGCCCGGCCCAGCAGATCCGCCTCGGGAGTGGTCGTCATCGCCGGCCGGTCGATCCTCCCACGGCCGCGCGCCGGCGATCAAGTGCGCTTGAGCTCCTCGCGCTCGGCGAGCCGGTTGCGGCGGCGGGTCTGCGCCTCGGCCTCGCGCCGCGCCTCGACGTCGTCCTCGATCGCGAGCGGCGGCACCTGGGTCGGCCGGCCGTCCTCGTCGAGCGCGACCATCGTGATGTAGGCGCTGCTCGTGTGCCGGATCTCGCCGCTGCGCGGCAGTTCGGCCTCGACGCGCACGCCGACCTCCATCGACGTCCGCCAGACGGCGTTGACCGACGCCCGAAAGGTCACGAGATCGCCCACGTTGACGGGCTCGTTGAACGTCATCCGGTCCACTCCGGCGGTCACGACGCGGCAGCGCGAGTGGCGGATCGCGGCGAGCCCGGCGACCTCGTCGCAGAGCTTCATGACCGTGCCGCCGTGCACGAAGCCGGCGTTGTTGGAGTCGGTGAGGCCCATCCAGCGCACGAGCACCGAATGGGAGGCAGCGGCGGGGCGGGCGTCCACGCGCCGGATAATGTCACCGTCCGCGTGACCGGCATGAGCACAGGAGCGTGAGCGATGCGAGCGATGCAGATCACCGAGCTCAGCGGGCCGGAGACGGCGCTGTCGCTGGTGGACGTCGAGCCGCCGGACGGCGGCGGCGTGGTCGTCGAGGTGCACGCCGCGGGCGTCTCGTTCCCGGAGGTGCTCCAGACGCACGGGGCCTACCAGGTCAAGCCAGAGCTGCCGTTCGTGCCGGGGAGCGAGGTCGGCGGCGTGGTGGTGAGCGCGCCGGCGGGCGCGGCGGTGCGCGCGGGCGACCGCGTCGCGGCGTTCTGCATGTTCGGCGGCTTCGCCGAGGTCGCCGTGGCGCCGCCGCACATGACGTTCAAGCTCGCGGACGCGCTGGACTTCGCCCAGGGCGCGGCGCTGGTGCTCAACTACCACACCGCATACTTCTCGCTGGTCCGCCGCGGGCGGCTCGTCGCGGGCGAGACCGTGCTGGTCCACGGCGCCGCCGGCGGCGTGGGAACGGCGGCGCTGCAGGTGGCGCGCGGCCTCGGCGCGCGCACGCTCGCGGTCGTCTCCAGCGACGCCAAGGCGGCGATCGCGCTCGAGGCGGGGGCGGACGAGGTGCTGCGCTCCGACGGGGCGTGGAAGGACGAGGCCAAGGCGCTCGGCGGCGTCGACATCGTGCTCGACCCCGTCGGCGGCGACCGCTTCACGGACTCCCTGCGGGCGCTGAACGAGAACGGGCGCGTGGTCGTCGTCGGCTTCACCGGCGGGTCGATCCCCGAGGTCAAGGTCAACCGCCTGCTGCTCAACAACACCGAGGTCGTCGGCGCCGGCTGGGGCGCCTCGGTGCTCAAGAACGCGGCGCTGGTCGGCGAGATCGGCGCGGCGGTCGACGGGCTGATCGACGGCGGCTTCGTGCGGCCGCTGATCGGCGCGCGCTTCCCGCTCGAGCGCGCGGCGGACGCGCTGGCGCTGATCGAGGGTCGCGGTGCGACCGGCAAAGTCGTCCTGGAGGTTCGATGATCGTCTTCATGTCCGGCGGCAGCCGCGGGATCGGGCTCGCGATCGCCGAGCGCCTCGCGCGCGACGGCGCCAAGGTCGCGCTGATGGCCAAGACCGACGAGCCGCACCCGCGGCTCCCCGGCACGATCCACACCGCCGCCGAGGCGATCGTGGCGGCCGGCGGCGAGGCGCTCCCGATCGTCGGCGACATCCGCGACGCCGATGCGGTGACCGCGGCGGTGGCGGCGACCGTCGAGCGCTGGGGCGGGATCGACACCGTGATCAACAACGCGAGCGCGATCAACCTCGCGCCGATGGCCTCGCTCGACGTCAAGCGCTATGACCTGATGCTCGACATCAACGCGCGCGGGACGTTCGTCGTCACGCGCGCGTGCCTGGAGCACGTGCGCGCGGCCGGAGGGCACGTGCTCACGCTGTCGCCGCCGCTGTCGCTGGACCCGCGCTGGCTGAACGGCCACAGCGCCTACACGCTGTCGAAGTTCGGCATGACCATGCTCACGCTGGGGCTGGCCGCCGACGAGCCGGCGATCCACGCGAACTGCCTGTGGCCGCGCACGCTGATCGCCACCGCGGCGGTCCAGAACCTGCTCGGCGGCGAAGCCGCGATGGCGGTCGCGCGGACGCCGGAGATCGTCGCCGACGCGGCTGCCGCGATCCTCGCCGGCGACGCGAGCGGCCGGGTGTTCATCGACGACCAGGTGCTCGAGGGCGACCTTTCGCGGTACGCCGCCGTCGACGGGGCGGATTTGCAGCTCGACCTGTTCGTGGACGGCTGGCCCGGCTGACCCGCGCTTGACCAAACCTTGACGTGATCGGGAGGGTGCGTGGAGCCGGGCTGCCGATAGAGAGCCTATGTACGCCCGCATCTCCCACCTCACGGTCGGGCGCAAGCTCGCGCTGAGCTTCGCCCTGCTCGGCGTGCTGCTCGCCGGGCTGCTCGCCGTCGCCCTCTCCGGAATGGCGAACATGTCCAGCCAGCACCACGCCGCCGCCGATGTCGTGGTCCCGCGCCAGATCAGCGCGGATCTCGCGCGCTCGGCGGCCGCCGACATGCACTTCTCCCAGACGCAGTACGCGCTGGTCGGCCGCGAGGGCCGCGAAGACTACGAGGGGGACCGGAAGGCCTTCGGCGACGCGCTCGACGCGCTCGCCAAGCGGGCGACCACGGCTCGCGACCGGGCGTCGCTCGCGCAGGTGCGGGCAGCGCTGGCGCGTTTCGACGCCGGCGACCGGCAGCTGTGGGCCGCCGTGCGCGCCGGCGATCCCGCGCGGGCGAATGCAGTCGTCACGGGCGTCGAGGATGAGGCCGCCGACGCGCTGGGTGAAGCCCTGACGCGCTTTCAGCAGACGGCGGGCGCCGAGCTCCAGGCGCGGACGCGGACGTTCGTGGCGGGCGAACGCTCCGCGCGCCGCCTGATGGGGCTCGCCGCGGCCGTCACCGCGCTCGTCGGCATCATGCTCGCCGCGCTGCTCGGCCGGTCGATCGGTCGCGGCGCGCGCTCGATGCTGGTCGCGGCGCGCGGGCTCTCGCGCGGGGACGTCAACCAGCGGGTCGAGGTCCGCTCGCACGACGAGCTCGGCGACATGGCCGACGCGTTCCACGAGATGATCGCCTACAACGGCGAGATGGCGTCCGCGGCCGGGCGGATCGCCGCCGGCGATCTGACCGTCGAGGTCGTGCCGAAGGGCCCCGACGACGTGCTCGGACACGCGTTCGTGGCGATGATCGACAGCCTCGGCGGGCTGATCGGCGACGTCGCCGCCTCGGCCGGGAAGCTCGGCAGCGCCTCGCACGACGTGGCGACGACGTCAGACGAAGCCGGCCGCGCGGTCGGCGAGATCGCGTCCGCCGTCACCGACGTCGCCAACGGCGCGGAGCACCAGGTCCGCATGGTCGAGTCCACCCGCGAGGCCGTCAACGAGGCGGCGCTCGCCGCGGCATCGAGCGCCGAGGCGGCGCGGCTGACCGCCGGCGCCGCCGAGCACGCCAGTGAAGTGACGCGCGGCGGCGTCGCCGCCGCCGAGTCGGCCCGCAGCGCGATCCGCGAGATCGCCGGCGCCTCGAGCGAGGTCGGGGCCGCGATCGCCGACCTGTCCGAGCGCTCCGGCCGGATCGGCACGATCGTCCACACGATCACCGACATCGCCGAGCAGACGAACCTGCTGGCGTTGAACGCCGCGATCGAGGCGGCGCGGGCCGGCGAGCAGGGCCGCGGCTTCGCGGTCGTCGCCGACGAGGTCCGCAAGCTCGCCGAGGAGTCGCAGACCGCCGCCGGCCAGATTGCCGCGCTGATCGGCGAGATCCAGTCCGAGACCGCACGCGTCGTCGGCGTCGTCGGCGAGAGCGCGCGGCTCACCGACGACGGCGTCGCCACGGTCGAGCGGACGCGCGAGGCGTTCGAGGACATCGGGCAGGCCGTCGAGGACATGGGCTCTCGCATCGCCGGCATCGCCGCCGGCGTCGAGGAGATCACCGCCGCCACCCAGCGGGTCGAGCACGACATCGGCGAGGTCGCCGCGGTCGCCGAGCAGTCCTCCGCCTCGGCCGAGCAGGTCTCGGCCTCCACCCAGGAGACGAGCGCGTCGACGCAGGAGATCGCGGCCTCGGCGCAGGACCTCGCGGCGACCGCCGAGCGGCTCAACGCGCTCGTCCGCCGCTTCACCGTCGCCGCGGGCTGACGCAGGCGCGGCGCCGCGCGCCGGCTGGGAGACTCGGAGCGGCGATGCGGTGGACCGCGGCGATCCTGGCCCTGTCGGTGGCGGCGTGCGGAGGCACGGCGCCGCGCGGCACCCCGGGGCCCCGCCCCACCGCGACGCCGAGCCCGACGCTGTGCTCCGGCGTGCGCTCGCGCGTCGTCGGCCACGTCACCACGCCGGCGGCGACGGAGCTGTCCGGGCTCGCGCCCACGCCCGACGGCATCCTCTGGAGCCACAACGACTCGGGCGACGCGCCGCGGCTGTTCGCGCTCGACACGCGCGGGCGACTGCTCGGCCAAACCGCCGTTCAGGGCGCGACGGCCGTCGACTGGGAGGACATCGCGGCGCGCGGGCGCACGCTGTACGTGGGCGACATCGGAGACAACGCGGCGGCGCGACCCGACATCGTCGTCTACCGCCTGCGCGAGCCGCGCCCGGACGCGGCGGCGACAGCGACGGCGATCCACCTTCGCTACCCCGACGGGCCGCACGACGCCGAGGCGCTGCTCGTCGACCGCGGCACGTTCACGATCGTGACGAAGACGTTCGGCGGCGTGGCCGGGATCTACACCGGCCGCAGCGGGACGCTGCGCCACGCGGGCAACCTGTCGATGGCGCTCGTCACCGCGGGCGACCTCTCGGGCGACGGGCGCACGATCGTGCTGCGCAGCTACCTGGCCGCGCGGCTGTGGCCGCGCCGGCGAGGTGAGTCGATCGCGCACGCGCTGCGCGGGCGTCCGTGTGACATCCCGGCGGACCTGCTCGCGGAGGGGCAGGGAGAGGCGCTCGCGCTGACCCGCGACGGGCGCGCGTTCTACACCGTCCCCGAGGGCCCGAAGCCCGCGCTGCGCCTCTACACCGCGCGCCGGTAGTGCGGCAGCAGCCCCGCCCAGCCGCGCCGGTTGGCCTCGCGCCACTCGGGCCCGCGCGCGCCGAGGTGCTCCCAGCCGGCGTGCACGATCGTGACGATCGTCGACTCGCCGCCCGGGGCGAACGTGACCGTGACCTCGGTCGCGTCGGCGCGGTCGGCGCGCAGGTGCCACAGGTACGTGATGCGGTGCGGCGGATCCCACGCGGTGATCGAGCCCCACTCGTGCTCGACGCCGGACCCGGTGCGCTCGTAGATGCGTCCTCCGACGCGCGGCTCGAGCACGACCGCCAGCGCCGGGTCGCCCGAGACGGA
Organism: uncultured Solirubrobacteraceae bacterium; assembly: GCA_963792915.1. Lineage (GTDB taxonomy): Bacteria > Actinomycetota > Thermoleophilia > Solirubrobacterales > Solirubrobacteraceae > Solirubrobacter. Next base: position 693,092 of record CAWBYD010000008.1, read on the forward strand.
GTGCCCGCGCGGCCACCACAGCCCGATCCGGCGCGCCCAGACGTCGAACGCGTGCTCGACCGAGCACCGGACGGTGAAGGAGATCGAGAGCGGCTCAGTCACGCGCGGTGTTCTCCGCGGCCAGCCGGAAGCGCGCGGCGACGTCGCCCCACACGCTCTCCAGGTACGCCTGCACCGCCTCGATCCCCGACTCGTGCAGCCGGTAGAGCCGCCGCGTCCCCTCCGCGCGGTCGACGACCAGCCCGGCGGACTTCAGCACCCGCAGGTGGCGAGAGACCGCCGGGCGGGAGATCGGGAGCGCGTCGGCCAGCTCGCGCACCGAGCGGTCGCCGCCGCGCAGCAGTTCGACGATCGCGCGCCGCTGGGGGTCACCGAGGGCGTCGAAGGGGTCTCCGGACAGCGAGTCGAGCGAGATCCTCGTCATGGTAGCCGGACCGTTACGGTAACCTATGCGTTACCGATGATGCGGGCTGATGTGGCGCTCGATGCCCGACCTCCAGCCCTCGTTCACCCAGTTTGCCGACGGTCTCAAGCGCAAGGCTGAAACACTGCGCGGGTGACGCCGCCCTTCGACGCCGCCAAGCTCGACGACCTGATGGAGCGCGCGGGGATCGACCTGCTGGTCGCGACCTCGCGCCACAACGTCCGCTACCTGCTCGGCACGTACTCGGACTTCTTCCGCCACTTCGACGCCATCGGCGTCGACCGCTACCTGCCCGCCGTCGGCTACGTCCGCGGCCGGCCGCAGGACGCCTTCCTGATCGCGCACGGGATCGATCGCCACCTGTTCGAGCTCGAGCAGCCGTGGATCCAGACGCGGCTGCTGCGCTCGCACGCCTCGGGCGACACCGCGGCGCTGGTGCGCGAGCGCATCCGCGGCCGCACGGCGATCGAACTCAGCTTCGCGCCCGCGAGCTTCGCTCGTGAGATCCCCGACGCCGTCGACGCCGGGCCGATCCTCGAGGAGCTGCGCGCCGTCAAGCGCCCCGACGAGCTGGGACTGCTCAAGCAGGCCGCGGAGGGCATCGTCGAGGCGATCGCCGCCACGGCGACCACCGCGACGCCCGGCATGACGACGCGCGAGCTCACGCACCGGCTGCGCGCCGAGGAGCAGGACCGCGGGCTCGGCTTCGAGTACTGCCTGATCGCGGCGGGGGAGAGCTACAGCCGCGTGCCGTCCGACGTCAAATGGGACGCCGGCGTGCTCTCCGTCGACTCGGGCGGGGAGAAGGACGGCTACATCGGCGACCTCTGCCGGATGGCCGTGATCGGCGAGCCGACGCAGCAGATGATCGAGGTGCTCGACCAGGTGCGGGCGATCCAGGACGCGGCGCGCGCGCCGATCCGCCCCGGCACGCCCGGCCGCGCGATCTACGAGGCGGTCACGGTCCCCGAGCACTTCGACTTCGTGGCGCACGGCATGGGGCTGGTGGCCCACGAGGCCCCGCGGCTGAGCGCACAGGCGCCGATCCGCTACCCCGCCGACCACGCCGACCGCCCGCTGGAGGCCGGCATGGTGCTCTCGATCGAGACCGAGGCGCGCGTTCCGGGCCTCGGCCTGATCAAGCTCGAGGACACCGTGGCGGTCACCGGCAGCGGCTGGGAGGCATACGGCGACGCGCACCGCGACTGGCTAAGGTGCGCGCCATGAGTGGGGAGAGCCAGATCGGGGTGACCGGACTCGCGGTCATGGGGGCCAACCTGGCGCGCAACATCGCGCGCCGGGGCGTGCCGATCGCGGTGCACAACCGCACGACCGCCAAGACCGAAGCGTTCATGTCCGAGTACGGCTCCGAGGGCGCGTTCACCGCCGGCGAGTCGCTCGAGCACTTCGTCGACGCGCTGGAACGGCCGCGCCGCATCATCGTGATGGTCAAGGCCGGCGCGCCGGTCGACGCGGTGATCGGCGAGCTCGAGCCGCTGCTCGACGCGGGCGACATCATCATCGACGCCGGCAACTCGCACTTTCACGACACGCGCCGCCGCAGCGACGAGTGCCGCGAGAAGGGCCTGCGCTTCATCGGCTCGGGCGTGTCCGGCGGCGAGGAGGGCGCGCTCAACGGCCCGAGCATCATGCCGGGCGGCGAGCGCGACGCCTACCGCCACGTCGAGGAGGTCTTCACGACGATCGCCGCCCAGGTGGACGGCGAGCCATGCTGCGCGTACATCGGCCCCGACGGCGCGGGCCACTACGTGAAGATGGTCCACAACGGCATCGAGTACGCCGACATGCAGCTGATCGCCGAGGCCTTCGACCTGCTGCGCCACGGCGTCGGCATGGAGGTCGAGGACATCGTCAGCACGTTCGAGGACTGGAACCGAGGCGACCTCGAGTCCTTCCTGATCGAGATCACGGCGACCGTGCTCGGCAAGACCGACGCGAGGACCGGCAAGCCGCTGGTGGACGTGATCGTCGACCAGGCCGAGCAGAAGGGCACCGGCCGCTGGACGAGCCAGGACGCGCTCGAGCTCGGCGTACCGCTGACCGGCATCACCGAGGCGGTGTTCGCGCGCTCGCTGTCGGCGCTGCGCGACCAGCGGCGCGAAGCCGCCGGCTTCCTCGCGGGCCCGACGCCCTCCGGCGCGCTCGCCGACTCGCTCGTGGAGGACATCCGCAAGGCGCTCTACGCGTCCAAGGTGGTCGCCTACGCGCAGGGCTTCGAGCAGATGGCGGCCGCCGCGCGCACGTACGACTGGAAGCTCAACATGGGCGAGCTGGCCAAGATCTGGCGCGGCGGCTGCATCATCCGCGCGCGCTTCCTGAACCGCATCACGGAGTCCTACGGCGAGCATCCCGACCTTGTGAACCTGCTGATGGCGCCGTACTTCCGCGACGCGGTGGCCGAAGCGCAGGTCGCCTGGCGCAAGGTCATCGGCCAGGCCGTCGAGCAGGGCATCGCGGTGCCCGCGTTCTCCTCCTCGCTCGCGTACTACGACGGCTACCGGCGCGAGCGCGGGCCGGCGAACCTGATCCAGGGCCAGCGCGACTTCTTCGGCGCGCACACCTACCGGCGCGTCGACCAGGAGGGCTCGTTCCACACGCGCTGGTCGCAGGACGGAACGGAAGTGCCCGCCTGAGGGTCCTGCTGCCGCCCTCCGAGGGCAAGACGCCGCCCGCGGAGGGCGCGCCGCTGGGCGCACTCTCGTTCCCGGCGCTCGACAGGCCGCGCGAGCGGGTGCTGAACGCGCTCACGCGCGTGTGCTCCGGACGCGAGCGGCGGGCGCTCGACGCGCTCGGATTGTCGGCCGGGCAGGCGCCGGAGATCGCGCGCAACGCGGCGCTGCGCGAGGCGCCGGCCGCCCCGGCGCACGAGGTCTATACCGGCGTGCTCTACGAGACGCTCGGCCTCGCTGCGTTCCCGGCCGCCGACGTGCTGATCTTCAGCGCGCTGTGGGGCGTCGTGCGGCCCGAGGACCGCATCCCCGCCTACAAGCTCTCGATGGGCGCGCGGCTGCCGCGCTTCAGCGGCCTGGCGGCGTTCTGGCGCCCGCACCTGACGAAGGCGCTGCCGGACGACGAGCTCGTGCTCGACCTGCGCTCGGGTCCCTACGCGGCGGCGTTCAAACCGCGCGCGGCGCTGACCGTGCGCGCCTTCACGCGCGACGGCAAGGTCGTCAGCCACATGGTCAAGGCCACGCGCGGCGAGGTGGCGCGGATCGTGCTCGGCGGCCGGCCCGAGACGCCCGGCGACGTGCTCGAGCTGGTCCGCGCCGCGGGCTACTCCGCCCAGCTCGACGGCGCGTCGCTCGACATCACCTACTCGGCGGCGGGGTCGTAGTCGAACGGGTCGTAGGGCAGGTCGGGATGCTCGCCCGGCCGCGAGAGGTCGTAGCTGCGCACGAGGCCCCGCTGCTCATCGAACGCGACGGCGCGCCGGAGCGTGAACGGCGGGTGGTCGTCAGGCGAGCAGAGCTCGGCGAGCTGGGCGGACACGAGCCGCATCGCATGCATCGCCCGCATCCGCGCCGCGAACAGGTCGTGGCCCACGTGCACGGCGTTGTCGCGCAGGGCCTCACCGAGCACGTGCGGGAGATCGTCGATCGGCCGGATGTCCTGCCTGGCCCAGCGCGCGAGGTCGTGGGTCGTGCGATCGATGATCGCCACGCGCGCGTAGAAGCCGTAGAAGAGCTGGTGCAGCGCGTCGGGCCGCTCGGCCTCCGGCACCGCGTCGGCGTACTCCCTCAGGCTGTCGCGCAGCGTCGGGGCGGGTGGCTCGCTGGGTGCGGTCATTGCCGGTGAGCATCGGCGCTCGCCGCCGCCCCGTCAAGAAACTCCAGCGATGTGGACGTGTCAGTGCCTCGGCCGGAACGCGCGGTCGAAGATCGCCTGGCGCTCCGCGGCCGTGCGGTAGCGCGTCCACAGGTGCCACATCAGCTCCGGGCCGACGACGAGCCAGAACCCGAGCCCCACCATGCGCGGCGGCCCGTACCACTCGCCGGTCAGCGCGAGGTCGATCGCGACGGCCGGAAGCGCGCACATCAGCACCATCACGAGCCACACCGGGAGCTTGGAGACGAGCGCCCAGTCGCCGGCGATCAGCCACGCCGAGCCCGCGCCGAACGCCGCCCCGGCGAGCACGAACGCAAGCGGCGCCGGCCCGTCGTGCCAGTGCGCGCCGAGGCCGTAGCAGTCCCACATCAGCCCCGCCACGAGTACCAGCTCGAGGACCACGAGCACGAGCAGCGCCCGGAGAGGCGCGGGGCTCATGAGCCGACCAGCGCCGCGGTCTGGGTCGCCATCTCGCGCTCCTCGTCGGTCGGCACGACGAGCACCGCGAGCGGCGACCCAGCGGGGGAGATGATCTGCTCCGACGCGGCGTTGCGGGTGGGGTCCACGGCGATCCCGAGGCGTTCGAGGCCGGCGAGCGAGCGCTCGCGGACGATGGAGTCGTGCTCGCCGACCCCGGCGGTGAACACGATCGCGTCCGCGCCGCCCAGCACGGCGATGTAGGCGCCGACGTACTTGCGGATCCGGTGGCAGTAGACGTCCAGCGCGAGCGCGGCGCCCCCGTCACCCGCTTCGATCCGCCGGTGCACCTCGCGCAGATCCGCGGTCCCGGCGAGCGCGAGCATTCCCGAGCGGTCGGTGAGGACCTCCTCGACCCTCTCGGCCGACAGGCCCGCGACGCGCCGCAGGTGGCCGAAGATCGCCGGATCGACGTCCCCCGAGCGCGTGCCCATGACCAGCCCTTCCAGCGGCGTCAGTCCCATCGAGGTCTCGACGCTCCGCCCGCCCGCCACGGCGCACGCGCTGGCGCCGTTGCCGAGATGCAGGATGATCAGGTTCAGTTCCGCGAGGGGGCGGCCCAGGATCTGCGCGGCCTCGCGCGAGACGTACGCGTGCGACGTCCCGTGGAAGCCGTAGCGGCGCGCGCCGTACTCGCGCGGGACGGCGTAGGTGTAGGCCTCGGGGGGAAGGGTGGCGTGGAACGCGGTGTCGAACACCGCGACGTGCGGGAGGGTGGGCCACGCCTGCCGTGCCACCTCGATCCCCAGCGCCTGGACCGGGTTGTGCAGCGGCGCGAGCACGGAGAGCGCGCGGATGCCCTCGAGGACCGTGTCGTCGATCAGCACCGGCGCCGAGAAGCGCTGTCCGCCGTGGACCACGCGGTGGGCAACGGCCGACAGCTTGACGTCGGCGAGGTCTGAGGCGATGGCCGCCAGCGCCGACGCATGATCTCTGAAGGGGCCGGCCTGCAGGTCATACATGCCGGAGGCCTCGGCCTCGCCGATGACGCGGAACTTCACCGACGAGGAGCCGCAGTTGAGTACGAGGACGCTCATTGCGCCTGGATCGCTGTGATCGCCACGGTGTTGACGATGTCATGGATCGTCGCGCCGCGCGAGAGGTCGTTGACCGGGCGGTTCAGCCCCTGCAGCACCGGCCCGACGGCGACCGCCCCGGCGCTGCGCTGGACCGCCTTGTAGGTGTTGTTGCCGGTGTTGAGGTCGGGGAAGATGAACACGGTCGCGCGCCCCGCCACCTCGCTGCCGGGCATCTTGGTGCGCGCGACCGACGCGTCCACGGCCGCGTCGTACTGGATCGGCCCCTCGACCGTGAGTTGCGGCGCCCGCGCGCGCACGAGCTCGGTGGCCGCGCGCACGCGCTCGACGTCCGCGCCCCCGCCCGAGTCTCCCGTCGAGTACGAGAGCATCGCGATCCGCGGCTCGACCCCGAACATGGCCGCCGTCTCCGACGAGGAGATCGCGATGTCCGCGAGCTGCTCGGCCGTCGGATCCGGATTCACGGCGCAGTCGCCGTAGACCAGCACGCGGTCGGCCAGGCACATGAAGAACACGCTCGAGACGATCGAGACCCCGGGGCGCGTCTTGACCAGCTGCAGCGCCGGGCGGATCGTGTCCGCGGTCGTGTGTGTCGCGCCCGAGACCATCCCGTCGGCGAGCCCGAGCGCGACCATCATCGTGCCGAAGTAGCAGACGTCGCAGACCGCGTCGCGCGCCGCGTCCACCGTCACGCCCTTGTGCGCGCGCCGCCGCGCGTATTCCTGCGCGAAGCGCTCGGACAGCTCCGAATCGGCAGGATCGATCACGTTCGCTTCGTCGAGCTGCAGGCCGAGCCGCTGGGCGCTGCCGCGCACCTCGTCGACGGGACCGAGCAGCGTGAGGTCCACCACGCGCCGGCGCAGCAGGAGCTCCGCCGCCCGCAGTACGCGATCGTCGGCCCCCTCCGGCAGCACGATGTGGCGGCGCTGCGCGCGCGCCCTGTCCAGCAGCGTGTACTCGAACATCAGCGGCGTCACGGCCTCCGAGCGCGAGATGTCGATGCGGTCCAGCAGGTCCTCGCCGTCGACGCGCGCCTCGAACAGCGCCAGCGCCGTGTTGAGCTTGCGCGGCGCGCCGCGGGTCAGCGCGCCTTCGCGCGCGCCCGCCCGCGCTGCGGCGTCGAACGTGTCGTGGTCGGTCACCACGATCGGCGGGATCTCGGGGAAGCCGTCGATCGGGCGCAGCAGCACGTCCGGCGGTCGCAGCCCGCCGGTCAGCACGATGCCCGCGATCGACGGCAGCGCCGTCGACGCGTGCGCGAACAGCGCGCACAGCAGCACGTCGATGCGGTCGCCGGGCGTGATCACGACGGCGCCGTCGACGAGCCGCTCGAGCACGTTCGGCACGGTCATCGCCGCCACCTGCACCGCCAGCGCCTCGCGGCCCAGGCCCTCGGGCGTGCCCGCGATCACCTCGCCGTCGACCGCCTCGGCCACCTGGCCGACGGTCGGCGCCATCAGCAGCGGCACCTCGGGCAGCGTATAGACGGTCACGTCGTCGCGCTCGTAGCTGTGCTCGTCGCCGGCCGGGAGCCGGTTGGCGACGACCGCGACGACCTCGCAGCCAGTTGCGCGGACGGTCGTCAACCCGATCGAGATGCTCGACGCGATCTCCTCCGGCGCGCGCGCGTGGCCGGACACGACCAGCAGCGCCGGCAGCCCGATGTTGAGCGCGACACGCCCGTTGAAGGCCAGCTCGCCCGCCGTCCCGGCGCCGGTGAAGTCGGTCCCGACCACCAGCATGCTCTCGCACAGCGCGGCCAGCGCCCGGTAGCGGGCGACGATCTCCTCCAGCGCGCCCGCCTCGTCGGCGCGGAACTCGTCGTACGTCACGCCCGTCGCGCCGCCGCCCAGCAGCTCCAGCACCGGATCGCGCTCGTGCGCGCTCACCACGGGGCGGAAGATGCCGAGCCGGCTGACGCGGCGCGCCAGCAGCTGCTGGACGCCGAGCGCGACCGCGGACTTGCCGGTGGCGGGCTCGGTGCCCACGACGTACACCCCTGGCGTCATGTGACCCGGACTCTGACATCACCGGCGACGATCACGTCGCCCGGCCGCAGCTGGCGCCCGCGGCGGACCTCCGGCTCGCCGTTGACCGTCACGCCCGCCGTCGCCAGCAGCGCCTTGGCCTCGCCGCCGGAGTCGACGACGCCCGCCACCTGCAGCAGCTGACCCAACCGGATCGTCCCGCCGCGTGCGTGTACCTCCTCCACGGCCACCATGATGACGGCCATGGAACTCCGACATCTCCGCTACTTCGTGGTCGTCGCGGAGGAGCTGCACTTCCGCCGCGCGGCGGAGCGGCTGCACATGTCCCAGCCCCCGCTGAGCCAGCAGATCCGCCAGCTCGAGGAGGAGGTCGGAGCGGTGCTGCTCGCGCGCACGCAGCGGCGCGTGGAGCTGACGGCGGCAGGCGCCGCGTTCCTGGGCCGCGCGCGTGAGATCCTCGAGGCGGTCGAGGATGCGGCGCGGCTGGCCCGCCGCGTCCAGCGCGGCGAGGTGGGGCGCCTCGCGATCGGCTTCGTCGGCTCCTCGATGTACTCGATCGTGCCCGAGTTGCTGCAGGCGCTGCGCGAGCAGTTCCCGGACATCGGCCAGCGGCTCGAGGAGCTCGGCACGACCGAGCAGCTGCGCCAGCTCGAGGACGGCCGGCTGGACGTCGGGTTCGTGCGCCCGGCCCGCCCGCGCCCGGGCCTCTCGATCGAGACCGTGCTGCGGGAGCCGGTGGTCGTCGCGCTGCCCCACGGGCACCCGCTGGCCGCGCGCCAGCCGCTCTCGCTGGCCGACCTGGCCGGCGAGCCGCTCGTGCTGCTGACCCGTGCCGGGTCGCCGGGCCTGCGCGACGCGCTCGGCGACGCGGCCGACGAGGAGCAGATCGTGCAGGAGGTGGCCGAGATGCAGACCGTGATCGGGCTCGTGGCGGCCGGCGTCGGGCTCTCACTCGTGCCGGAGTCCGTGCGCGCGCTGGTGCGCCGCGGCGTGACCTACCGGACCCTGACCGGGCCGGCGCCCGCGGTGGAGCTCGCGGTGGCGTGGCGCTCGAGCGACGAGTCGCCCGTCCTGGCGGCCTTCATCGAGCTGATCCGGGAGAAACGCACCGACCCCCGCCGGTAGGAGAGAGAAACCGGCGGGGGCACGGTGCGTAAATGACGTCGCGACGACCGCGGGGAGGAGAGATATGACCGGGCCGCTGCGAGGTGGGGAGCCACCAAATCGTCGTCAGAAACGATACTCACGGGCCTTGACCCGGTCCAATATCGAAACCCACCCGATTTGATAGCTCCTGCGACTCAATAACATGTGTTCACAAGTGTCGAGCGTCTAGAAAAGTCTGAACGCCGCGTGAGAACGGGCACCCCGAGACGTCATGGGGCCGACGCGTCTTACTCCTGAGACCGGGTCTGGGCGTAGGGTCCCGCGGCGACGGTCGGGCGAAGGAGGAGGACCCATGCGGCGCGTCCTGTTCGGTGCGGTGGTGCTGGCGTTCGTCGGAACGGCGGCAGCCCTGGTCGGCTTCGGATCGGGGCGGTCGACGCCGCTCGCTGCAGGCAGTGGGCTGCAGGCGCTGAGTCCGATGCAGCAGCGGTTGGTCTCAGGGTTCGCCCGTGCCGCGTTCGAGCAGCGGGCCGCCGGGCTCGCGCCCAACGCGCGCGGCGGGCAGCCGCGCGCCGGCCAGCACACCGACCTGACGGGCTGCCCGGTCAATCGCGGCGCCAACGTCCGCGTCAACCAGAACTGCCTGAGCCTGACCGACGACGACCTGCAGGGCCGCGGCCAGGCACAGAACGAGACTGCGATCGCGCAGGACCCGAACAACCCGGCGCACATCATCGCCTCCTCGAACGACTACCGGCGCGGCGACGCCAACTGCTACGCCTACGGGTCGCTCGACGGCGGCCGCACGTGGCAGGACTCGACGGTGCCGATGAGCTTCACGCGCGGCGACGCCTTCGGCGCCCATGCGCGCCAGTACTGGCAGGCCGGCGGCGACACGTCGGTCGCGTGGGACAGCAAGGGCAACGCGTACCTGTCGTGCCAGATGTTCAACCGCGGCGACGCGGTGTCGCAGAACCCGGACGCCTCGAGCGCCTTCTACGTCTTCCGCTCCACCCGCACGAACGGCGCGTCGTGGAACTTCCCGGCCCGCCCGGTCGCCGAGTTCGACGACCCGCAGGGCGCGATCGGCGCGCTGCTCGACAAGCAGTACCTGACGATCGACAACCATCGCGGCAGCCGCTTCCAGGATCGCCTCTACGTGACCTGGACGTTCTTCGCCGCCGACGGCACCGCGTACATCTACGAGGCGTTCTCGGCCGACTACGGCGAGAGCTTCAGCGCGCCGCACCTCGTCAGCACCGACAGCGCGCTGTGCTCGAACACGCTCGGCACCGCGACCCCGTCGGGCCGCTGCAACTCGAATCAGTTCTCGCAGCCGTTCACCGGCCCGGACGGCGCGCTCTACGTCGTCTGGGACAACTACAACCTGACCGGCGTGCGTCCGGGCGAGGGCGACGACTCCGGCGGCGGCGACAACAACGCCCGCACGCAGGCGCCGGCCGCCGTCGACAACCGCGCGCAGGTGCTGCTCGCCCGGTCCACGGACGGCGGCGCGACGTTCTCCCCGCCGGTCAAGGTCGCCAACTTCTACGAGCTGCCGGACTGCGTCACCTACCAGGGCCAGGACGAGGGCGTGGCCTGCGTGCCCGAGAAGGGGCAGTCGCAGAACTCGTTCTTCCGCGCCGCGAACTACCCCTCGGGCGCGGTCAACCCGCGCGACCCGGGCGAGGTCGACGTGACGTTCGCGTCCTACATCAACCGCCACTCCAACGAGCGCGCGCGCAACGCATGCGTCCCGGCCGGCTACAACCCGGACACGTTCCAGCCGCTCTACAGCGGCGTCAAGACGCCGGGGGCGTGCAACAACGACATCCTGCTCAGCCGCTCGACCAACGCCGGGCGCAGCTTCACGGGCAGCACCGCGGACGTCCGCACGCTGCCGTCCGTCCGCGACGGCGACAACGACACGGCCGACCAGTACTGGCAGTGGGCGGCCTTCGACCCGCACGGACGGCTCGCGGTCTCCTACTACGACCGCGGATACGGCGCGGACGAGTTCAACGGCTTCTCGGACCTGAGCCTGTCGGGGACGCGCGACGGCGCCGGCTTTGCCACCACCCGCGTGACAACGGCCTCGATGCCGCCGGCGAGCCAGTTCGGCGGCAACTTCTTCGGCGACTACAGCGCCCTCAGCGCCGAGGACGTCGCCCATCCGGCGTGGATGGACACGCGCGACCCGAACCTCACCGCGTGCTTCGATGCCGCCGGCGTGCCGAGCGCCTGCCTGGCCACCGCGGCCAACGCATCGCCCGCCAACGACGAGAACATCTATACGCAGGCGCTCTCGATCCCCACGCGATGACCGCCCTGCTCCTGCTCGCCGCGCTTGCCGCCGCACACCCGCAACTCGAGCTGCGCGGATTGCAGCCGGTCGCAGTGCGCGGGAGCGGTTTCGCGGCGGCCGAGCGCGTGCACGTCGTCCTCCGCCGCCCGGGCGTCCGGGCGGCGGAGACGGTGCGCACGGACGGCGGCGGCGCCTTCAGCGTGCGCTTCGTCGGGCGCAGCATCGAGCGCTGCGCGCCGTTCACCGTCACGGCGACGGGAGCGGCGGGTGAGCGCGCCGTACTCTTGCGACGCCCGCTGTGCCCGTCACGCTGACCTTCGACAACGGCCCCGATCCCGACGTCACCCCCGCGGTGCTCGACGCGCTCGAGCGCCGCGGGCTGCTGGCCACGTTCTTCGTCGTCGGCGAGCAGCTCGCGCGTCACCGCGCGCCGGCCGAGCGCGCGCACGCCGCCGGCCACTGGATCGGCAACCACACCTACACGCACGCGCGCCCGCTGGGGCGCGTGGACGGCGCGACCGCGCGGCGCGAGATCGAGGCCACGCAGTCGCTGCTCGGCGCGCTCGCCCATCCCGACCGCCTGTTCCGCCCGCCCGGGGGCGGGGGCCGGCTCGGCCCGCACCTGCTCAACCCGGCGGCCGCCGAGATGCTGACCGCGGGCGCCTACACGTGCGTGCTGTGGAACGCGGTCCCGCTCGACTGGAAGGACCCGGACGGCTGGGTCGAGCGCGCGCTGGGGCTGTGCGCCGACCACGAGCACGCGCTGCTCGTCCTGCACGATCTCCCGACGGGCGCGATGCGCCACCTGGAGCGCTTCCTGGACTCCGGGCTCGAGTTCACGCAGGCGTTCCCGGACGCCTGCGTGCCACTGCGGCGCGGCGCGGGCTCACTGGTCGAATACGTCGATCCACTCGAGCACGCGGACGGTGTCGCCTAGGTAGACCGGCACGCTGCGCGCACGCCGGCGCTGGCTGGAGCGGTGCTCGAGCGCGCCGCGCACCACCGTCTCGATCGTCTCGAGCAACGCGCCCTCGGGGCGCTCAGAGACCCGGATGCCGATCCCGGAGGCCACGTTGTGGACCGCCGTGTCGAACATCGTCGCGGCCGCCGGGCCGCGCAGCTCGACGTCCAGGTCGTGGGCGCGCAGCTCGCGCGCGATCTCCTCGGCGAACGCGGCGTCGTCTCCGAGGCTGTTGTCGACCACGATGCGCATCGTCCGCGGACCACGATAGACCCGCCGATCGTGAGGTTCCCTTCAGGTTCGAGGACTTCAATGAACGCGATGGCTCGGATCGAATTCCTCCCCACTCCCGGCCCCGGCGGCACCATCATCCTGCGCGGCGTCCTCGTCAGCCCTGGCGAGCGGCTGCGCCGGATCCTGCGCCGTCTCGCCGGCCGCGCGTAAGCGCCAGCGCCGCCAGGCAGATCAAGAACGGATCGAGCGGCGTGCGATAGCGCGGCGTCTCGACGGCCAGGAAGACGACGCTCAGGTACATCAGCGCGGGCACCGCCCACACGTACCACGGCGCGCGCGCCCAGCGGATGCCGAACAGCGCCAGCACGCCGTAGATCCAGAAGCAGATGACGCCGGCGTCGGCCCAGCCGGCGTCCACGCTCACCGTCCGCGCCGTGTGGCGCGACCACTCCCACGACGCGAGGTCGAGCATCCGGCGCGTGTTCCAGTACGCGACGACGGCGACGTATGTGGGATGGGCGCGGATGTAGTCCTCGCCGTAGCGGCGCAGCCTGCGCTCGAGCGCCGCCTCGTTCTGGCGGCGCAGGTTCACGAGCAGCGGCTGGAGCTCCGGGATCCGCGGCAGCGTCCGCCATGACGCGGGGTTCTGGGCGTCCTGGCGCGCCATGTCGTTGTAGGTCCCGGCCAGCGCCGAGCCGAACTGCGTCGTCACCGGCACGAAGTGGTGCAGTTGCTCGTAGTTGCGCAGCGTCCACGGCGCGACGACCAGCGTCGCCACCGCGGCCAGCAGCGCCGGTCTGACGAGCCCGCGCGCGCGCCGGTCCCAGACCGCGAAGCACAGCGGCGCCAGCACGGCGAGCCCGTTCGCGCGCGTCACGATCGCGAGCCCGGCCAGGAACCCGGCCAGCAGCACCCTCTGGTCCAGGGCCGCCAGCAGCGCGCCGAGCATCAGCGCCGTGAACAGCGTCTCGGACATCAGCGCGGCGCCGATCAGGATCAGCGGGACGTAGACCGCGGCGAGCGCCATCGCGACGAGCGCGCTGCGCCGCCCCCATAAGCGGTGCGCGAGCGCGCCGGTCAGCCCCACCAGGAGCGTCCCCAGCAGCGCGCCGAGGATGCGCCCGGCGTGGATGCGGTCCGCGGTCGCCTTCGCGCCCGTGAGCCGGTAGACGCCGGCGAGCAGGAACGCGTAGCCGGGCGGGCGGAACGCCGTCGGCTTGCCCGCCAGGCGCTTGGAGAACCCGTGGCCGGCGGCGATCGACTGGGCATGGACGTCGTAGTCGCGGGCGTCGGCGACGATCGTGTACCCCGGCGTGACCGCGACGTAGCCGAGGCGCAGCGCGAGCGCCAGCGCGAGCACCGCGACGACCAGCCAGCGGTACGCGCCGCCGGACAGCCGGGCCGCGGGCGCCGCGTGGCCTGCGATCACGGCATCGCGCATCGCGTGCAGTATTCCCGTCGCGGTTAGCTCGATGACGCGCCCTGGCCGATCGGCCGGGAAGTTTCGCCACGTCCGCGGCCCGCTCCCTTAGTGTCGGCCGATGCTGGTCCGCGTGTTCGTGACCCTCGCGGCGATGGTGACCGCGCTGGTGCTGGGGGCGGCGCCGGCGCTCGCGAGCAGCGTCGTCAACCCGCAGCTCGACAACACCTCGCCGACGAACGCATCGCTCGCGCGGACGCAGTACATCCTCACTTTCAAGACGTCCGCGACCGGTGCGCTGGCGGGCTCGAACGCGCGCATCAACGTGACGTTTCCCAACGGCGAGGCGTTCACCGGGTTCGTCTCCGGCACCGTCTTCGACGTGACGAAGGCGCCGGCGACGGCGATCGGCTCGTGCACGATCCCCAGCGCGAGCACGCCGGCCAGCGCGTGCTCGCTGGCCGGCACGAACACGATCGCGGCGGGCGACAGCGTCCAGGTGGTGTTCCGCGGCATCACGAACCCCCGCGCGACCGGCACCGCCAACGCCGTCGGCGTCAGCACCACCGCCGACGCCGAGCCGGTGAACTCGGCGGGGTTCGCGGTCGTGGCGTCGCACGGGGTGAGCGCCGTGACGCTCGACAACACGTCGCCGACCGCGGCGGCGGGCGCGCGGACGCAGTACATCCTGAACTTCACCGCGTCGTCGACCGGCGGGCTGTCGGCCGCCGCCAACAGCCAGATCAACGTCAGCTTCCCGAGCGGGACGACGTTCGACCAGTTCGTCTCGGGCACGGTGTTCGACGTGACGAAGTCCGCGTCGACGGCGATCGGGTCGTGCACGATTCCCGCCAATCTCGCGAGCGCGTGCTCGCTGGCGGGGACGAACGCGATCGCCGCCGGCGACAAGGTCCAGGTCGTGTTCCGCGGCGTCACCAACGTCGACGCTCCCGCGGCGTACAGCGTGAGCGTGGACACGACGTCCGACAGCGGGTGCTCGGCCGGGTTCACCGTCGTCGCGGCGCAGGCGGTGAGCGGCGTGACCCTGTCGAACACGTCGCCGTCGAACGCCGCGGGAGCGCGCACGCAGTACGTGCTGGACTTCGTCGCCTCCTCGACGGGCGGGATGTCGGCGGCGGCGAACAGCAAGATCGACGTCACGTTCCCGGCCGCGGCGACGTTCCCGGAGTTCGTCAGCGGGACGGTGTTCGACGTGACGGCGTCGCCGACGACCGCGATCGGCTCGTGCACCATCCCGGACAGCACGGGAAGCGCGTGCTCGCTCTCGGGCACGAACGCCGTCGCGCCCGGTCATCACGTCCAGGTGGTGTTCCGCGGCGTCACCAACCCGCCGACGCCGAGCACCGACTACACGGTGTCGGTCTCGACGACGTCCGACGGCGGGGGCGTGTCGAGCGCCTTCCAGGTGGTCAAGTCGGGGTCGGTGAGCGCGGTGACACTCGCCAACGCGTCGCCGTCGAACGCCGCGGGAGCGCGCACGCAGTACGTCCTGAACTTCACCGCGTCGGCGACCGGCGGGCTGTCGGCCGCGGCCAACAGCAAGATCAACGTCGTCTTCCCAACCGGCACGACGTTCCTGGAGTTCGTCAGCGGGACGATCTTCGACGTCTCGAGGTCGCCGACGACCGGCATCGGCTCGTGCACGATCCCCGCGAACTCCTCCAGCGCGTGCGCGCTGTCGGGGACCAACGCGATCGCCGCCGGCGACCAGGTCCAGGTCGTGTTCCGCGCTGTCACGAACCCGGCCACCGCCGGCAGCTACGCGGTCGCGGTCTCGACGACGTCCGACGGCGGGGCGATCTCGAACCAGTTCGACGTCGTCGCGCCGCATCCACTGAGCGCGGTGGCGCTGGCGAACGCGTCGCCGTCGTCGGCCGCCGGCGCGCGGACGCGCTACGTCGTCAACCTCACGACGTCGTCCACCGGCGGGCTGTCGGCGGCGGCCAACAGCAAGCTCTACGTCGGCTTTCCGGCCGGGACGACGTTCAACGGGTTCGTGAACGGGACGGTGTACGACCTGACCAAGTCGCCGACGCTCGCGATCGGGTCGTGCACGATCCCGGCGAGCCTGGCCAGCGCGTGCACGCTCTCCGGGATCAACGAGACCGCCGCGGGCGACGCGCTGCAGATCGTGTTCAGCGGCGTCACGAACCCCGGCACGGTCGGCGGCTACACGGCCTCGGTGTCGACGACGTCGGACCCGCAGACGGTCGCGTCCTCGACGTTCGGCGTCGACCCCGCGCACACCGTGTCGGGCCTCGCGTTGAGCGTCGGCACGACGGCGCCCTCGACCGCGACGCCGTACACGGTCACGTTCGCGACCTCATCCTCCGGCGCGCTGTCGTCCGCCGCCAACAGCGCGATCATCCTGAGCTTCCCGGCCGGGACGGGGTTCACCTCGCTCACGTCCGCGCCGGTCACCGTCGGCGCCACGACGGTCGGCTCGTGCAACGACACCGCGCCGCTGGTCGTCACCTGCACGCTGCTCGGCGGGCAGTCGATCGCGGCCGGCGCCGGCGTGAAGGTCACGCTCAACACGGTCACGAACCCGCCGGGCACGGGCTCGCCGGCGGTCCAGCTGTCGACGACGTCGGAATCCGCAGGGCGTGAGCGCGTCGCCGTTCGGCCCGGACACGACGATCGACTCGGGCCCGGCCGGGCCGACGAACGACGCGACCCCGACGTTCGCGTTCTCGAGCGCGTCGGGAGTCGCGTTCCAATGCCGGGTCGACGGCGCGGCGTTCGCGGGCTGCACGTCGCCGTTCACGAGCGCGCCGCTGGCCGACGGCCCGCACACGTTCGACGTGCGGGCGCTCGACGCGACCGGGGCCGCGGACCAGACGCCGGCGAGCCGCAGCTTCACCGTGGACACGAGCGCGCCCGCCGTCACGATCGACTCGGGTCCCTCCGGCGTCACGGACACGCCCGCCCCCGTGTTCGCGTGGTCGAGCGCGCCCGGGACGACGTTCAGCTGCCGCATCGACGGCGGCGACTTCACGCCCTGCACGTCGCCGTATACCGCTCCGCCGCTGGGTCCGGGGCCGCACACGTTCGAGCTGCGCGCGGTCGACGCCGCCGGGAACGCCGGCAGCGCGTCGCGTTCGTTCACGGTCGCGACGCCGCAGCCGCAGCCGTCGCCCTCGCCCTCGCCCTCGCCCACGCCGAGCGCGACGCCGGCTCCGACCCCCGCGCCCCCGGTGTTCCACTCGTCCGTGGTGGTGACGCCGGTCAGCGGCACGATCCGCATCAAGAAGCCGGGCAGCAACGACTTCGTCGACCTGCCGGCCGGGGCGAACGTCCCGCTCGGCAGCACGCTCGACACCAAGCAGGGCGTGATCACGCTGGCCGCGGTCCCCAAGCCCGGCGCGCCGCCGCAGACCGCGCGCTTCTACGACGGCATCTTCACGGTCACCCAGACGGGCGCGACGACCGACCTGACGCTCGTCGAGGCGCTCGCGCCGTGCGCCCGGCGCTCCGCCTCCGCCGCGGCCGCCAAGCCCAAGAAGCGCAAGCTGTGGGGTGACGGGAGCGGCAGCTTCCGCACCGTCGGCCGCTACAGCGCGGCGACCGTGCGCGGGACCACGTGGCTGGTCACCGACTCCTGCCAGGGCACGCTGACGCAGGTCCGGCGCGGGGTGGTCGCGGTGCGCGACAACGTGCGCGGCAGAACGATCACGCTGCGCGCGGGCAAGCACTACCTCGCGCGCCCGCGCTAGCGCTCGCCCGAGCCGCGGGCCAGCAGCCGCGTGGGGAGGACGACGCGGCGGGGCGGGCCGGCGTCGCCGCCCAGCCGGGCGAACAGCAGCTCGGCGGCGGTGCGCCCGAGCGCGCCCGGATCCTGAGCGACCACGCTGACGCCGACGTAGTCGCCGAGCGGCACGTCGTCGAAGCCCACCAGCGCGACCGGGCTGCCCGCGCCGAGCGCGCGCAACGCGCCCATCGTGAGGTCGTTCTGCGCGCACAGCAGCGCGGTCGGCGGGTCTGCGAGCGCGAGTAGCTCGCGCGCGGCCCGCTCGGCCGCCTCGCTGCCGTCGACGTCCATGCGGACCAGCGCGGGGTCGGCGTCGGCGCCGACGGCGCCGGCGAACCCGGCGAGCCGCTCCGCCGCCGTGTACATGCGGGGGCGGTCGCCGAGGTAGCCGATCCGGCGATGCCCGGCGGTCTGCAGATGGTGCACGGCAGCGCGCGTGCCGCCCGCGTTGTCGCTCAGCACCGCGTCGGCGACCAGCCGGCGGGGCGGGCGGTCGACGAACACGACCGCGGTCCCCGCGCGGCGCTCGCGCTCCAGATAGCGCTGGTCGTCGCCGGCGGGCACGACGATCAGCCCGTCGACGCCGTGCGCGCCGAAGGACTGCGCCAGCGCCCGCTCGCGCTCGGGGTCGTCGTCGGAGCTGCCCGCGAACAGCAGCACGTCGCGCGCGCGGGCCACGTCCTCGATCCCGCGGTGCAGGGCCGAGAAGAACGGGTTGGCGACGTCCTCGAGGATCAGGCCGACGCTCGCCGACGCGCGGTCGGCGCGGCGCAGGCCGGCCGCCTGGACGTCGCGGCGGTAGCCGAGCCGCTCCACCGCCTCCTGCACGCGCGCGGCGAGCGCCTCGTCCACCTGCGGGCTGGCGTTGATGACGCGCGAGACCGTGGCGAGGCTGACGCCGGCCAGCGCCGCGACGTCCTTCATCGTGGGGCGGCGCGAGCGGCGCTGGGTGGCGCCGCTCGCCATGAGCGTCAGGCCTCCGGCGGCGCCGGGGCCGAGCCGTTGTGCTTGTCGGGATGCTCGAGGTCGTGCACGACGGCGCCGGTCATGATCCCGACGACCTCGTGCATGGTGTGCGTCTTGGGGGTCACCACCGCCGCGCGCTTGCCGAGGCGGTGGATGTGGATCCGGTCCGCGACCTCGAAGACGTGCGGCATGTTGTGGCTGATCAGGATCACCGGCAGGCCGTGATCGCGCACGCGCCGGATCAGCTCCAGCACCTGCCCCGACTCGCGCACGCCGAGCGCGGCGGTCGGCTCATCCATGATCACGAGCTTCCTGGCCCACGCCGCGGCGCGGGCCACCGCCACGCCCTGGCGCTGGCCGCCCGAGAGCGTCTCGACCGCCTGGCTCATCGAGCGGATGCCGATCTGCAGCCGCTGCATGTGCTCGGCCGCCTGACGCTTCATGTCCTGCTTGTCGACCATCCGCAGCACGCTGCCGAGCGGCCCCTTGCGGCGCTGCTCGCGGCCGAGGAACAGGTTGGTCGCGATGTCGAGCGCGGGCGCCACCGCGAGGTCCTGATAGACGGTCTCGATGCCGGCCGCGCGCGCGTCCAGCGGCGAGCGGAAGTTCGCCGGCTTGCCGTCGAGCAGGATCTCGCCGCTGTCGGGGATCGTCGCCCCCGAGAGCACCTTGATGAGGCTCGACTTGCCGGCGCCGTTGTCGCCGATCACCGCGAGGATCTCGCCCGGGTAGAGCTCGAAGTCCGCGCCGTCGATCGCGGTCACGTGGCCGTAGCGCTTGACCAGGCCCTTGGCCTGCAGGATCGGGGTCCGCGTCTCGGTCATCGTCACTTCGACCGCCTCCTCGCGAGCTGGTCGACCGACACCGCGAGGATGACCAGGATGCCGGTGATCAGCGTCTGGTAGATCGACGCCACGCCCATCAGCACCAGGCCGTTGCGGAGCACGCCCACGATCAGCGCGCCGATCAGCGTGCCGACGAGGGTGCCGCGCCCGCCGAACAGCGAGGTGCCGCCCAGCACGACCGCGGTGATCGCGTCGAGGTTCTCGGTCACGCCGGCGTTGGGGTCGCCGACGCCGGTACGCGAGATCAGCAGCAGCGCCGCGACGCCGTAGATCAGGCCGGCCGCCGCGTACACGGTCAGCAGCTGGCGCTTGACGTTGATGCCCATCAGGCGCGTGGCCTCGGGGTTGTCGCCGATCGCGTAGACGCGGCGGCCCCAGGTGGTTTGGGTCGCCACGAACCATGCCCCGACGAACAACAGCAGGCACAGGATCGAGCCGTAGGTGATCGCCGTCGAGCCGATCGTGAAGCTGTTGCCGAGCTTGTTCATGATGCTCGGCAGGTTCGCGATCGTTTCGTCCTTGGAGTAGATGTGCGTCAGCGCGAGCGCGATGTTGTACGTGCCCAGCGTGACGATGAACGGCGGTAGCCCGAGCGAGGTGACGAGCGCGCCGTTGAGCACGCCGAACGCGCACGTGACGACGAGCCCGAGCACGATCGCCAGCACCGGTGGCACGCCGCTGTTGACGGCGAGCTTGGTCATCACGATCCCGCCCAGCGCCATCACGGTGCCGCACGAGAGGTCGATGCCGGCGGTCAGGATGATGAACGTCTGGCCGATCGCCAGCGTGCCGATCACCATCACCTGCTGGAAGATCAGCGAGAAGTTCTGGCCGGTCAGGAACCGGTCGCTCTGCGTCGTGAAGAACAGGCAGACGATGATCAGCGCGAGCAGCGGGCCGAGCTGGGCCAGCCGCTCACCGGTGAACAGCCCGGTCTTCTCTTCGTCGGGGGTGGACGGCGGGGCCAGGTGCCCCGCCGATTGGACTTCGGTCTGCGACATCGTCTAGCCCCAGCAGTTGGCCTGGCCGAACTTGGAGTCCTTCGACGCCACACCGGTCTGCGGGTCGTCGGTGATCAGGTTCACGCCCGTGTCCGTGTAGCCGGACGGCTTCTGGCCCTTGGCGATCGCCTCGACGCCGAGCTTGGCCATGTTCTGCGGATACTGCTGCGAGGTGGCCGAGATGACCCCCGGGATGATGCCGTTCTTGATCGCCGTGCAGCCGCCGTCGACCGAGACGATCAGCACGCCCTTCTCCTTGCCGGCGTCCTGGAGCGCCTTGTAGGCGCCGAACGCCGACGGCTCGTTGATCGTGTAGACGAGGTTGATCCCGGAGTCCTTCTGGAGCAGGTTCTCCATCGCGGCCTGGGCCTTGGTCTGGTCGCCCTCGCCGGGGGCCTCGCCGACGATCTGCGGGTCGCCCTCCTTGATGCCGAAGCCCTTCAGGAAGCCGTTGTGGCGCAGCACGCCGACCGAGATGCCCGGCGCGAGGTCGATCATCGCGATCTTCGCCGGCTTGCCCGCCATCTTCGCCTTCGCCCACGAGCCGATCAGCTCGCCGGCCTTCAGGTTGTCGGTCGCGAACAGCGCGTTGGCGGCGTCCTGGGGCTCGGTCGGCGTGTCGAGCGCGATCACCGTCACGCCGGCGGCGCGCGCCTTCTGGATCGCGGGCACGATCGCCTTGGAGTCCGCGGGCGTGATCAGGATGCCCTTGGCGCCTCGCGTGACCATGTTCTCCATCGCCGTGATCTGGCTCTGCACGTCGGTGTCCGTCTTGCCCGACGCCGTCGTGAGCTCCGCGTTGTTCGCGGCGGCCGCCTTCTGCGCGGCCTCCTTCATCTTCACGAAGAACGGGTTGGACTCCGTCTTCGTGATCAGCCCGATGATGACCTTGCTGCCGCCGCCACCGCCGCCCGCCGAACTGCTCGAGCTGTCACTGCCGCACGCCGCCGCGCCGAGCGCGAGCGCCGCCGTGGCCACACCCACCGCGAGCGTCCGCCCGCGCAGGAATCGACCGTTGGTCATAGACCTCTCCTCCTTCCAGCCGCCGCCGGACCCACCGGCCCGACGACATGGTTCCAGCGGACTGCTGCTCCCTCAAGCCTTGCCCGCCTACTTGCCAGCCAAAGTCTGCAATGCTTTGCAGATGGTCGGGAACTGTAGGCACTAGAGAAAACGTTGTCAAGCCCTTTTCGCACGACTTTGTCGGACGTGGCCCGGGAGGCCGGGGTGTCGCCTGCGACGGTCTCCCGCGCGCTCGCCAACAGCCCACTGGTCAACGAGCGCACACGCCAGCGCGTGTGGGACGTGGCAGAGCGGCTGCGCTTCACGCCCAACCGGCTCGCGAGCTCGCTGCGGCGGGGCGCGACCCTGGCCGTGGGCATGGTCGTGCCCGACGTCGCCACGCGCTTCTACGCCGCCGCGCTCAAGGGCGTCCAGGACGTCATCCAGGACGCCGGCTACCACGTGCTGGTGGTCAACACCGAGCGCGACGCCCTCCGTGAGCGGGCCGCACTGGACAGCCTGCGCGCCCATCAGGTCGACGGCCTCATCGTCGCCACATCCGGAGGGTACGTCGACATGGGGGTGCCCGCGGTCTTCTTCGACAACGTCCCCGTGGACGTCCACGCCCCCGCGATCCTGCTGGACAACGCGGGTGGCGTGATGCAGCTGGTCGAGCACGTCGCGCGCGTGCACGGACACGGTCGGATCGCTTACATCGGGCCGCCTGACACGGTCGGCACGGGCGCCCCGGGCGGCCCGCACGGCGCCGGCCGCGAGCGGCTCGAGGCCTTCCGGGCGGCGGTCGGGCGCTGCGGCCTCGCGCTGCCGCCGGAGTACGTGCGGCTCGGCCCGCACGCCGACTGGGATGCCAGCGGGCAGCGGCTGGCGGCGGAGCTGCTCGCGCTCGCCGAGCCGCCGACGGCGATCGTGGCGGGCGCCGACCTGTTCGCGGTCGGCGCGCTGCGCGGCGCGCGGGCGGCCGGCCGCGCCGTGCCGGGCGACGTCGCGCTGGTCTCCTTCGACGAGCCCGAGTTCGCCGACCTGCTGGAGCCGTCGGTCACCGCGCTCGACCGGCACGATCGCCAGCTCGGGCGGCGTGCCGCGGAGCTGCTGCTCGACGCGCTGCGCGGGGGCATGAGCGCGGAGATCGCGCGCGTGCCGCTCGCGCTCACGGCACGCCGCTCGTGCGGCTGCGGCGCCTGAGCGCTCCGTCCCGGTGCGCCGTGTGCCCCCGTTCGGGGGGTTGACACCTCCCGCACCTCGTGAGAACCTTTCGCGCGGGTTGCAAACCTTTGCAAGAAGTGTCGGAGGAGAACGTCTTGGGGCAGATCGGAATCGGGGTCGTCGGGCTCGGGTGGATGGGGCGCGTGCACACCGCGGCCTACCGCCGCGTGCTCGAGCACTTCCCACAGATCGGCGCGACGCCGCGCCTGGTGGTGGCCGCCGACATCAGCGAGGCGCGCCGCGCGCACGCCGAGCGCGTCGGCTTCGAGCGCACGGTCGCCGACTGGCGCGAGGTCCTCGCCGACCCCGAGGTGGACGCAGTCAGCATCACGCTCCCGAACGCCATGCACCGCGAGGTCGCGATCGCCGCGGCCGAGGCGGGCAAGCACGTGTGGGTGGAGAAGCCGGTCGGGCGCGGGCTCGCCGACACCGAGGCGGTCGCCGACGCCGTCCGCCGCGCCGGCGTGCTCAACGCCGTCGGCTTCTGCTACCGCTTCGCGCCCGCGGTCGCCCACGCCAAGGCGCTGATCGACGCGGGTGCGATCGGCGACGTCCGGCACTATCGCGCCGTCTTCCTCGCCGACTACGCCAACCGTCCGGACACGGCCGCCTCCTGGCGCTTCAACCGCGCCGACGCCGGCTCGGGCGCGCTGGGTGACCTGCTGGCCCACGTCGTCGACCTCACGCATTTCCTCGTCGGCCCGATCGAGCGCCTGAGCGGCCGCACCGCGACGCTGATCGAGCGCCGCCCGGCCCAGCCGGCCGGCGAGGGCACGCACTTCTCGCGCGTGCGCAGCGACCAGCTCGTCGACGTCGAGAACGAGGACTGGGCGAGCGCGCTGGTGGAGTTCGGCTCCGGCATCGTCGGCTCGCTCGAGACCAGCCGCGTGGTCGTCGGACCGCACGCCGGGCTGCGCTTGGAGATCCACGGCACCCGCGGCGCGCTGGGGTGGGAGTTCGAGCGGATGAACGAGCTCGAGCGCTACCAGCTCGCCGACGACGGCGCCGACGAGGGCTACATGCGCGTCGTCGCCGGCCCGCAGCACGGCGCCTTCGCGAAGTTCCAGCCCGGGGCCGGCGTGCCGATGGGCTACGACGACCTGCGGGTGATCGAGGCCGCGAACTTCCTCGCCCAGATCCGCGACGGCGAGCAGCGCGCGCCCGGCCTGGACGACATGGTCGCGGCCGCGCGCGTGCTCGCGGCGCTCGAGCGCTCGAGCGAGTCCGGCGCGTGGGAGCCGGTGGCCGCGCGGGTGCCCGCATGACGCCGCTGGTGGCCAACGCGCCGCTCAGCTACGGCGCGTTCGAGATGACCGTCGACACCGACGTGCCGCTGCTGCTGGACTCCGGGCACCTGCGGGTCGCCGGCGGCGACCCGCGCACGGCGCTCGGCGACGGCGACGTGGACCTCGCGGGGTTCTGTGCAGCCGTCGAGCGCACGGGATACGGTGGATGGGTGGTCGTGGAGCAGGACCGCGTGCTGGCCGACGCCAACGGCGCGTTCGGCGCAGCGGCCTCCGAGCAAGCCGCCAACCGCGCCTGGCTGCGGGAGCACGCGGGATGGTGACGTCAGAGGTGGATGGCCGATACGACCCCGCGAGTTCGCGGCGCGATGCCGCGGCGGAACGCGGGTCCGGCGAACTCTCCCAAGGATCGCCCTCTGGGCGATACGACGTGATCACCATGGGGCGGATCGGCGTCGACGTGTACCCGCTGCAGACCGGCGTGTCGCTGCGCCAGGTCTCGTCGTTCGGCAAGTACCTCGGCGGCAGCTCGAGCAACGTGGCGGTCGCGGCGGCGCGCTACGGGCGCCGGGTGGCGACGATCACGCGCACCGGGGAGGACCCGTTCGGGCTGTTCCTGCACGACGCGCTGCAGGGCTTCGGCGTCGACGATCGCTATGTGACGGCGGTCCCCGGGCTGCCGACGCCGGTGACGTTCTGCGAGATCTTCCCGCCCGACGACTTCCCGCTGTATTTCTACCGCGAGCCGAAGGCGCCGGATCTCGAGATCGGAGCCGACGAGCTCGACTACGACGCGATCGCTCGCGCGCGCGTGTTCTGGGTCACGGTCACGGGGCTCTCGCAGGAGCCGTCGCGCAGCGCGACGCTGGCCGCGCTGCGCGCGCGCCGCGACGGGATCACGGTGCTCGATCTGGACTACCGGCCGATGTTCTGGCCCTCACGCGAGGAGGCGCGGCGCTGGGTGCAGGAGGCGCTGCCCCACGTGACGGTCGCGGTCGGCAACCTCGACGAGTGGGAGACCGCGGTGGGCACGCGCGAGCCCGAGCGGGCGGCGTCGACGCCGGGGCTCGAGCTCGCGGTCGTCAAGCAGGGCCCGCGCGGCGTGCTGGCGCGGCGCGGGGACGAGTGGACGCAGGCGCCGCCGGTGCCGGTCGAGGTCGTCAACGGGCTCGGCGCGGGCGATGCGTTCGGCGGCGCGTTGTGTCACGCGCTGCTGTCCGGCTGGTCGCTGGAGCGCGCCATGCGCTTCTGCAACGCGGCCGGGGCGCTCGTCGCCTCGCGCCTGGCCTGCGCCGATGCGATGCCCACCGAAGCGGAGGTCGAGGCGCTGCTCGCCCGCGCCGCACCGCACACGAGGGCGAGCGCATGAATTACACCCGACTGCGGATCGTCGAGCTGGCCGGGACCGAGCGCTTCGACACCGGCGGCGACGAGCTGATCGTGCTGCCGCTGAGCGGCTCGTGCACGGTGGCGATCGACGGCGAGACGTTCGCGCTCGAGGGCCGAACAAGCGTCTTCGATGCGGTCACGGACTTCGTGTACGCGCCGCGCGACGCGCACGTCGAGATCACCGGTGAGGGGCGGTTCGCGCTTCCCGCCGCGGCGGCGAGTCGCCGGCTCAAGCCGCGCTACGGCGCCGCCGGTGAGGTGCCGGTCGAGCTGCGCGGTGCCGGCAGCGCGAGCCGCCAGGTCAACAACTTCTGCTCGCCCGAGGCGTTCGAGGCCGACGCGCTGATCGCCGTCGAGGTGCTCACGCCGGGCGGCAACTGGAGCTCCTACCCGCCGCACAAGCACGACGAGGACGTCCCCGGCGTCGAGGTGGCGCTGGAGGAGATCTATTACTTCGAAGTGGCCCGCGGGGGGTTTGCCTTCCAGCGCGTGTACGGGAGGATGGACCTGCTCAGGGAGGTCCGCACCGGCGACACGATCGAGATGCCGCACGGCTACCACGGCCCGTCGATGGCCGCGCCAGGCTATGACCTGTACTACCTGAACGTGATGGCGGGGCCGGGGGAGCGCGCGTGGCGCTTCACCGACGACCCGGAGCACGCCTGGATCCGCGGCACGTGGGCGGACCAGGAACTCGACCCGCGGGTGCCGATGACGTCGGCGAGGAGACACGCATGAGACTGACGGTCGCCCAGGCCCTGATCCGCTTCCTCAGTGTCCAGTACTCAGAGCGCGACGGGCTCGAGCAGCGGCTGATTCCGGGGTGCTTCGGGATCTTCGGGCACGGCAACGTGGCCGGCGTCGGCCAGGCGCTGCTCGAGGAGGCCGACGCGATGCCGTACTACCACGTGCGCAACGAGCAGGCGATGGTGCACGCCGCGGCGGGCTACGCGCGGATGAAGAACCGGCTCCAGACGCTGGCGTGCACGTCGAGCATCGGCCCGGGCGCGACGAACATGGTCACGGGCGCCGCGCAGGCCACCATCAACCGCGTGCCGGTCCTGCTCCTGCCCGGCGACGTATTCGCGACGCGCGCGCCCGGCACCGTCCTGCAGGAGCTCGAAGACCCCACGACGTACGCCAGCACCGTCAACGACACGCTGCGCCCGGTCTCGCGCTACTGGGACCGGATCGAGCGGCCCGAGCAGCTCGCGCCCGCGCTGCTGCGCGCGATGCGGACCCTGACCGACCCCGCCGACACCGGCACGGTGACGCTCTGCCTGCCGCAGGACGTGCAGGCCGAGGCATACGACTGGCCGGCGGAGCTGTTCGACCGGCGCGTCTGGCGCGTCCGCCGGCCCGTGCCCGAGCCGGCGCTCGTGGAGGAGGCGGCCGACCTGATCCGCGGCGCCAGGTGCCCGCTGATCGTCGCCGGCGGCGGGACGATCTACTCCGAGGCGACGGACGCGCTGGCGGCGCTCGCCGAGGCGACCGGGATCGGCGTCGGCGAGACGCAGGCCGGCAAGGGCTCGCTGCGCTACGACCATCCGCAGGCGCTCGGCGCGATCGGCGCCACCGGGACCACGGCGGCCAACGCCGTCGCCCGCGAGGCCGACGTCGTGCTCGGCGTGGGGACGCGCTGGAGCGACTTCACGACCGCGAGCCGCACCGCGTTCCAGAACCCCGGAGTGCGCTTCGTCAACCTCAACGTCGCGCCGATCGACTCGATCAAGCACGCCGGGCTGCCGCTGTTGGCCGACGCGCGGCTCGGGCTCGAGGCGCTGGCCGAGGCGCTCGAAGGCGCCTCGTTCGAGACCCCCGCCAACGACTGGGACGCGGTCGTCGAGCGCGCCTACACGCTCGGGAACGGGCCGCTGCCTGCCCAGAGCGAGGTGATCGGCGCTGTCAACCGCGTCTCCGGGCCGCGCGACGTCGTCGTGTGCGCCGCGGGGTCGATGCCGGGCGATCTGCACAAGCTGTGGCGCACGCGCGATCCGAAGGGCTACCACGTCGAGTACGGCTACTCGACGATGGGCTACGAGATCGCCGGCGGGCTGGGCGTGAAGATGGCCGCGCCGGACCGCGAGGTGTTCGTGCTGGTCGGCGACGGCTCGTACCTGATGATGGCCCAGGAGATCGTCACCGCCGTCGCCGAGGGCGTCAAGCTCACGATCGTGCTGGTCCAGAACCACGGCTACCAGTCGATCGGCGCGCTTTCGGAGTCCGTCGGCTCCCAGCGCTTCGGCACCCGGTATCGCTTCCGCGGCACGGACACGATCCTGCCCGTCGACCTGGCCGCCAACGCGGCGAGCCTCGGCGCGCGCGCGCTCGACACGTCGACGATCGCCGACTTCGAGGCCGCGCTGCGCGAGGCCGCGGCCAGCGACGTGACGACCGTCGTGCAGGTGCACACGGACCCCGGCGTCGACGCGCCCGGCTCGGAGTCCTGGTGGGACGTGCCGGTGTCGGAGGTCGCGGCGCTCGAGTCCACGCGCCGCGCGCGCGCCGGCTACGAGGCGGGGAAGACCCGCCAGAAGACGTACCTGAAGACCCCTGAAACCGTGAGGACCCAGTGAGCACCGTTCAGCTCGAGACCATCCAGCACCGGATCGCCGGAGCGGCGACGACCGGTTCCTCGACCCGCACCGCTCCCGTCTACGACCCCGCGACCGGCCACGAGCAGCGTGAGGTGCTGCTGGCCGAGCCGGCCGACGTCGATGCCGCCGTCCAGGCCGCCAAGCGGGCGTTCGCCTCGTGGAGCGACGTCTCGATCACGCGCCGCGCGCGCGTCATGTTCCGCTTCCGCGAGCTGATCGTGGAGCACACGGACGAGCTGGCCCGGATCATCAGCGCCGAGCACGGCAAGACGTTCGACGACGCCAAGGGCGAGGTCGTGCGCGGGATGGAGGTGGTCGAGTTCGCGTGCGGGATCGCGCAGCTGACCAAGGGCGAG
This sequence comes from uncultured Solirubrobacteraceae bacterium, assembly GCA_963792915.1. Lineage (GTDB taxonomy): Bacteria > Actinomycetota > Thermoleophilia > Solirubrobacterales > Solirubrobacteraceae > Solirubrobacter. Next base: position 721,287 of record CAWBYD010000008.1, read on the forward strand.
TTCTCCGACCAGGTCTCGGGCGGCGTGGACCTGCACAGCTTCCGCCAGCCGCTCGGGGTGTGCGCGGGGATCACGCCGTTCAACTTCCCGATCATGGTCCCGCTGTGGATGCACCCGATCGCGATCGCGACCGGCAACACGTTCGTGCTCAAGCCGTCCGAGCGCGACCCGAGCGTGTCGAACTCGATCGCCGAGCTGTACGCGCAGGCGGGCCTGCCCGACGGCGTGTTCAACGTCGTGCACGGCGACAAGGTCGCGGTCGACGCGCTGCTCGACCACCCGGACGTCGCGGCGATCAGCTTCGTCGGCTCGACGCCGATCGCGCGCTACATCCACGAGCGCGGCTCGGCGGCCGGCAAGCGCGTGCAAGCGCTCGGCGGGGCCAAGAACCACGCCGTCGTGATGCCCGACGCCGACCTCGACTTCGCCGCCGACCACCTGACCGCGGCCGGCTACGGCTCGGCCGGGCAGCGGTGCATGGCGATCAGCGTCGCCGTCGCGGTCGGCGACGCCGCCGACGAGCTCGTCGAGCGCCTGCGCGAGAAGGCGCTGGCGGTGAAGGTCGGTCCCGGCCTCGAGCCCGACTCGGAGATGGGTCCGGTCGTGACCGGCGCGTCTCGGAACCGGATCGCCGGCTACATCGCCGCCACCGAGGCCGACATCGTGGTCGACGGCCGCGAGCTCGAGATCGAGGGCGACGGCTTCTGGGTCGGCCCGACGCTGCTCGACAACGTCAGCACCGACATGCCCGTCTACACCGACGAGATCTTCGGCCCCGTGCTGTCGGTCGTGCGCGTCCCCACGCTCGACGCGGCGATCGACCTGATCAACGCCAACTCGTTCGCCAACGGCACCGCGATCTTCACCAACTCCGGCCAGGCGGCGCGAACGTTCCAGCGCCGGATCGAGGTCGGCATGATCGGCGTCAACGTGCCGATCCCGGTCCCGATGGCGTTCTACAGCTTCGGCGGCTGGAAGGACTCGCTGTTCGGCGACCACCACATCCACGGCCCGGAGGGCGTCAGGTTCTACACGCGCGCCAAGGTCGTCACCACCCGCTGGCCCGAGGACCTCTCGGAGGCCGGCCACCTCAACTTCCCGACGGCGAGCTGATGGCGGTTCGCGTAGGGGTGATCGGTGCGGGGCTGATGGGCTCGACCCATGCCCGCATCCTCAGCGCCGCGGTGTCGGGCGCCGAGCTGGCGGCGATCTCCGACCCGCTGCGCGACGCCGCCGAGCGGGTCGCCGCCGAGGTCGGGCTCAACACGATCTACGAGGACGCGCGCGAGCTGATCGCCGATCCCGACGTCGACGCGGTGATCGTCGCGTCGCCGGCGGTCACGCACGAGCCGTTCACGCTGGCGGCGCTCGAGCTGGGCAAGCCCGTCCTGTGCGAGAAGCCGCTGGCCCCCGACGCCGATGCCGCGCTGCGGATGGTGGAGGCCGAGGCGGCGCTCGGGCAGCGACTGGTCACGCTCGGCTTCATGCGCCGCTACGACCCGGCCTACGTGGACCTCAAGGCGCGGCTGGACGCCGGCGTGATCGGGCGCCCGCTGATGGTCCACTGCGTCCACCGCAACCCGCGCGTGCACGACGACTTCGACTCGGCGAAGATCATCACCGACACCGTCGTGCACGAGATCGACGTGACGCGCTGGCTGCTCGACCAGGAGATCGTGCGCTGCACGGTGCTGACGCCGCGTCCCAGCGGCGAGGCGCCGGCGGGCGTGCGCGACCCCCAGCTGGTGCTGCTGGAGACCGCCGACGGCGCGCTGGTGGACGTGGAGGCGTTCGTCAACGCGCGCTACGGCTACGACGTCCGCTGCGAGGCGGTGGGGGAGCGCGGGACGCTCGCGCTCGCGCCGCCCTCGACCGTCGTCGTGAACAGCGCACAGGGCGCCACGCTCGAGGTCCCGGCCGGCTTTCAGCAGCGCTTCGGCACGGCGTACCTGCACGAGCTCCAGGCCTGGGTCTCGGCGCTCGCGCTCGGCGAGGAGCCGCCACCCGCGACCGCGTGGGACGGCTACGCGGCCGCCGCGGTCTCCGAGGCCGCCGTCACCGCGCTGCAGACCGGGACGCCGACCGCGGTGCGGCTCGCCGCGCGCCCGGAGCTCTACGAGACGGAGGCGCTCGCGGCCTAGACTCGGGGGTATGGCGTGGACCGATCTCGCGCACGAGCGGCTGGCGAGCACGGGCTACCGGCGCGGCGGCGGCCGCAGCGCGGTGATCGACCTCCTGGACCGCCAGGAATGCGCGCTGTCGGCCCAGGAAATCGAGGATGCACTGCGCGCGGGGGACCGCAAGGTCGGCCGCGCGACGGTCTACCGCGTGCTCGAGCAGCTCGACGGCCTCGGGCTCGTGTCGCGCGTCGAGATCGGCGACGGGGTCGCCCGCTACGAGACCGTCCTGCCCGACAGCGGCGAGCACCACCACCACCTCGTCTGCGACGCCTGCGGCAAGCTCATCCCGTTCGTCGACGACGAGCTCGAGCGGGCGATCCGGCGCGTCGCCCGGCGCGAGGACTTCGCGGTCGACGACCACGACGTGACGCTCCACGGCGCCTGCGCCGACTGCGCGCGTTAGCGGTTCGCAACCATCTCAACTGGGGCTAAAGCCGTGTGTGCGATCGGCCGACAGATGTACTAGGTCGAAGAACTCGGTAGCGCCCCGGACAAGGCACCCCCGCTGCGAGGCGGGTCCGCAAAGTCACGGAGCTCCACGACGGAGCTAGCCGGATCGCCGAAGGGTCAAGGGAGCTACCCCCGGATGTAGTCGGAGGTCTCCCATGCGCCATTTCGCGCGTCGTTTCACTGTCACGTCCCTGCTCGCCGTCGCCACCGCCGCCGCCGCTCCGGGCGCCGCCGGCGCCGCCGAGTGCACCGGCGCCGACACCGCTCCGGCGCAACTGGGCGCCGGCGCCAATCACGTCACGCTGTGCCTGCTCAACCGCGAGCGCCGCTCCCACGGCCTGCGCGCGTTCAAGCTCGACCGCAAGCTCAGCCGCGCCGCCGTCGGCCACTCGGTCGACATGGTGGCCAACCACTACTTCGACCACAACTGCCGGTCCGGCGCGAACTTCAGCCACCGCATCCGGCAGGCCGGTTGGATGAACGGCCGCCGCTCCTGGACCATCGGCGAGAACATCGGCTGGGGCGTCGGCGCGCTCGCCACGCCGCGGGCCATGGTCGACGCCTGGATGCACTCGGCCGACCACCGCGCGAACATCCTCGCCCGCCAGTTCCGCATGATCGGCGTGGGGGTCGCGTCCGGGTCGCCGAACGGCGACGCCAGCGGCGCGACCTACAGCACCGACTTCGGCGGCTGAGCGCCGATTGGGGCGCACGCGCCCCTGTATCTTCGTACTCTCGGAGGTCGTGCCGTTTTCTGTGCAGCTCGGCCTCCTGCTGGCGCTCGTCACCGCGCTGATGTCGGTGATCGGCTTCTTTCTGAAATACCGCGGCGCGATTGCGGCGCCCGCGGTGCAATGGCGGGCGCCCTGGGCCAGCACGGTCGCGCTGTTTCGCTCGCCGGTCTACACGCTCGGCTGCGTCGTGGCCACGACTTCGTGGGGCTTCCACGTCGCCGCGCTCGCGCTGGCGCCGATCTCGCTCGTGCAGTCGGTGATCGCGGGCGGCCTGGTCATGGTCACGGTCGTCGCGGACCGCGTCTTCGGCCAGCACGTCACGCGCCGTGAATGGATCTGCGTCGCGCTGACGGCCGCCGGCCTCGCCTTCCTGGCCGCGACGCTCGAGGGGACCGGCGACTCCGCGCATTCTGACTACGGCGACCTCCAGCTCGCGTTCGCGGTCGGGACGGCGACGGTCGCGGGCTTCGTGCTGACCGCGCGCGCGAAGGGCAACGGGCCGCTGCTCGGCGTGGCGGCCGGGCTCTTCTGGGCCGGCTCGGACACGACGATCAAGGCGCTCAGCGGCAAGACGGGCGACCTCGGCGTGCTCGTGATCGTGCACCCGTTCGCGTTCGTGATCCTCGCGCTGTCGCTGATCGGGCTGCTGGTGTCGGCCCGCTCGCTGCAGATCGGGCCGGTCGTGCCGGTCATCGCCGTCACCAGCGCCACCGCCAACGCGCTGACGATCGCGGCCGGCCCCGCCGTGTTCGGCGAGCCGCTGCCGCAGGACACCAGCGCCCTGGCCGTGCGCCTGGCGGCGTTCGCGCTGGTCGTCGTCGCCGCCGCCCTGACCCCTCCACCGACCCCGCAGACCACGTAATCATGGCCAAGCGCGTGTGGTCCTCCGACGACGGCGACCTGCGCAAGGCGCGCGCGCCGCGCCCGCCGGCGCCCGCGTCCGGGCGCGTGAAGGTGCGCCGCGAGACCGGCGGCCGGCGCGGCAAGGAGGTCACCACGATCTCCGGCGTCCCGCTCGACGACGCCGAGCTGAAGGCGCTGGCGGGCCGGCTCAAGAAGCGCTGCGGCGTCGGCGGCTCGGCCAAGGACGGCGTGATCGAGCTGCAGGGCGACCACCGCACGGCGGTCGTCGAGCTGCTGCGGGCCGACGGCTACGACGTGGTGCTGGCCGGCGGCTGAGCGCCGGTCGTGAAGACCACCTTGCCGAAGACGTCGCCGCGCGCGAGCGCCTCGAACCCCGAGCGCGCGTCCGCGAGCGGGAGCGTGGCCTCGATCAGCGGCCGCACCCCGCTCGTGACGCACAGGCGCACGAGCCGCTCGAGCTCGTCGCGCGTCCCCATCGTGGAGCCGACCACGGACAGCTGCAGGAAGAAGATCCGGGTCAGCTCCGCGGGCGGCGCGTCGCCGGACGTCGCGCCGGAGATCACGAGCGTCCCGCCGGGCTTGAGCGACCGGATCGAGTGGCCCCACGTGGCCTCGCCGACCGTCTCCATCACCGCGTCGACGCGCTCGGGGAGGCGCGCCCCCGCTTCGAAGCACGCGTCGGCGCCGAGCTCGGCGGCGCGTTCGCGCTTGTCCTGGCTACGACTCGTAGCCCAGACGCGGATGCCGGCCGCACGCGCGAGCATGATCAGCGCCGTCGCGACGCCGCCGCCGGCGCCCTGGACGAGCACCGTCGCCCCCGGCGCCAGCGCGGCGCGGGTGAACAGCATCCGGTAGGCGGTCAGCCACGAGGTCGGCAGGCAGGCGGCCTCGGCGAAGCTGAGCTCGGGCGGCTTGGGGACGAGGTTGCGACGCGGCACGGCCACGAGCTCCGCGAACGAGCCCTGGAAGCGCTCGGAGAGGATCGAGCGGCGCGGGTCGAACGTCTCGTCGCCGCGCCAGTCCGGCTGCGAGACGACGGCGTGGGCGATGACCTCGTTGCCGTCGGAGTCGATCCCGGCCGCGTCGCAGCCGAGGATCATCGGCAGCGCGTCCTCGGCCAGGCCGACGCCGCGCAGCGACCACAGGTCGTGATGGTTCAGCGAAGCGGCTTTCACGCGCACGGCGGCCCAGCCGTCCGGCACCGACGGCTCGGGGCGCTCGGCGATCTCCAGGCCGGACAGCGGATCGTCGCGGGAGATGCGGGCAGCGTAGGCAGCGAGCATCGCGAGACCCTACAGGTCGCGACGGGGATGCCGATCACGGGGGCGAATGGTCCGTTCGCTCGTCATCGCCGCCTGCCTGCTGGCGCTCGCGCCGGCGCCGGCGCACGCCGCCCGGCACCTCGAGCTCGGACTGCAGGACGACAACGTCTTCCTCGACGGGCGCTACCTGTCCCAGGCCGACGGCCTGAACCGCGCCGTGGACCTCAAGGTGACCCGCATCCGCGTGAACGTGCTGTGGGCGCGCACGCTCGTGGCCGGCGCCGACGCCCGCACGAAGCCCGCGACGCTCGCCTACGACTTCGCCAAGCTCGACGCGCTGCAGGCCGCCGCCGCGGCGCGCGGCATCAAGCTGCAGCTGACGATCGCCGGTCCCGCTCCGGCATGGGCGACGGCCGACCACCAGGTCGGCCCCGACCGCCCGGACGCGGCCCAGTTCGCCGCCTTCGCGAGCGCCGTCGCCGCGCACTTCAAAGGCCGTGTCGACCGCTACTCGATCTGGAACGAGCCCAACTGGAACACGTGGCTCGCGCCCGCCCGCCAGGCCGGCCGGCTCTACCGCGGCCTCTACCAGGCGGGCTACGCGGCAATCAAGTCCGCCGACCCGGCCGCCGCCGTGCTGTTCGGCGAGCTCGCCCCGACCGGCGGCGGGCGCGCGATCGCGCCGCTGCGGTTCGTCCGCGAGGTCACGGCCGCCGGGGGGAGGCTGAAGTCCGACGGGTTCGCGCTGCATCCCTACCAGTTCACGACCTCGCCGAAGGTCGCGGCGGGCCGCACCGACGACGTCACGATCGGCTCGCTCGTCCGGGCGACCACGGCGCTCGACGCCCTGGCCAGAACGCGCCGGCTGGCCACGCCGGCGGGCCGCCCGCTCGACCTCTACCTGACCGAGTTCGGCTATCTCAGCAAGGGCGACCGGGCGCTCAAGCCCAAGGTCCGCGCCGCGTATCTGAAGGCCGCGCTCGCGATCGCGCGCTCGAACCCGCGCGTCCGCGAGCTGCTCCAGTACCAGCTCGTCGACCCGCCGGACGACGTCGCGTGGCACAGCGGGATCCTCGATCACCGGGGCGCGCCGCAACCGGCGTACGCGAGTCTGCTGCACCGCTGACCAAGTACGATCGCGAGGCCGTCGACTCGTAGGAGGAGAGACCTCGTGAAGACCAAGGCCGCGGTGCTCTGGGAGACCGGGAAGGACTGGGACGTCGTCGAGCTCGACCTCGACGAGCCGAAAGACGGCGAAGTGCTGATCCGCTGGGAGGCCGCGGGCTTCTGCCACTCCGACGAGCACCTGCGCCACGGCGACATCGTGCCCCGCTTTCCGATCGTGGGCGGCCACGAGGGAGCGGGCGTGATCGAGAAGGTCGGCCCGGGCGTGAGCCGCGTCAAGGCGGGCGACCACGTCGTCACCTCGTTCCTGCCGGTGTGCGGGCACTGCCGCTTCTGCGCGACCGGGCACTCGAACATCTGCGACGCGGGCGCGACGATCCTCGAAGGCTGCCTGCCCGACGGGACGTTCCGCTTCCACTCCGACGGCGACGAGGTCGGCGGCATGTGCATGCTCGGCACGTTCAGCCAGTGGTCGACGATCTCCGAGATGTCGTGCGTCGCGGTCGACAAGGACCTCCCGCTGGACGTCGTCGTGCTGGTCGGCTGCGGCGTCCCGACCGGCTGGGGCTCCGCGGTCTACGCGGCCGATGTCACGCCGGGGGAGACCGTGATCGTCTATGGCATCGGCGGCATCGGCGCCAACGCCGTCCAGGGCGCCGCGCACGCCGGCGCGATGAACCTGATCGCCGTCGACCCGCTCGCCAACAAGCGCGAGGCGGCCGAGGACCTCGGCGCCACCCACAGCGTCGCCAGCGCCGAGGAGGCGCACGAGCTGGCCCAGGAGCTGACGCGCGGGGTCGGCGCCGACAAGGCGATCATCACCGTCGACGTCGTCAACGAGGCGGTCGTCGGCGCGGCCGTGAACGCGATCCGCAAGGGCGGCACGGCGGTGATCACCGGCCTGGCCGACCCGAACAAGCTCACGGTCCAGCTCTCCGGCGCGGGCCTGACGCTCTACGAGAAGACGGTCAAGGGCACGCTGTTCGGCTCGGGCAACCCGATGCACGACATCCCCAACCTGATCCGCATGTACCAGGCCGGCAAGCTCAAGCTCGACGAGCTGATCACGACGCGCTACACGCTCGACCAGATCAACGACGGCTACAACGACCTGCTGGCCGGCAAGAACATCCGGGGCGTGATGATCCACGAGCACTGACGCGTCCACGCTGCTGGCGCAGCTCGATCGCGAGGTCGTCGGGCTGCGCCGCGAGGCGGAGGTGCTGGCCGCGGCGCTCGCGAGCGGCTGCCATGTCGTCCTCGAAGGACCGCCCGGGACCGGGAAGTCGACGCTGCTGCGCGCCGTCGCGCGCGCCGCCGGCCTCGGCGTGCAGTTCGTCGAGGGCAACGCCGAGCTGACGCCCGCGCGCCTGGTCGGCCACCACGACCCCGCGCTGGTGCTCGAGCTCGGCTACCGCGCCGACACGTTCGTCGACGGCCCGCTGCTGAGCGCGGTGCGCGAGGGGCGGCTGCTCTACATCGAGGAGCTCAACCGCGTCCCCGAGGAGACGCTCAACGTGCTGGTCGGGGCGCTCGCCGAGGGGGAGATCCACGTGCCGCGGCTGGGGCGCGTCCCGGCGGGCGACGGCTTCCGGCTGATCGCGGCGATGAACCCGTTCGACGCCGTCGGCACCGCGCGCGTGAGCCAGGCGATCTCCGACCGCATGTGCCGGATCTCGATCGGCTACCAGGCGGCCGCCGCCGAACGCGAGATCGCCGCGCGGGCGACCGCGCACGACGGCCCGCTGGTCGCTCCCGCGGTCGAGCTGGCGCGGCGCTCGCGCGAGCACCCGCAGGTCCACATGGGCGCGTCGGTGCGCGGCGCGATCGACCTCGTGCGCCTCGGCCGCCAGCTCGCGCAGCTGCGCGGCGAGGGTGAGCCCGCGCCGGGCGATCCGACGTTCGCCGACGCCGCCGTCGCCGCGCTGTCCGGGCGCCTGCGGCTCGAGGAGGGCTGCGAGCGCACGCCCGAGCAGATCGTGCTCGAGCTGATCGAGCAGCTGGCACCCAGGCCGGAGCCGCCGCCGGGAAAAGTTCCCGCCCCGCCGGTGAGCGGGGCGCGACCGGGCGCGCGCTGAGCGGCAGCGCCGCGCGCGAGGTGGTGCGCGAGCGCGGGCGGCGGACGATCTCGCGCGCCCAGCTCGCGAGCGCGCACGGGCGCCTGGCCGAGGTCTCACCCGCCGTCGGCCGGCTCGACGAGCACGCGTTCGGAGAGGCGCTGCGCGCCGATCCGGACGCGGCCGTGGCGCTGCTGGCCGACCTCGCCGCCGCGACCGACCCGCAGCTGCGCGCGCAGGCGCGCCGGCTCGCGGCCCGGCTGTTCGTGCGCGCCGGGCGCCGCGGCGCGCTCGCGGGCCGCGGCTACCGGCACCTGACCGCCGGGCCGTTCAGCGCCGGCGGCGACCTCGACCTCGAGCGCACGCTGGAGCGCGCCGAGGGCCGGCCGCCGCGCGCCGAGGACATCGTCGCGCGCCGCTGGACGGCGCCCAGGCGCGCGCTGTGCCTGCTGATCGACCACTCGGGCTCGATGCGCGGGCATGCCGTCGCGCTGGCGGCGATGGCCGCCGCCGCGGTCGTCCTCACGCGCACCGAGCGGGCGAGCTGCAGCGTGATCGCGTTCGCCGCCGACGCGCTCGTGCTGCAGCCCCAGGGCGCTCCGCGCGAGCCCGCGCAGCTCGTCGACGACCTGCTGTCGCTGCGCGGCAAGGGCCGCACGGACCTCGCGCTGGCGCTGCGGACGGGTGCGAAGGAGCTCGCCCGCGCCGGCGCGGCGGAGCGGCTCGCGATCGTGCTGAGCGACTGCCGGACGACCGCCGGCCGCGATCCGGCGGACGCGCTCGGGGGCTTTGAGCGCGTCGACGTCATGGGCACCAGCGGCGACGCCGACGCCGTGCAGGCGAGCCGCCGGCTGGCCGCGCGTGGACGCGGTCGCTACCTGCCGGCGACGCGCTTCGTCGAGCTGCAGGGTGCGCTTTCGAACCTCCTGAACTGAAGGCAGCGTGGACCCATCTGGACGAATTGCTGCTTGACGCAGTATTGGCTCTACGGGTACGGTCGAAGGGCAATCGGGGTGTTTCGCGCCTCATCGGGGGTGCCGTTTGGCAGAGGCGCAATCGGTGTTGTCGACGGGTGTTCGGTTTGACTACGGTCAAAAGTCCCGTCTACGATGCCCGATGGTCACGGTTTTGGGGTCCACGGAGTTGGAGGGAGAGTGGCAGTGATGCCCTCGTTGAATCGGATACAGCGGCTTTCGGTAGGAGTGCTCGCGGGAGCGGCGCTGGCGGTACCGGCGAGCACGGCATCGGCCAACGATGTGTGGCTGTGGACGTGTCATGGCCCGGCGGGCCAGAGCATCGACCTTCCGCCGAGCGGCAGCAGCGGGGTCGACGGTGGGTTCTCGCACTACGGCGAGGGCTGCGGTGGCCAGGCCGCCAATGTCGGCTCAGGCGGCTATGAGCTGAGCTTCACCCGCCCCGATCCCGCGGCGGGCTCGACGGCGTACATGAGCTTCAGCGCTCCGGTCGACACCGCCCTCAAGCACGTGCGCGTGATCCGCAGACTGAACGGCCTCAGCACGACGCAGGCCGGCAACCCGCAGCAGTACGTCCTCAGCACGAACGGCGGCCAGCTCGAGAAGATCCGGCTCGACGCGCCGCCGGCGTGGGACGGCGTCGTCGATCGCACGTTCGACGCGACCGGGGGCACGTCCGAGGCGGCCAAGTTCACGCTCTCGTGCGACTCGGCCAGCGCGTGCCCGGCGGCCACGGCGCCGGTCTCGGTCGACGTCTCGGCGCTCGCCCTCGACGTCGACGACACCGCGAGCCCGACGCTCGCGGTCGGCGGCTACCACAGCCCCGTGACCTGTACCAGCGCGCCCCCGTCCAAGGTCACCTGCCCGGGCCCCGGGCTGGATCTCAACGTCGATGGCCGTGACGTGGGCGTCGGCCTCGAGCACGCCGAGGCCTGGGTGGACGGTACGAAGATGGCCTCCGCGCCGTACGCCGCGAGCTGCCAGGACCTCTCGCCCAACGACCCGCAGATCGACCTGCCGCTGAACGCGTCCTGCCCGTCCTTCGCCAGCGTCAAGCTGCACGTCGACACGTCGCAGATCGCCGACGGCGACCACAATCTCGAGGTCAAGGTCTTCGACGCGTCGGGCCGCAGCAACACCGTCCCGTACGTGGTGCCGCTGAGCATCGACAACCACGTGAACCTCGGCTCGGACAGCCAGACGCTGACGATCGGCACGAGCAGCCCGACCGTGCTCCCGGGCGGCGGCGGCACCGGCGGCGGCGGCGGCGTGGCCGGCGCGACCGCGACGTCCTGCAGCTCGCCCAAGCTCTCGATGTTCCTGTCGCAGAAGCCGCTGCGCGTCTCGCACGGCGTGCCGGTGCTCCAGTCCGGCAAGCGCTACCGCTTCCGCGGCCGCCTGACCTGCGTGATCAAGGGCAAGCGCCAGTCGGCGCCCAAGCGGACGCGGATCGACCTCCGGAACACGGTCGGCAAGAAGACCATCATCAAGGGCGGCACGACGGTCCGCGACAAGGGCAACATCACGATCATCCTGTCCTACAAGAGCAGCCGCACGCTGATCTTCCGCTACGTCAACACCGACGGCAAGGTCAGCCAGGTCAAGATCAAGATCCGGGTCGAGAAGAAGAAGAAGAAGTCCAGCAAGTCCTAGGCAGGGAAGGGGCAGCAGTGAAGTTCAAGGCCATCGGGGTCGCGCTGACGGTGCTTGCCGGCGGCGCGGCCCTCGGGCACGCCGCCGCATCCGGGGGAGCGGCGGCCCAGCAACCACAGGGCGGGCTGTCGATCTCGCCCGCCAAGATCGAACAGGGCGCGACGCCCGGGGCGCTGACCCCGCTGACCGTCGCCAACCGCTCCAGCGCGCCGCTGCAGGTCACCGTCACGGCGCGTCCGTGGCTCGAGGCGTCCAGCGGCAGGGTCTCGGCCGACCGCGCGCACACGCTGGCCGGCGTCTCGATCGGGACGCCCTCGTTCACGCTCGCCGCGGGCGAGACCAAGGCGGTGCCGGTCTCGCTGGGCGGCGTGCCGGCTGGAGGCTCGCTGTACGGCGCGCTCGAGGTGATCGGGCTGCCGGCGGACGCCGCCACGCGCAAGGGCGTGGTGCTCGGCTACCGGCTGATCGGCACGCTGCGGCTGCTCCCGGCGCTGAAGACCTACAAGCTGACCGCGGGCAAGCTCGCGGCGGCGCGGGGCACGGCGACGCTCGCAGTCACCAACGGCGGCAACACGCTCGATCCGATCGACGCGTCGGTCGTCACCAAGGGCGTCGGCAGCACGCGCCGCGGCTCGGTCGAGGGGCTGCGGATCCTGCCCGGCAAGACCGTCGATCTGCCGCTCGGCAAGGGCCTGCAGAAGGGCGCCTACACGTCGACGATCACGATCCAGCAGAACCGCAAGTCGGTCCTGAAAGCGACCAAGAAGTTCAAGCTCAAGTGATCGCGTCAGAAAAGCGCCTCGGGCGGCTAGCCTCGTCGTCGGTCAAAGCGCTCCGAACGCGCCGCACGCGTGTTGGGTTGGTGAAGCGAACGTGCGAGGGGAACCGATGAAGCTGCGAATCATTCTGGCCGGGACGGTGGCGCTAGCCGCGATCACGGCGCCCACGGCGTCGGCGCAGACGCAGCCGGTCGAGGGCGGGACCGTCGTCGGCGGCACCGTTCCGAGCATTCTGGAGCTGGTGCTCACGCAGCCGGCGACGGCGATGTTCTCGACGTTCACCAAGGCGAAGACCTATTCGATGTCCTTCAACGCCCAGGTGACGGCGACCGACAACACGACGTTTCTCACGCTCGCCGACGGCAGCCGCGCCTCGGGCAAGAAGCTCGGCCACCTGGCGAGCGGCGCCAAGACGCTGCCGAACCCGCTGGAGGCCTCGGTCAAGGGCGCGTTCCAGAAGCTGGACACGACATTGGACCCGCAGCTCGCGAAGTGGACCGATGCGGTCACGCGCGCGCCGGCGAAGGTCAAGCTGCGCCAGAAGGTGACGCGCAAGCCCAAGGGAAGCTACCGCGGGGTCGTGCTGGTCACCCTCTCGACCGAGACGCCGTAACGGGTCTCATTCACGAACGAAACAGAGGAGCTTGAAGTGAAGTTGCTACGGAGTCGGCATGTCGCCGGCGCCCTCAGCCTGGCCGTCGCCGGGGTTGCGACGGGCGCTGTGATCGCTCGGGCCGACGACTCCGCCGCGCCCCGCGCGCACGCGTCCGCGGGCGGCGTTCAGCTGACCCCGGCGACCGTGGAGACGACCGCCAAGCGCGGCACCATCGGCGCGGTCACGGTCAAGAACACCACCACGGACATCCTCAGGGTGCAGGTGCGCGTGCGGCCGTGGAACCAGAACCGCACCACCTGGGCGGTCTCCCCGAACCTCAAGGCCACGTTCACCCACTACGTGAAGGCGACGAGGTCCTCGTTCACGCTCAAGCCGGGCTCGCGCACGGTCACGTTGAAGATGGTGCGGATGCCCCGGGGCCGCTCGCTGTACGGCGGCATCGAGGTCTTCGCCAAGCCGCGCAACGCCAAGGCGCGCAACGGGATCATCCCGCAGTACCGCGTCGTCGGGCGCCTGCGGCTGAACCCCGCGGCCAAGCGGCCGAACGCGCGCATCGGCAACATGGACGTCGTCGGCGCCGGCAGGAACCGCGTGATGATCCTCGCGGTGCGCAACATCGGCAACACGCTGGACGCGATCGGCGGCTCGGTGAGCGTCAGTGGCCCGACCGCCCGCAACGGCAACGTCACGCCGGTGGCGGTCGTGCCCGGCCAGGTCGTGTACCTGAAGGGCGCGAACGTCAACGGGATGAAGCGCGGCAGCTACACCGCGACGTGGACGCTGAGCCAGGGCAGCAAGCACTACACGGTCAAGAAGACGTTCAGTCTGTAAGCCAGTCTCCGGCGCCGGCCGTCAGCGGTCCCGGTGTCTCGTGCGGCAGCGTCGTCGCGTGCACCCCGTTGCGCGCGACGACCGCCCCGCGCTCGCGCAGGCCGGCCAGCGCGCCGGCGATCAGCGCGTCCGGGCTCGTGCCCAGCCGGGCTGCGGCGGCGCGTACCCACGGCATCGCCGCCAGCCGCGCCGGTGACGACGGGCGCGTCATCAGGTGCGAGATCACGGCCCGGCGCACCGCGTGCCAGACGGCGCGCTCGGGATCTGCGGCGAACTGCGCGTAGCGCGCGAGCGTGCGCTCCACCGCGGCGGGGACGTCTCGCTCCGGCGCATCCTCGACGTGCTCGCCGTCCGCGAGCGCGCGGTCGACCCGGTAGGGACCGACGTCGAACCCGAGGAAGCGCACGTCGCAGGCGCGTGGGTCGCGCGCGTTGATGAGCGCGGCCTCGCTCGCGTGCCGCTGCCGGCGTCGACCAGGACGGGCCGGGCGCCGCGCACAGCGCCACGTTCGCGCTCGGCGCGGCGCGAACGTCCAGCGCGACGCGGCTCACAGGTAGTCGGGCCGCAGGGCGATCGCGCGCGGCTTGCCCATGTGGTAGCCCTGCGCGAAGTCGACCCCGAGCTCGCTCAGCAGGTCGACGGTCTGGTCGTCGCCGACGAACTCGGCCGTGGTCTGCTTGCCGAGCCCCGCGGCGATCTGCACGATCGCGCGCACGGTCAGCTGGTCGGTGCGGCTGGTGGGCAGCGATTTGATGAAGTCGCCGTCGATCTTGACCATGTCGAACGGCAGGTACTTGAGGTAGTAGAACGAGCCGAAGCCGGCACCGAAGTCGTCGAGCGCGAACTGGCACCCGAGCTCGGCGAGCCCGTCGGCGAGCGTGCGCGCGCGCTCCATGTTGACGATCGCCGACGTCTCGGTGACCTCGAAGATCAGGCACGTCGGGTCGATCGGGGCGTTGCGGACCTCGGCGGCGATGAAATCCATCACGGACGGATCGGTGATCGACTCGCCGGACAGGTTCACGTCCACGCCGAGCCAGCCGAGGCCGGCCGCCTGGCGCTCGGCCAGCAACCGGATCGCGCGCGCGATCACCCAGCGGTCGATCTCCTTCATCAGCCCGAAGCGCTCGGCGATCGGCAGGAATTGCCCGGGCGCGATCACGCCGTCGTCGGCGAGCATCCGGATCAGAAGCTCGCTGCGCTCGGCGCGGCCGCTGCGCACGCCGACGATCGGCTGCTCGTAGAGCACGAAGCCCTCGCCCTCGAGCGCGCCGCGGATGCGCTCGGCCCAGGTCATCTGGGTGCGCAGGCGCTCCGGCGCCGCGCCGCCGCCGGCGCCTGCGACCGACACGCGGTCGCGCCCGCGCTCCTTGGCGTCGAACAGCGCGGTCTCCGCCTGGGCCAGCAGCTCCGCGGCGTCGAGGTCGGGCTCGCCGTCCACCAGCGTCAGCCCGATCGACACGCTCGTGCGCGCGCGGCCGACCGCCGAGCGCTGGCGGGCCGCGCGCAGCAGCTCGTCGGCGAGCTTGGCGGCGCCCGCGGCGGGCGTCCCGGGGAGGATCACGCCGAACACGTTGCCACCGAGGCGCCCGAGGATGTCGCTCTTGCGCACGCGCTCGCGCAGCGTGCCCGCGAGCCAGCCGAGCAGCTCGTCGCCCGCGGCGTGGCCGTAGGTGTCGTTGATGTACTTGAAGTGGTCCAGGTCCACGACCAGGACCGCCGCCGACTCGCCGGAGCGGCGCCCGTGGTCGACGATCCACTCGAGCTCCTCCTGGAACCGGCGGCGGTTGAAGATCCCGGTCAGCGCGTCGTAGTCGGTCAGGTAGCGCAGCTGGCCCTCGTAGCGCTTGCGTTCGCTGACGTCCTGGACCTGCAGCACGACGAAGCCCGTGTCGCCGACCAGCGCGGCGAGCGCGTAGGTGAAGATGATCGAGCCGTCGCGGTGCAGATAGCGGGTCTCGCCGGCCACGGTCGCCTCGCCGGCGCGCAGCGCGGCGGAGTAGGCGGTCATCGCGTCGCGCTCCTCGGGGTGCAGCAGCTCGCGGGCCGGGAAGCCGATCAGGTCCTGCTGCTCGTAGCCGGTCATGTCGCACATGGCGGGATTGGCCTCGGCGATCCGCCCGTCGGTCAGCCCGATCAGCGCCATCCCGATCGGCGCGTGCGTGAACGCCGCGGCAAAGCGCGCCGTCGCCTCCTGCAGTTGCGTCTCCGCGCGGCGCTGGAGCGTCACGTCGCGCGACACGCCCACCGCCCCGATCACGCTCCCGCTGCCGTCGCGGATGGGGGAGAGCGTGCTCGCGATCACCACCTCGGTGCCGTCACGGCGCCGGCGTGTGCTCTCGCGCCGCACGGTCTCGCCGCGCAGGAGCTCCGGCGGCGGCTCCTGCTCGTGGCCGTCCGCGGTCGGCACCAGCGCCCATCCCTGACGGCCCAGCACCTCGCGCTCGGAGAAGCCGAACAGCATCGTCGCGCCCTGGTTCCAGGCCGTGACGCGGCCCTCGAGGTCGATCGCCACGATCGCGTCTGCGGAGTGCTCCACCAGCGCGGCCAGCCGCGCCCGGTCCGCCTCGATCCGCACGCGCTCGGAGACGTCGCGCTGGATCGTCGCGACACCGACGATGTGGCCGCGGGCGTCGACGATCGGGTCGGCGCTGAGGGCGACCGCGAAGCGCGTGCCGTCGCGGCGCAGGCGCTCGGTCTGGAACTCGTCCACGCGCTCGCCGCCGAGCACCCGGCGGCGCATCGAAGCCGTCTCCTCGCGCCGCTCGGGCGGACTCAGGAAGGCGGCCGGGCGGCCGAGCACCTCGTCGGCGCGGTAGCCGTACATGCGCTCGGCGCCGCCGTTGAACGCGGTCAGCCGTCCCTCGCGGTCGGAGGCCAGGATCGCGTCGTGCGAGCTGACGACCGCCGCGTTGCCGTTCCGGCGGCTGCGGCCGGTCAGGCGACGGTGGGACTGGGCTGGACGTCGCTTCATCGCCGGACCACTACCACGGTGAGGATAGTCGGCAAGATCAGCGTTAGTTGCCGGTTAACGTCGAACCGGTAGGGTCGCGCGGCCGTGAGCGACATCGCCCCACCGCCGCTGCACGAGCTCGAGTCCGAGGTGATGGACGAGGTCTGGACGCGCGGGGAGGCGACGGTGCGCGACGTGCAGGAGGCGCTCAACAGCCGCGGCGGCAAGGTCCGCGCCTACACGACGCTGCTGACGGTGATGACGCGGCTGGACGGCAAGGGCCTGCTGGTACGCCGGCGCGCCGGGCGCCTGGACGTCTACGCCCCGGCGCTGTCTCGCCCGGACTATCTCGAGGCGCGGGCCGAGGCCCAGGTCGCCGCGCTGGTGGATGACTTCGGGGATCTCGCGCTCGCGCAGTTCGCGCGTCACGTGGACCGGCTGGACCCGGAGCGGCTCGAGAAGCTGCGCCGGCTCGCCGGCGATGGCTGACGCGGGCGGCGTCCGGCGGGCGGAGCTCGCCGTCGGGGCGTTCGGCGCCACCGCGCTGCTGCTCTCGCTCGTGTTCGTGCTCGATGCCGTGCGCTTCCACCACGACATCCTCCTCGACGCGCTGCGGTTGCGCTCCGACCTGCGCGGCTACCTGCTGCTGGCGCTCGCGGCGTTCGACCTCGCGGCAATGGTCCGCGCGGCGCGGGCGCTGGCCCGCGGCCTGGTCGCGCATCGTCGCGTGGCGCGGCTGCCGCTGCGCGACACGCGCGTGCTCGCCGGCCGGCGCGTCGCCGTCGTGCGGGGCGTGCGGCCGGTCGCGTTCTGCTCCGGGCTGCTGCGCCCGCGGATCGTGATCTCCGAGGGCGTGCTCGGGTTGGGTGCGGGCGCCGTGTCGGCGATCGTCGAGCATGAGGCGGCGCACGCCGCCCGCCGCGATCCGCTGCGCATCCTCGTGGCGCGGGCCGTGGGCGAAGCGTTCTCGCCGGCCCCGTCGTTTCGCGCCCTGAGCCGGCGCGAGCAGGCGCTGACCGACCTCGCCGCCGACGCCGGCGCGGTCCGCGCGCTCGGCGAGGCGCGCCCGCTCGCCGCCGCGCTGCTCGCGTTCGGAGACGGCGCGGGCATCGCGCCCGAACGGGTGGACCGGCTGGCCGGGGAGCGGCCCGCGCACGAGGTGCCGCGCGCGCTGCTGGTCGGCGCCGGCGTGGTCGTCGGCACGCTCGTCGCCATGCTCGCGCTCGCGCTCGCGCTGCCCGGGCAGCCGTCCGTCTGCCTGCCGCTCGCGACCGCGCCGGCGTGGACGCTGGCGGCGATCGGCGCCCGCCTCGCGGCGATGTGGCCCGCCTGGCTCAGCGCCCGCCGCGCCGCCGCGTTCCTGGGCTAGCCTTTCTTGCGGATCTCGCAGTCGGCCGCGACCTTGGTGCGCGTGCGGTTGCCCTTGAAGCGCGACACGATCACGGTGTCCTTGCCGGCCCCGCAGGCGATGCGCGCGCTGCCCTTGGCGATGATCGCCACGATCGAGTCGTCGCCGGCGCCCGCGTCGACCTTGGTGCTGCCGCCGGCCGTGACGCGGATGTTGTCGTTGCCGTTGCCGCCGAAGATCGCGCTCGAGACGCCGTTGCCCTGGATGTAGTCGTCGCCGTCGCCGCCCATCAGCGTGTTGAAGCCGCGGCCGCCGTAGATCGTGTCGGCGCCGAACCCGCCGCTGATGTAGTCCTTCTGCCGGCGCGCCGCGGCGCCCCCGTTGTCGTGCAGCGAGTCGCCCCACAGGACGTCGTCGCCGCCCTCGCCGTAGAGCTTGTTGGAGCTGTGGCCGCCGAGCAGCTTGTCGTTGCGGTCGGTGCCGTGCTTGGTCCCGCTGCCCGACCAGCTGGTGCCGCGCGTCGGGTCGGCCTCCGGCGCCTGCTCGACGACGTTCTCGCAGTTCTTGATGCGGCCGTCGCGGATCGCCTGATCGTTGGAGATCCCGCCGGGCCGCCCGCGGGGATTGATGTAGATCGTGTCCGTGCCGTCGCCACAGTCGACCGAGTCGACCGCGCTGCCCGAGTTCACGTAGACCTGATCGTCGCCCGGCCCGGCGTCGATCCGGTCCGGCCCCGTGTCGGAGTGGATCAGGTCGTTGCCGTTGCCGCCGTGGATCTCGTCGCCGCCCGAGCCGCCGTCGATGTCGTCGTTGCCGTCGGCGCCGAACAGCTTGTCGGGCGCCTCGTTGCCCGCGAGCTTGTCGTCGCCCGGCCCGCCGATCAGCGTGTCGTGGCCGACGCCGCCGAGCTCTGAGTCATTGCCGTTGCCGCCGTCGAGGTGGTCGTCGCCGGAGCCGCCGTCGATGATGTCGTTGCCGTCGTCGCCCTCGATCTCGTCCGGGCCGGTGTCGCCGGCGAGCTGGTCGTCGCCCGCCCGGCCGATGATCACGTCATGGCCGCCCTGCCCGCTGATGACGTCCGGCCCGTCGCTGCCGCGCAGCGTCTGCGCGGCGTTGGTGCCGAGGATCGTGTCGGCCGCCGCGGTGCCCGTGACGGCGAGCGCGCCGAGAATGGCCAGAAGAAGCAGGTGACGAATGCGAGTGGACACAATGGCCTCCTTGCCCGAGGTGTCCAGAACGGTAACGGAGCGGCGGCTCACGTGCTTGCCGTGAGTGCCGTCGCCGTGCTGGCGCTGATGTTGATGACATGGACGCTGAGCCTCATCCTCCGCGACGTCTCGATCGTCGACGTCGCGTGGGGCCTCGGGTTCGTCGTCGTGGCCTGGATCGGCGTCGCAGAGGGAGACGGGACGCGCCGCTGGCTGGTCGCGGCGCTCGTGACCGTGTGGGGATTGCGGCTCGCGGGCTACATCGCGCACCGCAAGCTGCGCGACCGGCGCGAGGACCCGCGCTACGCGGCCTGGCGCGAGCGCCACGGCGCGCGCTTCTGGCTCGTCAGCCTGCCCAACGTGTTCCTGCTCCAGGGCGTGCTGGTGCTCGTCGTGTCGCTGCCGCTGCAGGGAACCAAGGATGGCGCGCCGGGAGTCCTCGACTGGCTCGGCGTGGTCATCTGGGCGACCGGCGTGTTCTTCGAGGCCACGGGCGATGCGCAGCTCGCGCGCTTCAAGGCCGATCCGGCGAACCGCGGCCGCGTGATGGACCGCGGGCTCTGGCGCTACACCCGTCACCCCAACTACTTCGGCGACTTCATCGTCTGGTGGGGCCTGTACGTGATCGCGCTCTCGGCGGGCGCGTGGTGGTCGCTGCCCGGTCCGCTCGTGATGACGCTGCTGCTCACGCGCGTCTCCGGCAAGGACCACCTCGAGAAGTCGATGTCGGCCCGGCCCGGCTACGCCGACTACGTCGCCCGGACCTCGGGCTTCGTCCCGCTGCCGCCGCGCGGCGCCAGCCGGTAGTGCGAGACGAGCCACTCGTCGCCGCCGCCCCAGCGCAGCAGGAGGTCGTGCGAGGGCATCGTCCCGGCGGTGAAGAAGCGCTCCGCGGCCCACGTGTTCTCGAAGCGGTAGCCGTGGTTGCGATGCGAGAAGACGTGGATGAACGCGCGGCCGTCGCTCTCGAGCCAGCCCGCCACGTGCGCCAGCGCCTGCCTCCAGTTGCGCAGGTGCTCGAACATCTCGATCGAGATCACGCGGTCGAAGCGCCGGCCGGGGTCGAAGACGTTCGCATCGACCGTCTGCACCTGCGGCATGGCGAGCCCGCGCCGGTCGCGCTCGGCCTCGATGTACTCACGCTGCGGGCGCGAGTTCGAGACCGCGAGCACGCGCGCGTTCGGGTAGCGCTCGGCGAGCCACAGCGAGAGCGAGCCCCAGCCGCAGCCGAGATCGAGGATCTCCATCCCGTCCTCGACGCCGGCGCGCTCTCAGGTCAGGGTGAGCATCGCCTCCTCGGCCGCCGCCAGGTCGTCGACGCCCGGGCCCCACAGGCACGAGCTGTACTTGCGCCGCGGGCCGAGGAAGAGCGCGAAGAACTCGGCCGGCAGCTCGTAGTGCTGCTCGTTGGCCTTCTGCGGCAGCTCGGCGATCTGGCCGTGCGACATGTGCCACACGAGCGCGCGCTGGCGGTCCTCCTGGGCCTCGATCCCGCCCTCGCGCTCGCGCCGCAGGCGTGCGCGAGTGGCGATCCGCGACCCCTGCCGCAGCGCCGCGTCCGGCAGCAGATGGCGCTGCAGCGCCTCGTCGAGCAGCCGGTAGCGGAGCATTGGCGCAGTATGCGCGGTGCATTAGGCTCCGGATCACAGATGAAGCCCGCCGTCCCGGCACCGAACCCGATCGCCCCCGGCACGCGGATCGGGCACGTCCACCTGCGCACCGCCGACATCGACCGGATCCGCGCCTTCTACGTCGACGTGCTGGGCTTCGACGTCGTGTTCGAGGCGCGCGACGTCCCCGGCTGGGGAACCACCGGCGACATCCTGTTCCTGTCGGCCGGCGGCTATCACCACCACCTCGGGTTCAACACCTGGAAGTCGGCGGGCGGTCCTCCGCAGCCGGACGGCGTGACCGGGCTGCACCACGTCGCGATCCTCTATCCCGACCGCGCCGGGCTCGCCGACGCGGTGCGGCGCCTGCACGCGGTGGACTGGCCGCTGCGCCAGCTCACCGACCACGGCACGCACGAGGCGGTCTACATCTCAGACCCCGACGGCAACCACGTCGAGCTCTACTGGGACCGGCCGGAGAGCGAGTGGCCGCTGGACGCCGAGGGCCGGCTCGCGTTCGCGGGCGGCGAGCTCGATCTGGACGACCTGCTCACGGCGGCGTGAGCTCGCCCGCGAGGTCCTCGGCCAGCAGCCGCCGGACGTCGTCGGGCGCGCGGCCTTCGGACAGCAGCACCACGAGCTTGGCGTAGGCCGCCTCGGTCGTCATGTCGAGCCCGCCGACCGCGCCGGCGGCCACCAGCGGGGCGCTGGCGGCGTAGTGGCCGAGGTCCACGCGCCCGTCGACGCACTGGCTGACGACCACCACGACGACGCCGCGCGCCGCGCCGTCGGCGAGCACCGCGAGCAGCTCGGAGTGGCGGTCGGGCAGGTTGCCCGAGCCGTAGGCCTCGAGCACCAGGCCCTGGATCGGCGCCGCCAGCGCGGCGCGCAGCAGCGCCGCCGACATGCCGGGATAGAGCTTGACCAGCGCGACCTGCGCCTCGAGCGCGAGCGGGAGCCCGACCGGGCCCGGCAGCGAGGGCCGCAACCGCCGCGGCGAGATCTCGATCTGCACGCCGGCCGCGCCGAGCGGCGGCTGGTTGGGAGACTGGAAGGCCTCGAAGCCGCCCGCGCTGGCCTTGATCGCGCGCGCGCCGCGCAGGATCTGCGAGCCGAACACGAGGCAGACCTCGCGCACGTCGTCGCGCGCCGCCACGAGCACCGAGGTCAGCAGGTTCTGGCGCCCGTCGCTGCGCAGCACGCCGAGCGGGATCTGCGAGCCGGTCACGACGACCGGCCGGTCCAGGCCGCGCAGCAGGAACGCGAGTGCCGAGGACGTGTACGCCATCGAGTCGGTGCCGTGCAGCACGACGAAGCCGTCGAACGCGTCGCGGCGCTCGACGATGTCGCGCGCCAGCGCCAGCCAGTCGTTCGGGCGCGCGTTCGCGGAGTCCAGCAGCGGCCGGTGCTCGGTGATCACGAGCTCCGGCACCTCGGGCGCGTTGAGCTCCCGCGACGCCGCGACCTGCTGGGCCAGGAAGCCCGGGACCGGCGCGTAGCCGTTGCCGGTGTCCCGCATCCCGATGGTGCCGCCGGCGTAGGCGACGTAGACCCGCTTGCGCGCCACCGGCGAGAGTATGGTCGGTCACAAACGCGTCAGGACGGCGTAGGAGCGCTGCGTGGAGCCGAGTGACGAGCAGCTGCTGGCGCGCACGCCGACCGATCCCGACGCGTTCGGCGCGTTCTATCGCCGCCACGAGGACGCGGTGCTCGGCTTCATGGTCCACCGCGTGCGCGACGGCGAGCTGGCGGCCGACCTGGCGGCGGAGACGTTCGCGGCCGCGCTGCTGAGCGCGCCGCGCTTCCGGCCGCGCCCCGAGCCCGCCGTCGCCTGGCTGTTCGGGATCGCCCGCAACGTGCTGCGGCGCAGCCTGGAGCGCCGGCGCGTCGAGGACCGCGCGCGGCGCCGGCTCGGCATGGAGCCGCTGGTGCTCAGCGACGAGGACGTGGGCGCCGTCGAGGCGCTGCTGGGCGACGTGTCGGTGCGCGCGCTGCTGGACGGGCTGCCCGCCGGACAGGCCCAGGCGATCGAGGCCCGCGTGCTCGACGACGCCACCTACGAGGAGATCGCCGGCCGCCTGCGGGTGTCCGAGGCCGTCGTGCGCAAGCGCGTCAGCCGCGGGCTCGCGACGTTGCGGGCGCGGGTGAAGGAGAACGGCGCATGAGCCGGCTGCCCCAACTGGAACTCGCGCTCGTCGAGGCGGCGGCGCGCGGCCGCGTGCGGCGGCGCCCGCCGCTGCGCGCCCTCGCGGCGGTCGCGGCGCTCGCGTGCGTCGCGGTCGCGCTCGCGCTCGTGCAGCGCCCCGCCGGCGAGCGCGAGGCGGTCGCCGTGCCGCCGCCCGCCACGCTGTCGCTCTCCCACGCGCTGGCCGCCGCCCCCGCTCCCGACACGACGCGCGTGGACGTCCCGCACGCCCAGCTCCCGGCCGTCGCGGCCGAGTTCGAGGCGCAGACGCCGTACCCGCCCGGGACCCACGAGGACTTCAACTGGCTGGCCACCTCGGCCGACCCGGCGAGCATGAGCTCGATCAACGCCCGCAGCGACGTGCAGTTCCTCGTCGAGTACCGCGCGCAGTGCCGCTGGCTGAGCTACTGGCTGGCGACGCGCTCGGCCGGCGCGCTGGCGGTGCTGCGTGACGTGCCCGAGTGGCCGGCGCTGCGCCGGGACGCCGACGGCCAGCTGCGCAAGAACGCCGACGCCGCCGCGGCCGGAGACGTGGCCGCGGTCCAGACCCAGGTCTCGCTCAACTGTCGCTTGTGAGCGTGTCGAAGTGCTGCTGCGCGGCCGGCCCCCAGCGCTCGTGGCGGTCGCGGAACAGCCGGTGCGCCGCGGCACGCGGCCAGTCGCCGGGCAGCAGGCCGTCCGGCAGGTCGGGGTCGATGAACGGGAAGCGCCGCCACGCGTGCACGAGCGCCGTCTGCGCCGCGAACGCCTCGCCCGCGTCGCCGGGGGCGCTGCCCTCGAAGTCGGCGATGAACTGCGCGTAGTGCTCGCGCAGCGCCGGCAGATCCCACGCCTCGCCGATCACGCGCTCGGTGCCGCCGAGCGCGCCGAGCTCGGCACGGAATGACAGCAGCTGGGCAGGCGCCTCGGCCTCCACGAGCCCCTCGCGATCGACGTGGGGCGTGATCCACAGGCCGCCGCCGAGCGAGCCGAAGCCGGCCCACGCGAGCTGGGTCGTCAGCCGGTGGCGCAGCTCGCGCCGCGGCTCGGGCACGCGCAGCACCAGCAACAGCCAGCGCCCGTCCCACTGCGCCGGCGCGCCGAAGCCATAGATCCGGTCCGCGCCGTCGCGCAGCAGCTCGGCCGAGGACGGCGTGAGCCGCATGCGCGAGCGCCGGCCGACGCGCTCGGCCTCCAGCCAGCCCTCGCGCGTGCTGCGCACGACGGCCTGGCGGGCCGCCGACGGGGTGTAGCCGAGCAGCGCCAGCGCGCCGATCAGCTGCTCCTGCCAGACGCCGTCGGGGCGCGGGAGCAGGTACTCGCCGAGCACGGTGAGCAGCGTCGAGCGCGCGGCGGGCGCGCCGACCGAGCGGCGTCGCAGGACGTCGTTCACACGGAGGGAAGCTAGTGGAGTGTGCGGCGGCAGCTGACGCCGTCCCGATTCGGGACTATCCTGCCCGCCGATGAAGCACCGGGCCCTCGACGAGGTCTATTGCTCGGTCGCGCGGACGTGGTCGGTGCTCGGCGACCGCTGGACGATGCTGATCCTGCGCGAGGCGTTCCGCGGCACGTCGCGCTTCGACGCCTTCCAGGCGCGCCTGGAGGTCGGCCGCACGCTGCTGTCGGAGCGGCTGGGCCGGCTCGTCGACGAGGGGATCTTCGACCGCGCGCGCTACTCCGAGCGCCCGGAGCGCTACGAGTACCGGCTCACGCGCAAGGGGCTGGACCTCTACCCGGTGTTGCTGGCGCTGATGGACTGGGGCGACCGCTACAAGGTCGACGAGCCGCCGGTGCGGCTGTTCCACAAGGCGTGCGGCGCGGAGGCCGACGCGCAGCTCGTCTGCGGGCGCTGCGGCGAGCCGGTGGGCTACGGCGACCTGCGTGTCGAATACGCGCCCGGCGCCTGGTGACGCCGGACCTCGTCGTCACCGGCGCGACGGTCGCGGACGTCTACACCGGCAGCTGGATCGCGGCCGACGTCGAGATCGCCGGCGGGCGCATCACGTATGTCGGCCCGCCGCGCGGCACGGGCGGGCACGAGCTCGACGCGACCGGCAAGGTCGTCGTGCCCGGCTACATCGAGCCGCACACGCATCCGTGGTGCCTGTACTCGCCGGCGTCGCTGCTCGAGGTCGCAGTGCCCGACGGGACGACGACGCTCGTCTACGACAACCTGTTCTTCTTCCTCGCGCACGGCGCCGCAGGCCTGCGCGGGATCGTCGACGCGCTGGCGGACGCGCCGGCGCACATCCGCTGGGTGGCGCGCATCTCGCCCCAGTCGGCCTACCCCGACGAGGCGGAGCGCTTCGCTCTGGAGCGGATCGCGCCGCTCTTCTCCTGGCCCGAGGTGGTGGCCAGCGGCGAGATCACGAACTGGATGTCGGTCGTGCAGGGCGACCCGCGCGTGGCTGCGGGGATCGCGGCCGCCAAGGCGGCGCGGCGGCGCGTCGAGGGCCACAACGCGGGCGCTTCGTACGCGCGGCTGGCCGCGCTGTCGGCCGCCGGCATCTCGGCCGACCACGAGGCGATCACCGGCCAGGAGGCGCTGTCGCGCCTGCGGCTCGGCATGTGGACGATGCTGCGCCAGTCCTCGCTGCGCCCGGACCTCGAGGCGCTGCTGAGAGAGCTGGCGCCGGTGCTCGACGCGAGCCGGCGCCTGATGCTCACCACCGACGGCGCCGTTCCCTCGTTCTATGCGCAGCACGGCGTGATCGGCGGCGCGCTGCGGATCGCCACGGCTAACGGCGTGAGCCCGATGCGCGCGCTGCAGATGGCGACGCTCGACCCCGCCACGTTCCTGGGCCTCGACGAGGAACTCGGCGGCATCGCGCCGGGCCGCCGCGCGACGCTGCTGATCCTGCCCGCGATCGGTGACTGGCGGCCGGAGACGGTGCTCGTCGACGGGCGCGTCGTGGCCCGCGACGGCGCGCTCACCGTGCCGCTGCCGTGCATCCCGTGGCCCGCCGGGCCGCCGCTCGTCGCGCCCGACCCGTCGCTGTTCGCGCCGCTCACCGGCATCCAGCCGGTGATGCACTACGAGAGCGCGGTCATCAACCGCCGCCAGGACCGCGACGCCGGCGGGCTCCTGCAGGCCGCGCTCGTCGCGCGCGACGGCTCGTGGGTGACCAAGGGCGTGATGGACGGGCTGTTCGGCGACCTCGCGGGCTTCGCCACGACGGCGACGACCTCGCTCGAGCTGCTGGTGCTGGGCCGCGATCCCGCCGCGATGGCGCGCGCCGCCGCGCGCGTCGCCGAGCTGGGCGGCGGGTTCGCGTTCGACGGCGGCTGGTCGGCGCCGCTGGGCGTCGACGGGTTGATCACCGCGGGCTCCTTCGCCGACGCCGTCGCGCTCGAGCGCGAGCTGGTCCGGCACGCGGACGCCGCCGGCTACCCGTTCCACGATGTCCTCTACAGCCTCCTGTTCGCGTCCGGCGACTTCCTGCCCGAGCTGCGCCTCACTCCGGTCGGCCTGCTCGAAGTGAAGTCACGTCGGGTCCTCGCGCCCGTCCAGAGGGTCCGTCCCGATTTGGTACGATCGCCGGGCGAGCGACCAGGAGGAGGAGCGTGAGCGACCGGTTCAACGCGGGCACCCTGGTGGACCGCAACCTCGAGGCGGGACGTGGCGACAAGGTCGCGATCGTCTGCGCGGGCGAGCGGGTGACCTACGCGCAGCTGCACGACCAGATCTGCCGCGCCGGCAACGTGCTGCGCGAGCTGGGCGTCGGCCGCGAGGACCGCGTGCTGATGATCCTCGACGACACGCCGCTGTTCCCCGCGTTCTTCCTCGGCGCGATGCGGATCGGCGCCGTTCCCGCGCCGGTCTCGTTCCTCGACACCGCAGGGAACTTTGCCCATTACGCGCACGACAGCTACGCGAAGGTCGTACTCGCCGAGGACGGCGTGCTGGAGCGGCTGCCCGCCGACGTGCGGGTGATCGCCGCCTCGCAGCTCGGCCCGTTGCTCGCATTGCACGCGGGGGAGTCCGACCCCGCCGACACGCATCGCGACGACATGGCCTTCTGGCTGTTCAGCGGCGGCTCGACCGGGTTGCCCAAGGGCGCCGTGCACCTGCACCGCGACATCCCCTATACGTGCGAGACGTTCGGCGCCGAGATCCTCCGGATCACTGAGGAAGACGTCACCTTCTCGAGCACGAAGCTCTACCACGCGTACGGGCTGGGCAACAACCTCACGTTCCCGTACTGGGTCGGCGCCACGACCGTCCTGCGTCCCGGCCGGCCCGATCCGCGGGGCCTGCTGGAGACCGCCCAGGCGAACCGCCCGAGCCTCTTCTTCAGCGTTCCCACGCTCTACGGGGCGATGGTCAACCTGCCCGACGCGGCCGACCACGACCTGTCGAGCGTGCGCATGTGCGTGTCCGCCGCAGAGCCGCTGGCGCCCGAGGTGCTGCGCCGCTGGCAGGCGGCCTTCGACCTGGACATCATCGACGGCATCGGCTCGACCGAGATGCTGCACATCTACTGCTCAAACCGCCCAGGCGAGGTGCGCCCCGGAACCAGCGGCCGGCCGGTGCCCGGCTACGAGCTCGAACTGCTCGACGAGCTGCGCCAGCCGGTGCCCCGGGGCGAGGTCGGCAACCTCTACGTGCGCGGCGGCAGCGCGCTCGCCTACTACTGGCACCAGCACGACAAGACGCGCTCCGCGCTGCTCGGTGACCTCTTCTTCACCGGTGATCGCTACCGCGAGACCGAGGACGGCTACTACGTCTACGAGGGACGCGCCGACGACATGATCAAGATCGGCGGCCTGTGGGCCTCGCCGATCGAGATCGAGAACGCGCTGATGGAGCACCCCCGCGTGCTCGAGGCGGCTGCGGTGGGCGTGGACTCCGACTTCACGACGCGCGTGAAGGCGTTCGTGATCTGCCGCGGGGAGAGCGGCGACGACGGGCTGATCCTGGAGCTGCAGACGTGGTGCAAGAGCCGCCTGCGGCGCTACGAGTACCCGCACTTCATCGACTTCGTGGACGAGCTGCCGAAGACGCCGACGGGCAAGATCCAGCGCTACAAGCTGCGCGAGGGCGAATGATCATCACGGCCGAGCGGCCGAGCGACTGGGCCGGCGTGGAGACCGCGCTGCTGGACGCCTTCCGGCGCAGCCAGGCCGCCGCACGCGACGGCGAGCCGATCGTCTTCGTGCTCTCCCAGGAGGACCTGCTGGGCCAGCGCGGCGCGCCCGGCGCGATCCTGGCCAACGCGCTGCTGAGCGCGATGCGCACACTCGCCGCCGAAGGGCACCGGGCCAACGCCGTCGCGACCGGCGCCGAGACCGATGCCGAGGACCTGCAGCACTGGATCGGCGCGCTCTCCGCAGGCCGCGGCGTGACGGGCGAGCTCGTGCGCGTGCACGCGGCCCACGTGGGCAAGATCCAGGTATGACGGCGATCGTCACGGGCGCCGCGCGCGGGATCGGCCGCGCCATCGCCGACCGCCTGAGCGCCGAGCACGACGTCCTGCGTGTGGACCTCGACCCGTCGGTCGACGGGCTCGTCGCCGACGTCACCAAGCCCGAGGACCGCGCGCGGATCGTCGCCGCGGCGGGCACGGTCGACGTCCTGGTCAACAACGCCGGCATCACGCGCGACGCCCGCATCGTGAAGATGACCGAGGCGGACTTCCTGGCGGTCATCCGCGTCAACCTCGGCGCCGCCTACGAGCTCACGCGCGCGCTCGAGTTCGCCGACGGCGCCTGCGTGGTCAGCCTCGCGAGCCGCGCCTACCTCGGCAACTTCGGGCAGTTCAACTACTCCGCCTCCAAGGGCGGGCTGGTCGGGATGACCCGCGCGCTGGCGCTCGAGCTCGCGCCGCGCGTGCGCGTCAACGCGATCGCGCCGAGCCTGACGGCGTCGGAGATGACGCTCGCGATGCCCGAGAAGGTGCGGGAGAAGATGATCGCGAGCATTCCGCTGGGCCGGATGGGTGAGCCCGAGGAGATCGCCGAGACCGTGGCCGCGCTTGCGTCGCCGGCCACCGCATACGTGACGGGCCAGGTCGTGGTCGCCTGCGGCGGCCGCTCGCTGGCCCCCTGACAAACGAGGTCGAAATGGTTGAGATGCTGATTGCTGGAGAGCGGACCGAAGGGCAGGCCGGGGAGGCGATCGAGGTCGTCGATCCCGCCACCGAGGAGGTGCTCGAGTCGGTCCCGCGCGCGACGGCGGGGGACGTCGGCGCCGCCGTCGACGCCGCGCACGACGCGTTCGCGGCGTGGTCGCGGACCGACGCCGAGGATCGCGCGAACCTGCTGCGCAAGGCGATCGCGCTGATCGAGCGCGACCGCAAGGAGCTCACGCAGTCGCTCGTGCATGAGCAGGGCAAGCCCGTCACCGAGGCGGGCGGCGAGATCCACCACCTGCTGCACGGGCTCAACTACTACGCGGACCTCGCGACCAAGGTGCGCGGGTCGCACGTCGCGCTGCCGAGCGCGCTCAGCACCGCCTACGGGATGGTGCTGCGGCGCCCGATGGGCGTCGTCGCGGCGATCGTGCCCAACAACTTCCCGCTCACGCTGCTCGGCACCAAGCTCGCGCCGGCGCTGCTGGCCGGCAACACGATCGTCGTCAAGCCGGCCGCCACCACGCCGCTGACCACGCTGAAGATCGCGGCGCTGCTGCAGGAGGCCGAGTTCCCGGCGGGTGTCGTGAACGTGATCACGGGCCGCGGGTCGGAGGTCGGCGACGCGCTCGTGACCCACGACAAGGTCCGCCGCGTCGCGTTCACCGGCTCGACCGCGGTCGGCCGCCACATCATGGGCCTGGCCGCGCCCAAGCTCAAGCGCATGACGATGGAGCTCGGCGGCAGCGACCCCGTGATCGTCTGCCCCGACGCCAACCTCAAGGCCGCGGCGCGCGGGATCGCGATCGGCCGCTACTGGAACTGCGGCCAGATGTGCCTGGGCGGCAAGCGCATCTTCGTCTTCGACGAGGTCTACGACGAGCTGATGGAGCAGCTCACGCGCACGGTCGCCAAGTACGAGCCGGGGCTCGGCTGGGAGAAGGCCGAGAAGCCGAACATCCGCGTCGGGCCGCTGCACACCGCGGACGGCCGCGACGAGATCATGGAGCAGCTCCAGGACGCGCTCGACGGCGGCGGGGAGCTCGTGCTGGGCGGCGACAAGCCCGACGGCAAGGGCTACTTCGTGCAGCCGACGATCGTCGCCAACCCCGCCCAGGACGCGCGCGTGGCGCGCGAGGAGACGTTCGGCCCGCTGCTGCCGGTGTGGCGCGTGTCCGGCCTCGACGAGGCGATCCGGCTCGCCAACGACACCGAGTACGGGCTCGGCGCGTCGGTCTGGACCAACGACATCCGGATCGTCCACCGCGTCGCCACCGAGGTCGAGGCCGGCATGAAGTGGGTCAACCAGTTCCACTACGGCTACGACGAGCTCCCGTTCGGCGGCGTCAAGCAGTCCGGCTACGGGAAAGAGCACGGCATGGAAGGGCTGGACTACTACCTCGAGGACATCTCGGTCGTCGTGGGCGGGCTGGAGTGATGGCGGTCAGCCTGACCAGCGAGGGCGCGCTCGGCTACATCACGCTCGACAAGCCGCCCGCGAACTCCTACGACAAGGACTTCATGGACGAGCTCGGGGCCGCCGTCGACGGCGCGGCGGCCGACGACGCGGTCAAGGTCGTGATCGTCCGCAGCGCGTCCAAGCGCTTCTTCTGCGCCGGCGCCGACATCAAGGCGTTCCTGGCCAACGACACCGCCGGCAACATGGCGATGATCGAGCGCGGGCACGCGGTGCTGGCGAGCATCGCGCAGATCCCGAAGGTGTTCATCGCCCAGATCGAGGGCCACGCGCTGGGTGGCGGGCTCGAGATCTCGCTGGCGTGCGACCTGCGCTTCGGGGCGCGTGGGACCTACAAGCTCGGCGTCCCGGAGGTCACGCTCGGCCTGCTGCCCGGCAACGGCGGCACGCAGCGGCTGTCGCGGATCGTCGGCGTCCCGCGGGCGCTCGACCTGATGGTCACCGGCCGCCAGGTCAGCCCCGGCGAGGCGCACGCGCTCGGCGTGCTCAACCGGCTCTTCGCAGCCTCAGAGACCGCTGCGGGCACGCGCGAGTACGCCGAGGCGCTGGCCGGCGGGGCGACCGCCGCGATCGGCGAGATCAAGCTCGCGACGTACGCGGGCGTCGACGGCAAGCTGGCCGACGGGCTGGCGCGGGAACGGGAGGGGATCGCGAAGTTGTTCGAGACCGCGGACGCGAAGGAGGGTTTGAGCGCCTTCGCCGAAAAGCGCCGGCCGGAGTTCACCGGTGCCTGACTTCGTCATCGTCGGCGGCGGCGACGCCGGCTTCAGCGCCGCCCGCACGCTGCGCGAGGAGGGCGCGCGCGGGTCGATCCTCGTCATCTCGCGCGATCCCGACCCGCCGTACGACCGCACCGCGGTCTCCAAGGGCTACCTGCAGGGCGAGGCCGCGCGCGAGGACGTCCTGCTGGGCGGCGCGGAGTGGTACGCCGAGCACGACGTCGAGTTGCGCACGCGCACCAGCGCCGCCAAGCTCGATCCGGAGGCGCACACGGTCACGCTGGCCAACAAGGAGGTCGTCGAGTACACGCGGCTCCTGCTGGCCACGGGCGCCAACGTCCGCCGGCTGCGCGTGGACGGCGCGGACCTCGAGGGCATCCACTACCTGCGCGCGCTCGCCAACGCCGACAGCATCCGCGCCGAGGAGGCCGACCGGGTGGTGTGCGTCGGCGGCTCCTACATCGCCACCGAGGTGGCCGCCTCGCTGACCAAGCGCGGCAAGCAGGTCGCGCTCGTGATGCAGGAGGAGGTCACGCTCGAGCGCACCTTCGGCAAGCAGGCGGGCGCGTTCTTCCAGAAGGTGCTCACCGACCACGGCGTCGAGATCCACGCGGGCGAGGAGGTCGAGCGCTTCGACGGCGCGGACGGCCGCGTCGGCGCGGTCGTCACCAAGCGCGGCACGCGCATCGAGTGCGGCGCGGTGGTGGTCGGCGTCGGCGTCGCCCCGGACGTCTCGCTGGCCCAGAAGGCCGGGCTCGAGATCGGCGAGCGCGGCGGCGTGCTGACCGACGAGTTCCTGCACACGTCGGCGCCCGACATCTGGGCGGCGGGCGACATCGCCGAGTACACGAGCCCGCTGCGCGGCGGCGAGCGCGTGCGGATCGAGCACTGGGACGTCGCCGAGACCCAGGGCAAGACCGCGGCGCTGAACATGCTCGACCGCACGCAGAGCCATGACGTGGTGCCGTACTTCTTCTCGGACCTCGCGGACTGGGCGTCGCTGGAGTACGTCGGGCCCGCGTTCGCGTGGGACGAGGAGATCGTCCGCGGCTCGCTCGCGGACGGCGAGTTCACGGTCTTCTACGTGGCGGGCGACCGCCTGGCCGCAGCACTCTCGGTCGGGCGCTCGGATGACCTGGAGCGCGCCCGCGAGCTGATCGTCTCGCGCGCGCCCGTCGATCGCGAGGAGCTCGCCGGCACTCAGTCGGGCGGGAGCGCCATGTAGCGCAGCCGCTGCGACTGGTACTCGATCGCGGCGATCTGGACCCAGTGCTGCGAGCTGCCCGACAGCTCCTTTTTGACCTGCGCGGGGATGCCGGCGGCGAGCACGCCGGCCGGGATCTCCACGCCCTCGCCGACGACCGCGCCGGCGGCGATCAGCGCGCCGGCGCCGACGCGGGCGCGCTGGAGCACGATCGCGCCCATCCCGATCAGCGCGCCCTCCTCGATGTCGCAGCCCTCGAGCATCGCCATGTGCCCGACGGTGACGTTCGGACCGATCGTGGTCGGCATGTCGCGCGCGCAGTGGATCACGCAGTTGTCCTGCACGCAGGAGCCGGCACCCACGGTGATGCGGCTGTTGTCGCCGCGCAGGACGGCGCCGAACCACACGCTGGCCGCGCTCTCCACCACCACGTCGCCGATCAGCACCGCCGTGGGGGCGATGTAGGCGTCCGCCGCCACCTGCGGCCGCACGCCGTCGAGCTCGATCACCGTCGCCATCCCGCCTCCTCGACCGCCTGCTTGTGCTCCGCCGTCCCGATCAGCTGGCTCTGGACGAGCGCCTCGGTGATCATGCCGCTCTCGAGGTCCACGTTGGCAGCCAGCCACAGCAGCCGCTTGGCGGCCGCGTAGGCCTGCGGCGAGCGCTGCAGCATCAGCGCGACGCGCTCGCGCGCCGCGTCGAGCAGCGCGTCCGCGGCCACGACCTCGGTGATCAGCCCGACGCGGTGCGCCTCCTGCGCGGACAGCTCCTCGCCGCCCAGCAGCACATCCCGGGCGCGCGCCAGCCCGATCAGCTTCACCAGCCGCGTGCAGCCGCCGTGGCTGGGGATGATCCCGAGCCGCCCCTCGCGGTAGATCAGCCGCGCGCCCTCGGCCGCCAGGCGCACGTCGCAGGCCAGCGCGAGCTGGGTCCCGGCGCCGGTGACCGCGCCGTTGATCGCCGCCACGGTGGGCTTCTCGAGCCGCTCCACGAGCGAGATCAGCTGCGTGAGCTTGTGCGAGTCGTGCCGGAACTCGCGCGGGTCCCAGTCGCGGGCGAACCGCGACAGGTCGCCGCCCGCCGAGAAGGCGCGGCCCTCGCCGGTCAGGATCACGGCGCGTACGCTCGCGTCCTCGGCGGCGGTTTCGAACGCCTCGCGCAGCGCCGCGGCCATCGCGCCGTCGATGGCGTTGCGGCGCTCGGGGCTGGCCAGGGTGACGGTGAGCACGCCCTCGGTGCTCTCGGTGCGCAGCATTGCACCGATGCTACGGTCGCGGCTTCGTGTTCGCCGACTACGAGCACTTTCTGGGGATCGCCGCCCGCGCCCAGTGGGACGACGCGGCGATCGACCTGACCGCCGACGCGCTCGCCTGGCCGCACGTCGCCGGCCCGCGGCTGACCGAGCTGGTGGCCGGCTTCTGCGTCGGCGAGGCGGGCGTCGCCGAGCATCTCGCGCCGTTCGGCCCGGCGCCGGAGCTGTTCGCGATCCAGCGGCGCGACGAGGCGCGCCACGCGCGGTTCTTCGCCCGCTACGCGGTGGCTATCGGTCTTAGCTCACCGCGCGAGCACGTCTCGCCGGAGTTTCTGCACCTGTTCGAGGTGCGGCTCCCCGAGGCCGTGGCGGGGACGCCGGGCGAGGCCGTCGGGCTCTACCACATGGTCCTCGAGGGGGTCGTCTTCACGGCCGGGCAGCTCGCGCTGCTCGACGCGGTCGACGACCGGCTGCCGGGCCTGAAGGAGGGGTCCGAGCGCGTGCTGCGCGACGAGCGCTGGCACGTCGGCTTCGGCGCCCGCTGCCTTGCCGACCTCGATTTCGACGAGGACGCGATCCTCGCCGAGGGCGAGCGCGCCGCCGCCGTGTGGGTGCCCGAGCAGGCCGAGCGCGTCGTCACCGGGCTGCGGGCGCGGCTGCGCGCGGTGCGCCGGCAGCGGACGGTCCGGTGATCGTCGACGGGCTGGAGTGCGACGAGATCGCGGGCGCCGAGCCGGCGCTCGTCTTCCTGCACGAGGGGCTCGGTTCGGTCACGCTGTGGCGCGACTTCCCGGCGCGCCTGGCGGGCGCCACCGGCCGCCGCGCGCTGCTCTACTCGCGTGCCGGCCACGGCGAGTCCCACGTGCCCGACGCGCCGCGCACGCCGCGCTTCATGCACGACGAGGCGCTGAGCGTCCTGCCGCCGCTGCTCGAGCACTTCGGGCTGCGCGAGCCGATCCTGGTCGGCCACAGCGACGGCGGCTCGATCGCGCTCATCCACGCGGCCTCGCACCCGGTGAGCGGGCTCGTCTGCCTCGCTCCGCACGTGTTCGTCGAAGACCTCTCGGTGGCCAGCATCAGCGAGGCGCGCGAGACGTTCGAGACCACGGACCTCGGGGAGCGGATGGGTCGCTACCACCGCGACGCCGAGGCGACGTTCCGGCTCTGGAACGACATCTGGCTCGCGCCGGAGTTCCGCGACTGGAACATCGAGGACGTCCTGCCCGGCGTCAGCGCCCCGACGCTGCTGATCCAGGGCGAGCACGACCAGTACGGCACGCTGGCGCAGCTCGACGCGATCGAGCGCGGCGTGGCCGGCGCCGTGACCCGGGTTGTCGTCGATGCCCGCCACGCGCCGCATCTCGAGGCGCCCGAGGCGACGCTGGCGGCCGCCACCGAGTTCATCCTCGGCCTGTGAAGCACGCCGGCTTCGACACCCTCTACGGGCTGGAGCTCAGCGACGCGACGCACGGCAGCGTGGTCGTCCGCGACGACCTGCTCGGACCCGACGGGACGGTGCTGAGCGGGGTCTACGCGGCGATCGCCGAGTCGATCGCGTCGACCGGCACCGCGGTCGAGGTGCTCCCGAACGGGCTGATCCCGGCGGGGCTCAGCAACTCGACGCACGTGGTCGCCGATGCCCGCGACGGCGTGCTCGAGGCCGTCGCGACGTGCCGCGCCCGCGGCGAGCTCGAATGGTTGTGGGATGTCGAGATCGGGCCGCCGGGCGGCCCGCCCAGCGCGCTCGCGACGGTCGCCATCGCGGTGCGTCCCGCACGTTCCTGATTTCCGGTTTGCGGGCAGTCACCTCTGGGAGTCTGTTGATCTTTGATCCGTCGATGCGAGGTGGTGCGCCCGTGGATGCCGGGCGCCGGGCCCGTGCCCTGGCATACCGGTGGTCTTCCTGGGCACGGGCCCGGCCAATCCGGCGCCGCGGGCGTGCCGCATCGCGCGGCGGGGAAAGGTCAACAGGCTCCTCGTGACCGCCTGGCGCTTCGAGGCTGGAGACGCCGCGCCGCGGGCGGCGCGTCACGCGGTCGTCGACTGGGCGCGCGGACACGTCGCCGACAGCGTCGTGCTGGGGGACATCGCGCTCGCGGTGACCGAGGCCACCACCAACGCCGTCATGCACGCCTACCGCGACGGGGTGCCGCCGGGCGCCGTGCTCGTCGAGGCCAGCGTGTGCGGCGACTCGCTGTGCGTGCACGTGCGCGACACCGGCAGCGGGCTGATTCCCCGCGTCGACAGCCCCGGGCTGGGGCTCGGGCTCGGACTGATCGCGCAGGTCAGCGCCGAGGCCGACGTGCACACGCACGCCGAGGGCGGCACCGAGGTCGTGATGCGCTTCCACGCGACCGGCTGACCGCGAGCCATAGAGTTTCCCGGCATGCAGCTGCTGCGCTCGGGGGCGACCGACTCCGCCGCCCTGGAGATCGCCGTCTCGCACGCGCTGCTGCGACGGGTCGCCGCGGGCGAGCTGCCCTCGACGCTGCGGCTCTATCGCCCCCCGCCGACGGTCGCGTTCGGCAAGCTGGACACGCTGCGCCCCGGCTACACCGCCGCCGCGGCGGCCGCGCGCGCACACGGCTACGCGCCGGTCCTGCGGCTGCCGGGCGGCCATGCGGCGGCCTACCACCGCGCCTCGATCGGGATCGACGTCGTGTGGGCGCTCGACGATCCCGTCCCCGGCACGCACGACCGCTTCCGCGAGGAAGGCGAGCGGATCGCGCGCGCGCTGCGTGCGCTGGGCGTAGATGCGCGCGTGGGGGAGGTGCCCGGCGAGTACTGCCCGGGCGCGTTCAGCGTCAACGCGCGCGGGCGGGTGAAGCTCGCCGGGACCGCGCAGCGGCTGATCCGGGGCGCGGCGCTGCTGGGCGCGAACATCGTCGTGGGCGACGGCGCGGGCGTGCGCGCGGTCGTGCGCGACGTCTACGCGGCGCTCGGGCTGGGCTGGGACGAGGCGACGGCCGGCGCCGTCGAGGACGAGGTCCCGGGGATCGGCGTGGACTTCGTCGAGCGCGCCGTCGTCGCCGCCCACGGCGCGCTCGAGCCCGGCGAGCTGGACGACGAGACGCTGCGGCTCGCCAAGCGGCTCGAGCCCGAGCACCGGCTCAGCTGACCGGCTCTCCGAGCGGCCCGTACTCGGCTTCCAGCGCGCGCGCCCAGTAGGCGACGAAGTCCGGCTGCGTGCCGTCGGCGTCCGTGAAGCCGTACTCGCGCGCGAGCGGGCCGGTCGAGAGCGCGCGGCCGGACTTCGCGAGGATCTCCGGGTCGCCGGCCAGCGCCGCCACGGCCCGGCCCAGGTAGAGCGGCGTCTCGGAGACGGCGAAGTGCGGGTCGGCGGCCGTCTTGTAGGTCGCCTCGGTCACGCCGAAGTGCTCGAGCATGCTCTCCGAGCGCAGGAACCCGGGCGTGAGCGCGACCGCGGCGACGCCGTGCGGGCGCAGCTCCGCCGCCTGGGCCTGGGCGAGCCGGATCACCGTCGACTTGGCGATGTCGTAGAAGAACGAGCCGCGGTAGCGCGCGGTGACGCCGTCGGTGATCTCGACCACGAGGCCGCGCTTGCCGCGCACCATCGGCGCGAGCGCGTAGCGGCTCGTGATGATGTGCGTCTCGACGGCCTGGCGCAGCAGCCGCAGCCCGGTGTCGAGGTCCTGCTCCCACAGCGGGTGCGACCAGTCGGTCAGCGGATCGCCGCCCCAGACGCAGTTCACGAGCACGTCGAGGCGGCCCTGCTCGCGTTCGATGCGCTCGATCAGCGCCCGTACCTGCGCGGGGTCCGAGTGGTCGACGCGCACGGCGATCGCAGTGGGGTGCGCCAGCGCGGCCGTTTCTTCGATCGTCTCCGGCCGGTCCATCGGCGAGCGCCCGGCGGTACTGCTGCGGCCGGTCACGTACACGGTCGCGCCGGCGCGCGCGAGCTCGATCGCGATGCCGCGGCCGCCGCCGCGCGTGGCGCCGGCGACGAGGGCGATGTGTCCTTCAAGCATGGTCGCTACATTACCGAATAGAGATTCGGAAATGGCCCGGCCACGTTCCCGCACCGACGAGGAGGTCCACGCCGCGACGCTACGCGCCGTGGCGCGGCACGGCGTCGGCTCGCTCACGCTCGCCCACATCGGCCGCGAGGCCGGACTCGCGCCGTCGACGCTCGCCGAGCGCTTCGGGTCCAAGCGGGCGCTGCTGCTCGCCGCAGCGCGCAGCGCGGTCGCGGGCGTGGCGCGGATCGACTCGCTGGTCGAGGGGCTCGTGCGCTACGCCGCCGGCGCGGCGGACCGCCAGGCGTTCGCCAACAGCCTCTCGCTGCTCGCGCTCGACGTCGCCGATCCGGAGTTCAACGCCGTCGCCCGCGCCCACACCGAGGCGATGACCGCCCGCCTGCGCGAGTTGGCGTCCGGCTACGCCGACCCGGACGGCGTGGCGCGCGCGCTGCTCGTCGCCTACAACGGCACGCTCGTGCTGTGGGGGCTCGCGGGGGAGGGGCGGCTGGACGACGCGCTGCGGGCCGAGCTGCTACGAGTCGAAGCCCAGGCCGAGCCGGTCCAGCGTCCGTAGCCACACGCCGCGCCGGCCCGCCCGGCGGTCGGCCGCGGCGAGCCGGTTGAGCGTGAATGCGATCCCCGCCCAGCGCAGCGGCTCGGGCGGGAACGGGACCGGCTTGGCGCGCACGTAGCGCAGCCGCGTGGTTTCGGTCGCGCGGCCGTCGGCGAGGTCGAGCGCCACGCGCGCGCCGAAGCGCGCGGCGGCCACGCCGAGGCCGGTGTAGCCCGCCGCGTACGCGGCGCGCCCGCCCAGCGCCGTGCCGAAGAAGACCGAGAAGCGAGAGCAGGTGTCGATCGCGCCGCCCCAGCGGTGCGTGAAGCGCGTCCCGGCGAGCTGCGGGAACGTGTGGAAGAAGTGCTGCGAGAGCTTCGCGAACGTCGCGGCGTGCTCGTCGTGGCGCGGGCCGACCGGGCCGCCGTAGCGGTAGATCGCGTCGAAGCCGCCGAACAGGATCCGGTCGTCTGGGGTCAGCCGGTAGTAGTGGAAGCGGTTCCCCGCGTCGCCGATGCCCTGGCGGCGGCGCCAGCCGACCGGTGCGAGGTCCAGCGGCTCGGTCACCAGCGCGTAGTCGTAGACGGGCGCGATGTAGCGGCGCAGTGCGCGCACCAGCGGCTTGTACGCGCTGGTGGCGATCACGGCGCGGCGCGCGCGGACGCGGCCCGCGGCGGTCAGCGCCTCGACGCCCGCTCCGGCCGCGCGCAGGTCGTGTACGGCGGAGTGCTCGAAGATCCGCACGCCGGCGCGCAGCGCCGCGGCGCGCAGGCCCGCGGCGAGCTTGCCCGGATCGAGCACGCCGGCGCCCGTGCGGTTCCACACGCCGCCCAGATAGGTGGGGGAGGCGACCTCGGCGCGCATCGCCTCGGCGTCGAAGACGGTCACGTCGTGGCCGAAGCGCTCGAGCAGCGCGGCGACGTGGCCGTCGAGCTGGTGGGCGTCGGTCCAGACCGTGAGCTCGCCGGCCGGCTCGAAGTCGCAGTCGATCCCGTGCGCGTCGAGATCGCGCACAAGGCCGGCGAAGTTCTCCCGCGCGAGCCGCTCGAGCACGTCGATCTCGGACGCGAAGCGGGCCAATCCGTTCTCGATCCCGTGCGTGAGCGACGCGACGGCGAAACCGCCGTTGCGCCCGCTGGCGCCGAAGCCGCACGTCTCGGCCTCCAGCAGCACGACCTCGCGCGCGGGCGCGCCGGCCTTGGCGTGCAGGGCCGCCCACAGCCCCGTGAAGCCGCCGCCCACGATGCACAGGTCGGCGTCGACGGCGCCCGCCAGCGCGGGCGAGGCATCGCTCGCGAGCGTCCAGAACGGCCGCGGCTCGGCGTCGGCGAGCGCCGCGCGGTGCGCGGCGGCAGGCGGCGTGGCCGGCCAGGGCATCAGAGCGGCGGGGTGCGCTCGGCGAGCCCGGTCGCCTCGGTGAACGCGCGGGCGAGGCGCAACAGCGCGAGGTCGCCGCGCGAGCGCCCGACGAGCTGTAGGCCGACCGGCATCCCGTCGTCGGTGAAGCCCGCGGGGACGGCGATCGCCGGGTGCGCGGTGACCGTGATCCGCGAGCAGGAGCGAAACCAATCCGTGTAGGTCTCCATCGCCACGCCGGCGATCTCCTCCGGGTACTCGAGCTCGACGCTGAACGGCGGGCACTGCGTGACGGGCGCCGCGAGCGCGTCGTAGCGTTCGAGGAACGCGTGCATGCGCGCGAACAGCTCGCCGCGCAGGCTCAGCGCGCCGGCGATCCGCGCCGCGTCCAGGCCGAGCCCGAAGCGCGTGTTCTGGGCGATCGCCGGCTTGACGTCGTCGATGATCGGCGCGAAGGTGCCGGCGAAGATCAGGCCGCGCAGCACGTCGAATGCCTCGTCGGCGCCCGCGAAATCCGGCTCGGCGTCCTCGACGACGCAGCCCAGGTCCTCGAGCGTGGCGCGCCGCGCCTCCAGCACGGCGCTGATCCGCGGGTCCACCGGCAGCCCGCCGAGGTCGCGGCTCCAGGCGATCCGCAGCCCGCGCGGGTCGGCGCGCAGGTCGCTGAAGTCCTCGGGCGGCAGCGAGAGCGGGTCGCGCGGGTCCGGCCCGGCGATCGCGCCCAGCAGCAGCGCAAGGTCGTCGACCGTGCGGCCGATCGCGCCCAGCACGCCGAACGGGTTCCAGAGGTCGCCCGGACCGACGTCCGCGACGCGGCCCGGCGAGGGCCGCAGGCCGACAAGGTTGCAGAACGAGGCCGGGTTGCGAATGCTCGCGCCGAGGTCCGAGCCGTCGGCCACCGGCACCATCCCGGCCGCCACCGCCGCGGCGGCGCCGCCGCTCGAGCCGCCCGGCGTGCGCGCGAGGTCATACGGGTTGCGGGTGGCGCCGAAGACGGCGTTGAACGTCTGCGAGCCGGCGCCGAACTCCGGCGTGTTGGTCTTGCCGATGATCAGCGCGCCTGCGGCGCGCAGGCGCGCGACCAGCGGCGAGTCGGCCGCGGGGATGTTCTCGGCGAACAGCGGCGAGCCGTAGGTCGTGCGCAGGCCCGCGGTCTCCTCGAGGTCCTTGACGGCCAGCGGCAGCCCGTGCAGCGGCCCGCGCCGCTCGCGCGGCACGCGGTCGGCGGCGTCCGCGGCGGCCAGCGCGGCCTCGCGCTCGACCAGGGTCACGATCGCGTTGACGCGCGGGTTGACCGCATCGATGCGCGCGAGCTGGGACTCCATCACCTCGCGGGCTGAGAGCGCGCCCGCCCGCAGGCCCGCGGCCAGCTCCGTCGCGGTCATGCGGCGCGACTCTAGCGGCGACGCCGCCGCAGGATCAACAGCAGCACGGCCACGAGCGCCGCGGCGGCAGCGAAGCGCACGGCCGGGTTCGCGAGCGGGCCGCCGCCGGGCGTGGGCGGCGGCGTGAACACGGACGGCCCGTCCGCGGCGAACGGCGACGGCGGTTCGCCTGCCGGCGCGTCCGGGGCGCCCGGCTCGGGCGTGTCGGCGGCCGGCGGCGCGGCGAACGGCGACGGCGGTTCGCCTGCCGGCGCGTCCGGGGCGCCCGGCTCGGGCGTGTCGGCGGCCGGCGGCGCGGCGAACGGCGACGGCGGTTCGCCTGCCGGCACGTCCGGGGCGCCCGGCTCGGGCGTGTCGGCGGCCGGCGGCGCGGCGAACGGCGACGGCGGTTCGCCTGCCAGCGCGTCCGGGGCGCCCGGCTCGGGCGCGTCGGCGGCCGGCGGCGCCGGCTCCTCCACGGCCGGCGGCGTCGCGGGCGGCTCCACGGCGACCGGCGGCGCCGGCTCCTCCACCTCCGGTCCGGCGACGTCGCGGAACGGCGCCGGCTCCTCCGTGCCGCCCCGCCGCGGCGGCTCGGGGATCGCCGCGACGCTGAGCTCGGCGGCGCCGGGCGGCTCGGCCGCGGGCGGCGCCGGCGGGGGCACGTCGTCGGACGGCAGCCCGCTCCCGGCCTCCTCGTAGCCGATGCGGTAGTGCGCGTACAGCTCGCGCTCCTGGCTCTGGTCGATGCGCGGCTCCGCGCCGATGCTCGGAGCGCTGCGCACCGTCGTCGCCGTGTGCGCGACGCGGATCGTGCGCGCCTCGACGCTGGCGTCGGCCAGCGGGACGAACCGGGACTCGCCGCCTTCGACCTGGACGAGCACCCATTCGGGGCGCCCGGTCTCGCGATCGAGGTAGATCTCGCGGACGTCGCCCAGCCGCTCCCCGCCCGAGTCGAGCACGTCACGGCCGGGCCACTCGCTGTAATCGCCGAACTGGGACTGGTCGGGCAGCTGGGTCATGCGTTCCGCTTTCCCGCTCCGCGACGACGCCAAGCGCTAGGTTCCGCCACGTGACTGACACGCGGACTCTGCTGGAGCGGCACGCTCCGCGGCTGGTGTATGACTCGCAAGAAGCGTATTTTGCCGATAGCGCCGGCGTGTGGACCGATTCGCCGACAAACGTCCTCAAACGCGCCGATTCGACGACGCTCGCCAAGCCCCCGGTGCTGTCGCTCAGCTTCCTCGCCGCGCACACGTATGCCAACGGCAAGGCGGTGCTCGCGGGCGACACGATCGGTGAATCGACCCGCAACTACGCGGCCGACGCGAGAGCGATGCACGCCAAGCCGGGCTACGGGAACGTGATCCACGGCCGCC
This sequence comes from uncultured Solirubrobacteraceae bacterium, assembly GCA_963792915.1. Taxonomy (GTDB): domain Bacteria; phylum Actinomycetota; class Thermoleophilia; order Solirubrobacterales; family Solirubrobacteraceae; genus Solirubrobacter. The sequence continues at coordinate 763,450 of CAWBYD010000008.1, forward strand.
TCGCCAAGGACAAGGGCGGGCACACCTGGCTTCAGTACTGGTTCTTCTATTACTACAACGACTTCCAGCTGCTCGGCCCGCTGCTCAGCGGCGGCGATCATGAGGGCGACTGGGAGATGATCCAGCTGCGCCTGAACGCCGCCGAGCAGCCCGAGCTGGCGGTCTACGCGCAGCACAGCCACGCGGAGAGCAAGGCGTGGAAGGACGTCAAGAAGAGCGGCAACGTCCCGTACGTCTACGTCGCACGAGGGTCGCACGCGAGCTACTTCTCGTCCGGCTCGCACTGGACGGGATCGTGGTGGGATCAGGCCGACGGAAAGGGCCCGACCGTCACCGCCACCATCCAGGTGCTGCAGGACGCGCAGCCCGCGTGGGTGACCTGGCCCGGCTACTGGGGGGACACGAAGGCCACCGGGTCGCCGATCGACGCCACGAGCCCGCAAGGCCCCGTCAAGCACGCCCAGTGGAGCGATCCCGCGACGCTCGTCGCGCTCGCCGCCCGCCGTGCCGCCGCGCCGCCGGCCAAGCCGCTGCTCGCCGAGCCCACCTTCACCGCCACGCGCAGCGACGGACGCCTGAAGATCGCCTACCACGCGCCGATGACGCCCACGGCGATCGTCGTCGGCCTGCGCCCGGAGGGCTCGCTCGACCCCGCGGTCCAGCACGTGCGCGAGACCGGCGCCGCGCGCGGCGAGGTCGAGGTCCCGATCGGCGCCGACGCCCACGAGGTGATGGTCAGCGCGGTCGCGCCTGACGGGAACGCCACGCCGACGGCCTCCGGCCGGGTGGGGCCGGCCCGCATGGCATGACCGGCTCCCTCGGCGGCGGCGGGGAGATGGGCGCGCTGATGCGCGAACTCGACTGGGCCCGCACGCCGCTCGGCCCGCCCGCGGGCTGGCCGGCGATCCTGCGCGCGGCCGCCGGCATCTGCCTGCACTCGCGCTTTCCGATGTGCCTGTTCTGGGGCCTCGAGCTGGCGATGCTCTACAACGACGCCTTCCGGCCGATCCTCGGCGCCAGCAAGCACCCGGCGGCGTTGGGCGCCCCGGGCGAGGCGACCTGGGCCGAGATCTGGGACTACGTCGGTCCGCTGCTGGGCGGCGTCATGACGACCGGCGAGGCCACCGGGGCCGAGGACCAGCGGCTGCTGGTGGATCGCAACGGCTACCTCGAGGAGGCCCACTTCACGTTCTCCTATAGCGCGATCCCCGACGACGCGGGCGCGACCCGCGGCGTGTTCGTCGCTGTCACGGAGACGACGTCGCACGTGGTCAGCGAGCGCCGCCTGCGCGCCGCTGCGCTGCTGGCCGACCGCACCGCCGACGCACGCACCGTCGAGGCCGTCGTGGCCGGCGTGCTGGAAGCGCTCTCGGCCGACCCCGACGACATCCCGTTCGCGCGTCTGCGCCTCGACGGGCGCGTGGTCGGAACGGTCGGCGAGGCGGTCGACGGCGCCGACAGCGCGCGCCTGGCGCTCGCGCGCCCGGGGCTCGACGGCGAGCTCGTCGCCGGCCTCACGCCGCACCTGGCGCACGACGACGCCTACCGCGAGTTTCTCGAACTGCTCGCCGACCAGATCGCCGCCGCGCTCGCCGGCGCCCGCGGGCTCGAGGACGAGCGCCGCCGCGCCGCGGCGCTGGAGGCGCTGGACCGCGCCAAGACCGCGTTCTTCTCGAACGTCAGCCACGAGTTCCGCACGCCGCTGACGCTGATGCTCGGCCCGCTCGCCGACGCGCTGTCCGAGCCGCTGCCGGACGCCCAGCGCGAGCGCGTCGAGATCGCCCACCGCAGCGCCGAGCGGCTGCTGCGGCTGGTCAACGGGCTGCTCGACGTCTCGCGCCTGGAGTCCGGGCGAGCCCGCGCGGCCGACGCCGCGGTGGACCTCGCCGAGCGCGTCGCCGAGGCCGCCAGCGGCTTTCGCTCGCTCGTCGAGCAGGCCGGCATGACGCTCACCGTCGAGGTGCCCGCCGAACCCGTGATCGTGGCCGGTGACCGCGACATGGCGGAGAAGATCGTCTTCAACCTGCTGTCCAACGCGTTCAAGTTCACCGTCGCGGGCGCCATCCGCGTCACGCTCGCGCGGCGCGAGAGCGAGGCGGTGCTGGTCGTCGCCGACACCGGCGCGGGCATCGCGCCCGACGAGCTCGAGCACGTGTTCGAGCGCTTCCACCGCGCCCGCGCCGCCGAGGGCCGAAGCCACGAGGGCACCGGGATCGGGCTCGCGCTCGTGCGCGAGCTCGTGCGACTGCATGGCGGCACGATCGCGGTCGAGAGCGAGCCGGGAGCCGGCAGCGCCTTCACCGTGACGCTGCCGCTGGCCCCCGCCGGGACGCCGGCGTCGGCCGAGCCGGCCGACCCGCATGGCGCGTCCACCGTGCTCGCCGACGCCGCCCGCTGGAGCGCCGCGACCCCGCCCGTCGCCGGCGCGCGCGTGCTCGTCGCCGACGACAATGCCGACATGCGCGACTACCTCGCGCGCCTGCTCGGGGACGGCTACGCCGTAGAGCGCGTGCCAGACGGCCGCGCCGCGCTCGAGCGGGCGCGCGCCGGCGGGCTGGACCTCGTCCTGGCAGACGTGATGATGCCCGGGCTGGACGGCTTCGGCCTGCTGCGCGAGCTGCGCGCGGACCCGCTCACGCGCCGCCTGCCGGTGATCATGGTCTCCGCGCGCGCCGGCGAGGGCGCCGCGGTCGAAGGCCTCGACGCCGGCGCCGACGACTACCTGGTCAAGCCGTTCGCGGGCTCGGAGCTGCGCGCGCGCGTGCGCGCCACGCTCGAGCTCGCCCGCCTGCGCGACGAGCTCGACCGCCGCGCCGACGCCGCCGAGCAGGTCGCCGAGGCGCTCCAGCGCAGCCTGCTCCCGGACACGCTGCCGGAGCTGCCCGAGCTGGCGCTGGCCGGCCGCTACGTCCCCGCCGGGCGCGAGCTGCGCGTCGGCGGCGACTGGTACGACGCGATCCCGCTGCCCGACGGCCGCATCGTGCTCGCGATCGGCGACGTGGCCGGACACGGCGTGCGCGCCGCGGCGATCATGGGCCAGGTGAGCCACGCGCTGCGCGCCTACGCCGCCGAGGGCCACGGGCCGGCGGAGCTGGTGCGGCGGCTCGACGCGCTGGTGCTCGCCGGCCGGCTGGAGATGGTCACCTGCCTGTGCGCGAAGCTCGACCCCGCGACCGGCGCGCTGCGCTGGGTGAGCGCCGGTCATCCGCCGCCGCTGGTGGCCGGGCCGGAGCGCGCGACGCGCACGCTCCAGGGGCCGGTCGCGAACCCGCTCGGGGTGATCGTCGGCTCGCGCCACGAGGAGGGCGAGGACGTGCTCGCCGACGGCGAGACGCTCGTGCTCTACACGGACGGCCTCGTCGAGCGCCGCGACCGCCCGATCGACGCCGGCATCGCCGCGCTCGCCGCCGCGCTCTCGCGGGACGGCGCCCGGCTCGAGGCGGTCTGCGACGGCGTGCTCGGCGCGCTGCTCGACGGCGCCGCGCCGGCCGACGACGTCGCGCTGCTGGTCGCCCGCCGCACGCGGCTCACGGGGGCGGCCGCAGCGCTCACGATCCCCGCCGATCCCGCCCGCCTGCGCGAGGTCCGCCACTGGCTGCACGCGTGGCTGCGCGGCAACGGCTTCGAGGGCCGGCGCGCGGAGGATCTCGTGCTGGCCGTGCACGAGGCGAGCATGAACGCCGTCGAGCACGCGTACGGGTCCGACCCCGGCACGGTCGAGCTGCGGGTCGAGCGCACGGGCGCGACCGCCGCCGTCGAGGTGCGCGACCGCGGCCACTGGCGCGCGCGGCCGCGCGGGGGCGACCGCGGGCGCGGCGAGTCGCTGATGCATGCGCTGGCCGACGAGGTGCGGATCGAGCGCGGCGAGCACGGCTCGCGCGTGCTGTTGCGAACGGAGCTGGTGACATGAGCGAGATGGCGAGCCTGTTCATCTGGCATCGCGACAACGTGATCGTCGCGGCGATCACCGGCGAGATCGACGTCTCCAACGCCGACGGGCTCGAGCACCAGATCGGCGCCGAGATCTCCAACGAGGCGGCCGGGCTGGTCGTCGACCTCGGCGGGCTGACGTTCATGGACAGCTCGGGCGTGCACCTGCTGTTCGGGCTCGCGCAGCGGCTGCGCTACCGCAGCCTCGGCTTCGCGGTCGTGCTCGGCCCCGGCAGCCCGCCGCGGCGCGTGCTCGAGCTCTCCGGCCCGGAGCCCGGGCGCTGGGTCTACGACAGCGAGGAGGCGGCGATCGCCGCGGTGCTAGCCGGTATTCCGTAGCCCGGCCGCGATCCCGGTGATCGTGGCCAGCAGCGGCGTGCGCGCCTCCTCGCGGCCGGCGCGCAGGCGGCTGAGGAGCTCGACCTGGAGATGCGAGAGCGGGTCGATCCAGGGATTGCGGTGCTCGAGCCGCCGCTGCAGCGCGGGCGTCTCGTCCAGCAGCCGCTCCTGCCGGGTGATCGTCAGCACGCGCTCGACCACGCGGTCGTGCTCGTCGCGCAGGTCCTCCCAGAAGCGCTCGACGATGTCACCGTCGACCAGCGACAGGTAGCGCTCGGCGACGCCGAGATCGGTCTTGAACAGCGCCATCTCGAGCGTCCCGATCAGCCCGCGGAAGAACGGCCAGTCGCGCCACATCTCGCGCTGCAGGTCGAGGTCGCCGCCGGCCAGCGCGTCGCCGGCGCCGTACCACGAGGGCAGCAGCAGGCGGTTCTGCGTCCAGCCGAACACCCACGGGATCGCGCGCAGCGACTCGACGCCGCGCGCCGCCCGGCGCGACGGCGGGCGCGAACCGATGTTCAGCCCGCTGAGCTCGGCGATCGGCGCCATCTGCTCGAAGAAGCGCTCGAAGTCCGGGTCCTCGTAGACGAGCCCGCGATAGCGCCGGCGCGACGTCTCCGAGAGCCGCTGCATCTCCTCGACCCAGTCCGCGCGGACCGGCGGGTTGGGCAGCGCGGTCGCGAGCAGCACGGCGGAGATCGTCTGCTCGAGCGAGCGCACCGCCAGCTCCGGGTCGGCGTAGCGGGCGGAGACCGTCTCGCCCTGCTCGGTGATCCGGATCCGCCCCTGCACGGAGCCCTCGGGCTGGGCGAGGATGGCGCGGTAGGTGCGCCCGCCGCCGCGCGAGGGCGAGCCGCCGCGGCCGTGGAAGAGCTCCAGCACGATGCCGAGCTCGCGGGCCTGCGCGGCGAGCCGCTCCTGCGCGTTGTAGAGCGCCCACTGGCTGGCCACGTAGCCGGTGTCCTTGCCGGAGTCCGAGTAGCCGACCATCACGGTCTGGCGGTTGGCCTGCGTGCGCAGGTGCGCGAGGTAGGGCTCGCAGGAATACAGCTCGGCCATCGTCGCCGGCGCCTGCTCGAGCGCCGCGCGGGTCTCGAACAGCGGCACCATCCGCAGCGCGCTCGCGCCCGCGCGGTGCGCCAGCCAGCGTGCCGCGAGCACGTCGGAGGGCCGCTCGGTCATCGAGATCACGAAGCACGGGACGGCGTGCGGGCCGTAGGCCTCAGCCGACAGCGCGACGGTGTCCAGCACGCGCAGCAGCTCGCCGGCCTCGCCGCCGGGGTCGTGGTCGATCCCGCGCCGGCCGGTCGACAGCGCCTCGGTCAGCAATGCCCGGCGGCGCGGCTCGTCCTCGGCGTGCCCGAAGCCGGGCAGCAGCGCCGCGGTGGCCTGGCGGACGACCTCGGCACTCTGGCGGATGTCGATCCCCGCGAGGTGGAAGCCGAACACGTCGACCTGCCACAGCAGCCGCCGGATCGTGCCCATGGCGACGTGGCGCGAGCCGACATGTGCGAGCACCAGCTCGAGGTCGCGCCGCAGCGCCTGCGCGTCCGGATAGCCCGGCTCACGCCCGCGCGGGCGACCGGTGTTCACCAGCCGGTGGCGGACGAACCCGAGCTTGGTCCGCAGCGGCTCCCACTCATGGTGCGGGCGGCGCAGGACCTCGGCGCTGGGCAGCTCCTCGGCGTCCTGCTCGAGCGAGGCCAGCAGCTCCTCGGAGACCGGGATCCGCAGCGACGAGTGCGAGAAGAGCTTGGCGAGGCGGTCGACGTGCTCGCGCAGCAGCCGCAGCGCCGTGTTGCGGTGCAGCGTGAGCGCGGCGGCCAGCGTGTCGGCGCCGACCTCCGGGTGCCCGTCCATGTCGCCGCCGGTCCAGCTGCCGTACGAGAGTACGGGCTGGACCAGGTGTACGCCCAACGAGCGTTCGACCTCCCCGAGCACGGCCGGCACCGCGTCGAACAGCACCGCCTCGAAGAAGAACAGGTTGCGGCGCACCTCGTCCTCGACGCGCGGGCGCACGCGGCGGACCTCGTCGGTCTGCCACCAGATCGTCAGCTCCTCGCGCAGCTCGTCCAGCAGCTCGCGGCGGCGCTGCTGGCCGGTGCGCGGGTCGTCGAGCCGGTCCAGCAGCGCGGCGACGTTCCACTGGTGGTCGAGCACCGAGCGCCGCGTGGCCTCGGTCGGGTGCGCCGTGAGGACGTGCTCGATCTGCAGCTGCGCGGCCAGCGGCGCGATGTCGGCGCTGTTGCGGCGCAGGATCTCCGCCGTCTCGGCGAGCGACTCGCGCTGGATGTCGCCCGACGCGTCGTACTGGCGCCGCCGGCGCACGCGCTCGCGCTCCTCGGCGATGTTCGCCAGCTGGAGCTCCAGCGAGCAGGCGCGGATGATCGGCTCGACGGACTCGTCCGGCACGCCCTTGAGGTAGGCGACGAGCCGCTCGGCGGCCGCCTCGTCGCCGGCGCGGACCGCGCCGGCGGTCCGGAACAGCCACTGCAGGCGCGACGCGAAGACGCGCCCGGCCTGCTCGGAGAGCACGCTGTTGACCGCGTCCGAGAGCAGCTCGGTGTCGCGGGCGAGACCGTCGGTCGGCGCTGTGGGACTGGGAACGTCGAGACGGGTCAGGGCGCGAATGCTACGCAACCATTCCGGCTGCGACGGTCTCGTTCGTGTGCTCGTCGACGAGGATGAACGCCCCCGTGGCATGGCAGCGCTCGTAGGCGTCGGCGGCGATCTCGCCGCCGAGCCGCAACCGCACGTGCGCGATGTCGTTGAGCGTGAGCTCGTCCGCGGCCGGCCAGGCGAGCGTCTCGAACTCGATCCGGCCCTCGATCGAGTCGAGCCGCGCGGGGACGGTGCGCGTGCCGTGCTTGAGCGCGTAGCGGTCGCCCGGGCGGGCCGAGCGGTCGCCGAGCCAGCAGACGGTGCCGGCGAGCTCGCGCACCGGCGCCGGCGCGTCCTCGACGGCGGCGATCAGCTCGCCGCGCGCGAGGTCCACCTCGTCCTCGAGCCGCACCGACACCGACAGCGGCGCGTCGACCACATCGGCCGGGCCGTCGGCGTCGCGCACCTCGGCGATCCGCGTGCGCGTGCCGCTGGGGAGGATCACGACCTCGTCGCCGGCCTTCAGCGCGCCCGCCGCGAGGCGGCCCGCGGCCCAGCGCGTGCCGCCCTCTCCGCGCAGCACGAGCTGGACCGGTAGCCGGGCCCCGTGCACGGCCGGCGGCTCGACGGGGATCGTCTCCAGGCGCTCCAGCAGCGGCGGGCCGGAGTACCACGGCATCTGCGCCGAGGGCTCGACGACGTTGTCGCCCTTCAGCGCCGAGATCGGGATGAACTCGACGTCGTGCAGGCCGACCTTGGCCGCCAGCTCGAGCACCTGGCGCACGACGTCGTCGAAGCGCTCCTCGGCGTAGCCGACGAGGTCCATCTTGTTGACGGCCACGATCACGTGGCGGATCCGCAGCAGCGCGGCGATCGTGGCGTGGCGGCGGCTCTGCTCGGTCAGGCCCGCACGCGCGTCGACGAGCAGCAGCGCGAGGTCGGCCGTCGAGGCGCCGGTGACCATGTTGCGCGTGTACTGCGCGTGGCCGGGGCAGTCGGCGAGGATGAAGCGCCGGCGCGGGGTGGCGAACGAGCGGTAGGCGACGTCGATCGTGATGCCCTGCTCGCGCTCGGCGCGCAGGCCGTCGGTCAGCAGCGCGAGGTCCAGCCCCTCGACGCTGCGCTCCTCGACGTGCGCAAGCTGGTCGGCGAGCACGGCCTTGGCGTCATAGAGCAGGCGGCCGATCAGCGTCGACTTTCCGTCGTCGACCGAGCCGGCGGTGGCGAGGCGCAGGAGGTCCATGGCTAGAAGTACCCCTCGCGTTTGCGGTCTTCCATCGCGGCCTCGCTGGCGCGGTCGTCGGCGCGCGTCTCGCCGCGCTCGGTGATGTTCGTGGCGGCGATCTCGGCCACGACGTCGGGCAGCGTGCGCGCCGTCGAGCGCACGGCGCCCGTGCAGCTCATGTCGCCGACGGTGCGATAGCGGACCGACGCGGTGAACGGCGTCTCGCCGTCCATCGGCGTGATGAACGGGCCGGTCGCGTAGAGCATCCCGTCGCGCGCGAACACCTCGCGCTCGTGCGCCATGTAGATCGACGGCAGCTCGAGCTCCTCGGACGCGATGTACTGCCACACGTCGAGCTCGGTCCAGTTGGAGATCGGGAACGCGCGGATGTTCTCGCCGCGGCGCACGCGGGCGTTGTAGAGGTCCCACAGCTCCGGCCGCTGGCGGCGCGGGTCCCACTGGCCGAAGTCGTCGCGGAAGCTGAGCACGCGCTCCTTGGCGCGCGAGCGCTCCTCGTCGCGGCGCGCGCCGCCGAACAGCGCGTCGAGGTCGTGCTCGGCGATCGCGTCCAGCAGCGTCGTCGTCTGCAGGCGGTTGCGCGAGGCGCGCGGGCCCGTCTCCTCGCGCACGCGGCCCTCGTCGATCGACTTCTGCACGGACGCCACGAGCAGCTGCAGGCCGGTCTCGGCGACCAGCCGGTCGCGGAACGCGATCACCTCGGGGAAGTTGTGGCCCGTGTCGACGTGCATCAATGGGAAGGCAACGCGGCCCGGCGCGAACGCCTTCTGGGCGAGCCGGACGAGCACGATCGAGTCCTTGCCGCCGCTGAACAGCAGGGCGGGGCGCTCGCGCTCGGCCGCGACCTCGCGGATCACGTGGATCGCTTCGGCCTCGAGCGCGCGCAGGTGGGAGAGCGCAGGGGTCGTGATGGCGGTCACGGGTCGGTCCTTGCAACGAGGGGACGTGGAATGCGGAGCACCGCCCACGCGAAGGCGCCGAGCGCCAGCGGGGCGACGATGATCACGGCGGCGGGGATCTCGACGCCCGCCTTGGTCAGCAGCGCCAGCCCGGAGGCCAGCAGCACGACGCCGAGCGCCGGGCGCAGCCCGCGCTCGGGCAGCCGCGAGGACAGGTGCGTGCCGACCCAGACGCCCGGGAGCGAGCCGATCAGGATCGTGCCGGTCAACGCCAAGTCGACGTTGCCCGAGAAGAGGTGGGCGAGCGCCGCGACCCACAGCAGTACCGCGGCATGGAACACGTCGGTGCCGACGACGCGCCGCGGCGAGAGCTTGAAGCCGAGGATCAGGCCGATCGCGATCAGCGTGCCGCTGCCGGCGGAGGTCAGCCCGAGCAGGAACCCGACGCTCGCGCCCAAGATCACCGCGCCGGCCTTGTGGCGGCCCTCCAGCTCGACCTTGTCGCGCTCGCCGTCGCCGCGCGTCATCAGCGCGCGGTAGAGCACGAGCGCCCCTGTCAGCAGCAGCGCGCCGGAGATCAGCGGCAGCAGGATGTCGTCGAGCCCCAGCCGGTCGAGCAGGATCACGCCGACCACCGCGCCCGGGCACGAGCCGATCGCGATCCAGAACGCCAGGTTGGTCTGCACCGTGCCCTTGCGGAAGTGCAGCAGCCCGCCCGCGGTCTTGGTGATCGCCGCGTAGGCCAGATCGCTCCCGACGGCGACCACGGGCTTGATCCCGAACACGAGGATCAGCAGCGGCGTCATCAGGCTGCCGCCGCCCATGCCCGTGGTCCCCACGAGGATGCCGACGCCGAAGCCGAACAGGATCAGCCAGGGATCCATCAGACGTGCAGCCCGCACTCCGTCTTGGCGAGCCCGGCCCAGCGGCCGTCGCGGCCCGCGCCCGGGGCGGTGCAGGGGGCGCAGCCGATCGAGCTGTAGCCCTGGTCGTGCAGCGGGTGATACGGCAGGCCGCGCTCGTGGATGCGCCGCCAGAGGTCCTTCTCGGTCCACTCGACGAGCGGGTTGAACTTCCAGATCTGGCGCTGCTCGTCGAACTCGACCGGCTGGGCGCCCGCGCGCGTCGGGGACTGCTCGCGGCGGATGCCGGTGATCCAGGCGTCCGCGCCGGCCAGCGCGCGCTCGAGCGCGGCGACCTTGCGCTCGCCGCAGCAGTGGTCGGGGCCGGTCCAGTCGCCGGTGGCGTCCTCGATCTCGACGTCGATGCCGAAGCGCTGTTCGAACGCCCGCCAGGTCGCGAGCGTCTCCGGGAACAGCACGCCGGTGTCGATCGTGACGATGCGGGCGTCGGGCGCGATCCGCACCAACTCGTCGACGAGGACGCTCTCCTCCTTCTGGAAGGAGCACAGCATCACCAGCCGCGGGTGGTGGCGCTCCACCGCCTGCGTCAGCACCTCCGTGACGTTCACGCGGCGACGTCTTCCTCGATGGGCGTGAGCTGCTCGGTCCACCACGCGGCTTCGGTGCGCGACGCAAAGGCGCGGAACGTCTCGCCGTCGCCGTGGTTGTGCTCGTAGAGGCTGAAGATGTTCAGCAGCGTCTCGTTGAGGTCCCAGTGCGGGATCTTCTTGAGCACGACGTCGCCGAACTTCGGGTCCTCGCCGAGGCGCCCGCCGATCCGGATGTCCATCGCCTCGACGAACTCGCCGTCGACCTTCTTGAGCACGCCCTCGATGCCGACGTCGGCGATCTGGTGCTGGGCGCAGGAGCTCGAGCAGCCGGCGAAGTGCAGCCGGAAGTCCTCGCCGTGGCCGTTCGGGCGCACGTGCTCGTCCAGGAAGGCGGCGATCTCGACGGCGCGGCTCTTGGTGTAGACCTTGGCCAGGCCGCAGAACTCCTTGCCGGTGCAGGTCTGCAGCCCGCGCTGGAAGAGCGTCGGGCTCGGCGTGAGCTCGCCGATCAGCGGCTCGGCGAGCAGGCCGTCGACGTTGCCGGCGGGGATCCACGGCAGCAGGACGTTCTGCTGGTGGGTGAGGCGCAGGGCGTCGTCGGGGTTGTCGCCGTACTCGCGCGCCAGCCGCGCCAGCTCGAACAGCTGCGAGGCCTTCAGGCGGCCCACGGGCACGACGCAGCCGACCGTGCGGTGTACGCCGTCGGCCTGCGGGAGCACGCCGATGTGGTCCTCGCCGCTGAGGCCCGGCGCCTTCGGCACGCCGTGGCGCAGCTCGCGCCCGACGCGGCGGACGATCTCCTCGCGCAGCGCCTCCGCGCCGATGCGGTCGACGAGGAACTTCAGCCGCGCCTTGCCGCGCGCCTTCCGGTTCTCCTCGGCGTCACGGAAGATGCCCGTGACGGCCGCGATCACCTCGGGCGCCTCGTGCGGCTCGATGAAGATGTCGACCCAGCGGGCGAAGCGCGGCTGCGTGGACAGGCCGCCGCCGACGCGCAGGTTGAAGCCGCGCGTGCCGTCGCCGGCGATCGCGCCCGAGAGCGCGATGTCGTTGATGAGGCCGCGCGCGCAGTCCTCCTTGCAGCCCGTGACCGAGATCTTGTACTTGCGCGGGAGGTTCGAGTAGAGCTTGTTGTCGAGGAAGTACTCGTGGACGGCCTCGGCGGTCGCGTAGCCGTCGACGACCTCCTCGTGGCCGAGCTCCGAAAGCGTGCAGCCGACGACGTTGCGCGTGATGTCGCCGCACGCGCCCGACGTCGTCATCCCGACGCGCTCGAGCCGGGCGAAGATCTCCGGCACGTTGTCGAGCGTGATCCAGTGGATCTGGAAGCACTGCCGGGTGGTGCAGTCGATGATCCCGCGCCCGAAGTCCTCGGCGATCGAGGCCATCGTCTCCACCTGCGCTGCGCTCAGCTTTCCCTGGATGACCTTGACGCGCATCATGAAATGCCCGTCGTGCGTGTTGTGCGCGTACAGGCCGTACCACTTGAGAAGCCCGACGTGATCGGGGTCAAGCGTCTCCCAGCCCTCGCGTGCCGCACGGAGGAGCTCCGGGAGGACGTCCAGCCCGTCCGTTGCGGCCTTGATGCGTTCGATCTTGCTCATGGGGTCGTCCCGACGGTACCCAGCTCGCTCCGATATCACAAGGAATCGGATCGGGATTAAGATGGATCTATCACGATCGGGATTCGGCCTTGGCTCTAGGCCTGAATGTCCATCGGATTGGTGGGGTTCGTCGGCGCCGCGATGCGGCTCAGTCGAACAGCGCGTCGGGTGTGACGGTGAGCCGCTGGCGCGTGACGATCGGCGCGCCGTTCGGGTTCAGCGGGTCGTCGGGCAGGCGCTTGACGTCGCAGCAGGCGAGCACCTCGGGCGTGAGGAACCGGCTCGGCTTGCCGTAGCCGTGCGCGTCGTCGTTCCCGCGCGGGCGGTGGTGGTAGCGCACCGGCACGTACAGGTGCAGGCTCCGGCGCGCGCGCGTCATCCCGACGTAGAGCAGCCGCCGCTCCTCGTCGATCGACTCCTTCGTGCCCGCGGACAGGCACGCGGGGAAGTTGCCGTCGTAGACCGCGAGCACGTGCACGCTGTCCCACTCCAGGCCCTTCGCCGAGTGGATCGTCGAGAGCGTCAGATAGTCCTCGTCCAGGTGCGGCGGCTGCGCGAGGTCGGCCGAGCTGCTCGGCGGGTCGAGCACCAGCTCGGCGACGAAGTGCCGCGGGTCGCTCGCCTGCTGTGCGGCGGCGACGAGCTGGTCGAGGTCCTGCACGCGCAGCGCGCCGTCGGGGTAGCGCAGCTTGACGAGCGGCGCCAGCACGTCGCGCAGCAGCTCCGCACGCGGGCCGGCGCGCGGCTCGGCACGCGCGGCGACCAGCGCGGCGACGACCGCGTCCGCGCCGGCGCGGGCCCCGGCGGGCAGCGCCTCCCGCGCGCTCGCCCACGCGTCGACCAGGTCGCGGCGCGGCGACGTGGCCGCCGCCGCCTCCGGGCGGGCGGCGGAGGAGCGAGCCGGCTGGGCGAGTTCCTCCAGCGACGCGGCCCCCTGGGCCGAGGCCGCCGCGTCCCGGCGGGCGGCGGAGGAGCGAGCCGGCTGGGCGAGTTCCTCCAGCGACGCGGCCCCCTGGGCCGAGGCCGCCGCCATGGCCCGGCGAGCGCTCACCGGCCCGATGCCCTCGACCAGCTGCAGCACGCGAAACCAGGCGATCTCGTCGGCGCCGTTGTCGGCGAGCCGCAGCAGCGCCACGAAGTCCTTCACGTGCGCGGCCTCCAGGTAGCGCAGCCCGCCGTACTTGACGAACGGGATGCGCCGCCGGTGAGCTCGAGCTCGAGCAGGTCGGAGTCGTGCGACGTACGCATCAGCACCGCCTGCGCGCGCAGCAGCGAGCCCTGCTCGCGCGCGTCGAGCACGCGCGTGCAGACCTCCTCCGCCTGCGCCGCCTCGTCGCGCACGTGCACGACGTGGGGCCGGACCCCGCCGTCGCGATCCGCGCGCAGGCGCTTGGGGAACGCGCGTGAAGCCTGCGCCGCGAGCGCGTTGGCCGCGTCGAGCACCGGCTGCGTCGAGCGGTAGTTGCGCTCGAGCGTCACGACGCGGGTGCCGGGGAAGTGCGACGGGAAGTCGAGGATGTGCGCCGCCGAGGCCGAGCGGAACCCGTAGATGGCCTGGAAGTCGTCGCCGACCGCGGTGATCTCCGGCCCCGCCTGGCCGAGCGCCCGCACGAGGTCCACCTGCAGCCCGTTGACGTCCTGGTACTCGTCGACCAGCACATGGTCGAACGAGGCCGCGAGCTGCGGCCCGATCACGTCGTCGCGGGCCAGCGCGCGCCACGACAGCAGCAGGTCGTCGAGGTCGATCACGCCGAGCGCCCGCTTGCGCGCCGTGTAGGCCCGAAACAGGGCCGAGATCGACTCGCGGTGCTCCTCGCACCACGGGAAGTGCTCCGCGATCACGCCCGACAGCGGCGCCTGCGCATTGACCGTGCGCGAGTAGATGTCCAGCAGCGTGCCCTTGCGCGGGAAGCGCGTCCGCGACTGCGCGTGGCCCGCCTCCTCGCGCAGCAGGTCCAGCACGTCGGCCGCGTCGGCGGCGTCGAGGACGCCGAACCCGCCCGGCAGCCCGAGCGCGGCCGCGTGCCGGCGGACGAGCCGGTGAGCGACCGAGTGAAACGTTCCGCCCAGCACGCGCGCCGAGCCGGGCACGAGGGCCCGCGCGCGTCCGAGCATCTCGCGGGCGGCGCGGCGGGTGAACGTGAGCAGCAGGATCCGCTCCGCCGCCGCGCCCTCGGCGACCAGCCAGGCGACGCGCGCGCACAGCGTCGTGGTCTTGCCCGTCCCCGCGCCCGCGAGGATCAGCAGCGGACCGCGGGCGTGCGTCGCCGCCGCCCGCTGCTCGTCATTGAGCTCGTCGAGCCAGGGTCGCTCGCCCGTGTCCGCCAGCACCGCCATGGCCCACGGACGCTACGGTGCGCCCCGGACGGCTCCATCGGCCCAACTTCCGGCACGTCCGGAGACGAGCCGTCACGGGGCCTGGCGCGGTGCGGATACACTCGCGACGAAATGGGAGCCCCCGTCCGCCCACTACGGGCCGACGCCGCCCGCAACCGTGCCCGGATCGTGGAAGCTGCCCGCGCCGCCTTCGCCGAGGCGGGCCTGGACGTCGGCGTCGAGGAGATCGCCCGCCGCGCCGGCGTGGGAAAGGGCACGCTCTACCGCCGCTTCCCGACCAAGGAGGCGCTGGTCCGGGCCATCTTCGAGGACCTCCTCGACGACGTCCACCAGCTCGCCGACGAGGCCGACGCGATGGAGGACGCCGGCGAGGCGTTCGCGCACTTCATGAGCGCGGCGGCCCGGATGCAGGCGTCCAACCAGGGCTTCTTCGACGTGGTCGCCCAGCGCCTAGGCGCCACGGCGCTCACGCCCGAGCAGCGCCGGCGCATGCTCGCGTGCCAGGCCCGGCCGCTGCAGCGCGCCCAGGCCGCCGGCGCCGTGCGCGCCGACCTCGTGCCCGAGGACGTCACGCTGATGCTGCGGATGCTGGGCGCGACGACGCGCCCGGCGCCGGACGGCAGCCCGATGGACGACCGCTGGTCGCGCTACGTCGGCCTGCTGCTGGACGCCGTCCGGCCGGAAGCGGCGACGCCGCTCCCGGCTGAACCATGGCGACTCTCCGGGGCCTGAGGCGGACCCGCAGCGACGATCAGACGGCGACCTTGAAGCGGGCCACCAGCGCGTCGAGCTCGGTCGCCGTGCGCGCGAGCTCGGCGGCGCTGGACGCGATCTCCTGCGTCGAGGCGCTCGTCTGCTGCGTCGAGGCCGAGACCTGCTGCGCGGAGGCCGACGACTGCTCGGCGACCGCGGCGACCTCGGCGACGTCGGCCTCGGCGCGCGAGGACTCGGCGCTGATCTGCTCGACGGACGACGCGATCTCGGCGATGCGCGCGCTGACGCCCTCGACCGCCGCGTCGATGCGCTCGAACGCGTTGCGGGTCTGCTCGACCGTCGCCACGCCGTCGCCGGTCTTCTGCGCGCCGAGCTTGACCACGCCGACCACCTGATGCGTCTGCTCCTGCATCTCGCCGATCAGCGACGCGATCTCGGCGGCCGCGCTCTGGGACTCCTCGGCGAGCTTGCGCACCTCTTCGGCGACGACCGCGAAGCCGCGGCCCTGCTCGCCGGCGCGGGCGGCCTCGATGGCGGCGTTGAGCGCCAGCAGGTTCGTCTGCTCGGCGATGCCGGTGATCGTGGTGACGATCCCGCCGATCTTCTCCGAGCGCGCGGAGAGGTCCTCGATCGCCGCGCCGACCTGTGCGGAGGACTCCGCGACCTCGCGGATCGCGTCGGTCGCCTGCCCCGCGGCTTGGACGCCCTCGTGGGCGACCGAGCGCGCCTCCTCGGCTGCCGCGGCGGTGGCGCGTGCGGCCTCGGCGCTCGCACCGGCGGCGCGCGAGGCCTCCTGCACGGCGCCGCGCGTGGACTCGACCATGCGCACCTGGCGTTCGGCCCCCTGGGCGACGTCGGTCACCGCGGAGGCGATCTCGCCGACGGCGCGGCCGGCCTCCTCCGACGAGGATGCGACGTGCGTGGACGTGGCGGTGACCGCGCCCGCGGTGCGCGAGACCTCGCCGATCAGCCGGCTCAGCTCACCGCGCATCTCGCCGTATGCGCGAAGGCTGCGGGCGGCCTTGTCGAGCATCGCGTTGAAGGTCTTGCCGAGACGGCCCAGCTCGTCGTCGGACGTGATGTCCAGCGGCGTCGGTGACCGCGTTCGCCTCACGCGTGAAGTCGCCGGCGGCGGCGGCCTCCAGGCCTGCCGTGAGCTCGGACAGACAGTGCTCGTCGAGGTCTTGCAGACGCTCGGCGAGTCCGCGCACCGGCCGGACGACGCTACGCGTGATGAGCACGGCGAACGCGAGAGCGAGCGCCGCGGCGACGAGCATCACGATCAGCAGCAGGCGACCGCTGGCGGAGGCGCTCGACGCGGCGTCCTCGGCGCTGGCGCCGGCGGTGCGATCGAGCGCGGCCTGGAGCTGGTCGGTCGCCAGCGAGAGCTTCTCGGCCTGCGGGGTGAGCTTGGACGTGTAGAGATCGCGCGAGCCTGAGCGGTCGTCGGCGCCGCTCACGGTCTCCGCGCGCGAGCGCGCCAGCGCAACCTGAACCATCTGTTCAAATGAGCCTGCGGCGGCCTCGAGCGGCTTCATGAGTTGCTCCGCCTGCGTGCCGCGCACGAGCGGCTTCAGCTGGGCGGCGCTGGCGCGCGCCGACTTCTCACGCGCGGCGATCCGCTTCGCCAGTCCGTCCTCGACCCCCAGCTCGCCGTCGTGGACGTACAGATGCTCGGCGGTGAGACGGGTGATCTGCTCGACGTCGCGCCCGAAGCCCCCGCCCAGAGCGGCGGCGCGCACGTCGCGGCGCGCGATGTCGTTGGTGTCGGCGCGGAGCGTGCCGAACGCATGAAGTGCGATAGCCGAGACAAGGACCAGCGAGAGCGTGAGGAGACCGAAGGCAGCGCCCAGGCGGGCGGATATGGGAAGGTCGGAGAAGCGGGTCATCTCTTGTGAGGACTCCTGGCGAAAGTGAGGGTTGTTCTCACGTGATCGGCAGGAGCACGGCACCGCTCAACCGTCCGTCATCGGTCGCGCGCGTAGCGCCATAGCGCGACCGCCCAGTCAGCGATACCGGCGGCCAGATGGCCGAGCGGACCGGTGATCAACCAGGCGGCGAAACGCTGGCGCATCCGCGCTTTGTATCGTTGACCGCCGCTCTCATGGCTTCTGACATCAGCACCACGATCACCGAGCTGCCCGAGTCGCGCGTGCGCGTCGAGGCGGAAGTCGGTCCCGGCGAGGTCGAGCGCCGCGTCGCCCAGGCGGCGAAGGTCCTCGCCCGCACGATCCGCGTGCCCGGCTTCCGTGCCGGGAAGGCGCCGCCGCCGGTGGTGATCCAGCGCGTCGGCCGCGAGGCGGTGCTCGACGAGGCGGTGCGCGAGTCGCTCGGCACGTGGTATCGCGCCGCGATCGACGACGCCCACGTGGTGCCGGTCGGTGAGCCCGAGCTCGATATGGGCGATCTGCCCGCGGCGGGCCAGCCGCTGAAGTTCTCGATCGAGATCGGCGTGCGGCCGAAGGCGACGCTCGGGGACTACAAGGGCCTCGAGGTCGGCAAACGCGAGCCGCAGGTCGCCGACGAGGCCATCGAGCGCGAGCTGCAGGGCCTGCGCGACCGCGCCGCGAAGCTCGAGACCGTGGACCGTCAGGCGGCGCGGGGCGACTTCGTGGTGATGGACTTCCTCGGGACGCTGGACGGCGAGCCGTTCGCGGGCGGCGAGGGCCGCGACCAGATGATCGAGCTTGGTTCGGGCGGCCTCGTGCCGGGCTTCGAGGAGCAGCTCGAGGGCGCCGTCGGCGGCGAGCCGCGCACGGTGAAGATCACGTTCCCCGACGACTACGGCGCGCCGAACCTCGCCGGCCAGGACGCCGAGTTCGCGGTCACGGTCCGCGAGGTCAAGGCCAAGCAGCTGCCGGAGGACGACGACCTCGCGGTCGAGGCCGGCTTCGACACGCTCGACGAGCTGCGCGAGGACATCCGCGCGCGGCTGTCGGAGAACGACGCGTCACGGATCGACAACGAGTTCCGCGAGGCGGCGCTGGACTCCGCCGTGAAGTCCGCCACGGTCGAGGTGCCCGACGCACTCGTAGAGGCGCGCGCTCGGGAGCTGTGGGACTCGATGCTGCACTCGCTCTCGCATCAGGGCATCAATCGCGAGACGTACCTGCGGATCTCGGGGCGCTCGGAGGAGGAGACGATCGAGCAGGCCAAGCCGGACGCCGAGCAGGCGCTGCGGCGCGAGGCCGTGCTGGCCGCGATCGCCGCTGCCGAGGGGCTCGAGCCGACCGAGGACGAGATGCTCGAGGCGGTCGTCGCCGCGGCCCCGCGCGGGGACCGCACGAACCCGAAGAAGCTGCTCGAGCGGCTGCGCGCCAACGGCCGCCTGGATGCTCTGCGCGACGACCTCTCCCAGCGCAAGGCGCTGGACCTGGTGGCCGAGTCCGCGAGCCCGATCACGATCGAGCAGGCGCAGGCTCGCGACAAGCTCTGGACGCCCGGGTCGGACGCGCCGGACCGGGGCGAGCTCTGGACACCCTGAAGGCGGTGCAGCCCCACCGCCCCGCACCGATCATCCGACCTTCGGTTGGCTGGGCCCCTCCCCGATCATCCGACCCGAGGCTGGCCACGATCACCAGACCTTAGGCGGGTCAGGCCGGGCGAGGCCGTTGCTAGTCTTCGCCCGAAGTGGTGCGGCACGGGCCGTCAGCCATCTGAAGGATTCGAGCGCCCAAAGCGAAACGAAGCGAGGACCGTGAGCCCACTCGTACCGATGGTCGTTGAACAGACCTCCCGTGGGGAGCGCGCGTTCGACATCTACAGCCGCTTGCTGAATGAGCGGATCGTCTTTCTCGGCACGCCCGTGGACGACCAGATCGCCAACCTGATCGTGGCCCAGCTCCTGCACCTGGAGTCCGAGGACCCCGACAAGGACATCTCGATCTACATCAACTCGCCGGGCGGCTCGGTGTACGCCGGTCTTGCGATCTACGACACGATGAATTTCATCAAGCCCGACGTGCAGACGATCTGCGTCGGCATCGCGATGTCGATGGGCGCGCTGCTGCTGGCCGGCGGAGCGCCGGGCAAGCGCATGGCACTGCCCAATGCGAAGATCCTGATCCACCAGGTCAGCTCGGGTTTCCAGGGTCAGGCGACGGACATCGAGATCCACGCGCGCGAGGTCATCGAGTTGCGGCGTAAGCTGGATGAGATCATCGCCAAGCACACGGGCAAGGACGTCGAGAAGGTACGGTCAGATACCGAACGTGACTACTTCATGTCCTCTGACGAGGCCAAGGAGTACGGCATCATCGACAGGGTGATCCACGAGCACTAGCTGGATATGGCGCGCCCGACGGACTCAAACGAGCAGCTCCTCTGTTCCTTCTGCGGAAAGTCGCAGCGGCAGGTCAAGAAGCTGATCGCCGGGCCGGGCGTCTACATCTGCGACGAGTGCATCGACCTCTGCAACGAGATCATCGATGAGGAGCTGACGGCTCCGCCGACGTTCGACATCGACAACCTGCCCAAGCCGAAGGAGATCTACGGCGTCCTGAACGAGTACGTCGTGGGGCAGGAGCAGGCCAAGCGCACGCTCGCGGTGGCGGTCTACAACCACTACAAGCGCGTGCAGATGATGCAGGCCGACGACTCGGACATCGAGCTGCAGAAGTCCAACATCCTGCTGCTCGGGCCGACCGGCTGCGGCAAGACGCTGCTGGCGCAGACGCTCGCGCGGATCCTCAACGTCCCGTTCGCGATCGCCGACGCGACGGCGCTGACCGAGGCCGGCTACGTCGGCGAGGACGTCGAGAACATCCTGCTCAAGCTGATCCAGGCCGCGGACTACGACGTCAAGAAGGCCGAGACCGGGATCATCTACATCGACGAGGTCGACAAGATCGCCCGCAAGGCCGACAACCCGTCGATCACGCGCGACGTGTCGGGCGAGGGTGTCCAGCAGGCGCTGCTGAAGATCCTGGAGGGCACGACCGCCAGCGTGCCGCCGCAGGGGGGCCGCAAGCACCCGCACCAGGAGTTCCTGACGATCGACACGACGAACATCCTGTTCATCTGCGGCGGGGCGTTCGCGAACCTCGACAAGGTCATCGAGCGCCGGATCGGGCACAAGGGCGTGGGCTTCGGTGCCAACATCGAGTCCAAGGCCGAGCGCGACCTTGGCGAGCTGTTCGAGCGCTGCCTGCCCGAGGACCTGATGCAGTACGGGCTGATCCCGGAGTTCATCGGGCGCCTGCCGGTCTCGAGCGCCGTGCACCAGCTCTCGCGCGAGGATCTGATCACGATCCTGACCGAGCCGCGCAACGCGATCGTCAAGCAGTTCCAGCGCTTCTTCAGCTTCGACGGGATCGAGCTGGTGTTCTCCGTCGATGCCCTGAAGGCGGTCGCGGACCGCGCGCTGGAGCGCGAGACCGGCGCCCGCGGACTGCGCTCGATCATCGAGGAGATCCTGCTCGAGGTGCAGTTCGAGCTGCCCTCGCGGCGCGACGTGAAGAAGTGCGTCGTGACCAAGGAGACCGTCGAGCGCGGCGTCAAGCCGACGCTCGTCACCGAGGCGCCTGACGAGGCGCCCGGCCGCGCGGCGAAATCTGCCTAACAGTCGTAGCCGATGAGGCTAAGGGTCGTAGCCATGTCGGCTACGGACATTAGCCGCGCAACCTTCGCGCCGCGCTCGCGTGGCAGCGGCGCCACCTATGGCCGCACGCTCTCCGGCGCCGTCGCCGACGTCGCCCTCCTCGCCCGCGTCCCGAGTCCCGGGGCGCCGGTCGATGTCTCCTAGACTCCCCGCGCGATGGCGCACCCGCTCGAGGACCGCAGTCGCTACGACGCCGCCGAGACCGAGGCGCGCGTGTTCGCGCGCTGGTTCGAGTCGGGTCGCTTCCACCCCGAGCCCGCAGGGACGGCGAAGGAGAACTACTCGATCGCCATCCCTCCGCCGAACGTCACCGGCGCGCTCCACATGGGTCACGCGCTCAACGGAGCGATCCAGGACGCCCTGATCCGCCACGCGCGCATGCGCGGCAAGCGCACGAAGTGGATCCTCGGCACCGACCACGCCGGCATCGCGACGCAGACGCAGGTCGAGCGGCTGCTGGCCAGCGAAGGGACGTCGCGCGAGGCGATCGGCCGTGAGGCGTTCGTCGAGCGCGTGTGGCGCTGGCGCGCGCAGTACGGCTCGACGATCGTCGACCAGTACAAGCGGCTCGGCGCGTCGTGCGACTACGCCGAGGAGCGCTTCACGCTCGACGAGGGGTACGCCCGCGCGGTGCTGAAGGTCTTCGTCGCGCTCTACGACAAGGGCCTGATCTACCGCGACAACTACATGGTCAACTGGGACCCGGGCTCGCGCTCGGCGATCTCCGACCTCGAGGTCGAGGACCGCGAGGTCACCGACACGCTCTATTACGTCGACTACCCGCTGGCGAGCGGCGGCGGGTCGGTCACGGTCGCCACCGTGCGCCCGGAGACGATGCTCGGCGACACCGCGATCGCCGTGCACCCGGACGACGACCGCTATACGCGGCTCGTGGGGGAGACAGCGATCCTGCCGATCGTCGGGCGCCGCCTGCGGATCATCGCCGACCGCTACGTCAAGCCCGAGTTCGGCACCGGCGCGCTGAAGATCACACCCGGGCACGACCCGAACGACTTCGATATCGGCCGCCAGCACGGGCTCGACGAGGTCACGGTGATCGGCGAGGACGGGCGCATGACCGCCGACGCCGGCCGCTTCGCGGGGATGACGGCGCTCCAGGCGCGCGAGGCGGTGGTGGCGGCGCTGCGCGACGAGGGCCGCATCAACCGCACCGAGCCCTACACGCACGAGGTGCCGTACTCGCAGCGCTCCGGCGAGCGGATCGAGCCGCTGATCTCGCTGCAGTGGTTCATGCGCATGGAGGAGCTCGCGGCGCCCGCGCTCGCCGCCGTCGAGGACGGCCGGATCCGCATCCACCCCGAGGGGCAGCGCCGGCGCTACCTCGAGTGGCTGCGCAACATCCGCCCGTGGTGCATCTCGCGCCAGCTGTGGTGGGGCCACCGGCTGCCCGTCTACTACCGGGGCGGCGAGACCTACGTCGGGATGGACCCGCCGGACGGGCCCGGCTGGGAGCGCGACCCGGACGTGCTGGACACGTGGTTCTCGAGCGCGCTGTGGCCGTTCGCGACGCTCGGCTGGCCGGACGAGACCGCCGAGCTGAAGGCGTTCTACCCCACCGACGTGCTGCTGACCGCGCGCGACATCCTGTTCCTGTGGGTCGCCCGCATGGTCTTCATGGGGCTGGAGTTCGTGGGCGACGTCCCGTTCGACGACGTCTACGTGCATTCGATCGTGCAGGCGCCGGACGGGCGCCGGATGTCCAAGTCGCTCGGCACGGGGATCGACCCGATGGCGCTGATCGACGGCGGCCCGCGCCCGCCGGTCTTCGCCCAAGGCGGCGACTTCCCCGCCTACGGAGCGGACGCGGTGCGCTACGGGCTCCTGGCGATGTCGTCCTCGCAGGACGTGCGCTTCAACGAGGAGCGGATCGCGCAGGGCCGCCAACTCGCCAACAAGCTCTTCAACGCGTCGCGGCTGGTGCTGCTGCGCGTGCCGTCCGGCGTCACGGTCCCCGCGGCGACGCCCGCGCCCGGGACCGTCGAGGACCGCTGGATCCTGTCGCGCCTGCAGGCGGCGAAGGCCGAGTTGGGCGAGGCGATCGCCGCCTTCGAGTTCCATCGCGCGGCGCTCGGGCTCTACGACTTCGTCTACGGCGAGCTGTGCGACTGGTACCTCGAGATGCTCAAGCCACGCCTGTATTCAGTTTCGTCCTCCGATCCTCGCAAGCTCGGATCTCCGGCCGACGATACCCTCGGCGAGGCGTGCACGTTCGCGCTGCATGTGCTGAGCGAGACGCTCGCGCTCGCGCATCCGGTGATCCCGTTCGTGACCGAGGAGATCTGGTCCTACCTGCCCGGTACCGGGGACCTGCTGATGAGCCATCGCTGGCCTGAGCCCGACGCGGCGCTGCGCGACGAGGACGTCGAGGCCGAGATGGCGCGCGCGATCGAGGCCACCAAGGCGCTGCGCGGGTGGCGCGACCACGTCGGCGCGCTGCCGGGCATGGCGGTGCCGGCGCGGCTCGAGGCGGACGGCTACGAGCGCGTCGCCGGCCACGTGGCGCGGCTCGCGCGCTTCGAGTTCTCAGACGGGATTCCCACCCACCGCGAGCCGGTGGCGACGGTCGGCGTCCCGGGCGGCAACGTCGCGGTGCTGGCCTCCGACGCGGTCGACCTCGAGGCCGAGCGGCGGCGCGCGGCCGAGCGCGCGGAGCTCGTGCGCAAGGAGATCCAGCGCGCGGAAGGCAAGCTCGCCAATCAGGGCTTCGTGGCCAAGGCGCCGGCCGCTGTCGTCCAGGCCGAGCGCGACAAGCTCGAGAAGCTGCGGCGGGAGCTGGACGAGCTCCGATGAGCGCGTGGGATCTCGGCCGGGCCGAGGAGCACCTGCTCTCGCTCGAGCTGTTCGGGATGCGCTTCGGCCTCGAGCGCATGCGTCGGCTCCTGACCGCGCTCGGCTCGCCGCAGGAGCGCCTGCGCGCCGTGCACGTGGTCGGCACCAACGGCAAGTCCTCGACGGCGCGCATGACCGCCGCGATCCTGGAGGCCGAGGGGCTGAGGACCGGCGCATACGTGTCGCCGCACCTGACGACGTTCGCGGAGCGGATCCGGATCGGCGACGCCGACCTCGGGCCCGATGCGTTCGGCGCGGCGATCCAGCGCGCGGCGGCCGCGGCGGTCAAGGTCGACCGCACGCTCAGCGGCGGCGAGCGCGTGACGCAGTTCGAGCTGCTGACCGCCGCGGCGCTCGACGAGCTCGCGCGCCGCGAGGTCGACGCGGCCGTGATCGAGGCGGGGCTCGGCGGGCGCTGGGACGCCACCAACGTGCTCGGCGCACCGGTCGTCGTGCTCACCAACGTCGGCCTCGAGCACACGCGCTGGCTCGGTCCCACGATCGCGGACATCGCGGGCGAGAAGCTGGCGGTCGTGCGTCCGGACGCGACGCTGGTGCTCGGCGATGCGCAGCCGGAGGTCGAGGCGCTCGCGCGCGCGACCGGCGCGCGGATCGTGCGCCCCGAGCCGGAGCTCGTCCCGCGCCGCGGCGAGACGGCGCCCATCTCGCGTGGCGGCGAGACCGAGCCCGCAGGGCGGGTCGTCGAAGGGTTGCCGGGCTATCAGCGCCAGAACTTCGCGGCGGCCGCGGCCGCCGCGCACGCGTTCCTCGGTCGCGCGCCGTCGCCGGCCGCGCTCTCGGCGGCCGTCGCGCACTCGGCGGTCCCCGGCCGCCTGCAGGTCGTCGCGCAGCGCCCGCTCACGCTCTACGACGGCGCCCACAACCCGTCCGGCATCGCCGCGCTCGCAGAGTCGCTGCCGGAGGGCACGGTCGGCGTCATCTCGATCCTCGACGACAAGGACGCCGCGAGCATGCTGCGGGTGCTGCTGGGGCGGCTGTCGAAGGCGGTCTTCACGGGCTCGCCGAACCCGCGCGCGCTGCCGCCCGCGACGCTCGCCGACCTCGCCGCCAAGGTCGGCGACGTCCCGTCCGAGATCGAGCCCGACCCGCGCGCGGCCGTGGACCGCGCCCGCGCGCTCGCCGGCCCGGACGGCGCGGTCGTCGCGACCGGCTCGATCTACCTCGTCGCGGAACTGCTCAGCTCGCCCGGGCGCCGGAGAGCGAGCGCGCTGTGAACGAGCGCGGCCCGAGCGTGTTCGCCATGATCGCGCTGGTCGCGATCGTCGTCGCGGTCGTCATCCTGATCTTCTTCGGCATCGGATACGCCCTCGGGCGCATCTTTCTCTAGACGAGCCGACCGACCCCCCTACTACGCTTCAGGTCACTCATGGATACGCTCGCGATCTTCACGATCAAGAACGACACGGCGAACACCGCCGCCAGCGTCGCGCTCTTGATCCTCGGGGTCCTCTACCTCTCCCTGATCTTCTGGACGTTCGCGGACGCGCGCCGGCGCATCGACGATCCGCTGCTCGTCGTGTGCGCGACGCTCGTGTCGTTCTTCCCGTTCGTCGGGACGATCGTGTACCTGATCGTGCGCCCGCCCGAGTTCCTCGACGACGTCCGCCTGCGCGAGCTGGAGATGACCGCCGCGGAGGCCCGGCTCGCGAGCCTGGACTACTCGCTGTGCCCGCACTGCGACTACGAGGTCCAGTCTGACTACCTGCGCTGCCCGAGTTGCATGCGCAAACTCAAAGAGCGCTGCTACTCGTGCTCGAAGCCGATCGACCCGGCGTGGCGCATCTGCCCGTTCTGCGAGGCGGAGACCAATGCGCCGACGCCGTCGGCCACCCACCGCCGGCGGCGCCAGACGACCGACCAGGCGACGGTCGCGGCCGAGCTCCCGCCCGAGCTCTCGGGCGGCGACACGGCGGAGGAGGAGCCTGACGTGACGGTGCGCCGGCGGCGACGCTGACACACTGCGCGCCATGGAACGAACACTGATCCTCGTCAAGCCGGACGCGTTCGCGCGCGGGCTGACCGGGGAGATCATCGCGCGCTTCGAGCGCAAGGGCCTGACGATCGTCGCCGCCAAGCACATGGTGGTGAGCGATGAACTGGCCAAGCAGCACTACGCGGAGCACGACGGGAAGCCGTTCTTCGGCGAGCTCGTGGAGTTCATCACCTCCGGGCCGATCGTCGCGCTCGTGCTCGAGGGCCAGGACGCGATCCGCGCCGCCCGCCAGGTGATCGGCGCGACCAACCCGCTCGAGGCGTCGCCCGGATCGATCCGCGGCGACTTCGCGATCGTGGTCGGCCAGAACATGGTCCACGGCTCGGACTCGCCGGAGTCCGGCCAGCGCGAGGCCGGCCTGTTCTTCCCCGACCTGTGATGGAAGGGGGCGGCCCCACCGCCCCACCCCGGTCATCCGACCTTCTACCAGACGGGGGCGGCCCCTCCGCCCCACGGCGACCGTCCGACCTTCTGTTGGCCTCCGCGTCGCCGCAGCGGCGCGCGATCCTCGAGCAGATCGGCGTCTCGTTCAGCGTCCGCCCCGCGGACGTCGAGGAGGAGTCGGACGGCGACCCGCTCGCCGTCGCCGAGGAAAACGCGCGCCGCAAGGCCGCGGCGGTGCCGTCGGCGCTCACCCTGGGGGCCGACACGCTCGTCGCGGTCGACGGCGACATCCTCGGCAAACCGCGCGACGCCGGCCAGGCGCGCGCCTATGTCGGCCGCCTGGCCGGGCGGACGCACCAAGTGGTCGGAGCGATCGCCATCGCCCGCGACGGGCAGCTCACGACCGCGGTCGAGGTCACGCATGTCCGCTTTCGCCCGGCGAGCGCGGGCCTGCTCGACTGGTACGTCGGCACCGGCGAGTGGCGCGGGCGGGCCGGTGGATACGCCATCCAGGGGGTTGGAGCCGCCCTGGTGGCCGGAATCGAGGGGGACTACCTCAACGTGGTCGGGCTCCCGCTCGCACGGCTGCTGGATCTCGTGCCCGAACTCCTGCCGCCGTGAGGCTTTAGGCGCCGTTGAACTTCCGTTTGCAGCGATTTCGGCGCATCGACGCTTCGATAGACTCCGCCCCCGGCTCGGTCTCCGTAATTCAGCGGTGGTCCTGCCCGCTGACGCATGGGCTTCTTTTCTTATCTCACCGGGTTCGGCGGCCGTGACATGGCCGTCGACCTGGGGACGGCCAACACGCTCGTTTATGTTCGCGGGCGCGGCATTGTGCTTTCGGAGCCCTCGGTGGTCGCGATCGACTCGCGCACCGGCGAGGTGCACGCCGTCGGCATCGAAGCCAAGCGCATGCTCGGGCGTACCCCAGGCACGATTTCCGCAATCCGCCCGCTCAAAGACGGAGTGATCGCGGACTTCGACGTGACCGAGGAGATGCTGCGGCATTTCATCCAGAAGGTTCACCAGAACCGCTGGGCGCATCCACGCGTCGTGGTCTGCGTTCCATCGGGGGTGACCGGTGTGGAGAAGCGGGCGGTCGAGGAGGCCTGCCTGTCGGCCGGCGCGCGCCAGGCGTACCTGATCGAGGAGCCGATGGCGGCGGCGATCGGCGCCGGCCTGCCGGTCGGCGAGCCCACGGGCAACATGGTCGTGGACATCGGCGGCGGGACGTCCGAGGTGGCGGTGATCAGCCTCGGCGGCATCGTCGTCTCCCAGTCGATCCGCGTGGGCGGCGACGAGCTCGACGAGTCGATCATCAACTACGTCAAGAAGGAGTACAAGCTCCTGATCGGTCAGCAGACGGCCGAGGAGGTCAAGCTCGAGATCGGGTCGGCGTACCCGCTCGAGGAGGAGGTCCAGGCCGAGATCCGTGGCCGCGACCTCGTCTCAGGGCTGCCGAAGACCGTGGTGCTCACCTCCGAGGAGGTGCGCGCCGCGCTCGAGGAGCCGCTCGTGCAGATCATCGACGCCATCAAGGAGACGCTGGACCGCACGCCCCCCGAGCTGGCCTCGGACATCATGGACCGGGGCATCATGCTCGCGGGCGGCGGCTCGCTCCTGCAGGGGCTCGACGAGCGCCTGCGCGAAGAGACCCAGATGCCCGCCCACCGCGCCGAATCCCCGCTCACCTGCGTCGCCGTCGGCAGTGGTAGAAGCCTCGAGGAATTCGAGGCGATCCACCGCTCCAACCGCTCGAACAACCGCAACCGGCGCAATCGCCGCTAGCTTGACCTTGACCTTTCCCGCGATCCACGGCTACCTACTCGTATGCACGACAACGCGGTCCGACGCCGCCGTGCGGTGCTGGCGCTCCTCGTAGCTGCCTCGCTGATCCTGCTCACCGCCTATTTCGGCGAGTCCTCCGACGGGCGCCTGCATTCCGTGCAGCGCACGGCGCTCGGCGCGCTGTCACCGATCCAGGAGGGCGCGAGCCGCGTGCTCAAGCCGTTCCGCGACCTCTTCGGCTGGTTCGGGGACACGCTGGACGCGAAGTCCGAGCGCGACACGTTCCGCAAGCAGGCGGAGAGCTACCGCCTGCAACTGGCCGAGAAGGACCAGCAGCTCAAGCAGGCGCTCGAGCAGGGCAACCTGAAGACGATGGACACGACGAACGGGATGGACCGCTATGACCCGGTCGACGCCCAGGTGTTCGTGCGCTCGCCGAACTCGTGGTACCAGCGGGTCGAGATCAACAAGGGCACCAGCGACGGCGTCCACAACGGCGACCCGGTGATCGACGGCGCCGGGCTCGTCGGCAAGGTCGCGGCGGTGACCGGCGGCAGCTCGATCGTCGAGCTGCTCACCGATCAGGACTTCGGCGTCGGGGCGCAGACCGCGCAGACGAACTATCCGGGCACGATCTCGCCCGCCGTCGGCTCGACCAGCGACCTGCTGTTCGACTTCGTGGACAACGCGTCGAGCGTGCGCGTCAACGACCTGATCTATACGTCCGGGACCACCAGTTCGAGCTTCGAGTCGCGGTACCCGCCCGGGATCCTGATCGGCACGGTCAGCAAGGTCGACCTCGGCGAGGGCGACCTCGACCGGCGCATCCACGTCAAGCCGGCCGCGCATCTGCAGAAGCTCGACCTCGTGCAGGTGCTGACGCAGCCCCATGCCGACCTGACGGCGTCGCGGTGATCGTCAGCGGCGCCTCCATCACGCGCCTGGTGCTGATCGGGCTGATCGGCGGGCTCGTGCAGCTCAGCGCGGTGTCGCAGATCACGATCTTCGGCGTCCCCGCCGACCTGTCGCCCCTGATGGTCGCGAGCGCCGGCTTCCTGGCCGGCTCGATCCCGGGCGCCGTCTTCGGCTTCTGCCTCGGGCTGTTCATCGACATCTCGCTGTTTCAGACGCTGGGCGTGAGCTCGCTCGTCTTTACCGCCGTCGGCTACGGTGCCGGGCGCATCCGCGAACTGCGCGACCCGGCGCACGGGCTCGCGCCGGTGGCGGTCGGCGCCGCCGGGACCGCGCTGGCGGCGCTCAGCTTCACCCTGCTGCAGTTCCTGCTCGGCGTGCAGGCGCCGGTGTCGGCGCTGCTGGCGCGCCAGATACTGATGACGATCGTGCTCAACACCCTGCTCGCGCTGCCCGTGTACGCGCTGATGCGCCGGATCATGCTCCCGTTCCTGCCCGACGACCCGCGCCGGCGCCGGCGCCGGGCCTACACCACGGGCGGTCTGAGCCCGATCAGCCGGGCCTGATGCCGCAGCGAGTGGACGAGCGCGTTCGCCCGATCACGCCGCAGCTGGCGTGGCGCGTCGCCGTGCTCGGCGGGATCGCGTTCGTGCTGTTCGGGATCGTGTTCTTCCGGCTGTGGTACCTGCAGGTGCTGACCGGCGAGCAGTCGAAGGCGATCGCCGGCCAGAACCGGTCGCGCAAGGTGCCGATCCAGGCGCCGCGCGGCGCGATCGTCGACACCAACGGCCAGGAGCTCGTGACGACGCGGGCCGCGGCGGTGGTCCAGATGGTCCCCGCCGACCTGCCGCTGAGCGTGCGCACCGAGGCGGACGACTACCGCAAGGCGCTGGCCGCGGCGGCCAACGAGCAGATCGCTGCCCAGGATCGTCACGACGCGTTCGAGCGCCAGCTGCGCGACGACGGCCGCAAGTCGCGCAAGAGCGAGCGACGGCAGCTGCGCGCGCTGGCCAAGGCGGCCGACAAGCCGCGCCCGGTCGGAATCCCGCCCGTCCCCCCCGACGAAGCCAACCTGATCAAGCTCTACAGGCGCATGGGCAAGGTGCTCGGGATGAAGCCCGCGACGATCCACGAGCGGGTCATCCGCGGGATCGCCGACGCGCCCTACTCGAACGTGACGATCAAGGTCGGCGTCCCGCTGCCCGCGTTCAACCACATGCGCGAGTACTCCGAGGACTTCCCCGGCATCGTGGTGGCCAAGCAGTTCGTGCGCTACTACCCGCACGGCGACCTCGCGGCGCAGCTGTTCGGGACCGTCTCGCAGATCCACTCCGACCAGCTCAAGCTGTCGAAGTACAAGGGCGCCACGGCGGGCACGCAGGTCGGCCAGAGCGGTCTCGAGGAGTGGTACGACAAGTACCTGCGCGGCATCAACGGCTACTCGAAGCTCGTCGTCAACGCGCTCGGCAGCCGCGACCAGCAGGCCCGCACGTCCGTCAAGGAGCCCCAGCAGGGCGAGAGCGTGAAGCTCACGCTGGATCTCAACCTCCAGCGCGTCGGCGATCAGGCGCTCGACGAGGCGATCGCCGCCGCCCACCAGAACGGCGCCAACGCCGGCGCCTACGTGGCGATGGATCCGACCAACGGCGCGATCCTCGCGATGGGCTCCAAGCCCGGCTTCGACGCGAACCTGCTCGCCAAGCCGTTCTCGCAGAAGACCTACGACGCGCTGACCTCGAAGGCCACGGGCGTGCCGCTGCTCGATCGCGCGACCGAGTCGGCCTATCCGACGGGCTCGACGTTCAAGCCGGTGACGGCCTTCGCGTCGCTCGCGGGCGGGTTGATCTCCGCCAATACCAAGGTCGTCGACGACGGCACGTTCCAGCTCGGCCCGCAGAAGTACCAGAACGCCAAGAACGCGAAGTTCGGCTCGCTCGACATGTCGGACGCGCTGAAGGTCTCCTCGGACATCTTCTTCTTCCGGCTCGGCGCCGCGGCGGACTCCAAGGGCGACCTGATCCAGCGCTGGGCCCGGCGGTTCGGCTTCGGGCACAAGACCGGGATCGACCTGCCGGGTGAGAGCGCGGGCCTGGTGCCGGACCGCGAGTGGCGCCACACCGCCTACAGCACGTACCTGGACTGCGTCAACAAGGCGCACCTGACGCCGCAGACGACGGCGGCCCTGTACAAGTGCGGCGGCATCGAGCGTGACTGGAGCACCGGCGACGACGTCAACCTGGCCGTCGGCCAGGGCGACCTGCAGGCGACGCCGCTGCAGCTCGCGGTGGCCTATGCGGCGATCGCCAACGGCGGAACGATCGTGCGGCCCCACCTCGGCGAGGCGATCGAGGACGGCTTCGGGCGCACCGTGCAGGAGCTCCCCAAGAAGCCGCGCCGCAAGATCAAGTTCAACGCCGCCGACCGTAACGTCATCCTGGAGGGCCTGCGGCGCGCCGTCAACGAGCCCAACGGGACCTCGGCCGACGTTTTCAAGGGCTTCAAGGGACCGACGGTCTATGGCAAGACCGGCACCGCGCAGCGCGGCATCAACCCCGACCAGGCGTGGTACGCGTGCTTCGTCAAGGACGGCGGCCGGCCGATCGTCGTCGTCGTCACGGTGGAGAAGGGCGGCTTTGGTGCGGAAACTGCGGCACCGGCGGCGCGCCTGATCCTCTCACAGTGGTTCGATCTGCACGACGACAAGTTCACCACCGGCACGAACCAGAGCAATTGAGCGCCCAGATCGTCCAGCCCGCTTCCGAGCCGCCGCCCCCGCTCGTCCCGCGCGAGTTGCGACTGCGGCTGGACCCGCTGCTGCTGCTGGCGTCGCTCGCGCTCGTCGCCTGCTCGCTGATCACGCTCAAGGGCGCGACCGCCCACGACATCACGGGCGACCCCCTGTACTACGTCAAGCGTCAGGGCATCTACGCCGCCGTCGGCCTCGTGCTGATGTACGGCGTATCGCGGCTCGACTACTCGCGCCTGCGCGAGCTGCGCTACCCGCTCTACACGATCCTGATCGTGTCGCTGCTCGGCGTGCTGGGCCTGGCCAAGGCCACGCGCGGCGCGAAATCGTGGATCCCGCTGCCCGGCTTCCACCTGCAGCCGTCAGAGCTCGGCAAGGTGCTGCTGGTGGTCGCGCTCTCGGGCTTCCTGGTCGAGCGTATGCGCGAGCTCGGCCGCCAGACCACGGCGCGGGTGATGCTGCTCGGGCTGCTGCCGACGATGATCGTCATGGCCGAGCCGGACCTCGGTTCGGCGACCGTCTATGTCGCCGCCACGCTCGCGATCCTGTTCGTGGCGGGTGCGCCGTGGCGCCACTTCGCCGCGCTGATCGCGCTGTTCGCGGTCAGCGTCAGCTTCGTGCTGGTCGCCGCGCCGCGGATGGGTGTGGAGGTGCTCAAGCCCTACCAGGTGGCGCGCCTCACGGCCTTCCTCCATCCCTCTGCCGACCCGTCGAAGGCGGGCTACAACCAGCAACAGGCGCGCACGGCGATGGGCTCGGGGGAGAAGACCGGGCGCGGCGTCAAGAACGCCACCCAGACCTCGCTCGGGTTCCTGCCCGAGCACCAGACCGATTTCATCTACGCGGTGATCGGCGAGACCTACGGTTTCGCCGGTTGCGCGCTCATATTGTCGTTGTACGCGCTGTTGATCTGGCGCGCCCTGCACATCCTGACCATCGCGAAGAACCTCTTCGGAGCGCTGATCGCCGGCGGCATCGCGGTGATGCTGCTGTTCCAGCTTTTCGTGAACATCGGGATGAATGTGGGGATCATGCCCATCACCGGCGTGACGGCACCGCTGTTGAGCTTCGGCGGATCGTCGATGCTCTCCACTTTCCTGGCCCTCGGCCTCCTGCACTCCATCAACGCGCAAGCGCGCGAGACGGCGGATCGCAAGGGGCGGGCCACCGTATTCCAATGAGGTTGTCCTTTGAAAAAACAAGTGCTGGTCACGGTCGATCGCGGAGAGACCCGCGTCGCCATGCTCGAGGCCTCCGGGGACCCCGGAGCGGCCACCAAATCTCGCGCACGCTCGCGCGGACGCCGTAAAGGCGGCGTTCCCGAGGGCTATCGCGTCGCCGAGATCTACTTCGAGCGCCGCGGCGGGCGCTCGATCGTCGGCAACATCTACAAGGGCCGCGTCGACAACGTCCTGCCCGGGCTGGAGGCGGCCTTCGTCGACATCGGGCTCGACAAGAACGGCTTCCTGCACGTCGACGAGATCGTGCTGCCGGGGATCGAGCAGGCCAAGCGCGGGCGCGGCAGCGGTCCGCGCATCACCGATCTGCTCAAGCCCGGGCAGGAGATCGTCGTCCAGGTCGTCAAGGACCCGCTCAAGACGAAGGGCGCGCGGCTCTCGATGGAGCTGACGATCGCGGGGCGCTACATGGTCTATGCGCCGACCGGCGAGGGCGTCGGGGTCTCCCGGCGGCTCGAGGACAAGGAGCGCGACCGGCTCCGCAAGGAGGCCAAGCAACTCGATCTGGGCGGCGGCGGCGCGATCATCCGGACGGCGGCGCACGGCGCCACCCGCGAGGATTTCGAGCGCGAGCTGCAGTACCTGTTCAAGCTCAACGAGGTCCTGATCAAGCGCGTGGCCGCCACGCCGGCGCCGGCGCTCGTCTTCCAGGAGGCCGACCTGTCGGTCCGCGTCGTACGCGACATCTTCTCCGCGCACTTCGAGCGCGCGATCGTCGACGACGAACAGCAGCATCACCGGCTCGTCTCGTTCTTCTCGCGCACCGCGCCTGAGCTGGTCGACCGCGTCGAGCTCTACGACGGCGAGGATGGGCCGCTGTTCGAGGCCTACGGCGTCGACCCGGTCATCAACGGCATGCTCGAACGCCGCGTCGACCTGCCCAGCGGCGGCTATCTGATCATCGACTACGCCGAGGCGCTGACGGTCATCGACGTCAACACCGGCTCGTTCACCGGCAAGGGCAAGTCGGCCCGGCTCGAGGACACGATCACCAAGACGAACCTCGAGGCCGCCGACGAGGTCGTGCGCCAGCTGCGCCTGCGCGACATCGGCGGCATCATCGTCATCGACTTCATCGACATGGCGCGCTCTCGCAACCGGGACGCCGTCCTGAAGGTGCTGCGCAAGGCGCTCGACGAGGACCGCACGAAGACGTTCGTGGTCGAGATCTCGCCGCTCGGCCTGGTCGAGATGACGCGCCAGAACGTCACCGACGGCGTGCGCGAGATCATGACCAAGCCGTGTCCCGTCTGCCACGGCGAGGGCGTGGTGCGCTCCGAGGAGACGGTCGCGATCGAGACCGCGCGCCACCTGCGCCACATGGTCGCCGACGAGGGCGCCGACGCTCCGGAGGCGTACCTGCTGCGGCTGAACCCGCGCGTCACGGCGTGGTTCATCGCCGACGGGGCGCGCGAATTGCACGCGCTCGAGCAGGAGACCGGCCGCTACTTCCACTTCGAGGGCTCCGAGGGCCTGCCGCTCGACCACTTCGCGGTGACGATGGAGGGCACGCGCGCGGAGATCGAGGAGCGTTCGGTGCCGTTCCGGGCCGGCGAGGAGGTCCACGTCGACCTCGTCGAGCCACACATGTACAACGAGGACGACGCGGTCGCGAAGGTCGACGGCTACCTGATCGACGTCGTCAACGGCGTGCACTTCGTCGGCGAGAAGAAGCTCGTACGGATCGAGGAGGCCGGGCGCACGATCGCGACCGCGGTGCTGACCGGCGCTGACGCCGAAGCGGCCGAGGAGGCGGCGCGCGAGCGCGCCGTCGCGAGCGAGAAGTCGCGCACCCAAGCGCGCCGGTCCGCGGCGGCCAGGAAGGGCGCCGCCAAGCGCCGCGCGCGCGAGGACGAGGCCGCGGCGACGCTGGTCTCCGACGAGCCGGTCGAGGCGGGCACCGCCCCGGCGGCGGCCGAGGACGTCGAAGGCGCCACGCGCGGACGGCGCGGGCGCCGGGGCGGGCGTGGGCGCCGGGGCGCCGGCAACGGCGAGGCCGCGGTCCCGGAGGCGGTCGCGCCGGCCGAGCCCGAGCCCGCTGACGAGTCCGACGGCGCGGCGCCGCGCCGCGGGCGCCGGCGGGAGCCGGAGGTTGAGACGGCGGACGGCGCCGTCGCCGAGGAGGCCGCGCCGCCCAAGCGCGCACGCCGCAGCCGCAAAGCCGCAGCGGTGGTCGATCCCGCCGGCGAAGACACGCCCGAGGCCCCGTCGGACGACGAGGCGGCGCCCGCGCCGAAGCGCGGCCGCACTCGCAAGCGCTCCGCGGCGACGGACGCGCCCGGCGAGGATGAGGCTGCGACGGCCCCGCGCCGCGGCCGCACTCGCTCACGCGCGGCGGAGGCCGACGAGCCGGATGCCGCGAAGCCGGCGCCCAAGCGCAGCCCGCGGCCGGTCGACGCGCCTGAGCCCGAGGCCGTCGACGACGACGGCGGCGAGGCCGGCGAGGACGAGGACCCGCTATCCTCACCGACTCGGCGCCGCGGCCGTAGAGGTGGACGGCGCCGTTCGCGTGCGACGGCACAAGCCGACGCAGAAGTCACCGAGTGAGCAGACACATGTCCTACGCAGTCATCAAGACCGGCGGCAAGCAATACAGCGTCAAGGAGGGCCAGACCCTCCTGATCGAGCGTCTGCCCGACGACGTCGGCGCGACCGTCGAGTTGCAGCCGCTGCTGCTCGCCGGCGACGGCGATCCCGTCTTCGAGGGCGACGCGCTGGCGGCCGCCCTCGTCGAGGCCGAGATCGTCGCGCACGAGCGCGGGCCCAAGTTGCGCGTGTTCAAGTTCAAGCCCAAGCGGGGCTACAAGCGCCGCACGGGGCACCGCCAGGAGCTGACGCGGATCCGCATCACCTCGATCGGCGCGTCCAAGAAGGGGTAGAGGAACCTCATGGCACACAAGAAGGGCCTCGGCTCCAGCCGCAACGGCCGCGACTCCAACGCCAAGCGCCTCGGCGTCAAGGTGTTCGCCGGCCAGACCGTCACGGGCGGCGAGATCATCGTGCGCCAGCGCGGAACCCGCTTCAAGTCCGGCACCGGCACCGGGATCGGCAAGGACGACACGATCTACGCGAAGGCCGCCGGCGTGGTCGCCTTCCGCGAGGGCCGCAAGGGCCGCGTGATCAGCGTCGACGCCGCCGCCGAGTAGGCGGCTAAGCCTCATAGCCGAGCGCGCGCGACACGTCGCTCGCGTGCTCGCGCAGCAGTCCGGCGAGGTCGGCGGTGTCGGCGTGCAGGATCCGCGGCGTCGGGCCGGACACGCTGATCGCCGCCAGCGCCAGTCCCGCGTGATCGAAGACCGGCGTGGCCACACAGGCCACGCCGAGCTCGTGCTCCTCGTTGTCGGTCGCGTAGCCGCGGCGGCGGATGCGCGCGAAGTCGTCCTGCAGCGCCTCCAGCGACGTCAGCGTGCGCGACGTGGAGGCGGCGAGCGGCTCGCCGCCGAGCAGCGCGGCCACGTCGCCGGGCGCGCGCCACGCGAGCAGCGCCTTGCCGGAGCCCGCGGTGTGCGCCGGGATCGCCCGGCCGACTTCGGTGAACAGCCGTACGCTGCGCGTCCCCGCGACCGATTCGATGTAGACGACGTTGCGGCCCTCGAGCACGACGAGGTTCGTCGTCTCGCCGGTCTCACGCTGGATCGACTCGAGGTGTGGCCGCGCCGCCGCGCGCAGGCGCGCGAGGCGGTCGTGCAAGCCGCTCGTCAGCTCGAGCAGCTTGTACCCGATCAGGTAGCGCCCGCTCGACGGGTTCTGTGCCGCATAGCCGCGCGCGACGAGCGTCCCCAGCAGCCGGTGCGCGGTGCTCGGGACCAGGCCGGTGCGCGCCGCGATGTCCGAGACGCCGAGTTCGTCCGTCGTCGCGAGCGCCTCAAGCAGGTCGAGGGCGCGGTCGAGTGACTGGACGCGCTGCTGAGCCACGCCGGCCAGCCTATCGCGTGCCGGAAGGACTGTTCCGCTATGCGCGATCGAACACGATGTCGAGCGCGCCCTTCCACAGGACGTGCTCGCCGAGCGGGCGCAGCTGGTCGCGGCCCTCGGTGATCGTGAGGAAGTGGTTCCCGGCCAGCTGGCCGACGATGCTCGCGAACAGCGCCCCGCCGTAAGGGAACAGGATCTCGGTCTCGCTCAGCCCGCCCGGGTACCACAGGATCTGCCCGGGCGCGGGATGGCTGGTCGCGTTCTCGGGCCTGCCGTCGAGCCCGATGTCGAGATCGCCGAGCGGCACCCACGCCGCCTCGCCGCTCCAGCGCGCGTGGATGATCTGCGAGTGGAACGGCAGCAACCGCTCGAACGCGGCGACCGTCTTCGGCGCGCGCTCGCTCTCGAGCTCGCCCGTGAACGCGAACGGGCCGGCGGTGATCGTCAAGGTGCCGCTCATTGCGCGGGGATCCTCTCTCGTTCGGGGGTGAGCAGTCGCGGCGCGCCATGGTGCTCGGGGAACACGTCGGCGCCGCGCAGCAGCGTGCGGACCACGCGCGCGCGCAGCCGGCGGCCGACGTAGGGCGAGAGCCGGTGGCGGTAGCGCAGATCCGCGGCGGCGAGCGTGTGGCCGGCGGCGAGGTCGACGAGCGCGAGGTCGGCGTCCGCGCCCACCTCCAGGCGGCCCTTTCCGGGCACGCCGAAGCGCTCGGCGGCGCCGGCGGACGTGAGCCGCGCGACGGTCTCGAGCGCCAGCGCGCGCTCGTGGTGGCCCTCCGTGAGCAGCAGCGCGAGCGTCGTCTGGGCGCCCGCGATCCCGCCCCACGCGTCGCCGAACGCGCCCGCCTTGAGCTCGGGCGGGGACGGCGAGTGGTCGGAGGTGACCATCTGCACCGCGCCGGCGAGGATCTGCTCCCACAGGCGCTCGCGCTCGGCCGCGGGACGCACGGGCGGCGCGCACTTGGCGACCGCGCCGAGCGCTTCGACGTCCTCCTCGGACAGTGTCAGGTAGTGCGGGCACGTCTCGCATGTGACGTCGACGCCGCGCAGGCGGGCCGCGGTGACGAGCGCGACGCCGCGGCCGGAGGAGACGTGGACGATGTGCAGCGCGCAGCCGGTGTCCTGCGCGAAGGTGATCGCGCGGCCGATCGCCTCGAGCTCGGCGACGACCGGGCGCGAGTCCATGAACGCGCGCGCGGACGCGCCGCGCGGGCGCGAGGTCAGCGCGTCGTTCTCCGCGTGGACGGCGACCAGCCGCCCGAGCCGGGCGCACTCGGCCATGCCCTCGTAGAGCGTGACGTCGTCGGCCCGCTCGAACTCGTCGATCCCGCTGTGGGACATGAAGGCCTTGAAGCCGATCGCGCCGCGCTCGGCGAGCTCCTCGAGGCTGTCGCGGTTGCCGGGGACGAGCCCGCCCCAGAGGCCGTAATCGACGCGCGCGTGGGCGCCCGCGGCGGCGAGCTTGGCGTCGAACGCGGCGCCGTCGACGGTGGGCGGGGAGGAGTTCAGGGGCATGTCGAAGAACGCGGTGAAGCCGCCCGCGGCGAGCGCGCTGCTGCCGGTCTCGAACCCCTCCCAGTGCGTGCGACCCGGCTCGTTGAAGTGCACGTGCGGGTCCAGCCCGCCGGGGAAGACGTGCAGGCCGGCGGCGTCGAGCTCGCGCGTCGCGCTTCCCGGCAGCTCGGGCGCGAGCGCCGCGATCGCGCCGTCCAGGACGCCGAGGTCCGCGCGCCGCGGGCCGGTGGGCGTGACCACCGTGCCGCCGCGCACGAGCAGGTCAAACATGGGTCTCCATGAGCGAGCGGACGAAGCCGGTCGCAGCCTCGATCGCCAGCGCGACGTCCGCCTCCGCGACCGCCTCGTCGGGGTGATGGCTGATGCCGCCGGCGCAGCGGACGAACAGCATCGCGACGTCGGTCACGCCGGCCATCGTGACGGCGTCGTGACCGGCGCCGCTGGGCAGCTCGAACACCTCGACGCCGGTCGCCGCGACCGCTGCGCCGAGCCGCTCGAGGAGCGCTGGGGTGCACGGCGTCGCCGGGACGTCGGCGATCGTCTCCCACGTCGTGGCGACGTTGCGACGCGCGCCGATCGCGTCCGCCTGCGTCCGCAGCGCCTCGATCGCGGCGTGGCGGATCGCGTCGTCCTGGTGGCGGATGTCGAGCGTCGCGTCGACGCGGCCGGGCACGACATTGCACGCGGCATTTGGGACGCCGAGCTCGCCGACGGTGGCGACCAGGCCCGGCTCGTCGTTCGCCGCGCGCTCCGCGGCGAGCACGAGCTCCGCCGCGGCGGCAAGGGCGTCGCGGCGCAAGGGCATCGGCGTCGTTCCGGCGTGGGCCGCGCGTCCCTGGAACGCAAGGTTGAACCGGCTCTGGCCGGCGATCGCCGTGACGACCCCGAGCGGCAGATCGCGGGACTCCAGCACCGGGCCCTGCTCGATGTGGACCTCGAAGTAGGCGCGGATGTCGTGTGGCGCCGTGCGCGGTCCGGGCGCGCGGCCGAGCGTCGCACCATCGCCGCCGAGCGCCGCGGTGAGCGCCGCCCCATCGCGGCCGAGCGCCGCGGCGAGCGTCACGCCCGCGCGGTCACGCAGGTCGAGCTCCCGCGGCTCGAGCCTGCCGAGGTACGCGCGGCTGCCGAGGAACGTGCTCTGGAAGCGCAGCCCCTCCTCGTCGGCGAACGCGACGACCTCGAGCGGCCCCTCGGTCGCGGCCGCGACCTCGAGCGCGACGAGCACGCCGAGGATGCCGTCATAGCGTCCGGCGTTCGCCACCGAGTCCAGGTGCGAGCCCATCACGACCGCGCCGGTTTCGCGGCGGCCGGCGAGGTTGCCGAGTGCGTCGCGACGGGTCGCGAGCCCGGCCTGCTCCATCCACCCGCGCACGCGCTCCATCGCCGCGTCGAGCGCCGGCGACGCGAGCGGGCGCGTGATCTCGCCTGGCGTCTGCGTGAACGTGGCGAGCTCGCCGGCGCGCCGCAGGACCCGGCGGGCCGCGTCGCTGCGCTCGGGGGCCTCGCTCATGCCAGGAGGTTGGCACGGGCTGAGATCCCACGCGACGGACGCATGACAGGTTGTCTGTCAAGCTGATCACCGGCTGCCAGTCATGTACACTCGCGGTGTGGCAGCGCCGCGCCCTACCGGACTCGTGCTCACGCCGATCGCGACCGAGCGGGTGTCGGACCTGATCGCCGCGCGGCTCACCGGCGCGATCCGCGACGGCACGCTCACGCCGGGCGATCGCCTGCCGACCGAGGCCGAGCTGGCGCGCGAGTTCAAGGTGGGACGTACGTCCGTGCGCGAAGCACTGCAGAACCTCCGCGCGCTCGGGCTGATCGAGACGCGCAAGGGGCTTGGCGCGTTCGTCATCGAGCCGGCGGGCGGCAATCCGCTGGCGGACTTCGCACGCTGGACGGCGAGCGATCCGGCGGCCGTCGAGCAGCTCGTCGAAGTCCGCGTCGCGCTCGAGACGCTGGCGGCCGCGCTGGCCGCACTGCGAGCGGGCGACGCGGAGATCGACGCGCTCGAGCAACTCCACACGGCCCACGCCGCCGCCGCGGACGCCGGCGAGTTGGTCGCCACCGATCAGGCGTTTCACGCGGCGATCATGACGGCGTCGCGCAACCGCTTCCTCCGGGGCGCCTACGAGGTCCTGATCGACGAGCTGACGGACTTCGGGCCAAACACGCTCACGCTGCCGCGGGCCGGCGACCGCTCGATTCGCGGCCACGCTGCGATCGTCAGCGCCATCCGCGGCCGCGTCCCATCCGCCGCGCGTGAGGCGATGGCCGAGCATCTCTGGGTGCTCTACGCGGAGATCGAGGAGGCGGCGGCCGCCGAGGGCCGCCCGCCTGGCCTGCCGCTGCTCCCGCGCGACGCGATCGGCTGAACGCGCACCCGCCCCCGCTGCCGCGCGTCCGCTGATGAGGGCGCCGTCCGCGTAGGCTGCGGACATGTGGCCGCCCGAAGCGCTCGAGTTCCTCCGCGAGCTCGAGGACAACAACGACCGCGACTGGTTCAAGGCCAACCGCTCGCGCTACGACCAGCACCTGCTCGAGCCCACGCGCGCCCTCGCGGCGCAGCTGTCGGACCTCGGCGAGCCGCATTTCTTCCGCCCGTACGCGAACCTCCGCTTCCGCCAGGGCCCACCGATCAAGGAGCACATCGCGGTCGGGTTGTCACACGGCAACGGCGGCTACTACGTGTCGCTGTCACTCGACGGGTTGCACCTCGGCGGGGGGATGCACCATCCCGAGCCCGCGCAACTCGCGCAGTTTCGCGAGCGTGTGGACGACGAGTTCGAAGCCGCGGTGGCGATCGCAGCGGCCGCGGGGCTCGAGCTCTCCGAGCCGGCGCTCAAGCGCGCGCCGCGCGGCTATCCCTCCGATCACCCGCGGCTGGATCGCCTGCGCCTGAAGGAGTTGACCGTGCATTGCCGTCACGACCTCGAGCCGTGGCTGCACACCCCGGAGTGCGACGAACGGATCCGCGCCGGGCTCGATTCCGCGCGCCCGCTCGTGAGCTGGCTCGAACAACGCATCGCCTGACCCGGCGGAGCGCAGCGCGCCCGAGCGCCGGGCGGCCACGATCTCGCAGCGTGTTTCCGAATCGTGGAATCGATCCACTGTTTGGGGGGTTGTGGCGCGCGCCGCCGCCGGATTCTCCCGTATCATGGAATGCTGATTCCGCTCATGGCTCTCGCCGTCTGCTGTCACGCCAGATCCCGCGGCCCGCTGACCGCTGCCGACGCCGCGGCGGCGATGGCCGAGGCCGCCCCATCCACGGATCGCGCGAGCGCCGGAGCGGGAAGATTCGTCAGTACGGCGGCCGCCACCCTTCGTGTCGTCGAAGCGTTCGCATGAGCCACAATGGCCGCCGCACCAGGAGGACAGGAGCAGCAATGGCATCGCAGGTCGAGGTA
Organism: uncultured Solirubrobacteraceae bacterium; assembly: GCA_963792915.1. Taxonomy (GTDB): domain Bacteria; phylum Actinomycetota; class Thermoleophilia; order Solirubrobacterales; family Solirubrobacteraceae; genus Solirubrobacter. The sequence continues at coordinate 804,938 of CAWBYD010000008.1, forward strand.
GATCCCCAGGAGACACGCGAGTGGCTCGAAGCGCTGGACGCCGTCGTCGCGAGCGACGGCCCGCAGCGCGCGCAGTTCCTGCTCGAACGCGTCGTCGGCCACGCGCAGCTGACCGGCGCGGCGCCCGCGCCGGCGGGCACGACGCCGTACCTGAACACGATCCCGCCCCAGGACGAGCCTCCTCCTCCGGTGGACGAGGCGCTGGAGCGGCGAGTACGGTCGATCGTCCGCTGGAACGCGATCGCCACCGTGCTGAACGCGAACAAGACGAGCTCCGAGCTCGGCGGTCACATCGCCAGCTACCAGAGCGCCGCCGTGCTCTACGAGACGGGCTTCAACCACTTCTGGCACGCGCCGACCGATCGCCACGGCGGCGATCTCGTGTTCATGCAGGGCCACAGCTCGCCCGGCGTGTACGCCCGCGCGTACCTCGAGGGGCGCATCCCCGAGGAGCGGATGCGCAAGTTCCGCATGGAGGTCGGCGGCGGCGGGCTCTCGTCCTACCCGCATCCGTGGCTGATGCCGGACTTCTGGCAGTTCCCCACGGTCTCGATGGGCCTCGGCCCGTTGATGGCGATCTACCAGGCGCGCTTCATGAAATACCTGCAGGGCCGCGGGCTGGCGGAGACGTCGGGGCGCAAGGTGTGGGCGTTCATGGGCGACGGCGAGATGGACGAGCCGGAGTCGCTGGGCGCGATCTCGATGGCCGGTCGCGAGCGCCTGGACAACCTGATCTTCGTCATCAACTGCAATCTGCAGCGCCTCGACGGCCCGGTGCGCGGCAACGGCAAGATCATCCAGGAGCTCGAGACGAACTTCCGCGGCGCGGGCTGGAACGTCATCAAGGTCATCTGGGGCTCGCGCTGGGATCCGCTCCTCGCCGCCGACCACGAGGGCCATCTGCTCGCGCGCATGAACGAGGCGCTCGACGGCGACTATCAGACCTACAAGTCCCGCAACGGCGCCTACGTGCGCGAGCACTTCTTCGGGGTCAAGCCGGAGCTGCGGGCGATGGTCGCCGACATGACCGACGAGCAGATCTGGGCGCTCAACCGCGGCGGGCTGGACGCGCGCAAGGTCTACTCCGCCTACCACGCGGCCTCCGAGCACCACGGCCAGCCGACGGTGATCCTCGCCAAGACGATCAAGGGCTACGGGATGGGCACGGCCGGCGAGGGCCAGAACATCACGCACCAGCAGAAGAAGATGAACGAGGAGGCGCTGCTGGCGTTCCGCGATCGCTTCGAGCTGGAGCTGACCGACGCCCAGGTCCGGGATCTCTCCTTCTTCAAGCCGCCGGAGCACTCGCCCGAGGCGGAGTTCATCCGCGAGCGGCGCGCGGCGCTGGGCGGCTCGCTGCCCGCGCGCCGGCGCAAGTCTGAGCCGCTGCCCGCGCCTGAGCTCACCGCGTTCCAGTCCCAGCTCGACGGCACAGGAGATCGCGAGATCTCGACGACGATGTCGTTCGTCCGCATCCTCTCGACGATCCTGCGCGACAAGCAGCTCGGCAGGCACGTCGTGCCGATCGTGCCCGACGAGTCGCGCACGTTCGGCATGGAGGGGCTGTTCCGCCAGCTCGGCATCTTCAGCCAGCTCGGCCAGCTCTACACGCCCGAGGACCGCGACCAGCTGATGTTCTACCGCGAGGACAAGCACGGCCAGGTGCTGCAGGAGGGCATCAACGAGGCCGGCGCGATGTCGTCGTGGATCGCCGCGGGCACGTCGTACTCCAACCACGGCGTGGCGACGATCCCGTTCTACATCTACTACTCGATGTTCGGCTTCCAGCGGGTCGGCGACCTGGCCTGGGCGGCCGGGGACAGCCGTACGCGCGGGTTCCTGCTCGGCGGCACCGCCGGCCGGACGACGCTCAACGGCGAGGGCCTGCAGCACGAGGACGGCCACTCGCACCTGCTCAGCGCGACGATCCCGAACTGCGTCTCGTACGACCCGACGTACTCGTTCGAGCTCGCCGTGATCATCCGTGAGGGCCTGCGCCGCATGATCGGCGAGCAGGAGGACGTCTTCTACTACCTCACGCTGATGAACGAGAACTACCGCCACCCCGCGATGCCCGAGGGGGCTGAGGAGGGAATCCTGCGCGGCATGTATCTCCTGCGCGGTGGCGAGAACGCCAAGGTCCAGCTACTCGGGTCGGGCACGATCCTGCGCGAGGTGATCGCCGGCGCCGACCTGCTGCGCGACGACTTCGGCGTCGAGGCCGACATCTGGAGCGTCCCGAGCTTCACCGAGCTGCGGCGCGAGGGGCTGGAGGCCGAGCGCTGGAACACGCTGCATCCGGGGGAGGAGGCCAGGAGCACCTGGGTCGAGACCTCGCTGGCCGGCCACGCCGGCCCGGTGATCGCGGCGACCGACTACATGCGCTCCTACGCGGAGCAGATCCGCCCGTGGGTCCCCGGCAGCTACCGCGTGCTGGGCACGGACGGGTTCGGGCGCAGCGACTACCGCAAGACCCTGCGCTCGTTCTTCGAGGTCGATCGCCATCACGTCGCACTGGCGGCGCTGACCGAGCTGGCCATGGCCGGCGAGGTGGACGCCGGCGCGCCCAAGCAGGCGATCGAGTCCTACGGCATCGACCCCGAACGGCCCGCGCCGTGGCGGGTATGAGGGAGGCGACGATGGCTGGTACCGAGCAGGTTCTGGTCCCGGACATCGGGGACTTCGAGGACGTTCCGGTGATCGAGGTGCTCGTCTCGGTCGGCGACGAGGTCAACGCCGAGGACCCGCTGGTGGTGCTCGAGTCCGACAAGGCGACGATGGAGGTGCCCTCGCCGGCGGCCGGGAAGGTCGCCGAGCTGATCGTCGCGGTCGGCGACAAGGTCAAGGAGGGCTCCGCGATCCTGACCCTGGAGACCGCCGCTCCAAACGGCGCCGCGCCCGCGGCCGCCGCGCCCGAGCCGGCGCCCGTGGCCGCGCCCGAGGAGGCGCCGCCTGCGCCCGCGGAGGTCGCGTCGCCGCAGGCGAGCACGAGCGAGGCGCCCGCGTACGCCAGCCCCAGCGTGCGCCGGCTGGCGCGCGAGCTCGGCATCGACCTCGCGACGGTGCGCGGCTCGGGGCGCAAGGGGCGCATCACGAAGGAGGACCTGCGCCGGCCGCAGGAGCCGGCGCCGGCGAAGGCGCCACCGGCCGCGAGCGTCGCGGGCCTCGAGCTCGCACCGTGGCCGTCCGTCAACTTCGAGCGCTTCGGCGAGGTCGAGCGCCAGCCGCTCACCCGGATCCAGAAGATCAGCGGGCCCAACCTGGCCCGCAACTGGGTGATGATCCCGCACGTCACCCATCACGACGAGGCGGACATCACCGAGCTCGAGGCGTTCCGCAAGCGCACCAACGCCGAGCAGTCCGACGCCAAGGTGACGATGGTGGCGCTGCTCGTGAAGGCCGTCGTGGCCTCGCTCAAGGCGTTCGGAGTCGTCAACTCCTCGCTCGACGGCGACGAGCTCGTGCTCAAGCGCTACTACAACATCGGCTTCGCGGCCGACACGCCGAACGGGCTCATCGTCCCGGTGATCAAGGACGCCGATCGCAAGGGCATCCTGGACGTCGCGAAGGACCTCACGGAGCTGTCGGGCAAGGCCCGCGCGGGCAAGCTGTCGAGCGCCGACCTGCAGGGCTCGACGTTCACGATCTCGAGCCTCGGCGGCATCGGCGGCACGGGCTTCACGCCGATCGTCAACGCGCCCGAGGTGGCGATCCTCGGCGTCACGCGCTCGGCGATGAAGCCGGTCTGGAACGGAAGCGAGTTCGTGCCGCGCCTGATGGTCCCGCTGTCGCTGTCCTACGACCACCGCGTGATCGACGGCGCGCTCGCCGCGCGCTTCGTCGCGCACCTGGTCACCCAGCTCTCCGATCTGCGAAGGGTGCTGCTCTGATGGAGGTAAAGGTCCCGGATATCGGCGACTTCACGGACGTCGGAGTCATCGAGGTCCTGGTCGGACCCGGCGACGACGTGGCGGTCGAGGACCCGCTGGTGGTGCTCGAGTCCGACAAGGCGACGATGGAGGTGCCGTCGCCCGCGGCCGGCAAGGTCGCGGACGTCCGGATCAAGGTCGGCGACCGCGTGTCTCAGGGCTCGGTGCTGATGAGCCTCGAGACCCCGTCGGAGAACGGCACCCGCCCGGCGGAGCCCGCCGCGCCCGCGACGCCGGACGCCGACGTCAACGTGCAGGTCGTCGTGCTGGGCGGCGGCCCGGGCGGCTACACCGCGGCCTTCCGCGCCGCCGACCTCGGGCTGTCGGTCGCCCTCATCGACCGCGGCGAGCGGCTCGGCGGCGTGTGCCTGAACGTGGGCTGCATCCCGTCCAAGGCGCTCCTGCATATGGCCAAGGTGCTGACCGAGGCCGGCGAGCTCGCCGAGGCCGGGGTGTCGTTCGAGCCGCCGAGCGTGGACATCGACAAGGTCCGCGCCTGGAAGGAGAGCGTCGTGGCGCGGCTCACCGGCGGGCTCGAGTCGCTGGCCAAGCAGCGCAAGGTCCAGGTCGTGCGCGGCACCGGCACGTTCACCGGCCCGCACACGATCGGCGTCGGCGACACGACGGTCGCGTTCGAGCACTGCATCATCGCCGCCGGGTCGGAGGCCGCGACGCTCCCGTTCCTGCCCGAGGACCCGAGGATCATGGACTCCACGGGCGCGCTCGACGTCGAGGAGATCCCGGAGCGGCTGCTGGTCATCGGCGGCGGCATCATCGGGCTCGAGATGGCGACGGTCTATGACGCGCTGGGCTCGAAGGTGACCGTCGTGGAGCTGCTCGACCAGCTCATCCCCGGCGTCGACAAGGACCTCATCCGCGTGCTCGAGAAGCGGATCAAGGGCCGCTATGCGGCGATCCACCTCGAGACCGGGGTGGAGGCCGTCGAAGCGGCCGCGGACGGGCTGAAGGTGAAGTTCGGCGAGTCGACCGAGACGTTCGATCGCATCCTCGTCGCGGTGGGCCGCAAGCCGAACGGGGCGCGCATCGGCGCCGACGCGGCGGGCGTCGCGGTCGACGAGCGCGGCTTCATCGCCTCCGACGTGCAGATGCGGACCAACGTGCCGCACATCTATTCGATCGGCGACGTGCGCGGCGAGCCGATGCTCGCCCACAAGGCCTCGCACGAGGGCGTGCTGGCCGCCGAGGTGATCGCCGGTCACGACACGGCCTGGGACGCGCGCTCGATCCCGTCGGTCGCGTATACCGACCCCGAGGTCGCGTGGACCGGGCTGACCGAGACGCAGGCGAAGGCCGAGGGCACCGCGGTCGACACCGCCTCGTTCCCGTGGGCGGCGTCCGGACGCGCGCTGTCGATGGGCCGCTCGGACGGCATGACGAAGCTGGTCGTGGACCCCGAGACGCATCGCGTGCTGGGCGCCGGGATGGTCGGCGTCAACGCCGGCGAGCTGATCGCCGAGGTCGTGCTGGCGATCGAGGCCGGGCTCGACGCCGAGGACATCTCGCTGTCGATTCACCCGCATCCGACGCTGTCGGAGACCGTGATGTTCTCGGCCGAGGTCGCCGAGGGGACGATCACCGACATCATGCCCAAGCGCAGGCGGGCTACGGCCCGCTGAGCACGCGGTCGTGCGTCTCGGCCAGCTGCGCCGCGCGGCGCTCGCGCTCGAGGTCGCCGACGATGAACAGGCACAGCGACACGCAGGGACGGTCACGGAAGTGGTCGTCCCATGCGCGATCGTACTCGACCGAGCGCTCGATGATCGCCGCGTCCGGGCCGATCGGGAAGCGCGCCCACCAGGCGGCGCTGAAGCCGCTCGCCAGCGCCGCCTCCATCTGCGGCTCCCACGCGTGCACGTAGTCCTGGACGGTGATGTCGAGGTCGATCTCCGAGATCACCATGCGCCCATCGGCCTCGAGCCCGGCGACGTCGAGCCCCGCGGCGGTCAGCGCCGCGCGGTCGGCGTCGGTGTGGCCCTCGAGCGTGCGGTGGAAGAGCCACCCGTTGCGCTTGGCGCCGAGCGCGTAGAAGGATGCGAGCGTGGGCGCCACCTCCTCCCGCCGCGACAGCAGCACCGCGAGGTGCGGGCAGGCGCCGGTGGGGATGACCGTTTCTATAGCGGTATCCATAGCCGGATCCGGGTTCCCGCGCCAGGGGCGGAGTCGATTTCGCACGTCCCGCCCTGGCCGCGGGCGCGCTCCCGCATCACCGTCAGGCCGAGGTGGCCGTCGCCGACGCCGGGCGCACCGGCGGGGTCGAATCCGCAGCCGTCGTCCTCGACGATCACTTCCAGGCGCTTGTCGCGCGCCGCGAAGCGGATGTCGACCGCGTTGGCGTCCGCGTGCGCGTCGGCGTTGGCGAGCGCTTCGGAGACGATCCGGGCGGCGAGCGTGACCGCCTCCGGCCCGGCCTCGCCGTTGCCGCTCACGCTGACCGGCAGGCGCGCGCGGGCGGCGGCAGCGTCGATCGCCTCGCGCAGCCCTGCAGGCGCGTCGGAGGAGAGTTCCTGCAGGCGCGAGCGTACGATCCGGTGGGCGGCGTCGACCGCCTCGCGCAGCCGCTCGGTGTCGGGCTCGGGCAGCGCGAGCTCGCGTCGCGCCACCGCGAGGTACTGCGCCAGCCCGTCGTGGACCTCGGCGGCCAGCGTGCGGCGCTCGCGCTCCATCGCCGCCCGCTGCAGGGCGCGGCGCAGGCGGGCGGTGGTGATCCCCGCGCTCAGCTGCAGGCCGAGCAGGCTCAGCACGGTCCCGCTCAGCGGGTCGACGACGATCGGCTCGCGCGCGCTGGCGATCACGACGCCGGCGAGTTCGCGCTGATCGCCGGCCAGCGGCAGGATCACCCAGTCGCGCGCGGGCGGGTCGAACGGGTTCGCGACCAGCCAGCTGGCCGCCTCGCGCAGCACGATCGGCGCGCCGCCGGCGACCGCGAGCCGCCACGCCTCCTCGTCGAAGGCCAGCTCGTCGGCCGCGGCGTCGCCGACGTGGCGGCGCAGCACCGGCTGCCCGTCGGCGTCGGGCAGGTAGAGCGACGCGCGGTCGAAGTGCAGGGCGTCGCGCATCGCCGCCAGCGCCGCGCGGGCGAGGTCCGGCAGGTCGCCGGTGCCGGCCAGCGCACGCGACACGCGCGATACGGCCCCGAGGCCCGCGAGCACTTCGGGGGCGAGGCGGCCGGCGAGTCCTTCTTCGATCACTGTGGCTGACACAATCCGCGCGTGGTACGGGTCATCATCGCCGACGACCACCGGCTCATGCGCGAGGGCACGGCGGCACTGCTGGCCGCCGACGACCGGATCGAGGTCGTCGGGCTTGCGTGCGACGGGCGCGAGGCGGTGGAGCTCGCGGTCCGGCTGGCCCCGGACGTCGCCCTGCTCGACGTCGGCATGCCGGACGTCGGCGGCGTCGAGGCGTGCGCGGCGATCCGGGCGCGCGTGCCCGGCGTGCGGGTGCTGATGCTCACGGTGTCAGAGGATTCGCTCGACGTGCGGGCGGCGCTGCGCGTGGGCGCCGCGGGTTACCTGCTCAAGGACATGCAGCCGGAGGAGCTGGTGGAGGCGGTGCTCGGTGGCGAACCGCGCGTGATGGCGTCGGCCGAGGCACCCGCCGGATCGCTGTCGGCGCGCGAGGCCGAGGTGCTCGAGCTGATCGGCCGCGGGCTGCGCAACCGCGAGATCGCCGAGCGCCTGGTGGTCAGTGAGGCGACCGTCAAGACGCATGTCCGGCATGTGCTCGAGAAGCTCCGACTGCGCAATCGTGCCGAGGCCGCAGCGTTCGCAGCCCGCGCGCGAGGCGGCTCCTGACGTCGGCCGGCGTCGTCGCGAGGTGGTCGGCGATGTGGTCGGCCTTCCAGCCCAGTGCACGCGCGAGGACGACCGCGTCGCGGTCCTCGGCGGCCATCGTGGCGTACGCCGGCGCGCGGCCCGCGGCGATGCGGGCACCGCGGGCCGCGAGCACGTCCGGGCGCCCGGAGGGGTCGGCCACGAGGACGCGGCGAGTGATCTCGACCGCGATCCGTTCGTCGACGCCCGCGGAGCGGGCAGCGGCATAGACGTGGTCCACGAGGGCCTCGAGCACGGAACGCACGCTATGCGGCGAGCGCGGCTGTGCCATCAATCGAAAGGATGATTCTGGGCGGCTCCTATCGTTAGCCGCCGACATGCTGGCGGATCGCGCGCGTATCGAGGTGCAGGCCGGACGGGGCGGCGACGGCTCGCTGTCGTTCCGGCGCGAGTCGCGCGTGCCCAAGGGCGGCCCGGACGGCGGCGACGGCGGCCGCGGCGGCGACGTCGTGCTGCGCTGCGACGACTCCCTGCGCGATCTGCAGAGCTTCCGGCGGCGCGGGCGCTACAAGGCCGGCCGCGGCGGCCACGGCGAGGGCGCGCTGCGCCACGGCGCCGACGGCGAGCGGCTCGTGGTCGGCGTTCCCCCGGGCACGACGGTCGAGCGCTGGGACGGGCGCCGCTATGACCTCGTGCGCCCGGGGCAGGAGCTCACCCTCGCCCTCGGCGGGTCCGGGGGCCGCGGGAACAAGCAGTTCGCCACCGCCGTGCGCCAGGCGCCGCGGCTGGCCGAGCGCGGCCTGCCGGGCGAGGAGGGCGCCGTCGAGCTGCACCTGCGGCTGCTCGCCGACGTCGGCCTCGTGGGGCTGCCCAACGCCGGCAAGTCGTCGCTGCTGTCGCGGATGACGCGCGCGCAGCCGAAGGTGGCCGCGTACCCGTTCACCACGCTCCAGCCGGTGCTGGGAACGATCGACTACGGGGAGCGCCAGCTGGTGCTGGCCGACATTCCCGGGCTGATCGAGGGCGCGTCGGGCGGCGCGGGGCTCGGGCACGACTTCCTCGCGCACGTCGAGCGCACGCGGCTGCTCGTGCACGTGCTCGACCTGGCGCCGCTGGACGGGTCCGACCCGGTCCGCAACTTCGAGGTGATCGAGCGCGAGCTGTCCGAGCACGATCCGCGGCTCGCGGCGCTTCCCCGCCTGCTGGCGCTGTCGAAGGCGGACCTCGTGGCGCCCGAGGCGGCGGCGCGGGCCGCCGCGGAGTGGGCGGCGCGCGTCGCGTTCCCGGTGCTGGTCACGTCGAGCGCGACGGGCCAGGGGCTGGACGAGTTGCGGAGCGCCCTGCTCGAGCGCGTGCCGGTGGCCACGCCCGAGCCCGAGGGCGCGGGGGAGGACGACGTCGCCGACTACGCGGTGTTCCGGCCCGCCGCGTCGGGCGCGTTCGACATCGCACGCGGGCCGGCGGGCGAGTGGATCGTGTCCGGCGACGCCGTCGAGCGCCTGATCGCGCGCTGGGACATGGAGAACGAGGAGGCGGCGGCGCACGTCGAGCGGCGCCTCGCGCGCATGGGCGTGATCGAGGCGCTCGAGCGGGCCGGCTTCGCGCCCGGCGACGACGTCGAGATCGGCGGCATCGTGTTCGAGCTCGACCCGTCGTTCTGAGCCCGGGTGCCCGTCGCGGTCGTCAAGCTCGGCTCCTCGATCGTCGCTCATGACAGCGGCGGCCTGCGCGTGTCGATCATCGCGCGCATCTGCGAGGAGGTCGCGTCGCTGCACGCCTCGGGCGTCGACGTGGTGGTCGTCACGTCGGGGGCGATCGCGCGCGGCATTCACCTGCTCGGGATGGGCGGGCGCCCGCGCGCGGTGGAGGAGTTGCAGGCGGCGAGCGCGGTCGGCCAGGGGCGTCTGTACCGCACGTACGACGAGTACCTGCAGGAGCTCGGGGTCAAGACCGCGCAGGTGCTGCTGACGTTCTTCGACATGAGCGCGCGCACGCACTACCTGAACGCGCGCCGGACGCTGCGCAAGCTCGTGGAGTGGCGGATCGTGCCGGTGATCAACGAGAACGACACCACCACGACCGACGAGATCTCGTTCGGCGACAACGACTTCCTGGCCGCGCAGGTCGCGGTGCTGGTCGACGCGTCGCTGCTGCTGCTGCTGACGTCGACCGACGGGGTGTATACGGCCGATCCGCGCTCGGATCCGTCGGCTCGGCTGGTCGAGTCGATCGACGATCCGGCCGCGCTGGCCTCGCTGGACATCGGGACCGCCACGTCGCCGCTCGGCTCGGGTGGGATGCGCTCGAAGGTGGCGGCGGCCGAGATGGCGACCGCGGCGGGGATCCCGACCGTGATCGGCTCGGGCTTCCGGCCGGGCCTGCTCGCCTCGGCGTGGGCGGGCGAGGCGGGCGGGACGCGGTTCGCGCCCCATCCGGTGCGCCAGCCGTCGTTCAAGCTGTGGCTGAAGTACGCGAAGCCGTCGCAGGGCGCGGTGGTCGTGGACGCCGGCGCGGCGCGGGCGCTGCGCGAGGGCGGAACGTCGCTGCTGCCCGTCGGGATCGTGTCGGTCGAGGGCGCGTTCGAGGCCGGTGACGCGGTCGAGGTGCGTGCCGCGTCGGACCCGGTCGGCAAGGGCATCTCCAACTACTCCGCCGCGGAGTTGCGGCAGGTCATGGGCATGAAGTCCACGGAGGTCCGCGAGGTGCTCCCGCGGGCGACCGAGGAAGCCGTGCACCGGGACTACTTCGTGCTCGCATAGCCGTCCGGCCGTCGTGCGAACATGTGTTCGTGTCCGGCGAGGCCACGATCCTGCACGCAGACCTCGACTCGTTCTTCGCGTCGGTCGAGCAGCGCGACCAGCCGCGGCTGCGCGGGCGGCCGGTGATCGTCGGCGGCGGCGTCGTGCTGGCGGCGTCCTACGAGGCCAAGGCGTACGGGATCAAGACCGCGATGGGCGGGGCGACGGCGCGCCGCCTGTGCCCGCGGGCGATCGTCGTGCCGCCGCGCATGAGCGCGTACACGGAGGCCAGCCGCGCGGTCTTCGAGGTCTTCGACGACACGTCGCCGGTCGTGGAGGGGCTGTCGATCGACGAGGCGTTCATCGACGTGCGCGGCATGCGGCGGATCGCCGGCTCCCCGCACGACATCGCGGCGCGGCTGCGCAAGCGGGTCGCGGCCGAGGTCGGGCTGCCGATCACCGTCGGCGTCGCCCGCACCAAGTTCCTCGCCAAGGTCGCGAGCGGCGTCGCCAAGCCCGACGGCCTGCTCGTCGTCGCGCCGGACGGCGAGCTCGCGTTCCTGCACCCGCTGCCGGTCGAGCGCCTGTGGGGCGTGGGGAAGGTGACCACCGCCAAGCTGCACGCGCGCGGCATCTCCACGGTCGGCGAGGTGGCCGCGCTGGCCGAGCCGGTGCTGGTCGCGATGCTCGGCCGCGCGGCCGGGCGCCAGTTGCACGCGCTCGCGCACAATCGCGACCCGCGGCGCGTGCAGCGCGGCCGCCGGCGGCGCTCGATGGGTGCCCAGCGCGCGCTCGGACGGCGCGGTCCGCGCACGCTGGCGTCGCTGGACACGACGGTGTGCGCGCTGATCGACCGCCTCGCCCGCCGCCTGCGCGCGGCCGAGCGTGTGTGCCGGACGGTGGTGCTGCGCATGCGCTTCGACGACTTTGCGCGGGCCACGCGCTCCTACACGCTGCCCGAAGCCCACGTGCCACACGCCGACGCTGCTGGCCACGGCGCGCGACCTTCTGCGCGCCTCGATGCCACTGGTCGACGAGCGCGGTCTGACCCTGCTCGGCTTCTCGCTCACGGGCCTGGCCGACGCGGGCTACGTCCAGCTCGTGCTCCCGCTGGATCGCCGGCGCGCGCTGGACGCCACGCTCGACGACGTCCGCGACCGCTTCGGCTCGAGCTCGATCATGCGCGCGGTCCTGCTCGGCCGCGATCCCGGGGTGGTGATGCCGCTGCTGCCCGACTGAGGCTCCCGCTCCTCCGCCGCGCGCGTCGCCGCGCGCCGCGCCCGTCACGTCCCCCGCTCTCGCCCCGCCGAGCCGCCCGCGCGCGCGTCGCGCCGACCCCGCGCGTCGCGCCGACCCCGCGCGTCGCGCCGACCCCGCGCGGCGCGCGGGCGCGGCCCCGTCGCTCCGAGCCGCGGCTCAGGCGGTCACGGGGTGCGGCTCGCGGCTGAAGACGATGTCGCCGGCCACGCGCACCTCGACGACCGATTCCTCGCGCGCGAGCGTGAACAGCGCGCCCAGCGCCGCCGGCCAGTCCTCGGCGCGCTCGAGCACGGCCTCGAGCGTGCTGTCCGCGGGCGGCCGCAGGAGCACGAAGTCGGCGCTCTTTCCGGGCGTGAGGTCGCCGACGCGGTCGCCGAGGCCGAGCGCCTGGGCGCCCGCCGCCGTCGCGAGGTGGAGCAGGTGCGCCGGACCGATGCGATGTCCGGACGGGTGGACCATCTGCACGTGATAGGCCATCAGCGCCTCCTTGAAGAGGCTCAGCCCGGTGCCCGCGCCGACGTCGGTGCCGAGCCCGAAATGGACGCCGTGGGCGACGTGACGCGCCATCGAGAAGATCCCCGAGCCGAGGAAGGCGTTGCTCGACGGGCAGTGCGCGACGGCGCAGCGCGTGTCGGCGAGCCGGACGAGCTCGCCGTCGGAGACGTGCACGTTGTGCGCCAGGACCGAGCGCTCGCGCAGCACGCCGGCCCGCTCGTAGGTGTCCACATAGTCGCGCGCCGCCGGAAACAGCTCGCGCACGAACGCGATCTCGCTCGGGTTCTCGTTGACGTGGCTGGTGAAGAGCAGGTCCGGCGTCTCGTCCAGCAGCGCGCCACAGGCGTCGAGCATCGCCTCGGTGCAGGAGACCGAGAAGCGCGGCGTGACCGCGTAGCGCAGCCGGCCGCGGCCGTGCCAGCGCTCGATCATCGCCCGGCTGCGCACGTAGGCCTCGTCGGGTGTCACCTCGAGTTCGGCGAGCAGGCTGCGGTCAGACACCACGAGCCCGCTCGAGATCCGCAGGCCGGACTCCTCCGCCTCCTCGAACAGCGCCTCCTGCGCGGCGGTGAAGTGCGCGCCGAACACGAGCGCGGTCGTCGTGCCGTTCGCTGCCAGCGAGCGCACGAAGCGCCGCGCGGTCGCCCGCGCGTAGACCGCGTCGGCCATCTTCGCCTCCTCCGGGAGCGTGCGCGTCTTGAGCCAGTCGAGCAGCTCCAGTCCCATCGCCCCGATCACCGCAACCTGCGGGAAGTGCACGTGGGTGTCGACCAGGCCGGGCAGCAGGATCGCGTCGCGCCGGTCGAGCACGTCCGCACCGGGGAACGCGCCACGGACGTCGGGCCAGCTTCCGCTGGCGAGGATCGAGCCGGCGTCGAAGGCGAGCGCGCCGTCGTCGAACGCTTCGAGCGCGTCCTCGCCCGCGAAGGGGTCACGCGGCGTGTGGGCGAGTCGGGCACGCAGGATCGTCGTCATGAGGGTTGCATCGCGGTGGTCAGCGTGCGCGCGGTGGAACTCGGCAATGGCTCACGCGCTGCGGTTCTCGAGTCTACACGACGGTCATCAGGTTGACAGACAACCTGATGACTGATAACCAGCGCGAGCGGCACAAGAAGCGTTCTACTCTGCGGGAGGAGGGGGAATGGCCAGTGAAGATCCTTCAACAGAGCGCGTGCGGGGCAGCTGCATGAGGCTGTCGATCGCCGTCAACGGCGCGCAGCGGCCGGGCGCATGATCATCGAGGGATGCTCCGTCGCCACCGTCACGGGCGGCGTCCATCCGGACGGTCACATCGTCGTCGAGGGCAACCGAATCGTCGCGGTCGGGCCCGGACCCGCGCGCGCCGGCGACGGGCCGCGCCTGGACGCCACCGGCTGCCTCGCCACGCCGGGCCTCGTGAACTGCCATCACCACCTCTACCAGTGGTCCACACGCGGGCACGCGCAGACGGCGAACCTGTTCGAGTGGCTCACCGAGCTCTATCCGGTGTGGGCGACGATCGACGCGGCGGCCGAGCGCGCGGCCGCCCGTGCGGGGCTGGCGCAGCTCCTGCGCTCGGGCTGCACGACCGCAGCGGATCACCACTACGTCTTCCCGCACGGCGCGGGCGACCTCCTGGCCGTCGAGGTCGAGGCCGCCCGGCAACTCGGCATCCGCTTCAACCCGTGCCGCGGGGCGATGGATCTCGGCGTCAGCCAGGGCGGCCTGCCGCCGGACAGCGTCGTCGAGGACCGCGACGCGATCCTCGCCGCCTACGACGCCGCGCTGCGTGCGCACCACGACCCGGGCCCAGGCTCGATGTGCCGGATCGCGCTCGCGCCGTGCTCGCCGTTTTCAGTGACGCGCGAGCTGATGGCCGACACCGCCGAGCTCGCGCGGGCGCGCGGCGTCCGGCTGCACACCCACCTCGCCGAGACTGCCGAGGAGGAGCAGTTCTGCCTCGAGCGCTTCGGCGTACGTCCGGTCGAGTACCTGGACGAGCTCGGCTGGCTCGGAGATGACGTCTGGCTCGCCCATTGCGTCCACCTCGACGACGCCGAGATCCAGAAGTTCGGCCGGACGAGGACCGGCGTCGCGCACTGTCCGAGCTCCAACGCCCGCCTCGGCGCGGGCATCGCACCGGTCAGAGCGCTCGTCGACGCGGGCGCCCCGGTCGGCCTCGGCGTCGACGGCGCCGCCTCCAACGAGGCCGGGGAGCTGGGCGGCGAGCTGCGGCAGGCGCTGCTGGCCGCTCGGCTGCGCGGTGGGCCGGCGGCGCTCACCCCGGCACAGGCGCTCGAGCTGGGTACGCTGCACGGCGCCCGCTGTCTCGGCCGCGACGACGAGCTCGGCTCGCTCGAGCCCGGCAAGCTGGCCGACGTCGTCCTGTGGCGGCTCGACGGACTCGACCACGCGGGGATCGCCGACCCCGTGGCCGCGCTGGCCTTCGGTCCGCGGCCGCTGGCCGAGCTGGTGATGGTCAACGGCGAGATCGTCGTCGACGCCGGCGAGCTCCGCACGGGCGACGTGGAGGAGATCGCGCGCGAACTGCGCGAGGTGTCCAGATGAACGCGATCGCGACGTCCGCCGCGGCCTCCGCCCACCGGGCACCCGCGTGCCGCGCCGCAAGCTCCGGCGCGTGCGCTCCCTCGCTGTCACGCGAGGGCTCATGCCGCTGGGATACTGGACCGATCGAACGAACTGGCCAGATCAATCTCGGCGCCAACCGGTACGGCAAGGGCGAGGTGCGGCTCGTGAAGGTCGTGCGGACGCCCGGCCGCCACGAGCTCCGCGACCTGACGGTCCACATCGCGCTGGAGGGCGACTTCACGGCCGCCCATATGCAGGGCGACAACGCCGGCCTGCTCGCGACGGACACGATGCGCAATACCGTCTACGCGCTCGCGCCGGAGCACCTGACCGGCGCGATCGAGGACTTCGGGCTGGTGCTGGCGCGGCACTTCGTGGCGGCGGGACCGACCGTGACGCGGGCCACGGTACGGATCGAGGAGCATTCGTGGGAGCGGCTCGGCTCGCACGAGCACGCGTTCCAGCGTGGCAGCGGCGGTACGCGCGTCTCCACGGTGGACTCCGGCGGTGCGGTCGCCGCCGGGATCGAGGATCTGCTGGTCCTGAAGACGACGAACTCCGGCTGGGAGAGCTTCCTGCGCGAGCAGTACACGACGTTGCCGGAGACCGACGACCGCATCCTGTGCACGATCGTGACGGCGTCGTGGGAGTACTCGCGGCCGGCCGACTACGACGCCGCGTTCGCCGCGGCCCGGTCCGCGATCCTCGACGCCTTCGTCGACCACTACAGCCCGTCGGTGCAGTTCACGCTCTACCGCCTGGGCGAGGCGGTGCTGAAGGCGCGGCCGGAGATCGAGCGCGTCCGTTTCTCGCTGCCCAACCGCCACCACCTGCTGTACGACCTGGCGCGCTTCGGGATCCCCAACGACAACGAGATCTTCCAGGCCACCAGCGAGCCGTACGGGCTGATCGAGGGCACGGTCGAGCGCGCCGCGGTGGACGCGGATTCGAACCGTCGCGGGGCGACTGCTTAGACTTGGTCGCATGGCCGCCACCGTCGCTGAATCCACGTCCGTCACCGATCTCGCGCTGGCCGCGAAGGCGGCCGCGCGCAAGCTGGCGACGCTCGACTCGGCGGTCAAGGACCGTGCCCTGATCGCGATCGCTGATGCCCTGGAGGCGCGCGTCGGCGAGATCCTCGAGGCCAACGCGCGCGATCTCGAGGCCGGTCGCGAAGCGGGCATCAGCGCAGCGCTGATGGACCGGTTGACGCTGACCGAGGAGCGCGTACGTGGGATCGCCGACGGCGCGCGCGCGATCGCGGCGCTGCCGGACCCCGTGGGCGAGGTGGTCTCCGGCGGCCGGCTCGCGAACGGCCTCGACGTGCGCAAGGTGCGCGTCCCGCTCGGCGTGGTCGCGGTCGTCTACGAGGCGCGACCGAACGTGACCATCGACGCCGCGGCGCTGTGCCTGAAGTCCGGCAACGCGGTGCTCCTGCGCGGCTCCTCGTCCGCGGCCCATTCCAACGCCGTGCTGGCGCGGATCGCCGCCGACGCCGCCGGCCTGCCGGAGGGGTCACTGACGCTCGTCGGCGGGGGGCGCGAGGCGCTGACCGAACTGGCCCAGCTCGAGGGGATCGTCGATCTGATCGTCCCGCGCGGCGGCGAAGGGCTCAAGAAGGCGATCCAGGCGGTTGCGAAGGTTCCGGTGATCTACGCCGCGGCCGGCAACTGCCACGTCTACGTCGACGCGACGGCCGACCTCAGCGCCGCACAGGCGATCGCGTTCAACGCCAAAGTCCAGCGCCCGTCGGCCTGCAATGCCGCCGAGACGTTGCTGGTGCACGCATCGGTGGCCGCCGAGTTCCTGCCCGGCGCACTGGGCGCACTGCGCGACGCGGGCGTCGAACTGCGCGGGGACGCGCGGGTGCGCGCGATCGTGCCGTGGGTCGATGAGGCGAGCGAGGCCGACTGGGGCGAGGAGTACCTCGCGCTCGTGCTCGCCGTGAAGGTCGTCGACTCGGTACGCGAGGCGATCGAGCACGTCAACCGGTACGGCTCCGGCCACTCCGAGGCGATCCTGACCAACGACCGCGCCGCCGCGCGCGCGTTCCAGCTGGAAGTGGACGCGGCCTGCGTCTACGTCAACGCCTCCACGCGCTTCACCGACGGGGGCGAGTTCGGCATGGGCGCGGAGATCGGCAACTCGACGCAGAAGCTGCACGCGCGCGGCCCGATCGGGCTGCGCGAGCTGTGCTCCACGCGCTACCTGATCGACGGCGACGGGCAGATCCGCGGTTGACGCGGGTCGGGCTGCTCGGCGGGACGTTCAACCCGCCGCACCTGGCCCATCTCGTGTGCGCGAGCGAGGCCGCCGACCAGCTCGAACTGGACCGCGTCCTGCTCGTTCCCGTCTATCAGCCGCCGCACAAGGAGGCCGAGAGCGATCCCGGGGTGGAGCACCGCGTCGAGCTCTGCCGGCGCGCCGTGGCGGGCGATCCGCGCCTGGACGTGTCGCGGATCGAAGTCGACGTTCCGCGGCGCTCGTACACGGTCGATACCCTCAGACGGCTGCATGAGTCCAGTCCACAGGACGAGCTCACCTTCATCATGGGAGGTGACATGGCCCACAGCCTGCCGACCTGGCATGAGCCGGAGGCCGTCCTCTCTCTCGCCGGCCTCGGCGTGGCCGAGCGCGAGGGTGTCCGCCGGGACGACATCACCGAACGCCTGGCCGGATTGCCCGGCGCCGAACGGATCCGCTTCTTCGACATGCCCCGCCTCGATATCTCCTCCTCGATGATCCGCCGCCGCGTCGCCGCCGGCCGCTCGATCCGGTACCTCGTGCCGGACCCTGTCGCCGACTACATCGCCACCGCCGGCCTCTACCGCTCATGACCTCGACCGCCACTCAGCTGGAACCGTCCAAGCTCGCCGAGCTCGTCGAGAGCTACGCCGCCGACGTCAAGGCGCTCGACATCGTCGAGCTCGACCTGCGCGGCGTCCTCGGCTACACGGACTACTTCGTCATCGCCTCCGGCGGCACCGACCGCCAGACCAAGGCGATCCACGACCGCATCCACGAGAACATGAAGCGCCAGCACGGATTGCTGCCCCGGCGCGTCGAGGGCCTGCAGGAGGCGCGCTGGATCCTGATGGACTACCTCGACGTGATCGTGCACGTCTTCACCCCCGACGCGCGCGAGTTCTACCGGCTCGAGCAGCTGTGGGGCGAGGCGCCCAAGCGCGTCGTCGAGTCCTGAGCTCGCGCGTCGGAGAAACTCCGCCCACCAACAGCGGAGGCCGCCATTCAGGCGGCCTCCGGTCAAGTGGAGCTAGGGGGATTCGAACCCCCGACCTCTTGACTGCCAGTCAAGCGCTCTCCCAGCTGAGCTATAGCCCCGTGGAACTCGTAATCCGCGGCGTAGCTTATCGCGAACTCTTGGTTGTTCCTTGCACGGGCGAGACGCAGCCGCATCGAGGTGCGGCCGCGGTGATCGGCCATCGGAACGAGATAGCAGCCCTCTGAATCCGGACAATAGACCGCGATCGCGTCGATCTCCGAGGCGTCGTAGGTGGTGCGCACGTAGCCACGCGGCGTATGTCGTGAGGTGCGCGTGGGGACGACGATCACGTCTCCCTGCCGTGTTCCGGTCTTGCATTGCACGCGGAGCAGGTGGCCGGCCACGTCGAACACGAGGTCGTACCGCGCCCCTTCGGTGACCGGCCTGAACACCGCGACGCCGGCCCTGATCGCTTCCAGCGTGATGGCGGTCTCCGCCACCGCGCCCTTCATGCTCGGGCTCAACATCCGTATGCGAACACCGGTTCGAGTGGCGGGCGGAAACCCGCGCTCCGGCAAGGATTCGAGCCGCCGGGCGCTAACCTCCGCGCGCAATGGCCGAGCACCGATACGACCCGCGCGAGATCGAGCCCAAGTGGCAGCGCATCTGGGAGCAGGAGCGCACCTGGGAGGTCGCCAACGAGGACGACGGAACGCCGCGCTCGTACGTGCTCGAAATGCTGCCGTACCCCTCGGGCGAGCCCCACATGGGCCACCTGAAGAACTACAGCGTCGGCGACGCGGTGGCCCACTTCCGCCGCCGCAACGGGATGCGCGTGCTGCACCCGATGGGCTACGACGCGTTCGGCCTGCCCGCCGAGAACAACGCGATCAAGACCGGTGAGCACCCCCGCGTCGCCACCGAGAACTCGATCGACGCCTTCCAGCGCCAGTTCCGCTCCTGGGGCGTCTCGATCGACTGGTCGCGCGAGTTCGGGACGCACGAGCCGCGCTACTACCGCTGGACGCAATGGATCTTCCTGCAGCTGTTCAAGCGCGGGCTGGCCTACCGTAAAGAGGCCGCGGTCAACTGGTGCCCCAAGGACGCCACCGTGCTGGCGAACGAGCAGGTGATCGACGGCCACTGCGAGCGCTGCGGGACGCCCGTCGAGCTGCGCCAGCTGGAGCAGTGGTTCTTCCGCATCACCGACTACGCCGACCGCCTGCTCGACGACCTCGAGACGATCGACTGGCCCCATCACGTCGTCACGATGCAGCGCAACTGGATCGGGCGTTCCGAGGGTGCCGAGGTGACGTTCTCGAGCCCCGAGATCGGCGTCGACTACTCGGTTTTCACCACGCGTCCGGACACGCTGTTCGGCGCGACGTTCTTCGTCATGGCGCCGGAGCACCCAGACGTGTTCAAGCTCGCCGCCGGCACCGAGCATGAGGCGGCGGTCCGGGAGTACGTCAACCGGGTGCTCACCGAGAGCCGCGAGGAGCGTGCGGACACCGAGCGCACCAAGACCGGGGTCCCGCTCGGCCGCGCCGTGATCAACCCGGTCAACGGCGAGCGGATCCCGATGTACGTGGCCGACTACGTCCTGATGGAGTACGGCACCGGCGCGATCATGGCCGTCCCGGGTCACGACGAACGCGACTACGACTTCGCGAAGCAGTTCAACCTGCCGATCCGGCGCGTCGTCGGCGGGGGAGAGGAGCTGCCGTACGCCGGCGACGGCCCGCTCGTGAACTCCTCGCCGGAGTTCGATGGGCTCAACAATCGCGATGCGCTGGACAAGATCGTCGATTGGCTCGACCGCGAGGGCAAGGGGCACCGCAGCGTCAACTACCGCCTGCGCGATTGGCTGCTCTCGCGCCAGCGCTACTGGGGCGCCCCGATCCCGATCGTGTACTGCGACGAGCACGGGATCGTGCCCGTGCCCGAGGAGGACCTGCCGGTCGCGCTGCCGGACGTCCAGGACTTCGCGCCGCAGGGGCGCTCGCCGCTGGCGGCCGCCGAACACTGGGTCAACACGACGTGCCCGATCTGCGGCGGCCCGGCCCGTCGCGAGACCGACACGATGGACACGTTCGTGGACTCGTCCTGGTACTACCTGCGCTACACCGACGCCAACAACGAGCACGCGCCGTGGGACCCGAAGGTGCTGAGCCTGTGGGCGCCCGTCGACCAGTACATCGGCGGCGTCGAGCACGCGATCCTGCATCTGATGTACGCGCGCTTCTTCGTGAAGGCGCTGGCCGACCTCGGGCTGCTGGACATCCAGGAGCCGTTCAAGGCGCTCTTCACCCAAGGGATGATCACGCGCGACGGCGCGAAGATGTCCAAGTCCAAGGGCAACATGATCAGCCCCGTCTCGTACGTGGAACGCTACGGCGCCGACACGGCGCGCTGCTACGTGCTGTTCATCGGCCCTCCCGACCAGGATGCCGACTGGTCGGACGAGGGCGTCGAGGGCGTGCACCGCTTTCTGGCCCGATTGTGGCGGCTGGCCACGGAGATCGCCGCGGAGCATCCGCCGCAGCCGCTGCTGGGCCCGCTCGAGCCGCCGCAGGGCGACGATCTCGAGCTGATGCGCAAGGCGCACTGGGCGATCGAGAAGGTCACGTCCGACATGGCGGGGCGCTTCGCGTTCAACACCGCGATCGCGGCCGTGATGGAGCTGGTGAACGAGTCCTACCGGCGACGGGCCGCCGTCAACCCGGCGACGCTGCACTTCGCCACTGCGACGGCGGCTTCGCTGATCTTCCCGTTCGCTCCGCACACGGGCTCGGAGGTGTTCGAACTGCTCACGGGCGAGCGCGTATGGGAGACGCCGTGGCCTGATGCCGACCTCGCGCTGCTCGAGCGCGACGTGGTGGAGGTCGTCGTGCAGGTCAACGGCAAGCTGCGCGACCGCGTTCACGCTCCGGCCTCTGCCACTCGCGACGAGCTTGAGGCGCTGGCGCGCGACCGGCCGAATGTTCACGCGCATATCGATGGCAAGCAGGTCATGAAGGTGATCGTCGTGCCCGCCAAGCTCGTGAACTTCGTGGTGCGCTGATTCGGCACTGAATCGGCACACTTTCGGCACAAAGCGAGGCTGATCCGTCACACGACCCGGCGTAGGTTGCGGACATGCCGTTCCGCGACCCCCGCCGCCTCCTTCCGTGGGCCGCCGGCGCCGTGCTGCTGGTGGCGCTCGCGGCGTTCTACATCGCGCGCTCACGTGCGCCCGACGCCGCCGCGGCGCCGGTGGCGACGATCGCCCTCTCGGGCCAGGACGGCTCGGGCGGCGGCGGCCGGGTCGTCGTCGACGTCGCAGGCGCGGTCCGCCACCCGGGCGTCTACCGCCTGGCCGGAGGCTCGCGAGTCGAGGATGCGCTACATCGGGCGGGTGGGGCCACGCGGCGCGCGGACCTGACGCAGATCAACCGCGCGGCGAAGCTCGAGGACGGGCGTCAGGTGCTCGTACCGGTACGCGCGAGCGCGGCTACGACATCGGGGTCCGCCGCCCCGGCCGCCGCGGCCCCCGTGGCGACGCCGTCGGTTCCCATCAACCTCAACACCGCGACGCTCGAGCAGCTCGACCAGCTCGACGGAGTCGGCCCCGCGACCGCCCAGAAGATCCTCGACTTCCGGACCGCGCATGGCGGCTTCGGCTCAGTCGACGAGCTCGATCAGATCCCTGGCATCGGCGAGAAGCGCCTCGCCGCCCTCCGCGACCATCTGCGCGTGTGAGAGGGCGGGTCGTTCTCGCGGGAGCGCGTGCGCTCGGCGCCGTGCGGTCGCACCCGCGCCATACCACTCTCGCCGCGTTCGTGGGCGGTCTGCTGCTCGCGCAAGCGGCTCCTGGGCTCGTGCTCGCCGCCGCGGGGCTGGTCGCCGCGGCGAGCGCACGTCGTCGCCTCTCGCTCGTGGCGGCGGCCGCGGTCATCGCGGGTGCGCTGGCCGGTCAGGCGCGGCTCGGCGCACTCGACGCGGGGACGATCGCGCGTCTGCAGGGCCGCACGATCACCGCACGCGCGACGTTGCTCGAGCCGGTGCACGAGCGGGTCGCGGGTCCGGCCGTCGCGCGCGTGCGCCTGCTCGACGGCCCGGGTGCGGGAGAGCAGGTCGTGCTTCGCGTCCGCGGGGCGGCGCCGGGCGGCGGCTGGCCGGAGGTCGGCGACGAACTCGCGATCGCGGGGCGAGTCGCGCCGCTCGGCCGCATCGACGCCTACCAGCGGCGCCGCAACGCCCACGCGGCGCTCGAGACATTCCGCGTCCAGCCCACCGGCCGCCGTCGCGGCGGTCTCGCCGGGGCGCTGGACGTCGTGCGCCGGCGTGCCGAGGCCGGTCTCGCGTCCGGGCTCGCCCCGCCGGAGTCCGCGCTGCTGCGTGGGATGGTGCTGGGCGAGGACGAGCGGCTCGCGCCCGCGGTGCGCGACGACTTCCAGCGCTCCGGGCTCGCGCACATCCTTGCCGTGTCGGGTCAGAACGTGATGCTGCTCGCCGCGCTCGTACTGGCGGTCTGCGCCGGGCTGGGCGTGCCGCTGCATGCGCGGCTGCTGCTCGCCGCGGGGATCATCGCCGTGTACGTTCCGCTCGCGGGCGGCGGGCCGTCGATCCAGCGCGCGGGCGTGATGGGCATCGCCGGGTTGGCCGCGGCGCTCGCCGGCCGGCCGGCGCAACGGTGGTACGCCCTCGGGCTCGCCGCCGCGGTGACGCTGGTGGTGAACCCGCGCATCGCGGGCGAGCCCGGCTGGCAGCTCTCGTTCGCGGCGGTCGTCTCGCTGCTCGTCGGCGCCGCGCCGCTGCGAACGCGGCTCGAACGCCGGCTGCCGCGTGCGGTGGCGGAAGCCGCCGCGATCACGATCGCTGCGACGGCGGGCACCGCGCCGCTGATGGCGCTCTACTTCCAGCGGGTATCGCTCGCATCGCTGCCCGCGAACCTGCTGGCGGCGCCCGCGGTCGCGCCGATCATGTGGCTCGGGATGCTCGCTGCCGCGGCGGCACAGCTCGGCACGGCACCGGCGGCGCCGTTCAGCGTGCTCTGCGCGCCGTTGCTCGTCTACGTCGAACGGGTCGCGCACCTCGCGGCTGCGACCCCGGTCTCCGTCGTATCGGTCCACGTGTCCCCGCTCGGCATGGTCGCATCGGTCGGTGCGCTCGGGGCGCTGGGCGCCGTGGTCGTCCGCTGGTGGCGCGGCGGCACGGCCCGTCTCGCGCTCGGCGCCGACTCCGTCGCCGCTCCCGGTCGCGCGAGGCGGCGGCTCCTGCTCGCCGCACTGGCGGCCGCCGCGCTGACCGCCTTCGCCGGGGCCCGCGACGCGCGCGCCCGGAAGTCCGGTCCGGTGCCCGGAGAGCTCGTGGTCTCCTTCCTCGACATCGGGCAGGGCGACGCGACGCTGCTGCAACTCGACGGCACGGCGGTGCTGGTGGACACCGGACCGCCGCAGGGACCGATTCTCGAGCGCCTCAGACAGGCGGGCGTGAAGCGGCTCTCGGCGCTCGTGCTGACGCACGCCCAGACCGATCATGAGGGCGCAGCGCTGGCGGTCCTCCGCGATCACCCGACCGGCCTGGTGCTCGACGGCGGCGCTGGCTGGCATTCCGCGGTCCAGAGCGGGCTTCCACGCGCGCTGGCGGCGGCGCACGCCCGTGCGGTCGCGGCGCGGGCCGGCGAGGTGATCACGCTCGGCGCGCTGAAGCTGCAGATCCTGTGGCCGCCCCCGCCGCACGGCGCGCTGACCGGCGACCCCAACGAGCGAGCGATCGTCGCGCTCGCCGAGGTGCCCGGATTCAAGCTGCTGCTCACCGCGGACGCCGAGAGCGACGTCACCGGCCCGCTGGACCTCCCGCCCGTCGATGCGCTGAAGGTCGCCCATCACGGGAGCGCCGATCCTGGCCTGCCGGCGCTGCTCGCCCGCCTGCATCCCCGGTTCGCGGCGATCGAGGTCGGCCGGCACAACACCTACGGCCATCCCGCGCCGTCGACGCTCGAGGCGCTGAAGGCCGTTCCGAACGTGGTCCGGACCGACCGCGACGGGACGGTGCGGCTGCACGTCCTCGCCGGACGAATGTGGTTCGAGCGATGACTGCCGGCGGTCCGCCGGTTCACCCGGCCGGATGGCGGAAACCGCGACGCACGCTGGGCGCCCGGGGGTTGGGACGCCTTGAGCGCCGTCACCAAAACGTCACGCGTCCGTCGAGACCGACGCTACGTTTGCGCGGTCAGTCCCTCGCCGGAAAGGAATCCTCTCCGTGAACTTGCGTCTCTCAGGCGCTGTCGCGGCCGTCCTGGTCGCTGCAGCGGTGGCGGCACCAGCGGCCGACGCGGCCTCAACGACCGTGGTCCTCTCCCAGGTCGCGTTCCGCGGTCCCAACGGTGGCAACGACGAGCTGATCCAGCTCCGCAACGTCTCCACCACGGCACAGGACATCAGCGGCTGGCAGATCTCCGGCACCAACAGCGCCGGCACGAACAGCATCCGTGCGAGCGTGCCCGCCGGTGTCAGCCTGCCCGCCGGCAAGGCGTTCCTGTTCACGAACACGGCCGCGAGCGGCTACTCGGGCACCGTCCCGGGGGACGTGACGTACTCGACCGGCATCACGGATACGGGCGGAGTGCAGCTGCGCAACGCCGCCGGCGCCGTGATCGACGCCGTCGGCCATTCCGCGCTCGCCGGCACCGCAGCGGCGTGGAAGGAGGGCGCGGGGCTGAACTTCCCCACGTCCGGTACGGCCACCGCGTTCATCCGCAAGAACGGCGGGACGCAGGACACCGACGACAATGGCGCCGACTTCACCGGACCGCAGACGATGGCCCCGGAGAACTGCGGTGCGGCCTGCACGCCGACCACCACCGACCCGTGCGCGGGCGACGCGAACGGGATCACGCGCATCTCGGCCATCCAGACGCTCGGGGCGATCAGCCCGTGCGAGGGCAAGACGGTGAAGATCCGCGGCATCGTCACGGGCATCGACGATCTCTACGGCTCGTCCTTCGACGCGATCTACAAGGCCGACAGCGGCCTGTGGCTACAAGAGGCCACGCACGACCCGACCGTGACCACGTCGGAGGGCATCTTCCTCGGCGGGATCGCGCGCAACGCCGCGAGCCCGGCGGACGTGATCGGCGACAACATCACGATCACCGGCAAGATCTTCACGCAGTTCGGCCTCGTCGAACTGGTCCCGCTGAGCGTCGGCAGCCCGTCGAGCCCCGCGGCCAACACCGTGCCTTTGACCAGCGTGGGCACGATCAACTCGACCGGGAACCCGCTCCCGGCGCCGGTCCTCATCGACCAGGCGAGGGCCGAGTCGCAGGATCCCGTCACGCGCCCGTACTACCGCGCGTTGCAGGGCATGCGGGTGAAGCTCGGCGACGGCACTGCCACCGGCGGCGGAACGACCAAGTTCCGCGACGTGTTCTTCGAGCCGGGCGCCAAGACTCAGCGGCTGTTCCGGCAGAACGTCGCGACGGCGGATGACGAGCCGTGGCTGGACGCGCCCGCCGAGATGGGGGCCGCGCCCGACGGCGGCGCCGGCAACCCGGCCGACCCGCGCCTGCCATGGTTCAGCCAGACCCAGATCGACCTCGACCTGTTCGACCACGCGCACAACGTCGTCGGCCCGCTGACGTACACGTTCAGCTACTACGAGATCATGCCCCAGCTCCCCGTCGCGGGCGAGAACGACGGCGAGCAGGCGACGACCGAGAAGGCTCCGACGTCGGTGTACCCGCCGCAGGCGCCCGCGCAGCCGGCCGACACGCTGCGCTTCGCCTCCTTCAACGTCGAGAACTACTTCCCGGTCGGCGAGGTCAACGACGGGCACACGATCACCCAGGCCGACTACGACGAGAAGACCGCGAACATCGTCAAGGCGATCCACAACTGGCTGCGCGATCCGGACGTGATCGCCGTCCAGGAGGTCGCCGTCTTCGCGAACGGCCACAACGCCCTGACCGGGCTGGCCCAGGCGCTCGGCAACTACACCCCGTACAACGCCGTCAACAACGACGAGCGCGGGATCGCGCCCGGGTTCCTGATCAAGACCGGCACGGCGGCGTCCAACCCGCGCGTGCTCGGCGCGGCCGAGCGTTACAACGACCACAGCGAGGGGACGTGCGACCTCGCCGGCGGGCCGCTGTTCGATCGCGCGCCGTTCGCGCTGGACATCCAGAAGGGCGATCTGAAGATCACGGCGCTGAGCAACCACTGGGGCTCGCAGTCGCACCAGGAGCCGTGTCGCGTCGCCGAGGCCGAGTACGTCCGCCAGCAGGCGGCCAGCCTGCAGGCGCAGGGCAGGAACGTGCTCGTGGCCGGCGACCTGAACGACTTCGAGTACTCGCCGTCGCTCACCCGTCTGCAGCAGGGCGGGACGCTGAGCGACCTGTGGAACAAGGACCTCCCCGGCGGGGCGTATTCCTACAAGTTCGACGGTCACCTGCAGACGCTCGACCACATCACGGTCACCGCCGGGCTCAAGTCGCGCGTGTCGGACATGCGCTACATCCACCTCGACAACGACGTCTATGAGCGCCGGCCCGCCGACGGCACGGGGATCTCCGACCACGATCCGCCGCTCGCGACGTTCGACATCGTGCCCACCAGCACGAGCGCGACCGGCGACATCAGCGGCAGCGTGCCGGCGACGCTCGCGCTCGCCCTCGGCGCCCCCGCGACGTTCGGCGCGTTCACGCCAGGCGTCGACAAGGACTACCTCGCGACGATGGCCGCGACCGTCACCAGCACGGCGGGCGACGCCCAGCTGACCGTGATCGACGCGAGCGCGAACGCGCCCGGCCATCTCGTCAACGGCCCGTTCTCGCTGCCCAAGCCGCTCCAGGCGGGCGTGGGAAGCTACGCGCCGCTCCGTGAGGACAACGGCCCGACGGCGGTGAAGTCGTGGACCGGGCCGACGACCAACGAGAACGTGCAGCTCGGCTTCAAGCAGACGATCGGGGCCGGCGACGCGCTGCGCACCGGGACCTACGCGAAGACGCTGACGTTCACGCTCTCGACCACCACGCCGTGATGCACGGTGGAGGGGGCGCCGACCGGCGCCCCCTCTACCCTCTCACGCGTGCCGAGCTTTCGCGCCGCGTACCTCATCCACGGCGATGACCACGGCCGCATCGGCGAGCGGCGGGCCCGGCTGCGCGCGATGGCGGAGGACGCGGCCGGCTCGGCCGGTGTCGAGGTCTACGAGGGCGACGCCTGCACGCCCGATGCGGTGGTCGGCGCGCTCTCGGCGATGACGTTCGCGATCGGCCGCCGGTTCGTCATCGCCGATGGCGTCGAGCGCTGGAAGGATGCGGACATCCCCCCGGTGGCCAAGGCCCTGATCGGCGCGGAGGATCTCACGGTCGCGTTCTTCGCCCGCGAGGAGGGTCGCTTCAAGGTCCCCGCGAAGCTCAAGGACGTGGTCGCGAAGGTCGGTGGCCAGGTCGCCGAGGAGAGCAGCGTCAAGCCGTGGAAGCTGCCTGAGTGGATCGCCCAGCAGGGGGAGTTGCTCGGGATACATGTGGATCGTGACGGCGCCAAGCTGCTCGTCGCCCAGGTCGGCGACCGCCAACAGCGGCTGCTGCGCGAACTGGAGAAACTTGCGCTCGAACATGGCGAGGGCGCGCAGGTCGGCGCCGAGGAAGTCGAGGAGTCGTGCGCGACGTCCGCCGAGCGCAAGGTCTGGACGCTCGCCGACGCGCTCGTGGCCGGTGACCGGCGCACCGCGCTGCACCTGCTGCTCGAGTTGCGCCAGCAGGGCGAGCGAGTGACCGGTCTCACCTACAACATGGTCCGCCGGCTCCGCGATGCCGTCGCGATCGCCGAGGCGCTCGCGGCGGGCCAGCCCGCCGCACAGGTCAAGAAGGCGCTCCGGATGCCGCCCAAGGCCGCCGACCGCTTCGTCAAGGACGTCGCCGAGCGCGACGTCGACGGGCTGCGCCGCGCGCTCGAGGCGATGGCCGACCTCGAGGTCCAGACGCGCGGGGGCGACGTCCTCGCCGAGGACACCGCCGCCGTCCGCGCCGTGCTCGCCGCCGCGGGCTGACGCGGGGCGCCGCGCGGCGCGAGGGACACGTCGCGGCGTCGCGGCGCAAGCGCTCTTTCGTCGCGGGCGAGGCTCGTCGTAGCGGGGTAAGGTTGCGCTTCCATGCCGCTCGACAACCCGGATCCTCCGCACGTCTCCCCGTTCCCGCCGATCGCGGACTACGGCTTCCTCTCTGACTGCGAGACGTGCGCGCTCGTGGCGCCGAGCGGCGCGATCGAGTGGCTGTGCCTGCCCCGCTTCGACGGCCCTTCGGTGTTCGGTGCCGTGCTGGACCGGGACGCGGGCACGTTCCGCCTCGGCCCGGCGGACACGATGGTCCCCGCGGCGCGGCGCTACCTGCCCGGCACGATGATCCTGGAGACCACGTGGGGCACCGATCGCGGCTGGCTGATCGTGCGCGACGTGCTGCTCGTCGGTCCCTGGCACGACACGCACGAACGGTCCAGCACGCACCGCCGCGCCCCGACGGACTATGACGCCGACCATGTGCTGCTGCGCACCATGCGCTGCGTCAACGGCTCCGTCGAGGTCCAGCTGGAGTGCGACCCGATCTTCGATTACGGGCGCCGCTACGCCAACTGGGGATACGTTGGCGAGGGCTACAGCAACGCCACGGCGAGCGCGCCCGGTTGGCCGACCAAGCTCACGCTCACGACCGACCTGCGCGTCGGCTTCGAGGGCTCGCGCGTCCGGGCGCTCACGACGCTCCAGGACGGCGACACCGCGTTCGTCGCGCTCGCGTTCTCCGAGCACCCGGGCCCGCACAGCTACGACGAGGCCTACGAGCGGCTGGTCAAGACCGCCGACTACTGGCATCAGTGGCTGGGCCACGGCCAGTTCCCGGACCATCCGTGGCGCCAGTATCTGCAGCGCTCGGCGCTGACGCTCAAGGGGCTCAGCTACTCGCCGACCGGTGCGATGATCGCCGCCGCGACGACATCGCTGCCCGAGTCACCGGGCGGCGTGCGCAACTGGGACTACCGCTACTCCTGGGTCCGCGACTCGACGTTCATGCTCTGGGGGCTGCACTCGCTCGGCTTCGAGTGGGAGGCCAACGACTACTTCTACTTCATGCAGGACGCCGCCCAGGCGGACGACCTGCAGGTGATGTACGGGATTCAGGGTGAGCGCGAGCTGGCGGAGGACACGCTCGAGCACCTCTCGGGCTACGACAACGCGCGCCCCGTGCGGATCGGCAACGGGGCCTACAACCAGCGCCAGCACGACGTCTGGGGCACGATGCTGGACTCGATCTTCCTGCACGCGAAGTCGCGCGATCACCTGCCGGAGCGGCGCTGGCCGCTGATCGAGCGGCTCGTCGAGGCCGCGATCGACAACTGGCAGAAGCCCGACCGCGGCATCTGGGAGGTGCGCGGGGACGACAAGCACTTCGTGTCCTCGAAGGTCATGTGCTGGGTGGCGTGCGACCGCGGCGCGCGGCTCGCCCGGCTGCGCGAGGCCCACGAGCACGCCGCGCGCTGGCAGGCCAAGGCCGACGAGATCAAGATCGACATCATCGAGCACGGGTGCAAGGACGGCATCTTCACCCAGCACTACGAGACCAGCGCGCTGGACGCGAGCGCGCTGCTGATCCCGCTCGTGCGCTTCCTCCCCGCCCAGGACGAGCGCGTGCGCAACACGATCATGGCGATCGCCGACCGCCTGACGGTTGACGGGCTCGTGCTGCGCTACCGGGTCGAGGACACCGACGACGGCTTCGCCGAGGAGGAGGGGACGTTCACGATCTGCTCGTTCTGGCTCGTCAGCGCGCTGAGCGAGATCGGCGAGCACTCGCTGGCCCGCGACCTGTGCCAGAAGCTGCTCGGCTACGCGTCACCGCTGCACCTGTACGCCGAGGAGATCGACCCGCGCAGCGGCCGCCACCTCGGCAACTTCCCGCAGGCGTTCACGCACCTCGCGCTCATCAACGCGGTGATGCACGTGATCCGGGCCGACGAGAAGCTTGCCGCGGGGATCAAGCCGCTGTCGGCGCAGACGCCGCCGGAGTTTGTGTAGGAGGCCGGGGCGCGGTGGGTCGCCGCGCGAGAGCGGCGCCCCACGAGAGGCGCGGGGCTAGGCGGCGGCGCCGCGGCGCAGGCGCTCGGCGCGGGCCTTCTTGCGCCCGCCGGTGTTGGCGTGCAGCGCGCCGCGCTTGACCGCCTTGTCGATCAGGGAGACGAGCTTGCGGTGCTCGGCGCCGATCGTCTCCTCGTCGCCGGCGGCGACGGCGACCTCGAGTCGCCGGAAGTACGTCTTGACCTGCGACGTGTAGTGGCGGTTCTCGAAGCGCTCGCGCTTGGAGCGTGCGTTGCGCTTGATCTGGGAAGCGATATTGGCCATAAAGTGAGAAGCTGCGGGACAGACCGCAGCGGCCGCATACCATAGCGCGCCGTTTGGCTTCCGAGACCTCAGCCCCCGCACGCAGGACCGCGGTCAACACGCTGATCTTCTCGGTCGCGACCGGGTTGTCGCGGATCGCCGGCCTGATCCGCGAGATCGTCGCGGCGAGCTACTTCGGCACGAGTGGCGCTGCATCGGCGTTCACGCTCGCGTTCCAGATCCCGAACCTGATCCGCGCGCTGGTCGCCGACGCCGCGCTGTCGAGCGCGTTCGTGCCGGTGTTCAGCGACCTGCTCGAGCACCGCCGGCGCAAGGAGGCCTACCAGCTCGCGAGTGCGCTGGCCGGCCTGCTGCTGGTCGCGCTGGGGCTGATCTCGCTGCTGTTCGTCCTGCTGGCGCCGGTCATCGTCCCGTTCTTCACCGGCGACCAGTTCACGCCTGAGCTGGATCAGTTGTGCGTCGGGCTCTCGCAGGTGCTGTTCCCGATCGTCGTCCTGCTGGGCCTCAACGGGCTGGCCGTCGGCATCCTCAACGCGCACGACCACTTCACGATCCCCGCGATCGCGCCGCTGGTCTGGAACATCGTGATCATCGCCGGCCTCGTGGGGCTGGCGCCGCTGTTCGAGGGGCCGAACCGCGTCTACGCCTACGCGATCGGCGTCGTCGCCGGCACGCTCGTCCAGCTGCTGATGATGTTCCCCGCGCTGAAGCGCATCGGCTACCCGGTGGCGCGCGTGCGGCTGCCCGAGCGCGGGGACCCGCAGGTCCGCCAGGTGCTCGTGCTGATGCTGCCGGTGTCGGTCGGCCTCGGCCTGATCAACATCGACCTCGTCCTGAACTCGACGATCGGGTCGCTCGTCTCCGACCAGGTCCCGAGCGCGGTCGACAAGGCGTTCCGGATCTACATGCTCCCACAGGGGATGTTCTCGGTCGCGGTGGCGACGGTGCTGTTCCCGCAGCTGAGCCGGCTCGCCGCGCGCAAGGACTTCGCGGGCCTGCGGGCGATCACCGGCGTCGGCATGCGGCAGATCGCCCTGCTGCTGATCCCCGCCGCGGCCGCGACGATCGTGCTCGCGACGCCGATGGTCCGGCTCGTCTACCAGCGCGGGGAATTCGACCTCCAGTCGACCAGGCTGGTCTCCCAGGCACTCGTGATCTTCGGCTTCAGCCTGCCCTTCAGCGGCTGGAACCTCCTGCTCACGCGCACGTTCTTCAGCCTCCAGCGACCGTGGCTCCCGACCGCCTTGGCGCTCGGCTCGCTGGTCGTCAATGTCGCGGTCTCGCTCGCCCTCTACAAGCCACTGGGGATCGAGGGGATCGTGCTCGGCACGGTGATCTCCAACGCCGTGCTGACCGTGCTCGAGGCCTACACGCTGCGCGAGGAGCTCGACGGGCTGGAGCTGGAGCGCACCTTCCGCGCGTGCGCGGGGATGCTGGCGGGGGCGGTCGTGTTGGCCGTGGTCGCCTTCGGCTCCTGGTACCTGCTCGACTACACGCTGGGCCGCTCGCTGCCGGCCCAGATCATCTCGCTGGGCGGCGGCCTGGGGCTCGGCGCGGCGTCCTACGCGTCCGTCGTGCTGGGCATGCGGATCCCCGAGGCGGGCCAGGTTCTCGAACTTTTCGCGTCGCGCTTCGGGCGCTCGTAACCTAAGTGTGCTTTGGCCGACCAAAAGCACATCCGCAACTTCTCGATCATCGCCCACATCGACCATGGCAAGTCGACGCTGGCCGACCGCATCCTCGAGCTCACGCACACCGTGGACCCGCGGGCGATGCGTGCGCAGCTGCTGGACTCGATGGACCTCGAGCGAGAGCGCGGGATCACCATCAAGGCCCAGGCGGTGCGCGTCTTCTACCAGGCCGCCAACGGCGAGACCTACCAGCTGCACCTGATCGACACGCCGGGGCACGTGGACTTCACGTACGAGGTCTCGCGCTCGCTGGCCGCGTGCGAGGGCGCGCTGCTGGTCGTCGACGCCTCCCAGGGCGTCGAGGCCCAGACGGTCGCCAACACCTACCTGGCGATCGACGCCGGGCTCGAGCTGATCCCGTGCATGAACAAGGTCGACCTGCCGGGCGCCGAGCCCGAGCGGGTGGGGCAGGAGATCGCGGAGCTGATCGGCGAGGACCCCGACGAGGTGCGCCTGATCTCGGCCAAGACCGGCGAGGGCGTCAACGAGCTGCTCGAGCTGCTCGTCCAGCGCGTTCCGCCGCCCTCGGGCGATCCGGTCGCGTCGCCGCGGGCGCTGATCTTCGACTCCGAGTACGACCAGTACCGCGGCGTGATCGCCTACATCCGCGTCGTCGACGGCACGTTCCGCAAGGGCGAGACGATCGTCGGCATGCAGACGGGCACGCAGGCGGAGATCGACGACATCGGCTTCTTCACGCCCGCCCAGCTGCCGAGCGAGACGCTCTCGGCCGGCGAGGTCGGCTACCTGATCACCGGCATCAAGGACGTCAGCCAGCTCGCCGTCGGCGACACGCTGACGACCAAGAACCACGCGGCGACCGAGGCGCTGCCCGGCTATCGCGACGTCAAGCCGATGGTGTTCTGCGGCCTGTTCCCGATGAACAACGACGACTACCCGGAGCTGCGCGACGCGCTCGAGAAGCTCACGCTCAACGACGCGGCGCTGAGCTGGGAGCCGGAGACGTCCGACGCGCTCGGGTTCGGGTTCCGCTGCGGCTTCCTCGGCCTGCTGCACATGGACATCGTGCGCGAGCGCCTGGAGCGTGAGTACGGGATGGAGCTGATGGCGACGATGCCGTCGGTCGAGTTCGAGATCACGCTCACCGACGGCTCGGTGATCCCCGTCCACAACCCGACCGACATGCCCGACCCGGCGCGCATCGCCGAGGTCCGCGAGCCCTACATCCGCGCGTCGATCCTGACGCCCAAGGAGTACATCGGCCAGATCATGGAGCTCTGCCAGGACCGCCGCGGCGTCCACCAGGGCATGCACTACCTGTCCTCCGAGCGCGTGCAGATCACGTACGACCTGCCGCTGGCGGAGATCGTGCTCGACTTCTTCGACCAGCTCAAGACCCGCACGCGCGGCTACGCGTCGCTGGACTACGAGCCGATCGGCCTGCGGCCCTCGAACCTCGTCAAGCTCGACGTGCTGCTCGGCGGCGACGCGGTGGACGCGCTGAGCATGGTCGTCCACCGTGACAAGGCCTACGAGCAGGGCAAGGAGCTGACCGAGCGCCTGCGCAAGCGGATCCCGCGCCAGCAGTACGACGTGCCGATCCAGGCCGCGGTGGGGGCGAAGATCATCGCCCGCGAGACCGTCAAGGCCTACCGCAAGGACGTCACCGCCAAGTGCTACGGCGGCGACATCTCGCGCAAGCGCAAGCTCCTGGAGAAGCAGAAGGAGGGCAAGAAGCGAATGAAGCAGGTCGGTCGGATCGAGGTGCCCCAGGAGGCGTTCCTCGCCGTGCTCGAGCTCGCCGACGACTGATGGCGTTCAGCGACACCTACCTGGTGGGCCGCGAGAAGGTCCGCGAGTACGCCTCGGCGGTGGGGGAGACCGCGGCCATCTGCCACGACGTCGAGGCGGCCCGCGCCGCGGGCTTCGCGGACGTGGTGGCGCCGCCGATGTTCGCCGCCGTCTACTCGTGGCGCGCGATGGGGCCGGCGGTGCTCGATCCCGAGCTGGGGATCGACTTCGCGCGGCTCGTGCACGGCGGCCAGGAGTTCACCTGGCACGCGCCGGTCGTGGCCGGGGACGAGATCGTCACCGAGGCGCAGTTCGCCGAGCACGCCAAGCGCGGCGACATCAACGTCTACACGTTCACCTCCCGCTCGGTCAACCAGCGGGGCGAACTCGTCTGCGAGGGGATATGGACGAACTTCGTGAGATGACGGTCACGCCGGATCGCTACGTGACCTACCGCTACGCCGGCGCGTCGGGGGACTTCAACCCGATCCACCTCGACGACGAGTTCGCGCGCTCGGTCGAGCTCCCCGGCCGGATCCTGCACGGCCTGTGGACGATGGCGCAGGTGGCGCGCGCCCAGAGCGACGACCCGCTGGCGCTGAAGTCGCTGTCGGTCCAGTTCCGCGGGCTGGGGCTGCCGGAGAAGGAGATCACGATCACCTCCAAGCGCAAGTCCGAGGGCGACGGCGAGGCGGTCTACGACTGCGAAGCCGTCCAGGAGGCCAACAAGCTCGTCCGCCGCGGCCGGGCAGTTCTTAGAATCTAAGAAGTGCTGACTCCCCGCCAGGCCCTCCTCCTCGGCAAGGTGGTGGACGGCTTCGCGCAGACCGGGCAGCCGGTGGGCTCGAAGACGCTCGCCGCCGACCCCGAGGTCAGCGCCGGTCCGTCGACGATCCGCAACGAGCTCGCCGTGCTCGAGGAGAGCGGGCTGCTCGCGCACCCGCACACGTCCTCGGGGCGCGTGCCGACCGACGCGGGCTACCGGTACTACGTCGACCAGCTGCTGCCGGCCGCCCCGCAGCGCCAGCAGGAGCTGCGGCTGGAGCTCGTCCGGCGCGAGGTCGACGAGGCGATGCGGGTGACGGCGGAGACGCTCTCGCAGGTCACGAACCTCTTGGCGATCGTGAGCGCGCCGCCGATCGGCACCACGACGATCCGCCACATCGAGGTCCTGGCGCTGCAGCCGCAGATCCTGATGGTGGTCGTGATCACGTCGACGGGCGGCGTCTCGAAGAAGGTCTTCACGTTCGACGCTCCGGTCGACCCGGGGCTGGCGGACTGGGCCGGCTCGTACCTCAACGAGCGCCTCGTGGGGCTGGGGCTGGGCGCGCGGATGCTGCACTCGCGGCTCGCCGACGCGTCGCTGCCGGCGACCGAGCGCGCGTTCCTGGCCGAGCTCTCGCCCGTGTTCACCGAGCTGGCGATGACCGCCGAGGACTCGCTGTACTTCGACGGCGCGCACCGGCTGGTGGGCGAGTACCGCTTCCAGGACGTCTCGCAGCTCAACGCGCTGATGGAGATGCTCGAGCGCCGCGTGTCGATGCTCGGCGTGCTCTCGGCCGCGCTGGACTCGCGCGGGCTCTACGTGCGCATCGGCGGCGAGAACCCCGAGCCGGCGCTACGCTCGCTCTCCCTCGTGGCCTCCAATTACGGCCTGCCGCAGCGCAATCTCGGGACCGTGTCGGTGATCGGGCCGACCCGGATGGACTACGCGGGCGCGATCAACTCGGTGCGGATCGCCGCGCGCGAGCTCTCGCGCTTCGTGGAGGAGCTCTACTAAGTGCCACGCGACTACTACGAAGTGCTCGGCGTCTCGCGCGAGGCGGACGAGGCGACGATCAAGAAGTCCTTCCGGCGGCTCGCGCGCGAACTGCACCCGGACGTCAACGCGCACGACCCGGAGGCCGAGGAGAAGTTCAAGGAGGCCGCGCAGGCCTACGAGGTGCTCAGCGACGCCGAGCGGCGCCGCACCTACGACGCCTACGGGCACGAGGGGCTGCGCTCGGGCGGCTTCTCGTCGGACTTCGAGGGCTTCGGCGGCTCGATCTCGGACATCTTCAGCGCGTTCTTCGGCCAGGGCGGCTTCGACGCGGCGTTCGGCGGGACGCGCATGCGCGGCGGCGCGGTCCAGGGCGGGGACGTGGCGCTCGCCGCCTCGCTGGACTTCCTGCAGGCCGCGCGCGGCCACACCGTCGAGGTCTCCTACGACGCCACCGCGCCGTGCGAGACCTGCCACGGCAACGGCGCCGAGCCCGGCACGCCGATCGTCACGTGCCCGCGCTGCCGCGGCGCGGGCCAGATCCAGGCGGTCCAGCGCACGCGTTTCGGGCAGATGGTGCGCACCGCGCTGTGCGACCAGTGCAACGGCGACGGCCGCGTCGCCGAGCAGCCCTGCCACACGTGCGACGGGCGCGGCATGACGGTCGCCCAGCGGCGCGTGCGGGTGGACATCCCGGCCGGCATCGCGGACGGCCAGCGCGTCCGGGTCACCGGCCGCGGCCATGCGGGCGAGCGCGGCGGCCCGCCCGGCGACCTGATCGTGGTCGTGCGGGTGAAGGAGGACGAGCGCTTCCTGCGCGACCGCGACGACCTCGTGACCGTGGTCGACGTCGCGGCGCCGCTGGCCGCGCTGGGCACGACGATCCAGGTCCCGACGCTGGACGGCGACGTGCCGCTGGAGATCCCGGCCGGCACGCAGCCCGGCGAGACGATCGTGATGGCCGGACGCGGCATGCCACCGGTCGGGCGGCGCGGGCGCACCGGCGACCTACGCGTGGTGGTCAACGTCGTGATCCCGCGGCGCCTGAACCGCAAGCAGCGCGAGCTGCTGGAGGAGTTCGCGGACTCGCTGTCGGAGGAGCACCTGCGCGAGCCCGAGAGCATGCTCGCGAAGCTCAAGCGCGCGCTGGCCGGGTGATCCGGCTCGGCATCCGCGTGCGCGCGGCCGACGCCGAGCTGACCTTCGCCCGCCTGATGCCGCTGTTCGGCGCGGGCGCCGAGGAGGTCTCCGACGGCGACTCGGTGGAGTACGTGGTCTACGGCGAGCCGCACGAGCTGCCGCGCGACGACGAGGTCGGCGCGCTCGCCGGGCTGGCGCTGCTGGGCGTGGACCGCTCGCCGGTCGCCCCCGGCTGGGAGCGCGCCTGGCACGAGCACGTCGGGCGCGTCGAGGTGGGCGGCTTCGGCGTGCGGCCGCCGTGGATCGACGGCGCGGACGGCGACATCGTGATCGACCCGGGGCTGAGCTTCGGCGTGGCGGGTCACCCGACCACGCAACTCGGCCTCGAGCTGCTCGCGGAGCTGCCGGCCGGCGGGCCGCTGTGCGACTGGGGCGCCGGCAGCGGCGTGCTCGCGATCGCCGCGGCGCGGCTCGGCTTCGCGCCCGTGACCGGCGTGGAGGTCGATCCCGGCGCGGTCGACGCTGCGCGCGCCAACGCGCGCGCCAACGGCGTCGACGTGCGCTTCGAGGTCGGCGACGTCACGCGCCGCGCGCCGTGGGCGCCGACCGTGGTGGCGAACCTGACGCTGCCGCTGCTGCGGGCGCTGGCGTTCGAGCGCGTGCCCGAGCGGATGGTGATATCCGGCGTGTTGGCGACCGACGACGTGCCGACCTTCGGCCTCGCCGTGCGCGCGCGACGTGAGCGCGACGGCTGGGCGGGGCTGCTGCTCGCGTGATCCGGCTCGCGGTCACGGTCCGGCGCGAGCACGCGGAGGCCGCGCTGGCGGAGCTGCTGGAGTTCGTCTCCGGGCTCGAGGAGCGCGACGTCGACGCCGACACGGTCGAGTACGTCCTCTACGGCGCGGCCGGCGAGCTGCCGGCGCTGGGTGAGCTGCGCGCCACGGTCGGCGGCGCGCTCGTCGACGTCTCCACGAGCGAGCTGCCGGACGACTGGAGCGAGCGCTGGCGCAGCTTCCACGCGCCGCTCGACGTCGGTCCGCTGCGCGTGCGCCCGCCGTGGGAGCCGCCGCGCGACGGCACGCTGGACATCGTGATCGACCCCGGCCAGGCGTTCGGCACCGGCTCGCATCCCACGACCCGCCTGACGCTCGAGCTGCTCACGGACCTCGAGCCGGCCGGCGCGCTCGCCGACTGGGGCTGCGGGAGCGGCGTGCTCGCGATCGCCGCGGCGAAGCTCGGCTGGGCGCCGGTGCTGGCCTGCGACGTCGAGC
Organism: uncultured Solirubrobacteraceae bacterium; assembly: GCA_963792915.1. Taxonomy (GTDB): domain Bacteria; phylum Actinomycetota; class Thermoleophilia; order Solirubrobacterales; family Solirubrobacteraceae; genus Solirubrobacter. The sequence continues at coordinate 842,936 of CAWBYD010000008.1, forward strand.
AGCCGTCCGTGGAGGCCACGCGCGCGGGCGCCGCCGCCAACGGCGTGAAGGTGGTGGTCACGCGCGCCGACGTGCGCCGCGAAGCGCCGAGCGCGCCGACGGTGCTCGCCAACCTCGTGCGCCCGCTGCTGCTCGAGGTGGCGGCGGCGCTCGGCGCGGTCCCGGAGCGGATGATCGTCTCCGGGCTCGAGCTGCACGAGGTCGACGAGGTGCTGGCGGCGTTCGCCCGCCGCGGCCTGCACGAGCGTGCCCGGCGCGAGGGCGGTGGCTGGGCCGCCATCGAGCTGACCGGCGGTGTTCGTACACTGTCCGAACGCTCGTGATCTCGCTTTCCGACGTCCAGGCCGCCGCGAAACGCCTCGCCGGGGTGGCCCATCGGACGCCGGTGCTGACCGGGCGCAGCCTCGACGAGGCGACCGGCGCCGAGCGCGTGTTCCTGAAGGCCGAGAACCTCCAGCGCGTCGGTGCGTTCAAGTTTCGCGGCGCCTACAACGCGGTCGCGTGCCTCACGCCCGAGCAGCGGGCGCGCGGCGTCGCGACCGTCTCGTCGGGCAACCACGCCCAGGCGCTGGCGCTCGCCGCGCGGCTGCACGAGGCCCGCGCCGTGATCCTGATGCCCGACGACGCGCCGGCCGGCAAGCTCGCGGCGACCGCGGGCTACGGCGCCGAGATCGTGCGCTTCGACCGCTACGGGGTCGACCGCGAGGCGCTGCTCGCCGAATTGGTGAGCGAGCGCGGGCTGGTCGGAATCCACCCGTACGACGACGAGCACGTGATGGCGGGCCAGGGGACGGTGGCGCTCGAGCTGCTCGAGGACGCCGGGCCGCTCGACCTGCTGGCGGTGTGCGTCGGCGGCGGCGGGCTGATCTCCGGCTGCGCGACGGCCGTGGACGGCCGCGCGAAGGTGATCGGCGTCGAGCCCGAGGCGGGCGACGACACGCTGCGCTCGCTGCGCGCCGGCGAGCGGGTGCGCATCCCCGTCCCGCGCACGATCGCCGACGGCCAGCAGCTGCCGATCCCGGGCGAGCTGACGTTCCCCGTCGTGCAGGCGCTGGTCGACGACATCGTGACGGTCTCCGACGAGGAGATCGTCACCGCGATGCGCTTCCTGTTCGAGCGCGTCAAGACCGTCGCCGAGCCGAGCGGCGCGTGCGCGTTCGCCGCGCTGCTGGCGGGCAAGCTGGACGCGGCCGGCGCGCGCGTCGGCGTCACGATCTCCGGCGGCAACGTGACCGCCGAGCGCTTCGCGGAGCTGGTCGCGTGATCGGGCTCTTCCAGAGCGGCTGGCACTGGCCGCTGGTGGCGACGATCGTCGTCGTCGGGCTCGCGGTGGTCTGCGTGATCGTGCTCGAGAAGCCCGACCGCGAATGGCTGCAGGACCACCGGCGCCAGCTGCGGCGCGCGATCTGGGGCGGCGTCGCGCTGCTCGCGATCGCGCTGCTGGTCGGCCAGCTGCACCACCTCGGGGGGATGCTCAAGCGCATCCAGGAGGGCGACCCGGCGTGGCTCGCGTTCGGCGTGGGCGTCGAGTCGCTGTCGTTCGTCGGCTATGTCGTGCTCACGTACGCGATCTTCAGCCCGCACGCGCCGCGCCTGGGGTGGAGCGCGTGCGTCGAGATCACGTTCGGCGGCGTGGTCGCCACGCGGCTGTTGTCGGCGGGCGGCGCCGGCGGGATCGCGTTCACGAGTTGGGCGCTGCGCGCGGCGGGCATGCGCGCGCGCGACGTCGCGAAGTACATCGCCGCGTTCCTCGCGCTGCTCTACGCCCCCTACGTCGCGGCGCTCGGCCTCGGCGGCCTCGGCGGCGGCGTGCCCGACGCGGTGATGTGGGTCGGCATCGGCATCGCCGTGACCGCGGTCATCGCCGCGATCGCACTGACGCTCATCCCCGGCGACCTCGAGCGGCGCGCGCGCCAGGTCGCGGCCCGCAAGGGGCGGATGGCGAAGCTCGCCGCGCGCGCGTCGTCGGTGCCGGCGATCGCCGGTGACTCGGTGCGCACCGCGCTGGACCTCGCGCGCGAGCACCCGCAGCTGATCGCCTGGGCGCTGCTGTGGTGGGGCGCGGACGTCGCGGTGCTCGACGCCTGCTTTCGCGCCTTCGGCAACTCGCCGGCGCTGGGCGTCCTCATCCTCGGCTACTTCCTCGGCCACATCGGCAACTTCGTGCCCGTGCCGGGCGGCATCGGCGGCGTCGAGGGCGGGATGGTCGGCGTGTTCGCGGCCTGCGGCGTGCCGCTCTCGCTCGCCGTCGTCGGCACGATCGCCTACCAGGTCATCTCGACGTGGCTGCCGGTGGCGCCGGGGCTCGGCGCGTACGTGAGCCTGCGCCGCCGCGTCGCGCGCTGGCGCGCGGAGGGCGGGGAGGAGCCGGTTCCCGAGCTGACCGCGGCGGTCGGGCACTGAGCGCCGCCGCGCTCGCGCTGGTCCTGGGCTCGGCCGCACTCCACGCGACCTGGAACGCGCTCGTGGCCGGCGCGCGCGACGCGCACGCGACCACGGCCGGCGCGCTCGCGGTCGGGACGCTCGTGTTCGCGCTTCCCGCCGTGCTGACGTGGCGCGTGGATGCGGCGGCGTGGCCGTTCATCGCCGCCTCGGCGGCGCTCGAGCTCACCTACTTCGCCCTGCTGGCGGCCGTCTACTCGCGCGCCGACTACACGTTCGCCTACCCGATCGCGCGCGGCTCGGCACCGGTGCTCGTGCTGGTCGTCTCGGTCGCCGCGCTCGGCGCGTCGGTCAGCGCACTCGCGGCGCTCGGCGTCGTCGCGGTGACCGGCGGCGTGCTGGCGGTGCGCGGCATCCAGGGGAAGGCGGACTGGCCGTCGCTGGCGCTGGCGCTGGGCGTCGGCGCGTGCATCGCCGGCTACACGCTGGTCGACGACCACGGCGTCCGGCACGCCGGGGCGCTCGCCTACTTCGAGGCCGTCCTGGTCCTGTGCGCGCTGCCCTACGCGGGCGCGATCGCCGTCCGCCGCGGCGCGGTGGCGATGCGCGCCGCGCTGGGCCGCCGCGCCGCGCTGGCGGGCGTCGGGATGGTCGCCGCGTACGTGATGGTGCTGCTCGCGCTCGAGCGCGCGGAGGCGGCGCCGGTGGCGGCGCTGCGCGAGACGAGCGTCGTGATGGCGGCGGCGGGCGCGGCGCTCGCCGGGCGCGAGCGGGTCCCGCCGGCGCGCATCGCCGGCGCCGTGCTCGTCATGTGCGGGGTCGCCGCGATCGCTCTCGGATAGCGTCCGGGCCATGCTGCACGAGCAGAAGGCAGGGGGAGCGCTCAGCGTGCGCCCGCAGGTGGCGCCGCCCGGCGCGGAGATTCCGCGCTTCCGCCTTCCCGACGGTGACATGACGGCCGACGCCGCGTACCAGATCGTCCACGACGAGCTGCTGTTGGACGGCGTGGCGCGACTGAATCTGGCGACGTTCGTCACCACCTGGATGGAGCCGCAGGCGTGCGCGCTGATGGCCCTGTGCGCCGAGAAGAACATGATCGACAAGGACGAGTACCCGGTCACGGCCGAGCTCGAGCTGCGCTGCGTGAGCATGCTCGCCGAGCTCTGGCACGCGCCCGAGGGCGAGCCGGCCACCGGCTGCTCGACGCTCGGCTCCTCGGAGGCCTGCATGCTCGCGGGCCTGGCCTTCAAGCGGCGCTGGCAGCAGCGCCGGGCTCAGCGGCCCGCCGAACCTCGTGATGGGCGCGAACGTCCAGGTGTGCTGGGAGAAGTTCTGCCGCTACTGGGACGTCGAGGCGCGGATGGCGCCGCTGCGGCCCGGCCGCACGCACCTGACCGCCGAGAGCGCGCGGCCGCTGATCGACGAGAACACGATCGGCGTGGTGGCGATCCTGGGCTCGACGATGGACGGCGCCTACGAGCCGGTGGCCGAGATCGCCGCGATGCTCGACGGGCTGCCGTTCGACGTCCCGCTGCACGTCGACGCCGCCTCGGGCGGGTTCGTGGCGCCGTTCCTGGACCCGGACCTCGAGTGGGACTTCCGGCTGGACCGCGTGCAGTCGATCAACGCGTCCGGCCACAAGTTCGGGCTCGTCTATCCGGGCGTCGGCTGGGCGCTGTGGCGCAACCGCGCGGCGCTGCCCGAGGAGCTGATCTTCCATGTCAACTACCTCGGCGGCGACATGCCGACCTACGGGCTGAACTTCTCGCGCCCCGGCTCGGAGGTCGTCACGCAGTACTACGAGTTCCTGCGGCTCGGCTTCGAGGGCTATCGGCGCGTGCAGGAGGCCGCGCGCGACACGGCCCAGTACCTGGTCCAGGAGGTCGCCGCGATCGAGCCGTTCGAGCTGATCTCCGACGCGTCCGGCATCCCGGTGTTCGCGTTCCGGCTGCGCGAGGGCGTCGAGGACTACACGGTGTTCGACGTCTCGGCGCGGCTGCGCCAGCACGGGTGGCTCGTGCCGGCGTACACGTTCCCGCCCGACCTCGAGGACATGGCGGTGCTGCGCGTGGTGGTGCGCAACGGGTTCGGGCGGGAGCTGGCCGAGAAGCTGGTCGAGCACCTGCGCGAATGCGTCGACTCGCTCTCGGGCGGCAAGCCGCGGCAGGAGCGGGCGGCGTTCCACCATTGACCCGATCAACCTGAGCGGGCGGCGAGGAACGCGTCCGCGGTCCCGGCGCGCGCCTCGATCACCGAGCGGGCCTTCAGGCACGTCCTCATCCGCCGCGGCGGCACGGCGCGGTCGACGCGTACGACCGCGCCCCGGCCGTCGAGCCAGATGAGGTCGAGTGCGAAGCGCATCGTGAATGTGTGGATCGAGCGGCAGTGCGGGATGTGCAGCGCGGTCGTCTCCGGCATCGCGTCGAGCCTCGCGAGCCCCTTCAGGCGGGCCGCGCGGGTGTGCGCCTCGGCGATCGTCAGGCCTCCGGGCAGCGTGCGCGACGGCAGCCCGCTCAAGCGGTCGGCGGTCATGTCCGCGCGGCGGCGACGGCGGCGCCGAGCTCCCGCGCCGCGGCGCGGAGCCCCGCCTCGGGCAGGTTCGCGTAGCCGAGCATCAGCGCCGGCGGGCCGTCCTCGCGGTAGTCGCGGGTCGTGTTGAACGCGATCCGCCGCTCGCTCGCCTCGGCGCGCAGGCGCGGCTCGTCCGTGTCGGGCGGGAGGACCAGGGTCACGTGCAGGCCGGCCGCGACGCCGCCGACCGTCGCCTCCGGGAGCGCTTCGGCGAGCGCGCCGATCAGCGCGTCGCGGCGCGCGCGGTAGCGGGCGCGCATCCGGCGCAGGTGGCGGTCGAGCTCGCCGCGCGCCAGGAAGCGCGCGAACGCGTGCTGCTCGAGGCCCGGCGAGCCCTGGTCGGCGAGGTGCTTCTCGGCGGCGACGAGCGGCGTGAGGATCGGCGGCGTCACGAGCCAGCCGAGCCGCAGCGCGGGCGCCAGCGTCTTGCTCGTCGAGCCCGCGTACACGATGCTCTGCGGCGCGAGTCCCTGCAGCGCGCCCACCGCGGCGCGGTCATAGCGGTACTCGGCGTCGTAGTCGTCCTCGATCGCGATCGCGCCGTGGCGCTCGAGCCACTCGAGCAGCCGGGTCCGCCGCTCGCCCGACAGGACCGCGCCCGTCGGGTGCTGGTGGGCCGGCGTGAGGACCACGGCGCCGGCCACGGGGAGGTCGCCGGTGCGCAGGCCCTCGTCGTCGACTCCGACCGGGATCGGCTCGAGCCCGGCGCGCCTGGCGATCATCGCCTGCTCAGGATTGCACGGATCCTCGATCACGATGCTGGTCGCCCCGGTCGTCCTGAGCGCATGGCAGACGAGGCCCAGCCCCTGCGTGTACCCGCTCGTCACCACGACCTGGCCGGGGTCCGCGGCCACGCCGCGGACGCGGCCGAGATAGTCCGTCAGAGCTTCCCGCAGCGCCTCGACGCCGCGCGGGTCGCCGTAGCGCAGGTCGGCGTCGGTCATCTCCGCCAGCGCCTCGCGCAGGCACTTCAACCACGCCGCGCGCGGGAAGGTCGAGACGTCGGGCACCGACGGGCGCAGGTCGTAGCGCGGCGGCGGCCCGGCGGGTCCGACGTGCGGCAGCGTCGCTCCGGCGGGCGCAGGCGCGACGGCACGCCACGCGCCGTCGGTGGTGCACGGCGCGGTCGGGCGTGGCGCCGGTGCGGCGGGCTCTCCGCCGGCGACCAGGGGCCGGGCGCCCTGGCGCAGCGTCAGGTAGCCCTCGGCGGCGAGCTGCGCGTAGGCGTCGACCACGACGCGCCGGGAGATGCCGAGCTGGCGCGCCAGGTCGCGCGTGGACGCGATCCGCGCGCCCGGACGCAGCACTCCGTCGCGGACCGCGTGCCGCAACTGGTCCTCGATCTGGGCGCCGAGCGTCGCGCCGCCGTCCCGGCTGACCGCGACGAGCAGCTCTAGTGGCTGACTGGTCTCGTCCAAAGCGCGAAAACTGGAGCTTGTGCGTGCACCAGTCAATCGTAACCATCGGCGCATGCTGCTCGCTCTCTCCATCATCTCCCGCCTTCCCGCCGCGATGCTCAGCATCGGCCTGCTCGTCCACACGCAGCGCGTCACCGGCTCGTTCGCCGCGGCGGGCGTCGTCAGCGCGGCCTACGCCGCCGCGCTCGGCACGGGCGGTCCAGTGCTCGGCCGGCTGGTCGACCGCCGCGGGCAGACCGCGGTGCTGCTCGGCGGCGCCGTCGCGTGTGCCGTCGCGCTGGCCGGAGCCGCCGCGCTCGGAGCCGGCGCGCCGCTCGCCGTCCTGGTCGCGCTCGCCGGCGCGGCCGGCGTGTCGATGCCCCCGGTCGGGGCGTGCCTGCGCACGCTGCTCCCCGCCCAGCTCGGCGATCCGGGCGCGGTGCGAGCGGCGTTCGCGGCTGAGGCGACCGCCGTCGAGCTGACCTGGGTCGCCGGCCCGCCGCTCATCCTGGCCGCCGGCCACGCCCTCTCCACCGGCGCGGCGCTGGCGGGCGCGGGCGCGTTGCTCGCCGTCGCGACGGCCGCGTTCGCCGCCCAGCCGGCCTCGCGCGCGTGGCGACCCCCGGGCGAGGGCGCGGGCGAGCGCTCACACCGCGCGGCCGGCGCGCTGGCGGCGCCGGCCGTGCGGACGCTCGTGCTCGCGCTGCTCGCGCTCGGGGTGGTGTTCGGAGCGGTCGAGGTCGCGGTCGCGGCCGCGGGCGGCGGCTCCGCGGGCGCGCTGCTCGCCCTGTGGGGCGCGGGTTCGCTGCTCGGCGGCGCCGTCGCCTCCCGCCGCGGCGGCGGGGCGCGCACGCCAACCGGGCTGGCGCTGCTGCTCGTCGCGCTGGCCGCCGGCCACCTCGCGCTCGCGCTCGCCCCGAGCACGGCCCTGCTCGCGCTGGGACTCACGGTCGCGGGAACGACGATCGCGCCGACCTACGCGAGCGTGTACGCGATGGTGGAGGAGGCCGCGCCCGCCGGCACGATCACCGAGGCGTTCGCCTGGCTGAGCACGGCGGTCGCCGCCGGCGCCGCCGCGGGAGCCGCCGCCGCGGGTGCGCTGATCGATTCGGCCGGGCCGACGGCGGCGTTCGCGCTCGCCGGCGTCGCGGGCGCGCTGGCGGCGCTGACGGTCGCGCGGCGGCAGGCGGCGCCGGCGCTCGCGCCGGCGTGACGGATGGGCGGGCGCGTAACCGCTCAGCGCCGGCGCGCGGCGGTGGCGACCCGCTCCTGCAGCACGGCCCCGAGCGCCGACCCCGCGATCGAGAACACCAGCGCCAGCCAGCGCGCGCTCTGGTCGTCGGCGGTGCTGGTGATCGCGAAGACCAGTGAGATCACCGTCGGGCCCAGGATCGCCGCCGCGTAGCGCGCGCGGCGCGGGGCGCGGAACGCGAAGCGCGCGCCGGCGAAGCCCGCGATCACGGCCGCGAGCAGGCTGGCGAGCACGAACGCACGGTTGCGCGAGGTGATCGCTGAGGTGGCCGCATCGATCACCAGCGCCGCCCCGGCGATCAGCACGAAGAAGCCGACGAGTGCGGCCAGCAGGCCGCGCCAGAACGGCCCGTTCACGCCACCGGCAGCCACGAGTCGGCCCCCGCGGCCGGGTGTCGGGCCCGCGCGCGCCCCGCGACCGCGACGGCGGCGACGTTGCAACCCGAGAAGCGGAACGTCTGCATGTCCGTCTGGAGGCGTAGCACAGCGGGCAGCGGCTTGCGTGATGGCACGGCACGCGCACGGCCTTCGATCGCGCCGGGGGCCGACGTACACTGGAATGGAGGTGACGATCACCGACCGCATCAGAGCGGACGTGACCACCGCCATGAAGGCGGGGGAGCGCGACCGTGTCGCGGCGCTGCGGCTGGTGCTCTCCGAGCTCCAGAAGGCCGCGAAGGACGGGGATCTCGACGAGCAGGCGGTCCTGCGGCGTGAGCGCAAGCGCCGCCGCGAGGCCGAGCAGGCCTACCGCGACGCCGGCCATCCCGACCGGGCGCAGGCGGAGGCGTACGAGGCCACGACGATCGAGGCCTACATGCCGTCGGAGCTCTCGGACTCCGAGCTCGACGCGCTGGTGGCTCAGGCGATCGCCGAGACGGGGGCGTCGAGCCCGCGCGAGATGGGCCAGGTGATCAAGCACGTGATGGGGGCCGCCGGCGGCCGTGCCGACGGCAAGCGGGTCTCGACCAAGGTGAAGGAAGCGCTCAACTAGATGGCAAGAAGGCAGCTGGAGGTATCGAACGACGTGGCGGCCGAGCTCGCGGGCTCGCGCGACGCCGCCCTGCGGACGCTGGAGGAGCACCTGGACTGCGAGGTGTTCCTGCGTGGCAATGTGATCACGCTGGACGGGGAGGCCGAGGCCGTGCAGGCCGGCGCCACCGTCATCCGCGAACTGTCCGCGCTCGTCGAACGCGGGCATGACATCGGCCCCGCCACGATCGAATCGGTCGCGCGCGTGCTCGAGTCCTCGGAGTCGCCCTCGCGCGTGCTCGAGGACGTCGTGTGGCGCCACCGCAACCTCCGCGTCGCCCCGAAGTCGGTCAACCAGAAGCTCTACGTGGACGCGATCCGGCGTGCGACGGTGACGTTCGGCGTCGGGCCCGCGGGTACCGGCAAGACGTTCCTGGCGATGGCGATGGCGACCGCCGCGCTGTCGCGCCGCGAGGTCAACCGCATCATCCTCACGCGCCCGGCCGTCGAGGCGGGCGAGCGGCTCGGCTTCCTGCCCGGCGACCTGATGGCGAAGGTGGACCCCTACCTGCGCCCGCTGTTCGACGCGCTCAACGACATGATGGATCCCGAGCGGGTGGCGAGCCACCTCGAGAAGGGCGTGATCGAGGTCGCGCCGCTGGCGTTCATGCGCGGGCGCACGCTCAACGACTCGTTCGTGATCCTCGACGAGGCCCAGAACACGACGCCCGAGCAGATGAAGATGTTCCTGACCCGGCTCGGGTTCGGCTCGCGCATGGTGGTGACCGGCGACATCACGCAGGTCGACCTCCCGCGCGACCAGAAGTCCGGGCTGGTCGTGGTGGGGGAGATCCTCGAGGGCATCGAGGGCGTGGAGTTCATCCGCTTCGGCGGCGACGACGTCGTGCGCCACAAGCTCGTCCAGCGCATCGTCGAGGCCTACGACGCGCACGCCGCGAACCAGGCCGGCAACCTGCGCCCCGCGCAGGATCGCCGAAGAACCGCCTGAGAAGTGCTGGAGGTCGATGTGATCGGGAACGCGCTGCCCGTGGCTCGCGTGGAGGAGGCGGTCGCCTACGCGGCCGCCTCGGCGGGCATCGACACCGGTCACGTGGCGGTCGAGTTCGTCAACGCCGAGCGGATCGCCGAGCTCAACGAGACCTGGCGCGGCAAGCAGGGCCCGACCGACGTGCTCTCGTTCCCGATCGACGAAGACGAGGCGGATCCGCTGGGCGAGCGCGAGCTCGGTGACGTGTTCATCTGCCCGGAGCACACCGAGGACCTCGTCGAGGCCGTCGTGCACGGCGTGCTGCACCTGACGGGCATGGACCACGAGACCGACGACGGCGAGATGCTCGCCGTCCAGGGCGAGATCATGGGGTGGCTGAAATGACGCGCTCGGGCTTCGTGGCGCTCGCGGGGCGCCCCAACGTCGGCAAGTCGACGCTCGTCAACGCGATGGTCGGCCACAAGGTCGCGATCGTCTCCGACAAGCCGCAGACCACCCGGCGCGCGATCCGCGGCGTGCTCACGGTGCCGGATCGCTTCCAGCTCGTGCTGACCGATCTCCCGGGCGTCCAGCGCCCGCGCGACGCGCTGACCGCGCGCATGCAGCGGCGGGTCGAGTCCGAGCTGGCCGAGGCCGACGGCGCGCTGTTCGTCGTCAGCGGCGAGCAGGGCGTCGGCGGCGCGGGCGACCGCTTCATCGCCGAGGCGGTGGGCCGCGCCCGCGTGCCCGCCGTGATCGCGGTCAACAAGGTGGACCGCCTGGACCGCCCGCACACCGTGCTGGCGCTGCAGGCGGCCGCGGAGCTGGGCCTCGAGGACGCCGAGGTGTTCCCGATCTCGGCCCGCACCGGCAAGGGCGTGCCCGCGCTCGTCGAGTACCTCGCCTCGCTGCTGCCCGAGGGGCCGTTCTACTACCCCAGCGAGGACTTCTCGGACCAGTCCGAGAGCATCACGCTCGCCGAGCTGGTGCGCGAGCAGGTGCTGCTGCGCACGCGCCAGGAGGTCCCGCACGCCGTCGAGGTGCAGGTCGACGAGATCGAGCAGCACGCCGCGGTGATCGCCGTGCGCGCCACGATGTGGGTGGAGACCGAGTCCCAGAAGGGCATCCTGATCGGCGCCCGCGGCAACATGATCAAGGCGATCGGGACGGCCGCGCGCAAGGAGCTCGAGCGCGAGCTCGGCGAGCGCGTCCACCTCGACCTCTCGGTGCGCGTCCGCCGCTCCTGGCGCGCCGACGACGCGCTGCTGGACCGGCTCGGGATCACCTAGGCCGCAGGCCGTACAGCAGCCGCTCGACGGCCTGGGTCACGAGCGCGTCGAGGTTCTCCTCCTCGAGCATGCCGATCGAGATCATCGTCGCGAGCCCCTGCAGCGCGGCGAACACGACGGTGCCGACGCCCTGCGGATCGCCGGCGACCACGTCGCCGGCCGCCTGCGCGTCGAGGATCGCCGCCAGCGGCGCGGCGAACGCGCGGTCGGCGGCCGCGCTCAAGCTCGGATTGCCGTGCTTGCTCGTGAACATCAGCTCGAGCAGCGCCGCGTGCGCGGTCGCGAAGTTGACGTAGACGCCGGCGAACGAGGCCAGCTGGGCGTCCAAGCCGCGCGCGAGCTCCAGCGCCTCGTCGAGCTCGCGCCCGAGCCGCTCGTAGCCCTCCTGGGCGAGCGCGTCGAGCAGCGCCCGGCGGTCGGCGAAATGGCGCCGCGGCGCGGCGTGGCTGACGCCCACCCGGCGTGCCACCTCACGCAGCGAGAGCGCGCCCGCGCCCGACTCCGAGAGCACCTCCTCGGCGCTGTCGAGCAGCGCGGTGCGCAGGTTGCCGTGGTGGTAGGGACGGGTCGCCGTCACGCCGCGATCGTAGCGCGAAATTGTCGTTGACAACATTGTTTCCAGCGACTACATTCAAGGTCATGACCATAGTGGACCCCAGCGCTGCTCCCGGACCTGAGCGGCATGACCTTCGTCGTCACCGGTGCCAACAGCGGCGTCGGGCTCGGCGCCTCGCGCGCCCTCGGCAACGCCGGCGCGCGCGTGGTGATGGCCGTGCGCGACGAGCGGCGCGGGGCCGCGGCGGCCGCCGGCGTCCGCAACGCCGAGGTACGGCGGCTCGATCTCGCCGACCTCGACTCGGTGCACGCGTTCGCGAACGCCTTCGACGGCGAGCTCGACGTGCTGATCAACAATGCCGGCGTGATGGCCGTGCCACAGGGCCGCACCAAGGACGGCTTCGAGCTGCAGATCGGCACCAACCACCTCGGCCACTTCGCACTCACCAATCTGCTTCTCCCGCACGTTCGGGGGCGGGTGGTGAACCTGTCGTCGACCGGGCATCGCGCCGGACGGATCGACCTCGAGGACCTCAACTGGGAGCGTCGCGGGTACAGCTCCTGGCGCGCCTACGGCCAGTCCAAGCTCGCGAACCTCCTGTTCACCTCCGAGCTGCAGCGGCGCCTGCGCGAGGCCGGCTCGGGCGTGCTGGTCAACGCCGCGCACCCGGGCTACGCGGCGACGAACCTGCAGAGCCGCACGGCCAGCCGCGTCGGCAACCTCCTCGGCCGGATCGGCAACCGCCTGCTCGCCCAGAGCGCCGACCAGGGCGCGTGGCCCGCGCTCTACGCGGCCACCGCGGAGCTCCCCGGCGACAGCTACGTCGGCCCGGACGGGTTCATGGAGCAGCGCGGGCACCCGAAGCTCGTCGGCCGCAGCGACGCCGCGCGTGACGCGGCGACGGCGCGCGCCCTGTGGGAGCTCTCGGAGCGCCTGACGGGCGTCAGCTTCCCGGTCCTGGAGCAGGCAGGCTCGTGAACGCGTCCGCGGCCTCGAGGTGACGGATCCTCGCGGTCGTCTTCTTTCCGAACGCGACCTCGAGCGTCGCGAGCCGCGCTCGGCGCTGGAACGGGTTCTGGGCGACCGTGTGCGACTCGCGGTTGACGGCGGGGGCAAGCACGGTCGTGCGCGCGAGCCGGCGCGCGCGCACCGCGAGCCGCCCATCGCGCACGCGCCAGCCGGCCGCGCGCCAGCGCGCCGCGCCGGCGGCCAGCGCGAGCGGCAGGAGCACGACGCACCACGGGCCGAGCCAGATCCAGCCGGCGGCGCTGAGCGCCAGGCCGGCGAGCGCGGGCCCAAGCAGGTAGCGCCGGCGCGCGCGGCGCGGCGGGCGCGCGAGCCCGCCGGGGTGGTCGGCGAGCTCGGGCAGGAGCTCCTCGAGCGTCGCGCGGACGTCGCAGACGCGCACCAGCGGGTACAGCGTGCGCGCCGCGGCGGCCTCGTCGGCGTAGCCCGTCACCTCGATGTGCAGCGCGGCGAGGCCGAACGGCTGGCGCAGCAGCCCTTCCACCATCCGGATCGCGCGCACCCGCTCGACCGGGATCGTCGCCTCGCGCCGCTGCAGCATCCCGCGCCGGATCCGCAGGCGGTCGGCGTCGCGCGCGACGGTGAAGCCGGCGAACGCGACCAGCGCGCCCGCGACGGACAGCACCCACGCCGCCAGCAGCAGCGCCGCCACGATCGCCGCCCACGCGAGGACGCTGCGCGGGAGCGCGTCGACCGCGCGCTCGCCGCCCTCCTGCTCGAACACCTGCTGGGCGATCTGCCCGGCGACGGCCAGCACCGGCAGGATCACGCCGAGCTGGCCCGCGGTGAGCGCCGCGACGAGCAGCGCGCGCCCGGTCAGCATGCGGCTCGCGTCCGGCGCCGACGGCGCCGCCACGCCGACGCGGTCGCGCAACTCGCGCACCGCCGCGGGGGCGAGCGCCGGCAGCGAGATCTCCCCGCCCTTGCGCCCGCCGCCCGTCTGGACCTCGACCGCGACGACGCCGAACGCGCGCTGCACGAGCCCTTGGTGCACGTCGAGCGCCTCCACGCGCGCCAGCGGAACCGTCGTCTGCGAGATCCGCAGCAGCCCGCTGCGGTGCCCGACGGCCTCGCCGTCGACCCAGTACGTGGTCGTACGCCAGCGCACGAGGCCGGTGGCGAACGCGATGGCCACGCCGGCCGCGCCGTAGATCGCCGACTGGAGCAGGCCCTTGGCGTCGAACCCGCCGCCGAACAGCGAGATCGCGGCGATCACGAACAGCGGCAGCGCGGCGTTGCCGAGCGCCTGCGTCGTGTAGACGGCGATCGCGGCCCGGTGCAGGCGCCGGCGCTCAGCCACGGGCCAGCTCCGCGATGCGGTCGCGCAGCTCGCCTGCCTCGGGCTCGTCGAGCAGCGGGATCTGGTGGCCGCCCGCGGCCGTGTGGACGACCACCGTCGCGAGCTTGAGCTGCTGCTCGAGCACGCCCTGGCGCGTGTCGACGTGCTGGACGCGCACCCACGGCACGAGCGTGCGGCGGATCGTGAACGTGCCCTGGCGGATGTCGATCCCGTCGGTGCGGACGTCCCAGCGCCAGCGGCTCCAGCGCAGCGGCGGGATCGCCAGCACCGCGGCGAGCAGCAGCACGCCGGGGATCGCGAACACGTAGGCGGGCGCGCCGGCGGCGGCGCCGATCGCGGCCGTGACCGCCCAGACCAGTCCCCATAGGCCGGCCTGCCCGAGCCGCCACGCCGTGCGCGCCCGCCGAGAGAGCCGCCGCGCGGGCTCGCGCCCGGGGTTGGAGAGCTCGAGCGTCACAGCAGCGCGGCGGCGAGCTGCTCGTACTGCGGCAGCCCGAGCTCCGTCTCGAACACGAACGGCAGCGCGGTCACCGGCGCGTCGATCTCGGCCTCCAGGCGGCGGACGTGCACGCGCTGGGCTTTCACGCGCGCGTGTGCGTTGAGCGCGGCCTTGATGGCGCCGGACACGTGGCCGTTGCGCGCCGCCGCGCGCAGCACGGTCACATCGCGGGCGGTGAAGCGCTCCGGCCACATCGCGTTAATGACGACCGCGTCGAGCCCGTGTCCGACCGCGCTGCGCAGGCGCCCGTCCAGCTCGATCGTCTCGGTCACCGGCATCTCCTCGGGCTGCGCGACCGCGACATAGCCCGTGCGCTCCGGGTCGGCGAGCATCGCCGAGACCTTGTGCGACTGACGGCGGATCGGGCCGACGCGCGCGATCTCGCCGAACGTGTGCGGCGTCGTCAGCATCGCGACCCCGTGGCCCGACGCGGGCGCGTCGACCACCACGAGGTCATAGGTGCGGTTGTGGCGGTCCCAGCGCTCGGGCTGCGCGAGCTCCCAGACCTTGGCGATCGTGATCAGCTCCTTGGCGCCGGGGGCGGCGGCGACGAAGTACTGGAACGCGTGCGAGTGGCCGAGCAGACGGGTCGGTGCGCCCCCGAGCTGCTTGCCGAGCCATTCCTCGAGCGCCTTGCGCGGGTCGATCGTGATCGCCCACAGGTCGTCGGCGAGCTTGACCTCCTGCTCGGGCCGGACACCGTGGCGCGCGAATGCGCGCGACATCCGGTCCTGCTCGGCGACCTCGCAGACGATCGTCCTGCGGCCCAGCCGGGCCGCGGCGAGGCCGAGCGCCGCGGCCACGGTCGTCTTGCCGACGCCGCCCTTGCCGGTCACGTACAACACACTTCGGTCGCGCAAGAGCGCTTCCATCGGCGTCACCCTATGACAATGCCCGTCATGGACCTGGAGCTTCGCGAGGGGTACGAGACGTCCCGGCGCATGCTGCGCCGGCACGATCCCACGTACTACTTCGCCACGCGCCGGCTCCCGGCGGAGCTGCGTCCGGCCACGCACGCGCTCTACGGGTTCGTGCGCACCGCCGACGAGATCGTCGACGGGCCACGCCGCCCGCCGACGCCGGAGGCGCGCCGCGCCGCGCTGGACGCGTGGGAGGGCGAGCTGCGCGCCGGGTGCGAGTCGCGCGTCCCGATCGTGCGCGCGCTGGCCGATGCGGCGGCGCGACACGGCCTGCCGCTGGGGGAGCTGGGGACCTATATGGGCTCGATGCGGATCGATTGCGCGCCGGTCCGGATCGAGTCCTGGAACGAGCTCGTCGACTACATGGACGGCTCGGCCGGCTCGGTCGGACGGATCATGGCGGCGCTGCTCGGCGTGCCGTCGGCGCACCACGGGGAGCTGGGGGAGCTCGGGATCGCGTTCCAGCTCGCGAACTTCATCCGCGACGTGGGGGAGGACCGGCGCCTGGACCGCGTCTACCTGCCCGCCGACGATCGCGCCCGCTTCGGCGTCAGCGAGGCCGACCTGGCGGCCAGCAGCGCGGGTCCGGAAGTGCGCGCGCTCGTCGCCCACGAGGTCGCGCGGGCCCGCGCGCTGTTCGCGTCCGCGCGCCCGGCGATCGCCTCCGCGCCGAGCTCGGTGCGCCCGGGGATCCGGTTCGCGATCGGCCTCTACGCGCGCATGCTCGACCGCGTCGAGCGCGTCGGCTGCGACGTCCTGGGGCGCACGATGGGCGTCCGCGTGTGGCATCTGCCGGGAGCGCTGCGCGAGGCGCTGCGGTGAGGCGCGCGACCTTGCGCGGCGCCGAGCGCACGCCGCTCACCGCCTCCGCCGACGTGCTCATCTGCGGCGCCTCGTTCGCCGGGCTGGCCGTGGCGCGCGAGCTGGCCGGCTCCGGCGCCGACGTGCTCGTCGTGGATCGCTACGAGCTCGGCGAGCGAGCGACGTCGGCGTGCGCGGCGCCGACGCCGTGGCTGCACGCGATGGGCGTCGAGCGCGCGATCCGCCAGGAGCTCGAGTGCATGGCGTTCCACACGCCGCACGGGTCGGCGCGCTTCCGGCTGCCGTGGAGCTGGTCGAGCTTCGACTACCGCGAGCTGTGCCACGCGCTGTGGGAGCAGACGGACGCGCGCTTCGAGGTCGCGAAGGTGGAGGGCGTCGCGCCCGCGGGCGGCGGCGAGGCGCGGCCGACGGGCGGGGGCGAGGCGGGCCGGCGGGGGGGCGAGGCGCGGCCGGCAGGAAATAGGGTTTCGCCGTCCGCAACGCCTCCGGCGCGCCGTGCCGGGCGCCGGCCGCCCGGCGGGCGCACTCCTGCGGCGCCGCTCCCGGCGACGATACATACCGATCGCGGAGAGCTGGTTGCGCCCCTGGTGGTCGACGCGCTCGGCTGGCGGCGCGTGCTCGCGCCCGGCGCCAACGTCCAGCCGCCCGACGCCGCGATCTCGCGCGGGCTGGAGGTCCACCCGCACGGCGGCGGCGTCGACCTCGACGTCTGGATCGACCGCTCGCTGGTCCGCCACGGCTACGCGTGGTCGGTCCCCGCGGCCGGCGAGCAGCGCGTCGGCGTCGGCTCCTACGAGCCGCGCCACCACGTCAGGCAGCCGACCCAGGAGATCGCGGCGCGGCTCGGCGTCGACGCCGTGCGCTATCAGGGCAACTGGTTCCCGCACCGGCTGCGGCCCGCGACCGCGGGCGGCGTGTTCTTCGCCGGCGACAGCGCCGGTCACTGCCTCCCGCTCTCTGGTGAGGGAATCCGGACTGCGTTCTACTTCGGCGGCGCCTGCGGGCGCGAGCTGCGCGCGGTCGTGCGCGGCGAGCGCACGAAGGCGCAGGCGCTCGCCCGCTACGCCGCGTTCTCGCGCCGCCACGCGCCCGCGTACGCCGCCGCGCTCGCGCTCCAGCGCGCGATCCCGCGGCTGCCGCCGAAGACGCTCACCCGGTTGCTCGCCGTCGCCGGGCGCGAGCGCGCGTGCCGCGCGCTGTTCGACCTCTACCTCGCGATCGCGCCGCCGCCCTACGCGAGCGGGAGCGGGCGCTCGAAGACGAACTCGAGCCCGTCAATCGCGTCGATCTGCTCCCCGACGCGCACCAGCCCGAGCGACGCGACCAGCGCCAGCGACGGCGCGTTGGCCGGGCTTACCGAGGCGACGAGCGCCCGCGCGCCGCGCTGACCGGCCCATGCGGCCAGCGCGCGGATCGCCTCGCGCGCGTAGCCGCGCCGCCGCTCCGCGGCCAGCACCTCGTAGCCGACCTCCACGCGCCCGCGCTCGTCGGGCCGCCCGTGAAAGCCGATCGTGCCCACGAGCCGCCGCGGCTCGCGCGCCACCATCGCCCGCGTCAGCCACGGCAGCTCGCTCGGATCGAGCAGCAGTTGCTCGATCCGGAACTCGGTCGGGACGGACGCCATCCACCCGTCCGGGACCGCCAGACCCAGCGCGCGCTCGACGGCGTCGCGCCGTCGGGCGTGGATCAGCCCCAGCAGCTCGAGGTCGAGCGAGCGCAGCTCCAGGCGCTCGGAGGCGATCACCGCGCGTCGATCGCCGCCTCGACCTCGGCGACGGTCGGCTGCGGCCCGAAGCCGGTCAGGCACCACGTCGCCCCCGCGGCGACCCACGGCGCCTCGTCCGTGCCCGCTGGATTCGTGACGACGATCTCGAAGCCCGGGCGCGAGGGCATCTCGGCCAGCGCCTCGGGGCCGGGCAGGTCGATCGGGAACACGCCGTCGTAGCGCTCGGCGCGGCGCAGCGGGCGCCGGTTCGGCCAGCGGGCGGCGACCCAGATCGGGATCGTCCCCAGCGGCCGCGGCTCGAACTCGCCGCCCCAGTAGGCCTGCAGGCGCTCAAGACCCGCGTCGAGCAGCTGGGCGCGCGCCCGCGGGTCGCCCTCCTCGCCGTAGCGCGCCGGGTCGAACTCCCCGGTGCGGTCGCTCCCGAGCCCGACGCCGAGCACGAGCCGGCCGCCGGACAGCCGGTCGAGCGTCACGGTCTCGCGCGCCAGCTGGTGCATCCGCCGGCGCGCCAGCGGCGTCACGAGCGGGCCGATGATCACGCGCCGGGTCACCATCGCGACCGCGGTCAGCGTGATCCAGGGATCGGCGAGCGCGCGCACCGGCTCGCGGTAGGCGACGTGGTCCCAGACGAAGAAGCCGTCCCAGCCGCGGTCCTCTGCGCGCGCGGCCAGGTCGGCCACCACGCGCGGCTCGCAGAGCTGGTCGAACGGGGCGATGAAGATCGCGCGGCGGGCCATGGCGGCGCACGCTATAGGGCGCCGTCCTCGCGGGCCGGGCCGGGCGCCTAAACTGCGGCGTCCGACATGGAGGCCTCCGACTTCGCATCTCCCGGCGGCGAGCAGGGCGATGACCCCCAGCGACCCGGGCCCGCGGTCGCCTTCGACGATCGTGGCCTCGTGCCGTGCGTGATCCAGGACTGGCGCTCGGGCGAGGTGCTCACGCTCGCCTATATGAACGCGGAAGCCCTGCAATTGAGCCGCGATACCGGCGAGCTGCACCTGTACTCGCGCTCCCGCGCGGAGCTGTGGCGCAAGGGAGCGACGTCCGGGAACACGCAGGCGGTCAAGGCCCTGCGCTTCGACTGCGACGCCGACGCGGTGCTGGCGCTGGTCGAGCCCGCCGGCCCGGCCTGCCATACCGGCGAGCGCACGTGCTTCTTCACGGGCGGGTTCGAACCCGCCGCGCCGCACGAGGCGCTGCCGGGCCTCGAGCGGACGCTGCTCGAGCGCGCGACCAATCCCAGCGCGGGCTCCTACACGGCCGAGCTGCTCGCCGACCCGCCACGGATCGGCGAGAAGGTCCAGGAGGAGGCCGAGGAGGTCGTGCGCGCGGCGCGCGAGGAGTCCGACGAGCGCGTGGCCGAGGAGGCCGCCGACGTGCTCTACCACCTCGCCGTACTGCTGCGCAGCCGCGGGCTCAGCCTCACCGACGCCGAGGAGGTGCTGGTTGGCCGCCGTCGCTGAGCACCTCGAGGTGTCCCCGACCCTCGACGAGGCGCGAACTCTCACCGGCGACCACAACCTGGTCCCGGTCACCCACTCGTTCATCGAGGACTGCGAGACGCCGGTCTCGGCGTTCCTGAAGCTGCGCGGGGACGGACCCGCGTTCCTGCTCGAATCCGCCGAGCAGGGCCAGCAGGTCGGCCGCTGGTCGTTCATCGGCTGGCGCCCGCGGCGCGTCGTGCGCTGGAGCCTCGCCGACGGCGGCGATCCCTACACGCTGGCCCACGACGCCGTGTCCCAGGTCCGCCAGGCCGAGCTCGCCGGCCTGCCGCCGTTCGCGGGCGGCGCGGTCGGCTTCTTCGGCTTCGACTGCGTGCGCGCCGTCGAGCACCTGCCCGAGCCCAACCCGGACGTGCTCGGGCTGCCCGACATGGCGCTGATGCTGTCCGACGTGATCGTCGCCTTCGACCACCTGCGCCACACGGTCACGATCCTGGCCAACGCCTACCTCGAGGACGACGGCGGCCTCGACGCCGCGCACGCGCGCGCCGTCGAGGCGATCCGCCAGGTGCGCACCCGGCTCGCCGGCCCGCTGCCCGCGCTCGAGACGCACGCGCCGCGCCCGGAGCCGGTGTTCGAGTCCAACATGCCGCGCGAGGTGTTCGAGGCCAACGTCGCGCGCATCATCGAGTACATCCACGCCGGCGACGCCTACCAGGTGGTCCCGAGCCAGCGCTGGAGCGCCCCCACGCCGGTCGAGCCGTTCAGCATCTACCGCGGGCTGCGCGCCGTGAACCCGAGCCCGTACATGTACTTCCTGGACTTCGAGGACTTCCAGATCGTCGGCGCGTCGCCCGAGCCGCTGCTGACGGTCAGCGGCCGGCACGTCTCGACGCGCCCGATCGCGGGCACGCGGCCGCGCGGCGACGACGACGCGGCGATCGCCGCCGAGCTGCTGGCCGACGAGAAGGAGCGCGCCGAGCACGTGATGCTCGTCGACCTCGGCCGCAACGACCTCGGGCGCGTGTGCGAGCACGGCAGCGTGCACGTCGAGCGCTTGATGGAGGTCGAGACCTACTCGCACGTGATCCACATCGTCTCCCAGGTCGCCGGGACCCTGCGCGAGGACGTCGGCGCGATCGACGCGCTGCGCAGCGTGCTCCCCGCCGGCACGCTGAGCGGCGCGCCCAAGATCCGCGCGATGGAGATCATCGACGAGCTCGAGCCGGTCAAGCGCGGCGCGTACGGCGGCGCCGTCGGCTGGCTCAGCTACGCCGGCGAGCTCGACACCTGCATCTGCATCCGCACCGTCGTCGTCAAGGACGGCGTGGCGCACATCCAGGCCGGCGGCGGCACCGTCGCCGACGCCAAGCCCGACTACGAGTACGAGGAGTCCCAGGCCAAGGCGCGCGGCGTCGTGCGCGCGATCGAGCTGGCGACGCGGCAGGCGGCGTGGCCATGAGGGTCCTGATGATCGACAACTACGACTCCTTCACCTACAACCTCGTCCAGTACCTGGGCGAGCTGGGGGCGGAGCTCGAGGTGCTGCGCAACGACGTCGCGGCCGTCGACGACCTGCTCGGGCGCGGCTATGACCGCGTGGTCGTCTCGCCGGGGCCATGCACGCCCAACGAGGCGGGGATCTCGGTCGAGGTCATGCGCCGCTTCCCCGAGGCGGGCGTGAAGACGCTCGGCGTCTGCCTCGGCCACCAGTCGATGGGCCAGGCGTTCGGCGGCAGGGTGATCCGCCACAAGCCCGTGCACGGCAAGACGACCGAGATCACCCACGACGGCAAGGGCATCTTCGCGGGCCTGCCGGACCCGCTGCCGGTCGCGCGCTATCACTCGCTGGTCGTGGACCCCGACCTGCCCGCCTGCCTGGAGGCGACCGCGCACGGCGGCGGCGTCGTGATGGCCATGCGCCATCGCGAGCTGCCCGCCCTGGGCGTCCAGTTCCATCCCGAGTCCGTGCTCACGCCGGACGGCAAGCAGCTCCTGCGCAACTTCCTCGATGGCTAACCCCGTGTTGACCAAGGCGCTCGACGCGCTGGCGTCGCGGCGCGACCTGACGTCCGAGCAGACCGCCGCGGTGCTGGCGGAGATCATGGCCGGCAACGCGTCCGAGGTGGAGACCGCGGGCGTGCTGGTCGCATTGCGGACCAAGGGCGAGACGGTCGACGAGCTGGTCGGGCTGGCCACGACGATGCGCGCCTTCGCCACGCCGGTCGAGACCGGCCTGCCGGATCTGATCGACACGGCCGGGACCGGCGGCGGGCGGCCGACGTTCAACGTCTCCACGACCGCGGCGCTGATCGCCGCCGGCCACGGGAGCCGGGTCGCCAAGCACGGCAACCGCTCGGCCACCGGGCTCTCGGGCTCGGCCGACGTGCTGGAGGCGCTCGGCGTGCGCATCGACCTCAAGCCGCCCGCGGTCGCCCGCTGCATCGCCGAGGTCGGCTTCGGCTTCATGTTCGCGCCCGCCCACCACGGCGCCACGCGCTTCGTCATCCCGGTCCGCAAGGAGCTCGCCGTCCGCACCATCTTCAACTTCCTCGGCCCGCTGACCAATCCGGCCGGCGCCACCCGCCAGCTGATCGGCGTCTCGGACTCGGCCTTCCTGGAGACGATCGCCGGAGCGCTGGCGCGCCTTGGTGCGGAGAAGGCGCTGGTAGTGTCCAGCGTCGACGGTCTGGACGAGATGAGCACGTCGGGGACAACGCGCGTCGTCGAAGTCGACGGCGAGCAACTACGCGCCTACGAGGTCGCCCCTGAAGACGTAGGGCTCGCCCGCGTCGAGCAGTCGTTGCTGCACGGCGGCACGCCGGACGTCAACGCCGAGACCACGCGCCGGATCTTCGCCGGCGAGCGCGGCGCGGCGCGCGACCTGGCGGTGTTCAACGCCGGCGCCGCGATCTACGTCTCGGGCAGCGTCGACACGCTCGAGGAGGGCTGCCGCGCCGCCGAGGCGGCGCTCGACGGCGGCCGCGCGGCCGCGGCGCTCGAGAGCCTGGCCGCGCTCACCACTCAGTTGGCGCCGGCATGAGCGTCCTCGACCGGATCGTCGACGACACCCGCGACGAGGTCAAGCGCCGCCGCAAACAGGTGCCTTTACGGGCGCTCGAGGCGATGCTGGACAGCCGTGACGAGGGCGACACGTTCCGCCCCTTCTCGGAAGCGCTGACGCGCCCGGGCGTGTCGTTGATCGCCGAGCACAAGCGCCGCTCGCCGTCGGCGGGCCACATCCGCGAGGGCTCGTCGGTGACCGAGGTCGTGCAGGCCTACGAGCGCGGCGGCGCGACGGCGCTGTCGGTGCTGACCGAGCCGTTTCACTTCGCCGGCTCGCTCGACGACCTGCGCGAGGCCCGCACCGCGTCGACGCTGCCGGTGCTGCGCAAGGACTTCATCGTCGACCCGTACCAGCTCTACGAGGCCGCCGCGTCGGGCGCCGACGCGATCCTGCTGATCGTCGCCGCGCTCGAGCTGCCGCGGCTCGACGAGCTGCTGCGCGAGGCGCGCGGGCTGGACCTCGACGCGCTCGTCGAGGTCCACGACGAGCGCGAGCTCGAGAGCGCGCTCGAGGTCGAGGCCGACGTACTCGGGATCAACAACCGCGACCTGTCGGACTTCAGCGTCGACATCGAGCGCACCTACGACCTGCTGGCCGACATCCCGGCGGGCAAGACCGTGGTCTCGGAGTCCGGCTTCTCGACGCGCGACCAGATCGACGAGCTCGAGCGCGTCGGCGTGGACGCCGTGCTGATCGGCGAGACGCTGATGCGCGCGACGGACATCGAGGCCGCCTGCCGCGAGCTCACCGGCGGCGGCCTGCTCGCATGACCAAGGTCAAGATCTGCGGCATCACGCGTCCCGAGGACGCGGAGCTCGCCGTGTCGCTGGGCGCGTGGGCGCTCGGCTTCATCCTCTGGCCGGGGTCCAGGCGCGCCGTCGATCCCGGCGTCGCGGCCGGCATCGCGCGCACCATGCACCGGCGCGCCGAGACCGTGGGCGTGTTCGTCAACCAGCCGCTGGACGAGATCGAGCGGCTGGTCGACGCGCTCGGGCTCACCTACGTGCAGCTGCACGGCGACGAGGGGCCGTCGTTCTGTGCCGCGGTCGCCCAGCGCACCGGCGTGCGCGTGATCAAGGCGATGCGCGTCGGCCACGCCTCCGACCTGCGCGAGGTCGCGCGCTTCCACACCGACCTGCACCTGCTCGACACCGCCGCCGCCGGCCACTACGGCGGGACGGGGCAGACGTGGGACTGGAGCCTGCTCGCGCAGTGGCGCTCGAAGATCCCGTTCCTGCTCTCGGGGGGCCTGGATGCCGGCAACGTCGCCGAGGCGATCGCCGCGACGCACCCGTGGGGCGTCGACACCGCGTCGGGCACCGAGTCCGGGCCGGGGATCAAGGACGCCGCCAAGCTCGAGGCGTTCTTCGCGGCAGTCCATGGCGAGGTGCACGCGGCATGACGGCGGTCGAGCACCGCTTCGGGCCCTACGGCGGCCAGTACGTGCCGGAGACGCTCGTCCCGGCGCTGGTCGAGCTCGAGGCCGCGTGGATCGCCGCCAGCGACGACCCCGGTTACCGCGCGGAGCTCGACGACCTGCTGACCAACTACGTCGGGCGCCCGTCGCCGCTGTACCTGGCGAGCCGGCTCTCGGACCGTGTCGGCCATGCCGTCTACCTCAAGCGCGAGGACCTCAACCACACCGGCGCGCACAAGATCAACAACGCGATCGGCCAGGCGCTGCTGGCCAGGCGGATGGGCAAGACGCGCATCATCGCCGAGACCGGCGCGGGCTCGCACGGCGTCGCGATCGCCACGGCCTGCGCGCTGCTCGAGCTCGACTGCTTCGTCTACATGGGCACCGAGGACATGCGCCGCCAGCGCCCGAACGTGCTGCGCATGGAACTGCTGGGGACGACGGTGCTGCCGGTCGACGCGGGCGCGCGCACGCTCAAGGAGGCGGTCAGCGCCGCGATCCGCGACTGGGTCGCCAATGTCGCCGACACGCACTACGCGATCGGCTCGTGCGTCGGCCCGGCGCCGTTCCCGGCGCTGGTGCGCGACCTCCAGCGGATCATCGGCGACGAGGCGCGCGCGCAGATGCTCGAGCGCCTGGGCCGGCTGCCCGACCGCGTCGTGGCGTGCGTCGGCGGCGGCTCGAACGCGATCGGCACGTTCGTGCCGTTCATCGCCGACGCCGGCGTGCAGCTGATCGGCGCCGAGGCGGCGGGGGAGGGGATCGAGACCGGCCGCCACGGCGCGCCGCTGACCGTCGGCGGGCGCGGCGGCGTGCTGCACGGCGCCTACTCGGCGATCATGCAGGACGAGGACGGCCAGATCCTCGAGGCGCACTCGGTCTCGGCCGGCCTGGACTACCCCGGCACCGGCCCCGAGCACGCCTGGCTGCGGGACTCGGGCCGCGCGCGCTACGAGGGCGTGACCGACGCGCAGGCGCTCGACGCGTTCCAGACGCTCGCGCGCCTGGAGGGGATCATCCCGGCGCTCGAGTCCGCGCACGCGGTCGCCTGGGTCCTGCAGGCGCCCGCGCCGCCGGACACGGTCGACCTCGTGTGCCTGTCCGGCCGCGGCGACAAGGACCTCGCCGAGGCGCTCGACCTGCTGGGCCTGGATTGAGCGGCGCCACGAACATCGCCGCCGCGTTCGCCGCGGCGCCCGGCCGCGCCGCGCTGATGCCCTACCTGATGGGCGGCTTCCCGGACATCGCCGGGTCCGTCGCGGTCGGCGAGGCGTACGCCGACGCGGGCGCCGACCTGGTGGAGCTCGGCGTGCCGTTCTCGGACCCGCTCGCCGACGGCCCCGTGATCCACGCCGCCGCCACCCGCGCGCTGGCCGCCGGCGCGACCGTGCACGCGGTGCTCGAGGCGGGCGAGCTGATCGCCCAGCGCGTCCCGGTCGTGCTCATGTGTTACGCCAACCCGCTGCTGGCGCGCGGGCCGGAGCGCTTCGCCGACGAGCTCGCCGCGCGCGGCATCAGCGGGCTGATCGTGCCCGATCTGCCGCTCGAGGAGGCGGGCGCCGTCCTGGACGCCTGCGATGCCGCCGGCGTCGCGCTGGTGCCGCTCGTCGCGCCCACCACGCCCGACTCCCGACTCGCCGCGATCGGACGAAATGCGCGTGGATTTGTCTACACGGTCTCGGTGACCGGGACGACCGGCGAGCGCGCGTCCAACACCACCGACATGAGCGTGCTGCTGACCCGTGTGAAGGCCCACTGCGACGTGCCGGTGGCGCTCGGCTTCGGGATCTCGACGGGCGCCCAGGCGGCGGCCGCCGCGGCCGCCGGAGCGGACGGCGTGATCGTCGGCTCGCGGCTCGTGCGCGCGGTCGCCGAGGCGGCCGACGCAGGCGCGGATCCCGCCTCCGCCGCGGGTTCCGTGGTCGTCGAGCTGGCGGGCGCGCTGGTCCGCTAGCCTTCGCGCGTCATGGGCATCCTGATCACCACGATCCTCAGCCTCGCGCTCTGGATCGTCCTTTGGGCCATCAATTTCAAGTCGATCGACGGCTTCATCATCGCGATGCTGATCATCCTGTTCGCGGTCACGCTGCGGCTCGTGACGCCCCATCTTCCGGGCTCAAGCCCGGACTCCGACGAATAGTCGGACCTTCCGGTAGCCCCACTCGCCGGTTCGCACACTCTCGGACGTCCGCCTACTGGCGGACTAGGCTGTTGCACGCGTGAACTGGGCGTGCGTAGAATCGCCGCCCGAATACGAGCCTCATGAGGAGGGGTTCCTTGCAAACAAAGTGGATGGCCGGCGGCTGCCTGGCGGCAGTGCTTGCGATCGGCGTAGCTGCCTGCGGCAGCGACAAGACCGACAACAGCAGCAGCAGCAAGAGCAGCTCGACCGCGGGCAAGACGATGACGATCTACTCGTCCGTCCCGCTGCAGGGCGCCTCCCGCGTCCAGACCGAGGCGCTCGTCAACGGCGCCAAGCTCGCCCTCGAGCAGGCCGGTGGTAAGGCCGGCAGCATCAAGATCAACTACAAGCCGCTCGACGACTCCACGGCGCAGGCCGGCTCGTGGACTCCTGAGGCGACCTCCGGCAACGCGCTGAAGGCGGCCCAGGACAGCTCGACCGCGGCGTACATCGGCGAGTTCAACTCGGGCGCGAGCAAGGTCTCGATCCCGATCCTGAGCGAGGCCGGCGTCCCGCAGATCTCCCCGGCCAACACGTACGTGGGCCTGACCACGAACGACCCCGGCTCCGAAGCCGGCGAGCCGGAGAAGTACTACCCGACGGGCAACCGCACGTACGTGCGGATCGTCCCCAAGGACACGATCCAGGCCGCGGCCCTCGTCACACTGATGAAGCAGGACGGCTGCACCAAGGTCGCCGAGACCAACGACAAGGAGGTCTACGGCGCGGGTCTGGCCAAGGTCGTCGGGCTCGCCGCCAAGACGGCGGGGCTCACGATCCTTTCCAACGACGCGATCGACAAGAACGCGCCGAACTACCGCTCGCTCGCCCAGAAGGCCAAGGCCGCCGGCGCGGACTGCTTCCTGTACGACGGCATCACCGCCAACAACGCGGTGCAGCTCTACAAGGACTTCGCCGCGGCGCTGCCGACCGCGAAGCTCTACGGCCCGGACGGCGTCGCCGAGACCGGCTTCGTCTCCGAGAAGGACGGCGGCATCCCGAAGGCGCTCGACTCGCGCGTGAAGGTGACGGTCGCCACGCTGTCCCCGGACCAGTACCCGCCGGCCGGCCAGGAGTTCTTCAAGGCCTTCACCCAGAAGTACGGCGTGGCCAACCCGGATCCGTACGCGATCTACGGCTATGAGGCCATGTCGCTCGCGCTGGACGCCATCAAGCGCTCCGGCACGGGCAAGAAGGAGGACATCGTCAAGGCGCTGTTCGCGACCAAGGACCGCCAGAGCGTGCTCGGCACCTACTCGATCGACAAGAACGGCGACACCACGCTCACCGACTACGGCGTCTACGCCATCAAGGACGGCGAGCTCGCGTTCGACCAGACGATCAAGGCGCAGACCCACTAGGGACGCGCCGCCGTTAGGCGTATGCTCGGCCGGGGGCGGGAGTCCCGCCCCCGGCCAGTTGCCTTTCCCGGACCCCGGACACACCCATGGAAGCCGCCAGCATTCCCACCGGCCCGCCTGCGTCGCAGCGGATCCGCGCGTTCATCTCCACGTACGGCCTGCTGGCCGTGCTGCTCGCCCTGCCGGTCATCTTCGCGATCCAAGACCTGAGCGATCAGGGCGATCTCACACGGCTGGGTGCGAACATCGTCGCCGGGATCTCCAACGGCGCCATCTGGGCGCTGGTGGCGATCGGCTACACGCTCGTCTACGGCATCGTCGAGCTGATCAACTTCGCCCACGGCGAGGTCTTCATGATCGGCTCGTTCATCTCCGCCTCGTTCTTCGCCACGATCGGCTTGCACCAGGGTGCCAGCGCGATCGTCCTGTTCTTCGGGCTCTTCCTCACGCTGATCCTCGCGATGCTGGGCTCCGGGGTACTGAACGTGATGATCGAGCGGGTGGCCTACCGGCCATTGCGCTCGGCGCCCAAGCTGGCACCGCTGATCACCGCCGTCGGGATGTCGTTCATCCTGCAGAACGTCGGCCTGCTCTGGAAGGGCGGCAACCAGCAGAACGTGCCGGACCTGATCCACGCCCAGCACGACCTCTTCAACATCTTCGGCGTGGCCGTCGGCAACGACGACCTGCTGTCGGTCGGGGTCACGATCCCCCTGCTGATCGTGATGACCACGTTCATCGGGCGCTCGCGCCTCGGCAAGGCGATGCGCGCCACGGCGCAGGACCCTGAGGCCGCGCGGCTGATGGGCATCAACGTGGACACGACGATCTCGCTCACGTTCCTGCTCGGCGGTATGCTCGCCGGCGCGGCGGGCCTGATCTACGCGCTCTACCAGACGACGATCTGGTACTTCCAGGGCTTCACGGGCGGCCTGGTCGCGTTCACCGCCGCGGTCATGGGCGGCATCGGCAACCTGCGCGGCGCCGTGGTGGGCGGCCTGATCATCGGCTGCATCCAGCAGATGTCGGACAACCGGATCGGAACCGAGTGGACGCCGGCGATCGTGTTCGGCTATCTGGTGCTGATCATGGTCTTCAAGCCGTCGGGCCTGCTCGGCGAGCAGACGAGGGACGCAGGATGACGACGACCGCCGCACCCCCCGAGGCCCCCACGGCCGAGCGCAAGCGCGGCATCGAGCTGCCGCCCTGGTTCGAGAAGGCGATGGTGCCGGTCGTGCTGGCGCTGGCGGCGCTGCTGCCGCTGTTCACGGACAACAACGCCTTCCTGCAGGACTGCACGGTCGCGCTCGCCTACGTGGTGATGGCGCTCGGGCTGAACATCGTGGTCGGCTTCGCCGGCCTGCTGGACCTCGGCTACGTCGCGTTCTTCGCGTTCGGCGCCTACACCGTCGGCTGGTTCGGCTCGACGTTCTTCTCGAACATCAACAACCAGAAGGGCATCCACATCGGGGTCGGCATCCCGGCCAGCCTGGAGCCCGGCATCCACCTGAACTTCCTGCTGCTGATGGTCGTCGCGGTGATCATCACGGCGATCGCCGGCATAATCATCGGCCTGCCGACGCTGCGCCTGCGCGGCGACTACATCGCGATCGTGACGCTCGCGTTCGGCGAGATCATCGGCCGCTTCGCGATCAACGGCGACGACATCCACATCCGCGGGCAGCAGCTGACGGCCGGCCTGCAGGGCATCTCGCCCGTCGACAAGATCCAGCTGCCGGGGATGAAGGTCTTCCCCCTGATCAACAAACAGAACTGGTACTGGTTCGCGCTCGTGCTGGTCGCGTTCGTGCTGTTCGTGAACTTCCGGCTGCGCGACTCGCGCATGGGCCGCGCCTGGATCGCGCTGCGCGAGGACGAGATCGCGGCGGTCGCGATGGGCGTCCCGGCGGTCAAGACGAAGCTCATGGCCTACGCGAGCGGCGCGGCGTTCGGCGGCATCTCCGGCGCCTTCCTGGCCTCGCTGCTGCAGACCGTCAACGCCGATCAGTTCAAGTTCTCGTTCTCGATCCTGGTGCTCGGCATGATCATCCTCGGCGGCCTGGGCAGCATCTGGGGCTGTGTGCTGGGCGCGCTGCTGCTGTCGTTCATCAACAACACGCTGATCCCCGACGTCATCAACGACTTCCCGAGCAAGGTCGGCCTGAACTTCGACATGACCTCGATCACCTACGCGATCTACGGCTTCCTGCTCGTGATGATGATGATCCTGCGCCCGCAGGGATTGATCCCCGAGCGCCGGCACAAGATGGAGCTGGCCGAAGGCGCGGAGACGACCGACGACAACCTCTACACGGCACGGGCATGAGCGCGACCCAGAGCCCCAAGCCCGCCTCGTCGCTGAGCAACCCGGCGATTCTCGAAGCGGTCTCGATCACCAAGCAATTCGGCGGCCTGACCGCCGTCAGCGACGTCTCGTTCTCGCTGCCCGAGCGCTCGATCGTCTCGATCATCGGGCCCAACGGCGCCGGCAAGACGACGTTCTTCAACATCCTCACCGGGTTCTACCGGCCGACGCTCGGCACGATCGGGTTCGGTGAGCGCAACATCACCGGCGCGCGCCCGGACGTCGTGATGAAGGTCGGGATGGCGCGGACGTTCCAGAACATCCGCCTGTTCGCGACGATGACGGCGGTCGAGAACGTGATGATCGGCGAGCATTCGCGCATGCACGCGGGCCTCGTCGGCTCGATCCTGCGCACCCCGCGGGTGCGTCGCGAGGAGCGCGAGGTGCGCGAGCGCGCCCACGCGGAGCTCGAGTACGTCGGCATCAAGTCGCGCTGGCACGACCAGGTCGCGGTCAACCTGTCCTACGGCGACCAGCGCCGCGTGGAGATCGCGCGCGCGCTGGCGTCGGACCCGAAGGTGCTGCTGCTGGACGAGCCGACCGCGGGGATGAACCCGCAGGAGTCGGCCGCGCTGACGCAGTTCATGCGCCAGCTGCGCGAGGAGCGGGGGATGACGATCCTGCTCATCGAGCACGACATGAAGGTCGTCATGGGCGTGTCCGAGCGCGTGACCGTGCTCGACCACGGCGAGAAGATCGCCGAGGGCCTGCCGGCCGACGTGCGGGCGGACCCGCGCGTGGTCGAGGCTTACCTCGGCAAGTCGGCCTCGGTGGAGGGCTAGAGCGATGGCGTTCCTCGAAGTCGAGAACATCAAGACCTACTACGGCAACATCCAGGCGCTCAAGGGCATCTCGCTGGAGGTCGAAGAGGGCGAGTGCGTCACGCTGATCGGCTCCAACGGGGCCGGGAAGTCGACGACGCTGCGCTCGATCTCGGGCCTCACGCCGCCGCGTTCGGGCTCGATCCGGCTCGGCGGGCACGAGATCTCGATGATGCCGCCGCAGGAGATCGTGGGGCTCGGCATCTGCCAGTCGCCCGAGGGCCGCAAGTGCTTCTCGCGCATGACCGTGCGCGAGAACCTCGAGCTCGGCGCCTACCTGCGGCGCGACCACCAGGGCATCCAGTCCGACCTCGAGCGCGTGTTCACGCTGTTCCCGCGCCTGGACGAGCGCCAGTCGCAGAAGGCCGGCACGATGTCGGGCGGCGAGCAGCAGATGCTCGCGATCGGCCGGGCGATGATGGGCCGCCCGAAGATCCTGCTGCTCGACGAGCCCTCGATGGGGATCTCTCCGGTGCTCACCGAGCGCATCTACGAGACGATCCACGAGATCAACCAGCAGGGCACGACGATCCTGCTGGTCGAGCAGAACGCGAACTTCGCGCTCGACGTCTCCAAGCGCGCGTACGTGCTGGAGACGGGCAAGGTCGTGATGTCCGACAGTTCGGACGCGCTCCGGACCAACCCCGAAGTCCAGAAGGCCTACCTCGGAACATGACCCCGCTCGCGCTCACGCCGTCGTACCCGCTGTGGTTCATGTACCTCTGGCTGGTGTCGGCGATCATCGGCTCCTACCTCTCGAATCGCAAGGGCTACGGGGATAAGCCGGGCCTGGCGACGGGCCTCTTCCTGTCCGCGCTGGCGATCCCGATCTGGCTCGTGTGGCCCGCCCGGCCGGAGTCCAAGTGGAAGAAGATCGGGATGTTCGGGAGCGAGAAGAAGACGCCGTAGGGAGAGGCGCTGCGGCTCAGCCCACCGGGCGGATGTCGTCCGTCCAGGCGCGTCCGTCCCACCAGCGCAGGGTCCCGTTGCCCTGGTCATACCAGCCCGCGGCGGGCCCGCTCTGCGCCGCGGGCTGCCGCGGCTGCTGGTGGGCCTGCTGCGGCGGCTGGTAGGCCGGCTGCTGCTGCTGATAGGCCTGCTGGGGCGCCTGCCCGCCGCCACCGACGCTCGAGGTCGCTGAGCGCAGCGCCTCGCCGAGCCGCGGATCGGCCTCCACGCCGCCCGTGGCGAGCCCGACGCCGGTCGCGCCGGCGGCCGCCACCAGGAACAGCCACGCGACGATCGCCAGCCCGGAGTGGATCGCCTCGAAGCCGACGGGGAAGTAGCTGCCCGCGAGCGTCCCGCACACGAACAGCGCCGCGGCGTCGAGCGCGCGCAGCGGCCGGATCAGCCCGGCAACGCCGAGCCCGATCAGCGCGACGCTGCCGAGCGCGCCCGCGATCTGGGTCTGGTCGTAGAGCTTGTAGTCGCTCACGAACGCCGCGACGAGCGAGAACAGCCCGACGGGCAACAGGGCGATCCGGCCGGCGGTGGCGACGGTCCCGATCGCCTGCTTGGTGCGCTCGTCCATGAGCGCGCACGGTACCAGCGTTCAAGCCAGCGCGGACCGGAGCGCCTCGTCGAGATCGGGGTGCCGGAAGGCGTAGCCGAGCGCGAGCGCCCGGCGCGGAACGGCGCGCTGCCCGCCGGTCACGATCTCGGCCATGTCGCCATACAGCAGGCGGATGGCGGCGCCCGGGATCGGGGCGATCGCCGGGCGGTGCAGAGCGCGGCCGAGGGCCTTGGAGAAGGCCTTGTTGGTCACCGGCTCGGGCGCCGCCGCGTTGACGGGGCCGCTCCAGTCGCGGCCGTCGAGCGCGGCGAGGTAGATCCCGACGACGTCGTCGACGTGGATCCACGGCATGTACTGGGCGCCGCCCGCGACCGGGCCGCCCACCCCGAGCCGGAACGGCAGCAGCATCTTCGACAGCGCGCCGCCGCTCGCGTCCAGCACCACGCCCGTCCTGACGCGCACGACGCGCACGCCGAGCGCCTCCGCCCGCTCGGCCTCCTGCTCCCACGCGATGCACACCTGGGCAAGGAAGTCACGCCCGGCGGGCGCGTCCTCGTCGAGCCGCTCGTCCTCGCGCGCGCCGTAGAAGCCGACCGCGGAGGCGCTCACGAGCGTGCGCGGACGCTCGCCGGCCTGCTCGATGCCGGCCACCAGGTTGCGCGTGCCGAGCTCGCGCGACTCGCGGATGCGCCGGCGCGCGTCCTCGCTCCAGCGCTGGGCGACGTTCTCGCCCGCCAGGTGCACGACCGCGTCACGACCGTCGAGCGCGCCGGCGGGAGCGGGTCCGGCGAGCGGGTCCCAGCCGACGGCGCCGGCCGTGGGTGAGCGCGACAGCACGGTGACGTCGTCTCCGCGCGAAGTGAGCTCGCGTACGAGGCGCGAGCCGATCAGCCCGCCGGCTCCGGTGATGGTGAGGCGCATTGGAAGGTCTACGGGCGCGCGTCACGGACGGATCGCGCGGAACTCCTCGGTCTCCCCGGGTGAGTAGCCGATCTCCGAGCCGGTCGCGACCGCGGCGCCCTCGCGCTTGGCCTGGTCGGCGACGGCCACGGCATGCGCGACGTCGCGGTTGAAGACCGACGAAACGATCTGGTTCGGGTAGTCGCTGCGGCCGGTCGCGATCACGCGGGCGTACGGCGCGGCCTCCTCGGGCGTGACCTCCGGCGTCGGGTTGGCCATCGCGAACACCATCGCGTCGCGGTTCATGCGCGCGAGCGCGGCGGGCGGCATCACGCGCGCGCCGGAGAGGCCGATGAAGAGGTCGGCGCCGTCGATCACGTCGGCGGGCGCGCCGGCGCGCCTGTCCGGGTTCGTGGCTTCGGCGAACCAGCGCTTCATGCCGGGCATGCTGCCGTCGAGGTAGTCGGCGCGGGTGGTGTGCAGGGCGCCCTTGGAGTCGCAGCCGATGACGTGCGTGACCCCGGCGGAGAGAAGGATCTTCGCGACCGCGATGCCGGCCGCGCCGAGCCCGACGATCAGCACGCGCAGATCGGTGAGCGCATCGGCGTCGACGAGGTCGACGGACCCGATGCTCCCGCCCGCGTCGCCGATCGCCGTCGCGACGCGGCCCAGCATGCCGGGCCGGTGGTCGATCTCGACCCTCAGGATGATCGAGTACTGTGCGGAGACGGGTGCCATCTCGCGACCGTGATCCTACGCCGCGGGTCTGGGGTGGGGCATGACGTCCGATTCGGGCCTGGACCGCGACCTCCTGCGGCTCGCCTCCGTGGTCGTGCTGGGGACGATCATGTCGATCCTCGACACGACGATCGTCAACGTGGCGATCGAGACGCTGGGGCGTGAGCTGCATTCGTCGCTGTCGTCGATCCAGTGGGTCTCGACGGGCTACCTGCTCGCGCTTGCGACGGTGATCCCGCTGACCGGCTGGTCCATGGAGCGCTTCGGCGGCAAGCGGATGTGGATGGTGTCGGTGACGCTCTTCCTGGCCGGCTCGACGCTGTGCGGGCTCGCGTGGTCGACGTCGTCGCTGATCGCCTTCCGCGTGCTGCAGGGCTTCGGCGGCGGGATG
The DNA here is from genome assembly GCA_963792915.1 of uncultured Solirubrobacteraceae bacterium. Lineage (GTDB taxonomy): Bacteria > Actinomycetota > Thermoleophilia > Solirubrobacterales > Solirubrobacteraceae > Solirubrobacter. Next base: position 876,832 of record CAWBYD010000008.1, read on the forward strand.
ATCCTGCCGGTCGGGCAGGCGATCCTGGCGCAGGCGGCGGGGCCGCAGCGGATGGGGCGGATCATGAGCGTGATCGGCGTGCCGACCCTGCTCGGGCCGATCCTCGGGCCGGTCATCGGCGGGCTGATCGTCGACAACGCGTCGTGGCGCTGGATCTTCTTCGTGAACCTGCCCGTGGGCGCGGTCGCGCTCGCGCTGGCGGCGCGGATCCTGCCCGCCGCCGACGCGCGCCGGGCGCGGCCGCGGCTGGATCTCGTGGGCCTGCTGCTGCTCTCGCCGGGGCTGGCGGCGCTCGTCTACGGGCTGTCGGAGGTCGGGATCGAGGGCGGGCTCGGGAGTGCCAAGGTCGTGGGCGGGATCGTGATCGGCGTCGTCTGCCTCGCGCTCTTCGCCCGCCATGCGGTGCGCGCCGGCCCGCGCGCGCTGATCGACCTGCGGCTGTTCCGCGACCGCGCGTTCGCCGCGGCATCGGGTACGACGTTCATCTTCGGCGTCTCGCTGTTCGGCGCGATGCTGATCCTGCCGCTCTACTACCAGGTGGTGCGGGGCGAGAGCGCGCTGACCGCGGGCCTGCTGCTGGCGCCGCAGGGGTTGGGCGCGGCGACCGCGATGCCGATCGCCGGCCGCATGACCGATCGGCTGGGCGCCGGGCGGATCGTGCCGTTCGGCGTCGTGCTGGCGCTGATCGGGACCCTCGCCTACACGCAACTGGAGGCCGACACGAGCTACGAGCTGCTGGCGATCTTCCTGTACGTGCGCGGGATGGGGCTGGGGATGACGATGATGCCGTCGATGGCCGCCGCATACCAGACGCTGGACCGGCCCGCGGTGCCGCGCGCGACGAGCACGATCAACATCATCCGCACGGTGGGCGGCTCGTTCGGGACGGCGGTGCTGACCGTCGTGCTGGAGCGCCGGATCGTGGCCAACGTGCCGGGTGCGACGGGCGAGCTGGGGTCGCTGCGCGGCGGCGCCGCCCAGGCCGCCACGCCGCTCGCGCACGCCTTCGGGCAGACGATGTGGTGGGCGGTCGCCTTGACCGCCATCGCGCTGATACCGGCCTACTTCCTGCCGCGCCGACCGCCCGCGCCGCAGCCCGCGGCCGTTCCGGCGACGTCGGACGCGAGCGGGTAGCGGCGCCATGGGGCGCCGCCTCCCGCCGCGTGCGTTCAGGAGGAGTTGCGGCCCGCCAGGTTCTCGGAGTCGTCGCCCGCGTTCTCCTCGGCGGGCGGCGTGTCGTTGCCGCGGACGGCGTTCTCGAGCTGCTCGAGGCCGATGATGCGCACGCTCGAGCGGAAGCTGCCGTCGCGGCCGTGCTGCTCGACGTCGCCGCGCCCGGCCCCGCCGCCACCGCCGCGGTCGTAGCGTCCGCCGCCACGGCCGCCGCCGTAGCCGCCACCGCCGCCGCCGCGGCCCTGACCGCCGCCGCCGCGTCCCTGGCCGCCACCGCCGCCTCCGCCGCCGCGCCCGCGGCCGCCGCGCCCGCGGCGGTCGTCGTAGGGCTGGCGCGGGCTGACGATGGCCTTGACGTCGCGCACCGGGGTCGCCGCGAGCCGGACCCAGGCGGTGAACGTCGGGTCGCCCGGCTTGACGCCCTGGGCCTGCTCCGCGCAGACCGAGGACCACTTCATCGTCTCGCCGTCGTCGCGCCGCTTGGGCTGCAGCGCCTCGAGCACGGCCTCGGCCCCGCCGACGCGCTCGATCGCGGCGACGAGCCGCGCCTGGGCGCGCGCGGAGCGCGTGGGTGAGGTCGCCGGCGCCTGCGGCTGTGCGGGCTGCTGCGGCTGCTGGACCTCGACGGCCTCGGGCGCGGCCTCGCCCTCGGCGACCGGTTCGACCGGCGCGTCCTCGGCGGTCGGCTCGTCGTGGCCCGACTCGAGCGCGGCCTGCTCCTGCTTGCGCAGCTCCGTCAGCTTCGCGAAGAACGTGCGCCGGTGGCGCTCGGCCGCCGTCAGGCGCCGGCGCCGCGGTCGCTCGCCGGGACGCGGGGGACGGCGGTCGCCGCCCTGCTGGGGGCCGCGCCGCTGGTCGCCGGCGGCCGCGTCGGCCGGAGCCCCCGCGGTCGCTTCGGCGGCGGGCGCGGGCGCGGCAGCGGGCGCCGCTGGCTCGGTCGGCGTCGCTGCGGGAGTCGCTTCGGCGGCGGGCGCGGCAGCGTCGGCGGCGGGCGCCGCTGGCTCGGTCGGCGTCACTGCGGGAGTCGCTTCGGCGGCGGGCGCCGTCTCGGGCGTGGGGGCCGCGGCGGCGAGGGCGGCCTCGGGCGCGGGGGGCTCGGCGGCGGCGGGCGTGGGGGCCTCGGCCGGCGGCGTCGCCGCGGGCGTCTCTTCGGCTGCAGGCGCGGCCTCGGCGACGGGCGCCTCGACGGGCTCCGGCGTGGCCTCGGCCGCGGGCGCGACGGGGGCCTCGGCGGCGGGCTCGACCGAGACCTCGGCTGCGGGCGTGGCCTCGGGCGCGGGTGCCTCGGCCGCCGGCGTCACCGCGGGCGCCTCATCGGCTGCGGGCGCTGCCTCGGGCGCGGGGGCCTCGGCGGCGGGCGTGGCCTCGGGCGCGGGGGCCTCGGCGGCGGGCGTGGCCTCGGGCGCGGGGGCCTCGGCGGCGGGCGCCGCCTCGGGCGCGGGGGCCTCGGCGGCGGGCGTGGCCTCGGGCGCGGGGGCCTCGGCGGCGGGCGTGGCCTCGGGCGCGGGGGCCTCGGCGGCGGGCGTGGCCTCGGGCGCGGGGGCCTCGGCGGCGGGCGTGGCCTCGGGCGCGGGGGCCTCGGCGGCGGGCGTGGCCTCGGGCGCGGGGGCCTCGGCGGCGGGCGCCGCCTCGGGCGCCGGAGCCTCGGCGACGGGCGCCTCCGGCTCGGCCGGCGGCGTGACCGCAGGCGTCTCGTCGGCGACCGGGGCCTCGACGGGCGCGGCCTCGGCGGCGGGCGCCTCGACCGGCTCGGGCGCGACGGCCTCGGCGGCGGGCGCCTCGACCGGCTCGGGCGCGACGGCCTCGGCGGCGGGCGCCTCGGCCGGCTCGGGCGCGACGGCCTCGGCGGCGGGCGCCTCCGGCGTGATCGCGGGCGTCTCCTCGGTGGGCACCTCGGCGGCAGGCGGCTCGACGGCCGGGGTCTCTACGGTCGGCGCTTCGGCCGCTTCGCTGTCGTCGAGTGCCGGCGCGTCGGCGGCGACGGCCGCCTCGGCGGTCGCCTCTTCAGCGGTCGGACTCGGCGGGGCCGGGTCGCCGCTCCCCTCGGAGGCCATGCTGGGGGCCTCGGGCATCGGGTCGTTCGCGGTGGTCTCGCGATCCTCGGGGGAGGGCGTCTCGGTCATGGTGTGGGGACCTCTGGCTGCTGGCTCGGGCGGCGCGCTGCGATCGGTGTGTGCGTGCGCGCGGTGGCGAGGCGTCCGGGCGCGGAAACGCACCGGGAAGCCGCGTGCTGAGCATAGCGGTCTGCGGGGCCTGGACCAGCACTCGTTAGAGGCCTGACGATCACTAGCCTTCAGAGCATGGCGCCAAGCAACGGAGACGCCCCGCGCGAGCTGTTCCTGATCGACGGGAACTAGCCTCGCCTACCGGGCGTTCTTCGCGCTTCCGGAGTCGATCTCCACCTCGGACGGGCGCCCGACCAACGCGATCTTCGGCTTCGCGTCGATGCTCGTGAAGATCCTCACCGACTACGGCCAGGTGCCGACCGTCGTGGTCTGGGACGCGGGCATGTCCGGCCGCAAGGAGATCAGCGCCGACTACAAGGCGCAGCGCTCGTCGCGCCCCGATCTGCTCAAGCTCCAGTGGCCGCATCTGCGCCCGCTGGTCGAGGCGTTCGGCTACCGCAACGTGTCCGTCGAGGGCTTCGAGGCCGACGACGTGATCGCCGCGCTGACCGAGCAGGCGAAGGAGCGCGGCATCCCCGTGATGGTCGTGACCGGCGACCGCGACGCGTACCAGCTCGTCGACGACGGCGTGCGGATCATGTCGACCAGCCGCGGCGTCACCGACACGAAGGTCTACGACCGCGACGGCGTCAAGCGAGCGCTACGGGATCGAGCCCGAGCTGATCCCCGACTTCATCGGCCTCAAGGGCGACACGAGCGACAACATCCCGGGCGTTCCCGGCATCGGCGACAAGACCGCCGCGGACCTGCTGCAGAAGTTCGGCGACCTCGAGGGCGTGCTCGGCAGCGTCGACCAGATCACCGGCGCCAAGCGCAAGCAGAACCTGATCGACCACGCCGACGACGCGCGCATGTCCAAGCTGCTCGCGACGATGGTCCGCGACGTCCCGATCGACATCGACCTCGAGGCCGAGTTCACGCGCACGCCCGACCGCGCGAACCTGCGCCAGGTCTTCCGCGAGTGGGAGCTGCGCGACCCCCTCCGGCGCCTCGAGGAGGCGCTCGAGGCCGCGGAGCTCGAGTCGATCCCGCGCCCCGAGGACGTCGACATCATCAAGGTCAAGACGGGAGCGGCGCGCCAGCCGGGCGACATCGCTCGGCTCAAGGGCGACGAGCTGGTCATCACGCTGGCGCCCCCCGAGGTCCCCGAGGGCGAGCTGCTCCCGCGCGCGCCGCTGTGGCGCTACGCCGCGTACGCGGGCGGGAACATCGCGCTCGCGGGGGAGACCGACGACCCCGCGCTGGTGATCGGAGCGGCCGGCGACCGCCCGGTCGATGGCCCACGACGCCAAGGCGCTCGGCGACGTCCCCCCCAACCTCGTCTTCGACACCGCCGTCGCCGGCTACCTGCTCGACCCCGCCCGCCGCGGCTACCCGCTCGACGAGCTCGCCGAGGAGCGCGGGATCGCCGCCGACGCCGAGAACGAGCTGGCCACCGACGCCGTGCTCGTCCACGCGCTCGCCAAGGCCCAGCGGCCGCAGATCGCCGAACGCGGCCTGCAGGATCTCCTGGACACGATCGAGCTCCCGCTCGTGCACGTCCTGCGCCAGACCGAGAAGGCCGGCATCAAGCTCGACACGCGCAAGCTCGAGACCGTCGCCACCCGCATCCGGGCCGACGTCATCACGCTCGAGCGCGAGGTGTGGGAGCTGGCCGGCGAGGAGTTCGTGATCAACTCCCCGCAGCAGCTCGGCACCGTCCTGTTCGACAAGCTCAAGCTCTCGCGCAAGCGGCGCGGCAAGACCGGCTACAGCACCGACGCCCGCGTGCTGCAGGCGATCCGCGACGAGCACGAGATCATCCCCAAGATCGAGCGCTACCGCGAGCTCTCAAAGCTGGCGCAGACGTACCTCGACGCGCTGCCGAACTGGATCGGCGAGGACGGCCGCCTGCACACGACGTTCGAGCAGACCACGGCCGCCACCGGCCGTCTCTCGAGCATCAACCCCAACCTCCAGAACATCCCGATCCGCACCGAGACCGGCCGCGAGATCCGCGCGTGCTTCGTGCCCGAGCCGGGCAACAAGCTGCTGTCGGTCGACTACAGCCAGGTCGAGTTGCGCGTGCTCGCCCACATCGCCAACGAGCAGGTGCTGCGCGACATCTTCCTGCGCGGTGAGGACGTGCACACCGAGACGGCGTCGGCGCGTCTTCGAGCTCCCGCCCGAGCGGCTCGACGTGGGCATGCGCAGCAAGGCCAAGATGGTCAACTACGGGATCGTCTACGGCCTGTCGGCCTACGGTCTCGCCGACCGCCTGCGGATCGGCCAGGAGGAGGCGCAGGAGTTCATCGACCGCTACCTGGAGCGCTTCCCGGCCGTGGCGCAGTTCATGAAGGACGCGGTCACCCAGGCCGAGCAGCACGGCTACGTGTCCACGCTCTTCGGCCGCCGCCGCCAGATCCCCGAGCTGCGAGCGCGCAACTGGCAGATGCGCAAGCTCGGCGAGCGCCTCGCCGTCAACACGGTCATCCAGGGCACCGCCGCGGACATCATCAAGGTCGCGATGGTGCGCTGCCACGACGCGCTCGCGGCCGAGCAGATGGCCACGCGGTGCATCCTCCAGATCCACGACGAGCTGCTGTTCGAGGGTCCGCCCGAGGAGATGGGTAAAGCCACCGAGATCGTCACCCGCGAGATGGTCGGCGCCGCGGAGATGGACCCGCCGCTGGCGGTCGACGCGGGCGTCGGTGACAACTGGTTGGACGCGAAATGAGGAGGATCCCTTGAAGATTGAGAACGAGTTCACGGTGCCGGCGTCGGTCGAAGAGGCGTGGACGGTCCTCCTGGACGTCCCGCGCGTCGCCCCCTGCCTGCCCGGCGCCGTGATCGAGGAGGCCCACAGCGAGGAGGGCGAGTACTCCGGGACGATGACGGTCAAGATCGGCCCGATCACCGCGCGCTACAAGGGCACGGTCTCGATCCAGGAGGCCGACGAGGCGACCCGCAGTGTCGTCATGCGCGCCCAGGCCAAGGACGCCCGCGGCCAGGGCACGGCCGCCGCGACGATCACGTCGACGATGGAGGAGACCGCCGAGGGCACGAAGGTCAGCGTCGTCACCGACATGCGGGTGACAGGCCCGGCGGCCCAGTTCGGGCGCGGCGTGATGCAGGACGTGTCCGCGAAGCTGATGAACCGCTTCGCCGACTGTCTCGCCGCGGAGATCATGGGCCGCGAGGAGGCCGCCCCTGAGCCCGAGTCCGCCCCCGCCGAGGTCTCCAACGGCGCCGCTGCGGAAACGCATGGCGTCCCCAGCGCGTCCTCGGGCACGTCGACCGCCGAGGCCGAGAAGACCGTGCCCGAGGCGTCGTCGGGCACGCCGACCGCGACGCCGACCGCGACGCCGCCGACGCGCCCCACGCCCGAGCACCTCGACCTGGCCGAAGCCAGCCGCGAGGCCGTGCTCAAGCGCGCGATCCCGCTGCTCGGCGCGCTGGTCGGGCTGGTCATCCTGATCCGCCTGATCCGCCGCTGAGCGGCCGGTGCTCGACCCCGAACTGCAGACGATCCTCGACGCGATGCTCGCGCTCGGCGAGCCGGAGGCCTTCGGCGTCGAGCAGGCGCGCGCCGCGCACGCGGCGGAGACCGAGCAGCTCGCCGGGCAGGGTCCCGACGTCCCCACCCGCGACGAGTCGTTCCCGGGCTCCGGCGGCGAGGTTGGAGTGCGCGTCTATGAGCCGAGTGGCGCCGCGGGCACCACTGTCTACTTCCACGGCGGCGGGTGGGTGATCGGCACGCTGGACTCCGTCGATGCCGTGTGCCGCGCGCTCGCCGTCCACTCCGGCACGCGGGTCGTCAGCGTCGACTACCGGCTCGCGCCCGAGCATCCGTTCCCCGCCGCCGTCGAGGACGCGCGCGCCGCCGTGCGCTGGGCGCGGCCGGACGTCGTGGCCGGCGACTCGGCGGGCGCCAATCTCGCGGCCGTGGTCGCGCGCGCGGCGCGCCTGCAGCTGCTGATCTATCCCGTCATCGACGCGGGGATCAACACGCCGTCCTACCGCGAGTTCGACCAGGGCCACGGCCTCAGCGCCGCCGACATGCGCCGCTTCTGGGAGCTCTACCTGGACGGCGCGGACGGCCTGCAGGCCGACGCGTCGCCGCTGCGGGGCGAGCTGACGGGGCTCCCGCCCGCGTACGTCCTGACGGCCGAGTACGACGTGCTGCGCGACGAGGGCGAGGCCTACGCCCGCGCGCTGCGCGACGCGGGCGTGGAGGTCACACTCGACCGCCGCGCCGGCACCCTGCACGGCTTCTGGCGCTGGCAGAGCACCGCGATCGCCCGCACGGTCGTGCGCGAGGTGGGCGAAGCGGTGCGGCTCGCATTGGACACCGGGTAGCAGCGCCAGCGGCTACCGTCCCCGGCATGGCCGTCAACACGAGCACCACCGCGTTCTGGCATCCGTTCGCGGACATGGCCGCCGTCTCGGAACGCGAGCTGTTGATCGAGCGCGGCGAGGGCGTCTGGGTCTACGACGCCGACGATCGGCGCTATCTCGACGCCACCGCCGCGCTGTGGTACGCGAACATCGGCCACGGGCGCGCCGAGGTGGCCGATGCCGTCGCCGAGCAGATGCGCCGGCTCGAGGCGTACTCGACGTTCGGCGACTTCGGCAACCGTCCGGCCAACGAGCTGTGCGCGCGGCTCGCCGAGCTCGCCCCGATCCCCGACGCGCGGATCTTCCTCACCTCCGGCGGCGGCGACTCGATCGACGCCGCGGCCAAGATCGCCCGCCGCCACTTCATCCAGCAGGGGCAGCTGGAGCGCGTGCACCTGATCTCGCGCACGCAGGGCTACCACGGCACGCACGGGTTCGGCACGTCGATCGGCGGGATCGAGGCCAACACGACCAACTGGGGCCCGCTCGTCCCGGGCGTCTCGTCGGTGCCGTTCGACTCGCTGACGGCGCTCGAGGACGAGATCCGCCGCGTCGGCCCCGACAAGGTCGCCGCGTTCTTCTGCGAGCCGGTCATCGGTGCGGGCGGCGTGTACGTTCCGCCCGAGGGCTACATCCAGGGCGCCGCCGACCTCTGCGCCGAGCACGGCATCCTGCTCGTGATCGACTCCGTGATCTGCGGCTTCGGGCGCCTCGGCACCTGGTTCGGGATCGAGCGCTGGGAGGACGTGCGCCCGGACATGATCACGTTCGCCAAGGGCGTCACGTCCGGCTACCTGCCGCTCGGCGGCGTCGTCGTGTCGAGCGAGCTCGCGGCGCCGTACTTCGCCTCCCCGGGCGGTCCGATGCTCCGCCACGGCGCCACCTACGCGGGTCACCCGACGTGCTGCGCGGCCGCGCTGGCCGTGCTCGACATCTACGAGCGCGAGCGCCTGATCGGCCGCGGGCGCGAGCTCGAGGGGCCGCTGCGCGACGCGCTGGCGCCGCTGGCCGACCATCCGGCGTGCGGCGGGGTGCGGGCCGGGCTCGGCTTCATGGCCGTCGTCACGGTCGCGGAGGGCGCCGACGCCGGCGCGCCGGCAAGGCTTGCCGCGGGCGCGCGCGAGGCGGGCGTGCTCGTGCGCCCGCTGCTCGGCGGCGTGGCGATGTCGCCGCCACTGATCTGCAAGAGCGAGCACATCGAGCTGCTGGCCGCCGCGCTGCGCGCCGGGCTCGACAGCGTCTAGCTGGCTAGGAGGCGCGGGCGACGGCGCGGACCGCCGGCAGCGCGGCCGGCGGCGCCGGAACCGCGAACGACGGCGGCGCGATCTCGAGGTAGGACCGGAACGCCCAGCGAGACACGCGCGGGCGCGCGAAGATCCGCGTCAGGTTGTCCAGCGGCGTCCCGTGGAGATGGCGGATCGACTGCTGGGCGGCGTACAGCGACGCGAACTTCACGCGGTGCGACGCGCTGAACGCGTGGTAGCGCGCCAGCGCCGCCGCGCGGTCCTGACGGCCCTCCAGCACGGCGCGCAGCTCGCGTCCGAGCGCGATGCCGAAGTAGAACGCCGTGCGGATGCCCTCGGCGGTCAGCGGCAGGCAGTGGCCGGCGCTGTCGCCGGCGAAGAACACGCCGTCCTCGGTCGCCGGGCGCAGGCGATGGGGGATCCAGTTGCCCTGGTAGCCGTCCGGCTCCTGCGCGACGTCCTCGACCAGCCGCAGCGTCGGCTGCTTGACCGGGTCGTGCGGGTCGAAGGAGCCGACGCCGATCCGCAGCTCGTCGCGCGCGGGAAAGCTCCAGCCGTAGCCGGCGTCGACGTAGCGCGGGTCGATCCACAGCTCGAGGTCCTCGCCGGCGCCGCTCGGGTGTACCTCGAGCCCGCGCGAGAGCGCCGCCTCGGGCGGCTGCACGTTGTCACCCGGCCCGAGCACCCGCCGCCAGCCCAGTGCATCGACGATCAGCGGGGCGCTCACGTCGCCGCGGTCGGTCCGTATCGTCGCGGACGGTGAAACCGCTCTTCCCTCGACCTTGGCCGTCTCGAACTCGCCCTCGGCCTGCTCCCACAGCAGCGCGCAGAGCTGCCGGTAGTCGAACGTCGAGAACGTGAAGGGAAGCGGCCAGCGCGCCCGCTTCACGCGCGGCGTGTGGATCAGCAGCGACCCGAACGTCTGGCGGATCGAGGCCTCCAAACCCAGGTTGCGCAGCCATTCCGTGGGCGCCGCGCACGCCGAGGTCTGCCGCTCGCCAATCTCATAGCGGTCGAGCACGAGCACCCGTGCACCGGTCGAGCGCAGCTCCCGTGCCACCGTCAGTCCGGCGAACGAGGCGCCGCAGATCAGGACGTCGGCATCCGCGCCGGTCGGAAAGGGCACGCGGGCGGCGCCCCGCTTGGTGGCTCGTACGGGCATTCTCGCTACAGTATCCGGCTGCTAATGGAAGCCACGCTCACTCCCCCTGCCATCCCGGATGCTCGCGTCGTCGAGGGCTCCGACGGGATGCTCCTCGAGATCGACGGCAAGATCGTCCCCAACTACGACGCCACGATCGTCCCCTTCGAAGAAGGCGACGTGGTCACCGGCAAGGTCGTCCGCATCGACAAGGACGAAGTCCTCGTCGACATCGGTTACAAGAGCGAAGGGGTCATCCCCAACAACGAGCTCTCGATCCGCAAGTCCGTCGACCCGCACGACGAGGTCGAGATGGGGGAGGAGGTCGACGCCCTCGTCCTCACCAAGGAGGACCAGGACGGCCGGCTGATCCTGTCCAAGAAGCGCGCCCGCTTCGAGCGCGCCTGGCGCAAGATCGAGGCTGCCGCCGACTCCGGCGAGCCCGTCAACGGCGCGGTCATCGAGGTCGTCAAGGGCGGCCTGATCGTGGACCTCGGGGTGCGCGGCTTCCTGCCCGCCTCGCTGGTCGACATCCGCCGCGTACCGAACCTGGACGAGTACCTGGGCCAGACGATCCAGACGAAGGTCATCGAGCTCAACCGCTCGCGCAACAACGTCGTGCTGTCGCGCCGCGCGGTACTCGAGGAGGAGCGCAAGGAGCAGCGCCAGGCGATCCTGGAGCGCCTGCAGCCCGGCCTGATCATCGAGGGTCAGATTTCCAACATCGTGGACTTCGGCGCGTTCGTGGACCTGGACGGCATCGACGGACTGATCCACATCTCCGAGCTCTCGTGGTCGCACGTCAACCACCCGAGCGAGGTGCTGTCGATCGGCCAGACCGTCGAGGTCAAGGTGCTCGACATCGACCGCGACCGCCAGCGCATCTCCCTGGGCCTCAAGCAGACCCAGGAGGACCCGTGGCAGCGCGTGGTCGACACCTATCACGTCGGCGACGAGCTCGAGGGCACGGTCACCAAGGTGGTCGCCTTCGGGGCGTTCGTGGAGATCCTCGAGGGCGTGGAGGGGCTCGTGCACATCTCAGAGCTCGCCCAGCAGCACGTCGAGAACCCGCGCGAGATCGTCCAGCCCGGCGACGAGGTGAAGGTCAAGATCCTGGAGATCGACTCCGAGCGCCGCCGGCTCTCGCTCTCGATCAAGCGCGTCGAGGGCCAAGTGCTGCCGCGCCGCACCGAGGGCCTGAGCGAGGCCGGGGATCTCGAGGACATGCCGGAGCTCGGCCTCTCCGAGGACGTGTTCGCCGATGCGCCGCCGGCCGAGTACGCCGACGAGGTGGTCGCCGTGCCGCCGGTCGACACCGAGCCGCTGGCGGAGTCGGATGCCGTCGAGCCCGAGGACGTCCCGTCGGAGCCGGCTCCGGAGCCCGAGCCGCCCGAAGTCGAGGAGTGACCGCGCCGCCGTTCGTCGGCCTGACGGGCGGCATCGGCGCGGGGAAGTCCGAGGCGCTCGCCGCACTGGAGCGCCTCGGGGCGGCGACGATCTCGACCGATGCGGTGGTGCATGCGCTGTACGAGTCGGCTGCCGTGCGTGACGCGGTCGTGTCGCGCTGGGGCCCCGGCATGGCGCCCGCGGGACGCGTGGACCGCTCGGCGGTCGCCCGCGTCGCGTTCGCCTCGCCCGAGGAGCGGAGCTGGCTCGAAGGGCTGCTGTGGCCGCTGGTGGGCGCGCGCGTCGGCGAGTGGCGTGAGCAGCAGTCACGGCGCGATCCGCCGCCGCGGGCGCTGATCGTGGAGACGCCGCTGCTGTTCGAGGCCGGGCTCGAGCCCAACTACGACGCGACGATCGCCGTGGTGGCCGACGAGGCCGTCCGCGCCCAGCGCGCGGCGGCCCGCGGCCATGCCGCGCTGGACGAGCGCACCGCCCGGCAACTCCCGCAACAAGAAAAGGCGCAACGAGCGACGTACGCTGTTGAGAACTCCGGCACGCTCGCACAATTGGAGGAGGAGCTGTCGGGGCTTCTTGCGAAGCTGACCTCCTGAGAAGCCGTATGAGTGTCCGTCCCGCGACTGCCAGCAGCCGCACCGCGACGAATTCGCGGTCCGTCGCCGCTGCCCGCCGGCGCGCCGTCCTGCGCCGCCGGTTGTTCCTGGTCGCGGGCTTCGCGGTCGTGATCATCGCGGTCGCGAGCCTCGTCCACCCGGTGGACCACGCGGTCGAGGAGATCAAGCTCCCGCTGCGCCACGAGGACATCATCCGCCAGCAGGCCGCCGCCAAGGGCGTCGATGCGTCGCTGATCGCCGCGGTCATCTACACCGAGTCGCACTTCCGCGACCAGACGTCGCACGCGGGCGCGACGGGGCTGATGCAGCTCATGCCGTCCACCGCGGACTACATCGCGCGCAAGTCCGGCGGCACGGAGTTCGAGCGCGCCGACCTCGCGACGCCACAGATCAACATCGCCTACGGCACCTGGTACCTGCGCTACCTGCTGACGAAATACCACGGCAACGTCATCCTGACCCTCGCCGCCTACAACGCGGGGGAGGGCAAGGTGGACCAGTGGCGCCGCATCGCCGCGGCCCGTGGCGAGCGCTTCCGCGTCGCCAGCCACATCCCGTTCCGCGAGACACGCGACTACGTGCACCGGGTGCTCTCCGCCCGCGGCGACTACCGCCGCAGCTACGCCCGCGAGCTCGGGCTGTCTTGAACGCCCTGATCACCGGCGTCGGCCGGCGCGCGGGCATCGGCTTCGCGATCGCCAGGCGGCTCGGCGAGGCGGGCTGGGGGCTGATGCTGCAGTCGTGGGCGCCGCACGACGCCGGCCAGCCCTGGGGCGCCGATCCGCTGGGTCCGGAAGGCGTGATCCGCGCGCTGCAGGCGGAGATCCCGGACGCGCGGATCGCGCACGTCGAGGCCGACTTCATGGACGACGACGTCCCGGCGGTGCTCGTGCGAGAGGGACTGGAAGCCTTCGGCCACCTCGACGCGCTGATCGTCAACCACGCGCACTCGAGCTCGCAGGCGCTGGCCGAGCTCGAGGTCGGCGAGATCGACCGCGCGCTGATCGTCAACGTGCGCGCGACCCTGCTGCTCGTCAAGTGGTTCCACGCGGCGCACGACGGGCGCCCGGGCGGGCGGATCATCCTGATGACCTCGGGGCAGCACCGCGGCCCGATGCCGACCGAGCTGCCGTACGTCGCCGGCAAGGGCGCGCTGCACCAGCTCACGCCGTCGCTCGCGGCGGCCGTCGCGGCCAAGGGCATCACGCTCAACTGCGTCGATCCGGGCGCGACGGACACCGGCTACGCGGCGGTGGCCCAGCACGAGTTCGTGCTGGCCCAGGAGCCGTTCGGGCGCTGGGGCGAACCGGACGACGCCGCGCGGCTGATCGCATTCCTGTGCTCGGACGAGGCGTGCTGGATCACCGGCCAGGTCATCACCTCGTCCGGCGGCGGTCCGTAGTCCCGGGGCCGGAATAATCGCGCCGCCCGGGCGTCGTGAGGGGTATCAGCTCGCTCGCCCCCACATTCGCTCCCGGCTCTCAGTTCGCCGGCTACCGCATCGAGTCCGTCGCCGGCTCCGGCGGCATGGGCATCGTCTACCGCGCGACCCAGATCGCGCTGGGGCGCCCGGTCGCACTCAAGCTGATCGCGGCGCACTACGCGGGTGATCGCGCCTTCCGTGACCGCTTCAAACGCGAGTGGGAGACGGCCGCCTCGATCGATCACCCGAACGTCATCCCGGTCTACGAGGCCGGCGAGGCAGAGGAGCACCTGTTCCTCGCGATGCGCTTCGTCGAGGGGATCGACCTCGCGAACCTGATCGCGCGCCAGCCGGGGCTGGACCCGGCGCGCGTGGTCCGGCTGTTCGCGCAGGTCGCCTCGGCGCTCGACGCCGCTCACGCGCGCGAGCTCATCCACCGCGACGTCAAGCCGGCCAACGTGCTGATCGCGGCGGGCGACCACGTCTACCTGACCGACTTCGGGCTGACCAAGCGCGCGTCGTCGCAGAGCGGGCTGACCGCGACCGGCGTCTTCGTCGGCACGCTGGACTACGCCGCGCCCGAGCAGATCCGCGGCGAGGCCACGGACGCCCGCGCCGACGTCTACGCGCTCGGCTGCGTGCTCTACCACGCGCTGGCGGGCCGGCCGCCGTTCGAGCGGCCCAGCGACGTCGCGAAGATGTACGCGCATCTCAGCGACCCGCCGCCCGCGGTGACCAGCGAGCGCCCCGACGTGCCCACCGCCTTCGACGCCGTGATCGCCCGCGCGATGGCCAAGGACGCCGGCGAGCGCTTCGCCACGGCGGGGGAGCTGGCCCACGCGGCCCGCGCCGCGCTGGGCACGCCGGCCGGCGTCCTCAGCGGCCCGCTGCCCGCCGTCCCGGGCCGGACGCCGACGCCCCCGCCTCCCGCGCCGGGCAGCGTTCCGGCGGCCGGCGTCCCCGCCCCGGCCCACACGCCCGCGCCGCTCGCGCCCACGGCGGCCTCGCTCGCCGCCGCGCCGGCGCCCGCCGAATCGCCCTGGCCGCGCCGCCGCCGCGTCGCGCTCGGCATCGCGCTGCCGACCGTGCTCGTCGGCGGCCTCGCCGCGGCCGCGCTCGCGGCCAGCGGCGTCTTCAGCAGCGGCACGCAAAGCCCGCCGGCGGCGACCGCGACCGCCCCCGCGGCGACCGCCACGGCGACTCCCACGGCGGCCGCGACCGCCACCGCGCCGCCGCACGCCGTCGCGACGATCAAGGTCGGCAAGGGCCCCGACGGCGTCGCCGTCTCCGGCGGGCGCGTGTTCGTCTCGAACTTCGACGCCAACACCCTCTCGGTCGTCGACCCCGCGAAGAACCGGCAGACCGCGGTCGTCGCGGTCGGCCAGCGCCCGCAGGGCGTCGTGGCCGGCAAGGGCGTCGTGTGGGTCGGCATCGCGGGCGAGGACTTCCTCCAGCGCTTCGACGCCACCGGCGACCTCTTCCCGACCGCCAAGGTGAAGGTCGGCGACCGCCCGGAGGCGGTGTCGCTCGGCAAGCAGCTCGTGTGGGTCGCCAACCGCAACGACGCGACCGTGAACCGGATCGACCGGGCGAGCCCGTCGATCGTCGGCGCCCCGATCGGCGTCGGCGCCGACCCGGCGGGGATCTTCGTCGGCCCCAACGGCGTCTGGGTGACCAGCAACGCCGAGGGCACGGTGACCCGGATCGACCCGAGCACCGCGCAGGTGGTCGGCGACCCGATCAAGGTCGGCCTGCACCCGCGCGGCGTGATCGAGGCGCAGGACAACGTCTGGATCGCGAACTCCAGCGACGGCACCGTCACGCGCCTGAACGCCAAGAACGGCAAGCCCGTCGGCGAGCCGATCCGCGTCGGCAAGGACCCGCGCGAGCTGGCCTTCGGGCACGGCTTCGTGTGGGTCACCAACCGCGACGACAACACCGTCAGTCGCATCGACCCCAACACCGGGCGCGTCGCCGGCGCGCCGATCCCGGTCGGCAACCGCCCGCTCGGCATCGCCAGCGGCGCGGGCGCGATCTGGGTCGCCAACCACGCCGACCACACCGTCACCCGGATCCAGCCATGATCGATACCTCCGGCTTCTTCGCCTATCCCGGCTCCCCCGAGGAGAACGGCCCCCCGCCCGGCTTCCTGGCCACCGGCACCGAGGACGACTGGGCGCGCCTCATCGACCGCTGCGAGACGCGCCGCTTCCGCCCCGGCGAGACCGTGCTGAAGGCGGGCATCGCCGACCGCGCGCTCTACCTGCTCGTCGACGGCTGGCTGAAGGCGCCGAGCGGCGTCGTCCACCCGGTCTCGACGCTCGGCGAGGCCGCCTTCCTGGACGGCCGCCCGCGCGCCGTCTCGGTCAAGGCGATGACCGACGGCGAGGTCATGCGGCTCGGCTACGACGCCTTCGAGGCGCTCGCCGCCGCCGCCCCCGCGCTCGGCCGCCGCATCCTGTACGACGTCGCGCGCCTGATCTCCGCGCGCCTGCGCGCCACCGGCGAGCTGACCGCGGGGTGGACGGGCTGATGGCCGCGATCGCGTTCCCGAACTACACGCAGATCCCGAGCCGGCTCTCGCTGCGCGCCTGGCGCGCGGTTCGAGCTGGCTCGACGGTGTTCGCGCTGATCGTCGCCGCGCTGCTGATCGCCAAGCCGGCGACCGGCCTGTTCATCATGTGGAAGATCGTCATCCCGCTGCTGCCGGTGACGTTCATGGTCGCGCCGGGCGTATGGCGCAACGTCTGCCCGCTGGCGACCTCGAACCAGGCGCCGCGCGCGCTCGGCCTCACGAAGGCGCTCAAGCCGCCGAAGTGGCTGCAGGAGTACGGCTACGTGATCGCGGTATCCGGCTTCATAGGCTTCGTGATCCTGCGCAAGGCCGGGCTCGACAAGTCGGGCCCGTTCAGCGCGCTGCTGCTGCTCGGCGCGATGACCGCCGCGTTCAGCGGCGGCATGGTGTTCAAGGGCAAGAGCGGCTGGTGCTCGACGATGTGCCCGCTGCTGCCGGTGCAGCGGGTCTACGGCCAGACGCCGTTCGCGCTGGTGGGCAACAACCACTGCCAGCCGTGCGTCGGCTGCGTGAAGAACTGCTACGACTTCAACCCGCGCGTCGCGTTCCTGGCCGACCTGCATGATCAGGACGGCTACTGGAGCGGCTACCGGCGGCTGTTCGTCGGTGCATTCCCGGGCCTCGTGTTCGGGTTCTTCAACCTCAGCATCCTCGGGCTGCTGCTGGCGATGGCGGTCAGCACCGCGCTCTTCACGCTCGCGATCGCGCTCGTCAAGGTCTCGGCGCACACGATCACGACCGTCTTCGGCGCGACCGCGTTCAGCCTCTTCTACTGGTTCGCGACCGCCAGCCTGCAGCCCGCCACGTGGCCGCTGCGCGTGGCCGCGATCGCGCTCGCCGGGACCTGGGTCTACCGCACCGTGCGCAAGGAGGAGCCGTTCCGCGAGCAGGCGAGCAAGCCCGTCGCGGCGCCCGCCAGCCAGTCGCTCACCAACCACCGCGCACGCGCCGCCGGCGCGCCCGAGGTGACGATCGGCGACACGACGATCTCGGTCAGCAAGGGCGCCACGCTGCTCGAGGTCGCCGAGGCCAACGACTTCGCGATCGAGGCCGGCTGCCGGATGGGCGTCTGCGGCGCCGACCCGGTCGCCATCAAGGACGGCATGGCGTGCCTGTCGGCGATCTCCGCCGATGAGCAGTCCACGCTCGACCGCCTGGGTCTCGCGCCGAACACGCGCATGGCCTGCTGCGCGCGCGTCAACGGCCCGGTGACGGTCGCGCTCACGCCCGACCGCCCGGACGCGCCGCGGCTGAGCAAGATCGCCAGCTTCAGCTACGACCGCTCGATCGAGCGCGTCGTGATCATCGGCAACGGCATCGCCGGCGTCACCGCCGCAGACCACGTCCGCCGGCGCCACCCGATGACGCAGATCGACCTGATCGCCAAGGAGCCGCACCACCTCTACAACCGCATGGGGATCGCGCGGCTCGTCTACGGGCGCAGCGCGATGGAGGGCCTCTACCTCAACCCCGAGAGCTGGTACGCCGAGCGCTCGATCACCACGTGGCTGAACACGCGGGCGCGCGGGATCGACCGCGCGGCGCGCGAGGTGAAGCTCGGGACCGGCGAGCGGCTGCCGTATGACCGGCTGATCCTGGCGATGGGCTCGCGCAGCTTCGTGCCCGCGATCGAGGGCTTCGGCGCGCCCGGCACCGGCGTGCTGCGGACCGCCGACGACGCGCTGGGCCTGCGTGCGTTCGCGCAGCGCCACGGCGCGTGTACCGCGATCGTGGCCGGCGGCGGCCTGCTCGGGCTCGAGGCGGCGTACGCCATGCACAAGCTCGGCCTGCGCACCGCGGTGCTCGAGCGCTCGGACCGGCTGCTGCGCCGCCAGCTCGACGAGCGCGCCGCGGAGATCCTGCAGGCGCACCTCGAGGGGCTCGGCATCGGCATCGTCAAGAGCGCCGAAGCGGCCGCGGTCGAGTCCAACGGCCGGCTCGGCGCGGTCCACCTGCGCGACGGGCGAACGCTGGACACCGAGGTCCTGCTGGTCGCGGCCGGGATCCAGCCCAACGCGGAGCTGGCCTCCAAGGCCGGCCTGCGCACGAACCGCGGCGTGCTCGTCGACCATCGCATGCGCACCGAGGACCCGAACGTGCTCGCCGCCGGAGACCTCGCCGAGTTCGAGGGCAACCTGCCCGGGCTCTGGCCGACCGCGGTGTCGCAGGCCGAGGTGGCCGCCGACAACGCCGCCGGCGGGACGAAGACGTTCGTCGAGGCCCCGCCGGTGACGATCCTCAAGGTCGTCGGCATCGACCTCACCTCGATCGGCCGCTTCGAGGCCGCGCCGGGGGAGGAGACGATCGCGCTCGAGGACGGCGGCGGCTACCGCAAGCTCGTGATCTCCGGCGGCCGCATCGCCGGCGCGATCCTGCTCGGCTCCTCACGCGACGTCGCGCCCGTGCGCGCGGCGATCGATCGCGGCACCGACGTGACCGGGCACCTGGCCGCGCTGCGCGCGGGCCGTTGGGAAACGCTCGCGGAATAAGCCCGCCGGAGCAGGCGTCCTGTCGAGCATGAACCTCCCCAGCAAGCACTCCCGCCTCGCGGCGCTGGCGATCGTCAGCGCCGCGTTCGCGGTTCCGGCGACGGCCAGTGCCACGGTGAACTCCAACGTCGACGGCACGACGTTGAACGTCACCAGCGACGACGCGGGCGACGCGATCACGATCGGCGACAACGGCCCGCTGCTGACCGTCAACGGCGTCGCGCAGGCCGCCGCGCCCGCCGACAACACGATCACGGTCAAGATCGACGCCGGCGGCGGCGACGACACGACGGCGTTCACGACCACCAAGGTCGCCGGGGCGACGATCAACGGCGGCGCCGGCAACGACCTGCTCAACGGCTCGTCGAAGGTCGACACGATCCACGGCGACGACGGCAACGACCGCGTGGTCGCCGCGGTCGGCAACGACCACATGTTCGGCGACAACGGCAACGACGTGCTCGTCTGGAACCCCGGCGAGGGCACCGACACGATGGATGGCGGCGCGGGCGCCGACGAGACCGAGGTCAACGGCGGCAACAACACCGAGAACTTCACCTACGGTCCGGGCGCGGCCGGCCACATCGACTTCGAGCGCGTCTCGCCGGCGCCGTTCGGGCTTGACATCACGACCACCGAGAAGCTGACGATCAACGCCAACGGCGGCGACGACACCGTCACCGGCGCGGCCGGCATCGGCGGCTCGATCCTCACGACGATCAACGGCGGCAACGGCGCCGACACGGTCGTCGGCGGCGACGGCGCCGACCTGATCAACGGCGGCGACGACAACGACGCCCTCAACGGCGGCGGCGGCGACGACCGCATCGTCGGCGATCGCGGCAACGACACGATGGCCGGCGCGGCCGGCGACGACACCCTGGTCTGGAACAACGGCGACGGCTCGGACGTCATGGACGGCCAGGACGGCTTCGATCGCATCGAGGTCAACGGCGCCCCCGCGGCCGGCGACGCCTTCACGGTCGCCCCGGCCGGCGGGCGCGTGAACTTCCAGCGCACGAACCTCGGCCCGTTCTCGCTCAACATCGCCTCGTCCGAGGACCTCGAGATGAACACGCTGGGCGGCGACGACACGATCGCTGTCGCCAACGGGCTCGCGGGCCTGATCGGCATCACCGCCGACGGCGGCTCGGGCAACGACGTGATCTCGGGCGGCGACGGCGCCGACACGCTGCTCGGCGGCTCCGGCAACGACACGATCACCGGCGGCGGGTTCTTCGACGTGCTCAACGGCGAGACCGGCGACGACACGCTCCTGGCCCGCGACGGCGCTTCCGACCAGGTGATCGGCGGCCCCGGCACCGACCGCGCGACGACCGACGCGCTGAACGTGGACACCGTGTGGGACGTCGAGACGCTCGACGCCACCCCGATCCCGAACCCGAACCCGTCTCCGGCCCCGCGGCCCACGGCCGCACCGCTCCTGCTGAGCAACACGGCCAAGGTCACGAAGGGCGTCGCCGCGATCAAGATCCGCGCAACGGACGCCGCGGCCGGCACCGCGACGATCGTCAGCGCCAAGACGATCCGGCTCGGCAAGATCAAGGCCCACCTCGTGCTCGGCAGCGTCGCCTACTCGCTGAAGGCCAACCAGACCGCGACCGTGAAGATCAAGCTCGCCTCCGGCACGGCCCGCCTGGCGACCCGGAAGTCCCTGTCGACGGTCCTCGAGGGCGTCGGCAAGAACGCGAAGCTCACGCTCAAGTTCTAGGCCGAGCCTCGCCCTGCGGGCTCGTTCGGCTTGGAGTACGGCCCAGGGGCCGGACTCCCGCCGCGGGGCGAGCGGGACGCGTGACACGGCTGTTACGCTGATGTAACAGCCGTGTCCGCCGACCCGCACATCCTCGCCGCCGCCCGCCAGGCCATCGAGCGCCACGGCTGGCGCGAGGCGACGCTGGAGCGGATCGCAGGGGAGGCCGGGCTCTCCCGCATGACCCTGCACCGCCGCGGCCTGACGCGCGAGGCGATCCTGACCGACCTCGCGCGTGCCCTCCAGGACGACTACCGCGGCGCCCTGTGGCCCGCCTTGACCGCGCCCGGCAGCGCCCGCGAGCGTCTCGAGCAAGCGCTCGGGGCGCTTTGCGGCGTCTGCGACGCGAACCTGGAGCTGCTGTCCGCGCTCGGTCAGGACGCGCGCCGGGCGATCTTCCACGAGCAGGGCGACGCGGTGCTGACGCGCAGCGTGTTCACCGAGCCCGTCGAGCGCCTGCTGCGCGACGGCGCGGCCGACGGCTCGCTGCGCGCGGTCGCGGACCCGGTGGAGACCGCGACCGTGCTCTACAACATGGTCAGCCACACGTACCGGCACCTGCGCCGCGGCCACGGCTGGCCGGCCGAGCGGGCGCGCGCGGGGGTGCTCGACCTCGCGCTGCAGGGGGTGGCCGCGTGGACCTAGACCGCCGCGGGCTGGCCGCGCTCGCCTCCGGGCACGCCGCCGCCGATCTCTGCCAGGGCTCGGTGCCGGCGCTGATCCCGTTCCTGATCGACCAGCGCCACTACTCCTACGCCGCGGCGGGAGCGCTGCTGCTTGCGGTCACGGTCGGCTCCTCGATCATCCAGCCGCTGTTCGGCGCCGTCTCTGACCGGCTCGCGCTGTGGTGGCTGATGCCGCTCGGGATCGCGCTCGCCGCCGTCGGCATCGCCGGCTCCGGGACGACCACGTCGTTCGGCGCCACGGCGGCGTTCGTCGCCGTCGGCGGGCTCGGCGTGGCCGCGTTCCACCCCGAGGGGGCGCGCTATGCGAACTACGCCTCCGGCTCGCGGCGCGGCACGGGCATGAGCCTGTTCAGCGTCGGCGGCAACACCGGCTTCGCGCTCGGCCCGGTGCTGATCACGCCCGCCGTCCTGGCGCTCGGCCTGCACGGCACGCTCGCGGTCGCGATCCTGCCCGCGCTGACCGCGCTGATGCTTATGTTCGAGGTGCCGAAGCTGCGCGCCCGCACCGCCGGCGCCGCCAGGCGCGCGGCCCGGCGCACCGACGGACATGACGACTGGTCCGCGTTCACCCGGCTGACCGCGGTCGTCTCCGTGCGCTCCGGCGTCTACTTCGGCCTACAGTCGTTCGCGCCCGTGTGGTTCGTCCACCACTACGCGACCAGCGAGGCGCAGGGCAACACGGCGCTGGCCGCGATGCTGATCGCCGGCGCGCTGGGCACGCTGGTCGGCGGGCGGCTCGTGGACCGCATCGGCCGCCGTCGCGTCCTGGTCGGCTCGACCGCGGCCCAGCTGCCGCTGCTGCTCGCGTTCCTGGCCGCGCCGGACGGCCTCGTCGCGGGCGTGCTGCTGGCCGCGATCGGCTTCGTCACCGTGATGTCGTTCAGCGTGACCGTGGTGATGGGGCAGGAATACCTGCCGCGCCGGCTCGGCGTCGCCTCCGGGGTCACGCTCGGGTTCGCGATCGGCGTCGGCGGCGTGGCCGCCGCGCTGCTCGGGGTGCTCGCCGACGCGACCAGCGTGCACACCGTGCTGTGGACGGTCGCCCTGCTGCCGCTCGCCGGCATCGCGCTCACGCTGACCCTGCCGCCGACGCCCGCCGACCGGGCGCTGCGCGGCGCACGGCTGAGCGTCAGCTCGGGCGCCGCGGCGGGAGCGGGCGGCGCCGGTTGAGCGCCGGGCGCCCGTGCGGCTCGTCCGCGGGCGGCGGCTCGGGCGGCTGCTCCGCGGCCTCGCGCTCGGCGTCCTCGGCGCGCCCGACGGCGAAGAACGCGAGCGACACCGCGGCCACGCAGGCCACGCCCAGCAGCGCCACCGACGCGGCCTTGACGACCGTCGAGTCGCCGCCGAATGCGAGCGCGACGATCCCTGCCAGCACGAAGCAGACGATGCCGGCCACCGCGGTCCTCATCGCTGTCGAGGATACGGGACAATCGCCGCCATGTCCCAGCCGGCGTGGTGGCAGCGCGGCGCCATCTATCAGATCTACCCGCGCTCGTTCGCGGACTCCGACGGCGACGGGGTGGGGGACCTGGCCGGCATCACCGCGCACCTCGACCACCTCGAGGCGCTGTCCGTCGAGGCGATCTGGCTCTCGCCGATCTTCACCTCGCCGATGGCCGACTTCGGCTACGACGTCTCGGACTACTGCGACGTCGACCCGGTGTTCGGCACGCTCGCCGATCTCGACGAGCTGATCGCGAGCTGCCACGCGCGCTCGATCAAGCTCGTGCTCGACTGGGTCCCGAACCACAGCTCGGACCGCCACCCCTGGTTTCTCCAGTCACGCTCGAGCCGCGAGAACCCCAAGCGCGACTGGTACGTGTGGCGCGACGCGCCCAACGACTGGACGTCGCAGTTCGCGGCCGTCGGCCCCGCGTGGACGTACGACGAGCCGACCGGCCAGTGGTATCTGCACAGCTTCATGGCCGAGCAGCCGGACCTCAACTGGGACAACCCCGAGGTCGAGGCCGCGATGCACGACGTGCTGCGCTTCTGGCTGGACCGCGGCGTCGACGGGCTGCGGCTGGACGCCATCCACAAGATCGCCAAGGACCCGCTGCTGCGCGACCATGCCCGCGCCGCGCGCCGCCACGACGAGGACTGGGAGACGATTCACGAGCGCCTGCGCGGCATCCGGCGCGTCGTCGACGAATACGACGACCGGATGATCGTGGGGGAGGTCGCGCTCGGCGACCTGCACCGCGTCGTCGGCTACCTCGAGTCCGGCGACCAGCTGCACCTGGCGCACAACTTCGTGTTCATCGACCAGGAGTGGGACGCCGAGACCTACGGGACCTCGATCGCCGACTTCGAGGCGCTGGCTGAAGACCATGCCTGGCCCGCCTGGTTTCTCGCCAACCACGACAACCCGCGCCCGGCCAGCCGCTTCGACCACGACGGGCTGGGAGCCCAGCGGGCGCGCGCGATCCTCGTGATGCTCTACGCGCTGCGCGGCACCCCGTTCATCTACCAGGGGGAGGAGCTCGGCCTCCCGGACGCACCGGTCGCGCACGACCGTGTCGTCGACGTCGACGGGCGCGACCCCGAGCGCGCGCCGCTGCCGTGGACGCGCGGGGCCGGCCACGGGTTCACGACCGGCGAGGCGTGGCTGCCGTTCGTCGCCGGCGCCGACGCGCTCAGCGTCGCGGCCCAGGAGGCCGACCCGCGCTCCACGCTCCAGCTCGCGCGCCGGATCGCCGCGCTGCGCGCGCACAGCCCCACGCTCCAGACCGGCACCCAGACGCCGGTCGACCACGGCCCCGGCGTGCTCGCCTGGCTGCGCGAGGGCGAGGAGCGGCTGCTGGCGGCCGTGAACTTCACCGCCGAGACGCTGCCGCTCGATGCGGCCGGCACGCTCGTGCTCTCGAGCGATCCGGACCGCGAGCAGGCCGGCGCCTCGCTCGGTCCGAGCGAGGCGCTGCTCCTGCGTCTTGCCTAGGTGTTCGTCGTCAGGGCCTTGCCCGACTCGGGGTCGAAGAAGTGCAGCTTCGTCCCGTCGACCCAGACGTCGGTCGGCTGGCCCGTCTTGGCGTGGCTCTCGGCGTCCAGGCGAGCGACGACGACGGCCTCGCCGGCGTCGGTGGTCTCCTGCACGCCGCCCTGGTCGGCCAGGATGTCGTCCATGTGCGCCGACGAGGCGTGCTCGCTCTTGACGCCGAAATGGACGTAGTACTCCGCGCCCATCGCCTCGACGAGGTCGAACGTGGCCTTGAACGTCGTCCCGCGGGCGCGCACCTCGGTCGCCACGACCGACGCGTCCTCGAAGTCCTCCGGGCGGACGCCGACGATCACCTTCTTGGCGCCGCTGATGCGCCCGATCTTCTCCATCGTGCTCTGCGGGAGCTTGAAGTCGAGCATCGGCAGCTTGACCACTCCGTCCTGCAGCGTGGCCGGCAGGAAGTTCATCCCGGGCGAGCCGATGAAGCCGGCGACGAACAGGTTGCTCGGGCTGTGGTAGAGCTCCATCGGCGAGCCGACCTGCTGGAGCTCGCCGTGCAGCATGATCGCCACGCGGTCGCCCAGCGTCATGGCCTCGGTCTGGTCGTGGGTCACGTAGACCGTGGTGGTGTTGAGGCGGTGCTGGATGCGCGCCACCTCGGCGCGCATCTGCACACGCAGCTTGGCGTCCAGGTTGGACAGCGGCTCGTCCATCAGGAACGCCTTCGGTGAGCGCACGATCGCGCGGCCCATCGCGACGCGCTGGCGCTGGCCGCCCGACAGGTTGGCCGGCTTGCGCTCCAGGTGGTTCTGCAGGTCGAGGATGTCCGCCGCCTCGTTGACCTTGGCGTCGATCTCGGACTGCGGGCGCTTCGCGAGCTTGAGCGCGAACGCGATGTTGTCGCGCACGGTCATGTGCGGGTACAGCGCGTAGCTCTGGAAGACCATCGCGATGTCACGGTCGCGCGGCGCGACCTTGTTGACGACCTCACCCCCGATGCGCAGTTCGCCGGAGGTGATGTCCTCCAGTCCGGCGATCATGTTCAGCGCGGTCGACTTCCCGCAACCGGACGGCCCGACGAGGATCATGAACTCGCCGTCCTGGATCTCCAGGTCGAGCTCCTTGACGGCGACGTAGCCGTCCCCGTACATCTTCGTGACGTGGTCGAGAACGATGTCGGCCATGTGCGGCTCCTTTCACCCCTTGACCGCACCGGCGGTGAGGCCGGACACGATGCGTCGCTGGAAGATCAACACCATGATCAGGATCGGGATCGTGACCACCACTGCCCCGGCGGCGATCGCTCCCGACGGATCGGTGAACTGAGATGCGCCGCGGAAGAACGACAGCGCGACCGGTGCGGTGCGTGCGGCGTCGGTCGAGGTCAGCACGTTGGCGAACAGGAAGTCGTTCCAGGCGCCGATGAACGTCAGGATGCCCGCGGTGAACACGCCGGGCATCGCGAGCGGGAGGATGACCCGGCGGAACGCCTGCATGCCGCTGGCACCGTCCATCTGAGCGGCTTTCTCGAGATCCCACGGGATCTCGCGGAAGAACGCCGACAGGATGTAGATCGAGATCGGCAGTGAGAACGACAGGTACGGCAGGATCAGGCCCACCCACGTGTCATACAGGCCGACCTGGCGCCAGATGTTGTAGAGGCCGCCGACGATCGAGATCGCCGGGAACATCGAGATCGCGAGCGCACCGGCGAGGATCGCCGTCTTGCCCGGGAACTCCAGACGAGTGATCGCGTAGGCCGCCATGGCGGCCAGGCTGAGCGAGATGATCGTGGCGATCAGCGCGATGCCGATCGAGTTGATCAGCGAGTGGGTGAACCCCAGGCTGCCGCTGAACACCGCGCTGTAGTTGTCCCAGGTCCACTTCGTCGGCAAGAAGCTCTGGTCGCCGATCGTGGTCGGGTCCTTGAACGACAGCGACAGGATCCAGATCACCGGGATCAGCGCGTAGAACAGCACGACGATGACGCCGAGTCCCCACAGGACCTTCCGACGCGCATTGGTCTCTTCAGAATTCATCGCTTCACCACCTCAGTCGTTGCGCTGGGACGGGTTCGCGCCCAGGAAGCGGAAGAAGACGAACGCGATCAATCCGACGCAGATGAAGATCAGGATCGACACCGCCGAGCCCAGGCCGAGGTTGAGCCGGTTGACGAGCTCCTCGTAACCGAGCACCGACACCGTCTGCGTGTTGTTGGCGCCGCGCGTGATGATGAACACCGTGTCGTAGATCCGGAACGCGTCCAGCGTGCGGAACAGCAGGGCGACCATCAGCGCCGGTTTGATCAGCGGGAGCGTGATCTTGGTGAACCGCTGCCACGAGGACGCGCCGTCCATCTTCGCGGCCTTGTAGAGGTCCGTGGGTACGAGGGCCAGGCCACCCAGCAGCAGCAGCGCGATGAACGGCGTCGTCTTCCAGACCTCGGCGGCGATGATCACGAAGAACGACCCTCCGCGGGTCGTCAGCGGCGGCGGGTCGAGGCCGAAGAGCTTCACCGCGAAGCCCGCGGTCGGGTCGAACGCCAGTCGCCAGGCGAAGGCCGCCACGACGGTGACCGCGCCGTAGGGCACGAGCACCGACGCGCGGACGGCCGTGCGGGCGAAGATCGCCCGGTACATCGCCTGGGCGATCAGCATGCCGAGCACCAGCTCGAGTGACACCGAGATCACCGTGATGATCAGCGTGTTGGTGACGTCGTGCCACCAGGTGCCCGAGCCGAGCACGGTGATGTAGTTGTGCAGCCCGACGAACTTCCCGGCGTCCGGGAACCGCAGGTCCTGGCGGCGCAGCGACAGCCAGAACGCGTAGATGATCGGGAAGCCCGCGACGAGGACCATCACGATCACCGCGGGCGCGCACAGCATGTAGGCGAGCTTGCGCTCGGCCTTGGCCCGGTCGGTCAGGCCTCCGCTCGTCGACGCAGGCGCCGCGGCCCGCTTCGCCGGCGCCGAAGTTGCCACTTCTGCCATCAGTACATCCCTCCGTCAGCGAGGGTATTGAGCCGGGAGCGCAGCGTGTCGATCGCCGCGGCCGGATTGATCGATCCCGGCGGATGCAGCGTGTCCTGGACGGCCAGCGTCACATCCGAGTACGACGGCGTGGGCGGGCGCACCACGGACGTCTTGAGCGCCGACCGCAGCAGGTCGGCGAACGGATACACCTTGCGCACCGTCGGGTCGTCGTACGTGGAGTTCATGACCGGCGGGAGGCCCTCGTTGATGGCCTCCTGTGCCTGCCACTTCGCGCTGGTCATGCACAGCGCGGCCGCGGTGGCGAGTTCCTGGTGTTTGCCGGTGGTGGAAATGCCCAGATCGGCGCCGCCGATCGACACGCGGCTCGGCTTATTGGGGTCGACCGCCGGATACGGCGCCCACGCCATGTTCTTGAACACCTTCGCGGTCACCGGGTTGGTCTTCGCGTCGGCGCGGCCGGAGGCGTAGACGTACGGCCAATTGAGCAGGAAGGCGCCCTTACCGGCCTCGAAGGCGAGCCGCCCCTGGTCCTCCTGGTCGGTCGACAGCGTCGGGCTGGCGCGGCCGGACGTCGCGACGTCCTTGATGATCTGCGCGGCCTTGACCGCGGGCGGCCCGAGCGTCGGCTTGCCCTGGTTGTCGACGATCGTCCCGCCGTCGGACTCGACGAGGTTGTTGAACCACACCACGTAGCCCTCGTAGTGCTGGCCCTGCTCGAGGATGTTGCCCTCGCCCGCCGGCAGCTTCTTGGCCATCGCGATCATCTCGTCCCACGTCTTGGGCGGCGTCGGGACGAGGTCCTTGCGATACCACAGCAGCTGCACGTTGGTGTTCAGCGGCACGCCGTAGGTCCTGCCCTTCCAGGTCACGGCCTGCTTGGGACCGGCGAGCACGTCGTTGAGTGCATCCGCCTGCTCGGCGCCCGACAGCTGCCTCAGCCAGCCCGCCTCGGCGAACTCCGGCGTCCAGATCGTGTCCATGTTGACGATGTCGATGTTCTTGTCGCCCGCGGCCAGGCGGCGCACGACCAGCTCGCGCGATGCATCCGCGCTGGTCGAGACCGGGGACATCTTGATCGTGTACTTGCCGCCGGACTGCTGGCTGCACTCCTGGGCGGCCTTGACGTTCGTCCCGCCTGGGTCGAGCGGGCCGAGGAGGTTCAGCGTTACGGGGCCGCTCGAACTTCCGCACCCCGCGACTACCGTGGCGCAGGCGACCGCTACCGCGGCCCAGCTGCCGATTTCCGCGCGCCTCATTTAGCTCCTCTCAATCCGACGCCGTCGGTCGCCTCGGCGTCTGATCCAACAACGGCTCGGCGGCCGACGGCGACATCGGCGCGCCCCTCTCCTGTGATGGCCGGGGGTCTATCGCGAGACTGTGACTTCTGCAACAAAGCCGGTCGTGGTCTCGCACGATGGGGTGCACCGGATACACCCGAATGGGTGATGCGCGTCAAGCGATCAACCCGTGGTATTGCGCCCGCCGGACCGCCTCCGTGCGGTTGCGGGCGTCGAGTTTGCGATATGCGCTGCTCGCGTGCTGCTTGACCGTGTTGCGCGAGAGCGACAGATCGGTCGCGATCTGCTCGTTGGTCTCGCCCTGCGCGATGCGCGAGAGCACCTGCTCCTCGCGCTGCGTGAGCTGGGGGCCGTTGCCGGTCAGCTCGGGTGGGGCGAGCCCCAGCCCGAGGCCCGCGAGCCGCACCGCGGCGACGATCTCCTCGGTGCCCCAGACCTTGGACACGAACCCGACGGCGCGCGCCGCCTGCACGAGCCGGGCGGGGACGGACCGGCGTTCGGTCATCACGAGGACCCGGCTCGACGGCGACACCGTGTGCAACCGGTGCCAGGCGGCGGCCGACTCCTCGGTGACGAGCGAGCCGTCGACCAGGATCACGTGTGGCTGGTAGCGCGCGGCCAGCGTGCCGGCCTGCGCGAGGTCGGTCGCCTGGAGGCAGCGCTCGACCCACGCCTGCTGTGTGAGCACGGTGCGCAGGCCCCAGGTGATCAGCTCCTGGGGGTCGGCGGCCAGGAGGCGCAGGCTTGTCACGACGGCCTCATCGGCCGCTCCCCCTTCCAACGCTGTCCACTCGCGCCTCCTCCTCTCGCTCGGCACCGTGAAACCGGTTACATTTCATCGCATCACGGCGTCTCGTGCGTGTCAAGCGAGAGCCGCGCAGGATTTCCAGCTGCAAATCAGGCTTCTGCATCAGTGGCGTCCTACTCTCCATTCTCGCGCCGACGAGGGCCGACGATCCGCGACGTGGCGCGCCACGCGGGGGTCAGTGCGGCAACCGTCTCGCGCGTCCTCAACGACAGCCCGCTGGTCGTCGAACCGACGCGGGCGCGCGTCAACGCGGCGGTGGCCGACCTCAACTACCGCCTCAACGCCGCCGCGCGCAGCCTGGCGATCGGCCGTGCCCAGGCCGTCGGCGTCGTGGTGCCGTTCTTCACCACGCCGTCGGTGACCGAGCGCCTGCGCGGCGTCGTCGCGCGGCTGGGGCGCGGCGGGCGGCGCGACTACGACCTGCTGCTGTTCGACGTCGAGGCGCCCGAGCAGCGCGAGGACGCGATGCGCGACCTCGCGCGCCGGGACCGCGTCGCCGGGCTGCTGATCATGTCGCTCGGCATCTCCGACGGGGAGGTCGAGGCGCTGGCGCGCGACGAATTGCCCGCCGTCCTGCTGGACGCGAGCCATCCGCGCCTGCCGCGCGTGACGATCGACAACGTCTTGGGTGGGGAGCTCGCTGGGGCGCACCTGCTCTCCCGAGGTCACCGCCGGATCGGCTTCATCGGAGATAACCCCACTAACCCGTACGGCTTCATCTCAAGCGAAGATCGTCGCCGTGGGTTCGGAATTGCACTCGCGACGGCGGGGGTGGACGCCGACCCGGCGCTCGAGCGTTTCGGAGAGAACGGGCGCGACCAGGCCGCCGCGCTGGCCGCGTCCCTGCTCACCCTGCGCGACCCGCCGAGCGCGATCTTCGCCTCCTCAGACGTGCACGCGATCGGCGTGCTCAAGGCCGCCGAGCGCGTGGGCGCGCGCGTCCCCGAAGACGTCGCGGTGATCGGCTTCGACGACGTCGACCTCGCCGAGATCGTCGGCCTCACGACGATCCGCCAGCCGCTGTGGGACGGCGGCGCGCTGGCCGCCGACCTGCTGCTGGCGGCGATCGAACGCGGCGAGCACGACCCCGTGGAAGAGCGCCAGCGGCTGACCGTCGTCGAGCGGAGGACCACATGAGGAGCACCGGCAACCCCGGCCAGGACGCCGAGTCGGACTTCAGCCGCGAGCGCCGCCACCGCGCGCTGGCCAAGGTCGCGGCGCGCCTGCGGGCGGAGCCCGACGACATCTCGGCGATGCTGCCGTTCGAGGAGGTCGTGGCGGCGCTGGGCCGTCGCGGCGAGCGCGACCTCGGTCTCCAGGTGATTTCCCTGGACTCGATCGTGGGCTCGGTCGGGCGCGGCGGTGAGTTCGATCGCCGCTTCCGCCCGGCGTCGGCGGTGCGCGGGCGCTGGCAGAGCATCGACGCGGCGCGCCGGCGCGGTGACGCGATGCCGCCGATCGACGTCTTCCGGATCGGCGAGCTGCACTTCGTCAAGGACGGCCATCACCGCGTGTCGGTCGCGCGCGCGCTCGGCGACACCGACATCGACGCCTACGTGCGCGAGGTGTCGACCACGCTCGGCGCCGGACGCGACCTGAAGCTGCGCGACCTGCCGCTCAAGCGCCACGAGCGCGTGTTCGGAGAGCGCGTGCCGCTGCCGCCGGACCTGGCGGCGCGGATCGAGCTCTCCGACGAGTGGCGCTACGCGCAGCTCGCGACGCTGGTCGAGGCCTGGGGCCTGCGCGCGATCTACGCCCGCGGCGAGATCCTCTCGCGCGAGCAGCTCGCGCTGGCCTGGTTTCGCGAGGAGTACGAGCCGGTCGTGAACGCGCTCGAGGAGGCGCAGCTGGGCGGCGCGGGGACGCAGACGGAGCGCTACCTGCGGATCGCGATGCTGCGCTACCTGCTCCTGCAGCAGCACGAGCTCAACGACGAGACGGTCGGGCGGATCCTCGGGGAGGGGCGCCCGCCGGGCGTGGAGGACGACACGATGGTCCACCAGATCCTCAAGGAGCTGTCCTGACGCTCGACGCGGTGCTCTCGCCCGAGGGCTGGCCGTATGCGTCGTCGCTCCCGGTCGAGGCCGGCGACCCGGGCCGCTTTCACGCGCTGTTCGGGCGCGACGCGCTGATCACGGCGCTGCAGGTGCTCCCGGCACGGCCCGAGGTGGCGCGCGCGACCCTGCACGCGCTGGCGGCGCGCCAGGGCGCGCACGAGGACCCGGGGACCCAGGAGCAGCCGGGCAAGATCGGGCACGAGTTCCGCGACGCGCCGCCGGCGTCCTTCGTCGCCGCCGGCTGGCCCGCGGCCGGCGCGTTCCGCTACTACGGCAGCGCGGACGCGACGGCCTGGTTCCTGGTCGTGCTCGAGGCGTCGCGGGAGCCGGGGCTCGAGGGGGCGGGGCGCGCCGCAGCGGACTGGCTCGCACGCACGCTGGACGCGGGCGGCGGGCTGCTGCGCCACTCGCCGGGAACGTTCCGCGGCGGCCTCGCGCAGCAGGGCTGGCGCGACTCGATCGACGCGGCCGGCGACGCCGGCGGCGGCGGCTACGTGCGCGCCGACGGGACCAACCCCGAGCCGCCGCTGGCCGACGCCGACACGCAGGCGGTGTGCGTCGCGGCGCTGCGCGCGCTGGCGCGGCTGACCGGGGACGCCGAGTGGACGCGCCGGCTGGAGGTCCTGCGCGGGCGGCTCAGCGAGACGTTCGGCCCGGAGGTGATGGCGCTCGAGGCCGGCGATGCGGTCGTGCCGGGCGCGGGCTCCCAGCTGGGCTGGCTGCTGTGGGCCGACGCGCTCGAGCCGGCGGCCGCGCGGGCGGCGGCCGACCGGCTGTGCGAGCCGGACATCCTGACCGCCTACGGGCTGCGGACGCTCGCAACGTCTGACCCGAACTTCGCCGCGAGCGCCTACCACCGCGGCGCGGTCTGGCCGTTCGACTCCTGGCTGGGCTGGGGCGGCCTGCGCGCGGCGGGCCGCGGCGCGGCGGCCGAGCGGGTGCGCACCGGCGTGCTCGCGGCGCTCGACCGGCTGGGCCGCGCGCCCGAGCTCTACGCGGTCGAATTGGACGGCGCGTTGCAGCCGGTCGGGCTCTCCAACCGCGTGCAGGCGTGGACCGAGGGCGCCCGGTGGGCGCTCGGTCAGCATTGGGACGGCGGTGTGGGGACGTCCGGGCGTGGACTGCTGTAGCGTCCGCCCGCCCCATGTCAGGCCCCATGAACTTCCGGGTTGCCTTCCCCGGCGGAAGGAAGGCGGCCGGCCACGCACGCCGCGAACTCGAGCAGCGCCTGTCTGGGGCCCTCGGCGGCGAGCGCATGGGCGACCTGCTGCTGCTGGTGACGGAGATCATCGCCAACAGCGTCCGCCACGGCGGCGTCGAGGAGGACGGCGAGATCGAGCTGCGCGTGGCGGTCCGCGCCGATGCCGTGCGCGTCGAGATGCGCGACACCGGCATCCAGGCCGACCCGCGCGTGCGCAGCCCCGATCTGGGCGGCGGCGGCGGCTTCGGGATGGTGCTCGTGGAGCGCATGTCGGAGCGCTGGGGCGTGGCGCACGAGCCGCGCGACGGTGATCTCCCGCAGGTCGTGATGTGGTTCGAGCTGCGCCGCGAGCCCGTGGCGGGCGGTGCGGCGGGCCATGACTGGGCCCAGCACGCCGGCCCGCCGCCCGCGCCGGCGTGCGCGGCCGTCGGCCGCGGCGCCCGCCGCCCACGCCGCGGCCCGGGGCCGTCCGGCCGCGTCCGCACCGCGCTCGCTTTCTAGTTCAGCTCAGCCTCGGGGTTGATGACCTCGCCCCCGCGCAGCCTGGAATGGCGAATGCCGTACGCGAAGTAGATGACGAGGCCGATCGCGAGCCAGGCCACGAACCGGATCCACGTGTCGCGCTCGAGGTACTTCATGAGGAAGATCGCCAACGCGGCGCCGATGATCGGGAACACCGGCGAGAACGGCACCCTGAACGAGCGCTCGAGGTCCGGTCGCGTGCGGCGCAGGACGACCACGCCGATGTTGGTGATCACGAACGCGAACAGCGTGCCGATGTTGACGAGCTTGGCGATCGCCTCGAGCGGGAAGAACGCCGCGACCAGCGCGATCAGCACGGCGAACACCGCGGTGATGCGGGCCGGCGTCTGGCGCGGGCTCAGCTTGGCGAACCCTCGCGGCAGCAGCCCGTCGCGGCACATCGCGAACGTGATGCGCGTCTGCCCGTAGAGGATCGTCAGCACGACGCTCGTGATCGCGACGAGCGCGCCGAACGAGATCAGGGTCGCGCCCCAGCCGAAGTCGAGCTGGCGCAGCACGTACGCCAGCGGCGCGTCCTGACCGTCGATCTTCGTGTACGGCACCGCGCCGACCGCCGTCACCGCGACGAGGATGTAGAGCAGCGTGCAGATCGCGAGCGACCCGATGATCGCGATCGGCAGGTCGCGGCCGGGGTTCTTCGTCTCCTCGCCCGAGGTGGAGATCGCGTCGAAGCCGATGTACGCGAAGAAGATCACCGAGGCGGCGGTCACCATGCCGTCGAAGCCCTTGGGCGAGAACGGGTGCAGGTTGCTGGAGTGAAAGCCGCTGACCGCCAGCACGATGAACAGCACCACGATCGCGAGCTTCGTGAACACCATGATCGTGTTCGCGCGCGCGCTCTCGCGCACACCCAGGATCAGCACGCCGGCCACCGCGAGCACGATCACGACCGCGGGCAGGTTGAACGAGCCGCCGTCACCGGGCGGGCTGGCGAGCGCGTCGGGCAGCTTGAACCCGAACAGGTCGTCCATGAGGTCGTTGAAGTACTGGCCCCAGCCGACCGCGATCGCGGCCACCGAGACGGCGTACTCGAGGATCAGGTCCCAGCCGATGATCCACGCCACGAGCTCGCCCATCGTCGCGTAGCCGTACGTGTACGCGCTGCCCGAGACCGGGATCGAGGACGCCAGCTCGGCGTAGGAGAGCGCGGAGAACGCGCACGTCAGGCCGGCGAGGACGAACGACAGGATGATCGCCGGGCCGGAGTCGCCGATCGCCGTGCCGAGGATCACGAAGATGCCGGTCCCGATGATCGCGCCGATGCCCAGCGCGGTCAGGTCGAGCAGGCCGACCGCGCGCTTGAGCCCGCCTTCCTCGGTGTCGGCGACGAGCCGGTCGATGGGTTTGGTCGCGAACAGTCCTCTGCGTGGGGCCTGCGTTGCCATCAGCTCTCCCTTCCGAGGGGGCGACACGACCAGGACCGGGCGGCGGGCCTTCTGCACGAGCTCGAGCGGGACGTCGCCGAGCAGCCGCTGCGCGACCGGCCCGCGCGTGGAGGAGCCGGCCATGATCAGGTCGGCCTCCTGCTCCTCGGCGTAGAGCAGGATCGCGCGCGCGACGCGGCCCGGCCGGACGTCGGCGGACGCCTCGACGCCGGCGTCGCTCACGCGCTGAGCCATCGCCTGCGCGCTCGCGCGCGCGATCTCCGTGAGCTCGGAGCGGGGCGTCGGGGACAGCATCTCCATGTCGACGCCGTCGATGCTCACCACCTTCACGCTCGCGCCGGTCTGCTGAGCCAGCTCGGCGGCGGCGTCGGCCAGCCAGGGCTGGTCGGCTCCGGCCTTGGCGGCCACGACGATCGTCTTCATGGCGCTGGTCCTACCCGTCCGCTCGGGGCTCTATCGTTGACGGGCTATGCCGCCCTTCAAGCTCGACGCCGTCTATTCGCCGACGGCAGACCAGCCTGCCGCCATCACGAAGATCGCCGAGGGCATCGAGCGCGGGGATGCCGGGATCACGCTGCTGGGCGCGACCGGGACCGGTAAGACGATGACGATGGCCGCGACGATCGAGGCCGTGCAGCGCCCGGCGCTGATCATCGCCCACAACAAGACGCTCGCGGCGCAGCTGTGCAACGAGTTCCGGACCTACTTCCCGCACAACTCGGTCGAGTACTTCGTCTCCTACTACGACTACTACCAGCCCGAGGCCTACGTCCCGTCCAAGGACCTCTACATCGAGAAGGACTCGGCGATCAACCAGGAGATCGACCGGCTGCGCCACGCGGCGACGGCGTCGCTGTTCGCGCGCCGCGACGTGGTGATCGTCGCCTCGGTGTCGTGCATCTTCGGCCTCGGCTCGCCGGAGACCTACAACGACAACTGCCAGGTGATCGTCAAGGGCGGCTTCGTGGACCGTGACGAGCTCCTGCGCAAGCTCGTGCACCTGCAGTACAACCGCAACGACACCGCGCTGGGGCGCGGCACGTTCCGCGTGCGCGGGGACACGCTGGAGGTCTTCCCGGCCTACGAGGAGACCGCGTTCAGGGCGCTGCTGTTCGGCGACGAGGTGGAGCGGCTGCAGCACTTCGACCCGCTGACCGGCGAGCTGATCCGCGACGATCTGGAGCACGTCGCGATCTGGCCGGCGACGCACTACAACGTCAAGGAAGGGACGATGGAGCGCGCGGTGGCCGAGATCGGGCGCGAGCTCAACGAGCGCACCGCGCAGCTTGAGGCCGAGGGCAAGCTGCTCGAGTCCCACCGCCTGCGCCAGCGCACGCAGTACGACATGGAGATGCTCAAGGAGGTCGGGTTCTGCTCGGGCATCGAGAACTACTCGCGCATCCTCGATGGGCGGGCGCCGGGGTCGCGGCCCTACTGCCTGCTGGACTACTTCCCGAAGGACTTCGTCTGCTTCATCGACGAGTCGCACCAGACCGTGCCGCAGATCGGCGGCATGCACGAGGGCGACCGCTCGCGCAAGACGACCCTGGTGGACTACGGGTTCCGGCTCCCCTCGGCGCTGGACAACCGGCCGCAGACGTTCGACGAGTTCCTCTCGATCACGCCGCAGATGGTGTTCGTGAGCGCGACGCCCGGCATCTACGAGCGCGAGCACTCGCAGACGATCGTCGAGCAGATCGTCCGGCCGACCGGCATCGTGGACCCGGAGATCGACGTCCGTGAGACCAAGAACCAGATCGACGATCTGATGGGTGAGGTCCGCACCCGCGTGGACCGCAACGAGCGCGTGCTGGTGACGACGCTGACCAAGAAGATGTCCGAGGACCTCACGGACTACCTGCTCGAGATGGGCTTCCGCGTGCGCTACCTGCACTCGGAGATCGACACGCTGGAGCGGATCCAGATCATCCGCGAGCTGCGGCTCGGCGAGTACGACGTGCTGGTCGGCGTGAACCTCCTGCGCGAGGGCCTGGACCTGCCCGAGGTGTCGCTGGTGGCGATCCTCGACGCCGACAAGGAGGGCTTCCTGCGCGGCGAGACGTCACTGATCCAGACGATCGGCCGCGCCGCCCGCAACGTCGGCGGCATGGTCCTCATGTACGCCGACAAAGAGACCGACGCGATGCGTAAGGCGATCTCGGAGACCGACCGGCGGCGCGAGATCCAGCGCGCCTACAACACCGAGCACGGCATCACGCCGGAGACGATCGTCAAGGGCATCTCGGACATCACGGAGTTCCTGATGTCGGACTCCAAGGTGCCGACCAAGGGCCGCCGGCGGCGCGCCGACAAGCAGATCGACATGGAGCCGGCCGCGATCGAGCAGATGATGCGCGAGCTCGAGGAGGAGATGCTGGCCGCCGCCGAGGAGCTGCGCTTCGAGTACGCGGCCAAGCTGCGCGACGAGATCCGCGACCTGCGGCGCGAGCTGGACGCGGCGACGGCACCATAGTGTTCCGGACGTCCTTCCTCGCGCCCGAGGGCGAGCGTGAGGAGCTGCTCGACGCGCTGCTGCCGCTGCTCCCCGCGGGCGTCAGGGACGAGGGCGACGTGCTGAGCACGGTCAGCGGCGCGCCGCTCGACCGGGCTGCGCTCGAAGCCGCGGCGGGGCGCTCGCTGGAGGGCTGGGCGGTCGAGGAGGTCCCGGCGGACTGGCGCGCGCGGCGTGCGCGCTTCGGTGGTGCCGGCGTGGTGATCGAGGGCCGGGTGTCGATCCGCTCGCCCGACGATCCGCCGCCCGCGGCGGGCGTCGTCGACGTCGTCGTCGAGCGGCGCGGAAGCGCGTTCGGCTCGGGCTCGCACCCGACCACGCAGATGTGCGTCGCGCTGCTGCTGGCGCTCGAGCCGAGCGGCGGTGCGGCGGATCTCGGCTGCGGCGTCGGGACGCTCGCGATCGTCGCCGCGAAGCTCGGCTGGAGCCCCGTCGTGGGCGTGGACCGCGTGCCGGTGGCGATCGAGGTCGCGCGCGAGAACGTGGAGCGCAACGGCGTGGCGGTGGACGTCGCGGTCGCCGACCTCGCCGTCGACGCCGTCCCGCTGGCGCCGCTGCTGCTGGTCAACGCGCCGCCGCCCGTGCACGAGCGGGTCGCCGCCGCCGTCACGCCCGCGGTGCGGCACGTGATCGTCTCGGGGATCGTCGCGGGGGAGACCGAGGCGGTGCTCGCCGCGTACCGCGCCGCGGGCTTCGAGGCGGCGGCGGCGCTGGGGACGGAGGACGAGTGGATCGCGCTGCGACTGAGCTCCTGAGCCCGGACCGCGCCGCGCGCGCCGGCGCCGCGCTCGGCCAGCTGGCCTGCGAGCTGCCGAGTGGCGGCCTGCTGATCACCGCGTCGCGCCTGGTCGAGTTCGGCGCCCGCGCGGCGATCCTGCTGGCTCCCGGGCTGTTCCGGCTGGACCTCACGCCGCAGGAGGAGACGCTCGGTCTCTACCCGCGCGCGCTCTGCGAGTAC
Organism: uncultured Solirubrobacteraceae bacterium; assembly: GCA_963792915.1. Taxonomy (GTDB): domain Bacteria; phylum Actinomycetota; class Thermoleophilia; order Solirubrobacterales; family Solirubrobacteraceae; genus Solirubrobacter. The sequence goes on from CAWBYD010000008.1 coordinate 914,608, forward strand.
GAGGTCGAGTGGCGGGCCGGCGAGGAGACGTGGGACGGCTATCGCGACCCGAAGGGGCCGGCGCCGATGGAGCTCGCGGGCCGCTTCGAGGTGCCCGGCGGCGCGCTCGAGGCCTGGATCCACATCCTCTCGTTCACCGAGCGCGACGCGCTGGCGACGCACTTCGTCGCCAAGGCGGAGATCCGGCCCCGTTAACGACAGCCGCCGCCCGAGCCTGCAGGCAAGGGCGGCGGTGCCAATCGCGAGGCGGGTTCCGAGCTAGGCGGTAGCCACCGCAGCCTCGCCCGCCTTGCTGGGAGCGCCCTCGCGAGCCTCAATCGGCACGAGCGCCCGGACGGTCAGGACGCCGAAGCCCAGGCCGGCAAGCAGCAGGGCAAAGCCCATGACGATTGCGAAGTTGGCGACGTTCTCGGCGAAGAACGCGGTGTTGAGGGCCGTGGTCAGCGCGGTCTCGGTGACCCAGATCTGGCGCGCCTGGTTGCTCACCGGCTGCTTGGTCTTGGGGTCGATCGCGGCCTTGGTCTTGTCGGACGTCGGCTTGCCGTTGGCGTCGAGGTACTGGCCCATCTGCGAGTAGGTCTGGCCGCCGGTGGCCTCCAGCGTGTGGTGGCGCATGATCTTGGCGAACGCCTTGGCCTCGGAGCCCGTGTCGACGAGCTGGCCGGGGATGCTCGAGTCGGGGGTACCGACGATCTGCTCGCGGGCGAGGTCGGTGCGGACCTCATGACGACCGCTGATACCGATGACGACGGCTCCGACGCCGATGGCGATGAGGACGATGCTTGCGGCGACGCCGCCGTAACGGAAGATCTTGCGCATCTTCATTTCTCCTTGGACTGCGGTGGTTGCTTGACGAACGAGATCATCGGGAGTCAGAAGACCGCGCTCCTCCGGAAATCGGCGTCGTTCCGTTGCGGGAAACCCACAGGGGTTCCACGCCTCTTCCACATGTGCGGAAACCGCCGTCGCCCCTAGGTTGGACGCCGATATGACTGCCACTGCTACCCCCGCGCACGACACCTCCGACGCCTGGAGCGGCTTCGCTTCCGGCATCTGGCAAGAGAGCATCGATGTCCGCGACTTCATCCAGCGCAACTACGTCCCATACACCGGCGACGCCGGCTTCCTCGAGGGCCCGACCGAGCGCACGCGCGCCGTCTGGGATCACGTCGCGGATCTGATGGAGCGCGAGCGCGCGGCGGGCGGTGTGCTCGACGTCGACGCGACGACGCCGTCAACGATCACCGCCCACGCGCCCGGCTACATCGACCGCGAGCGCGAGCTGATCGTCGGCCTGCAGACCGACGCGCCGCTCAAGCGCGCGATCATGCCCAACGGCGGCTGGAGGATGGTCGAGGCCGGGCTGAAGGCCTACGGGTATGAGCCCGATCCTGCCGTCAAGGCGATCTTCACCCGTTATCGCAAGACCCACAACGACGGGGTCTTCGACGCCTACACGCCGGAGATCCTGAACGCGCGCCGCGCCGGGATCGTCACCGGCCTGCCCGACGCCTACGGGCGCGGCCGCATCATCGGCGACTACCGGCGCGTAGCGCTGTACGGCGTCGACCGCCTGATCGCAGCCAAGCGCGTCGAGCGCGCCGAGCTCGACGAGCATTTCGCCACCGACGACGTCATCCGCTTGCGCGAGGAGCTCGCAGAGCAGATTCGCGCGCTCACCCAACTGCGCGAGATGGCCGCGACCTATGGGCACGATGTCTCGCGCCCGGCCGCGACCGCGCAGGAGGCCGTGCAGTGGCTCTATCTCGGCTATCTGGCCGCGGTCAAGGAGCAGAACGGCGCGGCGATGTCGCTCGGGCGCACCGCCACGTTCCTGGACTGCTACGTCGAGCGCGACCTGGTCGACGGCCGGATCGACGAGTCCCACGCCCAGGAGCTCATCGACGACTTCGTGATCAAGCTGCGCTGCGTGCGCTTCCTGCGCACGCCCGACTACGACGAGCTGTTCAGCGGCGACCCGACGTGGGTGACCGAGTCGCTGGGCGGCGTCGGCGGCGACGGCCGCCCGCTCGTGACGCGCACGAGCTTCCGCTACCTCCAGACGCTGCGCAACCTCGGCCCCGCGCCCGAGCCGAACCTGACCGTGCTGTGGTCACCGGCGCTGCCCGACGGCTTCAAGCGCTTCTGCGCGGAGATGTCGATCGAGACCTCGGCGCTTCAGTACGAGTCCGACGATCTCCTGCGGACGAACTTCGGCGACGACACCGCGATCGCCTGCTGCGTCTCGGCGATGGCCGTCGGCAAGCAGATGCAGTTCTTCGGCGCGCGCGTGAACCTCGCCAAGGCGCTCCTGTACGCGATCAACGGCGGCCGCGACGAGGTCAGCGGCGCTCAGGTGGCGCTGGCGACCGAGCCGTGCACCGCCGAGGTGCTCGACTTCGATGACGTGTGGGCGCGCTTTGACCGCACGCTCGACTGGCTCGCCAAGACGTACGTGCACGCGCTCAATGTCATCCACTACATGCACGACAAGTACGCCTACGAGGCGCTCGAGATGGCGCTGCACGACCGCGACATCCTGCGCACGATGGCGTGCGGCATCGCCGGCCTCTCGGTCGCGACGGACTCGCTCTCCGCGATCCGCCACGCCTCGGTCCGGCCTGTGCGCGACGAGACCGGCCTGGCCGTCGACTACGCGGTCGAGGGCGAGTTCCCCACCTACGGCAACGACGACGACCGCGCCGACGACCTCGCCATCCTGCTCGTCCAGACGTTCATGGCGAAGGTGCGCGAGCACGCGACGTACCGCAACGCCGAGCACACGCAGTCCGTGCTGACGATCACGTCCAACGTCGTCTACGGCAAGCACACCGGCGCGACCCCGGACGGCCGGCCCGCCGGTGAGCCGTTCGCCCCCGGCGCCAACCCGACCTACGGCAACGACCGCCGCGGGCTGGTGGCCTCGGCGCTGTCGGTCGCCAAGCTGCCGTTCCAGGAGGCGCAGGACGGGATCTCGCTGACCGTCACGGTCACGCCCGCGGGCCTGGGGATGCGGCCAGCCGACCGCATCACCAACCTGGTCGGCGTGCTCGACGGCTACTCCGCCTCCGGCGGCTTCCACATGAACGTCAACGTGCTCAACCGTGAGACGCTCAAGGACGCGATGGCGCATCCCGAGCGTTACCCGCAGCTCACGATCCGCGTCTCCGGCTACGCGGTGAACTTCATCCGGCTCACGCGCGAGCAGCAACTCGACGTGATCAACCGGACCTTCCACGAGGGTATGTGACGGCGGTCACCACTTCACACAAGACCGGATGGGTGCATTCCTGGGATCTGTCGACCGGCGTCGACGGTCCCGGGACGCGCCTGGTCGTCTTCCTCTCAGGCTGCCCGCTGCGCTGCGTCTACTGTCATAACCCCGACACCTGGCATCGGCGCGACGGCACAGAGACGCCGATCGAGGACCCGGTGACCCTGATGGGCCGCTATCGCGGCTTCATCGAGGCTTCGGGCGGCGGCTTCACCGTCTCCGGCGGCGAGCCGCTGCAGCAGGCATCGTTCACGCGCTGGCTGCTGCAGTCGGCGCAGGGCCTCGGCCTGCACACCGCGCTCGACACGTCGGGCTTCCTCGGTCGCCGGGCCGACGACGATCTGCTGGACGCCACCGATCTCGTCCTGCTGGACGTCAAGGCCGGGAGCGACCCGGTGCACCGTCGCCTGACCGGGCGCCCGCTCGGCCCGACGCTCGAGTTCGCCGAGCGGCTTGCCGCGCGCGGGATGCCCGTGTGGCTGCGCTACGTCCTTGTCCCCGGATACAACGACGCAGAGCACGAGGTCGAGGCGGTCGCGAACTACGCGAGCGGCCTGCGCAACGTCGAGCGCGTGGACGTGCTGCCCTTCCACAAGCTCGGCACGGAGAAGTACCAGCGGCTCGGGATCCCGTTCCCGCTCGCGGACGTGCCGGTGCCGACCGCCGAGTCGACGACCCGCGTGCGCGACATCTTCGCCGAGCACGGCCTCGCCGCGCGCTGAGCCGCGCGCGGCGCGCCTCAGCGTGGCCGCCGCCGGCGGCCTCGCCGCGTGGCTCCGCCGCTCGCGCCGCCCGCCGGCTCGCCGCGCGGCGCTTCCACCGCTCGGCTCAGCGCCAGCGCAGCTCGATCTCCGCGGGGCGCGAGAGCGCGATCGTGCGCTCCTCGCCCGGCTCGAGGTCGAAGTAGTCGTCGCTCGCCTCGACGTGCTCGTCGCGCAGCCCGAGTCCGACGCAGTGCGCGAAGCCGTCCGTCCGGACCCGCACGCTCGCGCCGTCGACGACGTGCTGCACGGCGGGCCGCGCGCGCACGAGGTCCTTGACCGCCGCGAAGAAGTGGCGGTTCGGCGCGAATGCCTCACCACGCACCGACACGTAGCGGTCCGGGCCGCCCGCGAACGTCCACGACCCGACGCAGCAACTCGTGTTGGCGGCCACCTCGATCGCCACGCGGTCCTGCGTATGGAACGTGCCGTCGAAGCTACGCACTGCCACGTGGCATACGTCGGATACGTGGCGCAACGTATCGTTCGCGATCCACAGCTCCGTGCGCTCCCCGGCCTCCCGGAATGACGCCAGGACCGGCGCGAACGCGCGCCGGAGCGCCCACCACGCCGGCTTGCGGAAGCCGTGGTAGTCCAGCACGGACCAGCTGAAGGCCGGCCAGCAGTCATCCAACTGCCACACGAGTGTGCCGGAACAGTGCGGTTTGCGCCGGCGGAAGTGCTCGACGCCGAACTTCATCGCCTCGGCCTGCGCGAGCTGGGAGAACTCGACGAACTCGTCGAGATCGGCGGCGAGTCCCGTCACCGTCCGCAGCAGATGGTTGATCTTGTCCTTCGGCGTGTCCTTGGTGTGCGCGAGCAGCGCCGGGCTGCGGTGGAACCGCTGATCGGACGCGATCCAGCGCCGCAGGGTCTCGCGGTCGGGTGCCGAGAGCGTGCCGAACTCGCTGATGAAGCGCCCGAGGTCATCGGCGTAGCGCGCGAACGAGACGTCCTCGAAGTCGTGCTCCGCCGGCTCGCCGAAGCGCCGGCCGGAGCGGTTGCCGTGCCACACCTCCCAGTTGTGCGTGTCGCCGTCCTGCGCGCTGTTGTGATCGGAACCGCCGTACGGCGAGCCGGGCCAGTACGGCGTCGAGTCCAGCGCGGCGACGATCGGCGGCAGCACCTCGGCGTACAGGCGCTCGCCAGGCACGTGCTCGCCCGGAAACAACCGCTCGTGGATCCACTGGTTCTCGTTGTTGCCACACCACAGCGCGAGGCACGGGTGCGTGCGCAGCCGCTCGACCTGGTGGGCGGCCTCGAGCGCCACCTCGCCGGCCAGTTCGTCCGGGTACGCGCCGCACGCGAACATGAAGTCCTGCCACACCAGCAGCCCGAGCTCGTCGCAGGTCTCGTAGAACGCGTCGTGCTCGTACACGCCGCCGCCCCACACGCGCAGCATGTTCATGTTCGCCCGCCGCGAGTCGCCGAGCAGCCGCGCGTAGCGCTCGCGCCCCACCGAGCCGATGAACGAGTCGGCGGGGATCCAGTTCGCGCCGCGCGCGAAGATCGGCACGCCGTTGAGCACGAAGCGAAAGAAGCGCGTGCCGGGCTCGGCCTGGTCGGGCGACTGATCGAGCTCGATCGTGCGCAGCCCCACGCGCAACTCGCGCGCGTCGAGCTCCTCGAGCGCGACCGAGAGGTCGTAGAGGTACGGCTCGCCGAGGTCGTGCGTCCACCACAGCCGCGGCCGCGTGAGCTCGAGGTAGGCCGTCGCGCCGGCGGCGACCGTCGCCGCGGCGGCGCCGAGCCGCACGGTCACGCCCGGCGCCTCGCCGCAGAACGCGTCGGCGTCGACGGTCACCGCGACGAGCCCCTTCAGGTCGAGCATGTCCACGCGCACGCCCGCGAGTGCGGCGCGCCGCTCGACCCGCAGCTCGGCCGGGCGCCACAGCCCGATCGTCGGCAGGCGCGGGCCCCAGTCCCAGCCGTAGCCATACTGCGCCTTGCGCAGCCACACGCGGCCGTGGTCGTTCGCCGCCCACTGTCCCTCCAGCGGCGGCCCGACGTGCGCGGCTGGGGGATCGAAGCGGATCGCCACGTCGTGCTCGCCGGGCTCCACCTCGAACGCCGCCGGCCGGAACATGTTGGCGTGGCGCCCGACCTCGACGCCGTCCACGTACACGGAGGCGAACGTGTCGAGCCCGTGAAACACGAGCCGCGCGCGCTCGTCGCCGGCCAGGTCGCCGGCGTCGATCGCGAGCCGGTACCACCACTCGCGCTCCTCCATCCACGCGCAGTCGGCCTCGAAGCGGTCGCGGTACGGGTGCTCGATCCGCCCCGCCGCGATCAGCGCGGTGTGCACGTCGCCGGGGATCGCGACGTCCAGCCACTCGCCGTCCGTGCGCTCGGGCGAGCCCTCGCCGGGCGCGAAGTCGCGCACCCGGGCGGTCGTCAGGCGCGTCACGCGCGCGGTCCGCGCGGGAGCCGTCACTTCACGCCGCCGGCGGTCAGCCCGCCCACGATGTAGCGCTGCAGTGCCAGGAACGCGACCACCACCGGAGCGCTGACCACGATCGCCGCCGCCATCAGCTGGTTCCAGTAGACGTTGCTCTGCGACGCGTAGTTGCGCAGCCCGATCGCGAGCGTGCGCGTCGCGTCCGTGGTCAGCACCGACGCGAACAGCACCTCGCCCCAGGCGGTGATGAAGGCGAAGATCGCGACCGCGACGATGCCTGGGCGCGAGACCGGGATCAGGATCCGGAACAGGGCGCCCATCGGCGTCGCGCCGTCGACCATCGCGGCCTGCTCGAGCTCGCGCGGGATCGAGTTGAAGTACCCGACCAGCATCCAGATCGAGAACGGCAGCGAGAACGTCAGGTACGTGATGATCAGGCCCAGGTAGGTGCCGTAGAGCGCGATCCCCGTCGCCTTCTCGAGGTTCACGAAGATCACGAACAGCGGCAGCAGGAACAGGATCCCGGGGAACATCTGGGTCGAGAGGACGGTCAGCGTGAACGCGGTCCGCCCGCGGAACCGGTAGCGGCTGATCGCGTACGCGGCGAAGATCGCGATCACCACCGAGCACACGGTGGCCGCCACCGAGACGATCACGCTGTGCAGGAAGTAGCTCCCGAGCGGGATCGTGTGCCAGATGTCCACGTAGGGCCTGAAGGTGACGTGCGACGGGAGCCAGGTGAAGGCGCCGTGGACGTCGCTGAGCGGCTTGAGCGACGTGACGACGATCGTGTAGAGCGGGAACAGCGTCACGAAGCTGAGGACCGCCAGGCCGGCGGCGCGGCGGAGGCTACGCAACGCGCTCACCGCCTCCGATGCGAAACACGCGGATGTACACGAGCGAGACTCCCATCAGGAAGGCCAGCAGCCCGACCGACATCGCCGAGCCGAGGCCGAAGTTCAGGTTCACGAACGAGTTCACGTAGATGTGCAGCGACAGCAGGTCCGCCGACGACGGCGGCGCCTGCCCGTAGAGCACGTACGGCGTGTTGAACTCGTTGAAGGTCCAGAGGAAGAGGATCAGGATCAGCACGCCGGTGACCGGGCGCAGCAACGGGAGCGTGATCGCGCGCCACTGCCGGACCGTCCCGGCGCCGTCGACCGCGGCGGCCTCGTAGAGGTCGCGCGGGATGTTCTGCATCCCCGCGAGCGTCATCAGGAACGCGAACGGCCACAGCCGCCACACGGTCGTCATGACGACGCTCCAGAACGCGTTGGTGCCGAGCAACCAGAACGGGTGGTGCCCGGTCAGCGCGTTGATCGCGCCGTTGTCGCGGTCGAGCATGAAGCTCCACGCGATCACCGAGACGTAGACCGGCATCGCGTACGGGATCAGGAACAGCGTGCGAAACCAGCGGCGGCCGCGGAACTCCGAGTTCACGAGCAGCGCCGCGGCCATCCCGAGCGCCCACGCGAAGAACACGACGAGCACCGTGAACAGCACGCTCAGCTCGAAGCTGTGCAGGAGTCCCCTGCCGATCGGCCCGTTGACGTCCAGCCCGAGCCGGTAGTTCTTCAGCCCGACCCACGGCGCATGGGTCCAGTTGCGGATGTAGTAACTGGTTGAGCTGGAGGAAGCTGATCCCGACGCCGGTCAGCAGCGGCACGATGTGGATCAGCAGCTCGAAAGCGAGCGCCGGCGCGACGAGCAGGAAGGGGAGCCGGCGGCCCTCGAGCACCCGGCGCCGCCGGCGGCGGTTCCGGGTGCGGGTGGCGGCCGCCTCGGCGGTGAAGGAGGACACGCGCTAGCCGGCGGCGGCCATCTTCTGGTTGGCGTCGTCCAGCGCGGCCTTGACCTGGTCGGCGCTGACCGAGCCCTTGCTGGCCGCCGTTGCGATCAGCCCCTTCATCGCCGAGCCGATGAACTGCTCCATCTGGCCCTCCTGCGCGATCTCGGGCATCGGCGCCGCGTGGTTGGCGAGGATCGTGTTGAACGTCTTCAGGTTCGCGCTGGAGAACGCCGGGTCTGATTGCGCGTCCTTGTTGACGGGCAGCGAGCCGAAGTCCTTGTTGAGCTGCACCTGCTGCGTGGGGCTGGTCAGGAACTTCACGAACGCGAGCGCGGCGTCCTTGTGCTGGGAGTTCTCGAACACCGAGATGTTGATGCCGGCGACGTGGGTCATGATCGGGTCGCTCGTCCCGTCGAAGACCGGCACGGGGGCGATCCCGTATTCGGACTTCTTCATCCCGTCGGCCTTGAGGTTGGCCTCGGTGTTGTTCTGGGCGATCAGCATGCCGGCGGTGCCCTTGGCGAACTCCGCGGCGGCCTCCGGGCCCTGGTTGTAGGTCGCGTCGTTGGGCTTGACGACCTTGTTCTCGCCGATCAGGTCGACATACGCCTTGACCGCCTCGACCATCTGCGGTGTCGCGAACTGCGGCTTGCCGCCCTTGTCGAAGAGGTCGACGCCCTTCTGCTTGCCGAGGATGAACGCGAAGTGCGAGTTCTCGGAGATCGACGCGCCCTCCATCGTCACGCCGTAGGTGGCGGGCGGCTTGGTCAGCCGCTTGGCGTCGGCGACGAACTCCGTCCACGTCTTCGGCGGGTCGGCGATGCCGGCGTCCTTGAACAGCTGCTTGTTGTAGAAGAGCCCGTACGAAAGGCCGTAGAGCGGCACGCTGGTCGGGGTCTGGCCGGGCGCGCCGGTGGCCTGGAACGACGTCGAGACGAACTTGTCCTTGCCGCCGATCGCGTTCAGCGCGGCGTCGTCGAACTTCATGAAGGCGCCCGTGGCCTGCAGGCTGGCCGACCACGTGTTGCCGATGTTCAGGACGTCGGGGCCCTTGCCGGAGGTCGTCGCCGTCGTGATGTTGTTGAACAGGTCCGGCCAGCCGATGACCTTGATGTTCACCTTGACGCCGCTCTGCTGCGTGAACTTGGCGGCCTGTGTAGTGAGGATCTTCTGATCATCTTGAATCATCGGGGCCTGGTTGGAGGCCCAGTAGGTGATCGTCTGGCCCTTCAGGCTGGCCGGGTTGCTCGACACTTTGCTGCCGTTGTCGTCACCACCTCCTCCGCACGCGACGATCGCGGTGGCGGCGAGCGGGACGGCGAGCAGCTTGTGCATCTCTCTCCTCCTAGAGGCTGAGCTTGCCGGGCGTAGGGGCGTACAGGTCGTGCAGGATCAGGGTGGCGGCGCCGGTCACGCCGGCGTCGGAGCCGATGCGGCTCAACTGGACTCGCGGCGCGCGGTCGCGGAGCCCGAGCCGGCGGCGGATCGCCCGCGCGTAGGGATCGCCGAGGATCGGGGTGAGCGGGCCGCCGAGGATGATCAGCTCGGTGTCGAGGATCTGCGTCAGCGTGTCGGTGACCGTCGCGAGGTGGTCGGCGCCCCGGGCGACCGCCTCGGGGTCGAACGGCGCGCCCCGGCGGGACTCGCGGAGCAGCCCCTCGGGCGTCGCGTACAGGCCCAGGCAGCCGCGGCCTCCGCAGGCGCACCGCGGCCCGCCGGGGTCGACCTGGATGTGGCTGATCTCGCCGGCGTTGCCGCGGCGGCCGCGGAACGCCTGGCCGTCGACGATCAGCCCGGCGCCGAGCCCGCGGCCGAGGTAGAGGTAGACGAAGTTGGACGCGTGCGTGCCGCGCCAGTGCTCTCCGAGCGCCGCCGCGGTCGCGTCGTTGTCCATGATCACGCGCAGTCCGAGCGCCTCGGAGACCGCCTGGCGCAGCGGGAAGTGGTCCCAGCCGGCGAAGCCGAGCGGGCCGAGCAGGCGCCCCTGGCGCAGATCGAGCGGCCCCGGGGCGCCGATGCCCGCTCCCAGCGGGGTGCTCGCTCCGCTCACGCGCCGCGCCAGTTCCGCCATGCGGGCGACCACGCGCTCCGGCGCGTCGTCGTCGTGGATCGCGATCGTCTCGCGCGCCTTGATCGCGCCGGCGAGGTTGACGAGCGCGACGCTCAGGCTCGGGCGGTCGAGCTGGATGCCGAGCGCGGTGGCCGCCTCGCCGTCGAGCGTGAGGACGCGCCGGCGGCGGTCGCCACGCTCACCCAGCAGGCCGCTGGCGAGCAGGCGGCGGGAGATGTTGGCGACCGTCTGCAGCGTCAGGCCGGTCGTCTCGGCGATCGCCGGGCGCGTGATCTCACCGCGGGAGCGGACGAGGTCGAGCACCACGGCCTCGTTGAAGTCCTTGACGCGGGTCAGGTTGGTGCCCGACTCCGCGCCGCCCGCAGGCTGCTGCGACAGCGCCATCCCGAGGCGAAGAGTAGCTCAGTCAAATTGATTGAGCTAGCGGCCGTGTCACTTTTCGGCTCTCCTGTGACCCAAAACCGACACGGGCGCGCGATAGCGTCCGCGCGCGATGGACGTCGACGCGCTGCTGGAGTGGTACGAGCGGGTGCGCCGCCCGCTGCCCTGGCGCGCCACGCGCGACCCGTACGCGCTGCTGGTCAGCGAGGTGATGCTGCAGCAGACGCAGGCGCCGCGGGTCATCCCGTTCTACGAGCGCTGGCTGGCGCGCTTCCCGGACGCGCGCGCCCTCGCGAGCGCCCCCGCGCGCGACGTGCTGGCGCACTGGAGCGGGCTCGGGTACAACCGCCGCGCGCTCGCGCTGCAGGCCGCCGCCCGCCACGTCTCCGAGCACGGCTGGCCGGGAGACCTCACGAGCCTGCCGGGCGTCGGTCCCTACACGGCGGCCGCCGTCGGGTCGTTCGCGTTCGACCGCCAGGTCGCGGCGGTCGACACGAACGTGACCCGCGTCCTCACGCGCCGCGAGGGCCCGCGCACGCCGCGCCGGCTCCAGCAGCGCGCGGACGGCCTGATCCCGCCCGGGCGCGCCGCCGCGTTCAACCAGGCGATGATGGAGCTCGGCGCGACCGTCTGCCGCCCGCGCGCGCCGCGCTGCGGCGAATGTCCGGTCGCCGCCGGCTGCGCGGGCCCGCTCGACCCGCCGCCGAGGCGCCGGCACGTCCGCTTCGAGGACACCGAGCGCTGGGCGCGCGGGCGGATCGTGGCCGCCCTGCTCGCCGGAACCGAGCCGCCCGTCGCGGGCGAGCGCCGCGAGCGCGCCGAGGCCGCTCTCGAACGCGACGGCCTCGTCGTGCGCGGGCCGGACGGACGGGTCCGGCTCCCCTGACCGGCTCCGTCGCCGCGCATCCGTCCTATCCTCCCGGGCTGTGGATCGAGAGGAGATCCAGCGCCGCGACTTCCCGGTCGGACGCCGTGGCTACGATCCGGCGAGCGTCGACGAGCATCTACGGCGCGTGGCCGACGACTTCGACGCGCACCTGCGCCAGCCCGCGGCCGGGTTGTCGGCGGGCGCGTCCGAGCAGGTCCGCGTGATCCTCGAGGCCGCCGAGCGCAGCGCCGCCGAGCTGCGCAGCAAGGCGGGGGAGGAGGCGTCGGACCACGTTGCCCGCGTCCAGGCCGCGGCTGCGGGCATGCTCGGGCGCCTCGACGACCTCGATCGCGAGCTCGGCGGCCTGCTCGACGCGTTGCGCGCGGCCGGGGAGCGGCTCAACTCGGGGCTCGCCAAGCTGCGCGAGGACGTGCGCGACGGTGCCGAGCCCCCGCTCGAGCCTCCCGCGATCGCCGACGACGCCGGCGCGCGCCTGATCGCGCTCAACATGGCGCTCAGCGGCGTCACGCGTTCCGAGACGGCGCGCTACCTCGCCGAGCACTTCGGCCTGACCGACACGCAGGCGCTGCTCGACGACGTCTACGCCCGAGCGCAGCGATGACCGACCCGCTCGCCGACCTGCGGCGGCGCGCGGCCGAGCTCGCCGATCTCAACGGCGTCGCCGGCCTCCTGCTGTGGGACCAGAACACGATGATGCCGCCGGGTGGCGCGGACGCGCGCGCGGACCAGTTCGAGGCGCTCGAGCGGATCCAGCACGACCGGCTGATCGACCCCGCGCTCGGCCGCACGCTCGAGGCGTTGGAATCGTTCGCCGCGTCGGCCGATCCGGACTCCGACGACGCGCGCCTGATCGCCAACCTGCAGCGCGACCATCGCAAGGCGGTTCGCGTCCCCACCGACCTCGCCGCGGAGATGTCGAGCGCCGCCGCGCGCGCCCAGGTCGCGTGGATGGAGGCGCGCGCGCAGAACCGCTTCGCCCCGTTTCAGCCCTCGCTCGAGCACGTCCTCGAGCTCGCTCTGCGCTACACGGCCTGCTTCGACGGCACGGGGGACTTCTCGCATCCGTATGACGTCCTGCTCGACGACTACGAGCCGGGGCTGACCACCATGGAGCTGCGGACGCTGTTCCGACGCCTCCAGGACGCGCTGGTTCCGATGGTCTCCGCCGCGGCCGCGGCCGGCGAGGACGGCCGGGTCTTCCCGGGCCACCACCCGCAGCCCGCCCAGGCCCGGCTGATGGACGAACTGCTCGCGGCGGTCGGCTTCACGCGCGAGAACTGGCGGCTCGACCCGTCCGTGCATCCGTTCGCGCGCAGCATGGCGCCATCGGACGTGCGCCTGACGACGCGCTGGGAGGAGGACGACCTGGCGATGGCGTTCTACTCCTGCCTGCACGAGTTCGGGCACGGGCTCTACGAGGCGCAGATGGACCCGAAGCACTACCGGACGACGCTGGCCGACGCGGCGGGGCTCGGCGTGCACGAGTCCCAGAGCCGGCTGTGGGAGAACCTCGTCGGCCGCTCGCGGCCGTTCTGCGAGTGGGTGCTTCCGCTGCTGCGCCGCCACCTCGACGGGTTCGGCGCGGTCGAGCCGGGGGCGCTCTACCGCGACGTCAACCAGGTGCGGCTCTCGCTCGTGCGGATCGAGGCCGACGAGACGACCTACAACCTGCACATCGCGCTGCGCTTCGAGCTCGAGCTGGCGCTGCTCGAAGGGCGGCTCGCTGTCGCCGACATCCCGGAGGCGTGGGACGAGGCGAGCGAGCGGCTCCTCGGCCTGCCGGTCCCGGATCTGCTGCACGGCGCGCTGCAGGACATCCACTGGGGGTCCGGGATGATCGGCTACTTCCCGACCTACACGCTCGGCAACCTGATGGCCGCGCAGCTGTGGCGGGCGCTCGCGGACGAGCTGCCCGAGCTGGAGGCGAGCATCGCGTCGGGTGACTTCGCGCCCCTGCGCGAGTGGCTGCGCGAGCACGTCCACCGGCACGGGCGCAAGTTCGAGTCGCGCGACCTGCTGCGGCGGGCGACGGGGGAGGAGCTCAGCGTGGAGCCGTTCCTCGACTACCTCGAGGCCAAGCTGCTCGACGCCGGGTTGCTGACGGCGCCCGTGCTCGATTCCCGCAGTTAGCGGCGCGTGCGAACGTCAGTTCGCTTTTGCCGTCCGGCGCGTCCGTAGAATCTAGGGCGGTCTTATGTCGTCCCGCCAGAACTCCATCGTCGTCACCGGTGCCCGCGAGCACAATCTCAAGGACGTCAGCGTCGAGCTGCCGCGGGATTCGCTGGTGGTCATCACCGGCCTGTCGGGCTCGGGCAAGTCCTCGCTCGCCTTCGACACCATCTATGCGGAGGGCCAGCGGCGCTACGTGGAGTCGCTGAGCGCGTACGCGCGCCAGTTCCTGGGGCAGATGGACAAGCCGGACGTGGACTCGATCGAGGGGCTGTCACCGGCGATCTCGATCGACCAGAAGACCACCTCGCGCAACCCGCGGTCCACGGTCGGCACGGTCACGGAGATCTACGACTACCTGCGCCTGCTGTGGGCGCGGATCGGCAAGCCGCACTGCTTCAACTGCGGGCGGCCGATCGCGGCGCAGTCGGCGGAGCAGATCATCGATCAGATCATGGGCCTGGCGGAGGGCACGCGGTTCATGGTCATGGCGCCGATCGTGCGCGGGCGCAAGGGCGAGTACGGCAAGCAGCTGTCCGAGCTGCGCGCCGAGGGCTTCACGCGCGTGAAGGTGGACGGCGAGCTGCGCCAGCTCGAGGAGGAGATCGTCCTCGACAAGAAGTACAAGCACGACATCTCGGTGGTCGTGGACCGCCTGGTCATGCGCCCGGACCTGCGCAAGCGCCTCGCGGACTCGGTCGAGACGGCGGTCACGCTGGCCGACGGCATCCTCGAGGTGGAGACGGTGCCGAAGGACGGCAAGCCCGAGGTCTTCACGTACAGCGAGCGCTTCGCCTGCCTGTACTGCGGGATCTCGATGCCCGAGCTGGAGCCGCGCTCGTTCTCGTTCAACGCGCCGCACGGCGCGTGCCCGCGCTGCACCGGGCTCGGCTCGATGATGGAGATCGACCCGGAGCTCGTGGTGCCGGACCCGTCGCTGTCGATCAACGAGGGCGCGATCCTGCCGTGGTCGTCGGGGGCGACCGGCTACTACGAGCAGATCACGCAGGCGATCGCCGAGCGCTACGAGGTGGACGTCGACGCGCCATGGGAGGACCTGCCGGCCGAGCAGCAGGACCTGTTCCTCAACGGCACCAACGGGGACAAGCTGTACGTCTCCTACCGCAACCGGATGGGGCGCAAGCGGTCGTACATGACCACGTTCGAGGGCATCGTCCCGAACCTCGAGCGCCGCTACAAGGAGACCGACTCCGACTGGTCGCGCGAGAAGATCGAGGAGTACATGTCGATGCGGCCGTGCCCGGAGTGCCACGGGGCGCGGCTGCGGCCAGAGTCGCGGGCGGTCAAGGTCGGCGGCATCCCGATCCACGAGTTCACGGGGCTCAGCGCACAGCGGGCGATCGAGTGGATGGACGCGCTGGAGCTCTCCAGCCAGGATCGCGCGATCGCACGGCTGATCCTGCGCGAGATCGACGAGCGGCTGCGCTTCCTGGACAACGTGGGCGTCGGCTACCTGTCGATGAACCGGGCGTCGTCGACGCTGTCGGGCGGCGAGGCGCAGCGGATCCGGCTGGCGACGCAGATCGGCTCGTCGCTGGTCGGCGTGCTCTACATCCTCGACGAGCCGTCGATCGGCCTGCACCAGCGAGACAACGAGCGGCTGATCGCGACGCTGGAGCGCCTGCGCGACCTCGGCAACACGGTGCTCGTGGTCGAGCACGACGAGGGCACGATGCGCGCCGCGGACTACCTCGTGGACATGGGGCCGGGCGCCGGCGAGCACGGCGGCCACATCGTCGCGCAGGGGACCGCCGCGCAGGTGATGGAGGTCGCGGACTCGCTGACGGGCCAGTTCCTGGCGGGGACGCGGAGGATGGAGGTCCCGGCCAAGCGCCGCAAGCCGAGCGGCTACGTGGAGATCCAGGGCGCGGCGCAGCACAATCTCAAGGACGTCGACGTGAAGATCCCGCTGGGCGTCTTCACGGCGGTCACCGGCGTGTCGGGCTCCGGCAAGTCGACGCTGATCAACGAGATCCTCTACAAGGCGGTCGCCAACAAACTGCACCGCTCGCGCATGCGCCCGGGCACGCACAGGCGCATCCGCGGGCTCGAGCACCTGGACAAGATCATCTCGGTCGACCAGTCGCCGATCGGCCGCACGCCGCGCTCGAACCCGGCGACGTACATCGGGCTGTTCGACCAGATCCGCGACCTCTATTCCAAGACCCAGGAGGCGCGGGCGCGCGGCTACAAGCCGGGCCGCTTCTCGTTCAACGTCAAGGGCGGGCGCTGCGAGGTCTGCCGCGGCGACGGGCAGATCAAGATCGAGATGCACTTCCTGCCCGACATCTACGTGCCGTGCGAGCAGTGTCACGGCAAGCGCTACAACCGCGAGACGCTGGACGTGCGCTTCAAGGGCAAGACGATCGCCGACGTGCTCGACATGCCGGTCGAGGAGGCGCTGGAGTTCTTCGCGCACATCCCGAAGCTCAAGCGGCGCCTACAGACGCTGCACGACGTCGGCCTGGACTACATGCGGCTCGGCCAGCCGGCCACGACGCTGTCGGGCGGCGAGGCGCAGCGCGTGAAGCTGGCCAGCGAGCTCGCCAAGGTCGCCACCGGGAGGACGCTGTACATCCTCGACGAGCCGACGACCGGCCTGCACTTCGCGGACATCCAGAAGCTGCTCGAGGTGCTGCAGACGCTGGTCGACCAGGGCAACTCGGTGGTCGTGATCGAGCACAACCTCGACGTGATCAAGACCGCCGACCGCCTGATCGACATGGGCCCCGAGGGTGGGGAGGAGGGCGGCCGGCTGATGGCGGCGGGCACGCCCGAGGAGGTCGCCGCCGTCGAGGAGTCGCACACGGGCGCGTTCATGCGCCAGGTGCTCGAGCCGGCCAAGCCGCGCCGTCGCGCGGCGCCGAGGAAGGTCCCGGCGCCGGCGTGAGCGGCTACGTCGTGATGCGCGCGGCGGACGCGCCCGACTACACGGGCGAAGCGCCCGGCGCGTTCTACGGCTACGCCCGGCCGATGGGCTCGCACCAGCTGGGCTTCAATGTCCGCGTGCTCGCGCCGGGCACGGTCCACATGCCACCCGGCGGCGATCCGCAGGCGGGCCACCACCACCGCACGATCGAGGAGCTCTACTTCGTGCTCGAGGGCGAGCTGACGATCAAGGTCGGCGACGACGTGACCACGCTCGGCCCGCGCGACGCGATCCTGCTGGCGCCGGAGACGCCGCGCTCGGTGCGCAACGACTCCGGCGCGGAGGCCGCCTTCGCGCTGTGCTCGGTGAAGGTGGAGGACCCCCGCGCGGAGTCGCTGCCGGTCGAGGGCTTCTGGCCCGAGTAGCGGCCCGCCGCGCCGGCCGGGCGGCGCAGACCGCGACGGCGGCGGGCGCCGCCTGGGCCGCCGGCCGGGCCGCCGGGGGCCGCCGGCCCGCCGCGACGCGGCGGCGCTCGTCGCGCGCCCTCAGCCTCCGAACCTCGACCGCAGGGCCTGCACGTTCGCGACGTAGCGCTGGGTCTCCGGGAGCACGCCGCGCGACCGCAGCGCGCCGAGGCCCTGGTAGTAGGCGGCGATCGCGGCCGACTCGTTGCCGCCGGTGGCCTTGAGCAGGCTGCGCAGGTAGAGCACGCCGGCGGTCACGTTGTCGGCCGCCGAGGTCGGGTTGAGCGTGCGGCCGGCGAGGTTGCGCTGGACGTAGTCCCACGTGCCCGGCATCACCTGCATCACGCCGCGGGCGTTGGCCGAGGAGACCATCGCGTTGTTGAAGCCGCTCTCCTGCCACGCGATCGCGGACGCCAGCGACGCGGGGACGCCGTTCGCGGACGCGACCGACGCGATGTCCGATGCGCCGACGCGTGCAGGCGTGGGCTGCGGGGCCGCCTGGGGGACGATCCGCGTCGGCGGGGCGGGCTGCGACGCGCGCGCCGGGGTGGGCGCGCCGGTCGGGAGCTTGATGACCGTGCCGGCGAGCAGCACGCCGTCGGGGTTGAGGCCGTTCTCCGCCGCGATCGCGCCGATGGAGACGCGGGCGCCGGCGGCGAGGGCGGACAGCGTGTCGCCCGGGCGGATCGTGTAGCCGCCGAGCGCGGGCGGCGCGGCCGCGGGGGCGGATGCGGTCGTCGCGGCGGGGGCGGACGCGGCGGCGGGCGCGATCCCGGCCTTCTGCAACGCGGCATAGCCCTCCTGGGTGCTCGGGACCATCACGGTCGAGCCGAGCACGACCTGCGAGTTCTCCGACAGCCCGTTGAACGCGGCCACGGTGCGCGTGGTGAGGTTGTTCGCCGCGGCGATCGACCACAGGGTCTCGCCCGGGGCGACGGTGTGGGCCACGGCGGCGCCGGCGCTCGCAGGAGCGAGCACGAGGGCGGCGAACATCACTGCGAACAGCTGGGTGAGACGCAAGGCTGGCCTCCATGCGAGGGGTCTGACCCCACGAGGCTTGCCCGTCGCGCCGGCAATTGGAAGCTCCGCGCGCGTGGTTACGTGAACGTGCAAGCAATTTGCCGGGCCCGAAGCAGGGATGTGCGGGCCGGCGGCGGTAGCGGTCGCGGCTCGGCGCGCGGGCGCGAAGTGGCGTACGTTGGCGATGCGTGACCCCCGGGAACCGCCAATCCCTCAAGCTCTGGGGCCAGAAATGGCGCTGGTATGAGCGCAACACGCTGCCGTGGAATCGGGCGCGCATCCACTACGAGCTCGCGAAGCGGCGCTCGTTCGCCCGCTGGCCGATCCAGGGCAACGTGCTCGAGATGCTGCTGGAAGGCCGCCTCGAGCTCGGCGAGCACGTGCTCTTCGAGCCCAACGTCTGGCTCACCGGGCCCGCTCCCGCCCGGATCGTGATCGGGGGCGGGACGTTCCTCAACCTCGGTGTGATGGTCGCCGCGATGAACCTCGTCGAGATCGGCGAGCACTGCATGCTCGCCAACGGCTGCTTCGTCACCGACGCCAATCACCGCGTCGACGACCCCACGATGCCGATCACGTGGCAGGGCTTCACGACCAAGGGGCCGACGCGGATCGGCGACAACGTGTGGTGCGGGGCGAACGTCGTCGTGACGAGCGGAGTGACGATCGGCCGGCGCTGCGTGATCGGCGCCAACTCGGTGGTGACGACCGACCTCCCGCCGCGCTCGATCGCCGCCGGCGCGCCCGCCCGCGTGCTCAGGACTTTGACAGCATGATCTCGACGGCCAGCACCATTCCGGCCGCCACCGCGGCCACGCACAGCCCCGCCAGCGTGGCGTAGGCGACCGCGGCGCCGCCCCGTCCGGCACGCCGCGCGGCGTTGGAGCGCGACGTCCCCAGCACCACGAGCGAGTAGGCGACGGTGACGCCGATCCCGGCCAGCAGCGACACCCAGACCACGTCGGCGAGCTGCCCGACGTCGAGCTCGGCGAGCATCAGCGCGTGCCCTCGGCCGCGACGGGCTGCGCCGCCGCGCGGCGCGCGAACAGCGCCAGCAGACCGGCGACCAGCAGCACGATGACGACCAGCGGCCCGACGGACCCGACGCCGAAGATGCGCACCACGCCGTAGGTCAGCGCGCCCACCGCGGCCGAGCAGGGCAGCGTGAGCACCCACGCGACGACGATGTTGCCCGCGACCCCCCAGCGCACCGCGGACAGGCGCTTGGCGGCGCCGGCGCCGATGATCCCGCCCGACATCACGTGCGTGGTCGAGAGCGGGAAGCCGACGTGCGACGCCGACAGGATCACGGCGGCGCCGACGGCCTGCGCCGCGAAGCCCTGCGCCGGGTCCATCTTGATGATCCGGCTGCCCATCGTGCGGATGATCCGCCAGCCGCCCACGTAGGTCCCGAGCGCGATCGCGGTCGCCGACGTGATGATCACCCAGACCGGGACGTCCGCGCTCTTGGGCAGGTTCCCGTTGGCCACCAGCGCCAGGAGGATGATCCCCATCGTCTTCTGCGCGTCGTTCGTCCCGTGCGAGAGCGAGAACAGCGCCCCGGAGAACCACTGGCCGACGCGGAAGCCGCGCGACACCACGCCCGGCGCCTCGTGCCCGACGATCCGGTAGGCGATCAGGATCGACACCCCGGCGGCGATCATGGCCAGCACCGGTGCGACCAGCGCGGGAACCGCGACCTTCTCGATCAGCCCGCTCCACAGGACGGCGTCCGGCCCCTGGGCCGCCATCGTCGCGCCGACGATGCCGCCGATGAGCGCGTGCGAGGACGAGGACGGCAGCCCGAGCCACCACGTCGTGAGGTTCCAGGCGATCGCCCCGATCAGCCCGGCGAACACGACGAGCAGGGTCACCGACGCGGCGTCGACGATCCCCTTGGCGATCGTCGCCGCCACCGCCACCGACAGGAACGCGCCGACGAAGTTCAGCGACGCCGACATCAGCACCGCCACGCGCGGCGACATCGCCCGCGTGGAGACCGACGTGGCGATCGCGTTGGCGGTGTCATGGAAGCCGTTCGTGAAGTCGAAGGCGATCGCCGTCGCCACGACGATGCAGAGCACGACGTCTGAGTGCACGGCGCTACCGGTTCTTGATGATGATGCTTTCGAGGGTGTTCACGGCCGTCTCCGTGGAGTCGATCGCGTCCTCAAGGCGCTCGAAGATGTCCTTCCAGCGGATGACCATCATCGGGTCGATGCCGTGGTCGAACAGCGAGGCGACGGCCTCGCGCAGGATCCGGTCGCCCTCGTTCTCGAGCCGGTTGATCACGATCGTGAACTCGTGGATGTCGCTCAGCGAGCGCAGCCGCGGGATCGCGGCCGCGATCGCGCGCGTGGACTCGTGCAGGACCGTGGCCATTCGCTGCGCCTGCTCCATCGGCGCTTCGATGCGATAGAGCCCGAGGAAGTCGGCGATCTCCTCGATGTAGTCGACGACGTCGTCGAGTCCGGAGGCGAGCGCGATGATGTCCTCGCGATCGAACGGCGTCACGAACGTGTGGTTCAGCCGCTGGATGATGTCGTGGGTGATGCGGTCGCCCTCGTGCTCGCAGTCGGCGACCTCGCGCATCAAGTCGCCGTGGTCGGGCCACTGGTCGAGCATCCGTTCGAGCAGTTCGGCGGCGTGCACGCAGTTCGTCCCCGCCTCCTCGAAGAGGTCGAAGAACACCCGTTCCTTGGGCGCGAACAGCTGTGACAACCGGCGCATGGCGCGCCAGTCTATGTGAACGACTTGTTATCGCACGAGGGCGGGCAGCTCCGCGCGGAAGCGGTCGAGTTCCTCGGGCGCGATCCCGTAGGTGTGCTCGGGCCCCGGGAAGCGGCGCGTGCGCACCTCCTCGGCGTAGGCCTCGACGCCGCGCAGCATCTCGGCCTTGACCGCCGCGAAGCGCTTGGCGAACTTCGGCTTGAAGCCGTCGAGGATCGTCAGCGCGTCGTGCAGCACGAGGACCTGGCCGTCGGTGCTCGCGCCCGCGCCGATCCCGATCACGGGCACGTTCATGCGCGGCATGATCGCGTCGGTGATGTCCGACGGGATCGCCTCGAAGACGATCGCGAAGCAGCCGGCCTCCTGCAGCGCCAATGCGTCGTCGAGCACCTCGCGCGCGCGCTCGGCCGTCCGGCCCTGGGCGCGGTAGCCGCCGAGCATCGTCGCCGTCTGGGGCGTGAGCCCGACGTGGCCCATCACCGGCACCCCGGCGCGGACGATCGCGCGCGCCCGCACGGCGGACGCGCCGCCGCCCTCGAGCTTGACGGCGTCGGCTCCCGCCTCCTTGACGAAGCGCTGCGCGGTCGCGATCGCGTGCGCGTCCGAGGCCTCGTAGGAGCCGAACGGCAGGTCGCCCACCAGCAGCGGCGTCTTCAGCCCGCGCCGCACCGCGCTCGTGAGCATCAGCAGCTCCTCGACGGTGATCGGCACCGTGTCCGGGTAGCCGAGCACGGTGTTGGCGGCCGAGTCGCCGACCAGCACGATGTCGACCCCGGCCTCCTCGACGACGAGCGCGCTGGGGTAGTCATAGGCGGTGATCATCACGATCGGCTCGCCCAGCGCGCGCATCTCGCCGAGCTTGGTGAGGGTGACGGACTTGCGTTGGGCGGGTGGGGTGGACATGTGGGGCTCCAGTGGTGGGGTGGTCTCCGCCTGGGTCAGGTCGTAGCCACCGGGACGGGAACGGGTTCGAGCAGGACGTTGTCGATCAGCCGGACGGGGCCGATCCGCGCCGCGATCGCGACGAGCGTGCGCGCGTCGATCGTGGCGCGCGGGGTGAAGGTCAGGGGGTCGACGATCGCGAGGTATTCGGCCTCGACGCCGTCGAGCCGGCCGAGCGCGAGCTCGCGCACGCGCCTGGCGTCGCGCTCGCCGGTGGCGACCGCCTCGCGCGCGGCGTCCAGCGCGCGCCAGAGCGCGATCGCGCGGGCCCGATCGACAGGGGAGAGCCGCCGGTTGCGGCTCGAGAGCGCGAGGCCGTCGGGCTCGCGGATCGTCGGCAGGACCTCGATCCGGGCAGGAATGTCGAGGTCGGCGACCATGCGCGTCACGACCGCCACCTGCTGCGCGTCCTTCTGCCCGAAGTACGCGACGTCGGGCCCGACGATGTTCAGGAGCTTGCAGACCACGGTGCAGACGCCGGCGAAGTGCTCCGGGCCGCGCTCTGCGCCCTCGAGGATCTCGCTCAGCCCCGCGACCTGGACCGTCGTGGAGAACCCGGGCGGGTAGATCTCCTCCACCGCCGGCGCGAACAGGACGTCGACGCCGAGGTCGGCCGCCTCGGCGGCGTCGTCTGACTCCGTGCGCGGGTAGGCCGCGAGGTCGCCGGGATCGTTGAACTGCGCCGGGTTGACGAACAGCGAGACGACGACCTCGTCCTGGTCGGCGCGCGCGGCGCGCATCAACGAGTGGTGGCCGGCGTGGAACGCGCCCATCGTCGGCACCAGCCCGACGCTGCGGCGCTCGCCGCGCGCCCTCCCGAGCCAGGCGCGCATCTCCGCGATCGTCCGGATCGTCCTCATACGGGTGCCGTCCTACCCGCAAGCTCGCGCGTGGCGTCGGCGAGTGCGTCCCACAGTTCGAGCAGCTCCGGGAGCCGTTCCTGGACCGCCTCGCGCTGCCGGGCGACCGTCTCCTCGTCACCGCGCGCGATCGGCCCCGTCAGTGCGTCGGCACCGAGCCGCGCCCACTGCTCCGCGGTGGCGAGCACGATCGGTGCGAGCTGGGCGCGCGTGATCCCGGTCGTGGCGGCGAGCCGCTCGGCGGCCGACTCCACCGCGACCAGGTAGTTCGCGGCGATCGTGGCGGCGGCGTGGTAGGCCACGCGGTCCTCGGGCGCGACCCGGGCGGGCGACATGCCAAGGGCGCCGGCGAGCGCGAGCGCGACCGCCAGCGCGCGCGGCGTGCTCCCGTCGACCGCGCAGCCCGCGCCGCGCAGCACCTCGGACGTGCTGCCGGTCGGGACTGACATCAGCGGATGCAGGGAGAAGCCCTCCCGGCCGAGCGGATCGAGGCCGGTGGCGCCCGAGCAGTGGCCGACGAGCGGGCCGGGGCCGATGGCCGCCGCGGCGGCCGCGATCTGGCCGTCGGGCACGCACAGCAGCACGACCTCGACGTCGGGCAGCGGCTCGCCGCGCTTGAACGGTCCCGCGGCGCGCAGGCCCGCCGCCATCACCGTGCCGAGACGGCCCGCGCCGACGATGGCGCAGGCGGGCAGGTCAGGGGGGCTCGGGGGGTCCAGTTCTCGCATCGAGATACCGGCTGATACTGAGGATAGTGCCGCAGCGTGCGGGATTGATGGCATTTCTGCCGGGTCCGGCGGTACCGTGCGCGCATGTCCGGCGCAGCGGAACGGCGCGAGGAACTGAAGGCGGTCTGGCAGGAAGCGTCGGTGTGCACGCGCTGCCCGCAGCTCGCCGCGACTCGCACGACCGTCGTCTTCGGCTCCGGCAACGCGGACGCGGATCTGATGTTCGTGGGCGAGGCGCCGGGCGCGAACGAGGACCAGCAGGGGCTGCCGTTCGTCGGCCAGGCCGGGCGGCTGCTCGAGCAGCTGCTCGGCGAGATCGGGATCGCGCGGCGCGACGTGTTCATCGCCAATTGCCTGAAGTGCCGGCCGCCCGGGAACCGCGACCCGCTGCCGCAGGAGATCGACTCCTGCCAGCAGTACCTGTTCCGCCAGCTCGAGCTGATCCAGCCGCGCGTCGTGTGCACGCTCGGCAACTTCTCGACCAAGCTGCTGCGCGCCGACGTGACCGGGATCACGCGCCTGCACGGCCGCGCCGAGGTGCGCCAGATCGGGCCGCGGACGGTCCGGCTGTACCCGCTCTACCACCCGGCGGCGGCGCTCTACACGCCGTCGATGCTGGCCACCCTGCGCGAGGACTTCGGGGCCATCCCGGAACTGCTCGCCCTGCCGGCGCCGCCGCAGCCCGAGCCGGAGCCGGCCCCCGAGCCCGAACCCGAGCTGATGCTCGTCCCGCCCTCCGACGAGCAGCTCGGGCTGTTTTAGGGGCCCGTTGAAGAATTCCGGTACGCCCGCTGCGGCACATCCGCGGCGCCTCGCGCCACCCACGCAGCTCGAAGTGCCAGAGGCACGCCTTCGCGGCGCGCGTGGCCCGAGTCATCCACGGCTGCACCACATCGGTCGGACCGACCATTCTTCAACGAACCCCTAGGCCGCCGCGGCGCGCTTGGCGGCCGCGCGCTCGTCGATGGTGATCGCGTAGCGCTCGTGGTCGCGCCACTGCCCGCCGATCAGCAGGTAGCGCGGCGAGAAGCCCTCCAGGCGGAAGCCGGCGCCGCGCGCGAGCGCGATCGACGGTGCGTTGCCCGGCTGGATGTTGGCCTCGACGCGGTGCAGGCCGAGCGGGCCGAAGCTGTGGTCGAGCACCTGCTCGAGCGCCTCGCGCATCAGGCCCTGGCCCGCGTGGCGCTCGTGGGCGTAGTAGCCGAGGTAGGCGGACTGGAACGCCCCGCGGACGATCTGCGAGATCGTGAACACGCCGGCGATCGCGCCGGTATCGGTGCGGACCGCGAGCACGCACACGAAATCCTCCCGGCGCGAGCGGGCGTACAGCTCGTCGAACTGGTCGCCGCGCTCGGGCGGATACGTCCACGGCCGGTGCAGGCGGTGGCTCTCGCGGGCCAGCGCCAGGAACTCCGTCCGGTCCTCGCGGCTGAGCACGCGCAGGCCCACGCGGGCCCCGGGCGGCGGCTCGGCCGGAACCATGTCCGACGGGCGCAGGAACTCACCCGGGCGGCGACGGAGGACGGGCCGTTTCATCTCGAAATATCAAAGCGCAGACGCGCGCCGCGTGCACGGCTAGTACCCGTCGCGGGAATACGGTGGGCGGCCAGAACCTGGCGTGTTCGCGTGCACGGCCACTAGAGTGCGCCGCCATGCGTCGCATCGCCCGGCGGCCAGCGGTCGCGATCGACGCGCGGGCGGCCGTTCGGCCGGAGCTGGGCGGCGTCGAGCGCTGGGCGCGCGAGCTGGCGGCGCGGCTGCCGGCGCTGGGTGCCTACGAGGTCGTGCGGCCGCCGCGCGCGCTCTCGCATCGCGCCGGCCACGCCTGGGAGCAGCTCGTGCTGCCGCTGCGCACGAGGCGGGCGCCGGTGCTGCTGTGCCCGGCCAATCTCGCGCCGGTCGCCGCGCGCAACACCGTCGTCGTGATCCACGACGCGGCGGCGCTGCGCCACCCCGACTGGTACTCCGGCCTCTACGCCGCGTGGCAGCGCCGCGTCCTGCCGCTGATCGCGCGCCGCGCGCTGCGCGTGATCACGGTCAGCGAGTTCTCGCGCCGCGAGCTGCAGGACCTGCTCGGCATCGACGCCGACGTCGTCCCGGGCGGCGTCGACGCCCGCTTCCGGCCGGCGCCCCAGCGTGCGGCGCGCCCGTACGTGCTCTGCGTCGCCTCGCACACGGCGCGCAAGAACCTGGCCGCGCTGGTGCCCCTCGCGCGCGCCGGGATCGACGTCGTCGTGGCCGGCGGCCATCGCCCGCAGTTCGCCGCCGAGCGCGGCCTGGAGGGCCTGCGGATCCTCGGCCACGTCGACGACGCCGTGCTTCCCGGCCTGTACGCCGGCGCGGAGGCGTTCGTCCTGCCGTCGCGCTACGAGGGCTTCGGGCTGCCGGTGCTCGAGGCGATGGCGTCCGGCACGCCGGTCGTCGCCGCCGACGCCGCCGCGCTGCCCGAGACCTGCGGCGGCGCGGCGCGGCTCGCGCCGCCCGACGACATCGCGAGCGCCGTGCTCGACCTGCTCGGCGACGCCGCCGAGCGCGAACGGCTGCGGGCGCTCGGCCTCGCTCGCGCCGCCGAGTTCAGCTGGGACCGCACGGCCCGTGCGGTCGACGCCGTCGTCAGGCGATGCTAGTGTCGCGAGTCGTAAGTTCGCACGTGCATTGCGGGATGCATCGTCGTGGCTGGCGTTCGCCGGTGGCCTGGCTCGTACCGGGCGTACTTGCGAGGTCGCCGGCGGGCGTCAGGCGCGGCGAGGCGCCCGCAAGGTGCCTGCGAACTTCCGATTCGGGACGCTAGGACGCCGCCATCACGCGGCGCAGCGGAGCCGGGAGCCGCAGCAGGTGCAGGCGCGGCTCGGGGGCCGGCTCCTGCGCCGAGACGCGCTCCTCGGCGACGACCGCGTGCGCGGCGCGGACGATCCGCGGGTCAAAGCGCGTGCCGGCCGCGTTGTCGAGCTCCTCCAGCGCCTCGGCGTGGCTGATCGCCGGGCCGCCGCGGGCGGTGAGCTGGCTCCAGGTGTCCGCGACGGCGATGATCCGAGATGTCAGCGGGGTGACAGGACCGCGCAGGCCCGCCGGGCCGCCGCCGCCGTTCCACCACTCGCCGACGTGGCCGGCCTCCCACGACGCGCGGCTCGGATCGCGCAGCGTGGCGCAGGCGTAGGCGATCGGGTCGCCGACGTCGAGCCGCCGCTCGTGCGCGATCAGGCTGACGCGCGTGAGGTGGCGGCGCTCGGCGCGGCTGAGGCCGAGGTGGAGCGCCAGCGCGTGCGCGTAGCGGCGCGTCGCGGTCAGCGGGTCGAGCTGGGCGACCGGCCGCGTCCGCGCGGCGAACGTGAGCGCGGTCTGCGGCAGCACCGCGATGCCCGCGAAGGCGGCCAGCGCCAGCAGGTCCAGCGGCACCGTGAGCACGCTGGTGACGGCTCCGAGGGCCAGGACCACCGCGGCGGCCGGCGTCGTATCGGCGAGCAGCCGCACCATCGTCGCGCGCGAGTGGCCGAGCCACAAAGTGCCGTAGACGGCCGGGCCGACGGCCCAGTTCGTCAGGTACTGCGCGGCGCCGGCCAGCAGCAGCCAGGGCAGCACGTCGGTGCCGAGGCCCGATCCCCCGAGTGCGAGGACGGTGCCGGCCGCGATCGCCTTCCAGCCGTAGGCCGCGACGTTCGCGAGGTTGCCGGCACGCAGCAGTCCCTCGCGGCGGATCGCGCCGCCGACGACGAGCGGGAAGAGGTCGACGAGGTAGGCGGGCAGGGGGCCGAGGCAGGCGAGCGCGATCAGCGCGAGCGCCATGCCGGCATCCAGGCGGATCCCCGACGGCAGCGGAACGTCGTGGAAATCGACGATGACCGCGAGCGCCAGCAGCGTGGCGAGCAGCGCGGGATTGTTCCAATTCGACGACGGGGCGAGCCAGAGGAACGCAGGGACGAGCGCCACGGCGGCGACGCCGTGGACGGCAAGGCTGGTCGACCTGCGGGTACTCGTCATCGCCGGGCAAATGTACCTGCCCGATGCGCGGAACGGTGCTCGATCAATTGGCCAGTCGGCGATGAGGTCAGCGCTCTGTCAACAAGCGCGAATCCCGGCGGTTAGCACTTCAGGTTCTGCACAACGCACCCCCTTTGCGTGTCCGGATCCCTGCCTGCATCGGCCGTATTCACCGCACCCACAATGGGGTGACCACTGCATCCCGCAGCCACCACAGTCCCCCCGCTATGTCGGACGTCCTCGACCAAGGACGACAATCCGGGAAGGTACTCAAGTCCCACCAAATCGCGAGCGCGGAAGGCCAGAATTGTGCGCATCAGGACTTTGCGCGGGCTGCGGCGGCAGGTACCACCCCCATGAGCGCGCACGCGGCGGCCAGCCAGAGCCCCGTCGCGCCCTCTGACATCGAGATCGCGGCACCGCCCGCGGCGGCTCCGAAAGCCAGCCCTCCGTTGTTCGCGGTCACCACCCAGGCGAATGTGCGCGTCCCCGCTCCGGCCGGCGTGAGCTGGTCGACGAGCAGGTAGAGCGTGACGAACAGTGCGCCCAGCGTCGCCCCGGCGACGAGCAGCGCCGCCGCCAGTGGCCCGGTGCGGCCGCCGGTCGCCGCCGCGGCGGCCAGCGCGGCAGCCAGCGCCAGCTCGAACGCCGCCAGCCGGCTCGCGGGCGGCAGCCGCCAGTCGCGCCGTCCGGCGAGCAGGCTGGCCGCCGCCGTCCCGATCGCGAGCGCGGACAGCAGCAGCCCCGCCCGTGCGGGCGCGGCGACGGCCGGGACGGCGACGTTCAGCGCGCCGAGCGCCGCGCCCGGGCCAAGCAGCGAGGCGATCGCCAACCACAGGGCGCACGGTAGTCGGCTTGCGGACTTTGCGTGCGTTTCTCGCGGCGCCGGACGCCGGCGCGCCAGGACGCAGCGCGCCGAGGCGACGGTGCCGGCCAGCAGCCCCGCGCCGGCGACCGAGAGCGCCAGCGCGGGATGGCCCGCGGCGACGATCAGCCCGACCAGCAGCGGTGCCACGATCAGCGCGGCCTCCTCGCCTGCGGAGTCGAGCGCGAAGACGCGCTGCAGCTGCTCAGGCGGCAGAGCAGCGCCCCAGACGGCGCGCGTGAACGGTCCGAGCGGCGGCACCGCGGCGCCGGCCACCAGCCCGAGCGCCACCAGCGCCGGCGCGGGCGCGGCCGCCGCGAGCGCGAGCGCGACGATCGCGCCGGCGCAGACGGCCGCGAAGCCCACCAGCGCGGTGGGTCCGCGCCGGTCGACGATCCGCCCGCGGATGGGGGCGAGCGCGCTCGTCAGCGAGAACGCGGCGACCAGCGCGCCCGCGGTCGCCGACGAGCGGGTCTGCGACGTCGCGAACAGCACGAGCCCGAGCGGCAGCATCGAGAACGCCAAGCGCCCGGCGAGCGAGGCGACCAGAAGCTGGCGCACACCGCGCTCTCTCAGGACCGCGCTGTACCCCCCGTCCGCCCGCACCGTGCGCGAAGCGTACGGTGTCAGCGGCAGCGGCTCGCGTCGCCGGCGCGCTTGGCGCAGCCCTCCAGACGGCGCGCCACGGTGCGGAAGACGGCGAGCGCCGGGGCGGAGCGAATGGCGCCGGCGTGCAGCCTGCGCAGCCCGGAGTAGTCGAACGAACTGGCTGTGGAGCCTTCGGCCGAAAGCCAGGTGTACCAGTACACGCGACCGATCCGCTGCTGCCTGCGGTCGCGCGCCAGCAGCTCCAGCCCGCGGCGCAGCCGGATCGCCTGCCCGGCGTCGGTCGTCTCGAACCCGGCCGTGGTCTTCGTCTTGCCGACGGCGGCAGGCCACGAGAGCTCCGTGATCCACACCGGCATCGTCGTGTCGCCGCGCTTGCGCATCTCGGCGCGGGCGAGCTTGACGAGCCGGACGACGTTCTCGGGCCTGCCGGTGTACGGGTGCAGGGCGACGACGTCGAAGCTCCCGCGCGCGCCCGCCGCGTAGATCTCGTGCAGGGCGGTCCAGCTCTCGTTCGGCAGCCCGGCGAGGATGGTCCGCGCCCCGGGGTCGGCCGCGCGCAGCGCGGCGTGGGCGGCCTTCAGCAACGCAACGTAGGGCGGCGCCCACGGTGCCACGTTCCAGTATCGGGTGAGGTTCGGCTCGTTCCACACCTGCCAGTCGCGGATGGGGTGGCGCATCACCTCCGGGTGCTCCATCCACAAGGAGCCGTTCGGCCCGTAACGTGTGACCAGCACGGTCAGCACACGCGCGAAGTCTTCCGGATCGCGCGGCGGCGACGCGGGATCTCCCGGGTGCACGGCGGCCCAGCCGGGCGTCCCCTGCAGCACCGGCAGGACGGTCAACCCGCGCTGGGCGGCCGCGAGCACGACCGCGTCGGTCGCCGCGAAGTCGGCATCGGTGGGCGCCGACGGCTGCACCGCGCTCCAGTAGAAGGCGGCGCGCACCGACTCGGCGCCGCTGCCCGCGAGCCGGTCCCACTCCGGCGCGGCCTGCGTGAAGGACGGATCGGTCAGCGGGCCGTCGGCCACGACGCCGAGCCAGCCCAGCGGGACCTCGCGCGCCGCGGCGGGGGCGGTCAGCAGCACGGTCAGCGCGAAGGCAAGCAGGAGGGTCCGCCGCATCGGGCACATAGGATGGCGCGCTCATGTCACGCGTCGCGCTGATCCACGACTTCCTGCTCGACCTGCGGGGCGCCGAGCGCGTGTTCGCGGCGATCTGCGACGCCTGGCCGGAGGCCGACGTGTTCACGGCGGTCTATGACGAGGCAGGGACCGAGGGACGCTTCGCGGCGCGCTCGCCGCAGACCTCGTTCCTGCAGCGGCTGCGGCCGACGGCGCGCACGTTCCGGCCGCTGCTTCCGCTGTACCCGCACGCGATCGAATCGCTCGACCTGCGCGGCTACGACGTGGTCGTCTCGAGCTCGAGCGCGTGGGCGCACGGCGTGCTCGTCGACCCCGGCGCGGTCCACGTCAGCTACTGCCACAACCCGTTCCGCTACGCGTGGTCCGAGCGCGAGGCGACGCTCGCGGCGCGCAACGTGCTCACGCGGCCGGCGCTGCGCGTGCTGCTCTCCCGCTGGCGCCAGTGGGACTTCATCGCGGCCCAGCGGGTGGATCGCTACGTCGCCAACTCGGCGATCACCGCGGCGCGCGTGCGGCGCTACTTCGGGCGCGAGTCGACGATCGTGCACCCGCCGGTGGAGCTCGCGCGCTTCCGGCCCGGCCCGGTGGGGGCGCATTATCTGGTGCTCGCCGAGTTGATGGCGCACAAGCGCATCGACGTCGCGATCCGGGCGTTCAACGCGCTCGGGCGGCCGCTGGTGGTGGTCGGCGACGGCCCGGAGTACCGGCGGCTGCGGCGGCTCGCCGGGCCGACGGTGCGGCTCACCGGCCGGCTCCCGGATGCGGAGGTCGCGGACCTGCTGCGCTCGGCGCAGGCGCTCGTGGTCACGGCGGAGGAGGAGTTCGGGATCGCCGCGGTCGAAGCGCTCGCCTCCGGCCGGCCCGTGATCGCCCTGCGCTCCGGCGGCGTGCTCGAGACGGTGCTGGCCGGGCGGACCGGCGCCTTCTACGAGGACGCCGACGATCCCGCCGCGCTGGCCGCGGCGATCGCCGGGTTCGAACCGGGCGCCGTCGATCCCGCCGCGTGCGTGGCGTCTGCGCGTCGATTCGGCGTCGAGCGCTTCCAGGAGCGGCTGCGGGCGGTCGTGTCGGACGCCGTCGCGGCGGAGCGGGCGCCGCGCGATCCGGACCGGCAGATCGGCGGCCTCCTTCCGAGACGTTCGTCACGCAGAGGCGCAGAATCCATGAGGATCCGTTAAATCTCTCCTCAGCCGGGGCACAATCAGCGTAACCCCGTGGCATTCTTCGGGTTGTCTGTTGTGCGCGGGCGTCATCCCGCGCGCCTGATGCTCCGCTGAGCCCAGCTTAGCGGCGGCACTCAGGGCCCCTCAGGAGACGGCTCTCCGGAATGCAGGCGGGCTGTCATCGGAAGGTATGCCGCCAGGTCTTGGCGAAGTTTCGCGGGCTTGGACGGTGTAGTTGCAGGAGCAACGAATGTGATGTATAATTCCTACTGGACCAGTAGGTCTTGAACCAGAACTTCGGAAGGACCCCAAAACGAGCACCATCACCGACACCCCACGCCGCCGCACCGAGACCGAGCACGAGGCCGATCCGACCCTCGACTCGCTCCAGCTGCTCCTGCGTGAGGCTGGCCGGTACCCGCTGCTCAAGCCGAGCGAGGAGATCGAACTCGCCAAGCGCATCGAGCGTGGGGACCTGTCAGCCAAGGAACGCATGATCAACTCCAACCTCCGCCTGGTGGTCGCGAACGCGCGCCGCTATCAGGGCCAGGGCCTTGCCCTCGGCGACCTGATCCAGGAGGGGATGCTTGGGCTGATCCGCGCGGTCGAGAAGTTCGACTGGCGCAAGGGCTTCCGGTTCTCGACGTACGCGACCCTCTGGATCCGTCAGGCGATCCAGCGTGGGCTTGAGAACACGAGCCGGACGATCCGTCTCCCCGTTCACGTGGCGCAGCGGTCCCGCAAGGTCGGACGCATCGAGCGCGAGCTCACGACCAAGCTGGGCCACGAGCCGACGGACGAGGAGATCGCCTCGGCGGCCGACCTGCCGCTGGAGGACGTCATCGAGATCCGCAAGGCCGACCGCGCAGTGGTCAGCCTCGACAAGCCCGTGGGCGACGACGGCGACACTGCCTTCGGCGACCTGCTCGCGATCGAGACGCCGGCCGTGGACGAGGAGGTCCACGAGGCGCTGAAGTCCGAGACGCTCCTGACCGCCATCGCCGAGCTCCCCGAGCCCGAGCGGGACGTGATCGAGATGCGCTTCGGCGCGGGTGACCGCGAGCCGCAGACGCTGTCGCAGGCCGGGCGCAAGCTCGGTGTGTCGACGGAGCGCGCCCGCCAGATCGAGGAGCGCGCCCTGAAGCGCCTCTCGCAGCGGCCGGAGCTGATCGCGCTCCGCGAGGCGGCATAGAGCATCGCTGTTCGTTCAGACGATAGGCAGCTTCACGATTCGCGACCCGGGCCCCCGCCCGGGTCGCGCCGTTTAAGGACCGCGTCGAGCTGAGCGCGCTCGCGCTGGTTGGGCCGTTTGACCAGCGCCCGCGTCGCGAACGTGAGCGCCTGGGCCACGTCGTCGAGCGCCGCCGCACGGCGCCCGCGCGTCCTGGCCACCGCGTCGTGGCGCCGGCGGGCGAGCGTCTGGAACGGCTCTCCGGCGCGCAGGACGCTGTGGCCTCCGTGATGGCGCACGATGAGGCCGGGGTGGTAGACGGTCGCGATGCCACGCGCGCGGGCGCGCAGGCACAGCTCCATGTCCTCGGCGAACAGCGGGACGCTCGGGTCGAAGGGACCGAGTTGACGGAGCGTCGCGGTCGACGCCGCCAGGCACGCGCCGATCGCCCACCCGACGGTGCGGGACTCACGCGCCCGGTACGGCTCGACCCGGTCGCGGATGCTGCGCGGGAGCAGGAGCGGATGGATCAGTGCGGGCAGTAGCGCACCGGCCGTGCCGGGGAGCGGGTGGGCGCTGCGCTGGACGCTGCCGTCGGGGTTCAGCAGCCGCGGCGTGTGGAGCTGGCGCGGGTGCTCGGCGGCGAGCGTGGCAAGTTCGTGCAGGGAGTCGTCCAGCGCTTCGGTGTCGGGGTTCAGCAGGACGGTGACGGGCTCGCGGACTCGCTCGAGCCCGGCGTTGTTCGCGGCGCCGAAGCCGGGGTTGTCGCGGCGCACCACCAGCTCGGCGCCGGCGGCGGCGGCGAGCGCGGCGCCGCCGTCGTCGCGGCCGGTGTCGACCACCACCAGCCGCGGCGGCTCCGCGAGCCGCTCGAGCGAGGTCAGGAGCGCGTTCAGCTCCTGCCGGGACTCGTGGAGCACGACGATTGCGGCGTAGTTCACAGCGTGGCCTCGAGGACGGCGGCGAACCGGCGCGAGGAGGCCTCGACGTCGAACTCGGCCTCGGCGCGCCGCCGCGCCGCCACGCCGGCCGCCGGGTCGGCCAGCACGGCACGGATCGCGGCCGCCGCCGCGCGCGCGTCTCCCGGCGGGTAGAGGCGCCCGGCGCCGTCGGTCACGATCTCGAGCGGGCCGGCGGCGGCCGGAGCGACCACCGGCCGCCCGGCGGCGAGCGCCTCGACGAGCGCCAGGCCGTACGGCTCGGCGTCGGCGCAGTGCAGGAGCAGGTGCGCGGAGGCCAGCGCGTCTCTGGCGTCCAGCGGTCCGGGGAGCGTGACGCGTCCGGCGAGGTCCGGCCGCCGCAGCGCCTGGTCGATCTTTGCATCCATACGGTGCATCGTTCGACCAGGCAGCCGCGCGCCCGCCAGCGTCAGCCGCAACTCCGGGACCTGCGCCGCGATCTCGAGCGCGAGGTCGGGACGCTTCCAGGCGACGAGCGCGCCGAGCACCAGCGCGTGCGGCGGCCCGGGCGGTGGCGGCGCCGGGGCGAAGGCGGTGAGGTCGACGCCCGGGTGCAGCACCGCGCCGCCGAACTGCGCGGCGATCGCGTGCGAGGCCGCCGCCGCGGCGTCCGCGCGCAGGGTCGCGGCTCGCACCGCCGCGCGGACCGGTCCGCCGAGGAGGTCGTGGTTGACGGCGAGCAGCGGCGGCCGCGCGGCGCGGGGGAGGAGCGCGGCGGCGAGGATCGCGCGCGCGCCCCAGGCGACCAGGGCGAGCGGCCGGAAGCGCCGCAGCTCGCGCGCCATCGCGACCAGCGCCGCCGCGTGCGCGGGCGCCAGCCGCAGCGTTCCCGTCGCCAGCGGCGCGTGCTCGAGTCCCGCCTCCCGCACCGCGACGGCCAGCGGCCCGGCGGGGCAGGCGACCAGGACGGGCCGCGCGAGGCGCGCGGCGCAGTCGAGCAGCACGCGCTCGGCGCCGCCGAGCACGCCGGAGTAGGAGGCGAAGAGGACCATCGGCGCCCACTAGCATCGCGCCCCATGCCGCCGCGCCGTCTTCCGGGGGACTCGCCGCCCTCGCGCGGCGGCGAGTCCGGCGCGCTCGGGCCGGCTGCCGACATGCCGCCGCGCGAGCTCGGCGCGCCTGGGCCGGCGGCGCCGCCCGCCGACGTGCCGCCGCGCGACGGCCGGGCGGGCCTGCGCGTCCGCATCGCCCGTGGCGGCGTCGTCAACGCCGCCTTCCTCTCCGGGGCCGAGGCGCTGGTGGTCCTGCAGGGGCTGCTCGCCACCGCGCTGCTCGGGCCGGGGGCGATCGGGCTCTACGGCGTCGTGACGACCACTGCGATGACGATCGTCGCGCTGCGGAGGGTGGGGATCGACGAGGCGTTCGTGCAGACGGTCGCGGTCGACGAGGAGGCCGAGTTCCAGCGCGCGCTGACCGTGGAGCTTGGGCTGGGGCTCGCCGGCGCGCTCGCGGTCGCGGCGCTCGCGCCGGTGCTCGCGGCCGCCTACGACGACGACCGGCTGCTGGCGCTCACGCTCGCGGTCAGCTATCTCCCGGTCGCGTTCGCGCTGCAGGCACCGCAGTGGGTGTTCTTCAAGCGCATGGACTACGTGCGGCTGCGCTCACTGCAGGCGATCGTGCCGCTCGGCACGGTGCTGGTCTCGGTGCCGCTGCTGCTCGCCGGCGTCGGCGTGTGGGCGCTGGTGGTGGGGCCGGCCTGCGGCAACCTCGTCGCGGTGCTGGCCGCCTGGCGCGCCTCGCCCTATCGCCTGCGACTGCGACCGGACGCGGAGGCCGCGCGCCGCTACCTGCGGTTCTCGTGGCCGGTGTTCGTGACCGCGGCGGTCGCCCTGCTCGTGGCGCAGGGGCAGATCGCCGTGTTCGGGGTCTCCGACGGGCTCGCCGCGGCCGGCTTCGTGACGCTCGCGGCGACGCTGACCCGCTACGCCGATCGCGCCGACCAGATCCTCGCGACGACCATCTACCCCGCGATCGTGCGCGTGCGCGAGCGCCACGACGTGCTCGAGGAGCTGTTCACCAAGGCCAACCGGCTGACGCTGATGTGGGCGTTCCCGTTCGGGGCGGGCCTGGCTCTGTTCGGCGCCGATCTCGTGCACTTCGTGCTCGGGGACAGCTGGCAGGGCGCCGTGGTGCTGATCGCCGGCCTGGCGGTCGCGGTCGCGCTGCAGCAGGTGGGCTACAACTGGTTCGCGTTCTATCGCGCGCGCGGCGAGCCGTGGCCGCAGGCGATCGAGTCGGCGGTCTTCGGGGTCGCGTTCGCCGCGCTCGCCGTGCCGGGCGCGCTGCTCGGAGGTTCTTCGTGGTTCGTGGCCGGGCGCCTGGGGTGCACGGCGTGCGTGCTCGTGGTGCGGGGCGTGTACCTGCGGCGCCTGCTCCCGGGCGTCAGGCTCGCCGCGATCGCGCTGCGCGCCGCGCTGCCGGTCGTGCTCGCCTGCGCGCCGGTGCTGGCGCTGCGGCTCGCGCTGTGGGGCGGCGAGCGGTCGCTGGGCCAGGCACTCGTCGAGCTGGCGCTGTGGCTGGCCGCGCTCGCGCTCGCCACGCGGCGACTCGAGGGCGGGCTGCTGGCCGAGCTGCGCGGATACCTGCGCCCGTGAGAGCGGCGCTGCTCTGGCTGGCGGCGGCGGCGATCTCCGGCTTCACGCTGCGCCGCTACCTCGGCCCGCTCGACGAGGGCATCCTGATGCAGGCGGCGTCCCGGATGGCCGGCGGCCAGTGGCCGTGGCGGGACTTCGGCTGGGCGTACGGACCGGCCCAGCCGCTCGCGGTGATGCTCGCGGGGAAGGCGCTCGGCCCGTCGCTGCTGTGGTGGCGGCTGCTGCGCGTGGCCGCGGACGCCACGATCGCGGTGCTCGTCTGGGCGCTCGTGCGCGAGGCGCGGCCGCGCTGGGCGCTTGCGGCCTGGGCGGCGGCGGCGGTCACCACCGCGCAGCCGACGAGCGCCAATCCCACCGCGCCCGCGCTCGCCTTCGCGCTCGGCAGCGTCCTGCTGGCGACCCGCGGCCGCCCGGCGTGGGCGGGGATCGCCGCGGCGGCGGCCGCGTTCTGGCGGCCGGACATGGGCGCGCTCGCCGCGCTGGCCGCGGCGGTGACGCTGATTGCCGCGGCACGCGCGGACGCGGCGTCGCGGGGCGGCGGCGCGGCGGGTGGCCGCGGCGCGGCGGGCGTCCGCGCCGCCGCCGTCTGCCTCGTGGCGGCCGCGCTCGCCACGGCGCTCCTGTACGCGCCGTTCGTGATCGCCGCCGGGCCCGCGGCCGTCTGGGACGCGCTCGTGGTCCAGGCCACGCGTGACGGGGCGTGGTGGCGGCTGCCGTTCCCCGCGGCCTACGACGGCAGCGTCACGAGCGCTACCGGCCTGAAGGACTTCGCGGCGTGGCTGGCGCCGTACGCGGCGCTGCTCGCGCTCGTCCTCGCCGCGCTCGCCAGACGCCGCCCCGGCCTCGTGCTGCTCGGCGTCGGCGCGACTGCCTACTTCCTCTCCCGCGCCGACGCGGAGCACGCCCAGGGGCTGCTCATCATCGCCGCCGCGCTCGCCGCCGTCGCGCGCCCCCGCGCCGCGGGCGCCGCGATCCTCGCGCTGTTGCTCGCGGTCGGGGTCGCCAACCGCGCCTCGGCGCTGCTGCGCCCGCCGGACCTGAAGCCGCTCGATGTGCACGGCGCGAGAGCAATCCGGGTCACGCCCCAGGACGCAGCCACACTCCCGCGCCTGGTCGACCGCGTCCAGCGCCTCGTCCCTCCGGGAGCGCCGATCTACGTCGCCCCCCGCCGGTCCGACCTCGTCACGTTCAGCGATCCGTTGCTGCACTTCCTCGTCGACCGCCCGAACGTCCTGCATCGCGACGTCCTGCTGCAGGCGCGGCCCGAGGAGCAGCGTGCGATCGTGGCCGCGCTCGAGCGGGCGCGCCCCAAGGCGATCATCCGCTGGACCGACCCCGCCTCGTCGACGCCCGAGCCGAACCGGCGCGGGCGGCCCAGCGGCTCGCGCGCGCTCGACGACTACCTCGCCCGCGCCTATCGCCTCGACGCCCGCTACGGCGACTACGAGGTGCTGGTGCCCTCGGCGTCGGCCTCCATCGCCTTCAAGTAGAGCTCCATGATCGGCGAGTCGGTGCCGGCGGCGAAGATGTGCCCCTCGCCCGGCCCGGTCAGCGCCAGCACGGAGCCGGTCGTGACGTGCTCGGCGATCTCCGGGTAGTTCATCGTCGAGACGATCAGGACGAGCGCGGGCGCCTCCGCGTCGGCGGGGTTCGTCACACGGTGTGCTCCGTCGGCCCCGCGCGGGAACGCGACGACCGCGCCCGCCTCGAGCCGCCGCACGCCGTCGACCGTGCGCAGCGCCGGCCGCCCGGCGAGCACGAACAGCAGCTCCGCGTTGCCGTGATGCAGGTGGTAGGGCGAGACGGCGCCGCCGGGGTTGAGCTCGTAGAGCGTCGCGCCCAGCTCCTGGGAGCCGGCCGCGGCGCCGAGCCGGACGGCGCGGCCGCGCATCAGGGTGTCGGTGCCGTCGAGCTCCCACTCGGACGCAAACAGGTTCGGATCCGCCATCCCGCGATACTAGGGGCCCGTTGAAGAATTCCGATACGCCCGCTGCAGCACATCCGCGGCGCCTCGCGCCACCCACGCAGCTCAACGTGCTGCCGCACGCCTTCGCGGCGCGCGCGGCCCGAGTCATCCACGGCTGCACCACAGCGGTCGGACCGACCATTCTTCAACGAACCCCGAGGGACTCATGCGCGCGGTGCTGATCGTGCTCTCGCTCGCCGCCGCGGGCTTCCTGGCCGTGCAGGAGCGCGGCGCGCGCGCGGCCGCGGCGATCGAGCGAACGGCGCTCGCGCCGACCGGCACGCCCGCCCCGCCGCAGGTCGAAGCGGCGCGCGCCCGGCTCAAGACGGCACAGCGCTGGAACCCCGACACCGACCCCGCCGTCAACCTCGGCGTGCTCGAGGTGCGAGCGCGCCAGTTCAGGACCGCCGCCGCGACGTTCGCCACCGTCACGCGCCGAGAGCCCGAGAACGCCCAGGCGTGGTCGCTGCTGAGCTTCGCCGCCGCCGGCTACGACTCGGGCTTGGCGGCGACGGCTCGCGCCCGCGCGCGAGCGCTCGAGCCGCCGGTGCCGGCCGCGCGCTGAGGCTCCTTGAAGCGCAGCAGCGGCCGCTCGACGACGTAGTAGCTCACCGCCGCGCACGCCGTCGCGGCGATCGCGACCGCCAGCGTGTACCAGACGTAGCCCGCGAACGGCGACCTGCCGCGGATCTCGAGCAGCCGCCCTACCCACACCTGGTGATAGAGGAAGATCCCGTAGGAGACGAGGCCGAGCCAGGCCAGCGGGCGCGTCGAGAGCACCGGCAGCCGGTCCCGCACCGTCGCCGGGGCCACGAGGCAGAGCGCAATCCCCAGGTAGAGGAGGTGCTCGGCGAGCAGCGACCCGGTCGAGAACGAGCCCCACAGAACCCGCGGCAGGCCGATGCCCCACGCCGCCAGGGTGAGCAGCGCGAAGGCGCCGGCCCAGAACGCGTACGCATGCTGCCGCGCGAGCCGCAGGTGCTCCGGCCCCCACGCGCTGAGCACCGCGAGCGACAGGCCGCCCACGAACCACGCCCACATGCCGGGGAGCGTGCTGCCGTAGACGGAGCCCGGCGCGACGATGTGCACGAGCGTGCGCATGCCGACCGCGACGATGCCGCTCGCCACCAGCAGGATGAGCTCCAGCTGCGCCTGGCGGTCGCGCTCACGGCCGCGCAGCCAGCGCGCGACGGCCAGCGCGTAGAACGGCAGCACGACGTAGAACGCGACCTCGACGCTGAGGCTCCAGGCGACGCCGAGCCCGTGGACGATCGTGTGCACGTTCCAGCTCTGCGCGAGCGAGAAGTACACCCACCAGTGCGGGCCGAACGCGCCCGGGGCGTCCTTGGGCGAGATCAGCGCCACGAGCACGAGCGCCGTCCAGTACGCGGGCAGGATCCGCAGCGCGCGGCGGCGCGCGTAGCGGGCGGCGCGCGGGCCGGAGCGCCCGTCGAGCCGCGCGGCCACGAACGGGCGATAGAGCAGGAACCCCGAGAGCACGAAGAAGATCGCCACGCCGCAGTCCAGGCGCGCCGTCCAGGCGCCGAGGGCGTGCGCGCTGTTGAAGCCCGACCAGCCCGCCGTGTGGGTCACGACGATGCACAGCGCCGCGATCGCCCGCAGCGGATCGAGCAGCGGAAAGCGCGGATTGCCGGGCGGCGGCGCGAGCGCGTCGGGCGGGCGGGACGACACCGCGAGAGCATACGCTTCGCCCGGATGACGTCATTCCGCGTCCGGCTCGCCGGCATCGTGCTTGCGGCCGCCGGCGTCCGGCTCATCGCGGCGTACTTCAACCGCCACTACCCGGTCATCGGGGACGCGGCGATCTACCACACCGAGGCGGGCTTCCTCGTCCACGGCGAGGGCTTCCGGCGCGCGCTGAGCGACGTGCCGACCGCCGAGCATCCGCCGCTGCACATCGTGCTGCTGGCCGCGTTCGACCTGCTCGGCGCGCACTCCAGCGCCGCCCAGAAGGCGCTGCTCGGGCTCGTCGGCACCGCCACGGTCGGCGTGATCGGGCTGCTCGGACGCCGCGTCGGCGGCGAGCCGGCGGGGCTGATCGCGGCGGCGCTCGCGGCGCTCTATCCGATGCTGTGGCTGCCGGACGCGGCGCTGATGAGCGAGACGACCTCGACGCTGATGGTCGCGCTCACGATGCTCGTCGCCTACCGCGAGCGCACGGCGCGCTCGGCGGCGTTGCTGGGCGCGCTGATCGGGCTCGCCGCGCTCGCGCGCGGCGAACTGCTGCTGCTGCTCGCACTGCTGCTGGGCGACCGCCGCCGCGCGTGGGTGGCGCTGCTCGCCTGCGCGTTGGTGCTCGCCCCGTGGACGATCCGCAACGCGCTGACGTTCGAGAAGCCCGTGCTGATCTCCTCGAACACGGGCGGGCTCGTCGCGGGCGCGAACTGCCACGAGACCTACTACCAGGCGCAGATCGGCTCCTGGGTCTACCGTTGCCTCAACGACCGCCCGCCCGGTGACGAGGCGCAGGCCGACGCCGGCTACCGGGCGCGCGGGCTGCGCTACGCGCGCGATCACGCGGCGCGTCTGCCGCTGGTGATGCTCGTGCGACTGGGGCGGCTGCTGGACGTCTATCGCCCGTGGACCCAGGGCGTCTTCTTCCAGGCCAGCGAGGGCCGCAACCCGCGCGCGGCCAAGGCCGCGCTGGTGTTCTACTGGGCGCTGCTCCCGCTGGGGATCGCCGGCGCGGTTCTGACCGGCCGGCGCGGCGCGATCCTGCTCGTTCCCGTCGCGATCGTGGTGCTCGTGGGCGCGCTGGCGTACGGTTCGACCCGCTTTCGCACGGCGGCGGAGCCGTCGCTGGTGGTCTTCAGCGCTCTTGCGCTGCGACGAGCCGCGCGACCAGCAGGATCGCCAGCAGGCTGAACGCCGGCATCTCCCAGTCCCAGTCGATACCGGCGTGCAGGGCGAAGGCGCCCAGCGCGGCGACCGCGGCGGGCGTGCCGTGGCGCGCGGCGAGCCCGGTCCCGGCAAGGAACGCGGCGAGCGCCGCGAGCCCGACGATCCCCAGCTCGGCCGCGATCTCGAGGTAGAGCGAGTGCGCGTCGCGCACGCTCTCGGCGAACGGCCGCCGCTTGAGCCACTCGACGCGGAACGAGCCCGAGCCGATGCCGCGCAGCGGATGGGCGGCGAACACCGCGCCGGCGACCTTCCAGTAGGCGGAGCGGTTGCTCTGGACCGAGGTGAGGCGCTGCGTGCCGGTGGGCAGCGGCTCGTGGCCGCCGCTGGCCACCGACAGCGACGGTCCCGACGAGCAGGACCACCAGCGCGCCGGCCGCCAGCGGCCGCGCGAGCCGCAGCGGCCGGTCGTCGCCGCCCGCCGCGAATGCGGCCGCCGCCGTCAGGACGAGCAACACGCCGATCATGGCCGCGCCCTGCCCGCTCGCACCGCCGGCGTCCTGGACGCGCGGCAGCGCGAGCGCCGCCGCCGAGGCCAGCGCCGCCGCGCCGCCGACCGTCAGCGCGGCACGCAGCCCGCGGCGTGTCGGGACGAGCGCGACGACGATCGCCAAGCCGGCCAGCCCGGCGCCGATCGCGCCGCGCGAGAGCGTCAGATAGAGGTCGAGGCCGAGCACCGGAGCGCAGGCCGCCGCGGCGCGCGGAAACCGGTTCTCGGCCGCCAACCCCGCGGCGAGCGCGAGCCCGACCGCCGCCATCGCGCCCTGCGCATTCCAGTACGTGAGCGGCTGGGCGAGCCGGTCGCCCGCCGAGATCAGCGGCTGCAGCGAGACGAGCCACGGCACGAGCCGCTCCGAGAGCCCGTACACGGCCGCCGCCACCGTCGTCGCGAGCAGCGCAGGCTCGACGAAGTTCTCCCGCAGCAGCGCGATCCCCGCGGCGAGCGCGGCGGTGTAGAGCGCGAGCCGCTCGAGGTCGGCGAACGCCGGCCCGCCGAGCGGCGCCCACAGCAGCGACAGCCCGGTCCAGGCGGTGAGCGCCGCGAGCCCACCGAGCGCGAGCCGGCCCGCGCGCGAGCGAGGCAGCGGCCGCTCTGACACCGCGGCGGCGACGGCCAGCAGCAGGAACGCCGCGATCGCGCCGCGCGTCGCGCGCCACGGCGAAGTAGCCGCCGCGGCCGAACGCCAGCGCCGCCGGGAGGATGAGCAACATGGCGGCGGCGAGGCGTCGCATCCGGGCGGGGACCATATCCTCACCGCCCCGTGACCAGGCGACGTGCCCTCACACCGGCGCTCGCCGCGCTCGCATTGCTCCTGGCGCTGATCCAGCGTCCCGGGACGGGCGGTGACCGACACGAAGATCGACCTGCACGTCGATCCGTCCGGATTCGTGTCCGACGTCGCGTCCGCGTGGTCGTCGACGGGCGACCTCGGGCACGTCCAGGGCGGCCAGTACGGCGGCTACCTGTTCCCGATGGGGCCGTTCTTCGCGCTGGCGCACGCGCTGGGGGCGGCGCCGTGGCTGGTGCAGCGCCTGTGGCTGGCGCTCGTGCTGTTCCTGGCGGCGTGGGGCGCCGCGCGGCTGATGGAGGAGCTCGGCGGCCCGCGCGCGCTGGCGGCGGTGCTGTACGTGCTCAACCCGTACGTCGTGATCTTCACCGCGCGGACGTCGATCACGCTGCTGGGCTACGCCGCGCTGCCGTGGCTGCTGGTGTGCGTCGCGCGCGGGCTGCGCGGCGGCGTCTCGTGGCGCTGGCCGGCGGCGTTC
This sequence comes from uncultured Solirubrobacteraceae bacterium, assembly GCA_963792915.1. Taxonomy (GTDB): domain Bacteria; phylum Actinomycetota; class Thermoleophilia; order Solirubrobacterales; family Solirubrobacteraceae; genus Solirubrobacter. The sequence goes on from CAWBYD010000008.1 coordinate 957,107, forward strand.
GCGCTGATCGTCACGGCCTCGGGCGGGGGCGTGAACGCCGCGGTCACCGCGTGGGTGCTACTCGGGCCGCTGCTGCTGGCCGGCTACGAGCTGTGGACGGGCGCCGTCTCGCGGCGCGCCGTGCTCGCCTTCGGCTGGCGGGCGGTGGTGGCGACCGCGCTCGCGTCGGCGTGGTGGGTCGTGCCGCTGCTCGTGCAGTCGCGCTACGGCGTGGACTTCCTGCGCTTCACCGAGCAGCCGGGGACGATCTGGAGCACCACCAGCCTGTCCGAGTCACTGCGCCTGATGGGCTACTGGGTCTCCTACCTCGGCGTCGGCTACGGCGGCGTGCTGCGGCCGTACTTCGGCGACGGCGGCGTGCTGCTGTTCGCGACGCCCGTGGTGCTCGCGGGACTGCTCGTGCCGGCGCTGGCGCTCGGCTCGTTCGCGTGGAGCCGCCGCGCGCCCTACGGACCGTTCCTGCTCGTGCTCGTGCTGGTCGGCCTGCTGGTGATGAGCGCGGGCTTCCCGGAGGGGACGCCGCTGCGGCGCGGCGCGAACTTCACCTACAACCACTTCAGTGCCGTCCAGTTCCTGCGCACGACGCACAAGGCCGGGCCTTTGGTGGCGCTCGGGCTGGCGGGGCTGGCGGGGCTGGCGCCCCGGCGCGTGGGGCTGCTGGTGGCGCCGCTGGCGGTCGTGGCGGCGTGGCCGCTGGTCACCGGCCGCGCGCTCGACCGCCAGGTGACGTGGCAGCGCGTGCCCGCCGCGTGGGAGTCGGCGGCGCGACACGTCGATGCCGCGGCGGGCGACGGGCGCGCCGTCGTGCTCCCCGGCCAGCTGTACGCGTACTACGACTGGGGCGGGACGATCGACCCGCTGCTCCCCGCGCTCGCCCACAAGCCGGTGGCGGTGCGCAACAGCGTCGGCTACGCGGACCTGCACGCGACCGACCTGCTGTGGACCGTCGACGCGCTCGTCTCCCAGCGCCGCGCGCTCCCCGGCCAGCTTCCCCCGCTGCTCGACCTGCTCGGTGCGCGCACGGTCGTGACTGGGGCCGACGACGACCGCAGCCGGTCGGGGGCGGCGCCGGCGTCCGACGCCGCCGACGTGCTCGACGCGCTCGGGCGGCCGTCCGCGTTGTGGGGTCCGGTGGCGCCGCGCCCGCGCGAGGCGGGGACGCTCGGCGCGCCGCGCGCGCTGCCCGCGGTACGCGCGTGGGACCGGCCGCATGCTCCCGGCCTGCTCCGGCTCGAGCCGGCGGCGCCGCAGACGGTCGTGGACGGGTCCGCGGAGGGGCTCGCCGACCTCGACGCGCTCGGCGGCACGCGCGGGAGCGTGGCGTACGCCGGCGACGTGTCCGCGGCCGCGCTCGCGCACGCCGGCGAGGTCGTCATCACCGACTCCAACCGCCGCCGCGTGCTCGTGCCGTCGCGGCTCGTGCAGAACGCCGGCCCGACGCTGGCCGCGGGGGAGGCGCCGTCGGTCGACGGGGCGGTGCTGAACCCGTTCGCGGCGCGCGGCAGCGACGCGCAGACCGTCGCGGTCTACAGCGGGATCAAGGCGGTCAGCGCGCCGTCCTCGCCGGGGTACCCGCAGTTCCCCGAGCGGCGGCCGTTCGCGGCACTCGACGGCGATCCGGCGACGCACTGGCAGGCCGACCGCGCGCTCGACCCCTCCCGTTATGTGCTGAGCGTGACGCTCGACCGCCCGCGGGACGTCGACCACGTCGACCTGCTGCCGTACGACGACCGGGACGCGACGGTCACGGCGGTCGCGGTGCAGGGGCGGCGCTTCGCGGTGCGCCGCGGCTGGAACCGGCTCGCGCTCGGCCTGCGCGGCGTCGGCACGCTGCGGGTGCGGATCGCGGGCGTGCGCCAGCCGGCGGGGGCGCGCGGCGGTGCGCACGGGCGGGATCCGCGAGCTGCGCATCCCGGGCGTGCACGCGAGCGAGGCGCTGCGGCCGCCGGTGCTGGCCGAGCGGGCGCTGGCGGGGCGCGATCTCTCCCGCACCGGGCTCACCTACCTGTTCGAGCGCACGACCGGCGACGACCCCTTCCGCCGCGACCCGCGCCACGGCGCGGCGAGCGCGGTGCTGGTGCGCGACCGCGGCGACGGCGAGTCCGGGCTCACGCGCGTGTTCGCGCCGCCGGCCGCGCGGACGTGGGTGATCGACGGCTGGGCGAGCGCCGCGCCGGGCGCCTCCGACGCGGACCTCGACCGCCTCGCGGGCGCGGCGAGCGGCGGCCGCGCTTCGCGGCGTGCCGCGCCGGGGTCGACCGGTGGCGGCGCGTCCTCGCGTGGCACGGCGGCCGCGCCGGCCGATTTCCTCTCCTCCGGGCGCTTCGAGGGGCGGCCGGGGTTCCGCGCGTCGAGCGCGTTCGACGGCACGGCTGCGCCGTGGATCGGCTCGTGGCTCGGCCGCGCGTGGATCCAGTGGACGCATCCGGCGACGCTGCGGTCGCTGCGGCTCGCGCCGGCGCTCGGCGTGCGGCGGCCGACGCTCGTGCGCCTGCGCGCCGATGGCGCCGCATCGCCCCCGCTGCGCGTCGTGGGCGAGCGTCGTGACGCTCCCGGCGCCGCTGCGCGGCCGCACGTTCCGGCTCGAGATCCTGCGCGCGGCGTTCGCGCGCGGGGCGTCCGGGCGGGTGCGGCAACGCCGCGCGGTCGGGATCGCCGAGATCGCCGGGACGGGCGTTCCGCGCGCGAACGTCCCGCGTGCGGGCGCGCTGCACGGGCGTTGTGGCGACCTCGTCGGTGACCTCTCCGGCACGCCCCTCGCGTTGCGGGTGACCGGCACGATCGCCGACTTCGACGCCGGGCGGCCGCTGCGCGTGCGCGGGTGCGGCACGTTGGCGCTGCCCGCCGGCGCGGCGCGGCTGTCCCTGCCCGCGAGCGCGCTCGCGCCGTACCTGCTGCGGTTGCGCTCGCCCGGCACGGCGGTTCCGGCGGCGGCGCCGGGGCGCGTGCTGTCGGCTGGCCGCGCGACGCGCAGCGGGCGCACCGGCGTCCGGCTCGATGTCCGCGCCCCCGCACGGCTGGTTCTCGCCGAGAGCTACACCGCCGGCCGCCTCGCGACGTGCGACGGGCACGACCTCGGCGCACCCGCGATCGGCGACGCGTTCGGGACGGCCTGGCGCGTGCCGGCGGGCTGCCGCGACGTCGAGATCGCGTTCGCGCCCAACCGCCTCGTCCACGCGGGCTACGCGGCCTCGCTGGTCGCGGGCGCGGTCCTGCTCGTCCTGCTCGGGCTGCCGCGCCGGCGCACGGCGCGCGGCGCGGGGGTCGTGCGACGCGGCGAGCCCTCGGCGGGCGGCGCGCTGGCGGGCGGCGCGCCGGCGGCGGGCGGCGTGCCCGCCTCGGGCGGAGGCCCGCCCGCGCGCATGTCTGCCCGCCGCGCCGCGGTGCTCGCCGTCCCGCTCGCGCTCGCGCTCGGGTTCCTGTTCGCCGCTCGCGCGACGCCGCTGTTCGGCGCGGCCGCGTTCCTGATCCTGTGGCGCGCGATCGATGCGCGCCGGCTCGCGCTCGCCGCCGGCGCGCTGCTGGTCTTCGTCGTGCCGGTGCTCACGCTCGCGATCGGCGTCAAGAACCCCGGCGGCTACAACCCGTCCTACGCGGGCGACCGCGTCGCGGTCCACTGGGCAGCGGTCGCGGCGGTCGTGCTGCTGCTGTTCGCGCTCGGCCGGGAGCTCAGGAGCTCGCGGTCAAGCGCCGCCACGGCACGAGGCCGATGAGCAGCACCGAGGTCGCCGCGGCGGCCTGCAGCGCCAGCACGACCGCCGCGAAGCTGGACAGCGAGCGCGTCCCGAGGTCGCCGAGCAGCGCGATCTCGAGCGCCGCCACCACGGCCAGCGCGGGCAGGAACGCCACCCGCCCGAGCGCGAGCATGTACTGGACGCCGAGGTAGCCGACGGCGAGCAGCGTCATCGCGAACCCGAGCACGAGCAGCGCACCCGACGCGCGGACCGTCTCCGGCCCGAACGCGAGCCGCAGCACGGTCTCCGGAATCAGCGCGTAGACAATCAGCATCGGCACCGCGACCGCGGCCACGACGGCGAGCGCGCGCGCCAGCACCGGCCGCGGGTCCTCGCCGGCGCGCGCGGCGCGGGTCGCCTCGGGCAGCAGGTAGAGCCCGATCCCGATCGCGACCCAGACGACCGCCTTGGCCGCGACCGCGGCGGCCGCGTAGGCGCCCGCGGCGTCGCCGCCGATCTGGCGCTTGACGAGGATCACGTCGACGTTCTGGAGCACCGCGACGAGGAACAGCCCGGCGACCGCGGGCCAGGCGCCGCCGACGAGCTCGCCGAGCCGGCGCGCGCGCTCGCCCGCGACCGGAGCGCCCAGCCGCTGGTGCGAGATCCACCACAGGATCAGCGACATCGCGAGCATTGACAGCGGCGTGCCGAGGTACGCGCCGGTCACGCCCAGGCCGACCCCGACGAGCAGGAGGCCGAACGCCAGCCGCCCGCCCGCCTCGGAGACGACCGACCACGCGACCGTCTTGTACGCGTGCTGGCCCTGCAGCGCCCCGCGCTCGACCGAGAGCAGCACCCACAGGAACGCCGTCGGCGCCGTTGCGGCGGCCGCCCACGCCTCGGGCACCGAGATCAGGTCGGAGATCGCCCCGCGCAGCACGAACGCCGCCGCGGTGAAGGCCAGGCCGCCGATCCACAGTCGCCGCCGCCACGCGGTCAGCGTCCCCGCCAGCCGCGTGCCGCTGCCGAGCCGCCCGAGCGCGGTTTCGCGCGCGACCGCGACCTGCAGCGCCGATCCGGGCACGGCGAGGATCACGAACGTCGAGATCAGCGCCGCGAGCGAGCCGTAGTCCGACGCGCCGAGGATGCGCGCGAAGAGCACGGTGAAGAGCAGCGCGATCGCGTTCGACGCCATGGTCGCGGCGGCCATCCCCGCGGCCTTCAACGTCTCCGAGCCGGCCATCGCGTCGCGCAGGCGCGTCGGCTCGCGCTGCGAGGTCGTCTCCAGCAGCGCGAGCGAGTCGCGCGCGGTCCGCTCCCACGTGAAGTCCGCGGCGCGCGCCCGCGCCGCTTCGCCCATCCGCGCCCGCAGCTCGGGTTCCGCGACGAGCCGGCGCACGGCGGCGGTGAGCCCCGGGCCGTCGTCGGCGAGCAGGCCGGTCTCGCCGTCGACGATCGACTCCGGCAGCCCGCCGACGCGCAGCGCCGCGCTCGGCGTCCCGCACGTCGCCGCCTCCATCACGGTCAGGCACCAGCCCTCGGCCGACGACGCCGTGAGATTGACCCACGCCTGCGCGTAGAGCGCCGCCTTCGTCGCCTCGTCGACGTGGCCGTGCAGCGTGACGCGCGAACCGAGCCCGCGGGCGGCGATCTCGGCCTCCAGCTGGGGCCGGTGGTCGCCCTCGCCGGCGATGTCCAGCACGGCATCCGGCACGCCCTCGAGCACGTCCAGCAGCAGCTCGATCCGCTTGTAGCGCTTGAGCCGGCCGAGGTAGAGCAGCCGCGGCGCCGTGCTCTTCGGCGCCTCAGGCCCCGCGAACCGCTCGACGCCGAGATAGCCCACCTGGACATCCTCCTCCGCGATGCCGAGCGACACCAGGTCGCGCCGCGCGGCCTCGGAAATGGTGAGGAACGGCCCGTGGCGGTAGAGCAGCTTCAGGGGCAGCGTCTCCGCCAGCAGCGCCGCCACCGCGCCCTTGCGGCCGAGCTCGGTCACGTAGTGATCGCGGTGGATGTGGTGGACGAGCGTCACCCGCGGGCGCCTGAGCCACAGCGGGCTCAGGAACGTGATCCCGTTCACGACCTCGAGCACGACGTCCGCGTCGGCCGCCAGACCGCGCCGGACCGCCCGCGCGGCGCGCGGGAAGACCGTCTTGCGCGAGCCCATGTGGTGGAGCTCGAGTCCCGGCGCCGGCCGCTCGACAGCGACCGCACCGTCGTACGTCCCTGCCACCACGGTCACGCGATTTCCCCACGCGAGCCAGCTGGCGACCTGGCCGTACAGGTTCGCGCCGGTGCCGCCCCCCTGCGGGTGCGTCCAGTCGCGGTCGGTGAGCAGGAGGATGTGCAGGGGCATGCGGTAATGCACCGCCGTCCGGGCGCGTGACGCAGTCATCGTAGGCGACCGGCTGTCGGAGCCGCCCGGGCGGTCTCTACCATGGCTCGCCAATGCCGCGTCTTCGGCACTGCCTCGTCACCGCCTGCGCGGGCCTCGTGCTCGCCGCGCCCGCCGCGCACGCGCAGGGCGCCGGCGACGACCAGTACGCCGACCCGTTCAGCGGCGACGCGACGCCGACCGCGACACCGCGCGCGACGGCCACCCCCGCCGCGACGGCCACGCCCGCGCCCGCGCCTGCGCAGGCGGCCGCCACGGCCGCGCCCGCGGCGCCGGCCGCCACGCCCTCCGGCCCGCAGCTCCCGTATACCGGGATCAACGCCTGGCCGCTCGCGCTCGCGGGCGCATTGTCGCTCGGCGCCGGCGTCGCCCTCCGGGTGCGCCTCCGTGAGCCCGACTGAGCTGACGCCCGGGCCGGAAGCCACCGAGCGCGCCGGAGCCGAGCTCGCCGCGACACTCGAGCCCGGCGACATCGTGCTCATCTCCGGCGAACTGGGCGCGGGCAAGACGACGTTCGTGCGCGGCGCGCTGCGCCGGCTGGGTGTGACCGGGCCGATCACGTCGCCGACGTTCGTCGTCGGTCACCAGTACGACGGCTCGCTCGCGCACCTCGACCTCTACCGGCTGGCCGGCATGGGCGGGGAGGACCCCGGCCTGCTCGATCCGTTCTTCGCCCCGGAGACGATCGTGTTCGTCGAGTGGCCCGAGCACGCGCCGGACGCGTTCCCCGCCGAGCGCGTGGCGTACCGCGTCCGGCTCGCGCACGCAGGCGGCGATGACCGGCGGATCGAGATCGAGCCGTGATCGCGCTCGGTCTGGACACCGCGACGGCGACCACGAGCGTCGCCGTGCTCGGCGAGGGCGCCGAGGTCGAGCTCCACGACGACGGCGGACGCCCGCGCCACGCGCAGACGCTGCAGCCGCTGATCGAGGAGGCGCTGGAGCGGGCGGGAGTGGGCTGGGAGCGGCTCGGCCGGTTGTGCGTCGGCGTCGGGCCCGGCGGCTTCACGGGGCTGCGCCTGGGGATCGCGACCGCCCGCGCGCTGGCGCAGGGGCGCGGGCTCCCGCTGGTGCCCGTCTCCAGCCTCGAGGCGCTGGCGGGCGACCCCGCGGGGCGAGCGGTTGCCGTCATAGACGCCCGCCGCGGCGAGGTCTTCGCCGCCTTCTTCGGCGCGCCGGCCTTCGGGCCCGCGGCGTACGCGCCGGCCGAGCTGGCCGCGCTGTTGCAACCGGGCGTTCTGGCCGTCGGAGACGGGGCGGTACGCTTTCGGGCAGAGCTCGAGCGGGCCGGGGCGATCGTCCCCGAAGACAGCTCCAGCGCCCACCGCGTCAGCGCGCTGATGGTGTGCCGGCTGGGTTGGGGGAGGGAGCCCGTCGACCGTGACGCGCTTCTCCCGGACTATCGCCGCGAACCCGACGCCGTCCCGCCGCCCCTCCAGTGACCGCCCCACCCGCCGCCGCCATCGAGGTCCGCCGACTCACGTATGCCGACCTCCCGCAGGTCGTGGCGATCGAGCGGCGCGCGTTCACGAGCCCGTGGTCGCTGGCGATGTTCGTGCTCGAGCTGTCCAAGCCGTCGGGGATCTGCCTCGCCGCGGTCGTCGCGGAGGGAATGCCGAAGGCCCCCGGTGGCGAGCCCCCTGGGCGAGACCGTGAGCTCGCCGGCTACACGATCTGCTCGCGCTACGACACGGTCTGGCACGTCATGAACGTCGCCGTGGACCCGATGCTGCAGCGCCGGGGGATCGCCACCGCGCTGCTCTCGCGCCTGCTCGAGCGCGTCCATCCGGACGCCCAGCTGACGCTCGAGGTGCGCCGCTCCAACGACGGCGCGATCTCGCTCTACGAGCGCTTCGGCTTCCGCAGCGCGGGCGTCCGTAGGCGCTACTACCAGGACAACGGCGAGGACGCGATCGTGATGTGGCGCACGCCCGCGACGCTGCGCGGAAACCTCGACGACGTGCCGAACGCCGGTTCGGGCGCCTGACGCTCGTTGGACACGCATTAGGACACGCCTTCGCCGCTCGCGTCCAGCCACGCGTCCAGCGTCGCGCCCGCCGCGCGGACCTGGCCGTCCATGATGTGCGTGTAGCGCCTGAGGCTCAGCGTCTCGTCCTCGTGGCCGACCACGCGAGCCTGAACCTTCAGCGGAACGCCCGCCGCGTGGAGCCAGGTGTTGTACGTGTGGCGGCACTCGTGCAGGCCGATCGGGACCAGGCCCGCCCGCTCCCACGCACCGACTCGCCCCTTCGACGGCTCGCCGAGCGCGCGCTGCTTCGCCGCCTTGATCGAACCGACGATCACGCGGCCCGCCTTCGGCCGTCCCTGCCGCATCCACGCCGCCAGGAGGATCTTGCGCAGCGGTGCGACCATCGGAACCCACCGCACGCCGGCCTCCGACTTGGAGTCCGGAACGAAGACCCCGCCCGGGTCGAAGTCGACGCGGCACCAGTCCACCCCGTCGATCTCGTGCGCTCGGAGCCCGGTGTAGCCGGCGAGTCCCCACACGACCTGGTCGTCCTCGTCGAGGACGGCCAGGAGGCCCTGGAACTCGGCGGGGGACGGCCACTCGCGTGCGAGCAGTCTCGTCCGACGGCGGCAGCTCCAGCCCCGAGGTCGCGTTCGCGAGCAGGAGCCGGCGCGCGGGAGAGCACGCCCACGCGTAGATCGACCGCACCGGGTTCAGGTAGTTGTGGATCGAGTTCGTCTTGAGGCCCTTCGCGCGCAGCGTGTCGATCACGTCCTGCCAGTCGACGACCGTCAGGCTCGCGGCCTAGCGGTCGCCGACCTCGGGGTAGATGTGCTCGCGCAGCGCCACGTCGTACTGACGCAGGGTGTTGCGCGAATAGGCCCGCCGCTTCCTGCGCGTGCCCACCTTCCCGACCTGCACGGCCTCGCGCCACTGTTCCGCGAGCGCGCGGAACGTCAGCTCGGCGGCGGGATCGACCTTCGCGGGCTCGGCGAGCTTCCCGCGCTTGCCGTCGAGCAGCCATCCGTTGGCCTCGTGGATGTCCTTGAACGTCGGCGAGTGCCCGTAGCGCCGGTGCCGCGCCCGGTACGAAGGCTCGCACCTGCACCTCGGGCCATCGACGAGCGCGGCCGGGCAGCCCTTCTCGTGACGCACGTACACGGACGGGTACTTCGTCCGCCGGTACCGAGGCGCCCCGTCGCTCACCGTGACCGCTCCCGGATCCAGCGTTCAACCTCGGCCACCGGCACCAGCACGCGCCGACCCGACCGCACCGTCTTGATTCGCGGCTGAATCTTCTCCTCGAAGTGGCGCAGCGAGACGGAGAGCGCGTTCGCGGCCTCCCGACGACTGACGAGAAGCCTCGTCACGGCACTGCCTCCCCGCGAAGACACATGCGCTCCCATCACACAGCCTCCCTGTGCTCGTGATCTGCCCTGCTCGCCTCGTCCATCGCCGCCCCCCGCGCCAATCGCCGGTGCTCACGCGCTCTGGCGTGGCTTGAATCGGCCAGGAGCGCGTCGCCGGCCTTCGGGTAGCCGCTTCCGGCGTAGCTCCAGGCGCTGACGTGGACCAAGTTGTGGTCACTTTTCGCCGAGGCCTCGCCCGCGGGCGCGGAGACGCCCGCGGCGTGCATGGCGCGCGCCTCGCGCAGCGCTTTGAAGGTGGTCGAGAAGCGGCGGCTCTTGGTGAAGCAGTGCCCGCCGAAGCCGAACTGGTGCGCCCAGCGGCGCATCCGCTTCTCGTCGACCTCCTCGCGCGCCCCCGCTTCCCAGGCGCTGGTGATCAGCCGTCGCGCGTGGTCGCGGCAGCGCAGTCCGCCCAGCTCGTCGTGTCGCTCGATCCGGTAGCGGACGCCGCCGGCGTCCTCGGTGGACTTGGTGGCGTACTTGGCGATGTAGCCGGCCACGCGCGCGGCCTCCTGCAGGTCCTCGCCGAGGTCGAGGGCGCGGACGTCGTGCTGGCGCCCCACCCGTACGGCTCCTCGTCGCTGACCTCGGCGGGGACGGTCGACTTCGGCAGCGCCGCGGTGATCGCGTCGGCGAGCAGCTGCGCGTCGAAGCCCTCGGGCGGCGCGACCAGTTCGTCGCGGTCGGCGCCGTCCAGGCGCCAGAGCGTGTGGAAGTGCACGACGCCGCGGCGCTGGAACTCGGCCACCTTGACGTAGCCGACGCGGACGAGCGTGCGCGCCGCGGCTTGCGTGATGCCGGCCTGGCGCGCGAGCTCGCGCTCGACGTAGGTCTTCGTCCGCTTGAACAGCCGCCCGTGTTGTGGTTCCACAGCGCGCAGCCGCTCGTAGCCGAAGCAGTCCGGGCAGATCGCCTCGCCCAGACACGGGTCATCGTCGGCGTGGCGCTTCCCGCACGCCAGCGAGCGGCCGTGCGGGCACGTCTCCCCGCGGCTGCGCGGGCGGCACGGGAGCTGCTTGCCGTCGGCGTCGCGCATCGGTGCACGGGGCCGAAGCTCGGCGCGGTGAAGGTCGCGAACACCAGCGGATGCGACGCGACGGTCTCGGGAACGCCCTTGCCGCCGCGCAGGCCGGAGACGACGAGCTGCCACGCGTCGCCGCGGTAGACCTCCGAGCACGGCGCGCAGACGTGGGCGCGACGGTTGCCGCAGGGCGTCAGCAGCACCCCGTCGGGCTGGTCCGCGCTGGCGAACTCGCGCACGATCTCGCCGGTCGTCGCGTCCGCGTCGCGTGAGACGCCTCGCAGGCGCACGGGGTGCGTGCAGCCGCGCGCGCGTTCGACCCAGCGCTCGTAGCGTCCGCCGGTGTCGGGGTCGTTGAGCCGAACGACGATCTCGCGCGCCGCCCACAGCTCCGCGTTCGCGGCCGCGACCGTCACCGCAGCTCGCCCTCGGCGCCGACCGTCGCCAGCTCGACCACGCCGAACACGCACCAGCTGCACGGCACGCTCGTCAGCTCGTCGCCCTCGCGCCCGTCGCACTCCGGCACACGCCCCAGCGCGAGCGCGCGTGCATCGCCTAACACTCCGGCGAGCGCAGTCACGCTCCGCGCAGTACAGGCAGCGCCGCGCGAAATTCAACCGCGGCGGCTTGATCGCCTCGACCACCGCCTGCCGTTCCCTCCGCTTGGTGGATGTCGCCTCGATGAACACGAGCGATCTCCTTTCGTGGCGCGCCGGGATCTGCGCCTCTCTCGCCATTTTTGCCGACATCTGATGTATTTGCGCGATAGTCCCATATGTGCCTGGCATTCGTCAAGCGAGAGTGGCGTGATCGGCCACATGTGGCGGTATGGTGCGGACATGCACGTCGACGACTACAACCAGCTCGCGATCCGCGCCCTCGAACGCGCGCAGAAGACCCGCGGCGTCAGGAGCGCTGAAGCGTTCGCCCGGTTGCTCGCCGAGCGCACCGGCGGCTATCCGAGCAGTTCGACCTACCACCGATGGCTGCGAGGAGAGAGCCGATCCCGGTGTGGGTCGTTCTCGTCGCCGCCGAGGAGGCCGATGCCACCGTCGACACTCTGCTGGCCGAAGCGGCCCTGCCGCGCTCGGCGCTCGATCGCCTCGACCAGGTCGAGCAGCAGCTCGCCAGCTTGCGCGCGGCGATCCCCGCCTGCAGGAGCAGCCCACCGCTGGAGCGCCCGGGATCACTGCGTGAGCCGGCTACCCATCGCGCCCGCTCTGCGAACCCTCGCGCTCAGGCGCACAGTCCAGAATCGTCATGGCCCCGCCAGTCGAGCACCTCTGGCGATCCCCAGCGGGCAGTTATGGGCGGCGTGCATCGCGTATGCAGAATCTGCATACGACGAGTTCGTCCGTCGGACCACCCGTAGCCTGGACCGCGATGGACGATGAGCGACGCGTGGTCGCAATCGCCGCTTGCTCACGGCTGTACGGGAGGGGACACGGGCGCTTGATCGCCTGGCTCGGCACGCGAAGGATGCAACTCAACGCCGGACGGGAGACGCGTGCGGCTACAGCGAGTCCGAAATCTCGCAGGATCGAGAACAGCCGGGCCCACGTCCATGACATCCGCACTCTCGAGCGGCTGGCCCGTCGGCTGGACATCCCTCCCCAGCTCCGGGCTGGCGCCCCTCGACATCGATCCGGACTGGTCCATCAAGTCCGGCGCGACTTCCTCACAAGGACCGCCGGCGGGCGGCGGCAGCGATGCGGAACGGAAACGGTCGCGGCGGCCGGGGGCTGTCCGATCTCCTCACGCTCTCCGGACCGGCTCCACACGATTCGCCCACCCTGGTTCGGCTTGAGAGCGCATCGCCTCGGCGCACGCCATCTACCAGCGAGGCGAGTACCAGCATGTTGCCGACGGACTCCCCGCGTTCATCGGCTCCACGACCAACGGCACGGTGCTGGCCGAGGACGACCGAAGCCGGCAGCGCGTTCTCGCGGCGCAGGGATGGTCCTTCGTGCTGGCCGCGAAGCTCGCGACCAAGCTCGACGACGTGCCGACCGCCCGCCTCGCCGCCGACCGGGCGGTTACGGCGGGGACCTTCAGCGCCTCTCCGGTCTTGCAGGGGGCGGCCACCTACCAGTTGGCCTGCGCTCTGGAGGCTGGTGGCGAACGCGCTCACGCCGAACAGGTGGCGGCCATCGGTGCCGATCACCTGGCTGCGGTGAGCGACCGAGACCCTTCCCTGATCTCTGTGCGGGGTGCCCTGCTGCTGATCGCCGCAATCGCCGCGTCCTCTCCAGGGCGACCCAGCCGCATCGGGCCGGTATCTCGCCGATGCCCACCACCTCGCCGAGCGCCTTGGCGCGGACGGCAACCACGCGTGGATCGGGTTCGGACCGACAAACGTCCGCACCCATGCGCTGGCCGCCGCGGTGCGCCTGGACCAGCCGGACCGCGCAGTGGAGATCGCCAGCCAGATCGACACCGACAGCTTCGCTCCGGGTCTCGTGGGCCGCCGCTGCCAGGTTCATGTTGAGGCTGCACTTGCCCACGCTCGACAAGGTCAGGACGCGGAGGTGGTC
>CAWBYD010000009.1:0-109399 GCA_963792915.1 uncultured Solirubrobacteraceae bacterium
GCGCCATCCGCATGTTCCTGCGCCCGGCCGGACTCTCCGGCCGGCTGCTCGGGCGCGGGACCGGGGTCGTGTTCTCGCTCCTCCAGCGCGTCACCGGCGTGGACCTCCTGCGCGACCTCTCGGTGTTCTTCCGGGCGCTGGGCGGGATGATCGACGGGTTCAGCGAACGCGCCGAGCGCGTCGCGGCGCTGCTGTCGGACCCGGAGACGACGTTCCTCATCATCACTGCCCCGCGCCACGATCCGGTCGAGGAGGCGATCTACTTCCATCGCAAGCTGCGCGAGGCCGGGATGCCGTTCGGCGGCCTGGTGATCAACCGCGTGCACGAGGCGCCGGCCGCGGACCCGATCCCCCCCGAGCTCGGCGTCGCGCTGACCGCGCGCGTCGAGGCGTCGGTGCGCGAGCTCGCCGCGCTCGCCGAGCGCGACGCGGCCAACGTGCGGCGGCTGCGCAGCGCGCTCGGCGACCCGCCGGCGCTCATCGTCCCCGAGCTCGAGGACGATGTGCACGACGTCGACGGTCTCGCGCGGATCCGCGCGCACCTCTTCGACTAGGGGTTCGTTGAGGAATGGTCGGTCCGACCGATGTGGCGCAGCCGTGGATGCCTCGGGCCGCACGCGCCGCGAAGGCGTGCCTCTGGCACGTCGAGCTGCGTGGGTGGCGCGAGGCGCCGCGGATGTGCCGCAGCGGGCGTACCGGAATTCTTCAACGGGCCCCTAGGCGGGCTGCTCGACCAGCAGTTCGTCGGCGACGCGGCGCAGTCCGGGATCGAGGTGGCCGCAGAGCACGTCGCGCAGCACGGCGCGCAGGCACCCGCCCAGCTCGCAGACCAGCGCCTCGACCTCCGGCGCGGTGGGCACGCGCCCCGCCATCGCCGCGCGCTCGAGTGCGATCGTGTCGCTCATGCGTTGCGTCAGCGCGGGACGCTCGTGCGCCTCGGCGCAGATCGCCGCGAGCCGCTCGGCCACGGCGTCGTAGCCGGTGTCGGCGAACAGCGCGCGGGCGGCGAGCAGCCAGTCCGACAGGGCCTCGACGGCGCCGCCGCGCTCGCACCCGAGCTCGAAGCGCCGCAGGGCCCACGCCAGCTCGCCGGCACGCGGCGTCCGGCGCGCCACGAGCCCGCAGAACGCGCGCAACGCGTCCTCTTCGTCGGCGGGCAGCAGGCAGTCGCCGCTCGGGCGGCGCAGGCCGCCGGCGAGCGGGACGGCGAGCCACGCGCTACCGTCGGTGCGCGCCCAGGCGGTCGGCCCCAGCGAGGGCTCGGCGTCGTCCCACAGGCGCAGCGCGGTCTGCAGCCGGCGCAGCCGGCGCCCGGCCGACTCCAGCGCGCGGCCCCCGCCGTCACGGCTCTCCAGGGCGAGCACGGCGACCGTGCCGAGCGGGTCCTCCACGAGCCCGGCGGGCGCCTGCGCGAGCGTCGACGCGCGGACGAGCGACAGCCCCTCACCGAGCGGCACCTCGTCGGACTCGATCACGAGGCCGTCGACCGGCGTCAGCACGACCGACAGCTCGCAGCCCGTGTACGCCGCTTCCTCGAGGTCGTCGAACGCGGCCCGGAAGCGCTCGGCGTCGAACACGAAGTCCGTCACCTCGGCCCACTGCGCGGCGAGGAAGGTCTGGAGCGCGGAGTCGGCGAGCGCCCGCGGATCGCCGCCGGGCGCCCGGCGCCCGTGGGCGCGCAAGTACGCCGCGAGGTCCGGCAGCGCCGCGAGCCCCTGCACGGCCGCGGGGTAGGACGGAAGGCGCGCGAGCAGCCCGACCCGCTGGGCGATGAACCGCCCCGGCAGCGGGCGGTAGCAATACAGCGGCGAGGTGGCACGTCCCGAGCCGGCCGTGTCGAGCTCGAACGGAACCTCGGCGCCGCCCGCCACCTCTTCGGCAAGTTGCCACGCAGCTTCCTGAACGAAGGCCGCCAGTGAGTCGTGCAGCGCCCGGTTGTGCATGCGCCGCCGTTTCGCCGCACGCAGACGCCCTCCTGCCCGGAGCACGCGCAATTGCAGCAGTCGTGCCGGACGGAACCGCGCGGGGGCGCCCGCCCCCGCGACGGGGCGAGGGCGCGCGATGCGGCGCGGGGGAGCACAGCCGCCCCGCAAGGGGGCGAGGCCGCGCTAGGCGGCGACGGGTTCGGCCTCGGAGGTCTCGGCGCAGGTGCCGGACGCTCCGAGCCACTCGGCGCCATACGTGCGCATCGAGTCGATGATCGGGACGAGCGCGCGCCCCTTCTCGGTCAGCGCGTACTCGACGCGCGGCGGCACCTCGGGGTACGTGCGCCGGTGCACGATGCCCTCCTCCTCGAGCGCGCGCAGGCGCAGCGAGAGCGTGCGCGGCGAGATGCCGCCGAGCGAGCGCTCGAGCTCGCAGAAGCGCGAGCGCCCCTCCGCCAGGTCACGCACGATCAGGAGCGTCCACTTGCCGCAGACGATCTCGGCGGTGCGGCACACGGGGCAGTCGGGATCAGGCATCGCTCCGCCATTCTACCGCGATACTTCACGAACTGAAGTATCCGCGCCCCTGCCTACACCTTCACGTCGACGTCGCGCTCCTCGGTTCCGCGCACGACGCGCAGAACCAGGGCCTCGCCGGCGTCGAGCGCGTCGAAGAGATCGTCGGTGGACGCGAGCGGCTTCCCGTTGGCCGCGACGAGGAGATCGCCCGGCTCGAGCCCGGCCCGTGCCGCGCGGGAGTCCTCGGCGACGCCGCGGACCAGCAACCCGTCACGCTCCGGCAGACCGACCGCCGCGCGCATGCGGCGCGCCGCGCGCGGGTGCGCCAGCGCGACGCCGAGCCGCGGGCGCTCGGTGCTCTGTCCGCTGGCGAGCGCGTCGACGCGCCGCCGGAGCACGTCATCGGCGGGAACCGCGAGGATCAGCCCACCCTCGCGCCGGACGGCATTGAGCCCGAGCAGGCGCCCGTCCGGGTCCACGAGCGGGCCACCGGACGAGCCGCGCGGCAGCGGCGCGCTGTGCTCGATCGACCCGGGGATCCGCCGTCCGCGCGGGCCGCGGAACGACCGCCCGGTCGCGCTGACCAGCCCGAACGTGACGCGCAGCCCGTGCCCGCCCGGGTTGGCCAGCGCCAGCACCGGCGACCCGATCGAGACGGCCGGGGCGTCCGCCGGCCACGCCACCGGCTCGACGTCGCCCGTGTCGACCTCGATCACGGCGACGTCGAGGTCGGCGTCGGCGCCGGCGACGCGGCCCGTCTCCGTCCGCCCGTCCGCGAACGTCACGGTCACCTCGTCGGAACGGACCACATGCGCGGCAGTCAGGACACGGCCGGACGCGACGACGACGCCGGACCCCCGCGACCAGCCGCGACCGAGACCGACGACGGCCGGCCCGACCCGCTCGGCGGCACCGGCGACGGACTGCTGGATGGCTTCAAGAACCGGGTTCATGGCTTCGCTCCGTAGTCACTTGCAACTTGCAAGTCGCACGGTATCAGAGACGCGCCCGCGGTACGCTCAGCCGGTGAAGCGCCGCCGTATCGCCTCGCCCGCCGGCCCGCTGGCCGACGCGCTGCTGCGCGTGGGCGACCGCTGGACGCTGCTGATCGTCGCGGCGCTGCTGGTCGGGCCGAAGCGCTTCAACGAACTGCACGAGGAGCTGGACGGGATCGCGCCGAACGTTCTGAGCGCGCGGCTGAAGGCGCTCACCGAGCAGGCGCTGGTCGTCGCGCAGCCGTATTCCGAGCGCCCGCCGCGCTTCACCTACGAACTCAGCGAGTCCGGCCGCGAGCTCGCCGGCGCCCTGCGGCTGCTGGCCGACTGGGGCGCGCGCACGGGCAGCGGCGAGCCGTATCGCCACGAGGCGTGCGGCTCCCCGCTGGAGGCGCGCTGGTGGTGCCCGACGTGCGAGCTCGTCGTCGACGATCCCGAGGACGACGACGTCGTGTACGTATGAGCGTCAGCCGCTGAGCAGCGACCCCAGCCCGCCGGACTGCTGCTGGCCGCCCTGCGACTGCGCCGCCTCGACCCGACCCTCCGACGGCTGCACGAGCACCCAGCCCTGGCCCGAGAACGACATCTGGACCGACTCGCCGGAGCCGCGGCCGATCAGGTTCTTCATCTTGAAGTCCGTCCGGATGCCGGTGCTGACCCCGGAGGACCACGTCACGACGGCCTGCGCGTCGGCGAACGTCGGCGCCGCCGCGACGTTGAGCAGCACCGGCGGCCCGTCGGTGTTGATCGCCACCCAGCCGGTGCCCCGCAGCGACATGTTGTACAGGCCGCCGCCCATCATCCCGCTGGCGCCCTCGACGCGCCGGATGTCCCAGTCGATCCCCGAGTCGAACGCCAGCAGGTTCGGCCCGTTGACCGTGATGAAGTCGTTCTCGAGATAGAGCAGATGGATGTCCTGGGCGCGCTCGGCGAGGAACACCTCGCCGCTGCCCGTGACCTTCATCAGCTCGATCCCCTCGCCGGTCACGGCCTTCTTGAGCATCCGTCCGAGCCCGCCCGAGCCGGCGTGCTCGAACGTCACGTCACCCTGATAGGCGACCATCGAGCCCAGCTTGGCCTGGACCGTGACCGAGTTCAGCCGGACCTTCAAGAGCTTCGAATTCTGCAGTGCGAAGGCGTCCTGCGATTGCGTCTCGTTGAACTGCGCGAGCGTGGTCTGCATGGCGCGACAGCCTCGCGGCCGCCGCGCTCATCGTCAACTCAGTACCGGACGCCCCGGCGGTGGCGCCGACGGCGGCGGACCGGACGGAGCGGGCGTGAAGCCGGCCTGCATCGGCGGCGCGGACTCCGCTGCCGTCTCCGGCTCGGGAGCCGGCGCGGGCGGGCGGTTCTGACCGCGCGGACCTTCGGCGGCGACCATCAGCTTGAAGTCGTGCGGCGACGTCGCGGTGCGCATCGCCTCCTCGTAGGAGACACGGCCGGCCTGCAGGTGGCGCAGCAGGTGCTGATCGAACGTCTGCATGCCGTAATAGCCGCCCTCGGCGACGACCTCGGGGAGCTGGCCGGTCAGCTTCGGGTCCAGGATCATGTCGTGGACGCGGCCGGTCATGACCATGATCTCGCAGCACGCGACGCGGCCGTGGCCGTCGGCGGTCTTGACGAGCCGCTGGGAGACGATGCCCTTCAGCGTGCCGGCGATCATCGCGCGTGCCTGCTGCTGCTGATGGGGCGGGAAGAAGTCGATGATGCGGTTGACGGTCTCGGACGCATCGACCGTGTGCAGCGTCGAGAGCACCAGGTGCCCGGTCTCCGCCGCCGACAGCGCCGTGTGCACGGTCTCCTCGTCGCGCATCTCGCCGACGAGGATCACGTCAGGGTCCTGGCGCAGCACGCGCCGCAGCGCGCGCTTGAAGGACGCGGTGTCCTGCCCGACCTCGCGCTGGTTGATGATGCAGTTGCGGTCGCGGTGCAGGAACTCGATCGGGTCCTCGATCGTGACGATGTGCTTCTGCATCGTCCGGTTCATGTGGTCGATCATCGCCGCCAGCGTGGTCGACTTGCCCGAACCCGTGGTGCCGGTCAGCAGGATGATCCCGCGCTCCTGGTTGGCGAGCTCGGTGACCGCCTCGGGCAGCCCCAGCTCGTCGACCGACTTGATCGTGACCGGGATCGCGCGCATGACGATCGAGATCGAGCCGCGCTGCATGAACGCGTTGACGCGGAAGCGCCCCAGGCCCTCGACGGAGTGCGAGAAGTCGACTTCGTTCTCGGCCTCGAACTCGCCGATCTTCTCGGGGTCGATCAGCATCTGCTGCAAGGCGGAGCGGGTGTCCTCGGGGAACAGCCGCTCGGTGCCCTGGATCGGCTCCAGGTGGCCGTGCAGGCGGATGAGGGGATACGACGGAACCTTCAGGTGGAGGTCTGAGCCCTCAGCCGCGATCAGGTAGCGCAGCGCGTGATCGAGATCGAATGCCATCGACATCTTTCATCGGCGCTCTCCCGAGAGGCCTTGAGCGGGTCGTAGCCGCCGCCCGCCGACTTCGGACATCGCGCCGCGCGCGTCGAGCGCCGCCAGCAGCGCCCGCGCCGCCGAACGCACCGTGCGCTGCCCCAGTGCCTGGCTCAATTCGGCGTTGATCGCCGCCCGGATGTCGCGGGCGGCCTGGACGGCGGCGAGCCCGCGCGCGGTCAGCCCGATGCGCCGGACGCGCGCGTCTGTCCGATCCGGCGCCCGCTCGACGTACCCGAGCCGCTCCAGCTCGCCGGCGGACTTGGACACCGCCTGCGACGTCACGCCCAGGTTCGCCGCCACCTCGCCGACCGGCCGCGGGCCGTCGACCAGCTGCTGGAACAGGAAGCCGTGCGAGTAGCGGAGGTCCGGATGCTCCGCGTGCAAGCGCTCGAGCATGTCCGCGTTGAGCCGCTCGGCCAGGAGCTGGACCCAGAGCACGAGGTCGTTGTCCTGCAACCCGAGTTGTGTAACCATAGTTTCATGATACTCGACGACTTCTTCGCCGCCGTGCAGACGTTCGACGCCGACGCGCTCGCGGCCCTCGTCCATCCGGACGCGGAGATCACCGAGCTGCCGAACCTGATCAACACGCACGGCACGGTGCGCGACTGCGAGGCGGCACGAGCCGCCTTCGAGCGCGGCAAGGGCCTGCTCTCACGCCAGTCCTACGAGCTCCACGAGCACCTCGTCGACGGCGACCGGATCGCCGGGCGCGCGACCTGGCGCGGCACGCTCGCAGCGACCGGTCAGGAACTCACGGCGCACATCGCGACCTTCACCCAGGTGCGTGACGGCCTGATCTACCGCCACGCCACCTACGACTGCTACGAGCCCCTCAAGGTCGGATGACCGGGACGACGTCCGCCCGTTAAGGTCGGATGATCGGGGTGGGGCGGAGGGGATGTCCCCCTTAACCTCGGATGATCGGGGTGGGGCGGAGGGGATGTCCCCCTTAACCTCGGATGATCGGGGTGGGGCGGAGGGGATGTCCCCCTTAACCTCGGATGATCGGAGTGGGGCGGAGGGGACGTCCGCCTTGATCTCTAAGCCACGTCCCGCAGTTTCTGCGCCTCGGCGAGGCTCTGGAGCTTCTTGAGCGACTGGTTCTCGATCTGGCGGATGCGCTCGCGCGTCACGTTGAACGTGCGCCCGACCTCGTCGAGCGTGCGCGGGTGCTCCCCGCCCAGCCCGTAGCGCAACTCGAGCACGCGCCGCTCGCGATACGAGAGGTTCTCGAGTGCCTCGCGCAGCGCTTCCTTGGTGAGGATCTCCGCAGCCCGCTCGTAGGGGGACTCGGCCCGCTCGTCGGCGATGAACTGGCCGAACTCGGACTCCTCCTCGTCGCCCACCGGCTTCTCGAGCGAGACCGGCGCCTGCGCGGAGCGCTTGATCGAGTCGACCTCCTCCGGGTCGATCCCCGTGACGTCGGCGATCTCCTCGGGCGTGGGCTCGCGACCCAGCTCCGTGACCAGCTTGCGCTCGGCGCGGCCGATCTTGTTGAGCTTCTCGACGACGTGCACCGGGATGCGGATCGTGCGCGCCTTGTCGGCCAGCGCGCGGGCGATCGCCTGGCGGATCCACCACGTCGCGTACGTCGAGAACTTGAAGCCCTTGCGGTAGTCGAACTTCTCCGCGGCGCGCACGAGGCCGAGCGTGCCCTCCTGGATCAGGTCCAGGAACGGGAGGCCCTGGTTGCGGTAGTTCTTCGCGATCGACACGACGAGCCGCAGGTTGGACTCGACCATCTTCTGCTTGGCGTCGAGATCCCCGCGCTCGATCCGGCGCGCGAGGTCCACCTCTTCCTGCGCCGTGAGCAGCCGGACCTTGCCGATGTCCTTCAGGAACAGCTGAAGGGAGTCGGTCGTCATGTCCGGCTTGAGGTCGATCGTCGTCTTCGCCTTACGGCGGCCGCGCTTGTCCGGCGCGCGATCCTCCTGGCCGGCAGCGAGCGCTGGATCGATCTCCTCGACCAGCTCGATCTCGGAGCGCTCGAAGAAGGCGTGCAGCTCCTCGAGGTCGGTCTCGTCGACGTCCATCTCCGACAGGGCGATCGAGATCTCGGCGAACGTGAGCACGCCCACCTGCTGGCCCTTGAGGATCAGGCCCTTGACTTCTTCGAGTTCCTGTAGATCCACAACTGACATGGATGTCCCGTTCTAGCGGAGTCTGTACCCGGACGGCGTGCCGTCGCGGCGGAGTCTAGGCGCTGTCAGTGACGAGTTCCAGCCGCGGTTGTGAGCCGGACGTGGCGGCATCGCGCGGGGCGCTGTGCGGTGGACGGAGCTCAAGCACACATCTTAGACTCCGTAGCACATGGCGGAGAAGAATCGCGACGAGCCGAGCGTCCTCGGCGGTCTGTCCAGCACTCGCGCCGAACGCATCGGGCGTCCGCGCGCCGCCGCGAGGTCCTCGCGGGCGAAGCGCCCGGCCGCGGTGCGCCCCGGCTCGCCACCGCTGCGCGCGCCGCGCCAGGCCACGCCGCCGCCCGTCTCGCGCGTCCCGCCGCCGACGGGCACCGAGCTCGTGACGACCGTGATCCAGGCCGCCGGCGAGCTCGCGCAGGTGGGCTTCATCGTCGGCGGCCGCGCGCTCAAACGTGCTGTGGACCGTCTGCCGCGTCCTTGATAGGTTTCGCGCGCCGAATCGCCGCCGGGTCAGCGGCGGCGAGCGGGGGACCCGATGCGACCGTTGGTCGCGGGGGCGAATTGGTCTAGGCCATAGCGCTGCTTCCTCAGCGCGAGCCCGTCAGCTCACCTCGTAGGCGCTAGAGGAAGCCATGAACGTTCGCGTCACCTTCGCACTCGCCGCCGCGCTGCTCGCAGCGCCGGTGACGAACGCGCGCGCCCAGGACGCCGGCGGAGTTGCCGCGCCGATCATGGTTCCCGTGGCTGCGGCGGTGACCGCGAGCGGAAGCGGACTTACGGTCACCGCCCGGCCCGACGCCACGCTCGGCAAGGTGTCAGCCGTGACGGGGACCGCGCGCGCCGGGCGGCTGGTGCGGCTGGACCTGCTCGCGGAGGACGGCACGTGGCAGCGCCAGGGCTATGCGCGCGCCGGCCCCGACGGCACGTTCGTCGCGCACTGGCGCCCGCTCCACATCGGGCAGTTCCAGTTGCGCGTGAGCGACTCCGCGCCGCTCGCGGTGACCGTCTACAAGCCCGCGCTCGCGACCTGGTACGGACCGGGCTTCTTCGGCGACGCGACCGCGTGCGGCATGCCGCTGACGGTCGATCTCCAGGGGGTCGCGCACCGCAGCCTGCCGTGCGGGACGCTGGTCTCGATCAGCTACCTCGGCCGCTCGGTGACCGTCCCGGTCATCGACCGCGGGCCGTACGGCGTCGCCGGTGCCGAGTGGGACCTCACGGAGGCCACCGCGCAGTCGCTGGGCGTCACCGCGACGAGCACGATCGGCGCGCTGCGCCTCAGGCCTCCAGGTAGCTGATCATCCGGTTGGTCAGCGCCGTCAGCGCCGGCGCGGGGACCTCGACCGCCAGCGGGCGGTCGGCCAGCAGCTGCTGGGCGCGCTCGCCGACGCCCGGCGCGGCGCGGCCCGCGAGCGCCGCGGCGACCTGCGCCGCACGCCGGACGACCGCCGGGTCCATCGTCCAGACGGCCTCGAACACGCGCCCGCGCTCGGTGCGCGGCGTCTCCCAGCCGACGAGGCAAGCGGCGAACCCCGGCGCGTCGACCACCACCGCCCACTCGTGCCCGAGCGGGTCGTGCTCGGCGATCGGGATCTCGACCGGCTCGTCCTCCTCGCCCACGTGCACCGTCTCGAACTGCGCGAAGACGATCACGGCGTCGGCGACCTTGGCGATCCGCCGGTAGCGGTGCTCGACGGCGCGGTAGTTCCGCTCCTCCTGGAAGGCGCCGATCAGCACCGGGCCGGCCGCGCTGGCGATCGCCTCCTCCTCGATCGCGCGTGACACCGCCGCCAGCGTGCGCTTGCGCAGCCGCTGCGGACGGACCGGTGAGTCGGCGAGCGCGGCGAAGATCGACGCGCGCTCCGGCACGCCCTCGCGGGCGCGCTCGAGCGCCGCGGGAACGGACAACCCACGGTCGCGCAACGCGAGCACGCGGCGCAGCGTGGCGACGTCGTCGGGCGTGTAGATGCGGTAGCCCGCGGGCGTGCGCGCCGGCTCCGGATAGCCGTAGCGCTGCTCCCACATGCGGATCGTCCCCGGCGCGAGACCGGTCTGCTCCGCCACGTCCTTGATCGCGAGCGTCTTCACCCGTCAACGCATACGGTCGCGCGGGAGATTCGGATTCTCGGAGTGTTCATGCGCGGCGGCGCCGGAGCCTACCCCGGCGCGTGCGATCATGGCCGCCAGCCACGCTCGTGCTCCAGGTCTCCGTGTTCTCGCGCCAGCCCCTCAACCGCCCGCGGCGGATCGCCAGCGCCGTGATCGCCGATCCCGAGCAGCACACGGTGATGGACCGCGGCGGGGCGGTCCGCTCGATCCAGGCCGCGAACGTCGACATGCCGCTCGAGCAGCTCGACGCGCTGTGGACGCCGGCGCACCTCGAGCGGCTTGCGCGGACGTACTGGAAGTACCTCTCGCGGGTGACGCTGGGGCTGATCCGCGTGACCTACACGGAGACCGAGCGGTCCGTAGTGCTGATCGGCCGGCCATTCGTGCTCCTGCGCTTCCGCGCCCCCGAGTACGACTTCTCGGCAAATCGCGGGATCGTGCGGTGGCGGATCCAGAGCGGGCTCCTCGTCTCGCGCCGCAACGAGGGCTACCTCGAGATCGACGTGCGCCGGATCGAGTCAGATCGCCCCGGGTACGGGCGCGTGCACGTCGAGGTCGAGGTGGCGAACTTCTACCCCGCGATCGCCACCTGGGTCGCCCGCTGGTTCTACACGCAGACGCAGTCGCGCATCCACGTGCTCGTCACGCACGGGTTCCTGCGCTCGCTGGCCAAGCTCGACCTCGAGGAGTCCGCCGTCGGGCGCTTCGCGGAGCGCCGCCCCGGCAGCGCCGGCGACACCCCGTGGAAGGGCGTCGCCGTGCTCGCCGCGATGGTCGGGACGATCGTCGCGCTAGCGCTGCGGCGGCGCGGCTAGCAGCGCGCGCGTCATCCCCGCGACCTCGATCAGCGCGTGATACGAGGACGGGCTGGCGCCGATCGAGTTGATGAAGCCGTGGAAGAGCCCGCTGAAGCGCCGCGCGAGCACGGGCACGCCCGCGCTGCGCAGCGCCTGCGCGTAGGCCTCGCCCTCGTCGCGCAGGGGATCGAACCCCGCCGTGACGACGAGCGCGGGCGCCGACCGGCCGAGCTGCGGCGACAGGATCGGCGAGCGCAGCGGGTCGCCGGCGTCGGCCCCCGGCGGCAGGAAGTGGCCCGTGTACCACTGCATCAGCTGGTCGGTGAGGAAGAAGCCCTTGCCGAACAGCTCGCGCGAGCGGCGCACCTGGGTCGCGTCGACGGCGGGGTAGATCAGCAGCGCGAGCACCGGGTCGTACTCGATCGCGAGCGTCGCCGCGAGGTTGCCGCCGGCGCTGTCGCCGCTGACCGCGACGCGCTCATGGTGCGCGGCGGCCCACTCGTAGGCGGCGCGGGCGTCCTCGACGTAGGCCGGGAACGGGTGCTCGGGCGCCTTGCGGTACTCGACCGCGAGCACGTCGACGCCGCCGTGGCGGCACAGGACGCGGCACGGCGCGTCGTGCGTGTCGAGGTCGCCGACCACGAACCCGCCGCCGTGCAGGTACAGCAGCAGCGGCTTCGGGCCCGGCTCGGCCGACGTGTAGCGGCGGGCGGGCAGACCGGCGACCGTCAGGTCCTCGACGCCGCCGACCGGCACGATACGCGTCCCGCGCGCCAGCGCCGCCTCCTCGCGGGTCAGCGCGCGGGCACGCTCGGGGGTCAGCGACGCGTCCCACACCGGCTCGCCGATCCGCTCGCGCAACGCCAGCATCAGCTGCACGTCGGGCTCCAGGCGCTGGCCGTCGATGATGATCGGCGGGCGGCCGGAGAGCCGGCGCTGGACGCGCCGGGGCAGGCGGGCGAGCCGCTCCGCCACCGCCGTCTCGACGCGCTCTCTCATCCGTAGCGGGAGCCGGACAGCGCGCGCAGCTTGGTGCGGTCGTGGCGGGACACGATCCGGCGCACCGTGCCCGAGCGGCTGCGCATCACGAGCGACTCGGTGGTCGCCCCGCGCACGCCGTCGTAGCGGACACCGCGCAGCACGTCGCCGTCGGTCACGCCGGTGGCGCAGAAGAAGCAGTTCTCGCCGCGCACGAGGTCGTCGTGGGTCAGGACGCGGGTGACGTCCTGCCCGGCCGCCTCGGCGCGGGCGCGCTCGTCCTCGTCGCGCGGCCACAGGCGGCCGATCAGCCCGCCGCCGTAGCACTTCAGCGCCGCCGCCGAGATGACGCCCTCGGGCGTGCCGCCGATCCCCCACAGCAGGTCCACCGCGCGGTCGGGCGCGGCCGCCAGCAGCGCGCCGGCGACATCGCCGTCGGTGATCAGCCGCACGCGCGCGCCGGCCTCGCGGAGCGCCTTGATGCCCTCCTCGTGGCGCGGCCGGTCGAGCACGACGACCATCACGTCGCGGACGTCGACGCCGCGCCGCTCCGCGACCAGCTCGACGGTCTTGCCGAGCGGCCGGTCGAGGTCCAGCAGGTCGGCGATCTCGTCGCGGCCGGCCATCTTCTCCATGTAGAAGACCGGGCCGGGGTCGAACATCGTGCCGCGCTCGGACAGCGCGATCACCGACAGGGCGTTCGGGCGGCCCTGCGCCGCCAGCCGCGTGCCCTCGAGCGGGTCGACGGCGATGTCGCAGTGCGGCGGGGTGCCGTCGCCGACCTCCTCGCCGTTGGCGAGCATCGGCGCCTCGTCCTTCTCGCCTTCGCCGATCACGACGACCCCGTCCATGTGGATCGTGCGCAGCACGGCGTGCATGCCGTCCACGGCCGCCTGGTCGGCGGCCTCCTTGTCCCCCATGCCGACCATGCGTGCGGCCTGCAGGGCGGCCGCCTCGGTCACGCGCACGAGCTCCAGCGCGAGGTTGCGGTCGGGTGGCACTGCTTCGGAGCGGTTCATAGGACTCCCGGTGGCTTGCGTGGTCGTTCGGTACCGCTCGCGCGCAGTGCGCCGCCTACGACCTCCAGCGCGCAGCCGACGAGCGACACGAACCAGCCGATCTCGAGGCTGATCTCCCCGGGCGGGTTGCCGGGACGGTCGATCACCCCCACGTAGAGCACGAGGACGAGCGCGATCATCGCGACCACCGCGGTCATCTCTCCGCGCGGCCAGCTCAGCTCGTGGTCGCGCAGGATGATCCACGCGAGGATCAGCGGCGCCAGCGCCGCCGCGAGCAGCGGCCAGCGGACGATCGGAAGCGCCTCCCAGCCCGACAACGAGCCGGTGGCGCCGTTGATCTCGGCGTTCGCGTTGTCCGGATTGGTCGAGTACCAGTCCAGGATGAGACCGAGCGCGAGCAGCACCCCTCCGAGCACGGCGAGGAACTCTCCGCGTCCGAGGCGGCCCAGGTTCATGCCTGCCTGAGCCTATAGGCTCGTCGGCGATGTTCGACGGGGTCGCCGTGGGCGAAGACGGTCTTGTGCGCTGCTCGTGGGCGGTCTCCGCACCCGAGTACATCGCCTACCACGACGTGGAATGGGGCCAGCCGGTGCGCGACGACCAGGGGCTGTTCGAGCGCCTGTGCCTCGAGGCGTTCCAGTCCGGGCTCTCGTTCATCACGATCCTGCGCAAGCGCGAGAACTTCCGGGCGGCGTTCGCGGATTTCGACATTCCCACGGTCGCCGCGTTCGGCGACCGCGACGTGGAGCGGCTGATGGCCGACGCCGGCATCATCCGCAACCGGGCGAAGGTGCTCGCCGCGATCGCGAACGCGCGCGCGGCGCTCGAGCTGGGCGACCTGACCGAGCTGCTGTGGTCGTTCGCGCCCGCACCGCGGCCGCGCTGGACGACGGGCGCCGACGTGCCGGCGACGACGCCGGAGTCCAAGGCGATGGCGCGCGAGCTCAAGAAGCGCGGCTTTCGCTTCGTCGGCCCGACGACCGCGTACGCGCTGATGCAGGCCTGCGGGATGGTCGACGACCACGTGGCGGGCTGCCACGTCCCCCCGCTCGACGCCTGACGCGCCTCCGGTGTTCGGACGCGGACCGGATTCCCCCGGTTCCTGGGCTACGGTTCCCGCGATGACGGGACGTCGCTTCCTCGCCGCGGGGGCCGCGGTCGTACTCGGGCTCGTGGCCGCGCCGGGCGCGCATGCCGCGACGCTGACGTTCAGCGGCGGGGTCGTGACCTACGTCGCAGGTCCAGGCCACGACAACAACGTGACCGTCGAGGAGACGGACACGCAGACGCGCCTGATCGTGATCGGAAGGCAGGGGCTCGACGACGATCCGATCCAGAACTCCGGCTGCATCCTGATCAGACCGGCGACGCAGTACCTCTGTTCCGGCGTGGCCCGCGTGGTGATCGACTCGGGCGACCGCAACGACATGGTCGACGCGCGCGCGCTCGCCGACATCCCCGCGACGCTGGTCGGCGGGACCGGCGACGACGAGCTGACCGGCGGCCCGGTGGCCGATTCGCTGGACGGCGGCGACGGCATCGACACGCTGCGCGGCGGCGCCGGCGACGACACGCTCACGGGCGGCGCCGGGAACGACCCGCTGTTCGGCGAGGGCGGGAACGACTCGCTCGCCGGCGGCGACGGCGACGACCAGCTCTCCGGCGGGACCGGGGCCGACGGGCTGTCCGGCGGGGCCGGCCTCGACATCGTCTCCTACCCCAACCGCAGCGGCGCGCTGAACGTGACGCTCGACGGCGTGGCCGACGACGGGGAGCCCGGCGAAGGCGACAACGTCGGGACCGACGTCGAGGACGTCGACGCCGGCACGCTCGCGGCGTCGACGGTGACGATCGTCGGCAGCGACGCCGGCAACAGCCTCACGGTCGAGGGCGGGAAGGGCACGATCACGGGCGGCGCGGGCAGCGACATCCTGTCCGGCGGTCCGCAGGACGACACGATCTTCGCCAGCGACGGATACGCCGACCGGGTCTCCTGCGGCGACGGCGACGACACCGTGAGGGCCGACCAGCAGGACACCGTCGCGAGCGATTGCGAGCACGTGCAGACCGAGGTGGTGGTGGGCGGGGCGGACGACCGGCCGCCGTCGATCGCGTGGTCGGCGTCCGCGGGCGCCGCGAGCCTGTCGGGCGATCAGACGACGACGCTGTCGGTGGACGCGAGCGACGACCGCGGCATCGCCAAGGTCCGCTTCTCCGACGACGACCGGCTGCTGTGCGAGGACGCCGCGCCACCGTACACGTGCGCCTACCGCCCGCAGGGCGGCGACGTGGGCCGCAACACGCTGATCGCCACCGCGATCGACACCGGCAACCAGACGGCGAGCGTGACGCGCACGGTCACGGTCGCGCGGCTCGACGCGCGGTCGCTCTCGCTCTCGCTCTCCCCCAGGCGCGACCGGCGGGCCCCGTACCGGTTCACCGTACGCGGCACGCTGGCGCTGCCCGCCGCGGTGACGCCCGCGCAGGGGTGCGCCGGAGCGCCCGTGACGGTCACGGCCAAGGCCGGCAAGCGGACGGTCTCCACGCGCCGCGCCAAGCTCTCCGCCGCCTGCACGTACGCGCTCACGATCAGCTTCCACGCGCGCCCGGCGAGCCGCCTGCGCTTCAGCGCCCGCTTCGACGGCAACACCGTGCTCAGGCCGCGCTCGGCGACGGGCCGCAGCGTGCGCACGGCGTAGATTTCACCCGCGACGGAAACCGACCGGTTAGCGTCCGACCACGATGGCTCTCCGGGCGGTTCTCGTGGTCTGCTGCGCGCTCGCGCTCGCCCTGCCGGCGTCCGCGAGCGCGGCGTCGCTCACCAACAGCGGCGGCGCGCTCAAGTTCACCGCGGCGAGCGGCGTCGCGAACGCGATCTCGCTCAGCGAGACGACTCCGGGCCTGGTCGCCGTGCAGCGCTACCCGCTGTTCGGCGACGCCGACCCGATCACGCAGGTCGCCGGCTGCACCACGGTGGTCGCCACGACGACGTTCCTATGCGGCGGTGTCACCAGCGTGACGGTCGACGCGGGCAACGGCAACGACGTGGTCGACGCCGGCGGCGCCGTCCTCTCGCTCGCCGGCTTGACCACCGTGCCGGCGACCATCCTCGGCGCCGACGGACACGACGAGCTCTACGGCGGGGCGGGCAACGACACGCTGCGCGGCGGCCCGGACGACGACACGATCTACGGCGGCGGGGGCAGCGACGCGCTGACCGGCGACGACGGCAGCGACACGCTCGACGGCGGCGACGGCAACGACCAGCTCGACGGCGGAGCGGGCGACGACGAGCTCGACGGGCAGGCCGGCGCCGATGCGATGACCGGCGGCGACGGCAACGACGTGCTCGACGGCGGAACCGGCGCTGACCGCTACTCGGGCGGCGCCGGGAACGATCGCGCGGTGCTCGCCTCGATCCTGATCGCGCCGCCCGCGCTCGCCGTGACGCTCGACGGCACCGGCGACGACGGCGCCGCGGGCGAGGGCGACAACGTGCTTGGAGACATCGAGCAGGTGCAGGGCTCGGCGCGCTCGCTCGGGCTGGTGGCGGGAACGGTGACGCTGACGGGCAACGAGCAGCCGAACGTGCTGACCGTGCTCGCCGGCCGCGGCCGCATCACCGGCGGCGCCGGCAGCGACGTGCTCAACGGCGGCCCCGAGGACGACACGATCGACGCGCGCGACGGCGAGGCCGACCAGATCACGTGCGGCGGCGGGCACGACAACGTCGTCGCCGACCCGCTGGACACCGCGGCGCCCGACTGCGAGACCGTCGAGGTCGCCGGAGCCGGAGTGCCGTCGCTGCTGCTGAGCGACAGCGACCGGCCGCCGGTGATCGCGTGGTCGGCTCCGGCGGCCAAGCGCAGCCTCTCCCCCAACAAGCCGCTCACGCTGGCCGCGACCGCGAGCGATGACCGCGGCGTGGCCAAGGTCCAGTACTTCGCCGGCGACACGCTCGCGTGCGAGGCGACGGCGGCCCCGTGGTCGTGCGCCTTCCAGGCGACCGCGGGCGAGCTCGGCCGGAACACGATGGTGGCGATCGCCGTGGACGGCGCGGGCCAGACGGCGACCGCGCTGCGCGAGCTGACGCTGCGCCGCTTCTCGCCGCGGGTGACGCTGAAGTTCGCGGCGGGCCTCGCCAGCGGGCGCGTGCGCGTGCCGGCGGCGCTCGGCGCGAAGCAGGGCTGCAGGTCCGGCACGGTCACGGTGACGGTGACGGTCGGCAAGCACACCCTGCGCACCCACAAGGCCGGCCTGCGCAGGAACTGCGCCTACCGGACGCATCTCGGCGCGCCGCACGGCGCCAGGGTGACCGCGCGCTTCGAGGGGAACGCCGTGCTCGCCGCGCAGGCGTCACCCGCGCGCGCCGCGTAGGTTGCCGTCATGCAGATCGAAGGAGTGAATGCGCTCGTGGCCGGGGGCGCCTCGGGCCTGGGCGCCGCGACCGCCCGCCACCTGCAGGCCGCCGGCGCGCGCGTCACCATCGCCGACCTCAACCCGGTTCGTGGCGCCGCGCTGGCCGAGGAGATCGGCGCCAGCTTCGTCGAAGCCGACGTGACCGAGCCCGAGCAGGTCGAGGCCGCCGTCAGCGCCGCGGCCGGCGAGCAGGGCCTGCGCATCTCGGTCTGCTGTGCGGGCATCGGCTGGGCGGAGAAGATCGCCGGCCGGCGCGGCCCGCACGCCTACGAGCCGTTCGAGACCGTCGTGCGCGTGAACCTGCTCGGCACCTTCAACGTGCTGCGGCTCGCCGCGGCGGCGATGCTTCCCAACGAGCCCGACGGCCAGGGCGAGCGCGGCGTCTGCATCAGCACCGCGTCGATCGCCGCCTACGACGGCCAGATCGGCCAGATCGCGTACGCCGCGTCCAAGGGCGCCGTCGTCTCGCTCACGCTGCCCGCCGCGCGCGATCTCGCGCCGTCCGGCGTGCGGGTGTGCGCGATCGCGCCCGGGCTGTTCGACACGCCGCTGCTCGCGGGGCTGCCCGAGGAGGCGCGCGAGGCGCTCGGCGGCCAGGTCCCGTTCCCGCCCCGGCTCGGCCGCCCGGACGAATACGCCGCGCTCGTCGAGCACATCGTGCGCAACACGATGCTCAACGGCGAGGTGATCCGCCTCGACGGGGCGCTGCGGATGCCGCCCAAGTAACGTCGACGGCGGGTCGGGCCTTACGTTGCCGCGGGCGCGACCGGTCGCGCAGCGCCGTGGCGGCGTGAGTTCTCGATGGTGACCTCGGGGCTCAGCAGGCCCGGGTCGAAGGCGTCGAACGGCTCGTCAGCAGCCATTCGGGCCGGCCAGTCGGGGTTGGCGAGAGCGCCGTGCCCGAGCGAGACCAGGTCGGCGTGGCCCTCGGCGAGCAGCTCGGTCGCGAGTGTCGGGTCGTGCATTCCGCCGTTGGCGATCACGGGCACGCTGCAGACGCGCCGCGCGACACCGGTGATGCTCACGTCTGGAGCGAGGAACGACGTCTCGCGCCACGGGGCGCCTTCGCTGGCGACGTGGACGTAGTCGGGGCGGGCCGCGGCCAGCGCACCGAAGATCTCCTCGGCCTCCTCGACGCCGGACCAGCGGTGGTCCAGGTCGTTGACCTTGACCTGCGAGACGCGCACACCGATGGCGAGCTCGCCGTCGGTGGCGGTGCGCGCCGCGTCGATGGCCTCGACGGTCAGCCGTGTGCGGTTGGTCGCGCTGCCGCCGTAGCGGTCCGTTCGGCGGTTGGCGTAGGTGGTGATGAACTGATCGAACAGGTAGCCGTTGGCGGCATGGATCTCGACGCCGTCGAAGCCGGCCTGGCGCGCTCGCGCCGCCGCTAGAGCAACGCCATCGAGGACCTCGGCCAGCTCCCTGGCGGTCGCGGCGCGTGGCGTCGCGTAGGGCCCCGAGCCGCCGTAGCCCTTCAACATCCGTCCCTTCGGCGCGACGGCCGACGGCGCGATCGCGAACTTTCGATGGAGGTTGCCCTGCACGAGGGCACCCGCGTGCATGAGCTGCAGCACGATCCGGCCGCCGGCCTCGCGTACGGCCTCGACGACGCGGGCCCACGCCGCCACCTGCTGGTCGGTCACCAACGCGGGCTGGTTGGGGTAGGCCTGGCTGTGGGCGTGGTCGAAGTACGTCCCCTCGCTGATGACCAGGCCGAAGCCGCCGGCGGCGAACTCGGCGTAGTACTCGGCCATCGCCCCGGTGGCGACGCCGTCACCGGCGGTGCTCACGCGCGACATCGGGGCGACGGCGACGCGGTTGGCGACGTTCAGCCCGCCGACGGCGACGGGCTGCAGGAGCGGGTGCGACATGGCGTGAGACTCCTAGAGGAGGTGGAGGTGCAGAGGGGTGGGCCGGCCGCCGTTGATGTCGACGAGGTCCTGTGGACATGCCGAGACGACCACGAGCAGATCGTCGAGCGCGCACAACGTCACACCGTCGCCCGGGAGCGTGGGCGCCCGCCGCCAGGACAGCACGCCGTCGGTGCCGACCGGGATGTTCATGAAGAGGTTGACGGGCTGTGGCACGGTGCCGGGTGTGATGCCGTGTGGTGCCAGCGCGGCCATCAGGTTCTCCGCGCACGAGGCGTGGTCGCGTGCGCCCAGGCGCGCGTAGCGCTCGGTGTCGCACGCCGGGATGAGCATGTCGTGCACGCCGGGGCTCTCGTCGGACTCCAACATCAGCAAGGGCCGGCGGCGGCCGGAGATGAACGGCTCCCCGGGCCGCGGAAACAGCCGGTTCAGGTGGCCGCGGGTGTGGGAGGCGCTGAGGTGTTCGGCTGGGTCAGCCGCCGCGAACGCGAAGAGGTCAGCGACCTGTCCGCCTTCGACGTCGACGACGCGGAACCGGCGGTTCCGTTCGACAGCCACGCAGCGGCCCTCGCCGGCCGGTATTTCGACGACGTCGGGAGTGCTGACCGGCATGGGCGTCATCCCAGCAGGTGTCCCCAGCATCTGGAATTGGAATATCCTCCAGTCCTGGCCTCGATGGCTGTGGCAACATCTACCCGCTGAGTGCCTGCAGGGCGAGGTGCAGATCGACGCGGTCGTCGGTGCTCTGGAGGTCGCGCCCCGTCAGCTCCTCGATCCGGGCAAGCCGGTTGCGCAACGTGTTGACGTGCACGTGAAGGCGCTGGGCGGTGGCCGCCCAGCGGCCGCCGCTCGCCAGGAACACCTCGACCGTGTGCTCGAGCTCCGACCGGTGGCGCTCGTCGTAGGCGCGCACCGGTCCGAGCACCGCTGCGGCGAAGTCCTCGAGCGTCTGGCGATCGTGCAGCGCCAGCAGGACGCGGTGGGATTCCGACGTTGTCGAACAGCGCGACCGGCGGGCCCTTGCGACGTCGCTGGACGACGCGGCGTGCCTCGCGCGCCTCCAGGAGGCTTCGGCGCAGGTCGCGATGGTCGTCCGCGATCCGCCCGATACCGGCCACGGCGCGGACATCGCCGGCGAGCAGCGCGACGAGCTCATCGACGGCGGCGCGCAGCGCGTCCCTCTGGTGCGGCCAGCCGACGACGGCCAGCGCATCGTCGGCACCTTGCGGTACGACGGCGGCGATTCCGCGGCGCAGCCAGAACCGCGCGACGTCGGCGCCGAGCCAGGGCGGCGGCGGACCGTCGGCCAGGGCGATCGACACCGCTGCCAGCGGGCCGTCAGGATCAAGCGCGAAGGACCGGAGGCGACCGGGCACCTCGTGGGCGCGACGCGTGGCGTCGAGGACCATCTCCAGCAGCTCGCCTGCGAAGCGCGATTCGACCGCGGCCATCGCCTGGCGCCTCGTCA
Organism: uncultured Solirubrobacteraceae bacterium; assembly: GCA_963792915.1. GTDB lineage: Bacteria > Actinomycetota > Thermoleophilia > Solirubrobacterales > Solirubrobacteraceae > Solirubrobacter. Next base: position 20,718 of record CAWBYD010000009.1, read on the forward strand.
CCTCGAGCGTCAGGAAACCCGCGGTCTGGGCGAGCCCCGCTCGCTCGGCGGCCGTCAGGTCGACGAGCGGACGTTCGCAGACGAGTAGCGCCTCCGTCTCACCGAGTCCGTGGACCGGGAAGACGGCGGCCAGCGCGCCGTCGCGCAGGGCCACCTCGGCGCGCGTCGGACCGTCCATCGCCGTCGTCAGCGCCGCCACGTCGAGGGTCTCGGGGTCGACGCCGTCGCAGGCCAGCAGCCGGCCCGCGTGGTCGACGAGCGCCACCGGAAGGTCGTGATCGCGCCGCAGCAGCGCCAGGACGTCGGCATCCTCGGCGCCCCGCACGACCGCCCGCAGCAGCGCCTCGGCACGCGAGACCGACTGCGCCAGGTCGCGCTGTCGCTCGGCTGCCTGGATCCGCGCCAGAGCCTCCGACACCGCGGTGAAGGGCACCTCGATCGCCAGCGCCAGCAGCGGCAGATGGTGAGCACGGCACGCATCGACGAGCTCGGGCGGCACCCGCGGCCGGTGCTCCAGCAACCCGAACATGAGGCCGCACGCGGCGCTGGCAGCGATCGCCGCGACGTAGGCCTCCGCGGAGCACTCGCCGTCGAGCCACAGCCCGTTGGTCAGGACCAACTCGCCGGCCCGCAGGTACGGAGTGGGGTCCGGCAACTCGGTGACGTGCGCCCAGCGCACCTCCTGGTCGAGCTCGCCGTGCCCGCTGAGCACCGTGATGGGAAGCTCGGGCCGTGCGGCCAACTCACGCAGCGTGGTCATGGAGAAACCGACACTACCGGCCTCGATGACTGGGAGATTCACCACTTCATTGTGGTGACGCCATCGGGTCTGCTGCGCCCGTCAGCCGTTCGATGGAGGAGAGACGCGATGAGCGCTACAACGGCCGCCGATGCGGCATTCGACGTTCACGGCATCGAGCCGGTGCCCGACCGGGATCGCACGGCCAGCCCGGGCGACCAGTTCTGGATCTGGATGGGCGCGAACATCGCCCCGATCAACTGGGTGCTCGGTGCGCTGGGCATCGTCCTCGGCCTGTCGTTCCTGCAGACGATGGCGGTCGTCATCGTGGGCAACGCCATCGGCTGCGCCGTCTTCGGGGTGTTCTCGATCATGGGCCATCGCACCGGCGTCAACATGATGGTGTTGACCCGCATGGCGTTCGGCCGGCGAGGTGCCTACCTGCCCGCCACGGTGCAGATGCTGCTGACGATGGGGTGGATCGGGGTCAACACGTGGGTCGTGCTCGACCTCGCCCTCGGCGCGCTGAGCCGCGTCGGAATCCACGGCGGCGACGGACTCAAGTACGCCATCGCCTTCGCGATCATGCTGCTGCAGGTCGTCATCGCCGTGTGGGGCTTCTACGCCATCCGCAGCTTCGAGCGATGGACGGTCCCGATCACCGCCGCGATCATGGCGATCATGACGGTGCTGGCGCTGACCAAGACCCACATCCACCTCGCCCACGGCACCGCCCACGGCGGCGAACGCTTCACCGCCATCACGCAGCTGATGACCGCGATCGGTGTCGGGTGGGCGATCAGCTGGCTCGTCTACGCCGCCGACTACACGCGCTTCGTCGCGCCGGCACACTCCACGCGCCGCGTGTTCTGGGCCACCGCGCTCGGGATGTTCGTGCCCACCGTCTGGCTGGCCGGACTCGGGGCTGCGGTCGCCAGCGGAACCAACGGCGCCGACCCCTCCGATCTCGTCATCTCGGCGTTCGGGGTCATGTCCCTGCCGGTCCTGCTCCTCATCCTGCACGGGCCGGTGGCGACCAACATCCTCAACTTCTACTCGTGCAGCCTCGCCGCCCTGACCCTCGGGGTACGCGTCGCTCGCTGGAAGATCTGCCTGTTCGCCGGCACCATCGCCTCAGCGGTGCTCGTCGTGTTCCTCCACGCCGACGATTTCGCCAGCTCGTTCGACAACTGGATGTCGTCGTTGATCGTGTGGATCAGTCCGTGGGCCGCGATCCTGCTGGTCGAGTTCCTGGTGGTGCGGCGCGGGCGCGTCGACGTCGCGCAGCTCTACGCGGCGCGCACGCGGGACCGCCACGGCGACGTCAACGTCGGGGCGCTCGCCGCGCTCGCGCTCGGCCTCATCGCCGGGTGGGCCTGGCAGTACGGGCTCGTCAGCGCGATGCACGGCCCCGTCGCCAAGGACATCGGCAACAGCGACTTCTCGTGGCTGACCGGTGGCGTGGTCGCCGCCGGCGCCTACTGGCTGCTGGTGATCCGCGTCGAGCGGCGATCCGCGGCGGCCGTCACGTCGATGCCCGTGGTGGAGACCGCGTGACCGAGCCACCGATGGTTGACTGGCCCCTACGCCGCGACGCCCCTGACGGGTGGCGGCGCGGCGCGGCCGCAGTCGCATCGATCAGCTTCGACGTCGATGCGGAGAGCCCGCTGCTGGCCGCCGACCCGACCGTGGTGACGCACCTGTCGACGATGTCGCATCAGGCCTACGGGCCGCGCGTCGCGATCACGCGCATCCTCGCGCTGCTCGAGCGGCTTGCGCTGCGTTGCACCTTCTTCTTCCCCGGCGTGACCGTGCAACGCTGGCCGGCGGCGCTCGAGGCCGTGCTGGAGGCCGGCCACGAGGTCGCGGCGCACTCGCATCGCCACGTCCCGCTCGTGGACCTGACGCCCGACGACCAGCGCGCCGACCTCGAGCAGGCCCTGGCCGCGCTGGCACAGCACGGCGTCACCCCGGCCGGCTACCGCGCCCCGCTGTGGCAGCAGACGCGCTACACCCTCGACCTGCTGCCCGAGTACGGTCTGCGCTGGGACTCGTCCCTGATGGACGACGACCGGCCCTACCTGGTGTTGGGCGACGCGCCGCTCGTCGAGCTGCCGGTCCATTGGTCGCTGGACGACTGGGAGCAATACGCGTTCGTCCCACGGCCCGACATCGGGCGCACGATCGAGTCGCCCGAGAAAGTGCTGGGCCTGTGGACCGGCGAGCTCGACGCGATGCGCGAGACCGGGTCGCTCTGCTTGATCTGCTGCCATCCGTTCCTCACGGGCCGCCCGTCGCGACTGCGCAATGTGGAGCGCTTCGTCACCTTCGCTCGGGAGTGCGGCGACGTCGAGCTGCTGACGTGCGGCGAGATCGCCGAACGCGTTCTCGGCGCCTCAGAAGACGCGTGATCACCGTCCTCACCACCGGGGGCACGATCGCCTCGGTTCCGCATCCCTCGGGCGGCGTCGTGGCAACGCTGACCGGTCCCGAACTGCTCGGCGACGCTCCCGCCGTCGAGGTGGAGGAGATCTCGCGCATCGGGTCCTACGCGATGACGGTCGAGGAGCTCGAACGCATCGCGCGCACCGCCGTGGCCCGCGCGTCCGATCCACGGGTGACGGGCGTGGTCATCACGCACGGGACCGACACCCTCGAGGAAGGCGCGTTTCTCTGCGCCCTGCTGCACGACGGCGCCACCCCCATCGTCTTCACCGGTGCCCAGCTCCACGCCGGCCGCCCCCAGGCCGACGGACCCCGCAACCTTCGCGACGCGCAGGCTGTCGCCGGCGACGCCGGCGCACGCGGCCGCGGCGTGCTCGTGTGCCTCGGCGGTCGCGTCGACGCCGGCGCCGTCGCGGTGAAGCGCAGCACCGTGGACCCAGCGCCATTCGCCGACCCCCACATGCCGCCGCAGGCGCTGGTCAACCACGGGTGCGTGCGGTGGGTCGCACCGCCGGTGCGCGCGCCCGTCAAGCTCACGCCAGAGCGATTGGAGCCGCGGGTCGAGGTCGTCGCGCTCAGCATCGGCGCAGGCCCGCGAATGCTCGAGGCCGCCGCGGCGGATGGAGCGCGCGGAATCGTCCTGCAGGCCATGGGCCTCGGCAACGCGCCACCGGCGATCGCGGCGACGGTCCGTGAGCTTGTCGCAGCCGGCGTGGTCGTCACGGTCACCTCGCGCTGCGACACCGGCCCGGTCGCCGCCGTCTACGGGAACGGGGGCGGCCACGACCTCCACACGGCCGGGGCCCTCTTCGCCGGTCGGCTGCGCACGAGTCAGGCCAGGGTGCTCATGATGTCCGCCCTGGGCAGCGGGAACGGTCGCGACGAGATCGCCGAACTGCTCAAGCACTGGGCGATCGACACGCCCCCCCGATAGGTAGCTACTTGCCCCGGACATAGTCGGTGGGGACCGCCCGTTCCGTCCGGTCATGCGGGGATGAGTGCCCTGCAAATCGGGCGGAACGGAGGGCTGGATGCTGCGTCTGTCGGGCGGACAGGTGCAGTCGCTGTTCGATTACAGGCCGGAGAACGTGTCGCACGCACTCGGCCGCCCCTCGGCGAGGCCCTGCGACAGCCAGCGGACCCGCTGCGCCGAGGAGCCGTGCGTCGACGTCTCCGGCGCCAGCTCGACGCCGGCGCGGTTGCGCTGGAAGTCGTCACCGACGACCTGGGCGGCCTTGAGGATGTCCTCGAGGTCGGACTCGCTGAGCTGGCCGCTCGCGGACACGGTGTGCAGCCAGACGCCGGCGTAGCAGTCTGCCTGCAGCTCGGTGGCGATCGAGCGGGCGTTGGCCGGGTCGCGCTGGTCCGCGGCGTGGACCGCCCCGAGCGTGCCGAGCAACTGCTGGACGTGATGGGCTACCTCGTGCGCGGTGATGTAGCCGGCCGCGAAGCCGCTCGAGAGCCCGTATTCGCGCGCGAGAGCGTCGAAGAACGCCGTGTTGAGGTAGACGCCGTGCGCCGGCGGGCAGTAGAACGGCCCCGTCTCGCGGCTCTGCTCGCCGCACGGCGTCCGCACCGTGCTGTGGAAGAACGTCAGCGAGGCGTGCTGATAGGCGGTGCCCGCGGCGGAGAACTCGCGGCTCCACATCGACTCGGCCGAGGAAAACGCCGAGTGCAGCAGGTTCGGATCGTGGACCTTGGTCGAGGCCGGCGCCGGCAGCGAGTCGGACGTCCCTTGCGCGACCGCCGGCATGCGCGCCACCGCCGCGGGCTCGAGCGGAGACTTCGCGGTCGTCGCCGTCGCCGTCGGCGATGCCTTCGTCGCCGCGCTCCCGCCGTCCCCGCATCCGACCGCCACGATCGCCGCCGAGGCGAGAGCTGCCGCCGCCTTGAGCATGCGACGAGAGTGACGCGCGAGCGGGTGAGCGCACTCCCGCGCGGGCGATTGACGGGCGGGACTGCTCGGGCCCCGCCGGCCTGCCGCCGGTCAGGCGGCCCGCGGCGTGCACGTAAACGCGCGCGAGGCTACCCAGCGCGTCGAGGCGGCCGGGTCCAAGCTCAATCAGCGGCTCGTCTGACGCGAAGGGTTCGAGACACTCGACGCCACACCGCCGCTCTCAGACGGGATGAGCAGCGGTTCACATATGTCCTGTGCTGGTGCGCATCCGAGCCGGCCGCGAGCTTGATCCGTCGCCGCGATCGACTCGCCCGCGAGCGTTCCGGCGTTCGATGACCGAGGAGAACGTCGTCGGGCGCTGGGTGACACCGCATCGCTCGGGCGGGATGAATGCCGAGCCGCCTCGGTCATCCGCGGCGGGTGAGGCGGCGTCATCCGACGGGTCTCCAGAGTCAGGGTGGCGGATGCACATCAACCTTCCCACGCAAGCTGAGATCTCCGAACTGCTCGCTGTCGCGCAGCCGTCGTGCGTCACGCTCTACCGGCCGACGACGCCGCTCTCACAGCAGGCACGGGGCGACCGCATCGCCTTCAAGAACCAGGCCGAGGCAGCGGTCGCACAACTGCGAGCGGCCGGCGCGTCGCGCGAGGACATCCAAGCCATCGCCACCAGCTTGGACGAGCTTGAACAGGACTACACCTTCTGGGCGTTGCAGGCCAACTGCCTGGCGGTCTTTGCCACGCCCGACAGACTCCGCACCTTTCGCCTGCCCAACCGGTTGCCGGCCGGCACCCACGTCGGCGACCGCTTCACCGTCATGCCCCTCCTGCGCGCCACGAGCTTCCCCCAGGCCGCGATGATCCTGGCGCTCTCCCAGAACGCGTGCCGAGTGTTGGAGCTCACGGCCGATGGCGACGTCTCATCGCTCGACGTCTCCGGCTTGCCGGGCGATCTGGAGACCGCGGTCGGTCGGTCCCACGTTCAAGACCCGTCGCAGATGACGCATCTGCTCGGCGCCGAAGGCGACAAGGTTCGCATGCGCCAGTACGCCCGGCTGATCGACGCGATGCTGCGCAGCGTGACGCCCGAGATGCCGCTGATCCTCGCCGCCGCATCGCCGCTGGACTCCATCTACCGCTCCGTCGCGACGTCGCCCCAACTCGTCGACCGCGGCATCACCGGCAACCCCGACGCGCTCTCCGACAACGAACTCGCCGAAGCGGCGCGTCCGATCCTCGACGAGTTGCGAGACCGAGAGCTCGAAGATCTGCGTCAGCGTCTGAACGCTTGGACTCAGCAAGGTCGCGGCCTGACCGATCTCGGAGACGTCGCGCGGGCCGCCACCGTGGGCGCGGTCGACACGCTCCTCGTCGACATCGAATCCGACAGCCGCGGCGTTGTCGACGACGGGGGCGCCGTGACCCTCCGCCCCGACGGCTACAGCATCACCGACGAGATCGCCCGACGTACGCTCGACCTCGGGGGACGCGTGCTCGCGGTGCGCGGGGAGGACCTCCAAGAGCTCGGCGCGGTCGCGGCGCTGTTGCGGCACCGGCTCACGGCAGACGCCGTCGGCTGACGACGTCGCGAATGGCACCGTAACCGTTCAGGTGCCGGTTGCCATAACCAGGTTTGCGGCGGCGGTGGCGAATCTCGGTGGCGTGGTTCGTGGCGAGGCTGAGGCGATCTAGGATCAGGCGTCGCTTCGTGGTGCGCGCCGCGCGGATCGATTCGACCGTGGTCGAGGCCGGCATCCGGTACCTCGACACGCCCGCCCTGCGCGCCGCCTGACCGACCACGGCCCACCCGACCGACAAGCCCGCCGCACCCGGGATCCCGTCCGCAGCGCCTGAGACCATCACAACAGGACGCGGGCCCGCCCGCCCGCGACTCCCGACCGGTCCAATCCGCCCGATTGCGACCGCCACGAGAACGGCCGCGCCGCCCGCGCGGCCGTTCTCACTTCACCCGTTTGTAGCTAGGTACCGGCGGCGCCGCGGAGCCCGAGGAACCGCGCGCAGGCGGCGAACCCGCCCAGCACCGCGAGCGCCTCGATGGCCAGCACGACCGCCGCGGCGAGCAGGGCGCGCGGCGCGAAGCCGTTTTCGTGGAGCTTGGCGGCCGCAGGCACTGCGCCGCACGCCAGCGCGACGGCGACCGCGACGCGCCACGGACGCCGGCGGAACTGCTCAGCCACCCACGCGAGCGGCGGCGCCGGCGCCAGCGCGTGCAGGTCGTCGAACACGCCGGGCGCCGGCGCGCCCGGGCCCGCGGCGGCGAGCGGACGGCGCGTCGCCACGAGCCGCACAGCGGCGGCGGCCACGAGCAGTCCCGTGCCGGCGAGCGCCGCGCTCTGCGCCGGGCCGGCGGGATGGTGGACGAGCGCCGCCGCGGAGGCGGCCAGGGTCACCCCTGCACAGCCGGTCGCGAGCGCCGCCGCGCGCCGGATCATCCGCAGCGCGCCTGGGTCGGCCTCGACGCGGCCGCCGTATCGGAGCAGCCGGATCAGCATCGCCACGCCGGCGACGAACGCGAACTGGACGGTGAAGAACGCGAGCGCGTCCTGCCGCAGCCCCGCGACCACGACCAGCCCGAACGCGATCGCGGCGACCGCCGACGTCCAGCCGGCCCGCGTCGTGCGCTCGGTCGCCAGCTCGGCGGCGAAGCGGTCCGCGACCAGCTCGGCGGGCCCGAACGCGGACACCGCCGCGTGCTCGGCCGCGAAGCGATTCGCCACGCGTGTGGCCGGCGACGTGGCCGGCTCGCCCGCTTCCAGCAGCGCCGCGGTCGCCTCCTGCAGGTGGTCGGCGGCCTCGTCGACGATCCGCGCGCGCAGCCGGCGCGGCAGCGGGCGCAGCGCGAGGTCGAGCTCGTCGAGGTAGCGGGCGATCATGGCGCGAGCACCCCGTCGATCACGGACGCGAACGCCCGCCACTCGCCGCGGCGCTCCTGCAGCGCCGCCGAACCGCGCGCGGTCAGCGCGTAGACGCGGCGCCGGCGCGCTGTATCTCGCGACCATGCGCTCTCCAGCAACCCGTCGCGCTCCAGCCGGTGCAGCGCCGGGTAGAGCGTGCCCTCGGGAAGATCGACGGCGCCGGTGCTGCGCCGCCGCAGCTCCTCGCTCACCGCATAGCCGTGCAGCGGCCCGTCCGCCAGCACCCGCAGGAGCAGAAGATCGAGCTGTCCGCGCAACACGTCGCCTCGCATACCCAGACAGACTAGGCATCGCGAGGCGAGGTGTCAAGCCCGCGTCAAGGTCTGAGTCGCCTGCACTAAGATCTCTTGCAGCGCGACTTGCTCGATGCTAGTCTGTCGAGACCTACCAAGGGTAAGTTGCTACAGAAAGTGAAGCGTTTCTAAGCTCATGACATCGCTCTTGCTCGTCCCGCTGGACGACACGGTGGTCTTCCCCACCATGGATGTGACGCTTCCCGTCCGCGTCGGCGACGAGGAGCGGGTCCTGCTCGTCCCGCGCCACGAGGGCGAGTTCGCCACGGTCGGCACGATCGCCGAGATCACCGACCACATCCGCCTCCCCGGCGGCGGCCGTGCCGTCTCGCTGTCGGGCGTCTCCCGCGGCGTCGCCGGCGCCGCCCGCACCGACGAACTCGGCCGTCTGATGGTCGAGGTCGCCGAGCACACCGACGACGCGCCCGTGGACGGGCGCACCCGAAACCTCGAGCGCGAGTACCGCGCGATCATCGAGGAGATCCTCGAGCTGCGCGGCGCCGACGAGCGCATCGCCCAGTTCCTGCGCGCGATCGCCGAGCCCGGCCCGCTGGCCGACACGATCGGCTACGCGCCCGACGTCAGCTTCGAGGACAAGCTCAAGGCGCTCGAGACGCTCGACGTCACCGAGCGCCTGGAGCTCGCCGTCAACCTCCAGCGCGAGCGCCTGACCGAGCTGCAGCTGCGCAAGAAGATCCGCGAGGACGTGCAGTCCGGCGCGGACAAGCAGCAGCGCGAGTACATCCTGCGCAAGCAGATGGAGTCGATCCAGCGCGAGCTGGGCGAGGACGGCGCGTCGGTCGCCGAGGAGTACCGCAAGAAGATCGCCGAGGCCGAGATGCCCGAGGCGGTCAACGAGCAGGCCGTCAAGGAGCTCGCGCGCTTGGAGCGCATGGGCGAGCAGTCCGGCGAGGCGTCGATGATCCGCACGTACCTCGACTGGCTGATCTCCGTGCCGTGGAGCCAGCGCTCCGAGGAGAAGCTGGACCCGAAGAGCGCCCGCGAGGTGCTCGACGCCGACCACGCCGGGCTCGAGGACGTCAAGGACCGCATCACCGAGTACCTGGCGGTCAAGAAGCTGCGCACCGAGCGCGGCATCAAGGAGGACCGCAAGAGCGGCGCCATCTTGACCCTGATCGGCCCGCCCGGCACCGGCAAGACCTCGATCGGCGAGTCGATCGCGCGCGCCACCGGACGCGAGTTCGTGCGCATGTCGCTCGGCGGCGTCCGTGACGAGGCGGAGATCCGCGGCCATCGCCGCACGTACATCGGCGCGCTTCCGGGCCGCCTGGTGCGCGCGCTGCGCGACGCGGGGACGATGAACCCGGTGATCATGCTCGACGAGGTCGACAAGGTCGGCGCCGACTGGCGCGGCGACCCCAGCGCGGCCCTGCTCGAGGTGCTCGACCCGGCCCAGAACCACTCGTTCCGCGACCACTACCTGGACGTCGAGCTCGACCTGTCCGAGGTCATGTTCATCGCGACCGCCAACGTCGCCGAGACGATCCCCGGCCCGCTGCTGGACCGCATGGAGGTCATCCGCTTTGACGGCTACACGACCGCCGAGAAGACCGCGATCGCCCGCGGCTACCTGTGGCCGCGCCAGCGCGAGCGCAATGGCCTGCTCTCCGACGAGGTGACGGTCTCCGACGAGATCCTGCTGCAGGTCGTGCAGGAGTACACACGCGAAGCGGGCGTCCGCAACCTCGAGCGCGAGCTCGGCACGATCCTGCGCAAGACCGCGACGCAGATCGCGTCCGGCAAGGCGCAGGCGCCCGTCGCGATCACGACGGAGATCGTGCGCGACGCGCTGGGCCGCCAGAAGGTCTTCCAGGAGGCGGCGCTGCGCACGGCGGTCCCCGGCGTGGCCACGGGCCTCGCGGTGACCGGCACCGGCGGCGACGTGCTGTTCGTGGAGGCGACGGCGATGAAGGGCAAGAACGACCTCACGCTGACCGGCCAGCTGGGCGACGTGATGAAGGAGTCGACGCGGATCGCGCTCTCCTACATCCGCGGCCACGCGAAGGAGCTCGGCATCCGCGACGACGCGTTCGAGGAGCGCGAGTTCCACATCCACGTGCCCGCCGGCGCGATCCCGAAGGACGGCCCGAGCGCCGGCGTCACGATGACGACCGCGTTGACGTCGCTGCTCACCGGGCGCCCGGTCAAGCACACCGTCGGGATGACCGGCGAGGTCACCCTGCAGGGCCGCGTGCTGCCGATCGGCGGGCTCAAGCAGAAGATTCTGGCCGCGCACGCGGCGGGCCTGACGACCGTGATCCTGCCCGAGCGCAACCGCGGCGACCTGGACGACGTCCCGGCCGACGTGCGCGAGGCGATGTCCTTCCACCCGGTGATGAGCATCGACGAGGTTCTCGAGCTGGCCCTGGAGCCTGCGCCGAACACGGTGGCCGTGTGACGGCGGCCTCCCGGCGCTTTGGGGAAGGAGGTGGCCGTCCGGGAGGGCGCCACCTCCCTTCACCCCCACCGCTGCGTGGCGAGGGGGCGCCCCGACCCGCCGGGCTCGTGAAGCGCATCGCGCGCCTGTTCCGGCCGTATCGTGGCCGGCTGTTCACCGTCCTGTTCCTGATCGCCATCTCGGCGGGGCTCGGGATGGTGTCGCCGTTCCTGCTGCGCGACGTGCTCGACCACGCGATCCCGGAGAACCAGGACAAGCTGCTGATCGAGCTCGTCGCCGGCATGATCGGCATCTCGGTCGTCACCGCGGTGCTGGGCGTCGCCCAGACGTGGCTGTCCAACGTGGTCGGCCAGCGCGTGATGCACGACCTGCGCACGCAGGTCTACCGCCACCTGCAGCGGCTCAGCCTCGCGTTCTTCACGCGCACGCGCACGGGCGAGATCCAGTCGCGCATCGCCAACGACATCGGCGGCGTGCAGAACGTCGTCACGAGCACCGCGACGGCGATCGTTTCGAACGTCACGACGGTGATCGCGAGCGTGATCGCGATGATCCTGCTCGACTGGCGGCTGGCGCTCTTCTCGTTCGCGCTGCTGCCGTTCTTCGTGCTGCTGGCGCGCCGCGTCGGCGCCCAGCGGCGCAAGATCACCACCGTCAAGCAGGGCGCGATGGCCGACATGTCCTCGCTCGTGCAGGAGTCGCTGTCGGTCTCGGGCATCCTGCTCGGCAAGACGATGGGCCGCGGGCCCGCGCTGGCCGAGCGCTTCGAGAACGAGTCGGCGAACCTCGCCGAGCTCGAGGTTCGCTCGCGGATGGCGGGGCGCTGGATGATGTCCGCGATCCAGACGACGTTCGCGGTCATGCCGGCGCTCGTCTACCTGTTCGCGGGGCTCGCGCCCGGCGCGGCGTCGATCGGCACGATCGTCGCGTTCACGACGCTCCAGACGCGGCTGTTCTTCCCCGTCCAGTCGCTGCTCAGCGTCGCGGTCGACATCCAGACCTCGACGGCGCTGTTCGACCGCGTCTTCGAGTACCTCGACCTCGAGGTGGACATCGAGCCGGGCGAGCGCACGCTCACCGACGTGCGCGGCGAGGTGCGCTTCGACGGCGTGTGGTTCCGCTACGGCGAGGAGTGGACGCTCGCGGACGTCGACGTGACCGTGCCGCCCGGCACGCGCACGGCGCTGGTCGGCGAGACCGGCGCGGGCAAGACGTCGCTCGGCTATCTCGCGGCGCGGCTCTACGACCCCGAGCGCGGCGCGGTGCTGATCGACGGGACCGACCTGCGCGAGCTCACGTTCGCGTCGCTCGCCGACGTGGTCGGCGTCGTCTCGCAGGAGACCTACCTGTTCCACGCGTCGGTGCGCGAGAACCTGCGTTTCGCCAGGCCCGAGGCCTCCGACGAGGAGATCGAGGACGCGGCGCGCGCCGCGCAGATCCATGACACGATCGCCGCGCTGCCGGACGGCTACGCCACGGTCGTCGGCGAGCGCGGCTTCCGCTTCAGCGGCGGCGAGAAGCAGCGCATCGCGATCGCCCGCACGATCCTGCGCAACCCGCCCGTGCTGGTGCTCGACGAGGCGACGAGCGCGCTCGACGTGGCCACCGAGCGAGCCGTCGGCGTCGCGCTCGAGAAGCTCGCGGAGGGCCGCACGACGCTCGTCATCGCGCACCGCCTGTCGACCGTCCGCGACGCCGACCAGATCATCGTGCTCGACCAGGGGCGCGTCACCGAGCGCGGCACGCACGACGACCTGATGGCGCTCGGTGGCCGCTACGCCGCGCTCGTCGACCGCGACCGCGGCGCCGAGATCACGGCCTGACGCCGCACCACCTGGCCGCCCCAGGTGACGCGGATCGTCACCGTCTGGCGGCGCCGGTCGCGCCGGGCCAGGCGGATGTGGACGGTGCGCGCGGCGCCGGGGCGGACCGTCGCCGCGGCGCGGCCGAGGCGCCGCTCGCCGCGCAGCAGCTCGACCGTGAGCCGGCAGGACTGCGCGGCCCGCGCCGGGCACGCGAGCCGCACCGGCACCTTGCCCCCGCGCAGCCGCAGTGACTGTGCGGGGAGCGCGAGCCGCACCGGCGCCGCGGGCGCCGGCGTCACCGGGAGCGGCGCCTGCGGACCCGGAGCCGGCGCCGGAGTGGCCACCGCCACCGGCCGCGACACGACGAATGCCGGATCGGGCCCGATCGCGACGCCCGAGACCGGGCCGGCGTCGTACTTCTGGCCCACGAACCAGTTCGCGGGCAGCGCGGCGAGGTCGGCGTCGCGGCTCGTGCGCTCGCTACCCGGCGTCGCGGACGCGCGGTCGTTCCAGCGCAGGATGCCGCCGGAGTCGGCAGGGTCCAGCAGCGCGAACCAGTAGCTCGTGCCCGCGGTCAGCGGCAGCGGCTGGGCGAGCCGGGCCTCGTTCCAGGCGCCCGCGACCGGGTGCTCCACGGGCGCACTGGCGAGCAGCGCCCCGGCCTCCCCCGCGATGTCCGCGTAGACGCCGAGGATCATCCGCGCGGCCTCGCTGGTCGGGTCCAGGTGCAGCCGCAGCGCGAGCACCGGTCCCGTGCGCGCGGCGGTCATCGCGTACACCTCGCCGTGGCCCGGGAACGCGCGCGAGAAGGCGCCGGCGTTGACCGCGTCGCTGCCGGCGAAGACGAGCTCCGGCGGGCGCCCGTAGGTCGCGGTGACCGAGGTGGGCGCGGGCGCGGACAGGGCGTGCGTGGCCGCGCCGCCGTCGCTCCAGTAGCCGAAGACGTACGACGCGCCGCCGAGCGACTGCGGGCTCGCCGCGCTCATCGTCGTCTGCGACTTCGCGATCACCGCGCGCGTGAACGGCGTCGCCTGCGCCTCGCCGCCGAACGCGACCCGCAGGCCCTCCGGCTCGCTGTGGACGGTCACGTCGACCGTGCGCGGGTCCAGCCGCACGGTCTGGGAGGCGCTCAGGCCGTTCGCGTCGGTCGCCGTCAGCGTCAGCTCGAGGTGCGAGGGGAACTCGTGGTCGGGCGCCGCGAAATGCCCCGCGGCGACGCCCGCGAAGTCCTGGATGCGGTGGGTGTGGCACGAGTCCGGGGCGAGCGCCGAGCAGTGGCGCAGGTCGAGCGTCCAGTGCAGCGCCGCGGCCGGCAGCGCCGCTCCCGACTCGTCGCGCGCCGAGCCGGCGAACGCGATCTCCTGCCCCACCGCCCAGCCGTCACCGCCCGGGGCGATCGTCACCGCCGGCGGCGTTCCGATCGTCAGCCGCGTCGTGGCCACGCCCGACGATCCGCGAGCGTCCGTGGTTTGCAGACCGACGTTCACGTAACCGTGCTTGACGTAGTCGCGCGAGACGTGCGCGCCGGTGGCGTCGTCGTACGCGCCGTCGCCGTCCAGGTCCCATGCGTAAGTGAGCGCCATTCCGCTCGAGCGCGACCCGTCGAAGCTGTACGTCGAGCCAGCGTGGGAGACGTCGATGCGCGCCACCGGCGCGTCGCCGACCGGGGCGATGCGTTGGATCGTGCCGCCGAAGACGTCGGCGTAGTAGAGCGCGCCGTCGGGCCCGACCTGCAGGTCGACGGGCATCGCGGCGCCCGCCTCGAACGTCTCGACGCGCTGCGGATCGGGCAGGCCGTCCGCCCCGGGGAGCATCGCCCAGATGCAATCGCGCGAATAGTCGGCGAAGAACAGCGCCCCGCGGTAGCGCGCCGGGAACGCCGCGGCGTCGTAGAACACGAGCCCGGAGATCGAGGACGAGCCCGCCGGGCAGCCCGCGAGCGCGTCGCCGTGGCGGTAGGTGAAGTACGGCGCCTCGGTCGCCGCCTGCCCCAGCGCGCGGCACGCGTCCAGCCCCGCGGCGGCATAGCCGTCCTGCACGACGCCGCCCTCGAAGCACGGCCAGCCGTAGTTGCGCACACGCGAGACGTCCGGGACGCGGTCGATCTCCTCCCACGTGGCGAAGCCGACGTCGCCGGCCCACAGCTCGCCGGTGCCGGGCCGGAACGTCATGCGGAACGGGTTGCGGAAGCCATAGGCGACGATCCGCCGGCGCACCGCGTCCGACCCGTCCGGGTTGCCGGCGGCCGCGGCGCCGCTGTCCGGGTCGATGCGCAGGATCGCGCCGTCCAGCGAGGCGGGCAGCGCCGCCGGCCGGCGGTAGGACTGCGCGCGCATGGCGCCGCCGAGCGCGTCCGGCGGCGCCAGCGACGTCCCCGCCGCGGCCGGGGGATCGCCGCACGGGTTCGCGTCCTGCCCGTAGTCGACGCTGCTGTAGGAGGCGCCGTCGCCGGCGCTGACGTAGAGGTCGCCGTCGGGGCCGAACGCCAGCGTGCCCATCGAGTGGCTGAGCGACTGGTCGCAGAAGTCATCCAGCAGCACCGTCTCCGCGCCGTCGGGGGCCAGGCGCGACACGCGCCCCTCGGCGGGGCAGCCGGCGGGCAGCAGCGGGCAGGTGTCGCTCCAGGCCGGCACCAGGTCAGAGCCCGGGGCGCGGTCGACCGTGTACGCGACGTAGACGTACGGCCGCCCGCGCAGGTAGTCCGGGTCGACCGCCAGCCCCGTGATCCCGCGGTCCCAGCCGTCGAACGTCTGCAGCCGCAGGTCCGCGAACACCGCCGGCGTGCTGTCGCCCGGCCCGTCGAACTCGTAGACCAGGCCGCCCTTGCCGGCCGCGAACACGTGTCCGTCGGGCGCGAAGCGCACGGACGTCAGGTACTCGCCGGGAACGCTGTAGGCCGTCGTCTCGGCGAAGCCGGCCGGCGGATCGGCGCGCGCCGCGGCCGGCAGGAGCAGCACCGCAGCAACCACGGCAAGCAGGGGCCGGACCATCCGGCGCGAGCCTACCGCCGCGCGCGGTGGTGCGGGCCGGCGGCGCGGTAGTGCACCCGGCCGGCCCCGCGGCCGGTCCCGCCGCGCGCGGCCGCGGCGCGGTTCGCGCGCGTCACCGGGGTGACCATGTCCGTCCGGATCTCGGCCAGCGAGAGCGGCCGCGCGTAGACGCGCAGCTCGTCGAGGCGGCCCTTCAGCCACTCCCGCCAGAGCGCGTTGCCGCCGAAGCGCAGCGGATCGATGCTGGTCGGCAGCGGGCCGGTGTGGGCGACGCTGGTCCGCGGCGAGCCGTTGATGAACAGCCGCAGGTCGGCGCCGTCGTAGGTGACCGCGACGTGGCTCCAGCGGCGCAGCCGGAGCCTCGCGTCGGTCCACTGTTCCCCCGCGACGTGCCCGCTCGCCCTGCCGCCGCCGTAGAGGCCCCACGCGAGGCCCTGGCCGGATTCCTTGACCGCGAGCGTGCGCAGCGCGCCGCCGGCGGTGGGGTTGACCCACGCCTCGACGGTGATGGCGCTCGTGAGGTCGAGCGACGGCGAGTCGGGGATCGTCACCCAGTCGTCGTGGCCGTCGAACCTCAGTCCGTGCCCGAACATGCCGGCCCCGCGCTGCGCGCCCGCGATCGTGCCCGTGTTGCCGAAGCCGGAGCTGTCGACGGCGCTCGCGCCGCCCGCCTCCTCGAAGCCCCATGCGCCGACCGGCCCGGCGGGCGTCGGCGCCGGCGTGGGCGCCGGGGTGGGCGAGGGCGTCGGGCTGGTCGTGGCCACCGGCGTCGGCGTCGGCGCCGGGACCTCGAAGGCGTAGCCGGACACCGGGCCGCCGGTGTCGTTCTTGAGCGCCGGCGTGCCCCACTGGGCCGGCAGCGTCGTGAGGTCGAACGTCGCGCTGCTGCGCTCGAGGTCGCGGGTCGTGCCCGGGCGGTCGATCCACAGCAGCCTGCCGGTCGCGTCGCGCGGGATGAAGAGCACGAACCAGTACGGGGTCGCGGCGGTCATCGGCACGCCGCTCGTGAGCGGCACCGAGTTCCAGGCGCCCGCGACGGGCTGCGTGATCGTCGCGCTGCCCAGCAGCGACCCCGGGTTGGAGTGGTCGTCCGAATAGACCGAGAGCACGACCTTCGACGCGGAGTTGCCGGCGTCGAGCCGCAGCGCCAGGCCGCCGGCGATCCCGTCGCGCGCCGCCACCATGCGGTAGGCCTCGGCTCGGCCGGGGTTGATCGTGCCGAGGTTCGTGCCCACGACGTCCGATCCCGCGAGCGGCGCGGCGTGCGCAGCGGCCGGGAAGAGCGCGATGACGGCGGCGGTCAGCAGCAGCGCGAGTCGGATCACGCGGGCGACGGTACGCTCCCGGCCGCGCGGCCACCACTCGCACGTTCGTCCACGCTTGATTTCCTTCACGTGTCGATCTGCGCCGGGCTCGTTCGTCGCCCTGGTTGAACCCACTCCAGGAGGTATCGCGATGCGCTTCATGATCATCCGCAAGGCCGACGCCGACACCGAGGCGGGCAAGCAGCCGTCCACCGAGCTGATCGCCGCGATGATGCGCTACAACGAGGAGCTCGTGAAGGCCGGTGTGATGGTGGCCGGCGAGGGGCTGCACCCCAGCGTCGACGGCGCGCGGATCTCGTTCAAGGGCGGCACGACGACGGTCACCGACGGCCCGTTCGCCGAGGCCAAGGAGCTGATCGCGGGCTTCACCATGATCGACGTGAAGTCGCGCGACGAGGCGCTCGAGTGGGTCCGCCGCTGGCCCGAGCCCGACGTGGAGCTCGAGCTGCGCCAGGTCTTCTCGGCCGACGAGTTCTGCAACGTGACGCCGGACCTCGTGGAGCTGGAGGCGCGTCTGCGCGCGAGTTAGTCTCCATGGCCGCGTGACGGAGACGCAGCGGGCGATCGAGGCGGTCTGGCGGGTCGAGTCGGCCCGTCTGATCGCGGGGCTGGCGCGGATGGTGCGCGACGTCAGCTTCGCCGAGGAGCTCGCGCAGGACGCGCTCGTCGCGGCGCTCGAGTCCTGGCCGGAGAGCGGCGTGCCCGGCAACCCGGGCGCGTGGCTGATGACGACCGCCAAGCGCCGCGCGATCGACCAGCTGCGCCGCCGCGCGGTGCTCGAGCGCAAGTACGCCGAGCTCGCGCGCGAGCCGTCGGGGGACGAGCCCGGCGACGACCTGCTCGGGCTGCTCTTCATGACCTGTCACCCGCTGCTCTCGCCCGAGGCGCGGGTGGCGCTGACGCTGCGGCTGCTCGGCGGGCTCACGACCGAGGAGATCGCACGCGCGTTCCTCGTGCCCGAGGCGACCGTCGCGCAGCGGATCGTGCGCGCCAAGAAGAAGCTCGCCGACGCGGCGGTGCCGTTCGAGGTGCCCGAGGAGCTCGAGGCCCGGCTCGCGTCCGTGCTCGAAGTCGTCTACCTCGTATTCAACGAGGGCTACTCGGCGACCGCGGGCGAGCGCTGGATGCGCCCGGAGCTGTGCTTCGACGCGCTGCGGCTCGGGCGCATGCTGGCCGAGCTGGCTCCGCGCGAGCCCGAGGTCCACGGGCTGGTGGCGCTGATGGAGCTGCAGGCCTCGCGGCTGCGCGCGCGGATCGGGCCGGGCGGCGAGGCGGTGCTGCTCGCCGATCAGGACCGCGCGCGCTGGGACTTCCTGCTGATCCGGCGCGGGCGCGCGGCGCTCGAGCGCGCGCGGCGGCTGGGCGCGAAGCCCGGCCCGTACGTGCTGCAGGCGGAGATCGCGGCCTGCCACGCATCCGTCGGGGACACCGACTGGGTGCGGATCGCGGCGCTCTACGAGGCGCTCGCGCGGATGATCCCGTCGCCCGTGGTCGAGCTCAACCGCGCCGTCGCGCTGGGCCGCGCGTTCGGGGCGGAGGTGGGGCTGGCACTCGTGGACTCGCTCGCCGACGAGCCGGTCCTGCGCGGCTACCACCTCCTGCCCGGCGTCCGCGGCGACCTGCTGGCCGCGCTGGGCCGGCACGACGAAGCGTGCGCCGAGTTCGCCCGCGCTGCGGCGCTGACCGCCAACGAGCGCGAGCGCGACGTGCTGCTGGCGCGTGCGCGCGGCGGTCAGGCGTAGCGGTTGGCGGCGTGCTCGGCGGAGGCCCGGTACCCGCCGCCGAACAGGGAGGCGTGGACCAGCAGCGGGAACAGCTGGTAGAGCTCGACGCGCTCGTCGAAGCCGCCGGCGAGCGGCGCGCGCTCGTCGTAGGCGGCGAGGAACGCATGCCCCGGGTGGCCGAACAGCTGCAGCATCGCCAGGTCGACCTCGCGGTGGCCGCCGTAGGCCGCGGGATCGATCAGGTGCGCGCGCCCGTCGCGCCCCCACAGCACGTTCCCGCTCCACAGGTCACCGTGCAGCCGCGCGGGCGGCTCGGGCGGGCCGGCGAGCTCGGCCATCCGGTCGCACACGCGCTCCACCGCGCGGGTGCCGGCGGGGGACAGCCGCGCGCGCGCCAGCAGCGGGCGCAGGCGCGAGTCGGCGTAGAACGTCGGCCAGTCCGGCGCGGGGTCGTTGGGCAGCGCCAGCGAGCCGATGCGCAGCACGCGCCCGCCGCCCGCCGCGCCAGCCTCGCCCGGGGCGGCCGCGCCGCCCGCCGCGCCAGCCTCGCCCGGGGCGGCCGCGCCGCCCGCCGCGCCAGCCTCGCCCGGGGCGGCCGCGCCGCCCGCCCCGCCGGCCTCGCCCGCCGCGCCAGCCTCGCCCGGGGCGGCCGCGTCGCCCGCCCCGCCGGCCTCGCCCGGGGCGGCCGCGCCGCCCGCCTCACCTGACGCGGCCGGGGGCGCGCCGAACGCCGGCGCGCCCGCGGCGTGGACGGCGGTGAGCCCGGCGCCGAACGCCGCGGGGTCGCCGCGGCCGCCCTCGGCGACCCACTCGAGCACGAGCACGCGCTCGCTCGCGCCGAGCACCGCGGGCACCGGCAGCGCGCCGGCCGCGGCGAGCCAGCGCAGGCCGTCCGCCTCGGCGGCGTACTCGCCGGGCCCGGCATCCGCGCGCGTCTTCACGAACGCGCGCGTGCCGTCGTCGAACTCCGCCCGGTAGGCATCGTTGATGTCACCGCCGCCCGCGCGCCGCAGCTCGCGGACCTCGCGGCCCGTGGCCGCGCGCACGTCGTCGGCGAGGCTCATCGCAACGTGGCGAGCAGGCCGCGGCAGGCCGCCTCGACCATGTCGAGCACGGCCTCGAAGCCCTGCTCGCCGCCGTAGTACGGGTCGGGCACGTCGAGGTCGCCCGACGCCGCCGGGTCGAACGAGCGCAGCAGCCGCACCCGGCCCCGTGCCAGCTGGTCCGGCGCCAGCGCGACCAGGTCCGCGTGGTTGTCGCTGTCCATCGCCAGCAGCAGGTCGAAGTCCGCGAAGTCGCTCCGGCGCACCTGCCGCGCCGCTCCCTCGAGGATCACCCCGCGCCGGCGGGCCGCCGCGGTCGCGCGCCGGTCGGGCGGGTCGCCGGCGTGCCAGCCGCCGGTGCCGGCGCTGTCGAGCTCGATCTGGTCCTCGAGTCCCGCCTCGCGCACCAGGCCGCGCATGACGCCCTCCGCCGTCGGCGAGCGGCAGATGTTCCCCATGCACACGAAGAGCAGGCGGGTCGGCTTGGGCACGCAGAGACCGTATAGCGGCGGGCCCCCGACGCGCGGCCGCGTACCCTGCCGGTGTCGTGAACCCCGGTGACACCGCCCGCCTCTTCCACCACCTGACGTCGTACACGCGCGAGGACGACTGGCCGCCCGCGCCCACCGACCACCCGCTGGTCGTGCAGGACCTCGTCCCGCAGGACCCGGCGACGTGGCCCGCCGCGTGCAAGGCGTACCCGGGCGGACTGGAGACCGTCGCGCTGCCGCGCACGTGGCCGGCGGTCGAGCTCGCGGCGACCGCGGTGCTGGCCGGCCGCAGCGCCTCCCACCCGCTTGACGTGGCCGCGCTCGCGCGCGTGCTGTTTCTGTCCTCAGGCGTCGTGCGCGTGATCGAGCGCGAGGGCCGCCCGACGCTGCTGCTGCGCGCGGCGGGCTCGGCCGGCGGGCGCTTCCCGCTCGAGTTCTATGTGTCCGCCCGCGCCGTCGAGGGACTCCCCGACGGCGTGTACTGGTACGACCCGGTCGGCCATGCGCTCGCGCGCGTCGGGCCCGCGGCGGACGGCGGGGCGACCGCGCTGATCGTGACCGGGATCCCGTGGCGCACCGGCTGGCGCTACGCGGAGCGCGGCTGGCGCCACATCTACTGGGACGCGGGCACGGCGCTGGGGCAGACGCTCGCGCTCACCGGCTCGGCCGGGCTCGGCCCGCGCCTGCTCACCCGCTTCCCGGACGCCGAGGTCACGCGGCTGGTGGGCGCGGACGGCGTCCAGGAGTTCCCGGTCGCCGTGGTGGCGCTCGGCGAGGGTGAGCCCGCGCTCCGGCCGCGCGGCGAGGCGGCAGCCGGCGCGGTCGACGAGGCAGCACGCGAGTTCCCGCTGGTCACGGCGGTCCAGCGCGCGGGCGACGGCGACGTGCTCGGCGAGCCGTGGCCCGCCGCCGCGCCGCTGCCCGGTGCGCCGCCCGCCTCGCGCGATCTCGACGCCGTGATCGCCCAGCGCGGCTCGACCCGCCGCATGGACGCGACGGCGACCGTCGCGCGCGAGGTCTTCGAGTTCTCGCTGGCCGCCTCGCTGCGCGGCACGCGCGTGCCGCACTTCATCGCTGTCCACGGCGTCGACGGCTACGACCCCGGGCTCTATCGCTGGCCCGACCTGGACCGGCCGCTGCGCCGCGCGCCGCTGCGCGAGCAGCTGCTGCGCGTCTGCTGGGACCAGGACCTGGGCCGCGACGCCGCGTTCGTCGTGATGGGCGCGGCCGACCTCGCGACGCTCGACGACCGCGGATACCGCGACGCCCAGCTCGACTCCGGAATCGTCGAGGGCCGCCTGCACCTGGCCGCCTACGCGCTCGGGATCGGCGCCAGCGGGATGACGTTCCTGGACTCGGAGATCGCCGGGCTGCTCGGCGAGCCGCTGGCGGCGCTGCTGTTCACGTGCGTCGGCGTGCCCACGTACCGCAACCGGGCCGGCGGGCGGCCGGGCGAGCCGACCGCTCTCACGCTCGTGGAGGCGGGCATCACGCCGCCGCCGGAGGCCGCCTGATCAGTTCAGCCGCTCGACGATCATCGCCTGGCCCATCCCGCCCGCCACGCACATCGTCTCCAGGCCGTACGTGCCGTCGGTCGCGTCGAGGCCGTTGAGCAGCGTCGTCATGATCCGCGCGCCGGTCATGCCGAACGGGTGACCGAGCGCGATCGCGCCGCCGAACGGGTTCAGCTTCTCGGCGTCGATCCCCAGCTCGTCGCGGCAGGGGACGATCTGCGCCGCGAACGCCTCGTTCATCTCGACGATGTCGATGTCGTCGATGCTCATCCCGGCCTGCTTGAGCACGGCCTTGACGGCGGGGATCGGGCCGAGGCCCATGATCTCCGGCCGCAGTGCGGCGACCGAGGACGCGACGATCCGAGCGCGCGGCTTGAGGCCCAGCGCCGCCGCCTTCTCGGCCGACAGCACGAGGATCGCGGCCGCGCCGTCGTTGAGCGGGCAGGAGTTGCCGGCCGTGACCGTGCCCTCGGGGTTGAACGCCGGCTTGAGCTCGGCGAGCTTCTCCAGCGTCGTGCCGGGGCGCGGGCCGTCGTCGCGCGTGACGTCGCCGACCGCGACGATCTCGGCGTCGAAGTGGCCGCTGTCGCGCGCGGCGACGGCGCGGTCCTGGGAGCGCTTGGCCCACTCGTCCTGCGCCACGCGCGACACCTTGCAGCGCTCGGCGACGTTCTCGGCCGTGAGCCCCATCGGGATGTAGACGTTGTACGGCGCGCCGTCCGAGCCGTCGAGCTTCGGGTGCGGGGAGAACGGCGGGTACTGCGGGAAGCGCGAGACCGCCTCGACGCCGGCGGCGATGTACTGGTCGCCCTCGCCCGCCTTGATCGCGTGGAACGCCATCCGCAGCGTCTGCAGTGACGAGGCGCAGAAGCGGTTGACGGTGGTCGCCGGGATGTGGTGGTCGAGCCCGGCCAGCAGCGCGGCGTTGCGGCCGACGTTGTAGCCCGCCTCGCCGAGCGGGAACCCGCAGCCCATCATCACGTCGACGGTCTCCGAGAAGTCGACCCCGGGGTTGCGCTCGACCAGCGCCCGCAGCGGCACGGCGGCGAGATCGTCGGTGCGGACGTCCTTCAGCGACCCCTTGGCGGCGCGCCCGATCGGCGTCCGGATGGCATCGACGATGACGGCTTCAGGCATCTCAGCTCCTTTGACTGACCAGTCAATCGTACGCCGGACGGCTGCCGTCGCGCTGCACCGCCTCGGCCGCCAGCCGCACGCCGGCCTCCAGCGCGGCCTCCGGCGGCCCCGGCCAGGCGCTCAGGAAGCCCGCGGCGAAGGCATCGCCGGCGCCGGTCGTGTCGCGGACGTCGTCGAGCCGGACGGCGGGAACGTCGATGCGCGCCACGCCGTCGGTCCAGCTCGCGCCGGCGGCGCCGCGCTTGGTCACCAGCTCGCGCACGCCGTCGAGGCTCGGCAGCGCCTCGCGCTCGAGCTCGTTGGGCAGCAGGAGGTCGACCGGCCGCGCGCGGGCGAGGAACGCGGGATCGGCGCGCAGCGGCGCGGCGCTCGACGGATCGACGCTGATGCGCGCGCCGGCGGCCCGCGCGCGCTCCATCGCCGCGAGCGCCGCGACGCGCGAGCCGGAGCGCAGCAACAGGTAGCCGGCGACGTGCAGCACCGCGGCCGCGTCCAGCAGCTCGCCCGGGAGGTCAGCGGTCGACAGCGCGTCGTTGGCGCCGGCGTCGGGCAGCATCGTGCGCTCGCCGCCCGGCGCGACGAGCACGACGCAGGTGCCGGTCGGCCGCGCCTCGTCGCGCGCGACCCGCACGTCGACGCCGTCCAGCCCGCTCAGGGCGATGCCGGCGGCGGCGTCGGCGCCCGCGCGGCCGACCAGCGCCACCTCGACGCCCGCGTAGGCCAGCCAGGCCGCGACGTTCGCGCCCGCGCCGCCCGGCCGCATCACGATCCGCGACGGCGTGTCGCTGCCGTACGCGAGCGGCCCGTCCTGGACCGCGACGACGTCGCACATCAGGTCGCCGAGGACGACGACGCGGGCGCTCACAGCGCGGCCGCGATCTGCGCCGCGAGCGCCGCGTTGCGGAGCACCAGGCGGACGTTGGCGCGCAGGCTCTCGCCGCCCGTGCGGCTGTGGAAGCGCTCGAGCAGGAACGGCGTCACGTCGCGCCCGGCGATCCCCGCGTCGGCCGCGGCTTCGAGTCCGTCGCGCAGGACGCGCGCGTGCAGCCCGGGGTCGAGCTGCTCGGCGGTCGGCAGCGGGTTGGCGACGACGACGGCGCCCGGCGCGCGTGCGGCCTCGCGGGCACGCAGGACCGCCGCGGCCTCGGCCGGCGTGTCAACGCGCCACGGCACCGGCAGCCCGGAGTCCGCGAGGTAGAAGGCCGGGAACGTGTCCGTGCCGTAGCCGAGCACGGTGACGTTGAGGGTCTCCAGGCGCTCGAGCGTCGCGGGCACGTCGAGAATGGACTTCACGCCCGCGCACACGACGCAGACGCCGACCCGCGCGAGCGTCGAGAGGTCGGCCGACTCGTCGAGCGTCTCCCGGAAGCCGCGGTGGACGCCGCCGAGCCCGCCGGTGGCGAACACGCGGATGCCCGCCTCCTCGGCGAGATGCGCGGTGGCGGCGACGGTCGTCGCCCCGTCGGCGCCGCGCGCGGCGGCCGGCGCGAGGTCGCGCACGCCGCACTTGACGACGCCGTCCGAGGAGGCGAGCGCCGCGAGCTGCGCCGCGTCGAGGCCGACGCGGATCTCGCCGCCGAGCACGGCGATCGTCGCCGGCACGGCGCCGTGCTCGCGCACGGTCGCCTCGATCTCGCGCGCCACCCGCAGGTTGTCCGGCCGCGGCAGCCCGTGCGCGATGATCGTGCTCTCGAGCGCGACCACCGGCGCGTGCTCAGCCAGCGCCGCCGTGACTTCCGGGTGCACGAGCATTCGCGCGTGCACCCTAGTGGACACGTCCGCAAGTACGACGCATTCCGGCGGGCACGCCGATACGCCGTACTTCCGAACACGCCCACTCGCGCGGGACCACCGCCCCGCCGGCGCGCGCCGGCGGGGCGGTAGGGAGCTACGCCTCCTGCGGCGGCTCCTCGCCGGGATCGTCCTCGGCGAGGATCTTGTAGAGCGCGCGGCGGGTGTCGGCGAGGATCTTGCGCGCCTCGTCGGTGTGGCCCGCGGCAGCGACCTGCATCGCCGCGGCGCCGACCTGGAACATCAGGCCGCGCAGGTCCATGACGCCCTCGTCCATGCCGCCCGTGGCGGCCTCGAACGGGTCGCCGAGCTCGGCGCGGTTGGACTCCACGTGGGAGCGGCCCTCGTCGGTGAGCTCGTACGCCTTGCGGCCGTCGATCTCGACGGCGCGCACGAGGCCCTCGTCCTCGAGCTGCTGGAGCGCGGGGTAGACCGAGCCGGGGCTCGGCTTCCAGACGCCCTCGGTGCGGCGCTCGATCTCCTGGATCAGCTGGTAGCCGTTCTGCGCCTGGCCCTCGAGGAGCAGGAGCATCGCGGCGCGGACGTCGCCGCGCCGGGCGCGGCCGCCGCGCCCGCGGCCGCGCGGGCCGTGATGGCCCGGGCCGCCCGGTCCGCCGGGGCCCCAGAAGAACGCCTTGAATTGGCGCGGGTCGCCGCCGAACGGACCGCCGCGCATGAACGCGACGAGCTCCTCCCACGGGGCCCGGCGCTCGCCGCGGTCGTGGCGGTGATGATGGTGCTGGTGGCGGCCGCGTGGGCCGAACCACTCGTTTGCTTGTGCTGCATGCATCGCTGTTACCTTTCGTTGATGTGTCGCGATGCGTCAACGATATATCGCGATAGTCGTTCTGTCAAGAGCGGAGACACCAGGTAGCCGGTGGTCCCGCCCGCGCCCGTCTACGTAGGCTCAAACGAAGTGACCGACACTCCCCCGACCTCCCGCATCGCCCGCACGCGCCGCTTCGGCGGCCTCGTGGCCGGCCAGGGCCTGCGCTGGGCCGGGACCCGCGCGGTCAACACGCTGCGCACCGAGGAGGGCGCGGAGGCGGCCACCGGCGAGCGCGCGGCGGCGACCGCGCGCGAGCTCGTCAGGCAGCTCGGCCAGATGCGCGGCGCGGCCATGAAGGTCGGGCAGGTGCTCTCCACCGTCGACTTCACGGCGATCCCCGAGGGCGAGCGCGAGGAGTTCAAGGCGACGCTCGCCGCGCTGCGCGACAACGTCCCGCCGCTGCCGTTCAACAAGGTCGAGAAGCTGCTGCGCGACGAGCTCGACCAGCCGCTGGAACGGGCGTTCCGGGAGTTCGACGAGGAGGCGTTCGCCGCGGCCAGCATCGGCCAGGTCCACCGTGCGGTCACCGTCCAGGGCGCGAAGGTCGCGGTCAAGATCCAGTACCCGGGGATCGCCGAGGCGGTCGAGACCGACCTGCGCAACCTGCAGATGCTGCTGCCGCTGGTCAAGCGCCTGGCGCCCGGCCTGGACGTCAAGGCGGTCGCCGCCGAGCTGCGCGACCGGATCGGCGACGAGCTCGACTACGAGGTCGAGGCCGCCAACCACCGCGCGATGGCGCGCGCCTGGCGCGGCCATCCGTTCGTCCACGTCCCGCCGGTCGACACGCGGCTCTCGCGCCGCCGCGTGCTGGTCACCGAGCTGCTCGAAGGGCGGCGCTTCGAGGCCGTCAAGAAGCTGCCGGAGGCCGAGCGCGACCGCTTCGGCGAGATCGTGTTCCGCTTCTTCTTCGGCACGCTCACGCATCTGCGGCGCGCCGCCGGCGACCCGCACCCCGGCAACTACCTGCTGCTCGACGACGGCCGCGTCGGCTTCCTCGACTTCGGCCTCATGCGCGTCGTCGACGCCGACTACCTCGAGCGAGAGCGCGAGCTGGCACAGGCGGTGGTCGAGCGCGACGCGCGGCGCGTCCACGCGCTGCTGGCGAGCCTCGGCTACCTCCCGGAGCCCGACACGTTCGACCCCGAGCGCCTGCTCGGGCAGCTCCAGCTCGCGGGCGAGTGGTACTTCGAGCCGGGCTTCCGGCGCCTGAGCCCGCAGTACGTGACCGACGTGATGGAGCGCTCGAGCTCGCCCCGCTCGCCGTTCTTCGAGCAGATGCGGCGCGAGACGCTCCCGCCGCAGGCGCTGCTGATCCGCCGCATGGAGGGCCTCGTGCTCTCGACGCTCGGCGAGCTGCGCGCCGGCGCCGACTGGTCTGCGCTGGGGCAGGAGTTCTGGAGCGGCGGGCCGCCGAGCACACCGCTCGGCGAGCAGGACGCCGCGTTCTGGATGCCGTAGCCTCGCGGAAGCCATGCTCGCCGTCGCCGCCACCTCCATCGCACTGCTCCCCGGCCTCTTCACGCCCACGCTGGCCGACGTCAAGCCGGCCACGCCGCTGCCAATCCTGCTGCCGGACTCGATGCCGACCGACGCCACGCAGCTGTTCGCGAGCGGCGTCGGCGCCAAGAAGAGCTACTCGTTCGGCCTGGCCTACTCGGAGAAGTGCGGCGGCGCCAACGCCTGCTTCGCGGCCGACTTCAGCGCGCTGAAGGGCGGCCGTCCGTACGGCCGCGGCCGCGTGACGCTGGCCCGCGGGCGCCACGGCCGCTTCCAGCCGCTGAGCTGCGGCGCCTCATGTTCGCCGCCGTCGATCTCGTGGTCCGAGCGCGGCGTGACCTATTCGATCCAGGCCAAGGTCGTCGGCAAGGGGAGCGACCGCCAGCTGCTCTCGCAGATGGCCAACCAGGCGATCAGGCGGGGACCGCGCTAGCCAGCTCGGCGCCGGCCTCGCGCTCGGCGGCGGCCAGCACCGCGTGCAACAGCCCGGGGAAGCGGGCGTCGACCTCGTCGCGGCGCAGCGACACGTGGCGGTGCGTGCCCTCGGCCCGCGTGTGCGTGAGGCCCGCCTCGCGCAGCACCTTGAAGTGGTGCGAGCGCGTGGCCTTGGAGATCCCGAGCTCGAACGTCCCGCACGTGCGCTCGCCCTGCGCGGCGAGCTGGCGCACGATCGCGACCCGCATCGGATCGCTCAGCGCGGCCATCACGGCCGCCAGCGTCATGTCCTCGATGAGTGGTTCGTCGTGCATGTTCGACAGTCATCGTACTACGTGCTAGGCTGGCCGCCTAATGTTCGACAACAATCGAACCATCAACTTCCTCCCCTCCCTGATCGCGGCGTTCTGCTTCGGCGCGATGTTCCCGATCGCCGCCTCGGCGCTGCATCACGTCGACCCGTTCCCGCTGACCGCGATCCGCTACGGCATCGCGGCGCTCGTCTTCCTCGGGCTGCTGTGGGCGATCGAGGGCCGCGCCGCCGTGCGCACGAACGGCCGCGGCCTCGAGCTGTTCATCCTCGGCTCGATCGGCTTCGCCGGCTTCAACCTCCTCTCCTACGTCGGGCTCGAGCACACCCACACGCAGGACGCCGCGCTGATCGTGGCGCTGCAGCCGCTGCTGATGGTGCTCGCGCTGTGGCTGGCCTACAAGCACGTGCCCGCGCGGGCGACGCTCGGCGCGATGGGCCTGGCGCTCGTCGGCGTCGCGCTCGTCCTCAGCAAGGGCCACCTGTCCACGTTCACCCACGGCGGCAGCGGCGACCTGATGATCCTCGTCGGCTCGGCCGGCTGGGTCGTCTACACGCTCGGCGCGCGCCGCTTCCCGGAGCACTCGCCGCTGCGCTACACGGCGCTCTCGGCGGGCTTCGGCACGCTCACGATCCTCGCCGCGACCGCGATCGTCACGGCGACCGGCGCCGAGGCGCTGCCGTCGGGCCACGACCTGACGAGCGCCTGGCTGCAGATCCTGTTCGTCGTCTTCGGCGGCGGCGTGCTCGCCGTGCT
Source organism: uncultured Solirubrobacteraceae bacterium (assembly GCA_963792915.1). Classification (GTDB taxonomy): domain Bacteria; phylum Actinomycetota; class Thermoleophilia; order Solirubrobacterales; family Solirubrobacteraceae; genus Solirubrobacter. The sequence goes on from CAWBYD010000009.1 coordinate 49,095, forward strand.
GGCCTGGAACGAGGGCATCAAGCGCCTCGGGCCGCCCAACGGCAGCCTGTTCGTCAACCTCGTGCCGGTGATCACGTTCGCGATCGCCATCGGCCAGGGCTACCGGCCCGGCGCGGTGGAGCTGACCGGCGCGGCGATCACGCTGCTCGCGCTCGTCGGCGCGAACCTGGCCGCGCGCGGTCAGGCGATCCGGCGACCGTCGAGGCTCGCGTGGGCCGAGACGCGCGACGCGAACGCCGCGAAGTCGCTCCCGTAGAGCGCCTGCGGGCCGTCGCACAGGGCCACGTCGGGGTCCTGGTGGACCTCGACGATGATGCCGTCGGCGCCGACCGCCGCCGCGCCGCGCGCCAGCGGCTCGACCAGGCGGCGGTCGCCCGACGCGTGTGACGGGTCGACGATCACCGGCAGGTGCGAGTGGAGCTTCAGCCACGGCACGGCCGACAGGTCGAGCGTGAAGCGCGTCGCGGTCTCGAACGTGCGGATCCCGCGCTCGCACAGCATCACGCGCTCGTTGCCCTCCTTGAGCACGTAGTCGGCGGCCATCAGCAGCTCGTCGAGCGAGGAGCTCAGCCCGCGCTTGAGCAGCACCGGCTTGCCGAGCTTGCCCGCCACCTCGAGCAGCGCGTAGTTCTGCATGTTGCGGGCGCCGATCTGCACCACGTCGGCGAACTCGGCGATCGCGTCGGCGTGGTTGGTGTCCAGGAACTCGGTGACGATCGGCAGCCCGGTCTCGGCGCGCGCCTCGGCGAGGATCTCCAGGCCGGGCACGCCGAGCCCCTTGAACGCGAACGGCGACGTGCGCGGCTTGAACGCGCCGCCGCGCAGCATGGACGCGCCGGCGGCCTTGACCGTGCGCGCGACCGCCAGCGTCTGCTCGCGCGACTCGACCGTGCAGGGCCCGGCGATCAGGCAGAAGGTCTGGTTGCCGCCGACCGTGCGGCCGCTGATGTTGAACCGGCTCGGCTCGTGCGCGAGCTCGAGCGACGCGAGCTTGTAGGGGCGCGAGATCGGGACCACGCGATCCACGCCGGCCATCCCCTCGAGGCCGAGCTCGCGCACGCCCTCGGGGTCGCCGATCGCGCCGATCGCGGTCGTCAGCTCGCCTGGCATCACGAGCACGTGCACCCCGGTCGTCTCCAGGCGCGCCTTGACCGCGTCGATCTCGGCCTCGCCCGCATCCGGTGTCATCACGATCATCACAGGCCCAGCTCCCGCACTCCGAGCTCGTCGGCGCCGAGGTGGTGGGCCAGCTCGTGGCGCACCGTGCGCGTCACCTGCTCGCGCAGGCGGTCGGGATCATGCCCGAAGTCGCGCAGCAGGGTGTCGCGGAAGATCACGATCCGGTCGTGGTAGTTGTCGCGCGCAACGGTGTCGCCCTGGTAGAGCCCGTAGGCGCCGATCTTGCGGCCCTTGTCGGAGATCACCACCGGCACCCGATCGAGCGCCTTGAGCAGCAGGTCGGGCAGCTCGTCGAGCGCCTCCTGGACGAGCGTCTCGAAGTCGCCGCGATCGTAGGGATCGAGCTCCAGGAACTCGCCTTCGTCGGGCTCGGCCGCGAGGTTCTCGCGCGCGAGCCGCTCCGAGCGGATCACCAGCTGCTCGAACTCGGCCTCCGACTCCGGATCCTGGTAGTCGGCGAGCTTGGCCACCAGCAGCCCGATCGCGGCGGAGATGATCGCCACCGCGACAAGCACGAGCCCGGCCAGCTCGAGCACGCGCAGCATGCCCGACGGCGCGAGCCCGTTGAGCAGCGCGGCGATGCTCAACGCGACCGCGAGGCAGAACAGCCCCGAGGCGGCGACGCGGCGTCCTGTGGGCCAGCGAGCCATCACCCGCGCAGCGCCCGGGCGATGACGAGACGCTGGATCTCGTTCGTCCCCTCGTAGATCTGCGTGATCTTGGCGTCGCGCATGTAGCGCTCGACCGGGTACTCGGTCACGTAGCCGTAGCCGCCGAGCACCTGGACCGCCTCGACGGTGACCGCCATCGCCGTGTCGGAGGCGAACAGCTTGGCCATCGCGGAGTACTTGCCGCGGTCGGGCTCATGGCGGTCGATCTTGGCGCACGCGCGGTAGAGCAGCTCGCGCGCGGCCGCCGTGCGGGTCTCCATGTCGGCGAGCTTGAACTGCATGCCCTGGAACTCGGCGATCGCCTGGCCGAACTGGCGGCGCTCGTTCGCGTAGGCGACGGCGTGGTCGATCGAGCCCTGGGCGATCCCGACGGCCTGGGCGGCGACGCCGAGCCGCGAGTGGTCGAGCGTGCCGAGCGCGACGTTCATGCCCTTGTCGACCTCGCCGATCAGGTTCGCGGCCGGGATCCGGACGTCGTCGAAGATCGGCTGGCCGGTCGGCGAGCCCTTGATGCCGAGCTTGTGCTCGAGCTTGCCGACCGAGAAGCCGGGGCGGTCGGCCTCGACCACGAAGGCGCTGATCCCGCGCGAGCGCGCCGCCTTGGGATCGGTCTTCGCGAAGACCACGTAGAAGTCGGCGACGCCGAGGTTCGTGATCCAGTTCTTGGTGCCGGTGACGACCCACTCGTCGCCGTCGCGGACCGCGCGCGTGATCATCCCGCCGGGGTCCGAGCCCGCCTCGGGCTCGGAGAGCGCGAACGCCGGCGACCACTCGCCCGAGGCGCATCTGGGCAGGAAACGCTGCTTGAGCTCCTCGGTGCCGAAGAGCTTGATCGGGAGCGTGCCGAGCTCCTGGATCATCAGGATCAGCGCGCTGGAGGCGCATGCGCGCGCGATCTCCTCGACCGCGACGTTGAGCATCAGCGTGCCGGTGCCGGTGCCGCCGTGGGCCTCGTCGAACGGGAGCCCGAGCAGGTCCTGCTCGGCGAACAGCTTGCGGATGTCCCAGGGGTACTCGGCCTTCGCGTCGATCTCCGCAGCGCGCGGCGCGACGCGCTCGCGCACGATCTGGCGGATCGTGTCGCGGAAGTCGAGCTGCTCCGGCGTCAGCGCGTAGGTGTCAACGGCGGTGGTCGGCATGCCGTCGAGCTTAGTTTGTCGCGCGGTCCCGCCGGGCAGGACTTGCGTGTGGAACTCGGAACCTCACTCTTCCTGATCGCCGTCGGGGCGATCCTGGCCTTCGCCGTGAACGCGACGGTCTCCGGCATCAGCATCGCGACCGTCGGGATCATCCTGATGATCGTCGGCGTCCTCGGACTGCTGATCTCGCTCTTCTTCCTCGCGCCGCGCCGCCGGGCCGCCGTCTACGACGATCGGCCCGTGACGCGTCGCGAGTATTACTAGTGGAGCACCCGCTAGAAGCCGTCGGGGTGGCGGACGGTGTAACCGTCCGACGGGCGCATCTTGGTGCTCCACTGCGGGCCGCTGGCGCCGTCGTGGTAGCCGGTGTCGAAGCGCAGCCCGGCCACGACCATGAAGGAGTGGCCGCTGTTGGCGTAGCTCGTGATCCAGACGCCCGGGCCCGGCTCGCCCCATGACTCGAAGTCGGTCGAGTCCAGCGGCTTGGTGACGAACCCGCCGCCGTGGAGCCCGTAGGACTCAGAGCCCGAGCAGTCGTAGCCGGAGTCCTCCCACTCACCGTGGCCGCCGCCGTAGCGGTACGGCTTGCCGACGATGGCGTTGGCGGCGTTGATCACCGCGACCACCTCGGGCGGGGCGTCGGCCGGCGGGACGGCGAGGCCGTCAGCCCCGAGCGCGGCGGTGCCGCCCGCGGGCGCTGGAGCGGCGACGGGTGCGGCGCCGCCGTTGGAAGTACCCTGCAGCGCGCCCGAGCCGGTGTCGACCTGGCCGCGCAGCGTGGCCTGGTCGGGGCGGGTCATGTTGCTGTTGACCCGCATCGAGGACCTGCGTTTCCACGAGCGGACGCGGCGGGCCGTGCCGGGGCCGTACTGGCCGTCGACGGCGGTCTTGACCCCGACGCGGGTCAGGAAGTCCTGCAGGACGCGCACATCGCGTCCGTGCATGCCGGGGCGAAGGTCCCGGTCTCCAAGTGTGAGTGGCTTGGCAGTTGCGCTGCTGACCGGCAGCACAAAGACAGCTAGAAGCAAGCCCGCGAAGAGCGCGCGGCAGCGTGACAAGACGATCTCCTCTTTCTGACCGCCTACGGGGTTAGCTGTCGGGCTCGCGCGGAAAGCGTCGCGCTACACCGCATATTGCGGCGATTCGCCCCCGAGGCAGTGACCCCTGCCTCAAACTTGGTTCCCCCGCCCCCGAACGGCCGCAGCCGGACGGGACTCGGCGTTATGTCCCGTGTTCCGCGCGGCACTCTAGCTGATCGCGGAGCGGATAGCTTCCCCGATTCGGGTGAACTTGCCGCAACACCCATTTCACAAGAAGGTGGAAGCCGCCACGGCGCGACTGGATCCGCCGTTCGCGCTGGTGGATCTGGACGCGTTCGACGCCAACGCCCAGGACCTGCTGCGGCGCGCCGGCGGGGTCCCGATCCGGCTCGCGTCCAAGTCCGTGCGCGTGCGCGCCCTGGCCGAGCGCGCCCACGCCGCGGGGCTGCGCGGGACGCTGTGCTTCACGCTGCCCGAGGCGCTGTGGCTGGCCGAGCTGGGCGGCGCGGACCTCGTCGTCGGCTACCCGACGGTCGACCGAGCGGCATTGCGCCGACTCGCGACCGGCCCCGCGCGCGAGCACGTGACCGTGATGGTCGACTGCGCCGAGCACCTGGACGCGATCGCCGCCGCGCGGCCGGCCGGCCCGGTCCGCGTGTGCCTCGACGTCGACGCCGGTTATCGCGCGCTGGGCGGGCGCGTGCAGATCGGCGCCAAGCGCTCGCCGCTGCGCACGCCCGCCGAGGTCGCGGCGCTCGCGCGGGCGATCGTGGCGCGCCCCGAGTTGCGGCTCGACGGGCTGATGGCCTACGAAGGGCAGATCGCCGGGGTCGGCGACCGGCCGCCCGGCAAGCCGCTGCTGGGGCTGGCGGTGCGCGCGATGCAGGCGCTGTCGGCGCGCGAGCTGGCGGCCCGGCGCGCGGCGATCGTCGCCGCCGTGTGTGAGATCGCTCCACTTCGTTTCGTCAACGGCGGCGGGACGGGCTCGATCGAGCGCACCGCCGCCGAACCGGCCGTGACCGAGGTGGCGGCCGGCTCGGGGCTCTTCGGGCCGACGCTGTTCGATGCCTACCGCGCGTTCACGCCGCGGCCGGCGGCGCTGTTCGCGCTGCCGATCGTGCGCCGGCCGTCGGCAAGCGTCGCGACCGCGCTGGGCGGCGGCTACCCGGCGTCCGGTGCGGCGGGCCGCGACCGGCTGCCGCGCCCGTTCCTGCCCCCGGGCCTGCGCCTGGACCGCCAGGAGGGCGCCGGCGAGGTCCAGACGCCGCTGCACGGCGCCGCCGGCCTGCGCGTCGGGGACCGCGTGTGGTTCCGCCACGCGAAGGCCGGCGAATTGTGCGAGCGCTTCGATGTCGTGCACCTGCTGGCGGGCGGGGAGCTCGTGGGCTCGGTCCCGACCTACCGCGGCGAGGGCCGGACGTTCCTCTAGAGATCCTCGCCCGCGTAGTAGGAGACCTCGGGGCCGAGCTTGCGCCGCGTCGAGCCCTCGCCGGCCCACAGCAGCACGTTGCCGGAGTCCGGGTACACGCAGTGGCCGCTGGGATCGCTGTTGGCCCACATCACCAGCCGCACCGTCTCGCTGCCGTGGTTGGTGGCCTTGTGCGCGCCCGACGGGTCGGCCGCGAAGGCGACCACGTCGCCCGGCTTGAGGACGTCCTCGCCCTCGGGGTGGCGGATCGTCGGCTCGCCCTGGAGCACCAGCAGCCACTCCTCCTCGGTCTCGTAGTGGTAGGGGCACAGCGACTGGCCGGGCGGGAGCTCGTAGATCGTCGCGCCGAGCCGCCGGCCGCCGACCTCGGGGCCGAAGCGGCGCATCCCGCTGCGGTAGCCCTCGGGGTCCGCGTCGTCGTATTTGAATTCGGCGTCGAAGAGGTTGAAGGTGCGCATGGCGCTCATCCCAGCACGTCGCGGACCCAGGCGTTGGCGAAGCGCCCGTCCGGGTCCAGTTCTCCGCGCACCGCCTGGAAGGCGTCCCAGCGCGGGTAGCGCGGCGCGAGCTCGGCGGCGCCCAGGTAGGACCGCTTGCCCCAGTGCGGGCGCCCGCCGAGCGCCGACAGCGCCGCCTCGACCTCGCGGAACGGCGTCTCGTACTCCATGCCCTTGAAGACGTGGACGGCGACGTAGCTCGTATCGCGCCCGTGCGCGGTCGAGAGCAGCGCGTCGTCGGCGGCGGCGAAGCGCAGCTCGATCGGGAAGTTCACCGGGTGGCGCTCGAGGATCTCGCGCGCCGCGCGAACCGCCTCGGCCGCGCGCTCGCGCGGCAGCGCGTACTCCATCTCCTCGAAGCGCACCAGCCGCTTGGAGGCGTAGATCGTGTGCGACCAGCCGACGCGCTCGCGCTTGGCCGCGGCCCAGCCGGCGAAGCGGTTCAGGCGCGGGATCGCCCGCGGGACGCGCCGGCCGACCCGGCACACGACCTCGAGCGCCCCGTTCTCCATCAGGACGTCGTTGAAGAACGCGCTCGCCCGGCTCGGCGGCGCCACCGGGGCGTCCGTGCCGTCGAGCGTGCGAGTCAGCGCGAGCGGCGAGTGCGGGAAGGTCCAGAACTCGAAGTGGTCGTGGGCGTCGGCGCGCTCCTGCAGGCCGTCCAGCACGTCCTCCAGCGGCTCCGGGCGGTCGACGTGGCGCAGCCGGTAGGCGGGGACGCACTGCAGCGTCACGGCGGCGACCACGCCGAGCGCGCCGAGCGAGACGCGTGCCGCGCGCAGCTCGTCGCCGTCCGTGAGCGACCGCTCGCTGCCGTCGGCCAGGATCAGCTCCATCCCGGTGACCTGGGCCGAGAGGTTCGGCAGCCGCGTGCCCGTGCCGTGCGTGGCGGTGGCGAGCGCGCCGGCCAGCGACTGCGCGTCGATGTCGCCCATGTTGGCCATCGCCAGGCGGCGGGCGTGCAGCTCCCGCGCGAGCGCGTGCAGGCGGATGCCGGCCTCGACGCGGACGAGACCGCTCTGCACATCGGCGTCGAGGACGTGCGCGAGCCCGTCGAGGCTGAGCAGGGTCCCCGCGGTCGGGACGCCGGCGCTGAACGAGTGCCCGGCGCCGGCGACGCGCACGGGGCCGGGCCCGGAGCGCACGTGCCGCGCGACCTCGTCGCGTGAGCCGGGCCGTGCGAACACCGCGGGTTGCGCGCGCTGTGATCGCGACCAGTTCTCCCACATGCGGCGGGACGCTACCGTCCCCGCCGATGGACATCGAGCCCGAGCAGGTCGCCGAGCTCGCGGGCGCGCAGCTGATCGACGTTCGCGAGGATTACGAGTGGGATGCGGGGCGGATTCCGGGTACACGTCATGTGCCGCTGATGACCGTCGCCGCCCACGCCGACACGATCGACCGCGAAGCGCCCGTCGTCTTCGTGTGCCGGGTCGGCGGGCGCTCGACGATGGCGGCCAACGCCTTCCGGCGCGCGGGCTACGAGGCCTACTCGCTGGCCGGCGGCGTGCTCGCCTGGAGTGCGCGCGGCCTGCCCTTCGACGGCGTCGTCGCCGACCACTGAGATGCGCCGCGGCCTGCTCGTGCTGGCCGCGTTCGCGCTGTTCGCCGCGCCCGCGCACGCGGCGCCGGCGCTCGTCGCGCTGGGCAGCTTCAGCTCGCCGACGTACGCGACGTCGCCGCCGGGCGACACGTCACGGGTGTTCGTGACCGAGCGGGCCGGGAAGGTCAGGCTCGTCGGCGGCGCGACGTTCCTGGACCTGACGGCCGACGTCGCGAGCGGGTACACCGAGCAGGGGCTGCTGTCGATCGCGTTCGCGCCCGACTACGCGACCTCGGGGCACTTCTACGTGTACCTGACGCGCAAGCCCGACGACGCGATCGAGATCCGCGAGTACACGCGCTCGGCCGATCCCGACGTCGCCGATCCCGCGAGCGGGCGGGTGCTGGTCACGATCCCGCATCCCGACGCGCTCAACCACGACGGCGGCCAGCTGCAGTTCGGGCCCGACGGGAAGCTCTACGCCGGCACGGGCGACGGCGGCGGCGGCGACAACCAGTTCGGCAACGCCCAGAACCCGGCGACGCGGCTCGGCAAGCTGCTGGCGCTCGATCCCGCGGCCGGGACGGTCGAGACCGTCGCGATGGGCCTGCGCAACCCGTGGCGGTTCTCGTTCGCGCCCGACGGCCGGATCGTGATCGCCGACGTGGGCCAGAACCAGTACGAGGAGGTCGACGTCGGTCTCGCCGCCAACTACGGCTGGCCGTGCTTCGAGGGGCTGCACGCCTACCGGACCACCGACCCCGGCTGCGCGGCCGGGGGCATGACGGCGCCGCTCTTCGAGGTGCCGCACACCACGGGCTTCTGCGCGATCGTCGGCGGCTACGTCGTGCGCGATCCCGGCCTCCCGACCCTGCTGGGCCGCTACGTCTACGGCGACAACTGCGCGCCGGGCCTGCGCTCGGTGAACCTCGCCGACGTCTCGACGGACGCCCCTGTGGGCGTCACCGTGCCCGCGCTGTCCTCGTTCGGGGAGGATGCCTGCGGGCGGCTGCTCGTCGTCTCACTGAACGGACCCGTGTCACGCGTGCAGGACGGCGCGGCGACGCCCTGCGCCGGAGCGCCGACGCCGACGCCGACACCGACGCCGACGCCGACGCCGACCGGAACACCAGCGCCTGCACGCGCCACGCCGACCGCGACGGTCGCGACGGCGGCCGCGGACACGCGGCCGTGCGCGCTCTCCGCCCGCGTCACGGGCCTGCGCAGCCTCGGCCGCCGCCACTACCTCAACGTCGCCCTGCGCACCGACGAGCCGTGCCGGGCCACACTCAGCGCGCGCCGCTTCCGCACCGTCAGCGCCGCGCTGACGCCCGGGCGACGCGCGCTCGTGCGGCTCCGGCTCGCCCGCGTTCGCCGCGTCCGCCGCGTGTCGCTGCTCGTGAGCGCGGTCGACGGCGCCGGCAACCGCTCCGCGCTGGCCCGCGTGGTGCACGTGGTCCGTTAACGAGAAACGGCCGCGTCTGCTGACGCGACCGTCCCGGCGAATCCTTCCGCTATCTCCTCCGTGAGCTGGAGCAGTCCCTTGAACGCTCTCCAAGCGATGCGATCAGGATGGCATCGCACCGGAGACCGCCCAATAGGACATACGTCCGTGCTAGACGGAGGCCTCCTCGCGGGAGTGCAGCGGCTCACGCTCGTACACGGTGCTGGGCACGCGCTTGTACGGCTGCTCGGGCTCCTGATGCTCCTCGTGGTAGGCCGAGTCGGCGTTGACGGCCCACAGATCGTGGTCGGTGCCCTCGACGATGTTCTCCACCGCGCGCATCGCCGTCAGCATCGAGTGGTCGGAGTTGTTGTAACGGTGCAGGCCGTTGCGGCCGACCTGCTGCAGGTTGGTGAGCCCGGACAGCCAGTCCTTGATGACCTCGACGCGCTCGCTGTAGTCGGCGTCGTACATCGGGTAGGCCAGCGGGACGCGCGTGACGAACCCGCGCTCGACCTGGTCGGCGCGCGCCAGCCCGAGCTTCTCGATCTCGCCCTTGGCGAGCTCGACGAGGTCGTCGTCGGCCATCTCCCACAGGTCGTCGCCCTTGAAGCAGAAGTACTCCATGCCGATCGACGCCTTCGACTGGTCGGGCACCATCCACGGGCTCCAGGAGCGGAAGTTCTGGATCCGGCCGACGCGCACGCCGGGCTCGTGGATGTAGATCCAGTTGTCCGGGAACAGGTCCTCGCCGTCGATCACGAGCGCGATCGTCAGGAAGTCGCGGTAGCGCAGGCCCTGGGCGGCCGCCTGGACCGCGCCGGTCGCCGCGGCGCCGGACATGCCGACCGTCGCGCGCAGCGGCAGCGACGAGATGACCTGCGAGGGCTCGATGCGCTCGCCGCCGGCCTCGAGCGCGACGACGCGGCCGTCGCGCACCTCGAGCTGCGTGATCGGCGTGTTGAGCCGGACCTCGCCGCCGTTGGCGATGATCTCGTCGGCCATCGTCTCCCACATCTGGCCCGGCCCGAAGCGCGGATAGTGGAACTCGCTGATGAGCGACTTGATGTTGCTCTTGTTGCCCATGAACGCGGCCTTGGCGGCCGAGATGAATGACAGCCCCTTGATGCGCTGGGCGGCCCACTCGGCGCGGACCTCGTTGGCGGGCACGCCCCACACCTTCTCGGTATAGGACTTGAAGAAGTGCTGGTAGAGCCGCTTGCCGAAGCGGTTGGAGACCCACTGCTCGAGGTTGTCCTCGCGGCCCTTGGGCTTGATCGCCGCCCACAGGTAGGAGGCCAGGCAGCGCGCCAGCTCGACGGGGCCGAGCTTCTTGATCACGTCCTGGCCGTTCAGTGGGTAGTCGAGGAACTTGCCGTTCCAGTAGATCCGCGACATCCGCGGACGCCGCAGGAACTCCTCCTTCATCACCTCGTGCCAGAGATCGTCGACCTCCTTGGACTTGGTGAAGAAGCGGTGGCCGCCGAGATCGAAGCGGAATCCGTCGCGCACCTCGGTCTTGGCGATGCCTCCAACCTGGTCCTCCGCCTCGAACACGATTACGGGGCGCCCCTCTTTCGCGAGCAGGTACCCGGCCGTGAGGCCGGCGGGGCCGCCGCCCAGCACGGCGACCGGCTTCTCGGACCGGAACCGACGCGGGGCGTCGGCCGGCGTGAAGTCAACGGTGGACATGGCTCCCACCTTGCCCGTGGCCACGCGCTTTTCCTCGCGTTGCTAAAGGCCGCTAACAGGCCTTAAGGCCAGTCTCTAAGCTGCCTGGCGGTGCAATCGCCCTCCGCGCTGGACATCCTCCTGGTCGATGACGACCGCCCGCTGAGGGAGATGCTGACGCGCTCCTTCGAGCGCGAAGGCCATCGCGTGACCGCCGTGCCCGACGGCGAGACGGCGCTCGACGCGGCCGCCGCGCGGGCCTATGACGTGGTACTGCTCGACGTGGCGCTGGGCGCCGGGCCGACCGGATACGACGTCGCGCGCATGCTGCGCTCGCGTCGCGACGTGGTGCCGATCATCATGCTCACGGCGCTGGACTCCGAGGCCGACGCGGTCCAGGGCCTGGAAGCCGGCGCCGACGACTATGTGACCAAGCCGTTCGGCCTGGCCGAGCTGCGCAGCCGCATCCGCGCGGTGCTGCGGCGCGCGCAGGGCCGTGTCGTGGAGGGCAACCTGCGCGTCGGGCCGATCACGCTGGACCGCGACCTGCGCCGCGTCACGGTCGAGGACAACCCGGTGCGGCTCACGTTCTCGGAGTTCGAGCTGCTCGGCTGCCTGATGTCGCGGCCCGGCTACGCCTTCAACCGCCAGGAGCTGCTGCGCGCGATCTGGGGCGACTCCGCCTACCGCGATCCGCGCGCGATCGACGTCCACATCCGCCACCTGCGCGAGAAGCTCGAGAGCCGCCCGGAGGAGCCGAGCCTGATCCTCACCGTCCCCGGCCAGGGCTACCGCTTCAGAGAGGCATGATCTCGCGGGCGTGGCGCGGGCTCCGGGGGCGGCTGCTGCTCGCTCTCGTGTTCACGAGCGCCGCGACGCTGGCGGTCGCCGCCGGCGTCACGCTCAGCCCGCTCCAGTCGCGCCTGCGCTCGGAGAGCGCGGCCAGCCTGCGGACCGCGGTCGACGACACGCGCTCGGACTTCGACACCGCGATGGTCCAGTCCGAGAAGGCGACCGCGACGGAGAAGCTCGACGCGCGCCAGGCGGCCGATACCCCGGAGGGCCAGTACGAAGCGGCCGACGCGGCCCGCAAGCTGCGCCGCTACAACCTGATCACGCAGCCGTTGAGCGACCTGCGAGAGCGCACCGGCGCGCGCGTGCTCGTCGGCGACCCGTCCTTCACGTCCGTGTCCGGCGACGCGCCCGCGTTCCTCGCCGACTCCGACTTCGGGTTCGCTTCCCAGCAGACCCCGCTCGCGATCGCCTACCGCGCGCTGCGCGAAGACACGACGCTGGTCGAGATCCACGAGGATGACCTGTTCGTCGCCGAGCCCCTCTCCGAGGGCGGCGTGGTGGTAGCCGAGCGACAGCTCAACGAGGTCACGACCGCGGTCAAACTGGTCCGCAACGCGCTTTTCGCGGCCGCGGCGATCGGGCTCGCGGTCGCCGTCGGGCTCGGGCTCGCGCTGTCCAACACGCTCACGCGGCGCCTTGGCCGGCTCCAGCGCGCCGCGCTGCGGATCACCCAGGACGGGCCGGAGGCGCCCGCGCCCACCGACCGCGGCAACGACGAGGTCGGCGACCTGGCGCGCGCGATCGGGCGCATGCAGGAGGAGCTGCGAAGGCAGGAATCCGCGCGGCGCTCGTTCGTGGCGACCGCGTCGCACGAGCTGCGTACGCCGCTGACGATGCTCCAGGGGACGATGGAGCTGCTCGACGAGGACCTGCGCGAGGGCGGCGACCTGGTCGACGCGCAGGAGCAGGTGCAGAGCGCGCGCCGCGAGCTGCGACGGCTGGCCGTGCTGGCCACCGAGTTGCTCGACCTCTCGCGGCTGGACGCGGCCGTGCAACTGCGCTCCGAGCCCGTCGAGCTCGACGAGATCGCGCGCGCGGTGGCCGCCGAGTTCGAGCTGCACGCCGCCGAGCGCCACGTGGAGCTCGAGCTGGTCCCGTCCGCGGAGCCGTGCTGGGCGCACGCCGACCCCGCCGCCTGCGCGCGGGTCGTGCGGATCCTGATCGACAACGCGCTGCGCTACGCGCCGTCCGGCGAGCCCGTGACAGTCACGGTCATGCACGTCGGCAGCCGCGTCGTGGTCGAGGTCGCCGACCGCGGGCCGGGCGTCCCCGAGGACGAGCGCGAGCACATCTTCGAGCGCTTCCACCGTGGCAAGGCGACGAGCGCCGAGAGCGGCTTCGGGCTCGGGCTGGCGATCGGCCGCGAGCTGGCCGAGCGCATGAACGGGCGGCTCTCGCTCGAGGACACCGAGGTCGGGGCGTGCTTCCGGCTGACGCTGCCGGCGGCTAGCGGGTCTTCACGTAGACCGTCGCCTGCACCGGGTTCGGCCGCGGCGGCGTGAAGTGCGCCGGCTGCACGGAGCTCACTTGCAGCCGGGGATCGTTGGAGAGGTACTGGTGCCACTCCTTCGAGCGGATGCGCACGCGCGACGTCCAGGGCGCCTGCCAGCGGTTGAGCGCCCACGTGATCGGCTCCACCAGCACGACGCGCTGGCCGGCCGGGAGCCGGTCGATCAGCGGCTTGAGGTCCTTCTCTGGAGAGGTCGCGTCCAGGCGCTTGACGCCGTCGCGCCAGTCCCACACGCCGTGGTCTGAGAGCTCGCCGGTGAGGCTCGCGTAGCGCAGCCCTTCGGGCAGGTAGTAGCCGAGCACCGCGACCGTCTCGGGCTGGGTGGAGATCACGAGGTCGCCCGGCGCGAGGCTTGGAGCGATCGCGTGCGCGACGGCGCGGACGTTGCTCTTCTCGACCGGCGCCTTGTCCTGGGCCCACATGATCACGACGAGCAGCAGCCCGACGAGCCCGAGCCGGCCGCTGAACGCGAGGCCGCCCGCGGCCAGCAGGATGAACGGCGGCAGCGCGACCGCGAGGTAGCGGTTGGCCCACGCGGGGCTGGCCTGGCTCAGCGTCCAGGCCAGCACGACCGTCAGCGCGGCGAGGATCGCGAGGCTGAAGATGACCCGCGCGCGTTCGCCGCGGACGGGGCGTGCCAGCGCCACCAGGCCGGCCCCGGCGCAGATCAGCAGCACGATCTGCGGCATGTTGCCGAGCAGGGCGCCGGGGACGCCGAGCAGCGAGTCCAGCGCCGGCGCCTCCGACCACGGCGCGCCGGTGTGGGCCGCCTGGTAGAGCGTCGTCGGCACCCACGGCAGGTAGAGCGCGGCCGCGCCGCCGAAGCCGAGCAGGCCGTCGCGCAGCAGCTCGCGCCGGCGCTCGCGCTCGGCGAGCCGGTACAGCAACGCCCAGGCGACCGCCGCGGCGACGGTGAAGAAGATCGGCCAGTTGTGCGTGTACAGCGCGGCGGCGACCGACACCGCGAAGCCGGCGATCCAGGGCCGCCGCGACGTCTCGGAGTCCATCGCGTAGGCGCGCAGGAAGCACGTCGTCGCGGGGATGATCAGCAGCGCCACCAAGGCGTACATCCGCGCCTCCTGCGCGAACTGGCTCAGGAACGGGTCGAACGCCATCAGCACGGCGGCGATCCAGCCGGCCTTGGCGGTGCGGAAGATCGCCCGCCCGGCCCAGAACGCGGCCGGGATCGCAAGCAGCGCGCACACCAGCGAGAGCCCGCGCACGCCCGCCTCCGAGCGCCCCGCGAGGCCGAGCCAGAAGTGCAGCAGCACGTAGTACAGCGGCGGGGAGCCGTCCTCGCGCAGCGCGTGCGGGATCGCGCCGAGCGAGCGGTCGGAGATGCCGACCGACAGGCCCTCGTCGATCCACAGCCCGATCGACGCCTCCTGCGTGCGGATCAGCAACGACACGGCGATCAGCACGCCGAGGCCGGCCGGGAGCGCGAGCCGTGCCGAGGAGACCGTCCGGGCCCGCAGGCCCCACGCCGGGCGCGAGGCGTAGGTGGCCATCAGCTGATCCTACCCACGGGCACAGGAGGAGCCGATGATCCACTTGGCGGTGCGCGCGATCGGCGGGAAGCGCGCGTCGCGCGACAGGTACGAGTAGCTCGGCGCCAGCGTGCGGCCCGGCGGGTAGGCGAAGATCTCCGAGTTCATCTCGTGCAGGTGCAGGTACCAGGCGACCGCCTGGGTCTGGAACGCGCCGGTATAGACCGTCCCGCCGCAGGACTTCATCGCGTGCTCGCCGCCGCCGGCCTTGATCGCGTCGTCGACCGTGCCGTAGAGCGCGGCCTCGTTCTTGACCTTCAGCCAGCCGGTCCGGAGCTCGTTGATGTCGGCGTGGACGAACGGCCACGAGCCGGCGACGATCACGACTGTGAGGATCGCCGCGGCGACCGTCCCGGCGCGCCGGTTCGTGAGCTTGACGAGCGAGACCCAGCCGACGCCCGCCAGCACGCAGACGAAGGCGGCGGGCAGCGCGATGTAGCGCAGGTTGCCGGCGAAGCCGGCCTGGGTCATCGCCGCCACCGCGATCATCAGCACGCTGCCGATGACCGCCATCGCGAGCTCGATCCCGCGGCGCCTGGCGGTCAGCAGCACGGCGATCACGCCGCCGGCGTAGACCGGCGGCGAGAGCACGCTGGCCGAGCGGTTGAAGACCTCGACGAACGGGTGCGCGGCGAACGCGGCGCTGTCGGGGTTGGGGTGGCGGGCGCGGGCGGCCGCGCGCAGGAAGTCGCCGGAGCCGAAGTACTCCGGGATGAACCACAGGATCGCCAGCGCCGCGCCGCCGCCCAGCACGAGCGCGACGGTGCTCCAGCGCCGGTCGGCGACCATCAGGAAGAGGCCGTAGAGCGCGATGAACGGCCACACCTCGGGACGCAGCAGCGCCGCCGCGATGCCGAGCAGGAATGCGTCGCGGCGGCGGCCGTCGAGGTGGCGCTCGATCGCCCACAGGCAGACCGCGACGAGGATGCCCTCGGAGTCGCCGCGCACGAAGTTGCGGATGAACTCGTCGGCGAGGAACAGGCTGGCGGCGGCGATCGCGCCCGCGACCGGCCCCGCGAGCCGCGCGCCGAGCCGGAACGCCATCGCGAACGCGAGGATCCCGCCGGCGCGGGCGACGACCAGCCACAGCAGCGGGGCGCCGTTGTCGCCGGCAAGGCTGAACGGGGTCGTGAAGATCACCGGCAGCGGCTTCCACGACGGGCCGGTGGTGGTGACGAGGTCCAGGTGCGCGATCTCGCGGCCCCAGATGATCCAGGCCCACGGGTCGTAGGTCGGGACGCTGGGCCCGAGCAGCGAGAGTGCCGCGAGCGCGAGGCAGCCGAGCAGCAGCAGCCGCCACGGGCGCGCCTTGGGCAGCGGCGCCGCGACCGGCTGCGGCGCCGGCGCGATCCGCTCCAGCATCCGCGTCGCGCTCGGCCCCAGCGCCGTGAGGGGCGCGAGCCTCACCGCAGGCCGAGTGCGGCGGCGACGCCGGGGTCCGGCTCGGCGGTGAGATCCACGTGTTCGCCCGGGGTTCCCCACACGGCGAGGCCGCGATCGAGTGCGCCGATCGGCAGCTCGGCCGCGTCGGCGAGCTCCTTGGCGCGGCGCTCGAGCAGCATGCGGTCGCCGGAGACGAGCAGGCGCTTGGCGGCGAGCGTCGTCGCGTCGTCCTCGACGAAGTGCAGCTCGTCGGGCTCGAGCGGATAGCGGCCGGCCGAGCCGAGAATCGTTAGCAACTCGTAACGGGCGGTGCGTCCGAATCCGGGCAGCGAGAGCCGCTCGAACACGCGCGAGAAGCGGCGCGCGGGCGTCCAGCTCTCCTCGCCGGTGAAGGCGCGCTGCTGGCCGCCGTTGCGCTCGACCCAGGCGAGGTAGGCCGCGACCGCCTTGGCGCGCGCCTCCGGGAGCTCCACCGGGCCCTGGTAGGGCGGATTCGCCGCGAGCAGCGCGCTCGCCAGCTCGGGCGCCAGCGCCAGCAGAAAGGCCAGCCAGGTGGCCTGGTCGAGGTCGGGCTCGGTCGCGATCTCGGGATACGGCCCGGGCGGCTCGAGCCGCCGCGCCGCCTGCGTGAGCGCGATCGCGAGCCGCTCGGCGTCCGCGGTGGCGCGCAGGCCGGGGGTGAGCGGGTTGCGGTAGCCGTCGTCGGCGGAGCGGGCCAGCCGGCGCGTCACGAGCCGCCCGCTGCTGCGTGCGGCGCTCGCGCTCGGCTTGCGGGCGGTCGCCGAGCCGCCGGTGCGCGGGCGCGCGGCGCGCGCAGGCGCCTTGCGCTTGAGCTCCTGCTGCTGCTCCCGCGAGCAGATCACGCAGTTCGCGGTGAGGCGGTTATGGCGGCAGAACATCCCTGACATCTCGGCGCTCGATCACGCTAGCGGGTCGACGATGATTCTCGCTCCTCGCGCCGGCGCCAGTGTGACCGAGCGGCGGCGCATCCGCTCGCCTTGTGCCCGGTCGGGGCGCACGTCGAACCGCTGCGCGACGGCGCGCAGCACCTCGCGCATCTCCAGCGTGGCGAACGCGGCGCCCAGACAGCGGCGCGTGCCGCCGCCGAACGGGATCCACGAGAACGGCTCAGGTGCGCCGTCCAGGAAGCGGCTCGGGTCGAACGCCGTCGGGTCGGGCCACAGCTCGGGGCGGCGGTGGGCGAGGTACAGGCAGGGCGAGACGTAGACGCCGGGCGGGAGCGTGTAGCCCCCCAGCGGGTAGGGCTGGAGCGTCTTGCGCGAGGTCACGCTGAGCACCGGGCGCGTCCGCAGCACCTCCTTGACGGTGGCGTCCAGGTGCGCGTCGTCGGAGAGGTCCTGCGGGTGGCGCGCGAGCCGCTCGAGCGCCCAGGCGAGCGCGGTCGCCGTCGTCTCGTGGCCGGCCGCGAGCAGCGTGACGGCCTGGTCTCGCCGCTCCTCGCACGTCCCCTCGAGGACGGCGAGCATCGAGTCCTGCGGCGGGTCGTCGAGCTTCGCGTAGACGAGCTCGTCGATCCGCTCGACCGCGCGCAGGAACGCGCCGTAGGGCCCGACGTTCCGGCGCACGAGCGACATCGCGACGAGGTTCGCGGTCGAGCCCGTGAGGTCCAGGGCCGCGCGCAGCGCGTCTCGCAACTGCGCGTCGCGGCTGCCGAAGACGACCCGCATGATGACCTCGAGCGTCAGCCGCTGCATGCGCGGGCGGGCCTGGAACGGGACGCCCAGCGGCCACGAGTCGAGCTCTTGGCCGGCGACCTCCGCGATCGTGCCCGTCCAGTGCTTGAGCGCCTGGCCGTGGAAGGCGGGGAGCATCAGCTTGCGCTGTCTGAGGTGCTCCTCGCCGTTGAGGATCAGCACCGAGCGCGGTCCGGTGAACGGCTCCAGGAACGCCGAGCTGTCGCCGGCCTGCAAGACGTCGGGCGGCGCCGCGTAGACGCGCTTGATCTCCTCGGGGTCCGACGTGATGACCATCGGCGCGTCCGACCACGCCGTGCGGACCGTGAACGGCTCGCCGTAGCGGGCCTGGGCGCGCCGCAGCAGCGCCGTCGGGCGCACGATCCACTCGACCGTCTGGAGCGCCGTCGGCTCACGCGGTCCGGGCGGCAGGGTCATGCGTCAAGGCTAGGGCGACCATCGCGGGCCTCGCCCAGCGGCGCAGTGTCGCTTGAGGAATCGCTTCGCGGATTCCTCCGGGGGCGACGCCCTCGCGAGGGGATCGGGAGCGAGGGCGCCGCCCAAGGAACGCGCGACCGAGTCCTGGGTGTCGGTGAGGAAGACCGCAGAGGCGCAGGGACGACCGTAAGGACCGGATATTGGGGGAGCGTGAGGGCGCCTACCCGGCGGCCGTGAACGCCTCGTCGCGGTCGGCGCTGGTGACCGAGCTCTCCGGGGCGGCCGGGAGCACGAGCGCGAACTCCGCGCCGCCGAGCGCTCCCGGTGTGTCCTGGAGCAGCAGCTCTCCGCCCATCCGGCGGGCCAGCTCGCGCCCGATCGCGAGGCCGAGTCCGAACCCCGGGGCGCCGCTGGACTCGCCGCGCCGGAAGCGCTCGAAGATCGACGCGCGCTCGTCCTGCGCCACGCCTGCCCCGCCGTCCAGCACGCGCACCACGGCCGTCTCGGCGGACGTCTCGGTCCGGATCTCGACCGGCGCGGGCGCCGGCGCGTAGCGGAGCGCATTGTCGATCAGCAGCCGCACGATGCGGGCGACGCTGTCGGGATCCCCGACGGCCCAGCACGGGTCCGCGGGCGTCCAGCGCGGGCGCTCGAGCCCCGCGTTCGAGCGCGCGCGGAACTCCGACGCGACCGCGCGCGAGAGCTCCCCGAGCTCGACCGGCTCGCTGCGCAGTTGGATGCCGGCGTCGAGGCGCGAGAGGTCGAGCAGCCCGACCGAGAGGCCGCCGAGCCGGCGGGCCTGGCCGAGCGCGTGGTCGACGTCCTCGCGCAGCGCAGCGAGGTCCGCGTCGGGGTCGGCGAGCTCCTCCGACACGAGCTCGAGCAGGCTCTGCAGCGAGGCGAGCGGCGTACGCAGCTCATGCGACGCTGTCGCGACGAACGTCCGCCGCGCGGCCTCCTGGCCGGCCAGGCGCGCCTGCAGCTCGGCGAACGTGCGCGCGAGCTCGCCGAGCTCGTCGCGGTGCGGGTCGGGCGCGATCGGCTCGTCGAGCTCGGCGCTGCGGACGGCGTCGCGCAGCCGGCGCAGGCGCCGCAGCATGCGGCCGCTGAGCAGGAGCCCGCCGATCAGGGCGAGCGCCAGGCCGGCGCCCGCCGCCCAGCCGAACGCGGTCTCGACGACGGTGTAGGTGCGCCCGACGTCGCCCAGGCGGCGGCGCAGCGCGAGCGCGTACGGACGGCCGGCCATCCGCAGCGGCACCGCGGCGGTGGCGATTCCGCTCGAGACGCTGCGCTCCGCGCGGCGCGTTTCGACGACGCGGACGGCGTCGGAGAGGTCGCCGGGCGCGTCGGGGTCGGTGTCGGCGGCCTGTCCCTGCTCGGACACCAGCACGACCTGCGCGCCGGTCGTGCGCGCCAGCGCGTGCAGGAGCCGGTTCAGGCGGGGGCCGCGGATCTGGTGCGCGCGCAGGCGCTCGAACCCCGGCCGGGCCGCCTCGGCGCGCAGCACCAGCGTGTGCGCGGCGTCGACGCGCAGGCGCTGCTCGAGCGGCGGCAGCAGCGCGAGCGCGGCCACCGCCAGCGTCGCCGCGGCGGTGGCGAACAGCGTGATCACGACCCGGGCCCGCAGCCCGGGCGCCCGCGGTCTCACGCGGTGCGCCATCACGCGGCCAGCCGGTAGCCCCCGCCGCGGACGGTGAGGATCAGCTCTGGGCGATCCGGCTGCGTCTCCAGCTTCTCGCGCAGATGGCGCACGTGGACGTCGATCCCGCGCGGGTCGCGGTACGCGGAGTCGCCCCAGATCGCGCGCATCAGCTCCTGGCGGTTGAGCAGCCGGCCGGGCACGCTCATCAGCGCCGCGATGACTTCGAACTCCGAGAACGTGAGCTTGATCGGAACGCCGTCGCGGCACAGCTCGCGGGCGCCGCGATCGAGCTCCAGCGGCCCGTGGCGCAGGCGCTCGTGCTGATCGCGCGTGCTCGTGCGGCGGAGGACGGCGCGGATACGGCTGCGCAGCTCCGCCAGCCCGACCGGCTTGGCGACGTAGTCGTCGGCTCCCGCCTCGAGGCCGAGCACGGTGTCGGCCTCGGAGTCCAGCGCCGTGAGCATGATGATCGGGACCGTGTTGCGGCGGTCGCGCAGCGTGCGGCAGACCTGGAAGCCGTCGGGGCCGTGGCCGAGCGCGGCGTCGAGCACGACGACGTCGTAGGTGCCGGTGCTCGCGCGGTCGATCGCGGCGCGGCCGTCGGCGACCGCGAGCGTCTCGTGGCCCTCGCGGCGGAACGAGCGCGTCAGCGCCTCGCGCAGCGTCGACTCGTCGTCGACGATCAGGATCGAGAGTGGGCGGTCCGGCACGAGCATGTGCGCTTTGAGGGGTACCGGCGGCTGCTGAGCGCGTGATGAGCCGCGGCCGGCGAGACGAGGTAGAGGCTGTGGCTCGGGGCGCCGGCGAGGCCGGACACGTCGACGCCGTGCACGCGCGCCCAGCGCGCCGCGGAGCCGCATCCGCCGGGCTCGTGCGCGGAGCGCGGGCCGCAGCGCTCCGACGCGAGCACGTAGTGCACGTCGCCGTCGGACACGTCGCGCAGGAAGCGGCGCAGGGGCACGATCGGCTGGCCGGCGAGCGTTCCGAGCATCAGCACCGGCCGCGCGTCGCGCTCCACGATCGGCACGGCCTTGACGGCGGTCGCGGACGCGAGCTCGTAGCGGTCGCCGGCCGTATGCGCGTCGAGGAAGGACGCCATCCGCGCGGCCTGGCCGGGGCGCAGCGCGCCGATGTGGCCGGAGTCCGAGTCGGCCGTGCGCACGACGTGGATCGCCTGGGCCGTGGGGAGTGCGAGCAGCACGACCATCGCGGGGGCGGCGAGCCACGGCCGGCGGGCGAGCGCCACGACCGCGCCGCCGAGCGCGGCGGCGACCGCGGGCGCCAGCGCGTCGACGTAGCGGACCTGGAGGCCGGGCAGGAACGAGAACAGCGCGAGCCCGGTGAGCAGCCACGTGCCCAGCCCGGCGACCCCGGCGCGGGCGAGGCGAGTGGCCGGCCGGCGCGCGAGCAGCACGAGCGCGAGCGCGGCCGCGAGCAGCGCGGGGATCAGCTCGACGCCGAGCAGGTTCCGGAGATCGCCGCCGCGGCCGACGAGCCGGGCCGGGCCGGCGGGGTCGGGCCGCTTGGCAAGGTCCGCCGCGGCCTGGGGAGAGAGCGCGGGCGCCGGCGCGGCCACGCGCCGTCCGGTCGAGGCGCCCGCGCCGCCGCCGCCCGCGCGGTGCCGCGCGCCCGCCGCCGCGGGGTGCCGCCCGCTCGCCGCCGCGCCGCTCACCGCGCGGTGCCGCGCGCTCGTTACCGGGGCGCGGTGTCGCGCGCTCGCGGCCGCCGCGTGATGCCGCGCCGCTGCGCCGCTCACCGCCGCCGCGCTCGCCGCTGACGCGCCGCTCACCGCGCGATGCCGCGCGCTCGCCGCCGAGGCGTGATGCCGCCCGCTCGCCGCCGCCCCGCTCACCGCAGCGCGGCGCCGCGCGCTCGCCGCCGCGGCGCGGTGTCGCGCGCTCGCCGCCGCACCTCTCGCCGCCGCCGACGCGCCGGTTCTCGCCGCGCCGGCGCGCGCCGGCGCCGCGGCCACGCTCTCGTCGGCCGTCCCGTGCAGCCGGTCCAGGCCGTTGTAGGCGAACGCGGCGCTGAGCGCGCTGCCGTTGCGCGAGCCGAACGCGTACGGCTGCTCGCGGCCGGGCGCGGTGCTCACGACCGCGAGCCAGCTCAGGCCCACGGCGGCGGCGACCGCGGCGCACAGCGCCACGCGCGAGAGGCGCTCGCCGATCCGCAGCGGGCTCGCGGCCACGTAGAGCACCACGAGCGCCGGCACCGGGATGAGCGCCTGGAAGAGCTTGACGTTGAACGCGGCGCCGACCGCGACGCCCGCGGCGGCGAGCAGCCAGCGGCCCGCGGACGCGTCGGCGCCGTCGGCACGCGCCGCCGACCCCGCGGCACGCGGGGCCGCGCCCTCGGCGAGCCCGGCCGCGCCCTCGGCACGCCGGGCCGCGCCCCCGGCGAGCCCGGCCGCGCCCTCGGCACGCGGGGCCGCGCCCCCGGCGCGCGCCGCCAAGCCCTCGGCGCGCCCGGCCGCGCTGTCGGCGCTCGCCGCGCCCTCCGCACGCGCGGCCACGCCCCCGGCATGCCCGGCCGCGCCCTCGGCACGCGCCGCGACGCCCCCGGCGCGCGCCGCCGCGCCCTCGGCTCGCGCCGCCGCGACGAGGGCGACCGCGGCGAGCAGCGAGAGCGTCGTCGCGAGCTCGTCCATCGTGTCGCTGCGCGCCGTCAGCACCGCGAGCGGCAGCACCGCGAGCGCGGCCGCGGCGGCCAGCCCGGCCGCCCGCCCCCACAGCGACGAGACCAGGCGGTAGAGCAGCCAGACGCCGAGCACGCCCGCAAGCGCCGCGGGCAGCAGCAGCGAGCCCGTGCTGAAGCCGAGCAGCTTGACCGCGGCGACCTGCGGCCACAGCGCCGGCGCCGGCTTGTCGATCGCGACGCTGGCGCCCGGCTCCAGCGCGCCGAACAGGAACGCGTGCCACGACGTGCCCATCGAGCGCACGGCCGCGTCGTAGAACGGGTCGGGTTGCACGCGCGAGAGTTGCGTGAGGCGCAGGGCGAGCGCCGCCGCGGCGATCAGGATCCCCGCCGCGGGAGCCGCCAGCGCACCGACCTCGGCCGCGCTGACGCGCAGGGAAACCGTCCGTGAGCGCGACATGTTCCGCGAGCCTGCCCGCCACTCCGTTGCCGGCGGTTGGCTCCACGTTGGGATCCGGTTGGATCAGCGCAGCAGCCGCTGCATGAAGCGCGAGTTGGCCTGGCCGGTGGCCGTGTGGGTCGGGTGTGCGCCGAGCCGGTGCAGCAGCGGCGCCGTGGCCGGCGCCCACGTCGCCAGCAGGAACACCGTCAGCGCGATCGCCGCCGCCCGCGGCGCGCCTGGCGCGCCAGCGCCGCGAACGGCAGCACCCACAGCACGTACCACGGCATCGCCCAGCCGAGCGACACGATCAGGCCCGCCATCACCCACGCCGCGGCGGTCGCCCAGCGCCGCGTCCGCCACGTCCACGCCGTCAGCCCGACGGTGAAGAGCACGAGCGCGACGTCCACCTCGCCGCGCAGTTGCGCGTCCAGCCCGCCGCGCCCGAGCGCGAGCCCGGCCAGGTTGGGCGCGCTCAGCCCCGCGACGAGCTTGGCCTGCGTGGCGTCGTCCGGGAGGTGCCCGTGGAAGCCGAGCCAGGTCGCCGCGAGCGCCGCGGCGCCGCCGAGCGCGACCCCGGCGGCGGCTCTCCCGCGGCGCCCGGCGCCCGCCAGCAGCACCGGGATCGCCAGCCCGGCGGAAAGCTTGATCGCCGCCGCCCACGCCCACGCGCTCCCGCCCAGCAGCTCCTGGCGCGCGAGCACGAGCAGCGCGCCCCCGAGCAGCAGCGCCATGAACAGCACGTCGTTGTGGACGCCGCCGACGCCGTAGACCAGCACCAGCGGGTTGAGCGAGACGAACGCCACCGCGCGCGCCGGGTCGCGCCCCAGCCGCCGCGCGAGCAGCGCCGTCAGCACCGCCACGGCCAGCGCGGCGAGCAGCATCGTCGCCTTCAGCGCCCAGTAGGCGACCGGCAGCGAGAACCCCGCGAACGCCTCCGTCAGCAGCGTGAACGCCGGCCCGTACGGGCTGTGCAGGTGATGCCAGGTCGAGTACACGTACGCGGGATCGGCGCTCGCCTGGATCGGCACCGCGCTGTACGGATCGAGCCCGAACAGCGGCAGCATGCGGCCGTAGTGCAGGTAGTTGAAGGTGTCCGTGAGCGAGAACGGCGGCGCGAGGCTCAGCGCGACGTCGGCGAGCACGACCGCCGCGAGCACGGGCGCGAGCCCGACCCGCCGCGCGCAGGCCGCCGCGATCAGCCAGCACACCGTCATTGCCAGCAGGAGCAGCGTGATGTCCCAGCGCAGCGACCCGACCACGGTCGTCAACGACGGCCACAGCCCCGCCAGCGGCCCGGCGAGCCACGCGGGATCGCCGTGCTCGGTGGGCGGTGCGAGGAACGACGGCCGTTCCGCGGCGGCGACCGCCACCGTCACCGCTCCCGCCACCACGCCCGCGAGGGAGAGGACGCCCGCGGTGCCCTCGGTTGCCGGTCCGAGGGCACCGCGAACGGGGTGTACAGCCACGTCCGGAGGGGTCAACAGCTCTCGCTGCGGGAGATGGGCCGTGGTCTGCGTGCTCCCAAGTAGACCCGGGCCGCGTTGGGATCGGGTTGGGATCCGTTGAGCGCCGGGCAACACGTTGGGTGTTTGTGAGACGTGCTGCCTGAACGCGACCCGCGGGCCTAGGGTGGGAGGCTGTGACCCAGTTCCTGCGCTTTGCCTGCGTCGGCGTGTCCAACACGGCGGTGACGCTCATCACGTATTCCGTCGCCGTGCACCTCGGCATGCATTTCCTACCTGCAGGTGCGCTTGCCTACGCACTGGGCGGGGTGAACGGCTTCGCGCTCAACGGCGCGTGGACGTTCGGCCGCCGCGGACGGCCGCACCGGTATGCAACCGTCGTAGTAGTCGGAATCGGGGCGAACCTCGCGCTGCTGCAGACCGCCGTCAGCCTCGGCGTGCCTCATGAGGCCGCTCAAGTGGTCGTCGTCGTGCCGATTACGCTGATCACGTTCGCCCTGTCCCGATCGTGGGCGTTCGCCCACGATGTCACGCCGTCTTCGTCGCCTGTCATGGACGCTCGCCGCTTTGTGCGCGCTGGCCGGCGCCTTGGCGCTCGCGGGCCGGACCGACCAGCCCCAGCCGGCGATCGCGGCTGAGGACTGCCAGCCGGCGCGCGGCGACCGCCTGCTGGGCGACGCGCTGCTGCACGTTCCCGCGCACGCCAAGCCGCCGCTCGCGCTTGTGATCGCCTTCCACGGCGCCGGCGGGAACGGGCCCGACATGGCGGACTACAGCGGGCTCTCGATCACCGCCGACGCCAAGGGCTTCGCGGTCCTCTATCCCACCGCGGGCAGCTCGCAGCACTTCTGGAGCCTCAACGCGTCGATGCCGGGGGATGACGTCAACCGCTTGAAGGCGCTGCTGCCCCAGGCCGAGCAGGCCGCGTGCGCCGACCCCTTCCGCGTCTACGCCACCGGGGTGTCCAACGGCGGCGGCTTCGCGGCGCGCGTCGGCTGCGAACTGGCGGGCACGATCGCCGCGGTCGCGCCCGTGGCCGGCGGGTACCGCGCGCTCGATCCCTGCCCCGACGGGCGCCGGACCTCCGTGCTCGAGATCCACGGCACCGCCGACCACGTCGTCCCGTATGCCGGCCTCCCGCCCGACTACAAGGGCGCGGTGGCCGGCTTCCTGGCCGGCTGGATCCGGCGCGACGGCTGCGAGGCGAAGGCGGAGCGCTCGAACCCGAGCCACGGCGTGACCCGCTTCAGCCACGACGACTGCGCGCCGGGCTACAAGGTCGAGCACCTGCGCCTGACCGGCACCGACCACGGCTGGCCGGGCGCGGACCCGCCGTTCCCGCGCCACAACCCCTCACAGCTCAAGGCCAACGACGAGATCTGGGCGTTCTTCGCTCACACCGTCCTCAGCGCCTCGGCGGGCGCCAGCCGCGCCGCCCGCAGCGCCGGGTAGAGCCCGGCGAGCGCGCCGACGCCGATCGCGACGGCCACGCCACCCGCGATCGCGACCGGCGGCACCGTCACCGACCATGCCTCGGACTTCGCGTAGCCGATCGTCACCGCCGCCCCGAGCGCGGTCCCCGCGAGCCCGCCTGAGCCGGCCAGCAGCAGCGACTCCGATAGGAACTGGACGCCGACGTTCCGGCGGGTCGCCCCGAGCGCCCGCCGCAGGCCGATCTCCGAGCGGCGCTCGAGCACCGAGATCACCATCACGTTCGCGATCCCCACGCCGCCGACCAGCAGCGCCACGGCGCCGAGCCCGAGGAACAGCGACGTGAACGCGGTCTTGGCCGCCGCCTTTGCCTCGAGCGCGTCCGACGGACGCGAGACCTCGACCTCCTCCGGGTGCTCCGGGTTGGCCGTCGCGCCCAGCTGGTCGCGCAGCGCCGCGACCCGGTCGGGATCCGCGCGTAGGTAGATCACGGACGCGTTACGGTCGGTCCCGAACAGCGAGGCCGCGGCGTCGAACCCGATCAGCGCGGCCGAGTCGAGCCCGTCCGCGAGCGTCACAGGGTCGAGGATCCCGATCACCGTGAACCAGCGTCCGCCGAGCCACACGCGCGAGCCCGCGTCGTCGATCCCAAGCGTGGCGGCGGCGTCCGAGCCGAGCACAACGGTCGGATAGCGTCCGGTCGCCGCGTCGAGGAAGCGCCCGTGCGCGAGCGTCCCGCCGACCGCGGACAGCAGGCCCGGATCGGCGGCCGCGACGCCGATCCCGCCCGTCTCGGCCACGTCGATATAGGGGGAGCGGCGGACCGTCTGGCCCGACACCGAGGCCGTGGCCGCGACGCTCTCCACCCCGTCCACGCGCCGCAGCATCGACGGAGCCGCCTCCGGCAGCACCGACTGGTCGCCGAGGAAGGACTGGCCCGGCGCCAGCGTCAGCAGGTTCGTGCCGAGCCGGTCGATCTGGGCCAGCAGGTCGGCCTTCGAGGAGTCCGAGATGCCGAGCACGGCGACCATCGCCGCGACGCCGATCCCGATCCCGAGCGCCGACAGCGCCGCGCGCGTGCGCCGGACGCGCAGGCCGAGCGAGCCCGTGCGCAGGACGTCTGAGAACCTCACACCAGCCTCCCGTCGCGCAGCTCGACCCGCCGCCTCGTCGCCGCCGCGATCTCGTGATCGTGGGTGATGATCACGATCGTCGATCCGTCGTCGTTGAGCTCCTGCAGCAGCGAGAGGATCTCGCTGCCGGTGCGGGAGTCCAGGTTGCCGGTCGGTTCGTCGGCGAACACGATCTCCGGGCGCCCGAGCAGCGCGCGGGCGATCGCGACGCGCTGGCGCTCGCCGCCCGACAGCTTCGCCGGCGCGTGCTCGAGCCGGTGGCCGAGGCCCACGCGCTCGAGCGTCTCGCGCGCCCGCTTGCGCCGCTCGGCGACGCGCGCGCCGGTGTAGAGCAGCCCGGTCGCGACGTTCTCGAGCGCGCTCATCCCGTCGATCAGGAAGAACTGCTGGAACACGAACCCGATCGACCGCGCGCGCAGCGCCGCGAGCGCCGGCTCGCGCAGCGTCGTGGTGTCGTCGCCGCCGACCTTCACGGCGCCCGACGACGGCCGTTCGAGCGTGCCCATGACGTGCAGGAGCGTCGACTTCCCGGAGCCGGACGGGCCGACGATCGCGAGCAGCTCGCCCTGCTCGACGCGCAGGGAGACGCCGCGCAGCGCCTCGACGCCGCCCGGGTAGGTCTTGTGCACGTCGCTGAGCTCAAGGACCGTCATTGCGCGGTCACCACCCGCTGTCCGGCCTGCACATCGCCGCTGATCTGGACCCAGTCGTCCGCGTAGAGCCCGGGTTCCACCGAGATGAAGTGGTGATCCGGCGTCTCGAGCGCGTAGCCGCCGCCCTGGCGTGCGAGCAGCGCCTTCACGGGCACGGCGAGCGCGCCGTTGCGCCGCTCGACGGCGAAGCCGACGTCCACGGGCGCCTGGTCGAGCGCCCTGCCGCGCGAGCGCAGCGCGATCGTCACGTCGACGGTGGTCTCGTCGCCGTGCTTGGTCGCGACCTTCCCGACGTCCGTGATCCGGCCGGTGGTCGAGCGGCCCGTCGGGAGGTCCACCGTGACCTTGTCGCCGACGCGCGCGATCCTCTGGCGGTCCGCGTCGAGCTGCACGGTCACCTGCTGGTGCGTCGAGGAGACGTCGGCCAGCGGCCCGGAGGCCGGGGCGCCGACGCTGGTCTTGAGCGCGCCGATCCGCGTCTCGCCGGGGCGGAAGACGATCTCGCCGCGCGAGAGCGTGCCGTCTTCGGTCATCCCGCGATCGGCCTGGAAGTCCTCCACGGCGGCGGTCGTGTCCGAGTCCCAGTCGTCGTCCACCGCACCCGGGTCGTAGCCGAGCTGCTTCAGGTTCCACTCGAGCTGGCGGACGTCCTCGCCGTCGCTCATCCAGGGGGAGAAGTCGCGCCAGGCGGGCAGCGCGCCGTAGAGCAGGAAGGCCGCGGGCTTGCCGTCGACGTCGTAGAGCGAGTGGCCGCGCGTGACGATGCTGCCTGCGTCGCGCAGCCCGGTGATCGTGCCGCTCACGGACGCCGAGATCGTCCCGGGATCGGCGTAGCCGAGCGTCCCCGAGATGCTCTCGCGGTCGACGAGGTCACGCTTCTCGACGGTCGCGGTCGTGGTGGGCGTCACCGCGTCCTGCGCGGCGTGCGCCGCGCCGCCGCAGCCGGTGACGAGCAGCGCGGCGAGCAGCGCGGGTCTCATTGTCCGTCCCTGCTGCTGGTCGCCAGGCCGCCCTTGCCGATCGGCTCGGTGGCCTGGCAAGCCTTCTGCGCCGCCTGGAACTTCGCGCTGTTGGGGTCGATGCCCTTGCCCAGCTGCATCCGGACCGTGCCGTTGCCGAACTGCGGGTCGGGCATGTCGATCCCGTGCTCGCGCATGCACTGCGTGTGGGCGAGCGCCTTCTTGCGGACCTCCTTGTCGGTGCCGGGGTTGCGAGCGCCCGACGGCGACTTGACCTGCTTCTGGTATTTCTCGCAGGCCTGCTGCGCCGCGTCCATCGTCTTGCGGTCGATCTTGCCGTCCTTCGAGCCCATCTGCATCTGGACGCCGCCATCGGAGGTGAACGTCGGGTCGGGCATGTCGACGCCGTGCTCGCGCATGCAGGAGGCGTACTGCAGCAGCGCCTTCTTGTTGGCGGCCTCTCTGGACTGCTGGGTCGATGCGTTGTTGTCGTCGCTCCCGCAGGCCGCGACGGTCAGCGCGAGCGCCGCAAGGATGATGCGTGTGGTCATACCACGAATAGAGCCTGGGCCCGCTGAGCGCCCCGTTTCCCGAACCTAGGAAGTTGCTGAGAGACGCAGGCGCAGGAGCGCGCCGCCGCCGTCGGCGGCCTCGGCGCTGACCGTGCCGCCGTGGCTCTCGGCGACCTGGCGGACGATCGCCAGCCCCAGGCCGGAGCCCGGCCGCCCGCGTGCGGCGGCGGCGCGGAAGAAGCGGTCGAAGACCCGCGGGCGATCCTCGCCGGCGATCCCGGGACCATGGTCGCGCACGGTCAGCTCACCGCCGCGCAGCCGCACCTCGACGGTCCCGCCGGGCGGGCTCCACTTCGCCGCGTTGTCGAGCAGGTTCGCGACGGCGCGATCCAGCCGCGCGGGGACGCCGAGGACCAGCGCCGGCTCGAGCTCGGCCGCGAACGTCACCGCGGGGGCGTGCCGGCGCGCTCGCTCGACGGCGGCGCTGACCAGGCCCTCGAGGTCCACGTCCTCCACAGGCGGCGCCTCGGGCTCGTCCTCGCGCGCGAGCTCGACGAGGTCGCCGACCAGCTCCGTCATCTCCCGCAGCTGCGTGAGCACGTCGCGGCGCAGCCGCTTGCCGTCCTCGGGGTCCGGCGGGCCGCCGCGGTCGAGCACCTCGAGGTTGGTGCGCAGCGACGTCAGCGGCGTGCGCAGCTCGTGGCTCGCGTCGGCCACGAGCCGCCGCTGCGCTCGCTGCGAGCGCTCGAGCGCCTCGAGCATCGTGTTGAACGCGCGCGCCAGCCGCGAGACCTCGTCGTCGCCGTGCGCCTCGATCCGCTGCGAGAGGTCGCGCGTCCCCGCGACGTGCTCGGCTGTGGCGGTGAGCTCGGCGACGGGCCGCACGGCGGTGCGCATCGCCAGCCGCGAGAGCGCCAGCGCAAGCCCGATCCCCAGCAGGGCGAGCAGCCCGAGCGCGATCCGCAGCTGCGCCAGCGCGTGGTCGACCTCGGCCAGCGGCCGAGCGACGAAGATCGAGAGCCCGGCTTCCTTGGGCGCGACGTAGACGCGGACCTTCTTGCCGTCGATCGTCTGCGTGTGGAGCCCCGGCGAGAGGTTCTCGGTGCCGATCTCGGGCAGCGGCCTGCCGCTCGCGACCACGCGCGTGTAGAGCTGGTCCGTGGTGACCGAGGCCTGGCCGCCGCCGCCGAGCTTGGGCGGCGGGGTCACCCCGACGCGCTTGGCCTGGGTGATCAGGCTCGAGTCGACCCCCTGGCGCAGCGTGTCTTGAACGATCAGGTACGCGAGCACCGAGCCGAGTACGACGACGACCGCCACCGCGGCGGCACATGACAGCGCGACGCGGCGCCGGAAGCTCACTTCTCCCGCAGCACGTAGCCGACGCCGCGGACCGTGTGCAGCACCCGCGGCTCGCCCGCCGCCTCGAGCTTGCGGCGCAGGTAGCCGACGTAGACCTCGAGCGAGTTCGACGACGGCCCGAAGTCATAGCCCCAGACGTGCTCGAAGATCTGCCCGCGTGAGAGCACCTGGCGCGGGTGGCGCAGGAACAGTTCCAGCAGCAGGAACTCCGTGCGGGTGAGCTCGATCGGCCGGCCGCCGCGGTGGACCGTGTGCTCGCCGGCGTCGAGCTCAAGGCCGGCGTGGCGGAGCCGCTCGCCGGGGCGCCCGCCGTGCCGGCGCAGCAGGGCGCGTAGGCGGGCGCCGAGCTCCTCGAGCGCGAACGGCTTGACGAGGTAGTCGTCGGCGCCGGCGTCGAGGCCCTGCACGCGGTCCGGGATGGCGTCGCGCGCCGTCAGCATCAGCACCGGCGTGTGGTCGCCGGCGGCGCGGATGCGGCGGCAGACCTCGAGCCCGTCGGGCTCGGGCATCAGGACATCGAGCACCACGGCGTCCGGGGGTGTGCTCGCGAGCGCGTCCAGCGCCTCGCGGCCGTCGGCGGCCATGTCGACGCGGTAGCCGTCCATCCGCAGCGCGCGGTCGAGCGCGTCCCGCACCGACGGCTCGTCATCTACTACGAGGATGCGCATTCACGAGCAATGCTCGGCGCGCAGGCTGAGAACGGCGTAAGAGTTACGGCCAGGGGTCGAGCGGCAGACGGCCCGGATAGCCGGTCTCCGCCGCGTGCCAGTGGCCGACCGCGGTCTCGTCGACCTGCCAGCAGAGGTAGACCTCGCGGCCGTCGCGCAGCGCGGGGAAGTCGATCAGGCCGGCCTCGAGGTCCCGCACCAGCAGGTCGAGCTCCTCGAGCTGCTCGAAGCCCAGCGTCGCGGCGACCGCGGCCTGCGCTCGCACGCGGCCCGGCCAGGCGCCGCCGACCACGTCGGCGAGCGTCGCGAAGCCCGAGTCGAAGCCCTCGCCCTGCAGGATGTGCTTGGCGTCCTGGAGTCGGCGTACGGTCGTCCGGACCGACGGCAGCAGGGCGTTGGCCTGCTCTGCGGTGTAGTGGTGGTGGTGCAACATCTGGATGGGGGTCTGATACCCAGATTCGGCATCCTCAGACCGTTCCTCGAGAAGGACTACGAAAAAGTCCAGGTGTCCGCTCAATGCGCCGGAAACGCTGGCGCATGCGGCGCTTATCCGAGCTCGAACTGCAGGTCGCCCGCCGCGAGCACGGTCGGCTCGCCCTCGCGCGCGGCGAGCGTGATCGTCACTTCGGGGTCGCGGGTCGCGAACTCCGCGGTGACGACGGTCAGCCCCCCGAAGGCGGCGGCGAGCGCCTCGACGGCGCGCTTGAGCTGATCGACGGTGCCCAGGGGGGCGGAGAGCTCGCCGGTCTCGAGGTCGATCGTGATCGCGCTGGCGGGCACGGCGTGGACGTGCGGGACCGGCACGGCGGGGAACCGCTCCGCCTGTCCGGTCACCTCGGTCGTGGCCGCGGTCGAGTCGATCATCACGGCGGTGTGCTCGCCGGCGTCGAGCAGCAGGATCACCCGCAGCGCCCCGGCCTGCTCGCGGAACGCCCGCGCGGTGGCGGTCGCGTCCTGCATCAGTGCGCCGCCGCGCCGACCTGCCGCGCCTCCTCCTCGTGGCGGTTCGCCGCGTAGCCGCCGGCGACGTAGCTCCACCACATGCGCAGCCGGTGGTCCTGGTCCTGCCAGACGTGCGTGAGCTCGTGGGCGATCAGGCCCGGCGAGTTCTCGGCAAGCGGGCGCCGGAGCAGGATCAGCGGGCCCATCTCGTAGCCGTCGAAGCGCCGGAACCACGGCAGCCGGAACAGCCACGGGACGTGCACGATGCGCACGTGCGAGATGTCGACCGGCTCGGGGTAGAAGTCGAACCGGTCGAGCGTCGCCTTGGCGCGGCGGAGCGCGGCCAGCTCCTCCGGCGTGCGCCTCAGCCCCACAGCTCGCGGACGCGGCGCCGGGCCGCCTCGTCGAGTTCGCCGAGCAGCGGCTGCACGTAGATCGCGAACAGCTCGCGCGAGAGGACGTTCTCGTCCACCGGCGTGGCGGCGCGGCGGGCCGCGCCGTGCCGGGCCGCGTCGAGGAACACGCCCGCGCCGAACGGTGCCAGCTCGCGCGCCGGCAGCAGCCGCTCGGCCGCCGCCGCCGCGACCTTGTCGCCGCCGGCGGCGTCGGCGATGGCGTCCAGCAGGTGGTACTCGTCCGGCGCGCTCACCTCGATCACCGCGAAGCGCCGGAGCACGGCGGTGGAGGCCTGCGGCGTGCCGGCCCCCCACGTCGCCACGAGGCGCCAGCCCTCGGCCGGCATGGCCTCGCCGCTGCCGGGGCGATGGATGGGAATCCCGGCCAGGAACGCCGACAGCGCGCCGAACGCGTCGTCGGGCCGGGCGCGGTCGAGCTCGTCGACGATCAGCCAGCGGCCCGCGACGGCCGCCTCGACCACCAGCTCATGATCGGCGTCCGTCGCCGCGACGACCGTCGCCCCGCTGGCCTCGCCCGCCTGCGCGGCCGTGCGGGCGATCGCGAGCGCGAGCATCGTCTTGCCGGCGCCGGGGGCGCCGGTGAGGATCAGGTGCTTGCCGCTCGCGAGGGCGGCGGCGACGTTCACGTACACGCGCTCGGGCAGCTTCAGCCCGGCGTCCTCGGCGGCGGCGCGGATCATCCACGCGTTGACGGGCTTGCGCGCGGCGGGTTCTCCGCGCCGGCTCACTTCGCCCAGCGCGGGCATCGGGACGCCGAGGCCGGGCAAGGCGAACGGGACGGACGGCGCGACCGACGGCGCGTCGTCATCGCGCGCCGGCGGCGCGGGCTCGGCGGCGGCGGGCGGCGCCACCGACGCCACGCCCTCGCCGCTCGGCGCCGCCACGGGCTCATCGGGCGGCGGCGCCACCGACGCCACGCCCTCGTCACGCGGCGCCGCCACGGGCTCGTCGGCCGCGGGCGGCGCAACGGATGCCACGCCGTCGTCGCTCGGCGGAGCGGGCTCGCCGGCCGCAGGCGGCGCGACGCCCTCGCGCTGCGGCGGCGCGACCGACACCACCGCCTCGCCCTGCGGCGGCGGCGACGGGCTCGCTCCCCGCGGGCGGCGCGACGGACGCCACGCCCTCGTCGCTCGGCGGAGCGGGCTCGCCGGCCGCAGGCGGCGCGACGCCCTCGCGCTGCGGCGGCGCGACCGACACCACCGCCTCGCCCTGCGGCGGCGGCGGCACGGGCTCGCTCCCCGCGGGCGGCGCGACGGACGCCACGCCCTCGTCGCTCGGGGGCGCGGGCTCGCCGGCCGTGGGCGGCGCGACGTCTTCACCGCGCGGCGGCGCTGATTCGCCCACCTCGGGCGGCGCGACCGACGTCACGCCCTCGCTGGACTCCGCCACCTCGGGCGGCGCGACCGACGTCACGCCCTCGCTGGACTCCGCCACCTCGGGCGGCGCGACCGACGCCACGCTCTCGCCGGACTCGTCCACCTCGGGCCGCTCGGCCGGCTCGCCAAGCGCGTCACCGGGGGCCGGCCCCTCGCCCTCGGGCACCGCCTCGCCGGGGTGCGCCGGCGGCCCCACCTCGCCGGTGTCCGCCGGCGTCCCCCTCTCGGGCGTCTCGCCGGCGGGCGCCGGGGCCTGGCCCTCCGGCACGACCGCTTCCTGCGGCGGCACGGACGGCGTCCGGGGCGGGGGCGCCACCGACGCCGGGACCTCACCGGGCGGCGCCGCGGACACAGCCGCCTGCGACTCGCCGGCGACGCCCGGCGACCCCACCGACGGCTGTTCTTCACGTACGGGAACCGGAGGGCGGCCGCTCGGCGCGAAGGCGCCGAACCCGCCGGCCGGCGTCGGGACCGAGCCGGGTCCGCGCACGCCCCAGTCCGGGGGCGGCGGGCCCTCCCGGCGAGTGGACGGGTCGGGCGGCGGGGCCGACGACAGCGGGTCTCCGCTCGTCAGGCCGCTGCGAGCCGCGCGCGGCACGATCGGCGGGCGCGAGGGTGGCGGCGGCTGGCTGTCGGGCGCGAGGGCGCCGAAGCCGGGGACCGTGTGGTATGCGTCGCTGTCCGGCTCGTCCGGGATCGCCGCCACCGGTGGGAGTTCCGGTTCCGGTTCCGGCTCGGGTTCCGGTTCCGGCTCGGGTTCGGGCTCCGGCTCCGGTTCGGGCCACTCAGCCGCGGCGGCGGCACGAACGGCGTCGGCGCCGCCGGGGTTGAGCTGGTCCGCGAGGTCGACGAGGGTCATGTGTCCCGGGAGGTTGAGCTCGCGCCGCATCTCCTGGCCGGTCGGTGTGAGCCGGCGGTCCTCGTCGATCAGCTCCATGTCCTGCAGCAGGACCACGTGCCGCTCGCCCTGGATCAGCAGCGTGTTCTCGTTGTCCCAGCCCGCCCGGCCGAGGTAGGCCATCGAGCGGCCGAAGTCCAGCGTTCCGACCCGCGCGTCGGGCGGGAGCGAGGCCAGCAGGCTCAGGCCGATGGCGAGCCCGTGGAAGATCGAGTCCGTCATGTGCCGCTCGCGCAGTTGGCGGCGCAGCCACTCGGCCTGCGCGGGCGAGACGTCGTACGGCGCCGAGGCGTCACCGGCGCGGATGTAGCGGCTCCCGATCGGCGTCAGTTCGACGACGCCCCGGTCCTCCTTGACGAGCCCGGCCGAACGCGCGTACGAGAGGAAGTGCCGCATCCGCCCCATCGCGTTGTCGAGTCCGGGCGAGAACAGCTCGGTGATCGTGAACTCGGTCATGAACTCGTCGACACGCAGCCGCCCGCGCTTGTCGATCGCGCGCAGCAGGCCGTGAGCGTCACCAAGGCGGGTCGCGGGGATGGGGCGCATGGGCTTTGACGTTAGTGCGCGGCGGCGCGGCGCGCAGCCCGGCCGGGCCCGCGCCCTACTCGGCCGCTGCTACAGGAGTGTCGCGTCGCCGCAGGCGAAGGCGAGTGCTTCGGCCGCGGTCAGCGACTCCCAGGCGTCGCCGCCCGAGGTTCGGAGCTCGCCGGCAACGCGGCGCGTGAGCGAGTCGATGCTGAAATGCAGCTCGAGCTCGCCCGCGAGGAGGTCCTGGGCGCGCTCCCACGCGGCATCCACCTCGGCCTGCACGTGGGCCGGCGGGCCGAGAAGGGGGGTGTGGAACCGCGGGGAGCAAGGCGCCAGGTGGTCTGCTGGGGAGGTCAAAGGCATTGCTCCCCGATGATCGTCGGCAGGCCGGGAGTCTCCCATGGGGTCGGGACCCCAAGCCCGCAACCGAGTGTCGAGTTAATCGTCTATAGGACCGACAACTCGACTCCGGCCGCGCGCCGGCGTGCCTTCTAGAGACCCGCGGGATGGCGGGCCACGAAGCCCGCCGTCGAGCGCCCGTCGGGCGCCCAGCGCGAGCCGGTGACACGCTGCGCGCCGGTGTCGAAGCGGATGCCGGCCACCTCGAGGAAGACGTGCGTGCCGCTGGCGTAGATCGTGACCCACTTGCCCTTGCCGGCCTCGCCCCAGGACATCAGCTGGCCGGAGGTCTCCGGCGAGGAGAGCAGGCCGGCGGACGCGAGCACGAAGGAGACCGAGCCCGAGCAGTCGTAGCCGTGGTCGAGCCACTTGCCGTGGCCGCCGCCCCAGATATACGGCGTGCGCGCGATGCCGTTGCCCGCCTCGATCATCTGCTTGATCTCGTCCGGCGCCTCGAGCGGCGGCAGCGCGACGCCGTTTCCGAGCGCGACCGCCGTCGACACCGAGTTGTTGCCGCCGGAGCCCGGGTGGTCGCCGCGTACGGCCCCTGACGCGGGGCTCGTCGGCGCGGCGCCCGCGTCGGTCAGTCCGGGGTCGGGCGCGGTCGCCGGGTCGGCCTGCGCGGTCGCCTCGCCCGCCACGGGCTGGATCGCCTTGGCGCGCGAGCCCTGCGGGAGCGGCGGAAGATCGGCGGCAGCGGTCGCCGACGGGGAGACCATCGGCGCGGTCTTGGCCGCGACGGGAGCCGGGTCCTCGCCCGCCGCGCCCAGCGCGAACCAGCCGGCCCCGAGCGAGAGGAGGCCGGCGGCGATCGCGGCGGCGGAGATCCGGCGCATCCACCTAGGATGGCGCGAGGAGGACGTGAACAAACCCACCGGTTACAGATCGGCCATCTGCCGGCGTGGCTTGAGGGGCTCAGACGCCGATCGCCGCGGCGAGATCCTCGATCAGGTCCTGCGCGTCCTCGATCCCGCACGAGAGCCGGACGAGGTCAGCCGGCACCGCCGCGCTCGACCCCTCGACGGACTGGTGCGTCATCGCCTGAGGGACCTCGATCAGCGACTCGACGCCGCCCAGCGACTCGGCCAGCGAGAAGACCGAGCACGAAGACGCGATCCGCACCGCGTCGGCGTGCCGGAACGACACCATCCCCGAGAAGCCGGGCCAGCGCACGTCGCGCACGCCGTCCACACCGGCCAGCCACGCCGACACCGCCCGCGCGTTCTCGGTGTGCGCCGCCATCCGCAGCGCCAGCGTCCGCAGCCCGCGGTGCACGAGGAAGCAATCGAGCGGCCCCGGCACGGCGCCGACCGAGTTCTGCACGAAGCGCACGCCCTCGTGCCAGTTCTCCGCGCCCACGACGACCGCGCCGCCGACGGCGTCCGAGTGGCCGCCGAGGTACTTCGTGGTCGAGTGCACGACGGCGTCGGCCCCGAGCTCGAGCGGCCGCTGGTAGACCGGCGTCGCGAACGTGTTGTCGACGACCACCGTCGCGCCCCGCTTGCGCGCGACGATCTCCGCGACGTCGATGACCTTGAGCGTCGGGTTGGTCGGCGTCTCGACCCAGATCATCCGCGTGTCCTCGCGCACCGCCTGCTCGACGGCGTCGAGGTCGGTCTGGTCGACCATCGTGTAGGACAGCCCCCAGCGCGTGAACACCTTGTCGACCAGCCGGTAGGTGCCGCCGTACAGGTCGTCAGGGATGACCGCGTGCGAGCCCGCGGTGCAGAAGAGCGTGATCAGCGCGTGCTCGGCCGCCATGCCCGACGCGAACGCGCTCGCGTAGCCGCCCTCGAGCTCCCCCAGCGCGCGCTCCAGCGCCGCCCGCGTGGGGTTGGCGGAGCGCGAGTAGTCGAAGTCCTCGACGAACGTCCCCGGCGCGGGCTGCACGTACGTCGAGGCCTGGTGGATCGCGGGCACGACGCCGCCGAAGGCTGGATCGGGCTCGAGGCCCGCGTGGACGGCTCGGGTGGCGAATCTCATGCGACGAGGGACTCCAGCAGGTCGGTGCGCGTGACGATGCCCACCGGCCGCCCGTGCTCGGCGACGATCAGCGCCTGCGCGTCGCCGGTCAGCAGCTCGACCGCCTCGCGCGCCGGGTCGAGCGTCGAGACGCCGCGGAACGGCGGCTCCATCACGGACCCGATCTGCGCGGCCATCAGCTGGGGATCGAGCATCGCGGCCTGCAGCAGCCCGCGCTCGCCGACCGAGCCGACGACGGTGTACGGATCGTCCTCGGAGACCACCGGCAGCTGCGAGACGCGATGCTCGTGCAGGAGCGTGATCGCGTCGCGGACGGGCTGGTGCGTGCGCACGGCGACGAACGTCGGGATCTCCCCCGCGCGCGTCTTCTCGCGCAGCACGTCGCCGACCGTGCGGTCGGCCGAGCGCTCGAGGAAGCCGTACTGGGTCATCCACTCGTCGTTGAAGATCTTCGAGAGGTAGCCGCGGCCGCCGTCGGGCAGGATGACCGCGACCATCGCCTCGGGGTCGCTGATCCCGCGCGCGACCTCCAGCGCCGCGTGCATCGCGAGCCCGCACGAGCCGCCCACCAGCAGGCCCTCGGTCTCCGCCAGCCGGCGCGTCGTGAGGAACGCGTCGCGGTCGGAGACCGTCACGTAGCGGTCGACCACGGACGGGTCGTACGTGGCCGGCCAGAAGTCCTCGCCGACGCCCTCGACCAGGTACGGATGGACCTCGGGGTTGGAGTAGATCGAGCCCACGGGGTCGGCCCCGATGACCTCGATCGACGGGTTCTGCTCGCGCAGGTAGCGCGCCGTGCCGGTGATCGTCCCGCCGGTGCCGACGCCGCAGACGAAGTGCGTGATCCTCTCGCCCGACTGGCGCCACAGCTCAGGGCCGGTCGACGCGTAGTGCGCCTCCGGATTGGCCGGGTTCGCGTACTGGTTGGGCTGGAACGCGCCCGGGATCTCCTGCGTGAGCCGGTCGGCGACGCGGTAGTAGGCCTGCGGGGAGTCGGGCGAGACGTCCGTCGGCGTGACGACGACCTCGGCGCCGTACGCGCGCAGCAGGTCGATCTTCTCGCGCGACATCTTGTCCGGCATCACGGCGATCACGCGATAGCCCTTCAGCCGCGCGGCGATCGCCAGGCCGGTGCCGGTGTTGCCGGAGGTCGGCTCGATGATCGTCCCGCCGGGACGCAGTCGGCCGTCGCGCTCGGCCGCCTCGACCATCCGCACGGCGACGCGGTCCTTGATCGATCCGCCCGGGTTGAAGTACTCGACCTTGGCCACGATCTGCGGCGCGCAGCCCTGCCCGATCCGGCTCAGGCGGACCAGCGGCGTCTCGCCCACCGTGTCGAGGATGGAGTCCTTGATCTCGGTGGCGCTCATGAGCCCGACTATACGAGCGCCGTGTATCCGGCCTGGCCGCCCGGCAGCTCGGTCTTCTTGAGCGCTCCCTGCGACACGAGCTTGGCGAGCGTGTTGTACGTGACGGCGCGCGAGATCTTCGTCACCTCGGCGATCTCCGTCGCCGTCACGCCGGGGCGGGCGGAGACGACGCTGAGGATCGCTTCGCGGTTCGCGCCGCGCGGCGCGCGCGACCGGCGCGCAGACGACCGCGTCGGCGCGGCGGCCGGACGGGCGAACGGCGGTTGCGCGAGCGCGGCACGGATCTGCTCCTGCTCGCGCATCAACGGCTCCAGCCCGGCGAGCTCGCGCTCGATCTCCTTCAGCCGCTGCTCAAGATCGCGCCGCAGATCCGCAATGACGTCGCTCACAACACGCCCCTCCTCGCCACCAAGACAGCGCCGCAGCGTAGCGCCCGCACGAAATGGTCGCAATTTGCGTGCGAATCGCGCGCCCCGACGGGGCAGAGAATCGCCTAATCAGCCTAAATGCAGCAAAGGGACAGCAAGGGGGAGCGGTGGCAGCGGTCGGTGAGCGGGGCTATACGGGCGACGCCGCCCGGGTCGAGGCGATGGTCGCCCGACACGGTCCTGCACTGCTGCGCGTGGCCAACCAGTTCTCGCTCTGCCACGACGACGCGCTGGACGCCTACCAGCGCGCGCTGGAGATCTACCTGCGCCGGCTCGCGACCGTCGACCCCGCCACCGAGGGCGCGTGGCTGCGCGTGGTGGTCAAGCACGAGGCGATGGCGATCCGCGCGCACCGCCAGGACTCGGTCGACCGTGAGCACGTCGACCTCGACGACAGCATCAACCCGGGACTGCGCGAGATCGACGACGCCGTCGCCGGCGGCGAGCGCGTGGAGCGCTCGGTCGAGGCGCTGCGCGCGCTCAAGCCCGACGAGGCGCGCGCGCTGCTGCTGAAGGCCGAGGGCCTCAGCTACGACGAGATCGGCCGCCGCTTCGGCTGGAGCTACACGAAGGTCAACCGCTCGATCACCGAGGGCCGCGCGCACTTCCTGAAGGTGTTCCGCGGGATCGAGAGCGGGGACGCGTGCGAGCGCCACCAGGACGTGCTCGAGGCGCTCGCCGAGGGCACCGCGACGAGCGCCCAGGTGATCTCGATCCGCGCGCACATGCGCCATTGCGCCTCCTGCCGCGCGACGCTGCGCAGCACGCGCCGCCGCCGCCGGTTCGCACTGCTGGCGCCGCTCGCCTGGCTGCGCGCCCTGCTCGCCCGCGCCGACGTCGGCACCGCGACGCAGTACGCGGCGAGTTCCGGTGGCGGCCGCATCAGTGCCGCGGCGGCGCTGCTCAGCCTCTGCCTCGGCGGCGCGGGCGCGGTCTGCGTGGCGACCGGCGCGCTCCCTCCGCCGCCGCTCGTGGCGCACGCCAAGCCGGCGGCGACGCCCGCCCCGCGCCGCCCCCGGGCGCGTCCCCGGCCGACGCCGGCGCCGCGGCCGCCGGTCAGCTCCGCGACGCCAACGCCGGCCCACGTCGCCGCCGCGACGGCCACGCCGGCGCGCACGGCGACGTCCAGGCCGCGCCGCACCGCGCGCACGGCGGCCGCGCCGTCGAAGCCCAAGCGCGCGCGCGAGTTCGCGTTCGAGAGCAAGCCGGGCGGCACCGGGGTCATCGCCAAGCGCGGCGGCGTCGTCGCCTCCGCGGCGAGCGCCGGCACCCCGCACCAGACCACCAGCGCCCCGCCGGCGAGCAAGGGCCCGTCGACCCACGAATTCGGATTCGAGGGAGGATGACGCCCTATGACGATCAGGGACTACGTGACCCGCCTCTCGGGCGAGGACGACGCGCTGCGGCAGGTCGCCCGTGAGACCGCCGCGCTGCCCAGCGCCGGCATGCGCTCGCGCGCCGACCAGGGCGCGCTGCTGACCATCCTCACCCGCCTCGTCGACGCGCGCGTGGCGCTCGAGGTCGGCACGTTCACCGGCTACGGCGCGATCCGGATCGCCCGCGGGCTCGCCGACGGCGGCCACCTGACCTGCCTCGAGGTCAGCGAGGAATACGCCGCCCTCGCGCAGCGCAACCTCGAGCTGGCGGGCGTCGCCGATCGCGTCAGCATCGAGGTCGGGCCCGCACTGGAGGCGCTCCAGCGCCTCCCGGACGAGCCGCACGTGGACTTCGTGTACGTCGACGCGGACAAGCCCGGGTACCCCGGCTACTACGACGCGCTGATCGGACGGCTGCGCCCCGGCGGCGTGATGGTGCTCGACAACATGCTGCTCTCCGAGCGCGTGCTCGACCCGCAGGACGACCGCACGCGCGCGATCGACGGCCTGAACCGGCGGATCGCCGCCGACGAACGCGCCGAGTCGGTGCTGCTCGCCCTCAACGACGGGGTGACCGTGGTGCGCCGCCGCTGATCGCAGGTTTGCGATATCGCAAACTAGCTATATACTGCTCGCGTGCCGTTCCGCCGGCCCGACGAGCCCGAGGTGGCCGCGCTGTCCGCCGAGCTCGCCGTGCAGGTGGCGAGAGAGCGCGCCCGCCGGGGCCTGACCCAGGTCGAGCTGGCGGCGCTGTGCGGCACCACGCAATCCGCGGTGGCCCGCCTCGAGCGAGGCGGCCGGCCGCCGCGGCTGGACACGCTGCTTCGGATCGCCAACGCGCTCGACTGCGAGCTCGAGGTGCGCCTGCGGCCGCGCACGGAGGTCGAGACATGAGCGCCGAGTTGCCGGACATCACCATCACGCGCGGGGAGAAGCTGCTCGCCTCGGTGCTCGCCGTGTTC
Organism: uncultured Solirubrobacteraceae bacterium; assembly: GCA_963792915.1. Lineage (GTDB taxonomy): Bacteria > Actinomycetota > Thermoleophilia > Solirubrobacterales > Solirubrobacteraceae > Solirubrobacter. The sequence goes on from CAWBYD010000009.1 coordinate 90,709, forward strand.
CTGCTGATCGGCGGCCTGTGGGCCTACTTCGAGCCGCTCGACCGCGAGCGCGGGGAGCCCGGCTTCACCCAGGTGGCGGCGTCGCCCGCCCAGCGCAGCGCGATCGGCGCCGCCGACGCGGCGCGCGCCACGCTGCGCACGGCGACGGACCGCCAGCAGCGCCGGCTGCGCACGTACGAGCTCGCGCGCGAGGACTACCGGACGGACCTCGACGCCCACGACGACGCGACCAAGAGCCACGCGCGCTTCCTCGCGGCCCGCGGCGCGCTGGACCGCGCCCGCGGCGACGTGCGCGACGCGCAGGCCGGCGTGACCCGGGCCGCGCCGGCCGCCCGCGACGCGCGCGCGGCCCTCGCGCTCGCCCAGCGCCGCGCCGACGCCGACGCCCAGCACGCCGCGGACGCGCGCCGCCTGCAGACCGTGCTGCTGCGGCTCGCCTGGTGCCTGCTCTGGATCGTCGCGGCGGTCGCGGTGCTCAATCAGCTCCGGCGCCGCCACAGCCGCTACTTCGTCGCGGGCGGCGCGCTCGTCGCCGCGGCGACCGCGCAGGCCGCGGTGATGGCCGGCCAATACCTCGGCGACAATCTCTTCGCCGCCCGCAACGGCCCGCTTGCGCTCTCGCTGGCGGGGATCGCCGCCTCGCTGCTCGGGCTGGTCGCGCTGCAGCGCTACGTCGCCCGCCGCACCCCGCGCCGGCGCGTGCGCAAGGGCGACTGCCCGTACTGCGGCTTCCCGGTCCGCGGCGGCCAGCACTGCGAGGGCTGCGGGCGCGCCGTGCTGGCCGCGTGCGCCGCGTGCGGCAGCGAGCGCCGCGTCGGCGCCCCCCGCTGTGCCGCGTGCGGGCAGCCCTAGTCTGGCTTGATCTCGCGCTTGAGGATCTTGCCGGTCGGGCCCTTGGGCAGCTCGCTCGCGAACCAGATCTTGCGCGGGTACTTGTAGGCGGCGACGCGCTCCTTGGCGAACGCGCGGATGTCGTCCGCGCTGGCGTCCGCGCCGGCCTTGAGCACCACCGCCGCGCCGACCTCCTCCCCGAGCGAGTCGTCGGGCACGCCGATCACGGCCGCCTCCGAGACCGCCGGGTGCTCGTAGAGGACCTCCTCGATCTCGCGCGGATAGACGTTGTAGCCGCCGCGGATGATCATGTCCTTCTTGCGGTCGACGATGAAGAAGTAGCCGTCGGAATCGACCGTGGCCATGTCGCCGCTGCGGAACCAGCCGTCGGCGTCGAGCACGTCGGCGGTCGCGGCGGGGTTGCGCCAGTAGCCCTTCATGACGTTGTGGCCGCGGATCGCGATCTCGCCGACCTCGCCCTGCGCGACCTCGTTGCCCTCGTCGTCGACCGCGCGCATCTCGACGCCCTCGACCGGCGTGCCGATCGAGCCCGGCTTGCGCTCCAGGTTCGGGTGGTTGAAGGACGCCACCGGCGAGGTCTCGGACAGCCCGTAGCCCTCGAGGATGATGCACTCGAACTGCCGCTCGAAGGCGCGCATCACCTCGACCGGCATCGCCGAGCCACCGGAGACGCACAGGCGCAGCGACGACGCGTCGGCCTCGTCGCGCGCGGGGGAATTCAGCATCGCGTGATACATCGTCGGCACGCCCTCGAGCACGCTCACGCGGTCGCGAGCGATGATCTCCAGCGCCTTGGCCGGCTCGAAGCGCGGGATCAGGGTCACACACGCGCCGCTCGAGACGGCGGCGTTGAGCCCGCACGTCTGCCCGAACGAGTGAAACAGCGGCAGCGCGCCCAGGATCACGTCCTGCTCGGTGATCTGCACGAGCGTGCGCGCCGTGACGGTGCAGTTCCGGCGCAGGTTGGCGTGCGTCAGCTCGGCGCCCTTCGGCGTGCCCGTGGTGCCCGACGTGTAGAGGATCACCGCCGTGTCCTCGTCGGCCCGCGGCACATCGTCGGGCGCGCGATCGGCGGCCATCACCAGCTGCTCGAACTCCCCGGGCTTGACGAGGATCGCCTCGGCGCCGGCCGCGTCGGCGCCCTGCTGCGCCGCGGCCGCGAAGTCATGCCACGCGAACAGGTGCCTGGCGCCCGAGTCGTTGAGGTAGAACTCGACCTCGCGGCCCTTGAGCAGCACGTTCATCGGCACCACCACGCCGCCCGCCCGCAGCACGCCGTAGTAGGCGAACGCGAAGTACGGGACGTTCGGCAGCATGATCCCGACGCGGTCGCCCGGCTCGAGGCCCCGGCTCTTGAGCAGCCCGGCGATCCGGGTCGCGCCCTCGTTGAGCAGCGCGTAGTTGACGACGGTGTCGTCGAGTTTGAGGGCGGGACGGTCGGCGTGCCGGCCGGCGGTCTCGGTCAGCAGCGAGGCGAGGCTCATGCAGCGACCCTACCGCTGCCGGAGGGCGACTGGCAGCGGATGCGCCGCCCCGACGGCCATGATGTGGGAGGCCTGATGCAGGCGCCCGCCCACCCACCGACCACCGCCATCCTCGAGCGCGAGGACGAGACCGAGGCGCTCGCGGCGCTGCTGGCCCGCGCGGCCGCCGGCGAAGGCGGCGCGCTCCTCGTCAGCGGCCCCGCGGGGATCGGCAAGACGGCGCTGCTCGAGCTGGTCCGCGAGCGGGCCGAGCTGCCGGTCCTGAGCGCGCGCGGCTCCGAGCTCGACCGCGACTTCGCGTTCGGCGGCGTGCACCAGCTCTTCGAGCGCGTGATCGCCCAGCGCGAGCTGCGCGGCGCCGCCGTCCACGCCCGCGCCGCGTTCGCCCTGGGCGGCGCGCCCGACCAGGCGATCCTGCACGGGCTCTACTGGCTCATGGTCGAGCTCGGCCCGCGCGCGCTGGTGATCGACGACGCGCACTGGCTGGACCGCCCGACGCTGCGCTTCCTGGCCTACCTGATCGACCGCGTCGCCGACCTGCCGGTGGCCGTGGTGCTGGCCGCGCGCGACGAGCTGCTGGAGCGGATCGCGACGCTGGCCCTCGCGCCGCTCTCGCTTCAGGCGGTGCGCAGGCTGGCCGGCGAGGACGCCGAGGCGGTCTACGCGGCGACCGGCGGCAACCCGTTCTACGTGCACGCGAGGCTCGCGCCGGGCGACCTGGGCGACGCGGTCGCGCTGCGGCTGCAGTCGCTCCCGCCCGCCTGCCGCGCGCTGGCACGTGCGCTCGCGGTGCTCGACGGCGCCGGCAGCGGCACGCTCGCCGCCCGCCTGGCGCGGCTCGACGTGCTCGGCACCGTCGAGGCGGCGCAGGCGCTGCGCGCCGCCGGCATCCTCGGCGCCGACGGCTTCACCCACCCGCTCGTGCGGTGCGCGGTCTATGACGCGATCCCGGCCGCCGAGCGCGCGGCGGCGCACGCCGCGGCCGCCCGCGTGCTGGCCGAGGCGGGCGCGCCGCCCGAGCGCGTGGCGGCGCAGATCCTGGCGGGCGAGCCGGGCGGCGGCGCCTGGGACGTCGCCGCGCTGCGCCGCGCCGCGGCCGCCGCGTGGGCGCGCGCCGCGCCGGAGACCGCCGCTCGCTTCCTGCAGCGCGCCCGCGCGGAGGACCTGCCGCGCGCGGAGCGGATCGCGGTGCTGCGGGAACTGGCCCCGGCGATGATGGCGACCAGCGGGCCGCGAGGCTTTCCGTACCTCTACGAAGCGCTCGGGCAGGCTGAGACGCCCACCGAGCGCGCCGAGATCTCGCTCGAACTGGCGCGCGGGCTCTTCACCCAGGGCTTCTTCACCGAGGCCGCCAGCATCTACGAGCTCGCGCTGGCCGAGCGCGAGAGCCCCGTGCTGCGCGAGCGGCTCGCGACCGTCGCGGTGCTCGACCTGCGCCTGCTCCGGCGCCTCGGCGGCCTCGCAGCGCTCGCCGACGGCGGGCGGACGCCGATCGGGACGTGGATCGAAGTGGCCACGCGCCCCGGCGCGAGCGCGGCGGAGGACGCGAGCGAGCCCAGCGGACTGGTCGCGCTGATGGCCTCGGGACGGCTCCAGGAGGCCGAGCGCGGCTGGACCGGCGTCGCCGACGCGGCGCGTGCGGCGGGCGCGCTCGAGACGCTCCGCCTCGCCGTGGCGCTGCGCGCGCTGGCGCGCGTGCGGATCGGCGACGTCGCCGCGGTCGAGGCCGACGTCGGCGAGCTGCTCGCCTGGACCGGGGAGCTCGAGCTGCCGTCCGGCGACGCCCGCGTCCTGCTGCCGTGGGCGATCGCGCCGCTCGTGGACGCGCTGGTCGAGCGCGGCGACCTGAACGAGGCCCAGCGCCGGCTTACGCAGTCCGGGCTCGAGTCCGAGTGGCCCGAGCTGCTCGGCGTCACGTTCCTGCTCGACGCGCTGGGCCGGCTGCGGCTCGCGCAGGGACGCGTCGGCGAGGCGGTGCGGGCGCTGCGCGAGTGCGGGCGCCGCCAGCGCGCCTGGGTTATCCGCAACCCAGGCTTCCTGCCGTGGCGCACCAGCCTGGCGGCGGCGCTGGCCCGTACCGGGCGCACCGGCGAGGCGCTCGACCTGTGCGACGAGCAGGCCGACCTGGCGCGCGCGTTCGGCGTCGCGCGCGAGGAGGGCATGGCGCTGCGGCTGCTCGGCGAGCTGGGCGACCGCGACGCCGCGACGCGTGCCGTCGAGGTGCTGCGTGCGAGCCCGGCGCGGCTCGAGTACGCGCGGGCGCTCGTGAGCGTCGGCGAGTCACTGCACGAGGCGCTCGAGATCGCGGTGCGGTGCGGCGCCACCGCGCTCGCCCGCGACGCGCTGGCGGCGAGCGGCGCGGAGCCGCCGCCGCTACTGCTGCTGACGGCGGCCGAGCTGCGGGTCACCCGCATGGCGGCCGAGGGTCTCAGCAACCGGGAGATCGCCGAGACCCTGTTCGTGACCGAGAAGACGGTCGAGGGGCGGCTCGCCGCCGCCCGCCGCAAGCTCTAGCCGAGCCGGCGGATGCGCCAGAAGCAGACGCCGGCCATCAGCCCCGCGAGTGCGAGGAAGATCGCCGTCTCGATCGCCTGGAACGTCCAGTAGCGGCTCGCCGGCTGGAAGGTCACGCGCTGCCGGTACCCCGCCTGCGCGAGCCGGGCGAAGCAGCGGGCGGGATCGCTCGGCTGCGGCCCGGACCCGCCCGGCGCCGGGGGCGGCGGCAGGCAGCGCCCGACCCAGGCGGGCAGCGTGTCGACGAGCCGGCCGCTGGGGTCGACCGGCTGGTTGGACGTGACCCAGGCCCCCGGCTTGTCGATCGCCACCCGGACCTCGCGCACCGGGCTGTTCGGGCCAGTCAGGATCAAACCGTCCAGGTTGTGCTGGGTGATGACGGTCGTGAGCTGCTTGGGCGCGAAGTGCGCGCGCACGATCGGCATCGCCACCATCACGCCGACGAACACCACGAGCGTCACCGCCATCGCGGGCACCGTGCGGCGCACGACGAGCCCGGCGGCGGCGCCGAGCACGAACGCGAACGCGACGTAGCCGATCGGCGCGATGCCGCGCGCGATGAACATCGGCGGCTCCATCCGCGACACGCCGAGAATCCCGTTGCCGTGCAGGCCGGCGTTGATCGTCGCGTCGATCGGGTGACACCACCAGGTCGCGGCGACGCTCAGCAGGCCGGCCGCGGCCATCGCCGCGAGTACGCCGAGGCCGAGCTTCGTGGCCAGCCAGCGCGTGCGCGAGATGCTCTGGGTCCAGGCGAGCTTGTGGGTCCCTTGCTCGAGCTCGCGAGCGATCAGCGGCGCGCCCCAGAACACGCCGATGATCCCCGGCGCGGCGACGACGGAGGCCCAGATCACGCTGTAGGCGGTCGTCTCGCTCACCGATCGCGCCGTCGCGAGCAGCATCAGGACGAGCACGGCGACCGCGGCGTACACGACGGTCGCCGGGATCCGGAGCTGGCGCCACGCGAGCCAGGTCATCGGACCGCCTCCAGTGCGCGTCCCGGCTCGGCGGACTGGCTCATGTAGGCCAGCACGAGATCCTCGAGCGTCAGCTCTGAGACCGTCCAGGCCGGGTCGTAGATCGGCTCGTCCGTGCGCACCAGCAGCGTGCTCTGGCGCTCGGTGTGGCTGGCGGAGATCACGCCCGGTGGCAGCGTGTCGCGGCGCGCGCCGGTGAGCCGGAAGTGGGTGCCGAGCAGCGCGTCGATGTCGCCGGCGACCTGCACGCGCGAGGCGACGAGCACGATGACGTGGTCGCACACCCGCTCGAGGTCGGAGACCAGGTGCGAGGACAGCAGGACGCTCAGCTCGTGCTCGGCGACGGCCTCCATCAGGTGCGAGAGGAACTCGCGCCGCGCGAGCGGGTCCAGGCTCGCGACGGGCTCGTCGAGGATCAGGAGCTCGGGCCGCTTGGCGATTCCGAGCGTGAGCGCGAGCTGCGCGCGCTGCCCGCCCGAGAGCTTGCCGGCCCGCTGTGTGGGGTCGAGGCCGAGGCGCGCGATCCGCTCGTGCGCGAGCGTCGCGTCCCAGGCGGGATTCAGCCGCTCGCCGAGCCGCAGGTGCTCGGCGACGGTCAGCCCCGGGTAGACCGGCGTGTCCTGCGCGACGAAGCCGACCTTGGCGAGCTGCGCGCCCGGGCGGTCGCCGAGCACCTCGAGCGTGCCGGCGGACGGCTCCAGCAGGCCGACCGCGAGGTTCAGCAGCGTCGACTTGCCGGCGCCGTTGGGGCCGACGAGCCCCACGACCCGGCCGGAGGGGATGTCCAGCGTGCAGTCCGAGAGTGCCCAGCGCTGGCGATAGCGCTTCCCCAGTCCGTGGGCTCGCAGGATCATGCGGCGTCCTCCTGGTTGGCGGCGCGGAGCGTGGTGGTGAACAGTGCCTCGATGCTCTCGTCGTCGAGCCCCGCCAGGCGCGCCTTGGTCACCCAGCGCCGCAGGTCGCGGCGCAGCGGTCCGTGGGAGGCGAGCGTGGCGTCGGTCAGGGAGCGGGTCACGAACGTCCCGAGCCCCGGCCGGGCGGCCACGAGCCCGTCGTGCTCGAGCTCGCGATAGGCCTTGAGCACGGTGTTGGGGTTGATCGCCAGGTGCGCGACCACCTCCTTGACCGTGGGGAGCTGGTCACCCTCGCGCAGCAGGCCCAGCCGGAGCGCGTAGCGGACCTGGCGCACCAGCTGCAGGTAGGGCGAGACGCCCGATCTGCCATCCAGGTGGAACTCGATCATTGTGCTATCAAGCTAGCACAATAGACCTCTAGGTCAACCTGGGCTGACCACGATGTCCCGGACGCCGACGCCCGCGCGGATCAGCCGCCGCGCCGCCTCGATCACCGCGCCGCCCCGTTCGGCCACCGGGACGCTGATCCACTCTTCGTCGATCAGCAGCGGAGCGGTGGACATGCCGGCGAGGGCCTGCGTCGCCGCGAACGCCGCGGCGGGATGCGTGAGCTCGATGTCGACGTACATGACGCGCAGCGTCACGCACGTTGCGGTCAGCTTCTGGCCTGAACCGTCACCATGCTGTTCGCGATGGGCGAGACCACCTCGAGCCGCCTGCTGACGCTGCTCTCGCTGCTGCAGGCGCGGCGCGACTGGCCGGGCGGCGAGCTGTGCGATCGCCTGGAGGTGTCCGCGCGCACGATCCGGCGCGACATCGAGCGCCTGCGCGAGCTCGGCTACCCGGTCGAGTCGATGACCGGCCCCGCGGGCGGCTACCGGCTGCGCGCCGGGACCGCGATGCCGCCGCTGCTGCTCGACGACGACGAGGCGATCGCGATCGCGGTCGGCCTGCGCACCGCGGCCAGCACATCCGTCACGGGGATCGAGGAGACCGCGGTGCGCGCGCTGGTCAAGCTCGAGCAGGTCCTGCCCGCTCACCTGCGCCGGCGCGTGCAGGCGCTCGGCCAGGCGACCTCGACGATGGGGATGCGGCGCGGGCCTGAGGTGGACCCGCAGTGCCTGAGCGTGCTCGCCGCCGCGTGCCGAGACCGAGAGCGCGTGCGCTTCGCCTACACGGCGCGCGACCAGGCGGACACGCGCCGTGAGGTCGAGCCGCACGCGCTGGTCAACGCCGGGCGGCGCTGGTACCTCGTCGCCTGGGACCGCGGCCGCGACGACTGGCGCACGTTCCGCGTCGACCGCTTGACGAAGCCCGCGTCGACCGGTGTCCGCTTCGCGGCCCGCGCGCTGCCGGCGCCCGACGCGGCCGCGTACGTCGCGCAGAGCCTGCGCAGCGCGCCGCGGCGCTACGACGCGCGCGTCACGCTGCACGCCCCGGCCGAGGTGATGCGCGAGCGACGCTGGCTCGGCGGCACCGTGGAGCGGCTCGACGACGCGACGTGCGAGTACCGCGCGTCCGACGACGACCTCGACTGGCTCGCGATGCGGATCGCGTTCCAGGGCGTCGAGTTCGAGGTCCATGAGCCGCCCGAGCTGATCGCGCGGCTGCGCGAGATCGGTGGAAGGATTGTGCGATCGGGCACTAACCTCGAACCGGAGTCCATATAGGGAGGAGACCGTATGCCGCTGGATCCTCAGATCGACGAGCTGCTCGACGAGATGCGCGCCCAGGGCGCGAAGCCCTTCGAGGAGCTGAGCGTGACGGAGGCGCGCGAGGCCGCCTGGGCGTTCGCCGACCTGCAGGGCCCGCCGGAGGAGGTGGCGGCGGTCGCGCATCGGTTCATCACGACGCCGACCGCGGACATCGCGATCCGGGTCTACACGCCGTACGGCGAGGGGCCGTTCCCCGGCCTCGTGTACTTCCACGGCAGCGGCTGGGTCGTGCTCAACCTCGAGGTCTGCGACACGACGGTGCGCGCGCTCGCCAACAGCACGGGCTGCGTCGTGGTCGCGGTCAACTACCAGAAGGCGCCCGAGCACCCGTTCCCGATCCCGTTCGAGGACTGCTGGACGGCCACGCGCTGGACGGCCGAGCACGCCGAGGAGCTGGGGATCGACGGCTCGCGACTCGGCGTCGTGGGCGACTCGGCCGGCGGCAACCTCGCCGCCGCGGTGGCGCTGGCGGCGCGCGACGCCGGCGGGCCGGCGCTCGCCTTCCAGGCGCTGATCTACCCGGCCGTCGACCACGGCTGGGACACCGCGTCCGCGCACGAGAACGCCGAGGGCTACCTGCTCCAGCGCGCGTCGATGGAGTGGTTCTGGAACCACTACACCCCGGGCGGCCGCGACGCCGGCGACTGGCGCGCGTCGCCGCTGCGCGCCGCCGACCACTCCGGCCTGCCGCCGGCGTTCATCGCCACGGCGGAGTTCGACCCGCTGCGCGACGACGGCCGCGCCTACGCCGCCAAGCTGCGCCAGGCGGGCGTCCCGGTCAGCTACAGCGAGTACGCCGGGATGATCCACGGCTTCTACTGGATGCAGGGCATCTCGGACGTGGCCAAGCAGCTGCACGCCGAGCTCGCGCGCGAGGTGCGGACGGCGCTGAACGTGCCCGCGCCCGAAGACCTCACACTGTCGAGCTAGCCACCCTCGTGTCGGTGGTGCCGGGGGCGAGAATCGGACCCCGGCTCGCTACAAGCGGCATGACGCTGCTCGACGAAGAGATCGAAGGCTGGGACGATATGACCGAGCAGGAGCGCGAGCGGCTGCGAGCCTTGCTGCTCGACCTCGGCATGGTGGAGACGGATGATCCCGACGTGCTCGAGTCGAGCGTCACTCGATCTCGAAGCCAGTGGCCGGATCGAAGTGGAGCGTCATTGCGTTTTCGGTGACCGTCCGCACCACATCCTCGGGTGCACCATCCGGGATCTCGGCATGGATCTCAAGGGTCACCTGGACTTTCGCCCCGACCAAGCCGTTGAGGTGCGCCACGACCGCCTCGCCGACCTCGCTGGCGTCGCGCGACAGCCTGGTGGGGTCGAGTTCGACCGCCCCGAAGAACCGGCGCAGTAGCTTCGCCTCGACGGGATCGGTGATGCGCCCGGGCGTTCCTGTCCCCGCGTACGCCGATCCAGTCGGATTTGCGACGGTTGCGTCAGGACGGGCGGCTCGGTCGGCTTCCATCTGCGCCTCGGCCACGTCGGGGCGCACGAGCAGGCCGATGGGGTCAGCCAGCACGAGGACCTCGCCAGCCCGCAGACCGACAAACCGCCCCGTGGTCCCGTCGACCACGTCCGCGTAGGCGAACCCGTCCTGGCGCCATGTCATCAGCCCGACGCCGTCGGCGATGGCACCGAGAAGGACGCTCGCGTCCCGCAGACGCGGCAGATAGAGGTACTGGGTGTAGAAGCCCCACAGATCGCGAACCGGCACACGATCGTCCCGCCAGAGCGGGATGCGATCCAAGTCCATCCGCAACCGAGCTCCCGAGTAGGCGGTGATCAGAGCCTCTTCGGAACGGAGCCGACGCGATGCGCGTACCGCCAGCGGATCCGAACCGCTCGCCCGCGTCGTCTCCCAGGCGATCTCGGGACTGCCTGGAGCCGCCGACGGCACCAGTACCCACTGGTACGCCTCGCCGATCCGGTGGTCGACCGTGTCGTTCCATTCGTTTCGTCGCGTCTCTATCTGCGCGAATTGCACGGAGTCCAGTCGCAGCGACTCGCGATCGCGATGGATGCTCTCCCAGGCCAGCGCCGTCCGGGTGGCATCGCGCAACTCTTCGACGCGCGCCACGTCGGCGGCCAGGAACGCCAGCATGTTGCGATGGACGCGCGGGCCGCCCGAGCGAGTCGCCAAGAACCTCCGCAGCGAAGCGTCGGGCGGCCGATTCCTCGACCTTGGCGGAATGCGGGTGCTCCGGGCCGAGCACGACGAGCCGCGCAGTCGGTTCGTCTTCGACCTCGGTTGCGGCGGCCGGTGCGGCGTGCAGACGCAGCGAAGTCGCCGCGTCTCCCGGTCGCGAGCAGGCGCCGGCGCGATCTCCTCGTCGACATGATCGTCGCCGAACGTGCGCCGCGCGGTCGGCGGCCAAGCGGGTGACGGTCTGCTGGAGCGCGTACCAGGACCGCTGTCCGTCGGTCGAGAGGTAGAGCGCCCGGTTCGCCAGCCGGCGCAGCGCGTCGCCGAACGTCGCCGGCGCCTCGCCCGGCTGGACGCAGCCGAGCTTGACGCGGCGGTCGTCGATGCCGCGGTTGGCCGCCTCGGTGACCGGCGCCGAGCCGAGGAAGACGTGCGCGCGACGCGCCGGGTCGCCGAGTAGCGCCCGAAGGCCGGGTTCTCGTTGTCGAGGCGCAGCGGCAGCGCGTTCTCGCCGTCGACGTCGGTGGCGATGACCGGCGTCCATGCCTCCTCGAGGTAGTTCGTCAGCTCGGCGACCACCGGCGACGCGTCGATCGGCAGCGTGCCGGGCATGATCAGCAGGCTGCGATCGTCGCGGCGCCACAGCTCGTAGATCGACGACGGCCATCAGCCGCAGCACGCCGCGCGTGCGCTGGAAGTGCTCGAGCGTCGACCAGTCGCCGTAGAGCCGGTCGAACAGCTCCGGGTGGATCGGGTAGGACGCCTCAGATCCGCCGCTCGTACTCGGCCTCGCGCGCATTCGGGCGGGAACTCAGCCTTCTGCGCTCGGTACAGCTCGCCGAAGCGATGGACGACTGCGTCGCGCTCGCGGGCGAGGTCGGGCGTGATCGGCTCGAACAGCCGGCGGCGGACGATCTCGAAGCCCTCCTCGGCGGTCGCCGGCTTCCACGAGGCCTCCATGCGCCCGACGACGTTGAGAGGCGCGTGAGCGCCTGCCGCCCCCCTCGCCGCCGACCTCGATGTCCGAGGCCGGGATCGAGACGACGAGCATCGCGCTCGGCGACCTCGCGCGCCGCGTCGGTGAGCGCCTGCGCGAACGTGAACTGCGCGTCGAACGAGCCGGCGGGCAGGTCGTCGTGGCCGTACAGCTGGCGCGCGTAGGCGACCCACTCGTCGATCAGGACAGGCACGGCGCGTGCGCTCGGAAGAGGTCGACGAGCGCTTCGCCCGGGTTCGTCCCCGTGCGGTCGGCGTCGGCGACGAGCGCGTAGCCCTCCGCGCCGCCGAGCTGCCAGGCGAGCTCGCCCCACAGCGTCCGCACCTCGGTTCCGTCCGTCTTTCGGGTGACCGTCGCCGGCTCGAGCTCGTGCCCGACGAGCACGGCCGTCGCCGCGCGTGGCGGCGCTCCGAGCCCGGCCTCGGCCAGCATCTGCTCGACGCCCGGCAGCTCGGCCGGGAGGTAGCCGCCCGCGAGGTGGTAGAGCGCGATCAGCGAGTGCGTCTTGCCGCCGCCGAAGTTGGTCTGCAGCTCGACGACCGGGTCGCCGCCCTCGCCGCGCAGCCGCCGAACGGCGTTGACCAGCAGGTCGCGCAGGCCCTCGGTGAGGAAGGTGCGGCGGAAGAACTCGCTCGGGTCGCCGTACTCGTCGGCGGCCTCGCCGCGCCAGACCTGGTGCAGGTCGGCGGCGAACTCGGCCTGCTGATAGCGGCCCGAGGCGACGTCGCGGTGCGGCGTGACGACCTCGCGCCACGGCTCGAAGGCCCGCGGCCGGCACGCCCTCGATCGCGCGCGACGAGCTGCCGCCGGCGCACCTGGCGCTCCTCCTCGGCGAAACGCGCGCGCAGAAGCTCCTGCCGCAGCTGGTCGATGTCTCGTCGCGTGTTCGCCCGCGCCCACCGCGTTCAGCAGCAGCTGCGCGGTGTCGAGCGCGCGATAGGCCTGGTCGGTCGAGAACGGCTCGTGGTGCGCCCAGCGGTTGCGCGCGTCGAGCAGCTCGGAGACCCACGTGCGGCCCGCGTGACCCAGCGTGTCGCCGAACCCGCCCTCGCGCCAGTGGCGGATCATCGCCTTCAGCAGGAACTGCGCGTCAGCCCGCGCGTTCGGCCGGCGCGGAGCGCCCGTCGCGGACGACGGCCGCGGGCCAGTCGTCGCCGAGCGCGCTGCGTCAGGCGCTCGTCGACGAACGGCCCGAGCCCTTCGGCGAGCGAACTGCATCGCGCGCTGCGACCCGCTGAGTTGTTCGTGACGCCATCGCCGACTCCTAGATCTCCAACGCCTGCTGGCCCTCGGCTTCGGGCGTGCCGGCAACCTGCCGCGCGATCTCCGGCCAAGCGACGACGAGCGCGTTGTACGCGAAGGCCTCCTGCGCCCAGCCCTTGCGCTCGCAGATCGCGAATAGAGCCGGTAGGCGAGCTCCTGGCGCCGCTCGCCGAAGTCGCCGCCGAGCCTGGCGCAGAGCTCGGCAGCCGCTCCCTCGCCGCCCGTCTCGAGCCGCCGCACGAGGTGCTGCGCGGCCTCCCAGCTGTGACGCCGAGCGTCCGATGCCGGGTCCCAGTCGGCCGGAAGCTCGTCGCGGCGCAGCAGCCGCACCTTCCGCCGCGCTGCGACGAGCACCTGCGCCTCGACCATGCCCGTCGACCGAGGTGTTCTTCGCCCGCGCGAGGACGTCCGCCTCGCCGAACGTCGCCCTCGTCCGAACCCGTACTGCTCGAACCACGTGACGGCGAAGCGCGTGTCGGCGTCGAAGTCGCCTTCCTGCTCGGCGAGGATCTCGTCGAGCGCCTGGTTGATCAGCCCCAGCGCGGTGCGAACGGTCATCGCCGAGCCATCCGCCTCGAGCACCTTCGCGTAGCGCGAGAAGACCGCCATCCCGGGCCCGATCGCCGCCTGCGCGAGGTCGACCGGTGCGATGTTCCCGTGCTGCAGGGTGCGCAATGCTTCGGGCAGCTCGCCACGCAGTGCACCGACGAGCTCGCGACGCGTGGCGAATGGTGCTTCGTTCGGTCGCGGCCGGCACACGAGGACAATTGACGAGGCCAATGCGGCGCTCCCAATCTCGCGTGAACGCCCCGGCCGTTCAGTGCGCATCGGCCATGTGCCAGTGATTGTGAACCCCGCATCGAGCAGAGCGGTGAGCATCGTGTCCCACCCAGTCGACGCGACCGCGCCGTCGGCGTGGAGCTCGGCCTGCTTGAACGCGTAGAAGAGCGTTAACGGATAGCTCGGATCAAGCGCGCCGCGCATACGGGCGAATGTTCCGAACAAACCCTCTTCAAAGAACACTTCCGCCTCACGACGCCCTCCGTGACGGTACGGAGTGGCGACGAGCTCCTCCTGTTTGGGCGTCAGCAATGTCGAGAACAGATCGGGGTAGATGTTGTTGAGTGCGCGACGCAACCAGACGTAGAAGTAGTCCGAGAGGTCGGCATAACCGATATTGTCGTAATACGGTGGGTCAGTCGAAATCAGGGCATCGTGGGACGGGTGGACGGCCGTGGTCGCGTCAAGCTGCCGCACGATCGACGTCCCAGAGGCGGGCAGCCGGTCGAGCGTCTTGGCGATGCCCCTCGCGGACACTGCTGGGTCGCCAGCCGCACCTGCCAAAGGGTTGACCTCAGCGAAGTCCCACGTCATCTGCAGCGTTTGCTTCGAGAAGACGTGTTGGGCCTGATCGCGGCCATTTGACCAAAGCACGAGGGACGAGTTGTAGTCTGACATCTTGCTGACTGCGAGCGCAAGGTATGGTCGCCACTGCATCCGCGTATTCGGAGAGGCCACCATCGTCGAGGACGCGTTGACGTGCCTCAGAGACGAGGTCTGCGAACGTGGTAAGCGCGGTGAGTTGGCGCAAAGTGAAGAGGTCGGACCATTCGGTGAGGCCGTAGCCGGTGACTCGGACCCCGAGCGCCTGTGCGTTGATGGAGCCTGCGGGCACTGCGCCGGGTATGGCGGTGTCGGCGAGTCGCTCGTCCGCATCGGTCGCGTCGAGATAGGTGCGGCCGCCTTCGGCGTCGGCGACCAGCGCGAGAACCTGCTTGCCTATCCGGCCCGCCCGGCCCTCGGATCGCGCATAGTCCTCCGCGGTCACCTCGCCGCATACGAGGCAGCGGAACCGCGATCCCCGACCGTCCTTGATCGTGTCGGACGTTGGCGGTCGTCGCACTCACGCAGAAGTGCACCGTTTTCGCGCCGCGATCGACCTCCGGCGCGAGCCAGCGCCGCTTGCCGGGTTTGGTCGCAAGCGTGTACGTCGAGACAAGCGGCATCGTCGCGCCGCAGGCCGGGTTCGGGCATCTGACCGTCCGCGCCCAGAGCCAGGCGATGACCGGCGCCGTCGTGCCGTCGGTGAACATTGCATCGGGATAGAGGTGGCCGATGCGCTCTGCGGCCTCGTCGCGCATCCAAGCGCCGTAGAGGCGCACATCCTCTGCCAGGCCGCGGGCCCCGGTCCATCCCGCCTCGGACGCAGCTCCGCGTCCGGGTGGACCGGCGGGCGGCCGGCGAACTCGCGGCGGCAGCTCGACGAGCGCCTTGGTGATGAGCCGGCAACCGGATTGAGGTCGCTCGCGCGGACGTCGAGGCCGAGACGCTGTGCTTCGAGAGGGATCGAGCCGCCGCCCGAGAAGGGGTCGAGCACGGCGGCGTGCCGTCGGGGCACGACGCCGCGATCTCCGCGCGTGCCGCTTTGAGGATCTCGGGTCGGCCGTCGCCTCCCACGGCACCAGCTTCTCGATCAGCGTGAACAGCCGCTGGCGCTCGACTTCCTGATCGGCTTCGGTCGGGAAGCGGTCCGGGTGCGAGGACGGGTCGTCGACGAGCGAAGCGAAGAGCACCGCGCGGCAGGCGGCCAGCGGCCGGCGCGCCCACCACAGGTGGAGCGTCGACGGGTGGCCGTGGCGGATGGACTTCTCGCGGGCGGATTCGCGGTTGATCGCCTCGAGCGGGAGGGCGACCTCGATGAGCTTGCGTTTGGGCATCAAGAGACCCCGAGGCTGACATGCACGCCGCGAGTAGCCCTTCGGCGATCGAGACGGCGCTGCGCGCTTCGTCCCAGTCCGGCTCGAGGCTGCCCGGATAGCGGGTCGCCGTCGCCCACTGTCCGAGCCATGCGAGTTCGGTCACGGCCGTCGTCGAGACGCGTGAGGAAGGCAAGATCTGGACGAGTTGCTCCAGGTCATGGGTGAATCGGAACTCGATCTGTTCGGTGACGAGCAGCGACTTGATCGCCTTCTCTGCCGCCTGCTGCGCGTGGAAGCAGACCTGGCGTGGCTGGAAGATCTGGCGGCGGGTCAGACCGCCACGGGCAAGCACGAGGTCGTCGTCGGCGAAGCGCAGCCACTCGCGCGCCGCCTTTCGGGCTCAGACTCGGGCATACACCGTCCGGCCGTCCTCGAGGGCGGGCTTCAGCACGGTCCCGACCAGATGGCCGCGCTGCAGGATCTCCGCGGCGTCGTGACGACGATGTCCTTCGCCACGGGCATGTCGCTGACGGCGACTCGTATCGCCGTGGCGACGTCGTGGGAGTTCTCGATCTCGTCGAGCACCACGAGCAGGTCGACATCCGAGTCCAGTCGAGCGTCGCCACGCGCGTGCGAGCCGAACAGGACGATCCGTTCGGGGTGGAACTGGGCCTTGATGCGCTCCACCATCAGCTCGATCCAGTGTTCGATGGAGGGCCGTTGCGGAGCCGAAGGAGGTTGGGCGCGGTCCCAGAGGTGCTTCCAGTCGAACGTCACCTTCGTGACTCCGAAAAGCGCATCCTCGTGGCCGCGGTATGGTGCCGAGGTAGCGGACCTCGGTCGAGTCGTCGTCGGCGACCGCCACCAGGGCGAGGATGAACGCGTCGGGCTTGTTCAACGCGGTCAGCAGCTGGTTCTTGGAGATCGTGACGTCGTCGGCGCCGAGACCCGGCCTTTGACCTCGACGAAACACAGTTCGTCGGTCACAGGATCGCGGGAGAGGACGTCGTAGCCCGGGTTGTTGTGCGCCATCTCCTTTGGCTGCCGGCCCAGCGCGCGCTCCGCCGTCAGCACCGCGGAGACGGCGAGGCGATCGACGCGCTCGGTCTCGCGCGCGAAGGAGCCCGGCGCGTCGATGCGTTCGCCGCGCAGACGCTCGAGGAGCGCGGCGGGGACGACAGCGCCCCGGCGACCATCGGCGGAAGGGGAGAGCTGCCGTTCGCGCTCGAGCTCTTCCAAGCGCCGCTGCAATCGCGCCTGGAGATCATCCGCACGCTGCCGCGCGCGACTCGAGTTGAGCTTCGGCTTCTTGCCCGCGAACTCCTGCGCCTTGATCTCCTCGGCGCGGTGGTCCCAATGGGCGATCTGCTGCGTCAACCGGCTCTTCACGGCGGCCATCGTGCGGTCGACGCGGTCCACCGTGCGAGCACGGACGTCTGCAAGATGCTCCGGCACGGCGACCTCGATGGCATGCGAGAGGGCGCGGCGCTCAACCTCGCCCAGCCACGGTGCGGCGACTACGTCCGACAGCAGCGCCGACTCCTCCGCGGTCGGCGGGCGGTAGTCCAGGTACGGGGCCGAACCCGCGAGCGCGGGCGCCGCGTCGGAGCCGACCTCGATGAACTGCAACTGCCGCGACACCACCCGCCGGGTACCGTCGGCCGCCGGCGCGGCGCTCTGGATCGCGTTTTCGAGATAGACGAGCGCGCGCGGCCTCTTCCCGCGGATCTGCGTCAGCAATCAGGACCGCACCCCTCTTCAGCAGGCCACGGTGGGCGTTCGAGCAGGAGGTCGATCGTCGCGTCGAGGAGAGGATGCCCGGGAGCCAGCAGGTCGGCGGGGAGCAAACCAGCCGCGGCCACGTGCTCCTTGTCGAACGTGACACGCTCGTAGCAACGCAGCAGCGGGCGGCTCGCATGTTCGCGCTCGCGCAGCGAGGCAGGAACGTGGGTGATCTCGAAGCGGCCGGCCTCGCGACGGGCGATGCGGCCGCCGGCCAGCCTGAACGCCTCGAGGAAGAACGCGCGGATGAAGTGCGGCTGCAGGCGGCGGGCCTCCGCCTCCTCCATGCGAAGTCGAACTTCCTCGACGTCTCGGGGGGTGAGGACGTCGGCGACGAGCGCCCGCTCGCGCAGCCGTTCGCGCAACCGGTCGCCGACCGCCCCGTCGACCACGCGATCCAACCGCGCGCGCGTCTCGGGGAGGTCGCCATAGCGGATCGCCTCCAGCAGAAGCTCCCGCAGCGGTTGGTCGACGAAGAGCTCGGAGAGCACGTCGAAGACCTGGCCGCCGAGCGCCTTGCTTTGACGTGAGTTTCTCGAGCAACCGCTCGAACACCTGCCCCTCGCGGGTGTCCGAGGCCACCAGGTTCCACATGTGGCAAACCTCGGTCTGGCCGATGCGGTGGATGCGGCCGAAACGCTGTTCGAGGCGATTGGGGTTCCACGGAAGGTCGTAGTTGAGGAGCAGGTTGGCGCGCTGGAGGTTGACGCCTTCGCCGGCCGCGTCGGTCGCCAGCAACACCCAGGCGTGCGGATCGTGAACGAAGGTCTCCTGTGCGCGGCGGCGGTCTTCACGACGGACCCCCCCGTGGATGGCGACCACGCGCTCGGGCCCGACGAGCATGCCCACCCGCGCTTGAAGGTAGTTGAGGGTGTCGCGGTGCTCCGTGAAGACGATCAGCTTCCGTCGGTTGCCGTCGCGGTCGCGCATTTTCTCCTGATCCTGCAGGAGCGCCGAAAGCTGTTCCCACTTGCGATCCTTGCGGAGGCTGCGGACCTTCGCGGCCAGCGCTTCGAGACGCTGCAGCGTGTCGATCTCGGCTCGCAACTCGCCGATTGTCTGCGCCGCGGACGCCTCGTCGACCACCTGCTCCTCGACCGCGACGGCCTCGTCCTCCGGGATGTCGTCGAAGTCGTCGAGGTCCAGGCGCCAGCTTCGTTCAGCGTCCGCGAGTGGCGCACGGCCGAGAGACTGCTCCTCGGCGATCGGCGCTCGAGGCGTTCGCGCCGTCGCTGGAGCGAGCGGTAGATGGCCTCGGCGAGGAGGCCAACCGGCGCTGCAGGATCGTGAGGGCGAAACCGACCACGGTGCCCCTCCGGCCTTCACCGGCGGCGGACAACCGGTCGGCGCGGTTCATCTCCTCGCGCACGTACTCGGTGACCTCGTCGTAGAGCACCCGCTCCGGC
>CAWBYD010000010.1:0-190945 GCA_963792915.1 uncultured Solirubrobacteraceae bacterium
TCCAGAAGCACTGACAGCCTGCGCTCCAGCGCGCCGGACATGGCGTCGCGGATCGGGCCTTCCTCGAAGCGCGCGACCAGCTCGGCCATGAAGCCCTCGATCACGAGCCGCTTGGACTCGGCGTCGCCGAGCCCGCGCGAGCGCAGGTAGAAGACCTGCTCCGGGTCGATCTGCGCGATCGCCGCGGCGTGCGTGCAGCGCACGTCGTTGGCGAGGATCTCCAGGCCCGGGATCGCGTCCGCGTGCGCGCGCTTGGAGAGCAGCAGGTTGCGGCACTCCTGGAAGGCGTCGGTCTGCTGCGCGCCGGGGTCAACCTTGATCATGCCGCGCCAGACCGCCGACGAGCGATCGGCGAGCACGCCGCGGAACGCGAGGTCCGACGTCGTGTTGGCGGCGGCGTGCTCCTGCGTCGTATGGAAGTCGATGTGCTGGCGCGCGTGCGGCGCGTAGGCGCCGGTGACCTTGGCGTGCGAGCCCTCGCCGGCCAGCAGCGTCTCGGTGCGCACCTTGCCCGAGCCCGAGCCGAAGCCGACCACCACCCAGTCCAGCGAGCCGTCGCGCGCCACCTCGGCGCGCTGGGAGCCGAACACCCACGAGCGCTCGTTCATGTCCTGCGCGCCGACGAAGCGCAGCCGGGCGTTCTGGCCCACCCGCAGCTCGATGACGGAGTTGAGCACCGCCTCGGCGTCGCTGGAGCCGGAGAGGTGCTGCTCCCAGACCTCGGCCGTGGCGCCCTCCTCGAGCACGACCAGCACGCGCCGGTGCAGCGCCGTGCCGGCGGCGTCGGACACCGCGGTGAGCACGATCGGCGCCTCGACGTGCACGTTGCGCGGCACGTAGACGAACGCGCCGCCCGTCCAGCCGGCGTCGTTGAGCGCCGTGAAGACGTCCTGCTCCGCGTCGACCACCGTGCCGAGATGCTCGTGCACGAGGTCGGGATGCAGCTCGCAGGCGAGCGTCAGCGGCAGCGCGATCACGCCGTCCTCCAGATCGCCCGAGCCGTCGACCACGCGGCCGTCGACCTGGCCGAGGTGGTGCGCGCCCTCGGGCGCCTCGAGCAGCGTCTCGACGCGCTCCACCGCCGCGGCGTCGCCCTCGCCGGGCGCGGCGGCGGTGAACGCGGACAGCTCGAACTTCGTGATGTCCGTGAACTCCCACCCCGCCTTGCCCTTGAAGCGCGGGAGGTCCAGCTCCGCGGCGCGGCGCGCGGCCGAGCTGCGGCGCTCCTTCAGCCACTCGGGCTCGCGGACGGCGGCGAGCTCAGCCAATGGAACCCTCCATCTGGAGCTCGATCAGGCGGTTCATCTCGACCGCGTACTCCATCGGCAGCTCCTTGACGATCGGCTCGATGAACCCGTTGACGATCAGCTTGCCGGCCTCGTCCTCCGGGATGCCGCGGGCCATCAGGTAGAAGAGCTGCTCCTCGCCGATCTTCGAGACCGAGGCCTCGTGGCCGACGTCGACGTCGTCCTCGCCGATGCGGATCGTCGGGTACGTGTCCGAGCGCGAGTTCTCGTCCAGCAGCAGCGCGTCGCAGACGACCTTCGAGCGCGAGCCGTGCGCGCCCTTGGCGACCTCCAGCAGGCCGCGGTACGAGGAGCGCCCGCCGTCCTTGGAGATCGACTTGGCGAAGATGTTCGACGTCGTGTTGGGCGCCGCGTGGATGATCTTCGCGCCCGCGTCCTGGTGCTGGCCCTTGCCGGCGAAGGCGATCGACAGCACCTCGCCGTGCGCGCGCTCGCCGGTCAGGTAGATCGACGGGTACTTCATCGTCAGCTTCGAGCCGAGGTTGCAGTCCACCCACTCGACCGTGGCGTCGGTCTGCGCGACCGCGCGCTTGGTCACGAGGTTGTAGACGTTCTGCGACCAGTTCTGCACGGTCGTGTAGCGGATCCGCGCGCCCGGCTTGGCGATCAGCTCGACGACGGCGGAGTGCAGCGAGTCCGTGGTCCACACCGGCGCGGTGCAGCCCTCGACGTAGTGCACGTAGGAGCCCTCGTCGGCGATGATCAGCGTCCGCTCGAACTGGCCCATGTTCTCGGTGTTGATGCGGAAGTAGGCCTGCAGCGGCATCTCGACGTGCACGCCCGGCGGGACGTAGACGAACGAGCCGCCCGACCAGACCGCGGAGTTGAGCGCCGCGAGCTTGTTGTCGTTGGCGGGGATGATCGTCGCGAAGTACTCGCGCACGAGGTCCTCGTGCTCGCGCAGCCCGGAGTCCATGTCCATGAACACGACGCCCTGCTTCTCGAGGTCCTCGCGCACCTGGTGGTAGACGACCTCGGACTCGTACTGCGCGCCGACGCCGGAGAGGAACTTGCGCTCGGCCTCGGGGATGCCCAGGCGGTCGAACGTGTTCTTGATGTCGTCCGGGACGTCGTCCCACGTCTTCGAGGACTTCTCGGAGGCGCGCACGAAGTAGTGGATGTCGTCGTAGTCGACCTCGGCCAGCATCGGCGAGCCCCACGTCGGCTGCGGGCGCGAGAGGAAGTGCTCGAGCGCCTTCAGGCGGAACTCGCGCATCCACTGCGGCTCGTTCTTGAACTCGGAGATCTGCTCCACGAGCCCCTTCGTGAGCCCCTTGGGCGCCTTGAAGGCATAGCCCGTCTCGGGGTCGTGGAACCCGAACTTCTCCTTGTAGTCGGAGTTGATTCCGACCAGCGCCTGCTGCTCGGCGATCACTTGGGGAGTAGCCATCAGGTCACTCGACTTCCACTCGAATCACGCCGTCCTCGACGGTCACCGGGAAGGTGTCGATCGGAACGTACGCAGGCAGGTTCACGGGCGTCCCGGTGCGCAGATCGAAACGCGATCCGTGCCGGGGGCATTCGATGGTGCAGTCCGCTTCGTCCAGCTCACCCTCGACGAGGTCGCCGTCGTCGTGCGAGCAGCGGTCCTCGATCGCGAAGACCTCGCCGCCACAGTTGACGACGCCGATCTCGAGCTCCTCGAATTCGACCAGGCGCTTGGTGCCGGGCGGGAGCTCCTCGAGCGGGCAGATGTCGATCAGTGGACTCACGCAGACAAAATCCGATTGCGGAGGTATGGATTCTATCGAGCGCGTCCGGCAGAGTCGCGGCCGGCGCTCGGGATGCCCGTGCGTGCGCGCGCGACCCTCGATCTGACCTCCGCCGCGGTTCCCGTGCTGACACGGGCCGAGTGGTCGGCGTACTAGCTGGCCGCGATGCGGATGATGATGAAGATGACGGTCAGCCCGATCCCGATCCATCCGAGGATCAGCCCCGCCTGCGCCTGCCCGCGGCCGCCGATCGCGCCGCCCGACGCATCGATCTCGTTGCGCGCCTGCGTGCCGAAGACGACGGCGAGGATCGAGCAGATCAGGCAGAACAGGCCGACGATGCCCAGCACGAGCGCCGCGGTCGCCTTGCCGCTGGACCCGGCCGGCGGTTGACCGTAGGGCTGTCCGCTGTAGGGCTGCTGGCCGTAGGGCTGGTCGCCTTCGGGCGGAGGTGCGGAGGGGTAATCGCTCATATCAGCACCAGGGCGGAGAAGTCGGAGGACGAGGAGTCATTTGCAGCGACGATGATGAGGACGATGAACGCGACGATGCCGAGCACGCTGAGCGCGACGCCGATCCACCCCATCACGATGCCGGCGACCGCCATGCCACGGCCGCTGATCGCGCCGTTGGACGCATCGATCTCCCGGCGCGCCCTATAGCCGAAGATCAGCGCCAGCACGTGGCAGACGAGCGGGCATACGAGAAACCCGCAGATCCCGAGCACCAGTGCTGCGACGGCCTCGCCACTGGAGCGCGGAGGTTGCTGGCCCCACTGCGGCGGGGGTGGAGGCTGTTGTCCCCACTGGTTCTGCCAACCGGGATCGCTCATGAGGGGCGCAACATACCGAGGATGAACGGGTCGTGCGACACCAAGGGTCCCTGAACCTTTCCCGCAAAGCACCCTGAACCGGAAACTGGAGCGGTGTGCCCGTGTCATGCTTGCGCTTGAGATGGAATCCACGCGCGACGGCGTCTTCCTGCTCGCGGCGGGGTGCCTCCCGTTCGCCGGCGGCGCGCTGCTCACGCCGGGCGGCGGCGGGACCGGCATCCCCTGCCCGTTCCGCGCCGCGACCGGGCTGCCGTGCCCGCTGTGCGGCGCCACCCGCGCGTTCACCTACGCCGTCCACGGCGACGGGCGCTTCGTGCACTACAACGCGCCCTGGCTCCTGATCGCCGCCCTGTTCGTGATCACCGGCGTGGTCGCACTGCTGACGCGGCGCGCGCCGATCGCCGCCGCGCTGCGCACGCCGCCACGCGCCGTCGCCGTGCTGGCGCTGCTGGCCGCCGGCCCGTGGGCCTACGCGCTGGCCGAGCGCGCGACGATCGTCACCTAATCGAGCCGTACTTCGACGGTCACGCCGGTGCTCGGGTCGCCGTGAGCGACCGCCTGACCCGTGCGCTCGGAGCCGCGCAGCCGAAGCTGCACGGGCGCGCCGCCGCGGAGGTTGCGCCACCACTGCTTCTCCGCCGGCCGGCCGACGCCGATCGAGATCACCCCGCCGCGCTCGGAGTACTGCACGGGGATCGTGAAGCGCCGGCCGGACTTGCGGCCGGTGACCGTGATCAGCAGCAGGCGGCCGCTCAGCACGCCGTGGAAGCGCGACTGCAGGAGCGGCTTGACGAGGCGGTTGACGCCGATGTTCGTGACGGCGGGCGGGGGCGGCATTGGAGGGATGACTACCACGTCAGGATGCTCCGCGATGGGCGGGCGGCTGAGCTGAGGATCTGCGGGGTAGGGTCCGCGAATGTCCTGGGAGCTCGACGGCAAGACCGCGCTGATCACGGGCGGGCGTCCGGGATCGGCGCCGCGCTGACCCGCCGTCTGACCGCCCGCGGCACGCGCGTGGGCCTGATCGACCGCGACGCCGAGCGCCTGGAGCGCGTCGCCGCCGAGCTCGGCGCGCCGTTCGCGGTCGCCGACGTGCGCGAGCGCGACGCGCTGACAGCGGCGATCGACGACCTCGCGGCGCAGCTCGGCGGGCTCGACATCGCGGTCGCCAACGCCGGCATCGCGACCGGCGGGCCGCTGCGCCTGATCGCGCCCGAGGTGGTCGAGGAGACGCTCGACATCAACCTGCTCGGCGTCTGGCGCACGGCCAGCGCCGCGCTCCCGCACGTGCTGGCGCGGCGCGGCCACCTGCTGCTCGGGCGCACCTACCCGCTCGAGCCGGCGATCGACGCGACGGTGGCGCACCTCGCCAAGCGCTCGCGGCGGGTCGTCTACCCGCCCTTCCTGCGCGGGCTGCTCGCGCTGCGCGGGCTGCTCGACTCACCGCTGCTCGAGCGCGCCGGCGCGCGGGCGATGCCGGACATGGAGGCGCGCTTCAGCGAGCACGCCGCGCAAGTGGGGCCGGACGCGGCCGCGCGGCCACCCGCTCGCTACTGAGCGCGATCGCCAGCGCCGGCAGCACCAGGACCGCCGCCAGGCCGGTGAGCTCGGCGATCGCGTCGCCCGTCGAGAGGCCGTCGTGGTGCGCGAGGTGGTAGCCGAAGTGCAGCAGCGCGGCGACCGACCAGGCGACCGCCAGCGGCACCACGAGCTGGCGCGCCAGCGTCACCGCCGCCCACGCGAACAGCACCGTGAACGCGAGGTAGAAGCCGCCGACGTCGCGGATCAGGTGCTCGTTGTAGGGCGGCAGCAGCTCCACCCAGCCGCGCCCGAACGGAAAGCCGGTGTAGAACGAGTGCGGGGCGATCGTGCCCTGCAGCCCGGGGCCGGCGGCCGACAGCGCGAGCGCGACGAGGATGACGCGCAGCTTCATGACAGGCTCCGCAGCTTGGCGGGGTTGCGGACCACGTCGATCGCGACGATCCGCCCGCCGTCGAGCGTGAACGACATCACGGTCGCGACGCCGTCGCCGTCGGTCCTTACCCCCGGCATCCCGTTGACGTCGAGCCACTCGACCCTGCCGCGGTGCCTGGCGAGCGCGCGCGCCGCGCGGGCCACGCGATCGGCGCCGACGAGCGGCTTGCGCGCCGCGTTGACCACGCCGCCGCCGTCGCTGGTGAAGACGACGTCGGGGTGCAGGACGGCGAGCAGTGCGTCCATGTCGCCGTCGCCCGCGGCGCGCAGGAACGCGCCGATCACTTTGCGCTGCTGCTCGCGCGTCGCCGGAAAGCGCGGGCGGCGTGCCTCGACGGCGCGGCGCGCGCGGGACGCGTGCTGGCGCGCCGCGGCCACGCTCGTGCCGAGCACGTCGGCGACGTGCTCGAACTCGTAGCCGAAGATGTCGTGCAGGACGAACGCGACGCGCTCCATCCCCGACAGGCTCTCCAGCACCACGAGCAGCGCGAGCGAGAGCGCCTCCGCGCTCGCCACCTGGTCGGCGGGATCGGGGGCGACGTCGACCAGCGGCTCGGGCAGCCACGGGCCGACGTAGGCCTCGCGCCGCACGCGCGCCGAGCGCAGCTGATCCAGCGCCAGCCGCGAGACCGTGGTGGTGAGCCACCCGCGCAGGTCGCGGATCTCGTCCGCGTCCACACGCTGCAGCCGCAGCCACGCGTCCTGCAGCACGTCCTCGGCCTCGGCGAGCGAGCCGAGCTCGCCGTAGGCGACCCGCAGCAGGTGCGGCCGCAGCTCGTCGAAGCGCTCGGCGAGCGTCAGATCGTCCATGCCGCCACCGGCTCGGGCGCGCTGTCGCGCTGCAGCCACTCGGTGAAGCCGACATGCCCTCGCCGGGCGCCAAGGCTGGTCAGCGCGCCGGCCTTGAGCGCGCGGCCGGCGCGCCCGGCGAGCGGGATGGGCAGGGGGAGCGCGCGCGAGCGGGTCGCCCGCCGCCAGTGGAGCGCGAGCTCTGCCAGCGTGAGCACCTCAGGTCCGGCGAACTCGGTCGTGGCGCCCGCCGGCACGGCCTCGACGGCGTCGGCCAGCGCGGCGCCGACCTCGCGCGGGTCGACCGGCGCCAAGCGCGCCGAAGCCGACGGCAGCACGCCGAAGCGCGCCGTCGCCTTCAGCAGCCCGGCGATCAGCGTGTGGAACTGCGTCGCGCGCAGGATCGTCCACGGCACCGCGCCCTCGCGCACGACGGCCTCCTGCTCGAGCTTGAGCCGGTAGTAGCGGATCGGCACGTGCTCGATGCCGACGATCGAGAGCTCGACGTGGTGCGCGACGCCGGCGCGCGCCTCCGCGGCCAGCAGCCGCTGCGTGCCGCCGACCATCACCTCACGGTCGCCCTGGACGGCATTGACGACGGCGTCGACGCCGTCGAGCGCCGCCACCAGCCCGCTCGCGTCCTTGAGGTCGACGGGAAAGTCCGGCGAGTTGCGGGACAGCACCCGCACGACGTGGCGGCGCGCACGCAGCGCGCGGACCGCTTCGCTTCCCGCCGTTCCGGTTCCACCCACGATCGCGATTGTCATGATCGATGGACGGGACAGCCCGCCGGAACGTGACGTCCTTACGCGGCGGTCTCCCAGCCGGCCGCCTGGCCGAGGCTCGCCGATTTGACGACCTTGAGCGTCAGCAGCGCGCATTTCATGCGTGTGGCCGAGATGTCGATGCCCAGCAGGTCGAGCACGAAGTCGCGGTCGAGCGTGAGCAGCTCGTCGACCGGCATGCCGATCAGCTCGTCGCTCGCCATCGAGGCCGAGGCCTGCGAGATCGCGCAGCCGTGGCCCGAGAAGCGCACGTCGGCGACCTTGCCGTCGGTGACCTTGAACTGGACGCGCAGCTCGTCGCCGCACAGCGGGTTCGTGTCGAAGAACTCGAGGTCGGGCTCCTCCAGCTCACCCCAATGATGGGGACGCTTGTAGTGCTCGAGGATGTTCTCGCGATAGAGGTCGTCCATGTCAGCCGAAGATCTCCTGGACGCTGCCGAGGCCGTCGATCAGGCGATCCACGTCCTCGTGGGTGTTGTGAACGGCGATCGACGCGCGCGTCGAGGCGGGGACGCCGAGCCGGCGCATCAGCGGCTGCGCGCAGTGGTGGCCGGCGCGCACGCACACGCCCTCGCGGCCGAGGATCTCGGCGACGTCGTGCGGGTGGACGCCGTCGAGCGTGAAGGTGGCCAGCGCGCCGCGCTTGCCGGCCGGGCCGTACAGGGTCAGGCCGTCGACCTCCGACAGACGCTCGACGAGATAGTCCGTGACCTCGATCCCGTGCTCGCGTACGGCGGGCATCCCGATCGACGATAGCCAGTCGACGGCGGCGCCGAGGCCGATCGCCTCGGCCACCGGCATCGTGCCCGCCTCGAACTTGGCGGGCGGCTCGGCCCAGGTTGACTCGAAGTCCCCGACGCGGGCGATCATGTGCCCGCCGCCGAGGAACGGCGGCATCTGCTCGAGCAGCTCGCGGCGGCCGTGCAGGACGCCGATGCCGGTCGGCCCGTAGGCCTTGTGGCCCGTCCAGGCGTAGAAGTCCGCGCCCAGCTCGGCGACGTTGACCGGCAGGCTCGGGACGGCCTGCGCGCCGTCCACCAGCAGCAACGCGCCGGCCGCGTGCGCGCGCTCGGCGAGCTCGGCGACCGGGTTGATCGTGGCGACGACGTTGGAGACGTGCGCGACGGCGACGAGCTTGGGACGCTGGGCCAGCAGCGCGTCGAACGCGTCGAGGTCCAGCGTGCCGTCGTCGAGCACCGGGACGTACGCGAGCCGCGCGCCGGTCAGCTGCCACGGCACGATGTTCGAGTGGTGCTCCATCTGCGTGGTGACCACGAGGTCGTCCGGGCCGAGGTTGGCCCGACCCCACGCGTAGGCGACGAGGTTGATCGCCTCGGTCGCGTTGCGCGTGAAGATCGTCTCGCCGGCCGTCGAGCCCGTGAACGCGGCGACGCGCTCGCGCGCGGACTCGTAGGCGTCCGTGGCCTCGGTGGCAAGCGGGTAGATGCCGCGATGGATCGAGGCGCGGTAGGTCTCGTAGTAGCGGTCCATCGCCTCGAGCGCCGGCCGGACGGTCTGCGCCGTGGCGGCGGTGTCCAGGTAGACGAGCCCCTCGCGCGAAAGGCTGGGGAACTCCGCCGAGGTGGGGACGGCCAGGCTCATGCCGCTGCGGCGACCTCGTCGCGGATCCAGCCGTAGCCGTGCTTCTCGAGCTGCTCGACGAGCTCCGGACCGCCCTGCTTGACGATCCGCCCCTCGAACATGATGTGCACGAACTGCGGCTTCACCAGATGCAGGATGCGCTGGTAGTGGGTGATGATCAGCACGCCCATGTCGGAACCCTCGGCCACCGTGTTGACGCCCTTGGCGACCGTGTTGAGCGCGTCGATGTCCAGGCCCGAGTCGGTCTCGTCGAGCACGGCCAGCGTCGGCTTGGTGAGCACGAGCTGGAGGATCTCCATGCGCTTCTTCTCGCCGCCAGAGAAGCCGTCATTGAGGTAGCGGCTGGAGAACTCGCGCGGGACCTTGGTGAGCTCCATCGCGGCCTCGACCGTCTTGCGGAACTCCTTGAGCGAGATCGCCGGCTCGCCACGGCCGTCGCGATGCGCGTTGACGACCATGCGCAGGTACTTGGCGACCGTCACACCCGGGATCGCGACCGGATATTGGAAGGCCATGAACAGGCCGGCGCGGGCGCGCTCGTCCGGATCGGCCTCCGTGATGTCGGTGCCGTTGAAGAGGACCTGCCCCTCGGTCACCTCGAAGTTCGGGTGGCCCATGATGGCGTTGGCCAGCGTGGACTTGCCGGAGCCGTTGGGCCCCATCAGGGCATGGAACTCGCCGGCCCGGACATGCAGGTCGACCCCCTTGAGGATCTGCTTGCCGGCGGCGCTGACGTGCAGGTTCTTGATCTGAAGTTCGGCCATGAGGTCCTAAAGGTCGGATGATCGGGGTGGGGCGGAGGGGCTGCAGCCTTAGGCAGTCGTGACGGCAGCTGGCGTGGCGGGGCGCTGGTCGAACTCGATCAGCTCGGCCAGCGTGGTGCGCTGGAGCGAGCGGATCACGCCCATCTGGACGCGCGTCCACA
The DNA here is from genome assembly GCA_963792915.1 of uncultured Solirubrobacteraceae bacterium. Classification (GTDB taxonomy): domain Bacteria; phylum Actinomycetota; class Thermoleophilia; order Solirubrobacterales; family Solirubrobacteraceae; genus Solirubrobacter. The sequence goes on from CAWBYD010000010.1 coordinate 9,927, forward strand.
GCAGCCGGGTGGAGCACGTGCCGGAGTCTTCCCCGTGCGAGCACTGGACACGACCGTCGTGGTCGTCGAGGAAGCAGTCCATCGGCGCGATCGCGCCCTCGAGCGCGAGCACCGCCTGGTCCATCGTGATCTCCTCCGGGGCGCGCGCCAGCACGTAGCCGCCGTGCGCGCCGCGGGTGGACTGCACCAGGTCGGCCCTCTTGAGCAGCGCGGCGATGCGCTCGCAGTAGGCGAGCGGCAGGTTCTCGGCCTCCGCGATCGCCTTCAGGGAGACCGGATGACCGGTGCCCTGGCGGCCCAGCTGGATCAGCAGCCGGACGCCGTACTCGGCCTTCGTGGTGAAGATCATCGCCCCTAAAGCCTACCAACGCGGTCGGACTTGGCCGCATCGCCCAGGGGGCGGGTCGGCAAACCTTGCTCTGGGAGAAAGTCTCGCGCCGCACCCCCCCGGTCAGGTCAGCCGGAGCGTGTGCGTGAGGTGGCGCGCGTTGCCGGCGCCGTCGGTGACGGTGATCCGGACCCTGTAGGTGCCGCGGCGCAGCCGCTTCCTGCCGGTCTTGGTGGCGCGCACGCGGAACTTGGCCGTGCCGCTCCCCCGCGCCAGCAGGGCGCGGTAATCCGTGATCTCCGCGTTCGTCTGGCACGGCTCGTCGCAGCGGATCGTGACCACCAGGCCGAGCCGGCGGAACGTCGCGGCGCGCATGCGGGTGGCGGCGGAGACGCTGGCCTTCGGTGCCGTGCGGTCGAGCCGCGGCGGCAGGACGCGCGGTAGCCGCGGGACCGGCGCGCGCACGATCGTCACGGCCCGGTAGTGCACGCTCTCGCAGTCGCCGTCCACCGTGTCGATGACGTCGCGCCACACGACGTCGAGGCCGGCGCCGCAGAAGACGTCGTCGGGCGCGCCGTCGGCGGTCTCCACCAGATCCGCCCCGGGCCCGCCGTTCAGGTCGTCCTCGCCGCCGGGGTCGATCAGGTGGTCGTCGCCGGCGCCGCCGTCCAGGAACCCGTCGGCCGCATTGCCGGTCAGTACGTCGTTGCCCGCGCCGCCGAGCACGCCCTCGACGTCGGCGCCGACCGTGTCGCCCTCGCCCGCCTCGCCGTCGCCCGGGCTTCCGTCGAGGTTGACAGTGACGGGACCGGTGCGGTCGGAGTAGTCGACGCCGTCGAGTCCCGGGCCGCCGGTGAGCACGTCCGCGCCGGGCCCGCCGTCGAGCAGGTTGGCGCCGGTGTCGCCGGTCAGCGTGTCCGCGCCCGCCCCGCCGCGCAGGTCCTCGACGTCGGTCGCGATCAGGTCGCCCTCCCCGGCGGCGCCGTCATCGGCCTGCCCGTCGAGCGTCAGGCTCACCGGCGCGATGTGATCGGAGTAGTCGGCGACGTCGAAGCCGCCGCCGCCCGCCAGCATGTCCGCACCGCCTGCGCCCTCCAGCAGGTCGTCGCCCGCGCCGCCGGTCAGCACGTTCGGCCCGTCGCTTCCCATCAGGAGCATGCCGCCCGAGCCGGCCCGCACGTTCTCGATGTCCGGCCGGAAGTCGGCGGTCCCGCACACGCCGTCGTCGGCGACGCCGTCGAGGCTCACCGAGACGTCGCGCGCCGTGCTGGCGCTGAAGTCCGCCGTGTCCGTCCCGGGCCCGCCGATCACCGTCTCGTGGCCGTTGCCGCAGACCTCGTAGCTCGGCTTGAAGGTGTCATCGCCCGGGCCGCCGTCGGCGTGCGTGGCGCCGGTCAGCAGGAGCGTGTCGTTGCCGCCGAGCCCCGAGACCGTGTCGGCCCCGTCCCCGCCGCTCAGCACCTCGTCGCCGGCGCTGCCCGTCACCACGTCGTTCCCGCGGCCGCCGAACAGCCCCTCGACGTCGGTGTGGATGTTGTCCTGCTCGCCCGCGGCGCCGTCGTTGGCGACGTCGTCGAGGCTGAGCGTGAGCGGCACGTCGCGCTGGCCGTAGCTGGCGCGGTCGTGGCCGGGGCCGCCCCACAGCGTGTCGGCGTCGGCGTCCGGCGAGACCTCCATGAACAGCCAGTCGTCCCCCTCGCCGCCGATCAGCTCGTCGACGCCCGCGCCGTCGGTCAGCACGTCGTTCCCCGTGCCGCCGTCGATCCGCGCCGGGAGCCCGAAGCTGTCGTAGATCGTCGCCTCGTCATTGCCGTCGCCGAGGCTGACGTCGGCGCTGGTCAGGCCCGCCGCGGGGCAGTCGACACCGGTCGTCTTCGTACAGCCGACCCCGGCCACCAGCGGCGAGTTGCCGAACACGATGACCGTGTCGCCCGCGCGCATCAGCCACACCGAGTCCTGGTCGCCGGGGGCCGCGACGACGCGCAGCACGCCGGCGTCCACCGACACGGTCGCGGCATGCGCCGACGCCGGGAAGAACAGCAGCGCGAGCATGCAGATGAGTGCCCGGTGACCCACGGTCGCGAGACTATCTCCGATCAGGAGTGGTTGCGCAACTATCCGGTGCATGGGGGCGTCATATCCTCGGACGCCGCTTATGGCCCTGCGCTCAGACCTCAGAAACGTCGCCATCATCGCCCATGTCGACCACGGCAAGACCACGCTGGTGGACGCCATGCTCTGGCAGTCCGGCGCGTTCCGCGAGAACCAGGACGTCAACGACCGCGTCATGGACTCGATGGACCTCGAGCGCGAGAAGGGCATCACGATCCTCGCGAAGAACACCGCGGTCCGCTACAACGGCGTCAAGCTGAACATCATCGACACGCCCGGCCACGCCGACTTCGGCGGCGAGGTGGAGCGCGGACTGACGATGGTGGACGGCGTGCTGCTGCTCGTCGACGCGTCCGAGGGCCCGCTCCCGCAGACGCGCTTCGTGCTGCGCAAGGCGCTCGAGGGCCACCTGCCCGTGATCCTCGTCGTCAACAAGGTCGACCGCCCGGACGCGCGCATCGCCGAGGTGGTCGACGAGGTCTACGAGCTGTTCATCGACCTCGGCGCCGGCGAGGACCAGATCGAGTTCCCGATCGTCTACACCAACGCCAGGGCCGGCCGCGCCTCGCTCACGCCGACCGACCCGGGCACGACGCTGCAGCCGCTGATGGACATGCTGCTCGACACGATCCCCGCGCCCGAGTACGACGAGACGGCCCCGCTGCAGGCCCACGTCACGAACCTCGACGCGTCGCCCTACGTCGGCCGGCTGGCGATCTGCCGCGTCCGCAACGGCACGATCGCCAAGGGCCGCCAGATCGCCTGGTGCCGCGCCGACGGCACCGTGCAGAGCGTGCGCGTCTCCGAGCTCTACGTCACCGAGGCGCTGGACCGCGTCGACGCGGCCGAGGCCGGGCCGGGTGAGATCATCGCCGTCGCCGGGCTGGCCGACGTCACGATCGGGGAGACGCTGGCCGACGCGGAGGACCCGCGGCCGCTGCCGGTGATCACGGTCGACGAGCCGTCGATCAGCGTCACGATCGGGATCAACCACTCGCCGCTGGCCGGGCAGGACGGCGACAAGCTGACGGCGCGACAGATCCAGGACCGCCTCGAGGCCGAGACGATCGGCAACGTCTCGGTCCGCGTGCTGCCGACCGAGCGGCCCGACACCTGGGAGGTCCAGGGCCGCGGCGAGCTGCAGCTGGCGATCCTCGTCGAGCTGATGCGCCGCGAGGGCTTCGAGCTCACGGTCGGCAAGCCGCAGGTCGTGATCCGCGAGATCGAGGGCGTCCGCCACGAGCCCGTGGAGAGCCTCACGATCGACGTGCCCGACGACTACGTCGGCGTGATCACGCAGATGCTCGCGCTGCGCAAGGGGCGCATGGAGCAGATGATCAACCACGGCACCGGCTGGGTCCGGATGGACTACATCGTCCCCGCCCGCGGGCTGATCGGCTTCCGCACCGAGTTCCTCACCGAGACCCGCGGGACGGGCCTGCTGCACCACGTCTTCGAGCGCTGGGAACCGTGGGCCGGTGACATGCGGCTGCGCCCGACCGGTTCGCTGGTGGCCGACCGCAAGGGCAAGACCGCCTCGTTCGCGCTCTTCAACCTGCAGGAGCGGGGGACGATGTTCGTCGAGCCCGGCGAGGACGTCTACGAGGGCATGATCGTCGGCGAGAACTCCCGCGCCGACGACCTCGACGTCAATGCCGTCAAGGAGAAGCACCTCACCAACGTGCGCTCCTCGACCTCCGACGTGCTCGTGCGGCTCGTGCCGGCGCGCAAGCTGTCGCTCGACCAGGCGCTGGAGTTCGTGCGCGAGGACGAATGCGTCGAGGTCACGCCCCATGCGGTGCGGATGCGCAAGGTGAAGCTCGAGCAGGTGGCACGGATGAAAGCCGCCCGGCGCGCGCGTACAGCCTGACGATTTCGCGCCTACACTGGAGCCGCACAGGCACCGATGCCCACCGGCCCCCCGACGTTCGAGGAATTGCTCGAGGCTGCACCCGACGCCATGGTGGTCGTGGACGCCTCAGGCTGCGCCGCGTTCGCGAACGCTCGCGCCCGCGCGCTCCTGGGCCACGATCCGGTAGGCGCGCCGCTCGCCGCGCCCTCGCCCGCGCTGGACGTGACGCGCACCCCGCTGGGCGAGTTCGAGCTCGTCGTGCTGCGCCACGCGGACCCGCGCGCGCTTCGCGCGGTGCTGGACAACACGCCGGCGGCGATCTTCCTCAAGGATCCCGACGGCCGCTATATGCTCGTCAACCGCGCCTTCGAGCGTCTGCACCGCAAGCCGGCGGCCGAGTTGATCGGCCGCCTGGACCGCGAGGAGATGGCGCCCGAGATCGCCGAGCGCCTGCGCGTCGACGATCTGCGCGTGATGGAACAGCGGGCGCCGATCGAGGTCCAGGAGGAGATCACCCACGGCGACACGACGCGGACGTTCCTGTCGGTCAAGTTCCCGCTGATCGACGAGGACGGCGCGCTGTACGGCGTCGGCGGCGTGGCGACCGACGTCACCCATCACGTGCGCCTCGAGGCGCGCCTGCGCGAGGCCCAGCGGTTGGAGGCGGTCGGCCAGCTGGCCGCCGGCGTCGCCCACGACTTCAACAACCTGCTGGCGGTGATCGCCAACTACGCCGCGTTCGTGCGCAAGGAGCTGCCCGAGTCCAGCCGGGCGGCCGGGGACATGGACCAGCTGATCACCGCGTCGCGGCGCGCGTCCGAACTGACGCGGCGGCTGCTGCTGTTCTCGCGCCGCCAGTCCGGCAATCCCGAGGTGCTGTCGCTGCGCCGCGTGGTGGAGGGCGTCGAGCAGCTGCTGCGGCGCACGCTGGGTGACGACATCCGGCTCACGGTCGAGTGCGACGAGCGGCTGTGGGATGTCGAGGCCGACCGCCTCCAGCTCGAGCAGATGCTCATGAGCCTGGCGCTCAACTCGCGCGACGCGATGCCCAACGGTGGCAGGCTGACCGTCAGCGCCGCCAACGCCGTCATGCGCGACCCCGGGTCACCGTCCTCGCGCGCCGTGCGGCTGATGGTCGCCGACACCGGCGAGGGCATGGTGCGCGAGGTCGCGGCGCACGCGTTCGAGCCGTTCTTCACCACCAAGGCGGTGTCCGGCCACGGCGTCGGGCTGGGGCTGGCGACGGTCTACGGGATCGTGACCAAGGCGCGCGGCTCGATCGACCTGGAGTCAGAGCCGGGGCGCGGCACGACGGTGACGATCCTGCTGCCCGCGGTGCGCCGCGCGAGCGACGACGATCCGTCGCCGAGCGCGCCGCGCGGGCGGGGCGAGACGGTCCTGGTGGTCGAGGACGCCGACGCCGTGCGCGTGCTCACCGGCCGCATTCTGTACGCCGCCGGCTACCAGGTCGTCTCGGTGGAGAGCGGCGCGGTGGCGCTGGAGCGCCTCGACGCCTGCGACGTGCTGGTCACCGACGTGGTGATGCCCGGGATGTCCGGCGTCGAGCTGGCGGTGGCGGCGCGCGAGCGCCGGCCCGAGCTTCCCGTCGTGTTCGTCTCGGGCTACACGGGGGACACGACGGTCGCCGGATCCGAGGACCCGGCGACCGCGTTCCTGGCCAAGCCGTTCGACGGGGAGGACCTGCTGCGCGCCGTGCGCTCGACGCTCGACGCCGGCGTCGCGCGCAAGCGAGCGCGTTGAGCCGGGTCGCGCATCAGACTCCCGGCGGATGCCGCCGATCCGCCTGCTGATCGCCGACGACCAGGCACTGTTGCGGGCCGGGTTCCGGATGGTCCTCGACGCCGAGGATGACCTCGAGGTCGTGGGCGAGGCGCCCGACGGGCTCGCGGCCGTCGAGCCCGACGTCGTCCTGATGGACATCCGGATGCCCGAGCTGGACGGGATCGAGGCCACGCGGCGGCTGCTCGCCGAGACCGCGTCCTACGAGTCCGGGATCGCGATCCCCGGGGTCGCGGCCACTAACTCGACCGACATGGTCGTCTTTGGTATAGATCACAAACCCGACTGGGTTTGTGATCTTTCTTGGAGGCCCCGTGACGCGCCGTTCCCGTTCCCTGCTGACCCTGCCCCTGCTCGCGCTCGCCGTCGCGAGCTGCGGCGGCGCGGCCGACACGAAGGACACGAGCAGCTCGGCCGCCGGCGGCGGCGGGGCGAGCTCCGCCAAGCTCTCGCTGGTCGCGTACTCGACGCCCCAGGTGGTCTATGACGAGCTGATCCCGGCGTTCGCCAAGACGCCAGCCGGCCAGGGCGTCAGCTTCACGCAGTCCTACGGCGCGTCGGGCGACCAGAGCCGCTCGGTCGTCGCCGGTCAGCCCGCGGACTACGTCGCGCTCTCGCTCGCGCCCGACGTGAACAAGCTCGTCGGCGCCGGCCTGGTCGCCGACAACTGGGCCGACACACCGACCAAGGGGTTCGTGTCGGAGTCGGTCGTCGTGCTGATGGTGCGCAAGGGCAACCCGAAGAACATCCACACCTGGGCCGACCTGCTCAAGCCGGGCGTCCAGGTGCTCACGCCCAACCCGTTCACCTCGGGCGGCGCGAAGTGGAACCTGATGGGCGCCTACGGCGCGCAGCTCAAGCTCGGCAAGTCTCCCGCGCAGGCGCTCGCCTACGTCCGCGAGCTCCTCACCAAGCACGTCAAGGTGCAGGACAAGAGCGGCCGCGAGTCGGTGCAGGACTTCCTCGGCGGCAACGGCGACGTCTGCATCTCCTACGAGAACGAGGCGATCACGGCCCGGCAGAAGGGCTCGGACGTCGACTACGTGATCCCCGAGCAGACGCTGCTGATCCAGAACCCCGCGGCGGTGCTCGAGAAGGCCAAGCCGCAGGCCAAGGCGTTCCTGGACTACGTGCTCTCAAAGCCCGCCCAGGAGGTCTTCGCCAAGCACGGCTACCGCCCGGTCGACCAGGCCGTCGCGGCCGAGCACACGGACGAGTTCCCGACGCCCAAGCAGCTGTTCACGATCGACGACCTCGGCGGCTGGTCGGCGGTCAACAAGACGTTCTTCGACCCCGACAAGGGCGCGATGGCGCTGATCGAGAACCAGGCGGGTGTCTCCACTGACAAGTGAGGCCCTCCCGCTCGCCCGGCCCGCGCGTTCCGGATTGGCTCGCGGCGACGCGGTCGGCCTGGGCGTGGCGACGGTCTGGCTGAGCCTGACCGTCCTGATCCCGCTCGCCGCGGTCGTCGCGAAGGCGACCCAGGCGGACTTCCTGACCGTCGTCACGCGCCCGCGCACGCTCGCGTCGCTGGAGCTGACGGTCGGCCTCTCGCTCGCCGTCGCGGCGCTCAACGCCGTCGCCGGGACGCTGATCGCGTGGGTGCTGGTGCGTGACGCCTTCCCCGGCAAGGGCGTGGTCAACGCGCTCGTCGACCTCCCGTTCGCGCTCCCCACGATCGTCGCCGGGCTGACGCTGCTGGCGCTCTACGGCAAGAACTCGCCGGTGGGGATCGACGTCGCCTACACGCGCTGGGCGATCCTGCTGGCGCTTGCGTTCGTGACGCTGCCGTTCGTGGTGCGCAGCGTGCAGCCGGTGCTGATCGAGCTCGACCCCGAGATGGAGGAGGCGGCGGCCTCGCTCGGCGCGAGCGCGCGCCAGTCCTTCGCCCGCATCGTGCTCCCGAACCTGTGGCCGGCGATCGTGTCCGGCGCGGCGCTGGCGTTCGCCCGCGCGGTCGGCGAGTTCGGCTCGGTGGTGCTGATCAGCGGCAACATCCCGCGCAAGACCGAGGTCGCGTCGGTGCTGACGTTCGGGCTGATCGAGAGCGACGCGACGTCGAGCGCGGCCGCGGTCGCCGTCGTGCTGCTGGCGATCTCGCTGCTCGTGCTGCTCGGCATCCGGAGGCTTGCGCGATGAGGCTGCGCATCCTGGCACTCGGCTACCTCGCGCTGCTGCTGCTGTTCCCGGTCGGGCTGATCTTCTACCGGACGTTCGAGCACGGCGTCGGCGCGGTCTGGGACTCGATCACGACGCCGGCGGCGATCAGCGCCTTCTGGCTGACGATCGAGGTGACCGCGATCGCGGTGCCGCTGAACACGGCGTTCGGCGTCGTCGCGGCGCTCGCGCTGGCGCGCGGGACGTTCCGCGGCAAGCGGCTGCTGGACGCGCTGATCGACCTCCCGTTCGCGGTCTCACCGATCGTCATCGGCCTCGCGCTGGTGCTCGTCTACGGCCGCGGCGGCTGGATCCGGCTGCCCTTCGGAGTGATCTTCTCGGTGCCGGGGATCGTGCTCGCGACGATCTTCGTCACGCTGCCGTTCGTGGTCCGCGAGGTCACGCCGGTGCTGCGGGAGGTCGGCGACGAGTCCGAGCAGGCCGCCGCCACGCTGGGCGCCTCCGGCTGGCAGAGCTTCTGGCGGATCACGCTCCCCACCATCCGCTACGGCATCGCCTACGGCGTCGTGCTGTCCGTCGCGCGCTCGATCGGCGAGTTCGGCGCCGTCAGCGTCGTCAGCGGCAAGATCGCCGGCCAGACCCAGACGCTCACGCTGCTGGTCGAGCAGCGCTTCACCAACTACGACCTGGCGGGCGCCTACGCCGCGTCGGCGCTGCTGGCGCTGATCGCGCTCGCGACGTTGCTGGTCATGACCCGCCTCAAGCCCCGGAGGTCCGCAGGATGATCGCCGCCACCGCCGTGACCAAGCGCTTCGGCGACTTCACCGCGCTCGAGGACGTCTCGGTCGAGGTCCCCGACGGATCGCTGACCGCGCTGCTCGGCCCGTCGGGCTCGGGCAAGTCGACGCTGCTGCGGATCATCGCCGGGCTCGAGATCCCGACCACGGGCTCGGTCGTGATCCACGGCCAGGACGTCACGAACGTGGCGCCCCAGAAGCGCGAGATCGGCTTCGTGTTCCAGCACTATGCGGCGTTCAAGCACATGAGCGTGCGCGACAACGTGGCGTTCGGGCTGAAGATCCGGCGCGAGCCGAAGGCCGCCGTCAAGGCGCGCGTCGACGAGCTGCTCGAGGTCGTCGGCCTGACCGGCTGGGCCGACCGCTACCCGGCGCAGCTCTCGGGCGGCCAGCGCCAGCGGATGGCGCTGGCGCGCGCTCTGGCCGTCCAGCCGAAGGTGCTGCTGCTCGACGAGCCGTTCGGCGCGCTGGACGCCAACGTGCGCCACGAGCTGCGCGAGTGGCTGCGGCGGTTGCACGACGAGGTGCACGTGACGACCGTGATCGTCACCCACGACCAGGAGGAGGCGCTCGCGATCTCCGACCGGATCGTGGTGCTCGACGACGGCGCGGTGCAGCAGGTCGGCGCGCCGCGCGAGCTCTACGAGCGGCCCGCCAACCGCTTCGTGATGCAGTTCCTCGGGCCGGTCAGCCAGCTCGGCGACCGCCTCGTGCGCCCGCACGACCTGTCGCTCTCCACCGAGCCCGGCGGCCTGGAGGCGATGGTGACGCGCGTCGTCTACCTCGGCTTCGAGGTGCGGGTGGAGGTGACGCCGGCCGACGGCGCGCCCGTCTCGGTCCAGCTCACGCGCGCCGAGGCCGACGAGCTGGAGCTGCGGACCGGCGACATCGTCTTCGTGCGGGCGAACGCGGAGCCGGCGTTCAGCGCGTGACCCAGGCCTCCGGGTCCTCGGCGAGCGCCTCGACGCTCGCCGGGAGCCCGCCGCCGGCGAGGTCGGCGAGCGTGACGTGCTCGACGACGTCGCGCAGGCTCTTGCGCACCGCGATCCACACGCGCTGCAGCGGCTCGGCGGGACCCGTGTAGTCGACCGACTCCGGCCGCTCGCCGCGCACGGCCGCGAGCGGGCCGTCGACGGCGCGGATCACGTCGGCGATCGTGATCTCGCTCGCCGGGCGCACGAGCCGGTGGCCACCCTCGGCGCCGCGCACGCTCTGGACCAGCCCGGCGTGGCGCAGGTCGGACAGGATGTTCTCCAGGAAGCGCTGCGGGATGCCCTGGGCCGTGGCGATCGACTCGGCGCGCAGCGGGGCGCCGCCCGGCTGGGCGGCGGCAAGCTCGGCGGCGGCGCGCACGGCGTAGTCAGCCTTGGCGGAGACCTTCACGCGGCCATGCTACGCGAGGTGCGACATGTCGTTCCAGAGCCACACGACGGGCGTCTCGCGCTCATAGCCGAGCTCGGACAGCGAAGCGGTGTCGAGCGCGAAGCTGCCCCCGCGCGCCGCCGGGAGCCCGAGCCAGCGCGCCGCGACGACGCGCAGCACGTGCCCGTGCGCGAACAGCGCCACGTCGCCGCCGGCGTGGCGGGCGCGCTCGAGCACGCGGTCCACGCGCGCGCCGACCGCGTCGGCGGTCTCGCCGCCGGGCGCGCCGTCGGTCCACAGGAACCAGTCCGGCCGCGTCTCGCGGATCTCGCGCGTCGTCAGGCCCTCGTAGGCGCCGTAGTCGAACTCGGCCAGGTCCGGGTCGATCTGCGGCGCCTGGCCGGCGAGCGTCGCGGTCTCCTGCGCGCGCCGGCGAGGCGAGGCCAGCACGAGCGCGAACTCGCGGCCCCGCAGGCGCTCGCCGAGCCCGCGCGCCGCGGCGCGGCCGGCGTCGGTGAGCGGGACGTCGGTGACCGACGTGTGACGGCCGGCGGCGCTCCATTCCGTCTGGCCGTGGCGGGCGAGGACGATCTTCACGGCGTCGGAAGGTACCGCCGCGCGAGCGCGAGCACGGCGTCGGCGTGCCGGGGCGCGTCGGCCGGCCCGGCCCGCAGCTCGACCACGAACGCCGTGCCGGTGGTCAGGAGGTGGTTCTCCCAGCGGACCGCGGTGCCGTGGTAGCGCGGCAGCCAGCGCAGCGGCAGTCCGGTGCGCTGGGCGTAGTCGCGCTCGACCGCGGGATCCACGCCCCGCTCGCGCACCGTGATGCCCATGTGCTGGTGGTAGTAGACGGCCAGCTGCGGCTGGATGCGCTCGACGAGGCCCATCAGCGCCTGGGTCTCGGGCTCGGAGCCCGCGCGCGGCCCGGGGTAGTACGTCCCGCGCGCGCCCGGCGCCCAGCCCCACGGGAAGTTGCGATTGAGGTCCACCCCGCGCGCGTTCTGGCGCGTGCCGGCGATGCGCCCGTCCGGGTTCAGCGTCCGCACGAGGTAGAACACCACGCCGTCGAGCCTGGCCCGCTCCAGGCGCGCGACGACGGCCTCGCCGGCCGGCTCGTTGCCGTGCACGTCGCCGACCACCAGCACCTTGACCGGAGCGTCCGGCTCGCCGACGCGCTCGGCCACGATCGGGCGGCCCTGGACCGAGTGGCCGATCGTGAGGATGGCGAGGGTGGCGGCGAGCAGCACACCTATATCTTTGCGGCGTGGTCGTGATCGTGGGCGCTGGGACGTTCGGAGCGTCGCTCGCCTGGTGGCTGGCGGGGCGCGGAGACGAGGTCGTGCTCGTCGACCAGTTCGCGCCGGGGGACGCGCGCGCGACGTCCGGCGGCGAGTCGCGGCTGATCCGCTGCGCGCACGGCGCCGACGAGGACTACACGCGCAGCGCGCGGCGGGCGCGGGAGCTGTGGCGCGAGCTCGAGGCCGAGTCGGGCGCGGACCTGATGTCCGAGTGCGGCATCAGCTGGTTCGCGCACCGCGACGGCGGCTGGGAGACGCAGTCGCTGGCCGTGCTGCGGCGGCTCGGGATCCCGGCCGAGCGCGAGGACGTCGCGGTGGCGGCGCGGCGCTTCCCGAGCTTCCGCGGCGACGACTTGACCTGGGTGCTGCACGAGCCGGAGGCCGGGGTGCTGCGCGCGCAGAAGGCGGTGCAGACGCTCGCCGCCCAGGCTGTGGCGCGCGGCGCGCGGCTGCTGCGCGGCCGTGCCCGGCCGGAGGGCGAGCGCGTGGTGCTCGACGACGGACGGGTGCTCGAGGGCGACCGCGTCGTGTGGAGCTGCGGCGGCTGGCTCGCGGGGCTGTTCGCGGCGCACGTGAAGCTACGGGTCACGCGCCAGGAGCTCTTCTTCTTCGACGGCGGCCCGGCCTGGCGCGACGCCCCCGGCTGGGTCGACTACGACCGCGCGACATACGGCACCGGCGACGTCGACGCGCTGGGCGTGAAGGTCGCGTGGGACGCCGAGGGCCCGGCGCTCGACCCGGACGCCGAGCTGCCGCCCGCGTCGCCCGAGATCGAGGCGCTGACCCGCGGCTACGCGGCCGACCGCTTCCCGGCGCTCGCGAGCGCGCCGCTGGCCGGCTCGAAGACCTGCCGCTACGAGATCTCGCCGGACTCGCACTTCATCGCGGCGCCGCACCCGGAGCACGCGTCGGTCTGGATCGTCGGCGGCGGCTCCGGCCACGGCTTCAAGCACGGGCCCGCGATGGCCGAGCGGCTCGCGGCGGCCTGGGACGGCGGACGGCCGCTGCCGCCGCGGTTCGCGCTCGGCGAGCGGACCTACAGCGCGTCGCTGCGCAGCGCGGGTTCGAACGTCTAGACGCGTCCCGCCGTGGCGAGCGGGCCGCGGGTGATCGCCGTCAGGCGCTCGTCGACGTCGAAGTAGCGCGCCTCGACGCCGCTCACGCCCGGCAGGTGCGCCAGCGCCGTGGGCGCGCCGTGGTCGCCCCACGCGTGCGCATTGGCCTCGCCGTCGAAGAGATAGACGCCGCCGGCCGTTTCGCGCTCGTCGTCGTAGATCCAGATCTTCCACAGCAGCCCGGGCAGCCCCGCGATCCGCTCGGCCGCCGCGAGCAGCCGCCCGGCCTGTTCGCCGTCGTCCTGGTCGAACTCGCGGTGGTACGTGATCTCCAGCAGCTTCATGCGGTCCTCCTCCTCGAAGCCGGTGCCTCGGGACGCAGCATCCCACTCGGCGCGCGGCGACGCTAGGGGCGGCGTAGGGCGACGAACCACGGCCCGTCGTGCAGCGTCTCGCCGCCGCCGAGCTCGGCGGCCAGCGAGGCGGGAGTGAACCAGCGCTTGTAGACCTCGTGGCGCGAGCCGTCGTTGAGCACGCGCTCGTCCCAGGCCTCCGGCGGGCGGTCCGGGCGCCGCGCGGAGTCCACGATCACGAGCTCGCCCTGGGCGACCGAGAGGAAGCGCCCGCGCTGCGCTGCGTCGAGATGGCCGTAGAAGTGCGCGCTGAACGTACGCTCGAAGCCGCGCGGCGGATCGAGCGCGTCGCCGGCCACGAACGTCGCGCCTGGGAGGCGCTCGGCCGCGATCGCCAGCATGCCCTCGCTCTGGTCGAGGCCGGTGATCTCCCCGGGCAGGTGCCGCGTGAGGAAGCCGGTGCCGCACGCCAGGTCGAGCGTGCGCGCCGGCGCCAGCGCCTCCAGCGCCGCGACCAGCGCCGCGACGTCCTCGTGCCAGCCCGGCCGGTCGCGCCGTTGGAATCGCCCCGTCCCCAGCCACCAGTCGTCGTACTCGGCTGAACGCTGCTCGTAGTAGGACCGCATCGCCGCATTCATGGCTCTCAGCGTAGGCTGGGGCCCATGACGGCCCTCATCTTCGACCTCGACGGGACGCTCGTCGACACCGTCTACGCGCACGTCTTCGCGTGGCAGCGCGCGCTCGCCGATCACGGGATGGCGATCGACGGCTGGCGCATCCACCGCCGGATCGGGATGAGCGGCGGGCTGTTCACGCGCGCGGTGGGCCGAGAGCTCGGCCACGCGCTGACCGACGACGAGGCCCGCGAGGCGCAGGACACCCACGACCGCCTCTTCGAGGAGCTGCTCCCGCCGCAGGCGCGGCGCCCGCTGCCCGGCGCCGTCGAGCTGCTCACCGAGCTGCGCGAGCTGAATGTCACGCACGGCATCGCCACCTCCGGCCGGCGCCCGGGCATCGACGCGTCGCTGGACGCGCTCGGCGTGCCGGACCACATGGTCGTCGTCCAGCGCGGTGACGTCGCCCGCGCCAAGCCGGAGCCGGACCTGTTCATCGAGTGCGCGCGCCGGATCGACGCCGCGCCCGAGGAGTGCTACGTGATCGGCGACGCGGTCTGGGACCTGCTCGCCGCGCGCCGCGCGCGCATGCTCTCGATCGGCGTGCTCTCGGGCGGCTACGGCGCCGACGAGCTGCAGAGCGCGGGCGCCTACCGCGTCTACCGCGATGCGGCGGAGCTGCAGGCGTCGCTCGACGAGCTCGGCGTCTACTAGTGGACGCGTCCGTCGCCGCAGAGCAGCCGCACGAACATCGCGCTCGCGTCGCTCGAGCCCTTCGTGGGGCCGGCGCCGCGATTGGCGCCGTCGCCCACCGACACCAGCGTCGTAGTGCCGCGGGCCAGGTCGCGGACGAAGATCCCGCGCGCGGGGTTGCACTTGTCGCGCGAGAGGTTCCAGGCGTCCGACGTGAAGGCGACGCGGCGGCCGTCGGCGGAGATCGACGGATGCTCGGACGCGCCCTGCGCGGGCGCCCCGCCGGCCTGTGAGACGAGCTCGGTCGCGCCCGTCGCGAGGTCGCGTATGAAGACGCCGGTGTTCTGGTCGCCCGCGCCGCGGACGGTGTACGCGACGCGGCGCCCGTCGGCCGACAGCGACGGCTCTGACGCCGAGCGGGCGGGCGCGGTGACGGCCTGCGTGGCGCCGCTGCGCACGTCGGTGACGAGCACGCGCGAGCCGCCCGGCAGCGCCGACGTGTACGCGACGAAACGCCCGCCGCGGCTCACGACCGGCTCCCAGGCCTCGGCGCCGCCGGAGACGGCGACCGTGCGCCGCGCCCGCAGGTCGCGCAGGTAGACGTTCGAGCGCTGTGCACCGCGGGCCAGCGCAGTGAACGCGAGGTAGCGGCCGTCGGGCGACAGCGCGGGCTCATAGAGGTCGCCCTCCACGCCCGCCGGACGCGGGACCCGCTGTGCGTGGCCGCGCGCGTCGGCCACCCAGACGTCGAGCTCGCCGCGCGCGGACTCCGAGGTCTCGTAGGCCACGACGCGGCCGTCCGCGGACAGCGACGGGTTGTAGGCCGAGTGATGGTCGCGCCGGAAGTCGATCCCCAGCGAGGCGAGCCGCGTCCTGCCGGTCCTGAGGTCCTTCACGTAGACGCGCATCTGCCCGTAGCGCTTGGCGAAGTTGAGGTTGCCCTCGGCGGACTCGAATGCGACGTAGCGGCCGCTGGCGGAGACCGATGGGTTGTAGGCAGAGCGCGGCGTGCGCCGCACGTCGCCGCTGACCAGCAACGGCGCGCTCCCGTCGAGCGAGCGGGCGACGACGCCGATCTCGCCGCGCGCCTTGGCGTCTGCGAGCTTGGCGTCGTAGCCCTCATAGACGACGCTGCGCCCGTCGCCCGCGAGCGCGGCGTTGTTCGAGTAGTTGGAGGCCGTCGCGATCGACCCGCGCGGCTGCTTGAGCGGCGGCGGGCCGTTGTAGCGCGTCTGCGCGAGCCAGCGCGGGACCTGGCGCACCTGGCGGGCGAGCAGCCGGGCGCCCTGCGCCGCCGGCATCGCCTGGCCCGCGACCCCGCGCTCCTCCATCGCGGTCAGGGTCTGGACCGCGGTGCTCTGCGCATGCGCTCGCGAGAGCCCGTTGAGCCGGCAGATCATCAGCGGTGACAGCTCGCTCCGGCGCAGGTAGCGGAACTGCACCGTGCTGGAACCGAAGATCGCGGGCGCGTTGTCCGGGATCGCGTTCTGGTGCAGCGAGTGAAACAGCAGGTGCTGGGAGAGGTGGCCCTGGGTGAGCGTGCGCAGCGCGCGCGACTCGAGCAGGCCCAGCCGCGCGGGCTCGCGCAGATGGCCCCGCCAGGGCTTGACAAGCTCGCGCGCCAGCGCGGCGGGCTCCCAGCCGCGCACGCGAGCCAGGTCGGCGAGCGTGCGCGTGTCGTCGCGCAGCCAGCGCCAGACGTCGCCGCGCGTGACGCCCAGCAGTGCGTAGAGGCGCTGCTCGTCATACGGCAGCCAGTGCTGCATCACCCAGGGCTCGTTGGGCAGCCAGTGCGGCGGCGAGCCGGGCGGCGCCTCGGAGTCCAGCGACTGCGTCTGCGGCTTGGCCGGCGCCTGCCTCTGCGCGAGCGCGGGCGGCGCCGACAGTCCGACGACGACGACGGCCAGCGCGAGCAGTCGCATGGCCGGGAAGTTACTCCGCGGCCCGGACCACCGCCCCGAGCGCCCGCGCGTCGGCGAACAGGGTCTCGCGCAGCGCCCGGTTGTAGATCGCCGCGGCCGGGTGATAGAGCGGGAACAGCCGGCCGTCCAGCAGCGTCCCGTGCACGTCGGCGATCTTGGCGGCGGGCGCGAAGTGGCGCAGCGCATGGCGTCCCAGCGGCACCACGAACGCGGGCGCGATCAGCGCCAGCTCGGCCTCCAGCCACGGGCGGCAGTGGGCGGCCTCGGCGGCGGTGGGATCGCGGTTGCCCGGCGGGCGCGCCTTCACGACGTTCGTGATCCAGACGTCCTCGCGCGCCAGGGCGGCCTCGCCGAGCAGCTCGTCGAGGAGCTTGCCGGCGGCGCCGACGAACGGCCGCCCGAGCGCGTCCTCCTTCGCGCCCGGCGCCTCGCCGACGAACAGCACCGCGGCGTTCGGGTTGCCCTCGCCGGGCACCATGCGCGTCGCCGTCTCGCACGGCTCGAAGCCGCAGTCCATGTGGGCGACGATCTCCTCGCGCAGCGCCTCGATCGGCGGCGGCCGCAGATGGCGCTGCATGCCGACGTCGTAGGCCTCGGCGAGCCAGCTCGCGACCTGCTCGTCGACCTCCCCGGGCGCCGACAGGCGGAACGCGTGCAGGTGGTTGCGCGGCGAGAACGTCTCGATCCGCGTGAACCGCGGGTCCTCGCGCCGCCGCGCCAGCACGACGTGCCCGTCGACCCAGCGCGTGAGCGGCATCAGCGCGGCGAAGCTCATCCGCGCCGCGAGCGCGATCCGGGTCTTCTCGGGCAGGACCGTGACCGGTCCGCAGCGTTCGGCCGCGGCGATGAAGCGCGTCACGATCTCGGCGATCTCGGGCGGCTTGCCGTCGAGGTGGTCGGCGAGGTCGCGCAGCGGCGCGCAGGTGTGCGTCTGGTTGCGGTTGGCGAACTCGCGCCCGCAGTCCGGGCAGGTCCACATCAGTCCACGAGCCGGCGCTGCACGGCCCAGCGCGAGAGCTCGTGGCGCGACGAGAGCTGGAGCTTGCGCAGCACGGCCGACACGTGCGCCTCGACGGTCTTGGTCGAGATCCCCAGCCGCGCGGCGATCTCCTTGTAGAGGTAGCCGCGGGCGATGTGGCGCAGCACCTCGCGCTCGCGCGCCGTCAGCTGGTCGAGCTCGGGGTCGACCTCGACCGGCGTCAGCGACGCGAACGCGTCGAGCACGAAGCCCGCCAGCCGCGGCGAGAACACCGCGTCGCCGTCGGCGATCCGGCGCACCGCGTCGGCCAGCTCGGGGCCGGAGATCGTCTTCGTGACGTAGCCGCGGGCGCCGGCGCGGATGATCGCGATCACGTCCTCGGGCGCGTCCGAGACCGACAGCGCGAGGAAGCGCTGGGCGGGCGCGGACTGGCGGATCACCTCGAGCCCGCCGCCGCCCGGCATGTGCACGTCGAGCAGGACGACGTCCGGCTCGAGCTCGGCGATCCGGCGGACGGCGTCCTCGACGGTGGCGGCGTCGGCGAGCACGTCGACCAGGCCGTCGAGCTCGGCGCGCACGCCGGAGCGGAACAGCTGGTGATCGTCGACGATGACGACGCTCGTCATTCCATCACCAGCTCGACCTCGGTGCCCTGGCCGGGCGCGGAGTGGACCGTCGCGCGGCCGCCGTGGCGCTCCATGCGCCCGACAATAGAGTCGCGGACGCCGCGGCGGTCGAGCGGCACCGCGCCGGGCTCGAATCCGGGCCCGCGGTCGCGCACGAAGACCTCGAAGCGCCCGTCCTCGACCTCGGCGTAGAGCGCGATCGGCTCCGGCCCGGCGAACTTGGACGCGTTCACGAGCGCCTCGCGCGCGGCGGCGACCAGCGCGGCGGCGCGGTCGTCGAGCGGCGCGTCGCCGACCATCACGACCTCGATCGGCACGTGGTGATCGCCCTCCACCTCCGACGCGGCCGCCTCGAGCGCGGCGGCGAGCGTGCCGTCGGGCTTGGACTCGTTCAGCCACGCGCGCAGCTCGCGCTCCTGGCGGCGGGCGAGCGCGGCGACCTCGCGCGGGTCGTCGGCGCGCCTCTGCACCAGCGCGAGCGTCTGCAGCACCGAGTCGTGCAGGTGCGCGGCGACCTCCGCGCGCTCCTGGGAGCGGATGCGCGCGGCGCGCTCGGCGGCCAGCCCGCGCACCAGCCGCAGCCACCAGGGCGCGAGGATGATCGCCAGCGCGGTGATGATCACCAGCACCGGCACGATCACGTCGCGCGCGGCCGCGAACGAGTCGTTGAGGTAGAGGAAGATCAGCGCGCCGCCGACCACCAGCGCGGCGCCGACGCCGGCCAGGTTGAAGGCGTGGCGCGGGAGCCGCAGGCCGCGCGGCGCGGCCTCACGCTCGGGCGGCGCCTGCGATTGGCGCCAGATCAGCGCGCCGCCGGCGGCGGAGATCACCACCGGCCAGATGATCTTGTCGCCGAACCACAGGCCCCACTCGCGCAGCAGCAGCACGGCGGCGAGCACCAGACAGCCCATCCCGGCGGCCACGAGCCAGGTGTCGCGGCGGTTGAGCAGGCGTGCGACGACGGGCCGCTCCGGCCCCTCGGCCGGGATCATCACCCACGCCACGATGTAGAGCGGGACGCCGACGCCGCCGGCCATGATCGTCGCGAGGAACCCGATGCGGACGAGCAGCGGGTCGATCCCCAGCCGCGCCGCGAAGCCCGCGCAGACGCCGGCGACCATGCCCCCGGCCGGGTAACGTCGCACGGAGGTCGCCGGCGATGCCGCCGTCGGGGGACCCCCAACCGGGTCCGGCGTACCGGTGACCGGAGGGCGAAACCCTTCTTCGGTCGCCGGCGACGCCCCCGCCGGGGGACCCCCAACCGCCCCCGGCGTACCGGTGACCGGAGGGCGAAACCCTTCTTCGGTCGCCGGCGATGCCCCCGCCGGGGGACCCCCCGCCGGGTCGGGCGCAGGGCGATCAGTCATAGAGCCCCGCGATCACCAACACGATGCCGAACGCCGCCAGCACCGCGGGCAGCGTGTAGCCGAAGCGCAGGTCGATGACGCCGAGCTGATCGAGCCCGAGCAGCGCGCCGAGCGCCACGGTCGCCGCCCCGGCGGCGATCAGCGTGCGGTCGGTGCGCGGGCCGCTCATGCGCAGGCGCCCTCGATGGCGAGCTGGCCGATCCCGACGTTCGCGTGGACGTGCACGACCCGCACCGCTGTGGCGGGCGCGGAGACATCGAGGTCCAGCCCCTGGCCGAAGTGGTGCCGGACGTCCGCGCGCCCCGCGCCGATGCGCGCGTCGGTGGCGACGCAGGTGCCCTCCGGGACGCGCACGATCGCCTCACCGAAGCCGACGCGCACGTTGACGTCGGTGCGCCCCTCGGGGATCGCCAGGCGGCGCAGATCGAGATCGATCTGGCCCGCGCCGAGCCGGTACTCCGGCCGCAGGTCGGCGACGGTCGCCGGGCTGTACTGGCGCTTGCCGACGCCGCCGCGCAGGTCCAGGCCGGTGGCGGTGACGACGGCGAGCGGCAGCACGAGCACGATGACCGGGAGCATGAGCCATCGCGGGCCGCCGAGCAGCCCCGCGGCGATCAGCCCGAAGCCCGCCGCGACCGCGATGATCGCGACCGCCACGCCCCCGCCCAGCGCGGCGAGGATGCCGATGCCAGTACCCGCCCCCAGCGCCGCCACGAGCACGATCGCCACCAGCGTCGCGCGCGCCACGACACGCGCCGGATCGTCGCCCTGCGCGCCGCCGAGGGCGCGGTAGAGCAGGACCGACACGCCCGCGAGCACCGCCGCCCCGACGAGCACGGGGCCGAAGATGAACGCCGGCGGGCCGAGGAACGACAGCGCCGCGATGCCCAGTGCAGCGGTGGCCACGACCGTGAACGTCCGCGAGCGGTTGTCCATGTAGGCCGGCGTCCCGTCGTCCTTGGGCAGGAACGCCAGCAGCGCGATGTAGGCCACCGCGCCGACGCCGCCGAACAGCACCGACACGCCGAACGCGACCCGGAACAGCAGCGCATCGATGCCGAAGTACTGCCCGAGCCCGCCGGCGACGCCGCCGAGGTAGCTGTCGGTGGAGGAGCGCTTGAGCCGCCGCGGCTCGGACATGGGGTCATGTTGGGCCATACGAGCAGACTGCCGCCGCGCGACCCCGCGCACCATTGGGGATCACCCCTACGGACCCCGAGACGTTCCCTCGGTTCGCCGGGGCGGCGCGGCCGCCCCGGCGAACCCTCAGGTCATGGCGTCGTGGTGGAGAGCGTGAACACCAGCGCCTTGGTGTAGGCGCCGGTGCGCAGCGGCTCGCCGGCGCCGATCGACTGGCGCAGGTCGATCGTGAGCGGGTCGTTGCTGACCGGCCCGCCGTAGCCGAGCAGCGTCGCCGGCGCGCCGCCGACGGGCACGAACGCGCCGGCTCCCACGCGGGCCTGGACCGGCTGGGAGAGCGCGAACGCGCCGTTGACGAGGTGCCCGGGCGCGTTCGCGGCGGGGTCGGCGACCGTCAGCGCGGCGTCGCCGGCCGTCGAGATCACGTTGGCGGTCGTCGAGGCGGCGTAGTCCCGCGCCACGCCCGGAGCGAGCGCGCCGAACGACGCGGGCGCGCCAAGGCTCAGCGCGAGCGTCGCCGGCACCGAGCCGCCCGCCGCTCCCGCGCCGAGGTTGGGCAGCGTGAGCGTGAAGTGGTCGCTGCGCGACTTCTTCAGGCCCTCCTGTGAGAGGTCCTTCGCGGCCTGGCCGTCGCCGTAGTAGTCGGTCGTGCCGTCGTCCATCACGAGTTGGACGTCGGCGCCCGACACGAGCGGGGTGGGAACGCTGACGATCGACTCCCAGGCCCCCGGGTCGCGCCCGGTGATGTAGTCGGCCGGCAGTGCGGTCGGGATCCGCACCGGCGCGTGCGCCGGCACGCCGTCCCAGTCGAACAGCGCGTACCCGCCGCCGTCGGTGTAGGAGCCGCCGATGATCAGGTACTGGTCGGCGGCGTTCTTGCGGATCTCGCGCACGGTCAGGCCACCGAGGTCCCACTGGATCGCCGGGCCGAACGTGGCGCGGACGTTGGTGCAGCTCGGGTCGCTGTCGTCGCAGCGGTCGTTGGCGCCGGGCACGACGAGCGCGGCGATGTTGGTCAGCGGCACCACCAGCGCCTTGCCACCCTCGGCCGGGGGCACCAGCGGCGCGCGGAACCCGATGTAGGCCGTGGTCGTGCTGCCGGGCGCGAACTCCAGCCCCTCGACGTTGAAGCCGCCGAGGCGCTTGGGGACTCCGCCGGTGGCGGCTGCGAGGCCGAACGCGTCGCCGTTGGCCTGGTCCCACGCGACGAGGTCCTCGCGCAGGTGGCTGTAGACGCCGCCGAACGCCAGCTGCGTGTTGGCGCCCGTCCCGTGGATCGTCGTCGTGAACAGCAGCTGCCGGCTGCCCTGGACCTTGCCGTTCTTGTTGTTGCCCATCGAGCCCATCCAGTAGATCGTGTCGCCGACGCGCGCCGAGGACTCCATGTCGAACTCGTCGTCGGTGCGCACCTGCGCGCGGAAGTCCCACGAGCGCAGCGGCTGGCCGGACGCGTCGCGGCGGTAGAGCCGGATCGCGGCCGTCTCGTCGTCGGCGAGCAGCATGTAGCCGCCGCCGGCGTCGATCGCCGTCGAGGCGTCCGACGCGCCGGAGTGGAAGCGGCTCGTCGCGGGCGACGAGGTCGCCCCCGAGACGCCGTAGGTGAGCGTCGTGGTGGCGCTCTTGCCGTCCGGGGCCGTCACCTTGAGCGTCAGGTCGGTGGTCCCGGTGGCGCCGGCGGGCGTGACCGAGACGGTCCGCGTGGCGCCGGTCCCGGACACCGTGACCGCGGCCGGGGCGGCGATCGCGGGCCGGCTCGAGTCCGTCGCGGTGACGGTGAGGGCCGCGGGATCGAAGCCGCGGTCGGTGAGGTCCACCTCCACCGAGTCGCTGGTCGGGTCGCCGAGCGAGGCCGTCAGCTCGTCGTGGGAGAGCGTGATCGTCGGGTCGCTCGCGCTCGCGGGCAGCGGCCCCTGCACGGGCGAGACCGCGAGGTCGTACGACCAGCCGCCGATGTCGATCTCGCGGACGGCGCGCGCGCTCGCGACGTCGACGACGGCCACCCGGCCGCCGCCCGCCACGTACGCGGTCCGGCTGTCGGGCGTGAACGCGACGGTCTGCGGGTTCCAGCCGCCCAGCACCGGGATCGCCGCGCCCGACGTGTCGGTCGCGACGTCGATCGGCGTCACGTAGTCGGGGCCGAGGTTCACGACGTAGGCGAGCTTGCCGTCGGGCGAGACCGCGATGTCCTGGGCGTCCGAGCCGACCGGGATCTGCTTGCGCACGGTGTTCGTGGCGACGTCGATCGCGGTCGCGAAGCCGGGGCCGCGCGAGTTGCTGACGACGTAGACGGTGCGGCCGTCGGGCGTGATCGCCAGGTCGTAGGTGCCGCCGTCGATCGGGATCTCGTCCTTGACCGTGGCGGTGGCGAGGTCGACCGGCGTCACCGAGCCCCCCGTCGCGACGTATGCGGTGCGGCCGTCCGGCGTGACAACCACGCCGTGGGCGCCGCCGGGGAGCTGGATCGCGGGCTTGACGGTGCGGGCCACGACGTCGACCGGCAGCAGCGTATTGCCGGCGGTGACGTACGCGGTGTGACCGTCCGGCGCGAGCGCGATGCCGACGGGCGTGCCGCCGACCTTGATCGGCGTCCCGGCGACGCCGCTCGCGACGTCGATCGCCGTCACGGTCCCCTGCGCGTTGTTCTCGCTCGCGACGTAGGCGGTGTTGCCGTCGGCCGAGAGCGCCAGGCTCGGCGCCGCGCTGGGCACGCCGATCGGGGTGCCGACCGCGCCGGTCGCGTCGTCGATCGGGACGACGGAGTTGCCGACGTAGGTGGTCATGTAGACCGTCGCCGGCGGGCGCGTCTCACCCGGCACGGGCGCGAGCGTCGCCGCCGCGGCGTCGCTGCCCGGCCCGGCGCCCTGCACGTTGAGGGCGGCGACCGTGAACGTGTACGCGGTGCCGTTGTGCAGCCCGGTCACGGTGCGGCGTGTCGCCGGCGTCAGCGTCGTGATCGGGGCCTGCGCGACGCCGCCGATCTGGGGCGTGATCACGTAGGCGCCGACGTCGCGACCGCCGTCGTCGGCGGGCGCCGTCCAGCTCAGCGTGACCTGGCCGTCGCCGGGCGTCGCCGTCAGGCCGGTCGGCGCCGCCGGGTGGGCGGCGGCGTGCGGGCTCACGGGCGCGGTGGGCGTGCCGGTGCCGCGCATGTTCACCGCGGCCACCGTGAAGGTGTAGGTCGACCAGTCCGACAGGCCGCTCAGCGGCGTCATCACGAACCGCGTCGCCGCCGTCGAGGTCGTGATCGGCGACTGCGCGACGCCGCCGACGTAGGGTGTGATCACGTAGCCGCTGATCGGCCGGTTGCCGTCGTCGACGGGAGGCGACCAGCTCAGGCCGACGTTGCCGTCGTCGCCGCGCGCGGCCGACAGCCCGGCGGGCATGCCCGGGAGGCGCGACGGGGTCACGACCGACAGCGTCGAGAACGCGACGTCGCGCGGGGCCGAGCCGACCGCGATCGGGGCGCGCGACGCGCCGGTGGCGATCGTGATCGGCGTCACCGAGTTCGACTGCGGGTTGACGTTGTAGGCGGTCGCGCCGTCCGGCGCGACCGTGATGCCGCCGCCCGCGCTGACGATGTACGGCGCCGGGCCCCCCGGGGTGACCGCGATGTACTGCGGGCGGCTGACGGTCGCGACCGGCGTCCCGGCCGTGCGGGTCGCGAGCGTGATCGGCGTCACGGTGCCGTTCTTGACGTTGTTCGCGACGTAGAGCGTCTTGTCGTCGGGCGTGATCGCGAGCGCGTACGGCGTCGATCCGGCCGCGAAGGCCGTCCCCGCCTTACGGGTCGCGACGTCGATCGGCGTGACCGTCCCCGAGCCCGAGTTGGCGACGTACGCGGTCTTGCCGTCGTGGGAGACGACCACGCCGCGCGGCGTCGTGCCGACCGTGATCGTCGTGATCGAGGTGCCCGCCGCCACGTCGATCATGCCGACGTACGGCGTGCCCGAGCCCGAGTTGGTCACGAACGCGTACGTGCTGTCGGGCGTGAACGCCACGTCATAGGCCTGGTTGCCGCCGGTGAACAGCGTCGGGCCGGCCTTCAGCGTCGCGACGTCGATCGGCGTCAGCGTGCCGTTGCCGTTGCCGCCCACGACGTAGGCCTTGGTGCCGTCGGGCGACACGTCGATGCCGAGCGGAGAGGTGGCGACGTCGATCGGGACGCCCGGGTCGCCGGTCGCGACGTCGATCGGGGTCACGCTGTTCGAGCCCTGGTTGGTGACGAAGGCCGTCGATGCGGATGCCGGGGACGGCGCCGCGACGGCGGTGACGAGGCCGAGGGCGGCGGCGAGCAGCCGCCGGCGACCAGCACCTCGCGCCGTCTCGGTGAACGACGGGGATTGACGCACGAATGACTCCAGGGGTCGAAGAGCGGACAGGCGCGATCCTGACCTGGCGCGTTCGCCGTCTTGTCTCCAATTCGTCGCCGCGCCGTGACCATCCGGTGACGGCGCCCGTGCTTACGCTGCCGCGGGCTCCAGCGGCAGGATCGTGTGCGCGTCGCGATGCAGCCGCTCGAGCGCGTCGTCGGCCAGCGCCATGCTGTAGACCGCGAGGTCGCCGCCGCCGCCGTCGTTGCTGCAGGTCAACCGGACCGAGCGCACGCCTACGATCGGCGCCGCCGACCAGCAGGCCAGCAACCCGCCGTCGACGCTGAACTCGACCGTGCGGGCGCGCCGGCGCAGCGAGATCGTGGTGACCGTCTCACCACCGGCGGGCGCGACGAAGGCGCTCTCCCCCACCCGCCAGCCGACGCGGCCGTCCGCTCTGATGCGGATCTCCAGGTACTCGTCGAGCGTCTCGACGACCGTCCCGGAATCCCGCCGGCGGAACGTGCCGATGATCGTCCAGTCCCCGACTGGCAGCGGGTGGACATAGCCGTGCGACATGCGTGGGCTCCTCGATTCCGCTTCCCAAGCCGCCTGACCGACCGTGGTCCGGCGCGATGAGCGGATGATCCAGCGGCCACCGGGGCCCTACAACTGGCCGCGCGCATAGGCATGGCCCTTGACGGCCGCTCAGGCGCCGAAGGGACTCGAACACTTGTGGAGTGGCCCCCCGAAGGGCCAGTGGTCGCTCTTCAGTTCGTTGCTTACGTGACGAACACTCCGGTCGAGGAGGACCACTTGTCATGAACAGCGATCGCACACAGGCCTACGGGCGCGTTGTAAAGACACTCGAGGAGCGGGGAGCTGCGAAGCTCCTGCCCGCCGAGCAGGCCCGCATCCGCGAGGCCGCCGACGTCCTGATCTTCGCCACCGACCTCTCCGAGACGCGCGACACCCTGAGCGACATCGGGCTGCTCGCCGAGCACCTCATCTCCAGCGGCCGCTGGCTCGAGGAGAGCGTCGACCGTCTCGTCGAAGACCTCGTGGCCTGCGGGCCGAACCTCGTACACCTCCCGGAGTCGCTCGTCGCGTAGCGGGCCGTTCCGAGCGCCCCGGGGCAGGGCGGTCGGGAACGGTCGCGGAGGTGCGCAGCGCAGGAGCCACGCGGCCGGCCGCGGGGTAGGTTGGCGGCGTGAGAGCGGTGCTCGTAGCGGCGCTCGTGCTGGCGGCGTGCGGCGGCGGCGCCAAGCCGCCCGCGAGCACGCCCGCGCGCGTCGCCGCGAAGACCCCGACGGCCGAGGCGACCGCCACCGCCACGCCGCGGGCGACGCCGGTCCCGCGCCTCACCGGCGCCACGCCGTGTCCGGGGGTCGCGGGCTCGACGTGCTCGACCCTGACCGTCCCGCTCGACCACTCCGGCCAGGCGCCGGGGACCCTCAAGCTGCGGGTCGGCGCCATCGGGCCGAAGGACGCGCCGGTGTTGGTGCTGCTGAGCGGCGGGCCCGGCCAGCCGGCGCTGATGATCCTCGAGCGCGGGCGCCGGTGGGCGAAGCAGTGGCGCGTCGTCACGCTCGACCAGCGCGGGACCGGCCAGGGCGCGCTGCAGTGCCCGGCGCTGCAGAAGGCGATGGGCGCGTCAGATCTCGCACCGCCCACGCAGCGCGCCGTGACCAGCTGCGCCGACCGGTTGGGCGACCGCCGCCGCTACTTCACGACCACCGACACGGTGGCCGACCTGGACGCGCTGCGGATCGCGCTCGGCGCCGACAAGCTCGCGCTCGACGGCGTCTCCTACGGCACCTACGTCGCCGAGCGCTACGCGCTGGCGCACCCGCAGAACACGGACCGCCTGGTGCTCGACTCCGTCGTCCCCCACCAGGGTGCGACGGTGTTCTCGGAGGTCTCGATGCAGGCCACCACGCGCGTGCTCGGCGCCCGGGCGGCGTCGGAGCTCGCCGCCGTCGTGCGCAAGGCCCACGACGGCCCGCAGATGCTCGACCTCTTCACGACGCTGTCGATCGGCACGCCGCGGCTCCAGGGCGGGATCCACGCGCTCGACCAGGCCGCCAAGGGCAACCCCAAGCCGCTCGACCGGCTCGCGGCGATCGTGCACCGGATCGTAGTCGGCCGCTTTCCGGCGAGCGAGCTCAGCCAGGGCCTGCACGCGAGCACGCTGTGTGCCGACACGCCCGCGCCCTGGGGCGACGCGCGCGCGCCGATCGCGGGGCGCCAGGCGAAGCTCGACACCGCGGCCGCCCGGCTGACGCAGCGCCAGCTCGGGCCGTACGACCGCGCGACCGCCACCGGCAACGGGATCGCCCTGCAGTGCCTCTACTGGCCACCGGAGCCGGTTCCGCTCGCGACGACCGCCGCCGACCTGCCCGACGTGCCCACGCTGCTGCTGGCGGGCGACAAGGACCTCTCCACGCCGCTGGAGTGGGCCCGGCAGGAGGCGGCGCACGCGCCAGGCGGCAAGCTGGTGGTCGTCAAGGGCGACGGGCACTCCGTCCAGAGCCAGGGCGGGGAGGGCCTCGCGGCCACCAAGGCGTTCCTCGACCGCCACTAACCTCACGGGCTCAGATGCCCGCCAACGTCCTCGAGGAGACCATCCGCTCGCGCCGCACGCACAAGGCGTTCGGCCCCGACCCGGTGCCCGAGCGCGTGCTGCGTGAGCTGCTCGAGCTCGCCCGCTGGGCGCCCAACCATCACGTGACCGACCCGTGGCGCTTCCGCGTGCTCGGCCCGGTCGCGCTCGAGCGCCTGAAGACCGCCGCCGAGCAGGCGAAGCCGGGCTCCGGCTCGAAGCTCGACCGCGCGCCGACGCTGATCGTGGCCAGCGCCAAGCAGACCGGCGACCCCGAGCAGGACCGGGAGGACGTGCTCGCCACCGCCGTCGCCGCCTACATCGTGCTCCTCGCCGCCCACGCCCGCGGGCTCGCCGGCTACTGGCGCACGGTGCCGGTGATCGACTCGCCGGCCGGCCGCGCCGCCGTATCGCTGCCCGACGACGAGACGCCGATCGGCCTGCTGCACCTCGGCGAGCCGCGCCAGGAGCAGCGCGTGCCGCCGCGCGCCGAGGTCGACGAGATCGCGACGTTCCTGGATTAGGCGAGGGCCGGGCCGCCCGAGAGGATCCAGCGCCGGCCGTGGCGCAGCACGCGCCCCTCGCCGGCCAGCCGGGTCAGCGCGCCCGACACCGAAGGCCGGCGCGCGCCGACGAGGTGGCTGAGGATCTCGTGCGTGAGCGGGAGGTCGAGGTGCACGCCGTCGGCGTGGACCTTGCCGTAGCGGTCGGCAAGGTCCCAGAAGAGCATCCAGAGGCGGACCTCGAGCCGCGGCTGCTGGGCGATCGCCATCGCGATCGCCATCCGCAGCGAGCGCGCCATCGCGCGTCCGGCCAGCTCCGCGCCGAGTTGCGGCCAGGCCGCCGCGCGCGCCGTCCAGCGGGAGTCGAGCACGGCGAGCTTGGACGGCGCAGCCACGCGCCACGTCCACTCGGCGTCCAGCGAGCCGTCGCCCTCGTCCTGCCACGGCCGCAGGAGGTCGCCCGGGCCGAGCAGCTCGGCGCCGAAGCGGCCGCCGATGCCGACGCGCCGGATCAGCAGCCCCTCGAGCACCAGCAGCCCGTAGCCGCCGCGCGCCCGGTCCACGTTGCGACCACGGCTCCACTGCCCCGCGGGCGCCGCGACGGACGCCGCGGTGGTGGCCTGGCGCGCCTGCCGGCGCTGCTCGGCGGGGATCAGCTCGGAGAGCCCGGCGTCGGCATCCAGCACGCTGACGAGGTCGCTCACCCCATACGGGATAGCAGCCGTCAGCCGCCCGACAAGCCGGTCACCCGTACCAATACCGCCGTGCGCGACCGCTGCCGCGAATGGGGCGGCAGCTAGCCTCCGGTCGATGGACGTCCTCGTCGCCGGAGGTCACGGCCAGATCGGCCGCCGCCTCCTGAGACTGCTCGCCGCGCAGGGCCACAACGCCCGCGGGCTGATCCGCAATCCCGACCACGTCGCCGACCTCGAAGCCGACGGCGCGCACCCCGTGCTGTGCGATCTCGAATCCGACGACGTGAGGCCGCACGTGGGCGCGGCCGACGCGATCGTGTTCGCGGCGGGCGCCGGCCCGGGGAGCGGGCCGGAGCGCAAGCGGACGGTCGACCTGGGCGGCGCGCTCAAGTGCATCGAGGCGGCACAGGAGCTCGGCGTCGCGCGCTTCGTGATCGTCTCCTCGATGGGGACGCGCGACATTGCGCATTCCGGCCCGATGCGCCCCTACCTGGAGGCCAAGGCGGCGGCCGACGACGCGCTGGCGACGAGCGGCCTGGACTGGACGATCGTGCGTCCCGGCCGACTCACCGACGAGCCGGGCACCGGGACCGTGGAGCTCGCGCCCGCGCTCGCCTTCGGCCAGATCCCGCGCGACGACGTGGCGCTGGTGATCCTCCACACGCTGCAGGCGCCCAACACGATTCGCGCCACGTTCGAGCTGGTCTCCGGTGCAATGGCGGTCGAAGTGGCCGTACGTTCGGTGCAACCGGGATCGGGCCCCGTGTAGCGTCTCGCCGATGCAGCATCGTGTTCTTCTGGGGATCCTGGTCCTCGCCGCGGCCGTCCAGGCTGCCCCTGCCACCGCCGCGGTTAAGCAAGGCCCGCCCGGCGACGCGTTCTACACGCCCCCGTCCTCCCTGCCGAGTGCGCACGGCACCCCGATCTGGCAGCGCAAGCTGACCGGCCCCGCGGTGCTCAAGGGCGCCAAGTCCAACACGCTGCTGCTGTACCGCTCCACATCGGTGGCCGGCCGGCCGGTCGCGGAGTCCGGCTCCGTGGCGGTCCCGAAGGGCAAGCCGCCCAAGGGTGGCTGGCCGGTGATCAGCTGGGCGCACGGCACGACGGGCATCGCCGACCAGTGCGCGCCCACCCGCGCTCTGAACAACCAGGACTACACGCACAAGCTGCTCCAGAGCTGGCTCAAGCACGGGTACGCCGTCGTGGCCACCGACTACGAGGGCCTCGGCACGCCGGGCGAGCACCCGTTCCTGGTCGGCGTCTCGGCCGGCCGCAGCGTGCTCGACATGGCGCTCGCCGCGCGCAAGCTCAACCCGGACCTCGGCAAGGCGCTCGTGATCTCCGGCCATTCCCAGGGCGGCCACGCGGCGCTGTGGGCGGCGTCGCTCGCGCCCAAGTGGGCACCGTCGGAATCGCTGAAGGGCACGCTGGCCTTCGCGCCGGCCAACCACATCGGCGAGCAGGCGTCGCTGCTGCCCGCGCTGACGGCGCCGAGCGGGCTGAGCGGCCTCGCGGCGATGATCGTGGCCGGCGCGAACATCGGCCGCCCGGACCTCGGCATCCCGGCGCTGCTGAGCGACCAGGCGGCGGCCCTGTTCCCCCAGATCGACACCAAGTGCCTGCCGGAGCTCTCGGCGCCGGACTCGTTCGGAGGCGTCGCGCCCGCGAACCTCCTCAAGCCGGGCGCGAACGTCGCGGCGATCAACGCCTACCTCGGCAGCAACGACCCGGAGGATCTGACGATCAAGGGCCCGATCCAGGTCGAGCAGGGCACCGCCGACCAGACCGTGCTGCCGAACTTCACCGACCAGCTCGCCGGCGCCTACCAGCAGCGCCACCTCAAGCTCACCTACAAGACCTACAACGGCCTCGACCACGGCTCCGTGGTGACGAACGCGAAGAGCGAGAAGGACGCCACCGCGTTCATCGCGAAGGCCTTCAAGTAGGCGAACGGGCGGCGGGGCGCACCGCCCCGCCCCGCCGGCGAGGCGGACCGGGGGTGGGTGCGCCCGTCCCGCCGTGCCAGGGGGGCGGACGGGGGGTGGGGAGGCGGGGCTGCTCCCTGACTTAAATCCCAGCGGCGCGGGCTATCGCCTGGACGTAGCCCGCGGCGCTGGCGGGCCGGTCCTCCGGCTCCTTCTCCAGCGCCTTGTTGATCGCCTTCGAGACCGCCGCGCTGATCTCCGGGCGCGACTCCGAGAGGTCGGGGGGGTCCTCCTGCAGGTGCGCGAACAGCACGCGCATGCTCGGGCGCCCGCCGAACGGCGGCGTGCCGGTCAGGCATTCCTGGATCATGCAGCCCATCGCGTAGATGTCTGTCGCCGCGCTGACATCCTCCCCGCGGATCTGCTCCGGCGCCATGTAGTCCAGCGACCCGAGCGCCTGGCCCGGCCGCGTGAGGTTGGACGCCTGGCTGTCCTTGGCCAGCCCGAAGTCCGAGACATAGGCCATGTCGCCGTCGAGCAGGATGTTGCCGGGCTTGATGTCGCGATGGACGAGACCGGAGGCGTGCAGGGCGTCGATCCCCTCCGCCGGGCCGGTCAGGAGCCGGATCGTCGTCGGAAGGTCCAGCCGGCCGGAGCGCTCGATCCGCTCGTGCAGCGAGCCGCCCGGGATCAGCCGCTGGACGAGGTACGGCAGGCCGTGCTCCTCGCCCGCGTCCAGCACCGGCACCACGTTGGGGTGGGTGATCTTCTGGGCGGCCGCGACCTCGCGCTTGAAGCGACGGACGAACACCTCGTCCTGTGAGAGTTCGGTGGTGACGACCTTGACGGCGACCGGTTCCCCACCGTCGGCCACCCCCTCGAAGACCACGCCCATGCGCCCACGGCCGATGATCCGGGTGATCCGGTAGGGACCTACGTTGTCGCCCGGCCTGGGCTCGATCGCGATCTCAGGCATGCGAGCGCGCCAAGCATAACGGCTCGACCGCAGGTCCAGTCGCTAGCCCCCACTTCCGGTCAGACGCCACTTGCGCCTCAACCCCCGAGTCGCGACACTAGGCATCGATCTCGCTTATGGACAAGCCAATGCTCGGCAACTACAGGATCGAGGGGATCGTCGGTGTGGGGCGCATGGGCGTCGTATATCTCGCGATCGACCGCATCACTCGGCGCGCCGTCGCGTTGAAGGTGCTGCGTGAGGACGTCGCCATCGACCCGGTGTATCGCGAGCGGTTCCGCCGCGAGGGCTCGCTGCTGGCCGCGCTCGAGCACCCGCACGTCGTCCCGATCTACGGGATGGGCGAGGTGGACGGGGAGCTGTACATCGCCACTCGCCTCGTGTCCGCGACCCTGCGCAACGCCATCCTGGCCGGCCCGATCTCCGTGGAGGACGGCTTGACGATCCTCTCGTGCGTGGCCAGCGCGCTGGACGTCGCGCACGCGCACGGCGTCGTGCACCGCGACGTCAAGCCCGCGAACGTGCTGATGGACCCCGGCCCGCAGGTCTTCCTCGGCGACTTCGGCCTCGCGCGCGACCCCGAGGGCGAGGCGCTGACCGCCCCCGGCCAGGTGCTCGGCACGATCGACTACATGGCGCCCGAGCTGCTCGACGGCGAGCGCGTGGGCCCGGCGACCGACATCTACGGCCTCGCATGCCTGGCGGTCGAGACGCTGACCGGTAGCGTCCCCTATGTGCGCGACACCGACGCCGCCACCATGTACGCCCACATCATCGACCCGCCGCCGAGCGTCCACGAGCGCCGGCCCGAGCTGCCGCGCGCGCTCGACGACGTGATCGCGGCCGGGATGTCCAAGGACCCCGACGAGCGTCCCAGCAGTGCCGGAGGCCTGGTCCTGGAGATGCTCAGCGCCCTGGGGCGGCCCGCGCCCGCCTGCCTCGCGCCGGCGGCCTAAGGGGTTGATACTGGCCTAGTGACGCGGCCCGATCAGCAGGCGACCGCCGCCGGGGGGGAGGCCCTCAACGGCCGCTACCGGATCGTTGCGCCCATCTCCAGCGGGGCGATGGGTGCGGTCTACCGTGCCATCGATACCGACAGCGGCCAGGAGGTCGCGGTCAAGCGCCTGCTGGATGTCCGCCACGCCGCGCGCTTCGAGATCGAGGCGCGCCTGCTGGCCAGCCTGAGCCACCCGCGGGTCGTGAAGGTGCTCGACCACTCGAGCGACGACCAGGGGCTCTACATCGTCATGGAGCTCGTCCACGGCGTCGACCTGGGCGCGCTGCTCAAGCGCAACGGCGACCCGGGGCTCGGCATCGGCGACGCGATCGAGTACGTCCGCCACACCTGCGAGGCGCTGGCCTACGTGCACAGCCAGCAGATCGTGCACCGCGACGTCAAGCCGCAGAACATGATCCTGTCGGGCGACGGCGTGATCCTGGTGGACTTCGGGGTGGCGCGCGCGCTCGGCGCCGAGGAGGACCAGGGGACGATCGCCGTCGGCACCCCGCGCTACATGGCGCCCGAGGTGTTCGCCGGCGGGACCGTGTCGGCGGCCAGCGACATCTTCAGCTTGGCGGCCACGCTGTGGACGCTGCTGATCGGCTCGCCGCCGCGCTACGGCGACGTACTCAAGCTCGACAAGATCGCTCCGGACATCGCGCCGGAGCTGCGCACCGCGCTCGCGGGCGGCCTGGAGATGCTGCCCGAGCAGCGGATCCAGAACGCGGCCGCGTTCGCCGACGCCGTCGGCGTTCCGCTGACCGCCGACCACGGCCACTCGCTCGCCCAGAGCGTCGGCCGCGGGACCACGCGCCGGCGCGTGATGGAGGCGATCGTGCGCACCGCCGCCGGCATGTTCGAGGCCGCCGCCTGCTCGATCGCGCTGACCGACCCCGGCACGCAGGAGCTCGTCTACGAGGCGGCGTGGGGCGCGGGCGCCTCGGAGGTGGTCGGCATGCGGCTGCCGCCGGGTGTCGGCGTGGCCGGCGCGGTCGTCGCCAGCGGCGAGGGCGTGTTCGTGCCCGAATGCCGCAAGGACCCGCGGTTCGCACGCCAGGTCGCCGCCGGCACCGGCTACGTCCCGTACACGATGGTCGTCACCCCGCTGATCCGCGACGGCAAGACGATCGGCTGCCTGTCGGTGCTCGATCGCCGCGACGGCGGGCCCTACCTGCACGAGGACCTCGCGAAGGTCGCGCTGTTCGCCGATCTCGCGGTCGTCGCCCTGGACCTGGACGCGTTCCCGCTGTCTTCGTCCGGCGGTCGAACGCTTTTGGCCTAAGGTCAGTTGCTCATCGGACCCGCCGCCGGTTAGGTTTGCGGCAGATGAGCTCCGAGAGCCACTACGACGCCATCATCGTCGGCTCGGGCTTCGGCGGATCGGTGACGGCGTACCGACTGGCCGAGGCCGGCATGCGCGTGCTGGTCCTCGAGCGCGGGCGTCCCTATCCCCCGGGCTCGTTCACCCGCAGCCCGTACCGTGCGCGCGAGAGCTTCTGGGACCCACCGCACGGCCTCACGGGCATGTACCACTACTGGTCCTTCCGCGGGATCGACGCGCTGGTGTCCGCCGGGCTGGGCGGCGGCTCGCTGATCTACGCCAACGTCTTCATCCGCAAGGACGAGCGCTGGTTCGTTCACGAAGACATCAGCGACGGCGGGTACGAGTACTGGCCCGTGAGCCGCGCCGATCTGGACCCGCACTACGACCGCGTGGAGCAGAAGATCAAGCTCCAGCGCTTCCCGTTCAACCACGAGCCGTACGCCTCGACGCCGAAGACGATCGCGTTCAAGGAGGCGGCCGAGGCCAACGGGATGGAGTGGTTCCTGCCCAAGCTGGCGGTGACGTTCGCCAACGACGGCCGGCCGCCGGTGCCCGGCGAGGCGATCGAGGAGGAGTTCCCGAACCTCCACGGCCGCACCCGCACGACCTGCCAGATGTGCGGCGAGTGCGACGTCGGCTGCAACTACGGCTCAAAGAACACGCTCGACTACAACTACCTCACATTCGCCCAGCGCGAGGGCGCGGAGATCCGCACGCTGGCCGACGTCCGGCGGATCGAGCCGCGCGAGGGCGGCGGCTACGGCGTCCACTACGCGGACCTGGCGGCTGGCGCGCCGGAGGCCCCGCCGATGGTGGACCTGACGTGCGATCACCTCGTGCTGAGCGCCGGCACGCTCGGCACCACGAATCTGCTGCTGCGCAACCGCAGCGCGTTCCCGCGCCTGTCGCGCAAGCTCGGAACCCGCTTCTGCGGCAACGGCGACCTGCTGACGCTGGTGCTCAACGCCAGCAAGGTCACCGATGGCGTGCGCGCGCCGCGGATCGTCGACCCCGGCTACGGGCCGGTGATCACGTCCACGGCGCGGATGCCCGATGCACAGGACCCCGGCGGCAGCGGCCGCGGGTTCTATCTCCAGGACGCCGGCTTCCCGCAGCACCTGGCGTGGATCCTGCACGTGATCTCAGCGCCCAAGCAGCTCTGGCGCTGGCGCAAGGCGGGCTTCTTCCTGGTCAAGAACTGGGCGCAGGGGACACCGGACACCGATGTCACGGCGCAGATCGCCGAGCTGATGCTGCCGTCCGAGTTGTCCGCGGGCGGACTGCCGCTGCTGGGGATGGGCCGCGACATTCCGGACGGCCACATGTACCTGCGCAACGGGCGGCTGGACATCGACTGGAAGCGCGAGGAGTCCGCGGAGTACTTCGACCGCCTGCGCACCACGTCGCGCGACTTCGCCCACGCGCTGGGCGGTCGCTTCGCGGACAACCCGCTGTGGTTCCTCAAGCGCGTGATCACGGTCCACCCGCTCGGCGGCGCCCCGATGGGCCGCCACGCAAACGAAGGCGTAGTCGACGAGTTCGGCAACGTCTTCGGCCATCCGGGCCTGCATATCGCCGACGGCTCCGTGATGCCGGGGCCCACGGGGCCCAACCCGAGCTTTACGATCGCCGCGTTGGCGGATCGCTTCGCCGACCGGATCATCGAACCCGACCGACGCGCCGCGGAGGCGGCGGCCACATGACCGCATCGACAGTGCGCTTCACCGAGGAGATGCTCGGCCACGTCACGTTCGGCGAGACCGACTTCTCCCGCGGAGCCACCGCAGGGCGCGACGGCGCCGGAGCGCTGAAGTTCCACCTCACGATCGAGGTCCAGGACATCGATTCGTTCTCGCACGACCCGCTGCGGCCCGCCGTGGCGGTCGGCTACCTGCAGTCCGATGCCCTGGGCGGGAAGCTGCCGGTCGAGCAGGGCTGGTTCAACCTGTTGGTCGACGTCGCGCCGGGCGTCAAGCACATGCTCTACCGGCTGTGGTTCCGCGACGGCGCCGGCCACCCGCTGACCATGACCGGCTTCAAGCTCGTCAAGGACGACGCCGGCTTCGACGTCTGGAAGGACACCACGACGCTGTTCACGCAGGTGCTGCGCGGACACGTCGCGGAGGGCGAGGACGCGACCGCGGAGCACGTCGCGTCCGGCATCCTGAAGATTCGCGTGCGGGACTTCGCGAAGCAGTTGACGACGTTCAGGGCCGGGGGGCCGGACGCGCGCTCGAAGGCGGGCGCTCTCGTCAAGTTCGGATGGATCTTCCTCGGCCAGCTGGCCGAGGCTTACCTGCGCAAGGGGCGGCGCGCACATGGCACAGCTCAAGAAGGATAAGCGTCTGAAGGCGGCCCAGGAGGTCGCCAGCAAGCCGACCGGCCGCACCCACGTGCTCGGGGTCCTGGCCGGCGGCGCGGTCGTGACGGTGTTCGGTGCCGAGATCGCCCGCGTGTGGCGGCTCGGCAGCCTCCCGCGCAGCCGCCAGATCCTCAGCGAGGAGGACCGCAAGCACAAAGCGGTCGAGGCGATCATGGTGCTGCGCGAGGGCTACGGCGTCAGCCGCACGCGCGAGAACTCGCTGTTCAACATGCTCGCCTCGTTCACGGTCGCGTTCGGCATCACGCGTGCGATCACGTGGACGATCCGCGAGAAGGGCGGCATCGGCCCGATCAAGGACGTGATGGTCGGCAACCGCCACATCCACCACTTCCTGCCGGGCGGCATCCTCAGCCTGATGGCCGGCGGCGTGGCGATCGGCACCAAGGGCGACAAGCTCGACAAGTACCTCGCGTTCCCGTTCGGCGTCGGCGTCGCGCTGGTGCTCGACGAGTCCGCGCTGCTGCTCGAGCTCGACGACGTCTACTGGACCGAGGAGGGCGTGCTGAGCGTCCAGATCGCGTTCGCGGCGATCGCGATGCTGTCGGCGATGGCGTACCTGATCCGGATGCTCCGTCACGCCGAGGAGGCGGACTCCGAGACCGACTGGGAGCTCGCCGCCAAGGCCTGGGACGACCTCCAGATGAGCTCCGGCGGCGTGCCCGGAATAGGGCTCTAGGGCGCTCTGAAGCGGATGCGGACGCGGGTGCCGCCCGTGTCCGGCCGCTCGAGGTTGAGCTCGGCCGCGAGGGCGCCGATCACGGCGAGCCCGAGGCCGGAGCCCGGGCTGTCGGGGTTGGGCTGCAGGCCGCAGCCGTAGTCGCGCACGACGACCACGAGGCCCGTCTCGCGCGCGCAGGCCACGAGCCGGATCTCCCCGGACGCGCCGTTGCGGTACGCGTGGATGACCGCGTTGGTGAACGCCTCGGTGACCGCCAGCGCGACGTCGGCGGGGTCGGCGAGCGCGTGGCGCTCGGCCAGCGCGACGACCTTGCGTCGCGCCGTGGCGACGGCCTCCGGAGTGGAGGCGAGGCGGAGCTCGAGCCGCTCGAGCTCTCCGACGGCAGGGGTCCGGCTCGACGACGCCCCCGGCACGATAGCGGCCAGCGCCAGCACCGCGATGTCATCGCGCGGGGCGCCCGGGAGCGCGTCCACCACGGCGCGCTCGACGGCCGCCACGACCGCCTCCGGCGTCCGCCCCGCGAACTCGCCGAGCAGCCGCTCGAGCCCGTCCTGGCCGACCGGCGCGCTGCGCGGGCCCGCCTCGGTCACGCCGTCGGTGTAGAGGACCATCACGTCGCCCGGGGCGAGCCGGGCGTCGGTGTCCGAGAGCACCGCGGCCGGGGTGGCGCCGAGGATCGTGCCGAAGGCGCCGACCGTCTCCACGCGGCCGCCGGCGCGCACGATCAGCGGCGGCGGGTGGCCGCCGAGCGCGAGGCGCACGTCCATCCCGCCGCCCTCCGCGGCGGCGACGTAGGCAAGCACGACCGTGGCGAACTGGGTCGAGTCGTCGTGGCCGAGCATGGCCGCGTTGAGACGCTGCAGCGCGACGCTGGGCGGCCCGTCGTCGAGCGCGGCGGCCCGCAGCGTGTACCGCGCCAGCGCCGTGATCGCCGCCGCCTCGGCGCCCTTGCCGGACACGTCGCCGACCACGAGCGCCCACTCGCGCTCCGAGCGCACGAAGACGTCGTAGAAGTCGCCGCCGACCTCGTTGAGCTCCCCGGCGGCGCGGTAGCGCGCGGCCACGCGCGCCTCCGGGATCTCCGGCAGCCGCTCGGGCAGCAGCTTGACCTGCAACGCGTGGGCGATCCGCGCGCGTTCGGTGTAGAGCCGCGAGTTCTCGATCGCCACGGCGGCGCGATGGGCGAGCTCCTCCGCGAGCGCGACGTCGGCGTCGTCGAAGCGGCGTCCCGACTCGGCCTGGGCCAGCGTGAGCGTCCCGAACGTCCGCCCGCCGGCGGTCAACGGGGCGATGATGGCCGATTGCAGGCCGAGGCCGCGCACCAGCTCGAGCTGCTCACGGTCCTCGATCCCGGCCTCGAGCATCGCGTCGGTGATCTCCCGGACGAACTCGGTCACGCCCTCGCGGGCCACCTTGGAGGTCCCGCCCGGGTCGTCGGGCGCCGGGGGGAAGCGGCGGTTCAGGTCGCGCGCCAGCGCGACCCGGCGCGGCTCTCGGTGCGCGGTCGCGAGCTCGCGCAGGATGCCGTCGCGATCCAGGATGCTGACCGCGCACCAGTCCGCGACAGCGGGCACCGCGAGCCGCGCGAGGTTGGACAGCGTCTCCTCGTAGATCAGCGAGGAGTCCAGGACCGCGCCGGCGCGCACGAGGAAGTCGGCGCGTGCGCGCGCGTCGCGCTCGGCGTCGAGCATGCGGCGGCGCTCGGTCACGTCGAGCACGACGACGCCGACGCCGATCACCTGCCCGTCGAGCCCGCGCACGGGCGTGTAGGACGCGCTGAAGTGCCGCAGCTCGCCCGGCGCGGCGAGCACCTCGCCGCTCACCTCGCGGTCCACGAGGCCCTCGCCCGTGTCGATCACGCGCCGGTAGAACTCCCCCACCACGCCCGCCATCGGCCCCAGCACCTCGTCGAGCGAGCGGCCGACGTGATCCTCGAGCGTGCGGGCGTTGAGGGCGGCCAGCGCAGCGTTGACGCGCACGTACCGCAGCTCGGTGTCCACGAAGCCGAGCCCCACCGGCGCCGTCGCGAAGAAGCCGTCGAGCAGGCCGACCGACTGCTCGGCGGCGTCGTAGAGCCGCGCGTTGTCGATCGCCAGCGCGAAGTGCGTCCCGAGCGTCTCGGCGAACCGCAGGTCGCCCGGCGTGTAGTGGACGCGCGTCGAGAGCAGCGTCAGGGCGCCGACGGCGCGCCCGCGCACGGTCAGCGGCACGATGAGGTAGGAGCGCGGGTCCAGCCGGTCGACCAGCGCGCGCTCGGCGGGCTCGAGGTCGGCGTCGCGCGTGCGCACGTCCGGGGCGAGGACCGACTGGCCGCTGCGCATCACCTGCAGCGTCTCCGAGCCGACGCCGCTCGCCCGCCGGCGGCGCCGGATCTCCACCAGCACCGCCTCGACGGCGCGATCGGGGTGCACGCTCGTGACCTCGCGCTCGACCCCGTCGTCGGAGAGGACGTAGACGCCGCACCAGTCGGCGAGTTCGGGGACGGTGAGCTGGACGACGTGCTCGAGCGTGCGGGCGTAGTCGAGCGAGCCGGCCAGGACCGTCCCGGCGCGGTGCAGCAGCCGCACGGCCTGGCCGGCGTTCACGCTCGCTCCACGATGTCGCGCACGATCAGCTCCGCGGCGGCCGGCGCGCCCTTGACGAAGCCGAAGAACGGGCCGAAGTCGCGCGTGGCGGCGAAGCCGGGGAGGTAGAGCCCGGGGAGGCTGGACTGCATCGCCTCGTCGAGCACGGGGAACCCGTCGCGCAGCTCGACCGGCGGCAGGTAGGGGACGCGATCGAGCGCGGCGACGTAGCCGGTCGCCAGGACGAGCGCGTCGAACTCGACGCGCTGACCGTCGGAAAGGCGCAGGCGCCCGGGCGCGGCCTCCACGACCTCGGTGCCGGCGTGGCTGCGGACGCCCGCGATGCGCGGCGCGAGCCAGTCCTCCAGCGCGAGCCGCCCGACCTCCCAGAAACGCCGGGTGATCGCGTCGCGCTCGCTCTGCGGCAGGCGCCGCCACCAGCCGGGCTGCGTCCTTGTGTGCTCGATCAGCCGGTCCACGAAGGCCCAGCTCGAGCGCTCGAAGCGCGGCGTCGCGTGGCGATGGATGACGTCGACGCTCGCC
Source organism: uncultured Solirubrobacteraceae bacterium (assembly GCA_963792915.1). GTDB lineage: Bacteria > Actinomycetota > Thermoleophilia > Solirubrobacterales > Solirubrobacteraceae > Solirubrobacter. The sequence continues at coordinate 49,847 of CAWBYD010000010.1, forward strand.
GCGCCGTGCTCACTCGCGAGCGCCGCCCATTCGTACGCGCTCTGGCGCCCGCCGATGATCGCCACGCGGGCGCCCGACAGCGCCGTGAAGTCGATCAGGTCGCACGTGTGCAGGCCGTCGCGAGCCCACTCCGGGCGGTGCGTGAAGTGCGCGACGCCGGGCGCGGCGACGATCGCTCCCGCCTCGATCTGCTCGCCGCCCTCGAGCGTGGCGACGAACCCGGGGCGCAGCTCGGTCACGCGCGCGTCGCGGATCTCGAGGCCCTTGCACGCCACGAACCAGTCGGCGTAGTCCAGGAAGGCCTGCAGCGGCAGCGGGGCGGGCGGGTCGTCACCGAGGAAGCGCTCCAGCGTGTGCTCGTACGCCGCATCGAGGTGCCAGTCGGGGCCGGAGCGCAGGAACATGCCGGGCGGCATGTGATCGCGCCAGAAGCCCATCGGGCGGCCGACGACGAGCGTGTCGAGCCCGGCCGCGCGCGCCGCCGCGGCCGCCGCCAGACCGTACGGCCCCGCGCCGATCACCAGCACGTTCACGCGGCGCACACTAATTCACACGCAGAAGCAGCGCCTCGCCCTGCCCGCCGCCTCCGCAGAGGGTCGCGACGCCGAGCCCGCCGCCGCGGCGGCGCAGCTCGTAGGCGAGCGTGAGCACGAGCCGCAGTCCGCTCCCGGCCAGCGGGTGGCCGAGCGCGACGGCGCCTCCGTTGACGTTCACGCGAGCGAGCTCGATCTCGAGCGCACGCGCCGACGCGACGGTGACGCCGGCGAACGCCTCGTTGATCTCCCACAGCGCGATGTCCCTGGGCGTCAGCCGGTGCCGCGTGAGCAGCTCGCGCGCGGCCTCGGCCGGGCGCAGGTGCAGGGTCGAGTCCGGCCCGGCGACCACCGCGCGGCCGACGATCTCGGCGAGGCCGTCACCCGGCTCGCCGAGCGTGATCAGCGCGGCCGCCGCGCCGTCGGAGACCTGGCTGGCGTTGCCGGCCGTGATCGTGCCGCCGCGCCCGAACGCCGGCGGGAGCTCGGCCAGCGCCTCGTAGGTCGTCTCGGGCCGCACGCCCTCGTCGTGGTCGAGCCCGGCCAGTGGCACGATCTCCTCGGCCAGCCGCTCGCGCGCCGCGGCGGCGCGCTGGTGGGAGGCCGCCGCGAACTGGTCCTGCACGGCGCGGCTGATGCCGAGGCGCACGTTCTCGGCGTCCGACATCGCGCCCATCCCCGCGTCGGCGATCGAGCAGTGCAGCCCGTCGTGGACCATCACGTCGATCAGCGGCTGGTTGCCGCTCTTGACCGCCGGGCGCATCCGCACCGCGTGCGGGGCGCGGGTCATCGAGTCAAACCCGCCGACCAGCACGACCCGCGCCTCGTCGGTGCGCAGCATCGCGACGGCAAGCGCGACCGCGCTCATCGAGGCCAGGCAGACGTCGTTGAGCGTGATCCCCGGCACCGTGCGCCGCGCGCCGCCGGCCAGCGCCGCGCGCCGCCCCGGGTTCTGGCCGTTGGCGGCCTGGAGGACGTTGCCGACCGCGATGTAGTCGGGCTCGAGGCCCTGCCCGCGATCGAGCGCCGCGCGCACCGCGTGCGCCCCGAGCTCGACGGCGTCGACGCCCGCGAGGGCGCCCTGGAAGCGCCCGATCGGCGTACGGGCGGCAGCGGCGAGCACGGGGACGGGCATCACTGGATGGTACGTTCGCGGCCATCCCCTACCTCGCGAACCCGCTGGCGTACCTCGACCGCCTGCGCGACGACGGGCGCGACATCGTGCCGTTCCGGATCGGCCGCCGGCCCGCGCACCTGGTCACCGCGCCCGCGCTGCTCGAGCTGGCGCTGGAGGCGCCACCGGCCGGCGCGGCGGTCCCCGCCGACGCCGCCGAGCGCGCGGGGGCGCTGGCCGATTCATGGGTCGAAGGCCATCCGGTGGAGCTGTTCGGCACGCTGCGCGAGCTCTGCCGCGCGCTCGCCTGGGACACGTTCGCGCGCACGGGCGAGCGCGGCCCGCTGGCCGCCGACCGCACGCACGCGGTGCTCACCTGGACGCTGCACCTGCTCGCCCAGGCGCCGGCCGTGGAAGCGCGCTGGCACGCCGATCCGAACCCGGACTACACCGCGCTGATCGTGCGCGAGGCGATGCGGCTCTTCCCACCGGTGTGGGGTGAGTTCCGCGTGCTGGACGCGGAGCGCCGGCTCGGCGAGCACGTGATCGGACGCGGGCACGTGCTCGCGCTGAGCGCCTGGTTCACGCACCGCGACGGGCGCTACTGGCCGGACCCGCTGCGCTTTGACCCCGAGCGCCCGCCGGAGGGGCCGTACTTCCCGGGCCAGGACGGCGCGCAGGCCGCGGCGATGCTGGTGGCGCTCGGCGAGCGCTGGGCCTACCGGCCGGCGGAGCTGCCCGAGCCGCGCGCGGGCTGGACGCTCGCACCACACCGCGGTGCGCGCTTCAAGCCGGTCCCGAGGGCTTAGCGTGGGGCTCCCGAACGCGACCGTGTACGCCGTGCCGACGTCTGACGGCACGCAGGTCCGGCTCACGAACTACCGGATGGGCGGCAAGGGCCCGATCGTGCTCGCACCCGGCTACACGAATGCCGCGCGCGTCTTCGCCGCCGCGCCGCGCAACTGGGTCCGCTACCTCGGCGAGCACGGCTACGACGTGTGGCTGTTCGACTACCGCGCCAGCCCGGACCTGCCGTCGAGCTGGACGCAGTTCACCGTCGACGACATCGCGCTGCGCGACTGGCCGGCGGCGATCGACGCGGTGCGGCGGGCGACCGGCGCGGACTCCGTCCAGGCGCTCGCGCACTGCATCGGCGGGCTGTCGCTGTTCATGGCGCTCGGGGGCGGGCTGCGGGGCGTGCGCTCGGCGACCTTCTCCGCGCTCGCGGGCCACCCGATCGCGACGCCCGGCAACCAGCTGCGTGCGGACCTGCGCCTGGCCACGCTGCTCAACGCGATCGGCATCCGCGGCCTCAACACCGACTTCGACCCGCGCAGCCGGCGCCATCGCGCCGTCGACGCCGCGATGCGCGCGCTGCCGTTCCGCCACATCTACGACCATCCGGTCGCGCGCCGCATCTACGCCGTCTACGGGGACGTCTACAACTACGAGAACATCGACGTCGCGACGATGGAGCAGGCCGTCCCCGGCGTGTTCGGCAACGGCAACATGACCTTCTTCGAACACATCTCGCTGATGTTGCGCTCGCGCGCGGCGCGCGCCGCCGACGGTGCCGACCGCTACCTGTCGAACCTCGACGCCTACCGCCTTCCGATCAGCTTCCTGACCGGCGAGTACAACCGCATGTTCGTGCCGGAGGGGCTGCGGCGCACCCATGACCTGCTGCGCGCGGCGCACGGCGACGCGCTCTACCGCCACCACGTGTTCGCCGGCTACGCGCACCTGGACCTGTGGCTCGGCCGCGACGCCGAACGCGACGTCTTCCCGGTCGCGCTCGCGGAGCTGGAGGCGCACACGTGAACGGCGACCTCTTCACCTACCCGCTGACCAGCGCGCTGCAGGACCGGCGCACGCGCCGCGTGGCCCAGGGCGTCTCGCTCGCCCACGGCTACCAGAGCCCGAACCCGCCGGCGCCGCTGACGGCGCTCGAGGAGGCGGTCCTGATCGCCTCGACGAGCGTCACCGGCGCGGTGCTGCACGACGGCCCGCTGGAGAAGCCGAGCGGCGCCGAGGAGCTCGGGACGATGTTCCTCGAGGTGGCGGGGCGCGCCGCCTCGAGCGCCGACAATTCCCAGGCCACGTCATTCTTCATGATCAACGACGAGGGCGTGTGGCTGATCCGCCGCCCGCGCGGGCGCGAGGCGCTGGATCTGCTGCGCTCCATGCCACCGCGCTGGGAGGACCGCACCGAGGCCGACTGGCTCGCGTTCGCCCGCCAGGTCAAGGTCAAGGTCCACGACGAGCGGATGGCGTTCCCGCGCGAGTGGCCGTACTACCTCGGCTGGAACGCCCAGCACTCCAACGTGCCCGGCACGACGTGCTTTCTCCCCGTCGTCGACAACACGCGGCAGTACATCAACGTGCTGCTGATCCTGCTGTCGGAGCCGCACGGCAAGGTGCCGCTGTTCCTCGACGACTGGCGGACGTTCCGGCCGAAGGACCTGATGGAATGGGCGGCCTGGTTCGCGTCGCGCCTGGGCTTGGTGGACCGCATCCCCTACCAGCCGATCGGCGGCATCAAGCGCGTCCGCGGCGGCTTCGTGAGCCAGGGCACGCCCGCCCCGCTGGGCTCGCTCGGGAACGTCCGCACCGACTACGAGGCGCACTTCCTGATGCAGAACCTGATGCTGACCGGCGAGGCGCTGCGGCTCGGCGGCTGGGTCCACGGCGCGCCGATGATCCCGTACGTGTGGCAGCGCGACGTCGAGCACGGCGTGCTCGGGCTCGGCTTCCGCGAGCACAGCGGCCGCAGCTTCCAGTCGCGCTGGCGACGCTGGCCGCCGGTCCCCGCCTCGCAGCCGAACCACGTCGGGATCGACGGCGTGCTCGAGGGCCTGTGCCCGCCGTACGTCACGGACATGGACGCCGCGGTCGACCAGGTGCTCGAGGAGAAGTTCGGGCCCGACGGGACGTACACGAACGCCGACGTGTTCGCCCAGGCCTACCGCGACGAGGCCGCCGCGGCCGACTACCTGCGCCACGCCGGCCACCCGCCGGCCGAGGCGATCGAGTACGCCAAGGAGATCTGCCGCTACCTGGTGGACACGTACGGCCGCTTCCCGGCGCACGTCGACGCGTTCCACCTCCCCGGCATCTGGGTGCAGTTCTCGCACCTCGAGATCGAGTACTACGAGCGCTACGCCAGCCCGGGCTTCGCCCGCCGCCAGGTCGACGGGGCCTAGGGGTTCGTTGAAGAATGGTCGGTCCGACCGATGGGGTGCAGCCGTGGATGCCTGGGGCCGCGCGCGCCGCGAAGGCGTGCCTCTGGCACGTCGAGCTGCGTGGGTGGCGCGAGGCGCCGCGGATGTGCCGCAGCGGTCGTACCGGAATTCTTCAACGGGGCCTAGGGGTTCGTTGAAGAATGGTCGGTCCGACCGATGGGGTGCAGCCGTGGATGCCTCGGGCCGCGCGCGCCGCGAAGGCGTGCCTCTGGCACGTCGAGCTGCGTGGGTGGCGCGAGGCGCCGCGGATGTGCCGCAGCGGTCGTACCGGAATTCTTCAACGGGCCCCTAGGGAACGGTCTCGGGCTCCGGCGGCACCGGGGCCTTCGGCTTGGGCGTCGCGGGGGTCTCGCGCAGCGACCACAGGAGCACCTTCGCCTTGCGCCCGCGCACTTCGGCCTCCCCCACGGCGACCAGGTCCTCGGCCGGGCGCGTGAGCATCTTGTGGGTCGTGTCGGCGATGTAGAGCTGGTGCGGCGTGCCCTTCGTCATGCCCTCCAGGCGCGCCGCGGTGTTCGTCGTGTCGCCGAGCGCCGTGTACTCCAGCCGCCGCTCCGAGCCCACGTTGCCGGACATCACGGGCCCGGAGTTGAGCCCGATCCCCATCTTGAAGCCGTCGTGCAGTTGCTGCTCGCGCAGCCAGCCGTTGAAGCCCTCCATCCGCTCGAGCATCTCGCGCGCCGCCTCGAGCGCCCGGTCCGCGTGGTCGGACTGCTTGAGCGGCGCGCCGAACACGGCCATGATGCCGTCGCCCATGTAGGCGACGAGCGTGCCGCCGTGGTCGAGGATCGCCTCGCTCATCTCGGTCAGGTAGCGGTTGAGCGCCTCGATCACGCGCTCGGGCTCCAGCGTCTCGCTGAACGACGTGAAGCCGCGCAGGTCGCTGAACATCACCGTCGCCTCGCCGCGAACGCCGCCCAGGCGCACGCCCTCGGCGTCGGCGAGCACCTGGTCCACGACGGCTTCCGGGACGAAGCGCGCGAACGCGTCGCGCGCCTGCTCGCGCTCGAACGCCACGGTCAGGCCGTGGATGCCCGCCGTCACGAGCAGACCCAGCATGCCGGCGAGCGCCGGATAGACGACCGTGACGACGGTGCCGTTGTTGAACGCGAGCTGGGCGGCGACCAGGAGCAGCGCGATCGACAGCACGCCCGCTGCCAGGGACAGCCTGAGCCGCCGCACGCGCAGCGCGACGAACTGGGTGACGGCGCCGAGCACGACGATCAGGAGCACGTTCAGCCAGCCGGGCCCGCTGCGCAGCGGGAAGCCGGCCAACGCCGTCTCGGCGGCGACCGCCTGGATCTCCGGGCCGGGATAGGACGGCTGGCTGTCGGTCGAGGTCTGGTGGAGGTCCTGCAGCGACGGGGCGGACGCGCCGACCACGACGATCTTGCCCTTCACCTCGGCCGGGTCGAAGCGGCCGGCCTCGACGTCGTCGAACAGGATGTACGGCAGCGTGCGCTCGGATCCGGGGTAGTCGATCCACGCGTTCTTGGCGCCCGGAGGCGTCGCCACGGTGTGGCCCGCCGCGACGTCGGCGGTCACCATCGCGAAGGTGCGCAGTCCTTGGATCGAGAACGACATGTGCCGGATCGGGCCGTCCGGATCGTTCGTGAAATTCCCCATCGCGGGGTGGGCCTTGCTCTGGGCGAGCGCGTCGCCGCCGCCGAGGATGCCCGTGCGCCCGCCGGGCTCGACCTCCGTGGTGCTCAACACCACGCGCGGCGCCGCCTTCTGGACCGCCGTGTAGAGGGCGTTGTCGGCTTCGGTGTCACCGCTGGGCTCGGTGAACTGGACGTCGTAGGCGATCACCTTCGCGCCCGCGTTGGCGAGCTCGGTGATCACCTTCGCGTGGCGTGTGCGCTTGATCGGCCACTGGCGGCCCTTGCCCGTGATCGACTGATCCTCGAGTGAGACCACGACCACGCCGGGCAGCTTCTGCTTGCCGCGGATCGCGAACCGCTTGTCCACCGTGCTGAGGTCCTGCCGGCGCAGCACGTGCCCGGCGTCGGCGGCCAGCGTGGCGACGATGATCCCGAGCGCGCTCAGGATCAGCAGCTGCGCGCGCAGCCGGCGCGTGCGCTGGTTGCCGCCCCGCGGGCTCACGCGGTCGAGGAAGCGGTCCACGGCCGGCGTGCGCTCGGCGGTCACCGCGATCGTGCCGGCCAGCCCCAGCAGCCCCGCGGCGAGCGGCGGCGCGACCTTCATGATCGTGCCCGACGAGAACGCGAGCTGGGCGCCGATCCCGAACGCCGCGATCGCCAGCACGCCGAGTCCCAGCGCGAACCAGATCCGAAATCGCAGCGCGGCGAGCGGCGCCACCAGCCCGAGCGCGATCGCCAGCACGATCCCGACCCAGCCGGCCGCGGCGTGCAACGGGAACCCCTCGAGCGCGGTGCTCGCCGCCGCCGCCTCGATCTCGGGCGCGGACATCGCGTCGGACGTCGAGGTGGCGTGGAGGACCGCCACCGATGGCGCGGTGGCGCCGACGATCACGACCTTGCCCTTCACGGCGGCGGGGTCCAAGCGCCCCTGCTCGACGTCCGCGAAGCTCAGCCGCGGAATCGTGCCGGCGGGGCCCGGGAAATCGATCCAGGCGTCACTGGCGCCCGGCGGCGTGCGGACGGGGTGCCCCGCGACCGCGACCGCCTTCAGCGCGAAGTTCTGCAGGTGCTGCGGCGCGAACGGGACCTTGCGGATCGGCGACTCGGGGTCCGTGCCGTAGGTCGTGTCCCCCGGGATCGCGCGGCTGAACTTGAGCCCGTCGCCGCCGCCGAAGATGCCGGTCGCGCCGTCGGGCGCGACGTCCGCGGTGCCGAGGACGACCTTGCGCGACGCGCGCGTTGCGTCGATCAACGCGTTGTCGGCGTCGGGGTTGTGGCCCTGGTCGCTGAACTGGAGATCGATCGGCGTGATCGCGATCGACCCCGCGCCGGCCTTGCTGAGCTGCCCGATCACCGCCGCCAGCCGTTTGCGGTCCAGTTGGTCGGCCTTCGGGTCGACGCTCTTGGCGTCGTAGGCGACGATCACCACGTCGGGGTTCGGGGTCTGCTTGCCGCGCACGTCGAAGCGCGCGTCGAGCGTCTTGGCCTCGACGTGCTTGAAGGTACCGGTCAGCTCGAGCACGAGGCCGCACGCCGCCGCCACGAGCCCGGCCACCAGCAGGGCCAGCATCCGCCCGCGCGTGCGGCGCGCGATCATGCCGCCCCGATCAGCATCGCCACCAGCCACAGCGAGAGCACGTGGAAGGACTGGTCGACGGAGGCGGCCAGGCCGACGTCGAGCCCGTTCGCACGCTTGACGTGACTCAGGTACGCCCGCACGACCCGACCATCGTCGATCACCAGGTGCGGAAGGAAGATGAGCGCGGCGGCGAGGATGGCCCAGCCCGCGTCAAGGTCGGAGGCGACCCACACGAGCGCCGGGACGAACGCGAGCGTGTACGTGGTGACGTGGAAGACGAGCGCCCGCCGGGCGACGGGATCACCCCCCAGGCCGCCGCGCTTGTTGCGGGCCTGCCAGTCGGTCTGGAACAGGTAGTCCCCCACCATGTGGGCCACGAGGAAGCCGGCGAGGACGGCGTACCAGCTCACTTCTTTTTGTGCGCCACGTACTGCTTACCGGCCCTGAGCACGATCGTTCTGTGCCTGACTGAGTCGCGGACCGCGATGACGCCGCGCACCACGCGCGTCATCGTGGTGTCGCAGGTGTCGATGACGACCCACTTGGTGCCGCGCACGGTCGCGGAGCTGAAGTGGCCCTCGGTGCGGAAGGAGCCGCTGCCGTCCCCCCAGAGCTTGCGCTTCTTGGGCTTCTTGGCCGCGGCGGAGGCACTCGACGACTTCGCCTTCGCGCACTTGAGATCGCGCGGGATCGCGAGACGGGTGATCGGCTTGGCGCCCTTGGTCTGTCCGACCTTGAACACACCGTCGTAGAACCAGGCGTGCTGGCTGGTGCCCTTGAGGTCGGCCGCCGAGATCAGCGTTACGCGCCCGTGGGTGGTGTCGAGCGTCGTGCCGAGCGGAACCTGGACGTCCTCGGTGAGCTTGAGGAACTTCGTGCTCCCGGGCGTCTTGTAGAGCACGACCCCATTGGCCAGGTGCAGGTTGACGGTCTTGCCGGCCACCGGCGGCGGGAGCTGGCGCGCGGTCGCGTTGCTGCCGGCCCCGGCGAGCGGGCCCGGCGAGCCGGTCCCGGGCGGGGCGCTGGAGGAGATCAGCCAGCGCACGTCGACCGGCCGCGTCTCTCCAGGTGCCAGGTTGTCGAGCGAGAACTGCACGCCGACGCCGTTGTCGGGCGCGTTCGGGTCCACCGTGTCGGTGAGCCCGTCGGTCGAGAAGCTCGCGAACACGTCGCCGAAGTCGCCCTCCTGATAGCCGCCCCAGCCCGTGACCTCCTGCAGGCCGGTGACCAGCCCGCTGGCCTCGTCACGGCCGCCGACGAAGCGCGGCGGGCCGGCCGCGGACACGCCGTTGCCGTTGTCGTTGGCGCCCACGTACAGGTCTGCGAGCTCGCCCGCGCGCACCGACGTCGGCGTCGTCAGGAGGTTCGTGACCGTGTAGTGGATGGCGACCTGGCTCGTGCCGTTTACGTACGTGATGTCCTCGGTCACGTGCAGGTCCGGCCCCTGCCCGATGTTGTAGGACGAGTGGATCGTCTGGGTGCCGGTGCCCTGCCCTGAGACCGTCGCCGGCTCGGTCCCGGTGCGACCCAGCTCGGTGTCGAAGTCGTGCTGGAGCGGGAAGTACTGGTCGCCCTCTTTGAGCTCGAACCCGGCGTGCGCCGGGTTGGCGTCCGGGTCGTAGAACAGCCCCTTGGCCTGGCCGTCCACGCGCACCTGGATCTCGCCCAGACCGTCGGCGTAGACGTTCAGGGGGGTGCCGTCGAGCGTCGCCAGGTCGGCGCGCGCGGAGGCGGGAACGGCGAGTGCGAGCAGCGCAGCGACGGCTGCGGCCGCTCGGACCAAGATGGAGGCTCGCGCTCGCAATCCGCTCCGATCGTCGTGTAGTCGCGGTGTTCCTGTCAAGTCGCCCTGGTCCCCCGACCGGGGCCGGGACGTCACTTCTTGCGTCTGGATCGAGCGGTGTACGAATGCCCGGCCTTGATCACGATGGTCTTGTGCTTGACGGCGTCGCGGACGGCGACGACGCCGCGCCTGACCCTCGTGAGTGTGGTCGTGCACGTGTCCTGGACAAGCCAGATCGTGCCGCGGACGGTCGCCGAGCTGTAGTGCCCCTGCGTGCGGAAGGACCCCGACCCGTCCCCCCACAGGCGGCGTTTCTTGGGCTTCTTCGCCGCCGCGGACGCCGCACCCGTGCGCGGGCAGTCGAGTGCCTCGGTCAGCTTCAGCGTGGTGATCGGCTTGGCGCCCCTGGTCTGGCCGAGTTTGAAGATGCCGCCGTAGAAGTCTGAGCTCGCCGTCGTGCCGTGCTTGTCCGCGGCGGCCGTGATGCCGATCCGGCCGTGCCGGACATCGACGATCGTCCCCACCGGGATCTGCATGCCCGGGCCGAGCTTGACGAACGTGTTCGAGCCGGGGAGCTTGAGCAGCACGGTACCGCCCTCGACTTCGACGTTGACGCTCTTGCCGGCGACCGGCGGCGGGACCGGGGTCGGGGTCGGCGCTGGCGTGGCGCTCGGCGCGGGCGTCGCCGTCGCCGCGGGGGTCTGCGGAGTCGGGGTCGGCGTCGGCGCGGCGCCGACGATCACGGTCAGCGGCGACGAGTCGCGCGACTGCTGCGGGCCGATCGCCCCCGAAACCGTGAACGTGTGCGAGCCGGCGGCCAGGCCGTCGATCACCACCGCCCACGTCCCGTCACTGCCCGCGCGGCCCGACCAGCGGTTCGTGGTGTCGGATTCGACGACCGTGACGGTCGCCCCGGCGGTGGTGGTGCCGCGCATCACGAAGCTGCTTCCGACCGCGCTGCCATCCGCGGGCGAGGTGACCACGGGGATGAGCGGCGCCGCGTCGACCTCGTAGGAGCCGATGTCGCAGACCGCGCCCTGGATGCGGGGCGCGCCGCGCTGGTCGACGCCGCCGATCAGCGCGTCCTGGCAGGCGGTCGGGTCGCCGGCGTCGAATGCGGGGCTGCTGCCGAGTATCGGGTGCAGCTCGGTGTCGCCGCCGTTGTATTGCAGCTCCCCGAGTTCGGCGTCGGTGCCGTTCAGCCCGCACGTCGCGGCGCCGAGGTTGTGACCGGAGTCCGTCGGCGCCGTGTCGCAGCCGTCCGAGAAGATCGTGTTGCGCGCGCGGAGCGTCCCGCCGCTGCGCGCGACCCCGAGGTTCGCGTTCGCGGCGATCGTCGTCGACAGCAGGTTCGCCGCGGTCCCCGAGAGCGCGATCCCACCGCCTGGGGACGCCGCGGAGTTGCCGCTGATCGTGCTGTCGGCGATCGTCAGCGAGCCGCCGTTGGCGTAGATGCCGCCGCCCGGCCCGTCGCCCGCGCGGTTGCGGGCGACGGTGCTGCGGATGAGGGTCAGCGCGCCCTGGCTGTAGAGCCCGCCGCCCCTGACCGCGGCGCTGTCGGCGACCTCGCTGTCGATCAGCGTCAGCGAGCCGCTGGGCGAAACCGCGATCGCGCCGCCCGAATTCCCGCTGCCGTCCAAGAAGTAGGCGCCCGACACGCTGAGCGTTCCGGCCACCGACAGCAGCTGCGACTCGCCGCCGCCGCTGATCCGCACTCCCAGCTCCGGGTCGGCGCTCGCGCCGACGATCGTGAGGTGGCGGCCGGCGCTCACGACGAGCGGCGCGCCAAGGCTGTACAGCCCCCCGGGGACGCTGATCGTCGAGCCGTCGGGAGAGTGCACGATCGCCTCGCGCAGCGTGCAGTCGGTGGCGTTGCAGGCGCCGTCGTCCGGGTGGTCCTGCGTCGTGTTGACCGCCACGGCGTCGCCGAAGCTCCACTTGACGTCGATCGTCGCGGTCTGCCCCGCGCCCAGCGCGCTGACGTCCCACTCGGCGCCGACGCCGTTGTCCACCAGGCTCGGGTTCACGGTGTCGAGCAGCCCACCGCTGTCGAAGTCGTCGAATACGTCGCCGTACTCGGATTCCTGATAGGCGCTCCACGGGGTTGTCTCCACCAGCCCGGAGATCGAGCCGTCCGCCGCCACGCCACCGACGATCCGCGGCGGGCCGGGCAGCAGCACGCCGCGGCCGTGGTCGTCGCCGGCGAGATAGAGGTCGGCGAGCTCGCCCGCGCTGAACGACACCGGCGCGCTGCCGCGGTTGGTGATCTCGTAGTGCAGCGTCACCGTCTGCGTGCCGCTCGTGTAGCCGACGGTCTCGGCGACGTCGAGCGGCACCGGCAGCGCGACCTTGTAGGCCGAGTGGATCGTCGCGCCGTTCACAGTAGGCGCGGACAGGGGCGTGCGGTCGGCGGTGTTGTACAGGCTCGCGACACTCGTGCCCTCGCGCAGTTCGAGCCCGGCGTCCCCGACCGTCGCGTCGGGGTCGAAGAACTCTCCGCCGGAACGGCCGTCGAATTGCACGCCGAGGCGGCCGACGCCGTCGGCGGAGACGTTCAGCGGGCTGCCGTCGATCGTGACCGGCGATTGGGCCCTCGCCGCGGTCGGCAACGCCAGCGCAACCGCGAGCCCCAGCAATGCACCCCGTACTCGCAAGACGTGCCCACCCTGCCGTGCCGGCGCGGACCTTGCAAGGGCGCTGGACGGACGTTCAGGTAAGGCGGGTGACGGTCGTACCCTTCGTGGAGCGTGCGTTGCTATGTGGAGCCGAGCCCTGCCGGTGGCTATTTCGTCCGCCTGCGCGGCGAGCACGCGCCCGTGTCGCGCCACGACACCGAGGAGGAGGCCGCGGCGGCCGCCGCGGCCTACGACCGCGGCCTGGCGCGCGCGGACACCGCGGAGCACGTGCTGCTGGCCGACGGCTCGGAGGTGGTGATCCGGCCGGTGCGCGCGGAGGACAAGCCGCGCTTCGTGGCCGGGTGGAAGCGGCTCTCCGACGAGTCGGTGTACCGCCGCTTCCTGCAGCCGCGCGATCCGCTGAGCATCGACGAGCTCGCGCTCTTCACCGAGGTCGACCACGTCGACCACGAGGCGATCGGCGCGCTCGACGCGGAATGCCGCGAGGGCGTCGCGGTCGCCCGCTACATCCGCGACCCGGCGCGCCCGCACGTCGCCGAGGCGGCCGTGACCGTGGTCGACGCGTGGCAGCAGCGCGGGCTCGGCAGCCTGCTGATGCGGCGGCTGTGCGCGCGGGCGCGGGAGAACGGGATCACGGTCTTCAGCGCGCACCTGCTGGCCAGCAACGAGGTCATGCTGGCGCTTCTGAAGCACCTCGGGGCGACCGAGGTGACGCGCCGCGACGGGCCGGCGATCGAGGTCGTCGTCGAGCTGCCCGCCGAGCTCCCGCCGCTCAAGTCCACGCTGCGGGCGGCGGCGCGGCGCGAGCCGTGAGCTTCGGCCTCGAGACCCTTCCCTACGGCGTGGTCGCCCCGGACGGGGACCCGCGCTGTGCGGTGCGCTTCGGCGAGCAGGCGATCGACCTGCGCGCGCTCGAGCCGCGGCTGCCGGTGCCGGCGGGGACGTTCGCAGGCCCGGTCCTGAACGGGTTCCTGGCGCTCGGCCGGCCCGTCTGGGAGGCCACCCGCGCGCGGCTGACGGCGCTGCTGGAGAGCGGCGAGCGGCTGCCGCTGGTCGAAGCCCGCGACGTCCGGCTGCCGGTCGCGATCGGCGACTACGTCGACTTCTACTCCTCGCTCGAGCACGCCACCAACCTCGGGCGCATGTTCCGGCCGGGCCTCGAGCCGCTGCTGCCCAACTGGCGGCGGCTGCCGGTCGGCTACCACGGCCGCGCCGGCTCGGTCGTCGTCTCCGGCACGGAGATCGTGCGCCCGCACGGCCAGCGTCCGGAGTTCGGGCCGACCGAGGCGCTCGACATCGAGCTCGAGCTCGGCTTCGTCACCGGCCCGCGCGGTGCGCGGATCGCCACCGCCGATGCGCGCGAGCACGTCTTCGGGTTCGTACTGGTCAACGACTGGAGCGCGCGCGACCTGCAGCGCTTCGAGTACCAGCCGCTGGGGCCGTTCCTCGGCAAGTCGTTCGCGACCTCGATGTCGGCCTGGATCGTGCCGTTGCAGGCGCTCGAGCCCTACCTCGTGCCTGCCCCGCCGCAGGAGCCCGAGCCCGCGCCCTACCTGCGGACGAGCGGCGACTGGGCGCTCGACATCGCGCTCGAGGTCGAGCGCGAGGGGGAGATCATCAGCCGCACGAACGCGCGCGGGCTCTACTGGACGTTCCCGCAGCAGCTCGCGCACGCGACGGTCAACGGCGCGTCCGCGCGCCCCGGCGACCTGTTCGCGTCCGGCACGATCTCCGGCGCGACGCCGGGCAGCGAGGGCTCGCTGATCGAGCTCGGGCAGCCGTTCCTCGCCGACGGCGAGACGGTCGTGCTGCGCGGCTCGGCCGGCGCGGTGTCGCTCGGCGAGGTGCGCGGAACCGTCAGCGGCGCGCTTTGAGGAACTGGCGCACGAACACGACGGCCACGAGCGCGATCGTCAGCCACAGCGCGTAGTGCGAGATCGCGTGCGCGACGTCCACGGCGCTCTGCCCGATCGCGTAGCCCAGGCCGACGCACAGCCCGATCCAGATCAGCGTGCCGATCAGGTCGAGCACGATGAACGTGATCAAGCGCATCCCCGACCAGCCGGCCGCGACGTAGATCAGCGCCTGCGGGATGGGCTGGACGTAGGCGAGCACGATCGCCAGCCAGCCGAAGCGCTCCGTGAACCGCTCCAGGCGGGCGGTGCGCTTGGCGGCCTTCGGGTGGTTGCCGATGAACAGCTCGATCGCCCGCGGCCCCCAGCGGCGGCCCGCCCACCAGAACAGCCAGTCCCACGCCATCGTGCCGGGGATCGCGGCGACCACCGCCACGAACAGCGAGGCGTGGCCGGTGCGGGCCAGCGCCCCCATCGTCACCATCGCGGTCGTCGAGCCGCGGACGAGCTCCAGCAGCACCGGGTGCGTGCCGACCAGCGACGGCACGATCGGGAGCATCACGAGCGCGTAGATCCCGCTCAGCGAGATCCCCGCGAGCAGGATCACATCCGCGCGGGCGGGTCGTCCCTCCCACGGCAGCGGTTGCCGCGGCGCCGCTGCCGCGTCGTCGGTCACCGAGTCGACTGTACTACCGCCCCTGCAACGGCGGGGCGACGAGATCGGAGGCGAAGCCGGCCTGGCTCGGCGCGTCGGCCCGCGTGCCGAGGAACGCGGCGGTCGCGCGCCAGCGGCCCACGGACGGCGGCACGAACGAGTAGCCGGCGCTGCCGGCGGACGCGGTCACCGTCACCTGCCGGAAGAACTGCCAGCCGGCCAGCGGGTCGAAGCGCTGGATCGTGATCTGGACCGGGCCGGAACCGCTCGGGCTCACCTTGACCGAGACGCGGATCGACTGGCCGGGCGCCGTGCGGTTGGGCAGCGAGACGCTCGTGTGCGTGATCGCCCGCGCCGCGCGCTCGAGCACGTAGCTGCCGCCGTCGCGGCCGTCGGCGCGCACCGCGACGAAGTAGCGGCCCGGGGCGATGCGCTGCTCGAGCTCGCCCTCGTCGGCGTCGCCGATCCGGTGGCCCTTGTCGGTCAGCAACTCGAGCCCGAACGTGTGCCCCTTCAACGTCAGCTTGAGGTCGCTGCGCTGGGCGACGTCGAACCGGTAGAGGTCGACCACGTCGATCGCGGAGCCGCGCAGCGAGCCGCGCGCGTGCTGGTAGTTGGCCAGCGGCAGGCCGGGCGAGGTGTCGTCGCTCGTCGCGATCGCGGCCTGCAGGTGATACGGCTGCGGTCCGCGCTTGCTGCTCTGGGCGCTGGCCAGGAAGCTGTAGCGCCCGCCCTCGCCGGCCTTGGGCGTGAAGAGCGTGTAGCCGCCGCACCCGAGGCGTTTCACCGGGGTCGCCTCGTCGAAGTCGCCGCGGGTGCCGGGCGGGTAGATCGCAAGCGAGACGCAGCCGCCGTCGGGCTGGGAGAGGTTGACGCGGTAGCTGACGCCGGCGCTCATGCTCACCGACCACGCGTCGGAGATGTCCTGGACGCGGTCGAGCGTGTTGCTCGCCCCCGCCGCCGGCAGCGCCGGGCCTGGCGCAACGGGCGCCGGCTGGGGCGCGAAGACGTCGAGCCGGAAGTCGCCCGCCACGGAGTTCGAGCGCTGGCCGACGCGGATCAGGTAGCTCGCCCCCTTCGCGGGCTTGAACGTCGCCTCCGCGTTGCCCTGGTCGTCGGTGCGGTCGCACGTGACGCGCGTGAGCTGGGAGCGCGTGCGCTGGAAGACGTCGATGCTGGCGTCGAGGTCGCCGGCGGCGGCGAGGCGGACCACGATCCGCGTCGTGTCGGCGGCGGCCAGCGAGTACCAGACGGATCCCTTGAGCGTGTCGCAGCCGAACGGCTCGTCGACCTCGAGCGTCGACTCGCGCGTGGTCCCCGTGACACTCGCGGGCAGGCTCACCGCTTGCGGCGTCGTCCGCTGATCGTTGGCGGGCGCGGCGGCGTGTGCGGCGGCCGGCAGCAGGAGCAGCGCGGCGGCGGTGGCGAGCAGAATCCTCATGGCAATGCGCACCAACGCTTTAAGTGGTGTTGAGGTTGCGCGGTTGCGGTGCTGCCGCGCATTCAAGAGGCGTTGGACGGCGGACGGGCTGGCGCGGAGCATTCCGCGGGAACATATGCGGCGTGCCCGACGACGAGGACATCGACCCGCGCTTCACCTTCGCCAACGAGCGCACCTATCTGGCCTGGAACCGGACCGCGCTGGCGCTGATCGGCAGCGGCCTCGCGGCCGGGCAGTTGCTGACGTTCGACTCGACGGCGATCCGCCTGCTCGTCTCGCTGCCGCCGATCGTGCTCGGTGCGCTGCTCGCGGCGTCGAGCTTCCGCCGTTGGGCCGCCAACGAGCGCGCGATGCGCCGCGGCGAGCCGCTCCCCACCGGCGCCCCGACGCCGCTGCTCGCGTACGGGCTGGCGGCCATGGGCGTCGTCGTCGCCATCCTCGTGCTCGTCGATGCCGTCCATGCCTGATCCGCACGCCGCCGGGCATGGCCGCGACGAGCAGACCGCCGGGCTGTGGGCGGAGCGGACGGCGCTCGCGTGGCAGCGGTCCGCGCTCGCGCTCGCGGTCATCGCGGCGCTGCTGCTGCACTCGGGCGGCGCGGTCGGGACGGTCTCCGGCGCGCTCGTCGCCGCCTGCTCGGCGGTCGCGTTCGCCGCCGGCCGGCACCCGCACGCTCGCCCGCGGCTGATCCGCGCGCTGTTCGTGCTGACGCTGCTCACCGCGCTCGCCGCCGCGCTGGCGGTCGCGAGCCGCCCCTAAGGTGTTGCGGGTGGGCGACGTCGTCGTGGTGGGATCGATCAACGTGGACCTCGTCGTCGCCGTCGAGCGGCTTCCGGCACCGGGCGAGACGGTCTCGGGCGGGCGCTTCGCGCGCCACGGCGGCGGCAAGGGCGCGAACCAGGCCGTGGCCGCGGCCCGGCTCGGCGCGCGCGTGCGGATGGTCGGCGCCGTCGGCGCGGACGCCAACGGCGACGATGCGCTGCGCGAGCTCGTGGCCGAGGGCATCGACGTCGCCGCCGTCGCGCGCCTGCAGGACGTGCCGACCGGCGTGGCGCTGATCGCCGTCGACGCCGCCGGCGAGAACCAGATCGCGGTCGCCTCGGGCGCGAACGCGGAGGTGACCACGGACGCGCTGTCGCTGTCTCCGACCGGCGGCGTCGTGCTGCTCAACCACGAGATCCCGGCGAGCGCGGTGGCCGCCGCCGCGACGGCCGCCGCAGCGGCGGGCTGGCGCGTCGTGCTCAACCCGGCGCCCGCGCGGGCGCTCGACGCCGGCGTGCTGGCCGCCGCGCCGCTGCTGACGCCGAACGCCTCCGAAGCGGAGCAGCTGACCGGCGAGCCCGATCCCGCCGCCGCCGCGCGGGCGCTGAGCGCGCTCACCGGCGCGCCCGTGCTCGTCACGCTCGGCGGCGACGGCGCGCTCCTGCTCGACGGCGGAGAGACGCTGCGGCTGCCGGCGGGCGCCGCGCGCGTCGTCGACACCACCGGCGCCGGAGACACCGTCAACGGCGCGCTGGCCGCCGAGCTCGCGGCCGGCCGGGGACTCGCCGAGGCGGCGCGCTTCGCGCTCGCCGCCGCCGCGCTCTCCACGCAGGGCGCCGGCGCGCGCGGCGGGATGCCGCACCGCGAGGCGGTCGAGGCCGCGCTCGCCGCCTCGGGCGGGGCCGGCTGACGGTGCGCACCCACGCGCTGGCGGGCGCCACGGCGCTCGCCGGGCTCGGCCTGTGGAGCGCGTGGATCGAGCCCCGGCGGCTGATGGTGCGCGACGTCGAGCTGCACCTGCCGCACTGGCCCGCGCGGCTGGACGGGCTGCGCGCCGGCGTGCTCTCGGATCTTCACGCGGGGGTGCCGCACGTGGGGCTCGACGCGATCGCCCGGGCGGTCGACGCGCTGAACTCCGCCGCGCCGGACGTGCACTGGCTGCTCGGCGACCACCTGGACGCGAGCCAGGCGTGGCGGCGCCGGTACCCGCCCGAGCTGGTGGCCGAGGCGCTGGCGCGGCTGCGCGCGCCGCTCGGGACGATCTCGGTGATCGGCAATCACGACTGGCGCAACTCGGGCGATCGCATGTGGCGCGCGCTCGCCCAGGCGGGCATCACCGTGCTCGAGGACCGCGCGATCGAGCTGCACCCTGCGGGCCGCGGCCCGTTCTGGGTCGCCGGCCTCGCCGACCTGCGCCACCGCCGCCCGTCGGTCCCCGGCGCGCTGCGCGAGGTTCCGCCCGGCGCCCCGGTCGTCGTGCTCTCGCACGATCCCGACATGTTCACCGAGGTCCCCGACCGCGTCGCGCTCACGCTGGCGGGGCACACGCACGGCGGGCAGGTCGCGATCCCCGTGCTGCGGCGCCCGATGATGCCCTCGCGCTACGGCGAGCGCTTCGCGCGCGGGCACATCGTCGAGCACGGCCGCCATCTGCTGGTGACGAGCGGGATCGGCACCAGCGGCATCCCGGTGCGGCTGCTCGCGCCGCCCGAGGTCCTGGTCGTCACGCTCCGCTCAGCGCCGCTCGCCGAGGACGCGTAGCGGTACCGTGGCCAGCGGGATGCGCTGCCTGCTGCTCGCGATCGTCGCCCTCGCGCTGCTGTCTCCCCCAGCGGCCGCGAGCACGCGCCCGCCCGGCTCGCCGCCGCTGTCCGACGCGGGGGCGGCGCGCCGCGTCCACCGTTGGGCCTTCGAGCCGCGCCCGGCCAACGCTCAGGCCAACCACCACATGCTCAGCCGGGCGCAGCTCGCGACATTCAGGCGCAAGAGCGACATGCCCTACAAGGCCCAGGTGACGGGCCACTACACCGGCACGACGGACGAGATCATCCAGTGGGCGGCCGCCAAGCACGGCATCGACACCGACGTCCTGCGAGCCGTCGCCGTGATCGAGTCCTACTGGCGCATGAGCACGGTCGGCGACAACGGCGACTCGTTCGGCCTCTTCCAGATCCGCCGCCCGTACCACTGCTGCCCCGCCTACGCGCGCGGCTCGACCGCCTTCAACGCCGACTACTACGGCGCGATCATCCGCGCCTACTACGACGGCCGGATGCCCTGGCTCAACGACGTCGAGCACGGCCGGCCGTACGCGCGCGGCGACCTCTACGGCAGCCTCGGCGCATGGTTCGCCGGCCGCTGGCACACACCGCCCGCCGAGGACTACATCCGGCGCGTCAAGGCCACGCTGCGCGATCGCACGTGGCGCAAGCCGGACTTCTAGTACAGGCGGCCGAAAGTACCACATGTACTAGCGCCCGCGCAGGAACGAGGCGCGGAACGACCGCAGCTCGCCGCGGCAGATGCCCGCGACCACGACCGGGTCCTCGTCGACGAGCCGCTGCGCCGCGGCCTCGTCGGGCGCCTCGAAGACGCCGATGCCGGTGTTGGTCGCCCCGAGCGTCGGGCCCGCGAGGATCAGCGTCCCCTGGTCGAGCAGCTCCTGCAGGCGAGCGGCGTGCGCGGCGAACACCGCGCGCTCGGACTCCGTCATCGTCTCGGCGAAGCGATCCCGCGGCGGATGCAGGAACATGATCCACTCAGCCATCGCCGCAGCCTATTCCGTGAGCACGACGCAGCCGCGCTCGAGCAGGCCCGGCGGAGCGTGCTCGATCTCGTTCCAGCGCAGGTCGAGCTTCTCGAGCCGGGGCAGCTCGGCCAGCCAGCCGGGCACCGAGCGCAGGCGGTTGGCGCGCAGGTCCAGCAGCCGCAGCTCGCCCAGCGAGCGCACGACCTCAGGCACGCGCGTGAACGCGTTGCCGCGCAGGTGCAGCTCGCGCAGCGCCCCCAGCGCCCCCAGCCGCAACTCGCTCAGCCCGAGGTCCAGCGCGCGCAGCTCGATCAGGGCGGGCAGGTCAGGCAGCGAAAGCGCGCCGAGCGGGTTCTCGCTCACGTTCAGATAGGTCAGCGAGCGCGGCAGCGCGGGCAGCGTCGTGAGCGCGTTGTCGTGCAGGTAGAGGAGCTCGAGCTGCGCCAGCCCCGAGAGGTCCGGCACCGCCGTCAGCCGGTTGTGGCCGAGGTCGAGCGTGCGCAGCCGCGTCAGCCGCCCCACGTCGGGCGCGACCGTCAGCCCCATCTCGCACGCGTACAGCCGCTCGAGCGTCTCCGGCAGCGCGGGCACGCTCGACTGCCCGCGCAGGCTCAGGCGTCGTACAGGCCCTCCAGCGCGAAGATGCGCCGCATGATCGCCACGCTCGACGCGTACGTCGAGTCCATCCCGTAGTAGGAGAGCCCGCGCGCGCCGAGCGTGCGGGCCTGCGTGTACGGCGTGTCAGAGGCGTAGTGGATGATCCCGAGGTCGATCGGGAGCTTGGCGAAGTTGACCGCCTCGCTCGACGGGTAGCGGTCGGCGTCGGCGATCTCGTAGACCGCGTTGCAGTACGGGCCCGCCTCCATCTCCACCACCGTGTAGGCCTCGCGGTAGTAGAAGTCCAGGTACTGGCGGTTCTGCAGGAACGTCGACTTGACGGTCACGGCGCGCTGGTTGTCCAGCCCGGAGCCGAACACCAGGTAGGGCGCGATGTCGTCGAAGCTGAACGCGTTGTCCAGCCAGTACGTCGAGCCTGAGTGCTCGTCGTGGATGACGCCGCTGATCAGCACGTCGCCGACGTCCGCGTTCAGCGTCGCGGCCTTGCCGAGCACGTAGACGCCGCGCAGCGTGTCGTGCGCGACCGCGATCTCGCGCAGGATGTTGTACGCCGCCAGGCCGAGCGGGTACTCGATGTTGACGATCACCGCCTGCGAGCGCGACAGCTTCTCGCCGTCAAGCGGCCCGAGCCGCGAGTCCAGGCCGGCCGGATCGAGCTTTGAGAGGTCGAGCACCTGGGCGCTGACTCGCAGCGCCGTGCGCGAGGAGAGGTGCGTGACGCCGACCTCGCGCTCGTCGTGGCGGCGGCGCTGCCAGGCCGGGCCGTTCTCCGGCTGTGCCTCGTAGTAGAGCCGCGCGCCGTAGTAGAGGAAGTTCTCCCAGGACCCCTCGGTGCGCCCCTCCCTGAAGCGCTCGAGCTCCTCGTTGAGGTAGTCGGGCCCGGAGGACTCGACGAAGTCGACGATCTCGTCGGCGCGCGCGCCGGCGGACGTCGTGACGAGGTTCACCAGCGAGTGCGGGTTGGACGAGACGAAGTAGATCGGCCGGTCCGAGAGCCCCTGGTCGGTCAGCGTGGCCCGCACCGGCGCCCACCAGCGGCGTGTGAGCCGCGCGTAACCGATCTGCGAGCCGCCCAGCATCCGGATGCGCAGGTTGAGCTTGTGCGCGCTCACCTCGGCCGCGAAGCCGGCGAGCCCGTCGGGCCACGCGCCGGCGAGGCGCTCCCAGTCCTCGGCGGAGCCGCCCAGGGACTCGGCGATGTCCGCGGGGTCCGCGTCCGCCTCCAGGTCGGCCCCGGCCAGCAGCATGTGCAGCTTGTTCCACTCGAGCTGGTAGGCGACGAGCGTCGGGATCACGTCGTCGAGGTCCGAGGTGGACGCGAGCAGCACGGCCAGCGTCCCCCGCCCGGAGTCGTACCAGCGGCGGCGCCGGGCCGGAGCCTCGAGCGACGTCCAGTCCGCGATCCGGCCGACCCCCGCGCGCGCGAACGCCTCCGCCTCCTGGCCCATGACGATCACCGTCGCCTGCCAGATCGATGCCGGCAGCCGTCGCAGCGCGTACAGGAACGCGCCCAGGTCCGGGTCCTCCAGCGAGTAGGCGAGCGAGTGCAGACTCGAGTTCATCGCCGCGTGCGACGGCTCGAGCACCCGCAGCCGCGTCTCGCCCGACGAGCGCAGCAGCGTCGTGTAGGTGCGGTGGTAGAGCTCGACCTCCTCGGAGGCGAGCCCCACCGCCGATGGAGCGTTTCCGACCGGCGGGACCCGAAGACGTGGCAGGGCCATGCCGGCTGACGCTAGCGCAGTCTCAGGCTCAGGAAGGCCAGAAGTCGTTGACGATCTCGCCGTCGCCGCCCTCGGGCCGTTCGCCGCCGACGGCGATCATCTCCAACCCGTCAGGCCCCGCCTCGAATCCGCGCACCACCTCGGGCGCGACGCGCAGCGCGTCCCAGGGCTTGAGCTCGACGATCTCGTCGTCGAGCTTGGCCAGTCCGGAGCCGCCGACGACGACGTAGACCTCCTCCTGGACGCGGTGCCGGTGCCCGATCGGCGCGCGCACACCGGCCCCGTAGCGCCAGTGGCTGACACCGACCTGCGTGCATCCCAGCTGCGAGCGCCCGAAGCGGGCGTCGATGTCGATCTCGGGACGCGAGGAGGAGTCGAGCTCCTTGAGGTTCTTCAGGCTGTAGCCGGACATGTCGGCGAGTCTACGATCACGCGAACAGGCCCGACCCGACCCAGTCCCCGGGATGGCGCGAACCGGGCGGGACATAGAAGTAGCCGCCGCCTACGGGCGTGATGTAGTCGATCATCGGCTCGCCGGAGAGCCGCGTCTGGATCGTCGCGAACTGGCGCTCGATGCTCTGGTTGAAGGCGACGAAGATGAGCCCCTGGTCGAGCTGGCCGGCCGCGTCGAAGCCGCGGTGGTAGTTGAAGCCGCGGCGCAGGATGCGCTGCTCGGCGGTCGCCGCCGTGCGGGGGTTGGCGAGCCGGATGTGCGCGTCCATGGCGATCCGCTTGCCCTTCGGGTCGAGGTCCAGGCGCGGATCCTGGAACTCGTCGGTGCCGCCGAGCGGCGCGCCCGTGTCGCGGCGGCGGCCGATCATCGTCTCCTGCTCGCGCAGCCCGACGCGATCCCAGAACTCGACGTGCATGCGGATCACGCGCACCACCTGGAACGTGCCGCCCTCCGGCGTCCAGATCAGCCGGCGCGCCAGCGCGTCGTCGTGGATGTCCGGGTTCGCGGTGCCGTCGCGGAACCCGAACAGGTTGCGGCGCGAGTTGTGCACGCTCGGCCCGCGATCGGCGCTCTGGAAGCCGTCGATCGTCCAGCGCAGCGCGAAGCTGTCGCGGACGGGGCGCAGCAGCTCGCGCAGCGTGTGCACGACGGTGTCGCGGCGGTTGGCGCAGATCTGCACCAGCACGTCGCCGTGCGTGCGGTCGGGATCGAGGTCGTCGTTGTCGAACGCCGGCATCCGCGTCAGCCCGGCCGGCGCGAGCAGTCCGTAGCGGTCGTCGAACAGCGAGGCGCCGAAGCCGATCGTCACCGTCAGGCGGTCGGGGGCGATCACCGGGCCGAGCGTGCCCGAGTCGCCCGGCGGCTCGTCGACCTCGCGCACCGGCACCGTCGTGCCCTGCGAGAGCTGGCGGGCGCGCGAGCTGAGCGCTTCGAGCGCCTGCGCCAGCGCGCCGCGCGACAGCGCGATCGAGTCCAGCGCCGCGAACGTCGCCTCGTTGTCGCCGGCCGTGACCACGCCGGCCTGATGCGGGCCGTCGAACGGGATGCTCGCGGCGAGGCCCGAGGCCGCGGGCTCGGCCCGGCTGTCGGGAACGCCGAGGCCGGCGGCGCCGACGGCGGCGGCCGAGCCGGCCAGGAACGAGCGGCGGGAGACGCGCCTCATCGCAGCGCCGGGATCTTGGGGGGTGGCGCCGTCTCGAGCGCCCCGGGGACGCCGGCCAGCGCCTCGAGCGCGGCGCCCAGGCTGCCGGTCAGCCGCTCGCGCTCGGCGCGGGCCAGCGCGTCCGGCGCCGGCCACGCGCCGTGCGCGCGGCGGATCACGGCGAGCGTCGCCTCGAGCTGCGCGAGCCGCGAGTCGACCTGCTGGAGCACGTCGCCGCGGCCCGAGAGGACGCCGTGCAGCGTCCCGATCACGGCGCGCGTCGCCGCGACGCCGTCGGCCGTCGCGCGCACGCCGGCGCGACCGCCGAGGTCGTCGCGCTGGACGTCCTCGAGGATCTCGTGGGCGCGCGTCGCGTAGTCGGCCGGTGGGAGGTCGGCCGTGCGCACCGCGGCGGGGAGCCGCCGCGTCCCGGTCGCGAGGCGGCGGGCGGCCGCGGCGTCCAGCGGGTCGCGCTCGAGCGCCTCGAGCGCGCCGGTGAGCTGCGCGTCGAGGTCCCCGAGCGCGCCATAGGCGGCGCCGACCAGCAGCCAGCGGTCGAACGCCTGCGCCCAAGCCCGCTGCGCCGCCGGGCGGTCACGGCGCCGCGCCGCGCGCTCGAGCGCTGCGGCGGCCGCGCCCATCGCCCGCGCCTGGCGCGCCGCGTAGACGCGGTAGCGGGCGACGGGCGCTCGGAAGTCCCGCGTCGTCAGCGGCACGAGGTCCGGATGCGCGGCGTCCTCGATCGCGGCGTCCGCCGCCTGCTGCGGCGTCATCGTCGTGCCGTAGACCGTGCCGGGCCGGCCGGGCGTCGACGCGGCCGGGGCGATCGCGACGTGCGGGCGCACGGCGGGCCGCGCCGGATCGTCGGCGCGGCCGATCAGCGCCAGCCCGGCGCCGGCCAGCACGGCCGCGACCGCGACCGCGGCGAGGATGCGCAGGACCTTCATCGGGCGCCGAGGTTAGGTGACCCGAACACGGCACTCGTGAACGCGGCGTTATCGCACATGAGAGGATCTCGGATTCGTCTCATCTTGCAGTCACAATAACTCCGCATTCACACGCGAAACCGGTGTTTGGCCAAAGGATGGCCGCCATGCGCACACCCACGATCCTCGTCGGCGGCCTCGCCGCGGCGGCGGCCGCGGTCGCGGTGGTACTGACGGGTGCCAAAGCAGACCCCCTGCCGCTCGCCGTTTCGACCACGCCGATCAAGCACGTCGTCGTCATCTTCGACGAGAACATCTCGTTTGACCACTACTTCGGTACCTACCCGAACGCCGCCAACCCCGCGGGCCAGCCGCGCTTCGAGGCCAAGGAGGGCACGCCCTCGGTCAACGGCCTCGACCCGACCCTGCTGACCAACAACCCGAACTCGTCCCCACCGCAGCGGCTGGACCGCTCCGAGGCCGTGACGTGCTCGCAGAACCACGGTTACGGTGCCGAGCAGGCCGCGTTCGACGGCGGCCTGATGGACAAGTTCCCCGAGTTCACGGCCGGCGGGTCGTGCACGAGCGGCCCGCGCGGCAAGTCGATCGTGATGGACTACTTCGACGGCAACACCGTCACCGGTCTGTGGAACCTCGCGCAGAATTTCTCGATGAGCGACAACTCGTTCGGGACGAACTTCGGCCCGTCGACGGTCGGCGCGGTCAACCTCGTCAGCGGCCAGACGCACGGGACCGACGTGGCCTCGGGCAGCGGCGTCGAGAACAACACGATCATCGGCGACCCGCAGCCCAAGCTCGACGACTGCGCCAACCCCGGCGGCGTCCAGCTCTCGGGCAAGAACGTCGGCGACCTGATGAACGCGCACAACGTCAGCTGGGGCTGGTTCCAGGGCGGCTTCAAGCCGACCTCGGTCGACGCCGCCGGCAAGGCGACGTGCGCGTCGGCGCACCCGAACGTCGCCAACGCGAACATCCGCGACTACGTCCAGCACCACGAGCCGTTCCAGTACTACACCTCGACCGCCAACATCCACCACCTGCCGCCGACCTCGGCGGCGATGATCGGCTCCTCCGATCAGGCCAACCACCAGTACGACCTGACGGACTTCGACAAGGTGCTGGCCGCGAACAACCTGCCGGCGGTGTCGTTCCTGAAGGCCGCGGCGTTCGAGGACGGCCACCCGTCCAACTCGGACCCGCTGGACGAGCAGCGCTTCATCGCGCGCACGATCAACGCCCTCGAGCAGTCGCCGGCGTGGTCGAGCACCGCCGTGATCATCGCCTACGACGACTCCGACGGCTGGTACGACCACGTCATGTCCCCGATCACGAGCCCGTCGGCCGCGACCTCCGACGCGCTCAACGGCTCGGGCAAGTGCGGCAACGTCCCGGCCGGCTCGACCGCGTACGCCGACCGCTGCGGCTACGGCCCGCGCCAGCCGCTGCTGGTGATCTCGCCGTGGGCCAAGCAGAACTTCGTCGACCACGCGCTGACCGACCAGTCCTCGGTCCTCAAGTTCATCGAGGACAACTGGCAGCTCGGCCGCATCGGCGACCAGTCCTTTGACGCGCGCGCCGGCTCGATCGGCAACATGTTCGACTTCAACCCCGACGGCAAGCGCGCGCCGAAGGTGTTCCTCGATCCCGAGACGGGCCTGGTGACCAAGACCGCGCCGTCCGGTACGCCGTCCGGCGTCCCGACGCCGACGCCGACCCCGTCGTCCTCGACGTCGGTCGACACGACGGTCGGCGGCACGGTCGGCGGCGACGCCGAGCTCCCGACGGTCAAGGCGATCAAGGTCGGCGCGACGACGCTCTCGGGCCGCCCGGCCAAGCTCAAGCTGACCTGCACGACGGCCGGCAAGGGCAAGCGGGTCAAGGTCACCTGCATCGCGACCGGCGCTGACGCGCACAGCAAGGGCATCGCCGTGCGCTTCCGCATCGCCAAGGGCGCCTCGATCCTCTCGACGTCGCGCACCACGCTCAAGAACGGCAAGGCCAAGGCGACGCTGAAGTTCTCCAAGTCGCTCAAGAAGGGCAAGTACGTCCTGCGCATCGCGATCACGAACAAGGGCGGCGTGATCGGCATGACCCAGTCCGTGAAGCTGGGCTGACCAGGTCTCTCCCCGACGTGACCGCCGTCCCGTCTGTGGGACGGCGGTCACAGTTGCTTGCGCAAGCACTCGCTAATCTCAGTGGCTCCGACTGAGATTTTGGAGGAAGCAGTGCCCGAGACCAACACAAGCATCACGCTTTGCGCGGCCTGCGGCGAACGGCCGGGAACCCTGCGCATGGTCGTCCAGGCCGGCCCGCAGCGGCGCTTCGCGATGCTCTGCGAGCAGTGCGCCGCAGACGTCGCGGCCGCCCAGGAGCAGCGGCGCCAGCGTGCCCCGCGGCGCCCGTCGGCGCTCGAGGACTTCGGCCGCGACCTGTCCGCCGACGCGGCGGCCGGCCAGATCGACCCGGTGATCGGCCGTGCCGAGGAGATCGCCCAGACGGTCGAGATCCTCGCCCGCCGGCGCAAGAACAACGCCGTGCTGATCGGCGAGGCCGGCGTCGGCAAGACCGCGATCGCCGAGGGCCTCGCGCTGCGGATCCACGACGGCGACGTGCCCGAGGCGCTCGCCGGCACGCGGATCGTCGCGCTCGACTTGTCCGGCATGGTCGCCGGCGCCCAGTACCGCGGCCAGTTCGAGGAACGCCTGAAGGCCGCGCTCGAGGAGGTCATCGCCTCCGAGGGCCGGATCGTGCTGTTCATCGACGAGCTCCACACCGTGCTCGGCGCGGGCAACCGCGAGGGCGCGATGGACGCCGCCAACATCCTCAAGCCGCTGCTGGCACGCGGCGAGCTGCGCGTGATCGGCGCCACCACGCTGGCCGAGTACCGCGCGATCGAGCGTGACTCGGCGCTGGCCCGGCGCTTCTCGCCCGTGCTTGTCGAGGAGCCCTCGGTGCCCGACACCGTGGCGATCCTGCGCGGCCTGCGCGGCGCCTACGAGGAGCACCACCACGTCTTCATCGACGACGCGGCGCTGGAGGCGGCGGCCCGGCTGTCGGACCGCTACATCACGGAGTACCGGCTGCCCGACAAGGCGCTGGACCTGATCGACCAGGCGGCCGCGAAGCTGCGCCTGACCGCGCCGGGCGCCCCCGACGCCCTGCAGGCCGAGCTCGACGCCGCGGTGGCCGGCGAGGACTACGAGCGCGCGGCGCTGCTCAAGCGCGAGCTCGAGGAGAGCGTCACGGCGCTGGTCGGCGAGCCGGAGGTGGCCGCGGTCGTCGCGGCGCGCACCGGCATCCCCGTCGGGGAACTCGTCGCGGGCGAGCTGCAGCGCCTGAACGATCTCGAGCGCGACCTGCACGAGCGCGTCGTCGGGCAGGACGCCGCGGTCGAGCTCGTGGCAGACACGATCCGGCGCGCCCGCGTCGGGCTCTCCGAGGGCGACCGCCCGCTGGGCAGCTTCCTGTTCCTCGGCCCGACCGGCGTCGGCAAGACCGAGCTGGTCAAGGCGCTGGCCGAGCGGCTGTTCGCGACCGAGAAGGCGCTCGTGCGCATCGACATGTCCGAGTACCGCGAGCCGCACACGGTCGCGCGGCTGATCGGCTCGCCGCCCGGCTACGTCGGCTACGGCGACGGCGGCCAGCTGACCGAGCCGGTGCGCCGGCGCCCCTACTCCGTGATCCTGCTCGACGAGATCGAGAAGGCCCACCCCGAGGTCTGGAACGTGCTGCTGCAGGTCATGGACGACGGGCGGCTGACCGACGGCGAGGGCCGCACCGTGGACTTCACCAACGCCGTGATCGTGATGACCTCGAATCTGGGCGCGGGCAAGGCGCGGCGCGGGATCGGCTTCACCGCCACCGAGCCGGCCGCCGAGGCGTCGCGGATGCAGGACGCCGCCCGCGGCACGTTCCTGCCCGAGTTCGTCAACCGCATCGACGAGATCGTCACGTTCGAGTCGCTCACCGTCGAGCACGTCCAGCAGATCGCCGGGCAGATGGTCGGCCGCGTGGCCGAGCGCCTGCAGACCGAGCGCGCGATCGCGCTCGAGGTCGACGAGGCGCTGATCGCCCGGCTGGCGGCCGACGGCTTCGACGAGGCGTTCGGCGCCCGGCCGCTGCAGCGCCACATCCGGCGCACGCTCGAGCGGGCGCTGACGCGGGCGATCCTGGCCGGCGAGCTGGCCGACGGCGACCGCGTGCGCGCGGCGCTGGTGGACGGCGAGCTGGTGCTCGAGCCGCAGCGCGAGCCGGCGCTGATCTGACCGCGGCGCGGCCGGCGGCGTTACGGCGCCGCCGGCTGCTCACGCGTCGCGAAGTGCTCGCGCAGCGTCTTCTTGGAGAACTTGCCGACGGAGGTCTTGGGCACCTCGTCGATCAGCTCGAGGTCGTCCGGGATCCACCACTTCGGGACCCGGTCGGCCAGGAACGCGCGTAGCTCGTCGAGCGTGATCTCCTCGCCCGGTTTGGGGACGACGCAGGCCAGCGGGCGCTCGGACCACTTCTCGTCGGGGATGCCGACCACGGCCGCCTCGGCGACGCTCGGATGGGCCATGATCGCGTTCTCGAGCTCCACGGACGAGATCCACTCGCCACCGGACTTGACGAGGTCCTTGGTGCGGTCGACGAGCCGGACATAGCCGTTGGGGCTGATCGTCGCGACGTCCCCGGTGCGCAGCCAGCCGTCCTCGGTGAACGACTCCGGCGAGCGGTCGTCGTTGTAGTAGCCGGCGGCCACCCACGGGCCCGTGGCCTGGAGCTCGCCGCGCGCCTCGCCGTCCCACGGCAGCTCCTCGTCGGAGCCGGGGTCGACGATCCGCAGCTCGACGAGCGGGAGCGGAAGGCCCTGTGCGGCGCGCAGATCGGCCAGCTCGTCGTCGGAGTGCTCGAGCAGCGTGGACTTGATGTGGCACGTGGTGGCGACCGGGCTCGTCTCGGTCATGCCCCAGGCCTGGAAGATCGGCAGGCCGATCTGCTCGCGGTAGCCCTCCGAGAGCGAGCGCGGGACCGCCGAGCCGCCGCACAGGATCTCGCGCAGCTGCGAGAGATCGCGGCCCTTGAGCTCGGGAAGGACCCCCATCCAGATCGTCGGGACGCCGGCGGCGAGCGTCACCCGCTCAGACTCCATCAACTCCGCGAGCGCCTTCGGCTGCAGGTTCGCCCCGGGCATCACGAGGTCCGCGCCGGCCATCACGGCGGCCTGGCAGAGCCCCCAGGCATTCGCGTGGAACATCGGGACCACCGGCATGATGCGATCGTTCTCCGACACGCCGGCCGCGTCGGCGACCAGCGAGCCCAGCGAGTGCAGCACGGTCGACCGGTGCGAGTAGACGACGCCCTTCGGATTGCCGGTCGTGCCGCTCGTGTAGCACATCGCGGCGGCGCGGTTCTCGTCGTCGATCCGGAACTCCTGGACCGGCGTGGCACCCGCCAGCAGCGCCTCGTAGTCGTGCACGCGCGGGTCGTCCGGGACCTCCCCGTCGCCGTCGTCCATCACCACGATGTGCTTGACCGTCTCGAAGCTGTCGACCAGCGGCCAGAGCACCTTCAGCAGCGTCCGGTCGGCGAAGATGACCTCGTCCTCGGCGTGGTTGACGATGTACGTGATGTCGTCCGGGAAGAGGCGGATGTTCAGCGTGTGCAGCACGCGGCCGCTGCAGGGCACGGCGAAGTACAGCTCGAGGTGGCGGGCCGTGTTCCAGGCGAACGTCCCCACGCGGCCGTCGGCGGCGATCCCGAGCGTGTCGAGCGCGCCGGCCAGGCGGCGCGTGCGCTGCGCCCATTCGCCATAGGTCTCGCGGACGATCTGACCGCGCTCGGCCGTCGCGATGCGCTTCTCCGGAAACACGCGCTCGGCGCGACCGAAGATGTGCGTCAGCGTCAACGGGAACGGCTGCATCAGTCCCTGCATCGAGCTCTCCTTCCTGCACTGATTCAGCGCAAGAGTAAGCGATCGTCCAGTTCCCGGCCGCCGATTCCGATGGCATGGTTGGATGGTGCGCCGACTCGCCTTCGCCCTGACCCTGCTCGCGCTCGCGGGCTGCGGGTCGCCGGCGCGGCCGGTGCACGTCCGTCCGCCGGTCACGCCCGAGCCCGCGGGCCCGGCGCCGGAGCGCGGGCTGCCGCCCGACCGCTTCGCGGCCGACCGCGCGCTGCGCGCCGCCGCGGCGCTGCGGCTGCGCCAGCAGATCGCCGCGGCGCGGACGTCGCCGACGGTGGAGGCGGCGCTGCGGGTGGCGCGCCTGACCGGCCGCATCAGCGAGGTTGACGAGGCGCGCGACCGCCGCGACTGGGCCGCCGCCAACGCGACGCTCGCGAAGCTCCCCGGCATCCGCGGCAGCGAGCTCGGCTACGTGGTCGGCAGCGTGCGCGCGCTCGCCGCCGCGCACCTGCTGACGTCCGATCGGATCGACCCCACGTTCCTCAGCCTGCGCGACAACGCGCACTTCTGGGCCACGGCGGCGCTCCCGGCGCCGGGTTTCCGGACGACGTTCGGCGCCGACCCCGCGATCTTCCAGTACTACCCGGGCCGCGGCCTGCAACTGCAGCCGCTGGCCAGCTGGGGCCGCGCCAATGCGCTGGCCGGCGCGTGCCTGAAGGCGCTGCGCTCGCACACGCGCAAGGACCGCTGCCGCGCCGCGGCGCTCACGCGCAGCCTGGACGGGCTGTCCGCGCTGGCCGCGCACCGCAGCGGCTACCTGGCGTGGGAGTACTACTTCGCCTACGGCTCCGGCGCGCCGCCGTGGGTCAGCGGGATGGCGCAGGCGACCGCCGCGCAGGCGCTCTCGCGCGGGTACCGGGCGCTCGGGCGGACGCGCTGGCGGCGTACCGCGCTGCGCGCGCTCGGCGCGTTCGAGCAGTCGTCGCCGGCCGGCGTCCGGGTCGGCGCGCCGAGCGGCAACCGCTACGCGCTGTACTCGTTCTCCCCCGGCTACCACGTGCTCAACGGCGAGCTGCAGGCCGTGATCGGGCTGCGCGACACCGCCGCGCTGACCGGCTCGCGGCGCGCCGAGCAGCTCTTCCGCGCGGGCGAGCGCCCCGCGCGCGCCGAGGTCGCGAGCTTCGACACCGGCGCGTGGTCGCTCTACTCCGCCCGCGGCGCGGAGTCCACGCTCAGCTACCACGAACTGCTGGCGGGCTTCCTGGACGGGCTGTGCAAGCGCCTCGACGTGCGCGTGTACTGCAATACGGCGGCGGACTTCCATCGCTACGTGCACGAACCCACGCGGATCGGCGTCGCCCCGCTGTTCCGGCTCAGCGCCCGCCGCACCGCCGAGGTCCGCTTCACGCTCTCGAAGATCTCGAACGTCAAGGTGCGCGTGTGGGGCGCTCGCGGGATGAGCCTGTCGCGCGACCTCGAGCTCCCGCGCGGCAGCCACGAGCTGGCCTGGCAGCCGCCGGGGCGCGGGCGCTACCGGCTGCGCATCGAGGCGCAGGGGCCGAGCGGGCCGCTGGGTGTGACGATGCGCACACTCAAGGTCAAGCTCCCGCGGCCCGTGCACCACAAGAAGCGGAAACGGCGCCGTGATCGCACCGACGGGGCGGTCACGATCACGACGCCGTAGCGGCCTCCCGCCGCCAAGTCTCATTGCTTTCAAACGCGCGGGATGTCGCAAACTTGCGGTGACGTGCCAGACTTCCGCTCGTCATGGCCGCCACAGCGGATGCGCGCGACGACGTCCAACCCGTCGCCAATGAGAACCTGGACCGGTTCCTGACCGGCACCGTCACCGTGCTCCCGATCCTCGCGCTGGGCCTCGTGGCCTGGCAGTTGTGGGCGTCGCTCCTGGGCTGGAGCGACATCATCGTGTTCGCGATCATGTACGTGTTCACCGGGCTGGGGGTGACGGTCGGCTTCCACCGGCTGTTCACGCACCGCTCGTTCAAGACCGGCAAGACCGTGCGCGCGATCCTCGCCGCGGCGGGCTCGGCCGCGATCGAGGGACCCGTGATCTCCTGGGTCGCCGACCACCGCAAGCACCACGCGTTCTCGGACAAGCCGGGCGACCCGCACTCCCCGCACGTCGACCACGGCGTCGGCCTGAAGGGCGCGCTGCGCGGGCTGTTGCACGCGCACGTCGGCTGGCTGTTCATCCACTCCCAGCGCGGGTTGAAGACCCGGTACGCGCCGGACCTGCTCGCCGACCCGATCGTGAACTTCATCAGCCGCACGTTCGTGCTGTGGGTGCTGGCCGGGCTCGCGGCGCCGTTCCTGCTCGGCTGGCTGATCGGCGGCACGGTCGCCGAAGGCCTCACCGGCCTGCTGTGGGGCGGCGCGGTGCGGATGCTGGTCCTGCACCACTCGACCTACAGCATCAACTCGCTGTGCCACTTCTTCGGTCGCAAGCGCTTCAACACCTCCGACGAGTCGCGCAACCTCGTCTGGCTGTCGTTCTTCACGTTCGGCGAGGCGTGGCACAACAACCACCATGCGTTCCCGACGTCGGCCCGGCACGGTCTCAGCCGCTGGAGCTTCGATCCGTCGGCCTGGGTGATCTGGGCGCTCGAGAAGACCGGGCTGGCCTGGGACGTCGTCAGGATCAGCCCGGAGCGCCAGGCTGCCAAGCTAGCCGCGTGAGCAGCACCGACGACCTTCGCAGCGCCCTCGCGGGCGCCCTTCCCGAACGGCCCTTCCGGCTGAACCTGTGGGACGGAACGTCCCTGGAGTCGACCAACGGCAACGGCGGCCCCGTCTTCACCATCACCTCGCCCGTCGCGCTGGGCCACATCCTGCGCGCACCGTCGCAGCTCGGCGTAGGCCGCGCGTACGTGAGCGGGGGGATCGACGTCGACGACATCGACGCGGCGCTGGCGCTGCTCGCCAAATGGTCGCCGCCGCCGATCGACAGCCGCAGCAAGGCCGAGATCGGGCTCGCCGCGCTCAAGGCCGGCGCGCTGCGCGCGGTGCCGAAGGTGCCGGCGATGGAGTTCAAGCCGAAGGGCCGGCGCCACTCGATCCTGCGCGACAAGCGCTCGGTCACGCACCACTACAACCTCTCCAACGAGTACTTCTCGCTGTTCCTGGACGAGTCGATGACGTACTCGTGCGCGATCTTCTCGCGCGGCGCGACGACGCTCGAGGAGGCCCAGCGCACCAAGCTCGAGCTGGTCTGCACGAAGCTCGCCCTGCAGCGCGGCGACCGCGTGCTCGACGTCGGCTGCGGCTGGGGCGCATTCGCGATCCACGCCGCGCGCGAGCACGGCGTGCACGTGACGGGCATCACGCTGTCGGAGCCGCAGGCGGAGCTGGCGCGCCGGCGCGCCGACGAGGCCGGCGTCGGCGACCGCGTGGACATCCGCGTCATGGACTACCGCGAGATCGCCGGCGAGACGTTCGACGCGATCGCCTCGATCGGGATGGTCGAGCACGTGGGGTCCGTGAACATCGACGAGTACGCGGCCAAGCTCGCGTCGCTGCTGCGGCCCGGCGGGCGGCTGCTCAACCACGGCATCGCGCGGTTGCGCGTCGGCGACGCGGAGGCCGGCCCGTTCTCGGAGCGCTACGTGTTCCCGGACGCGGCGCCGCTGCACGTCTCCCGCATCCAGGCGGCGATCGAGCGCGCGGGCCTGCACACGCGGCACATCGAGGACTTCCCGGAGGACTACGCGCGCACGCTGCTGGAGTGGCAGAAGCGCTTCGAGTCAAACCTCGGCCGCGCGCGCGAGCTGGCCGGCGACGAGCGCGTGCGCGTCTGGCGGATCTACCTGCGCGTGTCGCGCCACGGCTTCGAGAGCGGCTTCATGAGCGTCTACCAGGTGCGCGCCGTCAAGCCGGCGTGAGCCGCGCGCCCCGGGGGCGGCCCGCGGCGCGTGGCGGCCCAGCCTGCTAGCGTACGGCGTACGTACGGCACCGATGCCGTGCGCGAGGCCGTCCTGCTTACGCGGCCTCCCCGCTTTCGCTAGGAGCTTCTCCCTCTCTATGTCCCAGCAGTCCTTCGCCGAGCTTGGCGTGTCGCAGCCCGTCGTGCGCGCGCTCGCCAAGCGCGGCATCAGTACCCCCTTCGAGATCCAGTCGCTCGTGATCGCCGACGTGCTCGCCGGCCGCGACGTGCTCGCCAAGTCCCCGACCGGCTCGGGCAAGACGATCGCCTTCGCGGCTCCGATCGTCGATCTCCTCGACCCGTCGGCCCGCAAGCCGTCGGCGCTGATCCTGGCCCCGACGCGCGAGCTCGTGAGCCAGATCGTCGAGCAGTCGCGTCCGCTGGCCGCCGCGCGCGACCTGCGCATCGCGGCCGTCTACGGCGGCGTCGGCTTCGACAAGCAGACGCGTGAGGCGCGCGCCGCGCACATCATCGTGGCCACGCCCGGCCGCCTCGAGGACCTCCTCGGGCGCCGCGTCATCTCGCTCTCGGCCGTCCGCATCCTCGTGCTCGACGAGGCCGACCGGATGCTCGACATGGGCTTCCGGCCCGCCGTCGACCGCCTGGTCGCCCAGTGCCCGGACGACCGCCAGACCCTGTTCTTCTC
Organism: uncultured Solirubrobacteraceae bacterium; assembly: GCA_963792915.1. Lineage (GTDB taxonomy): Bacteria > Actinomycetota > Thermoleophilia > Solirubrobacterales > Solirubrobacteraceae > Solirubrobacter. The sequence continues at coordinate 85,146 of CAWBYD010000010.1, forward strand.
CGCCACGCTGGACGGCGAGGCCGGCCGCATCGCCGAGGAGTACACGTACGACGACGCGGTCCGGCGCGAGCACCGCCCGGCGCCCGAGACCGTCGCCGACATCGAGCACCGCTTCCGCGCCGTGGCGCGCGACACGCGCCTGGACGCGCTCGTCGAGGAGCTGCAGGACGCCGAGCGCTCGCTCGTCTTCGTGCGCACCAAGCGCGGCGCCGACCGCCTCGTCAAGCGCCTGGACTCCGCCGGCGTGACCGCCGTCGCGATGCACGGCAACAAGTCCCAGAACCAGCGCGAGCGCGCGCTGGCCGCGTTCGGCTCGGGCAAGGTCGCGACGCTCGTGGCGACCGACGTCGCCGCTCGCGGCATCCACGTGACCGGCGTCTCGCACGTGATCAACTTCGACGCGCCGGATGACCGCGACAGCTACGTCCACCGCGTCGGGCGCACCGGCCGCGCGGGCCGCACCGGCGTCGGGATCACGTTCGTCGAGGCCGAGCAGGCGCGCGACGTCGGCAAGATCGCCGCCGACCTGCGCCTCCACGGCGAGTTCGCCGAGGCCGGCTTCACGCCGCCCCCGGCCGCGCGCCACCGCACCGACGGCGCCCGCCGCCGCCCGCCGCGCCGCCGCCCCCGCTAGGCTAGAACCCCGCGCGGCCGCTCGTCGCGGCCGCGCGTCTACGTTCCCGCGCTGCTCGACACGTACTGCGCGACGGCCTTGATCTGATCGACGGTGAGCTTGCCTCCGAACGGGGGCATGCCGCCACCGCCGTCGGTCACCTGCGTCTCGACCCGCGCCTCGCTCGGCTTGAGGGTGTCGAGGTTCGGCCCGACCTGGCCGGTCGCGCCCGCGGCCTTGAGCGTGTGGCAGTTGACGCAGTTGTCCTTGAACAGCTGCTCGCCGCTGCCGGCGGATGACGAGGAGCTGCCGCTGCCGCCGCAGGCGCTGACGACCAGGGCGAGGAGGAAGGCCAGGGAGAATCGCACGGCGCGGGACTGTACCTGGCGCGCGTGAGCGACTACGCTTGGCCGCGCGTATGCGCACGCCACGGTCCCTGCTCGCCATGCTCGGCTGCGCCGCTCTCGCGGTGGCCGCCGTCCAGGCGCTGACGGGCGAGCCGCTGGTGCTCTATGCCGCGCCGTTCCTGCTGCTGGCGGGCCTGCTGCTGAGCGGGCGCTTCATCGGCGAGGACGCGATCCTGGCGCGCCGCGCCGCCGCCACGGCGCGGGTGCCGCGGCCGGTCCGGCGGCGCTGGTCGCCGGTGCGCGAGCAGGCGCTCGCAGCGCTGCTCGAGCGCAGCACGAGGCAACTCCGCGGCCCGCCACGGGGCGACGACTCGCCCAACTGGCTCGCGTCGCTCGAAGGACTCGCCTAACCGGCCGTCCTTAGCCGCCCGGCAGGGCGGCGCGAGGCCGCTGTTCTTCGTTCAAGCCTCGACTTCAGATTGCAAGGAGGTCCACCGTGCGGACCCTCACCTGCGCCGTCGCGGCGGCCGCGCTGCTGCTCGCCGGCGCGCCCGCGGCGCTCGCCCACCAGGGCAACCCCAACTACCGCTCCGTCGTGCGGACGGTCTCGCCGCCCGTGAAGGGCGTCGACGTCTCCGTCCTGAACTTCGACGACCGCCTGCTGCTGCACAACACCAGCGGGCAGGACGTGACGATCTTCGACTACCAGAACAAGCCGTACGCGCAGGTGCTCGCCGACGGCACGGTACAGGTCAACACGAACTCCCAGGCCTACTACCTCAACAACGATCGCACCGGCGAGGGCACCGTCCCGCCGGGCCTCGGCGCGCAGCCGCGCTGGAAGCTCGTGTCGCGTGCCGGGCGCTTCGACTGGCACGACCACCGGATGCACTGGATGGGCACCGGCGACCCGCCGAACCTCAAGGACAAGAGCAAGGTCACGAAGATCGACGACTGGACCGTGCCGATCCAGGTCGGGACCGCCAAGGGCGATGTCGCCGGCACGCTGACCTGGGTCGGCAAGCCGAGCGATCCGCTCCCGCTGGGCGCGATCTTCGCGTTCGCGGCGCTGCTGATCGCGCTCGCGCTGGCGCTGTGGTTCATCCGCCGCCGGCGCGACCCGGAGCCCGCGCCGGAGCCCTCGCCGGCCCAGCCCGAAGAGGTCGTCGAGGCATGGTGAGAGCACTCGCGTTGGCGCTGCTCGCGCTGGCCCTGGTGCCCGCCACTGCGTCCGCGCACGCGACGCTCGAGAGCACCTCGCCGGCGCGCGGCGCGACGCTGCCCCGGCCGCCTGCGCAGGTCAGCTTCCACTTCGACGAGACGGTCGAGGCCGCGTTCGGCGCGCTGCGCGTCTACGACGGCCAGGGGCGCGAGGTCCAGACCGGCGTCGCGTTCCACCCGCACGGCACGGGCTCGGACGTCGCCGTCCGGCTGCGCGCCGGGCTCGCCCACGGCAGCTACACCGCCACCTACCGGGTGATCTCGGCCGATGGGCACATCGTGTCGAGCGGCTTCGTGTTCAACATCGGAAGCGGCGGCGCGCCCGCACGATCCGTGGACACGCTGCTGGCCGGGCAGCGGACCGGCCCGGTCACCGATACGGCGCTGGCGGTGGCGCGCGCCGTGCAATACGCGTCGATCGCGCTGGGGCTCGGCACGCTCGCGTTCCTGGCGCTGTGCTGGCTCCCGGCCGTGCGCCTGGTCGCCGGAGGCGGTCGCGAGTGGGAGGCGGCGAGCCGCGCGTTCGCCGGTCGCACCCGCACCCTGATGCTGGCCGCGGGCGCGGGCGGGCTGGTGTCCGCCGCCGCCGCCGTGATCCTGCAGGGTGCGCTCGGCGAGGGCACCGCGGTCTGGTCCGCGCTCTCCTTCGACATCGTGCGCGAGACCGCGGGCACGCGCTTCGGCACCGCGTGGGGCCTCGCGGCGGCCGGCTGGGCGGCGGTGCTCGTCCTGGCCGCGTTCCCGCGGCCGGTGCCGGCACTGCGGCCGGCGTCGGTCGGCGCGACCGGCCTGGCGCTGCCGTCGGGTCGGACGCGGCTGCTCGCGCTCGCCGTCCCGCTCGGCGCACTCGCGCTCCTGCCCGCCCTGGGCGGGCACGCCGGCGTGCAGTCGCCCGTGGCCGTGCTGCTGCCCGCCAACGTCCTCCACGTGCTCGCGATGAGCGCCTGGCTGGGCGGGATCGCCGTGCTGGTGCTCGCGCTGCGCGCGGCCACGGCGCGGCTCGAGGCGCCCGACCGTCTGCGGCTGCTCGCCACCGTGGTGAGCCGCTTCTCGGCGGTCGCGCTGGCCGCGATCGCGCTCCTGCTCGCGACCGGGACCGTGCAGGCGATCGTCGAGGTCCGCACGCCCGCCCACCTGCTCGACACGGCGTTCGGCCGCGCCGTGCTGATCAAGGCGATCGTGGCGCTGGGAATCGTCGCGCTCGGCTACGTCAACCGCTCGCGCACGCTGCCCGCGCTACGCGGCGCGGCGGGGTCGCCGGGCCGCGCCGGCGTGGCGCTGCGGCGCACGCTGCGGGTGGAGCTCGCGCTCGGGGTCGTCGCCATCGCGGTCACCGGCGCGCTCTCGAGCTACCCGCCGTCGACCGCCGTCGCGGCCGGCCCGTTCTCGGGCACCGTGACCTTCGGCCCGATCCACATGGAGACGACCGTCGATCCCGCGCAGTCGGGCCCGAACGCCGTGCACGTCTACCTGTTCGACGCCAGGACGGGCGCGCCGTTCGCCACGACCAAGGAGCTCAAGCTGACCGCGGCGCTGCCCGCCAAGCAGATCGCTCCGCTCCCGCTGACGGCCCGCGTCGCGGGTCCCGGGCACTACGTCGTCGAGGGCGCGACGCTTCCGGTCAAGGGGACCTGGAAGTTCAGCGTCACCGACCGCGTGTCCGATTTCGATGAGTACGCGACAACCTTCAACGTCCCGATCCGATGAACACAGGAGCCCGTCCGATGAGGACCATCACGATCGCCGCCGCCGTGGCAGCCGCCCTCGCCCTGCCCGCCGCCGCCCAGGCCCACGTCGAAGTGATCGGCGACGCTCCCGCGGGCGGCGAGGTCCGCCTCGACGTGCGCGTGCCCAACGAGAAGGACAATGCGAACACGACGAAGCTCCAGGTGCAGCTGCCGCCCGGCTTCGCGCAAGCCGCCTTTCAGCCTGTCCCGGGCTGGTCGGTGCAGGTGAAGAAGGTCAAGCTCTCGACGCCGATCAAGACCGACGACGGCACGCTGACCGAGGGCGTGGGCGAGATCACCTGGACCGCGAAGACGGCGGCCGACGGCATCCCACCCGGCGGCTTCCAGGACTTCGGGCTGTCGGTGCTGATCCCCGGCAAGGCCGGCGACAAGCTCACGTTCAAGGCGCTGCAGACCTACAGCGACGGAGACATCGTGCGCTGGATCGGGCCCGAGGGCTCCGACACCCCGGCGCCGGTGGTGCCCGTCACCGCCGCCGCCGGCGCGGCCGCCACGCCGGCTCCCGCGGCCGCCACGCCGGCGCCGACCGCCACGGCCGCACCCACGTCGTCGAGCGACTCCGGCAACGGGCTCGCGATCGTCGCACTGATCGTCGGCGCGCTCGGGCTGATCAGCGGCGTCGCCGGGCTGAGCGCGAGCCGCCGTTCAGGGGCGCGCGCGTAGATCGGACCTCCCGGCTGGGGGAGGGTCCGCTCTCCCCGGCTGGGCCCACCGCGATGTCGAATTAGGCGCGTATAGTGAGCACGAATCGACACGGGCGTCCATCTCAGAGCTCCCAGCGCCCCCGCAACGGCAGCGCCGCCACGGCGGAGGTCATCGTCACGGCCGTCGGCCTCGCGCCCTCCGGGAGCTCGAAGCCGACGGCGACGTAGCGCGGCGTGTCGGCGCGATGCGGGTAGAGCCGTCGCTCGGGCCGCCGGTAGGCCTCCGGATGCGCGGCGCCGTCCGCGTCGAGCACGCTGAAACGAGCCCAGCGGATCGGCAGCGCGCCGGAGCGGTTGCGCCACTGGATCTCGACCTGGACGAAGCGCTCGCCGGGCTTCGGGCGCTGCAGCTCGTTGCTTGCCGGATCGGTCAGCCTGCCGACCCTCATGGTCGCGTCGACGTGCTGACCCGCGCCGGTCGAGCGCACGCTGACCGCTGTGGGCGCCGGGGGCGCCGCCGCGCCGCCGCACCCCGCCGCAAGCGCGCCGAGGAGGACGATCAGCGAACGGTGCGGCGCAGCACCATGAAGCACACGGCGGCGAGGATCAGGGCGATGATGGGCCAGCCGGCGCCCATGATTCCGAGGATGGCCAGGACGAGCCCGACCGTGCCGACGAGGCCGAGCGCGCCCGTGGCGAGCACGAGACGGTAGGCGCGCTGCTCGCGCTGCTTGCGGGAAGGCCGGGATCCCCGGCGGCGCTCGATGTCGCTCATACCTCGATCATGCCACGACCTCGCGTTGACCTCGACCTCGGGTGGCCTGCCGTCGCGCGCGCGGGCGCCGCGGCACTACGATCCGGCGCGATGAGTGATGCGCTCCGCTCGCTTGCCGACGCCGCGCGAGCGGTCACGGCAGCCGCAACGGTCGAGGAGGTCCTCGCGATCGCGGCCGGCGCGGCGCGCTCGGCCGTCGGCGCCGAGCACGGGATCGCACGCCGCGGCGACGACGCCGGCGCGCCGCCCGGCCCGCGCCTGGCGGCGCCGTTGATGGCGCGCGACGGGTCCAGCCTGGGCCTGATCGAGCTGTGGGACAAGCCGGGCGAGTTCACCGACGTCGACGAGGCGATCGTGATCGGACTCGCGCAGATGGCGTCCAACGCGATCGAGACGCTCGAACTGCTGGCGCGCGAGCACGCGGCGCGGCTCGAGGCCGAGGAGACCGGCCGCCGGCTGCTGCGCGAGAAGCAGCGCGCGGAGGCCCTGCAGCGCGTCGGCAGCGCGATCGCCGGGCGGCTCGAGCTGCAGGAGATCGTCCAGCTCGCGACCGACGCGGCGCGCGAGCTGACGCCGGCGGCGTTCGGCGCGTTCTTCTACAACGTGATCTCCGACCGCGGCGAGTCCTACATGCTCTACACGCTCTCGGGCGTGGAGCGCTCCGCGTTCTCGCGCTTCCCCATGCCGCGCAACACCGATATCTTCGCGCCGACGTTCAACGGTGAGGGGATCGTGAGGCTGGACGACGTGATGGCGGACCCGCGGTACGGTCGCAGCGCGCCCTACCGCGGCATGCCCGAGGGTCATCTGCCCGTGCGCAGCTATCTCGCCGTGCCGGTCGTGACCTCCCGCGGCGAGGTCGCCGGCGGGCTCTTCTTCGGGCATCCCGAGACCGGCATGTTCTCCGCCGAGGACGAGCGGATGGTGGAGGGCATCGCCGAGCAGTCGGCGATCGCGATCGAGAACGCCCGGCTCTACCAGGACCGCACGCGCACGGCCCAGACGCTCCAGCGCGCGCTGCTCCCGCCCAGCCTGCCGGAGATCGACGGCCTGCTGCTGGCCGCCGGCTACCGCGCCGCGGGCGAGGGCAACGAGGTCGGCGGCGACTTCTACGACGTCTTCGAGCAGGCCGACGGGAGCTGGGCGCTCGTGGTCGGCGACGTCTGCGGCAAGGGGCCCGAGGCCGCCGCGGTGACCGCGCTGGCGCGTTACACGCTGCGCGCGCACGCCGTCGCCGGGCTGCGTCCGAGCTACCAGCTCGCCCGCCTCAACGACGCGCTGCTGCGCCAGCGCGCACCCGGCTTCGTGACCGTCGCGCTCGCCCGCCTGGAGCTGACCTCCGGCGGCGCGCGGCTCGTGCTCGCAACCGCCGGGCACCCGCTCCCGATCGTCGCGCGCCCCGGCGGCGTGACCGCGGTCGGCGAGATCGGCACGCCGCTCGGGGTGATCGAGTCGCCGGAGCTGCCCGAGGTGACCGTGGACCTCGCTCCCGGCGACCTGATCGCGTTCTACACCGACGGCGTGAGCGACGCGGCGGCCCCCCGGCGGCTGCTGACCGAGGCCGAGATCGCCTCGCTGGTCGCCGAGCGCCGTGCCGCCGGTCCCGCCGCGGTCGCCGGTCACCTGGAACGCACGGCGGTGGAGCTCGCCGGCGGCAACCCGCGCGACGACATCGCCTGCCTGGCGCTGACGGTGCCGAGCTCGCGCACGCTCGCACGGCGCTTTCCGGCGTCGCCGCACGCGGCGCGCGACGTCGCCGACGCGCTCGCGCCCCTCGACGGCGAGCTCGGCACCCTGGCCCATGATGTGCGCCTGCTCGCGACCGAGCTCGTCGCCAACGCGGTGCGCCACACGGGCGTGCCCGGCGGCGAAGTGGAGATCCGGCTGCATCTGGCCGACGACGTCGTGCACCTGATCGTGCTCGACGACGGGCCGGGCTTCGATCCCCCGTCGCGCCCGCTCGCCGCGCCCGACGGGCCCGGCGGCTGGGGGCTCTACCTGGTCGACCGGCGCGCGCGGCGCTGGGGCACCGACAGCGGCGACCGCCATCGCGTGTGGCTCGAGTTGGAGCGGCGCCGTGCTGCCTGACGCGATCGACTGCACAACCGAGACGCTCGACACCGATACCGCGCTCGTCGCGGTCTCCGGCGAGGTCACGTTCTCGAACGTCGGCCTGCTCAACCGCACGCTCGAGGCGGCGCTGACCGGCGGCGCGCGGCGCCTGGTGGTCGACCTCGCGGCCGTCGCGTTCATCGACTCCTCCGGGCTGTCGGCGCTGCTGACCGCCAGCGCGGAGGCGCGCCGCGCCGGCGGTGCGGTCGCGCTGGTGATCGCGGACGGCGAGCCGCCCTCGATCTTCCGCTTCCGCGGCGTCGACCGGCTGCTCGCGCTCTACACCACCCGCGACGAGGCCGTGGCGGCCCTGCGGTAGTCGCGTCAGAAGCGCTTGACGCGGCGGCCGTGCGCGTTGGCCTGCACGTGCGTGCCGTCGTCGAAGTAGAGCAGCCACACCTGCCTCTCGCCCTCGCGCAGGAGCACCAGGTAGGAGACGGTGTCGAGCGGGTGGCCGAGCTTGACGGCCGCCCGCGCCATCCGCGCCGGCGCGGTCGCGTCGACGATCAGCCGCGGCTGGCGGGCCGGGCCGGGCACCGCGGTGTCGCTCGTCCGACCGTCCGAGGAGACCTGCGCGACGTGCAGGGTCGAGCCCTGGGCCACGTTGACGTTCAGGCGGTCGGGCGCGAGCCGAAGCGAGACGAGGCGGCCGTTCGGGATCTGGGTCAGCGCCTGGCGGAAGTTGGCCGCCAGCACGAGCGAGCCGGCATCGAGCCCCGTGGGCGCGGCGCCGGGCAGCTTGGTCGCGTGCTCGATCGAGTTCGTGACGTCGTCGATCTTGTTCTTGACGCGCTGCGGGCCGTCCATCGCCCAGATGACGCCGACGCCGATCAGCAGCGCGAGCAGCACGAACGGCGGACGGCGCCGGCGGCGGCGAGCGGCCCGCAGCGGGCGCGCCGGGGGCGGACCGGGAGCCTGCCACCCGGGCGCTGGCGGGGCCTGCGCCGGCGATCCCGCAGCGAGCGGAGTCGTGGCGGGCGAGACCGGCGGCGACCCCGACGCCGGCGGGGCCGGCGGCTGCCGGGCGGGAGCGGGCGGAGTCGTCGCCTGCCAGTCGGGCGCGGGCGGCGCCGGCCGCGGCTGCGGCGGCCCAGGCGGCGCGCTCCAGCCCATCTCGGAGAGGCTGTCCTCGCCGATCTCGCGCCCAAAGGCATCGCGCTCGCCCACATGCCAACCATATGGGCAGCGCCACCCGCTTGTCAGCGACAAACGACGGGTTAATGCCCGTAGCCTGTCCGCCATGTCGACGGCCCGCCAGCGCGAAATCGTCGCCACGGCGCGCGCGCTGCTGAGCGACGAGGGTGTCGAGGCGCTGACCCTCGGCCGCGTGGCCCAGTCGCTGGGCATCAAGCCACCCTCGCTGTACAAGCACTTCGCCAGCAAGCGCCACCTCGAGGCGGCGCTGATCGCAGAGGGCCTCTCCGAGCAGGCCGCGGCGCTCGAGGCCGCCGAGGGCGACCTGCGCGCGATCGCCGCCGCCTACCGCGCGTACGCGCTCGAACATCCGCAGCTCTACCGGCTGATGACCGAGCGCCCGCTCCCGCGCGACCTGCTCGACCCCGAGCTCGAGCTCCGCGCCGTCGGCCCGCTCCGGCGCGCACTGCGCGACCCCGAACGCGCACGCACGGTGTGGGCGTTCGCGCACGGGATGGTCGCGCTGGAGATCGCCGGGCGCTTCCCGCGCTACGCGGAGCTCGACGTGGCATGGGAGCGCGCGCTCGACGCGCTGGGATGAGCTAACGTCCCGGGTGTGATGCTCGCCGACTATGCCCTGACCGTCACGCTCGTCTCGCTCGCCGTCTGGGTCGTGCTCTTCCCGGTGCTCGTGCAGGGTCTGATCGTGTACGCGATCGTCCTCGCGCGCGGCGAGAAGCGCCAGAACGAGGAGTACCGGCGCCGCCGCGAGTACTCCTAGCGGCGCTGACAGCTGCGCTGGCGCTGTGGGCCGCGCCCGCGCAGGCCGCGCTGCCGGGCGCGCGCATCTCGGCGACCGACGTGATCCCGCGCGTCGGCTACCCGGGGCTCCAGCAGCTCCACTACGCGTACGGGCCGATCACGATCCACCCGGGCCAGAACTCGATCGAGACCGGCGGCGACCTCCCGCGGCCGCAGGTGCCCGGGTTCATCACCCGCTTCGCGCCCAACCTCGTCTACGCGGGCAGCGGCGCGGTTCCGCGCGTGGACGTCCTGCACCTGCACCACGGCGTGTGGGTGATCAACGGCTACCCGACGTTCGCGGCGGGCGAGGAGAAGACGATCCTGCAGCTCCCGCAGGGCTTCGGCTACCCCTACCAGCCCTCCGACAGCTGGATCCTCAGCTACATGATCCACGACCTCACGCCGCAGCCGGCGAAGGTCTACCTCACCTACGACATCGACTTCCTGCCCGCGCCGGCCGCGCTCACGCCCGTGCACGCGGCGTGGCTGGACGTCGCCGGCATCCGCGGCTACCCGGTCTTCGACGCGCCCCGCAACGGCAGCCGGTTCACGTTCCCCGACGACGCGCGCGGCGCGCAGCGGGCCCTGGTCGGGCCGGCGCAGCGCTGGACGGTGCCGCACGACATCACGCTCGTGGCCGCCGGCGGGCACCTGCATCCGGGCGGCCTGTACGACGACATCACGGCCCGCCGCGGCGGCCGCGCGGTGCGCGTCTTCCGCTCGCAGGCCAAGTACTTCGAGCCCGCGGGCGCGGTGTCGTGGGACGTCGCGACCACGGTCACCAAGCCGGATTGGCGCGTCGCGCTGCGCGCCGGCGACCGGCTCGACGTCTCCACCACCTACGACACGCGGCGCGCCTCGTGGTATGAGGCGATGGGGATCGCGCCCGTGTTCTACGCCGACGGCATCGTGTCCGGAGCGCCGGACCCGTTCACGACGCCGCCGGACACGCACGGTCTCCTCACCCACGGCCACCTGCCCGAGAACGACCACCATGGCGGCGGCGCGTTCGGCCTGCCCGATCCGCGGCGGCTCCTCAGCGGCCCGCGCGTCTCCAAGCTCGACATCGACACGTTCGTCTACGGTCGCGGCGACCTCTCCGCGACGTCGGCGCTGGGCCGCCCGCCGGTCGTGCGCGCGGGCGACAGCATCACGTTCAAGAACCTCGACGCCACCCCGTCGAACACGCCCGCGCGGTCCGCCTACCACACGATCACGGCGTGCCGCGCGCCGTGCAACCGCGAGACCGGGATCGCCTACCCGCTGGCCGACGGCACGTTCGACTCCGGCGAGCTCGGCTACGGACCGGCCGGCTACACGCCCGCCGCGAACCGCGACACGTGGTCGACGCCGAAGAACCTCCAGCCCGGGACCTACACGTACTTCTGCCGCATCCACCCGTACATGCGCGGCAGCTTCCGGGTCGCCCGGCGCTAGCGGGGCGCGGGTGGGAGCCCGTGCCGGTGCACCCACAACGCCGCCTGGGTGCGATCGGTCACTCCGAGCGCCTGGAAGACCCGCGTCACGTGCGCCTTGACGGTCTTCTCGCTGATGTGCAGCCGCAGCGCGATGCGCTTGTTCGGCAGCCCCTCGGCCAGCAGCGCGAGGACCTCGCGCTCGCGGTCCGACAGCCCGCCGGCCGGCGCGCGCTCGCTGCGCGCCTGCAGCAGCGCGCTCGCCGCGCGCGGGTCGAGCGGCGACTCTCCGCGCGCCGCCGCGTGGACCGCACGGTAGACGTCGGCGGGCTCGGCGTCTTTGAGCAGGTAGCCGACCGCGCCGGCATCGAGCGCGCCGAGGATGCGCTCGCGGTCCGCGAACGAGGTCAGGATCACCACGCGCGGCGGATCGTCCGAGCCCGCGACGATGCGCCGCGTCGCCTCGATCCCGTCGACGTTGGGCATCGAGAGGTCCATCAGCACGACGTCGACCGGCTCGCGCGCCACCAGCGCGACCGCCTGCTCACCGTCCGCGGCCATGCCCACGACCGTGATGTCGTCGGCGGCGTCGAGCAGTTCGGCCAGCCCGGCGCGCACGACGCCGTGGTCGTCGGCGATCGCGACGCGGATCATGCCGGCACCTCGACGCGCACGGTTGTCCCCTCGCCGGGCTCGCTGTCGACGTCGAGCGTGCCCCCGGCGCCGCGCACCAGCTCCTCCAGCAACTCGAGGCCGAAGTGCTGGCGGGGCGCGCCCTCCGACGGGTCGAAGCCGCGGCCGTCGTCGCGCACGCAGAGCGTCGTGAGGCCGTCGCCCGTCTCCACCGTGACGCGCACGCGGCTCGCCTGAGCGTGGTTGCGCGCGTTGCGCAACGCCTCCTGGGCGGCGCGGAAGACGACCGCCTCCGCCTGCGGGGTCATCGCCGCCGGCCCGACCGACACGTCGACGCTGAGGCCGTCGTGGCGCAGCGGCGCGACAGCGTCGTCGAGCGCGGCCTCGAGCCCGGCGCGCTGCAGCGACGGCGGGTGGACCTCGACCAGCAGCGCGCGCAGCTCGCGGATCGTCTCGCGCAGCGCGTCGGCGGCGGCGGCGATCGGGCGGCGCGCCGGGTCGTCGGGCGCCAGGCGCTCCCCCGCCGCGGCGACGCCGTAGGCCACGCCGGCGAGGGTCTGCACCGGCCCGTCGTGGAGGTCGCGCGCGATCCGGCGGCGCTCCTCGTTGGAGGCGTCGATCGCCCGCTGCAGCAGCTGCTCGCGCTCGGCCTGGCGCGCGCGCAGCCGGCGCGCGATCGTCGCGGCGATCGGGATCTGGATCAGCCACAGGAAGCCGAGCACGATCGCCAGCGGCGGCAGCAGCTCGCGGCGCAGCCGGCGGCCGCTCGCCTCGATGCCGTTGAAGCGCTGATATGACTCGAACAGCAGGCGCTCGCCGTGCGGCCCGCGCAGCGGCAGGTAGACCTCGAGCAGCCGGTGGAAGCCACGCTCGTAGCGGTTCTCGGGCGCTCGCAGGTCGCTCACCTCGGCCTCGACGGCGCCGGAGTGCAGCGCCGTCACCTCGGCCCGCTTGGCCGGGAAGCGCAGGCCGCGCAGCCGCGGCTCGTCGGAGTACACGATGCGCCCGTCGGCCGACCACAGCTTGATGCGCACCACGTCGCCGCCGAGCACGTGCGCGTGCATCGCGCGGTCAAAGCGCGCGATCGACGCGGGATCGCCGTTGAGCAGCCCCTCGCCGAGCAGCGGCTGGCCGACCGCGCGAGCCGCCAGCGCCGTGATCCGGCGGGCGTCGCCGACCGCCTCGTCGCGCCCGACGCGCCGGAACGTGCGGTCGGCGAAGAAGCCCACGGCGAGCACGGCGATCAGGCTGGACAGTGCGAACGCGGCCACGACACGCCGGACGGGCATGATGCGGTTCGCGAACTCTGCCACGGGGGCTGTTCTACCCCGGTCGGCGCCCGCGGGCGTCCGTGGAAGCTCCGCGCCGCGGGTGGGGTTCTCCCGCAGCCCGGACGAACGCCCGTGCGCCCGGGCGCTCAGCGCGGGGAGGGCGTCGTCGCGCTCAGCGAGCGCGTGTCCAGGACGGCGCCGGTGGAGCTGTCGGTCGCGGAGTAGCTCACGTCGTACGTGGTGTCGAACGGCGCGAAGTCGTTGTCGAGCACCATCGAGACGTTCTGGCCGGGGCTCAGCACGCTGGGATACGTGATGTCGTAGTCGATCCGCCCGGTCGCCGGGTCGCTCTCGGTCACGCGCACGTTGACCACCTCGTTGCCGGCCGAGCAGGAGCGGATCGTGTAGTCGTTCCAGACGGCCGCGTAGACGCTGTAGTAGCCGACCGGGGCCGTCGCGCTGGAGAACGTCGCGCACGGCGGCGCCGCCGGCGCGGGTGCCGGGTCGTTGACGCCGCCGCTGTTCGCGCTTCCCCCTCCACCAGCCGCGCCGCCGCCGTTGGCGCGCCCGCCGGAGGCCATCGCGGGCGAGGCGGCGCCGAGCGCCAGTGCGGCCGCGGCCAGGGACGTGAGAATGCGCTGCATCGTGTGCTCCTCTTCGAATCGTCGTCCGGTCGTCCGGGCTGACCGCCAGCCTGGCGGCGGGCGCGTCGCGTTCTCAACGCGACCTTGGTCCTAGGACGCCGACGCGCTGAGTACAGTCACGCCATGCGGCTGACGTGGTTGATCGTGGCGGCGCTGGTGCTGGTGGCCTGCGGGAGCGACTCCAAGCCCACCGCGACGTCGACGCCGGTCTCGGCGCAGCAGGCCGCGGCCCCGTGCTCGAAGGCGAGCCTGTCGCTGTACGCGCCGGGCAAGCTCACGGTCGGCACCGACAAGCCCGCGTACCCGCCGTACTTCGAGGACAACGATCCGCGCAACGGCAAGGGGTTCGAGAGCGCGTTGGCCTACGCGGTGGCCGCCAAGCTCGGGTTCGCGCAGGCCGACGTCGCGTGGACGATCGTGCCGTTCAACTCCTCCTATGCGCCGGGCCAGAAGAAGTTCGACTTCGACATCAACCAGATCTCGATCACACCGCAGCGCGCCAAGCGGGTCGACTTCTCGGACCCGTACTTCACGGCGCCGCAGGCGGTGGTCGCGACCAAGGGCTCCCCGGCCGCGGGCGCGACCAGCCTGGCCGCGCTGGCGGGCGCCAAGCTCGGCGTGCAGGTCGGGACGACGAGCCTGGATGCCGTGAGCGCCTCGATCAAGCCGACGAGCCAGCCGCAGGTGTTCAACGACTCCAACGACACCGTGCGCGCGCTGAAGGGCAAGCGCGTGGACGCGATCGTGGTCGATCTCCCGACGGCCTTCTACCTGACGGCCGCCCAGGTGCCGAACGCGAAGATCGTCGGCCAGTTCGCGGCACCGGGCGGGGACTCGTGGGGGCTGCTGCTGGCCAAGGGCTCAAAGCTCACGGCGTGCGTCAACCAGGCGCTGAGCGCCCTGCGGTCCGACGGCACGCTGCAGAAGCTGCAGAGCCAATGGATGGGCGGGGACGCCGCCCCCGAGCTCCGCTGACCGGGCGCCGCGAGGCGCGCGCGGCGGCGCGCCGCGCCCGCGCCCGGCGCGACACGCTCATCGCCACCGTCTCGACCGTCGCGGTGGTGGGCGCGCTCGCCGCCGCGATCCTCACCAGCAAGGGCTGGCCGACGGTCCGCGAGACGTTCTTCTCGTGGTCGTCGCTGAAGGCGTCGTTGCCGGACCTGCTGCGCGGGTTCTGGCTGGACGTGCGCCTGTTCGTGAGCGTCGAGATCGTCGTGCTGGTACTCGGCCTCGTGATCGCGCTGGCACGCGTGTCGGCGGCGCCCGCGCTCGCGCCCGCGCGGCTCCTCGGCACGCTGTGGGTCGACGTGCTGCGCGGCGTTCCGACGATCCTCGTCGTCTACCTGGTGGGCTTCGGCGTTCCCGCGCTCGAGCTCTCCGGCGTGCCGAGCAATCCCGTGCTGCTGGGCGGCGCGGCGCTGGCGCTCAGCTACTCCGCGTACGTCGCCGAGGTCTACCGCTCCGGGATCAGGTCGATCCACCCGAGCCAGGCCGCGGCGGGGCTCGCGCTGGGGCTGACGGGCCGCCAGACGATGCGCCACGTGGTGCTCCCGCAGGCGGTCCGGCGCGTCGTTCCACCGCTGCTCAACGACTTCATCTCGCTGCAGAAGGACGTCGCGCTCGTCTCGATCCTGGGGCCGCTGGAGGCGTTCCGGGTGGCGCAGATCCAGGCGTCGTCGAATTTCGAGTACACGCCGCTCGTGGCCGCGGCGCTGCTGTATCTGTGCGTGACGATCCCGCTCGCGCGGGTGGTGGACCGGCTCTCATGAGCGTCCTCGAGGTGCGCGGCGTGACCAAGGCCTACGGAGCGGTCGAGGTGCTGCGCGGCGTGGACCTCGCCGTGGCCGAGCACTCGGCGGTCGCGCTGATCGGCGCGTCGGGCTCGGGCAAGTCGACGCTGCTGCGCTGCATCGACCTGCTGGAGGAGATCGACGACGGCGACGTGTTCCTCGACGGCGCGGTCATCACGGACCCGGCGGTGGAGCCGGTCGCGGTGCGCCGGCGGCTCGGGATGGTGTTCCAGGCGTTCAACCTGTTCCCGCACCTGAGCGTGTTGGAGAACATCGTGCTGGCGCCGGTGCGCGCGCAGGGGGAGGCGCGCACCGAGGCGGTGGCGCACGCGCGCGAGCTGCTGGCGCGCTTCGGGCTGGCCGGGCGCGAGGGAGTCTCGCCCGACGAGCTGTCGGGCGGCCAGCAGCAGCGGGTGGCGATCGTGCGCGCGCTGGCCACGCGGCCGCGCGCGCTGCTGCTCGACGAGGTCACGAGCGCGCTCGACCCCGAGCTGGTCGGCGAGGTGCTCGAGCTGATCCGCGAGCTCAAGGCCGACGGCATGACGATGCTGATCGCCACGCACGAGATGGGCTTCGCGCGCGAGGTCGCCGACGAGGTCTGCTTCCTGCACGAGGGCGCGATCGTCGAGCGCGGCGCGCCGGCCGCGGTGCTCGATGCGCCCTCGCGGCCGGAGACGCAGCGGTTCCTGCGCCGTATCGGGGCGTGACGGCTACATGCGGTGGGCCATCGGCACGGCGAACAGCACGACGTTGACGGCCATGAAGACGGCGATCAGCACGGCGTAGGGCGCGAACTGTCCCGCCTTGCGACGGGCGATGCGCCAGGCCGTATAGAGCGATCCGGCGAACCCCAGCGCCAGCGTCGCATACTGGAGCACCTGGATCGTCCCGGTGCCGGCCAATGCCGCCGAGGCGCCGCTGTGCAGGCCGACCACGGCGAGCGACGTGGTGACGACGTTGCCGCCTTCGGCGAGCAGGTGGAACAGGTTGTGCGCGACGTGGCCGGCGACGTCCAGCGGGATGATCGCGTAGCCGAAGCGGGCGAAGTTCTTCCACGGGTCGGCGCCGTTGGAGCGGCTCGCGACGGCGGACGCCATGAACAGCATGCCGACCGTCGAGGCGATCACGGCCGCGAACACGATCGTGTAGACGACGGCCTTGGCGTCCGTGCCGACGAGCGACGCGATCGACGCCTCGACGTCGCCCCAGAAGCCGAGCATCGTGACGTTCTGGATGAAGACGATGCCCATGATCGCGACGGCCAGGAACGCGCCCTCGAGCTTGGGCTTGGCGATGAACCACAGCTCCTTGGTGGGCGGGCGGAGCGTGACCTCGATGGCGTCGTTGGGGCAGTTCTTGATGCACTGCGCGCACAGCACGCAGTTCGCGGACTCGTCCATCGTGCGCGGGAACTCGAACAGCGGGCAGCCGGCGACCTGCTCGGTGCCGTTGAAGCACGCCGCCTTGGACTTGCAGGTCGCGCAGATGTCCTGGTTGGCCCGCAGCTGGACCATGCCCGAGCGCGAGTAGTTGCCCGCCACGCCGCCGAGGAAGCAGACGTAGCGGCAGAACGTCCGCCGCTCGTAGAGCGCGCCGGACACCACGACGCCGGTCGTGAGCATCAGCAGCAGGACGCCGGAGCCCCAGGGGGACTCGACGATGCCGAAGACATGGTCGCCCCAGGTGATGAGGATGAACAGCGCGTCGATGACCCAGATGCCGTAGGACTTCAGGAACTTCGGCACCTTGCGATGGACGCCCACCAGCTTCTGGACCTGGTCGGACAGCCACCCGAACGGGCACACAGCGCACCAGAAGCGCCCGAGGGTGAGGAACAGCACCGGCAGCAGCGGCCACCAGAGCACCCACACGAGCGCCGTGCCGGCGTTCTCGTGCGCGGACCGCGGGCCGAGCAGCAGCTGCCAGACGATGACCATGAACACCGATGCGGTCAGCCACTGGAAGGCCGCGGGGAAGTAGCGACTGCGGGCGACGGCGGCCACCGGGCCGTAGTCGAGGAGGTTGCGGGGCCGCCGCGGCGCTGGGGCGGGCAGCCCGCTCATGGCGTCTGAGCGTTCGGCTTGCTTGCGGCGGCACGCACGCGGGCCAGCGTCTCGCGGCGCTTGACCGCGGCGGGGCGGCGGCGGATCACGCCCGCATAGAGCAGCACGAGCCCGTTGAGCAGCCCGAAGCCGATCAGCGCGAGCGCGACCGGGCGCTTGGAACTTGCTGACGTCGTCGCGCCGCCGGACATGTCCATGCCGGGCATCGAGTCGGCGGACATGTGGGCGTGTTCCTCGGCGGTCATCCCGGGCATCGAGCTGCTACTCGACATGTGGGCGTGTTCCTCGGCGGTCATGCCGGGCATCGAGCTGCTGCTCGACATGTGGGCGTGCTGCTCCGCGGTCATGCCGGGCATCGAATCGGCGGCGGCGGCCGCGCTGAAGGCGCCCAAGCCGGCGGCGGCGACGAGCGTCGCGACGGCGAGGCGGGGGAGTTTGGAGAGGCGCGGTGTGCGCATGTCAGGTCGTTCCTTACGGTTCTGAGGGTTCGCGGAGCGCGCGAGCGCGCGCATCCCGGGCGGGAGGCAGTGCGCGAGCGGCTCAGAGCCGGAAGACCTGGAGCACGGGTGGAGGCCCGGCGCGCGCGAGGAACCGCGCCGCCTCCGGAACGTCCGCGACGGCGGGCGCCGGCGGCGCGAGGACGCTCCAGCGCCCGCGCTGGGCGAGTGGGCGGACGGCGACCGCGGCAGTGGCGACGACCAGGGCGCAGCCGCCGAACGTCACGCACGCGAGGACCGTGCCCTTGGCGTGACCGCCCATGTGGTGGTGTGCGCCCATGCCCCAGGAGTGCGCGCCCGCCAGCACGCCCACAACCGCGAGCAGCGCGACCAGGGCCGCTGCGGGCCGGCGGTAGCGACGCATCTGGCGGTTGAGCTGGATGGAGCGGGGCATGCTCTTCGTCCAGTAACGGCGCCCCGGCCCGGCGGCGGTCCGGGTTTCCCCGCATCGAGGCGGGGATTACCCCGCGGCCCGACGCCGTCGCCGCCGCTACGGGCTCGCGCCGGCGGTCCGGCTGATCACGGTCGGCGAGCCGGGCGGCCTAGGCGGCGAGGTCGTCGTCCTCGCGCAGACCTAAGTCGCCGGGCTCCCACCACGGTTGCGGATGGTGCACGCGATCCCGTCGAAGCCGGTCTGCTCCGCGGAGATCCGTCACCCCGAGACGGTCGCGACGTCGACCGGCAGCCCGAAGCGGTCGCGCGCTCGGGCGGTGAGGTCGCGGCGGCCCTCGCGGTAGTCGCGTTCGCCCGCTGCGTGCTCCACGAGCACGATCCGGTCGGCCGGGAAGGTCACGAGCGCGTCCTCGACGGCCTGCAGCGGATCGCTCTCGCCGACCGCGCCGGCCGCGTCGAACCCCTCCTCGGAGAGCCGCTCGACCGTCTCGGCCTGAACCTCCTCTGCGTGCGCGATCGCCGCATCGACGTCGGAGACCCAGAAGCGCAGCGGCGAGTGCGTCGTGGCCGGCGCGATCACGAGCACCTCAGCGTCCCCCGGGACGCCGCCGGTCACGCTGCGCAAGAGCTCGGCGGAGATCGGCTCGGCGGTCGAGACGAGCAGTCGCATGTGATCGGACCTGCCCGGCGAGCGCCTGTGGCAAACGAGACGTCCCCAGGTAGCTGGACCGAGAACTTCAACTCCGACTTGCCCATCTTCGAGCGGCCGCGGATGTGCTGCTCCTTCGCCAGCTCGTAGAGCTGCGTGCGGCTGCGGTCCTCGAGCGCGTGACCGGCCTGGCCGCCGCGCCGCCGTCCCTTCTGCGCCTCGCGCACGAGATCGCGGCGCGTCTGCTCCGGCAGGTGCGAAATCGTGCGCTTGCGCGTCGCCGCATTCTGCGCACGCTTGACGTTCGCTCGCGCGGCCCGCACCTGCTTCTCGCTCGCCATCCGCTCATCCCTCCTCGTCGCCGGTCCGCTCGTAGGCACGTTGCTCCTCGGCCTCGCGACGGCCGGGCGGGCTCGTGTCGGCCGCCGCCTCACGGGCGCGGGCTCTGCCGCTCTCGCGCGCGGCTCCCTCCTGCGCCCCATGGACGTCGTCGGGCACCTGCTCGGCCGGCGCCTCCTCGGGCATCTGATCGGATGGCTTCGGCCTCGTCTTGCTCATCGCGGCACGCTCCTGCTTCGGGTCGCGGTCTCCCATCTCATCGGCTACCACGCGCGTCGGCGACGGAAACGGGCGCTGTCAGGGCGCGACGTCCGTAGCCCGTGCGGCGCTTGCCCGCGCGCACGAATCGATCTAGGATCAGATGGTCGTGACCGATCGCGTGTTGCACCGTGATCGGGGAGCGTTGACCGCGACGGATAGCTCGCTGCCGCTTGGGGCGAGCGCACGGAGCGAAGCTGACACCTTCGGATCGTGGAGGCCCCCAAATGTCCTCATCGTCACTGTTTCGGGTCGAAGTCCAACCGGAGCGCGGGCGGGTGCGCGTCGTTCCCCACGGAGAGCTCGACCTGGGCACCGTGCCACCGCTCGAGGCGCGGATCGAGGAGTTGCGTTCGAGCGGGGTCGCGACCGTCGCGCTCGACCTGCGTCAGCTCACGTTCATGGACTCCACAGGTCTGCGACTGCTGCTGCGACTCAACGCGGAGTCGCGCTCCAACGGCTTCCACTTCGTCGTCATCGACTGCGAGGGCCCGGTCCGGCGCGTGTTGCGGCTGACGCGCGTCGAGAAGCAGTTCGAGTACGCCGAGGAGTGACCTCACCAGGAGGCTGCGATCTCCTCGGTCGACGTTGCTGGGAGCAACAGGCCGGCAGGCGTCTCGCGATTGTCCACGGCTGGCCAAGGACACGCCTGCCTCAAGTCCGACGATCAGATCGAGAAGGCCCTCGGCCTCCCAGGCACGGTTGCGTGGCGATTCGGTAAGGCGCGTGAGGATCCCGGCGGTTTCCATTTGGTCGATCGCGTTGACGACAGCTGGCTTGGTTCGTTGCGTCGCGGCAACGGCGACTGGCACCGTGATGATCGGATGTGCCGGAAGGACGGCGATCAGACCCCATGCGGCTGCATCCGCACGAGGATTGGAGTGTTCCCGCAGCCGCGTGCGCCATTCGTCCTGCAACTGGCCGACACGAATCGTGTAGTGCGCGGCGAGCGTCGCGGCGTCTGCGGTGGCCGCGGCGAAGAGCTCGATCCACTCAGCGAGCCGATCCTCGCGAAACAGCGTCAGACCGTCCAGGTAACGGTCCTTGTCGCGAGCGAGCACCACGCTGATCGGGGGAACGAACGCGGGTGTCAGTCCGCGTCGACGGAGCACGACCTGCACCAGAGCGCGACCGGTTCGGCCGTTGCCATCCTCGAACGGATGGATCGTCTCGAACTGGGCGTGCGCGATCGCGGCCTGCACGAGCGGCGGAAGCGCAACATCATGGACGAACGCGCAGAGATCGTTGAGCAGGCGATCGACCTCTCCCGGCGGCGGGGGGACGAAGGCCGCGCCGCAGGGGTTGTAGTCGTTGCCGCCGATCCAGTTCTGCGAGGTGCGAAACCGTCCGGCGATCTGCGAGTTCGGTGCACGCTCGAGCAGCACCCGATGGATATTCAGGAAGTCCGCAGGGCGCACGCCTTCGAGGTCGGCACCTCCGTTCCCGAGCTCTTAGGAAAGGATCCGCTCTAAGCATTCCTTGCCGCTTGCTCCGAAGCAAGCTTGCGAGAAAGGCTGCTTTTGCAGGTCTTCTTCTACCGCGACCGAAGCCGCGCCGGACCTTGACGCCCCTACGTGGCCAAGATCCTGCATCAGCTCCGAAACACGCACCACGGCTATGAACTTCAAGAACAGGCCGAACGCGACCTCCTCGACACGCACGCCGGGCACATCAGGCCGTGTCGGCAGGCGCACCCGCAACTGGACTGGCCAACAAGCGGGGTCGAGAGGAGATAGGTGGGGCGGTCCCGGACGCCGCGCGGACGGCCCCGTATTGCCACGTGTTGCCACCCCGCCTCCGCAGCAAGAAAGCAAGCGGTCCCGAGAACGAAAAAGGCCCCGTTTCCGGTACCTTCCTCAATAGCGGGGGCGGGATTCGAACCCGCGACCTTCGGGTTATGAGCCCGACGAGCTACCTGACTGCTCCACCCCGCGGCGGACGATCGATGTTAGCACCGGCCCGGAGGCGTTCAAGAGCGCTCCGGAGACCCCTCCAGCAGCTCTTTCAGGCGCCGTGCGTTGGCGACCGCGAACCCCTCCCAGTCGTTGTTGAAGTAGGCGTAGACGTCGCCGGACGCCCGCAGTTCGCGGATGCGCGCGGCCCACTCGCGCAGCTCGGTCTCCGAGTAGTTGCCGCGCCGGCCGCGGCGGCCGTAGTGGAAGCGCAGGAACGTCCAGCCGGCGGTCCGCTCGAGCGGCACGAACGGGCGCTCCGGATGGTCGCCATAGGCGAGCGCGGCGTCGTAGGCTCGCAGCAGGTCGTAGACGTCCGGCGTGAACCAGGACTCGTGGCGGAACTCAAAACAGTGGCGCCCCGCCGGGAGGATCGCCAGCGCGTCGGCGAGCCGGTCCTCGTCGCGCCGGAAGTTCGCCGGGAACTGCCACAGCACCGGGCCGAGCTTGGGCGAGGATGCGAGCGGCTCGATCGCCGCGTAGAAGCGCTCCAACCCGCTCGCGAGGTCGGTGAGCCGCTTCATGTGGGTCATGTAGCGGCTCGCCTTGACCGCGAACTGGAAGTCGCGGGGCGTGTCCGCGACCCAGCTCGCCACCGCTTCCGGCTTGGCCAGCCGGTAGAAGGTCGTGTTGACCTCGACGGTGTCGAACAGGGTCGCGTAGTGGCCGAGCCAGCGCCGCGCGGGCACGCCTTTCGGGTACACGCGCCCGCGCCAGTCGGCGTAGTTCCAGCCCGAGCAGCCGACGCGCAGCCGGCCGCTCACACCACCTTGAACTTGACGATCGCGCCCTCTTCCTTGCAGTCGTCGCTGCACGCGGGCGGGATCCGGAAGGCCTGCCAGTAGTAGGTGCCGGGAGTGCTGAGCCAGTAGCCGGGGAAGTCGAAGAACTTCGGCTTGTAGACGTAGCCGCTGCCGCTGCGCTTGGCCTTGCCGAACGTCTCCGTGGTGCAGATCACACCGTCGGAGTCCTTCTTCTTGGACTTGCAGACCGACACCCAGTAGGTGCCGGCGCCGCTGGCTTTGAATTTGAAGCTGGTGGGGGTGCGGGCGTGGACTTTCGCGCCGCTCTTGGGCGAGAGGGGAGTGATCCCGTTCGACGCCGCTGCGGTGCCCGCGGGGACGAGCAGCGCCCCGGCGGCGATGGCGGCAAGCAAGGTGCGTGGCCTCATCGCGCAAACCCTAACCGCGATGATGCAATTTATGGGACGGGTTTTCGTTACGCGGGCGCTGCCCTTCGACGCGCTCGCGCGCCTGCGGGCCGAGCACGACGTTGACGAGTGGCCGGACTCCGCCCCGCCGCCGCGCGAGCGGTTGCTCGCGGGCGCGCGCGACGCGGACGCGCTGCTGACCATGGTCACCGAGCGCGTCGACGCCGAGCTGTTCGACGCCGCGCCGAGCGTGAAGGCCGTCGCGAACCTCGCCGTCGGCACCGACAACATCGACCTCGACGAGGCGGCGCGGCGCGGGATCCCGATCGGCAACACGCCCGGGGTCCTGACCGAGACGACCGCCGACGTCGCGTTCGCGCTGCTGCTGGCGACCGCGCGCCGCCTTCCGGACGGTCTGGCGGAGGTGCGCGAGGGGCGCTGGACGGCGTGGCACCCGACCCACATGCTCGGCGCGGACGTCTCCGACACGACGCTCGGCATCGTCGGCTGGGGCCGGATCGGGCAGGCGATGGCGCGCCGCGGGCAGGGCTTCGGGATGGAGGTGATCTACAGCTCGCGCTCCTCCGGCGTGGCGCTGGAGGAACTGCTCGAGCGCGCCGACTTCGTGTCGCTGCACACGCCGCTGACGCCGGACACGCGGCACCTGATCGGCCGCGAGCAGCTGCGGCGGATGAAGCCGAGCGCGATCCTGATCAACACGGCGCGCGGCCCGGTCGTCGACCAGGTCGCCCTGCGCGAGGCGCTCGAGGCCGGCGAGATCGCGGGCGCCGGGCTCGACGTCACGGACCCCGAGCCGCTCGCCGGCGACGATCCGCTGCTGCAGGCGCCGAACCTGCTCGTGCTGCCGCACATCGGCTCGGCGACCGTGCGCACGCGCTCGCGGATGGCCGAGATGGCGGTCGAGAACCTGCTCGCCGCGCTGGCCGGGCGCGAGATGCCGCACCGCGCGCGGTGACCCGCGTCGCGGTCGTCGACGTCGGCAGCAACTCGACGCGCCTGCTGGTCGCCGATGTCTCGGGCGCGCGGTCGCGCGGCGGGATCCGCGAGCTCGACCGACGCTCGCAGGTGACGCGGCTCGGCGAGGGCGTCGATCGTGACGGGCGCCTGCTCGACACGGCGCAGGCGCGCGTGTTCGCGGTGCTGGACGAGTACGCCGAGGCGATCCGCGAGTACGGCTGCGACCGCAGCGTCGCCGTGCTGACCTCCGCGGTGCGCGATGCGGCCAACGGCGCGGCGTTCCTCGCGCGCGTGCGCGAGGACTACGCGCTCGAGGCTCGCACGCTGAGCGGCGACGAGGAGGCGCGGCTGACGTTCCTGGGGGCCACCTGGGGCCGCGCCCGCACCGAGGACGTGCTGGTCGTGGACATCGGCGGGGGCTCGACCGAGCTCGTGCTCGGCAGCGGGGTGCACACATCGACGCAGATCGGGGTCGTCCGCCACAGCGAGCGCCACCTGCACCACGACCCGCCGACCGCCGCCGAGCTCGAGGCGCTGGCGCGCGACGTCCGCGCCGCGCTGCCGAGCGGCGAGCCGCGCGCCGGCATCGCGGTCGCCGGCACGCCGACGCAGTGCGCCGCGATCGAGCTCGGCCTCGACACCTATGACGCCGGGCGGGTGGAGGGCCACATCCTCACCGCGGACGGGCTGCGCGCCCTGCTCAAGCGCCTCGCAGGGATGCCGCTCGAGCAGCGGGGGCGCGTCCGCGGGCTCGATCCGGCGCGCGCGCCGGTCATCGTCGCGGGCGTGGTGATCCTGCTAGAAGTACTTCACGCGTTCAGGCTGGACCAGGTCGAGGCCTCCGAACGGGACATCCTCTGGGGTGTCGCCCTCGACACATCGTCTGCGGCCTAAGGGCGGTCCAGATTGTCTGTCAGTGGACATCTGTTCGATTGCTTGGACGATCCCTTCAGGTGGAGAATCAGGCTCGTCGGATGGGCGGTCGTGCCTCCCGCCGCCGTCCTTCGACACATAGGTCCGGGCGTTGCCGCATCATCGGCGCCTCCCGCCGCCTGGACCACTCAATAGGCCCCTCAAGGCACGTACCCCTGCCCGTCCTGACGGGGCCATTTTGAAGCCGCCCGCCCCCGCCGCGGGCGGCTTCTTTTCTGGGTCAGGCGAGGTTGGACGAGCGCGGATACGCGACGGAAGGGTCCGTCAGCACGTTCACCAGCGCCGGCTTGCCGGACGCGAGCGCGCGCTCGAGCGCGCCGCGCAGCGCGTCCGGCTCGCGCACCAGCTCGCCGTGGCCGCCGAGCGCTTCGACGACCTGGTCGTAGCGCGTCTCGGGCCGCAGGTCCGCTGCGACCGACCAGCCGTTGTAGAGGAACTCCATCGGGTGCTTCTCGAGCGCCCAGATGCCGTTGTTGCCCATCACGCCGACGACCGCGACGCCGTGGCGGGCCAGCGTGTCGTACTCCATCCCGGAGAAGCCGAACGCGCCGTCGCCGTAGAGCAGCACGACCTGACGCTCGGGATGCGCGAGCTTGGCCGCCAGCGCGTAGCCGGGCCCGCTCCCCAGGCAGCCGTAGGGACCCGGATCGAGCCAGCAGCCCGGCTGGTAGCTGTCGACGACGCGGCCCGCGAACGACACGAAGTCGCCGCCGTCGCCGACCACGATCGCGTCGCGGTCGAGCACCTGGGCGAGCTCGCCGTAGACGCGCATCGGGTGCAGCGGCGCGCGCGGATCGGCGAGCTGCTCGCGCTCGGCCGCGCGCTTGTCGGTCTCGATCACCCGCAGCCGCCTGACCCAGGCGCCCGTGTCGTGCCCGGATCCGGTCAGCGCGCTCAGTGTCTCGGTCAGATCGCCGTAGAGCTCGGCCGCAGGTGTGCGCGGATGATCGCGCGCGGGCTCGGCGACATCGATCGTCACGAGCTCGGTCTCCTCGCCGAAGGCGCCGCCGAAGCCGAGCCGGAAGTCCATCGGCACGCCGATCACGAGCGCCACGTCGGCACCCTTCAGCGCCGAGGAGCGTGCGCGTGCGAACGCGAGCGGATGGTCGGCCGGCAGGCAGCCGCGCGCCAGCCCGTTCAAGAACACCGGGATCCCGCGCGCCTGCGCGAGCGCGCGCAGCGCGTCCTCGCCGCGCCCCCAGTAGAGGTCGGTTCCGGCCATGATCACCGGCCGTTCGGCGTCGGCCAGCAGCGCGAGCGCGCGGTCCAGCGCGGCCGCGTCCGCGTGCCCGGCGCGCGGCGCGGAGACGTCGCCCGGCTCTTCCACGTCGGCCTCCGTGAACACGACGTCGAGCGGGAAGTCCAGGAACACCGGGCCGCTGTGCGGGCGCCGCGCGACGGCGAACGCCTCATCGACCAGTCCGGGGATCTCGGGCGTCGCCCCCGCGGTCGCCGCGAGCTTGACCACGGGGCGCACGAACGGGATGTGGTCGATCTCCTGCAGCGAGCCCTGGCCCCAGCGGAACGCGGGGGCGCGCCCGCCCAGGACGATCATCGGCGAATGGTTCAGCCGCGCCGACGCCATCGCGCTCATGCCGTTGGTGACGCCCGGCCCCGCGGTCAGCGCCGCCACCCCCGGCTCGCGCGTGACTTTGGCCCAGCCCTCGGCGGCGAACGCCGCCGTCGCCTCGTGGCGCGTGTCGATGATCTCGATGCCCTCGGTCCGGCAGCCCTCGTAGAGCGAGAACAGATGCCCGCCGGAGAGCGTGAACAGCCGCGTGACGCCGTGCGCCCTGAGCCGCTGCGCGATCATGCGGCCGCCGTGGGGCCGCGTCGGGGACTCGGTCTCCATAGGCGCGCCAATCTATCCCCCCTAAGCGGGGGGTCGCGCCGTCCGCGGCCGCTGACGCGGAGACGCAACGGTGGTGAGGTGGGAGGCGAGCGAGCGACAAGGAGCCTGCTGTGCCCAAGATCACGCCGACCATCACCGACTCAGACCTCGACCTGCTGCTGGCGGAGTCCGACCGCGACGACCCGATCCTGAGCCTTCCGCGGACCGCCGACCGGGAGCCGCGCGAGTCGCTCGACTCCCAGATCCTCGCCGGGCTCGTCAGCCCGTAGGTCCGGCTTCAGCCCCTGAGGGCAGCGGCCGCCTGCAGCCGGGCGGTCGCGACCGCGTCGCCGATGCGGTCCTCGCCCCAGAAGACGCCGCGCTCGATCACGAGCGCCGGCAGGCGGTCCGCGCCCGCGCCCAGCAGCCGCCGGGCGGCGGCCTCCATCGCGCCGTCGCGGCGCTCCTCGCGCGCCGCGCGCAGGCACAGGTCAAGTCGCAGCCCCGCCGCCGCCGCGGCCTCGGTCAGGATCTCGAGGTCGTCGAGGTCGAAGCCGCCGGCGAACGCGAGTCGCGTCGCCGCGAGCACGAACGCGGCCCCTCGCCCCTCCTGCGCCGCGTGGTGCGCGACCCGCATCGCGGCCGGGACCTGCGCCGGCCAGCGCTCGGGCCATTCCAGCGGGAGCCGCAGCGCCGAAGCGCGCGCCTCCGCGTGCTCCATGACCTCCTCGGTCTCCGCCGCGTCAGCCGGCAGTGAGCGGCAACGCAACGTCTGCGCGCTCGCCGGCGTCCAGGTCACCGCGTCGAACGCGCGGTCTACTCGCTCCGCCGCGAGGTACGTGAACGGGGACGCGAGGTCGAAGAAGAACTCCCCCCTCACGGATCCCCCCGTACTACCGCGGCGGCCTCCAGCCGGAGCCGCGCTCGGCGGTCCTCCAGCCTGATGAGCTCACCCATGCCGTACATCCTCGTTCTCGTGTCGTTCCCCGGACGCGAGAGCAGATGCCCCCGTCGCAGCCATATAACGGATGTAGAGCAAGGAACTTGCGTTCGTGATCACACCCGAGTAATCGGCCGTATATGTCGATAACACCAACCTTCTGCCGCGAGACCGGGTATTCTGCGCGCACCCCAGGCCGCACCAGGGAGGCCTCTCATACCACCTATTCCTCCGCCCAAACGTCATCCCTACGACCAGTGGTCGCCCGACGCGCGCGCGCTGGACCTCGTGGGGGACAAATGGACGCTGCTCATCATCCGTGATCTCGCCGCCGGTCCGCGCCGGTTCGTCGAGTTGCAGCGCGTACTACCCGGCATCAGCACGGAACAACTCCGTTCGCGGTTGAACCGAATGGTCGCCGACGGACTGCTCACGCGCCAGCGCTATCGCGAGGTGCCGCCGCGCGTGGACTACGAGCTGACCGAGCGCTCGCGCGAGCTGATCCCCGTCCTCGGCGCGCTGGCGCGCTGGGGCTACGACTGGACCTGGAGCGCTCCGCGGCCCGGCGAAGACGTCAATGTCGGCGCGATTTTCCGCCTGGCACCGGGCATTCTCGAGCCGCCGGCTGGGCTCGAGGGGACCGTCGAGCTGATCGTGGAGGCTGACGGCGACGCGCCCGAGCGCCAGTACCTCGTGACGCTCGCGGGCGGTCGCGTGGAGATCTCCGAGGTCGGCGGCGCGGCGCCGACGGCCACGGTGCGCGGCCCGGTTTCGGCATGGGTCCGCGCGCTCGGTCCGGAGGGCTCGACCGAGGCGCTCACGATCTCGGGCCGCGAAGGCCTCGCCGGCGCGGTGCTCGAAGGCTTCACGCACGCCCGCACGCGGGCCGCCTCCGCGGCGGCCTAGCGCGTCCGACCGCTTTTGCAGGCAGCGCCTCGCGACCTCGCGAGGCGCTCCGCGGCGGCCCTGAGCGCTGCAGTTAGTCCGCGCGCTGACCAAGAAGAGCACCGCGCACGACTTCTTGCGCGACGCCCTCGACGCGCACCACTTTGTCGCGTGATGTCTGTCCGCGGACAACACTCACACGGGATGTTCCCACTCCGACACTGCGGGCGACAAATGCGCACAGCGCGGCGTTGGCCTTGCCGTCGACCGGCGGCGCGGTGACCCGGATCACGACCGCGCCGGCGCGCTCGCCGACGACCTCGTCGTGACGGGCGCGGGGCTGAAGTCTCACGTTCAGATCGGCCATGCGGATGCGAATCGGTGGCATGCCCGGGGTGGGACTCGAACCCACACGCCCCTGAGGACAATCGGGTTTAAGCCGATCGCGTCTGACCTGTTCCGCCACCCGGGCCGACCGAGGATCGTAGTGGGCCGACGCTGC
Source organism: uncultured Solirubrobacteraceae bacterium (assembly GCA_963792915.1). Lineage (GTDB taxonomy): Bacteria > Actinomycetota > Thermoleophilia > Solirubrobacterales > Solirubrobacteraceae > Solirubrobacter. The sequence goes on from CAWBYD010000010.1 coordinate 113,667, forward strand.
GCCCGGGAACGGAGCTACGGCGGGTCGCTGGCGAATGCACCGGTCGTACTGCCGAGCCCTTCGGGCTGTCACCGCTTCGCTCGGCCCGCGGCGGACGCCGCTCGTGCACCGGTCGTACGGGTGCGGCGGCCGCCGCCCGGCAGACTCGAGCGGGGCCCGCCAGACCCCGTCGTAGCTTCGAGACCGGGCGCTACCCTGGATTTGCCGCAACTTCCCCACGCGCCGGCGGTTCTGCGTGTGGGCCCATTTCCGCCTGCCCGTACTTCGTTGGAAGCCTCCGCCATACAACACGCCGGCGTCGCCGGTCTCCACGGCTGTTCGCCGCTGCTGCGGCTGCAGTCCGACGAGCGCCTGATCGCGCTGATCCGGCGCGGGAACCATCACGCCTTCGAGGCGCTGGTGGCCCGCTACCAGTCGCGGCTGCTGGCGTTCTGCCGCCACATGCTGAGCTCGCGCGAGGACGCGGAGGACGTCCTGCAGGAGGTCTTCGCCGCCGCCTTCAACGCGATGCTGGCCGACGAGCGCGAGATCAACGTGCGGCCGTGGCTGTACCGGATCGCGCGCAACCGCTCGCTCAACCACCTGCGCCGCCAGCAGGCGGTCGGGATGGACTCGATGGACATCCACCTGTCCGAGGGCGGGCTGACGACGGCGGACAAGGTCCATCGCCGCGAGGAGTTCCGGCTCCTGATCGCCGACGTGCAGGACCTGCCGGAGACGCAGCGCACGGCGCTGCTCCTGCGCGAGATCGACGCGCTGTCCTACGAGCAGATCTCCGAGGCGATGGAGACCACCGTGCCCTCGGTGAAGTCGCTGCTCGTCCGCGCTCGCGTGTCGCTGGCCGAGGCCGCCGAGGCGCGCCTGCTGTCCTGCGAGGAGGTCCGCGCGGAACTGGGCGAGGTCGCCGAGGGCCTGATGCGCACGACGGCGCCCGTGCGCCGGCACCTGCGCACCTGCGAGCGCTGCACGAAGTTCCGCAAGCAGCTGCGGGCCAACAACCGCGCGCTCGCAGCGCTGTATCCGGTCGGCCCGCTGCTGCTACTCAAGAAGACGCTGCTCGCCCATCTCGGGACCACGGCCGCGGCCGGTGGCGGGACCGCCGCGGCCACGGGCGGAGCGGCCGCCGCCGGCTCGAGCGCGGGCACGGCGCTGCAGGTCGGCTTCACGGCGTTCGCGTCCAAGGCGGCCGCGGGCCTCGCCGCCGCGGCGATCGTCACCGCCGGAGCGGTCGAGGTCCAGCATGCGGCCGCCCCGCGCGCCCACCGTGCGAAGACCACGATCGTCGCCAAGGTGGCGACCCCCGCGCCGACCGCGGTCGCCACCGCCGCGCCGACGACGGCGCCGGTGCCGGTGTCCTCCTCGCCCCAGCCGACCGCGGTCAAGCACGCCAAGCAGGTGGACAAGCCGGTCGCCGAAGCGCCGGTCAAGGTGAAGGCCGATGCGACGCCGACCGCGACCGCGACGCCCACCGGGACCCCGGCATCGAGCGAGGCCCACGACGGCGACACGACCGCGCTGCCGACCGACACGCAGGGCATCGCGCAGACCGGCGGCGGCTCGCTGACCCCGCCGCCGCCCCCGCCGGCCCAGCCGGGCCCGGTGCTGGCGGCCGTGCCGGCGCAGCCGCAGCCCACCGTGAACGCGACGCCCGAGCCGACCGAGACCGCCGTGCCCGAGCCGACGGAGACGCCGGTTCCGACCACCACGACGACGCCGACCCCGACGCCCACCCCGTCGCCGACGGTCACCCCGACGCCGGAGGCGACGCCTCAGTGAATCCGGGCGCCGAGCGGGACGTCGGTGTCCGGGCGCAGCAGGATCACGCAGCCCTGCTCGTCTGAGGCCCCGAGCACGAGCACCTCGGAGCGCACCGGGCCGATCTGGCGCGGCGGGAAGTTCACGACCGCGACGACGCGGCGGCCCAGCAGCTCGTCGCGAGCGTAGTTCGTGATCTGCGCCGACGAGCGCTTGACGCCGATCTCCTCGCCGAAGTCGATCGTCAGCTTCCAGGCCGGCTTGCGCGCCTCGGGAAACTCGTCGACCGCCGTGATCTGACCGACGCGCATGTCTACGGCGACGAACGTCTCGAAGTCGATCATGGCCCCTGGGTGCCGAACCGGAAGGTGCGGTACGGCGTCTTCAGCAGCCCGCGCACGCCGACGTCGTCGGCCTTGCCGACGCCGGCGTCGGGGGTCGCGAGCAGCAGTAGCGTCACGCCGTCACGGGTGCCCGGAACGGGCTGCGGGAGCAGCACGAGCCGGCCGTAGACCCGCGGGCTGCGGCTGACGCGGAAGACGAGCGTGTAGCCGGCGGCCTGGTTGATGCGCGCCTTGCCCTCGTCGACCAGCTCGAGACCCGGGAAGCGCGTGCGCAGCGTGTCGACCGCGCGCGAGGCGAGCACCGGCAGGACGCCGCCGAGATCACCCTGGTAGGCCGGCAGCCGCAGCGGCGAGACGACCATCGAGTCCACGAGCCTGCCGTCCACGCGGCGCTCCAGGTGCAGCCACTCACCAGCGCCCGGCGTCAGCTCCTTCAGCGGCGCCGGGTAGCGCAGGTTGAACGCGACCGGCGCCGCGCGCACGACGCGCGTCCCTTGATCCCCGCTCGGGCGCAGCTTCAGCGCCACCAGCGCGAGCACGACGATGACGAGCGCGGCGATGATCACGCGGCGGCGCCGGCGCGGCAGCGGCGCCAGCGCGTCGCGCAGCGTGGGGCGGAATTCGTCGAGGACCAGGCCGGGCAGGCCGGACAGTCTAGGAGTCTGGTGATCTTTGATCCGTCGATGCGATGCGGGGAAAGGTCAACCGGCTCCTAGGCGAGGCCGATCGCCCTCAGCCGCCGCTCCAGCGCCTGCATCGCGAACGCGCGCGTCTCGGCGACCGAGACGCCGAACAGCAGCGGCTCGTCGTCGCCGCCCTCGAACCACTTCGGCCGCAGCACGCCGTCGGCCGCCGGACCGACCTCCACCAGCGTGCGCCGGATGACGTCGGCGTAGCGCGGCTCGCGGCCGACCATGTCGCGCAGGAAGCGCGCGCCGAACGCCACGTGGCGATGCTCGTCGCGCGCGACCAGGGTGAAGCCGGCGACGAAGCCCGGCAGCGTCCCCGCGCGCTCGTTGAAATCGATGATGAAGTGCTGGCCGGTCAGCGCCAGCATCCCCTCGGTGACCATGTGGTAGATCGTCACGGCCTCGACCAGGCACTCGAGGTCCTCGGGCTCGCGCGCCAGCCGATCCACGCGCGAGCGCAGCAGCTCGTCGAAGAGCACGCCGAAGTCCGGGTTCAGGTGCTCGGAGGTCTCGGCGAGCCGGCCCTCGAGCGTGTCGGCCCGGAGCACGCCGACCTCGGAGTAGAAGCGGTCGAAGAACGCGACGTGGCGCGCCTCGTCGGCGATCTGCGTGCACAGGAAGATCCGCATGTCCTCGTCGGGACACGCGCGCATCATCGGCCCGAGCTCGGCGGCCACGCGCTGCTCCCCGCAGAAGAACGCCGACAGCCCGTACATGCGCTGGAAGCGCTCGTCGGCGGGGATCCGCTCGTGCCAGTCGATCCGGTCCTGCGTGAAGTCGAGGTCGCCGACCGCCCACTGCTGGCGCTCCCACAGCGAGTACAGCGCGCGGTAGTCGAGCAGTTGCGCCGCACCGGCGCGCAATGCCGGATCGCTCGTCGCCTGGAAGTCCGACCGCGCCGTGCGTTCTGCTGACACGGCGTCAGTGTACGGCGCTACCCGCCGATCGAGAAGAGCGCCTCCAGGTCGTGCTGGGAGAACACCTCGAAGGCGACCATCGTCTGCGTGCGCGCGATGCCCGCGATGTCGGCGAACCGATGCGTGACCACCTGGGCGACCTCCTCCGGGTTGCGCACGCGCAGGATCGCGACGAAGTCCCACTCGCCGGTGACGGAGTACGCCTCGGCCACGCCCTCGACGTCGGCGAGCTTGCCGCCGAGGTCGGCGATCGCGGAGCGCTCGGCTCCGATCAGCACCACGGCGTGCGTCATCGCAGCGTGTGCGTGTCGCCGGGTCCGAGCACCAGCACTTCGGAGAAGCCGGCCTGCTCCACGTCGGCCTTGAACGCGGCCGCGTCGGTCTCCACCGCGGGGAACGTGCCGTAGTGGATCGGGATCGTCTGGAACGGGCTGATCAGCTCGACCGCGGTGACCGCGTCGTAGCGATCCATCGTGTAATGGCCGCCGATCGGGACCAGCGCCAGCTCGACGCGGTCGCCGCGCCGGGCGATCAGCTTGAGGTCGCCGAACAGCGCCGTGTCGCCGAGGTGGTAGATCAGGTGGCCGCCGTAGTGGATCAGCAGGCCGGCCGGCGTGTGCACCGTCCCCTTCGGCGACGTGCTGGTGTGCCATGCGGGCACGAGCTTGATCCAGCCCCAGTCGAACACGATCGTGCCGCCGAGGTTCGGGTTGCGAACGTCTTCGAGGCCCTCGCCCGACAGCTCGGCGGCGAGCTCGGTGATCGCCACCACCGTCGCCCCGGTGCGCTTGGCGATGCCGACCGCGTCGCCGACATGGTCGCCGTGGCCGTGGGTGAGGGCGATCACGTCGGCGGGCAGCGCGTCGGCGGTCGTGGCCGCCTTGGGGTTGCCGGTCAGGAACGGGTCCACGAGCACGTCCGCACCGCCACCGGAGAGGTGGAAGGCGGAGTGCCCCAGCCAGCGAACGTCAGCCGTCATCGCTCGTCCTCCTTGTCCATGAGCTCGCGGGCGAGCTCGAAACCCACGGCCACCCCGATCAGCATGCTGACGCGCGTCTCCTCGGCCAGCAGTGTGCGGACCGCCAGCAGGCGCGCATCGATCTCGGCCTTCCCGGCTGCCTCGAGCACGAGCTGCTGGTGCGCCGCCCCGAACCAGTCCGCCTCGTCGAGCGCCTGGTTGAGGATCGTCTGCAGCGCCGGCGCGTTCGTGGCGACGACGCGCTGCGCCTCCTCCAGCCGGGCCGGATCCGACAGCGCCTGCACGGCGGCTTCGACTTCGTCGTCGGTGTAGGCGCGGCGGGCGGCCACTGGCCAGCCATCATACGAGCGCGTGGCGGTCGCCGGACGGCTCGTGACGCGCCGGCCGGGCACAATCACGGTCATCTGATGCTGGAACGGCAGACGAAGATCGTGGCGACCTTGGGTCCGGCCACCGATGGAGCGGGCGTGCTGGACGCGCTCGTGGCGGCCGGACTCGACTGCGCGCGGCTCAACTGCTCGCACGGCACGCATGAGGATCTGCGCGTCCGCGCGGCCGCGGTGCGCGCGGCCGCCGAGCGCGCGGGGCGCCCGCTCGGCCTGCTGCTGGACCTGCAGGGTCCGAAGCTGCGGCTGGCCACCGACACGCCGGCGCGCGAGGTGCTCGCGGGCGAGACGCTCACGTTCGCAGGGCCCGGCCAGGGCGGCGACGTCACGGTGGAGTTCGAGCACTTCGCGGCGCTGGTGACCGAGCGCTCGCAGCTCGTGATCGGCGACGGCGTGCCCCGCTTCACGGTCGACCGCGTGGACGGGGCGCTCGTCCGGGTCCACGCCCGCTCGCCGGGCTCGCTCGCGCCGCGCAAGGGCATCAACGTCACCTACGCGCACCCGGAGCTGCCCGCGATCACGGAGAAGGACCTCGCCGACATCGAGCTCGCGGCGGCGGTGGGCGCCGATTTCATCGCGCTCTCGTTCGTGCGTTCGGCGACCGACATGGAGCGGCTGCGGAGCCTGCTGGCCGGGTTCGGCTCGACCGCCCGCACCGTCGCCAAGATCGAGAAGATCGAGGCCTACGAGGCGCTGGACAGCATCATCGCGGCCGCCGACGGCGTGATGGTCGCGCGCGGGGACTACGGCGTCGAGGCGGGCGTCGCGCGCGTGCCGCTGATGCAGAAGGACACGATCCGGCGCGCCACCCAGCACGGGAAGCTGGTGATCACGGCGACGCAGATGCTCGAGTCGATGATCCGCGCGCCCGAGCCCACTCGCGCCGAGGCCACGGACGTCGCCAACGCCGTGATCGACGGGACGTCGGCCGTCATGCTCTCGGCCGAGACGAGCATCGGGGCCTATCCCGTGGAGGCGGTGCGCGCGATGGCCGAGATCGCCACGGCCGCCGAGGAGAGCCCGGTGATCCACGGCCGCGCGCGCCCGATGCACACCGGGATCACGTCGGACGCCGTGATGCGAGCGGCGGTGGAGCTCGCCGACGAGCTCGACGCCGTCGCGCTGATCGTGCCGTCGTCGACCGGGGGCGCCGCCCGCTCGTGCGCCAAGTACCGGCGCCGGCGTCCGATCATCGCGCTCTCCCAGCACGCCGGCGTCGCGGACCAGCTGACGCTCGAGTGGGGCGTGCATCCGACGACGATGGCCGCGGCCGACGACGTCAGCGAGATGGTGGAGCTGGCGCTGACGACGGCGCGCGACTTCGCCGGGCTGGCGCCGGGCGCGCGCGTGGTGCTGACCGCCGGGCGTCGCACCGGCACCCCGGGCGCGACGAACCTCGTGATGGTCCGCGAGATCCGCTAGCGGGCACCGGCCCGCCTGGCCGCGGGCGGGCCGCGGCCCGCCTGGCCGCCGCGCCCGGCCCGCCCGCCGCCGCGCCCGGCCCGCCCGCGCCCCGCGGCCGTTGGCCGCGCCGCCCTCTCCCCTCGCCTCACGGGCGCTCGCCTCGCCGCGCCCCGCGGGCCGCCCGCGCCCCGTGGCCGCCCTCGGCCGCGCGTTGACAGCTAGATACTCGGTATGTATAACGAGTATTTAGATGCGGTTCCCGCTGCTCGCGCTGCTCGCCTCCGGCCCGGCCCACGGGTACGAGCTCAAGCAGGCGCTCGAGGCGCGGTTCGGTTCCGTCCTGCCGCCGCTGAACGCGGGGCAGATCTATACGACGCTCTCGCGCCTGCAGCGCGACGGGCTGGTCGACGACGACGCGGTGGCCCAGAACGGGCGCCCGAACAAGCGCGTCTACCGGCTGACCGACGCCGGCCGCGACGAGCTGTCGGGCTGGGTGGCGGACGCCGGGCCGGCCACCCGGCTCAAGGACGACTTCTTCATCAAGCTCGTGCTGGCCCGGGCCGCGGGGATCGCGGACCCGCTCGCACTGATCGACCGCCAGCGCGGCGCCTACCTGCAGGCGCTGCGCGATCTCGACGACGTCGCCGCTCAGGCCGACGGCGACGCCACCGCCGCCCTGCTCGTCGAGGGCGCGGCCCTGCACCTCGAAGCCGATCTCAAGTGGCTCGACCTCTGCGAACAACGAATGGGAGCTGACCCATGGAGCCCGTGATCCTCACGCGCGGCCTCAGCCGGTCCTACGACGGTGGCGTGCACGCCCTGCGCGGGGTCGGCATCACCGTCGCCGACGGCGAGTTCGTCGCCGTGACCGGCCCGAGCGGCTGTGGCAAGTCCACGCTACTGAACCTGCTCGGCGGGCTCGATCGGCCGACAGCGGGTGAGATCGAGCTCGCGGGCCGCCGCGTCGACACGTTCAGCGAGGCGCGCTGGGCGCTGCTGCGGCGGCGCGAGATCGGCTTCGTGTTCCAGTTCTTCAACCTGATCGCCAACCTCACGGTCGCCGACAACGTCGAGCTCCCCGGGCTGCTCGCCGGCCTTTCGGCGCGCGACGCCCGCGCGCGGCGGGAGGAGCTGCTGGGCTCGCTCGGGATCGCCGAATGCGCCGCAAGCCCGCCCGGGAAGCTCTCGGGCGGCCAGCAGCAGCGCGTGGCGATCGCCCGCGCGCTGATCAACCGGCCGCGCGTGCTGCTCGCCGACGAGCCGACCGGCAACCTGGACTCGGCCAGCGCGCGCGACGTGATGGCGCTGCTGCGCGCCGCGAACGCCGAGCGCGGCCAGACGATCGTGCTCGTGACGCACGACGCGCGTGTGGCCGCCCGCGCCGATCGCGTGATCGCGATGCGCGACGGCGCGGTGGCCCACGAGACGCGCCTGGACGCGGGCCGCGGCGACGTCGCGGCGACCGTCTCGCGCCTGATGCAGCTGGAGGTGTGACGATGTGGCCCGCCGCCGTGCGCGTCGCGCGCGCCGACCTCGCAGCGCGTCCCGGCCAGACGGCCCTCACCGCGCTCGCGGTGTTCGCGGCCGCCACCGCGCTGGTCGTGACACTGGCGCTGCGCGCCGGCCTCGACGATCCGTTCGCCGCCGCCCAGCGCGCGACGCGCGGGGCGGACGTCGCGGTCTACGGGAGGGGCGACCTCCCGGCGCTCGCGAAACTGCCGGGTGTGGTCGCCGCGCAATCGCGGCCGGTTGTGAGCGCGACGGCGCCGCTGGGACGCTCGAGCGTCGCGGTCGGCCTGGAGGCGCTGCCGGCGCCCGATGCCGCCGTCGACGTCCCGCACGTGACCGACGGACGCCGCCCGGGCGCCGGCGAGGTCCTGGTCGAGCGCAGCTTCGCGCGCGCCAGCGGGCTGCGCGTCGGCGCGAGCCTGCGCGTCCGCGGGCGCGCCTACCGGATCTCCGGCCTTGCCGTGACGACCGAGCAGGCGACCTATCCCCGCTGGACGCCGGGACTGCTGTGGGCGCCGGACGTGACGAGCGACTCGACCCGCCTCGGCGTCCGCCTCGCCGATCCGGCGCGAGTCGACGCGTTCAAGCGCGCGGCGCAGCAGCTGCAACCCGGCCTGGCCTTCACCGACTGGCGCGACGTGCGCGACACGATCACCGACCAGGCACGGACCAACACGATCATCATCGGCGTCAATACGCTGCTGGCGCTGATCGCCGTCGCCTTCACGGTCGCGACCGTGATCAGCGGGCGCGTGCTCGCCCAGCGGCGCGAGATCGGGCTGCTGAAGGCGGTCGGGCTGACCCCGCGCGGGGTCGTGGCGCTGCTGGTGGGCGAGTACCTCGCCATCGCGCTCGCCGCCGGGCTGCTGGGGCTCGTTGCGGGGACGGCGATCGCGCCGCTGCTGCTGCGGCCGATGGCCAGCCTGCTGGCGACGCCGACACCGAGTGCGCTGGCGCCCGGTCCGCTGGGCCTGGCGCTGGTGCTGATCCTGCTCGCGGTCGCGATCTGCACGGCGCTCCCCGCGATCCGCGCGGGCCGGGTGAACACCGTCGCAGCACTCGCGCTGGGGCGCTCGGCCGCCGGTGGCGGCGCCTCGCGCGCGGCGCGCGTGGCGGCGGCGCTGCATCTCCCCGTCGCGGCGCGGCTCGGGGTCAAGGACGCGTTCACGAGCCGGTCGCGCGCCGTGCTGACCGTCGGCGCGCTGGCGATGATGGTCGTGACCCTGGTCGCCGGGCTCTCGATGGAGGCGACATACCACAAGGTCATCGACGATCCGGCGCTGCGCGCCAAGCCGTGGGACGTCCGCGTCGAGCCCGGCGGCGCGGGAACAGCGGCGGCGCTCGCGCTCGTCCGCTCCGAGCGCGGCGTCGCGAGCGCGACGACGATTTCATCGTTCCAGGTCAGCGCGTTCGGCGGCCTGCAGGTCCAGGCGCGAGCCGTCGGCGCGGATCTTCCCTACGCCGTGCCGGACGGGCGCATGTTCGCCAGGCCCGGCGAGGCGATCGCCGGCCGCGGCCTCTACGACGCGCTGCATCTGAAAGTCGGCGACACGCTGATCGTGCGCGTCGCCGGGCGCCCGCTCCGGCTGCACCTCGTCGGGCGCCACGTCGAGCCCGACAACGACGGCAAGGTCGTGATCTTCAACCGCGCGACACTGCCCGGCGCACCGGCGGGCGACGTGGTCGCGCGCCTGGCGCCCGGGACCGACGCACGTGCGCTCCGGCGCGACCTCGACCGCCACGGGGTCTCGGCGCAGCTGGTCAGCGACGAGGTGGTGCAGGAGCGTGCCGACGTGCGGCCGATCGTCTACGGCTCGAGCGCCCTGCTCGTCGCGGTGGCGCTCGTGAACCTGCTGACCACGCTGCTGCTCGTCACGCGCGAGCGCTCGCGCGACTTCGGGATCCTCAAGGCCGTGGGGCTGACGCCGGGCGGCGTGCTCGCGGTCGTCAACGCGGGCGGCGCCGCGCTGGGCCTGATCGCGGTCGTGGCGGGCATCCCGGCGGGGATCGTGATCTTCCGCACGCTGATGGCCGCCCTGAGCCCGAGCGAGGGCACGGACATCGTCGGCACACCCGGTCCATTCGCGCTCGCGCTGATCGTGCCCTTCACGCTCGCGGTGACGGCGCTGGCGGGCTCGCTGCCGGCCCGGCGCGCCGCGCGCACGAGCGCGGCAGCGGTGCTGCGCGCCGAATAAGACGCATCGCCCAGGGGGCGCTGCTTCGGGGAGTCCCGCGCCGCCGCCCGCCGGGCACCCGCGCCAAGCGGACTCCCGCCGCATGCCAAGCGGGGCGCTGCTTCGGGGAGTCCCGCGCCGCCGCCCGCCGGGCACCCGCGCCAAGCGGACTCCCGCCGCATGCCAAGCGGGGCGCTGCTTCGGGGAGTCCCGCGCCGCCTAGCGCTCGCGCAGGCGGGAGAGGCCGAGCCCGAGGACGAGCCCGATCACGCCGCCGACTACGCCGGCCACGCCGCTCGCATCCTTGGTGGCGAGCGGTAGCAGGACCAGCACCGCCGCGATCGCCAGCACGCCCAGCAGATCGCTGTCGTCCTCGCGGCCGTGGCGGCGGCCCAGCACGTCGCGCATCGCCCACGCGGCCAGCATGCCGAGCGCCGCGCCGTTGGCCCCGATCGCCACGCTTTCGCCGGCGACCCCGACGGACACGTACGCGCCGCCGGCGCCGGCGGCCACGAAGATCAGCAGCGGCGCCCACCAGCCGTGGCGGCGCTCGAGCAGCCAGCCGAACAGCGCGATCGTGCCGACCGTCATGACTTCATAACCGGTCGACGTGTACGCGAACAGCGTCGTGAACGCGCGCCACGGGTCGTCGGTGCCGGCGCCGTAGACGAAGTTCACCGGGTCCAGCAGGCCCGACTTGAGGCCGAGCGTGATGAGCACGGAGGCGACCACGATCAGCCACACGGCCCAGGGGCGCCGGTCGGGACGGATCCCCGGGATCTCGCCCGAGCGCAGGCGCGGGAGCTGCGGGCGCGTGCGAGCGCGGCGCGGCGCGCGCGGAACGCCGCCCCGGTCCAGCTTGGGGGCGCGCTTCTGGATGCGTGTGCCGCAGTAGGGGCACTCCGTGATGTACGGAGACACCTCTGCACCGCAGCTCTTGCAGACGAGATACAGGTCCGGGCCGCTCGACATGGAGGGGAACCAAGTCTACGCGTCCGGAGCGGCTCTCTCGACACCTTTTTGCGCCGGGACTTCCGGACGGCGCGGCGGCCTCCACGCCGCCACCCGCGACGGCACGCTCTCAGCGCTCGGCGGGCGTGGGAGTGTCTCGACACTGACGTCGCAGCGGAACGCCTGTCTCGCCGAGCTGCGCGCACGGTTGCGTCGAGAGCTCGAGCGCCGATTCGGCGTGATCTCGCCGTTTGGAGAGTCCTGATCGCGTTTGCTCGACGGCGTCGCCCGAGGCGCACGTCGCGGCCCGGGGATGACCGGCTTCGCCCGGATGCCGTCTCTGCGCGCGCGGGCGTCGGAGTTCGGCCCGATTCGCGAGTAGGGTAGGTATCAAACTGACCGCACGACTAGGCGAGGTACAGAGAATGACTCTGGGTTACGACGGCAAGCTCTACATCCTGGCCTTCGATCACCGGGGGTCGTTCCAGAAGAAGATGTTCGGGATCGAGGGTGATCCCACTCCTGAGGAGACGGCCACGATCTCCGATGCCAAGAAGCTGATCTTCGAGGGCATGGAGAAGGCGGTCGAGCGTGGACTCGACCCGGCGTCCGCCGGCGTCCTCGTCGATGAGCAGTTCGGCTCGAACATCCCGCAGCTCGCGCCCGAGCAGGGCCTGTCGCTGGCGATGCCGGCCGAGAAGTCCGGCCAGAACGAGTTCGACTTCCAGTACGGCGACGACTTCCCGGCCCACATCGAGAAGTTCGACGTATTCGCCACCAAGGTGCTCGTACGCTCGAACCCCGAGGGCGACGACGAGGTGGAGGCGCGGCAGACGGCGCGGCTGAAGAAGCTCGCGGACTGGCTGCACGCGAACGACCGCAAGTTCCTGTTCGAGTTGCTGGTGCCGGCCGAGCCGGCCCAGCTCGAGTCCGTCGGCGGCGACACCGACCGCTACGACGCCGAACTGCGCCCGGAGCTGATGCGGCGCGCGATCGAGCACTATCAGGACGCCGGCGTCGACGTCGACATCTGGAAGATCGAGGGCGTCGACACGCGCGAGGACGCGCAGATGCTCGCCGACCAGACGCGCAGCGGCGAAGGCCGCGAGAACGTCAAGAGCGTGCTGCTGGGCCGCGGCGCGAGCGATGACAAGGTCGACCACTGGCTGCGCGAGGCCGCGGGCGTCGAGGGCTTCATCGGCTTCGCGATCGGCCGCTCGATCTGGTGGGACGCGCTGAAGGGCTTCCTCGACGGCAAGCTCGAGCGTGGGGCCGCCGCCGAGCAGATCGCCGACAACTATCTGCGCTTCATCAACGTCTACAACGAGGCGGAGGCCGCCGTCAGCGCGTAGGCGGTGACGTTGTCGAATTGTGCTCCCCAGGGGAGCACAATTCGACATCCGCGTCAGACCGCCGGCTCGGGCTTCGGCCGCCGGTCGCGGCGCGCGATTCCCGACTCGATCGCCGCGCCGGCGACGGCATCGGCCACCGCGTGCGAGACGGTGCGGTTGAAGACGCTTGGGACGATGTACTCGGGTCCGAGCTCGCTCTCCCCGATCACGCCGGCGATGGCCCGCGCCGCGGCGAGCTTCATCGCCTCGTCGATCCCGCGGGCCCGCACGTCCAGCGCGCCGCGGAACACGCCCGGGAAGGCGAGCACGTTGTTGATCTGGTTCGGGTAGTCGCTGCGCCCGGTGGCCATGATCGCGACGTCGCCCCAGACCTCCTCGGGCTGGACCTCGGGGACCGGGTTGGCCATCGCGAACACGATCGCGTCGCGCGCCATCGTGCGCACGGCCGCCGCGGTGAACGCGCCGGGAGCCGAGACGCCGATCACGACGTCGGCATCCGCCAGCGCGTCGTTCGCCGTTCCGCGCAGGCCGCGCGGGTTCGTGCGCAACGCCATCGCCGCGCGCTCGTCGTCGAGATCGGGGCGACCGGTGTGCAGGATGCCGCCGATGTCGCACACCACGAGGTCGGTCACGCCCTCGTCCAGGATGATCTTCGCGCACGCCATTCCTGCCGCGCCGGCGCCGACCAGGACGACGCGCACGTCCTCGATGCGCTTGTCGACCACGCGCAGCGCGTTCAGCAGCGCCGCCAGCACGACGATCGCGGTGCCGTGCTGGTCGTCATGGAAGACCGGGATGTCGAGCGATTCCCGCAGCCGCCGCTCGACCTCGAAGCAGCGCGGCGCGGCGATGTCCTCGAGGTTGATGCCGCCGAACGTCGGCGCGACGCCTTCGACGATCCGGACGATCTCGTCGACGTCGCTCGTGCTCAGGCACAGCGGGAACGCATCGACGCCGGCGAGCTCCTTGAACAGCATCGCCTTGCCCTCCATCACGGGCATCGCCGCCTCGGGGCCGATGTCGCCGAGCCCGAGCACGGCGCTCCCGTCGGAGACGACCGCGATCGTGTTGCCCTTGATGGTCAACGTCCAGGCGGACTCGCGGTCGTGCGCAATGGCGCTCGACACGCGGCCCACACCGGGCGTATACGCCATCGAGAGGTCGTCGCGCGTCTTGATCGCGACCTTGCCCACGACCTCGATCTTGCCGCCCTTGTGCAGCAGGAACGTGCGGTCCGAGACGCTCGTGACCTTCACGCCCTCGATCGCCCGCACGCCGGCCACGACGCGCTCGCCATGCTCGGCGTCGACGCACGCGACCGTGACGTCGCGGATCACGCCGCCGCGATCGACGCGGACGAGGTCGATCGCGCCGAGGATGGCGCCCTCCGCGCCGATGGCGGCCGCCACCTGAGCAAACGCCCCCGGCTGCTGGCGCAGCTCGATGCGCATGGTGAACGAATACGAGGCCGATGGTTGAAGCCCCGGAGGCGCCTGCAGGCTGGACATGCCCGGATGGTTTCACGGGGGCGAACTTGTCCGCCCCTGCACCTAGCGTCGGTGAGCCATGCGCCGCGCCCTGATCACCTTCGCCGTCCTGCTCGCCGCCGCCGCGCTCGGCGGCGGCAAGGTCGCCGGGCTGATGCGCGAGCACCCCTCGTCGGACGCCGTCGTCGAGCGCGTCGTCGACGGCGACACGATCGTGGTGCGGATCGGCGGGCGCACCGAGCGCGTGCGCTACATCGGCGTCGACACGCCGGAGTCGGTCAAGCCAGGCGTGCACGTCCAGTGCTACGCCAAGACCGCGGCGCACGAGAACGAACGGCTCGTCGCCGGGCGCACGGTCAGGCTCGTGCCCGACCGCGAGGCGCGCGATCGCTACGGCCGGATGCTGGCCTACGTGTACCGGTCGAGCGACGGGCTGTTCGTCAACGCCGAGCTCGTGCGCGGCGGCTACGCGCGCACGCTGACGATCCGCCCCAACACCGCGCACGAGGCGGAATTCGCCCGCCTGGCCGCCACCGCGCGCCACGCCAGGCGGGGCTTGTGGAGCCGCTGCTAGCCGCTCCGGCCGGCGCACCCCGGCCGCGAACGGCAAGCACGCTTGTAGATTATGTGGACATGCGCATGCGTCAGAGCATCGCCGAGATCGAGGACGCCTTCTTCGAGGAGATCGAGGAGGACCGCGAGCGGCGCGAGCGGCTGCGGCGGCGTGCCGAGCGCCGGCAGCTCCAGCGCCACCGCGAGCGCGCGCACCGCCACGGGTCGATGCGGTTCTTCCTGCTCGTGCTGATCCTGCTCGGCACCGCGGCCGTCGTCACGGTCGCGATGTTCCAGACGCTCTACTACCTGCTCGGCTGACGCCGGCCCGCGGCGCGCCGTGCGCCCGCCCCGCGAGTTCACCCGCGGCCGGCACCCTCGCTCCCGCCCGCTGAACTCGCCGGAGCATCGCCCCCTGGGCGATGCGGCCCTAGCTTCCGCGCGCGTTGTTCGCGCTCAGCCGCTTGAGCGCGTCGTCGACCTCCGCGCGCGCGCTGGCGCCCGCGGCCACGTTCTCCTGCTGGATCTCGAGGTAGACCTCCTTGCGGAACACAGGAATGTCCCGCGGAGCCTGGATGCCGATACGGACCTTCTCGCCCATGATCGACAGGACCGAGACCTCAATATCGTCGCCGATCATGATCGACTGATTGGACTTGCGTGTCAGTACCAGCATGACGCCGCCTCCCTGGCGATTTGGGACCCCTTCTCCGTGGCGGACCCGCATCCGCCCGCAGAGTGAGCACCGGTGAGGCTAGTAGGTGTTGTGGTTGTCCGGTATGGGGCGTGCACCCGACAGGAAGGGTAAGACCCGGTGTTGCGCTAGTCTCCGGCCCTCTTATGAGCCGCCGGTCCCTGCGTCCTCAGCTTAACCAGATCCGCGGGTGGGTGCGACAGGGTCGCACCGATGCGTGGATAGCGCACCAGCTGGAGGTCACCGTCCAGCAGATTCAAGCCTTCAAGCGCGAGCAGGGTCTCGAGCCCGACGTCGATGACGACGGCGCCGCCACTGCGGAGGTCGACCTCCGCGCGGAGGACGACGCCGCGATCGCCGCGGAACTCGAGGCCGAAGCTGCGCGCCGCGCCGAAGAAGAAGCGCGAGCCGCCGAAGAGGAGGCCGCGCGCAAAGCGGCCGAGGAGGAGGCCGCCGCAGCCGCTGCGGCCGCCGCCGCGGCGGAGGAGCCCGAGGACGACGACGACGAGAAGCCCAAGCGTCCCGCCCGCCGTCGCGGCGGGCGCACGCGCCGCCGAACGGCGACCGCGGGCCCCCTGGAGGGCACGTTCGACCACGGCGAGGAGGGCTACGGGCTGTGGCTCGATCCCGCCGTGCAGGACGACCCCGTGTACGCCGAGCACTGGGCGGGCCACCGCCCGATCGAGGTCACGATCGAGGAGGACCAGATCGTGATCCGGCGGGCCGGCGGCGGTGAGGACGAAGAGAACGACTGACGCGACCGCGGCACGCGCCTGGCTGCACGCGCAGCAGGCACTGCTGTGCGAGACACTCGAGCCGTGGGAGTTCGGCACGGTCGCGCGCTCGCCGGCCGTGCCCGGCTACTGGGACGCGAACTTCGTGCGCGTCGAGCGCGACCCGGGTCCGGACGCGGACGCTCTGATCGCGGCCGCCGAAGCCCTGCAATCCGGCCTGTCGCACCGCAAGCTCGAAGTCGAGGACGAGGCCGCGGGCACCAGGCTGCGAGCGGCCTTCGACGACGCCGGCTGGTACACCGAGCGGCTCGCCTTCATGTGCCGCCCGGGCCCGCCGCCGGCCGGGTCGCCGGACGTCGTCGAGGTCCCGTTCGAGCGCACGCGCGCGCTGCGCGTCGAGTGGTACACGGAGGACGACCTCGAGTTCGGCCCGATGGAGGCGCTCGCCCGCGACCAGGAGCGACTGGCGGCGCGGCGCCCGGTACGCGCGTTCATGGCCGGCGAGGACGGCTTCGTCACGCTCGTGACCGGCACGGGCGCGGCCGAGATCGACCAAGTCTACGTCACGCCGCAGCTGCGCGGGAGCGGGCTCGGCCGGATCCTGATCGAGTCCGCGCTGGCCGCGGGCGGGCGCGAGCTCGCGTGGGTCGTCGCCGACGACGAGGATCGCCCGCGCGCGCTCTACGAGCGGCTCGGGTTCCGCGCCGTCTGGCGCCCGCACGCGTTCATCCGGCTGCCGCACTAGCCGAGGCGCCGCCCGCCGGCGTAGTCGACCGCGGCACGCTGGTAGCGGCCGAACGCCGCGTCCGCGACGACGCGCGCGTCCCACGCGAACGGCTCCTCGGGCGCGACCTCGACCGCGAGGTCGGTGCACCAGCCGGTCCCCTCGTCGTAGAGCTCGACCAGCTCGTCGATCGTGAAGCCGCCGCCGAGCCGGCGGCGCAGCTCGTTCTGGACCTCGCGCGTGACGCGCTCCAGCGTCAGCTGCTGCTCCGGATAGGCGTCGGCGAGGCGGCGCAGGCCCGCCTGCCACTGTTCGAGCGCGGACTCGTAAGGCACCAGAGCAGGATAGAAACGCGCTACTTGAGGCCCTCGACGATGTAGGCGCGCTCGCCGGCCCGCACCATGCCCAGCCGGCGCGCCTCGCGCTCGAGCGCGCCGGGCTCGGAGAGCTCGCGCTTGCGATCGCGCAGCCGCTTGTTCTCGTCGCGCAGATCGGCCACCTGGGCGCGCTGGCGCCCGGCTTCGCGGTAGGTCTTGATCCAGCTGATCGCCGGGCCGACGTACAGGTACAGGACGAGCGCGAAGACGCCGATCAGCGCCCAGCGCCCCAGGCGATCCCACCGGATCCGGGTACGGCCTTCCATGCCTGACGCCTTCGTTCGACGCCAGGCATGCCCTTCCTCTGCAATCGGAGCTGCAGCGCCGGTCAGCTGCGGAACACGGACCGCCCGGGATACGTGGCGTCGGCGCCCAGCGCCTCCTCGATGCGCAGCAGCTGGTTGTACTTGGCGACGCGATCGGAGCGCGACGGCGCGCCGGTCTTGATCTGCCCGCAGCCCGTGGCCACGGCGAGGTCGGCGATCGTCGTGTCCTCGGTCTCGCCCGACCGGTGGCTCATGACCGCCGTGTAGCCGGCGCCGCGCGCCATCTCGATCGCCGCCAGCGTCTCGGTCAGCGTTCCGATCTGGTTGACCTTGATCAGGATCGAGTTGGCGACGCCGACGTCGATGCCGCGCTTGAGGCGCTCGGTGTTCGTGACGAACAGGTCGTCGCCGACCAACTGCAGATGCTCGCCGAGCTTTTCGGTCAGGATCTTCCAGCCGTCCCAGTCCTCCTCGTCCATGCCGTCCTCGAGCGACACGATCGGGTACTTGCCGGCGAGGTCGGCCCAGTAGGCCGCCATGTCCGCCGGCGAGAGCTTGCGATGCTCGTGCTCGAGGTCGTACTCGCCGCCCTTGAAGATCTCCGAGGTCGCCGGGTCGAGCGCGATCGCGACGTCGTCGCCGGGCTTGTAGCCCGCGGCCTCGATGCCCTCCAGCAGCGCGCCGAGCGCCGCCTCGTTGGACTCGAGGTCCGGCGCGAACCCGCCCTCGTCGCCGACCGACGTGTTGAGCCCGCGCTTCTTGAGCGTGCCCTTGAGCGCGTGGAACACCTCGGCGCCCATGCGCAGCGCCTCGGCGAACGTCGGCGCGCCCAGCGGGACGACCATGAACTCCTGGAAGTCCACCGAGTTGTCCGCGTGGGCACCGCCGTTGAGGACGTTCATCATCGGCACCGGCAGGATGTGCGCCGCATCGCCGCCCAGGTAGCGCCACAGCGGGAGGTTCTCCTCGGCCGCCGCCGCGCGCGCCGCCGCCAGCGAGACGCCGAGGATCGCGTTCGCCCCCAGGCGGTTCTTGTTGGGCGTGCCGTCGAGCGAGATCAGGGTCTCGTCGAGCCCCTTCTGATCGGACGCGTCACGGCCGGCCACGGCCTCCGCGAGCTCGCCGTTGACGTTGCCGACGGCCTGGGTGACCCCCTTGCCGCCGTACGCCGAGCCGCCGTCGCGCAGCTCGGTGGCTTCGAACTCGCCCGTGGACGCACCGGACGGAATCGCGGCGCGCCCATGCGCGCCCGATCGCAGCGAGATCTCGACCTCGACGGTCGGGTTGCCGCGCGAGTCGAGGATCTGGCGCGCGTGGACCGATTCAATTTGGCTCATCGGCGGGGCACGATACCCCCTAGCGAGCGTTCAATCGGGCCTGCGCGTAGTACCCCAGCTGCATGTCGCGCTCGAGCGCATCCCACTCCGCGCCATCCGCCGCCGCCAGCTCCGCCGCACCCTCCACACGCCCCCGAAACCGGTCACTCGCGGCACGCAGGGCCAGCTCCGGATCGACCTTCAGCTTGCGCGCCACGTTGACGGCGGCGAACAGCACGTCGCCGACCTCATGGAAGCGCTCCTCGCGCTCGCGCGCGGCCTCCAGCTCGTCCAGCTCACCGCGCACACCCTCGTAGGGCACGTGATCGAAGTCGAACCCGGTCGACGCCGCCCGCCGCTGCGTCTTGATCGCGTACAGCGGCCCCGGCAGGTTCTCGGGGACGTCGCCGAAGATCCCCGGCTCGCGTCCGTGCTCGGACTTCTTGATCTGGTCCCAATTGCGCAGCACCTCGCCCGCGCCCTCGACCTCGACGTCGCCGAAGATGTGCGGGTGGCGCCGCACGAGCTTGGCGTGCACGTGATCGGCGACGTCGGCCAGCGTGCCGCCGCCGCGCTCCTCGAGCAGCAGCGAGAGGAAGTGGACCTGGAAGAGGACGTCGCCGAGCTCGTCGAGCAGCTTCGCGTCATCGCCCGAGTGGGCGGCGGCGGCGAGCTCGTACGCCTCGCCGACGGTGTGGGGGACGATCGAGCGCTCGTCCTGCTCGCGATCCCAGGGGCACTCGCGCCGCAACCGGCGCGTCAGCTCATCCAGACGCGCGACGGCGTCGCCAACGGGCTCCATGCGCCCAGAGGCTAGTGCCCGTCACCGGAAACACGGTGGGTCGCCGGCGAATGCGAGGCCCGCCAGAACCCGGCGTATTTGCGTGTACGGGTACTGGACGCCTCACGCGTCGCGCCGGCGAGCAGGAGCGCGCCGAGCACCCCGAGCGGGAGCGCGTCGCCGCTCAGCGCCGTCAACAGCGTCGCGGCCGCGACCGCCGGCGCCAACCGCCGCCGCACCGTCTCGGCGGGGAGCGACAGCGCCGCCGCCGCGGTCAGCGCGAGCACCCAGGCCGTCGCCGGCTCGACCAGCGCGGCGAACGCGACGAGCACCAGCCCTTCGACGAAAGCGCTCTCGCGCGACGTCACCATGACCCCGAGCTTAAACGACGAAGCGCCGCCCGAGGCGGCGCTTCGTCTAGTACATGCGGCCGTGACCTACTGGCCGGTGGTGGGGGTGGGAGCGGGAGCGGTGCCGCCGGCCGTGGTCGGCGTCGGCGTGGCCTTCGGGCCGTTCTTGCACTCGGAGGTCTTGTACTGGTCCGAGCACTCCGTCTTGGCCTTCCAGCGCGCCGTGAAGTCCTTGACGAAGGCGTCCAGCGCCTTCTGCTGGTTCTGGGACTGCAGCGTCTGCTTGATCGTGTCCTTGGCCTGCGCGAGCGTCTGCTGGCTGGCCGGCGTCACGCCCGTGACGGTGAACACGTAGTAGCCGTACTGCGTCTTGATCGGGCCGAGCAGCTTGTTCTTGTCGGCGGAGAAGACCGCGTCGTCGAGCTGCTTGTCGAGCGTGCCCTTGGCCTGCGCGGGCAGCTTGCCGCCGGCGGCCTTGGACGTGTCGTCGATCGAGTACTTCTTCGCGACCGTCTTCCACGACGCGCCGCCGGCGATCTCGTCCTTGGCCTTCTGCGCGGTCGCCTGGTCCTTGGTGAGGACGACGCGCAGGTCGCGCTTCTCGGGCTGCGCGAAGCGGGCCTTGTTCTTGTTGTAGAAGTCCTGGACCTGCGCGTCGGTGACGGTGTCCTTGCCCTTGACGACCTTGTCGCGGATCTTCTGCGACAGGAGGTCGAGCTTGACGCGCTGCATGATGTCGCTCTGCGTCTGGCCCGACTGCTGGATGAACTTCTGGTAGTCGGCGTCCTTCGGGAAGCTCTGCTTCTTCTGCTGGTCGAAGGACTTCTTGACGTCCGCGTCGGTCACCGAGATCTTCTGCTGGTCGGCCTCGCCCTGGATCCACTTGAAGGAGATCAGGAGCTGCAGGACCTGCTCGCGCAGCTGCGTGTACTCCTGCGAGCACTGCGTCTTGAGCTGGGCGTCGGTCACCTTCGGCTGGCCCTTGGCCGGCGCCGGCGTGGCCTTGCGCTTGGCCGCGACGCACTTCGCGTACGTCGGCGGGTCGGGCACCACGGCCCCTGGCTGGCCCGAGGACTTCGCGGCGACGTTCAGCCAGTGCGTGAAGTCGGTCTTGCCGATGGACTCGCCATCGACGGTGGCAACGGAGTTGCCGGGGACGCCGCCGCAGGCGGCGAAAGTTGCCCCGACGCCGACGACGGCGCAGGCGCTGATTGCGATTCGAGCAGCCTTGATCATTACCTAGTGCTGAGAAGGGGACGTGGACGTACGGGACCGGCGCGGAGGGCACGGCGCAAGCGAGATTGACCTTCTCCCGGCTGCGCATGGTAGCGGCGCTCTCCGGGTAACCCCCCAACTCTTGACGGAAGGTTTAGGCAGCAGCCTGAACTTCCAGCAGGGCGTCCGCCGCGCGCACGACCGCCGGGAATCGCAACATTGGATCTTCAGGAACCCTGAGTGAGAGCTGCGAGCGGCCGGATTCGTAGTTCGCGCCCGGGAGCGCCTCGCGCAGCCGGCGCGCCGTGGCGGCGTCGAGCTCGATCGGCGTGACCGCGAGCCGGCCCTGGCGGAAGCTGACGTTCGTCGCCCCCGCCTGGCCGAGCTTGATGCGCGCCTGCTGGAGCGTGATCAGGTTCTCGAGCGGCTGCGGGAGCTCGCCGAAGCGGTCCTCGAGCTCCGTTCGCAGCTCGACCAGCTCCGAGAGCTCGCGCGCGCCCGCGATCCGGCGGTGCACGTCGACCTTGGCCTGCTCGTACGGGATGTAGTCGGCGGGCACGTAGGCATCGACGTTGACGTCCAGGCGCACCGGCTCGGGCGGTTCCGCACCGTCCTCGGACGGGTCCATTTCGCGCACCGCCTCGTCGAGCATCTGCATGTAGAGCTCGAAGCCGAGCGCCGCGACGTGGCCGGACTGCTCGTCGCCGAGCAGGTTGCCGGCGCCGCGCAGCTCGAGGTCGCGCATCGCGACCTTGAAGCCCGCGCCGAGCTCGGTGTAGTCGCTGAGCGCCGACAGCCGGTCCGCCGCCTCGACGGTGAGCGCGGCCGCCGAGGGATAGAGCAGGTACGCGTAGGCCCGCTCGCGCGAGCGACCCACGCGCCCGCGGATCTGGTAGAGCTGGCTGAGGCCGAACAGGTCCGCGCGGTCGACGATCAGCGTGTTGGCCTGCGGGATGTCGATCCCCGACTCGATGATCGAGGTCGAGACGAGCACGTCCGCCTCGCCGCGCAGGAAGCCCATCATGCGCTCCTCGAGCTGCTTCTCGTCCATCTGCCCGTGGGCGACGGTGAACTTCAGCCGCGGGCACAGCGCGCGCAGGCGCTCGGCCGTCTCGTCGATGTCGTCGACGCGGTTGTGCAGGAAGAACGACTGGCCCTTGCGGGCCGCCTCGCGCTCCAGCGCCTGGCGCACGAGCTGCTCGTCGTACTCGCCGACGTAGGTCTTGACCGGGCGCCGCCCCTCCGGCGGCGTCTCGATCACGCTGATGTCGCGCAGGCCGGCGAGCGACATCTGCAGCGTGCGCGGGATCGGCGTCGCGGACATCGCGATCACGTCGACCTTCAACCGCAGCTGGCGCAGCAGCTCCTTCTGCTTGACGCCGAAGCGCTGCTCCTCGTCGACCACCAGCAGCCCGAGGTCCTTCGCGCGCACGTCGCGCGAGAGCAGCCGGTGCGTGCCGACCAGGATGTCCACCTTGCCCTCGGTGAAGCGCTTGATCGCCTCGCGCTGGTCGGCGGTCGACCGGAACCGCGACACGTGCTCGATCACGAACGGCTGATCGCGCAGGCGCTCGAGGAACGTGCCGTAGTGCTGCTGGGCGAGGATCGTGGTGGGGACGAGCATCATCACCTGCTTGCCGTCGCTCGCGGCCTTGACCGCGGCCCGCAGCGCGACCTCGGTCTTGCCGTAGCCGACGTCGCCGCAGATCAGCCGGTCCATCGGGCGCTCTGACTCCATGTCGCCCATCACGGCGTCGATCGCGTCGCGCTGGTCGGGCGTCTCGCGAAACGGGAACGCCGCCTCGATGTCGCGCAGCTCCTCGGAGAACTCCGGGAACGCGTGGCCGCGGCGCGAACGGCGCTCGGCGTACAGGTTCAGCAGCTCGCCGGCCAGCTCCTGGGCGGCGTGGCGGGCGCGCGCCTTGAGCTTGTCCCAGCGCGTCCCGCCGAGCTTGGAAAGGGTCGGCGACCCGCCGTCGGCGCCGAGGTAGCGCGAGATCTTGGCCAGCTGGTCGACCGGCATGAAGACCTTGTCGTCGCCCTGGAACTCGAGGTTCAGGTAGTCGCGCGTGACGCCGGCGACGGTCTTGGTGTCAAAGCCCGCGAAGCGCGCGACGCCGTGGTCCTCGTGGACGACGAAATCGCCCGTGCGCAGGTCGGCGAAGCTGCGCAGCAGGCCGCGGCCTTTGCGCGTCGGGCGCGTGGACGCCTTGCGGCGGTGGATAAGCCGGTGCTCGGGGAACGCGGCGAGCTTGAGGCCGGGCGCGACGAAGCCGTCGCGCAGGTTCGCCTCGGTGAAGACGAGGCCGGTGCTGGCGCCGTTGAGGCTCGCCTTGATGCGGGCGAGGTTGTAGGCGGCGCGCTCGGCGGCGCCGATCTGCGGCCAGGACACGACGGTCGTGTAGCCCGAGCGGACGAGCTTCTCGAGCTCGGTCTCGGCCTCGCGCAGGCTGCGCGACGCGAAGTCGGCCGCCTGGGCGCGGATCTCGATGTCCTGGCCGTGGGAGATGCTCGACAGGCGCGCCTCGGCGCGCTCGGCGAGCGCGGCCAGGATGTGCCGGGGCGAGACGTAAAGGTGGCGCGCGTCCTCGTCGTGGAACGCGGCGCAGACGTCCTCCCAATGGTCCTTGAGCGCGGGCTCGACGTCCTCGTCGCCGGCGACGAGCAGCTGCGTGTTCGCGGGCAGGAGCTCGAGCAGCGGGTGGAAGTGCTCGACGGGGAGCAGCTCGGTGATGTCGGGCCGGTCCTCGTCGCCCGCGGCCATCTCGGCCAGCTCGCGGTGCTCGGGCGCGAGCTCGGCGGCGGGCGCGATCTCGACGCAGTCGGTCTCCCCCAGGCTGCGCTGGGTGAACGTGGAGAACCAGCGCAGCGCCTCGATCTCGATGTCGAACAGGTCGACGCGGACGGCGCGCTCCTCGGTCGCCGGGTAGACGTCCAGCAGGCCGCCGCGGATCGCGAACTGGCCGCGCGCCTCGACCTGGTCGACGCGGTCGTAGCCGGCGGCGACGAGCTGCTCCGCGGTCTCCTCGAGATCGATCAGGTCGCCCGTGCGCAGCATGAAGCCGTGCGGGCGGAGCTTCGGGTCGGGTACCTTCTCCGACAGCGCGATCGCGCTGATCACCACGACCGGCTGTTCGGTGCCGCCTGCGGTCGTGAGTAGTGCGTCCAGCGCCGCGACCCGCAGCCCAACAAGATGCGGCGGCGGCCGCAGGTGCGACTCGTAGCCGACGCCGCGGCTCGGGTAGTAGCGGACCGACCGCGGGGCGAGCCAGGCGCGCAGGTCGTTCGCGAGGTCGCGCGCGGCGCGATCGTCTCCGACCACGACCACCGCGGGGCGGCGCGCGTCCTGGTCGGCGAGCGCGGCGACGACGAACGGCCGCAGCGACTGGCTGACGAACGCCTCGCCGCCTTCGCTGGCGAGCCGAGCCGCGGCGGGATCGTGCTCGAGATGACTGAGGAAGTTCCGGAGCACGACCTTCCATCCTAGGACGGCGCGCTGTCCAGATCAGCGCCGTGCGAGCAGGTTGAGCCGCACGTAGTTGGCGACCACCGGCTCGCCCAGGTGCGCCAGGACGGCGCCCACGAAGTCCTCGCGCTCGTCCTCGGGCAGCCGCTCGAGGTGCGCGCCGAGCACGATCGTCTCGAAGTACTCGTGCGGATCCTCCGGTTCGACCGGCCACGGGGTGAGCCACGTCCAGACGTCGCGGAACCCGGCGTCCGTCAGCCGGCGCGCGGTGTCCGCGGGGCTCGCGAAGTTCCACGGCCCGGCCCAGCCGGCGAACGCCGGATGGGCGACGGCGTCGATCGCCGCCTGCACGTTCGCGACATTGCCGGCGCCGCCGCACTGTGCGGCGAGCTTCCCGCCCGGCCGCAGCGCGGCGTACAGGCGGGCGAACAGCCGGTCGTGGTCGGCGATCCAGTGGAAGGTGGCGGTGGAGAGGATCGCGTCGGCCGGCTCGTCGAGCTCGAGGTCCAGCAGGTCGACGGCGAACGCCTGGACGCGGCCGCCGAGCCGCTCGCGCGCCTGGTCGACCATCGCCTGCGAGCCGTCGACGGCGACGACCTGCCCGCGCGGGAGCCGGTCGACCAGCAGCTGCGTGACGCGGCCGGTGCCGCAGCCGGCGTCGAGCACGCGCTCGTCGCCGCGCAGATCGAGGCGATCGAGCACGTCGCGGCCCATCGCCAGCTGGGGCGAGGACTGGCGGTCGTAGGAGGTGGCGTTCCATTCACGAGGCGACATACATTTGTACGTTATCACGTACGAAAGTAGTGAGTTGCCCGGCGCGGCGATCGGTGAGACGATCCCGCACCTCCAGGTCGCCGGGACGGATCCGGCGGGGAAGAGGGGGTCTCCCAAGATGCATCGTGTCCAGGTTGTGGTTGTCGCCGGCCTGATCGGCGGCGGGTCGTGGCTCGCCGCCGGCGTCGCGCGCGCGGACGACTCGCCCCCGGGAAACCTGGGCAACGGCCTCGCGCGGGTCGTGGCCCCGCCGGCAGCGAAGCCGAACTTCCGCGTGACGCAGGCGCCGCTGACGATCCGCGACGCCCAGGGCCGGGTGCTCGTCGACGTCTACGCCAGCCAGGACGCCTCGCTCGCCGACACGCGCCAGAGCGCCGAGGCGGCCGGCCTGCGGACGACGATCCAGTCGACCGACCAGAAGGCGCTGGAGGGCTTCGTCGCCGTCAGCGACATCAGGAACCTGGCCAAGGCCGCGGGCGTCGCGAGCGTGTCGCAGGCGCTCAAGCCCTACACGAACGTCGGCGCCGCCACGTCGCAGGGCGTCGTCGCCGAGCGCGTGGACCGCGTGCCGCGCGGCATCGACGGCCGCGGGATCACGGTCGGCGCGCTGTCTGACTCCTACGACACCGCGACCACGACCGTCGAGGGCAAGCCGCTCACGATCCACGCGGCCGACGACGTCCGCACGGGCGACCTGCCGGCCGGCGTGAAGGTCCTCCAGGACGATCCCAACGGCGCCGACGAGGGCCGCGCGATGCTCCAGATCGTGCACGACATCGCGCCGGCCGCGAAGGAGTGCTTCGCCACCGCCGACACCGGCGACCTCGGCTTCGCGAACAACATCCGCGCGCTGGCCGACCCGAAGCTGTGCGGCGCGAACGTGATCGTCGACGACGTCGGCTACTTCGACGAGCCGTTCTTCAGCCGCGGCCCGATCAGCGACGCCGTCGACGACGTCGCGGCCAAGGGCGTGCACTACTTCTCCTCGGCCGGCAACGGCTCGTCGCAGCAGGCCTACGCGGCGCCGCTGCGGATCGTCGCCCCGAACGTCGCCACGCGCGGCACCAACATCAAGCTCGACGGCGTCGATCCGGCGCTCTACGCCGGCGGGTTCGAGGACTTCGACCCCAGCGCCCGCACCGACATCGCGCAGGACATCTCGGTCGGCGCCGACCCGATCGCGGGCGACGGCGGCGGCGACGCGATCCTGGACCTGCAGTGGGACGACCCGGTCGACCCCAACGGCGCCCCGCTCGGGCCCCCGGTGCTCGACACCACGGGGGAGATCACGGCCGCCAAGCCGGTCGCCTCGATCCCGTTCAGCGGCACCCAGGGCCAGACGATCCGGGCGATCGTGGACGCGATCCCCTCCGGCTCGACGGACTTCATCCTGACCCTCAAGGACCCGGCCGGGAACATCCTGCAGCAGGTCGACACCGGCACGAGCCCGGAGATCGTCGTCCAGACGCTGCCGGTGACCGGCACGTACACGTTCGAGGTCTCGGGCTTCGAGGGTGACGTCGGCGACTTCACGTTCAAGGTCCAGCCGGTGCTCTCGAACTCGCGCACCACGACCGACCTCAACGCGCTGCTGTTCGACTCCGACGGCAACTTCCTCGGCGGCGCGACCGACCTCAACCAGCTCAGCGGCAAGCCGTTCGAGATCATCGGCTTCCACGCCAAGGGCCCGTTCCAGCTCGTGATCTCCAAGGCCAACACGGACAAGGGCGGCGCGACCCAGCTGCGCTACCAGATGTTCGACGGCCTGCAGTACGACGAGTACGTGCAGCCGCAGGCGCCGAGCATCTACGGGCACCCGCTCGCCCGCGGGGCGACCGCCGTCGCGGCGTATGACCCGTTCCGGCCGACGACGCCGGAGGACTACACGTCGGTCGGCGGCGACCTGCCGATCTACTTCGACTCGGCCGGCAACCGCTTGCCGCAGCCCGACATCCGCCGCGTGCCGCAGCTGGCGGCCACCGACGGCGGCAACACGACGTTCTTCACGCGCGACTCGGCGTTCGACGCGGACACGCAGCCGAACTTCTTCGGCACCAGCGCCGCCGCGCCGCACGCGGCGGGCATCGCCGCGCTCGTGCTGCAGGCGCACGGCGGCCCGGGCTCGCTCAAGCCGGACGCGATGCGCACCCTGCTCGAGCACAGCGCGTTCAACCACGACCTCGACCAGCAGCACTCCGGCGACGCGAGCAACGGGCTGACGATCTCCGCCGACGGCGAGTACGGGGACGAGCACCATGACTCGCGGCCGGAGTGGACGACGCCGGGCTCGATGGACAACGCCGACTTCTTCAAGGTCAGCTACAACGGGCCGGGCTCGATCACCTCGATCACGTTCGACGGCATCGGCGCGAACCCCACCGGGCTCGGGCCGTTCGGGATCTTCTCGAGCGGGATCGTGTTCGACCCGCGGCCGTTCGTGGGCCTGCCGTCGGTCAACCCGACCGGCGCTCCGCTGCTGTGGCAGCAGGGCTTCCCGTTCACGGTCGGCGGGGCGAGCCCGGGCATCGCGGCGTCGGACGTGTCGGCGTCGTTCAGCCTGCCGGGGATCGGCGACGCCAACCGCCAGCAGTACGAGCGCATGACGGTCTCGTTCAAGCGGGGCAAGCTCACCCGCGGGCGGACCGTCGCGTTCGGCGTGGACCGCGACGAGGCCACGACGGCCTACGGCGTGGCCGAGGACGGCAACTCAGCCGACCAGCTCGGCCAGAGCGTGCTGTTCCCGTCCGGCGACACCGTCGGCGTCGGCCTGATCTACACGGCCAAGACGTCGAACGGCCGGACGATCGTCGGCGCGCTGCGCAACCGGATCGGCCAGGGCTGGACGCCGGTCGACGGCTTCGGCTACCTGAACGCCGAGGACGCCGTCGACAACGCGCGTCACTAGAGAATCACGATGTCGGTCGGGCTCGAGCGCTCCTCGAGCTCGACCAGGACGGCGCCGCCGTCCGCGCGCCAGGCGGCGTGCGGGCGGCCGTCGACCTCGATCGCGCCCGGGACCCCGGCGCCGACGAGCTCGACGGTGAGCCGCGAGCGCGGCGGGACGTAGGCGCCGTCGCGGGCGCCGATCTGCAGGCGAGCGCCGTCTGACGCGAGCGTGCGCCGCGCGGCGGGACCGTAGCCCTCGCCCGCGTCCTCGTAGAGCTCGCGCGTCACCGCGGCGGCGTCCGGCGCCGTGAACACGCGCAGGGTCAGCGCGTTGGGCACCGCGGTGTGCGGCTGGACGGGCCACAGCGGGATCGCGGCGTTGGCGCGCGCGTACAGTGCCGGGCGGCCGAGCGGGGCGTGCGCGAGCACGTGCGCCGGCCCCTCGACGCGCTCGCCGGTCCACCACTGCACCCACGTCCCGGCCGGCAGGTAGACGTGCCGGTGCTCGAGCCCGGGCCGCGTGATCGGCGCGACCAGCAGCGCGTCGCCGAACAGGAACTCGTCGTCAGCCGTGTAGACCGTGGCGTCGGCGGGATACTCGAACAACAGCGGGCGCAGGATCGGCGCGCCCGTCCGCGCCGCCTCCTCGAACGCGCCGTACAGGTACGGCAGCAGGCGCATGCGCAGCGCGAGCATGTCGCGGCAGACCGTCTCCCACGGCTCGCCGAACGCCCACGGCTCCTGCGGCACCGTGCCCTTGCAGGAGTGGTTGCGGCAGAACGGCTGGAAGATCCCGAACTCGGTCCAGCGCGCCAGCAGCTCGCCGGTGCAGTCGCCGAAGAAGCCGCCGACGTCGACGCCGCAGTGGCTGATGCCCGAGAGCCCGAGGTTCTGCAGCTGCGGCATGCTCATCCACAGGTGCTCCCACCAGGACGAGTTGTCGCCCGTCCACTGCAGCGCGTGGCGCTGCAGGCCCGCGAAGCCCGCGCGGGTGATGACGAACGGGCGCCGCTCGGGCCGGTGGCGCCGCAGCCCCTCGGCCGCCGCGCGCGCCATCTGCGAGCCGTAGAGGTTGTGGATCTCGCCGTGGCGGCGCGGATGCCCGCCGCCGGGGTGCACGACATCCTCGGGCATCGTCGACTGCAGGGGGACGAACAGCGCCGGCTCGTTCATGTCGCACCAGACGCCGGCGACGCCGACGTCGAGGATCGCCTTCTGCTGGTCGCCCCACCACTCGCGCGTCGCGGAGTCGGTGAAGTCCGGAAACGCGCACAGCCCGGGCCAGACGACGTTGCGGTACTCCTCGCCGCCGGCGGTCAGGCAGAAGCGGCCGCGCCCGCTGGTGTAGACGGAGTAGTCCTCGTCGACCTTCACGCCCGGGTCGGTGATCACGACGACCTTGAAGCCGTCCTCCTCGAGCTCGGCGATGAACGCGGCCGGGTCGGGGAAGCGCTCCTCGTCGAACGTGAAGACGCGGTAGCCGCGCATGTGGTCGATGTCGAGGTAGAGCACGTCGCACGGGATGCCGCGCTCGCGGTAGCCGCGCGCGATCGCCCGCACCTCGCCGGCGCTCATGTAGCCCCACTTGGACTGCTGGTTGCCGAGCGCCCACAGCGGCGGCAGCGAGATCCGGCCGGTCAGCTCCGTATAGCGCTCGAGCACCGCGCGCGGCGTCGGGCCGTCGAACAGGTAGTAGACGAGGTTGCCCGACGTCTGGACGCTGATGGCGTCCCGGTCCGCCTTCGCGAGGTCGATCTCCACCCGCCCCGGGTTGTCGACGAACAGCCCGCGCGCCCGGCCGCCCGCCAACGACAGGGTGAACGGGATCGACGTGTAGAGGTTGTTGTAGGACGCCGTGTGCCCCTCGGGCGGGTCGATGTTCCAGAACACCTGGTGCGAGCCGGTCTTCTCGAGCCCGCTGGTGCGCTCGCCGCAGCCGAAGAAGCGCTCGCCGGGCAGGCGCCGCCGGGTCATCCGGATGCGGTCGCCGTCCACCTCGATCCGGTCCTCGACCTGGGCCGGGACGGCGTCGTAGGACCCGACGACCGCCTCGGAGCGGTAGTCCGGCGGCATCGAGTCCAGGAAGACGCCGACGCGGACCAGATCCCGAGCGAGCCGCGCGGCCTCGACCTTCACAGCACGATCCTCTCCACTTCGGCGACCGCGCGATCCACCAGATCCTCGACGTCGGCCCCCGGCTGGCGCCAGCGGCCGAGCACGTAGGCGGCCACGATGTCCGGGTCGGTCGAGTCCGGGCGCCCGACGCCGACCCGCACGCGCTGGAAGTCCGGCGAGCCGAGCTCGCGCTTGAGCGACTTCAGCCCGTTGTGGCCCGCCAGCCCGCCGCCGAGCCGGGCGCGCAGCTCGCCGAACGGCAGGTCGATCTCGTCGTGGACGACGAGCACGCGGTCGAGGTCGAGCTTGTACGCGCCGCGGGCGGGGCCGGCGGAACGCCCGGCGTCGTTCATGAACGTCTGCGGCTTGAGCACTGCGACCCGCGGCCCGCCGACCCCCGTCCGCCCCTCGGTCAGCTCACCGGCGAACTTCTTCTTGGGCTTCGGCAGGTCCCAGCGGCGGATCAGCGCGTCGGCGACCTTGAAGCCGACGTTGTGCGGCGACTCGGCGTAGCCGGGCCCGGGGTTGCCGAGCCCGACGATCAGCCAGTCGACCGGAGCGGCGTTCAGGATTCGTCCGAGGATTCGGCCGGGGATTCCGCGGCCTCCTCGGCGGGCGCTTCGCCTGCGGCGGCCTCACTCACGAGCGCCGTCTCGGTCTCGATCCCGTCGTCGGTCGGCTCGAGCGTCGGCGGCGTGATCGTGGCCACCAGCGTCTCGCCGTCGTCGAGGAACTTCACGCCCTTGGGCGCGGGAATCGACGACAGGTGCAGCGTCGAGTTGATCTCGAGGTCCGAGACGTCGAACGTGATCGAGTCCGGGATGTCACCCGGCAGCGCCTCGATGTTGACCTCGCGCGTCTCCTGGGAGAGCACGCCGCCCTGATCGACGCCGGGCGCGTCGTCGGCGCCGGTGAGCTCGATCACGACGGTCGTGTGGATCGTCTCGTTCATGTTCACGCGCAGCAGGTCCACGTGCACGATCTCGCCGCGCACCGGGTGGCGCTGGACGTCCTTGACGAGCACCGGCGCCTCGCCGCCACCGTCGACGCTGACCTGGAGGATCGCGCCCGAACGCGCGAGCGTGTTGCGCAGGATCCGCGCGTCGACGGAGAAGTGCGCCGGCGTGCCGTCGCCGCCGTAGATGACGCCGGGCACGGCGCCCTCGCGACGCAGTCGGCGGGCGGAACGCGAGCCCTCGGGCGCGCGGGCGGTGAGTGAGAGCGAAGAGGAAGAGTCGGCCATGAGCTTGGGTATCGCCGCGGGCAGGGGACGACGTGCGCGGCGAGCGGCCGACGATGGTAGCGAATTGGCGTCTGCGCGCTGTGCTTGCCGGGTAACCATTCAGCAATGTCCCCCGACACGGAGCTCCTCGTGATCTTCGGCGCTCTTCACCTCGTCGCCCTGGCGCTCGGCGGTGCCCTGTTCCTGATGTTCCTGCGCTCGGACGGCGCGTCCTCGTGGTCTGGAGACGACGAGGACGATTCCGGCGGCGGCGGGAACGACCGCATCTCCGGCAAGCCCAAGACCTCGCCCTCGGGCGGCATCCCGCTCCCGGACGCGGTTCAGTCGACCCGCCGGCTGCGCTCCGGCCACGACAAGCTCGCCGACCCGCAGCGCCGCCGGGTGCGCCGCCGCGTTCCGGCCGAGCCGTCGCGCCGGCGCCGCGTCGTTCACTGAGCGGGCGGGAACTGGACCGTCTGCGTGAACCAGCGCTGAACGTCGGCCCAGGCCGGTTTGCGCACGCCGTCGTACGTGATCAACCCCTTCTGGAAGACCGGGGGCTGGGGCCGCGGGTCGCCGCCGTCCCAGCCCGGCCGGACCCAGAACTCGTTCAGCGCCCAGTAGATCGCGCCGCTCAGCCACGGCTTGGTCGCGTAGACGCCGAGGTGATAGTTGACGAAGTCCTGCTGGAAGCTCCAGGTGCCCTTCTCCTCCGCCGGGCCGTCGCGGTTTGCCTCCGCGCCGAACTCGGTGATGAAGAGCGCCTTGTCGGGGTAGCAGGCGCGCGCCGCGTCGAGGTAGGCGGGAAGCTTCGTGCGGTCGAAGATCTGCCCGCTCGGGCCCGGGTACCAGCCGAAGTAGTCGTTGAGGCCGAGTACGTCCAGCGACTTGTACTGCGCCGCCTGGCACAGTGAGCTCGGGTAGGCCGCGACGGCGAGGCCGACCGGCCGCGTCGGATCCATCTGCTTGGCGAACTTGACCGCCGCGTCGATGTAGGCGACCTGGACCGGGCCGGGCTGCGAGGACAGCTCGTTGCCGATCGACCACAGCATCACCGACGGGTGGTTCTGGTTGGCCTCGATGTTCTTGCCGAGCTCCTTGACCGCGAGCCGCCGCACATCGGGCTCCTTGAGCACCTGGGTCTTGACGCTGTAGACCGGGATCTCCGACCAGATCAGCAGCCCGAGCCGGTCGGCCAGCTCGTGCGTGTACGGGTGCAGCGGGTAGTGCGTGCGGATCACGTTGGCGCCGAGCTCCTTGGCGTCCTTGAGCAGCTCGTCGCGGCGGGCGTCGTCGATCGCGAAGCCCTCGGTCTTGGAGTCCTCGTGCAGCCCGACGCCGCGCAGGTTCAGCGGCGCGCCGTTGAGGTACAGGCGGCCCTGGGAGACCTTGATCGAGCGGATCCCCGAGTGCAGGTCATAGCCCGCGACCTTCTTGCCGCCGACCGTCGCGCTGAAGTGGACGGCGTAGAGGTTGGGCGTCTGCGGCGACCACAGCTTCGGCTTGTCGATGTGCAGCGTGTCGCTGAAGGACGCGATCTGGCCGGGCCCGAGGTTCTTCGTCCCGAGATTGAGCTTGTCGTTGCCGAACGTGCCCTTGAGCGTGATCCGCCGGCCGCCGCTGGCGTAGTTCTTGAGGTTGATCTGGACCTGGACGCTGGCCGGGCAGGTGCCGCAGTCCAGCACCGGGCGCACCTGGACGTGCTGGAAGTCGGCCGTGTCGACCCGACGCAGGTAGACCTCGCGCTGGATCCCGGAGTAGTTCCACCAGCCGCCGGTCGGCACGCCGTCGACGTTCAGGCCCGCGGGCGGGAAGTCCGTGATGCGGCGCTTGGAGTCCACCCGCACGACGAGCCGGTTGGTACCGGTCCGCTTCGCATGCTCGAGCGGGAACTCGAACGGGATGTACGCGCCGGTGTTGTTGCCGACCGGCTTGCCGTTCAGCCACACGGTGGTGCGGTAGTTGACGGACTCGAAGCGGATGATCCAGGCGAGCGCCTTGTCGGAGCTCGGCAGCGTGAAGTCCTTGCGGTACCAGCCGATCCCGCCCGCCATCGACTCGTTCGACGCATCGCCGAGGTTCCAGACGTTCGGCACCGTCACGGGCTTCCAATCCGCCGTGGAGGTCGAGCGCTCGAAGTGCTGCTTGAGGCCCTGGTCGCCGTTGTCGAGCCGGAACAGCCAGGTGCCGTCCATCAGGTAGCGGCCCTCGGGGCCGTCCGCGTACAGCGTCTTGTTCGACGGCTTGTCCGCAGCGTGGGCGGGCGCGGGGGCCAGCGCCATGGCCAGCAGCGCGAGCACGGGCAGGATCAGTCTCAGTCGGGGCCGCATCACGGGCATTGTCAACACAGGCTCCGGCGGAGAGTTCCGCTGGTTCGACTAAGGGCAGGTCGAGTCGGGCTTGATCGGTGCGGACACCGAGAGCAGCACGACCTTCGCGCCGGTCAGCGGGCCGTCGCGCTGGACGCGCACGCACTGGACCACCGGCAGGCCCGTGCCGGCGCGCCAGGCCACGCGCCCGGTGCCGATCTGGCGCGTCATCGGCAACTGGACGGAGACGTCGTAGCGCAGGATCTGGACGTCGCCGGGGCGCTTGAGCCTGCCCGCGAACGCGCGCGTCGCGGCGGCGCAGGCGGGCAGCTTCGCGCACGCCGGCGTGCGGGCAAGCACCTGGTCGACGTCGCCGCGGGCCTCGGCGCGGGCGAGCTCGAGCACGTCCTGGCGCTCCGCGCCGGTCGCCGACAGCGCGCGGGCGAGCAGCAGCGAGATCGCCAGGAAGACGAAGACGCCGAAGCCGATCAGGGCGTACCGCGCGGAGCGCGGTACGCGGGGAGTTCCGCCAGCGCCGGGCTGGCCGCGGGTTGGCTCGTGAACTCCCGGAATCTCCCGGACGTTAGCCCGTCTGGTGGAAGTCCTCGCCCGAGAGCTCCAGGAAGCGCTGGACCGAGGCCTCCTGGCGGCCGAGCTGCTCGGCCATCTCGCGCGCGTGGGCCGCGGCGAGCACGAAGAAATCCTCCAGGCAGCGCTCCGGGTCGTCGGGCAGCGGGTAGACGCGCACGACGTCCTGCTGGGCGCAGGCGATGCCCATCGGCGGGCGCCCTTCGGCCAGCGGCCGGGCGCCGCACACCGCGGTCACGACGATCCGCTTCTCGGGCGCGACCAGCGCCGTGGGCATCAGGCGGTGCGCGGGCAGGCGCAGGTTCAGGTGGATCCGCCGGTCCACGCGGATGTGGTCGTGGGCGAGGTCCTCGAGCGGCTCGCGCCAGATGTTCAGGACGGTGTCGGCGCCGATCAGCGCGTCGCGCAGCGCCCCGGCCTGCTCGGCGAACAGGCGCTCGGCCTCCTCGCGGTCCTCGGCCTCCGCGAGGTCGAGGTCGAGCGGCACGCGCAGCAACTCGTCCTTGCCGACGGCGTCGCCGGCGCCGCGGCCGCCGTGCGCGATGTAGGTCTGGATCGTGCCGAGGTCGCGGCGGCCGTGGAAGACCACGGTCAGCGTCTCGGACAGCGTGAGCGGGGCGACGCGCAACGCGACCGAGGCGGCTGCCTCTGCGTCGATCAGGGCCCTCCTCAGCAGGTCGTCTGCGTGTTCGTCCATTTGGGAAGTATCGGCCGTCGTTACGTGGATGTTTACCGCCAACCGGTCCCTTCACGCCCCAGTCGTTTGTCCAGCCGGTAAGGTCGGCGCCGATGGGGCTCATCTACAAGCCGTTCGGCGCCATTCTGGGCGTCTTCGCGGGCCTGCTCGGCAGGCGGCTGTTCAACGTCGTGTGGGAGCGGTTCGACGACGAGGATCCGCCGAAGGGGACCACCCAGCAGACGACCTGGGCGAAGTTGGTCGGGGCCGCAGCGCTGCAGGGCGTCGTCTTCAAGGTCACGCGCGTGGTCGTCGACCGCTACGGGGCGATCGGGTGGCACTACCTCACGGGTGCGTGGCCCGGCAAGAAGCGTCCGGATCCGGACGAGTAGCGCTCAACGTCTGAGGATGAAGCCGCGCTCGCCGAGGTCGGCCAGCGCGTCCTCGAAGCCCGCGAAGTCCCGCGCCAGCAGCCGGTCGAGCGGCGACGGCCGGCCGGCGCGGAGCCAGCGCCTGAGGGTGGGCGCGCCGATCGTCGCCTCGGGCTCCCGGAGCAGGTCGAGGAGGATCCGCACCTCGGGCCTGTCGTCCTGGGCGCCCGTGATCACGTCGAGGGCACCGGAGTCGAGGATCGTCAGCACGTCCTCGTCCTCGAGCCCGAGGAGGCTCTGCAGCCGCGCGACGCTCACGCGCGCAGGTTAGCCCGGCGGCGCGCCGTAGGGGAGGCGCGCCGCCGTGCCGGGGGTTGCTCAGTCGGTCGGAATCGGGCCGCCGATCTCCGAGCCGGGTGGCGCGGACGGCGTCGTCGAACTGCCGAACAGGGCGTTCCCGATCGCGTTCAGCGTCGAGTTGCTGATCGAGAACGTGAGCGTCTCCGAGCTCACAAGCCCGGCGTTGAAGCCGAACCCGAAGCCATCGGTCCGCGAGGTCGTGATGTTGCCGTCGTTACCCAGCGTGGCCGAATTCGTCTGCGTCTGGTTGAGCCCGGGGTTCATCTCCTCGGCCGTGGTGAACGTGCCGGTGATGCCGGACGTGCCGGCCGTCAGCGAGGCCCCGGCCGGCCCGATGCCGCCCTGGACGCTCGCCTGGGCGCTGTTCTCCGTCGCCGCCGCGCCCTGGCCGGCCGAGCCGAAGAACCCGAACCCCTCGGCCGGGCCAAACGTGATCGACGTGTTCTGGCTGTCGCGGGCGAAGCCGAACGTGCCGCCCAGCGGCCCGAACGCGCCCGTCACCGTGGCCTTGAAGCCGTCGGGCTGCGTCTGCGTGATCGTCAGGCTCCCGGGAGCCGGCGCCGCCGGGGCGGGTGCGGCCGGCGCGCTCGTGTCCGGCGCGGGCGCCGCGGGCGTGCTCGTGTCCGGCGCGGGCGCCGCGGGCGTCGTCGTGTCAGGCGCCGGTGCGTCCGGCGTGCTCGTGTCCGTCGCGGGCGCGCTCGTGTCGGGCGTGCTCGTGTCCGGCGCGGGCGCGGCGGGCGCGCTCGCATCCGACGTACTCGTGTCGGGCGCGGGCGCGGCGGGCGCGCTCGCCTCCGGCGCAGGCGCCGCGGGCGCGCTCACCTCCGGCGCGCTCGTGTCCGTCGCGGGCGCGCTCGTGTCGGGCGTGCTCGTGTCCGGCGCGGGCGCGGCGGGCGCACTCGCCTCCGGCGCAGGCGCGGCGGGCGCACTCGCCTCCGGCGCAGGCGCGGCCGGCGCACTCGCCTCCGGCGCAGGCGCGGCCGGCGCACTCACCTCCGGCGCAGGCGCGGCCGGCGCACTCACCTCCGGCGCGGGCGCGGCCGGGGCACTCGCCTCCGGCGCGGGCGCGGCCGGCGCCGACACGTCGGGCGCGGGCGCGGCAGGCGCACTCACACCCGGCGCCGGTGCCGCCGGCGCCGACAAGTCGGGCGCCGCCGGCGCACTCACGTCGGGCGCTGCGGGCGCGCTCAGATCGGACGGGGCCGACGCGTCGGGCATCGACGTGTCGCCGAGCCCGGAGTCACCGAGTCCGGAATCGCCGGCCGACCCGGCGTCGCCTGCGGAGCCGGCATCGCCCCCGCCAGAATCGCCACCGCCATCCTGGGCGTGGGCGGGCGCCGGCGCGACGAGCGCGTGCGTCGCCGGGGCTCCCGCCCCGACGGCCAATGCGAGGGCGACGGCTCGTACCGCGGTGCGACGTCGCCAGGCGGATCGGTGCAGGCGGCGGGTGCGGGCCTCGAGCTGCTCGCGGGTCGGGGACCGCTCGATCGCGGTGCCGGCCCGGTAGATCGGTGCCATTGGACCTCCCTGTGGGTCCCGCCTATGTCGCAGGACCCGTTGCGTGCACCACTACGCCTTCCCGCCCTCGCCGCGACGCTATCCCCCGACCGCCGCGGCTGTCCGCGCGCGCACTCAGAAGAGCTGGTTCTCTCCGCCGAAGACCTCGGAGACCGAGTCGTCGGTGAAGATGCGGCGGATCGAATCCGTCAGCAGGTCGGCGACGGACAGCGTCGTGATGTTGTCCGGCGCGCCAGGCGCGAGCGGGATCGTGTCCGTCACCACGATGCGCTCGAACGGGCTCGCGGCGAGGTTCTCGAACGCATTGCCGGACAGGACCGGGTGCGTGGCGGCGGCGTAGACGGCCCGCGCGCCCTCGTCCTTGACCGTCTCGCCGGCCGCCCGCAGCGTACCCGCGGTGTCGATGATGTCGTCGACGATGACCGCCGTCTTGTCCTTGACATCGCCGATCACGTAGGCGATCTCTGCGACCTG
Organism: uncultured Solirubrobacteraceae bacterium; assembly: GCA_963792915.1. Taxonomy (GTDB): domain Bacteria; phylum Actinomycetota; class Thermoleophilia; order Solirubrobacterales; family Solirubrobacteraceae; genus Solirubrobacter. The sequence continues at coordinate 151,382 of CAWBYD010000010.1, forward strand.
CTGCGCCGGGCGCTCCTTGTTGAGGATCGCCAGCTCGGCCCCGACCTTGTCGGCGAACTTCTTCGCCAGCTTCACGCGCCCGGCGTCGGGTGAGACCACCACGAGATCCTCGAGCTGCTGGTCGCGGAAGTACTGCGTGAGGATGAACATCGCGGTCATGTGGTCCACCGGCTTGGTGAAGAAGCCCTGGACCTGGCCGGCGTGGAGATCCATCGTCAGCACGCGGTCGGCCCCGGCGGCCTCGAGCATGTGGGCGACGAGGCGGGCGCTGATCGGCTCGCGCGGCGAGGACTTCTTGTCCTGGCGCGAGTAGCCGAACCACGGCGTCACGGCGATCACGCGGTGCGCCGAGGCGCCGACCGCCGCGTCGATCATCATCAGCAGCTCGAACAGCGCGTCATTCGCGTTGATCCCGGTGGCCGGGTTGCCGCACGTCGGCTGGACGATGAAGACGTCGGCGCCGCGGATCGACTCCTCGTAGCGGCAGTAGACCTCGCCGTTCGAGAACGTCTTGAGCGTGACGCCGCCCAGATCCAGCCCGAGCTTGCTGGCGATCTTCGCTCCCAGCTCCGGATTGGCGCGACCTGAGAACAGCATCAGACGCTTGTCGTAGCCGCTGAGCGGCAGCGACGTCGCGGAGGCAGGACGAGGCGTGACGGCACTCACGACGTGACGGAGTGTAGGAGACGCAGCGGTCGTCACTTGCGCCGCTCCGCATAGTCCGCGATGTTCGTCTGGCGCTCGCGGGCGATCCCAAGCGCGCCCGCCGGCACGTCGTTCGTGATCACGCTGCCGGCGCCGGTGTAGGCCCCGTCGCCGATGCTCACCGGGGCCACGAAGGTCGTGTCGACACTCGTCCTGACGTTGTCGCCGATGCTCGTGCGGTGCTTGGCCCGGCCGTCGTAGTTCGCGGTGATCGTGCTCGCGCCGAGGTTCGTGTTCTCGCCGATGTCCGCGTCCCCGATGTAGGACAGGTGCGGCACCTTCGTTCCGCGGCCGATGGTCGAGTTCTTGATCTCGACGAACGCGCCGGCCTTGGCGTTGGGCCGCAGGTGGGCGTCGGGGCGCAGGTACGCGAAGGGGCCGATCGTGCCGTGATCCTCGACGGTCGCGCCGACGAGGTAGGAGTGCGGGACCGACACGCCGTCGCCGAGCGTGACGTCGATCAGCGTCGTCAGCGGTCCGACCGCGCAGCCCGCACCGATCTCCGTGTTCCCGCGCAGGAACGAGCTCGGCTCGACGACCGTGTCCTGGCCGATGACGACGTCGGCGTCGATGACCGTGCTGTCGGGGTCGACGATCGTGACCCCGTTGCGGCCGTGCGCGTCGTGGATGCGCTGCTGCGCGAGCTTGCGGACCTTCGCGAGCTCGACGCGATCGTTGACGCCGAGCGTCAGCGTCGCGTCGCTGACCAGGTGCGCGCCCACGACCTTCCCGGCCTCCCGCAGCTTGGCCACGACGTCCGGGAGGTAGAGCTCGCCCTGCGCGTTGTCGGTGTCGATCTGGCCGAGCGCCGCGAGCAGGGCGCCGCCATCGAAGGCGTAGACGCCGGCGTTGACCTCGCGGATCGCCAGCTGCTCCGGCGTGGCGTCACCCGCGGCCTTGGTCTCCACCACGCGTGCGACGTTGCCCTCGCGGTCGCGCACCACGCGGCCGTAGCCGGTCGGATCCTCGAGCTCCATCGACGTCAGCGTGCCCGCGGCGCCGGAGCGCTCGTGGGCGTCGACCAGCGCCTTCAGCGCCTCGGCGGTGAGCAGCGGGACGTCGCCGTTGATGACGAGCACGGTCGCGGCCGGGTCGATGTGGCCGGCGGCCGCGGCCGCGGCGTCCCCGGTCCCCCGCGGCTCGTGCTGGATCACGACCTCGACCTCGTCCGGCAGGCTGTCCTCCAGGCGCCGCTTCGGGTTGTCGACGACCACGACCTTGCCGGCGCCGGCGGCCTGGGCGGCGAGGACGGGCCAGAGGATCAGCGGGCGCCCGCAGAGCGGGTGCAGGACCTTGGGCAGCGACGAGCGCATGCGGGTCCCTTCGCCGGCGGCGATGATGACGACGGTGGGCGCAGACACGCGCGGCATCGTAGTATCGACGCCGCCGTGACTCGACCTTTGGGGGGTCGTCCAAGCGGCCAGGACACCGGGTTTTGGTCCCGGGAATCGGGGTTCGAGTCCCTGCCCCCCAGTTCGATCGTTCCGTCCGTCGCCCGTGCGAACATATGTTCGTGGCGGCCTATAGTGAAGCCGAACTCCGAGCGCTAGCGCCCCGCGTGACGTCGCTCACCGCGATCCTGCGGCACTTCGGGCTTCGCCCGGCGGGTGGGAACTTCCGGCTCCTCCGCCGACGGATCGAAGAGTGGGACATCTCGATCGACCACTTCGCGGGGCCGGCCGACCCTCCGCGACGCGTCGCAGTCGCGCTTTCGGAGGTGCTGATCGAAGGCTCTCCATACAGTCGCAAACACCTCAAGAAGCGTCTCTACGAGGCCGGGCTCAAGCAACGACACTGCGAGCTGTGCGGCCAGGGCGAGGAGTGGCGAGGCGCACACATGTCGCTGATCCTCGACCACATCAACGGCATCGGCGACGACAATCGGCTCGAGAACCTGCGGATCGTGTGTCCGAACTGCGCGGCGACCCTGGATACGCACTGCGGCCGCGCCAACCGGCTCCCGGAACTCGAGCGGGCGTGCCCGGGGTGCGGCCAGCGGTTCCAGGTCCATGATCGTCGCCAGCGCTACTGCTCGCGCGCATGCGGCATGCGCGCACCCAAGGGCGGGCCGCGCCCGGCGCTGCGGCGCGCGGAGCGGCCGCCGTACGAGGAGCTGGTCGCGCACGTGGCCGCCGAGGGGTGGAGCGCGGCCGGGCGCCGGTATATGGCGCGAGCGACAACGCGGTCCGCAAGTGGGTGCGCGCGTACGAGCGGGAACGCGCCGTGTCGGTGGGCGACGATGCGTCGCCGAGTGCCGGTGAGGACACCGTGAGTACATCGGCCGATGGCTGAGAATTTCGTCCGCCCGCGGCACGGAGGGCGCATCAGCCCCTAGGCTGGCGAATTCCATGCGTTCGCTCCCCATCGCCGCCGCGCTTGCGGCACTCGTCGCCCTGCCCGCCGCCCCGGCATACGCGGGCGATCCGATCATGCCGCTGTCGCAGGTCCAGGCCGGGATGCAGTGCACCGGCTATTCCGTGATCCAGGGCACCACCATCAGCTCGTTCGACGTGCGCGTGCTCGACGTCGCGGGCGGCGAGGCCACGAGCGACGAGGGGGCGCGGATCCTGATCCAGGTGTCCGGGCCGGCTGTGGACGCGACCGGCCTCGGCCCGGGCTTCAGCGGCTCGCCGATCTACTGTCCGGACGGCGCCGGCGTGCAGCGCGTGATCGGCGCGGTGTCGGAGTCCGTCAACGAGTACGGCGGCAAGGTCGCGTTCGCCACGCCGATCGAGTCGATCCTCGGGACGCCGGTCGACGTGCCCGGAAAGCCGGCCGCGGCGTCGACGCGGGCGCTGCTCGCCAGGGCCAAGCCGCTGGCCACGCCGCTCACCGTCAGCGGGCTGAGTGCGCCGGTGGCCAACGCGCTGACGGCCGCCGCCGCGAAGGCCGGCCGCCCGCTCCTGACCGTGCCCGCCGGCCCGCTCGGGACGTTCCCGCCGCAGACGCTGCGCCCCGGGTCGTCGGTCGCGGTCGGCTATTCCAACGGCGATGTGCGCGTCGCCTCGATCGGCACGGTGGCCTATGTCGACGGCGACCGCGTGTGGGCGTTCGGGCATCAGCTCGACGATCTCGGCCGCCGCGCGCTGCTGCTCCAGGACGCCTATGTCTTCCGGATCGTCAACAACCCGCTGCAGATCGGCGGCCAGGTCGGCTCGACGTACAAGCTCGCCTCGGCGGGACACGATGTCGGGACACTGACCAGTGACGGCAACAATGCGGTCGCCGGCCGTCTCGGCGTGCTCCCGCACACGGTTCCGATCGACGTGATCGTCCATGACGAGGACGCCAAGACTGACCAGGTGGTCAAGACGAACGCCGCCGACGAGGCCGCGGTGGACCTCCCGGGCGGCGGCTCCTGGACGTCGGCGATCGCGCCGCTGGCGGTCGCCCAGGGGGCGTCCGAGGTCCTCGGCAGCACGCCGTCGCGCGTCACCGGCACGATGTGCGCACGCATAACGCTCAAGGAGATCAAGGAGCCGCTGCGGTTCTGCAACCGCTACGTCTCGACCACCGAGGAGCGCGCCGACGACGGCAGCGTCGGGAACGCGCTCACCAACGGCGCCGCGAACGATCTCGGCGGTGCGCTGGCCTCGATCGACGCCTACACCGGCAAGCCGCCGCACGTGACCGGGGTCACCGCCAACCTGAAGATCCACCGCGGCGCCGACCAGGCGTTCATGCGCTCGATCTCGCTGCCTTCGAAAGTCCGGCCGGGCGAGAAGGTGCGCGTGCGCGTCGCGCTCCAGCGCGTGCGCGGCGGCGCGCTGCAGCGGACGTACACGCTGCGGATCCCGAGCGACGCGCATCCCGGCCGCGAGCGGCTGCGGCTCACCGGACAGGACGCCGACCAGGGCAGCAGCGACTTCGCCACGATCGTGATCGGCGACGAGCCCGGCAACCAGGGCGGGGACGAGGGCCCGAGCAGCCTTGAAGCGCTCGCCGCCGCGGTCCGCTCGACCGGCCGCTACGACGGTGTGACCCTGCGCCTCGGCCACGCCCGCGGCGAGGCGTTCCGCGATGAGGCGTTCCGCATCTCCGGGCAGGCCGAGGCGACCGTGCGCGTTCAGTCGAAGCGGTAGACGACGCCCGAGGGCGAGCATCCGGCGGCGCGCGGCACCGCCGCGGCGAGCACGCGCGCGAACGCGTCGGCGGACGCAGCCATATTCTCGACCAGCACGTCGACCGGCGTCGCCTCGGCGTGCACGCCGTTGGCGTAGTCGGTGAGGAACCCGAGCAGCGCGTAGGGAAGCTCAGCCTCCCCGCACAGCACGGTCTCAGGGCCCGCGGTCTGGGACACGGCGGTGACGCCGCAGGCCGCGAGCCCGCGGATCTCGGCGCGCGTGTTGAAGCGCGGGCCGTCGACGTGTCCGTACACGCCGCCGTCGCGAACCTCCACGCCCGCGTCGGCCGCGCCCGCCAGCAGCGCGCCGCGCAGGCCCGCGGAGAACGGGCCGTCGTAGATCCAATGCCCCCGCTCGCGCGCACCGGGTTCGGTGAAGAACGTGCACAGCGACCCGTCCGCGAGCCGGTTGGAGAGGAAGTGCAGGTCGTCGAAGCAGACCAGCGACCCGAGCTCGGCAGCCGGATCGACCGCCCCGCACACCGTCACCGCGAGCACGCCGGACGCGCCGAGTTGCTTGAGCGCCGCGATGTTGGCGCGGTGCGTGACGTGGTTGGAGAGCTGCCGGTGCCCGGCGCCGTGGCGCGAGACGTGCAGCACGTCCGCGCCCGCCCACGTGCCGCGCGAGACGAGCGCTTCGCCCCACTGCGTGGCCACGGGCTCCGGGCCGTCCAAATCGAAGCCCGGCAGCGCGTACGTGCCCGAGCCGGTCAGGATCCCGATCGTCATCGGCGCGCCACCATATAGATTCGATGGGTGTTCGCGGCGTTGATCCACATCCCGGCGAACATCGGGTACGCCGCGGTCTTCGCCCTCGTCGCGGTCGAGACGATGGGGATCCCGGTGCCGGCGGAGTCCGCGCTGATCGCCGCCGCGCTGCTGGCCCACAACGGCCAGATGGACATCGTGACGCTGACCGTGCTCGCCGCGGCGGCGGCGATCCTGGGCGACAACATCGGCTTCGCGATCGGCCGCCGCTACGGGCGCCGGCTGTTCCTGGTCAAGGGTCCGTTCGAGCGCCACCGGGCGGCGGTGCTCGAGCACGGTGAGCCGTTCTTCGCCCGGCACGGGCCGAAGGCGGTGTTCCTGGGCCGCTGGGTCGCCGGGCTGCGGATCGCCTCCGCCTGGCTCGCGGGGATGAACCGCATGGCGTGGCCGACCTTCGTGTTCTGGAACGCGCTCGGCGGGATCGCCTGGGCGACCAGCGTCTGCGTCTCGATCTACCTGCTCGGCGAGGCCGCCGACAAGGCGATCGGCGTCCTCGGCGGCGGCGCCGCGGCGCTCGTCGTGCTCGCGCTGGCGGCCTACATCGTGTGGCGCCGGCGCGCCCGCGCGGTGGACGCGCGGGCGACGAGGCCGGGCGCCGACGCCGAGTAGTGCGCCGGCGCCTCGCCGCCGATCACCGCCAGCAGCGCGTTCGCCGCCGCCGCCCCGAACTCCGCGTAGTCGACGCGCACCGACGTCAGCGCCGGGGTCGAGAGCGCGGCCAGCGGGGAATCGTCGAACCCGGTCACCGACAGGTCTCCCGGAACGTCGAGCCCCCGCCGCGCCGCCTCGGCGAGCACGGTCATGGCCAGCACGTCGCTCGTGCAGGCGACGGCGCTCACGCCGGCCTCGAAGGCGTCCCGCGCCGACGGGACGATCGCCTCGGCCGAGAGACCCGCCGCCGCCATCGCGAACGCCCATTGCGCCCGCCGCGCCTGCACGTGCTCGAGCGACGCCGGGCCGCCGAGGAACGCGATCCGCCGGTGGCCCAGCTCGGCGAGGTGCTCCACGACCGCGGTCATTCCCTCCTCGTGGCGCGTCTCGACCCATGGGAACGGGCACGCGCCGATGGGGCGCCCGGCCAAGACGACCGGGGTCCCGGAGGCGACCAGCAGCTCGAAGCGCGGGTCGTCGACCGCGATGTCGGTCACCAGGAAGCCGTCCACCCGCCCCGCAGCCGCGAGCCGCTCGTGCGCGCGCAGCGCCGTCTCCCCCACGCTCGGCACGAGCTGCAACAGCAGCGCGTAGTCGGCGGGGGCCAGCGCGCGCTCGAGCCCCGAGAGGAAGCGGACGAAGAACGAGTCGAGCTCGAGCTGCTCCGGGTCGCGGGCCAGCACGAGCCCGATCGCGCGCGTCCGCGCCTCGGTCAGCGCCCGCGCGCTGGCGGATGGGGTCCACCCGAGCTCGCGCGCGACGGCGACGATCCGCTCGCGCGTCTCGGGGGAGACGCCGGGCCGGTCGTTGACCGCGAACGACACGGCGGCCGGGGAGACACCCGCGGCGCGCGCGACGTCGGCGATGGTGGGTCGGCGGCGTGCGGGTTCGGGCATGTGCGCGTGGGCTACCCGCGAAGCGGGTATCAGTCCCAAGACTAAAGCGCTTCAGACGGGAGGAGTTGAATGCGAGCGCTCATACTGACCGCAGCCCTGGCCCTGACGCCCGCCACCGCGGTGGCGAGCGAGCTCTCGACCACCGACCGGCTGCAGGACCGGCGGGAGGTCACCGCGGGGACACGGGCGTACTCGGTCGGATTCGAGGACGGCCGGTTCTATGCCAACGGCTGGCACATCACCGGCGAGATGGGCGGCGTCTGGACCCCGCCCATGAAGCTGCTCGACGGGCTGTGGTTCGGCGTCGACGGGCAATGGGTCGGCCCGGCGACACGGTTCACGAGCGGGCAGGGCTACACGCGCTACGACCTGCCCGACGCGAGCGGGCTCAAGCTGCAGCGGACCGACTTCGTGCCAGACGGCCGCCGTGCCGCGCTGTTCGGACTCCAGCTGAGCAACCCCTCAGGCGCGGCGAAGACGGTCACGGTGAAGGTCGACGCGCGGTCTGAGCTGATGGGCTCCTACCCGTGGTCGGGCACCACGCCCAGCACCGCGGATACCAACGGCCCCGACAGCGGCAGCTTCGACGGCAGCGCGCTGGTCTTCACCGACCAAGGCAAGGCGGCGCTCGTCGGCGCGGCGCTCAAGCCCAGCGCGGGGACGACCGGCGCCGGGTTCTGGGGCCCGCAGCCCGGGACGAAGTGCGCCGCGGACGCGCAGAGCCCGCCCAGTCAGTGCGACGACGGCCCGGCCGGCAACGGCACCGGCGGCGAGCTGACGTACTCGATCAGCGTTCCCGCGGGCCGCAGCCAGACGCTGTGGGTGGCTGCCGCGGGTTCCGACCAGGGCGTCGACGCCGCCCACACAGAGCTCCGGCAGGCGCTCACCAACCCGGACCGCGCGCTCGGCTTCAAGATCGCCGGCCGCGCCGCGCTGGGCCGGCACTCGAGCGTCGACCTACCCGGCGACCCGAACCTGCAGCAGGCGATCGAGTGGGGCAAGCAGAACCTCGCTGATCTCACGCAGACCGCCACCGACCTGCACGTGCGCTTCGTCAACCAGGGCAAGGACAACCCGGCGCCCAAGGGCACGGTGCCGAGCGTCACGTTCTTCGGCGCCGGCTACCCGGACTATCCGTGGCTGTTCGCCACCGACGGCGAGTACACGGCGTTCGCGGCCGTCGCCTACGGGCAATTCGAGACGATCGAGGCGCATCTGCGCGCCCTGCGCGACGTGTCGGAGATCCTCAACGACCACTCCGGCAAGGTCGCCCACGAGACGGTGCAGGACGGCTCGGTCTACTTCGGCGCCAACTCCGACAACGGCAACACCGACGAGACGGTCAAGTTCGCATCGGCGGTCGCGCTGGTCTGGCGCTGGACCGGCGACAACCGCTTCCGCGACGACCTGTACGACTTCGCCAAGCGCGGCATGCACTACGTCACCGACACGCTGGACGCCGACCACGACGGCTGGCCCGAGGGGCTCGGCAACGTCGAGCGCGCGGGCATGGGCGAGGAGAAGCTGGACAATGCCGTGTACTACATCCGCGGTCTCGCCGACCTCGCCGACATGGCGCGCGCCAAGCACGACAGGGCGACCGAGCAGTGGGCCGGCGGGCTCTCCAGGAAGATCGCGGCGAAGTTCGACAGCACCTGGTGGGACGCCGCCGACGGCCAGTACGCCGACTCGCTGAAGGCCGACCAGCCGGTGTTCCAGAAGCATTGGATCGGCGTCACGCCGATGGAGGTCGAGCTGCCCGACGGCTCGAGCCTCGCGCCCGCCGATCACGCCGCCACCGCGCTCAGCGGCCGCGAGACCGACTGCTACAGCGGCCGCGCGCCGCTCAACCCGGGGCTCTTCCACACCGGCTGCGGCGGCGGCCCGGACGGCAAGGGCGAGGAGACGATCTTCTCGCTGACCACGAGCATCGCCGCGGTCGCCGAAGGCAACTACGGCCGCTCGGCCCGGCAGTTCACGGACGCCAACGCCGTCCAGGACGAGATGCCGGGCGCCCTCCCGGAGACGCTCCCGTCGCCGAACATGGGGCCCAACATCGACCGCTGCTGGACGTGCCGGTCGATGGTCATGCAGGCCTGGGGGCAGTACGGGGTCGCGTGGCCGGTGATCCACCAGCAACTCGGCGTGCGCCCGTCGCTGGGCGACGGCACGCTCGCCGTGGTCCCGCAGGTGCCGGCCGGCCAGCCGCGCGTCGCCGGCAACGACATCCGGCTCGGCGCCGGCAGCGCCGACGTCCTCGCCGCGCACAACGGGCAGCAGTACACGACGACGGTGGCCGTCGATCGCGTCGCGCTCAAGCGCCTGACGGTTGGCGCGACGCTGCCGGGCGGCGCCCAGGTCGCGAGCGCGCGGCTGGACGGCAGGCCGGCGCACGCCACCACCACGACCACGACCCGCGGCCTGGAGGTGACCGTGGACGCCGCCCCGCGCGGGCGCCACGTCCTCACCGTCACGAGCCGTTAGCCGAGCAGCGCGCCGGCCGGTCGCTCAACGAGCGCTTTGCGGATCGTTGGCGTCCGGCTCGCGCGGCTCGATCCGCACGACGTCGTTCGTTCCCGACGCCCATACGACGCCCCCGCGTACGGCGATGTCGCCGGAGAGGGGGCCGTGGGCGTCGAGCGGCGGGGCGACCGGCTTGGCGGTCTTCGGGTCGATCCGATCGACCATGCCGCCGCGCTCGGCGACCCAGATGACGTCGCCCTCGGAGGCGATCCCGTCCGGCTCGCGGCCGACCTTGAGCTTGTTCAGGAGCTTGCCGTCGAGCGCGTCGAAGCGGTCGACCTCGTTGAACTGGAAGTCGGTCAGCCAGCCATCGCCCCCGTTCAACAGGAGCTCGGCGGCGATGCCGTCGACGCCCTTGATGTCGATCGTCTGGGGCTTGGTGAGGGTCGGTGAGAACGTCGTCAGCTGCGCCGGCAGCGCGGTCAGCTCGACGGCGCGGTCGCCGTCGGCGTCGATGTCGGTCGGCGCGCCGCCGAACACCAGCGGCTTGCCGAGCGTCCGATGCGTGGCGGGATCGATGCGCTGCAGCCGGCTCTTGCGCTTGCCCGGACCGTCGGGCGACATCACGACGACGTCGCGGCTCGTCACCGCGATCGAGCGCGCCTCGATGTCCGTGTGAACGTACGTGATCTTGCCGCTGCCGATCGCGATGTCCGCGACCTGGCGCGCCTCGAGCGTCACCCACAGGTGCTGGCCGTCGTCGCTGAGAGCGAGATCGTGCGGGGGCAACTTGAGCCGGTAGGGCTTGAACACCTGGCGCGAGCTCGAGATCACGCGGTAGACGCGCCGGTTGGGACCGTCGAGCACGTAGGCGAACGTCGCGTCGGCTGCCACGCGGCCCGCAGTGGCGTGCTTGGCGAGCACGATCCGCTCCACGCGCGGCGGCTTGGCGGTCGCCGCCGCCGGCGCCATCGCGGATGGCGAGGAGCCGCGCAGCAGCAGGCCCGCGACGAGCCCGGCCCCGACGAGCACGGCCGCGGAGAGCGCCAGCAGCGGGATCCGCCGCCGGCGCCGCGCCGGCGGAGGCGCGTCCGTGACGACGGTGTCGGCCCCTACGGGCCGCGGCGCGAGCGCCGCGCGGGCCGCCCGGATCAGCTCGCCCGCGCTCGCCGGCCGGTCCTTGGGCTGCTTGGCCAGCGCTCGTGCGAGCACGCCGTCGAGCGCGCCCAGGCCAGCCGGCGGCGGCTCGAAGCGGTGGGCCCAGAGCGTGGCCACATCGGTGTCGCGCGGGAACGGCACGCGGCCCGTCAGCGTCTCGTAGAGCACGCAGCCGAGTGAGTAGACATCCGAGCGCGCGGTCGCCGTCGCGCCGTCGAGCAGCTCTGGCGCGACGTAGTCCACCGTCCCCACCCACTGGCCGGTCTGGGTGCGGGTGTCGCGCGCCTCGAGGTCCTTGCCGGCGCCGAAGTCGGTGAGCCAGGCGCGGTCGTGCTCGAGCAGGACGTTGGCGGGTTTGATGTCCCGGTGGATGACGCCGCGCTGGTGCGCGGCGTCGAGCGCCGCCGCGACCTGGCCGAGGATCTCCAGCGCCACGAACGGCTCGAGCCCCGTCGTCCCGCGCAGCCGGCGCGCGAGGTCGCCGCCCGCGACCCAGCGCATGCTCAGGTACGGGCGGTCGTCGACCTCGCCCGCCTCGTAGATCCCGATCACGTTCGGATGCTCGAGCGCGGCCAGCAGCCGCCACTCGCGCTCGAAGCGCGAGCGGAACGCCGGGTTGCGCGCCAGCCCGGGCGCGATCAGCTTCAGCGCGACCGTGCGCTCCAGCAGCAGGTGCGTCGCCCGGTAGACGACGCCCATGCCGCCCGCGCCGGCCTCCTCCTCGATCCGGTGACCGGCGAACTCGTCGCCCGGGCGCAGCTCAGAGCTCACGGACGCTCACGGCCCCGCTGGAGAGCGCGACCTCGACGAGCTTCGCGCGCTTGGCGTTGTGCGGCAGATCGGCGACGCCGAGACGCTCGAAGAGGTCGTGCAGATGCGCCTTCACGCGCGGCACGCTGAGCGCCACCTCGGCGGCGATCTGCTGGTTGGAGGCGGGCGTGGCGAATGGGCTGCCGTCGCGATACGGGCGGCACAGCGCGACGAGCACCGCGCGCTGCGTGGGCGTCAAGGTCTCCACGGCCGGTGTGCCGGACGCCGGCCGGGTGGGCTTGACCGGAGCCTCGGCCGGCGCGCGAAAGACGAGCTGGGTGGCGCCGAGCCGGACCGTGTCGCCGTCGTGCAGCGCCTTCTCGCCATGCAGCCGCTCGCCGTTGAGGAACGTCCCGTTGCGCGAGAGCCCGTGGTCGGCGAGCACCCAGTGGGCGCCGACCTGCTCGAGCTCGGCGTGCAGGCGCGAGACCTCGTCGTCGTGCGCCAGCGCGACGTCGCAGCCCTCGTCGCGGCCAGCGTCAGGCGCGGCGCGGTCAGCGACAGGATGCGCTGCGCCCCGTCCGAGCCCCGCCATACGAGGAACGGAGCGCCCGCGCGCTCGGCCTCGATCTGCGCCCGCAACTCCGCGGGCGAACGGCTGTGCGATCCGATCCCCAGGGCTCGGAAGACGATACCCGCGGCGCGCAAGTCGATCCCCCGGTTCCCTGTCAGTGCCAGCGGACCGGCCGGACACTGGCTCGCATGATCACCGCACGTCCCGCACTGATCGCCGCCACCGCCACCGCCGCGCTGCTCGCCGGCTGCGGCGGCGCCCCGGCCGCACCCCACCACGCCGCGAGGGCCACCGTCACCTACCACGCCGCCGGGTTCACGTCCCAGCAGGTGGCCGACTTCTTCAGCGGCGTCACGGGCGACGAGCTGCTCAACGACCCGAGCGACTCCTTCGACGCCCTCTCGCCCAGCCACGCCGACTGGGACCGCGCCGACAAGCTGCGCCAGCGCTACGGCACGTTCTCCGTGTACATCCTCCACCGGCCGGACGTCGACGTGATCTACAAGCGCGCGAACGGGAAGCCGGTCGAGCCCGACCGCCAGGGCGTCTACTGGCACGGCTCCGAGGCGCTCAAGCCCTACGCCTCCAACGTCGTGCTGTCCTGGATGTCCGACGACGGCAAGACCGACGAGCGCTTCCAGCGCCTGGACGCGATCCTCTCAAAGCTCGGGCATCCGGCTGACAAGGTGCGTGCCTCGCTGCCGGCCGCCGACCGGCCGTGCGACGGGCTGACCGCCGGGACCTGCCGCGACGCCAGCGGGACCACCGTCACCACCGTGGAGCGCGACTCCACGCTCAAGCTCCCGACAATGCAGGTCCGCGCCACCCGCGTGGAGACCGGGCGCGTCGTCATCGGACCCGGCGACTACGGCATGGCGCGCCGCGCCAAGGGCCGCTTCGTGCTCGTCGCGATGCAGATCGCCAACACCGGAGACGAACCGATCCAGGGCCTCTTCGAGGCGAAGCTCAAGATCGGCGACAAGCTCTACGACCAGGACGACCAGGCGACCTGGACCGTGACCCCGCAGGACGCCTTCCCGATCCAGCCCGGTGACCACGCGCGGGCGGGCCTCGTCTTCGACCTGCCCGAGAGCGCGGCGAAGCAGGCGCTCAAGGTGGGCGTGCTCGCCTTCCCGGCCGGCGATGAGTTCGCGACGGTCAAGGACGCGGAGAAGGTCGGCCAGATCAAGCTCGCCGCGCGCCCGCGTGTCGGCAACGCCTGACGCTTCGCCGGCGGAGGGACGCCGCCGGCGAATAAGACCGGTAGGGCCGGATGCCCTACCGGTCTTTTGCTTCCCTGACGACCCGCCCGCCGCCCGCGCCCGCCTCCGTGGCGGGGCCGCGCGGTGCGGCGATGCCGAGTACGCGCATCGCCTTCAGGCCGAGGCCGAGCTTCTCGCGCCCGTCGGTCGAGCCGATGTCGAGGCCCGTGAGGTCGCGCACGCGCTCGAGCCGGTAGCGCACGGTATGGCGGTGCGTGTACAGCCGAGCCGCGGTGCCGGCGACGTTGCCGTCGGCCTCCAGGAACGTCTCGAGCGTCTGCACCAGGTCGGTCTCGTACTGCTCGTCGTAGGCAACGAGCGGGGCGACCGTCTCGGCGTAGAAGCGCTGGAGCTCCGCCGGATCCTCGCTCATCGCGGGTAGCAGCAGCCGGTAGGCGCCGGTGTCCTCGAAGGCCAGCACCGCGACGTCGTCCGCGGCGGTCCCGGCGGTGGCGACGTTGGCGGCCAGCAGGGCCTCGTTGCCCGCGCGGTAGAGATCCACCGGGTCATGCGCGACGCGCGAGTGGCCGAGCGCGAACGTGAAGCCGTGCATCGAGGCGTGCAACTCGCGCGCGATGCCGGCCGCGACCCGGCGCAGGCTCGGGTCGTCGGCCGTGGGCAGCAGCGCGACGACGTGGCCGGCGGGATCGGTCGGCCCGTCGAGCACTGCGGCGAGCGAGCCGGGAGCGCCGGCGCGGGCGGCCCGCTCGGCGGCGGCGAGCACGCGCAGGCGCCAGTCGTCGTCGGTCGGGGCGAAGTGGTGCGCGCGCACGACGACCACGGCGCCGCCCTCCGACAGGTCCGCGCCGAGCTCTGACCCGCGCGCGATGATGTCCCCGCGGTCGGTCACCTTGCGCTGGAACAGCGCGGTCAGAAACGCGGCCTGCGCCGCCTCGGAGGCGCGGTCGGGCGCGCGCAGGCGCTCGACCTCGGACGCGATCAGCGTGATCGCGATCCGCAGCATCGCCGCCGCAGGCTCGCCCCCGCCACGCGGGCGCACCCGCAGCCGGCCGACGCTCGCATCGCCGACGCGCAGATCCAGCGTCTCGACGCCCGGGCTCTCGCGCATGAGCGCGCGCTCGTCGGCGCTGGAGCGCGCGGCCACGGCCAGCACCGCGCTCGAGCGGTCGATCAGGACGAGCGACGCATCGAGCGCTCGGGCGGCGGCGCGGACGACCTCCGGAAGCCCGAGGCCGGACTCGACGGCGTCAGAAATCGCTCCCAACGCGCCGAGGTCGGGCACCGCCGCTTCCTTGCGGGCGGGCATTGACACAAGATGAGTCTAGTGTCCCGACTCGGAAGTACACAGGCACCTTGCGGGCGCCTCGCCGCGCCTCGCGCCCGCCGGCGACCTCGCAAGTACGCCCGGTACGAGCCAGGCCGCCAGCGAACGCCAGCCACGGCGATGCATCCCGCAATGCACGTGTGTACTCACGACTCGCGACACTAGAGGCGGTCGCTGAAATACCACAGGGCCGCGGCGCCCACGCCCGCTCCGCCGAGCACGAAGGCGGCCAGGATGTAGACGCTCAGGACCGTCGCGACCAGGCGGTCGCGCAGGCGCCAGTAGGACTTCCAGGCCGGCAGGACCACGAGCAGCACCCAGGCGACGAGCGAGATGAACGCCGCCGTTCCCGCGATGGCATAGGTCTTCTGGTCGTCGGTCATCCGCCTCCATTGTGGCGAACGCGTCGGGCGGCAAGCGTGAGGAGCCCGACGAGCGACCAGGTCGCGATCCCGAGCGCCGCTCCGCCGAGCGTGTCGGTGAGGTAGTGCGCGCGCAGGTAGACGCGCGTGGCCAGCACGACGGCGACGAGCACCGCGGCGACGCTGACGGCGGCGATCCGCACCGCCCAACCGACGCCGGCGCGGACGAGCACGAGGGCGCAGGCGATCAGCGCGACGGCGTATGCCGAGTGGCCGGACGGATAAGACGCGTTAGCCGTCTCCACGAGCGCGCCCGGCGGCCGCGGGCGGTCGTACGCGCTCTTCGCGATGTGCGCTGCAGCGAACGTGAGCAGCCAGCCGGCGACCAGCGGCGCGGCGTCGCGGCGGGCGAAGAGCGCGGTCGCGAGCACGAGCGCGGCGGTGACCGGCGAGGAGCCGAGGTACGTCACGACCTTGGCGACGTCGACCGCCGCGGTCATGCGCAGGCTGTCGGCGACGCTGAACGCCCAGCGATCCGCGCGCGGCTCGGGGTGGATGGCGCCGAGCGCGAAGAACGCGAACGCGCCGACCGCGAGCAGCGCCAGCAGCGTCGCGTACTCGAGCGTGACGGCGCGCGTCGCGAGGTCCGTCGCGCGCCAGGCCGGGCGGGCGAGCCGGGCGACCAGCCGCCAGAAGCGGCTGCCCGAGCGGGCGTCGAGCCACGCGCGGACCTTCGCGCGCGCGGACGGATCGCGCCGTAGATGGACGAGGACGACGATCGCCGCGACGAGCGCCACGAGCGTCCCGAACGCGAACAGCCCGCGCGAGACGTACGTCGTGAGCTGGTCGATCGAGCGCCAGAACAGGAAGCCGAGCACGCTGAAGATCACCGCCCAGGCGCCCGCGGCGAGCACGTCGTAGGGCGCGAAGCGCCGCAGCGGCATGCGCGACGCGCCCGCGATGAACGGGCTCAGCGGGCGCACGAAGCCGAGGAAGCGACCGACGATGATCGTCGGCCCGCCGCGCTTTTCGAGGAAGTGCTCGACCTGGTCCAGGCGCGCCTCGGTGATCTTCAGCCGCGCGCCGTAGTGCAGCAGCCAGCGCCGCCCGAGGCGCTTGCCGAGCACGTAGGACGTGAGATCGCCGGCGACCGCGCAGCACCACACGACCGCGATCAGGCCGAGCAGCGAGATCTGCCCCTGGCCGGCGACGAGCCCGCCGACGATCACCGCGGTCTCGCCGGGCGCGATGAAGCCGAGGAACGCGCCCGTCTCGGCGAACGCGAGCGCGCCGACCACGAGGTAGGTCCACGCCCCGAGCGTCTTGCCCGCGTCCTCCAGCACCTGCTGGAAGTTCGGCAGCTCGATGACGTTCAGGCCGATCAGGACCGCCGCGGCGATCGCGACGAGCTCGACCGCCTGAAACCAGCGAGCCTGACGGTGGCGGCGCGCGATCATCCAGCCCGCGAGCACGGCGGCCGCCGCGAGCCAGGTGAACTTCATGCCGCCACGGCGCGCGGATAGCCGGCGGCGTGCAGCCGCGCGACGGCGTCGGGGTCGTCGCTGAAGCCGAACACGGTCGGTCCGGAGCCGGTGACCATCGGGTGCTCGACGCCCGCCGCGCGCAGCGCCTCGAGCGCGGGGTCGATGGCCGGGCACAGGCGCCGGGCGACCGGCTCGAGGTCGTTGACGTAGGGCGTCTCGCCGGCGCGGATGCGCGCGGCGGCGCCGATCAGCTCGGCGGCGCTGCGCGGCGCGCCCTCCTTGTCGAACGCGCGGTAGACCGCAGCGGTCGAGAGCGTCGCGTCGAGCGGGAGGATCACCAGCGCGGGCTTCGCACCGCCCAGCGGCTCGACGTGCTCGCCGGCGCCGGTCATCAGCGCGCGCGACGGGTGCAGCAGCACGGGGACGTCGGCGCCGAGGCGCATCGGGAGGTCGCGGGGGATCGGGATCCCCGAGTCGGCGGCGGCGAGCCGCAGCGCGGCCGCGGCATCGCTCGACCCGCCGCCCATGCCGGCGGCGATCGGGAGCCGCTTGTGGATCATCAGCGTGCGCGGCGGCGCGTCCCAGCCAGTCGCGTCGCGGAACTCGGCGAGCGCGCGCGCCGCCAGGTTCTCCCCGGTCACGCCGGGGCAGATCACGGTGTCGGCATCGCCGCCGGGAGCGAGCGTCAGCTCGTCCGCGAGGTCGACCGGCTGCACGATCGACACGAGCGGGTGATAGCCGTCGGCGCGCGGGGCGCCGACCAGCAGGCACAGGTTGACCTTCCCGGGCGCGCGGTCGCTCAGCACAGGCGCTCCCACAGGGCGCGCCACTCCGGCGGCGAGAGCGCCTCGGCGCGCGCGTCGGCCGGCTTGCCCATGGCCTCCAGCGCCGCCCGGGCCCGCTCACGGATGCCCGGCTCGGGGTTGGCCGCAAGGGCGAGCGAGCGCGCGAGCGCCTTGCGCCGGTGCGCGAAGCCCTGCTGGACGAGCGTGCGCAGCGCCTGCGGAGGCGCCGGGCCGCGGCGCTTGAGCCCGACGAGCACGGAGTCCACGTTGGGCACGGGGTGAAAGACCGTGCGCGGGACCTTGCGCAGGACCTTCACGTCGCACGCGAGCTGCGCCAGCACCGACGGGACGCCGTAGGCGCCGGTGCTCGGCGCGGCCGCGAAGCGCTCCCCCACCTCGCGCTGGACCATCGCGACCCAGGTCGTCACGCTCTCCAGCTCGATCGTGCGCAGGATCACCGTCGCGGCAACGCCGTAGGGCAGGTTGGCGACGACCTTCGTCGGCGCGGGGTCGAGCGCCTGCAGGTCGAGCTTGACGGCGTCGGCGAGGTGCAGCGTCGTGTTGGGGTGCGGGTCGAGCGCGTCGCGCAGCGCCGGCTCGAGGCCCGCGTCGAGCTCGACCACATGGACGTGGCGCGTGCGCTGCGCGAGGTACTCCGACAGCACGCCCAGCCCGCCGCCGACCTCGAGCACGACGTCCGCGGCATCGAGCTCGGCGGCACGACCGATCACGTCGAGGATGTTCGAGTCGACCAGGAAGTTCTGGCCGAGGTCGCGGTTCGGCCTGACGCCGAACTCGCGCATGCGGCGGACGCTGGGCTGGCTCACCAGCCGAAGAGCTTCGCGCCGTTGGCCTCCACCGCGGCGTCGAGCTCGGCGTAGGCGATGCCGCGAAGCTCCGCGATGAAGCGCGCGGTGTGGGTGACGTAGGCGGGGCGGTTGCGTTCCTTGCGCACGACCTGCGGCGTCAGATACGGGGCGTCGGTCTCCACCAGCAGGCGCTCGAGCGGGACGTCCTGCGCCGCCTGCGCGAGCTCCGCCGCCTTGGGGTAGGTGACGTTACCGGCGAACGAGATCCACCAGCCGTGGTCAAGGCACTCCTCGAGGCGGGCGGGCATCGAGAAGCAGTGCAGGATCACCTCGAGGCCCTGGGCATGCTGGGCGAGGGTCGCGATCGTGTCGTCCTCGGCGGCGCGCGTGTGGATCACGAGCGGCTTGCCCGTCTCGCGCGCGAGGCCGATCTGGGCCGCGAACGCGCGCTCCTGGTCGGCGCGCGGCGCGTAGTCGCGGTAGTCGTCGAGCCCGGTCTCGCCGATCGCGCGCACGTTCGGGTGCTGCGCGAACTCGCGCAGCTGGGCCAGCACGTCGTCGGAGTACCCCGTGGCCTCGTTGGGGTGGCGGCCGACGGCGGCGAAGACCTCGGGATAGGTGTCGGCGGCCTTCAGCGCCTGCTCGCACGACTCGGCGTCCATGCCGATGGTGAGGATGCGGGTGATGCCGGCCGCGCACGCCTCGGCCACGAGCTCGGCCTCGGGCGACGGCCCGCGGTCGAGGTGGGTGTGGCTGTCGATCACTCCGGCTTGGGGAAGAGGGGCGCGAGCTTGGAGACGGTCTGCCCGCCGGGGTGGGCCCCGAAGCGGGCGCCCGCGAGCTCGAGCTCGGGTGCGCCGAGGGCCTGCAGGAGCTTGGCGGACGACTCGGGGATGTACGGGTCGAGCAGCACCGTGATCACGCGCAGCCCTTCGGCGAGGCTGCGCAGGGTCGTCTGCAGCTCGGCCGCCTTGGACTCGTGCTTGGCCAGCTGCCACGGCGCGTTCTCTTCGACGTAGCGGTTGAGTCGCCGCACGCGCTGCCAGATGCGCTCGAGCGCCTGCGTGATCTCGGCTTCGTCGAGCAGCTCGCCGACCTGCTCGGCGAGACCCTCGAAGTCCTCCGCCAGTGCGGGGTCGACATCGACCGCGGGCACGCGGCTGTCCGTGTAGCGGCCGAGCATGTTCAGCGTGCGGCTCGCGAGGTTGCCGAGCTCGTTCGCCAGCTCGGTCTCGTAGCGCTCGCCGAACGTGATCGTCGAGACGCCGCCGTCCTGCCCGAACGAGACCTCGCGGAAGCAGTAGTAGCGCAGCGCGTCGGTGCCGAAGCGGTCCATCACCTCGAACGGGTCCAGCACGTTGCCCAGCGACTTGCTCATCTTGTGCTCGGCGCCGCTCGCGTCCTTCATCAGCAGGTAGCCGTGGATGAAGACCTCGCGCGGGAGCTCGATGTCCGCCGCCATCAGCATCGCGGGCCAGAACACGGCGTGGAACTTGAGGATGTCCTTGCCGATGATGTGGAACGCGGGCCAGAACTTCTCGGTCAGATCCTCGCCGTCGCGAGCGAACTGCAGCGCCGTGTAGTAGTTCAGCAGCGCGTCGAACCAGACGTAGAACACGTGGTCCGGCTCCCACGGGACCTCGACGCCCCAGGTGAGCTTCGCGCGGGTCAGGCTGACGTCCTGCAGGCCGCCGCTGATGAACGCGAGCGCCTCGTTGTAGCGCTGGCGCGGGCGCACGAAGTCCGGCCGGTCGGCGTAGAGCTGCGTGAGCTTGTCCTGGAAGGCGGACAGGCGGAAGAACCAGTTCTCCTCGCGCTCCCGGTCGAGCTCGATCTTGTGGATCGGGCACGTGTGGTCGGGACCGACCTCGTTCTCGGTCTTGAAGTCCGCGCAGCGGGGGCAGTACCAGCCCTCGTAGATGCCCTTATACGTATGTCCGTTGTCGTGGATGCGCTGCATCACCTCCTGGACCGCGCGCTTGTGGCGCGGGTCGGAGGTGCGGATGAAGAAGTCGTTGGTGGCGTTGATCCGGGGCAGCAGGGCCAGGAACCGCTCGGCGTTGCGGTCGGCCAGCTCCTTGGGCGTCACGCCTTCGCGCTCGGCGGCCTGGGCGACCGGCTCGCCGTGCTCGTCCGTGCCGGTGAGGAAGAACACCTCCTCGCCGCGCTGGCGCATGTGCCGGGCGAGGATGTCCGCGCCGATGGTCGTGTACGCGTGCCCGAGGTGCGGAGCCGCGTTGACGTAGAAGATCGGCGTGGTGACGTAGTAGGCCATCGGGGCGTCGAAGGCTAGCGGCGGGCGTCGTCGATGCGTTCTTGCAGCCACGCCTCGAAGACCGCGTTCAGGCGCAGCCCGAGGTCGATCGTCGGGCGCATCGGCTGCGGCTGCGGCGCGGCCGCCACCTCCTCGTCGATCTGGGTCAGGTAGGCGGTCTGGCGCCGCACGAAGTCCAGGTCGCGCGCGAACGCCTTCGCCCGATCGTCGGGCTCGAGCAGGAGCGTGAGGAAGAATCGAACCGCGCCCTCGTTGCGCTGGGCACGGTTGGGCTCGGTCTCCACGAGCCAGTCGCGCATCTCCTGCCTGCCGGCGTCGGTCACCGCGTAGGTGCGGCTGTTGCGCGGGCCCTCGCCGACCACCTCGATCAGCCCGGCCGCCTGGAGCTTGGCCAGCTCGGGATAGATCTGGCTGTGGGTCGCGTGCCAGGCGTTGTTGAGCGTGCGGTCGAAGCTCTGGGTCAGCTCGTAGCCGGTGCTCGGCTTGCGAGCCAGCAGACCGAGCACGGCGTAGCGCAACGACACGCCTAGCACTATATCGGTCTTGACATGTCGAGTTCAACATGTACAGTTCGACATATGCCTGCCGCCGTCGATGCCTTCTCCCCCGCCCGCCGCAAGCTGCTGCTCGCCGCGGTCATGTCGGGCCTGCTGCTGGCGATGCTCGACCAGACGATCGTCGGCACCGCGCTGCCGACGATCGTGCGCGAGCTCGACGGTTCGTCGCTCTACGTGTGGGCCGTCACCGCGTACCTCGTGCCCGCGACCGTGCTGCTGCCGGTCTACGCGCGGCTCTCGGATCGCCTCGGGCGTCGAGCGCTGCTGCTCGTGGGAATGGCGCTCTTCCTGTGCGGCTCGGCGTTGAGCGCGACGGCGGCGAGCATGGGCGAGCTGATCGCGTTCCGCGCGCTGCAGGGCACGGGCGCCGCCGCGCTGGAGGGCCTCTCGTTCATCCTCGTCGCCGATCTCTACGCGGGGCGCCGCAACGCGGCGTTGCAGGGCGCGATGGCGGGGCTGATGGGCGTCAGCTTCATCGCCGGGCCGCTGATCGGCGGGTTTCTCACCGACCACGTCGGCTGGCGCTCGGTGTTCGCCGTCAACCTGCCGATCGGCGCGGTGGCGATGGTCGTCGTCGCGCGCGTGTTGCCGTCGTCGGTCGGGCGCAGCGAGTCGCGCGGCGTGCCGCTCGACCTGGCGGGGATCGCGGCGCTGACGCTCGCGGTGGGCCTCGTGCTGGTCGGGCTGAACGAGCGGCTGCACGTGGGCGACTGGACCGCGTGGCAGACCGGCGGGCTGATCTCGCTCGGCGTGCTCGGCCTGGCGGGGTTCGTGGCGATCGAGCGCCGCGCGGCCGCTCCGATCGTGCCGCTGCGGCTGCTCACGAACCGCAAGACCGGGTCGATCCTGCTGGCCGGCACGGCGGCGACGTTCGGGCTGTTCGCCAGCGTGCTCCTGCTGCCGCGCTACTTCCAGACCGTGCGCGGGGTCAGCGCGACGCACTCCGGGCTGCTGATCTATCCGCTCCTGCTGGGCCTGCTCGTCGCTGTCAACGTGGCGGCGCCGGTGATCATGCGGCGCGGCTCGTTCCGCGGCGTCGTGCTTACGGGCTACGGTCTCGTCGCGCTGGGCGCGCTCGGGTTCGCGACGTTCGACGCCTCGACGCCCGACTGGCAATCGCTCGTGTTCATGGGGCTGATCGGCGTCGGCATCGGCCCGACGCTCTCCGGCCTCCAGATCGCGATCACGCGCGCCGTCGGGCCCGCGGAGATCGGCGCCGCGATGGGCACGCTGCTGCTCGGGCGGCAGGTCGGCGGCGCGGTCGCGCTGGCGGCGGCCGAGACGATCTACGGCGCACGGCTGGACGCCGGCGCCTCGGCGGCGGCGTCGACCGGCTCCGGCGTGCTCGTCGTCGCCCTGGCCGGCGCGGCGCTCGCCGCGCTCGCGGTCGGCTCGCTCCCGCGCGGCGCGGCCCGCATCCCGGTGCCGGTCGCGGCATCCGCGCGGGCGTGATACGCCGAGTCGAGTTGTCGGTCTCCCTGACCGACAACTCGACTCGCCCGTCGCCCTGTGTCGGTTTTGGGTCACCAGGTCGCCCCAATCCGACACGCGGCTCACCGCGTCGCCTCGACCGCCGCGCGCGGTGCTCGCCGGCGCCGCGTACGCCAGCGCACGCCGCCGCCGAGCGCGCCGCACAGCACCAGCGCGAGGCCCGCCCACGCCGGCCAGGGGGCAACCGGCGGCGCCGGGGCCGGGGCAGCGCGCGGGACGGGCGTAGCGCGCGGCGCCGGGGCGAGGCGCGCGGCGGCGCGCCGCGAGGCGGGCGCGCCGTGCGGGGCGGGCGCAGCGCGCGGCGCTGGGGCGAGGCGCGGGGCGGGCGCGGCGCGCGGCGCCGGGGCGAGGCGCGGGGCGGGCGCGGCGTGCGGGACGGGCGCGGCGCGCGGGACCGGCACGACCCGCGGCGCCGCGCGATCCTGCGGCGCGGATCTCCGTCGGGCGCCGGGGCCGACGCGCGGGACGGCCGGCGGCGCATGGTGTGCGCCGGGGAGGAACGGGAGCGGATCGACGTACCCGAACGGATCGCCCGCGCGGCGCACGCCGAGGTGAAGGCCGCGGTGGTCCGCGCTCGGCGCCAGCGTCCCGAGCAGCGCGCCCGCGTGCACGTGTGTGCCAGTCCGCACCGCGACCGACGCGAGCGGCAGGTGGGTCACGCGCCAGCGGCCGCACTCGAGCGTGACCGCGCGCGCACCCACGCCGCGCGTGTTGACGACGACGCCGCCGCAGGCCGCGAGCACGCGCGCCCCGGGCGCTGCGGCGAAGTCGGCGCCGCGGTGCTGCCGCGGTGCGAACGGGTCGCGGCCGTAGACGAAGCCGCGCGTCACCGCCCCGGGCACCGGCCGCATCCACGAAACCGCGACGGCCGCGGGCACGGCTGACAGGAGGGCGACGAGCGCGACGACCGCGAGAGCGACCGCCGCGGCGCGGACGAGCCGCCGCGACCGCACGCCGCGGCGAGGGAGAGCGCGCGCCGCCGCACGGCCGAGCCGCTCGGCACAGCGACTCCCGAAGCGAACGAGCGCGACCGCCGCCGCGCGGCCGAGCCGCCGCGACCGCGCGGCGCCGCCGCAACCGCGGCGAACGAGCACGACCGCCGCCGCGCGGGGACGGCCGCGAGCGAGCTCGGCAGCGGTGCCGGCGGGCGCCGGAGGAAGGGGCGGTGGGTCTGGCGACGGGGGGAGCACGGGCGCGAACCTATGGCCAGATGGGGCCAACGCCCGCGGTTTGCGTGATTTTTCACAGAGTTGGTGCAGTGACGTTAGATTTCGCCCGCATGAGCAGCCCTGGCCTCGCGGCGAAGCTGGAAGTGCCGACCCGCAAGGTGTTGCGGCGCGTGGCGCGCCGACCCGGCCGGGCCTGCGTGTTCTTGTTGGTCGGCACGGTCACGGTCGGCGGTGCGCTGTACAGCCTGACCGAGAAGAACGCGGACTGGTTCGACGGCGTGTGGTGGGCGACGGTGACGCTGACCACGGTCGGGTACGGGGACTATTCGCCCGAGAGCTTCCTCGGCCGCTGGCTGGCAGCGTTCGTGATGGCGGGCGGGATCGGGTCCGTGGCGATCCTGACCGGCATCCTGGCCGACGAGATCCGCCAGGCCCGGATCGACCAGGCGGACGAGACGCCCGATCTGAGCGACGACCTCGACCACGTGTTGGCGGTGGTCTCGACCGAGCTCGACAAGCTGCGCGCGAAGGTCTCGCACCCGGAGGTCGTGGACGCGCTCCGGCGGGTCCAGAGAGAGATCATCAAAGAAGAACAGGAGAGAATTTGAGCCAACGCCGTCGTTCCCGCGAGGTCGCGCTCGTGGCGGTCCCCGTGCTCGCGGCCGCATTCGCCGCGTGCGGCGGCAACGACAGCGCCTACTGCGTCGATCGGTCGAACACGATCGTCGAGAACCGCTACTGCGACAGCTACAACAACCCCGGCTACTTCTGGTACTACGGCGGCCACGCCGCGAACGGTGCCTACCGCACGGGAGCGCGCATCAGCGGCGGTGACCGCGTCGTCTCCACGAACGTCGCCGAGAACGCGCGCCGCGGCGGCTTCGGCTCGAGCGCCAGCACCAGGTCCAGCAGCGTCGGCCGCTCGACGGGCCACAGCGGGGGCGGTTGATGGACCGGATCGCGGTCGAGCCCCGCGACGGCTGGCAGTCGATCATCGAACAACAGGGCCTCATCTACTGGAAAACCGAGCTTCCCGACGGCACGAGCTTCCCGTACTGGGACGAGTCCGCCGCGTACACGTTCACGGGCGCGGAGGTGTACGACCTCGAGGCCGCGGCGCGGCTGCTGCTCGACGACATGCTGATCGCGGCCGGCGACTACATCATCGAGGAGAACCTGTTCGCCCAGATGGGGATCCCCGGCTGGGCGGTCCCGCGCATCAAGGAGACCTGGGAGTCCGAGCCGCCGATGCTCTACGGGCGCTTCGACTTCGCCTACGGTCCCGAGGGCTTCAAGCTGCTCGAGTACAACGCGGACACGCCGACGGCGCTGGTGGAGACGGCGGTCCAGTGGCACTGGGCGCAGGACCTCTACGGCGAGGGCGGGGACCAGTGGAACATCGTTCACGAAGCGCTCGTCGCGCGCTGGAAGGAGCTGCTCCCGCGCCTGCCCGGCGACCGCCTGTACCTCCTGCACACGAACGAGGAGAACTCCGGCGAGGACTTCATGACCGTCGCCTACCTCACGGAGACGGCGCGCCAGGCCGGGCTGATCTGCGAGCTGATGCCGATCGAGCAGCTCGGCCTGCATCAGGAGGCCGGCTTCGTCGACGGCGTCGGGCGCCCCATGCGCTCGATCTTCAAGCTCTACCCGTGGGAGTGGATGATCCACGAGGAGTTCGCCGAGGCCGCGCTGGAGCGGATGGGCGACGGCCACGGCCAGACGACCTGGATCGAGCCGATCTGGAAGATGCTGTGGTCCAACAAGGGCCTGCTGCCGGTCCTGTGGCGGCTCTATCCGGACCACCCGAACCTGCTCCCGGCGTTCTTCGAGAACGAGGAACACAAGCTCACGAGCTACGTCAAGAAGCCGCTGCTCGCGCGTGAGGGCGCGAACTCGCAGATCGTGATCGACGGCAAGGAGATCGATCGCGGCCCGGACCAGGGCTACGGCGAGGAAGGCTTCGTGATCCAGAAGTACACGGACCTCGGCAATTACGAAGGCCACAAGCCCGTGATGGGCGTGTGGACGGTCGACATGGAGCCGGTGGGGCTGGGAATCCGCGAGTCCGAGGGGCTCGTGACCAACAATCTGTCGCGGTTCGTGCCGCACGTCATCGCCGACTAGAAGAGGGAGCCGATGTTCGACCAGGTCCTGCAGGTCCTTGCGTACACGGGCGTCGGGCTCGTGATTCTCGTCGCCGGTTTCTACGTGCTGGACTTGCTGACGCCCGGGAAGCTCGGCGCACTCGTGATGGAGGGGAATCCGGGCGCCGCGCTGCTGTCGTTCTTCATGCTGCTCTCGCTCGGGCTGGTCCTGTGGTTCGCGATCTTCTTCACCGGCGCCGGCTGGAGCGGGCTCGACGACGCGCTCGTGTTCGGCATCATCGGCGTCGCCGCGCAGGCCGCCGGCTTCTTCATCCTCGACCTGCTCACGCCCGGCAAGCTCGCCGAGATCTGCTTCAACGAGCGGCTGCATCCCGCGGTGTGGGTGACGGCCGGCGTGCAGGTCTCGGTCGCGTTGGTGGTCTGCGCCAGCCTCACCTAGGCCAGCCCCGCAGCCCCGCCTCGAGCAGGTCGTACGCGCGGTCGGCCCGGTCGAGCAGCTCGCCCATGAACTCGCGCGGCGACTCGCCCGCGAGGATCCGCGCATGCGCGATCTCGAACACCGAGTAGTGGGCCGACCCCAGCGCGCCGGCGACGACCCGCGGGATCGGGTCGTCCGGGGACGCCCCGGCCTGCACGCGCAACTCCTCGGCGAGCGCCGCCACGACGCGCGCGCCGAGCTCGCGCGAGTACGCCCGCAGCGACGGCGTCGACTGCGAGATGCGGAAGAAGCTCGCCTGCGGCCGGTCGTCGGACAGCGATTCGATCCGCGACCAGAACGCGCGCGTGAGCTCGCGAAAGGCGTCGACCGGCGACTTGGCGCCGCGCTCGCGCAGCGCGGCGACCATGATCGCCTGCACCTCCTGCGCGCGGTCGAAGACGAGGTCCTCCTTGGTCGGGAAGTAGTTGAACACCGTTTGCTTGGAGACGCCCGCGGCGCGCGCGACGCTCTCGACGGACACGTGATCGAAGCCGTGCTCGCCGAACAGCCGGCCCGCGGCGTCGGCGATCGCCGTCCGCGTCGCGGCCTTCTTGCGTGCGCGCAGCGACGATTCCACGCGTTTGACTTTATACCCGGCACAAAGTTAGACTCGGTCCATGAATTCTGCCGTAGTCGCCGAGGCCGTGTCGCGCAGCTTCGGCGACGTCACAGCACTCGACGAGGTCGACCTCGAGATCGGCGCCGGGACGGTCGTCGGGCTGCTCGGCCACAACGGCGCCGGCAAGACGACGATGGTCCGGATCCTCACCACGCTGCTGAAGCCGTCGGCGGGACGAGCCCTCGTCTGCGGGTTCGACGTGCAGCGGGAGCCCCAGCGCGTGCGCGAGTCGCTCGCGCTGGCCGGCCAGCAGGCGACGCTGGACGAGCTGCTGAGCGCGACCGAGAACCTCGTGTTGCTCGGGATGCTGCTCGGGCTCTCGCGACGGGCCGCCAAGCACCGCGCCGCCGCGCTGCTCGAGCGCTTCGGGCTCTCCGACGCCGCCAAGCGCGTCGTCAGCACGTACTCCGGCGGCATGCGCCGGCGGCTGGACCTCGCGGCGTGCCTGCTCGTCCCGCGCCCCGTGGTGCTGCTCGACGAGCCGACGACGGGGCTCGACCCGGCGAGCCGGCTCGAAGTGCACGCGGCGATCCGCGAGCTGGTCGCCGAGGGCACGGCGCTGCTCCTGACGACCCAGTACCTCGAGGAGGCGGACAAGCTCGCCGACCGGATCGTGGTGCTCGCGCGCGGCCGGGTCGTCGCGAACGGCACGCCGGGAGAGATGAAGGACTCCGTCGGCGGGCGCCGCGTCGAGGCGGTGCTGGCCGAGGGCGAGGACCTGCACGCGGCGGCGCGCGCGCTCGGCGACGCCGCGATCGACGACCGCACACGCACGGTCTCGGCCGCCGCGCCGAACGGCACCGAGGACCTCGCGCGCGCCGTGCACGCCCTGCGCGCCTTCGATGTCGTCGAGGCGGCGCTGCGCCGGCCCACGCTCGACGACGCGTTCCTCGCCCTGGCCGGCGAGGCCGACGGCGCCGCGGCCGCCGAGGAAGCACTGGCGTCGCGATGAGCTCGACGCGCGAGACGCTGCTGCTCGCCGAGCGCTCGCTGCGCCACATCCCGCGCGTCCCCGAGAAGCTCGCCGACGCGACGATCATGCCGATCGTCTTCATCTTCACGTTCGCCTACGTCTTCGGGAGCGCGATCACGATCCCCGGCGGCGGCTCCTACCGCGAGTACCTGCTCGGCGGCATGTTCGCCCAGGGCGCGATCCAGCCGCTGCAGGGCCTGGCGGTCGGCGTCGCGGAGGACATCCGGACCGGCATCGTGGACCGGCTGCGCGCCCTGCCGATCGGCCGCGCCGCGTTCCTGACCGGGCGCAACCTCGCCGACCTGGCCGAGCGCGTGCTCGGCTCGCTGGTCTTCGTCCCGCTCGCGCTGATCGTCGGCTGGCGCGTGCACACCGGCCCCGGCGACGTGATCGCCGCGTTCGGGTTGATCCAGCTGCTGGCGTTCTCGTTCAGCTGGATCGGCACCTGGGTCGGGCTGATCGCGCGCAGCGGCGAGGGGGCGCAGCAGATGCTGTTCATCGCGGTCTTCCCGCTGATGTTCGTGTCCGGGATCTTCGTCCCGACCACCGGCATGCCGACCGTGCTGCGCTGGATCGCCGAGTACAACCCGCTCAGCTCGGCGGCGACCGCGACCCGTCAGCTGTTCGGCAACCCGGTCGGCCAGGTGCCCGACGTCTGGCCCCAGCAGCACGCGGTCGTCGCGACGATCGGCTGGTCGCTGCTCTTCATCGCGCTCTTCGGCCCGCTGGCGATCCGCCGCTACCGCCGCCTAGCGAACTGAGAAGACGCCGCTGCGGGCGAGCGGCGTCGCGCCGTCGGACGCCGTGAGCACGACCCGCGCGCGGGCGCGGCGGTTGACCGTGAAGCGCACGCGCGACTGGCGGTCGAGCGTCCCGGTCGCCACCGGCCACCAGCCGAAGTGCTCCTTGAGATGCATCTGGAGCACGACCGTGGCGCCCGGCGTGCCCGGCGCGACGCTCGCCGTCACGGTGCGCCCGCGCGCGCTCGCGGTCACCTTGCGGTCGAGCACCAGCACCTGCACCGGCGGGGAGGAGTCGCCGTCGACGACCGCCGTGTAGCTGGTCGACGTCACCGGGCGCACGAGCGCGCTGAACGTGCCGTCGGCGGCGACGTTCGCCTTCACACCGCCCGGCTGGATCGTCACCGACGTGCCGGCCGCCCGGCCGGTGAGCAGGTACGGACGCCCGGGCGCCGCGGCGTAGGAGGGCGCGTCCAGCAGCGCGCGGTAGACGTCCACCTCACCGCGCATCGCCGGGTGCAGCGAGCAGTAGTAGGCGGCCGCGCCGACGGTGTCGAACCGGTGCGAGAAGCTGTCGGTGGCGACGATGCGGATCGAGGCGAAGCTGCCGTCGACCGAGGTCACCGTATGGGCGCGGACGCTGTCGTTGTGCCACGTGACGGAGTCGCCCGCCAGCACCGCGACCTTGGGCGTCCCGAACGCCGCGAAGTAGATCGGCACGCCGGTACCCGGGGGATCCGCCTGCGCCGGCGCGGCGAGCCCGGCGAACACGATCAGGGCGAGGAGGATGCGGCGCATCCGGCGACTATCTCGGGATTTCGACCGTCCGGAAAGTGAGCGGGCCGAACCTTCGGGGAGGGTTATCCGTAGCGACACGACCCCTGATGCGCACCGAGAATGCATCCGGATGCCTTGTCAGCGCGCAGACAGGGCGGATAGGTTCCGCACATCTGCCCCGGAGCCGGAGAGGGCTCGGGATCGGGGCAACGACCAAAGGAGCAACGTGATCCGCATCCGCCCGGCGCTGTCAGTCGCCGCGTTCGTGTTCGTGCTCGCCCTGCCCGCGGCCGCGCAGGCCAAGACCAAGACGGTCCTGATGGGCACGCCGCCCGCGGCGTCCAAGCAACTCCAGAAGTCCGGCGTAGACGTCAACGCCTACTTCCCCGAGACGGTGACGGTCAACGTGGGCGACTCGGTGACGTTCGCCCCGGTCGGCTTCCACAGCCTCGACATCCCGAACAAGGGCGGGGCCGACGTGCTGGGGCTGTTCGCCCCGACGGGAACGAAGATCTCCGGATCGCTCGACGCGGCGGGCTCGCCGTTCTGGTTCAACGGCCAGGACAACCTCGCGTTCAGCCCCGCGCTCGCCGGCGTGAGCGGCTTCGGCAAGAAGTTCGTCTACACCGGCGCCAAGCGCATCGAGTCCGGCCTGCCGCTCGCCGCCAAGCCCAAGCCGGTCACGGTGAAGTTCACGAAGGCCGGCAGCTTCGACTACTACTGCGACATCCACCCGGGCATGGAGGGCACGGTCAAGGTCCTCAAGAAGGGCAAGGCGGTGCCCACCGCCAAGCAGGATGCCGCCAGCGTCAAGGCGCAGGTGACCGCGGCGGAGAAGGCCGCGCCGAAGCTCCAGAAGACGCCGCAGCCGGCCAATACCGTCTCGCTGGGCGCCGTCGCCAAGAACGGCGTCGAGTACTTCGGCATGGTCCCGGGCACGCTCACGATCCCGCATGGCACGACGGTCACGTTCGTCATGCCCAAGGGCACGGTCGAGACGCACACGGCGACGTTCGGCCCCGGCAACCCCGACAAGGAGCCGACGTCCTACCTGGGGCAGATCGCCGGCTCGCTCGACGGCCCGGCGCCCGACCCCAAGGCCCTCTACCCGAGCGACGTCACGCCGGTCACCTTCGCCCCGGCGACGCACGGCAACGGCTTCTGGAGCAGCGGCGCGCTGGACACGACGTCGCTGACGCCGCAGATCCCGGCCTCCAGCAAGCTCACGTTCGGGACCCCGGGCACCTACACGTACTACTGCCTGATCCACCCGTTCATGGTCGGGAGCATCGTCGTCACGTGAGACGGGCGCTGGTCCTGCTGGGCATCGGGGCGGCGAGCCTGCTCGCCGCCCCGGCCGCGCGCGCGGCGACCCGTGACTACTGGGTCGCCGCCGTGCCGGTGACGTGGAACATCATCCCCAACGAGCGCGACGCGATCCTGGGGACGCGCTACGACGCGACCCAGACGGTCTTCCCCACCGTCGTCTACCGCCGCTACACGCGCGGCTGGAAGAAGCCGCTGCCGAACATCCCGGCCGGCTCGGGCAACTCGGACCTTATGCCGGGCCCGCTGCTTCGGGCGCGCGTCGGGGACCGCCTGCGCGTGCACTTCAAGAACCTCGACACGGCGTTCAAGCGCCCGCACTCGATGCACTTCCACGGCGTCCGCTACAAGCCGAGCTCGGACGGCGCGTACCTGCCCGGCTTCTCGGGCCGAGACGCCGACGTCAAGCCCGGCCAGACGTGGACCTACAAGCTGACCGCGCTGCCCAGTTCGGTCGGGGTGTGGCCGTACCACGACCACTCGCCCTCGATGGACGACTCGATCGCGGGCGGGATGTGGGGAATGCTCTCGATCCTGGGCCGCCACGAGCGCGCGCCCGATCGCGAGTTCGTCGTGGTCTTCTCGCCGATGGGCGCCTTCCAGGCGATCGACGGCCGCGCGTTCGTGGGCAACACGCCGGTGTTCCACTCGCGCGTGGGCGATCTCGTGCAGTGGGACGTGATGGGCATGGGCTCAGACCACCACACGTTCCACGTCCACGGGCATCGCTGGCGCAACGCCGCGGGCGTGCCGGTCGACACGCAGACGATCGGCCCCGCCGAGTCCGCGCGCATCCGCTGGCGCGAGGAGGACCCCGGCACGTGGCTCTACCACTGCCACGTGGAGGCGCACATGATGGCCGGGATGATCGGGATCTACCAGGTCAGGGCCGCGCTTCGATCGCGCCGGTGACGATGCCGTCCGCGACGTCGCGGGCGAGCATCGCGGCGCCGAGCATGCCCGCTTCGGGGCCGTAGCGCGCGGCCTCGACGCGCACGGTGTCCTTGCCGGGCGAGAGCGCGCGCTCCATCATCACCTCGCGCGCGGGGGCGAGCAGCAACTCTCCCGCCGCGATCACCCCGCCGCCGATCACGACGACCTGCGGGTTGAAGATGTTGACGAGGTTCGTGATGCCGACGCCGAGCGCGCGCCCGATCGTCTCGATCGCGCCGCGGGCCACGGGGTCGCCGGCCGTGGCGAGCTCCGTGATGAGCGGCCCCGTGAGCTCGCGGCCTTCCTCCAGCGCGTGCCCGAGCTGCGTGTCGGGCCGCCGCGCGACGGCGAGCGAGGCCTCGCGCACCAGGGCAGAGCCGCTCGCCACGCTTTCCAGGCAGCCCCAGTTCGGGCAGTTGCCCTGGCACGGGCGGCCGTTCATCTCGACCACCATGTGCCCCATCTCGGCGCCGCCGCCGATCCATCCGCGGTAGACCTCGCCGCGCAGGTAGAGCCCGCCGCCGATCCCGGTGCCGAGCGTGAGCAGGACGACCTCCGACGCGCCCTGGGCGATGCCGTGGCGCGCCTCGCAGACGATGTGGCAGTTGGCGTCGTTGTCGACCAGCACCGGGATCCCGAGCCGGTCGGCCATGATCTCGCCGAACGCGATGTCCTTGAGCGGGACGTTGACCGCCTGCACCGCCATCCCGGTGCGGGTGTCGAACGTGCACGGGATGCCGAATCCGATCGCCTCGATCGGCCCGTCGACCGCCGTGCGGATCTCGTCGACGGCGTCGGCGATCATCTGCACGAGCTCGTCCTGTGAGAGGCCGTAGACGAGCCGGTTGGTACGGTGGACTACCGAAAGGTCGGAGCCGACCGCTCCCGCCAGCAGTTTTGTGCCGCCGAGGTCGGCGCCGATGACGTATCCCTCGGCCACGCCGGGCACCTTACCGATCCGACATGGCCGAATCCGAAGATACGCCGCAATACACGCTCTATCGGTCCCGGCCGAAGCTCTTCCGGCGCCGCGGCGGCGACGAGGGGCTCAAGCCGGAGTCCCCGCCCTCGCCGGGCCGGCGGCGCCCGCGGATCAGCGTCGGGCGCGTGGTCAAGTGGCTTGTGCTGGCGCTCGTCGCCTGGCTCGGGCTCTCGCTGATCCTGTTCCTGGTGTCCGCGCAGATCGAGGCGTCGCACGTCTCCGCGGGAGCCAAGGGCGAGCTGAGCGGCGCGGGCTTCACGCTCACGAGCCCGAACACCGTGCTGGTGCTCGGCTCCGACGCGCGGCCGAAGGGGACCAAGGAGGCGGGCGCGCAGACGATCGGCCAGCCGTCGCGCTCTGACTCGATCCTGCTGATGCGGATCGGCGGCGGGCACAACGCGACGCTCTCGATCCCGCGCGACACCGTGGTCGACATCCCCGGCCACGGCCGCAACAAGATCAACGCGGCCTACGCCTTCGGCGGCCCGCAGCTCGCGATCCGCACGATCGAGCAGTTCCTCGGCATCCGGATCAACCACCTGGTCGAGGTCAACTTCGACAACTTCCCGCAGCTGGTCGACGCGCTGGGCGGCATCACCTACAAGGGCAGCTGCGTCGTCTCCAAGCTCAACGGCGGCAGCAAGAACGGCGGCTACACGCTGCGGCTGCCCGCGGGCACGCACGAGATCAACGGCAAGCAGGCGCTCGCGCTGGCCCGCACCCGCCACAACGACTGCAACCCCAAGGAGTCAGACCTCACCCGCGCGCGCCGGCAGCAGAAGATCCTCGGCGCGATCAAGGGCAAGGTGTCCTCGTTCGAGACCTTCGTGCGGCTGCCGTGGGTGTCGTGGGCGGCGCCCAAGGCCGTGCGCTCGGACATGCGCGGCCCGTCGCTGCTCGGGCTGGTGGGAGCCGAGCTGGCCGGGGGCAGCGCCAAGCCGAGCGTGCTCACGCCGTCGGGGACGGTCACGCTGCCCGACGGCGGCGCCGGCCTGACCGTCGATGACGCGACGAAGCAGAAGGCCGTCGCGCGGCTGCTCAGAGGATGACCGCGGCGACGCGCTCGCGGTGCGAGCGCGGGTCGCCGTAGGCGTGCGCGCCGGCCTCGGCGCGCTTGAGGAACAGGTGCAGGTCGTGCTCCCACGTGAAGCCGATGCCGCCGTGCACCTGCAGCGAGGAGCGGCAGACGTCGACCGCGGCGTCGGACGCGTAGGCCTTGGCCGCGGAGGCCGCGAGCGCGGCGCTCTCGGGGTCGTGGTCGAGCGCCCAGGCCGCCCAGTACGTGACGCTGCGCGCGCCTTCGGTCTGGAGGAACATCTGTGCGCAGGCGTGCGAGACGGCCTGGTAGGAGCCGATCGGGCGGCCGAACTGCTTGCGCTCTTTCGCGTAGTCGACGGTCATGGCGAGCACGCGCGCGGCGACGCCGACGGCCTCGGCCGCGGCCATCACGGCGATCGCCTGCCAGGCGCGCGTGAAGTCGCCGTCCAGCTCCTCGCCGCCGCTGAAGCGCACCGTCGAGAGCGGGCGCGTGGGGTCAAGCGCCTGCGCGGGCTCGACCTGCGCGCCGGACGCCTCGACGAGCAGGTGGCGCTCGCCGGCCGTGACGACGAAGACGTCGGCGGTCTCGGCGTTGGGGACCGCGATCTTCTCGCCGCTGTCGCCGTCCCACATCGCGACGGTTCCGCGGCGCCCGTCGAGGCTCCGGCCCGCGAGCAGCCCGGCGGCCCACGTGGACGCGAGCGGCGACGGCGCGAGCGCGTAGCCCAGTTGCTCCGACAGCACGGCCAGCTCGACCGTCCCGAGCTCGGCGATGTCGGGCCAGCCGAGCGCGACGATCTCCTCCCAGTGCGGATCGGGCGCGCCGTCCAGCGCGATCGCGCGCACCGTCTCCATCGGGTAGCGCGCGGCGAGGAACTCGCGCGCGGTACGGCGGATCTCGCGCTGGTCCTCGGTCAGGTCGAAGTTCATCCGCGCGGGAGCCCCAGCACGCGCTCGGCCACGATGTTCTTGAGGATCTCGGTCGTCCCGCCCTCGATCGAGTTCGCGCGGGCGCGCAGGAAGCGGTACGTCCACGCGTCGTCGGCGAGCTGCGCGCGCGGGCCCTTGAGGTCCATCGCCAGCGTCGTCAGGTCCTGGTTGACGTCGGCCCACAGCCACTTGCCGAGCGAGCCCTCGGGCCCCGGCTCGCCGCCGCGCGTGAGCCCGCGGTAGGCGAGCAGGCGCAGCACCTGCGCCTCGATCGCGAGCTGCGCGAGCCGCTGGCGGATCAGTGGATCTCCGTCCGCCCCGCGCGCCTTGACCTCGTCGACGAGCTCGCCGAGCGCGATCTGCACGCGCGCCTGGAGCGCGAACGCCAGCCCCGCGCGCTCGTGCATCAGCGTCGTGATCGCGACGCGCCAGCCGTTGTCGACGCCGCCGACGACGTTGGCGGCGGGAACGTGCGCCTCCTCGATGAAGAGCTCGTTGAACTCCGCCTCGCCGGTGATCTGGACGAGCGGGCGGACCTCCACGCCGTCCTGCTCCATGTCGAGCAGGAAGTACGTCAGCCCGCGGTGCTTGGGCGCGTCGGCGTTCGTGCGCGCGAGCAGCATGCACCACTTGGCCTGGTGGGCGAACGTCGTCCAGACCTTCTGGCCCGTGACCGCGTAGCCGTCGCCCGAGGGCACGGCGCGCGTCTTGAGCGAGGCCAGGTCCGAGCCCGACTCGGGCTCCGAGAAGCCCTGGCACCAGATCTCGTCGGCGGAGAGGATCGGCGTCAGGAAGCGCTCCTTCTGCTCGTCGGTCCCGTGCGCGATCACCGTCGGGCCGCCCATCATCAGCCCCAGCACGTTGGCCATCTGGGGCGCGCGGGCGCGCGCGATCTCCTCGAAGAACAGCGCCTGCTCGATCTGCGTGGCGCCGGCGCCGCCGAACTCCGACGGCCACGTCAGCCCCGCCCAGCCGCGCTCGTTGAGCTTGCGCTGCCAGTCGCGCCGGAACGCGAAGGACTCCTCGTCGCCGTCCGGCTCGCGGCCCGGATGGTGGTCAGCGATCCAGGCCCGCAGCGTGTCGCGGAACTCCTCCTCCGCCGGCGACAGCGTCAGGTCCACGCCCGGCGACGCTATCAGGCGCGCGCCGGGGCGGGCGCAGCCAGCGGCGCGACGGCGCGGCGGGGGCGCGACGCGATCGCCACGCCCGCGAGGATCAGCACGAGGCCGCCGACGGCGGCGGCGGTGATCGACTCGCCGCGGAACACGGCGCCGTAGAACAGCGCCACGCCGGGCGCCAGGTAGGAGACGAGCGCGGCGCGGGCCGGCCCGATGCCGTTGATCAGCTCGTAGTAGATGACGAACGCGAGCGCGGTGCCGACGACCCCCAGCGCGACGAGCGACGCCACCGCGCCGAGCGTCGGCGTGTGGCCGGGCGTCGTCGCGACGGCGACCGGCAGCGTCAGCACGCCGGCCACGGTGACCGAGATCCACGACGTCTGGACCGCGGCGAGCGCGCCGTAGCGGCCCTTGACGACGAAGTTCGAGAGCGCGTAGAAGAACGCCGCACCGATCATCGCCAGCGCGCCGAGCAACTGCCCGAGCGTGTGCACCGACTCGACCCCGACGACCAGTACGACGCCGAGCAGACCGAGCAGCATGCCCGCGCCCTGGCGGCGGTCGATCCGCTCGGCGGGCAGGATGAACGGCGCCAGCAGCGCCACGAACAGCGAGGCGGGCGAGATCAGCACCGCGGTCAGCCCGCTCGGGACGACGTGCTCGCCGAACGTGATCAGCAGGAACGGGGCCGCCACCGCGGTCACGGCCAGCACCAGCGCCCACTTCGGACGCTCGCGCACGTCGGCCAGCGTCGGCGCGCTGAGCCCGCGGGCGCGCAGCACGGCGAACAGGACCGCGGACGCCAGCAGGCTGCGTCCCGACACGATCGCCGCGGCCGAGAAACCGTCCAGCGCGTACTTGATCAGGAGGTAGGACCCGCCCCAGACCGCCGACAGCGCGGCGAGCAACGTGACGTGGCGGGCGGACATGGCGCGAAGTCTCATCGCCTGGTCACCCAAGCGCAAATGACAATTCGTGGGCCGGCGGATCAGTAACGCTTATGCGTCGGACTTCGTCGACGACGAGTCCGACGAGGAGCTGCTCTCGGAGGCCTTCTTCTCGGCGCGCTTGGCGTCGTGCGAGTCGGCGCCGGACTCCGCCGAGGCCGCGGTCTCGCGCTTGCGCCGGGCGGTCCCGTAGTCGGTGTTGTAGAAGCCCGAGCCCTTGAAGTGCACCGCCACGGGGTGGAAGACGCGCTGCACCGGGTCGCCGCAGACCTCGCACTCCGTCACCGGCCCGTCGGTCATCCTCTGCATCACGTCGAAGTGATGCCCGTTGTCACAGCGGTACTCGTAAATCGGCATCGCGGCGGCCGAGTATAGGCGCATACACTCACCGCCCATGCCCGCAGCCACCCTTGACGAGGTCGTCGCGCTCTGTAAACGGCGCGGCCTGATCTTCCCCGCCTCCGAGATCTACGGCGGGATCGCCAACACGTACGACTACGGGCATTACGGCGTCCTGCTCAAGCGCAACGTCACCGACGCGTGGTGGAAGGCGATGGTCCAGGAGCGCGACGACATCGTCGGCCTGGACTCCGCGATCATCCAGCACCCGCGCACGTGGGAGGCGTCGGGCCACCTCGCCGGCTTCAGCGACCCGCTCGTCCAGTGCCTGGGCAAGTGCAAGCGGCGCTTCCGGCTCGACCACCTGCAGGAGGAGGCCGTCGAGCGCGGCGACGACCCCGAGGCCGTCCGCTGCCCGGTGTGCGGCGGCGAGCTGTCCGAGCCGCGCGCGTTCAACCTGATGTTCCAGACGACGATCGGGCCGGTACAGGAGGAAGGCTCGACGGTCTTCCTGCGGCCCGAGACCGCGCAGGGCATCTTCCTGGACTTCAAGACCACGCTCCAGTACGCGCGCAAGAAGCCGCCGTTCGGGATCGCGCAGGTCGGCAAGAGCTTCCGCAACGAGATCACGCCGGCCAACTTCATCTTCCGCACGCTCGAGTTCGAGCAGATGGAGATGGAGTTCTTCGTCCCGCCCGACGAGGCGCAGCAGTGGTACGAGTTCTGGTGTGAGGAGCGCTTCGAGTGGTACGTCAAGCTCGGCATCGCGCGCGAGAACCTGCGGCTGCGCCCCCATACCCCCGAGGAGCTCTCGCACTACTCCACGGGGACCAGCGACGTCGAGTACCTGTACGCGGGCGTGTGGCGCGAGCTCGAGGGGATCGCCAACCGCGGCGACTTCGACCTCACCCAGCACGCCAAGTTCTCGGGCGAGAAGCTCGAATGGAAGGACCCGCAGACCGGCAAGGGCTTCGTCCCGCACGTGATCGAGCCGGCCGCGGGCGTCGGGCGGACGGTCCTGGCGCTGCTGTGCGACGCCTACGACCAGGACGAGATCGGGGGCGAGACGCGCACGGTCCTGCGGCTGCATCCGTCGGTCGCGCCGGTCAAGGTCGCCGTGCTCCCGCTGCTGCGCAAGGACGGGCATCCCGAGAAGGCGCGCGAGATCTACCAGTCGCTGCGCTCGATCATGAGCGCCGAGTACGACGAGGGCGGCAACATCGGCAAGCGCTACCGGCGCCAGGACGAGATCGGGACGCCGTTCGGCGTGACGGTCGACCATCAGACGCTCGAGGACGACACCGTGACGCTGCGCGACCGCGACACGCTGACGCAGGAGCGCGTGGCGGTCGCCGAGCTCGCCGACGTGCTCAAAGACCGCCTGTGACGAACCGCACATCCTGACGGCTACGGGAGTGTAACTTCGGCGGTATGCCGACCGCCGTCGCTTCCGTCTCCTACGAGGATCTCTACGCGCGCTGGGAGCGCGGGAACTGGCGCGCGACCGAGGTCGACTTCAGCGCCGACGTGCACGACTGGCACGAGGTGATGACCGAGCACGAGCGCCGCGCGGCGGTCTGGAACTACGCGATGTTCTTCGTCGGCGAGGACGCGGTGGCCGACGACCTCGCGCCGTTCATCGACGCCGCGCCGCGCGAGGAGCAGAAGTACTTCCTCGCCACCCAGCAGGTCGACGAGGCCCGCCACGCGGTGTTCTTCAAGCGCTTCATGCACGAGGTCGTGGGCGTCGGCGACGGGACCATCGCGGGCGGCCTGGCGTCCGTGCGGCCTGAGCTCACGTGGGGCTTTCGCAAGACGTTCGCGCTGCTCGACGAGATCACGGGGCGGCTGCGCCGCGACCGCTCGCGCACGGCGCTGGCGCAGGCGGTGACGATGTACCACCTGGTCGTCGAGTCGCTGCTGGCCCAGCCCGGCCAGCACTTCATCTCCGACTACCTCGAGCGCCGTCAGCTGCTGCCCGGCTTCCGCGCGGGGATGAAGCTGGTGGCGCTCGACGAGCAGCGCCACATCGGCTTCGGCGTCAAGCTGCTGCACGACCTCGCGCAGGAGGACGGCGCCGTCGCGGGCGCGGTGGCGGACCTGATCCGGCGCGCGACGCCGTACTCGCTGGCGGTGTTCATCCCGCCCAACTGGGATCGCTCCTACACTGAGTGCTTCGGCTTCACGCTCGAGGAGATCTACACCGAGGGCGCGCGCTCGTTCGAGTCCAAGCTGCGCGCGGCGGGGCTGCCGCTGGAGTCGCTGCCGGGCCCGTCGGTGTTCCCGCTCGACAAGTCGGCCTCCGAGCGCGCCGAGTACGGGCTGGCGATGCTGCGCGCCGGGTTCCTGGGGCCGGGGAACGGGGCGCCGCCGCGCGATCCCGATTCGATGGCGCTGCTGTTCGGCGCGATGGCGCGGGCGGTCGACCACCGCAGTGCGCCGACCGGGCCGTTCGTCGTGCAGTGGGAGTTCAGCGACGCCGAGTCCTGGCATCTGCGCGTGGACAACGGCTCCACCGCGGCGGCGGCGGGACGCGCGGCGCGCGTCGACCTCGAGGTCCGCTGCCGGTTCGGGGACTGGGTGGACATCGTCGCCGGCCGCCTGGACCCGCGGCGTGCCGTCGTCACGGGCCGGCTGCGCCCGGTCGGGTCGCCGCGCGCGCTGTGGGCCGCGCGCTCGATCTTCTAGC
>CAWBYD010000011.1:0-111075 GCA_963792915.1 uncultured Solirubrobacteraceae bacterium
CTAGGGGTACGGGCCCGTAGGCCAGCAGGCGTGCGGCGATCGCCTTGGCGTCCGCCGCGGCGCCCGGGTCGCCGCGGACGAACGCGACGGTGGTCGCTCCCTCAACCAGCACGAGCAGCCGGCGCGCGAGCTCCTCGGCGTCGCCGGTGAGGGCGCGCAGGAGGTCCAGATGGCGCTCGAGGTGCTGGGCGGCGATCGCGCGCGCCTCGCTCTCGATGCCGCGCGCCTCGATCGCGCCGTTGACGAGCGCGCAGCCGCGGAACGCGGGCTCGGCGAACCACTCGCCGAGCGCGTCGAACAGCGCGAGCACCTTGTCGGGGCCGCTCGCCTCGGCGGCGACGTCGCGCAGCCAGGCCGACACGCGGTCGCTGGCGGCCGCCGCGGCCAGGGCTCAGCCGGAGGAGGCCGCCGTGTAGAGCTGCTGCGCGACGCTGTCCATGTACGGCCCGTACATGACGTCGGGCTGCGTCGAGTAGCCGTAGGAGTTCACGGACTCGAGGTTGTTGCCGACGATCCAGCCGCCGCCGCTCGAGCCGCCGGTCATGTCACAGCCGATGCCCATCGTCGCGGGGCTGGCCGAGCTGTCGCTCGCCGCCAGCGCCGAGTTGCACGTCCACAGCCGCTCGCCGGTGAACGGCGGCGCCGCCGGATAGCCGTACGACGTGTACGTCTGGTTGCGGTTGTAGCTGAACGCGATGCCGCGCCCGCCGACCTTGTCGGTCAGCGCCACGCCGCCGACCGGGTCCACGACCGCCGCGCCCTCGTCATAGCTGAAGTCGCCGTCGTTGCCCCACGCCGACGTGGTCCACAGGTTGCTGGCCACGAACTCGCCGAGCGGCGCGGACCCGTCCTTGTAGGCCGGCACGAACTCCCAGTTGGTCGCGAAGTCGCCGGGACCCTCGTTGACGCAGTGCCCCGCCGTCCACACCACGCTCTTGTTGGCGCTCAGCAGCGCGGTGCCCGAGCAGACGTAGTCCACCCCGCCGAGCGTGAAGAACACCTTGCCGTGCGTGCTCGTCGGCTGCTGCGTGTAGGGCGTCGTGACCTCCTGCGAGGTCCAGGGCAGCGGTGCCGCGCGGCGCTGCAGCGCGCCCGACGGCGTGTACACGCGCTCGGCCGGCGTGGCCTCGCGCATCCGCGCCGGCCTAGCGCGCGGAAACGCTGCGGTACTTGAGCACGGCGAGCGGCGCGAAGACCACGATCAGGCCGATCGTCCACAGCGTCGCCTCCCACACCGAGTTGCCGCCGGGCGTACCGATGAACAGGTGGCGCATGGCGTCGACCGTGATCGTGAACGGGTTGACCTTGGCGAACGCCTCCAGCGCCGCGGGCATCGTGTCGACCGGCACGAACGCCGACGAGATGAACGTCAGCGGGAAGATGATCGTGAAGCCGAACTGCTGAGCGGTCTCCGCCGTGCTCACCGACATCCCGATCAGCGCGAAGATCCACGAGAACGCGTAGCCGAATGCCAGCAGCAGCACGACGCCGTAGGCCACTTCGCCGGGCGAGGTGCTGAAGCTGAAGCCCACGATCAGCCCGACGACGATCACGATCGTCATCGCGAAGAAGTTCACGAAGACGTCGGCCAGCGTGCGCCCGGCGAGCACCGCGGAGCGCGCCATCGGCAGCGAGCGGAAGCGGTCGATCAGCCCCTTGTTCATGTCCTCGGTCAGCCCGACGGCGGTGATCGCGCCGCCGAACGTGATGTTCTGGACGAGGATGCCGGGAATCAGGAACGTCGCGTAGTCGCCGCCGGGGACGTCGATCGCGCCGCCGAAGACGTACACGAAGAGCAGCACGAACATGACCGGCTGGACCGAGTAGCCGATCAGCAGCTCGGGCTGGCGGACGAAGCGGAGCAGGTTGCGCTTGAGGATCACGAGCGCGTCGACAACGGCCTCAGGCATCGGCGGGGACCTCCTCGGCCGCGTGGCCGGTCAGCGATAGGAAGACGTCGTCGAGCGTCGGGCGGCGGACCGAGATGTCATCGAGCACGATGCCGGCGGCATCGAGCGCCCGCACCGCCGCCGCAACCGCGCCGGCGCCCTCGCGCAGTGCGGGGACGATCACGTTCAACCCCTCGGCGCGCACGCCGTCGCCGAGCTCGGCCAGCGACGCGATCGCGCGCTCGACGTCCGCGTGCCCACTCAGGCGGACCTCGAGCCGCTCGCCGCCGACGCGGTCCTTGAGCTCGTCCGACGTGCCCTCGGCGATCAGCAGCCCGTGATCGATCACCGCGATCCGGTCGGCCAGCCGGTCGGCCTCGTCGAGGTACTGCGTGGTCAGCAGCACGGTCGTCCCCTCGGCCACGCGCGCCTCGATCGTCTCCCACAGCCCCACGCGGCTGCGCGGATCGAGGCCCGTGGTCGGCTCGTCGAGGAACAGCACCGGCGGGCGCGCGACGAGCGCCGCGCCGAGGTCCAGCCGCCGGCGCATGCCGCCCGAGTACGTCTTGGCGGGGCGGTCGGCGGCGTCGGTGAGCTCGAAGCGCTCGAGCAGCTCCTTCGCCCGCCTGCGCGCCTCGCCGCGGCCGAGGTGGTAGAGCCGCCCGACCATGTCGAGGTTCTCGTAGCCGGTGAGGTTCTCGTCGATCGCGGCGTACTGGCCGGCGAGCCCGATCTTCGAGCGCAGGGCCTTCGCGTCGTGCACGACGTCGAGGCCGGCGACGCGGGCATGACCGCCGTCGGGCTTGAGCAGGGTCGTGAGGATCCGCACCACGGTCGTCTTCCCCGCCCCGTTGGGGCCGAGCAGGCCGAGCACCGACCCGGCCTGCGCGGTGATGTCGACGCCCCGCAGCGCGTGGACTTTGCCGTAGGACTTCTCCAAGCCCTCGGCGAAG
The DNA here is from genome assembly GCA_963792915.1 of uncultured Solirubrobacteraceae bacterium. Lineage (GTDB taxonomy): Bacteria > Actinomycetota > Thermoleophilia > Solirubrobacterales > Solirubrobacteraceae > Solirubrobacter. The sequence goes on from CAWBYD010000011.1 coordinate 2,843, forward strand.
ATGGCGGCCTCCGGCACCGGTCGCACCGTACCGGAGCGCGGTCGCGGCTTCGGTACGGTCTGGCACACTCTTCGGGTGCCGGTTCGAGTCCTTGCAGCGCTCGTTGTGCTGGCCGCGGTGGTTCTGGTGCCGGCGGCGACGGCGCAGGCGCCGGCGAAGGCCTCCGCGTCGGCGGCGGTGGTCAGCGGGACGCTCGGGACCGTCGCGCGCGTGAAGGCGTCCGGCGACGACAGCGCGAGCCGCAGCGCGCCGAGCAAGACGCCGGACGGGATCGTGCTCGGCGACGGGTTCGTCGCCGTCCAGAGCGCCGTGGCGGGCGGCGACGCGTCGGCCACCGCGCAGGCCGAGGCCGACGACGTCGAGCTGCTCGGCGGCGTCATCAAGGCCTCGCTCGTGTCGCGTTCGGCGACCAACCCCGGAGGCGCCCCGCGCTACTCGGGCAGCGTGCGCGGGCTGCAGATCGGCGAGCGCGACATCGGCGACGTCTCGACGACCAAGACCTACTCGTTCCAGGGCGGCACGGTCGTCGTGAACAAGGACGGCGCCGGGCTGACGGTCACGCTAACCGGCGCGGTGAACGACTACGAGGTCGGGACGAAGGTCGTCGTCGCCGACGTCACGGCGCAGGCCGTCGACGGCCCGAAGGCGACCCCGACCGCGACCGCCACGCCCGCGCCGACCGCCACCGCGACGCCGGAGCCGACCGCGACGCCGGCGCCGAAGCCCAAGGCGCCGAGCTACAAGCGCCGGCTGCTCGGCTCGCAATGGGTCTTCCCGGTGCGCGGGAAGACGACGATCGGCGGCCCGTTCGGCTCCTTCCGCGCCGACACCGGCTTCCACGAGGGCAATGACCTGTTCGCCGACTTCGGCACCCCGGTCGTCGCCGTCGCCGACGGGACGGTCGAGAACGTCGGCTCGCTGCCGATCTCCGGCAACCGCCTGTGGGTCTACGCCGACACCGGCGACCAGTTCTTCTACGCGCACCTCTCCGCGTTCGCGCCGGTCGCCGTCGACCATGCGAAGGTCAAGGCCGGTACGCTGCTCGGCTACGTCGGCAACACCGGCGATGCCGAGCCGACCCCGCCGCACCTGCACTTCGAGATCCACCCCGACGGCGGCGCCGCCGTCGATCCGCATTCCTACCTCGTGGCGTGGCAGAAGCGGATGGGCGACGTCGGCGCCGACACCGCCGAGCGCCCGGGCGCCCTGGTCGAGGTGCGCGACTTCATCGGAGAGGGATGAGCGAGCGCCCCGCGCTGATCGAGCGGCTGCTCGCGCGCCGCGAGCAGCACCGGCGCCGCAGCGTCGTCTACCGGATCGCGTTCGGGACGCTCGGCGGCCTGATCCTCGCGGCCGGCGTGGTGATGCTGGTGACGCCCGGCCCCGCGTTCGTGCTGATCCCGGTCGGCCTGGCGATGCTCGCGCTCGAGTTCAGGTGGGCCGAGCGGCTGCTCGAGCGCGCGCTCGAGCAGGCCGAGAAGGCGCGCGTGAAGGCCGCCGGCGCGTCGAGCGCGCAGAAGCTGGCGGGCACCGCGCTGGGCGTCGCCGCCGCAGCGGCCGCGGCGTTCCTCGCCTTCACGTTCGTGGTCTAAGGCGATTTCACGACCAGCAGCACGCCGGCGCCGACCGTGACGAGCGTGGAGGTGACGCGCTCGTCGCCGTAGACGAGCTCGGAGAACTCGATCAGCTCCTTGGCGTGCGAGAGCGTGTTGTCGACGACCAGCAGGCCGTTCGGGACGAGCACGCGGACGAGCTGGGGCCAGTAGGCGACGTAGTGCGGGCGCTCGGCGTCGAGGAACACGAGGTCCCAGGAGGCGTCGGCGAACGAGGCCAGCGCCTCGCCGGCGTCCTGGGTGCGCAGCTCCACCGCGCCCGCTACGCCGGCGTCGGTGAGGTTCGCCCTCGCCTGGTCGGTGCGCGCCGGGTCGATCTCGAGGCTGAGCACGGAGCCGCCGACGGCCTCGGCGGCATCGGCGAGCCAGATCGTCGAGTAGCCGTTGGACGTGCCGATCTCCAGCACGCGGGTCGCCCGCAGTGCGCGCACGAGCACGCCGAGGAGCTCGGCGGTCTCCGGCTCCACGTTGCGCAGGCGCTCGAGCCGGTCGGCGTGATGGGCGTCGTGCTCGCGGCCGTGGGCGTAGAGCTCGTCCAGGAAGGTCTGACGCGTGGCGTCCATGGGCGTTACTCCGAAGCGTCGGTCAGGTCGGTCAGCTCGCCGGCGGACAGCTCCGGCAGCGGCAGCAGCGCCGCGAGCTGCTCGGCCGAGCGCGCGCTGGCGATCGGCGCGACGATCGCCGGCTGGGCCGCCAGCCAGGCCAGCGACACCGCCGCGACCGTGGAGGCGCGCGCCGCGGCGATCTCGTCGAGCGCCGCGAGCACGCGCTCGCCGCGCGCGTCGAGGTACGCGCGCGCTCCCTCCGCGCGCACGGAGTCGACCGTCGTGCCGGGCCGGTACTTGCCGGTCAGAAAGCCCTTGGCGAGCGCGTAGTACGGCGCCACCGCCAGCCCGTACTCGGCCACCAGCGGCGCGTAGTCGCGCTCGTAGCCGGCACGCTCGACCAGATTGTAGTGCGGCTGCAGCGCGACGTAGCGGGCGAGCCCGAGGCGCGCCGACGTGTCCAGCGACTCGCGCAGGCGCTCGGGGCCGAGGTTGGACGCGGCGATGTAGCGCACCTTCCCGGCATGCACGAGCGCGTCGAAGGCGCGCAGCGTCTCCTCCACGCCGACGCCGAGATCGTCCTTGTGCGAGTAGTAGAGGTCGATGCGGTCGGTCTGCAGCCGCTCGAGCGAGCGCTCGGCGTGGGTCGCGATGTTGACGGCCGACAGCCCGCCGTCGGAGCCGACCTTGGTCGCGATGACCATCGCGTCGCGGTTGCCGCGCGCGGCCATCCAGCGCCCGATGATCGACTCGGAGATGCCCATGTTCGGGCGCGTGTACGAGTCAGCCGTGTCGATGAAGTTCCCGCCCGCCGCGACGTACGCGTCCAGCACGCCGAACGACGCGTCCTCGTCCGCGGTCCAGCCGAACACGTTGCCGCCGAGGCAGAGACTCGAGACGTCGAGGTCGGTGCTCGCGAGGTTCGCCATCGCTCGAACCTAGCGCAAAGAAGAGGGCGCCCGGTGGGCGCCCTCGGCAAGCTCTATGCGGCCGTCCCGGCCGGTGTTGGCGTCGACGTTGTGGAGGTGTACTCGAACTCCTCCTCAGCCCCGAAGAGCGCGTCCAGCGCCTTCTTGCGCAGGCCTTCGGAGAGCGCGAGCGCGACCGCCCCGCCGACGATCCCGACCAGCAGGAGGCGCTTGAGGCCGCCGCCGCTCTTCTGCTTCTTGGGCGCCTCGTAGAGCGACACGCTCGCGTCGCGGACGTTGCTCGCAGCCTCGCGGACGTGCTTTTGCAGCTTCTTGTCGTCGAAGACCTGCTTCGCCGGGCTCTTGCCGTCGCTCAGGCGGCCGTAGGCATCGCGCGCCGACTCGAAGGCCTGCACGATGTTCCTGCGCAGATCCTCGTCCTCGATCAACCGCTGGACATACGGGTTGGATCGCGCGGACTGGGCGGCCTTCCCGGCCTTCTGCACCTTTTTGTTCGCCATTCGCGCCCTCTCTGGTCTTTCCGTTTCTTCTACTTGCGCCGAGCATACCCGGCACGGCCGTTCTGGAGTGCGGCCTCGAACACGTCCTCGACCTGCTCCACCCATACGAACTCGATCCGTTTGCGCAGCGGCTCCGGGATGTCCTCGAGGTCGGGTTCGTTGCGGCTGGGGGCCAGCACGACCTTCACACCGGCGCGCTGCGCGGCCAGCGCCTTCTCCTTCAGGCCGCCGATCGGGAGCACGAGCCCGGTCAGCGTCAGCTCGCCGGTCATCGCCACGCCCTCACGCACCGGCCGCCCGGTGACCAGCGACATCAGTGCGGTGGCCATCGTGATGCCCGCGCTCGGGCCGTCCTTGGGGATCGCCCCCGCCGGCACATGGACGTGCAGGTCGTGGGTGGCGAACCAGTCGTCGGGCAGGTCGGCGTGGGAGCGCACGTAGGACAGCGCGGCCTGCGCGGACTCCTTCATGACGTCCCCGAGCTGGCCGGTGATCGTGAGCTTGCCCGACCCGGGCATCGCGGTCGCCTCGATGAAGAGCACGTCGCCGCCGACCGGCGTCCAGGCCAGGCCCGTCGCCACGCCCGGCTGCTGCGTGCGCCGCCTGGCGTCGGGCAGGAAGCGCGCGCGGCCGAGCAGCGCCCGGACGCGCGGGCCGGTGACCGACACCTTGCCGGTGTGCGTGCCCTCGGCGACGGTGCGGGCGACCTTGCGGCAGACCGAGCCGATCTCGCGCTCCAGCGACCGCACGCCCGCCTCGCGCGTGTAGTCGGCGATGATCGCCCTCAGCCCCGCCTCGGTGAAGGCGACCTGCGAGCGCTTGAGCCCCGAGCGGTCGATCTGGCGCGGAACGAGGTAGCGCTTGGCGATCTGCAGCTTCTCCTCGGCCGTGTAGCCGGCGAGCTGGATGATCTCCATGCGGTCGCGCAGCGGCGGCGGGATGCTGTCGAGCGTGTTCGCGGTCGTGATGAAGAGCACGTGCGAGAGGTCGAACGGGACGTCGAGATAGTGGTCGCGGAACGTCGAGTTCTGCTCGGGATCGAGCACCTCGAGCATCGCGCTGGCCGGGTCGCCGCGGTAGTCGGCGCCCATCTTGTCGATCTCGTCGATCATGAACAGCGGGTTGTTGGAGCCCGCGTCGCGCAGCGCGCGGATGATCGTTCCCGGCATCGCGCCGATGTAGGTGCGCCGGTGCCCGCGGATCTCGGCCTCGTCGCGCACGCCGCCCGCCGAGATGCGCTCGAACGTGCGGCCCATGGCGCGCGCGATCGAGCGCCCGAGCGACGTCTTGCCGACCCCCGGGGGCCCGACGAAGCACATGATCGAGCTGCCGGTCGCGTCCGGCTTGAGCTTGTGGACGGCCAGCGACTCGAGGATCCGGTCCTTGACCTTGGCGATGTCGTAGTGATCGGTGTCGAGGACCTCGCGCGCGTGCGCGAGGTCGAGGTTGTCGTCGGTGCGCTTGTCCCACGGCAGCGACGCGATCCACTCGAGGTAGGTCCGGATCACGCCGTGCTCGGCGGCGGCCTGGGGGAGCTTCTCGAGCCGCGCGAGCTCGCGGTCGGCCTGCTTGCGCACGTCCTCGGGCAGCCGCAGCGCCGCCAGCTGCTCGCGCAGCTCGTCGACCTCGGCCTGAGCGGGGTCCTTCTCGCCGAGCTCCTCCTGGATCGCTTTGAGCTGCTGGCGCAGGACGTACTCGCGCTGCGAGGACTCCATCTCGCTCATGACCTGCGACTGGATCTTCGAGCCGATCGCGACGATGTCGAGCTCGCGCGCGAGGATCTCCGACAGTCGCCGCAGCCGCTTGCCGACGTCGACCTCCTCCAGCAGCGCCTGCTTCTCCTCGACCTTGATCCGCAGCGCGCCGGCGATCAGGTGCGCGAGCGCCGACGGGTCGTCGAGGTTGGCGACCGCCATCTGCAGCTCCTCGGGCAGGTACGGGACCTCCTCGATGATGTGCGTGAACGTCTGCTGGACGTTGCGCATCAGCGCGGTCAGCTCGGGCCCCTCGTCGACGACGTCGGGCAGCTCGCTGACGCGGGCGACGAGGTAGGGCTCGCCGTCGATCCAGTCCTCGATCTTCACCCGCTGGCCGCCCTGGACGAGGATCCGCAGGCTGCCGTCGGGGACCTTGAGCATGCGCGCGACGACGCCCGCGACGCCGATCGTGTGCAACTGGTCCGGCCCCGGCGTCTCCAGCTCGGGGTCCTTGGAGCCGAGCATCACCAGCATGCGGTCGCCGACCAGGGCGTCGTTGACGAGCTGGATCGACCGCTCCTGGCCGACCGCCAGCGGCGTCAGCGTGTCGGGGTAGGTGACGGTGTCGCGCAGCGGGAGGACCGGCAGCCGGTTGGGGAGGGCCTCGGGGACCTCACCCTCGGGCTCGCTCATCGATCGATCCCGCGGATGGGGACCGAGTGCGTGTGCGAACGCGTAAGCGGAAGCTCGACGGTCAGGATCCCGTCCTCGTACGTCGCGTCGGCGGCCTCGGAGTCCACGTCCGCGCCGAGCGCGACGACGCGCCGGAACGGCCCGTGCTCGATCTCCATCTGCTGGTAGACGCGGTCGTCAGGCGGGTGCGACTGGATCTCGCGATTGCCCGAGAGCACGAGCTCGCGCCCCCGGATCTCGAGCTGCACCTCGTTGGGGTCGATCCCGGCGAGGTCCGCGCGCACGACGGCGCGCGGCGGGTCGCTCGAGTAGTAGACGTCGACGGCGGGCGAGAAGCCCCCGCGACGGCGCGGCGACAGCCCACGGTCGAGCACGTCGCCGAACAGCTCGTCCATCTCGCGCCTCATCCGCTCGAAGTTCGCGAAGAGGTCTCGTTCGGACGCCATCGAGCGCGATGGTAGTGGCTGACGTAGGCTCGCGAAGCATGTTGCGACTTTGGCTGGGAGGCGTGTTCGCGGCGTTGGCGCTCGCTGCGCCCGCGCAGGCGGCGAACGTGAACCTGTGGGAGTGCCACGGGATGAATGGTGGCTCCCTCGTGTCGCAGACGCTGACTTTTGGTAGTTCCGAGACTGACATCCAGCCATTCGGCGGCGGATGCAGCCCGGGCGCCGGCGGCTACCGGGTCACGTTCACGAGCCCGACGCCGGTGGCCGGGTTCTCCGGCGGCATGGAGGCCGACGTGCCCGCCGGGCTCACGCTCAAGGCGGTGCGGATCGAACGCCGCGCGATGGGCCCGGGGTACTTCGCCGAGACCTCGACCGGCCCGCTCGAGAGCGAGACCGCGGGGACGCTGCTGACCGCGCCGTTCAACGGCCCGGCGACCGGGACCTACGTTAAGGCCGGACTGCGCTGCCCGGCGGCGTGCGCGGGCCTTGGGAACGCGTTCGCGGAGCTCACCGCGATCGGGCTCACGGTCGACGATCCGAGCGCGCCGACCGTCACCGTGAGCGGCAGCCCGAACCCCGTCGCCGGCCAGTTCAGCGTGACGCTCGACGCCGCCGACGCCGGTGTCGGGCTGTACAAGACGGTCGCGACGCTCGACGGCGCGTTCGCCGCCACCGCGAGCTACCCGTCGTGCGCGGACGCCACGCCCGGCGACGGCACGATCGACCTCGCCTACGGCACCGTCTGCCCGGCCACCGCGCACTGGGTGCTCCCGGTCGACGCGACCGGCGCGACCAACGGCTCCCATCGGCTCGAGCTCACCGTGACCGACGGCGCCGGCAACGTGACGCCGCGCGAGATCGACATCACGGTGGCCAACCCGGTGACACCGCAGGCCACACCGACTCCCACGCCGGTCCCGACCGCGGTTCCCACCGCCGTGCCGACCCCGGAGCCCACGCCCACGCCCGGCGTGGGCGACGACTCGCCGACCACGGAGGACGCGGTGACGATCCCGAACCGGATCGTCGCGCTGTCGAGCAGGGTGAGCTTCACCGTGAGCTGCCCCAAGGCCGCCAAGGCGCGCTGCACGCTGCGGTTCACGGCGGCCGGCAAGCGGCTCGCGACCGGCAGCGGGAGCATCGCGCCCGGCCACCGCGGCAAGATCACGCTGACGCTGACCGCGGCCGCCAAGCGCTCGCTGCAGCGCCACAAGACACTTAAGGGAACGCTGTCACTTTACGAGGGGACGAAGAGGCGCCCCGGGGTCACGGTGACGCTGCGGCTCCGCTGAGCGGGTCAGGCGGCGTGCAGGGATGTCCACGGCGGAGCAGTAGGCGGGATTCCGGGGCGCCGGTAGGGTCGCGCGATGCGCCGGGTCGGGCTCATCGTGCTGCTCGCCGTGCTCGCCGGGGCCGCCCCGGCACACGCCGGTGAGGTGAACCTATGGGCCTGCCATGGCCCGGACGGCGCGCCGCTCGGCGATGCGCCGTTCGTCACCACGGTGTTCAGCGGCGACTCCGAGATCGTGCACGGCTGCGCCGCGGCGGGCGACACGATGCACGCCCACTTCATCCGGCCGGACCCGCAGGGCGCGGCCGCGGCGTCGATGCGCCTGGACGCGCCGGCCGGCCTCGCGGTCACGGAACTCCGCCTGAGGCGAACCGCGAAGGGTCCGGGGTACAGCGTCGCGGGCGCCAACGGCGTCTCGTTCGAGAGCGAGGACGCCGGCGCGACGCTGAGCGCCGACCTCGACGTCGTCACCAACAGCACGTTCGTGCGGATCGGCGTGGCCTGCGGGGCGTCGCTCGGCCAGCGCTGCGCGAGCGACGACGCGTACGCCGACGTGCGCGCGGTCGAATTCACCGCGATCGACGCCGGCGCCCCGGTATTCACCGTCGGCGGGTTCCACAGCCCGGCGGCCGGCGTCATGGACCTCACGGTGCAGGCGTCCGACACCGGCGCCGGACTGGCCTCGGCGAGCGCAGCGCTCGACGGCACCACGGTCGCGGCCACCGGCTTCCCGTCGTGCGCGGAGCTGTCGCCGGGCGATGCGTCGCACGACCTGGCGCTGGGGGCGCTGTGCCCCGCGGCCGGCACGCGGATGCTGTCGGTCGACACCGCGTCGATGCCCGACGGCGACCACCAGCTGGCGGTGAAGGTGCTGGACGCCGCCGGCAACGTGCGCGAGCTCGACTTCACGGTGATCGTGCAGAACGGCGTCGCCACGCCGAGCCCCACGGCCACGCCGGTGACCCTCGCCGCCACGCCCACGCCCACGCCGGCCACGACCGGGCCGCCTCCCGTCCCGGCGCCGCTCACGACGGCCGGCGCCGTCGCGCTTCCCAAGCGCCTCGTCGCCGCGACCGGCAGCATCAGCCTCACCGTGAGCTGCCCGCGCACCGCGAAGGGCCGCTGCACGCTGCGCCTGACCGCCGGCGGCCGGCGACTTGCGACCTCGAGCGGCAGCGTCGCCCCCGGCAGCCGCGCGCGGATCACGCTCAAGCTGACGGCCGCGGCCCGGCGCACGCTGCTCAGGCGCGGCGTGCTCAAGGCGACGTTGACGCTCTACGAGGGCGCGACCGGCCGGCCGGGCGTGTCCGTGACGCTCAGAACCCGCTAGGCCGCACGAGCCGGGTGTCGACCGCCATCGGCCGTTCCGTCGGCTGCCCGAAGTAGAAGCCCTGCCCGAGGTCGACCCCGAGGTCGGCCATCGCGCGGAATTCGTCGACGCGCTCGACGCCCTCGGCGACGACCTGCGCGCCGAGCTCGTGCGCGCAGTCGACCAGCGCCTTGACCAGCGCGCGGCGGGCGGGGGAATGCTGGATCCCCGCGGTCAGCGCCGTGTCGATCTTGGCCACGTCGGGACGCAGCAGCTCGAGGCAGGCGAGCGACTCCGGGCCGCCGGTGAGATCGTCGAGCGCGATCTTCGCCCCCCGCTTGCGGTGCGCGGCGACCATCTCGTGCAGCAGATCGCGGTCCGCGCAGCGCTCGGGCTTGATGATCTCCAGGCAGATCCGCGACGGGTCGGCGCCCAGCCGGCCGACGATCGGCCACATGGTGCGCAGCGAGGTCTCGACGTCCAGCGCGGCGCGCGGGTCGAGGTTCACGAACAGGATCTCGCCCTCGGGCAGCAGCGGCAGCCCGACCTCGAGCGCCGCGGTGCGCGCCCGGTAGTCGAACGAGAACAGCGCGTCGTGGGCCTCGGCGGCGGCCAGCAGTTCGACGCCCCGCAGCTCGACGGCGCCGAGCTTGCCGCGCATCAGCGCCTCGCGCCCGATGGCGACGCCGGTGGCCAGGCTCACGATCGGCTGGAAGTGCGGATGCATCCTGCCGTGCGAGAGGAACTCGGGGAACCAATCGGTGCGGGTCCGGTCCAGCAGCGTCTCCGCGGCGAGCGGCAGCCCCTGCTCGTCCCCCAGTCGCACGGCGAACAGACAGGCGCGCTCGGACGGCGAGAGCGACTTGACGACCGCCTTCAGCCGCTCGTCCCAGCCCGGCCCGGCCAGCAGCAGTCCCTCCACGCCGATGTCGCCCGCGGCGGGCTCCGTGGCAAGATGCTCTACTTTATAGAGCACCGACGGCCGGTGCGACAGCAGTCGCACGCCGTCCATAGCGGCCGTGGCAGGGTTCACGCTTGGTAGATCGGCGCGGCTACCCGGAGCTTGAGGATGCGATGGTTAGAGCAACGTTCCATTGACCGAACAGCGCGCCCACGACGGCGGCGCTCGGCCAGCTCGGGCTCTCGGCCTCCCAGCGCCCCGGGCGCTCCCGGTTCGGGGTCCAGTCGCGGTCGCGCGGCGGCGCTCCATGGCGCTCCGTCCACGCCCGCATCGCCTGCGTCACGTCCGCATGCGTCCACACCGGCGCGACCGTCGGCTCGCTGCGCGTGCACTCGCGGCAGCGCTCCGTGACCGGATCGCGGCGGTCCGGGCAGTCGCGTGCGCGCAGGTAGTTGTGAGCGCTCGCGCGTGAGACGGTGCCGGGTGCCACGACGATGTTCTTGGCCTGCTCGGCCACGCCCGCGACGACCTCGTCGTAGTCGGCGTCGGCGAACACGACGTTCGGCGACTTGCCGCCGAGCTCCAGCGTGACTTCTTGAGGTTGCCCGCCGCGGCCTTGACGATCGGCTTGCCGACCTCGGTGGAGCCCGTGAACGCGACGTTGTCGACGTCGTCGTGCGCGACCAGCGCCGCGCCCGCGTCGCCGACAACGATAGTCAATCTTTGACTAGTCTGCGAGCGCTAGCGTGCCGAACCGGATGCGCCGGCGCACGGAGGAGCTCGCGACGGGTGAGTGGGCCGTCCTTGCGCTGGTCGCCGAGGGACCGATCCACGGCTTCGCCGCCGCCCGCGCGCTGGCCCCGGGGGGCGAGGTGGGGCGCGTGTGGGCGATGCGCCGCCCGCTCGTCTACCGCACGCTCGACATCCTCGAAGGGCTCCAGCTCACCCACGTGGCGGGCACCGAACCTAGCGAGAGCGGCCCGCAGCGCACGCTGATCGAGGCCACCGCGGCCGGGGGAGAGCGCGTCGCGGGCTGGCTGGAACTGCCGGTCGAGCACGTCCGCGACGCGCGTTCCGAGCTGATGCTCAAGCTGCTCTTCCTCGACCGCGCGGGGCGCGATCCCGGGGCGCTGCTGGTGGCCCAGCACGAGCGGCTGAGCGCGCAGGCGGCCGAACTGGAGACGGCGCTGGCCGCGGCCGAGGGGTTCGCGCGCACGCTGGCGCTGTGGCGGCTGGAGAGCACGCGCGCCGCAATCCGGTTCGTCTCAGCCGTCGACCGCTGGTAGGTTCCGCTAGTCAATGACTGACTAGGAGGAGGGCCTCGTATGCAGCGGAGGTTCGCTGTGCAAGCCTCGGCCGTACCTATGCAACCGGGACCGCGCAGCACGTGCGCGTCTCGCGCCGCATCGCGTTACGCGCTGCGCGCCGGGAGCCGCCGGAACGCCGTGGTCATCGACTGACCACTACCTAATCGATGCCCATGCAGACAATTGGGTAGGTTGACCTCCATGAGAAGGATTCTCCGTGCGGCGGCCCTGGCCGCGGTCGCCGCGATCGCCCTGGCTCCCGCGGTCGCACGCGCCGACGACGCGTCAACCGTCACCGTGGTGGGCACCAGCGATGTGTCGGATTCCGGCCTCGTCGACAACGTCCTCAAGCCGGGCTTTGAAGCGGCGTTTCCGCAGTACCACCTGAGCTACGTGCCGCTCGGCACCGGCGCCGCGATCAACTTCGCCCGCGCGGGCACCGCGAGCGCGCTGCTCGTCCACGCAGCGTCGCTCGAGAACCAGTTCGTGGCCGACGGATACTCGAACGAGCAGTACGGCCGCGCCCTGTTCTACGGCGACTACATCCTGCTGGCGCCGGCCGACGACCCGGCGGGCGTGGCCGCCTCCGCCCCGCACGACATCGTCACGGCGTTCGAGAGGATCGCCGCGGCGGGTGCCAACGGACAGGCCAACTTCGTCTCGCGCGGTGGATCGCCGCCGCCCGGCACGGGCGTCGAGGAGCACCTGATCTGGGCCAGGACCACGTCCGGCATCCAGACCTGCAAGGTCAGCGACGCCAACGGCGGCGGCACCAAGCCCACCACGGCCGCGGCCGGCAGCGACTGCCCCGCGGGCAACAACGCTTCGACCCCGACCTGGTACCACGAGACGGGCTCCAACCAGGGCGCGACGATGGACAACGCGGACGTCTGCAACTACGGCACCGCGACCGGCCAGTGCTACGTGCTGACCGACCGTGGCACGTTCCAGTTCAAGCAGAGCCGCACCCCGCCGACGGCGACCCACCTGCACATCGTCACGCGCGACAACGCCGCCTCGGCCCGCGGTGGCCAGAACTTCCTCATCAACTCGTTCCACGGCTACGTCCTGAACCCGAGCAAGTTCGCGGGCAGCCCCAACGTCGCGATCAACGTCGCGGGCGCGACCGCGTTCCTGAACTGGGTCACGTCGCCGGCCGGTCAGGCCGCTTCCCAGGCCTTCCTCAACGGCGGCGGCGACCCGCCGTTCAAGGGCTCGGCGGCTCCGGCGCTCACCGGCTCGTCGGTGCCCGCGACGGTCAATGCCGGCAGGGCCGTCACGGTGACCGGGAACCTGCACAACGTCGTGCCGGGCACGCCGTCGCTCGCCGGTGAGACCGTGAACCTCCAGACGCCCGCGGGCAAGCTCGCCAGCGCCGTCGCGGACGCGAGCGGCACCTACAGCATCACCTACACGCCGACCGCCAGCGGCGCGTTCTCGGTGTCCACGGGACAGATCACCAAGGTCGAGGACGCGACCCTGCACCCGATCTTCGGCGACCTGCTGAACGCCACCAGCGCCTCGGTCGGCTCGCTCACCGTCCAGAGCTCGATCAACGTCGACAAGGTCACGACCGACTACCGCAGCGCGACCGTCTCCGGCAGCGTGCTGCCGGCCACCGGCCACAAGGCCGCCGTCGTCTCGATCCTCGCCCGCAAGAAGGGCAGCAAGGGCGCGTTCGCGTCGTACGCCAAGGCGGCGCTGACGGGCGGGACGTACTCGATCCCGGTCAAGCTCTCGCCCGCCGCCTGGGAGTTCCAGGCGCGCTTCGACGATCCCGGCCAGGTGATCTCCTCCGTGGCGACCACCACGTCGGCCACCGTCCCGGGCGCGTCGACCGTCAAGTTCACCAAGGCGAGCCTCAAGGGCCGGAACCTCACGGTCGCGGGCAGGCTGACCCCCGCGCCGTCCATCACGGGCGCCTACGTCCGGCTGCTCGGACGCAGGTCCGGGAAGGGCAAGTTCAGCTCGATCGGGCGCAGGGTGGACATCGTCAAGGGACGCAAGACGTTCACCATCCGCACGCACCTGACGCGGCACACGACGTACCGGCTGCGCCTCGAATACGTGCACAAGGGTCACATCGACACGTCGGCGTCCGTCACCCGCAAGGTGACCGTCCACTAGCCATGTCGTGCCGCTGGATCGCGGCGGCGGCGTGTTGCGCCGCCGCGTTCCTCACCCTCGCGGGGCCGGCCGCCGCCGACCCCATCAACGTCCTGATCTACGTCGACGGCAACCCGGCGGCGCCGCAGCAACTGGACGACGTGCACGACGAGACCTACCACGTGCGCGGCGACGTCGGGCAGACGACGCTCGGCGTGGACGACGGCAGCGATGATGCGCGGTTGATCCGGGACCTGCTCGGCCTGAGCGTGTCGGCCGTCGACGTGATCGGGCCCGAAAGCGGAACGGCCTATGCGCTGACCACTCCCCAGGCGCTCGGTCCCAACTACGAGAACGCGGTCGCGGGTGTGTACTCGTTTCCTCCGCAGACGCGGTCGATCCGCCCGCTCACCGATCCCGACACCGATATCAACGCCGGGACGGTCGTGCTCGGCTCGGCTGCGCACCCGCTGCTGCTGTTCGCGCACACGAACGGCTACGCGCCGATCAGCCACTTCGCCGCGATCGCCACCTCCGCGACGACGGTGCGGGTCACCGGCGACTCGAGTTGCGGCGCGATCACCTATGCCTGGGGCGACGGGTCAAGTTCGCAGGAGACGACTCACACCTACACCGACAATCAGACGTCCCACGTGGTCGTCGCCAACTCCAACTGCGACGGCCGGGGTGGGGCGGCGATCACCACGGCGAACCTCGGAACCGGGGGCGCGCCGACGCCCGGGCCCGGGACGACCGCGACGCCGACCGCCGGCCCGTCGGCGACGGCATCGCCGCGCCCGACGCGCACGCCCAGCTCGCGGGCCACGGCGACCCCGACCGTGGGGGCCAAGCACGGGGGCGGATCGAGCCGCGGGACCGCGACCGCGACGCCCGCCGCCACCGCGACCGCCGCGCCGGCCGCGACCGCGGTGCCGACGCCCTCGACCGTGCCCACGCCGGCGCCGACCCCGACGTCCTCGCCCTCCCCGTCCGGCACGGTGTCGCCGCGGCCGCGTACCAAGGCGACGCCCACAGCCACCCCCGCCGAGTCGCTGCCGGTCGTCAAGGGGCGGCTGATCTCGGCGGTCGTCCCGGTCTCCGCCGCGGCGCTCGCCGCCGCCTCGCCGCCAGCGGTCGCCGCCGCGGCCGGCGGCGCCCCGGACCAGCCCGCGCCGAGCCTCGCGCTCCCGCTCGGCCTGCTCGCTATCGTCGGGCTGGCACTCGCCGGCGCATGGCGGGAGCGCCGTGGCCTGTGACGCCCTTCGCCCTCAGCGCACATGACGTCGACAACGTCATCTTCCACGTCGCCGACGCGCTGCAGGTGCCCGTGCTCATCCTCGCGCTCGTCGCGCTGGCGGCGGTCATCGTCGAGTTCGGCGCGTTCGCGGTCGAGCTGCGGGTGCGGCGGCGCCGCCGCTTCAAGGCGCTCGAGGCTGCCGTCGGCGGCGCGCGGGCCGCACTCGCCGCCGGCAACCGCGTCGCCGCGACCGCGGCGCTGCGCCAGGTCGCCTGGAGCCAGGCGATGGGCCACGCGCTCGCGGTGATCGCCGAGCACGCGGGCCAGGCCGGCGGGGAGCCGCGGATCGCCAAGGCACTCGCCGACTTCGACTTCGGCTCCGAGAAGCGGCTCGAGCGCACGCGGCTGCTGGTCCGCGCCGGCCCGGCGCTGGGCCTGATGGGCACGCTGATCCCGCTCTCCCCCGCGCTCACCGGCCTCGCGCAGGGCAACGTGGCGCGGCTGAGCGAGAATCTGCGCGTGGCGTTCAGCGTGACCGTCCTCGGCCTGCTGGTGGGCGCGCTCGCGTTCGGGCTCTCGCTCGTGCGCGCGCGGATCTACGGGCAGGACCTGTCCGATCTGGAGTACGTCGCGGCGGTGATGACGGCGTGATCCGCGTCAACCCGCGCGCGCGCCGCACGGAGGATCGCGCCGGCGACCCGCTCGACGGCCTGGTCAACCTGTTCGACCTCGGGATCGTGCTCTCCGTGGCGTTCCTGCTCGCGGCGCTCTCCTCGCTGCACCTGACGCAGACGATCACCAGGAGCGGCCTCAAGTCGCCCGCCCAGGTGATCACGATCAAGCCCGGCGAGAAGGTCGCGCCGCTGCCGACGCCGGGGCCCAACACGGTCGGGCGCGGCGTGCGTGCGGGCACCGTCTACCGGCTCGAAGACGGCCGGCTCATCTTCGTCGAGAAGGCGCCCTGATGGACTTCATCTGGCAGGGGCTGCGCGGCGCGATCAAGCTGATCTTCAGCGGTGACCCGGGCACGTTCCACCTGCTCTGGGTGACGCTCAAGGTCGCCGCGATCGCCACCGGCACCGCGATGGTGATCGGCCTGCCGATCGGGCTCGCGCTCGGGCTCGGGCGCTTCCGCGGGCGGCGCACGCTGCTCGCGATCGCGAACGCCGGGCTCGGCCTGCCGCCCGTGGTGGTCGGGATCGGGCTCGCGGTGCTGATGTTCCCGGACGCGCCGCTGGGCCGCTTCCACCTGTTGTTCACGCTCAAGGGCGTGTACGTGGCGCAGACCGTGCTGGCGCTGCCGATCGTGATCGCGCTGACCGCGTCAGCGGTGCAGAGCGTGCCCGGCGGCCTGCTCGACCAGGCGCGGGCGTTCGGGGCCGGCCGGCGCCACGTGTGGGGGCTCGCGCTGCGCGAGGGCCGCGTCGGCGTGCTGGCGGCGGCGATCGCGGCGGTCGGTTCCGCATTGTCGGAGGTCGGTGCGGTCGTGATCGTCGGCGGCAACGTGGTCGGCTCGACGCAGACCCTCGCCAGTGCCGCGCTGATGAACGTCAACTCCGGCGACTTCTCGTTCGCGATCGCCATCGGGATCATCCTGCTGGGGCTGATCCTGCTGGTGGCGGCCGGGCTCACGCTCGCGCAGCAGCAGGGCACCGGCGTGCGCGTGCGCCTCTTCCTGTGAGCGTCCTTGCGGCGAGGGACCTGCGGGCCCGGCGCGGCAAGCGCGAAGTGCTCACGGGCGTCGACCTCGAGCTCGCGCCCGGCGAGGTCGTCGCGCTGCTCGGCCCCAACGGCGCGGGCAAGAGCACGCTGCTGTCCGTGCTCGGCGGCATCCTCGAGCCGAGCGGCGGGAGCTTCGAGGCCGCCGGGCGCGTCGCACTCGCGCTGCAATCCCCGGACCTCGCGCAGCGCAGCGTGGGCGCCAATCTCGAGCTGGCGCTGGCGTGGTGGAAGGTGCCGCGCGGCGAGCGTCCCGCACGCGTCGCAGAGGCACTCGCGGCGCTGCGCGCCGGCCATCTGGCCGCGCGGCCGGCCGCGCAGCTCTCGGGCGGCGAGCGCCGGCGCGTGCACCTCGCGCGCGCGCTCGCGCTGCGCCCGGACGTGCTGCTGCTCGACGAGCCGTTCGCGGGGCTGGACGCCGCGACGCGCGCCGAGTTGCTCTACGACGCGTCCTCGGCGCTGCGCGAGGGCGGCCGGGCGACGCTGGTCGTCGTCCACGACCGCGCCGAGGCGTGGGCGCTCGCCGATCGCGTGCTGGTGCTCCTGGACGGGCGCAGCGCCGCCACGGGGCCGCCGCGCGAGCTGCTCGACCGGCCGCCCAGCGCGGACGTGGCCCGCTTCCTCGGGTTCGACGGCGAGCTGCGCGAGGGCGCCGGCATCCTGCTCACGCGCCCCGCGCACGTCGCATTCGGCGGCGAGCGCGAGGCGACCGTCAGCCGCGTGATCCCGCTCGAGGACGGGCTGCGAGTGGAGCTGACGCTCGCCGACGGCCGGCTCTATTGCGTCACGCCGATCCCCGGGCCGGCACTGGGCGAGCGGGTCACCGTCCGGGTCGACGGCGGCGTACGGTTCCCGGCATGAGACTCAGCGCCCGCAACCAGCTCCCCGCCACGATCACGCACATCACGGAGGGTCCGGCGACGGCGATCGTCGAGCTCGACTGCAACGGGCTGCGGCTCGTCGCCTCGATCACGGTCGAGGCCGCGCACGAGCTCGGGCTCGAGGCCGGCAAGCAGGTGACGGCGGTCGTGAAGGCCTCAGACGTGATGATCGGGGTCGCCGACTAGATATACCGCCGCCTCGTGGGCGGCGTCGACCTCGCCGCCGTAGGCGCGCGCCGCCTCGCCGCGCGCCCACTGCGCGTCGAGCTCGTCGGAGTAGTGCGTGAGGACGACCCGGCGGGCGCGTGCGCGGGCGCCGTGCTCGCCCGCCTCGGCGGGTGTGAGGTGACCGCGCTCGCCGTCGCGCTCCGGGCGCGGCAGCGTCGCCTCGATCAGCAGCAGGTCGGTGTCCGCGGCGAACGCGACGAGTTCGTCGTTGGGCGCGCAGTCGGCGGAGAAGGTCAGCCGTGCGGCGCCCTGCGCGATCTCCACGGCATTGCAGGGGATGAAGTGCGGGACGGGCTGGAAGCGCGCCTGCAGCGCGCCGAGCACGACGGTGTCGGCCGGGTCGTAGACCGTCATCTCGAACGCGCCCTCGATGTGGTCCTCCCGCATTCCGCTGCCCGTGCACAGGCGGGCGAACGCCTCGCTCGCGCCGGGCGGCGCGAACAGCCGCGGACGTGCGGGCGTGTCCGTGCCCGGCCAGCCGCCGACCGCGACGGGCTGCTGGCGCGGCGCGTAGCGCAGCCCGGACGCGAACGGCACGAGGTCCAGCACGTGATCGGCGTGCAGGTGGCTGATGACCACGGCGTCGACCGCGAGGTAGTCGACGAAGCGCCGCAGCTTCGCGAACACGCCGGGGCCGCAGTCGAGCAGGACGTTGAGCCCGCCGCCCTGCACGAGGTAGCCCGAGCAGGCTCCGTCGGCGTCCTGCCAGGCCGGCGACTTCCCGAGCACCGTGATCCGCATCCCCGGGAGTCTGTCAACCCGCGCAGCGGCGCGCTGCCGCTGCGTCATGCGTGGAGCGCCGCCTGCTCCTGCGCGCTGGGGAAGGCCCAAGCGGACTGACGCCGGCGCTCCTGGCGGAACACGAAGCGCAGTTGGCTGGGCGGCTGCAGCCCGTCGGGGTGATAGGGCCTGAACGTCGCACACGGCTCGCTCAGGTCGAGTGCGCAGAGACCGTTGCGAGCGAAGAAGCAGTCCTCGCATCGCACCTTCGTCGACCTCTTCGCGCCACGCGGCGCTACGGCTACAGCTGACACCCCGAGTTGACCCCTCTTCACGACTCCGTCACACCGAACGAACGCCATGCAAGCGAAGACCGGCCGCCCGTGCAAGGGCCACCGGGTCGCCGGATCCGCAAAACGCAGGGTCTTCGTGCCGTTCCCGCAAATAGCCCGCAACCGCTGCATTTCCTCCCCCTTTGCGACATGTCCACCCCGCAATCACCGCGTTTTCGTGCCTGTCAGGCTGGAGGGCATCAATCGCTTGCAGACCCTCGTCACCGGAGCCTCGGGCTACGTCGGCGCCGCGCTCGCCCCGCGCCTGGCGCGCGACGGCCACGCCGTGCGCGGCTTCGCCCGCTCGCAGGCCCGCGTGCTCGCCGGCGGCGCCCGCTTCGACGAGTTGGTGCTCGGCGACGCGACGACCGGCGCCGGCCTCGACCGCGCCCTCGAGGGCGTGGACGTCGCCTACTACCTGATCCACGCAATGGAGGGCCTTACTCGCTCGCGGCCGGGTCCGCCGGCGCAGAGCGCGTCGGGCCTTGGAGAATCGCTTCACGGATTCGCCGACAGCGAGCGCCGCCAGGCCGAGGCGTTCGCCGCCGCGGCGCGCGCGGCCGGGGTGCGGCGGATCGTCTACCTCGGCGGGCTCGTGCCGACCGATGGCACGATGTCGCGCCACCTCGCGTCGCGGCTCGCCGTCGAGGAGACGCTGCTGGCCGCGGCGCCGGAGTCGATCGCCCTGCGCGCCTCGATCGTCATCGCCGCGCGCTCGCGCTCCTTCCGGTTCCTGGTGCGGCTGATCGAGCGCCTGCCGGTGCTGGCCGTCCCGGCGTGGCGCGTGCACCGCACACAGCCGATCGACGGGCGCGACGTGCTCGAGTTCCTCGCCGCGTCGGCGACGCTGCCCGCCCGGCATGCCGGGCGCGCGTGGGACATCGGCGGTCCGGACACCGTGACGTACGGTGAACTGCTCGCGCGCATCGCCGACATCATGATGATCGCCCGCCCGACGCTGCGGCTGGGCTTCAATCTCACACCCGTGGCGTCGGTCGTCGCCGCCGCCGTGGCCGGCGAGGACGTCGGCTTGATCGAACCGTTGATGGAATCCCTCCAACACGACCTGATGCCCCGCGACGGCGCCGCCGCCACCACCTTCGGCGTGCGCCTGCATCGCTTCGACGCGGCGGTGCAGCGCGCGCTGCGTGACATGGAGACGACCGAGGAGGTGACCTCGTGAGCGAGGTCCGCGCGACGATCGACATCGCGGCAGAGCCCGAGGCCGTGTACGACCTGATGCTCGACCCCGGCCGGCTGCATGAATGGGTGACGATTCACCGCAGGGTCAATCAGGCGGATTCTGGTGAGCCGCGCCCGGGATTCCAGATGGATCAAACCCTGTGTCTCAGACACGCCAACTTCAAGGTCCACTGGACGCTGACGGAGGCCAATCGCCCGCACCGCGCGACCTGGGAGGGACGCGGTCCCGCCGGGTCGTACGCGCGGACCAGCTATGACCTTTCACGTAATGGTGAGGGAACCCATTTTGTGTATGAGAATGAGTTCAAGGCGCCCGGCGGCATGCTCGGCGCGGCCGCCAGCCGCGTGGTGGTGGGCGGAGTGCCCGAGCGCGAGGCCAACCGGTCGCTCGAGCGCCTGAAGGCGCTGCTCGAGCGCTGACAGCCGGCGTGCAGACATCCGCACTTTGCGCCCTTTGAGATAGCGTGTGTTGACACACGTTCAATTCCTGCCCCGGAGTCACAACTCAGATGGCCGATTTTCTCGAGGAGAAGCGCAAGGAGATCCAGGCGCGCCTCAAAGAGCTCAAGCCGATGGTGGATGAATATCACCTGCTCGAGGCTGCCGAGGTGGCACTCGGAGGCATCGGCTCAGGCTCCACCGCCGCTGCGCCGGCCGCCGCCGCCGCGCCCGCGCGCCGCGCGCGCAGGCCGCGCGCCGCGTCCAAGCCGGCGGTCAGGAGCGGCCGTCGCGGGCGCCCCCGCGGCAGCGGCACGCGCGCCGCGCAGGCCCTCGATCTGGTGCGCGACCGTCCCGGCATCACCATCCCCGAGCTCGCCGAGGCGATGGGGATCCAGCAGAACTACCTCTATCGCGTCATGCCCGGCCTCGCCGAGGAGGGCAAAGTCACCAAGTCCGGCCGCGGCTGGCACCTGCGCGAGAGCGCCGCGTAGCACCCTCAAGCCGCTGTGTGAGTGTCTCGCCGTGGCGCGGGACCTCACACCGGCTCAGCCGATCGCGACCCAGTTGAGGAACAGGCCCATCGCGCGCGCCTCCTCCCAGGTCGCCATCTCGCCCGAGCCGGTGAAGTGGCCGGGGTCGTCCTTGATGACGAACTCGTCGGTGATCGCCTGCAGCCGGACGAAGTGATGCCACTGGCCGACGACGACCTGGCGCCCCGCGTCGAGCTCGGAGCCGATCTGGGCCTGCACCGCCTGCTTGTAGTGCTCGAGCGGAACCTTGCGCTCGATGTCGGCATCCGAGAGCCGGCCGGCGCGGCCGCTGCGCTGCTGGGCGCTCGCGTTGGCGCCGCTCTCCTCGGTCGCCTGGTCGTCGGCCGTGCGCCAGTGCGTCTTGCCGTAGGCGTCCAGCGCGCCCGGCGTATTGTCGGCCTTGCCTGACGCGTCGAGTGTGAGCGCGCCCTTGGTCGCCGGCACACCGAAGTCGTGCGCCAGCGTCGCGATCGCCGTCGTGCTCGGGACGGAGTTGAACGCGGAGTTACCGCCCGCCAGGATCGCCTGCTCGCTGCCGGTCTTGTACTGCATCTGCCACACGATCGCCGCCATCGCGACGAAGTCCGGCAGGCGCAGGCCGGCGAGCTCTGCGCCGACCTTGTCATGCGCCTTGTCGTCGATGTCCTTCTTGAACACCTTCGCGATCGGCGGCAGCAGCTCGGGATACTTGTAGTCAGCCGCCGACTTGCCGAGCGCCTCGAGCGTCATCGACAGCGAGGTGATGTTGCACGTGTTCCACACGTGCTCGAGCCGGCCGGTGACTTTGTTGCGGCGGTCGAACTCGAGGATGATGTTCAGGCCCTGGTAGTAGTAGGGCGAGATCGCGTTCATCGCCCGGTAGAAGTGCGGTTGCAGGCTCGCGTCGAGCAGCGCCACCTTCGCGCGCAGTGACTTGAAACCGGCGACCAGCTCGTCGCGGCCCTCGCCGATCTCCTCGTGCTTGTCGTTGTGCGCGAGGCCGGCGAACTTCTGCTCGAGGCTCGCGAGCTCCGCGGCCGCCGCCTGGACGGCGGGCGTGTGGGAGGAGACGACGAGCTGCTCGAGCTGGGCGTCCGACAGCGTCGCGCGCGGGCCGGCGGGAACGGCGGGCGCCGGCGCGTGCGCGGGTGCCGCCGGCGCCGTGGCCGGGGCCGGGGCATGTCCGGCGGGCGCGGCCGGCACGTGGGCGTGTGGCGCCGCCGGCCCGTGCGCGCCCGCGCCGCCGCGCGAACCGCGCAGCGCCGCGATCGTGCGCCCGCCCGGGTCGATGCGACCGTCGGGCGTGGGCATCCCGACGACCTCGGTCTGGTAGCGCGCGATCGCCGCGGAAAGCTCGACGAGGCTGGCGCCCGGCGCGAACCCGACGCCGAGCATCCGCGCACACACCGCGGCGACGTCATGCGGATGGTTCTTGCCGCCGCGCCCCACCGAGCCGGCGATCCTCAGCTCGCTCAGGCCCGTGCCGGTCGCGGCCAGCTCGAGCACCAGCTTCGCGTCCTCGACGAGATGGCCGATCTCCTCGCTCGCGGACGTCACCGGGCCCGGACCCGCGGCCGCGGCCGGAGCCGGGATCGGGTCGGCGCTGAAGACGCCCGCCGGGACGTCGGGCTCGACCTCCTGGTGGGTGATCGCCTTGTCGATGTCGGCGCGCGTCTTCGTGTAGCGGCTCTCGCGCGCGACCATCCGCGCGCGCTGCTTCTTCCACTGCGCGACGGTCCACGTGGCGTCGCCGCCCGCGGCGATCGCGGCGTCCGCCTGCTCGAGCGCGCGCGTGCGCCCGCCCTCGCCCCAGAAGCCGATGATGTGGTGCTTGGTGTTGTCGAACGCCACCACGCTGCTGTTGCGAAACAGCTCCCCGAGCGCGTCCGAGACCTTCGTCTTCTGCTCGTCTGAGACCTGGCCGCCCTCGGGCAGGGCGGCGGTCTTGAGCGCCGCCAGGAACGACGAGTGCGCGACCGACGGCAGGTTCTTCTCCATCGAGTAGTAGTACGCCTGCCCGCGGGTGTCGAGCACGGACTCGGGCGTGTGAGAGCCGAGTGACTTGCCGAGCGTCTCGTGCACCTCGCCGCGCAGGTACTCGCGCTGCAGCCGCTGGATCTGCGGATCCATGCCGGCCTGGCCGAAGCGGTTGGCCCATTCCGTGATCGTCTGGAGGTTCGGCCGGAAGAGCTCCATCATGCTCTTCTTGGACGGCCCCCAGCGCTTGCCGTCGTGCACGAAGTCGCGGCCGTCGACGTCGAGGTCGGCGCGCCCCCAGTAGCGGTCGAAGAGGTCGCGCCGGCGATCCTTGATGAACGCCAGCACCTTCTGCAGCTCGCCCGCGGTGACCGTCCACTGGCCCTGGCCCCAGGTCAGCACGCCCGCGTCGGAACCCTCGACCGAGGCGAACCCGCCCTCGGCCGAGGCGATCGAGCCCATGACCTTGTCGGTCGCGCTCGCACCCGAGTGCTGGGTCACCTTCTCGGTGCCGTCGACGTTCATGCCGTCGGCGCCGACCTGGTGCGCGGCCGGAGCGCCGGCCACGGTCAGCGCGTCGGCGGACGCGGGCACCAGCCGCACCGTGACCTTCACGCCGTGGACGTCGCGCGTTGCGAACGCGGCGGTGACGTCTGCACCCGCCGGGTCGTAGCGAATGTTGACCACGGCCTCGTTCCCGCTCACGACGTCCTCGAGGTAGACCGGGAGCCGCTTGAGGTCGGTGTCGCCCTTGGGCTGGTAGGAGGCGACGGTCACCGCCGCCGGCTCGCCCTCGCCGGCCAGCTGCAGGCTCGCGACGTAGCCCCCGCCGCTCGGCGCCACCACGAGCTTGGAGTCCAGCGCGCTGCGCAGCTTCGGCGCCGGGTCGCCGGCGAGCCGCGACACCACGGCCTGGTTGCCGGCGCTGCGCTGCAGGGCGAGGATCGCCGCCGCCTGCGGCGCCTCCGAACGCTCGCGAGCCGCCGCGGGCACGACGGCGCGTCTGGTCTCGATCCTCTCGGACACGGCCATGACCGCGAGCCTATGGCCGCGACCCCGACGCCACCATGGGGCGCGGACCCTGAACTTTGCCGGTCCGGCACCCCGAGGGCCGGTGAGTCCCGCGCCGGGACTCACCGGTGAGGCCGAGGCTCAGACGAGGCCCAGCCCCGCGACGGCCTCGCGCTCGCCCTGCAGCTCGGCGACGGTCTTGTCGATCCGCTCCTGCGAGAACGCCGGCACGTCGAGGCCCTCGACGATCTCCCACGCGCCACCCGTGGTGCGCACCGGGAAGGAGGAGATGATCCCCTCGGGCACGCCGTAGGCGCCGGTCGACGGGACCGCCATCGACACCCAGTCGCCGTCGGCGGTGCCGTGCACCCAGTCGTGCACGTGGTCGATCGCGGCGGCGGCGGCCGACGCGGCCGACGACGCTCCGCGCGCCTCGATGATCTCGGCGCCGCGCTTGCCGACGCGCGGGATGAACTCATCCGCCACCCACGTCTCGTCACCGACGGCATCCCAGGCGCGCTGACCGTTCACCTTGGCGTTGAACAGGTCCGGGTACATCGAGGGTGAGTGGTTGCCCCAGATCGCCATGTTGGTGATCTGCGACACGCCGGCGCCCGTCTTCTGGGCGAGCTGGGCGACGGCGCGGTTGTGGTCCAGGCGCGTCATCGCGGTGAAGCGCTCGTTCGGCACGCCGTCCGCGTTGCTCATCGCGATCAGCGCGTTGGTGTTGGCGGGATTGCCGACGACCAGGACCTTGATGTCGGACGCCGCACCGGCCGCGATCGCCTCGCCCTGCGGCTTGAAGATGCCGCCGTTGGCCTCCAGCAGGTCGGCGCGCTCCATGCCCTTGGTGCGCGGGCGCGCGCCCACCAGCAGCGCGATGTTCGCGCCCTCGAAGGCCGGCTTGGCCTCGTCGTAGATGTCGATGCCGGCGAGCAGCGGGAACGCGGCGTCGAAGAGCTCGAGCGCGGTGCCCTCGGCGGCTTTGACGGCCTGCGGGATCTCGAGCAGCTTGAGATGGACCTTCTCGCCGGGTCCGAGCAGCTGGCCCGAGGCGATGCGGAACAGGAGCGCGTAGCCGATCTGGCCCGCGGCGCCCGTGACGGTGACAGTCGTTGCCATTGAATTTCTCCCGAACCTTTGGTTTCGCCCTGCGTCCTCTCACGCTCGGACCTCGGGCGTCGTTACTAGCTGCCACTATCTAAGCGCGTGTTCGGCGCAGGTTCCTCGCTCCCGCTCACCCGCCTCTTCGGGATCCGGATCGGCGTCAATCCCTCGTGGTTCGTGGTCCTCTTCCTGTGGATCTACGTTCTACAGCCCTCGTTCAACGACGCGATCACCTCCAGCGGGCAGGGATTCATCGCCGCGGTGCTGTCGGCGTTCCTGTTCTTCGGCTCGATCGTCCTGCACGAACTGGGCCACGCGCTGGCGGCGCGCCGCGAGGGGATCGGGGTCGCCGGCATCGACCTGTTCTTCTTCGGCGGCTTCATGCGCGGGGACCGCGACTCCGACACGCCCGGGGAGGAGTTCCGGGTCGCCGCCGCCGGTCCCGCGGTCACGCTGCTGCTGGCCCTGGCGTTCGGCGGCCTGGCCTACGCGATGCTGGGCCACGGCGTGTTCGACGCGGCCGCGCTGAACTTCGGCTCCGGGTCGCTGATCGAGGTCGTGCTCGCGTTCGCCGCGATCTCCAATGTCGCGCTGCTGGTGTTCAACATCGTCCCGGCGTTCCCGCTCGACGGCGGGCGCATCGCGCGCGCCGCGGCCTGGCGGCTGTCCGGCGACCGCCACCAGGCGACCCGCTTCGCCGCGTTCCTGGGCCAGGGGTTCGCCGGCCTGCTGATCGTCTACGGCCTCTACGTCGGCCTCTCGCGCAGCGACCTGTTCAGCGGCCTGTGGTACGTCGTGCTGGGCTGGATGCTCGGCGGCGGGGCACGCGCCGCGGTCGCCCAGAGCGGGTTCTCGCAGCGCCTGGAGGGCGTCACGGCGGCCGACATCATGGACGCCGAGCCGGTCACCATCCCCGCCGGGCTGCCGGTCGAGCGCGCCTATGAGGACTTCTTCCTGCGCTACGACGGCTGGCCGTGGTTCGCGGTCGTCGAGGAGGATGGGCAGTTCACGGGCCTCGCGCACCGCGCGGCGGTCGAGCATGCCGCGCTCGAGGAGCACAGCGCGCTGCCGGTCCGCTCGGTGGTCGCCGACGGCGACCGGGTGCGCACGGACACGCCGCTGGAGAACCTGATCGGCTCGGAGGCGCTGCGGCGTCTCGGGGCGCTGATGGCGGTCGACGCCGAGGGCCGGCTGCGCGGCGTGATCACCGTCGAGCAGGTCTCGCGGGCCCTCCAGGCGCGCCTTGCGTAGCTATTGTGCGGGCCTATGCCCGCACACGACGTCCTGATCATCGGCGCCGGCCTGGCCGGTCAGCGCGCCGCACTGGCGGCGGCTCGCGCCGGGGCGACGGTCGCGATCATGAGCAAGGTCCATCCGGTCCGCTCGCACTCCACTGCGGCCGCCGGCGGCATCAACGCCGCGCTCAATCCCGAGGACTCCTGGGAGTCGCACGCGTTCGACACCATCAAGGGCTCGGACTACCTCGGCGACCAGGACGCGATCGAGATCATGTGTCGCGAGGCGCCCGACGAGGTGCTCTGGCTGGAGCACTCGGGCGTCACGTTCCACCGGGCGGCCGACGGCCGGCTCGGTACGCGCGCCTTCGGCGGCGCCTCGGCCGCCCGCACGTACTACGTGGCCGACATCACCGGCCAGGCGCTGCTGCACGTGCTCTACGAGCAGCTGATGAAGCACCACGAGCAGATCGACCGCTACGAGGAGTGGTTCATCACCGGGCTCGTGCAGGACGACGAGGGACACTGCGTCGGCGCGGTCGCGCGCAACATCCGCGACGGCGCGATGGAGCTGTTCGCGGCCAAGTCGACGATCCTCGCCTCCGGCGGTGCGGGCCAGTGCTTCAAGCCGAGCACCAACGCGCTCATCTGTACCGGCGACGGCATGGCGCAGGCGTTCCGCATCGGGGCCCCGCTGATGGACATGGAGATGATCCAGTACCACCCCACCACGCTCCGGGGCAACGGGATCCTGATCACCGAGGGCGCCCGCGGCGAGGGTGCGCATCTCTACAACGCGCTCGGCGAGCGGTTCATGGAGAAGTACGCGCCGAACAAGATGGAGCTCGCGTCGCGCGACGTGGTGAGCCGCGCCGAGCAGACCGAGATCAACGAGGGCCGCGGCTTCCCGGACGGGACCGTGGCGCTGGACATCACGAAGGTCCCGCGCAAGCGCACGCTCGAGGCGCTGCGCGAGATCGTCAACATCGGGCGCGACTTCGCCGGCGTGGACATCACGCGCGAGCCCATCCACATCCGCCCGGGCAACCACTACATGATGGGCGGCGTCAAGACCGACGTGCACGGCGCCACCGACATCCCCGGGCTCTACGCCGCCGGCGAGGTCGCCTGCGTGTCCGTTCACGGCGGAAACCGCCTCGGCGCCAACTCGCTGCTGGACACGCTGATCTTCGGGCGCCGGTCAGGCGAGCATGCCGCGGGCCGCGCGACGCACATGGCGATGCCGCGGCCGGCACGCGCCCGGCTCCAGGACTCCGCGCGCGAGATCGCCGACGTGATGAAGCGCGAGGGTGGCCGCCGGGTGTCGGAGATCCGCGAGGAGCTCGGCACGATGATGAACGAGAAATGCGCGGTGTTCCGCACGCATGAAGGCCTGACCGAGGCACACGAGATCATCCGCCGGCTCAAGGACGAGGCCACGAGCGCCTCGATCGACGACCGCGGCACGGTCTTCAACCAGGATGTGCTCGGCGCCCTCGAGCTCGGCTACATGCTCGACGTCGCCGAGTGCATGGTCATCGGCGCGCTCGAGCGCAAGGAGTCACGCGGAGCGCAGTTCCGGCTGGACTTCCCGAAGCGCAACGACGGCGAGTGGCTCAAGCACATCGACCTCTCGATGAACGGCGCCGAGGTCCCGAACATCTCGTACTCGCCGGTAACGATCACGAAGTGGCAGCCCCAGGAGCGGACCTACTAGATGGCCGAGTACACACTGCGCATTCGCCGCTACAGCCCCGAGTCCGGCGAGGCCGCCCGCTGGGAGGACCACACCATCGACCTCGACCGGCACCGCTCGGTGCTCGACGGGATCCTGCAGGTCAAGGACACCCGCGACGGCTCGATCGGCATCCGCTGCTCGTGCCGCGCCGCGATCTGCGGCTCCTGCGGCGTCCGCATCAACGGCAAGCCCGGCCTGGCCTGCCACATCCATCTCGACAAGGCCCTCGAGGGCGCCGTGGACGGCGTGATCACCGTCGAGCCGATGGGCAACATGCCGGTGATCAAGGACCTGATCGTCGACATGGACGCGGTCCACTGGAAGAAGATGCGGCGCGTCACGCCGTGGCTGCTGCCGGACGGCGACCCGCCGGAGCGCGAGTACATCGTGCCCGAGAGGTCGATGATCGACATCACGCAGACGATGGCCTGCATCCAGTGCGGCGCCTGCGTGTCGGACTGCCTGTCGATGGAGATCGACCCGCTCTTCATCGGCCCGGCCGCGCTCGCCAAGGCCTACCGCTTCGTCGGCGACCCGCGCGACGGCTCGCACGAGGACCGCCTGCTCGACCTCGCCGAGGACCCGCACGGCATCTACGACTGCACGCACTGCTTCAACTGCATCGAGGCGTGCCCCAAGGGCGTCGCCCCGATGAGCCAGATCATGCGGCTGCGGCGGATCGCCGGCTCCGAGTACGAGATCAACGACCGCAACAACGGCCACCGCCACGAGATGGCGTTCGTCAACAACATCGAGCGCAACGGCCTGCTGCACGAGGCGGACCTGCTGCCCGACTCCTACGGCGGCAAGTTCCACCCGCGCGCGGTGCCCGAGCTGCTGAGCTCGCTGCCGGCGATCCTGAAGGCGCTGCGGCGCGGCAAGGTGACCCCGGGAAAGGCGCTGCTGCACCCGCACAAGGCGCCCAAGGAAGTCAAACGGATCTTCCAGCAGGTCCACGAGAAGGACGAGCGCTACGAGCTCAACCTCTACGTGGTCGGCGTGGAGGACGAGCCGGTGCCGCCCGCCGGCACCGCCCATGCCGACGCCGCGGGCAGTCAGCTGCCCGAGGAGAGGAGCCCGAACGCATGAAGGTCGCCTACTGGCCCGGCTGCGTGAGCCGCGGCTTCACCCCCGAGCTGCACGGCTCGATGGCGCAGGTCGCCCCGCTGCTGGACATCGAGCTCGTGGAGCTCGACCGCGCGGCGTGCTGCGGCGCGGGCGTGATCGCCGAGCACAACCAGGAGCTCGCCGATACGCTCAACGCGCGCACGTTCGCGCTCGCGCAGCAGGAGATCGGCAACGGCGCCGACCTGATGATGAACATCTGCTCGACCTGCCAGGGCGCGCAGAACGAGTGTCAGGAGCGCCTGGACGCGAACAGCGAGTACCGCGCGCACATCAACGAGACGCTGTCGGCCGAGGGCCTGACGTACGAGCGCGGCATCTCCAACAAGCACTTCCTGTGGCTGCTGGTCGAGGAGATCGGGCTCGACGAGGTCCGCAAGCGGGTCAAGCGCCCGCTCGAGAACCTGCGCGTCGGCCCGTTCTACGGCTGCTACATCGTGCGGCCGACCGACCGCCTCGGGATCGACCGCGAGCACCCGCGCGACACCTATCTGCACCAGGTGATCGACGCGCTGGGCGGCACCGTGGTCGACTACGCGGGCCAGTACAAGTGCTGCGGCTTCCCGATCATCACCATGAACAAGGAGGCCTCGCTCAAGCAGGCGGGCCGCCACGTGGGCGATGCGATGGACGCCGAGGCCGACTGCCTGGTCACGCCGTGCCCGCTGTGCCACCTCAACCTGGACCTGCAGCAGCCGCTGGCCGCCGGCGTCGTGGGCCGGCCGCTGAACATGCCGGTGCTGCATCTGCCGCAGCTGCTGGGCCTGGCCTTCGGGCTCTCGCCCAAGGAACTGGGCATGGGCAAGCACGTCGTGAAGCCGACGTCGGTCATCGACTGGTCGACCTCGGTCGTCGCCTCCGCCGCATAATCTCATCGATTTCCAGGTGCTTTCTCATGAGAGCGCTGTTTGACGGACCCTTCACCAGTCCATAGGGTTACGCATGGTTCGCAGTCCGAAGTTCGCGAATCTGTGATCGAAAGGGCGTGTCACGGTCGGCCCCCGGGCGCACCCGCAATCCCATGGGGGGAAACTGCATGAAGGCATGGTGCGCTCTGGCCGCGGTGGCGGCGCTCGCGCTCGCGCCGGCGGCCGCACGCGCGGATGACGCCGGCTTCACGACGATCTTCGACGGCACGGCGACCGGCTCGCCGTACTCGCTCGACCAGTGGCAGCACGTCGGCGCCGGGACGTTTGACCTGCAGGCCGACGGGACGCTCAAGACCAACGGCGGCCTCGGGATGATGTGGTATCCGGCGAAGGCCTACGGGGACATCGTCTACCGCGTCGACTACATGGACCCGGCACCGGTCGACGGGGCGACCAACGGCGGCGTGTTCGTGCGCTTCCCGGACCTGCGCGTCCCGCCCGCCAGCCGCCCGACGACGTACACGTACGACTGGCTCGGGATGTCCGGCCCGTGGCCCGCGCCGCAGACGTACACGACGGCGAGCAACAGCAACGACCGCGGCAACCGCACGTCGTGCGGGCGCACCGGCACCGCCAACAACAACAACTCCGACGGCCAGGCCTGGTACGCGATCTTCTGCGGCGAGGAGATCCAGG
The DNA here is from genome assembly GCA_963792915.1 of uncultured Solirubrobacteraceae bacterium. Lineage (GTDB taxonomy): Bacteria > Actinomycetota > Thermoleophilia > Solirubrobacterales > Solirubrobacteraceae > Solirubrobacter. Next base: position 33,208 of record CAWBYD010000011.1, read on the forward strand.
TCCTCGACGGCACCAACGGCGACGCGATCAAGACCGGCTCGGTCTACAACTTCTCGAACCTCGACGCCGCGGGCTCGCACGTGGCCGATCGCGCCAAGGGCCAGTGGCACACGATGGAGGTCCGGCTCGTCGGCCAGCAGTACACGATCGCGGTCGACGGCCAGATCCTCACGCAGTTCGACAACGCGATCCCCGAGCGCTCGTCGCGGGCCGGCGATCCGCCGTCGACCGCCCGCGAGTCCGGCACCGGCTACGTCGGCATCCAGAACCACGAGAGCGGGCTCTTCTACCGCAACCCGCGCGTCAAGGAGCTCACGGCGCCGCCGCGGAACACCGCCGCGCCGGTCGTCACAGGCACGGGCATGACCGGCCACGGGCTGACCTGCTCGCCGGGCACCTGGAGCAACGTCGACGCCAACCAGAGCTATGACATCGCGTGGTTTGACTCCAACCCGTCCCCGGCGGTGCCGGCCGGCACGGCGCCGACCGCGGCGCAGCTGGCGACGACCCAGGTCGGGTCGGGCGCGTCGTATACGCCGGTCGCCGCCGACTTCGGCAAGGTCGTGTGGTGCCGCGTGACGGCCACCAACGCCGAGGGCGGAACGGCGTGGGCCACCGAGGCCGCGCCGCAGATCTCGATCGCCACCGACGCCACCGGCACGGTCGGCGCCACCACGCCCGCGCAGCTGTCGCTGACGCTCGGCGCCCCGGCGAACTTCGGGCCCTTCACGCCCGGCGTCGCGAACGACTACTTCGCCTCGACGACGGCGAACGTGATCTCCACGGCGGGCGACGCGACGCTCTCGGTCTCCGACCCGAGCGACGTCGCGACCGGGCACCTGGTGAACGGGACGTTCTCGCTGCCGCAGCCGCTGCAGGCCCGTGCCCGCAATGCATCCAACACCGGCACGGCGTACAACGCCATCGGCTCGCTACTCAACCTGCTGACCTACGACGCACCGATCTCCAACGACGCCGTCTCGATCGACTTCAAGCAGTCGATCGGCGCCGGCGACGCGCTGCGCACCGGCAGCTACAGCAAGACGCTGACGTTCACGCTCTCGACCGTGAATCCGTAACCACGCCCGGGAGGGCCGCCGGCGGCGGCCCTCCCGGTTGGCTACAGGTTGGCGTCGATGTTGATCGGGTGGTCGACTCCCTGGTCGATGCGCGCCTGGTCGAACCCGTCGAGGCCGCCGTTGACGGTGTCGACCTGGCCGTCGCGGGCGAACAGCTTGTCGTTGCCGCGGCCGCCGTCCAGCGAGTCCTGGCGGGCGCCGCCGACGAGCGTGTCGGCATCGTTCTCGCCGAGCAGCACGACCTGGAAGACCGTGGAGCCCGTCGCGTCGAGGAAGTCGCTGCCGGCGCCGCCGTTGACCTGCACGACGCTGTCGAAGCCGGTGGTCATGAACACGTCGACCGAGCCGTTGCCGTTGAGGTCCACGGCGGGGCCGATCGCGAGCGTGCCGGTCTGGTCGCGCAGGTGCACGCTGTCGTCGCGGCTGCCGTCGCGGACGATCAGGCGGTCGCCGCCGCTGCCGGTCAGGACCTGGAACTTGAGATTCGGGTTGCCGTCCAGGAAGTACCCGTTGCGCTGGTCGATCGTCGTCGTCTGCTTGGCCGCGATGTTGCTCCCGCCCCTGACCTTGATCAGGTCGGTGTTGGCGGTGGTCGCGCGGACGCTGTTGACCGAGAAGCAACTGCGCTGGAAGCCGCCGTCCTCCGAGAACTGCAGGCTCGAGCTGTTGGTCAGCGTGACGCCGGTGTCGGCGGCGCCGTAGGTCACCGTCATCGTGCGCTTGGCCTGGTCGTAGCTGCACGTCGCTGCGGCGTTGGCGGCGGTCGGCAGCGCCGCCAGGGCGCCGGCGCTGAGGAGCGCGCCGACGAGGATCCGTCGATGGTTCATCTGGTCTCCGGGGTGGTTGATCGAAGCCAGATCAGCGTCCCAGCGCAGCGCTGCGCGGGCGATCGGGCGATCCGGCGTTCGCGCGGCGCGAACGTGCCGGAACAATGCGGCAAACCGGAGGAATAGAGACGAAGGGAGGGCCCGAAGGCCCTCCCCGTCATTGGTTGTACCCCGTCCGTCCTGTGGAGGAAGACTGACCTCTCGCCCGGGCTGGTACCCGCCTACGCGGCCGCCGGAACCCGGATCAGCCCGCGCGCGTGGAGCACTTCGGCGATCTGGACCGCGTTCGTCGCCGCGCCCTTGAGCAGGTTGTCGCTGACGACCCACATCTGCAGCCCGCGCGGATGGCTCGGGTCGCGCCGCAGGCGCCCGACGAAGACGTCGTCGCGGCCCTCCGCGTCGAGCGCTGTCGGGTACGCGTGGCGTTCCGGATCGTCGACCAGCGTCAGCCCCGGCATCCTCGCCAGCAGCGCGCGGGCGTCCTCGACCGAGAGATCCTCGCGCGTCTCGAGGCTCACGGACTCCGAGTGCCCGGTGCGGACCGGCACGCGCGCGCACGTGACCGCGATGCGGATGGCCTCGTCGCCGAGGATCTTGCGCGTCTCGAACATCATCTTGCGCTCTTCGTCGGTGTGGTCGTCGCCCGCCGCGAAGTTCCCGGCGCCGCCGAGCACGTTGAACGCGATGTGGTGCGGGTAGACCGCGGGGTCCGGGAGCGCGTCGCCGGCCAGCGAGGCGCGCGTCTGCTCCTCCAGCTCGCGCACCGCCTTCACGCCCGTGCCGGACACCGACTGGTAGGTCGAGACGACCAGGCGGTCGATCCCGGCGGCGTCGTGGATCGGCTTGAGCGCGACCATCAGCTGCATCGTCGAGCAGTTGGGGTTGGCGATCAGGCCCTTGTGGTCCTCGAGCGCGTCCGGGTTGACCTCGGCGACGACAAGCGGGATCTCGGGGTCGCGGCGCCAGCGCGACGAGTTGTCGACGACCACGGCGCCGGCCTCGACGAAGCGCGGGGCCCACTCGCCCGAGGTCCCGCCGCCGGCGCTGAAGAGCGCCAGATCGAAGCCCTCGATGGTGTCCTCGGCGAGCGCGCGGCACGGCACGCCGTCGAGCTCCTTGCCGACCGAGCGCTCGGACGCGAACGGGACGATCTCCGCGGCCGGGAAGCCGCGCTCGCGCAGCTTGGCCCGCATGGCGGTTCCGACGGCGCCGGTCGCGCCCACGACGGCGACCCTCATGCGGGAGCTCCGAACGGGTGCTCGGCCTCGACCTGGTCGGCGCCGAGCTCGAACGCCTCGTGCAGCGCTCGCACCGCCCGGTCCACGACGTCGGCCTTGACGACGCAGGAGATCTTGATCGGGGACGTCGAGATCATCTCGATGTTGATGCTCTGGTCGCCGAGCGTGGTGAACACGCGCGCGGCCACGCCGGGGTGCGTCTTCATCCCCGCGCCGACGACGGACACCTTGCCCATCTCAGGGTCGTCGCGCACGTCCTCGATGCCGAACTCGGCGGCCACCGGCTCGATCACTGCGCGCGCGGCCAGCAGATCGGTGCGCGGGACCGTGAAGGACATGTCGGCCTGGGCGCCTTCGGACACCGGCTCGTTCTGGATGATCATGTCGACGTTGACGTTGGCGTCGGCCAGCGCCGTGAAGATGCGACCGGCGACACCAGGATGGTCGGGGACGCCGAGCAGCGTGAGCCGCGCCTCGTCGCGCGAGTGCGTCACAGCGGTGATCAGGGGGCGTTCCATCGTCTCCTCTTCTCCGACCACGAAGGTCCCCGGCGCCTCCGTGAACGAGGACCGGCAGTGGATGCGGATGTCGTGGTTGCGCGCGTACTCGACCGAGCGCAGTTGCAGGACGCCGGCTCCGGACGCCGACATCTCGAGCATCTCCTCGAACGACACCACGGGCAGCTTGCGGGCGTCCGGGACGATTCGCGGGTCGGCGCTGAACACGCCCGCCACGTCCGTGTAGATCTCGCACACCTCGGCCTCCATCGCAGCGGCCAGCGCGACCGCCGTGGTGTCCGAGCCGCCGCGGCCGAGCGTCGTCACGTCGCGCGCCGTCGAGACGCCCTGAAAGCCCGCGACGAGCACGATCAGGTCCTGGTCGAGCGCATCGCGGATGCGGTCCGCGCGCACGTCGAGGATGCGCGCCTTGGTGTGCGACGTGTCGGTCACGATGCCGGCCTGGGAGCCGGTGAGGCTGATCGCGCGATGGCCGAGGTCGTTGATCGCCATCGCGCACAGCGCGCAGCTGATGCGCTCGCCGGTCGAGAGCAGCATGTCCATCTCGCGCGGGTCGGGCGAGGTGGACACCTCCTCGGCCATCGAGATCAGCTCGTCGGTCGTCTTCCCGCGCGCGGAGAGGACGGCGACCACGCGCCGGCCCTGCTCGCGGGCGGCCACGATGCGGCGCGCCGCGCGCTTGATGCGCTCGGCGTCGGCGACGGAGGTCCCTCCGAACTTCATCACGACGGTGCCGGACACCCTGGGCAGTCTAGGAGCCCCTTGCAAGGTCCGGGGGGCGGCGGCGCGTATCTCCGACCCCATTCTTGGGTATAGGGTCCTGCCTGGACGGACGGACGACTTGACCCTCCGTCCCTTCAAGCCCAACATGTCCCGACGGGACAAGCCGCAGGAGGCGGGAGTGGCTTTGGTGTTCAACACGTTGCGCATATATCGGTGGGCCGTCGGGAGCGGCCTGGCCGCGATGGCCGTCGCGCTGCTGCTGGCTCCGGCCGGCGGGCACGCCGCGGGCCCGAGCGTGACGCAGGCGCCGACGATCACCGGCACGCCGAAGGTCAACCAGACGCTGACGGCGATCAACGGACACTGGACCGGGCCTCCCGGCACCACGGCGGGCTACGCGTGGCTGCGCTGCTCGGACGACAACGTGAGCCACTGCTCGCTGCTCGACAACACGAACTCCACGACCTACCGCGTCACGAACAACGACCTGAACAAGAAGCTGCGGGTCTCGCTGTGGGCCTCGGCCCGGGACAGCCGCGGCAACTACCAGTGGGACTACAAGGTCTCCGACCCCACGGCGTTCGTCACGGCGGCCGGCACCACCCCGACCCCGACGCCCGTGGCGACCGCGACCGCAACGGTGCCGGTGACGAGCGCCACGCCGACGCCGACGCCGGTCGCCACCCCGGTCCCGACGCCCGCGCCGGCCTTCGACGTCGCGCTGCCGACGGCCACGCCGGTGCCCAGCAGCGGCGCCGTGCTGCACCAGACGGGGGTCAACAAGAAGGCCCGGATGCTCAAGCCGACGCCGGTGGTCCGGATCCGCGGACGGCTGACCGCCAACGGCGCGAATGTCACCATGATGACGGTGCGCGCTCCGAAAGGTTCGACGGTCACGGTCTCGTGCAACGGCAGCGGTTGCCCGGGCCGGCTGACGCGCTCGGGCGGCCATCCGACCCGCCTGGCGAAGCTCGAGCGCGTCTGGCGAGCGGGCACCCGGATCACGGTGCGGGTGTCGCGCAGCGGCTACGTCGCCAAGGTCACCGTGATCACGATCCGCCGCGGCGCCGCGCCCGCGCGCAGCGACCGCTGCCTGTACCCCGGCCATAAGAGGACGCAGAAATGTCCGGGCTGACGACCGGCAAGGTCGTCTGCGTGCTCGCCGCGACGGCGTTCGTCGGCGCCTTCCGCGTGCAGGCGAGCGGCGACAACAGCGGGGAGGCCGCGGGCGCCACGCTCTCGGCGGCGCGCGCGAGCGCGCTCAAGACGGACACCGTCCGCACGCCCGTCACGCCCGCCGCCGCAGCGCTCGGCGCGGTCGCGGCGCTGCCCGCGCTGCAGCGCGAGCACGCCGCCGCACCGGTGAAGCACACGGCGCACAAGGCCAAGCGCCACGCGCGCAAGCACAAGGCGCACGCGGCCAAGCACGCCCACCACGCCAAGCAGCACAAGGCGGCGGCTCCGAAGCAGCAGGTGGTGGTCGCACCCCCGGCGCCGGCCCCGACCGCGACCGTCGTGCCCGTGGCCCCGCGCCGGACCTACACGCCCCCGGCCGCGCCGCAGCACAAGTCCTACGTCGGCAAGAGCTTCGACTCCAAGGGTTGAGCCGGTGACGATGTTCGCAGTCCGATCCCGGCAGGGTCGCTGAACGATGGGCGCCTTGCGGTTCCTGCGCTCCAAGCCCTACGGCCCCGCGACGCTCCCCAGCGTCGGCATCCTGGCCGCCGGCCTGGCGATCATCGTCGCGGCCGCGGCCGGCGGCTGGTTCGCCGCGTCGCGCCTGGTCAGCCACCCGGCCCCGCTGCGCCAGGCGCAGCCGGTGAAAGTCGAGGCCGGCCCCGCGCGGCTCCTGCTGCGCGCCGGCTGGCAGCCCGTCGCGGCCGTGCCGACGCTGCCGGGTCTCGACGGCCCGGGCGCCCGCGCCTATGCGCCGTCGGACGGCAGCAGCGGCCGCATGATCTTCACGCTGCTGGCAACCGGCACCGGTCTCCCGCTCCCGAAGGCGACGCTCGCCGCGCTGCGGGTGCCGCTGGCGCCGGCCAAGCGCGCCACGGTGGGCGGGCTGCTGGGCGCCGGCTACACGGCGCTCGCGCTGCGCGGCGTCTCCGGGCTCGCCGACGTCTATACCGTGCAGACGCCGGGCGGGACGCTCGTCGTGTCCTGCGTGGCGCCGATCAACGACCCACTGCCGGTCGGCAGCTGCCCCGGCGACGTGCTGTCGGCCAGCGTGCGCCCGGTCGTCAAGCCCGACCCGGCGGCCGCGCTGAAGGCCAAGCTCCCGGCGGTCGTCGCCACGCTCAACACCGTGCGCGCCAGCGGCCGCGACGCGCTCCGCGCCGGTGCCACCTCGGGCGACCAGGCGGCCGCCGCGCGCGGGCTCTGGCACGCCTACGCGGACGCCGCCGCCACGGTCGCCGCCGCCGCGCCCAAGTCCGGCGCGGGCGCGGCGCTCGCTCCCGCGTTCCGCGACGCGGCGCGCGCCTACCGCGCGCTCGCCACCTCCGCCACGCAGCACGACGCGCACGCCTGGGCGCGCGCCCGCCGCGCCGTCGACGCCGCCGAGCAGGCCGCCGCGGCGCGCCTCGACGCGGTCCGCAAGTAGCCCGCAGGCGAAGTGGGACGCGCGTCGGCGCGATTGGCGGCGCCTCGCCCGCCCGCCACGCCCGACTACGCGCGCGCGGCGTCCAGCGGCCCGCCCGCGTGGGCCCCTGACCCGGGGGCCCACGCGGGCGTGCGTCAGCGCAGGCGCGCCTTCGCGGCGGTCCCGCTCCGCGGCAGCAGCGCCGCGTTGCCTGCGAACCGCAGCGTCACGGTGCCCGCGCGGCTTCTCCCCCCAACTCGCAGCGCGACCCGGAACGAGCAGTCGCGGGCGAGCACGATCCGCCGCGTGACGCGCGCCGAGCCGGCGCGCAGCGTCACCTGGACCGTGCCCGCGCAGGTCACGCCCGCGGGCGCGAGGACCTTGCCCCGCACGGTCACGGTCCGCCCCTTGACGCTCACGGAGCGCGTGATCTGAGGGACGCGGCGGGCCGGCGCCCGCGTGACCGGCGCCAGCTGCGCCAGCGGCAGCCCGGGCGTCGTGTCCGTGGCCTGCGCGCCCGCGGGCCGCGGCACCACGATCACGTGCACGGCCAGCGGCTGGACCTCCCCGATGCGGTTCGTGGCGCTGATCGTGAACTGGTCGTCGCCGGCGAACCCGGCGGCCGGGGTGTACGTCACCCGGTCGCCCGCGATCGGCCCCAGCGTGCCGTGCGCCGGCGCGGTCGCGACCGTGTAGGTCAGACCGTCGCCGGTGCAGCCGAACTGGACCGGCAGCGGCGTGCCGGCGACCGTGGCGACCGTGATCGCCGGGCACGACGTGACCGCCACCTGGGCGATCGGCGTCGGATCGCTGCCGATGTCGTCGTCGGTGAAGATCTGCCCGCCGCCCGTCGCGGTCGCGACGTTCGTGACGGTGGCGGCGGCGTTGCGCGCCACCTTCACCGCGACGTTGATCGGCGGGTAGTTCCACGGGCCCGAGAGCACCGGGAGCGTCGGTCCGCCGGCCTGCGGCACGCCCAGCGGGTCCTCGCGCGTGCAGGTCAGCGTGGCCGGCGTGCAGGTCCAGCCGTCGCCGGAGAGCGTGGTCGCCGTCAGGCCCGCGGGCAGCGCGTCGCGGACCGTGATCGGGCCGAGCGCCGGCGAGGCCGACACGTTGCTCACGAGCAGCGCGTACGTGCCTGTGCCGCCCTGGATGAACGAGCCGGAGTGGGCGATCACGACCGTCACGTCGGGGATCTGCGTCACCGCGATCTGCTGATCGACCGAGTCGTTGGTCGTGTTGCGCTCGCCGGCGCCCGACACGTGGATCTGGTTCATGCCGGCGGCGCTCGGGGCGTTCGGGGCGACCGCCACGGTCAGCGTGACGGTGGGATACGAGGCGCCCGCGGCGACCGCGGCGGTCGACGTGCAGCTGACCGTGGCGACCGTGCAGGTCCACCCGGAGCCGCTCATCGAGACCGGGTTCAGGCCGGCCGGCAGCTCGTCGATCAGCGTCGCGGTCCCGTTCGTCGCGCCGGCGCCGTCGTTGCGAACGGTCAGCGTCAACGCGTCGCCCGCGTTGCCGTCGTCGCCCTGGCGCAGCGGCCCGGACTGCAGCGCCGACACGGCCAGGTCGGGCGCGCCCGTGACCGTGGTCGCGTCCGTGCCGCTGTCGTTGGCGCTGTTGAGCTCGCCGCCGCCCGCCACCGTCACGCGGTTGGTGAGCGAACCTCCGGCGTCGTTGTCCACCGCGACGGCCAGCGTGATCGGCGGGTAGCTGCCGCCGACCGCGACCGGCGCGTCGCCGCTGCGCGTGCACGACACCGTGGTGAGGCTGCAGGTCCAGCCCGCGCCGCTGATGCGCGTCGCGGTCAGCCCGACCGGCAGCGTGTCGGTGACCGCGACCGTGGCGCCGGCCGTGGTCGCCCCGCCGGACGCGTTCGTGACGGTCAGCGTGTACGCGCCGGCGTCACCCTGCACGAAGTTGCCCGTGTGCGCCGAGGCCACCGTGAGATCGGCGGCGCCGGCGATCGGATACGACATCGTGCTCGTGACCGCGGCGTTCACCGAGCCGCCGCCCGAGACCGAGACGGTCTGGTTGCCGCTCGCCGTCGGGCAGGTCCCCGTGCACGGCGTGACGACCGGGTTGTAGACCGCCACGACCTCGTGCAGCGGCGGCAGCTCGTTCGCCCCGCTGCGCACGTCGCTGCGCGTGCAGGTCGTGCCCGCGCAGGTCCAGCCCGTGCCGGACACCGACGTGATCGTCAGCGGCACGACGCCCGCGCTGGCCGCCGGGGCGGTGATCACCGCCGTGATCGGCGTGCCGTCGGTGCTCGCCGACTGCGTGGTCTGCTGGACGTGGACGATGATCTCGTCCTGCGGATCGCCCTGGCGCAAGGGGTTCGCGGCCGCCTGCGTCACCACCCAGGCGGGCTTGGAGGCGACGGGGATCGTGTCGTCGACCTCGGGGTTCCAGGAGCCGCCGTGGCCGTTGGCGGTCGGCTGGTTGAGCAGCGACGCCGCGGCCGCCCCGGTCACCGTGACCGGGATCGTGATCGGCGGGAACGAGCTGTGCGGCGCCAGCGCGTCGCTGCGCGTGCACGACACCGTGGTCGTGCCCGTGCACGTCCAGCCGTTGCCGGACGGGCCGGAGACGGTCAGCCCCGCCGGGACCGCGTCGCGCACGGTGATCAAGCTCGAGTTGTTGGCGAGCGTGGTCGGGCCCGTGTCACCGGAGATGTTCGACGCGGTCAGCGTGAGCGTGCCGGTCTGGCCCTGCGTGAACGTCGCGGGCGTGTGCGTGGCGGAGATCGCCAGCGGCGGGACGTAGTAGACGAACGGCGAGGGCGGCGGGTCGGGCGACTGGAAGCCGGCGCCCGCCGCGACGTACTTGTACGGGACCGGGTTCTGGACCTGCGGCAGCGGATCCGGGCCCGCCACGTAGCGGTCGGCCACCACCTGCGCGGTGTGGTCGTAGACGCCGAAGCAGTAGCCCATGGTGCGCAGCTGGTCGATCAACATGCGCGTGGCGGCGACCGTGTTGGGGCCGTTGCGCGTGTCCCAGGCGCCGTCGTGCATGCCGAAGATCACGCCCGGGTGCACGCCCGCGAGCAGTCCGGCGACCGTCGTGGCCGGCTCGCGCGTCGGCTCGTAGTCGTTGACGTTCACGCGCGGCGGCGACGTCACGTACGCATAGCCGAGCTGGGTCATGATGTCGCTCGTGTGGCCGGTGGCGTCCGAGGAGGGCTGCCGGATCCCGAGGAACGTCAGCGGCGTGCCGATGTTGTCGAACATTGCCTGGGCGGTCAGCACCTCGTCGCGGATGTCGGAGTCGGACAGGTTCGGCAGCATCGGGTGCACGACCGTGTGCGAGAGCACGACGTGGCCCTCGCGCTGCGAGAACGACTCGAACTGCGGGTTGGCGGCGGCGCGGATCGAGAGGTCCTGGAAGACGAAGTGGACCTGCTTGTCGCGCCCGGTGGCCAGCGTGTCGGCGCGGTAGCGCGACGGGCCGTCGTCGAACGTGATCGCCACGCGGCGGTCGCACGAGTTGTCGACGGTGTGGTCGGCGGCGGTTCCCACGTCGGAGTTCGCGGCCGCGTCGTCGATCGTCGACTTCTGCAGCGCGGTCAGCAGTCCGGCCGCGACGTAGGCGCTCGTCAGCTCCTGCGCGCGCGCCATGAAGACGGCGTGGCTCGAGTACGGCTCGAGCGCCCACAGCTCGTCCAGGAACGTGCAGCCGTCGGGCTTGGTCGGGTTGATCACGCCGGTGTGGATGCCGCCGTGCAGGCCCGCGCCCCAGGCCGGCGAGATCGTGATCTCCTGCTCGGGCGTCCAGCCGTTGGGACAATCGTCTCCAACCACCGAGATGGTGTCCGTGGTCGAGCCGGTCTGGCTGCCGATCGCGACCGTCGGTGCGTTCGTCAGCGTGGCCGCGGCGGTCGGCGCCGTGATCGCGGTGATCGTGATCGGCGGGTAGGACGCGCCCGCGGCGAGCGAGTCGGCGCGCGTGCAGGTGAGCGTGTTGGTGCCGCTACAGCTCCAGCCACTGCCGGAGGCGGCGACCGGGCCGGCGCCGAACGCGACCATGTTGATGTTGCCGCTGAGGCCCGCGGGCAGCGCGTCGACCACGGTCACGGTGCCGCTGGTGGCCGTGTCACCGCTGTTCTTGACCGTCAGCGTGAGGTTGCTCGGGTACTTCGTGTCGTTGTTGGTCTGCGGCGCCTTCAGGAACGCACAGCACGGCGTGTGCAGCGTGGCGCCGGGGGCGTGGGATGCGGTGATCGTCAGATCCGCGAACGCCGGCGCCGCTCCGAGCAGCACGAAGGCGATCGTCAGTGCGAGCAGGCGGGTCATCGCGCCACCTCGACCTTCAGGGTCCGGACGGGATGGGCGAGCCGCACGTGGACCGTCCCCGTGGCGCGTGTGAGCCGGAAGCGGACGCGTTTGAGCGTTCGCCCGCGCGAGCGCAGCACGAGCGTCCCGCGGCACGGCGTGCGGGTGCAGCTGAGCCGCACGGTGACGCGCCGGCCGTGCACGGTCGGGCTCGCGCGCACGGCCGCGATGCGGCGGGCGGCGGCGCGCAGCACGGCGGGCGTGTTCGCCCGGCCGGGCGCGGTCGGGCCGGCGGCGACGGCGCCGTCGGCGGTCCCGAACGACTCCGCCTGCGGAGCGGGCTCGCTCGTGGTGCCGGCGATCGCGGTCGCGTCGACGTTCCAGCCCTCGATGCTCACCACCGGGCTGCGGCCGTTGAGCAGCGAGGCGGCGTACTGCGCCGTGACGGTCTGCGACTCGCCCGGCCACAGCGTCACGTAGTTGTCGCTGTACTCGACCGGGGCGACCTGGTTGTCGCCGGCGTCGGCGGCCGCTCCGGCGCCGCGGCGGACGTCGACGCGCAGCATGAACGCGAGCGTGCCGGACGTGTTGGTGAGCGCCACGTCGGTCGCCGTGTCGTCGCCGTCGGGACCGGCCTGCGCGTGCGTGCGGGCGGTGGCCGTGACGGTCGTCCTGGGCAGCGTCTGCAGGTCGGTCAGGTCGCCGTACGTGGTGGTGGTCGGCGACGCTCCGTTGAAGTTCGAGACGACGTCGTTGACCGTCGAGAGCCAATAGACGTTGCGATCCACCGGCGCGCCGTTGGAGGTCATCACGAGTTCCAGGAAGTACGTGTGCGTGCCGGCCGGTAGCGCCGGCGACGGGACCGTCAGCACGTTGTTCTGCACGCCCTGGCTGACCAGTGAGATCCCGCTCGCGGACTGCGTGGTAAGCAGGTGCCCGGCGATGTCGTAGACGTTCGCGGTGACCGCCAGGGCGGTCTGCGTGGCGCCGGTCAGGTTGTCGACGTTGACCGTGCGGTTGCCGGGGTCGCCGAGGTTTGAGTCGTACGCGTAGAAGACGTGCAGCGGCTCGTTGGCCTTCTTGGCGCCGAAGTAGCTGCCCGCCTCGTCGTAGTCGGAGTTGAACAGGTTCCACAGCAGGCTCGGGAAGCCCTGGTTCATCATCCAGTAGTTCAGGCCCGTGGACGGCGAGTCCACGCGCGTGGAGTGGTCGATGAACGCCTCGAAGTCGGCGCGCTGGGTCTCGTAGTTGATCGCGTGCGCCTTGCGCAGGAAGTCACTCAAGTTCGGGCTGTTGACGGTCGGCGGCGCGCTCGTGCCCCACGTCCCGTAGCGGTTGGCGATCGCGCTCGCGAGGCTGCCGATGCTGCCGAACGACGACGTGCCGGGGCAGCCGCCCGCGGAGGCGCCGCGCCCGGAGTGGAACTGGCAGGCCTGCGGCGTCGCGATCAGCGCGTTGAGGTCGCTGCTCGACATGAAGCGGTTGAGCGAGTCGAGCGTCGGAATCGTGTGACCCGGGCTCTGCTCGGAGTCAAAGCCCCACGAGCCGCCGACGTTGACGAAGCTGCCGCTGGTGCAGTTGTTCGGCGGGTTGGTCGTGCCCGACGCGCAGTGCAGGATGTCGTAGGCGTACGACGGCGGGAACCAGTTGTAGGGCCCCTCCTTCATCCCCGAGAAGCCGAGCGCGGTGGTCGTCTTGTACTCCGCCGAGGCGATCATCGGCACGTTGAAGTCGGCGTCGGCGAAGCCCTGCAGCGCCGTCGACTCCTGCAGCGGGCCGGGCTGGTTGTCGCTCCAGCTCCACCACGCGACGCTCGGGTGGTTGCGCTGCTGGCGCCCGATCGCCAGCGCCGTCCCGTAGTTGGTGTCGTAGTCGGAGTCCAGCCAGTTCGACGGGGAGCCGAGCTGCCACTTGTCACAGCACTGGAAGCCGCCGTAGACGATCAGCCCGGCCTCGTCCATCTGCTGGTAGAAGTCGTCGGGCATCTGGTGGCCCTCGAGCCGCACGCCGTTGACGCCCAGCGACTTCATGAGCGCGATCACGTGGGCCATCCGGGCGTGCGAGTAGCGCAGCAGCAGGTCGGTCTCCTGGAAGCCGCCGCCGCGGAACACGAACGGCTTGCCGTTGATCGCGAACCAGCGCGAGCCGGCGTAGGCGCGCAGCCCGGGCGTCGAGAGCCACGTCGAGATCGTGCGGATCCCGAACGTCTCGCTGCTCGTGTCCGACGTCGCGGCGTTCTGCGACACGCGCGCGGACAGGTGGTAGAGCGGCTGGCCGCCCATCTGGTGCGGCCACCACAGCTGCGGGTGGCTGAGCGTCAGGGCCGAGTCGCTGACCGGGTTGAAGATCACCGTCTGCGCCTGCCCGGCGGCGAGCGTCAGCGTCCGGTGCAGGACGATCGGGTTCTGACCCTGGGGATCGGTGATCGTCGCGTCGACGTCGCCGGTCTGGCTCGCGCCCGACGTGTTGGTGACGGTGGCCTTGACCGTCAGCGCCGAGGAGCTCATGTCGGGCGCGTTGACCTGGACCACGTGCACGTCGCCCAGCGCGAGCGCGTTCGTGATGTGCAGCCTGACCGGGTACTTGATGCCGGTGTTCTGATCGCGCGGGGTCTGGACCCAGTCGACGTGGTCCTGGGTCAGGAAGTTCCCGGGCTCGTTCGGGTAGAGCTCGAGCGCCAGCGCGTTCGCGCCCGGCACGAGCAGGCTCGTGACGTCGTAGACGTGCTCGGCCTCAGACCCCGTGAGCTGCTGGGCGAGCTCGACGCCGTTGAGCCAGATGTCCGCGCGCCCCATCAGCCCGCGGATCGCCAGCTGGGCGTCCTGACCGGGCGCAACGCCGGCGTTGAACGTCGTCCGGAACCACCACGGCACGCCGTACGGGCCCGCTGGGTCGGGCGGCGACGTCTGCCCGATCTCCGCGCCGGTGCAGGTCTGGAGGTTGTCGGAGAAATAGATCGTCGCCGAGCTGCAGTGCTCGGGGTCCGGCCGGCCGGTCAGCCCGTTGATCGAGTTCGCGACCTGCGCGGCCACCTCGGTGCCGGCCGCCCCGGCGTCGTCGGCCGTGACCGGCAGCCACGCCGGGTTGCCGTACCCGGGCTGGGAGATGAGTGGACCGCCGCCGCCGATCGCAGCGCTGCTCTGGACCTGCCAGGCGCCGCCGAGGGTCACGGTGGAGGCCGACGCGGGCGCGGCGAGGCCGAGCAACGCGAGCGCGACGACGAGGACACGGCTTGCGGCAGTGAGCACTGGGCACCTCTCTTAGGGCACGCCGAGGAGACGCTGGTGGCCGCTTCCCGACGGCCACTCGCGAAGGCTCAGGCTAAGCCGCCGAGCCTGCCCTGTCAATGCTCTTTCGGTGCCTCGCTTTCCGAATCTCCTGTTTCTCGCGTTCTCCTGCGGTATCTCTGCCAGGGAATTTGAAAGGACACCTGCCTATTGCCGACGTTCAGCATGCGCTCGGGCCTTTCGCGCCGGGCGCGAGGCACAGGGCCTGCTGCTTGGGCAGGTGCTTCGCCACGACCGTGTAGCGCACGTCGCGGCCGATCATCGCGGGCGCCGTGATGCGGATCTCGAGCCTCGTCTTGAGCAGCAGGCGACGCTTCACGAACGGCTTGAGCAGGTTGACCGTGTGCGCCGACAGCGCCGGCTTGAAGCGCTTGGCCTGGTACGGGCAGCCATACGCGACGTGCTTGGCGGCGCGCCGCTTCGGTCCGCTGCAGCGGACCTCGACCGCCGCCCCGGCGGGCACGTCGCGCACCGCCAGCCCGAGGACCGTCGTGTAGCTCCGCGCGCTGAGCCAGTTGTTCGCGATCACCGACGTGATCCGGCGCGCGGCCGCGGTGACCGTCACGACGACGCTGGCGTCGGCGGCGCGGTTGCCGGCGCGGTCGGACACGCCGGCGCGCAGCGTGTAGGTCCCCGGCGCCGCGAACGTGTACGTGACCGTCGCGCCGTTCGCGGCCGGGAGCCCGCCGTCGGCGGTCCAGTGCACGCCGGCCACGCCGGAGCCCGCGTCGCCGGCGTTGAGCGTGTAGGTCGCCGAGCTGCCGGCGGCAACCCGCTGCGGCCCCGCGATCCCCTGCGTGACGGGGGCGAGGCCGTCGGACTGGTACGTCGTCGCGCCGACGCCGCACGGCGACTCGTTCCCGGCTGCGTCGACGGCGATCGCCGAGAACGTCGTCGTCGCGTTCGCGGGCAGCGTGACCGCGAGGCCGGGTGCCGCGAACTCCGCCGCCGAGCCGGTGACCGCCGGCGCGCCGGAGCAGCTGCCGTTCGTGAACAGCCGGACGGTGCTTGCGCTCTCGGCCGTGCCGATGACGTGCGGCGTCGCGCTCTGCGCGGGCGACGGCGGATCGGTGGCGGTGATCGCCGGGGCGCTCGGCGCGACCGTGTCCTCGGCCCACACCGCGACACGGCCGCGCCCGCCCCCGGCCTCGCTCTCGCCGACCGCCAAGGTGCCGCCGGCGAGCCCAGCCGCTTGGAAGTTCGTCGCCCCGCCGTCGGTCGCGCTCAGGATGCGCGCGAACTCGTTGAGGCTCTCCCAGCCGCCGGCGGGCTTGCGGAAGATGTACGCCGCGCCCTGGCTGGTGGTCCCGACGTTGACGCCCGGCGCCATCGCGACGAGCGTGTCGCCGTCGAGCGCCAGCCCGCTCCCGAGCGCGTCGGCGGCGGCCCGCTGCGCCGCGGTCAGCTTCGCGGTCTCGGCCTCGATCGTCAGCCGCGGGCTGTCGAAGACGTACGCGGCGCCGCGGCCGCCGTCGTCGCCCGGCGCTCCGGCGGCGACGGTCGCGCCGCTCACCGCCACCGACGCTCCCAGGTGGTCGCCGGCCGCGCCGTCGGACGCCTGCAGGCGGTGGTCCTGCGTCGCGTTGCGCCAGCCTGCAGCCGGCTTGCGGAAGACGTACGCGATGCCCTGGCCGGCGCGGCCGCCGACCGTCTTGGCGGGAGCGCCGGCGGCGAGCAGGCCGCCGTCGAGGTCCACGGACGTTCCCAGGTGGTCGTCGAGCGCGGGGTCGGAGGCGAGCAGCCGCGCCGCCTCGTGCGTCGCGGGCGCCCAGCCGCCGGCCGGGCGCTCGAACGTGAAGGCCGCGCCGGTCTGCTCGATCGCGGTCGAGAAGCCGGGCGCGCCGACGGCGACGGTCGTGCCCTGGACGGCCACGGAGGCGCCCAGTTCTGCGAACTCCTCCGGGCTCGTGAGCGTCAGCTTCGCCGTCTGGGTCGCATCGTGCCAGCCGCCGGCCGGCTTCTCCCACACGTAGGCCGAGCCCTCGCGCGCACCCTCGTCGCCGTTGGACTCGTCGGGGTTGCCGGCGACGATCGTCGCGCCGTCGGTCGCGACCGAGAACCCGAGCCGGTTCAGTGGCGCGCTGTCCGAGGCCGTGAGCTTCGCGGTCTGGGTCGCCGAGGCCCAGCCGGCCGCGGGCTTCGTGAACACGTAGACGGCGTTCTTGTTCGGCGCGCCCGCGGCGAGCGTGTCGCCGCTGGTCGCGACCGAGAACCCGAGCTCGTCGCCCGGCGCCGCGTCGGAGGCCGCCAGTGTGGCCGCACGAAAGAACGGGTCGATCGTGATCGGGTAGCGCGCGTGCGCGTCGTCGACGCGCAGGGCGACCGCGTGCCGGCCGCGCGGCTGCAGCCAGGCCTTGACGTCGTGGCCGCGGGCGTCGGTCGCCCACAGGCCGCGGTAGGTCAGCCCGCGGCCGAGCTGCAACCCGCGGCGGTCGGGGTCGAGGGTCAGGCGCCCGCCGGCGGTGTGCAGGACCAGCGTGCGCGGGCGGCGCAGCGTGAACCCCTGCTCGAGGCCGGAAGGACCGTTGACGTAGAACTCGGTCACGCCGCGCCGCTCGTAGCTGACGCGGTTGCCGGCCACGCGCGGCGCCACGCCGGGGCCAGCCAGCCGCACCCGGTAGTGCTCGCCGCCATGCGACAGCCGCACCCCGTCGGGCCCGAAGCGCGCCACCAGGCGCCCGTTGCGCAGCGCTGCATGCCGTGCGGAGTAGGCGGAGTCAGCCGCTCCCAGGTGCGCCGACACGGCGGCCACGGCGGGCGGAGGGGGTGCAGGGGCGGTCGACGCGGCCAGGGCGGCGACAGTGGTGAGCAGTGCGGAGGCCGCCATGGCCGCAGAGTGTGCGAGCGCCGGCGGGGCGCAGCAATCGGGGAGGTCCCCTGAACTTTTACAGCGCGCGGCGGCCGGCGAACGCTCGGCCGAGCGTGACCTCGTCGGCGTACTCGAGGTCGCCGCCGACCGGGAGGCCGGAGGCGAGGCGGGTGACCGCGACGTCCGGGATGCGCTCGTGCAGGGCGGCGGCGATGTGGAGCGCGGTCGCCTCGCCGGTCGTGGTCGGGTTGGTGGCGAGCACGACTTCGCGCACGCCATCGGTCACGCGGCCGTAGAGCTGGGCGAGGCGCAGATCCTCGGGCTCCACGCCATCGATCGGCGAGAGCGCGCCGCCGAGCACGTGGTAGCGGCCGCGGAACTCGTGCGTGCGCTCGATCGGGATCACGTCCGGCGCTTCCTCGACGACGCAGATCACGCTCGTGTCGCGGCGCTCGTCGAGACAGATCGCGCAGCGGGGGCCCTCGGCCAGGTTGAAGCAGACCTCGCACAGCGTGATCTTGTCCTTGACGTCGCGGATCGCCTGCGCGAGCGCGAGCGCGTCCTCGTTGGACGCCCGCAGGACGTGGAACGCGAGCCGCTGCGCGGTGCGGTTCCCGATCCCCGGCAGCTTGGAGAGCTCGGTGACGAGCCGTTGCAGCGGCGGGGCAAGCAAGTTAACCGCGGAGGGGTTGTACCTTGACCAACTACTTCCGCTTCTGGGCGCGGCGCGCGGCGCGGTTGGGTGCGCCGCCGCCGCTCGGCAGGCCGCCGGGCGCCCCGCCTCCGAGGCCGCCCATGCCGCCGAGCCCGAGCGACTCGAGCGCGCTCATCGGATCGAAGCCGCCGGCCTCGGCGCCGCCGAGCTTGGTCTGCTGGAGCTCCTCGGCCATCCGCAGCGCCTCGTTGACGGCGGCGACGACCATGTCCTGCAGCATCTCGACGTCCTCGGGATCGACCGCGTCGGGATCGATGACCAGGCTCTCGAGGCGCAGGTCGCCGGTCATCGCGACCTTGACCATGCCGCCGCCAGCGCTCGCCTCGACCTTCTCGGACTTCAGCGCCTCCTGCGCCTCCTGCTGCGCGGCCAGCATCGCCTGCGCCTCGGCGAGCATCTTCTGGAGGTTGGGCGGCTGAGGCATCAGGTCTGCTCCTCGGGCTCCGGAGGAAGCTCCTCCGCGTCGAACTCTGTCATGAAGCGCTCCACCAGCTCGTCCTCTGAGAGCGCGGGAGCGGCGGTGGCGGCGACCGGAACGGGCTCGCCCTCGGCCCGCAATGCGTAGGCGAGCCGCAGCGAGGAGCCGGTGACCGTGCGGATCGCCTTGGCGATCAGCTCGCGGTTCGCGGGGTCCTCGGCCTTACGCTTGAGGAACGCCGACGACTCGGGCCACGCGAGCGTGAGCCCCTCGCCGGCCAGCGCGGCGGGCGCGGCGTCCTCGAGCAGCGCGGCGAGCATCGGGGTCTCGCGGCGCAGCGACTCGACCACGGCGGGCCAGACCTGGCCGAATGCGGCGAGGTCGAGCTCCACGCCCGCCGAGAAGCTCGGCTCGGGGGCGGGCGAGTCAGGGTCCACGACGGCGACGGCGGTGACCGCCGGCGCGCGGTCCTCGCTCGACGCGAGCTCCCGGGCGACGGCTGCCGCGGCCTCGTCGGCGGCGGCCTGCGCCTGGCGCGCGTCGGCGGCCCCGGCGCCCGGCAGCGTGGCGGAGACCGCGACGGGCGGCTGGCCCGCGACCTGTGCGGTCAGCGCGACGTCCGTGCGGCCGCGGGCGCCGTCGGCGGGAGAGGGCGCCACGCTCTCGGCGGCGGGCCGTGGCCCGTCGGCGGCGGGCGCCGCGCTCGCGGCGGAGGGCCGCGCCCCGTCGGCGGCGCGGCCGGCGGCGGTCTGGGCGCGATCGGGCGCCTTCCCCACCGGCGCCGCGGGGCGCGCCTCGAGCCGCTCGATGCGCGACTGCAGCGCGCGCACGGACGCCTCGAGGTCGGGCGTGGCCGCCTTCACCAGCGCCAGCTCGAGCTGGGTGCGCGCGTCGGCGCCGTCCTTCATCGCGCGCAGCGCCGCCGCGATCAGCTCGATCAGCCGGACGACCGTGGCGGCGCCGGCGCGCGCGGCCTGCTCGGCGAGTCGCTGGTCCTGCTCGGGCGTGACCGACAGCTCGGCCGGGACCTCGCCGAGCACCTGCACGACCATCAGCGCCCGCGCGTGCGCCTCGAGGTCGCCGAAGAAGCGGCCGAGGTCGCGCCCCGAGTCGGCCAGGCGGGCGGCGGCGTGCAGGGCGGAGCGCGCGTCGCCGTCGGTGATCGCATCGACGCAGCCGAACAGCAGGTCGGCGTCGGCGGCGCCGAGCACGGCGAGCACGTCCTCGAGCGCGATCGCGTGCCCGGAGTAGGCGACCAGCTGCTCGAGCGTCCCCAGCGCGTCGCGGAACGAGCCGGTGGCCGAGCGCGCGACCAGCGCGAGCGCGTCGGGCCCGATCTCGATCGACTCGGCGTCGGCCGCGCGGCGCAGCACCTGGCCGATCTGCACCACCGACGGCCGCGCGAAGTCGAAGCGGTGGCAGCGGTCGACGACCGTCGGCAGCACCTTGTTGGCCTCGGTCGTGGCGAGCACGAAGATCGTGTGCGGCGGCGGCTCCTCGAGCGTCTTGAGGAACGCGTTCCACGCCGCGGGCGTGAGCATGTGCGCCTCGTCGAGGATGTAGACCTTGTAGCTGCCGGCGACCGGCGCGTAGGCCACGCGCTCGCGCAGGTCGCGGATGTCGTCGACCGAGTTGTTGGACGCGGCGTCCATCTCGACGACGTCGAGCGAGCTGGCCGAGGCGATCGCCCGGCAGGACTCGCAGGCCCCGCACGGCGTGATCGTCGGGCCGCCCGGGCCGCTCCCGCCGCCGGCCGCGCCCTGGCAATTCAGGGAGGCGGCGAGGATCTTCGCCATCGAGGTCTTGCCGGTCCCGCGCGAGCCCACGAACAGGTACGCGTGGTGGACCCGGCCCTGCTCGAGCGCGTTGCGCAGGGTGCGGACGACATGCTCCTGGCCCACGACGTCTGCGAACGTGCGGGGGCGATGACGGCGGTACAGCGAAGCGGCCAAAGGAGTTCTGAGTCTAGTGGCGGCGCCGACGGGATCGGCCGCCGCGCGGCGTTGGCGATCCCGCTCGGTGCGGCTCTCGCGTGGCTGGCGATCGGCGCCGGGTTCCTCAACTACGACACCGCGTACAGCCTGATCTGGGGCGGCGACGTGTTGCACGGGCGCCAGCCGGACTTCGACGTCTCGCTGGCCCCCACGCCGCATCCGCTGGCCACGCTCCTAGGCGCCGCGCTGACGCCGTTCGGCGACGCCGGCCAGACGCTCTGGGTCGTGATCGCCTACCTCAGCCTCGGGGCGCTCGCGTGGCTGTGCTTCGAGCTGGGTGCGCACTGGTTCGGCCGCGCGGCGGGGATCGTGGCCGCGCTCGTGATCCTCACCCGCATCCCGGTGCTGTCCTTCGGCGTACGCGCGTACGTCGACATCCCCTATGTCGTGCTCGCGCTCGGTGCGCTGCTGGCCGAGGCGCGCCGGCCGAAGGCGGGGACGGTCCCGCTGGTGCTGCTCGCGCTGGCGGGCCTGCTGCGCCCGGAGGCGTGGCTGCTCTCGCTCGCCTACGTCGCGTATCTGCGCGAGCCGCGGCTCTTGTGGCTCGCGCTCGCCGCGCCCGTCCTGTGGATCGCCCACGACGCGATCCTCGCCGGCGACCCGCTGCATTCGCTGACCGGGACGCGCGACCACGCCGTCGAGCTCGTGCGCACGACGGGCCTGACCGCCGTGCCGGCCACGGTGCCGCGGCGGCTCGGCGAGATCCTGCGCGAGCCCGGCCTGTTCGGCGCGGCGGCCGGCGGCCTGCTCGTGCTCGGGCTGATGCGCCGGCGCGCGGCCCTGCCGATCGCCGCCGGCCTCGCGTCGATCGTCGCGTTCTCGGTGCTCGCCGTCGCCGGGCTCCCGATCCTCGGCCGCTACCTGATCCTGCCGGCCGCGCTGCTCGCGGTGTTCGCCGGCGCCGGCGCATTCGGCTGGACGCAGCTGGCGCGCGATCACCCGTGGCGGCGGCGCTGGATGGCGATCGGCGCGCTCGTGCTCGCCGTCTTCGCGGTCTTTGTGCCCAACCAGGCCAGCCGGATCCGTGACCTGCGCGGCTCGATGCAGCTGCAGGCGCACATCCTCGACGACCTGCACGCCATCGCCCGATCGCCGCACTTCAGCTGCCGCCCGGTGGCCGTGCCGAACCACCGCCCGGTCCCGCACATCGCGCTGTGGGCCGACCTCGCCCCGAGCTCGATCGTCTCCGCGCAGCTCGAGCGACCGGTCAGCGGCCTCTACGTGAGCCCGGCCAACGCCCGCGTGGAGCGCAACTTCACGCTCGACCCGCACGACCCGAAGCGCCTCACGGCGGCGATCCCACCCGGGTTCACGCGCGCCGACGCGAACGCCTCGTGGGTGCTCTACGCCCGCTGCCAGGCGAACGCCACCGGGTGACCTATTGGTTTCGCCCTCCGGTCGCCGGCCACGGGTGGCGAGAAGTCCGTCCCGGAGAGGGCGCGAGTATGAGCGTCAGCGAATACTCGACAGTCCATTGCGCGCACACCGCCGGCGGCGACGAAGTCGCCCGCCGCGGTGCGCGGAATGGACCGTGCGGTCCCTCCTTCGAAGTCAGACCTCCGGGGACTGCCCGCCTCTCTGGCTCCGGCCGGGCGACCCCGCATCGCCCACCGGTGACCGCTTAAGGCTGCTTCCTTCCGGACCTGACCTGGTTCACGGGCCGACGTCGCGCGGGACCCGACCATCGACGCCGTGAAAGCGAGCGTTGGCCCGGAGCCGTGCCCCTCAGGAGGGAATTCGGCCCCGCTAGAGCGGATTGCGGGTACAGGGCGCCGCTACGTCCCCGCCTAGCACGGTCCGCGACCTAGCCTAGCGACTCGCGCAGTTTGCGCAGCGCGCGGTAGACGCGACCCTCCACGGTGGTGAGCGGCTCGCCGAGCACCTTGGCGATCTCCGGCACGGTCAGCTCGGCGCCGAAGCGCAGCGCGATCGCCTCGCGCTCGTCGGCCGACAGCGAGGACAGCGCCCGCCCCAGCTGGTCGCGCGCCTCCACCGCCGCGAACGGGTCGGGGGATTGCGCTCCGGCCTCGACGCGGGCGTACGCGCGCCCCTCGGCCGCCGCGCGCCGCACGTGATCGCGCAGAGCGTTCAGCGCGATCGCGTACAGCCAGGTCTTGGCCGACCCGCGGCGGCGGTCGTAGCGCGAGCGCAGCGCGCGCTCGAACGCGTCCGCGAGCAGGTCCTCGGCCAGCGCTCGATCCCCCGTCCGGTAGGCGAGGAAGGCGAACAGGCCCTTGGCCTCGGCGGCGTAGAGCCGCTCGAACTCGTCGTCTTTCAAGATTCGCGATCAGGAATCGGGGTCGAGCTTCGTATCAGTGTGTGATGACCGAGTTCGACGACGTCATTCGGCTCCTGGAAGATGAGCGGCCGCAGGCCACGGATCTTGAGCTGGACGCGATCAAGCAGCGAATTCGCCGCCGCGCGGCGGATCCCTCACGGAGGAGAAACCAGTCCATGAAGTCACGCCTTGCCATCCTCGGCATGCTCGTCGCCGGGATGCTGTTCAGCACCGCCGGCGCGGGTCTCGCCGTGTCGGGGCTCAACTCGGGCACCAACGCCTCGGTGGCGCAGTACGGCACGCCCACGCCGACGCCCACCCCGGTCTGCACGGCGACGCCGTCGCCCACGCCCACCAACAACACGCCGTCGGCCACCGACAACAACCAGGCCTGCTCGACCGCGCCCGAGGGCGGCGTCCTGCCCGCCGAGGCCGAGAACGCGCCGGCGACCAGCGAGTCCAACACGACGCCCGCGGCCGGTGTCGCGCCCGCCACGGAAACGCAGCCCGCGGCCCAGGAGGCCGTGGCGACGACCACCAGCCAGCTGCCCTTCACCGGCTTCGCGGCGATCCCGGTCCTGCTCGGCGGCCTCGCGCTGCTGGGTGGCGGCCTCGTGCTGCGCCGCCGCACCCGCAGCGAGTAGCTCGTTCACGGCGCTGGAATCCCGGCCCGCCGCGCGACTTCGCGCCGGCGGGCCGCCGTCTTCGCGCGGCCGAGGTCGCGCACAAGCGAGATCGCGAGCGGCTCGAGCGGGTTGAGCCGCAGCGCCTCGGCCGCGTAGGGACGCGCGTCCAGCCCGGACACGCCGTACTGGATCGCCTGCCCGTAGGCGTACGCCCAGTTGTGCGGATCGCGCGCCCGGGCCGCGTCCATCGCGCGGCGGGCGAGCGCGTACTGGCCGGCGCGGCCGTCGCAGTAGCCGAGGATCGCCCACGGTTCGGGCCGGACGCCGAAGCGGTCGGCGGCGCCGAGCGCGCCGCTGATCGCCCCGGGGCAGTCGCCGGTGGCGAAGTCGGCGCGCGCCCGGTTGAGATCGAGCTGCGACGTCGCCATCAGCCATGGCGTGATCGCGAGCACGAGCACCGCGAGCCCCGCCACGACGCGCGGCAGCCGGCCGATCTCCCCGATCCGCCCCGCGCGCGCCGCGAGTGCGACGCCGCCCGCCGCGAACAGCCACACGAACAGCGCCGGCATCTCCCAGTCCCAGTCCACGCCGGCGTGCAGCGCCAGCATCGTGCCGGCCGCGACGAACGCGCCGTACGCGTGACGCTCGCGCCCGCCGAGCCGGCGCAGGCCGCCGGCCAGCAGCGTGCCGAGCACCAGCAGCACGAGCGCCAGGCCCGGGATGCCGAGCTCCGACAGCGTCTCGAGGTAGAGCGAGTGGCCGTCGTTGATCTGGACCGGCGGAGCGGGGCGGAAGCGCTGCCACGTGAGCGCATAGGTGCCGGCGCCGGTGCCGTGCAGCGGGCTCTCGCGGTACCCGTCCAGCGCCACGCGCCAGTTGTCGACGCGCCCGTTGTCGACCGCCGAGGTCAGCCGCGAGCGCAGGTCGCTGGACTTCAGGTACGCGCCCTGGCGGAACGTGTCGATCGCGTGCGAGAGCCGGTGCGGCGCGCCCGCGACGAGCCCGCCGGCCAGCACCACGACGAGCACGCCGCCGACGAAGCCGGCGCGGGCGTGGCGTGGCGCGCGCACGGCCTCCAGGCGCCGGTCGAGCCCGAGCGCCGCCGCGCGCAGCGCCGCGGCGGCCAGCGCGCACGCGACGAGCACGAGCCCCACGCGGCGCGCCTGCGGCGCCGCAGCGGCCGACGTGTAGTTGACCTGGGCGAGGATGTCGGCGCCGTAGGCGATCTTGACCGCGACCAGCGCGGGCAGCCCGGCCGCCGGCAGCGCCGTGGCGAGCCCGCGCGGCTGCGCCAGCAGCACATACAGCCCCAGGCCCACGGGCAGCGCCCAGATGGCGCCACGCGAGAACGTGAAGTAGAGCGTGACTGCCACCGGCGTGAGCGCCGCGGCGGCCAGCACGCGCACCCACCGCGGTTCCTGCCCGCTCGCCGTCAGGTGAAGCAGGAGCACGACGCCGAGCGCGCAGGCGATGCCCATGGCGTTCCAGTAGGTCAGCGGGAACGCCACACGCTCGGGCAAGTAGCCGCCCGCGACCGGAAACGTCGCCGGCGCGAGCCGCGTGATCAGCCCCGCCACGGCGATCACCGTGAAGGCCGCGGCGGTAAGGCGCAGCAACATCGCGAGGTCGCCTATACGAACGGCGACGCTCCCGGTCAGCGTGAGAACCAAACCATAGAGCAGCGCGCGGTCGAACTCGGTGATTGCCCGCCCCGGTGCGTCCGACCAGAAAGCGGACACGAGGATCCAGACGGCGAATGCCGCCAACGCGCCGGAAGCCAGTACCAGAGCGGGACTCCAGCCCGCGAAGGGGGCGCGCGCGAGCGTGATCCGGCTGACGACCACAAGGGCGAACGTCAACGCGACGAGTCCCACCTGGCCCGGGAAGAACCCCCCTGCCCGAAAGCCCAGCCACGCTGTAGCGAGTATCGGTAGCGTTAGCCGCCAGAGGTGCGAACCACGGGCGCTGGCCGCGAGGCGGGGTGGGCTCAAGCGCGGGCTCGATCTGGCCGATCCAATAGCTTGGACCCCCGTCGACAACAGTCAGGAAGACGGCAAAACGAATGCCTGAAGGACCGAGAATGATTTTCAGGAAATTTGGGCATGACCGGTGCGCCGTGTCCGGGATCGACGCTTGAGCACCAACGCCACATCACCGGACTCAAGTCTTAGCGTTGCTGCGGACGTCCTCGGCGAAGCGTTCGTGCACGGCGCGCCCGATCGCGGCCGCCGGCACGCCCAGCTGCGCCGCCAGCTGCTGAGCGCGGACATCATCGCGGGTGTGGCCACCGGCGCGGTGGCCGCGGCCGCGGCAGGCCTGCCGCTCGACCGCTTCGCGCCCGTGGCGCTCGCGGTCGGCCTCGGCTGGCCGATCCTGGCGTACATCTGCGGGCTCTACGCGCTCGACGACCTGCGCTCCTGGGCGAGCGGCATCGGCGACGCGCCGCGACTCGCCGTCACCGCGCTGCTCATCTCCTGGCCGCTGTTCGGCGTCCTGTCGGCGCTCGGGGCGCCCGTGCCGGTCGCCGGCGCGCTCATGGCCACCGTCCTCACCTGCGCCGGAGCCGGCGTCGCCCGCGCCGCCGCGCGCGTGAGCCTGCACCGCTCGCCGGGCCTGCGCCAGCGCACGCTGATCCTCGGCTCGGGCGATGTCGCCCAGCAGCTGGTCGTCCGCCTGCAGCGCCACCGCGAGCTGGGGCTGGACCCGGTCGGCTTCATCGACGACGACGTGCACCATCCGGGCCAGCTCGGGATCCCGCGGCTCGGGACGCTCGACGCGCTGCAGGACCTGATCACGTACGGACGCGTGGATCGCGTGATGATCGCGTTCAGCCGCGCCGGCCACGAGGAGCTGCTGCACGCCATCCGCGTGTGCCGCGACGCGGGCGTGACCGTCGACATCGTGCCGCGGCTGTTCGAGTTCCTCGAGGGCGCCCGCTCGATGGAGCAGATCGGCGGGCTGCCGCTGATGTCGATCCGCCAGCCGTCCTTCTCCCCGCTCTCGCGCTTCGTCAAGCGCTCGCTGGACATCGCGGGCGCGAGCTTCGGGATCGTCGTGCTCACGCCGCTGCTGGCCCTGATCGCCGTCGCGATCAAGCTGGACTCGCGCGGCGGCGTGCTGTTCACGCAGCAGCGCTCGGGCCGCGGCGGGCGCTTCTTCAAGCTCTACAAATTCCGCTCCATGCGCGTGGACTCGACCGTGCTGGTGCGCGACGACGGCGCGATCGTCAAACGCGCCGACGATGACCGGGTCACGCGCGTCGGTCGCGTCATCCGGCGCTTCTCGCTCGACGAGGCGCCGCAGCTCTTCAACGTCCTCAAGGGCGACATGAGCCTCGTCGGGCCGCGGCCGCTGGTGCTGGCCGAGCACGCGGCGCTGAGCGAGGACTGGCAGGCGCGCCGCGCCGACCTGCGCCCCGGGCTCACCGGCCCCTGGCAGGTCAGCGGCCGCTCGCACATCCCGTTCCAGGACATGATCAAGTTCGATTACCAGTACGTCGCCGGCTGGTCGCTGGCGCGCGACGTCGAGATCCTGCTCGCTACGCTCCCGGCCGTGATCTCGGGTCGGGGCGCCTACTGATCGATCTGCACTGTCACGCCCTGCCGGGCGTCGATGACGGGCCGAGCACGCAGGCGGATTCGCTGGCGCTGCTGCACGCCGCCGCGGCCGACGGGACCCGCACGGTGGTCGCCACCCCGCACGTCTCGCGCCGCTATCCGACGCAGCCGGACGTGATCGAGGCGGGAGTCGCCGCGCTCAACGCGGCCGGCTGCCCGGTCGAGCTGCTCGTGGGGGCGGAGGTAGCGCACGAGATGGCGATCCAGCTGCCCGACGAGACGTTGCGGCGGATGACGCTGGGTTCCTCGCGCTGCCTGCTGCTCGAGTCGCCGCTGGAGCCCGTGATCGGGGCGGAGTTCGACCGCTGCGTCGCCGATCTGCAGGCGCGCGGCTACCGCGTGCTGCTCGCTCATCCGGAGCGCGCGCCCGGCTTCCGCGACGACCCGCGCCGGCTGCACGCGCTGGTCGCCGGCGGCGCGCTGTGCTCGGTCACGGCGGGAGCGCTGACGGGCGCGTTCGGAGACGCGGCGCGCTGGTTCGGGCTCGAGCTGCTGCGCGACGGCCTGGTGCACAGCGTGGACTCCGACGCCCACCACGTGAGCGGGCGTCCGCCGGGGTTGCGCGAGGGGCTGACGGCCGCGGCGGCGGTGCTCCCGTTCGTCAGCCGGACGGCGAAGTACCTGGCGCGCGAGAACCCCGCGGCGCTGCTGGCCGACGCGCCGCTGCCTCAGCAGAGCGTTCCGTAGACGGCCGCGGTGGCCGCGACCATGCGCTCGACCGTGAAGCGCTCCGCGTGTCGCGCCCGCGAGGCGGCGGCCATCCGCGCGCGCCGGTCCGGGTCCTGCAGCAGGTCGATCACCGCGCGCGCCAGCGCGGCGGGATCGCGCGGCGCGATCAGCACGCCGGTGTCCTCGCCGACCGCCTCGCGCGTGCCGCCGACGTCGGTCGCCACCTGCGGCACCCCGCAGGCCAGCGCCTCCAGCACGCCGATCGGGAACGCCTCCCACGACGACGGCAGCACGTAGACGTCAAGGGCGCGCAGCGCCCGCGCGGCCGGGGCGTGGAACGGCAGGAACTCGACCTCCCCCGCCGCCGGATGCGCGCGCAGCGCCGCCGCCTCGGGCCCGTCCCCGGTGATCGTGACCCGCGCGCCCGCCGCGCGGATCGCGGGCGCCGCGTCGAGCAGCACGTCGAGGCGCTTCTGGCGGCGCAGGACGCTGACCGCGCCGACCGTCAGCCGCGGGTCCTCGCGCTGCGCGTCGGCGCCCTCGCACGGCGGGCAGCCGTTGTGGATGACGGTCAGCGGCGCGCGGATCGCGTGCGCGCGCGCCACGTCCCGCTCGTCCTCGCAGACGCAGATGAGCGCCGCCGTGAGCGGCGCCAGCGCGCGCTCCATCGCCAGCCCGAAGCGCCGCCGGGCGTCCGAGATCTCGCCCACGAACGGGAAGCAGTGCGGCGTGTAGACCGCGGGCTTGCGCGCGAGGCGCGCCGCGAGGCGGCCGATCACGCCCGCCTTGGCGGCGTGCGCGTGCACGACGTCGAAGCGCGCCAGCGCGCGGGTCAGCGCGCCCAGCGCCTGCGCGTCGCGGTGCGGGTGCGCGTAGTCGCGGCGGAACGGCAGCGTGCGCACGGCGCCCATGCGCGGCGCCGGCAGGAAGCCCTGCGGCGCGAACACCACGGCCTCGTGGCCGTGCTCACCCAGGCCGAGCGCGAGCTGCGCGACGTGCTCGGCAACGCCCCCGTCCGGAGGCTCGCAGATCAAGGCGACGCGGGCCATCGCGGTCCGATCACCCGGGCGGGCGCGCCGGCGAGCACGACGTCGTCGCCGAAGGAATCGGTCACCACCGCGTTCGCCCCGACCTGCACGCGGTCGCCCACCGTGACCGCGCCGAACAGCACCGCGCCCGGGCCGAGGAAGGCGTCGTCGCCGATCGCCGGCGAGTCCCCCTGGCCGCCGGTGACGGCGTCGGAGCCCAGCGTGACGCCCTGCATGATCGTCGCGCGCGCGCCGACCCGGCAGCCGGGGCCGATCACGACCCCGGTCGGGTGGTAGAGCACGAGCCCGGGGCCGACGTGCGCCTGGTAGGCGATGTCCGCGCCGGTCACGACGTGGTTGAGCTGCTTGAGCAGGGAGCCCGCGACGCCGGCGCGGGCGCCGGCGATCTGGGCGAGCCGGAACAGCGCGACGGCCACGAAGCGCACCGTCGGGACGTGGCGCGCGAGCGCCGCGGGGCCGCTCGCGCCCTGGGCGTTGGCGGCGAAGTCGGCGCGCAGCGCAGCCCAGGACATGCGCGCGATTCTAGGAGCCCGTTAGGAGCCGGTCAGCTGGCCGATCGCCGCCGTCGCCTCCTGGGCGGAGCTGCCGAGGACGATCGGCCGCACCGGCTGGCCCGTGCGGCCGGCGGCGAACGCCGGCACGACCTGCTGGTTGAGCGTCAGGAAGCCGCGCGCGACATCGTCGAGCTTGCGCCGCGTGGCCGTGAGGTGCGCCTCGCGGATCAGCCGGTCGGCATCGAGGCCGGGGACCGTCGCCGCGATACGGCGCGCGAAGCCGTCGTTGACGTAGTCCGTGGTGTCGTCGCCCGCGTTGGCGTACCACGCCGTGACGAACTGCCACATCTTGTCCTGGCCGGCGGCGGCCCACGCGTACTGCGCCGCGAGCGTGGACCAGTCGCGGACGAAGCCGAACGGCCGCAGCTCGATCCGCAGCTTCCCGGACTTCACGTAGCGCGAGATCACCGCGGGCAGGATCTGCTCCGCGTAGGTCTTGCAGCCCGGGCACACGAGGTCGTTGAACTCGACGAGTGTGTACGGCGCCTTGGGGCTGCCGAGCACCGAGCCGTGCTCCTCGATGCCGTCGAGCTCGGTCGTCTTGGGCTGGACGCCGGCCGTCGCGGGCGTGGGCGAGGACGCGTCGTCGCTGCCGCGCGTGAGCAGCACGGCCACGACGGCGATCACGACCGCGGCGAGCGCCGCGCCGCCGATCCCGAGCACGCGCCTGCGGCGCCGGCGGCTCGCAGCCTGCTCGGCCTCCTCCTGACGGGCGCGCTCGCGCTCGGCGCGCTCACGGCGCGTGGTCTTGGACTTCGCCATCCGTACGGAGGCTAACCGGCTAACCGAGCTTGAAGAGGTGGAACGTCGAGCGCGAGGGCTTGGCGGTGCCGGTGCCGAGGTAGCTCGCTTGCACGCGGTAGCTGCCCCGCGGGAGCCGCTGGAGGTCGCTCGAGTACGCGCCGCTGGAGGTCACGTTCGCCTTGGCGCGGCGGACGCTCGCCCATTGGCGCCCGTGGCGCTTGTCGACCGTGATCTTGACCGTGCCGGCGGCGGCGCCGCGGACGCGGCCGTGCACGCGCACGCTGCTGGCGAGCGCGACGGTGCGGGTCGAGGACGGCGCGGCCGCCCCGGAGGAGTGCGCGGTCACGGTGGGGACGTGGTGGCGCTTGCGCTTGGGCGTCGGGGTGGGGGTCGGCGTCGGCGTGGGAGTCGGCGTCGCGGTCGGCGTCGGCGTCGGGGTCGGCGTGGCGGTCGGGGTCGGCGTGGGCGTCGGCGTCGGCGTCGGCGTCGGCGTCGGCGTCGGCGTCGGCGTGGGGGTCGGCGTCGTGCCGACGGTCGTCTCCGTGGGCGCCGGTGCGGCGACCTTCACGAACACGGCGCCGGTGGCGGCCGCCAGCGTGACCGACGTGCGCGCGACGCCGGCGAGGTCCGCGTAGCCGTCCGGGACGCTGACCGTGATCGTCGGCTTGCCCGGCTCGTTGACGAGCACGAGGCCGTTCGCGAAGTCGCGCCGCCACACGTTCGAGTACTGGTAGCGCGAGCCCGTCGCCGCGCCGAGGTGCACGTTCAAGCCGGTCCAGAAGCCGTCCGGGCGGTCGGCGGCGTCGTTGCCGAACGCGTCCGAGCCGTTGTTGATCAGGAAGAACGAGGCGAGGCTGTAGAGCCGCCAGACCGAGTCCTCGGTGTAGCCGTCGAGGATCACGCCGTGGCCCGCCGCGTTGCGGCGGTCGATGAAGCTCATCAGCGTCTGCCAGCTGAACTTGCCGGTGCCGCCGACGATCCCGGTGTCGACCACGCCGTGCTCGATGTACGTGTAGTCCGCGGCGTTGAGCTGGCGCTGCAGGTCGCTCGACGCGTCGCCCATCGTCCAGATCGTGTTGTGGACGATCTCGAAGCCGGGGAGGGCCTGGCGCACCTGGACCATGAAGTCCGCCATGTACTTCTGCCACTGCGTCTCGTCCATCGTCGTCCCGGTGCGCGGGTCGAGCGGCATCGTGTAGGCGCCGTTGCCGTTGGAGACACGCTGGGCCATGTTCACGTCGTCGATGAAGAGGCCCTTGTAGCCCGCCGCGAGCCGATCGCGCGCCGCCTGGATCCACCAGGCGCGGAAGTCCGGGTTGCCGATGTCGGCCGCGTACTGCGTGCAGGAGCCGCTCGAGCAGCCGAACTGGATCCAGAGCTTGTTGCCCGCCGGGTCCTTGAGCACCCACTCGGGGTGCTGGGCCAGCTCGGGGCTGCCGGGATAGATCGCGTAGGCGTCCTGGTAGGCCCAGGCGTCGCCGAACCACGAGAGCCGCGAGTTGAAGTACGGCGAGTAGGTGCGCATGCGCCAGTAGGTGTTGCGCATCCACGTCTGCTGGGAGAGCGTCGGCGCCGACGTGTAGGAGTCGAAGCTCGACTCGGCGCCGCGCGCGAGGCGGGCCGTGCCCTGGTCGGGCGCCCCGATCGCGGCTCCGCACGGGAGGACTGCGGCAATCAACAGCGTGCAGATGAAGACGAGGCCACGGTAGCCGCGCGGCACTCTGGACGACGTGGTCATTTAGGGCTCCTTGGCGGCTGGGCTGTCTCAGTGGGCGAGACCCCTGGCTTTGCGCCCCCGCCTCGCGGCGGGTTTGCCTTTTTCCGGAGCTGCGCCTGCCCCCCCGATCGGCGGCGCGCACAGCCCTTTCACGTATGTTTTCGGCACGCGAGCCCGCAGGCTGAAGCCCGCGATACCGTTAGCGCGTGCCATGAGCGACCGGATCGACAGCGGGGAGCGGAGCGGAACGCGCCGGTCCGCCGAGGAGCCCATCGAGGCCCGCCGGTACCTGGACGCGTTGCGCCGCAGCCTCCCGCTGGTGATCGGCATCGTCGTCGTGCTCGCGGCCTCGACGTATGCCGTCTCGACATCGCTGCCCAAGCGCTACAAGGCGACGGCGAGCATCGTCGAGCGCACGAGCGCGATCACCGACGCGTCATCGAGCACGGACCAGGTGGTGCGTGACCTCAACACGATCGACGCGCTGCTGACCACCGACGACGTGCTGTCGGCCGCGGCGCGCCGCGTGCCCGGCGAGTCGATCGACTCGCTGCGCGGCAAGGTCTCCTCGAGCGTCGATCCCAACGCGAACCTCATCTACGTCACCGCCAAGGACCCGTCGCCCGCGCGCGCGGCGCAGATCGCCAACGCTGTCTCCTCGACGTTCGTCTCCGAGCAGGCCGACATCCAGAAGCGCACCTACGAGCGCGCGATCGCCGACCTGCAGGACCAGCTGTCGCGCGTGTCGGGCTCGACGTCGGCCGAGCAGGCCCTGCGCGACCGCATCAACCAGCTCCAGGTGAACGTCGCCACCGCGGGGGCCGACCTCGGGATCGCCCAGCGCGCCGCCGCCCCGAAGACCCAGGACACGCCGCGGCCGCTGCGCAACACCGCGCTCGGCATCGTGCTCGGGCTGTTCCTCGGCGTGCTGGTGGCGATCGCGCGCGACCAGCTGGTCCCGCGCGTCGGCGGCTCGCGTGAGCTCTCGCGCCTGCTCGAGATGCCCGTGCTGGTGTCGATCCCGTACCTGCGCAAGGGCCGCGGGCGCCGCTCGCGGGCGCTGACCGGGATCGAGTACGAGACCTACCAGACGCTCGCGACGTCGGTCCGCTTCGCGCTCACGCCCAACGAGGGCCCGCACGTGATCCTCGTCACGAGCGCCCTGCACGCGGAAGGCAAGAGCACGGTCACGATGCGGCTCGGGCGCGCGCTCTCCCAGGCCGGCCAGCGCACGCTGCTGGTGTCGGCCGACATGCGCTGGCCGACGCTGCACGACCTCACGAACGTGCCGATCGGCCCCGGCCTCGCCGACCTCCTGAAGTCGCTCACCACGGCCTCCGAGCAGGACGCGCGCGTGCTCGTCGCCGAACAGATCGAGCACGCGCCCGGGCAGCGCCGCGGCGCGCTCGACGTGCTCCCGAGCGGCCGCAAGCCCGACGACCCGAGCGAGCTGCTGGCCGACATCACGCTCGACGTCGTGTTCGACGCGCTGTCCGAGCTGGACTACACCTACATCATCGTCGACGCGCCGCCGCTGCTCGGCATCGCCGACACGCAGGCGCTGGCGCGGCGCGCGACCTCGATCCTCTACGTCGCGCGCCTGGACCGGATCTCGCTCGAGAACGTCGTCGACGCGCGCGACGTGCTGGACCGGCTGGACCGCCCCCAGGTCGGGATGGTCGTGATCGGCGCGCGCAGCGAGGCGTCGCCGTACTACCTCACGACGCGGGTCCCGGCGCTCGAGGACGTCTGACGCGCCGCCCAGATCAGGCCGGCGACCAGCCACAGGTGCCGCCAGTGCAGGGTGTCGACGAAGACGCTGTTGGCGAGGATGCCGCACCACGCCGCCAGCAGCGCCGCGGAGCCGATCCCGTACGTGTCGCGCCCGGCGAACGCGTTGCGCACCGCCATCGCCAGCGTCCCGTAGAGCAGCCCCGAGAGCACGAGGAACCCGAGCACGCCCTCCTCGGCGAGCGCGCGCACGTACGTGCTGTGGGCGGAGATCGGCTCCACGAGCTCGAACTGCCCGGGCCCGACGCCGATCGGGTGGCGCTCGCCGATCGCGATCCCGCCGGACTGCGCCCCGAAGCGCTGGTTGTCGTAGGTCTGATACTGCGCGCGCTCTTTGAGGAACGACAGCGAGCCGGTCACCTGGATGCTGGCGATCACCGCCGCGCCCGCCACGGCCAGGACGATCAGCATCACCAGGATGCGGCGGCCGCCGCCGCGGCGCAGCGCGAAGACCGCGAACATGACCACCACGCCGACAACGAGGTTCAGCCAGGCCGCGCGCGAGTAGGAGAACAGGATCCCGCAGGCCAGGATGCCGAGCAGCACGAGCTTGACGAAGCGCCCGGAGCGCAGCAGCCGCGGCTCCAGGAACTCCTGCATCAGCATCAGCGTGGCGGGGACCAGGAACGGCCCGAAGACGTTCGGGTCCTTGAACAGCGCCCGTGCGCGCGTGTTGGTGTAGAAGGTCAGCTGCTCGTGGCCGGGGAACGGCACGTAGAGCGCGAGCGTGCCGAACAGCGCCGATCCGACCGCGACGAGCACGTAGATGCGCAGCAGCCGGCGCGCCTTGTCGGTGCTCGTGAGCCAGCTCGGCAGCCACAGCGCGAACGCCAGCAGGTAGATCGTGATCGACATGAAGCGCGCCGCGCGCGCCGGGTCCACGGCCTCCCAGCAGGAGACGAGGTTGAGCGCGATGAACGCCGCGACGCCGGCCACCGCGCCGAGCGGGGCGGCGCGCAGGCGGAAGCGCCCGGTGACCGCCGCGACGCTCATGATCACCGCGAACGCGGCGTCCGGCGGCGCCGGCTCGACGACGACGACCGCGGAGAGCAGGAACGCGAGCGAGACCGCGAGCTCGTAGCGGGCGACGGCGAGCGCGAGCATGCCCAGCAGCGCGATCCCGCCCCCCAGCACGAAGACGCCGGGGATCTCGTTCGTGCGCAGCCCGAGCGCGACCGCGACGCCGAGCGCGCCCGCGCACACGAGCGCCGCGGCGAATGCGGCCGCGCGGGCCGGCGCTTGGCTCGGGGGCCGGGCGGCGATCGTCGGCACGCCCAAAGCGTAGGCGCTCGGTGAGCGCGCCGCGGCGCGTGGCGCGCAACGCCGCGGTGCGGATGGCGGGCGAGATCATCGCCAAGCTGGGCTCGCTGGCGTTCTTCGTCACGATGGCGCGCGAGCTCGGCTCGCACGGCTTCGGCGAGTTCCAGTTCGCGCTGGCGCTGACCGGCGCGCTCGTGTTCATCGCCGGCTTCGGCACCGACGAGCTGCTGGCCCGCGAGGTGGCGCGCGAGCACGGGCGGGCGGGCCGGCTGCTGGCCGACGCGAGCGCGGTGAAGATCCTCGGCGGGATCGTCGCGCTGGTGGCGGCCGCGGTCATCGTCAACCTCGGCGACTTCACGGCCGAGGGCCGCGCCGCCGTCTACGTGGTCGGGCTCGGGAGCCTGCTCGAGGTCCTGTCCAAGAGCTGGTTCTCGATCTTCCAGGGCTACGAGCGGCTGGACCTCGTGTCGGCGACGCTGATCGTGCAGCGCTTCGCGACCGCCGCGGTCGGCGTCGCGGTCCTGCTCGCGGGCGGCGGCGTCGTCGCCGCGTCGGCCGTCTATGCCGGCGGCACGGTGCTCGCCGTCGCCGTCGCCGAGGTGCTGCTGCGGCGCCTGCACGTGCGGCGCGCGCCGCTGGACCGCTCAGGCTGGCCAGGGCTCGTGAAGGCGGGCGTGCCGATCGGCCTGATCGGGCTGCTGATGATCCTCCTGCTGCGCCTGGACGTGACGATGCTGTCGTTTCTCGCCGACACCGCCACGGTCGGCATCTACGCCGTCTCCTACCGGCTCGTGGAGGCGACGCAGTTCATCGGCTCGGCGATGGCGATGGCGATGCTGCCCTGGCTGGCGCGCGCGCACCTGGACGCCGGGCGCGGCTACCGGCTGGGCCTGAAGGCAGTGACCGCGGTGCTGCTGCCGGTGGCGATGGGGTTCCTGCTCTACGCCGGCCCGATCGTCCACCTGCTCTATGGCCCGGCGTTCGAGAAGTCGGTGCTGCCGCTGCAGATCCTTTCGATGATGACCCTCCTCTACGGCCTCAACTCGTTCGCCGCGGCGTCGCTGATCGCGCGCGACCGGCCGGGCGCGTTCGTCCGGCCGCTGGCGCCCATCATCGTCTTGAACATCGGGCTCAACTTCGTGCTGATCCCGGCCTACGGCGCGAACGGCGCGGCCGCCGACGCGCTGCTGTCCTCGACGCTGCTGGCCGCCATCTCGCTCGTCCAGGCGCACCACGTCGTGGGCGCGACCGACGCGCTGGGCGCGTTCGTCGGCCCGCTCGTCGCGGCCGCCGCGATGGCCGCCATCGCTCTGGCGCTGCCCGCGCCCTGGATCCCCGAGGCGATCCTCGCGACGCTCGTCTATGCGGCCGTGCTGGCCGGCGTCGAGTGGCTCACCCGTCGCGACGACGCGCGCGCGTTCCTGGGCGCGCTGCCCGCGTCCAGATCCCGAGCCGGTCGAACACCGGCTTGAGGTAGCGCTCCCCGGGCAGCTCGGCGCGCGCGCCGTAGACGAGCGGATAGAGCGCGCGCCGCAGCGGGTCGAGGTCCGAGCTGCGCCGGTACTCGCCGAGGCGGGAGAAGAGGTCGGGGTGCGCGCGCCGCATCGCCGCGTAGCGCTCGGCGTGGCGCGTGCGCGCGAGCTGGTTCAGGCGCTGGCCGTGCAGCCGCCGGCGGTAGCCGGGCCCGCCGACATGGACGATCCGCCCGCCGCGCTCGGCCAGCCCCATCCAGACGTTCCAGTCCTCGTAGCCCTGGTGCTCGTAGTACGGCCGCCACGCGCCGATCGCCGCGACCGCGGAGCGCCGGTAGAGCGCCGTGATCGGGTACTCGTTGGTGAGCGCGACGCGGTAGGGGTCAAGGCGCGCCGGGATCCGGCGCACGAGCTCGTGGTCGCCGAACTCCGCGATGTCGCCGACGCAGGCGACCGCGTCCGGGTCGGCGTCGAGCCGGTCGGCCATGCGAGCGAGCACGCCGGGCAGCGCGAGGTCGTCGGCGTCCAGCGGGTAGACGTACGGCGCGCTCGTGGCGTCGAACGCGGTCGTGCGCGCCACGCCGACGCCCTGGTTGGCGGCCAGGCGGATCACCTGGACGTCGAGCGCGTCGAGCGCGTCGCGCGTGGCCTGGTCGGGCGACGCGTCGTCGACCACCACGATCTCGACCGGCTCGTGCTCCTGCACGGAGGCGACCGCCTCGGTCACGAGTGTCCCGTCTGAGTGACACGGGATCAGGACGGCGACGCGAGACATCACCGAAACACTATGGTCTGGGGCGAATGGCGCGGCTTCTCATGCTCGGCGGGGTCAATCACCCGCACGTCGAGCACCTGGCTCTCGCGATGGCGGAACGCGGGTTCGATGTGTCGGTCGGCGGCGACGCGATCGGCGAACTGCCCGCGTCCGTCCTCCCGGCGTCGGGCATCCCCACCTTCCAGGCACCGGCAGGCCGGCGCGGGCTCCCGCTCGGCGCGGCGGCGCACGTGCGCTGGATCCGCTGGCTGCTGCGGCGCGTGCAGCCGGACGTGGTGCACGCGCACTGGCTGCCCGGCTACGCGTTCCTGGCCGCGCTGGCCGGCGCGCGGCCGCTGGTGGCGATGGCCTGGGGCTCGGACGTCCTGCGCGCGCGGACGTTGCAGACGCTCGCCAACCGCTTCGCGCTGCGCCGCGCGGCGCTGGTGATGGCCGACTCGCAGGCGCTGACCGACCGCTGCATCGAGCTCGGCGCCCGGCCGGAACAGTGCGTGCTGATCAACTGGGGCGTCGACGTGGACGCGTTCCGGCCCGTCGAGGACCGCTCCGTGCTGCGCGGCGAGCTGGGGCTCAGCGACGGGCCGGTCGTGCTGAGCCCGCGCTCGCTGATGCCCGTCTACAACCCGCGAGTGATCGTCGACGGGTGGGCGCAGGTCGCCGACGAGCGCGACGACGTGCAGCTCGTGCTCAAGCACATGGGGGTCGTGCGCGAGGCGCTGGGGGAGCTCCCGCACCGTGACCGGGTGCACGTCGTAGGCCATGTCGACTACGAGCGCATGGCGGCCTACTACCGTGTCGCGGACGTGTGCGTCTCGATCGCCTCCTCGGACTCCGCTCCACGCTCGGTGTTCGAGGCGATGGCGTGCGGCGCTCCGTGCGTGCTGTCGGACCTGCCATGGGTGCACGAGCAGATCGGCGACGAGCGCGAGGCGCTGATCGTGCCGATCGAGCGCGACGCCGTGGCGGGCGCGCTGCGGCGGCTGCTCGACGACGACGCGCTGCGCGCGGGGATCGCCACGCGGGCGCGCGCGCTGGTGGAGTCAGAGCACGACTCGAACGTCCACATGGACCGGCTCGCGGCGGCCTACCGGAGCCTGCTGTGAGAGCGGTGATCCTGGCCGGCGGGCGCGGCTCGCGGCTCGCGCCGTACACGACGGTGCTGCCGAAGCCCCTGATGCCGGTCGGCGACCGCGCGATCCTCGACATCGTCGTCCAGCAACTCGAGCGCGCGGGGTTCGACCACCTGACGATCGCCGTCGGCCACCTGGCGCACCTGATCGTCGCCGTGTTCGGCGACGGGGCGCGCCACGGCTTGACGATCGAGTACCACCAGGAGCGCGCGCCGCGCGGGACCGCGGGGCCGCTGGCGACCATCGACGGGCTCGACGAGCCGTTCCTGATGCTCAACGGCGACGTCCTCACGACGCTCGACTTTCGCGCGCTGATGGCCGCCCACGAGGCCGCCGGTAACGCTTTGACCATCGCGACGCACCGGCGCGAGGTCAAGATCGACTACGGCGTGCTGCACACGAACGCAGAGCACCGGGTCGTCGGGTACGAGGAGAAGCCGACGCTCGGCTACGAGGTCTCGATGGGCGTCTACGCGCTCGACCCGCGCGTGCGCGCGTTCGTGCCGGCCGACCGGCAGTTCGACCTCCCCGACCTCGTGCAGGCGCTGCTGGACGCCGGCGAGCCCGTCGGCGCCGTACCGTACGGCGGCTACTGGCTGGACATCGGCCGTCACGACGACTACGAGCAGGCGATCGCCGAGATCGACGGCTTGCTTCCACGGCTGCTCCCCAGCGATACTCAGTAAACCAGTGATCCGAGTCCCGCTCTTCGACCTGCGCCTCGACGATGCGGCCGTCCAGGCCGTCGCCGACACCCTGCGCTCCGGCTGGCTCACGATGGGGCCGCGCACGGCGGAGTTCGAGGCGGCGTTCGCGGCGCGCCTCGGCGTGCGCCACGCGGTCGCCGTCTCGAGCTGCACGGCGGCGCTGCACCTCGCGTACCTGGCCGCCGGCGTCGGGCCCGGCGACGAGGTGATCGTTCCCGCGCTGACCTTCGTGGCCACGGCCGCGGCGGTTCGCCACTGCGGCGCGACGCCGGTGATCGCGGACATCGCCGGGCGGCGGGACTTCGGGCTCTCGGTCGAGGACGTCGCGGCCAAGCTGACGCCGCGCACACGCGCGGTCTGCGCGGTGCACTACGCGGGCTACGCGGCCGACGTCGAGGCGCTGCGGGCGCTCTGCGACGCGCGCGGGATCGCGCTGATCGAGGACGCCGCGCACGCGCCGGCCGGCTCCACGCGCTCGGGCCGCGCGCTCGGCACGGTCGGCCTCGCGGGCTGCTTCAGCTTCTTCTCCAACAAGGTGCTCTCGTGCGGCGAGGGCGGGCTGCTGGCCACCGACGACGACCGCGTGGCGGCGCTGGCGCGGCGGCTGCGCTCGCACGCCATGACGTCGGGGACGTGGGACCGTCACCGCGGGCACGCCAACGCGTACGATGTGCTGGAGACCGGCTTCAACTACCGGCTCGACGAGCCGCGCGCGGCGCTGCTGCTCGCGCGACTGCCGGGGCTCGAGGACGACGTCGCGCGCCGGCGAGCGCTCGTGCGGCGCTACCGCGAGGCGCTGGCGCCGCTGCCCGGGGTCAGCGTCCCCTACCGCGCCGCCGACGTCGCGCTGAGCGCCTGCTACGTGATGCCGGTGCTGGTCTGCGGCCGCGAGACGGTCCGCGAGCGGCTGCTCGACGTGTGGGGCGTCCAGACCAGCGTGCTCTACCCGAGCCTCACCACGTTGCGCGCCTACGCGGGCGCCGGATCATGCCCGCGCGCCGAGGACGTCGCCGCGGCGGAGCTGACGCTGCCGCTCTACCCGCACCTCACGCACGCCGACCAGGACCACGTGGTCGAGGCGCTCGCGACCGAGGTCGCCGCCGTCGACGAGGTCGCCGCCGCGTAGCAGGGGGGTGCGTTAGCCCGACGGCCCCACAGGCGAGCCCAGCCAAACCCCGAGGGCTGCCGATGAGTCGGGAGCCAGGCGGGAGTCTTCGGTGACATGGAGATCGTCAAGACGGGCATCACGCTCGGCGAGTCGCCGCGCTGGCACGACGGGCGGCTGTGGTACGCGGACTGGCTGGCGGGCGACGTCGTCGCCTTGGCCCCCGGCGGCGAGAGCTCGGTCGTGGCCCACTTCGACCGCTTCCCGTTCTCGCTCGGCTGGCTGCCGGACGGGACGCTGCTGATCGTCTGCGGGCGCGAGCTGCGGCGGCTGGACGGCGTGTACGCGGACCTGTCCGGGCTGGGCGAGTTCGGCTTCAACGAGCTGGTCGTCGACGGGCGCGGCTTCGCGTACGTCAACTGCGTGAACTTCGCCTTCCCCGGCGGCGAGTTCCACCCCGGGTTCGTCGCGCTGGTGACACCCGACGGGGCCGTGCGGCGGGTTGCCGACGGGCTCGCGTTCCCGAACGGGATGGCGGTCACCGCCGACGGCTCGACGCTGCTCGTCGCCGAGTCCTACGGCAAGTGCCTGACCGCGTTCGACATCGCCCCCGACGGCTCGCTGTCCGGGCGGCGCGTGTGGGCGGACGTCGAGGATGCGCCCGACGGCATCTGCATCGATTCCGAGGGCGCCGTCTGGTACGCCTCGGTCCCGTTGCAGGCCTGCGTGCGCGTGCGCGAGGGCGGCGAGGTCCTGGGACGCATCGACGTCGACCGCGGCGCGTTCGCCTGCATCCTGGGCGGCGAGACGCTCTACATCATGGCCGCGCGGTGGGGCGGGCCGGCGGGCGTCGGCGACGGCGTCGTCTACGCGGCGCCGGCGCCCGCGCCGGGCGCCGGCTGGCCCTAGGAGGCCGTGGGCGTGCGGTGCCAGACCGTCTGCTGCGGGAACGGGATCTCGATCCCCGCCTCGTCGAGCGCGGACTTCAGGCGCCGCCGCAGCTCGCGGCTGACCTTGTACTGCTCGGACGGGCGCGTCTTGACCACGAGCCGGATCGCGACGCCGTTGGCGCCCAGGGCCTCGACGCCCCAGACCTCCGGCGTCTCGAGGATGCGCTCGTCCTCGCCCGCGAGCTTCTCCGCGACGCCGGCGATCACCGCCTCGGCGTGCTCGAGGTCGGTGTCGTAGGCGACCTCGATGTCGATCAGCGCGCGCGACCAGTGCTGGGACTGGTTGCCGACGCGGCGGATCTCGCCGTTGGGGACGTGCCACAGGGTCCCGTCGACCGCGCGTAGTCGCGTCGTGCGCAGCGAGACCGCGTCGACCACGCCCGACGTCTGCCCGTCGAGATCGACGATGTCGCCGACGCCGAACTGGTCCTCGATCAGGATGAAGACGCCCGACAGGAAGTCCTTCACGAGCGACTGCGAGCCGAAGCCGAGCGCGACGCCGAGGATGCCCGCGCCGGCGAGCAGCGGCCCGAGCTCGATGCCGACCTCGCCGAGCACCATGAACGTCGCGACCGTGTAGATCACGAACGTGACGAGCGAGCGCATGACGCTCGACAACGCCTCGATGCGCTGCTCGGAGCGCAGGCTGTGCTCGGACGTGGCGAGCAGCGAGGTAGGCGTGGCGGCACGCAGACGCTCCTGCACGGCGCCGGACTGCAGCGTGCGCAGCGCGCCCTTCATGCCGCGCCGCGCCACCCGGTTGGCGATCAGCGCGCACGCGATGATCGCGACGATCTTCAGGGGTCTTCCGATCATGAAATCGGCCAGCTCCGCGAGCGTACGGTTGCCGGTCCAGTCCAGGACGTTGTGGCAGAACCATCCGGGATCCGCGCCGCACACCTGACGGACCCGCCCGTCGGAGACGGCCGCAAGGGTCGTCTCGAACATGGCGCGCAACCCTAGCGGACGCGTCCGCAAGTACGACGCATTCCGGCGGGCCCGGCCCGCCGCTGCCGGGCGGCGGCCGCCGCACACGTACCACCAGTATGCGAGCGGCGTCCGCCGCAGGCAGCGACGACCCGTGCATTCGCCGGACGATACGCCGTACTTCCGGCCACGCCCGTTAGCGAACGGCGCGGTCGAGCAGCTCGAGCAGCGAGTCCGCGTGCTTTTCCACGAACGACGGGCCGATGCCCTTGATCGCGAGCAGCTCCTGCGGGGTGCGCGGGCGGCGGCGGACGACGTCGCGCAGCGTCGCGTCGGTCGCGACCGTGTAGGCCGGCTTGCCCTCGGCACGCTCTCGCCGCCAGGCCTTCAGCGGCGCCAGGTCGGCGTCGGAGACCGGCGGGCCGTCCTCCACGAGCGCCGACGCCTTCTTGACCGCGGGCGTGATGGCCGGCAGCCAGTCCGGCGGGTCGTGGACGTCGCAGCAGCGCCCGAGCGGCGCGCCCGGCGTGCTGTCGCCGAAGTGGTCGAGCAGCTGGCGGCGGCGGCAGCGGTCCTCGCTGCTCGCGTAGCGCTCGATCGAGCGGTAGGACTGCCAGCGGCGATCCTTGGCGGCGCGGCAGAGCTGCGACGTGCGCGCGCGGTCCAGGCGCCCGACGACCTCGACGTGCAGGCGGCCGCCGGCGCCCGGCGAGAGCCGCAGCGCGCCCGCGCGCTCGGCCACGGCGAGCGCCACGCGGTCGCGGTCGTCGTTGGCGTCGAGCTCGCTGTCGCCGCGGTTGACGATCGCCTGCACCTGCTCGACCGTCACCTCGGCCTCGTTGATGAAGCGCACGAGCCGGCCGAGGTCCGAGCGCGACGCGAGCAGGACGGCGCGGCCGGGCAGCCCATCGCGCCCGGCGCGGCCCGCCTCCTGGTAGTAGGCCTCGAGGCTCGACGGCAGCGCCCAGTGCCAGACCGAGCGCACGTCGGCCTTGTCGACGCCCATCCCGAAGGCATTGGTGGCGACCACGACGTCGGCCGTGCCGCGCATGAACGCGTCCTGTGCGCGCGTGCGCGCCTCGGCGGGCATCCCGGCGTGGTAGGCCGCCACCTCGAGCCCGTTCGCGCCCAGCAGCTCCGCGGTCTCCTCGGTGCTCTTGCGCGTCCCGCAATACACGACCGCCGGTCGGTTGGAGGGCATCGAGACGCCGGCGACGAGCGTCGCTCGCTTGCGCGCCACCGACCCCTCGCCGTCGAAGCGGAGCACGTCGAAGGAGAGGTTGGGCCGGTCGAACCCGGACCGCACGCGCTCGGGCTCGCGCAGCCCGAGGCGCGCGACGATCTCCTCGGCCACCTTCGGCGTCGCGGTCGCCGTGCAGGCCATCGTCGGCGGGTGGCCAAGCTCGCCGATGACCGCCGCCAGCCGCAGGTAGTCGGGGCGGAAATCGTGTCCCCACTCGCTCACGCAGTGAGCCTCGTCGACGACGAACAGCGCGATCGCCCGCTGGGCCAGCGCGGCGCGGAACGCGGCGGAGGCGAACCGCTCGGGCGCCGCGAAGACGACCTTCGCGCCGCCGCCGCGAATCGCGTCGAGCGCGGTCCGGTTGTCCTCCCCGGAGGCCAGCATCACCGCCGGATGGCCGAGGTCGGTGAGCCGCGCGCACTGGTCGCGCATGAGCGCGATCAGCGGTGAGACGACCACGGTCAGGTCGTCCCCCGCCAGCGCCGGGAGCTGATAGCAGAGGCTCTTGCCGCCGCCGGTGGGCATCACCACGAGCGCGTCGCGGCCGTCGAGCGCCGCCTG
The DNA here is from genome assembly GCA_963792915.1 of uncultured Solirubrobacteraceae bacterium. Lineage (GTDB taxonomy): Bacteria > Actinomycetota > Thermoleophilia > Solirubrobacterales > Solirubrobacteraceae > Solirubrobacter. Next base: position 76,846 of record CAWBYD010000011.1, read on the forward strand.
CACCGCCTCGCGCTGGCCCGGCCGGAAGGAGGAGAGTCCGAGCAGCGCCAGCAGCGCCTCGGGCGAGGCGTCGACCGGCGCGGCCCGGCGCGGAGTGGCGCCCGGCGCCGCGCCCGCGCGCGGTGCGCCCACGGCGCCATCGCCCCACAAGGGAGCGGTGACACCGGGCGCGCCCGCGGCGGCGGCGTTCTCGGCGACCGGGCGCGGCGCCGGCTCGACGGCGCCCGCCTCGTCCTCGGCCGCGGCCGTGGCCTCCATGTCCTCGAGGTGGGCCCAGTAGCCGTCGGGGTCCGGCGGCGGCGCCTCGCTCACGCGCTGCGCGGCCAGCTTCGCCAGCGGCGTCAGCGCGCCGCGCTCGGCCGGCGTGAACTCGTGCCAGCGCGCGCGCAGCGCATCCAACGCGGCGGCCGACGCCGGCGCGGCGGGATCGGCGAACACGGCGGCGAGCGAGGAGAGCGCGCGGTGCACCCCTCGACCGTAGCCGAGCGGGGCGACGGCAACCGCGCGCAGGAGCGCCGCTGAGGATGCCGCGGCGCGCCGCGGCCGAGGTCGTGTCATCGTCTGTGGACGTGTCCGCACCGCGCTTCAGTTCGTCCACCGCGCCCGTCGTCGTGGCGCGGCAGCCGATCTTCGATCGCTCCGAGTCCGTCGTCGGCTTCCAGCTCGTCAGCCCGACCGCGCCCGTCGGCGACCCGCGCGGCGCCGCATCGGGCCTGCTCGTCCAATCGCTTGCCGACATCGGCCTCGTGCGGCTCGTCGGCGACCGCCGCGCGCACGTCGGGGTCACGCGCGAACTGCTGCTGACCGTCCGCCCGCTGCCGCTGGACCCCGACCGGGTCGTGCTCGAGGTCCCGGCCGAGCAGGCGGACGACGTCCTGTTGCCGACCCTGCGCGAGCTCAAGGACGCCGGTTTCCGGATCGCGCTCGACGGCGCGCCCGCCGACCCCCTCGAAGGGCTGTTCGCGACCATCTACGCCGTCCGCCTCGACTCCGACGCGTCGACGGAGATGGTCAACGAGCTGCACGCGCGCGGCGTGACGCTGATCGCCGACGGGGTCGACTCGCGCGCGGACTACGAGGCGTGCATCGCGCTCGGCTTCGACCTCTTCCAGGGCCGCTTCTTCGCCGAGCCCGTGATGCTGACCGGCACGCCGGCGCCCACCTACCGCCTGCGCGCGCTGTCGATGCTGGTCCAGCGCGACGTCACGTCGTTCGAGCAGCTCGAGCGCGTGATCGAGGAGGATCCCGGCCTCAGCCACAAGCTCGTCCGGCTCGCCAACTCCGCGTTCTTCGGCCGCCGCCATCCGGTCGGCTCGATCCATCAGGCGCTGATGGCGCTCGGGTCGGTCGCCGTCCGCCGCTGGGCGATGCTGCTCGTGCTCGGCGGCGTCACCGACCATCCCCACCACCTGCTCGAGCTGGGCCTGCTGCGCGCGCGCCTGTGCGAACTCGTGGCCGCGCGCCAGCCCGAGGCGGAGGCCGACCGCGCGTTCACCGCCGGGCTGTTCTCCGTCGTCGACGCGCTGCTCGGCGTGTCGATGCCGCACCTGCTGGCCGAGCTGCCGTTCGATGAGCGGATGGCACGCGCGCTCGCCGAGCACGAGGGCCCGGAGGGCCGCGTGCTGGCCGGCGTGCTGTCCTACGAGCGCGGCGACTTCGCCGGCGTGCTCAAGTACGGCCTGAGCCTGATGGACATCGCGCACGCCTACCGCGAGGCGCTCGACTGGACCACCGACGCCGCCGTCGCGCTGAGCGCCTGAGGTGCTGGTCGAGCATCGCGGCCGGAGGCCGACCGTCGATCCCAGCGCCTACGTCGCACCGACCGCCGTGCTGTGCGGCGACGTGCGCGTCGGCCCGGACGCCCGCGTGCTGTTCGGCGCGGTCCTCACCGGCGAGGACGGCGTCGTCGAGATCGGCGCCCGCTGCGTCGTGATGGAGAACGCTCTGCTGCGCGGCCGCGCCGACCATCCGCTGCGGCTCGGCGACGACGTGCTGGTCGGCCCGCACGCGCATCTCAACGGCACCGACGTCGGCACCGGCAGCTTCATCGCGACCGGCGCGTCGCTGTTCCCGGGGTCGCGCCTCGGACGCGGCGTCGAGGTCCGCATCAACGGCGTCGTGCACGTCAACACCGTGCTCGCGCACGGCGCGACCGTCCCGATCGGCTGGATCGCGGTCGGCGACGAGATCCTCCCGCCGGACCGCCACGAGGAGATCTGGGCGATCCAGAAGGGACTCGACTTCCCCGGCACCGTGTATGGCCTCACGCGCGAGGCGACCGCACGCGAGCGGATGGAGCGCCAGTCGGCGTGGTTCGGCGCGCACCGCGACGACGCCCTGCGATGAGACGGCGCGTCGCCTTCGCGCTGGCGACGTCCGATCGCGTCGAGGCCGCGGCGCTGCGGATCCCCGCCGTGCGCGAGCGCGCCTACCGCGCCGCCCGCCGCTACGTGGCGGGCACGACGCGCGAGGACGCGTTCGCGCTCGCGCGGCGGCTCGCGGCCGACGGCCTGGGCGCGTCGATCGACCTGTTCGGCGAGAACGCGCGCTCGCCGCAGGAGGCCGAGGAGGCCGCCGCGGAGTTCCGCGCGCTCGCGCAGGCGCTGCCGCCGGATGCGTGGCTCTCCGTCGATCTCTCGCACCTCGGCCTGGATCTCGACCGCGACCGCTGCGCCGCCCACCTGCGCTCGATCTGCGAGCGGCTCCCGCCCGGCGCGCGGGCGCAGGTCGGCGCGGAGGAGGCGGCCCGCGCCGACGCGATCCACGACATCGTGCTGCGCTGCGCGCCGGTCGAGTGCACCGTGCAGGCCAACCTCCGCCGCAGCCCGCAGGACATCCGCCGGCTGGTGGACGGCGGCGTCAGCGTGCGGCTCGTGAAGGGCGCGTACGTCGAGCCGGACGCGCTGCCGTGGGGGCCGCCGACCGACGAGGCCTTCCTCGCGCTCGCCGCGCTGCTGGACGAGCTCGGCGCCGACTACGCGCTGGCCACCCACGACGACGCGATGCGCGCGCCCGCGCCGCGCTACGAGCAGCTGCTCGGCGTCCGCCCCGAGGCCGCGCGCCGGCTCGCCGCGGAGGGTCGCGCGGTGCGGCTCTACGTCCCGTACGGGTCACGCTGGTTCCGCTACTGGGCTCGCCGCCGCGCCGAGGCCCTCGGGGCCTGAGTCAAACAGCGCCGCGCTGTGCTCGACGAGCAGCGCGCGCCCCTTGAGCTCGGCGATCACCTCGGCCCCGACCACCCCGTCCGGGAGCTGGCCGGCGCCGCCTTGGGGGCCGAGCGGGATCGCGATCAGCGGCGGCGAGGCGACGTAGGGTGCGAGCGCTCCCTCGCCGCTGATCAGCGTGCGCAGGTTCGCGGCCAGCAGCGCCGCTTGCATGCCCGCCCTGCCGGCCATGTTGCCGTCGGCATCGGCGATGTCGCCGAGCGCGTACACGCCGTCCTGGACGCGCAGGTGCTCGTCGACGCGCACATATCCGGCGTCGTCGAGCCAGTCCGCCGGCAGGAAGCCGGTCGCCGGGGCGACCCCGAACGCGCGGTACCAGATGTCCGCGGTCAGCTCGCCGGCGCGGACCGGGGCCGCCACGGCGGGCGGCACGTCCGGCAGCGGAAAGCTTTCGTCCAGCACGAGCTCCACACCCAGCGCGTCGAGCTGGCGGCGCAGCTCGGCGCGCAGCCCGGGGTCGAACGGGCCCGGCAGGATGTCGGGGGCGATGTCGGCGACGGTGACGTGCTTGGCGGGGAAGAAGGCCTTGATCTCACCCGCCAGCTCGAGCCCCGAAGGGCCGGCGCCGACGATCAGCACGCGCCCGGCGCCCAGCAGCGCGTCGTGGGCCGCTCGGTAGCGCCGGCGGGCCGTCTCGACGTCGGGCTCGTCGGTCTTGGCCGGGAAGGGATAGGACGAGCCGGTCGCGAGGATCAGGTGGTCGGGCTCGAGCGTCTCGCCCGAGGCGAGCGTGACCCGCCGGCCGTCGACCGCCACCGCGCGGTCGCGGACGAAGCGCCCGCGGGCCAGCAGGTGGTCGTAGGGCATGAAGATGCGCTCGAGCCACTCCGGCTCCACCAGCGCGCGCCACGCGGCGATGTTGTGGACGAACGCCTCGGTGGGATCGACGAGCGTCACGTCAGCGACGTCGTCCAGGGCCTTGGCGACCTTCACGCCGCCGTAGCCGCCGCCGATGACGGCGACGGTGCCTTCGCTTCGAGTAGTCACCCCTTGGAACCTAGCAACTTCTGATTTCGAAGCAGCAACCGGCGGTAGCATTCACGCGATGGCCACGCAGCACGACATCAAGACGTGTGCACGTGGCGACGCCGCGCTGGCGCGCGCCTTCGCGTTCCTCGGCAAGCGCTGGAACGCGATGGTGCTCGGCTCTCTGAGCACCGGACCGGCCGGGTTCCGCGAGCTCTCGCGGGCGATCGAGGGCATCAGCGACTCGGTCTTGTCGGACCGCCTGGCGGCGCTGACCGAGGCCGGCCTCGTGTCGCGCACGGTCGAGGACGGCCCGCCGGTGTCGGTGTCCTACGCTCTGACCGCGCGCGGCCGCGCGCTGATGCCCGCGCTCGCCCAGATCTCTCTGTGGGCGCAGGAGCACCTGCCCGCTCCCTAACCAAAGCGCGCGATCGCGTCCTCGTCCCAGGTCAGCGGCGGGCCGGGCATGACGTACCCGTCGCGGACCGCGAGCGGCTCCGTGATCAGCGGACCGGTGTGGTCGGTGTACTCGAGCCGGTGGTGCGCCGGCGACGCGGCCAGCAGGTGCGCGCTGAGCTCCGGGTAGGCGTGCGAGGAGAGCGGCACGCCCGCGGTCTCCACGAGCGCGGCGGCGCGCAGCCAGCCGGTGACGCCGCCGATGCGGGCGACGTCGAGCATCACGTAGTCCGAGCCGCCCGCGGCGAGCGAGCGCGCGGCCTCCTCGGGGCCCCACCAGCTCTCGCCGGCTTGGATCGGCGTGTCGAACTCCGCCGCGAGGGCGGCCAGCCCCTCGACGTCGGCGGCCGCCAGCGGCTCCTCGATCCACACGAGCCCCTCGCCTTCGAGGTCGCGCAGGCGTCGGCGCGCCTCGGCCCGCGTGAGCGTCTGGTTGTAGTCGACCATCACCGGCACGCCGGGCAGCGCGTGCAGGACGTCGAGCTCGGCGTCGGCGCCGCCGACCTTCACCTTCAGCGCGGTGAAGCCCCGCGCGAGCCGCTCCTGCGCCTCCCGCGCCGCGTCGGCGGGGCGCATCGAGCTCAGCCCGGCGTAGGCCGCCACGCGCGTGCCCGCGCTCGCGCCCAGCAGTTCCACGAGCGGGAGCTCGAGCGCCCGGGCGTGCGCGTCCCACGCCGCCATGTCGATCGCGCCCAGCGCGAGCCCGAGCACGCCCGACGCGCCGAGCAGCCGGAAGCGCCGGCGCAGCTTGTCCCACAGCGGGACGGGAGCAAGGTCCTCGCCGGCGAGGTCGAGCTCCGTGAGTGCCGCAGCGACGGCGGCCATCGCCACCGGCGTGTAGCAGAACACATAGCTGCGGCCGGACACCCCCTCCTCGGTCTCGACGTCGAGCAGCACGAGCGGCGACGTGGGAATCACGCCGGCGGCGGTCTGGATCGGGCGCGCGAGCGGGAGATCCACCGGACGCACGCGCAGGGAGCGGACGGTCAGCACGATCTCCGAAGCTACACAATGCGTTGACATGGACCGGGCGGGGTTGATCGAGGTGCTGCTGGAGGCGCGCGCGTGGTGCGCGCAGCCCGACAACGATTTCTCGTGGTCGTCATGGCACGACGCCGTTCACGCGCTGCGCGAGATCGACGGCTGGATCGAGCACCTGCGCGAGGGAGGCCGCGGCGCGGGCGGGATCGCGATCATCTTCCTGCCCACCGGCCCGCTGCAGGAGCTCGCGCTGTCGAGCGGCTGGGGGCGGGAGTTCATCGGCCTCGCCGACCGCTTCGACGCCGCCGTGGAGACCGACCGCGTCGAGATCGCGTGCGCGGAGTGCGGGCAGCCCGCCGCGGTCGTGGAGGCCGACGGCGACCAGTTCCGCCGCGACACGTTCACCGGACTGCTGACGCAGCCGCTGACCGAGGCCGCGCGCGCCGCGCTGCACACGACCGACCCGCCGCTCGCGCTCTACGCGCTCGATCCCGAGCTGGCGCCGTTCTACTGCCCCGAATGCCGGCGCGCCTACTGCAAGGACCACTGGCAGACGCTGAACGTGTTCGACGGGGACGCGCTGGACGCGATCCGCGGCACCTGCCCGCGCGGCCACGAGCGCATGCTCGACGACTGAACGAGGTCTCGGCCACGCGCGGATCGCGTACATTTGGCAGATGACCCACGAGCCGCCGCGCCCACCCCTCGCGGACTGGTGGTCGCGCGTCGGCGCGACGCTGATCGACTGGTCGGTCGCGTGGGGGATCGCGATCGTCGCGGTGATCTCGTCGGCGCTCACCACGGCCGTCTTTGGCGCCGCGCAAGCCGACGGCAGGCTCCTCCTGTTCGCGTTCGTGCTCGGCAGCGTGGTGTTCAACTGCGCGCTGATGGCGCGCCGCGGGCCCAACAACGGCCAGACGCTCGGCAAGCAGGCGGTCGGCATTCGCGTCGTGCGCGCCGACGGCCGGCCGGTCGGCCTCGGCCTGGCGCTCGTGCGCGAGGGTGTGCTCAAGACCGTGGTGAGTGTCGCGCTGCTCGGGATCGGGTGGCTGATCGACGCGCTGTGGCCGCTGGCCGATCGCCAGAACCGCGCGCTGCACGACCTCGCGGTCGGCACGCGTGTGATCGGTAGGCCCGTGGCACCGGCGCGCGTCGCCCCCCAGCAGCTGGCGCCCGAGATCGCGCGCCACGTCTACGCCGCGCGCACGATCGAAGCGCGCATCCGCGAGGCCGTCCAGCGCGCGCAGCTGCCCTACCCCGAGCTCGCGCGGGAGGTCGACCTGCTCGTCACCCACCTGTACGAGTCCGCCCACCGGGCCCAGCTGCTCTACAACACGCTCGCCGAGGCGCCGGTGGCTCGCATCGAAGGTCGGCTCGCCGAGCTCGAGCACTCGGGCAAGACCGAGCTGATCGACGCGCTGCGCGCGCAGCTCACCGTCCAACGCCGGATGCAGGCGCAGTACGAGCGCTACAGCGACGAGATGGAGCGCGTCGTCGTAGAGCTGGACACGATCCGCGGCAGCGTCGTCAGCGTCTCGGTCTCCAGCCACGCGCCCAGCCGCCAGCGCCTGGCCGAGCAGGTGCGCGAGCTGCGCGACGAGCTCAGCTCGGTCGCGGACGGGATGAGCGAGGCGTACGACTGAGCCAGCGCTCGAGCTGCGCGTACACCTCCGGGTGGTTGAGCAGCGCGAGGTGGTGCGTCCCGCCGACCTGGAGGCCGTTGTGGTCCTCGAAGCCGACGCGGCGGGTGCGGCCGCGGCCGGACGCGCTGGGCGGGAGCACGAGCGTGTCCCCGACCAGCCGGCCGAGCGGGTGGCGCTCGCTGCGGGTCACCGTGGCCGAGACGAAGCAGTGCGTCGCGCCCTCGTGCAACGGGACCTCGGTGCGGGCCCTGGCGCGCAGCGCGTCCGGGTCCTGGCCGCGCCAGTCCTCGTCCACCAGCGAGCCGTGGCCGAGGTCGCGGATGCCGGCGCTGCGGCGGCGCAGCAGGCGCGCGGCCGGGCGCGTCTCGGGCGCGAGGTGCAGCGCGGCGCTCAGCGCGTGCACGGCCTGCTCGAGCGGCGCGCCGAGGTGCGGAGTGCCGAGCGAGATCGTGTGCTTGAGGTACTGCGTCCAGTCGCCGCCGACGTGGCAGGCGCTGCGCGCCACGAGGCCGCCCATCGAGTGGCCGACGAGCGCGATCTCCCGCACGTCCGCCGCGGCGACGAGCTCGTCGAGCAGGGCCGCGAGCGCGGCCCCGTTCTCGGAGATGTGCAGGCCGCTGTTGAAGCGGATGTAGACCGGCGTGACGCCGAGGCGCTCGGCCAGCCGGTCGCCGTAGCTCGGGCCGCCGCCGTAGCGCCACGCGAACTCGGTCTCGGCGAGGCCGTGGAGGAAGACGACGAGCCGCGGTGTGGCGGCGACGAAGTGCTCGACCGGGCGGCCGTCCACGCGCACGCCCAGCGGCTGCGCGAGCGGGTTGCCCTCCTGGAGGAGGCGGTCGCCGTAGAGGCCGTTGACCGCCGCGATCACCGCCGCGCCGCCGGCGGTCTCCGACAGCGCGCGCGGGCCTGCGCGCCGTTCGAACGCCGCCCCGGTGGCGCGTGAGAGGACGAAGAGCGCGCCGCGGACGCCCTGGTAGGCGCCGCGGCTGATCGTGTCGTGGGCGCGCTGGAACGCGGCCCCGGACTCGCCGAGCGCCGCGAACACGCGCTCGGAGATCGCGCCGTGCACGTTCCCGATGCCCGCCGGGAGCGAGGACAGCTCGTCGGCGGCGAGCCGGCTCAGCGCGCGCGCCTCGGCCTGTGCCTGGGTCGTCACGGCGCCGTCCTACCCGAACCGCTGGACGACTGAGCCGCGCGCGACGATCCGGCCGTCCGGCTCGGTGACCGTCACGTCCGTGAAGCACAGGCTGCGGCCGCGCTTGACGACGCTCGCCGCGGCCAGCAGGTCCTTGCCGCGCGCGGCCGCGACGTACTCGACGTTGAGCGTGATCGTCGCGCCGGCGAGCGACTCCGGCTCGGTCTCGGGATCCGCCCACGTGGCAGCCATCCCGGCCGTGTCGATCAGGCTGGCGATCGCGCCGCCGTGCACGACGTCGCCGACGGTCGCCAGCCGGCCGTCGTAGGGCAGAACGAGCTCGGCGCGGTCGGGCTCGAGCGTCCGCAGCTCGATGCCGAGGTGCCGCACGAGCGGCGAGGCCGGCACGAACTCGCGGATGATGTCCAGCCGGGTCGGCATCTACGCGTCGCTCGACTGCGCCCAGATGTTGATGCCGGAATCGACCGCCAGGCCGTCGATCTCCGCGAGCTCCTCGTCGCTGAAGTCGAGGTTGCCGAGCGCCGCGACGTTCATCTCGAGCTGGCGCACGCTGGAGGCGCCGATCAGCGCCGAGGTCACGCGCGGGTCGCGCAGGACCCAGGCGATCGCCATCTGCGCCAGCGCCTGCCCGCGCCGCTTGGCGACCTCGTTGAGTCCGCGGATGCGGGCCATGTTCTCCTCGTTGATGAAGTCCTGCTTGAGGAAGTGGTCCTTGGCCGCGCGCGAGTCCGCCGGGATGCCGTTCAGATAGCGGTCGGTCAGCATGCCCTGGCCGAGCGGGCTGAACGCGATGATCCCGAGGCCCTCGCGGTCGCACGCCTCGAGCACCTCGGGCTCGATCCAGCGGTTCAGCAGCGAGTACGACGGCTGGTGGATCAGCAGCGGCGTGCCGAGCCGGCGCGCGATCGCGGTCGCCTCCTCGGTGCGCTCGGCGGAGTAGGACGAGATGCCGGCGTACAGCGCCCGGCCGGAGCGCACCGCGGTGTCCAGCGCGCCGATCGTCTCCTCGAGCGGCGTGTCCGGATCGAAGCGATGCGAGTAGAAGATGTCGACGTAGTCGAGTCCCATCCGCTCGAGGCTCTGATCCAGGCTCGCGAGCAGATACTTGCGCGAGCCCCACTCGCCGTACGGGCCGGCCCACATGTCGTAGCCGGCCTTCGTCGAGATGATCAGCTCGTCGCGATAGGAGTACAGGTCCTCGTGCATGAGCCGGCCGAAGTTGCTCTCGGCCGAGCCGGCCGGCGGCCCGTAGTTGTTGGCGAGGTCGATGTGCGTGATCCCGAGATCGAACGCGCGACGGACGATCGCGCGCTGGACCTCGAAGGGCTTGTCGTCACCGAAGTTGTTCCACAGCCCGAGGCTGATCGGGGGCAGCTTGATGCCGCTGCGGCCGCAGCGGCGGTAGGGCATGGAGTCGTAGCGGTCCTCAGCGGCGAGGTAGTTCATGGGGTGATTGTGACCACCTTCCCCCACTGCGCCAGCCCGCGGCGACGAGGTACATCGCCGCGAGCCCCTGGTCGGGCGCGTAGCGGTCCAGGACCGCGCGGAATTCGTCCTCGCCGACGCTGCCCGTGCGCACGCCCACGAGCCGCGCGTACGCGTTGCGCATGCCGACGTCGCGGGCGAGCGGCACGTCGTAGCGGCCGCGGCCGAAGAGGTCCAGGTGCGCGAGCGTCCACTCGCCGATGCCGGGGATCGCCTCGAGCCGCGCGCGCTCGTCGGCGCCGGGGTCGATCTCGCCGCGCGCGACGCCGCGGGCGACGCGCGCGAGCGTACGGGCCCGCGTCGGAGCGAGCCCGCAGGCCTCGAGCGCCGCGGGGTTGTCGAGCGCGTCCGCGGGCGGGGAGTTCCACGGACCGGCCGGATGGCGCTCGCCCAGCATGCGCGTGATCGCCCACACGATGTTGCCGGCCCGCTGGGTGTCGATCAACTGCTCGCAGATCGCGCGCCACAGCGCCTCGAACGGCTGCGGCGTGCGCAGGACGCGCAGCTTCGGGCGCGCGCGCATGACGTTGCCGAGCAGCTGGTCGCCACGATGCGCGCGGTGAAACGGCGCGAGGTCCTCGTCGAGGCTGAGGACGAACCGCATGCGCTCGAGCGCGGCGCGGGCGTGCGCCTCGCTCTCGGCCTCGGCGCGCAGCAGCACGGCGTCGCCGCGCCAGGCCGCCCTGACGAGCGTCAGCTCGTCGCCGATCCGGATCGCCCGCGCGGCGACGCCTCCGCGGATCTGCAGCAGCCCTCCGGGGCCGGCCGAGCGCGGCGGCTCGCTTGGCCACGGCGGCGTGACGGTGAGGTCGACGATCATCGCGCCCGCAGGACGAGCTCGAGCTCGAAGCGCGCGTCCGGCTCGTCGAGTGCCGGCCCGAGCAGCTCGCGCAACCGCGCGAGCCGGTAGCGCACGGTCTGGGCGTGGATGCCGAGGTCGTGCGCCGTGGCGGCGATGCTGCCGTCGCGGCGCAGCCACGCGAGCAGCGTCGCCTCCAGGCGGGCGCGCGAGTTCGGGGTCTCGCCGGCGAGCCCGCTGAGCCGCTCCGCCGCCAGCTCGGCAACCAGCGCGGGCTCGGCGCGGAAGAGCAGCGCCACGCGGTGCTCGTCGGCCGCGAGGGGCGCGCCGATCCCGCGCTCGTCGGCGAGTGCGAGCGCCGCGCAGGCCAGGCGGAAGGACCGCGCCGCCTCCGGCCAGCCGACCGCCGGGCCGATGCCCGCCGCGCGCGCGCCGAGCGCGCGCCGCAGCGCCGCCGCGGGCCGCGCGGCGGGGACCACCGCGCACGCCAGGCCCTCCACGGTCGCCCGCAGGGTGTCGGCGGCGAGGAGCGGCGGCGAGGGCGCCGCGGACGGCGAGCCGGCCACGGCGCGGCCCGGCGACCCCAGGGCGGACGGCGCGCCGGCCACGGCGCGGCCCGGCGACCCCACGGCAGGCGGCGGGCCGGCCACGGCGGCACTGGGCGAGCCGGCCACGGCGCGGCCCGGCGACCCGACGGCGGGCGGCGAGCCGGCCCCCCCGGCGCCCGCCAGCCCCTCGCGCCACACCGCCACCGTCACCCTCGCCGGGAGGCGCCAGTGCGCGGCGTCGGCGGCCGCCGCGACCGCGGCCGGGTCCGGAGCGCGCGTGTTGACGAGCAGCTCGGCGAGCACGCGGCGGCGGCGTTCGAGCTCGCCCGCCCGCTCGGCCTGCTCGCGCGCGAACCCGGCGGCGGACTCGGCCGAGAGCTCGTCGATGTACGCGAAGATCGACTCGGCGAGGATCACGAGCGTCTCCGGCGCCAGCCCCGCCGCCAGGCCGAGCGCGGCGAGCCGGCGCCACGCCACGCGGGCGCCGACGCGATACGCCGACAGCAGCGCGTCCAGCGAGCGGCCCGCGCGCAGCTCGCGGCGCCCGAGGTCGGCCGCGACGGTCCCGCGCTGCACGGGCGCGCCGCGCGAGAGCGCGACGAACTCGGCGAGCGCGTCCTGCACGCCGTGCCCGACGGCGCTCGAGCCGCCGGCCAGCGGCCCCGCATAGTCCGGCACCTCGGCGGCGATCGCCGCGACGATCTCGGCGGCCAGCGCGGGCAGGTGCGGGGAGAGCGCCGCGTCCGCCTCGCGCGGCAACTGCTCCCAGGGCGATTCTTGCGCGTTTGTCACAAGTTCTCACCCAATCGGATACATGAGCCCACAAGATTCCGTGACCCGTGCACCATACCGTGAGGCGCAACGTTCGCCTGAAGGGAGATCGATGGAGGCCGTGACGGAGCCGCTCGCCGTAGGTGGATTCTCGATGGAGCTCAGCCAGGACCAGCAGGACGTCCGGGATTGGGTCAAGGGCTTCGCGCAGAACGTCGTCCGCCCCGCCGCGGCGGAGTGGGACGAGCGCGAGGAGACGCCGTGGCCGCTGATCGCCGAGGCGGCGAAGATCGGCCTCTACGGCTTCGAGGCGATCGCGCAGTTCTACGCCGACGAGACCGGCCTGCTGCTGCCGATCGTCAACGAGGAGCTGTTCTGGGGCGACGCGGGGATCGGGATGGCGATCATGGGCACGACCCTGGCCGTCGCCGGCATCTTCTCCTCCGGCACGCCGGAGCAGCTCGGCGAGTGGGTGCCGCAGTGCTACGGCACGCCCGAGGACCCGCACGTCGCCGCGTTCTGCGTCTCCGAGCCTGACGCGGGCTCCGATGTGTCGAGCCTGCGCACCCGGGCCCGCTACGACGAGGCCAAGGACGAGTGGGTGCTCAACGGCCAGAAGGCGTGGGCGACCAACGGCGGCATCGCCAACGTCCACGTCGTGATCGCCTCGGTCGACCCCGAGCTCGGCGCACGTGGCCAGGCCGGCTTCATCGTCGGCCCGGACACGCCCGGCCTGACGATGGGCACGAAGGTCAAGAAGCACGGGTTGCGCGCCTCCCACACCGCCGACGTCTTCCTCGACGACTGCCGCGTCCCCGGCGCCTGCCTGCTGGGCGGCAAGGAGAAGCTCGACGAGCGCCTGGCGCGCGCCCGCGAGGGGGGGCGCGGCAAGCGCCAGGCCGCGATGCAGACGTTCGAGGCCACGCGCCCGACCGTCGGCGCGCAGGCCATCGGCATCGCCCGCGCCGCCTACGAGTACGCGCTCGGCTACGCCAAGGAGCGCACGCAGTTCGGCAGGCCGATCATCGAAAACCAGGCGATCGCGTTCACGCTCGCCGACATGAAGATGGAGATCGACGCCGCGCGCCTGCTCGTCTGGCGCGCGTCATGGATGGGCCGCACCGGCCGCCGGTTCGAGAACGCCGAGGGCTCGATGAGCAAGCTCAAGGCCGGCGAGGTCGCGGTGTGGGCCACCGAGCGGGCGATCCAGATCCTCGGCGGCAACGGCTACACGCGCGAGTTCCCCGTCGAGCGCATGCACCGCGACGCCAAGATCTACACGATCTTCGAGGGCACGTCGGAGATCCAGCGGCTGGTCATCAGCCGCGCGATCTCCGGCATGCAGATCCGTTAACGGGCTCGGGGCCCCGAACCTGGGGCCCCGAGCGCCTCACCCCCGAAAAGCCGGGGCTCGGATATTCGATTTCGTCCTCCGTCCTCGCAAGCTCGGACCTCGGACGACGTTACCTATGGCGTCGTCGTCGCCAGCGTGAAGGTGAGCGTCTTGTTGTAGTTGCCGGCGCGCAGGACGTCGGTCGCGCCGATCGCCTGGCGGAAGCCGAGCGTGAGCAGGTCGCTCGTGAACGGCCCGGTCCAGCTGAACAGCGTGGTCGGGGTGCTCGTGGCCTCGATCATCGGCGCGTACGCCTGCGTCGGGTTGGTCGAGTCGATCGCCCGGACGTTGAGCGGCGACGGCAGCGAGAACGCGCCGTTGACCAGGTGGCCCGGAGCGGTCGTGCTGGCGTCGGAGACCGACAGCGCCGCGTTGCCCGCCGTGCTGGTGGCCGTGGCGGCCAGCGCCGTCTCGTACGTGCGAGCCAGAGCCGGCACGAACGTGCCGAAGCTCGCGCCGTTGGCGAAGCTGCCGGTGGTGGCCGGCAGCGACAGCATCAGGACGCTCGGGACGTCGCCGCCCACCGTCGAGATGTCGTCGCCGGTGCTGGTGCCATAGAGCGCCGCCACGTCGACGGCGTCGTCACCGGTCGACGTGAACTGCAGGCGCGCCACCGACGTGTAGTTGGTCCGCGACGGGCGGAAGCCGACGTTGACCGTGCACGTGCCGGCCGGGACGGCGGGAGCCGACTCGTTGATGTCCGGCGTCGACGGATCGTCGGCGACCGCGGCCTTCGCGGGCGCCAGCGGACCGACGTTGCCGGTGCCGGAGCAGTTCTGGCTGACGACCTGGAAGTCGTCACGGGTCTGGTTGCCGCCGTCGTTGGCGTCCGCGGCGAGCGAGACGGCCGTGATCGTCAGCGGGGCGTCGCCCTTGTTGGTGACCGTGATCGGGACGACGTTGTTGGCGGCCAGCGTGCCGGCCGGGACCGACGGGAAGTTCGTCGTCGGCGCGTACAGCGTCGGCGCCGGGTCGCCCTGCATGTTCGACAGCGACGTGTCGGCCGAGGTGAACGGGTTGAAGCCGCCGTTCTGGCCTGGGGTCACCGGGTCGTACTCGTAGTAGTAGTACTTCACGTGGTTCTTGGCCGCGGCCAGGATCGGCGCGAAGTTGACGGCGCCGTTGCCCAGCTCGCGCAGGCTCGACGTGCCGGAGTTCGGGACGGGGTTGATGCCGTCCTTCATGTGCACCGCGATGATGCGGTTGGAGTACTTGGTGAACAGCGACGTGATGTAGGCGTTGTCGTTGCTCGTGCCGGCGGCGGCCCAGAAGAGGTCGATCTGCGCCTTGACGTAGCGCGGATCGGTGTGGTCCATCAGGATTTCCCAGGCGGGCTTGAGGACGCCGGCGTCGTTGAGCTTGGTGCTGAACTCGGCCGCGTGGTTGTGGAAGTACACCGGACCGAGGCCCGCCTCCACGGAGCGCTTGCCGAGCTGGTTGAGCAGCTGGGCGGTCGAGAGCGCGTTCTGGATGCTCGAGTTGTAGCCGGAGGGCGGATCGGCGGCGCCGATGTACTCCTGGCCGAGGATCTTCGAGGCCGCGATGTCGTTGTCCCAGTTGGCCGCGGCGATGTTGCCGTGGCGGCTCGGGAAGCGCAGGCCGTACTGGTCGCCCAGCGCGCGCAGGGCCTGCAGGCCCGCGGTGTTGTTCGGCGTCGCCGGGTTGGTGCCCGGGAACGGGTTGCCCGGGTAGCCGTAGAGCTCGACGTTGCGCACGCCCTTGGCCTGCAGGTAGGCGAAGACGCGCACGAGCCGGTCGGCGCTCGTCGTCGGCGCCGGCGGACCCGTGCAGTCGGTCGTCGGCGGGTTCGGCGCCGCGGGGCACGTGATCTCGCCCGCGCCGTTACTGAGGTAGTTGCTCCAGTCATAGAGCTGCACGCCGCCCTGGCCGATCGGAACGCCGGCCCCCAGGGACGCCGGACGGGCGGCCTGTGCAGTCCCGGCGCAGGACAGCAATGCTCCGGCGGCCGCAAGCGCCACGCCGGCACGCACCTTCATGAGTCCCTTCATGTTCCTCCTCCTCGTCCGGCGCGCCCCCGCGCGTCAGCCGACCCAAAGTTGTTCGACAGGCACGGGCCAACGTACACCAAACGTCGGGCACTTTGCAAACTTTCGCGTGCTGATTGTGCAAAACATCCTCATTTCGCGCTGGAGCACGCGTCGAGCTAGGGTCAGCCCATGGATCTGGATCCCGTCGAGGTCCGGGTGCTCGGCTGTTTGATCGAGAAGCAGCGCACCACCCCGGACGCTTATCCGCTATCGCTGAACGCCCTCCGCCTCGCCTGCAACCAGTCCACGAACCGCGATCCGGTGGTGGCCTACGACGAGGACACGATCCGCGGCGGCCTGCATCACCTGAGCCGGCGCCGCTACACGCGACTGACCAGCGGGCACTCCTCGCGAGCCGCCAAGTACCGGCACCTGCTCGACGAGGAGCTCAAGATCGACGCGGCCGAGCAGGCCGTCCTGGCGGTGCTGATGCTGCGCGGCCCCCAGACGCCCGGAGAGCTCAAGCAGCGCACGGAGCGGATGCAGCCGTTCGCCGACATCGCCGAACTCCAGGACGTCCTGACCGCGCTGATCGACCGCGAACTCGTCGCCCAGCTGGTGCGCCGTCCGGGCCAGAAAGAGGAGCGCTACCGGCACCGCCTCTCCGAGGACCTCGACGACTCCCAGCAGGTGGACGCGCTCGCCGTCGGCCCGGTGGTCCCGCCGCCGCCGCGCCGCGACGAGCGCCTGGACCGGCTCGAGCGCGAGCTCGCCGAGCTGCGCGAGGAGGTCGCCGCGCTGCGGGCCGAGCTGGGTGCCTGAACTGGACGCCCGGCCAGCTGGCAAGCCCGGCGCCCACCGGTAGGGTCGCGTGGTGCTCGTCCTCGCGGTGGCTCAGTGGATCTGGATCGCCGTGATCTTCGCGGCGGTCCTGATCGGGGTCGCCGCGCTCGCGCGGCGCGCCTGATCGATCAGCCGGTGAGCTCAGCCCCGTCGGGGACATCCTGCGGCCCCACCACCCTCACGTCCCCGCGCGCAACCACTCCCTTCCCGAAATGCACGTCGCCCTCGACGACAAAGCGCTCGCATGCGCGCAGCGACGGCGGCCCGGCCGGGAAGCGCTGATCGAAGTCGCGCAGGATCTTGAAGTAGTCCGAGTCGAGCGCCACGAAGGGGACGCGGCCCTCGCGCTCGTCGACCAGCACGACCCGCGCGTCGCCCGTCAGCGCGAACGCGTCCGAGCGCAGCGCGAGCAGGTCGTCGGTGGTCTTGACCGGGGCGAAGCGCGTGCGCGGGACGTCGATCGCCCGTGCCCCTTCGAAGACCTCGATCGCGGCGCCCATCGCGGTCTCCAGCTGGTAGACCTCGGGCGAGGACTCGTCGGCCGGGTCGACGGTCTTCTTGTTGCGGATCATCGGCAGCCCGAGCACCCCGTCGCGCTCGCGCATCGCGTGCTCGAGCGAGCGCAGGTCGATCCAGAGGTTGTTGGTGTTGACGTAGCGGTGGCGCCTGATGTCCTGCAGCGCCGCCAGGTCCTCCTGCGGCGTCTGCGCCGTCTCGCGCAGCGCCAGCCGGCCGTCGGCGCGCCGGCGGGTGACGTGGCCGCCCTTGCGGTCGGCCTCCGTGCGCGCGGTCACCTCCATCGCGAACGGCACGCCCTCGGCGCGCACCCAGGCGAGGATGCGCGGCTCCAGCACGGCGCCCAGGTTGTCGGAGTTGGCCATGAACGCGTGCTCGTACCCGCGTTCGAGCAGCTGCTCGAGCAGGCCGGAGCTGACGAGCGCGGTGTAGAGGTCGCCGTGGCCCGGCGGGCACCACTCGAGCGCCGGGTCCGCGGGCCACTCGACCGGCGTCAGGTCGTCGACGCGCAGCTTCGGCTCCTTGTTCTGGAGGAAGTCCAGCGGCAGCCCGACGTCGAGGTCCTCATATCCCGCCAGCGCCTCGAGCGAGTCCCGGCTGGTGGAGAACGAGTCCATCAGCAGCAGCGGCAGCCGCACGTCGTGCTGGGCGCGCAGGGCCAGCACCTGGCGCGCGATCACGTCCAGGAAGCTCAGCCCGTCCTTGACCTCCAGCAACGACTTGGCGCGCGTCAGCCCCATGCTCGTGCCAAGGCCGCCGTTGAGCCGGACCACCACGGCGTGCGCCAGCGCGTCGCGCTCCGCCGCGGCGTCGTGCGGCAGGTCCTCGAGCGACGTCACGTTCGTGACGGGTTCGATCGAGTCCTCCGGCATGAGGCCGGTCTCCCCCGCCTCGAGCTGCCGGTAGTAGTGCGCGAAGGCGCGGATCGCCGCCTCCGCCACGCCGTCGCCCCGCATCTTCTCGACGCCCGCGCGCAGTCCGTCCTCGCTCACGGCGCGGATGCTAGTGCCCGTCGCCGGAACCTGCCCGCGCCCTCGACGCGCGCTCCCCGTGCGCGCACGCGCGTGGAAAGGTCAGCGTCCGAGCTCACCACCGTGTCGCCGGGGGCGACGAGTTCCACGATCTCGTCGTCGGCGGCGTCACGCCCGCGCCGCGCGGCCTGGACGACGCGCACGGGCCCATGATCGCCCACCAGATCGAGCGGGCCGGCGTCGAGCACCACGATCACGCGCTCGCCGCCGGATTCGGCCCAGGCCTGCACCTCGGCGACCAGCCGCCGCACCGCGCCGTCGCGGTCGCGCCACCAGCCGTCCGGCCGCGAGCCGATCACGTTCATGGCGTCAACTAACCAGACCACGCTCTTGTCATCCCCACGACAGGCGGCATACTTGCGGTTCAGTTCGGCCGCAGGAGCAAGGGTGCTCGCCCACTGCCGGGAATCACTAGGGAGGGACATGTCGTCGTCGCAGCTGGTCCGGACCGCGCTCGCCACCGCGGCGATCGCGCTGATGGCGCCCGCGGCCGCGCATGCGGACACCTACCTCGTGGGCCTGACGGACGCGCCGCTGGCCACCTACGCGGGTGGTGTCGAGAGTATCCCGGCCACGACCCCCGCGGTCACCGGCCATAAGCTCAAGGCGGCCTCGGCGCCCGGGCTGGACTACCGCAGCTATCTGGCGTCGCAACAGCGGCGGGTGCTGGACCGGCTGCCGGGCGCCGCACCGGACGTCATCTACTCCTACCGCGACGCGTTCGCCGGGTTCGCGGCCGACCTGACCGCCGAGCAGGCCGCGCAGCTGGCCAAGGACCCCGGCGTGACCGGCGTGTGGAAGGACGCCCTCCAGTTTCCCGACCAGGCGGCCGACGACCCCGACACGCGGCTCGGCGGCGAGTTCGGCGACGGCGCGTCCTACCTGCGCCTGAGCGATCCCACGAACGGCGCATGGCTCAAGCTCGGCGGCCCGCTCGCCGCGGGCGGCGCCGGAGCGGGAGTGATCGTCGGCGACATCGACACCGGCATCCAGCCGCACCACCCGAGCTTCGCTGACCGGCCGTCCGGCGGCTACCTCGGCGATCCCTACACACCCCCGAGCGTGTGGGACGGCGCGTGCCAGGCCGGCGACGGGTTCGCGGTGTCCGACTGCAACAACAAGCTGATCGGCGCCCGCTACTACGTCGACGGCTTCGGGCGCGCGAACGTGGACCCCACGTCCTTCCTCTCGCCGCGCGACGACGACGGGCACGGCACGCACACCGCGTCGACGGCCGCCGGCAACTACGGCGTGGACCCGTCGATCGCGGGCAACGACCTCGGCGTCGACGTCATCTCCGGCATCGCGCCGCGTGCGTACGTGGCCGCCTACAAGGTGTGCTGGAACAGCAACGGGCTCGCGCGCGTCACCGGCTGCGCGACGTCCGACATCATCAAGGCGATCGACCAGGCCGTCGCGGACGGCGTGGACGTGATCAACATCTCGCTCGGCAGCGACACGCCCGAGGCGTTCGGCGCGGAGGAGCTGTCGATGCTCAACGCCGTCAAGGCCGGCGTCTTCATCGCGAATTCGGCCGGCAACGCCGGGCCCGGCGCCGGCACGGTCGGGACGCCGAGCGTGGTGCCGTGGACGACGTCGGTCGCCGCATCGACGCTCGAGCGCCAGTTCGCCTCCACCGTCACGGTCAGCGTCCCCGGCCAGCCGGACTTCACGATCCGCGGCGCGTCGGTCACCGCCGCGCTGCCCGCCGCGCCGCTGGCCGACGCCGCGCTGTCGGGCAAGCCCGGCGCCGCCGCGGCCGACGCCGCGCTGTGCAAGGACGGCGCGCTCGACCCCGCGAAGGTCGCCGGCACGATCGTGCTGTGCCTGCGCGGAATCCAACGCGCGCGTCAACAAGTCGCTGAACGTGTCGCTGGCGGGCGGCGTCGGGATGATCCTCTACAACCCGACCGACGCGCAGGAGACCGACACCGACACGCACTGGGTGCCGACCGCCCACGTCGACTTCACCGACGGCTGGAAGGTCAAGGCGGCGATCGCGGCCGGCGGGGCCACGGCGTCGCTGAGCGCCGGGACGGCGGTCGCCAGCCCGCACGCCAAGCCGGTCATGGCCGCGTTCTCCTCGCGCGGGCCGCAGATCCCGGTGCCCGACATCCCCAAGCCGGACGTCAGCGCCCCGGGCATCCAGATCCTGGCCGGCGCGGCGGACGGGCCGGCGCTCACGAGCCAGGCGTTCCCCGGCCAGACGTTCCAGGCGATCGCGGGAACCTCGATGGCGGCGCCGCACGTCGCGGGCGCGGGCGCGCTGCTGACGCAGGCACGCTCGACGCTCTCGCCCGCGGAGATCAAGTCGCAGCTGATGCTGACCGCGAACCCGCGGCTCGTGAAGGAGGACGGCGTCACCGCGGCGGATCCGTTCGACGAGGGATCGGGGCAGATCGACCCCAACGCCGCGATCGACTCCGGGCTCGTGCTGGACACGACCTACAACGACTACGTCTCCTACCTCGAGTGGGTGGATCCGTCGTTCGTCACCGGCGAGGTGGCCAAGAAGCGCGCGAGCGACCTCAACCTGCCCGCGATCGCCTGGAGCCGCTTCGTCGGCAAGGACTCGACCACGCGCACGTTCCGCAGCATCGACCAGACGGCCGCGCGCTGGACCGTGACCGTGCAGCCGCCGCCCGGGATCGCCGCGACCGCGAGCGTCCAGAGCTTCACGATCAAGCCGGGGCTGACGCAGGACATCACGGTCACGGCGCAGTGGAACGGTGCGCCGATCAACGCGTGGACGTTCGGCGCGCTGGTGCTGACCAGCGGCAGCCGGACGCTGCGGCTGCCGATCTCGATCAAGCCGGGCTTCGCGACCGTCGCGGGAACGGTGCCGGTGGCGGCGGCGACGGCCTCGGGGTCGCAGTCGATCAATGTCACGCCGGGCTTCACCGCGAACCTCTCCGGCCTCGGCTGGGGGCTCGCCGCCCCGACCGTGCGGCCCGCGCAGCGGATCAGCGCGACGACCAAGACCGTGAACCTGAGCGGCACCGACCCGGGCACCCAGCTGTTTCCGCTGACGGTGCCGTCGGGCTCGCAGCTCGTGTCGGCGCGGCTGTCCAACGTCGACGGCGGCGACCTGGCGACCGACCTCGACCTCTTCGTCTACCGCGACCCCAACGGCGACGGCAACTACTCGGACGCCGTCCTGGTCGGATCCTCGACGGCGACCGGATCGGCCGAGACCGTCAACTTGCTGATGCCCACGAGCGGCCGCTACGTGGTCGCCGTGCTCGGCTTCGCCACGAAGCCCGGCGGCTCGGTGTACGACCTCTCGACGTGGGTCGTCAACGACGCGTCCCCGGACGACGCCGCCAACGCCCCGGGGATCACGGTCAGCGGGGACCCGAAGGCGGTGGTTGCGGGCACGCCGACGACGCTGACGCTGAACTGGTCCGGGCTGGCGGCGCGCGGAACCTATCTCGGGGTCGTGACCTATCACGCGAGCTCGTCGCCCACCACGGCCAACACCGGCGCGATGTCGATCGTCGAGCTGACGAGCACCGTGGACCCGCCGGCGCCGACGCCCACCCCGACCGGCACCCCCACCGCGACGCCGACCGGGACGCCCACCGCGACGCCGACGCAGGTGGCCGGGGCGACCGGGTCGCCGGCGCTGGCGGGCGGCCTGCCCACCGAGCCGGCGCCCGCCCGGGCGCTCGCGATCCGCTCCGTGTCGCTGAGCAGAGGACGGACGATCGTGCTGCGCCTGGACGGCGCGGCCGGCACGCAGGTGCGCGTCTCGGTCAAGCGCGGCAACCGCTTCGTCGCCAAGTCGGCGTTCCGGGCCGCGAAGGGCGCGAGGCTGCGGCTCACGCTCGACCGGCGGCTCGCGCGCGGCAGCTACACCGTCAAGGTGATCGCGGTGCGCGGCATGCGCCAGACGGTCCTGCGAGGCAAGTTGACGGTCTGAGCGCTGACAGCGTTCAAGTTCCTCGGCCGAATGCCGATGCTGGGGGAGATCCGATGCGTGTTGATAACTCCCTCCTCGATGGCATCGCCACGTCCTCCAGCGCGACGAAGAGCACCGCCAAGTCGCACAAGTCGTCTCCGACCTCGTCGTTTTCGAGCGCGCTGAAGTCCGCGACCAGCGACGCGGATTCGACCTCGACGTCGAGTGCCGCCGAGACCACGAAGCCGGTGGACGGTCATCCCTACGCCGACATCCTCACCGGGCCGCGCGCCGGGCTCTACCTCAACACGAGTGCCAACAAGCGCGCCGGCGAGACGTTCGTGATGGTCAATCGCAACGGGCGCGAGTACCACATCTACGGCACCGGCAAGGACCGCACGGTCATCGGCCTCAAGACCGCGGCCGAGCGCAAGGCCGCCACCTCGTCGCCCACCGGCACGACGGGCACCACGACCGACACGACGACGTCGACCGGCACCACCGATACCGGCAAGATCAACACCGACACGTCGACTACGTCGGGCGGGTAGGCCCGAACCGGGCAGCATCGAGTTCGGGCGCGATCGAGACGTCGCGCGCGAGCAGCACGTCGGCGACGATCCGGGCCGAGGCCGGCCCGAGCGTGACGCCCCAGGCGCCGTGGCCGCTCGCCACCGCGAGGCCTTCCACGTCCGGCAGCCGGCCGAGCAGCGGCCGCCCGTCGCGTGAGCGCGGCCGTGCGCACGCCCTGACGCCGCGCGGCGTGAGCCCCTGCAGCGCCGGCACGAAGCGCGCTCCGCGCTCGATCAGCGCCGGCGCGAGCGCGTGCGCATCCGGGCGCTCGTCGAGGAATGTCGAGCCGACCGCGGACACCCCGCGCGCGGTGACGATCGAGAACAGCGACGGCGGCGCGCCGTCCGCGCCGGTCAGGGCGTCGATCCCGGCCTCCTCGATCACGTGGACCGGCGGGCGCTCGAGCGCCAGCTCGGCCACGACGCCCCACAGCGGCGTGATCGGCGCCCACGCTCCGCCGACGACCTCCGGGGTCCACGGGCCGGCGGCGACCGCGACCTGCCCGGCCGGCTCGAGCACGCCGCCGACCGTGACGCCCGCCGCCCGGCCGTCACGGACGGCGAGCTGCGCGGCCGCGAGCCGCAGCTCGGCGCCGGCCTGCAGCGCGCGGCGCGCGAAGGCCTGCGCCGCCGCGGCCGGCGGGACGGGGCGGCCGGTCTCGATCCGGTAGCCGACGAGGTCCGGCGCGAGCGCCGGCTCGAGCGCCGCGAGCTCCGCGCTGTCGAGGCGGATCGCATGCTGCGGCGCCGGGCCGAGCGTCTCGCCGACGATCAGCAGCCCGACCGGCTCGGCTCCGAGCGCGAAGCCCTCGAGCTGGGCGTAGTGCGCCAGCGACTCCTCGTAGAGCGCGGTCAGCGCGGGATCGAGCGGGTCCTGGACCACGCCGGAGTTGCGCCCGGACGCGCCGGCGGCGATCTGCTCGCGCTCGTAGAGCGTCACCCGCGCTCCGGCCTCGGCCAGGAACGCGGCCAGCGCGCAGCCCACGATCCCGCCCCCGACGACCGCGACGTCCGGCTTCACAGCGAGCGTTCCGCGGCGGCCAGCTGGTCGCGCGTGTTGACGCTGGCGACCAGCCGCACGGGGTCGCCGAACGGCGTGAGGTCGAACGGCGCGGGCCGCAGCTCGGCGAGCGTCGCCCGCAGCGACGCCTCGCGCTCGAGCGCCGCGCGCAGCGTGGGCAGCGCCGCGGGCTCGTAGCGGCCCGGGAACGGCTCGAGCCGCCCGTCCACGACGCCCACCGCCGGCCCCGGCGCGGCGGCCAGCGCGGCGAGCAGGTCGCCGGTCAGCCACGGCTGATCGCAGGCCACCGCGACCACGGCGCCGTGCGCGAGCGCCGCGACGAGCCCGCACAGCGGGTGCGTCGGCTCGTCCGGCTCGTACTCGACGTTCACGCCGGCCGGCAGCGGCGACCCGCGCTTGGCGAACACGATCGGCTCGAGCCCCGCGGCTCGCGCGGCGGCGAGCGGCCGCGCGATCAGCGGCTCGCCGCCGAGGGTGGCCAGCGCCTTCGCGCCCCCGATCCGGCGTCCGAGCCCGCCGGCCAGGATCGCCGCGATCACGGGTCGCTGCCCAGCAGCCGCCGGAGCTTGACCTGCAGCTGCAGCGGCGAGAACGGGCTGGCGAGGCGCTCGGCGTCGCCCGCGCCCGCCGTGTCGGCGCCCTCGGCCACGACCAGCAGCAGCTTGGAATCGCGCGTGAGCGGATCGCTGCCGAGGGCGGCGACGAACTCGCGCGCACCCGGCCAGCCCGCGATCACCAGGTCGGCCTGGGCGTCGCGGGCGGCGTCGAGCGTCGCCGGGCTCTCGCGGACGTCCGCCCGCTCCCCCAGCGCGACGCGCGCGATCGCCCGCGTGCTCGCATCGACGCCGGCGAGCAGCACGCGGGCGCGGCGGGCGGCCGCCGCGGCCTCGCGCATCCCCTCCACGGCCTCGCCGACGGCCGCCGTGCGCGACGGGGTGGTCTCGGCCAGCGGGCCGGCCGCGTCGACCGCGGCGCGCGCCGCCGCCATCAGATCGCCGCACGTGCCGAAGCGGCGGTCGGGGGCCTTGTCGAGCGCCTTGGCGATCACCGGATCAAGGCCCGTGGGCAGCTCGGGGCGCGTCCGCGACGGGCGCGGCGGCGGCTCGGAGAGATGCGCGTAGATGATCGCCACGTCGCCGTCGCGCGGGTACGGGAGGCGACCCGTGAGGCAGTGGTAGAGCACGCAGCCGAGCGAATAGACGTCGGTGCGCCCGGAGACCGGCCGGCCTTCGATCTGCTCCGGCGCGGCGTAGTGGATCGTGCCCACGACATCGCCCGCCGTCGTGATCGGCGCGGCGAGGCCGCCGAGGCGCTTGGCGAGCCCGAAATCGGAGAGGAACGCGTCGCGGCCCTCGATCAGCACGTTGGCGGGCTTGACGTCGCGGTGGATCAGGCCGACCTCGTGCGCGGCGTCGAGCGCGGCCGCGACCTGGCGGCAGACGTCGATCGCCCGGTAGGGGAGCAGCCGCCGCTCGGCGGCCAGGATCGCGGCGAGGTCCTGCCCGTCGACGAAGCGCATCGCGAGGTAGAGCGTCCCGTCGACCTCGCCCGCGTCGTAGACCGTGACGATGTTCGGATGCGCCAGCGCGGCGGCGATCCGCGCCTCGTGCGCGAAGCGCTCGCGGAAGCCCGAGGACTCGGCCAGATCGGGCGCGATCAGCTTCAGCGCCGCCTGGCGCCCGAGGCTGAGGTGATGGGCCTTGTAGACGACGCCCATCCCCCCGCGCCCGATGCGCGAGTCGATCCGGTAGCCCGCGATGACCGTGCCGATCCGCCGGTCGTCTCCCGCGTCCGCCATGATGCGGCCAGTATGGAGGACGCTGCCCTCGCGGGCCTGAGGCTGCTCGTCGCCGGCGACGATCCGGGCGCGGTGCAGGCGGCGCGCGAACGGCTCGCCGCGCTCGGCGCCGACGTACTCGCGGGAGACCCCGAGTCGGTCGCCCGCGCGTCGATCGCCAATCCGCCCGCGGCCGTCCTCGCGCTGGGCACCGCGGAGACCACGCTGCGGGCGCGCCTGGACCCGTTCGGCCTGCAGGCCGGGCCGCCCGTGATCGCGCTGGACGAGCTCGAGACCTCACTCGCCCCGCGCCTGCTCGCCCTGATCGAGCTGCGCGCCCTGCGCGCGCAAGCGCAGGACCTCGAGCACGCGCTGGCCGGCCAGGCCGTCACGCGCCGCCGCGAGCTCGACGCCGCCGCCGGCGACACGCTCGACCGCCTGCTCCAGACGGCCGGCTACCGCGACGACAACACCTACGAGCACACGCAGCGCGTGGGCGAGCTCGCCGCGAGGCTGGGCCGCGCGCTCGGGCTCGGTGACCGCGAGGTCGCGCACCTGCGGCGTGCCGCGCCATTGCACGACCTGGGCAAGATCGCGATCCCGGACTCGATCCTGCTCAAGCCCGGCAAGCTCTCCTCGGAGGAGTTCGAGGTCATCAAGACGCACGCGATGATGGGCGCGCGGGTCCTGTCCGGCAGCGCGTCGGAGGCGATCGCGCGCGCGGAGGAGATCGCCCGCCACCACCATGAGCGCTTCGACGGCTCCGGCTACCCCGACGCGCTGAGCGGCGCGGCGATCCCACTGGCGGCGCGCATCGTGCACGTCGCCGACGTGTATGACGTGCTCGTCCACGAGCGCCCGTACCGCGATTCCTTCACGCCCGAGGCGGCGGCCGCCGAGATCGCGCGAGGCGCCGGCGGCGAGTTCGACCCCGACGTGGCACGTGCGTTCGCGCGCCTCTGAAAACATGCCCACTGCAGGTCTGATGCGTTCTGCCGATATACCAGGACGTGTCCTCTCGGATTCGTTTGTTCGTCCTGCTCCCGCTGATCGGGGCGCTCGGCATGGCGGCTCCGGCGCAGGCAGCGACGTCCTGGGGTTCGATTTCCCGCTTTTCCGCGCTCTCCGCGTGCGCGGGGATTGAGGCCGCCGATCCGGCGACCACGGCGACCGACAGCACCGCGGCACCACCCTCGGGGTGGCAGAACACGCCCCAGAGCGTGACCGTCGACGGGACCGGCGACCATATGGAGTGGATGCTCGACTGCGGGCGCCCGCAGACGACCGCGGCGTTCAACACGCCCGTCGCCGTGTCCAGCGACGGCAGCCATGTCTTCAGCCATCGCGCGGTCGACCTGCTCGCGCGCGGAACCGCGTGGATCGACGAGACCGTGATGGTCGACGCCACCGTGCCGATCAACACGACGTCGGTCTCGAGCCTGTGGCGCAACACGCCGCTCACGGTCACGCTCACCGGCAGCGACGCCACGTCGGGGCTGAATCGCATGGAATACGACCTCGACGGCGGCGGCTGGACGCCCGCGCCGTCGGTCATGGTCAGCGGCGACGGCGATCACACGCTGCTGACGCGCGCCGTCGACAACGCGGGCAACGTGTCCTCGTCCCAGACCGACCACGTCCGGATCGACTCGGTGCTCCCCGCCGACAACACGGTCACGCCGATCGGGTGGCAGTACGCCCCGACGTCGATCGACGTCACCGGCGCCGACGCCGGGTCCGGCGTCAGCGTCGTCCGCTGGCGGATCGACGGCGGGACGATCACGTCCGGAGCGGACCACTCCTCGGTGAACATGCCCGAGGGCGCTCACACGATCTCCACGCAGGTCCAGGACAACGCCGGCAACACGTCGTCGTGGTGGACGCGCACCGTCCAGGTGGACCTCAGCGGCCCGACCGACACGACAACAACGCCGGTGGGCTGGCAGCAGACCGGGCAGACCATCCACGTCACCGGCGACGACACGAACGGCTCGGGCATCGAGCACGTCGAGTGGGATCTCGACGGCGTGCTCGGCAGCGGGCCCGACAACAGCACCGTGCAGATCAACGCCGACGGCGTCCACACGCTCAAGACGCGGGTGTTCGACTACCACGGCTCGACGTCCGGCTGGGCGACGCGCACGGTCAAGGTCGACACCGTGCGTCCGACCGACAGCACATCGGTCTCCGCGGGCTGGAGCACCGCGCCGGTCGCGGTGGACGTCACGGGCTTCGACCAGCACTCCGGCATCGACCACGTCGAATGGATCCTCGACGGCGCGTCCTCGTCGAGCACGTCGACGAGCAATCCAAAGACCGTCACGGTGTCGGGCGACGGCGTCCACACGCTCAAGACCCGCGTCTGGGACGTCGCGGGCTGGTCCTCGAACTGGACCACGTGGACGATCAAGATCGACACCACCGCGCCGGTGAACGCCACTCCGGTGGCTCCCACGGCCTGGCGCACGACCGCCTATCCGGTCGTCCTGAGCGGGAACGACGGCGGCGCGGGGCTGCAGGAGATGCGCTACGAGATCGACGGCGGGCCGACCCAGGCCGTGCCATCGGGCACCCAGGTGTCGGTCTCCGGCACCGGCAGCCACACGCTCACGACGTGGGCGGTCGACCTCGCGGGCAACGCCTCGACGCCGCGCATCGACACGGTCAACATCGACACGGTCACCCCGACCGACACGACGACGGCCCCGGGCGCGCCGATCGCCAACGGCGGCACCGTCGCGGTCACCGGCACCGACGCCCACTCCGGCGTCGACCACGTCGAGTGGCAGATCGACCAGGGCGCGTTGCAGACCGGCCCGTCCGGCTCGGCCGCGACGTTCGTCGGGGGCGGCACGCACCAGCTGCAGACGCGCGTGGTGGACGCCGCCGGGAACACTTCGACCTGGAAGCTCGCGAGCGTCACGGTCGACACGTCCGCCGACACGTCGCCGCCGACCGACACGACGACGACCGTCAGCGCGGTCTGGAAGACCGCCAACCTCAACGTGACCGTCTCGGGCTTCGACGCCGGCAGCGGGGTCGCGATCGTCGAATGGCGGTTGGACGGCTCCCCGATCCACATCGTCTCGCCGGGCACCGTCGTCGCCGTCGCGGGCGACGGCACGCACACGCTCGAGACGCGCGTGACCGACAACAACGGCAACGTCTCCACGTGGCGCGCGCAGACGATCAACATCGACACCGCCGTCCCCGTCGACACGACCACGGTGCCCTCCGGCTGGGCCAACTCGCAGACGCTCGCGCTGACCGCGACCGATGCCACGTCCGGCGTCGCGTCGTGGGAGTACCAGCTCGACGGCGGCGCGCCGGCGACGCTCGCCGTCGGCGGCTCGGTGACCTTCGCGGGCGACGGCACCCATACGCTGCGCCGGCGCGTCCTGGACGCCGCCGGGCAGGCGTCGGCGTGGAAGACCGACACGATCAAGATCGACTCGGTGCTGCCGGCGAACACCAGTCCCGTGGCGCCGACGGCGTGGCAGACGAGCGCGCTGTCGCTGGCGCTGACCGGCACCGACGCGCTGTCGGGCTTCGGCCACGCCGAATGGCGCGTGGACGGCGGCGCGGTGCAGACCGGAAGCCCGGCGGTGGTCTCCGCCGACGGCACGCACCTGCTCGAGACGCGCGCCGTGGACGCCGCCGGCAACGTGTCCGCGTGGCGCACCGAGACCGTCAAGATCGACACGACCGCCCCGGTCAACACGACCGCGCACCCGTCCGCCGCGTGGCTGCGGTCCACCTACAGCGTGACCGTGGCGGGCACCGACAGCACCTCCGGCGTCTCCCGCGTCGAGTGGCGGCTGGACGGCGGGAGCACGTTCACGACGCCCTCCGCGTCGGTCGTCGCCACGGGCGCCCACACGCTCTCCACGCGGGTCGTCGACGTGGCGGGCAACGCATCCGCGTGGCGGGCCGACAGCGTGGGGATCGACAAGAACGCGCCGCTGCTCAGCGTCGACTGCGGGAGCAACGCCTGGCGCAATACGATCGCGAACTGCTCGGTCGCCGCCGACGGCGGCGAGTCCGGCCTGGCGCTGCTGACCGCGGCGCGCGACGGCGGCATTCCCGCCGACGTGGCCGGCAACGCGTATTCAGTCGGCGACGACGGCGACTGGACGCTCGCGTTCCGCGCCGTCGACAACGCCGGCAACGAGCAGACCGGGACCGCGCGCGTGCGGGTGGACCGCACGCCGCCGGTGCCGACGGTCAGCTGCACGCCGGGCACCGGCACCGGCTACGTCTGCCACGCCGCAGGCACGGACGCCCTGTCCGGGATGGCCGGGCTCTCGTGGAGCCTCAACGGCGCCGCCGCACTGCCCACCGCCGCCGACGGCACGTTCGCGGTCGCCAAGGGCTCGGTCGTCGTGATCGCCACCGACACCGCCGGCAACGCCGCCGGCACCGCGGCGGCGAAGCTCGCCGACCGCACGGCGTCGTCCACGTCCACCCCCACGTCCACAACCACGTCCAAGCCGCAGCCGGTCGCGCGCAGCGTCAGCGAGGCGGTGCTGCGCAGCGGACGCGGGAGCGTCGCGGCGCGCGTGCTCGGGGAGATCTCGCTGACCTCGCTGCCCACGGCGAGCACGGCCGACCTGCGCCCGCTCGCGCTCGGCAAGGGCACGTTCCGCATCCAGATGAAGATGAAGGCCGACAAGAGCACCAAGACGGTCACCAAGACCGTCGTCACGAAGTCCGGCTACTCGCCGCGCATCAGCATGCGCATGAACGGCGCCGCGCACATCCAGGTGGACCTGACGGTCCGGCGCAAGGTCGGCAGCCGCTGGCGCACCCACGCCTCGGGCGGCGCCGAGCTCAGCTGACGGAGTTACGCGCTTCGCGCCGCCTCGGCGGCGCGATTGCGGCCGAGCGGGGCGCGCGTGCGGGCGCGCCCCGCCGGTCCGCACGCGGTCATCGGGGTTGACGCTCCGCCGGTGCTTGCGACAATTGCCGCAAAGCGAAGAAGGGAGCCGTGTATGTCCAGGGTGCTCGTCGTCGCCAACAAGACCGCTGCCACCCCTGCGCTGCTCGCGGCCGTCAAGGAGCGCGCCGGCCGCGGGGACGCTGAGTTCACGCTGCTTATCCCGAACCCGGCGCACGGGCTGCACAAGGTCGTGGACCCCGAGGATCAGGGGCAGTCCGAGGCCGAGCAGACGCTGGAGCTCGCGCTGCCGTTGCTCGAGCGGGCGGCGGGCTCGCCGGTCGAGGGCATGATCGGGTGTCCGGAGCCGCTGGCGGCGATCCAGGACGCCATCAACATCCACGGCTTCGACGAGATCATCATCTCGACCCTGCCCACGCGGGTCTCGCGCTGGCTCAAGCTCGACCTCCCGAGCAAGGCCGCCGGGCTCGGGCTGCCGGTCACGACGGTCACGGCGACGGGGCGCGAGCAGGAGGCACTAGCCTAGGGCCGCGTGTCGCCCTTCTGGATCTGGGTTCAGGTCGCCATCGTGATCTTCGTGCTGATCGCGCTGGTGATCGGGCTGATCAAGATTTCGTGAACGCCAACCGGCGTTGGACGCGTGAGAGCGCGTTTATGATCGCGGCCATGTTCCGCTCGATCGTGGTGGGGACCGACGGTTCCGAGACCGCCCGCAAGGCCGTGGACGAGGCGATCGATCTCGCCAAGTCGGTCGGCGCCAGCCTCCACATCGTGTCCGCCTACGAGCCGGTGCCGAAGGCGCGGCTGCGCGAGGAGGCGCGCCAGACGCCGGACGACCTGCAGTGGATGGTCAATCCGCGCGAGGAGGTGGACGCGACGCTCAGCGACGCCGCCGACGTGGTCAAGGAGGCCGGCGTTGCAGTCGAGACGTTCGCCCGCGAGGGCGATCCCGCGGACGCGATCCTCGACGTCGCCGAGGAGCGCGACGCCGACCTGATCGTGGTCGGCAACAAGGGCATGACCGGCGCGCGGCGCTTCCTGCTCGGCTCGGTCCCCAACAAGGTGTCGCACCACGCGCCCTGCTCGGTGCTGATCATCCGGACGACGTAGGGGCGGCGCTCGGCCCTACGTCACGGGCACGGCCGGGTCGGTCGCCTTCGCGGCGTCGATCCGCCCCCAGCCGTAGTGCGGGTCGCGCCCCGGCGTGCCGATGTCGGTCGCCGTCAGCTCCAGGCGGCGCTCGATCGCGGCCGGTGTCGGGTTCGCCCCGAGAATCCCGGACGCGACGACCATCGCCGCCGTCGCTGCGGCGTGCGGCGCGGCCATCGAGGTGCCGATGTACCCGCTCGGGAGCCCGAACCTGCGCGGGTTGGTCCCCGTGAAGGTCATCTGGTAGACGTCGCCGCCCGGCGGGTCCAGCGGGCGGCAGAGGGGGTCGCCGTCGATCGGCGCGTCGGGGCCGCCGCCCGGCGCCACGACGTCGAGGTCCTGGCCCTCGTTGGAGTAGTCGGCCTGGCAGCCGTGCTGGGTCGTGGCCCCGACCGACAGCACGTCGCTCGAGCGCGCCGGGTAGGCGACGGCCTGGGCGGCCGCATTGCCGGACGCGCCGACGACCAGCACGCCCTTCTGGCGTGCGTGCCGCAGCGCGTCGAGGATGTCCGGGATCTGCTGGCGCGTGACACCCGAGCCGAACTCGAACGACAGGTTGATGATCTTGGCGCCGTGGTCCGACGCCCAGCGGATGCCCTTGGAGATCGTCGCCGAGTCGCCCTCGCCGTTCTTGTCCAGCACCTTGACCGGCATCAGCTTCACGCCGTAGGCGAGCCCGGTGACGCCGACGGCGTTGCCCGTCCCCTCGGCGAGCGTGCCGGCCACGTGCGTGCCGTGCCCGTTGTCGTCGTTGGGAAACGGGTCGTTGTCGACGAAGTTGTAGCCGTGCGTGAAGCGCACGGGCGAGAAGTCCGGCGAGCGGCGGTAGCGCTGGCGGTTGGCGTAGGCGATGCCCGTGTCCAGCACCGCGACCGTCACGCCGCGCCCGCCGGGATGGCCCGCGTTGATCAGGTGCGTCCACGCGTCCGGCGCGTTGACGCCGGTGCCGGGCAGGAAGTTCCACTGCAGCGCCTGCCAGCCCGCCACCGTCGCGGCGGCGCCGGGGTCGGGCGGAATCCAGCCCGAGACCTTCGCGACGTAGTTGGCGGTGGCGCTCAGCACGCCCGGACGCCTGCGCAGCGCCCGCTCGAAGTCGGCGACGCTGCGCCCCGCGGGGACGTTCACGACGCGAGTGCGCGGCACGGCGCCGATGCGCGCGGCCTGCGCGCCCGGCGCGTAGCGAACCACGACCTGGCCCGGGCGGTACCGCGCGTCCGCCGCTCCGGCGGTGGGGTCACCCGGTGCGGAGCCGCCCGCCGCCGCGCCCGTCCCCGCGGTGGCGGCCGCCGGTGCCGCAGCGCCCGGGCTCCCCGCCGCGACGCCAGGTGCCGCGCCTGCGCCGCCCGCCGCCGCGCCCGCACTATCGCCGCTCGCCGCCGCGCCCGCAGTATCGCCGCCCGCACCAGCGCCGCGCGCCGCCGTGCCCGCAGTCTCGCGGCGCGCCGCCGTGCCCGCAGTCTCGCCGTGCGCCGCCGCACTCGCGGGCGCGCCCGCGGCCACGCCCGGCGCGAGAGCAGCGCAGGCGAGAGCGGTGGCGACGAGCAGGCGGGAGCTGGGTGGCATCGGGGGACGGACGGGGTTTGGCTGCTGGGTCCGTCTCGCTTCTACAACATGATCGACGGCACAGAGTTGCTGGACAACCCCCGTTCGCGACAAATCCGTGACAGAACCCACCCCT
This sequence comes from uncultured Solirubrobacteraceae bacterium, assembly GCA_963792915.1. Taxonomy (GTDB): domain Bacteria; phylum Actinomycetota; class Thermoleophilia; order Solirubrobacterales; family Solirubrobacteraceae; genus Solirubrobacter. The sequence continues at coordinate 109,641 of CAWBYD010000011.1, forward strand.
AACTGTGACAACACCTTCATGCGACTCGCCCTGGCGCAGGCGGAGTTGGCGCTCGCGCACGACGACGTGCCGGTCGGCGCGGTCGTCGTGGGGCCGGGAGGCGACGTCATCGGAGCGGGCCACAACGAGCGCGAACTGCGCCAGGACCCCAGCGCCCACGCCGAGATGATCGCGCTGCGCGCCGCCGCCGCCGCGCTCGGCTCCTGGCGCCTGCTCGACACCGTCCTCTACGTCACGCTCGAGCCGTGCCCGATGTGCGCCGGGGCGATCGTACTCGGGCGCATCCCTCGCGTCGTCTACGGCACCGCCGACCCGAAGGCGGGCGCCGCCGGCTCGGTCCTCGACATCCTCGCCGACCCGCGCCTGAACCACCGCCCTGCGGTCACCGGCGGCGTCCTGCAGCCGGAATGCGCCGCCCTGCTCCTGGACTTCTTCGCCGCCCGGCGCCGATAGACGCTACCCTGCGAACCCGCGCCCGGAGGGGTGCGAGAGTGGTTGAATCGGGCGGTCTCGAAAACCGTTGAGTGGGTAACCCCTGCTCCGAGGGTTCGAATCCCTCCCCCTCCGCCTCAGACCCCGCGAAACTCGCCTGCCGCCGGTGGGTATGGAAAGCGGCAGCCGGAGCGATGCCGGGTGGCGGGTCGCGCCTGCCCGCCGACGCGCGCCAGTGGGCGGCGCGGGCACCAGCCACGCCGCGATCGGCGCCGTACGCTGCACCGCGTGCGGCGCACGGAGGATCTGATCGCTGAGCGGTTCGTCGAGTGGGGAGATATGCCACACGCGGTCCCGGAGGTGTTCCCCGACCCGACGCCGGAGGCGATCGGGGCCCTGGTGGACGAGTGGTGCCGCCGGGCGCTCGGCGCGGAGCCGGCCCATGCGGAGTTCTTCGCGGCGGGCGTCGGCAGTGTCTACGGGCTGCGCCTCGCCGACGGGCGCCGGGTCGTCATCAAGGTTCACCCGCCGCGAGCCTCGCCGCGCTACCTCGAGGCGATGCAGACGGTGCAGCGCTCGCTCGCCGACGCCGGATTTCCCGCGCCCGCGCCGGTCGCTCCACCCAGGCCGCTGGCACGCGGCATCGCGGTCGCCGAGACGCTGCTGGACGAGGGAGGCGCGGCGGACGCCCATGACCCTGCGATCCGCCGCGCGCTTGCGACGTCGCTCGCGCAGCTCGTCGCGCTATGCCGCCCGATGACCCGGCTCGCCGCTCTGCGCGAGAACATCATGGCCACTCGGCCAGCGGACCTCTGGCCGACGCCGCACGACGGTCGATTCGACTTCGCCGCCACCACCGCGGGCACGGAATGGATAGACGAGATCGCTGCGCGTGCCCGCCGACTCCGCGACGTCGACGCCGGAGATCTCGTCGTTGGCCACACCGACCGGCGCGTGGAGAACATGCGCCTCACCTCCGACGGGTCGGTGAGCGCCGTCTACG